>CAWBPY010000001.1:0-587754 GCA_963790745.1 uncultured Acidobacteriota bacterium
AACAATCCAGACTCCCGCGAAGATCAGGATCGCAGCGACACCAGTCCTCCAGCCCAACTGCTCACCCAACAATAGCGGCGCAAACCCAAATGCGATTAACGGTTGCAGGTAAATGTATACCGCTACCGTGCTGGGCGGTACTTTGGTCAGTGCCCAGCCATTGAGGTAATAAGCACCGACTGTCGGAAAGATGATGATCAAGGCGAGTATCAGCCACACGCCGGCACTTATCGCACTTAAGTTCTCCTGTTGTAGTGAATAGATTCCCACCGGAACCGTAATCACCGATCCAATTAGAAAGATCCACGTGATCACATTCAGAGCACCGTAGCGTTCAAATAGGTCCTTCGATATCACGATGTACACGGCGTAAAGCAGTGAGTTGCCGACGAGCAGAAGATTGCCGGCGGTTGTTTGTTGAGAGAGATCTGCTCGGGCCGGATTTACCAGATAAATAACTCCGACGGCAGCTAACATGATGCCGATTAGTCGCCGCAGTGACAGGCGGTCCTGTCCAAACAGAATGCTCACGAACAGAGTGAAGACTGGAATCGTTGTACTGAGAAGCGTCGCGTTGATGGCTGTGGTTAGTGACAGACCCGTGACGTAGAGAAATTGATTACCGACGATCCCTATCATGCTGCAGAAAATTAGTAACGCGATGTCTTTGACTGGCATCCTGAGTAGCGGTGTGAGTTTGCGTTGCAGGAGAGCGAACATCAACGCCGCTCCTGTCAGCCGGAGCGAAACCAGGCTCGGGGAGGACATCGATCGCAAAACGATCTTGCCGAAGATGGGCCAGGTGCCGAAGAGGATCTGGACTGCCACAAGCGCCAGGTGAGGGGCGATGGCGTACGGGGATTCTCGAGTCTGCGTCATCCGCGTGAGTTAGTGGTTCACACTACGAGATACAGCGGATTCTCCAGAATCTTTTTGAATGTTTGCAGGAACTTTGCTCCGGTTGCGCCGTCTATGATGCGGTGATCGCACGACATCGTCACGCGCATCATCTGCCGGATTACGATTTCGTTGTCACGGACAACCGGTTTTGGCGTCATCGCACCGATTGCGAGTATTCCGCCTTCAGGTGGATTGATGACTGCAGTGAACTCGTCGATGCCAAACATACCCAGGTTGCTGATCGAGAAAGTCGCGCCTGTGTACTCTTCAGGCTTCAACTTCCGCGACCGCGCACGCTCTGCGAGTTCACGTACCTCGGCAGCAATCTGGCTGAGTGATTTTTGATCGGCCGCACGAACCACAGGCGTGATCAAACCATCCTCAATTGCGACCGCGACGCCAATGTCCGCGCGTTCGTAATACCTGACGATCTTCTCTTGAAACGATGCATTGACTTCCGGATGCTTTATCAAAGCGGCTGCCGTCACTTTGATGATGATGTCGTTGATACTGATCTTGAGATCCGGATCGAGAGCGTTGATGCCACGACGCATCTCTGCGGCGCGATCCATTTCAATGTCACACGTGAGAAAGAAATGCGGTATCGGCCCGAGTGAAGTGACGAGACGTTTCGCAATGACTTTTCGGATTTCACTGGCGGGCTCGTCTCGATAAGCCGAAGCTCCGGCCTGTTCAAATCGTGGAGTTTCAACGAGACGGAGCGGCGTAGCAGCCTCCGCTTTTGGTTCACTCAACGCTGCTTCGATGTCTTTCTTGACGATGCGACCGCCTGGGCCACTGCCTTGAAGCGAACGCAGATCGATGCCCGCTTCTGCCGCCATCCGTGCTGCAAGCGGGGATACGATTAATCTTCCTGAGTCAGCAGCTACTGCCTGTGGTTGGCGTCCGTTGGCGACTGTGGGCTGTGGTTGAGCACCTGCCGCGGCAGCCTTGGCTTGTGGCGCCGGCGCAGGTTGCTCCGGAGCTTTCTCCGGTTCCTCTTTTTTCTGCTCTTGCGGTTTCGGAGCTGCTGCCGGTGCTTCGGACAACAGAGACGCGATGTCTTCGTTCGGTTCGCCAATCACGGCGATCAGTTGTCCTAGCGGCGCCGACTGCCCTTCATTAATCAGGATCTTGCGCAAGACACCGTTCGCAAGTGCCTGCATTTCCATTGTGGCCTTGTCGGTGTCGATTTCGGCGAGCGGCTCGCCCATGGAGACCTTGTCTCCCTCTTTTTTCAACCAACGCGAGATCTGTCCCTCCTCCATCGTGGGGGAGAGCTTCGGCATGATTACCTTCGTTGCCATAATCTGTGCAATCTGTGGATAGGGTCCTAGTCTAAATAAGCAACTTCGCGAACAGCCGCAATGATCCGGTTCACATCAGGTATCGCGAGGTCTTCCAGGTTCTTCGCGTAAGGCATCGGGACATCCGCGCCGGAGACGCGCTTAACCGGAGCGTCGAGATAGTCGAACGCGCGCTCCATGATCTGTGTGCTGATCTCTGCGCCGACGCCGCAGATCGGATGCGACTCTTCGGCGATCACAACTCGATTCGTCTTCTTTACGGATTCGACAATCGTATCGATGTCGAGTGGCCGGATGGTTCGTGGATCGATCACTTCACACGAAACACCCTGCTGTTCGAGTTGCTCCGCTGCCTTCAGCGCCACTGGGACCATCAACGATCGCGCCACGACCGTCACGTCTTTTCCTTCCCGTTTGATATCAGCGACTCCGAGTGGAATCGTGAAGTCCGGATCGTCAGGAACCTCGCCTTTGTTTCCGTACATCCGCTCCTGTTCGATGAAGATGACCGGATCGTCATCGCGAATCGCAGACTTCAGTAGTCCTTTTGCGTCGCCCGGAGTCGACGGCATCACAACCTTGATCCCCGGAAAGTATGCATACCACGACTCGAGCGCCTGAGAGTGCTGCGATGAAACCTGAAACGCAGAACCGCCTGGACCACGAAATACGATCGGAATGTTGAACTGACCGCCAGACATGTAAAGCATTTTGGCGGCCGAGTTGATGATTTGATCGGTGGCAAGGATTGAGAAGTTGAAGGTCATGAACTCGACGATCGGTCGCAGCCCAGCCATCGCTGCGCCCACGCCGAGTCCGGCGAAGCCAAGCTCAGTAATCGGCGTATCGATAACTCTCTTGCCGCCAAACTCGTGGAATAGTCCCTTAGTGACTTTGTAAGCGCCGTCGTACTCGGCAACTTCTTCGCCCATCAAAAATACTTTTTCATCGCGGGCCAGCTCTTCACGGAGGGCCTGGTTAAGTGCTTCGCGGATCGTGATTGTCGCCATGATTTTATTTGCGGCCCGGTTCGATTGGGGTAGCGTAGATGTCTGTATAAAGTTCCGAAGGATCCGGCAACGGGCTCTCATCGGCAAAACGCAACGAGTCCTCGACCTCTTCGCGTACCTTTTGATCGATCTCGTCCAACGTCTTTTGGTCTACGATCTGTTCTTCGAGCAAACTCGCGGAAAACAGTTTGAGTGGATCGCGCTCCTGATACTTCTCAATTTCCGCTCTTGTTCGATAGTTGCCAGGGTCAGACATCGAGTGGCCCATAAAACGATAAGTGCGAATTTCGAGCAGCGTCGGAAGATAATCCTTACGCGCGCGTTCGACAGCACGCACTGTGGCTTCACGCACGGCCAGCACGTCCATGCCGTCCACAAACTCCGAATGCATTTCGTAGGCGCACGCTTTCTTGGAGATGTCACGCAAAGACATTGCCCTCGCGAGCGAAGTGCCCATGCCGTACTGATTGTTCTCGCAGATGTAGATGCAGGGAAGCTTCCAAAGCTGGGCCATGTTGAGCGACTCGTGGAACGCGCCCTGATTCACTGCTGCTTCGCCAAAGAAACAAAGCGTCACCTGGTCGGTGCCCTGATACTTCGTGGCGAAAGCGGTTCCGGTGGCGAGTGGAATTTGACCACCGACGATTGCATGGCCGCCAAGAAAGCCAAGGCTCTTGTCGAACATGTGCATCGAGCCGCCTTTGCCCTTTGAGCAACCGGTGGCTTTGCCATACAACTCTGCCATGATCGAACGCGCCGTCATGCCCTTAGCGAGTGCGAGTCCGTGTTCGCGATAGCTCGCGAGCACGTAGTCGTCTTTTCTGATAGCGGAAATAGCGCCGACGCCGACGGCTTCCTGGCCGATGTACAGATGACAGAAGCCACCGATCTTACCGGCGACGTAAACCTCTGCCGACTTCTCTTCGAAGCGACGGATCAAGAGCATCTGCCGGTAAAGTTCGATTATTTGATCGACTTTGAGCCCGCTGGTGTTGACTCGGTTTTTCTGTCGTTCCTTGGCCTGATCTCTTTCCTGTTTGAGCTCTTGGGGGTCCAGGTCCGGGGGAGCGTCCATCACGCCGGCAGAGCTTTGCTGCTCTTCGGCTTTTGCGGCTGAAGGTGGTGCGGCTGTTTGTTTGCTCATAAAACGTCGGATTATGCCACAAAAACGATTAGCCACAAAAAGGCACAAAAAGCACAAAACGGTTATTGAGTGGAGGCGCCCAGAATTCCTAAAGAATAATGGACGCCTTTAATGAATAATCGTTTTGTGCTTTTTGTGCTTTTTTGTGGCTAATCGTTTTTGTGGCTTACGTCATCATGTCGATTGAGGCGCGGCCGGCGGCGGCGACAGTGAGAACGGTTTTGCGTCCGTTCTTGTCGTGCTGCATGCGGCGGGCGGCGGCGCTCAGGAGTTCTTCCGAGGTCTCACCGTCTTCAGGGAAGCAGGCGACGCCGAGACTGACTCCTAAGCCAACCATTGTACCGTTGCGTACGGAGAACAATTGTTCTTCGACGGCGTTGCGCATTCGCTCACTGATCGCTCCGGCCATCTTGATCGACGCCATCGGCATGATGGCAACAAATTCGTCTCCGGCGTAGCGCGTCAGGATATCCATCTGTCTCAGTTCGCGGCGCACAACACCTGCCACACTCGCCAGCAAACGGTCACCAATCGAATGTCCGTACTGATCATTCACGACCTTGAAGTCGTCGATGTCCATACACACAACCGCCAGCGGCTCCTTGTTCATGCGCTGGCACTCGGCGAGTCGCTGTTCGAGCATCATGTAGAACCCGCGCGCATTCGGCAGGTCCGTCAAAGGATCGACAAGAGCACTTTCGCGAGTCCTCTCGTAAGTCAGCGCATTGTTGAGGGCGCTCGAAGCGTGCTGGCAAACGGATTCGAGTAGTCGAACGTGTTCAGTGCTGTACGACGTGCGGCTTTGCGAGTACAAAGAGATTGCGCCAAAAGCGCCCTCCTCTCGTAGTAACGGCGACACCAACACTCCGCGAAAGCGTTTCACGACTTCATCCGGGATACCGATCATGTCCAGATCCGCCGAGGCATTACACATCGATCGTGAATTCGCTATAACCCAGCCGGTGATGCCGTCGCCGATGTTGATCCGCCTGCGCTTAAACAACTCCAACTCCTCACCCACCACATGCGCGGCAATCGCTTTACCCGAAGGATCGTCAACCAGATAAATCACACACGTGTCGAAAGGCACGATCGCGCGCAGCTTGTTCGCAACGAGCGTCACTGTATCGCTGAGGTTGAGCGACGAACCGATCGTCTGTGCGATTTCGTGGAGTGCAAAAACCTCACGCTGCGCGTCACTGATCGAGCGGAACGGCGAAGCTTCTTCAGCGACACCAAGAATATCGGGCGCCAAACCGGCATCAGGTTTTGTACTTGTCTGGGTATCGATGGTTGGCGTCGAATCAACCTGTTCCTGTATGTCGTGCGAGTCGATCATCCGATCAAACTCTTCCACGTGCTCGATGAAGGTTTCAACCACCTTCGGATCAAACGCACTACCGACCATGCTGCGCAAAAGCGCGAGCGATTCCTCACGTTTCATCCCTTTGCGGTAAGGACGATCGCAACGCGTGGCATCATAGAAATCAACTACCGAAATGATCCGCGCGACGAGTGGAATCGCTTCACCCTTGAGACCTTTTGGATAACCACTGCCATCCCATTTCTCGTGGTGATAACGAACAATCTCCTCGACCGGGTAAGGGAAGTTGACGCGTTTGAGGATGTCGCCACCAACGACGGGGTGGATCTTCATCTTTGCGAATTCGGCTTCAGTGAGTTTGCCTGGTTTGTTGAGGATGTATTCAGGCACAGCAAGTTTGCCGATGTCGTGAAGCAACGCACCTGCGTGAAGAGCACGAATCTCCGAGTCGGAAACCTTGAAGAGGCGTCCCATCTGCTGGGCGTAGATCTGTGTGCGACGAACGTGACCGTGAGTCGTCTGGTCTTTCGCATCGATCGCGATCGCGAGCGACTCGATGGTGTTCATGTGAATGTTTGCCATCTCTTCCGCATGCTGGCGTCTTTCGGCCTCACCGTGCCGGATTTCTTCAAGACGTCGCTCGTTAAAGCGATAAAGCAGGTACATGAGGGCGGAGATGAGCAAACCGAGAACTGCGTGTGCGAGACTCTCGTTGAAGACTGCCGTATAGAACAGCACTGCCGAAGCCGCGCCGGCGAGCTTTGTGGTCAGTGTCCAAACAACTGTTTCGGGAGTGGGAATGAGCGTGAACTTACCGGCTTCAACACTTAAACACCACGCCGTCGCTATTGTGCTCAAGGCGTACTGCAGAGTTGCGAGCACAAGTAGTGGGATCAGAAGGACGTTTAGCGGGAGAGGTCCCTGAACCGGAACGTCGTTCTGACCTGCAAAGAGATTGATGAGTGCTCCGTAAAACGAGGCGGCAACGAAGGTCGAAACCACCGCCATGCCTGTCTTGAGTAGCACTTCACGATCGGTTGCGATTCGGTAAGTGGAAACGAATGCGACGAGGGCTGCCAGCAGGACTGCCGGACCGGTAGCGTTTGAGGGAGGAACGGCATAGAGCATTACGGCCAGCAGGACAAACGAGTCGGCTATAGACTCTCTGCTTCTGAGGATGCCATCGTTACTGGTTACGCGTACGGTGAGTGGGCTCGAAGCTATCGTGATGAGGATAAGTAACAGCCACGAGCCGATTCCTACGTCTTTGAAGAGGGCGAGGTCAACGGTGGTAATAACTGCGGCCAACAGCAAAATAGCGCTCACGACAGAGATACCTGCCATGAGAGCGGTGCTCCTCCAGTTGGTTTTCAGCATGTCTGGGGCGATCCTTCCGAAAACAGAAGCTCTATCTAACAAAATTGGTGGATTGGTTTTGCGCGCTTGGTATGGTGCCAACATTGTTGGGCACGGGTGTAAATATAGACCTGCCAGCGGGTTGGCGTCAAGGGCAGGAGGCACCCTTCTTGGAGTGCGGTGACTTGTCACCGCTTTGGTAAAAATACTAAAGCGCCAACAAGTTGGCGCACTCCAAGGAGAATCTCTGTAAATCCTGTCTAAAGCTGTGCTGCGAGGGCGTTTACGTCGGTCGCTGGCTGTTGACAAGTGAAGTGCTCACAGACGTATGCCGTAGCTGTAGAGTTGATGAGCGCTCGGTTTGCGAGTAACGGTGTGATCTGAGCGGCCTCGGAATCATCCCCAAAGCCCGGGGCGACGACCTTGTTGGGAATGTACTTTCGCCAGGTTTCGGCCAGCAACGGGCGGATATCAGTCGGATCTTTACCAACAATAGCGACTTCCTTTGGCGTCGAGAGTAGAAACTCAACAGCCGAGAGCGCATAACCGAACCCCGATGGATATCGTCTCGCCTGATCGCCGATTTCACGCAGCAATGCTGTTGCGAGATTCCGGTAGTTCTCGCGGCCGGTGAGTGTCGCAAGTCGTAGAAGTACGGTGGCGGCGACGGAATTACCTGACGGAGTCGCATTATCAAAGTAATCCTTGGCACGTACGATCAGGCTCTCGTGACTCTTGCCGGTAAAGAAGAATCCGCCGCTTTCGTCGTCCCAGAACTCTTCAATCATGTGATCAGTCAGGGCTAACGCTTCCTTAAGCCAACGCAGTTCTCCAGTTGTTTCGAACAGCGTCAGCAGACCTTCGCTGAGAAACGCGTAGTCTTCGAGATACGCATTGAACTTCGCGCGCCCGTCTTTCCACGTGCGCAACAGCCTTCTATCCTCGCGCAGGTTTGAAAGAACGAATTCAGCGTTTCGTCGCGCAGCCTCCGTGTAGTCAGGACGGTTTAAGATTACGCCGGCCTCGGCGAAGCTTGCCAGCATCAAGCCGTTCCACGCTGTGAGTATTTTTTCATCTCGGTCAGGTTTAATACGCGTCTCGCGCAACTCAAACACTTTGCGGCGGCTTTCTTTGAGCGATGCCTCAAGCTCTGTTTCGGAAATTCCAAGCGACTTCGCAACGTCTTCTTTAGACCGAGTAACGTTTGGAATGTTCTTTCCTTCAAAATTTCCAGCTTCGGTTATGTTGTAATAAGCCGAAAAATGCGACGCATCTTTTTCACCCAACGTCTGCTGGATCTCTTTGATATCCCAGACAAAAAACTTTCCTTCGTGGCCTTCTGAGTCAGCGTCCTGCGTTGAATAAAACCCACCATCGGGATGTGTCATTTCACGAAGCACGTAGTCAAGAATGCCTTCTGCAGTCTCTCGTGCTGATAGTTCGCCGCTTATCTGGAAGTAATGAAGATAGAGCCTAGAAAGTAATGCGTTGTCGTAGAGCATCTTTTCGAAGTGGGGCACAAGCCACTTAGCGTCGGTTGAATAACGATGAAAACCGCCGCCGAGTTGATCGTACATGCCACTATTACCCATTTTGCCGCAGGTGTACTTCACCATCTCGAGTGCTTCGTGATTACCAGTGCGTACGTGTGAGCGCAATAGGAATTCCAGTGTCATCGCAGGTGGGAATTTCGGCGCGCCGCCAAAACCGCCGTTGATTGAATCGTAATTCCGAACCACGCCGACGTAGGCTGCATCGAGCAACTCAGTCTCGATCGGATGATCGGAACCGCCTGTCTCACTCAGACGCCGGAGCTCATTGATCAGCGAAGTCCCCGTCTCGCGGATTTCATCTTGTCGCTCACGATAAGCTTCGGCAACGCCGATCAGAACTTTTGGAAAACCCGGCATGTTGTAACGATCCTGAGGCGGAAAATACGTGCCACCGTAGAAGGGAACTGCCTCAGGCGTCAGAAACACCGTCATCGGCCAGCCACCGTGATGAGTCATCATCTGGACAGCGTTCATATAGATCTGATCGAGGTCGGGACGCTCTTCGCGATCCACTTTGATGTTCACGAAATACTCATTCATCAGCTTCGCGATCGCTTCGTTTTCGAATGACTCATGCGCCATCACGTGACACCAGTGACAAGCCGAGTAGCCGATGCTGAGCAGAACAGGCTTGTTCTCACGTCGCGCTATTTCGAACGCATCGTCGCCCCACGGATACCAATCGACCGGATTGTTCGCATGCTGAAGCAGATAAGGACTGGTTTCATTAATTAAATGGTTAGGCATATCCACAGAGTACACAGATTACGCCGATTGCTCCAATCTGTGAGATCTGTGTAATCTGTGGACATGGAACGCGAAACTCTGGAGTTTGATGTTGTTTTCGTAGGTGCAGGCCCGGCCAATCTCAGCGGCGCGCTCCACCTCGCACAGCTCGTCAAACAAGACAAATCCCTCGGTGACATTGAAATCGCCGTTATCGAAAAAGGATCGACCGTAGGCTCACACATACTCTCCGGCGCAGTGATGGATCCGAAAGCGCTGCGCGAACTGATACCTGATTTCGAGGAACAGGGCGCGCCGCTCGAGTCGCCGGTGAAAGAAGATCATTTCCTCTATCTCACCCCGAAATTCGCAATACGTTCGCCGATCACGCCACCGCCTTTGAAGAATCACGGTTACTACATTGTTTCTCTCAACCGTTTGACTGCGTGGTTAGGTGAGAAGTGTGAAGAGGCGGGCGTCAATATTTTCCCTGAGTTTCCCGGCGCCGATCTGCTCTATGACGAAAACGACCGAGTGCTCGGAGTGCGCACAGGCGATAAAGGCATCGATAAAGAAGGGAAACGCAAAGCGAACTACGAACCGGGTGTCGATCTACGGGCGAAGGTTACTGTCCTCGGCGAAGGCCCACGCGGATCGCTCACAAAGCAACTTATCGAACGACTTGGACTAGATGAAGGATGTGATCCGCAGGTCTACAGTCTCGGCGTGAAAGAGTTATGGGAGCTGCCTGACGATCGATATCCCACCGGACGCGTCACGCACACCCTTGGCTTTCCTTCCGACACGTCTACTTACGGAGGCGGTTGGATCTACGGAATGCAGAATCGCGTCCTGAATATCGGTTATGTGACGGGTCTCGATTACAAAGATCCCTTGATCGATCCACATGCAGAGTTTCAACGGTTCAAGACTCATCCATACATCGCAAAACTGCTCGATGGCGGGAAGATGATTCGTTATGGCGCAAAGACCGTGACTGCGGGCGGCTATTTTGCAATTCCACGCATGTACGCTGATGGAGTGCTTTTGGCAGGAGATTGTGCGGGGCTGCTGAATCCGCAACGACTGAAGGGAATTCACTCCGCCATCAAGAGCGGCATGCTGGCAGCGCAAGTAATCTTCGACGCTTTGAAGGCGCAGAACTTTTCTGCGGATCAATTGCAGCGTTACGAAGATCTAATAAATGAAAGCTGGATCATGCCTGAATTGCACAAGGTGAGAAATTTTCACTCCGGCTTTAGACATGGTCGATGGCTCGCGCTGATCAATACCGGTCTACAATTCTTCCTGGGCGGCCGTGCGTGGGGGCTATTTGATCGAGATCGTGGCGTCCCGGGTTACGAAGAGATGAAGAAGCTTTCGGCGTATGGTTATCGCGGTGACAAGCTGGAACAGCGCTACACCGATCTGCGTTTCGATGGCAAGTTGACTTTCAATAAGGTCACTGACGTTTACCACGCCGCAGTGGGCCATGACGAGGACCAGCCGGTCCATCTACACGTACTCGACACCAATATCTGTTCTACACGCTGCGCGGAAGAGTATGGCAATCCTTGTCAGCGATTCTGTCCGGCGGCTGTCTATGAAATGGTTGAGGACGGCGGAAACGGAAAGCGACGTCTGCAGATCAACTTCTCAAACTGCGTGCACTGCAAGACCTGCGACATCATGGACCCCTACCAGATCATCAACTGGGTAACACCGGAAGGTGGCGGTGGTCCGGACTACAAAGGCATGTGAGCCGCGGATGACACGGATATTTTAAAAGATCTGCGCAGATCTCTTTAAGACATAAGACATCCGTATCATCTGTGGCCCTATTCTTCTGCCGGGCTCTTTCCGTCCGGCTTAATATCGAAGTGCACGCGTCCGCGCATCACTTCTTCCAATGCAATTCGCGTCGGTTTGTGTTTCTGAGGATCGATCTCGATTCTGGGATTTGCGCCACGCTGCAATTGTTTGCTGCGCTTTGCGGCGAGGATTATCAGACGGTACTTCGAATCAACTTCCTGGCCGTTGGTTCCTTCAACTTCACTCTCAACTAACTCTGTCGGTGTTGGCACTCGATTGCTCCTTCAGTTTATGAACCTATGATTGATGGTTTTGAAAATTCTGAATCACCTCTCGGACGAGACTTTCCTGTCGCATACAACGGGCACGTTCGGCATAAATGATTGACGCAAGCTGTCCGGCGGCCCTGTGGATCTCGTCGTTAATTATTACGTACTCAAACGCCGAGTACTGTTTTAACTCCTCGGGCGCATTTCGCAAGCGAACCTCGAGTTCTTCAGGCGAGTCTGTGCCTCTCGCAATTAATCGTTGCTTCAGAACCTCGTAAGACGGCGGCAAGATAAAGACGCTTACCGAATCCATCAGCAACTGCCGCACACTCGCAGCGCCCTGTACGTCGACTTCGAGAATCATGTCGGCGCCGGCGCCAGTCTGTTCAAGGATCTGTTTTTTGGATGTCCCGTAAAAGTTTCCGTGCACGCAGGCCCACTCAAGAAACTCGCCCGCGGCAACCATCTCTTCGAAAGTCTCCCGACTAACAAAAAAATACTCGCGGCCATGTGTTTCATTCGTACGTGGCGCACGAGTAGTGAACGAAACAGAATAACTAAGATTTTCGACACAATCCAGCACGTGGCGGATGATTGTGCCTTTGCCGCCACCTGACGGTGAACTAACGACGAAGAGTGTGCCTCTGGGAGAAGGATGGTTGACTGGTCCGGCCAACTGTAATTCTTTCACTTTACTCGACATTCTGAACCTGTTCGCGAAGTTTCTCCACTTCTGCTTTGATCGCCAGACCCGCCTCCTTAATGGCCAGGTCCGTAGATTTGGAAAGCGTTGTATTTGCCTCGCGGTTGAGCTCCTGGAGCAGGAAGTCCAGCATCTTTCCTGCATCGCCGGGAGCATCAAGCGCTTCCTGAAACTGAGAAAGGTGACTGCGCAGCCGCACCATTTCTTCACTCACGTCGCTGCGATCCGCGAGGTAGGCAACTTCCTGGGCCAGTCGCACGGGATCTATTTCAATAACCTGTCCACCGCGATTCAGCAGTTCACCTATCCGTTTTTGCAACCGCAGACGATAAGCGTCCGCGAGTCCTGCTGCTGAAGCCTCAATGACGGGAACGAGGGTTTCAATCTTTTGCACGCGTTCACGGAGTTCCTTCTTGAGAGCTTCGCCTTCCTGCTCGCGCATTTTTTCAAGCTCGTCCAGAGCCTGGTCCAAAGCTCGTTCGAGTGCGGCAGTGATTCTGTCGTCGATGCCGTTGCGAGCCGGCTGAAGGGCGCCGGGGATTCGTGCGATTACGTTGATGTCGAGTTCGCCGGCGATATCGAAATCCTGCTGTAGTTGTTTCAACGCACTGACGTAACCGGCGATGAGCGGGCGATTTAATTCATAAGCAATTTGCGCGACGCGTTCCATGCTCACCGTGACATCGACGCGCCCGCGCGACAATCGTGAGGTGATGCGTTTCTTTATCGAAGGCTCGAGTGAACCGAGTTCGGAGCCGACGCGCAGGTGTATGTCGAGGAATCGATTGTTGACGGTCTTCAGGTCGACGGAGACGGAGAAATCATCGCCCGCCACCATCGCCTTGCCGTATCCGGTCATTGATTTCATGATTAATCCATCCACAGATTACACAGATTAAATCTGTGCCATCTGTGTAATCTGTGGAAACTCTTCCTCGTCCGCGAATTGAAGCTCATAAAGTTTTTTGTATTGCCCGCCACGCGCCAGGAGTTCCGAGTGAGTTCCCGTTTCGATAATCCGGCCTGCTTCCATCACTACGATTGTGTCTGCCCGGCGTATTGTCGATAGACGGTGAGCAATCACGATGGTCGTGCGATTGCGTACCAGGTTGCTGATTGCACGTTGAACCAGACGCTCCGATTCCGCGTCGAGCGCCGACGTAGCCTCATCCAGGATCAGGACAGGCGCGTTAACCAGGATTGCACGGGCGATAGCGAGCCGCTGGCGTTGGCCGCCGGAAAGAAAGATGCCGCGCTCGCCCACAATCGTATCGTAACCATCGGGTAATTCGCGAATAAAGTCGTGCGCAAATGCAATTAATGCGGCTTCTTCAATCTCCCTGTCACTTGCTTCCGGTTTGCCGTAAGCGATGTTATGTCGAACCGTATCGTTGAAGAGCACTGTCTCCTGAGTGACGAGAGCGATCTGTTTTCTTAGACTCGAAATCGTTGTGTCTCGGACGTCCATACCATCCCAGAGAACTGCTCCCGAACTCGGATCGTGAAAACGAGGCAGCAGTTTCGTGAGAGTAGACTTTCCACCACCTGACTCTCCTACCAACGCTACCATCGTTCCCGCGGGTATCTTCAGGCTGACGTCGCGCAAAACAGAACGCGACTCATTCGCATAGCCAAACGAGACATTCCGCAGCTCGATCTCTTTCTTGAGCGTGGGCAGTTCTGTGGCGTCCGACTTCTCGTGAATCGCTGCATGTTCGTCCATCACTTCCCACACGTGATGCGCTGCCGCCAGTGCCTGCTCCATGCTGTTTTGCAGTCGCGAAAGCTTGCGCATCGGATCGTAGCTGCGAAACAGAAAGAAGAGGAACGTGACAAACTGCGCCGTGTCCATGTTCCCGTTGATGATTTCACGCTGGCCAAAGAACAGCAACAACACGACGAAGAGAATGCCGATCATTTCGATCGTTGGCGGTGAAGCGCCGGCGATGCTCGCGCTGCGAAGGTTTGCCTTCACGATCCTCTTCGCTACCGCGGTGAAGCGATCTGACTCGCGCTTCTCAGCGCGATACGCCTTCACGATCCCCTGATTGGCAAGCGCTTCCTGCGCAGTGTCTGTTAACTGTTTACTGCCTTCAAAACTCTCGCGTGCGAGATTCCGCAACGACCTGCCAAACTTGGCAGTGAGGACTGCGATCACCGGCGCAATTGCGAGTGAACCGAGCGTGAGTCGCCAACTGAGATAAAAAGACGCTGAGAGAAATCCGATCAAGATAAAACTCTCGCGCAGCATGTCGCGAATCGTGCTGGTTACCGCAGTTTCAATAGCGGCGGCACTCGTTACCAGTCTCGAAACGAGATAATTCGTGCGATGCCTTTCGAAGAACGTGGCCGATTGTGCAAGGAGATGGCTATATAAATCCTGTCGCAGTTTGAGCACGGCCGACTGTCCGATCCGCGCCATCAGGTAAGTGGAGGAGTATTCCGCGATACCTTTTCCGAGCGTGAAAACGATCAGCAAAATCGAGATCATTTTCCACGCGCCCAGCGGTTCCTGGGGAATTAAGTGTTGCAGACCGAAAACGGTGGCGGTACGCTGTCCTTGCCCCTGCACTAAAGCCTGATCGAAGATGGGTGCAATTAAACTGCCGATGGCGGTCTCGAGCACAGCCACTATAACCATTGCCAGAGCAGCCAGTGTGAAGATTGGCCAGTGAGGTCTCAAATACTTTAACAGGCGACGAAGATCATGCATCTCTGGTTGCGAAAATCTCTGATCAGTTGCTATAAGGAAGGTAGAAGACGGTCCAAAGTCTTAAGAAAAGAACTATACTTACCCCCACTTATTTGCGTCAAGGCTGACTGATTTGCTCGATTTCGTTCTGGGCGTGAACTCATGCAAATCCCTTCCCTCGGATGAGTCTGCGCAAATATAGGTTATAATCGTCTGCACCCTGAGACGATTTTAGATCCACTCCGACAGGATCAGTACATTTGGCACAGCAAGCGACAACAAACAACAAGCACGCAGGTAAACGTCTTCTAATCGCTGATGACGATACCGATATGAGACTTCTCCTGGCCGAGTACTTTCGCCGGCTGGGATTTCAAGTCGATGAACGAGAGAGCGGCAGCGCGGCTCTGGAAGCCACGATTGGCGGGCGATTCGATTGCTTTATCTTCGATGTTTCGATGCCCGGTATGTCGGGCATTGAACTGCTCAAACGCGTTCGAGATCGAGGTATTCAGACGCCGGCGCTATTCCTGACCGCACACGACGCGCTTTCAGACAAAGTAGCAGGCTTTGAGGCAGGCGCAGACGACTATCTGGCAAAGCCGTTTAGTCCACGCGAGCTTGAATATCGTGTTGAAGCCCTGTTGCGCCGCGGTGGGGCAGCACCGCCGGAGACCGATGGCGAGCGCATAGAGGTAGGTGATCTCGTAATCGACAAGCGCCGTCACGAAGTTATTCGCAACGGCTCTCGCATCGATCTGACACCGCTCGAATTTCAGATTCTTGAACTGCTTGCTTCTGAACCAGGGCGCGCCTGGTCCAGAAATGCATTGCTCGATCGAGTCTGGAGCACCGACTACGAAGGTTATCAACGTAACATCGATCCACACATCAATCGTCTTCGTAAGAAGCTCGAGACCGATCCGAAGAACCCGCGTTACGTGCTGACGGTTCGAGGAGTCGGTTACAAGCTGAACGAGATTCCCTGATGCACTGGTGGATCGGTTCAGGGCTAATAATCGCGTGGCTTGTTCTTCACCTGCTGGCGCCGCGCGGATGGGCTCCGCTCCTTCTTTTATCGGGAATTTCTATTCTCATAATCCAAACTGCCGCCTACCGACGAAGTAGGCGCCGCTGATAATCCGTGATTAATCCGGATTAGATCCGTACAATCTGTGGCCAAAATCGGCTTGACCTCATCACCTCCTTCGGCAACAATGCGCTTGTTTGAGGCATCTTTCTAACTGCTGCCAGTTGCTCCCAATTTCGCAAGTCAGGAGTTGTTTTGCCATGAGTTTCAGCCGCATTGGTCGACATCTCGTTTTTGCGCTCTGTGCTTGTCTGCTTTTTGCATCAGTCGCAATTGCCCAGCAGGACGTTGAACGCAAGACAGTCGCGATAACCTATCCGTTGGAAGAAACGGTTACGGTCAAATTTCGTGGGACGACAATGTTGCCGCGATTGAAGGGTGAGGCAAAGGTGAAGCGTGCCGGGCGCCGTGGCACTCGCGTCGAGCTGAGCATCGACGATCTACCTCGGGCATCGGAGCTGGGCGGAATCTACACGACTTATATTCTCTGGGCCATCTCGCCCGACGGACATGTCGACAATCTTGGCGAGATCAAACGCAGCGGCAGTACTTTTGTAAATTCAAAACTGGATGTGACTACGCCGCTCCAGACATTCGCGTTGATACTCACCGCGGAGCCACACTTCCTGATGAAGGTTCCGAGTCGAATGATTGTGATGGAAAATCTTCCACCGCAGCGACCAAACGGAAGCCAGGTTGAAACTGTAGATGTCCGTTACATCGGCAACTCGAGTGATTACTTCCGCACGGCCAGCGTTCCTGAATTAGCAGACCGTGACTATCGCCAAACGCCAGTGTCTCTGCTCGGAGCGCGACAGGCGGTGAACCTTGCGAAGTACGCAGGAGCGGGTTCGGATGCTCCTAATGAATTGCAGACAGCCGAAGATCAGTTGCAGTCAGCAGAGAAGGCCTGGCGTTTGAATCAACCACTGGCGGAGGTTGATCTGGAAGCGAGACGAGCCACTTCGTCGGGAGCACACGCAGAAGAAGTCGCCGTAGCGCGCAAAGCAGCTCGAATGCGTCGTGACGAGATCCGGCGTCGTGATGAGGCAGTGCGTAGTGCTGAGCAGAGTGCCGAAGCTTCGCAACGAGAAGTTGCGCAACTTCGCGCAGCGCTCGAGAAAGAGCAACGTGCACGTGAACTCGCTGAGCGAGATTTAGGAACTGCCAACGATCAACTTCGGGAAAAGCGGGTTGAGATTGCGCAGCTACGTGATGAGGTAGGGATACTGCGTTCCGAAGGCGATGCGGCAAAACTGAAACTCGCGCGCTTGGAAGGTGAGAAGCAGGCAGAAACGGCACGGGTGGACGCTGAGCGACGAGCATCTGAAAGACGGGCAGCGGAAGCAACTCTAAAAGAGACGCTGGCGAAGTACGGCGTGCTTAAAGAAACCGCGACGGGCTTTCGTCTAGTGTTGCCGGAGACAATCTGGACCAACACACGCACCGCAACCTTGTCGGCAGCGTCGTCAGCTAAACTTGAGCCACTGGCAGCTCTATTAGCCAGCAACCCTGATTACCAGATCCTGATCGAGGCGTACACTGACAGTAAAGGCAACGAAGTTTCCTTGCAGCAACTGACGCAAGAGCGAGCTCGTGTACTTTCCGATCGCTTTCAATCAGCCGGCGTCGATCCAATGCGCATTCAGGCTAACGGCATGGGCGCCTCCAACCCGCTTGCCCCGAACACCACGGTTGCAGGACAGAAAAAGAATCGCCGCGTTGAGATAACGTTTACGTCGCCGGTGGCGAAGAGTACGGCGGCCAATTAGGTTCTTAACAAAGTTTTCACGCAAAGGCGCAAAGGGGCAAAGGGCGATTCAGCTTTTCTTTGCATCTTTGCGCCTTTGCGTGAAAATGATGTTTGATTACGCTGGCACTTAGATGTCCCCACTCGACCCGCTCGAAATATTACAGGTCATCGGCTATAGCATCGGCGCGTTGCTGCCGCTCTGGATGCTATTTCAGCTCGTCACTCATCGCAGCAAACTCACCAATATCGAACGATTACTGGCCCTGCTTGCGCTCACGATGGGCGGTTGGCACACCAGCAATCTCGCCGTCACACTGCACGGTCTCTTCGATCTAGGTCCTGATACATGGACCACGTTATTGCGATTCGCAGACACCGTCGCCGTTGTGAGTATCACTTTTGCATACTCATTCCTGCTTCACGTCCACCTTCACCTCTGGGCTAACGCACACGGCCGTTCGCTTAACAGAAGCGAGAACTTCCGTGTCTATCTCTCTTATATCCCCACGATCTTTCTTCTCGTCGCGGTTCCGCAACTCTGGACCGGCGAATACGCGCCGATGTTCACGAAGCTTTCGTTCTTCGTGATTCCTTTCGCGTTCTGGATTGCGTACGTGCTCGGCTTGATCGCCGTGACGGAACTGCTGATTGCGCGCAGGAGCAGGAACCGCAGCGAGAAGAGAATCATGCAGACGCTTGCTTTCTCGTTTGTCGGCGTAGGCTTCGTGATCTTTGCCGCACTCGCGGCGGGTGTCGGTGAGGGAACCGTGGTCGGACTTTATCTCAAGACGATCGCGAACCTGGGATCGCTGCTGCCTTCGGTTCTGCTGGCTTACTACATCTATCGTTATCGCTATCTCGAAATCATCATCGAAGAAAGTTTGATCGTGGTGACATTCGCCACGGTGGTGTTGACAGTCTATGTATTCGGCATTCGCACGATCGGCGACTGGATGACGCAACGATACGGCGTTAGACCGGGGCTCGTCGAAGCATTGCTGATCCTCGCGCTCGCTTTACTCGCCGCGCCCTTACGCGGCTGGCTGGCCCAACGATTCCACAAACTGTTCGAGCGCGAAGCTGCACTTTACAAGGAGATTGTCGCACGCATTGGATCGTATGCAGGCCAATACAAAGATCTTTCCCAGTTGCTGCATTTTGTAGAAGAACGAACCACGGACGTGCTCGGCTTGCGACGGCTCAAGATCTTTATTGGAGACACCGAGCCCTGGGTGAAACAGGTGCTCGAGAAATCAAAAGAGAATGGTTGGGAGCCGGTCGAAGACGAGCCCGTGCTTACGGATGAGGGCTTCAAGTTCGCATATCCATTACGTCGTGAGGATAAAGTCGAAGGCTTATTGGCAGTCGACGCCGCTTCAGCAAGTCTCACTCCTGATGCACGCTCAATCACTGGACTCCTCGCAGACCAGGTCGCAATCGCGATCGACGACTCGAGACTGTTGGAAGAAAATCTCCGGCTCGAACGAGAGCTTGCAGAACGAGAGCGTCTCGCTTCGCTGGGTCGCATGGCAGCGACTGTCGCGCACGAAATCAAGAACCCGCTGTCCGCGATAAAGTCGATTGCGCAGGTGATGCGCGAAGACGAGAATCTGCGCGCTGAGTATGAACGGGATCTTGGTTTGATTGTAGGTGAAACTGATCGTCTGAGTCAGAGTGTGACGCAGTTACTGAGTTTTGCAAGGAGAGAGAGTCCTGCAGTGCAGCCGTTGAGTGTTGATGAGTTGCTTCGATCTGTGGTCGATCTCTTTCGAGCCAGTGCAAGGGAACAGGGCGTTGTGCTGGATTGCGAGGTGAAGGTTGAAGCAGAGCTCGCAGGCAAGTCTGTTTCGGCACTGCGTGACGCGCTCTCCAATCTTTTGCTCAACGCGCTTCAGGCGACACCTCAAGGCGGGAAGGTTGAGCTGATCGCAGCGGCAGTAGACAGCGAGTTATTGATCAGTGTTCAGGACAGCGGCTCGGGTGTACCTGCAGATCTGCGCGAACGAATCTGGGAGCCATTCTTCACAACACGACAACGCGGCACCGGATTGGGATTAGCAATCGTTCGCAAACGCGTTCAGGAAGTCGGCGGCTCAGCCTCACTCGACGTGAGCCGCAACGGCCGCGGTGCACTCTTCCAACTGCGCGTTCCGCTCTAATACTCAATCAGGTCTCACGCAAAGACGCAAAGACCGCAAAGAAAGAAAAGAACACTTTGCGGTCTTTTGCGTCTTTACGTGGAACCTTTTCTAAGTAATGCGTGATAGCTCTGACCTGGTGAACCGCCATTTGATCGAAGGAGATGATAGTAATGAAGAAGCAGATGTTTCTGAGCGCGATCTTGCTCGCATTGTGCCTTGCGAGCAGCTTAACAGTTCAGGCTCAGAGTTCGGATCCTGATGAAGCCAATCTCGAGACGCAACTCTATCTGATCGTAGGAACCAATCAGGAAGTCGACGAGTCGCGATTACCCGCAACGCTCGAACCGGTAATTAAACAGTTACGCGCGTCCTTGCCATTTAAAAACTACCGCCTTGCGGCAACCCTAATTAATCGTGTGAAGAATGAAGGCCGTTTGGAGCTCAGCTTTATCGGTGGACCACTTGCAGCACAAGCCGGCGTCGCATCATCAACAACGCCAAGCTTCAGCCAATTCAAGGTGCGACAAGTCAAGCTTCTGCGTAACAGCGAAAACCAGCCCGTAGTGCAGATGCTTGGTTTCAATTTTGGTGCTCGTATTCCGATTCAGACCCCCGGTGCGATTGCGGCGAACGGGCAAGTAGCGCCGATGGTCAACTACGAAAACACCGGTCTCGCAACAGACATCAGCATGCGCGAGTCAGAACCCGTGATCGTCGGCACGCTCAATGTTGGGCCGTCAAACGATGCGATCATCCTGGTCGTGTCAGCTAAGAGAACAAACAAATAGAGCGCGCCTCTTTGGAGTGCGCCAACTTGTTGGCGCTTTAGTATTTTTACCAAAGCGGTGACAAGTCACCGCACTCCAAGTTTATGGCACGCGATGCGCTAGGAGTTTAGGGCCGCACGGCCCTAAACTACTCAGGAAGTGAGAAAAGACGCGTTGCGATTAATGATTGTTGACGATGAGGAAGCCGCACGCTACGGCATGCGGCGCGCACTCTCAACCCTTGGCTACAACATCACTGAAGCCGGTTCCGCCGAAGCCGCCCGCGCTCTCCTAAAACAAACTGAACCCGATCTTCTGCTCCTTGATGTAAACCTTCCGGGCCTGAGCGGGCTCGACTTTCTCCGCGAGCTCAAGAGCTCAAACGGCAATGGACCGCTCGTGATTATCGTCACCGCACACGGCTCCGAACGCATGGCGGTCGAGGCCGTCAAAGCCGGTGCACACGACTACCTTTCAAAGCCCTTCGAACTCGACGATCTGCGCCTGGTCATCAAGAACGCCGCAGAGACAGTTCAACTACGACGTGAAAACTACTCGTTGCGACGTCGCATCGAGGTCGAACGTTCGCAGCGTGGAGCACTCATCGGCAATTCAGAAGCGATGCAAAAAGTGCGGGCGATGATCGAAAAGGTGGCGGAGACTGACGCCACTGTCCTTGTGCGTGGAGAATCAGGCACGGGAAAGGAATTGGTGGCGCGTGAACTTCACGAGCGTAACAGCGTCAGACGCAATGCTTCTTTTGTGGCAGTAAATTGCGCGGCGTTACCGTCGGAACTCATTGAATCCGAACTTTTTGGCCACGAAAAGGGCGCTTTTACGGGCGCTGCGGCAAGACGGGAAGGGAAGTTTGAACAGGCAGACGGTGGCACGTTGTTTCTCGATGAGATCGGCGATATGAGTTCCAACGTGCAGGCTAAGTTACTGCGCGCGTTGGAAGAAAGACGAATTGAGCGACTCGGCGCTAACGAATCTATTCCTGTCGATGTGCGGATTGTGAGTGCAACACATCGACCGCTCGAACAGGAGATCACGAACGGCAATTTCCGTGCGGATCTCTTTTATCGACTGCGTGTTGTCACCGTCGAGATTGCTCCGTTGCGTGAGCGACGCGAGGACATCCCGCTATTAGCGGAAACCTTTGTGCGTTTGGCAGCAGAGCGGTATGAGTTACCGCAACGATCGCTGAGCCAGGGCACGCTGCGACGCCTCGTTGAATATAACTGGCCGGGCAACGTGCGCGAACTGAAAAACACGATCGACCGTGCGGTAATCATGGCAGAGGGTGATGAAATCGCGCCAAAAGATTTACCAGACGAGATCACGGCGGGCCTGCCCAAGAACGGCATCGTTGAAGGCGAGTCGGACGCTGACGGTTTGCGTGTGCCGTTTACGGCGGATTTTCGCGAAGATCGCCGGGAGTTTGAGCGCCGTTACATTACTCGCTGCCTGGAACATACACAGGGAAATGTCACCCGTGCCGCGGAAATTTTGGACATGCACCGGCAGTCGTTGCAGCATAAATTAAGACAACTGGGCCTCGGTCGCCGCTATGTTTCAGTGAGCGGCGAGGTGCAGGATAATCCCGACAGTTGACAGAAGACAATGAAGGCAAAACTCGACGCAATCATTCAACATGACCAGGCTGAGTACCTGGACCAACTGCTCACTCAAAAAGATCCCTTGCTCGTTGAGATGGAGGCTTATGCTGCCGAGCATCGCGTGCCGATTGCCGATCGTGAGGTAGCTCGTTTCATCGAGATCACTGCGCGCATTACGGGTGCACGGAAAGCCTTGGAGATCGGGATGGCGATCGGTTACTCGGTGGTCCACCTGGCGCGGGGCATGGGCGAACAGGGAAGAACAGTGACGATCGATCCGAGTGACGAAATGATTAGCGCCGCAACTGGTTATCTACAGCGCGCTGGGTTGTTGGATCGTGTCGAGATCAAACGCGGTAAGGCTCTCGATGTGATGCCGAATCTCGATGAGACTTTCGATCTGCTTTTTATCGACGCGCTTAAAGAAGAATATTCACAGTATCTCGATCTCGGTTTGCCGCGGCTGCGTACCGGTGGTGTGGTGATCGTCGATAACCTGCTTTGGGGTGGAAGAGTCGCGAGCGGCGATACTGAAAGTTCAACAGTGGCGCTCCGCGAATTCAATCCTTACTTCATCAATCATCCGCAACTACTCGCCGAAGTCCTGCCCGTTGGTGATGGGCTTGGCTATGCGGTGAAGATTTCATAACTCAAATAGGGCTGGACCATGCGGAACGTACTGTAGGGGCGGCCCTCCGTGGCCGCCCTTGGTTGAGCATACCGGATTCAAGAATCGACAGTCTCGAGTTTTGCGAACACGATTCCAAACCAAGGGCGGCCACGGAGGGCCGGCCCTACAGTACGTTCCGCAGTTCACCACACTAAAATCTTGATCAAGTTTCCTTCGCGTGCTAACTTCCATTCGTCTCTTCACTTGCGGGTTTCCTCTTGAACTCGCGCTGAACTAAAACGAACGGCATTGAGTTGTTGGAGGTGCCTGATGGGTAATGACAAGTTTAGACAGATTCTCGGACTCGTCTTGCTGGTGTCGCTGGCATGTTCCACCTACTCATGTACGGTCGCCTCTAGTAAGGAAGAGTTTTTCGGCAGCACCACGCCTCCGCAGAGAAACATTTTCAGGTATGTAACCGGAGACGAACCCGAATCACTCGATCCTGCTATCAGCAACGGCCAACCCGAAGCGCGTCTGTACATGGCGCTTTTTGAAGGGCTGGTGGAATATCATCCCAAGACGCTTAATCCGGAACCCGCTCTCGCCGAACGCTGGCATATAAACAACGATTCATCCGAGTTCACTTTTCATTTGCGAAATACCGGTCGGTGGTCCAATGGAGATCCGATCGACGCAAACGATTTTGTTTATACCTTCCGCCGCAACCTGGCAAAAGAGACGGCCTCTCGTAATGCTTACCTGATGTCGTACATCAAATACGCTCAAGCCTATAACCAGCAACGCGTTTTTGTGCGCGATCCTAAAACGGGGGAGTTTTTGCTGGCCAAAGACCTGGATGGGAATCTTCCGCCTGAGCCGCTCGCCGGTAGTCCGATCGATCCGGCAAAGAGCGAATATCTTCCCGATCCGAATGAAACTGCTCCGGACTCTGACACCGCTTTTCATCAACAGATGCATACGCCCACGAGACTCACTCTTCCGGGCGATGAGAAGTCACGCGCGAAACTTCTTGGCGCGAATGCAAAGCTAAAAGCAGCGGTCGAAGGCAAAGAGTTTGTGAAGGTCAAAGCAGAGGACATCGGCGTCGAGGCGGTCGATAAATACACTCTACGGATTTCTCTGGTCCAACAGGCGCCATTCTTCCTTGGACTACTGGCGCATCAGGTCTTCCGCGTCGTGCCGCGCAAAACCGTGGAACAGTTCGGTAACAAGTGGGCTCTCGCGGAGCACATCGTTAGCTGTGGCCCATTCAAGGTCAAAATGTGGAACCCTTATGACCAGCTAGTGCTCGAGCGCGATCCGATGTACTGGGATACAGCGAATGTAAAGCTGGACGAGCTTTACTTCTACCCGATCCTCGACAATTCCACTGTCATGAACATGTATAAGGTGGGTGAGCTTGATGCGATGTATAACCACGCAGTGCCAAATGCGTGGCTCCACATCATGAGGACGAAAAAGGATTACATGAATCGTGCGGAGGCGGCTATCGAATATTTGATCATTAATACCACTAAGCCTCCCTTAAACAATGCTACAGTCAGAAAGGCATTTAACCTGGCGATCAACAAGGAGGCATATGCCGAGTGGCGCCGGATCGTGAAACCGCTGACCGCATTTACTCCTGAGGGTATGTTCGCGGGTTATGAACAACCGAAAGGCGCGACGTTCAATCCCGCAGAAGCGCGCAAGCTACTCGGCGAAGCCGGTTACCCAGTAGCGCAAAACGCAGACGGAAGTTTCAGTTGTCCAACGTTCCCTGTAGGCGAGGTCGAGTTTACCTACAATAGTCAGGCCGCAAACAAGGCAATTGCGGAATGGTTTCAGGCCCAATGGAAACAGAACCTCGGCATCACTGTGCCCTTGCGAAATATGGAGTGGAAAACTTTCCTCGAGGCCAAGGAGAAGCTCGACTATAAAGGCTTCGCTCGTAGCTCGTGGGGCGCAGATTATATGGATCCGTTCACGTTTCTGAGCCTCTTCTATACTGATGGCGAGAGTGGCACTGGGTGGCAGGATCCGAAATACGTCAAGATGCTGGATGAAGCCAATCGCACACTCAACCAGAAGCAGCGATACCATTTGCTCGCGAAGGCAGAAGAGTACTTGATCGAGAACCAGCCGATAATCCCGATCGATTCCCCTTCTGTAAACTGGATGAAGAAGCCGTATGTGAAAGGCATGTATCCGAATCCGGGCTCATTGTTTCCCTGGAAGTATGTTTATATCGAACGCGATCGGGCCAAGTGGGATTACGCTATGCCAAGTCTGGACGCAGAATAGCCCCATAAACGCGAACTCTGATTAACGAATGCTCCGGTTCATTGTCAGACGGCTTCTCATAACGATCCCCACGATCCTCGTCGTGATCTCAATTACGTGGGTCCTGATTAAACTCGCTCCGGGAAACTTCTACTCGGGCGAGAAACCACTGCCTCCAGCCATCGCTCAATCTATTCGCGAAAAGTATGGACTCGATAAACCCTGGTATCATCAATACGGGAAAACAATGTGGGGAATTGTGCGTCTCGACTTCGGTACATCTCTGCGATACCAGGGCCAATCGGTAAACACGATCATCAAGCGCTCGTTGCCGGTTTCAGCAGCAGTCGGAATTCTTGCTTATTTACTGGCGCTTGTTGTCGGCGTGACTGCGGGTTCGATCGCGGCGCTCAAACAAAACACGAAGTGGGATTACACCTCGATGGCTTTGGCCATGCTTGGTATTTCGGTACCCAACTTTGTGCTTGGTCCAATCCTGGTATTGATCTTTTCGCTGAGTCTTTACTGGCTGCCGCCTTCGCGTTGGGAAGGCTTTCCCAGCCGGAATCTCGTTCTGCCTGTGCTTACGCTTTCGGCCCTTTATATGGCCTACATCGCGCGACTGACACGCGCGGGCATGCTCGAAGTGCTTCGGTCGGATTACATCCGCACTGCGCGAGCGAAAGGGTTGAGTGAGCGAGACGTTGTTATCCGGCATGCGTTGCGCGGTGGGTTGATGCCGGTAATCTCGTACACTGGACCAGCGCTGGCGTTCCTGTTGACTGGAACAGTCGTGGTTGAAAGAATTTTTGCGTTGCCGGGACTGGGAAACTATTTTATTCAGGCATCTCTAAATCGCGACGAGCCGTTGATCATTGGTATCGTTGCGTTCATTGCGATCACGCTTTTGTTGATGAATTTACTTGTTGATATTGCCTACGCGTATCTCGATCCGCGTGTGCGGTATCAGTAATCTCCTTGGAGTGCGCCAACTTGTTGGCGCTTTGGAATTTGTACCAAAGCGGTGACAAGTCACCGCACTCCAAAGTGGCGCTCTAATTGACGATGTCGAAAGAACCTAACCCAGATCACGAAGACCTGGTCCACATTGGCCCGGAAATGGCCGTGGCTGAGGCCGATGTGCATCCGGACGAGGTGGGCACATTTGTGCGCGGCACGTCGCTGTGGCGCGATGCATGGCGTCGTCTGTTGAAAAACAAACTCGCGGTTCTTGGTCTGATAGTAGTGGTGATCGTGACGATCGCATCGATTATCGGCCCAACAGTGATCAAGGGCATCTTCGGATTTACTCCCGACTTCATCCCCACACACAACATCAACCTGACGCGCTCGCTTCCTCCTTTTACTGGTCCAAATGGTGAATTCACCTGGACACATCCAATGGGCACCGATAATGCCGGCCGCGATCAGTTCGCCCGAGTGCTGCAGGGCGGCCAGATCTCGCTGTTTGTAGGAATCCTTTCGACGCTCGTGTCGCTCTTAATCGGTGTTACCTACGGCGCGGTGGCCGGATATATCGGCGGGCGTGTGGACAATGTGATGATGCGCATTGTCGACGTGCTCTATTCACTACCGTACGTGATTGTTGTCATCGTGCTATTGTCGATGTTTCGCAGCCAGACGCCGAGAGGACAGTTGATCCTACTGTTCATCGCCCTCGGTTCAGTCTCGTGGTTAACGATGGCGCGGATTGTTCGAGGCCAGGTGCTATCGTTAAAGAATCAGGAATTTGTACTCGCGGCACGCGCGACTGGTGTGACGAACACGCGGATTATATTCCGACATTTGATTCCGAATACGTTGGGTCCCGTGATCGTCTATGCGACGCTGACTATTCCACAGATCATGTTGACTGAAGCGTTTCTTTCGTTTCTTGGATTCGGTGTACAAGCGCCGCTCGCTTCGTGGGGCAGCCTCGCCTCGGATGGAATCCAGAACATCGCGATTTTTCCGTGGCAGTTGATCTTTCCCGGCGTGACGATGGCGCTGACGCTCTTTTCGCTGAACTTTCTGGGCGATGGATTGAGGGACGCTCTGGATCCGCAGATGAGAACGGTATAGGACCTTTATGAGCTCGGACGGCAACCTTCTCGAAGTCAAAAATCTCCGCACCTACTTCGAAACAGACGATGGAGTCGTCAAAGCCGTCGACGGCATTTCATTCGATCTCAAGCGCGGCCAGACACTCGGGATCGTCGGTGAATCCGGATCAGGAAAGTCAGTAACCAATCTCTCGATTATCCGCCTCATTCCCGAGCCGCCAGGGAAAATCGTATCGGGCGAAGTGATTTTCAACGGCAACGATCTGTTGCTGGTGTCGAACGAAGCTATCCGCAAGATCAGAGGCCGGCGTATCGCCATGATCTTTCAGGATCCGATGACCTCACTGAATCCCTTCATGAAGATTTCCAAACAACTGATGGAGATGACTGAACTTCACCTCGGTCACACAAAAGCACAGGCTCGCGCTCACGCGATTCGGATGCTGGAAACAGTCGGCATTCCCGACGCACACACGCGCGTCGACAGTTACCCACACGAGTTCTCGGGCGGTATGCGACAGCGCGTCATGATTGCGATGGCGCTCTCGTGTGAGCCCGAGCTGTTGATTGCCGACGAGCCGACGACGGCTCTCGACGTTACGATTCAGGCGCAGATACTCGACCTCATCAAGAAGCTCAAACGTGAAACAGGTACAAGCGTGATTCTTATAACTCACGATCTCGGCGTTGTCGCCGGAATGACCGATCACGTAATCGTGATGTACGCAGGCAAAATCTTCGAACAGGCAACAACCAGCGAATTGTTTGCCCTGCCGGGAAATCCGTACACCAAAGGTTTACTTCGGTCAGTGCCCGATCCGACTGCCGAACAAGGCAAGCTGTACCAGGTACCTGGACTGCCGCCCGACGTCGCACATCTCAAGCCCGGTTGTCCATTTGCACCGCGTTGCGACCGCGTGGAAGACATATGCAAGCGAGAGTTTCCACCCTTGGTACAGCTCAATGCGGATCACCATTCGCTCTGTCACTTTGCGCGTGAAGTTTATAGCGAGTCAGGCGGTACACCAGCATGAGCACGCTTCTATCCATCAAAGATCTAAAAGTACATTTTGATCTTGGCGGTGGTGGACCAATCGACAAGTTGTTCAATTCCAAATCGGTCAAACGAGTTGTGAAAGCAGTTGACGGAGTTTCACTCGATATTCAGGAAAGAGAAACTCTCGGACTGGTTGGCGAATCAGGCTGCGGAAAGTCAACGCTCGGACGTGCGATCCTGCGTCTAACTGAACCGACTGAAGGTCAAGTGTTCTATCGAGATCGCGACCTCGCACATTTGTCGCAAAGACAGTTGCGCGAAGAGCGTCGCCATCTCCAGATAATCTTTCAGGATCCGTACGCGTCGCTCAACCCGCGCATGACAGTGGGTCAGATTGTTGGCGAACCACTCGAGACCTTCCGCCTCGCGCGAGGCAAAGAAGCCGAAGAACGCGTGCAGGAGTTGCTCGAGACAGTTGGTCTGAGCAAACGCTTTATCAAGAGATACCCACACGAATTTTCCGGTGGTCAACGACAACGCATTGGGATCGCCCGCGCCCTCGCAGTCGATCCAGACTTCATTGTTGCCGACGAACCGATTTCGGCGCTCGATGTTTCGATTCAGGCACAGATCATGAACTTGCTGGAGAAGCTGCGTCGTGAAAAGAACCTCACGTATCTTTTCATCGCACACGACCTGCGAGCTATCAGGCACGTTTCAGATCGCGTCGCTGTGATGTACCTCGGCAAGCTGGTGGAGATAGCTGACGCCAAGACGATCTATGACGAGCCGCTGATGCCGTACACGAAAGCGCTCATTTCCGCGGTACCGGTTCCCGATCCAAAGGTAGAAGCTACGCGGCAGCGTATAATGCTGGAGGGCGACGTGCCTTCACCGATCAATCCTCCATCCGGTTGCCGGTTTCACACACGATGCCCTTACGCGATCGCCGAATGCAAGGAGGTGGTTCCTCAGTTAGTTGAGATCAAGCCAGCGCATTTCGCAGCGTGTATCAGAATCAGTCCGGCGCAGCCTCATATCGAGGATGTGACACCCGGCGCCGCGCCTGGTCTGCCGCAATAAGCACAAAAGTATCCGCAGATTACACAGATTCAATTTATCAATCGGTGTAATCTGTGGATTGAAAGCCCCCGGTTATTAATCATTTAGCACTAAGGTAAACTCCCTCATGTGCGGATGAAGGAAGCTCAGTTTCCGTGGCAGTCTGCTAAGTTGTTCTATGCCACGTGGTTAACGCCCAGATCCTGATGGTTAATAAGTCCCCCATTGCCCTGAGTCCTCAGGAACATCGCGAAGACGCCCCGCCCTCCTGGCCAGAAATCCAGGATTCACTTGCGGAGTCTTCGGCGCTGGCCTTGTTGCTGGTTGATGGCCACCAGCCTCCCGCAGTGGTGGTGTCGAACAACAACTCGATTTGCCAAACCTTTCAGAGTTCACCTGAACATGTCGAGCTTTGCGACCCTTATTGCGGCGTCGCTCACACGCGAGCGGTCAAAGCCGGCGACGTTGTTGAATACAAGTGTCATGCAGGACTTTCGTGTTTTGCGAAACCAGTTGAGCTCGGCAGCAAACGAAATTTGGCGGTCATCGGAGGCCGCGCATTTATAAAGAGTTCGGACTACCAGCAACTGATGGAGCGCTTTCGCAAAGGTGATTTGCAGGACATCGCTTCGGAGAAGGTCTTCGCAAACATTCTTTTCTCTGAACCGCAACGCCTCGGCGAATTAGCAGAACGTGTCGATACAGCAGCGCGTCGACTTAAAACCGCGTCGTCGAATGGATCGGGTGCCGTTCAGGCGGTTGCAAAGAAGGAGACCACAAACGCGCGCAAAGATCTTGAACTCGAGGTGCAACGGTTACGGAGCGAGTTGGAATATCGTTCGCGCTTTACAGATTCGCTACAGCATTTTCTTGAAAGAATAAGCTGTGCTGATCCGGTTAAGACTTACAACTCGATCATCGCGAGCTCGAAGGAGTTGCTGCAATCAGAACGCGCCTCGTTGATGGTGCTGGACGAAACTACGAACGCGTTGATCTTGAAAGCCGCCAGCGGATTTTCAACGGCGCCGGAAACACTGCCGCCGGTGCGCGTTGGTGAAGGAGTGTCAGGTGAAGTCATCGATACGGGCAAAGCCGTGATGGTGACGGATCTGCGCATGGCCGGTCGTAAACCGGCGCCGGCAGAGCGTCAGTACAAGACAAACTCGTTTATCAGTTATCCAATCACTATTGGTGGACGAAAGGTCGGCGTGCTGAATGTCACAGACAAGTCAGGTGGCGGCACTTACGACGAAGTCGATCTGTCGCTGCTTGAAATAATTGGACCACAGGTCGCGCTTGCACTCGAGCGGGCAGAGTGGCAGGAACGCGCGACTGAGTTTCAGCTCATGTCGATCACCGATTCGCTTACTGCGCTCCCGAACCGTCGCTATCTTGAAGAGCGTCTGGCTGAGGAACTCAATCGTTCGAAACGTTACGACTATCCGATGAGTTTCCTGATGATCGACATCGACGACTTCAAAGCCTACAACGATAAGAACGGGCACCAGGCGGGTGATCTCGCGCTGCAAATCACAGCACACTGTTTGAAGGGTGCGTTGCGCGTGGTGGACGTTGCTTCTCGTTATGGTGGTGAAGAGTTCTGCATTCTGTTACCGCAGACTGCCATGTCCGAAGCTGGTGTAATTGCGGATCGTATCAGGCATCGTGTTTCCACCACACACTTCCCACACGGGAAATCGCAGCCGTTGGGTCGGGTAACGATCAGTGTGGGTGTTTCGACGTTCACAAAGAACATTGACACGCCGGAGAACATCATCGCCGCAGCGGATCGAGCGCTGTATCAAGCGAAGAGTAATGGGAAAGATCGAGTGGAGTTTTACGGAGAAAGGGAGAGTCAATGAGAGTTTTCACGCAAAAGGCGCAAAGGACGCAAAGAAAAACTCCTTTCCGTCTTTGCGTCTTTGCGTGAGACAGAATCTTGCGATGAGCAGTCGGAGTGAAAATTTCCGCCGCGTTCTCGGGCGAGTGATCCAGCAGGACTTTGTTGGTCGTGCTGCTGAACTCAACCGGATCATGGCGCAAGCAGAACCTGCGAAAGCGGGTCGTGGTCTGCTGCTGCTCATGGAACCCTCTGCCGGTGTCTCCGAACTCCTGCGCCAGGCCTACGATCAGATCTTCAATCGCCGCACCGATGTAATCCCGATCTATTTTGCGATTACGCGATACGAAACCACCGCAGTCAGCGCCGCGATCGAGTTTCTAAACACATTCCTCCAGCAATACATCGCCTATCGTCGCGACGAACCGGTCGTTTCCGATGCCCCTTTAACGTTGCACGACCTTGTCGAACTTGCGCCTGCCGCTGATCTCGAATGGATTGAGCAGCTCGTCGAGTCGTACAACCGTCTGCGGTTCAACAATGACGACAAAGCCTTAGTGCGGTTCTGTCTCGGGGCGCCACAGCGCATTCCCGCAGTACGCGGACGGCCTTTCGTCATGCTCGACGGCTCACAACTGGCGGAGTATCTCAACGGCGCGGTCGTGCTCGGCACAGAAATCCTCAGAGTGTTTGCACGCGGAGGCTTCTCATTTGTTCTCGCCGGACTGCGCCGCCAGATTCTCGAAGCCGCACACGACGCAAACTGTAACTTTGAACTACTCGACATGCTGCGTCTCGAACAGCTCGACGCCACAGAGGCGGGGAAGCTCGTCGAACACGTCGCACGACGCCAGCAGGTATCGACCAGCGAAGCGGCGCGCGATCTAATCGTGCAACAGTTTGCCGGCAGTCCATTCTTCATCAACATCTACCTGCAGGCAGCTCGCGAGAAACACGCACCGTTGCTCTCGTACCTCGATTGCGAACGTCTCTACGTTGATGAGTTGTTCGGTGGTCACATCCATCGTCACTTTGCGGACTTACTGGAAGAGATCTCACCCAGACTCGACACCAGGCACCTGCTGATCCGGCTGCTCTGGGAAGCAGCCGCTGGCGAAGAGCAGATTTCGTCGTTTGAGATCTGGCGTAAACGTCTGCACATAACGGCCCCCGAGCTTGAAGATCTTCTGCATCGATTGCACGTGCAGGAGTTTGTGAATTGGGACGAGACGACAGTCGAAGCCGGAAGTGGACCGCAAGCCTGGAAAGATTACTTGAAGATTCGCTATCGCCTTGACGTGTTGAGTGAACCGCGTGCTTTGGTGGTTGCAGACATGCTGGCAGATTCTCTCAAGCGTGCGCCACACACGATGGCGCGTCATTACAAACAGATAGCAAACGCCGGTTTACGTGAATTGATTTCAAGATTCAACTGCCAGCAGGTACCGGCAGTTCTTTTTGATTACAAAACGTTCAGCGAGAAGTACAGGGGCGCTGGGAGTGAAAGCATCGTCTCCGGTCTGGCAGCAGATACTGAGTTTTTCAAGCTTCCTCAGACGATCCACCTGGCGACATGCTCAGCATTCATCAGCGACATGCGACAGCTCTGCGAGGAAGAGCACTGCCTCGTTGCGCACACCTTTGAAGAAGCGACATACTCAGACGCGCAGGAAGTTATCTGGCTTGCGGCGGACCTTGAGTCGAAGCTCGAGGTCGACGTTGCGGTCGCACGCGCCTGGTGCGATAGATTTGAAAGCCTCGCGGAAAGGCTGGGTTTCAGTCGCTTTAAGATCTGGTTAATTTCAAACCAGGGCTTTACAGAGGAAGCGAGCAGTCTTCTCGAACGGAAAAAGGCGCTCGGTTCAAGCCGTCAGCAATTGGAGCTCCTGGCCTCTCATGTGCGCGATACCGTAGCTAGCGCGGTGGTACAGACCGAAGGTCCCGACGAATTCATGATGGTTGTGCCCATGGGAGAGGACAATGAACTGATTGCCGCCAGCACTGCCGAGCAGATTGCGAAGCGACTAACATTCCGTCCAGAGGCCATAAACCAGATAAAAACGGCCATTGTCGAGGCCTGTATCAATGCTTCCGAGCATAGTTTCAGCCCGGATCGAAAAATTTATCAGCGTTTTCGCGTCGAAAGTGATAGATTAGTCATCACTATTTCGAGTCGTGGCATCGTGCCAGCCAATCTCAACGGCGCGAAGAGCGGAACAGAAGTCAAAGAGGCGTCGGAAGAGAGACGTGGTTGGGGACTCAAACTCATCCGTACACTTATGGATGAGGTGGAGTTTGAACGTGTCGACGACGGCACCAGTTTGCGCATGACCAAGTACCTGCGGCCCCCAAAAGGGAGCGCAAACGAGTAAAGCGGCTTGCCAGATCAAGGGGTCAGAATTACAAAATAAGTTTTTAGTGCCTTATTGTGGCTACATTCGAAGCAGGAGGGAGCTATCGAGTGGATACACCAAGTGGAGGGCTAGTACGCTCGCACTGTGTTGGCACCACCGCTGTTGTTTACGCTAGCGATTACCTTAACAGGCTAACCGGTGAAAAGATCGAGCGTGAGTGTCGCCGGCAACTCAAATGCGGTTGCCGTGCGCTGGTCATCGATTTCAGCGACACAAAACTCGTCAACAGTATTGGGATCTCAATCCTCCTCGGCATAATCGACGTTGCCGAAAAGAGCGGCGCCCGGATTGTCTTTTCGGAAGTCAACAATCAAACAGTCCAGTTGTTTGAAATGCTCGGACTGACCCGCCATGTTGTGCTCGCGAAGGACGAACGAGAAGCACTTATAAATCTTTCGCGTTTTGAGACTGCTCCCGTAGTCCATTGAACACATGGAGCCTTCGACCCAGAAACTTATTCACACGTTTGGAGCCCTAGCCGACTTAGGACAGGAGATTGCCGGCACCGGCGACTTCAACGAGATGGTGCGGACGTCTATGCACCTGCTCCTCGGCACGCTCGCGCTGCGACGCGGCGCGGTTGTCGAATGCAGTGGTCCTGGCCCATTGCGTTGCGTCTCTATTTGGGGACTCGGAGACCAACTCCTGAATGGAGTTGAGATTAACGAGGCAGAGATGAAGTCGTTCCTCACCGGCCAGATCCACGATTCGCTCCTGAGAGATACATCGACTTCTAATTCGTTTCTTGATCGATATCGCGAGAAGCTCACCGCAGAAGGGATTGAGCTGGTGCTACCGATGATCGTTCGCGGCGAAGTCACCGGTCTGGTCCTGCTGGGCGGAAAAGCGAGTGGCGAAGAATTTTCGAGTGACGATTTCGAAACGATTCACGCGATGGTCCGTCACATAGGTGTCGGCATTCACACGCATCGGCTACTCGAGCAGGTGGCCCAACGCGCTGAAGAGAATCGCAGGCTGTACGATGAATTACGCGCGATCTATCGCGATACTGTGAGGGCTTTTGCCGCTGCAATCGATATCAAAGACAAGTACACACAGGGCCATTCGGAACGCGTCGGTAAGTATAGTGAGATCATCGCGCGTGAAATGGGTTGGAGTGAAGAAGAAGTTGAAGGGATTCAGATCGCCGGTTATCTGCACGACATTGGGAAACTCATCGTTGACCGCGACATCATCAACGCGCCTTACCATATCGATGCAAAGAATTCGAGTGAACTGAATCGCCATCCCGCGGCTGGATACGAGATCCTCGCTCCGATCAGACACCCATACGCTGACATTCCGTTGATGGCGAAATATCATCACGAGCGCCTCGATGGTCGTGGTTATCCTGACGGGCTTACGGATCAGCAGATTCCGCTCGGCGCGAAGATCGTCTCGCTCGCAGATTCATTCGACGCCATGACAACCGATCGGCCTTATCGTCGCCGTCGCTCGTTTGAAGACGTCGTGCGTGATCTACGTGAGAGCAGCGGAAAACAGTTTGACGGGAAGGTCGTCGCGGCGTTTGCGAGAGCGATTCTGAAAGAAGTATCCGGCGACACAAAGGAACGCCGCATCACGAAAATGCTTGGCAAGGGCTATCTGGAAGGCGAACATACCGCAACGTTACTCACAGATCTGATCGCCGAACTAGAAGACGTTTCCCGCAAAGGCGCAAAGGCGCAGAGTATTTCTTAGCGAATCTTTGCGCCTTTGCGGGAAAAAACTACTTTGGCTGGATACGAATGGTGAAATTGCAGATCGCGATCCTCTGATCGGGTGTCACCTCAGTCGGTTCTTCACGCGTTATCTCTTTTCCATTCACGATCGTGGGATTCCGGCCTTTTGCGACGAGCCAGTACCGGCCCTCGTTATCACGCGAAAGCACTGCATGAACGCGACTCACCTCCGGATCGCCCTTGATCGGTAAATCTACCGAGATACTCCGCGAGCCACGGCCGATCGTGATCTCGTTCTTTAGGATCGGTACCACAGCTTCGCGCACGCCGTTCTGCCAGATCTCAACCTGGTAAAGCGGAGCAGCCTTCGGACGGACCACCGTCTGTTCACTCTCACTGACATCCGACGCGCGCTCGACGACGGTGTCATTGAGACTGAACGCAGGCGCCGTGCGCGAGGGATCCACACGCGGCGTAACCATCGTGTGCCCGCTCTCCGTCTCATCCCAGACGGCCTGCACTCGGAACTCGCCCTTGTTGAGTGTTCCGTCAACTCGAAGCTCAACCGCAAACGATTTGACTGCCAGTTGCGTCTGTCCACTCAATTCGCGCGCACGCTCGGACAGCACGTGAAAGAGTCCTTGCTCCAGACCGCGACGCTTATCGCCCTGCCAATCCTTATCGTCGTCTGCGCTTAGGTAAACGATGTACTCTCGTGGAATGTAAGTTGGGCCACCCGGCGGCGTGAACATTTCGCGCTGCATCGCCGCTTCCACTTCGCGTGCAATCTTTACCAGAAACTCTTCCCAAACGCGCCGTGGTTTCGCATGCTCGTCGGCAGCTTCGAGTAGATCCTCGCCTGTTTCACCGTCTATCCATTTTCTAATCGATTCCAGCAGACCCAAGCCGTCGCTCCTTCTCCGCACTCAAACTAATCAAACTTAATGTATCGCTTGTTAACCCAGCCACGGTCCGACGAATAAGGATCGGTCTTCGGCCTTCCGTGCACCACTACTTGAACTTCATACCAGTTATTGTCGGCGCTCAAGACTTTCACTTTCGATCCGGACTCAGCCAAGCCGATTGGCATATTCGAACTGTTCGCCACGGGTCGTAGATTGACGTCGGTAGTGGTCACACCTTCACGACCAATTGGTATTGGATCGACTGTTTGAGTAATTGGCGCCAACGGATTCCACTTCGTTGTTACATACTTGTGGGTTGCGAGGAGCATACCAGAGAACGCGAGTATCAACCCGATCGCAACGAGCGCGCGACGCTTCCTGCTTGCCGGCAATACTGAGTTAACCGGTAAAGTGCTCCTATCCGGACGTCGTTCTCTCTTTTCCGCTTCCAGCTCCTGACGCGCACGCATTTCCATCTGTCGTTGTACTTCACGATTGATTGGGACAACGATGCGCGGCCGCTTGGCTGTATCGAGATCGGAAGGCACAACCTTGGGGACTTCAAAGTGAGGTCGAGGTGGCGCTGCTTCGGTGAAATCGTCTTCAGGCTCTACTGAGAGGTCTTCACTGGGTTTGCGTCGGATTTCCTGTACGGCGGCCGGGACCATTTGTAACGGTCGTGTCGGCGGCAGGCTTGCGTCGGCAATGTCGTCCCAGAATTCTTCGACAGTTTGATAGCGCGCTTCAGGGCGATTCTGAGTTGCCTTCTGAAGCACCCGCAGAACTGCGTTCGCCCACGGTGTTTCACGGATGTGCAACGGCAACTCGGTCACCGAGTGTTGCGCAAAACGTCGTGGTGATTCTCCGGCAAGCAAGGTGTAGGTTGTCTTTGCAAGCGAATAGATGTCAGCCGCCGGTGTCAAATGATCGTGGGGTAACTTTAACCCACCCGTATCGAGCTGGCCGGTTTGCATCAACGGATTATGTTCAGGAGCTGAATAGATGTTGGTTCCAACTCGTGTGATCGCGCCTTCAGTTGCGTCGATGCGAGCGACGCCGAAGTCTGCGATCTTTACGATCTCTTTGTCGGCAGTGAGTAGCAGATTCTGCGGTTTTATGTCTCGATGAATTACACCGCACTTGTGTGCGTGTGCGAGACCGGAGCAGACCTGTTCCAGATAAAAGAGCGCTTTCTGAAGAGACAACGGTCGCGTCTTCGTGAGGGCAAAAAGATCGCCGCCGGGAAGATACTCGAGAACGATGTAATGAAAAGTCGTGCCGGCCAGATCGATGGCGGTGCCGTGTCCGAGACGATTTATTACATTTGGATGACGAACGCGATCGAGCGCAACAGCTTCGTTTTGAAAGTTGGAGACGAGCGTTCGTTCCAGTTCGACATCGGGCTCGTCCTGGAGATACAGGTTCAGAGCTTTGATAACAATCGTACGCGGCGCATCTTCGACAGCAGCATTATCATTCGCGACGTAGATCTCAGCGTAGCTGCCACGTCCGAGGCACTCGACGATGTCGTAGCGGCCATCGAGTCTGCTGTTTTGAAGTTTCAGTTCCGCCATTCTTCACTTAGCCACAAAAAGGCACAAAAAGCACAGAAAGAGTTTTCTGAAATATTCTTTTGTGCTTTTTGTGCCTTTTTGTGGCAACTCTCTTTTGTGCCTCTTCGTGGCTCATTTCGCACCCTTAGATGCAGTTAAGGAGCGTTGCTGTTGGTGGGCGGTTTTGTCAGCTCTTCATAGTGGTTGAGCACCTTCCATCGATCCTTTTGAGTCCTGACACTGATCATGCTCAAACCGAGAATCGCTTCCTTCTTGATCGTGGCATTTGCCGGAGAAGGATTGAGGTTTGACTTGGTGATCGCCGCGTCAAAAGCTTTAGTCGCTTCGTCGGTATTGCCGGTCATAAGATTTGCGCGACCATAAAGATACAAAAACTCCGCATTTGGCGAATCGAGTGGATTCTGCACTCCCGTTGCCACTATCTCCTTGCCAACGTCGTTCGCCAGCCACGCGCGCGGATCCTGATCGACTTGCCGTCGTGCTCTCTCAAATTTCACAAAAGGCTCTTCAGGCGGAGCTGTGGGAACGGGTGTAGCCACTGGCGCTGGTTGAGTTTGGGACGCCAGGAAGGGAATTCGTTCCTTGAAGCGCGCGCCCGCATAAAACGCCGCGCCAATAAGCAACAAGCTCAATACAAACAGCAGCGCACGCCCCGCACCACCACCAGCGGCTTTCGGTTCGGCCACGTTAATCGGCTCGCTCGCCAAAGGTGTCACAGGCGCCGGTTCACTTGCGGGTGCAGGGAAGGCAATTCGCGAAGCCGGCATGAACGCGGTGTCGGTCGTGGCTGAGCCATTGCCGGATTGCACTGCATAAACGCGTTCGGTTTCGGGCGAGATCGTCGGTTCGAGATCCGCCAATCGCTCGTTAGCCCTGAGATGTTCTCCAACACGGATGGCGACTACCGTGAGATTGTCTTCAGCGCCGCGATCGAAACAACGTCGTTTGAGCTCGTTGCAGAGATCATCGAGATTGTCACTGACAACCATCAACTGTCGAATCTCGTTGTCGGGGACGTGACGTGTGATGCCGTCTGTACACAACAAAAACTCCGTGCCGTCCTCGACTTCCATCGTCTTCATGTCAACTTCGACACCCTGTTCCGCACCAAGGGCACGACTGATCACGTTCTTACTCGGATGATTTGCGGCCTGCTCCGGTGTCATACGTCCGGCGCGTACTTCTTCCTCGACGATCGAATGGTCTTCAGTTTCGCGATGAAGGGCGCCGTCAGGTGTAAGCCGGTAGAGTCTGGAATCGCCGACGTGTCCGAAGGTGGCGACGTTGCCTTTGAGATGAAGAGCGACAATGGTTGTCGCCATCATTGAAAACTTCGCGTGCTCCTGGGCCATCTGGTGAATCGACGCGTTGGCACGTTGAATGGCGAGCTCCATCAAGTCTTCAATGTCGGCACCGTCGGTCTGGTGGCGAAACGCTTCATCGAGCACTTCGATTGCCGTCTGGGACGCGACTTCACCAGCCTCTGCACCGCCCACGCCGTCGGCAACCGCGAAGATCTGGCGCTCGCGGTCGTGCAAGAGAGCGTCCTCATTCAAGGGTCGGCGTTCGTTCAGTCCGCGATCTGTCAGCGCTGCGGATTGGACCTGAATGGTCCTGATCTCTTCGCTCATTGCACAGCCTCCAGCTTAAGGGGAGAAGAACTCTTAGCCACTGGCTTCTCTAGTACGACCTTGTCGCGTGCATTTCGGTTTGAAAATGCCATCAGCATCCCCAACATTGCAAAGCTCGTAATCAGACTGAAACCACCATGGCTGACGAAAGGCAGCGTGATTCCAGTCATCGGTAAAGCTCTTAAAATACCGCCAATATTCACAAATGCCTGAAAACCGATAAACGCCGTTAGACCTGCTGCGCACAACTTCGTAAACATATCACGCGCCTCCAGCGAAGTGCGAACTCCAGCGACCACGAAAATAATGATCGCAAGGATAATTACGGCGCCTCCGCCGAGTCCTGTTTCTTCCGCAATTGCTGCGTAAACATAATCAGAGTCGGCAATCGGAATTACTTCGGGGAAACCCAACCCAAAACCTCGACCACTTGTTTTACCTGACGAAATACCCCATTGCGCTTGAGCCGGTTGAAATGCCAGTTTGTCGAACCAGATATCGACGTTAACGGTCCTCTGCATTGCCGGGCTCTGTTCGGCAAGTTCCTTGAGCTTGGGATCCTTGCTGAGTGATTCGTCATACTCTTTCTTCCACCATGAAACTTCAGGCGACGGCGGGTCGAAGCCGTCGAGCCAGAGGTGAAAGCGCTGCTGGATTCTAGCCGGGAGAGCGGCGCTGATGGGTCGCGCGATCGTCGGCAGGAGTGGGACTTTCTCCTGAATGTCGCGAGGGAGTGCGCCCACAACCAGAATTCCGATGACGAGGACGACCGATCCAACGAACAGCAGAAGTTGAGGCCAGCGTCGCACGGCAACGAGGTACAGCGTTGTGTACGCACCGCTGAAGATCAGCATCTGGCCGAAGTCTTTGAGAGCAAAGAAGGGGATAAATGGCATCACCGCCATGACCAGTAGTGGGATGATGTCGCGCGCGCGTGGAATGCCCCAGTAAGTTTCAGCGAGATCTTTGTAACGCGCTGTCAGAATTCCAGCGAAGCCGACAAGGAACGGGATCTTCGACGGTTCCCACGGAGTCATGTTGCCGAGTGCTTTACCGGCACTCGAAGTGACGACCGCGATCGCGAGGGGCACAAGTGTGAAGAGCACTATGATGAAACTGTTACGTTGCAGCCATAACAGAAAACCGTCGCGCACGCAGAACGAATAAGCGATCGCAAATGCAAAGAAGGAAAAGACCGGGATCCATGTATAACTCGATGTCAGTGCGTTCCAGAGTGAGTAGTTCGACTCTTTCTTCGGAATCTGATCGATCTCGATCGGTTGTGCAGGCGTGGGGGGCAGTCCCATCAACTGCTTCTTGACCGGATCGTAGTTCTCCATGATGTAGCGCGTGCGCAGTGCCTGCATCTTCTCCTCACGCGCCTGGGCTTTATTGCGGGCGTTGTATTCGGGATCGCTGTAGAGGCGATACTGGATCAACATGCCGAAGGAGAAGAGAAGGATTGCGGTCGTGAAGAGAACCCAGTTGCCGGCGAACCGTTTATTACGCGAGAGCCAGAGCGCGAGGATGATCAAAGGAATGAACATCATCAGGTCGCGAACGGCCCCGATGATTGATGTCTCGTAGCCGCGCAGTAGACCAGCGCGATGCACGGCGAAGTATCCCGCGATCTCAAGGCCGAGTATCACGAGTATGATCAGTAAATGTGAAGACGCTCGATTCTTCATTCTTATTTCACGTTGAAATAGCCGAGATCCCTGGCTTTTAAGACAAGGGCTGCCGCGATGGGCGCCGCTGATCGGGAGCCATAACCTCCGCCTTCCACAATTACCGCCATCGCAAGCTGTGGCCGTTCGAGTGGTGCGATGCAAAGGAACCAACCGTCAATCCGCGGATTCTCGTTATCCATGATCACTTCGTCGTACTCACGAATGATGTTGCCTTTATTGTCCTTCTCAATCCTGTGTCGCGTCTTTGGTTCGCCGGTCTTCGGATCGTAAACAGGCACGACTTTCTGCGCCGTGCCAGTCTTGCCGCCGGTATTGATGCCCGCTGCCTTCACTGGACCAAACACACCGCGAGCCGTGCCACTTGATCCACCGGTAACAAGTCCCATGATTGAACGCATCCGCGCGGCAGTCTGCGCCGTCATGACTTGATTGAATACCTCCGGCTTCACACCTGACTCAATCCGCGGCTTCATCAACTTGCCTTCCATATTCCCAATTGCCGCGGCGGAGAGAGCCATTTGAAGCGGTGTCATCTGTCCCGCATAGCCCTGTCCATATCCGATGAGGGCCAGATCGTATCGTGTGACTTGTTTGCCGGTAACAATCGTGGCCTCGCGTGGCGCGAGGGCTCGTTTGACGGCGTCGGTGCTGGCGTCCCAAATCTGCGGGAGCTTGCGACCACGCAGAGCCTCGGACGGCGTGTCGTAAGAACCGATGCCGAGTAACTGAGCCGCGCGTTTAAGTTTTTCCGCACCGAGTTTCACGCCCATTTGCGCGAAATACTGGTTACACGAAACTTCAAACGCATGATCGATCTTGATGCGCCCGTGAACTTCGCCTGGTCCACCATCGTCGTAGATCACATTTGCGCCGGGCGCAGCGTAGTAGCCACCGCCGCTACACGTGAATTCCGTGTCCTGCTCGCCGGCGACGAAGGCCGCAATCATCGTGACTGTTTTGAATGTCGAACCGGGAATGTAGTAGGCACCGAGGGCGCGGCTTACGAGTGGCTTGTCACGTTCGTTTGCTTCGAGACGAATCCACGTCGCTTCGTCATCAACTTCGGCGAGACTGTAAGAAGGCTCGCTGTACATTGCCAGCACGTCACCGGTCTGTGGATTGAGGATGACAACCGCGCCGTGCTTTCCTTTCAACTGATCGACGGCAGCCTGTTGCAACGAACGATCGATCGTGAGGCGCACGTCCTGATTGCCCCGGAACTCGAGCTGTTTGCCTCTAACAACCTCGAGCGCTTCCGGAAGCGCACCGCTCTGAACTCCGAATAACGCACGTTCTAGTCCCGGGTCACCGCGATCCGAGCCGAAGATATGCGCGAACGCTTTGTCCATCGGATACTCACGGCGAATGTTTCCACTCGAGTCGCGTTTGTAATACGCGAGTGGTTGGTCCACGCGTCCGCTGCGATCGAAGATCCAACCTCGCAGTGTCGACTCCGAAAGACGTCGCCCGCGCAGATCCTTGTAACTTAACTCTTGAAACTTTTCATTTTGTTCGGCAGCGTAGTGCGCCCAATAGATATGAAACGAAAACAGTCCGATCGAGAGCAGCACAAATAACCATCGCAGTGCTTTTAGGCCGCGATTTGTCGAAGTCGATCCGAGTCGTTTTCTGACGGCTTTCGGAAGATCTTCAGGGATAGGTGACACTGTCTGCCGTCGATTGCGTACCAGGCCAAGCAACAGCAACAAAATGACAAATCCAAAGCCCCCGACGTAGATCAACGTCAGGAGTGCGGGCGTTCTTTCGAGCACATGTGGAGTAGGAAGAGGAGAGGGCGTGGGAGTTTGAAAGAGAAGTAGAAGTATTGTGACCAGGTTCATCCAGTTTCGCTACTCACTTTTGCGCAATCGTACTTCCACATCTCCGAAGCCGACGACGTCGCCGTCCTCAAGCAGTCGCGACTCACCATACGCGATGCGACGGCCGTTGATATAGGTGCCGTTCGTTGAGCCCGTGTCGGCGACGAGTAGTGTGCCTTCGGAAGACATCAGGAGCGCCGCATGTATCTTTGAAACGCTCGCGTCGTTCAGAGTTAACTCGTTATCGGAGGCGCGTCCGACGTTGAGCCGCCTCCACCAGGCTTGAAGATCAAAGGCACTTCACGAGTACCACTCGGGGTGGTGATCCGTGCAATCACCTGAATCTCGGGCATCGGCGGCGCAGCACCGGGAATCGGCACACCGGTTTTGGCTGCGCGCGCCTCCTCGTCCTGTCGTCTGAGATCTTCTTCGAATTCGCCGAAATTTGGATCGACCGAGATGCCGGTCGTAAAAATGTCCACTTCTGCTTCTACGGCGACAGGCGCAAGAGTCCGGTAGCGATGATCGTTGATGTGATCGATCGCGGCGGCCAGGACTTCGTTTTTCAGATCGTTGAGAATCTCAGGCGGCGCTTCCGAATGTGTACCCCACTCGACTTTGAGCACGAGATGATGAGGCGCGATTCGGCCTTTCCTGCCTTCGTCTCTGACGCGCTCATCGATCAGCTTCTTCATTCGTTCGATGAGCTTCGATGTGGTGAGTCCGCTGCGTGGTTCGACGGTGCGACCGAGTCTGCGGTCGACGACGCTGCCCATGCCTTCGAGCACGCGACGCAGGATGCGTTCGGGTAAAGCCTCCTCGCGCTTCTTTTTTGCGGCTTGCTCTTCCTTGAGCTTGCCTGTCGGGTCGTCAGAGTCAGTCATGAATAGCCAATACGAGTTTTCTCGCGAGCGGTTCATGCTGCCCGCCCAAATCCCACGACTAAGGGGTGTGTACGTGGGTATTCTAGCCTAAACCGTGGCGGCGGGGTAAATTATGAAGGGAGTTGGTAATGGAACCTGTAGCAAAGAGTGAAATGCTGATTCGTCGGCCTGTGGCGGAAGTTTTCGAGGCGTTTATCGATCCTGCGATTACTTCGCGGTTTTGGTTCACTAAAGGCAGTGGACGACTGGAGGCAGGTAAGGAAGTTCATTGGGATTGGGAAATGTATAACTTTTCCGTGCCGGTGAGAGTGAAAGAAGTCGAACAGAACAAGCGCATTGTGGTTGAGTGGGACGCTGACGAGGATCCGAGCACGATCGAGTGGGTGTTTAGGGCGCGGGCTGATAACACAACGTTTGTGAGTATCACTAACTCCGGATTTGGCGGCACAAGCGAGGAGGCAGTAAAGAAGGCGTTGGATTCAACAGAAGGGTTTACTTTCGTGCTCGCGGGTCTAAAAGCGTGGCTAGAGCACGGGATCGAATTGAACCTCGTGCGGGATCGTTTTCCGGATGGCCCGGGTTAACATCAAGTAGGACTTCTCACGCAAAGCCGCAAAGGCGCAAAAAAAAGCTCGCAAAGAAATCCTAAACTGTCTTTGCTGTCTTTGCGCCTTTGCGTGACCTTTCCCCTAGAACAGAAGCTTCACGGAGAATCGCATCGTGCGTGGGCCGCCGAAACTGTAGAACGATGGGAAGCCTCCGCCCGAAAGACTCCGACCACTCATCGCCGTTGATTGACCAAACGCCAAATTCGCGCCGTTTCCAACCACCAGATCGTTCCCCAACGGATCCTCAAAATTAGCGTGGTTGAAAACATTGAACGCGTCTGCCTGTATCTGCAACGCAACCGCTTCGGAGAAGTTGAACTTCCGCCGTAATGCCAGGTCAACCTGGTAAAGCGGAAAACCTCGCAAACTGTTGCGCGACAGATTGCCCTGCTGCAAATCCTCCGGAACGACGAACGCCGCAGGATTCAGTCTTCGTCCGCCCGCAACCAACGGATCGGAAAGGAACAAGGAATTACCACTCACATCCGGACGCAGATACGCAACTCCAAACGCAGTCGGAACCATATACACAACATTCAACGGCCTTGCAGAGCGAGCGTTGAAGATCGAATCGAGTGCCCAGTTGCGTGAAAGTTTGTTTCCAATTCCGTGTGATACTGCCGCCGGCAACTCATAGGAAACCAAACCTGTAAGTTGATGACGGACGTCGAAGTCGGATGGACCACGATCAAACGCGGGATCGAGGCTTGTCATAACAACTCGACGCGCCGAATCCTGACTCATATTGTCGAGTGATTGTGCCCACGTGTAAGAGGCCAGCGCCGCGAATCCATCCCGTGCCGGACGCTCAAATTTGATCTGCAAAGCACGATAGTCGGAATTGCCGCGATTGTTGGTCAACCGGAGAAAGTTGAAATCTGGGTTCTGATTCAGAAGAGTCTCAGTGTGAAACAGTCTCTTTCCTGAAGAACCGAGATAGGTTGCAGAGAGCGCCTGTGCTGCTCCCAGACTTCTTTGCAACGACACGTTCCAACTAATCACGTACGGCAGCTTCAGATGCGGATCAAATGCGAGCAACGGCAAAGAATTGGCAGTCGTTGAATTCGAGGCAAGTGGGAACGGAGAATTGAAAAAGGAACTACCCGACACGAACGGGATTGAGTTTGCCACGATGTCGCCTGAGCGATCCTGACTGAGGTCGTAAAGAATACCTACAGCCCCACGCACGACCGTGTCGTCAGAAATTTCATAAGCAACGCCTGCGCGCGGCGCAAAGTTCAGGAATGTTGTATTCCAAAGTGAACTTCCTCGCGACGCGATTCTGAGGTTGGCCGGATCATCGACCTGGTCCACTGTGAATGCCTCGTCGATCGATGGCGGAGGTGCGAGCTCCCAACGCACGCCGTAGGTTAATGTCAGCCGTTTAGACTGTCGCCACTCATCCTGTGCAAAGAGCGAAAGACTCTTGAACACGGGATTCTGACGATCGGCGAAGCGCAGTTGATTGATCCGAGCTGCAATTCCAGTGAGCGTCTGGCCCACGCCATCGAATAGCACGTTCTCTTCCGAGGCGCGCAAGTCGATCACCGGTGAGAGTCGACGATAATCAGCACCGAATCTGAGTGAATGATTTCCTTCAAGGATGGAAACTGACCCGAGCACATTAAATTGACGCTGCATGTTCGATTCGTTGGTTCCGCTCATCCAGGCGGCGTTCCGCGAATTGAGATCAAATGCAAACGCTGAGGAAGAGAAGGGCGCCGGAACGGCTGCACCGCCAAACTCGTCCAACTGATATGTGCTGCTAACACGGACACGACTGTAGCTCGCACGTAACTCGAGAACAACATTCGATGAGGGGACATGATTAAGCGTTCCACTCACCATTTGCGAACGGCTATGGATCCGATTTGTAGTATTGAGCGAGAAACCCCCTGGTCCACGTTGCGTTGCATCGGAATCTGCAAAGTTGTAGCGCCCGCGGATGGTTGTTTCATCATTTAAGGAGTGGTCGACTCTGATACTGCCGACGTCATGCTGCGCAGGATTCGCAAAACTCGATGCAAATTCCGCGAAACCGTCAGGCCTCACAGAGCCATTTGGGAGCGGGAAGGCAGTGAGAAACGGCCGAAGCTCAGCAGGCGCATTAGACCGCGAAGTTAAGGAAGGAACGTCAGTGATACCCACCATAGGTTGCCGGAGACGCATGCCTTCGTACGCGGCAAAGAAAAATGTATGGTCGCGTTTGATTGGTCCACCTAATGTGCCTCCGAAAGAGTTCAATCTCCGTGGCGGCTGTTTCAACCCTCGACTGTTGGCAAACCAGTCGTTCGCATCCAGCGCGTCGTTACCAAAGAAGTGGAATAGGGAACCGTGAAACTTGTTCGACCCGGAACGAGAGGTCACTTCAACCTGCGCGCCTGCGACACGACCGTATTCAGGTTCGAGTGCCACAGTCTTGATATTGAGTTCCTGAATTGAATCAAACGATGCCAATGAGTTTGCACCGCCACTAGCAGTCAACGCCGGCATGTTACCCGCAGCCGAGGCCCCGGGGGATTCACCGCCCGGCGTGATACCGAAGTTCACATTGACGCCATCAACAGTGAACCCATTGGAGGTGGGAGGTTGGCCATTAACTGCAATCTGGGCTTGATACCTTTCGACGACGGAATTGGAATTCGCCGAAACAACCCCAGGCGACAGTGTGACCAGGCTGGAGAAACTTCTTCCCTGTATCGGTAACTCTATAATCTGACGACCCGTGATTGTTGTACCCACCGTACCCGTTTGTGTCTGAAGTACCTGCCCAGCGCTGACTATCACGGTCTCTGTGATTCCCGACGGGATCGTTCCTGGCGGCACCTCGATCGGAACCTCGACTTTCTTCGGCGCTTCGGTACCGGTAAAGACCACCTCATCGATCGCCACAAACGACGTGTACCGCGACATCAATTTGAAGTTCAGACCAACTTCAGCAATCTCTTCCTGTTTTTTCTTTCGTGCAGGCAGGTCTGAATAAGTTTCAAGTTGTTCCTGCATCAGTTCATCGATCCGACGTCTGCCCCAAAGTGTCGAGAGGACGTCGTGATCGTTTTCTTTCTCCGGGAGCTCTACGGGAATGTCGCGTACAAATTCCTGACCGGCGAGCTTCCCACTCAAACGAATCTTTCCTTTAGCACCGTGGGAATATCGACCGGATAAGATCACCGGCTTAACGCCGAACAAATCGGGAATGCGTTTTGGATAAACTTCAGTTACCGGCAGGTTGGACCAGTCGATCGAGATGTCAGTCAACAAAGGATTGCGAATGCGGTCGTTGAATCGTTTGGCTACTGCCGACGTATCGCCCGCGCCTGTCACATAGTCGACCTCCCCACGGCCGTATTCAGCCATCTTGTTGAGGAGGTAGCGATTCGGACTGGCACCGAACCCCATTGCGAAGACACGAGTATTCTTATACTTCTGCACCTGGGCCAGAATCTCGTCATCGTTGCCGACTTCACCGTCAGTCAGGAAACATGCGATTCGAACATGACCCTGCGAATCCGATGGCTCCAACGCAGCGGTGACAGCTTGCATCATTTCGGTACCACCATCGCTCTTTCGAGAAGACAGAAACTTCTTTGCCTTGTTTAAATTCTCGGGAGTCGCGGGTACTGGTTCCGAGAAGAGTATGTGAGTATCCCCGGCGAACGTGATCAAGTTAAAGGTATCGTGTGGGTAGAGGTTCTTGAGCGCGAGACTCATCGTCTCTTTTGCTTTCTCGAGCGGAAAGCCATCCATGGAACCCGACGTGTCGAGAACAAAGACGAGCTCTTTCGGCATTACATCTTCGGCGGTTACGCGCTGGGGTGGCTGTAAGATGAGAGTGAAGAAGCCACCCCTTTCGGAGCGATGGGTAAGGACGGCATCGTTGATCGTGTCGCCGGCGACGCGATAAGTGAGAATGAAATCTTTATTTGGAATGGTAGCGTGGTCTTTCAAACGCACCACGCTGCGCTTCTCGTTGAGTTGCTGCACTACCGTTTCGTGAGTTTCTGAGTTAACAGCAACGATCGGCACACCTGCATCCAAATCGATTTCGAGTGAGATATCGTGACCGGCGCGCACGCCTGCGGCTGCGCTGGGCGGAGAAATTCGTGAGGCGTCATCTTGCTGATCTGGATCTGTGGTTGCGGGTATATATCGTGGGCCCACAACCATCGGGAACGACCACTCGTAAGAACCATTTTCGTATTTGAGAGTCTCAACGTAACTAATGACGATACGAATGCTTTGACCGGGCATTATGTTGGCGACTTGCTGCGTGAAGATATTTGGTCGCTCCTGGTCCAGCAGGCTTGCAATTTTCCCGACTTGCTTAGCGGCGGCGTAGGCGGCTTTCGCCTCTTCACGGCGCATTATCTTTCCTTTAATAACGCGCTCTCCGATAATCATCGTTAGATCGTCGACGGCTGCGGCATCCGGGAGAGGGAAGGTGTAGACCGCTTCGATCTTATCCGCGAATTTGTTTTCGAAATCCTGAGTAACGGTGACGCGTGAGAGAAATCCACTAACCTGCGCTTTCACTTCAGTGTGCTTCAACGGGCACTCGCCAGCGGGCGATCCATTCTTATCAAAAGCCTCAAGCGAACCTTGACTCTGCGCGCGAACTTTCTCCTGCGCTGCGGACGTGGTGTCGTCGTACGCAATTGTGGAAAGTAAGAAGACGCTCGTTAGGGAGATGGCAGTTAGTCCAATCCATTTCAGAATTGATCTGCAACGCATAGTCTTGTCCTTATCTGCGGACACACCTCGCCGTCGTGCATGCGAATCGAAAGCGTGCCGCTGCCTGAGTGATCGCTGGTTGTGTTTGTGTTGAGACCAAGAACGCGTGGTGGTCTCAAGAAAGTAAAACTAACTCAAGGCCCATGCGGGGAGACCGTGCGAGAACCTTATATTTGGCTAACGCTATTGATGCGAATTTTCGTAGGTGGGTGGCTTGAGTTGTCTGAAAATTCTTGCCCGGCAAGGTGCTGATCAATTAGATTGGTTACATCGCCCCTTGACCTCACGTCAAATCGGACAAAAACGGAGGCCTGCAATGCTGCAGCAGCTATGGGATACGTTTGTAATGATGATCCCGGTGTTCATCCTGCTCACGATGATCTTCGGGGCAGGGTTTTATATTGGGCGAGTGAGTAAGAGAGATAGTTAGCAGATCCGTCTAATCTGTGGCTAATTGTTCTAATTTGGAAACATGCTTGATTTTTCGAGCACGTTTGCTACTCTTTTTCAGACCCCCATTAAAATTGCCCCGACCTTTAAAGACGCTTGCTGGAATGCTGCTGTGCATTCCTAATTAGTATTGAAGGAGCAAAACTATGAGCTTTAAGAGATTTCACCCCGTGGTTGTGGGCTGTGTTCTGGCCGTCTTGATGTCGGTAGCGCCCGCGGTCCTTGGGCAAGCTACCACAACAACTGCGGCGCAGAACCCCAATATGACTGTTCGCTCCGTTCCGAGTGGCGCGAAGATGAAGTTTAGAGGCGTGGTTATCAGCCGTGATGCTGACGTTTTCACAATTCGTGACCGCAGCCGAGCAGACTATCAGGTTCTCATAACTGACAATACCAGCATTAAAACCCACGGCGGTTTCCTTCGTTCCGGCAAAAAATATCCGGTTACAGACATTCTGCGAGGCCTGATTGTAGAAGTTGAGGGACGTGGCGATGCACAGGGCCAGCTGGTCGCTGACAAGATTCGCTTTAACGAGTCGGATATGCGTGCTGCGATCACTTCGGATACACGCGTAAGTCCTGTCGAGGCTAACCAGGAACGTATGGCGGGTCAGATGGACGAGCTTTACGCCGTGGCTGCGGAAGCGCGCGCCGAAGTGAAAGCCGTCAATGAACGCGTGTCAGCGTTGGATGACTACGACGTGCAGGAGACGGTTGCCATCACCTTCCGCACGAATAGTGCAGTGCTTTCGCCTGAAGCAAAGACGCAGCTCGATGAGCTCGCCGCAAAAACACAGAGCGCCAGAGCTTTCATGATCGAAGTTGCGGGACACACGGATTCAACCGGCAGTGAGGCAAAGAATTTCCGTCTTAGCCGCGCCCGTGCTGAAGCGGTAGTGCAGTATCTCGCCGTCCAGCACAAAATTCCGCTACGGCGGTTTGTCACGCCGATGGGCTATGGCAAGACTGAATTTGTCGCTGACAACACGACTGCTTCAGGTCGCCAGCAGAACCGGCGAGTTGAAGTGAAGATGATAATAAATCGCGGACTGAACCAACCGGCGTCTTCGTCGGCGCGTCCATAAATCGAGCGGCGCGAAGCAGCGAACAGGAGCAGGATCGGGCAGTTGCCTCCTGCTCCTGTGTCTCCGTTGCCTGTAACGGATGATATCTTCGTTGTCGTTACGTTGCGATTCGTCTGAGGATTATTTCCCAGTTTCCCGCCAATACACGGTTTCCGTTCCTCGGACCCGCTTTCGTGGAAAAATCCCCAAAGTCCCGCTGCAATTTCGCCATTAATTGGCATTTTCGCCGGTTTTTCGTGGCCCCGCGTTTGCTGAGCAAAGGGACATGACTAATACTGAGGTCTTCCCAATTCTGCACGGTGGCTTGGTGGCCACAAAGAAATCTGAACCCGCGCCAAATTCCGATCTCGCCCTGGCAGTAGCGGCCGGGAAAGGGGATATGGCGGCGTTTGAAAAGCTTTACGAACGACACAACCGCCGGGTGTATTCGTTGTGTCTGCGAATGACGCAGAATGCCGCTGAGGCCGAAGATCTGGCTCAGGAAGCGTTCATACAGCTATTCCGGAAGATTGGCAGCTTCAGGGGCGACTCAGCGTTTACCACCTGGCTTCACCGGCTGACCGTGAACCAGTGTCTGATGCACTTCCGAAAGCGAAGTGTGAAGCTCGAAAAGACTACCGAAGAAGGCGAGACGCCGGTTCAGATCGTCAGTGGAACTGAGAATCCGAATTCGATGCCGGTGATGGATCGAATTGCGCTCGACAATGCGTTAACACAACTGCCGCCGGGATATCGCACAGTGTTTCTGCTACACGATGTTGAAGGTCACGAGCACGAAGAGATCGCAAGAATGCTCGGCGTGGCAGTAGGTACCTCGAAATCACAACTTCATAAAGCGCGCATGAAGCTGCGCAAGATCCTTCGCGCTCGCAACGAGCCAAGCAAGAACTAACACGCCCAAGAGAGGCACAAAAGGCACAAGCGCACTTCTGAAAGCGCTTGTGCTTTTTTGTGGTTTCTGTGTAGATCTGTGTCATCTGTTGATAACGGAGAAACCAATGAGCGAACGCAGTGTGACCTTCTACCGTTGGGATGAGATACCCAGGGAACCGCTTAGTGACCTGCTTGATCGCAGGTTGATAACCGCTGATCGCATGATGCTGGCCCATGTCTATCTGAAAAAAGGCGCGATCGTGCCGAGGCATTCACACGAGAACGAGCAGCTTACTTATATTCTCGAGGGAGGTTTGCGTTTCTGGATCGGCGAGGATGAATCACAGGTGATCGACGTGATGGCCGGAGAAGTTCTGCACATTCCTTCTCACGTCCAACACAAGGCTGAAGCACTTGCAGACACGCTCGACGTCGATATCTTCAGTCCACCACGACAGGACTGGCTCGACAAGACTGACGATTACCTCAGGCAGAAATAGACCATCATGGATCTCGGACTAAAGAATAAAGTGGCACTCGTTGCGGCCGGCAGTCGTGGGCTGGGTCGTGCAGTCGCCGAAGAACTTGCAGCCGAAGGCGCGTCACTGCTGCTTTGCGCACGCGACGGGCAGACCTTAGCCGAAACCGCTGCCGCTATCGCTGAGAGTTCAGGCGCACACGTGCTCGCGGTACCCGCTGATGTCACCGTGATTGACGACATCACGCGACTCGTCGAAGCAGGAATCGAGCGCTTCGGGCAAATCGATATTCTGGTCACCAACGCTGGTGGTCCACCGGCTGGAACATTTGATAAGTTGACTCGCCAGCAGTGGGACGAGGCAATCAGGTTAACGCTGCTCAGTGCAGTTGAGCTGGCGCGTCAGGTTTTGCCGGGAATGAAAGAAAGACGCTGGGGCCGAATAATCAATATTACGTCAATCGCCGTGAAACAGCCGGTCGATGGTTTGTTGTTGTCCAATAGTCTGCGCGCTGGTCTCACGGGATTTGCACGAACGCTCGCCAACGAGGTCGCCCCCGATGGCATTACAGTCAACAACGTGCTCCCTGGTTACACGCGAACGGAACGTCTGGAAGAACTGGTCGAGTTTATGGCCAAGAAGCAGGGAATTAGCGTCGACGAATTCCGAGGAACTTGGGAAAAAGAAATTCCGATGGGCCGGCTGGGAGACCCACGCGAGTTGGCGGCTACTGTTGCATTTCTCGCTTCGGAACGTGCGAGCTACATTACCGGCACGTCAATCCAGGTTGACGGCGGCTGGATTCGATCTTTACTCTAATCGGCGTAATCTGTGGACCAGAAAGGAACTGAAAATGATCAAGGCAATTCGTGGTAGCACTATCTGATAACTCGATAAACGCGCCTTCGACGAACTCATCAGACCATACCGGCGAAGGGGTAATCATCGACATTGGGACGGGAGATGGGCGCTATGTGTACCAGTCTGCGCGCCGGAACCCGAACAAGTTCTACATCGGGATCGATCCGAACACTCGTCCGCTCGAGAAGATATCGGAGAAGATCCATCGCAAACCCGCCAAGGGCGGCGCTCCTAACGTACTCTTCATTCAATCAGCAATCGAAGATCTGCCTCAGGAACTGAACGGCGTGGCCAACGAAGTGCACGTGCATTTTCCGTGGGGCAGTTTGCTGCGCGCGGTGGCGACGGGAGATATTGCGCTGTTGCAGAAGGTGCGGCGAATTTGTGCGGCGGACGCTTTATTGGAAGTTGTGATCGGGATCGATCCGGTGCGAGATAAATCGGAGATCGAGCGTCTCGGCGTGCAGCCGTTGACGTTGGAAGTGGTCGATACCGTTCTTGTTCCGAAGTACGCTGCGGGAGGATTTGAGATTATCGAACGTAGAATGATCGCGGCTTCGGAATGGCCCGCACTCGAAACATCGTGGGCCAAGCGCCTGCAAGGTAATGAACAACGGCCGATCACCTACCTCATCGCGCGTGCGAATTAGGCGCCATTTTGGAGTGCGGCGGCCTGGCGCCGCTTTATCATCGAAGACGCTGATCGGGACCAAAGCGGCGCCAGGCCGCCGCACTCCAAAGATCAAAAACTCTGATCGTCCGCGGATGGTCCGAAGATCGCGGGAACTTTTGCGCCCATCAATCGCAGGTAGACGGTCATTTGGCCGCGGTGATGTGACCAGTGACTAATCGTCTCCTGAATTATCTCGTGTCGTGGTCCTTCCCAAACAACATTTCCCCGCGCTAGTAATTTCCAGGGCGTCTTGAGAAACTCGTCGTTTGTCCCTTCGAGTGCGCTGCGTGCTTCAGCCGCAGCTTCATCAAGCGCTTTTACCAAATCCGCACTCGTCTCCTTCGGCGTCTTCTTGGTGCCCTGACCTTCCGCCGGCGCCACATCCAAATCGTCGCGATTAATTTCCATTGTGATCCACGTCGGGATCGTCGCCACCATGTCGGCGAGGTAGCCGAAGATCATCGATCTCTCATGCGGTTTCCAATCGTACTTTCCGTCAGGAACCTGCTCGAGCGCTTTGCGCGAACGTTCAACCTCGCGGTCCAACTGTTCCCGAAAAAACTCAGTTAGTTTCATCGCTAAAACTGTCTCCCTCCAAAAAATTAAATGTGTGAAGACAAGATACAACCCACCTGTCACATCGCTATGGCGAAAGCCTGATCGCATTGGTGTATTATGATTTCATTGATGCTCCTGCAAGCGAACTTCGCACAATCGTTTCAATCGCCAGTGGTCCGCATTTTTCTCGTGATTATCGCGATTGGGTTGCTCTACATTTTGGGTCGCGAGGTGCGGAAGATTCCAGCGAAGTTGCTCACCCTGATGGCAACGGCATTCATCGACATGTTGGGTGTGTTGATGATTTTTCCCCTCTTGCCGTTTTACGTGAAGAACCTCGGCGGTTCTGGCGTTGACTTTCTTGGCCTTCACTTGGGCGTCGGCACGATCACGGCGATCATCATCTCCTCATTTACCGTCGCACAGTTGCTCAGCGCATCACTTTGGGGGAAATTCTCTGATCGTGTCGGTCGTAGACCAACGTTACTGATCGCGTTGACGGCATCGGCTATCGCTTACTTGATCTTTGCTTTCGCGGATTCGCTGTGGCTGCTGTTGCTCTCGCGCATCGTACAGGGCGCAGGCGGTGGGACCGTCGGTGTGATCCAGGCTTACGTTGCCGATTCAACTGCGCCACAGGATCGAGCACGTGCGCTCGGCTGGCTTTCAGCTACGACGAATCTCGGCGTCACGCTTGGTCCAGTGCTCGGTTCCTTTGCTATCACACTTGGACAATACGATTTGGTGCCGGGATCAGCGACGCTACAGATGGGTCATGCTGCGCCCGGAATCGTCGCGGCGACACTCTGCATTCTCAACATCGCGTTCGCCGCCAGATATCTGACAGAGTCGCGAGATCTGAATGAACACGTGACGGTAGAAGGCGAAAAGAATTTGACCTCTCGTCAGGCGCTCCTGCAGGTGATCTCTCACTCGAGCGAGCCTTCATCGCGTTTGATCTGGATCTACGCGATAGCGATGGGTGCGTACCAGGGAAGCTTTGCATTGCTGGCTCTCTTTCTCAACGCACGCTTTCAAGTGACCGAACAGACCATCGGTTACTTCTTCATGTACGTCGGATCGATCTCGGTGTTTACGCGTGTGCTGCTGCTGGGTCGAATGGTTGACTGGCTTGGTGAGTCGAAGCTTTCGCGTTTGGGACTAGTGTTACTGGCGGCAGGCGTGTTAGGAATGCCGCTGTCGCATAGCCTCTGGATGCTGGGGCTCACTGTTGCCCTCATCCCGCTCGGCACTGCGTTTACGTTCCCATGCGTAACGGCACTCCTGTCGCGAGTGATCAAACCAAAAGAGCGTGGACTTTATATGGGAATGCAGCAGACTTACGGAGGCGTCGCGAGAGCGATCGCGCCGTTCTTCTTCGGTCTGTGTTTCGATCACCTGGGCGTGTCGTCGCCGTACTTCTTCGCGTCAGCGTTTATCGTCGCCACGATCTTCCTGAGCCCGCAGCTCACTTTAACTACTCAAAAGCCGGCGCTATCTAAGCAGTCCGCGGAAAACGCATCGTGAATAGAGGTGGGCGCCACTTTGGAGTGCGCCAACTTGTTGGCGCTTTAGTATTTTTACCAAAGCGGTGACAAGTCACCGCACTCCAAGGAGACGACCAAGTCGCTATTTGCCGGCCAATGCTGGCGAGTCGTCGATCGCAACTTTGTTACGTGGATTGGGAATGTGTATCGAAGTCTGCACAACGTTCGGGTACCGGTTTGTGCCTTCATCGAACGTTCCCGCGAGGTTGATCGTGACACGCACGATATAGTCGCCTTCGGGAATACCGGTGATATCGATCCACTGTCCGGTTAATTGTTTGAAGTACCAATCACCCCAACCGGAAGTTATCCCCTGAAATCCGCAGTTGTAACCATTGCTCTTACCACCGTCATACTTGATCGAGTCTTCCATGCAGAAGCCCTGCTTATGTCCCGCGACCACAAGCGATCCATCCGGAGTAAGCAACTCATAGACGGAGAAGTCGCGAATGTGGAAATGGCCGTGGCACGGAGCAAAATCAAACCACTCGGCAAAAGGGTTGTTTGGATCGCTACGATCGCCGACAACGAGGTCGCCGTCGCCACTGTTCATCACCACCGTATCGAAGCGCAGGATACGCCGGTAGCCCGTTCCACCAACCGCTTCCTCTTCAATGGCGCAACTATCTTCCGTGAAAAAGCGGTCGACAATCTCCATTTGTGATGTAAACCGTTGTGGATCGACAACGAGGTCAGCCTTTCCACCATTGTCGTAAACGGGGAAGAGCCGGGAAACGCTGGTTCTTTGTGAAAAACTCGCAGACGGTATCAGAACCAACACGACAAGCGTGATGAGAAGTAGAGTTTTTAGTTTTCGCATGGCGCGCGGAATAATACAGCAAGCCTAAAGGTGTTTTTTATGGCTTTTTCCCGCTTTTATTCTTGCGGGCTCGCTATTCGTTTAGGTTGTCGAGACCGGTAAATTTCCAGCCAGTCCGCGTTTGCTCGAAGTGATAAATCACGACTTCGTTCCCGGCGGCATCGGGGCACGCAACAGTGAAGTGTTTTGGATTGTCGGCGTCGATTTCGGGTTTGGCTTTAGCAAAACAGGCTGCGGCGTCAGTCTGTTCGTTGAAGACTTGTCGATAGCGTCGCGTTAGCTGGACCTTCGTTCTAATTGCTGGTATCCCGTAAGACATCCCAAGCGGAAACTTTGACAGGCGCGCAATGGTTTCCACGTCGCGTTTGCTGACGGCGGTTTTGAAACTCTGCCAGAAAGTGTCTATAGAATCGGCGCCGCTAATAGCCAGGAGCAGAGATAGAGTAATTATTGTTTTCATAATGTTACAATCCGCGGCCAATACTAAAACGAAAGGTGCATTTTTGCGATGCTCAAAAGGTTCGTGACTGCTCTGATCTGTCTGACGGCAACTTTCGCTCTGACTTCCTGCACGAAGAAAGATGGTCCTTCACGCACTGCGGATACGAATGCTCCGGTTGAAGGCGTCGAGAAGGTGAAGCCTTCACCGGGCACTGGAAACGTGCAAGGGAAAGTGCTTTACAACAATGCCCCAGTCGAGAATATCGAGGTCAAGTTGTGCGAGACGTTTAGTCGTTTTCTGAGCGGTTGCGGTGGAAAGATTTATACAGCGAAGACTGACAAAGACGGCGACTTTGTGATCACGAATGTGCCGCCGAAAGAATATGAAGGGCTGACAGTGCGCGTTTTTGAAACTGATTCATACGTGTTTGCGACGACGGGCATCGCTGGAATTGCAGCGTCCAAATACAACGTCGAGGCTGATAAGACACTCTTCGTAAGACCAACGCATCTGTTCAAGGGCGACATGAAAGTTCTGAATCCGAAGGCTGGATCAACGGTCAGTGGACAGGATCTTGAGTTGAAGTGGGAAGCTTATCCTGATGCGGCGTATTACAAGTTCACACTCTATCCTGATAACCACCAGATCACTCCGCCCTACATGAATGAGCGTGTGGAGGCGGCGTCGTTCAAGGTGAACAAGCCACTGGAAAAGGGAACTTATCGTTACACGGTTGAGGCGTACAACAGCGGCGACAAGAAGCTCTCCGAGACTCCTGACGATATAAGATTTACTGTTAATTAGAAGTGAGAAAATAGGTCCTATATGTCTATAGGACCTATTTTCGGTTTAGTTTACCGGTTCGGTGTCTTCACCGTAATGGTATTCGAGAACGCCGAGTTGCCCGACGCGTTGAACGCTCGTACACGATATCGATAGAACGTCTTGGACGTCAGCCCTGCTGTATTCGGGAAGCTCGTGACGTTTGGTCCAACCTGCGCTATCTGCGCGAAGTTCGTGCAGTTGTTCCCCGTGCAACGCTCAATATGGAAGCCATCCTCGTTTCCTGAATTGTCTGTCCACGACAGATTGATCTGAGTAGGTGATACAGCAGTCCCCGTCAGATTCGTGGGGGCGTTCGGGATCGGAGGAGGCGTTGGTGTTGGCGTAGGAGTCGGCGTCGGAGTTGGTGTTGGGGTCGGCGTAGGTGTCGGCGTTGGCGTAGGAGTAGGCGTCGGGTTACCACCACCACAAGACGGGAATTTGAACGAACCGATTCGTGTGCGCCAGTTAAAGCTGGACGTTGTGGTGTAGTACTCCGAAGTAAACCAGAAAGTACAATCATCTACCGGGTCGACAGTAAGTGACGCATAGTCACCCCAACGACTACCCGTTCCGGTTTGACTTCCAGTTCCCGCAAAAAGAGTCGCCTCGCCCTGGCCCAACACGTTCAAAGGATCAGTCGTGAGCCGTCCTGCGTAGCGTAACTGCGGGAAGATGGTGGCACTCGATGCGCTGTAGCCGATCGCCAGGTTTCCATCCCGGTCCATTGCAGCACTGCCCATCCAACGCCAGGTACTATCAGGTTGGTACGTGCTCTCCTGAAAGACAGTCACAGGACCATTCGTGACGTTACGAAGCTCAAACCAACGGACCCCGGCGACACTACCGGAACTGACAGTGTAGTTGCCCACCAATGATTCGTGCGTGCCAAAGTTACGATAAGCAAGTCTGAACATCAGCCGGTCTGCGATTCCGTCCAAACGCGATGTCGTTCCACTTTGCGGGACGCACGATCGAGTAAAAGGACAGAGCTGGGTAAATCCGGCGGCTGCAGGATTCGCAAAGAGGGTAAAACTCGAATTTGCCGGCGTGCCAAAATCGGCGTGGAAGTGAAATGTTCTGTAACTCCCTAGACCAGGCCACTCCACAAATATTCCGGGCGCACCCGGCGGTGGCAGTGTTGAGCCATCAAGATCGGCAGGCAGAAAAGTCTCCTCCAGTGGTCCACCTGTGATGCCGGTAGTTACAAACGTAGCTGGAAGTCCGTTGAGCATCTTTGCGCGATCAAAAGCAAATGGTTGCGGGCCCAGGAATGACGTCCCGGTCGAATTGAACACATTCATGCTCATGTAATAGGCGTCAGGCCAAACGCTCAAGTGCGGATAGTCGAAGAAGTTGGAGCCGAGATGGAAGTCGTAGCGATGATAGGAGCCGGTCGCGTCACCGGTAGTCGAAACAGCCACGCATTCATCCGTTGGTACTGAAACACCTGCAAACTGCGAGATCACCCAGCGATCGGCTAACTGGTCGTACATCACGACAGGATCGCCGTTGCCGTTGAACTCGCAAACGCCGCCAAAGCCGTGCCAGATTGTTGAAATACCGGATGGTCCTAAAAGCGAAGCGCCGTTAGTCTTATCAAAAACCTGAAAACCTTCGTTGACCATTTGAACGTACTGCGTGGCACCGACTTCGCCGTTTGTGTCGGGCGGAGCGCAGTTACATGAGACACCCGGAAACTGCATACCGTTGAAATTCTGATCTGTGGTGGGCATGTTCGCAGTAGCGAACTCTGTGGCAGCGACTGATTTTTGGACCACGCGATCGGGGGTGTCTTTATGGAAGTGTGGGATCTTTGGGTTCTGGTTCGCCTCTTTCTTGGGCTTGAACACCGGTAGCTGTTTCATCTCACGGACCGGCGGCGACGTGTCGTTTCGAATCGACTCGCCGACGGTCACTTCCTGCTTCTTTCCCTGAAGCGGCTTGGCGACAACTGAGTTCGGCTGGGCCTTGTCGCTGGATGACGACTTGGAAGCCTCGATGATTCGGGGGACCGTGATGATCGCCCCAAAAAGCAGAACAGCCGTTACCAGAACAATAATTCTGATTCGCATCTTTGTATTCCTCCAGGTCCAGAAGTCAACAGACAAACGGGGGCCGCCTCGGGAAATACTGGTTAAGCTAGTAACTCAAGAACTAATAACGCTGGTAATTCATGGGCAACTGAGGCGTGAAACACGTGCAAACTACCATAATTGGGAGAAAACGCCAAGAAAATTGGCCCAACTTTGGAGTGCGGCGGCCTGACGCCGCTTTGTTATCGAACACGCTTGATCGAGGCCAAAGCGGCGCCAGGCCGCCGCACTCCAAAGTTGGCGCGTGAACCGGAAATTGTTTTAATACCAGCTATGATAAAAGCCTGCGCACTTCTTCTGTCTTTGCTCCTACTGGTGTCTGCGTGTTCAGCTCCGGTGGAGCAAAGAACGCCCAATACCATCAAGGTCGGAGCGTTCCTTTCCTTAACCGGAGCGACGTCGGCTTACGGTATCTCGGCGGCTAACGCGATCAAGCTCGCGACTGAAGAGACCAATCGGAACGGCGCCATCGATGGCAAACAAATTGAACTTGAAATCGAGGACGACGAGTCAAATACACAGGCAGTGCCGGGAATAGTCGATCACCTCATCAAAGAGCACAAGGTACACGCACTCATTGCTGAACCGGTGAGCACCAGAGCCATGATGGCCGCTCCAATCGCTCAGGAGAATCAAACTGTGATGATCTCGTCTGCTTCGGTGAAGCCGGAGCTTACGATGCAGGGCGACTACATCTTTCGTGCATGCTTTATAAGTTCGACTGAAGGCGAGGCAATCGCGAAATTTGCCGCCGATCGACTCAAAGCTAAGAAGGTAGCAATCATTCTCGACGACAAGAACGATTACGCAGTGGTGTTAGCCGGCTTCTTTGTGGACTCGTTCAAGAAGCTCGGGGGCGAGATCGTCAGCCAACAGAAGTACGAAGCAAACGCCACCGATTTGAGTTCGCAGATGGAGGCGATAAAAACCGCAGCACCCGATGTTGTATTCGCGCCCGGCTTTTATACGACAGCTCCGCTCGTAGCGCGCGAAGTGAAGAAGGCAGGCATCAAAGCCACACTGATCGGTAGCGACGGTTGGGACTCGCCGAATCTAATGGACGGTGGCAGCGAACCTTTCGAAGACGTCTATTTCGCGAACCATTTCTGGGCCGGCAGTGATGATCCGCTGGTGAAGAAATTTGTCGCAGACTATCGCGCGAAATATGGAGTCGAGCCTGACGCTGGTGCCGCAACGGCATACGATGCGGCACGAATGCTCTTCGACGCATTCAAGCGTGCCAAGTCGACCGACAGTGCAGCCGTGCGAAACGCGCTCGCCCAGACAAAGGACTTTCCCGGCGTGACTGGAAAGATCACGCTCGACGCAAATCGAAACGCTCAAGTTCCCGTATACATGCTACGAATTGAAAAGGGTGGTAAATTCACGTTGCAACAGTAGCAGCGTTGTCCCAAAGTTTGCCGGGCGCGATTGATGTCTTTGCCAAAGCGCCAAAGGCGCGAAATATGAGAGCCAGGGGCAAGCGCGAGCGAAGCGAAGCGCGTCGCCCCTGGTAAAAGAGTAAAAGTTCGACTAGCCCTGAAAGGGCATAATACGGCGGCATCTATTTCGGCCCTTCAGGCCTTCGCCGCACTTTGGAGGATTTAACCAGGGGCGACGCGCTTCGCGCTTGCCCCTGGCTTTCATATCTCGCGCCTTTGGCGCTGTGGTTACACAAGTAGACCTGTGTTTTAAGTTAACTCGCATTCATCCCGACGGTCGCAAACAAATTTAAGGAGCAGAAGAGATGAAAGTATTTCGCATAGTTGTCGCCGTAGCAGCCTTCGCGGCGTTTACGATCCTTGCACAGACACAGACGCGACCGGCGTCGACACCAACCACCGTCGCAATTATCGATTCGTCGGCATTCAGTGATGAGAAAGCAGGAATCGCGCGCGTGATGGTTGCGATGCAGCAAATCGAAGCCAAGTTTCTGCCGGTGCGCAATGAGCTGCGCGGCATGCGAGACCGTCTCAGCACGATGAGATCTGATATTCAGAAGAAGCGTCCTGTTCAGGACGCCAGCATGACGGCAAAGCAAACCGAAGAAGCAAATCGTCTCGAGGTAGAGATCAAGCGTAAGGCTGAAGATGCGCAGGCGGGTTATCAAAAAGAGTCACTCGCGGTTCTCGATCCGTTGCAGAAAGATATCGGCACATCATTGACTGCATACGCCCAGTCGAGAGGAATCACGCTGCTTATCGATGCCAACCGCGTACCGATTGTGTACGCCGCATCGCAAGTCGATATCACCAAAGACTTCATCGCCGATTACAATCGGACGCACCCGGCTGGAACTGCTCCTGCTGCTGCGCCCGCGCGACCCACGCCACGCACGCGACCGTAACAGAGAATGCTGAAAAAAGTTCTCCTCCTATCAGCTTCCGCTGGCGCGGGGCACGTGCGCGCGGCTGAGGCCGTCGAAAAAGCTTTGAAGCAGGCGAAAGATGCTGCAAACAGGGAAGTGTTGCATGTTGATGTTCTGAACTACACCAACAAGCTCTTTCGCCACCTCTATTCGAAAGCCTACATCGATCTTGTCAACAAGATGCCCGAGGTGCCGGGCTGGTTTTACGACAAGCTCGACAAGCCGTGGAAAAACGAACGCCGGCGCCTCGCATTAGACAAACTCAACACGCGTCCTTTCGTTAAGCTACTGCGCGAGTATCATCCGGATCTCATCGTTTGCACTCACTTCCTTCCTGCTGAAATCGTGTCGTGGCTCAAAGCGAAAGAGCGTCTCGCCAGCAGGCAGGTCATCATCGTTACCGACTTTGATGTCCACGCGATGTGGCTGGTCCATCATTACGAACACTACTTCGTCGCCATTGATGAGGCGCGTGTTTATCTCGAAGTGTTGGGCATACCGGCGGGAAAGATCACAGTCAGTGGAATCCCAATCGATCCGGTCTTCGCCATCAAGAAAGATAAACAGGAAATGCGTGCGAAGCATGGGCTCGCTCCTGATCGGACCACGATTCTGCTCTCCGCTGGCGGGTTCGGTGTGGGCTCGGTTGATGCCCTCGTGAGTTCGCTGCTTCCTCTGCAGCATCGTGCGCAGGTTGTCGCGATCTGCGGTCGCAATGAAGAGTTGAAGAAACGTCTGACGAAACTAGCCGCGCGAACGAAGCCAGATGCCACTGTTCTCTTAAAACCTTTCGGATACACGAAGGAAATGGATGAGCTGATGACGGCGTCGGACCTTGTGCTCGGCAAGCCGGGTGGTCTAACAACTTCCGAAGCTCTCGCAAAGGGCCTCGTGTTTGTGATCGTGAATCCGATTCCCGGCCAGGAAGAACGGAATTCGGATCACTTGCTCGAAGGTGGCGTCGCGATCCGCTGTAATAACCTGCCCACCTTGTCGTACAAACTCGATCGACTGCTGGGCGATCCGCAACGGTTTCAGTCGATGAGGACTAATGCGCTGCGCATGGGACACCCCAACGCTGCAATAGAGATCGTTGAGCAGTTAATGACAAGTTAGACAGGATTTACAGGATGAAACAGGATTTGCAGGATAAAAACAGATATGAAAATTAACAGACGGACGTTTCTTGAAGCATCGGCCCTTACTCTGGCCGGCTCATTTGTTTCGTCAGCCGGGATTCTTGAACCGCAACGGCGCGTTGGTGTCAGAAGTCTAAAAGCACACGATGCAAAGATTCAGCCGCTTCTTGCCCAGATGACCCTTGAAGAAAAAGTGGGCCAGATGATCCAGGCGAACCAGGCGAGCCTTAAGGATCCGAGCGACGTCGAAAAGCTTTTTATGGGTTCACTGCTGAGTGGCGGCAGCTCCGATCCAAAGACCGGAAACGGTGTAGTCGACTGGACCGATCACTACGACAGCTTACAGTCACGCACGCAGAACACGCGCCTACGCATCCCGCTTCTCTACGGGATCGACGCCGTTCATGGGCACAGCAACGTTCTCGCTGCAACTCTCTTTCCGCACAATATCGGTCTGGGTTGCACACGCAATCCACAACTCGTCGAACGTGCTGCACGCATTACGGCAATCGAAACAAGGGCTACCGGTATCAACTGGACTTTCGCGCCCTGCGTAACCGTGGCGCGCGACGAACGTTGGGGTAGAACCTACGAAGGCTTTGGCGAGGATCCAGAGCTTGCTCGAACACTCGGTGAAGCCGCAGTGCGTGGATACCAGGGCAACGATCTCAGCGATCCTCTGAGCCTGCTTGCTTGTGCGAAACACTTTATCGGCGACGGAGGTACGCAGTACGGCACAGGGCGGAAGCTTCGAGAGAATTTACAGATACTGGATCGCGGTGATGTGATATTGAGCGAAGACGAACTGCGCCGTATTCACCTCGCAGGTTACATCAGCACGATCAAAGCGGGCGTTGGCACCATCATGCCGTCATACAGCAGTTGGAACGGCGTGAAATGCTCGGGCAGCAAACGTCTACTGACTGAAATTCTCAAGGACGAATTGAAGTTTGACGGTTTCCTGATCTCTGATTACGACGCTATCGACGAGATGCCGGGCGACTACAAGACCCAAACTGAGACTTCGGTAAACGCGGGCATGGATATGTTCATGGTGTCCACAAAGTATCGCGAGCTCTACGGATTTCTGCTGGAGCTTGTCCGCGAGAATCGAGTGCCAATGTCGCGCATTGACGACGCAGTCACACGAATTCTCCGGGTCAAGTTTGCGATGGGACTGATGGAACCCGGTCGATCGCATCTCGCCGATCGAAAGCTGCACGCGAAATTCGGTTCGGCAGCACATCGTCAGGTGGCACGCGAATGTGTGCGCGCCTCCCTCGTGTTGCTCAAGAATGAGAAACGCGTGTTGCCGGCTTCAAAGAAGCTCACCCGAATTCACGTTGCGGGTAAAAGCGCGGACGACATCGGAAACCAATGCGGCGGTTGGACCATAAGCTGGCAGGGTAAGAGCGGCGCAAATACCACAGGCGGAACGACAATCCTGAAAGCCGTGCAGGAAACTGTTTCTCCAACCACCAAAGTTACTTACTCCAAAGACGGATCTGATGCAGCCGGAGCGGATCTGGGAATCGTGGTCATCGGCGAAACACCATATGCCGAATGGATGGGCGACAGGCAAAATCTCGAGCTGTCTGAAGAAGACGTTGCGGTAGTAGAAAAGATGAAACAGGCGGGAATGCCGATCGTCGTGGTGTTGATATCGGGTCGTCCGATAATTATCGACAAGATCGTCGACAAAGCAGACGCTCTTGTAGCGGCTTGGCTGCCCGGAACTGAAGGCCGCGGAGTAACGGACGTGTTGTTTGGCGACTTCAAATTCGTCGGGAAACTGTCGTTCTCGTGGCCACGATCGATGGACCAGATTCCGATCAACATAGGCGACAAAGATTACAATCCGCTTTTCAAATATGGCTTTGGCCTGTAAAAATGCTGCTTCGAAAAGCAACAATGGAAGACCGGGATGCCATCCGGCAACTGATCGCTGAGTCTGCACGACATCTTAGTCGTGAACACTACGACGACCAGCAGATTGAGACTGCAATCGCCACTGTCTTTGGTGTCGACACTGATCTGATCGAGGATGGCACTTACATCGTCGCTGAAAGCGATGGACAGTTATTTGGATGCGGCGGCTGGAGCAAGCGAAAGACTCTCTTCGGCGGCGATCAATACACGTCGAGAGATGCCGGTTATCTCGATCCAAAATCGGAACCGGCAAAGATTCGCGCCTTCTTCATTCATCCCGATCACGCGCGCAAGGGAATCGCACGCGCGATCCTCAATCAGTGTGAGACGGAGGCACGCGGCGAAGGATTTCGCGCTCTCGAGTTAATGGCGACACTGCCCGGAATAGAGTTTTACAAATCGTGTGGTTTCACGGAGACAGGGAACTTCGATTTAGACCTGACAGAGCAAGTTAAGCTCGAACTCGTGCCGATGCGCAAAGAGTTGTTGTGACATGGACGCCAAGAGAAAACTGCTGAACCATTTTCTGGCCGCACTTGCTTACCGCACGCAAAAAGCTTTACGTGATGCGCCGGAAGATTTTGGTTCGTTTCGCGTCCATCAGGGCGTGCGCACGCCTGCGGAACTGGTTCGTCACATGACGAGCGTGCTCGGTTACGCACGCACACATTTCATCGGCGGTCGTTACTGGCCTGAGCCTCTGGAGTCGTTGGAAGAGGAGATCGAGCGCTTTCACGAAATGCTCGGACTGCTGGCGCAACACCTTCGCAACGGAGATGAGCTTCTTGAAGGCATGTCAGAAGAGCGTCTGCTGCAAGGGCCGTTTTCAGATGCAATGACACATGCGGGACAGCTAGCCTTGTTGAGACGTTTGGCTGGTGCGCCCGTGCCGCCAGAAAATTTCATCGTCGCTGAGATTGCGCCTGATCGGCTCGGACCGGATCAGGCGGAGCCGGTTAGCCCCGATAAGGAGTGGCCTGAAGCGCCACCAGGTTGGAAACGTTAGCCACAAAAAGGCACATAAAGCACAAAATGAAAGCAAAGACATTATCTGTTAGCGCGCTGCTTCTGTTGCTTGTGGTGTTTGCGCAGGCCGCAACAGCGCAGGAAGAATTCAAACCGATCACCGTATTTTTGATCCGCCACGCCGAAAGGGAAGACGAGCCGAGGCAGGATCCGCCGTTGAAGAAAGAAGGGGTAGTGCGTTCACAGGAGCTTTCACGTCTGCTCAGCAACGCCGGCATCAAAGCGATCTTCACTTCACAGTTCACCCGAACCAAGCAGACGGCTGAGCCGCTGGCAGCAAAACTCGGCTTAACCACCATGCCCTTCACGTTAAAGATAAATCCATCCAATTCAAGGCAAATCGCCGCGGAATCAACCACCGAAGTCACGAACAAGATACTCGAACGCGCCGGCGAGAGCATTCTCGTGATTGGTCACAGCAACTCCATTCCCGACGTGATAAAGATGCTGGGCGGCGACGTGGTACCAACAATTGACGAGCGAAAATTCGACGATCTATTCATTGTGACAGTCTACGCAAAAGGCAAGGCGAGGGTGGTACAGATGAAATACGGCGCGGAATGACCCTTTTGCCGTAACTTTTGCGCGTTAGGGAAATGTAAAGTGTAATTCGTGACAGCCATTTCCGGCATGGTAAGCCGGTGCAGGAGATTCAAATGAAACGTTTGTTCTTTGCGATTCTGCTGCTCATTCCCGTAGTGGCACTTGGTCAACATGGCCACGCTCCAGCGAAAGACCCAAAACCAGTAACACTCGAAGCCGGCCTGGGCGATATCGACCACCCGGTTTCAACCAAAAACCCCGAAGCCCAGAAGTTCTTTAATCAAGGCCTGGCTTACATCTACGCCTTTAATCATGAAGAGGCGATTAGGTCGTTCAAGCAGGCTTCCCAACTTGATCCACAGCTGGCCATGGCCTATTGGGGCGTAGCGCTTGCCCTGGGGGCGAATTACAACGTGCCAGCGGACGCAAATGCGCTACTGGAGGCATATGGAAACTTACAGAAAGCCGTCGCTCTCGCCCCGAAAGCCTCGGAACATGACCAGGCTTATATCAACGCTCTCTCAAAGCGTTACTCTGCCAATGTTCAAGCGGACAAAACCCAGCTCGAAGTCGCCTACAAAAACGCGATGGGCGAGCTTGCAAAAAGTTATCCGGACGATCTCGATGCGGCAACGCTCTACGCCGAGAGCATGATGAATTTGCGTCCGTGGAAACTTTGGACACTTGACGGCAAGCCGGCTGAAGGCACGCTGGAAATCGTAGCGGTGCTCGAAGAGGTGTTGCGTCGAAATCCAAACCACTCGGGCGCAAATCATTACTACATCCACGCCGTTGAGGCTTCAACAAGCGCCGAGCGAGGACTCCCAAGCGCGGACCGGCTGGGAAAGGTCGCTCCGAAGGCTGGTCACCTGGTCCACATGCCGTCGCATATCTACATCCGCACGGGTGATTACTATGCAGCCGCTCAGGCAAACGTCGACGCCATCGCGGCAGACAAAGAGTACATCCAGAAGAGCGGTAATAACGGTCTCTACCCTGCGATGTACTACAACCACAACATCCACTTCCTGGCGGCAGCAAGCGCCATGAAGGGACGTTATGCGGATTCAATCAAGTCGTGCCGAGATCTCGAGACAAACGTAAAGCCCGTCGTTAAGGCGATGCCAATGCTCGAGATGTTTCTGCCGTACACGAGTATGTCACTTACGCGGTTTGGGAAATGGGACGAGATCTTGAAAGAGCCAAAACCCGATCCGTCGCTCAAGATCACGACCGCATTCTGGCACTTTGCGCGTGGCAGTGCGTTCGTGGCTTCAAAACAGATACCGAAGGCTGAAGCGGAACTAGCAGCACTGCGCGCTGTCAACAAAACCTTGACGGAAGAAGTGCGCATGTTCAGCAATGCGGCGTCTGACGTCACGAAGGTTGGTGAGTTGGCGTTGGAAGGCAAAATCGCACTCGCACGCGGAGACAAGCAGGCGGCCTACGATTTTCTGAACAAAGCCGTCGCTGCTGAAGATGCAACTGCGTACGCCGAACCGGCGGACTGGGATTTGCCGGTACGTGAAGTGCTCGGTGGCGCGTTACTCGCGAATGGCGATTACAAAGAAGCCGAGAAAGTCTTTCGTGCTGAGATTCAAAGACACCACCGCAACGGCCGCGCGTTGTTTGGCCTTGCTGAGAGTTTGAGGAAACAAGGCAAGGAATCAGCGGCGCGGAGTGTACAGGTGGAATTTGAAAAGGCATGGCAGCATGCCGATACCAAGCTGACTGTATCTTCGTTGGCCGGTATTGGTGAAACGGCCTCGGCTATGGGTCCGAGTGCGCCCAGGGCAGAAGTCCAGTTTTCAAGTGTCATGTTACGGACAGGCATTCGCATGCACTACGCTTACAAAGGCGAACCGACGGGAACACCGGTCATCATGCTGCATGGTTATACCGATTCGTGGTTCTCGTTCAGCACCGTGTTGCCACTGCTCCACAGCAAGTATCGTGTCTACATTCTCGATCAGCGCGGGCATGGTAAAACAACTCAACCAATGGGTGGTTATGCAATGCAGCAGTTTGCCGCGGACGTGCTTGCGTTCATGGACGCAATGAACCTCCCGAAGGTAACGATTGTGGGCCATTCGATGGGAAGCTTTGTGGCTCAACACGTCGCAGTTCAAGCGCCGGAGAGAGTTAACAAGCTGGTGCTCGCTGGTTCTGCGACAAGTGTTCGTAATAACACTGTGATCGACTTGCAGCGTGAAGTTGGTTTGCTGAAGGACACGGCACCGGTGCCTGAAAGTTTTGCACGTGACTTTCAGGTCAGCACCGCGTTTCAACCGCTCCCACAGGAGTTTCTGGCGGGCGTGGTGAAGGAGAGCTGTAGGGTGCCGGCGCATGTTTGGCGTGAAGTGATGGCCGAGATGCTGGCGCCTGAAGCCAACGCTGAGCTGAAGAAGATCAAGACGCCGACGTTGATCCTTTGGGGAGACAAGGAGAGTATCTTTCCGCGCTCCGAACAGGATTCGTTGGTCTCGGCGTTGCGAAATTCCGTGTTGAAAGTTTATCCGGACACGGGTCACGCACTACACTGGGAGCGTCCGGAACGCTTTGCGAAAGACCTCGCGGAGTTTATTAACTAGGCCCTGCTGAATTAAGGCGCCTCCTTGGAGTGCGGTAACTTGTTACCGCTTTGGTAAAAATACTAAAGCGCCAACAAGTTGGCGCACTCCAAGAAGGCGCCCGGCTTTAGGTTGTGATGGACTACAAAACCGCCGACTTGCCGAGTCTCATAACAGCGGTCAACCAAATCGCCGCAGACACAAAATCTTCGTTCGGCCATTTGTCTCCTTCACAACTCAACTGGAAACCGTCAGCAGAACGCTGGAGCGTAGCCCAATGCTTCGATCATCTGCTCACTACCAACAAAGGCTATTTTCCCATCGTCGACGACGTGCTTAAAGGAAGAAAACAGTCGATTTGGGAGAGCATGCCGTTGTTGCCCGGACTGGCCGGAAAGCTGTTGATCAAGTCACTCGATCCGGCAAGCACTCGCAAGATAAAAGCCCCGAAACGTTTTGAGCCGGCCCAGAGCGATATCAGCGCCTCAATCATTAACGACTTCATCGAGCAGCAGACTCGGATCGGCGAAAAGATGAAGGCAACTAAACATCTCGACCTTGAGAAGATCGTTATTACCTCACCGGCCTCTGCCGCCATCACTTACAGTCTGATGGACGCGTATCGAATCATCGTCGTCCACGAACACCGGCATTTCCAGCAGGCAAAACGCGTTACTGAAGAAAGCACTTTCCCCCAATTAGGGCCACAAAAGGCACAAAAAACACAAAAGGCACAAAAAGAGCGTTAAGGACGTTGAGGGCATATGTTTGCTTTTGTGATTTTTGTGCTTTTTGTGCCTTTTGTGGCATGTTATCTTGCGGCACATGGAGATTAAGAGAATCAACACCCCGAATGCTCCACAACCCGCTGGGCATTACTCGCAAGCCACGGTTTACAACGGGCTGGTCTTCGTCGCCGGACAGCTTTCGATCGACCCCGCAACTGGCGAGAAGAAGTTTGGTTCAATCGAAGAACAGACTGAACTAGCGCTTAGCAACGTACACGCAATTCTTAAAGCCACAGGCAGTGACTGGGATCGCGTTCTCAAGATGAATATATCGATTGCAGATATCAATCTGTGGGAAGCATTTAATAAAGTTTACTCGAGAGTGCTTGGTGATAATCGCCCGGCCCGTGCAGTCATTCCGTGCGGAAAGCTTCATTACGACTTTCTGATCGAGATTGAAGCCGTTGCGGCCACGGATCTCTGATATTATCCCGGATACTATTGATGAGTACCCCCAGCAAACAATCCAAACGCAAATCCCCCGTACAACAAATCACACACGAACCACCGGCGGACGGTGGTCGCATGATTGTGCTTACCGCGCCGCTCACGGAGGCGATCGATCACGCCGGGTATTTCATTCAGATGGCACTGGCATCACTGCCCATCTGGATGGAAGGTGTCATCAATCGCAAGTATCCGAAGTGGCGTGAGGTCGAACACAATCCTGACGGCTCGGCCCGCTATATGCCGGCCGGTGTGAGACTGGTGGAGAAGTCTCTGTCGCGGGAATATCGCAGCGACGACGTCGTCGCCTGTTATCCTGACGACCTTTACAAGTTTATTGGTCCGCGAACGCGCGTTGTCGCGGTCTCAACACACAACCCGCTCGGCGTTACGTTCGCTGCCGGTGTTTACACATCGATCTTTGGCTCGTCAAAGATGCCGATCAATTCTCACTACTCGCGAGATCTGTTTGCCAAAATCAAGGGCAGTCCGTACCGCGGTAACTTCAAAGTAATCGTCGGCGGTTCCGGTGGTTGGCAGATCATTCAGACGGACACCTACGAAGAGTTGAGCATCGACTGTGTGGTCGAAGGGCGTAGTGAATCTGTCGAAACTCTCGAACTGTTTAGAAAAGCAATTCAGGGAGAAGACTTGCCGCGCCGCGTTGAAGTCCAGCACCCGATGGACCGCGACGGAATCCTGTTTCCCGATACGCGAACAACTTTTGGCGTGGTTGAGATGACTACGGGCTGTGGGCGGCGTTGCAAGTTCTGTGTGCCCGATCTGAATCCACAGATCGATCTTCCCAAAGACAAGATCATGGAAGCGGTCCGAGCCAACGTGCGAAATGGAAACAAACAGATCTCGCTTGCCACCGAAGACATGTTCATCTGGGGACAGGTGCATACCGAGACGCCGTTCTATTTTCCAAACCGGGAAGCCCTGGTAGATCTTTATTCCGACATCGTGAATACACCTGGCGTCGAGCAACACGTGCTGAGTCATTGCACGATCGCGCCCGCGGTTGTCGATCCTTTGCTCATTAAGCAACTCTCGGATTTGCTGCTTCCCAAGAGCCCGATTCATTTTCCCCTCTTGAGTAGTCACCCACAGAAGAAGGCGCTCGCGCCTTTGATCGGACTCGAGACCGGATCGGTGCGTATGGCAAAGCAGATCATGTCGAGCAAGGGTGTGCCATTCTCGATCGAGGATTGGCCCAGCGTCGTGCTCGAAGGACTGCGTGTGTTGAACGAGAACAACTGGTTTCCGGCAATGACATTGATCGTCGGCAATCCGGGTGAGACTGATCAGGACGTGAGGGAGACGATCGATCTCGTGTACGAGATAGAGCGTCGCGGCTTGTTTGCCTTCCTTGTCCCGTCGATCTTTACGCCATTGCACGACACGCGCATGGAGAAGGAAAAAGGAGTCACGCAGACACGACAGCTTACAAAGCTACAGTGGCAACTGATGATGAAGTGCTGGAAGATGAACCTGCGACCCGGACAGTACAGTTGGTGGGGACCAATGGCGTGGCGCGTGGGCTCGGTTGGGATGTGGCTTTACAAACTGCGACGACTCAATGGACCAAACTTCACCTGGCCGTTGCTGATGTTTTCCGGTGCGGTCTCAGAGAAGAACCTTCAGCGCATGGGCAAGATTTACCGAGGTAAACCGCTGAAAGTAAAAACACGCAAGGAGTTGATCGCTTCGCTCAAGCCAAAGGATTTGCGTTATCTCCGCGCTGACAATGGCGACATGCCCATGGAATTCGCAACACCCATCGCCGTTCATGCCGCGATGGCCGCTTCTTAAATGGCCACAAAAAGGCATAAACAGGCTGTCTGCGCTTTGATGTGCCTTTTGTGCCTTTTTGTGGCTAAATCGTCGGCACAAGTGTGGAACGTTTGGGTCAGTGAGTATGAACCAAACTCCGCAGAAAAATTACTACTCGCCCCGTCTCCTGAGTTACACGAACAATTCGCAGAGTTTCTCGAGCTTCCCAATACGGGTCTGGTTCGAATGTACCCACCCGGCAGGAGACGAGTGATCTCGGTTACGGATCTCGCAACTGGACGTCGACCCGGCTTTGGCAGGTACGCCAGCCTCTATTCATTTACAAAAGCAAAGCACGGCAACGGTCTCAATGGCTATGTTGATCCGCGATTAGGTTGGGCCGAGCTACTACTCATCAACGGTCGCTTTATCACAGGTTTCAATGGCGAAGCGCTCGGCGTGCTGGTGGCGCTCGGCGACGTGCCTCTGGAAACAGTCACACCTGACACGGATGGCGTAACTGGTCTGGCCAACATCACGCCGCCTGCTGACTACTTCGAAGCGGTAAGTTTGAGCAGACGAAATCGCGCGGGCTTCGCACTGGACAGATTCAGGTATGGATCATCGCTTCCAGTTGCGGAAAACACGACCTACGTGATGCGATCAACGAGCAACAAGCGGGCCGATATATTAGTCGGCTTTCGTGTTCTACGCGTCGAAGAGAACGGCAGCTTGACCCTGCTGTGGCGCAAACTGAGGGTCTATCCTAAACCCAAGTGGAAAAGACGAGCTGAGTAATCGCAAGCTATGAAGGACCTACAAAGTCTTCTCGATCAGAACAGAGTCTGGGCTGAAAACATCAAAGCAGATGATCCTGACTTTTTTCCAAACTTAGCCAAACAACAAACACCTCGCTTTCTGTGGATCGGATGCTCCGACAGCCGCGTGCCTGCGACACAACTCGTCGGCATGGTGCCCGGTGAGATGTTTGTGCACCGGAACGTCGCGAACGTAGTGGTCCACACCGACTTTAATTGTCTATCGGTGATGCAGTATGCGGTTGATGTCCTGAAGGTAGAGCACATAATCGTCTGTGGCCATCATAGTTGTGGTGGTGTTAAGGCGGCGATGGACAATCTGCAACTGGGGCTGATCGACAACTGGCTGCGACATGTTCAGGACGTGCTTCACCAACACGAAGAACTACTTGCGAAAGTAAGCGATGAAAATGAGCGTCTCGATCGTTTGTGTGAGTTGAATGTTATCGAACAGGTTTTGAATGTAGGCCGGACGACGATCGTCCAGAGTGCCTGGCAACGTGACCAGGAACTCGTCGTACATGGCTGGATCTATGGTCTTGAAGACGGACTACTGCGCGATCTCGGTATCTCGATCGATAATCCAGAAGGGCTGGCGGCAGCTTATCGAGGCGCAATCAGCAACGCGATCTAAATTCAACGTATGACAGTCTCAAGACGCGACTTTCTGCTATCGGCAAGTACCGCTTTCGGCGTTTCGCTACTCGACCGTCTTTCCTCGCAAGACGATCTCGAAAGAATAATCAAAGAGATTCGCGTCAATATCCTCGGCATGATTAACGAGGAACGGGAAGTTGAGAAGGTCGCTCCAGTCGCTCTGGATGAGCTCGCAACCGAAGTCGCCACGAAGCACGCGTGGGATCTGGTGAGAGGCAAGTTTACGGGTCACTGGGGCAGCGATGGTCTCAAGCCTTATCACCGTTATTCCTTTGCCGGCGGAACCGAGGCAACTGCGGAGAACGTCACAGCCGCAGATAACACCTGGTCCATGAAGGAAAAGGATTTAAAGCAAGACACAGCCTACCTGCACTTAAGACTCTACCAGGAAAAGCCTCCCAACGACGGACACCGGCAAACGATTCTAAACCCGGAGCACACGCACGTAGGAATTGCCGTTGTGGTGCATGAACTCCGGCTGCGACTCGTGGAGCTTTTCATTTCCAGATATGTGGACCTCAAGCCGGTGGTCCAGGAGGCGAAACCTGGCGCCACCGTATCATTTGCTGGAAAGATTCGAGTCACCCCGTACCGCTTCAATAATCTCGAGGTGCATTACGAACCCATGCCCACACCACCGAGTCCCGAAATGCTGAGATCACCGGGGCCATACTCACTACCAAAGGAAGCACGGAAGCTCCTTCCCAAACTGCCGCAACCGTTTATTTATCCTGACGGAACTTTTGGAGTTGTTGAGGTTAATGGGCCAAATTTTTCAGTCCCCGTGAAGTTGTACAAGAGTACGCCCGGAATTTACACGATCGTTACATGGATCAGGAGATCCCGCGAAGAACCGGCTATTCCGGTAACGGCTGTATGCGTGAAGGCCGTGAAAACGTAGAGCGTTATTACAGTTGTCGTTGACGAGCTGCTTCAAACAGGAAGATACCGGCGGCGACAGAGACATTCAGGCTTTCGGCGCTGCCTTGCATCGGAATTGTGACTGCGTGATCTGCTTGCATTAATTCTTCGAGCGTGAAGCCGGTCGATTCTGGTCCAAGAAACAATGCTCGGGCTCCGCTCCAGTCTAAAGCGGTATACGCGACCGCTCCTCCAACATCAGCACAAACAGTTACGATTCCACGAGCGCGGCACCAGTCAATAGCCGTCTTGTACGAAGGTCCACGCCAAATCGGCAAGCGGAACGCCGAACCCATCGCTCCACGCAGTGACTTGGGCGAGAACGGATCGCTCGTGTTCTCCGTCGTAATGACTCCGGCAGCGCCGGCCGCTTCGGACGTCCGCAGAATTGCGCCAACATTAACCGGATTGTTGATCTGATGAAGTACTACGAGGAGGGAATTCGGCTTGAGGTTTTCAGCGAGACGCTTCTCCGAAGATACAGGTCTACGTGCGAGAACAACGATGCCTTGGGGCGTTTTCGTATAAGAGATTGATGCGAGCAGCTTTTCTGTGACGGAAGCACTGCGTTTTGAGACGTGCGACAGTTCCGCGATCGCGATCGCCGCACGGTCTTTACGAAGTAGCTCGTCCGATGTGATCACTGCTTCGATTTCCAGCTTCGAACGATACGCTTCTTCACACAGCCGCAGTCCTTCGACAAAGATCAGATCATCGATCTTTCCATCGCGAACGGCTCGGGCTTCGCGGAGAAGGGAATTGTCGCGGCTGGTGATCTGGAGCATCTAGTTAGACAGGATTAACAGGATACATCTTGTAAATCTTGTTAATCCTGTGAAATATCGATCTCGGCCCAGATGGGCCAGTGATCAGAAACGTTCAATGGTCTCGCAACGCCCCAACGCTCAATCTTAACTCCGCGGCTGAAGATCCAATCGGCGTGCATTCGTAAACCACTTCCACGCCACGTGGCAGTACCCGTCGGAATCGGCGTTGTATAACCACGCGCCTCGAGAAACGAGCGCGTGTCGATACATTTCTGTTTCGAGAGCGTGTTGAAGTCACCGAGAACGATCGTCGGCATGGTCGCCTCTTCAGCCTGCGCCGCAATCACTTCTAACTGCGCTAGCTGGCCGTCGATTGCCGCATGCGGATCGACATGCGCATTGAAGATTCTGATTTGGCGCGGTCCAGCGGAGATGGTGGCTGCCATCGCGAGTCGTGGCCGCCACGGACATTCGTGCCACGGCAGATCGATGCGTACGACATCGCTCAAAGGCAAACGACTCAGAAGCGCCACGCCAGTGTCGCCTTCATCATGCAAACCAATCGGCTCTTCGAAATCGAGCCACCATTGTCGCTTCACCGGCACAACACCACGCGGAATTCCCGCCGGAGCGTGAGCCCAGTGCATCCCGAGTTTTTCCGCCAGTTCTTTCGCCACGTGGTGACCACCAGTGCGCGAAGTGCGCTTGTCCGCTTCCTGCAAAGCAAGCACATCGACACGCGGCAGTAACTTGTTTTCAGTGAATGCACGCGCGGCGCCCGAGATCAAATTCCGGACGTGTTCGGGACGTCCGCTCAGACTCATCAATCCGATCTTGCGTCGCAGGCCGCCGGAGATGAGATAAGGGCCGCGTGCGTAACGGATGTTGTATGATGCGATGACTAGCTTATTGCCGTAGGTCGATGCGGGCTGGTGATTTGAGTATTCTCCCAGCTCGAGCTTTTCGGCGTCGGTCAGAGGGGGAATAATCATGAGCGGGATGATTATAGCAGTTGTGGAAGATATGTTTTTTAAGTCGAAGATCCGTGCGGTTGCGGAAGCCGTGGGAACTGAAATCAGTTTTCCGCGAACTCAGGAAGCCTTAATTCAGAAAGCACGCGAAGCAAAGCCACAATTGATTGTCGTTGATCTACACAACCAAAAAATCGATCCGGCAACATTAGCCACCGAGCTAAAGGGCGATTATGAACTTCACTCAATACCTTTGCTCGGCTTCTTCTCTCACGTCCAAACCGAACTACAACGAAGCGCTTTAGCTTCCGGCTTCGATCAAGTTATCCCAAGATCCGTTTTCGCTCGAGATCTATCGAAAATACTATCCGTGTAATCCGTGGCTAACTTAACTCACTGCTGCAGGCGCGATCACTTCGTAAATTGATCTGACTTCACTCACCATCTGCTCGTACTGATCCAACATCAATGCCTGTGCGCCATCCGAAAGCGCATGCTCGGGTTGATCGTGGACTTCGATGATCAATCCATCCGCACCCACAGCAACACCAGCGCGTGCCAGCGGCGTTACCATGAAGTTCTTTCCGGTTCCGTGTGACGGATCGACGATCACCGGCAGGTGTGAAATGCGTCGCACGGCTGGGATCGCAGCCAGGTCCATTGTGTTTCGTGTGTGTTGAGCAAACGTGCGGATACCGCGTTCGCAGAGAACGATCTGATAGTTACCTTCAGCCATTACATACTCTGCCGCAAGTAGCCATTCGTCGACTGTGGCTGAGAGGCCGCGCTTGAGTAGCACTGGCAACTTAGCTCTGCCTGCACGACGCAGCAAAGAGAAGTTTTGCATGTTGCGTGCGCCGATCTGGATCATGTCGCCATAACGTTCGACGAGATCTACACCGGCCTCATCGAGTGCTTCCGTCACAATCTTTAACCCATAAGTTTCGCGGATGTCGGCAAGTATTTTTAGTCCCTCTTCGCCCAGTCCCTGGAAGGCGTAAGGTGAAGTTCGCGGCTTGTAAGCGCCGCCGCGGAAGAACCGTGCACCACTACGCCGGACGGCTTCGGCAATCGCAAATGCCTGCGCGCGACTCTCAATGGCGCATGGACCAGCGATAATCGCCAGCTCGTCACCGCCAATCGTCGCGTCACCAACGCGCACGATCGTCTTTTCAGGTCGCAGGTCGAGAGTGATCAGCTTATAAGGCTTGCTGACGCGAATCGCTTCAGCGACGCCGTCAATATTCTCGAAGTGCGACGGATCGACGGCGCCCTGGTTTCCGGTGATGCCGATGGCGGTGCGAGTCACGCCAGGCATCGGATGGCCTTTGAAGCCTAACTGCTCAATCACGCGCATGACAGCCTCGATCTGGCTGTCGGTCGCGTCGTGTTTCATTACTATTAACATGATGTTCCTTTACATCTGCTCGGGTACGTTGATTCCCAGGATACCTAATGCGGTTGTTAACTGAGTTCGAATGATCTTTGTCACCGCAATCAGCACTCCTCTTCGAACTTCGTCTTGCTCCGTGAGAATTCGATGATCGTGATAGAAACGGCTAAAAGTCCGGGCAAGGGAGAAAGTGTACTTCGCTAGATTAGCAGGCTCCGCGGAATTTCGACACTGCACAATGACCTCGTCGAGCTGTTGCGACAGCATTACGAGCGACCAGATTTCCGTTCCGCCTTCGCCGGACAGCACCTCCGAAACTTTCGCCTGCAAGGCGCTGTCGCCGGCTATCTGTTGTATTAACGTATCCGACGCGGCGACAGTTTCCTCGGGCAGTTTGCGAAAGATCGAGTTGGTTCGGACGGCTGCGTACTGGCAGTACGGGCCGGTTTCACCTTCGAACGAGAGTGCCTCTTTGAAGTCAAACGCGATCACGGTATTGCGAGTAAATTTGAGCAGGAAATAACGCAACGCAGCGACAGCAACTTCATGCGCCGTCGCTCTCTTATCGTGCTCGGAAAGCTCGGGATTTCTTTTCTCGACTTCGGTGAGCGCGCCCGCTTCGAGTTGATTGATAAGGTCGTCGGCTTTCACGCCTAGACCTTTGCGCCCGCTCATTTCGATGTAAGGTCGCGCGCGATCTTCATCGCTCAACTGGATGCCGAGTTCCTCGCAAGCCGCAGGTGATAACGCGACCATCTCGTAACTGAAGTGGACACTCGCGTCCTCGCCGATCTCCGGAACCACAGCAGCGACGCCGCGTGCGACGATCTCCTGTGGATACGACTGTCGCGAGTCGATGACGTTGTAAACAGTCACGCCGCCGCCGAATTGTGGTCGTTCAACTCCTGATGCTTCCAGTTCAGTTTGACTAGACCAGAGCGTGTGACCGTCGTCGTAGTGTCGAAAGACTTTGTAATGGAAATCGAGCCCGAGCTTGCCGAGTTTCCACAGTTGATAGGCGATGTCTTTGCCGGTGTAAGTGACGGTGCCATTCGAACGCACGATGATCTTGTCTGACTCGTGTTCGTCAGTACCTGTGTGCGATTCAAATGGCATAACCCAGCAGCCTGCGTGACGGCCTTCAGGCTCATAACGAATCACGCCCGTCTTTTTCATCAACTCAAAGGCGCGTTCCCAGAAGTGCAGGTGCAGAATGTCTGACTCGCGGGCGAGCAGATCGTATCGAATGCCGAGTCGCTCCATCGTATCGAGAATGCACTCGACGTTGCGCGTGGCAACGTAATCGGCGAGTTGCGCTATCGGGTTACTGCCGCCTTCTTCGAGCGCATGAAGCACTTCGTTACGCAGCATGATCTTTTCCGGATTCATCTCGCCGCCCGGGTGGCCGTCCCTGTAGAAGAGACCGACCTTCGTGTAGAGATCCCAGCAGTAGTAGTCGAATGAATAACCTTTGTTGAGCGAGGCGTCGAGTGCTTTGATCTGGTCCAGATCCATCTTCTCCAGATGTAGAAAACCGACCACCACATCGGCAACCTGGACGCCTGTGTTGTCGATGTAGTTTTGGACTTCGATGCGATCGCCGGCAGCTTTCAGGATTCGCACAAACGTGTCGCCTAGCACGGCGTTGCGGACGTGACCGATGTGGGCGGCTTTGTTGGGATTGATACTCGTGTGCTCGACCATCTTCTTTGGTCGATCAAGGTGGTCTTTGTCGTGTTGAGTTGGACCAGCAAACATGCCGAGCAGTTTGGCACGATCGTAGAAGACGTTGATGTAGCCGGCGCCTGCGATCTCGACGCGCGCTACCTCTTCAATGTCTTCGAGCTGCGTCTTGAGCTTCTCCGCGATCGCGCGGGGGTTTTGCTTTTCACCGGTCGCTTGTTTGATCAGTTTTGCGAGTTCAAACGAGACGGGGAAAGCAAGATCACCGAGCTCAGCACGCGGCGGCGTCTCGGCGTTAACCTGTTGCAGCTCGACGCCAAACGTCTCGCGCGCGGCCACGCGAATTCGCTCTCGCAGCTTTTGTTGCAGTTCAGTTAGGGTCATAGGACAAAGCGCAGAGTATAGCAAAAACTTTGGAGTGCGGCGCCTCCTTGGAGTGCGCCAACTTGTTGGCGCTTTAGTACTTTACCAAAGCGGTGACAAGTCACCGCACTCCAAAGAGGCGTCCGTTTGGACGATCTGCTACCATCGCTCGGCGATGCAGATTCCTTCAGAATTGCGGCGGCGCTTTGCTGAAGCGCGGCGTGTCCTTGTGCTTACGGGCGCCGGTGTGTCCGCAGAGTCGGGTGTGCCGACGTTTCGCGGTGGCGGTAATGCTGCCGTCTGGAAAGGAATTCCGTTCGACGTCATCTCCTCGGCCGAGATGCTTGAACGAAATCTCCCAGCGGTCTGGGAATGGTTTGATTACCGCCGCGGCTTCTTGGACGGTCTTATGCCAAACGAAGCCCATTACCAAATTGCCCACTGGCAGGAGCGCTTTCCTGAGTTCACAGTGGTCACGCAGAATATTGACGGTCTTCATCAGAAAGCTGGTTCGCGTGACGTGATAGAACTCCACGGCAACATCTGGCGGGCGCGTTGCGTTGCTTGTCGTTCAAGCCACGACATGTCGTCAGGAGCAAAACGTCCTGAAGCGTGTCTGGAGTGTGGAGACTCTTTGCGCCCGGATGTAGTTCTGTTTGGCGAGGTGTTGCCGCCGGGAGCGTTTGAACTCGCTGCTGCGCGCGCCGCAAGTTGTGAACTGTGTATCGTGATTGGGACGTCTGGTCTCGTCTATCCCGCGGCTGGTCTACCTGAAATCGCGAGATCCGCAGGCGCGTTTCTCTGTGAAGTGAATCCGGAGCCGACTCCGTTATCAAGAATCTGCGATGAAGTGCTGATGGGCAAGGCCGGCGAGGTCTTGCCATTGTTGCGATCATGAAGACTCTTTATTTTGATTGTTTTGCGGGCGCGAGCGGCGACATGATACTCGGCGCGATGGTGGCCGCTGGAGTAGATCCAGACTTTCTCCGCACACAACTATCAACACTTCCGGTCACCGGTTTTGATATCAGTTTTGAAACAGTCAACCGGTCAGGTCTGAACGCAACGTATGCGCGTGTCGAGACAGCACACGAACACAAGCATCGTCACCTCTCTGACATTAAACAGATCATTGAAGGCTCTGGCCTTTCGGATTCGGTGAAGCAACGCGCCGTTCAGATCTTCACGCGTCTAGCAGAAGCTGAAGCCCGCGTTCACAACGAGCCCGTAGATCACGTTCATTTTCACGAGGTTGGTGCGCTCGATGCCATCGTCGATGTTGTTGGCGCCGCGATCTGCTTTGACGCTCTGAAGATCGATCGTTTTGTCTGTTCACCACTTCATGTGGGCAGCGGAATGGTAAAGATGGCCCACGGTCAGTTTCCAATTCCACCACCGGCCGTAACTGAGTTGCTCAAAGGTGTGCCGTTCTATGCAACCGACATCAAAGGTGAGCTACTTACACCAACAGGCGCTGCGATCATTACCACAGTCTGTAGCGAGTATGGACCAATTCCGCAAATGACGACTGAAGTGACCGGCTATGGCGCCGGCACGCGCGAATATCCCGACTTTCCGAATACTCTGCGAGTCTTGATTGGTGAAACTGAATCACCCGGCGCGACAGACGAACGGTTGTGGATGCTCGAAACAAATCTTGACGATGCGTCGCCACAGATCGTCGGACACGTGATGGATCGAGTATTAGCACTGGGCGCGCTCGACTGTTTCTTCACGCCTGTACAAATGAAGAAGAATCGTCCAGGGGTGCTGCTGTCAGTGCTCTGCAGCCGTGAAGAAAAAGACGCGATGATGAAGTTGTTGTTTATGGAAACGACAACGATCGGTGTGCGCAGTTATGAAGTTTTGCGACGCGCCCTCGAACGAAGTGTCGAGAGGGTGGAAACGCAGCATGGACCGATAGATGTTAAAGTAGCGCATTTGGACGGACGCGTTGTAAACGAAATGCCGGAGTTTGAGCAGTGCCGGGAGGCTGCTGCAAAGGCGAATGTGCCTTTGAAGGTAGTGGAAGAGGCTGCTCGCCTGGCACTCGCGAAAAAACGCCACGGATAAAACGGATGACGAACAAAGTAGATTTAGAGCAGATCAAACAGGGTGTGCGCCTAATTCTCGAAGGAATCGGAGAGGATCTGGAACGCCCGGGTTTGCAGGAGACGCCACAGCGTGTGGCTGAGATGTATGCCGAGTTGACTTCCGGCATGCGTGAGGATCCAACGCAGCATGTGATTCCTTTGCCGGGTGATAAGCACGACGAAATGGTGATCGTGAAAGACATCAGCATTGCTTCGTTATGTGAACATCACCTCGCGCCGTTTGTGGGTCGCTGTCACATCGCCTACATTCCGAAGGGTGGCCGAATTCTCGGAATCTCAAAGCTGGCACGACTGGCGGAAACTTTCTCACGGCGTCTACAACTCCAGGAGAGACTCACGACTGACATCGCCAACACGTTGTTCGAAGGTCTCAAGCCTCTCGGCGTGATGGTCGTGATCGAAGCTGAACACACATGCATGACACTTCGCGGCGTGAGAAAAGCCGATGCAAAGACGGTGACTTCCGCGGTGCTGGGTGGCTTCCGTTCCGACCCGCGCACACGCGCTGAGGCCATGGCTCTGATAAAAGGAAAGGATTAACGCCCGTAAACTAATCTCACGCTAAGACGCAAAGAGGCCAAGTAAGATCCTGCGCTCTTCTTTGCATCTTTGCGCCTTGGCGTGAAACCAACATGAGCTAATGAACACTTTCTACGTCACTACACCTATCTACTACGCTAACAGTTATCCGCACCTCGGCCATCTTTACACGATGATCGTGGCCGATACGATCGCGCGTTCGAAACGACAGCGCGGCATCGAAACCTATTTTCTGACGGGCACCGACGAACACGGCATCAACATCGAACGTGCGGCACAGAAAGAAGGCCGCACGCCGCAAGAGCAGGCAGATTACGTCGTCAGCTATTTCAAGAAGATGACGAGCGAGTTTGGTTTGGATACCGAACACGGCGGCTACGACATCTTCATGCGCACCACCGAATCGTTTCACTACGAAGGCGTGAGCGAACTCTGGCGCAGAGTTGCTAAAGCAAAGACACCGAAAGGCAACGACGCGATCTACAAGGGTCACTACGAGGGCTGGTTCTGTGCGCCTTGCGCTGAGTACAAGACCGAAGACGAATATCAGAAACCAAAGAACGAGGGCGATCCACCAACCTGTTTGGTTCACGACACTCCGCTCGATCGCGTCTCGGAAGAAAGCTATTTCTTTCGACTATCAGATTACGATCAAGCGCTGTTGTCAGTGTATGAAAGCAGGCCCGACTTTGTCAGACCCGAATCGAGACGCAATGAAGTAATGAGTTTCGTTCGTGGCGGGCTCCAGGATCTTTCTATAAGTCGTTTGAGGTCGTCGGTTAGCTGGGGCGTGCCCGTTCCGGATGATCCGGAACACACGATGTACGTCTGGTTCGACGCGCTCACGAATTACATCACGGCGATCGGTTTCGGAAACGAAGTGCGCGAGAAGGCTGTTGGCTTCGAAAAATTTTGGCCGGCGCTTCATCTCGTGGGGAAAGACATTCTGCGCTTTCATGCCGTTTACTGGCCCTCATTCCTGCTCGCTGCGGGCATTGAACTGCCGCGTGCAATCGTGGCGCACGGAATGTGGCTCGATCCGAATGGTCGCAAGATGTCGAAGACGCTCGGCAACGTGATCGAGCTCGACATTTTGCAGAAACATTTTTCGATTGACGCGATTCGTTACTTCTGTCTGCGCGAGATGGTGTTCGGACAGGATGGACGTTTTGGTTACGAAGGGTTAATCGATCGTGCGAATAGTGATCTCGCGAGTGGTTTGGGAAATCTTTCGAGTCGCACGCTCACGATGATTTCACGCTACTGTGATTCGATCATTCCTTCCGGAAGTATTCCTGAAGACGAAACTTTCATTGAGCAGGCGCGGGATCAGTTTCTTTTGCACTTCGAGAATCTTGCATTCAGCAGGTCACTCGAGGCGGCGTGGTCCGTCGTCGCACGTATCGACAAGATTATCTCCGACGCGAAACCATGGGACCTTGCGAAAGATGAGAATCAGAAAGAGAAGCTTGGCGCCGTGCTGTACCTCGGCGCGGAATCGCTTCGCTGGTTGAGTGTAATGCTGTATCCGGTCATGCCTGACGCGAGTCGAGCGATCTGGAGCCAGTTGGGACTCGAAGGCTCGCCGGCGCAGATCGATCCGACAGAATTGAAATGGGGTGAACTCAAGGAAGGCGCGGAGATTGGCGATATACAGCCGGTGTTTCCGCGTCTCGATAAAGGGAAGATCATGTCTGAAATTAACGCGGGGCCAGTTCCAGAGCCACCGATGACACACGCAACCGAAGCCGACGCAGTTGGTATAACCAACTTCATTGAGATTGATGATTTTGCAAAAGTGGACCTGCGCGTGGGCCAGGTGTTGTCTGCGGAACGCATTCCGAAGGCTGACAAACTGCTGCTTTTGAAAGTCGATCTCGGGGAAGAACAGCCACGGACGATACTGGCGGGTATCGCGCAATTCTATGAGCCTGAGAAACTCGTCGGGCGTAAAGTCGTGATTGTCGCGAACCTTAAGCCACGGAAGCTGCGCGGTTTCGAATCGCAGGGAATGGTCGTCGCTGCGTCTTACGGTGAAGAAGGCCGCCCTGTGATTGCCACATTCACTGAAGACGTCCCAAACGGCGCACGCTTAAAGTAGGCCACAAAAAGGCACATAAGGCACAAAAAACACAAAATGGGCAGTAATGTTTATCGATTCCCATGCACATATTGACGGTAAGGAATTTGATGCCGATCGGGAGGAGGTGATTGAACGCGCACGGGCCGCGGGCGTCACTACGATTTTGAATGTGGGAACCGGTGATCCGCACAGCGGCGCGTTTGAGCGTGCGGTTGAATTAGGCGGGAAGCACCAGAATCTCTACACTGCGATCGGCACACACCCTCATGATGCGCGTCTCTACGACGATCAAGCTGAAGAGAAAATTAAAACGTTAATCGGATCTGAGCGCGCGATCGCCTGGGGTGAGATTGGTCTCGACTTTCACTACGACAACTCACCACGCGACGTCCAGGTCGCAGTCTTCAAGCGCCAACTACACGCCGCGCACGAATGCGATTTACCTATAGTGATCCATACACGTGAAGCTGAATCTGAAACAATCGAGATCCTCAAGAGCGATTACGCTGACGCCAAACGTCGTGGAGTCTTTCATTGCTTCAGCGGCAGCATGGATCTGGTGCGAAGCGCAATCGAACTCGGCTTCATGATCTCATTCTCAGGCATCCTCACCTTCAAGAAAGCCGACGAGTTGCGCGCTGTGGCAAAGGAAGTCCCTCTCGATCGACTGCTGATCGAGACCGATTGCCCGTACCTCAGTCCGATTCCTCATCGGGGCAAACGAAACGAACCCGCTTATGTCGTCGAAGTCGCCAGTTGCCTCGCCGGTCTTCACGGCATCGACATCGAAGAAGTAGCCCGCATCACGAGTGAAAACTTCCAACGCCTCTTTCTACACTAATTCGCAAAGTAATTTGTGCCTTTTGTGCTCTTGTGGCAACTTTCACATGCTGGCCCTTTGATGGTATTCTCCCAGTCAATGGCTCAGCAGAACTCCTTCGATATTGTCTCCCAGGTCGATACAGCCGAGATAGCAAATGCTCTTAATCAAACCCTCAAGGAAGTCCGGCAACGGTTCGACTTCAAGGGGAGCTCGGCGAATGTCGTACACGAGAAAAACGAACTCGTGCTGAGCGCTGAAGACGAAACCAAGCTGCGAAATATGAACGACATCCTGCAGCAGAAACTCGTCCGACGTGGCGTTCCGCTGAAAGCATTCAACTACGGCAAGATCGAACCTGCGGCTGGTGGCACAGTGCGGCAACGTGCGCAGATTCAGGAAGGTATTCCACAGGAGAAAGCCAAAGAGGTCGTCAAGTTCATCAAGGACAGTAAGGTAAAGGTCCAGGCTTCCATTCAGGGTGACATCGTGCGCGTGTCAGGTCGCGACCGCGACACACTTCAGGACGTTATCGCGAAGCTGAAGGAGAAAGACTTCGGCATTCACATGCAGTTTACGAACTATCGTTCAAACTAAGCCCTTGTCATGACACTAGAGCATGAGTAGCTCAGGCAACATCATCACGCTCGACCAGGAAGCACAAATATCTGCACGCCGGATCTTCAGCCTCATCGCCAACGATCTCGCGCAGGTTGAGTTGGAGTTCGAACGACAGGCGCGTTCGAACGTGCAGGTGATCGACTATCTCGGCGAGTACCTGCGTGCTTCAGGTGGCAAACGCGTGCGGCCCGCGCTGACGATCCTTTCGAACTACGCGGTCGGTGGCGATGGCGCTCGTTACAACTCGATTCGCATGGCAACCGTGATGGAGTTTTTGCACACGGCAACTCTCGTCCATGACGACATTATCGACAAGGCAGACACACGTCGTAAACGTCCCACCGTAAATGCGCTTTATGGAAACGAGACGGCAGTGCTGATGGGCGACTGGTTGTACATGTCGGCATTCGAGACCAGTCTGGCGGAGAGGTCTTTGCCGATACTCGATATTCTCACGAGAGTCACGCGAAAGATGACTGAGGGCGAGCTTTTGCAGTTGACGTTGTTGAGCGATGCGAATGTTACCGAGGCTCAGTACTTCGATGTTCTCAAACGCAAGACTGCGTACCTCTTCAGCGCGAGTTGTGAAATCGGCGCGATCCTCGGTGGTGCTGATGAGAATCAACAAGCGGCGCTGCGCGACTATGGACTCAGTCTTGGTACAGCGTTTCAACTGATTGACGATGTGCTTGATTTCACTTCGAGTGAGGACGCTTTAGGCAAGGCCGCAGGCGCGGATCTGCTCGGAGGGAAGGTAACGTTGCCGCTGATTTACTTGCGGAACGCCGAGCCTGAAACGCGCGAGATGATCCAGACGGTACTTCGTGAAGGTAAATACACTACGGTGCGACAGCAGGATCTTCTAGATGCAATTACGCGCACCGGCGCACTGGACCGGGCGCGAGCGCGAGCCAACGAGTTCGCTGAGGATGCGCGCTCGGCTCTCGATAACCTGCCTGAGTCGGATTACAGCGAGTCTTTGCGAGCGCTTCCAACCTACATTCTCGACCGCGATCGGTAAGTTTTAGCCACAGATAAACGCGGATTTATTGTAGAATGCCCCGCTAATGAGTGAGAATCTTCTCTCCCGCCTTGAACAAAGCCTGCGACAATCGCGCGCGGCAAGGATGCATTTGGCGGCGCGCCTGCGGGAATTAGAAGCCGAAGCTGACAGTGTTCGGGCCGAACTGGCCGAAATGGATACTTTGGCCAGCCAGACTGAAGCAGCGATTTACAGACTGCTCTCGTCCGTTCTCGCATCCGGAAATATCAATCTGGGGCTGCCTTCGGATGCTGAGTTAGAGGCTGCGATGCGCCAGTCGCAACCGCAGTCGCCACTGCGATCGCCGGTTGCTCCTGTCGAACGTCGCCAACAGATTCCGACAGTTCGCAACAACGTCGAAGTGCTCAGCGATCGTTTCATCGATCGGACCATTCCTCAGGCAGTCACGCTCCTGCTTCGTGAAGAAGGCGGACCGCTGCACGTCAACGAGCTCTACAACCGCCTGCTTGAAGGTGGCTTCAAGTTTACGGGTCAAAATCCAACTATCAGCGTAGCGGTTTCACTCAACCGCAATACCCGTTTTCGCAAAGTAGCCCCCGGAACATTCGACCTCGTAATGCGCGACGCCTCAAAGGCTTCCTGAGCTGGACGGCTGATGCGCGCAATCGTTCTTTCGGCCGGTTACGGCACACGCCTTTGGCCACTCACTGAAGACCGCACCAAACCCGCGATTCCTATCTTAGGAAAACCGCTCGTCGGTTATGTCGCTGAATATCTGGCAGGCTACGGCATCGACGAGATTGTAGTTAACCTGCATCATCGTCCGGAGTCGGTTCACAGAGCACTCGGAGATGGTGCTCGTTTTGGAGTGAAGCTTCATTACGTCGAGGAACCGGTAATACTCGGCACCAGCGGCGCTCTCGACAACACGCGCTCATTCTTTGAGCACGAGACGTTTGTCGTTGTAAACGGAAAGATTATCACCGACATCGATTTGACTGCCGCGCTCGAGACTCATCGAAAGTCGAATGCACTCGCAACACTCGTGCTGCTTCCCAATGCGCGGCGCGAACGTTTCAGTGTTGTGGAAACTGAAGGCGGTCGCATCAAGGGATTCGGAGGCATGCCCGTCGATAGCGGAGCCGATTCAGTCCCGCTGATGTTCACCGGGATTCACATCATGGAACCGCGAATTCTTGAATACGTTCCGCGCGGAGTTTTTTCCGACTCAGTTGTTCACGTTTATCCGAAGGCACTTGCGAACGGCGAGATTCTTGCGGCGCATGTGGCTTCGGGGAAGTGGCGCGAACTCTCAACACTCAAACGGTATCTCGACATCAGTGTCGAATTGCTGAACGAAACAGGGAAGTCTTTCGTGACCGGCACGAATAACAATATCGCCGGCTCAGCGAGTGTTTCTGAATCGATCCTCTGGGACAATGTAGAGGTTGGAGCGGGCGCGCAGATAAGTCGTGCGGTCCTGGCTGATAACGTCAAGATCAAGGCCCAGGAGACAGTTGAGAATGCAGTGGTCGTCCCGCGCGGACTGGTCGAAGGCAAAAAGCCCCCAGAAAAGGCGCTTCCCGGGCATTTTCAAGGTGAAAACTTTATCGTGCCGCTGTGATACAATCGCGCCGCATCTCGGCATTGCCAATTTTCAATCAAATTAGCTAATGAGTGCTCCAAAACCTGTGATTTCCAACGCATTTGAATCTACCGCGACAGATCGACTTGCGAGATTCATCACAGACCAGGGAATTACAAATAAGGAAGTCATCCCTCTTACCCCCGATGCCTCTACGCGCAAGTATTACCGTATCGGCTGGAAAAAGCGCACGGCGATAGCCGCAGTTTACGCTGAACCATTTGATCCGGAATTTCATCCCTATCTTGATGTGACCCGTCTGTTCCTCGACTGCGACATTCCTGTCCCCGAGATCTACACAGTAGATGGTAACGCCGGAATAATCGTTCAGGAAGACCTTGGCGATCGGCAATTGTTTCAGGTCTACGAGGATGAGCCCGAAGAGCAGTGCGATCAATACAAGGAAGAGGCAATCGAACTAATCGCGAAGATTCAGAAAGCCACTGCGCGCGCATACGAAACGCACTCAATTGCAAGCCGGCTGGCATTTGACGAAGCGAAACTCTCCTGGGAACTCGACTTCTTCTTCGATCACTATTTCGGCAGTCTGCGCGGCGAGAAACTGCGTCACGCTGAAGTGGCTGAACTAAAAGCCGAGCTTAACGACATCGCCGCCGAACTTTCAGCCGCGCCGCGTGTGCTCTGCCATCGCGACTACCACGCTTCAAACCTGATGATCGACAAACGGAATCGGATCAGAATTGTGGACCATCAGGATGCTCGCATGGGTCCGGCGAGTTATGATCTCGTTTCGTTTTTGTTGGATCGCCGCCCGTGTCCCCCGTCACTGGCTGAATTGCGCGACCATCGTCTTTTCTTCCTTGAGGAACGACGGCTGCTTGGTCTCGGTGCGATCGACCCGGACGATTTCGCACTCGAGTTTAGACTGATGACCATTCAGCGCGGTTTGAAAGCTACCGGAACCTTCTCGTATCAGACGGCAGTTGCCGGAAGGGCCGCAGTCTACCAGCCTTTCATTCAACCCACGCTCGAGATTGTTTTGCAGGCCGCTGAATGGCTTGAAAGATTCCCCACATTACGCCGGATGATTAAGGAACGTATCAACTAATTGCTTACACGCTCGGTTTCTCGATGACAACGCAATCAAACGCAATCGCTACAGATAACCACACCTACATCAACCAACTTTCAAACCACGTCGGCGCTGAAGTAGTCCTTAAGGGATGGCTGTACAACATGCGCTCGAGCGGCAAGATCCTGTTTCCACAACTCCGCGACGGTACCGGTGTTGTCCAGTGCGTCGCACTGAAGAATGCGATTTCGCCTGAATTGTTCGAAGAACTGAAGGCACTCGGTCAGGAATCCGCTCTCTCGATCAGAGGTACCGTACGCGCTGACGCTCGCGCGCCCGGCGGTTACGAGATCGATGTGATCGATGCAAAAGTTTTGCATCAGGCACACGATTATCCGATTACGCCGAAAGAACACGGTACGGAGTTCTTGATGGACCACAGACATCTGTGGCTGCGATCGCGCCGCCAGCATGCTGTTCTGAAAGTTCGGCATACGGTGGTTCAGGCGGTGAGGAATTTCCTCGACAACGACGGCTTCACGCTTTGTGATTCTCCCATCTTTACGCCCGCGGCTTGTGAAGGAACGACAACGCTCTTTGAAGTTGATTACTTCGATGGCGAGAAAGCTTATCTCACGCAGTCGGGTCAACTCTATAACGAAGCGACAGCGGCCGCTTTTGGCAAGGTTTACTGTTTTGGTCCGACATTCAGAGCTGAAAAGTCTAAAACACGCCGACATTTGACGGAGTTTTGGATGGTTGAGCCGGAGATGTCCTACGCGACGCTCGAGGACGTTATGAATTTGTCAGAGCGCTTTCTTTCCTATATCGCAGCGCGCGTGCTGGAGCAGAGAAGTGAAGAGTTGAAAGTGCTCGAACGAGATACTGCGAAACTCGAGGCGATCGTACCGCCGTTTCCGCGGGTTCATTATGACGATGCGGTGAAAATGCTTCACGAAGGATTTGAAAAGGGCGCGCTCGAAGCAAAGTTTGAGTGGGGTGGAGACTTCGGTGCGCCTGACGAAACGTATATTTCCAGCCAGTTCGACAAACCAGTGATGGTCCATCATTATCCCGCCGCCATAAAAGCGTTCTACATGGCAAGAGATCCTGAGCGTTCTGAACTGGCGCTTGGCGTTGATGTGCTCGCGCCGGAAGGATATGGCGAAGTGATTGGTGGTGGGGAACGCGCTACGTCGCTCGAGTTTTTGAAAGAGCAGATTGCATTGCATGAGCTTCCGGAAGAGGCGTTCCAGTGGTATCTCGACCTGCGACGTTACGGCAGCGTGCCGCACGGTGGGTTCGGAATGGGAATCGAGCGATGCACGGCGTGGATGTGCGGCATTGAACATATTCGCGAGACGATACCGTTTCCGAGAATGTTGTATCGAATTAGACCGTAAGATTGCTTAGAGGTAGCTTCACAGGATTAACAAGATTAAGCAGGATTTACATGTAAATCTTGTTCCATCTTGTAAATCTTAATGAAGCCAACGTCAGGAGTGCAGTATGACTTGTCCAAAGTGCGGTGCTCAGTTACTTGAAGGATCGACCTTTTGCGGAGCGTGCGGTAATCGCATCGCTCCCGCAGCGACACAGCCGATGAATCCACGCGGCGCGCCGGGAATTCAGATCGATGAAGACTCTCGTGGTCGTGGCAGAGGGTACGACTATGAAGTATTACATCAACCCTCATTCTCGCTCGTAGTGCTTCGTTTGCAAGCCGAACAGTCGATCCAGGCAGAATCGGGCGCGATGGTTTCGATGTCGGCTAATGTAGAACTTCAATCACAGATGAAGGGCGGGATATTCGGCGCAATCAAACGTGCTGCCGGTGGCGAGTCGGCGTTTATCTCAACTTTTACGGCGCGTGGTGGTCCAGGTGAAGTAACACTTGCACCAGGCGCGCCGGGTGACATCGCAGCCATTGAGCTATCGGGGAGTCCCTTCTTTGTTCAATCAAGCTCTTACCTTGGGGGCGATGCGAGTCTCACGGTCGACACAAAGTGGGGCGGCGCGAAATCATTCTTTTCCGGCGAGGGTCTGTTTGTCTTGATGGTCCAGGGACAGGGACTCTTGTTAGTGTCGTCGTTCGGCGCCATTCACCGCAAACGACTTCAACCCGGCGAGCGGTATGTGGTCGATACAGGACATCTCGTCGCCTGGGAAGGGACCACGCAATACACGCTGCGTAAAGCCGCATCAGGTTTCTTTCGCAGTATGATGAGCGGTGAGGGCATCGTCGCAGAGTTTACTGGACCAGGGGAGCTACTGATTCAGACGAGAAACCTTGCAGCGCTCGCAGGCCTGCTAAAACCATTCTTCCCGACTCAAGGTGGCGGCGGCGGAGGTTTTAACCTCGGCGGATAGCTATCTTGTTAATCTTGAAAATCTTGTAAATCCTGTCCCATGTTTAGACAGGATTAACAAGATGAATAAATATGCCTACAGAATCAAAAAAATCTCTCAGTATCCTCGGCGTGCCGCTGGGCTACGGCGCGAGCATGGCGGGAGTTGATATTGGTCCGGCTGCGTTGCGTGTCGCACGTCTGAATCAACGTATCGCAAGACTCGGCTACTCAGTTCACGATCTGGGCGACATGCGTCTGGAACGACCACAGACGTTCCCGGAAGTTGATGAAAAGCTCAAGTACGTTCGCGAGATCAGCAACGCCTGCGAACAGTTGGCGGCTGAAGTCGAAGCAATCCTTAACTCCGATCAACTGCCGCTGATCCTCGGCGGCGACCATTCAATCGCAATCGGTTCATTTGCAGGTGTCGCCTCGTACTACAAGAAGAAACAACAGACACTCGGCCTCATCTGGTTTGACGCCCATGCCGACATGAACACGCCCGACAGTACTCCGTCCGGCAACATTCATGGAATGCCTCTCGCAACTCTGCTCGGATACGGAACCCCAGAACTCACGAATGTCGCCGGCTTTGCACCAAAACTCGACCCGAAGTTGTGCGCTCATATTGGAGCGCGCGACATCGATCCCGGCGAACGGGATTTGATCAAGAAACTCGGAATGCGTTTCTTCACGATGAGAGAAGTCGACGAACGCGGGATGAAAGCGTGCATGGACGACGCGATCGCAATCGCTTCCGGCGGCACTGCGGGTTATGCAGTTACATTTGACGTCGATGTTCTCGATCCCGGCGATGCACCTGGATCGGGCACGCTCGTTCGCGGTGGATTGACTTATCGTGAAGCACACCTGGGAATGGAAAAGATTGCCGAAGCAGGCGGCATGCGTTCACTCGAAATCGTCGAGATCAATACGGCGCTCGATGTGAACAACAAGACTGCTGAGCTGGGTGTGGAACTGATTCTGTCGGCGTTGGGTAAGACAATTCTGTAAAGGCTGGTGACTTACGAGAGTGCCTAAAAAGCTTCGGGTCGGGGTGATTTTTGGCGGTCGATCAGGCGAGCACGAAGTTTCAGTTCGATCGGCGCGAGCGATCGTTGAAGCAATCGATCGAAAAAAGTTTGACGTAGTGCCGATCGCGATCACGAAGGAAGGGAAGTGGCTCGCCCCTGCGCACTCCGCTCAACTTCTGCCGGCCGCTGTGCACTCATTGTTACCTTCGAAGACTCATGAAGCCACTGCCGACGTCGCGCTTTTAGGCGATCCGTCTCGCAAGGGTCTGCTTACGCTCGAAGGCGACGCGCAGGCGCTGTCGAGCGATAAACTCGACGTGGTGTTTCCGGCATTGCATGGACCATTTGGTGAAGATGGGACACTTCAAGGATTACTTGAGATGGCTGACGTGCCTTATGTGGGTTGCGGCGTGCTCGCTTCATCGTGCGGCATGGATAAAGTGACGATGAAGTCACTCTTCGTTCAAGCGGGTCTGCCGATCTGCAAGCACATCTGGTTTCTCAGATCTCAGTGGCGCAAGGATCCGGCTAAAGTAATACGTAAGGTGACGAGTGAGATTGGTCTGCCGTGTTTTGTTAAGCCGGCGAATCTCGGATCGTCAGTCGGCGTGTCGCGTGCGAAGGATAAGAAGTCGTTGAGCGACGCGATCGATCTCGCGGCTGAATATGATCGGAAGATCATTGTCGAGGAAGAGCTCATCGCACGTGAGATTGAGTGTGCGGTGCTCGGGAATGATGAACCGAAGGCGAGTTTGCCGGGTGAGTATGTAGTGTACGACGAGACGGCTAGATTTTTGGACTACACAGAAAAATATACAAACACTGGGCATGTCAGTTTTGTCGTTCCGGCGCCATTGTCGAAATCAATGACAACGAAGATTCAGCGGATGGCGATACGTGCTTTTCAGTCGATTGATGGTGCGGGGTTGGCGCGAGTTGATTTCTTTCTGCCGCGTAACGGTGGGGAACTAGTTATTAACGAATTGAATACGATGCCGGGACTGACTGAAGTGTCGGGTTATCCGAAGATGTGGGAAGCGTCAGGTCTTCCGTTTCAAAAACTGCTCGAGGTCCTCATCGAACTCGCATTCGAGCGCCATCAAGAAAAGTCGCTGACTAAAACTTCGAGGTAAAGTTTAGACAGAATTTACAAGATTTGCATGATTCACAAGATAGGGCGCTGAATCTTGTAAATCATGCAAATCTTGTAAATCCTGTCCATCATCCGTTCAATCACTTTGGCCCACGATAGCCTTTACGCGTCCTTACATCCATCTCTTCACGTTTAACTTTAACTTCAAGCGTTCGCCATTTCCCATCACGCTTCTTATTCAGTGGGTGATAGGAGATCGTGTACTGGTGCCCGAGCTCGTCAGCAATCCCTGTAAACGCGTCACGCAATGCTGGTCCACCTGGAGTCGCGATAAATCGTCCCCCGGTCTTCTCCGCAAATCCTTTCAGAGACGTCGCGCTGGGCCTGTTTCCAGAACCTGCTACTTCCAGACTCGACATATCCACCGCGTAAATACTCGCTCCAACCGCGAGCGCACTCTCAACCGCTTTATCACTCGTCGCTTTACTGAACGTGTCCATCCCATCCGACAAAACGATAATCGCTTTGCGTACCTCAGGTCGTTCAGCCAGCTTCTTCGACGCCTCAACGATCGCATCGTTGAGTGTCGTCATTCCTTTCGCACGAATCGCATATGCAATCGGCGCGAGATCTCTGCCACCAGAAAACTCCTGCACCCGTTCTACTTTTGAATCGAACCGGTAGACTGCTGCGACATCTTCAGGCCGCAAGCCATCGAGAAACCGAATCGCAGCAGACCGCGCAAGCGAGAAGCGCGCTTCCATACTCCCGGAACTATCCAGCAGCACCACCGCAGCGTAAGGTGATTCCTGAACTGAAAAATTAGCCAGGCTTTCTGGCTTCACCTCAACACCGTCTTCATAGACTTTGAAGTCAGGCGCCTTCAATCCTTTTACATACTGGCCGGCTTTATCAGTGACGGTGACGTTGAGCACTACGAGATCGGTGTTAGTGCGAATCACGTCGTCGTCCTGTGCAACGACAACGACGACGTTAGCGAGCAGAACCGCGACGAGGAAGAGAATTGTTCTGAGCATGCTATTACTGTGGCGGGCGACCAAATGATCGAGCTAACTTTATTAGCTCAAGTAAAAGGTTAGCACTACTAATCACTGACGCAGAGATAACTTGTCTTGGTGTGCTTTGAACTTCTTTAGATAACGATTCGGTCCTTTCGCCAATCTGGCAGGCAGCAGTCGGAAGATCAGTAGGTGGGTTGACTAGGGTCAATTCTTCAGACTCGCCACCAGCTTCGCCACGCACTTTCTTCGTAAGCTTCTCGAGTCGCTCGATCTTCTTCAAACTGTCGCGATCGAGAGCAGACTTGCCTTGAAGACTTTCTTTAAGTTCTTTTCCTATCTGCTGGATTTCCTTCGCGCGAGCAAGATTTTCCTGATGCTCCTTTTCGGCCATCTTGATCATGCGCTTGGCACGAATTTCTTCTTCGAAGGTTGTGAGCGGAGTCTGATCGTCGTCAGAATTCTTTCTCCCTCCTTCACCGGGAATGGTCTGAGGATTTGACCTCTTCGGAGAAACCGTTTGCCCAAATGCCACAGCGACACCGACAAAGATCGTGATCACTGCTGCGAGAGCACAAGCGGTGTATGAAACGTTCTTCATTCGACTCTCAGAGTTCACCTTAACAATCGGCACGCCGACCCCTAAACCAAAACTTCAAAGCGTATTGTTGGGAGACTACGGAATGCGCCCCGGGTTGTCCGGCGAGTTGATAAACTCTCCCGGCTTACCGCTGCGCTTAACCACGATCGTTCTCGGCTCAATTCGTTCCGGTGTTCGCTTCTTCCCCTGTGCCGAAGTGTATGCGACTAAGGCCGCCTGCGGATCAGCTTTCAACCCTGCAAGACGAATCGAAGCGAATTCCTGAGCCGATACTTTTAGCGAATAAGAACCTTCCTGCTCAGGTTGCAGTGGAGTCGGTGTCACTGGCAATGTACTTTGTTCGAGGCCACCATCTTTTCGCCGGCGTAGTTCAAGAACTACTGAAAGACCGCTAAGTTCCTGCTTGGAGATATTGCGCACCACACCGCCGATAGTTGTCATTCCTTTTTCGAGCGTTGGCTCGTCGACAACTATGTGAGCCAGCGGTGGACCTTTCGGACCAGAATCGGCAACTGGTGGAGGTGTGTTCTCAGCGATGACTTTTTCAGCGTGGTACTTGCGAATGTAGCCGTAACCAACGAGAAGCACCGCGGTGACACCGACGGCGCAAACCACAGCAAGCAGTTTTCGTTTACTAGACTCGTTCTCTCGTGCGAGGGCTTCCTCGGCGTGCAATGGATCGTTAATCATTAATCAATGAAACTTCAGTTAACACCTTAACTCAGGGCTGCGGGTTTCGACCTGCAGGGGATGCACCCGTAACAGCCACTATCAAACCTTCAAGAAATTGATCTTCGGCAAGACCAGTACTGCGTAACGTGGTCCATTCAGCTCCAGTCGCCCCGTCAGTACGACCTTCAACCTTTGCATTAACTGCGATGTTCGCAGAGTTGCCGTCAATCGGTTGAACTTCAACCGTGATCGTATAGCGACCGCGTGTCCAGGCTCTCGCACTCTCCGCAGTCACATCCGCGTACCTGCTTAGATCAGCCTGCGCAACGACCGCGCCCTTCGTGAAAGTAAACGGCTGACTAACAATGATCCCGTCGGCAAGTCTCGAAGCGGATTCATCGACGACGAGCTTCCGATCGCGCATGAGATCCTGAACGGCAGTGATTATCACGTCGCGACGACCCGTTAAGCGATACGGGTTCGGCAGTGGTGGCGCAACAGTTGACTTGCCGCTGCCGAAGTCCATACCGCGGCCACTGCCCATGTCTTGCTTGTTGCCATTGTTTCCGGGCGTTCGATCCGAACCAGTATCTCGGACGCGCTCGTTTTGCTTGTCGACACCTTTTGCAGCCTGTGCAAAGGCTGGAACTGAACAGGCAATTAACACCAGTAGGCCAGTAATTATGCGCAACATAACAACACCTTTTGTTTTCAAAACACCTGAACTTCAATCGGGGACTTGAACCGAGAATAGATTAACGGTAACACAAAGACAAGCTACACTTTGAATGACAGAACTCACGATTCTGTTGCCTCGCCACGAAGTCTTTAACCCACAAAAGGCACATAAAGCACAAAATGGATTAATCGTTTTCTTTTGTGCTTTTTGTACCTCTTTGTGGCTCATCTTGTTTGTGCCTTTTTGCGGGCTTCTTCTGCGTCGCGTTCGCGTTCCCATTTGCGCAGTGCCTGAACACCCGTCTCAAACTCAGCGCCATTGCTGTAGAAGTTGTGTGCACCGTCGTCACGATCCGGGTTGCGAACATAGTAGAGATAATCTGACGTGGCTGGATTCAAAGCTGCTTTCAGCGAGCTTTCTCCGGGTGAGGCAACTGGCCCGGGGGGAAGTCCCGCATAAATCCTGGTGTTGTATGGAGAGCGCCTTTGTAGGTCACTCATATAGACCTTTCCGTCGTAACGCCATTTTCCTTCTAGCTTCGAGGCGTAGATGATGCTCGAATCCACTGCGAGGGGGATGTCTTTCTGAAGCCGGTTGTAAATAACCGACGCGACGAGCGGGCGCTCATCCGCAAGCTTTGCTTCCGTTTCGATAATTGAAGCGGTAGTTACGACCTCACGCGGCGTGAAGCTCAAGCTCCGGGCACGTTCGGTCCAATCCGGTTTCCAGACGTTGCGGAATCGCTTCACCATCATTTCGATCAGCTCTGCCGGAGTAGTTTCCGGCGCGAACTCATACGTATCGGGAAATAAATAACCCTCCAGATTTTTAGCAACCGGATCGAGGTCGCTAATCAGGCTCACGTTATTCATTAACTCTAATGCCTGAGCGTCGTTTTCGAGCTTGAATTCAGGAACCTGCGCCATTGCGCGCGCGATGTCCCAACGCGTCCAGCCTTCAATGATGGTTAGCCGATTGAGTCGTCGCTGACCTTGCTGGAGCTTTGCAATGACCGCGAGCGGAGAAATGGGAGACGGGAAGTCGTATTCACCGGCTTTTAATGAGGCGCCTTTGCCCGTTAGCTTCAAGTAAAGCTTTAAGGACCACTCGTTCTGAATTACTCCTTCAGTCGCGAGTTTTTTGATGATCGCGCCGGGGGACGTACCCTTTGGGATTTCGATGTACTGTCCGTTTTTTGAGTGGGTGATTGGTTTGTGGAGGTTGGAGTAGGTCCAGGCGCTCAGCCCCGCCACTGCCAGCACAACTACTACAATTATCAAAAGTATGAGCCGCTTCATTCGTTTCACGTGTCTTTTTGGAGTGCGCCAACTTGTTGGCGCTTTAGTATTTTTACCAAAGCGGTGACAAGTCACCGCACTCCAAGGAGGTTGTTAGGTGTCAATTCGGATTCTATTTTGCTCAGTCGACAAAAAGTCTCGAAGGATCAGTGCCGCTGCCTCACCATCAACGAGCGCCGGAATCTCGGCGTCCGTAACCCCTTCGGCCTTTAAATTCTCCGTCGCCGCGAAGGAAGTCAAGCGCTCGTCCTGCAGATAGACAGGCTGCTGGACCGATTTGGCCAGATTCAAAGCCAGACGCCGGACGTTTTTTGCAGCATCACCTTCAGTTCCGTCCATCCTTAACGGCAAACCAAGGACTATTGTTTGGGCGTCAAAGCGTTCCAGCAGGTCGCGCACGTCCTGAAGCAGCTTTTTCCAATTCGAGCGTTTGAGCGGTTGTAGCCGTTTGGTTGTGACCAGCCTTTCGTCCGATACAGCGACGCCGACCAATTTCTCGCCGAGATCGAGTGCGAGAATTGGTCCGATGATTTGAGATTGATTCTCCGTTGTTTTCACTTGCGGATGTTTAGCTTGCGCCTCTTAAATACCGCCTGTATCATACGTTTCGACCGCAAAATGTGCGATCTTTTGTTGATTCGGGCTTTAACGCAATCCACGAGGTAGGTAAATGTCATTTCGTACTAAGTTCATCCTGACTCTGCTGTCTGCCACGCTAACTCTCTATACCGCTGTTGGTGGCTGGATTTCGACCCGCGCACAACAGCCGGCAGCAAACGATCCAAACGCACAGTTGAGAATTTTTGAGAGTGTGTTGCAGCACATTCAGAACGATTACGTCGATGAACCAAACATGGAGAAGGTTCGCGCAGGCGCTTTGCGCGGTCTGGCTTATGGCCTCGACCCTTACTCCACCTACCTGACGCCCGAACAGGTAAAGGAATACAACGCCGGCAATAAAGACAATCTGGTCGGTATCGGCGCAGAGATGTCACAAGTCGCGTCGTATCTTTATGTCATCGCTCCGATGAAGGGCTCGCCGGCGGATCAAGCGGGCATCAAAGCGGGCGATATCATTGAGTACATCGACAACAAAGCCACTCGCGACATTTCGCTCTACGACGCAAAACAATTGCTGAACGGCGCTGCCGGCTCGGAAGTTAAACTCCGAGTTTTGAGAGCGAACTCGAGCCCGCTTACGGTGACTGTGAAACGTGGAAGCTCACGCGCTGCGGCAGCCGAAGCACGCATGGATGCAAATCGCGTCGGTATTCTCCGAATCAATAGTCTAAATGACGGGGAGTCGAACGAAGCCAAGGCAAAACTTCAGGATCTCCTCAAACAGGGCGCACAGAAGATCGTGATCGACCTGCGCGACACCGCCGGCGGTTCGCTGAATGAAGCGATAGCGGTCGCGAACTTCTTCATTAAAGACGGTGTGATTGCTCAAACTGTCGGCCGCGAAGGAAAAGCGCTGAAGACGTTCCCCGCGGATCCGAAAGCGAATCTATTTGCGGGACCGGTCGTTGCAATGATCGACACCGGTACAGCCGGCGCAGCGGAAGTTGTTGCCTCTGCCTTGATTGAACGAAATCGTGCCCAGGTAGTCGGCGAGAAGAGTTTTGGCGCCGGCACCGAGCAGCAACTCTTTACACTCCGCGGTGGCGATGGACTCCTGCTCACAACCGTTAAGTGGGCAAGCTCGAATGGCAAGACCTTCCTCGGTGAAGATCGTGCTCATTCAGGTGTCGCGCCTTCTGTTGAAGTAAAAGGACAGGAAGTTTCCGAGTCGGTTGACCCTGACGAGTTGACGGGCAACGACGACGACTCCATCAAACAGCCAGAGCAGGGAAATGAGAAGCGCGACGTCGCACCGGCTCCGGCTGCGAAGCCAGCTCCCGCTGAGGATCTTCAACTGAAGAAAGCGCTCGAGCTGTTAAAGGACAAACCGGCACAGCGCGCTGCTGCTGCCTAAACTTAGCCACAGATTAACGCGGATGATGACGGACTGATTCGTCCTCATCCGCGTTTTTTCGTGCTCCGATATCGGATATGGTGACTCCATATCGGGTACACGCCGGATTCCTCATCAAACTGAAACGTTGGAGTTAGTTTGTGAATTTCTTGCGATCGACATTTTTTCGGCGTTGATTGATAGAATTACAGCGTCTAACCCTTCTTCTTCAAATCACCCGACATTGAAGGAATGGCTCTTGCAGCATACCCGACCGAGTTGGGAAGTACTGGATCTTTTTGCAAGGAGAAGCAGAGCGATGATTTTCACAAACAAATTACTTCCAGTGGCGTTGATTGCGGCCCTTATTGGTGGTTCGGTCGGCGCATTGGTTATGCATAAGAGTCAGCCTGTAACGGCTGAGACGACCACAGCAGCACAAACAACAACACCTGCTGCCACTACTGCTGAACCGGTTGCAGGCAACGAGATGGTTCCAGCAGCGTTTAATACGGCTGGTGAGCAGACGGCTTACAAAACCGGCTTTGCCGATGGATACGCGGCAGCTTCTGAGTCTCAACAGCGAACTGTGACGTCTACCAGACGTGCTCCGTCTCGCGTCGTTTATCGCAACTCGGGTAGCCGCGCGTCATCGAACCGCGTTTACTACAACTACGAGCCACGTAAGCGCAGTTTCTGGGATAAGCACCGCGATAAATTGACCGTGGCGATTGGTGCTGGCACTGGTGCAGCCGTCGGCGGCTTGGTCGGTGGCAAGAAGGGCGCTGCGATTGGTGCGCTTGCAGGTGGCGGCGGTTCGGCTTTGTGGACATACAAGCTGCGCAAACGCGACCGGAACTACTAATTGGTTACCTTGAGGTCCGGAGTAGTGAGCAAAGCTAAACTTGCTATCGCTCTAAGTGCTCTCAGTGTTGCAATAGTTGCATGGGCGGTTCCTATCAAGGGAATCGCCCATCAACGTGTTGAGCCGCTGAGAGCCGCCGATGTTGTCGCGCCGATTCGCTTGCGTGACGAACGCGGGCGCGGTTTGGTGGCGCAGGGATGGATTAACGGCAGCGGGCCTTTCGTCTTTGTGATTGACACGGGCGCCGGTGTCTCGCTGATCAATCGTAACGTTGTCGATCGTGCACGACTCTCAGTCGCCAAATCGCGGCGATCATTGGTCGGCGGATTCAGCACGTCGCCTATATCTTCAAATCAGGAATCTCGAGTTTCCAGTCTCGCACTCGGCAGGCCAGGGAATAATGTTCCCGGAAGCTTTACGGCAGCCGTCGTAACCAGTTTGCCGGGCGGGATTGATGGAGTGTTGGATCCTACCGATGTATTTCGTCCTTACGGGTATTCAGTTGATTTGCCGAACAATGAATTGCGCGTGTTTGACACGACTGCATATCGCCTGAGCGTGACGGATGTACCGAAGGATGGTGCGGTTGTTCGGTGGGTGCGCGAGGCTGGCAGTGATAGACCGTTTGTCAAACTGAGCGACGGACGGCTGGCGTTAGTCGACACGGGTTCCACGTTAGGACTGGCGCTTAACCAGGGTGGCCGTGCAACAAGTTCTAATCACGGCATCAGTCACGACCTTGGCGGTGGAACATTTCAATCGCGAAGAATCGAACCACAGACGGTGAGCATTGGCGCTCTCGTTCTCAACCGTGTGCCAACAGACTTGTTGACTGGAGTCGCGCCCGGAACACCCATCATCCTCGGCCGCGGCGCCCTCTTCCCATTCAAGATCACCTTCGATCCCGCTTCAAAACTGATCGCGTTCGAACCCACAGAACAGTAAATTTTGTGCTTCTTGTGCCTTTTTGTGGCTAAAGAGGAATGTTGCCGTGCTTACGTGGCGGATTGGTGTCGCGTTTGTTTTCGAGTAGTGAAAGGGCGCGGATGAGTTTTGGACGCGTGTGAGCAGGTTCAATTACTTCGTCGACAAAGCCGCGTTCGGCTGCGATGTAGGGGTTTGCAAACTTGTCTTGGAGTTCAGCGATTTTGGCCGTGCGCGCGGACTCTTTGTCCTGTGCTTCGTTAAGCTCGCGGCGATAGAGAATACCCACCGCTCCTTCTGCCCCCATCACCGCGATCTCTGCTGACGGCCACGCGAAGTTCACGTCGGTGCGAATGTGTTTTGAGGCCATCACGCAGTAGGCTCCACCGTAAGCTTTACGCGTGATCACAGTGACCTTCGGCACAGTCGCTTCGGCAAACGCGTAAAGCAGTTTCGCGCCGTGAGTGATGATCCCGCCGTGCTCCTGCGACACGCCCGGCAGAAAACCAGGCACGTCCTCGAAAGTAATCAAAGGAATATTGAAGCAGTCGCAGAAGCGAACAAACCGCGCGCCTTTCACCGACGCGGCGATATCCAGAACGCCCGCGAGAAATGCCGGCTGGTTTGCAACGATTCCGACTGATCTCCCACCAAGTCGGGCAAAGCCCACACAAATATTCGGCGCAAACATCTGCTGGACTTCAAAAAAGTAACCGTCGTCAACAACTGAGTTAATAACGTCTCGAATATCGTATGGCTGATTCGAAGCTTCCGGAACAATCTCGTTGAGCTTTGGATCGACTCGATCGACCGGATCGCTCACTTCCAACCGGGGAGGATCCTCCAGATTGTTAGAAGGCAAAAAAGAGAACAGCTCACGCACGATTCGCAGCGCATGCTCGTCCGAGTCAGCCGCGAAATGCGCGACTCCCGAAACACTGTTGTGAGTGACAGCTCCACCCAACGCCTCTTTCGTAACTTCCTCGTGCGTCACAGTCTTGATCACGTCCGGTCCGGTAATGAACATGTACGACGTGTCCTTGACCATGATGTTGAAATCAGTAATTGCGGGACTGTACACAGCGCCGCCCGCACACGGACCCATGATGCAACTGATCTGCGGCACCACTCCGCTCGCGAGTGTGTTGCGCAGAAAAATGTCTGCATAGCCGCCGAGACTAACAACGCCTTCCTGAATGCGCGCTCCGCCTGAGTCGTTCAGACCAATAATCGGAGCGCCGACCTTCATCGCCAGGTCCATCACCTTGCAAATCTTTTCCGCAAAAGTTTCGGAGAGGGAACCGCCAAAGACAGTAAAGTCCTGCGCAAAGACGAACACGTTCCGGCCGTCGATCAAACCATGGCCCGTGACAACGCCGTCTCCGGGATAGAGTTGTTTATCGAGCCCGAAGTCTTTCGAGCGATGGACCACGAGCTTGTCAAACTCTTCAAACGAGCCCTCATCGAGCAGAAATTCGATCCGCTCACGCGCAGTCATCTTTCCTGCTTCGTGTTGTTTCTCAACGCGAGCGGCGCCGCCACCCTGTTCGGCCTGAAGGCTTCGCTCGCGGAGTGTCTCCAATTTGGACTACGGCTTGTTTCGGTTGCTGTTTTGAGGCCATATTATTCGTTGAAGGGAAACGCTCGCGATTCGATTAATTCGATCACTTCCGTCAGAGCCTGGCGCGCATTTACCTGGACATCGTTTGGATAATCATACCGTGCAGCGTTTTCTTCAAAGTCTTCGACGTCCAGAATCTTGTAAGTGAGGTCGGGAGCAACTAACACATCAATGTCGAGATCGATGTAACTCAACACGCGCCCGTCGAACGACGGCGGCTGGTTGATGTTGCAGTAAAAGTTCTTCAACTTGCCGTTTGGATCGCTGAAGCGGAAGACGTTGTACCAGCGATCCAGCCAGTAATACTCGGTGCTGATCGTTCCCAGTGAAATCGTGCCGAGTAGATCGTGTTCGATCTCTTCCTCAAAGACCGCATCCAGCACCAGGAGCGATCCTTCGATCTTTGCTATTCGAGCCGGCCAGCGACGATGCTCAACGCCGTCGTACTTGTAAACGCTGACAACAATTCCCGCCGCGCTAACGTCTCCCACACTATTTTCTACCGCGCTATTTTCTACCACTCTTGGCCCAGTCAGCCAGAAATTGCGCCTGACCCTTGTCCGTCAGAGGATGATTGAATAGTTGATCGATCACCTTGAACGGCATGGTGGCGATGTCTGCGCCCATGCGTGCGGCCTCGATCACGTGAATCGGGTGACGCAAACTCGCCGCGAGCACTTCTGTCTTCCAACTGTAGTTCTGATAAATCTCAATGATGTTCTGCAACAGGATGAGCCCGTTTTCGCCAATGTCATCGAGGCGCCCGATGAATGGACTGATAAACGCTGCGCCCGCCTTCGCGGCAACAATCGCCTGCGCCGCCGAGAAACAGAGAGTGACGTTTACTTTGATTCCTTCGTCCGTCAATTGACGTGTTGCTTTAAGGCCATCGCGAGTCAGCGGGCACTTTATGACGACGTTCGGTGCAATCTTCGCATACTCGCGTCCTTCACGAAGCATGCCGTCTTTATCCTGGCTCGTCACTTCAGCCGAAACCGGCCCCTGAACAATTTCGCAGATCGCGGCGATGTGTTGTTTGAAGTCGACATCGCCTTCCTTTGAGATGAGCGTTGGGTTAGTTGTCACTCCATCAGCAAGTCCTAACGCTGCTCCTTCGCGAATCTCGTTGAGATTGGCGGTATCAAGAAAGAATTTCATAACAAGACTCCTATCCTATTTCGGAGAATCCCTATACCCGTCACTTCTACTTCCACCGTATCACCGGGCTTCATGCGAGAGACGCCCGCGGGCGTTCCGGTCGCAATCAGGTCGCCGGGATACAGTGTCATGATCTCAGAGATGTACCTTATAAGAAAGGCGACAGGAAATGCCATGTCAGCCGTGTTACCTTTTTGTTTTACTTCACCGTTTAGACGGGTTTGGACGGTAACGCTGCTGGGATCGATTTCAGTCTCGATCCACGGACCTACAGGACAGAACGTGTCGAACGACTTACCACGTGTGAACTGGACGTCTTTGCGCTGCAAATCGCGTGCGGTCACGTCGTTCAGACACGTGTAGCCAAACACATAGCTGAGCGGATCGTCATTCTCGGGAATCTTGTGCGCGAGGCGTCCGATTACGACACCGAGTTCGCCTTCATGTTCAACCTGCTGCGATGCGGCGGGCAGTTCGATCTCATCGCCCGAAGCGATCACGGCCGATGGTGCCTTGAGAAAGAGGAGCGGTTCATCCGGCATCTTGTTTCCGAGTTCTGCCGCATGCTCGCGATAGTTCCGGCCGACACAAACGATCTTTGAGGGCGCAACCGGCGCGAGCAGTTTCACTTCAGCCAGATCAAACGCCGCATCTTCGTCAAAACGCTCGATGTGCTCGAAGCTGTAGTCTGCGGGTAGCGGGTGAACTTTAGAATCCTTCAATACCGCATAACGCGCCTTTGGAAGACTGTCATGTGCAACGCGACAAAGTTTCATGGTTTAAGCCGCATTCAGCGAGGTTCTATGGTGCCTTCTCCGAGCCGACTTCAGAGGGGTGACTGACGTTTCCGGCTTTATCGACCGCAGTTATGTAGTAGTAATAAGTCTTACCCGGTTCAACTTTGTCGTCCTGATAAGTCGTGCGTGTCAGCAGTGTCTGATTCAGCTTCGTCCAATTCTGCTTTGGTAGATCCGGATCGGTCGAACGATAAATATTGTAGCCGGCGATATCCGTTTCCTTGTTTGCAGCAAAGAAGATCGCCAGCCGCGCCGATGAGGGCTCGGGCGCTGCAACACTGGGACGCTCCGGCGCTGCCGGTGGAAATGTATCTAAAGGTGAAACTGAAACGGCGTTCGAGTTGAGACTCTCAACCTGTGCGCCACCAGTTCCGAGTGAAACTGCACGAACAACGTACCGATAGTTATTGCCGAACTGAAAACTCTTGTCGGCATATTCGGTGGCAGAGATGGGCGCGGAATTGAGCGGCTGATTCGCCGGTTCAGTTTGCGACTCATCAGTGCGATAGACGTTGTAGCCAAGCAGATTCACCGGGGTTGAGTTATCGATGTTGGCGGCCGGTGGCTGCCAGGAAATCGTAATCGAATCCTCGAGCACTTTTGCGGGTGACACGAGCGTGGGCGCCTGTGCGATACGCGCAGCGGGCTCAATACTCAGGAAGTTTGAAAAAGCTGCACGTTGACCAGATGCATTGACGTACCGAATTGCATAACGCAGGCGGGTCGGCTGTCCTCCGAGTTCGAGGACGTCTCTGTACGTGAGGGTATCGCCAGCAGTTTGTATCTGCTCAAAAGTGACAGAACCAACAACCGTAGCTCGCGCTGAGAATTCGTCTTCTGTCAGAGCGAGCGGCGCACCGGGTTTTTCCGCCAGCCGGTAGACGTCGATACGTCTGATGCTCTGCACGCTACTGTCCGGCGCGTTTCGTTGCGGCGCAGGCCAACTGAGTATTACCTCGTTACCTTGTTGCGCGCCGGAAAGAAACTCTGTGCGTTGCTGGACGCGCTCAACCGGCGGCAGAGGAGGCCGTCGTTTTCCGCATCCACCCAGAAAGATCAAACAGAGAACTATCCACAGATTACACAGAAGAGTAATCGGTGAAATCTGTGGATGGGTTGGTCCACGTTTTGTCACAGAATGTATCGACTGAGGTCCTGATCCTTGACTGTCTCCGCGAGCATTCCCGACACGTATGCAGCATCAATGCGCTGCTGCTTTGGTTCCAAATCAGGCCCTTCGAAACTGATCTCCTCGAGCAGCTTCTCCATAATCGTCTGCAAACGCCGCGCGCCGATGTCTTCGGTTTGTTGATTCACCTGTGCCGCGTAGTTCGCAATCGAATCGATCGCATCAGAAGTGAATTCAATGCTGACACCCTCGGTCTCCATCATCGCCTGGTACTGTTTGATCAGCGCGTTACGAGGCTCAGTCAGAATGCGTTTGAAATCCTCGATCGTGAGCGACTCCAGCTCAACGCGGATCGGAAAACGACCTTGCAGCTCCGGAATCAAGTCGGAAGGCTTTGATACGTGAAATGCGCCCGCTGCAATGAAGAGAATATGATCCGTGCGCACCATCCCGTAACGAGAGTTCACGGTAGTTCCTTCGACGATCGGCAGGATATCGCGTTGCACACCCTCACGCGAGACGTCCGGACCATGTCCCGATTCCCGTCCGGCAATCTTATCGATCTCGTCAAGAAAGATGATTCCCGAATTCTCGACTCGCTCGATAGCTGCGCGTGCAACCTGGTCCATATCGATGAGGCGCTCTTCCTCTTCCTGCATCAAATACTCCATCGCCTCGTCGACACGCATCTTTCGTCGCTTGGTGCGGCCTTGAAACAGATTGCCCAACATGTCTTTCATGTTGATGCCCATCTCTTCAACGCCTTGTGGACCAGCCAGTTCGATCACTGGGAAGTTTTTCTCTCTGACTTCGAGCTCAACTAAACGATTGTCGAGTTTGCCACTGCGCAGTTGTGTGCGAAGCTTTTCGCGCGATCGTTGAAACTGCTCGTCGCGTGTCGAAGTTTCAAGTTCGGTAGATGGTTCTTCAGTTGTATCGGAATCGAAGTCGTAAAAATTCGACGAGGAACGCGGCGGCGGAAGCAGTAAATCGAGAATGCGCTCCTCGACGTTCAGCTCCGCCTTTTCAGCGACCTCTTCGCTTTTGTCCTGGCGCGTCATCTCAACCGATATCTCAGTGAGATCACGAATCATGCTCTCGACGTCGCGACCGACATAACCGACTTCAGTAAACTTCGAAGCTTCAACCTTCAGAAACGGCGAATTGGACATACGAGCGAGGCGTCGCGCGATCTCAGTCTTACCGACACCTGTCGAGCCGATCATGATGATGTTCTTTGGCATCACGTCAACCGCCATTTCGGGCGGCAACTTCTGCCGTCGCACACGATTTCGCAAAGCAACTGCAACTGCTCGTTTCGCGTTGCGCTGGCCCACAACGTGTTTATCGAGTTCAGTCACAATTTGGCGAGGCGTCATCTCATCGAGTTGTGCCTCTTCGTCTACTTCACCAGCTAGATAAATAACCATTGCGTATTACAGCTTTCTCTTAGAGCTCCTCAACTATGATGTTTTGATTCGAATAAATGCAAATCTCTCCGGCTATGCGAAGTGATTCCACTGCGATGTCACGAGCAGAAAGATCCGTGTTCTTGATTAGCGCACGAGCAGCAGCCAATGCGTAAGATCCACCCGATCCAATCGCCAGCACGCCCTCATCAGGCGCGATCACGTCGCCATTACCGGACAGTAGAAATGAAGACTTTTTATCAGCAACAACTAACAGCGCTTCGAGATGGCGCAAAATCTTGTCAGTACGCCACTCTTTGCTGAGCTCAATCGCGGCTCGCTCGAGATTGCCGTGATATTGTTCGAGCTTGCTTTCGAACCGCGTCAAAAGCGCGAACGCGTCTCCGGTCGCACCGGCAAAACCCGCGACAATCTGGTCGTTATAAAGGCGCCGCACCTTCCGGGCGCTGGCTTTCATGACGGTTTCACCCATCGTTACCTGCCCGTCTCCGGCAAGCGCCACGTTGGCGTCTTTCCTGACGAGCAGCACTGTAGTGCTACGAACCCGATTTGTTTTTTTCTGCATGTTTCTTTGAACGAGACTATAGGAACTCGTTTCGAGGTAAGTCAAGGACGCCTTTTTGGAGTGCGGTGCCTTGGCACCGCTTTGTTAAAAAATACTAAAGCGCCAACAAGTTGGCGCACTCCAAGGAGGCGCCCATATGAGTTATGATAGCGGGCGATGATGCAAAGAAGACCACGCATCGGAATCACGATGCGCATTGAACACACCACTGACCGGTTCTACCTGGGACGTCATTATAGCGAGGCAGTCGAGGCCGCTGGCGGCGCGCCGGTGCACATCAGTTTGATTCCGAACGCTGATTATATTGACTCAGTTCTAGAGGGACTCGACGGCATCCTGCTGCCTGGTAGTGACTCTGACGTCGACCCGTTGCGTTATGGGCAACAGCCCCATCCGGCGCTGGGAACGGTGCAAACGATTAAGGATGAGACGGACCTACTCGTTATCAAGGCCGCTGAGAGGAAGGGAATACCGCTGTTCGCGATCTGTTTCGGGATGCAGATACTGAATGTATCTCGTGGAGGATCGTTGATTCAGGATATTGGCTCGCAGGTCCCTGATGCCATCAAGCATGAACAGGGAGCACCTCGTGATCGTCCGTCGCATCGGATCAAGATGCTGGAAACGAGTAAGCTGTCGGAGATTGCCGGTTCGGTTGATGCTGTCGTCAACAGCCATCATCATCAGGCTATCGAAGCACTCGGCGCGGATCTGATCGCGACGGCATGGACCACCGATGGCATCATCGAGGCCGTAGAAGATCCACGACCGGAGCGATTTATTTTGGCAGTGCAATGGCACCCAGAGCTTGGCTGGGAAAAGGATCTGCTGTCTCAACGCTTATTCCGAGTTTTTGTAGACGAAGCCGCCAACGTGCGGGAAGCAGATCTCGCTTCAGTCTCCACACCTGCATGAATCCGTCGACGATAAGGAACCTCGGGCTCGCTGGTCGTGTCGCGATCGTGACTGGCGGCTCGCGTGGCATCGGAAAAGCCGTTGTCTCAATGCTCGCTTCTTACGGCACTCACGTCGTCGTCAATTACGTCAAAGATGAAGCTGCGGCATCAGCAGCCGTAAACCTGGCGCAAATCCACAACGTAAAAGCTGTTGGGATTCAGGCAGACGTTTCAAAGCTGAGCGACGCTGAACGGCTACTTCAAGAAACAGTTGAGCATTTCGGGCGCATCGACTTTTTGATTTGTAATGCGGGTATTTGGGAAGGCGCGCCGGTAGAGTTGATCTCAGAAGAGCTCTGGGACAAGACGCTAGACATTAATTTAAAGGGGACATGGTCGGTTTGTCGTGCCGCGGTTCCGATCATGAAGGAACAACGATTCGGTCGGATTGTCATCGTCAGTTCCACAGCAGGGCAGCGTGGCGAAGCTAATGTTTCGAACTACGCAGCATCTAAGGGCGGTCAGATCTCCTTTACAAAGTCGCTGGCGCCGGAGCTGGGACCGTTTGGTATTAACGTTAACTGTGTCGCGCCCGGGTGGGTTGAAACAGAAATGACGACGAACGCACTTGCAGACGCCGCTCAACACGAGTCGATTGTCAAAGGTATTCCGTTAGGTAAAGTCGGGACACCCGAAGACATTGCAGGAGCGATCGTCTTTTTGTGTAGCGACTGGGCGAGCCACATCACGGGCGAAGTGCTCAACGTTAATGGCGGATCGGTTTTGTGTGGTTAGGGTTGTGTTTAAGAAACACATCTTTACTTGGATACAGTCAGTACCGTCCGCGGATGGGTGCGCAGCCTTTGGATCCCGAGCGCGTCTACGACGTACCCATCCGCTACCGGGGACGGTACTGACTATATCCAAGTAGGAGCAGGAGAATTCAAGTATGACTTTAACTCTGGAACGCGAAGCAACGTCGTCGAAGAAACAAGTCCAACACGTCGAGCTCGGACTTGAGAGATTACTTGAAGAAGGTCATCCAGCACTTCAAGGCGCACGTGTTGGACTGATCTGCAATCAGGCATCAGTCGATCATTCCTATCGTCACGCTGCGGATCTGATCCACGATCACCAGGACATCCAACTGCGTGCTTTGTTTGGTCCACAGCACGGAATTCGCGGCGACGTTCAGGACAACATGATCGAAACAGGTCATGGCGTCGATCGCAAAACCGGACTGCCGGTCCATTCGCTCTACAGCGAAACTCGTGAGCCTACGGACGCAATGCTCCAGGACATCGATGTCCTCCTGTTTGACATGCAGGACGTTGGCTGCCGGATTTATACGTTTGTTTACACGCTTGCCAACTGCATGCGAGCTGCGCGTCGACTCGGAAAGAAAGTCGTTGTTTGCGATCGGCCCAATCCAATTAACGGCGTGAGTATCGCGGGAAATATTCTCGAACCCGAGTACGCGTCGTTTGTAGGTCAGTTTCCATTGCCTACTCGTCACGGCATGACGGTCGCCGAACTCGCACGAATGTTCAATGATCACTTTCAAATCGGCTGCGATCTAGAAGTGATTCCGATGCATGGCTGGAAGCGAGAGCATTGGCACGACGATACAGATGCGCCGTGGGTGCTGCCTTCTCCAAACATCCCAACACTCGACTCAGCGACAGTATTTCCGGGCACGGTCCACTTTGAAGGCACACAGGTTTCAGAAGGCAGAGGAACCACACGGCCATTCGAACTGATTGGTGCGCCATACATCGATCCGGATGCTTATGCCGATCGACTGAACGCACTCGGAATGGCGGGCGTGTTTTTCAGAAGCTGTGCATTCCAACCGACATTTCAGAAGCATGGGGGCGTGACATGCGGTGGCGTTCAGATTCATGTTCTCGATCGGAATACTTTCGAGCCATGGTTTGCCGGAATTGCAATGGCAAAGTTTGCGCATGACATGTACCCGAATGAGTTTCGCTGGAAAGTTCCGCCGTACGAATACGTCTACGACAAGAATCCGTTTGACGTGATCAGCGGAACCGCAAAGATCAGAGAGGCGTTTGAGAAGGGAACCGAGCTCGACGCGATTCGAGAGTGGACCGAGAAACCACTTGAAGAGTTTAAAGAACTACGTGAACCGTTCCTGCTCTATCGATAACGAGTTAACGTGAGATGTTAAAGGTCGGCTGGCCGACCGCTAATGTGAACTGTTAAGACTGCCTTTGCGCAGGAATTCTTATTGATGTAAAACCTTAATCATCTACTCGAGCAATTGGAGGGATTCATTTGGTAAAAGCTGAACGCGTGCAGGTCGAAGAAGCACCCGGCACTGCATGGTTAACTGGATTGGCAGCCTGGTTTATTCCGGGCCTCGGTCACGTAATCCTCAAAAGATGGTTTCGCGCGCTCTTGATGGGCGGCGCAGTTTGGGTCTGTTTCTTTCTTGGCCTCGCGATGGGCGGCCACCTCTTCGATCTCACAAACGAAGGTTCATGGGTGCTCCTTCAAGTTCCGCCAATGATTGCGAACCTTGGCCAGGGCGCACTTTTTATCGTTTCGTGGATAATCGACTACGGCTTCGCGGATGATCCAGTTCGAGCTGCACGCGCCACCTACGAATACGGCAACACTTTTCTACTGATAGGTGGTCTCCTCAACTATTTGAACATGCTCGACGCATTCGATATCGCCGCAGGGAGGAAGCCTTGAGACACTTCCTCGTAATGGCCTTGTTTGCGGCTCTTGCTTCAATCATTTTTGGGGCGATGGCGAAAGATGATACGCGTGAGCGGTTGATCTACGGACTTAAAGTCTTTGCTGAGTTCATGGTGATTGGACTGGTGCTGAGCTGGGTCCTTTACTTCATCCCGTGACGCTACAGAGATGGCTGTATTTGACACCGAGGCTCTGATCCTACGCAGTTACAATCTGGCAGAGGCTGACAAGATTGTTGTCTGTTTGAGTCGTTCCGCAGGATTGATAAGAGGAGTCGCCAAGGGTTGTAGAAAACTAAAGAATCGTTTTGGCGCCGCACTTGAGCCCTTCACACTCGTCAATCTCACATATTACGAAAAAGAGAATCGGGAACTCGTCTCCTTCCGGCAAGTCGAGATCGTAAAGTCGCGCTTTAACCTTTCGTCAAATGCAACGATGCTGACAGGTTTCTCATACATGGGTGACCTGCTTATCGATTTTTCACCACCACACCAGGCAAATGACAATTTGTTTCGAATGGCGATCGCGTGTTTCGAAGCGGCGTCAGAAACACCGGGCGATCTGGATGCGGTGCTTCGCTACTTTGAAGTGTGGTTGCTGAAGCTCGAAGGTTTTCTGCCGGATCTGCGCGCGTGTGCGAACTGTCACAAAGCTTTTCATGATGAAGGAGCAGTTTATCTCGGCTCGGATTTGTCGTTTCGATGTTCGGATTGCAGTGGTGGAAGAGGTGGAGCAGTTTCAAAACGTCTTCACACACAGTTGCGAACTATAGAAAAGCTTTCGCCGGCGAAGTTTGCTGAAGGTGCAAGGGAAGTATCGAAGGAAACGAAACGAGAGATGGCGGAGTTGACGTTTCAGATTATCGGGCGAGTGCTTGAACGCATGCCGCGTATTAGACCGGCAAGTTGATGGACAGGATTAACAACATGTTTCAGGATTTACAAGATTGATTCTGTTAATCCTGAGACATCTTGTTAATCCTGTCTAATGTCTTACTTGAAGAAAATCGGATTTGCTGACAAAAATCTTTAACTTCAAGAACTTTCTCATCCCTCGATACATCGTCGGGGCGATGGCGCCTTACATTCTCATATCTTTACTGCTGCTGTCCGCAGTCCTGTTAGCGCAACAATCCGCGCGCCTCGCCGAGATCATAATTTACGCTGACCTCCCCGTCTCATTGCTCGGATCGATTGGAGCCGCGTTGTTGCCGGGCGTGCTCATCTTCTCGATTCCGCTGGCGACGCTCGCCGGAATAATCATCGGCTTCTCACGCATGGGAAGTGACAGTGAAATTGTCGCGATGCGCGCCGCAGGTGTCGGTTCATGGACCATGATCTGGCCCGCACTGCTCATCGGACTCTTATGCACCGGCGCCACTACTTACCTCCATCTAAAAGAAGCGCCCGAAGCTGCCAGAGACCTTGAACGCATTGCACTTGAAGGACTGCTAGCAAAACTCGACTCCCCGGTCGAGCCAAGAACCTTTAGCACCTTGCCGCGATACGTGATCTACGTTCGCGACGGTAACAAAGAACAGGGCACATGGGGACGAGTTTTCATCTTCGGACAACGTGGCGATCACACGGAGGTCTACACCGCACGCTCCGGACGCATCGACTCAGCCGGCGATCGGTCCGAGCTCGTTCTAACTGACGTGCTTGCTACTGAGTTTCCCATTGCTGCTGCTGAAGGAGCCACTAAACAACCTGCAACAACAAATATCATTGGCGGCAATAACGGAGAGAAATCCTACGTCGTCAAGCGCCTAGATCAATTGCGATTCTCGATCAATACGGGGCGCGCTGACGTCGTGGCGCGCCTGAATCAGAGAGATACAAATGCCGATGCGATGGAGTGGAGCGACTTACGTGAAAGAGTTGAATCAGGATCGCCTGATGAACAGAGAGAAGCGTTAAGGATTCTCAACCGCAGAGGTGCCTTGTCGTTGGCGCCTCTGGTTTTTTCACTCCTGGGCGCAACGCTTGGATTGCGCATACGACGGGGCGGGCGCAGCGTTGGAGTGTTATTAACGCTGATTATCGTAATCGTTTACTACCTCTTGTCGCTTCTTGGCGAATCGATGGCACGCGTGGGATCAGTGTCACCTTACCTTGGACCATGGCTGGCCACGATCTTTGTCCTTGGTTTGACGGTTCTGTTTTTGTTTATCAAACGAGTGCCTTTCATATCTTCAATGTCGATCCTGTCGCGCCGCACAGCAGCAACCACCGCCACAGCCAAAACAAGTCAGGCAAAACATCGCGGCTTTTCGGTAATGGGTTTTCCCAGTTTGATGGACGCTACGCTCTTTCGTTCACTTGTCGTCAGCTTTGTTGTTTGTTTTGCGGCCCTCGCGACGATCTTCAACATATTCACATTGTTTGAACTTTGGCGCTTCAATGCCGGCACAGGTCTGATGGCAAGGTATCTGTTATTCCTCCTGCCGCTCGTTACTGTGGAGCTTTTTCCTGCGACGATGCTGATTACAGTGCTGGTCACTTACGCATTGCTCGCGAGGAGACATGAAGCGATCGCGTGGTGGGCCTCGGGTCAGAGTGTATATCGATTGATGTTGCCGGGCTTTTGCTTTGCACTCGTGGTGGCATTTGGTTCGTGGCTGGTCCAGGAGTATGTAATGCCGGGCGCAAACCTCAGACAGGACGGGTTGCGCGCACGCATCCGCGGAGATAAAGCACGCGCGACGACGCCCACTGGTCGACAGTGGCTTGCGTCTACTGAAACAGGCCGTTTCTATTCATATGAATTTAGTGAGGATGGACGGCTGATTGAACCAACCGTTTACGAGCTTGATGAAGACGCAGTTCATCTGGCGCAGATCGTGAGCGGGAAGAGTGGAGCCTGGACAGATCCGACTCATCTCAAGATTAATGAGACTGAAACACTTACGTTGAAAGAGATGGGTGTTGAACGTAAATCTGACGCGGAAATAACTTTCGCAGGCGTTGAGTCACCGGCAGTCTTTAAACCAACAACCGATCGACCTTCACAGCTTAGTTCGAAAGACTTGCGAGGCTATCTCGAAGCAGCGAAGCAGCGCGGCATCGACGTGTCGTCACTCGCAGTCGCACTGCAAAGAAAGTACGCAGGCCCGTTCGGTATCATCATCATGGCCCTGATCGGAATGCCGCTGGCAGTTTCGTTTGGCAGGAAGGGAACCGTAATCGCTCTCTGCGCTGCTGTAGTAGTGGGAGTTGCCTACTGGGCACTTGGCGGCGGCTTTCAGCAACTCGGAAATCACGGACTCCTTCGACCCACTGTCGCCGGCTGGTCCCCACTCGTGATCTTCACAGCCGCAGGCACCTACTTCCTCTCACGTGTTCGCACTTAAGCCACAAAAGCAAAAGCACATAAAAGAAAATTTCTCTCTTATGTGCTTTATGTGCCTTTTTGTGGCTAACTAATTTTTGTGGCTACGTGCCAGTTTCCCAGCTCGAGATGTACTCGAGTTGTTCTGCGGTAAGTGTGTCGATTGAAATGCCGAGCGCACGAAGCTTGAGGCTCGCGATCTCAGTATCAACTTCCGCGGGTAACAGGTGAACGCCCGGAGCCAGCGTTCCTTTGTTCTTCACGAGGTACTCAACCGATAGTGCCTGGTTTGCAAAGCTCATGTCCATCACGCTTGCGGGATGACCTTCCGCCGCGGCGAGATTGATCAGTCGGCCTTCACCCAGCACGATGACCTTGCGGCCACTCGACTGGACCTTGTATTCCTCCACAAACGGACGCATCGTTACCGGATCGCCTGACATCTCTCGCAACGCAACCAGGTTCAGCTCGAGATCGAAGTGGCCACTGTTGCAAACGATCGCGCCATCTTTCATTCGTGAAAAATGCTCACCATCGATCACGTGACGATTGCCAGTCACAGTCACGAAGATGTCGCCAATCGACGACGCTTCACTCATTGGCATCACGCGGAATCCGTCCATCACTGCTTCGACGGCTTTAATTGGATCGACTTCTGTCACAACAACATTCGAGCCCATACCACGCGCACGCAATGCGACTCCCTTGCCGCACCATCCATAACCGACAACGACGAGTGTACGTCCGGCAAGCAGGATGTTCGTCGCGCGAATAATACCGTCGAGTGTCGACTGGCCCGTGCCATAACGATTATCGAAGAAGTGTTTCGTCTGCGCGTTGTTAACAGCGATCGAAGGGAAGGGCAACACGCCTGCAGTCTCCATCGCGTGGAGACGCTGAATTCCCGTGGTCGTCTCTTCAGTTGAGCCGATGATTTCCTTGATCTGTCCGGCGCGCTCTTTCAGCAGGGTCGCTACCACATCCGAGCCATCGTCGATGATGATGTCCGGATGTGAGTCGAGCGCTGTTCTTACGTGACGATTGTAAGTGTCGGTCGATTCGCCTTTGATTGCGTAAACCGGAATGCCCCAGTCAGCTACAAGTGATGCCGCCACGTCATCCTGCGTTGAAAGCGGATTCGACGCGATCAAAACCGACTCTGCGCCGCCGGCCTGAAGAGCGCGAGCGAGGTTTGCGGTTTCGGTGGTGATATGAGCGCAAGCAACGAGCTTCACGCCGCTCAGTGGTTTCTCTTCGGCAAATCTTTCGCGGATGAGACGAAGAACAGGCATTTCACGTTCAGCCCATTCAATTCGCTGCTTGCCATTACCCGACAAGCCGATGTCTTTCACGTCGTATTCGACGGACGGTGCAGAACTCATGTTGGTTATTTAATCCTTTACTTGAATTATGAATGTCTCGTCACTCTTAAACTCCAGCGCCTGCTCGCAACGCTTCGGCTTTGTCGGTCTTTTCCCAGGTGAAGCCTTCTTCGTTGCGTCCGAAATGGCCGTAGGCAGCAGTGGCCTTATAAATCGGCCGGCGCAGGTTGAGTGATTCGATGATGCCGCGCGGAGTCAGTTCGAAATTACTCCGCACCAGCTTTGATATGGCAACGTCGCTGATCCGGCCCGTACCAAAGGAATCGATCGAAACGGAAACCGGTTCGGCGATTCCGATCGCGTACGCAAGTTGAACCTGACAACGATCGGCGAGTCCCGAAGCGACGATGTTCTTCGCAACATAACGCGCCATGTAAGCAGCGGAACGATCGACCTTCGTCGGATCTTTTCCGGAGAATGCGCCACCACCGTGAGGCGCGTAGCCTCCGTAAGTGTCAACGATGATCTTCCGGCCGGTGAGGCCGGCATCACCCTGCGGACCGCCCGTAACAAAGCGTCCCGTGGGGTTGATGTGATACTTCGTATCTTTGTCGAGCAGTTCAGGCGAAACGGTGTGCTTGATTACTTTCTCTTCGATTTCCGCACGCAATTGTTCGTTGGTGACATTCGGATCGTGCTGCGAAGAGATGACGACAGCTTCGAGCCGGAAAGGACGGCCGTCGCGGTATTCAACTGTTACCTGCGACTTGCCATCAGGACGCAAATACGGCAGCTCACCTGATTTGCGCACTTCGGAAAGACGGCGGGCGAGGATGTGGGCCAACTGAATCGGCAGCGGCATCAACTCCGGCGTTTCATTACAGGCAAATCCAAACATCAAGCCCTGATCACCGGCGCCACCGGTGTCTACACCCATCGCGATGTCAGGCGACTGTCTGTCGAGTGCCGACAAGACGGCGCAGGTGTCGCAATCGAAGCCAAACTTGGCTCTGGTGTAACCGATCTCACGAATCGCTTCGCGCGCGACTCTGGAGTAGTCGATTACAGCGTTGGTCGTGATCTCACCGGCGACAACCACCAGTCCGGTGGTGACGAGAGTTTCACAAGCTACGCGTGCGGTTGGATCGACACTCAGTGCGGCGTCAAGTACTGCATCAGAGATTTGATCGGAAATTTTGTCTGGATGGCCTTCAGTGACGGACTCAGAGGTGAACAGATAACCGGATTCGCTAATCAAAACAGCTCCTTTATGTGTACACAGACTCGAATTCAGTGCAGAAAAAGACCGCGTAGATTAGCAGTCTGCGTTTCCAAGTGTCAAGACGACCTGCTTCGTTGAACTTAAGAAAAACCGTACAAATTTGCTTCCAGGAACTGGGAAAACAGTCGAATTATTGTCTTTTGGAACAGTCCTCAATCCCGCCCACGGCAGTGGGCGGATGATTCAAGTCCTTTCTAAATGAAGACTATGGTGTGAGTTTGAATCCCGCCAACGGAAGTTGGCGGATCGTTCAAGTCCTATCTTAGTGTGGACTTGAAAGTATCCGCCCACTTCCGTGGGCGGGATTAGAAAGGTAGTTTCGGATTGGCTTGTAGAAAGGACCTGAACAATCCGCCAACTGCCGTTGGCGGGATTTGTTCCTTATCTCGGTCAATAAAGTATCTCCGTCCAAAGAACAAAATTTTCTGTTACAAAGTAGCTTCCCCCAACATCTAAATCTGACAGTAAGTAGCGCCGCACACAGAGCGAACCAAAGCCTCTCCCACAGGTTCGAGGGCACTCTGCAGACTCCAGAGGGTTTTCAATCGTTGAAATCTGTCTGGGCGGCGCCTAAGTTTTTATATGTCACACTCACACTCATCCCCTCTTGAAGTAACTCAAGCACTACTGAACTGTGCCAGAGCCAACGGTTTTCGTTTTGGAGACGATACGGCGTTAGTGGCTGTCCAGCACATGCTTAAACAAACAGTGGATCTCTTTCAAACCCTGGGCGCAATGGGACTCAATTTGGAAAACATCTTCGCGCTCGGGAAGGTTTATTCAAACAGTGCCGAGGTCATTGAGACACTGCGCGCGATGGGTGTCACTGTCGTCGAGTCGGTCATGCCGCCACCTGGCGAATTCCAGCGCTATTTTGCTTACGACACGAACAGATTGTGGCAGGTCGCGGCTGAGCATCTTGACCGGCGTCGGATCAAGCGCGTGCTCGTGTTAGACGACGGCGGCGTTTGCATCACGAGCGTACCGCCCGAAGTCTTGCAGCGTTATTCGTTGTGCGGCGTCGAGCAGACTTCTCGCGGAATGTTCCTTTTCGAAGAGAAGCTGCCAGCGTTTGCTGTGATTTCATGGGCCAGAGCGGCAGTTAAATTGAAAATTGGTGGTCCAATCTTCTCACAATGCTTCATTGAAAAATTGAATACGGAATTCCTCAGGGATGGGCCCTTACAAGGAGAACAATTGGGCGTGATTGGAATGGGAAGCATTGGTAGGGCTGTCGCAAATCTGGCCGTGAGGCAAGGGAACGAAGTGTCTTACTGCGACCTTAATCCGGATCTGCATCTTCCTTTAGCTCTGAACGACCGTGTCACGAGGGTGGATTCAGTCGAAGATTTGATGGTTCGTTGTAACTACGTCGTGGGATGTTCCGGGCGCAATCCGTTCAAAGACAAATGGCCGCTTAGTCACAAGCCCAACATAAAATTTATCAGTGCTTCCAGTGGTGATCGGGAGTTTGGTCCAATCATTAAAGATCTAAAACAGAAACCCAATTTCAAGGTAGCGCCCGGTACCTGGGATATCATTTCCCAGGATGGGCCAGCCGGGCCGATTAATGTTGCTTACCTGGGATATCCATACACCTTCGTGACTCGAGGCATCGAAGCCGCTCCAACACAGATAGTACAATTCGACACTGGTGGCTTACTGGCAGCTCTGGTCCAGGCGCAGATCTTTCTCAAGCAGTGTGAAACAGGCCGCGAGCAGAATAACGGCATCCATCGTTTATCGCCTCAAGCGCAACGCTTTGTTTTGGAAAAATGGATCAGCGCGATGAAAGATCGAATGATCGATGTCACGGAACTCCTGGGAAATGATCCCGGCATGCTAAGCGCCGCCCAGCATGGTGATTGGTTTATTGAAAACACCGAGCCTCATCCGGATAAAAATTACAGACCGGTAACGGCGATCGAGGAAATGATGGGCCAATTTGTTCGTCAGGGCTACGTTCTCAAGGCTCGAGGTTAAGCTTGAAGCGGATCTCAGTACCCTTGGAAATTGCCGAATCTATTTCCATCGTGCCGCCCGCGGCATGTGCTCGTTCCTGCATGCTGATTAGACCAAGAGTTGCCGCACGCGGCGCCCGCCTCCGCAGGCTCTCCAAATCGAAGCCCACGCCGTCATCCTTTATCGACAACAGCAAAACATTTCCGTCTTTCACGAGCTGTAGCGATACCTGAGAGGGCTGCGCGTGGCGCACGACGTTGGTCAATGCTTCTTGTGCTATGCGGAAGCAGGCAGTTTCGACGTCGCGTGAAAAACGTTGATTCTGATCGGGCATTTCGATAACCACATCCACTTCCAAACCGGTGCGCCTGGTATAACGATCGACATACCAGCATAGAGCCGTAACCAGTCCGAAATCGTCAAGCACTGGTGGACGCAGATCAACAGACAGATCGCGCACCAGACGAAGTGCTTCATCAACGGCCTCGAGATTGTCTTTGACGTAGCAACCGATTTCCGAGACTTGTCGAACCTCCTGTACGGTATGAAGATTCATCTTAATCGCAGTCAGGATCTGACCTATCTGGTCGTGCAACTCGCGGGAGATGCGGCGTCGCTCGTCCTCCTGGGCTTCGATCAGTTGGCGCGAAAACATTTGCAGTGCGTCCTGCGCGAGTTTGCGTTCCGTGATATCGCGCGCGATGCCCTGAACCCCGACCATGACGCCGTTCTCATAGATCGCTCGGGTCCGAACCTCGACGGGCACACTGCGGCCGTCCTTTGCGATCACGTCGACTTCGAAAGCAGTTTCACCCTGTTCAGCGAGCTTTGCATAGAAAGTCTTCTGTCCAAAGGTGAGGTCTCCTGCTGCCACGAAGTCAACAAAGTTATGACCGACGATTTCTTCGCGTTTGTATCCTGATAACGTTTCCGCAGCGTGGTTTACCCTGATGTAATTTCCTTTAAGATCGTGAACGTAAATGGCATCCCTCGCGTTCTCAAACAGCTCACGATAACGCTCTTCGCTCTCGCGCAGAGCCACTTCTGCGCGCTTGCGTTCGGCAATGCGCTCCTCGAGTTCCGCCACGTAATGCTGGCTTTGCTCGAACAACTGCGCATTTTGTATCGCACTGGACGCACGTGCAGCCAGAGTCTCAGCAAGCCGAACGTGCTGTTCCTGAAAGAAGTTTGGCTCTGCTTTGTCTACCGAATAAAGACCAATGACCTTGCCTGATGCGACCAGCGGCACTCCAATCCAATTGCGAACATGGCCGGCACCGTTGACCCATTGCCATCCGGGCTCTCGGTGTGTGTCCGCCACGACAACACTCTGTTTAGTCAAGCAGATGCGCTGCAAAATGGTATTGGTACCAACGTCTAACGCAATGAATCGAGACGTCTCGACGTCCTGATATGCTTCATAGCGCCTAAGCGCGCTGACGACGAATTGCGAGTCGCTGTTCAGCAACATCACATTTGCACTGTCGTAAGGAACCAATTGGCTGAGAAAATCGAGCAGTGTTTCGAGAACTCTTTCGAGGCTGAGATCCTGGGTCAACGCGATATTGGCGTCGCGCAGGATCTCAGTCTCCCGGCGTATGGCCTGTTCCCGGGCCAATAGTCCGGCCAGTTCCGGTGTCTCTGCTTTCATGAGTATGGTTGACTACGTGAGGCTTACTCGAGGTATGTCACACGTAATGACGAGCGCGATTTTACCACCAATCTGTGGATAAACGTGATAGATTCCTGTTGCCCCACACACCCATTCAAAACAACGGAGGAGCCTATGACTAGTTTGACTCGTATGCCTGTGCTGGTTCTTGTTCTGTTTCTCTCAATTGCAAGTGCGATGGTTGTTGTAGCTAGCAATGCGCCTCAGGCAAGCCAAAAGAATCAAGGGAAATTTCTTCAGATCAATGGTCAGGTTTCAGTGAACGGAACCGCGGCCATTTCAGGTGCTACAGTTTTCTCCGATAGCACAATCACAACCGCAGCCAGATCGAGTGCTGTGGTAAGTCTGGGCAAACTCGGACGTGTCGAGGTGCTACCCCAGTCAACGATGAAGTTGATCTTTGGTGACGATAACGTTTCTGTGGGTATGTTGGACGCAGGACGTGTGAGAATTTCCTCGTCATCAAACGTTACCGCAAAAGCTACGACGAGAGAGGGTGAAGTAATTTCAACCGGGAACCAGCGCAACGAGTTCATCGTCGATACAAGCTGCGAAAATACGTTCGTGTCAGTAAAGAAGGGAACTGTCGAACTGCGCGCCGGCAGCACTGTGAAACAAATCGCCGCAGGGAATCAGGACACAGCAGGCACTGCCACACCGGGTTGCACACCCGCGCCTTAGCTGAAAGATCTTCATCCACAGATTACACAGATTCCATAATCATTTTCTGCGTAATCTGTGGATAACAGATTTCATTGACAACGCCTGTTTCGAAGTGTATATGCTTGCCTCGCTCTAACAACTTCAGAATTCAAACTCCTCCCGTCTCACCCCCCTGATGACTGGAGTCGGCCCGGACAAGGAGGTTCTTGACCCAATGAAACGCAGCAAAAATTTTCGAACCATGATTTGGGCGGCGGTGGCTGCAATCACGCTTTTTGGACTGACTGCAGGCGCCGGCGCCTTCCAGGGTGACAAGAAGATCAGGATGTACGATGACTGTGAGCCTACCAGTTTCAATGCCGTACTCGGCGATGGTACTTGCATTGGTAATGGACACACCACGTTTGATGAGTTCATCGCGGAACTTGCAGCAACACAGGATGTGCACACCTGGAGAAATCAGCCGAGCGCAATGCAGCTCAACGTTGGACGTCCGACACTCATTGAGAACCGTGGTGGTGAAGTACATACCTTCACGCCAGTGGCAAACTTTGGTGGGGGCTTTGTAAACGATCTCAACGGGATTTCCGGCAATCCAGTTCCGGCTCCCGAATGTCTAAACTTTGGAGCGATTGTTTTCATTCCTGCCGGCGGCACTGAAGAAGGACCTACGGCTGGAAGCTCTGATCTCCCCGTTGGCTCACACAGATTCCAGTGCTGCATTCATCCATGGATGCGCACTGTCATCGAAGTCGCCGCTCCTGGATCGAACGCGCCGGCAGCACCGTCTGCTGCGAAGCACGATCATCATTGATCCCGCGACTCTGTTCCTTTCCTTTCGCGATAGGCGCGCAGTTAAAGTGCTGTGTGCCTGTCGCGAAAACGTGTTAACTCTCATCCCGCATGACCTCGATCTCGGCCTCGCCAACACCGTAATTTCCCGCGCAAGTTTTCCGTTGCGCTGTGGCGACACTGCGTGAGAAAAATACCCCCAGCAGTTTCAATATGGAGGCTCATACTAAAAATGTCCTTGATATCGATTAGTCGAATGCTCGTTGTTCTGGCAATTCTGGCCACAGTTCCAGGCGCACCGGTAGTGAATTCGCAAACTCCGGAACGCAGTTCCAGCACGCGAATGGCGGGTTCGCTCGTCGAAGAGTTTTCTTTCTTAATTAAAGATTTCCGGATGGACCATCAGGGACAGGCCAACAATCTCAACCTTTCGATCTCATATCGGTATGCGGCTAACATCACGAAGGCTGATTACCCTGACTTTCGCTGGCTCGCTAAAGATGTTGAGACGCTTCTGAGTGACTACCCGAATAAAGACGACTACTGGGAAATCGTGAACAAGCAAATCACAGCACTGCTCTTGAAGAAATATCCCGGCATCGTGACGATCACCTGCGAAATGAAAGTAGATCCCACGAGCGTCGTTCCTTACACGCGCTCGAGCCGCGTCACTCGCGGGCGTCCATTCGCCAGATCTAACCGGAAGAGTTAATGAGGCGGCATTATGACTGAAGAAGCAATCTGGGACGCCTGGGTTGTATGATCAGTGCCGTTGCAACATCCCATCAACGATCGTACACGATGCAGAGTTACCTAAACATGATGGATGGATACCGCCCAATGTTACGGTTGCAGTTATTGATTGCGACCGTGGGACATCCGACGCGTCAATCGTGATCTTCGACGTCCCCTGGCCACTGACAATCTTTCCGGCGGTTAATGACCAGGTGTACGTTGGCTTCAGGTCCACATCACCACCGGAAACAGTCGCCACAAAAGTTATGGCCTGTTTCGAGTCGACTGCGCTTGGGCAACTCACCGATAAAATCGGACAAGGCGACTCCACCCACACGCATTCAGAACAACGGGCAACTTTAACTGTTGTCGAAGTAGCCGCCGTGTGTTGGTTGCTATCGTTGACCTCAACTGTCGCGGTGTAAGTGCCCTCTGGAAGCCCACCCAAGTCCCAGGTCAGCATGCGACCATCACCGTCAAGGCGGCCTCCAGTAACCGCCCACGTAAATAACAACTTGTCGCTGTCAGGGGCTGTCGCGTCGGCAGCCAGCGTCACTTCTTGGCTGGAGGAACAACTCGCAGAAACAGAACGCATAGCTGGGGGACAGAATGTGATTAAAGAGCTCGACGAAGTTATGGAAACAGTTGGTGGCAGACGACAAACCACCCGATCTGGCCTTCTAAACAGACCAGTGACTCCGTGAATGACCGAAGAGAAAAATCTTCGCACTGGATTCGGTCGACTCGGCTTGCTATTGGGTGTGGGCAATGGTGTCGGTGAAACTGTGGCTGAGGTAACGGGCAAAGGAAGTGTCTCAACCCGATTTGCCGTCACCACAATGAAGAGCACGCAGCCGATCGTTATCAAACTCAATAAACGAGCAATCCCTTTGCTGAGTCGCATTTTGATTTCTAATGGTCCGCAGTCTTTCGTCCTAAACTTTCAGAGTTTAACCTTGCCTCTCTTAATTATGAATGGTAGAAGGGTACAAATTACATATTCCTCTTTCCATTTAGTGAGTTCTCCCTATGCCTGACATCCAAACTCACCCGCTGCTGGAACCACAGTTTCAGGCCGAGACAGATCGCCTGACCGGAACAAATTTACGGGAAGGGAATTCAGTAACGTTCCTGCCGAGTGGTAGTCAGTCGTATGCGAAGCGTTGGGAGTTGATTGAGGGCGCGCGACACAGCCTCGATCTCGTGACGTTTTCCATTATCAACGACGGTACGAGTCAGCGCCTGCGCGACCTGCTCGCGAAAAAAGTGAAAGAGGGTGTGGTGGTGCGCCTCGTGGTGGATGATCTGGCGGTGTACAGCGCCATGAGCGCCGGACTCCTCGACGAGATGGCGAAAGCCGGTATCGCCGTGATCCGTTATCACAAAGTCTTTCGCGACTGGCTACCCGATCTGCGTAAAGGCAGTCCGTTTTCTCAACTGGTCCAGATCTTCAGGTACAAAATCAAGCGGCGCTATCATGAAAAGTTCACGCTCGTTGATGGAAGGGAACTCATACTCGGAGGTATCAACTGGGGCGATAAGTATGCGTTCGGTGGCATCAGGCCGGATGCCTGGCGCGATACGGACATGTATCTGTCTGGTCCAGCCGTTGCCGATGTTCAGCGCCAGTTCATCAGGAGCTTCTTTCTGTATGACGCGATGGAAAAGGAGTATGAAGCGCGACGACAACCGGGCTTTGATCGCGAGGCACATTATGAGAGTGCGCGAGTACAAGCGGAAAGTGTGATTGAGGCGAAACCGCCTGCCTACTTTCCAGTGTTGTCACCTACAGGAACTGAGCGCGTGCGATATGTGCCTCACAAACCTTATGACGAAGAACGTTTGCGCATGACTGAAGCGTGCTTGTTGATGTTTCAGAAGGCACAGAGATACATCTACTGGGGATGTCATGCGATTCGCCCACCGCGGATTATCGCGGAGTCGCTGGCCCAGGCTGCGCAACGCGGCGTTGAAATCCGGCTAATTACAAATTCGAAAGAGTCTTCGAGAGGTCTGCTGGCGCATGGCTTCTTTGGATTTTTGTACCGTGAATGCGCGAATCATTTTCGTTGGCTAATCGAGCACGGCATAAGAGTATTCGAGTGGCAAAAGCCTGGTGCATTTCATTCCAAGAACCTTGTCATCGATGACGTCGTCGCGGCAATCGGGTCGTATAACGTCGCGAACGGCTCAACTTTCAGCCACACGGAAAGCACGCTCATCGTCTACGGCGGCGACATGCCGGCGGCCGTGCGACAACAATTCGAGATCGACTTCAAAGACTGTCGTGAAGTGCAACTCTCTGAAACCAGAATCCCGGCGCGGAAACATGATCCCTTCCTACGCCTCCTCGACCGCCGCAACCTGCTGATCGATCGTTCGCTGCTCACCGATGCCGTCCGACAGGACCTCGACGCCGGACGCATCAAACCTCGGTGACCTGACTTGGATACAGTCAGTTACCATCTCGTGGTAGCGGGATGACTACGAAGTCCCATTTGGTTACGAATAAAAAACCGGGAGACCTCACGGCTCCCGGTTCGTCTAGTTCGATCATAAGTGCGAATTGTCGTTAAGCTTGCTGCACGGTTTCAGGTTGGTTGGCAATGGGACACTCATCGAAGTTACCCGTTGGTCCTGATGCACCGAATGTAATCACGATCGATAACAGTATCTCGAGAATCATTTTCGTCTCCTTCTAATGGACGCCTGTTTATTTGAGTCGGCGCCCGTTTACACTCACTAGTAATAGCGAAAAATGAATTGAAAAAGGTGCATCCTGCTGCATAAAATTCTTCACGGTGATACCTAACTTGTATGAGCGACGGAGTGAATCGGTATTTATTTATGAGGCATAGCCGGAACCGACTGTGATTTTGATCCGCAATTTGTAAAGGAGTGCAAATGAACTATTCACGTCTCGGGCTAGCGGCGCTTGGTGGCATGGTCGCGTCTTTTGCCTTTGGTTTCTTAGTGTTGGGGCTGATGCCAGCTCTTATCAATGAAGCCCACAAGTACCCGGCCGTATTCCGACCTAAAGAAGAAATGATGACTGTTATGCCAATTGGAATCGTCGCAACTTTCATAGCGATCCTGGTTGTCGCCATAATTTTCGCAAAGATACATCAGGGCGGATCAGGCCCAACGGCAGGTGCGCGCTTAGGTGTTCTCATTGGCATTTTCGCGGTTTGCAATGTGCTGCACAACTACATGAACCTGAACATCGGGCTGAAACTTGCCTTGGGACAGGCTATAGCTTACTTCGTCCAGTGGACTATCGTCGGAATAGTCATCGGTCTTATTTACAAACCCCTCGCTACACCATAACGACTCCCGTAGGATTAAGCCGGCTTCACGCAAATCTGAGATCCCAAAACTAATCGCCGAACCGGAGATGGTGTAGGTTAAGCGCCTGAGGTGAGTCGCCAACAATTGAGCGACAGTGTTACAAGTGTGCAAAACGAACGTACTAGAACAACTCAGGAGGCCGCAAACAAGATGAAGTGCACAGCATGTGGAAGTTCAGCGCTCGTCGAGGGCACAATTATGGGTTCCGGCGACGGATCAACGTTTGGGTTTTACCCGAGCGACGTGCCAGCTCTTAAACGTATTTTTGGTATTGGGAGCAGAGCAGTTCAAGCGTATGGATGCGTCCGTTGTCGAAACTTGCAATTTACCGTTGAGTTTAGTGAACGCGATTTAGAGCGCTATCAGAAGTTTGAAGGTGAGCAGCCAGATGTGTTGGAAAGAATAAACTCAGATCCGAAAAAGTTGGAAGGCTAGGTCATTTTGATTTTTACTGCACGATCAATATAGGAGATTCCCATGTTACAGCTTCTCACGATTGTTTTAGCGATTGTATTTTCCCTCTCTAATGAACCGCCTCAAACCGCTCTGGGCGACCTACAAACGTCAGCTGTGACAGCGCCCGGCGATCAACAGACACCGCCCGCGCCAGCGCCCGCACCCGGCGATCAGGACACACCGGGCCGTCCTTGATCCGCCAGGAAATACCAGCGGTAGCAACTAACGCTACAACGTGCCACTGGAACAAATCGTGGACGATCAACTCGAACAAGATCTTCTAATCAGTCAAAATTATTCTTGAAGGCCTGCATTTCTGATTGAGTTTCAAGCCCTGCGCGATCACGTATCTTGAGAATGTATTTGCTCATGGCGGCATCCTACGCCGCCTGAGAGTTTTATTTTTCGCAGACTACTCAGGAGGCCGCAAACAAGATGAAGTGCACAGCATGTGGAAGCACAGCCTTGATTGAAGGCACAATCAGGGATTCCAACACGTCAGTCATTCGGTTTTACCCGAGCGACGTGCAAACTCTTAAAACTATTTTAGGTTTTGCTGTTGGCGGCAGAGCAGTTCAAGCGTATGGATGCATGCACTGTCAAAACTTACAACTCGCTGTCGCCTTTAGCGAAAGCGATTTAGAACGTTACCAGCAGTTTGAAGGTGAGCAGCCAGATGTGTTGGAAAGAATAAACTCAAATCCGAAGAAGTTGGAAGGCTAGCGATTTCGGATCAATCAGCCGCACGCGCCCGCTTCCACTTTAATCACCATTAAAAAGGCAAAGCCCTATTCAACTGTTCTCACGGCAACTCGCTCAATAAAATCCATCCGGCCCTGAGTCAAACGAAAATTTCGCGCCGCAGTAATACGGGTGAAGAGTTCAGCAACTTCTTCCGACAGCAGTAATTTGCGGATCATCGCGGCCGTCGAATCCGATGGCGGGCGGTGCTCCCATCAGATCAACGCAATATTTAAAGGAGTAGAGAATGAGAAATCTAAGTTTTGTGAAAAGGATGACGGCGCTGGCAATGGCGCTCATGTTTTTGGTCGCTTCGAACGTCACGCGCGTTGAGGCGGCTCCAGCCAACAACCATACCCCGGAACAGATCGAAGCGATTGTTAGGGATATGTACGATAAATTCGCTGCGTTCGATGCTCAGGGGACCACAAACTGTTTTGCCCCTGATGGCACAATTGAAGACTCGGTCGGGACTACGCCGATACAGGGAACACAAGCCATCCTTGCTTATCAGCAATCGTTTCCCGCGCTCCTGGATGAACTCAGATTCCAGTCGGTTGAGATCACCGTCGGCGGTCAGGAAGCTGCCACCAAATGGAGGATACGTCTTAAGACCAAGACCGGAAATGTCTTCCTGGAGGGCATCGGTATCTTGAAAGTCAACGAGAACGGAAAAATTCAATGTGTTTGCATTTTGTGTTGCGAAACTCGAAGTCTCTGCAAGTGCATTCCGGCTTTTCGTCGCTCATGGCAACGGTGTACTTTTCTTCGCGTCCGGCCTGTGAGGGAACTAGCCAAAGGTTCGATTTACCTTTACGGATCACCTTTGATTTAGCTGCGATTTCCAAGCCTTTAATCTCTCTCGGTTCCATCGGGATAACCTCGCTCAGTGGGGATAATTTCTTGAGCGCCTATATTACTATAGAGTACATAGACCGTCCAGCAAAATGTGTACTTGACAGTAATATATTTGAGTGCGTATATTTCCGCGCATGGCTAAAGAAACGAGAAAAGTTACCGTCTATATTTGCGAGCGTTGCGAGCATGAATGGATACCCCGCGACGCAGAGAATGAACCGCGTGTCTGTCCGAAGTGCAAGAGTCCTTACTGGAACAAGCCGCGACGGAATGCGAAGGCGGCGTAGCTAACAAGTGAAAGACGATCAGCTTGATTTGTTTCCCACCAGCGAACCAGAGATCAAGGGCCAGCTTGCGGCCTTTGCTATTGTGCTGCGCGGTCTAATCGAAACCCTTATAGCGAACGGTTCCTTAACCAAAGAACAGGCAAAGACACTCCTGCATCACTCTGATCTGAAAGCGGCTTTTGCGATCTGGGATGAACTGCAAGGCGAAATGCCTGATAGCGAACTGAAGCGAATGGAAGAACAGGCGACGCGGTTTCTCGAAAGTCTGAGGCGAGATTTGTAATGGTGTGCCACAAACTAACCATCCGGTTCGGTCAATATGCTTTTTGAGGCAAAAGCTGTTATTGAGGCAAAGCCCGGTCCAACGGTCCAACGGCTTTGCCTAATAAGTCGCGTTTGCCTAAAAATTCCTCCGTTTGCCCAAAAAATCATTTTGACCGCAAACGGCGAACCTTTAGGCAAGCGCCAGATATTAGAACGTCTTAATGCCCAGCGCGTTTAGCATCTGTTCTTCCTCACGAGTTAGCTTGCCCTCAGTCAGTCGGATGAACAGGTTAAAGGATGCGTCGTGAAATTCGGAATATCCGAATAGCACTTCCATCGCGAGATCAAGTGACTCCATTACTGCCGGAGGCTTGATTAGTTGACCTTCGAAGTAGTTCCGAAGCATCGCGAAATTAAATCCGAGCCTGAGCGCCGCGTAATGCTCTCCCTCGAACGGCTCAAAGGCTTGTTCCCATAGGTCGCGTTCTACGAGTGGGTTCGGGATCGGATCATCTTCCGTGATGTCCGTGGTAACATTTATTTGCATGGTCAGTTCCTTTCTCCTTAACGTGGTTAGGAATTGGCTGTGTAGGGCTGGTGAGTGTTTCGAGCACTTGCCAGCCCGCTTCATTTTGAGGCCAACCACTATAGACACATTGTTTCATCTGTGCAAGGTGTTTGTGGCCGTAGCGGGCTGATCGATCCGACAGACTTACGTTGCTATGGCGGCGGTTGTTGTTCTTCTTCTTCCTCTGCTTCTCCTATATCCCTTCCGCCTCCAAAATAAAAACCAAGGGCTGAACCGATAAGCGTGGTAAGTGCGGGGAATACAGTTTGAATAAACGAATCAGGCTTCCTGTCGCACCATATCAAAACGAACGTACCAATGATGGTCATACCAAGTATGATGAGCAGCCCAATCATCACCTTTGTACGGGTTTTCTCCCGTTTCCGGTCAACATAATGCTTGATTGGCACACCGCTACTTGTCGTTGGCTGGCTCATGAAACTTCCTCGCTTGTATCTTCCGAGTATTCCTCAGGCGGCACAGAATCAAATAACGGCATAGGTTTATCTTTGGGCGGGTAAAACAGTCCGACTATGATCCAGACGTTGGGATGCCCGTGCATTGTGCCAACAAAGAAATGGGTATCCCGCTCGATCATTTTTGTCTCATAGGTTTTCCGAAATTCAGCTTCCCAATCATTGCCATATTCTTTAGACCACTTGCGCCATGATTGGCCCATCTCCCAGTCAGTGCAGATAATCTTGTGACCCGAACACTTACTTTCATCACAGGTAAACTCATATTGAAAGTCAAAGGGGACTTTCTCTAGTTCCTGTTTTGGCCCAGCTTGAAACAGGTGGCCTTGCCGAAGGATGCTCTTTTGAGACTCCGTCCACTCTGCGGCAGCGGTTTTGATCACTAATCTGTTGATGGTTTTTGGCTTGAAAACTCCAAGTGTCGGAGAGCCTTTAGCGACTTGCTCTCTTTTCAGGCAACAAAGGCAGTGCGCTTTTAGTGGAAGGACAAACTTCTTTCTTGCTCGCCATCCATTTGCAGTAGACAAAATAGGCGAGACGATCTTGATCGTTGCACTATTTAATTTATGGCTTTCGGGGCGAGGATCTTTCGAGGCTTTCGCCATACTGGCTTCGATCCATTGATACTTACTGAACCGTTGATCTTGCTCCAAGAATCGGTAGGGAATTGGAAACAACCGAAGCCACTCGCCAGTCTCAGTGATCGCGGCAGTACATGACACCTCCACTCCCGATTTTGCGGGAACAGGATATGTCCGTACTACTATGAGCGCCTTTTTCGTTTCCGAAGGCGGCATGAATCTCTCGTGGGTTAGAGATCGAAGCCCTTTAGGCCCATTCGCTCAAGGGCTAGGAAAAGTCGGTGTCTGTGACACTCTTGAGGATCAATTTCAACGCACATAAGCGCAACGGGATGCTCTACGGAATTGAGGAATCGGTGTAGATTGCGCCCGATGTATGAAGGAACAATATTTTGATCGTACCACGTCCAAATAACGTCCCGAGTCCCTGCTTCAATCGCCTTTGCTCGAATATCTCTTGGCACGCCAAGCTCAGGAAAATGTACGTACAGCAATCCGCGATCTTCGACTGATCGTTTTAGATTGTTTTTGCTTACCTCGGGGCGATACATGCTTACCGGGAATTGCCGAATATCCACGAGAGTTCTCACACGGTTCGAAACCAACACTTCGAGAATCTCGTCCAGCTTTCTTCCGGTGTAACCAAGCGTAAAGAACTCCGCTACATCGAGACTCCTCGCCTCATTCCACAGAAGTTTATTTTCAGCCTGTTTCTTAGCTGAGGCGCTTGGCAATTTGAGTCGATTCGCTTGAGGCACGCGGCATTTTAGCGCACTTGCCAGTGAATTACACCATTTTTATCTTTCTTTCGGTCGAGACCTATGTCCTTTTCCATCCGGTGGACCCACTCGTTATTCGGAAACTTCTGCGGCAGTTTTGCGGCGGTCCGAATCTCCGTCCACGTCAGCGGCTTCCCGGCGTCCTTCAGAGTTTTCTTTATGGCCCCGCTGAAATCCTCATACGTCATCATCGACTTGGCCTTTCTCGGACTGTTCCAATAGGGGCTTTTACATTTCGGACACACCTTTGGCTCATTTTCCGTGTCACGAGGCATCCACTCGTGATCACACCGCTCGCAGCGGTAGCCCATTACAGTGATAGGTACTCTTGCCATACTGGCTAGTATATACGCCTGAAATAAATTCCTGTCAAGTAGATTACTATTGACTATATACTTAACTAGTAATATACTCTGTCAATCCTAAATCAAAGGCAAGAGGACACAATGACAACCACTCCAGACCGTCAACTCTCAGAACGCGAAGTTAAAGCACTCCAGATCGCCGCAACTACCAAACTCACACGCAAGGGCAATGTGTGGATCGTCCCATCACAAGCGGGCCACGGTGAATACAAAGTGAATCCCGATCCGCAAGCGCCGAAATGCACATGCCCCGACTTCGAGTTTCGCAATGCTCGCTGCAAGCATGTGCTCGCGGTTGAGTACGTTCTAAGACGTGAGACTACCTCAGACGGTGCTACGGTTGTCACCGAGACGATAAAGGTCACACGCAAGACCTATAGCCAGAATTGGCCCGCGTACAACGCCGCTCAGAGCCCGCGTCCGCAAATAGTCTGTATTTCGGGGATAACCTTGAGATACTGAGAAACGAGATCAAGTCTGAAAGCGTTGACTTAATCTATCTCGATCCTCCGTTCAATTCCAAAGCTAATTACAATCTTCTTTTCAAGTCACCAAAGGGTCAAGACTCTCACGCTCAAATAACAGCCTTCGAGGATTCATGGCACTGGGGCCCGCAAGCTGAACTGGAGTTTAGCGAACTGATCCATCAAGCGAACACTGACGTTTCAGAAATGATGCAGGCGCTACGCCGCTTCTTAGGTGAGAATGATGTCATGGCCTACCTCACGATGATGGCGAACCGTCTCTTAGCGCTTCATCGCGTTCTTAAACCTACCGGCTCACTCTATCTGCATTGCGATCCGACTGCATCGCATTATTTGAAACTCGTTCTCGATGGTGTCTTTGGAAAAGAAGGTTACTTAAACGAGATAATTTGGAAGCGACACAGTGCGCACAGCAGCGCCAACCGCTTCGGCCCCATTCATGACACAGTTTTCTTTTATGGGAAGTCTCATACTGAACATCGATGGAATTCACAAAGGGTTGGCTATGAAGAGGAATATCTTGATAAGTATTACAAATACGACGATGGCGACGGTCGGCTCTACTGGAGGAATAGCGCCACCGCTGCTGGCATTCGACATGGAAGCTCGGGAAAACCGTGGCGGGGCTTTGACCCAACAAGTCGTGGTGTCCATTGGAAGTTCACCATTGAAAATCTCGAAGCACTCGACGCCAAAGGGGGAATCTATTGGCCACCGAACAACGGATGGCCCTATATCAAGCGTTACCGCGAAGAGTTGAAAGGGTTGGTTGTGTCTGACATCTGGGATGACATTGATAAGATAAACCCCTCGGGACATGAGCGCCTTGGCTACCCCACCCAAAAGCCATTGGCATTGTTAGACCGCATCATCAAAGCTAGTTCCAATGAAGGCGACGTTGTGCTCGATCCGTTTTGCGGTTGTGGAACAGCGGTGCACGCCGCAGAAAAACTAAAGCGCCGATGGATTGGAATTGATGTCACTCATCTTGCAATCGCGCTTGTCGAGAAGCCGTCGAATAGACTTTGTAGCAGGATGAAAAAATGATGTCCGACAATGACAGGCGCGGTCTGCCTGTGCGCTGCTCAGGCTCAGGAAGGTTTCTGCACAATTCGTAGAGCAAGGCTTGCAGTTCTGACTTCTCTTTCGTTTGAGCCGCATTGTATGCGCCCCAATTCTGGCTGTAGGTCTTGCGTGTGACTTTGATCGTCTCAGTCACAACCGTTTGACCGTCTGCGGTAGTCTCGCGCTCTAAAACGTACTCGACAGCGTAAATATGTTTGCAGCGTTGTTGCGTGTATTCGTGATCGGGGCATGTGCATCGCGGCGTTTCTGGATCGGGATTCACTTCGTACTCACCGTGTCCCGCTTGTGATGGAACGGTCCACACGTTGCCCTTGCGAGTGAGTTTTGATTTCGCGGCGATCTGGAGTGCTTTGATTTCGCGTTCTGTGAGTTGACGGTCAGTGGTTGTCATTGTGTCCTCTTGTGTTGTTGAGGCGATTGGCTCACAATGACTTTTGCGGAGACAGATGCGAGCAATCGCGTTTGTTTTCAATGGCCCTGTCGGTTGTTACAAGCAACTGGCAGGGCTTTTTCGTTTCGGAGAGCATCATAGCAGAGAACCGCAGAATTGTACAGTTTTGCGGTTGACAGCAATCTGGCTAGGCGCTAGACTGTTTTTGCTTAATTTTTCCCATTTGGAGAGTGCGGCGTGGAAGACGATTTGAAGGAATCTACTCAGATATTCCCAGTCGTTAAACATCTCAAAGACGAATTAAAGGCCCGTGGATGGCTTCACAGGGACTTGGCATTCGTTGTCGGACGAAGCGTGGATCAGATTGACAATCTAATGGCGGGACGCACCGAGTTGTCACCGGAATTAGCGCAGGAACTTGGAATCGTTTTTGGACAAGGCGGGCAATATTGGCTTGCGCTCGACGCGGCTTATCGACTGTCACAGGCGCGGGTTGATCCGTTAATTGTCAGGCGTTCAAAGATATTTGGTTATCCAGTAAAGGAACTACAAAAGCGTAGATGGATCGCTGAGGCAGACAAGGCATCCGATTTGGAATACGAACTGAAGCGACTTCTTAAAACCGATGATCTTGACGAACCTCTTTCCCTCTACGGCGATGAAGACTTGCCCTTCGAAGCATCATTCAAGCGTACAGTTAAATCCGTCCACTTAAACAAGCCGGAAAAGGCATGGCTCGCAAGAGCGATTGAATTGGCCCACTGCTACCCAACAGTCCAATACAAAGAAGCAACGATTGAACGTCTTCAACAAGACCTTCGACGCTACGCTGCTAAGTCTCAAGCAATTCGTCGCGTGCCAGAGTTGCTGGCGCGCTATGGCATTAGGTTTGTGATAATTGAACCGTTGAAAAACGTAAGCATTGATGGTGCGTCCTTTTGGTTGGATCGGAATTCTCCGGTCATTGTGATGTCGCTTCGCTTTGACAATATCGGTTCTTTTTGGTTCGCCCTTTTGCATGAAGTCGAACACATAAAAAATAGGGATTCGCTTTCATTTGATGATCTTCAAAAAAAGCAGACAGACGAAACCGAAAAGCTGGCAAATAAAAACGCGGCTGAACGGCTTGTACCTCAAGATGAGTTAGATCAATTCGTTAGAACTTACGGGCCACGTTATTCAGAGGCGCGAATTAACAACCTCGCCACTCGCTTACAAATTCATCCTGGCATTATCGTGGGCCAACTACAGCACCGAGGCGAAATTAGCTATGCCGCCTTTAAGTCAATGCTGACTAAGGTGCGACATTTGGCCGTTGATTTGGCGTTTACAGATGGCTGGGGTCGGCCTATCCCGATCCCCAGCATCAAGTAAGGAGAATTACGACTTATGCGCGGAGGATATTTAGCTTATCTACTTGGTCAGATTCTGGAGTGGGCAGAGAAAGAAGGAATTGAGAACATAGAAGCGGAGCCGTTTTTTGAATACGCAATTGCCCACAATATTCCCTTGCGACCCCCACAGACCTTAAAGCAGCAAACGATACGTGATGTTAGTCGGGCACTGCAAAAGGCTACTTACATCGATCCGCAGGGGAACAAGGTACGGGCGCGACACGCGCTCAGGGTAGATCAATTAGAACTACCAAACATGCCGCCAAGGTTTGAGTACATCGATCCCAGAACAACTGAGCCTCCCACGATGGAAGTTTCGATGGATCAGAGTTACGAGAAAATCGTCAACCATGTTAGGCGTCATGCGATTGAACAACAGTCTTTCAACCTAAACACTCCCTATGAGGGCAAAGTGAGAGACTATAACTATGATTTTAGCGCCGAGGCTGAAGACGCGAGAATGACAGGTAAGTACAACGACGATCTAGATGCAGAGGATTTGGACGACTTGGATTAAAGCCAATTGCCCCCTCTTAGATAAACCAAAAGGCCGACACTCAGATCGGCCTTTGTCGTTATTAAGAACTTGCACGGATGAAACAATGTATCTATAGTGGCGCAACCCGCTAGGGCGGGACTGGCAAGTGTTATCAGCACTCGCCAGCCCCTTCACAGTCAAATCCTGTATGAGAGGAATCGACCATGCACGATAATCCTAACACTAACAATGAGAATCACCTTGACGCTGAAGACTGGCAAATAGCCTTTGGGCCATATGCGGGACACCCCGATGCGGCTCTAAGTCTAGGGCGTCTTTTAATGATCCTCGGTCAGAGTCTCAAAGCTAAGACTCCAGACGTACCGGGAACACTTGCCGCGATAGATGAAGCGGCAGAGGTTCTTTATTCGCACAGCGACTTCCACAAAGGCGCATACGATCTGTACCGCGTTGCAATTGAAGGCCGCGCTACACGAGCGCAGGAAGCGTTGATCGAGACGTTGGGAGTACGACTCTAATGGGCTACGCAAGACCACGCCCTGAGAGGCTCGCTGAGAAGCTACTCCAGATCCGTGTGACGCTTGGTCTGTCACAAAGTCAGATCGCCAAGCAAATCGGAATCACGGAGTACACAGTGATCTCGAAATTTGAGCTTAATAAAAACGAGCCTCCGCTTTCGGTTGTGCTCGCTTACTCGCGGCTCGCAGGAGTGCGCGTCGAGGATCTAATCGATGATGACATGAACTTAGAATTCTAATTCGACTTTGAATCGGCGTTTTGGCTGAGCAGTCATTCTGACTTTTGAGGCAAGCCGCTGAGTTTGAGGCAAATGATACTTCTAGGGCAAAGCCGTTGGACCGTTGGACCGGGCTTTGCCTAATTAATGGTCATTAAAATGGAAACTATCGTTTCTGCCTAAAAAATCATTCTGACTGATTAGGCTTAGGCGGGGTCTCACTATCTTTTTGTTGATTCGAAGAGGTCTCACTGCTTAAGACGGAACTGTCTTGGCCCCCCTCAAGGTATCCTCTAATATCTGTATCGAAATCACGGGCTATGCGTTCCATTTCTTCTTTCGTCAGCCCGGTTAGCACCTCTTCACCAAAACTCAGACGCGGTTGCTCAACACGCGGGACGTGTCGGGTCACTCTTTCGACTGTGTAGCTTTTGTTGAGGTACGTGCGGATATTCGGATCTAAGACTTGCTCGATGCGGAGTTCAACGTCTAAGCCATCCCCTTTAGCAAATCTCTCGCCGTGATCAATGCGTTCTAAAAATCCATCGTCGTTCATCGCGACATTGATCCGGTTTCCATTGAACACTACTTCCCACTTTAGCCCTCGTTCAAAACTTGGCTTTACGATGTGCAGATATACAGGCACCGCTATCGATCTTGTCTCAGGCAACGGCACATCGCCCTTGAGTGCCATAGGAGAAAAATCCTCACGCTTGACATCGAATAGGGCCTGCTCTTTCTCGTCTAAGATTTCAAAGCCCGTTACCTGCGGATCACTGTCCAGTGTTTTAAAGGTTCTGGACAGCGCCTCACTGACTTTCGGGTTCCCGAAGTACACTTCATACGTGCGTTGATCCACAACGAGGCGTGCATTGTCGCCTACTATCAAAACCCCGCCGTTGGCCGTCTGTTGAACTTCCTTTGGTGGCGTACCCTTCAGTAGCTTTCGGATCTTGAAAATGCCTGCCACTGTAGTGATGATCACACCTATTGCCGCGCCTGCTGTCTTGAGGACATCGGGCGTTAGCAATTGCCCTATCTCTGTAGGTAGTAGCGCAAGGTGAACAACAAAACTGCCTTCACCGTGCGCCTTAACTTTGATTTCTACCGGCGCGCCAATCTTCAACCCGTCGTTCACTTCTTTGATGATTGACGTGATATTGACAAGCGAGTGCCCTAGCGTGGCGGCGTCTATAGAGTTAGGTTCGCCGTCGAATTTTATCTTGAATTCTTGTTCGTTTTTAGAGGCCATAAACTCAGCTACTCTATAGCAGTTAGATGCGATAAGGACAACAACTAAGAGTAGGCCGAATCTGAATTGAAGGAAACGCGATGTAGCCATAAGACACTCCTATCCGTCGAATAGGAGTCCGATCCTGAAGTCGGTTTCTGTCTTTTGGCTCTGGCCTATGGTATGCGGCTTAATGTCGGTCTAGCGACTGCGCTGTCCTGTGGCTCTGGCACGGTGAGACTTTCACACTGATGACACTTGCCGGACTCAAAAAACTAAATTGTGACTGAATTCTACATCGATGTTTGCGCTAAGGGCAAATGCAATTAAAGGGCTAACGCGTGCCCTATCATTGCGGTAGCGGTTCCCCGAAGTTAGTTTCAATTCCCAATTCATGAACGGATTGCAGCACAACACAGAGGTTGTGACAAAGCACCTTACACAACGCTTCGTTTACCTGTGCTGTGAGTGTCCGACTCCGCAAGCGTTGACCGAACTTGCTCTTGATCATGTGGAATGTAGTCTCGACATTGGATCGTTTGTGGTAGTGCTGTAGAAACTCCGCCCGATGCAGCGCGTAAAAGTGGTACATCCGAGTCCACAAGTCCGACTTCGCGCCGTAACTGCCGCGTGAGTCCGGCACTGAATTACTTTTGAATGGGATGTACGGGATCGCCCCGCGTTGCAACGTGGCGAGCATATTTGACGCTCCGAGATAGCCCTTGTCTGCCGATACCTCTTTCATCTTGAATCCGGCATCTGCTGTGCGATCCACTAAGCCTTTGTAGAACGGATAATCATGTGCATAACCGTCGCTGACTTCTACGCTCGTGACGATGTTCGTTTTGACTCCGACCATCAAATGCAGTTTGAAGCCACTGGCGACGATCTTCCTTTGTGCCGTATTTGACATCTAGCCAGCGCATAAACTGTCCGGTGCTGAAACCCGAACTATCTACCGCAAAGTCCGATTCAATAGATTTGAGAGGCGCGGCGCTCAGTGAAATTAGTTCGTACAAGTAAGGCGTCAACGCTTCCGATTCAAGGTAGTTAAAGACGCTGTTGTAATGTGGCAAGTGCGAGAGATAGCCACGCTGTTTCGCTTCGCGGAGATCCGTTGCAAACCGTCGCCCTGAGACGGTTGAATAAATCTTATACGTTGACGAAAAGATCATGTCGCTCAGAGGTAGTTGTGGTCTGCCTCTGCCTTTGCGCTGCTCAGGCTCAGGAATGTTTTTGCAGAGTTCGTAGAGATACGCTTGCAGCTCTGATTTCTCGTGCGTCTGCGCGGCATTGTACGCGGGCCAATTCTGGCTATAGGTCTTGCGTGTGACCTTGATCGTCTCGGTGACAACCGTAGCACCGTCTGAGGTAGTCTCACGTCTCAAAACGTACTCAACCGCGAGCACATGCTTGCAGCGAGCATTTCTAAACTCGAAGTCGGGGCATGTGCATTTCGGCGCTTCGGGATCGGGATTGACTTTGTATTCACCGTGGCCCGCTTGCGATGGAACGATCCATACATCGCCCTTGCGAGTGAGTTTAGAGGTAGCGGCGATCTGGAGTGCTTTAACTTCGCGTTCTGAGAGTTGACGATCTGTGGTTGTCATTGTGTCCTCTTGCCTTTTGGTTAGGCGATGGCTCACAATGAACGTGCTGGAGATTCAGCGTGAGCAATCGCGTTTGAGTTTTCAAAAGGGCCTTAGTGGTTAGCGCCGCTAGGGCCTTTGTTTTCTAACGTGCTGATATATTACTCTGAAATAACATATCACGTCAATGCAAATATACTACTTGCGGATAATATATTCACGGTCTATACTGCCAGCCATGCCGAAAGTGAAAATTACCGTTTGGGGCTTTAAGTGCGGACGCTGCGATCATGAGTGGGTTCCTCGTGATATCAAAGACGAACCGCGCTATTGCCCGAAGTGCAAAAGCCCGTACTGGAATAAGCCTCGACAATACAAGCTAGCCAAAAGGGGAAGTAGCAGTTAGACTACCGCTGCAACGCATCGCTTGCCACGGCCCACGCTTGATTCCCGTCAAAGTTTCCGAGCGTGGGCCTTCCCATGTTTAAGCCCTTCACGTCGGCAAGCCAGTGAACGTAAAAAGCTACTGCCCCTCCTCATCGTAGTGCCCTCCCAAAATCAAAAAGCGATGAGTTACTATTCTCATCGCTCCCCATTTTGAACTACCGATCAGTACTGCGATATGTCAGTTAGCGAAAATGTTTGTCCCATGACAACGGTATAACCCCTTGTGACCTATGACGAGCTGCGTAGATTACTGACCTATGACACTTTCTCCGAGTTTTTGTCATAGGTCACTGTCAGCAATGCTTTGACCTATGACAGGTTTTTGCGATTCTTGCCGCCCCTTTCCTCGACGGTCGTATTCTTTTTGGACTGAGCGGCCAACCTGCGAGCCTTCCATCCTTCGGAAAACTGGTACCAAGTGATCGGCTCATTGGTTAGCCAGAACCTCTTAGATTGACCACGACGCAATTTCTCATCCTCGCTTGCCGTAAGTTCCCAGTTTCGGGCTAGCTCTAAGTCACGCTTCAAGCTCCTGTCACTAATCGTTGCGCTCTTGCCCGTTACCCCTTGCTTCTCCAACTGTTCTAGGTAGATGCGAATAGCTAAACTCTGCAAAGTCGTGTTCGGTTTCCAGTGTCGCTTGGCTAGATCCAAAAGATGAGTATCCGGTGGAACATCGCGCAATCTGATAGGGTGACGTTCCAAGTGTGGTCTATTGTTCTTTAGTGGTTGAACCAAGTGCCTCGGTGAACACCCAAAAGCGGCCATTCATGAACACCGCAAAACCGGCCATAGAGAAGTAGTCGCGCAGGGACGTTGACGTCGCCCGCGAGGCAAGTAGCCTCCGGCGCCATGAGCAACGTATTGAGCGACGATAAACGACAACAAATAATCGCCTTAGGTCGGCTCGGCTGGTCCTTACGACGCATTGAGCAAGCCACCGGTGTGCGCCGGGAGACGGCCAGCGCCTATCTAAAGGCCGCCGGCATCAGTGTGCGACGTCCCGGTAAGCGGGGACGCGGGGCAAAACCGGCCATAGAGGTGTTCACCGACTCTGAGCTGGGAAAAGCGGTCAATCCTCCAGATAATCAGTCTGAAGTTTCAAAACCGGCCATAGAGGTGTTCACCGACTCTGGTGGCGCTAAAGCGGCCACTACGCCCACCGCCAACACCAACAAAGCGCTGACCCTGAGCAGTTGCGAGCCCTATCGCGAGTTCATTCAGCAGTCATTAGCACGTGGCCGCAATGCCATGGCCATTTGGCAAGACCTGGTGACTGATTATGGCTTTGCGCACAGCTATCAAAGCGTTAGACGATTCGTTAACAAACTCTACCCGCCCGAGTTGCAGCCCTCAGCGCGGGCCGTGATCGTTACCGCACCCGGTGAGGAAGCCCAGGTGGATTACGGTACTGGCCCCTGGGTGCGCGATCCAGAAAGCGGCAAGTATCGGCGTACCCGACTGTTTGTGATGACCCTGGGTTACAGTCGCAAGTGCGTACGCCTGTTGGTGTTTCGTTCCAGCGCTCGGGTCTGGGCCGAACTCCATGAAAAAGCGTTTCGCCGCCTTGGTGGCAGTGTGCGCGTGGTGGTGCTCGACAATCTGAAAGAAGGCGTGCTGAAGCCGGATATTTACGATCCCACACTCAACCCACTCTATCGTGATGTGTTGGCCCATTATGGCGTAGTCGCCTTGCCGTGTCGCGTCAATGATCCGGATCGCAAAGGGAAAGTTGAAGCTGGAGTGGGCCACGCCAAGAAGACGCCACTCAAAGGGCAACGCTTCGAGAGTCTGGAAACGGCTCAGGCTTATCTCGATCACTGGGAAACACGTTGGGCTGACACGCGTATTCACGGTACTACCAAACGACAAGTGACGGTGATGTTTGCTGAAGAGCGACCGCACTTGTTGCCACTGCCACTCGAACCCTTCCGCTTTTATGAATATGGGCAACGCGTAGTGAACCTTGACGGCTGTGTGGAAGTAGCAGCTGCTTACTACAGTGCCCCGCCGGGCTGGATCGGCCGCCGCGTGCCGGTGCAATGGGACGGACTATATGTGCGCTTGCTGCATCCACAAACGGGCCAACTATTACGCGAACACCTGCGCCAGAAACGCGGTTGGCATCGCATTCAGGAAGAGGATCGCTCACCACGGACCCCACCTTCCACCTTGCAGTTACTCACTCGCGCCAGCCACGCCGGCAGTAGCATCGGCAAGTTGTGTCAGGCGATTCATCAACGACAAGGCCAGGTTGGCGTGCGGCGCATCCTCGGGGTGCTGGCGTTAGCAAAGCGGTTTGGCCCAGCAGTGGTTGAAGAAGCTTGTGCGGCCGCACTCGAACTGGGCGTGCATGAGTATCACTTTGTGCGTCGTTATCTCGAGCGGCAGCCCGCGTTACCACTGACGCTACAGCAAGTCGATCCCCTGATTCGCGAACTGCAGCAGTATCGCGATGTCATTCAGCTAAGACTAAAGGAGTCGGAACCCACATGAATCTGATCGAGTTGAACCAGGCTTTACGACAACTGCGGCTTGGTGGCATGGCCGCCGTGCTTGAAACTCGTTTGCATCAGGCCCAGGCTGAAGCCATGGCGCCTATTGATCTTCTCTCCTGTCTGGTGACGGATGAACTTACCCGGCGTGGTGATCGCTTACTGGAACGGCGGCGCAAACAGGCCGGCTTTCGTGAACCACTTAAGACACTCGACAACTTCGACTTCAACTTCAACAAAAAGATGAATCGCAGTCTGATCTTCGAACTCGCTACCGCCAACTTTATCGGACGCCGTGAAGATGCTCTGTTTCTAGGACCCGCTGGTTCAGGCAAGAGTCATATTGCGCAAGCCATCGGCCAGGCAGCCATTCAGCAAGGCTATCGCGTGCTCTATCGAGAGACGTATATGCTGTTGGATGAACTGGCTGAAGCAACCATTGACGGCACGCGCAAGGAGTTCATTGAATCAGTGGTCGCCTGGCCCCTTCTGATCATCGACGATCTCGGCATGCGTAAGTTGCCACTGACAGCGGCTGAGGATCTGTTGGAGATCATCATGCGTCGTTACGAGCGCGCCAGCACCCTGGTCACCTCCAATCGCCCAGTGGAGGATTGGGGCAAACTGTTGGGCGATGCGGCCGCAGTCGGTGCGATGCTCGATCGCCTGCTGCATCACGGGCATGTGCTCAAGTTTGGTCCACGCAGTTGGCGTACGAAGACAGAGCTCGCGCCGGCGTAGGTTGTGGAAACTGCCGCGCCGTGGAAACCGTGGAAAACGAACCGCATGTTTTCCACCGTTCCCACCGCGCTTGGAAAACTCGGCAAACTACGCCGAGTTTCCCACAGTTCCCACAACCTCTACGGCTGGATAGTTTGATTAGGCAGGAAAGACAAAAACAAAAACGCTGGCGGGCTGAAATCTTATGGACAAGCTGCTAACGAAAGCGTAAAAACCACTCGTCCCGGCCGACTCTCATGGCCGGTTTTGAAGTGTTCATGAATGGCCGGTTTTCAGGTGTTCACCGAGGCCAAGTGGGAAAGGTGAAACATAAGTCTTCTAAGCTCCCATGCTCGTGCTAACGGTGGACTCGTCTCATAGCGATCTACGATATCCCTTACCTTGCTGGCTGGCAGATCGTATTTTGCTGGATGCACCAGTTTCTTAATGGCCTTGATTTGAATCTGGCTCTGTTCATCTCCGTGCCCTGCCAGCATGATCACCCATACTAAGCCAGAAACTATCTCGCTCGCTTCGTCATAGTAATCAGGCGCTATGTTTCCCTTCTCGATCATTGCATTAAGCATTATCAATTCGAAAACTCCAGGTGATCGGCTTACTATGCTGAGAAGTTTTTCGCCGTCAACGGTGCCGTCCGGATTCATGTAGAGATGATTTTCGTACAGGGACGGAGTGGCTGGTTTTTGCGAAACGAGACTGGTCTTTTTCTTGGGCATCAGTCATTTTGATTTTTTAGGCAGGAATGAGGGTTTCCCATTTATTCACCATTTATTAGGCAAAGCCCGGTCCAACGGCTTTGCCTAATTAATGGGTATTAAAATGGAAACTATCGTTTCTGCCTAAAAAATCATTCTGACTGATTTAGATTTCCCTGAACAAGGCTATCGGCGTGACGGTAATCGCACCATCCGGAAACATCACCTGCTGTAATGCTGCCGCCGCGACCTGTCCAGCTCCGATCATTTTTTCCGCAGGCAGTTGAACTGAATACGACGGTTCCTCTTTGATCGCTATGAGGAACACTCCAGCCAGCCCCGCTGACCCGTGCTTGAAGTAGTAAGTTGAGATTGGTTCTTCCATCCCGCTCTCTTTCACGGTTCCCACGATGTCTAGCCCGTCAGGGGTACGCAAAAGAAAGCCCGAAGGTAAGGCTATCGTATTCAGAATAGGGATAAGCTGTTGCTGCCCCCGTGCTGTCGCTTTCTCTATGGTACCTTTAGCCGTTCTCATCGCTTCTTTTGCCTGGGCGTCGAACACGGCTATTGCGATTTCCAGCATGGTTTTGTCAATTAAGACGAGCGTCCCTGAGGTAAGTATCAGCGAACCGTGCGGAGCGGCCTCGACATCCTGGTTAAACCGATCACCAGAACGCAGTTGGCTCAAAACGTCTGTTGTTATCAGGTCGTGAGGATCGATAGCGCGGGTTTGGCTCTGTGTATTTTCTTTGCCCGACTTTAGATCGCCACCAACGAGACCAAAGTCCAGTTTACCGCTCTTATCCTTAGTGTCTCGTTCTGTTTCAGTGTTTTGAACAGAGGTAAGTTTGCCGCCAAAAATTTGCGCGTAGTATGAGGTTATGCGGGATGAGTCACGATAGAGGAAATCATACAATACGTCCGTTTGTGCGTCTTGCTCCATTAGCCATTCTCCTGCGCATTTCTCCCCTGTTTTTGTCGAATTCGGCAAAGTCCTCGCCTATCTGCTTAATGTGCTTGGTAAGAGTGCCAAACACATCTCGGATCGCGGTCTGAGCCTCTTCCTGCGCCTCTTTGGAGATGCTGAACGGGTTATTCTGATTTTCCTGGGCCTTCTTATCCATCGTCCCTCAAGGCGAATTATACGGCAAATAGGGCGGTAAGTTTATTACAATTAGCCGAAAGAGCAAAGTAAAAGGGCGCTGCCGCTAAGACACCGCCGCCTCAAAATTAGTCTCAATTCCTAACTCATGAACTGATTGGATCACGCAGCAGAGGTTGTGGCACAGCACCTTACACAACGCTTCATTGATCTGTGCCGTGAGTGTGCGACTTCGCAAGCGTTGTCCAAACTTCGCTTTGATCATGTGGAACGTTGTCTCAACGTTGGACCGTTTGTGATAGTGCTGGAGAAACTCTGCACGGTTGAGCGCGTAGAAGTGATACATCCGACTCCACAGTTCAGACTTTGGACCATACGATCCGCGTGAGTCTGGAACCGAGTTTGATTTGAATGGAATGTAAGGGATCGCGCCGCGCTGCAAGGTCGCCAGCATGTTTGACGCTCCGAGATAGCCCTTGTCTGCGCTTACCTCTTTCATCTTGAATCCACTGTCAGCCGTGCGATCCACAAGTCCTTTGTAGAATGGATAATCATGTGCATAACCGTCACTGACCTCTACGCTCGTGACAATGTTCGTTTTTACGCCCACCATTAAGTGTAGTTTGAGCCACTGGCGACGATCTTCTTTCGTGCCGTATTTGACATCCAGCCAGCGCATAAACTGTCCGGTGCTGAATCCTGAACTATCTACCGCAAAGTCTGATTCAATTGATTTGAGTGGCGCGGCGCTCAGTGTGATCAATTCGTTCAAGTATGGCGTCAACGCTTCCGATTCAAGGTAGTTAAAGACGCTGTTGTAGTGTGGCAAGTGCGATAGATAGCCACGTTGTTTTGCTTCGCGGAGATCCGTTGCAAAGCGGCGACCGGAAACGGTTGAATAAATCTTGTAGGTTGACGAAAAGATCATGTCGCTCAGAGGTAGTTGTGGTCTGCCTCTGCCTTTGCGCTTCTCAGGCTCAGGAATGTTTTTGCATAGTTCATAGAGCAAGGCTTGCAGTTCTGATTTCTCGTGAGTCTGAGCGGCATTGTACGCGGGCCAGTTCTGGCTATAGGTCTTGCGTGTGACCTTGATCGTCTCGGTGACAACCGTAGCACCGTCTGAGGAAGTCTCACGTCTCAAAACGTATTCAACCGCGAGCACATGCTTGCAGCGAGCGTTTCTAAACTCGAAGTCGGGGCATGTGCATTTCGGTGCTTGTGGATCGGGATTCACTTTGTATTCACCGTGGCCCGCTTGTGATGGAACGATCCAAGTGTTGCCCTTGCGTGTGAGCTTGGTTGTCGCGGCGATCTGGAGTGCTTTAACTTCGCGTTCTGAGAGTTGACGGTCAGTGGTTGTCATTGTGTCCTCTTGCCTTTTGGTTAGGCGATGGCTCACAATGCGCTTGTCTGGAGACGATGCGAGCAATCGCGGAGTTTTCAACTGGCCCTGTCGGTTGTTACAAGCAACTGGCAGGGCTTTCTATTTAACTGCTCTTAAATGCGACTTGTCTTTAGGGGTAGCTTGAGTTGGAACCCGTTCATTTTGGGTGCTTGGTACGGATGCCATGACTAAGCCGACAAGTAGCGAATCGACCTCTGCTGATGTCAGCGCGAGATCGCGGGCTATTGCGCTTCGCGTGAGTCCTTCGGATCGCAAGGCGTCAAACACCTTGGCGAATACTTGTGAATTGTCGCGTGGTATTTCATCCTCACGCTTTCTATACCCCGCCTGACTCAGTTGAACGCAATACGAGCGGTATTGCCATTCCGTAAGTATTTGTAATTGCTTAAACCGATGGACTAGCGCAATAGCGGCAACACCCCATCGCTTTTTCAGGCGATGAATCGTGGCAACGGACATCGCGCTTCGCCGGGGAGCATGGGCCAGAACATCACCTTCTGGCATTAGGAAAGCTGACGCAAACGCATCCGCCTCTAGTTCCGCCTCACGACTGCGCGGCGTACCGTGACTGTGCAGACTGAGATGGCCCAGCTCGTGCGCCGAATCAAAACGTCCACGTTCAGCCGATTTCTTAGGATTCAGAAATACATAAGGAACGGCGCGATGCCAAACAGAAAACGCGTCCACTGAGGCACTATCGACTGGCAACGAAAATACGCGAACCCCGTGCGCTTCTAATAGGTGGACCACGTTCTTAATCGGACGTTCGCCAAGTCTCCATTCAGCACGCAGGGCACGGGCTGCGGCCTCAGGATAATCAAAGCCTCTAAGCGAAGGAACGGAGGGTTGCGGAAGTTCAAACCGTTCTTCAATCCACTTGCACAGCAAATTAACTGCGAACGATCCGGCGGCCAGCGCGGAATCGCGTTGAGACGCCGTCATAGTGCTAAGAGAACGGAAACTAGCCGCGTCAATCGCTATCTCTTCAATGTCAGGGCCAAAAAAGAATTCAACAGGTAGTTCTAAAGCGGATGCTAACACCTGTCCGTGTTCCTCCGATGGAACAACCTCTCCCGATTCATAGTAGCCAAGACTGCGGACGCTTATCTTCGATGCCGCCGCAAGCGCAGTTTTGGAGAGGCCCCGACGCTTACGCGCCATCACAAGCCGCGATGGATTGAATTCTGTGAACACGTGTTCTGCCCCGAAATAAAATTAGTTGCTAACGCCGCTTAACAACCACTTCAATAGGTTCACCCTCTGCATCATCGTCAAGGATGGCTATTGGCTCAACGTCAATGGGATCAAGAATTATCCGCACCAGCCATGACTCGACAAATCCAGCTTTGTTAATTTTGTTTGGCAAGGACAGTTCAGCAAAGACTTGATCACCACTGCGACGCTTAAGAAGAATCCATGTGATCCGTTTGTCGGCGGCTTCTTGTTTTGCTGCTGCTTCATTAGCGGCCTTCTGTGCCTCTGGAAACAACAGCATTTGTTGATTCGCCTTAACCGCGCCCTGAATCATTGGACCTTTGGGATACTTGGTTGTTGGATTGCGATCCGCTAGTCCGGTTCCTAAATCACCTGTCAGAACTGCTATTTGGAACGACTCGTCGGGGCTTATTACCGTTGAGAAGTTACCTTCGTCCGTTTTGGTCCATTCATACGGTTTGGGGATCAAGATATCTCTAAGCGAGCGCACCGTACTGCCCCACGAATAAATCCCCGGCACGCAGGGAGGATCGTTAGCGGTACAACTAGCACGAGCGATTTCGCCCTGCTCAATGGCCTCGCGCAGAATGTCGTGAGTCAGCCCCAGATCCGCGAGCGCGTTTGTCACCGGAATGACCCCCTTCTTGACGTTTGGTTGCATCTCATCTCCTAACGCACTAAAAGAATAGCCCCCTTGCTCTCGCCATTGCCGGAAAATTGTACATCAATGATGTGGCAAAAACAAGCAACGGTGGAGATAAATCTAATTATTTCTCTACAAGCAAGGTTGACCTATAATACGCGGCGGGAATAGCGGCTAGACGGCTATTCGCCGAAGGGAGGATAACGGCATGGCCAAGATTACCTCTTGGTTAATGTAAGTCCTCCTACGCTTCACCAGTTCGGCATCCCTGACCGAGGGATACATTAGCGGTCTGTTGCGGGTAGAAATGCAACAGCTTCGCGCCGAGAAGGAATGCGGGCCAACCCGAAAAGGCAGTTGGCATCGCGGTGAGGTATGGCACGGTCGGTCACAAGAAGCTGCTCAGTTTGGGCGGCTTCTTTGTTTTTTGATCTTCACTTAACGATTATATCTTGCACAGATGAAACAATGTGTCTATAGTGGGCAGCCTCAAATGAAGCGGGCTGGCAAGTGTTACTAGCACTCACCAGCCCTACACAATCAATTCCTAATCGGTTAAAGAGAAAGGAACTGACTATGCAAATCAATGTTACCACGGACATCACGGAAGATGATCCGATCCCCGGTCCACTTGTAGAACGCGACCTATGGGAACAAGCCTTTGAGCCGTTCGAGGGAGAGCATTACGCGGCGCTCAGGCTCGGATTTAATTTCGCGATGCTTCGGAACTACTTCGAAGGTCAACTAATCAAGCCTCCGGCAGTAATGGAGTCACTTGATCTGGCGATGGAAGTGCTATTCGGATATTCCGAGTTTCACGACGCATCATTTAACCTGTTCATCCGACTGACTGAGGGCAAGCTAACTCGTGAGGAAGAACAGATGCTAAACGCGCTGGCATTAAGACGTTCTAATATCTGGCGCTTGCCTAAAGGTTCGCCGTTTGCAAAATGATTTATTAGGCAAACGGAGGAATTTTTAGGCAAACGCGATTTATTAGGCAAAGCCCGGTCCAACGGCTTTGCCTCAATAACAGCTTTTGCCTCAAAAAGCATATTGACCGAGTGGCGCTCGCTGCTCCCGACCTGTTTAAAGGGGGCGACTAATGCCGCATAATCTGCGGCATGAGCCGCTATCGCGTAAACGATTCGGAAAGAGGCGTCGCGTGACCTTAATTGCTGCGTTCTGGTGCGACATAAACGGTTATCCCGGTGTCGTTGTGTGCGCCGATAGTCAAGAGGTTTACCAAGATCATCGGGTGACGGTGGATAAGATCGAACCGCGCAACGCCGGAGCCTACGACTTAATTATCGGCGGATCGGGAAACTTCGGGCCGTTAATTGACAGGCTCGCCGAAGTTATCGAAAAAGAAGTGTCAACTTGGCCTGCGGGTTTAGACGAAGACTCATGTAAGGAGCGAGTGGAGTTAGTCTCATCTGCTTTTCATACGTCTCACGTTGATCCGTATCAGGCTAGTGACGAAGAAAAGGACATGAGTTTTTTAATTTGCGTCCGTGACAAGTCTTCATCTCAGATTCATTTATGGCGGCTAGACGAGGTATCAGCAAAGACTATTTCTACTTATGATGTTATAGGCTGCGGTGAGTCTCTTTATAAATACGAAGCCAACAAGCTATATGGAGACGGTGTTAACGCATCGCAGGCCGCCATGATCGGACTTCACTTACTTTCACTTGGCAAAGCAACAACTCATTACATTGATGCTCCGTTTCAAGTGCTCACCGCTCATAAGGACGGCATTCTTATTGAGAACCCGCAACGTATTGCCGCGCTGGAAGAAAAAGTCAGGGAAACCGATCAAGCACACGATAACCTTTTGAGGTCCGCCTATGACGTAGCCGCCTCACCAGACTCTATTGAGAGAGCGTTAATGCAGTTTGGGGATGAGGTCCGATCCCTCCGCGAGCAAGCACAATCCGTATTTGACTCAACCCTGATTCATGGGGCCAAGATGCTTACATCTGCAAGGCGGCAACTTCTTCTCAATGTAAATCAGAGCGCAAAGGGAATGCTTGCCGCAGTGACTATTAACAGTGCCTTATACGAGGAAGGGTTTTACGGAGAAAAGGGCAGCCCCGAAGCTATTCGCCTTCGGCAAAAGATCGCGTCGGCAATACATAGCGCAAATGAGCAGCTAATTGAAGTCATTACTATGACTGCAAACCTTCCGAAAGACTGATGACTTCACTAGGTGCTCTTTGGTTTCTTAGCGCGGGCTTGCTTCTCTCTATACCGTTCCCACCGAGCCGCTACAGCCTGTCTGGCGCTCTCACTGCGTTCCTCTGCTGTCATGTTCGCCGCCCGTGCTAGACCGCCCTTCCTAGCGCCTCTACGCCCCAAAGCGACCGCCGCCGCATTCTTTTTCTTTTGTCTTGGCATAGTTGCAATTATACGTGCCCGCCTTCGTAGAAGTCAACCATTTGCCTTGACTTATACGTACCCGCGCACGTATAATGTCGGTATAGAACAAAGGCCCTAGCGGCGCTAACCACTAAGGCCCTTTTTGAAAATCAAACGCGATTGCTCACGAGTGACTTCCATCAACTTCATTGTGAGCCAGTCGCCACAGGAAGGCAAGGACACAATGACAGACACAACCCAACAGCAACTCACAGAACGCGAAATCAAAGCGTTGCAGATCGCTGCCAAGTCAAAACTCACCCGCAAGGGCAATCTTTGGTTAGTTCCATCGCAAGCCGGACACGGCGAATACCAGGTTAATCCCGATCCTGATTCTCCAAACTGTACTTGCCCTGACCACGAATTCACGCAGTTACGCTGCAAGCACATTTACGCTGTCGAGTACGTGTTAGAGCGTGAGACTACCGCAGACGGTCAGACGGTTGTCACCGAGACGGTGAAGGTCACGCGCAAGACCTATAGCCAGAATTGGCCCGCGTACAATGCCGCTCAGACGCAAGAGAAATCGCAACTGCAAGCCTTGCTCTACGAACTGTGCAGAAACCTTCCCGAGCCTGAGCAGCATCGCGGCAGACCGCGCTTGTCGCTGGCTGACATCATTTTCGCCAGCACGTTCAAGATTTACTCCACCGTTTCAGGTCGCCGCTTTCAGAGTGATTTACAGGAAGCAAAACGACGCGGTTTTCTCTCAAAGATGCCATCCTATAATTCAGTGTTTCGCTACTTGGAAGCGGAGTCATTGACACCTTACCTGTACGAGCTAATTAAACTGAGTGCGCAGCCGCTCAAATCGGTTGAGACAGATTTTGCGGTTGATAGTTCTGGGTTCAGCACTGGACAGTTTATGCGCTGGCTGGATGTCAAATACGGCAAGCTAGAAGATCGGCGCATGTGGATCAAGGTACATTTGATGTGCGGGGTCAAGACAAACGTGGTTACGTCAGTTGAAATCAGCGACGGTTACGCAAACGATCACGGCTACTTCAAACCTTTGGTTGAGGCTGCCGCTGAAAACGGTTTCACGTTGAAAGAAGTATCAGCCGACAAAGCGTATTTGAGCGGAGAGAATCTATTAACGACTTTGCGGCACAAGGCCATCCCGTACATCCCGTTTAAGTCAAACTCCAAAGCACAGACCAACTATGGTCCTAAGTCAACGCTCTGGACTCGGATGCTCAGTTTCTACAATGACAACCGCGAAGAGTTTTTGACGCACTATCACAAGCGGTCCAACGTGGAAACCACTTTCCACATGATCAAAGCAAAGTTTGGGCAGCGACTTCGCAGCAAGACTCTGACCGCACAAGTAAACGAAGCACTTTGCAAGGTGCTCTGTCATAATTTGTGTGTGGTCATACAATCGGTTCACGAGCTGGGGATCGAAGCGGATTTCTCAAGTGAGGAAGCGGCCTAAGGTAAAGCGCCCGTACTTTGAGGCATCGGTTATAATCATCGCCGATGCCTTTTGATCTACGTCTCAGTCTAAGCGTATTCTCTCAGCATTTATCTTACGAAGGAGTGTTTACAATGGCGTGGTATCACGATGAATGGAATAAACAAAACGAGCTTGAACAATCAGAGGCGCACAAGGAACGCGTCATTCAACAATCCAATTTTTGGGCCACTCTCCAGCGTCAAATTGATCAAGATGTAGCGGGCATCAATGATTCGCCGTGGAAAGAGAGATTAGCGGGGCACCCGCTTACCGCGCAATACTCAAAGGGTATCGGCGGCGATTATGTAATCCGCAAGCCGAGCCATCCACAAGCGGCCATCACGTTGCGCAATCAGGCAGACCATATTCAGCTTGAGCGCCACTTTGCAGACATCCGTGGTGTTGAACAGTATCCGGCAAAGGAGCGACTCACCGTCGTAAGCGACGGCAAGCACGTCTACATCCAAACAGAGGGAAACAAACGACTGGGTGTACCGGAAGAGGCTGCGCAGTACATCCTAAAGCCGATGCTTCAATTGCTAAAAACCGCAACACTGGATTAGATTTTTTCTGGTAAACGTCACTTTTCGAGCAAAGCCCCTTGCACCGATGAAACAATGTGTCTATAGTGGTTGGCCTCAAAAAGAAGCGGGCTGGAAAGTGCTACTAACACTCACCAGCCCTTACACAGCCAATTCCTAACACGGTTAAGCAGAAAGGAACTGACCATGCAAGTAAATGTTACCACGGAAATAACGGAAGAAGATCCGATCCCGAACCCGCTCGTAGAACGCGACCTTTGGGAACAAGCCTTTGAGCCGTTCGAGGGAGAGCATTACGCGGCCCTCAGGCTCGGATTTAATTTTGCGATGCTTCGGAAGTATTACGACACGCGGCTGATCAAGAGTGCTCCGGTGATCGAGTCACTTGAGATCGCGATGTACGTGCTGTTCAAGTATTCGGAATTTCACGACGCATCCTATGACCTGTTCATCCGACTAACTGAGGGTAAACTCACGCATGAGGAAGAACAGATGCTGAAGGGGCTGGGCATTACGAAGTTCTAAATTCGGTCCTTTCCCTCAAATCAGGTTGGCCGCTAATCGCGGCGCGAAGATCGGTCAACTTGATTTTTGAGGCAAAAGACGGTGTTTAGACCTTTTTGAGGCAAAGCCCGGTCCAACATAATATGTATTATCAGACGCAATAAGTATGCGCTTAAGCGTGATGGTGTGAGCGTCATCTCTGCGGTAATTCCCTAAGGCTCAGGGGCGTAGTAGGACTTGCGACTGGTGATGACGTATTCCGGGTGGCCCTTTACTTCGATCTTTATGCGGCGTCGTTTGCCGTCGCGGTTCTTATTAGTGGGGTAGTAGCCGATGATGTAGCGCTGGTTGAGGTCGGCGATAATGCGGTTGTAGATGTTTGCCGTTTGCGATTGGGTTTCCAGGAAGTCGGCCCAGCCGCCTGAGAGTTGGGCTAGGTCGACTAAGGCTTGCTGCACTTTAAGCTCCTGGTCCAGCCGCGCCTTAATCAATTCCGGAGTGAGTTTACGGCGACGTTCTTCCTGACGTTTCTGGAAAGCTTCTTTTCCTTTCGACGACGCCTCCGCCCAGGCGCCAATTGCTCGGTCGTCATCCTCATTTAATCGTTTAAGTTGTTCGCCCTGCGAAAGCTCGAGCAAACGCATGCGCGGAATGATGGAATAAATCGTGACTTGCGATTTCTCTGCCCGACGATACACATCGTCGAGACTAAACTCCGTCATGCTGGTGCGCTGCAGCCGTCGTTTCTGCTCGATCTGTTCCTGCACTTCTCGAACCAACTCGGGCGGCAAATCCGGCGGCACTTCATAAACGATGAGTGAGTTACGCAGGTATTCGAGTTCGTCCCCATCGGTTTGAAACACGATGATGGGGTTTTGATCTTCTTCGTCGAACGCTTCATTCAGCGTGGCCATTAATGCACTGTATTGCGCGCTGCGACCGAATTTTGGCCGCTTCCCGCCCACACCAAGAAACCCGCCCTTGCCACGAGTTCTGTCCAGCAGTGACTCCAGTCCCTTTCGCAACTCTTGTTTGTTGTTGGTAAAGTCGACCAAAAGTTCGACATCGTCAGTAACAATTGCCATCCGATCATATGGTCCAAGTTTATCGACGAACCCCTTCGCGGCTTCGATACTGTCAGCGATATATGGAAACTGACTGCGACTGTAGTCGATGATCAAGACGATCGAACGTGGAAGACTCGTGTTGTTCCCGAGCACAAAGTGACCAACCTGCTGCGCCACACCATCCTCGCTAACTTCGAAGTCAGTTGCAGAGAGATTCCGGATCGGGCGTCCCTGACGATCAGTCACCAACACGTCCGAGGTTACGAGCGAGGTTTCGATGCGAATGACATCGTCATCTGTAGCATCACGACTTCCCTGCTCGTTGATCACTGCCTGCTTTTTCTCAGGATCCCATTTGAGTTTCTTCAGGCTGGAACCGAAGTCTTTGAGTGCCGGTTTTTCTCGCGACTGAGATTGCGCAAATGCATTGGTGGATACACCAATGACGGTTGAGACGATGAGAGATAGAAGAAGGACTCGCATTGCGTCGCTAAGAGAACTGAGTGCTCGATCACATACCAGCTTCAGCGTGGTTGCGCAAGACGTCGAGAAAAGCTGCGGCGGCGGGAGAAAAGTTTGCGCCGCGACGGTGGGCAGCCCAGAGTGTGCGGTTGTGAGTAAGACCTCGGACCGGCACACTCACCAAAACTCCTCGCTCCAACTCTTCCTTCACACACATACGTGGTACAAACGCCAACCCCACTCGCTTCTGCACGAACCGCTTAATAGTCTCGATCGTCGCAAGCTCGATAGTAATGTTTAGCGGTGTGTGTTGTCTGGCAAACGCTTCGATGACTTTGACGCGTGATCCGGAGTTCACGTTGTGTGCGACAAATGGTTCGTTCCCAAGGTCTTTGATCTTCACCGCTGGCCGTGTCGCGAGCTGATGCTTGGGACTCATGATCAAGACCAGTTCGTCTTTGAGTACTGGAAAAGCCTCGAGGTCGCGATCACCAGGTTCTGACGCCATCAACGCGAAGTCGACATTCCGCTCAATAACTTCGCGTGGCAGCCGGGTCGACACGTGTCGAAATATTTCAACCTTAACTTCCGGATGCCGCTCGCGATATTTCAGAATGAGCTCCGGCAAAAGATAGAGCGACGTGCTCTCATTCGCACCCACTCGAATGAGCCCGCGCTTCAGACTCTGCATCTCCGCAATCGCCTGCCCGACTTGATCTCGCAGACCCAGAATGCGTTGCGCATAGTCATAAACCACCTGCCCTGCCTCTGTAAGGACGGGTGTCTTCTGCGTCCGATCCAAAAGCGGGAGACCTATCTCTTCTTCCAAACGGCGAATAGCAATGCTGACCGCAGGCTGCGTCCGAAAGACCTTGTCCGCAGCTTTTGAAAAGCTTTTTTCCTGTACGACTCGCGAGAAGTATTCCAATTGGGCCATTTCCATAAGCGTGAACTTTTACCTTACCGTGCCAGAGTAGTCGATGAATCACTTTTATTATTATCTTAAAAGAATAAATTGTACAAACGCTGGCGATGAAGGCTAGAGTCGCAGATCCCTGTTTATGATTGCGCGACAACACATTGATAACCGCTTCGCAACTGTGGCACCGGATCAGTTTGCCGAGATGCCGACGGGCGCTGAGATGCTCATCCAGGCGCTCGTGGCCGAAGGTGTGGACACGATTTTCGGCTATCCGGGTGGAGCCGTACTCCACATCTACGACGAGCTTTGGCGGGCGCGCGATCGCATCACCCACTATCTCGTGAGGCACGAACAAGGCGCTGTGCACATGGCCGAAGGCTACGCACGTGCAACGGGGCGAGTCGGTGTTGTGCTCGTCACCTCCGGGCCCGGTGCGACAAATGCCGTGACGGGTATTGCGAACGCCTACATGGACTCAACTCCACTCGTCGTCATCACCGGGCAGGTACCGAAACATCTGATCGGAACCGACGCATTTCAGGAAGTTGATACTGTCGGCATTACGCGCCCATGTGTGAAACACAACTACCTGGTGCGTGACGCGCGGGATCTGGCCGCAGTTGTACGCGAAGCCTTCCATCTGGCGCGCTCGGGACGTCCTGGACCAGTCGTGATCGACATTCCGAAAGACGTCAGTGCGCAAAAAGCAAATCACTCGCGACTGGACCACGTGAGTTTTCCCTTCTCGACGAAACCGGCACCGGTGGCCCACGAACCCGCGCGACGTGCACTTCAGGCGATGCTGAACGCGAAGCGCCCGGTCCTATACATCGGTGGCGGCATTACAAATTCTGGCGCCGGCGATTCCCTGCTCTCGTTTGCAGAGGCATTGCGTCTCCCCGTTTCGCCGACGCTGATGGGGCTCGGAGGATTTCCGAGCTCCCATCCTCTCTGCCTGGGCATGCTGGGCATGCATGGAACGTACGCCGCGAACATGGCCGTCGCGGAAAGCGATCTGCTTGTGGCACTTGGAGTCAGATTTGACGATCGCGTCACCGGCAAACTGGCGACCTTTGCGCCGCAGGCCCAGGTGATTCACGTCGACATCGATCCGGCAAACATTGGAAAGAACGTGACGCCGACACTTGCTCTCACAGGCGATGTGAGGCAGGCGTTGGACCAGTTTTACGCGCTGGCCCACCAACAGGGCGCGGAACGAGTGCAGGAATCGATTCAGCAAAGAGAATCGTGGTGGGAACAGATACACGGTTGGCAGCGATCGCAACCTCTTCGTTACACAGGGTCACAAAACCAAATTAAGCCACAAACAGTTATTCGCGAACTGCATCGCGCAACAAAAGGCGAAGCACTGATCACTACCGACGTGGGCCAGCATCAGATGTGGGTGGCACAGTTCTACCCGTTCACAAGAACCCGTCAGTTAATCACCAGCGGCGGTCTGGGAACGATGGGTTTTGGTTTGCCTGCAGCGATCGGCGCACAGCTCGCGTTACGCGATCAATTAGTCGTGGCCGTCGTCGGTGATGGTGGGTTTCAGATGACGAATCAGGAGATCGCTACTGCGATCCAATATGACCTTCCAGTCAAAGTTCTGATCATGAACAACGGCTACCTCGGCATGGTCCGGCAGTGGCAGGAGATGTTCTACGATCGCACTTACTCGGAAGTTGATATTTCAGTCGCGCCTGATTTTGTAAAACTTGCCGAAGCATATGGCGCGGCAGGATTCCGTGCGGAGAGACCGGAGGAGCTTCGTGACGTTATCGAAGCAGGATTGAACCACCGTGGGATAGCAGTGATGGACATAGTAGTTTCCAAAGAGGAGAACGTTTTTCCGATCGTGCCGGCGGGAGCCAACGCTCGCGACATGATCGTACAGTGATGCGTCATACGCTTTCCATAACTGTCGCTGACGAGCCGGGAGAGTTATCGCGGATCGTCGGTCTTTTCAGTGCGCGGGGATTCAATATCGAAACGATCTCCGTCGGCAAGAGTCTGGATCCGCGCTGGTCGCGCGTGACGATTGTGACACGGGGCGACGATCGCACCATTCAACAGATCGTCAAACAATGCGAACGATTGGCGCGTGTGCGCGAGGTCCAGGATGTAACTACGCGCCCACATATCGAGCGAGAGATGGCGTTAATTACTGTCTCCGCTAGAGCTGGATCTGAACGACAGGAAGTGTTGAGTCTCGTGAGCGTCTTTCGTGCGAAGGTCGTGGATATTTCGCACACAGAAGTGATCGTCGAGGCGTCAGGTAACAAGGAGAAAGTTGACACGTTTATTGAGTTGTTGCGCCCGATTGGAGTTACGGATATCACGCGCACTGGACACATTGCGATTAACAGATTGGCGACGCGAGAAGAAACTCCTCTCGCCGAGGAAGAATTCTCGCTGAGTGGCGCGACGGCCTCGGGTTTGTAGCTCTCCTTGGAGTGCGCCAACTTGTTGGCGCTTTGGTAAGATCACAGATAAGAATCAATACCAAAGCGCCAACAAGTCGGCGCACTCCAAGGAGACGCTCAATAGTCTGAAGGGGACATTTTCAAATGAATATTTACTACGACAAAGATGCGGACCTGAATCTGATACGCGAGAAACAGATCGCCGTCATCGGTTATGGCAGCCAGGGATTTGCGCAGGCTAACAATCTGAAAGACTCTGGTTGCAACATTACCGTCGGTCTGCGTACCGGCAGCGCGTCGTGGGAAAAAGCCGAGCACGCCGGGCTAAAAGTGTTACCAGTGGCTCAGGCCGCTGCGGAAGCAGACATCGTGATGATGCTCGTTCCCGATGAACTCGCGCCTGACATCTACGCGCGCGAAGTCGCCGAGTCGATCACGCCGGGCAAGTATCTCGCCTTTTCACACGGCTTTTCAATTCACTACAAGTTCATCGAACCGCCGGAAGACGCAAACGTGTTCATGGTCGCGCCGAAAGGGCCGGGACATCTTGTGCGACACGAATACAAACGCGGCGCAGGCGTGCCCTGCCTGATTGCTATCAGTCAGGATCCAACTGGAGACACAAAACGCATCGGACTGGCATACGCTTCCGCAATCGGCGGCGGCCGCGCGGGAGTTATCGAAACTACGTTTCGTGAAGAAACAGAAACCGATCTGTTCGGTGAACAAGCAGTGCTTTGCGGCGGTCTGACATCGCTGATCAAAGCCGGCTTCGAAACTCTGACTGAGGCCGGTTACTCGCCTGAGATGGCTTACTTCGAGTGTCTCCACGAGATGAAACTAATTGTGGACCTGCTTTACGAAGGTGGCATCTCCGAGATGCGTTATTCAATCTCCAACACGGCGCAGTTTGGAGATATGACGCGTGGACCAGTGGTCATAAACGACGAGACGAAGCGTCGCATGCAAGCGCTGCTGGCGGAGATTCAGTCAGGAGCTTTTGCACGCGATTGGATGAAAGAGGCACGAAATGGTCGCCCGCGCTTTCAACAGCTTGACGACGCTGCACGCGAGCATCCGATCGAACGTGTTGGTGCGCGTTTGCGTGATATGATGCCGTGGCTTTCACAAAGTCGATTGGTTGATAAGACCAGCAATTAAGTGCCTGAAGAGTTTATGAAAAGCGCCGGCGCGCGCAGTCATCTGATCACACGTGGCGTGGAGCGATCACCGAACCGGGCGATGCTCCGCGCCGTCGGCTTTCAGGATGCCGACTTTCAAAAACCAATCATCGCCGTTGCGAATGGTTACAGCACCATCACTCCTTGCAACGCGGGTTTGAACCGTCTCACTGAAAACGCAATCTCAACGCTCCGCGACGCAGGCACGATGCCGCAAACGTTCGGCACTATCACTGTCAGCGACGGAATCTCGCAGGGCACTGAAGGGATGAAGTATTCCCTTGTCTCGCGTGAAGTCATCGCGGATGCGATCGAAACAGTTTGCCAGGCGCAGTCAGTTGATGGTCTCGTGGCGATTGGTGGCTGCGACAAGAACATGCCGGGCGCGATGATCGCCATTGCGCGTCTGAATATCCCGTCGATCTTTGTTTATGGTGGAACGATCAGACCGGGTCACTACGAGGGCGAAGATCTTACGATCGTCAGCGCGTTTGAAGCGGTAGGACAGTTTTGTGCCGGCAAGATTAGCGAGGATCACCTGTTTGAGATCGAGCGCCACGCGTGCCCCGGTGTCGGGTCGTGTGGTGGCATGTTCACGGCTAACACCATGTCGTCCGCCATCGAAGCGATGGGACTTTCTCTTCCACACTCTTCGACGATGGCTGCTGACAGTGACGAAGTCGTGAAGAATGCAGGTGCGTCGGCAGCAGCTCTTGCTGAGGCGGTGCGACAAGGGATTCTCCCGCGGCAACTATTAACGCCAAAGGCTTTCGAAAACGCGATCGCGGTAATCATGGCTGTTGGAGGATCGACGAACGCTGTCTTGCACCTGCCTGCGATCGCTCATGCCGCGAAGATTGAGCTCACGCTTGATGACTTTGAAAGAATCAGAAAACGTGTGCCGCTGTTTTGTGATTTGAAGCCGTCGGGTAAGTATGTCGCAACGGACCTGCACAAGGCCGGCGGTATTCCGCAAGTTATGAAGATGTTGCTCGCTGAGGGACTTTTGCATGGCGATGCACTCACGATTACGGGTGAGACTATCGAGCAGGTGCTGGCTAGAATTCCTGAGAAACTATCTGACGATCAGGATGTGATCCGCGCGTTTGATCGCGCGCTTTATCCTGAAGGTCACCTCGTGATCCTGCGCGGCAACCTCGCACTGGAAGGCGCGGTTGCAAAAGTCTCCGGGGTGAAGAACAAAGTAATCACAGGACCTGCGCGCGTGTTTGATTCTGAAGAGTCGTGTTTAGAAACGATTCTGTCTGCGCGGATCAAGCCCGGAGACGTCGTGGTTATTCGTTATGAAGGTCCGAAAGGCGGCCCGGGTATGCGTGAAATGCTGGCGCCAACGTCAGCGCTAATCGGCGCCGGCCTCGGAGATTCAGTCGGCCTCATCACCGACGGCCGCTTCTCGGGTGCAACCTATGGAATGGTTGTCGGCCACGTCGCACCGGAAGCCGCCACGGGCAGCAATCTCGCCCTGGTGCACGAAGGCGATTCGATCACAATCGACGCCGAAAACAGACTCCTGCAACTGAACGTACCCGATGATGAGTTAGCCCGCAGACGCGAGAACTGGCGCCCACCCACACCACGTTACACATCAGGCGTCCTCGCAAAATATCGAGCGCTTGTCAGCAGTGCTAGTAAGGGCGCCGTTACAGATTGAGGCGCCTCTTTGGAGTGCGCCAACTTGTTGGCGCTTTGGAATTTTTACCAAAGCGGCGACAAGTCACCGCACTCCAAAGAGGCACCTGATTCTACGGACCTCACTTGACCGCCTTACCGCCTTCCCCTAAAGTGACCATTTCCTATTTGCAACATTTTAGTCTCTCTAGGGAACGATCACTGTGGCCATACGCATTGAAAACCAGTACGAAGGCGCTTTGCCCAAAGGCACTCAGGAGCAGATTGAGACTGCCTTTGATAGTTTGCCACGCGAGCACACGCGCGGCATTGAACGAATCAGACTTGTGCGTTTCATCACCGATCCACGAATCAAAGGAACGGCGTTTCAGGCGACTGAATTACCCGGACTCTATCACCCGCGGCAGGGACCAAAGGGTGCCTGGCTCGAAATCGCGGTCAACGTTCTGTTGCCCGCTGACAAACCGTTTCACAAGCGGATCGTTCCGAGACTTTCTTACAAGAGCAATCTCGTTGCTCTCGTGTTTTCACTCGTGGCCCAGCACTACCACATCACGCTTAAGCACTCTTTGAAGAAGACTCAACTCGAACCGGCGGTTCGTGCGTACACCGAAAAGCAGTTGAAAGCATGGAACGAGAAGAAGCACACCTTCAGAGCACGGCTTTTCAAACCCCTTCAGCCGACGTTCGAGCGTTGGGCTAAGTCGTTACAGAAGCGAGCTGCTGCGGAGAAAAAGAAACAGGCTTGATTGCTAAGAGCTGCCTTCACAGGATCAACAAGATTTGCAAGATGTCATCTTGTAAATCATGAAAATCTTGTTAATCCGGTAATACATCGATCTCGTCAGCCACGGCTCTTAGAATGAGCGCGACCTCCGCGTCACTCACCTGCGAGGCGCGAAACTTTATCTCAATATTGAAATCCTTATCGGGTGACGCGTACTTGAACGTGTAAGGCTTGCTCTCAGGAACGACACGCGGGCCCATCTCCTGACGTCGCACTTCCCTCGCATCATTGCGATTCAAACCCTTCGTCGCGATCTCTTTCGCGAAACGCCTCATCGAATCGTCGTCCGGCTGCCGCACAATCTGAAGCAACGACGATTTCGCATTGATATCAGCAGCGCGACACACTTCCCTCACGTCCTGAGGAATCCGCGCGATCGCGAGTGCTTCACTCACAGTCGTCCTGCTCTTACCAACCTTGCGCGCTACGTCGTCGTGCGTGTAACCATAACGATCGCACAGTGCGAGCAATCCATCCGCCTCTTCCCAAACCGTCAGATCCTTGCGCTGCATGTTCTCGATGAGCGCGATCTCCGCCACTGTGCCTTCATCAACTTCCATCTCAACGCACGGAACTTCCTTCAATCCCGCGCGCTGTGCAGAACGCCAGCGACGCTCACCGGCGATGATCATCCAGCGTCCTGTCAGTCGATTTGGCTTGACGAGTAATGGCTCAAGCACGCCCTTCTCAGCGATCGAGGCAGTCAGCTCCGTTAAGTCGCCGAACTCCACACGTGGTTGATCCGGATTGGGATCGAGCTTATCCACAGCGATCATCCGGCCGACTTGTTGCGGCCGGTGTTGCGACAACTCTTCGACGTAATGCGCGTCGTGGCGCATCTGGAGGCCTGTCGGCAATCCCCTTTTAGACACGGCTTATTACCTCTTCGCAAAGTTTTCCGTACTCAATTGCACCGGATGAGTTTGGAGCAAAACTAAAGATCGACTCTTTGTACGCGGGCGACTCTTCCAGTCTGACGCTCTTCGTGATCACTGTATCGAAAAGTTTTGGACCAAACACCGATTTGATCTGTTCATGAACTTCGCGTGCGAGTGTAGTCCGCTTGTCGTGCAGCGTCACGAGCACGCCCAACAATTCCAGATTTGGATTAGGACGCGCTTTGACTTTCTCGATCGTCTCCAACAGATCGTCGGTGCCCTCGAGTGCAAAATATGACGATTGGATCGGAATTAAAACGTGGGTTGCAGCAACAAGCGCGTTCACAGTGATCAGTCCGAGTGTCGGTGGGGTATCGATGACGATGACTTCGAACTGTTGCCGAAAAGGTTCAAGACGATCTTTGAGACGAAACGGCGCGTCGAAATCACCAACCAGTTTCGCCTCGAGTTTCGCGAGATTAATGCGTGCCGGAACGACGTGCAGGTTCTCGACGGGGGTCGCGTAAACAGATTCCTCGACCGGCGCCTGGCCGTCCATCATAAGCTCGTAAACGGATCGATCGACCGCACGTGGATCTAAAAAAGAAATCGAACTGTTGGCCTGGGGATCGAGATCGAGAAGGAGGACACGTTTTCCCTTGCGGGCAAAAGCGGCGGCCAAATTGATGGCGGTAGTGGTCTTCCCTACCCCACCTTTTTGATTGGCGATGGCGATTACCATTCGCTGCACAGTGGCCAATTATCACTCCATAGGTTCATCATTTGCAGACACTACATCGGTAAATCACCGGCTTCGCCGATGACGTCGGGCCATTCCTCTTCATTCCCGGTTATCTCGGGCTCTTCAGATTCCTCTGCCGGCAGAGTATTACGCGAGGCTTTGATCACTTCCATATCGACGTAGATCGGACAATCGGCTCGTAATGCCAAAGCGATTGCATCGGACGGTCTCGAGTCGAGCACCATTCGATTTCCATCACTGTTTCGCATCTCAATCACTGCGAAGAAAGTGTTATCGCGCAAGCTTGTCACCACTACTCGATCCACTTGAACTCCCAATTCCACAATCAGGTTTCGCAGGAGGTCGTGAGTCATCGGCCGCGGTGGCGCAATCTTCTCGATCTCCAGTGCGATGGCGTTCGCTTCATACGCGCCCACCCAGATCGGCAGCATCGTATCACTCTGAACGTCCTTTAAAATAATAATTGGAGTTCCGCTGTTGGGATCCATCATTAACGCTCGGATCTTTACCTCGATTTCCATACGTAGGTACCCCTTACCCTACCGTCCAACTAGAGTTCCATACAAGCTGTTTGTCTTCGCTGCCGTAACCTGTACCTCGACTATCTCACCTTCGAGACTGCTGTCGCCACGGAAGTTCACCACTTTGTGGCAAGTCGAATGTCCCGAAAGATCGTCTTCAGAACGCGAACTCTGTTTTTCAGCCAGTACGCTGAGCTTGCGACCGACATACGAACTGTAAATCTTCTCCTGCGCCGCGCGGTGAACTTTTTCAAGCTCCAGGAATCTCGCAGTCTTTTCCGTCTCGGGAACGTTATCATAAAACTCTGCTGCCGGCGTTCTTGCGCGTTTCGAGTATTTGAAGATGTAGAGACTGTCGTAGTCACACTCTCTCACGAGGTCGACTGTCTGTTGAAAGTCCTCATCGGTCTCACCAGGAAAGCCGACGATGATGTCGCTCGTGAGCGCCAGACGCCTGCTGGAGTTCTTTATACGCTGAATTCGTTCGAGATAGTCACTGCGTTTGTGGCCGCGACGCATCAACTTCAGAATCCGATCGCTGCCGGATTGCACTGGCAAATGAACCCAATCGCACAGGTTTGGATTTTCTTCAATCGCTGTAACGATGTCCGGATGAAAGTCACGCGGAAACGAAGTCGTGAATTTGATTCGCGGCAAACCTGTAGCAGCAACTGCTCGTAGCAAACGGCAAAATGGAGTTGCTCCCGCAAATCCTTCCAGACCATCCTGCACGCGCGGACGGTAGCTGTTGACGTTTTGACCAATTAAATGAATCTCTTTGTAGCCGAGCGCTTGAAGTCTCTTCGCTTCGGCAACTATTTCACTCGCAGGACGACTGCGTTCACGACCACGTGAGTAAGGCACAATACAAAACGAGCAGAACTTGTTGCAGCCTTCGATGATTGGAATGAAAGCGACGTGTGGTGAGTGTCGTTCGACTGGCGAAACGTCCCACGAGTCATTCTCGCCACGCTCGCCGAGATCGAGCACTCGCTTCTCGCCGTCGCGTGCTCGTTCGATCAATTCCGGAATACGATCGGTAGCGCGTGTGCCGATTACCATGTTTACGGATGAAGCCTGTGCGAAGACGGATTCACCTTCAAGTTGGGCCACACAACCCATCACGCCGACCAGAAGATCCCCGTTGCCCGGTCGCTCGGCACGCAATTCACCGATACGCGTGTAAACCTTGCGTTCTGCTTTTTCACGCACCGAACAGGTGTTCAGCAGAACTACGTCCGCTTCATCGACTGATGTACACAAATCGTATCCGGAAGCGCGGAGACCAGTGGCAGCGCGTTCGGTGTCAGCGACATTCATCTGGCAGCCAAAAGTCTCTATGTATACTCGAGGCTTCATCTACTTTGAACCGGTTAAAGTAAACGACAGTCTACCAGAAATCATTTGCCGAACGCGATAGCTACACTTTTGTGTTTCTAGCGCATTTTTGTGGCTGAAAGATCGGCTCCGCCTGAAGTAAAGAACGTCGGGCTTGGGCACAGTCAGTACCGTCCGCGATAGCGGATGGGTCCGCAGCCTTTGACTACGAGCGCGTCGACTTCGTACCCATCCGCTTGTATGTTAAGTCCGTGCAAGTTATTCATTGCCTGTGCCAGTCGCCAGCTAGAAAGCGATTGGTCCCAGAGGTGCAGCAGATCGTTCATCCGCTTGGTTGCTTCGAGCCCGTGCGGTAGCCTTTTGATCGTTGCGCCTCGTTTTCCATAAACCCGAACAGTTGCTTGGGCCGCGAGCCCGCATTCGCAAGCTTGGGAAGGAGAACCCCATCATGTCTAAAAAACAGTCCCGGCCTTTCATTGGTATTGACGTTTCCAAACAACAGTTGGAAGTGGCCGTGCACGAGCGCGACTACCAATTCCGTTGTCCCAATAAAATGAACTCCTTTGGCCAACTGGGCGCCGAACTGATCGCTTTGCGGCCGGCGCTGATTGTGCTGGAAGCTACCGGTGGTTTGGAGCTGCCTGTAGTCAACGCCTTGCATGCGGTCGGTTTGCCGGTGCGCGTGGTCAACCCCAGGCAAGTGCGCGCTTTTGCCAAAGCCCTCGGCCAACTGGCTAAAACTGACCGCCTTGATGCGCGTGTGCTGGCCCACTTTGCGGCTGCCATAAAACCACCATTGCGGCCCATTAAGTCAAAGGACGAGCAAGAGTTAGACGCCTTGATGGGCCGTCGCGGGCAACTCGTGGAAATGCTCAGCGACGAGAAAAATCGGCGCGGGTCCGCGACTTCCGACACGGTGCGCGACAAAATCAAAGAGCACATCGATTGGTTAGAGGACTGCATTGCTGAACTCGACCAGCAACTCAAAGCGCTGTTGCAAACCTCGGCCTGCTGGCAAGCCAAAGATAAAATCTTACAAAGTGTCCCCGGCATTGGCCCGGTGACGTCTTTCACGCTGATTGCCGATTTGCCGGAACTGGGTCAGCTTGACCGGCAAAAGATCAGCAAGCTAGCTGGCGTCGCGCCACTTAATCGCGACAGTGGCCAGCAACGCGGCACCCGTCATATCTACGGCGGCCGCGCCCAACTGCGCCGCGTACTTTATATGGCTGCTCTGACCGCCTCACGCCATAACCCAGTGCTCAAAGAGTTCTATCAGCGGCTGCGCTCCAACCAGAAGTCTTTCAAGGTTGCTATCACTGCTTGCATGCGCAAACTGCTGGTGATCATTAACGTCATGATGCGTGATAGCACCACTTGGAAAAGTCCGCAGCAGCCAGTTGCTGCTTGACATCAAACACAGTTGCTACCGCGGACGGTACTGACTGTGCCCAAGTACGGATATTTATCGCATTAAAATTTTGGTTCGCTTGATTCTTCGGTTTTTCGCTTGTAGTATCGCGGCGGTTAGTAAACCCAGATAAAAGAAAGGCTCCTCATGTCCTTCAACAAAGTAATTCTCGTGGGAAATCTCGGTCGCGATCCCGAGCTGCGTTACACCGCTCAGGGTACTCCCGTTTGTAGCTTCAGTATGGCGACGAACGAACGGCGCAAAGATAAAAATGGCGAGATGCAGGACCACACAACATGGTTCCGCATTACTCTTTGGAACCGCCTCGCGGAAACTGCCTCACAGTATCTGCAAAAAGGAAAACAGGTTTACATTGAGGGACGCCTGCGCGTGGAAGAGTACATCGATCGGGACGGTAAACCGCGACACTCGCTCGAAGTTTTCGGAACCGATATGCAGTTTATCGGATCGAGAGGCGGCGACGAAATGACACAAGAGCGCGCGGCTTCGGCAAGCGCGAGTGCCGGTCCGCCTGATTCGCAAGCAGATTTATCCGACGACGATATTCCGTTCTAGGTGCGACCCGTTTTCGTTAAATCATTGATTCTAAAGAGGTTATAACTACTTCGGGAATCAGTGAGGGACGCGAAGGGTGGTGAAAATTGTAGGGTGCCCCACCAACGTGGGGCGCCCTTATGTTTTTGTCGTCTAACTTGTCACTCGATATAGGGCGCAATTCCCTATCCTACGGTGAACTAGGAAATGCATCATCCCTACGGTAGCGACTGACCATCAATCCGTAAAGCGGGATGAAACGCATGGTAAGTCAAAGTCCAATTGATGACTCCATGCAAGCAGGCAGACATGAGTAGGAATACGAACGCATTAACTTTCGTTAGAATGAAGAAGCCTACGTGGACTTACAGGCTTTGCCAAAGGGCAGGGATATTGACTGGCGTCTTTAGAAGCGACCAGTGTTCACCCCACACAAACCCGGAAGAATGTGCGGCTCTAAATCTGCGTAAAACGAGTGACCGGAACGGTGTAACCAATGCTTATGCTCTCCAACACAGTTGGAGCAGGTGTCAACCGCATGCCGAGCATTGGCAGGATTGTCCAAGAAGCAAATGCCGCCGGGAAAGCCGGCGGATATGCAGACGTGGACACGATAACGTGAAAGGTAAAGACACGAATCGGAGTTGATAAGTTATGAGCACAGCATCCTCACAGCTAGTGTATGAATGGAATGACATTCCGTGGCGCAGTATCGAGCGGAAGGTCTTTAAGCTCCAAAAGCGTATTTACCAAGCTGCCCAACATGGTAACAAGGTAGCGGTTCATAAACTCCAGAAACTACTGCTCAGCTCCTGGTACGCCAAATGTCTCGCAGTCAGGAAGGTGACTCAAGATAATAAAGGCAAGAAAACAGCCGGTGTTGACGGCAAACTAGCTCTAAGCCCGAAACAACGGATGCGACTTGTCCAAACCTTGAGCCTCCAGCCTAAATCGACTCCCGTCCGCCGTGTCTGGATACCCAAACCCGGTTCCGATGAGAAACGACCTTTAGGCATCCCGACTATCGAAAACAGAGCGCAACAAGCTCTGGCAAAAATGGCACTAGAGCCAGAATGGGAAGCTCGCTTTGAGCCGAACAGTTATGGCTTTAGACTGGGACGGTCGGCCCATGATGCGATTGAAGCAATCCATCAAAGTATCAAGTACACACAGAAGTTTGTGCTTGATGCTGACATTGCGAAGTGCTTGGAACCCTCTTCATAATGCACCTCCGATTCAAGATGGGTCGTTAAAAAGACTGGGATGTGTATCCATAACTTTGATTCTCAAGCCCTTACGTCGTCCGCGTCGGACATGGACCGCTTCGAGCTCGCCGCGCTTTACACGCTGCAAGATCGTTTGCCGAGATACGCCGAGTCGCATGGTTGCTCCGAGCATAGGCAGAAAGCCGGGTGGTGTTTCTTCGAGGAACCGTCCCCGCAACTCATCGGTGATACGGATGCGCCAGGGGGCGCCGGGAGTAAGTTGTTCGCCAGCGATGAAGCCGTCGTTGAGCCAACGATGAATAGTAGATGCAGCAAGACCGAGGATCTCCGCAGCCCTCTCGATAGTGGCAAGATCACCTGCTAGTGCATCAGCGCACGGTTGGAAGCGCGGGATGTTGCGATAGCGACGGAGACTACCGACTTGATTTGCGGTAAAGCGCTCGCCGTAGGCGGTCTTGCGACCTTGACGATTGAGAATGCCGGCGATGACTTCGTCGGGATAGTGAGCGGCTAGCCGAGTCAATAGTTCGATTGTGTCTTCGTCAGTGCGAACGCCCTTAGGTTGAGGGCGTGGTAAGGCAAGGTCGATGGTTGTGAGTTTACCGCCACGCCAGCGCATCGTGATCTGGCCGCGGCGATCATCTCGGTTCAAAGTAATGATTATTTCTTCAAGCAGCGTGCGCAAAAGTTCTTTTCGATCCCGATCGGTGGTTGTTGGTGCGATCCACACCTGGTGTAGATCGGCGCTCAGTGCGAGCACCCGCTTTCGTTGCTCTGGGCCAATAGGAGGAGGCTGTTGTTGTTGACGACGATGAAGCTCAGCTTCAGCAATGTGGAGAGCGCGCAGACGGTTCTCCCATTCAGTTTCCAGACCGCGTGCCACGAGTCTGTTTTCTGGTTCAACAGCGCGGTACCGCCGTTCGGCGCGCTCAGCTTCGTACCGCATACGTTCAACTTCCAGTCGCCACTGAGCGAGCGCTGCGTCATGATTGGACTGGAGCTCTTCAAACGCAAGCGCCGAGGCTGCGAGAGCAGCAGGAGTGATGGCATTCAGAAAAGCTTGGACCACCAGTCGATCGATGGCAACGCCGCCAACATTGAGGCAGTAGACGCCTCGACCGTTGACGAGGTCTTTGCCAGAACAGTAGTAGCCGGGCGTGGAGTTTTTGCCACTGTAATAGACGCGCAAGCGGCGTCCACAGTGTCCACAAACTGCGAGGCCCTGCAGCAAGGCGGCGCCTTCGCGAACGGCGCCACCGGCCTGATTGGGTTTGGGATGAACGTTTTGGTCGATGCGCACTTGATTGGTCTGGAACGTCTCCCAATTAATAAACCCGGGATGATGTTCTGGCAAGAGCACGGCCCACTCATTCATTGGCAAGTGACGAACTCGCTTTCTGACGACACCGTGTTCATCAACATAACGCTCAACGCGAGACTTACCATAAGTGTAAGCGCCGGCATAAACGGGATTGGTAAGAATGCTGTGAATGGCGGTGTAGGTGGGAGTGACCCAGCGAATCTCACTGCGCCACTGTAAAGGGAACGACAGACCTTGCGACAGAAACCAGAGCCAAACCTGACGTGCGGAACCGAGTTCAGCGAAGCGCTCAAAGACGGTACGAATGGCGTTGGTGACAGCTTCATGGGGATGAAAAAGGACTTCGCCGTCTTCCTCGCCCCGGACAAAGCCTACGGACAGACCGCGGTACAGTTCGCCGCGTGCAGCTTTGTTACGGATACCGCCATCGAGACGGGCACGGAGGATATGGAGTTCTGCTTCACTCATAGTGCCCTTGAGGCCGAGGACCAGACGATCGTTGAAAAGCGCCGGATGATACAGCCCGTCACCATCGCCGATCAAAGTGTCAGTAAGGCCGCAAAGATCAAGCAGGCGATACCAATCGGCATTATTGCGCGCGAGTCGCGAAACCTCGAGTCCGAGAACGATACCGACTCTGCCGAGAGCGACTTCGGTAGTCAAGCGAACGAACCCGGTGCGCTTGACCACACTGGCGCCGGAAAGGCCGAGGTCTTCATCAATAAGAATCACTTGCTCTTTGGTCCAACCGAGTTGTCTGGCTCTCTCGGCCAGGGCGTATTGTCGCGCGGTCGATTCTCGGTGCTGCTCCACTTGAGAGGTGGTCGACTGGCGCACATAAACGACTGCCGCTCTCTGAATATGAATCGGTTTGATCTTGGCTGTGTCGGTCATCGGTCCGCTCCGGTGTGATATTGGCTAAAGCAGCCCTGGCGATCAGACGTGCCAGAACTGCGGTAATGATCGTTCGTCGTTTTGGATCAAGTCCTTCCCAGATGTAAGTCTCCGGGAGCGGCTGGTCCAGAAAGTTGAGCTGCTTTGACACCATTGCTCTCCTCGTTGTTGGTAGCTTCTTCTGAAGCAAGACGTCGTAGGAGAGCATCTATGACGGTGCGCAGGTGAAGCAACTCGCTTAAAGAGCCGAGCGTTGCTATTTCTTTTTGAATGGTGAAGTCAGATGTGCAGTTGAGGTTGGTCCAATCTGCCGGAACCAGCGACTTGGAGCCGTCGGGCAGGATAAGTAGTAAGTGCAATTGATTCTTTCGATGAGTATGGCCCAGCAATGCGAGGGACTTACCTTCGAATGGGTGAGCAGGACGAGTGATAGTGACCTGCTCAGGATAGTTGTGGGGGTGGGTAGTCTGTGGATGTTTCCTTTGACCGTATCAACCATCAAGCGTTGTTGGAAAAACTTAAGACGTTCAGTGTCATGCGACGTGCCGTGAAGACTTGGCTCAAAGCCAAAATCATGGACGGTGATGAACTCTTTCCTTCGGAAGAAGGAACACCGCAAGGAGGTGTTATCTCACCTCTACTCGCCAACATTGCATTGCATGGTCTTGAAACCGCAATCACTACAGCCTTCCCGAAGACCGTCAAGATCGACGGGATCATTCATGGTCGCTACCAGCCACGAGTTATTCGCTATGCGGATGATTTCGTGGTACTCCATCCCGACCTGAAAGTTGTAGAGAAAGCTACCAGCATTGCGCAAGAGTGGTTATCGGGCATGGGGCTTGAACTCAAACCAAGCAAAACGAGAATCACACACACCTTCAGAAAACATGAAGGCCATGTAGGATTCGACTTCTTGGGTTTTCACGTTCGACAGTTCAAAGTTGGTAAATGCAACTATCGAACATCAGGACACTCAAGAATCCTGGTTGATTTCAAAGCCATCATCAAACCCAGCAAAGAGGCAATTGCCCGACACTACCGTCAGGTAGCGGAAGTAATAGAGCGGAACAAGTCGGCTGAACAAGCTAACTTGATACGCCTGCTCAATCCAAAGATTGTCGGGTGGACCAACTATTACTCAACAGTTGTCTCGAAGGCAGTTTTCTTGAAACTAGACCATCTGGTGACGAAGAAACTCCTCCGCTGGGCCAAGCGACGCCATCAAAACAAATCTCGAAGGCAAACAGTAAGTAAATACTGGTTGTTTTCTGATAAAGGTAGAGGCTGGGTGTTCCAAGCATCGGATCAAATGCTTCGTTGGTATGCCGATGTACCAATCAAACGTCACGTTCAAGTGGCGGGAACAAAAAGCCCCTTCGATGGTAACTGGACATACTGGAGCAAACGCCTTCAGCACTATCCATTATTGACTTTTCGACAGGTCAAACTGTTGAAGGAGCAAGAAGGAAAATGCCGGTGGTGCAGACTCTACTTCAAACAGGGAGACAGAATTGAGATTGACCATAGAATCCCACGTCGCTATGGCGGTAGGGATGAATACGGCAATCTTCAACTGCTTCATGTTCATTGCCATGATGAAAAGACCGCAATCGATGGAACTATCGGTTCAGTTGGCCCAGACAGTATCGATGTCAACGATTACGTTATCGAGGAGCCGTGTGAGGTCGAAAGTCTCACGCACGGTTCTGAAGACGAGGCGTTCGGGCGACCGGATGTCTTAGTTTAACCAATCGCTGCGAGCGTAAGTAATTAACCTGCCGGCGGTGTTGGGTCAGTGTCCTTACCATCTGTTCCCCAACGACCGAACGCGCGAAGTTTGTCATAACGACGCTTTAGTCTGTCTTCTTGTGAACAACTAACCGCTTCTGCGAGGCGCTCACTCAGTGCTGAATCGAGATAGCGTGCCGTTTGATCGTAATCGTTGTGGGCGCCACCTTCCGGCTCCTGAATTATCTTGTCGACAATTCCTTCCTCAGAGAGGTGCTGCGCGGTGAGCCGCAGGCCTTCGGCGGCACGATCTGCCTTGCTTGAGTCTTTCCAAAGAATCGCGGCACAGCCTTCGGGACTGATAACGGAATAGATCGCGTTCTCGAGCATCAGCACCTGATCGCCGACGCCAATCGCGAGGGCACCCCCGGATCCTCCTTCACCAATTACCGTAACGATGATCGGCACTTTAATCTTCGCCATCTCACGCAGGTTGAAAGCGATGGCTTCGGCTTGTCCACGCTCCTCGGCGTCGATACCGGGATAGGCACCGGGTGTATCGATGAAAGTAAAAATTGGACGGCCGAATTTTTCACCGAGTTTCATCACTCGCAGTGCTTTTCGATAACCTTCGGGTTTCGGCATGCCAAAGTTTCGGTAGCTGCGCTGTTTGGTGTCGCGACCCTTCTGATGACCAACGACGATTATGGGCAAGCCGTGAAAACGCGCCATCCCGCAAACGATTGCAGGGTCTTCTGCGAATCTCTTATCGCCGTGTAGCTCGACGAAGTCCTCGAATAAGCGCTCGATGAGATCGAGGGTGTAAGGACGATCGGAGTGCCGAGCGAGAAGAACGCGATCAAACGCCGTTCGCTGCTCTGTCGAATCGGAAGGCGTGATTTGGTCCTTTGCTTCTTTGTGTTTGGCCATTTAGTTCGTGGATTGTTGCTGTTGGAGTTTAAGGTACTTCTCTACTCTATTTTTTATTTCGAGCTGAATTTGAGGATCCACCTTGGCATTGTCGTTTACTCGCTTTATCACGAGGAGTATCTGTTGTTTATCAGGATCATCGACCTTCGCATCGTACTTGAGATCTGGGTCTGCCGCGTATGGGGCCAAAAACACATCGATCATGAAATAGCCTTGAACCGCTTCCCAGTTTTCTCTTCCTTTTAGCAGCCCCTTACTGAATGCCTTTTCGAGAGCTTCGTACATCTTGGATTTTGCGCTTTGTGCTTGATCGATGTCTTTGTACCTTGGATGTGAGTAATAGGATACCTCAAATGCGTACAAATCTGCTTCACTCTCATAAAACTTAGCTTGTTCCGGGGACAATTCCTGGCAACGCTTAATATCGGATAATGCGCCATCGAAGAATGATTTCATGCTTTCAAAATTTCCAGACCGTTGTAAGTCTCCTATCACTCGCAAACCCTCCTTCAACTTCTCATCCCCCAAAAGCATGGCGCCCAAAAGAAATTGCGTAGAATTCCACGTCCTATTATTTAAGAATCTAATCTGGGCCCCTTTCGGCGAAGACTTCGTCTGAAAAGCCGCTAGATTGTCGAACAATGAGCCTCGTATCCTCTCCACGCCATTTGTCCAAGTATCCGCAGGGCTCATGTTGGGTTCGCCTGACACCAAAAGTCTCATCGATTGTTCTGCCAAGCAGACTCCCCGGAGGTTAAAAGCCGCAACTATTCGAGGATCCGTCTCTATAGCTTGATTTAGTAATAGCAACGTATCTTTAGGATCAAAGCACACTCCTTCAGAGATAGGATCGGCCGCTTTGAGAAGTAGGGCCCTGGCCCTTATGAAGCGATCCGGACTCTTTGAAAGTCCATCGTCATCGATTTGTCTTACAGCGTCTTTTATCTTGCGGTCGTTGACAATTGTGGTGAGAGCCTTCGTCAACTTGGTTAGCTCATCCCACTCATGACCCCAGGCACAGCTCCAGGTTAAATTTCTTTCCGTCTCCTTTTGCAGTTTATTCAATGCACTAATGGTTTCCCTGTCCAGATCATCTGGAGCGAGCAGGCTTACCAGATCTATCGCATCACGTAGTTGTTCACGAAAGTTTCCAATCTCAGGGCCGCAAGGTCGTTGAAGATTTCGGTAGAAGCCGAACGTAGCTCCGAAAAGTAGTAATACCCCGACGAGCGCAAAGATCAAATAACGCCTCCGCCCGAAACCCCGTCCTGCCTCGGCATTCCTAACATGGGATTCCGATACAGTGGACGCAACCGCGCTCTTCTCTGTTGAACTGCTCAATTCAGTTGGATACAGATCGTGGAGTTTTTCGATAATTTTCTTGCTCAGTTCCGCTGGAGTGGTGCTCCTTGCATCTACATAAGCAATCGTGCGCGGGATGCCAGGGATCTCGGTGTCATCAAATCTTACGGGAAGGATGTACTCTCTCTTCTCCTGAAATGCTCTAGCCTGAGCACTTTTCAATTCATGATTTGTCCAGGCTTTCTCACTGTAACTTTTTGATATAAAGACAACTGCATATTTCGCTTTACCATAGATCTCAGCGAAGTGGTCATAGAGATTCTTTCCCCAAAGTTTAGTTGTCTCAAATTGATCGTAGAAGACTTTGATCCGTTTTGCTTTTAGGCGCGAGGCCACCTTGTCTACGTAGGCGCGATCTTCAGAGGCATACGAAAGCGCCACGTCGTAATCTGGTTTTGTGTCGTTCATTGAGGTCGCTGACTCAAGGTGCCAAACACCAAAGCCTACGCACTAGGTCTATTAGCCTTTGGCTTTGCGGATGTTGAGGCAAATCACACCGCAACTTGGATCCAAGTGGTTAATCGCGAGTTTGGGAGGAGGTTTCAACGGTAACAGTGCAGCCCAATTGTCTCAAACCTTGCTCCAACTCGCCACTGCGCCGCACACGGAGAGCGTTATTGGGTTTAATTCTCACGATGGTTCCCTCTGCAATTGAAGTCTCAAGGGCGACCTCGCAATCACCTGGGTTGGCGTTGAGCAGGGTCAGAATCGAGTCACACAAGGTCGAGAAATCGTCGTGTTGAGGTGTTCGCAGCACCAGGAATTCGTTGTCCTTTGCTTTCGCGTCAATGCTCTGCAACTGATCGACGATTATCGTTGGCGGATTGTCTTCGCTGAGTTCAAGGCGACCGATAACGATCGTTGGTAATTCATTCTGCGCTAGAGCAGCGTGTTTGCGGTAGCCCTCCGGCCATAAGACGCATTTAGTGCTGCCTGCCTCGTCCTCAAGTCTGAAAAGCGCAAACTTGTCGCCCTTCTTGGTGGTGCGGATCTGGAGGTCACCAATAATCCCACCAGACGTGACGCGGATTCCGCTCGTCAGTTCGGCCAGTTCGGTAGACCGAACGGCTTTCACTCTTTGCAGTGTTTCGAGATAGCGCTCCAGTGGGTGACCGGTGATGTAGAAGCCGAGAGCCGCCTTTTCTGCCGCTAACATTTCACTTGAAGTCCAAACCTTTGCGGTTGGTGAAAGCTCGTTAGCGTAGTCGATCTCTTCTGGCATAGCACCAAAAAGACCGTTCTGGCCGATGAGCTTCTCGCGTTTTGCACGCTGGGCTCGCGACAGTGCCGCGTCGATCGAGCTGAAGAGACCGCCACGCCAGGCTTCAATCGGCCGCCCATCCTTAAGCGAGTCGAAGGCACCGGCGCTAACCAGACTTTCAAAGACCCGCTTGTTTAGAGTGGTTGACTCCACGCGTTCAGCGAAGTCGAAAAACGACCGGAACGGACCACTTTCGCGTGCCTCACAAATTGCTTTAACGATGGACTGGCCGAGTCCTTTAATCGCAGTAAGCCCGTATCGGATGGCGCCGCTTAAGGGAGTAAAGCCGGAATAGCTTTCATTAACATCAGGTGGAAGCAGTGCGATCTTCTGGGCGCGAAGCTCCTTCGAGTACTTAAACACTTTAGCGGCGTCCTGAGCTTCGCTTGAAAGCACCGCAGCATAAAAGTGTTCCGGATAGTGCGCCTTCAAGTAGGCGGTCTGGAACGCGAGATAGGCATAGGCAACGCTGTGGCTGCGGTTGAAACCGTAGTCTGAGAACTGGGCCATCAACGAGAAGATCTTTTCGGCCTTTTCCTGTTTGATGCCGCGCTCGACAGCGCCCTTGATGAACTTCTCCTCATGCACAGCCATCTCTTCGCGCTTCTTCTTGCCCATCGCGCGACGCATGAGGTCGGCTTCGCTAAGTGTATAGCCCGCAAGCATCTGAGCGAGCTGCATTATCTGTTCCTGGTAGACGATGATGCCGTAAGTGTTGTTTAGAATCTCCTTCATCTGCGGCACCATGTAACTAACTTTCTTCTTCCCGTGGTGTCGCTGAATGAACTCATCCACCATGCCACCGTCCAATGGTCCAGGGCGATAAAGGGCGTTGAGTGCCGCAAGGTCTTCAATGCCTTTCGGCTTCAGTTTCCGGCAGATCTCCTGCATGCCTGAAGATTCAAACTGAAAGACCGCTTCAGTCCTTCCTTCCGCAAATACATTAAGCGCCTTAGCATCGTTAAGCGCTATCTCCGACCACTTAATCCCTTCACCAAGCATCTGTTTAATGCTAATTAAGCAGTCATTTATAACAGTTAGAGCGGTAAGCGCTAAAAAATCCATCTTAAGCATGCCGGTCTTTTCCAAGTCCGACATGACATACTGTGTCGTAAGCTCTTCCTTACCTGAGACGGCGACTGGGATTAATTCCTGAAGCGGAAGCGGCGAGATGACCACCCCTGCCGCGTGAACCGAGGAGTGACGCGCACAGCCTTCGAGGCGCTGCGCGATCTCAAGTATTTCTTTAACCTGCGGGTTGGTTTCGACTTCCTTCCGGAGCTCAGGTACTTGTTCAAGTGCCTGACTAATGCTCACGTTGCGTCCACGGACCGGCGGTGGTATCAGTTTGGCGATCCGCTCGACGTCGGCATACGGCACTTCGAGAGCCCTGCCCACATCCTTGATCGCGGCCTTCGAGGCCAGCGTTCCAAAGGTGATGATCTGGCAGACCGAGTCGCGGCCATAAAGACCGGCCACGTGATTGATGACTTCGCCTCTGCCACGGACACAGAAGTCGATGTCGATGTCAGGCATGGAAACGCGGCCCGGGTTGAGAAAGCGCTCGAAGAGCAGATCGTACTGAAGGGGATCGACGTCTGTGATTTCGAGGCAGTAGGCTACGAGCGAGCCGGCGGCAGATCCTCGGCCCGGACCGACCGGAATCGAGTGGTCTTTGGCGTAGCGAACGAAGTCCCAGACGATGAGGAAGTAACCTGCGAACCCCATCTGCTTGATCATCTGGATCTCGTTCGTCAGACGGGTCTGATAATCCGACAGTGGCTGCTTCAGTTCACCGCGCGCGGCGAGTACGTCGAAGACTTGGTGGCGACGTCGCTCAAACCCATCCCGAACCACTTTCTCGAAGTAGTCGTCAGCCGAGAGACCTTGTTCCGATTGCGGAATCGGATACTGGGGCAGGTAGTTGACGTTCTCGGGAAGCTTCAGCTCACAGCGTTCGGCAATATCAACTGTTCGAGTCAAAACCTCAGGAAGCTCGTCTCCAAAAATCCTCCACATCTCCTCCTGTGAGCGGACGTAGAAGTATGGACTCTGGTAACGCAACCGATTCGTGTCGTTGACCGTCTTGCCCGATCCGATGCAAAGCAGAACGTCATGCGCTCTCGAATCGTCAGGCATCAGGTAGTGCGCGTCGTTTGTTGCAACCAGAGGCACGCCTGTTCGCTTGGATAAATCAACGAGCGACTTTCGAATGCGTTTCTGAGCGTCGAGACCATGCTCCTGGATTTCGAGGAAGTAGTTCCCTTTACCCAGAATCTCTTCAAACTCGATTGCCGCTTTCGCAGCCTCTTCACACTTGTCCTGGGCGAGGTAAGCGGATGGGACGCCAGACATGCACGCCGAGAGACCGATCAATCCTTTGCTATGCTCAGCGAGAAGTTCTTTATCGATGCGTGGCTTGTAATAGAAACCTTCGGTGTAGGCTTTCGAAGTCAGCCGCACGAGATTCTGATAACCCTCGTAGTTCTGGGCGAGCAGTATCAGGTGATGATTTGCCTTCTCACCAGGTGCGCTCGCGGCCTTCTCTTTCCGATTGCCGCGCGTGATGTAGGTCTCGCAACCAATAATCGGCTTCACACCACGACTCTTCATCGCGTTGTAGAAAGAGATCGCGCCGTACATGTTGCCGTGATCGGTCATGGCACATGCGGGCATCTTCAATTCTTCAACACGTTTCGAGAGAGGTTTGATTTGAATGGCGCCGTCAAGAAGACTGTAGTCAGTATGAAGATGAAGGTGTACGAATTGTCGGTCCTGCATTTTTATCTGTTTAATCTGTGGTTGCTCTTACTCCCACTCTATAGTTGATGGTGGTTTTGAGCTAATGTCGTAGACAACTCTATTAATACCGCGAATCTCGGAAACGATTCGCGCTGAAACACGCGCCAGCAGATCGTGTGGAAGTCGCGCCCAGTCGGCGGTCATTCCATCAACACTCGTTACCGCACGAATCGCGACTACACGTTCGTATGTGCGCTCGTCTCCCATCACACCAACAGTCGAGACCGGCAACAACACAGGGAATGCCTGCCAGACTGAGTTGTAAAGTTCGGCGAGTCGCAACTCCTCATCGAGGATTCGATCCGCGGCTTGTACAAGCCGAATCTTCTCCTCGGTGATGTCACCAAGAATGCGCACAGCCAAACCAGGACCCGGGAATGGATGGCGCCCAAGGATCTCTTCCGGAACTCCCAATTCTCTTCCGATCAGTCGCACTTCGTCTTTGAACAACTCACGCAGCGGCTCGATCAGCTTGAGATTCATTTTCTCCGGCAGTCCACCGACGTTGTGATGACTCTTGATCACAGCCGATGGACCACGCACGGAAACAGACTCGATGACGTCGGGATAGAGTGTTCCCTGCACCAAATAACCGACGTCGCCCAAACGCTTTGCTTCTTCCTCAAACACATCGATAAACACTTTGCCGATGCGTTTGCGCTTCTCTTCCGGATCGGTGACACCCTTTAGCGCTTCGAGGAACAGATGACCCGCACGAACTCCAGAGATATTCAACTTCATACTCTGTCGCAACAGCGCCAGAGTTGATTCAAACTCACCTTCACGCAAGAGGCCATTGTCGACAAAGATGCACGTCTGTCGATCGCCGACGGCTTTGTGTACAAGCGCCGAGGCGACAGTGGAGTCAACACCACCAGACAATCCCGAGACGACGCGTCCCTCATCGCCAAGCTGAGCTCGAATGCGTTCGACTTGCTCTTCGATAACTGCTTCAGGCGACCAATCACCTCGACAGCCGCAAACCGAGAAGAGAAAATTGCGCAGCACCTGCGCACCGAGTGGTGTGTGGGCCACTTCCGGATGAAATTGCACGCCGTAAATTCCGCGCGACTCATCTTCCATCGCATTCAGCGCGTCGTCAGTCAATGCAGTCACTTTAAAATTGGGTGGCACTTCCGTGACGTGATCGCCATGGCTCATCCAAACGTCGAGCTCTGGGGGCAACCCCTGGAACAATCGGCTCGTCACATCGAGGACTTTTAATCGCGCATAACCGAACTCGCGATTCGGTGACGCCGCAACAGATCCGCCAAGCTCGCCTGCAAAGACCTGGAACCCGTAGCAGATGCCGAGCGTGGGACAATCGACAGACTGCAACAGTTGCGGATGAGGCTTGGGCGCGCTGTTGTCGTACACTGACGAAGGACCACCGGAAAAGATCAGTCCTTTCGGTGACTTTGCGTTGATGGCTTCGATTGATGTGTTGAAAGGAAGTATTTCGCAGTAAACACCGGCTTCTCTGACGCGACGAGCGATGAGCTGGGTGTACTGCGATCCGAAGTCAAGTATTATTACGGTTTCATGATTCTGGGTCATGGATTGGAAAGAGTGAATGATTATACTTTCGAGTTAAAGGATCGCAAAGAAGTGTCACGCAAAGCCGCAAAGATGCAAAGAAAACACGGAATAATTAATTCTGCCGTTGCGCCTTTGCGCCTTTGCGTGAGAGTTTTCGCTTTCGCCTTATGCGCCATCATTTGTTTTATAGAGATCCAGGCAAAGACTGACGTACTCCTATCGCAACCGCTTACAGTGCGTTGGCGATACGAGTCGAGCGTCACAAATCTCACACCGGCATTTGATAACGAGCGAATCTATCTACCTCTCTCGGGTGGTCAGCTCGTCGCGCTAAAAGCGAAAGACGGACAACTTTTCTGGCGTTCGGAAATCGGAGGCGAACTCTCTGCTTCACCTGTCGCAGATGAAAACGCGATCTATGTAGCTTCCGAAACTAAGGTTGAAGCAAATGGATCACAAAAGCCAGCGGGCGCTTTGCGCGCACTCGGTCGTGAAGGCGGCGTGACTCAATGGATGACGCCGCTAGTCCGACCACTGCGCGGCGCACTCGCGCTCAGTCACGGAAAAATATTTGCGGGCGGCCTCGATGGCCGCGCTTATGCGTTTGATAAGCGAACCGGTGGCGTGCTGTGGTCGATACCGTTTGCGTTGGAGTTCAGTGGTCAGCCAGTTGTGAAGAACGGCAAGGTCTATCTCGGGAGCGAAGACGGAACACTTCTGGCGCTCGATGAAGCCTCCGGCACTCTTCTCTGGCGCTACCGAACCAAAGGCGCGATACATGGACCAGTGGCAGTAACGAAGAAGGATGTCTTCTTTGGTTCTGGTGATGGATACGTCTATTCCGTGACTACTGACAAAGGTAAATTGCAGTGGCGTAAACGAACTGGCGCCGGTGTCGAAGCCGTCGTTCTCGCGGGCGACTCACTTCTCGCCGCATCGCTCGACAACTTCGCCTACTTACTCAATCTCAAAGGCACGATGCTCTGGAAAAAACAACTCCCCGGCCGCATCTCCGCCCAACCTCTGGCCGTCGCCGAAACCGCCCTCTTCACGCCGCTGTCGAGTTCCGAAGGAGTTGTCCTCGGGTTGAAGGATGGAAAGCAAGTCAATACTCTCCCAGCCGGCGAGGAACTAACGAGTTCAGCATCCCCGATCATCGTCGGCGACGCCGTAATTCTCACAACCGAACACGGCCTGTTGGCCTTTGCCCGTCCCTCAAACTCGGCGTCAAAGCCAAACGATTAGTCATTATTAAACCGCGAACTTAAGATTCCAATATTTTCTCTATGTCTTGAGTTACCTTAAGAAAAAGGGCCTCTTGCTTTGCCTTGGTCAGCATGTTGAGAGGCTGCGACGGAGAATTCACCGATTGGAACTGTGAGAGACTCTTTGTTTCCAGAAATCTCGAAGGGCTAATCACGATTGGCAATACAACGAGTCCCTCAGAGACCGAAGCAGAGAGCATAGGAGGCAATTCATTAGAGTTAATAAAATCCGATGCCAAGAAATCGGCGCTGATTAACAAGATTGCTACCCTAGTCTCTTCCAGGGCTCGTTCGATCATTGCTCGCCAGTTTTCTCCCGGCTTTATCAAGGTGTCATCCCAGCGCGTAATGTTATGCAATTGCTCTAAGGGCTTTAAATGTACTTGTAGTCGTTGTAGCCACTTTGAATCTTTGTGACTGTAGCTGATAAAGATCTTCGTTCGTTTACTCTGCGACATAGGAGGCGCTGTAGTAGTTGAGAACGGCGAGTTACTTGCCTGGTCCGTACACATCGCATCGAAGTACTGGAGTTGGCGTGTACCGATTTGGCTCGCATCTCGCCAGAGTGGAAAAGCCCGCTCATCGAAGACATTCTCAGCTCGAAAGGCGTCGATAATCTCAAGTTTCCAAATTGAAGGTAACGACGATACTTCCGTTGCTTCTGTCAGCGCCTCGTGAAATTCCCCGGCCCTCTCATAATCTCCTACACGTATCATCGCGGCAAACATTGCACACCGTTCAATTGGGTCTCCAGCGTCTTCAACTCGATGTTTCAGGTATGTACGTGCTTTTTGACCCAACAGCCGAGCCAGCGCCAGCGCGGATGTCCATCTGGTTAATGGTCTGTAATCATCAAGGCGCTCTACGAGGTCGCGTTGGTAGCGACCATCTCCTCTGAAAGCGAGAGAATAGTGTAATTGATCAGCTTGTTCATTATCATGCGATAGCAATTCATCAACGTATCCGGATAAGCCAGACCAGTCGACTGAAAAAGCAGAAAGCGTACTAAATGGCCAATCCAAATACGTTCGGTCAACCTTCGGATCTCTTAACGCATTGGCCAGACGTTGCGCGACTTGGGGCACTCTTAACTCTGCAAGAGCAAGCGATGCGCCTCGGCGAACCGAGTCCGATCTCTTCGGAGATATGGCGGTCTCCAGAAGGAATCTCGCGCCGCGGACGGGCGCTACTTCGCGAAGTATGTCCGTACAAAGCCTTTGCAAATCTTCATTCGAACTCCCACCCCAATGCGCGATCATGGGGTCGATACTCCAAACCGTGAATTCGTGACTGATGCGTTCAACCGACATGTAACTGTTGAGGGATCTATTAGGTAGATGAGTTTGTCTGAGGACAATGAAACTCGCGAGGTCACGAAACATCCGGTCGGCATTACCTGATCAGACGCCTTCGCAGCAAACCTGGTGAACGCTTCGAGCACAAATGGAGAGAGTTTTTCAAATGCGTAATCCGAGATTCGTGCAGGATTATCGTCGCGTCCGACTTCCAGACTCCGTGCATCGCAAATCGTTCCAACTCATAGGCCAAGTGTTGAGTGCCGAGGCGTCCCAGCGATTCTATTGCCAATCTCTCGGCGTCGAAGTCGCCGGCGGACTTAAGGATTTCGATAAGCGGACCTTCAGTTTCATGCGAACTCGTGAGTCCGGAAAAGCAAATCGCGGCGGTCATTTTTGAACCCCACGGTGCCGAGGAAATAGCACGCACGAGGTGAGGAACGATTTGTACGCCAAGGGTTGATGCCACAGATCTCAGACGTAATTCGACTTGTGGTGAACTTCTATACAACTCTGTCTCAAGAGGCACCAAAGATTGGATAGCATCAGCTTTCCACCTCTCCAGAAGTTCACTGGCTGCCTGCTCACCGTCAAGAGGATCATTACCGTAAAACCGTTTGACTAGAGTCGAGATCTTCCCTTTGCTGCGACCCGGAATCTCAACCTTATCGACGGGAACAGTGCCTCCGAGCCAGCGAACCATGTTCCCGAAGTCACGTTCTGCGTGAAATCGATGATAGCCCCTGAGTTTTCCTGGAATGTATGCTCCTTCAGCATCGTCAAACAGAACAACTCGAATGTTGTCGATCAGGCCGCCAGCTTCGTAAAGTCGATGACGTATGTCATCGGCCTCGCCTGCAGCTCCGAGTCCGGTTCCTGGTCGCTGAGTTTTATCGAAGGACTCGAACCACTCCTTCGTGCCGACTATGAGGACGTATTCTGTCGTGAGCGCACGGTCACTGCTCCATTTGGGCCAACCTTCGTTTGGACCAGAAGGGTTATCGTCAAGAAAGAATTGATCGAGGATTATGTCGATATCGGCATCGCGAAGGCGTTCCGCAAATTCGCGGACGCGTTTTTTCTGTTCGTCATTCGTCTGACGATAACTGATGAAGACTTCGGACATGAGGCGGCCTCCGGAGGAATGAAGTCGCGTGTTGAATCGAAAACTTAATCTAAGAACCTTACGATCGGCTCACGTGATTAGCTTCGATCTTTCCTTCTGCTGACTCACCGCGCCGCCAGAAGATGCCAACCATGCGCGAAAGCAATCCATAGAGAATATACCCAACAACGATCGCGAGGAGCACGTATCGCGAGTATAGGATGATCAGCAATATCACGGAAAGCGCGAGGATGATGGGTCGCATGCTGCGGCTACTCGTGCCAACAGTCTTGAAACTCGAGAAGCGCCACGTGCTCACCATCATCAAACTCAGAAACCCAACCAGAATCATCAACAAAGCTGAGTAAATTCTTGCTCGTTCAGTTCCGAAATAAATCAGTGGCACGGGTGAGAAGTGGACGAGCGCGGCGATCAAGCCGCCCGCAACCGGAATAGGTAAACCGACGAAGCTTTTTTTATCTACCTTAACGGAGCCTTCAGCGAGAACGCGCGGACGTGATGCCTGGACGTTGTAACGAGCGAGACGAAATGCTCCGCAGATCAAATACATGAACGAGAGGAAGAATGCGAAGCGATGAAGATCTGTACCTTCTGCCAGTGTAGATCCGTATCCCCAGACGTACGCGAGTACGGCCGGTGCGAGACCAAACGTGATCACATCCGCAATTGAGTCTAACTGAACACCAATCTCGGTTGTGGTTTTCGTGAGTCGCGCAATACGACCATCGAGCATGTCGAACAACAACGCGAACCCAATCGCGATTGCCGCTATGTCGAAGTGATCTCTGGCCGCTAAAAGATCCGGAGTTGTTTTGCCAAGTAACTGAAACCCGCGCAACGACTCCATCACGGAAAGGAATCCCATACCGATGTTGCCCGCGGTAAACGCGGAAGGGATCAGATACAGTCCCTTTTTCACTCCTCTACGCGGGGGATTCGGACGCTCCACTTCATCTGTTGTCAGACTCATGAGATTCTCCCAATCACCGTCGTGCCCCCACGCACGCGCTGCCCTTCCTTAACCATGACCACCACATTTGCAGGGAGCAAAACATCAGTACGCGAACTAAACTTGATCATCCCAAAGCGCTCGCCTAACTTCAGATTATCGCCCTTACCTTTCCAACAAACCACCCGTCGCGCGAGTATCCCTGCAATCTGCTTACAAACAACCGTAATCTTCTCGCCCTGAATCGTCAACGCATTTTGCTCGTTTACGAGGCTCGCCTTCTCATTTGTCGCCATTAAAAACTTGCCCGGCGAATACTTCACATCGACGATCTTCCCGGGAATCGGCGAACGGTTGATGTGCACGTCCAATGGCGACAAGAAGATACTGACAACCGTCGGCGCATCTGCTTCCGCGGCCATCGGCCCAACCCGCGTCACGCGTCCATCGGCAGGCGAAACAACCACATCCGGATCCGAGGGCGGCACTCGCTTCGGATCACGAAAGAAGAACGCCATAAAAAGCGTCAACAGAAAGAGAAATCCGGCAACATACCAAAAGCCCAAAACCGCAGCCGCCACACCAAGTAGCACCGGAACAACAATATACGGAATGCTTTCCTTAACTATTCTCACAAACTCTTCTTCAACTTTTGCGACTTCTGTGCCTCGTGTGGCTAAAAAGGGGACGCAAACTCACGGTTCTACGTCCCCTTCAATTCTGTTAGCTCGGAGAAACTGCGCCGCAGTTTCAGTGACTCAAGCTCTGAGTTTTCTGGTACTGCAACATGATCGAGTACATCTGATCTTTCAACGCTAATTTCTTCTTCTTAAGAGTAATCTCCTCCAGCTGTTCTTCGTCGCTCGGATAGGAAAGAGCTGATAATTCACTAAGGCGTTCTTCGTACTTATGATGTTCTCGTGCTAATTCTCGGAATTCTGGGTCTCTGTTTATCAACTCTTCTTTCAGACTATCCGTAGTTGCCATATCCATGTTCTTGCATGTCTCCTTTCAGACGAATGAAAGTGGGCAGGATGGTGAATGGGAGGTAAAGGCCTGGGACCTCCATGTGATTGTGTCGCACGGGAAAAATGGTAGCCCAACGGAGTGGCCAAATCAAGCGGGTAATTCACCCCAGTTCCAGGCTCATCACAACAGCGTCTTCGCTAGGTTCCGAGTAATAATTCGCACGCCTCGCGATGGCCCGAAAACCGCACTTTTCGTAAAGCGCCTGGGCCACGTGATTTGTGCTCCGAACCTCAAGAAATGCTGCGTTTGCCTTGCGTTGACGGGCTTCGTCGAGCACTTGATTGAGTAGCGTCGCGCCGATGCCACGACGCCGGAACTCATTCCGGACTGCAAAATTATTAATGTGCAACTCCCCAGCGGTTTCCCGAGCCACGATATAACCCGCGATCGGCGGCGCGTCCTGTGTGGCAGACTTTGACGGCCGCGCCACGAGCATCAAATCGCGGTTCGCGCCCTGCAATTCCGCGTAATATGCCGCCCAGCCCCAACGACTCAGCCCGGATTGTTCCTCTATCTGAACGACTTCGAGCAAATCGTGCTCGGACATGCGTTCGATGAAGATGTCCTTCGGCTCGGGAGCTAATCTCTGTTTGGACATGCCTACTAAGCTACCTCTGGGTTACCGGTTCAGTCTGCTCGATATGGAACTCATCCAGCCAAAGAGTACCGAAGATCGGGCACGGTGACGAGTCGCAGTTGTTTCGCTGCAGGCGAATGATAACCGCTTGTGATGTCGCGGTGGTGTTGAAGTTTAGGTTTAGCGTGCGCCAGGGTGTTGTCGCGGTGGGCAGGTTTTCTGATCGTCCCAGCAATTGATTGTTGTTGGCGTCGATGAGGAGGATCACTGGCGGACCACCAGTCACTAGATCTTTTGTTCTGACGGCGAAGGATAAACGATAAGACTCGCCAGGGTCGACGACTAATGTCTGAGACAGCAGCGAAGTGCCGAGAGCCCAAGCGCCGTCGAAATTGATCTGGAGGCTCTTCGCGCCGCCGAACTTTTCGGAAACGTCGATTGCTGCGCGGTTCTTTTGATCAGGAGCAATGATCCATCCGAAGCCGATATCGTTGAAGGCGACTGGATCTTCGAAGCCGCCGTTGATTACCAGATGCGCTGTACTCGCGTTGTTGTTAGCGGCGCGCCAGAGATCAAACGCTTCACGATAGGCCTTTGCGGCGACGAGCAGACGAGCAAGTTCATTCTGTATTTCGGCGTGAGGAGGTGTTGTTAATGAAGCGATTTGTTCGGCGACTTCCCTGCCCTTTCCGTTTCGTGCGAGGAAACGAATAAGAGCGAGTCGTGTGGTGTCGTCTTTTATCTCGAGTACTGATTCGGTTGTCTTGATGTCTTCGCCGGAGATGCCCCACGCGAGATCGATTAGGTTGGGTGTGTAAGCTGGATTCGCCGTTGCTGCGTTGCGGAGTTCGCTGAATGCATCGACTGGTCTTCGCATGCGGAGGAGAAGATTGCCGCGCTGCCAGTGCGTGTGCGCGTAGTGAGGCGCCCAACGGACGGCCTGGTCCAAAGCTGCGAGCGCGCCGTCGGTGTCGCCGAGTTCTTCGCGCGTGTTGCCGAGTTCGATCCAGAGATAGTCGTCGCGGTAGCGCAGGCTGACGGCTGTCGCGAGTGATTGGGCGGCTTCCGTAGGCATTTGCGAGCGGTTGAGAATCGTTGCTCGTGATCGATGTACGTCCGGGTCGGAAGGTGTGAGTTGAACGGCTTGATCCGCAGCAGGGATGGAGTTTTCGATGAGTGCAAATCTCGCAAGCATCCTCGCGAACCCAAATCGCGCGGACGCCTGAATCAAGAACAGGCACACCGCAATGCCGAGAATTGTGAGTACGTTCCGCAGGATCTGAAACAAAATAAAAAGCGTGACCCCGAATGGAGGTCACGCCTTTAAGAAAGTCTCAAGAGGGTTTTTACGGATTTGCGCCGCTCGGATTGTCCTGGAAGAACAACGGCGTCAAAGCCGCAGCGCCAATGCCAGTAAAGATCGCGATCGTGGCCGGCACTCCCAATCCAAAGAGTCCACCACCGCCACCCGCTGCAGCTGCGGGCGCTCCTGCCCCTGCTCCTGCACCAGCGGCCGCCGCGGCGCCCTGTCCAACTTGCGGAGCAGTCGCACCTTGCGGGAAACAAATATCAAGAATGCCACCAGCTGCCGGATCAGTCTTACCTGCCGATCCCTGCTCGGTTGCGACTTCGCCCGTCGTCTTCTTCTTTGCCGTCAGGATCGCGCAGCCATAAATGATCACAGCCTTCACGTTTCCGTTCTCGTCATACGTCAGAACGAGTTTCGTGTTGGGCGCGATGTCGAGTTGACCAAGTGGTCCAAGATTGACGGTTGCCGATTGATCGGCGCCAGTCTCAATCGTCGCTCCCGTTAAAATCGAAGCGCCTGTATTCGCGCTCAAACCATTAACGGTGATCGGCTGATTGTTTCTTGTCGTCAACCTGGCAACGAACTGCTGCGGAATCGTGGTTGGGTTGGTTGTCGTGTTGGGCTCAGCGAGACCAACCTGAAGACCAATCTGTGCGATTGCGAAAAGTAGTAAGACCGCAATCACTCTCGAACCATTCCGTCGTTTTGGGTTCATCTAAAGTGTCCCTTCTCAGAAACGATAGACCACGGCCCCGCTCGTTCCGGTAAGTCTACTGTTACTGAATGTTTAGGTCAATAAATTTCTGCTGCTCACTTCTTCATGTACTTCTGAAAAAACTCTTCAGCCAGTTTCGGATTCAACTTCTTCAACCGGTTGTACTGGTCGAGAGCGCCTTTCTTATCGTTGAGAGCAACATACGCCAGCGCGAGGTTGAAATGTGCTTCACTGTAGTCTGGCTTAATCCTGACGGCTTCCTTAAACGACGCCGCAGCCTCTTGATAACGTTTGGTTTTGAAATAAACAGTCCCGAGATTGTTGTTAGTCTCGGCGTTCGAAGCTTTCAGTGCCAGCGTTTTCTTATATGCTTCGATGGCCGGCTCAAACTGTGAATCTCGGTAGAGCGCAGTGCCGAGACTGTTGTAAGCATCGGCGTAATCCTGTTTGACGCGCACGGCCTGCTGAAACTCGGCAATCGCTTCTTTGAACTGATTGCGGTTATAAAACGCGGTGCCGAGATTGTAGTGCGCCTCAGCAAAGTCGGGCTTTGCACGGGTCGCACGCGCAAGCACATCCGCCGCTTCCTGATACTGCCCCAGCTTGTTGTACGCCGCGCCGAGATTGTTCAGAGCCTTCACGTAGTCCGGTTTCAACCGCAGCGCTTCTTTATATGCGTCGACGGCCTGACGCAGATACTGGGTTGCGGCATTGCGATCCAGAGTCTCTCCGATCTTCACGTATGCGTAACCCAGATTGTTGTAAGCAACAGGATTTCCGGAACGGAGCCTGATCGACTGCTGGAGTTCTGACGTTGCAGTTTGCAGATCGCCGAGTGATATCAACAAACTTCCGAGATTCGTCCGCGCCTCAACGTAGTTCGGGTTTAACTCAATCGCCTTGCGATAAGCCGTCGCTGCCTCGCGATGTCTGCCGGTCATGTAGTAAGCGTTGCCGAGATTGTAGTGAGCATCAGCCGACGTGGCTTTCGCATTAACGGCACTCTGAAAACTTTCGCGCGCACGCTCATACTGTTCGAGGGCATACTGCGCCGCACCGAGATTGTTCAATGCATCCGGATCATTTGGGTTGAGGCGGACCGCATTGTTGAAAGCATCGAGTGCCTCCTGGTAACGGCCGGCTTTGTACAAGCTCGCACCAAGATTGTTGAAGGCAACATCGTCGTCTGACTTCAACCGCACAGCGTTTCGGAGCGCCGTTATCGAATCGGAGACTCTTCCGAGTTTGTCGTAGGCGTAGCCGAGATTGCTGTACGCAGCAGCGTTGTCGGGTTGCAGTTGAACTGTCTTCTCGTACGAACTCGCCGCTTCGGCCAATCGATTAAGCGTGAGGTATGTATCACCGAGTGCGCCCTGTGCGTCCGCGTCTTGAGGCACTAGCTTGAGTGCGTTCTGATAGGCCTCGAGTGCCTGTGCAAATTGACCTGCATCGTAAAAAGTGTTGCCCTGAGACTTGAACGTTTCAGCACGCTCGCTTGCTGTTGTGGTCGTCGTTGTGCTGGTGGTTGTTGCAGGTGGGCGTCTGTCAGAAGTGGTGTTTCGTGCAACATCGGAGGAACGACCGGTTCGCGGCGGACGCCTGCTGGCCATCATTGCTGCGGCGCCGCCAGTAAGATCTTTAACGCGCTTCGGCGCCTTAAAAATAATTGCAGCACCGCCGATGATGTCCTGGCCCTGAAATGCAAGTGACCCGCCGATGTCCTGCGGTAAAGGTGGGATAACAAGGAAGACAATCAGCGGGAGCGCCATGAAATTAAGACGCCACTTTGGAGTGCGGCGGCCTGACGCCGCTTTCATATCGATAGCGCAAGATCGTAACAAAGCGGCGCCAGGCCGCCGCACTCCAAGGAGGCGCATAATGCAAAACGATTTAAATTCTTCAGCGATCATTTCTGCGTCTCAAATCTACTCGTTGCCATCATTATCAAAGTGATGAACACAATCGCGTTCGTCATGATGTGCAGACCAAAATCAACCAGACTGTGCGCTGCAACGCCAGTGAGTCCGAGGACAGCTCCGAGTCGCACTGCACGTTTGTATCCCGTATCGGCCAGGAGGTTGTGTCGGGTTTTACGAATAACAGCAACTGCGAACCAAACACCTAAAGCAAGCCCGATCAGCCCCCCACTCGACAGTAGTTCGAGATAATCGTTGTGCGCTTCCTGCGGCGTCATCAATCCCGAAGCATCGTGATACGCAGTGATGCCAATCCAGTAAGCACCCAACCCCACGCCGACAATCGGATGTGCGACAAACATTTTCAACGTCGCACGCCAGATCTCATTTCTACTGGCGCCAGCGCGAGTAGCAGTTGAACTGAGCTCGCTGGTCGCGTTCTCGAAGTTGGTTGCAAGTCGATCTCCGCCAACCCAAAACGTTCCAAACAAAACGCCAACAACCAGGACCACGAATAGAACCACTCGCAGAGCTGCTGATTGAGCGATCTTAGGGAGCTGGTAATCGCTCGACAAACCTCGAGAACTGATTAACAGCAACACCGCAACCACAACCTGCGCGAGCATCGCGAGAATTCCGCCACGCGAATTCGCCAGCACAAGTCCGGTCCAGATCGGCAACAAGAGAGCAACGTAAATCATCAGCCGCTCTCTTGCGACTCCACCGCTAAGAATGATTCCGAGGCCGAGTCCAAACGCCATTTCCATCAGAAACGCGAAGTGGTTCTTATTGATAAACTGGCCGTAACCCTGATTCTTTTTCAGGAGAGGCAGAAGAAATCCGGTTTCCTGTTGTGTCGTTTGTCGCAGAATCCCAAACACGGCGCTGGCAACAGCAATCGCGAGGACTGTGTAGACCAATACGCGTACGCGACGTTCCGTGCTCGCGTAGCGATAAAGCAACGCAAGCAATGTGGTGAGCGCAAGCATCTGCAGCGCGAAAAAGCGCGTTTGATAAGGATCGGCGCTGATCGTGTTCCAAACAGATAAACTGGCTTCTGTCCGCGAGCCGAGCGAGAGTGTTTGAAGGAATGCCAGCACCGACAAGGCCAGCATCGGCAGTAGGATTGAAGTTCCTTCTATTCGTTCGATTCGGTTCTTTAGAGTCTCGATGAGCGCGATAATACAAATCGCAAAGACTGCACAAACAAACGCCGCCTTCCACCACGGCTCGACTGTGCCGTACGGAATTGGCGCGATTACGATCAGGACAACGAGTGTTGCGAATACTAGCTTGTTAAGCAAAGCTCAAAAGCAGTTTCACGCAAAGGCGCAAAGGCGCAAAGAAGAATTAGAACGTCCCCATTTCTTTGCACCTTTGCTCCTTTGCGCCTTTGCGGGAAACCTCACCTCGCGCTTTCAGCAGTCATCGCCATCGCAGCCGCTGCTACAGGCTCTTCATACAACGCGAGAATCCTCGCCGTCGCATCGGTAAACTCACGACGGAACAAATCAGCCAGATAATTTGTATCCACCAGCAACGGCTCGCTGTCAGCGCTGCGATAGAAATTCAACCAACCCCACTCCACACCATCTTTCACTAACGGCAAACGAATGCACCAATCCGAGCGCGACGGCAGATCCTCTGACTTTCCAGACCAGGACCAGAACACTCTTCCATTCCGAAACTCGAGCACCTGTTTCGGATGACGTTGCAAACTCGCATGGTAAGCCCGCTCATTCATATCGGCGCGACCCGCCTGGCCCACCTGGGCATTTGCGAAACTGAATTCGCCGAAGTCGAGCAAGTGTCGCGTTGCCTCAAACATCTCGTGCAGATCCGAAGCCTTCGAGAGGGCCAACGCCGAGCGCCTGACTCTGATGTTGTTCGCCACACGCAGACGCCGATCAGCCACCGTCCGCTTAACACCCGCACGCAACTCGTCGACCTCGTGATAGCGAAGATGACCCACGGCGATGATCACCGCCACCGAAATCACAAACAACATGAAACCGGTGAGCTTCGATCCAGTCGCGGGAAAAATTAGCGCTACCAGGCCAAACAACGCGCAAACACCGTAGAGCACGAGTGCGGCTCGCCGTTGCGACCAGCCGCGCGCCAGTAACATGTGGTGAATGTGTTCGTTATCGCCCTGAAATACAGGCTTGTGACTCACCAGCCGCCGGGCCATCGTCATCGCTGTATCAACGACCGGAAAGCCGAACGCGAGAATCGGGACCACGATCGCAACTGCGGTTGTTGCCTTTTGAGTTCCAAGCACCGACAGAGCAGCTAAAAGGAACCCGATGAAGAGCGATCCGGAATCACCAAGAAAGATCGATGCAGGATTGAAGTTATAACGAAGGAATCCCGCGAGCGCTCCACACAAAACGAGGGCCACAACGATCGTCAACGATCGTTCCTGAGAAACCGAAACTCCGAGTATGACAAGCGATGAGAAAAGAGCCGTACCTGATGCCAGCCCGTCGAGTCCATCGATGAGATTGAATGCGTTTGCAATTCCGACGAGCCAAACGACCGTGACGATAAACGACACGGCCGTGGGTAATTGCACCGAGCCGACAAGAGGAATCGAAAGCGCATCGATGCGACCTCCCATCGCATAGAACAACGTGGCAATGAGTCCGAGTCCCAGAAACTTTACGGTTGCGTTAGTGCCACGCAAATCGTCGTAAGCACCAAGCAGCAACACGAGCGTTGCTGGCACGAATAACGTGAGAAACTCGGATTTGAAGCCGCTCAAGGTCTGCGTGAGCAGGTTGTCGACAAACGGCAGCATCGAGAGCGCCGCGAGACACGAGAGATAGAGTGCCACGCCACCAAGACGCGGCACAGCTCGACGATGAATGCGCCGGCTGTCGAGCGGCACGTCGAGCAACTTGTATCGTTCACAGAGCCGGCGGATGAGGGGCGTGGTTATCAGCGAAGCCACAGTCGCAATCGAAAACAGGGCGAAATATGTTTTCAAAGGTGATTACCTCCCAGGCGATGGGGTTAACCCTGAAACACCTTGTAAATCCTGTTCCATTTCGATGAGAGCGATTAGCTCCGGCAGGAGAGTCTGTTTTGAGAACGACATCACCGGCTGGGATCGCTTGTATTGCCTTGCCTGCGGAATTGCTTTCACAACAGCATCAACATCACCATGGCGCGTGAGAAAGAATTGGCCATGCTGCGATGCAATGTCAGTGACGTGACTCTGCTCGGGGCCGATATACAGAACCGGAGATCCGATCGAGAGAATGTTGTAGACCTTGCACGGGTGAACAATGCCGACGAACTTGTCACCCATCACCACGACATGAAGATCAGCAGCCGAAAGAGAATTCGAGAGTTCGTTCAGCGGCTGATACGGCAAACACCTCACGTTGCTCAAACCGGAATCGCGTACCTTTGCCTGTTCGCTGCCGCCGCCAACAAAGCAAAAAACGATCTCCGGGAGAGCACGAGCGGCATCGACCAGCGTATCGAGGGGATGACACGGGCTGTGGTTTCCGGAGTACATCACCACAAACTTGTCAGACAATTCGTGCCGCCGCCGAAACTCTTCCCTTCCCGCTGCCGAATAGATGACCATGTCGTCATGTGACCACGGCGGTACGACTGTAATTCGAGTCGCATCGACACCTTTGCTAACGACTCGCTCCTTCATGAAGCGATCGAGCACAACCGTGCGCGATGCGACCTTCAGGCTGTAATTCAACATCCGCTGAAAGATTCGACTCGTTACGGAATTCTGTTCGAGCCAGCCGGCCGCAATAGCCTCATCCGGATTTAGATCCATCACCCAGAAGCAAAAGCTGCCGCCCTTGAGTTTCACGAAGAGTGCCGCAAGAAATGAGATCAGTGGCGGTGATGTGAGTGCAACGACGACGTCAAATCGACGCAGAAACAGCAGACGCAGCGAACACAGCAGCAGAAAGCTGCCGAAGTTCAAAAAGCGTCGCCACCTGCTGCTCTTTCCAAAAGACGCAGCCGGGATCCGAATGACGTCAATCCCGTTCCAGTGTTCGCGACGCTTAAAGCGAGTCGAAGGATCGTCATACCCGCGATCGCTGGCGATGACTGTTACTTTGTGTCCGCGTGATGAAAGAGTTGTGGCGAGATCGGTGAGGTGTTGTGCCGTGGAGACCACATCAGGGTAGAAACACTGATTGAGGAGCAGGATTCTCAACTAAACGTTGACTCTTGCCTTAAAGTCCTCAACTGTTTTCTTCAGCCCCTCACGCAATGGAATTGTCGGGTTCCAGTCAAGCAAAGACCGCGCTTTTCCGATGTCGGGTTTGCGTTGTCGCGGATCGTCGGCGGGCAACGGCAGATGGGTAAATCCAGACTTTGAGTCACACGCCTTCACGACCTCTTCCGCCAGTTGCATGATCGTAAACTCACCCGGATTACCGAGATTTACCGGTTCGTGTACACCGTCGACATTCATGAGCCGTATCAATCCTTCAACCAGATCATCAACGTAACAGAATGAGCGTGTCTGTTGCCCTTCACCGTAGAGTGTCAACGGCTCGCCATGCAGAGCTTGAACGATGAAGTTTGAAACCACGCGACCATCGTCTTCCAACATTCGTGGTCCATAGGTGTTGAAGATCCGCGCGATGCGAATGTCTACGTTGTTCTGCCGGTGATAGTCGGTCATCAGAGTCTCGGCGATGCGCTTGCCTTCGTCATAACAAGAACGAATGCCGATGGGATTAACGTTGCCCCAGTAATCTTCTGTTTGAGGATGGACGAGAGGATCGCCGTACACTTCTGAAGTCGAGGCCTGGAGAATACGCGCGCGCACACGCTTGGCGAGGCCGAGCATGTTGATCGCGCCCATGACGTTGGTCTTGACGGTCTTGACCGGATTGTACTGGTAGTGAACGGGCGATGCTGGACATGCGAGGTTGTAAATTTGATCCACTTCGAGGAGTACCGGCTCGGTCACGTCGTGACGGATCAGCTCGAAGCGTGGATTGTCGAGTAAATGAAATATGTTCTCGCGCCTGCCAGTGAAAAAATTGTCGAGGCAGAGCACTTCGTTGCCTTCACCGACCAGCCGCTCGCAAAGATGCGAGCCAATAAATCCCGCACCTCCTGTGACTAGAATCCGCATCGCCTAATCCTTTCTCCGCACCGCAAAGTCTCCAAGATACAGGACATCCATCTTCGTCTTTCTAAAACACTCAATCGCCTCGTGCGGTGTGCAAACAATCGGTTCGTTCTCGTTGAACGACGTGTTGAGAATCACCGGCACTCCCGTTAATTCAGCGAAGTCCGAGATCAACTGATAATAAAGCTCGTTCACCGCGCGTGACACGGTTTGCAAACGCCCGGAGCCATCGACGTGCGTCACTGCAGGAATTTCATTTCGTCGTTCGTCTCTGATCTGATAGACCATCAACATCGTCGGAGCGGGATGTGTCTGTTCGAAATAGTCGCCAACGCGCTCCTCGAGAATCGAGGGGGCAAACGGACGGAACGGTTCGCGCTTCTTGATGCGATCGTTGAGGATATCCTTCATTTCCGCACGGCGCGGATCTACGAGGATCGATCGATTGCCGAGCGCGCGTGGTCCGAATTCCATCCGACCTTGAAACCAGCCGACAACTAACCCCGCAGCGATATCCTGTGCCGCACGTTTTGTAACCTCGTCATGTGAATAACTTTCAAACGCTAATCCGCTCTGATCGAGTGCCGCACGAATCTCGTCGTTAGAAAACGTGGGACCAGTGTACGCACCTTCCATTATCTCACCGCGTTCGCATTTCAGAACGCCGTTGTAGATTTGATAGCAAACGCCCAACGCCGTTCCACTGTCGCCTGCCGCAGGCTGAACGTAAATCCGCTTGAATGGCGTGTTGAGCAATATCTTCCCGTTCATGACGGAGTTGTAAGCAACGCCACCTGCGAGCCCGAGATGGGTCAGTCCGGTTCGTTCGTGAAGATTGTTCAAGACGTGGAAACCGACTTCTTCAAGACGCTGTTGCAGGCTGGCAGCGATATCGCGTTCACGATCAGTCAGCGGCGTACCTTCTACGCGTGGTGGTCCGAAGAGATTTGCCAACGCATCCGAGTAGACACGGCCAATGACGGGTGATCCGTGATCCCAGGTCATCTCGACACCCTCAGAATGATGGCCGAAGTAGTCGAGATTCAGACGAAACTGTCCGTTCTCTTCGGTTCGAATGATTTCACGAAACTCGTCGATGAAGCGCGGCTGGCCGTAAGGCGCAAGGCCCATGACCTTTCCTTCGTCGCCGTAATACGGGAAGCCAAGGAACTGCGTCGTCGCGGTGTAAACAATTCCAGTCGAGTGCGGATACTCGACCTGGCCCAGTACTTCGATCGAGTTTCCGTCGCCGACGGCCCACATTGTCGAGATGAAATCTCCAAAGCCATCGATCGATAGTAATGCTGCACGTTCAAATGGAGATACAAAGAAGCAACTCGCAAGATGCGCGCGATGATGTTCGATGTTGTGAAAACGCGCGCGAAGCTGCTTTTTAGGAATACCAAAAACGCGCGCCAGTTCGTCTTTCAAGTCACGTACGCGCGCAGCGTTGCCGAGTCGATCCTTTATTTGAGATCTCGCGAGGCTCGCAACTCGAGTGGCCGCGAACAAGATCTTCTTATGCAGGTGCGCGGATGGATCTCGAGAGATCCCGATGTGGTCCAGATCTTCAAGGCCGATGCCGGCAGCGCTAAGACAGTAACGAATTGCCTGCTCGGGAAATCCCGCTGAGTGCTTGAAGCGATTGAAGCGCTCCTCTTCCGCCGCGGCAATTAAGTGACCATCCTTGACGATGGCCGCCGCCGCATCCCCGTGATATGCGTTAATTCCCAGGATGTGCATTTAAATCCGTGTTCTCGATCCGCGTTAATCTGTGGCTCAACATCAACTCTGCTATCGCACGCTGAAAGGCATAATAAAAACCGGCCCATCCATCGAGAATGCCTCCGCGAATTATTAAGCAATAAACCAGCATCGCGGGTGGAACGAGGATCAACCAGCGCCGCAATCGATCAGGCAAAGCCAGACTCGCAGGATCGGCTGCGAGCAGTTTTTGCGCTTCGAGCTCAGTGTACCTCGCTTGTGAATTGAACCAACGCTTGAATGATTTACGGTCGTCGTGCAGCATCGGCGCACGTAAATCCTCGATCGCACCGTCAAGCGCGACTCGTTGTGTATGGCCGTCCTGCACGTACTTCGCTGATTCACGTCGATAAAGCACTGTGACCGGAGGATAGATTCCGCTTCGAAGTCGCTTTCCGTTAATGCAGTAAATGAACTTTGCCCGGTAGCCTATCGTGCTGTTGGGCTGTAATGCTCTTAGCTCCGAAACAACTTCCTGAGTGACAACATAGTCGGCGTCGAGCGCCAGAACCCATTGCGTCGAAATTCCTGTTTCTTTCAGCCCAAACTCCCATTGGTTCCGATGGCAATCAAATTCTCTTTGAACCACGCGCACGTTCGGGAACGATGTCGCGATTTGAACAGTCTGATCATCGCTGAAGCTGTCGACCACAACGATCTCTCGTGCCCAAGTTAGTCCACCAAGTACGTGAGCGATATTGGGCTCTTCGTTGTACGTGAGTATCAGCGGTGTGATCTGGTCAAGCATTAAGCTTTGCGTGCGTGGCAGATCATGTTTTTCCAGAGCCAGGGCGCTCGACCATAAAACGTGTAACTGAGATCTTCAAAGCCGTGCGCTTTCATTAACATTGAAAGAGTTTTGACGCTAAAGAATTTGATATGGCCGCCGTCGTGCAATGCAGAGAAGTGCGCGTCCATTTTACCTGTCGTGGCGAGCACGAGATTCTTTAGATAGCCGTGATAGGGCGTGCCGAGCAGTATCTGACCGCCGGGCTTTAAAAGAGAGCGAGCTGCGTCGAGCAGATCAGAAGGTCGATACATGTGCTCGATCACGTCGCTCGAGACCACGAGGTCGAATTGTCCGAGACTGAGTTCATGATCGATTAATGCTTCGACAAACTCAACGTTAGGGTATGCACGTCGCGCGATCGTTATCCCACTCGGAGATGCATCGACACCCGTAACTTCGTAACCAAGTTTCGCGAGTTGCCCGGTGATATGGCCATTCCCGCATCCGATATCGCAGATCGAACTCACTCCTTCGAGCTTCTTCACAAGCTCGACGAAGACACGCGTCAGCTTCTCGCCCGAATCACCATTGCCCGCAGCTTCCGCGTGCCACTCAAACTCAGTGTACGTTGGCGCTGCCATTGTTTCTTTGTTGTTGAATCACAACTCGATACAGATCTACGAGCTCTCGCGCCGAGTTCTCCCACGAATACTTCTGCGAGAGTTGCCGGCCTGCGCGGCCGCGCCTCGTGAGTTCTTCTCTGTCTGCCAGCGCCTCGGCAAGCATTTCTATGAGTGCGGGCTTACCTATTGGTGCAATCCAGCCAGCATTTGCCGCCGCGATCTCGTCAGCAAGATTTACGTTCGGACTTACCAACACCGGCACTGACTGCGCGAGGGCTTCCATCACGCACAAACCGAAGTTTTCCTGGCGCGAAGGCAGCACCAGCAACGATGCCTCGTTAAGCACAGCGTTCTTTTCGTCACCCTCAAGCCAACCTGTAAACGTTATTTTTGAACTTGCTCGGGCCTTTTCTTTGAGCATCGAGACATAGTCGGCCGGGCCATCGCCCGCAATCACGAGCCGCCATTCCGCAAATTGCTGCCTCTGCACCAATGACAGAAACGCATCAATCAACAAATCCAACCCCTTCTTCGGATGTAGGCGCGACAACACGAGTACGTAAGGATCACTAGCGAGTTTGCCGTTCGAGTTACCAGGGGCTGCTTCAACACCCAGCGGGATCACTCTTCCGTGATTCAACCCGAGGCTCGACTCAGTCGAAAGCTTCTCTGCTTCGCTCGTGTAATGCACGGCAGCTGCGTTGTCCATTATCCCCTTGCCGGAGATCTGCCAGAAGAGACGCTTGCGCAGAGACTTCTGCGTCATGCTCCACGGATCGAGTGTTCCCAGCGGCCTAATAACGTAAGGCACACCGCTCTTCTCACAAACATGCGCGGCAGCCACGGAGGAATGATTGAAGACTGCGTGAATGTGGGCGAGGCCAAACTCATGAATGTTTGAACGAAGCCACGACGACAGTGGCCGCGAGTATTTAAACGACTCCCCTAGTTGAGCCTGAAAAAAGATCGCGGGAACACCTTTGTATTCCAGGACCTCGCCGTGCGAAAACTCAGCCGGCAGTCCTGCCGTCGTGCTCAACAACAACACATCGATTCCCTGCTGCATGAGCGCACGACACATCGGAACAATCGCAGTCGCTGGCCCACCCGACCGCTCATCGACCGAGGGAATCACATGCAACACCTTCATCTAACAAACACCATTAATCTCACCCCACTTCGATAACACATACAGCGCCCACGGCCGCGACCACCCCACCGCGTGCGGCTTCTCTAGAAACCTGCGCCAAACGTCTCCAACGGCTTGCGCATTTAATCCACGACCGGGACTCTCCAGTACTGACCCAACCTCACCCCGTAACTTCCCCTGCAACCACTTCTCAAACGGCAACGTGAAGCCCATCTTTGGTCGATTCAAAAACTCTCTCGGCAACAGATCAGCCATCGCATCGGCAAGTAGCGGCTTTGGCCCAACTCGCGACGGCGCCTTCCATTCGCCAGGCAACGAAAGCACGTAATCGACGACCTTCGTATCAACAAACGGCACACGAACCTCAAGCGAGTGAGCCATACTCATCGCATCCGTATCGCGCAAGAGTGTATTCGTCATGTATCCGGTCAACTCGAGTCGCGAAATCGCGTTGACGATATCACCATCATCGTGACTACCGTTGCGGTTGTGCTGACGCCCATTGCTACCGGTTATTCGTGTCACTGAATCCATTGAAAAGAGTTGGCGCGAGATGCGATAGACGTCTTCAGCCTTCCCACCACTATTAGCAAGTTGCCAGAACTTGTCGCGTTGTACCGATCCATTCACCGAAAACTGCCCGACACCTGACGCGGCACGTAAGACTCGTTTCGACACATGCGACATCGCATCAAATCTGAGCGCGCGTCGAAAGCTCGGATAACCGGCAAACAACTCATCGCCTCCGAGCCCGGAAAACGCAACCGTGATGCCTTTGCTTTTCACCGCACTCGAAACGACGAATGTGTTGATGCCATCCATCGTGGGTTGATCGAGCGACGAAATCGCGTCGGGCAGGATTTCGAGCAGTCGATCTTCACTGAGCCGAATCTCGGAATGATCGGTGTTGAAGCGTTCGGCAACCGCCCGCGAAAAGGGCGCCTCAGTGAATTTCGCAAACTTCGCTTCATCAAAGACTACGCTGAAGGTCCGTGGCCGCGTGCCGGTCCGGCTCATCAATGCAACGAGGGCGCTGGAGTCCATGCCGCCGGAAAGAAACACGCCGAGTGGCACATCGCTTACGAGATGCATCCGCACTGATTCTTCCAACTCGTGACGCAAGCGAGCCACAGCATCTTCGCGGTTGCCTTCAATGCTTTGCGGCTTGCCCGTGGCGAATTCGGTATCAGCTACCTCGATCTGTCGCGCATCGTTAGCTCTGACGTGAAGAACATGACCGGGCAGCAGTTGTTTGACTCCCTCGACAATCGTCAGCGGAGCTTCGATCGACCCGTATACCAAATAAGAATCAACACCTGCCCCACTCAACCTTCGCGGTATCAATTCGCTTGCAAGCAGCGCGCGCAGTTCGGATGCAAAGACAAACTGATTCTCAGAGGCGTAGTAATACAGCGGCTTGATACCCAGCGGATCGCGAGCGAGCACCAACGTTTGCTTTTGATCATCCCACAGCGCGAGGGCAAACATGCCACGCATCTTGCAAAACGCGTCCACGCCGAACTTGTTGTAGGCACGAAGCACGACTTCAGTATCTGTGTTCGATGACCACGGCCCGGAGATTTCGTTGCGAAGGTCTTTGAAGTTGTAGGTTTCGCCGTTGTACGTGATCCAGTTGTCTGTGACTGGATCATTCATCGGTTGATGACCGGCTGTAGAGGTATCGATGATCGCGAGGCGCGTGTTTCCGAGTAGAACCGCGCCGCCATGAAATTCACATCTCGCGATTCCCTGATCATCAGGACCACGATGCCTCTGCGCCTCGTTCATCCGCTGAACTACAGCAGCTAGTTCTGACGACGGATTACCGACCTTAAAAATTCCAGAGATACTGCACATTCAACAAACCATTTGACAGGATTAACAAGATTTTCAGGATTTACAAGATGCTATCCTGTCAATCTTGAAAATCTTGTTCATCCTGTCCAACCAGTCACCGCCTCACGCGCGCAGTACACAAATCGAGCCGCACCATTCTGCAGCGTATGCGCGCTCACACTCTCCCGCGCGTGACGTCCCATCTGTTCAAGCTCACTCGAAGAAAGCACCACCGCCTCGCGCATAGCATTAAGCAACGCAACCCGATCGCATGCCGGAATGAGCCACCCATTGCGTCCAGTCTCAACAAACTCGAGCGCCGCACCCATACGATCAGTTGCTATCACAGGCAGCCCCGACGCCAATCCTTCGGGAACCACGAGCCCCCATCCGTCATATCTCGACGGCACACACAACACATCCGCGCTCGCATACGCCTCCGGTAATTCATCCCAGTCTCTAAAACCAACAAACTCGACTCGCTCGCGCACCGGCCGCAAAGTCTGCTCAACTGACTCGCGCAACTCTCCATCTCCAATCACCCTTAGCTTCGCGTTAGCAAACTCTTGCGCGAGCTCAACAAAAGCCGCGGCCAGCAAGTCAACACCTTTCCGATGAATCAGCGATCCTGAAAATAAAAACATTCGGTCAGGCTGCTCTCGACGCGCTGAACTAGTGAAGCGGTTTAAATCAGAAAAGTACGGCAAGTTGACGTACGGACGTCGCGCACCAAACTCTCGTCTGTACTCATCAACCGCAAACTTCCCAATTCCCCAGATCGGTACCGGCGACGCATGCAACTTCGATAGTTTCCATTTGCGCAAAAGCCGGCCAGCCCACGCTGGTTGACGAAACCCGGGCCGCTCGCCCCAAAAACACCAAGGTGTCCGAAGCTCAGCTCGCTCACCAATCAATCGCTCTGCACTCGCATGACGATAGTAGTTGAACACTACGAGTTCAGCGGCACGAGCAGACTCACGTGCACGCGCATCATCTCCAGAACCATCCAGCTCGATCGCTGCATGCCGGATCTCAATCGATTTCCACTGACGATTCGGATCGCGACTGCGCAGGTAAGCAACTTCCAGCGCGCAATCACCTTGCGACTCGATCTCATTAAATAGCTCGACTTGATACGGCGATGGGCAATCTGTCAGTACAAGAATCTTCACTGCGCCTTCGCGTGTCGCAACTTAATAAACAAATGTGTCAACCCAACCCACGCCAGCACGACGTAACTGACGAGAATCAACTCCAAAATCGATCGCATCCCCGAGAATAGCGCCATCACCACGATGCTGTAGATCACAAGCGCCCCCTGTGTGCGACAACGAGCGAGCAGACCGCTTGCAGTCGACGCGATGCGCCCATAAAGCCAACCGCCCAGCGCGACGCCGATAAGTCCCAGCGACATGTACAGCTCGCCGATGACTGAATAAGAAAGAGAAAGCCCTTCGACGCCAAGCGCAGTCGGCAAGTCAAAGCCGGGATCGACAGGTTTACCGGGCCATAAAACTCTCGGTATTGGTCGCACGATCACGTAGATAAAATACTTGTGATAGACAAACGGATACTGTTCAGGGATAAGTTGGATGATTTGACACAGACGATAGAAGTTATCGTCTACACGCAGGTGTTGCTCTTCAAGGATCTGCCTTTTTTCGAAGCGCCCGCTTGGCACTTCGCCCGCGCCTACCAGCACGCTCAGACCAACGGTCCGGTATTCCAGCATTACCTGTAGCGTGACCAGCAGAGCGACGATTGCCAACCCAGTTGTGAGTAGATGTTTGATGCGCAGTCGCTGCTGGTCCAACACCCAGAGAATTAACGCCATGCCGCCAACCACACCGATTACTCGCCGGCTCCCACCCTGTGCAAGGAAAAGCGCAACGACAACGGAGAGGCCGATACAAATCAGCGTGCGCACGTTGCGCACGCCCAGCCGGCGTCCAATCACAACCGTTAGAACCGGAAGCAAATACCCGAAGTATTGCAGGTGATCGAGAAACGCATCCCAGCCGCCTAATTGCCCGCGTCCCCAGGGCGCCTCCCAACGTTGTTGGCCCAGGTAGTAGACCATCTCAAAGATGTTGAAGTTGCACGGCACCGCGAAGTTCAACATGCCAATAAGGAAGCACGCGATCGCGAGCGCGAAGTAAGTGTTGATCGAGAACTCCTGCGAAACGGAACTAATCAATACTTTCGGAAGTCTCCAGGAGCGACGCGAAGCTGCAAGCCAAACCACCCCGACAAAGATCCCGATCGCCAGAAATGCCGTTCGCACTTGATCGGCGGTGATGTCCTGCATTCCGTAAACGCCTTGCAGCAGGTCGAGGAGGAGCCAATAGATCGGCGCGAGGGAAAGCAAACATTCGCCACGCAAGAGTGTTTTCGGGTTACGAAGTGCACTCACAAACGGCGCGGTTGCAAGTCCTACAGACATCACGAGCGCCGGGTAAAACAGAGCGCCTGCAGTTGAAGGATCTTCCGGAACGAGAAGGACTGCCAAAGTCGTCGCCATGCCGGTGCTCAGGATCGCCAACAGCGTCGAGCGGATCGGCGTGACTGTCGTACTTAACGCCGGTCTATGCCAAATGATCTGTTCCACGTTCAAACCGCTAACCTCTTCAACGACTCTGCCAACATCTTCAAACTAAACCGATCGTCCACTGCCGATCTCGCCGACATCGCGGAAAGCGTCTCCGGCGATCGCAACAAACTCAGCAGTGCATGCGCGATCGCGCGTCCTGAAACTTCCTCGAGAATCACACCATTGAAGCCATCGCGCACGACTTCGCCACAGTAACTCGATGCAACGACCGGCAGTTTCCACGACTGCGCCTCCAACTGCGTCAAACCAAAACCATCTGAGAGCGTCGGAAAAATAAATACATCCGCGTCTCTGTAATAACTCGCCACCTCGACGCGCGGCGCCACACCAAACCATCTAACCTGCGGGTGTAGTCTCAAACTTTGCGGAACATGAATCTGAGTTGGACCAACAAACCAGAACTCCACGTTCTCACCTGACAACAGTCCGACCGCTTCCAGTAACTGGCCCATACCTTTTCTGAGATTTATCTGGCCTAAAAACAACACCCGCAACGGACGCTCGGCACTGAAGGCGAGTGGATAGAGTCGCTGAAGTGAGCCAACGTCGGTCGAGCTTTCATATGCAACCGGAATCACGCGGATCTTCTCCGCGGGCATTCCTTCGGCGAGTAGCGCGTCTTTGGACCAATCGGAGTTCACGACGATCTGGTCGGCGAGTGCGCATTCGTTGCGCCAGCTTTTCCAATAATCCGCGGGCGCAGGCACCCAGTGCTTGTGTTTTATCGCTGATGTTTTGTCGAGGCGCGCGACGATGCGTTCTTCAGCGGGACCGGGATCGATTTGCCCCAGGACAGTTCGCCAGCCACGGTCTTTAGCGAATTTGAATATCTCCTCGGCGGCATAACTATAGGCAAAAACGGTGTGGTTGCCGTTTGTTGATCCGTTCGAAAGTTGAGCAACGGCGTGTTGCTGAAACCATTCGTTGCGACGACTGATCAACTTCCAGTCGTTTTCACGTGCGAGCGAGGCTTTGAGTTCGAACGTTAAGGCGGCCACGTTCGGAGCTTTAACGCGCGCACCCGTCAGTCCCGGATGAAATCTTCCAGTGAGACGTTTTTTCCAACTGTGCAGGAGAGTACCGGGCCGAATCCACAGGTCAGTGATGAATTCGCCGAGCAGTCCGCTGATCAGCAGCGCCCGCGGCACCGCGTAATGCTCACGCGCACCAAGCTGACAACAGATCCAGTCGTTCATCGAGACGTTGTTTTCACGCAAAGACGCAAAGAGCGCAAAGGCGTTTTATGTTCTTCTTTGCATCTTTGCGTCTTTGCGTGAAACTTCTTTTACAATTCCGCCGCAATCGGCGCTCTACGCAGCGCCAAATACGATTGCACCGTTTGCTTACTCACCGGTAGCCGGTAGCCACGGTTAGCATGCAGATGCGACGGAATCATCGTCACACCTTTTAAAATCCCGCGGCGCCGACCGTGTCGCAACAACCAAAGCAACCGGTTCGCACACTGGCCCACACCAATTCCCCAAAGCGATACGGGATAACGCAGATACGCGAGCAACGCGACATTCGCGATGCTGCCCGCTGTTACCTTCGGATCGCCATGACGCTTCAAGTCAGTGTTGTGAAACACGCGTAGCCACGACGTTGTCAAGATTCTCCCGCCTTGTGAATGAAGACGAATCGCAAGATCGACCTCTTCCATTCCGTAAGCTACGGGCAACGGTACGTAGCCTCCGGCTTCAAGAAAAGCCTGGCGCCGGAAAATGCACGCGCCTCCTGAAAAATCTGCGGTCCAGTGCGCCCTTCGTTCATCGAGACCAATCGACTCACCAGCGTGATAGAGTGCCGCACAGACGAGTGATGCTTCCGGAAACTTCTCGAAGACTTGCCGCGCGCGGGCAAAGTAGTCTGAATCGATCGGGTAAGAGTCGTCGTCGAAGCTCGCGACAAACTCACCGCGCGCCACACTAACCAACTTGTTGCGTCCACCGCCCGGACCAAGCTGCTCAACGCTGCGCAGGATCCGAATTCCGGGAAACGCATTTCGAATTGCGTTCTCACACTCAATTTGATTGGCATCGACGTGGACGAGAATCTCGTCCGGCGCGGGCACACAACTCTGAAGTATTCGTAACGTCGCTAACGTTTGATCAACCCGCTCGTACGCTGCGACAATTGCCGAGATCATCACGCTTTACAGAGTCGCTCGCGCAGTATTTTCGCGAGCGCAACGGCTCCTGCTTCGTTCGGATGGAAGCCGTCACGATAAAACAAAGCGACGCCATTTAGTTGTGACGCCCAATCGACGAATTCAACGCCTTCAGTCTCTGCGATCTGCTGAAGACGCGCATTCACAGATTTGAAATGCTTGGCAGAACCCGGGAAGCGATCCTCGTCGACAGGCAGAAGTCCTAATACAACCACGCGGTTTGCCAGCGATTTCAGTTGCTTTATCAGTTTCGTTTGATACGAGGCGAGCGTATCCAGATCAATCAAAGGTTTGCCAGGCCGAGCCTGAAGAAGCTTCAATCGCACGCTCTGTTTCAACGCATCAACTGATGTCTGTTTGGCCTTTCGCCACCACGTGGTGCTGAAGTAACAACGCGGATCCATGGCAGAATAATTCCGCCACGATCGCGGTACCCACCATGGCCAGCCGGCATCTGAAACCATCGCCGGACGAATGATGCTTTCGAGGCTTCCTCTGAAGATCACCACGAGTTCAGGCCGCAGTGCACCGATAAGCGGCAACCACTCAAAATCTGATTCGATTGTTTTTCCTTCACACGCAAAATTCCAGAGGCACAAATCCGCCGATTGTTGTTGAGCAATATTCATCAGGCCCGCGATGTTGAGCGGGTCGATGTGACGTACACGAAGCTCGTGGGCATGAAGTTGTTTTGCGAGTTCGGCAACGTGACTGATCCTTTTTGAGCCGACGCCTTCGGTGAGACTGTCACCAAGAAACACCCAATTGCGAGATCCACTCAACAAGCGAACTCAATTCAAGCGGGCAACAACCATTTGATGGTCGCGCCAGAATGGGTACCACGATCTGTTTCGTCCCAACAGTCGCCGCGCCGGCTCCAGGAGATGCACGCGCCACCACGCCCCCGCGCCCGGACTCGACGGATGCTCGCAACGATTCCACGCGAGAATCTCATAGTTGTGCGATTCCAGCAGTTTTCGCAAACCCGATTGTGAGAACACTGAAATATGACCGCACCAGCGCAGGTACGACCACTGTGGTCCAGCGACCTTTGCGGGATAAGAATCGGCATCGCCGGTAAGCAACAACACCACACCGCGCGGGCGCAGATGTCGCTTGAACGACTCGACGAAATGATGCGGATCGATCACATGTTCAATCACATCAAGCGCTGAGACAACATCCGCCTCGTATTGCTGTGGCGCCGTATCGAGAGTGGCGTTAACCACATCGAGATTTCTTTTTCTCGCAAGAGTAGCGCCTGTCGCACTTGGCTCCAGTCCCTGCTTGGACCATTCGCTTGACATGGACGATAGAAAGACGCCATCACCACAGCCGACATCGAGAATCGTTCGGCCGGAAACATGGCGTTTCACGAACTCTTCCAGTGTCTTGTAGAACTGTACGTAGCGTGGATCGTTCTCCAGTGAATCAAAGTAAGCCGCAGCCACACGCTCGTAAGCTTCCGCAAGCACGCTTTTGTCCTGGCGTGCATCGTTGGCCCATAGACAGCCACACTCAGCACAACGGCGCAGCTCTAATTCCGGCAAGCGCTTTCGCAACGTCACATCAAGAAACGGTTCGTCCAGCGTCTCAGTGGAGATGCGCATGAACGGATCAGTTTCTCGATCACAAATCCGGCAGTTCATGGAAGTCAAACAAACGCTGATTGAAAACGCGCGGCCAGCGTGTCGATATCAAACTCCTGGTCCAAAGCACTCTTCGCCCTCGCCAACGAATCCGCCCCGTTTTGTTTACCTTCAGCCCAGTCCTCGACAAAAGCGTCGAGCGCGTGCGAGTCGATCGTCGCCAGTCGCGGTGTCAGGTTGTAGCGCTCGGCAACGCGAAACACGGCAGAATCTCCAGGCGCGTGAAAGAACACACTCTTCCCGGACGCAAGATATTCCGGAAGTTTTGTTGGCAATGAATAGAGCGAGATGCGAGCCGAACGTTCGCAAAATGCTAGCGGGAGATAGAGCAAATCCGCAGCTTTCATGGCCTCGAGACACTCTGTGTGCGATCGCCGGCTCAACAGCTTCGCAGCTTTCAAAGCTGTTAACGCGGCTCGATGCTGTTCCGCGACCTCGCCCATCACCTTGAACTCGATCGTTTGTTGCCGGCGTTGGTTATAACGCTCGATTGCTTCCGCGAATGCGATCACGGCATCAAAGCGAAACACGTTGACGTCGCCCGCCAGCATCACTTGTCGCGGCTTCTTGTGTCCGTTGGTTTCAGCCGTGAACGAGTTCTTCGGTACGCCGTTGTGGACCACCGTCCAACCCTTACCGAAGGTCTGCTCATAGTGTGCGGCCATCTCACGCGAGACTGCGAACCTCGTGTTGGCGCGATCGATCGCTTCGCTAAGCAAACGCCGGCGCCTTCGTGAGTATGGCAATTGGTGGCATTCGTGATGGCCCTGCCAGTCGTCCATCACATAAAAAACGAGGTTTAGTTTTGGATATTGTTTGTGCAGCGCAAGTGCGGCAGCGAGTATCCACGGAGTGACCGGAACCACCAGCAGGTTCTTGATCGAGTTTTTTTCGACGACTTCGCCGAGCAATCGCGCGGCATGGCGCGCAGCCTGGAATTGTTGAACTTTCAACAGAGGATAATAAGCAAGTGCGATCCGGTTATTGAGCCAGCGCGGGCGCGCGGGCGAAGGCAGCCGGACTGATTGCGCTCGTTGCTTGCCGGCGGCCGGCGCGATGTGTCCCGGATGGGCGCTCCAAAGCTTCTCGCTCGGAGCACCGCTGAACAGGTTGTAAAGCGTCTCGCCAAACCCGCTCGCATACCCGACCGGGTAATCAGCGATAACCAGTGTGGGTTTCATCAGCGCAGATCCGTGGCCCAAATACACGATAAGAATCCACGAAGTCGCCCACTCCACGCGCGCGGCAAGTCGGGCCTTGATAATCCGTGTCGGAGGCTCGCCAGCTCACTCAAGAATTGGACCAACGCCCAGAGACCGATGTGCGCCAGCGCGGCGTAGCGATTCTTGCCCATCGTGATCGTCAGAATCCCAAATCGCGATCGCATCGAGAGATACTGATGTTGATCTGACTGTTCCCGCCCGCTGGCCGCCTGATGATGAACGCACTTCGCCGCTGGCACGTAAAACACTTTCCACGTCCGGCTCAGGCGGTAACCAAGATCGAGATCCTCACCGGGCGAACTGCCCGTGAAAAAGGACGCAAAGCCACCAACTGATTCAAACGCCTCGCGCCGCAACGCACTCGCGCCCCCGCCGATCCACTCGCACGGTATTGGTTGTTCGGCGGTTGTTGGAAATCCATTTGGAAGGGCAGCTCCGATCAACTTGCCGGGTTTGAATCCTTCAACGTGGCCATGAAGCAGTTGCCGGTAGAGACGCCAAAAGAAGGTGGGGCTTGCCATTGGTTGATTGGTGAGCCTGCCCATCGTCGCGCCTACTGCTGGATCGGCCCAGATAGGCTTGAAGAGTTCTTCAACCCAATGCCGATCAACCTCGACGTCGTCATCAATCAGAAGAAGATAGTCGTGCTTTGCCTGCGCTATGGCGAAATTGCGCTGGCGGGCACAGTTTCGTTCCGGGTGATGAAAGTAACGAACCTCAAATCCTGCTTCGCGCCATCGAGTATCATTTGTCACCGCGAGTGTTTCTGGGCCACTGCCGCAATGAACTATAACGACTTCCGCGATAGGAACCGTCTGTTTTGCGAGACTCTCGAGACAAAGCTGGAGTAGCTCGGGTCTGCCAACGGTAGCAATGATTGCCGAAACGGGTGGCGTCATTCGACTCGTTTCATCCAAAAACTCGAGGCACGATTGCTACCATTGGGCCAAACACGCGCTGCGTTTTCGTTGTGTTCAAGTTGGAGCCAATAGTTCGCTAACTGCGGCACAAAGCTTTTGTTGAAGGACAGAAACGCTTCGAGGAAGTATTGTTCGTTCAACGCGAGCCGGCGGTTTATGAGCCATTCGGCCGGATAGTCGTGCGGAAAGAAGATGTCGTGCACGTGTACCCAAACACCACGCGCGAGACGAGGCAGGATATCGAGAAATTCGTAACAGACGTCGCTGCGAAACTTGACCGTATGGCTGGAATCGATGAAGAGGATGTCGTTGGCTTCGAGAGTCGAGAAGAAATCAACGTTCATCTCCTCGACACGTTTTTGAATTAGCTCAACATCTGAGCCGTTGAGTCGCTCCGGGTGGGGTTCGATGCAAGTCAGCTTGCCTCTGCGGTTCGCAGCCAGTGCTTTACCGGCGATCTGTGTTGAATATCCACCACCGATCTCGATGATTCGCTGCGGGCGCAAGTGGCGGATCAGGGCGTAATAAACAGCAGCGTCAAGACCGCCGAAGTAGGGGTTGTCGAAATCGAAGTCAAGCTCGCGTAATTCGTCACGATAGGTTGCAAGTTCGTTGACTAGCTCCAACTGCTGCTCCCAGCGGAGGTCTATGCCGGGATAGGTGCGACGCTGGTTGATTTGCTCGGTAGTTATCGAGCGGAAATCCGGAAGCGGTTCGTAATAATGGATAGGTCGAATGTGATAGCCCCAACGATCTGCGATATCAGGGCGACTCTGGGCCAGGAATAAGAGATGATGCGCAGCTCGCGTGGGAACTGCCCTGAACAAAGCAAGCGCGGTTCGATCCAGAAGAGACTTCATTTCAGCCACAAAAAGGCACAAAAAGCACAAAAGCATCAATTATCGTTTTTGTGCTTTTTTGTGGCTGAATTACAAACGATAGACGTCTCGCATCCATTCAGCTGTTAGTCGCATTCCATCCTCGAGACTGTAGGAGTTCTTGTGATCCAGGTCGCGGACGGATTTTGACGTGTCCACTTGCTTGAGCTTTGTCGTTAAGACCTCCGACTCGGCGTAATGCGCGAGAGAGCGATTGGCCCCGGTTACTTTCAACACCACGTCAGACAGCTCTTCAATCGTGTGCAGGTCATTGCCACCGATGTTGTAAGTCTCACCTGCCCTGAAGTTGTTGGTGATGTTTGCGAGCGTCCGCACGGTATCGGCCAAATAAGTCGAAGTGCGCGAGTGTCCGCGGAAGACGGTCCATGGCAGCCCGTGCAACGCGCAATAGAGAAAGCGGCAGTTCACCGATCGATAAGGACTGTAATACTCGCCTGGCCCATACGTATTGAACAATCGCACCACCACGGTCTCGGAATCATACTGCGCCGCAGAATTCAGGATCTGCATCTCGTTAACCCACTTCGTCATCGCATAATCGTTGAGCTGCTTGATCTCATACTGATCCATGATCGTCTCGAGCATGATCTCAGGCCAGTCTCCATAGACCTCCGACGACGAGAAATGAATGAGCCGAAATCCCAGTCGCTCCTGCAAGCGAATGACATTCTTCGTGCCGATGGCGTTGGTGCGCCACAACGTCTCATAGAAGTCCTCACCATTCCATCGCCCAAACTCCGCCGCGCAATGGTAGGCATAATCAAACGGCCCACATCGTTCAAAGACACGCTCAATCTGCCGAAAGTCTCCGACATCACATCGCGCATACAGCGGCACTTCGACATCGGTGCGCAAGCTGAACCCAATCTCGTCCGCCTGGTGTTGAAGATCGCAGGAAACGACATGGTGCCCGCGCTTGCGAAGCTCCGCGATGAGCCCCGCCCCGACTGTTCCCAGTCCACCAGTTACGAGGATCCGAAGTGCGTTAGACTCGTTCATCGGTGATCGAACTGCCCCACGCCTGCGCTCTCAAGCCGACCTTTCCAAACCAATGGTCCAGCTTTCGACCTCCATAAACCTGTGTTTCGGCAATCTCAAATTGATATGAGTGTGGAACGAGCTCTAACTGGTCGCGGAAGTTCTTCAAATAAACTTCCAATTGATAGGGACCGGACAGCAGAGGCAATGACTCAATTGTGAATCCCAACTCACAAACTTCATTCGCCTGTATTGGTGCCGTGACGGCAAAGTCCCTGGTATCCAGGCTCGCAAGCCGGCGTGATTCCAACGTGAGTATAGAAACAAAGAGGCACGGATCCAGGATCGCGGTTTTGGGAATGAACTTGACGCTGATACGAACCGGATCGAACGTCTTGATGACAGGGCTGTTCTCAGATCTGATCTCTACTGAAGTTACTGTGAACGTTGGAGTCTCTACAATCTCGTCCTGAGGTTCGTCACCGATATTGGCGAGATATTGATCGATCGTGCGATTCACTTCACCCTGCGCCACCAGCTTTCCATGGTCGATAACGACAGCCTGCTTGCAGATATTCCGTAGCGCCGACATGTTATGACTGACGAACAAAATCGTGCGGCCATGCTGCCCAATTTCGTTCATCCGCTGAAAGCACTTCTTTTGAAAGAGCGCATCACCAACGCCCAAAACCTCATCGACGATCAAGACTTCTGTTTCCATGTGTGCCGCCACAGCAAATGCCAGGCGCATGTACATCCCAGTCGAGTAACGCTTTACCGGCGTGTCTATAAACTTCTCCACTTCGGCGAAGGCCACAATCTCGTCGAACTTGCGACCGATCTCCGTCTTACGCATGCCGAGTATCGCACCGTTGAGAAAGACATTTTCTCGACCAGTCAGTTCAGGATGAAAACCGGTACCGACCTCTAGCAACGAGCCCACACGCCCGTAGACTTTTGCTCGTCCTCGCGTAGGTTTAGTGATACGCGAAAGAATTCTGAGCAGTGTGCTTTTCCCTGCTCCATTGCGCCCGACTATACCGATGACGTCGCCGGCGTCGATCTCGAACGAAATATCGTCGAGAGCCCAGATGTGACTATGGTCGATTGCGACTTGAGTGGTGGAAGGATGATGGCCGTTTGAGTTACCGTGCCCATTTCGTGTCACGGCGCGAATGCGTCGAAATGGCGCGGCAGCGGCATCGGTGATTACATCGCGCAGCGCCTTGTAGCGCTCGTGTGAGGCTCCAATTCGATATCGCTTGCTCAGCCCTTCGCAACGGATCGCGAGATTCGACATCAGACAATATCGGCGAACTGCTGCTCCAGGCGACGGAAGTAGTAGAGGCCACCTACGAGAAGCATCAACACAACGATTACAGAGATTAGAAGCGGCAGTCCTGGCGATTCTGGTTTACCAAGCAGTGCCCAACGAAATCCATCCACGACGCCAACCATCGGGTTGAGCCCGTAAAGCACTCTCCATTTTTCCGGGACGATCGAACTCGGATAGGCAACAGGCGTCGCAAACAACCAGACCTGGACCAGGAAGTTAATTGTGTAACGCACGTCTCGGTATTGCACGTTCAACGCCGAGAGCCAAAGACCTACGCCCAATGCGGCCATCACTGCCAATAGGACGAGCGCCGGCACAGCGAGGATCTGCAAGCCCGGGACAATGCCATAAAACATCATCATTACGAGCAGAATTACGAATGCGATCGCAAAGTCGACCACGCCGCCAAGCACTGCCGAAATCGGCACCACCAGGCGAGGAAAATAGACTTTGGTAATCAGATTCTGATTCCCCACCAGACTGTTACTCGACTCCGTCAACGCGTGCGCAAAAAGTTGCCAAGGCAGCAGCGCACAGAAAGTGAACACGGGATACGGAACGCCGTCAGAAGGAACGCCGGCCAGCCGGCCAAAGAACAGGCTGAAGACAAGCATTATGAACAGCGGTTGAATGATGACCCAGATGGCCCCGAGTACAGTCTGCTTGTAGCGCACTTTGATGTCGCGCCAGGTGAGGAAATAGAGAAGCTCGCGATAGTCCCACAGCTCGCGCAGACCAATTGATGGCCAACGAGTTGAGGGCTCGATATTAAAAGTAGGAACGGAGCGGACGTTTTGCACGAAATCTGTGGTTATGCTTTCCCGTAATACTTCTGCCCGTAATAACTCTGGTAGTAATAGTAATCGTGAGACTGAAGATTGACGTTGTTGAGTACCACGCCGAAGATCTTTGCACCCACATCACTCAATAATTGTTTAGAGCGCCGCACGATGTGCCTCGAGCTCTTGCCCCCATGGACCACGAGCAACACCCCGTCTACCATCGACGAGATTAACACACCATCAGTGAAGGAACTGACTGGCGGCGAATCGACAACGACGTGCATGTAATTCGCCTGAAGTACCGTCATCAACCTGCGCATTTGATCCGATCCCAGGAGTTCTGCAGGATTCGGTGGAATTGGGCCGGAAGTCAGAACATTCAGACCGCTCTCTTCATCGTGTCGCACCATTGTGAGCATGTCGTCTTCTGAAGTCTCACTCGAAAGAATCGAGCTGAGACCTTCCTGACCACGCATGTCGAAGATCGACTGCAATCGCGGGCGTCGCATGTCGGCATCGATGATTACAACACTCGCACCGGTCTGGGCCAAACTGATCGCAGTGTTGACGGCAGTTGTAGTCTTTCCTTCACCGGGTAGACTCGAAGTAACGAGCAACGATTTCGGCGCACGTCCGGCAGTTGAAAGCAATACCGATGTACGCAGGTGTCGATAAGCTTCTGCGAGTGGCGAACGACTATCGACGTTCATCAACAGTTCCGAATTGCCGTTGCCGTTTCCATTTTGCTTCTGCAGTGCGGTCGATCCGGGAATTCCCGGAAGCACACGACGACGCGCGCCACTGCCAACCGACGGAATCACAGCCAGCGCCGGCAGGTGCAGCACGCGTTCGACTTCTTCAGTCGAATGCACGGTGTCGTCGAGATATTCGAAGAACAGCGCCAGACCAAGACCTAAACCGATCGACAGGAAGAAGGCTGCGATAACTGTGCGAGTGCGATTTGGACCAACCGGAGAATCGGGCGTAAGTGCGTAGTCAACGATCGAGATGTTGTTGGGCTTGCCGGCCAATACGACGTCGTTCTCCTTGGCGCCCTGAAGCAGACCGTTCAACAGAGACTTATTAGTTTCGATCTCCTGTTGAATGATGCGGTAGTTGATAGCTGCTTCGTTCTGCGAAAGAGTCTGCGCGCGTTGTTGATCGAACGCTTTGCGCAACGATTGCTCGCGCTCGAGTGTCTGCTGGTAGCGAGTGTGCAGATTTGTTAACAAAGTTGCCGACTTACGAGTGCGAAAGTCTTTTAACTGCCGATCGAGTTCGCCTATCTGCTGATCTACTTCCTTAACTTCCGGCGCTTCTTCAGTAGCATCCACGAGTAGCAAAGCACGCTTTTGACGAAGCTCGATTAGCTTCGCCTCGATATCGCTTGTTTGCTTCGTAGCATCGTCGACCATCGCAGTTGCTGCATCAGGGAGTTTTGCTGCGTTGTAAGCGGCTTCGGCGGTCTTGCGATCGTTTTCTGCCTGCAGGAGTTGTTGATTAAGTCCGGCAAGGCGTTCGACGACCGTGTTCTGGTTTGGATCGAGCGAGATGATTTGGTTGTTTTTGGCGTAGTTGACGAGTCGTTCTTCACCGGTGCGAATCTGTTGCTGGAGTTCTGCGATTCGTTTCTGAAGGAAGTCACCCGTCGTGCTGTTTGCTTCAGTCCGCTTTTCCAGATTTGAAAAGACGTAAGTCTCGGCAATCGCGTTTACGATCTTTGAAGCGACGAGTGGATCGAAGTGAGTGAATTTGATGTCGATCAGACGCGTTTCCTTGTAATAGCCGCGTGTCTCTTTCACAGGCTCGACTTTGAGCCCGGCGAGTATCAGGTTGACGTATGGCTCAAGACGTTTCGCTTCGTTGAGGTCTTCGCGCGCCGTTGCCTGTGCGACTGTGGTCGTGAGCGGCAACTGGTCCGGCGGTTTGGCGCCAGTGTCCTGGGGTTTGCTGCCAAGTCCAACCATTCGCAATAACGTTTGCCAAGTCGATTGTCGCTGCGCAGCATTGCCTTTGAAGAAATCGGGATTGTGTTCGAGATCGAGTGTTCGAACCACGCGGCGCATCAGTCCGGGACTGACAAGGATTTGAAGCTGCGTGTTGAAGTAGATCGGATCGTCAGCTGGTCCGTAAATGGGGCGCGAGCTGTTCACGGGTGAGCCAGTGTCCTCGAGATCGACCTGGACTCGCGCCTGAGCCTCGTAGAAATCCGGTTTGCGCGCAACGTAGACAACCGCCAGCATCGTGATCAGCGCCACGATTCCCAGGACCAGCCAGAGGCGTTTACGGATCGCACGCCAGTAGTCGAGCAGGTGGACTTCATTCTCAGCGTTGGGATCGACACCGTAGTTATACGATTGCGGCGGGTCGATTGGCTTCGTTAGAGCGTCGAGTGGGCCCTCGTGTTTAACGAGCTCGGTTGGTTTCATAGTTTTGAATAGGACTGATTAAGGCACAACACGCACGGGCAATTGTCCGACGCCAGGAACGACTCCCTGGACCAGGCTGCGCAGGAAGCTCTTTCCCGCGGATGTTGGGACATCAATGATGTCGTTTGGCAGAAGCGCCAAATCTTCAGAACGCTTTTTCTCGATCGCGGAAAGATCGACGGTTATCTCTTTTCTGATTGTCGTTCCCGGTTCCTGACGTAAGACGCGAATCTTATCTTTTTTCGTGTCCTGCTTGAGCCCGCCCGCCATCGCGATCGCGCGCGTCAACGTGATCGGTTCCTTCAAGGCAATCGTGAGGGGCATGAATACATTGCCGACCACGTAAACCTGATCTGCCTCCGGCAGGGTCACGATATCTCCGGCTTCGAGATACGGGTTTGATTTCGGGTCGCCCTGAAGAACGTCGCTCAGCTTGTAACTCGTGAATGCTGCTGAGGCGTCACTATCGTCGTCCTTCTTGCATGGCGACGACATCGTTGAATGGACGATGTTGATCGTTTGACCTGCTCGCGGTGATGGACCTTTAGCGTAAGTGAGCAGTTCAAGGAGACGAACGCGTCGTTGGAGTTCGAAACGGCTCTGATCGTTCACCGCGCCGATGATCGCGACCTGGCGCGAGTGATACCCCTTGATGAAAACGTCAACCTGAAGGTTTTTATAAAACTTCGCGTAACGAGTTGAGATCTCTTTCGCGAGTTCGCCTTCAGTGAGACACGCTGCCTGGATTTCCGTGTCGATGAGCGGCATCCGGATCATCCCGCTACCTTCGACACGAACTGCTTCGCGTGAAAGCTGTGGGCGGTTATAGATGCGTATGTCGAGCACGTCCCCCGCGCCGATCCGATAACGATCATCCTGCGCATAGACAGGCACAATAAAAAGTAAGAGTAAAAAGATTGTCTTCATTCCGTGAAAATCGGCTTTCAAAATCCGTCTTATCTGTGGCCCGACATTCCGCTCCGCCGGGACAACAACGCTTCCCGCATGTGATTCGGGTGCGCCAGATTCAACACCGTGTTACTCAACAAGACCATCAACTCCTCATGCTCGCGTTTGAATAGACCCGTGAGCGGTTGTTCCCCCGTCTTGACCACAACACCATCACGCACCCATTGCCAGAACTGGGTCTGTGTTGTCCAAAACTGTTTCCGATCTTTGCAGATGACGAGTGCTGTCTTTTTCTTCCGTTTCTTCTTCGTGCTCATCGTGAATACACCTCAACCTTTGCGTATTTAGGACACACACAGTAACCCCGTAGGGAAGCCTCTCTTGCGAGGCAGCATCAAATTTTCAACTGCGGACAGAATTCCCCGCTCCCGTGGCTACGATCTTGCTCCGTAATCGACGGGTGTGTAACTCAGCGCTTCTGATGGAAGTGAGTGGGCGGAGTTCGATTCTGTCGTGACGTTAGGTAATTCGTTAAGAGACATCAATGGCTCAATGAATCACAGGCGGCGACGGTACTTGTCGGGAAGCTCCGCGCAATTCAATGGACCCAAATTGAAGTGCATCGAGAGACTAATTATAACGATTGCCAGTGTCAAGTTTATTAATCCGCAAATAATCCGCGTAAATCTGTGCTACGAGATTTGATCGACCATCTCGCACCAAAGGTGGCCGATGGTAATGTGTGCCTCCTGAACTCGTGCAGTGCGTTGCGACGGGACTGCCATCACAACATCACAAAGCGAACCGAGTGGTTCGGATGTTGCGCCAGTCAACGCGATCGTCTTGCAACCGAATTCCCTTGCCCGTTCCGCAGCTTGCAACACGTTCGGTGATTTTCCACTCGTGCTGATCGCTATAAGCACATCGCCTGGCTGTGCGAGACCAGCCACCTGGCGCGCAAACACTTGCTCGTAACCGAGATCGTTACTGACGGCCGTGAGTGCCGATGTGTCGGTCGTGAGCGCGACTGCCGGCCATGAACGTCGCTGCTTTTCGTAGCAGCCGACTAGTTCAGCCGCGATGTGTTGTGCATCGGCAGCACTGCCACCGTTTCCGCAAAGCAGGATCTTTCGACCACTCGTCAGCGCGTCGCAGATCAATCGACCCGATCGCTCGATCTCTGGTACTGACGATTCAAGTAGGTGTTGGATTGTGGCCAGGTGTTCCTGTAGAGACTTCGTCAGAAATTCCACGCGGGGAACTTACCATAGTTTTACACGGATTCACACGGCCAAACCTCGCTGTTTGTGTTAATCTGTGGCGACTCACGCAACAGAATGAATCAGTCAAATCAAACGCCGATGCTGCGCCAGTACCAGGAACTGAAGCAGCAACATCCCGGGACGCTTTTGTTTTTTCGTCTCGGTGACTTTTACGAGCTCTTTTTTGACGATGCGTTGACCGGTTCGCGCGAACTGCAAATCACTCTTACCGCGCGTCATAAGGAGAGCGGCAATCCCGTGCCGATGTGTGGCGTGCCGCATCACTCCGCCGCGAACTATATCGCACGTCTGGTGCGCAAAGGTTATCGAGTCGCGATCTGTGAACAGACTGAAGAAGCGCGCAAGACGAAGAAACTTGTGCGCCGCGAGGTCGTGAGGATCGTCACGCCCGGCACTCCAATCGATCCGCAGTTGCTGGAAGCGCGTGAGCCCGTGTTTTTGGCGGCGATTTGCAGTGCGGGCGAGACGATTGGTGCGGCGTTTCTTGATATTTCGACGGGCGAGTTTCGCGTCACGCAGGAGAGCGGACGTGATTCATGGACGCGCATTCGCTCCGCGCTGGAGAGTTATGCGCCAAGAGAGTTGTTGTTTCCTGCGTCGCTTGGTGCGCTGATCAAGAGCAGTCTTTCGGGGAAAGTGCAAACAGTGCCGTTGCCGTTGCAAGGCGATAATGGTGTTTACCAAAGCGCCGACAAGTCGGCGCACTCCAAGGAGATGTTCGGTTTCGATGTAACGCTTACGCCGATCGACGATTGGCTGTGGCAGAGAGACGACTGCGCTTCACTGTTGCTCGAACAGTTCAAAGTCAAGACGCTTGATGGTTACGGGCTCGCGCGAAAGGATGAAGCGGTTCGCGCAGCCGGAGCGTGTTTGCGTTATGCACGTGATACGCAACGGGCAGCCGCAGCGCACGTGACCGATCTCGTCTACTTCGAGCCGCAGGATCACCTTGTGCTCGACAGCGTTACGGTTCGCAATCTCGAATTGATCGAGTCGCTTGCCGGTGGAAGCGGTCGTTCGTTGTTACAGGTGATCGATGAAACTGTCACAGGAATGGGTGCTCGTCTGCTCCGCGCGTGGTTGTTGCGTCCGTGCGTGAAGCGAGGCGAAGTCGAAGCAAGACTCGCGGCAGTCTCGGAACTTTACAGCTCACAGGTTCGCAGAGACAAACTTCGTGCTCTGCTGAAAGAGGTTTCCGATCTTGAACGTCTCATCGGGCGAATCAGTCTCGGGTCAGCGACGCCACGTGACCTATGCGCAATTCTGAAGTCACTGAACCAGGTGCCGGCGATTCGAGAAGTATTGCGAGATGCAGATTCTTCACTGTTGGAAGTCCTTCTCGAAAACACCGACGAACTACCCGACATCCGCTCTCTGATCGGGCGCGCGATCAACGACGATCCACCAATCAAACTAAGCGATGGTGACACGATTCGCGAGGGCTACTCAGCAGAACTCGACGAACTACGCTCGACCAGTCGCAACGCCAAACAGATCATCGCAACTCTCGAAGCCACTGAACGCACTCGCAGCGGCATAAACAATCTGCGAATTCGTTTTAATGGCGTCTTTGGATACTTCATTGAAGTTTCCAAAGCGAATGCCGCGAGAGTTCCAGCCGAGTACGAGCGGCGACAAACACTAGCGAATGCCGAACGCTTCACCACTTCCGAGTTGCGCGATTGGGAAAAGAAAGTTCTCGGGGCTGAAGAGCGTATCGTTCAACTGGAAACGGAACTCTTCACGGACGTCTGCCGCCAGATTGCCGCCGAGACAAAGCGCATTCAGATGACTGCTCGCGCACTCGCGGCGCTCGACGTGCTCGCTTCGTCTGCGGAAACCGCCGCGCGTCGCCGTTACACCAGGCCAACTCTGCACGATGGGGATGAACTCGAGATCGTCCAGGGACGCCACCCGGTGATCGAAGCATTCATCGACGAGCCTTTCGTCCCGAATAACATCTATCTCAACAACTCAACCGATCGGCTCCTGATCATCACCGGTCCAAACATGGGCGGTAAGAGCACTGTCCTGCGGCAGACGGCAATCATCAGCATCCTCGCGCAAACCGGTTGCTTTGTTCCCGCTGAGAGTGCGCGGCTGCCGTTGCTTGATCGAATCTGGACGCGCGTCGGCGCTTCAGATGATCTCACGCGCGGACGCTCGACATTTATGGTTGAGATGACTGAGACGGCAGCGATCCTGCACAGCGCCACACCACGTTCGCTTGTGTTGCTTGATGAAATCGGACGCGGCACTGCGACTTTCGATGGACTCTCGATCGCGTGGGCAGTTGCTGAGTACCTCCACAACTCGGCAGACCACGCCGCGAAAACGCTATTTGCGACTCACTATCACGAGCTCACGGAACTGGCAGAAAGGCTGCCGGGCGCACAGAACTATCAGATCACTGCGACGGAGCGTGAAGGTGAAGTCGTCTTTCTTCATCGACTCGAACGCGGTCGTGCTTCGAAGTCATACGGCATCGAAGTCGCGCGGCTTGCAGGTTTGCCGCCCGCGGTGCTAGCCATTGCGCGCGACGTGCTGGCACGCCTCGAGCGTTACGAGCTTGAGGTGTTCGCGGATGAAGATGGGGCGGGGACACTCAGGAAGGCGGGACGCCGCCGAGCCGCGGCACAATCATCGTTATTCGACCTGGCGAATGAGGCCGCGGATGAAGGCTGATGAAGGCGGATTATCTTTTACGCGGAACCAGTTGCCTTGACCATCGTTGGTTCGCAACATCCTCAACATCTCTTCGTACGTAAATGGCCGCGCCCCGCGTCGTCCAAACACTGAAACCTGATTACCACTCTCATCCACTGCCCGATCGCGATCGAGCGGTTTCGAGATGCCGAGCGCCTCGCCTTTCGTCTTGAAAGTCGCGATCAATGCCGGCTTCGGACGCGGACTAAATCCCGCATATTCGGGCATCGTCTCCGGCGACGTCAGTTGCACAATGCGCATGCCGTTCTTTCCGTCGGCGACGTATGCAAACAAGCTCGCGTTTGTCATCGCCACCTTTACCTGATGCACATCGTTGAGCGTGCCGCCGGCGTTGTACATTTGATCGAGGCGCGGACGCTCGGGCATTTCGACATCGATGATCGCGATTCCCTCTTGCCCGTTAGCGACATACGCATACGTTCGCGCAACGTACACATCGTGCACGTGGGCCAGCGGCACAAATGCACCTTCAACGAGCCGCGACTGGGTAGGCATTGTCACGTCGATAACTTTCAAACCCTCGTCGTCAACCACAAATGCATAGCGAAACTGAATTGCTATTGATTTTGGATTCTTGAGACTAATACGCGTCACGAGCTGCGGCTTCAACGGATCGTTGATGTTGACAATTGCGACGCCCTGAGCGGTCGTGATGTATGCATAGTTACCAGCAATTGTGATGTTATTGGCATCATTGAGCGCGCCGTCCGGATTGAATGTAATCGCGCGCTTGAGGTAGTTGTTCAATGGATCGCCGTCGAGCAGGGTCGCGGCATTGACGAGTATCAATCCTTCATATTTGTCGACGACATAGAGGTAAGCGTAAAGTGGATGAACGGGCTGCTCTTCATTCTCGGCTCGTCTCGTCCGCGCTGGATCGACAGCCAAAGTCGTCGGCGCTGCAACGGCGGTCGCATACCTCGTCTTCACCCAAAACTTTTGACCGAAGCGCGACACGGGCGCCGTCACGATCCGCTCTGAAAATCCTTTCTGATCGATCTGCGCGACGTCGTATACCCGCAATCCACCCTCGCCCGCAGCCACATATGCATACTCACCGCGCAACTGCACCTGCAACACACGCGGATTGCCCACGTGCTCGTAGAACGTCTTCAACTCACTGCCGCCACGAGTGAACCGTTCGTAGTTTGACGGGTACGCAATCTTGTGAAGTGTACTGCCGAAGACAGCCTGCGGATCGGTCGGCTCAGTAGCCACCACTACGTCCAAAGAGTGGTCGGCAGCGATGTAGACATAACGGCCCATGAAGTTGACGAAGTTTGTTCCCTGTAACATCAACTGCGCCAGCCAGGCATTGTTATCGTTCTTCTCTGAGACGTGACAATCGCTACACCTCTTCGTTTCCGTCGAACGAACCGTGTGCGGTATGTGCGTATTGAAAGCCTGTCCTGCAAAGCCTTCAGCCGAAGTCGTCTGCTGTTGCGAATAGATCCACTCGCGATTCTGATTTTGCGAACTCACCAGCACTGCGGATGAAGAACGCACCGGCGCGACACGATTTCCGGTCACCGTTCCGTCACGACCGAGCATGAAGATGTCGTCGCGCAGAACCTGAAAGTTGTACTGCGTGAAGTTACGAGTGTTGCCGCCTTCGTTGTGCCGGTTTGGCATCTTGCGATTCGCCTGCATCGAGAGGTGACATCCGAAACAACTCGTCACCCAGGACGAGTGACAGGACACACACGTCATGTTCGCGTCGCGATGGGCCAGTTGATCGTAGTCGGCAGGAACGTCGCCCCACGTTGCGTTGTCTTTGCGCATCGTCTTCGCGTAACTCGATTGCTCGTTGTAATCGCGACTGCCAACCGTCACCGTATCGACTGTCTGCGGCACACGCCACCAGCGCCCGGGAACGACCATCGAGTTCTGCATGATGTCGCCCGTTTTAAGATCTATGTCTACACCTTTCTCATCCTTTCGCTTGCGATCTCGCGCGACACGTTGGAACAAAGGAATCCGTGTACCTTCCGCATCGCGAACACGTATGCGCGTGAGATCCTGTCCTGCCAATGGCTGGTTTTGTGATTTGCGACGCTCAGCCGCCGCTCCAGTCGCAACTGCCGCGGCCGGACCTGAAGTAAACAGCGAGGCCTTCTTCTGAATCGTCCCGTGACAGTCTTCGCATGCGATCTCGATTGCCGCACGCGGCTCGTTGTAGAGATTCCCGTCGCCGTGTGAGTCCTGACGGAAATGACAATCAACGCAATGCATCCCGCGTTCGAGATGAATGTCGTTGAGATGCACGGCCTTTTTGAACTTCGCCGGATCATCCGGCGCAACGATGTTGCCCTGCGCGTCGAGCAGGTTCCCTTTGCGATCGCGTTTGAAGACTTTCCGAAACATCCAGCCATGCCCGTGAAAGTCTGCAAACTGCGTGTTGCGCAGCATTGCGTTAAATGAGGCTGTGCCGGTGTCTTTCAGGAAATCAAAGTTGGACCACAACCCACGCATGCTCGCGGCTTCGGGATTCCGATCGAGTTTCTCCTGTTCTTCATCCTGGCTCGGATTGTGCTGCGTCGCCGGATACATCTTTGCGCCGTCGCTCTCGTTGTCCCACCACGTGAGACCGAGATAACTCGCAACCATGTTCGTGCCGGGGTGCATGTGACAGACCATGCATTGCGAAGTGGGAATCTGACTCGTGAACTGGTGCTTGATTGGATGACCTGACTCAGTCTTCGGAATCGACGGATCGGCAGTCTGTGAACGTCCGAGATTTCCGGCCTGTTGATAAAACGCGGAATGAGATGGATCGCGATCGTTTGCGTAGATCACGTGACACGCAGAACAACCCGAAGAGCGATAATCGCCTGGGTGATCGTTCGTGCCGAGAAAGTTGAGTGTCGGATCGAGCAGACGCGTTTTTTGAATTCCGAGAAAAACGGGATCGGTGCGTTGCGCGGTGCCGAAACCACGCGCGCTGAGTCCCTTGTCGGGCTTACCCGGATCTTCTTCCTTGTCAGGCAGTCCGACTTCGAGCCGGCGCTTGCCGCCACGTTCAAACACGCGCAAGACGTTTCCCGGTTGAGAGATCTCCCAGCGTGGCAGCGGATCGAGCAAACTCAGAAAGCCTTTCGTGCGTCGCTCTTCTTCGGTGGTTGTTTGCAGAAGTGTTTGTGGTGCGCCCGATTCGCTGTAGCTTTCGCCGAAGCGGGGATCTTTCAAATGAAAGCTGCCGTTGTTGTAAAGCGCCGCGCCCCAGAGCATAGCGCCGTGCGTCATCACGCTGCGCCCCACATTCTTCGATTCGACGTCGTGACACGCCGATCCCGCACACGTCTTTCCAACGACACGCAAATCTCCCGGATTGATGAAACGAACAAACTCCCAACTCTCGCGCGCCAGCAGCGTGTTAGACCGCTCCGGATTCGCACCACTGTATTTTCCCTCCCGCCGCCACTCCCGCGGAAACTTCGCTTTAACGTGTGCTTCCTCTTTAACCTCCGAAGCCGGATTCCCTCCATGACACGCCGTACAAGTCAGCCCAACCGCATCCTTCCCATCCTTGAGCTTCTCGAGCGTCTCCGTCGTCCCATACTTATGCATCGGCTCAATCTGCCCATGACACTTAACACACCCCTCAACCTTCACCGCCGCAGCTTGATTCGAAGCAATCGCCGGCCAAGCCGCCACAACAGCCGCCGCACCTAAAGCCAAAATCAGTAAATAAATCCGTGTCATCTGTGGTTAAAAAACCAACTTCACCTGCCCGAACAGCGAATACAGCATTTTCTTCGGACTGATCACATTCGGCTGGCAGAAATCTTCAACGCCCGGCGGGCAGTTGCGCGTGGCGTCGGTAAATATGTCGCGAAACCCGCGACCTGTTTGTAACGACGAAGCCCCAAAAGTGACCGTGAAGTTATTGATCAGAAACGGCCGGTACGCGACACCCAAACTGTAATCAAATCCAATGTCGTGACGAATGCGATTCTGAAACAGTATCAGCTCCAGTGGCTCTGTCCGGTGAAAACGCAGGTAGTTGACGTTGACCACGGCTTTGATCCGTTGCGTTAATTCCACATCGACGCCGCCGTTGTAGATAAAAATTCCCGGGTTAACAAAGTTTGCCTGTCCTTGCGTCTTGCTGCTTCTCAAACTCGGCAGCAGACTGTTAGGTTGGACCAAGCCCACGCCCGTCTGCGTCAAACGAATTCCATTTCTGACCCAGAAGGAAAATTGACCACCAACGAAATTCGGATCGTCAAAGATTGCATCGAATCCCGAACCACGATCGTCAGTAGGGTTGCCGTCACCCTGTGCAAAGAAAAATGAACCCTTAAAGCGTAAATAGTCCTTATCTACAGACAGTTCCGCGGCAGCCATGTTCGATCGAACCTGCACTCTTCGACCTGCAATCTGATTCCGCTCGTCGTGACCGAAGGCGAAGTAGTACGAGTGCGACAGATTCAACCTGCCGAGATGACCGTCACCACTGAAACCAAGATAACCAACCTTGATCGCATGTGGTCTAACATCGCCAATCAATGCCGGACGCACCAGGAAGCCATTACGGTCAAACTCAACGCTGCGCCGATCATCGTTGTAATGAAAACTTCCCTGGATCGTGTAGCCCTTGCGAATGAAATCCTGTCGAAAAATGTTGGCGATGTAGACGTTCTGATGGCGCGTGTCGAACCGATTTAGACCGCTGTTCGTGTCCTTCTCAAGCATCGAGAAGTAGGCGCCGTTGAACTGATACCGATTGTTATCAAACGCGCCGAACACGCGCGCGCCAAGGTTGTTGTCCGAAAAGATGAAGCCGCGAAAGTCGGAGACAAAAGGCTGTATGCCCGCGCGCACGGAAACGAAATCGTAGTTGGCGTTGATGTCGGCGAGTTTAACTTCGCCAAATGCCTCTTCGAGTGAGGCGTGCCAATCGGTGCGGTTGGTGCCACGCCGCACGTCGATATTGACGACTCCATTCTCGCGCGCATCCAGATAGTTTGGCACGCTGAAGGTTGGCGAAAACTTGATTGCCCAATCGCGCGGTTTGAAAGTCGTGTCGCCGTGAAAGAGCTCAAAGCTAAACTGCAGCGTCTCGTTCGCGGCAAATTGTTCAGGACGACCAAAGAACTCGCCACTCACAGGATCTACGCTGCTGACGTCAGACGGTGTCGGCGCGCGACGCTGTTCGACGTTCGTGCTGCTGACGGCAGTCAAAATCATGAAGAGCTTGTCGCCTTTTATCGGGTAGTCGCCTTTGAGAACGTTCTGATTGTACGGATCCCTCCAGCGACCGCGTTTGAAAGGGATGTCACGTCCGCGCGCGCCGCGGTCACCGTAGCGATCATATTCCGGAAATGTTAGACGCCAGCGATCGGGCGTTTCACGCCGCTGTGGCGGGAGCGCAGGACCTGTTGGTGGCGGCGCGATAGGGATATCGACGACCGTTTCCTTGCCACCTTCGATGACGACGTTCTCGAGCGTGTCACCGCGAACGATTGCAAAGTCGCCGTAGTTCTTGTCTTTGTCAAACTGTGCTGTATTCGGCTGGTCCAGGCTGAGACGATAAGCGCCTGCGGGAAGTGAGAGTGAAAAAGTACCATCGCTATCCGTGCGTGTGCGGTGGGCCTTTCGTGTAACTTGGTTCGTAGCGACGACAACCGCGCCCGAAGCCGGCGCACCCGCGGAGGTACGGACCACGCCTTTGAGTCGTCCCGATTGTTGTGCGCACACAACAACCCAACTCATCATGACCAGCAACGTCAGCACTGCTGTTTGGACCGAACGACGGATCACGTTCGTGGCGTTGTAACATACGACTGACTAATTACGGAAGGATTTTTAGAAACCATCCATGCACTTAATTTGGGCGCCTCCTTGGAGTGCGGCGGCCTGACGCCGCTTTGTTATCGATCGCGCTTGATCGAGACCATAGCGGCGTCAGGCCGCCGCACTCCAAGGATTTGCGTAATCTGTGGATGGCTTTGTGGTAAATTGTGCGCCATGCGGCTTGGCGTCATATTGCTGGCGGTGCTATTGCTCGCGATTAGCCTTGTCAACTTCAATCACGCCGGCGCCCAGTCGACAAAACCAATTCTGGTCAGTCATCCCGATTCCACGCGCGCCATCTCCTTCGAATCCGTAACACAGCAGCGCGAACCATTCACCACTGCGGTCCAGGTCAAATTCGGATCGGATTCAATCACGCGCATCATGTTGTTTGCAATGAACCTGAAGTTGCAAGCTGGCGAAACGGCGAGCGCTGTAACAGCCGATGCGGAAGATGCAAGCCACACAATTTACCCTCTGACTGTCGAACAGGTCGGCAGTGTTCCGGATCAACCGTGGGCCACATCGATAGTTGTCAGGCTTGCAGAGAACTTGCCGCAAGCAGGTGATGTACTCGTGCGGATCAAGTATCGCGGCGTCGAGAGCAATCGCGTGCGAGTGGGAATCGGTCACGTTGGCGATGGTCCACCTGACGATATTAACGCGGTGCCAACACCGGGAATGGCGTTGCCCGTGCCTCACTCAGGTCTCACGGCAACCAACCTCGCTCAAACTGACGTACAAACGATCCTGGAACAGGCGGCTTCTGCCGCAACTGCACTCGGAAAACCTGTGAACATCGTAGTTACGGACCGCGAAGGCAACATACTCGGTTTTCTGCCGATGCCGGGGACGCCAACTCCTTCAACCATTCGCAGCGTCGGTCGACTCGGTCAGGGTCTCGAAGGAATAGTCGTTCCACCAGCCGAGGCCGCTACAGCCAAAGCAGCGACCGCAGCGTTCTTCAGCACGACCGGTAATGCCTTCACGACGCGAACTGCGGGCTTCATCATTCAAGAGCATTTTCCGCCCGGCATCAGTTTCCGCGCCGGTGGTCCACTTTACGGCGTTCAGTTCTCTTCACTGCCGTGCAGTGACATCAAAAAGCCTTCTGCGCGGCTCGGGCTCTCAGCCGATCCCGGTGGCCTGCCAATCTACAAGGGTGGTCTGCCTGCCGGCGCGATCGGCGTCGAGGGCGATGGAGTCTACACAGTCGATCGCAATCCTGCGGACGACGATCAGCCATTTGAGGAACTCATCGCCGCTGCAGGCATACGTGGTTTCGAAGCACCTTCAGCAATTCGCGGCGATAACATTCTCGTTGATGGTATCCGGCTGCCGTTCTCAAACGTCGTGAATCCGTCCGCGCCGAGCGGGTCAGCAAGCATTGCCGGTGCAACTTTTGGTTTTGGGCCAGGCGGAGTGCCGCCTGCTTCCGAGTTTGTTCCGCAGACTGTCGGAGGCATAGGAGGCGAAGTGAGTCCGCGCTTCTTTCCGTTCATCGGCGGTACGGCGCCGAGCAGCAATGCATTAACATCCAGCGAAGTAGGGACAATCATCACGCGTGCAGCCCAGCAGGCAAACATCACGCGCGCCGCGATCCGGCAACCTCTCGGAAGCAATGCGCGCGTCACGATCGCGGTTGTCGACACCGCCGGAGTCGTGCTGGGAGTTTTCAGGCAACAAGATGCACCGGTGTTTGGCTTCGATGTCGCGGTCCAGAAAGCGCGATCAGCAGCATTCTTTTCAAGTGCAAACGCTGCGACGGCTTTGAGAACTGCCGGATTTGGATCTTATGTTGATCGGGCGGCGGCTGATGGAGTCCGATTGGACGGCACAGTTGCATTCAGCGACCGTGCGATCGGTTTTCTTCATCGCCCGTTTTTCCCGGACGGAATCAACGATACTGTGGCGGGGCCTTTCAGCACTGCACTTGCTGACTGGAGTCCTTTCAATGTTGGACTGCAACTCGATCTCATCCAGACAAACTTTCTCGCCTCGGTAGTTGGTCCACCGGTTCCCTGTACTTCAATTCCATCGCTGCCGAACGGAATTCAGATCTTCCCCGGCAGCGTGCCTTTGTATAAGAATGGTGTGCTGGTTGGCGCCATCGGCATCAGTGGCGATGGCATCGATCAGGACGATCTTATTGCTGCTGCCGGCGCGAATGGTTTTTCGCCACCGCCGCCGGTCCGTTCAGATCAAATCTTTGTGCGCGGCGTGCGTCTGCCGTTTTTGAAGTTTCCGCGTAGTCCAAATCTGTAAATAATGCGCGCTTCGAGAATCGTGTTCTTCGCGCTTTTGTTAATGGTGACGGTTGTGTTGGCCCAGAGCCAGCAGCCGGCGGCCAAACAAACCGGTGTGCTGCGACTGCGCGTGCGTGTAAAAGCTGACGACGCGGCGCCGCTGCGAGGTCTCCCCCGTAAGCGTTTCTATCTGATTCCGGGAACAATCGACCAGAACCGCACGCTCATCGATGCAATCGAGCGCCAGGCCTTGCTGAGTCGCGACTGTTACTACCAGAAGCTCGGTGCGAGTGCGGCGTTGATCGACTGGTTAAAGCAAAGTGATTGTGAATCAGTTTACTGTCGTGGGGTCGAACAGGATTTCGTGAGTGGAACAAAGGCCGTACCTGAGTTTGCGACAGCTTTCGCGGCAAGCCAGAAAGAGTTTGGCAACGATGAAACGGCGCGGCAGTGGTTGACGACGAACCTCACTCCCGACGTGCGCGACGGTTTTTATCGTACTCGCCAAACCGTTCTCGAAGCACTGCTCAAACAGGGTGGTCCTCAAGTTCACTCGGTGATGACGGATCGCAACGGCACCGCTTATTTCACCGATCTTGGACCGGGAACATACGTCCTCTCGAACTTGATACCAACTGAGTTGGGACAGACTTTCGTTACGTGGAATTGCGAAGTGCAAGTCAAACCCGGAGATCTTGCGACGGAGAAGCCTTACCTCGTTTCTAATCGGAAAGACCGAAACGTGAAGTGCGTGGGTATCGAGAAACCAAAACCGGTATGCGCTACAGATTAACCGCCCTTCTATTTTTCTTTCTGATCTGCGTTCATCCGCGTTTATCCGCGGCTGATTATTCGAAATTCTCGCATTCAACTCCGAAGCATCAAGCAGCCTGCAGCACTTGTCATAAAGTACCGACAAAAAACTGGACCGCTTATCCAGATATCAAGGATTATCCTGATCATGACGCGTGTGTGAGTTGTCACCGGCCACATTTTTTCAAAGGCGCGCGACCTCCGATCTGTTCCGTCTGTCATTCGAAGACGTCGCCGCGTGACGAGGCGCGATATGCGTTTCGGAATCCGGCATTGAAGCTACAATTCACGATCGAGTTTCCGCACGACAAACACCAGGACGTGATCGCCATGTTGCGCTTTTCACACGCACAGCAGGGCTACTACAACTGCACGATCTGCCACGCGACAAAGACCACGACTTTCAAAGCGTCGCCAACTAATCACGCGTCCTGTTTCAACTGTCATTGGAAAGCACAACAACCGGTCGCCACAAACTGCAACGGCTGCCACAAGCTTGCGACGCCATACGTGCCCATTACTGAGCCTACGAGGATCTCGATCAAGTATCTGCACGAAGGTGGCGGCGAGAAAAAGCAACACATTGCGGAGTGCACAACCTGTCACATCAACATTACGAAAGTTGCATCACTGCGAGGATTGAAGCCCGACGTACCGATCACGGCCTGTACGGAGTGTCACAACAAAGATGGACTGCGACAGGATCTCAATACAGAGCTGGTGGCACTGGAGAAGAACCGGAACTTCACGTGTGTCTACTGTCACGCTCCAAACGTTGGTAACCTCGATGCGCCTGCCAGCCATTATCTAATCGCGGAGCGGCCGCCGTTGAAGCGAAAGGACGTCAGATGAGGTTCCCGCTGAAAGTTCTTTTGGGCGCGTTTCTTCTTTTCCAAACTGCTTCGGCGCAGGACTCACAACGGGACTACTCCAAGTTCCTGCACTCGACTCAGCGGCACAGTTCCCTCACCTGCAACTCGTGTCACGAACGCACAGACAACTCCGCCACGCCGCGATTTCCAGGTCACAAAGCCTGCACTGATTGTCATCGCAGCCAGTTCACAACGCCGCAGATACCAATGTGCACTATCTGCCACACTAACGTGAGCGGTAACAATCCACCGCTGAAAAATTTTCCCGCCAGCTTCAACGAACCATTCAACGTGAAGTTTGACCACGCGCAACACAATACCGGCGCCGCACGTCCGCAGAGAGGCTGCGCCGGTTGTCATAGTTCACCGGTCAATCGAGGCGCCGGGTTATCGATCCCGGCGAATCTCGCCGCACACAACGGCTGTTACACGTGTCACACACCTTCAAGCAAATCTGCTGCGGGACGCGAGCTCGCATCGTGCGGCGTCTGTCACGATCAAAAGTCATATAGACCAACACCGACGAATGCGCGCTCGTATCGTTATGCCTTCAGCCACGCTGACCACGGCGCGAGAGAGAAACTAGCCTGTAATGACTGTCACCGGCTGACAGCAGGAGCAGCACAAACACGCCAGGTGAGTTCCCCCGCGCCGTCCGAACACTTTGTCACGACACGCAGCATGACGTGTCTCACGTGTCACAACGGCCGAAGATCGTTCGGTGGCGATCTGGCATTCAAAGATTGCAAGCGCTGCCACACCGGATCAACTTTCCGCATGCCCATGTAAGATTTTTTTGTGCCTTTTGTGCTTTTTGTGGCAAGATTTCCGTCATGAAAATACTAGTCGCTCTGTTTCTGGTCCTCGTCTCCCTCGGCCTGGTCACACAGGAAAAAGAGAGCAAGACTCAGCCCAAAGAAGTCGTGCTCTCCAAAGACAGCCAATCAGACAAGTATGGTGAGGTAGCGTTCAATCACGAGAACCACTCGATCAAAAAGTACAGCATCGACGGCCAAAGCGTGATCACGTGTGTGGAGTGTCATCACACGGACCAGCCGGCGGCGAGTTTGAAAGCGCCACTAAAAACTTCGGAACGAGCAGTGATATTGACGACCGAATCGCTCGCGGCGGCTGATGCAAAGCCGGTGAAGAGTTGTCGCGCCTGTCACCTGCAGGCGGGCGACGATAGCGCGCCGATGCCGGCGGTCCAATATCCCGATAAGCCCACACCCACAAAACTAAACAACGAAGTGGCCTATCACCTTAATTGCAATATCTGCCACGACAAAGCAATCGCCGCGAGGCCGGCATTAAAAGGTAAAGTGCCGGGTTCAAATGATTGCATCCCCTGCCACAAACCAGCAGGTTAGCCACAAAAAGGCACAAAAAGCACAAAAGGCACATAATGATTTTTAGTCATTTTGTGCTTTATGTGCTTTTTGTGCCTTTTGTGGCCTTACAACATCGAGGTGTTCCAGCGTTTCGGATCAATCAGATGCTGGACGTGGCATGAGGTGCAGTTGGGCTTGCCATCTGTCATGTGGCAATTGGCGCACGTCGTTCGTGGCGTGATTCGATCGGGTGGATCGAAAGAGTTGTGACAGCTCGAGCACGAGAGTTTCCCTTCGGAGTTTCCCTTCATCCCCGGCGCGATGCGCACGCGCTGATCGTGTAAGGCATGGAACTGGTTGCTGCGCCATTTATCGTCAGTATCGGTCGTCTGACGCGTCGTTCCAAGCTGGCGTAAATCCCAGTCCTCATCGTTAATCGACTTCGGACTCCACACATCGTTCACGACCGGATAACCAAACGTCCCATCGTGAGGTGTCCCGACTTTGCGACCGTTGTAGAGTTTTTGATTGCTGTCGTTGTGACACTGCGTACACGAATCCAGCGCACCTTTAGTCGCACTAAACTCCGCGCCCTGGTGCTCTGCATGACAATCGACACAACCGATTCCCGCCGCCTCATGCGGCTTGATCATCGTCGATTTGAACGCTTCGGTCGTATGACACGCAGCACACCGTTGCTCCATATGGCCCGTCAAAGAATGACAACTCGTGCAAGAGCCTGAATTAGGCATTGTGGCAACAGCCGGAACGACGCTGAGTTGCGAAACAGTATGAGCTTTCGAAATCGGCGCTGGTGCGAAGGCACTCGTGTAACGATAGGCTGCCGCCACTGAAACCAGTCCAACGAGCAGCAGCGCCCAGGTAAAAACCGCCACGGGCCAACGCGACATCAGATCAGTGGTCGGAAGCCAGTTATACTGAGCCTTGCCCGCGCGCCTTCCACCTTTTGGAGAGAGCGGCGACGGGCGCGCCATCTTGGCTACGTCACGCATTCTCTTGTCCCAAAAGATATCGAGCGCTTTCGTGCCCGCTATCGGCGAGGCACGCGGTTTCTTTGCTTTCCCTTCACCAGGCGCAACCAGATTGTCAGTGCTCAAACCCGGATCGCTGACGTCGATCTCGGACAGCTTCATGCCGATCCGCAGCTCAACGCGAATCACGAGCGCTTCGTCAAGAGAGTCGATCTGAAGTTGAAATGGTCCAACTTCAATGATGTCGCCGGCGGCGAGGGCTTCGTTCTCTTCGACCGGTTTGCCATTGAGGAGCACTGGATTCTTCGGACGCAGCGCGAAGAGATAGTAGTTATTTTCAAACTGCTTGATTCCCGCCTGCACGCGCGACACGGCTGGGTGGTTCAGCAACACCTCACACTGCGGCAGCCGCCCAATCAGTAATCCCTCACTGATGATCGTCACCGGATCCAGCGGCAGGTCGTCACGAATGATGACGTAGCGGTTCATATACTGCAGTTTGTTTCACGCAAAGGCGCAAAGTTGCCAAGAAATACCACTTTGCTGCTTCGCGTCTTTGCGTGAAACTATCTCACGTTGAAGAAAATCACCTGAGCAATGTGGACCACCATCAGCGCAAGCATCATCGCCGTCGCACCGATGTGCATCGGGATCCAGAATTTGAGTAACCAGTGCAGCGCCAGCAACGCATCGACTCGACGCAACGTCACCGACGTCTCGACCGCCGAAATGAGAAGATCGCGCTCCTCGTCAGTGGTCAAACGCGTGGTCCGATCCTTGAACTCCTGCCGTGCCTGGGCCAACAGCGCCTTTAACTCTTCGCGACGCCATATCTGCCGCCAGAGAAAACCCCACGACAGAAACCGTGGGTACACTCGATCGCTTAGTTCTTCCTTTAACCACCCATCGCTCTTCTCGTAAATCGATCGAATATCACTCCGCAACTCTTTTCGGCGCGCTTCCAGATCCTCAACCAGCAGCGGCTCGCCTTCAATACGAGTCATGATTCGCGGCGCTACGAAATAAGCGACGACTCCCACGAGGCCCGAAAGTATCGTTAGATCAAATGCGACATAAAGCAGAGTCGTTAGTAATCCTCCCGTGCGCGGGCCGGAATGAAACAAGAGCATCACACCCGCGATCGCCCCAACGTACGCATGGGCCAACATCCAATATCTCAACGCACCCGCACGCCTGCGATAAATCTTCTTCCGAAACGGATACGACATCACGACAACAATGCCGACGAGCCCGACCAGTCCGGTGAGCCAACGCATCGTCAACCAACTGCCTGCAATCACTGTGTCAAATCCGTATTTCGAGAGACTCCAAACCAGCGCGATGGCCGAAAGAATCGTTACCAGCGTTCCGCCGGCGTGCCATGCGCGTGCGAGTGGATCACTTTTGTGAATGTTCCGCCCGACCGCGTGAGTTTGATCGCGAAAGATGATTCCCTGTGCCGAGCCAATCTCGCTGAAATACTCGATCGGATCGACACGCACGAGGGCTCCGGTCGGACAGTTCTCTTCGCACGAATACGCCTTGCGTTTTGCACCGCCAGGATTCAAAGGTGTCGCTTCGCAAAGATTGCACTTGATTGCGACTGGATCATCGGAGGCTTCCAAAGTCGCGGGAGGCTCATTTCTGAAGCTAAACGCGCTTCTTAGTTTTGAGGCGAAACTCGAGTCAGGCGGCGGCGACGTCCGCGGCACCATCGTGATCGCGTCGTAAGGACATTGTGTTGCGCAGTCGAAACAACCGATACACGTATGCGGATCGATATCGATCTGTCCACGTGGATCGCGACCGATGGCGCCTGTCGGGCAACCAGTCAAACATTCCGGATCTGCACAATGCATGCATACCTGCGGAACGAGCGCATGCTGCAGACGCCTCTTTCCGATCGCTTTCGGCCGCTCGATCTGTATGCCCCTGCGTAATAGTCGTGATTGCCCGTGCACCTTGTGACACGCGAGCGAACAGTTGCCACAGCGGATACAAAGATCCATATCCATGACGAGCACGTTTGTGCCGTCAATGATTCCGGTCGCGATCTCTTCTTCGGCCGCTTTGAGCGCGTTCAGATCAGGAAGCGCTTCGATCGTGAGCGGCAACGAGCTGCCCACGTTTGAGAGTTTGGAAAAGGCGTCGATCAGCTCTTTACGAAGTGCGGGATCGGTCGAGAACTTGTCGAGCGAGACCTCAAGCACTTCCGTTCGTTGCATCATGCTGGCACGGAATCCCCAAACAGCAGGCTGAGCAACTCCTTCAAGTCCGAGACAGTTTCCACCGCCAATGAAATCGACCCCGATCGATTCGTCCATTCCCAGTACAACTTCAGGCGAGGCCGCATGGAACCGGACGCCATGAGAACGCCGCACCCAACCGCTCTTGAGCAGAATGAGTCGATCTATAGGCGCGTTTTCCTGGCACAACTCGTGATTTTTGCCATAGACCATGTAGCGCGCTGTACGGCCCAGTTCAGCACTGAGTGCGGGGCTCAGAGGTTTATTGCTGATGCGTGAGAGATCTTCGAGAACACGACCGACGCCGTGCGTTCGATAAGTCTCATCAAGAATGTTGCCGAAGGTTTGGAGTTTGCGCAGCAGACGCAGCGCAGGGCGAGTTACTTCCAGCACAACCGCTGTTTGATTCGGTGGTACAGAAACCGTCGCATTACGTTCGATGCCGGCAAGCAAAGCCATTTCGCCGAACACGGAGCCCGGCTCAAGTTGACTTATCTTTTTCTGTCCGGTGGCGTCGCGAACGTAAACATCGAGTGCGCCCTCGACGGTGATATAGAAAGTGTTTCCACCCCACTCACCCTGGCGCATGATTTCTTCGCCTGCATCGTAGGTGAGAAGACGGACGTAAGGTCCGACGCGCTTACCGTTCGCGTAATCGCGACCCTGAACTATGACTTCGAGATCCGTGGCGTATTTCTGTCTGCCATTCTGTTCCTCGAAAAGTTCAGCTGTAAGAGCAAGATGCTGGACGGCTTCAACTACGCGACCCCGATCGGTGATTTCGCGTGGCATGTGATTGTTTATACTATTAGCCACAAAAAGGCACAAGAAGCACATAAACAGCAACTCCTTTCATTTTGTGCTTTTTGTGCATTTTTGTGGCTAGTTCTTTTTGTGGCATACTCGCGAAGCAATGTTGCCAGAAAATCTTTTCTCGCTTCCACTTGAACAACAAATCGGACAGTTCTTATTTATCGGTCTTCCGGGTACCGAGCTTGATGCCGAGACACGCGCCTTAATCGAGGAAATTAAGCCCGGCGGCATCATTATCTTCGGGCGCAACGTAGCTGGTCCAGAACAACTGCGATCATTGCTCGACGGCGTTCGCGAAATGCTGCCGGCGCCACCCCTCGTTGGTATCGATCAGGAAGGTGGGCTCGTCGATCGACTGCGACGCATCTTCACTCCGATGCCCTCGGCACGCACGATTCGCCAACACGGCGACCTCGCGGCGGCACGCGCGCTCGGCAGAATCACCGGTGAAGTGCTGCGCATGCTCGGTTTCAACATCAACTTCGCGCCAGTAATGTCAATTATGACTGAGGATCGGGATCTGCTGTCGAATGGTCTGTATTCGAGATCTTTCGGACGCTCGCCCGGCGAAGTTCTCGGTTACACCACTGTCTACATGCGCGGTCTGCAAGGCACCGGCATGATGGGCTGTTTGAAGCATTTTCCGGGCATTGGCGCCGGGGAAGTCGATTCACATGAAGAGATGCCGGTTGTGCGACTGTCTCACGACGATCTGATCGCACAGGATCTCGCGCCTTACATCGAACTGTTCCAGAGACGCGACGATCGTGTGCGCTGTGTGATGGTCAGTCACGGCGGTTTTCCAAATATCGATATCAGAGAGGAAGTTACCGGAGGTTTGCTCGAGCCCGCCTCGCTCAATTACAACATCGTGACAAAACTCCTGCGTGAGGAACTCGGCTACAAACATCTCGTCGTAACTGACGATCTTGAGATGGGCGCCATCTCGCGTCACTGTGAAATCGAAGACGCTGCGGTGCGCGCGTCGCTTGCGGGTGAAGACATGCTGCTCATATGTGCCAGTCCCGACAAGATCCGGCGCGGCTATCACGGTCTGCTTGAAGCTGCGAAAAACGGCACAATCTCTAAGAAACGGATCGCCGAGTCGCTAGAACGAATTGCAACAACTAAGGCCATGATTCAACCACCATACCCGCTCGATCTGGAACGTTTTAAGGTACTGTCTGACGAAATACTCAAACTCAATTCCAAGCTCAACTACACCTACGGAGGCACGATTCTTTGAGCAAGGGCAAGCTTATCCTGCTGTTTCTTTTAGTTTCAGTGTTGCTCGTACCGCCCGCATGCCGGCGTCGCAGCGACACGTTTGTGATCGCGCTCGGCGACAACATTCGCACCATCGACCCGATCGGATCACCTTCCGTTGACGCGGCCAGTGAACGCTTGCGCACACTGATCTTCAACAGTCTCGTCAAAAAGAACGAGAAGTTTGACTACACGGGCGAGCTGGCCATAGACCCCATCAACCGCTCCGACGATGGGCTGACTTACACGTTTACCCTTCGCGACGGCGTGAAGTTTCACGATGGCAAGGCGCTGACTTCCGAGGATGTGAAGTACACGCTCGATCTTGTTTTCAAGAGCGATTTCGCTAAGTCGGCGAGTTTTTATGAAGGAACGGGTGCTGACAAACATAGTTACATCAGAAGTGTTGAAGCGCCGGACGCGAAGACTGTTGTTGTGACGTTGATAAAACCGTGGGTTGGTTTGCTTTCGAATCTGGTTCCGGTTGCGATCATTCCCAAGGACAGTTACGAGTCGCAAAAGACCCACCCACTCGGCAGTGGTCCATTCAAGTTTATCCGCTACGACAACGCGCAGCAGGTTTGTGATGTCGAGGCATTCAACGAGTACTGGGAAGGCCCGCCGAAGCTGCCGGCAGTTCGCGTGCGAGTCATCTCTGATATGAACGCGCTCCAGGCGGAGTTGCAGGCGGGACGCGTTGATATTACGCCGATGCCGACGAGTCTTTCGCCGGATGCCGTGAAGCGACTCGAGCAGGATCCGAATTTACAGGTGAAGGCGTTTCCCGGATCGAATGTCGTGCTTTTGACGCTCAACACCGCGTCACCGCCGCTCAATAACGTGAAAGTGCGGCAGGCGATTGCGTATGCTGTCGACCGCGAGAGCCTGGTCAAGAATCTGTTGCTCGGCTTTGGGACGATTGCGCATTCGATCATTCCGGAGGAATCGTGGTCCTATTCGACGGGTCAGACTTATTCGTTCGATCCAGGGAAAGCAAAGCAGTTGCTCGACGAAGCAGGGTTTCGCGATCCCGATGGCGATGGGCCAAAAATGCGTTTTAACGACAAGCCCATCGTTTACAAACTCTCGGGTAGCAGCATCGCTGGACGACAGTATGCGGGTGTCATTCAAAACTACCTGAAGGAAGTCGGCATTCCGGTTGAGATTCAAACGCCTGAACAGAACACGCTGTTTGATGAGCTGCGACGAGGTAATTTTCAGATCGCATACACTCAATGGGTCGGTGGAAATCAGGATCCGATCTTCTACAAGGATCTGTTCGCGACCTCAGAGATCCCGACGCAGACCCGACCATCACGCAATCGCAGCCGTTACAGCAACGATCAACTCGATAAACTACTCGACGAAGCAGTGAACACGTTCGATCGGCAAAGGGGTCGTGAGCTTTACGTGCAGATTCAGGACATCGTCAGTCGTGAGGTGCCGATCTTTCCACTCTGGTATCAATCAAACATCGTCATCGCACGCAAGAACGTACAGAACATTCAGGTGAATGCGAGCGGCGACTGGGGTTTCGTCCGCAACCTGAGTCGTTAGAAAGGGTTCACGCAAAGGCGCAAAGGAGCAAAGGCGCAAAGAAGAACAGGTGTTTTCTTTGCGCCTTTGCTCCTTTGCGCCTTTGCGTGAACCCTACTTCAGAATTCTGTGATCTGTAACGATGCGGTTGCAGCGAGTGGTGGCATCACACCCTCGTTCAAATAATCCCACGCTGCCAACCCAATCATCGCCGCGTTGTCGGTTGACCACTTCAACGGCGGCAGACAGAGCTTCACTCCCATGCGTTCGCAGAGTTCTGTGGTTCCCTCACGTAATTGCGGGCTTGCGGCAACGCCGCCAACAACCACCAAACACTCGGCAGGATAAGCTTCGAGCGCGCGCTTACATTTCGTGATCATAATTTCCATGCACGCACTCACAAACGATGCCGCAACGTCTGCATGGTCCACGCCTGGATTCTTGTCGAGAAACCTTCCGACCGCCGACTTCAATCCTGAAAACGAAAACTCGAAACCTTCATGCAGCATCGGTCGCGGGAACGGGATTGACGGCGTTCCCGTCTTGGCAAGCTTGTCGACCGCCGGACCGCCCGGAAAACCGAGGCCCAGGAGCCGCGCGACTTTGTCGTAAGCCTCACCGACCGAGTCATCGCGCGTGGATCCGAGGAGTTGAATAGCAGTCAAACTCTCCATGCGCGCAAGGAATGTATGTCCGCCGGAAACGAGCAACACGATGGCCGGCAGCTCAACTCGTCGCTCGACCAAATCAGCACTACGCAGATGTCCACGCAGGTGATTGATGCCAATCACGGGAACATTCCAGCCGAGGCCCAAACCCGCAGCAGTGTTCACGCCCACGATCAGTGATCCAATCAATCCAGGTCCTCTTGTAACTCCGATAGCTTTAAGGTCAGGGCCCTTCACGTTTGCTTCCTCAAGCGCGCGCTCGATAGTCGGAACGACTGTGAGTGCATGCGCGCGACTCGCGAACTCCGGATACACACCGCCCCAACGCGAATGGATATGCGTTTGGCTGGCAATGATTGAAGAAAGAACATTCCCGTCGCGATCGACGACCGCAGCGGCGGTATCGTCGCATGAAGATTCAATTCCCAGTATTACGTCTTGACTCATAATAAATACTTAAAAATCTCTGACTCCGGTACTACTCCAACACGTTCGATCACCGGCGGATCAACTCTGCAATTCACCAACGTTGACGCTGTAGTACGTAGCGTTCCGCCGTTGAACCAAAAATCCGGCGCGCCATCAAGCTGTTCCAGGATTTCCGCCACATTATCAGGAGTTCCGGCGCTGTGCGCATTCGCGCTTGTTACGAGCAATGGCCCAGTTGCGCTTAGCACTGCAAGAAGACGCTCGTCATTCGGTATCCGCACAGCCGCTTCGTCGCGACCTTCAAGCCATGCCGGTCTATAGTCTGAACTAAACCCAAGCGCGAGCGTCAAACTTCCTGGAATCAGCGGTGAACGCAATAGACGCCTCGCAGACTCACTAATCTCAAAACCCAACGGCTCAAGCTCATCATCTGAAGCGACCATAATCGGAAGATTCACATTCCTTGGCCGCCGTTTAAGCGCAAATAATCTGTCAATCGATTTATCGAACTTCGGGCTCACCGCGAGCCCGTAAACCGTATCTGTCGGCAGCAACACCACCCCACCGTTCGACAAGCATTCAACAATCTGTTCAAACGGACTCATAGAAAACATCCGACTGATCGTTCAAGGCTTCAACCTGTGCTGTCGAACGACCTCCGTCCTCCCCTGCCTGATGGGCTAGCCTCAACAACACGCGCGCGTCTGGATTCTCGATACCTGTATCTACAACTCTCGCCTCTCCCAGCAACGCCGCAAGCTTATGGCGAATTCTTCCCGCCACAGCGACTTCCGAAAATTCACCACTTACCTTCGCGAACGCTTCGGGCAACGGCCCGAATCGCATAATCTCAACACGTGCACCCAGGATCAAGCCGACGTATGCATTGTCGTTCGAGGCCGGTACCGCGCAAATAACAGGCAAATCTGTGGCGTCTCTAGTTTGTGCCGCAATGATCTCGAACCAGTTAAACGGATAAATATTCACCTTCAAACTGAACGCCAACGCATTCACAAAAGAGATCCCCGCGCGCACAAAGGTGAGCGAGCCCGGCCCTACATTAATCGTAATGCCACTGAGATCACTCGCAGGCGCACCGATGCGTTCAAGCCCACACGAAAGCAACGCCCCCAACGTTCTAAACGGCAACTCACACTTGTCTACCGCAGAGTCGAAGATCGCTTCGCCTTCGCGCCCGATCACAACGCGATATTCATTCGACGACGACTCAACTGCTACTAACAAACTCATACCTGCAACTCTGTTCTTAAACTTGCCAACACTGGCTGCCAGCGCTCCGCCGCAGCCGAGAAAGTCAACTGGCGCCAATTGTCCTGGTTCTCAATAAACTCGAAAACGATTGTCAAAGCATTCGGAAAGTCGTGCTCAACTATGTCGCCCCACTCCACCGCCGTGATGCTCTCAGCAATGTAGTCTTCGAGCGCGAGGTCGCGAAACTCCGCCACACTCGAAAGTCGATAAGCATCGATATGCAGGAAGGTTCCCGCCGGCAGCGGATAAAACTGCGCGATCGTAAAAGTGGGACTGGTAACTTCAGCCTTCGATCCAAGCGCAGCAACGAGCTCCTGAACAAACGCAGTCTTTCCTCCTGCTAACGCCCCCTTGAGCAAAATCGAATCGCCCGGACACAACAACGGCGCGAGCGCTCCTGCAACTCGTGCAGTCTCCTCCCTTCCCTTACAAGTAATGCTGAACTCCCTCATTTTGTGCTTTTTGTGCCTTTTGTGGCTATGGTTGTTTCCAATTCGGATCGAGGCGTGTCTTCTTCAGGCTCGGCGCATCCAACACGTTCGCGTCAAACCCCGAAACGTACGGCTTGACCAGTGAATACGACGACGCAAAATAAATCGGCACCGCCTTGAGATCCTTCAACGCCTGCGTCTCACTCTCAACTGCAGTCGGTTCGGGCGACGAGCTCGGCCGCGCACTACTCTCTACGACTGGCGACACGCTCGGCAACACATGCACGTCGCGCTCGAACAACATTCGAAGATTTACAAGTTCGCTCGTTGTTTGCATCACGATGCCACGGCGCACAATGTCGTAATCGCCTGCTTTGATCCCGGCTTCGTACTCGTCCCAGTTTCGAGCCACAATCTCCGTTTCGATGTTCAGTGTCGCGCGCCACATCGCAGCAATCGACTGCGCCACGATGCGTTGCTGCTCGTTGCGATTGATCAAGAGTCTAATCACTGGGAAGCCTTCGCCATTCGGATAACCAGCCTCCTCGAGAAGGGCTTTCGCTTTATTGACGTCGTGTTCGAGTAGCTCGGCTTTGTCGACCACAGGCTTTTCACCCGACATCGCCTCAGGCAGAAACTTCCCGGCAGGTTCAGTCGAACCACCCAGATCGTCGCGGCTGATACGTTCACGATCGATCGCCAGCGCGAGTGCTTCGCGAACCCGCACATCGTCAAATGGCTCATGCGACGTATTGAAAGCGTAGTAAGTCAAGGCGCCGAAGGTGCCGCGATGAAAGTCCTTGTACGGGGCCAGGAGCTTCAGCGCGAGCGGCTCAAACGGCGCGTTTGTGATCGCGTCGATCTCACCCGCTCGATAAGCACTTAGCGCGTCTTCCGCATTCACAGTGTTCACAAACGTCACGCGGTCGAGCGCGACCGAAGCGTCGTCCCAGTAGGTTTTGGCACGTTCGAGTTGAACGCGATCCTTCTCCGCAGTTGACAGATGAAAAGCGCCGTTCGAGATCAGTTCATGCGATTCGAGTCGGTTCGTGCTTTCCGCCGTGGCAATCTTGACGGGACGAAACACAGGATGGGCGACCAGCGCGGGAAAGCCGCTGTCTGCTCGTTGAAGTGTCACCTGCAAAACGTGTTCGTTGATCGCGCGTGCACCAAAGCTGTGTGGCTCGGAGATACTCGGAGTTGCGCCCTCAATGTTCGCGAGCAATTCGGTGTGTGGCGCAAGTGGTCCAATCTTGAGGGTGCGTTCCCAGGAACGAACGAAGTCCTGCGCGGTAACGTTCTCGCCGTTAGACCAGCGCGCGTTATTGCGCAGGTAAAAGGTCCAAACACGCCCATCGTTCGACGACTCCCAGCGAGTTGCAACTGCCGGAACAGGCGCGAGTGTCTTTGGATCGTAGTCCGTCAGCCCTTCGAAGAGTGCTCGGACGGCGTCGGTGTCTGGTGGCGCAACGGCAAACGCCGGATCAAATGTTTGCGGTAGTCCTCCGTTGCTCCAGCGAAATTCCTGTGAACGGGGTGGCACGACTTTCCCGTAATAAGTCGACGGCTCCACGGTGCTGAAGCAGCCCGTGTGGACGAGACACAGCGCGAGAAGCAATGAGCAAATACAGGAAAAAGGTTTTTTAGCCACGGATGACACGGATTAATTGGTTATAGATTTCCACTGATCGAGATCGCGTTAATTCAAAACCGTCCGAAGTATCGATCAAGTAATCAGCAAACTTCTGTTTCTCTTCCTGCGGCATCTGCGAATTAATTCGCCGCAGCGCTTCCTCGCGTGTGAGCTTGTCACGCAGTATCAGTCGTTCGAGTTGCACTTCCGGCCGGCAGTGGACCACGATAAGTTTATCAAAACGTTTGTAACCGCCCGATTCAATCATCAGTGCGGCATCGACGATCCCGATGCCGTCCTGATCCTCTGCTTCCCATTCGTTCAGAATCTCATCCTGGCGCGCGATGATAAACGGATGAAGGATGTGATTCAGGCGTTCACGTTCACTCTGATCAGTGAAAATCCGCGCCCCAAGCCGTTTTCGGTCAAGCGTTCCATCCGTGCTCAGAATCTCTTCACCGAATGCTTCTGTGAGCGCTTTCAGACCGGCCGTGCCCGGCATGACAACTTCGCGCGCCGTCTGATCCGCGTCGAGTACATGGCAGCCTAACTCTACAAAAACAGACGCTACAAACGATTTGCCGACGCCGATCGATCCTGTCAGTCCGACCCGTAACATAATCACTGTCGTCTCAAACGAGCAGCCTTCAAGGTGTTCTTCATCAACATCGCCACTGTTAGTAAACCCACACCACCCGGCACCGGCGTCAACATGCCGGCAACCTCCGCGGCTTCTGATGGATTCACGTCGCCGACTAACGTCGCGCCGCGTTTTTCAACTACCTCGAGACGCTTCTCGGCTTCGCTGCCAAACAACATTCGTACTTCATCTGGGTCAGTAATTCTATTCATACCCACGTCGATCACCGTGGCGCCTGGCTTAATGTGTTCGCGTCGTATAAAACCTGCTCGCCCAATTGCCACGACCAGCAAGTCCGCTGTACGTGTTACCGCTGAGAGGTCGCGCGTGCGCGAGTGACAAATCGTCACGGTCGCATCGCGTTGCAGAAGCAATTGCGCCATCGGTCGTCCGACGATCTGGCTGCGCCCGACTACACACGCGTTCACACCACATATTTCGACACCGCGATCGTCAAGTAGTTCCATGATCCCTGCGGGCGTACAAGGCACAAAGACGGGCCTCCCCATCGCAAGTCTGCCTACGTTCACCGGATGAAAACCATCGACATCTTTAGCGGGATCGATCGCTTCGATAATGACAGTTTCATTAAGATCGCGAGGCAGTGGAAGCTGTACAAGAATTCCGTCAACGTCGTCTCGTGAATTCAAGGAACCGACTAGATCGAGCAATTCCGCAGTGTTGGTCGACTCCGGCAGCGCATGATGTTCGGAACGGATGCCAACCTCTTCGCATGCGCGAATCTTGTTTCTGACGTAGACGGCCGATGCGGCATCGTCGCCCACGCGCACTGCTGCCAGGCACGCGCGAAGACCGCCGTCGATTTCCGTCTTTACTTCGTCTTTAATTTTGGCCGCCAGTTGTGCGGCTTCGAGTTTGATCATAAAAGTAAGCCACAAAAAAGCACATAAGGCACATAAAGCACAAACCAGGATATCTTCGGGAAGCGATGTTAATTTATTGTCTGTGCTCTTGTGCCTGCTTGTGACCACATTATAATCCGAGTTATGTCATTCGTCAGATTAATACTTTTTTTCGTCGTTCTTTGCGTTGCTGCGATTGCGGCGTTGGCCCAGTCGCCGGACCCGATTGTTGCTGCGGTTGAATCGGAAAACTGGCAAACGGCTCGCGCCGAGATCAACAAGGTTCGGGCGGCTAATGAGGGCCTTTTTCGAGACAAGAATTACGACTACCTACTCGGGCGGATTGCGGAGAGAACAGGCGACACGGCGACAGCACTGGCCAGTTATCAGGCGATCGTCGCGAACAATTCCAAACTCAGAGAGTACGGTCTGTGGCGACTCGCGAAGCTCGCGCGTGCCACCGGCGACCTCGTTCTCGAACGCGAGCGTTTACAACAACTCGCCGCTACCGCTCCGTCAAGTCTGCTTTTTGAGCCAGCGACGTTACGACTCAGTGAGAGCTTTTTCGAAAGTGGTGACTTTACGGCCGCAGCAAACAGCGCCAAATCGTTATCTCTATCGAAGAATACTGCCGTCGCGCGTAAAGGAACGACGCTGATTGGCCTCGCCTACGTGCGCGCTGGGAAAACCACCGAGGCACGCGATGTTTTCACAAAGCTGCTGATGCAGATGCCTGATGCGTCGCGTCCTGACGATTTTGCACTCGAGGCAGTGCGGCAACTTGATGCACTCGACAACAAAGCGCCTACGCTTTCTGAAGCAGACCATTTACTGCGCGCTTCGGTCTATCAGTTCAATCGCGACTTTGCGGGGGCGCGTGTTCATTACCAGGCGGTCATCGATCGGTTTCCACAAAGCACGACTGTCCCGAACGCGATGTTTCAGATCGCGCGCGGACTTTACAACGAAGCAAAGTACGACGACGCAGTTAAACTCTTTCAGAAAGTCTTCGATGGGCATCCGCAGTCAACGAGTGCACGCGATGCGGTCGGATTTCTTGGCTCGAGTTACGTGCGGATGAAACGCACTGACGACGCAGTTGCAACCTACAAACTGCTCATCGATCGCTTTCCCGATAACCCAAATCCTGAACGTGCCTATCTGAACATCATCGACTCGCTGCACGAAGCAGGCCGCTATCCGGAAGCACTCAACTGGGTTCAGCAAACACGGGCGCGCTTCAAAGCTGATGTGGCAAACGCGATCGCGCTCTTCGCACAACTCCGCATTCATCTCGCCCAGGGAAGTTGGGCCACAGTCGTGCGCGATGCCGACGAGCTAACAAAGCTTTCGGATCTGGGTGGAACTCGTGTTCCCGGCGGTACAGACCCGGCTGAAGTGAATTTTTTGCGTGCGTATGCTCTCGAACAACTCGGGCGAACGGAAGATGCAATCAATGCGTACCTCGCCATCCCTGATGGCCGGAATGAGTATTACGGAACACGCGCCACGCAAAGACTGCTGGATCTCGGAGCGAATGAGAAGACACGTACGTTCGTCCGGATGCGTCTCAATAACCTGCTCAACGATAGCAGGGTAAATAGCGCGGGCGGACAATTCGAGCAGGCACGCGTCGCAGCGCAATCGAGCCTCAGACTGACGAACGATCCACAACTCAGGTCCGAGGCACTGAAGTCTCTGCAGAGCGCGTATGCCGCGTTGAGTACTTACCGCATTCCGCAGTTCAACAAAATTCCCTTGCTAAAACAGGACACGAATCTGGAGTCTCACGATGCGCTCGCCAACGGCCTGTTGCTTCTTGGGCTTTATGACGAGGCGATTCCGGAGTATCTCGCGGCACGTAAAACGTCTCGTGGTCCTGACGAGGATTACACGATCGCCGTGTTGTCGTTGCGCGGCGGAATCGCGAATCGCGCCGTCCGGTTCGGCGAGCAGGTCTGGAAAACGGTGCCGGCAGACTTCGTCATCGAACTCGCCCCCCGCGAGATGGTCCAGCTTCTATATCCCACACCGTTTCGCGAATCGTTGTTAAAGCATACTGGGAGCAGAAACGTCGATCCCCGGTTTGTGCTCTCGATTGCGCGCCAGGAGTCGCGCTTTCAGACTGACGCTAAATCAGTTGCGGCGGCGCGTGGCATGATGCAGTTCATCGCCTCGACTGCGAATGAGATTGCCGCGCAAGTCAAACTCAACAACTTCAATCAGGACGATCTCTACAACGCCGACACCGCGATACTCTTTGGGTCGCAGTATCTCGCGATTCTCTTTCAGCAGTTTCCAAACCAACCACAGGCGGTGGCCGGGTCGTACAACGGAGGCGCCGATAATCTGGCGCGTTGGATTGCGCGCTCACGCGGCAACGAGGCTGACCGCTATGTACCTGAGATTGGATTCACGCAAACAAAAGATTACGTTTACAAAGTGATGGCCAACTATTGGACCTATCAACGACTCTACGACGCCCAACTGCAACCGGCCATCACGAAATGAAGCCACTAAAAGGCACAAAAAGCACAATTGTAGTGCTGTTGATGATGTGTGTTTGCTTCGACGTGTCGTGCCGCCGGAGTGGGAACGAGAAGCGCTATGACTTCAAAGGTAAGGTGGTTGCGGTTGAGCCGGACAAGCATTCAGTGACGGTGTCGCATGAGAACATCAAAGACTACATGCCCGCGATGACGATGCCGTTTACGGTCCGCAACGAATCAGACTTGCAAATCCTTGCGAAGGATGACGAAATCACCGGGACGCTTGTCGTCGACGGTTCGCACTCATGGCTGGAGGATCTAATCATCACTCGGCAGAGCGCCAGCACCGCGGCGATGCCTGGCGTGACGATGGCGAAAGAAGGCGACGAGGTTCCGAACTTCACGCTTCGCAATCAGGACAACCGCGAGATTCGCATTCAGAATTATCGCGGTCGAACGTTGTTGCTGACGTTCATCTACACACGTTGCCCGGTGCCGGATTACTGCACGCTGATGTCGAACAACTTCGCGCAGATCGATCGAGCGCTGAGCCAGAACGCTGGTCTATACGCAAAGACTCACCTGCTCAGCGTCAGCATCGATCCTTCCTACGACACACCGCAGGTGCTCCGTAGTTATGGCGCGGCTCACACCGAGCGTTATCAAAACGAGACTTTTGCGCACTGGGAATTCGCAGGTGGGACAACCGAACAGGTCAAGAAAATCGCGGAATACTTCGGACTAACTTATTTCCCCGAGAAGGATCAGATTATCCACGGTCTCCGGACCGTGATAATAGGTCCCGACGGTAAGGTCGCAAAGATCTACAGCGGAAACGATTGGAAACCCGAACAGGTCGTCGAGGAAATCAGGAAAAATCTGTCCACAGATCCGTAAAATCCGTGGCTAAGCTCCCTTTATCTTCTTGATCTCTTCGGTGAGTACAGGCACCGCTTCAAACAGATCCCCAACAATCCCGTAATCGGCAATGTCGAAGATTGGCGCCTCAGGATCTTTGTTGATCGCCACGATCGTGCCGGAGTTTTTCATACCGACAAGGTGCTGGATCGCACCGGAGATGCCGAGCGCGACGTAGAGCTTCGGCGCAACAGTTTGTCCTGACGATCCGATTTGGCGATCAATGGGTAACCACTCAGCATCACAAATCGGACGCGATGCAGCGAGGTCGCCTCCCAGGACTTCCGCGAGCTTCTCTGCCAGCACCAGATTGTCTTTGCTCTTGATTCCACGACCGACAGCAACAATGACGTCCGCCTTCGTGAGATCAACAGCCTGCTTCGCTTCCTGAAACGGAGCCTCAGGCTTCATTCGCACGTCGCCAATCTCGACCGCAACGTTTTCAACCTGCGCGCCGCCTCCCTTTGCAGCCTGGTCCGGCCGGTAAGCTCCCGTCTGAAATGTCGCGAACACAGGCGCGTCGCCATCCGACACCACATCTGCATCGAGCTTGCCGAGAAAGATGCGGCGCGTGAAACTAATCTTGCCGCCATCTGCTTTGGCGCGAATACAATCACTGATCAGCGACTTCCCGAAACGGGCAGCCAATTTGGGTGCAAAGTCGCGTACCTGATACGTGTGCGTCAGAAAGACGAAATTCGGATCGACCTGCTTGACGATCTGCTCCATCCCGTCGGCATAGGCATCCGGCGTGTAATCCGTTAGTTTCGGATTCGTTGCGGCGATCACTTTCGTGACATCATAGACCGCAATCTCCTGCGCCAGACTGGCAACGTCCGCACCAAGCACAACCGCACTCACCGGCTGCTGTAACTGCGATCCAAGCGCTTGCGCCGCCGCGATTGCTTCCACCGAACTCCTGTTCGCGACTCCACTTTTGTGTTCTATGAAAACTAAAATTCCGTTACTCATCTGGTTAAAACACTCTCGCTTCAACGTGTAGCTTTTGCGCTAGTTCTGCAGCCCCAGCCTTCGCGTCGCCATTTCCAAGCATCTGCGTCTGTTTCATCTTTTGCGGCAGGTAAATCTTCTCGACGCGCTGATGCGACGGTCGCCCGACAAGCTCCGCCGATGGCGCGACTTCTTTGATCTCTTTCTTCTTCGCCGCCATGATTCCCTTCAGCGTCGCATAACGAATCTGGCTGATACCAGATTGGATCGTAAGCAACGCCGGCAGTGGCATCTCGTACCACTGGTACCAACCACTCTCGAGCTCTCGCTTCACACGCAGCTTATCTGCTGCAGCATCCAACTCGATCACGATCGTGGCATGCGGCAAGCCAAGCAACTCGGCCATGATGACGCCCGTTTGCCCATAGCCGTAATCGTCTGACTGCAAGCCGGTCATAATCAGATCCGGTTTTTCTTCGCGGATCGCGTCGGCGAGAATCGTCGCCGCGGCATACGGCGTGAGATGTGTGAGATTGTCGCCCGCGACGTGAATCGCACGATCGGCGCCTCGCGCAAGTGCATCTTTAATTACACTCTTCACGCGTTGCGGGCCCATCGAACAAACAATCACTTCGCCGCCGAGTTTCTCGCGCACGCGCAACGCTTCTTCGAGCGCGTAACCGTCTGACTCGCTCACTTCGAAGGAGAGATCGCCCTCCTCAATCCACGTGGCGTCTTTATTAATCCGCAGGATCGCATCCTTGTTAGCGACCTGCTTCATCATCACTATGATCTTCATTATTCCTGCTTTTTATGCTCCGGAGGAGCACAATGTTTATAGCTTAACCCCAACAACAACATGGCGCTCCTTCGGAGCGCAATAGGTTGATGAAGAGCACAAAGCTATAAACATTGTGCTCCTCCGGAGCAACAAACCTACCCCGCATACCTCTTGAACAACAACGCCGCGTTCGTGCCTCCGAACCCGAAGCTGTTTGAAAGCACGTATTCGACTCTGGCTTCGCGAGGCTCGTTCGGAACGTAGTCGAGGTCACAGTCGGGGTCGGGATTCACGTAATTGATCGTCGGCGGTATGACGTTGTGTTGCAGCGTCAACGCACTAAAGACACTCTCGATGCCACCAGCAGCACCGAGCAAATGACCAGTCATCGATTTGGTTGAACTGACTGCGAGTTTGTAGGCATGTTCGCCGAAAGTCTCTTTGATCGCGAGCGTCTCAAACTTATCGTTGTAAGGCGTCGACGTGCCGTGAGCGTTGATGTAACCGACCTGATCGGGTCGTACACCAGCATCTTTGAGTGTTCGTTGCATGACGCGACGCGCGCCCGAACCGGTTTCGTCGGGCATCGTCAGGTGAAACGCATCGGCGCAAGCACCATAGCCCACGACCTCGGCGTAAATCCTTGCACCACGCTTCTTCGCGGCTTCGAGCTCTTCGAGAATCATGATTCCCGCGCCTTCGCCGATCACGAAGCCGTCACGATCTCGTTCAAATGGCCGCGAAGCATGCAGCGGATCGTCGTTGTTGGTCGACAACGCTCGCATCGCAGAGAAACCAGCGACACTCATCGGTGTGATGGCTGACTCGGCGCCGCCGCAGATCATGATGTCTGCGTCGCCGCGCTGAATGATCTTGAAACTGTCGCCAATCGCGTGCGCGCCTGCGGCACAAGCAGTAGCTGTCGCTGAGTTTGGTCCCTTGGCGCCGAAACGAATCGATACCTGGCCGGCGGCGAGGTTCACGATCGCGGAGACGATGAAGAACGGTGAAACGCGATCCGGTCCATCGTCCAACAGCTTCGAGTGCTCGCGCTCGATGGCCCAGAAATCTCCGATGCCGCTGCTGATGTATGTGCCTGCGTTCTCCGCGATCTCGGCCGGAAACTTTCCTTCCGGCGTCATCTGGATGCCGCTATCGGCAACCGCCTCAATCGACGCCGCAATCGCATAATGAATAAAGGCGCCCATCTTGCGCGCCTCTTTCTTCGCGATGAATGTTAGTGGGTCGAAGTTTTTTACCTCGCAGGCGAATCTGACTGAGAACTTCTCTGCGTCGAACTTCTTGATGTAGTCGGCGCCGCTGCGCCCACTCATCAGTGCAGCCCACGTGTCTGCGACAGTGTTACCAACAGGTGTGACGAGGCCGAGGCCCGTAATCACGACACGACGTGTCAAATTAGAAACTCCTTGGGAAGAGTTATTTTTAGCCGCGGATGAACGCGGATTACCGCAGATCTGCGTTTATTCGCGTTCATCCGCGGCTAAAACGATCTACTTCTTGTGCTGGTCGATGTAGTTATACGCGTCCCGCACACTTTGAATCTTTTCCGCGTCTTCGTCGGGAATTTCAATGCCAAACTCTTCTTCAAAACGCATCACGAGTTCGACCGTGTCCAGCGAGTCGGCACCGAGGTCGTCGATAAATCTCGCATTGGGCGTGACCTCGTTTTCATCGACTCCAAGCTCGTCGACGATAATCTGTTTCACCTTGTTCTCGATCTCTTGATCGGGCATCGTGTTTGCTCCTCTGTGAGTTAATTAAACTACTCAATCTCCTGCAGCAAGCGCGCTTTTGTCGCTTCCAAACTCGCTGCGTCTTCCACGTTCAGTGTCTTGACGTCGCGATTGATCTGACGCATAAGACCTGACAAAACTTTTCCCGGTCCAACTTCGACAAAACTACCGGTCGACTGCTCAATGAGCAACTGCATCGAATCAACCCAGCGAACTGGTGCTGACACCTGTCGCACGAGTGCGTCGCGCAATTCGTTGGGCGCCGTAGTGGCGCGCGCGTCGACGTTTGTAACAACCGGCATTGCGGGCGCTTTGAAATTAAGCCGCTCGAGATCTGCTGCCAGCCTGTCCTGTGCCGGCTTCATGAGCGCGCAATGAAAAGGCGCACTCACCTTCAACTTGACCACTTTCTTCGCAACACCACTCAAGCCCTCAACTGCACGATCGACAGCTTCGGTGTTGCCGGCTATCACAGCCTGATTCGGCGCGTTAAAATTCGCGACTGAACAAACTTGGCCCTGACTCACCTCTTCACAGATACGTTGAATCTCACTCAGCTCGCCACCAAGCACCGCAGCCATCGCTCCAGTACCTACCGGTACAGCTTCCTGCATATACCGGCCTCGAGCGCGCACGGTGCGTACCGCGTCCGACAAACTCAACGCACCAGCAGCAACGAGTGCGGAGTATTCACCCAAACTATGTCCCGCGACAAATGCCGGCGCGCTTATTCCCGCTTCCATCATCGCGCGGAACGCTGCCACAGAAACAGTTAGAATTGCCGGCTGGGTATTCTCCGTTAACTGCAAATCCTCCGCTGGACCTTCAAAGCACAGTCGCGAAATCGCAAAACCCAACGCATCATCGGCTTCTTCAAAGACCTGTCGCGCAACCGGAAACTTCTCTGCCAAATCTTTTCCCATCCCCGGACTCTGCGAACCCTGTCCGGGAAAGATCAGTACCAATCCGTGGCCTACCATCTGAACAACACCGCGCCCCAGGTGACACCGCCACCAAACGAAGCCATCAACACGAGATCGCCGGCCTTGATTCGCCCAGCTTCGACACACTCATCGAGCGCGATTGGAATCGATGCCGAAGACGTATTTCCATGGACCGCTATATTTGAATAAACCTTTGAAATGTCCACGTTCAACCGGTCAGCCACCGCTTCCGTAATTCGCTGATTCGCCTGATGCGGGATAAACAAACTGATATCGTCTGATTTCACACCCGCCTGGTCGAGCACCTCCCGCGATATCTCAGCCATTGAACGAACGGCAACCTTGAAGAGTTCGTTGCCCTTCATCTTGAAAAAGTGATCGCCGGCGGCGAGCGTGTCCGGTGTTGGCTTCCTCCGAGTTCCGCCACCCGGTGAATAAAGTTGTTCCTCGTAGCGCCCGTCAGATTTGATCTTCGAAGCCAGGATGCCTCGACCACCTTCCACAGGTCCTAACACCGCAGCACCTGCACCATCGCCAAACAACACACACGTCTGGCGATCCGTGTAGTCGACGTACTGCGTCAGAATTTCCGCACCCACGACTACTGCATGCCGTACCTGGCCCGTCTTAATCATCGAATCCGCGAGTGAAACTCCGTACAAGAAACCAGAGCACGCCGCAACAATATCCATCGCTGCCGCGTTGTTTGCGCCGAGTTCTGCCTGAACGATGCATCCGGTTGAAGGAAGTATCTGATCGGGTGTCACTGTGGCACAAAGAAGCAGATCGATATCAGCAGGATCCAAACGAGCACGCTCGATCGCCTGCCGCGCAGCACGCACCGCGAATAGCGACGTATATTCACCCGGCGCGGCTTTGCGACGTTGCTTAATTCCTGTGCGCGTCGTGATCCATTCGTCGGAAGTCTCGACCATCGTAGCGAGATCTGCATTCGTAAGAATGCCTTCCGGATAAGCGTGACCTGTACCCAGAATTCCAGCGCGTTGATTCACCATTAATCCCTCAGATTACTACAATCAACCACAGATTACACAGATGCACGCAGACTATTGGCATTCATCTGCGGCTGGTTCTTATTAGTTTCTGCAATTCCCTTTTCAATTCGCTCGGCCGTGCGATGCTCTGAAAACTCTTTAACACTTCTGATTGCATTACGAATCGCGCGTGCGTTGGAACGACCGTGACCGATCACCACGATGCGACTCACACCCAGCAACGGCGCACCACCATACTCTGTATAGTCAAGCCGCTTCTTGATATTTCGAAACGCCGGTTTCGCTAGCATCGCGCCCGCCTTCGTGACCGCCGTCGCCATCAACTCGCGCTTCAACATCGCCAGCATCGCTTCGGTCAGTCCTTCTGACAGTTTCAGCATCACGTTTCCAGTGAAACCATCAGTGACGATCACGTCGACAAGACCTGAGAAAACATCGCGGCCTTCGACATTCCCGACAAAGTTGATATTGCTCAACTGCCGCAAAAGTGGAAATGCTTCTTTCGTCAGATCATTTCCCTTCGCTTCTTCCTCACCGATGCTCATCAAACCAACTGAAGGTTTCACCGTTCCGAGCACCGAACGCGAGTAAGCATCACCCATGATCGCAAACTGCGCGAGGTGAATCGGTTTGCATTCCGAGTTGGCGCCAACATCGAGCAACAGCGTCGGCTTTGCCGCCTTCGTCGGAATCATTGCCGCGAGGGCGGGTCTATCGACACCAGGCAAAGTGCCAATCACCATCTTTGCAGTCGCCATCGCCGCACCCGTGTTGCCGGCAGAAACAAAACCGTCAGCACGACCGTCCATGACAAGCTTCGTCCCGATCCGCAAAGAACTTTTCTTCTTCCGTCTGACGGAAGTGGCGACGGGATCATCCATCGCAATAACTTCAGCCGCTTCCACTAACTCAATACCGCGATCGCCATCGCCGCGCCAACCACATCGTCGCAGCTCAGGCTCAACCTTGTGAGACTGGCCCACAAGAATAACTCCCACGCCGAAGTCGCGCGTCGCAGCAAGGGCGCCATCGATCTCCACGTGCGGCGCATGGTCACTTCCCATGGCGTCGAGAACGACCTTGCCCGTCAATTGGGGCTGATGCTGCGACTGACTTCGCACAGATCTGGTTTAGCTTTGTTCTACTTGTACCACTTCGCGACCTTTATAAAAGCCGCATTTGGGGCAAACGCGGTGTGGCATGCGGGGCTCACGACAATTCGGACAAAGGGTAGTTTGAGGGGTGCGCAATGCATCGTGCGCGCGGCGCTTGCCGCGACGAGCTTTTGAGTGTCGTCGTTTTGGATTTGGCATAATTACTCCATCTATAGTCCGCCACAAAAAGGCACAAAAGGCTCAACGAAAATCTTTTGTGCTTTTTGTGCCTCTTTGTGGCTATATTAATTTTTTAAGAGCCGCCCAACGCGGATCGGTATCATTTGTGGCGCAACCGCAATCGCCCGTATTCCTGTCTGTGCCGCACTCCGGACAAATGCCTTTGCAATCTTCGCGACAGAGCATGCGAGTGGGTACAGCCAGCACGATCTGCTCTTTCACGATCTCGTCGACGTCGATCGCTTCGCCGTCAAAGACCGCAACCGCCATCTCCTCTTCGGTCAGTTCCGCCGCCCCACTCGATTCGTATTCCGAACCGGTGATGTACTCGAGCGCGAAATCCGTGTCGACCGGTATTTCGACTGGTTGCAAGCAGCGGTCGCATTCGACCCGAGCTCGCGTCTCGACGTGTCCGTTAACAAAGACCTCATTACCAGCCAGCCGAACCTTGCCGCTAACGGTTGCCGGCTCACTCAAACTTATTCGCTCGTCCACGGGATTGAGATCGTCAGGCTGATAAACGTGAGCGAAATCGCCCTTACTACCCTCCAGGTTCTCTAACTCAATCCGCATGCAAAACGGCCATTATAGCGGGCCGGAACGCTCTGTCAACGCGCTAATCGGTCTTAATCCGTGAAACTCCGTGGCTCAAAGCGTCTTCCCGTAACACGGTAGCAAGTCGCTTGTCGGCTCCCGCCATCAGTCGAGTTGCCGGTAGGAACGGACTGGAATTCTTGCCACCTGCTTTCTCTAAAGCTTCATGTGCCAGCTCTTTACGTCCGGTTCGTTCATAAACTTGTGCAAGTAAATAAAACGCCTCGGCGTAGCCGGAATCCATCTTTGTCGCTTTCCGCAAGTGACGCACAGCCAGTTCATCACGGTTCAGTTCGAAATAGAGACAGCCGAGGACGTAATGCGCCTCAGGTGACGGGCGAACGTCTAGAGCACGCTTAAATTCGCCGAGCGCACGCCGCCAGTTTTTTTCCGCCACGAACACCCAGCCCAAACCGTAATGTCCTGCGAAGGAGGAACCACCCTGGGCATTCGCGCTGCTCAGCAGATCTTTTGCGAGGGCAACCTCGCCGTCGTCAGCACATGTCAATCCCAGCAAAAGTGAGACGCGCAGATCGTCAGGTAAGGCTGCGTGGGCGCGCGCCAAATATGATCGTGCTTGTTTGGTCTTTCCTTTGCGGAAGTAGTGCTCACCGATAAACAAATTCAACGTTGAGTTTTCTTCGTCGAGCTCGGCCGCTGCCTGGAGTTTCGCGATGCCCTGCGGAACCTGCTTGTCTTCGATCAAAAGAAAACCTTCGTTCACCAGTTCTTCAAACGCTTTGTCCTGACCGCGCGGGCCTGCGAGGATTCGCAAACGCAACTCATCGCGATGAACGATCTCTTCCTGCTCGACTGTGTCTCTCTGGCAACGCTCGCTCCACATCCGCTCGAGTCGTTCGGTTTCGATCACGCCGTCTTCGGTCAACAGACTAACGAGTGCTCTCATCAGCGAGCGATCGAAGTACGCGTTCTGTGCGTAACGAAGAAGCAGATCGAGACTTCGCTCCAGACGTTCCGCCAGTCGCGCGACTCTGTTTTCAGCCGCAGAGATGCGTTCGAGAAGATGTTCGTCAGTGGAAAGACTTGCTGGCCCAGCTTCGAAGCGTAAGGAACTGGGTTCGACAACGATCATCAAGCGGGTGCCGCAGCGAGCGCAAAACTCCTGGCCCAGCGGATTTGCCGCAAGGCACTTTTGACAGTAGTGAGAGATGCCGGGACGCATTCCTCGAATCAGTACTCGTAAAAACCGCGACCGCTCTTCCGACCCAGCCAGCCTGCGTCGACATAACGCTTTAGCAGCGGGCACGGTCTGTATTTAGGGTCTCCGAGCCCCTCATATAACACATTCATGATGGCAAGGCATACGTCCAGACCGATAAAGTCTGCGAGGGTCAGTGGACCCATCGGATGGTTCATGCCGAGTTTCATGATGCCATCGATGCTTTCACGACTTGCCACACCTTCGTACAGAGAAAAAATCGCTTCGTTGATCATCGGCATCAACACGCGATTGGAGACAAATCCGGGCGAATCCTGGCAGTCGAGCGCGGTTTTGCCCAACTGTTCAGATAGCGTTCTAACTCTTTCGTAGGTTTCGTCGGAAGTCGCGATGCCGCGAATGACTTCGACGAGCTTCATCACCGGCACTGGATTCATGAAGTGCATGCCGATGACTTTGTCCGGACGTTTAGTCGCGGCGCCAAGTTTGGTAATTGATATTGACGAGGTGTTTGAAGCGAGAATCGCGTCAGGTCGTGTGATTTGATCGAGTGTCTTGAAGACGTCGGTCTTCACGGTCAGATTTTCAGTAACGGCCTCGATGACAAAATCCGCGTCTTTAAATCCGCTAAAATCTGTGGTGGTCCTGATCCTGCGGATAATTGACTGCTTTGTTTCAATGTCGAGGCGTTCCTTGTCGACATCGCGCTGCAGACTCTTATCAACTGCCCTCAGCCCACGACTGAGAAACTCCTCACTCACATCATGCAGGACCACGTTGTAACCCGCGCGCGCCGCAACCTGGGCAATACCATTACCCATTGTCCCAGCACCTACGACCCCAATGACAGTGTCTTCGCTCATTTAAGTTTTATCCTGGTCATCTTGTTAATCCTGAAAATCCTGTACAGGATTAACAAGATTTAGAGGATTGACAAGATTATCTTTACCCTCATCGCTCGATCGCCATCGCGACCGCATTACCACCGCCAAGACATAACGAAACAATTCCCCGCTTCGCATCCCGTCTCTTCAACTCATACAAGATGCTCGTCAACAATCTCGATCCCGACTGTCCAATGGCATGGCCCAACGCGACCGCACCGCCATTCACATTCACCTTCTCAGGATCGAGTCCGAGCTCGCGCGTCACCGCCAGTGCGGCAACCGAGAACGCTTCATTCAATTCAATCAGATCGACTTCACTCGACGACCACCCAGTTTTCTTAAACAACTTCCGCACCGCTTCAACGGGCGCCATCATCACAAGCCGTGGATCCACACCGGATACGGCCTGCGCAACGATTCGCGCCATCGGCTCAACGCCAAGTTCGCGGGCACGTCGCAACGACGTCACCACAACTGCCGAAGCGCCATCGTTAACACTCGGCGCGTTTCCCGCCGTCACTGTGCCTTCACTCTTAAACGCCGGCTTGAGTTTCGCGAGACCTTCTATGGATGTGTCTTCACGAACTGTCTCATCCGTATCGAAGACAAGCGCAGCGCCTTTCTTCTGCGGAATCTCAACCGGAACGATCTCATCCTTAAACTTACCCGCCTTGATCGCCTCAGCGGCTTTCCGATGTGAGTTGACAGCAAACTCGTCCTGTTGACTGCGATTGATCGAATACTCATCAGCCACGACTTCTCCAGTGCAGCCCATGTGGTAATTCTCAAACGCACACCACAGTCCATCATTGATCATCGAATCGACGAGCTCACCATTTCCGAGTCGATAACCTTCACGCGCCTTCGGAATCAGATAAGGCGCGTTGCTCATCGACTCCATACCGCCAGCAACAACCATCTCGGAGTCGCCGAGTTGCACACCCTGCGCCGCCATCATCACCGCTTTCAACCCCGAACCACAGACTTTATTCACCGTCACGGCAGCAACAGTTGAAGGGATCCCACCATTCAGTGCGGCTTGTCGTGCGGGATTCTGGCCCAGGCCAGCCTGGATCACACATCCCATGATCACTTCGTCAACATCTTCAGGCTTGATTCCCGCGCGCTTCACACACTCGCGTACAACTATCGCTCCAAGATCGGTGGCCTTAAAACCCTTCAGCGATCCAAGAAACTTTCCCACCGGCGTGCGCGCAGCGCTGATGATTACTGCTTCGTTCAATTCAGGCATTTCAAACTCCCTATGTTAGACTGGCCACGATATTAGAACTTATTTTGCTATTCTTAAAGCATGCAGGCACTCATTCTTGCAGGTGGCAAAGGCACGCGCCTTCGACCTTTAACAGTTTACACTCCGAAACCGATCGTCCCGATTTGTAATCGACCTTTTCTTCTTTATCAAATCGATACGCTGCGACGCGCAGGCATCACAGACATCACACTTTCGCTCTCTTATCAACCGAATAAGATCGAACATTTGTTGGGCGATGGCTCTGATTACGGCGTGAAGTTGAAGTATACGGTCGAGCCGCAACCGATGGGAACTGCCGGGGCTTACAAGTTTGCCGAAGACCTCATTCGCGAACCGACAGTCGTCTTCAACGGCGATATTCTTACGGATCTCGATCTCAAAGCAGTCATTCGGGAACACAACGAAAGAAAAGCAACAGCGACGATTGTGTTGACTCCGGTTGAGAACCCGCAAAGCTATGGTCTGGTCGAGACTGAAAAGGACGGCAGCATTCGACGATTTCTCGAAAAGCCAAAGCCGGATGAGATCACATGCAACACGATCAACGCGGGCACTTACATTCTCGAGCCCAAAGTGCTCGACTTCTTGCCTGCCGGTGAGAACTACTCGTTCGAGTATGGACTGTTTCCGGATCTTCTGAAACGCGGTGAACCGTTCTACGCGCATATTCCGTCGCGCACGTACTGGATCGACATCGGCACGCCGGAAAGATACTTGCGAGTACATGCTGATCTGCTCGCGAATCGTGTGGGGCGGATTCATATCAAAGAGCGCCGCGGGCAGTTTGATGCTGCGACAGTAGCAGAGATCGACGACTTATCAATCGTCGGTGACGACTGCGTAATCAAACCCGGGGCGCAGATCATCAACTCAGTGCTGGGCCAGGGTTGCTTTGTCGAAGAGCGCGCGCGTGTTGAGAACTGCGTCATCTGGCCGCACACGCGAATCGGAACGACAGCGCAACTAAACGGCGCGATCGCTGGTCGTGGTTGTCATATTGGCCGGTCGGCGGTAGTTGGACCAGGAACGGTGCTCGGTGACAAAACGTCGTTAACCGATTACACGTTCACATAGAACTTGCAAGAGAAGTTTCACGCAGAGACGCGAAGACGCAACTTGTAGAAAATGACTTTGGCGTCTTTGCGGCTTTGCGGCTTTGCGTGAGACCTCTTAACGAGGGTTGGCAATTATGAATTGGGATGTTTTTCGCGCTTACGATATTCGTGGCGTTTATCCTGGCGACATTGACGAAGAAGCGTACTACAGGATCGCTAAGGGTTACGTTTACGTATTCAAGCCGGCAAAGATGGTTGTAGGCATGGATGCACGTCTTTCGTCACCGCCATTGAAAGCGAGTTTGATCAAAGGCTTTCTCGATTCAGGCGTTGACGTTGTGGACATCGGCAACATCACGACTGATATGCTCTATTACGCTGTTGGAGCATCATCTGAATACTCCGGCGGTGTGGTCGTCTCTGCTTCTCACAATCCAAAGGAATACAACGGCATGAAGATGGTGCGTGAAAAAGCCACGGCCATTTCTTCCGACACCGGATTGTTCGAGATACGCGACGTACTCAAAGCAGGCAAAGACGCTGAAGTCACGTCGGATAAAAAAGGAACTCTGAGCGAGAGTGACATAACAGACGACTATATCAAGCACGTCTTGAAGTCGATTGATACAAGCAAGGTCAAGAAGTTCACGTTTGTTGGAAATGCAAACTTTGGTTTCGTATGTGGACCGGCTGCGAAGCTGGCAAAGCAACTCGGATTGAAGTTGATTCCTTTAAACTTCGAGCCCGACGGATCTTTTCCAAAGGGTCCACCCGATCCGATGTTGCCGGGCAATCGAACCGAGACTGAAGAACTTGTGCGGCAGAACAACGCGACCTTTGGAGTGGCGTGGGATGCTGATGCCGACCGCGCAATGTTCTTCGACGAAAAAGGAGAGTTCATTTCGGGCACGTATATCACTGCGTTACTCGCGGATATTCTGCTGACGAAATACGGCAGCGACAACACGATCATCTTTGATCCACGCGTGATATGGCCGACGCTCGACACAGTCCGACGAAAAGGTGGGAGACCGATCATCTCCAAGGGTGGACATGCGTTTATGAAAGATCGCATGCGGCGTGAGGACGGGCTCTTCGCTGGCGAGCTAAGCGGGCACTACTATTTTCGTGAGAACTTTTATGCGGACAACGGTGTGATTCCGTTTCTCTTGATCCTCGAACACCTTTCCACGCAGGATAAACCGTTCTCTGAGATTATGACCCAGTACATGGCGGGTCATTACATGTCTGGAGAACTGAATTATCACGTCAAAGACATCAAAGCCGTGATCGAGAAGGTGAAGGAGCGCTATCACGCCGAGGGACAGGAGGATTACACCGACGGCTATTCACTCGAGACCGCTGAATGGCGTTTCAATATCCGTGGCTCCAACACCGAACCACTGCTGCGCCTAAACATCGAGGCACGCAAAGATGGACTGGTGGCGCAAGTGAAACAACAAATCGAAGAAATAATCAACGCTAATTGAACTTGATCTGCGGTACGTACTGTAGGGGCGGCCCTCCGTGGCCGCCCTTGGTTTGAATCGGGTTCGCCAAACCCGAGACTGTCGATTCTTGAAATTCCATGCTCAACCAAGGGCGGCCACGGAGGGCCGCCCCTACAGTACGTCCAATCCACGCCCTTTATGCCTGAGCTACCTGAAGTAGAACACGTCGTCCGAGCCCTCTCTCCTCTCGTCACCGGGCGGCGCATACTCGCTGCGGAACTAAATCTCAAACGCATCGCTCCCGGTATCACGCGGCCCGCGTTTGATCGACAACTCCGTAACTCACTGATCACCGGCGTTGGACGCCGCGGCAAGTACATTCTCTTCAAACTCGAATCCGGACAGGTATTGACCACGCACCTGCGCATGACCGGCAAGTTTGTCTCACTCACGACGGATCAATCACTCCCACCCTACGCACACGTCATCTTTTATCTCGACGACGAGCGCCGCCTCGTGTTCTGCGACATGCGGCAGTTCGGCCGCATGCAGCTCTTCAAAGATCCACTGCGCCCACCGAAGGAGCTTCAGTCGCTCGCACCCGAGCCCTTGTCAGAAGATTTCACTGAAGAATATTTCCTCGACACGCTTTCACGTTCGCGCCGTCCTTTAAAGCACTTGCTCCTGGATCAAACTCGTGTTCTCGGTCTTGGAAACATCTACGCCGTCGAAGCACTCTTTCTTGCCGGCGTAAACCCAAAGAAAGCGGCAAACAAATTATCGAAGCCTCGAGCGCGAAAGTTATATCAGGCGATTCGTGAGATTCTGCAGGAAGCAATCGACGCCGGCTCGACTCTGAAAATCGATCTGGCGGATGGAAACGGCAGCTACTTCGAGGCGCCGGAGCGCTTCTGGCGTGTCTATGAACGCGAAGGCGAACCGTGTGTGAGATGTGGGACGGGGATCAGGCGCATCGTCCAGGGCGGAAGGTCCACCTACTACTGCCCCAAATGTCAGAAGAACTAGACCAAGTTTGAGGCAGATCGCCGCACTTAGTAACAATAAATGTTACTTAATCCCTAACAGTTTGCGGCACATTTCCTCAGGTCTTATTGTTCTTCGTCTTTACTTGAATACGGAAACTCATCCGCCAGAACAGCCCGCATCTTCACATGGCCATATAGCACTTCCAGATAGCAAATAAAGCGGTGCAGGAGCGGTTTCGGGTCGAGATTGTTCTCGATGGCGGTGATGACCTCCAGCGCCAGACTCTCGTAACCGCGCCAGTCTTTGTACATCAAATACTGCATGCTGCCGTCTCTAAACTCGAGGATGCGAGTGGTAACAGAGCGCAGCACGTCGGGGTCGCCCTTGGCCTGGGCCAAGCGGACAAAACGCATGAGGGACGACAAGTCTTTGCACAAAATGAGTGACTGCTCAAGCCGCAGTTCGACGTCGTTAAAGAGCTTGGACCCATCGACATTTGGCTTGAAAATCTGGAGCAAAGTTATCGTCGATTGCTGGAAGCAATTCGTCAATAAACCGTGTGCGTGCATGATCTTGCCGTAGACGATTGGTATCGATTGTTCGGTGACACCACGGACCAGTTCACGTTCAAAAACCCTACGTAGATCGTGAGTAATTCCGTAGGAAATGCCGTCCAGGACCTCGTTGAGGCGCTCGTTTCCCATGGCTGCTGGAATGGCCCTGGTGTCGATGTAGTCCGTGAGTGAACGAGCTTCGAATTCGAGGACTTCGAGGAGGGAGAGGCTTTCCAGGAGTGTGTCGAGCTTTTGCAGATTGTTCTCTATGCGCGCGAGCCAGTCGAAGAAGCGAAGCATCTCGCAGAGGATGGTTGAGGATAGTTTGTGCAACTGAGGGTTCGAAATGCTACGAAGTACCGAGTCGATCTCGTTATGAAGATTTGTCTGGACTTCTTTTTGGGCCTGAGTTTGGGTGTCGGTCGGTATCGCGTCGCTGAGTAACGGCAACTGAGGCTCTGGTTCATGAGTAAGGTGAGCGAGGGATGTGGCCATCGAGGAAACCTCCAACCCCCCACAACGGCAAGGCCCGTGCCGCGCCACCTTTGGAGTGCGGCGGCCTGGCGCCGCTTTAGCCGCGATCTAGTGAGATCGATAACAAAGCGGCGCCAGGCCGCCGCACTCCAAAGTTTACTGCACTATTCTGATAGCCCCAGTATTGCTGATTTGGCCGTGCAGGTTGATCGTGACGAGGCAGATGCCTGCGGCAAGACTGTCCGGCAACCTGAAATTAATTTGGGTAAAGCTCGTATTCGGTACTGATCGCACGTCCTCGGCAGACACATTGAATGTTTGATTATTGCCATCCAGCAAAGTGATCGTCACCGCAGCGGCCGTGTCACCCTGATTCAGTGTCAGGTTTGCGGCGAAGAGCATTACTCGCCTGTTGTGATCAGCGCCAGGATTGAAGTGGTCCACAAGACTCGGAATACTGAACGGGTCTCTGACGAACCACACCGAGTCGAGTGCTGTCGCCTGATTGGCAGCGGGTCCTAGTTCCTCCAACAGCAATTGCAGGGTATCGTCATTCTGAATCGTTCCCACTCCCTGCGCATCGCCGACAACTGCATTCACAGGACTCGTAAGGTTGAGCAACACAGTCTCATTCGACTCAGTTTTCTGATCGCCATTTATCACTACGGTGATTGGCTTAGTCAGATCTCCGGGGTTGAACGTTAACGTACCGCTTGTGCTTTGATAGTCGTTGTCACTTGTCTGCGCCGTTCCATTTGCAGTGGTGAAAGACACGTTCACCGTCGCCGCGCTGGCCGTAGAGAGAGTTACAGTGAACACGAGATTCGTGGTGCCGCTATTACCCTCGGCAATACTCACGTCGTCGATGGAAAGCGTTGGCGCCGCCTTCACAGTTTGTCCACCGGCGAGTGTGGCGGTGGCACTCTCGAAGCTTGAATCACCACTATACTCAGCAGTGATGACGTGGTTTCCACTAGCCAGCGCCGCGGTCGTCAGTTGCGCTGTGCCGTTCGTTAGAGTCTGTGCCAACCCAAGGTTTGTACCTCCGTCCTTGAATTGGACCGTCCCCGTCGGAGTGCCGGAAGCAGAAGACACTGTGGCCGTGAACGTCACGGACTGGCCAACGTCGGAAGGATTAACTGAAGAAGTCAAAGCCACCGTGGGCGTCCTCTTGTTGACGGTAATCGAAGCCGTCGCAGCCGAACCTAAACCAGCGCCACTCGCATTGGTGGCTCCCTGCACCTGGAAGCTAAACGTCGTTGCAGGACTCGATAGATTCGAGGCGGGTGTGAAGCGGAGGCCAGCGTTAGCCTCGGCGCTGGTGATGAAACTATCGTTCGCGATCTGCGTCGTGCCGTTGTTCTTGAACAACGTGCCGTTCGTGATGTTTGTGATCTTGAAGTGAGTTATTTCCGCGCCATCGACTGCGTTTCGCGTGATCACGAGACCTGACGTTGTCTGCGTGTTTACAAACGTGGTTGCACTCGTCACCGAAGGCGTGTCAGCGACGGCATTGACTGTGAGAACAAACGTGTCTGACATGCTGGCGGTCGCACTATTCACAGTCACGGTTATGACTGCCAATCCCGCTTGATTGGCAGCGGGGGTGATATTCAAGGTGCGTGTGGAACCGCTGCCCGTGATGTTCAGGTTGGCTGGATCGTTCGGTACCAAAGCAGGACTACCGGATGTCGCCGTCACACTTGTAACGGAACCTGCTTCACCGATGTTGAAATTGAAGGACAACGGCGTGTCTTCCGTTGTCGATTTATTAGGTATGTCCTCGACGCTTACTTGTGCTTCAAACGCGCCAACATCTACTGTCTGCGTCAAATTGGCGTCTCCCGAATCCGCAGCGCGCGGAAAGCCCGCACCGCGCTGATCTGTAGTCAGCAAAACACCAAGAGTGTTTGGACATGTGTTAGTGAGCACGCAGTTGTTACCTGCATCCAAAGCAGGCGAACCGGCGAGTAGTGCGTGCGTCTGAGTCGGTCCGCCATTGTTCGCCAATGGTCCAAGTCTCGGATTCAACAGTGAAACGCCGCTACCCACCTGATCGTGGTTGATGCCGTTGGTGAAGCCGCTGCTATTGTCTGAGTTGCCGATGACGTTATTGCCGCGAGAAATGAAATTGCCACCAACGTCTCCCCCGGTGTTGCCGGCAATAATGGTGTTCCTGACCTCCGCAGTTTGCGTGTTGAGATGGACCGCGCCAAGTCCGAGCGAGGAATTATTTGTGATCGTGCAGTTCGTCAGGAAGAGCAGACCATCAATGTCGTTTTCAATCGCAGCTGCGCCAAGAGCACTGTTCCCGCTGAGAGTGCTGTTGGTTAGGCGCAAGATCGCGAGCGGTCGATTCATCACGCCTCCGGAAATGTTGTTGGAGACATTGCCGCTAATGGTGCTGTTCGTGATTGTTAGCTGGCCCTCGTTCCAGATGCCGCCGGTATATGCGTCTGTGCCGAAGATGCCTGTCGCCTCACCTGCAGTGTTATTGCTGACGACACATGAGGTCATGGAAACAACTGTAGTGTTCACGCCGATGAAGAACGCGGCGATGCCGCCCGTGCCACCTTCCAACGTACTGGTGCCACCAGTGTTGTTACTGATGATGACGTTCGTCAGTGTAGCCGTACCCGCTCTTGTATAGATGCCGGAACCTTCAGCGGCATGTCCACCACCGGAGCCGTCTCCACCAGTGCCGCCGTCTCCTGAGCGATTTCCGCTGACGACGCAGTTTGTCATCGTCAACACACTGCCCTCGTTGTAGATGCCGCCTCCCCTACCTCCATTTCCCACCAACCTGGTGGCTGTCCCGCCAGTTCCAGCACGATTGCCGATGATGCGGACGTCGGACAGCGTAAGCGCTCCGAAATTTCGAATGCCGCCACCGGCCTGGCCATCTCCACCGATGTCTCCGATCGGCACACCGTCAGCACCGCGGCCGTTAGTCACCGTCAGTCCGGAAATGTTTACGGTCGGAAACGAAAAAGGGATGTTAAAGATGCGGAACTGCGGAGTTCCTCCGGCAGAGCTGCGTTCGATCGTGAGTGACGTCGATCCTGGACCAGTAATCGTCAGATTCTTTTCAATCGTCAACTCAGCAGTCGTCAAAGTGATCGGGCTCGTGACCGTCGCCATGTTGAAAGTGATCGTTGAGCCATCGCACGCGTCGATGATGGCCTGGCGCAGGCTTCCGGCACCGGCATCGAGGTTGTTGGCCACCACCGGATCGGTCGTGCAAAAAGGCAACGCACTGGAGATGATTGATCCGCGCGTTGGTGCGGCTGAAGAAGCGGTAGGACCAACGGCTAGAGCCACTCCCAAAACGAGCAGCAATAATGTGACGGTGGAAATGACGAAGACACGTCGAGTGCGTAGACAGGCAGATTTATTGTTTTTCATTATTGGGGGAATCCTGGACCATTTTGGGAGAAAACAGGGCTACTACGTTGGGAACGAGCGCCGGGAGATGCGGTAAAGTAGCATTTAAGCCGCACCTATTACAATCAAAAATCAGATGGGCGCCTCCGTGGAGTGCGCCAACTTGTTGGCGCTTTGGTATTTCCAAAGCGGTGACAAGTCACCGCACTCCAAGGAGGTGTTAAAGATTCGTGAGGATAAAATCCAGCATCATCTGTCTCATGTGCTTCAACAACAGCGGATCCGTCACGCCGTGCCTCGACTTCGGATACAGCATCAACTGAAACTGCTTCCCTGCCTTCTGCAGTTCATAGACAAACTGAATTGTGTTCTGCATGTGCACGTTGTCGTCGATCGCACCGTGAATCAGTAACAACTTCCCATGCAGGTTCTTCGCTGCATGGACCGGCGAACTCTTCTTGTAACCCTCGGGATTGTTTTGTGGCGTCCCCATGTAACGCTCAGTGTAGATGGTGTCGTAGTCGCGCCAGTCGGCGACCGTGCCACCGGCGATGCCGATCTTGAACGACTGGCTGTGCGTCAGGGCGTAGCTAGTCATGAAACCGCCGTAGCTCCAGCCCCAAATACCTATTCGTGAACCGTCGATGTAAGGCTGGCCCTTCAACCACGTCAGACCATCTTCAAGATCGCGCAGTTCTAGTTCACCGAAGTTCTTGTAAACGGGCCAGGTTGAATCCATTCCCTTGCCGCTTGCTGTGCGGTTGTCGCAAACCCAGATGATGTAGCCTTTCTGGGCCAGCAACTGGTGAAACATATAAGTGGTCGAGCCCCAACTGTTCCGCACTTGAGGGGCGTGTGGGCCACCGTAAGTGAAACTCATCACCGGATATTTCTTACGCGCGTCGAAGTCGGGCGGCTTGATCATCATTGCTTCCATTACAAAGCCGTCACGCGTCTTGACCTGCATGAGTTCTGCGTTTCCGAGTTTGTACTGCTTGAGGGCATCGACCTTATTCTCGGCGATAACACGCACGAGCTTTCCGGAAGCGTCGTACAGGCGAACCTGCGACGGTGTGTTGAGATCGCTCCAAACGTCGGTGAAGTAGTTGTTCGTGGGGCTGAAATCGATGCGATGCGAGCCTGCAGTTTGGGTGAGACGTGTCAGGCCGCTGCCGTCGAGCTTTATTCGATAGCCGTGCGGTGCGATGTGACTATGCTCGGTGGCTGTGAAGTAAATGAAACCATTCGTTTCGTCCACACCTTCGACCGATCGCACTTCCCATTTGCCGTCAGTGATCTGTCGCAGGAGTTTGCCGTCAGCCGAATAGTGATAGAGGTGTTCCCAGCCGTTGCGTTCGCTGGCCCAAATGAACGAACCGTCTTTCAACCAGATCGGCTGCTCGTTGATCGCAACCCACGCCTTTGACGTTTCATGAATGATGTTTGCCGATTTGCCATCTTTCGCGTCGGCGAAGTTCACATCCAAAAAAGTCTGTTCGCGGTTCTGCGCCTGGTAGACAACTTTCTTACTGTCGGGCGTCCAGGTGACACGAGAGATCAGCAAGTCTGCTGGTTGATATTTGAAAGTGTCCACCCAGCGAATATCGCCGCCCGCAGCGTTCACGACACCGAGCTTAACGAGGGGATTCGGATCGCCAGCCTTTGGATAAGGCGTGACCTCGAGTTTCTGGTGATACGGAATATGATCGACTACTGTGAACTCCGGTACGGGAGTCTCGTCAAACCGCAGAAACACAATGCTGGTTGAATCAGGACTCCACCAGTACGCGCCGAAGTTTCCACGTCCATAAAGCTCTTCCTGATAAACCCAGTCCAGGCGGCCATTGAGAATCTTAGCGCTGCCATCGCGCGTCAGAGCGCGTTCGCGACGCTGCATGCTTAGATCTTCGACATAGAGATTGTTCTCACGTACGAAGGTGACCATCTTGCCGTCAGGACTAAAAGCCTCGCCAACCTCTTCTTCAGGATTGCTCGTGAGACGAATCGCGCGGTCACTGCCAAATTCGTAATAGAAGAGATCGTTGGACCAGTTGATCAGGACTGCGGTTTCCGCTGGATTGAGATTGTAGTTGCTACGATTGGCTAACTGTCGCGCATCCGCCGCTGTCACTCCAGGCAATGCAGCAAATGCAGCCTGCATTTTCGCGGCGTCGAAAAAAGGAACAGCTTCCCCTGTCGCCGCATTCACCTTTTGCAGTCGCGGCAAATCGCGCCTGGTCGCTTCGTTTGTTATTAGGTAGTGATTGCCATCCTTGAGCCAGCGAACGGTGGGTGTTGAGCCGTTAAAATTGACTCGCTTGACCGGATCAAAAATCTCGTCAATGGTAAGAAGTTTGTTTTGGGCTTGTAACGACTGCGTGCCCAACGCAATGAGAGCAGTTGCCAGCACGAATGCTTTGAAGCGAGTCATATTCTTCATATTGATCTTGGCGTCATTTTCTTGATCAGTGGTGTCAATACCAAAAGGATAATTGCCGCCACGAGCGTAATACCGGCGAATATTCCAAAGCCACGCACTAAGACAGCCGTATCATTGCCCTCAAACAATCTCGTAGTTAAGCCCGCGATATAACTTCCGATGGAGATGGAAAGGAACCACACTCCCAACATCAGACCAACCATTCGCCCTGGAGATAACTTGGTCACTGTGCTGAGACCTACCGGGCTCAAACACAACTCACCGATCGTTTGTAGAAAATAGACGCCCACGAGCCACATCGGGCTAACACGTCCGCCTCCAGCGATAGAGGATGCAAAGGCGATCACGACGAAAGCAATCCCGGCAAAGAACAAACCGATGGTGAACTTGCCCGGGCTCGAAGGTTGTCGATCTCCAAGCGACTGCCAGACAATTCCGATAATTGGTGCGAGGATAATCACAAAGATCGCGGGCACTGACTGGAACCAGCTCGAAGGATAGGCCCATCCGAGTATGGTGGTGTTGGTCAGTCGATCAGCGAAAAGCGTTAAGCTTGAGCCCGCCTGTTCATACGTCATCCAGAACAGTATTGAGAAAAGAAAGAGGACAAAGATCACGAGCACTCGTTTGAACTCGTCGCTATTTAAGTGACGCATGATGCCTATCAGATAACCGACGAAGAAGAAGACCACCGTCGGAAACAGTGCCGACAATATGCCCGCCTCGCCGTAGATCAGACCTGCTGTCGCGCCCGAAACGCCACCGATGATCGCCAGGATCAAAGTCAAATAATCCACGCCTTCGCGAGTTTCTGTTTCGACAGCGTGTGTAATAGGAGTCGGTTTATCTCCCACATGGCTTAGTTGCTTATGCCCGATTAGATACTGAACAAGACCGAGTGTCATTCCGACTCCGGCAGCGCCGAATCCCCAGTGCCACGCAGAGTTGGGATCGAATCCCCAGGAAGTCAGGCGGTCGCGGAACCACTGTGACTGGGCCAGAAAACCAACGACAATCGGCGACAGAAATGCACCGAGATTGATCCCCATGTAAAAGATCGAAAAGCCTGCATCACGTCGCTTGTCAGTCTCGGAATACAACTGGCCCACCATCGCACTGATATTTGGCTTCAGCAGTCCAGTGCCGCAGGCAATCAGAATAAGGCCGGCATAGAACGTGGCCCTCGAGTTAATGGCCATTGAAAAGTGACCGCAGGCGATTATTATCCCGCCTATCAGAACCGCGCGGCGTGCACCGAATATTCGATCTGCCAGCCAGCCGCCGGGCAAAGGTAAATACCAAACAGAGGAAACGTAGGTGGCGTAGATGATGCTCGCGTATTTCTCGTCAAAGCCAAGTCCTCCCTGAGCGAACGAGTTCACCATGTAGAGCGTCAGGATGGCTCGCATGCCGTAGTAGGAGAAGCGTTCCCACATCTCAGTGAAGAAGAGTGTGGAGAGGCCTCTTGGGTGTCCAAGAAATTCACCACTTCGGACGGAAGTAGCCGCATCTTCCGATGTGCTCATAGGCTGATTCCTTGTTGGTAAATGCGGAGCTAGGGAAAGACCGCGAGCATTCAGCCAAAAAGTGAGGAAAGCTGTCAAGGGCCACGGATGAAACTGATCTGTGTAAAATCGATTTACACAGATCAGCGTTATCCGCGGTTAATTGTTGGGAATTGGATGGTACGACCTGCCGTAGCGCTCGGTAATGATCTTTACGTAATTCTGCGTCTCATTGTAAGGCGGAATGCCGTCGTACTTATCAACCGAACCCTCACCGGCGTTGTAGCCCGCGAGTGCCAGTTCAACGTCCCCTGAAAATCTCTTGAGCAGCCAGCTCAGATACTTCGTACCCGCAGTTATGTTCTCCTCTGGATCGTTCGGATGCTCGCAACCAAAACGCTTCGCCGTCGCCGGCATCAACTGCATCAACCCCTGCGCACCCGCATGCGACCGAGCACGAGTATCGTACTTTGATTCCTGCCAGATAACCGCGTGAATGAAGCGCGGATCCACACCGTGATTCTCGCCAACTTCAAAAATGATGCGATCGATTTCCTCGTCCCCGGAACTGGGAATGTCTGCTGGAATTCGAAAAGCTTCAGGACTGGCCACAACGTCCGGCGCCATTACGCGGCTGAATAGAAAGCCAGTCAGGTTGCTGAATAGGAAAAGTGAAATAAGTGCGAATGGTGCAAACTTGATCGAACGAAAATGGGGTAACCTGCGGGGAAACTTCATTCAGTAAATTCTCCAGGTAAACGATGACCATACGGGCACCAGCAATTGATTTTTTACAGACGCCCGAGGGGCAGCTTCGAACAACAGTCACGACTTCTGAACAGCAAGGCTGTAATGAAGGACCGTGTTTCTGATTCACAACTTACGACGCCGGTTGCCCTTTCGTTCAACTTTTTATGCCTGTAAGTTATAGAAAATAAATGTACTTATTCATTTCACAACAATCGGTCTATCTGAAAGGCAATGTCATCGTGACAGGAAAAACAAGACACTCCGGGCCGCAATGGTCCCATTATCGAAACTTGACAGCCGTTGGCTACGGAGCGTATAAGCACGATGAAAAGCGTGGTGAGTTAAGGCGACTTGCGGCCACGTAAAATAACCAGCTAAACAGCTCGGGCGCCTGGCAGAGACCCGAAAAACTTCAAACGAATTTGAAGTCCCGCGTTGTTTAGCGCGGGACTTTTTATTGCCGATGCAACCATTTCGAGAACTGCTCTCCACTGACCGGATCCTCGTCGTCGACGGCGCGATGGGCACGATGCTCTATGCCAAGGGCGTCTACATTAATCGCTGTTACGACGAGTTGAATCTGACCGCGCCTGATCTGGTCCGTGAGATTCACAGTGAATACATTCGCGCGGGCGCAGACATCATCGAGACCAACACGTACGGCGCCACCGCTCATAAACTCCAACAATACGGACTCGAGGGAAATCTTCACGAGATCAACGCTCTCGCGGCAAAAGTCGCTCGCGAAGCCGCAGGCGATCGCGCTTACGTCGCCGGCGCCATTGGTCCACTCGGCCTGCGTATCGAGCCGTATGGGCCAACCTCGTTTGCCGAAGCCCGAGATATTTTTAAAGCCCAGGCTATAGCGCTCGCTGAAGGTGGAGTCGATCTGTTCTGTTTGGAAACGTTTTCCGATGTCTCAGAAATACGCCAGGCAATCGCGGCCGTGAAGGAAGTCAGCGATCTTCCGATCATCACGCAGATGACCATCCAGATGGATGGCAACACGATGTTTGGCACGACGCCCGAATTATTCACCGAGCGTCTCGATGAGTGGGGCGCGGACGTAATTGGCCTCAATTGCGGTGTTGGACCAGCGATCATTCTCTCGGCGCTGGAGAAGATGCGCGAGGTCACGAAGAAGAAACTTTCTGCACAGCCCAACGCCGGACTGCCGCGCGATGTGCAGGGCCGGCAGTTTTACATGTGCTCGCCTGAGTACATGTCGAAGTTTGCCAAACGGTTCATCCAATCAGGCGCCAAGTTTATCGGCGGTTGCTGCGGCACGACTCCCGCGCATATCAAACTGATTTCTGATTCTGTGCGCGCGGCGTCACCGCGGGCACAGCGCGTTGTATTCAGCGGTGGCGCTACGGCAACGGTGGAGGAGACGGCGCCGGACATTCACGTCGTTCCACCAGAAGAGCGTTCCAACTGGGGACGAAAGATCGAGCTGGGCGAGTTTGTAACGTCGGTCGAAGTGCTTCCGCCCAAGGGTGTCGATGCGAAGAAGACGCTCGATTCGATTCGTTTGTTGAAAGAGGCTGGGGTTGACGGCGTAAACATCCCCGATGGTGCGCGTGCGCAGTCGCGCATGAGCGCGATTGCAACGGCCGTGCTCGTAGAACAACAGATCGGGATCGAGTCCGTGCTTCATTACTGTTGTCGCGACCGAAATCTTCTCGGGATGATGTCTGACTTGCTTGGCGCGGCGGCGCTCGGCCTGCGCAATATTCTGGTCATCACGGGCGACCCGCCGAAGATGGGCCCCTACCCGGATGCCACGGCTGTCTTTGATATCGATTCGATCGGTCTGACGAACATGGTCAACAAACTGAACCACGGTTTGGACCTTGGCAACAATCCGATCGGTGAGCCGACTGCGTTTTGTATCGGCGTTGGTGTTAATCCCGGTGCGATCAATCTCGAAGAAGAGATCAAGCGTTTCGAATGGAAAGTTGAAGCAGGTGCGCAGTATGCGATCACACAACCCGTATTTGATACGGGTCAATTGCGCGACTTTCTAAAACGGATCGAGCATGTGCGGATTCCGATTATTGCGGGTATTTGGCCGCTTGTTTCGTATCGGAATGCGGAGTTTCTGCACAATGAGGTTCCGGGTGTGCGTGTGACGCCGTCGATCATGGATCGGATGCGAACGGCTTCGGCTATCAGCAAAGAAGCCGGGCGCGAGGAAGGCTTGAAGATTGCGCGCGAATCGTTGCTCGAGGTGCGTGATGAGATTCAGGGTGTGCAGGTTTCGGCACCGTTTGGGAATGTCAAATATGCGCTTGAGGTGTTTCAGGCGTTGCCGGAGTTTAGCCACGGATAACACGGATCATTTTTGATAGACGACCTTTCCTCCGACAATCGTGTAAAGAACCTCCGTGTTGAGAAATTCTTTTGGTGTGACCTTCAGAAGGTTTTTTGAGAGCACTGTCAGATCAGCGAGCTTGCCGGGTTCGATTGAGCCTTTGATCTTTTCTTCGAAGTTCGCGTAGGCCGTGTTGTAGGTGTAGGCGCGGATCGCTTCTTGGATGGAGATACGTTCGTCGGGAAACCAGCCTGCTGTCGGTTGCCCGGTGATTGTTTGTCTGGTCACGGCGGCGTAGAGGCCGAGCATCGGATTGATTGGATACTCGGAGGCTGATGTTCCGGGCCAGTCAGTACCGAAAGACAGTACGGCGCCACTCGCCTGAATGCTCTTAAACGCATACGCACCTTTAGTCCGCTCAGATCCGATTCGTTCTTCCATCCAACGCATGTCGTCGCTCAAGTGAAAAGGCTGTACTTCCGCCACCACACCTAACGCGCCGAGACGCTTGAAGTCAGCGGGCGCTAGTACCTGGGCGTGGACCAGACGAAACCGACGATCACGTTTGCCGTTCTGCTTGTTTAGTTCGTCGAGGTAGTTGAGCAACACGTTATTTGCTTCGTCGCCTATAGCGTGCACGGTCATTTGCAGGCCCGCGCGATCGGCAGCGAGCATGTAGCCGAGAAACTTTCCTTCGACGAATTCACCTTTGTCGTTCACCATCAGCGGCCGCCAGCGTCCACGATTGTTCTTGTCGTGTGAGTACGGCTCAAAGAAGCGCGCTGAACTGGTCCCCATGATGCCGTCGATGTGTCCCTTGAGAGCTCCCAGACGAATCCATTCATCTCCCGAGCTGACGCGAATCCCCTGATCGGCTAACTCCTTCCAACGATCGAGGCCGGGTCGGAAGTGAACGCGGACGGTTAGTTCACCGCTCCGATGCAGTTCCTTGTAAATCTCCAACTGCAGATCGTCAGACATGTCGCTGACATTCGTGACGCCGTATTTACGAATCTCTGCGAGCGCGTTCTTTGTCTGCTGGATGCGTCGCTCGCGCGAGAAGCTGCGTGGAATTACGGTGTTAAATAATCGTGTGACGCCCTTGCCGCGCATGTGACCGTTGATGCGTCCGTTGCTGTCGCGCAGGAATTCGACATCTGGAGCCTGAGGGTTATTCATGTCCAACTTGAGCGCGCGAAACGCCGCCTCGTTTGCGGCGAACTCGCTGTCGTCGAACTTACGAATGAACATCGGATAGTCGGAGGTGATGGCGTTAACGAGCGACATGTCTGGAGTGAATGGTTCTTTGCGCTGGTTCCCCGCACTGCCTGCGGTCCATTGATCGTAAGCGCCCCAAAAACCGCCCACAATCCACTCACCTTTCGGCAGACGGCCGATCACTTCCTTTACGCGAGTAACAAAGTCGTCCTGCGTTGACGCTCGCATGATGTTGAATTCGAGAAATTGTGCGGCGGAGGCGAAGTGGACGTGATTGTCGTTGAATCCCGGGACGACGAAACTGCCTTTTAGATCGATGACTCGCGTGTTTGGACCACGAAGCTGGAGCGCGGCGCTGTTGGAACCGACAACAACAAACTTGCCATCTTTGATCGCGACGGCTTCAACGGTCGGATTTTTCGCGTCAACGGTCCAGATGACGCCGTTGTGCAGAATTAGATCGGCTTGTGATGGTTGAGCGATGAAGGCGAGTGTGAGTAAGAAGGCTAGCATTCGTTCCTCCTCGAGGTAAGTTGGACACGCATATCAAGCACGTGTCGTAACGCCGGTTCCAGTGTGGGCCAACTAAACAGAAATCCTTTATCCTCTAAAACGCTCGGGTCCACCTTCTGACTCGAAAGCAAGAGGGCATCCGCGAGCTCACCAAACGCAAGACGCGCCCCAAATGCAGGCACCGGAAACCATGCAGGCCGAGAGAGAACGCGTCCGAGCGTCTTCGTAAACTCCGCATTCGTCACCGGATTGGGCGCGACAAAATTTACTGGACCTTGTACCGGCTTATCAGCAATCAGAAACTTCAGTCCATTCACAACATCATCGAGCGCGATCCAGCTCATCCACTGCTTTCCACTCCCCACTCGACCACCGATTCCCATACGAAAGGGCGTCAGCATCTGCGCGAGCGCACCGCCATTAGTATCGAGAATGACACCGAAGCGCGTATGGACTGTGCGAATTTCCTTTTCGATTGCGGGCTTCGTCGCGTTTTCCCACTCAACACAGACGCTCGATAAAAAGTCTTCGCCGGGCGCGCTCTGCTCTGTCAACAACTCATCACCACGATCGCCGTAGTAACCAATCGCCGACGCGCTAAGAAAAACTGATGGCGGTCGAGATAGTCGCGCCAGCGCTTCGCTGAGTAGCGACGTTCCCTTCACGCGGCTTTCACGAATCGCGCGCTTCTTGTCATCGGTCCAACGACCCGAGGCGATGCTTTCGCCGGCAAGATGGACCACGACGTCGAAGCCTTCCAGGTGTTGGGCATCGATCTGTCCCTGGTTCGGATGCCACTCGACTTCAGGAGCGCCAAACGCACGCGCGCGACGCACGAGTCTCAAAACTTCGTGACTGTCTGTCGTCAGCGAATTGATCAGAGCCTTGCCGACGAGTCCATGCGAACCGCTAACGAGGATTTTCATGTTGGCGCAGAGGATATCACCTTTTGGAGTGCGGCGGCCTGGCGCCGCTTTGTCATCGAAGCTGCGCAATCGGGACCAAAGCGGCGCCAGGCCGCCGCACTCCAAAGAGATTCTGCTTGAAATTTTTCTATCGAGGTGTAGAATGCGCAACAAATTTAAGCAAGGAGCAACCTCACTATGCTTCGTCTCACAGTCTGTTTCCTGATTACCAGCTTACTCTTCGTGGTCGTTTTAACGCCTGAGGCAGATACGTTTGCGACTCTGACTCGGATTACAAACACGCCGGAACATGTGCTGAATTTGAATCCGACGCTCAGCGATGACGGTCGCACAGTTGTCTTTGAATCGACTGCTGATCTCGCGAATCCGGGCGGAGCGGCTTCGTTCCGGCTGCTGCGGTCTGATCTGTCGTCATTTGTCGAGCTGGGCGCGACGCGCGCGGTCTGTCCGGCGATGACTGCCGATGGAGGAACCATAGTATTTGCGTCGAGCGAAGATCTCGTTGGACGCAACGCTGATCGAAATTCAGAAATTTTTCTGTTTGATGGAGTGAAGCTGAGTCAACTGACTGAAACAGCGCCGGCATCCGGTGCTTCAAGACTGACTGATGGAAACTTTCGGCCGTCCATTTCGAGCGACGGTCGCATCATTGCGTTTTCGTCGGGTGGAGAGATCCTTATTTATGACGCGTTGGAGCGGAAGTTTACGCAGTTGACGAACGATGGATCGGCAGTGAATCCAAAGATTAGCGGCGATGGGACGCGGGTTTATTACAAGAGGAATAAGTTGAACGCGGATAACGCGGATCTAATACAGATCGAAACAAAGACGCTAACGACGCGAGTGATTGCTGCGAATATGTCCGAGTTGTCGTTAACGGAAGGACGTGCGGTAAGCAACGATGGAACGCGTTTGGTCTTTTCGGCTTTGACCGCACCAAATCAGAGTCAGGTTTTTATGTTTGATGGTTCTGTGCGGCAATTGACTCAACTGGGTTCGAGAACTGTCGATGTTGGTTTGCAACCAACGATCAGTGGTGACGGACGGCGTGTTGCTTTCGCGACCCGCCGTAGAGTGCTCAACGCGAGTGACGGTGGGGTTGAGTTGTACGTTCTCGATCTTCCGAGCGGACAGACGCAACAGATCACAAACGCGCCCGCTGCTGCTACCGCTGAAGTTATTTCATCACTCAATTTTGACGGAAGTCTCGTGGCGTTCAGTTTTCCACGAATTCTTTCAGGAACGGTGAGCGATGACGATCTTAGAAACAATAGCGAGATCTATCTGGCGTCGATTGCGCCGCGGGCAATAGGCGCTGCTACTATCGTCAACGCGGCAGCAAAGGGGAATGAGCCGCAGCCGTCACACATCGCGCCTGGCAGTGTCGCGCACATTCGTGGCAGTAAGCTCGCGTTGAAGACGGAAACCGCAAATCTCACCGGCGACGAATTGCACTTCAAGCTTGCCGGCACGACAGTCTCTGTAAACAACCAACTCGCGCGCATCTTCTATGTCTCACCCGATGAAGTCGTGTTTGTTGTTCCGAATGGTTTGGCTGGTGGCCCCGCGCAATTTCTGGTTACCAACTCAGAAGGACTATCGTCGATGACAGAGGCGAATATTACTCCTTCCGCTCCGGGGGTATTCACCTCCTCCGGCGACGGTCGTGGTGAAGCCGTAGTTCTCAATTCGGATACGTTCGTGCGTGGCCCGTTCGATCCATCAAATGGATCTTTGCGGCTCTCCATCTTCGCAACTGGTGTGAAGAATGCAAACAGCGTTGCAGTAACAATTAATGGACGGCAGGTCGTAGTTCCAACGGTGGCCCCCGCACGACTGATCGGATTCGACGAAATTCACGTGCTGGTCCCCGCTGAACTACGCGGCGCCGGTACGTGTACGCTGGTTGTGACAGCCGATGGTGTGCAGAGTAATTTGGTGTCAGTTGTTTTCGCGGGAACAGCGCCAACACCAACTCCTACGCCTACACCTACAGCAACTCCCACTCCGACGCCATCGCCATCACCGAGTCCCTCACCTATTGCAACTCCTTCTCCTACTCCCAGCCCGTCACCAACGCCAACACCCGACGCCTCGCCACACATCGTCATCAGTCAGATCTTCGGCGGCGGCGGAAACTCAGGCGCGCCGTTTCGAAATGATTTCATCGAAATATTCAACGCAGGAAATTCGCCCGTTAATCTGACTGGCTGGTCCGTACAATACGCGAGTGCAACAGCCTCGACGTGGTCGGTGACACCACTTACATCTGTAACACTCGCGCCGGGTCAGTACTATCTCGTCCAGGAAAGCTCAGGGGGCAGCAACGGCGCAACTCTACCGGCGCCGGACGCAACCGGAGTGATTGCGATGGCCGCAGGCTCAGGAAAGGTCGTACTCGTTAAGAACTCGACTGCGTTAACAGGGACGTGTCCGGCTGATCCGAACATCGTGGATCTCGTCGGTTACGGCAACACGGCTAATTGCTTCAGGGGTTCCGCCCCCGCTCCCACGCCAAGCAATACAAATTCGATCCTGCGCGCCGCCGCCGGTTGCACTGACGCACGCAACAACCTCGCAGACTTCGCTCTCGGTCCGCCAAACCCGAGAAACACAAATTTTTTGCCACGGATTTGCACTGATCCCTAAGATTCGTGTTATAGACTCGCGCATGCACTCGCTCACGGATGCAGTTGCTTCGCTTCAGAAACACTTTGGCTTCGAGGATTTCCGCGAAGGCCAACGCGAAGTAATCAGTTCGATCCTGGAAGGCAAAGACGCTGTAGTCGTCATGCCGACCGGCAGCGGCAAGTCTCTCTGCTATCAACTTCCGGCGATGATTCTTGACGGCGTCACGCTTGTCGTGTCGCCGTTGATCGCGCTCATGAAAGATCAAGTCGATGCCCTCCATGCGCGTGGACTACCGGCGACGTTTATCAACAGCTCGATCTCTGATTCGGAACAACACGCGCGCATCGAAGCGCTGCGGCGGCGCGAACATAAGCTCGTCTACATCGCTCCCGAACGATTTCGCAGCAGCCGCTTCAACGCCGCACTACAACAGATTCCAATCTCACTCGTTGCGGTCGACGAAGCTCATTGCATCTCAACCTGGGGACACGACTTTCGTCCCGACTATCTGCGCCTCAGAGGCGTGATTAAATCATTGGGGCAGGTTCAGACTCTGGCTCTCACAGCCACCGCAACGCCTTATGTTCGCTCCGACATCATTCAGCAGCTCGGTCTCAATCACCCGCAAACATTCGTCAGCGGCTTTGATCGACCTAATCTCTCGATCGAGGTGATTCACACGGGAAAAGAGCGCGAAAAGATGGCGCGCATTAAAACTCTGGCGCGACAAATCCCCGGCTCCGGAATCATCTACGCCTCGACTCGCAAAGCCGTCGAACAAGTGGGCAACAAACTCAAAGCTCTGGATCTCGGAGTTTCGGTTTACCACGCGGGTATGTCTGACTCGATGCGGATCAAAGCCCAGGACGATTTCATGAACGGGCGCACGCAAATGATCGTCGCTACCAACGCCTTCGGAATGGGTATCGACAAACCCGACATTCGCTTCGTAGTTCACTATCAGATGCCCGGCTCGATTGAAGCGTACTACCAGGAGATCGGGCGCGCCGGCCGCGATGGACTTCCTTCAACCTGCGTGTTGCTTTTCAACTACGCCGATAAAAACACGCACGACTTCTTCATCGAAGGCTCTTATCCGGATATCAGCGTTATTAAACAGGTTTACGACTCGCTCGCAGCTACTGAGCTAAGGAGAATCGAGCTCTCGACCTCCGAGATCGCACGACGCACAGGCGAAAGCAACGAGATGGCAATTCAATCTGCGCTCTACGTGCTCGAACGCGCAGGTCACATTCAACGCACTGCGCCTGCACTGAATCGCGGTGGACGCGGCGCACAACAGGGCCGCAGCATCATCATGCTCGACAGTGTTCCGGCCACCAAGCTTCGCGTGGATCCGGCAGACGTGTCGCGCCGTGGCGAACTAGAGCGGCGGAAGCTACGCGCGATGATCGACTTCTGCTACACCGACTATTGCTACCGCGCTCACATCCTCAACTATTTCGGCGATCGCAAAAGCGGCCGTCAGTGTGGAACGTGTGGCAACTGCAAACCAGCAGATACCTCACACGTGTATCAAGCAGATATTGAAGAGCGCCGCGAGACAATTTCTGCACCTGTAGATTCAGCTCCACGCGCGCTCAACGACGATGAGTTGCTGCGTGTGAGGAAGATACTCGCGTGCGCGAAACGCATGAATGGCCGCTTCGGAAAGAAGATCCTCGTCGGGACACTACGCGGCTCTGCAGCAAAACAAATATTGACCGCGCATCTCAATGAGTTGTCCACCTATGGATTACTAAAAGACATGGCCGCTGACGAGCTTGAGATATACATAGATGCCCTCGTCACTGCTCGTTGTTTGAAAGTAAAGGGCGGAGCATATCCAACCATCTCAACTACAGACCTTGGCGATCGCGTGATGCGTGAACAGGAACGCGTCATGCTCGCCCTCGGTTAATTACAATCAAAATATCTACAAAGCGATACGAAAACTCACCATTGCTTTGGTCTAATTCTTTCGAGGAGGAGTGCCAATGGGAGCTTATTTCTCATTCGAGAGGATGATCACGACCACTTTCGTAAAGGTGGTTTACTTTCTTGGGTTCCTGGCAATTACCGCTGGCGGTGTCGCGCTCGCAGTGTGGGCCGGCATGCAACTGAACGATGCGAGAATCGATCGCTTGTTGGGATGGCGATATGTGGCCGCGGGTGTGGGCCTGGTCGTGATCGGAAATATTGTCTGGAGAGTATTTTGTGAATTGTGGGTGGTCCTGTTTGAGATCCACGCCGAACTCGTTTCAGTGAGACACGGGCTGAATCTTAATGGACTGCGAGTAAGAGAAGAGCCGGTGATTGTAGAGCGTGAGGAGATCATTAGGCCGCGTGAGGTCGTGGTCCAGGATCAAACACCCCATGCGAGCGTCCTGGGCTTGTCGTAGTCAGTTACAGGATGAACAAGATGAAACAGGATTAACAAGATTATCTTGCTCATCCTGCTAAATCTTGTTCATCCTGTCCATTTGCGCTCTACTTGATCACGCCCGCGAGCGGACTCGACGCGCTCGCGTACAACCGTTTCGGCATGCGTCCCGCCCGATACGCTAATCGTCCGGCCTCAATCGCGAGCTTCATCGCCGTCGCCATCTTCGCCGGATCCGCAGCTTCCGCGATCGCTGTGTTCATCAAAACACCATCGGCCCCAAGCTCCATTGCAATCGCCGCATCACTCGCCGTGCCGACACCTGCATCAACAATCAACGTCGCATCTGGTAATTGCTCACGCATGATGCGCAGATTCGCGGGGTTCTGAACTCCCAAACCCGATCCAATCGGGGCCGCAAGGGGCATGATCGCAGCGCATCCAGCATCAAGCAGTTTCTTCGCCATGATCAGATCGTCGTTGAAGTAAGGCAGGACCACAAATCCTTCCTTCACGAGAACGCGTGCGGCTTCGAGCGTCTGCTCGTTGTCGGGAAACAAGGTCGTTTGATCGCCAATAACTTCCAGCTTCACGAGATCTGTTTGCAAAGCCTCACGCGCCAGACGCGCGGTCCTGATCGCATCTTCAGCCGTGTAACAACCGGCAGTGTTCGGAAGAATCTGAAGATTGGGATTGAGATAATCTAGAAACGACTCGCTGCTGCGATCGAGTGGCACACGCCGCACGGCAACAGTCACCATCTCTGCTCCTGAAGCTTCATGAGCAATCCGCATCTCTTCGTAGCTGCGATACTTCCCTGTTCCGATAATCAGCCGCGACGAAAACTCACGTCCACCAATGATCAGTTTCTCATCCGACACATTCGCTGCAATCGCTTTAGACATATCTACTAAACTCTAGCACCTCCACCGACGAAGTGCACAATCTCGATCCTGTCTTCGTCTTTCAGCATAGTACTGCCCCACTCACTACGACGCACAACCTCCCGATTTAGTTCGATGGCTATGCGCGCCACAGGCAGTTCGAGCTGCGCCACCAACTCTGCTAACGAAGGCGCGTCGACTTCCCGCAGCTCCCCGTTTACATAAACCTTCATAGCCACAAAAAAGCACAAAAGGCACAAAAAGCACAAATAATGATTTTGTGCCTTATGTGCATTTTGTGCTTTTTGTGGCGCTTTATGTGGCTGGGTGGATGATGCGGCGCAACTCAGCGGCTTGATCTCGTGCAACGGCGCGCACTAGTACCGCCGCACGACCCGAAGTGAAATTAGGAATCTCTGTCGCAATGCTCGCGACGCCGTCACTCTCAGTTTTCAACGTGTAAATCAGCGGTCTGAACGTCGTCCCGAGAACCTTCACTGACACGGCCACATTCGAGAGCGGCTTTTCATCGCCTCCGATGGAGTTCGTGATCAAAATGCGCAGCGTATAACGCTTCCCAGAGTAAAACTCATCGTCGTCAAGAAGGTTTATATATAAGCCATCCGGAAGGACTGTTTCTAATACCGGCTCAGGCTCGTGCACTTCCTCAGTTTCAAAACTCGCCGGCCCAGCCTCGACAGGCTCGTAGCGCGGCTCCATTTCTGAGTCGTCTGCAACTTCAACCTCTTCACGTGGCGGCGCAGGCGGTGGTGGCGTCCATTCCTGCGTCATCGGCCAGTACTCAATCTCGAAAGCCTCATCTACCGGCGCAGGCGGTTCTGTCTCGACTTCCGCCTCAGTTGTTTCGACAGTCTCTTGTGGCGCAGGCGTCGCTTTCGCGCGGCCACTCATCTTCTTGAGATCGTCGATGCGTCCGGAATGGATCGCGGCACAGATCAAACGATGCTGTCGCTTGAGTCGCTCAGCCAACACCTCATCGCTAAAACCTTCGGCGATTAGATCTTCATAACGAGAGCGCTTGCTGGCCAGAATCGTGCCGCCGGCGTAAACGAGCGAGAGGATGATTGGTGAGTCGAGTCCCTTGTCCTCAGTTTGCACATGATAGACAACGCCATCATGTTCGATATCGGTGTTGAATCCGGTAATCACTGTTTCGAGGACTACGCTCTCATAAACGTCATAAATTTGAATAACAAGGTCAACCGGCGAGGCCGCTAAAAACCCCTCTAAAGGGCGGGCTTAGCTGAACGTTAACACAAGCATTTTTTCACGGTCAATCAGCATTTTTCCTAGACTGATCTCTGCCAGAGAGGTTGCTTGACACCCTCGATCAGTTCCCGTAGCATCAGCTTGTACAATGATTCTCAATCTCGTGGATGGAGTGGCACTGACCGCAGCACACTGCGGCCGGTGAGGGTGTGCCTTAGATGCCTTTTAGGCTTTACGATTACTTGCCCATTCTACTCATGTTCATCGTTGCCGCAGGCTTCGCGGTGGGCAACGTCCTCCTTTCCCAATTCGTCGGACAACGCAAGCGAACGAAAACGAAGTTGATGCCTTACGAGTGCGGTAAGGATCCGGTGGGCTCTGCGCGCGAAAGGTTCTCAGTGAAGTTTTACCTGATCGCGATGATCTTCATCCTGTTCGACATAGAAGTGATTTTCCTGGTGCCGTGGGCGGTAGTGTTCAAAGCCCTCGCGGCGCAGGGCCCGGAAATGCGGACCTTTGTTTACCTCGAGATGATGATCTTCGTGGGACTGCTGCTGATCGGTTACATCTACGTCGTGAAGAAGGGTGCATTTGACTGGGGCGAGAAGGCACGACGCGAAGCTGAAGGCCAAGCAAGAGCTTTGGCCGATATGGAAGCACGCAAGATTGAGAAGAGGCGCACCGCAGCATAAGGAAGTTTAGATGGGTCTCGAAAATGTAATTGCCGAAGCGCTACCAGAGGTGTTGACCACACGGCTCGACTCCTTAATTAACTGGGCGCGGAAATCGTCGCTCTGGCCGGCGACATTTGGACTGGCGTGTTGCGCGATCGAGATGATGAATGCGACGACGTCGAGAAACGATCTCGCGCGTTTTGGCGCCGAAGTATTTCGCGCGAGCCCGCGTCAGGCAGACGTGATGATCGTCTCCGGACGCGTTTCACGAAAGATGGCGCCGGTGCTGCGTCGAATCTACGATCAGATGCCGGAGCCGAAATGGGTCATTTCGATGGGAGCATGTGCGACGTCGGGCGGAGTTTTTGATAACTACGCCATCGTTCAGGGTGTCGACAAAATCGTTCCGGTTGATGTTTACATTCCGGGTTGTCCGCCCCGACCCGAGATGCTGATTCACGCTGTGATGATGCTCCAGGACAAAGTTATGAAAGAGAGCGTCCGCGATCGCAAAGATATTCCGGAAGAGGAAGCAAGAGATGCTGTCGTGCCGGGTACTTTGCCCGTCACCGATGGTTCTACTGCGCGGCAAAACACGTTGCCGGAGTCACGGCCATACACAATTGCTTCGAGACACGAGCGGCGTCGTTCCTCTTAGAGAGTCGAGCAACAATCGCGGATGACATCAGGGCCGGAAAATATCGAACAGACGCCTGAACAACCTGCGGGTTCCGAAACAGCGCCGTCACCATTAGTGGCGGCGTTACAGCGTGAACATCCGGAGTGGAGCAGCGAAGTGATCCATGCCTTCGGCGAGACGACGATTGTCGTTCCGCGAGAGCACATCGTCGCAGCGTGTTCTTTTTTGAAGACGTGGCCTGAAGGACGTTTCGATTTTCTGGCTGATATCTGTGGCGTAGATCGTGGGGTCGAAGAAGAGCCTCGCTTCGAAGTCAATTACCATATCTTCTCAACAACCAAATATCACCGGCTTCGCTTAAAGGTAGTGTTAAACGAGGAAGACACGCACGTAGGGAGCGTCACCGGCGTTTGGCGGACTGCGAATTGGCACGAGCGCGAGACGTTTGATTTGTTTGGCGTAATCTTCGACGGCCACCCGGATTTGCGACGCATCCTTTTGCCCGACGACTGGCAGGGACACGCATTGCGAAAAGATTTTCCATTGCGAGGCTACGAACCATATAGCTTGAAATAAATCGTGCTTTTGATCCGTGTAATCCGCGGCTAAATAACGTATGAGCTCCGCAACCCTTCCACCACAGTTTGAGATCGTCGATCGTCCGCTCGATACGCAGATGACGATTTCGATGGGGCCGCAACACCCATCGACGCACGGTGTGCTGCGTCTCGAACTCGTGCTCGACGGTGAGAGTGTTGTGAAAGCCACGCCCGATATCGGTTATCTCCATACAGGAATGGAGAAACTGTTCGAGTACAAGAAGTACCAGCAGGGGATCGTCATCACCGACCGAATGGATTACCTGAATCCACTCGGCAACAACCTCGCGTACGTGATGGCCGGCGAGAAACTGCTCGGACTCGAGATTCCGGAACGCGCTCAAGTCATTCGCGTGCTGTTCTGCGAACTGCAACGAATAGCCTCGCATCTCGTTTGGCTCGGAACTCACGCGCTCGACATCGGCGCGATGACCGTCTTCTTCTACTGCTTCCGCGAACGCGAAAAGATCCTGAACCTCATCGAGGCCGCATCCGGGGGAAGATTGACTCCCTCCTACTTTCGCATCGGCGGCTTGATGATGGATTTGCCGGCCGGTTTCGAGAATCGCTGTAAACAGTTTCTCGACGCTTTTCCGAAGGCCGTCGACGAGTTTCATAAGCTGCTGAGCGGTAACAAGATTTTTCAGCGTCGCACACAAGGCATCGGATACATCTCGGCAGAAGACGCCATTGACTGGGGATTGGCAGGTCCTTGTTTGCGCGGCAGCGGTCTTGCTCTGGACGTTCGCCGTGCGAATCCCTACTGCGGCTACGAGAAATACGATTTTGAGATTCCGACTGAACCGGATGGCGACGTTTGGGCCCGTTACATGGTGCGCATGCGTGAGATGACGGAGTCGCACAAGATTGCAAAGCAGGCGCTCTCGCGTTTGCAGCCTGGCTCAATCAAAGCTGACGCCCCGAAAGTCGTGTTGCCCGATCGTGAAGCGATGAAGAGTCACATGGACGCGCTGATTCATCACTTTCTGATCGTCGCTGAAGGCTTCGACGTTCCGGCCGGTGAGGTATATCTCCCGATCGAGGCTTCTAAAGGTGAGCTTGGTGTTTATATGAGGTCCGATGGTGGACCAAAACCGAGTCGCGTTCATTTCCGCGCGCCGAGTTTTGTCAACCTGTCTGCGCTGCCGATGATGTCGGAAGGCGAGATGGTGGCGGACATCGTTGCGATCATCGGGTCACTGGATATCGTGCTGGGTGAAATCGATAGGTAAGCTTTTGCTCCGGAGGAGCAACATGTTTATAGCTCTGGAGACCCCCTAGATTTTTCGCTCCGTAGGAGCGATATGTTTGACCAGCATACATAGCACTCCTTACGGAGTGCGAACGGTTTTTAATCTTTGAAGCTATAAACATTTTGCTCCTCCGGAGCAAGAAGAAGAATGAGTACGCAGATCGTAAATATCCAACCACTGTCGCAGCCTGTCGATTTGGGGGTTGAGCCGGCGACTTTCTCGCCTGAAGTAGAGGCGGAGATCGATCGGCATCTCGCGAAGTATCCGGTGATGCGTTCGGCGATTCTGCCGTTGATGTTCATCGTGCAGCGCGAACGTGGATATCTCGATCCCCCAGGCGTGCTTTATCTCGCCAACCGGCTGAGGTTGCGCGTGACGGACATCTGGGAAGTCGCGACGTTCTACTCGATGATCCACACGGAACCGGTCGGCAAGTATCACATACAGGTTTGTAAGACGTTGTCGTGCAAGATCCGCGGCGCCGGAAAGGTCACTGAGTACTGTTCTCAAAAACTCGGAATCAAGGTTGGTGAGACGACGGCTGACGGACGTTTCACCCTCAGCGAAGTTGAATGTCTCGGCTCGTGCGGTACGGCGCCGATGTTTCAACTTAACTTCGACTATCACGAGAATCTGACGCCCGAGAAGATCGATCAAATACTGGACAAACTAGCTTAATGCGTATCGAAGCCATCGGATGTGAGCCACTCCAGCTACGACGAGTTCATCTCGAGAACTCGCGCACACTCGATGTGTATCGTCGCAACGGCGGCTATGAGGCGCTCAAAAAAGCCCTCGACGGCATGTCGCCGGACGACGTGATCAACGAGGTGAAGAAGTCGGCACTCCGCGGACGTGGTGGCGCGGGTTTTCCGACCGGAATGAAGTGGAGTTTCGTTCCGAAAGACTCGCCCAAACCGAAGTACGTCGTTTGTAACGCCGACGAATCCGAGCCCGGGACATTTAAAGATCGATACCTGATGGAGCGCGATCCACACATGCTCATCGAGGGCATGCTGATCGCCGGGTATGCGCTGAATTCGAAGACCGGTTACGTCTACACGCGCGGTGAGTATAAGTACCTGATCGACATTATGGACGTCGCGCTCGAAGAAGCGCGCGCTGCCGGACTCCTCGGAAATAACATTCTCGGCACGAACTTTTCCTGTGACATCCACACGCACACAGGCGCAGGCGCTTACATCTGCGGTGAAGAGACGGCACTACTGAGTTCACTCGAAGGCTTACGTGGTCACCCGCGCATGAAGCCTCCGTTCCCTGCTGTCTCCGGTTTGTACGCAGCTCCGACTGTTGTCAATAACGTCGAGACGCTCACGGCCGTGCCCGACATCATCAAGATGGGCGGCGAGGCATATCAGAAACTCGGCACTGAGAAGAGCGGCGGCACGAAGCTCTGGTCCGTCTCCGGTCACGTCAACAGCCCAGGTGTTTATGAACTGCCGATGGGTTATGACGACATGGAAAAGTTCATCATGGAAGACTGCGGCGGAATGCTCGATGGGAAGCAACTGAAAGCGGTGATTCCCGGTGGCTCGTCGGTCTACATCATGCGCGCGGATCAGATCATCGGGAAAGACGTGCGAATGGATTACGAAGGTCTCGTCGCCGCGGGCTCGAGTGTTGGCTCCGGTGGCTTCATCGTGATGGACGAGACCGTTGACATTTTCGAGTCAACGAAGAACCTGACTGAGTTTTATAAGCACGAATCGTGTGGCTGGTGTACGCCGTGTCGCGAAGGCACGGATTGGCTGGTGAAGGTGTTCAAACGAATCGAGAACGGCGGCGGACGAATCGAGGACGCGCAACTGATGCTCGATCTCTGCGACAACATCGAGGGCAAGTCGTTTTGTCCACTCGGCGATGCTGCCTCATGGCCGATCCAGTCAGCGATCAAAAGATTTCCGGAAGATTTTAAGAAAAGATTATTGAATGGCGACTGAGCTGATTAGAGTCACTATTAACGGCAAAGACTTCGAAGTGCCGAAAGGCGCGCGTCTGATCGACGTGTGCCGCGACAAAGGGTTCGATATTCCGTCGTTCTGTTATTACTCGGATCTCGCACTACAAGCTTCGTGTCGCATGTGTCTCGTTCGTATCGAGAAGATGCCGAAGCTGCAAACGTCCTGCACCATCATCTGCACCGACGGAATGATCGTCACCACGCAGAGCGAAGAGATCGAGAAGGCCCAACGCGGCATGACCGAGTTTCTGCTCGCGAATCACCCGCTTGATTGCCCAGTCTGCGATCGCGGTGGTGAATGCGAACTCCAGGAGATGACGTTCGACTGGGGCGGACTCGAAGAGCGTTTCACCGAAAAGAAAAACTATTACGCCGAGCGATACCTCTCGCCGATGGTGGCGAACGATCCGCAGCGCTGCATTCTCTGCAAACGATGTACGCGAGTTTGTGACGAGTGGATGGGTGAAGACGCTATCGAAGCCGGTGGGCGTGGCGCGCACACGGTTATCGGAACGTATCTCGGCTGGCTCGATTGTTCGCAGTGTGGAAACTGTATCGAAGTCTGTCCAACAGGAACCCTCCTCGACGCAACTTATCGTCACCAAACACGACCGTGGGAGCTCGCGCAGACGATCACGACCTGCAACTTCTGTTCGGATGGCTGCCAGATGTCACTTGGTTCGCGCGGCGGTGAAGTGCGACGGTCAGTAGCGCGCGATCGCTACGTCAACGGAATCAATGGTGAGTTTCTCTGCGTTAAAGGTCGGTTCGCCCACCCGTTCATCAATCATGATGAGCGCATTCGCACGCCAATGATTCGTTACAAAAAAGGCGGCAAACTGATTCCCGCAACCTGGGATGAAGCGATTCGCCACGTCGCGGAACGGCTCGATGCCGTCGCTGAAGAACATGGACGAAACGCCGTCGGCGTAGTTGGTAGTCCGCGGTTGACCAACGAGGCGCTGCATGTGCTGCATAAGTTCACAACTGAACTCGTGGGCACTGAGAACTACGCCACTACTGACGTCTTCAGCCTGCGAAGTTTCTTCCAACATCTCGGCGGACCCTTGGCAACGCATCGTGACATTCGCTATGCCAAAACGATCGTTTTGATCGGTGGTGACCCAAGCGAGTTGCAGCCACTAACCGGGAAGCAGATCCGGCAAGCAGTGAGAAATGGCGGCGCGACGCTCGTGCTCGTCAACTCCGTGCCGATTCGTTTGCGCGAACAGGCAAAGATATTTGTTCACATCAGGCCTAACTCAGAAGACGCATTTGCACTCGCGCTGTTTGATCCTTCGGCTGATTCCCTCGCCGCCCGGAAAGCAGGTGTCGAGGAAAACGAGCTTGCTGCCGCACGACAGGCGATTGCGGACAGCACCGGCGACGTCGTGGTGATGTTCGGTCGCGAGCTCACCGCTCCGGCGCAAGCACTTGTCGCGCAGGTGTCGCAAAAGTTTGCTACGCGAGACCGCCGCATTCTTTTCCATCCGCTGCCACTCTTCAACAACAGCATCGGCGCGCACGACATGGGCATGATGGATACGCCGGCGTCCGCTCGTGGAATGCTGAACGCTTGCGGCAACTCGGTTCGTGCGCTCTACGTTGCAGGTAGCTTCCTGCCGGAACACTTTGAAGGCCACGAGGACGCACTCTCGAAGCTCGATTTTCTGGTGGTCCAGGAACTCTTCGAAAACGAAACTACGGCGGCAGCAGACGTCGTCCTGCCGGCTGCGTCTTATGCTGAACAGGACGGCACGTTTACGAATAATGATGGGTTGGTCCAACGCGTACGGCAGTCGATTCCGGCGCTGCATCAGTCTAAACCTGATTGGGTGATCATTTCGCAACTGGCTAAAGAGCTGGGAATGGATTTTGGCTATGAGATGTCGGCGAGCGCTGTTTTTAGAGAAATCAGCGAGAAGGTGCCGGCATATTCGGGAATGCGTTATCCGCTGCTGAAGGACGAAACCAATCCGATCCAGGCGAGATACGAGGTGCTTGATCGAGCTGACATGTCGGCGGAACTCGCTGCGGTCCGGGAGTGCGTCGAGGGCCTGCCCGATACTGGTGAGAAGATAACGGTTACGCCTAAAGTCGGAACAGAGTTGTTCAAGCTCGGAACGCTGACTGACAAGGTGGAACAGTTTCACCTGCTGGCGTCCGGCAATCCGCGTCCCGAAACGACCGCGGTTTCGCCGTTGTACCAGATCACGGTGGGAGCGGGAGTCTGAAGCCTGTGAGCTTGTTTCTCCCGCAAAGGCGCAAAGGCGCAAAGAAGAACCATCAATTCAACCTTTGCGCCTTTGCGCCTTTGCGGGAGACCTACTCTTAATATCGAATGGAAACTGCGATCGATATTGCCCTGAAATTCGCAGCCATCACTGTGGCCTTTGTGGTAGTGCTTCTGATTGTCGCCTACACAGTGCTGGCGGAGCGACGCGTACTCGGTTTTATTCAGGGTCGGCTTGGTCCAAATCGCGTTGGTTACGGTGGCATCTTGCAGCCCTTCGCGGATCTGCTGAAGTTCATTCTCAAGGAAGATATCGTTCCCGATAAATCGACACGATTCATCTACTTCCTCGCGCCCGTGATCGCCACGATGGCAGCGTTGATGACGATGATCGTCTATCCATTTGGGCCGGAGATCAGAATCCCGTTCACCTCGATCACGATACCGCTTGTAATTACGCACTTCGATGTCGGATTGCTGTATGTACTCGGTATTACTTCAATCGGTGTTTACGGAATCATGCTCGCGGGATGGTCTTCCAACAACAAATACAGTTTGATGGGCGGCCTTCGTTCTTCCGCTCAGATGATCTCTTATGAGCTGGCGCTCGGGCTGAGTTTAATCGGAGTGATTCTGCTCGCGGGTACTTTGGACCTGGCACAGATCGTCGAACACCAATCAGGGTGGCACGGGATGCGGTGGAATATTCTCTTTAACCCGCTCGGATTCATCGTGTACCTGATTGCCGCTATCGCCGAGACGAATCGCGTTCCCTTCGATCTTCCTGAAGCAGAAACAGAGCTTGTTGCCGGTTTTCACACGGAGTACAGCGCTATGAAGTTTGCGCTGTTCTTCCTTGCTGAATACATCAACATGTTTACGGTTTCGATGCTCGCCACGACGCTCTTTCTGGGCGGCTGGAACGTGCCGTTTGCGGAAGACATCTTTGGACGCGGCACTTTCTTGTTCGGGCTCGTGAGCGCGATTGGGTTCTTAGTAAAAGTCATCTTCTTTCTTTTTCTTTACATCTGGCTGCGCGGAACGCTGCCGCGCTTTCGGTTTGATCAGTTGATGGATTTCGGCTGGAAGGTCCTGTTGCCACTGGCACTGCTCAGTATCTTTATTACAGCCACGTTGATTTTCTTGTTCCCGAGTTTTTGAACCTAACGGGTTGGTTTCACGCAAAGACGCCAAGTACGCAAAGGTAATGCAATTTTCTTAGCGGACTTTGCGCCTTTGCGTGAAACAAATTAACGAATTAATGTTGGCGCTTCTCTTCATTCTGTTTTCCGGGCTCGCGATTGGATGCGCACTCGCGGTGGTTGCGCAGCGGAATCCGCTTTACTGCGCGATCTCACTAATCGGCGTTTTTATCTCGCTGGCGTGTCTTTACGTTATGCTGGCAGCGCCGTTCATTGCTGCGGTCCAGGTGATTGTGTACGCGGGCGCCATCATGGTGCTCGTGGTCTTCGTGATCATGCTGCTCAACGTCGAAGAGGAAGAGCGTGGACAAAGGCGTCTCAAGTTTCTCGTGCCTACGGCTGTCGCACTGGCTGCGATTCTGATTGCAGAGGTTGCTTTCATCCTCGTTTCAGTGCAGGAGTTCAGGGTAACGCCAACAACCGGAGCAGCAAACGTCGGACTCACACACTCAATCGGTTCTCAATTGTTTACGAAATACCTTTTGCCGTTTGAGATCACGTCGATACTGCTGCTGATGGCAATCGTTGGTGCGATGACACTCGCACGTCGCGGCGGGTTGCTCTCGGCGAACGCGCGTGTGATTCCGGGAGCGCAGCAGTTTCCGCTTTCCATGGTCGATCCGAAAGCGGCTCCGGATGATCTGACGCTGGTTGAGACGGACACAACCGAAGAAGCAGCTCTGCTGCTTGGTGTCGATAACAGAAACAGGGATAAATCTGCGTAATCTGTGGATGGAGTAAGAAGATGGAGCCACAGCTTTCATGGTATCTCGCACTCTCGGCGATCCTTTTCACGATCGGCGTTACGGGTGTGATCATCAAACGCAACATCATCGCGATGTTCATGTGTATCGAGCTGATGCTGAATGCAGTAAACCTGACCTTCGTTGCGTTTGCCAGTTTCTTTCAGGACGTCACCGGACAGCTTTTTGTATTCATCGTCATGACCGTCGCGGCCGCTGAAGCTGCGGTAGGTTTGGGAATCATTATCGCCATCTTTCGCAATCGTGAAACGCTGGATGTCGACGAGGCGAGTATTTTGAAGTTGTAGCCACGGATTAGACGGATCTTTTTAAGAGATTTACACGGATCAGAATGGAGAACAATCTCCTCAGTTTAATTATCTTTGCTCCGCTTGCCGGAGCGGCCATTAATTGGTTCGTTGGCAGACGTGTGCGAGATGAGAGGTTTATCGGCATCGTCGCCTGTGGGTCGGTGGCGATCTCAACCATCGTTGCGTTTTACCTCGCATTCATGTCGGGCGGTGCGTTGCGCGCCGAGACGCCGGTGCTCGATCACATCTGGACGTGGTTACAGGTCGGAACTCTCCGCGCCGATTTCGCACTCGCGATGGACCGGCTGAGCGGAACCTATGCGCTCTTCATTACTTTTGTCGGTTTTCTGATTCACGTCTTTGCCGTCGGTTACATGCACGGCGAGGAAGGCTTCTATCGCTTCTTCGCATTTCTCAACCTGTTCATGTTTTCGATGCTGACGCTCGTCCTCGGCGACAACTTCGTGTTGATGTTTGTCGGCTGGGAAGGCGTGGGCCTCTGCTCGTACCTGCTGATTGGTTATTACTTCGACAAGAAGGAAGCAGGCGATGCAGCGAAAAAGGCCTTCATCACAAACCGCATCGGCGACTGGGGATTTGTACTCGGAATCATGCTGACGTTCTTCGTCACGGGCTCAGTCAGCTTTTTTGCAAATCCCGCCGCGGGTGAAGTGACGCACACGGCGCTTTCGTTCTTCAAGACCGCGCAAGTCGAACCATTCACTGCCGGAGCAATTTTTGCCGGTGGAGCGACGTCCATCGCCGTGCTTCTTTTTATTGGCGCCGCCGGAAAGAGCGCGCAGATACCTTTATACGTTTGGCTGCCGGACGCGATGGCCGGACCGACACCAGTTTCAGCGTTGATTCATGCCGCAACGATGGTCACTGCGGGCGTGTATATGATCGTGCGGTGCTCCGAGATCTTTGTACACGCACCCACTGCGATGTTCATCGTCGCCGTAATCGGCGCAGCCACCGCACTCTTTGCTGCCACCATCGGTCTCGCGCAGAACGACATCAAAAAAGTTCTCGCTTACTCGACCATTTCACAGCTCGGATACATGTTCCTGGCGTGTGGCGTCGGCGCGTTTACCGCCGCGATTTTCCACGTCATTACGCACGCATTTTTTAAGGCGCTGCTTTTCCTCGGTTCCGGCTCTGTAATTCATGGGATGCACCACGAGCAGGACATGCGACGCATGGGTGGACTTAGGAAGTACATGCCCATTACGTTCGCAACGATGATCACGGGGTGGCTGGCAATTAGCGGGTTTCCATTTTTTGCCGGTTTCTTTTCGAAGGATGAAATCCTCTGGAAGACGTGGAGTGCGCCGGCTTTTGGCTTGCCCTCGACTGGGTTCAGCAAGTTTCTCTGGTTCATTGGTGCGCTCACTGCGTTTCTGACTGCCGTCTACATGACGCGAATGATGGTAATGACCTTCTGGGGTGGTGAGCGCTTTCGCGAGACTCACGAGTCAAAACACGAGGAGCCGGATCATCATCATGGTCCAGTTGAGCCGCACGAGTCTCCGTGGTTGATGACGCTACCGTTGATCGTGCTGGCAGTCTTATCGACCGTCGGTGGTTTCATCGGCGTACCGTACGCGTTGAGTTCTGTATTCACACACAAGGACATCAACGTACTCGAGCACACGCTTCACCCAGCAGTGGCTACCGTGCCGGCTGTAACGCATGGCGAGCCCGCCGCTGTTCCCACGGAGGGTGCGCACGAAGGAGCGGTTGTGCCCCAGGCAGAGGCGGCGCACGCCACGCATTCGAGTGAAGAGATCACAGCTGAGCGTTTGCTTGCAGGGCTTTCAGTCCTGATTGGTTTGGCGGGAATGGGTCTCGGATGGGTCATCTTCCGAAAACGACCGTTGCTGGCGATGCCGCGAATACTCGAGAACAAGTATTACGTTGACGAGATTTATGACGCTGCCCTGATCCACCCAATCGAGGGAGCATCGCGCGAAGGCTTGTGGAAGATCTTCGATGTGGGTGCGTTAGACGGCATCCTGCACGGAATTGGTGACGCCGTTACTGAACTCGGACGGCTTGCGCGTTATCTGCAGGCCGGTTTTGTGCGCGCCTACGCTGCGATCATTCTGGTTGGAGCACTGATTTTGATTGGACTGTTTGCGTATATGGGCTTTCCCGCGAAGTAGCGCGCATTTGGAGTGCGGTAACTTGTTACCGCTTTGGTACTCTGATGACGAACCTAATACTAAAGCGGTAACAAGTTACCGCACTCCAAAAAGGCGCCCAAACTAAACGAGCTTTATGCCTTATTTGTTAACCATACTGATCCTCTTGCCGGTAGCCGGGGCTCTCGCGCTCGTGGGATACAGCTATGTATCTGGCAGGAAAGAGGAACATTACCGGTGGATCGCACTCATCGTTACAGTTGTGACGTTCGCAGTGTCTTTATTACTGCTGCGCGGCGCCGGTGCGTTTGGCGCTGAATTCAGATTCGAGGAGAACGTAAGCTGGATTGGATCGATCGGAGCACGTTATCACGTTGCCGTGGATGGCATCAGTTTGTGGCTGGTCCTCCTGACCACATTGCTGATGCCGATTGCAATACTGTCGAGTTGGACCGCAGTTCACAAACGACAATTGTCTTACTACGTCTTCCTCTTGATCCTCCAATCGGCGATGACGGGTGTCTTTGTCTCACTCGATCTGCTGCTGTTCTATCTATTCTTCGAAGCATCGCTGGTGCCGATGTTCTTCCTCATCGGTATTTGGGGCGGTGAACGTCGCGTCTATGCCGCAGTGAAGTTTTTTATCTACACCGCGGTGGGAAGCTTGTTGATGCTGGTTGGCATCATCACGCTCTATTTCACCTACAACACGTTTGATTATCCGACACTCATCCAGGCTATGTCGGCAAGTCCGTTTGCCCCCCGCAGCGAGTATTTATTGTTTCTCGCGTTTGCGCTGGCGTTTTGTATCAAGGTTCCACTCTTCCCATTTCACACCTGGCTGCCCGACGCACACACCGAGGCTCCAACTGCGGGTTCAGTGATTCTTGCCGGCGTTTTGTTGAAGATGGGAACGTACGGTCTGCTGCGCTTTAATCTTGGACTCTTCCCGAATTCAGCGCGCGAGTTGGCCTCGTACATCATCGTGCTTGCCGTCATCGGCATTATCTACGGCGCCCTCGTCGCGATGGTCCAACCAGATGTGAAGCGACTGGTGGCGTACTCTTCAGTTAGCCACATGGGATTTGTGGTGCTCGGTCTGTTCTCATTTACCGAACTGGGCATGCAGGGTGCGCTTTACCAGATGCTCAATCACGGTGTTTCGACAGGCGCACTCTTCCTGTTCGTTGGTTTCATCTACGAACGCAGGCACACGCGCATGATTAGCGAGTTTGGCGGTCTTGCGAAGCCGATGCCATGGTTCTCGACCTTGTTTGTGATCGCTTCGCTATCGTCGATTGGCCTGCCCTTCCTTAACGGGTTCGTCGGTGAGTTTTTGATCCTGATTGGCTCATGGACTTCGAGAGCGGTCACCCATTCATGGCTCGCAACGATGTTTGCAGCCACGGGCGTTATCTGGGCCGCGGTCTACATGCTTTGGATGTTGCAGCGAGTTGTTTTCGGCAAGATCACGAATCCTGAAAACGCTAAGTTGTCCGATCTGAACAGTCGCGAGATCGGGCTGCTGTTGCCACTGCTTTTCCTGATGCTTTTCATGGGTGTTTACCCGCGTGTGTTTCTCGATCGCTCAAGACTTAGCGTCGAAACAATCCGCGCTCGTGTTTCGTCAAGTCCGGCAGGTGGTTCTTATACAACCTCGGCAGGTCAGCCTTCAGAGCTTACTTCACGCAAAGATGCAGAGCACGCAGAGGAGAACTCAAAATGACGGACTGCTTTGCGTTCTTTGCGCCTCTGCGTGAAATCTTCTTGGCGCAATCAATGATGCCGATCATTAGCTGGTCGCTAATCGCGCCGGAAGTGATCGTGTGCGCTGCGGCCGTTCTCGTGATGCTCGTCGATGCGTTCGTTCGTCCGACACAACGTTGGATCACGGGTTGTATTTCACTCGTCGGCATCGTCGCTGGCGCGATTAGCGTTGTCTGGCTCTGGGCGGCTGGTACACCTTCGGCCAATGCATTCAACGGGATGATCGTGCTCGACGAGTTGCGTCTCGGCTTTACGCTCATCTTTCTGCTTGTATCAGCTCTGACGTTGCTTATCTCAACTGTCTGGGTCCAGACCGAACAATTGCCGGCGGGCGAATTTCATTCCCTGCTGCTGTTTGCCACAGTCGGAATGATGCTGATGGCGTCAGGCAACGATCTGGTCATAATTTTCCTCGGCCTCGAGATCCTCTCAATCGCTACATATGTGATGGCAGGTTTCCGGCGCTCTGACGTTCGCTCGAACGAGTCGTCGCTGAAATACTTCATCCTCGGTTCGTTCTCGTCAGCGTTTCTGCTTTACGGCATCGCGCTGATCTATGGAGCAACGTCGATTGCGGAGCCAGGACCTGGCGGATCACTCAGCCGAATCGTCGCCGGAACAACCAACATCGCCGAGATCGCAACTCGCGTCGGCCAGGCACAATATCCGGCGTTGCTTTACGCAGGCGCCGCGATGATGCTCGTGGGGTTTGGTTTCAAGATCGCCACAGCGCCCTTCCACATCTGGACGCCGGACGTTTACGAAGGCGCGCCCACTCCAGTCACTGCATTCATGGCTGCCGGTCCAAAAGCCGCCGGCTTTGCTTCGTTCATTCGTGTTTTTGTTTTTGGATTGCCTTTTGTAGTTTCGGCTTCCAACGCGACGGCAGGTAACCTGCACGAGCTCTGGGTCTACGTTCTCGTCATCATGGCGATTCTCACGATGACGCTCGGCAATGTCGTGGCGATCGTTCAGAACAACGTCAAACGTATGCTGGCGTATTCTTCGATCGCGCACGCGGGATACGCACTCGTTGGTTTTATCGCGGCCGGAGCGGCTTCAGATCCAACTCAACGAAACAACGCCATCACCGCCGTTATCTTCTATCTGTTGACTTATGCCGTGATGAATATCGGCGCGTTTGCCGTGGTCCAACTAATCGCGCGCAGCGGCGATCGCAGGACTGCGATCGAAGACTATCGCGGGATCGGATTTGAATCGCCGGTGCTGGCGTTCTCTTTGAGTCTCTTCATGTTGAGCCTACTCGGGATGCCACTGACCGCAGGCTTCATGGGAAAAATCATGGTATTCGGAGCGGCGATTGAGCAGCACTACTACAAGCTCGTGGTGGTGGGTGTGCTCAACACCGCAGTGTCTGCTTACTACTACCTGCGACTGATCATCGTCATGTTCTTCGGCGAACGAACGATGGCATGGAAGGCGCCGAGTGTTCCTGCAAGCGTGGCGGTCGCACTAGTGATAACTGTGCTCGGTGTGCTTTACCTCGGGATCTTTCCGGGTCGCGTTATCAACGCTTTGCAAACCCGGATCGACTCGCAAATGTTTACCGAACAGTTAATCCACAGATTACCCAAATGAATCTGTGATGCCTGCTGAAAGTTACGCCCAAAAAATCCAGGAACAACTTGGCGAAACATGGCTTCCGCGAGTCTATCGCGACCGCATACTGGGGCTGCGCACCCGTTCTTATCAGTTCGAAAATGCCAAGGCGTCTGACCGTGTCGTTATACAGCACACGTTGCTCGGAGTTGAGCTAAAGGTCGGGCGCCGGCGGCTGCTCTGTCCGGATCTTGCCACAGCCCGGTACCTCTCAGTGTTTGCGCGCCTCGGTTGTAAGGCTGTAGCAGTACCGTACGACATAACAAAAATCTCGCATTTAGCGGACGAATTGGAGTCATCGTGGTATAGAATGCTCTTGCTGGTTGAGCAGGAAGCCAGAACAGAAAGCATCAGATTCAGGGGGAGACTTCGTGGCCTGCTACTTGCTAAGATTCGCTCGGAAATTGAGGAGGCCGGACCCGGGACGCGTGTTCCGGAGTTCAGGCAGAGTACAAAACAGCGTTTGAAGTGAATCTCTTAACGACACATTACCGATAAATGACTCAAGACTACACCCCCACTAACGACCGGACAAAAGTTTCCGGGGCACTCCCCTTCCCATTCAACCAGCAAACTTTCTGTCGCTACGAGCCGGTTGAGCAGCGCATTGAAAAAGCGCGTGTGCTCGTAATCGACAACTTGCTGCGTGACGACCGCGATCTGTCCGTAGTGGCTCGTGAAGAATGGGGCGAATTGCTGGCCGCGGAGTTGAGACGCGAACGTCTCATCGCCGGAATGGCAATTGAAAACATTCTCAACAACGTTTCTCGACTCGTGAAACGGCCCACCACCGATGTGGCGCATCTTTCCGAAATCGGCGAGGCGGCTAAACGTTTTACGCCTGATGCGATTGTGCTGAGCGGAACGTTAAGGGATTTTGATTACTACAAGCAGTCAGTACTGGACGACTTTGGTCAGTTTATTCGTACGACCCAAATACCTGTGCTGGCGATCTGCGGTGGGCATCAACTCGTTGGTCTAAGCTTCGGTGCGCGAGTGGTGACGCTGGACAAACTCGAACAACACGAGCAACGCGCGGCTCGTCCGCTTGAATATCAGTATCGCTTTATTCGCATCACGGAGCCTGCCGATCCGATCTTTCAGAACGTCAACTGCGCTGACCCGAACTCGCCGGCGCGTATTCTTCGCGTCTGGCAGAATCATGGGCTGCAACTCGACCGAGTGCCGGAAGGATTCGAGTTACTAGCGACGTCGTATCTCTGTCGCAACCAGATGATGGTGAAGCGAAGCGATGGACAACTGATTTACACGGTCCAGTTTCACCTCGAGAAGTCGTTTGAAGACTGGAACAAGAACCGCACGCGCTGGGAACACCCGAACGACTCGCGCGATGGTCGCATACTTTTTGAGAACTTCCTGACTCTCGCAACACGCAGTTGATGCTCACGCAAAAGAGTCTCGCGCTGGCAGCACGTGAGCTCGCCGCCCGCGACGAGATCCTGGCCGGGATCCACGCTAATCATGGTGATCCTCCTCTCTGGCGTCGTGCTGCAGGATTCTCAACACTCGTTCACATCATTCTCGAGCAGCAGGTATCGCTGAAGTCTGCGAAAGCGATGCTAGTGCGTCTCGAAGCGTCGATTCAGCCATTTACACCATCGAAATTCCTTGAACTCGGCGACACTTATCTTCGCAGTCTCGGAGTGACGCGGCAGAAGTCGGCATATCTGCTGCACTTGTCGAATTCGATCATCACTGGTGAATTAAGCTTCACGAAACTCGCGCGCATGAGTGACGAAGAAGCACGAGTGGTGCTCACGCGAATCAAAGGGATTGGATCGTGGAGTGCGGATGTATACCTTCTGATGGCGATGCGTCGTGCGGACATCTGGCCGGCCGGTGACTTAGCGTTAGCGGTCGCTATGAAGGAACTAAGAGGTCTCGCCCACCGCCCCGGCCCTGATGAACTTGAAAGACTAGCGGAACCGTGGCGCCCACACCGTGCCGTCGCCGCACGAATGCTTTGGCAATACTATCTTGGGGAACGAGTTTCTCACGCAAAGAAGCAAAGACCGCAAAGGAGAACTTCAAGTTAACTTTGCTGTCTTTGCGTCTTTGCGTGAGAACTTACTTCGAAATCGTTGATGCGGTCGTGGTTGTATGTGGCACCGTGAGATCCGGCGTCATCGGGACGTTCTCCATCGTCAACTCTACCAAGTCGTCGACCACAGCCTTGAGATCGTTCGTATCTCGATAGATCTCTAACTGCCGATCCGCCGAGGTACCGCGCTGGAGAATCGTATGCACGTGCTCGATCTCTTTTCTCGATCCCAGTTCATCAATCACATCATCGACGAATTCAAGCAACTCGAGCACGAGGTCATGCACCGGCACTTCCGTTTGCTTACCGAAATCGATCATTTTCCCATCCAGCCCGTATCGCACGGCGCGCCACTTGTTTTCCTGAATCAACATGCGCCGGTACAAACGGAAACCGAGATTCTTGTCGATCAACTTATTCAACTTCGCGACGATGGCCTGAAACAGCGCCGCGATCGCGATCGTGTCGTCGACGCGCGTCGGAATATCGCAAACACGAAACTCGAGCGTCGGGAAGTATGGATGCGGTCGAATGTCCCACCAGATCTTCTTGCCGTCGTTGATGCAGCCAGTCTTGATCAGGAGATCCACGTACCGCTGGAAATTGCTGTATGAGTCGAAGTGATCGGGAATGTCTGTCCGCGGAAACTGTTTGAAGATTTCGGTGCGATACGACTTGAGACCCGTGTTATGGCCCATCCAGAAAGGCGACGAAGTCGAAAGGGCCAGCACGTGCGGCAGGAAATAGCGTGCGGCGTTCATGATATGAATCGCACGTTCGCGATCAGCCATGCCGACGTGAACGTGAAGTCCGAAGATCAAAAGCGAGCGCGCCACTGTTTGCAGCTCCTGCACGAGCAATTCATAACGCTCGTCGTCAAAGATCTTCTGGTCCTGCCAGCGCGAGATAGGATGCGTTGAAGCCGCCACGATGACGAGACCGTTCTTCCGCGCCAGTCCCGCGATGATGCTGCGCAGACGCGTAATATCCGTTCGTGCTTCCTGAATGTTGCGGCAAATTCCCGTGCCGACTTCCACCATTGACTGGATCATCTCGGGTTTGATCTGCTCGCCGAGCAACATCTTGCCCTCTTCGAGAATCTCGGCGACGTGCGAACGCAATTCGCGCGTATGCGGATCAACGATCTGAAACTCTTCTTCGATGCCCAGTGTGAATTGATCGAACATTTGTCCTCTTTCCGCTTAAATCTGCACGTTCAGGGATTTTGCGATCCTGCGCCAATCAGGTTTGGTCTTGCTCAAAAACTCGTATCGCAAATGCTTCCAGGCGCTTGCCGGTGATTGAACCGGACTGTAAAGATCGAAATGCACGTACCAGATCCGTGGCTTCCCTTCCTGAAACAAAAAATGAAGGATGGCTTCGTCTTTTCCTTTTTCATAGAAGCCGCCGCTCGTGTCGTTATGGTTGGCAAACCTGCGTGTGAAATCGGCTCTCCGCGAAAGCGTGGACTCAATCATCGGCCACGCTTCGAACTGCATTCCCACTCCGCCTTCGCCGTAAACATTATCGATTCGCTTCACCAGATGCCAGAGGTCCTTGGCACGCATTCGGTGAAGCAGCAACAACAGCGCGTATTTCTTGTCGAGAGGCCACGAATCGAAAGCTGCAGCATCCGTCTCCGCACCCCACAAGCCGGCCAATTTTCCTTTGAGAGACTCTCTTGTCTCTCGCGAAAGATCGGCCCACACTAACGAAGTCGTGGGGTCCTCCGGATCAGCCATTTCCAACTTCTTGCCCCAGGATCGCTCGGGCTTCGTCCGATAAACCCTGGAACTTTAAACCGACGCCTCTTCCTGGATTGCTGTAAACCACCACCGCATTGCAGACCACCTGAACATCAGCTCGAAACGGTATACGAACCAAAAGCAATGCCCCTTCTGGAATCTCTGCCTTCGTGTTCATATAGAGCCCGCCGACGCTGATGTCTTTCGTGCTCGCGACGCCGGTAACATCCTTGCCATCGAAGAAGACATCAACAATCAGCCGCGAGCGATCGAAGCTGCGGCGCTCTTCCTGTGAGTCAAAAGCTTTGTCGTCGTCAGCCAATGGAAGCTCCTATCCACAGATTACACAGATTGTACCTGTTTCCCTCACTTTTTGCTGACGATGTAGGTGGGCACCATACCGCCACCCGAGCTGACATTCGCCAGTTCGGTGAATGACAGGCGTGTAAACGCGGAACCGACTTTTCCGTTGAACAGTAGCGGATCGAGATCTACAAGCTGTTCCGCGAACTCCACTCGACCATCGTCCGTCAATGCTGGAAACGTCTCGCGGGCAGTGGGAACTCGCTCCTGCACGAGGTAATCGCCATCAGCGAGCGCGTTATTGATCGCGTCGTCCCAGCCACGCTGGTCGACGTTCCAACCAATCGTGATCCCGTGGCCACCGTAATCGTCATTTGGCTTGAGCACCAGGTGCTCGCCGTCTGCGCGGATAAAATCGAGCAGGTTTACTTCACGGCCGAAGTAATCAGTATGTTCGTCCCTGACAATGCGGGTCCAAGGCACGTGCGCTCGGATTGCCGCCAGCTCGTAGTCGGAAAACAAACCTGCGTGCTTCGGATCCGTCAATACAGCAAAAAGGGCTTTCTTGTGAATAAGCTTCGAACGAAAACTGTTTACCATGCAGATCGCGCCAGCGCGATACGCATCGAGCAGCGCCGGGTATTCGCGAATGATCGGCAAGTACTCGTTAACGAGCAGGCGCTTATAAACGATGTCAATCTCCTGGTCGGCTACGCTGAGACGATTGTCGCGAAACTCGAGTTCCTGCGGCGTGCAGATGACCGATGGATATCCGGATTGTTCGAAAAATTCTCGAAAGAGTTCGAACTCTTTAACAGTCGGCACTCCGGCCAGGTCAACGATCGCGATTCGAGGTGCGCGCTCCGGTTTTCTACCGAGATATTCCTCGTATGAGGTAATCAGAACATCCAGCATGAATTGCTTGCCGTACATAGCGCGCACGTTGTAGTCGGCTGCAAACTGCTTCATCACCGGCAACGAAGAGAAAATGTCATACGCGGCGTCAGCGTAAGCGATACCTGCCGGGCTCTCACCGTTTAGCTCTACAAAGCTGTATGCGGTTTGAGTGAGAAATGAGTCGAGCCGCGACGTTGGTGAGACGGCCGCATAACCGGGATCGATAGCGACGAGTTCACGTTCGATTTCGGTCAGGCCAAGGTCGTCGACAACCTTTTCGTCTTCGACAGCGGCGTCTTTCACTTTCTGTATTGCGGACCAGACGGTTTCGCAGATCCCGCAGATGCGTGCGAAATCTGTTTCCGTCACAAAGTGTGGGCGGAGATAGGGTGAGAGACGGCGGCCGCCAAAAATCAGTTTGGCTTTTTCCAGACCCTCATCTAGGAGAGCGCGCGAGCTTTCAGCTAAATCTTTATTCGCGAGCAGATCGTGATAACGAGCAACGGCCTCAGGGAACATGGGCCGTTAGGGTAACATTTGCCACAAAAAGGCACAAAAAGCACAAAATGAAATTGAACTGTTTTGTGCTTTTTGTGCCTTTTTTTGGCTATCTCTTCTTCGCGGCGATAGTGACGACGAGTTTTTCTTTTTTGCGGACGACTTCGAATGTGTATGTGGAGGGTTTCGGATCTGTTTTGAATGCCGCAACCGGCTTGCCGTTGATCGATTGAATCACGTCGCCGGGTTGCAAGCCGGCTTCGTAGGCTGCCGTTACCGGATCGACGTAAACCACCAGCAGACCAGCCGTGGTTCCGAGTTGTGTCGCAACAGGAGGTTTTAGCGCGATGGTTTCGATTCCCTGATCGAGTAATGAGAAGCCCTTCGGCGGCGACAGTGGGTTGCGCAAATTAAAGCTGAACGACGGCTCGAGCATCTGGCTCAACTTAACGTTGAGTTCTACTTCGACTGGGCGATTTGGACGCAAAACAGTGAACTCGACCAAACTACTCGGACCAGCCTGTTCGAGCCACCACGTAAAGTCGTCAGCCGTCTGAATGTCGTTATCATCAACTTTCAGAATGACATCACCTGCACGCAACGTAGCGAGCGCCGCAGGACTGCCAGGCACAATAGAAGTCAGCATAATTCCGCGATGCTTGTTGGCGAGCGCTTCGGCATCTTTAAATTCCCAGCCGTGATTCACAATCTGATCAAATTTCAGTGCGGCGATTGCTTCACCTTTGACGCCGAGCCATGGACGCGGAACACTCGCCTGCTGTTCCAACACACGCTGTGCTGCACGTTTGATCAACGTTGCTGGCAGAATGCTCGCTTCACTACCTTCGAGACCATCGACTATGCCGATCGTTTCGCCCGACTGATTGAGCGCGACACCACCAATGTTCGCCTGTGAAAGTTTTGGGGCGCTGACTCTGAATCGCGCAACGCCTCCTGACGGTGCGGGCAGGACAGTTTGAATTCGACCTTCAATCGCAGCCATGCGTGCATAGAGGCCGGGACGCAAGAGCGAACGTGTCCCAGGCACCGGTTCAGGCCGGTACAACAACACAGCCTCACCAGTGTTTACCGGTTCATCTTTAACGGCGCCTGTTGCAAGCGCATTCTTCTTTGTGAGTCGCAAAATCGAGAGTCCTGTGACCCCATCAAACCCGATGTACTTCGCCGGCAGCCGTCTTCCGTCAGCACCAATAACGGTAATGTCCGGAGTGTCGAAGAAACTATTCGGCATTCGTGGAAATGAAGGGTTTGGAGCGTTCGGCGCACGTGGTGCCCCAGGCGCTGCCGGTGCTGGAACCGGCACTGGTCCAAACTCAACTTCAGCTTCCGGCAACCATGCTGCGATCGTTTCGCCGTCGTCCAGTGCGAGACCTGCGCTGACGTTCGTATGCACGTCGTCCATCAGATTAAATGAGAAACCAAGACTGGAAATAGCTTGCACCTGCTGTTGCGAACGGGCCAGCAGACGAAACATCTTTAGTGCGTTGAGACGGTGAATGATCGTTACGACTTGAGGAGCAGCAGGTGTCTTGTCGCCGGCCCTCCAGGTTCGAACCGGTGGCGCAGGTTTTTTCGGTGACGGCGCAGGGGTCTGCGCCGTGACGACTCCATAGTAGAGTGCTACGCTCACGAAAATTGCGGCTCGGATTTTATTTCTAAACTTCATCCCACTTACCAAACTCGTTTCGGTGCAAACTGATTTGCGTTCTGCATCAACCGTTGTGAACCAAAGCTAACCGTCGGCACGGAAATCGTTTTTGCATTCCCGCGGCCATCGTCAACCGAAAGTTTGAAATGCTGTACTGATGACGCGTCGTCAATCTGAAAAGCATATGACGATGCGAGCGAGTCAGCTCTGTTGATAACCTCAGCACGAGTGCTGGCGGAGTCAACTGTCGCTAATTGTCGCGGTATCCTGATTCCCGCTTGTCTGGGACGCTCCGTCCTGTTTTTCTGTGGCTGCACGTTTGAATTAACCACCACATCCGCTTGCTTCGGGGTTTCCTTCGTGTCGGGTGTAATCGTTTCCTGCGGCTTTGGTGTTTCACGAACCGCAGGCGCTGACGCTTGTTTCGCAGTTTCATCAGACGCCGGCGGTCGATTCAGAGCATTTCGTACCAAATATGCGCCGGTAGCGAAAACGAGCAACAGTGAGGCCGCTGCGAGACCACGTCGTAGCACGGGCCAAGTCACAAAATTAAAGTGCGACGCCGCGCTGCTCGATTCATTTGCGAGGCGTGCACGCAAACGGAAGTCAAAATCAGCGGGAGCTGCGACAGTGCCGAGACTCCCAACAATCTGTCGCAACTTCGTCTGCTTCTCCTGAAACTCCCGGCACGCACCACACGCTCGCAAATGCTCGACTGCGGCAGTGCTGCACGTCTCATCCAACGTCAATTCGTCCAGTTCGCGACGAATCAGTTCACAAATATTTTTTCTCATAACTTCATCACCTACAAATAAGCACGCATCTTCTCGCGCAGGAATCCTCGCGCCCGGCTGATCCTCGACTTAACTGTGCCCTCGCTCGTTTCCAGAATTCTTGCGATCTCGTCATAACTGCGTCCGTCAACATCACGCAGTATCAGAGGCGCACGATATTTTTCCGGAAGCGTGCCGATAGCTCGTTGAACCGCGTTGCGTCGCTCGGTATCTACGAGGTCCGAGTCCTGCAACGGTCGAAGGTCGGGCGGATTAAACTCCTTAGCTTCGCTTCCATCGCTTTGCTGGAAGAACCCGGTCAGCGAAACAAGCTTGCGGCGTTTACGCTTGCGAAGTTCACTGATGGCCAGGTTGGTAGCAATTCGATAGATATAGGTCGAAAATGCGTAGCTTCGCTGGTATCTGTCAGCTGCCCTGTAAACCCTCACAAATGTCTCCTGAGCTAAATCGACAGCGCCGTCGTAGTCATTGGTCATCCGGTAGATGTAGCTCGTAATCTGGTTGCGATAGCGACTTACCAACTCAGCAAAGGCATCCTGGTCGCCGCTGCGGGTCGCTTCCAACAACGCATGGTCGGAAGTCGTGTCCTCCAGCACGTCCTGCTGCAGGGCCGGGGCAAAGCCCAGCTCATCGATGGTAGTCAACGTATTCATCAGGGCAGGTAGGCTCTCACACGGTCCGGATTATACCTTTACCAAGCCGTGACCTGAGAGGCATACACGCATGGATCTGGCCGCGGTTCCGACTTTTATTAGGACACAGCCTCTTTTGCTCCGGAGGAGCAAAATGTTTATAGCTAAGAATTAGAAAGAGATTTAGCGCTCCGGAGGAGCGCAATGACTGTCAGAGCACATGCCGCTCCGCTGGAGCGGAATATGTGTGGGAGATGCTATAGACATCTTGCTCCTCCGGAGCAAAAACCTCAGCCTTCGGGGCTTTTGAAGATAGAGTCGCTGATTTTGGCGCCGTAGGTGATCGTCAAAACGCGGGTTTCCTGACTCTGACGTCCGTCTTCCAACAGGACGATGCGATAAGGCGCGAGAGTCTGTTGAACCGCCCGATAATCAAGAAATTTTCGGGTGTATTTTACGGCTACGCCACCCGGGTTGCCTTCTTCATACTCGAGCCAGAGCACGCGCAACGACCTGGCACTGATGTAGTAACGAGTCTTTCGTTTTTCCTTATCAACCAAATCTATGACGAAAAGATCGAGTCCTTTTTGCTGGTCCTTGCCGACGAGGGTGAGAGTTGAACCGTTTTCCTTGTAGCGCAGTAAGGAGTCGATACTATGGTGGTGTTGAGAAATAAAATTCGAGACAGCGTCCTGTCGCGGCGTGAAAGCTGCACCGTTGATAAGTCCCCAGAGTTTTCCTTCGCCAAAGATGAGCGAGTACTCCATCGTAGGCAGCTTCTGATCGAGACGAATTTTGTCCTTGTCGAGATTCTCACCTCGGATGAAGCGGCGCTCGTACTCTGACTCTTCAATCTTGCCCTCTGTGTCAGTTCGCGTGATTTTGCCGCGCTCCACTCCGTTCCGCCGAATATGTTCGAGGGCGGGGCGAGTGCCATAAACGAGGATCACCGACTCAACTACCTGATCACCAGTGTACTGTGGTTCGTTTGAGTTCTTTTTGGCCGGTTTGGTCTCTTGCTGCTTACTCTCTTTTTTGGTGTCCTGCGGGGTGGCTTGTGGACTTGCTTGCGGAGCCGCCTTGGGATCTTGCAAAGCCGCCTGGGTTTTGATCGGCGATCCGAACGAGAGTAAAAGCACAGTTAGAGCTATGAGGGACAGAACTAGACGAAGCAAAATGTAACCATTCTCCTTGAATCCAGATCGCCGTATTGCCGACGGCGCCAACCGGGGAAAGCCAACATTGAGGCCGGATTGTAACACAAGCCTCGAAAAAAGCCGCTTCCGAGCCCAGCGGCACTTGCAATGGATGCTCTCACCCGACATGCCGGATGCCTGTTTGACAAGCGTTTGACAAGTAGGGGCGGCGCGGGTATTTTCCTTGGTTTTCTCGAAAGGACATTTAGCAAATATGAAGCGAGTAGGAATCCTCGTAGGCCGGGAAAAAACGTTCCCGGAAGCACTAATCAACGGCATTAATGAACGCGGTCACGGCGACGTCGTGGCCGAGTACATAACACTTGGCGGCATTAAATATGACGATCCGCCGAAGTACGACCTTGTAATCGACCGCATCTCGCATGAAGTTCCGTTCTATCGAGCGACGCTGAAACGAATGGCGCTCGAGGGAACGATTATCATCAACAACCCGTTCTGGTGGTCGTCCGACGACAAGTTTTTCAACTACTCACTCGGCAAAAAACTGGGCGTTGCCATTCCCAAGACCGTCCTGTTGCCGCAAAAGGACTACATCGAAGGCATCGTCAGTGAGAGTTTGCGCAACCTTGAGTTTCCCCTCGATTGGCAGGGCATCATTGACTACGTCGGTCTGCCGGCTTTTCTGAAACCGTTTGATGGCGGCGGCTGGAAGAATGTTTCGAAGATCAACTCGATCGAGGAGCTTTGGGCTGAATACGACAAGACCAACACGCTTTGCATGACGCTTCAGGAGTCGGTTGAATTCGAGCAGTTCGTCAGATGTTACTGCGTCGGACAGCAGGAAGTGATGATCATGGCTTACGATCCACGCAAGCCGTATTTGTCAGGGGAGCAGTACGTACACAATCCAAACTATCTCGCACCGGCGCTCGCAGAACGTGTGGCAAACGACGTGAGAACGCTTTGCACGGCGCTGGGCTACGACATCAACACAGTCGAGTTTGCGATCAAGGATGACGTGCCGTATGCGATCGACTTCATGAATCCGGCGCCTGATGCGGAGTTAGCGTCTGTGGGCGAGTTCTATCACAACTGGATCGTTAATGCTGTCATCGATCTTGTTTTCAAGCGACTTGGTGAAGGTCGTGAGCGGCCGCGTTATAGATGGGATGCGTTGCTGAATCCTGAGGGAATCACACCCAAGAAGCCAGCGGCAAAACGGAAAAGCAGTAGCCGCGGATAAAACGGATTGAATCCGGATTTTAAATCAGTGTAATCCGTGGCTTATGTTGCAGGTTTAGAGCGCGTGAGAAGCATCTTCGTGCCGGCTAATGTCAGTAACCAGATAATCAACGCGGACGAGGCAACCGACCAAGCCAAACTCCCTGCGACGGGATCGATCAGTCCACCAATTAGCGCAAGCAACACACTCGCATTCGTCACGCGCGACGCCAGGCGACGAATGCGAGTGATACTTTGCAACCAGTTAATCCGGCGCAGTTCCGCAACCAGATAATCATCATCATTATTCAACTGCATGTAGTACTCGCCTTCACTGCGAGCATAGCGCGCCAGGGCTGTTTCGGAACTCACCCGCGCGGCTTCATGATAATGATGGATCACGTGGGCCAACTTTCCTTCGCGCAATGCGATGTCGGCCAATCCGATCCTGGCTTTGAAGTTTCCTTCGTCCAGTTCAACGACTCTTTGCAACGCACGCCGAGCATGATTAGCATCACCGCATTCAAGAAAACTCTCGCCAATCAACGGCAGTAAAATCACGTCGTTCTTCGCGCGAATACTGGCCAGTCGCAAAGCTGCTCGCGCACGCGACAACAGACGCGCATCTGATTGCGCACTCGCCTGCGATCGCAACAGTCGTGCGAAGTCGTAAATGAGCCAGGCGCCGTGCGGCTTTACATTTAGTGCCCGACGAAAAGCTTCTCCGGCTTCACGCAGGCGGCCTGATACTCGTAGTTCGTTTCCGAGTCGACGAAGCAGACGCGCTCTTTCGAGATCTTCAGGCGTTGCAGATATTTCGGGAGTAGCCGGATTCCGCTTGAGCTTACGACCGAGTTTGAAATCCGATTTCGTAACGTCGAGCAGATCCGACGAAGCGAGTTGCGATAACTGTGCTTTTCGATTGAGGAAACGCGGATCGTTTAGATAGTCGCGCAAGTCGCGGCTGCGATTGTCCAATTTGCTTTCGTGGATCAGTGGAAACAATTCCCGCACCAGCTTACGGTAACCGCTACCGCCGGAGACGATGACAAACTCTTTACCCTTACCGGTGATCTGTGTTCGATAGCGATAACGAACACGACCGCCTCGGCGCAGCGTACGAACTGCCTGCGTTTCTACTGTTTCAAAGTCGTCGATTGCAAGTTGCTTACGGTAACCGAAAACCAGATTGAGAAATGATGCGAGAGGTCCGTGGCGTCGCAACGAAGCGCCATCAAATGCGATGCGATCGCTGAGTGCACACACCGGCACAATCAGCCATGCTGTAGCAAGCATGATAATCGCAGTCAGATCGTAGCCGACACGAAGCATGAGCGCGGCCGCAAATGACATGACACCTGCTAGAGCGAGATAAGGACCGGGCGAGACTCGCACGCTGGCAACCGTGGATTGTGGGAGAGCGCGCTCTCGTTCCTCCTGCACTTCCGCAAGTGCTGGCAGGCTATTAAGCTCTTTGGTCTCGTTCATTTCTTTATCGCTCGCGAGGACAATCGATGGGCATCTCAAATGCGAAACTCCCACGCGATCGACCTGGTTCAGTGTAACGCAAGTCGGCTAATTGAACGAGGGTGCGAGTAGTGCAACCGGGTTCGGCGAGTTGCATGACGGGAAACCTCGCGAAGCCGAGAAACACACGGGCAGGCCGTTGCTGCGAAACGGTATTGAACAACTCTGCGGTTGGTTTGGGGTAACGCACGGGTGTCTCAATGGAGCTATCGCCAACAAGGCCAAGATCAAATCGATACATCGCTCGATCGGTTTCGAAAACACAGTCCCAGCGGAACGGATTCGCAAGCCTCGGCATCGCTGCGAGCCTCGCGACTGTTTCGCCGTTCGCTGTTGCCATTTTCGCTGCCTCTTCGTTTCCTCGAGCGATCGCTTTCGAGTGAGCGAAGCCCAGGAATGTCCAGTAACTAACCGCGAGGGCAATTGCAACGATTGCGATCCTGCTTCCCCAACGTTCTCTCGCGCCCTTCACAAAAAGAACAATCAACGCGATCAGCGCCACTATCCATAAAAGCGCAATGAGGCGTGGATTCGGCAAAGCATTACTTCGCGGGCTCGCGACGACCAGGAAAGTGAGTCCCGCCGCGATAATGGTCCAGATAATCTTATAAAACTTCGTCTTCGCTGTTAGCAGAAACGCCCCGCCGCCAAGAATCAGCCAAAGGAATGGATCGACGATAAAGACAAGATCACCGTAAGACCACTTCTGACTCCACGGCAAAAAGAATCGGATTCCGTAGTTATTAGTCCAATCCAACAACGGGTGCGTCGCACTCGCGATGAACGAGGCGATGAACAAACCTTTGAGTTTTGTTTGAGGTGCTTCGTTTCGAAAACGTGACCCGAGACGGTCAACCGTATAGAAGATCAGTGGCAATAAGAAGGCCAGACCGATTACACCCACGATGGCGTGAGTAATACCGCGATGATGTTGCAGGAAGTCCCAACGATCTCCGAAGGCGAGCACGATAATGTCTGAGTCAGGTGCGTTGGCAGCGAGCACGCAGAGGGTCGTCGCGCCCGGAGACAATCTGTCCAAACCCGCCTTAGCTACAGTGAGTCCGACGAGTGAATGGGTAAGATTGTCCATTTAATCTTAGGAATTGGGCGCCTCCTTGGAGTGCGCCAACTTGTTGGCGCTTTGGATTATTACCAAAGCGGTGCCAAGGCACCGCACTCCAAAGAGATCATCGATTTCATGAGAGTTCTATCCAGCTAATGACGGAATCTCGGGCGGAAGTTGACCATAACGATCCGGATCGAGTTTCTGGAGTTCTTCTGCTGCCTCTCGAGCGGCGGAGGATTGCGGCACAGGCTGATTGTCAGGTCCTTTCGCCTTTCTGGCCGCGTCTACGATATTGAACAGCAGGTCGGCAGCTTCTTTCTTTTTGCCCTGCTTTTCATAAACTTTCGCCAGGCGAAGATTGGCAGTGTCTGAAGTTACGGTTGCACTGTCGAGTCTAGCCAGTTCGCTGTAGAGACGTGCAGCGTCGTCAAGCTTGCCGTCACTCTCATTTGCCTGTGCGAGAGCGAATTTTGACAGTGCGGCCACTTCACCACTGCCGTTGGCGAGTGCTGTCAGTTCGCTGATTCCCTTCTGGCGATCGACGACCAGACGATTTGAAGCAATGAAGTAGTGCGACTCTGATTTGTAAGGTTCGCCGTATTTCGCGGCCACTTTCTCAAACTCGGCGATTGCCTTTTCAGCCCGTTCCCTTTCGGTGGAGAACGTCATTTCAGTACTGCCCGGCAGAGGGTTGGGCGTAACAGCGGCTGTTGTGATATTTATCGCCCGACCAAGGGCTTGGCGCGCTTCGTCGTTTTTACGGTTATTCCACTTAACAAACAGGAGAACCAACAGGCCGGCCACAATAAGCCCGCCCAGTCCATATAGAATCGTACGTCCTCGACCCTCCAGCAAATTGCCCAGATGGTCGAGAAAGCTCATCGTCGTGTCGCGAAAGCGGTCATGTTGGAGCTCACGCGCACGTTTTTTCTTATACTTTGCCACTTGTTTTCCTCTTGCAAGCCTACGTAGTCGGCTGCGTTCTCTTGGGTGTATGATTAGCGGAAAAAGAGTCACTCTAATGGCGCGTGTAAAAACTTGTCAAGAAGCGACAAACTGAAGTATAGGCCCGATGAATGCATCTAAACCACGGCATGAAATTTTTTTCGAAACATCGGGAACAAAAGGCTGGAGGCGGTTGTCTAAGGGGAAGCCTGTCCGGGAAAGGGCAAATATCGTTAACTGCTCCGATTCCCGCCCCAGGGGGTGATCAGTGAGCTACGGAGAACCAATTGCTCTCCACGGGCAAATGGAATTAGAGCAGGTTGCTCCCGCGACCGTGGTTGAAGCCCGGCCACAGGTCGACGCTCAGTTCATTGAAAGATTAAAGCGAGGCGACGCCTTAGCCTTTGAGAAACTGGTGCAGGAACGGTCTGGTGAGATTTATGGACTGCTCTATCGTTTGACGGAAAACGGCGAAGAAGCACGCGACCTGACCCAGGAAACATTCCTGCGAGCATTCCAGAGCATTGGTCATTTCAGAGGCGATTCGGATCTGCGGACGTGGATCTACCGGATCGCAATCAACCAGGCCCGTAACCGTTGGCGCTGGTGGCGTCGCAGGCGTCGCGAGTCTACTGTTTCCCTCGACGCACCTGAGGTTGGTTATGGACGACTTGGCCTGGTGGCGACACTTAGATCTCCGACCGCCAGGGATCCGGAACAGGACGCAATCGCGAACGAACGAGAACGAGCTTTAAAGAAGGCGTTGAGTGGTTTGCGCCGTGTTTATCGTGAAGCTGTCGTTCTCAGAGATATTGAAGGTTTTGCATATGAGGAGATCGCTGCGACGCTGGAGATTAGCGTCGGCACAGTGAAATCCAGACTGGCGCGAGGTCGCCAGGAACTCCGGCGCAAGCTGGAAGGCTCTTTGTAATCGGATGGCTGATCCGCCCCGGCTCACGAAACTCGGTGCCAAATGGGTCGAAGTGAAAAGCGGCGGGCTCAAGGCTTCCGTAGTGGCATGATGAGGGCGTATTGAAACGTGGCCAGCAACACCCGTTGAAGCATCGCTCACTTCAAGCCTGAAGGGGTTGCCCTAAACTTGTCGATGTTGCTTCTTAATAAAGGGAGCAGCCGGGGTCGGTCAGCCATCCGAAGCTTAGGCAATTGAAATGTCTTTAATGTCGTGCGAAGAAACCAGACAGACGTTTTCGTCATACATTGACGACTGCGTATCTCTGCCGGCTCGAGTAGCGATCGATGAGCACTTGGATCGTTGCCCAGTTTGTCGAGCGGAAGTTGCCCAGTTGCGTTCGTTGACTCGTAGTTTGAGTTCGCTGGCGCGGCCTAAACCGCCTGCAGGTCTTGCCGACACGATTTCTGATCTATTGACGATAGAGGCCGCTGCAAGACAGGCAATTAAACCGTCGTTTAGTGTTCGCGTCGCGCGTTTCCTCGAGCCACGAGTGATGCCTTACACGGTGGGTTCATTCGCTTCGGTCGTCTTGTTCTTTCTGATGTTCACAGCTTTGCGTCCGCATTTCGTGGCATTGCGTGAGGCTGCGTTGTTAAATAACAGCGGCAGCGGCGTTATCGTGCTGCGTTATGAACCGGGATACAACATTTACCAGCCTGTCAGTCGCCAGGATTTTGCCGATAGCCGTGCTCCTTATGGCGAACAGTCTCCGAGCCTGGATCCTGGCGGTGCGCTGGCGGCTTTGACTCGTGCACATTCGCAACCACACGCCCATCATTATGTAGACGCTGACGGCATGACCGTCGTTACGAACGTGTTCAGTAACGGCGCGGCCTCACTGGCGTCCGTGGTCCAACCTCCCAAGGACAAACGCATGCTCGATGAATTTGAATCCGCGCTGCGTCAGAACGCCGCGTTCGTCCCTGCGTCTTACGACGGCCGTCCTAACACCATGCGCGTAGTGATCACGCTCGGTCCCACAGTTCAGGTCGACAGTCGCAACTTCTAGACCCGCCTCTTGCTGAGGCTTTAGACGACGGGTACCTGTGATCTCACAAGATAAAGTCAGTGCCTATGCCGCTTACAGTAAAACGGGTCCCGTAATTTCTATTCAGAGCAGATCGCAACTTCAAAACCCCCTTCCATGTGAGCGTCCATACAAGATCCCATCCGTGATAGGAATTGCTCGCGGAATTGCTTAAAAATCCGGAACACATTAGACCACCATGCTAAAGAAGTTGATGCGTTGTTAACTCCACCTCCAACCCTCGCTTGACGCACCGCAGCGCGCATGCTAGTTTGCGGATTCACTCGTTATTACTGAATAAATGATGCGTCGCTCTGAACTCAGGCGCGCGCGTGGTGAATGACTTGACCGCAACGGCTCCGCAACTCAAACGAACTCCACTCAATGGCGCTCACCGGCAGATGGGTGGGCGCATGGTCGATTTTGGTGGCTGGGATATGCCTGTGCAGTATCCCGCAGGAACGATCGAAGAGCATCTGCGCACACGCACACATGCCGGACTGTTTGACGTCTCACATATGGGTGAGATTGACGTGCGCGGCGGGGACGCAATTGCGTTCGTCAATCGCATCACGTCGAACGACGCCAGCAAGCTGGTAGATGGTCAGGCTCAATATTCGGCGCTAACGACGCCCGAAGGAACCGCGATCGACGACCTGGTTGTTTATCGTCTGGCTGCTGATCACCTGTTACTCGTCGTCAATGCCAGCACCACCGACAAAGATTGGGAGTGGATCAAGTCGAATCATTCAGGCGATTCGGTTGAGTTGAACAACGTCAGCGCGGATTACTGCCAAATGGCGCTGCAAGGTCCGGACGCACAGATGATTTTGCAAAGCTTGACCGATGTGCCTCTGAGCGAAATCAAGTATTACCACTTCACTCGCGGCAACATCGACGGAGTTGCGGGGATCATTTCGCGAACCGGTTACACCGGCGAAGACGGTTTTGAAGTTTATGCACCGCCAGACCGCGCCGAGCAGCTTTGGAATAAGATTCTCGACGTCGGAAAGACCGATACACCTACAGGCGTGTTGCCATGTGGCCTCGCGGCGCGTAACACTTTACGACTCGAAGCGGGCATGGCGCTATACGGAAACGAGCTCGACGAGAGCACGACGTTGCTCGAAGCTAATCTCGGCTGGATCTGCAAACTGAATAAAGGCGACTTCATCGGCCGTGAAGCGCTCGCTCGGCAGAAAGCGGAAGGCTTAAAGCGCAAGCTGACCGGGTTTGAAGTGACTGAGCGAGGTATCGCACGCGACCACCAGGACGTCGTCGTCGCAGGTCACCGAGTTGGAACAGTGACCTCGGGAAGTCCGGCGCCGTTCCTGAAGAAGAATATCGGATTTGCATACCTGCCCGTAGAGTTTGCGAGCGTGGGTCAGGAAATAAAGATTGACGTGCGCGGAAAGCTCGTGGGCGCACAGGTAGTTAAGGCGCCTTTCTACAAGAGAGCAAAGTAGAGACAGGATTAACAAGATTTTCAGGATTGACTAGATAGATTGATGGAGGATCCATGGCGAACGTTCCGGAAGACCTGCACTACAGCAAAGACCATGAATGGGTGAGAGTTGACGGTGGTGAGGCCATCATCGGCATTACCGACTACGCCCAAAACTCATTGGGCGACGTGGTGTATGTCGAGTTGCCGAAAGTGAACGATGAATTTGCAGCGAATGAAGCGTTTGGTTCGGTCGAGTCGGTGAAAGCAGTCTCCGAGGTCTTCAATCCAGTCTCGGGCACCGTGGTGAAGATCAATGAATCGCTCGCAGACGAACCTGAAACAGTCAATTCGGATCCGTACGGCGCGGGCTGGATGATCCGAGTAAAAATGTCGAACCCCGGCGAAGTTGATAGCCTGCTGACGGCCGCCGAGTACGAAGATTTTACGAAAGCTGAGAGCGAATAATCTTGCGCTACATTCCTAACTCGCCGGAAGAGCGCATCGAAATGCTGGAGGCAATCGGGCTCGGATCGGCCGAAGAACTGTTCGATTCAATTCCCCAGGATCTGCGTTTACAAAAGCCGCTCAACACTCCCGCGGCACTCTCAGAAATAGAGCTGCTCGACAGATTCGAAAAAATGGGCGCGCGCAATGCGGGCGCGCGACGAATCAGTTTCCTCGGCGGCGGTGCGTATTCCCACTACACTCCAACCATCGTCGATCACATTCTTTCGCGTTCCGAGTTTTTCACCGCGTACACGCCTTACCAGCCCGAGATTTCACAAGGAACACTACAAACTATCTTCGAGTTTCAAACACTCGTGTGCCAGTTGACGGGGATGGAAGTGGCAAATGCCTCGATGTATGACGGATCGACTGCACTCGCGGAAGCCGTGTTGATGGCGGAACGTGTGACCAAACGTTCAAAGGTCGTGGCGTCGACCGCCACGCACCCACAGTATCTCGAAGTGGTCCAAACCTACGTACAGCACGCGGGCATTCATCTCAAGCTCGTTGAGTTTGATGAAAAGACCGGACAATCGTGGCAGGCGCTGGCGGAAGCGATTGACGACGAGACCGCAGCGCTCGTGGTCCAATCGCCAAATTTCTTTGGCTGTGTCGAGGATCTCGCGGCACTTGCTGATGCGGCTCATGCAAAGGGTGCTCTATTGGTTGTTGCCATTACGGAAGCGATGTCGCTCGGCTTGTTGAAATCGCCGGGAGCGTGTGGCGCGGACATCGTCGTGGCCGAAGGACAATCGTTCGGTGTGCCGCTGTCGTTTGGTGGGCCATATGTCGGCTTGTTTGCGACTCGTGAAAAGTATGCCCGGCAAATTCCCGGACGCCTTGTGGGCGAAGCTTACGATAAACAGGGTCGCCGAGGCTTCGTGCTGACACTCGCCACTCGCGAACAACACATACGACGCGAGAAGGCTACGTCAAACATCTGCACGAATGAAGGGTTGATCGCACTCGCAGCAACGGTGTACCTCGAAACGATGGGCCGGCGCGGTATTCAGGAAGTTGCGCAGCAGTGTGCACAGAAAGCCGCGTACGCCGCGCGTGCGATTTCAAAACTCGCCGGTTATTCACTTCCCTTCTCCGGTCCTTATTTCAACGAGTTTGTAGTGCGGGCGCCGGGTAAAGCTCTGGATCTGCTGACTCGTCTCGGCAAAGAAAAAGGAATTGACGGAGGCATCGCTTTGTCGCGGTTTATGCCGGATCGACCAAACGATTTTTTAGTTTGTGTTACTGAGACGAATAGCCGCGAGCAGATCGATGCACTTGTCGAGGGATTAGCAACAGTATAGGTCCTATGACCACAGCGATTACAAAAGTCACCAGTCACATCAGCCCAAACGAGCAGCTCATCTTCGAGCGCTCACAAACGGGGCGCATTGGGTATCGGCTCCCTGCGCTCGACGTCGATGAAGTCGAATTGAATATCCCCGCAGAGTTTCGTCGTGACGACGACCTCGAAGGCATGCCCGAAGTAAGTGAAGTGGACGTCATCCGACACTTCGTTCGCATGTCGACCTGGAACTACTCGATCGATATCGGCATGTACCCGTTGGGCTCCTGCACGATGAAGTACAACTCGCGGCTCAACGAACGCGTCGCGAGGATCGCGGGATTCGCAAATCTTCATCCATTGACTGATGAGCAGGATGCACAAGGCGCACTGCAGGTGATTTACGAACTCCAGCAACACCTTGCGGAAATCACCGGCCTGTCCGGAGTCTCACTGCAACCAGCAGCGGGTGCACACGGCGAGATGACCGGAATCATGATCATCCGCGCGTTTCTGGACGCGCGCGACGGCGCTGCCGCGTCGCATCGCCGCACGATGCTGATTCCCGACTCTGCGCACGGAACCAATCCGGCCTCGGCACATCTTTCCGGTTTCTCGGTTAAAACAATCCGATCGACAGCCGAAGGTCTGACAGACCTGGACCACCTGCGCGAACTCTGCGCACACGGCGAAGTGGCCGGTCTCATGTTGACGAACCCCAACACACTTGGTCTCTTCGAACGAAACATCAAACAGATCTGCGACATCGTTCACGAGGCAGGTGGACTCGTTTACATGGATGGCGCGAACATGAACGCCCTCGTCGGCGTCGCACGCCCCGGCGACATGGGCGTCGATGTCATCCATCTCAATCTGCACAAGACTTTTTCTACCCCGCACGGCGGTGGTGGACCAGGCTGTGGACCCTGTTGCTGTACAAAGGAACTCGAACCGTTCCTGCCGGTGCCACGGATCGTGAAGTCTGACGAATCGAGTTATCGCCTCGATTACGATCAGCCTAAATCGATCGGCCGCGTGAAAGCCTTCTTCGGAAACTACGGGATGATGCTGCGTGCTCTGTCTTACACGTTGACTCACGGCAACGACGGTTTGCGTGAAGCTACAGAAGCGGCGGTGCTCAATGCACGTTATGTGGCTGCCGGTTTGGTCGATACGTACGACAAACCGTTTTCCGGTTCACCGATGCACGAGGTCGTCTTCACTGACAAGAGGCAATCTCGCAAAGGCGTACACACGCTCGATATTGCCAAGCGTCTGATCGACTACGGATTTCATCCGATGACGATCTATTTTCCGTTGATCGTTCAGGGAGCGATGCTGATCGAGCCGACGGAGTCCGTGGGTCGTCAGGAACTCGATCAATTTGTCGCAGCGATGAAATCGATTGCCAGTGAGGCGGTGGAGAATCCGGAATTGGTTTTGAACGCCCCTCACGATACGCGCATCGGCCGTCTCGATGAAGCTACAGCGGCTCGCAAACCGGTGCTACGTTGGAAACCGGCCACAGATTCTCGCGGATAAACGGACTACTTCTTGGCGGGGACTCTTAACAAAGCAAGACGCTCAACGGGTCGACCGTTGACGATGTGCTCCTCGACGATCTCCGGCACATCCGACGCACGGACCTGCGCGTACCAAACACCATCCGGATAAACCATCACTGCCGCACCCACGGCACAAAAGCCAACTGACCCGCATTCTGTCAGCACCACGGATCCATTGGGATTACAACCCTTCTTTTCTTTGCCGTACTGCAGGTTTCGCGCCTTAAGCTCTCGCTCGAAAGCGTTTCTGACTTCCGCGCTATCAACCGCCGAACACGACTTCCCCGTGCAAACAAACACGTGATACTGGATAGACGCCGCGGCAATCGGCGCGAGCTCAACTAAACGATCGCAATCTTCGATGAATTCCACGTCGCGCATGCTACCAGCTTTGCCACAAAAGGGACAAAAACCACAAACGTTTTCGATGATTCATTCGTACTTTTGATGCTTCTTTGATGCGAAGGAAGTTCATTCAATGTAGAATAGGCGCGTCGAGTGCGACCGGAGATAACCGGTCGATTAGTGATCGACACATGGTTTTGTAACTCTTTATGTCAACCGGCCTGGTTATCCACATCTCCTCGGGCGACGACCGGCATACCGAAATCCTCTCCGACGATAGCGTTCGCATAGGTGCTTCCGAAAGCTGCGACCTGCGGCTCCGTTCTTCCAGCCTTCCCAAGACCGCCGCAAACACCATATTGCTCGAGTTAAGCCGCCAAAACGGCTCCTATCGCGTGACCGATTTCGATCCGGCACTGGCGCTGACCCTGAACGGACAGCCCGTCAACTCAGGGAACGAGATTCATGACGGCGACGAGTTGCGCATCGGCGACTCGGAGGTCGTGCTGCACTTCTTCCCTGTCCGCGACCTGCCGGCTGTAGTTCCTCAGCAGTCGCGAGAAACACACGTGGCGCCATTTATCGAAGCCGCTGCCATCGAATCTGCGGCGACCGCCCGGCGCGACGACGCGAAAGTCTTTCTCCGTGAGTTCACACGCGAACTGGTGCGCGAGATTAAGCCGAGCACCAAAATAATAACACTTGGTATCGCCCTCGCCCTCGTAGGCGGAATGCTCTATCTGGGCTTCGCGATGTACAAGGAACTCCAGCGCAGCCGGCGTCTCATCGACGAGCAAGGAAAACACCTCGGTCAGATGAGAGAACAGGTTTCCAAAACCAACGAGCAGATCGTCAACATCGACGAATCGACAAGGCAGTTGCAGAACAGTCTCTCGCTCGCTGTGAAGCTTCGCAGCGAGTACGGCAGCGGTGTTTGCCTGATAGCCGGGTCTTTTTACTTCGTCGAGGCCGGAACGGGCCGGCCACTCCGATATGCCGAAGCACAGTTGAACGACAGCGGCAGCGCGGTCCAGAGTGGCGCGCCCGAAGCATTAACGCCTGAAGGCAACGCGGCGATTGCAGAGTATGAATTTGTGGGCTCCGGATTTCATATCGGCCAGGGCTACGTGCTCACGAATCGTCACATCGCTCAGCCATGGATTGCAGACGAGCGCGCACAAAGTATCAGTGGTGGTATAAACGCTCAGCCACGGTTAAGAAAACTGATCGCTTACTTTCCAAACATTCCGCAGGCCATCCCACTAAAGTTCAAAGGCGCTGCGCAAAGAGATGACCTCGCAGTCTGTACTCTCGACATTCCCGAAGTTCCGGAGACAATTCCGATCCTGCCGTTGGAAACAGATCCGGATGCAGTTGCCGTCGGCAAAACAGTCGTGATGATGGGTTATCCTTCTGGCCCGGATCGTCTTTTGGCTCTTCTGGATGACGCGGAGTCGAGAGGGATTCAGCAACGATATGGGACGCCGATGGCCCAACTCGCATATCTTGCCGAAACAAAACGTATTCAACCACTCACTACTCAGGGCAGCATTACCGATCTCGACGTTCGACGAATCGTATACGACGCCCGAACTGCTGAAGGCGGTTCCGGCGCGCCGTTGTTTGGTCCATCGGGACGAGTAATCGGTGTCAACTTCGCAGTATTCACTGAAAACCAAGCCTCAAACTTTGCCGTTCCAATTCGCTTTGGAATACCGCTGCTCGTACGCAATGGCTGGGAAGCGCCTGCAAAAGAAACGAAGGACGGTGAAGCTGCCGGGCAGAACTCAGGCCATGGTGGCGGATCTCGTTAACACCTCAACCAACACAATCGTCTTCATTGACGTCAAAGCCACGGCGCTCCAAAACGCCCCACTTTGGAGTGCGGTAACTTGTTACCGCTTTGGTAAAGATAGTAAAGCGCCAACAAGTTGGCGCACTCCAAGGCGGGATTCGGCAATAACGGTGCTATGGCTTGTTACAATGCACAACGTGTCACATCAGCGACACAAAATAGGTCCACGCGGACTTATAGTAATGTATATTGGTTTTGTGCCCGACGCCGGGCATACGTATTGCTAACGAGAAATCGACTTGAAGTTTCTTTGAGGAACCGTTCAATAAGATCGTTTTAGTGCAGCACAAACTCCCCATCTGCCAGAATTTTGATTATTCAGGAAAAGGATGACGTTCCAAAGCCGTAGGCACTGGCACCTGAGGGCGAGCTTTATATTTGCTTTTCTGCTCGTTATCTCGCCATTACTCCCCACCATTAGTCGAGCCCAAGGGCCAAACTCCCCAGAATCCGAGGAAACCGACCCCGCAGCGGCGCTTTCTCAGATACTGCGATTGGAGCGCGTCGAGGTTCCGGGCGGCGCTGAGCTGATCACTGTTCACGCACGACTGGCCGGGATTGAGTCTACTGAAAACGACAAGTGGGTGCCCCTTGTGTCTATTTTGCGCGACACTCTCGGCGACAATATCTCCGAGAATAACCGTCTGCGCTACGTCTGGCCCCTGACCTATACACGTCCGACAACCAAGCAACGTTTGGCAGCAGCGATTCCGTTCTTCTACACGCGAGTCGAAAACAAAGAAAAATTATCGAAGACGCCTCCGCCGGCACTCGATCTCGCATCGCCTGAAAGCGAAGTATGGGACAAGATCTTCTGGGCTGCACTCCAGAATATTCTGCTCGATCCGTACGGCACGCCAATCAAGGCGTCGACCAGCTCTTACCGGCGCAACTCGAGCGACTATCGACGTTCACACATTATTCGCGCACTCTCAGTCCTGGCGCTGTATCAGGCAGTTAAAGGTGAATCAGCTTTGACGCCTGCGGAGATGGCAGTAATCCAGGGACGTCTGCTGCTGAGTGACAAAACTTTTGGTGGACTTGTCGACGATTCAAATCTTCAGACTTACTACGCCAGGAAGACTACGCAAACCCGTGATGAACGCGGACACAACTGGGAACTGCTGCGCCAAAGAGCGGAATCGGAATCACTATACTTCGAGCCGCTGCTGATGCCAGACGAAAGCGCGACTCACGCACTGCTCTGGGTCGCTAAACGCGATCTCGTCAAACTACAGGGTACGCGTTACAGCTCGCGTTTCCTGAACATCGCGAATCCCTGGACGGACAAGCGATTGCTTAACTGGAAGGGCTACGTTGAAACTCGTTACTTCGATTCCGAGAACCATTCGGTTGACAGTCAAGTACCCGGCGCTGAAGCCGTGGAGATGATTCCGCTTGGTCTTTACGGTCTCGATAATCCGAAGATCCCGATGCTGCTCGTCGACTTCCGCGACAGCTACAATCCGAAGAAGCGTGAGATGTCGCGTCGCGTGCTGAACGACGTTACGCGCAACATGCTTTCGCTTTCGAAGTTCGGCAATCTGCCGTTCTTTCTCGGTCGCACCGTATTTGATTTTGTCACTGGGCGTCGTGGAATGGATATCAATCAGCCGTCGCGTCTCCAAACTTATTCCCAGTTAAAACTCCTGCTAGCGCTGAATACTTCGATGGAGCCTGAGCTTCGTTCGGAAGTCAGTGGACGTCTCGAGAAGATATCGCTGAATCCTTTTGAAAACGATCTGGATGCTGAAGCCAAAATCGCGACGGCGCAATACGACGCTCTCTTAACTTATGCGAAAGATCCAAACGGACTCGCGTCGAGACTCGAACGCGACCGTCGTGCAGAAATGCTGCCTTTGGAGCACGGTGACAAAGCGCGGTTCGCTTTCCGCCTGTTGAACGTTTTGAGTTTTGGAAAGTACGTGCATCGTGAAGACCTGACAGACGACATGGAAGACCGTCTTGATATTGCACGGCGACTTCAGTATCACACACGGTTCCTGCAGCAAATCGCCAAGTCGAGTGCTGACATCGATATCACGTGGAATCTTGAAGACGTGAGACGATCGTTGCGCTTTATCGCAGAGCATGGCACTGAGGCAGGTGGAAATGCGGCCGCAGTAACAGCAAAGATCTTTTCGCGGACGAAGGACGATGAAACACGTCGCGCATGTCTCGACAGTCTCTCGCGAATTCATAGTCCAAAAGCGAAGAACGAACTGCTGCGGATTTCACAGAACACTGAAGTCGACAAAACGCTGAGAGATCTGGCCGGCGAGTATCTTCGCGGACGAAATCCAATTCAGCCAGTTGCGGCAACCGTTAGCGGTACGCCAGTCACTATCGGTCAACCATAGCGATGGGCAGCACGAAGTTTCCCGCAAAGGCGCAAAGGCGCAAAGAGTTCCAGTTTTCATCTTTGCGCCTTTGCGCCTTTGCGGGAATAATTCTTTTTCTCCTTTCTACTGCGACAACCTCACACGCTAAAGCCAAACGACTAGTCGTAGTTAAATGCGACGGACTGCCCTATGACGTTGTAGACCGTTACGTCAAACAGCGCGATCTACAGTCTGGGAAAAGTGTACTGCCCTGGATCGATTACATCTTCTATCAACGCGGCTCGAGGCTTTCGAACTTCTACGTGCGAGGCATGAGCCTGTCTGCTCCATCGTGGTCGCTGCTCGAAACAGGCCAGCACCTCCAGATCAAAGGCAACGTAGAGTTCGATCGTTACACGCTGCACTCATATGATTACCTGAATTTCTTTCCGCTCTACCTGGCCGGGATTAACGGCAGCCGCATCGACATGCGCGCCGTTGAAGTGCTCGATTCGCTCGGTCTGCCGATGTTGTCGGACGCTTACCCACACAATCAACGTTACATAACGTATTCAATGTTTCTGCGGAACCAGCGCTACTCGACACTGCAAAACAGTTTGCAGAATAAGTTCAGGAAACCTCCCAAGGAATTGTTTGACGAATGGACCATGGGCTTCGAGCTGCGGAGTGCCCTCAGCGAACAGCTCATTAAAGAGTTGATCACGAACCTGAACGATCCGAGGTTTCGTTACCTCGATCTGATGATCGAAGACTTCGATCACGTCGCTCATCACGTTAACGACGAGCAGTCGCACCTCTTCGTACTTCAACGTATAGACGCAGTCATCGGTCAGGTCTGGACGGCAATTCAGAAGAGTCCAGTCGCTGAGGACACAGCTCTCGTGGTGATCTCCGATCACGGCGTCAATAGTGATGCGAAGGTCTATAGCCAGGGCTACAACCTCGTGAAGCTACTTGGCAGTCGCATGGGTGGCGGGCATCACATGATCACCAAACGTCGCTTGATGCTCGACTACTCGATCAAGGGCATAAATCCGTTTGTGCCTCTAATCACCACAACGACGCCTGATACCTACTATCTCAAGGGCGAGAGCACCGCGTATCCAACCGCGATGCTCGACTTCGACGGCAACGAACGCGCCTCCCTCCACCTGCGCGACAGCGATCTCAACATTCTGCACATCCTGTTGCAGCAACTGCAGCGCGGTAAACTTCCGGTTGAAACTGAGAAAGCGGTAACCAACGAGTTCTTCGCCGTGATCGATCGACGACGCGCAGACTGGGAAAAGGATCTTAAGCAGTTACAAAATGAACTAGGCGCTCTCGATCGGACGATCGTAGAGCAACGCAAACTCTGGGAAGCGCAACCGAAGAAGTTCACTAAGGAACAACAGGACGCAGGTTTGGACGACGCGTCGAAGCGCATCTACGTCCAGCTCGATCGCTGGCAAACGGAGCGCAAGGAATATGCTGAATACGCCCTCGCACTTCAGAATCTTCTCAAGATTCCGTCAGAGGCATTCTCGGCTTCGAAGTTAAAAATTCCAGACGTGATTCCGAAGATGTCGATGGGTGATCGAAACTCCATCTATGAACTTCAGAACTACGTGGTTGGTCTCAGCCCAAACGGGTTTGTTGTAAATCCCGACGGATCACTGAACAGTGAACAGAGCTTTGTACGAATTGACTATTTCTCACTGCTACAAGGCGTCGCGGTTAGGAACAACGTTCAGCGCGGAATTGCAAACCGGCCTGTCGATCTCATTGCGACCAGGCTGTCGCGAGATCTCGTGCTTCCTTTGATAGACGATCGTGATATTGACGAGGACGTAGTCTGGGTTACAGCAGGCGCGAACCGTCAGGCTCTGATCCTCTCACGCCGGAGTGCCGATGGTGAGTTGAGTCTGCGTTATCTGCCCATCAGCGGACTGACAGAGGATGCGAGCGGGCACTTGCAGTTCAAGCGGATCAGCTGGCAGGCAGGATTGCCTTTGCAGATTTTTGAAGATCCAAACCTGATCCTTCCGACTTCCGATCGCACAGCCTGGCTGAGCGAATGGCATACCGACACCGAGTGGTTGAATGCATTGCACAAGACGCACTACTCAAACGGGCTTGTCGGACTGCACGAGGAGCTCGCGCGCCACGACACTGAACGACTCTCAACGGAAAATCCGGGATTAAGTCAGGATGAGCGTTTGATGAGAGAGTATGCTCGCCGCAAACGTGAATTGGTAGAGGCTGATATGTTGATCGTCGCCAACGATCACTGGAACTTTGACGTGCGTGGTTTTAATCCCGGTGGTAATCATGGCTCCTTTTTCCGCGTCTCGACCCATTCGACTTTCATGGTTACAGGCGGATCAAATACCAATGTTCCCCGCGCTTTCAATATCGAAACACCTTACGACAGTCTCAGCTTTGTACCGACGCTGTTGGCATTAACCGGAAATTTACGCGATGATAGCACTCCCATACCTGAGCTGTGGGAAAGAGGATTCAGAAAGTTTCCTGGACGTGTTGTTAAAGAGCTGTTGCCTGCTCAGCAAGACCGCACGAAAGCAACGGCCATCGGAGTGAGTGCAGCACCTTGATTGAATCGAGAGAAGAGTTCGCAGAAAACTGGACCGCCGGTGAAACAGAAGAACTCGCCGAAGAGCCGGAACCAACCACTAACAACTCGCGTCGATCTTTCGTTTGGCTGCAGACTCTTGCCTTCCTGCTCGGCCTCGGCCTGCTCATTTACGTAATCAACCGCGTCGGCGTGCAACCGCTTTTCGACGCGTTGCTGCGCATCGGATTCGGCTTCTTCGTTATTCTTGGTTTAAGCGGACTGCGGCACGTGCTGCGCACTGTTGCTATGCGCGCTGCTGTCCCCGCGGAGCATCGTCGCATTTCCTTTCGAAACGCCTTCGCTGCAAGACTCGGCGGTGAAGCAATCAGTTTTCTCACGTTCACTGGGCCACTACTCGGCGAAGCGACCAAAGTGGCGCTGCTCAGAAAACGAGTTCCGCTAACTTACGGCGTGCCGGCGCTCGTCGTCGATAATCTGCTTTACAACTTGTCCGTCGTCTTCTTCGTTTTGAGCGGCGCGGTCGTGATGTTGTTGAGGTATCCGCTGCCGCCCGGAGTTTATCTGGTCCTAATGATCATTGCGAGCGTTGCGGCTTCAGGAATTCTGATCGCCGCGATTGCTGCGAAGCGTCGCGTAATGTTGCTTACGTGGGTGATTGATCGCCTGGGCGAATTGCGGCTCAGTCCAAAAGTCATTCTCAAACGACGCCATCACATTTATCACCTCGAGTTGAAAGTTTACGACTTCTACAAACATCATCCGGGTGCATTCTTCCTGATGATCGCGTGCAACCTGGCGGCGCACGCAGCCAGCGTGCTTGAAGTTTTTCTGGCCCTCAAGATGCTGGGCTTTCAACCGCAGGTAGCCCAGGCTTACATTATCGAATCGCTCACGAAGGTAATTAACTTCGCATTCGCCTTTGTTCCGGGAACAATCGGCGTCTATGAAGGTGGCACCGAAGTCATTCTTCAGAAGGGACTCGGTTTCACGCCGGCCGCGGGTCTTGCGTTAGCTCTCGTGCGCAAAGCCGCAATCGTCTGCTGGACATCAATCGGCCTCCTGGTACTAACATGGCGCACGCTTCCCAACGCGTGGCGCCGCATCCTTGATCGAAGCCCGCGCTTACAACGTCTTATGGATAGTCTCGTACTTTCAAACATAGCTCATCGACCCGCTCGCACTGCGGTCAGCGTTCTCGGCACAGGAGTAGGAGTGCTGCTGATCGTCTTCACTGTCGGCCTTGCTCACGGCGTTCTAAATGAACGTGGGCGACGCGAATCAAACATCGGCGCAGAGATCATGATTCGCGCCTCGGGATCGATCAGTCTTGCTGGCGCTTCGCAATTTAAGCTTCCCGCTACGCACGCCGCAGAACTCGCAACGATTCCAGGTGTCCGCGCCACCACGCCAATCGGCCAAGCCGTGGACAGTAGTGATTCAGGCTTTGGTTCGCGACTGCTCGACGGTATTGAATACGACCAGTATGCGAACATTGCGCGAATCTCTATGCGCGAAGGCCGGCCACTGCAATCGGGCGACGAAGCGATTGTCGATCCGGAGTGGAAGAGAAACCGCAAGGCCAACGTAGGTGACACAGTCATGCTCTTTCACCGGCCGTTCAAGATTGTCGGCGTTTACGAACCACCGGGTGGCGGGCGTATCAAGATTCCGCTGAAGACAATGCAGGAGCAAGTGGGTGCTGAAAACAAAGCATCTGCGATTCTTGTCGCGTGTGACGATCCATCAAAACAGGAAGAGGTGGCGGCGCGAATACTCGAACGCTTTCCGGAAGATCAATTATTGTTCACGCGCGATCTTCCGGAGTTGTACGCGTCTGGTGTACCCGCGTTGAATGTATTTCTTAACGTTGTGGTGGGTGTAGCAGCCGCAATCAGCGTTCTGGTGATCCTGCTTGCGATGTATACCACTGTTACCGAACGCACGAGACAGATCGGCATTCTCAAGTCGCTGGGTATGTCTAAGACGTCGATTGCGTGGGTGATCGAACAGGAGGCAATCATTGTCAGTGTCCTCGGCGTGATCGTGGGAGTGTTGTTGACGATGCTCGCACAACTTGTGGTAACACGAACGACGAGCCTGATAATCGAGATCGAGCCACGGTGGGTGCTCATTGCGCTAGCTGTTGGGTTGTTGGGTGGAAGTATTGGCGCTCTGTATCCAGCCCTACGAGCGGCGCGACAGGATGCGGTGGAAGCCTTAAGCTACGAATAGTTTAACCACGGATTTTCGCGGATGATTTAACGTGGAACCAAAAGTTCCCCTCAGACGTTTCGACATTTATGTTCTGCCAACAGTGCGGTACAGAAGCTCAAGCAAACGTCCAATATTGTCGTGTCTGCGGCTCTGACTTGAAGGACCGTAGTCCACTCCCAAAGCTCCAGGAACTCGTCAAGACCTTTAAGGTGGAGCCACACAAAGACCCCCGGAACTGGCTCAATCTCAGAAAAAAGAAAACCGCAGCAGAAAGACGTGAGCAGCACATCACGAAAGGCGTGGTGTCGTTGTTTTCCGGGATCGGCTTATCTACGTTTCTGTACTTCTTGTCGGCCGCGCTGGTGCTGAAACTTCCGCCTGACGTTGTCAACCAGATTCCCTTTGAGATCGATCCGGTAGTGAAGGTGATTTGGCTGCTCGGTTTATTACCCACAACCGTCGGGGTGGGTCACATCATCGCTGGTTTGTTAATTCGCCCAGACCCAGAACCGCAGCCACAACAGATCGATCAAGTCGTCTCGCCGCCACGCGAGTTAAGCGATCAGCCGATACCCGTCAGTATTACCGACCACACCACAAACCTTCTCGAACACAAAAAAGCACAAACGCTCAAATAACTCGTTTGTGCTTTCTGTGCCTTTTTGTGGCTAATTAATACTCTTTTCGCGGCCTGATCCGAATTGCGTAATCCGGCCAACAGTCACGCGAATCGAAATTCTCGAAGTTGACCTCGTCGTCAAATCCGAACGGATTTGCCGGTGTTGCCGGCGCCGGCGCCGCAAACTTCGGATCCAACGCTTTCGCAATCTGATCGCGTACATCGGCAAGATGCGCGCGCGTTTGTCGATCGGTGGCTCGCGCACTCCCAGTCCCAATCGCCGCACTCAAATCACGCAGCTCAGCTTTAATCAACGCACGGTAGTCGTCCGTGACCGACGGTCGCACATTCAACTTATTCGAGAGCAAGTCGATGTACGAGTTCTGAAGGTTGCGACGGTAGACGTCGATCTTGATCGGACCAGCACCTTCAAGCTCACTCCAGATACCGCGGCGAACGTCAGCCATAAATTCCGCAGGCTTGTAAGCCGCGACGCCATCGATCGCTTCCTGCTCTACCAGACGATCGAACCGTGCATTATTCAGCAGCGAGTTAAGGATTCGCTCCTGCACCGAATTCACTCGAGCGAGTGTTCCGGCCGGCTCGATACGTCGTAGTATTTCAGGCTTCAGTGCCCAAATCGGCGTAGCGAATGCGTTCTCGTTGAGGAAGCGCACCGCTGCCGCCTGGCGCTCCTTCGGCACGATCACGAACCGCACGCCATCCTGTCCGCCATGCTTCTGTTGCGAGTTGAAGCCACCGACGATGCCGGTGACGTGGTTCAACTCGAGAGCCCACTGGCCCAACATGCGTGCATACACCTCTTCAAGGTCGTCATAAGGTTCACCAAGATGAGATGTCGCGGGCAAAAGCATATCGGCTACGCGTCTCAGGTTCTTGAGACCGAGCGTTGTCGAAGCAACGGCATCGCCATCACCCACGGCCTCGGTATTCTCGCCAGGGTCAGAGCCGCGTGCGTCTGCGGTTGAGAAGCGCAGGTAAGGTTTCGCGTCCTGCGAACGTGCCCATTCGTCGAGTGTCTTCTTTTCTTCGTCCGGAGTCTTTGCACCCGGAATCGGTTTATAACCCCACATTGTCGCCCACTTGTCGTACGGACCAATTCCTGGGACTAGAAGATCCGCCGGGACATTGTCTTCGGGTTGCGCTACGTAGTTGAAACGCGAATAGTCCATCAAGGTCGGCGTGTGACCCATAGTCTTGAGCCATACCGGGTCGCGAACTTTATCCGCAGGATACGTGGCGCTCGCTTTCATGTTGTGCTGGAAGCCAAGCGTATGCCCAACCTCGTGAGCGATTACGTACTCGACCAGACGGCCCATTAGATCGTCCGGCAACGGAAGTTTCTTCGCGCGCGGATCGAGTGGTCCAGACTGTACGAAATACCAGTTACGCGCGAGGTTCATCACGTTGTGATAGTACTGAATGTCTGACTCGAGAATTTCGCCCGTGCGCGGATCGTTGACGTGCGGTCCCGATGCATTCTCGATTGTTGACGGCAGATAACGAATCACCGAATAGCGAGCGTCTTCCGGATCCCAGTAAGGATCTTCAGCCTTTGAAGGTGCTTCCTTCGCAATGATGGCGTTCTTGAAGCCGGCGGCTTCAAAAGCGGGCTGCCAATCCTCAATTCCCTTCTTGATCCATGGAATCCATTTCGCCGGTGTCGCCGGATCTACGTAGTAAACAATCGGCTTTACTGGTTCGGAGAGCTCGGCGTTTGGATCCTTCTTTTCCAGACGCCACCGAGTGATGTAGCGGCGTTGTGGTGCGCGGTGTTCGTCTACGCCGTAGTCAGTTTTACGAACTGAGAAATATCCGATGCGCTCGTCGAATAAACGCGGCATCATCGGTCGTTCAGGCAGCTTCACCATGCTGTAGTGCATGACGACAGTCGCATTTGTTCCAGCGCGCATTCCCTGTGCGAATGGATTTGGCGCAGGTTGTGGTCCACCTCCGCCGCCACCCGGAGTTGGGTCGGGAGGTGAGGTGTAGGTTTGCGAAACTTCCACTTCGATGTTTGTCGGAAACGACTTGGTCTTTTCGATGAAGGAGCGCGAAGCGTCGAAACCACGAGCACGCAAACGTGTTCGCGCGCTGAACTCCGTGACTTCCGTCGTGAATAAGCGGCTCACATCAATCACGGCCGAATCATCCTTGCCGAGTGCCTCGATGTTGAAAGCCATGATGATGGTGTCGTTATTTGCCGCCTGGACCGCGCGCGACACCGGGAGCTTTGGATCGGCAATGACGTCGTAGACCACATTGCGCAGCAGTATGCGATTGCCCTTACGTTCCCATTTCACCACTCGATTGCCGGCCGCCTGCCCGCCATAACCAACACCGAGCGTGGTCTTGGCGATCTGGTTCACCCAGAGAAACTCTTTGCCGAGTTCGCTCTTCGGGATTTCGTAATAGACCTTTTCTTTGATCGTGTGAATCGTGAAGACGCCTTCGTCAGATTTTGCTTCTTTCGTTATCACACGCTCGTAGGGTCGCGGTTCGGGCGACTGATCAGGCCGGCCAGGACGCTCCTGACCGGTGCCGGGCCCGCCGGCAGGTGGCGCCGGCGGATCCTGAGGCGAACTAGTCGCCTCTGATCTCGGGGCCAAAATAAATACGCAGATAGTTAAAGTCAGAACGAGGATCGAGACAGGGAGAGACCGGGATCGCATTCGCACGCGTTTGCTCCTTCCAATTTACCTTTGGAATTTGGTAACACAGATAACACGGATCTAAAGAACAGATCAATACGGATAGAGTTTAATCGGTAATCAATCTGCGTAATCTGTGGAAGAAAACCTAGGCCTTGCGACTAACCATGATTCGTTTGGCTTTGGTTTCTTTCGGTTTGACGGTTGTCACTGTCGGTGCGACACGATCTGTTAGCAGCGGCAACGGATTGATCGCTCCCGTAAACGTGTAGATGCCGAAATGGAGATGAGGAGGCGTGCCCTGCGCGTTTCCGGTTGTACCAACGTAGCCCAGAACTGTTCGTGTCGTCACACGATCGCCGACTTCGATTCCGTTCGCATAACGGTCGAGATGCGCGTAGTAGTAGATGCGTCCCCCTTTACTGATCACCGAAACCGTTTGCCCACCGAGGTTGTTCTCACCAATCTTGTAGATGTAGCCATTGGTAGCGGAAAGAATTGGCGTGCCTCGTGGTGCAAAAATGTCCTGACCCTCATGACGCCGCCCCGTGCCTCTCGGAGCACCCCACGTATTGGCGACCTCCTTTTTGGAGACATCCTCCAAAGGCATTGCGATTTTGGTGTCGGGAGATTGCGTGTAGAGCTTAGCGACGCGGGCGTAGAACATAAGCGTGTCAGAAAGGCCAGTGGCTACCAGTATCAGCAACATAACCACCGCAACCACTGAAACTTTTGTAAGACGCCATAGCCAACGCATGTCACCTAAACGAACAACTCCTCAACGTGGTTCCAACTAATGGTTAAGATCCTCCGAGGATTGGATCAGTTGCCCTTCGTCGAAACCTTCTCCGCCAGGATCCATCGATCGGGATCGAGCTCGACCTTGTTCGGACGCATCGGCAACTTTATTTGAAACGGGCTCGATGCTCCCTGGACCAAAACGGTCCCCATCGCCTTCTGCTTACCGCTAAAGGAAAACTGTACCGGCAGAACCATCACCCAATTTGGAGGTGCATTTTGCTGGTTGATCGTACCTGAGAGCAGGACTTTGCCGTCCGGCTGATCCTCCATTTTGTACTGCAACTCGTATGAAGGTAGCTCGGTTTCATAAACCGACTGGTAAAACAGCCAGTTCAAATTCGCTATGCCGTATTTCTTACCAATCGGAGAGCGCGCGAAGTGTTCGTTAGCTACTTCGCGGAAATCGTCACTCGAAGCAGTCTTGTTCCGATAACGCTCCACGAAGTCTGTCATCATGTCGAAGAACGGCTGGCCATCACCCGTAGACGGATTGCTGAGCATGAAGTGCAGCATGCGCAACACCAGGGCGCCCTTGTTATAGATTAAAACCTGGTAAGCCCTCGCTGTCTTAAGGGTGTTCAGACGATGGCCCAGAATGATTGGACCTACGTCAACCAGTCTGCCTTTACCGGGACCAGTGGGTGTAATCGGAGGGTCCTTGAGCGAGGATCGTAAGCGACCCAGGAGATCGTTTTTTGCATCCTGATTGGATCGTAATCCCGTATAAAGAATCCCTGAGTACTCAGCGAAGCCTTCACTAAGCCACTGATCGCGATACGAACGCCACGCCACAATATTTCCCCACCACTGGTGCGCGGTCTCGTGGGCGATGAACTGGTAGGTAAACTTGCTCGCGGTATCCGCTGATGGAATCATCAACAGCGACGGAAACCCTTGCCCAAAACCAAACGGATGATATGCGGCTCCAAAAGAAGGGTACGGATAATCGCCAAAGAGTACCGTGAAGTATCTGACCGAGTTGTTTAGCTCCGCCAAAATAAAATCTTCTTTTATTGGCATGTAATTACCCGGGAGCGAGTTGAACTCGAGTGGCGTCGGAGTATTACCCTTTTCCCATTTGATCTCTTCGTTATGGCGTTTGAATGGACCAAGAGCGAAGGTTACCAACGAAACAGGAAGCGGCATTCGGTATTTGGAAACGAGCGCATCCTTGTCCTCCGCGTCTGGTTCTTCGGTGACACGTGCGCCAATACTCGCGACGTGCAGTTTTTTTGAATGCCGGAACGTGAGATCGTAAGTAGCGCGATCGAGGTATCCATGTCGTGGATACCAGCTCGTGGTGGAACGAGGATAGTAGCAATCGATACCGTCAATGTCTCGCACGAAATCGCCTGCGAGACTTATGTCGAGTTCGAGTTCTTCGTTGACTTTCAGAGCCGACGGTAGAAACACAGTGAACCCGCCTTCCCAATTCTCCTGCACGGCTGCAAGTTCATCGTCACCGCGTCGAACTGAAGTCACACGCATCTGTTTCTTGAGACGCTGCTCCTCAAACTCACCTAAACCTTCACCAATGCTAAACGCTATTGCCCTTATGTTTGGTTGATTGGGCAATGCTTCGATGTGCGCATTGAGTCGCAGCCGGGCCCTGGGGTCTCGCAGGTCCGCCTCCATTCGATAGTATGAGATGTCGATCTGATCGTTAGCATCTGAGTATTCGACAGTATTACGTGCATAATCCTCGTCTGAGTAAAACGCCATCCAAACTTCCGTCAAATACATATCGGAGTCATAAGCCCAAAGCAGACCTTTTTCTCCAGCATTGATGCGGAAGTTAGCAACTGGAATTCGATTCTGATGATCGAGAATCATCGAGAATCGACCACGCTTGCCACCCTCAAAGGTGGCGAAGAAGAAGCCAGGTTTCTCCGCATTCAATATTGAAATCGCAAGACGTGCAGCGAGATTCGCGCCTGTCTCGCGTAACGTGCGTTCATCAGCGTCTCGCGCGAGTTTTTGTGCGCGTTCGTTTGCTGGGCCATCCACAGACAGCTCGCCGAATTGCAGGGCTGTGTCGTCGGTAAATCTAAAAACGGCTGTTTTGAAATCAGATTCAACTACCTCGCTGCCAAGGAGACGTTTGACGTTTGCCTTCTCGAATTCGTTTTTCGGAGGTTCGGCGAGGAACTTTCCTTCACCGATGAAGACGGCGCCAGAAATCCTTCCGACGACCGGTTGACTAAGATAAATAGTGCCGTCCAGCGTAATCTGCGTTCGACCTCGTTTGAGTACGACCCCCTTGACCGCCATCACGCCGCCCGTAAGCGAAAACGCTTTGAGTTGGTTATAGAGATCTTTTTCTTTCGAGTTAGCTGTTTCCTGAGCTATCGCGTTCATCGGGGCGAACACCATGACCAGGAAAGCGCATGCCAGGGCGCGCAGGGGGATTCGAGAGTTTTTCATTCTTGCGAGGTCTCCAAAGTTGAAGTCTTCTGGGCCAATATAAACTAATCGTTTGGTGAGTTTGAGTACTCGACGTCCCCTCCCACTACCGTGGGCGGGATTTAGGATTTTTGTGCAAAGCTGAGTTTGAGTCAAGAAGCGTCGGCACGTAGTGGTGTAATTGAGAAGCTTCGCAAACTTTCTTAATACACTGAACAATAAGGCAGTTCAGGTATGTATTGGCCGCGGCGCGGCCAGATGTTTATAGCCACCACCAGCCTTAGGACCGCGCTCCAGCGGAGCGCGATGTGTCCGTGCAGCAGCAACATTCGGCTCCGCTGGAGCCGTAATTAACTTTTAGGGGCGTGGCTATAAACATTTGGTCCCTCCGGGACCCAAGAAACATTTGGTCCCTCTGAGACACAGGCAATGTTTGAGCAACACACTATTACCCCATTACCCGGCACCTTTGCGCGTTTGCGCGAGAAGATCCTATTATCAACCTACATGTCCACCCCCAATAGCTATGACGAGTTCCTCAGGAGCTTTCGCGAAACAATTGTCGGCGCGACGGCACGGCTAAAGGAAATTCCGGAAGAAAACAGCCGCCGCCGGAGCTCGCCTGATAACTGGGCGCCGATTGAGATTCTTGGGCATTTGATCGACTCGGCAGCGAATAATCATCAGCGGTTTGTGCGCGCACAATTCACTGACGACCTGGTCTTTCCTGGTTACGAGCAGGACCAATGGGTCAGCTCGCAAAAGTATCGCGAGGAGTCATGGGCCGACGTCATCCAATTGTGGAGCGCTTACAATTTGCATCTCGTGCATGCGGTTTCGGTTATACCAGAAGATGTCTTAACCAAATTGCGCTCGCCTCACACGCTGGATCAGATCGCGTTCGTCCTCGTGGACAAGAATGAACCAGCAACGCTCGAGTATTTGATTCGCGACTATCTGGTCCACCTGCGGCATCATCTCGACGAGATTTTTGACCAAGCAAATTTGCACTGAATAGGAGGTTCAAATGGCGGAGTTAACATACGAACAACTCAGACACAAAACACTGGCGGAGCTACGCGAAATGGCCAAGGGCAGCGAGCATGAGGCAGTTCAGGGTTATACGCAGATGAATAAAGAGCACCTGGTCGTAGCGCTCGCCAAGGCATTGGGTATACAGCACGAGCATCACGACGTCGTCGGCATCGACAAATCCGGGATCAAAGCGCGCATTCGTGAATTAAAGACGCAAAGAGCGGCGGCGATCGAAGCCCACGATCACGCTCAACTCAAAGTGGTGCGGCGAACGATCCACCGGTTGAAGCGACGAATTCATAAGGCAACCGTCTAATTGTACTTGGCACTTAATACTTTGTTCTTCTTTTCAAGCTTTGTTGATATATTGGAACCACAAAGCACCAAGTACAAAGTACTAAAAACAATTCTTTCAAAAGTGAGGTAGCTCATGAAAAAGGCTATCAATCTGAACGTGGATGGTGTCTCTCATACCGATGAGGTCGAGCCACGCATGCTACTCGTTCACTACCTGCGCGATGTTTTGGAACTGACCGGCACGCACGTCGGCTGCGAGACTTCCCTTTGTGGAGCTTGCACGGTGATGCTCGACGGACAAGCGGTGAAGTCGTGCACTGTGTTCGCCGTCCAGGCCGATGGTTCGTCGGTCACCACGATCGAAGGACTCGCTAAAAACGGCGAACTGCATCCGGTTCAGGAAGGTTTCTGGGAGAAACACGGATTGCAGTGCGGCTATTGCACGCCCGGCATGATCGTAACCGCAGCGCAGTTGCTCGAGCGAAACGCCGATCCTTCACGAGAAGAGATCTGCCACGGTCTCGAAGGCAATCTCTGCCGCTGCACCGGATACCAGCACATCATCGAAGCGGTGCAATACGCTGCGAAAAAGGTAGGGCAGGCATGACAAACAACTACGTTGGTAAACGCGTAAAGCGTACTGAAGATCCGCGTCTAATCCGCGGACTCGCACATTACGTCGACGACATCGCTTTGCCGAACACGCTTCATGTTGCTTTTGTTCGTTCTATTTACGCGCACGCGAAGATCACCAGCATCGATACTTCGGCCGCGCTCGCAGCTCCGGGTGTCGTCGCTGTTTATACGGGCGCAGACGTGGCCGATAAGATTGGACCAGTGCCGTGCGCCGGCGCCCTGCCTGACTTAAAAGTTCCCGATCATCGTGTGCTGGCAAAGAACAAGGTTTACTTTGTGGGACATCCTGTCGCAGCGATAGTGGCGAAAGATCGTTATGCAGCGCGAGATGCTGTCGATCTCGTGATGGTCGAATACGAGGATCTGCCTGTCGTCACTGACGTCGAAGCGGCAGCGGCTGGTGGTCCAGTTATCCACGACAGCTTTAGCGACAACATCGCATACAGGTTGACCTCGGGCGAAGGCGACATTGACGCGGCTTTCGCTGCTGCCGATCGCACCGTTAAGCAACGCATCCTGCACAAACGACTCGCGCCGATCGCGATGGAGCCGCGCGGCGTGCTCGCACGTTACTTCCCGGGCGAAGAAGAGTTGACGATCTGGTCGTCAACACAGATCCCACACCTCATGCGCACGCAAGTCGCGCTCATGATCGGAATTCCCGAAAACAAGTTGCGAGTGATCACTCCGGAAGTCGGCGGCGGTTTTGGATCTAAGTTGAATGTTTACTCGGAAGAAGCCCTCCTTGGCTGGATTTCGATGCAGCTCGGAAAACCTGTGAAATGGATCGAGACACGACGTGAAAACATTCAGGCGACGATCCATGGACGTGGCCAGGTTGGCGATATCGAAGTCGCAGTCAAGACCGACGGCACCGTGCTGGGTCTACGCTACAGCGTTTTTGCGGATATGGGTGCTTATCACCAACTGCTCACGCCTGCGATTCCCACGTTGACGGGACTGATGCTATCGGGCGCTTACAAGATCCCTGCGATCCAGATGAATATCACTGCGTGCTTCACGAACAAGATGGCCACCGACGCTTATCGCGGCGCCGGCCGTCCCGAAGCAACATATGTCGTGGAGCGTGTCTTTGATCTTGTTGCTGCCGAATTAGGCATGGATCCTGCGGAAGTGCGTCGCAAAAACTTCCCGGCGCCGAGCGAGTTTCCTTTTCATACCGCGACCGGTCTCGATTACGACAGTGGTGACTATGAAACTGCGCTGAACAAGGCACAAGAGATCATTGGTTACGCTGCGCTTCGCGAAGAGCAGAAAAAAGCGCGCGAAGAAGGACGATTGATCGGAATCGGAGTTTCAACCTACGTCGAGATCTGCGCGCTTGGTCCATCTCAGGCAATGCCTGCGGGCGGCTGGGAAAGTGCGACAGTGCGTATTGAACCAACTGGGAAAGTGACGGTGTTGACAGGAGCCTCGCCACACGGCCAGGGACAGGAAACTTCGTTTGCACAGATCGCCGCGGACGAACTGGGCGTCAATATCAATGACGTGACTGTGATTCATGGCGACACCGGAATTGTTCAATACGGCATCGGCACATTTGGCAGTCGCGCGACCGCGGTCGGCGGTACGGCAGTCTTTGTAGCAATTCAAAAGCTCAAGGAGAAGGCGCATAAGATCGCGACGCACATGCTTCAGGCAGATGCCTCGCGTATTTCGTTTGAGGGAGGGAAATATTCTCTCCAGGCAGCAGCAGCAGCGAGCGCAACGGGCACTTCGGAACCGGTCGTGCCGGTCGCTGAAGCACCAGCAGCCGCACTACCGGAACCGCAAACGGAAGGCAAAACGAGTTTGACGATTCAGGACATCGCACTCGCCGCGCACATCGCGAAAGAATTGCCTCCGGACACTGAGCCGGGACTTTCAGCAACTTACTTTTTCGAACCAAAGAACTTCACGTTCCCGTTCGGCACACACATCTGTGTTGTTGAAGTCGATCGAGACACTGGTGACATCAAGTTCTTGCGATACGTCGCGGTGGACGATTGCGGCAAGGTGATCAATCCGTTGCTGGTTGACGGACAAGTTCACGGCGGCATCGTGCAGTCGATCGGACAGGCGATGTTCGAAGAAGTCGTCTACGACGAACAGGGACAACTGATCACCGGCACTTTGATGGATTACGCGATTCCACGCGCATCGCACATTCCGGATTTTGAGTTGGATCGGACTGAAACTCCTTCACCTGTAAATCCACTCGGCGTGAAAGGCGTCGGCGAAGCCGGAACAATTGGTGCGACACCCGCGATTGTCGGTGCGATTGTCGATGCGTTGGCGCCGTTTGGAGTGAAGCATCTGGATATGCCGGTGAAGCCTGAGGATGTATGGCGAATTATTAGCCGCGGATAAACCGGATTGAAGACGGATTTATAGAGGAGCTGAACAATGATTCCCGCACAATTTGATTACAAAGCGCCTGCGAGCCTCGATGAGGCTGTGGCGCTGCTCAATAGCGATCTCGACGGTGCGAAGATTCTTGCCGGTGGTCACAGCTTGATTCCGGCGATGAAGCTGCGGCTCGCGCAACCGCAGTTGCTGGTGGACATTGCACGGATCAAATCGCTCGCATACATCCGCGAAGAAGGCGATCAAATTCTGATCGGAGCGACGACTACTCACTATCAATTGGAGTCGTCTGATCTGCTGAAACAAGTTTGTCCGCTCCTACCTGAGTGCGCAAAAAGCATCGGCGATGTGCAGGTGCGAAATAAAGGGACGATTGGCGGCAGCATTGCTCACTCGGATCCGGCTGGTGACTGGCCCGCCGCAATTCTCGCACTCGATGCCGATCTTGTCCTCGTTGGACCAAACGGCGAGCGAACAGTGAGAGCTGAGAACTTCTTTGTGGATTTGCTCACGACCGATCTTCAACCCGGCGAGATACTTCGCGAAGTTCGCATCAAGAAACCGAGTGGAAAATTTGGCCAAGCTTATCAGAAAGTGCCTCATCCAGCTTCAGGGTTCGCGGTTGTTGGAGTCGCGGTTCATCTGACGCTGAATGACGATGGCACGTGCAAGTCGGCGGGCATTGGGGTGACTGGCGTCGGCGTCAAAGCATATCGTGCCCAAGCCGTCGAAGCCGCACTGGCTACGACAACACTGGACGATAACGCCGTGGGCGCTGCAATCGCACATGTTTGCGACGGCATCGATCCCAACGCGGATCTCTACGCCTCGAGTGAATATCGCTGTCACCTTGCGCAAGTGCACACGCGCCGCGCAATTCAAGCTGCGAAGGCTCGCGTGCAGTGAAACTGGAAGGCTCTCACGAACTCGACGCTCCTCGCGAACGCGTCTATCAATGCCTGGTCAACAGGGACGTGTTGCAGCGCTGTATACCCGGCTGCGAACGACTCGAACAGACGGCAGAAAATACATTCGCGGCGACGATTAAAACCGGCGTTGGTTCGATCAAGGGTGTTTTCAACGGGACTGCTCGTCTCGAAGACATGCGCGAACCGGAGCACCTTCGCCTCGTTGTCGACGGTAAAGGCGCGCCCGGATTTCTAAAGGGTTCGGGTGATCTGGATCTCGCGACTACTGAAACCGGAACCAAGGTTACTTACACGGCCGAGGTGCAAGTTGGCGGAACGATCGCGAGTGTGGGCCAACGGATGATTCAGGGGACTGCGAAGATGATGGCCACGCAGTTCTTCATCAGTTTGGCTGCTGAAGCAAAGACGGCGGTGGGTGAGCCACCGCCGCAACACGGCTTTTTTCGAACAGCCCTGAGGTGGTTCTCAGGGTGGGCCACAAAAACGCTCAGAAAATTCAAGCCACAAAAAGGCACAAAAAGCACAAAATAGATCTTCCAGAGCCTTGTTAGAACTTTCCCTCTTTTGTGCTTTTTATGCCTTTTTGTGGCTAAACTCTTCTTTGTGGCGCTACTCGGATTGGCGGCGCGCCTTCGCGATGAAGTCCTCGACCTCGTTGATCTTTCGTGGCAGGGCTTCGCTCAGCCAGCGGACGCCGTCGGCCGTGATCAGCATGTCGTCTTCGATTCTGACGCCCATGCCTTTGTACTTTTCAAACGCCGGACGAACCGCGGTCTTGAATTTTTCCCACTCATCCTGTTTCCAACCAAACGGCATCTGGTCCAAGGCATCGGGCCGGATGTAAATTCCCGGTTCGTTTGTGAACACCACGCCCGGAACAAACCTCGCCCCACCGCCAACGTCGTGAACATTCATTCCCAACCAGTGTGATGTTCCGTGCATAAACCACACGCGGTGTTGCATTGAATTGCGATCGGTGATCAGCCCGAGTTTCAGGAGTCCGTCTTTGATTACTTCCGTTCCTGCACGATTCACATCCGACAACGTGGCGCCGGGTTTCGATGCCTTTGCCACTGCTTCCTGTGCGTCGTAAACGATCTGGTAGACGGCCGCTTGATCCGGCGTGAACTTCCCGTTAACCGGGAACGTGCGAGTGATGTCAGCAGTGTAATGATCGTATTCGGCGCCAACGTCCATCAATAACAGATCTCCCGGCTTCACCGGCCCTTGCGACTCGACGTAGTGAAGCGTGGTTGCGTTTGGACCACAGCCCACGATATCCGGGTAACCCCAGTTGTCAGCATTACGGAGCTTGAAGGTGTAAGCCATCACCGCATCGACTTCGTATTCCCATTTCGCATCACCCGCAGCAGCCCATGCGCGCTGGTGCGCTTCGATGCTGATGTCGATCGCGTGCTGGAGTATCCGCAGCTCCATCGGCGACTTCACGAGACGCATCTGCGTGAATATAGGCCATGCGTTTTTAATACTGTAACCGGAAGCTGTACTCGACCAGTCGGCAGCGAAACGTTGCTCCTGCTTGTATTCACGACTCTCACCCTGACCCGGCATCAACATAAACAGTCCAGCTTCGCCTTTTGCAGCCGCATCGAACAACGTCGCGTAGCCGTGATCGTTGGTTAACGGCATGTCCTTGGGCAAATCAGACATGAAAATGTTTTCCGGCTTGGGACGATAAGGCTGCCGGTTGCGCAGTGCCTTGATGAACGGATCAAACTCGCTCGCATGCCAGATCTCTCTGACACCCGAAAGCTGGTTTGCTTCTTCCGCGCTGTACATGTGGCCGGTCCACGTTTCCATCGCTGGGTTCCGGCGCGGCATGAAGAGAATCTCACGCACCTTCGTATTACCCGGCAGCAGCACGAGTGTCGCATTCTTCTGCTTTAGATTGGTGAGATAGTAGAGATTGTTTTCCTGACGATATGGATAGTCGACGTCGTTCGTGTAAACGCGCGGCTCCGTACTGAACAGAATCACGAACGACTGCGGCCCGACGCTTTGGGCCACTCGCTCGCGTCTCTGCATCAACTCGCCGACTCGTTCTTTGTCGTTGAAGGTCGGCGCCGGCGGAGTAATTCTGATATTGGACGGAACGGCATTCTTAGTAACATCAACGGCAAAACCTGCCGGACTTACCATCGCGAGCGAGATACAAACAGCAAGCAGCGCAAAGATTACACGTGTAGTTATCGATTTCCTCATCTTAATTCTCCTCTTGGATACAACGAGCTCGCGAGCAATGCAGAAGAAACTTTTTATGGCGACGGCAGTGGCGCCGGAGCCGGTCGGCGGCGTGGACGTGCCGGATTCAAAACGGTTCGCTTCCCGTCTTTTGTCACCATCACGCGCATCCCATCCGGCCTGGTTATTATTTGCGACCCATCAGGAAGATCGCGTATCACGACGCCGCCCGGCAGAACTCGGGTCTGTTGTCGACGCCGGCGGTTTCGCTCGTCAAACTCCGGCGGCGTTGGCACATCCGGTGGCTGGTCTTCATGTCCCTGATTCTCTGTCTCGACACGAGTCTCAGGCGTAGGAGCTTTTTTGGGTTCTTCGTTACGCTGAGTCTTCTCGGTCTTTTTCGGAGTCGTTGGCGCTACGTCAACGTCATCCTTTTCTTCCGGAGATTCAGTTGCTTCCGGAGAAGGTGCGGGCGTACTTGCTGGACCTCCAATCGGAGTCGGACTTTCAACAGCAAGTTGAGAAACTGGAGGCTCGTTACGGTTTTGCAGCGCATAGAAACCTAGCGCGCCGCAAGCAACCAGGGCCAGTACCCCCGCAGACACGGCAATCGGAAACACTCTTCTTGGCCCACCCTGTTTAGGACGAACGACGGTCGTTTCGCCAGTCGCAGCAACTGTTTGTGGCGTCGCGACTGTTTGCGTAGGAACAGCGACAGTCGTTGGCGGTGGTGGAAACAAAACGGTTTGCGCCTCGCCACGTTCAACAACAGTTGAAGCCTGTTCAGTACCGTGCAACGCCTTGCGCATATCAGCAGCCGTGGCGTATCGCTGTTCGCGATTCTGCGCCATCGCCTTACCAAGCACATGGTCCACTTCGGGCGTGACCGCACTATTTACTTCGCTTGCCCTCAACAGCGGATCAGGTTGACCGTTCACAATTGCAGCCGCACGAGTCAACGCATCCGGTGGCTTAACGTTCGTGATCAGGTGATAAAGCGTGGCGCCTAACGAATAGAGATCGCTGCGAGAGTCAGTACCTAATGCCTGGATCTGTTCCAACGGCGCATAGTTTGGCGTGTAACCGAAAATACTTGCGGCGGTCGTGACGCGAGAGATCTCGCCCGCCTGGCCTTTCGCCAAGCCAAAATCGAGCAGGATGATCTGACCACGCGACGTGAGTTTTAGATTTTGCGGTTTGATGTCGCGATGGACTATCTGCGGATCCTGCGTGTGCAGGTAGTCGAGCGCATCAAGCAACTGATCCGCCCAGGTCAAAACGTGGTTTGCAGGAAACGGACTCCGTTTGCTGGTCATCATCTCCGACAAATCATCGCCGGGGATGAACTGCATCACGAGAAACTGTCCATCATCTTCAGAAAAATGGTCGCTGACACGCGGCAACGCCGGATGATGCAAACGTGCAAGGAGTCTGGCCTCACGTTCGAACTGCTTCCGCAAGCGATCCTCAGCAAACAGCGTCTCTTTTAGCGCAACTGTGGTGTCGAGACGTTGGTCGACGGCTTCGTAAACCGCACCCATTCCCCCCTGTCCTAGCTGGCGTACGATGCGATAACGACCCTGTAGAATTGTTTCCGGCGTCAGCACTCCCGCGATTATACACGAGCCACTCGATCCGTGTTTATCACCGGTAGAACCAGGCACCTCCCTGGAGTGCGGTAACTTGTTACCGCTTTGGTATCGTGATCAGTACTAAAGCGGTAACAAGTTACCGCACTCCAAGGAGGCGTCTGCAACCAAGATCAGGTATGCTACACGCGTGAGTAAACGCCCAACCCCGGAAGTGATCGATGTTGGACCACGCAAACGGCGTCGTCTAAAAATCTGGATCCTCGTCGCGGCGGCGCTGCTCCTGCTTTCGTTCTCGCGCATCGTTTCAATCTACATCTCGGCTCTCTGGTTCGGCTCGCTCGGCTACTCATCGATCTACTGGTATATCTTCAAGGTGAAACTCGCGCTCTTCTTCGGGTCTGCCGTATTCACAGCGGCTTTATTGAGCGCGACGTTTCTGCTCTTCCAGAAACTCTTCGGGGCCCTAGCTTTTGAGAAGCGGACCATCCTCCTCAACAACCAGCCATTTCAGTTTTCGCCCGCAAGAATCATTAGACCACTGGGTTGGATCATCTCAGCGCTGTTCGGACTGGTATTCGGGCTCAGATTGAAAGAGCACTGGCGACAGTTCTCGCTTTATTGGTATCAGCCGGCCACAAACATCTCCGATCCGATCTTTGGTAAATCGCTCGGGTTCTATCTCTTCTCGTTACCGTTTTACGATCTCATTAACTCCTGGCTACTCGGAGTAACATTCATCATCCTCTGTGCGGCGATTGCCTACTCGTTGTTAGGCCTGCCGCAAACAGTGCTCAAACCGAGTGTCCGCTGGTCATCCGGAGCTGCATTTCGCGGTGTTTGTTGTTCGCTTGCTCTCTTTCTCGTGGTGCTTAGCTGGCGCACGTATCTTTCGCGCTTCCCTTTTCTTTGGGAAGACCACCCAGTCTTTTCAGGAGTGACATACACCGAAGCGCACTACACGTTGCCCGCGATGTTAATTCTGTGCGTCGTCTTGATCATTGCGGCAATCGTTCTGGTTGTGAACGCCTTCAGCGTGCGACGGTTTAGCCTGTTGCTGATCGCGCTGGCGCTTCCAGTCGTAACTTATGTGATCGGTATCGTTCTCGTTCCTTCCTACGTTCAGAGTTTTATCGTCAAACCTAATGAACTCGACCGCGAAGCGCCTTACATCGGCTACAACCTCGAATGGACGCGAAAGGGTTTTGGACTCGATCAAATAGAGCTGCGCGACTTCGAAGCGGAAACCTCGACGGCCGCGCTCGATCTCCCGAACAATCGACATAGTCTCGACAACATTCGCCTCTGGGACTGGCGCGCACTCCAGGACACGCTGCGACAGATTCAGGCGATTCGCACTTACTACGACTTTCCTGATGTCGATGTCGACCGTTATGTCATGGGCGGCCAGACGCGGCAGATGATGATTGCGCCGCGAGAGATCAACGACGACAAGTTGCCTGCTTCATCCCGCAACTGGGTCAATGAGCGATTGATCTATACGCATGGATACGGCGTGACGATGAACAGCGCCAACGGTTTCACGCCCGAGGGTTTGCCGCAGTTTGTGTTGAAAAACATGCCGGTTGAGGGCGAGATCAAGGTCACACGACCCGAGATTTATTTTGGTGAGAGCACAAATCGTTACGTCTACGTTAAGACCAAACAGCAGGAGTTTGATTACCCGCAAGGCGACGATACATACGCCACCACCTCTTATCAGGGCACAGGCGGCATACCGATTAACAGTCGCTTGCGACGCATGTTACTCGCATGGGCAGTTGGTGATCTCTCGCGTCTGCCATTCACAGATGCAATCACGAGTGAAAGTCGCGTGCTCATCAATCGAAACATTCGCGAGATCGTAAATGGCGTCGCCCCGTTCCTCACTTACGATAAAGACGCTTACATAGTCGTTTCCAACGATGGGCGACTCTTCTGGATGATCGACGCTTTTACCGAATCGTCATACTTCCCTTATTCAACGCATCACGACGTCGCCGGCAATTCGCTCAACTACATTCGCAACAGCGTCAAAGTTGTTATCGATGCTTATAACGGAACGGCTAGTTTCTACGTGTTCGATAGCCAGGATCCGATCCTTGCGGCGTACCGGCGCATCTTTCCGAATCTGTTCCAGGATGCGAGTCAGATGCCCGCTGACCTCCGCGCGCACGTCCGGTATCCCGAAACACTGATACGTGCTCAGGGGGAAGTCTACAGTCTCTATCACACGCAAAATCCGAAAGTGTTTTTCCAGCGCGAAGATGTCTGGAGCATCGCACAACACATCACGATCACTGAGAAGAATGAAAAGGTAAGTGAGCCGATCGCTCCGTATTACGTGTTGATGCAGTTGCCGGGTGAGCAGCAGAACAATGAGTTCGTACTAATTCTGCCTTTCACGCCTGCAAACCGAAACAACATGATCGGTTGGATGGCCGGACGCAGCGACGGTGAAAACTACGGCAAGCTGCTTGTCTACAACTTCCCGAAATCGAGATTGATTGATGGACCAGTACAGATCGAAGCACGCATCGATCAAAACGCACAGCTTTCGGGACAGTTCACGCTTTGGAATCAGCAAGGGTCGCGCGTCATTCGTGGGCATTTGCTGGTGATACCGATCGGGCGTTCGTTGATGTTCGTGGAACCGATCTACTTGCAGGCTGTGCGGAGTCCGATGCCGGAGCTACGGCTCGTTGTTCTGGCAACACAGGAAAAACTCGGTTACGGTCAGTCGTTCAATGAGGCAATGAACAGTCTCTTCGGCGAGGACGCGACCAAACCTTCAGCACCGCCGGAATCTGGTCAGGCTCCTCAACAACCAACACCTTCCGCAACACCCGGCGCGGATCTACAGCAGCTCGTGAACCGTGCGAACCAGGAGTTCGAGGATTACCAGCGCCTGACCTCGCAAGGCAAACTCGGCGAAGCAGGCCAAAAACTCGAACAGCTCAAACGGACGCTCGAGGAAATCCGTCAGAAAACAAATCCGCGTTAATCTGTGTTCTAACTATCCTTCTGATTCAATTTTCTGGAGCAGTTTCTTCGCCTTTTCAACTGCGTCCTTGTGCTCCGCAACGTACTTCGGATCCGGAGTCGCAGATATTATTGTTTCGATCTGCTTCTTAGCGTCAGTGTTTCGATTGTTCGCTTCATGCGCTTCAGCCAGATATAACCGCATGACCGTATTATTGGGATTGAGTTTAAGGCCCTTTTCCAGGTACTCGATCGATTTGTTGATGTCGCCGCCGAAGACTTTGGGAGCTTGTAGATAGAGTCGACCCAAACCGATATAAGCGCTGTAGCCCTGATAGCTCTCATCAATCTTCAAAACCGCTTCCATCTCGCGTTTGATGTCCTGAAAACTGGAAAGATTGGAAAGGGTGCTGTGCGCTGCCTCGCCTCCGTAGTTGGCGCCCAGCCAGAAATGGCCGTCCGGTTTGTCCGGTTGCAGTTGTACCGCAGCTTTTCCGGCTTCAGTTCCTTCTCGAAACATGTTGTCCCGTTCTGAGTCGTTGTCAGTCCGGTCACCGACGTAGAAAGCCGCTCGTGCGAGCTTCCAGGCTGCCTCATAGTTGCCGTAGTCGGCCGCATGCGCCTGCCGGAGGGCCGTCACTGCGGTTCGAGCCTTTGTCATATCCTCGCGGCCCTCATAAAGCGGCTCTGCCTCCGCGACCTTGTCCACGGCCATTTTCGTGTCCGAACTACCGGTGCTGGACGGACTCTCCGGCGCTCCGTTATTGCAAGCGAGCCCGCCCATAACCATCGAAAACAGTGCCGATGCGACAAGTGCAGATCGAAGAATTTTCCGCTTTTTCCTAGGATTTATCATTAATTAGCCTCGGATTGTCTAGAATCAGCATACAGTTTGTAATACTTTTGCTTCTGGTTATCCAAAACGGTTCGAATACGGTATAGTGACTTCCCATTCAGGTCGATCTCGGCCGCAAGACCGCAAAAACCAGCTGGAGGAGAGCTTGGCAGGGGCTGCATTCTACGATCTCGAGGGAACTTTAGTAAGCACCAACCTTGTGCACACGCTCTCGTTTTATGCGAAACGCCAGCAGGGTTTGTTGGCTAGCTTTTCGAAGAGCGCGACGACGTTTCTAAGCCTTCCAGTCTTCGCGGTGACGGACCAGTATAGCCGAAAAGTCTTTAATGACCTCTATTTCAAACGCTACAAGGGGCAATCCGAAGACCGGCTGCGCTACTTTGCTCAGGACTTATTTGAAGACGTAATTAAGCCCGCAGTCTTTCCCGGCACGTACGAACTGATAGATAAATCGAGGAAATTAGGGCTGCGTCAGGTCGTGATAACCGGCGCGCTGGATTTATCGGTGAAGCCGCTCATGGAGCACTTGGGAATCACGGAATACGTCACCAACCGGCTGGAGTTCGTGAATGGAGTGGCCACCGGGCGCTTGTTACCCCCGGTGATGGCCGCAGCAACCAAGGCGTCGTGGATTCGAACTTATACCGAACGAGAAGGGATCAGTCTGAGCGATTCTTACGCTTATACCGACAGCATGAGCGACCTGCCGATGCTTTCGATCGTGGGTCATCCGGCAGTAATAAATCCCGACATGCGTTTGCGACAGACGGCACTGCACCATGACTGGCCCATACTAAATCTGAAATAAATCCGTGTTAATCCGTGGCTGAATAAACTGATGGCACTTCAACTTCGACGCAAAACACACGAATCAGTAATCTACATCGATCGCGATAGTGCGCCGCGCATCATGCCTTCCGGTGAGGACTTCATTCTTGAAGATCTCCCGATCGGAACGCGTGTGCTCTATCCGAATCCGTCGATCAAAGGTCTTCCCAATCGCGAAGCTGCTATTCGTTACGCTTTGAATCACCCGCTCGGTTGCGATCCGCTGTTTGCCCAACTCGAACCCGGAATGCGCGTCACAGTTGCGGTTGATGACATCAGTTTGCCTCTGCCGCCGATGGCCACGCCTGACATTCGTCAGACGGTCCTGGAGATCGTTCTGGACATGCTCGCCGGACACGGTGTCGACGACGTCCACATCATCATTGCCAACTCGCTCCATCGGAAAATGACCGAGTGGGAGATGAAACGGATGGTCGGACCGAGAATTTTTTCCGAGTACTACCCGGACCGTTACTACAACCACGACGCCGAATGGGCCGATGGCCTTGTGAAGATCGGCGAGACCAGACATAAAGAGCCACTCACACTCAATCGTCGCTGTGCGGAAAGCGATCTCCTGATTTACGTCAACCTCAACTTCGTGCCGATGGACGGTGGTCACAAGTCAGTTGCAGTCGGACTCTGCGACTATGAGTCGCTGCGCGCGCATCACGATCCGCAGACAATTCGCGATTCAGACAGTTACATGGATCCAGCACGCTCGGCGTTGAATCACAAGGTGATACGGCTCGGGAAGATCGTCGACGAGACACTGAACGTTTTCCACATCGAGACTGCCATCAACAATCGCATGTACGGCGCAGACATGGACTTCCTGCTGCGCAACGAAGACGACTTCAGTGCCTTCGATCGCATGAAATTCGAAGCCATGCGCTACACGATGAGCAAGTTGCCGCGTCCTGCACGTCGCAAGCTGTTGCATTCGCGCCCGGCGCAATACGAGATGACCGCGTGCTATGCGGGGAAGACAGATCTGGTCCACGAAAAGATCATCGCCAAAGGAATGGAGCAGTATTTGATCCCGATCCGTGGTCAGGCCGATATCCTGATCACCGGCATTCCCGATATTTCGCCATACAACGTCTACTCGATTCTGAACCCGCTGCTGGTCCAGGTGATGGCGCTCGGTTATCACTTCAACTTCTATCGCAACAAGCCGCTGTTGAAGAAAGGCGGCGTAATGATCCTGCATCACCCTTGTTATGACGATTTCGATCACCGGTTTCACCCGAGCTACATCGACTTCTTCAATCGCTTGTTGCCTGAAACTCGAGATGCGTTCACGTTGCGTGAGAAATACGAGCGCGAGTTTGCAAACAACCCGAGCTATATCGAGATGTATCGCCGCGGTAATGCCTATCACGGCGCGCACCCGTTCTTCATGTGGTACTGGGGCGAGAATGGTCGCCAGCATGTCGGTCATGTAATTGCCGCGGGAGCAGAAAATGCGCACGTGCCGGGGATTCTCGGCTGGGAACGCGCTGACAATCTAACTGAAGCGATCGCAATGGCGCGCAGCTACATGGGCAATTCCGCAGAGATCACGATGCTGCATCAGCCGATGATCGGCATTGCAGACATGGAATAGGGCGCCTCTTTGGAGTGCGGTAACTTGTTACCGCTTTGGTATCAGTATCGTGATCAAGTACCAAAGCGGTAACAAGTTACCGCACTTCAAGGAGACGCCCAGTCGGAAGTTTGAAATGAAATTATCACCAACTGAGATCTACAGAGATAGGAAGATTTTCCTCATCGGAAGCACGGGGTTTCTCGGCAAAGTAACGCTGAGTATGTTGCTTTATCGCTTCCCGAACATCGGCAAGATCTATCTCACCGTGCGCGCGCGGTCGCAGGAGGAGTCGGAGAATCGTTTTTGGAACAACATCATCACTGCGCCTCCATTCGATCCGCTGCGCGAACGTTATGGCAGCGCGCTGGAAGGCTTCGTCAACGACAAGGTAATCGTCCGAGGCGGCGATATCGCTGAGACAAACTTCGGCTACTCCGAAGAAGAAGCACAAGCTATCGCTGACGAAGTCGACATCATCATCAACTCCGCCGGCAATGTCACTTTTAATCCAACGCTCGAGAGCGGACTGCGCACGAACGTAGTCGGAACACAAAACGTCATTGCTTTCGCGCGCAGGATGAAACGTCCGGCCCTGGTCCATGTTTCAACCTGCTTTGTTGCGGGCAATCGTTCAGGCGCTGTTTGGGAGGGCGACCCGGTTATCGGTTACTTCCCTCGCCATCGTGAACCTGAGATGGCTGGCGTGCAGTTCTCCGTCGATCTGGAGATTGCCGACTGCGCCAAGCTCGCCGATCGCGTCAGAGACGAAGCTCGCGACGCGATGATGACGGCGCGCTTTCGTGAACTCGCACGCAAACGACTTAACGAGGAAGGTCGCGACGTCGACGACCCTGACGCTCTCGGACTCGCAGTCGCGCGCGAGCGCAAAGTCTGGACGCGCACTCGTCTCACGGATCTCGGTGTCGAGCGCGCCGCATACTGGGGTTGGCCCAATATTTACACGTATACAAAATCACTCGGCGAACAACTCGTCGCGGCCGAGACCGAAATGGTGCGCTGCATCGTGCGGCCGAGCATCGTCGAATCCGCGATGTCGTATCCGTTTCCGGGCTGGAATGAGGGCTTTACTACCACAGCACCCATCATCTTTCTCATCCGCAAGGGCCAGACACAGATTCCCGCAGATCCGAAACTGATTCTCGACATCACGCCAGTGGACCAGGTCGCGTCAGTGATGTTGGCAGTGTCGGCACAGGCGTGCGTCGAAACACCGGAGCTCGTCTTCCAGGCAGCCACCGGCGACGCGAATGCCAACAACATGGAACGGATCATCGGTCTCTGCGGACTCGATAAACGCCGACACTTCGAAGAGAAGGACACCGGCATCAAGATTCTGAACAACATCGCGGCGCGGATGGAGCCGCGGCCCGTCACGGTATCTAAATTCGAAAACACGTCTTTGCCGATGTTCAACTCGGCGGCGAAGAAAGCATCGTCGCTGTTGGATCGTGTGCGGCCACGTTGGGGTGGCGGTCGTGTCGGCGAAGTGATCGATAAGGTGAAGACAAGTGTCGAACGTGTCGAAGAATTTACGCGCGAAACCAGCGAAGCGTTTGACATGTTTCGTCCCTTCACTGTCGAAAACGCTTACGTGTTTCGGTCTGACAACGTCCGGACACTCTTCAATCGCATCAGTGAAGACGAACGAAACCTGATCACCTGGAATCCGGAAATGTTTGACTGGTACGACTACTGGCTCAACATTCACCTGCCCGGACTCACCAAGTGGGTATTTCCAACTCTCGAAGACGAAATGCGCGCACAGCCGAAGCGCGTTTACACGTATCGCGATCTGCTCGAACTGTTTGAGACTTCGACCAAGCGCCACGCGACGAGAGTCGCGATGCGCATCGAGCGAGATGGGCGCAAGGAACAGTACACGTATGCCGACCTACGCGAGCTGGCGACGCGCGTTGCCGGATTTCTCGCGAGCCAGGGCATCAAGCACGGCGATCGCGTCATGCTGGTCAGCAGCAATGCGCCCGAGTGGGGCATGAGTTATTTCGGTGTGCTCAAGACGGGTGCTACGTGTATCCCGTGCGATCCGGAAAGTTCTACGGCTGAGATCCTTAACTTTGCGCGCGCAGGAAATGCTGCGGGTATGATTTGCAGTGAGGCAGTTCTCAACGATCATCAAGATCTACAAGAACGGTTACGTGATCAGGGACTCACGCGCGTATGGACTTACGAAGACGTCTTTGCGTTACCGGACGAGCAAACCGAAGACGAACGTATCGCGCTGTTGCCGAAACGTGTTCAGGCGCAAAACGTTGCTTCACTCATCTTTACGTCAGGCACGACCGGCCAGCCGAAAGGCGTGATGCTTTCGCATCGCAATCTGACGAGCATGGTTTCGATGTTGTCGTCAGTTTTTGACATGACGATTCACGACGGCGTACTGTCAGTATTGCCTCTGCATCACACGTTCGAGTTCTCAACCGGATTCTTGACACCGCTGAGTCGCGGCGCACAGATAACTTACCTGCCTGAACTCACGAGTGATGCGCTCGCGAAGGCTATTAAGAACGGCCACGTAACAGGAATGGTTGGTGTTCCGGCACTTTGGGAACTGCTGCATCGCCGCATCAAGACTCGTCTTTACGAGCGCAGCGACTGGATCGGCAAGACTGCCGATAATCTGATATTCGCAAACGCATGGCTGCGCGATAAGACACCGCTGAACTTTGGGCAGGTACTGTTCTATCCGATTCACGAAGGTCTCGGCGGGCGCATACGCTATTTCATCAGCGGCGGCTCGGCGCTCAGCGAAAAGATTCAGCGTGACTTTCACGGTCTCGGATTCACGATCCTTGAAGGCTATGGTCTAACCGAAGCCTCACCGGTTCTGACAGTCACCAGACCCGAGAATCGCATGCTCACGGGAACGGTGGGTAAACCATTGCCGGGTGTTGAAGTACGCATTGCCGACCCTGACAACACTGGCGTCGGCGAAGTGATCGCTCGTGGGCCAAACGTGATGCTTGGTTACTACGAGGATGAAGCTTCCACACGCAAGACACTCGTGGATCGCTGGCTCTACACGGGCGATCTCGGTCGTGTTGATAACGACGGAAATCTCTTCCTCGTTGGTCGTTCGAAAGAGATCATCGTTGATACAAACGGCAAGAATGTTTATCCAGACGAGCTCGAAGAGACGTACAGCAACTCGCCTTACGTGAAAGAGCTCAGCATCGTCGGCTTGCCAGATGGAATCGGCGAGAAAGTCGCTTGCCTCGTCGTTGCTGACGACGAATACGACATTTCCCTCTCCCGAGCGGCGTTGCACCGTCTCGTCGAGGAGCACTTCCGCGAAGTCTCCGCTTCCCTGCCCTATTACAAACGAGTCAAAGTTTTGCAGTTCACTGACATCGAACTCCCACGCACGGCCACACGGAAAGTGAAGCGACGTGAAGTGGTCCAGATCATGGAATCGCTCGAGGAGAGTCAGAAATCCGGAAGACGCGATACGGCCCCGGAGAGTGCGAATGCGGATTCAATGTGGCTGATGGGAGTGGTTGCGAGTGTTTCGAACCGTCCTCGCTCGGAAGTCGCGATTGATACCCGATTAAGCGACTTGGGATTTGACAGTTTGATGTTTGTCGAGCTTGCAACCGCGATTGAAGGTGCTGGCGGCTCCATTTCGGCGCCAGAACGATTCAATGAAGTTCAGGACGTGAGAGAGTTGTTAACGGTGGTCGCTCGGCAGCCTGGTGCATCGACGAAACAAGAGACACGCATCGACGATCGACGCAAAGACGACGAAATTCATATTCCTTCGTTCGTGCGCACGGCAGGCAATAAAGCCAGCGATTTACTGCAGAGCTTTCTCTACGATCAATTCCTGCGCACACATTACGAAGGGCGCTCGAATATTCCGCCGCACACCAATTTCCTTGTCGCGGCAAATCATTGTTCGCACCTCGACATGGGTCTGACCAAAATGGCTCTCAGTGAATTCGGGAAAGATTTGGTCGCACTCGCCGCAGCGGATTACTTCTTCGACACGAAGTACAAGCGTGCAGTGATGGAAAACTTTACGAACCTTGTGCCGATGGAGCGCACGGGTTCGCTGCGTCAGTCGCTTCGTCACGCCAAGTCGTTTCTCGATCGTGGTTATAACGCGCTGATCTTTCCGGAAGGCACACGTTCGATGACCGGCATCATGGCCGACTTCAAGCCGGTTGTCGGATATCTCGCGCTACACGCACGCGTGGGTATCCTGCCGATGTATCTCGATGGCACGTACGAAGCGATGCCAAAGGGAACGACGCTCATCAAGAACCGCGATGTCGGTGCTCGCATCGGACGTTTTCTCGAGATCGAAGAACTGGAAGGGATGACGAAAGGCATGCCCCGCACGGAGGCCTACCGGCTGATTGCAGCTCGCGTGAGGCATGAGGTTGTAAACCTGCGCGATCGGACGCGCAATGAATTTGACGCGAAAGAATTGCGGAAGATTTGGAAGAGTGAGCGGAAGAAAGAGCTCGTGAGCGAGGAGGTTGCTGTATAGGGCCTATAGGGACCTATACGACTTAGTATGCCCTCTAAGAGCTCAGGTAAGCGCACCGCTCGACTAACGCCTGTCACCACGGGCACCAAGCGCCGCGCGGCAATCGAAAAGCGACAACGCGCCGTGACGCTCATCACCGGCGGCACGGGTTTTCTCGGCGCACATCTCGTTCGCCAACTGACCCAGGACGGCGCCAAAGACATTCGCGTGATGGCGACCTCGATTCCCGATTGGCTCGTTGATCTCGGAGTCGAAACGTTCGCCGGCTCGATCACAAACGCTGACGACAACAAACGCGCTGTCGAAGGCATCAGCGAGATCTATCATCTCGCCGGAAAAGTCTCACGCGAACGCGAAGATGCGCGTGAGATGTACGACATCCACGTCGAAGGTACGCGACTTCTCTGCGATGCCGCCAAAGCCGCGGGGGTCAAAACAATCGTGCTTGCGTCAACTAGCGGCACGATCGCCGTCACTAAAGACGGCGAAGTTGTTCCCGACGAAACGTATCCGGTTCCGCTCGACATCATCTCGCGCTGGCCGTATTACGCGAGCAAAGCCTACCAGGAGATGGCCGCGCTCGAACGCTTCCAGGGTAAAGGACTGCGGCTGGTGATCATGAACCCGAGTCTGCTCCTCGGGCCCGGAGACGATCGTCTTAGTTCAACCAAACTCATTCTCGACTTCATGGCGCGCAAGATCGGCGCGGTGCCGACAGGTGGCGTGAGTTTTGTCGATGCCCGCGATGCTGCTCAAACGTTTCGAGTGGCGATGAAGAAAGGACGTCACGGCGAGCGTTACTTGCTGGGCGCTGCAAACTGGACGTTCTCGAAATTCTTTGGCCGGCTCGAGCGTCTGACAAAGGTTTCCGCGCCATGGCTGGCGCTTCCGTCGCGACTCGCGATTACGGGTGCGAGTCTGCTGGATTCATTTTTCAAACAGTGGGACATGGCGTCGCCGGTCGAACCGGGCGCGATTGAAATGGCCCAGTATTTCTGGTATCTGAACTGCTCGAAAGCCATCCGCGAACTGAGCTTCAAGCCGCGCGATCCCGGCGAAACCCTCCACGACACCGTCGCTTACGTCAGAGAAAACTTCCTCGGCAGTAATGCCTTTGGGAAATAGCCACAAAAAGGCACAAAAGAAATTGCTTTGGGGGAACTCACTGTGCCTTTCGAGCGTCTTAGCACAAGCTCTTAGCTTTCCGACAATCAGGAGATACTCCCATGGGTAGACTTCGGGTGCTGCTTCTTCTCCCTTTCCTTATTTGTACCTCGCTGCCAGTACACGGTCAGAATCCGACAACACTCCAGGCAAATACGCCGGTTGAACGGACACTGGGACCGGGACAGATGCACGAATTCACTGTCAGGCTTGAAGAGAATGCCTGGATTCAATTTGTTGTCGAACAGCAAGGTATCGACGTCGTCGTCAAAGCCTTTTCAGCTGAGGGAAGAGCTCTCGGAGAGTTCGATTCGCCTAATGGCAACGATGGTCCCGAGCATGTTTCATTTGTTGCCGTGACCGCAGGTATTTACCGCATCATAGTTAACCCACTCGATCCCGCTGGTACAACTTCAGGTCGCTACCAGATCAAGATCCTTGAAATGCGCCAGGCGACCGAGCAGGAGATCAAAGCCAGTCAAAGTCTGCAGATCGTAAGAGCAAAAGGCATCGCGTTACTTTTAGAGCTCGAAGAAACAATCACACAGATCCAGTCGCCGTTTACGCGCATCAATGCGCAACTCCTTGCCGGCCAACTCCTTTGGGAATCCGAGCAAAAGCGCGCGTCGAAGTATTTGACTGATGCGGCCAACGGAGTGAAGGAACTTATCGCTTCTATTGACGCGAGTCATCCGGATTATTCGCAGCAATATGGATGGATCTCACAGTTGCGTTTCGAGATGGGGCGTGTACTCGCACAACGCGATCCCGAGGCAGCTCTCAGTTTCCTTTACTCGACTGTGCCGCCGCCCAATCCTTACAGCAATCAACGCGAACAAGCGGCGCAGGAAAGCATGATGGAACTGTCGATTGCGAATCAGATCATGCAAAAGGATCCGCAGCGGGCGCTGCAGATTGCGCGCAAGAGTCTAAAAACAAAACTCTCACATAATCTGCTGAACACGCTTCGCTTCTTGAGACGACAGAATCCCGAGTTGGCTGCCGAGCTCGCAAACGATATCGCCGGCAAAGTTCTTGAGGAGAAACTGCTTAAGAACGCGGAAGCGGCAAACGTTGCGATTGGTCTGCTCCGCTCCGTCGAAAGGTCTGGACGACAGTCGCTAGCAGCCAATCAATCTAACAATGTTCAGTCGAAGACGGCGTCTTTGTTACCAGAAATGCAATATCGTGAGTTAGTCCAGAAAGCACTGAGCGAAGCGTTGTCTTTCTCGCTGCCATCGCCTCAAGTCTACACTCCTGAACGCGATGCGGCCTGGAGCTTGTTAAGTGGACTGCAGCAACTCGGTTCGGAATTGGATAACGTCTCACCGGGCGGCTTAGCGGCGGTGGAGAAGAAGTTGAACGAACTATCCGGCCAACGAGCTTCGGGTCCTCACCAGTTTCAATATTCGATCGCCAACAGTCCCGTCGATACGGCACTTGAAACAATTGAAAAAGCACCACAGGAACAGCGAGAACAACTTTATCTTCAGCTCGCAAACCGTGAAGCCGCTAATGGCGACATCGGACGAGCTCGACAACTCATCAAGCTCGTCCCAAATCCCTACCAGCAACGCAACGCACTAGCGAACATAGACCAGCAAGAGATCTATCGCACGATGGCGAAGGGAAAGGTTGACGAAGCCCTAAGGCTCATCGGCGGATTTCGCACAGCCAGAGAGCGTGCAACTCAATTAGCGCAAATCGCCAACCAGATTGGACCAGGACAGAAACGTGCAAATGCGATCAACCTCCTCGAACAGGCAAGAGCAATGCTGGGACCTTCCTTGCAGGCACCGGATCAGGAACATATGAATGCGTTGTTTGAGATCGCACGCGCGTTCGCTCGTTACGATTCAAAGCGGTCTTTTGACATAGTCGAGCCGTTAATCGATCAGGTCAACGAGATCTGCACGGCCGCGCGGGCTCTGGAAGGATTTGGCGCTGAAAACTTTGACGATGAAGAACTGAACCTGCAGAACGGCAGCGTCGTTGCGCAGGCAGTGACGCGTATGTCTCAAGTGCTTGGTACTCTGGCGGTGACGAATTTTGAGCGCGCAAAAGCCGGAGCAGATCGACTGCGATTACCGGAGGTCAGGCTAAGAGCCTATCTCGACATAGCGCAGCAGTCGATCTCGGGGCCGGTAAGATAGTTCTATTATTCTCCAAGCGCCGCGTATTTGAAGAGCCTAAACCTGTACCTTTGCTGCGCCCGGATGTTCGCTGCGATCACACCGTGAAGGTTCTCGTCCCACTTCGTGTACTGATCGATATACCGATCCGATGCCGCCTTATCGCCTTCAAACTGCACGGCGAGTGTCTTCTCAAGCATCTTCCCGACAACGTCATGATACTTTTCATAGTGGACTTTCAGCGTCTTCGTCGCTGGATCGAACGTCAGTAATCCATTCTCGAGATAGAAGTTCCACTGCATTAACTGCATCGTGTTGTATGGTTGGTCGCGTCGTGGACGATTGTTCTGCAGCACGCGCAAGATCCCGCCCGCATAAACGCTCCGCAACTGTGCATCGGTGTAGTAGCCCTGCTTGTGAAGGGCTTCGGCAACAAACAACGAAACAAGGTCGGCCTTCATCTCTTCCATCGCATTCGCATTATCCTGCAACGCGTCATCGAGTTCGCGCCCGTCTTTGGTTCGGTCCACGCCGAGGTAGTGGCCCACTTCATGCCACAATGTGCGATAGAAATTTCCGTCGGGCGTGAGTTCCCTTGCCTGCTGTTCGCCAAGCGCGGCGGCGAGTGTTTTGGACACTCCCTCAAAAATGTTCGAGTCGCGCATTATGTTGGTGCGCAACAGAATCGTGCGGCCATAGCGACGCGCCACGTAACTCTCATTCGGCAGAATCGTGGCAGTATTGCCCCCGCGCGATTGTCCAAAGTCTGCAACGACATCGTAGACGCCAACGGGAATGTCTTCACGTACCTTCTTATGATTTTTGTAAGGAAGCGAATCTTCGAGAGCTTGTAATCCCTTCATTGCCTCGCGCAACGCAGTTGTTTCCTGTTGCCGGGTCTGCAACAGACAGAAGGAGAAGAAAGTCTTCACACCGTAAAGCTCGTCGTCGTAAGTTTCATAAGAACCAATCTGTGCGTTGAGATTTTTGAAGCGTCCGGTAACCCAGCTTGCATCGCCTGACTCGTAATCGTTTGAGAGCAGGTCGCGCGCACGATTGCGCAGGTATCGCGCAAACTCTTCGTCGTCTTTTGCAACCGCATCGGCGGCTTCGTTCAAAAGCCCATACGCTTTCATCAATTCATCCGCATAAGCGACTGCGTATGGCACTGCATAAACGTCTGTAGGTTGTTGATTGGGCGGCGTCGTGATTCGTCGGGTATCGGCGGATAGTCGTAGCAGTTCCGCAAGCAAGCCCGGGTGCAAAGTCTCTAACGCCGGATACTTGTTTAGTGTCGCAATGTCGCTCTGTAGATTCTTTACGTTCACGAAGCGAACTACGCTACGCAGATCGAGCACTTTGTCGCGTTTGTTCGCCTGTCCACCTGGCGATGCGAGTGCCCGTTCAATCTCTTCCTTAGTTATGCCCCATGGATAAACATTCTTTCCCGGTTTGGTTGGATCGACTGGTAGAAAAGGCTCACGCTTGTTTTCCAGTGTCGTAGCGATTGGTCCCTGAGACAAACGGTACAACATTAAAAGGTTTTGCGTTGCGGCAGTCGATCCGGCTTTTTTGTCGAGTTCTTCGAGCGCACGATACGACGAGAGTGCTTTCGGGTGACGCTGTTCCTCGTAAAGCTTCTGAAAGATCTGCCCGGCTTCGATCAACTTCGCCACGGCCTTTCGTTCGCCCTCCGATAATTTAGAGAGGTCACCCGATAGACGAATCGTTTGCGTCTTGTCGATTATGGGTTGGCTCTTTTCGAGCGGCCAATATCCTGCGGGAAGAGTTTGCGTCAGTAACAGAGCAGTCATAAGAAGTTTGGTCATGTGCTGGATTTTGCCACAGATTTACACGGATAAGCACGGATATCAGTTGTCAGAAATTGTCGGCGACGGATATTTGCTGCACCTGCGAATCACGCCCATTTTACAAGGGTTTCAAGACGGCACCGGGCTTGCACTGAGCGCACGCAGTGACGAGTCTGGCCTCAACAATCAAACGACGTTTCAAGCGTGCGCGACGACGACGCAAGGTTGGTCGAGCATATGACATGGCGCTTGAAGTCGCGAGCGTGTTACCACCACGCGCTGACGTGCTCGACGTCGGTTGTGGCAACGGATTTATCGCGCATCATCTTCAGGGCATGCTCGGCAAGACTGTAGTTGGACTCGACGTTGGCACAAACACCACCGACGCGCGGATCAATTATCTTCCTTATGATGGACGTCATTTTCCTGTCAGGGACGACAGTTTCGACGCCGTGTTGCTCTGTTACGTGTTGCACCACGCGCAAGATCCGCGATTAGTGCTCAATGAAGTCAGCCGGGTCTTAAAAGACGGTGGTGTGGCAATCATTTACGAAGACATACCTGCGATCTGGTGGGACCGCGCGGTATGCTGGACGCACGATCGGCAGTGGCGCGACCGCACCGGACCATGCACGTTTCAACGAGAACAGGATTGGCGCAGAACTTTTAGTCTCGCAGGGTTCGATATCGTGAAGGAACGTGCACTCTCGCGCTGGCGCAACCTCGCTCATCCGGTGTCGCGCAGATTTTTCGTTATCAAGGCAAATGCGCACGCGAAGGCGCAAAGACTCAAAGATCATCCTGCACCGGAATTAGCCTTCGCCCCTTTATTTAATCTCAACGATTCCGCGCTCCATTAACTTCTTGATCATTCGTAAACAATCTGCCTCACGAAAGGGACAGATCGAGAGAATCGACTGGATATCCCACGAACCATTGATACGCGAAAGCACAAAACCTTCCTGCGGATCGATCTGCTCGGCCGTCAGATCAATAGCACGCAACTGCGGCACTGACTTTGGCGAGATCCCACCCGTTTCATACACACGCTTGATGAACTTCTCCTCAGCCACGGGCAACAACGTCTGCGCTTCAGGATTGTTAGGTTGCTGTTGCAATGCCTTCTGAATGATCTGCAACGCTGCGTCCGGATCTTCGTCGAGCTTGCGTTCGGCAGACCAAACCATCTCGGTCACGCTCTCCGGCAAGTCCTCTACTTCCGTAACAAGCTTGGGACTGTCTTCTGGCAACTCTCCGGTTACGCGAGCAATGCCTTCACTGATCAGTGTGTAGAGTTGACCGTAAACGTGAAACGACGACGCGTGCATGTGATAACAAACTTCAGCTACCGACATCCGCTTTTCGACAAAGTAAAGAACCTGCCGAAACTCCTTGCCCAGCTTCAACGAAGACGTCCATCCGGCATTGAGTTCAAGCACGCTTCTGTCAGACGGTACCAACGTGCGATAGCGAGCAAACTCGTCGATCCGATAAATCCCTTCCATTATGACGGTCGTGGGTTCGACCTCAATCAGCAGTAAGTCTTCCGGTAAAGGATCGTCGTCGTAAAATTCAAAGTCACCGTCAGTCCAAACGAAGAGATCGTAAATAGCGTCAAGAGTCCTCGTCTTTAGAGTACTGAGAACATCATCCTCACTTAAGAATCCCTGCTCGACAAGAACTTCGCCAAGTTTCGCGCCGGAGGTTCGTTGCAGTTCCCGCGCAATCTTCAACTGCACTTCATCGACTTTTCCGTAATGAAGCAAAACCTGACCGAGGTATTCGCGGGGATCGTTAGACTTCGAGCCAACGATCATTCCGTTTTTGAAGTAAATCTGTTTGGTGATTTTGCCGTGATCGAATTTGAGAGTGCCTGATTTCCTGCCTGCTGCCAAAAACTGAAGCAGGTCAACCAGACTCATTGTTTTCAAAGTGCCTTGGATCGCCATTGGTCGTCGGTTTTGTCGGGCACCTCGCTGGCGGGCCTACATGTGAGGACCTCTGGGGGGAGCTCCTGTTCGTGGACCACAGAAGGTCAAGACTTCAGAAGCGTCTCAATCCTCAACCAGGTCTGCACAAATCGCCGGAGCTTCAGGACCTGCTTCTCTCGCGATTTGCAACAGACGCAAAAGATTCTCCCTTTGTTCTTCGTTTAAGTCGACAAACTGAATACCGAAACCCATTCCGTGGCGATGATGCCGAACTTCACCTTCGAGGTAAAGCCAATCGCCGTCCGGAAGTAAAACACGAAATGCAACGATCTCGCCGGCCATTACCTCGCCCACGGTATCAAGGTAACAGCCGCCTTCTGATAGGTCGGTGATGAGGGCTGAGTGTCTTTCCTCGCCGCCATCCCAAACCACATCTAGATGAACGCTTAGTCGGGGTCTAGATCGTCGATCGTCCATGAGCTAAATGCATCATAGAATATTTTAGCCGCAGATTACACAGATAAGTTCACACGCACTCGAAGTGCGTCGGGAATGATCTGGAATGTTGCCGGAAGTTTTCCAGGAAGTTCTCCATCGACTTCCAGAGCGACTTCTGTACTTTGATCGGACGCGCGCACAGTGATCTTGCGTGCCAGAGCGTGGCTTACCTCGGGCATCGAGAGGTGTGATCCAGTGTAGACACGCGGCGCACTGGTGAAGAGCTTCATGGCGCTTAGATCACCGATGCTGATGATATCGAGCTTGCCATCTGTGAGTTTCGCATCGGGCGCGATCTTCATGCCGCCGCCAAAGTAACGCGCATTCGCGATGCATAAATTCGAGACAACGAGATGCCGCTCGTGAGAATCGTCGAGTTGAACCAGGAGACGTACCGGTGCATTGCGCATAGCAGTCTTCAGCAGAGCGCTCACAAACGAGACTTCGTCTGTTTTTACTCGCTCGATGACTTTCGTGCTCATGCCGCAGGAAGCAACACCCACGAAATATCGTGTGGCGTCTGTTCCATTCTGATCTGTGTAAGAAACTCGCCCCACATCGATACGCACGGAGCGTCCGGTGCGAAGAATCCTCGCGGCATCACGACTGCGCGAGGGGATCTCCAGCGTTCTTCTGAAATCACCACCCGTGCCACTGGGCAGGATGCCGAGTTCAGCGTCTTTACCCGAAGAAAGAATCCCGTTTGCGACCTCCGAGATCGTGCCATCGCCGCCGCACGCAATGATGAGTTTCGCGCCTTTTCGCGCGGCCTCACTCGCAAGCGCCGAGGCATCGCCACGATGCTTGGTGAACACGGCCCGAAACGAGCCGAACTGCGAACGCAAATCACTCGCGATCTGCGGCCAGGCTTCACCCGTGCTCCCACCGGCCGACAATGGATTAACTATCACTACTGACATGTTCGATCTGTGTAAATCCGTGTAATCCGTGGCTAAGTTTCATCGCTTTATCGCGCTCGCCAAGCTCCGCGATCTTTCCCATCACTGCGTCAGCGATCTCTTTGTGCGTACGCAGGCGATCAGGTTTCGCGAGATGTTCACTCAGATCCAGCAATGGCCCAAAGTGGATCCTGATCACATCTTCACGATTCCAGTTACGCGCCACCTGCTTCGGCAGACTATTACATAAACCGGCGATGAACACCGGAATAACCTGCGGCTTTGCCTCCATGATCAACTTCCCGATACCTGGTTGCGCGCGCAGGAATGAATAAGGATCTTCATTCTTATTTCGTGTTCCTTCCGGATGAAACCCGATTACGTTTCCCGCACCGGAACGCGCCAAATCTACGAGCACTTCAAACGAAAACTTGTCGAAAGCGCGCTTCTCCGGAATCGGATGATCGCCCGTGGCGAAGAATGGAGGATACATGGACCACCAGCCCATGATCAGGTTTACGAAGAGTCCCAGCGGCGACTGGTAGAAGAATCTGCCGCGCACTGGGAAGAAGAGTCGTTTGGGCCAACGAGTCCTGTAAAAGAGCACCGTCGATACCGCGTACATGTCGAAGAACGAACGATGATTCGCAACCAGCAGCAACGGTCGATCGTGCGAAGCGGCCTCGACGTGCTCGAGGCCGTAAACATTCATGATGTTGTAAGTGGAAAGATGGATCCAGCCGGCGCCAAGTGTGCTTTGACACCACGTCCAGAATCGCTTCCAGGCGCCTTGATTCATGCGTCTGACGAGGCGGAAAGCGAAACGTTCAAATGGTGTTAGGGCTTCGAAATCATTCAATCGAGAAGTATTTAGCCTCCGGATGGTGGACAATAATAGCCGAAGTCGATTGCTCTGGCTCTAATTGAAACTCCTCGGTGAGATTGACGTCGATGCGTGAAGGATTCAAGAGGGTGAAAAGCTTTTCCTGATCTTCGAGCCGCGGACACGCAGGATAACCAAAACTGTAGCGCGATCCCTGATAGTCTTGCTTGAAGAGTCGTGTCAGATCCGGCGAATCGGCACTTGCGATCCCCAACTCTTCACGAATGCGTTTGTGCCACAATTCGGCCAGCGCTTCGGCACTCTCGACACTCAAACCGTGAAAGTAGAGATAGTCTGAGTAGTTATCAGCTTTGAACAACTCGTGGGAATACTCACTCGCTCGTCGTCCCACCGTGACGAGGTGAAATGCGACGACGTCCTTCTTTCCCGAGTCTCGCGAAGCGAAGAAATCGGCGAGGCACAGATGTTTTCCCGCCGGTTGGCGCGGAAAGGTGAACCGCACTTCCTGGTCCTGATCGTAAACGATCAAATCGTTTCCGTCTGACTGGCACTGGTAATAACCGTAGACGACTTTAGGCACGAGCAGCTTTTCACGTTTCGAGCGTTCTTTGAGTTCTTCATAAACCGGCCGCACTTTCTCGCGCACCAGCACCTGATATTCTTCAAGCGGCATTCGGCCCTGCTTGAATTGCCACTGCCCCTTGAACAGCGCTGTCTCATTTATGAAGGCGAACACATCGTCGAGCGGGACGTCTTCGACGACACGCGAGCCAAAGAACGGCGCGGCGGGAATCGGCACGTCGCGACTCACTACGGAACGCGTGGTATGCGTCGTATCACCGGCAACCTTGCGTGGCTTCGCGGGTTTACGAATGCCGAGTTTCTGTTCTTCACCGATCAAATCTTCAACGTCGTCTACTACATCGACACTCACCCCTGCTTCCTGAGGCTTCTCTTCGCCATTGGTATCTCCAACCAACCGGTCCATTGTGTGTAGTCCGGCAAATGCGTCACGCGCGTAGAACAGTTGGCCGTGATAGAGCGACTTCAGATCGTCCTCAACATAACGACGCGTCAACGCGGCGCCACCAAGCACGACTGGAACCTTGATGCCACGCTCATTCATTAGCTCAAGGTTCTCTCTCATGATCAGCGTTGACTTCACCAGCAGCCCGCTCATTCCAATCGCGTCAGCGCCGTGTTCGTTATACGCCTGAAGAATGGCTTCGATTGGTTGTTTGATGCCCAGATTCAAAACCTTGTAGCCATTGTTCGTCAGGATGATGTCGACGAGGTTCTTGCCGATGTCGTGGACGTCGCCCTTGACCGTCGCAAGCACCATCGTGCCCTTAGCTGTCGCGCCACCTTTCTTTTCCATAAACGGCTCGAGAAAACGAACCGCCGACTTCATCGCTTCGGCAGACTGCAAGACGAAAGGCAGTTGCATCTGGCCACTGCCGAAGAGATCGCCGACGACCTTCATACCGTCGAGCAGAATGTTGTTGATGATGTCGAGAGCAGAATATTTCCCAAGACCGGTTCGTAACTCTTCTTCAAGCCCAATTTTCTCGCCATCGATGATGTGATTCTTCAGACGCTCCTCGACAGTTTCACCTTTCGAAGCCTTCTTTGTCGTCTTCGACTTCACCCCTTCGAATAACTTCGTAAACTCCGTCAGCGGATCGTAAATACAAACGTCGCCTTCAAATTTGCGCTCGTCGTAGATCAGCTCGCGCGCGACTTTCAGTTCCTTTTCTCCGATGCGGTTGAGTGGCTCGATCTTGCTCGCATTAACGATAGCGGAATCGAGACCAGCTTCGACTGCGTCGTGCAGAAAAACGGAATTCAGAACTACTCGGGAGGCGGGATTGAGTCCGAAAGAGACGTTTGATACGCCCAGGATAGTGAACGCGCCGGGAAGCTCCGTCTTAATTCGCCTGATCGCGTTGATAGTTTCGAGCGCATTGCGACGATCCTCTTCAATGCCGGTAGAGATCGGCAACGCGAGTGGATCGAAGAAGATGTCCGAAGCGGGCAGATCGAGTTCTTTCGTCGCTTGGTCGTAAGCTCGCGTAGCGATCTTTACCTTGCCGTCAGCCGTACGCGCCATTCCGTCTTCGTCGATCGTTCCGATGACAACACTTGCGCCGTACGTCTTTGCGAGATCGATCACTTTCACGAAGCGCGGCACACCGTCTTCGTAGTTCGTCGAATTGAGAATCGACTTGCCCCCGGCATGCTGAAGTCCGGCTTCCATCTTCTGCCACTCGGTCGAGTCGAACATCATCGGGAGCTTGACGTTCGTGACGAGCCGCGAAGCGAGCTCGTGCATGTCGCGTTCACCATCGCGGCCAACAAAATCGACGTTCACGTCGAGAATGTGCGCGCCTTCGCGCTCCTGGTCCTTGCCGAGTGCGACCAGACCATCCCAGTCGTCCGCGTTCAGCAGATCGCGCATCTTCTTCGATCCGCTCGCATTGACGCGCTCGCCGACGATCAAAAACGATGCGTCCTGAACGTATGGCTGCTGAATATAGATTGAGGACGCTGCGGGTAATGTCGTAGCGTGACGCGATTTCGGAGTGATGCGCTGCATCGCTTCGACAACGAGACGCAAATGATCAGGAGTTGTACCGCAGCAACCGCCGACGATGTTTGCGCCGAAGTCATTTGCGAAGTGCACCAATTGGGCCGTGAAACTTTCGGGTGTCTCGTCGTAGTGCATCTTGCCTTCAACCACTGAAGGCAAGCCTGCGTTTGGAAGAACTGAAACTGGGAGCGGCGAGTTTTCGCAAATGTAGCGAATGCTCTCGGTCATGTGCTTTGGACCAGTGCCGCAATTCATGCCGACCACGTCGATCGGAAATGGCGCTAGTGCAGTCAGCGCTGCGGAGATCTCGGTGCCGTTGAGCATCGTGCCGAACACTTCAATCGTGACTTGAGCGATTACCGGAACGCGGCGATGGGTTTCTTTGAAGTGAGCAAAGATTGCAGCGAGCGCGGCTTTTGTTTGCAGTAGATCCTGGCAAGTCTCGACGATCAGCAAGTCGACGCCGCCATCGAGCAGTCCTCGCACCTGCACAGAATACGCGTCGCGAAGATCACCGAAGGAGATGTGGCCCAGAGTTGGAAGTTTGCGACCTGGCCCCATCGAGCCGGCAACCCAGCGTGGCTTTTCTTTGGTGGAGTAATCTGAGGCCACGCGTTTAGCAAGCTGCGCAGCCAGTACGTTCATGTCGTACGCCTTATCGCCAATATCGTATTCGGCAAAGTCAACCGGGGTGCCGTTAAACGAATTCGTCTCCACTACATCGCAGCCAACATCAAGAAAACCTGCGTGTACCTTTTCAACCGCATCGGGCCTCGTCACAAGGAGGTTTTCGTTGCAGCCTTCAAAGCGCGGTCCACCAAAGTCGTCGAGCGAAAGGTTCTGGACCTGCAGGTTGGTACCCATCGCGCCATCGAAGACGACGATGCGTTCTTTGAGTGTTTCGAGAAGATTCGGCATAGGCAATAACAAAGGCCCCGCGCTTAACAACGCGGAGCCTGAAACTTAATCACCGAGCTGTTTAGCGGATTATTTTATGTGGCCGCAAGTCGCTTTAACTCACCACGTCAAATTGTCAAAGGGTATTGAACCACATCTTGATAATCCTGTAAATCCGGTGAGAGGACTACTCATCATACCAAATCCGAGCCAGGTGCAGCCTAAAGCCGGGGAGAAGAGGATGACCGGAGACACTCACGGGATTATCCAGAACAACGGTCTCCTGACCAGGCATATATACATACACTTTTCGCCTAAAGGGGTCGATCAACCAACCCAGCTCTGTGCCGTTCTCGAGATATTCAAACATCTTGAGGTTCAGTTGCGTAAGGTTGTCGCTCGGAGATCGAAGCTCAACGACCAAATCTGGACAAATAGGAGCGAAGCTGCCTTTTTGTTGTTTTGTTAGGCTGTCCCACCGTTGCAGGTGAATCCACGCGGCATCCGGCGATCGTATAGCACCGTTGGGCAAAGTAAATCCGGCGGAAGAGTCAAAACAGACACCGCTACCATTTTCTTCGGACCATGATTCGAGTTGATGAATGAGGTTTGAGTTACTATTACTAGTTTGTGCGCCGGCAGGCGGCATAATTATCAATTCTCCGGTTGAGGTGAGTTCAAGCCGCAGGTCGCCATACGTGCTACAGAGTTCTTCAAATTGTTCGTGAGTTACGGGTGGGCGTAGCGCAAGCAGTTCGGACGGAATCTCGTAGTCAACCTGTATGAGACTGTGAGCCATTTCGGTATCTCCTAGTTGCGAGGATCCTAGCATTCATGTGATTCGCCGACAAGACACCGAATTTGGCTATTTTTTGTCGAATTTGGCTATCCGTGGGCGAATTTGGCTATTTACGATTTCTGAATTAACCTCTAACATCCTTGAACATGCGTCGCGCCATCTACCCCGGTTCGTTCGACCCGGTCACTAACGGTCACCTGGACATCATCGAGCGCGGCTGCAAACTCTTCGATGAGATAATCATCGGCATTCTCGTCAACCCGGACAAGCGACCCTTGTTTACAGTTGAAGAACGACAGGAGATGCTCACTGAAGTCGTGAAAGGCATCAATAAGAGAGGCTGCACGCTGCGCGTTGATTCTTTTAGCGGATTGCTAGTCAACTATGCTGTGGCCCAACAGGCGGACGTTATCGTTCGCGGGATACGCGCCATCTCCGATTACGAATACGAACTGCAAATGGCGTTGATGAACCGGCGCCTTGAGCCGGGTATTGAAACCGTGTTTATGATGCCCGCTGAAACCTACTCGTACGTAAGTTCACGACTCGTTAAAGAAGTGTTTCAGCTTGGCGGCGCTGTCACCGGCCTGGTTCCGCCGCTTATTGAAAAACGAATGAAAGAAAAGTTGAATCAAGGATGAAAACCTGGCCCGTTATGTCACCCTTTCCCGTTTCTGAAAACGTCGCTCGCATGCAGTCGTCAGCCACAATGGCGGCTATGCAGGCTGCGGAAGCGTTGCGAGCCTCGGGCGCGAATGTTTGCGATTTCGGCGCCGGTGAACCCGACTTCGATACTCCCGACAACATCAAACAGGCGGCCGAAAAAGCTATGCGTGCCGGTCGCACGAAGTACACTGCCAACGCGGGTATTCGCGAACTCCAACGCGCGATCATCGATTTCTATCAGAAAGAGTTTGGCACCGAGTATCAACCATCTGAAGTGATGGCGACCGCGGGCGGCAAGCAGGCAGTCTTCAATGCAGTAGTCACTTTGCTGAACCCGGGTGATGAAGCGCTCATACCTAAACCTTACTGGGTGACGTTTCCCGAGGTTGTAGTCTTCGCAGGCGCTAAACCCGTCTGCATCGAAACCGAAGAAACTGATTTTGTACTCGCAGCCGATCAGGTCGAGCGCGCCATCACGCCGCGAACAAAGCTTCTAATTCTGAACTCACCTTCCAATCCTTCCGGCCGCGTACTACCGCCAGCGGAGTTTCGCAGGATCATGGAACTAACCAGCGAACGCGGGATCTATGTCGTTTCCGATGAGTGTTACCTGCGGTTTGTCTATCCGCCGGGCGAGGTGTTTAGTGCCGCGAGTTTGCCTGCCGAGCTTCGAGCGCATTTGTGCATTGCCGGATCGTTTTCGAAGACTTACGCGATGACGGGCTGGCGTGTTGGGTATGCATTGGCCCCGGCCGAATGGACCAAAGTGATGTTGAAGGTCCAAGGTCACTCGACCTCGAACACAAATTCAATCGCGCAATGGGCCGCGGTTGAGGCACTCACGGGACCACAGGAGTCCGTGGGAATCATGCTTGCTGAATATACGCGCCGGCGTGAGTGGTTATTGAATGCGTTGCGTGAGATTCCGGGGTTCGAATGTAGCGAGCCCGAAGGTGCGTTTTATGCGTTTCCTGACGTGCGCGGCTGTTTACATAAGACATTAAAGACTTCCGGTGACTTTGCACGACAACTGCTCGAGGAAGAGCACACAGTTGTCACTGATGGAGCAGGCTTCGGATCAGAAGGTTTTATTCGTATTTCGTATGCGACGTCGATGGAGCAGATTCAGGAAGGAGTGAAGCGGATCAAACGCTTCGCTGAGAAGTATAGTTAGCCACAGATTAAACGGATAGAAAACGGATACGGCGCTGGGTTTACCTCAGCGCCGTATCCGTTTTCTATCCGTTTAATCTGTGGCTAATACAGGTTGAAGTTGTATTCCAACTGCATCCACATCGAGACCTGATGTCCGTCCTTGGTTGCAGGTACGAACTTGATCTGACGTGCCGCTGCAATTGCTCTTTCCGTTAAACCGTACGGCAGACCCGAAACAGTTCTGATATTCGTCACCGAGCCGTTTGAGGCAAACACCACCTTCAGCACGACCGTGCCGGTAACCTGGTTCTTGCGAGCGTCTTCAGTGTACTGCGGCTCAGGCTTCGCGATCAGACGTGCTTTCGTCGTGACGTCCCTGCCGGTAAAGATTCGGTCGTAGCCGCCACCACCGCCGCCGCCTGGTCCACCACCACCGTCATTTCGATCGCCGCCGCCGATGTTTCCACCGCGGCCTGGTCCAAGACCGCCACCTTCACCCGGTCCGATACCGCCGCCTGTTCCAGTGCCGATACCGTTTCCGGTACCCGGACCCGACGAAGGATCGGTGCTCTTCGATTTGTAGTCACCATACGGCAACACACGCGCATCAGGTGGCACGAGCATAGGATCTGCGACCACTGTCGCTGCTACCGGCAACGACGGATTCTTGATTTGCGGTGGCTTCGGATCCGGCGCTACTACCTGTGGAATTGTCAGTGACGCTTGCGGAACTTTACCAAATGAAGCGGGCTTCGCTTCTTCACGTCCACCGCCACCACCGCCGGCTGCTTTTTCAGGCTTCGGCTTGCTGCCGCCGCCACTTCCCTTATTCAGACCGGCAGTTCCCGGATCTGGAGTCGGTTGCTCGTCAGGGATGTCGAGCATCTGCTCGACCTGAAGCTCTTCCTGATTCTGTGCAATGGCTTCCTGCTGCCGCCGGTGTCTGTAATCGAGGGCTATGATGAGGCCGAGGATGACAAACAGGAAGGCAAACGACGCCACCATCGCAGCAACCACGCTGCGCGAGTCAGAGGCCTCGGCGCCCATAACTGCTGCGCCACGCTCGCGTCCCAGCCAGGTTGAAAAAAGCGCTACGAGCAATCCGCTGGCGAGTAACGTGAACAGAGTCAGACCGATACGCGACGCGCGAACGCCCTGCGCACGGTCCATCAACATGACGGCGCCAACCAATCCAACCATGCCCAGGAAAGCAGCACCCATCGCCACCAGCACATTCGGTTTCCCGAGAAACTGGCGAAACTTCTGGCCGTATCCAACAAAGGCTCGCTTCGTGAATCCAAATGGATCGCGTTTGAACTCGGGCCAGGTCAGTTCATATTGATGAGCGGTATCTTTTAGTTCGTGGCTAAGACGAGCTATCAGACCTGAATCATCCATGATGGTCAGGTGATACTCATCTCGTAGAGCAAGCGCTGAGGAAGTATTGGAGGCAACGTAGATTGGATCGTTTGCAGCAGGCTCTTCGCTATAAGCATTGTAAGCCGCTGTTGTTTCGATCTCAGGAGTTTTATTGTCTCTGCTGACCGTCATGCTTGGATCTCGATCCACTGTCAGGCTTGGATCTTCCACTGGCGGGGTATTGACCGTCAGGGGGTTGCCGTCAACCGGACAGAAGCTGAACTTGTCAGCAAACTCTTCTTTACATACTGAACAGAACTTCATCAATACTACCTCTTCCGCTCCGGAAAATTCTCTTGCAAAGCTGGTTACGATTCGCTTGTCGAGAACTCTCGAAGGCCCTGGCGCTACCCAGCGTTTGAGCAGCGACTTGAGCTCATCGTCGGAAACAAACTCTTCTTCCGGCTCAACGCCCATTTCAAGCCTCCCTCAAAGTACCAATTTCCCGACTACTATTCAATTCCTGATTGCTTTTCAGATAAGGACTCAGGATCCGTCTCAACCCTGCCCGAGCCCGGTAAAGCCGTGCCTTTATGGCTCCTACGTCGGTGCCCGCAATCTCGGCCACCTCACTCAAGCTCAACCCCTCATACTCAAACAAGATCAGCGCCTCACGTTGCAGTTGCGGAAGACTAAAAATCGCTTCCCTCACCTGAGTCGCTAGCTCCTCATCGAGCAACCTTCGCAAAGGCCCTCGACTCGGCGCATCTTTCGGTTCCTCCGAAACTTCATCCATACCGGTCTCTCGTCCCTGATCACGGAAGTGCTTCAGGGCCAGATTCCGGGCGGCGGCAAACAAGTAAGTTTTCAAAGAAGCCCGCTCAGGACGATAATTCTCAGGTTTGCGAATCAAACTGAGAAAGCAGTCGTGCGTAACGTCTTCAGCAATTTCAACCGAACCCAATAATCGGTAAGCAAAACGAAAAATTGGTTCCCGATATCGGTCGTACAACTCCAAGAAGGCTGCCTGGTCGCCGTCTCCTGCCTTTTCCAGCAAAAGCTCGTCTGTGATTCTCTCGGGCAATCAAGCACTCGATCCTGCAGGATTAGCTCCTGCTATAGTTACCGACAACCGGAAAAAAGTTACTGTCCGAAGGAAAAAAACTTGCGCGTACCAGCAAATATCGGGAATACCAACCGAATATTAATCCCACGTCCCCGGCAAGTACATACTTTTTGCATCTAAGCGGGGGTCAGATCGGCCGGATCCCTTTGTCAATCAGGGCTTAGGATGCACCCAAAAGCCAAACGGTTGACGGGCAAACACACGGCAATTAAGATGTTTTGCGACCAAGCCGGCACGATTTCAGAAGTAAATGGCAACTCTCGAACAGAGCCCTCTTTGGAGTGCGGTAACTTGTTACCGCTTTGGAATTGTGATTAGTACCAAAGCGGTAACAAGTTACCGCGCTCCAAAGAGGGGCGTTTAGCGCTTCGCATGAAATTCTTTTCAAGACTCATAATACTAAGCCTTTGTCTTGGACTACTGTCCACGACAGCTTTTCCACAGCCTGCGGCTCAGCCGGAACGCGAACAACTCCTGAATGGCCTGCGGCTGTTGTTTTGGGTCAAGCCGGGCAGTCCTGACGTCACCCTGAAACTACGAATCAACAGTGGCGCCTCATTTGATCTGGCCGGCAAGTCAGGCCAAATGGCGCTGCTTGGCGACATGCTATTTCCCGATGCCGCTACCGTCGATTTTTTCACAGACGAGATGGGCGGGAAGCTCGATGTAAACGTGGGCTACGATTCCACAACCATAACGATGGTTGGCAAAGTCCATGAGTTTGAGCAGATTGTAGAGGTCTTGCGTAATGCTATCCTGTCTACACAGTTGACACCGGAAGTCGTGACCCGCATGCGTGACCAGCGAATCAAGCTCCTGCGCGATACGTCGATCTCGCCGGCAGCAGTGGCAGATCGTGCGATTATTGCGAGACTGTTCGGTGACTTTCCGTATGGCCGACCGGCCGCAGGTTCGCCCGAAGATGTAGCACGAGTGGATCGCGCCGATTTAATGCAGGCGCGCGATCGCTTTCTGAATTCAAACAACGCGACCCTGGCAATCATCGGCGGCGTCACGAAACCGCGCGCTATGCGAGCCGTGCGCCAACTGCTCGGACCGTGGCGCAAAAGCGAACAGATCGTTCCGACAACTTTTCGCCAACCCGCTCCTGCTGATCCACGAACACTGATAGTGAATGTCCCTGGACCAACTGTCGAGCTTCGTTTAGCCGTGCGCGGAGTTTCAAGATCGGACAAGGACTCTGCGACTGCCGCGATCCTGGCTCGACTCACACAGAATCGCTGGCAAGCCGCAGCACCCGAATTAGCAAGACAACCAGTATTCGCTAGAAACGATGCCTATGTTTTGCCGGGAGCATTTGTAATGGGTGCCGCAGTTAACGAAATGATTGTTGCCGATTCGCTTGCAACTGCACGAAAAGTGATTGAATCGTTGATGAATACGCCAGCAACCGCCGAAGAGTTGGAACGTGCAAAGACAGAAGTGATCAACGACCTGTCGCCGATTATTACGAAGCCCGAGGCGCTTGCAGATCCATGGCTCGACGCTGACACATATCGCTTGAGCGCTCCTCAGGATCAGATTGCATTACTGAGATCGGTAACCGCTACAGAAGTTCAGCGAGTCGCGAACAGGCTCTTTAATAAAACAATAGTCTCGGTGGCGGCAGGTGAAACAGCACCAATAAAAGCGGCGTTACAAGGTCGTTATCAGTTCGAAGTTCTCGGTGAAATCGCGACTCCGGCGCCGTCACCAAAACCCCCTGCAAAACCAGCGAGCAGAGACAATCCCGGGTAATCACAAATTGTTTGCAAGCGTCTTGCAACCAAACCTCCATCAGATTTGGCTTAACTGTGCCTGTTGAGAACGGAAGTGCTGAGAGAGAGCATGCGAGCCGCGTTCGTAAGATGTTTTCAACGATCGCGCGCCGGTATGACTTGTTGAATCATGTGCTTTCCGGCAATGTTGACAAACGTTGGCGCCGAATTGTTGCAACCAGAGTACGCGAGAAGCTCCCGTCGAGCAGCGCGTCCGTACTGGATGTAGCATGTGGCACGGGCGATTTATCGCTTACGCTGTTTGAAATTACGGGAGCAGGAGTTGTTGGGACTGATTTCTGCCGGCCGATGTTGGATATCGCCGCCGGTAAGACGTCTGGTCGCATACGCCTAATCGAGGGTGACGCCTTGGACCTTCCCTTTCGAGATGGCACGTTCGACGCTGCGACGATCGCATTTGGATTGCGCAACTTGTCGAATGTCGAAAGTGGACTAGCGGAACTCTCCAGAGTCTTGAAACCGGGCGGCTGGGTGGCTGTGCTCGAGTTTTCGAGACCGGCGAATGCGATTCTGCGACCTTTGTTTAATCTGTACTTCAGAAGAGTACTGCCGTTGATGGGTGGCATCGTGAGCGGTTCACTGAGTGCTTATACCTATCTACCGGCATCGGTCCAGAAGTTTCCGGACCAGTCCCAACTCTCGCTCCTAATGGAGCAGGCAGGATTTGTTCAGGTTGGTTATGAGAACCTGACCGGTGGGATAGCGGCCTTGCATTTGGGCAAAAGGCCGAAATGACATTGTGAGATTGGTTGCAGCGTTTAGTTTGCAACCAGATACGTAGTCACGGGGTATGGTTTGGTAAGCGCGCGGTTGTCGGGGCTGTGCGAGTATTCGAACCTACCCTGGGCTACGTTTTTTAGTTTCGGCCACAGATTTTCGCGGATGAACGCGGATCTGCGGCCATGCTATTATGCGCGCGCGTGCGCACCAGTCTCCGGTACCGGATCTTCGGCATTCTCAGACGCCTGCTTATTCTCCTGCTGGTAGTTTGGACCGTCGTCTCTCTTGTCACGTTACTAATTGAACTCGTACCCGGCGATCCGGCGGTGGCAGTGCTTGGAGAGCAAGCGACACCGGAACAGTTTGCACAGTTTCGCGAGAAACACGGTCTCGACCGGCCACCGTTTTTCTTTTCCTTTCCACGCGACAACAACGATCAGCGACATTTCGTCTGGCATGGTGCCGACAATCGCTACACCGACTACTGGCGCTTGTTGCTCAGTGGCGACATGGGTTTGTCGTTTCGCAACGATCGTCCCGTTTCTGAACTGATCCTCGAGCGCTATCCGGCAACAATTGAACTCGCAATCTTCGCGATGCTGATCGCAATCGTGATAGCGATTCCTCTCGGAGTAATCGCCGGCACAAATCGTGGCACGATTGTCGACAATATCGCTTCAGTCGTTGCCTTGCTGGGCATTAGCCTGCCTAGTTTTGTGATCGGGCCGATGCTTGTTTACGTCTTTGCAGTGAAGCTCGGTTGGCTCGCGCCGTCAGGACGCTTTGACTGGAGCGACATCATTCTCCCTGCGTTCACCCTCGGCGCTGCCCTCTCGGCGATCCTCACGCGAATGGTGCGGTCGTCTGTTATCGAAGAGCTGGGTGAAGACTACGTTCGAACCGCGCGCGCGAAGGGCTTGAGCGAGCGCACGGTCGTTTACAAACACGTTTTGAAGAATGGCTTGATTCCGGTCGTGACTATTCTTGGCTTGCAACTGGGCGTGTTGCTGGCAGGCGCAATCATCACTGAGAAAATCTTCGGCTGGCCGGGACTTGGTTTGTTACTCGTTGAGGACGGCATCGGGAAACGCGACTACCGCGTCGTGCAGGGCTGCGTGCTCGTGATCAGCATGACCTACATCATCGCGAACTTACTCACGGACATGGTGTATCGCTGGCTCGATCCGCGGATTAGAGTGGGATGAATCGATTAACGATTGTTGGATTGGTCATTGTCGTGGTGCTGGTGCTCGTGGCGCTGCTGGCGGAGTGGATTGCGCCGTATGACGTCGGCGCGACCAATTTGTCGATGCGTTATCTTGGACCATCTGCCGCACACTGGTTTGGCACCGATTCCACCGGACGCGATATTTTCTCGCGCGTTGTATTTGGAGCACGAATCTCATTGCAGGTCGGCATCATCGTGGTGACCGTGTCAGCCGTCATCGGCACGATTCTCGGTGCGATTGCGGGTTATTACGGTGGCTGGGTCGATCGAATTGTTTCGGGCTACGTCTTTAACGTCTTTCTCGCATTCCCGGGTTTGTTGTTGGCGATCGCGATGGTGGCTTTTCTCGGCGCAGGCTTGAACAAACTCATTTTCGCTTTGTGCATCATCGGCTGGGTCGGTTACGCGCGACTGATTCGCGGCCAGGTCTTGAAAGTTCGTGAATACGACTTCGTTCAGGCAGCGCGGGCACTCGGCGCAAGCGACGCGCGCATACTGTTGATTCACATTCTTCCCAACGCGATTCAACCGCTGATCGTGCAGGCAAGTTTGGGAATGGCGGGCGCGGTGCTCTCCGAAGCGGCACTATCGTTCCTGGGACTTGGCGTTCCACCTCCTGCACCCTCTTGGGGTGTCATGATCGAAGAAGCACGCGACTTATCAACACTGCAAGTGGCGCCGCACGCACTGATCTTTCCGGGCATCGCGATTGCGCTCACGGTTCTTGCCTTCAACTTCATCGGCGACGGCCTGCGCGAGTATCTGGATCCGCGACAACGAGCTCGATGAGCGCAATCTCCGTTCGCAATTTATCCAAAACTTATCCCATCCCGTTTCGACGGCTGCGCGCATTCTTTCGCCGTCCGGTGAAAGATCCGGTGGAGGCACTGCGTGATGTGTCTTTTGAAGTCGAAACAGGAGAGATCTTCGGTCTGATTGGCCGTAACGGCGCCGGCAAAACTACCTTGACTAAGATCGTCGCGACGCTCGTCCAACCGACAACCGGTAGCGTCGCAGTGCGCGGACACGACAGCGTAACGAAAGACGAGGATGTTCGTCGTGAGATTGGTTTGGCGACATAACCTCGGTGAAGTTGAAACACTCTGCGGACGAGTCGCCATCATTAGCCGCGGACGCCTTCGAGCGATCGACACACCAAAGAATCTGCGCGATCTTAGTTCGGAATCGGAGACGGTACACATAACTCTCGCGAGCGGTGAAAAGATCTCGTTTACCCGAGAACACAACGGCAATCTTCTGGATCAAAAGATCAGAGACTTGCAGAGCCGCGGTGAGCGCATTGTGGATGTCGAAATGGAACGAGCGACTCTGCTTGATGTGTTGGAAAGGTATGAGGCCGCGGATGAACGCGGATAAAATCCGGATTTTTTTCTGTGTAATCTGTGGTTAAAAAATGAATAGCATCACACTACTCCCGAGACGTATCTTCGCGTTCGTGGCGCGCGATTTCCGCCTGTACGTGAGTTACAAGATGCAGTTCTTCCTGCGCATACTCTCAGTGCTCACGATCGTCACAACTTTCTTCTTCATCTCGAAGATCTTTGCCGGGTTCACCGATCCGCAGTTCTCTCAATGGCGAGATCCACTCGCTACCTTGGCTCACAGGTCTCGCCGTTCTCAACTACTTCATGACAGGCTTCTCGAGCCTCGCCAACTCAATCAGACAAGAACGGATGCAAGGCACACTGGAGAGTGTTTTACTAACACCGATCAATCTTCCGACAGTAATTGTCGCGAGCTCCGCATGGGACTTTCTCGAGACGTCTTGGCTTTTTATGCTAACATCCACTTCAATGGCTCGCGGCGTCGCAGAAAGCATTCTCGATCTCATCGGCCACACTCCTTTACTTCACCTCTCGCGATTTGCTCAACCTCCATTGGCTGATATCTATGCAAAGCTCGAATGGATGAATCCCGGAGGCTCAGTAAAGGATCGTGCTGCGTTGGGCATGATTCTGGACGCTGAAGAAAAGGGACTGCTCAAGCCAGGCGCCACGATCATTGAGCCGACCGCGGGAAACACCGGGATCGGGCTGGCGCTCGTGGGAGTTGCACGCGGTTACCGTGTTATTCTCTGCGTCCCGCAAGGCTTCGCGGTCGAGAAAATGAAGCTGATCGAAGCTCTCGGTGGTGAGATCGAATACGTGCCACACGAGGCCGGCATGCAAGGCGCTATCGACCGCTGTCACGAGCTCGCCGCCACTATCGACGGTAGCTTCGTGCCGCAGCAATTTGAGAATAATGCGAACCCGTGCTTTCATGAACTGACGACAGCACGCGAGCTGATTGAACAAATGAACGGCCGGATTGACGCGGTCGTGATTGGAGCGGGGACATCGGGAACGTTCTGCGGCATTGCACGTGCGGTGCGAAAGCACAATCGAGATGTTCTTTGCGTTCTTGTAGAGCCCGAAGGTTCGATTTATGGCGGCAACCCGCCTGGACCCAAGAAAGTTGAAGGCATCGGGCAGCGCGACTTTATTCCGAAGATCTTCGATCGCTCGCTGGCAGATGAGATCATGATGGTCCAGGACGAAGAAGTTTGCGCGGCACTGAAAAAGATCGCGCGGCTCGAAGGTCTTCTTGGTGGCTGGTCATCAGGCGCCGCCGCAGCCGCGTCGTACAAGATTGCCGAACGTTTGGGCCCGGGGAAATGCGTGGTCACAGTTTTTCCTGACGGCGCCGAGAGATATCGCAGTCAGGGAATTTTTGATGAGTAACTGATTATGGGATTTGCAACAACAGCCATTCATATTGGATCGGAACCGGACGAGAGCACGGGTGCGGTTACCGTTCCGATCTATCAGACTTCGACGTACGCTCAGGACGCACTGGGTAAGAACAAAGGCTACGAGTACGCACGCACTCAGAACCCGACGCGTTCCGCAGTCGAGCGAAACATCGCCGCCCTCGAAGGAGGACGGTTCGGTTTTGCATTCGCCTCGGGCATGGCCGCCATCGACGCAACCCTGCGCCTGGTTAAAGCAGGCGAACACGTCGTCGTTTCCGATAACACTTACGGCGGCACGGCGCGTCTCTTCAATCGCATCCTCGCGAATTACAATCTCGAATTCGATTATGTCGACACTTCCGATCCGTTGAACGTCGAAGCCGCGATCAAACCAAACACGAAGATGGTATTCGTGGAAACACCGACGAATCCCATCATGACCGTGACCGATCTAAAAGAGGTCAGCGAAATCGCGCATCGTGCCGGCGCCCGCGTCGTGTGCGACAACACGTTCATGTCGCCATACCTGCAACGGCCACTCGAGTTTGGTGTCGACATCGTGGTCCACTCGACGACCAAGTATCTGAATGGTCATTCCGACGGCGTCGGCGGAGCCGTGGTTTTAAACGACGAAGAAGACGCGAACTGGATCGGCTTCGTGCAAAACAGTGCCGGAGCGATTCTATCCCCCTTTGACTCCTGGCTCGTCCTGCGAGGCACTAAGACACTCGCACTGCGCATGGAGCAACACGACAAAACAGGTCGCGCAGTGGCAGCGTTTTTGGAAGAGCATCCGAAGGTGAAGAAGGTTTACTATCCCGGCTCGGCGTCGCATCCACAGCATGCTCTGGCGCGACGACAGCAACACGGTTTTGGCGGTATGGTAGCGTTTGACGTCGGTTCGCTTGCGGCAGCGAAAACCGTGCTCGAGTCTGTTAAGCTGTGCACGCTCGCGGAAAGTTTGGGCGGTGTCGAGACATTGATCTCGCATCCCGCGACGATGACTCACGCTTCGGTCGACGAGGCCAAACGGGAACGACTCGGAATTACCGATGGACTAGTGCGTATTTCCGTGGGAATAGAAGATACGGACGACATTATTGCCGATTTGGATCAGGCCCTGGACAAAGTTTAGCTAACAGGATTACAGGATTAACAGGATAGGTTACAATCTCCCGGTTCTCAGCCATATATAACGACTTCCTAATTGCTCTCCATTTATGATCGTAGATTTATACGCCAAATCAGACGTTGGCCGAGTTCGACGTGGCAATGAAGACAATTTTCTCGTTCTCGACCTGTCCACCGAACAAACATGGACCGGCGCCGATGGCACTCCTGCACCCGCAAACTTAACCCGCTTTGATATAGGCAATAAGGGACTGGTCCTGGTCGTCTCCGACGGCATGGGCGGCGCACTCGCCGGTGACGTCGCGAGTCGCATGGCTGTGGATTCAGTTCGCCAAATGCTGATCGGCGAAGGCGACGCCTCCTGCGATCCGGATTTGGATCTCGTGGAGTGCCTTAAGAACGCGACGCACTACGCCAACACCGCGATTCACCTGCGGAGTCAGGAAGACTCGCGTTGTGCCGGCATGGGCGCAACATTTACCGGCGCCGCGATCCGCGGCGACACTCTGGATTTAGTGCAGGTCGGCGATAGCCGCGGTTACGTAATCCGTAAAGAGCAGATTCGTCTCGCCACGAAAGACCAGTCGCTCGTACAACAACTCGTCGACGTTGGGCAGATCAGTGAGTCGGAAGCCGAGACACACATGTTCCGGAATGTGATCCTGCAGGCACTCGGCGCGCAGAGTGAAGTCAATCCTGTCACAGGTAAGATTCGTTTACGGCAGGACGATGTGGTGCTGCTTTGTAGTGATGGCTTGTCAGGAAAACTTCGCGCTGAAGATATTCAGCAGATTGTTCTCAACAGCAAAGGCGATCTCGCGAAAGCGTGTGATGCGTTGATTGACGAAGCGAATAATCGCGGCGGTGAGGACAATATAACAGTGGTGCTGGCGCGTTTCTTTGGTGACGATCTCGAGGAGCCCGCCTCCGATCGGATTACGATCGAACTACCACCGCTTGAAGAAGATAAGACTCTTGACGATACCTACGAGGCTGATACCGAACCACACTAATTAGCCACGGATAAACACGGATTTTATTCCTGTAGAGACTTGGGTCGCCAATCAGGTTCACCGCCAACCCTTCTGACGTAGATCGACGCGCCCTCGACACTCTCCACACAAACCCGTTCACCCGCTTCCAAAGGTTGTTCACCTGGCGCTGGATATGCGGTCCATGTCGAGCCGAATACTTTCACCGCGCCTTCATTAAGTGCACCTTTACTCGACGAAACTACAGTACCAACCTTCCCAGGCAGTGCATCAACTCCACTCCGTAACGCATGCTCCGGCTTCTCGCGCGAGAAGTAATTGATAAAGATTGTTCTTGAAGCGGCGGTTAGTCCAATCGATACACCGGCAAAGATCAAGAACTGAATCACAAGACTGTCGATGCCGATGAAACTCGCAAAGGCAGCTAACAACGCACCGATTCCAAACCAGAGCAGCACAAATCCAGACGTGAAGATCTCTGCGACAATGAGTATCGCACCGAGGATGCACCAGAGAACCCAGATCCATTCGCTCATCGTCGCTCGTCAGCCCTTCGCCAGATTCTTCATCACGAACCAGATGTTTGCAGGACGTTCCGCCAGCCTGCGCATGAAGTAAGGATACCAGTGTTTCCCGTAAGGCACATAGATTCGCATGTTGAAGCCGTCACGTGCGAGCTGCCGTTGCAGATCGCGTCGCACACCGTAAAGCATTTGAAACTCGTACTTCTCTTTCCCGATTCCTTCACGCGTCGCAAAGTTAATCGTGGCGTCGATCATCTTCGGATCGTGTGTGGCGATACCGTGATAAACACCGCTACTCAATAGCAGTTGCATCACCTTAATGTAATTGGCATCGGTATCTTTCTTCTCAGGGAAAGCTACTTCCGCCGGCTCGTTGTAAGCGCCTTTACAAATCCGAATGCGTGCGGGCAGTTTCACCAGCTCCTCCGCATCCTTATAGGTTCGGTACAGATACGACTGCAAGACAATGCCAACTGTATTCAGATCAAATTCAGCACGCAGACGCTTGAAGATGTCGATCGTTACCTGGGTAACATTCGAGTCTTCCATATCAACGCGGACAAAGTTGCCACGTCGATGGGCCTCTTCCACAACTCGCCGTGCGTTCCGGTAGGCTAGTTCCGGATCTAGACCGAGGCCAAACTGCGTGAGTTTGATCGAGACGTTTGAACGAAGCCGCCTTTTGTCGATCTTCGTAAGAATATTTAGATACTCTTCAACTTCCTTATCCGCTTCCGCGGCGCTTCCTACCGATTCATTCAAATGATCGAATGAAGCCGTACAATTTTCCGTATTTATCTGCTGAATAAATGGGACCGTCTCGTCAATCGTGTCGCCGGCGACAAATCGAGAGGTGAGTTTCTTAAAAAACGAAAATCTGGCCGCAAAATCCTTCAACCCCTCATGGCGGGACAACCAAATCAGCGCGTCTTTGGTGATCATTTATTTCAGTCCGTTTTGTGGTCCGTCCCTGTGGTATCCTTGGCGGCGCCTTTCTCTCACCAACCAAGGAGGAGCGTTTTGCACGCGAGCATCAAATTAAGGAAACTGTCTGAATGCGATTGAAGCTCGTCTTCATTGCTTCAATGCTTGCTGCAGTTGTCGGCGCCGGTTCGTGCATCGCGCTCGTGCTGGGCGTCTTCTCGCGGCAGGCACTGTACAGTCCCGGCCTGCTCGTTCTTTCGACCTTCCTGTTGCCACTGGCAACGATAATCTTTGCTTCGATCTTTGTATATCGTCACACCGCACGCCGGCGACGACTGCAGGCCTTCTTAACTCTCGTGCTCGCGACGTTGCTCACCGTTGCGCTCTTCATCGTGGCTTCGATTGTAACCGCGCGCAGAGATGGATTGGAACCAGTGCGTCCTGCTGGACCACAGATCGCTTCGTGAAATCAAGCGCTGATCGGATTCAACCCAATCTCTTTTTGCACTGGCCTCAACGCATCGATTACGAAACGAATGTGCTCGTCGAGATCCACGCCTAACTCTTCGACACCTTGCCTGATGTCGTCGCGATTCACGGATCGCGCAAATGCTTTGTCTTTCAGTTTCTTCTTGACTGACGAAACTTCCATATCGTCAAGACTGCGAGTTGGTCTTACGAGCGCGCAGGCTACGAGGAAGCCACAGAGTTCGTCGGTGGCGAAGAGTGCGCGGGCCATGTCGGTATCGCGCGGCACGCCTGTGTAGGTCGCATGGCCCAGGATCGCCCGGATGATGCGATCGGAGTAGCCGCGTCCACAAAGAATATTTGAGCCGGTAAATGGATGCTGATCGGGCGTGGGAAACATTTCATAGTCGAAATCGTGAAGGAGTCCAACCATGCCCCATTCATCTTCATCGGCAGGTCCTTCGGCGTAACGCTTTGCGCACGCGCGCATGGCAGCTTCGACAGCCAGGGCATGTTTACGCAGGCTATCGCCCTTTGTGTACTCACACAACAATTCCCAGGCTTCAGCTCGATCAGGCATGAGTGGTTCTTGTAGCACGGGTGAGGCCACACAGCAAGACAAGGTTAGCCACAAAAAGGCACATAAAGCACATAATGGTTTCTTTGTGGGTTTTGTGCTTCTTTGTGGCCCTTACTGGGCTTTGGTGGCGATGTAGCCCGGGCGAGCGCGAACAGCAACGTTCTTGCGAGTTGTTGCTACCTTGATCTTGCGATAGCGCTCATCGCGATCTTTGTTCAGCGGGTAATAGCCGATCATGTATTGCGTGCGAAGCTCGGCTGCGATCTGTGCGAACGCATCGGGCAAAGATCCCAAAGTATCGGCACGCAACAACCGGCCACCCGATTTGTCGGCTAACTGTTTCAGATAACTATCAGCTTTCAGATAAGCCATATCCAGCATGGCCGTGATCGAATCATCGGGACCACTTCGCGGTCGCGGATTAGTGGTATCGGGTCTCGTCGTACCCGGGATGCCAGGCACGCGCGGCCCACGTCTATCGGGATCGTTTGGATCCGGAGCTCGCTCGGTCGGATCTCCAGTCGGAGCCGGACCACGAGTCTGATCAGGATGACGATTACCTTCTTCTTCGCGACGCCGGCGCAGGATTTCATCCGCTGATGGTAGTCCGAATGGACCAGTCTTACGTGAGCCTGACGTAGGTATTGAAGTATCACCGGGGAACGTCGGCGGCGTTGTACCACCCGGGGTGGGCTGTCTGATCACGTCTATCGTCGGCAGAGTTGATGAGGAATTGGATTGCTCTCGGGCCAATGCTTCGGTTGTTGCGCGCGTTTCGTAACGAATCGGGTAGACCACAACTCCTTCTTCATCAAGCGAACGAATCGTACCCTCAAACGTCGCGCGATCGCTGTGCCAATCCATTCCATCACTAAAAAGCACAATTGCCTTGCGGCCATTTATGCGTCGAATAGTGTTCACGGCGAGTTCAACGGCGTCGTAGACCTTCGTTCCGTCACCGGACTTGGTCCCATTAATCGCGGCACGCAGCACATCCCGGTCGCTCGTAAACTGGTTCAGATCATTTACCTTGTCGTCGAACGAGATGACTTTCACGCGATCTACCGGCTGCAACTGCTCGACAAACGTGTTGGCTGCCCGCTGTATTTCTTTTAACTTGTCGCGAGTGCTTGAACTCGTATCCAGCAACAGCACGACGTGGAAAGGCGCGGCGACTTTTCCAAAGACCGCGATCTCCTGTTGCACATCATCTTCAGTAATTGTGAACTCTTCCTTACGAAGGTCCGTGATGTACATGCCGCTGCGGTCAGTGGCAATCAGCGGCACAGTCACGAGATCAGTGTCGATTTTGACAGTCTCAACGTCCTGCGGTTCGTCCGGCGGAGTCGCGGAGGGCTGCGGCTGAGGTCGGGTCTTCGGCTTCTGGTTTGTAGGACGCGATTGAGCAAAGACCGAAGTCAGCGCTATCGCAATCACCAAAATAAGGGAAAAGGCAGGACGCGACGCAGGCGAAAACATTCAATCCTCCTCACGCAAACCGCTGACCCAGACTTTAGAGAAACTGAAGCGAAGAAGCTAGTACAGCGCTACGATGTTGCCTGCAACAATAACGTTTGCCCACCTTCCGGCTAGTTCGATGAGGGCGCCTCCTTGGAGTGCGCCGACTTGTCGGCGCTTTGGTACCAAAGCGGTAACAAGTTACCGCACTCCAAGGAGTTGTTCACTTAATCCGTCGCTGCGCTTTCGATCCCATGTTCCCGGCGTTTGGGAAACGCAAGAGAAAGTGCCACCGATAAGACGAGCACAGCCAGGATGATTCCCAGCGACAGCCAGATCGGGAAATGTCCGTCGAATAGTTGATTCAACCAAACCATCTTTAATCCGACAAACAGAAGCACGGCGCCCAATCCATATCGGAGCAGGTAGAACTTGTCGACGGCGCCCGCGAGCATAAAGAACATTGCTCGCAGCCCGAGGATCGCAAAGATGTTAGACGTGAAAACGATCAGCGGCTCGTTCGTCACAGCGAAGATCGCCGGCACCGAATCGACTGCGAAAACAACGTCGGTAGCCTCGAGAAAAATGAGCGCGACGAGCAGCGGAGTCGCGAACGTTCTGCCATTCACGTTGGCGAAGAACTTCGAGCCCTGAAGGTCAGGCGTAACCGGTAAGACACGTCGCAGGAGTCGAATCAAAAAGTTCTTTTCCGGATCGACAGGCTTCTCCTTCGCCAGAAAGATCTTGAGACCTGTGAAGATGAGAAACACGCCGAACACGATCACCACCCAGTGATACTGCATCAGCGCCGAGCCAATCGCGACAAAGATCGCGCGAAAGACGAGAGCTCCGAGAATTCCAAAGAACAACACGCGATGCTGGTATTTCGCAGGAATGTTGAAGTACGAAAACACCATCACAAAGACGAAGATGTTATCGACCGAGAGTGCCTTCTCGATTACATAGCCGGTGAGAAACTCAAGCGAGACTTGCCACGCCGCAGCACTTGCGTCAAATCCAGGTATCGCCAATAGCCGCGGGTCATGAGAAAACTTCCACGACGCGTAGTTGTACAGGACGAAGTTGAAGAGAAGAGAGAGACCGATCCAGACGGCGCTCCACGTCGCTGCTTCTTTAAACCCAACAGCGTGTGCTTTGCGATGAAAGACGCCGAGATCGAGTACGAGGAGTAAAACTACGAGACCGATAAAACTGAGATAGAACCACCAGTACTCCGTAAACGGAAAAAGCTCAACCATATCCATCCTTTCGCGCTAGACGGCATTCTCCTCCGCGCAAAAGAAAACCTTTTGCGCTTAGGACTTAAGCGACAAAAGGTCTTGGTCGTTGAGCTTTATGCTTTTCCCGACGGGCCGGGTACCTTCCTGGTACCGTGTTGACGACCTCATCAGACCCTGAACTGGGTGACCTACTCCCCTTTTTACTCCAACGACTCTACACTATGAAAGCCACAGATGCACGCGGATTACTCTTTTGTGACTTTTGTGCCTTTTTGTGGCTTAATTTGTCTTCGATGCGATCCTTACTATTGGCGGCCTTAGCGGCTTATCTGATCGCCGCGATCCATTCCATTCTGGCGTTCGTTAACAAGCGCCGGTCTCTGCAACGCGTTGCGGAGTGGTCGACCGCTGCCGGATTCATCCTGCACACCGCCGCGCTCGTTGCCGACTGGGCGATCGACGGCCACTATCCGCTGTTCTCCTTGCGCGAAGCCCTCTCATTCCTGGGCTGGGCGCTCGTGGCGCTTTACTCGCTCGTTCTCTATCGGTATCGAACCCAGGCCGTGGGCGCTTTCACAATGCCCTTGGTATCCGCGCTCACACTCCTCGTGTTATTGATCGGCACGAATTCATCAAACGCGCCCGCTGCCTTCTCGGCAACGTGGCTCTTCCCGATTCACACCACGCTCCTGATCTTTGCTTACGCTGCGTTTTTCATTGTCTTCATGGCGAGTGTGATGTACTTACTCCAGGAGCGAGAACTCAAACTCAAGACGTTTGGAGCGACATTCCACCGTCTGCCTTCATTAACGACAGTGAACGAGATCGCGACCAGTTCGGCCGCCCTCGGTTTGACGCTATTGACTCTAGGCATTGCAACCGGCGTGATCTGGTCCTCATCACGCTTCGGACGCTTCTGGCGGAACGATCCTAAGGAAATTTTCGCGTTACTAACGTGGGGACTGTATTTCTATCTCACTATCTATCGTTTGACGGCCAATTGGCGCGGGCGCAGTGCGGCGTGGCTTGGCGTGGTCGGCTTTGCCTTAGTTCTTTTGACGTTTGTGGGGGCCCGATTTCTCGGTAGTTATCACGTTTTCGGGTGATTTGAGTAACCAGATGTCCATTCTGCTCGTCGGAGTAAATCACAAAACGGCTCCGGTCGAGATCCGCGAACGACTCGCTTTTAACGACGAGGCGTGCGCCAGTGGTCTGCGCCAGCTCGTCGACGGCGAAATCGTTCGTGAAGGGCTGATCGTTTCCACGTGCAATCGCGTTGAGATTCTGGGTGCGACGTCGAACGACCGACTTGAATTCAGCGCCGGGCGTATCGCGCAGTTTCTCGACACATCCGGAAGTTTACCTGCCGGCTTTCTGAACGCACATCTCTATAGCCACACGAACGAAGAGGCCGTGCGGCATCTGTTTCGCGTGGCTTCGTCACTCGATTCAATGGTCGTCGGCGAACCTCAGGTGCTGGGCCAGGTGCGTCATGCATACGCCGTTGGCGTCGAAGCCGGTACGGTCGGTCGCGTTCTGAATCGGTTGGTCCATCACACGTTTCGTGTTGCGAAACGTGTCCGAAACGAAACCGGAATCGCCGCCAACGCAGTCTCAATCAGTTACATGGCAGTCGAGCTCGGCAAAAAGATTTTTGACTCGCTCAAGGGTTGCAGTGTCTTGCTTATCGGCGCCGGAGAAATGGCGGAACTATCGGCCCGGCATCTCGTGAACGCCGGGGCAGCGCGTGTCACTATCGCCAACCGCACCGAAGAAACTGCAAGACAAATTGCGGCTGAATTCGGTGCCACCACGGTTCCTCTGGATCGGTTAGACCAGGTGCTACACGAGGCTGACGTCATCATTTGTTCGACAGGTGCGCCCGATTACGTCGTCACCGAAGCACGAACACGCAAAGCTCTTGCGCGCAGGCGTAACCGCCCTACGTGCTTTATCGACATCAGCGTCCCGAGAAACATCGACCCGGCCGTCAGCAATATTCCGAATGTCTTTCTTTTCGATATCGACGATCTCGAATCGGTGATCACGTCGAATATTCGCGAGCGTGAGCGTGAAGCCGAACGTGCGGAACTGATTGTGCAATCGGAAGTGATGCAGTTTCAGCAAAAACTCCGGTTGATGGACATTGGACCAAGTATTGGTGCGCTGCGACAGAATATGCAGGACGTTGCTCGAGCCGAGATGGCGCGGCAACGCAAGCGACTTGGCCCACTGACGAAGGATCAGGAAGAAGCGATTGAGTCGCTGCTGATGTCAACAATCAACAAGATCTCACATCCACTTATCAGCCAGGTGCGCCGCTTCTATGAATCGGGTGAACCCGATGCTGCCGACATCCAAAAAGATCTCGAGGAATAATTCAGGATGTCGCGCGCGCTCGTAATCGGCTCTCGTGGTTCCAAACTCGCACTATGGCAGGCGAAAACAGCGTGCCAGCGTTTACTCGAACTCAATCCTCAAATCGACGTTCGCATCGAGATCATTAAGACTACCGGTGACGTGAAAAACGATCCGCTTTCAGTGATCGGTGGGAAGGGTGTGTTTACGAAGGAGCTTGAGGATGCGCTTCTCGATGGACGCATCGATATCGCAGTCCACTCGCTCAAGGATTTGCCAACCGTGCTTCCGGAAGAACTATCGATCAGTGCGATCTGCGAGCGCGAAGATGCGCGTGATGCCCTCGTGCTGCGCTCTGGTTTTGAGGTTGAGCATGCTTCGCTCGCTGGATTACCGCATGGGGCAGTTATAGGGACGTCGAGCCAGCGTCGCTTGTCGCAACTAAAGGGACAGCGTGGAGATGTGGTAGTTAAAGATTTGCGGGGGAATGTCGATACGCGTATTCGAAAGTTGGATGAAGGTCAGTACGATGCGGTGATTCTGGCGACAGCGGGCCTCGTGCGGCTCGGCTTGCAGGACCGAATTAGCGCGAGGATCTCAGTGGCTGAAATGTTACCTGCAGTCGGTCAGGGTGCCGTCGCGATCGAGACTCGGAGTGATAATGAGTTTGCAGTTAAAGCGACGAGGAAGTTGGACCATCCCGAAACTCGTCTCGCATGCCTCGCCGAGCGATCCTTCTTGCGAAGCCTCGGCGGTGGCTGCCAATTCCCCATCGCCGCCCATGCGATCGTTGATGGCAATTCATTGAAGCTCGACGGGCTCGTCGCCAAACCCGACGGCTCCGAGATCCTCCGCGACTCTATATCTGGTCCTGCGGATACCGCCGAAGCCCTCGGCATCCAACTCGCCGAGCACTTGTTCCAACAGGGCGCAAGATCCCTATTGAACGTACTGTAGGGGCGGCCCTCCGTGGCCGCCCGTGGTTGGAAACGTGTTCGCGAAACGCGAGACTGTCGATTCTTGAATTCCGTGTGCAAACCACGGGCGGCCACGGAGGGCCGCCCCTACAATAACGCCCAATGAACGCACCACTTCAAGGACGAACGGTTGTCGTAACGCGCGCGGCGTCGCAGGCGGCGGAGTTGACAACACTCCTCGAGGGCTATGGCGCGAAGGTGATTGTTTGTCCGACGATCGAGATTCGCGAGCCTGACAGCTACGAACGCCTGGACGAAGCACTCGATCATCTCTACGGCTACGACTGGGTCATCTTCACCAGCACCAACGGCGTCGAATATTTCAACAAGCGTCTCCTAACGCGCGGATTGAAGATCGAAGATCTCGACGAAATCCGTGTCTGCGCTATCGGTCAACGCACGACTGAGAAACTTCACGACGCCCACGTTCACGTCGATCTGATTCCCTCACAATCAACTGCCGAAGGTGTGTTCGCAGCACTGAGCGAGTTCGCCGGAGGCGATGAGCATCTGCGAGGGCTCAACATCCTGCTGCCACGTGCAGCCGTCGGTCGTGAAGTCTTACCAAAAGCGCTCGAGCAAGCCGGCGCGCGAGTTGATGTTGTCACTGCTTATCAAACAGTGCTCCCGGAAGACTTCGACCGCGGTCGCTTCAGCGCAATGCTCACCGGCAGCTGCGACTGCATCGCATTCACGAGTCCATCCACTATCAAGAACCTTGCGAAACTCTTCGACACACACGATCTCGGCAAAGTGCTACCCGGCGTCGTAATCGCATGCATAGGCACAGTGACAGCCGCTGCGCGCTGCCGAATATGGTTTACGCGTCGACATCCAACCGCGAACAATTCACCGCCGCCGATCTGGCCCATGCCATCGCCGACTATTATTCAAAATCCGTGTAATCTGTGGCTGTGCTACACTGGCGCGGATGAGCGACGTTGAGCCGATCGCCAAAGAAAGACGAACTGCTCAAACGACAACTTCAGGATCGCGGTGTCTACGGCGAGCAAATCAGAATCGATCCGGAAGGTCTACTTTCTGATCGAACAAGTCGCGCCATCATCAGCTTCAGTTTTGATTACAGGTGAATCAGGCACGGGCAAAGAACTCGTAGCACGCACCATTCACAAAATGAGCCCGCGTCGAGAAAAACCGTTCGTCGCAATCAACTGTTCCGCCATTCCCGAATCACTCATGGAATCCGAACTGTTCGGTCATGAGAAAGGCGCCTTCACGGGTGCTGCGTCACGCCGCCAGGGATGCTTCGAACTGGCCGACACAGGCACACTCCTGCTCGACGAAATCGGCGAGATGCCTGCAATGCTCCAGGCAAAGCTGCTGCGAGTGATCGAAGAACGTGCAGTGCGACGTCTCGGCAGTCGCAAAGAGATCGAAGTTGACGTGCGCCTGCTCGCCGCAACAAATCGTCAACCGCAACAGGCTGTTTCCGAAGGCACACTACGAAGCGATCTGCTTTATCGTCTCAATGTTTTCGGGATCCACTTACCTTCGCTGCGTGAGCGCCCCGAAGACTTGCCACTACTCGCACAACATCTGGTCACGCAGCTCGCCGAGAAACACAACAGGCCCGCACGCTTTCTCAGCTCCGCAGCGCTCGAAGCACTGAAGTTTCATTCCTGGCCCGGCAACGTCCGCGAACTTCGCAATGTCATCGAGCGCGCCGTCATCATCTGCTCCGGGGAACAAATCGAACGTCACCACTTCGCGCCCTATCCAATCGAACAGCGCGAACGCCTGCGTAATGAAGATACACTCTCGTTACCTGTAGGCACGCCACTCGAAGAGGTCGAGCGGCAGATGATCATGCGCACGCTCCAGAAGACGAAGAACAATAAAACCCGCGCAGCCGAGTTGTTGGGTATCAGTCTAAAAACGCTCCACAACAAGCTCAATCTTTATCGCGAGCGTGGTCTCCTTCATGACAACATCAGCGACGAATGACGCAGCGGTAACCTCAACAAACGACAAAAACGACCGGCGCGAACTCTTCGGCTGGAAGATGTACGACTGGGCCAACTCGGCCTTTTACACCACTGTCGTCGGCGCACTCTTTAGTCCGTACCTGACACGCTTGGCCCAAAGCGCAGTCGGTGAGAATGGAGTCGTGCTTGATCTCGGCCCGCTCGGCGCCGTGACAGCGAAGTCATTGCCGACTCTCTGCGTTTCAATCTCTGTCGCCGCCCAGGTGTTTCTCTTACCTATTCTTGGAGCGCTCGGCGACTACTCCGATCTAAAAAAGCGACTGATGGCTTTGTTTTGTTACATCGCCGTTATTGCTAACTGCCTTCTGTTCTTCGTCAAAGGCGATCTTTATCTTCTGGGCGGCGTGCTCTTCATTATTGCGAATGTTTGCTTTGGTGCTTCAAACGTTTTCTACAACGCGTTCTTGCCGGAGATCGCAACTGAGGATCAGACGGACAAGGTATCGAGCCGAGGCTTCGCTTACGGATATCTCGGTGGCGCACTTCTGCTTGTTCTCAACTTGGTGATGGTGACGCGTGCTGAGCAGTTCGGCATGTCCACAGGTCTGGCCGTGCGTTTGTCACTTTTATCTGCCGGTATCTGGTGGGGCGGGTTTGCAGTGATCACGTTTTCACTGCTGAAGTCGCGACCGAGCAAGAAGAGTCTTCCGCCTGGTAAGAGCTACATCTCAGCCGGGTTCACTGAGATTGTTGACACTTTCAAAGAATTGCGCCGTTTGCCTCTGACTGCACGTTATCTAATTGCCTACCTTATCTATAACGACGGCATACAGACGGTGATCTTTGCGTCGAGCGCATTTCTCGAACAGGAGCTGTTTCCGCAAGGTAATCCGGAGTTTCTGCTAAAGATTTTTTTGATGGTCCAATTTGTCGCGGTCGGTGGCGCACTGCTTTTCGAGCGACTCGCATATCTCATCAAGACGAAAAACGCGATTCTCGTTTCTCTCGTGATCTGGTCTGGTATCGTTATCTATGCTTTCCGATTTTTGGACAGCGTGGCGGAAGCATGGGTGATGGCAGCAGTAATCGCGATCGTTTTAGGCGGCTCGCAGGCTCTGTCCAGATCGCTCTTTTCACGACTGATTCCCGACGGCAAAGAGGCGTCGTTCTTTGGTCTTTACGAAGTTTCGGAGCGCGGCACCTCATGGATGGGTCCACTCCTCTTCAGCATCGTAATCGCGCGCACCGGTTCATACCGGCTGGCGTTGTTATCATTGATCTTCTTCTTCGTGGTGGGATTGATCGTGCTTTGGACAACAAACACTGACAAAGGTGTTCAAGAGGCGGGAAATTTAGTCCCTCGGGAGGCTTAAGTCGCTCTGATATAACCAGTTCCCTTCACTCTTTTACTCAGCAATTCCCACATATCGTCCTTCCCCTTCGTGCAAACAGAAACGTTTGTCCATCTCGCGACATATTAATTGAAGTCTGGTCAGAAAGACTCTAAATCAAATTCCCCGGTTTGGAATTTGAACTTTTAACGGGCTGGTCCCAGAGCCCCGCGACCGACGCGCCGCGTCCTCTCGCGCTCCAGCTTACGTCAATGACCTCATAATGGAAGGATTACTCACATGAGCCCCGAAACCTGGTCGAATATTCTACACTTACGGTCCATTCGCCATTCTGGTGTTTTTGGTCATCGTTATTGAAAGAAAAGTGCGTTTGGCGTGGAAACAGTCAGACAAAAGCAACCCGAGAGAGCAAACATTCTTTCGCAGGCTTTACGGGCTAACTTGGGTCGTGATTTTCGGCGCCACCATTTGTTGCGTATATGCCTGGTGGCAGATCAATCTTAGCCGCCGCCCGCAGATTACCGGAAGGATTGAGAACCTTTCGAATTCAGAAATAGTCAGCACTACTTGTGCTGATCTATATCTCCATAAGATTCCCAAAGGCGGATCCTACTCAGACTACGACTTACTGCTGATTAACAAAGAGCATAAGCAGTGGCCTGAAGGCGCCAAAGTAAAGTTCATAATACAAACGCCGCCCAAAGCCAACTCAAAGGAGGACGACCTTTATGAGTATTCACTCTTAATTCGGTCAGACTTCTATCGGACTGGACTGGTCTTAACACGGCGTGACGATAAGCTAATTCTTGATTACGCCGGGCAAAAGACAGAACTTGAGGGAGAACGTCTGTCGATTGATAAAGTGCCGTTCGTTGCTCGGGTGGAGCCAACGATAAAGCCAACATGGAGCCTCATACCCACTGCGTATGCTCAATCTAAAGCCACGCAGCAAACCTTGTCGTCGTATGATTTAACGGTCGGCTTGGAATCGCCAGATGCAATCGTGCGGCGCCAGACCAGATACGAACTCTCTATTCAAGATCCGGAGCGTGCACTCCCCTGGATAAATAGTGTTCTGAAAGACAAAGCGAGCAGCTATCGCCTGCGACTCGGCGTTCTTGTCGCATTGAATAACATGCCCAATCTGTCCGTTCAATCGCTATTCCCAGAAACCATAACGGCCATCCAAAACTCGATTAACGATCCGGATGATACGCTTCGCAATGAAGCTCTTGAATTGGCAAAAAAATATCAGTTGATCCCCGTTACTATCTACGAGCACGAAAACTTCGCCGGGAGGTCACAAGCCTATGGACCGGGAATATATCGTTCCGACCAGTTACGATTAGGTAGCTTGCCCAACGATTCAGCTTCATCCGTAAGCGTTGCCAGAGGCTTCCGCGTTCGTTTATGCGAGAACGAAGGGGGTGGTAAAGGCAGTGGAGCGTGTGAAACGTTGGGAGCAGGAAATTACAAACTTGGTTGGGGACCCGGGAGTGTGGGCGACAAAGTTTCGTTTATTGAAGTCGTCGCACTGGAAGGAAATTGAGCGGGACTTGGACACCGAGAGCCTTAACCTGCAATCTTCCGTTCCTTCGATCCCTGCTTGGCCATACAGTCGGGGGAACAGAAGGTTGCTAAACCGGAGTTGAGGTTCAGCGCGCGTTCGGCAGGGATCCATGTCCCGCAACTCTCGCAGCGAACCAGTTTGTTCTTCGAAGGTGTCTTGGGTTGCTGCGCCGTAGTAGTGGTGGTGGTGATATCCACAGCCGCATTCAGCGAGCTTACGATCTTCTGAATGAGCTTGAGGTAAGGACGGACGCGCGAGTAGACGAGTACAAAGATAATACTAACCAGCGCGACAATTATCAGGTATTTCATTCCGCCCGTTTATGTCCGGTCGCCGGAATTGGAACCGTAAGGCTCGTCTTGAGCGCGACGTCGTGGCATTGGATCACTTGCGCGGCGTCGAGGTTGCGAGTCTTTCACGCGGCGATCCAAAGTTCCGGGAGGAAGGCCTTTGCCATGCACAGCCTCTTCCAAAATCCGAGTGATCTCCTGTGAGAGCGTTCGGTGCTCGGCAGCCGCGCGGCGTCGAAGAGATTCCTTCAGGTGATTAGGAACATATGCGCCAATAAAAACCCCTTTGCGATTAGCCATCTATCCGCCTCTCTCTATCGTCGGGTGAGATATCTACCCTGCAAATACGGAACAGGTCTGTAAGCCGAATTCTGTACTTCGACCGAAATCGAAGTGGCGATCATTCATCTAGTCCAGCCGTTACCGGCTGGCTCCAGCGACCTACCCGGAGGTCGTAGCGGATCGAAATCCGCTTCGGGCGGGCAGCCCTTGTGACGCCTCCCTATTTGGTCTTGCACCGCGAGGAGTTTGCCTGGCCGCGCATGTCACCACACGCGCCGGTGCGCTCTTACCGCACCATTTCACCCATCACCCGATAAGGGGCTGGTTTGCTTTCTGTTGCACTTGTCGTCGCCCGGCAGCCAAAACCGCCTGACGCCCCGCCGTTAGCGGGCTCGCTGCCCTATAGTGTTCGGACTTTCCTCTCCCGGCTGACGCCGGCAGCGACCGCCCGACCTGTTCTCTTGCAAGGCGGGCCGATTATAGCAAACGGGGTTCAACCGGTATAGCCACCGCTCGGATGAGGCAATTTGCGGCATTGCCGGTCGTGCCGGCAAAAATCAGGACGTGATCCTTGGACACCGTCAGTACCGTCCGCGATAGCGGATGGGTGCGCAGCCTTTGGATACGAGCGCTTTCGACTTCGTACCCATCCGCTACCGCGGACGGTACTGACTGTGTCCAAGTGCGTAGTTTCGACTTTTGTCGCTTAGAAAAAATCGCTCCCGCGGCCGGAGGACGGCCAAATGCTCACGGGCGGACGACGAACGCGTTCGCGACAAGAATCTCGTGCCTGGTGCCCTTGCTTGCGGCAGTCGGAATCACTACCGCCTGCCATGACACACCGAGCATAAGCAGCATTCCCGATATCTGAGCATAGTAAGTCACCCAGCATGTCGGTGCGAAACGGCAAGCGCCAACCCCGCCGGCAGTTATCTGCTTGGTCCTGGAGGGCATCGTAATAGAACGGGTCTGGACCAAACCACCTAACTCTGCGGGAATTCAGATGCTCGCGCCACAACTGTGCTGCTGCTTCTCCACATGGGCCGGGACCAAAAAACGGATCGGCAAAGTCTGGTGGCTCTGGGATACCACCCGGTAGTTCCGGTAATTTAGGGATTGGATCAAGTGGATTCCGAAAATCCTGGCGGGTTCGAGCAAAAAACTTCTCTAACGCGTTGTCGGGACTCGCGATCCCGAAGTCTTCGGGCCTGAATGGCTCCACTACACTTTCAATCAATTCCGGGAGCGGACGCGAAAACGTAGCGAGACCCTGCCCTTGTGGATCCTGAGCTTTTCGTGTCTCCAACTGACGAATCAAACTCTTTCTATCAGAAATGGGATAGGTCAGAGATACGAGCAATTGTGCAGTCTCGAGCAACTCTTTCGGCACGAGATTCTTAACAAACTCGGCGACAATGTCGGTTTGTTGGATTTGTTCTGACATAACAAATTCTCCTTAACAATGGTTTTTGACAGTCGCCTCTCGCGGCTACTTCGAATCGTTGAGGTTTGAGGCGATCACGAAAAGAATGTATTTGAGAAATCGAACACCGACTATCGCATGATGATGTGAAGTGCGACTCAAACGAGTTTCTCTCGAATCGCACGCGCTACAGCTTCGGCGACTGAGTGAACTTGCAGCTTGCGATAGACAGCGCGAATGTGTGTGCGCACGGTGTCGATGCTGATGTTGAGATTTGCTGCGACTTGTTTGTAGGAAAGACCCTTAACCAGGCTTTGCAACACGGCGTGTTCGCGTTCCGTCAAATCGAGTCGGGTAGGCGAGGCGGTGCGGAAGAATTGTCCCGAGATGCGTTTCGGTGTGCGTTCACGCAATAACGATAGAACAGTACGTGCCACATCGGGCGTAAGCGGCGAGCCGCCCGAGGCTATCGCTTTTAAATGGGCCAACAACTCAGGCGCCGGTGTCTTTTTGAGCAGATAACCATCGGCTCCAGCAGTTATAGCTTCGAGAATAACGGAAGGCTCTTCGAAAACCGTGAGCATCACTACAGTCAAAGCGGGTAGATGTTGTTTCAAACGTCGCGTCGCTTCGATGCCGTTCATTCCCGGCAACTCAATATCGACTAAAGCCAGCTGCCACGATAATTCCGGACCCGTGCCCTGACACCTCTCCAACTCCTGCAACATCGAGTGGGCGGAGCCGAAACTGGCATCGACGCGAAAGCCGTGCGTGTTGGAGAACAGCGTTTCCAGGCTATGCCGGTAACGTGGATCATCTTCGACGATGATAACGCTTAGATCCATTTTGTTGGGCAAACAGGGTAGGGCCGCTTCAAGTACAGTTTATCCACGACCAAGCCTTGTTTGTATCACATGATCATGCGAGGTCTTCAGCCTTGCTCTTTTGCGTGCGGATCGAAAATGAGTGAAACGATTGTGCCGCGTCCGTCCGGCGACGTAATGCTCAGCTTCGCGCCAATTTCTTTGGCCCGGCGCTGCATGGTAAGCATACCCATGCCTGAGCTGCTGTCGCCCGCATCGTTGCTCAAACCACAACCATCGTCCGCAATACGCATCAGCCAGTTGCGCCCGTCCGCCGGCGCAAAATGAAGCCTGACATTTTCGGCACGCGCATATTTCGCGGCGTTGTGCAACGACTCCATCGCAATCAAAAGAACATTTCGCTTCACCGCAAGAGAAAGGTTGATTGATGGCCAATCGTAGGGAAATTCTGTGATGAATTGGGTCAGGTCATCAGCGAACAAACTTTCAGCGCGTCGCGTTAAATGAGAGGCAAGCGTTTCAATCGTGATCGCGTCCGAACGCAAAGACCACACAATGTCCGTTAGCGAAGAGCCTAACTCGTCAGCCGTTTCAGCAATTCTCTTCGTCATCTCTGCTCGTTGAGTGTGACTGACTGTTTGCGAGGTGGCGACACTCGAGAGAATGCCGATGCTGCCCAGGCCCGAACCAATTTCATCGTGCAGATCCATCGCAATTCGAGAACGCTGGCGCTCCAGGCGGAGCAAGAACGCCACTCGCGTGCGGTGTGCTGCGTAGAAGGATGTTGTAATTAACAGCACGACGAGGGCAATGAACCACCAGCGAAGGTACCACGGCGGCAACACGGTAAAAGCCAGCCGCATCGGTTCGTTGGTCCAATTAACTCCGTCAAGCGAAGCACGTACTTCCACCGAATACTCACCGGGCCGCAAATCGAAAAAACGAAAGACCGGGAGATTGCTCGCTGAATCCGTCCATTCGCCTTTCGACCGCAGGCGGTACTGGAACTTCAGCAGGCTACGGTCGCGATAAGTAAGCGCGGCAAATCGCACCTCAATCTGATTGTGGCCTGGTGGCACTTGTGCCTGCGCGATGGAGTCGATTACGCGCTCTCCATTAATCAGCAGGTCGACGACTTTGACGCGCGGTGGCGAGAGTTTGGGATAGCGTGCGCTCGCCGGTAGACGCCCTATTCCATTACCGGCGGTGATCCACAAACTTCCATCTGTCTCTTCAATTAGATCAGAGACACCTCCCGGTGGTATGCCTTGCAAATTGGACAACTGTTCGACCACCTGCCAACCTTTGGGCAAGTCCGGCCGTGGGATCACTCTGATGCGCGTGTCTCCAAGTATCCATACGCCGCCTGAGGGCGACACAACCAGTCTGCCAGTCGACTGAGAAACCAAATCGTCAGAAGCCGGAATACGCTTCCAGCCGATGTCATCAGCGTAACGCCAGATACCGCGCAAATTCGTGCCGGCCCATAAGCTACCATCCGGCAACTCTACCGGCTTAGCTATTGACGTTACGCCGTCAATAACATCGCAGGTCCAATCAAGCTTGAGGCCGGGACCAACACTTTCCACGGGTACACGACAAATGTCGCCGTTTCGGGTGAGCCAAAGCCTGCCTTTACTGTCTTCAAACACTGCTCCCAGGTCTTTGTCGTCAAAAGGATGGGTAATTAACGCGGGTGATGATCGCGGCTGAGTCCGCCACAGGCCACGCGTGGAAGCAATCCAAACTGTGCCGTCACGCCCACGATCACATCCGTTGGCCCAACCGCCAGTTGGTTGGGGATATTTAATAAATCTGCCCTGAGTCCGCTTCCAGAAATCATGGAAGTCATACAGCCAGAGAGCGCCCTCTCCATCGCTGCACATTTCGCCCTTATGCGTCAGGTGATGGTTGAAACCACTCCAGTCATCACCGTTCGCCCGTCCGAGGTGGCCCAATCCCTTCCAAGTAGAAACCCAAATTCCTTCGTCGGTCTTGTGCAGATCAATTGGTGCCAAAGGGGGAAGCCCCTCGCGTTCGGTCCAAATCTCCGTCTCCGGCTCAGGCATCTGGAACATGTCCCTGCCGTCACTGGTCCAGAAACTACCTTCGTGATCAACCACCATGAGACCGCCGACGGGAGTGCCTTCACCTGCTCGTAGAATCTCCGGCTTACGATTTGGTCTCAAAGCAACGAGATAACTATCGCCACTGGCCCAGACAGTATTTCCGCGCAAAGCGAAATAATGTAAGTTGGTCTGTAGCGCGACGCGCTCAGTGACGTGACCTTCATGAACCTGAAATATCTTGCCGCCGTCTGCATACTTTTCCATGTAGAAGAACGAACCGTCCGGGTGAGCGATGACATTGCCGATATGACCGTCGAAGTTTCGCGTAAGAATTTTTTTGTAGTTTAGGTCAGGATCAATCTTCCAGATGCTATGCGCCGCGGCCACCCAAAGCGCGCCGTCAAAACTCGCGCTGAGATTCCAGATCCTCTCGTTGCCACTGATCTCCTGCAGCATTTCTATCCATTGTTGCTGCTCGTTGCGATAAAAGAGTGAGTCCTGTTGGGAGACCCATAGTCTGCCGTTTTGCGTGAACTCGGCATCGTGAATGTGGGCGAAGGGTTTTCCGTCAGGACCTATAACGATTTCCGCATCTTGATTGGCGAGCACACGATTCAGGTTGTGATTGGGAGAAGAAATCACCAGGACTTCGCCGTTTGGTCCCGCACGAATTTCGAAAAGCCACCGGTAATTTTGTCGCTGGCCCAACGGCGAAACTCGACACCGTCGTAGCGATACAGTCCTGCCGACGTGCCAAACCAAAAGAAACCGTCCGTGTCCTGAGTGAATCCTGAAAGAGAGGAAACGGGAAGGCCGTTGCTTTGGTTGAGGACGCGAAAGGCGCGTTCTTTAGCAAATGCCGGTGCTGCAATAAGCGACAAAACTATCAGGCACCGAAAAGTCTCATTCACAAGATTCTCCTTTTCCTTGCAGGAAGCCGAGAACCAGAGGTTAACGACCGGCATTGTCCGCCGCGCACACTGATTTTTCAAGAATTATGTGACGTGAGATCGCGTCTAGCCGAAGTATTTGAAGCCGACGCGAAGACTGTTTGTCCACTGCGGCGGAATTGAGAGAGAGACGGTAATCGAGGCGACTGCGTGGGAAAGTGCAAGGGCAAAGAGGTTTGGCTGTTTTTGATAGATGGCCGCCCAAATCACCCCACCGAGAAATGTAAGTGCGAAGAGGAGAGGGTTTGGGAGGTGAACTACGGCGAACAACAGGGCGACAAGCAACACGCTCCCCCAGCCTTTGCCGGCGACAATCTGAGCCCGACGGTTCAGATAGCCTTGCAGAACATACTGCTGAAATAGTGCCCATAAGGGGACCAGGAGAAAGCGCCATCGGAAGGGGCGATCGGCGAGATGGAAGCCAGACACAAAGATGATCAACGCCACCACAGCGATCGTCGGAATGATTAGCAACTTCGCGGCAGCAAGGAAGTTGTCGGAGCGAAAGCCGAGGTCGTGCAGAGTCTCACCGTAAATGCGATGAGATGAGATCATCAACGCGAGGGCGAGGATGATCGGAATAGCGAGGGCGATCTTGTTTGTGCCGATGAAAGCAAGGACAACCCACTCAGCGATGAAACAGGAGATGAGGACAGACACGATCTCCCAGAGTGCGATGGTTGATGGTTTGAGAGCGTGGTCCGTTTGCATGTGGATATTTGGGCGATGAGATTGGCTTCATAAAGATTCACAAGATTTACAGGATGAACAAGATGAAATCATGTAAATCCTGCAAAATCTTGTAAATCTTTATAAAAGCTAACCTACCGCCAACTGCCATCCGGATTCACTTCAAATCGAATCGGATCCCCCAACAACTGCAACGTATATCTCGAGCCGTTACCACTCGAATGAAGCGCATAGACTCTAGCTTCGTGCGTTCCGGGAGCAAGTCCCTCGACCGCGAAGCTGTACCCATGCCACTCGTCTTTAGACCATCCTGCCTTAACCACATCCGGTCGCGAGAGATGGGCCACCTGCGTTCCGATTGGCTTTCCATCGATGAATAGTTGGACCTCAACACGTCGCCACGGATCCGCATTACTCACTACCCACCCGGAAATACTTTTTTCTCCCGGGACAGCCTCACCCCAACCATGAAACGTCGGCGGAAACGCGTTCAGGTAGACCACGACGCCAATCGTCCCAACCAGGATTGTTTCAAGTATGGACTTCGCAATCAGAAGATTGACGAGACGGGTCATAGAATTATTTGGGGAGCGCGTTCGGCGGAAACAACTCCGGCCACCGAGCTTTAAATTCGGTCCTCACGATCTCTTCCACCTCATCCGCTGTCGCTGCGGCCAGACATTTCAACGCAACTTCGCGCGATTCATCCATACTTATCTGCGATAAAACTGATCTGACGCGCGGAATCATCGCTGGAATCATACTGAGGTCGGTCGTTCCCAGTCCCGCCAGCAACACGGCATACGCAGGCGTTGACGCCATCTCGCCGCACACGATCACTGGAATATCCGCGTCCTTTGCTGCCTGCAAGGTGCGACTGATTCCGTAAAGCACAGCGGGATGCAGTGTCCGGAACCACTCGGCCACTTTATCGTTACCACGATCCACCGCGAGCGTGTATTGAACAAGATCGTTAGTGCCTAACTCGAAAAAGTCTACCTCGCGGGCGATCTTCTCTGCCGTCAAAACTGCCGAAGGAATTTCGATCATTGCGCCAACCTGAACCTCGGCAAATGTCGCATTCTCTGCCGCTAACCGCGCGATTTCCTCGTCTATCACCTGCCGCGCCGATCGGACATCAGCCACGTCCGCAACCATCGGAACCACGAGACTCAGCCGTCCCGCCGCTGCCGCCCGCAAGATCGCACGAACCTGAGTGCGCATGATCGGCTTGTGGTGAAGGTTAAAACGAACGGCCCGCAAACCGAGTGCAGGATTGCGCTCCCGCTCCTTCAGATCCGGTCCAAACTCTCCTCCGACATCGAAGAGCCGCACGATCGCGCCATACTCGCCCGCAGCTTCAGCCAGCAACTTGTACGCCTCGTACTGTTGAGTCTCCGAGTCCATCAGTCCCGGCCGCGACAACAGAAACTCGGAACGGAACAATCCCACTCCACACGCGCCAAAATCACGCACTGCCTGAAACTCCGTCGGTAGCTCGACATTCGCGCGTAACAGAATCTGAACACCATCGCGAGTCGTTACTGGTCCAAACTCGTCAACACTCACTTCACGCACAGCCGGTCCAGGCTGATGAACTGTAAACCGGTAGTGTTCGAGAGTCTCTGTCGCCGGATGCAATATCACTTCTCCGGCACGAGCATCGACGATGATCTGATCGCCGGTACGTGTGCGGTGATAGAAATTGCGCAAACCAACCACGGAAGTCAGACCCAGTCCTCGCGCGATGATGGCCATGTGCGACGTCCAACCACCCGCATCAGTTGCGATTGCTTTTACATGATCGAGATTGAGTTCAGCGATCTTCGAGGGCAACAGTTCAATCGAAACAATGACAGCATCTTCCGAGAGGTTTGGAGACTTTGGACCCTCGCCCGTCAGGTTCGCCAGCAGACGCTGAATCACGTCTTCAATATCGGAACCTCGCTCACGCAAATACTCGTCGTTAATCTGCGTGTAAATCGAAAGCAGACGATCGCCGACAACTTTCGCCGCCCATTCGGCGTTGGAGTGTTCCTTGACGATGTAGTCTTCGACGTCGCGCGTCAGCTTTGCGTCCTGAAGAAATAGAAGGTGTGCATCGAAGATGTATGCGTGCCCGCGCCCGAGCTCTTTCTCCGCGCGATCTTTGATGGCTTCGAGTTGTCTACGCGAAAGTCTGACGGCAGCGCGGAAACGTCGTCGCTCACGTTCGAGGTCAGCCTCTGCAATCTCGGCTCGATAGACATTGGGCGTGCCTTCCTGCAGGCGCAGCACGCGACCAATCACAATCCCATCAGAAACGCCGAGGCCCGTGCAACGCAGTTCCTTGATGGATCGAGAAGACGGTTCGCCATCAGTTTTCTCGGCTTCGTCGAAGTCACGCGCAAAGAATGCCACAACTGCATCGAGTGCTTCCTGCTCGTCAACTCCGTTAGCGATGAGCTTTAGATCAGTGCCACGACTCGCGGCAAGAGTAAGAATACTGAGAATCGACTTCGCGTCAGCTTGGGCGTTGCCGTCGAGACGTTGAATCGTGAGACTGCTTTGAAACCGGCTCGCCACACGTACAAGATGGGCTGCCGCGCGTGCGTGAAGACCGAGGCGACCGGTGACCTGAAGTCTGCGTTCAGCCACGTTCAATCAGCTCCGGATTTGGGGGGCGGCTCGGCAAGGAGAGCGCCGGCGAGGTAAATGCCCTGGCGTCCCTGATCGCGAATCTTGGGAGCAATATCCTCGAGCGACTCTTCTGTGGTGGCAGTAGCAAGCTTGATCACCATCGGCAGGTTCACCCCGGTAATCACTTCCACAGACCCTTCTTCCAAAAACATTGACGCAATGTTGGTGGGTGTGCCGCCGAACATATCAGTCAACAATAAAACGCCGCCACCCTGCGACACTCGAGTGATTGCTCGCTGCACTTCATCTCGTGCGGCATCGACGTCGTCGTGCCAACCGATCGAGACAGCAGCGATGTGTGAGATTGGGCCAACGATCATCTCAGCCGCAGCCAGCAGTTCACCTGCGAGGTGACCATGAGTCACGATGACGCCCGCTACTTTCCTTGATTCGGTCATAGTTTTAATCCTGCGGAATTACGCGGATTTTCGAACGCGGTTTTGTTTACGCACGTCACGATGTGATGCATGCGCGTCAAAACCGGTGCGACGCAACGCACGCGCAAGCTCGTTGGCAATCATGACGGACCGATGACGGCCGCCGGTGCAACCTATTCCGACCGTCACATACGATTTGCCCTCACGTTTGTAGAGCGGCAACAGGTAAGAAAGCAAATCCGTAAAGCGCCTCAATGTCTCCTTCACATCATCCTGCGAACGTAGATACTTGACCACGCGACTGTCGTGGCCCGACAAACGCTTCAATTCAGGTACGAAGTGCGGGTTTGGCAAATGCCTGACGTCAAACAATAACTCCAAGTCGCCCGGGTTGCCATACTTATGACCAAAGCTCATTACCTGAACACGCATCGGCGCGCCCTGGCGGTCGAGGCTGAATCTCTCGAGCAGAAAACGGCGGAGCGTGTGAACGGTGTGATCCGAAGTATCGATGATCTGGTCGGCGTGTGCGCGAATACGCGACATCGCGTGTCGCTCATCTCGGATTGCGGCGAGAAGTCCCTGGCCCTTTTCCGCCGGATGCGGCCGGCGTGTTTCGCTGAAGCGATACTGCAAGACGTCGTCAGAAGCTTCAAAGAAGAGAACACTCACCTTCAAACCCAGGCTTCGCAACGCGTCGAGTTGTTTTTCGAAGTCGGCGAGAAAGCCACCTTCGCGAATATCGATTACGAGCGCGGCGCGCCTGATTCCCTTCTCTTCGTCTTCTGAAACGAGACGGCCGAAAGTCGGCAACATCGTGACGGGCAGATTGTCGATGCAGAAATAACCCAGATCCTGAAACGCATTCGTGGCTGAAGACATTCCGGAACCGCTCAATCCGGTAATGATCACGATATCAGGGGTCATCTTGGGCCACAGATTAACACGGAAAAGGACAGATAAGTTTATCTGTGGCTAAGGTTCGATTAAGCCGTAGTTGCCGTCGTTTCGTTTGTAGATCACTCCGAGACGGGACGTATCGGCGTCGCGAAAAACTAAAAACTGATCTGTCTCGCCTGACAGTCGCATCGCGGCTTCTTCCGCCGTCATCGGTTTAACTGCATAGCGTCGCGCCGGAATAATTCTCGGCGGTCGAGGTGTCGCCTCGATAAGATCTCCATCGGGCTGTGGTGCAATTCGCCCAACAGATTTTCCACTTTGTTTCCGATCGATAATCTTTTTCTTTAGTTTGACTGCCTGCTTCTCAATCTTCGCCATCGCGCGCGTGAGCGCCATGTACATGTCGGCGTTTGTGTCTTTGGCAGTCAAGGTATGATCGCGCCAGGTGACGATGATTTCTCCGATCTGCCGATTTTTTTCGACATCGATAATTACATGCGTATTCAGTGTTGAGTCGCCATTAAAAATATGATCGAGCTTCTTAAAATGATCCTCGACATGACGGCGGATTGGTGGTGAAACCTCAACGTGTCTGCCTGTGTATTCAAATTTCATCAGCCTCTCCCTCCTCGAAAGGGTTAAAAAGATAGCAATCCCCAACCTGACCGATCGCGAGTCAGGCTTAAGGCAACAAATTATTACTAAGCTTGATTCGCGTCGTGCTCAGAGGGGCGTTAAACGACGGCGCGACGCTCGCGTGAACCGGGGATTTGCATTTGGTCGCGATACTTCGCAACTGTTCTACGCGATAACTTGATTCCATCCTTCGCCAGTATTTTAACAACCTGATCATCAGTAATGGGGTTATGCGAATCTTCTTCTTCTATTAATTTCTTAATCTTCAATTTAATAATGCGCGTCGAGATCTCCTCGCCATCTTCGTTCATCATGCCTTCCGTGAAGAACCGGCGCAGTTCGATGACTCCCTGGGGCGTGTGCGCATACTTGCGATTGACCACTCGCGAAACTGTCGACAGGTGCATGCCGATGTCTTCAGCAATGTCTTTCAACATCATCGGCTTGATGTATTGCACGCCGTGGTTCAAAAATTCTTTCTGACGCGTCACGATCGACTCGACGACTTTATAAATCGTTTGTCTGCGGTGTTCGATGTTTCGCAACAGGTCGACTGCCGAGCGCATCTTCTCGCGAATAAAACTCTTCGTCTCGTTGCTGACTCCCTGGCTCAGCATCTGTTGATACTGCTGGCTCACGCGCAAACGCGGGCTACCATCATCAGCAAAATAGATTATGTAATCCTCGTCGTTCTCATCGAGCTTCTCGATATAAATTTCAGGACTGATCAGAATCGGTTCTTCTGACGAGTAACGCCGGCCCGGATACGGATCGAGTGTGCGGATAAACTGCAACTCTTCAAGCAGTGTTTCGACGTCGATACCGATCTGCTTCGACAGGTGCGGCAACTTATGCTGTTGCAAATCTGCAAAGTGTTCGCTGATTAACTTCGCAGCCAACCGGTCGCTTTCGCCAAGCACTTCGAGCTGGACCAGCAGAGACTCTCTTACGTCACGCGCACCGCAACCGACAGGATCGAGACGCATGACTTCCTGCCGCGCACGCTCAACCAGCTCTTCCGAAACCTTCTCCATCGCGGCAATCTCTTCGTTACTCGCACCCAGACGACCGTCAGCATTGAGATTGCCTATGACGCAGATGGCGGCATCACGAACATCACTGTCCATGGAACTCATGTTGAGTTGCCACTCGAGATGTTCCGCGAGTGATGGAGGTCGTGTAAGAAATTGTTCGAAAGTAGGAGCGTCTTCTTTGTACTCGATCTCCTGCGTTTTGTAACCGGGATCGAGATAGTCCTGGAATTCTCGTCCGAAATCGATCTCTTCGAAGGCGTCGCGTTGTGCTTCGTCGGTGCCACCCTCGTCGGCAGTGCCTTCTTCGTGATCGGCGCCGGCTAAAGCCTCGCCCCCCTCACCTGCTTCGGTAGCTGGCAGGCTGGACAAAACTTCCGCATCGCCTGAGCCATTTGTCGATGGGCTGCCGGGTTCTGGACTGCCCTCCTCAAAGGAACTTGAATCCGAGTTGGCAAGATGATCGAGGACCTTCTCCGCGATCTCCTGTACCTCTTCCTGGCTCGGCACTTCTTCGAGCACAGGATTCTCCAACAACTGTTGCTGAATGAGGTCGGTCAGTTCGAGCGACGTCATTTGCAACATTTCTATGCGCTGGCGCAGCTGCGGCGTCAGTACGAGTCGTTGGGAGAGGCTGGTAGTTAATTTAAGAGACATTCCTCAGATCGAGTGCTTACTTCAACTTCATCTTTTCGGATTATTGCGGCTTGTGGCCGCACGGGAGGATTATAACCGATCAGCGTTCGCTGTGGCAGATTCTCTGCCACGAAGAAGCGTAAGAAGACACAAAAGTGTAAACATTCACATACGAAATTTTTCGCCCAGGTACAATCTGCGAACTTCGGCATCTTCCGTCAAGTCGCGTGGCTGGCCCGAACGAAAAATCTTGCCCTCGGCCATTATATACGCGCGGTCCGTTACGCCAAGAGTTTCGCGTACGTTGTGATCGGTGATGAGAATTCCGATACCACGATTTCGGAGATATAGTATTACATTTTGAATGTCATCTACGGCTTTTGGATCGATGCCGGCGAACGGTTCGTCGAGCAATATATACTGCGGCTCCGTTGCCAACGCTCGCGCGATTTCCGTGCGCCGGCGCTCACCACCGGAAAGCGCATCGCCACGTGTGTTTCGGACGTGACCAATGCCAAACTCTTCCAGCAGTTCTTCAAGTCGTTTCAATTGTTCACGACGCCGGAGACCCGTCGTCTCTAAAACGGCGAGAATATTTTGCGCCGTCGTCATCTTGCGGAAGACTGAGGGTTCCTGCGGCAGGTAGCCGATGCCAAGGCGCGCGCGCAGGTACATTGGTAATTTTGTGAGATCCTGGTCACCTAAAAGAACATTGCCGGCGTCGGGACGCTCGAGACCAACAATCATGTAGAACGTCGTGGTCTTTCCGGCGCCGTTCGCACCCAGTAGTCCAACAACTTCGCCTTTCTCAACCACGAGGCTGACCTCGTCAACTACGCGACGACGTCCATAACTTTTTACCAGGTGTGTGGCGCGAAGTGCGCTGTCGGCCTCAGCGTTCATGTGGGGAGCATTGTTTTCACGCAAAGACGCAAAGATGCAAAGTTAGGATCTACCTTTGCATCTTTGCGTCTTTGCGTGAAATTTTGTCTCAATTATTTGAAGGTTTACGAATCTTGTGGGTTGAGCGCACGCGGCCCGGCGATTGTGGACCACGAGCATCGTCGGCGGTGACTTTACCTTCCTTCATCGAGAGCGTCAAACGATTGCCTTCCGTATTTCCCTGTTCCACGTCTTCAATACGCGCGGGATTACCTTTCAGAACTGCGATCTCACTTGCAGAAGTGTATTCCACCCAGTCGCCGGTGCCCTTTCTGTTTGGCTGTGTAAGCACGACGTTTCGCTGTGCAACCGTTTTCTCCATCTCATTTGTTTCTTTTGTGAGATAGACGTCGGCGACACCACTCGTCAATCGATCGGTGCCCTGCTTGATGTCGACATTTCCTTCGTAATGAATCGTGCGATCAGGATCTGAGTAGAACATGGAATCCGCGGCGGCAAATACCGGGACCATCGAGTTGTTGCTTTCCACTCGCTTCTTCGCATTGTAGATTGCCGTCTGCACGTGCCCCGTGGCTTCCATTCGTTTGTCGTTGACGTAGATCACGAGTTTGTCGCCGCGCACATAGTTGTCGTCCTGCCACGCTCGAGCATTGCCGTAATAAATTGCCTGGCCGCTTTCGTGGCGAAACTCTCCGCGCTCGCTCGCGATGTAAACCGGGCTCTTGGCCTTTGAGAAAGGGGTGGCGCCGTTGGTCTGTTCCTGGCTGTAGTAAGTTGTCGTGGTCCTGCCACGCGCATATGAGACGTCGTTTCGGAGATCGCTGTCGAGTTCAGTCGCTTTGGTACGCCCGCGCGAGTCCCAAACGGTCGGATCGCCTCCGCGCAGCCGAACCGTCTCGTCAGCCGTTATATATGAAACGTTCGCGGCGACACCGTTGCGATCGTTCTCGTTGAACTTGCCGTCGCCCTGCGCATCGAAACGCTCAACATCCTGCGTTTCTTTCAGGAAGACCGTGGTCATGTCTTTTGAAGTGAGTGTGCGCGTGCCACGACCTTGAGACGGCTGCATCGGATCGAGAACCGCTTTAGCACCGCCGCTTGCCTTGCACGTGCGCGCGAGATTGCCGGCTTCAAAAAAGTCGCAGTCAAACTGAGGCGCATTCAGTTTCTTGCGTTCAGCTCGAGGGCTGCTCACAACGGGCTCGATCGACAACTCAGCATCGCCAGTGGCTTCTGCCTTTTCCAGATCGCGGCCAGTGCTCCGCCAGATAAGTTTCACAGCGTTGGCAGTCAAACGTTTGTTCGCTGCCTGCGGATCATTTGCCTTCGACTTCGGGGCACTCATGGTGATCACTGATCGACCGCCCGCAACCATCTGTTTCAGTAGACTGCTATCCTTTGTGGCCTGGAAGTTAACCTCGATCGAATTGCTCCCGGTGACCTCCACATCCGAATCGCCTGCGAGTGTTCGCGCTTTGACATCCCCGTTGGCGAGGGCTCGCTCCAGTCGCTGGTCCTTGTCCATGAAGAAGTCCATGTTGACCGCGTGGACTTCAGCGGCACGACCGGGATCCATGATGCGCATATAGGAATTACCACGGATTTCCGCTCTTTGCAGATGCTTCTGCTCATTAATAAATGCCGTAAGGTTATCGCCGCTCAGAATGTCCGCTTCCTGTTCGATGGTTATGCCGCCTGAAAACCAGAGTTGCATCACCTGTTGTTCAAACGAGCCATGCGCCGCCTTGATTACGACTGGGCGCGTGCGCGATGACGCTTTAGCGGATGCGCCAGGAGCGATCGTGAGCTGGACATCGTTTTTCAGTACAAGTCGTTTGGTCTTCTGTTCAACGACGGCACCGGTCGACGTTCCGGAAACGTTCTCACGTTCAAAAGCAACCGGCGAGTCGGTTTGTGCGATGCCGGTGTTTTGATCGAATGAAAGTGCTTCAGTGCCGACTTTCAGTTTTTCTTTAGTTTCGATCTTGACGTTCCCGACGAACGAAAGAACGTCTGCTCCAGGTTGTACGATGGCGCGAGAAGCAGATATCTGATCGGGAGTTTCACCTTCAGTGGGATAGATGGCGACGCTTACATTTTCGAGCTCGTGATGGTCGTCTGAGAAGGTGACATCACGCGAAGCTTTCACGAGCAGCCACAAACGATCGTTTTTCGTAACGCGCTGTTCGTAACCTTCGATGACGCCAGTGACTTCCTTCGAGAGTTCCGGCTTCTCTGACTTGGCCCTGAACTTCTCGGTGTTGCGCAGCTTGTAGTAAGAGATACCGACGACAGTGAGTCCCGACACGAGGAGCGTAAACGCGACAATCCGCGTGATCACGGGCACCTTGGCACGCAGACCAAGTGCGATGGCGCGTTTGCGTGTTACTTCCTGCATCTCAAATCAAGCACGTTCAACTGCATTCGAAAGTCGCCGTTCCATGGACTCGTCTCGAGTGTGTAGGCGAGTTCGATGCTGCCGTTCAACTCGGGAGTTTGCTCCGGAGTCTCAATACAATTCCACCAAATTGCTTCCAATGGGCGATTCTGCGGACCTGCCAGTCTCAACTTTAAGTGCTGATCCTTCAGCAAAGCGGGCTCCGATAAACAGCGCAGATTCTTCGTTACAAATACCGGACGCGGATTTCCTGCGCCAAAAGGCTCAAGCGCGTCCAATTCTCGGGCCGTAGAAAACGTCACCATTTCGGGCGTTAGTTCCAGGTCAACGTTTACCGACGGCTCCAAATCCTCAGCGGTCAAACGCGACGCAGCATGCTCGTTCAATCGCTTGCGAAACTCGTCAATGCGATTCGATCGAATCGTTATGCCAGCCGCATGCGAGTGGCCGCCAAACTTCTCAAACAACTCGGAACACGCAGTCAAACCATCCAGAAGATGATAAGCCTCGATACTTCGCCCCGACCCATGGGCCATCTCACCGTCAACTGACAACACCACACAAGGCCGGTTCAATCGCTCTGCAATCTTCGACGCCGCAATTCCGATCACGCCGCGATGCCATCCTTCGCCGGCGATTACTGCCGCGTAGCAGTCCTTTGGATCTTTCAACTCGGAGACAGCCAGATCGATGATCTGCTGTTGGACCGTCTTCCGCTCTTCGTTGCGAGCGTCGAGATGATTCGCAAGATGGCGCGCGAGGTTCGAATCGCGCGTATCAAAGAGCTCAACGACAGCCTTGGCCGCATCCATCCGGCCGGCAGCGTTTATACGTGGCCCAATACGAAAGCCCAGGTCGTATGCTGTCATGCCCTTGCCGTCTCCGCAACCGGCAACATCGATCAACGCACGCAAACCCGGGTTAGCAACACGAGCTAGATCCTTCAAACCGATTGCGACAATCGTGCGGTTTTCCCCGACGAGTTTCGCGACATCCGCGACTGTTCCGATTGCCACAACCTTCATGAACGCTGGCACTTGCGCCTCGCGACCATATTCCCGAAACAGTGCGTGTACGAGCTTGAAAGCTACTCCGACGCCGGCGAGATTCTTATCCGGATATTCGCAACCAACCTGGTTCGGATTTAGCACTGCGAAAGCGGGCGGCGCGCCTTCCTTCTTATCGGGCAGGTGATGATCGGTAATGATTACGTCGAGACCTTTGTCGCGGGCCCAGTAAAGTGGTTCGTGTGCGCGAATGCCGCAGTCGATACTGACGACGAGTTTGTAACCCTCAGCGAGTGCTTTCTCGAGCGCCGCCTGCTGGATGCCGTAACCTTCGGTGAAGCGATGCGGAATGTGAAAACCGGCATTTGCGCCGAGGAGTTTAAGAGCGCGCAAAAGCACTGCGGTCCCCGTCGTTCCATCGACATCATAATCACCGTAGATCAAAATGGGTTCACGTGCCTCAACCGCACGCTTGAGACGCGCCACAGCCTCCTTCATGCCGAGCATTAAGTAAGGCTCATGAAGTTGATCGTAAGTTGGAGACAGGAAGACGCGCGCATTGCGCTCGTCGGCATACCCGCGGTTTATAAGTAGAGCAGCCAGGATTGGTGAGACACCCAGAACGCGTGCCAGTGAGGCGGCCCTATCGGCATCATGCTCACGCACGATCCAGCGTTTGGCTTTCATTTATTGCCACAAAAAAGCACAAAAGGCACAAAAAGCACAAAATGAATTTTAATTGATTTAAGCCTCATATTTACTATGTGCCTTTTGTGCTATTTGTGCCTTTTGGCCCTATTCTGCGAACCATCCATTAGCATCAAGCAATTTCACACCGATGCGTCTATTGCCATCGATATCATCAATCCAGGAACCATTCACTTCGGCCGTTAGCTTACCACCAAACGGTGGCACGAGCTGCACCGTTGAACCCAGCGGTACATCAACGTCGATGAGGAGCGTTGCGCCGCCGCGACTGATCTTGGTGGCCTTTGCCTTGGCCTGAAAAGATTTCCCTGACGCGTCTGTTCCCTCCACATCCAAAGCGAACTCGACAGGCACTCGCGGGCTTCGCGGTCGCTGGGAAGAGCCTTCACTCATTACTAATCACCGCCCTTTTAACCGATTAGATACTTCAGAGGAGGGGCCGTGATCAGTGTATCAAATCCGCGTTTATCTGTGGCTTAAATACTTCCAGACATGTAGCCCGCTGACAATGCCACCAAAATCGCAATACCGACGATCACGCGATAGACAATAAAAACGCTTGTCGAATGCGTCCGCAGATACCGCAACAGAAACCAGATCGACGCGTAACCCACGATGCCTGAAACCACCGTCGCGACCGCCAGCGCGCCATAGCTGCCAGCCGGCAACTTCTCGACCGCCTCTTTAAGTTCCAACAACCCACTCGCCGCGATAGCCGGAATCGAGAGTAAAAACGAAAACCTCGCAGCCGTCTCTCGGGTCAAACCCGAGAACAAGCCGCCCATAATCGTAGAACCGGATCGGCTCGAGCCCGGCATCAACGCCAGCACCTGCGCGAAGCCTACCGCGAGCGCATCGGACACGCGTAGCCGGTCCATGTCGTGATCTCTTTTTCCCACTAACTCGGCAATCATCATCAACGCACCCACAACGATCATCATCGTCGCGATGACCCAGAGATTCTTCGTGGCTGGGCCTTCGATCTGTTTCTTCAACACCAGGCCGACAGTTCCGACCGGTAGTGATCCGATAATCACCAGCCATCCCAGCCATGCGTCTTTCGAGAGTTTTGGCTGCCCTGGTTGGTTCTGCCCGCGTAGCAAAGCAAGGTGATCTGCTGTAAAGGCCCGCAGGATGTTAACAATGTCTCGCGCGAAGTAGATCAAAACTGCGAGCAGCGTTCCGAGTTGAATGACAGCGATGGTGGCGGTCGTCTGTTCTGCCTGCAACGTCTTATCCGCGCCGCCGTAGAGATTGATCACACGTGCGGCGAAAACGAGATGTGCTGTTGAACTGACTGGGATGAATTCTGTCAGGCCCTGAACCAGGCCAAGGAAGATCGCTTGAAGAATGGTCATTATTATTCTCTAAAAGAATTTCGCTCCGCAATCCAATCGTACATCGCGGGCGGCATCAGCATGCTGGCCCGGACAATCGTTGCGAGTTGCCATGGAAAGGAGTAAATCGCTTTTTCCTTTTCAATCGCTGAAACGATCTTTTTCACTCCCGTATCGAGCTCCATCAGGTACGGCATCTTTGCTTCACGTCCCGAGGTCAGGGCAGTCTTGATGAAGCCCGGATGGATGATTGTGACGCCCACGCCAGTGTGGCGCAGGTCGATCCGGAGACTCTCGAAGTAAGCAGTCAGTGCGGCCTTGCTCGCACAATACGCCGCGGACTTAGCGAGGCCTCGATACGCAGCCAGACTAGAGATCGCCACCAAACGTCCCTGTCCACGCTCGACCATTTCCGGAAGAACGGCTCCGACACTGTTCACTGCTCCGAGGACGTTTATGCCGATGACGTCTGCAGCGTGTTCAGGCGTCAGACGGGTTGCGTGATCGGAGGTGCCGATACCGGCATTGGCGATCAGAATATCGATTGGACCAAGCTCTTTCCGAAAACGATCAGCGGCTTCTCGGACGGCTTCGACATCACGTACATCTGCTGACGCTGCAACAGCTTTAACGTTGCGCTTTTTGGCCTCGTCAACAATCTCCTGGAGCAATTCCTCGCGCCGGGCCAACAATCCGAGGTGTGCCCCACGCGAGGCGATCTCCAGCGCTATGCCCTTCCCGATACCGGAAGAGGCGCCGGTGATCATCACGACTTTATTGGTCCAGTAACTCACTTTAGTCAGGGCGCCTCCTTGGAGTGCGGTAACTTGTTACCGCTTTGGTATTTGATAACAACCCTGATACCAAAGCGGTAACAAGTTACCGCACTCCAAGGAGGCGCACACAGCTACGTTAGATCAGCACGACTACAGGCGTGATCACCGGTTTGGCGCCGGTTTGCTTCTGGATGAAGCGTTTCAACTCCACGCGCACGTGTTCCTTCAAAAGCGTTTCGTCTGAGAGTGTCTGGCGCGACGCACCCGCGACTGCTGACGCAACAATGCGTTTCGCATCGGCCAACAGATAGTTTCCAAAACCATTTCCAGTGCTCAACCCGCGCACGCCACGCGCCGCAATTTTCGGCTCACCATCAAGCTCGCCCGTTTCCTGATCGACTGTTACCACAACCGTCACTGTCCCCTCGTAAGCAAGCTGCTTGCGCTCACGGACGATCTCGCTGTCGATCTCCTTGAAGCCGCTTTCATCGATAAATGTGCGTCCGATTTCACGCTTATCGATCACCGCAGCACGTTCCCCGTCGAACTCGAGCACGTCGCCATTCTCGATGAGAATGATGTTCTCTTCTTTATAGCCCAGATGGTTTTTGACAAACTCCTTGTGCCGAAACAGCATGCGGTATTCACCGTGTATCGGCACCACAAACTTCGGACGCACGGCTTCAGTCATGATCCGTATGTCTTCCTGCGAAGCATGACCACTGACATGGACCAACCGGCGCTTCTCTTCAATGATGTTGGCCCCGCGTTTGTAGATGAATCCGATCATGCGCGAAATCAGTCGCTCGTTACCCGGAATAATGCGCGCCGAAAGCACGACCGTGTCGCCTTCCTCAATCATTAGCCCCTTGTAACTCTGCGTCGCCATCTGCGAAAGAGCGGCCCGCGCCTCGCCCTGAGAACCGGTAACCAGAAACACGATCTCATCGTCGCTCATCATCTTTGCCTGGTTGAGCGACACGATTAGGCCGTCCGGAATGTCGAGATACCCAAGCCGGTCCGCAACCTCAACGTTCTTCTGCATCGAACGTCCAAGCACACAAACGTGACGATTAAACTGCTGCGCCACGTCGAGCACGATCTGCAAACGATGAATCGACGAGGCAAATGCCGCGACAACGATGCGTCCTTTCGCCTCCGAGAAGATCTCTTCAAAGGCTGGGATCACTGCGCGTTCGGAAGGCGTGCGACCGGGCACAGTCGCGTTCGTGGAGTCGGACAACAAAGCGAGAACACCGTCCTGTCCATAGCGCCTGAACGAACGCAGATCTATTGGCTCACCGATGACGGGCGTCTCATCCACTTTGTAGTCGCCTGTGTGAATGATCGTACCGACGGGAGTCTTGATTCCGAGTGAGAAACAGTCGACGAGCGAGTGTGAAACACGAATGAACTCAACCGAGAAGACACCGATATCGACGACGTCTCTCGGTTCGACACGGTGCAATAGCACATCGTCGAGCAGGTCGTGTTCTTCAAGTTTGCTTTCGGCTAAACCTGCGGTGAAATGCGAGCAATAGACAGGAACGTTGAATCGCTTGAGTAAGTAAGGCAGCGCGCCGAGGTGATCTTCGTGACCGTGGGTAAGGACGATGGCGGTTATCTCGTCTTTATATTCGTCGAGAAAGCCAAAATTCGGAATTGAAACATCGACGCCGTAAGCTGTTTCCTCGGGAAAGCCCATCCCGGCGTCGAGAATCAACATCTCGTCGCCGTAACGCACCGCCATGCAATTCATTCCAAACTCGCCGATACCACCGAGCGGGATGATCTCGAGGACACTAGCCATAAATCGCAAGAGTATAGCATGTTACACGGATTAGCACGGGTGACATGGACGCGTTTTCCTCGGTATTATCCGGCTATGAACAAACTAACCCTGCTTCTGGCTATCCTTCTCTTTTCATGTTTCACGGCGCATGCAGCAACGCCGACAATGCGTCTGGATTACTACCACACCGGCGATGCGACGCAGGAAGTGTTCAGCGTCGACCGTGTGGTAATCGAACCTCTTCCCTGGCCCGGCGATCCGAAGCAGTCGATTGATTCGTCGAATCTCGGGAAATATTTGTTCGAAGTTCGCGACGCTAAGACGAAGCAGCTTCTTTACTCGCGTGGGTTTGCTTCAATCTATGGCGAGTGGGAAACAACGGACGAGGCTAAGACGACAAAACGGACATTTCAGGAGTCACTGCGCTTCCCCGAACCGTCTGCGCCTGTCACCATCACGCTCAAGAAGCGCGACGCGAAGAACGCCTTTCAGGACATCTGGACCACGACGATCGATCCGGCGGACCAGTTTGTCGATCGGTCCAAACCGGTCGCGCCGGCTCCGCTGATCGCGATCCAGAAAGCAGGCGAGCCAGAGACGAAAGTTGACTTCCTGATCCTTGGCGACGGTTACACGGCTGCTGAAGCGAAGAAGTTTGAAGCAGACGCACGACGTCTTACTGAAGTGCTGTTCAAAACGTCACCGTTCAAAGAGAATCGTAGAAACTTCAACGTGTGGGGACTCTGCCCGCCAGCCGCCGAGTCCGGCGTCTCGCGTCCGTCGACCGGTATCTATCGCGACTCGCCGATTGGCGCCACTTACGACGCCTTCGGATCGGAAAGATACGTCCTGACCTTCGATAATCGCGCGTTGCGTCGCACGGCGCAGTTTGCTCCATATGAGTTCATCGAAGTGCTCGTTAACAATCGAACTTACGGTGGTGGCGGTATTTTCAATCTCTACAGCACGGTCGCGTCGGACAACGCTTTCTCAAACTACGTGTTCGTTCATGAGTTCGGTCATCACTTCGCCGCCCTCGCAGACGAGTACTACACGTCATCTGTCGCTTACGCGCCCGCGGCGGATCGGGTGGAGCCATGGGAGCCCAACGTCACCGCACTACTCGACGTAAGCGCGTTGAAGTGGCGCAATCTCGTCTCGCCTTTTGCGAACGTCACACCCATTCCGACACCGTGGAACAAGGAAGCGTTCGAGACTTATTCGAGAGAGATTCAGAAGCGCCGCGTCCAACTCAGAAAAGACAAGCGTCCTGAAGAAGAGATGGAAGCGCTGTTTAAAGAGGAGTTGGAACACGAGGACAAGATGTTTCGGGCTGAGAAACACTTCGGCCAGGTTGGTGCGTTCGAAGGAGCGATGTACGAAGCGCGCGGATATTATCGACCGGAAGTCGATTGCCTCATGTTTTCGCGCACGGACCAATTCTGCAAAGTCTGTCGCGCCGCGATTGAACGCATCATCAAGATGTACTCACGATAGGTATTAGCCGCGGATAACACGGATTGATTACGGATTCAGTTAGTGGGTTTGAGTGGCTTGATGAAATCCTGATCCTTTGCGCCCTGGTGACAGACGATGCAGGATTGCTGACCACGCTCTTCGAGATCGGAGACGAGCGCGTAGGTCAAGCCACGATCGGTCCATGTCAACACTTTCAGACCATCGATGGCGTTGTAGTGAAACTTCAGACTACCTGCCGCGATCACTTCGCCGCCCGTCGGTTCGACGGCTGAAGCCGAAGTGATCACGAGGCTGATCGGTCGCTCCTTCATCCGATAAGCAACGTACGCAGCGTAGTCGTTTTGGAAACTAATCAGCCGTGCGCCTTCAAGTTCGTAAAGCTTCTCCTGCCCTGACGACTCCTGATAGTTCGGCAACTTCACACTGAAGTTCACCTTGTTTACAAACCACGAGGAAATCTTCTGCGGACTTGTCGACTCCACCTCGAGCGGCAATTGCCCACGCATGTGTCGCAGGTGAGTCTCGGCCGCCTTGAGCGCAAAACTACAGGCTGGTCCCCTCTCCGGCTTCTCAGCTTGTTTGACCAGGCGCCAGGCCACCACGGGCAGCAACATAACGAGCACAACTGCAGCGGCCGCAACCATCCAGGTAAACCGAGAGCTTCTGCGCGGTCTAAGAATCTGTTGGACTTTCGCCCTCAACTCCGGTGGAGCGGCGTACAATTGTCCACTCTCCCTCACCGTGTTCAGAAAGTTCAACTCTCTCGCGAAGACAGCCGCACACGACTCACAATCCGATAGGTGTGCTTCGACGGTCGCACGCTCAGTGCCCTGCAGCTCGTCATCGAGATACAGCGTCAACCGCCCTCGAATGTCGTCACACTTACTCAACTTCAACCCTCTTTAGCCAATCCGTAATCAATCCGTCTAATCCGTGGCTCAAGCAGTTTTCTCAATCTTCCACGTGCACGGCCCAAACGCGACATGACGGTTCCCGCCGGACAATCGAGCACGGCAGCAATCTCCTGATAAGTGAATCCTTCGATGTCGCGCAATACGACGATCTCGCGATAAGCGTGCGGCAAACTCTCAATCGCTTCCCGCACTTGTTGCCGTTCCAACTTCCGCAGGTAAACAACGTGCGGATTCTCTGCTACCTCGCCAACTGACGGTTCACCCAACTCGAGTTCGACGAAACGCGGTCCACTCTTCTGGTGGCGCAGTTGATTCAACCAAGCGTTTCGCATGATGACGAACAGCCAGCCTTTCAGATTGCCGTCTGCATCCGGCTGGTTCACCGCGCTTGCCGCACGAACATATGTATCCTGGACCAGATCTTCCGCTTCAGTCGCGTCGCGCGTCAACGTCAGGGCATAGCCATAGAGCGAATCGATGTGCTCCATCGCCGCCTGGCCAAATCCCTTGTTGTTAACAGGATACTCCATTGTCGTCGCATGTTTGCGGAAGCCATTTTAGATTAACACCTGACCACCTGGAAAATTCCATGGGAATAATTTCCCGGGTGACGTGTTATTTCCATCAAGACACCGGAAACCACCGGTCGGGCCAACAGCAAACTATGAAATGGATTGACGTGGATTCAACTCCCCCACGTCAGTCTGGCTGTTGGAACTAAACTGAAAGTTTCATCTGTACCTCGTCAGGGTCGACATGTAAGCGGCGCGCGCGGCGTTGCGAACGTGATGACCCGGCGAGGTGCTGCTCTGCGGCTCTCCGCGTATCTCTGCATCCTTTGAGGTACGCAGAGGGCCGCAGAGATGTGCGCCCCTTTGGAGTGCGGGCGGCCTGACGCCGCTTTGGCCTCGATCAGGCGCGATCGATAACAAAGCGGCGTCAGGCCGCCGCACTCCAAAGAGGCGTCCCATTTGATGGTTGTGTTATTTTCTCACCAAATGACACCCCCTAATCGATTCGTACACATTGCAATCCTGATTCTTCTTATTTCTGCGAACGTCTTCGCGCAAAAATTAACGCCACGTCACATCACGCTCGCAAATGGAAAGTCGTTTGACTTGAACCTGCCCGAGGGCTACGAGATCAGCGTTGCTGCTCAGGGTCTTAAACGCGTGCGCTTTATGGCGCTGAGTCCTGACAATCGTCTCTTCGTCACCGACATGTTCAACCTGTCGGATAATCGTCGCGGCGTCGTCTACATCCTCGATCAGTTTGATTCCAAAACGCGACAATTCAAGAAGATCACGAAGTACATGACCGGGTTGCACAACCCGAACAGCGTTGCTTTCTACAAAGATCAAAATGGACAAGACTGGTTCTACCTTGCGCTAACAGATCGCCTCGTGCGTTATCGCTACGAAGCCGGCAAAGACGCTCCTTCAGGCGAGCCGCAAGTGCTGGCGACATTCCCCGCTTACGGACTTTCATACAAATACGGCGGCTGGCACCTGACGCGGACCGTTATCGTCGGAGGTGATGGAAAGATCTACGTCGCAGTCGGCAGTAGTTGCAACGCGTGTGAAGAGAAAGAAGAAGTTCGCGCCAGCATTCTCCAGATGAATCCCGACGGCACGAACAAGAAATTCATCGCGCGTGGACTACGCAACGCAGTGGGGCTTCGTTGGGTCAATGGAAAACTCTACGCCACCAACATGGGCTCCGATCACCTGGGCGACAATCGTCCCGCCGACACTTTTTACGCGCTCGAAAAGTCGGAAACGCATTACGGCTGGCCCTATTGTTTCCAGGCAGGCGCGCGCATTTATCCCGATCCGAAGTTTAATCCGACCGGTGCGGCGTTCGATTGCCGAAAAGTGCCGGTAGCGCTCACGCCGTTTCCAGCGCACAGCTCACCACTCGGTCTGGAGTACTTCGACGCAGATAATTTTTCCGATCTGGATGGATCTTTTCTGGTAGCCCTACATGGATCGACAAAAAAGAGTCTTCGGCGGGGTTATCGTGTTGTAAGAGTTGCAGCAGCCAGCGGCTCGATGACTGATTTCATCACCGGCTTCTTCACCGGGACAATTATCAACGGCCGCCCGGCAGACATTTTCAGTTTCGGCAAGGATGCATTTCTCTTGACGGACGACTATAGTGGCGTGGTTTATTACGTCTATCTGCGTCGCTAATCTGCGTCAATCCGCGTTATCTGAAAGGAAACAAATCATGCGTTTTCGTGTCTCTCTTTTCCTGATCATCGTTGTATCTCTGGCCGCGCCGGCACTGGCGCAGAAACGCAGCATCACTGAAAAAGATCTCTTCAATTTCGTTTGGATCGGCGATCCACAGGTGTCGCCGGACGGCTCTCGTGTCGCATTCGTGCGCACAACCGTCAACGAGAAGAAGGACGGGTACAGCACCGCTATCTGGACGGTCTCTACCGCCAGCGGCGAAACACGACAGCTCACCAATGGTCCCCGCGATACCACACCACGCTGGTCACCTGATGGACAATTCCTCCTGTTTGCTCGTGCTCCGGAAGTCTCTGGCCGCGTAGAGCCGCCGCAGTTGTTTATGCTCGCGATGTCCGGTGGTGAGCCGTTTCAGTTCACTTCTCTGCCACGCGGCGCAGGCGGGCCGCAGTGGTCGCCCGACGGCAAGATGATTCTTTTCTACAACAGCGCGACCGCAGAAGAACTCGCGAAGGCAGCCGCACTAAATGCGACACCCGCAGCGTCACCGGCGGCGAGTCCGACTCCGCCCGAACGCGAGAGCGACGTGCGTGTCATCAATCGCGCTGTCTATCGCGCAAACGGCGCCGGCTACCTCGACTTCAAGCACCGGCAACACATCTGGGTCGTCACGGCTCCGAAAACAGGCGACGAAAAAGTCACGCCAAGGCAGTTGACCAAAGGACACTTCGACGATGGCAGCGCAGTCTGGGCCAAAGACAGTTCGCGCATTTATTTCGAGACTGACTACACAGACGAGCCTTACTACGAACTGCCGCGCACAGATCTTTACACGATGTCAGTAACCGGCGGTGAGCCGACCAAATTGACTTCGTTCGACATGAACGCGGGCGGATTCACCGTGAGTCCAGACGGAAAGCAGATCACATTTATCGCTTCAGTAAGCCAGCCAGTGCGTTCCTATTCACAACCCGATCTATGGGTAATGGATCTGGCTTCGGGCGCCAAGCCACGCAATCTCACTGCGAACTTTGATTTCGATATCGGTGGTGGTTTGACTGGCGATAACGTGGCGCCGAGAGGCGGCGGCGGCAACCCGCCGATTTGGTCAGCGGACGGACGCAGCATCAACATGCTCTACGTCAAAGAAGGCAAAGCAAACCTCGGCTCGTTTGATGTCGCAAATGGAAAGTTAAAGGATGTCACTACCGGAAGCCATGCTGTCGTCAACTATCGCGCTGTTCCGGATGCGTCGAAGTTTGTGCTGTTGATTTCGACACCGACGCGTGTCGGCGATCTCTTCTTACTCGACAAGTCAGGTGCAGAGCCAAAACAACTGACACGCCTCAACGATGAGTTGTTTTCAAAACTGAATCTCACCGAGCCCGAAGAAGTTTGGTACACGAGCTTCGACGGCAAGAAGATTCAGACGTGGGTGCAAAAGCCACCCGATTTCGATCCGAACAAGAAGTATCCGCTGATTCTCAACATTCACGGTGGACCACACGCAGCTTACGGGTTCATCTTCGATCACGAGTTTCAATGGATGGCGGCTAAGGGTTACGTCGTTCTTTACCCAAACCCGCGTGGCAGCACGAGCTACGGTCAGGAGTTTGGCAACATCATTCAGCACAACTATCCAGGCGACGACTACAAAGATCTGATGGCTGGTGTGGATGAACTCATTCGTCGTGGCTACATCGATGACAAAAAGATGGGCGTCACCGGCGGCAGCGGCGGCGGGTTGCTGACTAACTGGACCATCGGGCAGACCACACGGTTTGCCGCAGCAGTCTCGCAACGCGACATCGCGAGCTGGACTGACTGGTGGTACACGGCAGATTTCACACTCTTCCAGCCGTCGTGGTTTAAGGCGCCGCCCTTCGAGGATCCGGAAGATTACAAACGCCGCTCGCCGATCACCTACGTCAACAAGATCCAGACTCCGTTAATGTTGATACTTGGCGAAGTAGACTGGCGCACTCCGACGGGACCAGGCGGTGAGGCAATGTTCCGCGCTTTAAAGTATCGCAGGATACCCACGGTGATGGTTCGCTTCCCGAACGAGTCGCACGAGTTGTCGCGTTCCGGACAACCGTGGCATCGCATCGAGCGTTTACAGCACATCGTCGGCTGGTTCGATAAATGGATCCTCGGCGTTCCGAAGCCGGAATACGACATCGGCGAAGTAACACGCAGCACGACCACGCAACAGTAACGTCTCACGCAAAGGCGCAAAGACGCTGAATTATCTTTGCTGTCTTTGCGCCTTTGCGTGAAAACTCTCCTATGTGACGTAAAAAACACATCTACGGATTACGAATCTAGTAGTATCATCTCCACATCCACAAACTTCCCCTGTGTTTCCCCTTTGTTTCAATTTACTGCAGGTGTGTGAAAGGAAATCATCATGGGACTTTTTGACAAAATGTTTGGACGCGGGGCGTCGGACGCGGAGCAACAACAGGGAGCGCAGCAACGCTTCAATGAGCTCAAGCAACGGTATCAAACCGTTCTCACCACCTCCGACAACGAACGGATACAATTTTTAAACCTGCACGTGCAGGACAACAAACTCTTCATCAAAGGTATCGCGCCGTCGGAAGAGGCGAAGAACAAGTTCTGGGATCAGGTCAAACTCGTCAATCCGAATGCCGACGACATCACTGCCGATATCTCCGTCGATACCAGCCGTGCGATGGGTGCAGCCGCAGGCGGCGGCCAGAGCAGCGGCGGTCAAACGTACGAAGTGAAGAGTGGCGACAATCTCTCGAAGATCAGCAAGCAGTTCTACGGTGATGCGAGCGAGTACATGCGCATCTTCTACGCAAATCGTGACAAGCTAAACGATCCTGACAAGATCCAGGTGGGCCAGCAGCTCGTGATCCCACCAGAGTAAAAGCTGTACAATTCCGCGGTGAACGGGTGGTCATCAAGGGCCACCCGACCTATACACCGCAATGGATTCAAAAAGATTTCCCATCATTACCGCCGAGCGTGTCGTACTTCGTTGGGTTTCGGAGAACGACATAGACAGTCTCTACGAAATCTTCTCCGATCCGCAGGTAATGCGATATTGGAGTACGGCTCCATATACCGATCGAGAAGATGCAGTAAAACTGCAGCGCGAGATCGCCACCAGCAACGAAAACAACACGATGATTAAGTGGGGACTCGCCTTGCGCGATTCCGATCGTCTCATCGGCACCGCAACTCTATTCCATCTCAATCTTGATAACGGCCGCGCTGAAGTCGGCTACGCAATGGGCCGCGCACACTGGGGCAAAGGTTACATGAACGAAGCGCTTCAGGGGTTGCTGTATCACGCGTTTGAAGTGATGCAACTGCGTCGCCTCGAAGCCGACGTCGATCCGCGCAATACCGCGTCAATTCGCACCCTCGAACGTTTGGGTTTCCAAAAGGAGGGTTATCTCCGCGAGCGTTGGCACGTAAACGGCGAGATCCAGGACGCAATTTTCTATGGATTGTTGCGCCGCGAATGGCTCAAATCCGTACCAAATCCGCGTTAATCCGCGACGCAAGTTTCTTCCGGCTCCTCGTTCCTTCGAGTTAGTTGACACTGAAAGGAACCGTCATGAAGACCTTTTTGCTCTTAACGCTCACCGCAATCTTCAGCACCACCGGACTGTTAGCCTGCACCGCAGCCACAACTGAGACCATTCCGCCGCTCTCTCAAACCGCGCCACTGCCTGTCAAAAAGACGATGAAGGCTTTTGGTTCTGAGCAGGAGCTGGTGCGTTATTTCAAGGAGCTGGCGGAAAAATACAAACGCGAAAACAAAGCAAGAGCGCAGAACTTGGCTTACGATTCAGCGCCCGCACCGGCTAGTGAACCTACAGGAACAGCCGCAAAAACCGAAGAGTCAGTTACGAATACTCAACATGCCGGTGTTGATGAAGGCGGAATCGTCAAGGTCCATGGCGATCATCTTGTCGTCTTACGGCGCGGGCGTCTGTTCACTGTCGCCATCGGCGATCAGGCGCTGAAGCCGATCTCAAGCGTCGACGCGTTCGGTCCCGAGATCAATCCAAGTAACACCTGGTACGACGAAATGCTGATCTCAGGCAATACCATTGTTGTGATCGGCTACAGCTACGAACGCGGCGGCACAGAAGTTGGTCTATTTGATATCACCGGGAACGGAAGACTGTCGTATCGCTCCACGTATCACCTGCGCTCGAATGACTACTATTCATCGCGCAACTATGCCAGCCGTCTCATCGGCAGCAAGCTGATTTTTTACGCCCCTCAATATCTTTACGCGGGCGCTGAAGATCCCTTTCAGTCGTTCCCAGCGGTTCGCAAATGGCACAAAGGCGCCAAGGAGACGGAGTTTCAACGCATCACGCCTGCCACTCGCGTCTATCGGCCGGAAAGCGACGTAACCCTCGGATATGTGACGGCACTGCACACTGTAACCGTCTGCGATCTCGCCAATGGCGGTTTTGATTGTCAGGCAACTGCTGTGATTGGACCGCCGGGACACGTGTTTTACGTTTCGCCTGATTCAGTGTTTGTTTGGGCCAGCGCCTGGAGTCGTAACAGCCAGTTCAGATCGTTGCTTTTCCGCATGCCTCTCGACGGTTCTGGCCCAAGTGCGTTGGGTGTCTCCGGCAGCCCCATCGATCAGTTCTCTTTTTTGCAGAGTGACGATCAACATCTGAATGTGCTCGTAGCATCACGTGGAAAAGGTGATGGTATGTGGCAAGCTGAAGTCGCATATGGCGACGTCGCGTTGATGCGAATTCCGATCACGAGTTTCTCGGATGGCAGCGATTCAGTTCCGGCATCAAACTACCGCAAACTGCCGAAGCCTGAAAGCTACGGTATTCAGAATCGTTTTGTAGGCGGGCATCTGCTCTACGGGACCGGCAGCGGCTGGGGAGAGCCGAAGAAAAATGCCGGGCAATCAAATCTCTTTGTCGTCGATTGGAAGCGAGGCGATTCTCATCAATTGAAGCTGCCTCATGGCGTCGATCGCATCGAACAGATGGGTTCTGACGCGGTGGTGGTCGGTACTGACGGCACGAATTTGCACTTCTCTTCTCTGCGCCTGGGCCAGTGGCCGGAAATCGTCTCGCGTTACACACGCAAAGCGGCTTCGCAGGGTGAGACGCGTAGTCACGGCTTCTTCTACAAGCCCGATGGTGATGAGACGGGAATGTTGGGTCTGCCAATAAGCGTTCCGGGACGTGCAGGTTATAAGCAGTTGTTCGAAAACTCGGCCGCCATTCTCTTTCTGAGAAACGACTCTTTACAGTTTCGCGAAGTCGGAGAGCTCGGTTCGCAGCCGGAGAAAGCGATTGACGACCAGTGCCGCGCGTCGTGTGTTGATTGGTACGGAAACGCAAGACCGTTGTTCTTACGCGGTCGAGTGTTCGCCCTGCTCGGCTACGAGATCGTCGAAGGACGCCTCGACGATGGCCGCATGCACGAGCTCCGGCGGGTGAATTACGCGCCCGGGCAGCAAGCCGCTGTTCGCGGTGAGTAAGAAAGAGTCTCGCGCAAAGGCGCAAAGGCGCAAAGAAAAGACGCAAAGAAGTTCATCCTCTCTGCGCCTTTCTTTGCGCCTTTGCGCCTTTGCGCGAAACCTTCTAAACTCCTCTCTCTGCGCGCTCAGTCCAATCACAATTTCAGGAGGCCCCTATGTTCCACCGACGTTTGTCTTGTCTTTCCCTGCTGCTGGTTCTTGCGCTTGCTAACTCCTTCGTAGCGCAGACTGCACGGCGTCCACTGAAACTCGACGATATGACGCGCTTTCGCAACGTCGGCGACCCACAGATCTCGCCTGACGGCAAATTCGTTGCTTACGTCGTGAGCGCCACGGATGCAAAGGAAGACAAGTCAAACTCACACATCTGGGTGGTTGGCATCGATGGCTCCAACGATCGACAAATAACTTTCAGCAACGAAAGCGAGAACTCACCGCGCTGGAGCCCGGACGGCAAATACATTTCATTCACTTCCTCACGCCCGGGCAAAGCGCGCGGCAACCAGGTTTGGCTGCTCAATCGAGACGGCGGCGAGGCGATGCAGCTTACCGAGATCAAAGGACGCCTGCAGGGACACGAATGGTCTCCCGATTCAAAGCGACTGGCCCTCGTGATCGGTGATCCTGATCCCGAGTCGGAGCCCGGACCATCACCTCAGCCTGGCGCGACTCCACGCGTTCCAAAACCCATCGTCATCGATCGTTACAGGTTCAAGCAGGACGGGCAGGGTTACCTGCTGCGGGGACGCCATACATACATTTACATTTTCGACATCGAGTCGAAGAAACTCGAGCGACTCACCAAAAGCAAGTGGGACGAAAGTTCGCCGGCGTGGTCGCCCGACGGAACGCGCATCGCTTTCACGAGCAATCATGCGGACGATCCGGATCGGGATCCGACAGCACAGCTCTACGTCGCCGAAGCAAAGCCGGGCGCTACTGAGAAGCAGCTCACACCAACGCAAGTACGTGCCGGCCGTTCGCGACCGGAGTGGAGTCCCGATTCCAAATGGATCGCTTTCCTAGAGGGCGAGGAAAGGAAATATGGCGCTTACGGCATGGATCGACTGGCGCTCGTTCCCTCGGATGGCAGCAGTGCACCAGCGCGACTCAAAGCAGCCGAGGATCTTGATCGCGGTGTGTCGTTGCCGCGCTTCACTGCCGATGGCAAGGCCATCCAGTTTCTGGTCGTCGACGATCGCTCGGTCTACCCAGCCAGGGCAAATCTATCGGGAGGAGCAGTGCAGCGACTCCTGACGCCGCCAATTGTAATTAACAACTGGAATTTCAATGGTGGGCGTGCGGTCGTAACCTCCGGCGGTAATGCGAAAGCTAATGAGATTCATATCTGGGAAGGAAACTCACTGCGCCAGCTCACACGCCAGAACGACAAACTGTTTGCAGAGCTCGATCTCGGCGTCACTGAAGAAGTCGGGTTCAAGAGTAAAGACGGCACGCAGGTAAACGCGTTGTTGACGTATCCAGTCGGCTACACAAAAGGCACCAAAGTTCCGCTCCTGTTGCGAATTCATGGTGGACCAAACTCGCAGGACCAGCACAGCTTTAGTCTTGAACGCCAGATGTTTGCGGCGCATGGTTACGCTGTGTTGGCGGTCAACTATCGTGGCAGTGCGGGCCGGGGCCAGAAGTTTTCACGCGCGATCTTTGCTGACTGGGGCAACTATGAAGTGCAGGATCTGTTGGCTGGAGTCGATCACGTGGTCAAGATCGGTGTCGCTGATCCGGATCGACTTGGCGTGGGTGGTTGGAGTTACGGAGGAATTCTGACTGACTACCTGATCGCGACTGATAACCGATTCAAAGCCGCGACGAGTGGCGCCGGTACGGCGTTCACCGTCGCCTTCTACGGCACAGACCAGTACATCATTCAGTACGATTACGAAATTGGACCACCGTGGAATCCGAAAGCCTGGGAGATTTACCAGAAGATCTCCTACCCGTTCCTGCACGCCGATCGTATCCAAACGCCGACGCTCTTTCTCGGCGGCGAACGCGACTTCAACGTGCCTATTGAGGGTAGTCAGCAGATGTACCAGGCGCTTCGCACTCTTGGAATCGACACGCAACTGATCATTTATCCGAACGAGAATCACGGCATTCAGAGGCCGAGTTACCAGCGCGATCGGATGGAGCGATACCTGGTGTGGTACGAAAAGTATCTTAAGAAGGCGGCGGGACCTGCGAGCACTTCAACAGCCCAATAAGTTATAGTGCGTCGCATGCGCCTTTTTGCGACGTCGGATCTACACACGGATTACAGGGAAAATTTCCGGTGGCTACAGGAGCTATCGGACAGTGAATACCGCGACGATGCCCTCATCGTCGCGGGTGATATCTCGGATCGCCTGGAGATCATCCGCGAGACTCTGCTGTTACTCCGCGGCAAGTTTCGCCAATTGTTCTTCACACCCGGCAATCATGAACTCTGGGTCAGAGGCGCAGAGATCAACTCCCTCGAAAAACTTCAACTCGTTCTCGATCTCTGCCATGAGCTGGATATCTCTACGGAACCTTTACGCTTAGAGACTTTCTGGGTAGTTCCACTCTTATCGTGGTACGACGGCGTCTTCGAACCCGGGAAGGTAAAAGAAGAAAAAGCTGCGCGACAAGTGTGGGCCGATTTTCACTTCTGCAAATGGCCCGAAGACGCAGCACCGCTCGCCGACTACTTTTTGCGTCTCAACGAATCGCATCTCAGATCTTACGACGCACCAGTCGTCACGTTCTCACACTTCATACCACGTTCGGATCTGCTGCCGCCGAAGGAATACCTGCGAATCAGTTGGCTCAGCAGTGTTTCAGTCTGTGCGGCACTCGACAGCCAGATCAGACAACTCAACTCCACCGTCCACATCTGCGGTCACACGCACACAACTTTTGATCGCGTGATCGACGACGTGAGATACGTGCAGAACGCCGTCCGCTATCCAAAAGAACGCCGTACGCCGAGCTTTCCGATTAAGTTGATTAGGGCCACGGATTAAGGCGGATTTGGTTACAGATCAGCGCCGATCGTTTGAACCATTCCGTGCTGTCCGTGGCATTTTTTGCAGGAGACTCGCGAGCGTCTGGATGTCAAAAGGTTTGGTGAGGTGAGCATAAAACCCTTCGTTACAAGCTCGCTGCACGTCTTCAGGTCTCCCAAAACCAGTCAACGCTATGGCCGGTAGATCCTGTTTGCCGGGAATCTTTCGCAACTTACTCAGAAACTCGAAGCCATCCATCTCCGGCATCGAGATATCCGACAGGACAACGTCAAACTGTTTTTTACGAGCAATCCGAAGAGCCTCCTGGCCGCTCGTTGCGGCGTCAACCGAAGCACCGCTGATTTCCAGTAAGTGTCGCACCATCTCGGTTGTGTCTTCAGAGTCGTCGACAACAAGAACGTTCAATCCCGTCAACGAACCAATGCCGAGATCGATGACAGGCGCGATCGGGATTCGTGTATTCACGCTGCGCGGGAGCCGAATGGTAAACGTGGCGCCCTTCCCTTTACCGCCTGAATCGGCGCTCACTGAACCACCATGCAATTCGACGAGTTGTTGGACCACGGCCAAACCAATGCCCATGCCTGCCTGGGCGCGACTGGTACCGGAGTCGGCCTGACGAAAAATCTCAAATATGTGAGGCAAGAACGATGAATCGATCCCCTGGCCGTTATCAGAGACGGTCAAAACGATCTCATCAACATCTTCTTCGAGCCGCACGGTGATACGTCCGCCCCGTGGCGTGAACTTCACCGAGTTGTTCAGCAAGTTCCAGATAATCTGTTCGAGCCTGACCGGATCAGCCTGAACAAACATCACATCCTCAGGCGCGATTACCTCAATATCAATTCCCTTGCCTTCAGCGTCCATTCCCACCGTCTCAATCGCGTTTTCGATTGATTTGACCGGAGAAACCGCCTCACGATTCAATTCGAGTTTGCCGCTACGCAGTCGTGAGAGATCGAGTAGATCGCGAATCAGTTTCGACTGCGCCACGGCGTTGCGCTTCACGGCGTCAGCCATGCGATGCAGATTATCCGATCCCTTGATTTCGTCCATCCTCAGGAGCAACTCTGCGTAACCGAGAATCACGTTGAGCGGGTTGCGCAGCTCGTGCGACATGATCGCCAGAAACTCATCTTTCAGACGATTGGCATCTTCAGCCGTCTGACGCAGCTCATGTTCGCGTGCAAGCAACTGTTCGCGTTCTTTTTCAACTTGCTTACGTTCGAGGTAATCGGCAGTCTGTCGCGCCAGCAAATCCATGAGTCGCAATTCCTGTTCGCTGGGTCGATGAGGTTCGCTGAAATGAGTGGAGATGGTACCGAGAAGTCTCCCGAAGCTGCTCAGCAATGGCACTGACTGAACGGCCCGTACATCAGCCTGCAGCAACATCGACAGCGACGGCTTGCCGGCATAAATCTCACTCTCAGTGATATCCTCCACGATCACTCGCTGGTGCGACTCCATCGCCTTGCCCCAGGCGGAGTTTCCATTCCTTGCGTTAGTGAAGAAATCTCGAAACGACTCGTCGAAACCACTTTGAGCGGCAAACTTAAGCTGATCCGAATCGTGTTCGACCAACTGAATACAGCCTTTGTCTGCCGAACTTATTTCAATCGCGACATTGAGAATCTCCTTCAGACAACCGCCGATGTCGTCGCCATCCTTGGCACAACGGGTACCGATCTCATTCAGCCGTCTCATCGCTTTGAGGTCGGCAGCGCTGTGCTCCAGGATCCCAAACAGACGCGCTTCGCTCTCACGCAACTCCTTTGTGCGTTCGGTGACCTGCTCTTCGAGTCCGTTCTTCGCCTGGCGCAGCCTTTCCTCGAGCGCCTTTTGCGCCGTCAGATCAGTGATGACGATGCTAATCGTGTTTGTTTGTGGTTGCAGCTTGGCAAACGACATCAGCACCGGGACTACTCTGCCGTTTCCAGGGCTCAGCGTGTATTCACGGCGAATGCTCTGCTTCCGTGCTTTTTCCAGGTCTGCGAGAAACTGCTCACGCATTTCAGGAACAATGTAATCGCCGAAAGGAACTCCAATCGCATTTGATTCACTCGTCTCGTTCAAACCCAAAATGCCGCCAAAGTTGCGATTGCTGTAGAGAATAAACGAGTCGGGAGAAACACTGACGGCGCCCTCGCTCATTTCATCAATCATCAACCGGTAAGGATAGTCCGCGCTCGTAAGCGTATAAATCATTTCGCCGTCCGGACTATCAACCACGAGCGCATCGACTTCTCCCTCACGTATGGCACGCAGCGTTTCTTCTGCTTCGTCAAGTCGACGCTGCAGTTCGTCCATCTCGGTATTCGTGGAGGTTGAATTGTCTCTTCGCTTTACCATTGCTGTTGCCGTGCTCAACTATGAGCCCCGGTTAAACCCTCCCTGGTATCCTGTCGCTCGTAGAGATCCAGACCTACCAGAATTTTTTGCGTGTTGGACATGTCGCCAACAAACTTTCTGAGAGGACGCGGCAGTTTCTTCACTAACGTCGGCGCGGCGATGATTTGTTCCTCGCGTGCGGCCTCCGGATCTTTGTAAATATCGATCACTTCCAACTCGTAGTCGTCGGGCAAATACTCCTCACAGAGTTTCTTCAGGTTGTAAACCGCTCTCAAGGATCGGTGGGAAGAACCAGTGACGTAGAGTCGCAGAATGTATCTTGCTCGTTTTAATGTTTTATCTTTCAGCGCCTCTTCAAACGCCTCTGTGGCCCCGCGCAATTTACTCTTTGATGATTGTTTACTCGCCGGCTTTCCATTTCCATTTTTTGGATTTGCCATTAACACACACTTTCCTACCGCGGTTGAATGTCCAGCCCCACCAGCACACGTTCTGTGTCGGATAGATCGCCTATGATCTTTCTGATCGGTTGGGGCAATTTCCGCACAAGCGTCGGGATGGCAAGGATCTGGTCTCCGCGCGCGAGCGTGGGATTTTCCATCAAATCGACCACTTCAATGTGATACTTTCCTTTCAGATACTCCTCGCAAATATCCTTCAGGTTCTTAAAAGCAGTGAGCGATCGCGGCGTTTGGCCGGCGACGTAAAGCCGCAAATTCCACCGGTTCGGTTCGCCGTTGTCTGCCTGCGGCGAATGACCATTCGTCGCTCGTCGTGATCGCTTGCGGGGAGTGCCTTTCATCTGATAGTTCCTTTCCGTGCTCTCTTCGCACCATTTTCTTGAATCTGGACCAGGTCGTTATCGCTGTTGTCTGCCTGTCGCAAACGCGCTATTTCACGGCGTTGCGCGGCAGCCACTTCGAGCCTGTTCTTTTCGTCTTCCAACTCCCTGAGAATTACATCGCGATCGCATTCGTACTGTCCTCGCAACGCGACCAACTGGGCCTCGTAAAGCTCCTGCTTCCGTCGCAACTCGCGTTCCTTTCGCACAGTCGTGTGCTGGCGTTCCATTTCGGCCGCCTTTTCGCGCGCGACTTGCGACGACCGGGCAGAACCCATCAACACGCCTTCTGAACCGATGTAGGCATCGATCAGCTCGATACCACGATTGGTAAGCACAAACTCGCGCACCTGGTTAGAGTGCGCAATTCCGCGAGCTTTCAGAATGTATAGTCCGCGGTTGCGTTCGCCATTCGATTCGATATTTTTCACCAGCAGCCAGGCATCCATCAGAGACGACACGCCAACTTCAGAATCCTCAATTTCACTTTGGGCCGACGTCAAACTCGTGAACATCCCCGTGATCTCCCTCAATTTGAGGAAATCGATGAGTCGAGTGAGCATCGACTTTGTTTCGACTGAATCGCCCACTGCGAGGAAGTTTGTAATCGGATCGACGACTACCACAGTGGGGTTAAGGTCGGCGATCACCTTGTGAATCATCGCGAGGTGTATTTCCAGTCCCCACGAGGCTGGTCGTGCATTTTGAAACTTTAACAATCCTTTCCTGACGAATCTTTCGAGGTCGACACCGACGGAGCGCATGTTTCGGATGATCTGCTCCTGCGACTCTTCGAAAGCAAAAAATAGAGAGCGCTCTCCTCGCAAGCAGGCCGCCTCGATGAAGTGTGCGGCAAGCGTACTCTTTCCGGTTCCTGCTGTTCCGGAAACCAGTATCGAACTACCACGGTAAAATCCCTTTCCACTCAACATCGTGTCGAGCCGTTTGACACCGCTTGAAATGCGGTCAGTCGGCGCTTTATGACTCAAACCAAGCGAGGTAATTGGTAGAACAGAAAAACCTTTCTCGTCGATGAAGAACGGGTACTCGTTCGTGCCATGCGACGTGCCGCGATACTTCACAATGCGCATGCGGCGCGTCGAAATCTGGTTGTGCACGCGGTTATCGAGAAGAATGACGCAGTCGGCGACATACTCTTCGAGGCCGTAGCGCGTGAGAGTTCCATTGCCGCGTTCGCAGGTGATGACTGCGGTCAGGCCTTTTTCTTTGAGCCAGCGAAACAGGCGACGCAACTCGGCGCGGAGGATTGCTTCATTGGGCAGTGCTGAGAAGAGTGCTTCAAGAGTATCGAGAACGATACGTTTCGCGCCGATTGACGTGATGGCGTGATCAAGTCTAAGGAAGAGACCTTCGAGGTCGTACTCTCCTGTTTCTTCAATCTCCGAGCGCTCGATGAAGACGTAGTCGAGCACCAACCTCTTTTCTGCAATCAGTTCATTGAGATCAAAATTCAGAGAAGCGACATTTGTGGCGAGTTCTTCCTCTGACTCTTCGAACGATATGAACACGCCTGGTTCGTTAAATTGCGTCGCACCTCGAACCAGGAACTCCATCGCGAAGAGCGTCTTGCCGGCGCCAGCGCTACCGCTAATGAGAGTTGGTCGCCCCTTGGGAACACCGCCCTTGGTAATTTCATCAAAGCCGGGGATTCCGGTGCGTTCCTTTTGTAAAGCTATGGGTTTTGAACGAGGACGACGGGAATTTGTACTCACGAAGGCTCCTCCGAGGCACACAGAGACATTGAAATTGACTCGGTTTAATACGAGGGGGTGAAGGGGACTGAATTTATATCATACTTGCGTTTTGAACGGGTAGAGGTCTAAATCATTGTCTCTAAGCGCCAAAGGCGCGGAATATAAAAGCCAGGGGCAAGTGCGAAGCGAAGCGGAGCACGTCGCCCCTGGTTAACCACCCAAAAGCGGAGGCTAGGCCTGAAGGGCCGAAATAAACGCGCCGAGGTGTCAGTCACACAATCCACCACTCCATGTACTAGAAGACCACGAGCCCACTTTGGAGTGCGGCGGCCTGACGCCGCTTTGGCCCGATCGCGTTTCATCGATAACAAAGCGGCGTCAGGCCGCCGCACTCCAAAGTGGCGTCCATATTCGGCGTTTGTGTTTTTCTTAGTGATTACTGGCTTCACTGCTTCAGCACAGCAACAACTCACAAAGATCTCAGGCGTGGTTTCCGATCCGAACGGAAGCGCGATCGCGAACGCGTCAGTTGAGTTTGCCGCAAACGGAAACACAAATCGCACGGAGACGGATGCGACTGGAAGTTTTACTGTGTTGAGTCCGCAACCGTCCGGAATACTCACCGTTAGTTCACCTGGTTTCAGCACGATCAAGTTTGAAATCACAACTGCGAGTGAACCACTGCGTATTCGTCTCGAGCCGGCTCCTGTGATCGAAAGAATCCTCGTCGCGGATAATGCTGAGCGAATTCCGTCAACGCCGTTAAGCCAGTTTGCGCTTACTCAAAACGAGATCCGTCTTGCTGGCGCGCTTACGCTCGATGACGCGTTGAGACAAGTGCCTGGGTTCTCCCTCTTTCGCAGATCCGGAGGTCTGACTGCGAATCCGACTTCGCAAGGCGTTTCGCTCAGAGGTGTCGGTGCAAATGGCGCGAGTCGTGCGCTCGTTTTACTCGATGGCGTACCGTTGAATACTCCGTTTGGCGGATGGGTTTACTGGAATCGTCTGCCGCGAGTGAGTGTCGAGAGTGTTCAGGTGTACAACGGCGCGACTTCGGATCTGTACGGCAGTGGTGCTCTCGGAGGCGTCATTAATATAAAAAGCATAACGGCGCCCGCAACTTTTCTGGATTTCGAGGTTTCTGGTGGTAACGAGGTTACGGGAGCTACGTCGTTTCGTGGCGGAAAACAGCTTGGCGAGTGGGGATTACAGTTTTCCGGTCAGGCTCTACACACTGACGGATACGTGCTTGTGCCGGAAGATCAGCGTGGACCGGTGGACACGCCTGCGGGAACTGGAGATCTAACAGGTTCACTTACTCTCTCCCGAAATCTCCGGGAAAACAGTCATGCGTTTGTACGTTTGAGTTCGTTTGGCGAGAGTCGTCGCAATGGCACGCCGATTCAACTCAACGACACACGGATTTCGTCGATCGATCTCGGTTTTGATTGGTCCGATGCTGTTTCCGTGCGACTTTACGGATCGAAGGAGAATTTCAATCAAAACTTTTCTGCTGTTGCGGCCGATCGACGCTCCGAATCATTGACTAACCGGCAGCGGAATCCATCGCAACAGGTTGGATTCGCTTTTCAGTGGCGCAAAGCGATCGGAGATCATCAGACGATCTCCGCGGGCGCTGAAGGTCGTGACGTGCGCGGTCATAGTGCCGAAACAACCTTCAACAATTCGCGCATCACTGCATTCGTCGATGCGGGCGGACGGCAGAGTTCTCTCGGTTTCTTTGCGAGCGATTCCGTACAGTTCCGAAGCTGGTTCTTCAATGTCGGTGCGCGGATCGATCGATGGAAGAATAGCCACGGCTTCTCGGATCGAATTCCGGTCACGGGTCTTCCCTCTTTGAATGACTTTCCGGATCGAACAGAAACAGCGTTCAGTCCGCGAATATCCGTGATGAAGCGTTTCGATCACGGTATTTCATTGAGCGCATCGGCTTATCGCGCGTTTCGGGCACCGACACTCAATGAGCTCTATCGCAATTTTCGCGTCGGGAACGTGGTGACGAATGCCAACGCCGCGCTGAAAGCAGAGCGATTGACTGGTGGCGATGCGGGAATTGGTGTCGAGAGGCTTGCCGGCCGACTGTTTGTGCGCGGTAATTTCTTTTGGAGTCAGATCAACGATTCAGTCGCGAATGTCACGCTCTCTACAACCCCGGCGCTGATTACTCGACAACGACAGAACCTCGGGACGATTCGCGCGCGCGGAATCGAGGTGTCAGCGGTTACGAAGCTTGATCGGCATTGGGAAGTATCGAGCGAGTATTTGTTGACTGACAGCACCGTCTTGCGTTTTCCAGCCAATCGGAGCCTCGAGGGATTGCTTGTTCCGCAAGTGCCACGGCATCAGTTTAATTTCCAGGTGAGTTATTCGAATTCGGAGTGGCTCGTGGGAACGCAGGGGCGATTCATAAGTAGGCAGTTTGATGACGATCAGAATACTTTGCCGCTCGAGGGGTTCTTCACGCTCGATGCTGAAGTGTCGCGACGAGTCTCAGAACACGTGCGCGTGTTTGCGGCGTTTCAGAATTTGACGGGAAGTCGATATCAGATCAGCAGTACGCCTGTGTTCACTGTTGGGCCGCCGCCGCTCTTTCGACTCGGCGCGCGCGTGTCGCTACGTTAGCGTCGGGTGAGATTAAATCAATCGTTCACTGTATGAAAGCTTCTCCTTGGAGTGCGCCAACTTGTTGGCGCTTTGGTATTAGTCTGAGTTTTGCTTACCAAAGCGCCAACAAGTTGGCGCACTCCAAGGAGGCGTCGGCAACTTAGTTGCGTGAAGTCTCAGCCTTAGAGCCGATGTACTTTTCAAACCACTCGAGATTTGCCTTCATTGCTGCCAGTTGCATCTTTGGCTCATTCGGCCCATGCGGCTGGCGCGGCAACACGAGCATGCGCGTCGGCACGCCCTTCACTTTGAGCGCGTTGTAAAACTCGTAACCTTGCGAGATTGGCACGCGAATATCCGACTCGCCATGTTGAATCATGGTCGGCGTCGTCACAGCTTTGACATTAAAGATCGGCGAATGCTTCTGGTAGAGATCCATGATCTCCCAGAACTGCCCGCCAAAATAGTCAGGGATAAACGCCGGAATATCCGCGGTACCGTTGAAGCTCATCAGGTTGGTCACGGGAGCACCCGCTGACGCTGCCTTGAAGCGATTCGTCTGCGTTACGACCCACGAGGTCATAAAACCACCGTAGCTCCAACCCATCACACCAAGACGCGCCGGATCCGCAACGCCCATCTCGACGACTCGATCGACTCCAGTCATCAAGTCCTGGTAATCGCCGAATCCCCAATCCTTCAGGTTTGCACGCCGGAAATCTGTTCCATAACCACTCGAACCGCGCGGATTCGGACGCAGGATGGCGTAACCGCGCGAAGAAAAAGTCGCGAGCGGATACACGCCTCTGCCACCGAGGAAGGTCTGCTGAAACACGCCCGCAGGACCGCCGTGAATGTTCAGAATCAAAGGCACACGCTGACCAGTCTGATAACCCACTGGAAAGGTCAGTAGTCCTTCGATCTGTTTTCCGTCTTTCGATTTCCAACTGATGACTTCGGTTCGTCCCACTTGCGGTATCTTCATGCTCGCGTTGACAGTCGTGATTTGTACAGGTGTGAAATCAGCCGCCGAAGCGATGTAGACATCGGCCGGCGTATCGGATGTTTGCCTGACGAAACCGAATGTCGTGCCCGAGCGATTGAGATTAAAGGCGCCGATCACCGCTGGTGTAACTTTGATCTCGTCAATCCGATTGGCAGCGACGTCGATTGAATAGATCTGCGTTCCGGTTCCTTTTGGTTCGCTGAAATAGATTCGTTTGCCGTCACTGGACCAACCGGCCACACCGGGTTGCGCGTCGAAAGATCCCACTAACGACTTAGGCTGACCACCGCTGGCGGGAAAGATCTGAATGATGCCACTCTGCGCCCACCGCGGCGGGTTGTCGCTCGCCTGGATCGCAATCCACTTTCCATCCGGCGAGTACAGCGGAGAAGTTTCAGCAGCAGGCGAATTCGCGAGTACGGAAATTTTTCCGGTTGCGACGTCAATGATGGACACATCCGAAGTGGGCCAATCGTTCGCTATTGGTGACTTAACGTGACCAAATGCGATGCGGGAGCCGTCGTTGGACCAGTCAAAGTCTTCGACCTGATAATTCGCAGTCGTGAGTTTGCGTGGTTCACGTTTGCCGTTCGCGTCCTTCTGAAGTGAAAGGACATACAACCGTGCCAGCTTCACATTTTCATCGATCCAGCGGTAGTCGTTCCTGCCTTTGTCGTTCTTCTCGTCTTCGTCAGTCTTCGGATCAGTCATCGTGAAAGCGATCGAGCGACCGTCAGGCGACCAGTGGAAGTTGTTCACGGCACTCTTGCCGTCGGTTAGAGGTTCAGCTTCGCCGCCGTTCAAGCTCAACAGATAGAGATTGTTTCTGTTGTCTTTGCGATTTGAAGTGAAGGCGATCCAGTTTCCGTCCGGCGACCACTTCGGATTGGTCGAAGACTTCTCGCCAAATGTAAGCTGTGTGCTCTGCTTGGTGGCGAGGTTTGCCAGCCAGATTTGAGTGACAAACTCGCTCTTGTCGGCGGCCATTACCGCTTCGTTGACTGTATAGACCACTCGCTTCCCATCAGGAGAAACTCTCGGCGTGCCGACAGCTTTGAATTTCAAATGCATCTCCGGTTCCCATGTTTGTGCTGTGGCAGTGGCGGTAAAAAGGACAATTAGAGTCAGAGCTGTGGCAAGGGATTTCATGACAGTTCTCCTGTGTTTGGATCTATCGAAGGTTGCTGGAACTTTTACTCGCGCGCACGAGGAAAGTCAACAAACTTCTCGCGAGAACCTGCTCGTTCGGTGTAATCTGCGAATTCCGTGAGCTTGATCTCCATTTCCGCAATCGAAAATGCACGACGACGGATCGCAAACGCAGCGATTCGCACGCCGCTTGTCCGTCTGAACGTGCCGGATGCACCGGCTGAGATCTACTTAAAATTGGAGAATCTCCAACCAATTGGATCATTCAAGATCCGCGGCGCCGCAAACGCGATTGCTCAATTGCCGGAGGAGCAACTCGCGCGTGGAGTGGTAACAGCGTCTGCGGGCAATATGGCCCAGGGTGTGGCGTGGTGCGCACGACAGCTCGAGATTCCCTGCACAGTAATCGCGCCCTCGACAGCACCGGCGACCAAGGTCAATGCAATCGAGCGACTTGGTGGAAGTGTTATTAAGGTTTCGTTTGACGAATGGTGGCGAGCTTTTGAGCAGCGTTCATATCCGGGTGTTGAGGGAACGTTTATACACTCGTTTGACGACACGGACGTGATGGCTGGCAACGGCACGATCGCGCTCGAGATCCTTGAAGATCTTCCGGACGTGAACGCAGTGATAATTCCATGGGGCGGCGGCGGACTTACGTGTGGAATCTCGTCAGCTCTGCGGCAACTCCGCCCCGTTTGCAAAATCTTCACCGCCGAAGTATCAACCGCAGCACCACTCGCGGCTTCGATGGCCGCCGGAGTTCCAACGACGATCGACTACCAACCGTCATGGGTCGATGGCATCGGCGCCCGCGCCGTCTTCCCGCAAATGTTCGAACGCGCACGCGCTCTAATCGACAGCTCCCTTGTCTCTGACCTGGATTCTGTCGCCACCGCTCTCCGCCTATTGGCCCAACACAACCACATCATCGCCGAAGGCGCCGGCGCCTGCCCCGTCGCCTGCGCCCTCTCCAGCCACCTCCCCGGCAAACTCGTCTGCATCATATCCGGCGGCAACATCGACGCCTCGAAACTCGCTCAAATTTTGACCCGCTAAGAGAATTTAATTCCACGGAACGTACTGTAGGGGCGGCCCTCCGTGGCCGCCCTCGATTTAAATTGATTTCTTTGCTAGCGAGTGATTAGATCTACGCGTACTCAAAACTTCTGAAGGGGTAACCTCACTATGCCTCAGTTTGACAAGCTTGCCTATCCATCCAGATACAACTCGTTACGGCTCCTTGGATACGATTACACATCCATCAGAAAACTCTGTGCGATCACGTTAGTCTCCGACTTGCGAAGGCCTGTCTTTGCAGACATGCTACTTGCAAAGGCGATCCTGACATCCTTATTGAGTCCTGAGACACTGGCAAAGTTGCACCTGCGAGCATTTACACTTATGCCTGATCACCTCCATCTCCTGGCCGGGATTTTGTCGCCTGCGCTTGATATCCCAAATGTCATTGGCGGCTTTAAGAGCTTCACAACTCAACTGTATTGGAAGCGCAGTCAAGAGATTATTGCGTCGGGAGAAATTCGTTTACCTTCCCAAAATGTGAGCAAGTCGGACCGACGAGAATCGCGAGCACTACTGCCGGCCTTGCTCCATGGCAAACTAACGTTGCGACCCGAAGTTGTGGAGTTGAAGAACTGGCCATCCGTTCGGCCAGAAAGTTTTCTTAAGAAACACCTCTGGCAGGCGAGATTCTTCGATCACGTCATTAGAAATGACAACGACCTTCGGGAGAATCTTGACTACATTGCGATGAACCCTGTGAGAGCAGGTCATGTAACGCATCCGTGCTTCTATCCTTACACGGGGTTCTTGGAGTGAGTGGATCGCTCGGCGGGAGTTCTCATAAACCGAGGGCGGCCACGGAGGGCCGCCCCTACAGTACATACCGAGGTATCTGTTTGAACTTAGCCGCGACTGTCGACCCGCTCGAATTGAAGGCGGGACAGGACTGCCCCAATGCCGCCCCCAAGGAAGAGGCCGTAGATGATTCCCCAGGCAAGCATGCCGGGGCGGCCGCCGAGTTGATCGTTGATTGTGGAGCCGAGGAAATAGCCGGCGGAGTTCGCGATAAAGAGGAGCGCCGACAGTTTTGGAATTGAACGCGCTGCGCTGAAGCCGAGGGCGAAGACGACAGTCATCAACAGAGACCCGAGGAGCGAGCCGACCCATTCACCTAGAGCACCACGAAGCATGAAGTACGCGCAGACCCAACCCGCAGCATACGCGAAGAACGCAAGTCCCCACAGCAGATAGAACTTCGGAAGTCGCCAGCGACTATCAACCACAAGCGTTCCAAGCACAGCACCGCCGAGAAGAATAAAAGCGAGCGTCCAGGCAATGTACGCGCCCAACTCACCCAGTCGCATGTACATCCAGCGCTCTGCAAACGCAACGGTTGCAAACACTACCAAACTGACCAAACAAAAACCGATTCCGCCTCTTAAAACCGCGCGCGAAAGATGTGTGTTCACGTTGCTCAAATTAGTTGCAGTTAGGAAACAAGTTTGTGAAAGGCTACTGACAGCATGACACTTCTGTAAAGTAGACGGACGAAAAATAACGAGCAAGGGTAAGGAAGGAGATTTGAAATGCCAACGAGATATGACGATCGTGATTATGACCGTGATACCCAGCACTACGGACAGTACAACCGTCGCTCGGATTCAGAATACGGTCGCGGCGGGTATACACCGCGCTCCGATTACGGTCGCGATTGGGAATCGGAAAGATATGGCAGCGAAGGCCGTTTCCCCGGCGATGAAAATCCAGGCAGGTATTCGTCAGGGAGACGAGGACGCGAACATCAAAGCGGTCGCGAGAATTACTGGGGTCGCGGCTGGGAGAACGAGCGCGACGAAAGCAATCGCGAAAGCCGGTATGGCAGTTATGGTCGCTCGGGCGCAGAGCGTGGCTACAGCGAAGGCCTGACCGGCGGCTACTCGGAACGATACAACTATCCCACAGGGTCGCGTTCGACCGAAAGATACGGTGAACGCGGACGTGGCTACGATTATGATCGAGGCGATTACGATCGCGGACGCTATGATCGCGAAGAGGGACGCGGCTGGTGGGATCGAGCGTCAGACGAAGTCGCATCATGGTTTGGCGACGAAGAGGCTGAGCGACGCCGGCGCATGGACGAACAACGCGCACATCGTCGCGGTCGCGGACCGAAAGGTTATCGCCGATCAGATGAACGGATCAAAGAAGACGTCAACGATCGACTCAGTGACGATTACTATATTGACGCGTCCGACATTGAAGTGTCGGTACAGAACCAGGAAGTAACACTAACAGGCACCGTCAACAACCGTAACGACAAACGACGCGCTGAAGACCTTGCCGAATCAGTCTCAGGCGTGTCGAACGTCGAGAATCGTCTGCGCGTGAAGCAAGGCGCTTACGGCGATTACGACCGCACCAGCAGCAGCACCGGGAACCAAACTGCATCGACCAGCAACATCAGCGGTACACCCGGCACAACCTCGAGCTCAGCAGCAGCCGGCGGCCGAACGAGCGGTACTTAATCAATCGGGCTTTCCACAAAAGCACAAAGACGTCGCAAGATGTCTTTGTGCTTTTTGTGCCTTTTTGTGGCCTCATCTGGGAATATAAGCCAGCAATTTTGCGACAAGATTCGGATCGATGTTTTGCAAGCAGGCACCGAGCCTGCGGAGCAGGCGGCAGCATACAGCCTGGGGCGCAAGCCCCAGGATCGCCAAGCAAAAAAGATTCGAGCCTGCGAAGCAGGCGACAGCGCTGTCGCCCGTTTCACGGGCTCAATCTCTTTTTTTGTTTTCTGATCCTGGGGCTTACGCCCCAGGCTTTATTCTGCCGCCTGCTTCGCAGGCTGCTCGCCTGATGCGAGTGACAAGCGATTATTAACGAGGTAAGCTTTGCCCGTTCTACCAACACTCACAAAGAATCGAGGACCTCACATGTCTCAATCTTTCACCAACCTTCTCTACCACATCATTTTCTCAACCAAAGATCGCCGTCCAATTATTACCATCGATCATCAACCGCGGTTGTATGAGTATATCGGTGGAATATTGCGCGGCACTGGCGGGACTTCTCTCGGTATAAATGGTATGGAGGACCATGTTCACGTGCTCGCAAAGCTGCGTCCGAATCGAGCGCTTTCAGATGTACTGCGCGAGTTGAAATCCAACGCGACCGGTTGGATGCACAATGTTTTTCCGCGACTTCGCGACTTCTCGTGGCAACGCGGGTATGCAGCCTTCACCGTCAGTCAGTCACATCTGCCACAAGTACAGAGATACCTCGCACGTCAGAAGGAGCATCATCAAAAGGTATCGTTCAGAGACGAGTTCATTAAATTCTTGAAGGCAAATCGAATTCAATACGACGAACGTTACCTTTGAGGGATCGCGGGGGATCGAGCCTGCGAAGCAGGCGGCAGCATACAGCCTGGGGCGCAAGCCCCAGGATCGCAAAACAAAGAAGCGACCGAGCCCGTGAAACGGGCGGCAGCGATAAGGTAATCGGATCGATTACGACAAACGTCACCTTTTGACGTTCGCGGATCGAGCCTGCGGAGCAGGCGGCAGCATAAAGCCTGGGGCGCAAGCCCCAGGATCGCCAGATAAAAAATAATTCGAGCCTGCGAAGCAGGCGACAGCGCTGTCGCCCGTTTCACGGGCTTAATCTCTTTTTTGTTTTCTGATCCTGGGGCTTACGCCCCAGGCTTTATGCTGCCGCCTGCTTCGCAGGCTCGATCTTGCGATCGGTTGGCTGCTAAATCCCGCAATCCGCGCTGCCGCCTGCTTCGCAGGCTGGCACAATGTCAACTGTCGCGTTGGGTTTTGTGCTTTGTGCCTTTTGTGGCCAACATTCGCGGCCTGAGCTACAATAGCCGCCGCTTCGTTAGAGCCCAGTAGAACTCCCCCGGATTGTTTTGGCGTTGTCGTTCCCCGTGCGCAAAAAAATCGGCCGCTACGAAATCTGCTCCAAGCTTGGTGCGGGTGGGATGGGTGAGGTTTACCTCGCCCACGATACTAAACTCGATCGCAAAGTCGCTCTGAAAATTCTGCCCTCCGACATGCTTACGCGTTACTTAAGGAGACGAAGGCTTCGTTGATCCTGTTACGGCGCGCGTTTGAGAGTGGATTCAGAGCCGTGACGCACTGGGCCAGGGGCGATAGTGCCTTCGACTCAATGCGTAACGACGATGAATTTCGGAAGTTACTGGTCGAATTGCAGTGATACAACAGGAAACGGAGAACATCAAATGCCAAAGTATGTAATCGAGCGAGTTGTACCGGGGGCCAGCAAGCTAAGTCCCGCGGAGTTGAAAACGTTGTCACAGCGATCGTGCAATGTGCTGAATGAATTGGGACCACAGATTCAGTGGGTGCAAAGCTACGTCACCGACAACAAGCTTTATTGTGTTTACATCGCTCCGAATGAAGAGATGGTCCAGGAACATGCCCGACGTGGCGGCTTTCCGGCGAATCACGTGTCGCAAGTTAAAACGGTGATTGACCCAACCACATCCGAGGAATAGAGAGTCGATGGACCTACGTGCTATCCAAAAGCCTCTGAAGGAAAAGTATCGCAGCGATCCGAATAGCTCTCGCATTACGCTCAGAGCTACTGGCGATCAGAACGATACGCCAATCTCGTGTTCGGTCGAAGTAGGACAGAAGATATTTGAAGCACAGGCACACAGCGGTGTTGGAGGACCCGGCACCGCTGCCTGTTCGGGTGATCTGCTGCTCAGCGCTCTCGCAGCCTGTGCGCAACTGACCTGCCAACTCGTTGCGACTGCGATGGGCATACCGTTCGAGCACATTCGCGTCGAGGTTGAGGGTGAGATGGACCTGAGCGGCACACTCGGAATCTCAAAAGAAGTTTCGGTTGGCTTTCAGGACATCCACGCGAAATTCGACATCAAGGCTCCACAGGCAACCGCGGAGCAGTTGGCAGCATTGAAAGAAAAGACAGAACAATATTGCGTTGTAATGCAAACCCTCTTGAAGCCCCCACAGATTAAAACCAGTTGGTCTTAGATTGACCTGCTAGTTTCTGGAACCGAGCCTGCGAAGCAGGCGACAGCATAAAGCCTGGGGCGCAAGCCCCAGGTAAATTTCATAAATAAGCGACGCGAGCCCGTGAAACGGGCGACAGCGCTGCCGCCCGCTTCGCGGGCTTGAACGGTTTAATATTTTACGATCCTGGGGCTTGCGCCCCAGGCTTTATGCTGTCGCCTGCTTCGCAGGCTCGGCGTCCGAAAGTTATTGTCGCCTGCTTCGCAGGCTTCGAGCCAAGATGAAGCGAAACGGACCACAGCCTGTCACAGGCTTCGAACCGAACCACGTGCTCGCTGGGTTTTGAACCAAGATGAAGGTCGCCGTACAGTTGCCGTCATTTGAACGGGCCACCGAGTGGTTGAATGGTCGCGTCACTGCGCGACAGACCAAAGGTCATCCGACACTCGTTCATTTCTGGTCCATCAGTTCCGAAGCGGCGAAGACGAATCTGGCGCAGGTCGCACAAATACGCGATCAGCGTAAGCGCGAAGGTGTGCGTGTTATTGCTGTACACGTGCCGCAGTCGCAGGCTGAAATGAATCCCAAAGCCGTTCGCGACGCAATTTTGCGACTCAATCTCACCGAACCATGTGCGCTCGATAACGACAAACGCGTCAGCCAGGGAAAGGAAGAACTGCCGGCATACTTCCTATTTGATCCGGAAGGAGAGATCCGCAGCTCGGCGACGGGACCAAATGGCCTGGACGTTATCGAGGATGATTTGGATCTGTTGCTCGGCGAGTTGCGAACGAACAATCCTTTTTGCGTGGCGTGCGAGTTGTTTCTTAACAAAGAAGCAATGTTTTGTGCTGAATGCGGTTCACCATTAACGCTGCCCGGTTCAAACACGCATCCGTATTACGAAGACCATTTCAACTCTGCCCTTCCAACGATTCGACTAACCAATCCCGATCCACTCATCGGACACAAGATCGACGGTAAGTATGAACTGGTTGCACGTTTAGGTGAGGGCGGCATGAGTGTCGTCTATCGTGCGCGTCGCGTTCACATCGGCGACGACGTCGCGGTAAAGATCCTGACCGGCAAGTTCGTCAAGGACGAAGCGGCACTGGCACGCTTTCGCAGGGAAGCACGCGCGGCGGCGATGCTGCGTCATCCCAACGTGATCACGATTCACGATTTTGGTGAGACTGACGATGTACACGCGCCTGCATACATCGTGATGGAGTTTGTAAAAGGAACGCCGCTGCGCGAACTCTTGCGGAGCGAGGATCACTTTTCCGTCGAACGTGGCGTGCGATTGATGCGAGGCATTTGTGCCGGTGTCGGTTCCGCACACCGGCAGGGCGTGGTTCATCGCGATCTGAAGCCCGAGAATATTTTGGTAGTCGCGCCGGAGGATGATTTTGAGCTCGAAAGCGTGAGAGTGGTTGATTTTGGGCTCGCGAAACTGCTTGCTGATGCAGGGCCGGCGTCTGGAGCAGTTGTGGGAACACCTTTTTACATGTCGCCTGAGCAATGTCTTGGCGAGCCGCTCGATACGCGATCGGATGTGTACAGTCTTGGGGCGATGTTTTACGAGATGTTGTCAGGACGCCAGCCGTTTGGTGCTGAAACTGTTTCGGGTGTGATCAACAGACACTTGTATGAACCGCCGGCGCCGTTTGCTGAATCGCTCGGCATACCGAAAAGAGTTTCGATGGGGATCATGCATGCACTCGCGAAGGATCCGGATGACCGCCCGCAGACGGCGACGGAACTGGCGCGGCAAATGCAGTTAGTTTGAGACAGGATTAACAAGATTTGCAGGATTTACAGGATGAATCTTGTACATCCTGAAAATCTTGTTAATCCTGTCTGATACGCGTGTCGATCGCGATCCAGTTCGCTTCCCACGTCTTTCCTCCATCATCCGAAAACGATTGCTCAAAACGGTATGAATCATCCGTGATCTTCGTGATCACAAATCGCACGAGTATCGCTCGCCCGTTGAACGTGTCCTGGTTGTAGAACTCTCCGCGCCCATCTTTGAACTCACCAACGCTCGGCGTCGTCAACATCCCATTACTCACATTCGCAAAGTTCAAACTCCACTGCCGCGCCTGTGGGTTATACAAGCGCAAACTCAGACCTTCAATGCGTCCGGCTGGACCAGCAACATTAAGCTCGACGAGATTCGCACGACCATCCAGAACCTTTCGCACCACGCTCGGGCCCTCATACTCCAGCCACGTCGTCGAACCACTCAAGGGACGCTGCAAGCGCTTTAACTGAGTTTTCCAGCTCCCGATTTCCCAATCGAAATCGTGCTGTCCATCGCGTTGAGCAAATGTCTGAGTCGGAAAGAAGATGAGAAGTAGAAACAGGATGTATTTCATGACTGGACAACTTAGTCCGGCCACAAAATCGGGTCAAGAGGTTACCTTGAGGTAACTTAGAAGTAACTATGCCCGGCGAGACACTTTTGCTATCACCGATACCAACTTGTTCAGCTCGATCGGCTTTGAAAGATGAACTTCATAACCCGCATCGAGCGCTTTCGATTCGTCGATCGCGCCAGCGTAACCGGTGACGGCAATTGCGGGTATGCGTTCTCCATCAGTCTCAAGTGCGCGAAGCTGTCGCACGAAATCGTATCCATCCATTCCCGGCAGTCCGATGTCTGAAACGACCACGTGAGGTTTCCATTCTTTGACCAACTGAAGAGCTCTTGACGCAGAGTCGCTGGCTTTGACTTCCGCGCCATAGCGAGCGAGGGCGAGCGTAATCAACTCGCGAGTGTCCTGCTGATCGTCAACACTAAGAACCCGCAATCCTTTTAGTACATCGGGATACAAGTCAGTTTTCTCACCCGCGCCGTTTTGTTGCTGACGCAAGCTCAACAACTGTGCACACACTTCTGGCGACACTTCACCCAATCGTTCAAGGTCCGACAGCGACAGCACTGGAAGTGTGACGGTAAAATTTGCGCCCTTCCCTTTTCCGGCGCTGGCCGCTCGAACTTCGCCTCCATGCAACGCAACAAGACTTCTGACAATTGAGAGCCCGAGCCCGAGACCGCCGTGCACGCGCTTCGACGAGGTGTCAGCCTGCCTGAAGCGTTCGAACATATGAGGTAGAAACTCCGCATCGATACCTTCGCCGGTATCACGAATAACGACCTGCACATTCTTGCCGGCGCTTTTAAGTTCGATCTCGACGCGGCCATGATTCGGCGTGAATTTGACTGCGTTTGAAAGCAGGTTCCAGATTACCTGTTGCAAACGCACCGCTTCGCCCATCACTAGCCCAGCGTTAGGGTCGAGCGCTGTGAAGAGTTGAATGTTCTTTCTCTCTGCCGCCGGACGAATTGCGTCAATCGCACTCTCGACGACGACTGAAAGCTCGATTGGTCTGGGTTCAAGTTTTAGCTTACCGGTGACAATGCGTGAGATGTCCAGCAATTCATCGATTATTGCTCGTTGAGCCGCGGCATTACGCTCAATCACGTCGATACCACGCTTGCGATCGAGTTCGCTGAGCTTGCCGCCCTTTAACAGGTGAGTCCAACCTACAATCGCGTTGAGCGGCGTGCGCAATTCGTGTGAGAGTATGGCGAGGAAGTCGTCCTTGATCCTGTTGGCTAGCTCGGCACTCTCACGTGCCTCCTGTTCGCGAGTCATCATCTTCAACACTGCTTCTTCTGACTCGCGCCTGATCCGCTGAAGGCTCAAGTGGGCTTCAACGCGAGCCAGCAGTTCGCGTGCTGAAAACGGTTTTACAAGATAATCGTCCGCACCCGCTCCCATGGCTTCAACGCTGGACTCTTCACCGGCGCGAGCTGACAGCAGTATTACAGGGATGGTTGCCGTCCTGTCGTCACCACGCAATGCTTTCAGCAAACCGAAACCATTGAGCTTCGGCATCATCACGTCTGACAAAACCAGATCAAAGTCCTCACAACGCGCTGTGCCAAGAGCGGTTTCTCCGTCTGCAACTGCCACCACCTCGTACTTCGGTGCGAGCAATCGCTTGAGGTACTGGCGCATATCGGCGTTGTCGTCAGCTAGCAGGATCCGAGCGCGCGGTTGTTCCGTTGCTAGTCTGAAGACTTTGTCAGGAATAGAATCAAATGCGTTCAAAGTATCGAGACGGCCTTCCTCAACCGGAAGCCATTTTAAGACCTCGTCTACATAGGCTTCGCCACGCAAACTGGTTGATGCAAGCGTGCGCTCGCCTCCGACTCGATCCGCAGGCAAGTGTGCAGCGCCAACAGGAATGCTAATGGTGAAAGTTGTTCCCCGTTCTACTTCACTCTTAACTCGAACACTGCCGCCGTGGAGTTTCACCAGTTCATGGACCAGCGCCAGACCAATTCCGGATCCTTCATAACTGCGACCACGAGCTCCTTTGACGCGGTGAAAGCGCTCGAAAAGGTGGGGTAAGTCTGATTCCGGAATGCCCGTTCCAGTATCACTCACCTCGAGCTCAATATCGTCACCCGATTCTCTCAGCGCAACCCGTATTTCTCCGTCAAAGGTGAACTTGAAGGCGTTGGACAGCAGATTTAGAACAATTTTCTCCCACATTTCTCGATCGACGTAGACGTCGCGCTCGATCAGTGCACAATCAACCACCAGATTGAGCCCCGCCTTCTCGGTTGCTGAACGAAACATGCTGGCCAGTTCGCGGGTGAGGGTTGGGAGATCGACTGCTTCGTAAACAGCTTCGATACGACCTGCTTCGATACGCGAGAAGTCGAGCAATGTATTGACGAGTTTGAGTAAGCGAACGCCATTCTGAAACGCCATTTCCAGCCGCTCGCGGAGTTTGGGCATTGAGCGAGCAATAGAAAGGGTATCTTCGAGTGGACCAAGAATGAGTGTCAGTGGCGTGCGAAACTCGTGACTGACATTGGAGAAGAATGCTGTTTTGGCGCGATCGATCTCCGCCAGTGCCTCGGCTCGTTTCCGCTCTTCCTCGTAAGCACGCGCATTAGCGATCGCCGTGCTGACGTGTCCGGCAATCAAATCGAGGAAGCTGCGATACTCCGCATCAATCACCCGACGCGGACTAAGTCCGGCAACAAAAAATCCGATGGGCTTCCCGTAACCGGACGCTGCAATCGGCAGCACAAGTGCACTCTCACACGGCTCCGGCCATGGTCCACCGGTTGTGATCCCAATCCGGTTCGCCAGATCCGAAACAATCTCTGTTGCACCTGTCTCAAACACCTTGCCTAAGGGCCACGTGTGTGAATCAGTCAACGCTATCTTTTCCGGTGCGGCGGCCTCGCCTGGTTCAAACGTGCTCGAACAAACCAGACGTGCTTGCTTCCCGTCATCGTCCAGTAAATAAACGAGCGCAAAGGGAACGTCGTAAGGATTCTCCGCCAGCGTCTTTACCGCAACGTCGCAAGCCTCCTCAGCCGACTTCCCTTCAATTAACGTGCGGCCGAGATCGCGAAGCGTTTGTAACCGGCGCTCGCCGACAACGCGGCCTGTGGTCTCGTAACACGCACAAAAAATTCCATCGACCTTATCGGCGTCGCCGTGGATCGGACTGTAGGAAAAGGTGAAGTACGTTTCTTCACGCCGCAGGTTACGGTCCATCACCAACAGTAAATCTTCTGACCAGGTCGCGACACCGGTTGCAAAAACACTGTCGAGCATTGGACCCACAGTTGACCAGATCTCTTTCCAACACTCCTGGCCCGAGCGGCCGAGCCAACCGGGATGTTTTGTGACGCCCAGGATGGGAATGTAGCCGTCGTTGTAGAACATTGTGTAGGCCGGATGGCCCCACCAGATCACGATCGGATAACGCGAGCCGATGCCGATTGAGACGGCGGTTTTGAGAGAGGCCGGCCATTCAGCCGCGGGGCCGACCGGGCTGCTCGACCAGTCGAACGCGCGCATACGCTCGCCCATTTCCCCGCCGCCCTTAAGAAAACTCAAATCGCCTGATTTGGGCGCAGTTTTTCCGCGGGCAGGCATAGGCGCACGCTTGTTGGCAGTCTTTGACATTCAGTGCAAAAACCAAGGGGAAGAATCGGCATCACTGCGAAGGGGGTGGCCAATTAAAGAACGTCTGACGTTCCGTGTCAACGTGTTTGTGAACTATCTGAAAGACTTACGCGACCTCGGACCGAATCTGCCACCCATGCGACCACCCCTCTTGGGCGGGGCAGACCTTCTGAAAACACTGTTGATGCCGAGTCGTCTCTTTTTGGCAGCGCCCTTCTTAGCGGCTGACTCTTTGGCGGGTGATTTTGTGGTCTTTTTCGCTCGTGGGCGTCTGGGTTTAGCGACTCGCGCTGGAGTCGAAACTGCTGCGAGATCTGCTGCTGCCGCTGCGGCAGACGGAGATGACAGTTCCTCATAGATTGTTATGGCCTGTTTGAACGCGTGCAGGGCTTGTGCCTTGTCTCCTAATGCTTGGAACATCAGACCGAGCTGATGGAGCGTGTCTGCCATTCCGTCGCGAAAGCCAAGACTTCTCTTGATACTCAGACTGCGCTCAAAGAAGTTACGAGCTTGTTCGTATTTTCCCTGCTCCCGCGAAACGACTCCAAGCTGATGCAAACTGATCGCAATGCTTCGCTGATCGCCAACTCTCTCACTCAACCTAAGACTCTCATCGTACAACCTCATTGCCTCGTCAAGCTTGCCTTCAATTTGAGCTACGATCGCGAGGTTGTGGAGGTTGTCAGCGATGCCGGAGTGGATATGTAATTGTCTGGAGATTTCAAGAGATTGTGAATAAAGCCGTTTCGCCTTGGTCAAGTTCTCACGCTCGACGGCGATTGATCCTAATCGCCGCGTTGCCCTCGCGATATCAAAGTTAACGGTGTCGCCGTAATGAGTAAGTACCGCTCGGAAAGCCTTCTCTGCCATGTTAAATTCATCGCGACGCAAATAGATGTCGCCGGCGGCCAAGTGAAGTTGCGGGAACACGTCAGGCCGCGTTGCTTTTTGTGCAGCCTTTAATGCTAATTCGATCTGACGTAGCGCTTCATCCCAGTAACCACGCACGTCGAGAAAGCCGTTCAGTGCGAGACAGATTCGAATCACCTTGTCCCATTGTTCAGCTTGCAAGCCGAAATCCATGGCTATTCGAAGATTTTGAAACTCCGCTTCGAGTGAGTCATAGTCTGTCGAGGTCGCTTCAGCATGTTCTTCAGCGTACCTCCAAAAATAATCAACAAATCGCCGCCTGAACTGTAAGTCACTCCATTTTCGATCTCCGAGGAGTAATCGAAGTCTGCGGTAAAGATATTCACGGACAAAACTGTGAACAGCTAACCTGCTTCCCTCAGCAATCTTCCAAATTAACTTAAGGGTTGTAAGCGGCTTAGTTATTTCATCCAAACGCTCAATCTCATTTCCAAATCCAGCGACTTCCGCGAGAGCTGTTTTAGAGGCGCCAGGAACAAACAGCGAGATAGCAATCAAAGCAGCGCGGCCGTCCGCACCTAATTCAGGTAAGTCAATTGAGTCCCTAACAATTGAGTCCAGAGAACTATCAAATTTATGAAGACGTTTGAAGGCTTCCTGCGGATTTCCAGTGAACTCAATCTGAGCAAGGAGCATTTGCATGGCAAGTGGATTTCGGCCGCACACGTCCATTGTTTCAAAGAGGTTCAGCTCTTTAAGGATTTTGCTATCCGGATTTTGACTGATAATGCGTTTAAGAAACTGCTCGGCCTCTGATACCAGCATGGTGTCCAGCACCAGGAGGGGTGGTCCCTCCAGTTTTCTGGTTCGATCCCTGGTTATTACCACATATGGGCACGCGCTGCTCCTCAAGAACCGCAAACAGGCGATCTGCGCTTTTTTATCGATGACCTGAAAACTGTCAATGAATATCGTCGGTCGCACCACACTCATTAAGGCATGTGCTTCGTATTGTTTCGCTTTGAGGCTCACGGTCCGTAATTCCGCTCGGCCGAGTTGCGCGAAGATTTCATCGAGAAGATTACTAAGATCAAAATCACGGCGTCCTTCTACGCTGATCCAAACCACTTGATGCCTGTAAACGGTAATTAACCTGCGCGCCACTTCAGCAGCGGTAACAGTCTTTCCCACACCTGCTTCTCCAGATAGCTGGAAAACCGGCATTCTGTCTGAACGGAGCCGGCGTACCATTATGTCGACAACGTCTCCTGCACGATTGGTCCTCTGCACGTAACCAATTGAGGGTGCTCTGGGTATTCGCTCCAGCGCGAGTTGACGTAGGTCAATTGGGTTTCGCGCGTTCTTCTCTTCAGACAACGTGTAAACATCACCGCGGGCTGTCCTGATCGTCACTGGGGAACTACCAACTCTGATCGTTTCAACTCGCCCGCGATACAAACTCAATTGTTTTACTTGCCCCGGTCGGTTTTCACTCCACGAAACTTCAAGCAAGAGCGGAACCGTACCCGGCACACGGATCAGATCCGATTGATCACTCAACGGCGGGTCACTGAATTCGACTACATAACCTCTTTGATCCGCCGTCAAACCCAACTCATCCGACTCAAGCAAACGTACTCCCACCTCAACCTGTTGCAGATTGCTCGGCAATACAACCTTCAGATCGTTGATGAACGTAGCAGGCAGGTTGTTGTTTTCAACTTGTTTCTGCAGCATGTGCCACGCACCAAGGTGCGCAGCCGCGGTGATGAGGAGTGTCTGTGCCGCCTTTGTTTGTCGCGCCTCGACGGGAAGTCGCGGGACAGCCCGCAGCGCCCAACGTGCGAGGCCGGTCCGATTCTGTGTGAGAATTGCTGAAACAACCGACATCAGTTCCTTTTCAACATCATCGTGAGCTGCCGGTCCATTGTTAAGAATCGTCCACGTGACACGCTCTTCCAGTTTGATAGCTGCAGGCGAATGCTCGTGGACATCCGACAAAACCTGCCAGGCACGCGTGAGAGAATCACGTGACTCTGCCAGTTCCCTTCGCAATTGGTCGGCAACGGCGGGTAGAAAGGAAAACGCCAGCGGCGAAGTTGATTGGACGAGCGGGCTGAACCACACATCAGCTTCAGCACCGGCATCAAGGTCCGGCAAAAGCTCTAACCGAACCTTTCTCAGTAACTCCGGTTCAACTCGTGAAGCGAGTGACACTGCTCGAGCAAGTTTGAGCGCATCGGGAGAGCGTTTTCCCAATGCCTCTACCACCACACGGGCATCGTCTGCTTTCGACGTCATTCGACGCCCTCCCGCGCGTGCTTTAGCTTGTTACAGACCGTGATGGCAGACGTTTTTCGATCCCATTGAATAATCGACATCCTGCTTGCCAGCTCAGGCGGCCAGCGCGTTTGTGCGTAAGGTACGAACGCGAGCAGAGGACATTTCGCTTTCTTCACTTGCTCGATGAACAACAACCACTCTTCGATACCGGCACGCTCGTCGTTCAACCGCGGTCTGCCGATCCCGAGATCCGTTAAGAGCAGCACCGGCGCTTTCGACACGGGTGGTTCATACGAAGACCACGATGGCGCCGCACCATCTCCGGCGCCGCGAATCGGACAACCAACAAATCGCAACGTCGTTACGCGATCGCTTCCGACTGTAGCGACAATCTCCTTGTGAAGCCGAACCTGATCGCGAATGAACGGAGTCATTGCTTCACTGCGATCGATCAGCAGTTGCACACCACGCGTCAATGTCGGAGTCGAGAGTACCGGCAGCGTTTTCAGACTCTCGCCTCTGGCAAGAATTTCGACGACGCGATCAACATCAACGGGACCAACGTCGCTGTTCGTAGCGAGTCCGGCACTCAGAATCGCACGCGTCCAACGCGGAAAGAAGAGAGGCTCGAGCGGAAGCGATGGCAAATCACTCTCCGAGCCTGAAGCTTCGAGTGGAGCAACCGAAATCGCCGGTGCCGACTCCTCAGATCGAGTATGTTCCAAACGGCTTTTGATCACTCGCGTCGGCGGTGGTAAACGGTCAAACTCCCCCCGGCTGATTGTTTCAACACGTCTTTCCGTTTTCTGTTTTGCTTTCTTCTTTACTAACGGTTTTGACGCGCTGGCCGGCGCCCAGTGCATGCCCAAAGCAGTCGCGATGGCAACGCGCGACTCTTCGTTGCGCGGCTTGAGATCGGACAACGCACGCGCCAGGTCTCCGAGATTAAGTTCCGACAACGAAGCAGGCATCAAATCGCTCCGGGCAATTCCTTAGGCTTCCACAACGTAACTTTCGAGAGCGCTTCCCACGTGGTGTCGTTGGCCTTCGGCTTGATATCCAACGCCAGGCAAGCGCTCACGGTATCGAGATATTCAGCCGCACTCTGCTGTGTCTTTGGCTCGGTCGCATCAGCTTTCTTAGGATCTTCTTCAGGCACTAATAACTTCGCGACTTCCTCGTACAACTTACGGTTCTCTTTACCGAAATGGGCCACCGCGATATCAACGAGCCGGGCCCTGGTGGGCGGTTTAAGATTCAACATGATGCAGCGACGCAAAAACGCAGTGGGCAGTTCACGCTCGTCATTGCTGGTTATCACTACCAGCGGCGGTTCCTTTGCTTTGACTTTTCTTTTTGCCTCGGCAACGAAGAATTCCAGGGAACCAAGCGGCACGAGCAAGTTGTTCGGTGTGTCGGGATCTGCTTTGTCGATCTCGTCGAGCAAAACTACAGCGCGTTCATGTTCGTCACCCTTGTTAGGATCGATGGCGAGTGTTAAGCCATTCGCATTCGCAGCGTCGGCGCCACGAAGCCGCGCACTTTCCGGCTCAAACGCCCACCACAAAACACCGGGCTCGACGTAGTGCACATCTTCTTTCACGCCAACGTCTGCCTGCGCATCGCTGAGCCGGCGCAACGTGTCAAACTGCCAGAGGAGATCGCGCGCCTGTGTTCCTGAAGAGATCACTACTTCGTAGTAACGCCACTTGAAGAACCGCGCGACATTCAAGGCCAGCGAAGACTTTCCAGATCCCGACGCGCCCCGAATCAACAGCGGCCGCTTCACCGAGAGCGCAACATTAACAGCAAGCACGATGTCATCGTCGTAAACATAGACCAGACCATCGCGCCGATCTCCCGCATACTGATCTTTAGCTGCTTTCTTCGCTCCGGGAGCCTTGAAGATCTCGGTCTTTTTTGGATTGAAGTCTTTGGTATATGACAGCATTCGACTGCTCCTACTCAAGTTAAGCGATAACTTCGAACTGTAATGTACTGTGCGTACGCCGCGGCTTCTTCGCCTGGGGCTAGTCTGGGATCGAGGAACTCGACTTCGCCAGGAAAGTTAGCCAACTCTGTTGCTGCCTCGTTTCCTGTCAGGATAAAGAAAGTTAGCGTTGGGAATTCGGTTCGTAGCGCGGCGAGCGTCTCCGAGGCAGGTCCTGGAGGATAGAAAGCAACGAAGATCGGTTCCTGGTTCTTCTCGCGCTCGCCCAAAAGAAGTCTTACTTCTGCGTCAGTCGCATTCTCCTTGCGTAGCAGTCTTGTCTTGAGCGACTCGCGAATTATCAGTCGGTAGTAACCGAGTTCGTCCTCAGCGGCGCCGGAAGGAACAAACAAGACCGGCCAGCAGGAGTCAGGCGCGCGGCTACATGCTCGCCGCACGAAGTGTCCCGCGGTGAAGTCAGGCCATTCGTCGCCTCCATTCAGCCACACGCGTCGAAGCGTTTGATTGGTGTGGGTGGCGATTCGAGGTAGCGCGCTTGCGGCCTGTAAGTTCACCCACATTGGCGCGATCAGTTCGATCAATTTCTCCTCAGTCTTAGGACTGATGAAATCCTGCAATTCACGAATGGCTTTGCCTGCTGTTGATAGCCCGTGATCCAGCATTTGAGTCGCCAATAATTCCGGATACTCTGCGGCGTCAGACCAGTCACTCACGTCCACACCCATTGCATTAGCTGCCGTCAACAACACATTTTCATCGACGCCCCGGAGCAACGGAACAATTCGTATCAATAGCTCTTCAAAGGGAGTGGGCGGCAGTTTTGGCTGTAACAAACTTTTAAGGCCTTCACGAACTTGTTTGCAGATCTGCTTGAGATTGTCGCTGCGAACAAACTGAAGTGCTGCCAACTGCATGGGTGACAGGTCTGCACTTTCGAGGTCATCGCGTGTCACTGGACTGAGAAGGACGGGAATGAGAATGAATTTACCTTTGGCCAGTGTTCGTCGGGAGGAAAGCAAACTCGCCTCGTTCTTTACCCAGGGTCTCGACAATGCATTCGCGGAAAACAGGATGACTGCGCCATGAGCTCGTTTTATCCAGCCCAGGATCTCTTCTCTGAAGTCGTCACCGCTTTTGAGACGCTCCTTGTCGACCAGAACGTCGAAGTCAGTCTTCAAACACCTGACGAGGCCTTTGAGCACCTTGTCCGCTTCCGCTTCCTTTGCGCTATGGCTGATGAAGATCTTGGGTTTCGGTAACGTGGGTTTTGGCACCAGAGTCAGTCCCTCAGAGACTAAGAGTGGTGGAGATCAATCCACAGATTATGCAGATTCTATCAGATCAATCTGTGTAATCTGTGGATAAGAACTTCAGAGGCCAACGCGCTTTACCAACTCTGCAAAACGCGGCTCGGAACGGATCGGATCGAGGAGCGGAAACACTTTCAGATACGCGATGAAGTTCGAACGTTCCTGGTACGCCTTTTCCAACCAGACGAACGCCTGTTCCTTGTCGCCGAGGCCGACGTAGACGTTGACGAAGGCCGCGGGCGTAACGTAGCGGGTCTTGTTGAGTTCAAGTAGTTCGTTCAGGATCTTCGTCGCCTCGGCTTTACGACCAGCCAGACCGTACACCAGCCCGAGAATTCCGAGCGCGCCCGGTGTTCGCTGCGAAACGTTAACGGCTTTTTCAGCCGCCGCAACAGCTTCGTCAAACTGTTTATTGGCGGCATAGGTGTGACCGAGGATCCAGAGTGCCTGGTAATGATTTGAATCCATGGCAATCACGTTGCGCAGTTGCTCGATCGCTTCGTCGTAACGACGCGCGTTCTCGAATAAAAACCCACGCTGCGCGCTAATCGAGAGTGAAAAAGGATCCAGTTCGCGCGCACGATTCGACGCCGCGATCGACTCGTCGATACGCCCGCGCGACATCAAATAGCTTGCGTAAAAGTTATGTGCATTCGCATAACTCGGATTCAACTCGATCGCGCGTTTGTGATTCTGTTCGGCAGCAGTCCAATCCAAATTATAGTGCTTCACATAGCCGAGCGCGCTATACGCCTCGCCGAGTCCACTATCGAGTTGGAGAGCTTTGGTGGCAGCCTCTTCAGCGTGTCGCCGCGCCTCCAGCGGCGGCATCGACGCCACCTGGACCGCGCCAAGCGCGTTATAACAATCGGCGAGGCCGACGTAAGCCGGCGCATAATTCTCGTCTTCTTTAATCGCACTCTGAAAATGCGCAATCGCTTTGTTGAGATTTTCTTCCGTGCGTTTATTCCAGTAGAGATAACGCCCCTGCAGATAGTCGTCATAAGCCTTCGGTCTAACCGGACGGCGCGACGCGAAACGTGCCTGCTCGGCGGGCGTCATCTGAATGCGCACTTCCTGTGCGACTGCCCGTGCGATTTCACTTTGCAGATCGAGAACGTCGCGCACGTCGCGCGTGTAATCGCCAACCCACAAGTGACGATCCGTGGGCGCGTGGATCAACTGCGTACGAACGACAACGCGGTCGCCGGATCTTTGCACGGTGCCTTCAACGATTGCGTCCACCTTTATCTCGCGTGCGATCTCGGGCAGCGACTTCTTCGTCCCCTTGTAGTGCATCGACGAAGTGCGGGATATGACGTGAAGGCCACTGATCTTGGCGAGGTCACCGATGAGCGCATCGGTCATGCCGTCGGCAAAGTATTCCTCCGAAGCAGCGCCGGAAATATTCTCCAGCGGCAAAACCATGATTGACGCCATGGCCGGCCGCGGTGGTTCCCTTCTGTACAACGCATAAGCCAGCGCGGCTAACAGCAACGGAATAGCTATCAGCAGCGCGTAACGAAACACTCTGGACGGCCGAGCACTGATCTGCAGCGAAACCGTACGCCGCTCTTCCTTTGCGCCTTCTTCCTCTGCGCCTTTGCGCCTTTGCGCGAGATCTTCCTCCTCAACCCTCCGCACCTCAGCCACAAACCGGTACCCAATCCCTGAAATCGTCGCGATGTACTGGCTATCCTGCCTGCTGTCGCCCAGAGACTTTCTCAGCGCCGTGATGTTCTGATTAAGATTGTTTTCCTCAACCGCAGTCCCCGGCCAAACCCGGTCCAGCAACACGTCCTTTTCGACCGTCTTTCCCCTCTCTTCAACCAGCACGAGCAGCAGATCAAAGGCCTTCGGAGTCAGCCTAATCACCTCACCGTCGCGCAAAAGTCGACGCTTCAGCGGGTCGATTCGAAACGGTCCAAAATCGTAAAAGTGCTTCTTTTGCTCGGACATTCGTCTTTCAGAAACTCTTTCAGAAAAAATCAGCGGGTTTCTAAGTACATTTCGCTCGCCACGTGGCAGTTTCCGCACCGTCGAGCAAGCGACCTTTCACGCAGGATTGGAAGGCGCAAAACTCGGTCATTCTAACGCTGGATTATCGACGGAAGGAAACGATGATGACTCAGAAACTACTTCTTAAAAGCATTCTTACTTCGGCGATCTTAGTCTGCACCCAGACAACGGCCTGGGCGCTTAACAACAATCTGCCCTTCGTGCCGGAAGATGTCATTCTGCAATGGAACCGCGTGTTGATGGAAACCGTCCGCACGCCGGGGCAGCAACCCACAACCATTATGCCCGTGCGCAGTTATGCAATCATGCACGCGGCGATGTTCGACGCCGTCAATTCAATCGACGGTAGTTACACTCCTTATTTAACTGACGTGCCTGGATCGCCACACGCTTCGATCGAAGCTGCGGCGGCGCAAGCGGCTCACGACGTTCTGGTCGGCTTGTATCCGACGCGTGCAACTATCTTCGACACGGAGCTGGCGATTTCGCTTCAGGGAATCGAAGAAAACCGGGCGCAACAAGGAATTCGAGTCGGTCAGATTGTGGCCGAGCGGATGCTCGCGGCTCGCGCGAACGATGGCTGGAACGTAACACCGCCTGCGTACAGTCTGCCGGCAACTCCGGGTAACTGGCAGCCAGTGCCCGGTTCAGCTACGTTCACACACTATCCTTCAGTAATTCCGTTTGGAATTATTTCGGGAACTCAGTTCAGACCGAGTCCGCCACCACCATTGACGAGTGCTACTTACGCTGCCGATCTCAATGAAGTTAAAGAACTCGGATCAGTAAGCAGTGCAACTCGCACAGCGGATCAGACACACGTCGCACAGTTGTGGGCGGGTGTGGGTACGCCGACAAACTTCCTGTTTGTTTGGAATAATGTCGCGCGCACGGTTGCGACGTCTCGTGATACCACGACTGTCGAAAAGGCACGCTTGTTTGCGCTTATCAACTTCTCACTTCACGACGCACTGCAAACCACGTTTGCCAGCAAGTTCTACTACGGACTGTGGCGGCCGGTGAGTGCGATTCGTCGTGCGGACGAAGACGGTAATGCAAATACGACGGGGGATCCGACATGGTCGTCATTGATTACCGCTCCGCCTTATCCGAGTTATGCAGGAAATATGGCGGCTATCGGAACTTCGCAATCAACGATTCTCGGGCTGTTCTTTGGACGTGACGATATTGCGTTCCAGCACACCTGGGAAGGCGCAAACGGTGCGACGCGTTCGTATGCAGGATTTGCAGCAATGGCCAACGAACAAGAGCGAGCGCGTGTTTACGGCGGTATCCATTTCACGTTTGATAACGTCGCCGGTCAGTCAGTGGGCCGGAACGTCGCGAACTACATCTTCGCGAACGTCATGCGACCGCGTCAGTGCGTGAGGTAAGACCGAAACAGAATCCACAGATTACGCGGATTTTATCTGTGTAATCTGTGGATAATGCACTGTGACTTCTTTACGCAACCCAAGATTCCGTCGTGCCTTCTGCTCAAACTTGCGTGCAGGATTTGTCATGTAGAGCCCGCAACAACGATTGCAGATCGGCAGTCGATTCGAAAGAATATACTTACGAAATTTAACCGCCATCTCCGAATTGAAAGACTCCATAAAACCGTCGCGAAAAACATTCCCGGCAATAACGTCAGGATGTCCCGGACAGAAGATCAGATCGCCGTTGGCATGGATCCTGGCCCAGTAAAACGGCATGAAGCAGCTTTCGTTGCCAAACGTATTCAGATAGTTTGAAAACCACTCGTCGAAATCTTTACCGCGCAAATGACTCGGACCGGTGACCGTGTACGGTGGCAGCAATCTAAATCTTTTCTGCTTGAGCAAACGACGCAGGCGCGAGACCGTTTCACCGTAATCGTGCTGCTCATGACTCGGCGCAATCCAGCCGCGCCACGCGCCTGACGACTTAAGGCCAAACTGTTCCTGCAAGTGTTTCTCGTACGCCAACCCGGCGCTCTCGGGCATGAAATAGCGGAGGTTGTAATTGAGCATGAACACACCCAGATCACGTGCGGTGTTGTAAGCTCGCTCGATAACGTCGGCGGTCCATTCGGATACCACTGTGCTCATGACGATGAGGGGCGCCGGAAGTCTCAGGTCGCGACGCATTTCAAATAGCGATTCCAGTCCTTCCGTGATGCGAGCATAGGTGCCTGGGCCACGCACACGATCGTGAGTCACTTGGTCGCCATCGATCGAAAGGATGAACGCGAGATTCTTTATCCGCGCCACTGCTTGCAGATGATTCTTCATCAACGTGCCGTTCGTCGTGATCAGCACATCAAAATCGGGTTCTGCGAGTGCGCTCAATAAGGCGTCGATCTCCTTGTAAGCAAAAGGTTCTCCGCCGTGAACGTTGATCATTGAATCACGCGGCGAGAGTTTGCGAATCAATGAGGTGATTGCGTTTGCGTCGATGCTTTCGACTTTGCGCGAGCCCGCGAGAAAGTAGCCCGCGTCGCCCCACTGGTTGCAGAACGCACAGCGCAGATTGCAGGCTTCTGTCGGTATCAGTTGGACCACCGCTGCGGCTCGCAGCTTGAAACTTCCATCGCGAACGGAAGCCTCAAAGTCCCGGCCCCACTGCTGCATCCGGCGTCGCCCACGCCAGTAGAAACGAGCGAAGTGAAGGTAGTCACGAGCGGTGTATCGGTGATTCATTTCACGCGGAGACGCAAAGACACCAAGGCAAATCCTTTTGCGACCTTAGCGTCTTTGCGTGAAACTCTTTCATAAAGTCACAATCGCATATGTCACTGCGCTGAGAATCGCTGCGATCGGTAGCGTGAGGAGCCACGACATCAGAATTCCGGAAACAACACGACGATTTGCTTCTCTCGTTATTAACCCGATGCCGAAGAGTGAACCGACTGACACATGAGTCGTCGAAACCGGCAGTCCAAACCTGCTGGCGAGGATCACGAGCGCGGACGTCACGAGGTTCGCGGTGAAGCCTTGTCCCGGATTGAGTGGTGTGATTCGCTTACTCATCGTGATCGCGACTTTGCGCGCATTGAGTAGCCCGCCAATCGCCATCGCAAGCGCTACCATCAACATCCCGAGCTTCACGTCGAACGCATTGATCACGAGCAGCAACGCGACGATCTTTGGCGTGTCGTTCAAACCACGCGCAAATCCGACGCTGCCGGCACTCAGAAAATGCACAGTATCGAGCCCGCGCTGAACGCTGCCGCCGAAAAGTTTTCCCTTGTACTGTTGCCGGCACTGGTCTATCGGTCCAATACTTAATTGCGGCAAAGCGACCGGAGCGAGCGCGAGTAATCCGGCGGGCTGCGAAATCGGAACCAGTTGCACAACTTCACCCACGCAAACACACCATTCTTTTTCCACTCCGAGCTTCACCCTGATTCCACGCGCCACCACATAACTCACAACACCCAATGCAACCGCCAGCAACGGACTCGCAAGCAAAGGCAGAAAGAACAACGTGCCGAGCGTCGCAAAGTTAACGCTCGTCCCAACTGCAGTGAGGCCGGCACCCACAAGCGCGCCGACTAAACCATGCGTTGTCGAAATCGGAAAGCCCGTGATGGTCGCAAGCATCACGGTCAGCCCTGCGCCCAAACCCACAGCTAAAACGAATTGAGGTGAAGCAGCGAGTTCATTTGGCACCAAGCCGCGGCCGGAGAAGTTCTTGAGCAGAGTCTCCGCAAGAAAGAGCGAGGTTATCGAACCGGCATACGTCGAGATCGTGGCCCAGATAATCGCAGCTCTGTAACTCGTTGTGCCGCTGCCGAAGAGAGTCGCGACGCCCTTGAAGTTGTCGTTGGCGCCGTTCGAGTACGCGAGAAAGAGCGTTGCTATAAACAGGACGATGAGAGTGATCATGAGAGCACCTCGGGCCAATGATTGTTGACTTGTTTGGGCAAGCCGAGACGCCCTCTCGCTTTTTGTTCGGCAGGCCGCGCGGGATTGGTCATATACAGACCGCAACAACGATTGCAGATCGGCAGACGATTCGTGAGCATGTGCTTGCGAAACTTGATTGCCATGTCAGAGTTGAACGCATTGAGCAAACCGTCGCGAAAAACGTTCCCGGCGATGATGTCGGGATGTCCGGGACAAAAGATCAACTCGCCGTTCGCATGAACACGCGCCCAGTAAAACGGCATGAAGCAACTCTCGTTGCCGAAGGTGTTGAGATAGTCGGTGAAATATGTTTGATAATCGGCACCACGCAACTGGCTAGGCGTCGTAAAAACAAACGGGCGTGAAAGACGTCTTTTGTTCTTCAACACGCGTGCGAGCGCAGCTGCCACGCTGCTGTAATCGTGTTTCTCATGATTAGCGGAAACCCAACCATGCCACGCACCACTCGACTTCACTCCGAACTCGTGTTGCAGGTGGCGCTCGTATGCCTGGCCCACATCTTCCGTGAGAAACCAGCGGAAGTTGTAATTGATCGCGAGCGCGTTGAAGTCGCGAGCAACGTCGTAGATCTTTTCGAGCGTTTCGGTTGTCCATTCGCAAACCACCGAGCTGATGATCACTGCCGGCAGAGGCAAGCCGAGCCGCCGTCGCAGATCAAACAACTCTGCCATCCCTTCTCGCGCTTTCTTGAAGGTGCCCTTCCCGCGCACTTTGTCGTGCGCCGGCTCATCACCATCAATTGACAGAAGAAACATCAGATTACGTATCTTCGCGAGTTGCTCAAGTCTCGGTTTGAGGAGCGTTCCATTTGTGGTGAAGATGACGTCGAATTGTTGTTCACGCAGCAGCTCAAGGAAGGTGTCGATGTGTTTGTAGACAAAGGGTTCACCGCCATGAACACTGATCAGCGAATCGCGTGGCGAGAGCCCGCGCATGAGCTTTATTAGAGCGGCTTCGTCCATATGCTGAACGGGACGAACGCCATCAAAGAAGTAGCCGTTTTCACCCCACTGGTTACAGAACGGACAGCGAAGATTGCACGCTTCGGTCGGAATGAGTTGGACCACCGTCGCTAGTGGCAGTTTGAACGACTGCGAACGAACAGCTTGCTCATACAGCTCTCCCCAGACGCGCTGGCGGCGGCGATTGCGTGCGTACATGCGAGCAAAGTGCGAATAATCTGTGAGGCGATAAAACATAATTAGCCACAAAAAGGCACAAAAGTCACAAAATAGAATTCGTGCATCTTGTCTCCCTCCTTTATGTGCTTTTTGTGCCTTTTTGTGGCTATGGGATCAAAACGATCTTCCCGTAACTCTTTCTACTGGCAATCAACTCGTGAGCTTCAGCGATCTGTGCGAGTGGCAGAACGTGGCCCACCTGCATTTTTAGTTTTCCCTGCGAGATCCATTCGAATAACGTCGCCAGCGAACGACTCAGCAATGCCGGCCGCTCGAAGACTGCACTCAGATGCAGACCTAAAATCGCTTGTGAACGAAACAGAACTTTTAAGGTGTCGATCGGCTGCACATCTTTACTCGCGGCGCCATAAACGATGAGCCTTCCGAAAGTCGGGAGTATCGCGAGACTGCGTCGAAACACGTCGCCGCCGACTGCTTCGAGTATCACAGTTGGCGCGTTCTTGCCGCTCAGCTTCTGATCGAACTCTTCATAACTCAACGCCTCATCAGCACCAAGCTCGAGTACCTTGTTTCGTTTCTCCTCCGAAGAAGCTGTGCCAATCATACGCAGACCAAGCAGCTTTCCGATCTGTATCGCAGCCGTGCCAACTCCACCCGCCGCTGCATGGACCAGGACAGTCTCACCCGGCTCGGCTCTGCCAACAGTCGTGAGAGCGTGATACGCGGTCAGATACTGAACCGGGAATGCAGCGGCATCGACAAACGACATCGAATCGGGAACCGGCATACATGCAGCCGCATGGACGCAAACACGATCGGCCTGACAACCATTTCCGGAAATCGCCACCACGCGCGAACCAGCCGGCAGTAAGTCGCCTGCTTCCACTACACCCGCGGCCTCGGCGCCGGGAATGAACGGCGGTTTTGGTCCATTCGGATAAAGCCCTTCACGCTGCATGACGTCGGCATAATTCAAGCCACACGCCTCAACGCGAATTCGCACCTGTCCCGGCTTTGGCTCGGGATCCGGCAACTCGACTAACTCGAGTTGGTCAACACCTCCAAAACCTTTCACGCGAACTGCCTTCATCTCAATCGTTTCTCCTGTGCAATGCGTTCAGCGACGTATTCGGCATCACGCGCAATCCCGCGCAGATAAGGCGAAGCGAAAGTTCTGCCAAAGCGATATCCGAGCAGGAAGACTCCCTTCGTGCGCGTGCTCTCGCAGTTTTTAACCAACGGCCTGCCATCCGGATCCAGATCTACAACTTCCTCCAGGTGTGCCTTCCCATAACTAAACCCTGTCGCGAAAACGATCAGGTCGGGTTCGAGTCGTTGACCATCACTGAACTCAACTTTTGAGCCTTCGTAACGAGTAACCACAGGCATGCGCTTTATCAAACCACTTCGAATCGCCTTCATAACTACGCGTCCCGACATCGGTTCGGTGAGCCGGGCCGCGCGCCATCCAAATGGAGCGGTTGGAAAGTGCTCCGGAAGCCAGGCGAAGTAGTGAACGTCGATACCTAAGATCCAATGCGGCACTGCGCAGAGTTTCGAACGCAGTGACAACCAGGCACGATCACCTTCCTGCCTCACTCGTAACCACGCTTCCAAAACCTCGGTCGCCGATGCGCCACCGCCTACAACCAGAAGTTGGCGCGCGGCCGCGATATCTTCGGCGCGTGTGTCAACGCTGTGTTGCCAACGGCGCGATTCAAAGTGAAAGTTATCCGGCAGTCGTGGATGGCTGATGATGCCGGTGGCGTTGATGACGTGACTGCCGCGAATTTCATGTCCTTCACCGTCTTTCTTGTAACGAACTACGAATCCGCCGGAATCTTTTTTGACTGCGGTGACCATACAGTCAGTTGTCACATTCAGGTTGTGCTGTTGCTGATATTTTTCGAGCTCATGGACCAGCATTCTGAACGGCAAATACGTTGGGGCGTCGGCCGCGACCGTCATATCAGGCATCAGCGACAACCCTTTGGGCGAAAGGAGCCTCATTTCCGGGTCGACTCGACGCAGCCCATCGGCGACTGAAGTTCCCTTTTCAAGAATCCTGTATTCGACGTTTCGCTTAGCGAGCGTCTCTGCTGCTGCGAGACCAGCCGGACCAGCGCCGATGATGATCACAGGAGCACCGGAGACTGGCTGACTCATACAGCGACCTGTTGCCGGCTCGCGGCTTGTTGGCCCAACTGTTGGACCACCAGGTCCAGTAAAGTTTCCGCCTCAGTATTACTCAAAGCCGTCAGACGATAAGTCAAAAACGCTTGCGTGCGGTCGGGCCAGGCGAGCACCGCGAGGGCTGCGCCCATGTGCAAACACACTGGCGTGTAGATCTTCTGATCGACGAGTTGCAAAGCACCGCCGGAAGCACGAGAGACCTCATCGTGAATCGACTGTTCCTGTTCGAGCCAGGCGAAATGGCTCGTGGCAAAGCCTGTCAGTTCCGGACTGGCGGCGATACGGCGCAAGACTTCCCACGGAAGAAAATCGCCGGGCGCTGAAAGTGTCGGCAACGCAAGATGTTCGGCGCGCCGTATTGAGCTACTCATCTGCTGCTTGAGTTGAGTGGCTAACTGTTCAACAGGCAGCGTGGCGTCACCAGCCAGCGTCAGCGGCGAGATCAGGTTTCCAATCTGCAAATGTGCATCGCGGCGGCGCCGCAAACTAACCGGTACTTCGAGAGAGATGAGTGAATTTGATTGCGCCCCTCGCAAACAATTCCATTCATAAATCGCCTTCATCCACGCAGCCGCGCACCACCACCCATTTCGGATCTCTACATCTCTTTCAACCACCGCGATCTCACCCGGACTACAACTCCTCACCGCCAGCCGCGCATTCCTATTTACGCGCGCCTCATCTCTCAGCTTCTGAACAGTCTCAATCGCATCCCTAACGCCGGCTCTTTTAGAAAATCCGCCCTTTTCCGTGTGATCCGTGGCCCGCTGATTCTTGTCAGCGAGCGCCCGAAGTGCCTCCGCACAAACCCCAAAGAACCCTTCACCATCCACAACCGCATGATGTGCCCGAAACGCTAAAAGATTCTCATCGCGGATCCAGAGCACCTGAAACGGTGGTTCACGAAAGGGATTCAACGGCTTGTTTCGCCACTCGTGCAACTCCTCTCTCTTCTCACCGATCCGAAGCATCTCCCGCACACGTGGCTCGCCTTCCCACGCCAGTCCCAGCAATCGTCTGCTGACTATCTGGCCCAACGGTGGCCAGCGCCGCACGAGGTGCGCCAGCATCCTTTCCACATCATCACGGCTGATTCGCCCTTTCAACTCGACTTCAACACCGAGTTGCATCAGCACACGGGATGACTCCTGGTACGCCACGAAGAAGGCGTCGATCGCTGATAGCCTTTTTGACTTCATGACGCTTTGCTCCAACGCGCCAGCCTATCGTTGCGGGCCTCAATTGCAGTCGACCATTCCGGCACTGACTCAAGCAGCATCATCACCAGTTCGCCTTGCATGATGCGTTCGCCGTTCAATGTAACAACTACGCTCGTATTGATGTTTGAAGTTTGGGAACGAACGATCTCGGCGTTGATGTCAAGTGTTGCGGGAAGAAATACGGGATGCAGAAAGCGAGCATCGCGCACCATTCCGAGAATGGCCCAACGCTCAACTCCCATTTGCGTTTTTGCAAACTCTTCCACGAGCAGTCCCGAAACCTGCGCCGCGAGCTCGAGAATGAAAGAGCCAGGCAACAGCGGCTTATCCGGAAAGTGATCTGCAAACAGCGGATGATCCGCAGGGACAAACGCCTCGCCGGAAGCGCTTCCTTTTTCGGCATCAATCCGAATAGATTGCATTAACTCGAACATGTTGCTGCAAGTTTGTGATCAACGAGGCGCGTGATTGCGCCGACTGTGCAAAAGCGAGGTAGTGTCGTCGCATGAATGCGTGGCGGAAAGAGTTCTTTCGGCGTGTCGTAAAGCAAATTCATGAGACGCTCGCGGCCCGCTTCAGTCAACACCGCATCTTCCGCAAACTCAGCCTCGGCGAGATCACCACGCGCGAGGTGATAGATCGTTCCCTCCGGGATCTCGATCTGAAAGTGTTGCTCGATGCGAAACAGCAGATCGAGCAAGTCCATCGACGTGAAACCGAGATCGTAGAAAAAGAGTTGCTGGGCCGAAATCGGTTCCGTTTCAGGCAATGCGAGTGTCTGACGCACGAGCGTTGCCACTTCGCCAGATGTGTCGCGTGGGCTCAAGCTGTTACTCCTCCATCGACACACCAAACCTGACCCGTAACGTACGAACTCATCGGCGACGCGAGAAAGAGCACCACTGGGACAACTTCTTCAGCTTCACCGGGCCGTCCCATCGGAATCGACGCGCGTGCCAGGTCCATATGATCGTCGAGAATGCGTGCGCTCATTCCGCCCGCAAGCAATCCAGGCGCAACGGCATTGATCGTAATCCCGCGCCTTGCAGTCTCGCGCGCTGTGGTCCGAACGAAGGCTTCGAGTGCCGCTTTTGATGATGCATACGCAGCCTGTCCTGCATTGGGACGTTGTGCTGCTGTGGAAGAAATTACGACGATGTTGCCACTGCGATTCATGATCATCGGTTTCAGGGCCGCTCGTAACATTCGAAACGCAGCCCACAAATTGAGATCGTAAACTCTCGACAACTCTTCGTCAGTTAGGCCCGCAACGAGCCCGTCAGCCAATGTACCGGCATTTATTACAAGGATATCGATCGGCCCAGTTTGTCTTACAACACTCGTAGGAGCGTTCTCTTCAGTCAGGTCTGCCACAATGCTTCGCGCCGACAACTCCTTTGCCAATGCGTTCAATGCACCTTCATTTCTCCCCGTCAAAAACAGGTTTGCACCCGCAGCACTAAAACCTCTGGCCAAAGCACGTCCCAGATAACCTGTCGCACCGGTTATTAAGGTCACCCGATCTTTTAAGCCCCAATCAGTCATAAATCCGTGTAATCCGCGGCTTAACTCCTCTTCAAAATCACGGCGGCGTTTTGTCCACCCATGCCAAATGAAACAGACAACACCGTCTTCGCATTCACATCGCGTGGTTCTCGGATCACGTGATCCAACTCGCAACCTTCATCCACATTTTGCAGATTCACAGTCGGTGGCACGATTCCCGTCGCACATGTTTGTGCGGCCACGATCGCTTCAAGCACACCAGCCGAGGCCATCGCATGTCCAATCGCCCCTTTCGCTCCCGACACCGGAACGCTTTGCCACCGATCCGCGAAGAGTTTTCTCAAGGCGACGGCTTCCGCGAGATCGCCGGAGTAGGTCGCCGTGGCGTGCGCGTTAACCGCGTCGATTTCATCGGACCTCAAACCCGCGTCCGCGATTGCCCGGCGCATGCAAAGCTCGGCGCCTGCACCATCGTCACAAGGTCGATTTAGATCAAATGCGTCCTGGCTGACGCCAAACCCGATCACCTCTGCGAACACCGGCGCGCCACGTTCGACTGCGCTTTTCAGAGTTTCCAGAACCATTGCGCCGGCGCCATCTGCCAACGCAAATCCCTTGCGGTGTTTGTCGAAAGGACGACACGCCAACGAGGGGTCGTCGCCGTTGTCGAGCGCCACTGCCTGCAATCCTGCAAACCCGATCAGGTAAAACGGCGTGAGCATCACACTCGAACCACCGGCCACGCATGCATCAACATGACCATTTTGAATCAGCCGAAACGCTTCGCCGATCGCCTGTGTACCCGAGGCGCACGCGGCAGCAATCATGCGTCGTGGACCAGTGAATCTCGATGCCAGATTCGAGAAGCAACGTCCAGCCGAGCGATGCACAAAACCTTCCGGGCTCAATTGAAATGTATCGAGCGCCGTGGACCAAATGAACCCGCACTCTGCGGCATCGCGTTTCGACTCGGCGAGCGCGTCGTCGATAGCGCGATTGGCAATCACATGATCGCGATCGAGATCCTGCGGTGAGACGCCATCAACCTCGCCACCTGTAGTCACATTGATACCCGAATTGACAAGGCGCTGAATACGTCGCACACCCGATCGATTGGCGAGCAGTCCGTTCCACAAGTCATGTGTCGTCGCACCGAGCGCCGAGAGTGCGCCCCTGCCAGTGATGACTACGCGCCGCTTGTATGACATTACGAGACTTCCAGATTAACTGTGACGCTTGATACTCCATCAGTGTGTTCCGCGGGTACAACGTAAGACAACGGCCCACGACTGCACTGCGCGATTGCCGACAACATTCCAGCGAGACCATTCGCCGCGTGTGGTTTCACATCAGAGATTTGCCGGTTGCGCGCGATTGAGACTAGCCGCACGGAAGAGGATCTCGCGTGAACGGAAAACAACAACGCCACGCCCAACCCCGCAGCACCATCTTCAACAGCTTCTTGATCTCCGGCCATCAACAACGCTTCCTCTTCGACTCCGGCATTGAGACGCTCAATCACGGCTTCTAATCCACACCATGCTTGTCCTGCTGCACCGCCGAGTCCGAGGCAATACGCGTGATTGCGATGCGCGATCGCAAACGCAGACATTGCGAGATTATCGACTGCGTGAAGAGTCTGCGTCGGATTCAGGCGCATATTGCCAAGCGTCCGGCTCGCCATTCTGGAGGTAACGACATCGCCCCAGCGATAAAGATCCGCAGAACCTGCCTGGCAAGGCGCCAAAGAAATAACCGCCGCCGTCGAACTATCCCGCGAAGACTTGATCACCTCATCAGCCGCGGCGAGCGCTAGTTGAATGGGCTGATTAAACCGCCGCACCAGTCGCCACAACTCAGGCTTCTCTTCTCTCACCCTCGCGAGATCACTTTCCTGCGCCGCTGCCACCAAATAAACCATTTTGTGCTTTATGTGCTTTTTGTGCCCTTTGTGGCCTAATTCTTCCCAAAGTACACAGTGTGTATGCCACGCTTGACCTTGGACCAGTAATACAGATTCGTCGCCAGGTTCACCCACAAATTCAACGGCTTCCGACGAAACACGACACGACTCAGGATCGAACGCAACGAATAAAACTCCTGCACCGCTCGCCACCAACCATCATGCAACTCTTCGGGCGAGAGTTGCTGCGGCTTATAAACAACGTACGGTTCCCGCAGATGATTCAGATCCTGATCGAACACACTTCCCGATCGCCAGATCTTGTCGCCTGTCGGCGACCCCGGATACGGCGTCAGAATAAAGAACTGCGTGATCGGAACTTTCAGCGACTCGAGATAATCAACTGTGCGCTTGAATGTCTCCGCGCTGTCATCGGGTAACCCGAAGATGATCAGCGCATGTGGACTGATGCCCGCATCCATGATGCGTTTGAAACCTTCCGCATACTGATCAACCGCGTGAAAAGTCTTGTTCACATCTTCGAGATTTCGCGCAGAGAACGTCTCCACACCAAGCGCCATCAGCACGCAACCTGACTCACGCGCCTTCTTCAAGAGATCCGGATGGCGTGCAACGTTGATTGTCGTCTGAGTTCCCCAACGAATCGGCGCGCCTCTGAGTGCCGTGAACAATCGATCGGAAAACTTAACGTCTTCACAGAGATTGTCGTCGCAGAAGTTTATATTGCGACTACTCGTCGCCTCGACGTCGCGAACGATCTGGTCCACCGGTCGTTTGCGATACATGCCGTTGAAAACAGCCGCGATTGAGCAGTACTCGCACGTAAACGGACAACCACGCGTTGCCTGCACCGGATAGACAACCACCCGATCCTTTTTGATCAGGTCATAACGCGGAACAGGAAGATTGTTGATATCAGGAGGACGTTCCGATCGATAACGACTCTTGAGCTTATTCTGCTCGATATCGTCGAGTATCTGCGGCCAAACTTCATCGCCTTCGCCAATGACGATCGCATCGAAGAGTCCTTCAACAAGATCCGGCAACATCGAAGGCAGATAACCACCGAGCACAACCTTCTTCCCGGCAGCGCGAAACCGCCGCGAGATATCAACGCACCGCTGGAGCTGCATGATCTGTCCCGAAAGTGCCACCACATCCGCATCACTCTCGAAATCGATGTCTTCTAAATATTCCTCAACCAACCTGACTTGGTGTTTATCCGGCGTGAGCGCCGCCATGAGCGGTGGTCCAAGGTGAGGCAAATACGCACCGAGACGATCGATCAAGTTCTTCGACTGAACTAGACTGCCGTCGTCGCGATAGTGCGCCGGATGAATGATATCGATCTTCATCAGTCTAATCCGTGGCTACTTCTTCAATCATGTCCGCTAACTGTCGAAGATTTGTGCCACCAACGAATGCCCGTTCAAGTTGCTCGCGCGTGATCCGTATCCGGTACCGGTCCTCAACCGCCACCACAACCCCAAGCAAAATCAACGACGAGAACGGAATAATCGCGTCCAGTGGTTCATCCGGAGAGCAGTCACGCACCGGCAACGCTGCATTTGCATCTGGCGCAGCGCGCACGATCAGTTCTCGCAGTTCGTCGATTGTCTCGGGCCTTGCTATTGACTGACTCTCCCGGTGATTTGGACCAGGGCCGGTCCGTTCTCAATCTTGACCGGTGCGGGCGATACCGGCTCGGCGTCGGGGAAGAAACGCTCGTCCTTGTGTCGATACAGATTGTTGTACGAACAGCCGGGCATGAGCCGCCCGTCAGGCATCACGTAATGCGTGCAGCACTTCTTCAAACGCGCCACATCGAGATCATACGGATCCATGAAATTGTGGATAAAGAGTGCCTTGCTGCGCGCCTCCGTGCGACGCTCAATATCAGCGGCACACAATGGATTCCGCGAATTGAAAGTGTCTTTGAGGAACGACTTCAACGACGTTAGCACCAGCTCCGAGTCTTCGCCGACCTTCGTGGCAGACCAAAGATTCGAAATACAATCGAGGATCATCTTTTCGAGTTGATTGTCGGAACGAATGATCGCGCGGTTCTGCATCGCGTCGAGGTATTGCCTGATATTTACAAACTCGGGCAGCGGCTTGTAACTCCCATCGTCCATGCGGAACAGATATGTCGCTGTGTAACAACTCGGATGCGAGCACGGTACCGGATGAAAGTATTCACGTTTGAACCAGCCCGTCTGTTCTTCGATGAGCTGATGCACTTCGGGCATTGTGAGTCGATGGCCGGCTGGATTTGCGTGATAGCCGTCGCCGCCATCGCCAGTGTGGGCCATCGGTTGAATCACAATGCTGGTGCACTGCTGTAACTCCAATCCGAATTCCACTAAGGCGCCGAGCTCGTCGCTGTTGTCTCCCTTCGACACGGTGGGAACGATAACGACCGGGATATCGAGTTCTTTGATCACCTCGATGCATTGCATCTTCATGTCGATCAGTTCCACACCACGCGTCTTTGGATAAACGCCGGCGCGAAGCGTGTCGAACTGCAATGAGGCATACATACCGCCGGCTTTGAACTTCTCGGCGAAGGGGCGGTTCTGAGCGATCTTTCGACCGTGAGTTGAGATCAAGAGACGTTTGATCTTGCCTTCGTGTGGACCACGCAGAACGTAGTCGCAAAACTCGAAGAATTGTGGATGCAACGTCGGTTCGCCGCCCGACAGCAACATGATCGGGAGTTCACCTTCCGCCGCCACCAGCAGATCGACAGCGCTTTTGAACTCATCAAACGTCATCGAATAACGCTGCTGATTGCGAACGATGCAAACGGGACAGGTGAGGTCGCAGACGTCGTTAATCTCCAGAATCGGCGAACAGGTGTGTTGCAAGTGGTCTTCACACAAACCGCAATCTTCCGGACAGCCGTGCTCAACCTTAGTCGCAAAGCGATAAGGCATCGTGCCGGGTTTCGTGTAAGAGAGCGATTTTATGTAGTACTCCGCGTCGCTCGAAACTTCGACTTCGAAGAAGCCGTGCTTCGGGCACTTCTTCTGCATCCACACTTTGTCGTCGCGCAAGACAATGTGGGCGTCGATTATTTTCTTGCAGTTGGGACATATTGAGCGCGTGTAAGAAAAGAATGCGGCGTCGCGGTCCTTCTTCGGTGGAGGACTCGCCAAGAGCTGTTCGAGTTGAATCACGATTCACACTCCTTTTGGGTGGACGAGGATGCGCGGGATTCTATTTCATTTCGACCAGTTTAGCTACAGTTTTCACGGATTCGTAGTGGTGTAATTGTGTATTGGCCGCGGCGCGGCCAGATGTTTATAGCCACCACCAACCTTAGGACCGCGCTCCAGCGGAGCGCGATGTGTCCGTGCGGCAGCAACATTCGGCTCCGCTGGAGCCGTAATTAACTTTTAGGGGGCGTGGCTATAAACATTTGGTCCCTCCGGGACCTAGCAATGTTTGAGCAACACACTATTACCCCACTACCCACGGATTAAGCTAAAGTGCCGCCATCAAGGAAGATCACGGTGCCGTTTAGGTATGTGTTGCGGCGCGAGCCGAGCCATGCGACGACTTCGCCACATTCGACCGGTTTACCAAAGCGAGAAAGGGCACAGGCGTCGAGGTAACGTTTCTGGTGATGCTCCGGGATCGTTGAGCGCAGGCCGCTTTCAAATATTCCGGCTGCAATTGCATTGACTAAAACGCCGTACGGGCCGACTTCATGCGCGAGACTTCGCGTCAAGCCTTCGAGAGCGCCTTTGCTAGCTGCGTAGTGCACCGGTCCTGCAATTGACCGTGAACCGGTGATGGAGCTGATGTTCACGATTCTTCCGTACTTCTGCCTGATCATGCCGCGCGCCGCCGCGCGACACATGCGAAATGCTGCGAAGAGGTTGAGTTCCATGATGTCTGCGAAGTCTTTGTCGTCGATGAGGATGAATGGGACGGCTTCGCTGAAGGCTGCGTTGTTGACGAGTGTGTCGACTGCGCCCCACGACTCCTCGACCGCGGCGACTACTTTGGCCGCGGCGTCTGCACCACGAAGGTCTGCTTGAATCGGCAGGCAGTCACGATCGAAGTCGCGGACGATTTTCTCAGTTGCGTCAGCGCCGGCTTTGTTTCCGTGCCATGTGAAGGCGACGTTTGCGCCTTCGCGCGCGGCAACGGTGCAGATGCCTTGCCCGATGCCGCCTGAACCGCCGGTCACCAGGACTCGCAAGCCTGACATCAGGCGGGCGTCGTTGTTATCAGATGTTCCATTCGATTGCACGTTTATCTCCAGTTCCTCGCAGATTCACTTGAAAGACATTTAGGGCGTTTGTTAATCCGTATGGATCAGAGTCGACGTCGCCGACGAGACAGAGTGCCGGGCCGCTGAAGCCCCAACAACGCGCGATCAGTTGTGAAGCAAAACCCGGTGTGATTTCGAGCACAGCGCTTGGGAGGAGGCGTCCGCCGATTATTGCGGCTGGTGGTGGTGTGAGGGGTTTGTCCATCCGGAATATTAAGACGTCGGGTGGATTTGGTGGACGATGCGTGATTGCCTCTTCCGCAAGTCGTTTCAATGTCTCATTCATTAATGGACCAGGTAGTGCGCCTTTTTGCCACACATCGTTACGACGCTTCATTGTTTCGTGAGCGCCTCCACCAACCATCGTCGCGCCACACGCCCCGTTTAAGGCTCTACAGCTCGCGAGTACGTACTGTAGGGGCGGCCCTCCGTGGCCGCCCTTGGTTTGAAATAGCGTGTTTCGAATCGGGCGTGTTTCAACCGAGGGCGGCCACAGAGGGCCGCCCCTACAGTACGTCCTATGGTCTGTGGTTTCATTAGCAAGGTTCGCAATGGAGGTGGGGACTGAGCCGGACTGATGTATCAAGGCGCCGAGGGCAACGGCGAGTAAACCCGAGGCGCCGAGGGTGTGTCCGAAGTGCGTTAATGGAGTAGCAATAGGAACACTTTTATCAACAAACGCTGAAAACGCCGCGAGCTCAGCAGCGTCATTCGCGAATGGTCCAGTCCCCTGCCCGAGTATCAACCCCGTATCCTGCTGCGACACTTGCTCCAGCACACACGAAAGCCCATCGTGCCCGATCAGATCACTCCCCAGCTCCGGCCCATGCAACATCGTCGCCTCATCAGTCGTTCGAACAAGCCTCAACACAACCGCCGCTTCACCAAGAATAAATCCCGAACTCGTCGACTGCCACGGCGCCGACGTTTTCTCGGCCAACACTCGCAAGCTCTCGAAGTTCTCATGATTTGACTGCGCCAGAGTATCTACGGCCAACACCAGCACTTCATCAACTGCACCCGCCAGCAACAGTTGTCGCGCAGCATACAACGCATGGATCCCGGAAGCGCACGACGAACTAAACACAGGCAAGCGATCACCGGCCCAGGGCGTACCCGCAAGCAAAATACTTGTATCAAATGCTTCTTCCCAAACTTCCGCGGCGCTGCCATTACACGACGCGACCAGCAGCGGCGTCTTCCTGGAACTATCGACACCGCTAAGCGCCCTCTTCGCTAACGCCTGCCAACGCGCGGAGCCGGTAAGCGACGAGTCAATCTCCTTCGCCGAAAAACAAATACGCGAGACGTTCCACTTATTCGGCGTCCACGGTAACTCAGTCACCTCTCGAGGTGCGTCCGATCTCAAAATATCGGATACACTCCCCTGCGCGGTGGCGAGCCCAATGCCGTCAATTGCGATGGTCATCTGCGTAATCTGTGGATAAAGAAGCGAAGGTTGGTTTCAACACCGGATAGAGACTCTCATACACTCGATACGCTGATCGATAAGTTTTCGAAGTCTCAGCATTCGGCGAAACACGATCGCTGACGAAGATCGTCTGCGCGCATGCAGTGTCAACGTCGGGCCAAACTCCGGCGCCCACACCTGCCAGCAATGCCGCGCCATAAGCAGCGCCTTCAGTCGTGTTAACGGTCACCATTTCGGCTTCGAAGATGTCAGCAATAATCTGTCGCCAGAGCAAACTCTTCGCACCGCCACCCGACAACCGAATTTGCTCGACTGAGCCAAGGCCAACATCCTTCATCAGGTTGAAGATGTCTTTTAGTCCAAATGCCACACCTTCGAGAACCGCACGAGTCAGGTGCGCTCGACTGTGACGAGCAGTTAGTCCAATCCATGCGCCACGCGCGAAAGGATCCGGATGCGGGGTTCGTTCGCCACTCAGGTACGGCAAAAATATGAGCCCTTCACTACCCGCGGGAATCTGCGAAGCCTCATCGATAAGCTCAGCAAAACTTTTATCGTGCGCAAACTTATCGTGATACCACTGCAAACTGCCAGCGGCGCTGAGCATCACACCCATCAAGTGCCAGCGGTCAGGAACAGCGTGACAAAATGCGTGCAGTCGTCCGGCGGGCTCGATCAAAGCTGATTCTGTCGCTGCAAACACTACGCCCGAAGTACCGAGCGTCACCGCCATCGATCCCGGACGAACGACCCCAACACCGACTGCCTGCGCAGACTGATCTCCTCCGCCTGCGACAACCGGTGTACCCGCACGCAACCCCGTCAACTCAGCAACTTCGCGAGTGACTTCGCCGGTTGTTTCATGACCTTCAAAGGTCGGCGGCAACCAGTCAGCAGAGATGTTGAGGATGTCCAACAACTCCAATGACCACGTGCGCCGCCGCAGATCGAAGAGCATCGTGCCGGACCCGTCAGCTTTGTCCATCGCGAGCACGTTTGTGAGTTTGTAACGAATGTAGTCCTTGGGCAGCAGGATGTGACGAATGCGACGATAGACTTCCGGTTCATGCTTCTCCACCCACAAAATCTTCGGCGCAGTGAATCCGGTCAGTGCATCGTTACCTGTGATTTGAACAAGCTTTTCGCGACTTACACGCGCTCGGATCTCGTCACACTCGGTTCCGCATCTTTGATCGTTCCAAAGGATCGCAGGTCGCAGGACTTGTCCCTGTTCGTCGAGCAAAACGAGACCATGCATCTGTCCAGTCAAACCGATCGCGGCGATGCTCTCGCCTGAATCATTAGCTTCGGCCAGCGCCTGTTTGACGCTATTGGCTGCAGCGGTCCACCATTCATGCGGATCTTGTTCAGACCAGAGCGGGTATGGAGTCGAGAGATTAAGCGGAGTTGTGGCACTGCTGATCACGCGTCCTTCACGATCGATAAGCAAGGCTTTAGCGCCGGTTGTCGAGAGATCGATTCCGAGTAGATGTGTCATCAGGGCCGTAATCATAAACGAAACTTTCTGCTCACCTAAAACAAACTCTGTGTTAGTATGCCGCTTCCCCCAAAGCTAACTTCCTCGCAATCGCACAGTGATTGACGATCCCGGTTGCCCGAAACCGGCTCCGTTTTGCCTCGGGGAGCTGAATAATGCCGTTTCCGGTGATACTTGCTGGACCAATTCTGCGTCGTGTGGAGCCGACGCTGGTAACGGTTTGGGTAGCATTGCGTGAATCCGCGACGCTTGAGATCAAACTCTGGAACGGGCTCGTACAAGACACATCCAGCGGTGGCCAAATGAACTATGGATTGGCTCCATTCAATATCTGGTAATAACGAATGTGAGCGTAATAGAGGGATATGATTCCGCCACCCAGCGCCAGAAATACAAGCCACACAAAACCGTCGTATCGAACTTTGCTAGAAATTCGATTGCACTAGATTTATTCGGTTGAGGATTTTCCATCTCTTTACTCCTGCGAGGCGAAGCGGTAGTTAGACAGGATGTACAGGACTGTTCAAGATGAACAGGATTTGTCGTGTCAATCTTGCGAAATCTTGTAAATCCTGTCCGGGGTTTTACTCCGCAATCCAAACACAGCTCGTCGCCCGTATTGTTCCCTGAAATATCAACTTGCAAAGGAATACGGGGAAACATGCGAAATAAACTCGCCAGACGACTTACGTTCAGTTTGCTCTTTTTAAGTCTGATTGCCCTAGTGGCACTCAGCCCGAACCCAAACACGTCACTAGCTTCGAGTCATCGCGAAGCGCCATTAATCGTCGCCGATCCATTGGCTGACAATACCGATACCTACGCGTTCCGTAGCACTGAAGCCGGGCGGAGCGGCTTTGTCACGCTGATCGGCAACTGGATTCCGTTTCAGGAACCATCAGGTGGCCCACACTTCTACAAGTTTGACGACACAGTGCTCTATGAGATTTATATCGACAACACGGGCGACGGTGTCGAGGACGTTACCTATCAGTTTCGCTTCAAAACACGATTCACAAACCCAGACTCGATTCTCGGAATGGCGGCGCCGAATCAGGCTCTTAGCGGTACGGGTGGCATTGAACCGCTAATCACATCGCTTGACGATCCCGACTACAACGAGCCGCAAACGTACAGCGTCACGCGCATCGATCGACACGGCAAGCAAATCGTCCTTGCTAAAGATCTAATCGTCCCACCCAACAACATTGGCGAGCGCACTACGCCGAACTACGAAAACGTCCTCGGCCAGGCTGCGGTTTATTCGCTGCCGAATGGCGGCAAGGTGTTCGCCGGACAGCGAGATGAGGGCTTCTACATCGACGTGGGCGGCGTCTTTGATACGTTGAAGCTCAAGTCAATCGGCGCCACCGACGGCGTTGACTCAACCGCGGGATTCAACGTCAGCACGATAGCGATCGAAGTTCCGATCCAGGAGCTTACACGCACCGGCGCGGTGCCTGCTGGCCCAACCGCATCTGATGCAGTAGTTGGCGTTTGGGCCGTATCGAGCCGGCAAAAGATCACCGTGCTGAGATCTTTCGACAAAAACGATGAGCCATTGAATGCTGGTCCATTCCAGCAAGTGTCACGCCTCGGCTCTCCGCTCGTCAACGAGCTGGTCATTCCGCTCAAGTTGAAAGATGCATTCAATCGTTCGACGCCTGCGGGTGATTCGCAGTTTGCGCAGTTTGTGACGAACCCGCAGCTCGCACAATTACTGAGTGCGGCGTTTGGTATTACTGTTCCGGCGGCGCCGCGAAACGATCTCGTCGCGATCTTTGCCACGGGTATTCCAGTCAATCCTGTGACTGGACCAAACTTCACGACGTTTCTTTCTGACGGCCGTCCACACGAGATGTTGCGTCTGAACGTTGCGATCCCGACGTCGTCGAATCCGAGCCGGCTTGGTTTGTTGGGTGGCGACTTTGCCGGATTTCCGAATGGACGGCGGGTGTTTGACGACGTGGTGGACATTTCGTTGCGTGCAGTTGCTGGAGGAACTCCATTCACGCCGGCGACAAACATTTCACCGAACAACACGATTGGCGACGGTGTGGCAAACAACGATGTGTCATTCCTCTCTCGCTTCCCTTACCTCGGCACACCACAATCCGGGAACAGTACATTAGGTGCGCGCACGGCCATCACACAATAAATGCCCTGCCACCGCTGCCCTGACGGTGTTTGTGAACAGGATTTACAGGATTATCAAGATTGACAAGATACATCCTGTAAATCCTGAAAATTTTGTTAATCCTGTAAACCATCTAGTAGGAGTCCAATGAAGCTAAGATTAATTGTGCTTTCGGTCGCTATTCTTTCGATAGCTATCTTCGCTATCCGATCGATTGATAAGTCACCGATCACCGCGCCTGCAAGCAAGGTGGACCAGCGTATCCTTCGCGCACAACAATCAATCACGAAATTTCCGAACAGCGCCGACGGCTACAATCAACTCGCGTCCGCCTACATGCAGAAAGCACGGGAGACCGCGGACTTCTCCCTCAACGCAAACGCCGACGCTGCCATCACACGTTCGCTCGCAGTCGAGCCTGACAACTATGATGGTCTGAAATTACGCACAAAACTTCAGTTGACTTATCACCGCTTCGCCGAAGCCCTCGAGACTGCCCGTCAGTCCCAAACTTTTCGCGACGACGATCACGACGTCTGGGGACAAATCACTGACGCACTCGTCGAATTAGGAGACTATCCCGGCGCCGTCAAAGCCGCGCAAAAAATGGTCGACCTGAGACCCGACAGTTCATCGTACGCGCGTGTTTCGTATTTACGGTCGCTGCACGGCGACACCCAGGGCGCAATCGATGCCATGATGGCTGCCGTGAAAGCCGCTAACCCCAACGATCCCGAAGGTGTTGCGTGGTGTCGCGTGCAACTTGGAAACGAATTGATGAATGCCGGAAAGCTGGAAGAAGCTGAACGTGAATTCGACACCGCGCTTCAGATCTTCCCAAACCACAGTCTCGCGTTGGAGAGCAAAGCACGCGCACGCGAAGCAGCAGGCGATCTCCACGGAGCAATTGCTATCTACGAACGCGAACCCGACTCCGCCGACGCAGCCCAAGCACTCGGAGATCTATATACACGTCTCGGCAAAACAGACGCCGCCAAAGCTGCCTATGAAAAGTTTGAAACGCTTGAACGCGAGAACGTGGCGATCGAGAAATCATGGCGCCACAGGGTTAATTTCTGGTTAGACCACGATCAAAATCTGGAGCAAGCTCTCCAACTCGCCTCCAATGAATACGACTCACGTAAAGATATCTTCACTTGCGACTCATTCGCCTGGGCGCTCTTCAAGAACGGCCGCGTAACCGAAGCCAGGAAAGTCATCAAAGAAGCACTGCGCACCGGCACCAAAGACCAACGCATCAACGATCACGCTAAACAAATTAACGAGAGCTAAAGAAAATTTATTTTTGTGCTTTTTGTGCCTTTTTGTGGCAACATACTCCGCAAATAAAAACTTGCAGGAGGATTGTGATGCCACGGCTACGTGCAGGTGTTTTGGTGTCGGCAATCATTGTTACGGCAGCGTTGTGTTCTCGTTTTGCTGGTGCGGAAACTTCCACCACCGCGCAAGGACTCGCAGCGTGGGAACAGGTCTATTCAGTCTTAATTTCTCCACGCTGCATCAACTGTCACACCGCCACAAACTATCCACAACAGGGTGATGACCGGCACCGTCACGTCGCGAATGTCGTGCGCGGCGGTCCTGAAGGTAAAGGCGTTCCGGGTTTGAATTGCGCCGGTTGTCACCAGGAGACGAATGCCGACAGCACCGGTGTTCCCGGTGGTCACAACTGGCACCTCGCGCCACTCGAAATGCGTTGGCAGGACATCAACGATCGACCGCTTTCGAGTGCTGTTGTCTGCCGGCAGGTAACTGACCGCTCGCGGAATCACAATCTCGATGGTCCAGGTCTGCTGAAACATCACGAAGAAGAAGCGCTCGTGAAGTGGGCCTGGAACCCCGGTCGTCGGCCTGACGGTACGATGCGCACACTTCCACCGCTCACGCACGAACAATTCGTTGCTGCCACGCGTCGTTGGGTCGAGGCCGGCACGCCGTGTCCAACCGGCAGATAGGAGTTCATATAATGGCGACTTTCCAAATAACCGTAAACGGACAGCGGCGAGAAGTGAACGTTGATCCCTCGACGCCCCTGCTCTGGGTGCTACGTGAAGATCTAAAGATGACGGGAACGAAGTTCGGTTGCGGCATCAGCGCGTGCGGCGCATGCACAATCCATGTGGGCGGTGTGGCCACGCGTTCGTGCATCGTTCCCATCTCGCACATTGGCGAACGTCCGATTATCACGATCGAAGGTATTGGCAACGATGCCGTTGGTAAAGCCGTTCAGAATGCATGGGTCGATGAGGACGTCGTGCAATGCGGCTACTGTCAGAGCGGACAGATCATGGCAGCAGTGGCACTGCTCAAAAGCACCTCGCGGCCTACGGATCAGAACATCGAAGAGTCGATGGGTGGAAACCTCTGTCGTTGTGCCACCTATCCACGCATCCGCGCAGCGATTAAGTCTGCTGCGGCGCAGATAAATAAAGGAGGCGCGTGATGGCTCATGCTGAACTGAATCGACGCGGATTCCTGCGCGTTTCTTTTGCAGCCGCTGGTGGCTTAGTTGTGTCGCTGTATCTCGATCGTACTTCGTTAGCGCAGGAAGCAGGAATGCCTCAGCAGCCTCCTAAGGTTTATCCGCCGGATGCGTTCGTCAACATTAGACCCGATGGCAAGATCGTGATCCAGGTTAATCGACTCGAGTTTGGTCAGGGCGTGCAGACTGCGTTGCCAATGGTGCTCGCGGATGAGATGGATGCCGACTGGAACAACATCATCGGAGAGCTCGCGCCCGCAGAAGACGTCTACAAAGATCCTCTTTTTGGAATTCAGATCGTTGGCGGATCGGGTTCGATCGCACATTCGTATCAGCAGTATCGCGAACTCGGTGCGAAGACGCGCGCGATGCTCGTCGCCGCGGCGGCGGAACGATGGAAAACCACTCCAGACAAATGTCGCACGGAAGCGAGTGTGGTCCATGGACCAAACGGCCAGTCCGCCACGTACGCCGAACTCGCGAGCGAAGCAGCGCGCAAACCAGTGCCTGCAACTGTTCGTTTGAAAAATCCGTCGGAGTTTCGGCTGGTTGGCAAACGAGTTAAGCGACTGGATAGTCGTCCGAAGTGTGATGGCTCGTTGAAATTCGGCCTCGACCTCGACCTGCCGGGAATGAAAGTCGCCGTTGTTGCTCATCCGCCGGTCTTCGGTGGACGTGTGAAGAAAATTAGTGACGCCGAAGCACGTCGTATTGAGGGTGTGCGAGACGTTTTCGAGATTCCACTCGCCAAAGGAACAGGCGTCGCAGTTGTTGCAGACAAGTACTGGCCTGCAATACAAGCGCGCAAACTCCTCAACATCGAATGGGATCTGTCTGGTGTCGAAGCCGCCGACAGTACAGAGTTGTGGACCAGATACAAACAGCTCGCCAAAACTCCCGGCACTGTCGCCGTCACGCGCGGAGATCAGAGTGCACTCGACAAAGTCACTGCGAGAAATCGGATCGTGGCCGAATATGAGTTTCCTTTTCTCGCTCACTCGCCGATGGAGCCTCTGAATACGACGGTCAGATTCGACGGCGACCGCGCTGAAGTGTGGGCCGGTTCGCAGTTTCAAACCGTCGACCAAATGGCAGTCGCGGAAGTACTCGGCCTCAAACCCGAGCAGGTCACTTTTCACACGGAGATGGCCGGTGGTGGGTTTGGCCGTCGCGCTGTGACTGACTCGCACGTACAACGCGAAGCAGCGGTGATCGCTAAACGTCTTAAAGGAACGCCAGTCAAACTTGTCTGGTCACGCGAAGACGACGTGCAAGGTGGTTATTATCGACCGATGCATTTTCATCGGGTCGAAATCGCTGTTGGCGCGGATGGGTTCCCCGCAGCCTGGCGTCACGTGATTGTGGGCCAATCATTACTCGCGGGTACGCCATTCGAATCGATGCTGGTCAAGAACGGCGTCGACGAAACCGCAACCGAAGGAACTGCCGACACGCACTACAACATTACGAACATGCACGTTTCAGTTCATCATCCGAAGGTAAACGTGCCTGTGCTCTGGTGGCGTTCGGTCGGACACACTCACACTGCGTTTGTGATGGAGACGTTGATCGACGAGCTCGCCGTGCGCGCGAAAATGGATCCAATCGCCTATCGACGCAAACTCCTGAAGCCTGACGCAAAGAAGCCGCTGTCCACACTCGATCTCCTCGATAAACAGACGGCTGCCTGGCGCAATCGCCTACCTAAAGGACACGCGCTTGGAATTTCGTGTCATGAGTCTTTCGGAACCGGTGTAGCTTGTGCGGTCGATGTGTCGATCGAGAACAAGCGACCAAAGATCCACCGTGCGGTGCTAGCGGTTGATTGCGGTGTCGCAGTGAATCCACTATCAATCGAGAGCCAGTTTCAGGCGGGAGTGGGGTTTGGTCTCACGCAGCTAATGGCCAAAGGCGCGATCACGCTAAAGAACGGAATCGTCGAACAGAGAAACTTCGATGGCTTCGTTCCGCCTTACATCATCGACGCGCCGGTTGCAGTAGATGTTCACATCGTCCCGAGCGCTGAGGCACCGACCGGTTGCGGTGAACCACCCGTTCCCGTCATCTCCCCCGCCGTCGTCAACGCCCTCGCGCGACTGACCGGCAAACGCTACCGCTCACTACCTCTGGTGAGTATTTAGCCACGGATGACACGGATTAAATCCGGATCTAATCCGCGTTTATCCGCGGCTAAATATTGTTTAGGTATGTGGCCCACATGAAATCACTTATTCTTTTATCGCTGCTGGTGCTCGTTCCGTGTGTGCGAGCGCAGGAAACTGGGCTCATCATTAATACTGAGGGACGAAAGACCACTAGTCTCAATGGTCAATGGCAGGTGATCGTCGACCCCTACGAGTCGGGGTTCTACGATTATCGTTATCAGCCGAGTAACAACGGCTATTTCAAGAACGCCAAGCCTAAGAATAAGAGTGAGCTGATCGAGTACGACTTCGATAAATCCGAAACGTTGAAGGTTCCCGGCGACTGGAACACGCAATCAGATCAGTTGTTCTTCTACGAAGGCACTGTTTGGTACAAAAAGTCTTTCGACTACCAACGCAAACCAAACACGCGTCTCTTCGTCTATTTCGGCGCCGCTAATTATCTCGCGGATGTTTACCTCAACGGCGAGAAGCTCGGTCAACATGAAGGTGGCTTTACGCCGTTTAACTTCGAGATCACAAACCGCGTCAAAGACACGGGCAATTTTCTTGTGGTCAAAGTCGATAACAAGCGCCATCGCGATGCCGTGCCAACGTTGATGACTGACTGGTGGAACTACGGCGGACTCACACGCGAAGTGAAGCTTATCGAGACGCCCACGACGTTTGTGAACGATTACATGGTCCAACTTCAGAAGGGCTCGCGCAATCGTGTAACTGGCTGGGTGAAGTTAAGTGGAGAAAAGCTCAATCAAAAGATCACGATTCGCATTCCTGAAGCCGGAATCAGTCGATCGTTCACAACTAACGCCAGCGGAATGGCGACGATCGATTTCACCGCGGATCTGAAGTTGTGGTCTCCCGATAGTCCGAAACTTTACGACGTGTTTGTTGAAGCTGAGACGGATCAAGTGCGTGAGCAAGTCGGCTTCCGCAGTGTTGAAACGCGTGGCACGGAGATTCTGTTGAATGGTCGTCCCGTCTTTCTGCGCGGCATCTGCATTCACGAGGAAGCGCCACTTCGCGGAGGACGTGCCTACAGTCGTGAGGATGCGGTAACGCTGCTCAGTTGGGCCAAAGAGCTCGGAGCGAATTTTGTCCGGCTGGCCCACTATCCGCACAACGAGTTCATGGTTCGAGAAGCTGATCGGATGGGCATCATGGTCTGGTCGGAGATCCCTGTCTACTGGACCATTCAGTGGGAGAATCCCGACACACTCAAGAACGCCCGCAGTCAACTGCAGGAGATGATCGCGCGCGACAAGAACCGGGCCGCTGTCGTGATCTGGTCCGTGGCCAACGAGACACCGCTCAGCGACGCGCGCTTAACGTTCCTCAAAGATTTAGTCGCTCTGGCTCGGAATCAAGATCCCACGCGTCTGCTCTCGGCCGCAATGGAGCGTCACTACATCAATCCCACGACGCAGATGATCGATGATCCGTTAGGTGAATTTTTGGACGTGCTCGGATGCAACGAATACGTTGGCTGGTACGACGGCTTGCCCGAGAAAGCTGATGGCTTGGAATGGAAATCAAAATATCAAAAACCGCTCGTAATGAGTGAATTCGGCGGTGATGCCCTATTCAATCATCACGGCGACGCCCTGACTCGTTGGACCGAGGAATACCAGGAAAGCATCTACCAACACCAGATCGCGATGCTCAAAAAAATTCCCTTCCTCCGCGGCACCTCCCCCTGGATCCTAACCGACTTCCGCTCCCCCCGCCGCCCATTGCCGGGAATCCAGGACTACTGGAACCGCAAAGGCCTAATCTCTGATCGTGGTGACAAGAAGAAAGCGTTCTACGTGCTGCAGCGCTGGTATCAAGAAATGCATTAAGGACTACATCAGGGTCATTTTCTAGCTCTGCTCTCTACAAGTTAGTGAGTTTCACGTGTTTGTTTGGTTGCGCCAGACGGCAAGTTTCGCGCTCACTTTCCCCGCGGTGGGAGTAGTCGCGCTATAATCGCTGACCTATGTCAAAGCCACTCAAGTATCGATTCTTGATCGCTGTCTTGTTACTCGCGATGACTGGGGTCAGCGCGTACCCTGGCGCACCGGCCCCATCGCTCCAGAAATCGGAGATGCGCTGTGGGTGGTTCAGTAATCCCACGCCGGCGAACGCTTCATTATTCGATCGTGATGGTGAATGGATCATCGGTGTTCAAGGTGGGCACCAAGCGGAGGGAGACTGGCCTGAGTTCAAAGCGGACCAATGGGTCGAAACTAACGGGAATTATGGCTATGGCTGTGCGTGTCTACGGGTGCGCGGAAATCGCTCGACGCGGAAGATAATCGCGATGGAGAGTGCACAAGCTCGAGCGTTATCGGTCTGTCGCCGCGATCCGGCGCTGCGGAAGTGGGGCTTTAAGTAATCCGATAACCAATCCGTGTAATCCGTGGCTAACATTCCCGTTGAACTCGAAAAATGCGGAACAATCATCACCTCATGACATCTAATGTGCGCGGAGGTTTGAGATGAGATACCCCTTCAGCATCGTGATGTTTTCTCTTGCCTGTGCATTTGTGCTCGGTTCAGCTTCTCAGGTGAAGGCTTGTTCCTGCGATTTTAGGGGCTCGACGTGTGAAACCTTTGGTACCGCACCGGCTCTGTTCGTGGGAAAAGTTGTGGGCGCCGCGCACCAGAGAACGGAACCAGATGAAGACGGCACGACCACAACATACGATATACGCGAGATTTATTTTGCAGTGGAAGAAGCCTTCAGCGGTCTCCGGGGACAAAAAAGACTGACAATAAGGTCCGGCAACGGAGACGGAGACTGCGGATACTGGTTCCGGCGTGGTGAGAGTTACCTCGTCTACGCTTACGGAAATGAAAAAAAGGGCTTTGGCACAAACATCTGCACCGGCACTAGCCCGGTGAGTGATGCGATCGATGATTTGAACTTCTTGAGACGATTACCGAGCAAGGGATCCGGGGTGAGCATTAACGGGAGGGTCGCTGAAACTCCACAAAGCGATGACGAGGATCGCAAGCCAAAGCCTTTGGCGCGAATTACGATCACGATTACGCACAAAGACGGCAAGCAGACTGAATTGTTAACCAACGACAACGGCTCGTACGAAATTTCGGGACTAAAAGCGGGCGAGTATGAAGTCCGCGCGGGCCTTCCAGATTACTACTATAAAGATGATTACTCCGTCCACAAGCTGAAGGTGCTTGACCGAGGATGCGCGCGCGCAGATTTCGCGGCCGTCGCAAACGGTCAGATTACCGGTCGCATAATCGATGCCGACGGCAATCCCGTGAAGAAGGGTAAGGTCTCGTTAATCAAGGCTGACGCGCAGGGCTTCGTGACGATGAGGAGTGACATCGGCTTCAATTATCTCGACGACGAACAGGGTCGATTCAAAATGGATCGAATCCCTCCCGGAGAGTATCTGCTGGGCATTAATATCACCTCAACTCCAGGAGGCGATGCTCCGTATCCTGCAACTTATTATCCTGATGTTAGAGATCGCTCGCGTGCAACCGTGATTAAGATTGGTCTCGGAGAGAAGCTCAGCGACTATACGCTGCGTCTTCCGGCGAAACTAACGGAACGCACAATTCAAGGTGTAGTTGTATGGCCCGATGGTACTCCGGCAGTGGGAGCAGAAGTGTATCTAACGGATCAGAATCACCCGGGTTATATCGCCGGCCGAGATAAAACCGATGCCACTGGATGGTTTACGCTCGTGGGTTACAACGAAATCAACTATTGGGTGCTGGCAAGCATCTACGAACCGAAGCAAATGCATGCAGAGCCACCTTTGACTTCCCTGAACGGCCCTGTGTCCGGATTGAGACTGGTGTTAAGTTCAGAGGGCAGTCTCTGTGAACACTATTATAAGAAGCCCGAGGATAAATAACGGTTCTGCAGGTGATGTACCGGTGTTTAGATGTTTCGTAATTGTTTTGCTCTTCGTCATGCCGGTAGTTGTGTCTGCTCAGTCGGATCAAGCGTTTGTTATAGACGCAGAAGACCTGGCTCATCCACTAACTATTAAGACACTGAATCGCACAGGTAGATACCAGGCTAAAGTCTCCCGTCAGTTCGGCAACGAGATGGAAGAGCGACTGTTGCAAATCGCTGAAGCGGTCTATCCACTGAGCACAAAATCAAAGATATTTCAGACGACGATAGTAAGGTTGTCAGGCCCAACGAACGCCGGTGGTGGAGCTATTCAATTGATAAAGTCCGAATCCCTTATGCCATCACAAAAGGTGCGGTCAGTTATTCTCTGGAAGTCTGGGAAGAGTTTCGAAAAGACAAGCCCAGAGAGTCGGTCTGGGAAAAAATGACAGAGAGCACTTTCGAGTATTCGGCAGATGTTACGCCTAAGGCGAGCTACGTATTTGGGAATGCGCGGTTCAGCGACGTTTATGTTGTGTCGATGCGACTGGGATGGTCGCAAACCTGCGGCAATCTGTGCGGCTTACAATTTACGACATCTCGAACCGTCGTTTTAAGTAGAGACGGCAAAGTAATAAGTGTTGATAATGACGGGGGTGTGGAGGTTTCGATTAGTTAACTGCCAGACATTTACACGAGATCAGTAGGCTGAGCGAAATGGGCCGGTCCGCAGAGGATCGCCCATTAAATGGCTCTGCACGAACTAATCTTAAATCCCGCCCACGGCAGTGGGTGGATTGTTCAAGTCCTTTCTAAATACCCCACACTCTCAAAATAGATTCCAATCCCGTCCACGGCAGTGGACGGATTGTTCAAGTCCGCACTATTCATCAACAATTCACGAACTCCTCCAGGACAGCTTTGCACAAAAGTACGGTCTAAGCCTGCGAAGCAGGCGGAAGCATAAAGCCTGGGCGTAAGCCCCAGGTCAACAGCGCAAACAGATTTCAAGCCCGCGAACGCGGGCGACAGCGCGATCGCAATGAAATGTTAACGATTTTGCGGCCAACTAGCTGCCGCCCATTTCATGGGCTCGCAATTCATTTTCATTCTGATCCTGGGGCTTCCGCCTGCTTCGCAGGCTGAGAACCCGCACTTTTTGTGCAAGGCCCTCCAGGACGGGATTTAAGAATAAATAGTGAGGACCTGAACAATCCGCCCACTGCCGTGGGCGGGATTGGACCTATTGAGAGTGTGGGTTTTAGAAAGGACCTGAACAATCCGCCCACTGCCGTGGGCGGGATTGGCACCTATTCAGAGTGTGTGGGTATTAGAAAGGACCTGAACGATCCGCCCACTGCCGTGGGCGGGATTTTTAAACCGCGTGGTTACTTCGCAACGGGAGCAAGTTCGGGATTGATAATCGCGGCGATGTCGCGAGCAAGCTTTGTCTGATTTGCACGTGCCTGATTGGCGAAAAGGATTATCGTGAGCTTGTCGTCCACATAGCGCGAGATGTGTGCTTTGAAACCCTGCCACGAGCCGCCGTGTTCGATGAGGCGATGGCCGCGAACTTCAGCCAGTCCCCAACCAAAACCGTGGGCCGCCGTCTTACCATTGTTCAACTTCACTTTGGTCCACATCTGTTCGAGAGACGATCGCTTGAGCAGCTTCTCCGTGTAGAGTGCGGCATCCCACTTCGCCATGTCATAAACCGTGAGATACAGAGCGCCATCGGCAGTTGTGTTCAATGACGGTGAAACCCAATTCTGATTCTTCAATTGACCATTCGCGACGCGATAACCTGCCGCACGGTTCGGAATAATATCGGCTTCACTGATGATGCGCGCAGTTGACATGTCCAACGGTTTGAAGACACGCTCCTGCAAGAAGTCGCCATAGAACTTGCCACTAACTTTGTGAATCAGAATGCCGAGTGTGACGTAAGCCAGATTGCTATAACTCCATTTTTCACCGGGGTGAAACGCGAGCGGGATTGCCTTGATGCGCTGTAGGAGATCCTCTTCGGTGTAGTCACGTCGCATATCAAAGTCGCGTGGATAATCAGTCATCCCGCTTGTGTGGGTGAGAAGATGCCGGACGGTGATAGCGCCCCACGACTCGGGCGCGTCAGTAAAGTATTTAGTGATCTTGTCTTCAAGATTCAACTTCCCTTCTTCGACCAGCATCATCACCGCCGTTGCGGTGAATTGCTTGCCGGTCGAGCCCGACTGGAAGATCGTTTCTGGCTTAACCGGTACCTGGTGCTCCACATTTGCGAGACCATAACCGCGTGCCAGCACGATCTTTCCGTCCCTGACAACTGCGAGGGCAACACCGGGAATTTGCTGTGCCTGCATTTGCGTGCGCAGGTATTCGTCGATCTTCTTCTCGAAGGAATCCTGAGCAAGGCACGTAGTTGAAAGTAGAAGAATGAGAACAAGAATCGCAGGGGTCCGTTTGTGTGGGTACATTTGGGCCACAGATAACACGGATTTTTGTCCGGATCAATTTTTTCTCAAATATTTCTCAACGCGTTGGTGGTTTTCGTCCAGAAACCTCGCATTAATAGATAGAGACAGCAAATTCCTAACGGTAACACAAATAAGAACGCTGTCTCGTCGCAGCGATGCCGCTACCCTGCTTGATTACGCTGCGGCTTTGGGAGAGCCTCAAACCCCCCGAATTCAGTGGGGCTCTCCCGGATCTTGGTTAGAAAGACGGAGGTTACATGTCAATTCCTGCCGGTATGCGGACCCACAAAATCTCGCCCCGCGTACCTCAAGAACTCCGCAAAGGCAGGTACTTCGTACCTGGCCCATGCTTGCAGGAGTGGTCTCACGCGACGGCGCACCGACGCAACGAATGACGACGAGTGGAGACGTTGATTGTTTCGTGCGGCGGTACGCCGTTCCGCGAGATCTGTCCTGTTTTGTTATGGTACTATCCGGATACGTCGGTCAGCTAAAGGAGCCCCCCATGTATCCACCTAATCGTCGAATCGTAGCCGCCACATTTGCACTTGTGGCGGCTTTTCTCGCACAAGCATCAGGTGCAGTTCCTTCCAGAGTCCCCCAGGACGAAATCGTCGTTTCTGAAGGCACTGCCGTTAAAGTCATCACCACTGCCGAAATAACCAGCAAGAAAGCCAAACCAAACGACCCCGTGGGTTTCACCATCGACGAAGACGTTATGGTCAACGGTCAGGTGGTGATCCGCAAAGGAACCGAAGCAATCGGGAGCGTGGTGAACGCTGAGAAGGGCGGCTATATGGGCAAGTCGGGAAAACTTGCCATTCAAGTGGAGTCAACTAAAACCGTCGATGGCCAGCCACTGAAACTACGAGCCGCCAAGGGCAAAGAAGGTGAAGACAACCAAACAAGCACGATGGTGCTGTCGTTCATTAGCCCGGTCTTCTTATTCAAGAAGGGCGGCGAAGCAAAAGTTGCGCCCGGCACACCGATTACCGTCTACGTAGCCCAGGAAAAACGTTTTCGACTTGACGGATCAACGCTTGTTGCCGTCGCAACGGACCCGGCGAACACCGCCGCTAATACGGAGGAGGCCACCGTTTTCATTTACCGGCCGAAGAAGATGGCGGGCAGCGCACTCGAGCCGTCAGTATTCGTCGATGACACTGAGTTGGCTCGCATGGATAATGGCCGTTACTTTGCGATCAAAGTGAAGCCCGGAAAACACATCATTCGCATGACCGACGACAAAAAAGGCTATGCACTCGATATGGGTCCGGGTCAAAAGTACTTTTTTCGAATCGGTATCGAGATGGGCATGTTCAAGGGTCACGGCAAGATCACGCTTGATGATGCAGATCGTGCGATAAAAGAGATCCAGAAATTGAAGTTTTTGGATCAGGACAAAATCAAAGCCCCAACACTCGTCGTCGAACTCTCACCAAACTAAAAAAGAGCCCGTCCACAGATTACGCAGATGAAAAAACTACTGTGTAATCTGTGGATGATCGCGAAACAAGTTCAGCAGCTCGCGCGTAGTATCCCCCGACAGTTCGATTCCAGATCTAGCTACACAATTCAGAATAAAAATCCAAAAATATATGCGTACACTTTCTCCCAAACCACAACGCCTTCGGACCGTAACTATTCAATTGTTTTTACTGTGCGCGCTGTTCGCCACATCAGCTCACGCACAGGATCTGGCATGGCCACAGTTCCGCGGTCCTGAATCAAACCCCGTGGGAACACATGCGCGACTGGCAGAGCACTGGTCCAAAACCGAAAACGTGGAGTGGTCGCAGGAGATCCCAGGACGTGGATGGTCCTCTCCTATTGTGACTGGAGGCAAAGTCTATCTGACGTCAGTCACAACAGACGGAGCATCGAAGCCGCCGCAGACGGGCACTGAATACAGCAACGAGTACGTCGCGGAAATGCAAAAGCAAGGGCTCTCGATGCAGGAGATTATTAAGCGTGTAACGGAGCGCGACATCGAACTGCCAAGCGAGGTAAACGTTCACTACTTCCTTTATTGCCTCGACCTGCAGAGTGGCAAGGTGGAATGGGCCAAGGAGTTTCACAAAGGCCAGCCTGCAAGCGGCCGTCATCGCAAAAACTCTTTCGTCTCCGAGACTCCGGTCACCGACGGGAAGTTTATTTACGTGTACGTGACCAATCTCGGTTTATATGCTTTCGACCTGAAAGGGAATGCCGTTTGGAACACTCCGATTGAACCTCTTCCAATCTATCTCGATCTCGGAGCAGGCAGTTCGCCGGCGTTGGCCGGAAACCTCGTCGTTATCCTGAACGACAATCAGAAACAACAATACATCGCCGCCTTCGACAAGAAAACAGGCACACAAGTATGGCGCACTGATCGAGATCTCGGTGGCTCGACACAGCCTGTGCAGCGCTCCGGATGGGCGACACCCTTTGTTTGGAAACATCCGGAACGAACTGAGATTGTCGCTGTTGGACCAGAAGTTGTCGTTAGTTACGACATGGCAGGGAAAGAGTTATGGAGATTGAAAGGACTTTCTGGTACGCCGGTGCCAACGCCATTCGCTTACGAAGGTTTACTGTACATCAATGGTGGACGCGGTCGTGCGCTGTATGCGATTCGTCCCAGCGCCACGGGTGACATTTCGCTGAAGGAAGGCGAGACGTCAAATGCTCACATCGTTTGGTCGCAACCGCGTGGTGGAACGTATCTACCCTCGGCCCTCGCGTATCAAGGCAACATCTACACGCTGACTGAAACTGGAATTCTCAATCGCTTCGACGCGAAGACTGGGAAGCAAACTTACAAGACGAGAATCGATCCTGCGGCAACTGCGTTCACGACTTCACCGTGGGCCTACAACGGAAAACTGTTCTGTCTCAGTGAAGAAGGCCAAACGTTTGTAGTCACAACCGGCGATGAGTTCAAGTTATCACACGTGAATCAACTGGATGACTTTACTCAAGCGTCGCCAGCCTTGGTCGGCGAGCGTCTATTGATACGAACCGAACACCGGCTCTACTCAATCCGCCGCAAGGCATAATCTGTGAACATCCGTGTAGATCCGTGGCTAATTATTAGGAAATAACTCCACAGCTTTCAAAACACGCGCAATGCCACGATTGACGTGCGCTCCGAGTGCAACCAGACCGAGCACGACTATCGTGTAGCAACTCACTGTCGATATCAGCAGTAGCATATGAACTTTATTTGAGAAGTCTGCCAGTAAGAGAAAAGTCCCCAGAAACAGACTCTCCACGATAAATGCGCCGATGAAAGCGAGTTTGAAGTTTCGCTCACTACGATCGATACGCGCCAACGCAGCGGCTCTCACGCTATCCAGATTTACATTCTGCGCCATTGCAACTCCCTCCTCAATTCTGTGTGACGTAAAACATCACAAACACCATTACGATAAATTCGACGATTGCAAAAACAATCACGACAAGCTTGAGTTGTCGCTTTGACCTTACAGAATCTTCTAAACTGTCCTGCATTTCACTTCTCCGTTTCTTCAAAAGTTCGTCGCAGTTTTTCGAGACCATACGCGAGTCTGGATTTCGCAGTACCAACCGGAATGTCCAACACCGCGGCCGTCTCAACCAGCGAGAGTTCGTGCAGGTAGAACAAGACAACGACTGCGCGACTTGCAGGCGAAAGTCTTTCAACTAACTGCGGCAAGCTTTCAATCAGCTCCCGTGGAAACTCTCTCTGCTCGCTCGCCGGTAGTGCTGCCAGAGTCGTTTCGTCTCTGACCTGCTCACTCCAGCGCCGTTCACGATTCAAATATCTAAACGCTTCTCGCGAGGCGATCTGATACGTCCAGGCACGAAATGCCTCCGGCTCACGCAACCAGCGCAACTTGCGATAAATCCGGATAAAGACTTCCTGCAAAATGTCTTCAGCCAGATGCTGGTCTCTTACAAGGCTGATGATGTAGCGAAACAGCGGCCCCTGAACACTCTTGAAGAGTTCATTCAAAGCTTCGTGGCTGCCGGACTGTGCCTGCAACACCCACAAGCTTTCACGCTGTGATGCCGCTTCATCGGCCATGCATTTATATGACCCGTAGAAAGGAGATTAGGTTCGGAAGAACGCGCAGATATTTTACATCCGCGCTTTCCTCTTGCTCTGAATGAATAAATGGCTTATAGCTCAACGCAAATTTCCGGTAGGGGCGCGTCTATGAACACACCAACTCTTTCGCGTCGCAGTTTCTCGAAATTAATTGGCATCAGCGCGGCGTTCACCGCATTGCAACCGCTCCAGACGGTGAAAGCATCGTCAGCGACCATTGTAAGGCTCAGCTCAAACGAGAATCCTTATGGGCCGGCACCAGCGGCGTTGAAAGCCATGACTGATGGCTTTAGTCTCGCCTGGCGCTATCCGGATGAGTATGCAGACATGCTGGCGGAAGAACTGTCGCGATTGCACGCTGTTCCGTTGGACCAGGTACTTCTGGGTGACGGCTCGGGAGAGATCCTGAAGCTCAGCGCCGCGTCTTTTACCAGCAAGGATCGAAAGCTTGTCATCCCTAATCCGACGTTCGAAGCTGTCGCACGTCATGCTGCTGTGGCGCAGGCCGAAGTCGTAAAGATCGACCTCACCTCTGACTATCGCCATGATCTTCAGAAGATGCTGGCCGCCGCGAATGGCGCAGGTCTTGTTTATATCTGCAATCCGAACAACCCGACGGCCAGCATCACGCCGAAGAACGAGATCGCGCAATTTCTTGCAAAGCTTTCGCCGGCGACAATTGTTCTCGTTGACGAGGCGTATCATCACTACGTCGAAAGCAAAGATTACGAGAGCGTAATTCCGCTCGTAAAGCAATATCCAAACCTGATCGTTGCCCGCACGTTTTCAAAGATCTACGGCATGGCAGGACTACGCTGTGGCTATTGCGTCACGCAACGCACGAATATCACGGCGATGAGATCGCATCAGATATGGGATAGTGTGAATATCATGGCGCTGGTAGCAGCCCTCGCGAGTCTGAAGGATCCGGATCACATCAATCGAGGACGCGCACTGAACACCGAGGTGAAGAAGAAAGTCTGTGCGGAGCTCGACACACTCGGCTATCGCTACATTCCGTCACATGCAAACTTCATGATGATCGATCTTCGTCGCGAAGTGCGACTAGTCATCGACGCAATGCGCAACCGTGGCGTCGAAGTTGGCCGTCTTTTCCCCGCCCTGCCAAATTTCATGCGCGTTACGATCGGAACCGGCCCGCAGATGACGCAGTTTCTGTCCGCGTTTAAGGAAGTGATGGCGTAGACCGTGTCAAAGGATCTTGCAGACGGCAAGGCGTTGATCGCCGCATGGGAAACAAACAACCGCGTGACGATGTTTCTTATCGAGAACTTCCCACTTGAGTTGTGGTCCATCAATATTCCCGGCGTACCTCGGCGTACGGTAGGGACGATTGCCTCCCACATTCACAACACTCGCTGCATGTGGATCAAGATGATCGGCGCGCGTCACGGCGTCGTAGTTCCTAAATCAGTCGAGGGACGAACGGTAAAGCCCGCAGAATTGTTGCGCGCGCTTCCCCGCAGTAGCCGTGGAATGATTGATTTGATCGAGCTTGCGATAGCTCGGGGTGGATCCATTCCACCAGCAGCGTGGCAGAATTTTCCCACCGACGTGGTGCACTTTCTGAACTACTTCGTGGCTCACGAAGCACACCATCGGGGTCAGTTGTGCATGCTGGCGCGACAACTAGGGCATCGCTTACCTACAGAGGTAACAGCCGGGTTGTGGCAGTGGAAGAAGCGATCGAAGGAATTACAGTAAGGGCGGCCTTGCACAAAAAGTGCGGTTCTCAGCCTGCGAAGCAGGCGGAAGCATAAAGCCTGGGGCGCAAACCCCAGGATCAGAATGAAAATGAATTGCGAGCCCATGAAATGGGCGGCAGCTTGTTGGCCGCAAAATCGTTAACATTTCATTGCGATCGCGCCGTCGCCCGCGTTCGCGGGCTTGAAATCTGTTTGCGCTGTTGACCTGGGGCTTACGCCCCAGGCTTTATGCTTCCGCCTGCTTCGCAGGCTTAGACCGTACTTTTTGTGCAAAGCTAGTAAGAGCGGCCGTCTGTGGTCGCCCACACAGTAGGTACCAGTTACGAATGAGCATGGATCATTCGCCGTAAGCGATCCGCAAATAAGACATCCATCTTCTGTGGTTCAATGATCGCAGTTACCTCACCCTCGCCAAACATGGGGTGCGTCAACATCTGTCCTTTACGATAGGTTCGCGCCCGATCATATGGCGCGACGAGCTGTGTGGACGCACGACGCGTTCCCCCGGCACGATACGTGACGCGTGATTGACACATTGGACAACTGACGCGCGTGATCCTGCCTGCTGCGGTCACTGAGACTACGATATGACCGCGTTCCTCGTTACAGGTAACGCACATTTGGTCGACCCGATCTCCAAGTTTAAAAACTATCTTCTCTTCCATGATTTCTCCTGATTAAAAATTTTCCTCACCTCTCCACAAATGAGAACAGTTCTGCGTGGTCCACCAGACCGCCACGTTTCAGGTTCCGTAACGGATCCTTCACCAGCAAAAAGTCCACGTCATTTCGATCCCCTTTGGGTGTAATTTCCCGGAGCAAGCGAGCATCGAGGACAACCGGTTTGAAAAGCAGCATATCGCCGTTACGCGAACGTGCTGTCATCGCGTCACCGCTGCTATGAAACAGGGGCACGCAAGTCCGACCGTGGTGGTCGAGCGCAAACAGATCGCCGTTCGCGCGCTGCATGACATAAATGTCCCCCATAGAGGATTTTTATCATTCTTAGGGGTACCTCGTCTGTGCGCTTTACCGCTTATAGTGGATTTTTGTTCTCTCACGACTGATAACGAGATGATGAAGGCCCAAACCAACAAGCTGACACATGCAGGATAACACGTATGTGGTCTGGCGCACAGACGGCTCGGTTCGCATAGTCCAGTCTCACGAGTTGACCTAAATATTGAAATGAGGAGAAACGTTTATGTTGTGGACAATTCTTATAGTGATATTGCTGCTCTGGCTGGTTGCGTTTTACGGTGGCTTTGTCACGAGTAGTCTGATTCACCTGTTGCTAATAGCAGCGGTTATTGTGCTTGCGATGAACCTATTCAAACATCGAAACCCGGCATAGTCAGAGAATAAGTAAAGCTATGGCAAAGCAAATAACTTTTGGCGGACACTCACGTGCAGCAATTCTTCGCGGTGTGAATAAACTTGCCGACACGGTAAAAATCACCCTTGGTCCAAAAGGACGCAACGTCGTACTCGACAGTAAATTTGGCAGCCCCACCATCACCAAAGATGGTGTGACCGTCGCGAAAGAGATTGACCTGAAAGATGCGATGGAGAATATGGGCGCGCAGATGGTACGAGAGGTGGCAGCAAAAACCAGCGACGTGGCCGGCGATGGCACGACCACGGCCACCGTGTTGGCACAAGCCATCTTTCGCGAGGGCGTAAAAGCTGTTGCGGCAGGCGCCAACCCGATTGCTTTGAAGCGCGGTATCGATAAAGCAGTCGGACACGCAATCCAGGAGATCGCAAAAGCGTCGAAACCGGTCAAAGAAGACATGATCGCCCAAGTAGGCTCAATTTCCGCGAATGGTGACATTACGATCGGCAAGCTGATCGCTGAAGCAATGCAAAAGGTTGGTAAAGATGGCGTTGTCACAGTGGAAGACTCAAAGACAATTGAGACTACTTTGGAGGTGGTGGAAGGGATGCAATTTGATCGCGGTTACCTTTCGCCTTATTTCGTCACCAATGTGGAAACAATGGATGCCGAACTGGAGAATCCAGTCATTCTTCTAAGCGAGAAGAAGATCTCCAAGATGAGAGATTTGCTGCCCATTCTTGAGCATGTTGCCAAGCTGGGCCGGTCGATCTTGATAATTGCTGAAGACGTAGATGGCGAAGCGTTGGCGACCCTCGTGGTAAACAGATTGCGAGGTATGCTGAACGTCGCTGCAGTAAAGGCGCCGGGATTTGGCGAACGTCGAAACGACATACTCGAAGACATCGCGGTACTTACTGGCGCGAAGGTCATTAACGAAGCGCTTGGGATCAAGCTGGAGAGCGTCATGCTCGAAGAGCTGGGCTCGGCGAGGAGAGTGACAATTGACAAGGAAACCACCACCATCATTGGCGGGGGCGGCGATCACGATGCGTTAAAGGCTCGTGTGAAAACACTAAAAGTTCAAGTCGAAGACGCTACTTCAGAGTATGACCGTGAGAAGTTGCAGGAGCGCCTGGCAAAACTAGTCGGTGGCGTTGCGTTAATACGGGTCGGAGCGGCCACTGAAACAGAGCTGAAGGAAAAGAAGGCGCGCGTTGAGGATGCGATGCACGCAACCCGCGCAGCTGTTGAAGAAGGCATCGTGCCCGGTGGCGGAGTGGTTCTAATACGAGCCGCAAAGGCACTCAACAAATTCAACCTTTTTGAGACTGATCCGACCGTCGATCAAGATGAGCAAATCGGCGTAAATATCGTCAAACGTGCGCTGGAAGAACCTCTACGACAGATCGTGGCCAATGCCGGCAAAGAGGGTGCCGTGATCGTTGAGAGAGTTCGTTCTGAGAAGAACCCAAATATTGGCTACAACGTTGTGACTGAAGAGTTTGAAGACCTGGTTGCTGCGGGCGTTATTGATCCTGCTAAGGTAACCCGCAGTGCGTTACAAAACGCTGCGTCGATTGCAGGGCTAATGCTCACTACGGAAGTGCTGATTTCGGAAATGCCTGACAACAAACCTGGGGCGGTGTCTGACGGCCCGGCTCGATAAGAAATACAAGAGTTCGCAAGCCCATTAATTTGTTCGCCTACTGATGAGTGGCTTTGCCCTAAAAGTCGGAATCCGGTCGGGCGCAGCGCCAACGGCGCGAAATATGATAGCCAGGGGCAAGCGCGAAGCGCGTCGCCCCTGGATACCGGGAATCAATTGAAGAGAGCACTGAAAGTGCGAAATATCATCGCGATTATTACGCTCTTTCAGAGCTTCAAGGTCGTTTACGCGTGGATCCAGGGGCGACGCGCCTCGCTCTGCTCGGCGCTTGCCCCTGGCTATCATATTCCGCGCCTTTGGCGCTCCGCGGACTGATTTCCGACTTTTGAGACAAGCCTCTGATGAGTATTACTTCCCTTAGTCATCCGATAGTCATCCGACTTCTAGAGTAGCTTCATAAACAAAAACAATAAGGGCAAGGCGGTCACCAAAAAGACGACCACATGGAACCAGCTTAACTCCCGGCGGTGACAGTTTGGGCACTTGGTCTTCCAGAGTGGTAACAAAGTGCCACAATTGGAGCAGAACCAGATTAGTTTAGCCATCAGCTTTGCGATTCTCCGGGTGTTGTTAAGAACGTTCGGACTCAACCCGCACGGGGACCCGTTGCCATGCAGAAGAGACACGATTTAAGCGAACGCGCTTTACGCCATGGGCCAATCCGAGAATTTGCAAGGCCTTAATACCTACCCAGTTCAAATCAATCTCGTACCAACGCAGACCATGTTGCGCCGAGGTAGGATAAGCATGATGGTTGTTGTGCCATCCTTCGCCGAATGTCAGTAGCGCCACCCACCAACTATTGCGCGAATCGTCACCCGTTTCGAACCTTCTTCGCCCCCATAGATGCGTCGCCGAATTGACGAGCCAGGTAGCATGCAGCGCCAGCGTCAGCCGGAGGAAAACTCCCCAGAGCAATACGCTCCATCCACCAAAGATAAAGAGCATCACTCCTACCACTAAAAGAGGAACGTAGTAGCGGCGCGTAAGCCAGCGATAATAGCGGTCATTCATTATATCGGGTGCATAGTGAGCGATGGTGGCCTCAGTGTGATTTTGCGCCGTACCCCACAATATCCAGCCTATGTGGGCCCACCAGCCTCCATCACGTGGCGTATGCGGATCGCCCTCGCGATCTGTGTGTGCATGATGTATGCGGTGCGTCGTTACCCATTGGATTGGACCACCTTCGAGCGACAACGTGCCGCATGTCACCAGAAAGTATTCGACGATTTTCGGCACCTTGTAACCACGGTGGGTAAGCAAACGGTGATAGCCCATGCCGATACCAAGACTGCCAGCAATCCAGTAAAAGACAACAGCGGTGATTATGGCGGGCCAACTCCAGAAAAAGAGCGCTGCAATAGCAGCAAAGTGGGCGATAACAAGGAAAATCCCGGTACCCCAATTCCCCTTGGTCCAATTGATTTGGAGTTTCTGCCTCGCTGGCCTGGCTTCCCCATCTGTTTTTAAATTCATTTCGCAAATCCTCTCGACAGTCCGGGGCACGAGTGCTATCCCTTTTCCCCTTTTGGGTATGAAAAGAAGCTACGAATCGATTGGGCTTCGGCGAACGGTAGCGATCGAAGGACCAGGTTCGGATGCTCTCAAAAAGGAGCGGCTTCAAAGTGTGAAACAAGCCCGCTCTCGAACTTCCAAACGCCAGCGCTGATCAATTTATGCGCGGGGCGCATCACCGTTGATGCGCGAGAGAAGGATTAACGAAGCCTATGATGCATCATGGATAGGGTCAGTTGCAAGTTCACGAAAGAGCTATATGTTTCAGCTACAGAATGTATTTCGGGTCGACAACATATTTTAGATGTGGTAAGTATGACTACCTTATTATGATAGTCCCCAGGCTCGATAAAGTTTTGGCTAAAGAAAAGCACACCTTCTACTGGCTGGCGAAGGAGACCGGTATCAGTCATACAACTCTGTGGCGGCTAAAAAAGGGCAAGGCAGTTGGAATTAATTTTGAAACTCTGGAGAAACTCTGTCGCGCCTTGAAATGCCAACCCGGCGACATTTTGTTCCTTACAAACAATAAAACTTCTTCACTTCGTCAAACTTCGAAAAAGAGCAGGAAGTCCTAAGCTGCAGTAAGCCATCTTTCCGGCTAAGGTGGTGTCGGAATTGTGGAAGCCGATGGTCATTAGTTACTATTCGCTCGACGATCGATCTCCAGTCAGCCTCGGAACTGCGGCGGTTGATCAGCTGACAATAAATCCGCCTTCCTCTGCAAAATGCTGAGGACGGTTTTGTGTGTCCACCGGACCGCTTTATTTTCAGAGCAGTCACAGAGGACACTGAGGTTGCACAGAGAAAACCAAATCAGGTAGTGGAGTAATAGTGTGTTGCTCGAAACATTGCTGGGTCCCGGAGGGACCAAATGTTTATAGCACGCCCCGTAAAAATAATTTCGGCTCCAGCGGAGCCGCATGTTACTGCACAGATACATCGCGCTCCGCTGGAGCGCGGTCATGAGGCGTGGCGGTGGCTATAAACATTTAGTCCCTCCGGGACCTAAGCAATGTTCGAGCAACGCACTAACCCCGGCTAACGGTTCCTAAGCGCATTCTCGAAAGTGTGGTATAGTCACACTTCAGCGTTATCAGTTCTTTAAAACCACTCTCGACATCAGGATTTGCGCGTAGCGTCCTCCTCCTTGTGCCGTCTGTTTGTTTTTTCAAACCTGACTATGCCAAGGATCCTGATGCACAAATTTTACAAACAACATTTCAATGAGATCCGCGGACGCACTAATCCATTTGTGCTGTACGTTCGGCTTCTCGCGTGCTCTTAACGCACAGCTAACCGGGGTAGCTGAAGACAGATGAAAGGTTATGAACGGACTGCGTATATTCATCCGGTCGGACAAAAGTCCGATTGAAGATAATGTTTACTATAGCCAGCGTAGCCATGGCCCGGTATACCGCTGGCATTATGAAAAACACCTTGCCAGGTGGCATGTGGCGCGCGTCGACGCTTCCCACTGGAGTTCGAATGAATTGTGCACTGCCCCCTGGCAATCCGTTCCTCAGGAGCTCAAGGCGCAATTGAGTGAACACTATATCGAATAGTGCCTCTGGAACAGACGATATATCTTATGCAAAAACCAAACGTTGAAATCGATTCGCAGGCACAACCAGAGTTTGATTCAGTTCGCTGGGCGCAACTAAATCCATGGCTCGCGGGTGGTCAGGCAGATGACAGAATACCGATGAATGGTTCTGTCAAAGTCAGCGGAGGAACACCATCAGCTCAACGCGCTTTTGCTCGAAGGAGCCATCAGACGATGTTCAAGAAGTGGTCGCAATCGCGGCAAGACTAATGGCCAACCGGAATTCTCTGAAACTGGGTCTTCCCTTCCTCATCTTCCCATGAAATATCCAGGGCGTAGGGCTTAACTGCGCCGGCTACGATCTCAAGCCGTCCGATCTGATCCTGTGCATCACTTGCCGGACTTCCATTGATCCAAGTGCGATGAGAAACAACCGCCTTTTCATTTGGTTGAACAGATTTGATGGGGTCAAACCGAATATGAGCGCGGGAAAAAGTCGTAGAACCTTCTTCGTCCTTCAAAAACACTGTCAGAATCTCAACGGACTTGAGGGGGCTTGTCGTCGTGTTAGTGATCTCCATCAACATCCGCGGTCGAGTGTCCATGAACCTAACTACCAAAGGCGCTCTACTGTTGTTAGTTGTCATTCGAATGTCTGCTCTCTTAGTTGGTAATGTCACCATGCGACGACTCTGGCAGTAGCCGGGCGACAAGACTTCTCAACTGATTGAAGTTATCAGGGTTTGTTAGGTATACGTTTCCACCGATTGCGACTTCTTCGCCCTCACTGATGTCCTGGGCGCAAAAGACTACAACTGGAACCTCATCACCAAGGGCGGCTTCGTTTCGAATACGACCCACCTCGGCGAGAACGTTGTTCGGTAACCCTGCCCCGCTCACTAATATCAGGTCGGGTCGGTCAGCCCGAGTGCTGTTTAGTGCCTCTCCTTCGGTTGTTGCGAAGGCTACGCGATAGCCGTTGGCCTTAAGTAATGTGTCAATGCCTGCGCGCGTTTCATAGACATCCTCCACTACTAAAATCAGCCAGCGTTTCTTAACTTCTCTGGGATCAACTACTTTCATGTGGGTGGAAGATACAGGTTGGATGTCACCATGTCCGTGCGGCAACACACATAAAATTGTCCAAAGGGGTGGTCTGCACTTCTCACAGAGAAAGATAATCGCCTGCCGCATTGCAACCCGGCTGTAACTAAGGCATCATACTGTCTACTCCTTCTCTCGCGCATCAACGGTGATGCGCCCGTGCTAATGACAGCCCGGCGTTTGGATGATTCGAGGGCAGGCTGGTTTTTTACAACCCGTAGAAGTTGCTCTATGAGCATTCGAACGCACGTTTCTTCGCTCGGTTCCGTTTCGTCGAAGCACACCTGGTTCAAAGCTTCTCTTTACTCCTGAAAGCAGGAAAGGTACACAAATACACATGTCTATGAAACTATATGTCGGCAATCTTTCGTTTCAAACTTCGAGCGAAGATTTACAGCAATTGTTCTCGCAAGCGGGAACAGTCGAATCAGTAAACGTTATTGAAGATCGCGAAACTGGTCGCTCACGCGGCTTCGCATTCGTTGAAATGTCCTCGACAGAAGAAGGCAATGCAGCGATTCAGCAATTCAACGGTCATGACGTCGGCGGACGAACACTAAACGTCAACGAAGCCAAGGCTCGTGAAGATCGCGGTGGTAGTCGTGGCGGTTTCGGCGGAGGCCGTAACGGCGGCGGCGGCGGTCGCTCTCGCTATTAATTCGTTTGCGGCGAATCTTTCGTTTTAAGACAAAGCCTCCGACTAAGAATATTAGTCCGGAGGCTTTGTTTTTGATCACTCCTAAAACTCTAAAACACCAATACAGGTAATGAAGCGGCCTTGCACAAAAAGTGCGGTTCTAAGCCTGCGAAGCAGGCGGAAGCATAAAGCCTGGGGCGTAAGCCCCAGGATCAGAATGAAAATGAATTGCGAGCCCATGAAATGGGCGGCAGCTAGTTGGCCGCAAAATCGTTAGCATTTCATTGCGATCGCGCTGTCGCCCGCGTTCGCGGGCTTGAAATCTGTTTGCGCTGTTGACCTGGGGCTTACGCCCCAGGCTTTATGCTTCCGCCTGCTTCGCAGGCTTAGACCGTACTATTTTTGCAAAGCCTAATGAAGCTATATGTGTGATAGCGCACATGCGTGATATGCTTTGTCTAACTTGCAGAACCAACGGCCTCCTCTTTGGGCGCGAGTGCAAGCGAAAGTGGAGATTAGCGTGCGAGCTTCTACAGTTCTGGATCACAGTAAGAATCGGCTGTTGGCCGCCCTGCCACCAGACGAAGTCGAACGCCTGCGCCCAACCTTGCAACAAATCTCATTTTCACTTGGCGATGTCGTCTATGAGTTTAGCGGACACTTGGATTACGTCTACTTCCCAACCACGGCGATTGTCTCTTTGCTTTACACGATGGGAAACGGCGCTACGGCCGAAATGGGATTGACGGGCAACGATGGCGTAGTGGGAATTGCTCTCTTCATGGGAGGAGGAACCATGCCCAATCGTGCGGTAGTCCAAAGCGCCGGCGAGGCTATTCGCATGAAGGCGAAGGTGATGCAGATGGAATTCGCGTCGGGTGGTGAGTTCCAACGCCTGTTGCTGCGCTATACACAAGCACTAATTACACAGATATCTCAGACTGCGGTGTGCAACCGCCTCCACTCAGTCGAACAGCAACTTTGCCGTTGGCTGTTGTTAAGCCATGACCGAGTGGATACGGATGAATTGGTCATGACACAGGAATTGATCGCGGATATGTTGGGCGTGCGCCGCGAGGGCGTTACTGTGGCTGCTGGTCATCTGCAGGACATAGGAGCAATTAGTTATGTCCGAGGCCGCATACAGATCCTGGATCGTCAGAAACTGGAAGAAACTGCGTGCGAGTGTTATCGAGTTGTCAAAGACGAGTTCGATCGGTTACTCGGATAAGCATCCCGCCTCCATCAATGTTCCAACGGCGTAGTGGTGTAATTGTGTATTGGCCGCGGCGCGGCCAGATGTTTATAGCCACCACCAGCCTTAGGACCGCGCTCCAGCGGAGCGCGATGTCCGTGCAGCAGCAGCATTCGCTCCGCTGGAGCCGTAATTAAGTTTTAGGGGGCGTGGCTAATAAACATTTGGTCCCTCCGGGACCCAGCAATGTTTGAGCAACACACTATTACCCCACTACCTTCAACGGCTAGTATTTGCATTCAGCGGCGTTATCACAGCGGAGCTACCCTCTTTTCCTTCCATTCGTCTCTTTGGAGTCAGCACGGTTCCGATTGCTTCCTTCGCAAGACTGAAGACGGTGCGCCTATTCTCAAAAAACACTTTGAGCCATGCTCTTCTCGTTGTTTGTGGAAAATAGATTGCGCGAAATGCGAGCCGTGTGATGAAGTGAAAAATCCGCGGACCAACTGGCGCGTAACTCATCGCCTGAACCGCTTCTGCATTACGTGCCGCGTCGTAGGAGCGGGCCCACGCATGATGAAGCTCGTAATGAGTTTGCTCGATGGTCATCTTGAGAGGCACGTGAGCCATCATGTTTTTCTCAAACTTCAGCCAGTGTTTTGGCCGAACCAGACGGCCATCATCTTGTAATCGCTTATACAGCGGTGTTGAGGGAAACGGCGTAAGTTGGCCGAAAACTGGCAGGCCGGGAGGCCAACTGCGAAGTTGTTCCAATATTCGATCTGCCACACCGGGTGTGTCGTTATCCATACCAATGATGAAGGACGTGATCGCATAGATATTTCGATCAGCAAGACGTTTGAGTACGCCCGTGTATTCTTCGGGTTTGTTAAATCCCTTCTTAACATCGGCCAGATTCACAGGGTCAATCGATTCCATCCCAATAAAAATGACCTTCCCACCGGATTTCGCAATCAGATCAACCAGCTCTTCATCTCGTAAAAGGTTGGCGCTAATCTGCGCGATCCAGGGGAGTTGCGCACCGGCTGCAATAATGTCGCGCAACAGTGATTTTGTTCGTTTGATACTGATCGCAAAGTTATCATCAACAAAGAACACGGAGATTACTCCGCCTTCAGCTTTACCACGTGCCTTTAAGGTCAGTAGTTCGTCAACGATACTTTCATTCGTGCGGAAGCGGACCGAGTCGCCGAAGAATCCGGTGACGGTACAAAACTCACAACCATAAGGACAACCTCGTCCTGACTCGAGCGGAACAATGTGCAGCGAGCGCCAATGTGGGCCGACGCGCGATAGTAGAGGACGCAAGAAACTCGGGAAGAAATTAAATTGATCGAGATTTAGCGTTTCCCAGGGAATCACTGGGTAAGGTTGAAGACTCGGCTTCCGTTCTTTACCAGTATCGTCGACAGGCTCATAGATTTCTTTGAGTTCACCACGGGCAGCATCTTCAACGATCTGGGGCCAGGTTTCATCAGCCTCACCAAGGGCGATTGCGTCAGCGTGGCGAGGCCCTCCATCTCGACCGAGCGCCTCATCAGGAACTTCAGTGACGTGTGGACCGCCGATCACTACCGGGACGCCTGCAAGGCGAATCGCGTCGGCGACTCGATAGGCTTTCTCAATCATGCGAGTCATTGCGCCGATGCCGACAAGCTCGATCTTTTGCTCTCGTATAAACCGAACAATCTCGTCATCGCTCATCGCACGCGCATTAGCGTCAATCAGAATGACCTCATGACCCGGAGGCGTAATTGCTTGCAGGAGAAACATCCAGAGGTGTGGCATAAAGTTGCGCGTGACGCCATTATCTGGATTGTAAAGCAGTATTTTCATCTTCCATCTCCGGTGGTTAATTACCAAGAGCCTTTTCATCTGCGCTGAATTTGCGCAAAGGGGCAAGAGGAGGAGGGGAAGACCCGATCCAAGTGTCAAAGCAGGCTACTCGCTTTGTGCTGCACTATAACACATATGTGTGCTAACACACATAATGCTCATCACCTCGTTCACCTGCTTATTTACGGCTTTTCCAGCAAGCAACATCATATGTGTGTTCGCGCACAGACCCGTTGCCGCTCGAATGCTACTCATAATAGGTTCCCGAATTGTGATTTTTGATACCGCGGGGTTTATCTGGAGTCGAAAAGATGCCGGTTTTGAAAAGCAATAGCGATGGCGGCCCGAGCGTTAACCGGTTGCTGGCCACGCTTCCCAAAAAAGAATACGAGCTTTTGTTGCCCAAGCTGAAGACAGTAGATTTGGTCCTGGGCGAGGAGCTGTACGATCCAGGCGATGTGATTAAGTACGTCTATTTTCCTAACAACTCGATCATCTCGTTAATTTCAAAATTGTCAGAGACATCGTGGCTTGAAGTGGGAATGGTGGGAAATGAAGGCATGGCCGGACTTGGGGTCTTTATGGGGGTCAACTCATCGTCAATACGAGCTCTTGTGCAGGGCTCGGGCACAGCAATGAGAATGAGTTCAGCGGCTATGCGCACGGAAGCAGATCGGATTGGCGGTTTACATCGCATCTTGCATCGTTATTCGCACTCACTCCTGACTCAGGTCTCGCAATCATCTGCGTGCAACCGCTTTCATTTGGTTGATGCTCGACTGGCGCGATGGCTGTTGATGACAACTGATCGTTTGGGAGCAGAGGAATTTCCGTTAACCCAGGAATTCCTATCCCACATGTTGGGCGTCCGGCGCGAAGGTGTAAGCAAAGCCGCCGGCGCGTTACAAGCGGCCGAGCTAATTCGTTACAGTCGAGGAGTGATCACTCTTCTTAATCGACCGGGCCTGGAAGCGAAATCCTGCGACTGTTACGCGATCATTAAAGCGGAAACGGATGCATACCTGAATTGAGTTCTATCTAAAACCTCCAACCCCACAGACTGAGCCTTCCTTTTTATGTGCTCTATCGCACATATCAACTCGCTGCCTTGTAATCTTTTTGTCACTTCAGCATTGCACCCACGTTTTGACAAGAAGTTGCTAAGTGTGATGCGTAACATACAGCGGTTAGGGCATCAAAGCCTCAGTTAGCAGTTCAGGGAGTTTTTAAGAATGGCAGTTGATCCTATTCGCGATGTAGCTCAAAGCCGATTAACCTTCAGGAGAGACAATTCTTTTCATAAAGAGTTAAGACGAAGAGTCGATGACTATTTTCGCAGCTCTGATCGCAGTCCCCGCGACTGTCCGGCAATGTATTTGAAAACCGCAATAATTCTAGCTGCCTTTGGCGGGTTCTATTCATTGCTCGTGTTCGTGGCGGGATCCTGGTGGCAAGCTTTGCCTCTAGCGGTTCTACTTGGCCTGGCAATGGCGGCGATTGGCTTCAATATCGAACACGACGGCAGTCATCATTCCTATTCAAATCATCCCTGGATCAACCGGTTGGCGGCCATGACGATGGATCTAATAGGCGCCAGTTCTTATGTGTGGCACTGGAAACACGTAGTTGTACATCACACCTACGTAAACATCACGGGCCATGATGCCGATATTGATATTTCTTTTTTCGGCCGGCTAACGCCACATCAGAAGAGATTTAAACTTCATCGCTGGCAGCATTTCTATTTGTGGCCGCTCTACGGCTTGAATGTCGTCAAGTGGAATCTCTACGATGATTTCCGTGACGTAATCCTTGGTCGGATCGGATCCACGCGAATGCCCCGGCCGAAAGGGCGGGAACTCGCCGGCTTTGTTGGCGGTAAAGCGCTGTTCCTTACATTGGCGTTTGGCTTGCCGCTTTTGGTCCATCCTCTCTGGAAGGTGCTCCTGTTCTACGTTCTGACAGTCGGTCTTGCAGGCGTGGTTACCAGTGTTGTGTTTCAACTTGCTCATTGCGTTGAAGAGGCCGAGTTCCCGTTGCCACAAGAGAACTCCGACTCGATGGAAAATGCGTGGGCGATCCATCAAGTCGAAACCACTGTGAATTTCGCTCGACGCAGTAGAGTCGAGAGTTGGCTCCTCGGTGGGTTGAATTTTCAAATCGAACACCACCTTTTCCCTCGTGTATGTCACGTCAATTACCCTGCCATCTCAAACCTCGTGGAACAGACCTGTCGAGATTTTGGAGTGAGATACGGTGAGCACTCCACCTTTCGTGCGGGACTCTTGTCGCACTTCCGCTGGTTGCGCCGCATGGGTGCGCGAACTGCCGGCTCGAACTCGTAAAAGCACAAATGAGTTATTCAGTTTTTGTGTGTTATGGGCCTTTAGTGGCCTAAGCGGGTTTGAGGCCGAACCACTGAAACGCTTTGGCGGGATTTCCGTTCATCGTCACTACATCGACGTCGTCGAGCGCGACATTATAAAACTCGCTCGTGAGGGCTTCGATCCATTTGGGATCGTGGTGTCTAACTGTCACACCTTCCGGCAGGTCAAACACTCCATAGATTCCATACTTCGATTCGTCACGCGCATAGCGGGTCCGGTTTCTCTCATCATCCTGTAACCACAGATCGCTGATATACAACAGTCCGCCACGCCGCAACACGCGGTGCAATTCTTTAACGATCGCTCTTTGTCCCTCATCCGTCGGCACGCACGTGAGGACACTGAAAAGAAGCACACCATCCACCGATTCATCCGGAAGCGGAATCTTCACCGACTCAATCTGTTCGAAGGTGATTTCAGGAAATCGCTCGCGGGCCGCCTCGATCATCGCCGGTGAGAAATCGAGACCAATCAAATTGTCGTAACCTTGTTCGGCCAACTCTCCGAGGCTGCGGCCGTATCCACAACCGAAGTCGATAATGACGCTATCCAAAGACAACCAGTGCGTCACCCGCCGGATATTCAGCGGATGCGCAAAGGCTTTTTGCGGACCTTCCGTGTTCCAGTACTCGAGTTGTGAATCCAGATCGGTCAGAAACTCTCTACACCTCTGAACCCACCTTTGGCCGTCTTCGCAATCCAACCGAGGACGCGCGCGGTGTCGTAGCAATAGCCCAGGATGTAGTTACAGGTCGAAAGACAATGCTTGGTGCACTCGACTTTCATTTCGTCGAGCTGCTTCGCGTCAAACTTGTGATTGCCGACAACACCCCAATCGTGTGTCGCCGAATACATCGGGAAACACGGAGCGAGACTTCCGTCGGTGCGGATGATGAGTGAATTCTGACCGGCGCGGCACTGCCAGGGTGGAACCTTACCGCGCATCAACAGCTTCATGTCTTCCATGTGCTGGATCGGATTCACCATTTTGTAGCCTTCGTTTTTACGCTTGTCGTTCAGGTAATCCAGCAAAGCATCGACCTTCGGCCAATCGTCGGGCGTCAGATACGTCTCGTTCTCCGAAAGATGCTTGAAGTGATCCTGCTCGGTCATCGGGGTCTCGTTGATGTGATAGTCGGTCGCGATTCCGTGATCGTGAGCGATCTCGGTCAACTCTTTCACATCGTCCATATTGTTATGGCAGATGTTGATGTTGAACATCACGGTGTACCCGTAGATCTTCTGCTTCTTGACGAGGTACTCGAAGTACGGCCGGATCGGATCGAGCGCTTTCGGTAGAGACTTTCGCTCTTTCACCGAATCCACCGCGAGGTTGACCGTGGCGAGGCCGGCATCGCCAAGTCGATCGATCACGTCCGGTTTCATCAACCGTCCGTTGGTAGGCAAATAGACGAAGATGCCTTTCTGAGCACTGTAATAAACAATCTTGTGAATGAAATTGGGTCGCAGCAGAGGCTCGCCACCCATGAGGGCCAGCACGCGTGACCCGATTGAGTGAAGCCAATCAATTGAGCGTTTGGCGACATCCTCGGTCATTCCCTTTACCTTGTTGTCGTACGACCAGCAGTAGTGGCAATCGAGATTGCACTTCCAGTCGGTGAACAGGTACGGGATGATTGGCCGTAGTTCTTTTCGATTCTTCAGCGTCCGCGATTTGAAATACGGCGCGCCCCAGGTTTTCCACATTCGAACACCGTTCAACTTCAGGTATTCGTTGTGAGTCATTTCCCTGGCGTCGGGTCGTTGCGGGTAAGGCGGTTCAGGGAGAACGTCCTCAGTTGGCTCTAACTTGTCGCGGCCAGGCCGTTTATAGAGGATTTGGTGCAACTGCGGCGCAATCCTAAACGCCGGTGCAGTTGTTCCCGTTTCACCATGCTGAACAGTACTCATCGTGTTGGTCCTTTGCGTCTGCAGGAATGGCTTTCGGACGCTAGTTTATTCGAACAGATGAAACTGTCAAGCCGATAATATGGGCCGAATTAACACAGATTGGCTTTGCCCTAAAGTCGGAAATCGGGTCAGGCGCAGCGCCAACGGCGCGAAATATGATAGCCAAGGGCAAGCGCGAAGCGCGTCGCCCCTGGTTACCGGGAATCAATTTAAGAGAGCACTGAAAGTGCAAAATATCATCGCGATTATTACGCTCTTTCAGAGCTTCAAGGTCGTTTACGCGTGGATCCAGGGGCGACGCGCCTCGCTCTGCTCGGCGCTTGCCCCTGGCTATCATATTCCGCGCCTTTGGCGCTGCGCCCCATATTTCGCGCCTTTGGCGCTCCGCGGACTGATTTCCGACTTTTGAGGCAAAGCCACAGATCAGTTCGGAGCGTCACTGACAGGCCCAACCAGGATTCGCGCCTTATTGCTCGTCAAACCATGGACTTTAAGGGTAAGAAGCACGTCTCCGGCGCCATCAAGGTCTGCTGTGAGCCTTATCACAACCTGATTGATATTAGGGCAGGCCTTGCAGCGGACTAACGAATTCTACCCTCAATGGGTGCACGACATGGTTCGAATCTTCTGCTTCGGCCGTTAAGGCTTCAACACCCTCGCCGGGTAATAAGCCGAGATCGGTGGCGAACACGATTATGCGCGTGCGATTACGGCCGTCGGACAGCAAGGTCGTCGTAATCGAAAACGGTTCGGGTACCCACTGCGTCAACTCCATAGCGACAGCCCGGTCAGTGCCGGGTTCAGTCAACAAGACCGGCAGTTGCACGGCTTCGAAATTCGCGAACGTATCCGCTGAGAGGTCGTCGACCGTTTGGACGACCGGGGACAACGCAAGGTGATCTTTCGCAGCGGTAACGGTCCAACTAGTGCCAGCGTCAACGTTTGTAAACGAGTAGGATCCGTCACTTGCCGTAGTCGTCGTGCTGCTTACAGGACCGGACAGCGTCACCACGACTCCAGCGACTGGTGCACCATCAGCATTCAGGACACGTCCGGTAATCGAGTGTTTTTTTAGCGTCGCGGTAAAGTCGATCTGCGCGTTTGCGCTCAGTGCGTTGATGGAAGTGGAGACTGGGCCGAAGGCGTAGTTCGCTTTCGTCGGCGTCAACACGTAGCTTCCACCTTTCGGCAACTCAAACGAATATTGACCCGCACTATCAGTCACACTTGTTCCGAGTGAAGAACCGGAAAGTGCGACCAACACGCCGGACAAAGTATTGCCGTCATTTCTGACAATTCCCTTCACCAGATAAGTCTTTGGTTTGGTGATGAAGTTGGCAGTCAGATCTCCACTTGGTGTAACAAAGGTAGCCGAGTCGAAGTTGTAATAGTCTGATGCAGGCGTGACGACATAGCGGCCGCTCGTTGGCAAACTGGTAAAAATATAGTTGCCATTGCTGTCAGTACTGGTTGTGACTGACTGAGATCCACTGAGCGCTACTGCTACTCCTGCAAGAGGTGCGTTATCCGGATTGGTGATGCGACCGGAGATCTTAAAGGTCTGCGAAGGGGAGCTGGATAAGTAGTCGTTTAGTGCCTGTTTGGTACTGTCCTGACAGACTGAATCCTCAAGACAGTGGATCAGCAAATCCGACCAGTAAAAGTGAGCCGCGGGATCTGGTTCTCTTTCGAGTACGGCCACAAACCGGCTGCGAACGTATTGCACCGGATCGGCTTCAGCAGTCGTATTGATCGTGATTGTTGACTGAGCAGACGAATCGAGATGAACGTTTGACGAGTTAATGACAGTCAATTCCCTGGTATTAGCGTCGGCAAAAATGTGATCCGCACTTGCCTGGAGCGTCAACCGATCGAGGATAGCGGCGCCGATATTATTCAAAGCGATCGCTGCGGCGGCGTTATGACTCCAGCCGTATCTCGATTTTTCAACGAACACTCGATCTGCGTTATAGAGTTGATGTCCAAATACACCGAAGTTGGACACATTCATTTCGAGATTACTTACGTAAATGAGATCTATTGGTGCACTGGCCGGCGTGTAACGATAAGGAAGACTACTCAATCCCCAAAAAGCTCCCTCATCAAGAAACACATTTCGAAGCACTACTTCACGCCGCGGCGAAAGGTTGGTGGTTTTCGCAGCATTGCCGATATTGATCCAGGATATCGGCGCTGCATAACCCGTTTTGCTGAATAGTTCGGGCCGCTGTCCATAATCGAGGAAAGTTGTATCGGTGACCGTTATTCCATACCACTCGAGGTTTTGTACGATCGGAATATACCCACCGCTGGTCGCCGTGGATCCGAGAAACTTGCACTGATCGATTTCCAGATCGCTTCGTACTGCTTCAACAATCGCACCGCCGCCAGTCATTGTAGCCAGACCATAAAACTCGCTGTGTTTGATCTTAGCTTTTTCGATGTCGGCTAACAGAAGTGTGATCGCAGCATCGGTGACAACAGTTGACGTGCCAACAAAGGCTATATCTTTGACGACAAGATTGCGTAATCCTCTGATAAAGATCGCAACCTGCTCGTCGCCCGTGCGCGGGTAAACTTCCGAAAGCAGATCGAGGCCCATCGAGAGCTCGTGGCCAGGAGCACTCGGAGGAGCGACGGGTGTTAGTGATTCAACTCCGATTATTGTGATTGACGACGCGAGTCCGGTGAAATTTTTCTCAACAGGCGTGGCAATGGCGTATTTACCTTCAGGGACGAAAAGCGTTCCGCCGCCGGCGGCAGCGAGCGCGTCGAGCGCGCTTTGGAAAGCTGGACCATCATCCGCAACGCCGTCGCCAACGGCGCCAAAGTCGCGCAGATTGAGTGGCTCGGATTCAGGTGAGTGAGATCGACCGTTGCCAAAGACCGTACTGTTGAGACAAAGCAAAATAAGACATAACCCAAGTAGATAAAGGAATATCCGTGTCATGGTCGCTGGTTTTAATTGTTAGTTAAGTCTTGCCGGGGTTAAGAGAGTCGCTGTGAGATTGGTTTTGGGGACAAGCGCCGCACCCGCTTGTAATTGACTTCAGGGCATTAGACCAAGCCCCTGATTTACTGTACCTAATTCAATGAGTGGTGGTCCAGAACTTTTTTCCAGGAGGACTTTACATTTCGGTCTGGCAGTAATGGTATTCAGGGCATTCAGCGCTGACAGGATCGACAAAGCTCAAGCCAAAGCCGATAAAGATAATGATAGCGGCCAAACTCAGAATCAAAGTGATAACAAAAAGCCTGACCTCATAATACTTATCCATGTCTGCGAGTCGCTTTAACAAGAAAACGACGCCGGTACCGATCATTAGGAACTCGAGAGCATCTGTAGGACTGCCAGTTGAGAACATGGCTCGTTTCCTCACTAACAAAACGCGGAATGATTAGACGCCGCCACGCCAGTATTGTTCCGTTCTCGTCCACAGATTACACAGATAGATCTGCGTAATCTGTGGATAGACACAATTTGGACCTTCCTGTAGACTTGGCCTTCAGAAACAGAGTCCTCATGACAATAGGAGATTCAAACTCATGCCTTCCCCCCGCAATGCCCAGATCATGGCCTTGCTTGCAAGCGTTTCTTTGCTGTTAGGACTACCCCTTAGTAGTTTTCAGTCAGTTAGAGCTCAGACCAAAACACAAGCACCCGCACAGTCCACCGACAGCGCTAAACAGAAGCCTGACTACTCGCAAGAGGCCGCAGTCATCGAAGACCTGCGCACCTCATATCGTTTTGAGCGCGACGGCACCGGACAACGCGATGTAACGTTCCGCGCCAAAGTTCAGAGTGATGCGGGTGTCGAACGTCTTGGTCAATTGGTAATTGGCTACAGCTCCGCTAATGAAAAACTCGAAATGGATTACGTTCGCGTGCGTAAAGCAGATGGCTCTACCGTCAACGCTTCCGCCTCAGACGTTCAGGATCTAACGGCGCCCATTGCTCGTGAGGCGCCGATCTATACCGACCTCAGACAAAAACACATAACCGTGCCCGGACTTCGCCCGGGAGATGTGCTCGAGTATCGAATGGTGTGGACCGTTCATACACCACTTGCACAAAACCATTTCTGGGTCGAGCACGACTTCATTAAAAAGACCGTGATCGTTCTCAACGATGAGCTGACGGTTAACATCCCCACCGCCAGTAAAGTCAAACTAAAAAATGAACCCGGCTTTGCTCCGGAGATCAAAGACGAGAACGATCGGCGCGTCTATCACTGGAAACACGCAAACCTGAAACCCGACAGTGACGAACAAGACAAGGACAAGGAAGAACCCGAAGATAAAGAAACCGAAGAGATTCACCCTGACGTGCAATTAACGACGTTTCAAAGCTGGGATGAAGTGGGCCAGTGGTACGCGGGTTTGCAAAAGGATCGAATCGTTCCCGACGAAAAGATCAAAGTCAAAGCAGCGGAGATCATCAGCGGACGAACCACCGAGAAAGATAAAGCCCGTGCGCTTTATGAATTTGTCGCGAAGAACTTTCGTTACGTTAGTCTTTCCCTCGGCCAGGGCCGTTACCAACCACATACGGCGGCCAGCGTCATGACCAATCAGTATGGCGACTGCAAAGACAAACACACGCTGCTCGCTTCCATGCTCGCCGCGACGGGACTGCGTGCTTATCCTGTGTTGATCAACTCGACTCGCAAGCTCGATCTCGATATTCCGTCGCCGGGTCAATTTGATCATGTCATCAGTGCGATTCCGTTAGGTAACGAAACGCTCTGGGCAGATACAACTGCCGAGATAGCGCCCGCCGGACTGTTGTCTCCTAGTCTCCGCAACAAGAAGGCGTTGATGATCCCAACGGCCGGACCGGCGCGGCTCGAAACCACGCCCGCTGAACCACCGTTTCTTTCTTCTGAAACAGTGTCTATAGAAGGCACGGTTGACGATCTCGGCAAACTGAACGCGCACGCTCGCATGGTTCTGCGTGGCGACGCAGAGCTGTATATGAGGTTTGCTTTTCGTCGCACACCGAAGAGCAATTGGAAGAATCTTGGTTTTTATCTCGGTACCGCCGTTGGTATTGAAGGCGAAGTCACCAATATCAACACTTCGGACCCAGCCGATCTCGACAAACCTTTCGAGATTGAATTTAACGTTGCCAAGAACGACTTTCTCGATTGGTCCAGCAAGAAGTTGAAAATCGGAGTCCCGCTTCCAGCGTTCAATTTGTCGCCGCTCATGGGTCGCAAGGCCAACAGCACAAAACCGGTCGAACTCGGTCCACCAATTGATATCACTTACAATTTGAAACTCACGCTGCCGAGCAAGTATCAAACGCGATTACCACTTCCGATCAAAGTGTCTCGCGATTATGCCGAGTATGCGGCCAACTACAAGATGCAAGGAGCTGCGGTCGTAAGCGATCGGACGCTGCATCTGCGACAGCGCGAATTGCCTGCCGAGCGTTTGCAGGACTATCGGGCATTTGCAGCAGCCGTAAAATCTGACGAAGCACAGATACTTTCGTTGGAGACGGAAATCGCCGGCACACCTGCAATTTCTGATTCGGTCAAAGTCACAGATCTAATACAGGCTGGTAACACCGCGATCAAAAACGGGAATTATGCGATTGCAGAACAACTGTTCAAGCGTGCAGTTGAAAAGGATCCAAAACACAAGAAAGTCAGAAATGACCTGGCATTCGTAATGGTTCGACAAAGAAAGTATGCTGAAGCAATTGCAGTTCTGAACGAACAGACAAAGGACAATCCGTTCGAAGATTATGCTTACGGACTGCTCGGTTACGCTTACTGGCAACAGCAGGACTACGCAAACGCCGAGGCCGCCTACCGCAAACAGATTGAAGTAACTCCGTTAAATGTGTCCGCTCATTCGAGCCTCGGGCGGATGCTGCTCGAGGCGCGCAAGTATAAAGAAGCCATTCCGGAACTCGAACGCGCCATTTCTCTTGCGCCCGAAGACGAAAACCTGCGAGTGAGTCTTGGCCGCGCGTATTTGAATCTCGATCAAACCGACAAAGCCATCGCTGCTTTCGAAGAGGCGATCAAATTAGATCGCGCGCCGATTGTCTTGAATAATGTTGCGTATTTTCTTTCCGTCAAGAGTGTTCAGCTCGACAAGGCGCTTCAGTACGCGGAATCAGCTGTGTCCACGATCGCAATTGGCCTTCGCAACGTCGAAATAAGCAGTCTGAAAATGGACGACTTGAATTACGTCGAGTCGTTGGCGTCTTACTGGGATACGCTAGGATGGGTCTACTTCCAAAAGGGCGATCTAGACACGGCGGAGAGATACATCAGAGCAGCATGGATAGTGCAGCAACATGGCGAAGTCGGTTATCACGTAGGAATGATTGAAGAAAAGCGCGGCAGGAAACAGGAAGCAATTCGCGCGTACGCTCAGGCCAGCGCCGTTTTCAGGCCTTCGCGGGAGGCGCGAGAAAGTCTTGAGAAACTAACTGCGGCTGGCAGTGTCGACAAATTGATCGACAAAGCTAAAGGTGAGTTGCGCGATTACAACGTTATCAACCTCGGCCAACTCATGCCGAATCTGAAGGCCCCGACCGAGGCCGAGTTTTATGTCGTCTTTACTCCTGATTCAGCGCGAAATTCGCAAGTGAGCGACGTGAAGTTCATCAAGGGCGACGATAGTCTGAAGTCAGAGATCCCGGCATTGAAGGCGCTCAAGTTTCCGCTCGTCTTCCCCGACAGTTCACAGACCAAGATTATCCGTCGCGGCGCACTGCACTGCGTCCCGAAACCCGGTGGCTGCACGTTCACGATGATCAGCCCAGATCTCATTACGTCCGTGGATTAAGGCCACGGATTACACGGATACTAGAACGACACACGCAAGCCGAACTGAATTTCACGCCCGGGAGTCGCGGCTTCCGTGATCGTGCCGAACTGAGGCGTGTTGACGAAACGGTTCGGAGTGCCGAGATTTGTTTGGTTGAGCGCGTTGAATGCTTCGGCACGCACTTGCACCTTGATCGTCTCCGTCATCGCGAACTCTCTCTGTAACGCGAGATCGAGAGTCTGCCTGCCCGGTCCATACACAGTGTTACGCCCGACATTCCCAAAGGTGAATGCCGGCGGCGTGGTAAACGCCGCGGTATTGAACCATCTGTCCGCCGTTCGACTATTCGCATCAAAAACAGGTTGACCCGTGTGGTTAGCGCGTATCGGATTCTCACCTAACAACGTACCCGCATTAGCAGTGTCGCCAAACACCGAGATGGTGAATGGGAAACCACTCTGCGCCTGATAGATCGCCGAGAGCCGCCAATCTTTTGTGACCGCATTAACGAAGCCACTCTTCTTTAGCGCAGGTATGCCGTAGACCATGCTCAGAGCGAAACGATGGCGCACATCACAGGCAAGTCCCTTTTCGAATTTGAGGTTCGAATTGTCCTGAGGTGCGGCCGATTCAAACATTGGCGAACGGAAATCCGGCGCGTCGCTAAGATTCTTCGAGAAAGTGTAGTTCGCAAGGAAGGTCCAACCGCGACTGAATCTCCTGCGCAAATTGACGTAACCAGCCTGATACCAACTCTGCGCGGAATTCTCGAGCAGGTTGATGCCACTCACAGGAAACGTCGTACTGGTAACAGCGATATCGCTCGGCAGTACCATCCCCGGTAAAAAGCTCAACGTTCTGAACGGCCGGCGTGGTCCAATCGCACCTGGACCAGCGGGCGCATTGTTGATTAAGTGCGAACGCTGCAGGTGTAATCCATGCGAACCAAGATACCCGAGCTCGAGAGTTGTTTCCGCGCCGAGACTCTTCTCCACGGATGCGCTCCACTGCTCGATATATTGTGGCGGCGCATCGGCTTCGAAAGCGGCGAAACTAACCGTTGTCGTTCCCAATACCGCGGGGCCGAAGTTGAAGTGACTCGCGACGATTCCCGGTGCGGGCACGAAATTATCGCTCTGCTGTGTTTCCGGAAAAACAAAAGGCACGTTATGACGCTGGTTGCACCACGTGTTCATATCAACGGGCGTGAAAAAGATTCCGAAGGCGGCGTGCAAAACGAGGCCGTGCTTATGCAGGTTATGAGAGATACCGAAGCGCGGCGCAAATTTGAGTTTATTCGAGTAATTAAGCCCTTCGGGAAAACCTTGCTGCCCGCCGATAAATACAAAAGGCACGCCGTTTTCAAATGTCAGATTGGTGTTTGTATAGCGAATGTCCACGAGCGGACTCATGTACTCATAGCGAAGACCAATCTGGATCGTTGTGTTGCGCGTAAGCTGAAAGCTGTCGTGCACAAAGGCATCGGCGTACCACTGCCGGAGTTGCATTTGCGGAATGCCCGCTTGTCTCTGCTTTACGGCGGGCAGACCGAGCAGAAAACTCGCAAGCGCCGATCCGGTGCCATCGTTGGTAGCAGTTTCTGTGGTGAAGCCGTTAGTGAACTGATAGAACCCGCGGTTCTGAAAGAACCCCCACATGGGCCAGATGAATCGACGATAACTCGCACCAAACTTCAAGCTGTGTCTACCAACCTGCCAGTTCAACGAGTCGCGTGCTTCGAGAATCGTGTTCCACATCTGCACCGGCGTCGCGACAAACGTGTCCCCCATGCCTGAGTAACCCTGAACGTTGAACCACGGCGCGCCAAATGCGCCTTCACCGCCGAAACCGATGCCCGTGATACCGAGTTCCGAGACGATGTCGTTCGAAAAACTGTTTTCCGAAGTGCGATGCATCGCGAGACGCGAAACAGTGATCGAAGCGAGGTTCACGATGTTGGGACTTATCACGCGCGTCCAACCGATGGTCCCGTTCTGCGCCAGATTGTCGTGAAGAGCGCCGAAGCCCGGCAGGTTTTGCGGCGTGAAGCCTCGTTCACTGCTAAACGAATAGCGAGCGAACAAACTATCGCCGCCGTTCAGTGTTTGATCGAAGCGAAACGTGGCCTGATCGGTAACGTGATGCAGATTGCGTACGTCGAGATAGTTATTGCAGTCCATCCCCGCGCCGACGACGGTAGGCGCGCCCATCATGGTCATACCGCAACCCATCATTCCCATTTCCAGATTCGGACGCGGGATATATTTCCTTAAGAACAGCGCCGCTTTCGGATCGATCAGATTCTCAGGAATCATGTTATCCGGAAATTGATCGCGAATGATCTGTGGATTGCTCGGGCTAATAGGCCGCGTTGGATCGAAAGTCGGATTGGGACGCGAGCTGAACGGGTTATAAATCGTCGCTCCACTCATCTCGAAGTCGCCATTAATTTCGTCTTCGGTGGGCACGGTCGACACCATCGTCTGTGATCTGGTGTGTCGCAGTCCTTCATAATTAACAAAGAAGAAACTCTTGTTTCGAACAATTGGGCCACCGAACGACGCACCAAAGTTATTCCGCACCAGATGGTTCGACTCCTCCATCTCGTTGAAGGTACGAGCATCGAACACGTCGTTTCTAATGAACTCGTAAACGGTCCCATGAAACTCGTTCGAACCAGTGCGCGTGACAATGTTGACCTGACCGCCGCCCGCGCCACCGAGTTCAGCGGTGTAACTTCCTGTCTGCACTTTGAACTCGCGCACGGCATCAGGTGAAGGACTGAAGTTGAGTGTGTTGAATGTCGGGTCTGTGTTCGTGGCGCCATCGAGCAGGAAGTAGTTAGCGTTAGGACGATTGCCGCTGATGCTTATTGCGGAGCGCTGGCCCGGACGCCAGTACAACGGGCTCATATCGCCTGTCTGGGCTCCGTGCCCTTCATGTGCACCGGGGACAGTGAGCACCAAATCGATCAGCATGCGGCCGTTGAGCGGCAAGTTCTGCACTGCTGTCGGTTCGACGACTTCGCCGAGAGAAGCGTCTGTAGTTCGCAAGACGTTGATCGTGTCGGCGGTCACGTCGACCACGGTACTCAAGGTCGCGACTTTCATATTCAGATCGAGAGTCATCGACTGGCCGACTTCGAGGGTGATCTTCTGAGTCAGCGTCGCAAAACCCGAAGCCTGCACAGTGACTTTGTAATCTCCGGGCAGTAAACCCGTGATCTGGAAGCTGCCGCTTTCGTTGGTGACTGCTGAGCGCGAGGCACCGGTGGTTTCCGAGACCAGTTGAATCGAAGAGCCCGCAACAACCTTTTGTTGCGGATCGAAGACGGTGCCGCTCAAACTCGCGTAATTACTCTGCGAATAAGCCGGACTGGCAATTAACAAGCAGAAGATGACTAGAGAGAAACGCAGTATGCGCATAAACTCGACCTCCGCCTGACGCTGAATGTGTTTTATCCACAGATTGCGCAAATTTCTGTGTGAAGTAATCTGTAGAATCTGTGGATTAAGGACGGCTCAGTCTAGCGACGTTTCTTCTGCCGGGCATCCACCAAAAGTTTTAGTTGAATAGGCTCTTTTTGCTTTTTGATTCGAAATGAAATGCTGGCGAATGTCATATTCCTTAGATAGACTATCCGAAATCACACTCTCTAAGGATCAGCCATGGCCATAATCCTATGTCGCCCTCGAAGCCTTCCTGTCGAAAAGCTTGTCGATGCTGAACAGCGGGCCATCGAAATTAACCCCGAAAACGCACTGGAACACAGATTAGTAACACGGACCCCGATTGGCCGTCGCGGTGGTCTACGCCGCATTGCAGTGGTTATCGCCCGGAAGTGGCCGGCGACGACTGGCGTTCGCTTGAGCGTCTCGTTCATGGACAACCCGAGCACTGCGTTACGCGCGCGTATCCTCAAGCACATGAACGCCTGGGGAGAGCACGCTAACGTCCTGTTTACCGAGACAGCGGGCGTAGGTAAGGTGCGCATCGCCAGATTCGATTCACCGGACGACATGGCGGGCTACTGGTCATGGCTCGGAACTGAGATTCTCGACATCGACGAGAGTGAACCGACGATGAATCTCGACAGCTTCACCATGAAAACCCCTGAATCTGAGTTTATTAGAGTCGTCCGACACGAAGCGGGACACACGCTTGGATTTGATCATGAGCACATGCGAAGCGACATCGTGAGCCGAATCGATCGCAAAAAGGCTATCGCTTTCTATGATAAGGACCAGGGCTGGTCAAAAGAAGAAGTCGAGCAGCAAGTTCTGACTCCGCTTGCTAAGAAGTCGATCATGGGCACAAAAGAGAGCGATCCACTCTCGATCATGTGTTACGACCTGCCCGGCAAGATCATGAAAGATGGCAAGGCAGTAATCGGTGGCACGGATATCAATCCCAATGATTTTGCATTTGCAAAGTCGCTATATCCCAAACCCGAACGGACTCGAACCGAACGTACCAGAAAAGAAACAGCGACACCTTTTTTCCGTGTTGAGGAAGCAGACGAGACGTTCGAACTGGTCGTGATGAGCGAGTTTAGTTACGGCGATCAGCAGCGAGCAGCAAATTCCAGTCCGAAGTTTGCACAGGTGTTCGCGAGTTACGGCGGTGCTCGAGTTACTTCCATTATGCAATTGCGCGCCGATAAGGGCGAAGAAGTAACAAACTTCGGGAAGATTATTCGAATTCACGAACGCATCAAGGCATATACAAATCGCGAGCAGGGATCACTTCCCAACGACGAAGAAATGATCGCCTTCGGGAGTCAGCTCTTTGACACCCTCTTTCAGGGCGACGTTCGCCGTCTGTATGACGAAGCGCGAACGCGTCAACGTAATCGTTTGGACCTCGTGCTGACTTCAATGATCCCATGGATAGCCGAGAAGCCGTGGGAGTTTGCATACGATCACGGACGGCGAAGCTTTTTGGCAACCGAAGAGATTCATTTCGTGCGCAATGTGCTGACGAATGTTCCAGCCGATCCGATCGCGCAGTGTGACGGTCCCTTACGCATCCTCGTCGCTTCCGCGCAACCGGTCGGGTTCGGAAGATTATCGATAGACCAGGAAGTGGCAGTAATCCGGCGTGGTTTTGACCCGCTCGTTGATGCAGGGCTCGTCGAGATTGACACGCTGGCGCGCGCCACTCCTTCGATGATTCATGATCGTCTCAAAACCGGCGGATATCAGGTAGTCCACTTCATCGGTCACGGTGTGTTCAATGAAGAACGCGGTGAAGGTTGTTTGATCTTCGTGAATGAGAATGGGAGTGAATATCCATTGGGCGAACGATCGGTTCGGGAGATCTTTCGCGGACGCGGTTTGAGTCTCGTGTTTTTGAACTCTTGCGAGAGTGGGCGCGGCGGTCGATCTGATTTCAACAAAGGTGTGGCGCAGTCGTTAGTCGCACACGGACTGCCGGCGCTCGTGGCAAACCAATACAGCGTGTTGGATTCGTCAGCCACATCGTTCGCGCAGCAGTTTTACTCGTCGCTGGCTCAAGGGCTGTCGCTGGGCCAATCGGCGCGCGAAGCACGCATTGCTGTCAACTATCTGCTGCACGGAGAACCGATCGATTGGGCAGTACCAGTTCTCTACGCGCGCGATGCGAACGCGACGATCTGTACACCTTCGAAGAAATCGGTGACCACTCGCACAACGGCAGTGAGCGCAGCGTCGCGACGTTCGACACGGGCTCATGTCTCAAAGATCGCAGTGTGGGACATGGACAGTGTCTTTCCCGAGCTCGGCCAAACATTGAACGCAATGAACCAGGCACAAAGCGAATTCGGCTTTGAGCTGGCAGATCTTTCAGTACCCCTGGGCGTCTGGGATCTCGACACAAAGCCAAAAACGCCTTACCTGCGCGCTGATTACCTTGCGAATCGTTTGGAGCGCATGCCCATGGAACTCGGAGTTGAGGTGCTGGCTTGCGTGACACGGCACTGGATGCGCGATGAAGAGTGGGTGGATCTGTATAACTGGTGGTCCGGCAAAACTCCAATCGTCATTTTCTCGATTGCCGGCTTTGACGACCTCGCCGCGGAAGGACCAGAAACTAGCCGGGCAATCGCAAACAACCTCGTAAGTGCGCTGGCGGGATTTTACGGTGATATTGAAGCGCATCAAGGAGGACCGAAGAATTGTCCGTTGTGGTTTGACCAGGAGAGAAAGTTTGAAACGCTGATCAGTCAACAGAAGTTCGATGTTCGATGTCGCAAAGCACTGAAGCTGAAGTTAGGCAAGAACAAGAAGTTGGACGCCTTCGAATCACTATTGAAACTCTTCTAGCACTCAAGAAGAAGTTACTTCGGTTCAGCGAGGCTTTGCACAAAAAGTACGGTCTAAGCCTGCGAAGCAGGCGGAAGCATAAAGCCTGGGGCGTAAGCCCCAGGTCAACAGCGCAAAACAGATTTCAAGCCCGCGAACGCGGGCGACAGCGCGATCGAGATGAAATGCTAACGATTTTGCGGCTAACAAGCTGCCGCCCATTTCATGGGCTCGCAATTCATTTTCATTCTGATCCTGGGGCTTGCGCCCCAGGCTTTATGCTTCCGCCTGCTTCGCAGGCTGAGAACCGCACTTTTTGTGCAAGGCCGTTCAGCGATCAGCGAACAGCGCTAACTCCGAGATTGCAGGGCAAACCGGCGCTTGCATAATACGCAAACGAACTTTCGTTGTGCTCACAGATTTACCACGCACGAGCTTGCAGTTTCCGATGCTTGTGCCGCGGGCAAACTCCTGCCATTCATTGTGAGTCCAGATATCTAATGCGAACGCTTCCACCCGTTGACCGAGCGGAAGATACTCACGCAAGCGAATGACGTTGAATGTTTGCTGCTTATCAAGATCAATGATTAACTCCGGCGTCGTAACGTGATCGGCAGTGGTCCAATATGTATTGCGCCGGCGGTCAATCACGTTTCGTGGTGAAAAACCGTTCCCACGCGTATTGCTTGCACTGACCCGCGAGCCCTGTGCGAAGTCTTCACGAAAGGTGGCATCGAGAGTGCGACGGAATTCGCGTAGTGAATTCATGTCCGTGTTGGGAATTTGGCCGCGACGATCCGGCGCGAGGTTAAGCAGGAAAGAACCTCCACGACCGACGGAGGCGTAGTAAAGATCGACAAGCGTTGCAGCGCTTTTCACCTTGCTGTCTTCGCTTGAATGATAGAACCAACCGGGTCTGATCGAAACGTCGCATTCAGCCGGCACCCAGTGTGAGCCGGGACGATCGCCGCGATTCAAACGGGCTTCGTCGGCCCTGCCGGGCGCGAAATCGTCTTTGTTGAGCGTATTCCACAAAGGATCGCCTGCGATTCCGCGCTCGTTGCCGACCCAACGCACGTCTGGCCCAGCATCGCTGAAGAGACACGTGTCCGGTTGGAGCCGGCGCACAAGGTTCCACGTTATAGGCCAATCGTAATATGTGTCGCGATCGATCCTGCGCGTCTCGCGTGCGCCGCCGTAATACCCGTCGCCGCCATTCGCGCCATCAAAGAAAATCTCGAAAACAGGACCGTATGAGGTTAGTAGTTCACGCAATTGGTTACGGAAGTAGGTCAGGTATTCAGGCCGGCCGTAGTCTTTGTGGTTTCGATCCCAGGGAGAGAGATAAATGCCAAACTTCAGTCGATACTTTCGACAGGCGGTTGAAATCTCCTTCACCACATCGCCACGACCAGTTCGCCAGGGGCTGTTCTTAACTGAGTGCTCGGTGTATTTCGAAGGCCACAGGCAGAATCCATCATGATGTTTGCAAGTCAGAATCAGGCCTTTCATTCCCGCAGCCGCCGCAGTGCCTACGATCTGATCCGCGTCGAAGTCAGTGGGGTTGAACATTGAAGGAGACTCATCTCCGTACCCCCATTCTTTGTCGGTGAACGTATTGATGGTGAAATGGATGAATCCATAGAACTCCATTTCATGCCAGCGAAGTTGGCGAGCGGAGGGTGTCGGGCCGTATCGCGCCGGTGGTCCAACCTTCGCACCGAGGAATGCCTGTGGATAGCAAGCGGCTAAACCCACCGCCTGAAGAAGAAAGCTACGTCGTTGCATTTTTGTAGGGGCGGCCCTCCGTGGCCGCCCTTGGTTTAAATCGTGTTCGCCAAACCCGAGACTGTCGATTCTTGAATTCCGTGTGTTCAACCGAGGGCGGCCACGGAGTTGACCAGCCCGCAGTTTGCGGGCACATGTTAACAGGAAACCCGGTTTAGCAAGCGGAAGTGATGAGGTGATAGGGTAGCAATGCAGGGACAAAGACCGACGGCCCATTGGTGCATATTGCCCGTCACGGAGTTTGGTCTGGGAGAGCTGAGATCATGTCAATGGTGACGTTTCTCATTTGAGGAAGGATCCCGTTTGGGAGAGTAAGAGAACGAAGTGGCTCTTCTGCGTCTGCGCTAGTGAACTCCAGCAGAGAGGCAGAAGAAAACCATGGCCCCAGCAAACCAGAAGCGTGCGCGCCACGAGCCGGTGCGGGTTGAGCTACCGATAGAGTTAAAGAACGTCAATCTCAACGCGGCGGCAATCGACATTGGCAGCAAGCGACACTATGTGGCTGTGCCCGAAGGACGGGACAGCGTTTCGGTGAAGCAATTCGGAGTCTTCACGCGGGATTTGGAAACGTTGGCCGAGTGGCTTCATCAGTGTGGGGTAACGACTGTGGCGATGGAGAGTACCGGTCACTACTGGATTCCGGTGTTTGAGTTACTGGAACGGAAAGGGTTTGAAGTAAAGCTGATTGATGCGCGGCAAACCAAGAATGTGAGTGGGCGCAAGAGCGATATGTTGGACTGCCAATGGCAACGAGAGTTGCATACGGTAGGGCTGTTAAAAGGGGCATTTCGACCACCGGATGAAGTGTGTGTGTTGCGTGGCTTTATGAGACAGCGGGAGATGTTAGTGCAGGCCTCAACCATGCATATTCAACACATGCAGAAAGCCATGGCCCAGATGAATCTACGGTTGGACAATGTGGTCTCGGATATCACGGGGGTAACAGGCACAAGAATCATTAAAGCAATCCTCAAGGGTGAACGGGAGCCACAAGTACTGGCCAGTTATCGCACTCGGGAATGTAAGAACTCGGAAGCGGTAATCGCAGCGTCGTTGTTGGGTAACTATCGCGCAGAGCATTTGTTTGCTTTACGACAAGCCTTTGAACTTTATGAGGTTTATCAAGAGAAGCTGCAGGAATGTGAGCGGGAGTTGATGAAGCTAATGCAAGCGCGGCCGCATAAAACGGAAGCCGAACCACCGGCCTTCGGACGGAAGTTGCGGCGGCGCGATAAAGTGCGCGGCGAGATAGATGTGCGGAACGAGCTGTACAAGCAAACTGGAGTAGACCTGTTTCGCGTACCGGGATTAGGACCAGATACCTTACTGATGTTAAGTGGTGAGGTGGGTACTGACATGAGTTCATGGCCATCAGAAAAGACTTTTGCTTCCTGGCTCGGTCTGTGTCCTGGAACCAGAGAGTCAGGCGGCAAAGTGCTTTCCCGGCGCACGAAAAGAAGTCGTAATCGAGCGGCCGCAGCTTTTCGCCTTGCCGCCGCGTCCCTCCGCAGCAGTCCGACGGCCTTGGGTGCTTTCTACCGTCGCATTAGAGCCCGAGGTGGAGAGGCAAAAGCGGTAACAGCCACCGCTCACAAGCTCGCCAAAATCTATTATCGACTACTGAAGTACGGCGAAGAATACGTCGAAGCTGGCGAGAAAGCTTACGAAGAAAAATACCAACAACAACGTGTGAAAGCATTGCACAAACAGGCGGCTCTGATGGGATTTGTGTTGGTAACAGCTAGCACTCTTGCTACTTGGGCAAACAAACCCCTCAGCTCAATTACGATCACTTTGATAGCAGAGCATTTAACTTGCCCGATGATCGCTTAGGCCGAGGGGTTTCTTGGGAGGGCCGCCCCTACAGTACGTTCGATGTATCCGTTAGTGCACTGTAGTGTGTACTGGCGTGGACATTCTACATCTTCCAAAAAATTTCATAGCCTTAATAATGGACCACAGCCTGCGGAATGCTGATTGCAGACCACGTCCTCATTCGCAACGCATGCTCGCGTTGATGCTGGTGAGACGAGCGCGCCTGTAACACACGATTATCCAACCAGCTTCTCACGTGAAAGGGTCGGATGGCCCCCAACCTATTTACACCATCCTTTTTCAGACCCGAGTAACGCGAGTTCCATTTTCCGGAGGCGATATAGATCTCGATGTTGTTGCTGGCAAACCCGGCGATACGCCTTGACGTGTCTTTTACCACGTTCGTGATTGCAGTACTGGCTGTCTGGCGTATCACTCACCTGTTTTCGGGCGAAGACGGACCAGGCGACATCTTCCTTCGTCTACGCCGGCTCGCTGGCAGAAGCTTCTTTGGCCAACTGCTCGATTGCTTCTATTGCCTCAGTCTTTGGTTTGCAGCCCCTCTCGGCTGGCTGATGGGTGAGACGTGGTTGGAGCGCGCGCTTCTGTGGCTTGGTTTGTCGGGCGGCGCCATCCTGCTCGAGCGTCTCACCGAACGCAACCAAAAACCTCCTCCGGCAATCTGGAACGAAACCCCAATCCAAAAACATAACCATTGAGGAGAAGTCAAACAATGTCATGCTGCGGTAAAGGTCGTAGTGCGTATAGTCAGGCCAACATTGGCTCAACTCCACCACAGGAGAACCAATATCGAATTGCGACGCCAGTCGAGTTCGAATACTCAGGTCAAGGCGAACTAACCGTTACCGGACCGCTTAGCGGGGTGGTTTACCGGTTCAACCCGAGCGTCCGGCGTGTGCGCGTCCACGGCGCTGACGCCCCATCACTCCTCTCAGTGCCGGGACTTCGTGCCGTGTACTGACCTGTCAATTCCTTCATGCACTCCCACGACCACGCAGAAGGAACAACGTGGCACGGATCGCCCGCGCCGCTCCCTCTCAACAATTAATCTCTGAAGGAGTATCCATGAGTAAACTCGTCATACCAATTGACGTATCACAAGTTAAAGATTCCGATCGTGGCCAGCAGAAAGTAAGAGTCGCGGCCAAAATAGGAGAGAAGGTTGTCTCTCAAGTGGTGTCAGTCAAAGGCGGCAAAGCCGAGGTCACACTCGACGTTGACGCCCGTCAACCACTGACGCTCGCAATTGGCCCTGACAACGTTTCAGATCAGGACCTATTCAACTTTCAAACCCTCACCACCGCTGTCAATCCCGCTCAATGGGCCAACAAGGCCACGCTGAAGCTTTCGCCTTTTATCGTAACTCCGGCCTGGTGGGTTCTCTGGCTTGGCTGGTGTCGCACCTTTACGATTACGGGTCGCGTTATTTGTCCCGAAACTGGTTTCCCAGTTCCCGGTGCCGAAGTGCGCGCCTTTGATGTCGATTTCTTTTGGTGGTGGCTCTCGAGTTCGCAGGTTGGTCCAACTGTAGTCACCGATGCAAACGGGAATTTCACTATCAAGTTCACATGGTGCTGTGGTTGGTGGCCATGGTGGTGGTGGCAGTTACGTCGCTGGAGTCTTGAGCCGTTGCTGATCGATAAGATTCGACCGGTTCTTAAGCTTCGGCCGGAATTGAAATTCAAAGAGCCGACTCCGGAAGTGTCTTTTGATCTCGGCAGTTTGACGAGTGTTATTCCTCCAATACCGATTAGACCTCTACCCGGACTCACTACTCCGTCGATACCTATACCACCACCGATTAGAACCATAACAAAAGTCGACCCGACCACGATTCCGACTCTGCGCGAAAGGCTCACCACTGTGCTTCCACGTGTACCTGAGCTCGAGCGCCTACGCATCTGGCCGTGGTTCCCCTGGACCCCATGGCTCGACTGCTCGCCTGACATCATCTTCCGTGTAACTCAGAACTGTGGTGGCGGCCAGGATAAAGTGATCGTAAATGAAAATCTCTTCCAGGCTCGCTGGGATATTCCCACCAACCTCAACGTAACCCTGAAGGCAAATGATCAGGCCTGCTGTATCCCTATTAACGATCCGGATCCAGTGGGTGACTGTGCGTTAATAACAGGGGTTTGTGGCGATCCGGGAATAATTTCCGGCAACATTGGCGGGAATTCGGCTCATCCGGGAGGACCGGTCGGCTACGCCAATCCCGGAAGCAGTGACAATCCCTTCTCTGAAGGTATTTCGATCTGGGGCCAACTTGGAACTCATCCACAGACGGCCTACTATGAAATCGAATACAAGGAACACTCTGCTGGTCCAGGTGCGTGGGCTTCGGTGCCACCCGCTGCTTTGAGTGGCTTCACGCGCGGTTACTTCGATTCAAGTCCGGGCCACGTGTGGCCCAACCAATGGTTCTATCCGGGCTTTCCCCTCATACCACTGGGCACTAAGTTGGTTTACGAGAGTCGTCAGCATTACGAACAAACCCATCCGCTGCCATTGCCTTCAAGCTGGGGCAATGTTGCGAATGGGCGAGTCTGGTTCATGAACGTAAACGAGCTGGCCCAGATCCAGACCGCGGGAAACTTTGTGGACGGCACATATGACTTTCGTGTCCGTGGCTACCGAGCTTTGGCCAGTGGCGGGCCAGACCCGGCGGATCCTGGAGTTGTGTTAGATGGCTGTGGCGGTCATGCGGATAACAATCTAATCGTCTTGCGTATCGACAACCGCATTGTCGGTCCGGGTGTGCCCGGGTCCGCACACATCGATACGACCGAGCCCGATTGCGGAATCACTTCCATCAAGCTCGGGGCCGTCGAAGTTGAGCCGTGCGGTGCAGAAAAGCTGTTGCCAAATACGCCACTCACGATCGATTACTTTTGTAGCGATCCAGACGGGCATCTACTTAGCTATGACCTGAGAATTCTGTGGGGTGATAGTGATGAGCGCAGCTTGTTTGATTTTGCCGCGCCGGCGGCAGCAGCGCCCGGAGTTCAGTCTGGGCCGACGTATTCCCAGGCGGTACTACAGCCTGGTGGAAGTAGGCCGACGTGGAGTGGTGGACAAATGAGGTTGCATATTCCGGACGCCTCGAAGGTGTTTCCAAGAACCTGTTGTTACCTGATCCAATTAACGGCGTGGAAGCGAAATTACGTTAATTGCGGCACTCCGGTTTACCACAACCAGGTCCACCAATCGTTCACAGTAACCGTTGGACCATGAACATCGGTCCAGCCTTAGCAAACGCCGCGCCTGCTCTCAGGCGCGGCGTTTTTATTTACAGCGCCGAAGGCGCGGAATATGAGAGCCAGGGGCAAGTGCGAAGCGAAGCGGAGCACGTCGCCCCCTGGTAACAAAATTAAAATTTGAACCCAGCCCTGAAAGGGCGTAATACAACGGTGTCTATTTCGGCCTTTCAGGCCTTGACCTCGCTTTGGGTACTTAGCCAGGGGCGACGTGCTCCGCTTCGCTTCGCACTTGCCCCTGGCTTTCATATTCCGCGCCTTCGGCGCTGGTGCTTGTAGTAGAAACACCATGCGGTCAAACTATTTCTACAACGCCATCAACTCATTTCTGGTATTCGTCTCGGCCTCCTTGTGTGGCGGGATACTGCTGTTGATCAGTGCCATCTATATCTACCAACGCGCGTTAGCGTTAAGAACTGAACTACTAAACGACACGGACGATGTTGCAACCCTCCTTGGGGGCAGCTTGGCCCACTTAATCTTTCTTATTCCCGTTGTTTATTTTGGCGCGGCTTGCGGGCGGTTTGCTTTGAGGGTGGCGCCACCGTTGCTCACCGGACGAGTCAGGATTGGTGCTTTTATACTGACGCTTCTTCCTCTGCTGTTGGTTGCGCTTTATCCAATTGTCTTCCTGTTCTATTTCTTCAGTTTGAGTACACCATTGCAAGCAAAGGAAAGCGCGGCGATTGATCTTGCCGCGTTTAGTATCTTTAGTCTTATATGGTTCGGAGCGTTTTCCTTTCCGGTAATCAAGCGACACCTAAAACCGTTGTCTTTCCTGCAACGTCCTTATGTGTTGTTTCTTCGACGTTTCTCAAAGTTTTCAGATCGAACAGTAATCAATCTTGTGCTGCGGCAGACGCCTGCGAGTAAGCCGGTTGTTTTTCTTGTGGCACCGCACAGTCGCATGGGTGATTGGAATCCCTTCCTGGTGGGATTCGCGGGGATGAAGCTTCTTCATCCGCTTCGCAGCGTGCCGCTTTGCGTGAAGTCGGAAAATACTGAATGGGAAGACGCAATACAGACTCTAATAAAAGGTGCTCAATTCGTAATCGTTGATACATCGGAAAAGAGCGAGGCAATTGAAACAGAGCTTGAGATGATCAGTCAGGCCGGGTGCTGGCAGAAAACAATCGTGCTGGAAGAAGTTGCAAAAGAAACGCCGCTGGAGCGTGATCAGACAATCGGGTCAGAGACGTTTCAAACCATTCACTATCGCAAGAGTTGGATTAGAGGGATCCCAAGAATAATTCTCGGTTACCTCGCCATGCATGTCTCGATAATTCCCATATTTATTATCGTCATGCAATCGATAGACACCTCCTGGATTCGAATTCCGGGATTATTGCTGGGGATTCCGTTTTTTGGTTGGCTCTACCTGTCGTTCTTCGTGCGTCCATCAATCGACCGTAACTCAAAAATCTCACTCAAAAAGCTGCTGCGCTCGTAAAATCGTTCTTGGTCCGCGAACAGAGTACTTTTCAAGTGATGGGGATTTTCGTTACGAAGTAAGAACGCGGTGCGATTTCTTATTAGCAAATCCTTTTCATGAAAACACACATTCGGCCGAGCATCAAAAAAATCTCCGAATCCCATAAGCGCCAATCATGCGTCCCTGGCCGTTTGTTGTATTCGAATCTCAAATCCTTTGCACCCAGCGCTTGCGCAAAGCGTTGATTACTTTGAGCAACCTGCGGCAGAGGGTCGCTGATTCCCGATGACACGTACAAATAAGGAAGAACGGTGTTGCCATTCAAAGCCTGATTCAAAAGCTGGAAGACATCGTTTTCGCGCCGTGTCTGGCTCCCTTCGTCGCCGAAAATTAGCTGCAAATCCCTCAGCATCTTGGCGCTCGGCGCTTTTCCCCAGCGTCCGGTTATCGGCACGTCGAACGGACCACTCAGACTGCCAGCGAACTCGAACAGTTGCGGGTAACGCAACGCGAGCTTCATTGCGCCGAGCCCGCCCATCGAAACACCGGCAATGGCGCGCCCTTCTCGGTTTGAGATTGTGCGGTAGTGAGCATCAATGTAAGGAATGAGATCGTAAACTATGACATCTTCATAGCGCGCACCCGTGTCACTTGCGCTATTGGCATACCAACTATCCCCGACTCCGGGTGTCACGACTATCATCTGATATTTTGAAGCATATTCCGTCAGCTGAGATCGGTCCCACCATTCGTTCTCGTTTCCGTTTACCCCATGTAACAAGTAGAGCACTGGGAAACGTCGATTACTGCTTTCGTAGTCAGGCGGCACGGAGATGCGATAAGGCACGGCCTTCCCACCCAGACTGCGGGCTTGCAGAACCTGCTGCACCGAAACCAACGGGCGACCGGAGACTCGCATCCCGGGAACCGCCGTCTCAAAAACGGGCTGAAAAACCTGCGCCGTCGTCCTCTGCGGTGTCTCTGACAGCGGTACTCTATAGTTGACCTGTTCGCGATCGAGATTCCGATACTCTTTGTTGAGTCTATTAGTAAATCTGTTGATATTTTTGTTCTCTCGCCTGGACCAAAGCGCCTCAGCTAAAGCAATCGCCCGCGGGAACATCTTATACTCAACGTCCTCTGGTGTTTTCATCATCTCAGTCCAGAGACAGCCCTGGCCACCGATGATATACCTGGCCTCCTCCGGGCTAAATCCGGCAGTGGGATCAAAGTCGTAAACACTTTCAAGAGTAATAGGATTTGTGTAGATACTTTTAGACGGGTCCTTGTCATCCAGACGATGATCAAAATACGTTCCTTTCATAGGACTCCTAATAACTTTATGTTTCAGCCTCGCAGCGATAGTGGCGTTCTGCACTTTGTCCCACACCATCACCGTAGCGTTCGGGGGCAGACCGATCGGAACCATTTCGTCCCAGACTATAGCTTTCTTTTGTTTTGAATTAACAAACCCTGCCACGCGTTCCATAAACCACTTCTGCACATCTCCCATAGTTGAGACGTTCTTTTCTGTCCGCAATAAATTCTGGACGTCTGGTGATTCTGCCCACTGCTGCGTGAACTTCACCTCGTCGCCTCCAATGTGTATGTACGGCGAGTCGGGGAATAGACTTATTACCTCGTTCAAGACACCTTCAATGAATTTAAAGGTTGGCTCTGTAGGACAGAGAATGTCCGGGAAGGCCCCCCAAGTGCGGTGAACCTCGTATTTGTGATTCTTTTTGCACCCGAATTCGGGGTATGACGCCAATGCTGCTGCCGAGTGGCCAGGAAGATCTATTTCGGGAATGATCGTGACGTATCTTTCTCTGGCATAGTTGACGATATCGCGTATCTGTTCCTGAGTGTAAAACCCCTTGACCGGAGTGTTGTCTCCCTTGCCGAAGCCCTTATAACGGTTGGGCCCTTTATAAGGGTTGGGCCCCTTAAAAGTATTAAGATAATCTTCGTCTCTTACAGTGTCCGGGCGCCAAGAGCCAATCTCCGTCAATTTTGGGTATTGCTTTATTTCGATTCGCCAACCTTGATCATCTGTCAAATGCCAATGAAAGTAATTGTATTTATACCTTGAGATTAGACGTATGTATTTCTTGACAAACTCAACCGGCATGAAATGGCGCGCAACATCAAGGTGCATCCCGCGATAACCAAAGCGCGGGGCATCCCGAATCACTGCAGCGGGTAACTGAGTTTCGCCATTAGAGTCAGCCGGGAAGAGTTGGACCAATGACTGAATCCCATAGAACATTCCTCGGTCAGCGCCGCTTATTTGAATAGAGTCTGGCTCAATTCTTAAGGAATATCCTTCCGCTCCCAACTGAGATTGGTCGCTAGCCGGCAAAAAAGTGATCGAGTTCGGCGCGCCAGTGTCGGTAGTCACCTGAAGCGTAAACCGATATCTTTCGCTCAATATGTTGTTCAGAGAAGTGGCTGCGTTAACGGCAACTCGATCGGTCGCGATGATTTTAGTGTTCGGGCTAAACTCAAAATAACCCTCGTTCAGTGTTATAGAACCTGGCTGAGGAATAATGCTGATCTCACGGGTAATTTGCCGCGGTCGCTGTACTCGCTGTACTCGCCCTTGCGGCGTTGCACAGGCGGACGTTGAACAGATTATTGTCGCCAGGATAAGGAGGACGCTATTGCAAACCCGACCTATACGACGGTTTGAATTTGAATAGAAGTTTCTTGGCATATCTTATTGTTCCCTTAAGGAAAACCTAACTCGTTTCCCCTGCCCTTTTGAGGAAACCCAGTAGCCGGTAACCGTACCGTTTTCTGTTATCTGTCCAGAGTAAATACCGGTGAGAAAATTGCCGTTCTCATAACCGTTAACTCTAAAGCTCCCGTCGTTCTCAATCGTCCCAGATAAAGTGTCCCTGCTGCCGCTGGATACGGCTGTCCCTTGGAGATTGCGACCCGACCTCACCAATTGCATAGAGAAAGGGAGCGGACCAATAGTTCCTTGATAGCGACGGTTAAACGAATCATGTAAGACTTTGGGCGGACTAGGTTGCACGCTCGGCGGCGGAGACTCGCGCACGGATGGCGTGCTGGGGCTTGGCGATGGAGGGTGGGGTTCTACACTTGGCGGCGGAGATGCCGTGGCGATAGTGTTTGTATTGGCAGCGGGTGTTTTCTCGCCTTTGGAGAGCAAGACAGCAGCCAGCGCACCGATTGCCAACAGACCCAACGCTCCGACAATGATCGACGCGATGAAAACCTTATTCTGCCCTCCTCCATTAGGCGGTGCGCGGTGAACATCCGGATTTGTTGGCCGTGGCCTTGGCATTACGACGGTCGGAGGTGGGGGATTCGGCACAACAGGCTCAACGGGAGGCGGTGGTGGTGGGGGCAGCGGCTCAGCCTTGACCGCTTGGCTGAATGCCGCGGCGAGGGCGCGTGCGCTTTGCGGACGAGCCTCACGTTTTTTCGCGAGCGTTTGCAAGACCACTGCTTCCACTGCCGGCGAAATAGTGGGATTAACATTTCGCAATGGCGGCGGCGGCAGGTTGACGTGTTGGATCACCACCGCGTTAGAGGACGACGAGTTGAAAGGGACCATGCCCGCGAGCATTTCGTACAATACAATTCCGAGACTGTAAATGTCCGAACGATGGTCAATCTCCTCACCCAGACATTGCTCAGGCGACATGTAATGTGGAGTGCCCATCACACTGCCCGTCTGCGTCAGAGTGGTGATTGCCTGATCGCGAATCTTAGCGATGCCGAAGTCCAGCACTTTCACGCGCAAGCCATTAAGGGAGGGGTTAACATAGATGTTGTCGGGTTTTAGATCGCGATGGACGATCTGAAGTCGATGCGCTTCGTCAAGCGCGCCGCACACCTGATTCAATATCTCGGCGGCAACCGTAGCTGCCAGCGGACCCTCCTGCTTGATGAATCCTCGCAGGCTTTGGCCCATGAGCAACTCCATCACCAGATAGACGAGGCCGTCATTGGTGGTGCCAAAGTCATAAACAAAAACCGCGTTGGGATGCTTTAGACGCGCGGCCGCTTGCGCCTCCCGCTGAAAACGTTCGGAAACATGTTCCGGATGAAGAATCTTGATCGCTACGTCATCCCCAATCAGCAAGCGCGCGGCGCGATACACCGCACCCATGCCGCCCGCTCCAATCTTTGCGTCAATGCGATACTTGCCTTCTATGGTGCGTCCGATGTACGGGACACCACTGCGGCCAGCCGCCCCAGGGTTTGGGTCTCGTAAAGTTGGTTCAGGAATTCGCGTTTGTTCGTCGTCGGCCGGGGACTTGGTTATGATCTTTCCACAACTCGAGCAGAAGCGAGACTTTGGATCGTTGGGAATTTGACAGTTCGAGCAAATCATTGTGGTGAGAAAAGCGACGTTTATTGCGAAACAGAGCTCAACCCTCTTCGGGAAATTAACAAATTTCCGGTGGACGTGAGACAACTACCCTGCGGCAACGGTGGAGGGATTGCAAGGACGTTCCACCGTGTCGTACTGGTTCTGAGCTTTAACGCCCGCTACTTTACAACTTAGTCGGCGTTGGAAGCAATCTTTCTGTTTCCACTAGGCCTTGCACAGAAAGTGCGGTTCTCAGCCTGCGCAGCAGGCGGAAGCATAAAGCCTGGGGCGCAAGCCCCAGGATCAGAATGAAAATGAATTGCGAGCCCATGAAATGGGCGGCAGCTTGTTGGCCGCAAAATCGTTAACATTTCATTGCGATCGCGCTGTCGCCCGCGTTCGCGGGCTTGAAATCTATTTGCGCGCAGGCTTAGACCGTACTTTTTGTGCAAAGCCTTTTCCACTATAAAAACGGCATCACGTTCCCGTGGTTTCGTGCAAGGATGTTTAATTAGTCAACTTCGCAGAAAAGCGAATTACTGAGCACATTTATCTTTTTCTGCACATCTTCAAACTTCACGGTATTCACCGGATTGCGCTTGATGAGCTGCAGCGTGGTTTCATATTCGTCGAGTGCGTCGCAACCTCTACCCTGGTTTTCTAGTGCTTGGGCCAGCCCGTAGTGGGCCGGAGCTTTGGTAGTATCAAGGCCAATCGCCTGTCTGAAAGCCGACTCAGCGGAATAACGATCACGCAGGGCCAGCGAAGCCTGCCCGAGATTTAACCAGGGCATTATCCAGCCAGGCTCGGCGACTGTAGCCTGGCGATAGAAATCTCTGGCGCTGCGTATGTCATTTAGACTCAGATGACAGCGACCAATCCGATTAAGGACTAGAGCCCAATTTGGTTGCAGCCGGCTGGCGCGCTGATAGGCGGATATCGCGCTGTTATAGTCGTTGCGAGCGAAGGCATTGGAGGCTTGAGCAAAGTAAACTCTCGCCTCATAAGCCGGATTCGGTCGCAGCTCATTAAGCCAGGAGTAAATTCTGTTTGCTTCATTCCATTCGGCCTCGGATTCATTTTGATCTTGCTTTAGATTTACAAAGATTTGATCCCCTCGTTGTTCGAGTTTTGTCTGCACTTTCCCGGCGATCTCTTCCTTGTCTTTCGCGCTGAGCTGCTGACCTTTGTACTTTAAGTAAAGGTCATACGCGCTACTTCCCTCCGGCATAACGAGATTCCCCTTTTGAATCTCGGCGAGAATGTCGCTCCTGGCGGAGAAAGAGAAGAAGATAGAGTAAACAGCAACTGAACTCACCAGTATCAACGTCGCAGCAGCCGCAATGATCAATACTTTCGTACGCATACGACGTGACGCAGTCTGAACCGGTGGCGTGATGCGCTCCTGCTCCAATGACAGGTAGCCGGCGTATCCCGCCGCCGGCGTGTCCATAACCATGGTCGGTGGTATCTGTTGCATTGGCGGCGGTGATATTTCGACTCTCGGAACCGCAGTTCCCACCGATTGCTGACTCATGGCGTTCACCGCCACCGTCAACTCTCTGGCGAGTGCTTCAGCAGACTGAGGTCTCTCTTCACGGCGCTTTGCGAGAGCATGCAATACTACTGCTTCAACTGCTGGTGAAATGCTGAGGTTAATGGAGCGCAGTGACGGTGGCTCCTTGTTAACATGCTGCATCACCACGGCGGTTGAGGTGGATGAGTTAAACGGTAGCGAGCCCGTCAGCATCTGGTACATAACGACACCGAGGCTATACAGATCTGACCGGCTGTCGATCTCCTCGCCCAAACATTGTTCCGGGGACATATAATGCGGTGTTCCCATGACGCTACCTGTCACCGTCAAATTGCTCGCCGCCAGATCTCGTAACTTCGCAATGCCAAAATCGAGTACCTTTACACGTAATCCCGAGATCGTAACGTTCACCATGATGTTGTCAGGCTTTAGATCGCGATGGACCACATTTTGTAAGTGAGCAGCCTGTAGTGCGGAACATGTCTGGGTCGTGATTTCACTTACCGTTGCGGGTGACAAGGATCCTTGCTGCTTGATTATCTGACGCAGGTTCTGACCTTCCACCAGTTCCATAACGAGATAGACGAGTCCATCACTCGTCACGCCGAAGTCGTAAATGGCAACGGCATTGGGATGCTTCAACCTGGCGGCGGCCTGCGCCTCGCGCCGGAACCGTTCGCCTGCTTGTGGATCGGAAACGCGTGCTGCGTGCAGAATCTTGATCGCAACCTGATCGCCGATAAGCAACCGCGATGCTCGATACACGTCACCCATGCCTCCGAATCCGATTTTGGTGTCGAGACGATATTTGCGATCGATAATATGACCGATCATTGACGGTGCGCGGTTGTCTGCTGAAACATCCACCACCGCTTGATACCTTGTGATTTCATCGTCATCGTTTGAGGAACTCGGCTCACTGTTGCGCGTGGCCCGCAACTCCTCACCGCACGCTACGCAAAAGCGTGACCCTTCCGAGTTTTGTGAACTGCATTTTACACACTTCATTTCAACTCACCTCGTGTAATACACCTTCAAATCCTTTTCGCCGGTGATGAGCCACTGCATACCGAATTTAGCAAGCCACACCCTCGTGCTCACGCTTCCGGAGAAGGTCCTTTCGTTAGAGGAGAATGTGTAAGACTTATCGAACGTGGCCGTAGCCTGAGTGCCTGATGGATCTAAGACAACGTTGATGTTGCTTAGTTGAATGTCGATACTTGGATAGCGTCGATAGGCGACTGCGCGATCAGCTCTTATCTCAGCTCTGCTGGCGCTCCGCCTGCCAAAGTACGGCGAGACTACATCAGTGTAATACGTCATCTGAAGGTCCAGGTTGTGTGCCCGAGCTGCGCCTGCCCACAAGTCAAGAGCTGTGTTGACTTCTCCAGTCAACAAAGACGTGTTCACCGCAACCGGCTGAGGTGTTGGTGTAGCCACCGATGGCGCCAGACGTGGCGAAGGATTTACGGTTGGCCCAACGGACGGAGTTGACTGGTTCGCAACGGGAGGTTGTTCGGACCTGCCGGCTTCGCCGCGAGCCCCAAACAGAGTTCGAAATCCCAAACCTCCCAGCGCTACAAGGACGAGCGTCACTAGAATTGTCAGCGCAACTGTCTTTGTTGTTGCCATGCCGCCGACCGGTGTTCGGCCTTCGACGCGAGAACTGTGGAACTGGCGTTCGTTAGTGAAGACGACTGTTGGTGTCGAGACAATTTGATCTCTTTGCTCAGCTGGCTCCGCGCTCGAGTTTGCAACTGCCGCGGCCAATTCGGCGGCGAAGGCGCCAGGAGTTGCCGGTCGTGCCTCGGGTTTTTTCTCAAGTGCATGTAAAACGACGCGCTCGACGGACCCGGAAATGGCAGGGTTGAGACCTCGCAGTGAGGGTGGCGCCTGATTCACATGTTGCACCACGACTGCGGTCGAGATCGGCGAGTTGAAAGGCACAACTCCGGCAAGCATTTCATAGAGGACAATCCCCAAACTGTAGATGTCCGAGCGGCCATCGAGTTCTTCGCCAAGGCACTGCTCGGGCGACATATAATGTGGAGTGCCAAGAACGCTTCCCGTTTGCGTTAGGGTGCTTGCGACGTCACCGCGCAGTTTTGCAATACCAAAATCGAGTACCGTAACCTCCGGTTTAGCGCCACGCAGATCAACGATAATGTTATCCGGCTTAATGTCGCGATGAACGATATTGTGTCGATGAGCTTCATCAAGCGCCGCGCACACCTGGCTAACTATCTCTGCCGCGAACGCAGATGATAGCCGGCCCTGCCGCTTGATCAACTGGCGCAAACTTTCACCTTCCACCAGTTCCATTACGAGATACTGGCGTCCGTCATCTGAAATACCGAAGTCAAAAATCGAGACTGCGTGAGCATGTTTCAGCCTGGCCGCTGCCTGCGCTTCCCGACGAAAGCGCTCTGCTCCGAGAGAGTCGTCTTCATTGAAGTGGAGAATTTTGATCGCAACGTCGTCACCGATGATCGTTCGCTGCGCGCGATAGACAGCACCCATTCCTCCGGAGCCAAGCTTTGCGTTGATGCGATATTTGCCGGCGATCGTAGAACCAATCAGTGGATCATTCGCGTTCTTAGCTCGCGTTTCCTGCGTGATCTCGATCGGGACTTCCAAGCCGCAGGTATTACAGAAGCGCGCAGTGTCGGGAATTGAGTTGTTGCAGCGAACACAAATCATCGAATTCTACTGAGCCTCGGGACTCTTCGTGCGTGGCGACCGGGCAAGATCGATCAATCCACCTCCGGCAACCAGTACAGAGCCGAACAAGGACGCGTGGGCGCCGAAAGAATAGCTGAACACCTGTTGGGCAATTATGCCGAAAGCATCCTGGTTGAACTCCTTATTGAGATTGAAATAGTGGTACAGAATGATCAATGCACTGACACCGCCGGTAACTAACAACAGTCCCGCAACCGTTTTCGTTGCTGAGCCTGATCCGAAAAAACAAGCAGCCACGAGAACCAGCACGGCGCCCATACTCAACGGCACCAGCAACAAACTGTAAACGCCGGAAAAATTCGCTCCCGCTGGTCCATTTCCGGTCGCAAGTTGAAAACCGGAAACGTTAACGCTCGCCAAAAGCAGATTCAGTTCGATCCATGGGAAAAAGAAACAGAAGAGCACCAACACTGCGGCTATAAGGCCAATTAGCTGGCCTGTCGTTAATCTGGAATTCATTGGCGGACCTCCTTAGGGCAATAACGTTTTTGGCTACCTGTCTTTGCTCCGGAGGAGCAGAATGTTTATAGCCCGGCGCCACCACACAAATGGTTTCGCTCCGTTAGGAGCGACATGTGCTTGGCGTATACATTGCGCTCCTATGGAGCGCGTGTTGTTAATCTGGTTAAAAGCTATATACATACTGCTCCTCCGGAGCAAAGAGGTGAGTCAAAGATGTCATTACCCTCCTTAAGGTTAGTGAGAACGCAAGAGGCGCTGAATCATTTCCAAGTAAGGCTTACCTGACTGAGATAATTCTCGATCGAAGCTATAGAAGTTATAGTCGCGCCGCTTTCCGGCCACATTAATTTTCGTGCCCAGATAAAGTGCGACGCGGTTTTTTAACTGAATGCCTGCCATTTGCACCTGATCGTACGGCACTTTGAAATTTTCAGCCGGATTGCGATCGCTCTTAAACTCCAGTTCGCTTTTGCCAAAAATCAGTTTGGCATCACAAGCATCATGACCTTTAGTCAACTCAAACTTTTCACCGGCATGACGCCTGACTTGCAAACTTACTGTCTCACCGCTATTGAGTGCCTGATCCAAATGCGGCTGCGCTCCAGCAAAATTTGCGCGCTCTATCTGAACCAATCCCATCAACAAATGAGCGCTGCCATTGTTCGCGTCGGCGTCGAGCATGAATTGCGCCAGCTTCAGTACATCGTCATAAGCGCGAGCGGCGAAAAGCGCGGTGGCCTGAGATCGCAAACTCGCGAGCGGCATTCGTTCCAGTGTTATCGGTTTTGACACCACCTCTTCCGGCACCACCGTAATCTCAAAATTCGCAGGCGTATAACCCAAAGCCTCGACCGTGATAGTGTGGCGCCCCGGCGCGAGCGGAATCTTTTCCTGGACTGATTTGGAGATCTTTTGACTGTCGATCGTGACGCGGGCATTCGGAACGTTGGAAGTGAGCAACAAACTTGCGCTGATAGGCTCGAGTGAAAGTACGATCTCGCGCGCAGCTAGTTCAGGCGCTAATAACACTGTCTTCGTGTCGCTTAGATAACCCTTTTTTCGCGCTTCAATCAGCAACGTCGGTTTGGTGACTAAATAGGAAAAGAGACCATTTGCATCGCTCTTACCCGCGGGTCGCTGCTCGCGCTCGAAATAGATGTCGCATTCTGCCGGTCGCGTGCGAATGCGTATCGTCACCGGCTTGGCCCGCAAGTCAGCTTTCAACTCTTTTTGATCATCACAGTCGACGTGTTGAGTCGCCGCCGGAAACGGCTCATAGCCTGGCTTCGAAACATTGACCTTGTACCATTGGTTTCCCGGCACTTGGAACGCATATCCACCAAGGTCGTCCGTAATTGATTTGCTGAGTGCACGAAACTTTCCGCGCGGTGATTCCTTACCCTCGAGTGCGATCTCACAACCAGGCATGCCGCAAACGACTACCATGTCAGCGTCTTCACAAACCTCCACCGGTTTTTCAACTGGTGCTGAGGTTCCATCGCGTGGCCGTGTTGGACGCGGGCCCGGCTTGGGCGGCTTCCGCACGCCGGGAACTCTAATCACTGGACACGGCTTACCACCACAAGGCCCCTGTCCATAACTACTGCCTGCGCATACGAGCAGAACGACAAGAAAATAGACCCGCAAAGATTTTTGAGATGTAAGAAAGCTCATCGCGGAGTTGCCCTAAAAGTCGGAAATCAGTTCTGCGGAGCGCCAAAGGCGCGGAATATGATAGCCAGGGGCAAGCGCCGAGCAGAGCGAGGCGCGTCGCCCCTGGGTCCACGCGTAAACAACCGTGAAGCTCTGAAAGAGCGTAATAATTGCGGTGATATTTCGCACTTTCAGTGCTCTCTTCAATTGGTTTCCGATAACCAGGGGCGACGCGCTTCGCGCTTGCCCCTGGCTATCATATCTCGCGCCGTTGGCGCTGCGCCGACCGGATTCCGACTTTTGAGGCAAAGCCGCTCATCGCGGCCTTGCACAAAAAGTGCGGTTCTCAGCCTGCGAAGCAGGCGGAAGCATAAAGCCTGGGGCGTAAGCCCCAGGATCAGAATGAAAATGAATTGCGAGCCCATGAAATGGGCGGCAGCTTGTTGGCCGCAAAATCGTTAACATTTCATTGCGATCGCGCTGTCGCCCGCGTTCGCGGGCTTGAAATCTGTTTGCGCTCTTGACCTGGGGCTTACGCCCCAGGCTTTTATGCTTCCGCCTGCTTCGCAGGCTTAGACCGTACTTTTTGTGCAAAGCCGCTCATCGCCATTAACGAAGGATTCCGTCAGAGCTCAATTCCGGATCGTAAGCCACCAAATATGCTCGTGCTTGATCGGCTTCAACGCCCGTTTTGTTACTCGTTAGAAACAGATAACGAAGATAACTCTCGATGGCTTGTTGTTTGTTCGCGGCCGACTGCGCACGGTTGTAATAACTTGAGGGCAGCGACCGCAGCGTTTGAATAGCAAGCGGACGAGCGTCAGCCTGCATCTTTGTAAACATCTGACTCAGATACGTGCCTTCGTCATTAATCTGGCACCTGCTGTTACCGGCGCCGCGAGTATCATTCTCATGAACACCCTCTCTTTGCTGACATTGCCCAGCTACGTCTCCTGTTAACGTATCGGCCGTGCCGGTCGCTCTCGAGATACTATCTGTAGATCTAAATGACATTCTCGTGCCACCTTGAACGCGAAAGTCAGTTTGCTGATAGGAATAACCCTGCTCGAGCCGCCGAGGCAGGCTATCTCGGTGCGCTCTCATTCGTTGCCGTTCATTTGCAATACCTGTGCACTGAGCTTCGCCGTATTGTTTCTTACAACTGTCGTACTCGCTGTTCTTTTGATCGATCATTCGATCCCAGCGCTGGCGCTCCGGGTTGGGATAACTGAACGTAGAGGACACAGAATAGGAATTACGATCGACGCGAACCCCGGCGGTCGTCAGCTCTCCAAAAAGATCACGGTAGGAGCGCTTAGTGGTCTTCCGGACTGAATCGCACGAAGACTCGCCACCGCTCCTTCACGCGTCAACACAGTCGATTGTGATAAGCCGGCCATTGTGCTGGATGATTCAACCGTTCCCGCAAGTTCACTAAGCAGTCCTTCGGCATAACCATTCCCGGACCTATTTAAAAACACGACACCTACATTGACACGCGTCTGTTCCTGGAATTTCTCCCTGGCTTGCGATAGCAACTGAGAAATCTCACCATCTTGAGGCGTGTACCCTTGTGCCTTTTGCAGATAGACATAAGCTGTGCCGTTGTCGTTTCGCGCGAGAGCCTGCTTCGCTTCGCCCTTGCAAAAGTCTGACAAGCGGCGATTTGTTTCGTTGAGCAGCGCCAGGATCGGGTCTTCAGGACAGAGTTGGTTCGCGAGAATAAGTTTCTCAAGCGCTTCTCGAAAATCTCTCTTGTTTGCCATCGAGATCGCCTTCACATTGACGATCGACGGAGCCGCGAGAGGACGACGGCGTCCTCCTCCCGGCCGTGACGACTGCGTCGCGCCAACTCCGAGTAACTGCCGCGCCTGGTTGTAGAGCTGTTGAGCGTACTCGCATTTTGAGCCACTCAGTTCAAGAGCTAGTCGTGGATCTTGCGGACAATCTTGGTCCGCGATCTGTTTCTGTACGAGCTCCATTGCCTCTTTTGGTTTACTCAGTTGACGATTCTTCTTTGAATCGCGAACTGCAATCTCGTTCCGCGCTCTGCACACGCAGCTTCTGGCGCGCTCTGAGTTCGGCAGGCGTTTCCACGCAATCGAACACTCACCAAGCGAAGTTTCCAACTGAGTGGCTAACCATGCTTTGTCAGCGGCGTTCAGGTGCACCTCGTGACTCTGGTCCAGCGCATGGTCATACATCTTTTTCAACTCAGGCCACGTAGTTAAATACTTCGTGATGGGCTCGGCGGCAGTGATGGCCTCGTCCCACTTTTCCGCTTTAATTAGTTGTTCTGTTTTGCTGCGAGAGCTCTCAACGTCCTGTTGCGCGCGGCTAATCTCAGACGTGAGTTGACGGGTCACTTCGTCGTCCCTGATCGACTGCGTGCGGGTGATACGATCTCTGGCAGTCGCGAGGGCTGCAAAGTCTCCGCCGACAAATCTGTTCAGGTCGGAACGCGCGCACTGAATCAATGCTTCGTGCATCCTCGCGTTTGCTTCACTACTCCTGTAGTTGTTTGTCCTTTTTAGGTAGGTTTCCCAAAGAGCAACGCTGGCCTCGTCGCTGGCGTGATTAAAGAGCGAGTCACCAAATGGTGCGCCTTCGGCGACAAAAAACACCTTCCATACGGATCGTAAAGGAATGTCGACTTTTCGTTTTGACTTACCTTCTCTCGCTTCTCCGGTGAGCATTACTCCATAAAAGGACTGTAACTGCTGATCCACGTTCTTTTGCGGTTTTGTATCATCCGGCAATATAGGCAGTGGCCCTTGTCCTGACAAAGAAACGGCGGTAAGAACACCATTAGCATCCCACTTGAGCGCGAAAAGGTCGCGCATTTTTCGTTTATCGGAGTCTTCGTAACTTTTGCGCGAAACCATTGTTGAGGATGACGACGCCGGGAAGTTGAGCAGGCGCACTTCGTCTTTGTTGTTTATTTTAACGTCAAACAGGATCTGGTGGTCCAGGTTCAGGGCGCCTTCGCAGGCGGCAGTCTTGAACTCTCCGGAGCGCATGACGACGACTGCTTGTTTGCCCTGCGCACTGACGGATCCTGCCAACCAAAGACCTAAAGAGACTGCGAGAATCAGGCGTGAGAATAGAGTGTTTGTCGGGGCCATTGGGCCTCCTTTTGAGTCGCAAGAGAATGAGCTTTAAGAACTATGGCATATCCATCGCACAGCGAAAACCCGTTTTTTGTCCGACCCCTTTGTAACCAGATCGATAAGCAGCAGTGGCGTACTTTGGACCACTTTCGAATGACCCGCCGCGAATTACTTTTTCTCCTCCGCTAGCGGGTGTGGCAAGACGACCACCCGGGTACGCCTGCCAGTCGCTTGCGGTCCATTCCCAGGCGTTGCCGATCAAATCCTGTACTCCAAAAGGCGAATTACAATCGTAACTGCCAACGTTAACCAATCCCGTACCTTCATTCCCCGCGTTTGCACAGCCCGTTTGCCAGGTATTTCCCCAGGGATACACAAGATTGCCTGGGCCACGCGCTGCAAACTCCCACTCCTCCTCGAGCGGCAGCCGCTTACCCACAAATCTTGCGTATGCCTCAGCATCGTCCCAGGTAACGCCGGTCACGGGATGCTTGGCTGTCCCTGGAGGATAGGAGCCGTTGGTCCATGTAGTGGGAGCAGGACGGCCAGTCTTATCGAGAAACCGCTTATAGTCTTCGCAGGTAACTTCGTAGATATCGAGATAAAACGATTTGATGGTAACGGGATGAGCCGGTCTAGCGTCGCTATCCCCATCATTGCTTCCCATCAGAAACTGCTTTCCCGTAATCGGGACCATTCCTGCCGGTGTAAGAGGTCGTTCTGGTTTCGTTGGATTGTTGGTCAGCGTGCCGCCGGGTATAGGGTCGTTTGGACCCAGTAAACTTGTATTCACATTGCCGGTGTTGCGGTTACCACTGCTGACACCCTGCCACATGACAAATACCAGGACCGCAACCGCGGCGGATACTCCAATTACGGCAGCGCCGATATATTTAGCAGGCGTGGCGCGCTTCACGTTCGCTGTTAATGCTGCATGTGCGCCATTAGTGGGCCGGCCCGCCGGTGTTCCCATCGCAGGGCTTGCCAGATAAACAGTCTTCGGTAAATCTGATCGGTCGGATGCAGGTGACCTGCGCTCGACCGTCTCCTCGTTAATCTCTTTTTTCGAAGCGCCTGGCTGACCACCTTGCGGCAATACCGCGTAGTCAGTGGTATGGATTGGTCGTACGGCTAAGGCAGCACCAAATTCCTGCGCCAGGATTCCTGCAGTGGAAGGTCTGTCAGCGCGATTCTTTTGAATGGCATTTATTACAACCTGCTCAGCGGCTTCGGGAACTGCCGGATTGATGCTACGCAGCGACGGTGGAGCTTGACTGACGTGTTGCACGACTACGGCAGTCGAAACGGGTGCGTTAAAAGGAACCCGTCCGCACAACATCTCGTAAAGAACGATGCCCGCGCTGTAGATATCAGCCCTGGAATCCAATTCTTCACCCAGGCATTGCTCGGGAGACATGTAGTGAGGAGTTCCCATCACGTTGCCGGTTTGCGTCAAGTGGCCGGCAGTTTCGTCCCGCAATTTAGCAATGCCAAAGTCGAGGACTTTCACGCGCAGGCCCGCGCCGTCTGAAGACAGAAGAATGTTGTCCGGCTTGATGTCGCGATGAATAATATGACGGCGGTGCGCTTCGTCGAGCGCGGCGCACACCTGGGAGATAACCTCGGCGGCTGTAGCGAAATCTAATGGTCCATGATTCAGTCTCTCGCGCAAACTTGTCCCTTCAACGAATTCCATCACGAGGTATTGCAAGCTATCGGTCGAAATTCCGAAATCATAAATACTGACTGCGTTTGGGTGTTTCAGCCGCGCTGCTGCCTGTGCTTCCCGTCGGAAACGTTCGGAAGAATGTGCGTCAGTGTGATCCTTATGGAGAATCTTAATTGCGACTTCGTCTCCGATTAAGAGCCTCGTCGCGCGATACACGGTACCCATTCCACCGGCGCCGATCAGACCATCGATCCGGTATTTGCCATCGATCGATCGGCCCAACATGGGATCCTTTTGTTTGAGCGGAGATCGTAGCGTTTCGGCAAATGCCGGCCCGCGCAATTCCGCATCGTCGTGTGGTCCAGTCAGCGTTCGGCCGCAGTTATTGCAGAAGCGAGCGTCGTTGGCATTTTCATTTCCACAACGTGAACAAATCACCCTTGTACGTTTAACCTTTCTTACCTAATTCAATGCTGAGGTGCTTGCAGATCTTCCTTTCGCAAGAGCATCTTTATCTGCAAAATTGATCCTTGGCGCACGACTGACACGTTCTTTAACCTGTCTCGATCTGTGGCGGACATTTGACTCGCGAACACCTCAAGATTGAGCGACTGCGCCAAATTGAATGTTCCCGAGATAAGTGCGGCTGATTGCTCATCTTTCATGTGGGCCATCAGTTCCACCGGAAAGTTGTCGCCGCTGCGTGTGATCGCGAAACCGATCGCCTGAGGCAGTCCGATTTTGTCGATCACAAAGGCTAGAGGACCGAGTCCGGAAAAGTTGAATAGTGCCGCAACGATCTTTACGGCAACTTCTCCCACCATTTGATATTCGAGCGGTAGGGCCATGGCAAACGAAATCGGCTGCTTGCCGAGTACAAACTTCCGTAGCATCGTAGTGAATGGCTTACGCAAAGTAAGCGCTCGACGCGGATTCGCTTCGACATCAATCACACCCTCAACTGCTTGTTGAGTGCCGACGAGCAAACGGCCGGATCTCAATAGCGATGTACACGAACCATCAGCATCGTTACAGTAGACAACTCGGCCCAGGTAGTTTGTTTTCCGGAATGAACGCGATTCAAGTGTGGCTTTCACCGCAGCGGGATCGTAAGACCCGTTAAAGATGCCGCCGATCAGGCCACTTGGAGTCGTATTGATACCACTGAAGGCCACGATCTCGGATATTTGGGATCCGTTGATATTTAATTCGTTGAGAGCACGGTCCAATTGATTGGCATTGAGCATCGAGCGGAATTGGCTGTCGTTTCTGACGAGATTCCAATTTAGTTTGACGATCGCCACCGCTTGTTGCGGGACCAATGCGACCGTATCTCTTCCCCTCTGTGCTACCGCAACCGAAGAGACGCACACGAGACTGAACAGACAAACACCCAGCCGCAGTAATAATGTGAGTTTGTGAGTGGTAGCGTTATTCACGGCTTCTCCAGGGGTTGTTACAAAACATCTTTCCGTTTCAGAGCCCACATAGTGAGCAGCAAGAAAACTACGCTGAAAGCTATGAGGACGCCGCAGTCAAACAACAGTCTGGATTTATATGAGGCCTCAATGTCCTCTTCTGACTTGCCCTCTAACACTCGATCGTACTCAGCCACACTGAGAACCATTGCGAGCTTGTTTCGAGCATCCTTGTCGCTCCTGCCGGCGGCATGGGCCAGCGCGTCAAGTGTCCAACGTGCGGCCATCAGCGACGCCGCATAACTCGCGACGCCCAAGCCTTCACGTTTGGACACCACCGGAGGAGCCCGATTTGCAGGTGTGGTTGGGGAGTGTTGGTCTTTGCTTTCCTGAGAGCGTTGAAAGTCGGACTCGCTCGCCGGCTTCCCCAAGAGGTCGAAAACATAAATGTCGTTAACAGGTTTCAAATATCCACTCAACAGCAATTGTGGAATCAGGATCAATGGCAACACGCTCATCGCCTTCTCAGTTGAGTTTACGAAGGCGGAGAACAAGAGTCCGGTAGCAATGCCGGCGAGTGAGGTTAGATAGAGAACCAGGACCATGGCCAGGAAGTCATTGCTGCGCAGACGACCCGTACCCACTAAAATTCCCACGAATAGAAGACATTGAACAAATGCAATCCCGCTCAGAACCGAGAACTTTGAAAACACATATGAAGGGATCTTTAGATTCACGAGACGTTCGCGCGCATAAATAGCCGCCTCGGAAACAATCTCGCGGACCGCATTGTTTGCGCCGAACCAGATCGAGACAATTGCAGCTATGAAGAGTGTCTGAGAGTTGTTGACGGAATCACCGACAATAATTGCGAGCAGGATGGCAACAACCGGCGCTTGGGCCAGCAGCAATAACGTGTTTCGCTTGTCCTTAATCTTTACTTCGAAATAACGCTGCGTGAGTGTCAGCCATTGACTCAAACCGAAACGACGTTCAGGACTATCTTCGCGACCAGCGCCGGCGAGTTCTAACGCGCCCGTCGTGCGCGCCAGATGTTCCATTTCCGCGATGCGCGAGTTGACGTACTTTTCATGATACGTCGATTTGCGAAACCGCGCGCTGAGCTCTTCGGGAGTGTGGGCGCCGATGTGGCGATAGATGTCTCCCGGCTCCTTGCAATCGAAATACGTGAGGGCTTCAGTCGGAGGCCCGAAGTAGGCCAGATGACCGCCGCGGGTGAGCAGCGCGATCTGATGCATCTCACGAAACTTTTCGAACTTGTGAGTCACCATCACAACGATGCGGCCCTCGTCGGCAAGTTGCCGAAACAACATCATCATATTTTCGGTTGTTTCCGGATCGAGCGGAGATGTGGGTTCGTCAAGATAAAGAAAACTCGGTTTCGTTAGCAGTTCGAGGGCCAGACTTAATCGTTTCTGTTGCCCACCACTCAACTGTCGAAACGCAATCTGGCTGTGCTCGGATAGTCCAACGCTTTCGATCGTATGACTGACGATGGACCTGACAACATCCAACGAGGTTCCGGCCGGCAAGCGTAACTTCGCTGCGTAGTATAGAGTTTTTTCGACGGTCAGTGCCTCGTGAAGAATGTCGCGCTGAGGTACATAGCCAATCGAGCGGCGCAATGCGTTGAAGTTTAGATAGAGGTCGAGATCGTTAATGAAAACATTGCCAGAGGACGCCGGTCTCAATCCATTCAACGCGTCCATCAAGGTTGACTTGCCACAACCCGACGGACCCATTAGGCCAATAAACTCACGCGGGTGTATTGCCAGTGAAATGTCGTTGAGAATTGTCTTGCCGTTGATTGACTTGGTTATATTTCGCGCAGTAATAGAGCTGGCGCTCAGGTCATGTTGTTTTATGGTGCGACCATCGACGTGTAGCAGGAAGCCGCCAAGAAAAATCAAATCCTCGGGCGAAAGCTGGCGCGGTTCATTAAGAGGCTCTCCATTTACAAACGTGCCGTTCGTACTATTGAGATCAGTTAGAATTGGCTGCGATCGATTCTCATAACTCAAGATTGCATGGTGACGGGAAACGCCTGGCCCATCGAGAATGAAATTGTTATCGGGCGCGCGTCCCAGCCGAATGACAGGAATTTGCGCTGCACGGAGAACCACCGTTCCTCCACCCAGCGTCTTAGGGGACGGCTGGGCCCAAAATGGCGCAGGGTCAGCAGGAGCAGAAGCGGGCGCCTGGGACGGCAACTGCGGGGCCGACGGATCTGCCGTAGAAATGGTCAGTCTCGAGACGGCTCGCTCTCCAGCTGCTGAGTGGACGTCTCTGTATTCGAGTCCCGGGAACGCAGAGTGGTAGATAAAAGATACAACTCCTCCCAATCCGAGCCCGACACGATCTCCGTCTTTTAATTCCTTTCGCGTAATGGGCTGACCGTTAACGAATGTCGTTCCCTTCCCGCTCAGATCGACGAGCGTTACTCTCTTGAGTTCGTCCACTTCCAACGCCGCGTGGACCTTTGAAATCACACTCTGCCCGAGGACGATCTGGCATTGGGACGCATCGCGGCCAATCAGGACACGATTACTATCCACAACAAACCGCCGGCCGGTGAGTTGACCAACCAAGCCCTCAAGATAGGGAGTAAGCTCGGAATCTCTCTCGGTTGACATGACTAATCATTAAGCGAGATAAAACACGCCCTTCAGCCTGAGCATCATGACGTCTTGCGCCATCCGAATGAAGAGATCGCGTACAACTTCTGCAGTGGGTTAAGCGAATGTCCGAATGCCATGCAGAGCTACATCAGGATGGATATAGGAGGCCCGAAGAACCTATTCACTAGGAGCATGAAAGAGGCGGTGCGGCCCCCGGAGAAATAAACCTTGACGAGCGATGCACTTTATTATTGCTGCACACCTGTGTCAAGCTTTTTAGGGCAGATCCGAGGTCTACCCGTTGACATATCACGCAACTGGGCATATTTTTCGACGTGCTCAAGAAGGCGAAATCTCACGAGGTTCCTTGCACACTTGCGGAACGGAGCACTCTCGACTTGGCCTTCTAGCCTGGATCAAAGAAATCACGTTAGAGAGTGAAGCATTCGCTTCATCGCTGATGCGTCATCGCAACCTGTGGTGAAGCGCTAAATGCCTAAGGCGGTGCGCCGCGCGACCATGAAACTCTGTCCGAAATGTAACCTGAAATATGAGGATACGCTTTCCTTTTGCCTTGAGGATGGCACTGGTTTAATCAAGTTAAATGAACCCGAAGAAACTCTGGTTTTGCCATATGCCCGGCTCCGGCCCTCCGTCCCGATAACGCCTCTCCCGAGGTCGGCCAGCCAGCGTTCATCGATTCGATTGTTGTATGCAATCATTTTGCTGCTGGCTGTCTTTGCGGCTGGTGTCAGCGTCGCATTGTTCTATGAACGAGACAAACTGACAGCGAACGTGCAGCTTCAGCCAACGTCGTCGAATACGACGATAAGCCAAAACCCATTACCGCAATCGGCGTCACCAACGCCTGGTAAAATAACGGAAAACCACAACCGTTATACTGTTACGTCATGCGGCTCCATACAAGACACTCGCACAAATCTCGAGTGGTTCGTTGGGCCGGACCGCAACACAACTTGGTATGAGGCGCGCCAGTGGGCAACCGGTTTGCAGACATGTGACGGTGGCTGGCGGTTGCCTTCCCTTGAAGAGATTCGAACGCTTTACGATCCCGGTTCGTACGCCGGCACCGGCTATTACACGCGCGGCCAATACTGGCCTGCACACATGGACCCTGTTTTCAATCGCATAGGAGGCGGATCCTGGATCTGGTCAGACAAACAAACGGGTAATGGCAATGCTCACTCATTCAACATGAACCAGGGCAAACCCGTCGAATACTCAGCGACGGACATAATATTCTCGACTCGAGCCTTTGCGGTGCGTCGCGCTCGAAGCTGAACCTGAGCGGCGATACGCCATACCAATCGGCCTACGAGTACCACCTCTAATTCTGCACGGCGATTTGAAACTGCTCCAATTTGCCGTTGGGCAATTCATAGGTCCACGCACGTAGTGTCCTGTTCTCGAAACGCAGTAAGTAAATTCGCAACGTCATTCCACCACGCAATCCTTGTCCCGCGACGATCTTTCCATCTCGCACTATCGCGATCGAGGCGCTTGGCACTCCTGACCGCGCCAACACATCAGTAGCCAGCTTATCGATCTTGCCGCGAAGCTCAGGCGCCAAGTCTGTCTGGGCGTTGGCGCCTGAAGCGTGGACAACAGGACTACAGCGATTCATACAAAGCGAGATGATATACCGGGGGCTTCAGGCATCATCTTCTAAGAAATCGACAGACAGCGTTGAGCTACGCTAATACTGTTACTAGTCCTTTTAGATCGCCGCTTGCACACGTGAGGGCAAACTGGCGTGCGAGTTTTTGGAGTTGCTCAGGAGAGACTTCGAAGCGCGCGCGTGCATGGTCATCACCGAAGCACGCCGTTCTTAAAAGGATCGAAATTCTTCAAACTGATTAAAGCACCGATAATAACTGCGCCCGCAATAATCCCGGTCAGTATACCGAACTTTGCTCCTTTGCTTAACCCATTTCCCTTCACCTTCGTCACATCCGCGTAGCTGATATCCAATTGAGTGCGGGAGTTTTTCTCCCTGAGAGTAAACATGTTCTCGGCGGCCTGCGTAATCCGGCCTTTCCGTTCCGAGCCGTTACGCAATCTGATCGTGACATTTGTTTTTCCGTCACGAAAACGCCTGGCGATGTCAATTTTAATCTTCTCCACACTTGGATCAGTTAGCTGTTGTTGGGCCAATGCCGCACGACGAACCGGAGAAAGCATCAGCGCCAACGTCAAAAAGAGAGGCATCAATTTGTTCATCACAACCCTCCGCCACTTAATGTGATTGCTGGTTTAAAGACAAAATAGCGACCGCGTTTTGTGACGGGTGGGCGAAAAAATCTTCTTCTCTGTGCAGCCTCTACAGCGAATTCGTTAACCACAGAGACACAGAGAACGCAGAGGTTGCACAGAGAAATCCAAAGCGTTTGCGCCTAAAGTCCCACTTGGCGTAAGATTAGCGTCCCAGAGATAGGCGCGTAGCTCAGTTGGTAGAGCGTTGCCTCGACACGGCAAAGGTCAACGGTTCGAGCCCGTTCGCGCCTACCAGAATAAAGATCAAACGAAGAAGCCGCCGGAGCCAAAACTCCGACGGCTTCTTTGTTCTTGCTCGTGATCTATTACGGCAACGCTTCGATATTCAGATAGAACTTGAAGCTGCCGGTCTGTTGAATGCCGAAGAGCATCCTGATGTTGATGGAAGCTCCGTTTGCGAGCGGTGTTCCCAGCGTAACCGTACCTGACGACCAGGTGGAGTTGAACGCACCGCCATTGGGTTGCGATGGTGGTTGCTCCAGCGTCGTTCCCTGTACGTTGACGGTACAAGGTGTCGTCGCTACTCCATTGGAAGCCAGACAAGTTACTACGTCATTGATCCCCGAAACCACTACCAGTGACGACGTGCGTGAACGCAGATCAGCTATTCCCGAAGGTGCCGGGAAGGTAGTGACGTCGATGATCCGGTAGCGCAACCTGGTAACAGGAGCACCAGTGTTATTGACCACACGACGCCGGAAATCAATGGTGCCGAAGGTCGAGTTATTAGCCGGGTCGCTCGTGAAATCACGCACGCGATTTGGCGGATTCGCAGCAGACACCGTTTGATCCAACATCAGGAACGGAAACTGCGCGTTGCGTTGAATCGGCGACGCCAGGTTTTGTGGACCAGGCGCACCCAGACGCTGTCCTGCGCCTGCGCTCGTACCGTTCGTGTCTACGAAGTAGAAGTCCGTAGCGTTGTTTTGGGTGTCGACGTAGTTTCCGCCCGAAGGACAGACGCCGAAGTTTGTAATCGAACCACTCTTGCCACACTCGTCACGAACGAATGCATAATCGATCGAGAAAGGTGTGAGCGCTGGATAACCGGTGCCTTCCTTGTAGAGTGTGTTGGCTTCGGAAGTCGATCCAACTGCATCAAGCCGGTTGGCGAGCGTGAAGTTCGCCGCTACCGACGTGTTGAAGAGCGCAATACCGGCATTGTCAGGAACGTCGGTGGTGTAAGTCGCGTTACCGGTGGCATTACCTGCGAGCGAGTAAGCGACAGAGTTAGTACAGAGGTAATGGCCGCGATTCGGAATCACCGTGCCGTTCGGAATAACGCAGCGAGCCACGCCATTTGAAGCAGCGATGGCGTAACCAGTGCCTGCTCCGGAATCAGTAACGGTGTGATCTGCGCCGCTGTTGTTGTAGATCTCGATGAACTCATCGTTCGCACCACTTGGTCCACGTACGCGGAATTCACTGATGACCAACTGTCCAGCGGTGGCTGTCGCTCCGTTGAATGGCGTACACGCGAACGCTCTCGGCGTGACGATTAGCGACCAACTGTTAAGCGTCTCCGTATCTACCGCCGCCTGATCCGAAGCAAGTATTCGCCACGTACCCTGAGTACTTGCGCCGTTCATCTTGTTAAGTTCACCGACCGGTTCCTGTGGACCAAATCCGAGAACAGGCCAACTCGGCGAGTTGGCGATTGGCAACCAACTGCCGGTATATGGCGCCTGCGCATTAGTGGCAAGCAACATGTCGCCCACAGCCTGGTTGTCGATCACCATGTTAGTAAGGTTGTCGCCATCGCCGCCGCCTGCAACAGCGCCGCCGATGAACGTGATCAGATCCACACCGTAACCGTTCGGCGCCTTGAAGCCTACAGTAACGTCGCCGGGGAAAGTGTGTGGAAGACTATCAACACGGAAGTTGAGATCGGCGATCTCAAAGTCGTCCGTGATGGGTTGCGATTCAATTGTGCCGCGTGGCCTGTTGTCCTGTATCGCAAGCGGAGCACCGGGCGTACGCGTGTAAGTAACCGGCGCCGCCGTTCCACTGGGAGCGCCGACGCGGAATTGGAAGTCCACCGCCTTCACACCCAATGAACTGGTGGAAGTAATAGTGAACCTGATCGATTGTCCGCAGCTCGCTGCCAACGGAACGTTGAACTGGAACACATCACCTGCCGCACTACCTTGAGCAGGAATAGCACCGTAGGTGGATGAACCGTCGGTGATGTTGATGCCTGCTGTTGCGGTGGTCAGAGTTGCAGTCGCGGAAGCGACGTTCTTGGAAGCGCTGCGCCACGGATTCGCAAGCGTAACCGTGATTCTGATCGGTTCGCCTGGATCGATGGCCCGTTGTTGTTACCGAGACTGTCGTCAACTGCGATGCTTTGAGCATCAAGTTCGGGAGCCGTGAACGACTCGACGATGCCCTGGTGCGACGCGACTGGAGCGAATCCATAAGCAGTGGAAACCCGTGCTCCATAGCCCAGACCACGATCCGCAAAACCATCCCAGATCGACTGCTCATTGGCGCAACTATTACTGGCGCAATCAGCGTCGATGAGGGCATCACGCGCATCGAGGTAGCTCGGATTGTTCGGCGTCATCTTGAGTGCGTCAGTAACCAGTTGCAGCATGATCTGATTGCCTGTCGGTACACTGCCGCCATTGGCTGCAATGATTCGACTACGCACTTCCCACAACGTCAATGCCCAAACTTCACCCACGTTGTGAACTTCACCGGCGCCTCCGATATTGGCGCCAAGTGGATCAGGAGCGATGCCGCCTGACAAGTTGTTGGTGTAGTCGTCGACGTCCGCCCATGTGAGCGGATTGATCGAGTTGTTGGTTGAATACGGGAAACGACGACCCCCGTAAACATAATTGTCCGTGAATGTAGTTATGCCGAAGATTTTGTAGCCTGTGTAGGCACCGAATGCATACATCCCATTCGGATCATCGGCATTGGTGTTGTTGAGCAAGGACATGGCATAAAAATCGCTCCATCCTTCGCCCAAACCACTACCTGGATCCCAGACCAAGCCCGCTGCATTGCCTATCAGGCGGTTCGTTAGTCCGTGAGTTAGTTCGTGGATCAAAACCTCTGAGTCGAGCGAACCGTCACGGTCCACAGTTGGTCCAATGAACCTGAACATCTGTGCCCGGCCTGATTGTCCGTCAGGCGGTGTTGTAAAGGTCGAGTTGTCAGTGCTGGAACTGTCTTGGCCTTCAGCCAAAATACGGTCATTGCCAAGACCCATGCCGGAAAAGTTTGTCAACTGGAAGTTACCTGCGGCTTCGTCGAAACCGAGCAGGAACAACTTATCGTGATACCAGTTTGTGACGTAGAAGAGTTGCGTGATCATACCGCGGCGAAACTGGTCTACTGCGAGTGTTCCGTTGTTGCCGTTGCCGGTTGGAGTTTGGCCTGCCTCAGGATTTCCTCCCTGCGGCGGCGGTAGGTAGTTGGTCTGAAAGTCTCGCGATCCGCGTTACCCATTGGTTTGCCGTCACCATCCAGCACTGAGCTGGCATCGGTATCAGGCTGATTGGCTCCTCCTGCGCCTGCGCCACCGACACGATCTAAATAGGCATGAACGTTGTTGCCAATCGTTTGCGTTTGCGCAGTGGTACACACACCCGGACAGTCATCAATCCATCCATTCGGGCTCGCCACCGCACTCATCGCCGTAAACATGTTGACGATTGTTGGCGAGATACCTGGAGGTTGAGTGTTCGAACCGACTGTAGCGTTGGAAGGTGAGAGTGGCGCCGGACTGTCGGCAGGTGTCGTGCCGTCTGCCTGGACGTAGACGCGAAAACGAGCATCGTGAGTTGAAGCGTTTGCGCGGATGTTCTTTCTCCACAGCAGTTTTCCGGAATTAGCGTCGACGATCGTGTACCAATCTCCGGAGCCGACGGTAAAGGTTACTTGCGACCAGGCTGGAACGAGGATACCCGGAGCTAGCGGGAAGTAGACCAACTTGCTGGTGACGTTTCCGGCGATGTTTGGATTGTTGGCAACTACCTCCACTTCCGTTCCATCGATGTTCGCAGTTGCAAGAGTTGCTTTGTCGGTTTCGGTTTGAATTTCAATGGAATACATCGCAACACCTAATGCTGCTTGCGCCGTAATCAGTCCATTGAAGTCGAGCTGCGCAGCTGAGGCATTCGGAATCATCAAACCGGTCGAACGGAAAACTCGTCCCTGAGCATCGAGAATAAAGCGCGTGTCACTCTGAAAAACTGGTAGTCCGTTGACTACCTGTTCGACGCGCACCATGCGCATTCCACTACCGCTCAGCCTTTCGCCACCGATTTTCAAAAGTAGCGATGTCTTTCGGTGTTAGACCGTAGTGCCCTTGCCTTTCGTTTGCGTGGGTGCTTGCATCCTGTCGCCGGCGCTTTCCACTGTCTGCGAAAGCGAAGCGGCCAACAAGACTGCGATCGCTACCACCAATACGAGAGGTATCAGTTTTTTGGTAGAGAGAGGGTAACGTAAAGACATCCAAAGCTCCTTAGTTTTAGTTTTTAGTCGCTCGTGGCATACGATCACAGTTCGACCGGTAGTCACGAAGTGAAGCTATTGCCGTCCCTTGCACGATGATGGCGCGATTTAAAGCTGCACCCATTTTGATACTTGCGTGAGAAGTTTCCCGAAGAGGTAAAGGAGGTGAGACTCTTCCGCTAGAGATACACGTGAGGTTGAAAGAAGAGTAAAGTTGGACCAATCTTACACGTTTTCGCCGGAATTGGTCCAACGAGTAACCAGAACATGTGTGGGAGTTTTACTAATCTAACCGCGAGCGTCTACTGAGTCCAATAGTTTTTTTGTTTACGGTTACAAGAAAGTTTCACGCAAAGGCGCAAAGCCGGAAAGTCAGAAACTTTGCTGTCTTTGCGCCTTTGCGTGAGCGTTATCCTGCTAACAGTTCGCCCTCGAGCGCTGCAATCTGCGCATCGACCATGCCGTAGCTATTCAACTCACCACAGCGCGTGAAGGCAAAGTGTTTCGTCAGATTCGCGAGGGCTTTTGGGTGTGTGGCGTTTTCAAGCGTCGCCATCAGGACGAGCAATGCCGCCGATTTGGTTGCCGGTTCATCGCCGGCCCGGCAGATCATCTCTGCCAGCGCTTCGAGCTTCTCTTCGCTTGGATCGTCTTCCGTTGTGTCGTGGGGGTTCAGGTTGTCGAGGATAGTTTCGCCGGCATTGGCGCGGCGTACAAGTTCCGGAAGCCACGGATCGTTTATTTCCAGACCATAACGGATAACAGCTCGGGTTTGTGCATCGATTGACTTGTCGTTAATGAGAGACTGCGCGCGTCGTTTGAGCGCATCGTTGATTGTTGTTTGAGTTGACTTGATTGTGTGAGGTGTTGCACTGCTATGATTAGACACGATCTTCATCCTTTCTTTTGCAAAGGTTGAGGGTTGAGGGTCGGCTTTGTGTTGGTAGCACAAGTCGGCCCGCTTCGTTTTGTTTGAGGGGTGCGAGGACTATAACACAGTTCAGTGGTTCACAGCGCACGCGGTTTGTAGACGGGGCTTCATGCGTTGGGCAATGGGTTCTGTTCGAGGAGCAGTTGTAACTCAACGACGGTTGCGTAATCCAAACTCGGATCATCGACAAGGTTGGAACTACGGTTTCCCATAAGAATCGCCTGGAGTTTGGCAATAAGAGTTTTGCCCCACTGAGGAATATCTTTGGCTGAGATTTGCGCCAATTGTTGCAGTGCTTCGTCGGCTTGATTCTCCTGGAAGGCGTGGTTTACCACGTCAAAAAGGTCAATTAGGGGATGCTGACTCACTCCACCAGCGTGGCGATAGGCCAGATAACTCTCAATTGCCTTTTGGCGAGCGGCATCCGCAGCCAAATGGCTGCCGGTGGCTTTTTCTAGCTCACAGAGAATGGCCCACGTCTTCCAAGGTTTGGCGGCGTGGCCGAAAAATTCATTGCATTCAACTGCGCGCAGCAATTCAGGCCGTGCCTCATGATAACGTTGCAACTCAACGAGAGTGAGTGCCAAGTTACTGCGCACAAGTCCTTCCTCACTTACGTGGTGCAACTTGGATAGAATCTCAGCAGCTTGGCGGTAAAAATCTACAGCGTCTCCCAAACGCTTAAGGTTCCTATAGAGATTCCCAAGTTCGATCAAAGTGGCCGACTCCTTGTCGAGACGTTTCGACCTAACTCTAATTGCCAATGACTTTCGATATGCCTTTTCCGCCTGGTCAAACTCCTGTCGTTCGCGGTGTACCACTCCGATAAGATGCCAAGCGTCGGCTACAGAATCAGGCACACGCAGATCCTCAAAAGTCGCTCGTACCTCTTCATAAGCCGTCAGCGCATCAGCATAACGGCACTGTACCAGACGAATATTGCCCAAATTCAACTTTGTTATCGCCATGCCTCTTCGGTCGCCTTTTTTGTCTGCCAGCGCTATCCTTTCTTCAAAGATAGCTGTTGCTTCGTCAAGTTGCCCCAGCTTACTTAGACAAATAGCCCTCTCATCCATCACTACCTCTACCATTCGTTCAGCACCGGGGTTTCCGGTATTTGCGTAGCCTTTGAAACAGCGCATCGCTTCGCTCAGCGGTTGCAACGCGCCCTCGGCAGATCCAATGAGTTGCAACGCTCTACCAAGATTGAAATGAGCCAGAGCAATATCGTAATCAGCTTCAGGATATGATTTCACTCCTGCTTCCATGCAACGTCGCAGCAGTTGCTGGGCAGCAACATGGGCAGCTGACAGATCTCCCTGTTCCACCAACCTGTCAAAGGCTGCACGCTCGGTCAGGAAGCGCGCGTGACTCCAAGCACCAAGTTTCAACACGGCTTCGTCTCGCACATTAACGACTTGTGCTAGTGCTGATTCACTACCTGAAGTAGAAATCAGTTTTTCGACTCTGTCGGCCCAGTCAATGAGAACTTCCGCCGTAGCTCGGTCTTGTAACCACAAAAGCATTGCCATCACATTCGGTAACTCAAATTGCATCAGAGTAGCGACAAGCTTTGCATTTTTGTCCTTCTCATCATAAATCGCACTGGCCAGCAGCTGCATTGCTACAGCCCAACGGTTTCTGAGCGTCTCAATGTCGGCTTCGCTCATCTCGCCAAGCATGTATGAGGGTAACGCTGGGTCCAGTTTTAGATGGCCGTAGCCCATATCTTCCGCAAGCCCAACGTCAATCAAGCCTGCTGCCAAGCGTCGCACAGTCTCGGTGTCATCTTTGGCTATTCCTAAGACGCGTTTGAGCACCTCTAGGTGGGCGCCACGATGAAAGACTGCCAGGGCTTTCGCTTGTTCGCGCATCTCAGGCGACAGCCGACGCAAAGACAGCTCGATGCTTGCGTAAAGCGAATTCCGACGGTCATCGGGATGATGTCGCTCCAACTCAGCCATCAAGCTGTGGAGATTCTCGGTTGTTGCTCGCACGCCCTGTTTCGCAAGTTCGCGCGCTAGCAACTCAAGAGCACGGGCGTGGCAGTTAACCGCGTCAACTAATTCTTCAATCTCCTTCGGTGTGCCACCCGGATCGTCCGCTTTCGGCTCAAGTCCCTGGAGCTTCATCACTTCGCTGACCAGCGCAATCGCGTCAGTGCGATCCAAAGCACCCAATCGAACGTCTCTCCGGCTGTGATTAAATGGGGTAGGCAGCCGTTCGCGGCTTGTAAAAACAATACGTGTCGCTGGATTGGCGTTCAGTAAATCTTGCGCGAGCCCTAGAACCTCTTCACGACTCTCGGCGACGGCAGAAGAATCAGTCGCGTCCGCAGACGGTAGGAGACTCTCAAAATTATCCAGCACGATGATCGTCGGAGAATCGCGCAACGCGCGCTCTACCGGTTGTAATGCCTCTTTGAAATCCTTGAACTGGGCCACTGAATAATTTTCCGGCAGCAATTGTTGGCCGAGACTGTCGAGCACGCCGCGCCCATCGCTGTACTCTTCAAGACTGACGAACGCCGCTCGTCGAAACCGTCGCGCGCGCACCAGCCAGCGTGCCAGCTCAACCGCCAGTGTCGTCTTGCCCGCTCCACCCTGACCACGCACCACTGCGTACTGATCACCGATCAGCAAACGCTCGAGCTTGAGCAATTCGCGGCTGCGTCCCTGAAACTTGTGCTTCGGCTCCTTAGGCAATGCGCCAAGCCGCAACTGTCGCTGCCGCGCCTCTAGCTCTCTTACCTCTTCGGAACGCAACTCTGTTATCAAAGGCACGTCACGTTCTTCCTGGTAAAGAACAGGCACAAACCAGTCTTGCAGTTCCAACTCGCCTGCACCCATTACTTTGCCTCGCTGGACATCGCCATACAGTGCGCGCTGCCCGGCCAGCATTGCCATGCCTACGGAGCGTCCCTGGGCCAGTTCGGCGTAGAAGGCGCGCACAAACCGATGCGCGGTCTCCACCAGCACGCTGTGACTCATCGCTACGACTGAGGCTACGCCTTCGTCCAGTAATCGCGCGGCAACTGAAGCTGTCGGATCTTTTTCCTGAGTAGCTGTCTGGCAGGCTTCGAGAAACACGAGGGGAATGCGGTAGTCACGTATCACCGACGCCAGTTTGTCGGCGTCGATCAATTCGCTCGCCCGTTGCTCCAACTTATTAGCGTCTTTCGGATCCTCAAAACAGAGCGCGCCTAGACCATGTTCGCGGTTGAAAACACCGTGTCCGTCGAAATGGACCGCGTCGAAAGGCTCGCCCTTTTCAGAAGCCTGTCTCAAAGCTTCTTCTAACGCGGGGAAGGTCGGCGGTGCTAAGACTATCAACTTCACGAGATCGCCGAGACTATCAATAGCGTCCATCAGTGGCCGCGCACTGAGGCGATGATCGATGTAGGCAGCGCGCTCATCCTCCGGACGCGGACTGACCAGCAGTACGCGAATCGGTAATCCGGTTAGCGCGGCCTCGTGCGAACGGCGATTCGGCAAGCGGCGTCGCACGCGCGCTGCGCGTTTTCCCTGAAACAAGTATCCGCCATCGTCGTGCAGTAGTTCCCAGGGCAGAGAGAGCAATTCGCTGGCGGCTTCGTTAGCTGTAGCTTGCTGATCTTCGCTGCTCCCTTCGGGCAATACACTATCGATGACGATTGAGAAACAACGCGTTGCGCCATCGGCAACGTTTTGCCAGGCGGCTAAGCTGTTCCTGGCGGAGTCGGACGCCAATGCTGCCTTGTACAAATCCTTTCCCCACTCTGGAAGCTTCGCTTCGATACGAGCCGCGCGGTCCTTAAATAATCCCACCGGCCAGAGGTAATACTTCTCCAGATACCAACTCAACTCGTCCGTCTCTATTGGTCCTAACGGCGCGGTGAAAGTGAATCGCTTGCCCTTAACTTGACGAGAACCGGGACCGGCTGGCTCGTAAATGACCGTCGCCGTTGCCACTGCGCGGTGCTTGCCGTCAATCGTCTCAATGCGCGGATCAATCAGCTCGAGCACCAATTCTTCGAGCGGTTGTGAAACTGCTTTCGGCACGGGCTGACGGTCACCCGGCAAACGCTCTCTGAGCGCCGCAAGAATCTGCGGCATAGCTTCGTTGATACCGTCCGTTTTCAGCTCGACAGGCACTCCCACCGGCTCTTCATCAAACCAAAGCGGCAAAGCTGACGGCTGAACGCCTGGCAAAAGGAGAGGAATGACACGATAGCCATCGTCTTTTCTCTGCTTCTCAACTCGAAGCGCGTGCTGAATCTCGCGTCGCACCCAGGGCGAATTGATCGTGTTTGGACTAAGCACGACAATCACCTGCCGCGCTTGAGCGATCGCAATCTCGATCTCTGGAGCGAGTTTGTCGCCGCCACGGAGATTGCGCGAATCAACCCAGACAGGAAGTCCGCTTTCTTCAAGCGCAATACGCAGTGTTTTGACAAAGTCGTCGTCAGCGGAGGCGTGGGAGATGAAGATGTATCCACTCATCAGCGTTTTCAGATTAACGATGTTCTTCGGAAACGACGGGATTCCGAAAACGAGGTCCGAAAGGCCGGACAAAGTAGCGCGAGGCCGCCACGAGTATACGGGATTTTTTACAGATTCAGGATATGAATAAAACGCGTGGTAGGTTTGTCTTCGATCACATGAACCAATCGGCATGCGGCCTTCTTATAGATTGAGCGCCACTGCTTCAGGTTAACTGGCGGTATTCCCTGGCCTGAGATCAATTGGACATAATCATGAAGTAGAGTCGCACGTAAAACTGCATTGCCATTGAACACCTGCTTCTGACCAAGTTGCCCATAGTAATCGACCAGTAAAAGTACCCGCCCAGGGAAAATTTCGCGCAAATCCTGTAACCACTTGATCATTTGAGAATCGCCGAGCGCAAACATTTCGTTGGCGACGTTGCAAGCAGTTACGGCACCTACCTGCTTTTGGACGTCTTCGGGCAAGGTTGAAGACAGTTCAGTGCAATCACCTTGCAGCAACTTAATCCGCCGGCCAACGCCAGCTCGACGAATCCTGGCACGCGCGACTTTGCACATCGCATGGTTTTTCTCCAAACCCCAGCCCACAAACTCCCGATCTCTGGCTGCCACTTCGAGCAGAAGACCCGCCGGCCCGCAGCCGAGATCTAACAACCGATTAAGGCCAAGTTCGATTATTAAACCTGGAAGCAAACCGATCGGTGGTCCATCGACAGCAGCGAAAGCGCGTGCATGACGAACCCTGTCAATGGACTCCTGAGCCAGTGCAGGTTTGTGCAGCAGTTCACTTAGCCTTACTGCATTCCGGCCATAGGCACCGACATAAAGATCGAGCAGAAAGCGCGACTTCTCGGCATAGTTGCGAGTAGCCAGAAATTTTCCTTTGGTTTTACGAATCAGATCCGTGCGGGCCGCAACGTATTCCAGTACACCACGCAATAAATTTGCATCCATCCCACAGCGAGCAGCAAGTTCCTTTGCTGTAGCTGGACGCTGCATACATTCAAATAGATCAAGGTCATGCAATGCCGCCACAGCGTTGGCCAATTGGTAGGCTTCTACGAGATCAAAAATGGACCAGCGGGACATAAGAACGGAAGTATGTCTCACGCAAAGGCGCAAAGACGCCACGAAAAACGCAAAGAAAATCAGACGTTTCTCTTTGCTGTCTTTGCGTCCTTGCGTGAAACAAAATCTAAACCAGAAGAACTAAGCGCTTGCTATCGAGATTCGCTCTGCAACCACGAGGATGCCGGCTTCCACGAAGGGCGCGAAATAAGAAGCGTCGATGTGATCATCCCAGCCGAGATCGTGAATCAAGTCGGCAACCTGACTACAGCTACGTGCAGGGACGAAAAGATTGAGCACTTCTTCGATGCCGGAGTCGGTTCGACACGTCGTCGCGACATCATTTGCAAAGCTGACAAAGCACATCCCCAGCTCGCCGGTTTCAGATGCGTCAAGCAGCCGCGTGTCGTCAGTCATGGTTTGAATGCGGCTCAAGAGAAAATCGAAATCATGTATTTGCGGCAAGACGTGAAAATCGGAGCCAAGCTTATACGGCTGGTTAGGATCAAAACTGGACGAGCACGATTCGTCTGAAACTCGCAAATAATTCTGCCGGCCATTTACGCAGAGCGTGTAACGGATCAGCGACGTCAAGTGATCTCGGTCTCCGAAGGTCTCTCTGAAGTAGGATTCGACCAAACCGGCGTTTGGTCGGATTGAGTGATTGTTGCTGCGAGCCCAACGGCGTAACGCAAAGATCAATTTGCTTAGCCGGCCCTCGTAAGCACGCAACAGGTATTTCAAAACCACTGGGCCGGTACGTCGCAACACATCGACCGCTTCTACGGCAAAGATGTGGTCCTCGCGCGGCATGGCTGCCTCATAGTAATGATAGGTCGAAAAGATGTCCCTGTGCTGAATCACGAGCCGTTCGTCATCAGCACCGACCAGGAAAGCATTATAAGGACCCGCATATCCGTCGTATGAGAGCTTGTCGCCGAGCTGATCGAACATCGGCGTGCCCGGCTCGGGCGCCAGCATATGAAGTTGCGTCAAGCATGAACTCCTAAAGGAGTAGCCGATCAGGTCAAGCGTATCGGCTTGATCCGGCTCCAGCTCTTCCGGATAACCGGTTATAAAAGACGCTGTCGTTGCTATGCCGAGACGTTCGCAGACTGCCAGCGTTGGTTCGACCAGTTGCAGATCCAAACGCTTCTTCGCGATCTGCTGCATTCGTTCGGAACCCGTCTCGATACCGAAGTACAGTCCGACACAGCCGGCTTCCGCCATCTTTTCCAACAGTTCATCGTCCACACAATCAACCCTCGCCGACGCTCTCCAGCGGTAGCCGCGGCCATTCACAACTTCACAGAACTCGAGTATTTTGCGACGACTAACGGTAAAGAGGTCGTGATCGAGTTTGAAATCGTAGAAGCCATAACGCATGTGCAAACGATCCAGCTCAGACACGAGTCGCTCGGCCGATTTCAAACGAAAGCTGCGTTGAAAGAAGGTGGCCGTCGAACAGAAGGTGCACATGAATGGACAACCCCGACCTGCCTCGATGCGCAGGAGATCAAGGCCGAGTTCGGAGATTGGATAATGGTCGTGGTTACCAACCGGAAGGCTGTCCAGATCTTTAATTATGGGCTTGCCGTCGTTGAACTGAAGCGATCCCGACTTGCGCCAACTGAGACCCGGAATTGCATCCAGCGTCATACTCTCGAGATTGGCGAGCACGGCCGGAAAAGTCTCATCGGCCTCATAGCGTACGATGAGATCGAACTGGTTGAAGCGCTCGAGTATCTGGCGGTGCAACATCGTGGCGTGTGGACCACCAAGTAGAATCGGAAGATCAGGCTCGCGTCGCTTAATCAATGCCGCCACATTGAGCGCAAATAAGAAACTGCAACCTAGTGCGGTGAAGCCAATTACATCCGGTCCTTCGGCGAGCAATTCGCGGGCGGCGCGCTCATAAAGCGTCTCGTCATAAGCTAACCTTCCAAACTTGATGAGCCGCTTTGGATCGTAGATTCTGACAGTATGTCCGTCTGCTTCGGCTACCGCTGCGAGGGCAAGCAGGCCGAGATGCGGATGAACGTCCAGCATATCGAGCGAGCCGTCATCAGGCATGACCAGGTTGTCGACCAATAACACTTTCATCTGGCTCGTCTCGCAGCTTTCGCTTTTGTAACGCAGAAGTCAATGATGCCAAGCTCGGCAAGTTCACCTAACGCTGTCACAATCACCTTGGAAGTCTTTTTTTCGCCGGTGATCTTCCGGCTCAAAGTTGCCGTTGCTGTAGCACCGTCAATTAAAGTAAGCAGGCAGAATCCCAACTCATCCAGTTGCAGAACATTAATCGCCGCGGCGTCCTCACCTCGCCAGTAGCAGAAGTTGAATGTTCCAAATTCAACCTCATTCAGGCGTGGTGCTTTTTCCTGCAAAACGGTGGCGACAACTCGTGGATCAGAACGCATTTCGATCAGAGTGATCGAGCCCCGGACGCGCGGCAGATCAGCAGGTCGAGGAATCTTCGCAGGCGAGGATGGCCTCGACCGGAATGAAGTGGGTTTCAGGCTCGCAAGATTCGTCAGTGCTAGTTCGTGTCGCATCATGTCCCATAGCAACACATGTTCACGTCGATCAAAATCGAGCCAGTGCTCCATGAAATGCAGCAGGTCCTGGGCGCGCCCAGCGGTGGTATCCGCATAGCCATTGCCACTTGCCGCACGGAAGGTCGCATACGCGGAAAACAATTCGATTTCCAGACCGGCGACATTCAACAATCGAAATGTTAGCGGCAGGTCGAGTCTCAGGCCGTTATGACGAACCTTGGCGGTGAGACCGGCGAACTTCTGTAGTGCGTCGAAATCAAAGGACTCGGGTTCAATGCCACACTCGCGCAGTTGGTTAGGATCCTCGCGCCACAAAGTAATTAGCGCAGGGCTTTGCAGACCGGCAGCAATTACAGCATGAACCTTGTTCGCCTTCATCAAAGCCCCAGTCGTTGGCGTGTGCTCTGAAGTTGATTTAATAAAACAGACTCAGGAAAATGCGGCGTCCAGTTGTATTCAAACGTTATCGCTTTTGGACGTACTCGTTCGAGGACATGATCCAGCATCTCAAACACAGGTGCTGGTGCGGGAGTGGCATGATCGTCCCAGGCGATTCCTGATTGCACATTCAATCCTGAGATGTGAATCTCCACCACTCGCTCGAGCGGAAGCTTTGCTATCTCCGTTAGAGCATCTTTACCAGTGTTCAGCGTTGTGATTAAAAAGTGGGTGAGATCGAGGAGTAGCCCGGCGTTGCTGCGTTTGAGCACTGCACCGATAAAATCGACCATTGACATCGTACTGCCCGGAACAGCGAAGTACTGCGGCGAATTCTCCAGAATTATGGGCTCGTCAAACCGGGTTTCCAGTGCCGCCAAATTCTCAGCCACTCGCTCCACTGTTTCCTCGCTCAATTGCGGACACACGGTGTAGGTAAGCGCTGTCGGCGGTTTGTCGGAATCGCTTTCAGTGTCCGAAGCAAGTGGGTCTGCGGTTACGAAGGCGAGATGTTCGCCAATCCATGGAGTTCGCGTTCGCTTAGCTTCGATTGCAATCGCGTCCAGGGTTGTGTCAGCGGGCGGCACAAAGCCGGCCACTGACATACTCGCGCAGTGCAGCACCACCGGTATCTGTTCCTGAATTGATCCGACCTGAGGAGCGTGACGCAGTTGCTCGAACGGAATCTCCACGTAATCAATCAATCCAGGATACGTAGCGATGTATTCCGTGACACCCGGCCCATGAGCCAACCCAATAGCCACGGGCTGGTTAGCAGTGTTCAGATACTTCACGGCGACTCCCAAATTCAGACAAAGACGCAAACACCACAATTCGCCCACGAACGTGACGGCGAGTTGAAGCGATGTTAATTAGTCTTCGACGATACTTGTCCGAAGGCTTAGTCGTACAGCCAGGGATCTCTAATCTTTCCTGCGGTGAGATTCACCCTGCTAACGGTTACAGTCAATTTGCCTTTAGCAAGACACTTTTTGATGGCTTCGACTCTGGCTGGATCGAGTGCGAAATCAAGTTTGACCTTACTGGCTGCTGTTGCGGTTGCGGCTTTCTTCGTTTTCTTTGCAGTCTTCTTTGATGAGGCTTTCTTCGTTGGCATTATGTCCTCCTCTTGTTAACGAAGCAGTGAGATTCATCTCTTAATCGTGACGATCTGAAAAGGCGATGCGCGCATTGGACAACAGCAACTAAAAGATGTCAAGAGTTAGTTCAACTAACAGCGTGGTCCAACTCTCCAAACCTCACCAATTCCGCAACTGGACCCAGGAGTTTCCCCGGTTCGGAGGTCGACTTATCACATTCATGAACCTTGATCTCTATCTCGGCGCTCGGCATTAGCATGATATGGATGCGCCAATCGACTTCCTGATCGCCTGCAAGCAATAAGTCGAATCTGCGAATCAGTGATATCAGGGTAGCCTTGAGAATGTACATTGCGAGACGCTGCCCCACGCAGCCGTGGCCTCCGGCGCCGAACGGAAAATATTCAAAAGGCGATGGTTTGAGATCCTGCCAACGCTCTGGCCGAAACTGATCTGGTTGTGGGAACCGCTTGGCCTCGCGGTGCGCTAAAAATGGGCACAGCACAAGCTCAGCGCGGGCCGGCAACTGGATACCATTCAAAGAGACAGGTTGCGTCGTGACTCGCGACATCAATGCGTTTGGTGTCAGTAGGCGTAGCGTTTCATTGATAACAGCGTGAAGCAAATAAAGGTGAGGAAATTGCGCCGGCACCAAATCATCAATGGCCTGCTGGTTGAGTTCGTCACGCAAATCGCGTCTCAGTTGTGGCAGTTGTGAGAGCACCAGCAGAATCCACGTTAGCGAAACAGCAATAGGCTCATTGCACGACATAAAGATCACGTTGCAATGGGCCACCAACTCGTCATCCGTCATGCTGTTGCCTGTCGCTCTGCACAGCGTCGTGAGCAGTCCATCAGATGAACTTGCGGCTGGAGTGCGAGCCCACTCGAGGTAACGACGCAATGCGCCGTCAGCCGCACGGCCGAGGGAAATCAAATCCGCACGTGCTGACTCTCTTTCTGAACTCAATCGGGAGGTTTCCTCGCGTCGTAGTTGAAAATATGAATGGAGCAGTGAGGCCAGTGTAGCCCGCTCATCATAAGCACTACCGAACAGCAGTTGAGTCGAGAGGTGCAACGCCAACTGTCTCATCGATGCGAGCAGCGGGATTGTTTGTCCCGCTTCAATCGGCAACCCTCGGAGGGCCGCAACGACGGAATGATGTTGGGCTTCAATACTGCGCTCGCTTAACACTGAGAGCAGCAGCCGTTGCTGGTTCGCGTGCTGTTCGCCACGCATGCTATGCAGGCCACGGTTGAGGTTTATGAGGGTCGACGGCAAAGCAAGGTGCTCTGCGGCGGATACTGGTAACCCGAATGCCTCAATGTCGCTAAACACTGTGCGGTGATTGCCCGCCCCAAACACGGCCAACGCCCCTACACAATCTTCAGCGCGAGAAAAAATGGGACCACCGTCGCGCAGCACGACCATGTCTCCCAGCGTGGACCGTACAGTGGCAAGAAAGCCAAGCGGCTCCTGATAAAGCTGCTGTATGTCCTCTGCGCGAGGTATTGAGGTCGGCAGTAGGGTCATCACGCACCGGTCGTTGTGCGTTTTTCGATCTTTGCCCAGGTGTCGCGGAGGCCGATGGTCCGATTGAAGACCAACTTCTCACCCGAGTCGCGGTCGACGCAATAGTAACCAAGGCGCTCGAACTGATACTTGGTCCCAGGCTCTGCGTCTCGAACGCTCGGTTCGATTTTGCAGTCGCGCAGTACCTGCAATGAATCAGGATTCAGGTTCTGGGTAAAGTCGTGTCCTTCTTCAACCTCGTTCGGATCCTCTTTAACGAAGAGATTGTCGTAGAGACGAATCTCTGCTGGTAAAGCGTGAGCCGCTGAGACCCAGTGAATAGTGGACTTCACCTTTCGACCATCAGGCGTGTTACCACCGCGTGTCGCCGGATCGTAAGTGCAACGGAGTTCGATAATCTTGCCGCTACTGTCTTTAATGACTTCTTTGCAGGTGATTAAGTAAGCGTAACGGAGGCGCACCTCGCGACCAGGAGCAAGCCGGTAAAACTGCTTCGGCGGATCTTCACGAAAATCATCGTCCTCAATATAAAGCGTTTTCGAAAAAGGAATCTTTCTGGATCCCGCGGAGCTGTCTTCGGGATTGTTGATAGCGTCCATTTCTTCCACAAGGTCGTCCGCGTAGTTATCGATAACCACGCGTAAAGGTTTCTGCACACACATCACGCGGGGAACAATTTGATTCAAATTTTGACGCAGAAAGTATTCGAGTTGCTGTAATTGAGTAATTCCGTTTGTCTTCGAGACGCCAACACTCCCGCAGAAGTTGCGGATGGCTGTGGAGGTGTAACCGCGCCGGCGCATGCCCGAGAGCGTTGGCATACGCGGATCATCCCAACCCTCGACATGTCCTTCTTCAACCAACTTCAGTAGCTTGCGTTTGCTAAGCAGCGTGTGAGTCAGTGCGAGCCGGTCAAACTCGTACTGCCGCGAAGGAAATATGCCGAGCTGTTCGATAAACCAATTGTATAAAGGACGATTATTGTCGAACTCAAGAGTACACATGGAGTGCGTTACGCGCTCGATAGAATCCGATTGCCCGTGCGCGTAATCGTACATCGGGTAAATGCACCACTCATTTCCCGTACGATGGTGGTCCATGTGTAGAATTCGATACATCACCGGGTCACGAAAATTAAGGTTGGGAGAACTCATGTCGATCTTCGCACGCAGTGTTCGCAAACCATCCGGGAACTCTCCCTTCTTCATCCGTTCAAACAGATCGAGATTCTCTTCAACAGAGCGGTTGCGGTACGGACTTTCCCTTCCCGGCTCGGTTAACGTGCCGCGATACTCGCGAATTTCATCAGCGCTGAGATCACATACGTAAGCTTTTCCTGCCGTAATTAACTGAATGGCCCAGTCGTACAGTTGTTGAAAATAATCCGAAGCGTAGTAAAGACCATCCCATTGGAAGCCCAGCCACTGCACGTCCTCCATGATGGCGTTAACGTACTCTGTTTCTTCTTTTGACGGATTCGTATCGTCGAAACGCAAATTGCACTTCCCGCCAAACTCCGCCGCCAATCCGAAATCGAGGCAGATGGCTTTGGCGTGACCGATATGCAAGTAGCCGTTTGGTTCCGGAGGAAATCGAGTCTGTACACGGCCCTCATATTTGCCGCTGTTGATGTCCTCGATAATGATGTCTCTTATAAAATTTGAGGGCCCACCAGTATTTTGGCGCGATTCTGATGCAGTCTCAGTGGATTCAGTTTCAAAAGGCACGTTGCTGTGTTCTCCGTCCGTAATTAAGGCTCTATACAATAGCTGGAATGATTAATAGCACCTGTGCAGTTTACAAAAGAAGTTCAGCAAGATCATCTCGCAGGATGAGCTAGGTCCAGCTTGACCCGGTTGGGCTTGCGTTCGTATAGTGAATCTAGTCAGACTGGTCAGCGAGGTCATGAAGTATGGCGCGGTCAAAAAAGAGCATTCACCAACGAAAAGGCCGGGTCAACCGTGGCAGTTGCAAACTGCCAAAGCGCGATTTAGCGAGTTGTTTCGTCGCGCTCGCACCGAAGGTCCCCAGGTGGTAACGCGTCAAGGCAAGGAACAGGTTGTCGTGTTGCCGGCCGAGCAGTTTGCTCAATTAACCAAAAGAGTTCGCCAGCCAAAAAGCTTGGTGAGATTCTTCGCCGAGTCACCGCTCGCGCGCGTTACGCTCGATCTTAGCCGCGATCTTGATTCAGGTCGGGAAATCAAACTGTGAGCGGCTTTCTCCTTGATACAAATGTAATCTCCGAACTAGTCAAACCACGGCCGGAAGCAAACGTGACAGCCTGGATTGAAGGAACTGACGAGTCGCTGCTGTACTTGAGTGTTTTGACATTGGGTGAGATTCGGCGCGGGATTGCAAGTATTACGAGGTGCTTGCGGACGGTGAATACGCTTTCGGACTTGACGGAAAAAACCTTACATATTCAGGAGAATCACCGTTTGATCAAGGAACTATGCAATACGCAAAGAATGCGCATTTGGCACTCCTGAGACAGTTCGGTTACGAGACTATAGTGTCAGTAAAACACTTCAAATGGGCATGAGCAGATCACATCAGTTCGCGATTTCCAGCCCATCAGTTTCTCTGACGTTTCCATTTTGTGATGTTAGAAATGGCCAGTTTGGAGAGTTTGCATCGGGCATTTCTTAGTTATCATCGGGCCACCCGACCAATTCGCGGCGGGAAACTGAGGAATAACAAACGCTAATCTGCTCCTGCGACCATTCGTCGACAGTACGTTATCATTCGCAAGCACGTCGAAGAGCGACGCCCGAACACCGTTCCGCGAACATTCGATCCACCAATCTCGCTATTTCTTCTACCGCTCTTTCAGGAGTTTTACCGCGGCGATGAATCCCACAAACGGCCGTAGTCAACGAATGGTCAAATCCTGGCGCCGATCGCGATCCCCAGCGCGATTGACCCTTCTCGTCCAGACCATAGGTTAAGTATGCCGAAAGCGTATTGATCCCAGTCCCAGGCCGCTCGCCGATCAAATGAATGATCATTTCAGCTTCCAGCAGCGACCCGACGTGATAACCCGCCCGCACTCTCCCATTCTCAATAACTATGTCTATCTCGCTAATATGATGCCCTGCCGCCAGAAGTTCGCGCCGTACGCCCGGTAACACCGAACGCAGATTCTCATTGATCGCGTTGGCATTGAGCCCATCCGAAACGACAACCTGCACTTGCGGCCGACGCGCGGGATAGAGTGCCTGGATACGAACCGTATCTTCGTCATCGATCAGCTCGCCCGTTGCCGGGTGCGCCAGGTAGTCATCTCGGTCCGAAGATCTTGTGTGCACTCGAAAATAACACGGCGACGAGTCAGAGATCACTGCCTCATCCATTGTTGAGTAGAGCGCGCGCCTTGCATTTGAGTAGATTCCCGTAATTCGAGCGTTCGCTTCGGGTGGGTCACCGTAGTTTTCGTCGCAGCCGTAACCAAGATCGAACCCTCGTTCGGCAAGCGCTCCAATCTTTTTTGCTCCTTCGTCGCGGAGCGTATCGAGCGAACGAGTGTCGCCGCCAGCCTTGTGATAGGCCGCATACAGTGCATCCGCACTCCTGCCGGATACCGCGCCGGATTCCGTCATCGCGGACAGCTCGATTAATCTCTTCTGCATTGCGGAGGCGATTTGGCGCCCAGTTTGGCGGCGCAACCTCGGATGCTCGCGAAACGAAGTTGTCATGTAGCCGAGCATCGGATCCGCGTTTCCCGCGACCGCCATCAAATAGGCCGGGGCAGCCTGGACTACGATGTGTTCCGTCAGGGTCCGCAATTCGGCAGGTCCAATGCCCATATGAAAAGTGGCGCAGACATCGAGTCCCATTGTTATTCCGTGAAGCTTGGCCATCACGGTGTCTTCAAGGCACGCCCGTAGCAATTGCTCGCCGGTGCGGAAGACTTCGGGTCCGATGAATCCGGCTACATCGTTCACAATCATCCAACTCCCTGTCCGTTGACGAATGAGTCTCGCAACCCCGTAGGCTCGCGCTTCGAGCGTGACCATATCAACACCCTCGGCGGCCTGATTGGTGACTGCGGAACCCTGACCCGTCTCGAAGTAGAGCCCGTCAAATCCAGGCGCAAGGGCGAGCAACCCATCAACATCGAGTCCCACCATCCCCAATATTGCCTTCGAGGTTCCGGCAAGACTTTGAAAGCCGACATCCACTTTTGTTTGGGAGCGCGCGGTGGTCTGCTTAACGATGTCCGACAGCACGCAGAATCGAGTAGGTAACTTAAGTCGCTCGACTACACTCTGCAGCAACTGCTCGAGCCTAATGATTGTGTCGACATCGTCGCTGGCAGGATTGAGACCGAGAATCACATCGCCGCAACCGTAGGCGACCCCTTCGAGGATTGAAAGCAATATCTCGGTTTCATCGTCGCCGGGGGAATTAGGCTGAATTCGCGATCCGAAATGTCCCTGTGATCCGATAGCGATACCCTTTCCCGGCAGCGGATTGAAGAGCTTGCAAGAAAGCGTCCCAAGCTCTTCATTAGTCATGATTTTCACCACTGCGGCAGCAGCTTCGCTGGAGACGCCATTTCGATGACGTTCGATCCAACTCGCGCCTTGGGGCGAAAGGAGAATTCGCTTGAGCTCAGCGACAGTAAGATGGGCCACTTTGCCGGCCAGTTGCGGATCCAAAGACCGATGAAGCGCCTCGGTGACCTGATCTTCAACGAAGTCCGCTCTGGCAATATCTCCGAGCGACAGAGCGGCCAGCGCGCCGCGTGCTTCTCGGCGCACGTGGTCATCGCGCGTGCCGCCGACGTTCAGATCGCCCTCTTTGAATTCGTTGGCGAGCACAAATATTTGGCTAAGCTGGTTGCGAGCCATGGTGAAGAATCATTCTAGACTGGAAGAGGAATCAGGGAGAACCGTCAAGAGTTGACTGTGAGTGGCGTTCAGTCTTTTGGCGAGGCTAAGTTCTTAGCTCGCATAATTCAAATACTCGATACAACCATCGGGCGCACAAACACCAGAAGAAATGTCAACACTATGAGGATTCGTTTCTGATGTCAACGCATTCGCGTCAGCCGAGCCTGATCCAGACACCCGTTGAGGGCGCACGGTCACCGTTAACTATAAACAGCAGGTAATAGCCAGGAGATGCCACGTTGCCGTTCAGGTGGCGCGGTAGCCTCCACGTTTCCTCCCACCTTCGAGACGATAGCACAGCCGACGTAACGCTGTGACATGTTGAAGCCATGGGTCACCGATCCAGGTCGCATCAGCACGACCTCTTGAATGCTGGCTGCATCGGGTGTGTTGATCGTGAAGTTCGCGCCGAAACCAATGGAGGGCGGCGCTCCGGTGATCGCCGGTCGTGCGGTGAAGAAGTACGGCGGCAGGTAGCGCTCGTGAAGCGTGCTGATGCCGGCCACTCGCGGGTCTCCTCCCACCAGGACGCTACCGTCCGCGAGAAGTATGGCGGCGGAATGGTAGTCGCGCACAGACTGCAACACAGGACCTGAGCGGAAGCCTGCAGCCGAGTCTTCGGGGTCGAAAGTTTCGACTGGGCCACCATTGGCGAGCGCTATCCCGGCCCCGCCCACGATTACCACTGTGCCGTCTGGCAACAGCACCGAGTTCAGCTTGTCACGCCCGACGTTCATGTTCGGGAGTTCCTCCCACGCTGGTGCAGCCGCGGAGAGATCGTCCACTCAGCTGACTGTCGCGTGTCGGCGGTGCTTCCGCCGGCAATGAACACACGAGGCTCATAGTTGGGAGGTCGTAATGGCAGCAACACCGACGTCCCGTCCATATTGACTCCACGTTGCGAGAAGATCTGGTTGAATTGTCTGGCAGGATCGTCCACGACCGGCGTAACAGTAAAGTCAAAGGTCCGGGCAGGTTTCTGCGGGCCGGCAATGAAGAGTTCGCCGTTCGGTAGCACGTAGGTCCAGGGATAGAACAAGTAGTTGAACGGCAGCGGCTCAGCTGCCGACCATGATCCGTCGCCGCCGTCGGGTGTATAGATCTCGAAGCTCGGAACAAGGGCGCCCCCGTTATTGTCTGTCCCGAAAATTGTCATGATGCGACCGTCGTTGAGAGAGATGGCAGTAGAGTAGAACCGAGGGAAGTTCACGTCGGCGGCATGAGAGAAGGTCAAGCCACCCGGTACACCGGGACGAGGGTCGAAGCGAAAGGCGCGGCGCGCGGGATTTGGCCCGGCCCCCCAGCCACCGTACGCGAGGATCGTACGGGCCTCGTCGTTAAAGTAGCCTTGTGCGCCGGACCAAAGATTCTGGTCGGGCGAGATGTTTGCTGGTTGGTTGGCGGGCTGTGAGTACAGGCCGGTGTCCTGATCCCAGAGGCGCGTCTGGTCCGCGCGCGGCCCTTCACCCCAGAACAACACGCGCGCTGTGTTAGGCAGCAGCACCGCGTGCATAAAGATAACTTCGGGTTGGCCTGGCACTACTTCTACCTTGCCGTTGGCGGCGTTGGCACAGCGTTCGAAGTCCACTTCGGGACAACTATTGTCGCCGGGATCGAGCGGCAAATGGAGTTTGTTCGCGTCTTCCGGCTTCAGCCAAACCGTCTGCGTCGAGCGCACCAATCCGGCAAGACCCAGCGTCGTGTCCGCGACGGTTTGACAGTGAAACAGGAAGTCACCGCGCAGCTTGAATGGCTTGGCGGCGCGTGGCCGTTTGTCCGGGTGCTGGTACTGCTCGATTTCCGGCGGTAGCTGGACCACCGGAGGAGCTTTGGTTTCGACGACGAAAGACTCTGTCGGACCGAGGCTGCGCACGTCGATGTTTTCGTTCGCATATGGCCAGCGCGCGCCGTGTGGGTGAAAGTTATGCCAGTCGCGTCCGACGTCGAGGTTGAAAACGTACCAACGAATCGTCTGGCCCGCAACGGCGACGATGGTCGGCGTGTTGCCCACGAACGACCGGCCGTTGTAGCAGAGCGATGGCAAGCTTTCCCTTTCTTCCTCGTCTCCGCGCACTGCGACAAGGTCACGTAGCCCTGCGAGACCGACGGCTGCTGCGAGATTGCGCACCGCTATTTGAAGATCAGGCACCGCCACCAACTGCCCGCGGTCCACTCTTGGACCATCACCCTGCCCTTCGTCATGATCGTCGTCATGCTCATGCTCATGCTCATGCAGCTTCCCACGCATAACGTGAATGAAGAGCGGTACGTGCAGAGTGTCGGTCGGTTTAATAACTGGTTGGAGGAACGGCGCGCGGACGTCTTCTTCCAATTCCGCCAGGGGTGGGACGAGGGCGAGAGGAGCCAGGCCTGGCCCATGCCCGAAACGCCCCTTGGGGCCGGCGAGCAGTTTGGGATCGACGCCGCCGCGGCGGACCACCTCCTGAAGGGGCGGAGATAGTCGAAAACGCGGCAAGCGGTCAAACTCGGCGCTTCGTAGCACGACGACGCCACCGAACAGGCCGCGGTTGATGGTCTTTAACATGTCGCGATAGTGATCGTAGAACGGCCATGCACCGATCATGTGGTCTTCCACGTCGATGAAGTAGGTCCACGACTGGCCGGGACAAATCTCGTCGGAGCGGCCGTCGGGTCTTTGAACACCGAAGGGCCACGCGCCGTCCGAGTCAATACCGTACTTCAAACCGTGAACGTGGAAACTGTGTGGCGCATTGTCGTCGTTCTTCACGCGAATACATAAGTGCATACCGGGGCGTGTGTAGATGACGGTGCCGGGCACACGATGGTCGTAAGCGGGCTCGTTGATATCGGCGAGCACCAGCTTGTCGGGTTTAGGGATGAGAAAGTTTGGGTCGAGGTATTCGCGATAGACAAGGGCGGTTAGCCTGCGCGCATTCACCTCGCCCTGCGGGATGGTTCCGTCTTCGTGCCCGGCATTCCGCATGCAGTCGCGCTTGTAAGCGATCGGCGCTGTGACATGGTCGTCTGGCTCAACCGGCGAGTAATCATGGATCGTCTCGATTTTGAGGTAAACGTTCTGGATAGGCATAGAGTGCCTCCTTTGATGAGAGGGTGGAGTATGAGGTTACAAGCGAGGACCTCATCAGCGGCCTGTGGAAACGGGCGCAGAATATGCCCGCACAAAGGAAATGTCAATGCGAATTGAGTTGACTACAGCTTCGGCGGACTGAACCTTCGTGCCGTACTGAGTTTGTGGTATTGAATCTTGAACGAGGCTAATTGTCGTCCAGGTATCTAAGCGATATGGTCCGTAGATGATCCTGTCAATATCGTTCTGGCCATACGACTCGTTGCGTGATAAGGCATCGTGCGTCGATCGTGGGTAATGAGAATCCGCTCTTGCTCCGCAGCCCACGCTAAGACTTCAGGATCAGACGCAATACTGAGGCCGACTTGATGGGCCGTTATGACATCCAAGTTTGGAACGCGAAGTAACAGACCGCGAAGGATGACGTGATCGAGATCTTGATCAATGAGCAACCGCAGCATGACAGTTCGGTCTATGCTGTCGGCGTTGCCTCGCCATTCTCTTGAGCCGCAGTCCACCGGCCCAATATGCGAGAGCGTAGTTCGGCAATCTCAGCTTGGTAGTCAGGATTAGACTCGAGTTGGTCCTGAAGATCATCGGCCGCTACTTTTTGCTGTTCCATATACACTTCAATTTCCTGGCGATGTGTAAGGTAGTAGGCAATACTTGAATAGACGTCGCTGAGGCTGAGGGAGGGAAAGCTCTGGACGATTTGCTCAGCTGTTGCCCCGAGTTTGAAATGATGAACAATAGAGTCCAGACTAACTCGCGAACCTTTGATTCTAATCGTCCCTTGCTCGGTGAGCACGAGCGGCATGATGATGGTTTCTTCCAAGGTAACCATAATGGTTTTGATTATACCTGATGGGATGCTTCTAAGCCGAAGAATCGCAGCTACAACCGTATCGACACCCTCTTTTGTAGTCTGCTTTTCACCAGGGTTGATTCGTGAACAATGATGAGGTTCTAAAAGCTGAACTCGCGAAGGCCGTAGCGGAATGTGAGCGTTTGCGTGAAGAAAACGCGCAGCTCAGGCTTCGCATTGGCGAAGACATTGAGGGTATTCATCAAGACGTTGAACGGCCGTCGTCGAGTGGCGATGTAAAGGCACGCCCATCAGCCGATGTGTCTATTGACTCGCCGCCGGCAGTCAAATTGTCATTTTTCAAGGATCTGTTTCGTTGCAGGGACGACGTGTACGCGGTCAGGTGGGAAGGAAGGAACGGTAAGTCGGGCTATTCGCCGGCGGGTGAGAAGGAATGGGACAAGGTACCTTCCTCAGGGCGAGGACCAAAGAAATCATTTCGCATCACCAAACTATACTCACTAAGCGCGGAAGTGGTCAGAGATCATCTGCTGGGGAAGCAAACCATCGGAATCTATCCGCTGCTAACAGACGATACCTGTTGGTTTGTCGCAGTGGACTTCGACAAGAAGAGCTGGGAAGTGGATGCGTGCGCGTTCTTGAAGATGTGTCACGAGACCGGCGTGCCTGCCTCACTTGAACGCTCGCGCTCGGGAAACGGAGGTCATGTCTGGATATTCTTCGCCAGTCCCATACAAGCCGCATTGGCCAGAAAGCTCGCGAGCGCTATCTTGACGCGAACCATGGAGCGGCGTTACGCACTGGGCCTTGACTCTTATGACCGCTTGTTTCCAAGCCAGGACACGATGCCCAAAGGCGGATTCGGAAATCTCATTGCACTGCCCTTACAGCGCGGCGCTCGCGAAAAAGGCAACAGCGTCTTTGTGGACGATCAACTTCAGCCGTACACCGACCAGTGGGCGTTCCTCTCCTCGATCAAGCGATTAACCAAGGACGAAGTGCAAGCGCTCGTTCGCAAGGTCTACCCAACCGGCGACGTAGTTAACGTTCGACACGGAGAAACCGATTACGATGGTTCCAGTGCCCCCTGGATCCTTCCACCCTCCGGACAGATCACCGAGAAGTTCATAACGGAACCGTTGCCGCCGAACGTATCGATCAAACTTGGAAACCTAATCTACGTCGAGAAGAAAGACTTGCCGGATGCATTTCTGGATCGTTTGATACGCCTGGCTGCGTTTCAGAATCCGGAGTTTTACCGTGCGCAGGTAATGCGCCTTTCGACGTTTGACAAACCCCGTGTGATCGCATGCGCCGAGGACTTGCTTCGTTACATCGCGCTGCCCCGTGGCTTGCTGAATGAAGTACTCGATCTGTTTGAGAGCCATCGCATCGCGGTGAAAGTGACGGATCATCGGTTTGGCGGAGTTCCTGTCGAAGTCGAGTTCAACGGTGATGCCCGCGCTAATCAGATAGCGGCGGTCAAAGCTCTTGCTGCTTACGACGAAGGTGTCCTTTGTGCTCCGACAGCGTTTGGTAAGACGGCCGTTGCTGCTCGGCTGATCGCGTTGCGAAGAGTGAACACGCTGGTGTTGGTCCATCGCCGCCAACTAATGGACCAGTGGCGCGAGAGACTGGCGCTGTTTCTCGGTCTCACCGTTAAGGATATCGGTCAGATGGGAGGTGGGAAGAACACCCAAACGGGGCGACTCGATGTAGCAGTGATTCAGAGTATGATTAGAAAGGGCGAGGTGAAGGACATCGTAGCTGAATACGGCCAGGTGGTCGTCGACGAATGCCACCATGTTTCTGCCTTTTCGTTCGAGCGAGTGTTGAAAAAGGTGAAGGCGAAGTACGTTGTCGGATTGACGGCAACGCCAGTTCGCAAAGACGGTCACCACCCAATCATCCTAATGCAATGCGGTCCTATTCGCTTCAACGTGAGCAGCAAGAAGCAGGCTTCGACCTCAGCTCTTCAATACGAGGTCACTCCTCGATTAACCGAATTCACAGTGCCTCCCGAATGGAATGACATAGGCATACAAGATATCTACACCGCTCTCGTTCACGACGACCAGCGTTCGGACTTGATCGTCACCGATGTTGTTGGCGCAATCGAAGACGGACGGTTTCCGCTCCTACTCACCGAGCGTACGGACCACTTGGAGATCTTGTTTGAGAAGCTCGCGCGACGCGTGCCGAACATTTTTGTGATGAAAGGCGGCATCGGAAAGAAGCAACGTGATGCGACTGCTCGCGAAATCAGTGCAGTCCCGGATGGCCAGCCGCGCATTATCCTCGCTACGGGCCGATACATTGGCGAAGGCTTTGACGACGCCCGGCTCGACACACTATTCCTCGCCATGCCCATCTCTTGGCGCGGAACCCTGCAGCAATACGTCGGGCGGCTGCACCGGCTTCATGCAGACAAACGAATAGTGCGAGTGTATGACTATGTCGATACTTCGGTGCCAGTGCTGAATCGCATGTACGAAAAGCGCATCAAAGCATACGAGGCTGTCGGCTACACCGTGGCTTGGCCATCCGCCCAATCAGAGGCTCAGGCCGATTTGAGATTCGCTACAATCGAACGGATCGCGCTTCAGGCGGCTATCGCTTTTGAAGAGGCCCGGGGCTGCACGGTGGAAAGTGTCGAGAGCGATACTCGTGGCTTTGATCTGATCTCGCGTCGAGTTCTCTCCAAGACTGAAGGAGAACGAGTCGCGACGCGGTTCATTGAGGTCAAAGGACGTGCAGCGGTTGGTGAGATCGCCCTCACTGCCAACGAATACAAAACTGCCCTACGCTTGGGCGATGACTACTGGCTTTACGTCGTATTCAATTGCGCATCGCAACCCCAAGTGACCACCATTCAGAACCCCGCACGCTTTGATTGGGAGCCACTCTCAAAGATTGATTGCTACCGCTTAGGTTCTGAAACGATCTTAAAGAGCGAATCTCGAGCACCAGTAAACACATCTGGGTAAACAAGCTCGTAATGTCTATTGCGTAGGAATTATGATGGCTTTCGCAGGTAACTGGAGCGTTCTGGAGCTACAGACAACACGGTTGCCTGCGTAAGTTGTTGAAAGGATTGGTAGGCGCGTGGGGATTTGAACCCCAGACCCCTACCGTGTCAATTTACCCCACAAAACTCAAATAATATCGAGTATTTGTGGACGTTTGAGAGCTGATCCGACCAATTACCCGACCATTCCACCCCGAATCATGGCTGCCCAGACTGCGGCGGAACCCGATAACGGATGACCAGCTGATAACAAGACATAATTTGGTTAACAACCAATTGACAACTTGGGACCACTTCAACTCTCAGGTATTGTTCTCAACTTGGGCACACCATGTTTCACTTGATGTTTTCATTAGGTTAGTTTTTCGCAATGAGCAACCGGGGACCTCAAGACATCATCCTTGCGCATTCTCATCTTTAGATGTTTCGTTAAGGCTCGAATCGTGAACTCATTTGTGGTTGTTGCTGAGCGTTGCGAGACATGCACTCAGAAACAATCAGGCAGGCAGTTCATCCAGAAGGGGCTCGACGAATGCGCGCTCTTCGAGCCGAAGATCAAGGAAGGATCTCTTATCGTTTGTGTTCAGGTATCGAATAATAGTCCCAAGCACTCGGAGCGCCAGCTCAAATTCCAGCGATGATCCCAAAACCTCGTTGGCCAGTGCATTCCATCGTATTAATTGAGGGCCAGCCGCCTCTCGACCCTCTATCTTCACAACCATGACGAAGTATTTGATCAACGCTTCTGACAGGACGTCTTCGGCACCGCTCCCGACCATAGCGC
>CAWBPY010000002.1:0-720643 GCA_963790745.1 uncultured Acidobacteriota bacterium
CAATAGATGCTGTGGGTTCGGTCATTAAATGAAATTTGTAGGTCATAAAGTGAAATTTGTAGATCATAAAATGACATTGCGCGGATGAACCTATGATTTCGGTCGGCTTTCAGCGCGTTAGCAAATGGGGCAAATTGCCGTATGTTGATGATGGATCGTGGAAGCAGGTAGGCACTTACACGAGTCCTGACGGCAAAATCAAAAAGGAAGAGCTTGGTTTTGGACTAATTGGGCGCGGAGTCTTTCAGGTCGATAAGCGAGAGAGAGTTTTGTATTTCCTGTCCGCTATGACTGCTAGTCCTCTTTATGTCAGCAGCGATTTACGCAGAGACGAACGCTATGTGAGGGACGACTCTGTCCTGGGCTATGAAACACGAGTGCTGCGCTTCAAGGCCGACGATGGCTCAGGCTACACGGAGAATTATTATGCGCCTGGCCTGCAAGACCTTCTGATTAAGACTGTTTCTGTCTCAGAAAATGGGGTTTCGGTAGCTGAAGCGGTGCAGATTCTATTAGGCGAGCCGAACGAAGATGAGTTTGGCTCGGTGCCTGATTGGCCGATTCGATACGAACGCTTCGAGGAGAAGATTGAAAGCCTGAAAGAAGCTGGCAACGAAGACGCGGCAGAACAGATGCGCCAACTGCTCAAACAAGAACGCCTGAAACACCCCGACTGATAGGAGCCTGAAATGAAGGCGAATCTCACAACTCGCCGTTACGCCACTTATGCTGACGGTTGGAATCCTGCTGCTGGTTTGGGGTCTATCACAACTTTGGCAATCCCCGAAAGCCGAGGCCGCCTGCGCTATTACTCCAGGTTGCACGGGCTGGGAAGTTACTTCGTTTGGCTGTGACTGGTTGGAAAAGTGTACCTGTGGAATGTATGGAGAGCTCGCTAACACCTGTTACCGCGAAGACGGCATTTGTAATGCCACAGGCACCATTATTCTATCCCGGAAATGCTATCAAGGAACCTGTCAATGCAATTGTCCCGAGCCAGATGGAGGTTGCCCTGACGACTTTCATTGGAGTTCTATCACCTGTAAATGTATTCGCAATTCCCCGATCTTAATCGATGTGCTCGGGGACGGATTTGCGCTAACCGATGCCGCTCACGGAGTTGATTTCAATTTTAGCCGCGATGGAATGCAGCGTATGGGATGGACTGCCGCAGGGTCCGACGATGCGTTTCTGACTTTGCCTTACAACGGTAAAGTAGAGAGTGGATTCGAGCTGTTTGGTAATCTCACAGACCAGCCAGAAACAGATAATCCTAATGGCTTTCTCGCGCTCGCCGAATACGACAAGCCGTCCAAAGGTGGCAATGACGACGGCGATATAGATCACCAGGATCAAGTCTTTCTCTCCTGCGGCTTTGGCAAGATGTGAATCACAATGGAGTCTCTGAGCCAGGGGAGTTACATACCTTACCGGAACTCGACATTGACTCAATCTCGCTTAAGTATAAGGAGTCGAAGAAGACTGACTCATACGGCAACAAGTTTGCTTTTAGAGCTAAGGTCAAGGGTGCGCACCACTCACCCGAGGGCCGCTGGGCATGGGACGTGTTTTTTGTTTCCGCGCCATAGAGTTTGAATCTTCAACTTACTCTCCAAAAGCACCCGTAAGTTACAAGACTTATGGGTGCTTTTATTTATTCCTACTTTGCCTGAGAGGTCGCAATTAGACCAACTGATGTAATATCCCATCCTATCTGTAACTCGCCGATGTGGTCCCACTCAGCTTGGTGGTCTAGAAATTTGGCGATGAAAAAGCGGTGAGCGAAAATTTCAAGTTATGACCGAAAACTGTAGGAAAATTTCACGTTATGTCCGACAAGAATTTCATTTAATGACCGAACCGTCCGCGTAAGTTATTGATTTCAGTAATAGGCCAATTTCACTTTATGACCCACAATAATCATAAGGTCGGCTGGGGATTCATGCCCGGAGGAGGGGGCAAACCACAGAATCAGGGGGGGTGAAAGCACACACAATAACTCTTCGTATATACATTGTTGACACATACCTTACCCAAGCTGGCATAGTCGTGCCATAGCGAGGGATTAGCAGATGAGAGTCACTTTAAAAAAATGGGGGAACAGCGTGGCTGTTCGACTTCCCGCTTCGGTAGTGCAGGCAACAGAGCTTAAGCTCGACGAGGTGGTTGAAGTGCGTGAGGATCGAGGTCGAATTGTTATTGAGCGAGTAAGACCAAGGAAATACGAGCTGTCCGAACTGTTAAAGGGCATAACCAACAAGAACCAGCATCGAGCGATTGATTTTGGTCCGGCTGTCGGTGGAGAGATTTGGTGATGACGCGGAGTATTTACCTGAAGCCGGTGACATCGTCTGGTTAAAACTTCACGCCGCAGGCTGGCCATGAGCAGGCGGGACACCAACCAGCCCTGGTGTTGAGTCCACGCGCCTACAACACGAGAAGACAAACCTGATGGTCTGCTGTCCGATGACAACACAGATTAAGAATTATCCTTTCGAAGTCCAGATTTCGAGTATGACGCCCTCAAGTGTCGTGCTCGCCGATCAGATAAAGAGTCTCGAGTGGCGTGTTCGAAGGGCTACGCGTAAAGGGGTGGCATCGGGAGACGAGTTGGCGGATGTGCGGGCTAAGATTTTCGCGCTCATTGGATAGGCCACCATTGTAGTCTTAACCCAAGAATGGGCAGAAATTAAGTCTCGGGATTTCTCAAGTCAGAATCTCCTATCCGAATACCTGCGCCTCCTGATTTTGTCCATCATTGTTTACGTGAAGGAAGCAACCAAAGGCTCAGACTCTGCTCGGACCGCTTGATGCCGTTCCTCCGCAAGCTGCAACTGCATATTGGCAGCTATTTTCTCGTGACCAATCAGCGCCTGACCGTTATGTCATCGACGTAGATGGGATTGAGAGCTGAAGTTGATGAAAGAGTTCAGCAACTTCTCCGTACACGACGATTAATTTTTGCGGATCGATGCAATGGGTCACAGGCCTGAAGTCAGACGCCGCGCAACTCCTGGATCGTTTTAATGCGTGCTTGCGCTTCCTGACTAAATTGCTTCAGTTCTTCCGCTGACAGCAATCCTTCGCCGATGATATTGGCCAGCAGTAAGAAAGCGTTTGATCGACGCGGGTCGTCGAAGGCAGCCGCCATTCTTTTATCGTGATCGCGAATCAACCGGTACACTTTGCGATAACAATCGTGATAGTCGGTTTTACACTCAGCGGCCTCTCGCACTTCTTCGAGCACTCGCTTGCAGAACCTTTCCAAAGCAATGCTATGGAGGCGACGGAAAACCCGCCAATCCGATTCATGGATGTCCATCCCTTCTACCTTTCGATCGACTAGCCTCTTCCAGTGAGCGGCTAATAACACGAGCTCAATGTCTAACAGTTACCAAGTCACTTGCGGCAGTATAGTCGAAGATGATTCCTGCCCCTTCTACACGACCGAACTTCAGAATAAGCCACCAAGTGCGGCGGGATAAGGCTCATGGCTCTACGGTTGCCGTCATCAAGCTCGGGCTAAGTGTTTCCAATGATCGCTGCCACTTAGGCATCTCCGAAATGCGATGCATCTTCGGTGATTTCAATGTGAGTTATTGAGCGGAGGAAAATTTCAAGTCATGCCGGACAAAAATTTCATTTAATGCCGGAATCGTCCGCGTAAGTACTGATTCCAGTGATCGGCCGATTTCACTTTATGCCGGAACCCTCACCGATCTCGAGTTTTTGTTGGATCGTTCTTTCCAACTGGTGACCGAAAGCGCTGAACTCACAATGAACCTGATGCGTGAATCCCTAGACTTTTGTAATCAAATGGTATTGAATGCCGATGAACATTCCTTTTACGGATGGTCTTAACTTCATCTGACGCTGCTGGATTTGAAGAGTCCTTTACGAGACGCGTCTCTAAGAGCTTTTCGAGAACCCAGCCCACTCACTTTGCTATCAGAAAGATAATCCGATGAGAAGTACCAACTCCGTTCTCCGAGTTCTGACCCTGCTCATTTTTTGTGCCGTCCAATGCGCCGCGCAGATGCCACCGAAAGACTCATCCGCATCAGTCTCCGGCCGCGTCACAGTCGCCGGCAAAGCAGCGGCGGGTGTCACCATAGTAGCAACAATGAGCAGTTCAATGTTTGACAATAAGACAGTCGCGAAGAGCACTACCGATGAGGACGGGAACTATAAGCTTAGCGGACTGGCGGCAGGGCGTTACACCATCCTGCCCCTCGCCAAGTCTTATCTCGTGGTCGCGGTCAGCGACGGCGGCTTTAAGGACGCAGGACAAGCTGTGAATGTGGATGAAGGTGAGTCGGTCACAAAGATCGATTTCCCGCTCGTGCGCGGAGGCGTCGTCACCGGCCGCATTACCGATGTTGAGGGTCATCCGCTAATCGGCGAACGAGTCAGTGTAGTCCTTAAAGACAGCCCTACCGACAACAGTCCACAGATAGCGATGCCGGGTGGTTCCAGAGATCAAACGGATGATCGCGGTGTTTACCGTATCTACGGCCTGGCTCCTGGAAGTTATAAAGTTAGTGTGGGCCAGGCTTCATCCGCTGGGGGCGCTGTAAGCATTATGGGAATCGGTGGCAGTCAATACTCAAAGACATTCTACCCGGGCGTTCAGGAGGAAGCGAAGGCAACGATCATTGAGATCAAGGAAGGAACCGAAGTCAAAGATGTTGACATCAGTGTCGGCAAGCCCGATAGCGGCTTCTCAGTTTCGGGCCGCGTGGTCGATTCCGACTCAGGTAACCCGGTACCCAACCTCTTTATCGGTCATTCTTCGGTAAATGAGTCGAATCAGCAAATGGCAGGGATGGGTTTTACCGGCAACCAGACGGATACGAATGGCAGGTTTCGTTTGGAAGGACTTCGTCCTGGCCGCTACGCCGTATATACATTCGCCGGCGGCCAAGCGAACTCTGTTTACAGTGAGCCGGTACAGTTTGATATTTCCGATGGCGACGTTACAGGAATTGAGATCAAGGTTCGTCGCGGCGCAACTATAACCGGAGTTGCGGTCATCGAGAACAACTCCGATCCAACAGTCGCGAGGCTTCTGCAAACAGTTAGCCTATATGCATACGTCGAGCAAAAGGGTTCACCAGTTCCCTCTTACGGGCAGAGTAAGATTGGGCCCGATGGCAGCTTTCGTTTCGAGGGTCTCGCGCCGGGTAAAGCGCGAATCGGAATTGGGGGCTTTCCTGTTCCGCCGAAAAGCCTGACGCTGATAAGAACAGAACTTAACTTGCTGGAGCAGCCGGAAGGAATCGAAGTAACCGCGGGGGCGCAGATTAATGGAGTGCGACTCCTCTTGGCCTACGGCTCTGGCTCGATTCGTGGCGAGGTAAGAGTTGAAGGCGGGTCGTTGCAAGAAGGAATGAGACTACAGGTGTTAGTTCGCTCCGCTCCGGGAGAGTCTCGCCGCTTCAATCGCATGGCCGATTGCGATGCACGCCTCCACTTCCTGGTAGAAAACATTCCGCCGGGTAACTATGAATTGGTCGTCAGCGGAATGTCGCCTGGAGCTGAGATGAGGCCGGTGCCCCCAGTCGAGTTTCTGAAGCAAACAGTCACCGTCTCCAATGGCGCGGAGGTTAAAGTGAGCCTCGTCGTTGATCTCAACTCGAAGAAAGCAGGCCAACCGTGAAAGCACTTTTAGCAATCGCCATGGTCCTCGCTTTGGTCCTTCCCTGTAACGTCGGTACCGCGATGGCCCAGTCGGAGACGTCAGCAAAACCTGCGCCAGCCGGCGTGACACCGCCGCGCCAAAAATCTAGCCCGAAAGAAACAACTGCACCACCTATCACCGGGACGATCAGAGGTCGCCTCACTTCCACTGATGGCCAGCCGCTCATGAACGCGAATGTATTGGTTCAATCATTGACCGGGACACCGGTTGCGAAACCGACACGCCCTGACTCCGAAGGAAAGTTCGTGTTTGAGAACCTGATACCAGGCGCCTACATCGTGATGGCGACGGCACCCGGTTACATCGATCAATCGATGTCGCTTGGCAATCCGCTTCAGTGGCCGCGCTATCTAATCGGCTCCGATGTAAGCATTACGATGATCAAAGGCGGGGTGATTACCGGACTAGTAACGAATCCGAAAGGCGAACCAATGGTGGGCGTGCCAGTGCATGCCACACCGGCAAGTTCTGGGGCCGCTTCTATGCTCAGTGTTGTTAGCGGGAGCGGCAGATCTGAAACAGACGACCGCGGGGTGTACAGACTTTATGGCCTCTTGCCAGGTCAATATATCGTCAACGCCGGTGGTAAAGGTGCATTTGGTCAGTTCGGTGCCAGCGGTTTTGATATGGATGTTCCAACTTATTATCCGTCATCCAATCGAGACACTGCGGTTCCCGTTTCTGTTCGCAGTGGTGACGAAACGACGGGCATCGACATCAAATACAAAGGCGTGGGAGGCCATTCAATCAGTGGCGTAGTCGTGGGCAACATCGAAGTATCAGCGACGGCCGGCGCCGTTACCGTCATGCTGGCACATGCAACCACTGCGTCTATTCTCGCGATGGAGCTGGCTGGTGTCGCCGACCCGCGACGAGCTTTCAGCTTTAACGGCGTCGCTGATGGCGAATATGATTTGTTCTCCAGTTATTTGACAAACCCAAACGACAATGCATTGATAGGAACAAAGCGCGTTACCGTGCGCGGAAGCGATCTGACTGGAATCGAGTTGCGCTTATCGCCGCTCAGTTCAATGGCCGGTACCATCACGCTCGACCCCATCAAGCCGGAAGAGAAATGCGACAAACGCGGATCGCAAGTGATCGAAACTATTCTGAAGCTGCCGCACGACGATCCGAAGAAAGCCGGAAACCAGACGTTAACGGGATTGTTTTCGGGCCTCGGACAATTGAATGATAAAGGCGAGTTTACCTTGCGCAATCTCGAAGCTGCCAAGTATCAACTCGATATCAAACTGCCGAGTGAAAGCTGGTACATTCGCGCTATCAACTTACCTGCATCTGCGGCGCCAGGAGTTTGGCAAGGGACGGTGACTATCAAGCCCGGCGACAGCCTCAGCGGAGTTTCGATCATGGTGGGCCAGGATGCGGCCATCCTACGCGGACGCGTCGGACCGGAAGCAACCGTGGTACGGGAAGGCACTCATGTCCACCTTGTTCCCGTGGAAAGCAAAGAGGCTAACAACGTCCTACGTTACAGCGAGACTGTGGTCGAAAGAGATGGCAGTTTTGAATTTACGAATCTCGCTCCTGGTCGTTATTTCATCCTTTCGCGGGTCGAGACGCTACCCGAAACGGATATCGCACCGCGCCCCCTCGTCTGGGACGCAGCCGCGCGCACCAAATTGCGGCAGAAGGCTGAAGCGGCAAAGATTGAGGTTGAGTTGAAACCTTGTCAATCAGTGGTTGATTACTCGTTGAAACCTGACCCGGCTCTCCATAATTAAAGCGAACCTAGGTTCGGTGATTCCTGATCAGCAGCGACTGAATAAACATCCCGCAACTTTTCAAAAGACTCCAGCCTTTCAAAGAAACTTCCGAACTGCTTTTAAGATTGACATCACGTCAGCCCCTTCCCCTTGGACGACAATCAGAGTCGCACGTCTCACTGAAGCTCTCCAAACCAGCCGCGGCGTTCCATCCATTTTGCAAGCTCGAGGACGGGTGAGACGGTCAAGGCCGCAACCACGATGATCAGCCAATCCCTCGGCGGCAGCCCGAAAGTGCCGAAGACGCTTTTCAGGAATGGCACGTACAGGATCAGTCCGAGCATGAACAGCTCCCACACAATGGCGATGTTGAGCCACTTGTTCGCGAAGGGACGGCGCAGCACCGAATGACGGTCAGAGCGGAAATTATAAGCCTTGAAGAACTGGATCAGCACCAGAGAGACGAACGTCATCGTCATTGCTTCCTGGACGCTTCTTCCTGAATTCAAGGCCCATACAAATAAGCCGAGGTTGATTACGGTAGACCAAATCCCGCCGACCAGCATCAGCATGACCACCGGCCGAGTGAAAATGCCGGAGCGCGGATCGCGCGGCGGGCGCTTCATGAGATCCTTCTCGGGCGGATCAACCGCCAAGGCCAGAGCGGGCAGTCCATCCGTGGCCAGATTAACGTAGAGAATCTGAACAGCTGACAGCGGCAATGGCAGTCCTGACAGCGTGGCTCCAGCCATCAAACCGATCTCGCCAATGTTCGATGAAAGCAGATACATCAGATATTTCTTAATGTTGCTGAAGATGCCGCGTCCCTCTTCGACGGCCGCGACGATGGATGCGAAATTGTCGTCGGTCAAAGTCATCGCCGCGGCCTCTTTGGTAACGTCCGTGCCGGTGATGCCCATCGCGATGCCGATGTCGGCTTTTTTTAGCGCCGGCGCGTCGTTAATACCGTCGCCCGTCATCGCGGCGATGTGACCTTTTTGTTTCAACGCCGTGAGCACGCGGAGTTTGTGCGCGGGCGAGACTCGTGCGTAGACCTCAACTGTCTCGACCTGCAGGCGAAACTCTTCTTCGTCGATACAGTCGAGCTCGGCGCCGATCATCAGACGGCCCGAGTTGAGAATGCCCAATTCGCCCGCGACGGCGCGTGCTGTCAGCGGGTGATCGCCCGTGATCATTACGACTTTGATTCCGGCTTCTTTGCACTCTTTAACTGCTGCCTGGGCTTCGGCGCGCGGCGGATCAATCATTCCTACCAGACCGAGGAACGTCATCTCGCGCTCCGCGTCTTCGATGGTGGCACCGGGTTTATACGCGATGGCCAGCACGCGTAGCGCCTCACTCGCCATCTCCTGCGCGGTCTGTATAATCTCGGCCCTGTTTGTTTTCGAAAGCTCGATTTCGCCCTGGCCAGTCAATTGCAACGCGCATGAATCCAGAATGAATTCGGGCGCGCCTTTGGCATAGGCAACGACGCCCGACGATGACCTGTTTAGCGTCGTCATGCGCTTGGTCTCAGAGCTAAACGGAATCTCGTTGTCGCGGGGGAAAGCCCGTTCAAGTTCGGCCTTGTCGAGGCCGGCCTTGGCGGCGGCGACGACCAGTGCGCCCTCGGTCGGATCACCCTTGACCTCCCACTTCTCGTGCTCGGTCCGTTCGACGCGGGCATCAGATGCGAGGGCAGCGGCGCGCAACAGCAACGTAAGCGACTCCGGCGGCTCAATAGTCTTTCCGTTTAGCGAAAATGAACCGAGGGGTTCATAACCTGTGCCGGAAACCTCGAACATCTGGCCACCGACGTAGCACTTGCGCATCGTCATCTCATCTTTAGTGAGCGTGCCGGTCTTGTCTGAGCAAATGATCGACGTGCTCCCAAGCGTCTCGACCGCAGAGAGGCGGCGCACTAATGCATGACGCTTGATCATCCTTTTAACGCCGAGCGCCAGAGAGATAGTCACCACTGCCGGAAGTGCCTCCGGGACTACGGCGACGGCCAGCGCCACGCCGAAGATCAGCATCTCGATGAAGGGCTGTCCTCGAAGCAAGCCGAAAGCGACGATGATGATCACAAGGGCGAAGGCGACGCGCGCCAGCACCTGGCCGACGCGGTCGAGGTTTTCCTGTAATGGGGTCTTTCCAGTTTCGACCGTTTCGAGCATGCTCGCGATCTTGCCAAACTCGGTGTTCATGGCCGTGGCCGTGACAATCGCGCGCCCGCGCCCGTAAGTAACCATCGTGCCCGCGTAAGCCATGTTCGTCCGATCACCCGTAGGAAGTTGCTCATCTTCAAGTGGGCTTGTCTGCTTTTCAACGGGGGCGGATTCGCCCGTCAGCGCAGCCTCGTTAGTCTGAAGGTTGATCGCCTCCGTCAGCCTTACGTCGGCAGGCACTTTGTCGCCAGTCGCCAGGACAATGACGTCACCAGGGACGAGATCGCGGGCCGAGACATCCCTCTCTCGACCTTCACGGATCACGGTTGCCGTCGGCGCAGCCAACTCTCGCAGCGCTTCAATCGCCCGTTCGGCGCGGTACTCTTGCAGGAAGCCCAGGATGACCGCGAACAAAACGATCACCGTAATCGCAATTGCCTCCACACCGTGTCCGAGAAAGGCCGAGAGTGCAGTTGCGAAAAGCAGGATTATGATTAGCACGTTCTTGAATTGTTCGAGCAGGATGGCCCAAGGCGAAACGCGGCCCGACATCTGAAGCTCGTTCGGACCGAAGTGCTCTAGGCGATTGCCAGCCTCTAACGCGCTAAGGCCACCACGCGTTGACTTCAGTCGCTCAAAACTCGTTTCGACCGTTTGCGTGTGCCAGAGTGCCCCTGAGGCGACATCAATATTTTCTGTGGATTCGGTGTCGAGTGACATGACAATGTTCGGCAGAATATCTACGCTATGCTCTTCCTGCGCGGACGACCTCAACTGAGCAATGGGCACGAGCCGCCACGGCGGCAGAGACACTGCCGTGCAACAGGTGTTGAAAGCCGTGTACGTTCCTGGTTCCGACGAAAATCGAGTCGGCGTTCCAGTTTTCCGCCTCTTCTACTATGACTGTTGCAGGGTCTCCATCACGGCTAACTTCACTAGCCATTAGACCGGCAGCCCGTAATCTCCCTTCCGCAACACCGATGTTCGAACTGGGTGACTTTCCCACCCTAATGGCACGCGCCTCAGTCCCATGCGGCCAGGACCGTAAGGTGACCGCGTTTAGTGCTGCCTCCGCGTCGGCCGAGCCATTGAACGCGACTATGATCCGCAGCGGCCCGTCGCTCCGGCGCTCAACACACCGCGCCACGCGCACGGGGCACGGCGCGTCGTAAAGCACTCTCTGCGACACGCTGCCGAGGATGAGTCTTCCACCCGCAGATAAGTGGCTATGCGAACCAATCGTGATCAGATCAACGTGAAAGTGGTTGGCCATGTGAACCAGTTCCCACGTCGGCGTGCCCGCCTCCGCTTCAGCCCTAACCGACCACCCGGGAAAATCTGCCTTGACACGAACCGCGGCTTGCTCCGCCATCGCTAGTGCGTCCTGGATGGCTTTCGTCGCACGCAACTGAGAAGGCCGGACCATCGCGGCGGCGGGCTGAGAAATTATCTCCTCGTCACGGACCTCATCTTCAGGAGGCGGAAGGAAGACGTATGCGATCGTAGTGACGACTGCTTCTACGGCCGCAGCCAAGCCCGCCCGCGGCAAATCCTTTAACATCGCGTCGGAGCACTCAGACCCGTCATATGCGATTAGCAGCTTGGAAATCTCTTTCATCTCATACCTCCGAGACGAGCAAGACGTTAGTACTCGCTTCACGTACGAACTTGGAGCGCCGCCCAAGCAGTCATAACTGTAAACTGAATGTCAGCACGACTGACTCTAGGACTTGTTCTCGGTTGGAGAGTTCAAAAGACTTTTCGAGCGAAAACAAATCCAACGCGGATAACGAGTCGCAGAACAGCGTCAGACTTATTCGGTCGCCTATTGATACTGCAAATCCCGTCGCTTTGGATATCAGCAAGTCGTAGCTACCGAAACCAACAAAGTATGATGCAAGTAACGCTGCCAAGTCTGATATTCCAAGCGACTGTCTCCTGCTGGGTCAAGGGCACGTTTTCGCGACTCAGGGCGCAGCAAGAGTTTACCTCAAATTACTTAGCGAGTCCGGCTGGTAACGTTTTCGTATCCTTTTCGCCTCGCCACTATCCGATAATCGAAGGTTACGTTCGTTTGACCTCCCCCAAGTTCACGAACCTCGAAGCTGGTGGCAGTTTTCCTGGCTACATAAAGCCCCTTACAATCACCATTCGGGGTGAGGAAGACGTGGTAAGTCATCTCCGTATTGATGGTCTGCACGAATGTGGAGTCGATTTCAACGTGTGCCACACCGTTTCTGAGCGTCGCGTGCCCAAAATCTTCGAACCAGTTTCCAGGGCTCTCGACCGCGTAGAGCGCGACCTCCCGGTTATCGGGTAAGGTCACGACAGCCGACTTCGAGCCGGTAGCCACGAAGTTGCCGTTGATCCTGACGTTGCCCACGACCTCAAGTTTCTGCGTCGGAGACGCAGTCCCGAGGCCGACGTCACCCGCGGGGGTCAGCTCCAACCTCGACACGCCTTGGTTATGCAGACGGAAGTTGCCGCCGTAGTTATCCATCTGCCACGAGTGGAAGGTGGGTGCCCCCTGTAAGGATACCTCGCCCCCTTCGAGCCCGGCGTCTTGAGGGGTTGCTATCAGGTTTCTGAGCCGAGTGATTCCCTCCACTTCGAGTGGTGCCCCCGGGCTCACCGTCCCGATGCCGACGTTGCCGCCCACTAACACGAGCTGACTACCACCCACGTTCAGGCCGTTCGCCGGGAGATTAAGCGCGCCCGTCATCGTGCCGCCAGTCTTGAGGACGTAGCGCTCGTCAGCAGAGGACTTGTGGGCGTCGAGTTCGGCCTGCGTAGCTGGGTTGAAATCAAGCTCGGACTCCGAGACGCAACTGGCACAGCTAAGACTCGTTGATGAGCTGGCACTAACATTAGTCAGGCCCGAGCCGTCGCCGGTGAATGAGGCGGCGGTGACATTGCCGCTGGCGCGCGCATCACCGACCACGTCGAGCCGGGCGGCGGGGCTTGGCGTGCCGACGCCGAGGCTGCCCGGGCCGACGATAATGTCGCCATTATCGGCGATGATGAGGCGGTTGCGTGCATCGCCGGGTGAGATGCTCTCATCGTCTTTACGGAAAACAAGCGCGCCCGGCCACACGTTGCTTCCGTGGAAAATACCGTACGAGTAATTCTCCAGAGGGTGCGTGGACTTAAGACGCAGGCCGACGACCGTGCCCGCCACGCTGTCGAAGCCGACATTCGAGCCGAGTTCGGCGAAGCGATTGACAGTGTTCGTAAGTGTAATGCCTCCGCCCGTGCTTGAATTGCCGATGGTGACGTTGGTCTGAAAACTACCGCCCGCTCCGCTGACCGTGCCGGAGACGCTGACGTTACCGGCAACACTCTGACTACCACCGAAACTGTTCGCGCCGAGCGTCGCTGCGTTACTAATTTCCGAGACATTGTGTATGTGGCCGAGCAGCGAGTAACGCGCGTCGTGGTCGCCCGAAATCTTGTGCGCGTCAAGCGCGGCTTGCGTCACCGGGTCGAAGGAAAGCTCAGATTCGGAAACGCAGCTTGTGCAATTGAGATCCGAAGCAGTCGCACCACTGCTGGAGGGTGCGGTGCTGATCATCGTACCGTCAGAAAAGATTAGACCATTGTTCTCGCCGGTAATCCTGATATTGCCGTTAACGTGAAGTTTCTCCGTCGGAGAAGTAGTTCCAACTCCGACATTGGTATCCGCTGTGGCGCCATTGATGCCACTGATACTCCCGAGTACAAGACTATTACTTTGAGTCACCTGCGCTCTAGCTCCAATGGCGGTCGCATTATTGACGCCGGGTGCTCCATCAGCGTTGGCACCGATGAAGGTGTTATCGCCTTCACTTATATTTGATCGTCCGGCATTGATGCCGACAAATGTGTTGAAATTGCCGGTCGTGTGATGACTGCCGGCGGAATTACCAAAGAATACATTGGCGCTGCCAAATGAGTTGGACATGCCGGCGGAGTGTCCGAAGAAGGAATTGCCGTTGCCCGTCGTGTTGGCCAAACCAGCGAGGGTTCCGAAGAAAGAGTTAGTGCTACCCGTCACATTAGCTCGACCGGCCGTCCACCCGAAAAAAGAGTTATCGGCGCCGGTGGTATTAGCCTCGCCGGCAGATGCGCCAAAGAAGGAATTCTGACTGCCCGTCGTGTTATCTCGTCCGGTGCTGGTTCCGAAGAAGGAGTTGTTCCCAGCTGTCAAGTTAGAGAGGCCGGCGCTGGTTCCAAAGAAGGAGTTTAGACTGCCGGTCGTATTAGCTTGACCGGCGAAAGTGCCAAAGAAGGCATTATTATTAGCGTCCGCGTTGTTCATGCCCGCATTAAGTCCGACAAAGGCGTTATTGACACCCGTCGTTATCGCTTGACCCGCACGCACGCCCACGAGTGTGTTCTGCGTACCGGCAATACTCAACACCCTGACACCGCCGATGTAGTATTGCGTACTTGTGTTGATATCGCCGGAGGCTGTAATCGCTCTTCCAGCACCGGTGTTGCCAACAGATAAAGTGTAGGTTGGGTCCGCGCTAATGAGGGTGAGAGGTGTGGTTACGCTGTTGGCGTTGGTAGCCGTGTTAGCTATATCAGCGTTGGTTGCGTGAGTAGCCTCGGCCACTGGGCCGCTTACTTGGCTACCGGCAATTGTGCCAGTGATCGATGATGCCTTACCTGCTATGTCACCGCTAACTTGTGACCCAGGCACGACCGCACTTGTGGCAAGTGAGTTTGCTGTGATGGCGGTTGACGCCGTATCGGCGTTGTCCGCTTGGGTTGCTCGGTCGGCTGTGGCCGCATGGTTGAGAACAATTTCCAAGCCAGACTCATGACTTGTCGTCTGGTTCTCTTTGCTGTTGAAGATAACATTCCCAACCCCGCCATTGGCTACGAGAGCGATGCCTTCGTTCGGCAATACGCCATCGAGCCAATCCTTGATCAGTTGCGTAACGTCGAGCGTCACCCACTGATTCGTCTGAGTCGCGTTCACTGAGATGGCACTCTCAAGGGCGCCGAGAGGCGGGGCTGTGTTCCCAGTGACAGTCGCTTCGTTCCAGGCTCCGGTTACGCGGAAGACGTCGAAAGTGCCGGGCGTGGTAACTCCACCGACGAAAAGCTTGAGTGTAGCTTTGCCGATACGGCTGCCCGTCGTGCCGGGCGGCAGGTTCGGTGTGAGCTTGAACTTGAAAAAGCCCCGTATGTTCGTCCCAGAAACACGGACGGACACATTGGTCCCAAAATTTTGGTTGGGCGCGGCGGCTGATGTTTGTGCGTCATCCGTCAGAGTAGCCTGCTGCGCCGTCGTGCGGTCCGGCAACAGCAAGACTACGGCTAGGGAGAACAGAGCTAGCAGGGCCGTTCCTGTAAATCGCGGCGGAAGAAAACTCGAAACTGTTATGGTGAGTGATGCGGGAATCATGGTGACGCTCCTTAGGTATGAAGGACGCCGGGGATTTGGTCTCTGGCGTAAGGCGATGAGAAAGAAGGCTGAGCGGAGGGCGGAAAGGCTCTAGGTCAACCTACGAACGCGTTCGATGGGTGAAATGGTGCGCCTGTCCGAACCGCTTGTCAATGTTTTTGTCCGATGCGCGGATCGGCTAGTAAAGATCTGCCCAAGAGAGTTGGTAGCGCGTTGTGCGGCGCTTGCTGCTGTCACGATCATCCGCGCTTCGCGCTTTGTGACACATAAACACTTCCTACACTGAGCCCTTGCGAATGGCGACTGGTCGATTAACACTACCCGAAAACTGGCCCAAATCAGAACCGGTCTAAAAGATAGCGGCGGGTTTGCCTCAAAAGTCGGAAATCAGTCCGCGGAGCGCCAACGGCGCGGAATATGATAGCCAGGGGCAAGCGCCGAGCAGAGCGAGGCGCGTCGCCCCTGGATCCACGCGTAAACAACCGTGAAGCTCTGAAAGAGCGCAATAATAGCGAAGATATTTCGCACTTTCAGTGCTCTCTTCAATTGGTTTCCGATAACCCAGGGGCGACGCGCTTCGCGCTTGCCCCTGGCTATCATATTTCGCGCCGTTGGCGCTGCGCCCGACTGGATTCCGACTTTTGAGGCAAAGCCGATAGCGGCCGACAATTACAAAGGAATTCAATACTTGTACTTTGCCAAATAATGGAATCAATATTGCCGGGCGCTTTTGGAACCAATAAATTGCCGGAGGGCTATTGGAACCATTAAGTTGCCGGAGCGGCAAATTAATGGTCCAAGTTACACAACAACAACAGCGTGTCGAGCTTACGAGGGGTTTGGCGGAGAGGACGGGATTCGAACCCGTGAAGGTTTCCCTTCTCCCGATTATAAGTCGGGCGCATTCAACCGCTCTGCCACCTCTGACAAAAGCCGCGATAGCTCCTTGTCGCAGGCGGCAGCCTCGAACCCACATCGGATGTGTAATATGACTGAAACCTAACTAAAAGAACCGGTAGTGCCCCTTGATGGTCCATACGAACAGCACGTCTTCGATACGTGTGCCGGCGCCGATGTTGTGAACGATCAGATAACGATCTTCCGAGTCTGACAACATGTTTGTCACGATCCCGATGTGATCGATGCCGTTGGTCAACTCCCAGGCGACGATGTCACCAGGCTGATAGTCAGTGGCGTTGTAGCTAATCGGCAACGACTTTCCCTGACGCTTGAAATAAGCCATCAGGTTCAAGACGCGGCGATGATCGATATTGCGATCCGGGTTGATCGCGCCCCATTTGTTCGGGTACTCGGAGCGCCCGGCTTTCATGTCTTCGTGAACCTCTTTCTGAAGATCGATACCGGCTTTACGAAACGCACGAACTACAACGTCCGAACAAACACCTGTGCTTTCTGGCACGTCCCCTCCCGGATAATCGAGCGCGACGTAGGACGGATCGTAACCCGTCGTCACACCGGCCTGCGCGATTGCACCGTCAAGCATTTGTCTGAGTTGAGCTGGGACGCTATCAGGAAGTGGTTTGACAGTCGGATTGGGCGGGACAGCGGGTCCGCGACTGACAACGCGCGTCTGCCGCTGACAGCCGGTTGCGGCTAATACGCCGATCAGAAGTAACAGTCTTGCGTTGCGACGCAATTGCAAATCCATTTACGAAAAGCGAGCTTAATCCCTAACGACTGCCATCTGTGGCTTCTTTCTTAGGCAGTTCCGGGGCTGTCAAGTCAGGCATTGGATCGCCCCAGATGTAGTGATTGAACCAGGAAAGATTATGCTGCATGACGGCGCGCATTGATTTCGGCTTGTTAATGCCGTGACCGAAACCTTTATACACAACCATCTCGACTTTCACGCCGCGGTTCTCCAGGCCCTGACGCAGTTCGTAAGCATTGGCAATCGGTACGCGGCGGTCGAACTCGCCATGCTGAATTAGCGTGGGCGTCCTGGCTGTCTTGATGTAGTTCATCGGCGATGTCTTGGCGTAAATCGCCGGGTCTTCCGCAGGATCGTTGCCAAGGTAATTTATCGTGAACGGCGTTATGTCAGTGTTGTAATAGTAGGTCGCCCAGTTTGAAATTCCGGCGCCGACTGAGATCGCCACAAATCGATCGCTACTGGTCGTCAAGAACGCAGAGATGTATCCGCCCTGGCTCCAACCCATGCAGGCGACTTTGTTCCTGTCGACCCAGCCCTTCGCAATCAGGAAATCGACGCCCGACAAAACATCCCACGCATCGCCGACGCCGAGGTTCCCAACATTTAATTTGCGAAACTTCTCGCCATAGCCCGCACTGCCGCGATAATTAACTTTCAAGATCAACGCGCCCCGTGCCGCCCAAATGTCTGATGGATAGTAACGAGCATCAGGCGTCAGCAACACCGGGCGATCGATTCCCGTTGGTCCACCATGGATAATGCAGAGCAGCGGATATTTTTTAGCCGGATCGAAATTAGCAGGTTTGATTAGAACACCTTCGATCGTTGCCCCATCCTGGCTCTTCCATGAGATCACTTCGCGGGCGCCGAGCGTGAAGGATTTTGTTTGCTCGTTGAAGTTCGTTAATTTGCGAGGCGTAAAACTTCGCGTGTCAGAGACGAACACTTCGCCGATGCTCGTTGGTGAAGAAACGGTGAAGGCAATCCGGTCGGCGCTACGCGTGACTGAGAACGAACCCGCCATCAGATTATCAGGTTGCGAAACGCGAATGATTTTTGCACTCACCGGATCGACGCGAAACAGGTGCGAGGCTGTTTTCTGCAATCCGGTAAAATAGATACCGTTACGGTTCCATTCGAGTAGTCCCGCATTCTCATCAAAACCATCAGTGACCGATTTTGGTGTGCCGCCATCAATTCCCACAATCGCCAGCCGGGAATTGTTCGCGAAGTAAAGCTTTTGGCCCATGGCCGAAGAGAAAACAATTTGCTTGCCGTCCGGCGAGAAGAGCGGATTGGTATCAGGTCCGGGCTGCTCGACAATCTTCGTCACCGAATCATCGCTCAGCTTTAGTAGATAAATATCGCCGGTGGTGCCCTGAATTAAATCAGGATTTATCGTGGCGCTGAAAACGATCGTCGATCCATCTGGCGACCAGGAGAATGAATTAACACTGAAATCCGTTTTCTTCGTACGCTGTTTGCCCGCGATCGGCGACTTCATCGCTTCGGCAACATCGAGAGACCAGATGTGGACGTAACTATAACCTGCGCGCACCACATCGAAGTCGCCGTAGAATTCCTTGCGTTCCTTCAGCGGCTTTGCAGTCGGTTCAGTTGCCGCATAGGCGATCGTCTTGCCATCTTCCGACCACGCGAAGTTGTTTATTGCCGTTTCAGACTTGGTCAGTTGTCGAGATTCGCCGCCGCTCGGATTGATCAGAAATATCTGGTTCTTGTCTTCAACCCGGTTGCTTAGAAACGCCAGCCACTGACCGTCCGGTGACCAGCGCGGTGCCGTTGATGATCTTTCGCCGCGCGTTAGTTGAACACTTTTTCCGGTGTCGGTGTTCGCGAGCCAGATTTGAGTTACGAAGGCATCCTGCTTGAAATCGCCATGACTAACCGTGTAAACGACCCATTTACCGTCGGGCGAGATTTGCGTGCCGCCGGCTGTTTTCAGCGTCAAAAGCTCATCAAGTGTAGGAACGCGCGATTGGGCCAGTACCCCAGAAACAATCAGCATAAGCCAGAATAAGGCCAGTGCTCTTTTGATCATCGATGTGTCCTTTCCTGGAAGATCAGTATGATGCTGTGCGTTACAGTCAATGGATGCGATACCTTACTCTGACTCTGTCTTTATAATCCAGTTTTCGTAGTCCTGTTCGGAATTAAAGGAAATTGCTGCCATGGAAACAAAACTCGAAAAACAAGTTCGCTTCTTGAGAATTTACGTTGTCGTTACCACGACCTTCTGCGCGATATTTCTGTTTTCAGCCTTCGCTATGCAGCGTAGGCCGAAGTTTGAGGAGATTGATGTTGAGCGCATCAACGTCGTCGAGAAGGACGGCAAGCTGAGGATGGTCATCTCCAACTTGCAAAGGCAACATCCGGGAAGTGTTGATGGAAAGATGATTCCGAGAGAAGGCGGCAGATCGGCGGGAATGATCTTCTTCAACGAACGAGGTGACGAGGTTGGCGGTCTAATCTTTAGCGGCGACGCAGGCAAAGACCGGTATGGCTCACTTACCTTTGACAAGTTTCGCGGTGACCAAACGATTGCCTTCCAACATATGGAAAACAAGGAGGGCAATTATTTCGCGGGCTTGTCGTTCAATGATGAAAACAGCACGACTCCGGACCGAATTGCGAAGGTCGATGCCATCAAGAAATTACCCGACGAAGCTGCACGAAATGCTGCGTTCAAAGAAATGCGAGACAAAGGCGAATTCCTCGTTAATCGTTTGTCGATTGGAAGAGGGCGAAATAAATCATCCTTCATCAGCCTGAGCGACGCCAAGGGTAGAGAGCGCATACAAATATCTGTAGCCGCAGATGGCTCGCCCAGAATCAATTTCCTGGATGAAAACGGGAAGATTACTTACAGATTGCCCGAAGAGAATAAAGAATAAGCGCTTGGATTTGTTTGTTGGTTGTGTGTTGTGTGTGTTTTGTGGAGTGTGTTTTATGAGTGGTATGGCTTGCCTCAAAAGTCGGAAATCAGTCTGCGGAGCGCCAAAGGCGCGGAATATGATAGCCAGGGGCAAGCGCCGAGCAGAGCGAGGCGCGTCGCCCCTGGATCCACGCGTAAACGAACCTCGAAGCTCTGAAAGAGCGTAATAATCGCGATGATATTTCGCACTTTCAGTGCTCTCTTCAATTGATGTCCGGTAACCAGGGGCGACGCGCTTCGCGCTTGCCCCTGGCTATCATATTTCGCGCCGTTGGCGCTGCGCCCGACTGGATTCCGACTTTGAGGCAAGCTCTCTGGTATATTGAATTTCGAAAGTATTAACGAGGAGGAAACTATCATGCTAAAGAACTTTGACAACGAGAATTACTACTGCTTTTGAACCTTCCAGCAAGCGCCGCCGAGGATATCCCTCCGAGACCAAAGTCAGGCGCGGCCTGAGAATGGTCCATGTTGAAAAAGAATTAGTCGAAAAACTCGGTAGGAATGACCTGTGTCCGTGCAAGTCAGGACGTAGGTTTCAAGAGGTGCTGTCTGAGGAAGGGGAAGTTTGATGGCGCACTTCGAGACTACTACTTTTAGAGACTGAAAAAACTTGAGGCGCGTTCAATCGTGAACGCGCCTCGCGTTTTTCTGACTTATTCAGAGTCCGACTGTAACTTCACATATCAGCCGTTGGATTAGCACGGTTAAGCACGAATCTCTTTAGCTGAGTGGCCCCTGTTGCTGAAATTGCTTCAGCCAGCAGTGTGATTGCAGACTCACAGCGGGATTCGCTTTCGTGTGAGGAAGAATCCGCGAAGAAGATCGCTTTGTCGGTTTTTGGGGTTAAAGAAGTTCGTGCAGCATCGCGATGGTTCCAGGCCCAACAGATGATGCCGCTGTCGTCTGAATAGACAACGACGCCCGGAGTGGCGATCATTGGAGTCGTATCTCCGATGCCAAGAAAAGTTTCGTTTTCTTTACTCAACCGAACGACGATGTCACCATCGACCGTTTCGAGATCGTAAGCACCCATCGGCACCATCTCGATCAAACTCACATAACAATAAAGATTGACGAGCGGCAGACTTGTTTCAATTATCTCCTGCTTCAAGGCTCTTCGATAAAGCTGTTCGATCGAGGAGCGATACTTACTCGGCTTTACACCGAATCGTTGAAAAGCATTTCGCCATTCCTTAACGGCCGGCGAATCTAAAACAGTCTCAGACGTGAAGCCACTGGAAGCGACCCTCTCGATGGCTTTCTGTTTCCACAGTGCCGCGACTGCCGGATCGAACTCAGTGACGCCTTCGAAAACAACCGCGTGCACACTCGCCTCGGGGAACATTTCAAACAGTTCTGATTCGCAACGTACGATCATTCATCTCTCCTGGGATCAGTATCACCCTTAGCGTTACGACTTCGTACCCATCCGCTACCGCGGACGGTACTGACTGTGTCCAAGTTTAACGTCCTAACTCTAAGACAAAGCCACAAAAAAGGCACAAAGCAACATGGTGTTACTTGTGCCTTCTGTGTCGGTAGGTGGAAACGTGACTACCGCCGACTGACCAAAGAGTTCAACTCCTGCGACATGGCCCAAAGCAGACGAGACCGATCTGAGTGGAGAAAGAAATGATCCCCAGGAAAGTTTCTCAGTATGAAGGTGGCAGCAGTGTGCACGCTCCAACCTTCGAGATCCTGCCGGCTTACTTCCTCATCCTGAAGTCCACCGCAAGCCGTGATCGGAAAGCTAAACGGCGGCTCGTCGACGTACTCATACATTTGCAACAACTCGAAATCGGCGCGCAACATGGGCAGCATCAACTGCAACAGCTCTTCATTCTCCAGCACTTCACTCGGCGTGCCGTTTAGACGCCGGATCACGTCGAGGAACTCGGGTTCGGGAAGATCGAACGGGATCGCGTTAGCGTCCTCGATCTGTGGCGCGATGGCGCCCGAAACAAACAGGTGCGACGGCTGCGCGCGCCCTTCACGTCGCAACAGACGCGCAAGTTCAAAACTCGTGAGGGCTCCCATGCTGTGACCGAAGAAGCAGAACGGCTTGTCTAACAACGACTCGATCGCGCCGGCGATGCCGCGCACCAGCGGTTCCATGCGAGTGATCGCTGGTTCTTTGATCCGTCTTCCTCGCGACGGCAGTTCGATCGCGTAGAACTCAATCTCCGCCGGAAGCTCGTCAGGCCACGTGCGAAAGACGGAGGCCCCGCCGCCAGCGTACGGAAAGCAGAAGAGACGCATGCTCGCGCGTGGATTCGGTTTGGGACACGTGAGCCAGTTGCTTATCGGTGGTGTCACGATCGCGTGTGATGTTGTCATAATGAGTTCGGCGCTGGAAGGATAGCAAATAACAAAGCAGAATTCTTTTATCTCACACTGCTGCCATCATCTGCTTGAGATCTTCGTCAGACATATCTCGCAGTTGCTTGACGATTTGCGCGATGTCTTCGATCGCATTTGCATCGCCGTCGTAAGCAAGCACTAGCGCATCGACAAGACCGAGCACGGTTGGTGTTTCGAATAATTTGTGTAGCGGCAGATCGACTCGGAAGATTTTTTGCACGCGGCTCAGCAACTGTGTCGCCAACAGCGAATGACCACCGAGTGAGAAGAAGTTGTCGTTGATCCCGATCCGCTCAACGCCGAGCACTTCAGTCCACAAGTCTGCAAGCACTTCTTCGGCTGCCGTGCGTGGCGCAACGTATTCCTGAGCGCTTTGCTGTGGCGATGCTTCGCGGGCAAGCTCCAGCAACTGTCGCCGATCGACCTTGCCGTTGGCGGTTAACGGCAATTCGTCAATCGTCATAAAAAACGCCGGCACCATGTACTCCGGCAGTCGCTTCCTTAAAAACTCACGCAACTCGGTTGTGTTCACTTCATCGTCAGCGGCAACGTACGCTATCAACTGTTTATCGCCGTTCTCCGCGTCGCGCACTACGACCACTGCCGCGCGTAGTTGCTCGTGCTGCGCCAGCGCGCTCTCGATCTCTCGCAACTCGATGCGATGCCCGCGTACTTTGACCTGGTGATCCGCTCGCCCAATATATTCGACTCGTCCATCCGCTAAATACCGCGCCAGATCTCCGCTGTTATAACAACGCGCTCCCGATAGTCCACTGAAGCGATCTGGAATGAAGCGTTCCGCCGTCAACTCCGGCCGGTGCAAGTAACCACGCGACACTCCCACACCCCCGATGTACAGCTCGCCCGTGACGCCGGTCGGCACCGGCTGCAACCACCGGTCGAGGATGTGAAGCTGCGTATTCGCGGTAGCTCGCCCGATGCTCTCGAAAGGTGACTCACCTTGGCCATTCACTGGCTCGAGGCTGGAATAGATCGTCGTCTCCGTTGGTCCATATCCGTTCCACACTGCTTCACTACGCTCGGCAATTTGCTGAGCCAACTGCCGCGATAAGGCTTCACCGCCGCACAGCACCCTGTACTTCCCGCGCCTGCTCCAGTCGCCGCTTTCCACCAGCATCCGCCAGAGCGATGGCGTCGCCTGCATCACCGTGCTTTGCCCCAGCCGCTGCAACAGTTTCACGGGTACCAACAGTTCCTCGCGGCTCACCAGCTCCAAACACGCACCGGCGATCAGCGGCAAGTACATTTCCACTGCAGCGATGTCAAAACACAACGTCGTTATGCCCAACATGCGATCTGACGCGGTAATCGCGAGGTGCTCACGCATCGAGTGCATGAGGTTTGTCAGCGCGCCATGACTGACCATCACGCCTTTTGGACCACCAGTCGAACCAGATGTGTAGATGCTGTAAGCAAGCTGCTCTCGGTCGATGGTTGTATTCAGATTTGTTCCTTCGTGCTGCGCGATTAATGACCAGTCCCAATCCAGACAGACCACCTTTTGGCCGTGGGCCAGCTTTTGGCCGTAGGCCAGCCCGGTTCGCTCCAGCAGGTGGCCCTGCGTTAACACGACGTGCGCTTGCGCGTCTTCCATCATGTAAGTCAGGCGCGACTGCGGGTAATCAGGATCGAGCGGCAGATAGGCGGCGCCGGCTTTGAGCACGCCGAATAATCCGACCACCATCTCCAACGAACGATCCAACGCGAGTGCGACCAGTGAATCCGCTTCCACTCCGAGACTCAGCAGATGTCGCGCCAATTGATTCGCACGTTCGTTCAGTTCGCGATATGTTAACTGTGCGTCGCCAATACTCACCGCCACTGATTCGGGCGTTTCCTCTACTTGCTGTTCGAACAGTTCATGAACGCACTCGTCCAGCTTGAAATCGCGTTGCGCGGCGCGCCATGCGGCCGATAACTCAAACTGCTCGGTTTCACTCAACAGCGGCAACGCCGCGATTGATCGCGACGGATCCGCCACGATCTCTTCTAATAAGGTTTCAAAATTCTTTACCAGACGCGAGATCGTCCGCTCGTCAAACAGGTCTGTGTTGTATTGCAACGACGACACCAACGCGCCACCCACTTCCGTAGCGCTCAGCGTCAAATCAAACTGCGCAATCCGCTGGTTTAATGCCAAACATTCGAGCGTCAAGCCGCCGACTTCCATGCGTGCACCGGCCCTGCCGAGCGCCAGGGCCGCCAGTCCTTCATCGTTCAGCACCGGCGCCTTTTGCAAAACAAACATCGTTTGGAACAGCGGCGACACGCGCGGGTCGCGATCGGGTGCGACACGTTCGACGAGCGTAGCGAACGGATAATCCTGATGCTCGAACGCACTCAAGACAGTCTCGCGTACCCGGCCCAGCAACATTTCGAACCCCGGACTGCCTGACAGATCTGTACGCACAACCACCGGGTTCACGAAATAACCAACGACCCTCGAGAGCCCTTCGAGACTTCTGCCCGTGGTCAGAGAGCCGATCGCAAACTGGTCCTGATTCGTGTAGCGATGGAGAAGAATTTGAAATGCGGCGAGCAACGTCATGTAGAGCGTTGCGCCATTCTCCTGCCCTAGCTGCTTCAGTTGCTGAGTAAGAGCCGCGTCAATCTCAAAGGAAAGAGAAGCTCCGCGATAGGTTTGGACGAGGGGGCGCTGCCGGTCCGTCGGCAGTTCGAGTACCGGCAACTCACCGGCGAGTTGTCGTTGCCAGTAAGACCACAAACGGTCTCCTTCGGCGCTCGCCAACATCTCGTCCTGCCAGCGAACATAATCGGCGTAATTGAAGTTCAACGCTGGAAGCGAAACACCCTTGTACGCATCACCCAGCTCTTGCAGGAGTATTGCCAACGACCAGAGGTCGGCAATGATGTGATGAGCCGCGATCAGAAGCACGTGCTCGCGTACGTCTCGCTTGAGTAATTTGATCCTGAACAACGGGCCTGTTTCGAGATCGAACGGCCGGTGAACGTCAGCGTCAAGATATTGATCGACCTCGGTTGCACTCCACGATGTGGCGTCCAACCCCTCGAAACAAACCTCAACGCCATTACTGATGTGTTGCACCGGCTCACCTGCAACCACAGGAAAAGTCGTCCGCAGGATTGCATGTCGATCAGTTAACAACTGAAATGCGCGTCGCAACGCGCCCGCATCCACGTCTGACACAATGCGCAGTGCAGAAACGATGCTATAGGCCGTGCTCTCATGCGCGAGCTGCTGCATGAACCAGAGTGCTCGTTGACCTTGTGACAGCGGCGCATCCACACTCGCTTCGTCCGAATGCGTCAACGCACAACCTGCTGGTCCATAATTCGTCAAGCGCGCAATCGCCTGCGCCGCCAGATCCTGCACCGTCGTTTCGTGCAGAAAACTCGTGAGCGGCAGTTGCACGCCCAGCACCTTCTCAATGCTGTGTTTGATTTCAACGGCAGCCAGCGAATCCAAACCATACTCGGCTAACGGGCGATCCGTAAAAACTTCGCCGGCTCTTACTCGCAGACGCGCCGCAATTTCCGTTTGCAACCACGACTGAATCGCCGTTGCATCCCACGGCGGTCCCGCCAGTAATGAGACTTCATCAACCTCCGTCGCGCTCTCTTGCCAGATCTTTAACAGTTCAAGATTGTTCGCCAGTAGCGCCTGACGGCACGCGCGTCGCTGAATTTTTCCGCTGGTCGTAACAGGGACCGCTCCCGGCTTAACGAGAGCGACCGTGGAAACATTCACGCTGTGTTCGCGTGCTACCGCGTGGCGGATCGCTCTAACTAGTTCGTCGAAATCCGTCTGGCGGCGCGGCCTTACCTCATGGACCACCGCGAGCTGTTCCTCACCGTCGACCTCAATCGAAAACGCAGCCCCGCGGTGATTCATCAAATTCTCGTGAGCTCGTTGGACGGTATGCTCGATGTCCTGCGGATAATGATTCACGCCGCGAATGATGATCAGATCCTTCAAGCGGCCGGTGATGAAGAGTTCGTTCTTGTGCTTGAAGCCCAGGTCGCCAGTGCGCAGGTATGGGCCATCGCCGTTGGCGAGATAAGCGCGAAAGACAGCTTTAGTTTCACCTGGATTGTTCCAGTAGCCGCTCGCGACTCCACGGCCCGACACCCAGATTTCACCAACCCTGCTCGCGGCGCATCTGGTCAGTGTTTCGGGGTTGACGATGATCAGTTCCTGGCCGAGAGCATGGCCGCAGCCGATCAGCGGGCGAGCCTGACTGGTTGTGTCCGTGGCCTGGACCACGCGGTCGTAAGTCAAAGCTTCCGCTTCAACTCGTTTCACGAGGGGCGGCCCGTATTTCTTCTGGCCGGAGACGATCAAAGTCGCTTCGGCAAGTCCATAGCACGGACGGAAAGCTTTCGCTGAAAATCCATACGCCCCAAAGGCCCTCGTGAAATGGTCGATCGACTCCACTCGAATCGGTTCAGCGCCGTTGAATGCAACGGTCCAGGTGCTCAGATCCAATGTGGCTCTCTGTTCCTCGTCGATCTTGCGGACGCAAAGCTCGTAGGCGAAGTTTGGACCACCACTGGTCGTCGCGTGATAACGCGAAATTGTTTGGAGCCAGCGAATAGGCTGTTGCAGAAACGCCGTTGGCGGCATCAGGATGCAACTCGAGCCGTTGTAGATTGGTTGTAGCACACTGCCAATCAGGCCCATGTCGTGATACAGCGGCAACCAGCCGACGACGACCGACTTTTCTGTTTGCTGAAAGATCTTCTGAATCAATCTTTCGTTGAAGAGGAGGTTGGCGTGACTCAACATCACGCCTTTCGGCGTGGCCGTCGATCCGGATGTGTATTGCAGGAAGGCCAGAGAGCGATCGCTCAGAAACGGATGGAACCAAAACTCCGCAAAACTCTTGTCGATCCGATCAGTGTCGACAACGTTCATCCCGCTAAGGTTATTTGAGTCGCCGTCGAGCGATTCCAATTTCGAGTGAATCTCTTTGGTTGTGAGTGCAAATGCGGGTTGCGCGTCGTGGATGATTCCTTCGAGGCGGTCCAGGGTACGATTGTGACGCGGCGGATACGCGGGTACGGCAACCGCGCCGGCGTACAGGCAACCGAACAGGCTGGCGATGTAGTCGAGACCGGAAGGGTAAAGCAGCAGAACACGCTCGCCGGCCGCTTTGTGCAACTGTAGCCACGCGCCTATCGCTCGTGCACGCTGATGCAACTCGGCGTAGGTTATGCGAGCCGTTTCCGATTCACCGTCCTCCAGGAAGATGAACGCAGTGCGATCAGGTGTCTTCGACGCGCGATACTGAAGAAGATCGATGAGTGTTGAGAATTTGAGGGACACGGATAAAACGCCGATTTAAAGAGCGATTTCTTTAGGACCGTACAGTCGTTCGGACAGGATGTTCTGACTGCGACAGGCTTCTACCAACTTATTCGACTCGATGATGGCTATGGAGTCATCTGTGTAGTGAATGCTTGTCATGGAACTCAACCAGGGCTCCTGGCCCATTGCGTAAACGTACGCTTGCTTACAGTGCAGCGCATTCACAATTTCCATTCCGAGTTTGAAGTCGGAACCGTTTAACCGTCGCGACTGGTCCATCTCGCGCGCCAACTTGCCGGTCGCCAACTGCCCGTATATCCACGAGAAAGGCGCGCCCGCGCACTCCATACCGAGGAATAGAACGTCGATATCGCCGACAATCTCGTGAACCTTGGCATAGACTTCCGGCGACACGTTTCGCGAATCCGTTGCACTCAGAAACGACTTGCCGTGAAGTTGAACGAGGTGCGCGATTTTGCTTCGAATGTTAAGGTCGGCGTGCTCACCGAGAAATGGTAAACCCGTGATCGATCCGCCTGGTATCTCAATAGTCTCCAGATTGTCAATCTCCACCACGTTCTTGAACCCAACGTGTTGCAGGATGAGCTTTAGCGAGGGATCTTCGAGGGATCCACCACCACTCCGCGGAATAATCACTGTTTCGATCTTGTGACGAAGCTGCAAGAGCGTTTCGAAAACCATATGATCGGCATGCCCGTGCGTGATCAGAACGTAATTCAAAACATCGGGCATATCCGCGTACGAGAGGCATGGCATTGTGCGTTCGAATTCATATGGCAGCAGCGGATCGGTGAGGATGCTAACGTCTTTGGTCTCGATCAGAATGCAAGCGTGGTTGACATAGCGCACGCGAATGCCCTCGCCGTCGTACTTGCGAGTTTGTCGCGGCGGATCGGTCGTCAGCAACGTGCGGAACCTTTCGTTGTCGTTGTCCGAAAAACCAAGTCGATCTTTGATATCGTCAAAAGTTCGCGGCGTCGATCTCATCTCAAACAGATCGTCGAGGGCCTTGTGCTCGAAGGGAATGTCAATATTGAGGGTATGGCCGTTGGCAAACCGCGGGGTCATGTATAAGAAGGGGCGATCGTCCGACTCAATCAGGGACAGACTGATTGATTGGCGGGAAGTATCATAGTAGGGACTGCGGTACAGCAAGCCCTCGATTAAAAGAAACGATGGTTGATTGTTGAGATCGTAGACCAGCTCTACGTAGCCTTTGAGAGGTGGAGGAACCTGGTTGTATAAGCCTTCGAGTGAATAGCCTTTCGCTTCTTTCATCAACATCACGTTGAGCGCCCTGATCGCTTCGGCGAGGCTGATCAGGTGCGCCTGTTCTTTCGTCGTGCGCTCAGACAAGGTTTTCACTTCGTCAACTTTGCGCGGATCGAGATTGAGAAAGAGTGCGCCGCGCATATTCGGGTCTTTGAGAGTGGCGGCGTGCAGGTCGGGAGCCATGATGAACGACTTCATCACCTTCAAGTGAAGATAAGCAGTGTTCATCGCTGAAGTGGCGGGTGGGATCAGGTGCGGCCATGCCGGCCACTGACTGACCAAAGGCTCCACTTGAACATTGGGTTTCAAATAGAATTTCTCTTCAGTTTGGATCAACATTAACGCTGTCTCCTTTTTCCTGCGCCCCTTTGCAAGAACTCCGAAATCCCGCCCACGGCAGTGGGCGGATTGTTCAAGTCCTTTCTACAAACCGATCCTAATCCCCCGTTCTAATCCCGCCCACGGCAGTGGGCGGATACTTCAAGCTCGATCTATTTATGGAACCGGCTACTAACTTCTGGCGGAAATCTTGAAGGAATAGTAAGGACTTGAACGATCCGCCAACTTCCGTTGGCGGGATTCAGATCTCAAAATAATTAGTTTCATGTAGAAAGGGCTTGAATAATCCGCCCACTGCCGTGGGCGGGATTTAGGAGTTCGTGGAAAACAGATCAGGCGGCGGCGCGGGTGGTTTCCCAAAGATGTGACACGTCGCCAAAGTGTTCTTTGACCCACGTGTCTGAGTAGATCGTGTCGAGGTAACGCTCGCCGCGGTCGGGCAGAACTACAACACAGGTGGCATCTTTCGGAATTACATGCTGGAAACGTTCGACGGCCGTGATCACAGCTCCCGATGAACCGCCGGCCATAATTGCTTCGTGAAGGACCAGACGCCGGCAACCGACAACGCAATCGAGGTCGGAAACGTGCACGCATTCTTCGGCGAGCTTTGGCGCGTAGAGTTCGGGCCGTCGCGCAGCGCCATGACCGGGAATAAGCCGCTTCTGTACCTTGCCGCCAAATATTACGCTGCCGATTGCGTCAACTGCGATCACTTTGGTCTTTAGTTGATGAGCGCGAACATACTCGGCGCAGCCTCTCACTGTGCCGCACGTGCTGGTCGCGCAGAAGAGATAGTCGGGATCGCTGCCGAGGCTGGCGCCAATCTCACGCATCGTCTCGTAATAAGCTTTCGCGTTATCGTGATTCGCATACTGGTTGGGCCAGTAACTATCCGGAATCAATCGCAGCAAGGTCTGCACGCGATCGATCCGCGCCTGAAGGAAGTCTCCCGGACGCGCGCACTCCGTCACCATATCGACGACCACGCCGTACGCATTTAACAGATCGAGGTTCGTTTTCGTTGTCTTGGGATCGACGACGCAGATGAAACGCAAGCCGAGATAAGCACAAATCTGGGCCAGCCCAATGCCCATGTTGCCGGAACTGGATTCGATCACTGTCGTTCCTGGTCCAAGTCTCCCCTTCTCGATCGCTTTACTAATGATCGACAACGCTGCTCGATCTTTTGAACTGCCGCCGGGATTGGTGGCTTCCAGTTTGGCAAAGAGACGGAAGTGAGCGTCGGGGAAGATGCGCTTCAACTCAACCAACGGGCTGTCGCCAACCGCCGCCAGCACGCCTTCGGTTAGACATTTACTCCAGTCGCTCTCGGTGTGAGATCGCATTTTAGTATTCCTGCTGTTTGAGTGTTTATTGAATTACCCAGGCCGCTTGCCTTGGGGCTTGAACTCCGCTGTACCGCGGAATCGAAGCATTGAGTTCGTCAGAAATGAGCTCAAGAAAGGCTTGCTGATAGGAATTGAGAAAGAAATGATCTCCCGGCAGCAGATGAAGAATCGCCTGCGCCGTCGTTTGTTTTCGCCAGCCCATCAGGCCCGCGAGCTTCACGACTTGATCTTGTAAACCACCGAAGATCGTGATGGGACAGTCGAGCGGAGCGTCGGCGAGGTATTCGTAAGTTTGCAGCAGTTCGACGTCGGCGCGAATCATCGGCAGCATCATCAGCAGCAATCGTGGATCGTCGAACAGCGGCTGTGGCGTGGTTTTGAGCCGGCGAAGTTCTTCAATGAATTCGGCTTCGGGGAGATTGTACGTTGGCAGTGCGAAGTGCAAACGCTGTGGCGCCTGGCAACTCGATACGAGCAGACGAGTCGGCTGTGCACCATGCTGACGTCGCACCAGTCGCGCGGTTTCGAAGGCGATCGCTGCGCCCATGCTGTGACCGTACAGTGCGAAGGGCTCCTTTAGAAAAGGAACGAGTGCTTCGCTTACTTCCTGAACGACGGGCGCGATTCGTTTGGACGGTGGTTCGGCGGCGCGATCACCACGCCCCGGAAGTCGCACGACCCACAGTTCAATGTGATCCGGTAGACGATCTTTCCATGCGTGAAAGATCGTCGTCGAACCACCCGCGTGGTGGAAGCAGAACAGACGAAGCTGGGCCTTGGGATTTGGCCGCGTACAGTGCAAGCAGCGTGAGTTGGATTCCATGGTTGTAAACCTTTAAGTCTTTATGCGGAGAAGATTTCTCGCGCAAAGGCGCAAAGCCGCAAAGCGCTGCTGCGTTTTTAAGAGATTTCTTTGCGCCTTTGCGCCTTTGCGCCTTTGCGCGAAATTCTTTGCAAAGCCTGCGGCTGGTTAAATCACTTGAAACTCAGCAGCGGGTTTTCCGTTGCCGGACAATTCTGGAGTTGAGGTAAGCGAGTCGTGGCTGATCTGGCCGTAGTCCAATTTGATCACTCGATCGGCCACACCGTAGTACTGATCGTCATGCGAGATCACGAACACGGTCTTTCCGCGTTGCTTCAACTCGGGCAGGATGTGGTTATAGAAGAAATTCTTGAATACCGGATCCTGATCCGCGGCCCACTCGTCAAACAGATAAACCGGCCGGTCTTCGAGATAGGCCGTCAACAACGCGAGTCGCTTGCGCTGCCCGTTCGAGAGATCGATCGTCGAGAGCACTCCGTCTGCAACCGTGACCTTGTGGTCCAGCCGAAGCTGCTTCAGATAATCGCGTGCCTGCTCGTCAAGCGAATGGCGTTCCAAACCCAGCAGATTCTCGAACAGGAAGAAATCTGAAAACACAGCCGTGAAGTGTTCCCGATAGGTCTCCTGATTTCGCTCGGTCACGATCTGGCCATTGAATCGCACGTGTCCCGATTGCGGAAGGTAAAGTCCGGTAATGACTTTGGCCAGCGTAGTCTTGCCACTGCCATTGCCGCCAATCACAAACACCAGCTCACCCGGTTCGATCGAGAGATCGATTGGTCCAAGTGTGAAACCTGCGTTTTGATCTTCTGAAGTGTAGGCGTGTGTGACGTTTTCAAACTGCAATGCCGGAGAGTGTCCATTGGAACCCGGCAACGGAAGCGGCGTCAGATCCTCGCCTCCTAATTCAATACCCACTGATTTGATGTTCCTGAGTGCAACGTTGGCACGACCGATGTTTGACATCAAAGAAGTGATGACGCCGACCGGCACCATCAGAAAACCAAAAACGAGCACGTAGCCAGTGAGTATCTGGGGAGTAATGGAGATGAACCGCGGCGCTACAAAGAGAAAGAGTCCGAGCGTGATGAAGAACAACGTCGTGCCGATGCTGGATCCGCCGATGACGATACCGTTCCCTCTAATATTCTCTCGTCGATACCGCAGCCCGGTTGGCGTGAAGAGATCGGTCATGAAAGCGTCGCGACGGCCACGGTGCAGTTTGAAAAGCTTGATGCCTTCGGCGACCGCTCGTAAGTGCTTGAACATCATGTCCTGTTCTTTTCGAGCGCGGACAAAATGTTTCAAGCTGATCTTGAAGAAAAGCTGGACGCACGCAATGCCCAACGGAATTACGATCACCGTCACTACGAGCAACGGGATGTAAAGGTAGCCCAGATAGAGCAAGCAGCCGAGCAACACCGAGAACTGGAGAAAAAGAATCGGCACCGTCGCGAGGCCGGTGGCTAGCGAGGCTACGTCGTCGGTGAGCGCCGTCATGATGCGGTGCGTCCTTATTTCCTCGAGCTTCCGCAGCGGAGTCGCCATGATCTGTCGAATAAACTGCGCGCGCAGGTCAAAGATCACCTTTTGCGAGAGATTAACGAGAAGCAGTTCGGCTACGACGCGGGTAAGCGGATAGAGCAGACATAAGGCCGCGAACGCAAGTATCAGCCAAATGGGCGATGCTTCGCGCGTCGCGAGCGCCCTGTGCGACAGTCCAATCAAACTTGAACTGGCGACGCCGCTCAAGATGCTGATAATGATCGCGGCAATAACCACGCCGCGCGATTTGTTGAAAAGAAAAGCCAGCAACTCTCCCATTTCCATCTACCTCCTGAAGTAACCTAGAACTCGGGCAGCAATTCCCGATTCGGTTTTAAGTGGTACGAATGGTCTCTCGATGCATTCGGCCAGCACTTTGGCGACTTCGCCAACTGACGGCTGCATCATCATCCGTTCGTGATAACCCGGCACGAAGTGAACCTCGACGGGTTCTTCCGACAACCATCGCCAACCCGCCGTCGGGTCCTCGACGTCGGCGCCAAACTCGGCCAGCGTGTTGTATAAAAACGGTTCCTGTTCGTTGCAGCGGATGACAGTGATCTTGCCGGGATAGACATCTGCTTCGTAGTTGCGCCACGCTGCACCTCTCGTGCGAATGCCCGTGAGCAACCCGCGCAGATAAACCATCCCAATGTCATCCGAAATCGCATCGGTGATGAGACCACCTTTGCGCACCTGCTCAAGGAAGAAACTGAGCTGTGCCTCGCCCTCGCGTGCTTCCAGTTCGCTGACAGAGACCGCAAAGTCAGTCTTGCCCATCCGCATCGCGACCTCCTTCGAGATGACATTCAGCAGCAGCGCGTCTTTGTCGAACTCCGGCAGTAAACGCAGGATCGACGGCGACCACGTGTCGAGCAGGAAGAGCAACGACACTTCTTCACCGGCACGCATGAGCTGCTGCGCCATCTCAAACGCCACGAATGACCCAAATGAATAGCCGCCGAGTTGATATGGTCCCGTGGGCTGCGTCTCGCGCATCGCTTTGACGTACGCGCGCGCCATCTCCTCGAGCGACTGGTAGTCTTCGCTGATGTCGACCACGTCGCGGCCCTGTACCCCATAGAACGGCTGTTCGCTGCCGAGCAGTTGGGCCAACTCGTAATAGCGCATCACGTGACCGCCGAGGGGATGCACGCAGAAAATCGGGGACTTCGATCCCTTCGGCTGAAGCGGCACAATCAGCGAAGGGGCCGTGGCAACCCCACGCTGGCTGATGACCTCGGCCAGATGAGCAATGTCATTGGCCTCGGCGAGCGTGCTCAAGGGCAAGTTCTGACCGAACTCCTTTTGCACCTGGGCCATCAGCCTGAGTGCCAGGATCGAATGTCCACCGAGATCGAAGAAGCTGTCTTCCACGCCGATCGGACGAACGTTGAAAACGTCCTCCCAGATCGCAACCAGCCGTAGCTCGATCGGCGTGCGCGGTTGAACGTACGCGTGCTCCGTTTCGAGCTTCTCGGGCCGCATCGTCGCCAGGGCGCGTCGATTTACCTTCCCGTTCGCCGTCAACGGGAAGCTCGACATCATCACGAACGCCGCCGGGATCATGTGTTCCGGCAGTTTGTGCTTGAGGAACTCGCGGATGTCGGCGGGCTTCGGCGCGGGCTCGTGATCGTAGACGACGTAAGCGACAAGCATCACGTCGCCGCGCGAGTCTTGCTGAGTTTGCACCAGCAGATCTTTCACATTCTCACACTCGCGCAACGCCGCTTCTATTTCACCTAACTCGATGCGGAACCCGCGAATCTTCACCTGATGATCCGATCGCCCGATATATTCAATTGGCCCGTCAGGTCGGTAACGTGCCAAGTCGCCGGTCTTGTAAAGCCGGGGCGCGGACGCGTGTGAAAACGGATGCGGGATAAACTGCTGCGCCGTGAGTTCGGGGCGGCTGTGGTAAGCGCGCGCGAGTTGGACGCCGCCAATGTAGAGCTCACCGGGCGCGCCAACCGGCACCGGTTGCATGCTCGGATCGAGTAGATAGATTTCCGTGTTGGCGACAGGCCGGCCGATCGGCACCGATCGTTCGTCGTTCGCTCCGCACTCCCAGAACGTGACGTCGATCGCGGCTTCGGTCGGGCCATAAAGATTGTGCAAGCGCGCGCCGAGTCGTTCGAAGAACCGCTGTTGCAATTCGTAACTCAACGCTTCACCGCTGCTCATCACCTGGCGCAAACTGCGACAAGTTTCGACCTCCGGATCGTCAAGGAAAGCCTGAAGCATGGACGGCACGAAGTGACAGGTCGTGATCTGCGCTGTGTTGATTAGCTCGATCAAGTACGAGCGATCCTGTTGTCCTCCGGGCTTTGCAAACACCAGACGCGCTCCGGTCATGACTGGCCAGAAGAACTCCCAAACTGAAACGTCGAAACTGAACGGCGTCTTTTGCAGCACGCGATCGTCCGGCGTCAATTCGTATTGCTGTTGCATCCACATCAAACGATTGAACAATCCGGAATGAGTGTTGAGTGCGCCCTTGGGCTGGCCGGTCGATCCCGAGGTGTAGATCATGTAAATCGAGTTGTCGCCGTTGATGTTCGCTGCCGGATTCTGGTCCGATTCAGCGGCAATCGCCGTCCAATCATCGAGACAGATCAAACGCGCACTTGTTTGCGGTAGTTGCTCCAACAGGTGACTTTGCGTCAGTACAATCGAGACACCCGAATCCGCGAGCATGTACTCAACGCGGCTTGCCGGGTAAGAAGGATCAACCGGCACGTAAGCGCCGCCTGCTTTGAGTATTCCGAGCAACGCAATCATCAGCTCAACCGAACGCTCTGCTGCCACACCTACTAAAACTTCCGGTCCAACTCCGAGCCGTTGCAGATGGTGCGCGAGCTGGTTGGCGCGCCGGTTGAGATCATCGTAAGTAAGTTGCTGATCTTCGTAGACGACGGCGACCGTATTTCCCATCCGCTCGGCTTGCGCTTCAAACACCTGGTGAATCGGCTTCTCGTCCGGATACTTGATGGAGGTGTTGTTCCACTCGACCACGAGCTGCTTGCGTTCGTCCTCCGAAAGCAACGACATTAACTCGTAGCGGCCCTGGGGATTCCTGACCATCGATTCGAGGATCTTCAGAAAGTAATTCTTGACCACATGAGTTTGCTGACGATCCACCAGGGAAGCGTCGTAAGTCAGCGCCAGTTCAAACTGCGACGAGGAGAAGTCCTGGTTGCAGTCGGTGACGAAGACGTAGTTGCTGGCCCCGCGAATCTCCACTTCATGGACCTGCGCGCCGCTGACCCGCGGCACGGTCTTGTAAAGAAAAAAGTGCGTGAAGTTGAACATCGTTTCGAAGAGTATTTGTCCCCCTTCGAGCGTCTTCAGCTCCGAGATTGGGAACCGCCGGTAAGGCAACAACTCACCTTCAAGTTCAAACACGCGTTGGACCAGCTCCATCCAGGTGCCGCCGGTCAGATTCATGCGCACCGGAATTGTGTTGGTGAAGAGCCCGAGCACGCGGTCTCCGTCTTCGCGTTCCGGCCGGCCACTGACAACCATTCCCGTCGTTACATCCGAATTACCACTGACCATGCTCAGCATCTTCATCTGCGCCGCGAGGACAAAGCTCTTGACCGGTATGTTCACCGACAACGCGAGCTGTTTCAGTTCTTCGCACAACTCCGCCGGCGGCATAACTTGAACCGTTATCACTTCCGGAATTCCCGGACGCGCACCCGGACGGCGAGGCATCTGCGTGACGGTGAGACCACTTACTGTTTCAGACAAATACTGCTGCGCCTCGTTCGAGTTGAGCACTTCCCTTTCCAGCGCCACAAACTCTCGATAACTTACGGACGGCGCCGGCCCAATCTTGCTTTCTTTACCGGTGTGGTGAGCAAGGAAGAGTTGGAACAACTCAGTGAGCATCACGGCCATGCTCCAGCCATCGAGAATGGCGTGGTGGTTGGCCCACGTAACCTGGCACGACGTATCTGTGCGCCGGTGTATGGTGAACCGAATCAGCGGCACTTCCGTGAGATCGAATTGTCGCCTTGTTTCTCCATCAATAAACTTCTTCAGGAACTGATCCTGCTCCTCTGTCCTCATGTGGCGAATGTCTTCAACGACCAGCGGGCAAGGCGACTCGGGCCACACTAACTGCAACGGCTCGCTGTAGCTGCTGAGATCGAACGTCGTACGCAGAATCGGATGGCGCGCGATCATCTGATTGATGGCGAGCTGCATCGCTCTTACGTCGAAAGGCAACTCGAGATGAAGCGAGGAGACGTCGATATAAAGATCCGAATTCTCGTGGTAGAGATTGTGAAAGACCATTCCCGCCTGTAGTCGTGCCAGCGGAAACGCGTCTTCCACGCCTTCGGGAAGCTTTTCGCGATCCTCTTCAGTCAATAAACTGAACGGCGCCGTTTCGAGAAGCGGGATAGCTCCGGGATCGCTAAGCTTGGAAACTCTTGCCAGTGCCTGAATCGTCTGCTGCTGGAATAGATCCTGAACGGTGAATTCGATTCCCAAACGTTGGGCCTTGGCGCGAATCTGGATACTGCGAATCGAGTCGCCGCCGAGTTCGAAATAGTTGTCGTGAATGCCGACGCGATCGAGTCCCAGCACTGAAGCCCAGATCTCTCCGAGGTCACGCTCGATGCGGGTGAGTGGTCCGGCGTAGATGTTGTCGTCAGAGCGTGTAGGCGCCGGCAGAGCCGCGAGATCGATCTTTCCATTCGGAGTCAGCGGCAACGCATCGAGCGTCATGAAGACCGCGGGAATCATGTAATCAGGCAGGTTCTGTGCAAGAAACTCGCGCAGATCGCTGCTCGTCGTCGCAGGTTGTTGGCGCGGCACGACATAAGCAATGAGCTGCTTGCGACCGGGTGTGTCTTCACGCAGAACCACGGCGCAATCGCGTGTGTTCGGATGCTGCCGCAGAGCTCCGGCTACTTCATCGAGCTCGATTCTGAAGCCACGAATCTTCACCTGGTGATCGCGGCGGCCGATAAACTCCAACGTTTCTTTCGTTGGGAACTTAGCCAGGTCACCGGTGCGATAAAGTCTCGCGCCGGGCTGATTGCTGAAAGGATTCGGGACGAAGCGTTCGGCAGTGACGTCGGGACGGCGATAGTAGCCGCGGGCCAGCAGGTTCCCACCAATTTGCAACTCGCCTGGCATGTTCACCGGCACGGGCTCGAAGTTTTTATCGACGACGTAGAGTTGTGTGTTGCTGATCGGCGGACCGATCGGGACTTCTCCTCCATCGAATGGCAAGTGCGACAATTCGACCGCCGTGGAAACGATCGTCGATTCAGTCAGACCGTATGTGTTAATCAACAAAGGCCGTTTCGCAATATGTTGCCAGGCGGTCAGTCGCTCGGGCAGCACCCTTTCGCCGGCGATGACTACCATTCGCAACACGGGCGGAAGTGCCAGTCCGGATGAAGAGACTACTTCCGTCATCTCGTGCCAGTAAGCTGTAGGCAGGCTGATGAACGTGATGGCCCACTTCTCACATAGCTCGAGGAACGTTGGTACTGACGCGAGCATCTCTTCCGTTCGCAGCACGAGGGTCGCGCCGTTGCTGAGACACGGAATGATTTCCTCGATGCTGGTATCGAAGCTCAACGAACAGAATTGCAACACGCGATCGTCGGCGGTGATCGAGTATTCACGCGTGGCGGTTTGCGTGTAGTCGAACAGCGATCCGTGCTGGATCATCGTTCCTTTTGGCTTGCCGGTGGAGCCGGAGGTGTAGATGACGTACGCGAGGTTGTCGACAGCTGGACCATCACCGGGTTTCTCAGTGCTTTCAGCGGCGATCTGCGGCCAATCGGAATCGAGACAGATGCTTGTGATCTCGTGCTGCGACAGTCCCGGCAGCAGGTGTTGTTGCGTGAGCAGCACTTCGGCGCGGCTGTCGTCCAGCATGAAGGCCAGCCGTTCTCGCGGATAAGTCGGATCCAACGGCACAAACGCGGCGCACGCTTTGAGCACGCCCAGTATGCCGATAATCAATTCAAGCGAACGTTCCGTGCAGACGCCGACTACTGTCTCGTGGCCGACACCACGTCTGCGCAGTGCGTGCGCGAGTTGATTTGCACGCGCGTCGAGCTCGGCATAAGTAAGCGTGCGCCCGTCCACTTCGAGAGCGATCTTTTCGGGTGCCTGTTCGGCCTGCGATTCAAACTGTCCAACTATCGTTTGGTCCTGCTCATACTCCCGCCACGTTTGATTAAACCGTACGACTAGTTGTTCCTTTTCCTTCTCCGTCAACAGCGCCGCAAACGCGACTCGCTGCGCGCTGTCCGTGAGGAAGCAATCGACGATCTGTAAGAAGTGCCTGGCCGCGTCCCGTCGCCGTTGCTCGCTGAACACGTCGCGATGGAACTTGATCCCGAGCTCAAAATTGCGTGATGACCACTTGTAGTCGATCAGTTCGATGTTCAGGCTCTCCAGTCCGTGCCCGGCATGTAACCACTCATATTGGACAGACGTGCCGTTAACATTGGTCGGCGCCGGGGGACCCGTGTAGTTAATGAGCACATCGTACGCGGGTTTGCGAGCAGAATTTGCAACCGGGTAGTGGCGGTACTTGGAGATCCTGCGATACTCGGACTGAGTTCGCTTGATCAGAGATTGGAACGTATCGCCGTCCTCGATCGTGACGCGCATTGGATGCACGTGCATGAACAATCCGATGGTGTCTCTAAACCCGTTGCGATTGTGATAGTAAACGCCGAGTGGGATGCGTGGTGTGCCGGTAATGCGATAGAGAAATGCCGATGAGAGAGCGGCGAAGATACTGAACAGTGTCAGTTCGTGCGACAACTGGAAAATGTCCTCGCTCGTGGCAATCGCCTTAAGCCGTCGACTGCGCTCCGCACCAAGATCGATCACCACTCTCTCGACGTCGGCGGTGTGCTTCACCGGCTGCTTGCCATAGAAAGCCAGCGGTTCAGCCTCTTCGGCCAACTCCCGCTGCCAGAACTCGTGCGCCTCATGATACTGCGGCGAGCTGCGCAGCTTTCGTTCATGATCGACATAGTCGACGTATTGGCCCAACTCCTGCTTCTCGCTCAACTCGCCGGTCAATGAGCGTTCGTAGAATGACATCAGTTGACGGGCGATGATGCCTTCAGACCACGCGTCGCAAATCAGTTGATGACTATTAAAGTAATTCGTGTAGGCCTGCTCCGACATTTTTATCAAGGCGCAATCGAACAGGCGCTGGTTCATCGCCAGCGTGGCCCTGCTGCGGTCGCGCAACCAGCCGCTCAGTCTTGCGATTGGATCTGGTTCGCGCGAGAAGTCGAACTGCTCCATCTCCCACTGGAGCGACGGCAGCACGCGTTGGCGAATTGCGCCGGCTTCATCTTCTTCAAAGATAGTGCGCAACGCGTCGCTGGAATTTACAAGCGTACGCCAGGCATTGTGTAGGTGGTCCGGCTCGAAGTGACCGGTCAAATTAATCAGGACGGGAATGTTGTAGACCGGCGCGTCGCCATTCAGCTTTTGCCCCAACCAGATCATGAACTGGTTTCGCGTGAGGTTTGAACGGTCAATAAGCTCGGCGAGCTCATCAGTCTCGGCACGATCCGGGCCGATCTGCGCGAGGAACGACGAAAGCGAGCGCTCCGGATGAGCAACAAAGTTTTCGAGCAGGCGATTAAAGTCGGCCAATAGCTGATCGATCAGGTCGTCTGCAAACAGGCGGGTGTCGTAGCTCATGCCGATGAACAACTGCGAGCCGGTATGCACCAGAATCGAGAGTGGGTTGCTGATCTGAAGCGTACCTCCACCGGCTCCGATCTTGATGTTTACCGTCTCGAGCGTGCGCGTCGACTCCGACTCCGACGTTACAATCGACGCCATATCAAACGCGACAATGCTTTCGAAGAGAGGCACGCCGCGCGGAATGTCGCTCCACTTCTGGATCTGTTGTAGTGGCGAGTATTCGTATTGAAGAGTTTCGGCCTGCTGAGTTTGCACGTCGTTGAGCCACGACAGCAGCGGCTGATCGTGTGCGATCCGAACACGCATGGGCAGCGTGTTGACGAACATTCCAAGGATCTGCTCGACGCCCTCGAGATCCGTCGGACGGCCCGATACGACTGAGCCCAGGACGACATCCTGCTGATCACAGTATTTGCTCAGGATCAGCGACCACGCGCCTTTCAACAGCGTGCTCAGCGTGACGCGATGTTTACGCGTGAAAGCGTTGAGCGCGCTGGTCGTCTCTTCTGAGACCATCACGCCGTTCTTTTTGTAAGGCGGGCTCGGTTGCGATTGCTCTTCGGCAGTTAGCGAACGCGCGAGGGCACTGGGACGCGTGAAGCCCTGCAACGTACGGCGCCAAAAAGCCTCGGCCTTTGGCATTTCCTGTTGTTGTAGCCAGCGAATGTAATCGCGGAACGGGCGCGAGCGCGGGAGTTGCGGCTTTCGTCCGGTGCAGTGCGCGCTGTAAAGCTCGAATACTGCCTTGTCGAGTAAACCTTCTGACCAGCCGTCGATCAGGATGTGGTGCCACGTCCAAACCAGGCGATAGTTTTCGCGGCCGAGCACGATGAGAGTCATCCGGATTAGCGGCGGCTGTGAAAGATCAAAACCGCGGACGCGATCAGCTTCATAAAACTCTAACAGCCGTTGTTGGACTTCCGCTTCCGGCACGTCGGACCAGTCTTCCTGATGTAGCGTGACTGGGACCTTTGACTGCACCACCTGGATGGGCTTCTCGAGATCTCCCCAGAGGAAGAAAGTGCGCAAGATTGCAAATCGATCCACCACGTCTTGCCACGCGCGCTCTAAAGCAGGGATGTTGAGTTCGCCACTGAGCGTGTACGTGCCTTGTTTGACGTACACGCCGGATCCCTGGTCCATCAGGCTGTGGAAGAGCATGCCCTCCTGCATCGGCGAGAGCGGATAGAAATCTTTGACTGTGCTCATTGTTTATCTCACGTTTGATTTTGAGTGAATCCCGCCCACGGCAGTGGGCGGATTGTTCAAGTCCTTTCTACAACCGGGTCCTAAAAACCACGTTCTAATCCCGCCCACGGTAGTGGGCGGATACTTCAAGTCCTTTCTACAACCCGATTCTAAAAACCACGTTCTAATCCCGCCCACGGTAGTGGGCGGATACTTCAAGTCCGATCTATTTATCAATACCTGATGAATAGTCTGGACCTGAACAATCCGCCAACTTCCGTTGGCGGGATTCAGATCTCTAAAGTTAGTTTCATATAGAAAGGACTTGAATAATCCGCCCACTGCCGTGGGCGGGATTTAAGACGTAATCTAAGGACTTGATTCCCACTGCCGTGGGTGGGATTTTGGACCTAATAACTGCGGTTTACCTGCGGCCGACAAGTGCTTTAACTCGATCGAGATCTTTCTGTTCCCAGTTGAAGTCGGTGAGGTAGCTCTCCTCCGTATATTCGCCTTCGCCGGTCAGCGCTGACCTGATCATCGCCTCCAGCGCTTCGGCAAAGCTCGTCGAGAGTTCCTCGATGGTAACTCGGTAGAAGTGTTGTTTGCTGAAAGCCCATTCAAAGCGAAGCTGCCGTCCCGTTATCGAGCCGAAAACTTCCAGCATGGATGTATGTGCACGTTTCCATTTCAACGTTTCGAGCGGTCGCGCGAACAGACACGACTCGAATGCGATGAGGTCGCTCTGGCCCATGAAGCCGAAAGTGAGTTGCCCCCGGCGGTCAGCGCGTCCGATTGTCAGCTGTCCGACTGTGCGAGAGAGGTTCATGGTGTCGGAAGGTTCGCTTCGAGCGTCCGTGAGAACGTCGATCAAGACCTGATCCGTGTCGGCCCATGCCGCGATCGCCTGCTTTAAGGCCCTGAGCGACAACTGATCCCACTCGAGATCCGGCGGCTCCTGGTCTTCACCAATCAACGTGCCGAAATCGAGCGAGACGTCGATCGTGTCAAACTCGCGAATGACCGTCTCGCCTTCTCGATCGACTGGTAACGGCGGTATATGCTCGGCCTCAGGCTCTGGACCGGAGGCATCCAACTCACTCGCGCCGGTCAGAAGGCTTTGCGACCACTGCTTGAATGACGTCGTCTTCGGCGCGAAGCGAACAGTCTCGCCGCCACTCAACTGTTCATAAGCGAACTGAAGATCCGCCAGTAGAATCTCCCACGACTGATCGTCAGCCGCGAGCGCATGCACGGCCAGCACCAAACGCGCACGACGATCACCAGCCAGACGCATGTAGGCCGCTTGAATAGTCGTGCCTTGTGTCAGATCCAACTCCGCTTGCAGGTTCGTGATCACGGTGCTGCAGGCGAGGCTCAGTTCAGTCTCAGGCAGATGCGATAGATCCATTCGCACGAGCGGCCGGCTGTGCTCGATCGGACCGTTGAACTGATGCCACTCTGAACCATCCTGGGTGAAACGCAGCCGCAACGCATCGTGATGCGAGATGAGTTGTTCCAGCGCCTGTTCCAACAGATCGGGATCGACGTCGGGTTGCAGATCGACAATGATCGTCGTGGCCTTGTTGATTTCGTCGATCGAGCCTGTCGCGAGCCAGCGTCGTTGACTCGGAGTGATCGGAACAGGACCAGTCACCTGACCCTGCTCCGCTTGCAGAAACGACTGCGAACCAACCTTTTCAGCCAGCTCGGCTAATGTCTGGTTCTCGAAGATATCTATTGGCGCGAGCTTCAATCCTGCCTGCTTTGCTCTGACCGCAACCTGCACCGCTAAAATTGAGTCGCCGCCCAACTCGAAGAAGTTATCGTTCACTCCGATTTGTTCTAACCGCAACGCCTTACGCCAGATGCCCGCCAGCACTTCTTCGACAGGTGAGGCCGGAGCAACAAAAGTCTCTTCGTCTTCCTCACGCTCGAAAGAAGGCGGCGGCAGCGACTTGCGATCGATCTTTCCGGTTGCCGTCAACGGCAACTCGTCAAGCGTCACGAACGCCGAGGGCACCATGTACTGCGGCAGTCTGCGTTCAAGAAACGCGCGCAGTTCGCGATTCGTAACGCCCTCGGGTGTGCGCGGCACAACATAAGCGACCAGCCGCTTAACACCCGGCTCAACTTCACGCCCGACGACTGTCGCTTCCTTGAGCGCGGGATGCCGCGCAAGGTGCGTCTCAATCTCACCCGGCTCGATGCGATAGCCGCGAATCTTTACTTGATGATCGATGCGGCCGAGAAATTCGATCGTCCCATCAGCGAGTTGACGTCCCAGATCTGCTGTTCGATAGAGCCGCTCGCCGGGTTTGGTTGCAAATGGATTCGGAACGAACGTCTTGCTGGTCTTCTCCGGATCGATCAGGTAACCGCGGCCGACACCAATGCCGCCGACGCAAACCTCACCAGTCATCCCGAGCGGAACCTGCAACAGCTCCTCGTCGAGAATGTAGATTTGAGTGTTTCCGACAGCGCGGCCAACGGGTGCAATTTCCGGAGCGTCCTGGGGCACGGTGGAGATGAAGTTGTGCGTCACGTCGTCCGAGCACTCGGTTGGACCATAAGCGTTCAGGATTGGAATGTTGGGATGGCGCTTGAGCCAACGCCGGCACAGGTTCGACGGCAAAGCCTCACCAGTCAACACGAGCAGTTTTAACGAAGACCAACTGAAGATCGTCTCCTCCGACGCTTCTTCGAGATCGAGCACTGCACGAAGGAATGAAGGCACGATCTCGAGCACTGTGACGCCTTCGCGTTCGACTTGTTCGTGCAATGACGCAGGGTCGCGCCGCTGTTCGTCGTCGACGATGTGAACTGACCCACCAACGAGCAACGCGGCCAGCGCCTGCCAAACAAAGATGTCGAACGACTGCGGCGCCGTCTGTGCGATTCTGGTTTGCTGGTCCAGCTTAAGGTCGTCGATCTTGAGGAACAGATGATTCATCATCCCTTGTTGCTCGACCATCGCTCCCTTTGGCGCGCCCGTGGAGCCGGATGTGTAAATGACGTAGCTCAGGTTGCGCGGTGAAGAGTCAGTACCGCCCGCGGTAGCGGGTGGGTAGTTCTTCGAAAGCAGCTCTTCGATCTGTTGAAACCGCGGTGGATTATCCGTGGTCATCAGGTCGAGCGCTTCCATAATGTTTGGAGTGCAGTCGTTCGCAACGAGCACGAGCGCGACGTCGCCCTGGCTGAGCGCATGCGCCAGCCGCTGATCCGGCGCAGTCGGGTCGAGCGGCAGGCATGCCGCGCCGGCTTTGAACGTCGCCAGCATCGCGGTCAGAAAGTCGATCCCGCGATGGGCCAATAGACCAACGATCGATTCAGGACCGATTCCGAGCGAGCGAAGATGTTGCGCCAAACCGTTCGCCCGGTCGTTCAAACTTGCGTAGCTCAAACATTGTCCACCTGCCGAGACCACGACACTGTCCGGAGTCTTTTCAACCTGCTGCTCGAACAACTCCGAAAAACTCCGCTGATGCGGATAAAGCTTCTCGGTATTGTTGAACTCCCCAACCAACTGCTTCCGCTCCGCCGCAGTTATCAACTCCACTCGCCGTAACTGTTGCGCGCGGTCTTCCAGAAATCTGTCGATGACGCAAACGAAATGATTGAAGATCTGGCCCTGATGGTATTCGTCGAAGACGTCGCGGTGAGCATCGAGCTGGACGACCAGGTCGTCTTTTCCTCCCACGCGAAGGGTGAATGCGAGACTCTCCTTGCCCTCCCCCGAGCGAACAACCTCGTGCACGATCGGAATGCCATTGAACACATACAGCGGCGACACGTTGACGTAGTTGAAAACAAGATCGTACGCCTCATCCAATGCCGTGTTTCCGACCGGATACTCGCTGTGCCGCAGCATTCGCGCGAACTCGCCCTGCACTTTTTTGGTCAGTGTCAGGAAGGTTTCGTCGTCGTCGATCACCAATCTCATCGGCAGGATGTTCATGAAGAGGCCGATGACGTCGTCTTTTTTCGAGCGCCGGTTATGGAAAGGCACACCGATGGAGAGCTTTCGGCTGCCGCTGACGCGATGAATGTAGGTGGCGAAGATTGCCGTCAGGACACAAAAGAGCGAAGCATCAGGCGACAGAAAAAAGAACTCTTTGTCGCGTGCTGCGGTTTTGAGCATGCGCATGCGCATCGCGTCGATAGTTTCATTAATGCGTGTGATGCGGTTAGTAGGTTTTGAGGCCGGCTTTCCATAGAACGCCATCGGTTCAATCGGGTCTGCCACTTTTTCCAACCAATAAGCTTCAGAGGACGCGGCGCGCGGCGAACTTAAATACTCCTGCTCGCGACGCACAGACTGGTGGAACGACGGCAACGGTTTCGCTTCTTCGAGCCGGTTATCGAGCGAGAGTTGGTAGTAGTCACAAATCAACCGTTCCGTGAGCATGACCGATGAGGCATCCGCAATCATGTGATGGATGTTCATGTAGAACGCGCTCGAGTTGTCTCCCAATTTCGCCAGGGCGAAGTGAGTTAACGACTTCCCCAGATCGAAGGTTGTCTGGCAGGCTTCTCTGGCCCATTGCTTGAATGCTGCCATCGGATCGACAGCAGAAGTAAAGTCGTAATGTTCCAGGCCGGAGTCGTGCTCCGATAGAACATGTTGATATGGAACTCCTTCTTTCTCGCGAATGATCGTGCGAAAGGCATCGATGTTCTGAATCAGTTTGGCAATGGCACGGCTGAAGTGTTCGCGATCTACCAGCATGGGAAAGAGCAAGTAGCCGCCCTGGTTGTAGATCGGCTCATTCGGGAAAAGCTTTTCCCACGTCCAGATTCGCAGTTGTAGTTTTGTCAGACCTAACCCGTGTCCATTGCCGTTGGTAGCGGGGAGTGTTGGTTCAAAAGTTTTGGCGACAGTTACTGGCTTTGTTAGATCTGGCGGTAACGCGGAGAGCGGCCGATCCGATTCTGCGAGCACCGCGGACAGCAGCGTCTCGAAGTACCCCATCCATTTTTGAATCGTGCTCTCCTCAAACAGTTGTGGGTTGTAGTTCCACTGGACTATTGTCTGGTCTGACTGCTCATTGATGTCCAGAGTAAGATCGAATATCGGCGCTGGAGTAGGATTCGGCTCGATTCTGACTTTGACTCCGTTAAAGTCCATCTCATCGGAGCCGCGGTCGAGATTGAATTTCACTGAAAGTGGCGACATGCGATCGCGTTGTAATTGCACCTTCAGCAGCCGCATCAACTTACTCATCGAAACATCCTGATGCTCGTAGGCCTCCCACATCAGTCCTTTCACGACTAAAAGAAACTCATTGAACGTCGGATCGCCTGCGATCTGACTTTGCAACGGCACCCCGTTCAGACGAAATCCCATCAGGTCGTTGCGCTTTACTCCATCGCGGTTCGCAGTAGTAATCCCAACCAACAACTCACGTTGGCCGGTCAACTTGTGTAACAGGACCTTGAAAACCGTCAGCATCATTTGGAAACCGGTGCAACGCTTTGAGCGGCACCACTCGTGAAGCTGGTGCGTAATCTCCGGACCGAGGCAGGCGGTGTAACGCTCACGCCTGAACGAATGAGTGGCAGGACGCGGGTGGTCCGCCGGCAAATTCAGCAAGGTCAACCCACCGGCGAAAGCTTTCAACCAGTACGCTTCGTTGACCTCGTTCGTGACTTCTGAACGCTGCCGCACGGGATCTTGCAGGTAATCACTGAACTGCCTCGGCTCTGGCAACGAAGAGACTTCGCCGCGACATTCAGCCGCGTAAATCGCCTTCAGCTCTTTGAAGAAGACGTTGAGCGACTGACCGTCAACAATCGAGTGGTGGTAAGTGAAAATGAACAAGTGATACTGCGGTTCAAGTCGCGCCAGGAGGAATTTGAAGAGCGGGCCTCGCGCGAGGTCGAACGACTGTCTCATTTCAGCCTTTGACCATTGATCCACCTTGCGCTGCCGCTCTTCTTCGCCCAGGTGCGATAGATCGAGCAACGGCGCTGACACTTTGACGTGACTATGAACGTATTGATGTTCTCCGTCTTCGCTGTACGTGATGCGCAGTGCCTCGTGGCGATCGACGAGTTTCTGCATCGTACGGCGCAGCGCGTCCACATCAAGCGCCCCCCGCATGTGGAACATGCAGGATTCGTTGTAACCGCCGTTTGCATCGTCGCTGAGCTGGGCCAACGTCCAGAGTTGCTTCTGGCCCTCGGTCATCGGAAACTTACGCGGCAACTCAATCACCCTGGAAGCAGCAGGAGAAGCAGCAGCCGGGCTTATCTCCGCTTCGGATCGTATTTCTATTTTCTCTCCCCGCTCTGTTCTCGGCTCTGGTTCGCGCTCGTAGCGTTTCTTGAGTTCGCTAAGGTAATGCAGGCTCTCCATTGTCGATTCGAGGTCGACGCCGAAATCGATCAGGCAGCAAAGCTCATCGACGCCAGCATCGGCCAGTTTGTCGACTACCGGCGCGCAGTGATCCGGCGTACCAATCAGCGCGTTGTTGACGTAGTCTTTGAAGCCACCGGCGAAGACGTACTGCAAGTCCTCTTTCGGAAGCTGGGCGAAGTTGACGGCTGGACGTTGGACGCGACTTGTTGTCGTGGTGTTCTTCAGCGCCACCGAAGCCTGCATATACTCAGCCAGCGGACCTCGCGCCTTCGCTTGCGTTTTTTCGAGGTCGTCACCAAGGAAAGCGTGGATTTGAAGTGTCACATGGCCGGCATTTGGACCGTGATTAGACACGGCTGCTTGTCGATACAGTGCGATTCTCTCCGCAATGTCTTCGAAAGTACGGCCGGTGAAGTTGGTAAGGAAGCCCGCGTTCATCTCGCCCGCTTTGACACAGCCAGTCGGGTTACCAACCGTCAACCAGAAGGGCAGTTCCGGCTGCATCGGCATGGGCACGAGTTTCACCTCGACACTTTGGCCATCGACGCCAGGCATCAACACTGACTCACCGCGCCACAACCGCCGTACCAGCTCGATTCCGTCGCTCGTCAGTTCACGGCGGTTGTGAAAAGAGTTCGGCGCCAGCACGAAGTCGTTGGGATGCCAACCTGAAGCGAACGAGATCCCGACGCGCCCTTTCGACAAGTTGTCGACAGTGGCCCATTCTTCCGCGACTCGGATCGGGTTGTGCAACGGCAGTGAGACACTCCCGGCGCGAATCTGAATGCGATTGGTTTCTCGCGCCAACGCGGCTGCGACGACTGAAGGATTCGGCGAGAAACCGCCGAATGAATCGAAGTGTCGTTCGGGAACCCAGATTGCTTCGAAGCCGTGTTCGTCGGCGAACTTTGCGGTGCTGAAGATCAGGTCGTACTTGTCGTCGCGGAATTCAGGCCAGTAGTTGCCAAAGTAATAGAGGCTGAACTTAATCGTTCGATCCTTTCTGGCGACGGGCGGAGCAGCCACGGATGACACGGACACTACGGATTCTTTATGTCCATTACCTGAGGGCGACTCTACTTCAATCGGTTTCCTGGGTGTGATTGGGCCATCGGGGCGGGGCGGCAGGAAGCCGGCGCCACGCAGATCTTCCACCGTACTCGTCACCGCATCGACGACCTTGCGAATGTCTTCCTGCGTATGCGCCGTCGACAGGAAGTAGTTTCCGCCGTCCCAAACGTGAATGCCTTTGCTGAACAGGTGATAACCGAACAACTCGGGATGCTTGAACTCGCGACCCGTCACGAACCGGAACAACGATCCGAAATGCACGCAGTGAAGCGGCACCGACTCCTGTTCGAAGAAAGTGTTGAGCGTAGTAACGAGATCTTCAGTCTGGCGGTTGACTCTTTCCTGTAAAGCTGGACCATCGTCTTTCAAACGTTTGAGCACGGCTAACGCCGCCGCCATCACGAGCGGATGTTTGAAGAACGCAGCAGCGAAGAATGTCTTGTCTGCTTGCGGATAAGAATCGTCGCCGAAATTCCAGTAGCCGCCGTCGAAGCAGTCCATGAACTGGCTCTTGCCCGCGACAACTCCGATCGGCAGTCCACCGCCGACAATCTTGCCGTAAGTCGCCAGGTCGGCTTCGACGCCGAACCAGTGCTGTGCGCCACCGGGATGAATGCGAAAGCCTGTGATCATCTCGTCGATGATCAAGGCAGTCCCTGACTCTGCCGTGAGTTTTCTTAGTGCGTGCAAAAACTCGCGCGGCTGAAGATCGGGCCTGCGACTCTGCACCGGTTCCACCAACACCGCGGCCAGCTCGTGCGCGTGAGCCTTCAGGATCTCCAGCGACTGCGGATCTCCGTAATCGAGTATCAAAAGATCTTCGACGGTTTTCGAATTGATGCCCGGCGCGAGCGGTGTGGCGCCCGACTTGTCTTTCAAACTTCGCGCCATCGTTAAGTCGGACCAACCATGGTACGAGCCTGCAAACATCGCGAAGCGGCGACGGCGCGTGGCGACGCGTGCGGCGCGCAACGCTCCCATTACAGCCTCAGTCCCCGAGTTGCAGAAGTTTACGCGCTCGACGCCGGTCATCTCACAGATCATGGTAGCCACTTTTCCCGTCAACTCGAGTTGCGGAGCGAGTGCCATACCGTCCTTGAGTTGTTGCTCGATGGCTTCCCTGACGAATGAAGGGGAGTTGCCGAAGAGATTCACACCGTAGCCCATCGAGATGTCGACATACTCGTTGCCGTCCACGTCCCAGATCTTCGAACCAGCGGAGCCTTGAGCGTAGATTGGATAAACGATTTCCTTGAGCAGAAGACTGAAACCGACTGAGAGTCTTGAATCGGAGAGCGATCGACGGCTGGCTTGCGCGATGCGTTTCGATCCCGCGGTGCGTTCGATGTAGCGACGAGTGAAATCGGCGAGATATTCGCGTTGTTCTGTTGTGAGATCGTTTGCCGCTCGAATTTCGAGCGGTTTGTGTGGGAGGAAAACCTCAGGGGCTGAAGGCGCCTCGACTACCGCAGGTGCAGGGGCGTTAATCTTCTGTTGGAGCAGTTCGAGTTGTTGCGTAATGAGACGAAGTTGTTCCGTTAGATCCGTGCTTGGGGCCACGGATGGAACGGATTCCGGCTGCGGATCTGGAGCGTACATCTCCGGCGTTAACTGCTCGTCGAGATAGTGTGAAACTGCATCGAGCGTGGTCAACTCCTCAAACAGCAACCGGAACGGAATTCTCACCCCGCACTGCTCCTGAATCGCCTGCGTAAACTGAATGATCAGCAAAGAGTCCACGCCGAGATCGAAGAAGCTGACGTGAATGTGCGTCTCGTTCGTCTCAACGCCGATGAGTTTGTAGGTGACGGAGTGCAGCATCGCGAGGATGCCGTCACGCCGTGCTGGTTTTGTCGAAATGGGAACTGATTGCTCAGGCATAAGTGCCTCCGGTTTCTGTTCAGTAAAACTTTCGCTCTCTTTTGCGAGGGAAAGCGGTACTTCTGTAACTGGCTCTTTCGGGCGCGCCACTGGCGGCGGCACCCAATAACTTTGGCGTTCGAAGGGATAGGAAGGTAAGGGTATGCGATGACACTTTTCCTCGCCGTGAAAATTGGACCAGTCGACAGACGCGCCCTGCATCCACAACGAACCCAATGTCTGAATCACAAACGCGCTCGCGCCCTGATCGCTGCGAGCCGGTGGTAACGAGGTGAACATCGCGTGCGAACGTTCGCGATCCATCTGTTGCGCGAGCGTGCAGAGAGTTCGGCCTGGTCCAACTTCGAGCAGCACGGCGTCCGGTTCGTTCATCAGCTGTTCAACGCCTTGAGCAAACCTCACCGTCTGCCGAATGTGTTTGGCCCAGTAAGCGGGACTGCACGCTTCAGCCGGTTCGATCCATGTGCCCGTTACGTTCGAGACGTAACGAATCGATGGCGGCCTCAGCGTTATCCGTTCGAAATGCTGCGTGAGAGACGCGAGGATCGGGTCCATCGCCGGTGAATGCATCGCGTGTGATGTGTTGAGCCGGCTACAAGCAACCGATCGCTCATTGAGCAGTTGTTGCAGGGTGGCCACGGCTGCTTCGTCGCCGGCTACAACACATTGTGAGGATGAATTCACGGCAGCCAATGAAAGCTGTCCGTTCAGTAAAGGTGAAACTTCGGCTTCCGGAAGCCTGACGGCGAGCATGTGGCCGGTAGGCATGTCTGCGACCAGACGGCCGCGCATCGCGATCAACGGCAGCGCTTCCTCGAGCGTGAAAACACCAGCCAAACACGCAGCGACATATTCGCCGAGGCTGTGACCAATCATTGCCTCGGGTTGGATGCCCCAGTGCATCCACAGTCTCGCGAGGCAGTATTCGATGACGAAGAGCGCCGGTTGTGTGAACTGTGTTTGGGTAAGCTTCTCGTTCGCCTCGGCGCTTCTTGCCTCACTCGGATAGAGCAATCCGCGCAGGTCGAGGTCAAGCCATCGCGCCAGAATCTCAGCGCACTCATCGACCAACTTCTTGAAGTACGGCTCGTCGCGATAAAGATCGTGCGCCATGTTCACATGCTGACTTCCCTGCCCGGGAAACATGAACATGACTGGCCGGAATCGCGTCTTATCCGTGGTCGTGAACACTCGCTTTGGATCGCGGCTTGTCAGTGCGCTCAGTGCGCCCTCGCGATCGCGACAAACGAGCATGCGCCGGTGTTCCATTGGCCGGCGTCCGACTTGAAGCGTGTAGGCCACGTCGGCGAGATCGGTGTCCGCGTTTTCGTCGAGATAACGAGCGATGTTGTCAGTTACCGTCTCGAGTGCTGATTCAGTCTTTGCAGAGAGCAGCAGCAATTTGTGGCGGCGCGAAGCATTCGCGGGTTTACGCGCCGGTGCTTCTTCGACGATCACATGAGCGTTTGTACCGCCGATGCCAAACGAGCTAACACCCGCGCGACGTGGAGTTTCGCTGGTCCACTCTTCCAAACGCGACTGCACGTAGAATGGACTGTTCTCGAAGTCGATCTTTGGATTCGGCCGTTTGAAATGCAGCGACGGCGGCAGCTTCTTGTTCTGCAACATCAGGATCGACTTGATTAAGCCTGCCGCGCCGGCTGCCACATCAAGATGCCCGAGGTTCGTCTTCACTGAGCCAATCGCGCAGAAGCCGCGCTTCGAAGTCTTCGCGCTCAAAGCCTTCGTCAGAGCAGTGACTTCAACCGGATCGCCGAGCGCTGTTCCGGTGCCATGCGCTTCGATATAGCTGATCGTCTGCGCGTCGACACCCGACACGTCCAGCGCTTCGGTGATGACCTGCACCTGTCCGCCGATGCTTGGCGCAGTGAAACCAACTTTTGCGGCGCCGTCGTTGTTGACGGCGGAACCCTTGATAACGGCGCGAATGTTGTCGCCGTCTTTCAGTGCATCGGCGAATCGCTTCAGCACCACGAGCGCTGCACCGTTGCCGCTGACTGTGCCCTGTGCGTCAGCGTCGAACGCGCGGCAGTGTCCATCGGGCGACAGGATGCCGCCCTCCTGATACAGATACGCGCCCTTCTCCGGCAAGCGGATCGAGATTCCGCCGGCTAGCGCCATGTCGCACTCACCGTTGAGCAACGCCTGACATGCAACATGCACAGCGACGAGTGACGTCGAACACGCGGTCTGAATGACGACGCTTGGGCCACGGAGATTCAACTTGTAAGAGACGAGAGTTGCGAGAAAGTCCTTGTCGTTGCCGATGAGTGTGCGATACGTCCCGAGCCCGCGAGCGATCTCCGGGTTTGCGGCAATGATCGTCAGGTAGCTGCTGAAACCGGAGCCGGCGTACACGCCGATCTTCCCGGGATATGCTTCGGGGTCGTAACCCGCGTCTTCCAAAGCTTCCCACGAACACTCGAGAAAGATGCGTTGTTGCGGATCGGAGATTTGTGCCTCGCGTGCCGTGAACCCGAAGAACGCCGCGTCAAACATGTCGACGTTTTCGATAATCGCCTTGGCCTTCACGCAGTTTGGCTGTTTCAGGTAATCGGCGCTGATGCCTGCTCGCAACAGCTCCTCGTCGCTAAAGAAACGAACCGCTTCCACGCCGTCGCAGAGGTTGCGCCAAAACTCATGCAGATCCCTGGCTCCCGGCAGACGACCAGCCAGGCCGACAACTGCAATGTCATCCTCACGAAGTGCGATGTTTTCTTCCGCGAGGCCTTTTAAGTTACTCATGTTCGTATCCAACTGGATCCAGGAGGACAGCGCCTACGGCGCGAAATATGAAAGCCAGGGGCAAGCGCGAAGCGAAGCGAGCGCGTCGCCCCTGGATCAATCATCCTAAAGCGCGGTCGAGGCCTGAAGGGCCGAAATAACCGCCGGCGTATTACGCCCTTTTCAGGGCTGGACGTTAATTTTTACTCGTTTACCAGGGGCGACGTGCTCGCTTCGCTCGCACTTGCCCCTGGCTTTCATATTCCGCGCCTTTGGCGCTATGACTCGGTCCAGGAATCAGGCAAGAATGAGGGGACGACTGTTCCGCTGTGGTTGGCTTGGGCCCGGTCACGGACCAGTTTGCTCACGGCGAGATCGAGAATGCCGAGGCCGAATGGACTGAAGATCGTTGTGTTGTGAACGTCGTCTCTCGGTCTAACTTTTTCGGTTAGTACATCAGCGAGTGAACAGCGAATAAAGTCGCGACTGCCTGCCAGTTGCGCGGCCAGATCGAGCGACGTGCGCGCGCGGCAGACGTGGTCAGCATCATCCACGACGTTGTCGGCGTTAAGAATTATCTCCGGTGACAGATCGCGTAGCGAGATGTGCAGTATTGTCCGTTGCGCAGTTGTTTCCGGAAGACTGGAGAGATGCGGCTGAGATGCTGTCGTCGCGAGTGATACGAGCGAACAGATTCTAAAGAGTTCACTCACGTCCGCCGCTAATTTAACCTCAGTAAACCCAAACTCTGCTTCGCATCTTTTCGCGAACTGGCGGCTACGTTGCTCGTCCAAATCGTAAAGCACGAGCTCAGCGAGGTTCGGAAAGACTGCTCTCAGAAACCTGACGATTTCGAAGTTGATCGATCCACAGCCGATCAGTCCCACACGAGACTCGTTTGGATTGTGATGCAAAGAGACTCCGGCGAGTGCTGCGCTCGCAGCAGTTCGCTTCGCGCTGATCACCGAGCCTTCGAGGATCGTTTCCGGCCGCCCTGTCGACATCGAGTTAAGGATCACAACGGCAGAAGCGCGTTCCAAACCTAAGCTCAGGTTGCCGGTGAAAGAAGAGATCCACTTGATCCCGGCAGTCTCAAACTCGTCGCCAAGATATGCAGGCAAAGCGATGATGCGATTGCTATTGCCATTCGGAAAGGTCAGGAAGGTCGAGTGCGGCAAAAAGCTATCGCCCGAACCGTGAATCTCGTACGCGCGGCGCACGGCCGCGAGTATCGCCGCCTCCTGCCCTTCGAGCAGTTGACGCACCTCGTCGCCTGTTAGAATTAAAATGTCGCTGTTGTGCATGGGTTGATCCCCAATTACGCTCTGGCGGCCGCGTAATTCTCTTTCTGTAGTTGCAGGAAGTTCTTTCGAACCTCCTCTTTGTTATCAAGGGAGAGGCCGATCAGGTTCCCAATCATCGTTCGCATTCGCGCATACACGTTCTCGGACTTGAAACTCACAATGCGTTCCAACTCTTCGAACTCGGCTCCACTGGCTATCTTGTTCGTGAAGAGCGCCACCGGATGCTTCACGTTTTGACCACTGACCAGCCAGAAATAGAGCATCTTCAAAGCCTCGAATCGTTCGGACTGCGGATTGTCTGAGTGCATCAAGCGCTTCTTCGCGTAGAGATAAAAGCTGGACGCGTGTCGTGCCTCATCGGCGGCGAGGTTTTTCGCGATTAGTCTCAAGACCGGCTCCTGCACGTTCCGATAGACGCTCAGGTAGTACGTCGACGCTTCGATCTCCGAAAGAATGTTGAAGGTGAGCGTTCCCATCTTGGAATTCATAAACGGATACGTCTTGCGGCCCTCGAGGAAGAAAGCGTCGTCGAACGACTCCCCGAAGTGCTTGAGCCAGCGCATCAACACCTGCGGGTGCTTAGTCTCTTCGTAAAGCCAAACCGTCATCCATTGCGTGAAGTCGACGTCATCGGAGAAGGAGTGAAAGAACTGGTTTGTTGCCGTCCATGTGGTGAGCTCCGAAGCGGCATTTGCTCTCACCAGCTCGATCAGCGCCGGCGATACCTTGTCATCTTCGATCACATCGAACGGAATGTCGGACATCTTCCAACGCACCGCTTCAGCCTCGCGAAACAGACCGTAATAAAGGGCCGTATCTAACGGATCCGGATTGACAGTAGTTGCTGCCTCAGAGTCGCCGGCGTAACTCAAGGCTGATGTGCTTATGCTTTCCATACTGCTTCTCCTTCACTTTGTCGAAACGCTGATCGCGTTGGTGGGACAGTTGCTGAGAGCAGCCTCACACTGATTCAACTCCTCTTCGTTGATCGGCTGTCTCAAGATGTAGGCCGCGGTGTCGCCCACGTAGAAAACGGTCGGCGCGATACTCGAACATGAAGCGCAACGAATGCAGCTGTCCTGATCGATATCGAAGACTTGATCGATGATTGGTTTAGTCTCAACTGTTTGACTCATAACCACCTCCCACTGGTTTAGCTTCAGTGGCTCAGACGACTTTCGATTTGCTGCTCAACAGGTGCGTAAAGAACTTCCGGTAGAACGACCAGTACGACTCGTCGAGATACTCCATCCGGTTCGCGAGGGTCTGATGAACCTCTTCAAGCTTGTCGGTGGGTACGCTGGGAAGCCAGTGATGCTCAGCGTGATAGTTGTTGCCGTTGGTGAACCAAATAAGAAACTTGCCCGCGCGAATTGAGCGCGTGTTCTTTAAGACATCCGGTGTTTGTCCATCACAGCCGAAGTGTTCAGGTAGTTCAACCAAAGCGTGTGTAGGTATCGAGAACAGGAACGGGATGAACCACAGTTTCACGAAGATCCACGTCTGAAAGACCACACTCAGTGTCGCCATACCCACGAGCATCAGCACCATAAGCAGATACTCAGTGCGAATTTTTTTGATGACCTTCGGGTTTGCGTCGCCTCTGCTCAGTTTCCCTCGCAAGGAGTCGAAGAGACTGTGGGCCAGGGCCTTGTGATACGGAACCAGAAACAGGTGGGGAAGGAACTTCCACACTGAACTCAGCGCCTCGTAGTCGTGATCGAAAAACTCCTTGTCCTGTGGAGTGCCGAGATGACGATGGTGACGCATGTGACTGTATTGGAAGTCAGAGAACGACACCAGCGACGGCAGGCCCAGTAAGACACCGATGAAACGATTCCATTTCTTACTGCGATACGCGGTGTGATGCAGACATTGATGCTGGAGCTCGATGCAGTGTGCGAACATCATCCCCAGCAGAATCATGGGGATTATCGAGAGAACGCCAGAGGTTGCCAGGATCAACCACGCCAGCACTGAGGTCACAACAATCAACGCCACCATCTTTCGATGGAAACGATGCTTGCGAACTTTAACTAGTGCTCCGAGGTTAATACCGGGCGCTGCAACTCCTACTTTAATCATGGGGTCCTCACATTGAAATATCGGGTGGGTGGATCTTTGTGCTTTGTACTTTGAACAAAGAACTAAGCACTAAGCACTAAGTACTAAGCACCAAGAGCTACAAGAAACACAGAGACATGAAGCAGTTGAGATCTGCTACAAGCTCCGACTCTTGTTATGTGCTTTTTGTGCCTTTTTGTGGCTGAGGTTATTCTTGTCGCAAAGCTTGAACAGGTTGAATGCTTGATGCTCGCTTCGCCGGAAGATAGCTGCCCAGCAAACCGATAAACACGAGCAACAGAATCTGGACAGCCAGCGTGATCGGGTTGAATCTGCCTACACCCCAAAGGAAACTGGCCATCGAGATCGACAAGCCCAGTGAAAGCGGAAGGCCGATGCCCACGCCAATCAGCGCCAGCTTCAACGCGCTCTTGATCGTCATCATGCGTACGGAGCGTTGAGTCGCACCGAGCGCCATACGCACACCGAATTCACGCGTGCGCTGCGCCACGCTAAAGGTCGCCATGCCATACACGCCGGCGAGGGCAAGCAGCAACGAAGTGATTACCAAACCAACCGAGAAGTCGGCGGCGATGCGCACACCCGACAATGCTTCGGTGATGACTTCTCTCAGCGACTTGATGTTGGCAATCGCGATATTCTTATCAACCTTCCTCACTTCATTTGACGCGCTGCCGACAATTGCCGTTGGATCGCCCGTGGTTCGTATGGTGAGGTAAGTTGTTCGCTTGGGATTCTGCGTGTAAGGCAAATAGAGCATTGGCGCCGGCCCTTTTTCGAACCAATAGCGGGCGATGTCGGGTACGACGCCGACGATCGTGACCCACGGGTCGTTTGACGTGGGCGTTCCCAACTTGATCTGTTGTTCAAGGGGGTCGCGACCGGGAAAATACCGCTTCGCCAGTATTTCGCTGATGACTGCAACTGGACGGGAATCGACGCGGTCCTCCTCACCAAATAAACGACCGTTCAAGACGTGCATGTTGAAGGTCTTGAAGAAGTCAGGACTGACGACCCGGTATTCAGTCCTGATGATCGAATTCTCACCCCCCTTAAGGATGAAGCGAGTGCCGAATCCTTCGCGACTCCCGGGAAGACTTGTTACTGAAGAAGCTGACTCCACTCCGGGCAAACTCTCAATCCCCTGCAAGAGACTGCGTAAATTATCGGCTTGTCGATTCTTGTCCTCGGTCCAATGCATAGCTGAAATCTGCATGGTGACGACGTTGTCCGGATAGAGACCGCTGTACTTGTTGGGGAGACTCACGAACCCTTCGAGTAATGACCCCGCTCCTGCCATTACGGCGATAGCAACGGCAACCTCCGCCACGATTAGGGCTTTGAGCACACGATGACGTTTGATTCCGGCGCCTCCGTGTTCTTTCAGGATCTGGGTGAGATCGATCTTGGAAGCCCCCAGCGCGGGAACGAGCCCAAAAACAATCCCGGTCAGAATGGTTATGAGCAATCCAAACGCGAGCACCCGCCCATCTACCGACACCTGGTACCAACCCGGAATTGCCTGCGCGTAGTCCGGAGGCACGTGGTTTTTGACGAATTCGACGCTCACGTACGAAATGATTAGCGCGGGGATGCCGCCGACTAACGAGAGCAGAATGCTTTCGGTCAACAACTGCCGCATTATTTTCCAACGACTTGCTCCGATGGCTGCGCGCAACGTCAACTCTTTCTGCCTGGCCCAGCCACGGGCGAGTTGAATAGTCGTGATGTTCACACAGCAAAGTCCGAGGACAAACAGCGATAGCGCCATGCACATTCCATTGAACCAAACGCCAATATCCGAGCGCACGTCGAGAACCAGCGAAATAACGCGCGCAGAACGTTCCTGATTCGTGTTCGCGTTCTGTTCCGCAATCCGCCGCATGAGAACGGTGGTTTCGGCCTGTGCGTCATCCGTGCTGACATTCGGCTTCATCCTGCCGACAACCTGGAGATAACGATTGGTTCGGTCGGTGGCATCCTTGTCGGTAAAGGTCAAAGGAACCCAGGCGCGACACGGAATCGGATATTCAAAGGCGGGAGGCGTTACGCCGATGACGATATGCTCTTGATCGTTTACGAAAATACCTCGGCCCAGGATATTCGGATCCGATCCGAAATGTTGCCGCCACAATCGATCGCTCAGAATCACCACTGGGTGGCCCGGTTGTTCCTCTTCGGGAAGGAACAGGCGGCCCATCTGCGGCGTGATACCGAGCATGTGAAAAGCGTTTGCCGACGCGCGCGCGCCTTCGATCTTGACGGGCTCGCTCGTGCCTGTCAGATAGAGATCGGTTGGCTCGTACGCCGACAGAGATTCATAGACGCCGCTTTCCTTTCGCAGGTCCAGAAAGTCGCCGACGGACATCGCGTGTATTTGCCGGCCGGTCTTCACGTCGCGCTGGACGAGTACCACGAGCTGATCGAGATCGTTTAGCGGAAGCGGTTTGAAGACCGTTTTGTCCAGCACGGAATACCAGGTAACCGGCGCCGCAATTCCCAACCCGAGCGTCAGAATTGCCACGATCGTTAAGACGCGGTCCTTTCTTATCAGTATGCGAAATGCGTAACGAATGTCCTTCAGTATCGAACCCATTATCGAACCTCCTTAATTTAAGGACCCCACCGTCTCAACTTGTTCCATATGTCGCGCTCGGATTCTATTCTGAGCACTCAATGCCGCCTGCTTGATCATCATTGACGCACCTGCTCGCGCCCCAATCTCCTCGAGCAGCGGCAGAATCACCGGCTTGCCAAACTTGCCGGCAATGTCCAATGCTTCGAGTTGAACGCTGACGTCGGGATCGTTGAGCGCGCCCAGGACACAATCAACCACGCCCTCATCTTCAAGTTTGGCTAATCCAACGAGCGCGCTCAAACGAACCTCGGGATCTTTGTCTTTCAATGCCTGGCGCAACGGTTCGAACGCGCGGCTGCCACCTACGCGGGCGATGACTTCCACGCTTTCGCGTCTGACGTTCCAGTGAGAGTCAGCCAGCGCGGTCGAAAGGATGTCCACGATCGTGTCGGCATCGCGGCTCTTCTCGAGCGCAATCACCGCACTCTCACGAACGTTAATCTCTTCGTCTCGAAGACATTCGATCAACGCCCTGATGATGTCAGGCTGGTCAACCTGTGGAACAGCTTCGACCGCGCTCTTCCGCACGTAACAGTCGGGATCGTTGAAAGCTTTGATGAGCATCTCTTTGGCGAGCGGATGATCCATGCGGGCGACGACCTTCACCAACCGCGCCCTGAACGTCTCGTCTCGATCGTCCATTGCCTTCGCGAGCAAGTCGAGCGCGGCGTCACTGCCGATCTTGACGAGCGTGCGAGCTGTCTTGATGCGGAAGTCGAGGTCCGGACCACTTAGTAATTCCTTCGCCAGTGTATCGAGGTTTGATATATCAACTGTTTCTGTATTTGTAGCCATTTCACCTCCACTTCGGAGAGTCTCTAAATATGTCTCACGCAAAGGCGCAAAGGCGCCACGAAAACGCAAAGAAAATCAAACGTTTCTCTTTGCTGTCTTTGCGTCCTTGCGTGAAACAAAATCTAAATTGCTTCACGCCTCGTAGCGTTTGAAAACAAGTGAACTGTTTGCTCCGCCAAACCCAATCGAGTTTGAAAGAGCGTAGTTAATGTCTTTCTTCACAACCTGATTCGTAATCCCTTCGAGTTCGCAGTCCGGATCGAAGGTTTCGTAGTTCAACGTCGGATGGACCATGCCTTCTTTCAACGACAGCGCGCAAACCACCGCCTCGGCTCCTCCCGACGCGCCCATCATGTGTCCCGTGATCGACTTCGTTGAGTTGATGAGCAAATCTTTCGTGCGGTGTTTGAAGAGATCCTTGATTGCGGCAGCTTCGCACTTGTCGGCGAGGATCGTGGACGAGCCATGCGTGTTGATGTAATCGATGTCGTCGAGTCCGATGCCCGCATCCTCGATCGCGAGCTCCATCGCCTTGCGAACGCCGATCCCTCTGCGACTCAGATTTGTAACGTGCACCGCATCGTTGGCGGCGCCGTAGCCGATCACCTCGGCATAGATGTGTGCTCCGCGTGCCAACGCATGATTCAACTCTTCCAACAAGACGATGCCCGAACCTTCCGACATCACAAACCCATCGCGACCCGCGTCGAACGGGCGACATGCTTTCTTGGGTTCGCTATTCCGGCGCGACATCGCCGAGATGAAGCAGTAGCCGGAGAAGATAAAGCGCGTGATGCACGACTCCGTACCGCCCGCCAACATGAAATCAGCACGGTTCAGCGCCACCGTGTCGTACGCGGCTCCGATACTGTGAGTGCCTGAAGCGCAGGCGGACACCATCGAGAAGTTTGGACCTTTCAAACCGAGCTTCAGCGCTATGAGACCGGGGGCGATATTCGTGCTGGCGTTAGCCATCGCGAACGGACTAATGCCGTGCATGCCCGAGTCACCGACCACCTGTATCCCGGCCTCCATGGCTTTGATTGGACCATGACCGCTGCCGATGATCACGCCCACCCGCTCGCGGTTGATCGTGTCGAGATCGACGTTGGCGTCTTCAAGCGCGAGCTTCGATGCGACGAACGCGAACTGCGCCGTTTCGTCAAACCGCCGCGCATCGTTCTCACTCAAATATGACAGCGGATCGAAGTTGGATAGCTCCGCGCCGATCTTTGTTGGCAGATCTTCCGTGTCGAAGCTGCTGATGTAGTCGACGGGCGAGGTCGGGTTGATGATGTTGTCCCAGAACTCTTTACGGCCGATGCCACAAGGGCTCACTATGCCGAGTCCGGTTATCACCACGCGCGACCTTTTGCCGTTCACGTGCCCATTAGTGTCGCCGCTGTTGCCGTTGTTGGAATAGTTCATGTAGTTCATCTCGCGTACAAGACCTTCGCAGCAATTAGAATCTTCTGCATTTCGGGCGTTCCTTCGTACAACTCACCGAGCTTTACTTCGCGGTAAAGCCTTTCGATCGGAAAATCCTTCGTATACGCATAACAGCCGTGCACTGACATCGCCTTGTCGACGACCCTCTTTGCCGACTCCGTGCTGAACAACTTCGCCATCGCGCCGTCGAGAGCGATACTCTTGCCCATTTCTCGTTGCGCGGCAGCATGATAAGTCAACCAACGCGAGGCTTCGATTTCCACCGCCATCTCAGCAATAAGCGTTTGGATCGTTGGCAACATTCGGAGCGGCTTGTCACTCTTAGTTCGCTGACCCGCATACTTGATTGCTTCCTCGAGTGCGCGTTGGGCCAACCCGAGAGATTGCGCGGCGATGCCCAGCTTTCCGATCGAGATAATGTCCAATAGGATCTGAAATCCTTTGCCTCGTTGGGCGTCTCCACCGAGAAGGTTTTCTTCCGGAACGAAGACATTCGTGAGCGTAAACGGAGCAGTTTCGAAACCGCCGAGCCCCATCTTTCGCACCCGTTCTTCGCGTTTGAAGCCGGGCACATTCTTCGGCACGATGAACGCGCTGACCTGGTTCTCGGGCTCCTTTGCAAAGACAATCGCGACACCGTCGTGAGTCGAGTTGGAACTGAACATTTTCTTGCCGTTCAGTTGAAAACCCTGGTCTGTCTTGACGGCGGTCGTAGTGATCGCTGCCGGATCAGATCCGGTTGCCTTTTCGGTGAACGAGAAACTTCCGATTTGTTCTCCGCTCAGAAGCGGCGGCAGAAACTTTCGCTTTTGTTCTGTGGTGCCGTAGTGATAGAGAGCGCCTGCGCCCAGTGTATGGACCGATAGAGTGGCGCCGACTGCCACGCTCTGCCGCGAAATCTCCTCCAGCGCCAGAACGTAACTGACGTAACCATCGCCACTGCCGCCGAACTCTTCGGGATAAGGAAGTCCCCAGAGGCGACTCTCCTTCATCCCGTCCCACACTTCGACGGGGAAACGATCTTCGCGCTCCATCGCTTCGAGGTGTTGCGACACGATCTCGGTGGCCAGCGTCCTCGCCTTCCGTTGGACCACCGCCTGCGCATCAGTCAAATTGAAATCCATTTCTTACCTCAGACCTTGTTTTTCACGCAAAAATGCAAAGACAGCAAAGAGAACGTCTGATCTTCTTTGCGTTTTCGTGGCGACTCTGCGCCTTTGCGTGAGACATACTTGTCATCATTTCCAGGTTCGCGCTGAGTGTACGAGCGACTGGAAGTAATCTCGCTGCAACATCGTCTTCTGCTGCGACGGGATGGAATCGATCTCCAGCGTAAGCAGCCTGTGCGCGGAAGTCATAAACTCACGGAACCGATCGAGACTGATCCCCTTCCCCATCAGGTAAGGGATGATCCAGAAATCAAACGACCACTGCGGCAACCAAACGGATTCTTCAACCTCGAGGAACATCCGATCGATGTGGTCCATCGCCTCCATGCTGTCCATCGTCGCGTGACTCCAGACGAATCCCTCACCATCGATCTGATATTTCTGGCGCTCGTTCTGAATCGGCGTGCCCGGCTCGCAGTACCACATTTGCGATCGGTAATAGTCAGGCCGCGTCGTGCGGATGAAGTCGATCGTCTCGTCCACTGTCTCTTCAGTTTCACCCGGAAAACCGGTGATGAACGATCCGAAGGTCAGGATTCCGTTGCGCCGCAACATCTCGATTCCCTTCGCATACTTCTCCACCGTCGCAGACTTATTCATGTTGACCAGGATCGACGGCGACCCGGATTCGATTCCGAGAAACACACCTTTACAGCCGCTCTCGGCCATCAAATCAATCGCTTCCTGATCCGAGTTGCTGCAACGGAAATAGGAGAACCAGTTGAACGGATACTTCTTCCGGATCATCATCCGGCAGAGATCTTTGAAGCGCGGAAACGGAACGTTGAACGTGTCGTCGATGAAGACGACGTTCTGCACGCCGCCGAGCGCGAGGATCGAGTCGAGCTCGCGTTCGAGAACGTCAAGACTGAGCAACGTCAACGCGCCCGCGCGTGACGGGTAATTGCAGAACGAGCACTTGAAAGCGCAACTGCGCGCCGTGCGAGTCTGGATCGTCGCGCCGAGATCTTTGTTGCCGCCGAAATCTTTCCAGTCGATGAAGTTCGCATCTAGCGAATTATTTTCCGCAACTACTTTCGTGCGGCGAAGTTCTCTGTTTTCGAAGTAAGCAAGATTGGGAACGTCGCTGAGATTGCTGCCATTCTTCAGACATTCGATCAGCCGCGAGAGCGTAAGCTCTCCCTGCCCTTCGAGTACGAAAATGTCTGCCCCCATGTCTTCGAGCACGGTCTTGAATTCGTCGCCGTGATAGTTGCGGGCGTGGTTGTTGACGAGTGGACCACCCACAACGATCTTGACGGTGGGGTTGTGCTTGCGAATGAACTCAACCATCTCGCTGACGGGCAGATTGACGACATAGAAGGTTGTCGTGATGGCAACGCACAACGGATCCGCTCGGAGATACTCGATGAACTGTTCCTTCTCATACTGGAAGAGATTGATGTACTCGGTGGTGTGACCGTTGCGGCGCAGGAAGCTCGTCAGGTAAGCGGCCGCGAGGTTCGGAATATCACCCGACTTCAACTCTTCTCCGTTCGTGCCGGCAAGCTTACGCGCATGGTTCAGCAGTCCCGGGTAGTCGAGCTTCTTGCCTTCGATGTTAACGAAGCTGAACTTCAGATCGCGATACGCTTCGGAGTCTTCGCCGTACGCGTGCAGGAACTGTTCATAACGGCTAAATGGCACTTCGTTGTAGCCGATTACAACGCAATCGAGTTGATGTCCGGTATTCATTGTGGATACCTCTTTGCGCCTTTTGCGCGGAAGAAAATGACGCCTTGGGATCTTGTTAACCCAAAAGCCTGAAATCTCTAGTGATGAGTGGACCAAAAAAGGTAGGGCGAACTCAGTCTTCTGCGAATCTACGCGCGACAAAGAAACGGTCTCCAATTACCATCCCGTCTATACCTGTTTCGTCACAGTATTGGACGAGGTCTGAAGTACGATTGATGAAACCTTTCCCCTTGAAATTGAGCGATGTATTACAAAGAACGCCCACACCCGTTTTTCTCTTAAAGGAGCGGAGGAGACGAAAGAGAGGTTCATTTTGGCTTTCGTTAACCGTTTGAAACCGTGCGCTGTCGTCCACATGAGTGACCGCAGGTAAGAGATTGGATGTGACCTTATAAAAATGGAGCATGTACGGACTCAATTGAGAGGAATCCGATACCACCCCGATGTCCTCTTCCAAACAGACCGGAGCAATCGGACGATAGTCCTCGCGATTTTTGATCACGTTCAACCGGTCACGCATGGAATCATGCAAAGGACTCGCCAACAGGGATCGGTTCCCTAGCGCCCTTGGACCCATTTCATAGCGGCCCTGAACCCAAGCCACCACTCTGTCACGGGCTAGAAAATCAGCTACATTCGAATACGAGAATTCATGCTCCACGAATTGCGGATCGGGCGAGGCGTCATGCTCAAATTCAGTGCCGGCGTAAACAGACCACTTCACTTTCGCTTTCTTTTCATAAAACAAAAGAGCATCAACGGCAGTGCCGATCGCCGAGCCAGTATCATTTGTACATGGGGGCACGAAGACATCTCGAAAAAGACCGCAATCGCGCCAACGCGAATTCCAGTCACAGTTTAAGCCGCAACCACCCGTGATAATGAGCGGGAGCTTTTTTGTTACCTTGGATTTTACGAATTGGTAGAAGGTGTCAAAGAGAGCATCCGAGAATTTTCCAGCCAATGACTTGAATGTATCGCTCTGTACTCCGCAGTTAAAAATTGGATAATCTTTAAGAGAATCCTTCGGTGTAGAAAGCAGAATTGATTTGCGCGACAGTATGAAGTCAATCACCTCCTGTTCTTTTACAGAGGGTGGACTGTCATCGGAAAATGCTGTCAACGCCATTAATTTTCCAGCATCCTCAAATCTTATGTGTCCCTTATTTCTTGTGAAATGAGGATCGCCAACTGCAAACAGAAACGAATACTTATTGCCGGGGTCTTCGAGAATTCTTCCGAGGTGATGGATATTGACGTCCTCATCAATTTCATAAAAGTCGCCAATATTTCCTTCCCACACCAGTGCATAACAGGGTTCTCCCTGTTCGAATGGTGAAAGGCCGTACCCACAGAGTAGATGGGATCTCTCGTGAGTTGACGAGAAGTAGTCGACAGCTTTTCCGAAGAAGGTTCCCTTGGTTGTGATGGTGCTGGAATGGTCGGATCCAAAGTACCCCGATGCCAACGGTGCTTCTATAGAATGAAAGCCCTTGACCCAGCCACTCACACAGACAACGTCCGGAACAGAATCAACGAGCGAGAACGCTTCAATCAATAGATTCGGCGTTATGGCTGCGTATCTCGGAAAGGAGTCCTTTTCGGCTTCCAGAGAGAACCGCAATTCATTGTTGTGTATGTGAGCAATTGAGCCGTCGTGCCCGGGCTTAAGCGAAAGAATTGATAACGACATGGATTACGTTCCGTTTCTTTATTCGATCTTCGAGGCAAAACTTGGTCCAACGCGACAGGGGAGCACTTCGATGTTTTCCCAAACGTTGCCCGTAACATATGGTTCAGATTTCAACCATTCATCAACCTGTTCGCGCGATGCGACATTGAGCACGTACAGTGAGCCAATCATCTTTGAATCTTCATCCAGGATGGCCACTGCAAATAGAAGTTCACCACGGTCACACATCTCGTTTCCGCGGGCGAGATGCTCTTCGCGAACCGCCATTCGCCGGTCAAGCGCATCAGGATAATCACGTGCGATCGCGAGGAATTGCATCAGCTACTTTTACGTCCAGTAGACAACGGTCGTATCGTCAATGAAACCAATGATGAACGACAGCGACAGTCGGGTATCGCCTGTTTTCTGCTTCTCAACGGCATGCAAAAGTGTGCCGTTGACACAATAGATATCCCCTGGTTCGGGAAGTATGCGTAGGTACTCGTGATCTTTGACGAAGGATGACGGGTACGGATAACCGAGGTGTTCAACGCCTAACTTGAGCTTTTCTTCTTCTTCAGGTCGCTTGTTCCAAACCAGCAATGCTCCTTGCTGAGGATTTGCGCGAATACACAGATTTACGCCTACGACGGTTTTGTTCCACACTTGTTGAATCTCAAAACCTCGTTGCGCCGGATGGTGTAGTTGAGAGCGATCTTCGTGAGGCGCGAGCGCATACTCGCCTCCATCCGTCCAACTTCTGGCAATACACCTGCCTGCCAGGCGCCCCAGTGAGCTGGCTGGTCGATAGGAGAAACCCCATTGCTTCAATGCGGATCCTATTGCCTCGTGAATCGCGGAAATAGGATCAGAAGTCCCACTCACTAATTCGGTGGTACCGGGTAGATTCTCTTCGACTTCGTCGAGGTATTCGTCAGTGGTCTTGCCGTAATGAAAACCTCCGAGGTGAATTCCGGGCACGTTGTCGTGTCGTCTATGAGCAGAAAGGCGTTGGAAGTTCTGCCAAATTTGATCACACTCGGTTTTCGAAACCGCGTGCTTCACCACGTAGGCAGGTGACGAGCCGCTTAGAATAGACAGAAGGGAATTGGATTCGATCGATCCTTCGGACTGTTCCAAGCGAAATGAGTTACTAACAAGGCAAGTTGACATGGCATTCATGAACCTCCGAGCATGCTTAACCTCATCGGTCAGCAGTGGGCTTACCGGGTCTAGAGGACCGACACGACTATTGAGAACTTACGCCGTGCTCGATACCGCGCTCTGAGCCTGAAGCTCAACGACTAACTCGGCCAAACTGCTGACGCTCGTGAACCGGCCCAGTTCCTCTTCCGGAATGCGGATCTTGAACTTGTCTTCGAGCGCGACCATTAGTTCGAGGGCACGTAACGAGTCGATGCCGAGATCGTTCGAGAAGTGCGTTTCATCACCGACTTTGTCGATTTCAACTTCACCGATTTGGGCCACGAGATTGCGAATTACCTCTTTGTATTCCTGCATTGTTCCAGTCTCCTTTTTTTGTTTTTTTGAAATCCCGCCCACGGCAGTGGGCGGATTGTTCAAGTCCTTTCTACAAGACTCCTACCTAACCGATTTTTAATCCCGCCAACGGAAGTTGGCGGATACTTCAAGTCCTGACTCAGTTTGGACTTGAACAATCCGCCCACTGCCGTTGGCGGGATTCTTGATTTCATATAGATAGCTTTCATATAGAAAGGACTTGAACAATCCGCCCACTGCCGTGGGCGGGATTTTGGACTCTTTAGGCAAAGGCTTTGAAAATTATTGCGGGGTGCTGAGCACAAGAGCTCCGGCGAGCCCGGACGGCGAGCCCGCACAGATCAGCGCCGTCTTGATTTTGACTTCGCGGGTTTCACTGAACAGAGGTATGTTGCAGTCGGAATCCTGCTCTTCACTGTTAATCGTCGGCGGAATGACGCCTTCGTGTAAGGCGAGTGCTGAAGCACACACCTGAACGCCGGTGGAGGCGCTCAACGACTCGCCCGTCATCGATTTGACTGCGCTGATGTGCAGTCGATCGGTCGTCGAGCCAAATACGTTTCTGATCGCGTCGGCTTCCGATTGATCGCCTGCAACTGAGGAATTCGCGCTGGCGCTGACATAGTCGATGTCTTCCGGCGACAAACCGGATCGCCTGCTGGCCAGACTGATTGCTCGCGTTAATCCTTTCGATGCCGGCGTGGAACTGAAAAACGCGTGACCGTCGAACGCAGCGCCATACCCACGCACTTCCGCGTAAACACGCGCGCCTCTCGCAACTGCGTGTTCGTAGTCTTCCAACAGCACGACCGCGCCCGCTTCACCCAACACAAAACCGTTTCGTTCCTTGCCAAACGGCGTGCATAACTCGCGTTGGCCGGGCGTCGATCCTGAAAGAAACTTCGGCAGGTAATTGAGCAAATAAGTTTCGAGGGAAAGCGCCTCGACGCCGCCAGCCAACACCATATCGGCTTTGCCATCCCTGACGAACGATGCGCCGTACTTGATCGCATCGAGACCACTCAACTCTCCTGACGAAATTACGCTGTTGAAATTTGAGACGCCGAACAATATAGAGACATATCCAGCCGCCGTGATGTGGATGATATTCGCGAAGTCCATGGGACTGGCCGCTACGTAGCCTTTCGTGATCGCAGTGCGATAAAACTCGGAGTAGGTTTGCATGACGCCCAGAGTGTTGCCGATCATCACTCCGATCCGCGGTTTGGTCTCGGCGTTCAACTCAATGCCCGCATCGTCAAGTCCTAACTTGGCGGCCACACAGCTCAATTGCGCCGTGCGATAGAGCATCCCCGTCTTGATCCCGGGCAGGGCCTCTTTCACATCAAGGTCAGTGATCTCGCCTGCTGTCTTGCACGCAAGTTGAGCAGTATCGAAGAGCGTAATCGGCTTGATTCCTGTCCGGCCGTTAGTCAGGCTGGTCCAAAAAGCTTCCCGGCCAATACCAACAGGAGACACGATTCCCAATCCAGTGATAACTACACGTGTGCGCATAGGAATTACCTCATGGCTCGCAGGGCGAGAACCGCACAGTTTCCGCCGAAGGCGTACGCGTTACTCAGCAACGCATCTACCTTGTGTTCTCGGGCTTCGTTAGGAACGTAATCCAGATCGCATTCAGGATCCGGCTCGCGATAATTAATAGTGGGCGGGATCATTCCGTCGGCGATAATCAGCGAGCATGCGGCCGCTTCGATTGCGCTGGCTGCTCCAAAGCTGTGGCCAATCATTGATTTAATGGAACTGATCGGAATGCGCTTCGCGAGGTCGCCGAAGACTTTCTTCGTTGCCAGTGTCTCGACTCGATCGTTGGGCTTCGTGCCGGTTCCATGTGCACTCACGTAATTGATGTCTTCCGGTTTAAGACCACTGGCGGCGAGAGCGTTTATCGTGGCCTCGACAGCTCCTTTGCCCGTGGGATCCGGTCCGGTAATGTGATAGGTATCGCAGCTCACACCGAAGCCGGCGACTTCGGCATAAATGTGCGCCCCGCGCCGTTGGGCATGGTCAAGACTCTCCAGGACCAGCACAGCGGCGCCTTCACCATGCATCAAGCCTTTTCTGTTCTTGTCAAAGGGCTGGCACATTTCCGGCGCCATAGCAAACGTGCGATTGAAGCCGACGAATGCATTACGCGCTAATGAATCGCAGCCTCCTGCCAGAACCACGTCAGCTTCGTCTGACTTGATCAAGTCGGCGCCAAAACCGATGGCCCAATTCCCTGCCGAACATGCATTGGGCATCGTGACGATCGGGCCTTCGGCGCCAAACTCCATGGCCACATGTGCCGGAATAAGATGCCCGGGATACCTCGTGATTAGTTGCGGATCGATCTGTTCGTAACCTTCCCTGGCCCAGATCGCGGAGACTTTTTCAAGCACGGCAGCTTCGCTGTTGGTTGTACCGATGGCGACGCCGGTGCGTTCAGGTTCCATATGTCCGTTGAGGCGCGAGTCTCCGACGGCCATCTTCGCCGCGGCAACGGTAAACTGCGTTGCCGGGGCCATGCGGTTGATCGACTCCGCACTCAAGTACTGCGAAGGAACAAAATCTCGCACCTGCCCGCCGCGGCGGCAGGGAAATTCCGAAGTATCGAACAAATCGATATCACTGATGCCGTTCTTGCCGGCAAGCAAGCCCTGCCAGAACGCTTCCTTTCCGATTCCAATCGGGGAAACGATACCGATACCAGTTACAACTACTCGTCGCTTAGGCATATGAATCTCCGTTTACAAATTGCGCACGGTTTAGCTGATGTTTCACGCAAAGACGCAAAGACAGCAAAGAGAACGTCTGATTTTCTTTGCGTTTTTCGTGGCGACTTTGCGCCTTTGCGTGAGACGTACTTCAAACTGACTCGGCTAGGAGTTGTCGGAGGCTTTCAGACGTTTCAATCTTCTGCGGCGCCGTCCTTCCGCTTCGTCGGGTGCATCGGCTGCGGTGGGCGCAGTTGTTTGTTGTTGTACTTCGGTTTGCTTGGTGATCAAGTGTCTTGCGAGAGAAGCAACGGTGGGATGCTCGAACATCTCCATCAGCACCACTTCCAAACCAAGTGAATCCTGGATTTCCTGGACCAGCCGGACGAGCAACAACGAATGTCCACCGAGATCGAAGAAGTTGTCTTCCACGCCCACTGTTTCCACGCGTAGTAACTGCTGCCAGATCTTCACGAGATTGCGTTCGAGCTCCGCTCGTGGCGCGACGTACTTGTGGCGCGCTCGTGACGATGGATCACCAGGCTGCGGCAGCGCCTTTCGATCGACTTTGCCGTTCGCGGTCAGCGGCAACGCGTCGAGACGAACGAAAGCTGACGGAATCATGTAGTCGGGCAACTTCTTGCTCAGGAAGCTGCGTAAGTCACCAATCGAGATCTCAGAGTCGGTGACCAGATAAGCGACCAACCGCCGATCCCCAGGCTCGTCTTCACGAACTACCACGACGTTCTCTTTGATCTGCGGATGCTGGCGCAGCACGACTTCAACCTCGCCCAACTCGATGCGGAACCCGCGCACTTTCACCTGATGATCAGCACGCCCGAGATATTCCACGCGCCCATCCGGGAGATATCGCGCCAGGTCTCCGGTGTTGTAGCAACGCTCTCCAGCGGCGCCACTGAAGTAGTTCGGAATAAAGCGCTCCGCCGTTAACTCCGGTCGTCGAAGATATCCACGCGCGACTCCCGCGCCGCCGATATACAATTCACCACTCACGCCCACCGGCACCGGCTGCAGGCTCTTGTCCAAAATGTAGAACTGCGTGTTGGCGATGGGCCGGCCAATGGTCTGGTAGGCTTCGCCGTTAACGCTGACATGCTCGACGCTGGACCAGATCGTGGTTTCCGTCGGCCCATACATGTTCCACAATGCAGCGCTGCGCTCGACTAGTTGTTGTGCTAACTGCCGTGGCAAAGCTTCGCCGCCGCATAGCAACTTATACTGCCCGCGCCGGACCCATTTTCCGCTGTCGATCAGCAGCCGCCACAGCGACGGTGTTGCCTGCATTACAGTGCTTTGTTCCAGACGCTCACGCAGTTTCACGGGCACCAGCAACGCTTCGCGACTGACTAACTCCACTTGCGCGCCGACAGTCAGTGGCAAATAAAGTTCGAGTCCAGCAATGTCGAAACTCAGCGTAGTCACAGCCAACAATCGATCAGAAGCTGTGAGACCGGGCTGCTGTCGCATCGAGTGCAGGAAGTTTATTAATGCGCCGTGACTGACCATCACGCCTTTGGGTCCGCCCGTTGAGCCAGACGTATAGATGATGTACGCGAGCTGCTCCGGTTTAACCGGCAGAGCAAGGTTCGTGCGTTCTTGTTGCGCGATCAACTGCCAGTCACGATCCAGACAAACCACTTTGCTCTCGCCCAGCGCCGTTTTCTCCTGTAGATGCGCTTGCGTCAACAACACCTGCGCCTGCGCATCTTCAAGCATGTAGTTCAATCGCGACTGCGGATAATCCGGATCCAACGGCAGATACGCGGCTCCGGCTTTAAGCACACCCAATAATCCGATCAGCATTTCCAACGACCGCTCGACGGCAAGACCGACAAGTGATTCCGCTTCGACTCCGAGGCTCGTTAAGTAGCGCGCCAGTTGGTTGGCGCGGGCGTTGAGTTCGCCATAGGTGAGCTTCGCATCTTCAAACTCGATGGCGATGGCGTCGGGCGTCTTTTCCGATTGAGCTTCAATCAGCTCATGGAGATAGACGTCCATGCGATACGGCGCATCCGTCTTATTCCAGTCGACCAGTAGTTGGGAACGTTCAGACACAGTCAACATCTGTAAATCGCACAGGCGTTGCTCGGGCTGTGTCGCCACTGCTTCAAGCAGCGAATGAAAATGTCCCAACAGCCGCGAAACTCTGTTCGCGTCAAACAAGACCGTGTTGTATTCGAGAATTATTTGCAGCTCGGTTAGCGCCGGGAGCACGTGCATGGTGAGATCGAACTTCGCGCCGCCAGTCTCCCTGGTGCGCACCCGCGCCGCGACCTCGGTGAGATTCGCGCCCTTGTTGGGAGCTGTTTGCATCATCAGCATCACTTGGAAGAATGGCGAGCGACTCAGACTGCGTTCAGGCTGTAGTTCGGCGACTAGTTTTTCAAACGGCAGATCCTGATGCGCGTACGCGGCCAGCGACGTGTCGCGTACGTTTTGTAATAACTCGGCGAAAGTTTGCTGTCCCGAAAGCTGAGTGCGGATCGCAAGCTGGTTGATGAACAATCCCATCATTCGTTCCAGCTCGACTGACTTTCGCTCAGCGATGCCGGTGCCGACCACCACGTCTTCGCTACCCGTGTATCTATAGAGCAGCGTTTGGAACACGGCCATCAGCGTCATGAAGAGCGTCGCGCCGTTTCGACGGCTCAGCGCGACAAGTCGTGACGTTAACTCTTCCGCTACGTGCAGTGTCGCTGTCTCACCGCGGAACGTTTGAATCGGAGGTCGCGGACGATCGGTCGGCAATTCGAGCATCGGCGGGCTGTTCCGCAACTGCCGCTTCCAGTAACCGAGTTGCGTGTCCAACACCTCTCCCTGCAACCAGCCGCGCTGCCAGGCCGCGAAATCGACGTACTGAATAGCGAGCTCAGAAAGTTGCGATTGCTCGCCCTTAAAGAATGAGCCGTAAAGTGTGCCGAGTTCGTAAGTGAAGATCGTGTTGGACCACGCATCGCCGGCGACGTGATGCATGGCGAGCAACAACGAGTGATGCGCGTCGTCGAGTCGAAGCAGAACCCCGCGAAAGATGGGACCTGATGCAAGATCAAATGGCCGGTGCGCCTGTTCTCTCGACAACGACTGCGCCTGCGCTTCCTGCTCTTCGTGCGACAAGCCGCTCAAATCGACGACTGTCAATACCGGGCGCGGCGGTGGACCAACGACTTGCACGGGTTGACCGTCGGCCGTTGCGAAGCTGGTGCGCAGAATTTCATGACGCCTCATGATCTCGGTTGTCGCTTGATCGAGAGCGACGATGTTGAGCGGGCCAGTGAGATCGATCCAGGCCGTCATGTTGTAAGCAAAACTCTCGGGTTGTAACTGTTGCAGAAACCAGAGCCGCTCCTGCGCAAACGAGAGAGGCAGTGGCGCATCGCGCAACACGGGTTCGATTGCAGGCACGGCCAGGTCGGCTTTGCCACGAAGGCTTTCATCGATCGTTTCCGCCAGCAATGCTACCGTTGGACGTTCAAACAACCTGCGCAACGGCAACTCGACGTGAAACGCATGGCGCACTCGCGCAATAACTTGCGTCGCCAACAACGAGTGACCACCGAGTTCAAAGAAATCTTCATGAACGCCGATGCGATCGCGTCGCAATACTTCGGCCCACATACCGGCAAGCACTTCTTCTGTCCAACTTCGCGGCGTTACCGGTTCGATTTGCGCCCTGGAGATATCGGGAACCGGCAACTTGCGGCGATCGAGTTTTCCGTTTGCGGTTAACGGCAGTTCATCGATGAAGATAAAGCTTGACGGCACCATCGCGGCCGGAAGTTGACGGCTAAGAAATGCACGCAATTCGGTCGCGATTCGTTCGCCTTCGGCAGCGACCACGTAGGCCGCGAGTGCGTAGTTGCCCTCGGCATCCTTGTAACCAACAACGGCGCCTGACTGCACCTTGCTGTGTTGCAGCAAAACGGCCGTGACTTCATTCGGCTCGATGCGCACCCCGCGAATCTTGATCTGGTCGTCAACGCGTCCGACGATCTCGACGCTGCCATCCAAACGATATCTTCCGAGGTCGCCGGTCTTGTAGATGACGTCTTCTTCATCGTCTCGTTTGTTTTCGCCCAATGGATTCTGCACGAATCGTTTTATAGTTTCGTCGGGCTGGTTGAGATAGCCGAGAGTTCGAAACGGAGTGCGGATAGTTATCTCGCCTCGCTCGCCGATGCCGCACAGACCACTCCCACTGTTGAGCACGAGTGCCTGCGTCTCAGGTAAAGGACTGCCGACCGGTTGCATGCCGAAGGATGGTTCTTGCGGCACAACGTAGAAGCACTTCGCAAGCGTAGTCTCTGTTGGACCATACAGATTTACAATCGAACCAGACTCGGGAAACTGAGCGCGCCAGCGACGCACGAGAGAATCGGCGAGCGGTTCACCCGCAAGAAATGAGTAACGCAGCGCGTTCAAGGTCACACCTGCGGGAACGTCGTTCAACCACGACTGGACCAAGCTCGGTACGGTGTGAATCACTGTGATTCGTTCGTGGTCTAACCAACTCAGGATCGAGTCCGGCGAATCCGGCACGTACAGACTGGCGCCGCTGGTCAAAGCCAAAAAGATATCGCGCATGACGACGTCGAACGAGAGTGCTGTGAGTTGCGCGCAACGATCGTCTGGGCCAATCGCAAAGGTGCTTCGTTGCCAGTGGAGGAAGTGAGCCAGGCCTTTGTGACATCCGAGCACTGCCTTCGGCACGCCTGTCGTGCCTGAGGTAAAGAAGATGTAAGCCGGATCATCGGGATCGATCTCGGGGAGTTTCTCTGTAGCTGACGCTGTTGGAACTTGCGGGAGTTCGTTCGCGATCAGCAGTCGTCTTGCGTCCGCTTCGCAAACCATCAGCTCTCGGCGGCTTTCGGGCAGGTTTGGATCGAGCGGCAGGATGACTCCACCGGCTGTCATCACTCCCAGCAAACTGGCAATCAGATCAAAACTAGGCGTGCCACTGACGGCGACGACATCGCCTCTCGTCAAACCGTCGTTCAGTAAGAACTGAGCGATCGACTTTGCTCTTTGCGAAAGCTCCGAGTAGTTCCACGATCGACCTTCTGCGCAGATCGCTTCATGCTCAGGATGTCTTTCTGCGATCGAGAAGAACGTCTCCGTAATCGGTTCATGCTCCGGCTCGGGCAAAGAGATCGTCGCGTCCGGCAGCACCGCACGTGAAGCTCTTGTCACTAGCGAGAATTCAGAGATCGCTTGCTCAGGCTCTGCAACGATCTGTTCGAGCAAGCGCTCAAACTGCGCCACCATCTCGATCATTCGCTCAGACTTGAACAGGTCGGCGTCGTAAACGAGGTTGAATCCGAGCCCTTCGCCGGTGTCGACAATGTAGAACTCGAGGTCAAACTTTGCGCCAGCTTCCGGTATCAGAGGTGTAACTCTCAGCTCCGACAACTCAACCGTCTGATTCGGCAGATTGACCATGTTGAAAAACACTTGAAGCAGCGGCGTGCGACTAAGGTCGCGTTGCACCTGCAACTCCTCGAGCAGTTTTTCAAACGGGGCGTCCTGGTGAGCAAACCCTTCGAGCGCCACTTTGCGAACGCGAGCGAGTAACTCCAGGAAGCTTGGGTTGCCGGATAAATCTGTACGCAGCGCCAAAGTATTTATGAAGAACCCAATCTGTCCTTCCAGCTCGGTTCGGTTTCGGCCGGCGCTCGGCACACCAACCACGATATCTTCCTGTCCGCTGTAACGTGAAAGCATGAGCTGGAACACGGCTAGTAACGTCATGAATAATGTGCTGCCACTGCGTTGGCTCAGCGCTGTTAGTTGCTCGCTGAGATCGGCTGATAGCCGGCGTGTTTGAACCGCACCACGATACTTCCGAGTTTGCGGACGCGGCTGGTCGAGCGGCAACTCCAGCACCTCAGGCGCACCTTCCAGTTGTTGCTTCCAATAATGGAGTAGCTGGTCGAGCACCTCGCCTTGCAGCCAACGTCTCTGCCACGCCGAATAGTCGGCGTACTGCAAAGCTAGTTCGCCGAGTGGCGATGGCTCACCCGACGAGAACGCCTTGTACAAGGAAGTCACCTCGTCTACGAGAACGCGCATGGACCAGCCATCTGTAATGATGTGATGGAGTGTCAGGACGAGGGCATGCTCGCGGCTCGAGAGCTGCACTAATCGGGCTCGCAGCAGCGGCAAGCGAGCCAAGTCAAATGGTCGAGTCGATTCTTCTTTAACTACCTGCGAGGTCGCATCAACACTGACGCCGCTCGAGTTCACGATTGGCAGCGGCACCGTCATTGTGTCGGCTGTGACCTGTACCGGCTGGCCATCAATCTCAACAAAGCAGGTGCGCAAGCTCTCGTGGCGTCGCACCAGCTCCGCCAAACTCTGCTCCAGTGCGGTTGTTTGCAGAGATCCTTCAAGCCTTACCGCCATCGAGAGGTTGTAGACCGAGCTGCCGGTGTCTAACTGATCGACGAGCCACAAGCGCTCCTGCGCAAACGACAACGGCATTGGGCCCTCGCGCAATGCCGGCGCGATCGGAGGCATCGCCACTCCAGTTTCACTCTGCCGCGCGTCGTCAATGCGCTCCGAAAGTTCCATCACCGTTGGAGACTCAAACAGCCATCGCAACGGCAACTCCAATTCCAGCTTCGTCCGCACTCGCGCCGTCACCTGTGCCGCCAGCAGTGAATGTCCGCCTAACTCAAAGAAGTTGTCTTCCACACCGACTTGCTTGAGCTTCAGCACCTCGCACCAAATGTCAGCGACGATCTGTTCCGTCGGCGTGCGCGGCGCAACATAGCCGGCTGCATCGCTACTGGTCTCCGGCTCAGGCAAAGCCTTGCGGTCTACTTTGCCGTTTGCATTGAGCGGCAACTCAGTAAGCAGCACGAAGAAGGACGGCACCATGTAATCGGGCAAGGTGGTTTGCAGATGACGGCGCAACTCGGCAACCAGGAATGACTCTGGTGTTTCCGCTTCCGGAACGACGTAGGCTACCAGCCGCTTGTATCCCGGCGTGTCCTCTCGCAGCAGGACCACGGCCTGGCTCACTCCCTCCGCATGAGTCAGCGCCGATTCGATTTCACCCAACTCAATGCGGAAGCCACGCAACTTGATCTGATGATCCGTGCGACCAAAGAATTCAAGGCGTCCATCGGCAAGTTGGCGAACGATGTCGCCAGTGCGATAGAGACGCGCGCCGGGTGTGTTGCCGAAAAGGTCAGGAACAAATCGTTCAGAAGTCAACGAAGTCTGCCCGTAATACCCACGCGCCAATCTCAATCCACCGAGGTAGAGTTCGCCATAAACGCCGGCCGCTACGGGCTGAAGTCGCGAATCGAGAACATAGCAAGTTGTGTTCGCGATCGGGCGGCCAATCGAAATGGTCGCTGGAGCCGGCGTCCTGGTAGTCATCGCTTCCGTGGTCGAGAAGGTTGTGACCTCCGTTGGACCATAAACATTCAGGAGACGATACTGATCGGAAACCCCCGGTTCAGCCGCGGCCATCGCTGCGAGGTGACTATGGACGTGGGCTATTGAAAGAGCTTCGCCACCTGGTAACACATCCCTCACGCTCGCAAGTGCCGCCGGTTGCTCCTGGACCATCAGGTTGAAGAGAGCGGAAGTGAGAACGACCATCGTGACCTGATCGCGCTTGACCAATCGCGCTAATTCTTCAACTGATGGTGGGCCAGGCGGCATGATTGTCACGCGCCCGCCGTGTAAAAGTGCGCCCCAGATCTCGACCGTGACGGTGTCGAACGAAAGCGAATTCAACTGCAAATGGATGCCATTCGGTGAGAAACGCATCCAGTCTCCGTTGACGAGACGAGCCACGGATTGATGCGTAATGCTCACGCCTTTGGGCTGTCCGGTCGAGCCTGATGTGTAGAGGATGCAGGCCAACTGCTCGCCAGAATAGAAAGAAGCATCGAGGGTGATGGGTGACTCGTTTGTGATTATTTGTTCGTCAAGATTTAGTTGGGGTATCGACGTGTTCTGTGGTGCTGCCAGTTCACGCATTCGTGCTACGGTCTTGTCGTGCATCAGCAGCGCGGCAATCTGCGAGTTGTTGAGCATAAAGCTCAAACGCTCGGTCGGATAATCCGCATCCAGTGGCACGTAAATAGCGCCCGCCTTGAGAATGCCCACCAGGCCCACGATCATTTCAATTGAACGTTTGACGCAGATCGCCACGCAGGATTCAACACCGACACCCAGTTGCCGCAAACGATGCGCTAGATCATTGGAACGCACGTCCAGCTCTGCGTAACTGATCTGCTGGTTGTCAAAGACGACGGCAACGGCGTCTGGTCTTTGTCGCACCTGTTCGGCGAACAGCTCGTGAATGCAGTAACTCCAGCAAATCCTCTCTGTATCGTTCCACTCGACGAGCAAACGGTGTCGCTCAGCCGCACTCAACAGCGGCAACTGCGCAATCGGCTGCTCCGGATCTTCTACTACCGCTTCCAGCAGCGCATTGAAGTGCTCTGCGAACCGCGCCATCCGGTTTGAATCAAATAGGTCCGCCTTGTACTCAATCACGCCGCGTAACTCATCGCGTTTCGTACTCAGACCCAGCAGCAAATCAAACTTTGCGGTGGCGTTGGTGCCGCCCAATGACTGCAACTCTAACTGCGGTAACTCCAGTTTTCGTTCGGACGACGTATCCAGAGTCATCATCACCTGAAACAACGGCGCATGACTCAGACTGCGCTCCGGCGCTAGCTCCTGGACCAGTCGCTCGAACGGCAACTCCTGATGGCCCTGCGCTCCCAATACTGTTTCCCGCACTTGCTGCAACAACTCACGGAAGCTCGACTCCGGCGTCATTCGCGTGCGCACCACGAGGGTGTTCACAAAGAAGCCGATCAGTGGCTCGGCCTCAACACGATTGCGATTCGCTACTGGTGTCCCTACCAGAATGTCACTCTGTCCCGTGTAGCGATATAGCAACGTCTTGAACGCCGCCAACAACGTCATGAACAAAGTTGTTCCTTGTTGCTGACTGAGGTCGGTCAACCTGCGGCTGGTGCTCTCGCTCAAACTCAGCGACTGATAGGCGCCGCGGAAACTTTCCACTCGTGGTCGCGGGCGATCAGTCGGCAGTTCCAGCACCTCGGGCGCGTCGGCCAGTTGTTGCTTCCAGTAACTCAGCTCGTTCTCGAGTACTTCGCCTTGCAGCCACTCTCGCTGCCACGCGGCAAAGTCGGCATACTGAATCTCCAGCTCCGGCAACGGCGACAACTCGCCGCGTTGATGCGCTTCGTAAAGAGTTCCAACTTCTTTTACCAGCACGCCCATCGACCAGCCGTCGCTGACGATGTGGTGCATAGTGTAGAGAAACTGATGTTGCTGCTCGCTCAATCGCAGCAAGTTGACACGTAGCGGCGCTTGGTCCAGGTTGAACGGCCGGCGCGCGTCTTCGCGTGTCAATCGCTCAGCCTGCTCCTGCTGTTCGTTTACCGTCAGGCCCTGCAAGTCGACGAGAGGCAAGTCTTGTTTGAGATCGCCGCGAATCTGTTGTCCGGGTTCGCCACCATTCTCAACAAAGATCGTGCGTAAGGATTCGTGCCGCCTCATCAGTTCGTTCAGCGTGCTTTCCAGCGCGGCTACGTTGAGTGCACCTCGCAAACTTAAAGCGATCGGGATGTTGTAGAACGCGCTGTCTGGTTCAAACTGGTCCAGGAACCAGAGTCGTTCCTGTGCAAATGACAGTGGCAACAGGCCATCGCGCTTGACGGCGACTAACGGCGGCAATGCCGCCAGCGCATCTTGTGATTTGTCGTCAATCAGCAGCGCCAGTGCCGCCACGGTTCCGGCTTCGAAGAGCGCGCGCAACTGCAACTCCACTTTGCAGGCGGTTCGCAGACGCGAGATAACCTGTGCTGCCAGCAGCGAATGGCCACCGCGCTCAAAGAAGTTGTCTTCCACGCCGACCTGCTCAACCTTCAATACCTCGGCCCAAATGTCAGCCACGATCTGTTCTATCGGCGTGCGTGGGGCCACGTAACCACTGCTGGTTCCAGTTGTTTTAGGCACCGGCAGTGCGCGGCGATTGACTTTGCCGTTGGCAGTGAGCGGCAACTCCGAGAGCACTACGAACGCGGCCGGCATCATGTAGTCCGGCAAGGCCGTTTGCAGATGACGCCGCAACTCTGTTGTAGAGAACGACTCTTCAACTTCCGGCACCACGTAGGCCACCAGTCGCTTATCACCAGGCGCCAGTTCACGCATCAGTGCCACCGCCTGACGCACCCCATCCGCACGCGTCAACGCCGCTTCCACTTCACCCAGCTCAATGCGGAAGCCACGCAACTTCACCTGATGATCGATGCGACCCAGATACTCCAACACGCCGTCCGGCCGGTATCGCGCCAGATCACCAGTGCGATAGAGACGTCCACCCGCTTCGCCACTGAACGAGTCAGGCACAAACACTGCCGCCGTCAACTCCGGCCGTTCCAGATAGCCGCGCGCCACTCCCAATCCACCAATCCACAACTCTCCGCTCACGCCAATCGGCACCGGTTGCCAATCACGATTCAGCACGTATAAGCGCGTGTTTGCTACGGGTCGTCCAATCGGCACGCCCGCCTCGCGCCCACTCTCCGCGCCGGCTTCATAAACACAGCACCCCACCACCGTCTCGGTTGGTCCATACTCGTTGATCACCCGCGTACTGGCCGCATGCTGTTGCCAGAAGCGCAATTGCTCCCAGCGCAATTCTTCCCCGCCCACTACGAACATGCGCACTCGCCCGGCAGCCTGCTGCGGCGATAGTTGATTACTCAACAGTCCCAGGTTCGCCGGTGTCAGTTTCACCAGCGACCAGTCGGTGTCAGTTGCCAGTGCCTGACCCAACGCACCTGCGCCTTCAGCTTCCGGCAACAACACCACCTGCTGTCCGCAAACCAGCGGCAGCAACAGACTGGTAACAGTGAGATCAAATGACAGCGACGACTGAACCGGCACCGCGAAGCCTTCCGTGACTGGATATGCTTGTCGGGCCCAGTGCAGATAGTTCAGCAAGCCGCGATGATGAATCACTACGCCTTTGGGCTGTCCGGTTGAACCCGATGTGTAGATCACATAAGCCGGATTCTCGGGCACCAAATCGGTGGTTTCGATCTCGCCGTCGTGCTGTGCCGCCATCTGTTCCCAATCGGTGTCCAGACAAACGACCTGCGCGCCGTGCTGTGGTAACCGCCCGAGTAGTCGTTCTTGCGTGAGCAGCAAGCGCGGTCGCGCCTGCTCCAGCATGTAAGCCAGACGGTCTTTCGGATAGTTGGGATCGAGTGGCACGTAAGCACCACCAGCCTTCAGCACGCCGAAGATACCGATCACCATCTCGAGCGAACGCTCGGTGAACAAGCCCACCAGTACTTCCGGTCCCACGCCCATCTGCTGCAGCCAACGAGCCACCTGATTCGAGCGCCGGTCCAACTCTCCGTAACTCAGCTGCTCATCCTGGAAGCTGAGGGCCAACGCATCCCTATACTGTTCCACCTGCGTCGCGAACAGTTCCGGCAACAGCTGCGACTGCACCGTCTCAACTTGCGTGTCGTTCCACGACACCAAAAGCTGGTAGCGCTCACTCTCGCTGAGCATCTCCACCTGCCACAACTTCTGGCTCGCGTCCTGACTTATGCTTTCCACCACGCGCGTGAAGTGGCCCGCGAGCTGCGCCATCTTCGGTGCCCCAAACAGATCGCGGTTGTAGATGATCAAGCCGCTGATGCCGCGCTCCCGACTCGACAACACCACCGTCAGATCAAACTTCGCCGTCGCACTGTCGCCAAGCACTGCCTGCAACTCCAACTGCGGCAATTCCAGCTTGCCTACCGTCGGGTTGTTCAACGCCAGGATCACTTGAAACAGCGGCGCATGACTCAGGCTGCGCTCCGGTGCTAACTCCTGCACCAGTCGCTCAAACGGCAACTTCTGATGACCCTGCGCTCCCAGCACTACTTCCCGCACCTGCTGCAACAACTCCGCGAAGCTGCCATTGCCGTTCAGTTTCGTGCGCAGCACGAGCGTGTTCGAAAAGAACCCGATGAGCGGCTCGATCTCTTCGCGATCGCGACTCGCGACCGGCGTCCCCACCAGTAGATCGTTCTTGCCCGTGTAGCGGTACAGCACCGTCTTGAACGCTGCCAGCAACGTCATGAACAACGTCGTTCCGGCTTGCTGGTTGAGTGCCGTTAGTCGCTGTGCCGTTTCCTCATCCCATCTCAACGATTGATAGGCGCCGCGGAAGGTTTCTACCCGCGGGCGTGGTCGATCTGTCGGCAGTTCCAACACTTCCGGCGCGGCAGCCAGTTGTTGCTTCCAGTAACTCAGTTCGTTCTCGAGCACTTCGCCTTGCAAATAATCTCGCTGCCACACCGCAAAGTCGGCGTACTGAATCTCCAGCTCCGGCAATGGTGACGACGCGCCGCCTTGATAAGCGGTGTACAAGCTCATCACTTCCTTCACCATCACGCTCGTTGACCAGTTGTCAGTGACGATATGGTGCATGGTCAACAACACCACGTGTTCCGCTTCACCGACGCGCAGCACCTGTTGTCTCAGCAGTGGCCCGCGCCCCAAATCAAATGGCGTGCGCGCATCTTCTTTGATTACCTTTTGTACGGCGGCTTCCCGCTGCTCCGCTGTCAGGCCGATCAGATCCGTCACCGGCAAACGTCCCGGCTGCGCCACACCGATAACTTGCTCAGGCTTCCCGTCCACGCGCTTGAACGTCGTGCGCAACACTTCGTGCCGCCTGATCATCTCGCTCAGCGTGCTTTCCAGTGCGGCTACGTTGAGCGCACCTCGGAGCCGTAACGCCATCGGTATGTTGTAGAACGCGCTGTCTGGTTCAAACTGGTCCAGGAACCAGAGTCGTTCCTGTGCAAATGACAGTGGCAACAGGCCATCGCGCTTGACGGCGACTAACGGCGGCAATGCCGCCAGCGCATCTTGTGATTTGTCGTCAATCAGCAGCGCCAGTGCCGCCACGGTTCCGGCTTCGAAGAGCGCGCGCAACTGCAACTCCACTTTGCAGGCGGTTCGCAGACGCGAGATAACCTGTGCTGCCAGCAGCGAATGGCCACCGCGCTCAAAGAAGTTGTCTTCCACGCCGACCTGCTCAACCTTCAATACCTCGGCCCAAATGTCAGCCACGATCTGTTCTATCGGCGTGCGTGGGGCCACGTAACCACTGCTGGTTCCAGTTGTTTTAGGCACCGGCAATGCGCGGCGATTGACTTTGCCGTTGGCAGTGAGCGGCAACTCCGAGAGCACTACGAACGCGGCCGGCATCATGTAGTCCGGCAAGGCCGTTTGCAGATGACGCCGCAACTCTGTTGTAGAGAACGACTCTTCAACTTCCGGCACCACGTAGGCCACCAGTCGCTTATCACCAGGCGCCAGTTCACGCATCAGTGCCACCGCCTGACGCACCCCATCCGCACGCGTCAACGCCGCTTCCACTTCACCCAGCTCAATGCGGAAGCCACGCAACTTCACCTGATGATCGATGCGACCCAGATACTCCAACACGCCGTCCGGCCGGTATCGCGCCAGATCACCAGTGCGATAGAGACGTCCACCCGCTTCGCCACTGAACGAGTCAGGCACAAACACTGCCGCCGTCAACTCCGGCCGTTCCAGATAGCCGCGCGCCACTCCCAATCCACCAATCCACAACTCTCCGCTCACGCCAATCGGCACCGGTTGCCAATCACGATTCAGCACGTATAAGCGCGTGTTTGCTACGGGTCGTCCAATCGGCACGCCCGCCTCGCGCCCACTCTCCGCGCCGGCTTCATAAACACAGCACCCCACCACCGTCTCGGTTGGTCCATACTCGTTGATCACCCGCGTACTGGCCGCATGCTGTTGCCAGAAGCGCAATTGCTCCCAGCGCAACTCTTCCCCGCCCACTACGAACATGCGCACTCGCCCGGCAGCCTGCTGCGGCGATAGTTGATTACTCAACAGTCCCAGGTTCGCCGGTGTCAGTTTCACCAGCGACCAGTCGGTGTCAGTTGCCAGTGCCTGACCCAACGCACCTGCGCCTTCAGCTTCCGGCAACAACACCACCTGCTGTCCGCAAACCAGCGGCAGCAACAGACTGGTAACAGTGAGATCAAATGACAGCGACGACTGAACCGGCACCGCGAAGCCTTCCGTGACTGGATATGCTTGTCGGGCCCAGTGCAGATAGTTCAGCAAGCCGCGATGATGAATCACTACGCCTTTGGGCTGTCCGGTTGAACCCGATGTGTAGATCACATAAGCCGGATTCTCGGGCACCAAATCGGTGGTTTCGATCTCGCCGTCGTGCTGTGCCGCCATCTGTTCCCAATCGGTGTCCAGACAAACGACCTGCGCGCCGTGCTGTGGTAACCGCCCGAGTAGTCGTTCTTGCGTGAGCAGCAAGCGCGGTCGCGCCTGCTCCAGCATGTAAGCCAGACGGTCTTTCGGATAGTTGGGATCGAGTGGCACGTAAGCACCACCAGCCTTCAGCACGCCGAAGATACCGATCACCATCTCGAGCGAACGCTCGGTGAACAAGCCCACCAGTACTTCCGGTCCCACGCCCATCTGCTGCAGCCAACGAGCCACCTGATTCGAGCGCCGGTCCAACTCTCCGTAACTCAGCTGCTCATCCTGGAAGCTGAGGGCCAACGCATCCCTATACTGTTCCACCTGCGTCGCGAACAGTTCCGGCAACAGCTGCGACTGCACCGTCTCAACTTGCGTGTCGTTCCACGACACCAAAAGCTGGTAGCGCTCACTCTCGCTGAGCATCTCCACCTGCCACAACTTCTGGCTCGCGTCCTGACTTATGCTTTCCACCACGCGCGTGAAGTGGCCCGCGAGCTGCGCCATCTTCGGTGCCCCAAACAGATCGCGGTTGTAGATGATCAAGCCGCTGATGCCGCGCTCCCGACTCGACAACACCACCGTCAGATCAAACTTCGCCGTCGCACTGTCGCCAAGCACTGCCTGCAACTCCAACTGCGGCAATTCCAGCTTGCCTACCGTCGGGTTGTTCAACGCCAGGATCACTTGAAACAGCGGCGCATGACTCAGGCTGCGCTCCGGCGCCAACTCCTGCACCAGTCGCTCAAACGGCAACTTCTGATGACCCTGCGCTCCCAGCACTACTTCCCGCACCTGCTGCAACAACTCCGCGAAGCTGCCATTGCCGTTCAGTTTCGTGCGCAGCACGAGCGTGTTCGAAAAGAACCCGATGAGCGGCTCGATCTCTTCGCGATCGCGATTCGCGACCGGTGTCCCCACCAGTAGATCGTTCTTGCCCGTGTAGCGGTACAGCACCGTCTTGAACGCCGCCAGCAACGTCATGAACAACGTCGTTCCGGCTTGCTGGTTGAGTGCCGTTAATCGCTGTGCCGTCTCCTCGTCCCATCTCAACGACTGATAGGCGCCGCGGAAGGTTTCTACCCGCGGGCGTGGTCGATCTGTCGGCAGTTCCAACACTTCCGGCGCGGCAGCCAGTTGTTGCTTCCAGTAACTCAGTTCGTTCTCGAGCACTTCGCCTTGCAAATAATCTCGCTGCCACACCGCAAAGTCGGCGTACTGAATCTCCAGCTCCGGCAACGGCGATGACGCGCCGCCTTGATAGGCGGTGTACAGCGAGACCACTTCCTTCACCATCACCCCCATGGACCAACCGTCAGTGACGATGTGGTGCATGGTCAACAACACCACGTGTTCCGCTTCGCCGACCCGCAGCAGTTGTTGCCGGACGAGCGGCCCGCGCCCCAAATCAAATGGCGTGCGCGCATCCTCTTTAATTACCTTTTGTACGGCGGCTTCCCGTTGCTCCGCTGTCAGACCAACCAGATCCGTCACCGGCAAAGGTTGCGCTTGCACCGCGCCGATGACCTGCTCGGGCTTCCCATTCACGCGCTTGAACGTCGTCCGCAACACTTCGTGCCGCCGGCTCACTTCGTTCAGCGTGCTCTCCAGGGCCGCGAGGTTGAGCGGTCCGCGCAAACGCAGCGCGAGCGGAAGGTTGTAGTAGGCGCTCTCGGGTTCGAACTGATCCAGGAACCAGAGTCGCTCCTGCGCGAACGACAACGGTAATGATCCGGCACGGTCGACACTCACCAGCGGCGGCAACAAGGCGAGCTCATGCTGCGCTTCCTTTTCGATAAGCTCGGCCAGCGCCGCCACAGTGCCGGCCTCGAACAACGCGCGCAACTGCAACTCCACCTTGCAGGCGGTTCGCAGACGCGAAATAAGTTGCGCAGCGAGCAGCGAGTGGCCGCCGAGGTCGAAGAAGTTATCTTCCACTCCGACTTGTTCGACCTTCAACACCTCCGCCCAGATGTCGGCAACGATCTGTTCGGTCGGCGTGCGCGGCGCCACGTACCCGCTGGTTGCTCCAGTTGATTCCGGCACGGGCAAGGCTTTGCGATTGATCTTGCCGTTGGCATTAAGTGGTAACTCATCGAGCATCACGAAAGTCGATGGCACCATGTAATCTGGCAAGGCGGTTTGCAATTGACGGCGCAACTCGGCAGTGGAGAACGACTCTTCAACTTCCGGCACGAGGTAGGCCACCAGTCGCTTATCACCTGCCGTGTCCTCTCGCAGCAGGACCACCGCCTGGCGCACTCCTTCGGCATGAGTAAGCGCCGCTTCAATCTCGCCCAACTCAATGCGGAACCCGCGCAGCTTCACCTGCTGATCCGCGCGTCCGATGAACTCGACTTCGCCGCCGGCCAGATGCCGCACTTGATCACCAGTCTTGTATAAGCGTTCACCGGGATTGAAAGGATTGGGGATGAAGCGTTCTGCCGTCAGACTCGCGCGATTGAAGTAACCGCGCGCCAGTCCATCGCCACTGGTGTAGAGCTCACCCATTGCTCCCATCGGCACTAGCTGCAACTCGCCATCAAGTACATAAACTCGGGTGTTCGTAATCGGCCGGCCAATCGGCACCGTGCCGTCGATGGCGGCAACCTCAGTCAGTGGCTGGCAAGTAGTAAAGGTGGTGTTCTCGGTTGGTCCATAACCGTTGATCAGTTTGCCTCGTGCGGTCTCGAGAAATCTTCGCACGTGTGCGACTGAGAGCACGTCGCCACCCGCAAGCAGCTGTTCGAGCTGCTGCAAGTCTTCCAGCTGCTGGTCTACCATCAAATGGAACAAACCCGCGGTCAGCCAGAGTGTGGTGACGTGATAACGGCGCAGTGCAGTCCCCAACTCTTGCAGCGAGGGAGTGCCGCCCTTCATCAGCGCGAGTCGTGCGCCATTGAGCAAGCTGCCCCAGATTTCTAACGTCGAAGCGTCGAACGAAACAGGCGCCAACTGCAGGAAAGTGTGGCTAGCATTTAGCTCAGCATAGTTTGGCTCCTGCACCAGCCGCACCACGGCACGATGATTGACACTGACACCTTTGGGGACGCCGGTGGAGCCCGACGTGTACATCACGTAAGCCAGGTTGTCGGGTGAGACGCCGCTATCGATATCGCTCTCTGCTTCCCGCGCGATCAGACCCCAGTCACGATCCAGACAAATAATCCGGGTTTCATCCGTTAAATCTGTGTACCGCTCTTGCGTGACGATCACGGGCGTCTGCGAGTCTGCCAGCATGAACGACAACCGCTCTTTCGGATACGCCGGATCGATTGGCAGGTAGGCGCCGCCCGCTTTCAATATGCCCAGCAGACCAATGATCAGCTCCAGCGACGGCTCAAGGCACAGACCCACCAGTACGTCTGGTCCAACTCCAAACTTTCTCAGGTAATGCGCCAGTTGATTCGCGCGTGCATTCAGTTCGGCGTACGTGAGCGTTTCGTCTTCGAACTCAAGGGCTATTGCATCAGGTGTTAACTGCGACTGCGCTGCAAACAGTTCATGCAAACAGCTCTCAGGTGGCTCGACTGAATCCGTATCATTCCACTCGACCAGCAAACGATGTCGCTCAGTCGCACTCAACAGTGGCAACTGCGCAATCGGCTGTTCCGGATCCTCTACCACCGCATCCAACAGCGCACTGAAGTGCTCCGCTAGTCGCGCCATTCGGCTTGAATCAAATAGGTCCGCGTTGTACTCAATCACGCCGCGTAACGCATTGCGTTTCGTGCTCAGCCCTAATAGCAAATCAAACTTCGCGGTGGCGTTGTGGCCGCCCAACGTCTGCAACTCCAACTGCGGCAACTCCAGCTTTCGTTCAGGCGACGTATCCAACGTCATCATCACCTGAAACAGCGGCGCATGACTCAGACTGCGCTCCGGCGCCAGCTCCTGGACCAGTCGCTCAAAGGGCAACTCCTGATGACCCTGCGCTCCCAGCACCGTTTCTCGTACCTGCTGCAACAACTCACGGAAACTCCAATCGCCATTCAGTTGCGTGCGCAGCACGAGGGTGTTCACAAAGAACCCGATCAGCGGCTCGACCTCAACACGATTGCGATTCGCTACCGGTGTCCCTACCAGCAGATCGCTCTGTCCCGTGTAGCGGTACAGCAACGTCTTGAACGCTGCCAGCAAAGTCATGAACAAAGTTGTTCCGGCTTGCTGACTGAGTTCCGTCAACTTGCGGCTGGTGCTTTCGCTTAAATTCAGCGACTGATGCGCGCCGTGGAAACTTTCAAACCGGGGTCGTGGCCGATCCGTCGGCAGCTCCAACACCTCCGGCGCGTCGGCCAGTTGCTGCTTCCAGTAGCTCAGCTCGTTCTCGAGTACTGCGCCTTGCAAATACTCCCGCTGCCACGCGGCAAAGTCGGCGTACTGAATTTCCAGCTCTTGCAACGGCGACGACTCGCCGCTTTGATAAGCGGTGTAGAGGGCCACCACTTCCTTTACCATCACTCCCATCGACCAGTTGTCTGTGACGATGTGATGCATGGTCAACAACACCATGTGTTCCGCTTCGCCGACGCGAAGCACCTGTTGCCGCACCAGCGGTCCCTGTTCTAAATCAAATGGTCTGCGCGCATCTTCAATGATTGAGTTCTGTACTACCGCTTCTCGCTGCTCCGCTGTCAATCCGACAAGATCCGTCACCGGCAAACGTCCCGGTTGCGCCGCACCGATGTACTGCTCCGGCTTTCCGTTCACGGGCTTGAACGTCGTGCGCAACACTTCGTGTCGCCTGTTCAGTTCGTTCAGCGTACTTTCCAGCGCCGCGAGATTCAGTGGCCCAGTTAAACGCAGCGCGAGCGGAAGGTTGTAGTAGGCGCTCTCTGGTTCGAACTGATTCAGAAACCAGAGTCGTTCCTGCGCAAATGACAACGGCTGCTGCTGGCCGCGCGGTGCACGCGGGATGCGCTGCTCGGCTCGTGCCTGCGCTTTCTTTCGGAGCATCAGCAGCAGTAACGCCTGCTGGTCGGCTGTTAGTTCACCTAACGCCTCGAGGTTCTCGCTCATAATCCCTCAGAAATTCGGGTTCAATTGAGTTCGATAAGTTGTGCCTGGATTTCCTGTGGTGTGAGGTTTTTGATCTCGCCAAGCAGTTGGGCCAGCTCTGCGGGATCGTGCTGCGCGATTTGCCAGTTTGAAAGCATTTGGCCCATCTCGAGAATTGTCGGCGCTTCGAACAAGCTGCGTAACGGCACGTCCACATTCATGGTGTTGCGCATGCGTGAGGCGAGTTGCGTCAGCAGTAACGAGTGTCCGCCCAGATCGAAGAAGTTGTCGTGGATACTCACCTGTTCCAGACCCAGCAACTCCGACCACATGTCTGCAAGTTGCTGCTCGGTTGGCGTGCGCGGCAGCACCAGTGGCTGCTCACTTAGTTCGCGGCTCTGTTCGGGTATGGGCAGCGCCTTGCGATCCACTTTTCCGCTCGGCAGCCGCGGCAACTCATCCAGCCACATAAACGCCTGCGGCACCATGTACCGCGGCAGCTTCGCCAAATACTCACGCGACTCTCTAACTGATATCTGCGTCGATCCCTGGCCCACCAAATACGCAACGAGTTGCTTCGTTCCACTTTCACCTTCACGCACTACCACGATCGCTTCCGCCACCGCCGGGTGTGCTTGCAAAACGGATTCGATCTCACCCAACTCAATGCGATGACCACGCACCTTCACCTGATGATCGCTGCGGCCCATGTATTCCAGTCGCCCATCAACCAGATGCCGCGTCAGATCGCCGGTGCGATAGAGCCGCTCGCCGGCGCCGAACGGATTGGGTATGAATTTTTCGGCAGTCAGCTCCGGCCGCTGCAGATAACCGCGTGCAAGTGCTACACCCCCAAGTAACAACTCCCCGGCCACGCCTAATGGGACCGGCGTCAGGTTTTCGTCGAGGACCAAAGCCTGCACGTTCGTGATAGGCCGGCCGATCGGCACTTGGCTCGACTCCTGCCCCGTCGCTCGGCCGGTCACCGTCTGGATGCAGGCCTCGGTTGGTCCATAGAGGTTTACGACCTCCACCGCCGGCAACGCGTCCAGCACCTTGCGGGCCAGCCCGACCTTGAGTGCCTCGCCGCCGCAGAAAAGTCGGCGGAGCGAGTCACATGCCGAGAATGCAGAATCCCGCATCATCTCCTCGAGCACGGACGGGACCATCTGAAGAATGGTAACTTGCTGGTCCTGGACCCGTTTGATCATCGCGCTCGGATCGCGGTGCTCGGCCGGCGCGGCCATAACGAGCTGTGCGCCGGCCAGTAACGGGGCGTAAAACTCCCAGACTGATGCATCGAAACCGAAGCTTGTCTTTTGAAGGACGCGGTCGTGCGGGTTGAGGGGATACTCGGCCTGCATCCACTGCATGTGGTTGCGGAGCGCGCCGTGTGGGATTGCCACGCCCTTCGGCCTTCCAGTCGAACCCGAGGTATAGATCACGTAAGCAAGGTTGTCTGGGGAGACGCCGTGGTCCAAATTGTTTTCGGGTTCGCGCGCGATCAGACTCCAGTCACGATCAAGACAAACAATCCGGGTTTCATCCGTTAAATCTGTGTACTGCTCTTGCGTGACTATGACGGGCGCTTGCGAGTCGGCCAACATGAGCGACAACCGCTCTTTCGGATACGCCGGATCGAGTGGCAGGTAGGCACCGCCCGCTTTCAATATGCCCAGAATAGCTACAACCAGCTCCAGCGACCGATCCAGACACAATCCCACGAGCACGTCTGGTCCAACACCGCACCGCCTCAGGTAATGCGCCAGTTGATTCGCCCGTGCATTCAGCTCCGTGTATGTGAGTGCGCCTTCTTCGAACTCGACTGCTATCGTCTCCGGTGTTAGTTGCGACTGCGCTGCTATGAGCTCATGCACACAAGAATCAACATGCTTGGCTGAGTCAGTGTCATTCCACTCAACCAGCAAGCGATGTCGCTCAGCCGCGCTCAACAGTGGCAGATGGGCCAAGGTCTGCTCTGCATCCTCGACTACTGCCGACAACAACGAACTGAAGTGTTCCGCGACTCGCGCCATACGTGTCGCGTCAAACAAATGCGTGTTGTATTCGATGACACCACGCAACTCGCCGCTCTCTCGATTTGGGCTCAACACCAGTGTCAGATCGAACTTCGCCGTCGCACTGTCTTCACGGAGCGGTTGCAACTGCAACGCGGGTAGCTCCAACTGCCGGGCCGGCATCGTGTCGAGCACCAGCATCACCTGAAATAGTGGCGCATGACTCAGACTCCGCTCCGGCGCTAACTCCTGCACGAGCCGTTCAAACGGCAACTCTTGATGTGCCTGCGCTCCCAGCACCACTTCGCGAACGCGACTCAGCGCCTCGCTGAAGCTGACGTCGCCCGCGAGCCGAGTTCGCAATACGAGCGTGTTCACGAAGAAACCAATCAGCGGCTCGATCTCCAGCCGATTACGATTCGCTATCGGTGTGCCTACGAGAATGTCCGCCTGGCCCGTGTAGCGATAAAGCAGTGCCTGGAAACCCGCGAGCAATGTCATGAACAACGTTGCATCTTGTTTGCGGCTTAGCCGTTTCAGTGATTGGTGCAAATTTGCAGGAAGCGTGAAGCGTTGCTGAGCGCCGTGATAGCTAGGCAGCAACGGTCGCGGTCTGTCAGCCGGCAGCTCCAGCACTTCGGGCACCTCTGCCAGTTGTTCTCTCCAATAGCTCAGTTCCGCGTCGAGCACTTCGCCTTGCAAATGCTCTCGCTGCCACACCGCGAAGTCGGCGTATTGAATTGTTAGCTCCGGCAATGCGGATGGCACGCCCGACAGATAGCTAGGGTAGAGATCTCCAATTTCCTGCACCAACACGCCCGTGGACCAGCCGTCGCTAACGATGTGGTGCATCGTGAACAGAAGCTCATGTCGTGCTTCACTCAATTGGACCAATTGTGCCCGCAGTAGCGGCGCACGCCGGAGATCAAATGGACGGCGCGCTTCCGCGCGTGCTAGTTGCTCTGTCTGCTGTTGCTGCTCGAGCGCGTTTAATGAACGCAGATCCACGAATGGCAACTCCACTCGCACTGGCTCAATCTGCTGCACCGGCCGGCCGTCTTGCGATACGAAGCTGGTGCGCAACACTTCATGCCGCCGCATCAGTTCATTCAGACTCTGCGCCAGCGTCGCACCCTGTAATATGCCCGCGAGTTCGACCGCGCGCGGAATGTTGTAAGCCGCGCTCTCCGGTTCTAACTGATCGATGAACCACAGCCGCTCCTGCGCAAATGACAACGGCAACGACTCTTCACGCTGCGCACGTGTGATCGGCAACAGACTCACTCCCGCTGCACTCTGCCGCGCTACCTCAACCCGCTCTGCCAGCGCCATTAAAGTTGGCACTTCGAACAAGGTGCGCAGCGGTACTTCTACGTTCATCGTGTTGCGTATGCGTGAGGCGAGTTGCGTCAGCAGCAAGGAGTGTCCGCCGACATCGAAGAAGTTGTCGTGAATGCTGACCTGCCGTCCGCCGAGTAGCTCCGACCACATGTCTGCGAGTTGCTGCTCAGTCGGCGTGCGCGGCAGCACTAGTGGCTGCTCTCGTTGATCTTGATCGGGTTTCGGCAGCGCTTTGCGATCTACCTTGCCACTCGCAGTCAACGGCATCTGCGCCAGCATCACGAATGCAGCGGGGATCATGTACTCAGGCAGACGCTCTTTTAGATAACTGCGGAGCTGGCTAATTGGTTGTTCATCACCAACGACATAAGCCACGAGGCGCTTGTCATCCGGCGTCACTTCCTGCACCAGCACCTTGCACTGCCGCACCGCATCGTGTTGCGCCAGCACCGCTTCAATCTCGCCAGGCTCGATGCGGTAGCCGCGTATCTTTACCTGATCATCGACGCGTCCGATGAACTCAATCTCACCCTGGGCGAGGTAGCGTCCGCTGTCACCGCTACGGTAAAGCCGCGCGCCTGGTTGCTGCCCGAATGCGTCCGGAATGAACTTGTCTGCTGTCAGCTCAGGTTGATGCAGGTAGCCGCGTGTTACACCTGCTCCACCGATGCAAAGCTCACCACGCACTCCAAACGGCACCGGTTCGGCGTACTCATCGAGGAAGTACGTTTGCACGTTCGCCAGTGGCCGTCCGATCGTCGGCGTCACTTCGCTGATCTGCCGTGCAGTCGTGACGTCCGTGCATTCCGTCGGCCCGTACAAGTTGTAGAAGCTGATCGTCGGATGCGTGGCCAATTGTTCCCACAACGTCTCGTCAATCGCATCACCGCCTACCAGCACTGCCTTGAGTGAGGTTTCCAGATCCACTTCCAGCAGCGTCTTCAACTGTGGCGGCGTGCAATCAACTACGTCGAGATCGTGAACTTTGGCGTAGTGCATGAACTCACGTGCATCCCAACGCACTTCATCCGGAATGATTTGCAGCGTGTGACCGTCTAGCAGTTGCAGCCACTGTTTCACTGACGCGTCAAAGCTCAACGTCGCGTTAAGTCCGACGCGTAATGGTGCAGCAAAACTCGTATAGATATTTTGCTCCAGGGCGGCAGAGAGATTGGCCAACGAACGATGCTGGACAGCGACACCTTTCGGTCGTCCAGTCGAGCCCGAGGTGTAGATCACGTAAGCCAGATTCTCAGTTGTCGTTCTGCGTAGCGGAGCCTCATCGCACTCGTTTGCAATCGCTTCCCAGTCTCGATCGAGCAGCACAACTTGCGGCAAATTGCTGAGGTCTTGCGTCAAATGCGATTGCGTCAACAGGACCGCTGGACGTGCATCGTCGAGTATCGCTGCAACTCGCGCTGCCGGCATGGTTGCATCCAACGGCACGTAGCCGCCGCCGGCTTTCAGTATTCCCCAAATCCCAATCAGCGCCAGCTCACTGCGCTCCACCAGCAAAGCGACTGCGACTTCCGGTCCTACACCCAACGCTTGCAAATGACGCGCGAGTTGGTTGGCACGCCGGTTCAACTCCGCGAAAGTGATCTGCTTCTCCTCGTAGACCAGTGCGATCGCGTCCGGAGTTCTCTCGACCTGAGCCTCTAGCAACTCATCGAGACAACGCGCGGCACCAAAGTCGACTTGCGTATCATTCCACTCGGTTAACAGTTGCCGCCGCTGTTCACTGCTCAGCAGTGACACATTCCGCAGCGGTTGTTCGAGGTCACCCGTCATCGCAGCCAGCGTCCTTTCAAATGCCTCGATAAACCGTGCGATCGTCGCGCGTTCGAACAGATCCGCGTTGTAGCGCAGCGTGCCGCTAAGCTGATTCCGATCGTGAACAAACGACAACGCCAGGTCGAACTTCGCCATGCCGGTCTCGCTACTCAGCGCCCGTGCTTCTAGCCCGGGCCAATCCACGGCGGCCTGCGCCGGTTGCACGATCAGCATCACTTGAAATAGTGGCGAGCGATCCAGACGTCGCTCAGGTTGTAGCTCCTCAACCAGCCGCTCAAACTGCACGTCACAGTGCATGTGCGCCTGCAAAGCCGTCTCTCTGACGTGTCTTAAGAACTCGCGCATGGTCCACGAAGAATCGAGCTGCGTTCGCATCACGAGTGTGTTCACGAAGAACCCAATCAGCTCTTCAACTTCATAGCGGTCGCGTCCCGCTACAGGCGTACCGACGCTGATGTCCGGCTGTCCGCTACAGCGGCTCAACACGAATTGGTAAGCAGCCAGTAACATCATGAACGGCGTGAGGCCTTCCTGCTTCGAGAGCTTCATGAGATCGCCGCTCAAAGCAGTCGGCATGGTTAGCGGATACTGGCCCAGTCGTTTCTTGTTAGTGCTGCGTCTGTGATCTGTCGGCAGGTCGAGTGACGGCGCGTCAGCAAGTTGAGGCTTCCAGTAATCAAGTTGTTCGAGGACTGCCGCTTCCTGATGTTGACGTTGCCACACTCCGAAGTCGGCGTATTGCACCGCCAAGTCTGTCAAGGGTGATGGCTGACCCGTATGCAAAGCTTCGTATAACGTCACCAGCTCGCGCACGGCTACGTTCATCGACCAGCCATCGCTGACGATGTGGTGCATCGTGAACAGAAACTGGTGTTGATCTTCACTCAACCTCAGCAGGCTCACGCGCAACAACGGCGCATGTCGCAGGTCGAACGGACGCCGTGCTTCCTCGCGCGCCAACCGCTCCGCCTGCTCTTGCTGCTGATCCGTGCTCAATCGTTGCAAGTCAATCAGCGGTAATCCGAGCTTCAAGTCGGCTGCGATCTGCTGTGCCGGTTGTCCCGCCACATCCACGAAGCTCGTCCGTAACGCTTCATGCCGCCGCACCGTCTCATTCAGACTTTGCTCCAGCGCCGCAATCTCCAACGAGCCCGTCAACTGCACGCCACCCGGAATGTTGTAAGCCACACTCTCCGGCTCCAACTGATCGATGAACCACAACCGCTCCTGCGCAAACGACAACGGCAACGTCTCTTCACGCATCGTTCGCACGATCGGCGGCAGACTCACTCCTACGGCACTCTTCTCAATCCGCTCGGCCAGCGTGCGCACCGTCGGCGCTTCAAACACCCAGCGCAACGGCAACTCAAACCCCAATACCGTCCGCACGCGCGAAGCGACTTGCACCGCTAACAGTGAATGCCCGCCCAACTCAAAAAAGTTCTCGTCTAGTCCGACGTGGTCCACGCCCAACACAGCAGAGAAAATTCCGGCCACAATCTGTGCAATCTGTGTTTCCGGCTCTTCCTCACTTTGCCACTCCCGTTCGCTCCACTCCGGCTCCGGTAACAATTTTCGATTTACCTTGCCGTTTGGATTGAGTGGCAACTCATCGAGCCGCACAAACGCCGACGGCACCATGTAGTCGGGCAGCTTCGCGCGCAAGTAACCCCGCAGTACACTCGGCTCCGCCACCCCAACCACATAAGCCACCAAGCGCTTGTCGCCCGGAACATCCTGGCGCGCCACTACGACGTTCTCTCGAACTCCCGGATGCGCGCTCAGCGCCGCTTCAATATCGCCCAACTCAATGCGGAACCCACGCAGCTTCACCTGCTGATCCGCGCGTCCGATGAACTCGATCTGACTGCCGGCCAGATGCCGCACCTGATCCCCAGTCTTGTATAAGCACTCACCAGCGCTGAAAGGATTGGGGATAAAGCGTTCTGCCGTCAGACTCGCGCGATTGAAGTAGCCGCGCGCCAGTCCATCGCCACCGGCGTAGAGTTCGCCTATGGTTCCCATCGGCACTGGCTGCAACGCGCCGTCAAGAATGTAAACTCGAGTGTTTGTTATCGGCCGGCCAATCGGCACCGTGCCGTCGATGGCGGCGGCCTCAGTCAGCGGATGGCAAGTAGTAAAGGTGGTGTTCTCGGTTGGTCCATAGGCGTGGATCAGCTTGCAGTCTCGTGCGTTCTGGAGAAATTTCCGCACATGTGCGACCGAGGCTACGTCGCCGCCCGTAAGCAGTTGTTTGAGCTGCTGCAAGTCTTCCAGCTGCTGGTCAACCATCAAGTTGAACAAACCCGAAGTCAGCCACAGTGTGGTGACTTGATAACGGCGCAGTGCATTCCCCAGCTCTTGCAGCGAGGGAGTGCCGCCGCTCATCACCGCCAGGCGTGCGCCGTTGAGCAAGCTACCCCAGATTTCTAACGTGGAAGCGTCAAACGAAACCGGCGCCAGCTGCAGGAAGGTGTGGCTATTATTCAGCTCAGCATAGTTGGGCTCCTGAATGAGCCGCACTACGGCGCGATGATTGACGCTGACACCTTTGGGGATGCCGGTTGAGCCAGACGTGTACATCATGTAAGCCAGGTTGTCTGGGGAGGCGCCGTGGTCCAAATTGTTTTCGGCTTCCCGCGCGATCAAACTCCAGTCACGATCAAGACAAACAATCCGGGTTTCATCCGTTAAATCTGTGTACTGCTCTTGCGTGACGATCACCGGCGCTTGCGAGTCGGCCAGCATGAACGACAACCGCTCTTTCGGATACGCCGGATCGAGTGGCAGGTAGGCGCCGCCCGCTTTCAATATGCCCAGCACGCCGATCACTAATTCAAGCGATCGATCCAGACACAATCCCACGAGCACGTCTGGTCCAACTCCGCGCCTTCGAAGGTAATGCGCCAGTTGATTCGCGCGTGCATTCAGTTCGGTATACGTGAGAGTTTCGTCTTCGAACGCGAGCGCTATTGCTTCAGGTGTTAATTCCGACTGCGCTGCAAACAGTTCATGCACACAACTCTCAGGTGGCGCGGCTGAATCCGTATCATTCCACTCAACCAGCAACCGCTGTTGCTCTGCCGCGCTTAATAACGGCAGACGCGCGAGGGTGTGGTTCGCATCTTCCACCACTGCCGACAACAACGAACTGAAGTGTTCCGCCAGTCGCACCATCCGGCTGCGATCAAACAGTTCCGTGTTGTATTCGATGACACCGTTCAACTCGCCGCTCTCTCGGTTCGGGCTCAACGCCAGTGTCAGATCGAACTTCGCCGTCGCTCTTTCTTCACCAATCGGCTGCAACTGCAAAGCAGGTAGTTCCAACTGGCGGGCCGGCATGGTGTCTAACACCATCACTACCTGGAACAGCGGCGCATGACTGAGACTTCGTTCCGGCGCCAGCTCCTGCACGAGTCGCTCGAACGGCAACTCCTGATGTGCCTGTGCGTCCAGTACTGTTTCCCGCACTTGTTGTAACAACTCGCGGAAGCTCGACTCGCCATGCAATTGCGTGCGCAGCACGAGGGTGTTCACGAAGAAACCGATCAGCGGTTCGATCTCGACTCGATTGCGATTCGCTATCGGCGTGCCTACCAGGATGTCTGTTTGTCCTGCGTAGCGATATAGCAACGTCTTGAACGCCGCCAGCAGCGTCATGAACAATGTCGTGCCTGACTGTCTGCTCAGTTCGCGTAAACCATGGCTAACCGTTTCGCTTAGCACTAACGGCTGTCGGTCACCACGAAAACTCTCCAGGCGTGGCCGCGCATGGTCGGCGGGCAGTTCCAAAACTTCAGGCGCGGCTGCCAGTTGTTGCTTCCAGTAGCTCAGTTCCGCGTCGAGCACTTCACCTTGCAAATGCTCTCGCTGCCACACCGCGAAGTCGGCGTATTGAATCGCCAGCTCCGGCAATGCGGATGGCACGCCTGACAGGTAGCTCGGGTAGAGCTCCCCAATCTCTTGCACCAACACGCCCGTGGACCAGCCGTCGCTAACGATGTGGTGCATCGTGAACAGAAGCTCATGTCGTGCTTCACTCAATTGGACCAATTGTGCCCGCAGTAGCGGCGCACGCCGGAGATCAAATGGACGGCGCGCTTCCTCGCGTGCTAGTTGCTCTGTCTGCTGTTGCTGCTCGAGCGCGTTTAATGAACGCAGATCCACGAATGGCAACTCCACTCGCACTGCTTCAATCTGCTGCACCGGCCGGCCGTCTTGCGATACGAAGCTGGTGCGCAACACTTCATGCCGCCGCATCAGTTCATTCAGACTCTGCGCCAGCGTCGCACCCTGTAATATGCCCGTGAGTTCGACCGCGCGCGGAATGTTGTAAGCCGCACTCTCCGGTTCTAACTGATCGATGAACCACAGCCGCTCCTGCGCAAATGACAACGGCAACGACTCTTCACGCTGCGCACGTGTGATCGGCAACAGACTCACTCCCGCTGCGCTCTGCCGCGCTACCTCAACCCGCTCTGCCAGCGCCATTAAAGTTGGCGCTTCGAACAAGGTGCGCAGCGGTACTTCTACGTTCATCGTGTTGCGTATGCGTGAGGCGAGTTGCGTCAGCAGCAAGGAGTGTCCGCCGACATCGAAGAAGTTGTCGTGAATGCTGACCTGCCGTCCGCCGAGTAGCTCCGACCACATGTCTGCGAGTTGCTGCTCAGTCGGCGTGCGCGGCAGCACTAGTGGCTGCTCTCGTTGATCTTGATCGGGTTTCGGCAGCGCTTTGCGATCTACCTTGCCACTCGCAGTCAACGGCATCTGCGCCAGCATCACGAATGCAGCGGGGATCATGTACTCAGGCAGACGCTCTTTTAGATAACTGCGGAGCTGGCTAATTGGTTGTTCATCACCAACGACATAAGCCACGAGGCGCTTGTCATCCGGCGTCACTTCCTGCACCAGCACCTTGCACTGCCGCACCGCTGCGTGTTGCGCCAGCACCGCTTCAATCTCGCCAGACTCGATGCGGTAGCCGCGTATCTTTACCTGATCGTCGACGCGTCCGATGAACTCGATCTCACCCTGGGCGAGGTAGCGTCCGCTGTCGCCGCTGCGATAGAGCCGCGCGCCTGGTTGCAGCCCGAATGCGTCCGGAATGAACTTGTCTGCCGTCAACTCCGGTTGATGCAGGTAGCCGCGTGTTACACCTGCTCCACCGATGCAAAGCTCACCACGCACTCCAAACGGCACCGGTTCGGCGTACTCATCGAGGAAGTACATTTGCACGTTCGCCAGTGGCCGTCCGATCGTCGGCGTCACTTCGCTGATCTGCCGTGCAGTCGTGACGTCGGTGCATTCCGTCGGACCGTACAAGTTGTAGAAGCTGATCGTCGGATGCGTGGCCAGTTGTTCCCACAACGTCTCGTCAATCGCATCACCGCCTACCAGCACTGCCTTGAGTGAGGTTTCCAGATCCACTTCCAGCAGCGTCTTCAACTGTGGTGGCGTGCAATCAACTACGTCGAGAGCGTGAGCTTTGGCATAGAGCATAAACTCACGTGCGTCCCAACGCACTTCGTCTGGAATGATTTGCAGCGTGTGACCGTCTAGCAGTTGCAGCCACTGTTTCACTGACGCGTCAAAGCTCAACGTCGCGTTAAGTCCGACGCGTAATGGTGCAGCAAAACTCGTATAGATGTTCTGCTTCAGGGCGGCAGAGAGATTGGCCAACGAACGATGCTGGACAGCGACACCTTTCGGTCGTCCAGTCGAGCCCGAGGTGTAAATGACATACGCGAGATTCTCAGTTGTCGTTCTGCGTAGCGGAGCCTCATCGCACTCGTTTGCAATCGCTTCCCAGTCTCGATCGAGCAGCACAACTTGCGGCAAATTGCTGAGGTCTTGCGTCAAATGCGATTGCGTCAACAGGACCGCTGGACGTGCATCGTCGAGTATCGCTGCAACTCGCGCTGCCGGCATGGTTGCATCCAACGGCACGTAGCCGCCGCCGGCTTTCAGTATTCCCCAAATCCCAATCAGCGCCAGCTCACTGCGCTCCACCAGCAAAGCGACTGCGACTTCCGGTCCTACACCCAACGCTTGCAAATGACGCGCGAGTTGGTTGGCACGCCGGTTCAACTCCGCGAAAGTGATCTGCTTCTCCTCGTAGACCAGTGCGATCGCGTCCGGAGTTCTCTCGACCTGAGCCTCTAGCAACTCATCGAGACAACGCGCGGCACCAAAGTCGACTTGCGTATCATTCCACTCGGTTAACAGTTGCCGCCGCTGTTCACTGCTCAGCAGTGACACATTCCGCAGCGGTTGTTCGAGGTCACCCGTCATCGCAGCCAGCGTCCTTTCAAATGCCTCGATAAACCGTGCGATCGTCGCGCGTTCGAACAGATCCGCGTTGTAGCGCAGCGTGCCGCTAAGCTGATTCCGATCGTGAACAAACGACAACGCCAGGTCGAACTTCGCCATGCCGGTCTCGCTACTCAGCGCCCGTGCTTCTAGCCCGGGCCAATCCACGGCGGCCTGCGCCGGTTGCACGATCAGCATCACTTGAAATAGTGGCGAGCGATCCAGACGTCGCTCAGGTTGTAGCTCCTCAACCAGCCGCTCAAACTGCACGTCACGGTGCATGTGCGCCTGCAAAGCCGTCTCTCTGACGTGTCTTAAGAACTCGCGCATGGTCCACGAAGAATCGAGCTGCGTTCGCATCACGAGTGTGTTCACGAAGAACCCAATCAGCTCTTCAACTTCATAGCGGTCGCGTCCCGCTACAGGCGTACCGACGCTGATGTCCGGCTGTCCGCTATAGCGGCTCAACACGAATTGGTAAGCAGCCAGTAACATCATGAACGGCGTGAGGCCTTCCTGCTTCGAGAGCTTCATGAGATCGCCGCTCAAAGCAGTCGGCATGGTTAGCGGATACTGGCCCAGTCGTTTCTTGTTAGTGCTGCGTCTGTGATCTGTCGGCAGGTCGAGTGACGGCGCGTCAGCAAGTTGAGGCTTCCAGTAATCAAGTTGTTCGAGGACTGCCGCTTCCTGATGTTGACGTTGCCACACTCCGAAGTCGGCGTATTGCACCGCCAAGTCTGTCAAGGGTGATGGCTGACCCGTATGCAAAGCTTCGTATAACGTCACCAGCTCGCGCACGGCTACGTTCATCGACCAGCCATCGCTGACGATGTGGTGCATCGTGAACAGAAACTGGTGTTGATCTTCACTCAACCTCAGCAGGCTCACGCGCAACAACGGCGCATGTCGCAGGTCGAACGGACGCCGTGCTTCCTCGCGCGCCAACCGCTCCGCCTGCTCTTGCTGCTGATCCGTGCTCAATCGTTGCAAGTCAATCAGCGGTAATCCGAGCTTCAACTCGGCCGCGATCTGTTGCGCCGGTTGTCCTGCTGCATCGACGAAGCTCGTCCGCAACGCCTCATGCCGGCGCACTGTCTCATTCAGACTTTGCTCCAGCGCCGCTATCTCCAACGAGCCCGTCAACTGCACGCCGCCCGGAATGTTGTAGGCCGCGCTCTCCGGCTCCAACTGATCGATGAACCACAACCGCTTCTGCGCAAACGACAACGGCAACGACTCTTCACGCATCGTGCCCGTAATCGGCGGCAGGCTCACTTGTGCTGCGCTCTGTTCAATCCGTTCGGCCAGGGTGCGCACGGTCGGCGCTTCAAACACCCAGCGCAACGGCAACTCAAACCCCAGCGCCGTCCGCACCCGTGACGCCACCTGCACCGCCAGCAGCGAGTGTCCACCCAACTCAAAGAAGTTCTCGTCTGCTCCAACCTGCTCCAGCCCCAGCACGTCGGACCACACACCTGCGACTAGCTGCTCAAGCTGGGTTTGTTCTTCTTCACTGACTTCACTTGACCGCTCACTGCGCTCCGGCTCCGGCAAAGCCTTGCGGTTGACTTTCCCGTTCGGCAGCCGTGGCAACGCTTCAAGACGAACGAAGGCGGCAGGCACCATGTACTGCGGCAACCGCTCGCGCAAGTAACTTCGCAATTCACTCGACTCCGCTACCCCAACCACATACGCCACCAACCGCTGCGCGCGTACCACCACGACGCTCTCACGCATCTCAGCATGTGCACTCAGCGCTGCCTCAATCTCGCCCAACTCAATGCGGAACCCGCGCAGCTTCACCTGATGATCGCGCCGCCCCAGATACTCCAAACGCCCATCAGCCAGATGCCGCGCTATGTCACCTGTCGAATAGAGTCGCTCACCTGCGCTGAACGGGTTCGGGATGAACTTCTCCGCCGTCAACTCCGGTCGCCGCAGATACCCACGCGCCAAACCTCGTCCACCCAGATAAAGCTCGCCAGCCACTGCCGTCGGCATCAGCTCCTGACTGCTATCCAACGCGTAAGCTTTCGTGTTGGTGATCGGATTGCCGATGGTCACCGGGCCTTCAGGTAGTCGCAGCGTGTAAGTCGAATAAGTCGTGTCTTCGCTGGGTCCGTACAAGTCAAACACACGCTGCACGTTTGTCTGCTTGTGCAGTTGCCGCACCAGCGTCGCCGATAACGGCTCACCTGCCAGATTGATCGTCCGCACCGACTGCGGCACTCCACCCAGCCGCAGCAGTTCCGCCATCACCGAAGGCACCGTATTAATAAGTGTTACGCCTTCTCTGCCGGCCAGGGCAGGCAGGCGCAGCGCATCTGCCACCAGCACTACCTTGCCCCCGCGACTCAACGGCACGAACAGTTCAAACACCGAGAGGTCGAAACAGATCGAGGTCGAGCCCAGTACCGCCTGCAACTCTTCCGCACTAAACACGTCGTGCGACCACAAGAGCAGTTCCACCGCGCTGCGATGCTGGATCACTGCTCCCTTCGGTCGTCCCGTCGAGCCCGACGTGTAGATCACATAGGCAAGATTGTCTGGGGAGACGCCGCTCTCGATATCGCTTGCCGATTCCCGTGCGATCGAGATCCAGTCACGATCAAGACAGACAATCCGGGTTTCATCCGTTAAATCTGTGTACTGCTCTCGCGTGACGATCACCGGCGCCTGCGAGTCCGCCAGCATGAACGACAACCGCTCCCGCGGATACCTCGGATCCAACGGCACATACGCGCCACCGGCTTTCAATATGCCCAGCACGCCGACCACCATCTCCAGCGACGGCTCCAGACACAATCCAACCAGCACCTCTGGTCCAACGCCGCGCCGTCTCAGGTAATGCGCCAGTTGACTCGCGCGTGCATTCAACTCCGCGTACGTCAGTGCTTCGTCTTCGAACTCGACTGCTACCGCTTCAGGTGTTAACTGCGATTGCGCTGCCACCACTTCATGCACACAGGACTCAACACGTTCAACTGATTCCGTGTCATTCCACTCCACCAGCAACCGGTGTCGTTCAGCGTCAGTCAACAGCGGCAACCGCGCCAAGGAGTGGTTCGCATCCTCCACCACTGCCGACAGCAACGAACTGAAGTGTTCGGCCAGTCGCGCCATCCGACTCGCGTCAAACAGATCCGTGTTGTACTCAAGCACACCTTGCAACTCGCCGCTCTCGTGCTTTGTCGTCAGCGCCAGCGTCAGATCGAACTTCGCCGTCGCACTGTCTTCACGCAGCGGCTGCAACTGCAGTTGCGGTAACTCCAACTGCCGTGCCGGCAGGTTGTCCAGCACCAGCATCACCTGGAACAGCGGCGCATGACTCAGATTTCGTTCCGGCGCTAGCTCCTGCACCAATCGTTCAAATGGCAACTCCTGATGTGCCTGTGCTCCCAGCACCACTTCGCGCACCTGTTGTAACAACTCGCGGAAGCTCGTCTCATCATGCAACTGCGTCCGCAACACGAGGGTGTTCACAAAGAAGCCGATCAGCGGCTCGATCTCCACTCGATTGCGATTCGCTACTGGTGTGCCCACCAGAATATCCGCTTGTCCCGTGTAGCGAGACAACAGTGTCTGGAATGCAGCGAGCATTGTCATGAACAACGTCGCATCCTGTTTGCGGCTCAGTCTTTTCAGCGCTTGATGCAGACTGGCAGGCAGTGAGAACTGTTGCTGTGCGCCGTGGTGACTGGGCAGCAGTGGTCGCGGTCTGTCAGCCGGCAGTTCCAAAACTTCAGGCGCGGCTGCCAGTTGCTGTTTCCAGTAATCCAGTTGTCCTTCAATCGCTACTTTCTGATGTTGACGCTGCCACACTGCGAAGTCGGCGTATTGCACACCCAACTCTGTTAGTGACGAGGGCTGACCGGCGTGCAGGGCTTCATACAACGTGACCAGTTCGCGCACGACCACGTTCATCGACCAGCCATCGCTGACGATGTGGTGCATCGTGAACAGAAACTGATGTCGTTGTTCACTCAGTTGCAGCAAACGCACCCGCAACAACGGCGCATGTCGCAAGTCAAACGGTCGTCGTGCTTCTTCACGCGCCAACCGCTCTGCCTGCTCTTGCTGCTGATCAGTGCTCAATCGTTGCAAGTCAATCAGCGGTAATCCGAGCTTCAACTCGGCCGCGATCTGCTGCGCCGGCTGTCCCGCCTCATCCACAAACTTCGTTCGTAACGCTTCATGCCGCCGCACCGTCTCACTGAGACTTTGCTCTAACGCCGCAATCTGTAACGAGCCTGTCAACTCTACGCCGCCAGGAATGTTGTAAGCCGCACTCTCCGGCTCCAACTGATCGAGGAACCACAACCGCTCCTGCGCAAACGATAACGGCAGCGACTCTTCGCGCATCGTGCGCGTGATCGGCGGCAGACTCACTTGTGCGGCGCTCTGTTCAATCCGCTCTGCCAACGCACGCACTGTCGGCGCTTCAAACACCCAGCGCAACGGCAACTCAAACGCCAGCGCCGTCCGCACTCGCGACGCCACCTGCACCGCCAGCAGCGAGTGTCCACCTAACTCGAAGAAGTTCTCGTCCACTCCAACCTGGTCCAACCCCAACACGTCGGACCACACACCTGCCACTAGCTGCTCCAGCTGTGTTTGCTCTTCTTCACTGCCCGCGCTTTGCCGTTCGCTCCACTCCGGCTCCGGCAACGCCTTGCGATTCACTTTCCCGTTCGGCAGCCGCGGCAACGCATCGAGATGAACGAATGCGGAAGGCACCATGTACTGCGGCAACCTTTCGCGCAAGTAACTCCGCAGTTCACTCTGCTCCGCCACCCCAACCACATATGCCACCAGTCGCTGCTCGTGCACCACTACAACCGTCTCACGAACTCCAGCATGTGCGCTCAGCGCTGCTTCGATCTCACCTAACTCAATCCGGAACCCGCGCAGCTTCACCTGATGATCGCGCCGCCCCAGGTACTCCAGCCGCCCGTCCGCCAGATGCCGCGCTATGTCGCCCGTCCGGTACAGTCGCTCTCCTCCGCTGAACGGGTTCGGGATGAACTTCTCCGCCGTCAACTCCGGCCGCCGCAGATAACCACGCGCCAGTCCACGTCCACCCAGGTATAGCTCTCCCGCCACTGCACTCGGCATCAGTTCCTGACTGCCATCCAGTGCATAGGCCTTCGTGTTTGTTATCGGATGACCGATGGTCACCGGCCCGTCTGGGAGTCGCAGCGTGTAGGTCGAATAGGTGGTGTCTTCGCTAGGCCCGTATAAATCAAACACTCGCTGCACGTTTGTCTGCTCGTGCAGTTGCCGCACCAACGTCGCCGACAACGGCTCACCCGCCAGGTTGATCGTCTGCACCGACTGTGGCACTCCACCCAGCCGCAGCAGTTCTGCCATCACCGATGGCACCGTATTGATGAGTGTCACGCCTTCTCTGCCAGCCAGCGCCGGCAGGCGCAGCGCATCTGCCACCAGCACTACCTTGCCCCCGCGACTCAACGGCACGAACAGTTCAAACACCGAGAGATCGAAACAGATCGAAGTGGAGCCCAGCACTGCCTGCAACTCTTCTGCACCAAACACCTGCCGCGACCACAACAGCAACTCCACCGCGCTGCGATGCTGGATCACGGCTCCCTTCGGCCGGCCTGTCGAGCCCGAGGTATAGATCACATAAGCCAGGTTCTCTGCACTGACGCTGCTCTCGATATCGCTCTCTGCTTCACGTGCGATCGAACTCCAGTCACGATCCAGACAAACAATCCGGGTTTCATCCGTTAAATCTGTGTACTGCTCTTGCGTGACGATCACGGGCGCTTGCGAGTCCGCCAGCATGAACGACAACCGCTCCCGCGGATACTTCGGATCCAACGGCACATACGCGCCACCGGCTTTCAATATGCCCAGCACGCCGACCACCATCTCCAGCGACGGCTCCAGACACAATCCCACCAGCACCTCTGGTCCAACGCCGCGCCGCCTCAGGTAATGCGCCAGTTGATTCGCGCGTGCGTTCAGCTCCGCGTACGTCAGTGCTTCGTCCGCGAACTCGACTGCTACCGCTTCAGGTGTTAACTGCGATTGCACTGCCACCACTTCATGCACACATGACTCAACACGTTCAACTGATTCCGTGTCATTCCACTCCACCAGCAACCGGTGTCGTTCAGCGTCAGTCAACAAGGGCAGTCGTGCCAACGGTTGTTGCAAATCCTCCACCACTGCCGACAGCAACGAACTGAAGTGTTCTGCCAGTCGCGCCATTCGTGTCGCGTCAAACAGATCCGTGTTGTACTCAAGCACACCACGCAACTCGCCGCTCTCGTGCTTCGTCGTCAGCGCCAGCGTCAGATCGAACTTCGCCGTCGCACTGTCTTCACGCAGCGGCTGCAACTGCAACCCGGGTAGCTCCAACTGCCGTGGAGGCATGGTGTCCAGCACCAGCATCACCTGGAACAGCGGCGCATGACTCAGATTTCGTTCCGGCGCTAGCTCCTGCACCAATCGTTCAAACGGCAACTCCTGATGTGCCTGCGCTCCCAGCACCACTTCCCGCACCTGTTGTAACAACTCGCGGAAGCTCGCCTCCGCTGTCACTCGTGTGCGCAGCACGAGGGTGTTCACAAAGAACCCGATCAACGGCTCGATCTCCAGTCGATTGCGATTCGCCACCGGTGTGCCCACCAGAATGTCCGCTTGTCCCGTGTAGCGATACAGCAGTGTCTGGAAACCAGCGAGCATTGTCATGAACAACGTCGCATCCTGCTTGCGACTCAGTCGTTTCAGCGATTGATGCAGACTGGCAGGTAGTGTGAACTGTTGCTGTGCGCCGTGGTGACTGGGCAATAATGGCCGCGGTCTGTCAGCCGGCAGTTCCAAAACTTCAGGCGCGGCTGCCAGTTGCTGTTTCCAGTAATCCAGTTGTCCTTCAATCGCTACTTTCTGATGTTGACGCTGCCACAGTGCGAAGTCAGCGTATTGCACACCCAACTCTGTTAGTGACGAGGGCTGACCGGCGTGCAGGGCTTCATACAACGTGACCAGTTCGCGCACGACCACGTTCATCGACCAGCCATCGCTGACGATGTGGTGCATCGTGAACAGAAACTGATGTCGTTGTTCACTCAGTTGCAGCAAACGCACCCGCAACAACGGCGCATGTCGCAAGTCAAACGGTCGTCGTGCTTCTTCACGCGCCAACCGCTCTGCCTGCTCTTGCTGCTGATCAGTGCTCAATCGTTGTAAGTCAATCAGCGGTAATCCGAGCTTCAACTCCGCCGCGATCTGCTGCGCCGGCTGTCCCGCCTCATCCACAAACTTCGTTCGTAACGCTTCATGCCGCCGCACCGTCTCACTGAGACTTTGCTCTAACGCCGCAATCTGTAACGAGCCCGTCAACTCTACGCCGCCAGGAATGTTGTAAGCCGCACTCTCCGGCTCCAACTGATCGAGGAACCACAACCGCTCCTGCGCAAACGATAACGGCAGCGACTCTTCGCGCATCGTGCGCGTGATCGGCGGCAGACTCACTTGTGCGGCGCTCTGTTCAATCCGCTCGGCCAGCGTCCGCACTGTCGGCGCTTCAAACACCCAGCGCAACGGCAACTCAAACGCCAGCGCCGTCCGCACTCGCGACGCCACCTGCACCGCCAGCAGCGAGTGTCCACCTAACTCGAAGAAGTTCTCGTCCACTCCAACCTGGTCCAACCCCAACACGTCGGACCACACACCTGCTACTATCTGCTCCAGCTGTGTTTGCTCTTCTTCACTGACTTCACTTTGTCGTTCGCTCCACTCCGGCTCCGGCAACGCCTTGCGATTCACTTTCCCGTTCGGCAGCCGCGGCAACGCATCGAGATGAACGAATGCGGAAGGCACCATGTACTGTGGCAACCGCTCGCGCAAGTAACTCCGCAGTTCACTCTGCTCCGCCACCCCAACCACATACGCCACTAGTCGCTGCTCGCGCACCACTACAACCGTCTCACGAACTCCAGCATGTGCGCTCAGCGCTGCTTCGATCTCACCTAACTCAATGCGGAACCCGCGCAGCTTCACCTGATGATCGCGCCGCCCCAGGTACTCCAGCCGCCCGTCCGCCAGATGCCGCGCTACGTCGCCCGTCCGGTACAATCGCTCTCCAGCACTGAACGGGTTCGGGATGAACTTCTCCGCCGTCAACTCCGGTCGCCGCAGATACCCACGCGCCAAACCTCGTCCACCCAGATAAAGCTCGCCAGCCACTGCCGTCGGCATCAGCTCCTGACTGCTATCCAACGCGTAAGCTTTCGTGTTGGTGATCGGATTGCCGATGGTCCCCGGGCCTTCAGGTAGTCGCAGCGTGTAAGTCGAATAAGTCGTGTCTTCGCTGGGTCCGTACAAGTCAAACACACGCTGCACGTTTGTCTGCTCGTGCAGTTGCCGCACCAGCGTCGCCGATAACGGCTCACCTGCCAGATTGATCGTCTGCACCGACTGCGGCACACCACCCAGCCGCAGCAGTTCTGCCATCACCGAAGGCACCGTATTGATGAGTGTCACGCCTTCTCTTCCGGCCAGGGCAGGCAGGCGCAGCGCATCTGCCACCAGCACTACCTTGCCCCCGCGACTCAACGGCACGAACAGTTCAAACACCGAGAGATCGAAACAGATCGAAGTGGAGCCCAGCACTGCCTGCAACTCTTCTGCACCAAACACCTGCCGCGACCACAACAGCAACTCCACCGCGCTGCGATGCTGGATCACGGCTCCCTTCGGCCGGCCTGTCGAGCCCGAGGTATAGATCACATAAGCCAGGTTCTCTGCACTGACGCCGCTCTCGATATCGCTCTCTGCTTCACGTGCGATCGAACTCCAGTCACGATCCAGACAAACAATCCGGGTTTCATCCGTTAAATCTGTGTACTGCTCTTGCGTGACGATGACGGGCGCTTGCGAGTCCGCCAGCATGAACGACAACCGTTCCTGCGGATACTTCGGATCCAACGGCACATACGCGCCACCGGCTTTCAATATGCCCAGCACGCCGACCACCATCTCCAGCGACGGCTCCAGACACAATCCCACCAGCACTTCTGGTCCAACGCCGCACCGTCTCAGGTAATGCGCCAGTTGATTCGCGCGTGCGTTCAGCTCCGCGTACGTCAGTGCTTCGTCTTCGAACTCGACTGCTACCGCTTCAGGTGTTAACTGCGATTGCGCTGCCACCACTTCATGCACACAGGACTCAACACGTTCAACTGATTCCGTGTCATTCCACTCCACCAGCAACCGGTGTCGTTCAGCGTCAGTCAACAAGGGCAGTCGTGCCAACGGTTGTTGCAAATCCTCCACCACTGCCGACAGCAACGAACTGAAGTGTTCTGCCAGTCGCGCCATTCGTGTCGCGTCAAACAGATCCGTGTTGTACTCAAGCACACCACGCAACTCGCCGCTCTCGTGCTTTGTCGTCAGCGCCAACGTCAGATCGAACTTCGCCGTCGCACTGTCTTCACGCAGCGGCTGCAACTGCAGTTGCGGTAACTCCAACTGCCGTGCCGGCAGGTTGTCCAGCACCAGCATCACCTGGAACAGCGGCGCATGACTCAGATTTCGTTCCGGCGCTAGCTCCTGCACCAATCGTTCAAATGGCAACTCCTGATGTGCCTGTGCTCCCAGCACCACTTCGCGCACCTGTTGTAACAACTCGCGGAAGCTCGTCTCATCATGCAACTGCGTCCGCAACACGAGGGTGTTCACAAAGAAGCCGATCAGCGGCTCGATCTCCACTCGATTGCGATTCGCTACTGGTGTGCCCACCAGAATATCCGCTTGTCCCGTGTAGCGAGACAACAGTGTCTGGAATGCAGCGAGCATTGTCATGAACAACGTCGCATCCTGTTTGCGGCTCAGTCTTTTCAGCGCTTGATGCAGACTGGCAGGCAGTGAGAACTGTTGCTGTGCGCCGTGGTGACTGGGCAGCAGTGGTCGCGGTCTGTCAGCCGGCAGTTCCAAAACTTCAGGCGCGGCTGCCAGTTGCTGTTTCCAGTAATCCAGTTGTCCTTCAATCGCTACTTTCTGATGTTGACGCTGCCACACTGCGAAGTCGGCGTATTGCACACCCAACTCTGTTAGTGACGAGGGCTGACCGGCGTGCAGGGCTTCATACAACGTGACCAGTTCGCGCACGACCACGTTCATCGACCAGCCATCGCTGACGATGTGGTGCATCGTGAACAGAAACTGATGTCGTTGTTCACTCAGTTGCAGCAAACGCACCCGCAACAACGGCGCATGTCGCAAGTCAAACGGTCGTCGTGCTTCTTCACGCGCCAACCGCTCTGCCTGCTCTTGCTGCTGATCAGTGCTCAATCGTTGCAAGTCAATCAGCGGTAATCCGAGCTTCAACTCGGCCGCGATCTGCTGCGCCGGCTGTCCGGCCGCATCTACGAAGCTGGTCCGTAAGGCTTCATGCCGTCGCGCTATCTCGTTAACACTCTGTTCGAGCACGGAAACCTGCAACGAGCCTGTCAGACCAACTGCGTGTGGGATGTTGTAGGCTACGCTCCCCGGCTCTAGCTGATCGAGGAACCACAACCGCTCCTGCGCAAACGACAATCCAAACGTCTCTGCACGCAACCGGCGCGTGATCGGCGGCAGACTGATTCCTTTTGCATTCTGCTGCGCGGCTTCAATCCGTTCGGCCAGCGTGCGCACCGTCGGCGCTTCAAACACCCAGCGCAACGGCAACTCAAACTCCAGCGCCGTCCGCACTCGCGACGCCACCTGCACCGCCAGCAGCGAGTGTCCACCCAACTCGAAGAAGTTCTCGTCTACGCCGACCTGCTCCAACCCCAGCACGTCAGACCACACACCCGCCAGGATCTCTTCGACTAGCGTCCGCGGCTCTTCATCACCCAACTCGTCGTGCTTACTCCACTTCGGCTCCGGCAGCGCCTTGCGATCAACTTTTCCGCTGCTAGTCAGCGGCATCTGCGCTAGCGTCACAAACGCCGCCGGGATCATGTACTCAGGCAGTCGCTCTTTCAGAAATGCGCGCAGTTGATTGGATGAATCTGCTTCCTCGTCGCCTACAACATAAGCCACCAGCCGCTTGTCATCCGGCGTCACTTCCTGCACCAGCACTTTGCACTGTCGCACTGCTGCATGTTGCGCCAGCACTGCTTCGATCTCGCCCGGCTCGATCCGGTAGCCGCGGATCTTTACCTGATCATCGACGCGTCCGATGAACTCGATCTCACCCTGGGCCACGTAGCGTCCGCTATCACCGCTGCGATACAACCGCGCGCCTGGTTGCAGCCCGAATGCATCCGGAATGAACTTGTCCGCGGTCAGTTCCGGTTGATGCAAATAGCCGCGCGCTACGCCTGCTCCACCGATGCAGAGTTCACCACGCACTCCAAACGGCACCGGTGCCGCGTACTCGTCCAGGAAGTACGTTTGCACGTTCGCCAGCGGTCGTCCGATTGTCGGCGTTTGAATATCGGTGACCGGCTGTGCAGTCGTCACGTCCGTACATTCTGTCGGCCCGTACAAGTTGTAGAAACTGATCGTCGAATGCGTGGCCAATTGTTCCCACAGCGTCTCGTCAATCGCATCGCCGCCCACCAGTACTGCTTGCAGCGATGTTTCCACTTCAACTTCCAGCAGCGTCTTCAACTGTGGTGGCGTGCAATCAACTACGTCCAGAGAGTGAGCTTTGGCATAGCGCACAAACTCACGCGCATCCAAACGCACTTCGTCCGGAAATAGCTCAAGGGTGTGACCGTCTAGCAGTTGCAGCCACTGTTTCACTGAGGCGTCGAAGCTGAGCGTCGCATTGAGTCCGACGCGTAGTGGCGCACCGAAGCTCGTGTAGATGTTTTGCTTCAGCGCAGCAGCTAGATTCGCCAACGAACGATGCTGGACAGCGACGCCTTTCGGTCGTCCCGTCGAGCCCGAGGTGTAAATCACGTACGCAAGGTTCTCAGGTGTCGTCGTGCGCAACGGAGCTTCATCGCTCTCGTCTGCAATCGTTTCCCAATCTGCATCGAGCAGAACGACTTCCGGCTGCACGTCGCTCAGTTCGCGAACCAGATGTGACTGCGTCAACAACACTGCCGGACGCGCATCTTCCAATATCGCTGCCACTCGCGCTGAAGGCATGGCCGCATCAAGTGGTACATAACCCCCGCCCGCTTTAAGGATTCCCCAAATGCCAATCAACGCCCGCTCACTACGCTCCACCAGCAAAGCAACTGCGACTTCCGGGCCCACACCCAACGCTTGCAGATGACGGCCTACGTGATTGGCCCGCCGGTTCAACTCTGCGAAAGTAATCTGCTGCTCGTCATAGACCAGCGCAATCGCCTCTGGAGTTCTCTCGACCTGCATCTCCAGCAGTTCATCGAGACAGCGCGCGGCGCCAAAGTCGATCTGCGTGTCGTTCCACTCAGTTAACAGTTGCCGTCGCTGTTCAGTCGTCAGCAGTGAAACGTTCCGCAGCGGTTGTTCGGCATCCGTGGTAATTGCCGTCAATGTCGCTTCGAATGATTGGGCCAGCCGCGCGATCGTCGTGTCGTCGAACAGAGCCGCGTTGTACTTGATCTCACCGCCTAACTCGCCGCTCTCGCGATTGCTCAGCACCAGTGTCAGATCGAACTTCGCCGTCGCACTGTCTTCACCAATCGTCTGCAACTGCAACTCAGGCAACGCCAACTCGCGTGCCGGCGCGTTATCAAGCACAAGCATCACCTGAAACAGCGGTGCATGAGTCAAACTCCGCTCCGGCGCCAGCTCCTGCACCAACCGTTCAAACGGCAACTCCTGATGTGCCTGTGCTCCCAGCACCACTTCGCGCACCTGTTGCAGCAACTCGCGGAAGCTCGCCTCCGGTGTCACTCGCGTGCGCAACACGAGGGTGTTTGCAAAGAACCCGATCAACGGCTCGATCTCGACTCGATTTCGATTCGCTACCGGAGTTCCCACAACGATGTCCGTCTGTCCCGTGTAGCGATACAGCAGCGTCTTGAACGCCGCCAGCAACGTCATGAACAACGTCGTCCCAGACTGCTGACTCAGCTCGCGCAAACCACGACTGATCGATTCACTCAACACAAACGACTGCGTGTCGCCACGAAAACTCTCGAGTCGTGGCCGTGCATGGTCTGCGGGTAGGTCCAGCAGCTCGGGCGCATCGGCCAGTTGTTGTTTCCAGTAACTCAACTCAGCATCCAGCACTTCGCCCTGCAGCCGTTCTCGCTGCCACACCGCGAAGTCCGCATACTGAATCGCCAGCTCAGCTAATGGAGACTGCCGCCCCGACAAGTACGCCGGATAGAGCGCGCCAACCTCTCGCACCAGCACTGCCATCGACCAGCCATCACTCGCGATGTGGTGCATCGCAAAGAGAAACTCGTGTTCTCTCTCAGCGAACCGCACTAACTGCACGCGCAACAACGGCGCGCGTCGTAAGTCGAATGGCCGGCGTGCTTGTTCGCGCATCAGCCGCTCGGCCAACACTCGCTGCTCACTCTCAGACAACGAACCCAGATCGACGAGCGGCAACTCGACCCGCAACTCCGGCGCAATCTGCTGCGCAGGCTGTCCGGCTGAATCGACAAAGCTGGTGCGCAACACTTCATGCCGCCGCACCATCTCGTTAACACTCTGCTCGAGCGCCGCAACCTGCAACGAACCTGTCAAACGAACTGCGTGCGGAACGTTGTAAGCCGCACTCTCAGGCTCCAGCTGATCGATGAACCACAGTCGCTCCTGCGCAAACGACAACGGCATCCGATCCGCGCGCACAGCTCGAGCGATCGGAGAAGCAGTCTCTCTCGTTTGCGGAGAGCGGTGTCCCTTGTCTCGAACGAGTTTCGACAACAAGTCGAGCTTCGCCTGAGAAAGGCCCGCGATCAGCGGTTCATGAGTTGTCATTTATTAAAGACTGGCGGGACTGACTGCGTACCCACCCGCTATCGCGGGCGGTACTGACTGTGCCCAAGCAGGATCTAACTTTTACGGGTAGTCTTCGAGTTGATTTAACGGCAGGCCACAGGGATAGAACAGGTTGAAGATCGGCTGCTCGATCAGTTCAGAGAACTTCAACAACATCGGCGCATAACGTTCCAACGGACTCTTACCGGCTTCGATCGTGTCGAGCTCACTCACGGGCACGCCGAGACTCTTCGCCAACTGCTCCTGGTCCAACTCTCGCTTTTCACGATGAGCTCGGATGAGTTGTCCACATTGAGCAGCATCTCGTGATTTGCCGGTCTCACTGATCAGCCGCGACGTCGGGGTCGACAGCTGAATCGCGATCTGCGCGAGCTTCGGCGCCCATTGTTCGATCGGCGAGGAACCAGCTTCAAGCTCCTGGTAATCGTCGATCGGCACGTTAAGCTCCGTCGCCACTGTTTCTACAGCGAGACGTTTTCGTTCTCGCTCTTTCCGCAACACGTCACCGAGTTTCATGACTACCCTCCCTACACATTCGCGGCCGCTGCACCGTCGCTGTTCGCGCCGCTGCTGGCTGCAACGATGAGATCAAGATCGTCAGGCACTTTGAATCCGAGGACGGTGTTGCAGAAGTCCTGCCATTCGGGCGTCACGTTGTTGTAGATGACGTTCTCATTGGACCAGATCGATTGCGTGACCGTGTAGTCCTCGTGAAGAAACACGACGTCGTCATCACCGAACTCAGCGTCGTCGGCGCTCTTCTTCCAGTTGATGCGGCTTTCACTCCAGCCCGCGAACTGACGAAAGTCTGACATGTGATACGCCTTGCAATACTTTCGTTGTGGACGAGCCGGCTTGTCGCCTTCGACACGATCTTCAGCATCGCGCAGATACCGAACAACGTCCGCGCGTCCCGCGGCGAGTGCGATCATCTGCGGTGTTCTTTGATCGCGACCAACTTTGAAAACCTCGGCGCCTTTCTCAACCAGCAATGTGACCAGTTCCAAATTGCCTTTGCCGGCGGCCCAGTTCAGCGGCGTCCATCCCTGTTCGCCCGCCTCGTTAACGTCGGCGCCGCCGTCGATCAACTCTTTGACTGTGTTGACTTCGCCGGCTCTGACGGCTTCGATCAACGGTGTGTTTGTTAGATTGTCGTAAATGTCGGCCATACGGACCTTCCTTTCTGACTTCGTACCCACCCGCTACCGCGAGGTGGTACTGACCCTGTCCAAGCGCAGATCGCTTACTTACGCGACTGCGGTTTCCGCTTCGAGAGCGACGAGGTGTCCTTTGCCTTCGAGCGATGCGAGATCGATGTCGGCAATGCAACGAACGGGAACGTAATTCAGCGTCAACGTTCCTTCGAGATGCACGGTCCCTTGTCCTGCATCGAAATCAGCCTTGCTCAAATCGCTCGCATCACGATCGAGGCGAACGCCCAGTTCAGTACCGCCACGCGTGTCAGTGAACTTGATGTGAATGTGGCCCATGTCGATTCGTTCTTTGAGAATCTGCACTGTCTTCTCCGGACGCAGACTCGCTTCCACCGGATGGTCGCCTTCACTCAAACGATTCACCAGCTCGTTGCCGCGCGGCCTCGGTTCATCGCTGGGCGGTGGCGGCGGTGGCGGCGGGTTCTTCGCCATCTCTTCCATGCGCTTGCGCAGACTCAACGGCCTCATGTCGGTCCACACTTCTTTGATGTATTCGAGACACTCAGCCTTAGGACCAGTCTTGCCTGCATCGTTCCAACCCAACGGGTTCTCGCGATCGGCAGGCCAGATCGAGTATTGCTCTTCGTGATTAACCACCACTTTGTAGATTGTGGTGTCTTCTCTGTCAGGATCGTTCCAACTCATTGTCGCCTCCTCTGATTGAATGGGGATGCTTACTACCGGTCGGCGTAAGCCTCGATGATTAAACTCGAAAGTAGATTTGCAAATTTCACCGGGTCTTCGATCTTGTGGTTCTCAACTAACATTGCCTGGTCGTAAAGCAACTGGCAGCAGTCTGAAAGACGCTCCTTGCGATTTGCGTCCTTCATCATCTTGTCGAGCGCCTTAATGACGCCGTGGTTTGGGTTCACTTCGAGTATTCTGGTCGCTCGCAAGATGGGCTGATTGGCTTCGGCCATCAAACGTTCCATGTTCAGGCTGTAGCCCGAATCGCTGCTAACCAGGCACACGGGACTCGATTTCAAACGCTTGGAGAGTCGCACTTCCTTGACCTTGTCTTTGAGCGTCTCCTGCATGAATTGCAACAGATCTTTGTACTGCTCATCCGGGCTGACCTCAGCGTCAGACTCGTTCTTCAGATCGAGATCTCCGCGGGACACTGATTGCAGTTTCTTACCCGCGTATTCGCGCAGGTGCTGCGTCAGGAACTCGTCGACTTTGTCTAAAAAGTACAGGACTTCGACGTTCTGCTCTCTAAGCACTTCAAGCTGCGGCAACCTTTCAATCGCAGCTCGACTATCACCGACCGTGTAGTAAATCACCTTCTGCTGCTCCGGCATACGGTCGACGTATTCCTGCAACGTCGTCTTCTGTTCGGTCGAGTGCGACGATTCGAAGATCAGCAAGTCCTGCAACTTCTCCGTGTTCCGGTAATCCATGAACAGGCCGCCTTTGATCGACTTGCCCAACTCGTTCCAGAACGTTTCATACTTCGCTCGTTCACCTGCCAGCATGCCTTTCAGTCTCTCGAGTACTTTCTTCTCGAGGTGATTCTTGATGATCTGCATCTGCACGTCGTGCTGAAGCGTCTCTCGAGAAATGTTCAACGGAAGATCGCTCGCGTCAACAATGCCTCGCACGAATCTGAGGTAGTCGGGCAACAACTCGCGGCAGTCGTCAACGACCAAAACGTGCTTGCAATAGAGTTGCGGGCCTTTGGGCGGGTCGCCGGTGTAAAGACCGTAGGGCGCCTGCGACGGAATGAAAAGCAGCGCGGTGAATTCGACTGTGCCTTCACTTTTCGTATGCAGAATTTCGGCGGGCTCGTTCCAGTCGTGAAAGTGTTGTCGATAGAAACTAAGGTACTGTTCGCGTTCGGTTTCTTTTGGGTTTTTCGTCCAGATTGGCTGAATCGAATTGAGCGTTCGCTCGCTAATCGTGACTTGCTTTGTGCCTTCGACAACTAGTCCCGAATTATCCGATTCCGGCTCTTCCGTGACGAAGTTCATGCGAATCGGATACGCGATAAAGTTGCAGTGCTTTTGAACGTGCTTCTGAATCGTGTATTGATTCAGAAAGTCTTCATCGTGAGTGTCAGCCGCCGGATCGAGTGGTTTCAGTTGCAGGATAACTTCCGTACCGCGCGTCTTTTTCTCAACCTCTTCAATCTCGTACGTGCCGTCGCCGGTAGATTCCCACTTCACGCCCATCCCGGTTTTTGGAGGTCTCGTCAGGAGCGTGACTTTCTCGGCCACCATGAACGCCGAGTAGAAACCAACGCCAAAACGCCCGATCAGATCGAGATTCGCGCCCTCGTGATTGATGACCTGTTGCATGAAAGTCTTGGAACCCGATTTCGCGATAGTGCCTATGTTTTCGAGCACTTCTTCGTAACTCATGCCGATCCCGTTGTCTGAGATCTTGAGGATTCTGTTCGCGGGATCGGTTTCGATGGAGATGCTGAGTTCCGGAGAATCTTCTAGCACCGAATCATCGGTTAGAGCCAGCACGCGCAACTTGTCCAAAGCATCGGACGCGTTCGCAATCAGTTCACGCAGAAAGATCTCTTTGTGCGTGTAAAGCGAGTTGATCACAATGTGCAGGAGTTGTTTGACTTCCGCCTGAAACTCCATCGACTGCCTTGCCACTGCTACCATAAAAATTTCGAAATCCGCCAACAGAAGTTGACGGATACTTTAAGTCCTTTCTACTGGACGTACAATCCTCCCGATCGTTCGTCCCGCGAGACTTTGGTCACGAGCGCCCGGTTGACGACCACGTGTGCCTGGAAGCTGACGGCGTTCAAGAGGATTCTCACGCGATCGGCATCCGGCATCGAGCGTTCAAAAACACCGCAAAGGTCTTTGAAGCGTCCTTCCTTGATCACGACTGGGTCGCCCGGTTGAAGCTCTTCAATAGATTTCACAAAACCATCGCTCCCTAACCGCGACTGGATCAACTCGATGATCTCGTCGTCGACCGGCGTGGGAGTGTTACTGAACAACACGAGGCTGTGAACGCCTCTGGTAAATCGGATGCGGTGATAGGCCTCGTTGAATTTGAAGCGTGCAAAGATGTAACCCGGGAATAGAGGTTTGACGATTCGACTCAACTGGCCCGTGTACTGGTTGTACTTTTTCACTCGCAACTTGGGAGATAACGTTTCTAACTGCAACGTTCGCAAGTTGCTGCTGGTGCGCTCTTCCTGTTTCGGGTGAGTATGAACGACGTACCAGCAAAGACTATCTCTAATTTCTCTTGACATGATGACACCGGTGCTTTCATTTCTGTGGGTTAAGCCGGGCGACGGTGAAAATGGAGCGGCAACGGTTCACCGAGAGTGAGATCTACTGCAAGGCGTAGCTGCCGCACTTAGAACCACGTAGTCTTCCTAGTGGTTCACAAAACTTTTAATCAGTCAAATGTACTGTCGAGAGTTCAGCCGAAAACTCGGGCTCAACGTTCGACAGGTGTGGGTAAGCCCTTACTATCAGAACGCGTAAACTGCTTAAACTTTGTTCGGGATTTTCCTAGGCGATCGTCTCAGCTTGAACTGCGGTTAAACGAATGGGCTACTTTAACTCAATTCTACGACGACGCTCTTTTATTTACTCAATATGGTGCTTCCTTGATTCTAGTGATTCAGTATGATGCCGAATCGGCCTGCTCTGGTTCTACATCAGGCCATCCGAAAACTATCGATGTTAATAAAGATTCTTTTGTCTCAGAACGACCTGAGACGACTCATCATATGAGGCGCAAACCATTACAGTGGTATGCGAACTGAGAGCAACTGGGCTTCAAACGAGGAGACCTAGCATCGGGAGGCTGCGGAGGTTACACGATGAGTCCAAACGAGTCTTTAACGAGTTGCTAAATAATTCCTAACTAGATGCTAAAACTACAGGTGATAAAAACGGACGTTATGTGTAATTAAATTAGTTAATATGCTTTGTCTCCAACCCGTAATTGGATCCGCGGTAGCAAGCGGATGAGTACGAAGTCGAAAGCGCTCGGATCCCCAAAAGGCTGCGCACCCATCCGCTTGTATGTTAAGTCCGTGCAAGTTATTCATTGCCTGTGCCAGTCGCCAGCTAGAAAGCGATTGGTCCCAGAGGTGCAGCAGATCGTTCATCCGCTTGGTTGCTTCGAGCCCGTGCGGTAGCCTTTTGATCGTTGCGCCTCGTTTTCCATAAACCCGAACAGTTGCTTGGGCCGCGAGCCCGCATTCGCAAGCTTGGGAAGGAGAACCCCATCATGTCTAAAAAACAGTCCCGGCCTTTCATTGGTATTGACGTTTCCAAACAACAGTTGGAAGTGGCCGTGCACGAGCGCGACTACCAATTCCGTTGTCCCAATAAAATGAACTCCTTTGGCCAACTGGGCGCCGAACTGATCGCTTTGCGGCCGGCGCTGATTGTGCTGGAAGCTACCGGTGGTTTGGAGCTGCCTGTAGTCAACGCCTTGCATGCGGTCGGTTTGCCGGTGCGCGTGGTCAACCCCAGGCAAGTGCGCGCTTTTGCCAAAGCCCTCGGCCAACTGGCTAAAACTGACCGCCTTGATGCGCGTGTGCTGGCCCACTTTGCGGCTGCCATAAAACCACCATTGCGGCCCATTAAGTCAAAGGACGAGCAAGAGTTAGACGCCTTGATGGGCCGTCGCGGGCAACTCGTGGAAATGCTCAGCGACGAGAAAAATCGGCGCGGGTCCGCGACTTCCGACACGGTGCGCGACAAAATCAAAGAGCACATCGATTGGTTAGAGGACTGCATTGCTGAACTCGACCAGCAACTCAAAGCGCTGTTGCAAACCTCGGCCTGCTGGCAAGCCAAAGATAAAATCTTACAAAGTGTCCCCGGCATTGGCCCGGTGACGTCTTTCACGCTGATTGCCGATTTGCCGGAACTGGGTCAGCTTGACCGGCAAAAGATCAGCAAGCTAGCTGGCGTCGCGCCACTTAATCGCGACAGTGGCCAGCAACGCGGCACCCGTCATATCTACGGCGGCCGCGCCCAACTGCGCCGCGTACTTTATATGGCTGCTCTGACCGCCTCACGCCATAACCCAGTGCTCAAAGAGTTCTATCAGCGGCTGCGCTCCAACCAGAAGTCTTTCAAGGTTGCTATCACTGCTTGCATGCGCAAACTGCTGGTGATCATTAACGTCATGATGCGTGATAGCACCACTTGGAAAAGTCCGCAGCAGCCAGTTGCTGCTTGACATCAAACACAGTTGCTACCGCGGATCCAATTACGAATCGTGAACCTCGAGGCAAGTAACGAGGAGTTGTGTTGGTTAGATAGTTAATCTATGAAACCAACACGCTTCAACATATTCTTGAATCGCGGATCGTCGTGCAGGTGTCTCAGTTCAGGGCTGACTTTCAACCACACCAACCAATCATTGTGTTCCTGGTAAAGCACTTCAAGTAGTTCAAACACGCGCTCTTCTGGTCCAAGCACGAGATGAATGACCAACATCGCGTAAGGTGAAACATATTTTCGTTGAGCTATCTCCTGCAACACGTTGAGCAGTGTCTCGGCTTCAGCGTGCTGGCCGGCGAGCGCGTGGGCGTAACCCATGAAACCCATCGCGAGATATGCTTCTTCATCGAGTTTGTAGATGAACTGAAACTCTTTGATAGCTTCTTCCCAGCGATTCTGTTGGATATAAACGCAACCCAACACGAAATGAGTGGGCATGTAGTTGGGTTCCAACTCCATTGTGCGATGCAGATGCCTCACCGCCCTGTCGTACTCGCCGCGCAGATAGTAGGTCGTGGCGATGTTCATGTTGACCTGGAGTGAAAACGGATCCAGCTCGAAAGCAGTCTCGTAATGTCGTAACGACTCTTCGTAACGCCCCATGAACGTCAGATAAGATCCGTATCGCTGGTGTGCTGAAACGAGATAAGGATCCAACTTCAGCGCTCTTCTGAACTCCCTTTCCGCCCGCATCCAATCATGCTCGTAATAGACGTAAATCAGTGCCAACGAGGCGTGGGCTTCGGCCAGATTCTCGTCAATTTGTACGGCTTTCAGCGCTGCTTCTTTAGCCTTGGGCAGCACCTCACGCGGTTGAAGGCTAACGTTTGAGAGTCGGAAGTAAGCGTCGGCCAGGCCGCAGTACGCCAGCGCGTAATTCGAGTCAATCTCAATTGCCTGCTTGAAAGCGTCGATAGCCTTCAGGACCCACTCTTTATTGTACTTATTCCAAAAGTAACGGCCTCTCATGTAGAGATTGAACGCTTCGCTCTTGTCGGTTAGCTGTTTCGTCAGGCGTATCTGATCCTGACGAGTGAGCTTGAACTTCAAACTCTCGGAAATCGCCTTCGCGATCTCGTCCTGAATCGCCAGAATGTCGTTGGGAGTACGATTGTATTGCTCGCCCCAGAGTTGTGAGCCGTCGGAAACCTTGACCAGCTCACTCCTGATGATCAGCTTTTCACCGAGCCGCATGACTCGGATCACCATCACGGCTTTTACGTTGAGCTGAAACCCAACTGTTTGCGGGTCAAGATCTTTGCCTTTGAAGCGGAAAACGGTGCTGCACGCGAGAACACGCAGCTTCGGAATGCGGGAGAGCATGTTTACGATACTCTCAGTGATTCCTTCCGACAGATATTCGACGTTCGGATCGCTCCCCGGCATCTGCGACGGGAACACAGCGAGCGAGTCAATTGTCTCATCTTGAGACTCGGTTTGTGTTTCGGGTCGACGCGCCACACTAGCCGCGGGCTGCTCGGCGGGCACTTCGGTCACTTCAGCCAGGAAACGATAGCCACGACGTGGAACCGTCTCGATAAACTGGTGCGTAAGCTGGTCGTCGCCGAGCGTCTTCCGCAAGATCGACATGCTGACAGTGATGTTGTTCTCTTCGACAATCGAATCGGGCCAGATTTCTCGCATCAAGTCTTCTTTTACGACGAGTTGGCCACGCATCTCGACGAGAAACAGCAGCAAGTCCAGAATCTTGGGTTTGAGAGGAACCGGCTGGCCTTGATACAGAAGTCGGCGTTGCCCCGCCTCAAGACGAAAGCCCTTAAACTCATAAATTCTTGAGTCAACGTTTCGCTGCATAAAAACTTGGCTCACCGAATTATCGGATCCTTGGTGGGCAGGTCAATCTTTGATGTCAGCACGAGGCTGGGGAGATTCTTAGCCCGTCGTTGAAAAACACTTATGCCCAACCGGGACAGTTAGGCTCGGGTGTCCTCAACTCCGGGAATTAACGAGCTATTGGAAAACCATCTGGCGAACCCGCCAGATCTGAGCTGGTTTTGTGCTCGTTCGAATGCCGGGTCGGGGTGATAATACGAGGAAGGTTTTCAGGAATCAATAGAAGCCCGTAGGGTAAGACCCCTACAAGCGCCTAAATCCCGCCCACGGCAGTGGGCGGATTGTTCAAGTCCTTTCTACAAAAACACTTCTAAACGATTGCAATCCCGCCCACGGCAGTGGGCGGATTGTTCAGGTCCTGACTATTTATCCAAGGTGGTTGATAAATAGATCGGGCTTGAAGAATCCGCCAACTTCCGTTGGCGGGATTAATAGACGGTTAGGGTTGGGGGTTGTAGAAAGGACTTGAACAATCCGCCAACTGCCGTTGGCGGGATTTCGATCTTCTTCTTCTGCGTTTCAGGTTTCAACCAGCGTCGATGGACCATACGTTTCAGCGTGGTCGTCCGGCTGGGAGCCGCGGCTGCGCAGGTTCAGCACGCTGTTGCAGTAGTCAATCCACTCCGGAGTGACGTCGCTGAAGATGATATTCTCATCAATAAAAATGCCGTCAGTGACCGTGAAATTCCTTTGCAGGTAGACGTAGTCTGCATCGGTCAACTGTCTTGCTATTTCCACAATCTCACCATCGACTTCTCGTCTAACCAGGCGTGCGTTGTCCGGCTTTTCGATCCAACCGGGGAACTGACGAAGTTTATGTAGCGGATATGCTTTACAGTATTTTCCAAGTATGGTCATAGGCTCCCTTCAAGACTTGGGGGATTGAGAGTACTTAACCAACCTTGTTCAATCGCCGAAAATAATTCCATCACCAAAGATGATTCCGTCGCCGAAAATAATTCCGTCACCAATAATGATTCCATCGCCGAAGATGATTCCGTCACCAAAAATGATCCCATCGCCGAAAATGATTCCATCACCGACTATGATCCCGTCGCCAAAAATGATTCCGTCAGCGATCGTGACGCCATTGGCGACGAGATCGCCACTTCCGATCAGAATGCCGTCGCCCTTCAACTGGTCATAATTAATGACTGCGCCTGCCACAAGTGTTTCACCGGTCGAGAGAACGATGCTGCCCGGCAACAGAATTCCGTCGTAATTTCCAGTCGAAGGCACACTACGGGCGCCTCTCAGCAAAGGATCAGCGAGGATCAAGCTATTCAAATTCAGCGAACTACTCGAGATGTCCACCGCGTCAGTGATCAGCGTGTCGTCTGAGAGTGTCAGGCCATCAGCGAGGAAGTTGTTGTTGGACCAGATTATGCCTCCGTTTAGGATGGGTTGGCCGCTGGAAGTGAGGAAACCTCGGTTGATGATGAGGCCGTCCGCAAGCAGAAATCCGTCGCCGAGGAGTTCGCCGGTGCAATATGGTCCTTGAAAACGACTAATTAAGCCCGGCCCCGTCATCGTGTTGAATTTGCGAACGATGGTCGTGCTCCAACCAAAACTGCTGCCGGCGAAAGACGAAAGGTGAGTCACTGAACCAGTTAACAGCGGAGCACCGATTTGGACGGGCGAGGAGAGATCGCGACGCACTGCCTGCACCAGTCGCATCGCGCCTTCAATATTCAGTTGGCCTGCACCCTGCTCTAAAACTCCGGCGCCGTTCAGCTTCTGTGCCGTGTACTCCATAAAAGCCTTGACCATGTTTGGCGTCAGCTTGGGATTGAGCTGGAGCATCAACGCCGCAGCGCCGGCGGCAATCGGCGTTGCCACCGAAGTGCCACTCATTCGCATCATTTTCATTGATGCGGGAGTGAACAGTCCCGACTCATTCAGCGTCGGATTCAGTGTGACAAGGAGATTGTTGCGCGACTGTGCAAAGACGAGCTTGTTACCGGGCGCGACCAGATCGGGCTTCAACAAGTTGTCGTGATGCTTAACGCCGCTTTCGTCGATCCAGTAACTCCGGGTCGGACCACGCGAACTGAAAGTTGCGATTCCATCGTCAAGTCGATGGTCGGTCCGAAAACTATTTGCCGCGCCGACGGTAATTGCCGAAGGTTCAATGCCGGGCGAATGAATCGCGCCATAGAGTTTCGCACCCGTCCAGTCTTTCCCCTCGTTGCCGGCAGCTACAAACACCGCGATGCCGGAGTTCACCAGACCGCGAACTGCACGGCACAGCGCGTCATATTTATACGACTCGACTGCGCGAGTGCCGAGACTCATATTGACGATGCGGATGTTGTACTGGCGAGCGTGCGTTGCGACCCAATCGAGTCCAGCCAGAACGCTTTCGACAGTTCCCTCGCCGATGCTGTTTAGCACACGAACATTAATTAAGGAGAGGCCGGGTGCGACTCCTTCGTAAGCAGCGCCCGCGCCTGTGCCACCGGCCGCCGCGGCTGCGACGAACGTGCCGTGGCCGTACGGATCGTCAGTTCGATTCTCGCCCGTGAAATCAACGCTCGCGATTATTCGATTCCCACCGCCTGACGCGGCAAACTGTGCGTGATTGGTGTCGATGCCTGAGTCGAGGACGGCGATGCTCATTCCGGCGCCGTCAATTGCTCCGCGCCCCGCGGACAAGGCACCGGCCTGACCCGCATCCGCGCCAGTGGTAGCTGAGACGTGTCCGAGCGTGCGGACAGTTTCATTCGACGACACATGCGAAATCTCAGGAAAAGCAGCGAGTTCATCAACCAGTTTGAATGGCAACGTCAGCGAGAAAGTACCGAGAGCTTTCATCTGCCGGCGCTCGTGAACGCCGTTTTGCGCGAGGAAGGCGTTGAGGCGACCGCTTCTCGGGGCCTCAAGTGTTGCGATTACCGTCACGAGGTCGTCGGGGGCGTGTTTGTTGTCCTTTAATAAAGGAGAGATCCTGTTTGCTTTTTTCGAATGAGACGGTTTGTCAGCGCGTCCGGCGTGGGCGACGCGAATAAAGCTCAGGCAGTTAACATTAGTCAGCAGTAGCGCGATTACAACAGAAACAGCCGAGAGGGATCGAGGACGTATCCGGTTCATTAGCGTCAGGGACTCCTTGTCGAGTATGGAGGTCGCCCTTCGCACGAAGATCCCGCGGGTTAGCCGCGGGCACAATGGCACCTGTTTTTCGTTGGAGATGAAGAGTAATCACGTGCGTCTGGGCAGATTTAGCTGGGAAAGCTAAATCTGGGCGGACTATAGGTCAGCGGCGAATTCACAATCTTTAACTTTATCCTAATTGTTGCTAACGAATCATAAACGCGCCCTCCCTTTACCAGGCCTCATCAAGTAAATCTTGAAAATCTTGTTAATCCTGTCCAAATTGTTTATAGGAATCAGAAGATTAAAGATAGTTGTCATCATGAGTCAAAGAGGGACATCATGAACACACTACACGACATCGTGCTCACACGACTAATGAGGAGCTTGCTGTTTGAGGTGACTCCGACTGATTGGCTCACGTTTGTAATAGCATCAATGGTCTTGCTCACCGTCGCGCTCGCTTGTTACATTCCCGCGCGCCGGGCGACCAAAGTCGATCCGCTGACCGCGCTGCGATACGAGTAGCACGCATGCGACATCAGCACCTTATCGTTACGGGTATTCCTGCGAGCGGTAAATCCACCATCGCCCGTGCTCTGTCTGAAGCGCTTGGGTTGAAGATGTGGGACAAGGATGAAATCCTTGAAGATCTATTCAACAAAAAAGGTGTTGGAGATGTGCGGTGGAGAAATCAGCTCAGCCGAACTGCTGATGAAATTCTTGAGGACCGAGCATGCGAGTCCGAGAGCTCAGTCATTGTTTCATGGTGGCACCACCCCGCTTCGACGTCGTCCTCAGGGACGCCAATTGAGTGGCTATCAGAATTACGGGGCAACTTAATAGAAGTTAATTGCATTTGCGATCCGGTAATCGCGGTGAAGCGTTTCAAATCGCGAATACGCCACAGCGGTCATTTGGACCAATTAAAAGCTAACGCTGACCTCTTACCTACCTTTCAACAACACGCCGCACTGGGACCATTGGGCATCGGCCAACTCGTAAGCGTAAACACTGAAAGTGATGTGAAGTTAGAGGATGTCCTATCCGAGATAAACTCTTTATCAGAATGAGAGTTGGCTGTACGACACGCACTTGGACACAGTCAGTACCGTCCGCGGTAGCGGCATCGACGGCAACCCCGGACACACGAACAGGCTCTGCTTGAGTTGGTTGACCCTGACGCGTGCAAGCCGAAAGCGCTAAGGCAAGGAACACCCCAAATGACGACGATTCCAGACTCGGGACGTCTTTTGCTCATCGTCAACAAGCGCAACGGAAGGTGGTGGTCGCCGCCGCCGACTCGTTACCGGCCGTGTCTATTGCTACGACAGTGATGGTATTGAGGCCTTGGACAATGTAAAGATGGCTTCGGCCCGAACCCACATTGATGGCTTCCAGGACGCCGTTGACGTAAACGTCGTAACGGATTATCCACTGCGGATCAAGGTCGTCGGTGGACTGGTCCCAGACCAAAATAATCTCGTTCCCACCCCAATCCTCTATCCACCGGATCGTCGGCATCGTGGGTGGTGTTGTGTCATTGGGGTTTCTAGGTTCGGTCGTCACGGTGAGGGGATTGCTCGTCGGCGAAAACCTTGCCCCGTCCTTGGCTTGGACCGTAAAGGTGTGGGTGGTTTCCGGTTCCAGCAAGTAAAAGGTGCCGGACGTTTCGGCCGTCGGCTGCCTGTACAGGTTGCCGTCTTTGAAAACCAAATAGCGAAGTGTCGACCCGCCACCCGTGGAAGCCCAAGCCAGCGAAATATGCGTCGGGCCAACGTCGATTACGGAGACTTCAGGGGTCGACAACTGCTGCGTCGGTGTTGGCGTTGGCGTCGGCGTTGGCGTTGGCGTCGGCGTTGGCGTTGGCGTCGGCGTTGGCGTTGGCGTTGGCGTTGGCGTTGGCGGCATGTTGTTAGCGGGAAGTGTCACGGTCACTGTGTTGCTGTTCTGCGATTTGTTCCCCGCAGCATCGATTGCGTAGACATTGAACTCATAAGTCTTGCCCGCGGACAGATTGGAGGTCCAGGTCAAACTTGTCTGCGTCTGGGGCGCCGAAATTTCGAGGCCTCCACCGCGGCGTATCCTATAGGAGAAGTTTCCCGAGTTATCGGTCGAAGGGTTCCATGCCAGCGAGACGCTGGATGTCGTTTTCCCCGTAACCCGGAGGTTCGAGGGCGCGGTGGGAGGCGTACGGTCTCGAGCTGCTGCTGAGACGGTGAACGCCCTGAGGAAAGGGAAGAATTGCTCTGTGCGCATCGAGCCTGCTAAGCCGACCACGATGACTCCGAAAACCAGAAGCGCGATCACCGAAAATCGGCCGATGCTCCGAGCAAACCTCTTCTGACTTTCACGAGTTGTGTAGTTTGGACCAGTAGTTTTTCCCATCGCGCAAGTCCCCTTTCAGATTTTCTTAAACTTTGCTTGTTTGGTTCGGCGCCCGAGTCTGGAAGTCTGGCTCTTTAGAGGTCCCACGCAAACAGTTAAGAGTGTTATTTAAACATTTTGTTGGCACTCTGTTCCTCTTTCCAAGCCTGATTTCTTATAAGGGGGACGTCGCGTAGAGTCTAAAATCTTCTATCACAAATGACTATGATTTTTTCAATTGTAGCGAGAACTCCTCAGAATCGAAATGAAATCCGAACAAGCGTGTAGTGCCGCAGCAAGATCGGCCAACATTTTACTGGCTACAAGAGTGCCCAGTCCTTCCTTTATCGCTTCGTCAACAGAAGCTCGAGCGTTCCTTTCGGGAAGACTGCATTTATTGATTCGGTCCGGACAACTAATAATTCGTGAGAATCTCCTCCGGCTTGAAGCCCATCTTGCCGAGGCGTTCGCGGGTTTGATCGATCATTTCGCGGGAGCCGCAGATCAATGCGACAGGCGAGGAGAGCTCGGGAAGGACATTGTCTAACAACGACTGCACGTAACCTGTCGGACCGGACCAGTCGTGGCCATCAGGACGAGAAATCACCTGGCGGAGTTCGACGCCTGCGTTCTCCCACGCTTCGGTTTCATCGCGATAACAAAAATCGTCCGGAGTTCGCGCCCCGTAAAGCACAACCAGTTGCCCGAATTCGTTCTTACGTTTCAATACATGCCGCAACGCCGAACGTAATGGCGCAACCCCAGTTCCCATCGCTACAAAAACCAGATCGCGTCCAGTCATTTCGTCGAGCTTGAACCCACGCCCGCACACATCAAGCAGTTCGATCTTGTCGCCCACACACATTTCATAAATGATGCGACTAGCACCGGCTTTCTGTTTCACAAGCACTTCAAGATCTCGATCCGCAGGCGCTCCGGCGAGAGCAAAGTAGGCCGGTTCCTCCCCTTCAACACGCAATATCGCAACCTGTCCTGGCGTGAAATCAATCACTCGCTCGGGCCTTAAATCGAAAGAACGCGTAATCATGGCCTGTTCACGAATACCTGAAATGACGAGTGTCTGCGCTTTGTTGGGTTCCATCGGTGCCTCGCAGTTTAGCAAATCAACCTTCCATTCTCATTGGTTCCCGTTTACAATTCCCACCCACATGAAGCATCGCCTTCTCGCAACCGCTGTGGTTCTTGCGCTCTGCGTCTTAACGGTCCAGGCGCAGTCTGGCAGAAGACACACAAAACCTGAGCCCGCTGCCCCGGTACCGACGCCGACTCCTGAACCTACACCAACGCCAAAAAAAGAAGAAAAGAAATCCGATCTACTGTTCTTTATCGGAGCCGATCGTAGCGATGCCTTTGCCACTTTTCCTTTCTCATATTACGACGCAGTAGTTCGTGGTTGCGCCGGCCGGCTTCGCTCCGGATCATCAGCAGGTATCGATATATCAGATCGATCGTTAAGTAGAGGAGAGGCAATCAAGAAAGCGAAGGCCGACACAAACACTTATGTGGTTTTGCTGACGCTTAAATACGATACGATGGCACGGTCTTACGACGAGATGGTTGTTGAGTTTGTGGTCTTCGCACCCGGCACAGCGAAGATCGCGGTAAACGGACGGAGTTATATGAACGCCAATCGTGCCGGGCCGATAATGGTTCCGCGGGGCTCGTCAAACGTGTTGTATCGCGAAGAGCTCTTAAAACTGGCAGGCGAAGACGCGGGGAACAGAATCCTTAAGTCATTGCACCTTGACGTCGAGATCCCGAAACAGCCTTAACTCAGATCACTCCTCGTAGATCTTCTCAATCACGTCTCGATACTTATCATCAATAACTCTGCGCTTCACTTTCAAGGTCGGCGTGAGCTCGCCTCCTTCAATCGTGAATTCATCCTCTAACAACGCAACTTTCTTGATGCGCTCGTACTTCGCGAGGTTTGGAGTCAAGGCATTGATCTGTCGTTGAATCAGATCGATGATGCGCGGGTGATGGCAGAGTTCGCTCCGGCTTTTGACTTCAATTCCCTTCAACTTGCAATACGACTCGAGTTGTTCCCAAACAGGAACAATCAACGCTGCCGGAAACTTGCGCCCCGCTCCAATCAACACCACCTGGTTCACAAAACGCGAGCCTTTGATCGCCTGTTCGATGGGTTGTGGTGAGATGTACTTTCCACCCGAAGTCTTAAACAACTCTTTCTTGCGATCGGTTATGCGCAGGAATCCTTCTTTGTCGAGCGTGCCGATATCTCCCGTCTTAAACCAACCATCGCTGGTGAAAACTGCGCGCGTCTCTTCGGGCTTGTTGTAATAACCCTGCATTATATTTGGACCACGCACTTCGATTTCGCCATCTTCGGCGATGCGAATGTCGACGTTCGGAATTGCCGTCCCAACTGTTCCGGGGCGAATGTCTTCAATCTTGCTCGTCGTGATTACTGGCGAAGTTTCCGTCAGACCATAACCCTGAACGATGGGAATGCCGACGCCAAGGTAGATGTACTGAAGATCCTCCGGCAGCGCGGCGCCTCCCGACACCAGCAGCCGCATACGCCCGCCAAATGCCCAATGCCATTTTGAAAATACCAACTTCGACGCGATGCGATGCTGTAATTTGAGAAACACCGGAACAGGTTCGTGCGCGAGCACATGTTTGGCATAATCGCGAGCCACAGAAACAGACCACGCCAGCAACGCGGCGCTTACTTTGCCGGCTTCAGCGGCCCGTTCGCCAATGCGTGCGTAAATCTTCTCGAAGATTCGCGGCACACCCACCAGCACTGTCGGACGCACTTCGCGCAAGTTTGGACCAATCGTTTGCAACGACTCGGCAAAATAGACTGACATGCCCTGATGTAAGTACATGTACATCGCCTGCCGTTCGAAAACATGTGACAACGGCAACACAGACAGCGCGATATCGTGTTCACCAAAAGACAGATGCCCAGACGAGTCGACCAGATTGGAGACCAGATTCGAATGCGTCAGCATCACGCCTTTAGGTTCGCCAGTCGTGCCCGAGGTGTAAATGATCGTCGCCAGATCATCCGGCTTGGTTTTTAGTACCGACTGATCGATATGGCCGGGTTCGCGCTGCTCAAGCTCACGTCCTTTTTCTTCGAGTTGGGCCAACGTCAAACCTTCCGCGCCTGTGATTCCGTCGGGCTCGAAGAAAACGACGTGCTTCACTTGCGGGCATTCACCAAGAGCGTCTTTCAGTTCATCAAACTTCTCTCGATTCGCGAGAAAGAGAACGGAGGCTCCTGAGTCGTTCAGGATGTAACGGACTTGGGGTGGCATTAACGTCGGATAAATCGGAACGTCGATTGTGCCTGCGAAGATCGATCCGGCGTCTGTCAGCGTCCATTCGACGCGGCTTTCGGAGAGTATCGCAACCCGGTCGCCTGCACTCACACCGATCGCGTGCAATCCAGCGGCAATCGACTTTGCACGCTGGAGCATTTCGTCAGACGAGATCGAATTCCAACGATCGCCGCCTTTGTAATTAAGTGTGTCAGGTCGTTTGTGTTTACGTGCAACCCGGATGAAGACGTCAACAAGCGTGACGGGCTCGTCCGCAGAGGCAGGCTGGCGAGCGGGAGTACTCGAGCGTAAATCCGTGTACTCGAGCGTTCGGTTCACTGCGTCTTCACTCCGTTTAGAAAGATATCCAAAACTTCGTCAGCCATCGGCGCTAATTTATAGCGACGCTTTGAGAGGATCCAGTTCGTCGCCATCTCATCGAGCGCTCCGAAAAGGATCTTGGCAACTACTTTGGCGTTTAGATCGGCTCGAAAGATGCCTGCGCGTTGTCCTTCTTCAAAAGTAGAACGGATAAGCGCTAGATACTCAGCAAAACCCGCGGCGGAAAACTCTTCCATAAACTTGGTCGAGCCGCGCAGTTCGACCTGGAAGACAACCGCAAGATCGCGGTCAGCGCCGAGCCGTTCCAGATGCAATAACGCGATCTGGCGAAGTTTTTCTTTTGGATCTTTGACTTTGGCGACCTGTTTTCTGGCGGCGTCGAGTGCTTCTTCAACGCTGCGATCGAAAATGGAGTGGAGAATGTCTTCCTTGCTTTTGAAGTAAAGATAGACAGTACCATCGGCGACGCCCGCTTCGCGCGCGATATCTGCGACCTTTGAGTTGAAGTAGCCACTATGCGCGAAGACAGTGATTGCAGCACGCAGGATGGCCTCACGTTTATCGCCCACTGTGGCGCGGACATTGTTTAGCGAACGAGCTACTCGCATCTTAAACTGAATGATGCCTCACTCAGTTGCGTTACGCAATATCTGCGACAAAAGTATTACCGATCCGCGTTCAGCCGCGCTTATCTGCGGCTGAAAAGTCGTTGTCGCGCAGGAGGCTCGTCTCAAGTGCGGGAGGGACGCCTTTCAGAAGAAATTCCTGGGTGGGGTACGGAATCTTGATCGAACGTTCCCTGAACAACTGAGCAATGCGGTAGTTGATGTCGCTGCGGATCTCCACGTATTGCCGCGGCTGGTTGGTCCAAACAAGCAGACGGAAATCCAGCGAGTAGTCGCCAAACTTCAGAAATTGCACTCGCGGCGACGGATCCATCAAAACGTTCGGAACGTTCTGTGCTGCTGCAATGAGCGTGTCAGTCACGAGCTGAATGTCCGAATCGTCCGCCACTCCAATCGGTATCGCGATCCGCGCACGCGGATCACCATACGACCAGTTCACCACTCGTTGACTCACCAGTTTTGAATTCGGCACTATGATCGCAATCCGATCGTTTGTGGTGACTATCGTAGTGCGCAAATTAATGCTCTGCACATCGCCTTCATCGTCTCCGATAGTGATGAAATCGCCGATTCGTACCGGTCGTTCAAACAACAGAATAAACCCCGACGCGATATCCGAAGCGATGTATTGAAGTCCAAAACCGATACCGACAGAAAGCGCCGTAAAGATCACTGCAATCGAGGTGAGATCGATCGCGAAAGCCTGCTTGAGTGCAATCAGTAATCCGAGTGTGATGACGAGATACCTGACGAGCCGGCCAATCGTGTAACGCAAACCCGGATCGATATGACGACGATTCGCCATCCGCCGCTCAATGAGACCACTGGACCAACGCGCGGCGAGCAACGTCACTGCTGCAACCACCACACCGACGAACAAACTGGAAGCAGATACAGTAATTCGCCCGAAAGTGAACTGCTGCGTCAAATAACTCCAGATCCGCGCAATGATGCCCGCGGACTCCTGTAAAAGGAGAAAGTTCGCCATCTGAACGTTCATTGAACCCAGCATAGCCATTTAACTGTTACAAAAGCGTTGTAACCATCAGTTGTTTTTAGAACGACCGCCATTGGCTTTGCACAAATCCCGCCCACGGCAGTGGGCGGATCCGTTCAAGTCCTTTCTATAAGAAACTATTAAGTGAGAATCTGAATCCCGCCAACGGATGTTGGCGGATTGTTCAAGTCCTTACTATTTATCATGGTTTGTTGATAAATAGATCTGACTTGAAGTATCCGCCAACTTCCGTTGGCGGGATTAATAGCGAGTGTAGGGTGCGAGTTCTGTAGAAAGGACTTGAACAATCCGCCCACTGCCGTGGGCGGGATTAGATTTCTTTGTGGAAAGCTAGACCACACTGAGATTAATCTCACAAGAAAGTTTCATTGACACTCTCTGAACGGGTAACTAAGATGTCCGACCAACTGGTCCGATGTGGCATTTGCAACATGATCCAGCAGCAAAACCCTTCTCCCGAGAAGTTTGAGACCGGTCCAGAAACTTGAACATACCAAGCAAAATCTGACACTAGTCAACATACTTGAATATAGGAGATCAATATGCGGACCCCCGTACTTAACAGCTTCCCCAGGATCTTAACTTTCGCAGCAAGCCTCATTCTCACGGTGCTATTCGCTTCAAACGCAGGCGCCCAAACTCAAATCACTACCGGCACGATCCAGGGCACTGTTGTTGACGCGAATGGCGCGGTCGTCGCCGGCGCAAACGTCGAAATTAGAAACCTCGGCACGAATTTTTCGCGCACATTAACCACTGACGAAGATGGACGCTTCATTGCGCCTTTGCTTCAACCCGGTAACTACTCAGTTACTGTTTCCAAATCAGGCTTTGCGACAACGGTACTTGAAAGCACCGCGCTAACAGTGGGCCAGGCATTGACGATTCCCTTCTCGTTGAAGATCTCGACTGTCGAAGAACGCGTCACAATCACGACGACACCTACAGTTGACACCGTCAAGACTGAAGCCAGCACGACGCTGAACGAAACAGCAGTAATGAACACACCGATTCTCGGAAGAAAGTTTGAAGACCTGCTGACCCTCACGCCCAACGTCAGCATCACACAAGGTCCTGACGGCGATGAGATCAACTTCGCGGGCCAGCGCGGAATCTTCAATAACGTCAGTCTTGATGGCGGCGACTACAACAACGGCTTCTTCGGCGAACAACTCGGAGGACAGCGCGCAGCAATCGACATCACACTCGAAGCAGTAAAAGAGTTTCAGGTTGTAGCGACCGGAGCGAGCGCTGAGTTTGGGCGCACGGCCGGTGGCGTGATCAACGTCATCACGAAGTCAGGCACAAACGACGTTCACGGCAGCGTATTTTATTTCCAGCGCCTCGAAGCTCTAACGGCAAATACTTCCGACGGCAAATCGCTCGAAGGTTTTAATCGTAAACAGTACGGCGCGACGATTGGTGGTCCAATCAAGAAGGACAAAGCGTTTTACTTCTTTGCCTTTGAAGGCATTCGTGAAAAATTAGAGCGCGCGAATCTGAGCGAACAAGTTGGTGATACGCCGTGTCCGATTGCGACACCTACGATTGGCGCAAATGAAGCCGCAATCAGTGGTAACGACGATTGCGCTCGACTAGCCCTGATCAGTTTCATGAGGACTACGCGCCAACAGGAAGAAGGACTGCCAATCGAACATAAAATCAATAATCAGGCGTTCTTCTCGCGAGTAGACTTCGATATCACCAGTGCAAACCATCTCTCCGTGTCGTACAACTTCGACCATTCGGAGAACACGAACCAAACATTCGACGTTCCCACATACGGAAACTCCGCCAACGGCATAGAGGGCCCATCAAAGATCAACGTGGTGCGCGCGAACTTGTTCACCACGGTATCGCCGACAAAACTCAACGAAGCACACTTTTCTTACAGTCGTGAACTGCGGCCTCGCGCTGCGGTCCCTTCAAATATCCCAGCGGACACGGCGATGGGGTTTGCCACAACTTTCAGATTCGGTTTTCCGTTTTTCCTCGAACCAAATGTCGATGAACTACTTTGGCGCACGCACGTCAAAGACAATTTCTCGATCATCACGGGCGATCACAATCTCAAATTCGGCGGCGAGTGGCTGCACACACTGAACGATCAGGTTTTCCGCGGTTTCTTTACTGGACGTTACATCTTCGACAGCCCTTCGGGTTTTCTGCGTTATGCATCGACTCCCGCTGCAAATGGCTTTGGGCCGACCGTAGGCGAGTGTTTTAACGGAGCGGGCGCCTTTACCGGATGGATCACTCAGGGCGCACCGTTTAATCAGACATGCCCCGCCGGCAGTAGCGTAGGTGGACCACTGCTTCTTTATTTGCAGAACGGTATCCCGACGGGAATCGCCGGTGCACCGCCTCCGGGTAAATCAACAATTAAGAATGAAGACTTCGCTTTATTCGCCCAGGACCGGTGGCAGATTAGACCAAACTTCACGTTGAGCTACGGTCTGCGCTGGGAAGCTCAGATCTTCCCCGAGCCTGTGGTACCACCCAGTCAGACGGTTTACGCTTCGTTGCTAAACAATCCGAACTTCCCCTCAGACGGCACGTTGCACAGCCCCAAGAAACAGTTTCAACCACGTCTTGGCTTTGCATGGGATATTTCCAAAGAGGGTAAGTCAGTGCTTCGGGCCCACGCCGGTATTTATTACGGCCGGCAGAACATGCTGTCGCAGGTCGGCTCGATCACAGACAATGGTGTGCAACAGTTTGGTATCGCATGCGGATCTTCCTTCGGCTGCAGCAACGGTCAGGGCTTGCCGGTGTGGCCCAATATCGTGAATGTTCCGCCGTTGGGTGGTCTACCTGCATTCGCTTCGATTCGCGTGTTTAGTAAAGACTACGCTAACCCGAGAATCTACACAGCAAACGTTCAATTCGAGCAGCAGCTCGCGGAAGACTTTTCGCTGTATTTCGACTTCACTCATTCGAAGGGCGTCCATCTCACACGTTTCATCAACCTGAATCGAGTGGGACTGTTTCCGGGATTTGGAGACGTATTCGTAACGAGTGCTGTCGGCCGGTCAGTGTTCGACGGCTTTACAGTTGGTATGAGGAAGAGGTTCAGCAAACGATATCAGTTTGAATGGAACTACGCGCTTTCGAGAGACAAAGACGACGATTCGAATGAACGTGATCCATTTACCGATCGCTCCTTCGATCCACTCAACCTGAGTCTTGACTACGCTTATTCGGATCGCGACATCCGTCACAAGTTCAACTTCTTCACCTTTATCGAAATGGGTTGGGGATTCGAAGGAAACTTCCGCGTGCAGGCACGTAGCGCTCAGCCAATCACACCGGCGGTTCGCACCGCCACTAACCGCAATACTTTGCGCAAGGACAACCAATATTTCTCGTTTGATTGGCGCATTCAACGGCCAATCAAACTCAACGAACGCTTTTCGATAACCCCGATTATCGAAATGTTCAATACGTTCAATAACACCAACAACATCAACCCACTCGTGACGCCGGGACTATTCAACTTTGATGGTTTCCTGCGACAGGGTGTTGGTGATCCGCGTCAGGTGCAGCTAGCGGTTAGACTTACATTCTAGTTTAGCCACGGATTGCACGGATAAAGTCGGATAACTTCTGCGGATCGAGGGCGCCCTCGGTCCGCAGTCCGCTACAGACATCAATTCCAAAGGGCTGAACTTCGCGGATCGCTGTGGCGACGTTTGTGGGGTTCAGCCCACCTGCAAGAAATAAAGGCACCTCGATCGCTTCTCTAATCTTTCGACTCAAAGTCCAGTCGTGTGTTCGGCCAGTGCCGCCGAGTTCCTTGATCGCCAGCGATTGATTGCCTGAGTCGAGCAAGATCGCATCGACGTGCGGCGCGACTGAGATTGCCTCGTTGACAGATTCCGGATCAGCGACGTGTATCACCTGGACGAGTTTGATGCCGGGCAAGGCATCGTGTATTTCGTGATAACTTCCGCTCGTTAGTCGATCGCAAATCTGAATCGTGTTGACTCTGAGTCGACGCTGCTGATCGATGATCGACGCAGCGTCTTGCAAACAGGTAAGCAGAAACGAGCTCACACCCGGCGGAACAATCGCGGCAATCTCTGCAATCAGATCTTCCGGAATCGGCCCCGGCCCACTCGGCATCGCCGACACCAAACCAATCGCATTAGCGCCAGCGTCAATCGCCATCCACGCCTCTTCAATGCTGGCGATGCAGCAGATCTTGATTCGTGGTCTCATAAGAAAGTATTTTCACGCAAAGGCGCAAAGATCAAAACAGAAGACGCAAAGAAGAAGTCCTACTCTTCTTCGCGCCTTTGCGTCTTCCTTTGCGCCTTTGCGTCTTCCTTTGCGTCTTTGCGTGAAACTTTAATCGTACTTCTCTTAACGATCGGCAACTCGATCATCGAAAGCGTGCGACTGTTTCTTTGTACCGCAATTGTCGGGGTTCCCTCGGCGGGGATGCGAATGAATGTGTCCTTGTCATGACCCGCAATCGCGACGCGCAACCGTCGCCCTTTCTTAACTAACACTGAAATGGGTTGCAATCCAAACTTCAATTCCGCCATTTGCCCAGGCACGAGCGGCATCGCGTCTTTCTTCAGGAACGAATGATACGGAATCGGAAGCTTCGTGGGCGACTGTTCCTTTGACACGCGCCGATGAAGTGCGCGCAGTTCGCCTTCCGTCAGGTATGTGACTTTTCCGTTCTCGTCGATCTCTTCAAGGTAGACGAAGAACGCGCCATCAGTGTGAGTTGAAGTGATAAAGAGACTGACGATCGGATGTCCCGTAATCTCAATGTCGGCATCGAGCGGATCGCTCGTGTACGTCAGAAGCTTCTTGTCTTCCTCAGCACGATCCGGATAGACAACTTCTCCGCCAACCTGCGTGTGCCAACGATTTTTCGCGCCGGTACTAGCATCGAAATTGATCGTGTAATTATCCGCGCCCGACCTACCGTTTGGTGCTTTCGTCGTTAGTGAATTGTTCTCGTTGAAATACCACGGTGTCATTCGTGTGCCGGCAACGGGCCATGTGTTCGTCACTTCCCATCGCTCTTCGCCAATCGTGAAATAAAACAACCGCTTATCGGCGTCGAGTCCAGTGTCGATGCCTTTCAGATAATGATCGAAGAAACGAAGAAACTCGAAATTCAGCATCACGCGCTTTGACGCGGGCGTTTGATAAGGACTCGCATTCTGTGTAGCGCCGTGGTTCCATGGGCCAATCACTGCGCGCTGGTAGTTCTTCAGCGTCAAAAACGTCTTGAGAATGGCTTCGGGCGTGGCGGCATCAAACCATCCACCCCAGTTGTTAATCGCAACGTTTGATTTCTCGAGTTGCGTGCTGTAACTGTGCAGGCTTAGTTCGTCAAGCGAATACCCAAACGAACGATCGTCGCGGAAAGTCGTCTTCAGCGCCGCGGTATAAACGTCGATGTTCTCGCCACGTCGTTTAGTAGCTTCCTGGTAGAGTTTTTGATCGATATCTTCGTCAACCAGTCTCACGCCGGGATTTGTGTCGAGCTGTCGATTGCCTTCGTTCCAGGTTTTGACCATCCAGTCGGTCAGCACACCACCGGGGTATGGAGTTTCATTGTAGAGATCAAATTCGTAGTGACGTGGAATGACTGCTTTCACTGCCGGGTTCATCGTAGACGCAAGCCAGAGAGCAGTGTTGCCCGTGTAGGAATTGCCGACGGCGCCAACATTGCCGTTGGACCAGGGCTGCGAAACGATCCAACTGGCCACTTCACTGTAATCCTTTACCTCGTCAGGACTAAACGGCGCTTTCCAGACTCCGAATGACGCTCCGGTGCCGCGAGCATCAACGAAGACCATCGCATAACCATGACCGGGAAAAAACAAATTCGGTTGTCCATCCTGACGCGCGCGCCAGTAACGAGTCATGCTCATGATCGCCGGAATCTTCTGATTAGCCGGCAGATCCTTTGGCAACACTAACTGCACCGCAATCTTCACACCGTCACGCATCGTCAGATAGAAAGAGCGTTGCGTGGCCGCTTTAAACTGAGGCTCGACGTACCCCTTGTATCGCTGCGGGTCTCGCCCCGCGGGCTGAGTCGAAAGCAGTAAGTTGACCTCATTCGACTGCGCGAAGACGCATGTGCAGCAAAGCAGAACCAGTATTATGGCGCGCACTATTTTCTTTTTCATATCCGTTCCTATCGTCCTTTTCCACAGATTACACAGAACAATCCGTGAAATCTGTGGCCGCAAGCGACAACAAATTGACGCGCTGTGCCAGCCGGATGTTAACTGAGAAGGAATGAACCGGACATTCACAATTCAGGCGAAGGCCGTCGAAAAAATCATCCGAGCGGCTGCCGCTGAGGGCGTGAAACCCGAAAGTCTCTACGAAGCTGTAAAGCTCGATCCAACCGTCTTGCTTGATCCGGACAATCGCATTCCCTTTGCCCAACTCGTCGCTCTCTACGAAAAGGCTGCCGAACTTACGGGCGACGACAACTTCGGACTTCACCTTGGTGAAAGCATTCACCCTTCGGCTTTTGATGTGGTCGGTTACTCCGCGCTCAACAGTCCAACTATTGGCGCCGCGTTCAAACGCGTCTCTCGTTATCACTCGATCTGGACCGACGGAGCATATTTCACATTGGAATCGTCGGGCGACACGAGCTCCATCGTCTACCGCTATGCCGACACCTCAATATCGGAGCACCGGCAAGACAGTGAGATGACACTCGCGACGGTCGCAACACTCTGTCGCAATATCGCTTCGCCTGACTTCGCTCCAAGCGCGATCGAATTTCAACACGACGCGCCGGCGGATATCTCGGAGCACTTGCGACTGTTTCGCTGTCCGGTGCGATTTAGTGCGCCTTCAAACCGCTTCACTTTCGCGTCAAGCTTGCTGTCACTTCCGATCGCGAAGGCAGATGCGAGTCTTTGCGCAGTGCTGGATCGACACGCGGAAGAGATGCTGGCGAAGTATCCCCCACGCGATTCTCTTGTAGATCAGGTACAGAGCATCATCGCCAGTGAATTTCGCGGTGGCGATCCTTCGCTGGAGAGAGTGGCAGATCAACTAAGCCTCACGCCCAGAACACTGCAACGCAAACTGCATGAACTCGGCACCTCGCATAACGAGCTTCTCGATCAGATGCGACGCCAACTCGCAATGCGATACCTGCGTGAACCAGAGATGGCGATCTGCGAAGTCGCTTACCTGCTCGGCTTCTCAGAATCGAGTTCCTTCCACCGTGCCTTCAAACGCTGGACCGGCGTTACTCCCAGGGAATTTCGCGAACACAGATCCGTGTAATCGGTGGCCGAGGCGACTTTGGGCAACCTCACTGCATCTTAGGGTCCAGCTTTACCGAGAGATCACGCCTCGATCTCGCTTCGAACCAAAGTGTGGGTTGATTTGTGCGGCGACCTTAGCCGCATTGTCCCGACGTGTGCCTGCCAACTAGCACACGAAATTGCAAAGGAGATTTTTCCCATGAACCAAATGCGTTTGCGTGCGTCCCGCATGGCGCTCGCGCTCACCCTGCTCGTCGCTGCCGGCGTTTCCAGTTTTTCACAAACTGCAACACCGCCGCCTGACGGTTGGGTGGTACTCCCAGTGAATGAATACATGGCTTTGAAACGCGCTGCCTACCCGATCGAGCCCGAACCTGCTGCGCCTCCCGTCGAAGCAACACTTAGTCGCATCGACTACGACCTGAAAGTTGACGGCGATCTCGCTACCGGTGAGGCACGGCTTACAGTCGACGTGATCAAGAATGGTTGGGTTCGCATCGCGATGCCCGACGGCTTGATAGTGCGCGATGCAAAACTCGACGGCCGGCCAGTCAACCTCGCGATGAACACGACTAACAAAGGTCCGGGACGCGCCGATCTGCTGCTTTCAAAAACCGGGCGCTCGGTGTTGACGATGCAAATCGTCGCTCCCGTTACGACAGTCGCAGGCACTGACATTCTGCATCTTCCGGTCAGTAATTCAGCAGTCTCACACGCCACAGTCGAGTTAGTTCGACAAGGTGTCGACGTACGCATAACGGGCGGGTTACTGCTCGAACATAAAGAGCATGCAACTGGAAGTCGCTGGGTAGCAAACGGACGCGGTGGTGAGCCACTTACTTTCGCATGGCGACGAAAAGTGGATGACGTACGCGCCAACCAACCGCTGCGACTGCGCGGGTCAATTACGCAACTGGTCGGACTGGGAGAAGACGCGACACAGGTAAACGCTGAAGTTCAGGTTGAAGTCGTACAGGGACTTGCCAACGAAGTTCGTGTTCAACTTCCGGAACAGCTAACCGTGAACCAGGTATCAGGCGCGATGGTCGCCGACTGGGACGTCGCGAACCACGAGCTCAAAGTGTTGTTTATCGAGCCGGTGCAGAAAACTGCTCGCTTCACGCTGAGTGGCGAACTCCGCTTACCGCGCGCGGGAAAGTTTGACGTGCCGTTGATTCGGCTTCCGAACGCAGAACGCGAAACGGGTGGCGTCGGTGTTGAAGTGCTCGGCGCGGGCGAAATCAAAGAGCGCCAGCCAAATGGACTCGAAGACGCTGAAGCCAGTGAGTTGGGCCAAATCATCTCCAATCGCCAGTCGCCTTCGCTGATTGCGTTCAGATTCCAACCAGCCGACGGTAAGTCCCTACGCACGTTGTCGCTTGACGTTGCTCGTTACACGCCACAGGCAGTGCTGACTGCAAACATCGAAGAGGCGGAGTACAACACGCTAATCGCGGCTGATGGAAAAATTCTGGTGCAATCGCGCTTTGCAGTTCGAAATAATCAACGTAACTTCCTGAAACTCACGTTGCCTTCGACCGCAGTGCTGTGGAGCGCATCCGTTGCCGGTCGTCCAATACGACCCGGAAAAGCGCCCGATGGCTCATTCTTACTTCCGCTTGAAAAAACTCGCTCGGGTGAAGAGGCGCCCGCGTTCATCGTCGAAGTTTCATATCTCGATCGCGCGGCATCGTGGACCGACCGCGGACGAACGCGAGTTTCACTCGTTGCAGTTGATCTACCGATCTCGAAGTCGCACCTACTGCTTCATCATCCGCCGCTGTATCGCGTGACGCCGGCGCCGGGATTGTCCGGAAATTTCCGAGTCGCGACCTACACCGGTGCCGAATCCGCTGCCTTACGTTCACACGGAACTACATCCACAACCGAACAGCAACGCGCGGAAGGTGAGATTCCAGCGGAACAGGCCGAAGCCAAACAACTCGTTGCCAAACTTCGCGGCGACAAAATCGGCGGCCGGCCTGCGCGCAATCGTCCGTTGCGCGTGATGTTTCCACACTTCGGTCCGTCGATCTTTCTCGTATCGGAGTTGACCGCGGAGAACCAAACACCGGCAGTTGAGTTTGACTTTCAACGTGAGAGAAAGAAAGGTGCGCAATGAGAGTACTGATACTTATTTTATTAATGACAGTCGCGGCCGCCGTGGCCGTGGGCCAACAGCGAAACACCCCTGTCTATACACCATTACCGGCCCCAGGTTCTCCCAGCACCGTAACGCTGTCGCTGGCCGAGTACAACCGTCTGGTTGAACTCTCAACGCGTAAACCCAAGACACCGGACGAGGTTCCGCTTCCGTATGTCTTGTCACACGCTGTCTTCAAACTTCGCGTCGAAAAACAGACGCTGGTAGGGACTGTAGACATCGATGGAGCGCTGCTTCAAAAAGGAGCGGTCAAGACTCCTCTCACTACTGCTCTGACGATTCTCGACGCAAAGCAGTTGAACAGCCCACTGCCGTTGTTGCAGGAAGGACCGAACCATTCGGCAATACTCAATGGTCCAGGTCCTTTTGCCGTCTCGCTCGGTGTGGCGGCGCCTCTGGGAATCGAGGCAGGCCGGGCGTCGTTTATCTTGCCGGTGCCGCTCGCCAGCAGTTCGACATTGAGTTTGGAACTGCCCGGCAATCGCGCGAATGTTCGTGTCGAACCGGGCTTAGTGACGAGCCGTCAAACTTCCAACGGCAATACTCTGATCGAAGCCGCACTCGAACCCGGCAAACCCGCGCGCATCTGGTGGACCACGCGCGAGATTGCCGCACCCGTTGCGCAACGCGAGATCCGTTTTCTTTCAGACATCAAGCAGGTCGTCTCGGTTGGCGATTCGCAACTGCGACTCACCGCACTTTGTGATGTCAACGTGATCCAGGGTGAAGCAGCCGAGTTCAAGATGAACTTGCCGGCCGGCTTTGAACTGACTACGGCTTCAGGTAACTCACTCGAATCGAGTGAGGTGTCCGGCAATACGCTGACCTTGCGAGTTCACGATCCGGCACGTCGCAACCATCAGTTTCTGATCGCAATTGAACGAAGTAATCGGGAAACAAAAGTCGATTCGCCTTTGCTGGCTTTCGAGGGTGCGCAACGTGAAACAGGTGAATTGCTTGTCGAAGGCGTGGGCGCTATGGAACTGGAAGCGAAGGAATCAGGCGGGCTGCGTCGCATGGACGTCCGTGAAGCCGGTGCGATAACGCGTTCGCTTTCTCACTTCCCGCTGCAGGCAGCATTTCGCTACAACCGTCGTGGTAACGATGATCCGAAACTACAACTCGAGTGGCGGCAGTTTCTCGATGCGGATGTTCTTTCGGCAGTGGCCGAACGCGCGACAGTCACGACGCTCACCACTGTTGAAGGTAGATCGCTGACTGAGATCTCTTTGCGTGTGCGAAATCATGCGAAGCCGTTCATGAAAGTCGAACTGCCTGCGGGCGCACAACTACTCTCCGCAGAAGTTGAAGGCCAAAGAGTAAAACCTGTTCTGGGAGCTGATGGTAGTCGCGTGCCGCTGCTCCGTGCGGGGCTCGACTCCTCGCGGGCTTACACGGTGTCGTTTGTTTATCTCAGTTCCGGGGCACGCTTCGGCAAGGCGGGCGCTTACGATATGGGGCTCGCCAAACTCGACATTCCAGTCAATCTCCTGACCTGGGAGATCTCGCTGCCTGATCGACTCGTGGTGAGACAATTTGGCGGCAATGCGCTCTCGGCTGATCTGATTCCTACGGCCGTCGCGAACAACATGCTGATCGATGGAGCGGATAGCGGCGATTACGATGCCAACAATTGGGTACAAACTGACCTCGAGATGCTTCAGCCAGGACAGGTTGGCGGCATCATCGTTGACCCGCAGGGGGCAGTAGTACCAAACGCCGAGATAACCGTGAGCAATAAGCAAACCGGGGCCAGTCTGACGACAAAGTCTGACGGCAATGGGCATTGGGTGATTGTGGGCGTGCAACCTGGAGCAGTCAGCGTCAACATATCTGCACCAGGCTTCAAAGGATCGCGAACCGACCTGCAGTTGCAAGCGTCACAGCCGGCGCGGATGGGGACTACGCTCGAGGTAGGAACTGTTAGCGAGGTAGTTACCGTCACCGCCGACGCAGGGAGCGCAATTAACTCTCGACGGATCGAGGAGCTAGCCATCCAAACGCGGCAAGCGCAGTTGAATACGGCTTCACAGAACGTAACCAATCTGCAACGTCGCGTCGCCGGCATTCTTCCGGTTGCGATTGAAGTCCCGAAGAGTGGGAAGTCCTATCGCTTCGTTCGTCCGTTGGTCATGGAAGAAGAAACGCGAGTCACGTTTCAGTACAAGTCACGCTAGGGACATAGACCAGCAGCGCCGAAGGCGCGAAATATGAAAGCCAGGGGCAACAAGTCCCGACTTTGTCGGGACGTCGCCCCTGGACCATAAATAAATAGGCGTATAGCCCTGAAAAGGGGCGGAATACAACGGGCGTTTATTTTGGCCTTTCAGGCCTTGGTTTCGATTTTTGTTTATACCAGGGGCGACGCGACTCGCTTCGCTTGGCGCTTGCCCCTGGCTTTCATATTCCGCGCCTTTGGCGCTGTTAAAAATTTATGTGCCTTGTGGCGATGCGTACCACAACACGGCGAAGAAGTGACACGTTGTGCCGGCGATAACAAAGAGGTGCCAGATGAAATGGTTGTAGCGAATTCTCTCTGCGGCGAAAAACGCGAGGCCACCGGTGTAGGCAATGCCGCCGGCGAATATTAGAAGTATGCCCGGAACAGGTATCAACATCACCATCGGTTTCACCGCCACGATCGCAAGCCATCCCATGATCACGTACAGCACAATCGTGATCCGGGAATGACGCGTTCGCTTTCTGATCTTGAGCGTGATACCGACGATCGCCAACGTCCAAATCACTGCCAGCAACGACCAGCCCCACGGTCCACGCAACACACCCAGGCTGAACGGTGTGTAAGAGCCGGCTATCAGTAAAAAGATCGCCGTGTGATCGAACACCCGGCAAATCTCCTTAGCAACTTCGTGCGTGATCGAGTGATAAAGCGTCGAGGCGAGGTAGAGCAGAATCATTGTGCCGCCAAATACACTAGCGCCCACGATGAAATGCACACTGCCGCCACGGACCGCCGCGAGCACGAGGATCGGAAAGGCAACAATAGCGAGCACAAGGCCCAGTCCATGACTGATGCTATTTGCTACCTCTTCACGATAGGCGAGTTTCTCCATACGCGCCGCATTGTACACAAAAACAACCTCAGATTTGTGATATTGTTTCGCGCCTGAATGGGCGAACTCCTGGTCCTGGTCCTTGTCTTATTGCTGATTGCAGTGATCCTCACTGCGATCGTGTTGCCGATTGTCTCACTCATAATTGCATCAGGTACTCGAAAACGAATCTCACAACTTCACGCGCGCATTGACCTCATTGAGAAGACTCTTGCGGCACATTCGATATTCCCAGGTGGCGCCAGACCTGAACCCGAAGCGCGTCCGGCGCCGGAGCCCGGACCAGTAGCTCCGCCGTCGCCAACAACCGCACCTGAACCAACGACATCTCCGGCTCCAGCATTCAGCGCCTATCAGCTTGAATCGATAATCGGTCGTCGCTGGGTCGGCTGGATCGCCGTCTTGCTGATCCTCTTCGCCACGGCTTTCTTTCTGAAGTATGCGTTTGACAATCGCTGGATCGGAGAGCTTGGACGAGTTTCGATCGGGATCGCTTCCGGCATCGCGATGTGCCTCGGCGGTTTCAAGTATCATCGACAAGGCTGGCGAATTTTTGCGCAGATTCTCACCGCGGGCGGAATCATCCTCCTCTATCTCTCAACTTATGCCGCCTTTGGCTACTACCATCTCGTGGGCCAGAAGACTGCATTTGTTTACATGGTGATTCTGATCGCTGAAGCAGCCGCACTGTCACTCGTCTACAACGCACCTGCGATTGCGATCATGGCGCTGATTGGTGGCTTGCTCACTCCGGGTCTGCTGCACTCAGATCGAAACCAGTATCGATCGCTTTTCATCTATCTCTTCGCACTCGACGCCGGAGCATTAGCGCTCCTAAAACACTGGCGCGGACTCAGTTCGATCGCCTACTTCGGCACGCAACTGGTCTTCTGGCTCTGGTACAACGAACACTATCATCACCAGATACGCGGATCTGTTTTCATATTTCAAACCGCGATATTTCTCCTTTTCCTGTTGGCGCACCTGGCAAGAGAACTGATCCGCCGCGAGCAGGAAACTCTCGAAGACGCGCTGCTGTTACTGGCCAACCCGTTCGCATACTTCGCCACTACCTATCACCTGTATAACCCAACGCATCACGACTGGATGGGCGCGTTTGCGATCTGCATGGCCCTCGTCTACGCCAGTGCCGCTAAGCTGCTGCTGTCGCGTTCGATGACGAGTCGTCGCGAGATTCTGCTGCTGATCGCAGTGGCACTCACGTTCGTGACGATCGCGATTCCTATCCAACTACGCTCAAACTGGATCACGATCGCATGGGCCGTGGAAGGACTGGCAATCCTGTGGGCCGCTCTCGAAATTCGATCTTTGCGACTGCGCGCTCACGCATTCGCACTCTTTGGATTGGCATTCATCAAGTTTCTTTTCTGGGATACTCCTTACGGTTATCGCTCAGCGTTTACTCCAATCTTCAACCGCTACTTTCTTTCGTCGCTCTTGATGATTGGTTGTTTTCTCGCCGCGGTGTATCTCTATCACCGCGCCAGTGAGCGAAAGTTGATCGATGGCCGCGTAACGAAGATTGTCATCGGGTTGTGCGCCGCCCTCGCGCTCTGGCTTTTGATGTCGATCGAGACACACACATTTTTCGTCGCGCGTGCCCTCGCGCAGAAAACAGCGGAAGACGCCGAGGACGTGCGTTGGCTGGGCCAGATGGCTCTTTCAGTTCTCTGGGCGGGCTATGCTGCCGGACTTGCAGCCCTTGGTTTCGTGCGGCGCATTGCTTCAGCTCGCTGGGCGGCGCTTGCGCTTTTTGCATTAACAATCGTCAAAGCGATGCTTGTTGATATCGCACAACTACAGCAGATCTATCGCATCATCGTGTTCGCTGTGCTCGGTATACTTCTATTGCTCGTGGCGTGGAGTTATCACCGGGCATTTCATTCGCGGGAGTCAACAACATGAAACGCGCATGTCTGTTACTTTTCATTCTCGTCGCAGCGACGGTGCTGGTTTTTTCAGTGTCCGCCCAAACATCCTTGTCTCAGTGGCCTTACTACGTTGAAGTCACTCCTGAGAATCGCGAGCCCGGGCTTTACCAGGTCGCTCTGCCCACGTGGGTGATGGATAAGGCACGTACCGATCTGGGAGACTTGCGACTATTCGACTCTAACAACCGAGAGATTCCTTACGGCATTCGCATCCGCCGCGAGGTCGATGAAAAACGAGAGATTCCAGTGCGCTTGTTCAATGCCGGATTTTCTGGTCCAGCGACGAGTGAAGTGTCTATCGATCTTGGTGAGAATCACGGTGAACACAACGAAATCGAGATCGAAACGAGGGGTGAAAACTTCCGGCGCCAGGTTGTGATTGAAGGAAGCGATTCCGGCCGCGAGTGGCGAACGCTGAATAACGACGGCGTGCTCTTCAGCTTTGCATCGCAAAACACTGTGGCCGAATCGCGGCGGGTGGCGTATCCGACGAGTCGTTACCGGTATTTGCGCGTGAGAGTTTCGCGCGATCAAATGATAGACAGCGAAGCGCCACAGGTTACGAACGTAAAAGTGACGATGGCGGTGCGTGAAAAAGGTTGGCGCGCGATGTGGAGCGTGCCCGTTCCTTCTTATCAACTACTGCGTAATCAGGGAGCACACGCGTCTGCCTGGATCATCGATCTAGGTGCGCGGACGCCGTGTGACCAGCTGAGTCTTACAATCGCTGATGAATCGTTCTCGCGTCCGTTTCAGGTGGAGGCGATCGACGACGATCAGAACGTGCGACTGGTGGCTACCGGCGATTTGACGCGTCATGTAGGCGACCAGCCGAAGCCACTCGTGATTGTTTTTAACCAGGAAGAGAATGTGCGGCAGTTCCGGCTTCAGATCACTGACTACAGCAATCCGACGTTGAATATTGAAGCGATCGAAGCGGGCGCGCCGGCGCGTGAACTAGTGTTCGAGTTAAAGGAGTCGCAGTCAGAACCGCTACGGCTCTTTGTTGGCAACGCAAACGTCACGGCGCCACATTACGACTTTGAGAAAGAGCTACCGGCGCGCCTATCGAAGCAACCGGTTAATAGCACCATTACGATCTTGCTGGCGAATCGTGAATACAAACCCGAACCGTTGCCACTTACGGAACGCGTTCCATGGCTCATCTATCTCGTGCTCGCGGCCTCGAGTATTGCACTCGGGTTCGTTCTCTTCAGCCTCGCCCGCACTGCGACGCGCATTAAACCGCAACCGGATCAGGCTGCACGGTAAAGGGCGCCACTTTGGAGTGCGCCAACTTGTTGGCGCTTTGTTATTAGTCTCCGAAACCGATTACCAAAGCGCCAACAAGTTGGCGCACTCCAAAGAGGATGTGGATACCCACGCAGTGACACTGATGAGCGGAACGTGTTCGGCTCAATCACGGAGCAGCGATACTGCCCGTCACCGCTCCTTCAGGGTGACACAACATGCGCTCCCTTTTCAGATTTCCAACTTCGCGAATGGCTCGCGTGGTCAATGCGAGTCTGATTCTGACTTCCGTTTCCCTCGTTTCGATCTTCCACGCAAGACCACGCGTTTGGGCGGTGGACGAGGTGCCAATTGCCTTCTGGGCCTGGCGCACACAATCACCGAACAAACTCGACATTCAAGCCGCAGTTGAAGAAGCAAAAGCACAGGTGCTTTTCCTGCGTGCCGGCCAGATCGATTATCAGGACGGGAAGTTGCAACGCATCCGTCCTCTGGTTGGCTCACTTCCTAAAGGCATCAAACTGCATCTCGTCTACAACACTACCCGCGCCGTTCTCGAGCAGCTTGAGTCGATTGATACCGACACCCTGGCGGATAAGATTGCCGAATCGTTTTACGAAGATTCAGAACGAGCACGACGCGACGGCGCCGACATACGGGGATTACAACTCGATATCGATTTTCCCACCAGACTCCTGTCTCGTTACGAACGAACCCTCAGCGCTATTCGTCCACACCTACAACCAGGCACCGAACTGTCGATTACGGGCCTGCCAACCTGGATGGACTCACCGGCGTTGCATGGCGCTCTGCAAAATGTCGACTTCTGGATACCACAGTTCTACGGCGGGGAAATTCCAAAAGACTCCAGCCAGATGATTCCCATCTCGTCTCCGGAAAGCATCACTTACTTTGTTAACAAAGCTCGCCAGATCGACAAGCCTTTTTATGCGGGTCTCGCGGCGTACAGCGTGGGTCTGCTTTACAACGCCTCCGGCTCACTCATCACCTTGCGCGGTGACATGAATCCAGCCGTCGTTGTTTCGCATCCCAGTCTGGCATTGATCGATCAGCGTTCGTTTGCGTCAGCCGAACGGCGTTTCGCGTTTCGCGCCAAGACAGACGACGTTATCGATGGTCTCAACATGAGCGCGGGCGATGTGCTCGTCATTGATTTACCGAGTTCAGAGTCTTTGCGGATTGCGTCTCGAATAGTACGCAGGCTGGCAGGCAAGAAACTGCTGGGCATCTGCGTTTTCAGACTTCCAGCGCACGACGATCCGGCCACACTCACCCTTCTTCAGGTGACTCACGCGCTCAACGATGAGAATTCCTACCCTGGTGTTTATGTTCGCTTGAAGCGACAGCCGCTATTAAGCCCCACATATCTGTTTACTCTTGAATTTAAGAACGGCGGCTCCGCAAGCCCGGTCATAGGATCTTTAAAAGTGGATCTAAGCGTCCTGCCAGGAAGCTTCGAAAGGTTAAGCGCCCGCCCCGGCGTCTCGGTTCAACCGCTCTGCGACGGTGGACCTGCGATTGGACCACAACCCTGTAGCGAGCGACGTGCGGACCTGCTTCGCGTGACCATCGATTTCCTGCCACCCGGACAGACTCTTACCACGAGCCTGATACTGAACCGCGACCTACCTGGAACCACCGGCGTTTCAGTCGCAATGCAAACCGAAACTGAGCAGTCATATTCAGCACAAAACGAAATATTTATCGAAGCTGGAGTGCAGGAATGAATTTCAAATTTCATCACAGAAGCTTTGGCAGTCTTACGCGCGCGCTCTTGTTCATTGCCGCACTCGCCGCAACTGCCCTCGGTTGCGTCTGGGTCGGAACATCCGACTCGGTCCGCTTTAACGACTCCCAGGACTATAACGACATGGGGCGTCTGCCGCCGCTGCCCATTTTCGGGGATGCAACGAACACGTTCCGAGCTAACTGGAGCGATGAAAACGCCGCTGAAGACAATTACACGCGCGGCGAAAACCGCTCGCGTGCCGTCGATGAATTATATGAAGCCGTGGAGGAGCTTGAGAAAGAAGGAAAAACTACAGAGGCACGCAAACAACTGATCGAGTATTTGAATCGCACTCGTTTCACGCGCAATGTCTGGTTCGATCCAATCAATCGCGAAAACAGACGCAATGGGGGTATCGACAAACTCGATGCACTAACCGCTTTGACTCAGGGTTCATCGTCCTCACGTGTGCAGGCCTATCTGGTCGCGCGCACACTTCACGATCAGGATAAACCCCTCGAGGAAGTGGACCAGGCACTCGGCCCAGCCGCATCCGACGCCAATCTCAAAGACAATGTTGCTTACCTGAGAGCCGCGCGACTCTATCGTGAGAATAAGTTGAACGGAGCTTCTAGCGCTTTCAGCGCGCTGGTGCGTAAGTATCCGCACAGCGAAAAGCGTGAAGCTGCACTTTTCATGGCCGCACTTTCCATCATGAAGACCAGCATCAGTTACTCGCCTACCAGTGGCGACGAGGCACATCTTCACGAAGGGGAATCCCAGAAACGTCACGAGGTAACAATCGACGATGCGTGGCGTGCCGCATTTGCCGGATTCAAACGTGTAATGGCGGAATATCCGCGTGGTCATTACTTCAACGACGCGAGAGGCTGGATCGCCTATCTCCTGCTTCGCAAAGACGATCGTGCAGCAGCCCTCGTCGAGTATTACCGGCTATTAAGCGATCCAAATGATGAGAATGCGCGGATTGAAGCAGCGTCATCGCTGGAGATGGTCCGCCACCACGCTACTGACAAAGAATTGTCACGCGTGGAGGAAGAACTTGCCGATGAGCCGCAAGTGGCTCTTACCTATGCGTATCACAGTATCTTCAACTATTCGATCGATCCAGGCGAGGTGTCGTATCCAGACTACGAAGAGGTAAAGGATGCGAGTGGCAATTACGATGCTGAGGCATCCAGTCGCCTGCACGAGGAGCAAACCCGGGAATGGAACAAGAACCGTGCTGCAATAGGTCGCCAGACCGTAGAGCGCGTTCTGGTTTTTAGCCGGCGTCTATTGGACCGTTATCCGAAACTGGCTGTCGGCGGCGGCTTCGCACTCCGAGTCGCGGAAGCAAACCTTGAGCTTGGCAATAACGACGATGCAGTGCGATTCGCAAAACGAGCGCTCCAAAGTGGTGTACAAAACAACGAACGAGCCCAAGCCCTTTGGACCATCGGCGTCGCAGAACATCGTCTCCAACACCTCGACTCAGCACGAAAGAATCTCGAAACGCTTATACACGATTATCCGAAGAGCGAATTGTCTCAGGGCGCGCGACGATTACTGGCCATGGTTGCTGAAGACTCGGGCGACATTGAAGGCGCTCTCGAACAGTATCTGGCGCTGAAGTACACGGTTGATGTTGCGTACTTCGTCGACACGTTGATGACGATCGAGCAACTCGCTCAATTCATCGATCGCCACCCAGACTTACCCGAGAAGAATGAACTTACCTACTCACTCGGACTTCGTTACCTGCGTGCAAATCTCTGGAACGATGCGCGCGCGACGTTTGCCAAAGTTCGTGCTGTCGCGAATCCGGAAGCCGGCTTCTATTCGAGCGGCTGTCAGCTCGGAACTAATAACTGCAAGGATCCTAAAGACCCGACGTGGGACGTAGAACAAAATGCCATCATTACTAATCAACTGATAATGCTCGATCTTCAGACCGCGAATGATCTCGAACGATTGGAACAAGCCGTAACTCGCGCCGGCGACAATGAATCAACGGCCGAGGCGCTGTATCAACTTGCGAGTTACCAATACGAAGCGAGCAGTTTGCTTTTTTATAACTCCGTACTCTGGAGCGGCAACCGGTACTGGCATCTTTCCTATTTTGCGCTGGAAGGAAGGTATCGTGCGCCGAATGAGTCGCAACGTCTCTTTGCCTACATGCAGGAGCACGAAACGCTTGCTCGTGCGTTGAAGATCTATCTTGAGATCGTCGACCAGTATCCACACACGCGTGCGGCACGCGACGCCTTTTACACCGCCGCCGTCTGCCACGAACGTCTGTCAGGCTACAACCCATACTGGCGCGACATCTACGACGCAGGGCTTCATGCCGGCGCGCGGATGGTGACATATACTGACGTTAAGGCTGCATATCCGACTTATCAACTACCACGAGGAACCTATGGCTGGCAGCCTTCAACTCGCACCGTCAACGATGGACCAGGCTGGGCAGCGCCACCCAAGCCTGCCCCACGGCCCTCGCGATGGGCGCGAATTAAATCAACTGCTGAAAACTTGTTCAACGAGGCATGGGTGTTCTGGAACGAGAAAGTGCGTCGCTGGATCACGTTTATCTTTCTACTTTTTGGAGTGGGATTCACCGCGCGCATTGCCGCACAGAATCGAAAGCTACTGCGTCCAAAGATTGTGCGTGTGCGTCTTGGCGCGCCAAGTCGAACCATCGATCCGCCCTGGACCACGTTGTTTTGGAAAGACCGTTGGCATCGTAGGAAGGTACAAAACTATCTGAGCGAACGAGGAATTGAGTTCTGGGAGCTTGCCCGAGACGGAGGGAGCCGCCCGATCCTGTTGCGGAACATCCTTTCGCACTCGTTCCTGGCAGGGCTCGTAATAAGTCTCTTCTGGTTCCTGCATTTTGGGTAGAATTGAGCGCCACCTTGGAGTGCGCCAACTTGTTGGCGCTTAAGTATTAGTACCAAAGCGGTGACAAGTCACCGCACTCCAAGGGGCGCCCCGCACTCCAAACTATTCGCTTCCCTTCTTCTGGAGGAACCTGACGGCTTCTTCGAGAATCTCGTCGCGCCCGTCAATTAACCCGCGAATCGTCGGCGACACTTTGATCGTTGGTTGAATTCCGACTCGCTGCAACTGTCGCCCGTCCGCATGTCGCACGTCGTGCCCGCTGAAACTAACGGTCAAATTTCCCGGCAGGACCATGTACGTGATATCGCCATTAGCGCCTGCGGTTGGCGTTCCGATAAACGTCACGTCGGTAGCCGCTTCAAACATCATGCAACTATGTTCGGCCTGGCTGATGGCGTCTTCGTTTATCAGCACAACGACCTTGCCACGATAAATATCACCTGGCCCATCCGGCAGTCTTTGCGAAAAGGAGTAATTTGGCGCCTCAGCCAATTCTAAGTCTGCAAGACTCCTGGCTTCGAGCAGTGGACGTGAAAACAACGCCGCAACGACATTCCCCTTGTCAGTCAAACGCGGGGCAATGGACCATGCAGTGCCGTTTGGATAGCCACGCATGTCGAGAATTACCGCCGGCGTGCCTTTGATCGTCTCGAACATCTTGTCAATCTCGCCAACCTGCAAACGGTCGAGATCTACATAGCCGAACCCGCTCGGCAACACTTGAATAACCGGCATAGCCCGTTCAAAGACGATGCTCACGAGTTTTGGATCGGCGGCATAGGACAACGAACGAACAAGCTCAACATCACGAACTTCCCCCGAAGCGCTACGCACTTTTAACTTCAGGACACTATCCTTCGCACCAAATAGCAATCGACCATTTACATTCCTCATCAACGACTGCTCTGTTGACGCAGCCGTGTAGCGCGCCAGGAACTCGCGCCTCTTCTCAACCGGCTCACCATCTACGCTCACGATTACATCACCGACTTTGACCGGCGACTTATCGTCCAACACCTTTATTATCACTGACTGACCTTCTCGATAGCCTGAAACAACAGGCGGGAAAAACCCGCCGAGCTTTTCCGCCGCCGCATTTGCGTTTCGCACTACGCCGTGTGTATCGCGCATTTCCGTCACCAGCTCGCGCACAGTCAACTGATAATCCAAAGCGTCTTTGTTTGTTTCAAACTTCGGGATGTAACGCGTGAGCACAGTGTTCCATGAGTCGCCGATGAAGTGTTTGTAAGGGAAGAAATAGTTGATTACGTTGTAGTAACGAAATAACGCCAGCAAGCGGTATTCGACGTTCGGAAAAACCATGTCTGCATATGGCTCATCCTTCTCGGTGGTTTGCGTTGTTAGCGGAGCCGTGTTTCGAATCGGTCGTTGCGCGATTTTGTTTTCCTGGATTGCTTTCAGCGCTTCTTCTGTCGCTCCTTTGGCGACAGTCACGTCGGGTTGAAGATCGACGGAACCGTCAGGGTTGACGAGTTCGGAAGTGCGCATTTCCACTTTGACACCGTCAGGCAGCGAGATCGTGAATGTTTCGACGGCCGGCGCTCCACCTTCCTGAACGATTAGAGCGCGTCCTGCTGACTGCATTCCGCTCAGAACGTCGGCAAACGCGGGTGACTGTGCGTTGATGATAAAGGCAAGCGGAGGTGTTTTGGTTTTGCTTCGCCCGGCAATCGTCTTTGGGGCAGAGTTGACGATCGCTGAGTAGTACCCATTGTAACCACCGCCAGTCTGTGTGGCGTAGCCGTTGTGCATACGATAGCGAGTTGCGCCGAGCACCACGGTGTTGTCGAGCATGGTTGGAAGCGTTTGACGGATGACGGTATCGAAGTGATAAGCCTCGATTTCCGTCATTTTTCTGTTCGCGCGGGCATCGATAATCACACTCTTGGCGTTTGGTAACGATTTGTTGATGTCTGCGACAAGTCCGTTGAGTGCTGACATATTTTCCGTAACCGTGTGCGCGATCTGTACTGCATCGATAATGAGGACGCCGTTTTCCATTCGCACCGGTTTTGTTGAGGCGGTTGGAGCAGGCGCCGACTTAGTGTCGGTAGCAAGCTCGGCGCGAGTGCTCTTGTCGTTGAGCACGGCGAGCATCTGATTCAATGCGGCCTGATACTCCTGCGACGTTTTCGCTGCATTAACTTTCGGAATCGTGTCGATTAGCGCCTTGTCCCAATCAATCACCCGCGAGGCCAGGTAGGGATGAAAGTACTTAACCGTTCCCCAAACCCTTGCCACGCCCGCGAGCCTGGCAATGCGCGCGTCTTCCGCTGATTGGTTTTGTCCCCGCGCGCTCGTGCAAAGCGCAGTAAGCACAACCGCAAAACTAAGAAAGAGTGAGAGTATCTTTTGGTGGTTCATACTAGTTCTCCGGGTTTTAGAGAAATGATGCCAATTACGTAAGTTGAGGAATCAGCACCTTTATTACCACCAATCGTGAGTTTTTTAAATGCGGTGGAAACGGTCGTTATCGAACGTACTGTAGGGGCGGCCCTCCGTGGCCGCCCTCGGTTTAATTACGGATTCAAGAGTCGACAGTTCTCGGGTGTGGCGAACATGTTTTTAAACCGAGGGCGGCCACGGAGGGCCGCCCCTACAGTACGTTCCGAAGTACTTATTGAATCAGTGACTCGCCTTTTTCAAATGCCGTCTTAAACTGGTCCAGCTGAGCACCTGCGAGCCGGAGACCCAAACGCCTGTTAGCCATACCGAAGTCACGTTGGGTCAAAAGATCTCTCATCTTTTCTCCAGCTCCCTTGAGAATTTGAACGAAAATCCTTGCCGCAATAGATGGATCGTTGGCGAGCTCCGGATAGCTTAACAATTGTCCTTCGAGACCAATTGCCTTGCCATACTTGTTATAGTTTGCGTGACCAGTTATCTGAATATATCCTCGGCCCTTGAATCGTTCACCATCGGGTCGTCCTGTATTTCCCAAGTCCCTTCTGTTGTCGTACAAATCGAACGGATAACCGTCAGGCGATGTATTGAATCTCGATTTTAATTCCGTGGTTGGCGCGAACGTTCCCGCAGTCTCGAAATTTATTGTCACCAAAGCCATCAGCACCATGTCTTTGTCAGCCAGACCGGCGTCTTCAAGGGCGCGGAGAATGCCCGGCAGGTTAGTTTTGATGTTCTCAATCGGAGCGGAGGGGAACATCTCCTTAACAATGTCAACGGTAACTTTACCCGTAACCGACGGACGACCAGACGTTATGGCTTTGGTCCCGTCCAGAAGCTCTTTGGTACCTGGACCGACGATGCCATCAGCCTGCAGACCTACGCTCGTCTGAAACTTGATCACTGCAGTTTCAGTGCTTGGGCCGAAATAGTCATCGACGGTCCCCTCAAAAAGACCCAACTTCTGAAGTCTTTGTTGTAACGTCCTGACTTGAGGGCCTGACGCGCCCTTTCGAAGAATCGCGTCCGTACCCTGTAGTTTCTGGATGCGCTGCACAACCTGGTCAGCTTCCGCATCTCTTTTTCCAAGCCGATATACTTCTGCAAGACTATTCAGCGCGGGGATAATTCGCGGGTCAATTCGCGGGTCATTTGAAGCAAGCGGGTCGTTTGAAGAAGGCGGGTCGATTGCAGCAGGCGGGTTGATTGCAGCAAACTGTTCATAAATCGAGAGCGCCTTGTTAAACGAATCGGCGGCATCCCCGTAACGACCCCGTTTTTGATCGAACTTACCCAGTTCGATACTGGCAGCCGCGAGTTCGACGTTATCAGCACGGACTGTGTCCTCGCGAACCTTCACTATCGTCGCACGGTAGTCGCGAGCAACATCCACTTTGTCAAGTCTCTCGTTAATAGTTGCCAGCGTTAGGAGGTCCGGAATTATCGACGGGCTACTATGTCCAAACGCCTCAATTTGAATTTCCAGCGCTCGGTACGCTTTCTTTGCCGCTTCCTGCAAATCACTCTGGTTTTCAGACGCACTTTGGGCCACGTATCCACCAGCTTGTTTTAGATAGGCATTTACCAAAACCACCAGGTTTTCACGTTCCTGGGGCCTGTTGTAAATCTGATTGCTTTCCTGAATTTTTAGGGCTTCCTGCGCAGCGTCTCGAGCTTTAGTGTTGCTTCCCGACTCCGTGTAAGCATTAGCAAGTACTGTCTGACTCTCAAACTCGCCGCGAGGATCCGTTTTCTTTTGGTAGAGTGCGATAAGTTTGTTAGCCTTATCTATCACATCATCAACCTTCTTATCACGGAAATCGTCTCGGATCTGACGAGTCAGCAAATTGATTTCCTCCGCGTCTCTAATATCTTGCTGCGCCTTCTGCTGCTCTCTTCGCTGCAACTCGATGACTTTATTTGTTTGTGCTATTGCGATTTGCTTTTGTCGCTCTGCTTCACTTTGCTGTTCCTGTGCCTTCTTTCTCTCATGTTCAGCTTTAACCTTCAGTTCGTCCGACTGCCTTAAAAATTCTCTTGTGGCTGCTGCCTGCTGTTTTGCCTCCATGGCAGATGCCTGTGCCCTTCCCTTTTCCTCTGCAGCTATTTGTGCTGCTTCTGAGTTTCGCTTCACCTCCTCGTAAAGACCTTTCACCTCATCGTAAAGACCGTCAGCCTTTACGCGTTGTTGATTCGCAATAAACAACGCCACCAAAGAAACCAGAAACAGAAATCCGAAGAATATCGCGGTCAGACGAGTTCGCTTTATGGCTTTTTTGCGCTGTAACTCTTTGTCCCGAATTGCTGTATCACGCTCTTCGACACTTCGGTCCAAAAAATCCATCGCGCGATCAAACTCCGGATGATAACGCTGCGCCCATGCCTGATTCGGTTTGGCGTCCTGGCGCCAAGTCAATGCGATCTGCAAATCCGGATCGCGCCATAGACTAGCCTTCTTCTCAGCCTCCAGCACCGCGGTCTCTGCCAAACGCTTGTAGATCCTGGCGGAACGAGATTCTTCTTCGACCCATTCCTTCAACCGGCTCCAGGCACGAATCAAACTCTCATGGGAAATATCAATCAGCGACTCTGGACCAAGTGATCCAACAGGAGTCATCAAGAACGACCTGCCCGGCCGACGAAATGTTTCAATAACACCAATCACCTCTGACTGATCCGCCTCGGCAAGCGCGCAGAGCACTCCCAACGTTACCGGCCTTCTGATTTCGCGGTTGTCTGATCCTTTTTCCGTCAGGGCTTTGAAGAGTTTTTCTGCAACTACCTGACTGCGACCCCCAGCCAGCTCTTCGAGTGCTTCATCGGCGTGTCGCGACAAAGCGTTAGCCATTCCTCCGACGGCTTCGTAACAACAGAGATCGATCGCATCGACGGCGTGCACTTTGCGGTGTGGAACTGTAATCGTCTTGCCATCTTCGATCACTTCCAGTGTCAAAGCCTTTTCTTTCCACTCGTCCCACATCCGCATCAAGAGGTGTTGGAGCACCGGCAGTTGATCCTGATTATCGCCAACATCATTCAGCAGCCGAGCAACTAACCTCGGCGTGATATTTCCATGCGCAACGGAGATTGGACCGGTGATCGCTTCCTTGAGTTGATCGCGAGTGAGACGCGGAATCAAATACTGGCTTTCATTGATCGCTTCGGGCAGTCCCCAAAACTGCGAGCAGTCGCCGAGATAATCCGAACGCATCGTGAGAGCGACGTAGATTGGAATCTCGCGCTGTTTGGCCGCTTCGAGAAGAAGTTTGACGAACGCCGCCGCTTCATCGCGGTATTCCTGTGTTTCGGCGACGCGTGCAAACCTGAAGATCTCTTCAAACTGATCCACTAACACCAGCAGGTTTTCGTTGCCGGCGATCATGGCCTGGCGCACCGCGTCGACCAGTCCCAGACTCCCACGTAACAACGAAGCTTCAGTAAGCGCGATTTGGAGCTCCGCATTCTCCGGAATTTCTGAGCCAAAAACATCCGGAGAATTTAATGCTCGCGCCAGATTGCCAATTGGATCGGAGCCCGGGCGCATGACAGCGATGCGCCAGTTGGATCCGGCACTCGTCATGAATCCACCCAACAAAGCGGGCATCAACCCAGCGCGGACTAGCGACGACTTGCCGCTGCCCGATGTGCCTACTGCCGCCAGAAAATGTGTCGCGCCTAATTTGGTGATCAGTTGTTCGCTTTGACCGTCACGACCAAAGAACAAATGACTTTCTTCAAAATCAAACGGGCGTAAACCGGGAAATGGATTTGTCGGAGTTCCTTGTCCTGCGAAAGTCTGCGTGGTTTCGGGTGTCATTGCGAGCCTCCTTTCGCCTTCGTGATCGCCGCAATGAATGGCTCGAGTGATGCGGGATCGAAGTCTCCGTAATTCTTTATTGTGCGCGCTTCGAGAATCCTGAAACGATCCTTTGCCGGAGAAGCCGGCCCGCCGATGTAGACTGCGGTGTCAAGTAGTGGCGCCGTGCGACCGTAGCCGGGTAGTTTGCGCAACTCCCGCAACTTCATTCGCAACCAGGCTTCACTGGCTTGCCCCTGGAAGATCAAAACCGCATCGCAAAGCAACAGGTTTTCTTTGTGATCCTCAAAGACTTCTGCATCACTACCATCCGTCAACGGGAAGGTAGTTTCGTATCCTTGATCGAGGAGATAGTTGCGTAGCGGATCCGCGGACTCGACGTCAGTGGGATCGCAAATCAGATAGATTCGAACAGTGCCGGATGGTGGCTCAACCGTGGGCTTTGGTTTCGGGGCTAACTTCGACTGAATGATCGTCTTCAGATCTTCCAGTTTTACCTGGAGCAACTCCGAGCCATTGTGCGAAGAAAAGCTGGTCTGCAAATCACCTACAAACTTCTTTTGGCGAGCGTCTTTTGGTTCGAGACCGGGCGGCATCCAGATGAGACGAGAGAAGTGGGCATCGTCCCCACGTTCCACCGCGAGCTCCTGCTGCAAGCAAACTATCGATCGCTCCGTCTCCTTCTCAGGAATAAGTCCGTAGTGCTCGCCAATGAGATGAACTGAAAGTTGACTACTCTGAAGGTAGTCTCGTACGGCAGTTTGAAAAGCCGAAGCTTCTAAAGGAAGTGCTTTGTTGGGAAGAACGGTGTGACCGTATTGAGTCAGTTCTCGTTTTACTTTATCGCGCTGTTCGGCAAGGTCGGAAGTAGTTTCGGCGAGATAGATCGTTGCTCCTGAAGGTTTGGCGCCGCCTGTTGTTTCTGGCGTTTCGAGAAACTTGATCAGTTCGTGTATGTCCCAGGCCAGGTCTTCAAACTTGTTCCAATAGCGTTTGTCTTTTTCTCCTTGCACACTAATTTCGGCGTCAAACTCGTACACTCTTCCTGATACTTCGTTGCGTTCATAAAACTCGTACCCCAGCAAATCCTGAAAACCAGCCGGATGGTCTTTCAGCGGTACATACGTTTTCACTATTTTGAAGACACACCGCTTCTCACCAAGCTCTCGACGCTTTGTCTCATCAAAGAAATATTCGAATTCGTCGCGACATGAATCGGAACTGATGTAGCGAGGGCTAACGACCGATATAAAAATCGCAGTACGAGAAAGCTCAATAACAAGTCTTTGTCTGAAATCCTCTGGGCCTCTCAGCTGTGGATCCCGAAAAATTTTCGGTCGCGTTCCAAGGAGTTGCGCGAGCCGGATTTCGAGTCGCTCGTGCAGCAGATCGATCCAGCCCTTCGTTTTTTGGGTAAAGAATTCGTTATCAATCTGTGCATAACTGATGAAGAGGTCGTTTTGAAAAGGCGTGGGACACATGCAAACCTCCGGTGGGAAGCGTTCAGCGGACGTTAAATCTCAATAGAGCTGCGCGTACGGCCTTCGAGGATAATGACGAACCGGGCTATTTTGTTTCCCGTTTCTAAGGATGTGGCTGGTAAGTATACACTTTCGCGAGCAGAAATGGCGGGCAAACTCAAAACCTTCGTGCAGAGCGTGCTGACTCCGCGCAAGCACATGCAGTCGACGTTCGCACCGTTCTACACCGAGAATCGTTGGGGAGACCCGGAATCGAGGTCCGGACCGGGTTCGAACCTTGAGCGGACAGCGAAACTCCGAAACGAGCTGCCGCTTCTGCTTCAGGAGATCGGAGCGCGATCAATACTCGACGCGCCGTGCGGCGACTTCAACTGGATGAAAGATACGCCGCTTGGCGTCGAGCGATACATTGGCGTCGATATCATTCCGGATCTAATCGCACGGAACGAAAGCCTCTATGGCAACGGTCGGACGCAGTTCGCTTTACTCGACTTAACTCGAGACGAACTTCCACGCGCCGATGTGATTCTCTGTCGCGATTGCTTCATTCACTTTTCATACCGGCACATCGCAGCGGCAATCAGGAACTTCAAACGCAGCCGCTCCACTTATCTTCTGACAAACACTTATAACGAGTGGCGGCAGAACGAGAACATTCGTACCGGAGACTTCCGCCACATCAACCTCCTGTTGCCGCCGTTCAACTTTCCACCACCACTCAGGCAAATAGACGAGAAATTTCCGGAAGAGCAAGCGGAGTTCTTCGGCAAGGTGCTTGGGCTTTGGAGACTTGCAGATTTATGAGCTGGAACGCTTTGCCTCAAGTCGGCATTCACTGTGCGCAGCGCCAAAGGCGCGAAATATAATAGCCAGGGGCAAGCGCTGAGCAGAGCGAGGCGCGTCGCCCCTGGGTAAAAGCCTAATGAGCGTGGAGCTCTGAAAGAGCGAAATAGATAGCGTTGATATTTCGCACTTTCAGTGCTCTCATCAAATGATTCCTTCTAACCAGGGGCGACGCGCTTCGCTCTGCTCAGCGCTAGCCCCTGGCTATCATATTCCGCGCCTTTGGCGCTCCGGCTTTTGAAGCAATGCCGAGCTAGAGCTTGCGGACGAGCGAACGCAATAGCGAGCCGGCAATCGGCAAGTTGAGGAGTCGTTTGCGCAATCGAAATGTCTGCGAGTTCAAGAGGGTATTGCGTTGTCCTTCGAGATGCAGCGCCAGTTGTTGTAAATACGTCGCCTCAGCGCAAGCTTCAGCATCAAGATCCCGCTTACTCGTTTCAAACTCGCCGACTACCTCGTGATACAAAGCGACGATCTGATCGATGGACTTCTCCCGTCCGGCGCCTTCGCGTATACGTCGTGATACTTCCGCGGCATCATGCGGATCGTACCGCGCGATTTCTCTTTCCAACACATCCGGATCTACGCTTCCTCGCAACGCACGAACGCCAAAGTTCAAACGCCTCAAACGGTCCATCTCCCCCGTCGTAACCATCGGACCGACACCGACGGTATCGCAAAGGACTACAGCCGACCCGACTGCCAGCGCTTCAAGCGCGCAGCGCGCTTTTGCAAAGACGATGTCGTACTGGCCCAAAACATCCTGAGGTCGCATGCAGACGTTGCCTGAATCAGCTCCAACCACATCGAGTGTTAGCTGAGTTCGCAGGCACGCCTCGCGCACGGCGCCGATATGAGTCGACTCGCTCGCACCATTACTGAAGACGAGTGCTCGAGACGGCTTGGCCGGAAGCGGCGCGCGCGGCAGAAACTGTTCGGTTTCAACTGAGTTGAGTATTACTGAGACACGCTGCTCAGGCGCGGCATGTTCCCACAGAAGCCGATCGCGACACGTATCGTCAACGGCAACGTAATGGAGAATACGCGGATGCTTTGGCGGCGTCTCCTCCCAGGGCAACCAACCGTGACAGAAGAAAACAGCAGGCGTGTTTGGAAAGCGAAGCAGTGCCGCCATCGTCTCGACGTGATGCTGGCCGTGAATTAGATCGGGCGGCGACGAAATCGCGTCGAGGTCATCGACCACGGGCACAGTCGCTTCTCGAAGTTCGTGTGCTGTTGGTCCAAGCTGCGGGCTGTAGACAATTGGCGTGTATCCACGACGAAGAAGGCTCGTGGCTAGCTCACAGACGTAAAGCTCTGAACCGGTTCGTCCGCGCAGGAAGTGGTTCGTGATTAGGACGCGTAACGCGCGCAAAATTCTTCTCTTTCGGTTTTTGACCGGATCGTACGGGCAAGTGGAAGCATGTGCTCGCGGTAGCGAATTACCTGTTCATAACGACCAGCGGCAACCAGCTTCTCGCCGTAGAGTTCATAAAACAGAGGCTCGCTCGTGGTCCAATTCCCGGAGTCGTTGCTAACTGGCCGAAGACACTCGACACGAAATGCATCCAACGGCACACCCTCGACTATGTCTCCGAATACGGTGTTGAGTTTCGGGTTTGGTCCCAGTGCTTCAAGCAGAGACGTGCTCACCACGACATCGACCTCACCTGCAAGCTGCGGCTCGGAAAACCGGCGGATGCCCTGAAAGGGCGCGCCGCCGAGCGCGGCCTCGACGTCTTTAGCAAGCTTCGGAGAGTAAGCAAGGGCGGCGTTGATCTTTCTTGTGAATGCGTCGTTGTCGAGGTGAATGGTGATGGCTTCTTCACTCTGAGATTCATCGGGCCGTCCGACAACGAGAAAGTCGAAGTTCGCAATCGTGTGGCCATATCTGAATTCTGCGAGTTCGACGGCAGCGCCGATCATCGTGCGGCAGATATCGTGGGCCACACTATAACCCTCAGCAGCATCGCCAACGACATACTCAATCTCTTCTGCGACAAACGCTTCGCACAACTCTTCCACGAGTCCCGCGAATAGTTCGGAGTCGCCGTTTAGTATTGCAGCGTAAACTTCAAGATCGCTGAGTCGACCATAGATCGTACCTTGTGTTGCGCCGACACGATCAAGAACTTCGCTTGTCCTCGATAGGCGCGGTTCACCCGAGCGGCCGGCGCCGTCTGTCAAGATACATACGTAGGGGCGAGTTTGTTCCAACCATCCATGTATGCGCAATTCGTGGCTTGGGTGGGCCACGACAAGTGCAGCTCTACCTGAGCGCGATGAAAGATCCATTTAATTTGTTTCGACTGCTGAGATGTTGGAGCGCTGTAAGAATAATAGAAATGGTTGATTCAGAAAAGAAATTTAAGTTTTGGGCCAGAGCAGCATAGTTGTTGACTAAGAATAGCGAAGGGACAACACTCGAACCTTCGCTTGCAGGCGCTAAGTAGCTCAGAGGATGTTGCGGCAGGCAGCAATGTATGCTTGCGACCTGAGCGCTTTCGACTCGATACCTTGCGCAGCGGCCAGCGCGCCTTGCGGCACAACGCCAACGGCGCGAAATATGATAGCCAGGGGCAAGCGCGAAGCGCGTCGCCCCTGGTTACCGGGAATCAATTGAAGAGAGCACTGAAAGTGCGAAATATCATCGCGATTATTACGCTCTTTCAGAGCTTCAAGGTCGTTTACGCGTGGATCCAGGGGCGACGCGCCTCGCGTTGCTCGGCGCTTGCCCCTGGCTATCATATTCCGCACCGTTGGCGCTGCGCGGACTCATTCCGACTTTTGAGGCAAAGCCACCTGACTTGTTAGCGCCTACTCGATGCGGACACGATCGCTGCGACCGCGGCCGAAAGTTTCCGGATGGTACATCTCCTCAGCCTTGGCTGGTGGCACGATGAAATCGCCGGGGGTTGTTGCGCGCGCTACGTAGGAGTACTTGTAGACGCCTTCCCACAGCAGCGAGGCAAAGGCTTCGGTTCGTTCATCGCGCAGGTTCTGGTGTTCGAACCATTCTGGTCTCCACCACCACCAACCGTAACCGAATGAACGGCTGCCGTACTCAGCTACACCTGTTTGTTTAGTATCGCGCGGAATGCTGGCCGTTGTTGCCAGCGTGGGATTGAGCGTTTCGAAGCCGGCGGGCAAAGGATCTACTAAGGCGACGTGATACCGCCGCGCCGGAGCGACCATTGTCAGCCGCACTCGCACGCGCGCGCCGGCCTTGATGTGCCACGTATCATCCGCATCGCGAGAAACATCTTTTGGATCGTCAACTCCTTCGTAAGTGCGTTCGACCGTGAAGCCGTAATCAACAGGCTTCAAGTCGAGGTCGTTGGGCGCGTAATTCAGGCTGACGCGATAGTAAAGCCGTCCTGTTCCTTCTTTACTGAGTACAAGGTTTGGCGTGGCTTGCTGAGCGAGATAACTCATTGGCACGTTCACTTGTTGACGACCGGTTGAGCGGCCGCGAAATGACTGTTGTCCTGCGAAGCGCTCACCCAGCCACGCACGTGCGACAAAGTCGGGAGTTACTTTCTCAAAAGTCTTGAAATAGCGATTGAGCGCGAGGAGAATGAAGACGTTTTCCTGCGTGTTCTCCCAACGTCCGCGCGTACGATGCGCGAGCAATCCGCGCACAATCTTAGGAATCAGATCGTTGGCCGGTTGGTCCACGACGAGTGCTTCCAAAATCACGCCATCCGCCCGCCGGTTTGAATTCAACAGGAGATAGTCGCTGTCGCTGTACGAACAGACAAAGTGGGCCGTACCTGCTGTTTCCGTGACACGATTGTTTAGAAAACGACGGATCGCAGCCACTTCGTTTGTGGATTCCGCGTCGTTTGAAAGCACTGACAGTAACCAACCGATCGACTCCATCGAGAGCTTTTCCAACCCTGCTTCCGCGATCAGATTTCGGGCACGAGCGACGTCGCGATCGCCCATCTGCGCGCGCACGTAGAGCGCGTAAGCAACGATTGCCCGTCTTGCTTCCACACTGTAGTGAGAAGGAATGTGTGATTCGATCTGGCGCAAGTGCTGCAGTGATTTATTAAACGTCGCTTTCGGCACGTCGAACTTTTCCTGCTTCGCCCGCGCAAACGCGTGCGCCACGTGAATGCTCAGATAGGGCCATGATAGGTTGCCGCTTTGCCAGAAACCAAAACCACCGTCTCCGTTTTGCATTCCCTGCAAGCGTTTCAGATCGCGTATCACAGCCGCTTCCATTGCTTGCGGCGTTGGCAGATCTTTTGTTTTGAAAGCCGTGAGTACATCGCGTAGCGCCGCGATCGTGATAATGCGAGAAGCCAATTGCTCAGAACATTCGTAAGGGTAACTGGTGAGATAAATGACGGCGTCCGTCAATGCTTGCAACTGTGTTGACGACGTTTCAATCGACAACCCGCCAACCTGCGGAAAGATATCCGCCGGCGCTTTCACTGGCTGATTGATCGAGCCCTTGTCGATTTCGCCGTACGTTGCGAACGCTTCCGTAGTCGCCGGAGTCCACACGGGTAACTGAACCTCAGCGGCATCGGACCAACGTCCCGACACCGCGCCGATCTGGAACCGCGCAGTGCCGGCTTTGACTGCTGCTGCGGGTATGCGCACCTCAACACGGTCGTTGGCAGGCACAGTCACACGGCGACCAGCGACGTTCAATTGACCGCGTTCAGCAGCACTTGTTTGAACCAAAGCGGCATTCGTCGCCCGCACAGCAACATCAACCACCATCGGCGCATTGGTTTGGTTCTGCAAGACAATCGGTAACTCGAATCGATCCCCAAAGTTCAAAAAGCGCGGCGCCGATGGCCGTGCCATCAAAGGCAGCCGCGCCGTAATCGCCGATTCGCCGGCACCAAATTGTTTTCCACCCGCAACTGCCACCGCCATCACTCGATAACGCGTCAGATTGTCAGGCAGCTTGACTTGCACCCGCGCTCGACCATTTACGTCAGTTCGCACTGATGGCGCAAAAACGGCGAGTGCGTTGAAATTCTCGCGCAAAGCAATTTTTCCTGCGTCGGAGTTATCTACCCCATCAATCACGGTGAAGAATCCATCGGCTGATTTGAGTGTTAAGGTACTGGCCGCCGCTGACACTTCAACCGTCTCCATCATTCCGCCACCCCCACCTCCCCGACCAGAACCGAAACCAAAGCCAGTGCCAACGTCCGAAAGTTGAAGATGTGCTCGTGAGTGATAGTCGTTGGCGTTTGCCGCTCGCTCACCATAGAAAACCGACAGCGGGTCGCTGAGATCATAATCAGTCAGCGCCAACACCGACTCATCCACGACAACGACTGCCACTTCGCTGTTGCCAACCCGCTTACCCAAGGCGTCTTTGACCTCAACGTCGATGATTGTGTTAGCAGCTGGTTCAAGAGTCTTCTCGCGCGGCGCCGCGATGACATTCAACTTTCGTGACAGAGGCGGAATCGATAGGTTGATCTCACCACTGGCGAACGCGGGCCGGCGTCTTTCCACTGCGGCGCCATCTGGAACTCCGTAAGCGTTGCGAGCTTCAGCGCCAACCAGATCAATCTGCACGTGAACATTCGGCGTCCAGGCGTCTTCAATCGGCAGACGCAACGTGTAAGTTGGACCATCGATTCGAAAGCGCACGACCTTAACGATTCCGGAACGTCGCAATGTCATCGCGGCCTCGGCGGGATAGAAAGGGGGCTGCACTAAGATTTGCGCTGTATCGCCGGGCTTGTATTCCTGGCGATCCGGAATCAACTCTACTTTCTCCTGCTCAACACCACGATTTGGAGGTCGCTTGCCACCAGCAACCCACAAAGTCAGTTCGCTTTCGTTCGCGCGATCGTGGTCGTCATGAATTGTTGCCACGACGCGATACCTGCCGCCCACTTTCGACGTGAACGTGCACCTCACGGCATCGCTAGTTGACTGAACAACACAATCCTGTGGATTCGACTCAACCTCTTTCCACTCACCTCCAACTTGCTTCCAATCCAACAAGACGGCATGCATCTTCACTTCCCGATTCGCGATCGCTTTCCCGTCAAGATCAGTCACAATTGACTGCACAACGAGTGGCTCGCCCTGCTGGACAAACATCTTGTCGCTCTTCAGGCCAACGTACAGATTCGCCGGGTGGACGAGTAACGTCGCACTCGAGGTCCAGGTTTGCCGGTTCACGTCCTGAACGCTGGCCTCTGCACTGAGCGATGAAGGCCGAGGCGGCTTCACTGAATCGAAGTCGATGCGCAGGCGATGCTTACCGTTCGTGTCGGTGCGGCCAGTGAGGTCCTGAGAGTTTGTGTCGCCGCTAGTACTTTCGTCCGTCCACCACGGAGTCCATGTTCCAAACGCGTAGTCTCCTCGATTTGGTGGAGTGAAAGTGGTCGGAGTTGAACTGACGCTCCATTTGACTTCCGTATTTGTCAAACCACCACCAGCAAAGTACTTCGCCATTACGGAAACGTCAGCGTGGTCACCGACAAACAACGGGCCCTCAGTCTCATTTTTTGCGATCACTTCAAATTCAGGCCGGCGGAATTCCTGCACTTGAAAATAATGGCTGAAATCCGAGTCGTCGAAGGCTTTCTGCGTGCTCGAGGTTGCGAACTTCACCGTCGCGTTTCCCAGGTTCATATTCGCTGGAAGCTTGAATTTTGTGTCGAATCCGCCGAAGACATTGGGAGTTAGCACGCCTTTCAGAACTTCGTTCTCAAGCCGGTCCTCGATCACATAGTTCACCGTTTTGATCGCGCCATTCAATGGACCAACATCGCCGTCACTGCCAGTACCCATGCGTCGAATCCAGCCTTTGATGTGCACCTCTTCACCGGGCCGGTAGAGTTTGCGATCGTCAAAGACATACCAAACCAATTCGTCTGTTTGTGGCTTCTGGTGCCATGTTCCACGCTCACGCCACCAGGTGTTTGGGTTTTCCGGCAGTATCGCCACATCGTCACCACGACGCGCAACCAGAACGTTCATGTCAAGACCTGACGATGGTTTCAACGGAAGATGAGCCATGCCGTCCGTGCCGGTCGTGGCGGAAACCTTCGCTGGGAGGATTTCCATCCTCACGTCGCTCAACGGTGCTCCATCAACGATCGAATTGGCCCAACCGATCAATTGCTTGCTATCAACAAAAGCATCGAGCCCGATTTGTGTAGATTGCACCCAGCACAAAAGCGGGTTGTGAAAGCGATCGCTGGCTGGTGTAATTGACTCGACTGCGACGACCGCCTGACCGAAACCGTTCTTGAATGCCGGCGTCACATCGATCTCAGTCCCGATCATTTCGTTTGGCGAGTTCTTTAGCTCGACCTGTTTCGAATAAATCAGACGTCCAGGAAGAGTTGCTTTCTTACCGGTTATGTCAGTTGGTCCGCGCAGTTGTCGATAGACTTGAAAACTGCTCCAGTCGCTGGGCTCAACGGCGTAGAGGTTTACCTTCACCGTTTGATAGTTCACTGTGTAAAGCGAAAGCCGGCGTGGCCCATCCGGGTCGAGCACGACAAAGCCGCCGCCTGACAGCGAGATGAATGGATTAGCAGATCCAACTTTGAATTCCACGGTTACGTCTTTGCCGAGAGTCTGACCAAAGACGTCTCTGAGAGATTTATCCAGTGTGACTTTGAAAGCTGTGTCTGGCTTCTTAATTCCATAAAATTGCAGGGCGTTCCCGGTGATAAAGGGCTTCACTCCCTCCATGGCAGGCTGAATGACTACCTGCGATTCCTGGAAGGCAGTCGCATCGAGTGGATTGTTGAATTCAATTCGCCACCAATCGTGCGGTCTGCAGCCGCCGCATTCAGATTTCGTAATGCGCAATGGACCGTACGTGTAAAAGTAAAACTCCTGCTTCGCGCTGGTTGTGCGTGGTCCTTCCAATGAGGGTGTCTCTGGCCCGATTGTCACTGCTAAGTAGGAGTTGCCCGGCAAGGCATCAACAGCGCGAAACGCGAGCCAACGATTTTTCTCGGCGTTCTTAACAAACTCTTTCACTTTCGGATCGGCTTCAATCTCTGCGTCGGTTGCGAGTCGTAAAGGTAGTGAACCTTCTCCTGCCGATACTTTGATTGTTTTCAACACTGCCGCCGGATCGATTCGCTGGTCCAACTCGACAAACATCAGGGTATCCAGAGGTCGCGGCGTGGTTTGTTCGGGATAGGTTGTCTTCACTACGGGAGCGGGTGTTACGAACGTCCAGGACTTCGCGTTGCTGAGCGTTCCACCAGTTGCTGATTTGGTTCCCGCCGGAACGGATACCGAGTACTGAGTGGCCATTGGAAAGCGCACGTCAGGTTCGAACAGCAGCGTCTTTGTTCCGATCCAACGCCATTTTCCGTGTGGCTCCGGTGTGAGCTTTACCGGAACATATTTAGCGGCTTCTTCCTGCGAAGTGATCGCGACCATCGGTTGCGAAAAGGTGACGCTGAGGTTCGGCGTGATTGGTACGTCACCTTCGGGCGAGTAGCGAATCACCTCGAGTGTTCCGGCTGATGTTGAATCAGGAGGAGCCGTTTCGTTTGCTGCGGGAAATGGCTGCATGACAGTGACGCCGGTGCGAGGTGGCGGCAATGACTGCGCGCGCAATGCGAAGTCTGTTTCGTCGCTGGTCTCACTCTTGATCGGCGGCAGACGTTTGAGAACTGCTTCTGCCTCGGCATTCGATAACGAAGTCGCCGGTGCCAGATTAGTTGCCGGACGAACCTCCGGTTGCTCTGTACCTTCACTCAAACGAAAGCGCAGTCCCTCACCCTCATCAGTTACCACACGTGGGTTTCCTGCGTAGACACTTAGGCTGCGATGTGGCGCGACTGCGACTACAAAACAATAGATCAGCAGCAACGAGACACACTTCTTCGGGAGAGTCATTGCGGCAATGCTCCTTTGTTCGGATATGACAGCTAAAGCAACCGGGATGAGGGAGACGATCAAGACCACATCAAGGATCGATGTGTGCGCTTAGACGCATTCGGCAACGTTTGGGTTCACTCGGGATCCGAAAATTTCATAAGATAGAACCCAATGATTAATACCTCGAAAGAGATGTTACTGCTGGCTACGATGGTCTTTGCAGTTGCCATAGGAACGTCGTGGACACCGGGCGCTCAAACAATTAGCGGACCCAGTAAGAAGCAGTTGACTAAGGACCAAACACCCCGCTTGTTTGCCATTCGAAACGTGACTGTCGTTCCGGCCACTGGAGCGCAGCCGATTGCCAACGCGACCGTCGTGGTTCGCGGCGAATACATAGTTGCTGTTGGACCTGCAGCGACGACTGCGATTCCAGCGGGCGCGCGTGTTATCAACGGCGCAGGTAAGTTCCTTCTACCTGGCTTTATTGAAATGCACGCGCACTTGTCGAAAACACGTGCGTCGGGGCTCGGACTGTATGTTGCGAACGGAGTAACGACGGTCCGCGATATGGGAGGAGATCATGAAGAGTTGTTACGCTGGCGTAGAGAAGTTCGCGCAGGTGTTCGGCTCGGACCACGTATCCTTTTGGCCGGTCCGTATCTCGAATCTACCCGCAATATAGAGCGCATGAGGAAAGACCCACCGGGGGAGAGGGTCGAACCGTTCGAGCGGACACGTATCGGAGTGGGATCACCCGAAGAGGCTCGCCGCATTGTTGCGGAGCTGGCGGCTCGCGAGATCGACTTCCTGAAGATCCGCACTGTTCAGGATCGCGATACTTACCTGTCACTTAACAAGGCAGCCGACGCCCACGGCCTTAAGCTCGTGGGCCATGTTACAGGCATCCCGCCTGAGGTCGTGCTTGCCGGCGGGCAGGACGGGGTGGAGCATGCCTTCTATCCATCATTTGATGGTAAAACTCGGGAGGAACGGCTGGCTATTTGGCGGAAGTTTGCTCAGCAAGGAGTCTCAGTCGTTCCTACACTTGTCACACTTTTTGAAGCGACCTTTCCATCGACAGACCGGCTGCGCGCGATCGTTGCAGATGAGAACGCCCGACTCGATCCGCGTCGACAATATCTTTCGAAGTATCTCGTGCTCGATTGGCGCGAACAGGTGCTTGAGGCCACTGACCAGCGTCGACAGACTTTGACCAGGTATTGGGAAGAAACGGCCCGACGCGATTTCCGGGAGATGCATGAGGCAGGTGTGGAGCTGCTGATTGGCTCGGATGCGGCTGTGCTAAATATTTATCCGGGTTATTCGCTTCACGACGAAATGGCTTTGTTCGTCAGGGAACTCGGCATGACGCCTGCCGAAGTGATCGAGCGCACTACGCGTCGCTCCGCGAAGTTTTTGGGCATTTCCGATCAGACCGGATCAGTTGAACAAGGCAAGATGGCAGACCTGGTTCTCCTGGATGCCAACCCACTAGATGACATTCGCAATACCAAACGAATCGCAGCCGTTATTCTTCGAGGCACGCTCTACGACAAAGGCGGTCTCGAGCGAATCCTCACCGCCGTTCGCGCGGCTCCGGATCGCCGAATGGATGATTGGGGACGAACGTCGCCCGCGCAAAATCGTTGAATCTCTATCAGGCTCCGCTATGCTAAGCAGTATGACTGAAATCTCTCAACAAGATCTAAACAAAATCAAGGAGGTTCACGATCTTTGGGTCGCGAAGGAATTAGAGGGAAATGGATCCGAAGTAATCGATCTCTGCACGCGGGACATTCAATGGCTGGGTCCGAATGATCCGCCGCTTGTAGGGAAGGAAGAAATTGCAAAGCATTTAGCCACTCATCCAACGAACGTTGAGTCGATTGACATTTATGATCTTTGTATCCACGGTAACGGTTCACTGGCTTATCTGATCAGCAATTACCGCACTCACTATTTGACTGAAGGTCATTCAGGGCTGCATGAATCAACAGGAGCTCATCTGTGGGTATTGCGAAAGGAAGGTGACGACTGGCGAGTTGCCGTTGTGACATGGAGTGCGTGGTAGAACTATTAAAAGGCAGTCTTTACACCACTTCGACCCTCTGTTCCACCGCCATTTAGTCGCCGATTCGTTTCTTTCTCGCCACCGTCCAGTTCTGATTTGAATTGCTGTTTGGATCGTAGTTCGGGTCGTTTGTTGCTTGGACGTTACCAAGCTGGTCGGTCCATATGTAATCGTGATGACCGCTCACCTTTTCATTATGAGGAGCATTCGGGTTGTAGATTGATTCTTCTTCACGCATCGTATCAATAAAAGCTTCATGAGAAGTATATTCTCCCGCTTGACTAGCCGAGGCATCGTCTGCCGAGTGTGCCGGCGTAGTGAGTGGCTGCAAATGCCAATCCGTTTGCAGCCGTTGTTCCTGACGGTCAACATATGCTTGATTGTTGGCCATAAATTGGCGGCTTTGCTCCCCAGCGGTACGTAATCGATCCCAGCCTGCATTGATAGCGTCCCAGCCTGCTTGCGTGTTTTGCCGCGCTTGCCCAGCAAGCTGCTCCATGATTTGAGTGCAAAGCTGCTGCCACTGCGGGTTGAAGCGAACGGAAGCAGCAATTTGCCAAAACGTCTTTTTGCCCGCATCGAGGTGGCCGCGCTCGGCCCGGAAACGGAACAACCGGGTCAAGCCCCAACTGTTAATCACTACGCCGGCGCCGTGCAACGGCGGAAGTTGGAAGTGACAAGCGTAAAACTCTTCTTCGATTGCGCGGCCTTGCTCCATATGTTCAATTCTCGCCATCGCGCCCTGATACAAATTGATTTGTTTGATCTCGGTCGCGTTGATCATTTGAACGAGGTTCGGCACCGGATTAGCTCCGACGATTCTGAGTCCCTGACAATTGCCACGATATTTCGGAATTATCAAGCGCACGAGCGCGTCAATCCCCGACATCGGGGGCATGTGAACTATGCCTTCCTGGTTTTGTCCGGGCTGATAGTAGCCGTAGTTGGGTTCAGTCCAAGTAAATTGTTCGGAAGGTAAAAATTCGAACATCTCAAGCCCATTCGGATTGACTGCGCGCCCGAAGGTCATAAGCGGAACGAAGTGGTATTGGTAATTCCAGACGACTCTGCTTTCGGCTTGCCACCCTGAGGGGTGCTGAAAAGTGTAAGCCACAATGCCTTGATGCTGTTGGTCAACAACATTGTGTTGCACGAAATCCTCCTGACCCGACGAATTTGAGTTCATCTCCACTCCTTTGTTCGAAACTATTGGACCAACTTCTATTCAGTTCAAGTGCGATGCTTCAAGAATGCGTGCTTTTTGGATCTTCTTCTGCAAATTCGCGCCGCTGTCTTGCCTCACCACACACCGCGCTATCGTGCATCCAACATCAGAAAGCCGCAAGGGTTCTTGGCGGTCACTTCACATCTGCTATCGAGGTCATTCTTTGCGAGGCTTGATGCGCGAACTCCGTTTATAAAAGAGCGGTTAACGATTTGCGCAAAGGGAGTTAAGGACGGCTTGTACTTTCCCGTGAAATTGGGAACCATTAATTTGCCGCCGCTGGAACCAATTATTTGCCGCAAGTTCAATCAAAACCGAGAGATTTAGCATCCCGACCCTGTCTACGATTCGTGTTTTGGAACCATTAAATTGCCGAAAGTGCAGATTGGAACTTAAGCCTTGCCGAAAGTGCAGATTGGAAAACGGCACTGAATCGCAAACAATGCGATTGGCGGCGCTGCGCCCGCCGGGCTGAATATTTCACAGCTTTCCGCCGACTCGAACTCGACACTGGTTTAGGCAAACTAAAGTTTGGGTTCTTTCATGGCCTGAGCGAAATCGAAGGGAGGTCTGAGCTTCGTATGTTCAACCTGAGGTATAGCCGCCCGCGTGGTCCATCATTCTCGTTGCCGGTGACGACGTAAGTCGGACACGCCTCGAGACACAAGGCGCAATGAATGCAGGCCAGTAATTTATCTTCGTAACCAGTCGCGAGTTTTTCTAATGTACCCAAGAGTCATATGGATTATAGCAAGGACGGTCACTACCGCAGCGGTTCCTTCGCCCACTTTTTCTTGACTCCCAAAATCGCCAGGCGTATAACCAGAACTCTCAGCAACGACTTCCCCCAATCTCCTGATGTGATTCCCGCTGATCGCGTCTCTTTCTTCGTAGTCCAGAGAGTTTCTCCCTCCGCCCAGAGAACTACTTCTTTGGAGACAACCATGACCCAATTAAAATCGCACCTCTGGGTAACTGTATTTGTCTTGGCTCTTGCTCTCTCGGTGTGGATCGGACATGAGGCCAGCCGTAGTGTGCCGGTTCCTGCGCAAGAAGTCGATAAAGTCTTGGAGATCGAAAGATACCCAGATGAACCCTTGCAACTGGTTAATCTCAAAATAGGCCCGCAGTCCGTTAAGGACCGCATCAGACAAAAGTTCAAAGACAAGGCAACGGAGTGGGGCACCGATCGTGTCACATTCAAGGAAAAGGAAGACTGGTTCAAGCGCGTGTCGATCACGTTGCGCAACACGTCCGACAAACCGGTTTTTGGCGTGCAGGGGTTTCTCTACCTGAAACCCCTCGGCTTTCCGATGATTTTCAGCCTGCCGCTGACAGCTTCCAAAGAACTTCGGCACGACCCACTACTACCGGGAGCTGAAATCGAGCTAACGGTTACGCCGGGTATGTTGAACCACACGCTGGAGGATCTGAAATACCGCGGCGCCCAGGTGAGCACTGCTGAGGTAAGTTTCTCACTAGATGCAGTGATTTTCAGTAATGACTTGCAGTGGTATCGCGGCAAGCTCGTTCGCCCGGACTCAGCAGTACCGGGCAAGTGGGTTCCAGTCGATGATCCTGTCGCGATGAAACGCAGCAAGCCATTGGAAAAGATCACCTCGTTTATGCCGGCGTCCTTTAAGGCTGTTGCGCCCGTAAAGCCCTCGCTACCCCCGTTAGTTACCTGCAAACAATATAACGGATCCTTCTCGGGAACTACCTGTAGCGGCGACGTGTCTGCTGACTGCATTCGCAGAAACGATTTCGGCGACAACGTCAATCCGGGATTGCTATCGCACGTCTCAGTTTCCGGCCTTTGTATAATGAACAACCTCAGTGGCAACAGCTGCACGCAGTCAACAACACACAGCAGAATGCAAACCGATCCTAACTGTGTACCTTGCCCTGACGCGGATGGCGATGGCTATTACGATGACTCTTGCGGTGGTACTGACTGTCGCGACGACTTAGCGTCGGTAAACCCCGGCAACTCAGAAAACTCATTCGGAGAATGTAGCGATTCGAGGGATAACGATTGCGACGGCTCAGAAAACTGTGACGATCCCAGTTGCTGGCCTTCTTTTGTATGTCAGTGTCCACCCGAAAACTGTGGAGAAGGCCAGACCCCGGGACCATTTCCTGAGTGCGGATGTGTCCCGATTTCTCCTGTAGTAGTAGATGTAGCCGGTAACGGGTTTAACTTAACGAATGCATCAACGGGTGTCTCATTTGACTTCAACGGGGACGGAACACCAGAGCGGCTCTCATGGACAGCACCGAACTCTGACGATGCATGGCTTGTTTTTGACCGCGATCAGAATGGAACTATAGACAACGGCAGCGAATTGTTCGGCAACTTGACGCCACAATCCAGTCCACCGCCTGGCATGGGCCGGAATGGCTTCAACGCGCTCGTCGAATACGACAAAACGGTGAAAGGCGGCAACGCTGATGGGCTGATCACCGAGCGAGATGCGGTCTTCCGCAATCTGCTGCTGTGGCAAGATACGAATCACAACGGTATTTCTGAGACCCATGAGTTGCGCACGTTGAGTCAACTCGGTTTGACGGGGATCGAGTGCGACTACAGGGAGGCGAAACGGAGAGACCAGCATGGAAACATGTTTCGCTACCGGGCAAAGGTCATAGATACGCGTAACACACGAATCAGCCGTTGGGCCTGGGATGTGTTCCTTGTACGCGACACGACCGATCCCGCGATCAATAAATTGCTCGCTGTTGTTAACAGGAAAACAGCAGGATTGATAACCGATTGGTTACGCGAGTAGATTCCTAACTGTAGGGGCGGCTCTCCGTGGCCGCCCCACGGTAGAACTAGTAACCACGGCTTGTCCGTCACTCCGTCGCGGATCGGTGGCGCAGGAATTTAGGGTAGTTTGTACTTTCCCACGAAAATGGAACCAATAAGTTGCCGGAGCGGCAAATTAATGGTTCAAGTTACAATCAATGATTTTACAACGGAACTGATAATGGCGGAGGGGACAGGACTCGAACCTGCATAGCCTTTCGGCCGGCGGTTTTCAAGACTGCAAAGTGGGCTTGAACCATGCCCCTTACCGCAGATTTATCGGCATAAATCAGGGTGTGCAGTCAAAGTGATCGAGGTAAGGCGTTTCGTGTCCATCAGCGCGCCATTGAAGTTTTGAAAAATTCACTGGGCCACGAGCCTTTTTGAAGAATGACATTAATACCTCTATTAATACCCTCACTTATAGGTACTACGGGCTTTGCACGAGAAGTGACTAAAAACTCCGACTTATCGTGCAGCGTCTGAACATTTCGTGCAAGAGTCAGACTGACCGCTTAAAGTTTAAGGTCAAGCTGATCGTCTGCGATTTGTTCGAGTGGCACGTTGACAGCGCGGGAGTAGCTTAACAGAACCGTGAGCGGGGCTTCGAGGATGTTGCGCTCGTATTTCGATATATCGGTGTACTCACGGATTCCTAAAACCTTCGCCAGTTTCGGTTGAGATAGACCGAGACTCACGCGGATCTGGAGTAGCTTTGCGGCTAGACGCTTTGGGCGTGGACGTGGATGGCCCATTGTTTACTCCAGCAAGCCAAGCTCGCGCAGTTTTTCTTCTTGCTCGGTTGAGAGCGTTCCTGCCACTGCCAGCAAGTAAACCTTTCGACCCGCGTCCCGAAAGTTCGTGTGAGGCATTAGAGACTCAATTGCTCGGTCTAGTCCGGCAATGGCCTCGACACTCCCCTGTGGCCCGCTTTCTATGAGCGTCTTTACGCCGTTAAGGTGCTGCGCGAGAATGAACGCGAGGATCGGGAATTCTGTGTACGCCTGAAAGACAATGTTCCAATCTTCAGCGTCAAGGGGCGGACTCTCAGGGTCCGTGTTAGGATTGTTATGCATGGTCGATTCCTTTCACTTAAACGGGTTAGGAGTCGGCTGTGTAAGGGCTAGCTTTCGTTCACGCGAAGGCTAGCCCGCTCGTTTTGTGCCGGGAACTATAGGCGCAGGATCTTCACTTGTCAAAGAAATTATCGTGAGCGCAAGACAATTTCGCGGAGTGTTATACTTTGGGCCATGAAAATCATCAGCACGGCTGAGGCAGCGAAGCGGTTAGGCGTGACGCCTGATAGAGTGCGGAAGATGATTGAAGCCAAGCGGCTAAAGGCTACGAAATTCGGAAACGTATGGATGATCGATCCGAAAGATCTTGAACCGCTCAAAGATCGAAAAGTGGGAAGACCTCGCAAGGCACGCAAGGGCACCAAACGATAACCCTCTAAACAGGCTTAAGTGGAAAAGAGTGGGAAAGGAGTGGGAAAGATCCGGCTGAACTGGACAGTACATGGCTGGAACCTTGGAAAAAAGTGGTCCTTAACCCCTGTGTTGCCAGTGGTTTGCGGATACCCTCAAAATTCCAGCCATGTACTGTCCAGTTCAGCCGGATCTTTCCCACTCCTTTCCCACTCTTTTCCATGCTAAAATCATTGGTCTGAAACGGTCTCCTGAAGGACACTGAATTTGCAATCTCTCTGAGATTTTTTAAGGCGTGCAATGGCCGCGCCTTGGTGCTGATCATGATTGAAGAAGCGATTAACGAAAACGAGTTAGCCTTTCTAGCAGAGCTAGAGAAGCATGAAAACAAGTGGATCGCTTTCGTCGAATCCCACGGAGCGGAAATAATTGTGGGAAGTGGTAAGGATGCTGTGGAGGCGATGGCTGAAGCAGAAGCTAAAGGTTTTCCAGACGCAATTCTACTTCGAGTACCGCCCTTTGATTCTGGCTACATTCCAACCTTCACCGCTCTGTAGGCTCAGGCCGCGTACTAATGTCCATCCGACCTCGCCAGCGTTCAAAACTGACTTTGTAGTTAGAGAAGAAACCCGACTGACCCAGTAGCGCCCAAACGCCATCCGCGTCAGTAAATCCAGCATAGATCTCTACACTCTCAGGAAAGCCTTGCACCTGAAGGCGTACAGGGTGCATGTATGCCTCGACGCTTTCCGCGATCCCGTCAAATTTTCTGTAGATTCCGGACTTGAAATCCACAATCCCTAATCGTTGAGCAATCGAACAGTGGAACAAGCATTCGTCAGCGCCGGAGTCTACAAGACAGACCACGTGTTGCCGTCTAGCGCCGTTCGAAAGCGTCACCTGAAGCATCGGGCGCTTGATCCATCGCTTCTTAGGTAGCTGATGGTTAGGAATCTTTCGATAGTCAAAGGTCTTTGTTTTCATGCCTTACTAATGCTCTAGTACATTTGAGCTACGCGGGCCTAAACCTCAACTGCCAATCACGCTGCTCCTTTCGCCCCTTGCATCTTCAAACTCCAGTTCGTCCTCTGGAATGCCCGTGCTGGTTTCCCTGGCAGCATAGAAGCGTTTTCCGTCGTGTTCGCCAAGTTCGCCCGTAATGGTCACAGGCTGATCGTGATCTTTGTTGCGCCACATAGCGTGTCGAGGCTCAGGCTCCTCCTCCTCAAAGCCTTCTAGCAGGTCGCCAACCTTCTTCTTCAAAAATTCAAGATCGCGCCGTCTTATCATATTGCCCGAGATGGTAATTGTCGCCTTGACATCGCGCTGAAGGGACAATGGGATGCTAAACTCGTACACGCTGTTTTTAGCTTGCGATCCAGTTTGAAAAGGCGGACGCACAAGTTGTGACGGTGTTGGCTGACCTTTTGATTCAATCACAGGCGGAATCTCCTTATTTTTGGGCGTTCCGCCTTCATCATACTCTTCCTCATCGACGCTGACTAGCTCTAAATTCTCCTTATAAACGCGAATAACCTCATCAGCCGCCTTTGGCAGAAAGGCTTTTTGCTGGATGAGGTAATGCCTCAGGTTTACGTCGCTGGGTAATTCCTTGCCAAACTTTTCGCGCAATTCGGCAAATAACGCGGGAGTGAAGGCGAGTCGACCGAGGGCCTCCGTCCTGAGTGGATGGCCTTCGTCCAATTCAAGAGCGGTGACAGCATCAGCACTCACCCTTAGACCGTCTTTCCCTGCCTTTTCGAGAAGACCATACCTCGTGAGAGCCGCTAAAAAGCTGAGTGAAGTGCCATTAAGTGTGTTATAACCGAGAGCCTTGGCAACGACTTCACGTGCGGCTGGATGCGTGTGCTCAGCGTCGTATACTTTTTTGATTTTAGCGAGGGCCGCTTCAAGAGTAATTGACGGATAGTTCGGGCTTCGCAATTTCGCCATTTTTGATAACTCCTTCCTTGATTGCCGAGTATCCCAAAAACTTTTATCGCGGTCAAGAAGTAATTCGGGTTAAACCAAATTATTTCCCGCTTCCGGGTTAAATTCTGATTGACCGGTAGAAATAACACGCTATAATGGGTAGCGTCGTTAAATGAAACGGCCCTGCCAGTTGCTTGTAACAACCGACAGGGCCATTGAAAACTCAGCGATTGCTCGCATCGTTTCCGCAACTGCATTGTGAGCCATCGCCTAACCAAAAGGCAAGAGGACACAATGGAAACCCAACAACTCAGTGAACGTGAAAACAAGGCACTCGCAATCGCAACCCACACAAAGCTAGTCCGCAAACCAAACAACACTTGGATCGTCCCTTCGCAATCAGCCCCAAAGAACTACACGGTCAACGCTGATCCTGAATCGCCACGGTGCACTTGTCCTGACTTTGAGGCGCGGCAACTGCGATGCAAGCATATCTACGCAGTCGAAATCACACTCAAGCGTGAGATCGTCACGGACGGACAGACACAGACTGTCACTGAGACTTTAACTGTCAAACAGAAGTACACGCAGGACTGGCAGAGCTACAACGCCGCGCAGCAAACCGAGAAGTCTCACTTTCTCGCGTTCCTTTATCAACTGTGTTCTAAGGTAGAGGAACCGATCCAAACAATGGGCCGCCCACGATTGCCGCTCAAGGATGTTTTGTTTGCGGTGACTTACAAAACTTATTCGATGCTGAGTGCGCGGCGCTTTGCGAGTGACATGCGGGATGCACTGGCAAAAGGTTACGTCTCAAAAGCACCGTCGTTTAATTCAGTCTTCGACTACTTGCAAATGGAGTCACTCACGCCTTATCTGAAACAGTTGATTGCAGAGAGCGCAAAGCCGCTCCAGTCTATTGAAGACAGTTTCGCGGTTGATAGTTCAGGCTTTTCAACTACGAACTATGTACGCTGGTTTGATGTGAAATACGGCAATAATGAGGACTGGCATGATTGGCTGAAAATGCATCTTATGTGCGGCGTGAAAACACACATTGTTACCAGCGTCGAAATGAGCGGCGCAACGTCGAACGATAGCCCGTACTACAAACCATTGCTTGATTCAACCGCTAAGGCCGGATTCAAGATGCAGGAAGTTTCAGCCGACAAAGGCTACACCAGCATGAAGAATCTGCAAGCCACAGTAGACCACGGCGCGGTCCCGTTCATTCCTTTTAAGTCGAATGTGCAGGTAGATCGCGGCACTGATATATGGTCCAAGATGTTTTTCTTTTATAACTACAAGCGCGAAGAATTCTTGGCCCACTATCACAAGCGGTCAAACGTGGAAAGCGTCTTTCAGATGATCAAATCCAAGTTTGGCGAGCGTCTGAGAAGTAAGACCACAACAGCGCAAGTCAATGAGGCACTCACCAAAGTTTTGGCGCATAATCTCTGTGTTGTGATTCAGTCAATGTATGAGTTGGGGATTGAAACTAATTTTGAGACGGCGCTATCCAGTTAGCGGGTAGCGCCTCTGCCGCATTAGTGATATAAGCGCTTGGCTCTCACAGCCCACTTCCAAGCGACTTTCATTATGGATAAGAGCCAGTTAGTCACAATAGCGGTCACGGCAATTATAACGGCGTTTGTGAAGGAAATTGCCGGATGGTTACTTTCAATAGCTAAGAACTTTGCTATTAACGAAACAGTTAAGGCGAAGATTAAAACGGCGTTCACGCTCAATAAAATCACTGCTATTACGAATCTGCTCATCATGGTCTTTTGCTCGTGGAAAGTATTCGGGTACGTTTACTCCTCCGATCCGGTTGACCGCTTTGCTGTCTTCAACATTGCTTTCTATACGTGTGCGGGAATTGCGAATCTTCTGCGTCTTGAACTTCAGCTAGCACTACATATCGAACACCTGAAACAGTTACGGGTAGCGGAACAGGAGTTAGAGTTTGCCAAGCAACACGCTGAAAGACTAAAGCCACTACTAGAAAGAGCCGATCAGGCAATCGCAAAATCACGCAGCGAAATAGAACCACGCACCGCCAATAAGGAAGCAAAACCGCTTCTGCTAGAAAAGCCACCACCCGAGGTCTGACGACGTGACTTTTCGTGCGGCCTCTATACATTTCGTGCAGGAGGCACTTCTCGTGCAAAGCCGGTACTACGCTTACTCGCCCGAAAACGCCACCGCGCGGCCGGCCCTTTGCCTTCGCAGGTTACTTGACCATCGTTCTTTAAATCCGCAAGCAAAGACCGTATCCACTCTCGCCCGACACCTGGGCAGGTGGCCTCGATGTCTCTCACGCGAAATTCTGTATTTTGTTTGCGGATCGCCGCCAACACCATTTCAGCCTTGGAACCTCTAGGCGAGGTGGTTTGTCTAACACGTTCTTCGAATTCGCGATAAGCGGCCTTGAGTATGTAGAGAATGTAATTGATGTACGGCCAGGGATCGTGCTTGCCTTCGTGCCAGCCGTGTGAACTCTGTTCGAGTGTTTCATAGTATCGATCTTTATTTTTTCGATCACTCTTTCAAGACTGATATACCTCCCGACTTCGTAACCCAGGTGGTAGCACTGCAGGAGAAGTAGCCGCGAAACGCGCCCGTTGCCGTCGCGGAATGGATGAATGCATAAGAAATCAAGATTCATCGCCACCATCGCCAGAGTGGGCTGAATTAACCGGTCGTCATGACTCTCAGACCATGCTCCGATTCACGCATCGCTTTCGGTGTCTTTTTGGCGGGAACAGTTTTGAAGCGAACCCGCACGCGTCCATCGCGCAGCTTCTCAATAATATCGCTGTCCTTCTGCTTATATTTCCCCGCGTCTCCAATATTCGCTCGACTTAGCCGGTGCAGTTTCAGGATCGTCTTTTCAGACACAGAGAGTTTTGCGGATTGTTCATGGATCAGACTTAACGCATCCCGATAGCCACGTACCTCTTCCTCATCTCGGTCGTGCAAAAAGGACTTGCCCAGCACCACGGCCTTAATGCGAGACTGCTCGACGGTCACTCCCTCGATGCGGTTCGAAGAGATCGCGCTCTCGATGACGCGTGCTTCTGATCAGGAATCAATCCAGCCTCTTTCTGATCAGGAATCAATCCAGCCTCTTGAAAACTAAAATGTCCCCTCTTTCCGACAACGATATGATCGAGCACCCGAATCCCCAAAAGCTTTGCGGCTTGTACGAGTCGATCCTGAGTTTTAAGATCTTCGTCGCTTGGTTCCAGATTACCCGACGGATGATTGTGAGCGAAGATGACTGCTGCTGCCCGATCCACAATCACGTCAGCAAAAACGTCACGAGGGTGAACCAGACTTCGATCTAGTAGACCTATGGTAACAATGCGTTTTTCGATCACTTCATTCGCGCCGTTGAGTGTGATGCAGACAAAATGCTCTTGTGCTTTAATCGCGATGTCGGCTAACAGCGGAAGAACGTCGGCTGCGGATTGGATTTTAACCGTATCCTTTAGCAAATGACGACGAGCCAACTCGAAAGCCGAAAGAATCTGACTGCCCTTCGCTAAACCGATACCGGGTACGGACAACAAGTGAGCCAACGTTAAACCTTCGCGCTGTTCGCGAATCAACCCCGCGACCTGTTTCGCTATAGTTCGTACGTCAATACCCGCGGTTCCCATACCTAGAATCGCTGCGACCAATTCTTCATCGGTCAGCGAAGCTGGGCCACGCTCGCATAACTTCTCTCGCGGACGACTATGTTCGGGTAGTTCTTTGATTGTTCTGGTCATATGTGAGGAATCGTCGGTTTCGCAAGGAATCGTAAGGTTTGCGAATCGATTAGCGTCAGTATTTCCATTCTGAATGGGCCAGCGGCGCGCGATTCAGTTCCTCCCGGTGCAGTCGCCAGGTTGGCATAACCGTGTCAATAAGGAAGCGAAACCGCTCGTTATGGCGTCGCTCAATAAGGTGGATCATCTCGTGCACTAAAATGTACTCGAGACACGACGGCGACTTCTTGGCCAGTTCGACATTCAACCAAATACGGCCTGCTGAGGAGTTGCAACTGCCCCATCGGGTCTTCATTTTTCTTATTCGAACTTCAGATACCGTGACGCCGATCCTGGGTTGCCATTTCGCAAGTAGCGATGGAATTTGCTTACGAAGCTGCCGCCGGTACCACTGTTGAAGCACAGTCTCACGCTTTTCTCCGTTGGTTCCAGCAGCTACAAATAAGTTTATGGTTCTATTATTCGGCAAATGAACCAACGCGTTGCCGTCATGCTCGACCACATTCAGACGGTATCGGCGTCCCTGAAAGTAATGACTTTCGCCGGTCGAAAACTCGCGCGGGGATTGTCGCTGCTGTTGATTGAAATTAGCCTGCTGACGACGAATCCATCCCAGTCGTGAAATAACGGCGAGCCGCACTGCCTCATCATTGAGGCGCAATGGTGCGGCAATGCGAACTCGTCCAACTGGTGGATAGACGCCCACGTGAAGATTTTTTATGTCCTTACGGACGATCTCGATCGGCAGCCCTCGCACCTCGATGTAATGCTGTTTAGTACTCACGCTGGTTTTTCACAATTTCGAAGATCTTGTCTACGAGGCTTTCGGCCTCACCGAGTTCGGACCTTATAGCGTTACGAACTTCGCGTTCCTTGAATCTGTTTCCACGCCAGTCCGCTTTCTTGACAGCGCGGATTGCGCGATCAAGAGCGAGAGCCCTGGTTGCTCGGTCGTCTACAACTGGACCCGAACCATAATGCGCCGGCCGCTCCCGTACTTCCAGGGGCATAATATCCGGGTCTTCCAGATTGTCGTATAGAGAACGCAGCGCCCCACTTGAAATAACCGCGGGATAGGACGATTGAGTTTCCGGCTGACTCACCTGTTTGCTCAGTTCCACAATGCGAGCGAGGTAGGCTTTGTAGTTCAACGCCTCTTGCTTGCGCTGCACGATGAGAGCATCTAACAACTGCGACATCTTTTCATAGTACTTCGGATTCACGGCCATCTCGTCAATGATAAGCCGCCGGACATTGTTCTCGATCGTTTCCGCCATCGCTTCCTGATCATTGCGCAGTCCCTCAGGCAATTCGTCAAGTCCCGCCTCACCTCTCTCCACAATTAGTTGGACCAATGTCAGATCATCAAACGCCGAGAGCTTCTCGCTCTCTTCCGCTCGAATGTATGTGTCAAGCAAATGCCGCATGGCGGGCTCGAACATCTTCAGATCGACGTAGTCGCCGCTTGCCAGTTTTACTTCCTGCCGAACTTTTTCATAGTGGTCGACTTCGTTCCGAATCTCTTCTGCTTCGGCAAGCGAGAAACCTCCATCGACCATTTCGTTGGCAAGGTTGGCATATGCTCGCAGGTATGCGGCAACCAGCTTGTAGAGAGTAATACGCTTTGGCTCGTTATCTTTGAGTTGCGTAGCGTTGCCGCTCTCTACTGCGCAGAAATAGCGCAAGTATGCAGAGGTATTGCGAGGCACTTCGACCGGCTCGCAGATGGCTTTGACAGCTTCGCGCGCTTCTTCGAGGCGCTCGCGACCCTGTTGCAGACGGTCTTTTAGCAAGCCTTCGATATCCGCCTTGTCGTAGCCCGCGAACGCTTCGCCCGTGTAGTCCTTGATGGACTGCTCCAACGAGCGGAACAGGTCCTTGTAATCGATAATGTAGCCGTATTCCTTGTCTTCACTATCCAGCCGGTTAACTCGGCAGATCGCCTGGAAGAGTCCGTGATCCTGCATCTGTTTGTCGATATAGAGATATGTAGCAGGCGGTGCGTCAAAGCCGGTGAGGAGTTTATCTACCACGATCAGAAGCTTCATCTGCCCTGGCTCATTAATAAAGCGCTTTTTTACCTCCTTCTCAAACTGCTCAACTTTGTGCATCGCCTTCTCTTCTGATTCGTTGAAATGGTTGGCGAGCATCTTCCGGTAGATCTCATACTGGCGTAGTTTCTCTGTAAGACCCTCGCCGGTTTCCTCGCCTTTGATATCGGCAGGCGACGGGCGATAGGAAGTCACGATCGCACACTTCCCGGCGAGATCTGTTTGCTGGAACATTTCGAAAAACCGGCAAGCCGAGTAGATGCTGCCGGACACGAGCAGCGCATTACCGTGACCGCTCTTCAGTCGGTCTCGCTCCTCCATGTCAATCCAGATATCAGAGACAATTTTCTCTAATCGGTCGCGTGATGAGAGGACCTTTTGCATAGTTCCCCAACGCTGCTTGAGTTGGGCCTTTGCGACGTCAGTGAGTCCTCGGGTCTTGAGTTCGAACCACTGGTCGACCTTCTCCTGTGAGGTGATGTTTTGTTCGATATCGCGCGCCTCGTAGCGCAGGTCGAGCACCACCTTGTCTTTAACCGCTTCGTCGTATTTGTAAGTATGGATCTCTGGTCCGAAGGTTTCGATCGAGCGACGTTTGTCGGCTTTCAGTAGCGGTGTGCCGGTAAAGCCGATCAACATCGCTCCGGGTAACAGCGCTTTCATCGCGTCGTGCAGCTTGCCGGATTGGGTGCGGTGGCATTCGTCGACGAATACAAAAATGTCACCCCTGGCATGGAATCCTTTGGCCAATTGGCTCTGGATGTCTTTGATATATGCGTCAATGTCTCCTTCCTCGGAAGCGCCGAACTTTTGAATAAGAGAACAGATGAGCCACTCCTCGTTCGCGTTCAGCACGCCCACCAGATCAGCGCCACTCTTCGTGCGATAGATCTCCTCGTTGACGCCTTTAAATACTTTCTCGATCTGTTCGTCGAGCTCGCTGCGGTCTGTGATGATGAGCACGCGACTGTTTTGGATGTGCTCACGGATCCATTTGGCGAGCCAAACCATCGTGAGCGACTTGCCGCTGCCCTGCGTGTGCCAGATGATGCCGCCCTCACGCTTACGTACACGTTCCTGTGCCTTACGCACGCCGAAGTACTGGTTGTGACGGCATGCCTTCTTCGTTCCGGCGTCGAAGACGATGAAGTCGTGAATCAATTCCAGCAGTCGCGACTTACTGCAAATCTGTCCGAGTTCGCGCAACAGCGGGTTGTCGCCTGCTTGCTGATGCGCCTCGGATTCCTTCCAGCGCAGCCAGTACTTCTCCGGGGTTTCGATCACGCTATAGCGCAGGCCCTCAGTGTCACTGCCTGCCATCACCAGTTGCACCGTGGTGTAGAACCGTTTGATAAAAGTTTTCTTTTGGCTGTCGAGGTTCTGGCGGATGCCCTGGCTGACGGAAACGATCGAGCGTTTTAACTCCAGGACTCCGAGTGCAATTCCGTTCACATAGAGAACGATGTCGGGTCGCTTCTTGTTTTCGCCAGCAATCGTTACCTCCTCGGCAATGGCGAAATCATTGTTCTGTGGAGTCACCCAGTCGATGAGCCAGACAGTTACGTTTTGCTCTCCGACGTCCGGCTTTACCTTCACTCCATAACGCAGCAGTCCATAGACCTCACGGTTCGCGTCGTACAAGGTCTTGCTGCCACCAAGAGCTGCTGCCTTATTGAGCTCGAACAGAACCTTCGTGATGATCTTGTCGCTGTGACCTTGGCGCTTGAGCCAGTCAGTGAGGTACTCCTCTTCGATTGCGCTGTTGCCGTCGCGATCCTTCCAGTGGCCGAGGTAAGCATAACTGAGCGCCTTCTTGAAGAACTCGATCACGCTTCTCTGCGTCAAGATCTCACGCTGGCCGACGGTGCTCACGCAGTTACCTCCGCTTGCTCCGGCTTCACCAATCGTATGCGACCGGTGAGGAGTTGCTGCATCATGCCCTGCTTGATCGCGCGGGTTTTATTGCGACGAGCTTCGAGCGCCGCGATTTCGTTCTCCATGTCGGAGAGGGCCGTCGCAATTGCTAATTGTTCTTCCTCGCGTGATGGGATTGTCACAGCGATTTCTGAGAAAGCCGGCCATCGAAGACTTCCCCGTCGATCTACCGATGAGTTGGTGGCAGTTGCGAACTTCTCTCTATAAAAATCAAGCTTGAGGAGCCTATGGAGAAAATAACCGCTAACTCCCTCTGGTCTAAAGACGACGTAAATCGGGCTTACGAGTGCGGTGTCATAGAGGTCCTGTAGTCCAATCGAGCCTTCTTCTATGTGATTGGCCGGGTAACCAATCTGTCCACGCCGAATGATCTTGTAACTACTCAGGTCATGACTAAACACTTGATTCTTGAAGTAGCCAAGCGAATCGACGAACCCTAAGTGCTTTGAGCATGTCAGGACGGGCAGGTCGGTCCTTGTAGTATTTCTCTCGCCCGATGGAATCGCAATTTCTGTGATCTTCTTTCTCACCCACTTCTCGCTGAACCCAGGCAGGCGGGTCTTGCCGGTGAGGAGTTGCTGCATGGCGGCCTTCTTGATGGATCGCTTCTTCGTGATCAGCGCCTCCAACGCCCCGAGCAGCTCGTCGACATCCGACAACGCCTTGGCGATTGTGCGTTGCTCGGATAGTGGCGGAAGCGGAATCCCAAACGCTTTCAGAGCAGACATCTCTACTCCGGTCTGCCCTGATGATCGACGCGATAGGGAGTCAATTAACCGAAAGAGACGGTCCTGTCCAACGTAGTAATACCAGTATTCGACGTCGAGATCCTTAGTTGGGATCGACTTTATAAGCGCAACGTTATATGCACCCTCGATTCCGCGAAGGATCTGAAAGATCGGCGGACCATATCTCCCGATCATTACGTCTCTTGAAGTGCACCTCTTCAGCGGCCAAGATTCGGGCGCATAAGTAGCAAAGTCTTCAGATTTGTAATCTCTAATTTGGATTAGCCTGACATAGCCCTCTTTGGGACCGAAAACGAAACTTGATCGAGGAGGTTGAGTGCCACCGGAAAACGACACTACGTCGCTTATTGTCTTCGCCTCCCAATCCTCCGGAATCACACCTGCTTTTGTGCGCCTGTAGCCCACTGGCACATCCTGCGGTTCAGCCTTGTCCATGTGGCACGTAGGCAGTTCTTTCAGTGCGTCTGTACTTATCTCCACGCAAGCCTCATCTTCTCCAAGTGTCCCTCGACCCTAGCGCTCAGCCCCTCAATCTCTTTCTCCAGCGTCGGAAGGGGTCGGGCGTAACGGTCCTCTAGCTCCTTCACGCGGTCGGCAAGTTGCTGCATCAACCGCTGCACTTCACCTTGGATCTCAATGCGGATACTGGCGAACCATTTGTTGTCGACAACAAGAGTTTTGATCTCAGCCTCGGGGAGCTCGGCGTACTTAGGGAGTACCTTTCCGTCTAGAACAGCCTGTGCATCCTTGACGGCGCGACCGGCGTCGCTCTCTGCTTCGATCAGCGCGAGGCAACGATTGAGCGCATCACGCTCCTCGTCATCACTCTCCAGTTCGCCTTCGATCACCTTGAGTCGTTCCTTGACACTGGCCCTTGTGATCTTGCCCTTGTCGTTGAGAGCGTCAGCCAGCAGGCCTTCTTCGCCACTGTGCTCTTCGACGAACTCCTCTAACTCACGGCTCGTTTCATCGAGCGCTACCTGAAGAGCATCAATCTCGGACTGTTCCTCGATGAAGTAGCTCGCAATGATCAGCGCGGGAGGTACTAGGTCCATCTTGTACTTCTTGCGGCCGACGGTCAGGTCGGGCGTTTCCTTGATCTTCCTCTCCTTGTCCTCAACGATGCCGCGCGGCTTGGCAGCCTCGATCCAGCCGTCGGCAGCGATAAGGTAGACGTCGTCCTGCATCGTCTGAGCCCAATAGTCCATCAACCGCTGATAGACGTCGTAACGGTTGAGAAGCGGTTGGTCCTCAAAGCGTGCTAGCAGGTCTTCCGAGAGAACATGGATCACTTCCCGAGGCAAGTCGTTGATCTTAAGGCCTGTAAGGTTTGGGGAATGCACCGTACACCAGCGGTCGATGACATCTTTTATGCGTTCGAAAAAGTCCGCGAACTCCGTCGACTCAAGGATAGCAGGCTTCACCTGATACATCTCAATTCGAGCTTCGCTGTATCCTGCGCGGCCATTGTCCTTGAACAGCTTCGCGCGTAGCGAAGGGAAGACAGTCCAGTAGTCAACGAGCGCGTCGATATCACGGTTGGGAATGCCGCCGTTCAGATGCGCATCGAGATCGTGCAAATCTTCCGGTTCGCTCGAATCGATGTAGCGCGGAAGGTTGAGGTTATATTCGTTCGCAGGACTCGCGATCTCTGACACCGGCACCATCCGTGAATAACGCGACAGTTCGACCTGCCGGTTGAATACGTCCACGATCTTGTGAATGTCCTGAGCGCGCAAGCGGTTTTTGTTCCCGTCTTTGATGAAGCCTTTGCTGGCGTCGATCATGAAGATACCGCTGCGTGCGTGCGCGTTCTCCTTATCGATCACGACGATGCACGCAGGAATACCGGTGCCGTAGAAGAGGTTTGCGGGCAGTCCGATAATGCCCTTGATGAGGCCGCGACTGACGAGATTGCGACGGATGTCGGCTTCCTTGTTGCCGCGGAACAGCACACCGTGCGGCAGAATGATCGCGCCCTTGCCTTTACTCTTGAGCGAGGCAATCAGGTGAAGAAGGAAAGAGTAGTCTCCATTCTTGGCGGGTGGAACGCCGAACTCGAAACGCTTGAACTCATCTTCTGCAGGATTAAGGCCACTGGACCAGGCTTTGGACGAGAATGGCGGGTTGGCGAGGGCATAGTCAAAGGTTCGTAGACGATTGTCGTTATTTTTGAAGTATGGGGCTGCCAGCGTATTACCACGCCACAACTCTGCGGTCGGGTGGCCGTGTAGGATCATGTTCATTCGCGCCAGCGCCCAGGTTGCGACGTCCATCTCCTGGCCATAGATCGCGAGCCTGGATGTGCCCGCTGCGTCCGCTGCCTTGATCAGCAGTGACCCTGAGCCGCAGGTAGGGTCGTAAACAGTCGGTTGGTCGAGCGCCGCTGCGCGATCCAGTCCAATAACCTGCGCCATGATGCGCGAGACTTCCGCCGGAGTGTAAAACTGGCCTTTGCTCTTGCCACTCTCTGTGGCGAAGTGGCGCATCAGGTATTCGTATGCATCACCAAGCAGGTCGTCCCCTTCGGCGCGGTTGGCGCGGAAGTCGAGGCCATCGAAAATGGCCACGAGCTTCGAAAGCCGGTCCTGCATCTCCTTGCCCGTACCGAGTTTGCTTTCATCGTTGAAGTCAGCCTGATCGATCACGCCCTTAAGATCATTAGCTTCCGCAAGCCGGCCGATGATCTTGTTGATCTTGTCGCCGATCTCCTTGTCGCCTTTGAGTGCGACCATGTCTGCAAAACTGCCGCCCGTCGGAACCTCAATAAGTGCGTTCGGCTTTCCTGCGTACTTGTCTGACACATACTTCATGAATAAGAGCGTGAGGACATAATCCTTGTACTGCGAAGCGTCCATGCCGCCGCGCAATTCATCGCAGGACTGCCAGAGAGAGGAATAGAGTTGGGATTTCTTTAGGGCCATGCGTCAACTTTCAATGAGAGATTATGCGTAGATTCGATAGTGTAACGCAGTTGGCCTTCCGCTATGAAAAAAGGCTAGCCGGGTGGATACTAACAAAGAGTCGGGGACGTACTTGCATTTAGACGCACTCGTCGTTGTGGTATCCGCGGTTAGCGTTGACACGATGGAACCCAGCTGCTCAGCGGCTCAAAGGCGTTAGCGAATATTCGAGTGCAGTTGACACTAACATTGTAGCGGGCGCACAGTACGAAGTGGTTCCTTCGTATCCATTCCAAAAGAAACAGCTATACGAAGGTTACTGCACTAGCGTCGTCTCACGGGCTATCGCTCTTCTATCGGTTGCTGACATCTGCGTGCTCGAAGTCTTCTCGATGATTCAACTCATTGATCAGGGCGGCAATGTCAGCCACGAACTGGCAACGGAACAGTACATCGATTGGCCGTAAAATCTGAACGACAGGCTTTGCTTAGATTATGGCTTTGTAGGAGCTGAGGGGGATCAAACCCCTAGCCTCCGCATTGCGAATTAGGCTGCCGGCAAAACGTAAGTAAGGGCCGTCGGACTTTGATTATTCCAGGCGTTAGCCGGAAGACCTCGAAAGGGATTCCTCGATGTGACGACGAGCAAGCTGTTATTTATCGCCCCCCGTTATTATCCGCTTTTCCGGCCCTACGCTGGAGCATGGACGCCATGAGTACGACGTTTGAGATCGAGCAGAGCCTGGTCGCCGACGAGGAACTCTTCTCCAGTTTCTTCGACGTTGAGGCGGGCAAGAAGTGGTTCGTCAAGAAAATCGTCGCGCACCTCTCGACCTCGCCCGACGTCGAAGGCGCGAGCCGGGTCTATCTGGCAAAGGCAAAGATGCTGGTCAACACACGCCGGGATCCTCCCCAAGCCCGCGAATACGCCGGGGTCAGTTCTGTATTGCATCTCGTCGTCCAAGCAATGTACGGGTCCATGGGAGTCCATCCAGCAGTGTTTCTCGATCAAGACAACGTTGCGCTTCTGAACTTTGTCACCGAGCGCCGTGTGAGGACAATTGTCCAAATGCGCGACTCTGTGAATTCAGACATGTTCGATTTCCCCGATGTCGATGTGTGGAATTCGTCGCTTCGGCCGTCGGCGCGTCAGTTCTGGCAAGGTAATCAGGCACCGGCGAGTCCCTTATGGCCGTTTGTGCTGAGTCTGCAAGGGAAGGCTGATCGTAAGGTGGCGATCACGAGTTTATTCGCGCCGCCTAAGAATACAAACGATCAACATCGCGTCGAATGTCAGACCGCCGCGACCATGGTACTAATGGACTCGCTGCTTGTCGCCGCTGACCCCTCCGCGCTTCTCGCCTCGTTGGATGGTGAGCTTGATGGCTATCTCGCGATCGACAACCCGGACGGTGCGATGCGGCGCTTTCCGGTCGGGGGGCCGTTCAACGGTCCCCTTCTTGACCGATTCCGTCTCCTCGCGGATTCGGCCGCGACCGGCACGAACGTTTTGAAAATCGTGCCCCCTTCCCCTTTCATCGAAGGCCCGCTGTTTATCAATCTGCTCGCCAACGATGACGGAGGCGTGCAGACCGTGACCGCGACGCAGGTGTTGCCCCCCGCTGACCTTGTTGAAACGATCCGGACCGTCGCGGTTCCCTTGTCGCCCTCCAAGGTTGAGCTCGTGCAGCCGCTCGGGAGCACGTTTTCCCGCGGGACGCGGATCGTGGGCTCGGAAGTGCCATTATCTCACTTTCTCAGTGATGCGCGGCCCGAAGCGGCGCTGTTCGAGCAGCGGTTTATCTCGCTTGACGATTTGCAGCCGGGAGACGTCATCCACATCACCGGACATCCGCTTCTGCGCGCGAAGATCCCCACCAGTGCGTTTGGCGGCGAGCGGTGTGTGGTAGTGGACCCGTGGCAATCCTTCGAGCAGATTCGCGTTACTGGCCATGGTGTGGGCGAGACGACCCTGGTCCAACTCGCATCCAGCATGCTGCGAGTAGCGAACCGACTGCTCACGATTTCGCGCCGGGTCCTCAACAATTGCCTCAATCCAGCGTTGACTTTGAATACCGTCGCATCCGGCACCGCGCCAACTCAGGACAACACTCCTAAGGGGAAAGCACTCGAATTGGGGGTCAAGGAAATCATCGCGCGCGCGTTGTCCCTAACCGACAACGAGCCATGGACCGCGGCGGGTTTTTTTGAAGGAACGTGGGAAGTCTACGATTTCCCCGCGATCGAGGTGCAGAACCTTCCGGCGTGGGATCGCCAAGGCGGATTCCGGCGTTATCCGGCCCACTGGGCGCTTGCCGCGACTGGAACTGTCCGGCCTCCGGGCAAGACGCTGCAATTCGCCGAGAGCCAGTTTTTCGTGTTCGATTACCGGCCCAACGCCAAGACCAGCATTACATGGCCGCCCGCCGACTTCCACACGAGCTTCATCGGATTGGTTTGGGGGTTGGGCCGGAATCTCGGCGCCACCGACGAGCGATGGCAGTTCGGCATTCCCTACTTGGATGATCATGCAGCGCTTGTGCGAGCCACGCCGCTCTTCACAGTGGCACGGACGAACGTCAGACCGGGGCCGACGATTCTCACGTTCGATGACATGTTGCCCCAACTGTTCTACCTAGCGAAGGACGACAACACAGAGGCTTGGGCGATACGACCGCGTGTCAGCAGTGAAGCCGCCTATTTAAGTTACCTGCGAACGATCGGGGCAATTCCGAACACGCCGTAGCGTCCGCAAAGGCTTCAATGAACCAAATCACCATTGCGAGATACGTACAATCGTTCCTGCGGCCGCTTGCCAGCGCTACGGCCGACGGCGACGAAGAGGCACGTCTCCTCGCGCGACTCGGCTACGCAGCGCCGCCAAAAGTGCGGTTTCTTGGCAGCCTCGCCGCAGTGATCAAGGTGGGAGCCGACGCCTACGAACTGCTCGCCGACGAAGATGGATCCGACTCCGGTGCAGTGGGTCGGCTGGTCAGCGACATCATCGATGCCGTTCAGTCCGTTTCAAACACCGTCACCGACCTCGAGGCTTCACTCGACGGCGGCGCCGCCGGCTCGGCGCTCGTCACCAGTACGGACTTTCTCGAAACGCTGCCGCGTAAGCTCTTCGACCTTCTCTTCATCGACTTCCTCGATCGTGAAGCGCCAGGGACGCTTGGCATCCTCCGCGTCCTCAGCATCGTCAGGTTGGAGCAGGTCGACGTGGTCAACGATCCCAATCGCGTGAGCCACGTGTCGTCGTTCGTCGCGTGGGAGCGGCTGCCCACGCTTGTCTCGGATCCGCTCGGCGAACTCAAGACGTACTACGGCTGGGGGACGCCCGAAGGCATCCAGATTCCGCGCCTGTTCGAGAGCTTGCGGATCCTCGCGATCGCGGTCGGCCTCCGCTCCGAGTACCGCGGTATCGAGCCGACGGCGCGGCAGCTGATCGATCAGGCCATCGGCGCCGCGGGACGCGTGCAGCAGGGCGATGAACCGGTCCTACTGCGGCTGCCGGTGTTTCCAATTCCAAACGCCGAGATCGGCGTTGACATTTACCCGATCGAGAACGCAGCGAACATCGTCACCGGCCTCGCCCTCGACGCGTTCGCCGATGCGCAGGCGTCGATCACCATCCAGGCCTCCGAAAACGTGCGACTGGATGCGCACCTAGGCGGTCACGTCTCCGGCTTCGGCATCCTCGTCCGACCGGACGCGCCGGTCACGGTGATGACGTCCGTGACAAGCGGGGATCCGCAACAGATCTTCAACAACATCGCACTCGACGCCGACCTGGGCATCACCTTCGAATCGTCACGCGGGTTACCGCTGGTCCTCCTCGGCACCAACGGCAGCACGCGGCTGCAGATCGCGTCTATGGCTGCGAAGGTGGCGGTACAAAAGGAGCAGGCGTCGCCCGACATCGATCTGCTGGTCGAAGCGTCGGTCACCAAGGCCGCTGTCGTGATCCAGACCAGCGGCAGCGACGGCTTCTTGGCCAAGGTGCTGCCGAAAGACGGCGTGTCGCTCGAGTTCGACTTTCTCATCGGGTTCTCGCTGCAGTCGGGTCTCTATTTCGGCATCGGCGGCGGTATCGAACTGGCGCTGCCGATCAACTTCACGCTGCTCGACGTCTTCACGATCGAGACCGCGTACTTGGCACTGCGCGGCAACACTACGAACGGCAAGACGCGGCTGACGTTCGCCGCCTCGGCGCTCATCAAGCTGGCGATCGGTCCGGTCAAGGCCACGGTTGAGAAGCTCGGCGTGCAGGCGCAGCTGAAGTCCGCCGACACGGCAGGGAACCTGGGACCGATGGACTTCGGGATCGGGTTCAAGCCGCCGAATGGCATCGGCGTCAAGATCGAGGCCGAAGCGGTCACCGGCGGCGGCTATCTCTTCTTCGATTTCGAGGAAGAGTCGTACGCCGGCATCGCGCAGGTTAAGATTCAGGACTTCATCGACATCAAACTGATCGGGCTGCTGACGACGCGGCTGCCCGAGCTGCCTCCCGGTCAGAAAGGGTTCTCGCTCCTTCTGATCGTGTCTGCAGAATTCTCGCCGATCACGCTGGCGTACGGCTTCACGCTGAACGGCGTGGGCGGACTCATCGGCATCAACCGCACGATGATGCTTGAGCCGTTGCGCGCAGGTGTGAAGACCGGTGCGGTCAACTCGATCCTCTTCCCGACGGATCCGGTAGGGCGCGCCACGCAGATCATCAGCGACCTGAAGACGATCTTTCCGCCGGCGCTCAACCGCTTCGTGCTCGGCCCGATGGTCAAGATCGGGTGGGGCGCGTCGATCCTGACGCTCGAAATCGGGATCGTCATCGAGATCCCGATGCCCATCCGGATCGCGATACTCGGCAAGATCACGCTGGCCCTTCCCACGCCGGAGGAAGCGGTCGCGATCATCCGCATGGACATCCTCGGCACGATCGACATCGCGCGCAGCGATGTGTCGATCGACGCCACGCTGTACGACTCGCGCGTCCTCGCCTTCACGATCACCGGCGACATGTCGATGCGCCTCAACTGGGGAGAGAGCCCGCTGTTCCTCATCTCGATCGGCGGCTTCAATCCACGGTTCCAACGGCCACCGGGCTTTCCGACGCTCAACCGCCTCGCGATCTCGCTGGCCACGGGAGAGAACCCGCGCCTCCGCCTCGAGAAGTACATGGCGGTGACAGCGAACTCGTTCCAAATGGGCGCGAAGTTCGAGGTCTTCGCGTCGGCTGACGTCTCGGTGCTGGGCACGTTCACCGTGTGCGCCTTTCTGGGCTTCGATACGTTCTTCCAGTTCGATCCCTTTCATTTCATCGCCGAGATCTATGGCGGCGCCGACATCCAGCGCAATGGCGCATCGCTTCTCTCCGCCGAGTTGCGCCTCACGCTCGACGGTCCCGGCCCGTTCCGTGCCGTCGGCATCGCGGCGCTGAATTTCCTCGGCCGCCACGAGGTGTCGTTCGAGGCGACGGCCGGCGAGCCACAGCTTCCCGATGCGGCCCCTGCCAGCCAGCCGCTCGCGCTGCTGCGCGCGGCGTTAGCGGACGCGAAAAACTGGAGCGTGCTTCTGCCGGAGCGGCAGGGTGTCCCGGTCATACTGCGCGAGCAGGATCCGGCCGGAGAGAGCCGGTTGCACCCGTTCGGCGGCATCAAGTCGCGGCAGACGGTTGTGCCGTTGAACACGGGCATCGAGCGGTTCGGCAACACCGCACCCGATTTCCTTGGCCCGTTCGTCGTCGAGGAAGTCACGCTGAAGATGGCCGGCGGCGATCCAGCGGCCTCGAAGGCCGTGAAGAATCCCGCGCGTTTCGTGAAGGAGCAATTCGCGCCGGGGCAGTTCTTCGCGCTGTCGGACGAAGAGAAAATCTCGCGGCCGTCATTCGAGCTGCGCGACGCCGGCGTCGAGTTGACGTGGGAACAGTTCGAGACCGGCGACGCTTTTGCCACCGGGCCGACGATCACAACGGCGTGGGAATACGACACGATCGAGATCGACGTCGAGTCCAGCACGCGTACGGCCGTGCCTTCCGCGCTCGATGGCGCGCTCGCCGGACGCTGGCTGTCGGGCGCGATCGGTCGACAGGTCCGGCTGGACGAATTCGGCAGCGCTCGCTATGTCGGCACACCGCAGAAGATGACCGTGAGCGAGGCCGCCTACGTGCTCATCGATACCGCGACCGGCGCGCCGCAGGGGCCCGAGAGCGGTCAGACCTATACCGACGCGCTCGCCGCAAAAACGATCGCAGGGCCGGGCACGGCGGTAGTGGCCACGCACGAGGTGGCAGCCAATGTCTGACCTGGTGTTCCTCCCTTGGGCGCGCCGCGGCTTCGCGCGCGCAATCTCGGCCAAGAAGACCACCGCCGATAGCGCGAACGCGGCCGTCACCTTCGCCGTGAAGCTGGCCGCCGACGCTCAAGCAGCCATCGAGACGTCGGCGCGGCTTATCGGTCCGGCCGACATCGTCGGCATCGACGCGACGCAGATCCTAAAGACCGATCCGCGCGCCAACAGCTTCGACTTCGAAACCAACTACCTCGCGTCGGTGGAGTTCAAGGCCCCCGATCTGCCATGGATGTTCACGCCGTGGACGCACGACAGCCAGCGGCTCGAGCCGTGGATCGCGCTGATCGTGCTCGAGAAGAGTGGCGACGATCTCGTCCGATCCGATCCGACGCGGCCGCTGCCGTACGTGACGCTCGCATCCACGGCGGAACTGCCGAATCTGGCGCAGTTCTGGGCGTGGGCCCACGTGCAGGTCGCGGGGGCCGCGACCCAGGCGGAGGCGCGCGCCAAGCTCGATTCCACTCCAGCGGACTGTCTCTCGCGCTTGATCTGTCCCCGTCGTCTGCAGGATCGCAAGACCTACGTCGCCTGCGTCGTGCCTGCGTTAGAGGTCGGCCGCAAGGCGGGCCTCGGGATCCCGCTCACGCCCACGGATCTCACCGGTCCGGCCAGCGTGCGCTTTGCGTGGACGACCACGCCGGTGGCCGAGCCATTCGATCTGCCCGTGTTTTACTCATGGGAGTTCGGCACGGGTGCCGGCGGCGACTTCGAAGCGCTCGTCCTCGGATTGCGGCGCCCCAGCCAGCCGACTCCACAACCCGGCGTGCCGCTCGGTCGACGTACGCTGACCGTGGTCGCGCCCCCGTCGTGGCCAGCCGTGCCCGCCGAACCGCCGCCCGCGTTTTTCGAGGGCGCCCTCCAGCCAATCGGAACAGTGGCGCAGAATCCGCCGCTCGCTGCATTCACTCCTCGATTGGTTGACGCACTCAACACCGATGTCCCTGGCACCGCGGACGCAGGGGATCCGGAGCTACCGTTGCCGCCGCCTCTCTATGGACGATGGCACGCGGCGCGATCGAAAGTGCCGAACGCGAACGACGCGAAGGAGTGGGTGCGGACGCTCAACCTAGATCCGGGACTGCGCGCCGCCGCAGGCCTCGGCGCGCGGATCGTGCAGGAGCAGCAGGAATCACTGATGGCGGCTGCGTGGAAGCAGGTCGGCGAGATCGAGCTCGCCAATCAATTGCTCCGTCAGGGCCAGCTCGCGCGATCGGCGAGCGTTGTTCTGTACACGAGGCGCTTCGACGACATGGCGGCAGCCACGCTGGTCCATCTTGCCGGACCGGTTGCTGCGCGTGTCGCGGATCGCTGGTCGCCGGACGCGGAAGCGAACAAGACGGCGAAAGAGACATTGGCGGCTCACGTGCGCGCGAGCGTCGTATCGACCGCCATCTTGAGTGCGCAGTTCCGCCGCGCCACGCGTGCACGCGGTCCGCTGGCGCGACGCTTCGGCCGTCGTGGTCCATGGACCGCCAGCGTTATCCGGCGCTGGAACGACGGCGACATCACGCCCGACCGCGGCCGGCAGCGACCGCCGGGAAGCGTGACTGTAGACGAGGTGGCGCAAGCCGCAGGTGAGCGGCCGCTCCTGTGCCAACTGGATCCAGAGCGGCTGGCAACTACGCGTGGAACGGCGTTCGGCCCGCTGGAGATGCTCCGCGCCGTGGTCAACGCGTTCGCGCAGTCGCTGCCGGCTACACTTCAGGTGGTCTCGCCGTTTCCCGAGTTGTTTGAGATCGTCACGCAATTCGCCAGGATGGTGACGACACTCCAGCGTGCGCTCAGCGGTCCACGGGTTAACTGGCGCGCCGCGCTAGAGGCGCTGCGACGACTGCTCCAGATGCGCGCGGCGATGTCGTCGGCGCTCGCACGCGCCGGACTCGACCCCGCCACGACCGCCGTCATTATCGCGCTCATCGATGCGCTGCGAAGGTGGCTGGAGCAGACGTTCTTCGCCGCGCCCACGCAGGCCGAGAGCCTCGAGTTGCAGCGCCGATTCCTCCTCGACATGGCGCTCATCGACGCGCAGGCAGGGATGCCGCCGTGTCCGCCCGAGCATCCGCCGCGCAAGCCGAAGCTGGATCTCACGCACATCGCGGAGGCGCTGCTCACGCGGCTGGATCCGAAACTGACGATCGCCGCGCGCGTGAAGACGCGGATCAATCTGGGTGGGCGAGCGTTTCCGTTTCACACCCAACCGGACGGAGACGATCTGGAACCGGTGATGGCGGCGCCGCGCTTCGATTTGCCGATGTACAAGCCGCTCGTCGAGCTGTCGCCGCACTTCCTGCTGCCCGGCCTCGAAGGCGTCGCGCGCAATTCCATCGGCCTGCTGCAGTCGAACCGCCGGTTCATCGAAGCGTTCATGGCCGGCTTGAACCACGAAATGGCAGGCGAGCTGCTGTGGCGCGAGTTCCCAACGGACCAGCGCGGCACGTACTTCAGGTTCTTCTGGGACAGCGGCCTCGCGGCGCAGCCGAGTCCGGATATCCGCGATCTCAGCGAATGGACCGGGCCGCTTGGGGCGAATCAGCCGCCGATGGCGACGGCGAACCCGGCCGTGCTCGTGGTGCGCGGCGATCTGCCGCGCCGTTTTCCACGCGTGTTGATCTTCCTCCAGAAGGCCGTTTGGACCGGAGCCGGCGCCGCGGCCCGGCGTACGCTCGATGCGGAGACGGTGCTGCCGGCGTTCAGCGGCACGTTGTCGACGGACACCAGCTTCCTCGGCTTCCCGGCGCTCAACGCAAGCGATCTAATCGGTTCGGAGGATCCAGCGGCGAACGATCCCGGTTACTTCCTTGTGCTGCAGGAACCGATTGGTGAGTTGCGGTTCGGGTTCAATGAGACCGCGCGCGAGCAGCCGGAGGGCAACTGGCGCGATTTGAGCTGGCCCGACGTCGCCGTCGCCAATCAGCATATCGATCTCGCCGGCGCCCTGCCAGCGCCGCCGGCCGACACTCACGGCGCAGCCTTCGGTCCCGCATCCGATGCCGCGCAGATAGCCTACATCCTGTTGCAGCGCCCGGTTAAGCTCGCCGTCCACGCGAGCGACCTGCTACTGGGAGAGACGCCATGACGCCGCTTGAACTGCTCGAAGAACAGCGGCAACTGGATGAGCTCGCCGAACAGGTGCAGGCGCTCGCGGCGAGGACTGCGGCGTTGAACGCGGAGAGCGCGGACATCACCGAACGGCTCACCGCAGCACGCACCGACGAAGCCGCCGTACAACTCGCAGTTAACGGCGCTCTCGACGCGAAGGCGCAGCACGAAGCTGCCAGCCGGGAGCTGGTGGAGGTGCGCGACGAACGCGCCCGCGTCGTGCGCGCCATCGAGGAGCTCGACGCACGGATCGCCCAGCTCGAAGCCATGAATCCACCGCTGCGTTCGAGGGAAGGGCGCGAGCTCGCACGCCTGCGCCTCCTGCGCTCCAACGAGCAGCAGCACGACGACGAGCTCGATGGCCGCGCGGCAGACATCGAGCGCCGCCTGACGGCTCTCGCACCGGCATTTGCGAACCTGGAAGACCTTCAGGCTAAGCTCGATGACGCGCAAGTGGCTCGCGCACGCCTCGAGTTGGAGGAGCAATCCGTCCAGGAGCGCCTCGCGCAGGTCGTGGCCGATCTGGCATCGACGCGATCGAGCGCCGCGGCGCTGACGCAGACCCATACCGCGAACCTGGCTGGCTTGCTGAACCAGCTCGTTCCGGGGACACCGATCCTTCTGCTGCCTGTGAGGCTCGAGACGCGCTTTCACTCGCGGAATACCGAGCTGCTCGTGCGCGTCTACCCTGACGATGTGCATCAGGACACGCACGAGCCCGCACTGACGGTTCAAGAGGAGCAGTGGGGACGCGATTTCTGGACCGGTGTCTGGAGCGCGGGTCCGGGCCAGCGCCCCGAGCTTGATCGGGCGCGCTTCTCGATCTGGCAGGTGCTCGCCGGACGATTCGGTGCCGCGCGGGCGGCGTGGATCATCTCGGCGTCGCAGCCTACGAACGTGGACAAGTGGCGCGAGGATCCCGCGATCGAGCCGGCGTTTCCGGCGTCACCCGGCCGGCGCACAGGCTCCTGGACGCGCGCGGCCTGCGCCCGTGGTCTGCCCGATCGCTGGCTGGTGCTCGGCTACATCGATGGCGAACGCGTCGTCGAGCAGTGGGGCCGCGTGATTGCCGCGCCGCTGCAGACAGGACCGGATCCTGCGGCAACACCAAATCAAACCGACCGCATCGACGACGGCATGAGATGGATGGTCGACTTCACTGCGGCCGAACGCGCCGGCATGGGCGTCCGTCTTGCACTGCCGCCAATTGCACGCGCCGGTCTGGATCTCCTGCTCGTCGTCGGCGTGTGTGCGACGCGCACCGCGACGGAATCCGTCGACGATCTGGTAGAGCTGTTCCGGGCGCATCAGTACACGTGGACGCTCGATCTGGTGGGACAGGGGACGCCGACGAACACCACTGAGACGGCGCGCTCCGGCTTCGAGGCGCGCGACCGCGATTACGAGCGCACCTACGCGACCGCGGTCGCGCCGCTGATCGACGGTCGACTCGCGCCGGACGGCCACGGCGACTTCGAGGTCCTCTCGCGCGCTCTCGGAGTCCCTGCGGCGACCTTCGAATCAGTCCCGCTTCGCGATCTCGAGGACCAGAACGACGCCGCCTTGATGCAACACCTGCTCTGGCCGGCGACGTGGGGCTACTATCTGCGCGAGGGGTTCAGTGGCGCGCTGCGCGGGCGCGACGTCGATCTGGATCTGTGGCGATCATTCTACACGCGATACGTGCGCGCTCGCGGTCCGCTGCCGCCCGTCCGCATCGGACGACAACCCTACGGTGTGTTGCCAGTCACGAGCCTGGACCTGTGGCAGTCGCTGGCACCCGAGCCTGAAATCATCCTCGTCTACGCACCGCCCGCCCCGCGCCAAATGCTGTACACAGTCGGCTGGAATCTCCAGGTCGACGGCGTGCTGGCGGGCGGATGGGCCGCACCGCGGCCCGTTCCCCGCCGTAGAGCAGCAACGGAAGCGCTCGGCGCGGCGCTCGCGCGTTTTCCCGATCAGAACTTCCCCGATCTGTTCGTCGTCTCGGCGGCGACCAGCGGCTCGATTGAGATCACCGTGGCGCGCACGCTGTCCACCGGCGGCACATTCACCGGTGGCTCGAGTTTACCGCGGCCGGTACCGGGTCTAGCGAGCGAGATCGCGGCAGCGAGCCTGTGCGTTGCGCCGCTTTTCAACGCGGCGTCGCGCGACGTCATTCTGCTTGTCGTCGCCGGACGCGGCCGTTCCGAGATGCTGCTGACTATCGGCCGCAACGTGACCCGCGACGGCGAGTCGCTCGACGGATGGACGCGCGCCGTGCCGGTACCCGACATCCCTGGCGGCGCGGTCATCGACGTTGCTGTCGCGGCCGAAGACATCGACGGCGACGGGTTGACGGAGATCGTCGTCGCCGCCCTCGTCGATGCCGGCCGGGGCCGCTTCGTCGTCCGCGTGCTCGTCGGGAGCAACGTGCAGGCCGACGCGAAACTGACGTGGACGCCGGCGACGACGATTCAGTTCGGCGAGGTGATGTTCAGCCAATGTCGTGCGCTAGACCTCGCGTTTTTCCGGACTCGCGACGCACCGCTGCCGAGCGCGGTGCTCACTGTCGTCACGGAGGACGGTGTGTTCAACACGGCGCGGACGTGGTGCACGCGCGCCTTCTCCGCCGCCGACATGCGCAGCGGCTGGCAGCGCACCGCGTCGAACTTCGAGCTGTCGCGAGGTGCGATCAGCGTTGCAGTCGGAGCCTGGGAGCTCGGCCGCCGGACAGGAATATCGATACAGGGCTCCGATGTTGCGCTCGTGAACCTGCTCTCGAACCTGCGGAGTGTGTGGAGGGCGGCTATTCCTGCCGTGCCGAACTACGCCACCAAGCCCGTAGTCGGCGCGGCCGATCCCGACGACAACCTGCTGCAGTCGCTCGCGCTGACGCCGCTCAGCGAATCGCTGGCCGTTCGTCCTTCAGCGGGTCCCGCGTACATCGAGGATCTCTATCGAGTGCTTCAGGCACCGCTGCCTGCGGACTTCCTCGCCGCGTCACGCGCCGATCTCGAGGGCGTTCTGCGGTCGCTCGGTCTGGACGAGTTGCTGGAGACTCCGAACGATGAATCGTGCCGATGGAACACCATCCGATTCTTCTCCGAGCATATCGACGTCGAAGAGCCTTGGGTGCAGGCCGGCGCGGATAGCGGGGCGCGACTCGCGGCGCCGCTGGCCGGCGGCCTCAACTACCTGCAATGGCTCGCCGCCGTGCCGCCCGCGGCGATCCACGACGAGAACCTGCCGGCCGGCCTCGATCCGAGCGTGCTCTTCCGGCTCCTGCGGCACGCAGTGCTTCAGGACTACTCGGACGCCGCCCGGGAGCGCGAATCCGGATCCGTGTATCCAGATGCGCTCTCTCGCGAGCCTGAGATCGTCGATCCGCCGACGATCATCGAGAACACGATCGTCGACGGCCGGACGCGAACGGCCTGGCGGCTTCTGTCCGATCCACCAGCCGTCCAGCAGCAGCCGTTCGGCATGGTGCTGCATCGGGAGCTTGCAGCGGGTGCCGCAACGGTTCCACAGTCTCTGAGAGACACGGTCGCCGCGCTGCGAACGCTCGCGGCGCGCCCGGTCGACGTGCTCGCGCGCTTGACCAAGGAGGCGCTCGATCTCGGCTCTCATCGCCTCGACGCGTGGATCACGGCGCTGGCGACGCGACGGCTATTCGAAGGCCGCCAGCAATTGCCGGCCTCCGGCACCTATCTGGGCGGCTTTGGCTGGGTCGAGAATCTGAAGCCGCGTGGCGCACTGCCGTTGAGCGACGGGTTCGTGCACGCGCCCTCGTTGAACCACGCCGCGACGGCAGCGATCCTGCGCGCTGGCTTTCAGTCACACCAGGGAGACGGCACGGCCGATCAGCTCGCGATCGATCTCTCATCGCGACGCATGCGCGCGGCACTGCGTCTACTGAACGGCGTCAGCGAGGGCCAATCGCTTGGCGCCCTCCTCGGCTACGACTTCGAACGCAGCCTCCACGAAGCATTCCCGGGTCTGGAACTCGACGCCTACATCGACGTCTTCCGCCGGACGTATCCGCTTGTCGCCGGCAAGCTGACCGTGGCCGACGCCAACGTGCCCGGCGATCAGCTCGCCGGGCGCAACGTTGTCGACGGCTTGATGGTCGTCAGGCGCTATCAGGAGGGCAAGGTCTCCGGCGCCACCATCGATTGGGTGACGCTCTTCGATCTGCAGGCGCCGCCCGCAGGCGGTTTTCCCGCGCGCTATCCGGAGACGGGCGCGACACCAAACGAGCTCGAATACAACGCCGTCGTCACGATCATCGAAGGGCTCGACGACACCCTCGACGCGATTGCTGATCTCCTGATCTCGGAATCGGTATTCCAGCACGTGCAGGGGAACTTCCTGCGCGCCGGTGCGAGCCTCGACGCCCTCAGCCGCGGAGAGGCGCCGCCGGCGGAGTTCGATGTCCTGCGCACTCCCCGGTCAGGCCAGGCGGTCACGCATGTCGCGGCCGTGCTGATCGGTGCGGGCCGCAACGTGGATCGGTCTGCAATGACGTCGTGGCTCGACGACGACCAGATGGCCAAGGGTACGAGCCCGAGGGCACTCGCCGAGCCGCGGCTGAATCATTGGGTCGCGCAGCTGCTTCCCAATCCGCGACGCGTCGTCTGCGAAATCCATTACCTCGATGCGGACGGCGAGCCGTTGCCGCGCCAGCCGCGGATCGTTCGGTTGTCGGACTTGTCGGTCGCGCCGCTCGACGCGCTTTCGTGGATCAGCGATGGCAGTTCGGCCGGACTCGGTGAGCTGGAACGACGCGTCCTACGCGTCGACGACACCAAGCTCGAGGCCGGCACGCGTCGCGTCATCGACTTTACGCGGACGTCGCGGTTCGCGGCTGACGATGTCACGGTGGAGGAATTTTTCGAGCTGACGCGCGGCGTGCGGACGCTTCTGGCGGACGCCAGGCCGCTGCAACCGGCCGACTTCGCGGACCTTGGGGAGGTTGCGGCGATCGAGGTCCGGGACCTGGAACTGCGCGCGGAGACGGCGGTCAACGGGTTTCGGGACGCGTTGCGTGATCTCGACGACGACCCCGACACGCTCGCGCTCGACGCCATCAATCACGCATTGATCACGATGGCCGGATACGGCGTGACCGGCGCCTTTCCCATCGGCGGCGAGGATGTGACGGCGCTGCGTAACCAACTGCGCTCGGTCGCCCTTCGGGCGCGCGCAACGGATCAGAGGCTGGCGCAGTTCATCGCGACAGCATCGCCCACGGCGGCACCGGGCGCGACTCACGCCGCTCACTACGTCGCCCGGCTCCAGGCGCTGTTCGGCGAGAGCTTCGTCGTGCTCCCGGTGCTTACCAGCGGGGCAAGTCGCATCGAGAAGGCGTTCGTTGCCCGCGATACCGCGGAGGATACTCCGCGCGCCGAGCTCGAGGCGTGGTTGCATCGCGCTGCGCAGGTGCGGCGTCCACTGCAGGCCTTCGAGAACGTGATGCTGTACGCCGAAGCAATCGGCGCGGAGGACGCCCTCAATCTGAGGGCGGCGCAGAACAAGCCGGCCGGCGCAACCGACGATGTCTGGGTCGGGGCCGCGGCGCGGTCCACCAATCCCTCGCGGTTCGCCGGACGTACGTCGTGGGTTATCCACGTCGCGAGCAAGAGCGACGACGACACGCTCTGCGGTCTATTGATCGATCGATGGATCGAAGTCGTGCCTGCGCCCATAGAGACGACTGGCGTCGCTTTCCATTGCGACGCGCCGCAGGCAACGGCGCCGCAATCGCTGCTGCTTGCCGTGCCGCCGAATCCGCGCCAACGCTGGGATGTCGGCACGCTTGCAGCGATCCTGGTCGAGACGCTCGAGCTCTCGAAGCTGCGCATGGTCGACTCTGAACGCCGCGCGTCGCTCGGCCATTTCTTGCCCGCGCTATTGTTCGCGCGCAATACCGGCGACAGCGGACGCGGCGATACCATCGCCACCAACTACGAGGTCGTGGGCTAATATGACTTCTTACACCAACTGGCTACGCTTCGAACCTCGGCCGCGCGCGGCTTCGCTGGAAGACAGCTTCGAGGCCCGTGTGCATGATCCGCTGTGGCTGATGGGCCGGCAATGGCAACTCGGGGAATTCCAGGGCGAGGACGTCGGCACGCCCGTGCAGGTTCAGATGTCTGTCACCGATGCGCCGATCGATGCAGTGGCTGTCGGCGCTGCCGTGCGCCCGTACGATCCGTCGCGTGAGCCGCTTGAGATGCTCGTCGAACAAGAAGCGTTACCGAGCGCCGGCGCTTCGGCGTGGCGTCGCATAGCGTTGCACGGACTGCAATTCTTGCGCATGCTCCCCGAACCCCTTCGACTGCGCTATCGAGCGCAAATAATGAATCAATATCGTCTCGTGATGCCAGCCAGCGCCGACGCAGAGCATCCGCTGGATCACGCCTTTCAACAGATCACCGCTCAACGAGTGCCCGACGGGGCCGCGATGGCGGCTGAGTGGACGACCTGGATCGATCGACGCCAGCCTCCCCCGCTATTCATTGATATAAACGACGTCGATGCGTTTGCCGAAACCGCGCGAAGCTGGCTCGAATGGAGAAAGACGGTGCTCGCACAACCGGCCGATGGCGAGACCGCGTGGTCGCCCTCGCGATTGAGCTATGCCGTCGCGGTCTCCGGTGCCGATCCTGCTTCTCCATCCGGGACTGCGCGCATCGCGCTCGAAGCCGCAGACTATCGCGGCGGCCGTTTGGATTGGTACTCGTTCGATGCGGGGCAGCCTGGTCCGTTTGCGCAGCGATCCGCGAATCCACCTCGCACACAAGAACACGCACTTCTTCCTGTCACGATGGCGTTTCGCGGAATGCCCGCTGCTCGATGGTGGGAATTCGAGGACGCTACTGTCGCACTCGGGAACACGGACGTCGCGCCGGAGGACTTGGCGCGGTTACTCTTGCTGGAGTTTGCGTTTTGCTACGCGAACGACTACTTCATCATACCGGTGCAAATGGCACCGGGCTCCGTCTGCCACATCGATCAGTTCACGGCTGTGAACACGTTTGGCGATGTCATTCCGGTCGAGCCACTTCGTCCCCAGGGGCCAAGTGCCAAACCGTGGCGCATGTTCGCGATCAGTGACCGCGTCGACGGTCAACTGGATGCGTTCTTTCTGCCGCCGGTGCTCGCGCCCACGATCGACGGCCAAGTCGTCGAAGAGGTATTTCTCACGCGCGATGAGATGGCCAACGTCGTCTGGGCCGTGGAACGGCTCGTGGAAAGCCCAGTCGGATACCCGATGCCCTTGCAGGAACGCGGACGCCCGGAGGAGGAAGCGATTGCGGCTAGCCAGGCGGCAGACCGCTGGACGTATACATTGGCGTCACAGGTGCCGAAAGGCTGGCTGCCGTATGTGCCCGTGCAATTGCCCCGGGTGAATGGCATCCGCTCTCGAGGCGTGCAGTTGCAGCGCGTCAGTTCCCAGCCGTCGAGCGCGCTGCTCGGCGCTCCAGGCGCCGAGTTGCTGAATGAGGAAGAGGTGACGCGTCGCGGCGTCCGGATCACGCGGTCGTATCAGCTCGCGCGCTGGACCAACGGCGAGACTTACGTTTGGAGCACTCGCTCCGTCACTGCGGGCCGAGGTGAATCCGCGAGCGGGTTGCGGTTCGATATGCTGGCGGCAGCAGTTGACGAATGATCTAACGTTTCGCCGTTCAAGACGGACGGCAGCGGCGATAGGGCTCGAGATTTTTTCAGCCGGCCGTGCGGGTTTGCGGAGACGGGCTCAAGGTCGCGCAGGCGGTAGAACGGTTTGCATGATGCAGAAAGTAATTCAGGACGTGCTTTTTTGTACTTTTCCAAAAAAATGGGACCATTAAGTTGCCGGAGCGGCAAATATCGGTTCAAGTTACAAAGAAGAAGACCAGGAAGTTGTTGAAGCGAATGGCGGGCCATACTGGACAATCTTCGCAACTTTTTCCTGTCGCCACCGGCAGAAATGCTCAGTTTCTTGCAACAGTTGCGAGGAACGGTTTAGTCTGACTGGTCGAAAATCGACAAGCGGCTGCCAAGGAAGAACTATTCTTTCAGCGCGGAAGTACGGCAACAAGGGGCATGTGCGCGTGGCCACAGTAGGGTGTTTGCCCCGGACGTTATTCGAGATCCGGCAGTTGCTCTCTTGACAATCGCAACTCAATCGAGCGGCCTTGTCCGGGCGTCCGGGAGCTAAACCCGCGCTTTTCGAGGTTAACGATCATCTGATGAACCGACGGCGCTGTGACTTTGAAGTACATCTCCATATCTACTTCAGCCGGCGAACGGCCATTTATCTTGTTATAATAGTAGATGAACGCAAGGTACTGTCCTTGCTTTGGAGTGAAACTCACCACTTAGTCCGTTTCGATCCTACGAACACTACTTCTTGAGAACGTCCAATTTCTCCATGATGGCTTCGTGCTCCGCTAGGTATTCGTAATGTGCCTGGACATCAGCCAGATTGTCATTGTTAACCTGTAACGCTTCTGTTGGGTATTTCTGATTAGCCTTGCTGATGGCTTTGCTTATGCTCTTACCCCTGCGCACCCAGCGTACGACTTCGTGGTCATACTTCTGCTCTTCCGCGGTGCGCTCCCCAATGATTTCGTCCGCTCGGGAAATATAATGATTCAGAATATCCATGCTATTTTGCTTCTCCGCGATTCCCTGCGCCATCATTCTTTGGGCCACCTTCACCACTTACTTCCTGTGCAATTGAATCACATTGGCTGAAGGGTTGTCGGCACTCTGAGTGCTATTAACGCGGCGCAGCAGCCCGGGAGCGACGTTCCAGTGCTCCCCGCCTTCGGTAATAACTGTAACTGTCTTTTTGTTGTAGCGCGTGAGCATACCAACTTGCGCAGGCCGGCCTTCTGGCTGGAACGAAACACGATCACCGATCCTGAACTCAAGCATTTGGGTGTGCGCCCGCATGTGATTCAAGAATTTCAACCGCTCGACAATGCGGTGGTTAAGATCAATTAGTTCAGCTTCAGTTAGCCCGTCGATGTCGATCCTCATAGTCTGTTAAGCTCTCGCGAAATGCGGGCGAAATTGTCTATATTTGTGCCCATGATGTAGGTGTTGAGATAAGCCGCGTCATAGCGCCTGGCGCGCAATAGGCCTCAGGCTTTCGTACAGTGAACTGTTCCGAGCTTTCCATCGACTAAACCACTGCTTTATGTCAAGTAATTCGATGTACAGCACCAGCACGGCTTGATCCACTGCCCCGACGCGATTCTCCTCGATGTCCTTCAGGCGATACTGAGGCACCCTTAGTGCGCGCGCCGCGTCCTTCAGCGACAATTCCTTCCGGGCGCGGGCGATACGGCATCTTTCGGCAACCGGCATAAAGCGTAGTATTGCCTCTACATCAAGCCCGTAAGCTTCTACCGCCAGAGTGACACTCTCTCCCAGCACTTGATGAATTCCGTTGGCAAGGATAGCAAGCTCATCGTTGTTCAAGATCGAAGTTGTCGTCAGCTTTCGCACCCTGTTCACGTCTACTTATGAGTCACTTGGCCCCACAACAGCTAACGGTTGAGTTGACGCGGCGGCGCGATCCACGCGCATCGCCCAACAATCATGTTAGGAAACACGCCTCGCCGCTCGGGTCCAACAATTCGTCAGCTTTCGCCGATGCGAGCCAACTCGCCTGGTTTAACCTCTTCAATCGCTGCGTTAACTTCAGGCATCAGCGGCAACAATGTTTTGAAGCGGTTGTTTCGCGCCACCATGAGAATAATTCCGATATTGAACCGCTGTAGATTCTGCTGAAAAATCAGATTCTGATCCACTGTGAGGAAGACATCAAACTCGGCCTCGGCCAATGCGAGAAGCTCTCCATTCTTCACGCCGGACCAACCACTCTCCGTGACCGTACGCACTTCATGATTTGCAATCTCTTTCCTCAATTTGCGTGGCACACATTCATCAAGCAGCACTTTCATATTCTTGAGCCAGCAAACTTTCTTTCATCTTCTCCAACACTTTTACAGCGTGGTCTCGACTGACCGCAGGAAAATCATCCAGAAACTCATCGAGCGTGTCGCCTTCTTCAAGGTAAGCAATTAAGCTCTGGACAGGCACGCGCGTCCCTGCAAATACAGGAGTGCCGCCAAGAATTTCTTCTGAGCGCTGGATCAAAATATCTTCAGACATTGAATTCACCTCGGTTGCATCATAGCAAAGGTCGGTGTCACGAAACAGGGAAGCTCTGAGTTAAAAAGAAAGGCCGCTGGAGAGTTGTTAATGTGATTTGAATCAATTCCTTGCCGCTGCTGGAAGCAATTACTTGCCGCAAGTTCACAATAATCGCGCAATTTCCTGACTTCACTTTTCTGCTAGTTTTCGAATTTTGGAACGTCCCATTGCCGAAAGTGCAAATTGGAAGCTAAGCCTTGCCGAAAGTGCCAAGCGGAAAGCAAACCGACAATTCCAAAGGCATATGTCTTCTGATTCATTTCGAGAAGGTGATGAGTGCTGGCAGTTTGTGAGGAATCGTTTCTCGCTTTGCAAATTCATGGCTGTGGTAATGACCAGCCGTCAGCCGTCTCAATCCGCTGTTGCAGAATCTTTCTAAGCGCGGGCACACCCGACAGCAAGTTCGCGAGTGCTTCAGTGGCCCGGTTGCAGATCCTGGGATTCTCTACAGTGAGTAAACATGTAAGTGTCAATCCGACAAGTCGTACGACTTCTGCGTCCGCAGATGTCACATCCACTTGATGCGCCCAACTAATGACTTCTGTAGCGCGATAACTCAACTCAAATCCATTCTCTTCAAACAAATTTGACCACCGTAAAGCTCGTTTACTCGCTGAAAGCGAAACGAGTTGGTCAGTTAAAAAATCCGCATTCCACTTATGGCCGGGAACACATGAGTTCGACAATAAGATGGCAAATTTTGTCTTCTGGTCATCTTTCCAGAGATAGTCAAGTATTTCCTTTGTGCGACTAGTGAACGCCATTACGTCGCGTTCACGTATTGATGCACGAAATACACCTTTTATCTCCCCAGGATAGAAACGATCGCGAGCGTCGCTAAAGAAACTTCGAAGGTCGTATAGTTCTTTACCATACGTTTCAGCCACTCCCGCCCACAGGGTGCCAAGAGTTCCAATCCACGGCGAATTGAATTCCGATAAGATGACGCCACTCTCGGTTGATCTACGCACCAGAAAGGCAAATGGACCATCTGCTTGGAATGCATCCTCAATATCAATTGAGCGAGCTTGCGAAATAAGTCGCTCAGCAATCAAATTGTCCTGTAGTCGCTGAAATGAGAAGCGAATGACTTCGTGTGGTTTTGACCAGTCGTGGATACCGTCGTTACTAGGTTCGACATCTCGCCGCAAAATGTCGGACCCCTCGAGGACATCTAACCAAGTCTGGTCGCTAATGGGAAGTGCCTTGAAGGCCAATTCGATAATTTGTACAGCGTCGTGAAACGCGACCTTATCCTCCTTGCGCTGAACCATCCTGCAAGCCAACCCATCAAGTGCTGCCAACATTGCGCGATAGACCCGTTCAGTTCCATCGTGACGTGTTCCCAGTGCCTTAGCTTTCGTTTCTAGAACAAAACGAAATATCTTTCGGGCTCCATGCAGCCCTTGCGGGAAAATCTTCAATCCAGCCTTTGCCATGGATCGGCAGACGGACGACATAACCAAAGGATTGAAGAATTCACGATCAAGTATCGGAGCCGTCGGACGCGCGATGTCCTTTTCATCCATGAATTTCCGAAGAGCCTTTTCTCTTTCCTCAATGGTTCGGAAGCCCCTAACGTGCATATGGACCAACTTACCCAAAGGAGCACAATCCTCAACGTGTTTTGTTTTTTTATCCGGATACCGCTGCGGCTGCGCAATGCTTTCTGAAGGGACGACATAATGCAAATACTCCTCTCGACAACTAACTGCCAGCATGATGTGTTTGTGTTCGTTGACTTCGCGAACAAAAGTTCCGAGATGCTTGCGCCAGATCTCAGTACCTCTTCCTTCATTCAATGCGTCTATAACCAGCAAGGCGCGGGTCTTTTTAGCCTCCGCGGCAAGGTCTAACGCCGTCAGGGCTTCATGAAAGGACCAGTTAGTTATCTCCAGTCGCTTTAGGATTGAAGTTCGCGGATCATCATCAAGAAAATACTGCCCGAGCAAATGCAAGACTGGTATCCCTTCATTCCACGCCGTTTCTGAACTTCGAGCGAGGACATGCGATTTGCCGACGCCTGCCGAACCGGTGAAAAGTGCTGCACGCGCACCGTCGATTGGAAGTAGATACTGCCAGGGTCCACCAAATACCTCCGGTGCCATCAATTTGCGGGGTGCAATCATCTTCAACATCCGGTCATTGAGGGCATTTTGTTCTTCTGTAGGTTTGGACTCCGATTTGATCCATAAACAATCGACTAGATCTATTAGCCGACCCGTCAAGGAGTGCCATGTAGTGAACCACTCACATACTGGCCATGGTTCTGCTACGTTCAGGTCGACGGCATCCGCTAGTGCCAGGAAATCCTTTTGCGCAGTTTCTGCCCTTTTGATCTCTGCTTCCGGTGCAACGACACTCTTCATGAGGGCAGCGCCCGCTCGCGGGTTTACGCTGCGAGCTACTTCAAATATGCCTTTGAGGTGTGTACGCACATTTTCGCGACGATGGATGACATCAAATGGCTTCAGGTCTTCGGTGTCGACGTGCTCATCCGGACTGTATCGGGCTTGAAGATCGGCAATTGTTCGGTTCAGGTGCCGCTGTAACCATTCACGAGTAAAAGTTAATCGGTCGAAGAAAAAACGGATCAAATGTTGAGCGTCGGACTGAAGGAGAGCTCTTTCGAGTTCAAAAGCTGTCCAAACCTCAAACTCGACATTCATATGAGCAGCCTTCGCCTGATTTTTCCAGTGTGCAACCTGTGTGTCCCATTTGCCCCAAATTCCATCTCTCGAACCTCCGCGTGCCGCTCGAGTTCCAGTGAAGTCGCAGGGCATCGCAATTACATAGCATTTCAGTTCGGGATGTTGGGCCAGTGCTGTTTTCACTGACCTCTCCACATTTCTCCAGTTAATATCCTTACTGGAAGGAAAATATTTCGCTTGGTAGCCCACCTTTTTATTGGTATGAAGAATTCGAAGCGCTTCAACCCCGCCATCGCCACCCGAACCTTGGATCCGACGAAATTCTCCACCTCTCGTGTTGTCGAGGCGAGCAAGATGGCAGACGAGTTGCTCAAAAGAACTGCGTTGCCCTTCGACTGTGTCTCCTCTTATTTTCGTAAAATCGATCATCGTAAATGTCTATGGCTTGAATGGCATGTGAGAATGATTCGACTTCTCGATTTTCCAAGTGTCTTAGAGTGTCCGAGTTGAAAAGCGTACTTGTTCATGTCGACTTGAGCAACAGGGCGAATTGACTCACCGAAAATGGACCCATTAAGTTGCCGGAGGCTATTGGAACCATTAAGTTGCCGGAGCGGCACGTTATTGATTCGAGTTACACAATTGTGACTTGAACCAATTCTTTGCCGCCGCTGGAACCAATTACTTGCCGCAAGTTCATAGTAATCGGGCAATTCTGACCTCAATTTCCCGCTAGTTTTCGAATTTTGGAACGTCCCATTGCCGAAAGTGCAAATTGGAAGCTAAACCTTGCCGAAAGTGCAAAAGCGGAAAGCAAACCAATTATTCTAAACGCATATGCGTCCTGAAATCCTCCGAAAGGAGAAGAATTCAATTTTCGCTCCGTGATGAACGCTAGTTTCAGGCGGTTTCAAACCTGTCAGCAGAAACGGCCTTGTCGAATTTGTAATCACAAAAAAACCAGCCTCACTGGCTGGCTTCATCTATCTCAGCTTCTACCCCTAACTCGACTCACAACTCTTTTTCTTCTGCCTACCTCACTTTCCCTTACACTTCGCTCTTCTCGCTGGTCTATTCAAACTCCCAGTGGCCTAAATCCGGCTTAGTTCAAACCGAATTGTGTGGCGGCTCATTGCGTGTAGCGGAGCTTGAATCACCGCTCCGCGCCACACTAATTCTTAACTCGTTATGCCGCGTCTATGGTTGCTTCAAACAGCCTTTCCCTAGATTTTTCTCCATTAGCCGCTCGATACTTTTTTCGTAACGATCACAAGGAAAATCACTGCCGATATACTCTTTATGATCTTTAATAAACGCCGCGAATGTCTTCTCCCATTCCGCGTCATTTGGAAGTGCGGCTAATATCGATTCAAAGCTGTAGAGGGCATGACCAACATACCATTGGTATGCCTCATATTTTTCCTTGTCTTCTTTCGAGCTATTTTCATTTGGTGGCTTGGGTGTAAGTTCAGCATTGGCAAAGTAGGGTTTCTCCATACTTATCTTCATATGCTCTTGGTAAATGCTATAAGCAGAAAGCTCTCTCTGAAAGCGGGCGCTTTCGAAGAAGGTATAGGATGCCCAAAGTAATGATATAGCGGTAGCGATTCCCCCAACAATACTTGCGACGTTCGCCCATGCTCCTAGTTTGCCTTCAGGCACCAAGCGCTTAATCAGGAAAGTGGAGCCAAAAACAACGCCTAGAATGATAATCATCATTAGCCACATCATGCCTATACTCCTTTCGATTATTGGAAGCGGCAAGATTCGCGTCAACCTCACGCCAAATTTTGAGGTGACAGGGGCTAAACCTTAGGTGCCAATAAACCTTTGGTTTAAGTAGGGCCACCTTAAGTGACACTATCGAGAACCCAGGGTGCCAATCCGCGAAATCTACGCATGAGTGACGAGCACAATCCGACTTAAGTTGCTTTAGCTTCCTTGATTAGCTTGGTCAACAGCCCGTGTTCGATCTCACTCTTCAGTCCATTGATCTTCAATCCGCGGCAGCGCATCTTGAGTTGTAACCGCCGCTCAAGCTTCCCTGCTTGAGTTCCACCGTCGAACCAGCGCGAAACTACAACCGCACAATCAGTACCGCCGGATGAGACTCGCGACTCGTCGAGGAAAGCCACCGCTGTGACCACCCCTTCATGAGCCTGTGCCTCCAAGGGCTTATCAAGCGTTGCGACGCCATCACGAAGGCACACTCGCCACACATGAACCACGCCGTCTCCCGTTCCACCGCCGACCAGATATACGCCCGAGCTTACTTTGAACGTGTCTAAGCAAGAAGGCTCCTTGCAGGGCAAGATGAGATCTCCACCCGTCGGCAGTGACGTCAAACGAAACCCCACTTGAGCGTCGCTCCAGATAAGCGCGTCCTTTCCGAGCATCGCAAAATGACGGCTTCCATTCGTTCGGACAGAACAGATCTTTCCCTGCTTTTCCAAATCAATCACAACGACCTGCACCCAACCTGCGGCGTCTTTCTCGGTAAGAACCAAACACTGTGGTTGAGCCCGGACACTACCAAAGCCGTCTTTGATGTTAAAATGGCCAGAGTAGATCCAGTTATTATCGTCCGAGCGATTAAAGAATATCCATTCACGTCCGTTGTGCAGCCACGGCTGTCCTGATTCGTGAATGCCGATCGCACAACCGGGCTCAACTGATCGCTTAATCAGAATTCTGGATGGTGTTCTGCTACCGGGTTTGAGATGCCATTGCCGAAGAATGCCATCGCGATACGCCGCCACGAGGTGATCGCCCGACGGGTCGCGTGCAATCGATAACACAGGTGCAGTCTCCTCAATCCGCACACCTCTTAGATCGCATTTCTCGAAGTTAGCGTTTTCGAAGCTCACGTTGGCGAGGTTTGCCTGGCGAAAAGAACTCTCGCGGAAATCTAGACCCGAAAAATCGGCGTTCTCCAAATCCACACCGTCAAGTACCTTCTGCTTCCAGGAAAAGCCGCGCGGCAGATGCGGATCAATACGATATAGCAATGTCAACGCATAGCCCCCGGACCTCCCGGGTTGATTCGAGTAAACGGCCCGTTTTATGAGGGCGAGTAGATTCTCTTTTACACAAGGTTTTCCGGAGCGGCGCCAACGTTCAGCGGCAAACTCCAGGATTTCATGATTAAGCGGGACCTCCTGAAGAAACTTTGCTCCCGATTCCACGCCAGCTTCAACGGCCTCGCAAAGTCTCGCGGCAACGAAATACTCCCGCATCGACCGGTGGCAGAAATCGACCGGCCATTCCTCCTTCAATTCCTCTCGCACAACGCGTCCGAGCAATGACCGCGCGCCGACTCTCGTCCGCGCATCTTCACTCAACGCTTCCGGCCCACTGAGTCGCCACAGTAGTTGCGCAAACGGTTGGGCCAGATCCGCGCCAAGATGACGCAACAACACACAATCTTCGCCGCTGCGCTGTAACTGCACGGCAATCTCTCCGAGCAGTGTTCGCAAATTCATGATTATTTCCGCGGGCGGCAATGACAGCTCCGGATCGTCGAGCAGGTCCTTCTTCCGGGAGAGCGACAAATCGATGTACCGTTCGTAAAGCGCAACAATGTCCAGGTCGGTCGGTAGGTCTTTCGCTCCCAGGACTTGTTTGAGCATCTCCAAAAAGAGCGGCTTGCTTGCGAGGCCGATGGGGTCGTTCATCGTCTCAAGGCGGCGGAGCAGGTCTTGTCCTTCAGCTGCCGAGACACTTCCAGCCACGTTGCCCACAACCTGGCTTCGACCGATTGGCGCCATGTAGTAAATCGGCGCCGGGCCCGCCCGGGTGATGAGTCGTTGAGCATCCTTGCGGTTGTGAAAAAAGTGGGTACGCGAAGTGACGAGAACTTTGCAGTTCCTGAACTCATCGAGACAAGCAAGCAAAGCTTTAATGTTCTTGGTGATAGTTGCAGGATCCAAATCTACTGACATCTCATCGAATCCATCGAGGATCACCAAGCGGCCGGAAGTTTTTCCCATCTCGTTCCAACCACCTACGCTCGAGTTAAATGACTCCAAACGGCTTCGCAAAAAATCACGCGCATTGCCGGGGAATGTTCGCAAAGCCAGACGCAGCGGTATCCAGTTCTGCTCCGATTTAGGTGTCCAATTCGCAATCAGGCGCCGCGAGAGAGAGTAGGTAAAGAAGCTTTTACCGTCCCCGAACTCACCTAGCAGGAACAACACCTGCTGATCGGCCGCTGCCAGCCACTCGTCTACATATTCTTCCAGCGGTTTTTCGAGCAGGGCGCCGGCCGTGTTGCGGCATGGCACGCGTACCTGGTTAGCGAAAGTCGCGGCCATTTCGCGCGGCTTCTCCTGGTGGATGCAAAGCAAGTCTGGATTTTGCAGATATTCGATCCATCCCTCAGGTAGCCGCAGCGGTGGCTCCAACTTTCTCCGCCATTTGGTGCGGATCGCATGTCGCTTTTCGTCATCCCAGAAGCGGGGATGATCTTCACCCGCAGGAGGCTCAAAGAAGAGGTCGTAGACATCGGGCTCCAAACCGAACAGTTCATCGATGCCAGTTTCAGGACACCATACCTGGACTTCGAAAGGAAAGGTTCCTTCTTCCTTCTGTTTCTCCAAAAACTCATTCAACGGATTTGACGGGTTCGAGCGTGGGCTGATCAGAATCCAATGCTCGATAAGTGGATTGCGTCTTGGTTCGGAGAGTAGTTTTTCCGCTACCTCGGTGGGTGTAATTTGGCCTTTGTAGTTCTTGCACTCGATGTGACAGCGCACGGCCGCATTTCCTGCGACCTCACATTTGCCACTCCACTCGATGCTCAGGTCGTAACCACCCTGAGTGCCCCGCTTCTGCTGACGAATCTTCCATGGCAGGTCGTCGCCGATCTGAAAGAATGTGCGAAAGAGACGCGCCACTCCGTGCTCGAGCTGATCTCCCTTCTTTTCGGCAGTCTCGGTCTGCGGTTTGATACTTGGTGCGCTGATTCGTTCCTCGGGCGGGACGATCTCTTCGGAGCTCGCTTCGACCTGTTCCGTTTTCAGATCGGGTAATGGAAAGTTATTTCGGTCAGAAAGCACCTGCCAGATCGAGCGACACCAGTTGAGTCTAACGAGAGAATCACGCGTTTCATCCACGAGATTGCCGTCGGTGGTGGTTGCGTTAAGAAGAAATCCGAACTCGGCAAGCAGCCGTTGTTCGCGAGTGGGATCATCCCTGATGGCCGTCTGAAGTGAATGCCAGGCTTGCTGGTATGCCCCGTCCTTCAATTGATCTCGAAGCGCTTGTTCGCCAGCATCGGCTGCAATTGCCCCTGCGGGACTCCAATTGGCGCGCGCTCTCTCTCTCCCTTTAGCTTCAGCCGAAATACTCTTACCGAGAGGCTGCGCATCAAGGAATTTTCGAACCGTCATGCCAAACATCGAGTCAACAAAGAAAGCACTTGCGCACTGAACGACATCAGCTCCACAATCTAGATAGCTTTGAACATCCGAAGGCGTCATCGCCCCTCCGATTCCAATGATACCGATGTGATCGAGCCCTTCAGTTGTCCTTATCTTTACGAGGTTCCGTACACATTCCAATCCAAATCTAAAGATTGGCGGACCTGAGAGACCAGCTTTTATACGAGGCGTTCCAAACGCTGGCTCAGGCCCATACTGACCATCTCGAAAGCCTTCCACCGGAATCGTGTTGATTGCAGAATACCCGTGTACAAAGGGGACGGTCCTACGTACAAATTCGCTCAGTTCCTTTTCATCCAAGTAGCCAATTTTCAGTAATACTTTAGCGGAGCCAATGACTTTATTCACAGCTCGACAGATCTTTTCGACTAAAGGAAGGTCCCGAAAGAGCTCGCCTTCGGGTCCGTTGCAATTTGGACTACTACAATTAACCTCGATGACCTCTGCACCAGCCGCAAGCGCTTTCTCCACCACCCTGACAGCATCATCTATAAGAACTGACTGGTTGTCGTTGGGCTTTGCTGTCGCCACTACAGAAAGAATCAATAATTGCCCCCGGCGCATCATATTATTAGCAGCCTGAAACTCAGACTGCCAAACCTCTGGAAATCGCGAAGGCATACCAAAGCTATTCATCATCCCAAACTTCGGACTGAAGATTTCAGGAGTTTCACCAACCACAATGTTCGGCAAGGTGGTTCCCGGTTTTAAGATGGGAACGTCCTTCGAGCAATAGAAAATGTTTTGTGGAGGGTGACTTTCTACCTTATCGGATCTGACCGATTTGAATGTAACGACATCACAACCCGAGGCAGCCAGAAACCGAATACGAGGTGCGGTTGACGTTATTACCGACGCCGAAGCGCCAAAGGGTGAATTGAGAATGTAACCCAGAAAAGGCACATGGTGATTTCGGAACGGAACTGGTTGAGTAGGCGGCATTCCCGGATCAGATCTCAGATTCTCTTCATAGGAACTGCGCATGTTCCAGAGAGGTGGAGCAATCAACTCAGTTTCGATTTCAATGCCCATATCCCGAGCGACTTTTATCAGTAGTTCAATTCGGTCGTGTTGGAGATCATGCATCTCCTCCTCCGATTTCTTACTCCACAAGCGGACCGACTTCTCGGTTGCGTTCAGTCTTCTAGCGAGGCGACCTATCCCACCAGCCTGCTTGACCATCTCTGCTAGTAAAGTTGCGAGTTTGATGTTGTTGTGCATTTGTTGAAGTTGAGATGGCTCGGAACTCTTGGGTGTCTAGGACCAAGGATGTCAGTGCATTAAGACGATCCGATTGCTGGTCGCACATCAATCCTTGTTAAGAATACCGCCTTTATCGGATGAACACGGGCTCTTTGCTGATTCTTGATAACTAACAATCTCTCTTCCTGGATAATGGGTCGCCAAAAACCTAAAGAACGGATTGTCCTGATGGCGATCAAAGACATTCTGCAGTGCTTCTGTTAGATCAATTTCTCCATTGGGAATAACACCAATCAGGACCACAGGACGCTCCTGAGCCGTATCATTGGGCGACAAGTTCGTTGCTTCTCCAGGTTGGGTCTGATATTGACCTAAATTCATCGTATATACCTGCTTTGATTTTGACTTACTCCGCAATCCGGCATTTACCCATTCTGCGATTTTTTTACCGCGTCTATCTGCGCGGTTTTCTTCCTCCCGCTGTTTTCCTTCCCGCGAAGCCGTACCAATTGTAATTACGTAAACGTAAGGGTCGAACTGGCGTGATTCTGCGAGTTCCAGAATCGGAATGCACACGGGAACCTTTTGTGAGGGATTCAAATCTCCATTTGCGCCTAACCTATTTTTTTCTACAAGGTCGTCACTCCGAAAAACCCACGAATTGCTCTTCGAAATAATGATGAAATCGAATAGAGCTTGTCGCTTCTTCCTATCTTCTCCAGAGTATTGGGTTCTATCTATGTTTGGCGAATCGGGCAGAAGAATAATCGTTGCGATCCTGGTATCGTGATGCCAAGGTGACTTTGCAATAACAGTCACTTGTTGTTCCTCTCTGATAGTATCAGGCGCATAGTAGGTCATACCTGAGAGTCGCCCAATCACGGGTGATATGCTCAACTCTGCCCTAGACTCATGACAATCGTCCATCTCAGTTTGGAAATGCGCTGGAAGATTTGCCGTGAGGTGGATGACATCCTCAGGTTTTCTTTTTTCCCTGTCGATAACCTGCGACAGAACGAGCGGATTCAGCCTATAAGCTTCATCCATGTTCTGCTTCGCTATCAGCGCTGTCGCGATTGAGGAAACCATTAGAGTTCCAAGAATGCTCCAACCGAAACATATGACAATTAGGACGGTGCTGGACTCTGGAACCCGTTGAAGCAGATGATGATGTGTCACCATGAGGACGGCGCATAAAAAGAACGAGGCTATCGCTACAGTCGTAAGAAGCCGCAGATAACTACAATCGGTAAACCACGTAATTAGAATTCCTATGATGACCGCTGTTGCAAATACTGGGACCGACCGAAGCCACCGTCGATGGGGGACACTTGGCAAGGGCAAATACTGGGGTGACTTACTCCAAGTGGCCCAAAAAATAGCAATCACCGCAGCCATAAGCGCAATTATGACTTGTTGAAGAAGTTGCAAGTTTGATTGTGCAATTTCAGTCATTGTTTGTCTCGTCGATCGTGAGGCCTACTCTGAGTGGAATCGCTATTTTGTTATAGCTTGGGCCAGCTCCGAAGCCTTGACCGTTTCTTTTAGTAGCCGAATAGAGTGCGATAAGGCTGCGTTAGCGAGTTGCGAGGACGCAAGAGGCTCGGGGTCAGCCATCTAAAACGGCGGCAGGTTATTATTGTTGCCAGTGAAAGTCAACGTTGCGAATTGACTCACTAAAAATCTACTTCCCCATTCCGGGAAGTTCCAAATCTCTCGGCAAATTGACTCGCTTAGCCCTGATACGCTGCCTTACACTAAACTTAAGGCCACCCCCAAAGGTGGCCTTTCTGGATTAAATAAATTTCTCCCCACATTGGACAATCTTCGCAACCTTCGCCCCACCAGGCTTTGATGCGAAACACGCTACCGCCGCTCCGGTCCAACGAGTTGTTAGCCCGCCGGTTTGGTGGACGTGACATGATGTGCACCGAGGGTGCGCAGAGTTTCACAGAGTCTTTTTAGATCATCCGCCGTGTTTGCGCCCAACCTATGCCACATGTCATCTAGTTCTTTTTGCGCGGCCGCATTATACGCGGTGCCCGCGTCGAGCAGCTCAGGTACGGCCTGAAACGGCCAAAGAATCTTCGTGCAGAGTTCGCTAATCGTCAGAAACGATTTTAAATCCATCGGCTCTAGACGCGGCCCGAGCACCATGATGAGCTGATCTGCCAGCGTCGAGACCTCGCGAACGGCGTTTGCTATTGTCTTGCGCGCCTTCACGTCGAAGCCTCCTCTTGCCCGTTTGAGGCCCGGCTCAATCTCCTCCTCTGACCACCGATAGATTGCCAAGCCTCCGGTATCCGCGTTGGCAATCATGAAATCGCCCAGACTCTTCCGCTGTATCTGCGATGCGTTGGCGATACTTACGAGGCTGTTCGACACAAACTCACTCACGCGTCGCGATACGACCGCGTCCGCGGCGGCCCAGCGCTTGCGCTCGTGTCGCGTGAGTAAATTGTTGATGACGCCGATACCGACGACAAGAGATAGGCACTCGATTGCCAAGGCGGGCCAGTACTGAGAATTCGGGAAACGCAAACCCAGCCATAGAAACGCTAATCCGCAGAGGGCAACCACAAGCAGGAGCGTAATCGTCAAAGCCTTCATTCTACCTCCACAGGGAGTCGGGTCGGGCTAACTATGTGTATCTTGATCCGGATAAAATCGGGAAGCGGTGTTAGCTCTTCGTTTCCTTCCGCATAAAATGAGCGGCTCCATTCTCCCAATCTGTTTATTCATGGCACTTGTGCCGTCTTGAACTGCCGCCTCGCGGTCTTATCTGGTTCCGTATAAGATCGGTTTTCCAAAAGGACCTGCTGTCTGCTCCGCCCTAAAGAACGTGAGCATCATGTACGCGCCAATCAGCCGGGCCGCATTCAGGTTGTTGTTTAGTTAGGAGTATTTGCCAGTTACTCGCGTAGAAGTCGCGTGTACGTGGTAAGGCTATCATGTGAGCTTCCTTATGCAGTGGGAGTCAGGAAGAACACGGCAGAATCTATTACACGCCGTTAGAGAAAGCAAAGCAAAAAGGCAGACCCCATCAGGCGTTCTTTCGAGAGCCTGTCCCTCAATATTCTATACTCACCGAACTCGTCCTATTCTGCTCTGCCAAGCTTCCGCAGGTAGGACTCGAACCTACGACCCTTCCGTTAACAGAGTAGCTCTCATTTGGGTTAACAAGTATTCGCTGCGCGTCAGCCCAGAGACTCGTGTGGTCGCTCCTTGTTGTATCTTTTCGGAAAACTGGAACCAATAAATTGCCAGCGCTTTTGGAACCAATAAGTTGCCGGGAACCTTTTCTAAAGATGGCGGGAAACAATTTACTAAGTAATTTAGGTGGTTTGTACTTTTTCGGAAAAACTGGAACCATTAAATTGCCGGGCGCTTTTGGAACCATTAAGTTGCCGCAGCGGCAAATTAATGGTTCAAGTTACAACAGTTAACTCCAACGACCTTCGCGATATCTTGGCGGAGGGGACAGGACTCGAACCTGCATAGCCTTTCGGCCGGCGGTTTTCAAGACCGCTGCACTACCATTATGCGACCCCTCCGCAGGGGTGGTGGGGAGAATATAGCGCACCCGGATTTTAATTCAAACTCCGCACAATTGCGTTGATGACGCGGATGGTGCACGATCTCTCGTGATGCGCGTCACCATCGGCCAGATCAATACCATCAACGGCGATTTCGAACAAAATACCGCCAGCATCATTCGCGGCATCGAACAGGCAAAACAAGAGAATTCGAACCTCGTCGTTTTCCCCGAGACCTGCATCCAGGGATACACGTCGCTCGACTGGTTCCTCGATCGCGACGTGCAACGCTGTGCACTCGAGCCCCTACAAAAGATCATCGACGCAACGAAGGGGATCACAGCGATCGTCGGCACTGTGAGACCGTCGAATCTCACGACCGGTCGCCGCCTCTACAACTCCGCCGCCGTCATTCGTGACCAGAAACTGCTCGGCTTCGCAGACAAAACTCTGTTGCCCGAGTACGACGTCTTCGACGATCCGCGTTACTTCCAACCCAGTGCAGAACGCCACCTTTTCACGCTAAAAGAAGAAAAACTCGGCGTCGCAGTTTGTGAAGACTTTTGGAACGACAAAACCTTCTGGCGCGAACGTCTCTACTCGCACGATCCGGCAGACGAACTGATTGAGCTGGGCGCTGAAGTGCTCGTCTCGATAAATGCGTCGCCGTTCAATAAAGGTAAGATGGGCCAACGATGCGCGATGGTGTCGCATCGCGCGCTGACGGCGAAGATTCCGATCGTGTTTGTGAATCTCGTCGGCGGTAACGACGGCGTGATCTTCGACGGCGCGAGTATCGTCGCAGACGCGCGCGGCAAGATCATTCTTCAGGCTCCACCATTCGAAGAGTTCATCGGCACTGTGGATCTCGATTGCAACGTAGCCGACAAACGTTGCTTGCCGGGCGAAGACGTCGAAACAATTCACGACGCGCTCGTCCTCGGCATTCGCGACTACGCGCGCAAGAACGGATTCAAACGCGTGGTGCTCGGACTGTCAGGCGGCATCGACTCAGCAATCGTGGCTACGCTCGCCTGCCAGGCTATTGGCGCGGAGAATGTTCTGAGCGTGATGATGCCGTCACCTTACTCCTCGCGCTCGAGTATCGACGACTCGGTTGAACTTGGCCGTCGTCTCGGAATGCCCGTGATCGAACACTCGATTTCCGACGCCTACGAAGTGCTACTCAAGCAGTTGAACCTACAGGCACCTTCGGCGGACAGCGGCCCAAAGTCTTCAATCGCGGCACAGAATCTTCAATCGCGACTACGCGGAAATATTCTGATGACGATCTCCAATTCCGAAGGTCGCCTGCTGCTGTCGACGGGAAACAAATCGGAACTCGCGCTCGGCTACTGCACTTTGTACGGCGACACGAACGGCGGGCTCGCAGTGATTGGGGACGTTTTGAAGACCGAGGTCTACGCGCTTGCGAATTACCTGAACAAGGACGAGGAGTTGATTCCCCGCTCGATCGTCGACAAACGTCCGTCAGCCGAACTCGCGCCCGGACAGTTTGACGATCAATCGCTGCCGCCATACGACCAACTCGATCGCGTGTTGCGTTTGTATTTCGAGCAGAAGGCCACTCCAAGTGAGATCGTCGCCACGGGATTCGATTCGAGTTTCGTGCTGGATATTCTCAACCGGGTTGAGTCGCCGGCAAATGAATTCAAGCGCCGGCAATTGCCACCAACACTGATCATCTCGAGGAATGCGATCGGTATCGGGCGCCGTCGTCCGGTGACTCACCATTACAAGCGCGAACGTTTGAATTGTTAGACCATGAAATCGTTTAACCGCAAACTCACAAGAGTTCTGGTCCTGGCCTTTTGTGTGTTTGTGGTTTCAAACGCTGCGGTCTGCGCTCAATCAATAACCGAAGCTGACGCACTCAACGCGGTCAAACTCGCAACCAACCCAACGACCAAACTCACCGCCGCCGAAGACTTCATCGCGAAGTTTCCAAACAGCACCGCGCGATTGAGTGTGGCTGAAGTGATTGCCGGCGAAATCCTGAAGATCAAAAACGGCACGGTCGCACTCGCGCTATTGGATCGAGCACAAGCGATTTTCACGTCGGAGCAGGAGCGGGAAGTACTCAAGCCGGCAGCTCTCGAAGCTTACGTTCTCGGTAATCGAGCGGACGATGCATTTGCCGTCGCTGCTGAAATGCTCGCGAAGACCCCTGACGATATTCGAGTGTTGACACGGATGACGCAGATGGGAACTGACGAAGCGAGTAAAAAGAATCGGAAGTATGTCGACATTTCGCTTCAGTATGGTTTGAAAGCGATTGAATTGCTCGAAGCTGATGCGAAACCGGCGAGCCTCGCAGACGAAGCGTGGGCCTTGCAGCGAGGAAAGCTGGGCCAGCTTTATCAGCAAACAGCGATTCTCTATCTCGCCGTGGGAAACGCCCCGGAGGCGAAGACTCGTCTGACTAAAGCGTCGACGTTGTCCCCACGGAATCCTTCCAACTACGCGTTGCTGGCGAGAGTTATCAACGCTGATTACGACCTGCAGAAGGATGCGTACGAAGCGATGAAGGATGGGAAATCGAAGCTGGAGGCGCAGAAAAATCTTGAAGGCCTTTTAGATTCGATGATCGATGCGTATGCGCGCGCCGTAGCCCTCGCGACCGGGCGTGTGGAGTATCAATCGCTGCTGCAAACAGTGATTCCCGATCTGACGATGCACTATAAGACTCGGCATAACCAGTCGATCAAGGGATTGCAGGAGTTGATTAATCAATACCGAGGAGTGCGGTAAACACTTTGTCGCGAGACAGGATTTGCAGGATGAAGTCGCGGACTGCATTCTGAGCTTGACGAGGCGGCGTTAAAATTCTAATAATCTCGCCTTCAACCCGCTGGGCCCATTTGACCCTTAGCGCTCGCGCTCACTTTCCAATCCGTAACGAGGTATTTATGAAATACACAAAGAGACTCTCCCTTCTTTTGGTGGCCACTGTCCTCCTGATCCCCTTCCTGGTTGCGTACGCAGCTGGCGGACGTATCGAAGGCAAGATTACTGACCCGAAAGGGGCGGCAATTCAAGGCGCAACAGTGACTGTAACCAACCAGGTTACAAAGCAGGATTTCACTGCCGTCACCGACAACCAGGGAAAATTCAAAGTCGAAGGCTTGCCCGCCGGCATCTACACCGTCCGTGTCGCGTCAAAAGGCTTTAACGAAGGACGGCGTGATGAGGTTAAAGTTGAGGACGATAAGGCAGCCACAATCGACGTGCGTCTCGAGATCGCTCCGCTCGAAGCCCAGGTAAAAGTCAGCGGCCAAAAAGGCAATCAGGATCCCATCTATCAGTCGCTGAGACAACTCGGCAAAGGCGACGATTTCTCCGGCAATTACGCCGTTGTGAACAATCTTCAACTAAAGCGAGATGCGGCTAACTTCAACTTGAAGTCAGGCGAGCTTTACTTCATCACGCCGGTCGAGAACCGAGTAACGGCGGCAGTGTTTATCGGCGACGGTGAGATGTCGTTGATTCCGCCAACTGAGGTCGAAAAGAATAGTATTAAAATCTTTACTGGAGAAGGCGGCATCACTGAATCCTTCAATCGCCTCGTGCTGCGCTTCTCTGACAAGACATTTGAACAAGTGAAATCGTCTCCTAACGCAACGATGAAAACCGGTGGACCAGCGGCGAGTCAGGCGCGTTCTGCGTTTCGCGACCACCAGGAGCTGCTACGCAAACAGTTACGCGACAATCGCGAGGTGCGCACCCTGTACGATATTTACAATCCCGCGGGGGAGGGCTTCTTCCTGGCCTTCATCAATGGCAAGCGCTTCAGCAAGCTGATCTACATCATAGAGCCATTCGGTGTGCCGGGGGCTACTCCGGAAGAAGTCGCCTTATTAAGTTACGGGGAAACGGATGGCGGTATCTGGCTCGCTTTCCATCATGAAGACGAGTTTAAGAAAGGCACCGCATCGAGTTCTGAAGACAATCGTCTTATCGACATCACACGTCACGAGATCGATGCTGCAATCAAAGGAACAAACCTTGCCGCAACTGATCGTCTTACTTTTCGCAATCTCCACGCCGGCACGCGCGTTGTGCCCTTCGATCTTTATCGTACGCTTCGCGTTAGCAGAGTTCAGGACTCTGATGGTAACGACCTGAACTTCGTGCAGGAAGACAAAAATGAGGACTCGGATTTTGCCGTAATCATGGCGAAGCCGCTCGACGCGGGACAAACCTACACCATTTCCATTCAATATGAGGGTAATGACGCATTGCGCGATTCCGGTGGTGGAAACTTCATCCTGATTCCGCGCTCGACGTGGTACCCCGGCAACGCAAACACGTTGTTCGCCGAAGACCGCGCAATCTTCGAGATGACTTTCCGTTATCCGAAGAACTACACGTTTGTGGGCACCGGCGCACCAACCGCGCCTGATACAAAGGAAGGTGATCTTGCCACTGCGAAATGGTCAAGCGGACAAACTGAGCTCGCCGTCGCCGGATTCAACTATGGCAGGTTCAAAAAGAAAGTCATAAACGACAAGGATAGCGGCTATGACGTTGAGTTTTATGCCAATACTGAAGTACCGGACGAAATCAGAGACATCCAGCAACAAATCGACCGGCTCGAATCTCAGGGTATGAAGACCATGACTACCCTCGGTTCCATCACCACTACGGGAATGGCCGATACCGCACTGGCTGATGCACAAAACGCGAGCCGCATCTACAACATGTACTTCGGAAAACTGCCGTACACCCGCCTTGCCATGACACAGCAGCCGGCGGCTAACTTTGGTCAGGCTTGGCCCACGCTCGTTTACATGCCGTACATGGCTTTCATTGATACCACGCAGCGCGCTCAACTACTCGGCACTCGCGGCGGCACCGATACTTTCTGGCGCTACGTAGCTCCGCACGAGATTGCACACCAGTGGTGGGGACACGTGATCGGTTGGGACAGCTACCACGATCAATGGATGAGTGAGGGATTTGCTGAGTTCTCTGCTTCACTGTACGTGCAGTTCATACGTGGTAATGACAAATTCATCGATTTCTGGGAAGACCTTAGAAAACAGATTGTTGAGGCTACGCCGGCGACGAGAGATCGTAAGCCCTACACGATTGGACCAGTCACACAGGGCTATCGTCTCAATAACGCGAAGACCGGCGGCGCCGCACGGTTTCTGATCTATCCCAAGGGCGCTTACATTCTCCACATGCTGCGCATGATGATGTATGCGCAGAACAAAGGCGGCGACGCGCGCTTCCAAACGATGATGAAAGACTTCATCCAGACACATTTCAATAAGCCTGTGTCGACTGAAGATTTCAAGGCCATCGTTGAGAAGCACATGACGCCGGAAATGAATATCGACAACAACGGTAAGATGGACTGGTTTTTTAATCAGTGGGTTTACGGCACACAGGTTCCGGCTTACAAACTCGAATACAACGTAGCGTCAGATGGCACGATGACTGGGAAACTCACGCAGTCAGGGGTGTCGGATGATTTCGTAATGCTCGTGCCGCTCTATATCGATATGGGTAAGGGCTGGGCAAAGCTTGGCGCCGCTCGAATCACCGGTAACTCGTCGATCGAGATCAAGGGCATCAAGCTACCGGCGGTGCCGAAGCGTGTTGCGGTCTGCGCGTTGAACGACGTGCTCGCGACGAGCATTGAGAACAGTAAATAGAGTTTCACGCAAAGGCTCAAAGACAGCAAAGAATGTTTCTTCTTCCCGTCTTTGCGCCTTTGCGTGCAATAATCACGCGTAACTCGCGTAAACGGACTTAACGTTCTCAATAAACTCGCGGCGATCGACGATGTAATACAACTTCAACTGCCCCGAACCCGCGACTTCATCCAACAACTTCTCGAAAATCTCAAACTGATCGACACCTTCAATACTGTGCGCCGCGAGGTAACCGCCTTTGCGCATACGACGGATCAATTCCATCAACGTGAGACGACCTTCCAGCGTACGACCGCCATGTTCGTGCGATCGGCTTACCAGATACTGGACCAGTAGACTCTCGTTGTACAAAGGCGGGGCGAGAAACAGTCGCGCGCCATCACGTTCCCAGCCATCCTCCAAACGCGACGACGGCCGCACTGTCTTCAAACCTTCAAAAATCTCAGCCCAATTCTCCTTCGGAAGTTTCCTTTCGAGGTAAGCTTTCGTGGCTTCGAGCAACCACGAAGGCTCGTTGAGATCGAGCGTGATCCGCAAAGTGTCGAGCCAGTCGAAAAAAGCATTGCGACGATTAGACTTCAACTCGAGAACCGAAAAATGATCCTTTTTCTTTTCGACAGTCTTGACTAACTTGCGACGCGGCGCATCGGTCGTCTTTCCACCTTCAATGCAATGCGTGTCGAGACGCGCGTGCCAACGCTTCGCGGCATTGCAGTACGGACAGCGCGGATGTTTCTCCTCGCTGTCGAAGAACGGACGCACAGCTTTTCGTGAAGTCAGTTCTTCAACGGTTGGACTGTATCGTTTGATTTCCGTGTAAGCAGAACGCAGCGCGAGGCCGATCTGTTTGGTGAAGATATCGAAGATGCAGGCGAGACAAACGAGCGTGGTGTATTCAGTAACTGTTCCTGGCGGGAAGTCGCTGAAGTCGAGATCCTTCATCTGCATTACCTAATAACAACTTCTGCGTCCTAACATCAACTTCTGCTTTCATTACGAGCAGCTTCTTCTGTCATTACGAGCAGCTTCTGCTTCGCTCTGGAGGAGCGAGATGTTTATAGCTCCAGCCCCCTTAATTCTTCCGGCTCCGTTAGGAGCCGCATGTACATAGCGCTCCTACGGAGCGCGTTCGGTATTTGATAACGGCAGGCTATAAACATTTTGCTCCTCCGGAGCAAGATCTATTTGGCCCTCAGGACCAAGATCTATTTGCCCCTCAGGAGCAACATCCACATGGCTCAATGCTAAATCCAACTCCGCTTCAACATCACCAGTCGCCGCACTTAATGTCTTGAAGTCGAAGAGTTCGTGGTCCAGGAGATGCGATGGAACAGCGTTGCCGAGTGCGTTCAGCATCGACGCTCGGATGTGGGGGATCTCTTTTTCGAGTTCAGCGATCAGCGTCTTTATTCGCACGCGTTTGAGATTGCTCTGCGAACCGCAAAGGTCGCAGGGAATGATCGGAAACTGGCGCTCCTCCGCATACTGCGCGATGTCACGCTCAGAACAGTAAGCGAGCGGCCGGATAACGGTATTGCGCCCATCGTTTGAACGAAGCTTCGGCGGCATCGCTTTCAGGCAGCCGATATAAAACAGATTTAGCAGGAGGGTCGTGATGATGTCGTCGGCGTGATGACCGAGCGCGATCTTGTTACAGCCCTCCTCAACGGCGATGTTGTACAGGATGCCTCTTCGCAGTCGCGAGCAAACCGAACAATACGTCTTTCCTTCCGGGACCAGCCGTTTCACGATCGAATAGGTGTCACGCTCAACGATGCGAAACGGAACGTCGAGTTCCCGTAGATACGCCGGCAGCACTTCTGCGGGAAATCCGGGCTGTTTTTGGTCGAGATTCACGGCCAGCAGTTCAAAATTCACCGGCGCGCGGCGCCTGATGTCAAGCAAAAGGTCGAGGAGTGTGTGGCTGTCTTTCCCGCCCGACAGGCAGACCATTACGTGATCGCCGTCTTCGATCATTCCGAAATCGGCGATTGCTTCGCCCAGTCGACGTAGTAATTTGGTCTTAGTCTTGGTCTCAGAGTTCATTTCCCGCAATCGTTTCCCCGCCTCAGAATGCCATGCACTGCCGCTGTTTTCAATTGGTCTCGCGTTTAACCAATTACAATTTTGTTACAAAGCTAGACACCGGGAGCACAGTTTGTCTATGATGAGGAGCCCGCGTCTGTGCGGCGAATCATCGTTACTAGCGTTCAAAGCTAGGAATCCACTAAAAAAAGGAAAGCGCGTCGTTTCGTTGCTTCAAGGTTCCGACGGCCGGTGACAAACTTCCGCGCCCCCATATTTACGGAGGTAAAAAATGCTCAGGATAGGAAAGAATAAGGATCAGGAAGAGAACGACCACGCCACCCAGAAACCGGAGGTTCCTGATTACGCTGCCAAGTCGTACCCCTCGTACCAGGCAACGAATGTTGAGGCAAAGCCGGCAGTCGAGCCTCCCGCACCCCGCGGAGCAATGACCGAGAGCGAAACGCTGGCCAGAGACATCAAGGAAGGAACGCTAAGTGGTTTCGTTGGCGGCGGCACGATTGTCACCGGCGAAGCTAACTTTAAGGCCATGATGCGAGTTGATGGTCACCTGTCAGGCCGCGTTAGCTCGTCGAGTGGTACGCTCATCGTGGGTGCAAACGGAAAAGTTGACGCGAATATTGAAGTCGCCGTGGCCGTGATTCATGGAACCATTAACGGCGACATCATTGCCACGCAGCGGTTGGAACTTGGCCGCGCCGCAAAGGTAAACGGCAACATTCAAACTCCGTCGCTTATTATCGAGCAGGGCGCGGTGTTTGAAGGTAGCTGCAAGATGGTGCAAATGACCCAGGCCGCGGACAAGGCAAAGAGCGCCAGGAAGGAAGAGCCGCTCGACACGTCCAAAATGAAGCCGATTCCGGCGGATGCTGCAGCGAAACCAGCCGACACTGTTTCGAACGTCGTCAGCTAGGTGATTCTTGTAAGTTGATTGAACCGGGGTGGTCCGTTGGGCCACCCCTTGTTTTTTAGACAGGATTTACAGGATTTGCAGGATTCACAGGATAAATCTTGTAAATCTTGTTAATCCTGAAAATCCTGTCTAATGTATGATTCGTCACCTATGCCCAACAAAATCATCTGTGCGCTTTTCATTTGCCTTGCTCTGAGTTCAGCAAGCTTTGCACAAAACCGGTCAGTTCCTCCGGCCACACTGCTCCTCATCACCAAAGCCGAAGATGAACGACGCTGGGACGACGACCTGCGCAAACTGTTCTCAAGTCCAAACGCCTTAATTCGAAAGAGAGCGGCCCTCGCTGCGGGACGGATCGGAAACGAAGACTCCCTCGCTTCGCTTACAGACCTTCTCGAAAAAGACGTCGATCCGAGTGTCCGTGCAATGGCAGCGTTTGCAATCGGTGAAGTCGAATCGGAAAAAGGCGCAAACGCGCTCGTGGCTGTGCTCAAGAACGCCCGTAGTTCAGTTGAACTGAAAGCAAGAGCCGTTGAAGCGTTAGGCAAAATCGCTGGTGCACTGCCGAGAGAACAGGAAGCCCGTCAACGCGAACTCGGCGCCGTGATACTCGAAACATTGAATGCAGCCCCTGACCGCCGTTCGATCGATCAATCACTCATTCTTTTCGGTTTAACCGCTGCTCTTCGATCACGACCGACCAACGCAGGTCCGACAATCGCCAAGTTTCTGACTTCCGCAAATCCACGCGTGCGTGCTGACGCTGGAAATGCCCTTGCAAGATTGCGTCTGAAAGATGGAAACGAACAGTTACGAAGGTTGTTGACGTCGGATCTGGATCCAATCGTACGAGCCAATGCCGCTCGCGTTCTTGGCGTAACTGAAGATAAAGAGTCGTACGACGCACTGCTGTCCAAGGCCACAAGTGACAATGACTCGCGCGTTCGTGTCAGCGCAATTCGGGCACTTGCTTCTCTTAAAGACATTCGCGCAGCGCAGCCATTACTGAAACGCGGCGAAGGCCTTGCTCAAGGAAACGTCGGCGAAAGACCAGCCGAACTCAACGAAATACTCGAGATCGCAACCACACTCGGTCGCTTGTGGGCACAGAAGGAAGATCAAGCTGCAATCGCATGGCTGCGCAAATTGAGTGAGGCTCTAAATCACAGCGCACCGGAAGTCGAGCTTGCGTTTGTACGCATCGCGCCGTCTACCTACCTCGCGGAATTCGGGTCCGGCGACCAGGCAAAACGAAAAGTTCAGGAGACAATTCTTCTCAACTGGCGCGCCGCATCAGGTATCGCCGCCGGTTTCGGCGAAATAGCAGCGCTGCCGGATTCAGTCAAAAACAAAGCCGAGCTCGCAGCCACGGCACAGTCGCGGCTGCGTGCGATGCTTGACTACCGCAACTCTGGTTTGACGATAAATACGCTCGTGGCCGTTCATTCCGAGTACGCAATTCCCGACGTGCTTCGCGCGCTCGCAGCCTTCAAACCTTCGGACCTGGGAGCAGTCGCGCAAACCCAGCTAAAGGAAAGCGACGTTGTCATTCGTGGCACCGCCGCCGATCTGTTAGGAGATCTTCCACCATCGGAAGAGATCGCACGCGCACTCGCAGCCGCGTGGCCACAAGCGGCGAACGACATGCTCAACGATGCAGCTCTCTCGATCCTCGATTCGCTCGGTAAACAAAAAACGGACGCCGCAAACGAGGTCCTAAAAGAAGCATTGAAATCCGGCGATCCGCTCATCCGTCGCCGAGCCGCAAATCTATTGAAGGCGAATGGTGCAGGCGATTTTTCTGCACAGGTCGGAACGGTACAGACCCGCCATTCGGACACCGACTACAAACGTGCGCTCGGCCGGATCGGAAAAAGTGTCCGGGCCGTCGTGACTACCAGCAAGGGTTCGTTTACTATTAACCTGCTCCCCGATGCGGCTCCCCTTACCGTAGACAACTTCGTTCAGCTTGCCCAGCGAGACTATTATCGAAACGTCACGATTCACCGCGTAGTCCCAAATTTTGTGATTCAAGACGGTGATCCGAGGGGCGATGGTAACGGCGGGCCGGGCTACCAGATCCGCTGCGAGATCAATCAGGTGCTCTACGACCGTGCCGCAGTAGGAATGGCACTGTCGGGCAAGGACACGGGCGGCTCGCAGTGGTTCGTGACACACTCCCCGCAGCCGCACCTCGACGGTGGCTACACGGTTTTTGGACGAGTAGTAACGGGAATGGACGTGGTCGATAAAATCGTGCGTGGTGATGTAATTCAGTCGATCGTGATTAGACAAGGCCGAGGACGCTAGAACGCCTCCTTGGAGTGCGGTGACTTGTCACCGCTTTAGTATTACCTCGCTCAAAGCTTCGTGAGTAATTTGTTATGTTGAATTGGACCAAAGCGGCGACTAGTCACCGCACTCCAAGGAGGCGCCCGGATCAGCGAGATCTGATTTTTCTGTGCGTTCTTGTTTGCATCATTTGCGCGGCAAATGAGGTCAACGCTCAAACACCCCCGAAACCCGCACAAAAACATTCCTACAAGATTGATCTGAAGATCGATTTCGACCGGTTGACGTATACCGGCGTTGAAAGAGTTCGCTGGGTCAATCGCGGCGAAAAGTCCAGCTCGGTCATCTACTTTCATCTCTATCCGAATCTGCGCACCGCCGAGCCCACGTCAGGCAATGGTGCTGCGCAGGACGCAGATGAACCGCGGCTCGACATTCTCGAAGTTCGCTCCGGTTCCGACGACACACAACTCTTCTCATTCCTGGACGATCAGGGCACCACGCTTCGCGTAAACCTGCGCGACCAAGTTGCGCCCGAGGAGTCTGCCGAAATCGTCATTAAATTCAAAGGCTCGGTTCCGGAAATCGATCGCGACGAGACAAGCCTCACAACTCACGTCGTAAAACAAGTTAGCGCTGCGATACGCAGCGATCGCGAAATGCGTCGGGCGCGCGACATCAATTTCCGCTGCCGAGGTGTGATGCTTCTCGGGTCTGCCTATCCGGTTCTCGCTGTACACGACGGCGACGATTGGCGACGCAAACTCGAACCTTCTGTCGGAGACTTCATTTTCAACGAAGCATCGGACTACGAAGTAACAGTCGCAGCGAATCAAGGAGTTGAAGTATTCACTTCCGGTGTCGAAACTGGCCCACGAAACGAAAAGACCGGCCAGACATTCTCCGCGACCTCATTGCGTGATTTTGCGATCCTCGCCGGGCGCGGCCTGAAGAGTGAACACACTGAGATACAAGGCGTCAACATCCGATCAATCTACATGGCGGATCACGAACGTGTCGGGAAACGCGCGCTCACCGTTGCTGCTAACTCGCTGCGAGTGTTTACCTCACTGTTCGGACCACTTCCGTTCAAACAGATCAGCATCGCAGAAGCACCTCTCGTCGCGGGACTCGGCAGTTGTGAGTTCTCCGGATTCAACATCATCGCCAGCGCCTTCTATGTCGACTTCGACTCTCCTGCTGTACGCAATCTGCCGGAAATAATTCGCGAGCAGAGACCGTCGGTTGAGGATAGTCTCGAATGGGCTGTGGCGCATCTCGTTGCGCACCAGTGGTGGGGCGCGGCTGTAGGAAACGATCCCGCCCGCGAACCGTTGTTGGATGAGGCGCTGTCGTACTGGTCGGCGCTGCTCTACTACAAGAACATTTACGGGGAGCAGCGCGCCGAGGCCGTCCTGAACGATCAGGTACGTGGTGTGTATCGTCTCTATCGTACGTTTGGCGGCGACGACATGGACGCCAATCGTCCCTCACGCGACTATCGCAACACTTTCCAGTACGCGGCCATCGTCAGCGCCAAAGGAGCGCTGATGTTTGTAGATCTGCAAAAGACCCTTGGTGACGAAAAAGTCTTCGCTGCGCTCCGCAAGTACTATCAGGCAAACATTTACGAGATTGCGCAGCTCGAGGATTTGCGCATCGCTCTCGTCGCGGAAGCTCCGGTTGAACAAAGACGGATGATTGGACGTACATTTACCCGCTGGCTGACGGCTAAACGAGGCGATGAAGACATCGCGACTCCGGATCAGGAGCTAGCCGCAACCCTGGGTATCACCACGAGACAAGCTCCCCAAAAGTCAGGTGATAAGAACGCATTTAACGCACTTGCTAAAGTGGGGGGATTTTTTTGGCGACAAGTAACACGCATTCGGTGAAGGTGAAGCCATTTCGCTTCGATGAGCTCGGCACGATACGAAACTCTGAACGCGGCCAGTCAGACAAGAGCCTGGAACGCCTGAGCTGGCTGATGGACGATCTGTTCCGCGTGCCGGTGCTCGGTTGGCGATTCGGGCTGGATGCTCTGATCGGCCTGGTTCCCGCGCTCGGCGACACCACAACCTCGCTCGTTTCCTTCTACATCCTCGTCGCAGCCGTTCGCCATCGTGTTCCAAAGATCACGATACTGCGGATGGGCTTCAACATCGCCATCGACTACGTTATGGGATCACTGCCGGTTGTCGGCGATCTTGCTGATGCGTGGTGGAAATCGAATCACATGAATATCGATTTGCTGCGCAAACATGCGACTGTTGCTGGTGAAGAAGCGCGTTCAGCACGGATGAGTGATTGGATTTTTGTAGGTGGGGTTATTGTTGGGTTGACTGCACTGGCGATCGCGAGTGCCGTTATTAGCTTTTACCTCTTAACGAAGTTGTTGACAGGATTAGCAGGATGAACAAGATTTACAAGATACATCTTGTTCATCCTGAAAATCTTGTTAATCCTGTCTAACTATCACTCGCTCCAAGGCTGTCTTGAGCATATCGAGTCCGCGCTCACCCGCGGCAAAACTTCTCAATTTACCTTCAGCATCGAACAGATAATACGCGGGCACAAACCCCTGATCGTTCTGAAACGCGTCTTTTAATCTGTGTTCATTGTCGACAGCCACTGGCTCACTGATTCCATACTTATTAATCAAGTCGCGTACGGCTTCCACATCTGTGTCTGCTTCGTAGCGCGGCATGTGGATGCCGATCACGCGCAGTCCCTGGTCTTTCTTTTCATCACGCCATTGTCCAACACGCGGCAGGTTGTCTTTGCAGATCCCGCAGCTCGCTGACCAGAAGTGAACAAGCGTCGGATGGCCCGTGGCCTCTTGCTCAGCGTGCGCCTGAGTGCCACCAAACCATTCCGTTGCGCCTTCAAGACTGGGCAACTGTGTTCCAATCTTCATCGCCATCTTTGTGTTCTTCTCGAATGGGCGCCTCCTTGGAGTGCGCCGACTTGTCGGCGCTTTTGTACCAAAGCGGTGACAAGTCACCGCACTCCAAAGAGGTGCGTTGTTATTAGTTAAGTGTTTTCTGGCCGGGCTTCCATTCAGCCTGGCACAAACCGCCGGTCTGCAAAGCCTGAATCACGCGGAGCGTTTCTTCAGCTGAACGACCAACGTTCAAATCGTGCACGACTTTGTAACGGAGAATGCCTTCCGGATCGATCACGAACAGACCGCGCAATGCGATTCCGCGGTTTTCGATCAGAACGCCGTAGTCTTTCGCGACGTCCTTCGTGGCATCGGCTGCCAGAGGATATTTCAGACCTTCGACTCCGCCCTTGTCCCGTGACGTGTTCAGCCAGGCGCGGTGCGAATAAACCGAGTCGGTAGAAATGCCGATGATATCGGCGCCAATGTCGACGAAATCCTGGTAACGATCGCTGAACGTCGTCAATTCCGTGGGGCAAACAAAGGTGAAGTCAAGCGGATAAAAAACGAGAACAAGCCACTTGCCGCGATAATCGGCAAGCTTTACGGGCTCGTTGAGTTTCTCGATATTCTTCGTTGAGGCCATTTCGAAATCCGGCGCCGGCTGGCCGACCATCGCCTTTTCTACTGCTACTGCTGTTGCTGACATTTATCCTCCAAGTAATTTGAAATATCTTGTTAATCCTGCAAATCCTGTCTAACTCCGGTTCTGTTTCGCGTATTCGGAGCTACCTGCGCAACAATCCGGACAACGTCCCCTCAACGTTAAGTGAACCGAATCAGGCTTGAACCGTGATTTTCGCGCCGCTGCCTGCATGAGCTTCGCTGCGTCAGGCAGATCGAAATCGACCAGCTTCCCGCAGTCATTACAGATCGCGTGATCGTGACGATCGGTTTCGCGATCGTAGCGGCTGGCACTGTCGCCAAAATCTATCTCGTAAACCAGTCCTGCATCCTTCAGGTAGCGCAACGAGTTGTAAACGGTTGCGTAGCTGATACCGGGCAGGCGCCGCCGTGCCGCCTCAAAGATGTCGCTGGCAGTCGGGTGGTCGTCACGTTCTTGTATGACCTGAAAAACCGCCTCTCTTTGCGGCGTCAGCTTTGGTTTTTGCTTTGCTGTCTTCAAGATTGACTTAGACTAATTCTAAATTGAGACATTGTCAAGCGCACCTCTTTGGAGTGCGCCAACTTGTTGGCGCTTTTCTATATTTACCAAAGCGGTGACAAGTCACCGCACTCCAAGGAGGTGTTACGCGTGGCGAATAACGGGATGCTTGTGAGCGAAATCGACGATGCGGTCGACGTAACTCTCAAATGGTGGGACTTGAATTCCATGAACGGCGAGTAACTCCTTCGCCTCGCTTGTATCGTAGAGTTGTCGCACAAAAAAGTAAGGAACAGCGTGATGCGGCAGGCCTGTGATCCGCGGTGATGGCGGCAGCATTAGAAAGAACCGAACCCACTTCGCAGGAGCCGTAATCTTTGACCTGCGACGGTCGATCGAATTGGCAATCGTATTGAACAGCTGATTGGTCGACAGTGGCGTCGGATCGGCCAGTTGCAAAGTCTTGCCAATCGCTCGTTCGTCAAACGCAAGCGCCGCCATCGCATCCACCACAAAATCCACCGGAACCAGATTCAAACTCACCTTGTGATTCCCGATATTGATCAGCGAGAGCACGCTCGGCCAACGAAGCAGATAATGAATCAGAAAGTAAACTCCGTCGTACTTCCCCGTCTCCCCTGTGTGCGAATCACCACAAACTACCGAAGGCCGGTGGATCGTGACGGGAAGATCTCCTTTGGCGGAATCGACTTCCACCTCCGCAAGATACTTCGACTCTTCGTAATAGTTGCGATATCCCGCCTCGTGTCGTAACTCCGTCTCGAGAATCGCTCCCTCGCGTTTCCCGGCTACATAACACGTCGAGACGTGATGAAATTGTTTCAGGTGCGGTAGCGACCGCGCCAGTTCGACCACGTTGCGTGTGCCACCAACATTGACGCGCAGAGCAACATCCTGAGGAACGGCGAGATCGTAAACTGCGGCAAGATGAAAGGCGCGTGTTGCTTCCTGTTGGACCAACTCGAGATCCGGTGCATTCAGGGCAAGCTTCGGTTCTGCAATGTCGCCTTCAACAATCTGAAAGTCAGCAATACTTCGATCGGTGAGCGACGCAATACGATCAATCTCTTCGTACGCGCGCGCCGCCAGTGACGGCTGTACGAGCAGAATGAAATTACACTCCTTCCGCGCGAGACGCTCCAGAAGCCGGTTCGCAATAAAACCCGGAAAGCCCGTTATGAAGAATGTCTCTCTATCCGGCATCGACTACCCTGAGTATAATTCACACCCAAACTCATATTCGAGGTGAACAAAGATGAGCCCCCATTTGATGTCTCCGCGCCGAACGGCGCTCGCTTTGGTCCTCTTCATCACTGCGATCCTTTCCATTGCTGCACAGGAAAAGACTCAGTGCAACATCAAAGTCACTTTGCTCCAGGTTAACGACGTCTATCAGTTTGCTCCCGTGGATCAAGGTAAAAGCGGTGGACTCGGCCGCGTTCTGACACTGACAAAATCAATCCGGCAGCAAAATCCCAACACATTATTCATGATGGCCGGCGATACGATTTCGCCGTCAGTCGAATCGATCACGTACAAGGGTGCACAGATGATCGAGGCATGGAACGCGGTTGGTCTCGACTATGCGACGTTTGGGAATCACGAATTCGACTTTGGACCAGACGTGTTGCAGGACAGGATCAAGGAGTCGAATTTTTCCTGGATCGCGGCGAATGTGATCGACACGCGCACGAATCAACCTTTCGGTGATGCCAAACGTTACGTGGTGCGAGAGTTTGGCGGCGTCAAGGTCGGACTCTTCGGCCTCGTCTTACCCGAGACGAGAATTACTTCGAAGCCCGGCCCCAACGTCGAGTTTCGCAATCCATGCGACACCGCGAAGGAGATCGTCTCGGAACTGCACGGACAAGGCGTGAAAGTCGTAGTCGCGTTGACGCACCTCTCGATGCGAGAAGACAAGGAAGTCGCACGTTGCTCCGGCGTTAATGTGATCATCGGCGGTCACGAACACACGTTGCTCGAGTCGCATGCGGGCAGTGCGCCGATTTTCAAGATGACGTCAGACGCGCGCGAGCTCGGACAGATCGATCTGAACATTTTGCCAACCGGCGAACTCGACAGTATTGACTGGAAAGTAATTCCCGTCGACAGCACTACAAAGGAAGCGCCGGAATTCGCGGCAATCTACAAAAAATATTCTGGTCTGTTGACTGAGCTCGCAAAGCCTGTCGGTTCCACACGCGTGGCGCTCGATGCTCGCAGCGCTGAGAATCGCACTCGCGAAACCAATATCGGTAACTTCATCACCGATGCGTTTCGTAAATCAACTGCCGCCGATGTCGGATTTATGAACGGAGGCTCCGTTCGCGCTGACGGCATCATCGGGCCGGGCAAGCTAACGCAGCGAGATCTGCTGTCCATCTTGCCATTCAAAAATAAACTGGTGAAGATCGAGGTAACGGGCGCGACGTTGCGGGCGGCGCTCGAACACGGAGTGAGTCGCAGCGCTGAAGATTCGCAGCCGGGAGGTTTTCCGCAAGTTTCAGGTATCAAGTTTACTTTCGACGCAAGCAAGCCGCCCGGATCGAGACTTGTCGAGGTGAAAGTAAACAACCTGCCGCTCGACGACGCGAAAAAATATACGTTGACGACGACAACATTCATCGGGCTCGATGGCGGTGACGGGTATTCGATGTTTAAGGGCTCAACGGTTGTGATTCCTCCGGAGCGGTTATCAACCGACGCCGATACAGTTAAGAAAGCGCTCGGTCCGAGGGCAATTGCCCCCAAGGTTGAAGGACGTATCAAACGTCTCGACGTAGCGCAGAAGTCGAGTGCAAACTGTAATTAATTTTATGCAGTCCTACGACGATGTAGCGGAAGCTAAACGCTTCGAAGCAAATCAGCTTTTCCATGAGGCTTACGAGGCGCAACTCGCGAATGACTACGAGCGAGCTATCGAGCTCTACAAGCGCTCGATCGAGACTTATCCCACTGCTGAGGCGCACACGTTTCTCGGTTGGGTTTACAGCTTTCAGAAACGTTACGACGAGGCGATTGAGGAATGTTTGGAGGCGATTCGTGTCGACGAAACGCTCGGCAATCCTTACAACGATATTGGGAGCTACTTGCTGGCGAAAGGCGATCCTTACAGTTCGGTGCGTTGGTTCAAGCGAGCACTGTTAGCACCGCGTTATGAGTCGTACGCATTTCCACACTTCAATCTGGGTCGTGTTTATGAAACGCGACGACAATTTCTCGAAGCAGCAAGGCATTACGGATTAGCGCTAGAGCAAAAGCCGGATTTCACGGAAGCGGCAGTCGCGTTGAGGCGAATGCAGGCAAGGTTAAATTAGCCGCGAATTTTCACGGATCAACGCGGATCGGCATCTTCTCACCGTGCTCGTCGACGGCTACATAAATCACTTCCGCTTCGGTGACGCGGACGCGTTCTCTCTTCCCCAGTCGTTCCACTTCCACGATCACACGAACCGTTATTGACGTTGTACCGACGCGCACAGTCTCGCAGTAGAAACTCACCAGATCGCCCACGAACACAGGCTTGTGAAAGATCACTTCCTTCATCGCCACGGTGACGAAGCGTTCCATGCGCGTGTGCCGATGCGCTTCGATCGCGCCTGCCGTGTCGATGTAACTGAGAATGACGCCGCCAAAGATCGTTCCGCGTGAATTGGTGTCGCGCGGCAAGAGTGTGATTCGGATCGCAGGGTCTGTGTAGTCGTGCATGCGAGCTATCGTAGCGAGGAACAAATAATCAGACAACGGTGTCTAAGCCGCCACTCCCCTTCGACGCGCCTGGTAGAAAGGTCGTGAGATGATGATTGTCTTTCCACTTTGCTTAAACTTACTGGTCCTGATCAGCTTTCTTCAGGAAACGCCTGTTACTAACTTTGACGATCTCGGAACGTTGCTACTCGGCGGGGTTGCGGCTGCGATTGTATTCGCAGTCGGATTCACACTTGTGAGATTTCGGCTCCGAGATAAAAAGCCACAGACGTCGAGCTTTATCAGTATTAGTGCTGACAAAGAATAAACCCGCGGATTTCACGGATAGTGCTCGGTGGCCCACTCAGTAATCGCATGTTTGAGTTCGTCCAGGCCGCCGTCAAAGAAGTGCCCGGCGCTGGGAATGACCACCAATCGGACTGGCGTATTTTTTTCCAGGTCTGCTGCGAGTTTTCGTAAGTGCTCGACGTCGCCAAATTCGTCGTGTTCGCCGTGGACGAGCAGCAGAGGCTTTCGACAGCGCGAAAGAAAACTGAAGTCATACTTTTCGAGCGGTGTGCCAATGCCGATGAGATATTCCACCCGCGGCTCTTGAATTCCGACCTCCAGCCCGACTCTGGCGCCGAACGAGAAGCCACACATTGTTATCTTTTGGCCGGGATATTGTTGCGAGAGGTAGTCGAGACCGGCACGAACGTCGTCTTGTTCTCCTCGTCCATCGTCGTGTACACCGGTACTCTGGCCAACCCCCCGAAAGTTGATTCTCAGCGTGGTGAGTCCGGCGTCGTTTAAAGCAGCAGCGGCACGAAACACAACCTTATTGTGCATCGTGCCGCCACCGAGTGGATGTGGATGTAGGACCAGCGCCACACCTTTAGGCGAACCTTGGCGAGGCTCTTTCAGAATTGCTTCTAATTGGCCGTGCGCTACAGGGATAAAAAGATTGCCGGCTGGATACATCAACCAAAAATCCGTCTAATCCGTCCGTAATCTAGCTGCCTTCTTCCGCGGAGGCTTCTGATTCAGCACCCGCACCTTCTTCACCAGTCTCTCCGCCTGACATCATGTTATCCGGTACATCGGATTGTGCAGTTGGCGGTGGTGGAGCTACTGCTGCTGCTGCTGACTTCTTCGAACTCTTCTTTGTAGTTTTCTTAGCGGCTTTCTTTGTCGTCTTCTTGGCCGCCTTCTTAGTGGCCTTTGCCGCCGCTTTCTTTGTGCCCTTACCAGCTTTCTTCGTCGACTTCTTGGCTGCCTTCACAGATTTCTTAGCGCCACCTCGGGACTTCGATTTTGACGCGCTCTTTTTTATTCCCTTACCGGCTCCTTTGCGCGCGCCTCTGGACTTCTTGGTTCCTTTTTTGGCTGCCATTGCCCTTCGCTCCTTTTGAATTTTTGAGTTTGGTGCAACGTAGCAAATTAATTTGAGACTGTCCACGAAGTTTTTCTTATCCACAGATTACACAGATGGCTTAATCAAATCTGTGTAATCTGTGGATGAAAATTCGAGACATGTGTAGACACCAAAGATAGTTTCGGCTACAGTAAACTTGCTCTCCTACAATACGCGGTCTGGCTTAAAAACTGCGGAAAGGCTGCCTCGATGCGAGATACTTACTCATCGCGCGTTAGTGCCGATTTTCCCTCCCTTCACTATATTCTCAGTCAGTTTTTGCCAAACCACACGAATCACTCAAGCGAGTTGGCGCCCGATGCCGACGTTTTGCACAGCGAACCGCGCCAACGTAGAACGGCCCTGGTGGTTGATGATGTTGCTGATGTGACAGAAATGCTTGCGGTGGTGTTGAGCCACGCCGGCTATTCGGTAGTCACTGCGGCTTCAGCGCCGGCAGCACTCAAGGCGGCAAGCGAACGTCAGTTTGACGTGATCATTTCCGATATCGGCATGCCCGAGATGAACGGTTACCAATTGGCCCGAGAAATGAGGCTGCTGCCCGGTTACGCGACTGTTCCGATGGTTGCCGTTACCGGCTATTCGATGTTCGATGACAAGGAACGATCGACCAACGCAGGTTTCAATGCTCATATGACCAAGCCGATCGACCCTCGAGCTCTACTCGACCTGATCGATCAACTGTGAGCTTACACAAAAGAACCAGTTGAACGATTGATGACGACCTCCTCCGGCAAACTCTCCAGGCTTCAATCCGAGCAGTCCATCAGAATCATTCAGCTTTTAATCGGCGCCCTCGCTATTGGCATCATTTTCTGGAAGCTTCAGTGGTCGACATCAGCGATCTGCTGTGGCGATTTCGATGGCTATTACCACATCAAGTGGACGCGGACGCTCTGGGAGTCAATGAAAAGTGGAAAATTTCCGCCGCCCTTTCCGTGGCTTCCACTCACCACGCTAAATCCCAAAGACTATGTAGACCACCACCTGCTGTTTCACATATTCCAGATTCCGTTCGCAGCGTTTTCAGATCCGCGTCTGGGAGCAAAGATCGCGTCGGCGTTTTTCGGGGGTTTGGCGGTCTTCTCGTGCTATTGGCTGTTGATTCGTTATCGCGTGCGTTACCCCCTCGTGTGGCTCATCGCCCTGCTCACCTGTTCGGCGCCGTTTCTGTTTCGGATGAACATGGCCAAGGCGCCGCCCCTCGCGATCGTTTACCTGGTTATTGCGATTCACCTGTTTTTCAAAAGGAAATACTGGCCATTACTACCGCTCTCCCTAATATTCACCTGGACCTATGACCTGTTCGTGCTGCTTGTTATGGCCGTTGTCTTCTGGATGATCGCCATCGCGATAACAGAAAGACGACTTGAATGGCGGCCGCTGGTTTTTGTGCTTATAGGATGTGCGGCGGGACTCGTTATCAACCCATACTTCCCGCACAATTTCCAACTGCTGTGGGAGCACATCCAAATCAAGCTGACCGCGTCAGATTTCAACACCAGAGTCGGTTCGGAGTGGTACCCGTACGACTCATGGGAATTCCTTGGGAACTCGGCCGTCGCCTGTATCGCGATGCTGGTTGGCTATATCGCATTTGAACCGTCAGAACACCGGCGCGCTCATTACCCGATCTTCTTCCTGCTCTTCTCCACTGCGTTGATGATCATGACAGCGCGTTGGAAGCGAATTGCCGAGTACTGGCCGCCGTTTGCAATTCTCTTCGCGGGCTTTTCATTGCAACCGTGGCTCGAAGGATTCCGGCCGTATCTCACGCGCCTGCCGCCTGATATTTTGGAGGAACTGAAACCATTTCTGGATCGCGAGGGCGTGCCCGCCGCCGCGGATCAAAAAGGCGATTGGCGCGAAGTGGTCCGAGTAATTGGAGTGTCGGGTGTGGCGCTGATGTTGAGTGTATTTCTCTTTTTTAATCTGCGCGCCACGGCCAAAGAAATCGGACAAAGTGAGGGGCACAATCACTACCGCGAGGGCACGGCCTGGATGCGCGCCAATGTGCCGCCCGGGCAAATCGTTTTCAACACTGATTGGGACGACTTCCCACGTCTTTTTTATTTCGATGAATTGCATTACTACGTCTCGGGGCTCGATCCAAGCTATCTCTACGACAAGGATCCTGAACTCTCGCGACTTTACGATCGCATCACGCTCGGTAAAGAAGAGGATCCGGGGCCACTGATTCGGAATCGATTTGGCGCGCGGTACGTGTTTTCAGACAATACTCATCACGACTTTTTTGATCATGCGAGAGACAGCGGGTGGTTTGATATTGTTTACGAGGACACTCAATGTACGATCATGTACATTAGAGACGAGAAAATCGATGAGAGTATGCTAGGAGTGCCTTAATGAAGCATATAGGTCGAATTCGTCCTATAGGACTTATTTTTGTTCTGATTTTTGGAGCATGTGGCGGCGGCGCGCCCGCCACATCCAATACCAATACCAACATATCCACTGCGACTACCAGCTGGGCCATCGCCGTCACCGCTTACGGATTTCGAAGAGGCTCTGCGTTTCGTACGCAACGGCCAGTACACATATATTTACGTGATTTCGCGGAAAGACGGGAAGCCTATATCTTCCGAAGACAGTGAATTCCTTAAAACTAACGCGCCACAGTTTGTAGACAGGACAGCGACTAAAGATAAAACGAAGGTTGTGGCAGGAACTAACTTCAATCTCGAGGAAGGAAACCTCGAGATGCTCAAGAAGAGATTTGTAGTGGAAGACTACTCGGCGAAATAAGCCAGAGATTCTACGGAGTGTAGAACGATCTTTCCGAATTGTCCGCGGTTTTCCATTAACTCATGCGCCTGGCGTGCTTCACTGAGTGGGAACACGCGATCGACAACCGCGCGGATCTTCCCTTGCGCCACAAACTTCATCGCCTCCAACAACTCAGCCTTCGAACCCATAAACGATCCGAGCAACGTCAGGTGGCGATAGAAAACTTGTCGCAAATCCGTGCGCGCGTCGAAACCACTGGTTGCTCCGCACGTCACTAACCGGCCGTTGTTCTTGAGTGAACTAATCGATCCGGGCCACGTTGCAGCGCCGGTGTGTTCCACTACGACGTCAACACCGCGACGCCCGGTCAGTCGTCTGACTTCCTTTGGCCAGTCGTCGCGAGAGTAGTTGACAGTTTCATCGGCTCCGAGTTCACGTGCTTTCGCAAGTTTCTCGTCGGAACTCGCAGTCGTGATCACACGAGCACCACGCAGTTTCGCAATCTGAATTGCGATCGACCCGACACCGCTACCGGCTGCGTGAACCAGCACGTCTTCACCCTGTTGCACACTCGCGCGCGTGACAAGCATGTGCCACGCCGTCACAGTGACTAGCGGCAACGCAGCCGCTTCTTCCCAACTCAACTCCGCCGGCTTCGGGAATGATGTTCACGCCTGGAACCGCAACTAACTCCGCATAGCCGCCGTTGCGCCGGTATCCAATCATGTCGTATTCGCGACACAGATTGTCCTGACCACTGAGACACGCTTCGCAGTGTCCACAGGAACCTCCCGGCTGGACCATCACTTCATCGCCTGGCTTGACCCAGTTGACGAGTTCGCCCACTTCTCTGACGACTCCCGCGACGTCACATCCCAAAATATGCGGTAGCGGAATATCAATGCCCGGCAATCCGGTGCGAACAAAAACGTCGAGATGATTCAACGCACACGCTTTCACCTCCACCAGCACTTCATTTGCGCGAATCGTCGGGTCGGGTACGTCCGTGTACTCGAGCACATCCGGCCCGCCATGTTGTTTGAAGATGGTCGCCTTCATTTCGCGGTTTGTTCGCGTGCGTGGTAGGAGGAACGCGTGAGCGGGCTCGATTCGACGTGATGGAATCCGAGTGACATTCCGATCTCACGCCAACGGGCAAACTCTTCCGGAGTTACGTAACGCTCAACCGGCAAGCGGCGAGCATGCGGCTGTAGATACTGGCCAATCGTCATGATGTCGCAGGAAACTGCGCGCAGGTCGTGCATGAGATCGACGACTTCGTCGAATATTTCACCAAGGCCGACCATGATGCCGCTCTTGGTCAACATGCCTCGGCCTTCGCGATCGCGACGAGCAGCCGCACGTTCAAGTAGCGTTAGTGATTGCTGGTAAATAGCGTCAGGTCTGACACGACGGTAAAGACGAGCGATCGTTTCAGTATTGTGATTGAGTACGTCGGGTTCAGCGTCGAGGACGGTGTTGAGTGCCGCTTCGTCACCGTTGAAGTCTGGGATGAGAACTTCGATTTTGCAGTCCGGATTCAGAGCACGGACCTGTCGAATCGTCTCGGCCCAGTGGGCGGCGCCACCATCCGGCAGATCGTCGCGATTGACTGAAGTGATCACGGCGTGAGCGAGGTTCAGATGGCCGACTGCTTCTGCAACGTGGCGCGGCTCTTCCGAATCCAAAGATCCCGGCTGGCCTTTGCCGACCGCGCAGAATCCACAATGGCGCGTGCAGATATCGCCGCCAAGCATGAAGGTCGCGGTCCGATCGGACCAGCATTCAAAAATGTTCGGGCAGCGCGCTTCCTGACAGACGGTGTGCAGATTGAGTCCTTCGATCAGTTGCAGCACCTGGTTCTGATTCGTCGGGTCGCCCAGGCGGATGCGCAGCCATTCGGGCTTTGGTTGACGGACCTTCTGATTGTTGCTGATTACACGGAGTTCGCGGGCCAATTGTTTACCTCTGGAAGGATTTTACGTTGTTTGGCTCGAAGAACGAAATGGCCACTGATGACACGGATTTAGAAACGATATAAGCTGAGCGGCGCTCGAAGCCCTCGAAAAGGAGAACCTGATGAAAGCTCTTGTGTTTGCGTGTTGCCTCGTTCTCTCCAATAACGTTCTCGCCAATGCCGACATAAGGCCTCCCACTAAACCCGTAGATCAAAAACCGGCAACGGAAAACAAAATCGTAATGCACGCAGGATTGGAAATCACGACAGATGCGAAAGCTTACGAAGCAAAGTTGCAGATTCCGCAGTCACAATTGCAAAGCTTTCGTGCGGCACTCGATGGCGCTCCCGCAAATCCCCCAATCGTGGGTGGGATTGCGTTCAGCTCAACGCGGACGATGATCGCGGGGCTGCTGATGTTTCTGGCGGTTTCGGTCGCGGGAGTTTTGCTGGCCCGTTCGTCTTCATTTGGTAGAACTCAGAAAACGCTGGCGGCGATCGTTCTCGTCGCCGTTGTTCTCGGCGCTGCGTCAATCATTACGCGCGGTAACGCCGGCCCGCCGGGTTCGTATCGTTGGCGAAACCTGCCGCAGGCGCTTGCGAAGGGCGAAGCGACGATCGGAGGCGTTGACGTCGAAATCGTTCCTGACGAGCAAGTCTCGGGCAGGATGCGTCTCATTATTCCGCTGAAAAAACAGAACACTTCAGGCGAGGAATAAGTGCAAAGCGCAGTTGAGCTGAGAACCTGGCCCACAGCGAGGGCGGTGCCGAGCGCGAGAGTGTTCGTCGCGATTGTGGTGCTGTGCATTACTGCTTCAGCGGCTTTTGCGAGTTGGCTGCCGCTGCAAGTGTCGATCGTCACGGTCTTCCTCTTTGCTGGTCCACACAACTGGTTTGAGTTGCGTTACTTCCTGACGCGGCTGCCGGCCCGCTTCGGAAGATCTCGCAATTTCTTTCTCACTGCGTTTGTGGGTTTAGGTGTTTTAACGCTCGCGTATGTTGCGCTGCCTTTTGTTTATAACGCGGCGACGTGGAGTGAAGACGCGTGGTCCACCATCATTGCGACGTGGAACACGGCACTAGTTGTTTGGCTTGGTGTATTGATCTGGTTGCGCAGCAAACAAAAGCCGCGGGCTAACTGGACGTGGTTGATTCCTTTAGGTCTGGCGCTGTGTTCGTTGAACTGGCTTGGGCCGGATTTCTTCAGCCTCGCGATTGTTTATGTTCATCCGCTGATTGCGCTTTGGTTTCTGGACCGGCATCTGCGTCGCACGAGGCCGGCGTGGTCACGTGCGTATCGACGTTGTCTTTGTCTGTTGCCGTTGGTGCTGATTGGAATGATATGGCAGTTGTCGCAAACATCATCGCTCGTAGACGATAACGGTCTGTTCTGGCGTATTACACAGCATTCAGGCGCGGAAGTATTACCGCAGGTTTCGAGTCATCTCCTCGTATCGGTGCATCTGTTTCTGGAGATGTTGCACTACGCGGTCTGGATTGTAGCGTTGCCTTTGCTTGGCTCAACAGCAAAATTGTGGGACGTGAAGACTGTTCCTGTCGCAAGACACCCGAAAGGCTTTCCGCGATTGGTGGCAGGCATTTTTGTCGTTGCTTTGATCGCTGTCGCGGCTCTCTGGTTTGGTTTTTCAATCGACTATGCCACCACGCGCGACGTTTACTTCACGGTGGCAATCGCGCACGTGCTCGCTGAAGCGCCGTTCCTGCTGAGGATGATTTAAGTGTCGCCGAACGAGCTCTGGCGTTTCCTGCCGATTGGCTATCTGTTTACGATCGCGATTGAGACTCCGATTCTTCTGCTTGGACTCTCACGACATCATTCGATAAAACGCCGGCTACTCAGCGGTATTTGGCTGACTGCTTGCACCTATCCAATAGTAGTGCTTGTGTTGCCTCTCCTGCTCGTTAATCAATCTCGCGCGGTGTTTCTGTTGGTGGCCGAGGTGTTTGCGCCGGTGGCGGAGTGTCTCCTGTTTTGGGCTGCGTTCGGGAAGGAAACCAGGTGGCGTGATTTTGGTGTAATCGTCTTAGCGAACCTCGCGTCGTTTCTAATCGGGGAACTGATTTTTACGGATTGATTACGGATTGAAGAAGATCGGGGTCGATGTTGCCTCCCGAGAGGATGACGCCAACGCGCTTCACGTCAGCAGGTAGCTTCTGAAACATTACTGCTGCTGCGGCAGTCACGCCGGATGTTTCGACCAGGATCTTCATGCGGAAGAGCATGAAGCGTAGTGTCTCGATGATTTGCTCATCGGAAACGGTCAGGACGTCGTCAGCGAGTTTCTGAACGATCGGAAATGTGAGCTTGCCGGGGATCTGAACGCGCAGTCCATCGGCAATCGTTGGGGGCGGCGAAATCGAAACACGCTCGCCTTTCAGAAATGATTGTCGTGTGTCGTCAGCGGTGTCTGGCTCGACCGGGTAACAACGGATCTTCGGATTCAAAGCCTTTGCAGCAGTCGCAACTCCGGCAAACAGTCCGCCACCGCTGCAAGGCGCGAGCACAGCGTCGAGCTCAGGCACTTCCTCTACCAATTCAAGTCCGCACGTTCCCTGGCCCGCGAGGATGAAGTAATCGTCGTAAGGCGGAACCATGATTAATCGCTCGCGTTCTGCGAGATCCATCGCGAAAGCTTCGCGGTCCTGCTTGTGACGATCGTAAAAAACTACTTCCGCACCGTAGCCTCGCGTGCCCGCAACTTTCGCCGCCGGTGCATCCTCAGGCATTGCGACGAGCACGCGCACGCCTGCTTCACGTCCTGCAAGCGCTACGGCTTGCGCGTGATTGCCGGATGAAAAAGCAACAATGCCCTGTTGTTTCTCCGCTGGTGTGAGCGACTGAATCTTGTTGGTGGCGCCTCGAATCTTGAAGGCGCCGGCGCGTTGAAAATTTTCACACTTGAAAAAGACTTCTTTACCGGCAACCTCATTGAATTGTCGCGAGGTCAAGACTGGCGTGCGGTGTATACGCGAACTAATTCGTTCGCGGGCTTCGTGAATCTGATCGATGTTCAGCATGTTAGGCCACGGATAGACACGGATTAGATGAATAAGAAAAGACGTCTGCGAAGTTGGATATGATGTGTTCTTCGACGACGCTCAGATCAGTTTCTGTTCCGAGCAACTCTTCCATCGAAGTTACCGGCTCACCTTCGCAGGCGATTATCAAGTTGAAATAACTGAGATCGGTGTTTACGTTGAGCGCGAAGCCATGTGTGGTGACCCAGCGCGAGATGTGCACGCCGATGGCGGCAACTTTTCCGCGGCGCGTGTGTACACCTGTCAAACCTTCGATACGAAACGCGTCAATATCGAAGTCTGACATGGTCCTAATCAGAACTTCTTCCAAGTCGCGCACATAACGATGAACGTCTTCGCGGGCAGGACTGAGATTGATGATCGGGTAACCAACTACCTGGCCCAAGCCGTGATACGTCACTTTTCCGCCGCGATTTGTCTCAAACACCGTCACCTTGCGAGACTTGAGCTCTTCTTCATTCAGGAGAACTGATGTACTGTCGCCACGACGCCCAATCGTCAATGTGTGTGGATGTTCGAGGAGTAGCAGAGTGTCCGGCTGGACGCCGGTTTTTACTGCTAGTTCGGTTTCTTTTTGGATTGCGAGGGCTGATTGGTAGTCGACGAGCCCTAAACGCTGGACCAAAAGGTTTCTTTCTGTAGTCATGCAACCAGATCACAACCTTCGTGCGTCATTCTACCAGCCGCGTTGGTCTTTGGTACAATCACCCTCACCCACGGAAAAGCGGTTTGAATTTGAGAACAGCAGCAGAGGAGAAATATACCTTGAAACCCATTGCAACCATTTTAATGACACTGTTACTTTTGGCTCCCTCTACAGTGTTCTCGCAAACGCGCAACCGCTCGACAAGCCGGCAAAAGCCAACGTCGACGGCGGCGGCAACGCAGCGATTAGTGCAGGTACGGACCCAGGGCGCGACTCAGGTCGCGGATCAAATCAAGTTTCTGACGCGGTTCATTTACCTGCTGGGAGGCGTGTCGAGCAGTATCGCCGCTGTAGACGAGGCCGCACGCAGGAACGAAGCCTCGCCGACAGTTGTGCAACAGAACCAGCAGAGCAAACTGCAGGTTAAAACGAGTATCCAGGGCTTTCGCGAGACGCTCGACAAACTCGAGATCGACTTTCGCGCTACGCCGGAACTGCAGCCCTACTACATTAAGCTGGCCGGCGTTGCCTCGGGTGCTGCCACCGCGGAAGAGCAAGCCGCAAGAAACCAATTCGACGCCGCCGGCCGCTCGCTGCTTAATGTGATCAATCGATTGACTGACGTGTTGCTGTTGATGAGAACAACGACCTAGCCACAAACGGCACAGAAAGATCTAGCCACAAAAAGGCACAAAAGGCACATAATCAGCAAAACTTCTTTATGTGCTTCTTGTGCTTTTTTGTGGCTAGATCTTTCTGTGCTTCTTTGGGGCTAGTCTTGCTTCTTTGGATAGTAGCCCTGGCGGGCGCGAACTCGGACGTCGCTACGTGCGGGCACTACGACTTGAATTCGTCGAAACTGCGACGCCGGCGCATTCGAGTCGCCGTAGTATTGAAGCAGATACTGCCCGCGCAACTCAGCCGCAACCTGGCGGAAGACTCTTTCGAGATCCCGATCGGAATCCGGAACGAACGCCGTGCCGCCTGTGGTTTCGGCGATTGCTTCCATGCCTCGCTCAGCACGCATCGCAATCAAGTTCAACTTTATGGATGGACCACCCGGGTTCACCGAGTAGAAGATCACATCTGCTTGCTGAACGGCTTTTTGTACTGACGCTACAGCACGCTGATGCAGATTTTGTAGACCGGCCCGCGTCCCAAGAGCGGCTTGTTGCCCCCCCATTGTAGCGCGATAGTCTGCCAGCGACTGGTCTCGAATCTGTTCACTGAAATTGTCGTCGCCATCAGATAACACAACGATCACCCGCCGGAAATTGCTGGGCGCACTGCTCGTCAGATATTTTGCCGCAGTAATGACGGTATCGTAGAAGGCTGTCGGGACACTCGTTGTCGCCGCTGGAATAGAAGCCATTTTTGCTGCCGACGTCTCAGCCGAAGCAAGTGGCTGGACCATCGTCGGCTTGCCCGTTATGGTAAATATCGCCGCCCGGTCGGTTGGCTTCATCACCAGTCTCAAGAAAGTGGCTGCGGCATTTTGCTGCGAAGCGAAAAACCCCTTTTGACTGGTGCTGCTTGAGATATCAAACAGCAACGCAATCGCAAGTGGCACCTGCTCCGGATCGCCGATACCGGAAATCTCCTGTTGCTTGCCTTCCTCTTCCAAACGAAAATCAGTGACTTTGAGACCTTGAACAGCTTGGCCTTGCTGATCCGTCACAGACACCGGCACCATCACCAGATTTGAAGTGGTCTTAATAACATCCGCGGAGTCGATCACTTCCGGGACGATGGGCTTAGGGGTTGGAGTTGGCTTTGCTTTCCAAAGTGGCGGAGGAGGTGGCAGATCCTTCGTGCTCTGCGCCTGCACGGTTGGTGTAGATAGAAAAATGGCCAGCACTCCCAGCAGGAATACCGGCCATAGTCTTTTTTCAGCCCCCGAAATCATCATTGACACCCTCGAGCCTGTTAAGTCATGCGGCCTTGCCGGCCTGCATGTTTTGATATCCTACCGCTTTTGTGACGGCATGATCCACGACTCTTTTGGTGCCACGTTAGAGGCGCGGAGTTGCACACAAAGTGAACTCCGCGCCAGTCACATTAATTTTCGGAGCCCGAGGTGCCCGGGTTCATCGTCGGCGCTGGAGACGTCAAGCCCTTGTTTACAAGCAACTTGATCTCGACGCGACGATTCTGAGCACGTCCATCACGCGAATCGTTTTCCGCAACCGGATTCAACTCACCGTAGCCATACGGAGTAACGATGCGACGCAGTGGAATGTTGTGATTCTCAACCAGGTAACGAATTACTGCATCAGCGCGACGCTGACTGAGTTGACGGTTGAGATTAATGCTTCCTCTCGAATCGGCGAAACCCGAAACTTCAAGCACATAGCCCTTGGCATTCAGCGCTTTGCTGGCAATGTCGTCCAATGTCGTCTTCGAGTCAGGTGAAAGCACTGCACTGCCTGACTTGAAGTTCACCGCCGCAGTCTGTTGTGGTGCATAGTCGTCGAGTGACGAGATGCGCTCGTTGGTCGCATTCACGCCGGCGACGGCTGCGTCAGCAGTTGCCTGTGCGGCTTTCGCACCGCCTCGGGCTGCGTTTGAAACAGCAGCGAGCTCTTCCAATTGGCCCGATAGCCGCTGCGCATTCGCTTCAACCTGAGTGAGTTTGGTTTCGGTATCAGTCGCTCTCTCTTCAAGTGGCGCCGCTCGCGATTCAACCGCGCGTGCAACGCGCATGTCTGATTCGTTAAAGCGGATCTTCTCAGCAAGTAGCTCACCGGTACTGTTACCACGTCCCTCGATTTCGAGGTTCAAACCACGCAGGATGCTGGTCTGTGCGTAGTTGGTGCCGCCTCGCAGGAACCCACCCTTGGTCTTCACACTGGTCCTGTCGTCCAGACGTACAACCGTGTCCATGCCATTCATGTCACGCACAGTGAATGTATCAGCATCACGCCGGGTGACAACGCCTTTGATTTTCATTTTCTGGCCACTCGTAACGGTGCGCGAGCCAGCTGGGTTGGTCGTATCCTGGGCCAATATAGGGGAGGCTGAGAAGACTAACAGGCAGGTGATAAGCACTGCCGGGGCAAACATTTTATGTTTAGTGAATACCATCGAATTATCTCCTTAAACTGGTGACTAAGTTAACGCGCTCCTTGAACGCGCGTCTTTCTCAAGCAAATCATGGCGAGTCCTCGCTCCTCGCCTCCCGCTCGTCAAATTTTGCGGATGACATCATTTAGACCTTCGCCAGAGTTAAGTCAATAGCCTTCCTATTTCTTCATCGAATCACCACTGTATCGCAATAACAGAAGCCACAGATTATCACGGATATTACGGATTCTTTGCGATCCGTGTGCAATCCGTGAAATCTGTGGCTCGAATTTTACGATAGATTAGACCGAGAAATCGCCTGCTTCCAGTTGCTCCTTGACGAACGCGAGGAACCGCTCGGCATCAGCACCATCGATGACGCGATGGTCAAAACTGAGGGCGAAATAGGCCATCCAGCGGATGCCGATGAAGTCGTCACCGTCAGGTGAAGTCATTACTTTTGCCCGCTTTTCTATCTTTCCAACCCCGAGAATTGCCAGTTGTGGCTGATTGATGATCGGCGTTCCAAATAGACCACCAAACACCCCTGGATTGGTGATCGTGAAAGTGCCGCCCGTCACTTCATCCGGCTTCAACTGCTTGGTCCGGGCGCGATCTGCAAGGTCATTTGCAGCGCGTGCAAGTCCAGAAATGCTCAAGTCGTCAGCACGTTTTATGACGGGAACGATCAGGCCCCAGTCGAGTGCGACGGCCATGCCGAGATTGATGTCCTGTTTGTAAATGATCTGCTCGCCGTTTACCTGTGCGTTAAAGATGGGAAACTTTCGCAAACCTTTGTTCACAGCTTCGAAAATAAAAGGCATGAACGTGAGCTTGGTCCCGGTTCGCTCGTAGAACGCATCGCGATGCTGATCACGCAGGCGTGCGATCCGCGTCATATCGATTTCATAAACCGTGGTGACATGGGCCGAAGTACGCCGCGATAGGACCATGTGCTCGGCGATTTTCTTGCGCATCACGCTCATCTGCTCGACTCGATCGCCAACCTGTGGCTTCGGAGCCGGTGTCGCGACGGGCTCATATGATGGAGGTGCTGGCGCAGGTGCAGCGGCGCGCTGGGCTGGTGCCGCAGGCGCGCTTCCCGATTCAATAAAGCTGAGTATGTCGTTCTTGGTTACTCGTCCACTTAGACCGGTGCCTTCGAGTTTTGAAATGTCGACGCCGTGCTCCTGTGCGATCTTGCGCACGAGGGGGCTCGACTTGGTCCTGCGAAGTTCTTCAGCAGTGGCCTCGCTGTCGTCTTTTTTTGGTTCACTCACAACAGGAGGTGCTGGAGTTGGAGCCGGCGGTGGTGGTGACGGAGCTGCCTGTTCCGGTGGCGCAGGTGCAGGAGCAGGGGCAGGTGGTTCGACTTTCGCTTGCTGCTCTTCGACCGGCTTCGCTGCCGGTGCTTCCGCCGCGCCCGCCTGATCTCCATCAAGCAGTGCGACAACTGTGTTGACTTCAACCGTCTCGCCTTCTTTGAATCTGACTTCGGTTAACGTTCCCGCCGCAGGCGAGGGAATCTCTGCATCAACTTTGTCGGTCGAGATCTCAAAAAGCGGCTCATCGCGCTCGACGCGCTCGCCCACTTTCTTCAACCACTTCGTAATCGTTCCCTCCGCAATGGACTCGCCCATTTGCGGCATCACCACTTCAGTGCTCATCTGTTCTCCCACAAACCTTCATAAAAGTCCGATTTTCTTCACAAATTCTCACGCAAAAGGCGCAAAGAAGCAAAGTAAGCATGCATCTACCACTTTGCACCTTTGCGCCTTTGCGTGAGACCAATTTCAATATGCCGCCAGCTTGCGCGCTGCCTCGACGACGTCTTTCACTTGCGGCAAATAATAATCTTCGAGTGGCGGCGAATACGGCACAGGCGTATCGATCGACGCAATGCGAATCACCGGCGCGTCGAGCCATTCAAAAGCTTCTTCAGCAATGATCGCCGTGATCTCACCACCGATGCCGCCGGTTCGTGAAGCCTCGTGCAAGACGATGGCTTTGCTCGTCTTTTTCACACTCGCCAGTATGGCTGGCTTATCGAGTGGCGCGAGCGTTCGCAGATCGATGACTTCAACGTCCAGACCTTCTTTCTCGAGCTCTTCCGCTGCATCAAGCGCGGTCAGGACCATCGCGCCGAAAGTTATGATCGAGAGATCACGCCCTGCACGTGCCACGCGTGCTTTGCCAATCTCGACGATGTAATCGTCTGAGGGCAGTTCCTCACGCAGACGCGGCAAGCGATAGAGCTTCTTGTGCTCGAAGTAGAGCACCGGATCGGGATCGCGAATCGCGGCTTTGATCAGTCCCTTGGCGTCGTAAGCAGTCGATGGCTCGACGATCTTCAGTCCCGCTGTATTCAGGAAGAACGCTTCGGCGTTGAGTGAATGAAATGGTCCAGAACGCACACCCGAACCGCATGGACCACGAAAGACTGTAGGCAGTCCAGCACCCCAACGATAACGACACTTCGCCGCGTAGTTCGTCAACAGATCAAAGCCGGCGGAAATGAAATCGATAAACTGAAACTCAGCGACCGGTCGCATTCCCATCAACGCCGCGCCACATGCCGCTCCGACGATCGCGCCTTCCGAGATCGGTGTGTCGATCACTCGTTCTTTGCCAAACTCTTCGAGCAATCCATCGGTAACCTTGAACGCGCCGCCGTACGCACCGACGTCCTCACCGATCACAAAAACGCTGTTGTCGCGTTCCATCTCTTCCCAGATACCCTGGCGAATCGCTTCCACCATGGTGGCCTGCCCGCCACGTTCCGGGCGTGCTGATTTGTGTTCTTTTTTGACCGCAGTGGACATCGTTAGATACTCAAAGAGACTTGCCTAATGTACAAAGTCGGATTATCTGGTGTTTTAGGGTTTAGAAGAAGTTTTTGCCGTTTTGGATCTACGAAGGCATCCAGCCCTTCCAGCGGATAAGCACCTAACAACACCTCAGATGTCGCAGGCAATACAATCGCAGTCATGATCGTACTCCGGTCCTCGAAACGAATCGCGACTGGACCGACGATATCCACTTCCAGCAGGGTCTCATCTGCCAATTTCACCGTCTGCTTGCCAACAACCCGCAAATTAAGTCGCTGCTGAACCTCTTCGTTGATAACGAGATCCCAAGCACCAGTGTCGACCAGGGCCATTGTTGTAACTCTTCTTATTTCGTTCTCCGGCAAAAGACCATCATAATTTCGCCCGACATCATGTTCGTTTGTTAGCTCAATCTCGGCATGTACATATCCCATTCCTTTTCCTCCGGTAAGTGAGGTACCAGTGGTACGTTGTCGATAATTGTAGTTTCCTGGTTTGAGTGTCATTCAACCCTCCAGAACTTTTGGTCTAAACGCCGGCGGCACGATGTTGTTGTCAAATACTCCGTACGCCGCCTGCTCGGCCTCGGGCAATGGTGAAGATTCAGCCCAGGCGCAATCCTCGTCGATCTCGCGAATCACGTCCGCCGTGATCTCTTCGAGCTTCTCTTTAGCCGCTAAGTTACATTCCAGCAGGTAACGTTCATAACGATCGACTGGATCGTTATTCTTCTCCCACCACTCAACCTCTCCCTCAGTAACGTAGCGTTGATCGTCGTGTTCCGCGTGTCCCTTGCGACGATAAGTCTTGGCTTCGATCAACACTGCACCACCACCACGCCGCGCATAATCAGCCGCGTGCTTCATGACTTCATAACAAGCAACTACGTCGTTGCCGTCGACGATGTGCGCGGGAATGCCGTAACCCGCTGCTTTCTCGGCAAGATCTTTTACTGCGGTTTGCAAACTGGTGGGTGTCGAGTAAGCGTAACCGTTGTGCTCAGCGACAACAATCAAAGGTAGTCGCTGCACGGCTGCGAAATTGAGCCCTTCGTGAAAAGCACCCGTACTCATGCCGCCATCGCCGATGTAAGCCACGCCGACAAACTTCTTGCCTCGCATTCGGCCACCCAACAGCACTCCGGTCATCACCGGAATCATGTCGCCCAGATGAGAGATTGGACCAATAAATCCTTTCTCCATGTCGCCGAAGTGAACGTTGAGATCTTTGCCGCCTGATGGTCCCCACGCCTTCGCCATGTACTGCGCAAAGATGTCGCGTGGGCGGATACCTTTGACGAGCACAGCGCCGAGGTCTCTGATCAGTGGTGTAATAAAATCTTGTGGTTGCAGCGCGTATGCGGTTCCCACCGCCGTCGCTTCCTGGCCGAGGGAACGAAACACACCACCAACAACCTTTGTCTGCCGGTAGAGATTTACCAAACGCTCTTCCACCAGACGCGTGAGCTTTAGATAACGATAGAGTTCGAGATGCTGCTCAGGTTTGAGTGTGGTTTCGGTCGCACAGCTCAGCGGTGTGCCGTCGGCAACTTTGCGCGGCGCATGCTTTGTGCTGATGCGCATTTGAAAACGTGAATGCGGTGGACGCCTCCGGCGTCGTTTGTCCCGCTCTGATTTTTCGGGTTGATCCATCTTTTATATGTGTACTGCGAGATCGTGAACACCCTCTGCCGCTTCCATCACAGCTTCGGAAATCGTCGGATGCGCGTGCATCGTGCGACCCAATTCGTCGGCAGTTGACTCAAGCTGCATGGCCACACACGCTTCGGCAATCAACTCAGTCGCGTGTGGTCCAATAATGTGTACGCCCAGGATCTCGTCGTACTTCTTCTCACTGACAATCTTTACAAATCCTTCTTCTTCACCGAGTATGCGCGCCTTGCCGGATGCTGAGAACGGAAATCTTCCGACTTTAACGTCATAGCCCTGCTCTTTTGCTTTCGCTTCGGTTAGACCAACCGAAGCGACTTCGGGATCGCAGTAAGTGCAGTTTGGCACCAGCCGCAAGTTGATCGGGCGGACGTCTTTCTTACCGGCGAGATGCTCAACCGCAACGATGCCTTCCTTCGAGGCAAGATGGGCCAACAATGGCGTCGGCACTACATCACCAATCGCGTAAACGCCTTTTTCCGCAGTCTGCTGAAACTCGTCGACGAGAATAAAACCCTTTTCGACTTTAATCTTCGTGCCTTCGAGTCCGAGGCCTTGCGTGTAAGGCATACGCCCGACTGCTACCAGCAGCATCTCTGCTTCAAGAGTGACCGCTTCGCCCGTCGACGTCTTACCGATAACACGCACACCTGTCTCGGTCTTTTCGAGTTTGTCGAGTTTCGTATCGACCTGCGACTTGAGCCCGCGTTTACGGAAACTGCGTTCGAGTTCTTTCGATACCTCTTCGTCTTCCAACGGCACGAGCCGCGGCAATAACTCGACAAGCGTAGTCTCTGCGCCGAAGCGTGAATAAACCGACGCGAACTCAACACCAACCGCACCGGCGCCCATCACAATCAACGACTTCGGCACATCTTTCAACTCGAGAATGTGATCGCTGTTTACAACGTGCTGGCCGTCTGTCTCAAATCCCGGAATCGGCCGCACTACAGAGCCAGTGGCAATGATGATGTTCTTTGACTCGATCGTCTGCTTTTTTCCCTCGGCGTCGGTGATTTCGACTTTGCCAGGCAGTGCGAGTTTGCCGGTGCCTTTGAAGACAGTCACTTTGTTCTTCTTCATCAAATACTCGATGCCCTTCGAGTTTTTCAGCACCACCTTGTCTTTTCTTTTCTGCACGTCGGCAAAAGCCAATTGAATGCCTGAAGCCTGCACGCCAAAGTCAGCCGCGTGCTGCATCTGCTCGTAAACGTGAGCCGACATCAACATCTGCTTAGTCGGGATACAACCGCGCAGGGTACAAGTCCCGCCGAGACGGTTGTCTTTTTCAACTATCGCCGCTTTTAATCCCAATTGACCGGCGCGAATGGCGGCCACATAGCCGCCCGGTCCACTGCCGATAATCGTTACGTCAAACTGTTCGTTCGCCAATTTTTTAAGTTTCCCCTCATCAGAGCGGTAATCAAAACGATAAAAGACCGGGCATTATAATCGTTTGGCAGCGGCTAACCAAACCGGCATACTTGGCTGGTCCGAGTGCCAAATCAAGGATCACATCATGAAACATTCCGAAGGATTTCTGAGGATCGTAGACGATGCAAAAAGCCGGATTCGCGAAGTGTCAGTGGCTGAAACTCAGGCGCGCCTGAAGCAAAATCCGGACACAAAGCTTATCGATGTTCGCGAAGACAATGAGTTTGCAGCCGCACATGCGGCAGGAGCAATGCACCTCGGCAAGGGCATTATCGAACGAGACATTGAGACCTTTGTGCCCGATAAAGACACCGAACTGATTCTCTATTGCGGCGGCGGTTACCGGTCGGCGCTTGCAACTGACGCGATACAGAAAATGGGATATACGAACGTCTGGTCGATGGCGGGCGGCTGGAGAGCGTGGCAGGAAGCAGGCGGAGAGATTACAACAGAATAGGTCCTATAGTCATATAGGACCTATTCTGAGAAGAGCTGCGCTTCGACAGTTAGAACTCGAAGCGAGCTGCGAACTGGATCTGACGCTCACGGAACAATGTACTGTCCGCGCCGGTTACACCCAGAAATGGCGTGTTAATGTTGTCGTTGAATAGCAAGCACTGAGTCAATCCTCCCGGGCATGCCGGTGAGGTCGTGTTCGTCGCGAAATTGTAGAAGGTGCTCGTCACGGTTGTGACCTGCGTCCGGTTGAACAAATTGAACGCCTCACCAAGAATCTCGAGTTGTGTACCTTCCGTGATGCGGAAGCGACGCGAGAGACGTAGATCGACATACCAAATCTTCGGTTGCTTGAACGCGTTGCGTGGCAGACCAGCGAAACGAGTGCTGCCACCGGATCCGTTAGCGCCGCCACCTGGCGTAGTACAAGACGCTGTAGCAGCAGGGTTTCCACCAGAGCCGCACAGCGCCGTTATTTGCGCGGCGTTGCCAGTAAAGCCGAATGCCGCAGGGTTAATCGTGCCACTAATTGACTGCGTAACCCGCGCACCTGAAAAGGCATTCAGAATTGGTGCAATTGTCCATCCGTTGAAAACTGCCCTTCCGAAGCCGTTGTCTTTGAACCTCTGGAAGTCTGTGTTGTAGACGACGCTCGTGACAAACTTGTGTCGCCGGTCAAAAGCTGACAATCCATTCTCACCTGCCTGATCAAAAGCATTGAAGGGGAGATTGTTTGTCGTAAAAGTGACTGAACTTTGCCCGTTATCCTGCGAGCGCGAGAGCGTGTAGTTTGCCTGGAACTGCAAATTATTCGTCAAGCGCCGATTCGCCTGAAGCACGAGCGCATGGTACTTCGAAAAAACGTCGCTACGAATTTCAGTGATCTGGGCGAAATTCGGGTTCGGTCTCGGAGTCGTAAAAGAGTTCGCCTGCGTCCGTCCTACGAAGATCGGTGTCAGGTAGTTGGTACCACCCAATGGTCCCCCGAATACGGGAACCTGAACGATTCGGGCCGGCGGAGGCAGATTCGTATCGACAAAGTTTGGCAGTGAATTGGCAAAGCTGAATAGATACGAAGCCGAGACGACGGTATTCCGCGCGATTTCACGCTCGACGATCAAATCCGCCTGATGGATTTGCGGTAGTTGAAAGTCACTCCCGAAGTACTGCACGGCGCCAGGCACGAGCGCACCTGCTCCTAAGAGGTTCGGATAGATCGGGGCATCGGAAGCAGTGGCCTGTAGTGTAACTTGCCGTTGGGCCCGGTCTATGCCTACACCAGTGTTAATCAGCGCGTTGTAAACGGTCGAGTTGATCACGCGACCGTAATATAGTCCCCAGCCACCACGCAGACTAGTTTTGCCATCGCCAGTCAGATCGTAGGCGAAGCCGATACGTGGTCCGAAGTTGTTGCGATCGTCAACCTTGTTATTTGTTTGCGGCAACGCCGGGTTGACATTAACGGGATCGGGATTGCGCTGGTATTCATAACGCAGACCAAGATTCAGCGTGAATCGCGGCGTCACGCGCCAGTCGTCCTGCACAAAGTAGTTGAGGTCTGTGGTCTTCATCGTTAGACCCAACACACCCAAACCCTGATTGAAATTACCGGCATAACACTGGCCCGCGCGTCGGGTTGAGCTAAAGCATCGTCCTAGCGGATTGGAGGTTGGCGTCGCGGCGCTTAGAGTACGCAATGCGCCATTCGTCCTCCAGTTCTGATAATCGACGATGAAATCACCAAGACCGTTCACGCCATTGCCCGTGTAATTGAATTCGCCGCCGATGAATCGCAGATTGTTGATGATGTCCGTGACGAAGTTAATGTCACCACCAAACTTCAGGGTATGGTTGCCGGCCGTCATCGTCACCGTGTCAGCAAACTGCCAGCGCCGCTCATCGGGAAACGCCGCCCGTTCGAGAAACTCCGGAATCCCAAACGAAAGGCCATTCTGAATGAACGTTTGTGGCGAACGACCGCCGACGGAGTTGGTTGGCTCGCCCGCTTGTGGTGGTTGGCTAAACTGTGTCTCTTTGTCGCGGCCCCATTGGAATCGCGCTTCGTTCAGCAGAGTTGGTGTGATCGTGGAGTTAAGCCGAACTGTTAGCCAGTCGATATCGACGATATCGTCGCCGAAGTTATCACGTGCACGAGTGTTAGTGGCCTGGGTCTGGATGCCGTTGGGCGAGTCCCAACGCAGGCGATTGTAAGTCACTGTGAGCGTGTTGGTGTCGTTAACGTTCCAATCAATCTTCGGTAAGAACAGTATCTGATCTCCACGACGGGAAACTTCGCCGGTAATACTCCTCAGGAAGCTCGTTGTTTCATTAATCTGGGCGTCCGTGAGCCCGCGGGCGATAAGTGTGTCTTTGTTTCCCTGGCTTAAATTCAGGAACGTGGCGCTGCTGAACCTGGCCAAGCCTGGGAAGTCGCGCCTCTGCTGATCGTACGAGAAGAAGAAGAAGGCTTTGTCCCTAACGATTGGGCCTCCGATCACGCCGCCAAACTGGTGACGTACGTCCTTCGGCTTGATACCGACTGGCCCAAAGACACCTGGCGCCACTTCCGCGGTATTAGTCGCAAGCGGATTACGCGCGCCCCACTTGTTATTTCTTTGGAAGTAGAAAACGTTGCCGTGAAATTCGTTGGTACCACTCTTGGTGACCGCGTTGACCACGCCGCCCGCTGAGCGTCCGTACTCTGCCGAGTAGCTCGACGTGTTGACCTGAAACTCGCGAATCGCAGCCTGACTGATGGAGTAGCTGATGCGGGTTCGGCCACGCTCTTCAGCAAAGAAGGCCTGGTTGTTGTCGCCGCCATCGATCGTGTTGTTGTTCAAGAGGCCCGAGATACCACGGAAGCTGATTAGTCCGAACGTACCATCAGGCACTGCACCGGGCGTCAGTAACGCGAAATTGGACCAACGGCGACCATTGATTGGAAGTTCGTTGATCGAAGTCTGATTGATGTTGGTGGAGAAGTCCTGCTGCGTAGTGTTGATTGCCGGCGCCTCAGCACTGACGTCTACACTGCCAGTCACCGGTCCTACACTCAACGCTACTTCAAGAGTTGTCTCGCGTCCGATTTCAACGACGACGTTTTCCACTGTCATCGGGCTGAAGCCGCTCGAGTTGACGGTCACTGAATAAATTCCGGGCTGCAGGTTGGCGACTTTGAAACGCCCGGTATCGTCGGTTGTCGCCGTGTCTTCCTTGTTAGTTCCGGCATTTTTGACTGAGACGGCGGCTCCGGGCACCACCTCTTTAGCGGGGTTGGTTACAACGCCGCCGATTGAGCCGGTGGTAGTCGACTGCGCAAAGGCTACCGCGCTGAATGCGACCACCAACAAGCTCACAAAAAAGAGCTTTATTGTTTGCAACATACTGGGGAACTCCTTAAACGAATAGGTTGACGGTGAATGCCTCAGCCGCGCGGCCCGGGCTAGTGTTTGACCGAGTTTGATAACACCTAAATTCAAATCAGTAAGGATTATTGCGACTGGCTTGCGAGAACTGACTTCTACCACGCACCGTTCGCTTTAGCAAGGTTTAGTTTAAGGGCGAGCAATTAAATCTTTATGACTTACTTAGAAACTGAACGCGGATGAACACGGTCTTTATCCGTATTCATCCGCGTCTATCCGTGGCTAACTTTTCCTAGAACTCGAAACGAACTGCTAACTGAATCTGACGTTCGCGGAAGAAGAAGCCATTCGACAGGTCACTGGGTGTACCGAACGCTGGATCGAAAGTTCCGATCACGCTCGTTCCCGAAGCCGAGAGTACATACATTCGGTTGTTAACACCGGTTACCTGCGTGCGATTGAAAATGTTAAAGCCTTCAGCAAGGAATTCGATGTTGGAACCCTCCGTCACGCGGAAGCGACGTGAGATGCGCAAATCGACGTACTTGACTGATGGCGCGTGGAAAGCGTTGTTTGGCGTTAACCCAAACCGCAGCGATCCGTTAGAACCGTTGATGCCTCCGGCCTGGCTGGTTCCAAAAGTACTCGGCGTAGACACACCCGCCGGAGGACTGAAGTTGTTCGTCACCGCAGTGTAGCGGAAGCCTGAGAACATGTTGACGATTGGTGCAATCGTCCAGTTGTTCAGGATTGCTTTACCAGTGTCACCGAGACCGGTGAAGTTGGTGTTGTAAACAACGCTGGCGACAAATTTATGACGACGATCGAACGGAGACAAACCATCGTCACCTGCCGGATCCAGCGGATCGAACAACGCTGAGAAGCCCGGCGTGAAGGTCGCCGAACTCTGCGAGCCGCCATCGTCCTGAGCACGCGAAAGCGTGTAGCTGCTCTGGAATTGCAATCCGTTCGTCAGCCGACGGTTGGCCTGCAACACAAGTGCGTGATACTTGGTCGAGACGCTGTCGCGAATCTCGAGAATGTTGCCGAATGCAGTATTGGGTCGTGAGCCCTTGTAGAACGGGAACACCCAGGTCTGGCCGGCGAACGGTCCATCAACGATCGAAACTCTTCCCTGTGCCGTTGGTGGATTAATATTGGTATCGACGAAAGTCGTCAGGTGCTGGCCAAAACTGAAGAGGTAACTCGCCGACACTACAGTGTTCCGCGCAACCTCACGCTCAACAATTATGTCACCCTGATGGATGAGCGGATTTTGAAAACCATCTCTAAAGTAATTGACCGCAGCTGTTCCCGGAGGCGCGCTCGCCAAAATATTTGGGAAGAGTGGCGCGGCCGGGTTGCCCGCCAGTACGCTGGCCGCGGTTGGGCAGACTGGATTATTGGGGTTACCGGGAGCAACGTTGTTGACAGTTGGACACCCGGCGGGAACCGAACTTACAGCCTGACCGGTGCTCAGACCGGTGTTGATGAGCGAGTTGATAATGATCGTGCCATTGATTCGCCCGTAATAGATTCCGTAGCCACCGCGCAGGCTCGTCTTGCTATCGCCAGTCAGATCGTAAGCAAAGCCAATACGTGGTCCAAAGTTGTTCTTATCACTGGGCCGGTTGGCGGTTTGCGGCAATGCAGGATTCACGAGGAAGGGCGTTGGAAACTTCTCGTATTCGTAACGCAAACCGAGGTTGAGTGTCAGTCTGGGTGAAACGCGCCAGTCGTCCTGTGCAAAGAAGGCCAGGTCAGTGGTTGTCAATTCGAACCGAGGCTGACCGAAGCCCTGAGCATAGTTGCTGGTGAAGCATCTTCCAGCGAGACGTGTGGTATTCGCTGGATTCGACTGTGTCGAGCACGTTCGTCCTGCTGTGCGCAACGCACCATTGGTTACGAAGTTGGTGTAGTCAACGATGAAGTCGTTGATGTTGCTGTAAGTGTAAGAACCGGATCCGGTGAAGAGATTGTCGTCGATGTCTCTCACACGATTAATGTCTGCTCCGAATTTGAACGTGTGGTTTCCACTTGTGTAAGTGATCGAATCTGCGAATTGGAAACGTCTCTCATCCGGCAGTGCAACGCGATCGAGCGATGTAGCCTTGCCGAACGTAATACCATTGGTGAGTGCAACCTGCGGTGAAAAGCCATTGGCCGTGGTTGGCTGACCGGGTAATGGCTGCTGAGCAAATTGTGAGTTCAGTTCATCTGCCCACTGGAAGCGAAACTCATTGATGAGCTGGCTGGAAAGAGTTGAAGAGAGACGAAGGTTGAGTGAATCGACCTCAACAAAGTCGTCGCCGAAGCCGGCCCGGTCACGAGTCACAGTGGCTCCGGTCTGAACTCCCGCTGGCGATTTCCATCGCAGGCGATTATAGGTAGCCGAGAACTGATTATTCTGGGTTACCTGCCAATCAATCTTGGGCAGAAACAGTCGTTGATCACCGCGTCGTGGCACTTCGCCGGTCTGGTCGTTGAGAAACTGCAGCGCGGAATTAATTTGAGCGTCGGTCAAGCCGCGATTGGGATTCTTTAACGAGGCGGCGAATAGATTAGCGTTACAACCTGGAGCATTCGCTGCGGTACACAGGTTTACAGTATTGAGGTAGCCAGGAGTGCTGAATACGGCAACACCCGGGAAGTTACGTTTCTGTTCGTCGTAACTGAAAAAGAAGAACAGGCTGTCTTTCACAATTGGGCCGCCGATGGTGCCGCCAAACTGATAGCGCACGTCCTTCGGCTTAAATGCCTCGCGGGTAGAAACGCCGTTGACCAAACGGTTGATAAAAGTATTCGGGTTACGTGCACCCCATGCGTTGTTGCGATCGTAGAAGAAGGCCGAGCCGTGAAACTCGTTTGTGCCTGACTTCGTAATCGCGTTGATAACACCGCCTGCCGAACGTCCGTACTCAGCCGAGAAGTTTGAGGTGTTAACCTGAAACTCGCGAATAGCCGCCTGGCTGATCGAATACGCACTACGTGTGCGTCCGCGCTCTTCCGAAAAGAACCCCTGATTGTTATCGCCACCGTCAACCGTGCTGTTGTTGAGAAGTCCCGAAATGCCACGGAAACTGATCAGACCGAAGTTGCCGTCCGGGGTGGCGCTGGGAGTGAGAATCGCAAAGTTGGACCAACGTCGACCATTGACTGGAAGTTCGTTGATTGAGGTCTGATTGATGTTAGTGGAGAAGTCCTGCTGAGTCGTGTTGATTACCGGAGCCTCAGCACTGACGTCTACTGTTCCGGTTACCGGTCCAACCGCGAGCGCCACTTCAAGACTTGTCTCGCGTCCGATTTCAACGACGACATTCTCTTGCGTCGTGGGACTGAAACCGCTTGAGTTCACCGTGACCGAATAAAGTCCGGGCTGCAGGTTTGCCACTTTAAAGCGTCCGGAGTCGTCGGTCGTGGCCGTGTCTTCTTTATTAGTGCCAAGGTTCTTGACTGAGACGGCAGCACCCGGCACCACTTCTTTGGCTGGATTGGTGACGACGCCGCCGATTGAGCCGGTGGTAGTCGACTGGGCAAAGGCGATGGCGCTGAAAGACAGCACCAATAAGCTTACAAAAAACAGCTTTACAATTTTCGACATACAGGGGAACTCCTTAAACAAATAGGTTGACGGTTGAATACGCCTCAGCAAGCACGTGAAATCTAATTCGAGCAGGAATGTTGCGACTGGAACAACCAAACGCAAGACGCGACTTCTACCACGCCTAGCTTGCTTTCACAAGTCTAAGTCACCCTTGAAGCAATTAAATCTTTATGACGCATTTTGAGACGATTGATGCCCGGCCAAGAAGGCCCTTAAGCGTTCGGGTAAAATTCGCAAAACCTGTGCCGGATAAAGGTTTGAGTCACCTTGCAGGACGAAAGTGATTCATGCCAATAGTTAACTGAAAAACGAACCGATGCGACTGCGCTTTCGACGCACAAGATTTTGGATTTAATCTAAAAATCAGGATGGTCTTGGAGTGCGCCAACTTGTTGGCGCTTTAGTATTTTTACCAAAAGCGGTAACAAGTTACCGCACTCCAGGGAGACGTCCGATTTCGGAAATTACACTCGCTCGACAATCATCGCGATTCCCTGACCACCACCGATACACGCTGTGGCCAGTCCGTAACGCCCGCCGCGTCTGTGAAGCTCGTGCAACACAGTTAAGACGATACGCGTGCCCGTTGCGCCTAATGGATGTCCGAGTGCAATCGCGCCACCATTGACGTTTGTACGGTTGCGATCGAGCCCGAGTTCTTTCTCGACGGCGAGATATTGCGCTGCGAACGCTTCGTTCACTTCGATGAGATCGATGTCACTAAGTGACAACCCTGCTTTCTCGAGTGCAAAACGTGTTGCGGGGACTGGACCAATTCCCATGATCTCCGGTTCAACTCCAGCATAAGCCCAACTCACGATCCGGCCCATCGGCTTGAGATCCTTTTGCTTCACGAAGTCTTCACCCGCAATCACCAGAGCTGCGGCGCCATCGACGATCCCTGATGCATTTCCCGCAGTAACAAAGCCGTCGTGTGCGAAAGCCGGCTTCAACTTGGCAAGGCCTTCAAGCGTTGTTTCTGGTCGCGGATGATCGTCCTCGTTCACTTGAATGGATCCTTTACGCGTCTTCACTTCCACCGGAACGATCTCTTCAGCGAATACGCCGGCGTCTTTTGCACGCTTGGCTTCCTGCTGCGATCGCAACGCGTACTTGTCCTGTTCTTCACGCGAGACTTCAAACTTCCGCGCGAGGTTTTCCGCGGTGCCTGCCATTGGAGTGTTGCAATACGTGTCGAGCAACGCCACCATTAAACTGTCTTCCAGTTTTCCCTGTCCCAGAGCGAATCCCGATCGGGCACCACGGATGACGTGTGGCGCCTGCGACATCGATTCCATTCCACCAACCAAACAGGTACGAGCTTCACCAAGCTGGATCATTTGCGCGCCTGATACGATGGATTGAATTCCACTGCCACACAAACGATTGACAGTTAACGCCGGACGATCGAAGGGAACACCGGCTTTTAACGCCACGTGACGAGCGCCGTAGATCGCATCGCCAGATGTTTGGAGTGCATTCCCGATTACGGTGTGATCAATTTCATCTGCCTGGACGCTCGTCGCTTCAAGCGCACCACGCGCCGCTACTGCTCCCAGATCGATTGCAGATACGTCCTTCAGCGCGCCGACATATTCACCCATCGGAGTGCGCTTACCACCTAATATAAAAACGTCCTTACTCATAGCTATATCCTCTGTTAATATATTCTGCCCTGACCGAAACCTTGAAGACTAACAGACACTCGGCAACTCGGGCAACTATCACGCCTTTAACCACAGATTACACGGATTCAATCTGTGTAATCTGTGGTTAGTAAGACCATCAGGAGAGAACCCCCATGAACTCCCGCAAACTCTTTGCCGTCGCGCTTACCTCGTTCCTGCTGTTACTCCCATTCGCAATCGCACACGCCCAGAAAGTGGAATCCAAAGATCGCGATCGCGGACAAATCATGTTAGACCGCATAAAGGACGAGATAAAGAAGCATTACTACGATCCGACCTTTCGCGGCATGAATCTGGATGTCCGCTTCAAAACGGCATCGGAAAAAATAAAGGAAGCCTCGTCTGTCGGACAGATCTTCGGCGTCATCGCCCAGGTATTGATTGAACTGGACGACACACACACCTTCTTCATCCCGCCGGGGCGCGTTGTTGAAACCGACTACGGTTGGACCATGATGATGGTTGGCGACCGTTGCTACGTTTCTTCAGTCGATGAAGGAAGCGATGCCGAAAAAAAAGGAGTCAAACCGGGAGATGAAATCCTGCAGGTCGGTGGTTGGAACGCCGATCGAAAGACTCTCTGGAAAATTCAGTATCTTTACAATACCCTACGCCCACAACCCGGCATGCGTGTTGTGATTCGCAGTCCAAATTCCCAGCCAAAAGAAATCGATTTACTTGCCAAACAGAAACAGGGAGTTCAAGTCACCGATCTTACCGACTACAACACCTACATCGACATGGTCAGAAAGTCACAGCGTGACGCACGACTGGGACGCGATCGTTACATGTCGTTTGGCGATCAAGTGCTCATCTGGAAGATGAATGAGTTTGACCTGACAGACGCACAGGTTGACGATGCAATGTCGAGGGCGAAGAAACACAAAACTTTGATTCTGGATCTTCGTGGAAACAGCGGTGGCTGGGTGACAACCATTTCGCGTCTGATTTCGAATCTCTTCGATCGCGACGTCAAGATCGGCGACAGCAAAACACGCAAAGAAACAAAGGCCGAGATTGCAAAAACTCGAGGTGAGAAAGCTTACGCCGGTAAGTTGATCGTTCTCGTTGATAGCAGATCGGCATCGGCGGCTGAGGTTTTAGCGCGCACGGTCCAACTGGAAAAACGAGGTGTCGTTGTCGGCGACCGCACCGCCGGCGCCGTGATGACTTCGAGAATGTTCGGCCACCAGGTCGGAATTGACGTAGTGGTCTTCTTTGGTGTCAGCGTTACCGTGTCAGACTTGATAATGCCAGACGGAAACACCCTCGAGCATCGTGGCGTTACACCAGACGAGGTGAAGCTTCCAACCGCGGAAGATATGGCCGCCGGCAGAGACACAGTGCTCGCGTATGGGGCTTCGCTCGGCGGTGTTACCCTCGATCCGGCTGAGGCGGGCAAGTTGTTTCCACTCGAGATAAAGAAAAAGAATTAGACCGAGAGACCTCACTTGGACAGGACCCGTCTTTGGAGTGGGTACGAAGTCTTCCTACGAAGTAAATCGATGTTGCTGAAGATAGCGATGGAGTAACTCTTCGAGGAAGCCTTCGTACGTGAAGGTACTGATATCGTAACCAGGTCGAAGCTTATAGAGAATCGGAAGAGAAACTCTCCACGCCATCCACTGTCGTGGGAAGTCCGGAAGATCCCAACGGCGACGGAGAAAAGTCTCTACTACCTCAATCTCCGATTCAGTCAAACTGTTTAAGCTTGCCGTGAAGTCGACTGGCTTGAACGACCGACGAAGCGCGGGATCGCTCACAGGCGTTGTAAAGAGATGTGAGAATGCCGGCGCTTCTTCTTCACGTTCGCGAACTACTACCGTCCCTGCCACCATGTCGCCAATCCGCTGATCGCGCGCAGATAAAAAGACTGCGATGAGTCCGACGGAGTAAAACCACGGGAAAAACATGTCGAACGTGCGGAGTAGATTTCTCACGGACGCTTCCCAAAACGTGATCGGCCGGCCGTCTTCGCGAATCACACGCAGCTTCATCCAGCGCTTGCCCGGCGTTTGTCCACTCCAAATCCATTCGAAGAACGCGAAGTAGCCGGAAACGACGAGAAACAGAAGAATCGTGGATAACGCGTACACCCACCGTGGCGCACTCGACACCAACCGCTCGACGACAGTAAAGCTAGCGAGTATTGCTGACGTCAGAAGAATGAGTCCGACGCTTAAAAGCTGAATGGCATGATCGATCGCGACCGCCAAAAAACGGTTCCCGATCGACGCGAGCGCGAAATGCAGCGGCACACGCTCAGGCGTTTCGATCACCAGGATTTCTTCATTGGTCAATGTAGCTGCCATCCGTGTTATCCGTGGCTGATTTACGCTCCGATCACACGAACGAATCTTCGCTTCCCTACCTGGATCAAAAACGACCGATCGCCGCTGAGACTAACTTCAAAGTCGGTTTGCGTGCGGCGTTCGCCGTCAACCGAAACGCCGCCCTGTTCGATCAGTCTGCGCGCTTCCGCCATTGAAGGAGCAAGTTGCAGCTCAACCAGAAGCTTCGGCAACTTCCACGTTCCTGATGCAAGTGTGCGCTCTTCGATGTCTCCAGGCGCCTGCTTATCGCGGAACCGCGCGTTGAATTCTTCTTCAGCTTTGCGCGCCTCGCCTTCGGAATAGAAGTCAGCCACGATTCGTTTCGCCAGGTCAACCTTTACGTCGCGTGGGTTGCGCTGTCCGGCGTTTGTGTTTTCACGTAGCGTGGCAATTTCCGGCACTGAAAGATCCGTGCACAGTTCGTAGTAACGCCACATCAGATCGTCAGTAATCGACATGATCTTGCCAAAGATTTCCTGTGGCGGTTCGTTGATGCCGATGTAGTTACCCAAACTCTTCGACATCTTCTGAACGCCGTCAGTTCCCTCGAGCAACGGAGTGATCATCGCCACCTGCGAATCCTGTCCGTACTCTCTTTGCAGATTACGACCCATCAACAGATTAAACTTCTGATCGGTTCCACCGAGTTCAACATCAGCTTCGAGCGCAACTGAATCGTAAGCCATCACGAGCGGATACATCACTTCGTGAAGCGCCAACGGTCGCAACTCCGCTATTCGTTGTTGGAAGTCGTCGCGCTCGAGAATCTGCCTGACAGTTACGTGTGATGAAAGTCGCAGAAATCCTGCCGAGCCGAGCGTGTCCATCCAGCGTGAGTTGAAGTCGATCACTGTCTTTTCAGGATCGAGTAACTTGAAGATCTGCTGTTTGTAGGTTTCGGCATTTGCATCGATCTCCTCGCGTGTGAGCTGCGGCCGCGTGGCATTCTTCCCAGAAGGATCGCCGATCATGCCGGTGAAGTCGCCGATGAGAAAAATCGCGATGTGGCCCAACTCCTGAAAAGCACGCAGTTTGCGAATCACGACCGTGTGGCCCAGGTGAATATCCGGCGCGGTTGGATCCGCCCCAAGCTTGACGCGCAGGGGCTTGCCGGTAACCGCGGATTTCTCGAGCTTCGCGCGCAGTTCGGTTTCGCGAATGATCTCAACGGTGCCTTTCCTGAGGTATGAGAGTTGTTCGTCAATCGTCATCGAGCGATAGAGTAGCTCAACTATTGGAGGGTGCGCTATCCTCAGTTTTATGGCTGATACAAATCCTCTTAGCAACTGCCGTTTGGCTTTTATTGGTTGCGGCGTGATGGCCGAAGCTGTGATTGCCGGGCTGCTCCGCAAAAAGCTGGTTGGTCCCGAACAGATTGCCGGCAGTCATCCGCGCCAGGAGCGTCGTGAAGAGATGCACGTCAAGTACGGCGTGGGAATGTTTGAAAACAATCGCGACGCCGTTACCGCAGCTTCTCCGGAGAGTCCGGACGCGAGCTCGATAGTTGTGCTCGCAGTAAAGCCGCAACGGCTGCATAGCGTGCTGCAGGAATTGAAGGGCTCCCTCGTCCAAGAGCAGCTCGTTGTTTCGATTGTAGCTGGAGCGAAGATCGAGACGATTGCTGAAGAGCTACTGCACGCTTCGATTGTGCGCACGATGCCAAACACGCCGGCACAGATCGGCGAAGGGGTGACGGCATGGACGGCAAGTGCCGACGTAAGTGAGGAACAGGAGACTCAGGTTTGCGCGATGCTCGAGGCGCTCGGTAAGGCAGTTCGCGTTGAGAACGAACGCCAGATCGATATGGCCACGGCGTTAAGTGCCACTGGGCCGACGTATATATTCCTCATGATGGAAGCGTTGATTGATGCCGGAGTTCACATGGGTTTCTCGAGACACGTCGCGCAGGAGTTGGTCCATCAAACGATACTTGGATCCGTTTTGTTTGCGCGAGAGTCGCATAAGCACCCCGCGGAGCTGCGGAACATGGTGACGTCACCGGGTGGTACGTCGGCAGAGGCGATTTATCAGATGGAGAAAGGTAGTTTGCGGACGGTGTTGTCGAAGGCTGTTTGGTCGGCGTTCCAGAGAGCGGAGTCGCTGGGGAGAAAATAGGTCCTATATTTTCTGCAACACGAGCGCGACGGCTTCGGGATAGAGCTGGTGTTCTTGTTCGAGAATGCGAGCGGATAGGGTTTCCACCGTATCTCCTTCAATCACCGGCACGGTGCGCTGCATGATAATTGGGCCACCATCCAGCGTCTCGTCTACAAAGTGGACCGTACACCCACTAACTTTCACGCCATGCGCTAGCGCTTGTCTCTGAGCATCGAGTCCGGGGAATGACGGCAGAAGACTCGGATGAATGTTGAGTATCCTTCCTCTGAAAGCCTCAACAAAACACGGCGACAAGAGACGCATGTATCCTGCCAGGCAAATCAAGTCGACTTGGCGCTCGCGTAACGCCGCAATGATCTCTTGCTCGTGCTCTTCGCGTGTGTGACCGCGGCGTTCGATCGCTCGCGTCTCAATTCCTCGTTCCGACGCCAGTTCCAGTCCACGAGCAGCCGCTTTATCGCTGATTACGATCGCTATTTCAGCGTTTGGAATAGTGCCTTCGCGAATTGCATCGCTCAACGCAAGCATGTTTGAGCCACGACCCGAGATCAGAATCGCGATCTTCTTGTTGCTGGAACCGGTCAGATGAGCACCTCACGATTGCCGTTGACGACGCGCCCGATCGAATAGCACTGCTCACCGCGATCACGCAGATGCGTTTCAATGTTGCCGGCATCGCTCTCAGAACAAACGATCACCATCCCGATACCCATGTTGAACGTGCGATACATTTCCGCGTCGGAAACGTTCCCGAGACGGCGCAGCAGTTCAAACAGCGGCGGTGTGGGCCATGAGTCACGCTTAATCTGCACGGCTGTGCCTTCCGGAAGGATTCGAGGAATGTTATCTGTGAGCCCGCCACCAGTGATGTGAGCCAAACCTTTAATGAATCGTTTATCTAGAAGCCCGTCGAGTGGTTGTAGGTAACTCACGTGCGGCAGCAGCAACGCTTCGCCTACGGTCGTACCCAATTCGGGCAGCGGGGTATCCGGTTGATAATCCTCGACTTCGAAGAAGAGTTTGCGAGCAAGCGAGTAGCCGTTTGTGTGCAGTCCGGCGGAAGGCAGTGCCAGCAAGACATCTCCGGACGCGATTGTCTTGCCGTCGATGATCTTTTCTCGATCCACAACGCCGACAATGAAACCGGCGATGTCGTATTCACCATCCTGATAAAAACCTGGCATCTCTGCCGTCTCGCCGCCGAGCAATACGCAACCATTTTCACGGCAACCATTCGTCACGCCTTCGACGATGCTCGCAACCACATCAGGCGACAACTTTCCCGTCGCGATGTAATCCAAAAAGAAAAGCGGACGCGCGCCCTGGACCAGGATGTCGTTCACACAATGATTCACCAGATCGCGTCCGACTGTGTTGTGTACGCCTGTCGCAAACGCGATCTTGAGTTTAGTGCCGACACCGTCGGCGGAAGCGACGAGCACTGGTTGCGCGAGACCGGGGAATGCGCCGTCGAACATTCCACCAAAGCTTCCGATTTCTGAAAGCGTGCGCTGGTTGAAAGTTCTGCGTGCGAGTTCTTTGATCTTGTCAGTGGCGCGTGTGGCGGCGTCGATGTCAACACCCGCGTCGCTGTAGGAGATTGAGTTCGGCATTCTTATTTTTGTTCAGTCTTCTTTGGTCGCGGTGGTGGACCGAAATCGCCGTATGCAATGAAGCCGGAACGGGATGAATCGTCTTTCTGCGCGGTCCGACCGGCCCACATATCTTCGGTTGTTTCTTTCGCTGTCTTAATCGTCATATCGCCATCTTTTCCGCGCGTCGTGATGGTGATCTCGCCTTGCAAGTCTGTGCGATAGAGTTTCACGTTTGGGTTTGCCGCCTTCAACCGGTCGAGCACGGCCTGAGACGGATGACCATAGCGGTTCCAGGCTCCGCACGACACGATCGCCACTTCCGGTTGCACGCGCTTCAGGAAGTCGCCAGACGATGCATACTTCGATCCGTGGTGCGCAATCTTCATGACCTTGCTCTTCAGATCCAACTCTTTCGTGAGCAAACGATGTTCGGTCTGATCTTCAGCGTCGCCGGTCAGCAGCATCGAAAACGATCCGTAATCCAAACGCGCCACGATCGAATTCGCGTTTGCTTCGTTGCCGCCTGTAGTCATCTTGTCTTTCGTGAAGAACGGCTCCGACGGCGCGAGAATCATGAGCAACGCTCCGCCACCGAGATCGTACTTGGTTCCCGGTCGCGCGGTTTCGTAATGTGCGCCGCTTGATGTCAGCGCTGCTTTGTAGTCGTCGTAGAACTTTGTCAGCGGATTGGCTTTTGCGGGTTTTGTGTTTGCAGGTTTCTTTCCGCCCGTAGACTTCTGCGGAGTCGCACCAGCTTGCGCAGGAACACTCGGCGGCTGCCCATTGTCGATCACGTTCAGAACTTTTACCGCTTTGAAAACTTCAGCAGCGCCACCAAGATGATCGGGATGGGGATGGGTGGCGATGAAGTAGTCGAGTTGTTGAATGTTGTTGCGCTTGAGTGCTTCGACAACCACCTTCCCTTTGGTTGTGTCGCCCGCGTCGATCAGCACGGTTTTTCCAGCCGGTGAGGAAATGAGCATGGCGTCGCCGTTAATTGGACCAACGTCGAGAATGCGAATCGTTAACTCACCACCTGAGGCCGGTGGCGGCTGAGTACGCCACCATGGCAGGACATACTTCCAGCCAACAAACGCGCCGGCACCGACGACGACTAAGAGAACAGCAATCGCACAACCACAACCTCGGGTCGCTCGTCCCAATCAGTATTCCTCGTTTCGCTGTTGGCGATAAATCACGCGCGGAACCATCGGCGCATCTACCTGGTTTAGCATCCGCATTACGACCGGCATCACCGAATAATCTCCCCGGCTGTAAGCTTCGAGTGCCTCTTTGGCTTTTACCACTTCCCAAATCCATTCCGGAGAGATGACTTGTTCGACCATCAAAACGAATCGTTCATCTTTTGGTTTGAACCTGAGTGGTGTTTTGAAAGTCAAAGTCTTGGACGCGTAAGCAGGCACTGAAAAGCCTTCGATTCTGTTGACCAGTAGCTGCATTTGGTTTTTTGAGTCGATCCTCACCAGCGAATAGCGAAGTCCAACCAGCTTTACTTCCGAACTGTTCCCGATCGCGAGTTTCACGAGGTAGCCTCGCTCGGATTTCACGAGCGATGCTTCGTGGACGGTCAGCGGCAGATCGAGCACCTGGAAGACTTCGACGGAGCGAGCGCTCGTTTGAGCAAAAACATCTTTCACGCTAAGTCGCAAAGGAGCAAAGGAAGGCTCAACTTGCGTCTTTGCGCGTTTGCGTGAAACTTCCGCGGAAGCCATGAAGGCCAAAAGTGCCAGCAATGCGAACTTCACAAACATCTCAATTCTCAGCAGTTACTGACTCATGCTCGCGTTCCCACATCGTCTCCGCTTCTCTAGTGATGCGCGTTGGATATTTCCCATTCCAGCACGCTACGCATGACGAATCCGCACTCAACCCGCTCGCAGCAATCATTCCCTCGAGCGAAAGATAACCCAGCGAGTCGGCCTCGATGAACTTTCGTATCTCTTCGACACTCATCTGCGCCGCAATCAACTCCGTCTTGTTCGGTGTGTCGACACCGTAGTAGCACGGACTAATCGTGGGCGGGCAACTGATGCGCACATGAATCTCCTTCGCGCCCGCTTCCCGAACCATCCGCACGATTTTCTTCGACGTCGTACCGCGAACGATCGAATCGTCGATCAGCACCACTCGTTTCCCGTTGATCAGGTCGCGAATCGGATTCAGCTTTATTCGCACTCCAAATGAGCGAATCGATTGCCGTGGCTCGATAAACGTGCGCCCGATGTAGTGATTGCGCACGAGTCCAAAACGAAAACTTAAACCACTCTCAGCCGCATAACCGATCGACGCCGCCACGCCGGAGTCGGGCACGGGAACAACGATGTCGGCATCCGCGGGCTGCTCGACTGCAAGCCTGCGGCCCATCTTGTGTCGCGACTCGTTGATCGACCTGCCGTAGATCAACGAATCAGGACGCGCGAAGTAAACATGCTCAAACAGGCACATCGAGTGCTGCTGCGCCGGCAGAGGATGTGACGATCGCAAACCCTCCTGATCGATCACGATCATCTCGCCCGGCTCGACGTCGCGCACATACTGCGCGTCGATTAGATCAAACGCACAGGTTTCTGACGCAATCACCCACGCATCACCAAGCCGCCCGAGAGCAAGCGGCCTGAACCCGCGACTATCGCGAATCGCAATCAACTCGGAGGGCGTTAAAAAGAGCATCGAAAACGCTCCTTCAGTCCCGCTCAAGACTTCCGGTATCGCCTCTCGAACCGACGAACGCGATCGCGCAACACCATGCAGCACGACTTCTGTGTCTGATGTCGATGAAAAGATCGCGCCTTCACGTTCGAGTCGCAGACGCTCTTCACGTGCAAACGGAAGATTTCCGTTGTGACAGACTGCAATTTGCCCGTGCTGGCAAGTGACACAGAAAGGTTGCGCCTCGAGAATCGAGACATCGCCAGTAGTTGAATAGCGAACGTGTCCGATCGCGCTCGCACCCCGCAAACGATCGAGATGCGTTTGGTTGAACGCTTCGGAAACGTGTCCCATTGCGCGTTCAATGCGAAGTTCAGCACCATCGGAAGCAACGATCCCACACGACTCTTGGCCGCGATGCTGAAGCGCGTACAAACCCAGATATGTCAAACGCGCAGCTTCGGGATGTCCGTAGATTCCGAAAACACCACACTCTTCACGCAGCTTATTGATCTCGATTTCAGTCAATTGAATTGTCCTGGTTTTGCAGGTTACGGGGATTACCGCGTAATGATAACTAAAGGCACAGGGTGAGACAATCATGTTCGTCACAGGATGAACTTGATTTTGGGTAGTGGGGTAATAGTGTGTTGCTCAAACATTGCTGGGTCCCGGAGGGACCAAATGTTTATAGCCACGCCCCCTAAAAGTTAATTACGGCTCCAGCGGAGCCGAATGTTGCTGCTGGACGGACACATCGCGCTCCGCTGGAGCGCGGTCCTAAGCTGGTGGTAGCTATAAACATCTGGCCGCGCCGCGGCCAATACACAATTACACCACTACGTGATTTTGTTTCTTCGTGACTAGGTGGTTATCATTAGCCCCCTATGGGAGTCTACCTTCTGGCATTACTTCTCCTGATTTGCTCAACAAACGCCGAGAGCATGTTTAAGGACCGCCCGGCTTCGCAGTTGTATCGTCGTAATTGCGCTTCTTGTCACGGAAACGATGGCAAAGCCAAAACGTCAAAAGGAAGATTCAGTCACGCGCGCGATTTAACCGACGCACAATGGCAAACCGATGTCAGCGACGAACGCATCTTCAACTCGATCATGAACGGTCGAAATGTGCGCGGTAACATGCCTGCTTTCTCCGACAAACTGAATGAAAGAGAAGTCAACTCGCTCGTAACCTTTGTTCGCGCGTTCAAAGCACAGTAATCGATGTCGTCTACACCAAACATCTCGGGATTGAAGCGTTTCAGCACATTTCGTGGCCTGACGATCCTTGTCTTGCAGGCAGGTTTGATCTTTGTGCTCGTCGGCGCGGGATGGTTGATTTATCGACGACTTCCCGAAACCACTGCCCAGGTTGATTCGGCTGAGCGAACAACGCTCCAGATCTTGATCAAGCAAACTCCGGACAGCGTTGGTCAAGCGTTGGATGTGGCTGTCAGTCTCTATCCGGTCGATATCATTGCGGTACGACACGAGTTCTTTACAGAAACACGACCAGGCAAACGATTCGAAGACTTTCTCAAGGAGCGGATGAAAGGTCGTGCGCCTGTGAACGCGCGTCTCGATAAACAAGGATCCGGATCGGTGCTGCTCGCCCCCGGCAGTTGGTGGTTACACGCGACGCTTTCCGGCGACGAACAACTCGAATGGCGTTTGCCGGTAACGGTCATTGGAGCGAAGCAGGTCATCGAACTCACGCCACAGAACGCGTACACGAGAAGTAAGACTTTTTGAGCCACAAAAGGCACAAAAAGCACAAAATGAATGCTTGCCCTCCGCGTCGATAAAAAACGTCTGGCAGTGAAGGATGTTGCGAAGCCGAATCATGCTGATGAGGCGCTGGTGCGTGTGCTGCTGTCAGGTATCTGCAACACGGATCTTGAAATCGCACGTGGCTATGGGGAGTTCATTGGAACGATTGGGCACGAGTTCGTCGGCGTGGTGGAAGACAGCAGTGACCGGGCGCTCAACGGTCGTCGCGTTGTTGGTGAGATAAACGCGGGCTGCGGTAACTGCGATCTGTGCCGGGCCGGCGACTCGAGACACTGTGCTAATCGCACCGTGCTCGGCATACACGGGCGCGATGGCGCGCATGCTGAGTTTCTACAACTCCCTGCGATAAATCTTCTCCGCGTTCCTGACAACATTCCAGACGAGCATGCAGTGTTCACCGAACCGCTCGCGGCGGCGTGCGGCGTACTCGAACGTGTAAACATCAACAAATCGGATCGAGTTGCGGTGATCGGCGACGGCAAACTCGGATTGCTGTGTGCGCAAGTGATCGCGCTGACCGGTGCGGCTGTACTCCTTATCGGGAAACATTCCTCCAAACTGCGAATCGCCGAACGTCGTGGTATCGAGATCGCGACTCCAAAACTCGCCGCTAAACGTAAGCAAGAGTTTGACGTCGTAGTCGAAGCTTCAGGCGCCGCGAGTGGATTTGGCCTTGCCCTTGACCTCCTTCGTCCAAAAGGTCAACTGGTCCTGAAGTCAACTTTTCATGGAAAAACGGAACTGGACGCCGCACGGATCGTGGTTGATGAGATTTCAATCGTCGGCTCGCGGTGTGGGCGCTTCAGTCCTGCGCTTGATCTGTTGAAGAAAGCCGCGATCGACGTCGATAGCCTAATCAGCGAGGAGTATCCGCTATCGAACGGCGTTCACGCGATGCGCCGCGCGGGGACGAAGGGCGTCATGAAGGTCCTTTTGCGGCCCTAAAACGGGGCGTCTCCCCTTCCATAGCAAATAAAAAACCCTTTCGCTATACTCTAGCCCTTTCGCCGGGCCTCGATTTTCCAGAAGGTGGTGTGAATTATGTTTGACGTTTCCAAGAACAGCACAACCGAACAAGAACGGACGATTCTGAAAAAACTGCGCGTCTGGATTGCCGCACTGGCAGTTGCATGTTTACTGGCAGGAATCGGCATCGGCGCGATGTTATCGGGCCGGCCCACTTCCGCGCAGCCTGATCTTCAGATTGCGCGCGCGCCAGAAGCACTTTCGGCGTCGTTTGCCGAGATTGCTCGCCGCGTCGAGCCGGCTGTCGTCAACATCGAAACCACCCAAACACAGGCGGAGGTCAGCGAAAAAGACGAAGATAAGGAAGACCAGTCGACCAATAACCCGCTGCTGGACATGTTCCGCCGCAGCCAACGACGTCCAACGCGCGGCGTCGGTAGTGGATTTATCGTCAGTCCCAAGGGTTACATTCTGACCAACAACCACGTCATCGAGGACGCGAACCGGATTACTGTCGGGCTGCAGTCAGGTGAGAAGTATCGCGGCACCGTGGTCGGCATCGATCCGGAAACCGATGTTGCGGTGATCAAAATCGAGGCGGCAAAGGATCTGCCCACGGTAACGCTCGGCGATTCAAACGCGGCGCAGGTCGGTGACTGGGTGCTGGCGATGGGTTCGCCATTCGGACTCGATCAAACGGTGACCGCAGGAATCATTTCGAAGAAGGAACGTGAAACTCCCTACTTCAACGTCTTCCAGCGTTTTCTGCAAACTGACGCCGCCATCAACCGTGGCAACAGTGGTGGACCACTCGTCAACATGCGCGGCGAAGTGATCGGCATGAATTCGCAAATCGCGACGTCTACCGGCGACTACAACGGGATCGGCTTCGCCCTTCCGGCAAACGAAACCGCTTTCGTCTACAAACAGCTAATCGCTCAGGGCAAAGTCAAACGCGGCTATCTCGGGATAACGCTCGAATCAGTGCACGACGAGTTTGCGAAAGTTTATGGCATGTCGGAAGCAAAGGGCGCGATTATCACGACCGTAGCAGACAAGGGCGAAAACGGTCTGCCTACTCCGGCCTCTAAAGTAGGTCTCCAGCCAAACGACATCATCGTCGACTTCGAAAACGCACCGGTTACCAACGCGCAGGATCTTATTCAGCGTGTTGCGAGCACGCCGGTTGGCCAGCAGGTCGCACTCACTTTCCTGAGAGACACTAACGGCAAACTCGAAAAGAAGACTGTGCAAGTCACACTCGGTGAGCGACCGTCTCAAAATGCACGAGTGTGGCCTACACCAACAACGCCCGGTGCAAAGGATCCTGACCCGAAAGGCAATGCTCTGCATCTCGGGATCACGCTCGCAGAACTGACTCCTCAGCTTCTCGCGGATCGACACCTGACCGGCGTTCAGGGTCTTTATGTCAAAGACATCGATCCGAACGGGCTGATAGCTGAACTCCGCAATTCCGGTGGCGGACAGGCCCTCGTGGTAGGCGACGTAATCAATCGCATCAACCGCGTTCCGGTGACTTCGCTTACCGATTTCCAACGTGTGTTAAGTGGTCTCAAGGCGGGCGATCCGATCGTTTTGAACGTGACCAGGATCCAGCGAGACCCGAAAGGCGATCGACTGTTTCCAGTGATCGTCCAGTTTACGTATCAATAGGTTCTTATGGCTCAGGCAAAAAAGGCAATTTCAAAAACCAGTGGAAAACTGGCAGCGCGGAATGCTGCACGGACCGCAGTCAAGACTTATCAAAACTACATCGACGGCAAGTGGGTAGCGAGCCAGTCGGGCGAGATGTTTGAAAACATCAACCCCGCAGACAATCGCGACATCGTCGGACGCTTTCCGCTGTCCACCAACGAAGACATGAACGACGCGGTCAACGCCGCGCAGGGCGCGTTCGATCGCTGGCGTAATACTCCCGCACCAAAGCGCGCTGAATTGTTGTTTCGTCTCGGCGAGATTCTGATTCGCGACAAGGACCAGTACACCGCCGACATGACGCGCGAGATGGGCAAGGTTTTGAAAGAAGCCGGTGGCGACGTTCAGGAAGCGATCGATTGCACTTACTACACCGCCGGTGAAGGACGCCGACTTCACGGGTTCACTACACCTGCGGAGATGCGCGACAAGTTTGCTATGTGCATCCGACAGCCGGTCGGTCTTTGCGGTTTGATCACGCCCTGGAATTTTCCGATGGCGATCCCTTCGTGGAAACTGATTCCTGCGTTGATTTGTGGCAATACCGTCGTTATCAAACCGGCCGAAGACACTCCACTTTCAACCTACAATCTTGTGAAAGCCTGCGAGGAAGCAGGCATTCCGCCCGGGGTCGTGAATCTCGTCACCGGATTTGGTGAGACCGTCGGTGCGGCGATGACTAACCATCCCGCACTCCGCCTGATTTCATTTACGGGCTCAACTGAAACCGGCCGCATCGTCGCTTCCGCCTGCGCTGAGCGAAACGCGATTTGTTCGCTCGAGATGGGCGGCAAGAATGCCATCATCGTGATGGATGATGCCGATATCGATTTAGCTGTTGAAGGCGCCATCTGGGGCGCCTTTGGTACGTCAGGACAACGCTGCACGGCGTCCTCACGCCTCGTGGTCCACAAGAAAGTTTACAAACAGTTCGTGACGAAACTCGTCGAGAACTCAAAAGGACTGCGCGTTGGAAACGGCGCCGATCCAAAAACCGACGTTGGTCCGGTGATCAACAACGATGCCGTCGAGAAGATCATGAGTTACATCCGCATCGGACGTAACGACGATGGCGCGAAGCTGGCTTGTGGCGGCCGTCGTCTTTCGAAGGGCGATTACGCAAACGGTCATTTCATCGAGCCGACAGTCTTCACCGACGCGACGCCGGATATGCGCATCGCGCAGGAAGAGATTTTCGGACCAGTCACTACGGTCATTCCGGCAAACTCAATCGAAGATGCAATTCAGATCGCGAATGGTGTTCGTTATGGGCTCTCCGCGGCGATCTACACTCAGAATGTCAATCGCGCTTTCAAAGCGATGAACGAAATGTACACCGGGATCTTCTACGTGAACGCTTCGACGATTGGCGCGGAAGTGCATCTGCCGTTTGGCGGCACCAAAGCCACGGGCAACGGTCATCGCGAAGCAGGAACCCAGGTGCTCGACATCTTCTCTGAGTGGAAGTCGATCTACGTAGACTTCAGCGGCAAGCTCCAACGCGCCCAGATCGATCAGGTTGAGTCTCCGCAATGATTATCGGTCTTCCTAAAGAAATCAAAGACAACGAATATCGAGTCGGATTAACTCCCGCTGGCGTGCGTGCACTTAAAGATGCAGGTCACGAGATCAGAGTTGAGCTCAACGCCGGCGCGGGCTCGGGATTTGAAGATTCACTTTACGAACGCGCTGGAGCCACGATTGTGCCGTCGGCTGACGAGGTTTGGGCTACGGCTGAGATGATCGTGAAGGTAAAAGAGCCCATTGCGCCGGAATATCCTCGCATGCGCGAAGGTCAGTTGCTCTTCACTTACCTGCATCTGGCGCCGGATCAAGCGCTCACCAATGAGTTGCTCAAACGCAAAGTCACCGGCATCGCTTACGAAACAATTACCGATCGACGCGGCACGTTGCCGTTGTTGACGCCGATGTCCGAAGTTGCGGGACGTATGTCGATCCAGGTGGGCGCACACTATCTCGAAAAGATGAGTGGTGGGCGAGGAATTTTGTTAGGTGGCGTTCCGGGTGTGCCCGCAGCGCGTGTTGTGATTATTGGTGGCGGCGTCGTTGGCACAAACGCAGCGAAGATGGCTGTTGGCATGAATGCAGTCGTCACGATCATCGATAACAATCTCGATCGACTACGCGAGCTCGACGACATTTTTCTTTCAAAGATTTCAACGCTCGCGTCTAGTGCTTATATGATTCACGACGCGATCTCGCAGGCAGACTTGATCGTCGGCGCGGTGCTTGTCCCCGGTGCGGCGGCTCCGAAACTCGTCACTCGAGCCATGCTGAAGGACGTTCCGAACGGCGCTGTGATCGTCGATGTCGCAGTCGATCAGGGTGGTTGCATCGAGACCAGTCGTCCGACGACTCACTCCGATCCAACGTTCTACGTCGAAGGGGTGCTGCACTACTGCGTTGCGAATATGCCCGGCGCCGTGCCACGCACGTCAACGTTCGCCCTAACCAACGCCACTCTTCCGTACGCACTGAAGCTGGCAAACAAAGGCTTCCTGCAAGCAATCACGAGCGATGCTGGTCTGAAAGAAGGCGTCAACACCTACGCGGGCCACTGCACCTACGAGGCCGTCGCCACCGCCCAAGGCATCCCCTTCACGCCACTCGACAAACTTATCTAGCCACAGATAAACACGGAAGAAATCCGGATTTATATCCGCGTTCATCCGTGGCCTAACTCGTTTTTGTGGCCAAACAAGCCAGGAGATCTTCGGGGGAGACGGGCTTGGCCAGGAAGGCGTTTACTTGCTCGGATTCGTCCGTTGTATTCCTGGGATCGAGAGCGCTGAGTAAGATTATCGGCAGATGCGCGAGGTGCTCGCTATTCCTCACAAAGCGGCACAACTCGTAACCATCGAGGTTAGGCATCAGCGCATCGGTCACGACAACATCAACTCGCGCCGTCAGCAGAAACTTCATCGCCTCCAAACCATCACCCGCGGACACAACCGCATACCCATTTCGATCGAGCACCACTTCGAGATATCGTCGCAGGGCCGGATCGTCCTCGACCAGCAGCACACACCGGCGCTCCTCGTGCGGGGGTGCCGAGTGCAGTCCATTGCCTGTTGACATTTCGAACTCGTCCAGTTTGATCATCGCTGTGGGCTAAGACTTTCGAGGCCGTGAGGGCTCTGAAGGTCGCTGAGCCAGGGGTTGACTCGCCAGATGCAGATTAGACTGCCCAGCCCGTGGTTGTCAATGTTTTCCACTGTTGGGCAGGATTGCTAAAGCGCCCGGCTTCAGTCGAGAAACGTCCGGTGCCAGAGCTCCAAACCCAGCAGTTGAAACACTTGCAGGTTGTAATCTTCGCGGCCCGAAAAGTTGGCGTCGAGAACTCGTTTGACCTGATTTGGCCTGAAGATACCCCGCCGGCGCACCGTTTCCTCTGATAACAAGTCGGTAATCAAGGGCCGCAGCGGCCCGCGGAGCCAGGACCGGATCGGTGCCCCGAAACCTGCTTTCTTCCTCCATACGACATCCTTCGCCAACACGCCTTCGAGTGCCTTTTTGAGGACGTACTTGCGCTTCAGTCCACGAAGTTTTAGACGCGGTGGCATGCGTGCGGCCATCTCGATCATCTCGCGATTCAGAAACGGGACGCGGACTTCGAGATTCGCGGCCATCGACGTCTTATCAGTTGTCATAAGATTGAGGCAGGGGAGGAATGTTTTTAGATCGACGTACAGAAGCTGGTTCAGCGGCGCGGCGCCTGCGGCACGCGCGAAGTATTTTCGATGCGTGGAGTATGGATCGTACTCACTTGTGATTGCGCGCCACTCATCCGAATAGAGTCGCTGCTTCATCTCGTTCGTGAAGTAAGTGCCATAGCCAAGATAGCGATCTTCGAAATCGAGCGCGGCACTGCGCGCAAACTTCTTCGCGTTTCGTAACGGCGCCGTAAGCTTTCCCGGCAGTCCACCCGGAAGAGCGCCGGCAACAGTTTTCATTAGCGGGCGTCGCAGAAGAGACGGCACCGGATCGAACGCAGACGCGATCTTCATCGCCATCTGTCGCGGATAACCTGCAAACACCTCATCGCCGCCCATGCCTGACAGCATCACCGTCACAGTCTCACGCGCCGCACTCGAAACCAGATAACTCGGAATCGCCATGTCGATAGGCGGCTCCTCCATGTGATAGACCAGCTTCGGCAGGAGATCGGCGACGGAAGGCTTCAACATGATCTCGTGATAGTCAGTCTGCAACTGCTCGTTGACGCGACGTGCCCAACGCACGTCGTCAGGGATGATGTCGTAGCGAAGATCTTCGCTCTCGATGCCGACCGTGTAGGTGCTGATCCGGCGCCCGTTGCTATGTCGCTCCATCATCGCGACGATTCCTGATGAATCGATGCCGCCGGAAAGAAAAGATCCGAGCGGAACGTCGGCGACCATTTCCATCTTCACTACGCGGTCGAGTGTGTCGAGCACGCGTTCACACCACCACGCTTCATTCTTGCCTTCTTCGACACGATCGAACGAGACGTCCCACCACTCCGTGAGTTTTAATTCGTCGTTATGAAATTGAAGCAGGTGACCTGGTGGAACAGTTTTGATGTTTGCAAAAAGAGTATTTGGATCTGGTGACCAGAGAAATGTCAGGAACTGATGTAGAGCCTCCCTGTCGAGCTCGGCCTTAATCAACTTCGTAGCAAGAATAGCTTTGATCTCTGAGCCGAAGAGAAATGTCGCAGGCGCATCTTTGCTGGCAGGAATTAACGCGTAATACAGCGGCTTGATGCCGACGTGATCGCGAACCAACGTCAACGTGCGTTCTTTGTTGTCCCAGATGGCGAACGCAAACATGCCATTGAGGTGAGTCACGGCATCCCAGCCCCACTCTGAGATGGCAGCCAACAAAACTTCAGCATCGCTGTCGGTTTTGAATGCGTGTCCGAGTGAACGTAACTGCTCGCGGAGTTCGCGGTAGTTGTAAATCTCGCCGTTGAAAGTGAGAACGTAACGGCGGTCATGCGAAAACATCGGCTCGTGGCCACCGGGAGACGTGTCGATGATGGCCAATCGTCGATGGCCCAGGCACGTGCGTCGTCCGGAAGAATCGATCGGCTCCGAAACCCATGTGCCTGAATCATCTCGTCCCCGATGCTCAACGCTCGCGAGCATCGGACCAATCTTTCTTTCAGGATCAATCCCGACTATTCCAGCAATCCCACACATCTATTTTGTGTTTTTGTGCCTTTTGTGGCTCAGATCTCGAATGGTTGGCGCTCGCGGAGAGAGTCGAGCACGCGAAATGTAGCGCGGCTTGTCGCCGCCAAATCATCAATACTAATCAGCGGTGGGCCACCTTCAAGCACGTTGGCGCAAACTTGTCGCACTTGCGCCTGCTGACCTTTATCCTGCGTTTTCAGCGTGACTTGCTCTTCACGGCCATCTCTATAAAGTGTCGCGCGTCGAAAGTCGTCGAGGACAAAAATCTTTCCGCCGCCGAAGATCTCAACGCGTTCCTTTGCGAGTCCTTTGTCGCCTTCACTGATATACGCGATCGTGCCATTCGAACCATCCGCAAATCGCAACGTGATAAAGACGGAATCAGCATCGACGATCTTGCTGGAGTTTGCACTGATCGATTCCGCAAACACCGAGACAGGTAACGCACCGGTCAAATACTGCATCAGGTCGATGAAATGACAGACCTCGCCAATGATCCTGCCGCCCCCTTCCTGCGCATTTTGCATCCAGTGTTCATTCGGAATGCGTCCGGCATTCACGCGATAAAGCAACGAAAGCGGAGCTTCGCGATTGCTGAAAAATTCTTTAGCGCGCTGCACGAGTGGTGAAAAGCGGCGGTTGTATCCGACCATCAACTTCGCGGACGATGCCGCAACCGCTTCCAACACCGACTCTAGTTGTTGATCGTTGAGCGCCAACGGTTTCTCAACAAACACATGCTTGTTTCGTTCGAGCGCGCCGCGCGCAAGTTCGGCATGTGTGTCGTTCTTTGTGCCGATCACCACGAGGTTGACACTCGGCTCGTCAAGCACTTCATCAGCGCTGGAAACTGCATACGTAAATCCAAACCTCTTCCCAACGTCATGCGCTGAGATTCCTGTCGCCGTCGCGATCGAGCAAAACTCGACTCCTTCGCTTTTGAAATGCGGCAACAACATCGCGGGTACATATCCGCCTGCGCCAATTACTCCCAGGACTACCGACTTCTCTGACTTCCGAACCGGAGCTGCTGCGCCGAGCGAGATCTTGCGCAGCACTGGTGCTTCCGGATCGTAGTTGAGCACGACACCGAGATTCGGCTCCTGCAAATTTCCGGAAATCAACTGGTAGGCGCGATCCGCTTCAGTAATCGGAAAGCGGTGTGTCGTCAGGCGCTCCACGTTGACGCGACCCTCTCCTATTAGCTCGAGAAAACTCTCGATGTTTCGCTTCTCGGTCCAACGCACGTATGGAAGCGGATAATCCTGGCCTCTCTCTTCATACTCAGGATCGTACCGGCCTGGGCCATACGACATCGAAATGATGAGTTTGAGCTCGCGGCTGAAAAACGGCGCTCGCGGAATGTCCATGCCGGTCACGCCGACGACGATCACTCGTCCTTTCAAACGCGACACACGCGCTGCTAACTCGATCGGCTGATTGGAATCAGTAGCGGCGGTGATCAGCACCGCATCAGCACCGTAACCGCGTGTCCACGCCTCGATCTCTTTTGCTATTTCATCATTTGAGATAGACGCTTTATCAGCGCCCAACTCCAACGCTAACGAAACGCGCGACTGGTCCAGATCGAGTCCAAACACGCGGCAGCCATTCGCTTTCAGAAGTTGCACCGTGAGCTGTCCCACTAAACCCAATCCAATCACGACAATTGACTCGCCGAGCGTTGGTTCAGCGAGGCGAACTCCCTGCAAAGCAATCGCTCCGAGCGTTCCGTACGCCCCTGACTCAAAACTCACGTTCTCGGGAAGGCGAACACAGAGATTCTTCGGAACCGACAACACTTCCGCGTGCGAAGCAAACCCAACTCCGGCGCACGCCACACGATCGCCGACCTGAAACTCCGTCACGTCTTCAGCAACAGCCGCAACAACACCTGCCGCGCTGTAACCCAGCGACTGCGACGCAGCCATCTTGTCGCGCACCGACGCAAACGTGTTCAGCAAACCTTCGTTCTTAACTTTCGCGACAACCGCTTTGACGAGATCCGGTCGTTGCCGCGCCTCCTTGACGAGACCTTTGCTGACAAGCTCGACAGCAGCACGCTCCGTTCCCGCGCTAATCAACGAAGCGACAGTGCGCACGAGCACGCGACCACGCGTTAGCGCCGGCACCGGCACCTCACCAACAAATGGTCTTCCCGTCTTCCTGTTCTGTAACACCTGCTTCATAAATCAGAGTTCATCCGCGTTTATCTGTGGCTCAATATCTTTCTTCAATAAAACTTTTTCAATCAGATCACTAACCCACTCGGCGCGTGCGTCCCACGTGCCGGACGCCACCGCCGCCTGTCGTGCAGCCGCTGCCGCGGGGTCGTTATCGTGCAACGCTTCCTCGACTAATCGGAAAAAATCATCTCGCGTGCGCGCAATTCTCAGCACGTCGCGCATCGGTTCGTACTCCGGCAACGGAGAGATAACCACCGGCTTTCCGGTCGCAAGATATTCGCGCACCTTAATCGCCGAACCATAACTCGTAAAAGATTGCTCAGTTTCCCACGGCAGGACGCAAACGTCGAATCCTGCGGCGTAAGCCGGCAGCTCCGCGTAAGCGACCGGCGGCAAAAAATGCGTGTTCGGCAAGTCTTCAATCTCCAACCCGCGCGACTTGTTTCCGATAAACACCCACTGCCATTCGGGTCGTTCACGAGCAGCACGCTTGATCAACTCCTGATCGACCAACCACGGCTCGATCGCCCCGAAGTATCCCAAACGCGGCCGCGGAATCTTTGCGATCTCCGGAGCCACCTCGATCGTCCCGTCGCTGACACGTCGCCAATGATCGTAATCAACTCCCTGCTCCAGCAGGTGCGAACGCTCCCATCCACGCGTCGCTTCGATAAACAATTTTCGGCCCGAATAGAAGATAAGATCCGCAGCGTCAATAGCCCGCTCATGAAGCCCGCGTATCAAAGCCGGATCGGTGGCATGATCCATCGTGTTCGCATCATACTTGTCTGACACCTGGTAGACCACTGCCGACTCGTCGAGCATACCAATCATGTTGGCCGCAGTGGGAATTGCAATCCAGAGGACTGGCTTGGTGAGCCCGCGATTGCGGGCCAGACGTTTGATCTGAGATCCAATTAGGCGACGATTGATCGAGCGCGCCGCGGCAGTCCCGAAAAAAGGCAAACTCGCTGGCGAGATCACGGTGATACCCTCGTCGGTTTCGCGTGCGAGTTTCGAGTAACTTCCGAGTTTACGTTTGATTCGCGGTAGCAGATCTTTATGACCAAGGCTGGGAAGGCCCATCGAGATCGAGTTGACGAAGATGACCTTGTTTCCGGCGCGCGCAAACTTGCGCATCAGATGAGCTTTGGAATGCGGGTGGTGATACCACCAGTCTTCGCCACCAAAACAAATAATCGAACGATTCAATAACATGCTTTACAGGATTTACAAGATTAGCAAGATTGACGAGATGAATCCTGTTAATCCTGAAACATCTTGTTAATCCTGTCTAAGACTTTACTCGCGCCACACACAATCCAGACACACCAAACGGCAAGTTCATACGCTTCAGGATCCAACTCTCCGCGCCAAACACACGACCCAAAACACCATTCAATGCTGACACAGTGATCGTATTTTCGGATTCGGTTTTGATGCCCGTCAGGCGCATCAGCTTTCGCACTAGCAGGATCGGTAGGAAGAAAGTGATATTCGCGTAAGTCGTGCGCTCGATCTCGAAACCGGCCTTGTCGAGCACGCGTCTTAGTTCCGGCAAACGATAACGTCGCCGGTGATTGCTCACGTCATCCTGCAAGCCCCAGAGAAACATGAACGCCGGCACAAACAACAACACTCGACCACCGGGCCGCAACACGCGTCGCATTTCACGAAGTCCTGCGAGATCGTCGTCCATGTGTTCAACCACATCGAACGCCGTTACCAGATCGAACGTGCCGTCCTTATACGGCAGCTCTTCACCCGCGCCGAGTCGGACCTTATCGAGTCCACGCTCACGACAAAAGGCCAGTGCATCCTCAGAAACATCAACACCTTCAGCGTCACCATACTTCGAAAGCATCAGCAGGTTTGCCCCTGTACCACAACCAACGTCGAGAATTCTCGGACGCCGATCAGTGACCTGTCGGCAAATCTCTGCCACGAAATCAGCCAGAATCTTGCGCCGCCCGGTATACCACCAGTGCGACTGCTCGACGCGGAACATGATTGGATACGTGTGTTCCTGCATTCTATTTAGCCACGGATAAGACGGATTAAATAATCGATACCCACGGATGCAAAGACAATCAACAACCCGTGCATAGGCAGGACGTAACGGATCTCCGTATGCGCGGCAGTGCCGGGAACGAGATAGTAAAGGACCGTGGCCAGGATTAACCAACTCATCCGCCAATTACTGCGCATCCCGACATAGAGCCCAAAAGCAGCGAGCGGCAGAAACAGATATCGCACGACGCTCTGAATCATCCCCAGCACGTTCACGCCAAGCGCAAGCACACCGCCCTGCCAACGCTCCGGCAAACACTTCCTACTCGTGACGTTGATCCCGCTGATGCCAGTGTACGGTACCGGGTCGCCTGCAACTTTCAACATACCCCACATCCGCCCAAGCATCACGCCGAGATACCAGATTGGGTGTTGCTGGATAAAGGCGAGCGACTCGCGTGTACGTTCTTTATCGCGACGAATTCCATCCGGATATTGAATCTCGACGCTCGTATCTCCAGGCCGCCCCATTCTCGCGCGTTCAACTTCGAGCATTTTATCGTCGCCAAAAAGGAATCCGTGCTGCCGGCCAAGTTGTGTCTCGCCAAGACCCTCCCAGAGATTCACACCTATCGTGCCGCCAGTGAGAGTGAAGTCTGGGAAAACGACGTAATTGCGTATCACGATCGGAGCAATCACGACGATTGTCCCAACCAACACCGCCGCACCCATTTTAAGTTTCAGCGACCGCGTGCCTTGGACCAGCACGAACAACGCGATGGCCCAAAACAAACACAAGTACAACGGATTCACGCGCAACCAGCAAGCGATTCCAAGCGCGACTCCAGCCGCGAGGGCCAGCCAAACGTCCTTGCGTTGGAATGCCAGCAACAACAACCAGTTTCCGCCTAACACAAACCATGTGGCAGGCACATCCGCGGATGGATAGGCAGCATAGAGCGCAAACAGCGCTGAAAGTCCAACCAGAAAGCCGCTCGCGATTGCAGCGCGCCAGCCAAATGCAGTCGCAGCAATACCCCCAATGAACAGTAGCGAGATAAACAGATCCAAAACCCAGAGCACGAGCTGCACCGTGTACGCAGATCTGTCTCCCGTAACCTTGTAGATCAATGCGACGAGTGCAGGAAAAGCCGGAGGATACTGAGCGAGGTCCGTGCGTGCTGGATCGTCAATCCAGAAGAGTCGCTGACGTCCGTCGAGAATATCGCGCGCCTGTCGATCAAACTTTGCATATGATCCGACTTGAAACCAGGCGGGATCGTTCAGATGCGCGCGCATGAACTGAAGCGTGAGGACACGCACGCTAATCGTAATTAGCAGTAACGCAAAGAGTATGAGCAGTTGTTTTCGGTTAATCCGCAAACCAATCTTGTTAAATCTTGCAAATCCTGTCTACTTAACTGCCGTAATAATCACGTTCCAACCGATTTTCTTTCGCAATTGATCAAATCTTTTCTCCGACACCAACGGCGAAAAGAATCTCAATTCAGCACGTGTTAACTGCTCCACATCAACTCTCACATCTTTGAACAGGCTAAATAATTCGGCCGCTTCCTTTCGACTATAGACCTTCACCAACGGTCGCGCATCGTGATCGCTGAACTCAATCACGCGGCTCATTATTTCCTCCGCCGATCGCCCGCGCAAAAACTCGAGACCTAACACACCGCGCCGCAAAACAATTTCGACCCAGTAGTTCAACGAATTGCGATGGTAAAGCATCACCTTCGCTACCCCACCCGGTCGGAGCACACGATGAACTTCGCGTATCGCTCCGGCCGTGTCAGGCGTGTGGTGCAGAACGCCATTGGAATAGACCACATCGAAACTCTCAGTGCGAAACGGTAACCGTTCGCCGTCAGAGATCATGAAGTTTCCGTCAGCTCCATAAAGCCGAAACCGATGACGAGTGATCTCGACCGAACGTGGCGTGAGATCGATGCCGGTGCATCGTGCTCCACCACGCGCAAACTGCAGCAGGTCCGAACCCATGCCACAACCAATCTCGAGTAGCCGCGCGCCGCGAAACTTTTCAAACTCCATCAGCCGCGGCATCCACGCGGCATACTCCTGATAGCGATGTCGTTCTATCTGATCGAAAAACTCACGCGTGCCAAGCTCGTGCTCGCGGTCGTACTCCGCACCGCAGGGATCCTGTCCCCACTGGTCACGCGCCTGCAGCTTCTCTTTCGCCAATCCTGCCAATCTTGTTAATCCTGTAATCCTGTTAACGACTTATACGCATCAAGCACGCGCTGAGCATTCCTGGTCCACGTATGCTCCCTCTCAGCCACCTCACGCGCCTTCGACCCTAATCTCTGCCGCAATTCCTGCGACTCAACCAACTTCAGAATCGCGGCTGCGAGCTCACTAACATTTCCCGGTTCAACAAGCAACGCCGTCTCACCATCAACCAGCACCTCACCAATTTGCCCTAGACGACTCGCAACAATCCCCTTGCCCATCGCCATGTACTCAAAGATCTTCGTCGGCGATCCAAAAAACTCACTACCATCCGCAAGCGGTACATGAGGCGCAACCAGAATGTCGCAGGCATCCAGTAACGTGGCCACGCGCTCGTGCGCCACTGCGCCCGTGAAGATTACTCGCTTTTCATCCGCGAGCATCTTCTCAACCTCTGCATGCAAGCTCCCACTTCCAACCAAGAGGAACCGAACACGCATGTTTGCCGGAATCGTCTTGATCGCTTCGGCAAGTTTCTCGACGCCGTGCCATGGACCAAACGTCCCAACAAAACCAGCCACGATCTCATCTTCTTCGATCCCCAGCTCACGCCTCGTCTCCGCGCCACCCACACCAGGCCGAAACCGCTCGACGTCCACACCATTCGGATTAACCACAATCTTCTCCGAACGCACGCCACGCGCTTCCAGGTTGCGGCGCTCAACTTCCGAGACGACAAAAATACGCGCCGCGGCGTCAAGGTTCAAACGCTCGTAACGCTCCAGCAAATCGAGACTTCCGACTCGGTCCCAATGCTTGCCAACCCAAACTTCCGATCCGTTGTATTCGAGCATCAATGGACGCTTGAGCCGGTTCGCAGCCACGACTCCGGCCCAACTAAACCGCGCATAACGCTGGTAAATAAAATCCGGATCAGCGCGCTCAATGAGGGGCACAGCCCCACGCGTAAAAACCAGGTTGTTATGGATATCGAAAAGTGCTCGCGAGCCTCCGCTCGGTTGCGGCGGAATGACGTCGAAACGATCGTCTGAAACATTCAACCCGGCAATCTGGTCGTTGCTGATCACTCGAACGTGGACTCCGAGCGACTCGAGTGCCTCGACAACGCCCTTGATGTGGCTCGCAGCACCGCCGGCTTGTGTGCCTGGTCCAGGTGTCGAGCGAAGAAACACAGCACGCAGACGCGATCTAGTAGTCGGTTTACGCGAAACGTCGCTGAATCGCAGTGTCTCTTCTTCGAGACGTTGCAGCTCGCGGCGCGACTGCGCCATATCGTTCGCGCTCGTTATCGTCTCGCGACTCAGTCTTACGGGCGCTCCCAGCAAGACATTCGAACGAGACTTCCTTATCACTCCGCCATGCGCGTCGATCATCAACACTTCGCGCGCACCCGCAAGCGCGCCAAAGAGCATGAAGAGATTTTGACCGCGTTGCCATGGAAGTCGTTCGGTTGCGATCGCGAGGACGTCGGGACGCAGTGCACGCAATGCTTTGAGACGTTTGAGGTGACTGCCAGTTTCGAACTCGGTGCGCGAGATAAACTCGATCGAACAGTCGGGATAAAGCTGCGTGACTTTGTCTTGCCAGCGAGACAAGTCGCCGCTGAGCGCCAGCAGAACGACCTTCATCCTCAATCCTTAAGAACTCCGAATAACTTGAGTTTGCGTTCATACTTGATTCGCGCTTCACCAGCGGCCTTTCTGACCTCATCCGCAGGATCTGTTGCCGCCATACGTGTCAATTCGTCGAACACATCGACACCATCAGCATAGTAACCGACGACTTCTGCGGCCTTTTGTCTTGTCATGTCGCTAGCCCCAGAGAGCGCCTTAACTAATCCGTCACGGAGTATGTCGTCGCCAAACCGTGCCAATGCTTTTAAAGCTACGAGTTTCTCACGCATTTCTGGCTTCGAAGCTTCAAGCAACGCTGCGACAGCTTCCGCTCCGTCCTCTCCCAGTGCTTCAATTGCAGCAATACGCACGTCATCATCGTCATCCTGTAAAAGTTTGAGCAAGCCAGTTATCGCTTTCTCACCTCCCATCTGACCGAGAGCTCGAGCGGCAGTCTCACGTTCGTCGTCACCACTAATATAGTTATAGTCTAATGCCTCAAGCACCACGTCGACCCCCTTCTTATCCCTCAGTCGTCCAAGTGCCGCAACGGCTTTGATCTGTATGTCAGCATCAATATAAGGCATGGGTTCCTCATGCTGCGCGGCGGTCGGTATACGATCATTGAGCCCCAGCTCTTCAATTTTTTGTTTGTCCAACAGTTGAGGCTTCACTCCTTCAATCAACGCCTCGATCGCTCTCTCTCCGCCAATCTTTTCCAAAGCTGTCACGAGGTTCTTTTTTACCTCTGTCTCGCCACTAAGCCTGAATGCATCTAATGCACCGGCTAACGCCTCCACCGCTTCTTCTCCGCCAAGCCGTCCCAATGATTTAACTGCCTGAGCGACCAATGCACTGGACGAATCCTGCAAGATTTGGCCGAGAAACTCGACGGGAAGAGCGTCCAGGCTAATCAGCTGTTCAAATAACATCACGTCCAGTTCAGATTCCAATGAGATCACAACCCCATCGGTGTCCACTTTGCTGGGTTCAGTCTCATCATCGTCATCAATCTTCATTAATTCGAGAAATGCATCGATCACTTTCTCTGGATTAAGGCGCTTGAGTGCTACAGCTGCCTTCTTGCGCACACTGAAAGTCTCATCTTCTTCATTCTTCAATACTGCAAGCAAGACCTCGAAGGCTCTCTCGTCACCAATTCGACCCAGCGCTTCAGCCGCAGCCCCACGCAAAGCCTTGGGCTCATCCCGATTCTTCAGCGTTTCAAGCAAGACATCTACTGCATCCGCTTTACCAATTCGTCCCAGCGCTTCAGCCGCAGCCCTACGCAAGACCTTGCGCTCATCCCGATTCTTCAGCGTTTCAAGCAAGGCATCAAATGCCTCCTCGTCGCCAATTCGTCGTAGTGCTTTAGCCGCAGTCCTACGTAAAAAAGCCTTGCGCCTATCCCGCCGCCACGGATAGTAATCCTCTTCGCCAGCTTCGTCGGTATCTTCGCCAGCATCATCATGGTCTTCCAAACTGGTGGGCAGCTCCACACCTTCGTCTGTGTGGTTTTTAAGGTGCACCTCCCTTTCCTTATCCTTCCGCTTCAACACGCTAAGTAAAGCCTCGCATGCTCTCGCGCTGCCCAGCCGTCCTAGTATTCGAGCGGCAAGAAGGCGCAAATTGTGCAATTGATTCTCATTCTTCAATACTTCACTCATGGCATCGACAACTCGCTCTCCGCCAAAGCGCTCTAGTCCTCGGGCCGCAGCACTGCTCACATAAGGGTCCTGCAATGCTTCAATCATCATTCCCGTTGCTCGTTCACCACCCAGCGCCCACAAAGCAACCAATGCCTTCAAACGCACCTCGACGTTATCGCTTCGAAACTGGGTTTCGATCTTGTCATAGAGAAACTGTATTGCTGCGCTATTCATTGCCGATAAGCTACGCATTCCGATCTGGCTATAAATCGTTTCTTCCTCAGTTCCGGAATGCAATTCCAGGAGGCGTTCTCCAAGCGCAAATAGAATTGGCCTGATAGCTTGCGACGTATATGGCACGTAAGACAGACCGCGAGCACGCAGCCGCAGATTCATGAAATTCAATGATTCGGGTAAGCCCTCCAGGGTCGCACACAATGCGGCGGGCCGATGAGCCAATGCCATCGTCATCGGCAAAACCTCCATGCTCGCCAGCGCCGAATTAAAATAAGCACGACAGAAAATCCTTTCGCAGTCATCACGCCGAGAGAGCGCCGTCGCCGCCAGATACTCCTGAATCGTCAGGTGAGCGAAAGCGAAAACGTCTGTGCCGACCTCGCGTAGAAGAGGTGTTCCCTTTACGTCTGTTGCCAGCAGTCGCGGCTCAACCTCATTTCGCTTCTCACTTTTGAGAAAACGTTTCACCTGTTCCAGCAACTCATCGCCGGAAAAGACAAGGCGCGCAGCTTCACGGTCTGCCTCGGCTTCATTCAGGTAACCCATAAACATTCGCTCGCACGCGAGATACCTCAGGAAATCCAGCTTAAGGGCGCCGTCAGGGTCGGGAATGTGAAAGCGAGAAAGAGGTAGAGACTTTGCACTGTCAAGTTTAACGGCCAGATGCAGCACGATTTGACGGTAAAGCTCCAATCGATCCTGGACGATCTGATGTCCACTGCGATGAAGTTGCGCGACAACCGATAACAAAAAAGGCGTAGAGCAAAACTCTCGCAGTTGCCGATACCGGCGCAGGTGTTGTATCAGACTCCTGGTTGACGAATCGTCGGCATAGTAGTGCTTCAGAAACTCTTCAACTTGTCTCCTGCTGAGCGGAGCAATCTCCATCTCTTGCAGCCCTTGTATATTTGTTTGAAAGGCGTAGGGTCGTGTCGAGACGACGACCACATTGCGGGAATCTGACCTGACGAACTCACTAACGGCAGTGCGAAGAGTGGGGAAAAAACTCGTTCCTCTGACTTCGTCCAATCCATCAAGAAAGATTGCCGCATCGCCTGCCCGCAACCGCGCCAGGAAGTACTCCTGTAACCGCTCGCGCTCCGAGCCTTGCAAATTCAATGAGGGAGCAACGGATTTGTCGAACAACAGTTGCGATAGACTGTTTCGAGCCTGCTTAAAATCATCTTCGTTTACGGTCTTGAGTTCGAGGAAGAGAGGTAACCGTCCGTCTTTGAGAGCCCTCAGGGTGAGATAACGAAGCAGCGTTGTTTTGCCGCAGCCAGGGGCGCCCGAAATGACGGTCTGAGCGCGTTGTCTTAGCAGTTCCTCCGGCTTAATGACTTCCTTGACAGTATCGCTTGCTGTTCTAGAGCCACGATCTGGCTTCCTTTCAATCTCAACCTCAAAATCCAGAAAAGGATCGCGACGTTTGCGCATTTCGCTATCCATCAGACCGAGAAACTCAGCTTGGACCGGGATCCGCCCGTACTCTTCCACAATGTTGAGTTTGATAAATACCTGTTCTATCTCGCGCGCTTCACTCTCGCCGACGATGTAAACTCTGCTTACTCTGTCGGTCAGATCGGCGCAAAAAGCTTCCGTCAACTCCTCAACACTGCGACCGACAACCTGTGATTGCGCGGGTTGATTCTCTGAAACAGACTCTGAGTAACTTTGACGAATGAATTGCGTTAAGTGATTACGCGCCAGTTTCTCGAACTGAGATTTACCGTTGTAGGACCACCAGAGGCTTTCCTTCGGTAAGTCTTGTTTGAACTCGAGCACCTGGCGCAATTGGTCGATCTCTTCTGGGGATTTTGGCAAGTAGGCCTTTTGGTTGAAGTAAAGCATGATCTGCGGACGGCCATTCTTCTTCCAGGCATCATATGCGGTCCGGATTTCATGCTCGGTCCCGGATTGAGCGTCCATGGTCGGCGTACCAAATCGCTTCCAGAAAATGCCGATCAGCACGTCGCAGTCTTCAATTTTCAATATCGGGTCAATCAAACCTTGGGGTCCCTGGGGATGAAAGCCCGGATAACTGTCCGTCTCCCATCGCGAAAGCTCAAGGACTAGACCATGCTCTCCAGCGATGCCTCGATTCAGTTCGTCTATGACGTCTGCGAGTACCGCGCGTTCCGGCATAACGTCGCTGGGCGAGACAACAACAATTCTCCAGGTTCGTTTGGTGTCCATGAGTCGAAAATACTGCTGTGGCTCAAAGTCGGAGGAAATTTTCTTCCGGAATCTAGTTCAAAATCCTACGATTTTCAAAGCAGTATCACCCGCGCAGACTCCCGGGCACGAATACCTCCGTGAAAGATCGTCCGGTGCTGCTGTGAAAGTGAAGTGCTACGAAGCCGAAGATCACCGCGTAACTGATGGTTGAAGCGATAGCTGCGCCCTGGGCGCCGAGACGAGGCACGAGTGCAAATACGAGGACGAGGTTGAGAGCAAGCGTCACAACCCAGTAGAGTGGAATCGCGCGCGGCAGTCCAAGCGCGTTGAAATGTTGGACCAGCACCGACTCAAGACCGATCAGATAAACACCTGGCAGCAGTATCCAGAGCAATCCAGTCGCGTCGTAAAACGCCGCACCATAAATAAAAGGTAGCAGCAAGCTAAGGGGAACTGCAGCGAGACAGGAGATGAACATGATGAACGCCGTGTAGCGTGTAACGAGGCACGTTGTTTCGCCACGCGCGTCCTGTTCGCTCGTAACACGCGGAAAAAGCAACGTTGCAATCACACCCGGCAGCAACATCAGCAGGAGTGCAAACTGTGATGCAACACTGTAAACGCCCGCTTCCGCAGCGCCACGGTAGTGATTTACAACAAGCAAATCGGCGCGAATGATAATCGCTCCGGCCAGAATCGAGATATGAAATTTCAGGCCGTAAGTGATCATGCGTCGCAGCAATGCGATGTCTGCGCGCCACTTCGATTGCACCAAACTCTTCGCGGAGATCACGAGTAAAAGTGCAATTAGAAGACTTGCAAGAACACTCGTCGCCGTGTTCCACCAGACGAGTGTTCCGAGATCTCCTTTGACTACCAGCCACACGCACACTGCGTTGATTAATACAACCGACTGGCTGACGAGGTCGAGGATATTGAATTGTCGTACCTTGCCCACCGCCAACAGGATGTTCAGACCAATCAGCGTGATCATTTGAAACGGGATCGAGATGGCGGCGATGCGCATCAGGCTGGCAGATTGAAGACCAAACCAGTCGGGTCGCGAGGAAGCTACGGCGCTGAGCGCAAGAGCGAGAACTAGTCCAATAGCGAGCGCGAACATCAGCGAGTTGAGTGCGGCAGCACGGAAACGCGCCTGGTCCTGTGCTATTAAGTACGCGTTTGAAGATGGAAGGCCGAAGCTTCCGAGTTGAACGAGCGTCGCCACAGCAACATTGATAACCGCCAACTGCCCGACACCCTCTGCGCCTAACCAATGCGCGACGATGATGCCCGCGGCGAGGCTGTTGAAGATCATCACCACGCGCGTCGCGAACGTCCAGGCAATTTGTGTCCACAGATTACGCAGATTTTTTCTGTGTAATCTCTGGATACCTAATCGATCCATCGCTCGTACCACAAGCTCAAATTCAACAACGCCCAGAGATGAAAACCCCAATCTTTCGACTTCCGTCGATGCTCGTCCAACATGCGGCTTACAAACGAATAGTCCAACAGATCACGCCGCCGCATCGTCGAGTTCATCAAGTGCTCATCAAACCAGCCACCAAGACTCTCCCTGAACCATTCGCGCACGGGCGCGCCGAAGCCTCGTTTACGTTCGTAGAGAAGATCGCGCGGCAGGATCTCTTCCAATGAACGTTTGAGAATGTGCTTGCCACTGACACCTTCGACTTTCAACGAGCGTGGCAATGAGAGCGCATATTCAACCAAATGATGATCGAGAAACGGCACGCGCGCTTCGACACTCGTCGCCATCGTGATCTTATCCACACGCATCAACAGCAATTCCGGCAAACGGAGCTTCAACTCGAGATACGTCATTCGAGCAAGAAAATCGGCATCGGGGCGCTCGCGCTCGATATGCTTCAAGTACGACTCCACGACGCGCAACGACGAGAGGCCATTCAAACGATCGCGCACTTGCTTCGACAGCACACGCGGTTTGAACGTTTCGTCATACACGACCACACCGCCCCAAAACAACGGTTCATCAGCGCCGAGCCGCCGGATCAACTCGATCGCCGCACGCTTTCTGCCCGTGGCCTCGAGCGCAGGTCGCGAAATATTCGAGATGGCGCGTCGCAACGTAAGCGGCAGCGCTTCTGCGTGTCGCCAGAAGTTTTCGTAAATGCGCAGGTGCCGCACGTAGTTTTCGTAACCGCTGAAGATCTCATCGGAGCCTTCTCCGACCTGGACCACGATCGTTCCGGAGTCGCGCGCGAGTTTCGAAACATAATAGAGCGGCACGCAAACCGGATCACCGATCGGCTCATCCTGATGAAAGATCAGACTCGGAAGAAAGTCTTGCATCTCTTTCTCGGAGATGATCACTTCGTGATGGTTGGTCCCAAACTGTCGCGCGATGCGACGCGCCGGTTCGAGCTCGTTGAGATACTCAGCATCGCTGAAGCCGACCGTGAATGTATCAACCGGACGCGTCATTAGTTCCGACATAAGCGCGACATTCGCTGAAGAATCGACGCCGCCTGAAAGAAATACTCCAAACGGCACGTCTGACATCATTCGTTTGCGAATCGACTCGCGCAGCAAACGCAGGATTTCCGCGCGCTGGTCCTCTTCGGTCCCGATGATTCTTTGTTTAGGCGGCAGCGCGTCCCAGTAGCGTTGGATGTTGATCGTGCCGTCGCGCGTTAGCGTGAGAATGTGACCGGCCGGCAGTTTGTGTATGTCGCGAAAAAGTGTCGTGGGCGCGGGCGTGGTGAGAAACGTCAGATAGTGATAAAGCGATTGTTCGTCAATGTCGGGCGTTACTGCCGGATGTTGCAGGATCGCTTTGATCTCCGACGCAAAGATGAAGCGACCATCTTTGTGATAGAAGTAGAGCGGCTTGACACCAACGCGATCGCGCACGAGCACGAGTCGTTCCTTGTTAGCATCCCAGAGCGCGATCGCGTAATCGCCTTCAATCTCGTGAATGAAATCCAGGCCACGTTCTTCGTAGAGGTGCAGGATCGTTTCGGAGTCGGTGCGTGAAGAGTATTTGTGGCCGCGATGTTCGAGATTCGAGCGGATGAGTGCGTGGTTGTAGATCTCGCCGTTGAAGACGAGCCACGTGCGCTCGTCACAACCGTGCATCGGCTGATGACCGGCGGCCGAGAGGTCGATGATGGACAGACGTCGAAAGCCGAAGCCACCGCGGTGGTCGTCAAAGATCAACTCGCCCGCGTCGTCTGGACCACGGTGAGTCATCTCATCGCGCATGCGCGTGAGTAGCGAGGATTCAATTGAACCTTCGCTCGCGCCGTATTCCCAAACCCCGCAGATACCACACATCGTTTTTTGCCACAGATTACACGGATTTTATTTGCCAACTAAGCTTGCCCGGTCGCCCTGAAATACGCCAGCACATCGAAACAGCGTTGCTAATATGACCATAGTCTCGGGAAACCGGCTGACTCTCCAGCACCGGCTCTACATCGTGATTCAACAACGAGACCACTAGTCCCGCCGCCCCTGGTGCAAGGTGAAATCTCGCCTCGTAAAGATGTTCTCCCTCGCCAAAGAACTCGTCATCAATCAACCACAGCCGTTCACGCTTGTCGAATACAACCGTGCGACGGTGAGTGACAGAGTATCCATAGTGCTCGGCCACGACCTTGTCGAAATCGTCGGTAGTTTTCCATTCAAGCACGCGTGGTTGCGCTTCGTTCCCGATCACAAAGGGCGAGTCCACATGGATCGTGTTCTGTTCTTTGCCGTCTATCTGCACAGTCGAATGATATGCGGTCGAGCGAAACGCATGGCGCTTCTCCAGATCGGCCGAGTAAACATATGTGCCTGGATCGACGATGAATGATCGACCACCCGCCGAAACTTCAATACTCAACGCATCGTTGTGGCCGTGAGAACCGCGGCCGTTGATCCCGGGGCCGGACGTGTTGAAGCACAGATAAAGATCGCCGTCCCGCATGATGTAAGTGCCCGCTTGTGGAAACGCCTGCGAAGTTACATGTTGAGTTACTGCCAGCGTGGGATCGTCAAAGACCTCTGCTCCAAGTTGGAGCAGATATGCATGCTCATCAGCACGACGACGGACAAACGGCAAGACCTGTCCGCTGTCTGTATCGCCGATCAAAGGCGCGCATCCGTCAGGCCGCAGATAAGCACGCACGTAGATCAGCATCTGTTTGAGCTTCGTCCAATACTTCTCTTCTACGTCCCGGCCATTTGAACGACATAACCAAAACGTGTAAAGGAAGAGCTCCGTAACGAACCTGTGATAACCGGTGGAAGCTTCGAAATCTGCCCCATCAGCCAACACCTGTTTGTCCATCTCGCGCAGCATCTCGGCGCGGCCAAACTCATACCACGACTTCGCATCGAGAAGTTCTGGAAGCATCAGTCCTAACCACGTCAGTCCAATCACATCTGACAGGTAGTGATTGCTGGTGGCAATGTAAGAGAACTCGAGATTGCGTTGAATGTAATTGGCGTGTTGTTGCAGGAGTTGCAGAAACGACCGCAACCACACCGCATCTAAATTGGGCGAATGACGAAACGATTCAAACGCAGCAAGTAGGTTTATGGCGCGCAGCGCGACTTCCATTGCGCAAGTCCAATTTGGACCACGCCCATATGGATTCTGCTCGATCCAGCTTCTTAGCTGCGTCCAAAACTCCGCTGCGTAGGCGACGTCATTTGTTGATGAATAAGCACTCGCGAGCGTAAGGAAATGACCAAGACGGTTGAGTTCCCAGAGCACGCGCACGTCTGAGCCATCACCGCGCAACAACTTGATGTCGCGATGGTAATCGAGCGGCCATACGTAATTTGAAAGCGGATCTCGAGTCCACTGAATTGGTTTTCCGTAACAGCGCTCGCCGAAACCAAGCAAGGGCCAGCAGTGATCGTCAACGATGCTGTTTGCTAAAGCGATTGACTCACTACTCGCAAAGGTGAAGCCGTTGAGAAACTTAGCATCACGCGGACACTGAAAGTGAGCCAACAATTCATCATCGCTGAGGCGCGCGAACGCAGGCTTGAGTGCAAGTGGCTCATTGTCGAAGAGCCGCGCGCGTTCTTTGCGCTCGTTAACTGAAGCAACGGTGCGCCGGAATACTTCGCGCGCTGCCGCCGTCAGCTTCACTTCCCCCCTGACGACCCGTTTGATTTTTTTGAGAACAGCCATCAGTGGGAATCTTGCGTCGCGGCAAACTCTTCGAGCGCATCGAGAATACGCTCAGAAGTGTGTCCATCCCAAAGCGGAGGCTGGCGAGTTGTGGTTTTTGCAGATCCGTTCAGTGCAGCCATTGCAGCGGAAATAATCTTCGCAGTGTCGGTGCCTACAACTACATTAGTTCCCAACTCAACTGTAATGGGACGTTCGGTATTCTCGCGCAACGTGAGGCAAGGAATACCGAGAGATGTAGTTTCTTCCTGAATACCGCCGGAGTCAGTCAAAACCAACCGCGCACTGCTCGAGAGATTGAGAAAGTCGAGATAGCCGAGGGGTTCGATAATCCGCAGTTCCTTTATCGATCCCACACGATCATTCAATCCGAGCTCGGCAATCGTCTTTTTCGTGCGCGGGTGAACTGGGAAAACGATTGGCAACCGCGCTGAAATCGTTTCGAGCGCATCAAGAATCCGATTAAACGAGTCGTGCATATCGACGTTTGAAGGACGATGAAGAGTCAGCAGCGCGTAGTCGATCCCGATCAGTCCCAATTGCTCTCTGGTCGGCAGAGCACGTGCGACGCTCAGGTTCTTTTGCAGCGAATCGATCATGACATTTCCCACGAAACGAATCCTTTCCCTGGGAATGCCTTCGGCGAGCAGGTTCTCATCCGCATCGGGTGAAGGCGTAAACAACAGATCTGCGATCTGATCGGTCAATAACCTGTTGATCTCTTCCGGCATCATGCGATCACGACTTCGCAGACCGGCCTCAACGTGTGCCACTTTCACTCCGAGTTTCACACAGACCAACGCGCACGCGATCGTCGAATTCACATCGCCGACAACCAGCACCCAATCAGGTTTTTCATTCAGGACAACCGGCTCGAAGCGCTCCATCACCGCAGCAGTTTGCACTGCGTGTGACCCTGAGCCGACACCGAGATGCACATCTGGTTGCGGAAGATCCAGCTCGCGAAAAAACGAATCAGACATTGCCGCGTCGTAATGCTGTCCGGTGTGAACAACCAGCGGCTGGAAGGATTCGGGACGCCTCTTCATCGCGGCCACAATCGGCGCCACCTTCATGAAGTTGGGCCGCGCCCCAACGACGTTTATGACTCTCAACATCTCTTTTTATTTAGCCACAAAGAAGCACAAAACACACAAAAATTCTTTCTTGTGCGTTTTGTGCCTTTTTGCGGCGATCATTACAAGCGAATAATTCGTGCTTTGCTTTCGCGTCTCACGTCCCCGTTGAGCGCATTGCGTGTGTCGACGATCAGCGTGCCCAGAGAGCAGACGCGCTTGTAGTCGATTTCACTGTGGTCGGTAACGATTATCACGCAGTCAGCAGACTCAAGTTCTTCGTTGGTGAGTGAAACAGACGCCAGCGGTTCTCCAATGGCGTCGGTGTGTGCGTCGTCGAAACGAACTTCCTCTACGAATGGATCGTGATACTTAACGTTAGCGCCCTTCGCACGAAGCCGATCGATGATCGAAAGCGCCGGGCTCTCGCGAACGTCGTTGACGTCTTTCTTGTAGGCAACGCCAAGCAGCAAGACGTTTGAACCCTTCATCGCCTTGCGTTCGTCGTTCAGTCCATCCGCAACCAGTTGGACTACGTGCTCAGGCATGCGTGAATTAACTTCTTCCGCAAGACTGATGAACCGTGAATCGAACCCGTGCTGTCGCGCCTTCCACGACAGGTAGTGCGGGTCGAGCGGGATACAATGCCCGCCAATTCCCGGCCCTGGATAGAACGGCATGAAGCCGAACGGCTTGGTTGCCGCAGCTCGAATCACTTCCCACGTGTCGATGTTGAGCGCGTAACAAAGACGGGCCATCTCGTTTGCCATGCCGATGTTCACCGCGCGAAACGTGTTTTCCAGAAGCTTTGCGGCTTCGGCAACTCGCGCCGAGCTCACAGCGTGCACGTCGTTCACAATCTGTGAATACAAATGCGCGGCAACTGCGGTTGAGTCATCAGTAACACCGCCAACAACCTTCGGAATGTTGTGCGTTAGAAACTGTGGATTGCCGGGATCGACTCGTTCAGGCGAGAACGCCAGCAGGAAATCTTCATCGAGCTTCAGTCCCTTTTCTTCAAACATCGGGAGCAGCACTTCATCCGTCGTGCCTGGATAGGTGGTCGACTCGAGAATGATCAGATGACCACGACGCAGGTTCTTCGCGATCTGTTCAGCGGCCGCAAGGATGTAAGAGACATCGGGTTCCTTTGTTTTCCGTAGCGGCGTCGGAACACAAATGATAATCGCGTCGCACTCACGCAGGTGGCTGAAGTCGGTGGTGGCCCGAAGCCGCTTTGCATCGACCACTTCTTTCAGTCGTCGCGCAGGCACGTCGCCGATGTAAGAGGTGCCGGCGTTAATCTGTTCCGCCTTCGACTCGTCAACTTCAAAACCTGTGCTCTGAAACCCTTTGGAAGCAAATTCCACCAGCAGCGGGAGACCGACATACCCGAGTCCGATAACTCCAACGTGCGCTTTCTTGTTTGTTATTAAATTGATTAGGTCGTTTTTCATCCTGTGGCAAACTCCAAACCGAAAAGACTAGGTGAGCCCTCGATCAGTGTCAAGCATGCAATTTTAGCCACAGATAAACGCCGATCTATGGCACTATACCCGCCGCGCGAATGAGCAAAGAAGCTCCCTCAAATCTCCTTCGTGGTCTAAGCCTGCTCGATGCCACCATGATCGTAGTGGGCTCAATGATCGGCTCCGGAATCTTCATCACGTCCGCTGAATCGTCGCGTCTGGTCGGATCGCCGGGTTGGCTGCTTGCCGCCTGGGCGCTCGCGGGCGTGCTCACGATCACCGGCGCACTCTGCTGCGCGGAACTGGCCGCAATGTGGCCACGTGCCGGTGGGCAATACGTGTTTCTGCGTGAGGCATATGGACCATCCATCGGATTTCTCTTCGGCTGGGGTTTGTTTCTGATTATTCAAACGGGAACGATTGCAGCGGTGGCTGTTGCTTTCGCGAATTTCACCGGCGTACTCACCAGCAGCATATCAGGCGACAGCTATCTCGTCGCGCCCATCGTCGTGTTGAAGCCGTTCACTATCAGCGGGCTCTCGTTCAACGGTTACGCGTTGAGTCTTTCGAGCCAGCAACTCGTCGCGGTGGTCATGATCCTGTTTCTTACGTTCATCAACACACGCGGGCTACAGACCGGGAAGGTCATTCAGAACACATTCACGTTCACAAAAACCGCAGCGCTACTCGGATTGATCTTGATCGGACTTCTGATTGGATGGAATAGCAACAGCGCCGCTTACACGTCTTCGTGGTGGGAGTCATGGGAAAACGGCTGGAAGCCGACGGCAGCGCAGGTCGGGTTTGAACCTGCCGGCGAAGGACTGCTCGTGCTTGCGTTGTTGATGTTGCTTGGCAGAGCGATGGTTGGACCACTCTTCGCGCAGTCAGCGTGGAACAATGTCACGTTCACGGCCGGCGAAGTGCGCGATCCGGGTAAGAATCTGCCACGCGCCCTCTTGCTTGGTTGTGGCATCGTCGTGACGTTGTACCTGTTGGCGAATCTTGCTTACGTCGTGACGTTGCCGCTTTCCGATATTCAAAATGCGCCGCAGAATCGCGTTGCGACTGCGGTGATGCAAGCGGTGTTGGGTAGTAAGGGCACTGTCATCATGGCACTCGCGATCATGATTTCGACGTTTGGTTGCAACAATGGATTGATACTGGCAGGTGCGCGTGTTTACTACGCGATGGCGCGTGATGGACTGTTTTTCAAACGAGTCGACAGTGTTAATGCTTATCATGTCCCGGCTGTCGCTTTGATTACCCAGGGATTGTGGGCTTCGTTTCTCGTTCTTCCACGTACCGTCACAATCAATCAACAGACTGGTGGTTATTCGTTTGGGAACGTTTACACGCAACTGCTCGAATATATTGTTTCGGCTGATTTGATTTTTTACGTGTTGATGGTTGGGGCAGTGATTGTGATGCGTCGAAAGGCTCCGGAGATGGAACGTCCTTACCGGACGATTGGTTATCCGATCGTGCCGCTGATCTATATTGTTCTCGCGGGATTGTTCATCATCGATCTAGCGATTCTGGCGCCGTCGACGTCGGGCATCGGGTACTTGCTCGTGTTTACAGGTATCCCAATCTATTTTCTTTGGAGCCGCAGATAAACGCAGATCTGCGCGGATCACTTAACCCATTCATCTGCGATCTCGGTTTCGACTTTAACTGGCACAGTCTTTAAGTATTCCTCCCCAGCGGCGCACATCACGCGCTCAACTTTTGCTGCTACATCTTCAGCTTCATCAGCATCAGCTTCGACGACGATTTCGTCGTGAATGATATTTACGACCTTCGCGTTCGTCTCGCTCAACTCTTGTTTCAACAACTTGAGCGCGCGCTTTAAGATGTCGGCACTCGTGCCTTGTATCGGTGTGTTCTTGCCGTTGCGTTGAGTCATCGAGATCTGTTGCCTGTCGTTCTCGTCATAACGGAAACGCACAAGGCGCCCTGAAGCAGTGCGCGCCTGGCGTTCGCTCACGGCGCGATTTGCGGCTTCACGCAGGTAAGTATCGAGCTGTCGATAAGTTCCAAAGTATCGCCGCAAAACATTTTCCGCATCCGACACACTCAATCCAGTCATTATCGCAAAACGCTGTGCGCCGATTCCGTAAACCACGCCGAAGTTCAATCGCTTCGCAAAGTCGCGCTGCTCTTTCGTAACCTGGTCCAGAGAAGCGTTAAAGACCTGCGCGGCCGTCACACGATGCAGATCCGCTCCCGAATTGAAGGCTTCGATAAAGCCACGATCGCCAGAGAATTCGGCCAATATCCGCAACTCGATCTGCGAATAATCGGCGATGATCAACTTTCTTTCCTCAGGATAACCACTAAAACAACGCCGGTATTCGACAGCGTGCGGCACCTGTTGAATATTCGGGTTGGTACAGGCAAATCTCCCGGTCGGCGCACCTATCTGCCTGAAATCCGCGTGCAGACGTTTCGTTACCGGATTGATCAGCTCGATCATGTTTTCGCCATAACTCGTCAGCGCCTTTTGCACGGTGCGATATTCGAGCAAGGTTCCGATGATTGGGTATTGCGCCGCGAGTGGCTGGAGCTTCCAGTTACGAGTTGAATCAGGAACAGGAACGCCGAGGCGGTTGAGCGCCCTGGTCAACTGCTGCTGCGAATCGAGATTGATATCGTCGCGCTGTGGACCGCCGAACAATGTTCCCTGTGACGACTCCTCTGCCAGAACTTGCTGCAACTGTTCGGCAAGTTCGACACGTTTCTTTTCAACGATGCCGAGCTGATCGAGCCAGCGATCCTTGTGCATGTAAAAGCCAGCGAGCTCGATGTCGACCACCGGCATCACGCATTCAAACTCGAGCTGAGCACATCTCACTAACGATTCCGACTTCAACCGCTCGATCAGTTTTTCACGCAAGGGCAGCAGGATCGCCGCATCACGCGCGGCGTACTCGAGTTGCGCTTCCGATAACTCGAAGTTCCAGTTTGACAGCCGTTCTGATTTATCCACTGCTTCGTTCAGATAACGACTGGCGACCGTCTCGAGCCCGTGACGTTCTTCAATGTCGCCGGCGCCGACCAGTTGGCTTGCCAGAAGCGTGTCGAACAGCCCAACCAGATCAACACCGAGATTGTGCTTGATAAACTTTGCGTCAAACTTTGCGTTATGAGCGATCTTGATCGGTCTCGGCGCGGCAAGCAGACGACGAAGTGGAGCTAGAGCTTCGTTCTTCGCAGCGTCGCCGTTAGCGAAGTGATCGAAGTCTATGATGAAGACGCGGTCTGTGGTCGCGAGTTGAATCAGTCGCAGGCGAGAGGTAAACGGATCGAGCTCGGTGGTTTCTGTGTCAAGGCCAACCACCGGTTGCGTTACGAGGGTTTCGATTGCTTTCCGAAGTTCATCGGCGTTCTGGATAACTTGATAATTCATCAACAAATATAAGTCCTATAGGTCTATAGGACCTATATTAACCAATTTAACTTAGCGCCATGAGTCGCTTCAGCATAAAAATCTGCCCCTTATGCTGTGATTCGTGATCGATCAGGTGATGCAGGATATAGCGAAGATTGTATTCGGTCGTCTGACCTCGTCGTTCGAAAGTGATGATGCGTTCGAGATCTTTGTCGTTGTATGAGAAAAGCACGTCGCGTGTTTGGTTGCGAATCTTTTCGATTTCGCTCAGACAAAACTCTGCCGTGTAGCCGTTCCGCGCCACTCTTTCGAGGTCGTCCAGTATGTCCCAGTACGGAGCGTTCTTAATCTCCTCAGTGAGTTCTTGTCCACTTACAACCATCTTCATCCAGAACCACTCAGCTTCACCGATGTGCAATACGAGTCCGCCGATTGAATGGGCGCCGAGAAAGGCGGGCTTGCCAATCAAATCGTCGGGAATCGTTCGTACCGCCGCACTTAGTTGGCCGCGGACTTCCTCCATGCCGCTGAGGTAGTAACCAATATTTGTCGCTAACCCTGGATGTGAAGTTAAGAGTCTGCGTCTCATTTCAACTAATCCTTTCGTCCGGATGCGGCCTTACTAAGACCAATAAAAGCGCCGCAGCCATGGCTCCCATTGAGGCGCTAATCAGGAACGCCGTCGTCGGCCCTTTCCAGTCCCAGATCATACCCATCAGGAGCGATGCAGGAAATACCGTGATGCCGAAAGCGAGATTGTACAAGCCGTAAGCAGTTCCGCGTTGTTCCGGACGCACGAGATCCGCAACCAGCGCCTTCTCTGCTCCCTCAACGAGTCCGAAATAGATGCCGTAAATCAGAAAAAGAATCCAGAGTGAAGCTTTACTCGTCGCAAAGCCAAATCCGGCATAAACAGCCGCATACAAAATCCAGCCGGAAACAATCAAACGCTTGCGACCCAGACGGTCTGAAAGATCGCCGCCAAACAGCGAGCTCAAAACCTTCATTCCGTGATGCGCAGCCCAGAGCAATGGCACCATTGCGACAGACACACCTGAATCCAGCGCACGCAGAATGAGAAAACTGTCTGAAGAGTTTGAAAGCGTGAAAAGAGCAAGCACTAACAAGAAGCGTTTGAAATTACTGTCAAAACCGCGTAGGGAGAGTTTAACTACTTCGGTTCCGCGTGGGGCCTGCACCGGCGACTCGCGCATGAAAACCACCGCGACGATCACCGCAATCAAGGCCGGTATTGAAGCAACCAGAAAAATCCGCGAGAACTCTCCGGTAGTGGGCAACCTCGAATTTGCTACAAATAGTACGACTAGCAGATAGCCGATGATTGGACCAATCACGGCGCCAGCGTGGTCCATGGCGCGATGAAAACCAAACGCAATGCCGCGCTGCTCAGTTCGAACGGTGTCGGCAATCATCGCGTCGCGCGGCGCCGTTCTTATTCCTTTACCCACGCGATCGGTAAGCCGGATCGCGAGCACCTGTGTCCACGTCTGCGCGAACGCAAGCAGCGGCCTGGCCAGCGACGCGAGTGAGTAACCCGCAACGACCAGTGCCTTTCTTTTTCCCAATCGATCGCTGAGATAACCCGCGAAGAGTTTCAACAGGCTCGAGATCGATTCGGCAAGACCCTCAATCGTCCCGATCGCCTTGGCCGAAGCCCCTAAACTGGTAGCGAGAAAAACCGGAAGAAGCGGATAAATAATCTCACTCGACGCATCATTCAGCAGACTCACCAACCCAATCGCAAACACATTCCTCGGCAACCCACGATACCGCCGCCACAAGCCGTTGATGTGGCCATGGTTTGCAGAACTAAGGTTTGGCGTAGCTTGCCCTCACGATGGTCTTGATGTTTCCGCGGACGTGGAAGTCGCCTTCGATGTCGACGCGCAAGGGATCGCAGGCGGCGACGAAGTCTTCGAGAATGACGTTGATTACGTGCTCGTGAAAAATTTTGATGTTGCGGAAAGAATTTATGTAGAGCTTCAAACTCTTTAGTTCAATACAACGCTCGTTCGGAACGTATTCGAGACGGATGGTGGCGAAGTCAGGAAAATCCGAGAACGGGCAGATCGCTGTGAATTCAGTGATCTCGAAATTGATTTTGATCTCGCGACCCGGAAACTCGTACGGGAACGTATCCAGGGGAAACAGATTCATCTCCGCACGTGGCGTCGACTGGATGTCGAGACATTGCTGGTTTGGCGGCGGCAAAGTAACCATTGGAGCCGATTTTAACAAAATCCGTTAAATCCGTGGCTAATACGATGGTTCCCTATTGCCTCCGCGGTCGAAAAATTTGATCAGCACCAGTCCAGCAATGAAACCGCCGATGTGCGCCGCATAAGCAACGCCACCTTGCTGCGAACCACCACCAAGCATGCCGAGCCCGCTAATCAATTGGAAAGCGAACCAAATTCCAATCGCCACCCAGGCGGGGACGTCAGTAAGAAAGCGGAATAGAATTACCGTCACGCGTCGTTTGGGATGTAACAAAAGGTAACCACCCAACACACCCGAAATTGCTCCGGAAGCGCCAAGACTCGGAACCAGAAGACTGCTTTGATCGGTCGAAAAAAGGCTGGTCGAAAACACGTGGGCCAGCGAAGCGATGATGCCGCACAACAAATAGAAAATGAGGTACTTCACATGCCCGAGACGATCTTCGATGTTGTCACCAAAGATCCACAGGAAGAGCATGTTACCGGCGATATGTGCGATGCCGCCGTGCATGAACATCGACGTGAAGAGCGTGAAGTAAACCGAACCCGGAGTCGGACCAAGTCCGGGAACTTCTATTCTCTGCCCTGTAATCGGATGTTCCAGTATTCGCGCCGGCGTGACGATGTCAGTGCCGCGAAGAATTTCGGCGGGAACTGTTGAGAATGAGTAAGTAAACTGCTCGTTACTTCCGATGCCCTGTAGAACAACAAAGACAAAAATGTTGAGGGCTATGAACGCGTAATTAACCAGGGGCGTGGATAGTCTGTCGGTGTTGTCGTCATACAGTGGAAAAACCATCGTCCATCACCTCCGTGGAGTGCGGCACTTCCTTGGAGTGCGCCAACTTGTTGGCGCTTTGATATTTTTACTAAAGCGGTGACAAGTCACCGCACTCCAAAGACGCATTCTAATGCAAACGCTATGCGCAGATTGTGACATGCTGTTATAAAACGTTAATCCATGCCACGTTCGCCGACCGGCACGCCTGCGTGCGCGATGGCGGGCTCGTGCGGCTTTAGTAATTCATACCCTTCAGAACGCGCCACAAACGTCGCTGCGGTGATGTCGCCAGTGACGTTCAACGTGGTGCGACACATGTCGAGAATGCGATCAACGCCCAGAATGATCGCGATCAAGGCAGGATTTACGCCAATCGTCACGAGGACGCCGATGATAAAAGGTATTGATCCTGACGGGACGCCCGCTGTTCCAATTCCGCCGAGTATTGCGAGATAGACCACCATCAATTGTTGGGCCAGCGTCAGGTCGACGCCTGCAAGCTGGGCCAGGAACAGGACCGTCACACCTTCGTACAGTGCAGTGCCGTTTTGATTCGCTGTGGCGCCGACAGTCAGTACGAAACTATTGATCTCCTGAGGCACGCCGAGGTTCTGTTCCGACACTCGCAGCGCCGTCGGCAAAGTCGCATTCGATGACGACGTCGAGAAAGCGGTCAGGATCACGGTCTTAATGCGACGGAAAAACTCGATCGGCGAGATGCGCGAGAGGAAATAGATCGAAAGTGAATACACACCAAACATGTGCAGGGACAAACCGAGCAGCACGGTCAGCACGAACCACGCGAGTGCCTGCAACAAGTCGAGACCAAAACGCGCGGTGTTGTTAAATAGCAGACAAGCGACTGCGTACGGCGCAAACTTCATGATGATCTCGATGATCTTCGCCGTGATCACATAAACACCTTCGAGCACGCGCAGCACTGGCTCCGTAACCGTCACCGGCAGGAGGGTGATCGCAATGCCGATAATGAGGGCAAAGAACATGATGTGAAGCATGTTTGGATCTTCTTTGCCGGACATCGCGTAAAACGGATTCTTCGGAACGATCGTCTCGACCACGGACATCAGGGGCTTGGACGTCGTGCTGCTTGCCTTCGCGGCTTCGACAGTCTTCGTCGCATCAGTTGCGTATCGTTGCTGCAATGCCGCAGAGGTATTTGGATCGATGCGTTCGCCGGGCCGGATCGTGTTCGCGAGCGTGATGCCGATGGCGACTGAGATCGCTGAGATTATGAGGCAGTAGCCAAACGACTTGAGTCCGACGCGCCCGAGTTTGCGGATGTCGCCAATTCCTGCGACGCCCACCACAAGGGAAGCAAAGACGAGTGGGACAACGATCATCAGCAGCAGACGCAGAAACAGTTGGCCCACCGGCTGAGTGATGTTATCCACTACCCACGCAACCTTCGGATGATCGCCACCAAAAAGCCGGTTGACAGTCACGCCGGCGATCACGCCGACCGCGAGGCCAGCGAGAATCTTGTTGTGAAGCGCTATGCCTTTTGGTTTGTCCGGAGTTTTCTCGTCGAGATCGGTGCCTATCTCGCGTTCAAACGCATGTCGATCGACCCGTTTGTCGTCTCTTTTGTCAGACATTTTTTTTCGCCTTGGCGGTTAGTGTATTAACGACCCCAACGTAGCTTATCGCGCAGAACGTCGAAGTAGTTTCTGTTCATTGGCTGAATGAGATTGAATGTCGTTCGGCTCTTTCGAATTACGACTTGATCCGCAACCTTTAGAGGAAACCCGACTTGACCATCAAGAGTCAATGCCACCTCTTCCTGGTCCGTCTTTAACAACAATTCGATCTCGGCGTCGTCCGGCACAACAATCGGACGATTCGAGAGAGTAAAAGGACAGATGGGAGTAATAACCACCGCGTTCATTGACGGAAAGATCACTGGCCCACCCGCCGAAAGATTGTAGGCAGTTGAACCAGTGGGCGTTGAAACTATCAGACCATCCGCCCGAAATGAGTTGACGAATTGGCTGTTCAGATAAGCCTCAATTTCGATGATACGGGCGAGGGCTGACTTGTTGATAACTACGTCGTTTAGAACCCGGCTCGTTTTCGATGGCTCGCCCGCACGTCGCAACTCAACCGCGAGCATCACGCGCCGGTCGAGCCGGTAATTTCCAGCGAGGATCGACTCGAGCGCGGTGTAAAGTTCTTCGATACGAAACTCGGCGAGATAACCAAGACCACCATAATTGACGCCGAGAACCGGCACTTCCTGATCGCCAATCATGCGCGCGGTGGCGATCATGGTGCCGTCGCCGCCGAGCACAAGCATCAGATCGACTTCGCTCGCGAGGTTCTCATTAACAACCTGTTTGACTGGACACCCGGTCTCGTGCTCGATCTGCTCGCGCTCGATTTCAGGCCCGCCAATGAGTTTGATGTCTCGCTCGGCAAGCCACACCACCAGCTCACAGATGGTTTTCAGTGCTTCAGGTTGATGCGGTTTAAGGACGATGCCTATCCGCTTGATTGGGGACATGGAGGGGAAGCGTAAAACATGATCCCGCAAAGGCGCAAAGGCGCAAAGATGGATCTCCTTGCCCCTTTGCGCCTTTGCGCCTTTGCGCCTTTGCGGGAACTAGTTTTTGTAATGAGCCAGGTATTCTTTATTTCCTTCCGCGCCAGTGATCGGCGATTCCATTACCTTCACGATCTCAAGCCCGAGCGTGCGCGCCTCATTGTTCACTTCTTCAATCACGCGAAGCCTCTTTGCCTCATCGCGCACAATTCCTCCACCACCCACTTCCCCACGACCGACCTCAAACTGTGGCTTGATGAGCGTAATGATCGAGCCATCCGGCGCCAGCAAAGGAACAATCGCCGGCAAAACCTTAGTCGCCGAGATGAAAGAAAGGTCCATTACGACGAGATCAAACTTTTGCGGAAAGTCCTCTGAGGTGAGATAGCGCGCATTTACTCCTTCGCGAACCTCGGCACGCGGGTCATTCCGCAGTCTCCAGTCGATCTGATTGTGTCCCACGTCTACGGCAAAAACCTTCCGCGCACCGTTTTGCAGCAAACAGTCGGTGAAACCTCCGGTCGAAGCACCTACATCGAGACACGTTAACCCCGAGACGTCGATCTGAAACTCACGCAGCGCTGCTTCGAGTTTCAGACCGCCACGCCCGACGTACCGAGTAGTTGGATCGTCGCCGCCTTTGATGCGAATTGGTGAGTTGGTATCGAACTGGTGGGAAGGTTTTTCAACCCGCTGCTCGTCGACAAGCACGACGCCGGCCATCACCATTGCCTGTGCTTTCGTGCGCGAGTCGGCGAGACCTCGCTCGACAAGCAGTTTGTCTATTCGTTCCCTTTTCACGCCACAAGATTAACAAGAATACTCCTGTAAATCCTGTATCAAGCGCGTCTGGTCATTGCTCGCGGCGTGTCAGTCAAGCGAAGCTCTGCTGCACAACTATCGCAGAGCCACACGAGAATTTGTGGAGCATCGGCCCAAAAGAAAGACGTAACCTTACTCGCCATTTGCACGGCTTCATTTACGCGGAGTCGTTGCAAAGCCTGAATATAAAAAACCCCATTGTAGAAATCACCATCAGCGCCTTCCTCGCGGTGGATACACTCCCGCTCGCGATACATCTGTCTAGTCATGATGATTCACCAATCCCTGCGCCACGACGCACAGAAAACAGATTCATTAATCAAATGTCGGGGATTGCTATTAAAAGTGTGAGTTAAAAAACAGGGCGAACTAACGTAGTGAACCAGATGATGCCACTCGATCACGATTACGTCAATACATCTATTTTCTATGGAGTGATGCCGTTTGAATTGAGCGCCTCCCTGGAGTGCGGTGACTTGTCACCGCTTTGGTAGAAATACTAAAGCGCCAACAAGTTGGCGCACTCCAAGGAGGCGCTCTGATTATGGATTAGGTCTTCTGCGCCCTTCGAAGATCTCATCGAGATTTGAAAGATCGCGATGATTGTTGTAGCGCTCGGCGCGACGACGCTCGCGTCTCAAAACGCGTCGTGCACGTCGTTCCTGCCATTCATCGTAAAGCACCGTGTCGCGGATCTGATGCAACGCATCGTCTTCACTCATTCGCCGCGTATCGCTCGGCTCATTCATGTAGTCGTCACGACTGGTCACGACGGTTTTTCGCCTCACTGGCGCTTTTTTCGGCGTGCTCTCCTCCGCGAGAATCAACTCCTCTTCTGTAGCGTTTGCTTCCTGGGGCATTTCTTCAACAGCGGCAACAGGTGTCTCAGCGGGTGGATTCTCGGCGACAACCACCGGCACCTGTGGCACGTCACCCTGCGTGACCTCCGCCGGTACGTTTTGAACGTTCCGCATCTTGAAGTACGACGCCAGTAACGCCGAAGCAGCGCCGAGCATCATCGCAACTGCAAACGCACCGCCCAAAAACCATTGTCTGCGGTGCCGCACCTTCGCATCGATCTTCTCCAAAGGCACAACCGGCCGGGCCGACAGCAGCGTTCGCTCGTCATCAAACTGCGGTTCCGATACCAGATTAGGGGAATCTATCGTGCTATCAAATCTATATTTCATCGTTCCACTACTTTTAGGCACAATTGTCGGGAGGTTTAGCCTTGTGGATTTCTTTGCAATCACGAGGCCACGCACAGAAGACGAGTTTTTGGGAGAGATCTAACGGGGAAAGGACGGAAATGGTGCACTGGTTGCCACGAAAAGGCACAAATGCGTTTGTGATTTTTGTGCCCTTTTTGTGGCTTAAGAAACTGTGCGGCGTGCTTTGGTGCGACGATCATCAAGCACGTCGATGCTCTCTCTCACGCGGTTGTAGATGCCGTCAGCGTCGAGCCCGTACTTCGCCAGCAATAATTTTGCGTCACCGTGAGTAATAAGGCGATCGGGGATTCCCATGCGCACCACATGGACCTTGTCCTGCAGGCCATTCTCCTCGAGCAACTCCATCACCGCCGATCCGAAACCACCGGCCAGGTATGCTTCCTCGACCGTCACAATCAGACGTTTTGTGCGCGCGAGAGCGAGTAATAACGGAGTGTCGAGTGGCTTAACAAATCTTGCGTTAACAACTGTGGTATCGATGCGGTCCTTTGCCAGCCGCTCGGCAGCCGCAAGCGACGGATGGACCATCGAGCCGTAAGCAACAATCGCGATTTCGCCACCATCGCGCAGTATTTCACCTTTGCCGATTTCGAGCAGTTCGGGCTCGCGGTCGATAGGAACGCCGAGGCCGTTGCCGCGTGGATAACGCATCGCCGCCGGTCCAGCATGCTCGAGCATGGTGAACATCATGTCGCGCATTTCGCCTTCGTCTTTCGGCGCCATCAGAACAATGTTTGGTATCGGTCGCAGATATGCGATGTCGAGTAGTCCGTGATGAGTTTGTCCGTCCCCACCCGCAATACCGCCACGATCGAGACAGAACTTCACGTTGAGATCCTGAATGCAGACGTCGTGTACCAACTGATCGAAGCCACGCTGAAGGAAAGTTGAATAGATCGCGCACACCGGCTTCAGCCCTTCGCACGACATGCCGGCCGCAAAGGTGACGCAGTGTTGCTCGGCGATACCAACGTCGAAAGATCTCTCGGGAAACTTCTCGAGTGCGGTGCAAACGCCCGTGCCATCCGGCATCGCCGCAGTCAACGCTACGACTTTCGGATCCTTCTCCATCAGTTCTGCCAGCGTATCGCCAAAAACTTTTGTGTATGTTGGCGTCTTTGAAGAGCTCTTGTGCGGCTGTCCGGTTTTTAGATCAAACGGACCCGTTGCATGCCAGCGATAGTAATCGGGCTCAGTTTGCGGAAAACCTTTGCCCTTCGTGGTCAAAGCATGGACGATGACTGGTCCGTCTTTGATCTGTTTCGCTTCCTGCAATGCGGCAACGAGTGCACGCGGATTGTGACCATCAACGTAGCCGATGTATTTGAAACCAAGTTCGCTTACGAGTGCGCCGGGCAACACGGCCGCCGCGATCACGTCTTTCATTGTCTTCGCAGCGTGGTGCAGTCGCTCGCCCACAGAAGGAATCGCGAGCAGCTTCTCTTCAACTTCATCTTTGAAGCGGTGATAACCGTGTGCGCCGCGAATGCGATTGAGATAACCCGTTAAAGCGCCGACTGCGGGCGCGATCGACATTTCGTTATCATTGAGCACAACGATCAAACGGCTCTTCAAATGTCCGGCCTGGTTGATCGCTTCCATGGCCATCCCGCCTGTGAGCGAGGCATCACCGATCAATGCGACTACGTGATGGTCTTCGCCCTTTCGATCGCGTGCGATCGCCATTCCCAGCGCTGCAGAGAGAGAGGTGGACGCGTGGCCAGCGCCGAAGGTGTCGTATTCAGATTCGTCGCGACGGAGAAAACCGCTGATGCCGCCGTACTGCTTGATTGTCGGCAGCAAATCGCGCCTGCCGGTCAGAATCTTGTGCGCGTAAGCCTGGTGGCCGACGTCCCAGACCAGCCGGTCGCGTGGCGTGTCGAACGCGTAGTGCAGTGCAACGGCGAGCTCTACGGCGCCCAGGGAAGCACCCGTATGGCCGCCCACGCGCGACATCGTTTCCAGGATGTAAGCGCGAATTTCGTCGGCAACGGTTCGAAGTTGATCTGGTGAAAGTGTTCGCAGGTCTGCAGGTGAGTTAATACTCTCGAGAAGCGTCATCGTGGCCGCATTGTACTCCAATCGTTGGCTTTTGCTATCTCGCATATAGCGCTACTTCACGGTATAAAGTACTCTGCCTTGCTCCTCCAAGTCAATGGGTATCTCACGCGAAGACGCAAAAGTCGCAAAGTCATCTCGGCTTTTCTTTGCCGTCTTTGCGACTTTGCGTGAGGAGACTTCCGAACTACCCCGCTTTTCGGATCGTAATCAGCTTTCAGATGCATCACGGTCTCGAAATACTGTTCAAAGCTCTGGCTGATAACACTCGCCTGCGGCTCATTCATCTGCTGGGCGACGATGAACTATGTGTCTGCTCGTGTGTTGAAGTTCTCAGGACTAATCAGCCAAAGATTTCGAGGCACCTTGCGTATCTCCGCCGCGCCGGGCTCGTCGCCGCCCGCCGCGACGGTAAATGGACTCACTATCGCCTGACTCAACCATCTGATACACACATCGCAAGAATCTTCAGCGAACTGCGTGCAAAACTGGCGAACGACCCGCAGATGCAAAGTGATAAAGCGCGCCTCGAGTATGTCATGTCTACGCACGTCGTAAACGCAGCACCGCAATCTCCGGACGTACACCAAACCGTAGCGGCAAACCAATAACGCCAGTTCCGCTTGAAACGTAAAGTTGTGTGTCGCCACGACGGAACAGTCCGCGCGCATACTTCAAATCTGCGGTGGCAAAACGCGCGGGAGCACCCAGAAACGGAAAATTGAGTTGTCCACCGTGCGTGTGTCCACTCAGGATCAGCGACACGTTCTTAGTCTGTTCAAAATCGAGCACTGTTGGTTGGTGCGACAGCAAGATCGTCGGCGTGCTGGTCTTCAACCCAGAGAAGGCACGCGTCCAATCGACCGCGTTCCAGGTCCAATCGTCAATTCCTGACAACTGAATTGCATCAGAGCCGCGCTGAAGCGTTGTGTGCGCATTATTCAGCACAGCGATGTGATGACGTTGTAGCGCGCGAGTGGTTAGTTCCGGATCGGTGTAGTGGTCGTGGTTACCGAGAACGGCCCAAACGCCTTCGGGCGCATTCAGTGCGCCCAGGGCTTCGGCGCACGGCTCGATGTAACGGCGGTACGTCGTGCTGTAATCGCCGGTAAGGACAAACATGTCAGGCCGCGTCTGTTGTGCAAGACTCACAACACGTCGTACTTCGTCTATTCCAAGAATGCGACTGTGATGGACGTCAGTGAGCTGAGTGATGCGAAAGCCTTCAAATGCTGCCGGCAAATCGCGAATGAGGATGTCTGTTTCTGACACCAGATAATTGTAAGGCTCGATCAGACGCGAGTAGGCAGCAGTAGCTGAAACGGCGACGAGCGGCGCCGCAACCAGGCCACTGAGAAATTGCCGGCGTGATGGCATTCGCGAATCTTATCTCAAATAGGTCCTATCGCATCCTTGACAAACCGTTGCTCCCGACTAGAATTGGTCTTCGCCTGAGTACGGCACGGAGATGTGGCCGAGTGGCTGAAGGCGGCGGTTTGCTAAACCGTTAAGGGTCAAAAGCCCTTCACAGGTTCGAATCCTGTCATCTCCGCCAGATTTTAAGCCACAAAGAAGCACAAAAAGCACAATTGATTTAGCTAAACCTTTTGTGCATTTTGTGCCTCTTTGTGGCTAAACTTTTTGTGGCTTATGACTGTTCGCGTTCGCTTCGCACCATCCCCAACTGGGTATCTACATATCGGCGCCGCCCGTTCCGCTCTCTTCAACTGGCTTTACGCGCGGAAGACTGGCGGCCAGTTCCTGCTGCGCATCGAAGACACCGACCTGCAGCGTTCGACTAACGAATCCACGCGCTCGATCATCGAGGGCCTCGAGTGGCTCGGACTCGATTACGACGAAGATCTCGTATTCCAGTCTGCCAACGCACCCGCACATCGCGCTGCCGCCAATCGTCTGCTCGAAGAGGGCAAGGCGTATCGCGATTTCACGCCCAAAGAACAGCGCGAAGATAAGAATGTGAAGGAAGACATTTCTGAACGTGCACGCGCGCAGACACTTGAAGGTGTGGACCCGCGAAGTAATCCGTTCCGCGACTTGTCAAAGGAAGAATCCGATCGACGTGCTGACGCAGGCGAACCGTTCGCCGTGCGTTTGAAAGTTGCAAACGAAGGTCAAACGCGATTTGACGACATCGTTTACGGAACGCAGGAGCGCAGTCACGCCGAGATCGAGGATCTCGTGCTGCTTCGTTCTGATGGTCATCCGCTCTATAACCTGTCAGTCGTGATCGACGACATCTCGATGGGCATCACGCACGTGATTCGCGGACAGGACCATCTGACAAACACACACAAGCAGATCCTTTTGTACGAGGCGCTGGAAGCTCGGGTGCCGCAGTTTGCGCACCTGCCGCTGATACTCGCGCCGAACAAAGGCAAGCTCTCCAAACGCAAACACGGCGAGGTTGTTTCGCTAACAACTTATCGCGATCGCGGTTTTGTGCCGGCCGCATTTCGCAACTTTCTCGCACTCCTTGGATGGTCGCCGCCGGAGGGGAAAGAGGTGCTGAGCAAAGAGGAAATGGTCGAATACTTCTCTCTCGAAGGCATCAATCGCGCAAACGCAATCTTCAACTTCCAGGAGAACGATCCGCGACGCTGGACCGACGATAAAGCGCTCTGGATGAATGCCGAGTACATTCGCACGATGCCACTCGACGAGTTGTTGCCGATGCTCAAAACCGAGCTTCGTGCAAACAGACTCTGGCGCGAGGAGTATGATGATGAGGACCGTGAGTGGCTCCTCAAGACAGTGGATTTGATCCGGCAGCGCTACTTTACATTGAAGGACTTCTCCGGACAGGGACGCGCATATTTCTCCGACGACTTTGATTTCGACGAAGCCGCAGTCAACAAGAATCTGCGCAAGGAGCCACGTTTGCGAGAGCTTCTGAATGGTCTCGCTGACAAGTTGAAAGATGTGGAGCCGTTCAACATTGAGACTTCAGAAGCGGCGCTGCGTGCGTTTGCAGAGGAAACAGGTGTGAAAGCGGGATTGCTGATCAACGGTGCACGCACGATGCTGACCGGGCAAGCCGTTGGTCCATCGATGTTTGAGATTTTCGACGTGCTCGGTCGGGATCAATCTGTGATACGACTACGAAGCGGGGTGCCGTGGTAAAAATCAGCCACAGATTTACACGGATTTGTTACTGATTGATTTGTAGGAGGAGTTTAGTGATGTTTAGAGGAATTAGTTTGCTTGTAGCTTTTGTTTTAATGTGCGGAGTTGTTGTTGCACAAAATTCAAACTCCTCGACTACCACCGAGCGACCTCGTACGTCCAATACGAATCGAGCCAAGCCAACGCCGGCACAGACCGAGAAAGCCGCAACTCCTAAAAAACAGGCTACATCGGCCGACGCCCCGGGCGCCGAAGGCGTAAACGCCGCATTCAACGAGTTAATGGAAGGAATCCGGCACGCAGACGTCAATGCCGTTACGGGAGTTTACTGGAATGATCGGCGCCTTAATATGTTCAACTACAACGGCTCAGTCACGAAAGGCTGGGAACAGGTAAAGAAGAACCGCGAATCGTCATATCCGGAAATCAAGGATGTGAAACTCGACGTGCGCGATGTATCAATAACGATGTTGGGACCAAGCGGAGCTGTTGTGACTTGCCTGTGGACGCAATCGCAAAACTACAAAGGTGTTCCGGAGACCGCATCGGGACGCATGACCCTCGTATTCAAGCGCGTCGGCACGGCGTGGAAAGCGATTCACCTGCATTCGTCGCCTGACACTCCGAATCCGGCAGTAATTCCGTCATCAGAACAGCGTCCGGCTGCGTCGCCTTCACCGACGCCCTAAGCGCAAAGACGTAAAAAGCCGTCCACGACAATGCCGTGGACGGCTTCGGTGAACTGTTGGGATTGGCCTGTGGCTGACTGTGTGCAGCTTCCAGAAAGGAGGAGCACTATGCAGTGAGACTACCGAACCAGAATCCTAACGGTTTAGCTGGTTCAGAGGTCAGGCCGCAGCCACCTCACTGTGATAAGAACTCATATACTTTTGAATCACCTCCTTTCCAGTGTTGCGGCGATAATAAGACACAAGATGTTGAGCGTCAACCGCTATTTTCGAATCAGCTATCCACAGATTACACAGATTCTTTTTCTGCGTAATTTGTGGATAGGTTTTTCGCTGTGACGACTTTCCAGGGGTGTTGAATTCCGAAGAAGTAAGCTAGCTCGCGATAGTCGCCGCAATCGTGAATGACGAAGTCACCGATTTTACCTGGCTCCAACGATCCGATCTGATCGCCGCGATTCAAACTGTAAGCAGCGTTGATTGTCACAGCGGTGATCGCTTCTGCTGGTGTCATCTTCATGTGCGTGGCTGCGAGCGAAAGAATCATTCGCATTGAAGGCGTCGGTGAGGAGCCTGGATTGAAATCGGTCGCGAGAACTACAGCAAGCCCTGCGTCGATCATCTCGCGCGCCGCCGGATAGCGCGTCGAACCGAGCGCGTACACCGAACCCGGCAACAGTACCGGTTGCACACTTGCTTCTTTCAGCGCCGCAATGCCCGCCGCATCCGTGTGCTCGAGATGATCTGCCGTGACTGTTCCCAACTCAGCAGCGAGCTTGGCGCCGCCGGAAAGCGAGAGTTGATCGGCATGCATGCGCAAACCGAGGCCATGACAACGCGCAGCCGTAAGAATTTTCCACGATTCGTCAGTGGTAAAGACTTTCTCTTCGCAGAACACGTCGCAGAATTCAGCCAGCTTCTGCTGCGCGACTCGCGGCAACATCTCATCAATCAAAAGTGAAACGTACTGCTCCCGTCTGTCACGGTATTCCGGCGGTATGCTGTGTGCCCCGAGAAATGTCGGTACGTAACGAAGCGACGTCTCTTCATCAAGCTTCTTGATCGCACGCAAGATCTTGATTTCATCTTCAAGCGATAATCCATAACCTGACTTCGCTTCTACCGTCGTCGTACCACCACGCAGAAACCACTGCGCGTAACGGCGGCCAGTCGTAACCAACTCATCGACACTCGCCGCACGCGTTCGATTAACAGTTGACTGAATCCCACCGCCACGCGCAGCAATCTCCTGGTATGTCGCACCCTTACTGCGTTCTTCAAATTCATCCACTCGCGTGCCTGCAAAAACCGGGTGCGTGTGTGCGTCAACAAACCCCGGCAGCACCACGCGTCGTCCAGCATCGACGACCTCAGTATCAGCATCGATGAGCGCTTCGATCTCATCCCCTGTTCCGGCTTTTTCAATCAAACCGTCGCGAACAAACAATCCTCCACCTGCAACGATTGCGAGTTCGCCCAGCTCTGTGCCGACACGCGGGCGCGCTGGTCCGGCAACTGTCACAACCTGCGAACAGTTGATAACAGCAATCGTCTTACTGGCGTTTTCTGAGGACATAAATCCCGAGGCCCACGGCATTCGCTATCAAGACTGTAACGATAATCTTCAACGCAAATGCCTGGAGATTTTCAACTTCCGTAATCGGCGCGATGGCGAACCGAATGTAGATCAAAGTAACAATAAAGCCCGATGCGCAAGCGATCTTGAGCCACCATGGCGCCTTGATGCCCAGCGCCTTCATTCCAAACAACGGAATCGCAAACAAAACCAGATACGTCAGCGCGTAGAAAACTCCGCCCGCATTGTCGATTAATTGAAACGCCTCGTGCGCGTGTACACCTGTCAAGCTAGCGAACCCAATCACCAGCGTCACGACGCCCACAAAGAGAATCGAGTTGATCGGCGTCTTGTATTTTGAATGTAAACGACTAAACCATGACGGCAACAGTCGATCCCAACCTGCGACCATCGGCAGACGCGTGTTGCCGACAAAATAAAGACTCATGAGGGCGATTGTCCTGACTGCAATACCGAGAATGGCAATCGAACCTATCGCACCCACCCAGCCCAACGAACCAAATCCCATCGACAACACCTGGGGAATCGGTCCAATCACGTCGACACGATCGCGAGGGATAAATGCGACCACCGTACTTGTGCCCAAAATAAACATTGCCGCGATGATTGGCGCTGAAATCACTACTGAACGTCCGATGTTGCGCGCGGGTGAACGCGTCTCGCCGGCGGCGATAGCAATGTATTCAAAGCCCGTCAAAGCGCCGAGCGCGAGCTTGCTCGCTACATTGATGTTGTACTCATTGAAGGTTGGAAACTGTAGCGTGAAGGGCTGGTATCCTGCGCCCATGGCCCGGGAAAGAGCAAAGAGCGGCAACAAGATCAAAGCAGCAAAAGTGATCATGTGCACAACGCCGCCGACATTGTGAACCCACTTCCCCAGCGCGAGGCCACGCGTGGCTGCGACAACCATCGCTGATACCAGGAAAAAAGTGATCAGCATGATCATTATCCGGCTGTCTCTGATCCACGCGGCGGCTGGTCCAATGGCATAGGAGAGATTTGTCGTCACCACCAATCCGGCGCCGGCCAGAATCGTTATGGCAAAGACCCAAAGATTCCAGCCCACCATGAACGCGACAAAATCGTTGAAGGCAAGTTTGGACCACTGATAAAGACCGCCTTCGTACGGCATCAGGCGATTTAGAAAGATCACGGCGACCGCGAGCGGGACATAGAACGTGATGATCGCGAGGACCCAGAACATGCTCTGCTCGTGACCTAACTTCGCGGCCCAGCCCACCCAGAACGTTCCTACCACGAACACAACCTGAGTGAGAACGAGGTCGAAAAGTCCGAGCTCTTTTTTGAAGACAGCACTACGTGCTTCAACGTCACGCTCAGCTTCGGCGACGGTTGGCGAGGAATTGGTCTCTTCAGTGTTCATCGGCGGTTTGGGTCAACCATTGGACCACATCTGGCCGCATTTCGGGAACAAATTCGTGCGCTGCGTCATAGCTCTTGAACCGAACGGACCGCGCACGTGTCTTGAGTTGACGTTCATAATCCTGCACACGTTCCGTTGAATAGAACTCGTCGCGTGTTCCTGCAAGGTGAAACACGTCGAGCTGTGTCTGTCGGTAAGTCGTGCTCGTTTCCCAATCGCCGGGAATGCCGCCACAAATTCCTACCACTCCGCGCAGGTGATCGGGATGCGTGAACGCGAAACGATAATTGAGCGCGCACGACTGTGAAAAGCCGAGCAGGAAAACTCGAGAGGGATCAGCGATGCCTTCGTCGGTCAGGATGTTAATTAGATCAAGCAGTGCCCGGTGATGGACTGCGACCGATTCTTCGCTCTTGAAGTTTGTTAACCAGCCAAAACCGAATCGTAGTGGACCACTGGCTTCACGCGGTTCTTTGATGTGCTGGTGAAATCCCTGCACGGATGCAATTGCGAAATTTTCGGGCGCCATCAGTTGTGCTTCACGCATCATCTGGCGTTTGTTTGCGCCGTAGCCGTGTAGTGCGATCAACAGAGGCGCCGGTGAAGCGTGACCGGGTCGCAGATCGTAGTAGAGGTTTACGCGAGCCTCTAAAATGCGGTCGAGTTGGGTATCCACAGGTTACGCAGATTACACCGATTTCTAGAATCTGTGTATCGATGCTACGATGGCGGAAACTCTTCTCAGCGAGGTGCAATGATGAAATTTCCGGGTGGATTCAATATTCAACAGATGATGAAGCAGGCGCAGGTGATGCAGGAAAAAATGCAGAAAGAGATGGAAGAGCTGCGCGTTGAAGCTTCAGCAGGCGGCGGCGTGGTGACCGTGGAAATGAAAGGCAATCACGAAATCGTGGCGCTCAAAATCGATCCCGAAGCGGTTAAAGACGGTGACGTCGAAATGCTCCAGGACATGATTCTGGCCGCGGCTAACGAAGCCAATCGAAAAGTTGACGAAGCAATGAAGGGCAAGCTGGGTGGAATGTTGCCGCCGGGTTTGGGAGGCTTGTTCGGTTAGTTAATTAGCGATGCTTGAGTACGCCGAACCAGTCACCAAACTAATCGATGAACTGAAACGACTGCCGAGTATTGGCCACAAGTCGGCGCAGCGGCTCGCGTTTCACATCATGCGCGCGCCTGAAGCCGACCTAGAGCGGTTGATCGCTGCACTCAGAGAAGTTAAGCAAAGAATCGTTCTCTGCTCGATCTGCAACAACCTCACTGAAGTCGATCCATGCCGGTTTTGTGCTTCACCGACGCGAGATCATTCCGTGATCTGCGTGGTGGAAGAGCCTCACAGTCTTGTGGCTGTGGAAAAGACGCGCAGCTTCAAAGGCGTTTACCACGTGCTGCACGGCAGTCTTTCGCCGATTCGTCACATTGGACCAAGCGAACTGCAACTGGCCAATCTCCTGCCGCGTTTGAAACCGGAAAACAACGATGGCGTGGCGGTGAAGGAAGTGATACTCGCTACGAATCCAACCACTGAAGGCGAAGCTACCGCCAATTACATCAGTCGCCTATTGAAGCCACTTGGGCTGCTAGTAACAAGAATCGCGATGGGAATGCCGGTAGGAAGTGACCTCGAATACGTTGACGAGGTCACCATGGACAAAGCACTCGCGAATCGACACGAGATCTAATCCACAGATTACGCAGATTAGAAGCGGACGTGCTCGGGGGCAACACCGTTCTTACATTCAGGACAATCCCCATCGTCATACATCTTCACATCAAACTCGATTAAAGACTTCACCGGTACATCCTCAACCTCGTCAGGCGCCAAATCGAAACGCACAATCGCACCGCAACCAATGATCCTCGCTCCCAGCGACTTCACCAGATTCACTGTTTCGTCAATCGCGTTTCCGCTGCGGATGATGTCGTCGACGATGATGCAGGGATTTACGTCGCCCTGGTTCACGTACTGCCGAAACATGCGTTTGCCCTCCTCCTGCTCAGCCCAGTAGATCTGTTCCGCGTTTAGCGCATCGCGCACACCGAAGGCGACGGGAATTCCGCCCGAACTCGGACTGATGACGGCAACCTTTGGCAGTTGGCTGGAGATATCCTTTTCAAGTCGAAACTTCCGGCTCAGCGCCACGGCGAGCACACGCGCCGTGTCGTAATAACGAAACGCCAGCGGCATCTGAAAGTAGTGTGGCGAGTGCTTTCCGTTTCGATAAATGAAGTGTCCTTCACGAAACGCTCCGGTGCGCGTCAAAATCTGCATTACTGCATCTTGGGAAGGAATAAGCTGGACCATGCGTTTCTCCTGATTTTTTTGGTGCGCAGCATACATCAAATCAGTCCGTTTTCGCAGCACGTTCGACGTAGCATCGCTGATCGCGCGGTAAACCTTCCGGTAACGAGTCGACTGAGAACCACTCCGCACGCTCAACTTCCATCGTCAACGGTTTGACACTCGCGTTGGCGCGAGCGCGAAACAGCACCTCAACCTGTTTCGGTTTCTTGAACGACCGCGCCGCGAATACCTCGACGTCTTCCAATTCCAAACCGATCTCTTCGCGCAACTCCCGCCGCAAACAATCGATCGGTTGTTCACCGCGTTCGAGGAAACCGCCGGGCAATCCCCAGCCGCTGCCGGCACGAAAGCGGTGTTTGAGAAGCAAAACCTGTTTCTGATCGTTGAAAATTACGGCTCCGGCGGTGACCGTGAAGCGGGTATGCGTAAGGCGCATGCTCAAGCGCCGCATCCGGACAGGGAGTGAACGCCAGATTTTGCTGATGAGATTCTGAAAAACGGCCACAGATAAACACTAATAACATGGATCGTGTACAATGCGCCCAACATGTCAGCAACTGAAACCGTCGCCGTCCCAAAACGGATTACAAACGCGCAGACCGTTTGTAATGAGAAAAACGAAAAGGGAAAACCCTGTTGGGGTCATTTGAAGCAGTTGCGAACCGCTGGCGAAGCGGCCGAGATCCATCTGCGTGGTGACGATGTTCTTTACAAGTGTCAGACGTGCGGCACGTTTTACATGGGTCCGCCGCTCGGACACGTACGCGATCCTTACAAGCAAAGCCGGTTTGTTGAAGCGGAGTTGCAGGCGTTATTGCAGGCGGCCGGCGGAACGCTGCCGGTTATCAAGAAAGATGAACGCGGCGTTTTTGTGATGGTTGAAACTGTGGTGGGCGATCACGGTCATGCCGCGAAGCCTGCTCCGGCAGCGAAAGCCGCAGCCCCAGCAGCGCCGAAAGCTGCGGCACCGGCGGCAGCAAAACCCGCGGCTCCAAAACCCGCTGGAGAACACAAGGTCGGCGCCAATCCAAATCGACAACTGTTCCGTCGTTCTACTTATGCGGGAGTTAAGGACACTGGACCAGTCTCGGGTGAGACATTCGAGCAAAAGGTCGCGCGACTGAAAGCCGTTTCGGCTGGAGCGAAGCAGCGTGCGGAAGAAGGCGGTGAACCCGAGCCTGTAGCCGCCGTTGCCGAGGTAGCTGAAGCGCCCGCAGCCACAACAGCACCAGCACCTTCACCAACTCCTTCTGCATCATCAGCGCCAGCACATAAACCAACCGGAAATGCCGACCGCACACTCATGAAGCGATCGACATACTGTGGCGTTGTCGATACCGGCCCGGTTCCTGGCGAAACATTCCAACAAAAAGTCGCACGTCTTGCAGCCGTCTCAGCAGCCGCGAAGCAACGCTCTGAAGGCGGTAACGCGGATTAAAACGCAAGAGATTTTTACAAAAAGGACGAGAATCATAAAAGTTTTTATCTGTAATGAGATTTTTGTGTAATCCGTGGCTCCTATTTGTTTGTGCTTTTTCTTTAACGACGAGTCCCTCTCGGGCGAGTTTCCAGGAGAGCACTTCGGCGCCTTCTTCTGCGGCAAGAGCAGCTTCGACGTCGGCGCGTCTTCCTGCCGCACACAGAAACGCGATGCAGCCGCCACCGCCTGCGCCGCAGACTTTTGCGGCTTCGGCGCCGTTGGCGAGGGCTTTCTCGACCAGCATATCCATTTGTGGCGTGGTGATGGTGGGAGCTAACCGTTTGCGATTTGGATAGGCCTGCTTCATCGTCGCAGCAACCTTGCCCCAATCGTCTGCGAGCAACGCTTCACGCATGCTCCGCGCGGAATCACGAATACCTTCGAACAGTTCAAACAACTCCGGATCACCATCAATGTGGCGTTTGTAAATTTCCCAGTTGTTGATTCCGGACAGTCGTGGCTCGCCTGTGTAACAGATCGCGATCCGCTTTTCGAGTTCCTCGATATTTACGTCAAGCGCTTCGCGTTCGATTCCATCGGGACGAAAGTGCACGCATGAAACCGATCCGAAAAGCGGTGGATAGTAATCCTGAAAACCAGCCGGCACCTTGATCACTGTCGACTCAACATTCGCCGCAATCGTCACAAACTTCTTTTCGTCGTAGCGATTGCCAACCAACCGGTTCAACGCACCAATACACGCAATCGCGAGGGCTGATGACCCTCCGAGACCAGCGCCTGCCGGCACACTGCTCTCAGCAACAAGATGAAAGCCTGTGGTGGGCTTGAAGAAGTGGACCAGCTTTGAAACCAGCTCAAGACGCTCTTCCTGTAGCAAGTCTTCAAGTGCCGACAAGTGCGTTTCAAAAGAAACTTTTCGATCGCGTGATTCAAGAATAATGCGACCATCGTCGCGCGTCTCGATGCGGCAACGAGCATGAAGCGAAAGTGCAAAATTGACTGTGGTGGCGCCTGGATGAAAGAGATAGAGCGGCCAGATGTCGATAGTGCCGCCAGCAAGGTCGACACGAGGAGGTGCGGTTGATTCAATTATCATTTTTTCAAACTGAATGATCTGGTTTCTAGATCTTTACAATAACAAAGTACCAAGAACCAAGCACAAAGCTCAAAGGTTGTTTAATCAGCATCGCCCTCTGACTTCTTATCACCACGTCGCTGGTGTTTGAACGGGATGTGTTCCTGAATCTCTTCTCGCAAATCGTGTAACTTCTCGCTGGCGGCGTGTTCGAGTTCCTGTAGACGCTCAGGGTTGGCCTTTTCCACCTTAGGCGAAAGCCAGAACCTCTCAATCAGATAAAAAGCGACGATTCCCAGCACCACGATCACGAGTAAAACTTTGCCCAGTCGCTGGAAGTCGCCAATCAGACCCATCACCGCGCCACTGAAGAAGTATCCCGCGCCTGCGAGTATAGAAACCCACATGAAACAGCTCGCAAACGAAAGCACAAGAAACCGCAGGTACGGCATATGGCTCACGCCATAAAACACACACGCCGCCCAACGCAGTCCGTAGATATATTTGGAGAGGAATATCGAGAGTGGACCAAATTTGGTTGTCAATCTTTGCAGTCTGGGTTGTGCAGCACGATAAAAACGAAACTGTTTGACGCCTTCACAAAACCCACGTCCCGCGAAATAGGCGAGGTTATCGCTCACACAGCCTGCAATAGTTCCCCACAGCAATACCCGCGCAAAGCTGTATTCGCCAAAAAACGCGCTGTGAGCGAGCACGCCCGCCAAAAGGAGTGTGATGTCTCCTTCCAACATGACGAGAATGAAAACTGCGTAGAGCCCGTACTGAAAGAGTAAATCGTTGACGAAGTCGAGGTGCATGTATTAACCAGGGCTTTAGTACGAAAGTATGAAAGCCAGATAACAAGCCAGGTAATAAGATAATCAGCCGTTGACGGCTGACAAGCATAAACTGGAGGGCTGACTGTTGACTACTACTCTTCTGTTTCTTCCTCTTGGGGAGGCTTAACCACTAATACGGGACAGGGAGCATGTCGCACTACCGACTCGGCGGTAGAACCAAAGAGGATCCGTCCCAAACCCGTCCGCCCGTGCGACGAAATCACTATCAAATCAACGTCACGTTCCTTTGCCACACGCACAATCTCGGAGGCTGCCTCGCCGTGCACGACCAATTCTTCCACGTCGATTCCGGCACACGCATCACATTCAGCGAGCTTCGGTAACTCGCGCTCTGCTGAATCTTCAAGCTGCTCCGTAATGTCTGCGATGGGCAGTGGTTCGGTCATGCCCGAATAACCGACAGTCGGCACAATCGGTTCGATCACGTTGACGCAGATGATTGAAGCTCCAAATGTCCGCGCCAGCGATGCGGCGTAGGAGAGAGCGTAGTTGCCACACTCGCTGAAATCGGTGGGTAGAAGTATGGAGCGAATTTGCATCGAAAATCGGTCCTATAGGTCTTATAGGACCTATATGTCGTATTGGACGTATTGATTCTACTCCCTCAACCTCCTGTTTGACAGCCCCTGAACCCTCGACTATTCTTCGTGCACGCAGCTTCTTCCGCCCAGACCAGACTTGTTGCCATGACCACTCCACGAAGCAATTTCATCGGGATTAACGTATCCGGCATTCAGGCGCGTGCTGCCCTCGTGGACAGTGATGGGACACTGATCGACACCAAAGTCGGTGAGATTGCTCCCAAAGAATTGATCCCTCAATTGGCGGCGATGGTCGAGGAGTTCGGATCACGAGGTCCAATCGCTGCGATCGGTGTCGCAATTCCCGGCCTCGTCAATCGACAAACGGATCGCGTAATAGCTCCACGAGATCTCCCGTCAACCATCGTTGAAGATCTTCATGGTGAGTTGACTCGCGCAACGGGTCTTCGAGTTGAGCTCGAAAACGACGCCAATGCGGCAGCTTACGGTGAATATAAAGTGGGCGCTGGTCGAGGCGCGCGCAATATGTTCTACATGATGATCGGTAACGGTATCGGCGGCGCGATCATCCTTGATGGGAAACTTTGGACCGGCGCTTCAGGTTTCGCAGGTGAAGTTGGTCACATCACGATCGACACCGAGGGGCTTGAATGTGTTTGCGGTAATACTGGTTGTTTGGAGACAGTCGCATCAGCGCCGAGCATTGTTCGTCGCGCGCGCGAACGGCTCAATCGCGATTCAACCTCATCTCTATCGCGACTCGCACTCAACAAATCATTTACTGCCGACGATGTCGCTCATCAGGCTAAGGATGGCGACGATTTTGCGCTCATGATGATCGAGCGCACCGGAAAATACATCGGCACCGGCGTCGCGAGTGTCATCAATCTATTGAACATCGAACTCGTCGTGCTTGGTGGTGGTGTGATGGACGCCGGCGCCTTAATCCTCAATCCAATCATTCAGGAAGTAAAACGCAGAGCATTCCAGCCATGTTTTGAAGCAACGGAAATCGTCGCCGCAAAACTCGGTATCGATGCAGCCCCCGTTGGCGCCGCCCTCCTCGCCCGCGACACAGCCACAGATTAAACGGATCCGTTCGATCTGTGTCCCAATTTGAAATTCCCCTTCCATTTGGTAAAGTACGACGTTATTCGCATTACAACATTGTTCGAAAGGTTAGTGGGCTGAGTAGCGCCCCGACAGGTTTGACCTGCGGCGATGCCACAGATCTTCCATCACAGCACTAACGCGCTAGCGAAAATAACGATTTATGGCGCCGTTTTTATCGCTGTTGCCTTGTTGTGGGTCGCAGTTGAATTAAACCGTTCGTCGTGGAACACGGGTCAGTGGGTTGAAAGGCAACAGCCGGTTCAATTCAGTCACAAACATCACGTTGGTGACGATGGCATCGATTGTCGTTACTGTCACACGTCAGTCGAAACAGCAGCATCAGCCGGATTGCCGTCGACCAACACATGCATGAGCTGTCACACGCAGATCTGGGCTGACAGTCCATACCTCGAGCCAGTCCGCGCAAGCTTCCGCAACAACAAGCCAATCGAGTGGATTCGCGTTCACGATCTTCCCGATTACGCCTACTTCAATCACAGCATTCACGTAAAGAAGGGCGTCGGTTGTTCGACCTGTCACGGGCGCATCGACGAAATGCCTATCTTATACCAGGCAAACACTTTACAGATGGAATGGTGTCTTGAATGCCATCGCGAGCCGGAGAGATTTATTCGTCCTGCTCACAAGATTTTCGACATGACCTGGCGACCCGAAAACAAAACCGCTGACGAACTGCAAAAAGCGCTGCAATGGAAAGCCGAATATCGGATCCAGGGCAAGGAAATTCTGACAAGTTGTTCAACTTGCCACCGCTGAAGACGTTTTGAAATGAGCGATAGCGACCGTCACATAAATTTCAAGCTGATGCGCGATCACATTCTTGCTTTGCAGGATGTTGAAACGCCGCGTGGCGGAAAGAAATACTGGCGCAGTCTCGAAGAACTCGCCGATACACCGGTGTTTCGTGAGTTTGTCGAGCGTGAGTTTCCGCAACAAGCGGAAGAGTGGCACGATCCAATCGAGCGTCGCACGTTCATCAAGCTGATGGGCGCTTCACTCGCATTGGCCGGTTTGAGTGGTTGTGTTTTTCAACCACCTGAGAAGATCGTTCCTAACGTAAATCAACCGGAAGAGTACGTTCCCGGCAAGGCACTTTTCTTTGCGACTGCTGCGCCACTGTTTGGTGCGGCAACACCCGTGCTCGTACGAAGCAACGAGGGACGGCCGACGAAGATCGAGGGCAATCCGGACCATCCCAACAACCGACCTACCGATTTTCCGCCTGAAGATCCGATTCGTGATCCGCGTGGATCGAGTGCGACAGACATTTTCACCCAGGCGTCGATCCTGAGTCTTTACGATCCGGATCGTTCACCAACGCTCACGTATCGTGAGGATATCCGCACGTGGACGGCGTTTGTCGGTGAAATGCGTTCGATGCTCGACGAGCAACGGCCAAAACAGGGCAAAGGCATTCGTTTTCTTACCGAGTCGATCATTTCGCCGACGTTTGGCGCGCTGATGCAGGAGTTGAAGACAGCGCTGCCGCAGGCGACGTGGCATCAGTATGAGCCTGCTAATCGCGACAACGCGCGAGCGGGCGCGATGATGGTCTTCGGACAACCCGTAAACACGACTTATCGATTTGATCTGGCCCAGCGAGTTCTTTCACTCGACTGCGACTTTCTGGCGCCCACGGTTCCGGGTTACTTGCGATATTCGCGCGATTTCATGGCGCGCCGCCGCATCACCGAGACGAACAAAGAGATGAATCGTCTCTATGTGGTCGAAACCACGCCGTCGAACACCGGCGCGACGGCTGATCACACGTTTGAAGTGAAACCGAGCGAGTTTGAGGCGATCGCGAAAGCGATTGCAGCGGGCGCGATTCCTCAATCGCCAACCGGATCTGCGAGTGTAAATCTTCCCTGGATTGCACCACTCGTCAAGGATCTACAACAACACAACGGCACCAGCATCGTGCTTGCGGGCGACAACCAGCCGCCAATCATCCACGCGCTTGCGCACGCGATGAACAACGCGCTCGGCAACGTTGGCAAAACTGTTTTCTACACTGATCCGCTCGAAGTTAATCCGGTAGATCACAGGCAGTCGCTCCAGGAACTAATCACTGATATCGATGCCGGAGTGGTCGAGTTGTTAGTGATCATCGGCGGCAATCCGGTTCACAACACGCCCGTCGATCTGAAGCTCAGTCCGGAACGATTACAAAAGATCGCAAACCAAAACGACAAGAACCGGTGCGTTCACCTGAGCGAGTACAAAGACGAGACGTCTGAGTGGTGTCACTGGCATGTGCCTGCGGCGCATTATCTCGAATCGTGGGGTGACACACGTTCATACGACGGCACGGTCTCGATCATTCAACCGCTGATCCAGCCGCTCTATGAAGGCAAAACTGCTTACGAACTGCTGGCTATCTTTACAGATCGGTACGACCGCAAGCCGTACGACATGGTGAAGACTTTCTGGCAAACGCAGCGAAGTGGTCAGGGACAGGTGCAAGCGGCAAGTGCAGGAAATAATCAAAGCGCGCGACAAACGGCAACTCCTGCCCCCGAAATCACTCCTGCTCCTGCTCCGTCGCCAACGCAGGACTTCGAAACCTGGTGGCGACAGTCAATTCACGACGGCTTTGTCGCAAATTCGGCGTTTCAGCCAAAAACAGTTTCACTGAATTCTGGTTGGGCCAATCAACAAACTTCGCCGGCACAACAAGCAGCGGCGGCAGGGTTTGAGTTGGTATTCCGCACCGACCCTTCGATTTACGATGGGCGATTTGCCAACAACGGCTGGTTGCAGGAACTTCCCAAGGCACTGACGAAAGTCACTTGGGACAACGTCGCGATTGTCAGTCCGAATTCCGCGCAGCAAATTGCGAGCGCGAGGAATAACGGCGGCGCGACGAAAGGCCGTGAACACTACGTGCCGTTAGTTGAGATCACCAATCAACAGGGACAAAAAGTTACTGCGCCGATGTGGATCCAGCCTGGCCAACCGGATGGAGTGGTTACAGTTCATCTCGGTTACGGACGGCGTTTGGCAGGTAAGGTTGGAAGTGGAAACGACGGCGAATTGATAGGCTTTGACGCTTACCAGATACGAACGTCTTTCGAGCCGTGGTTCACGACTGGCGCAAAGGTTACGAATACCGGTCGCGATTACATACTCGCAACTACGCAGCTCCATTTCAATCTCGAGGATCCAAAGTTCAGCACCGAAGAGCGCGACATCGTTCGTTCGCAAACGCTCGAAGAGTTTCTCTACGCCGGCAGCGGCGAGCACGCGGCGGAGAAACACGGCCACCCGTCGCTTTATCCCGGTTACGATTACAAAAACCAGGCCGAGAACGCGCCCAACTACGCGTGGGGTATGGCGATCGATCTGAACAATTGCATTGGTTGTAACGCGTGTACAGTCGCCTGCCAGTCGGAAAATAACATTCCCGTTGTCGGCAAAACTGAAGTCGTACGCAGTCGCGAGATGCACTGGATTCGCATCGATACTTATTTCAAAGGCTTCGATCCGAATCATCCGGAAGGCATCAACTTCATGCCGGTGCCGTGCATGCATTGCGAGAACGCACCGTGTGAGCCTGTTTGCCCGGTTCACGCGACAGTACACAGTGCCGAAGGTTTGAACGACATGGTTTACAACCGGTGTGTCGGCACAAAGTATTGTTCGAACAACTGCCCGTACAAAGTGCGACGGTTCAATTTCTTCCTTTATCAGAACTGGGAACAGCCGACGTATCAGTTGATGCGCAATCCTGAAGTTTCGGTTCGCAGCCGCGGTGTGATGGAAAAGTGCACTTACTGCGTGCAGCGCATTCAGGACGCGAAGATTCAGGCAGAGCTCGAGGATCGAAAAGTTCGTGACGGCGAGATTGTCACTGCGTGTCAGGCGGTTTGTCCGACTGAAGCGATCGTGTTTGGAGATGTGAACGATCCAAACAGCCGCGTGTCGAAGTTGAAGCAAAATGAGCGTAATTATTCGCTGCTCGAAGAATTGAACACGAAGCCACGCACGACTTATTTGTCGCAATTGAAGAACCCAAACGCTGAGATTAAGACTTAGCCGCGGATTCATGAAAAATGGAAGACGAACCACACAAGCCATACACCGAAGGTCCGATGCATTCGACGTCGCCCGTGATCGATCCGGGGCTGACGTTTGCCTCCGTGACCGACAAGATCAGCTCGATCGTCTTGAAACGGAAGACGTCGCTGGCGTGGTTCTTCGGCTTTGCGATCTCGTTCGCGCTCTTTCAGTTGATGCTACTGACGATGACGAACTTGTTGTTCGTCGGTATCGGCTTGTGGGGCGTCAACGTGCCCGTCGCATGGGGCGTCGACATCCTCAACTTCGTCTGGTGGATCGGAATCGGTCACGCCGGAACTCTCATCTCCGCGATCCTGCTTTTACTGCGACAACGCTGGCGAACGTCTATCAACCGCTTTGCCGAAGCGATGACGCTTTTCGCAGTGGCCCAGGCCGGCATGTATCCGATCTTCCACCTCGGGCGCCCGTGGTTGATGTACTGGTTGTTCCCGTATCCCAACACGATGGGCATCTGGCCGCAGTTTCGTAGCCCGTTGATGTGGGACGTCTTCGCCGTCTCAACTTACGCAACCGTGTCGGCGATGTTCTGGTTCGTTGGTCTAATTCCCGACTTTGCCACGCTTCGTGACCGCGCTCGCAGCAAACCGTTTCAAATTCTTTACGGCATGCTCGCGATGGGCTGGCGCGGTTCTGCCCGTCACTGGCACCGCTATGAGATGGCTTACCTGCTGCTCGCGGGACTGGCCACACCGCTCGTGCTTTCAGTGCACACAATCGTCAGTTTCGACTTCGCCGTCGGCATTATTCCCGGATGGCACGCGACGATCTTTCCGCCGTACTTCGTTGCAGGCGCCATCTACGCGGGCTTCGCGATGGTGCTCCTGCTGACGATTCCGCTGCGAAGGTTCTACGGCCTCGAGGGCTTCATTACCATGCGCCACATGCACAACATGGGTAAGGTGATGCTCGCCACCGGTTTGATCGTCGGTTACGGCTACATCATGGAAGCGTTCTTTGGTTGGTACAGCGGTAACAGGTACGAGCGCTTCATGATCTGGAACCGCATGCACGGTCCATATTCGTATTACTACTGGGCGCTGATCCTTTGCAACATCATCGCGCCACAGTTTCTGTGGTTCAAAAAACTTCGTTCTAACCTGCTCGTGCTCTGGATAATTTCATTCGTCGTTAGCATCGGCATGTGGTTGGAGCGGTTTGTGATTGTCGTGACCAGTCTGCATCGCGACTACCTGCCAACGTCGTGGGGCATGTACCAGCCAACACAATGGGACTGGGGAATGTTTATCGGAACGATCGGTTTCTTCTTTACGCTGCTGTTTCTGTTTATTCGCTTCCTGCCGATGATCTCGATCTTTGAGATGCGCTCGATCCTGCCGGAAGCCGAGATGGAGGAGTAGTTGGAGGCAGAGAACAAACAGATCCACGTTACTTCAGGAGGTTCGCACCGGCGTCACGCGCCGCCGCTCTACGGCGTGATTGCGGAGTTTGAGAATCCTTCGGATCTGGTGGCGGCAGCGCGTCGCGTCTATTCAGTCGGATATCGTCGGATCAACGGATATTCGCCATATCCGATTGAAGAGCTTTCGGAAGCGATCGGATTCACGCACACGAGTTTGCCGTTGATTGTTTTTATCGGTGGTCTCGTTGGCGGCATCGGTGGGTTCTTGATGCAGTACTACATTGAAGTAATCGATTACCCGATCAACGTCGGTGGCAAGCCGTACAACAGTTGGCCCGCATTCATTCCGATTACGTTTGAAATGACGGTGTTGGTGGCGGCGTTTTCGGCAGTGCTTGGAATGCTGGTGCTCAACAAACTGCCTCAGCCATATCACCCGGTTTTCAATGTGCCGAATTTTGCGATGGCGACGCGCGATCGATTCTTCCTGGCGATCGAAGCAAACGATCCGAAGTTTGACCACGCTGAAGTCGTTGAGTTGTTGAAGAGTTTGAATGCAGTTGAAGTTAATGATGTCGAAGTTTAAGGCATACCAAAGCGCCAACAAGTTGGCGCACTCCACGGAGACTCGTGTTGCAGAACGCCGCCTTGGAGTGCGCCAACTTGTTGGCGCTTTGGTATTGCCTCTGCTCTTTATCTCCTTTGGTTGTCGACGCGACATGCAGGACCAGCCGAAGATGAAGCCGTATCGCGGCACGTCTTTCTTTGGCGATGGAACGTCGATGCGCCAACCTATCGACGGAACGATTCCACGTGGCCAACTGCGTACTGATACCGAGTACTTCACTGGAAAGAAAGCAAGAGCAGCCGGCGCAACTGCCACACCCGCAACTCAACAGACAGCCGGCACGCAGACGAATACATTTCCTGACGACGTCGACACCTTCCCCTTCCCCGTGACAAAGGAAGTCGTCGACCGCGGACGTGAACGCTACGAAATTTTCTGTTCCGCCTGTCACGGCCTGACCGGAAACGGCGACGGCATGATCGTGCGTCGTGGTTTTCGTCGGGCTGCCTCATTTAACGACGATCGCCTGCGACAAGCTCCTGTCGGACATTTCTTCGACGCGATCACAAACGGCTGGGGCGCGATGCCGTCCTATGCATCACAAATTCCGGTGCAGGATCGCTGGGCCATCATTACCTACATTCGGGCGCTGCAACTCAGCCAACAAAACCCTGCCGCCGCTTCCGCGAGCCCCGCGGCGCCGACTTCAGTGGCTTCGCCAAGCCCAACGCCAACATCCGGAGGACATCAATGATTCAATCATTCAATCCTCCGAATATGTCTGACTTACAGAAGCGCGCACTCATCGTGGGCATTGTGTTTCTGGTCGCCCTCATCGCCAGTGCTTTCATCAACAGCCATCACTTCTTTGAGTCGTATCTGATCGGCTGGACGTTCTGGACCGGAATCACAGTCGGTTCACTCGCGCTGTTGATGCTGCAGCATCTGACTGGTGGCGGTTGGGGTTTAGTAATCCGTCGGGCGCTCGAAGCTGCAACCAGAGTGCTGCCTCTGATGGCGATTCTTTTTGTGCCGATTTTGATCGGCGCGCATTCGATCTATCACCACTGGACCGACCCCGCAGAGCTTGAGAAACATCCCGTGGTGAATTTCAAAACACCGTACTTGAATCTGCCGTTCTTTACGATCCGCGCAGTCATCTACTTCGCGATCTGGGGAACGCTGGTGTTTCTATTCAACAAGTGGTCGCTCGCGCAGGATCGAACAGCAGACAATCGTTACACGAAGAACATGCGCGTGCTCGCTGGCCCGGGAATGGTGGCTCTGATCTTCACCGTCACGTTTGCATCAATCGACTGGTACATGTCGCTCGAACCCGAATGGTTTTCGACGATTTACGGGTTTATCTACGTGGCCGCCTGGAGCTTGAGCGCGCTCGCGTTTGTGACCGCCGTGATGGCTCGGCTCTCTCGCGAAGAACCTATGAAGCGAATCGTCGCGCCGCTGCATTTTCACGATCTCGGGAAACTGCTGCTGGCCCTCGTCATGCTTTGGGCTTACTTCGCGTTTTCGCAGTATCTGATTATCTGGTCCGGCAATCTTCCGGAAGAGATCGGCTGGTACATCAAGCGCACACATGGCGGCTGGGGCGCCATTATTGTCACGATCGGAATACTCCATTTCGCCGCGCCGTTCCTGTTCCTGCTATCGCGGAGTATCAAACGCAACCCTCGCAAGCTCGTGGTGATTGCGGCAGTAATCCTGGTGATGCGTACCGTGGATCTTTTGTGGATGCTGGTGCCCGCGTTTCCGGATCACAAATGGATCTGGCTCGACGCGATCTCTTTAATTGGTTTTGGTGGTTTGTGGCTGGCGTTCTTTACCTGGCAGTTGGGCAAACGATCGTTGATTCCGATTAACGATCCACAGTTTGAGTCAACAGTTGAGCAGATGCACGCCGGTGGACATTAGGATTTATTTCGATGGCAGAGAAACAAAAAGGCAACGGGCATAAAACAGAAACACCGGACGTATCGCACATTCGCAACGTCGAAGTCACGCACGAGAAGAGCGACGTCAGTGTGCGAGGCGTGCTTACGTTCGTCGTCGTGCTGACGATCGCGACGGCCGCGGTATCGGCCGGCATGTGGCTGTTGTTCAGATACTTCGATGCGCAAGAAGCCAAAGAACCCAAACGTGGGCCAATGGCTTTCACTGAGAAGAAAGATCGGCTGCCCCCTGAGCCGCGTCTCCAGTCAGCGCCCGGGTTTGAGATCACACTTGAAAGCGGACAAAAGAAAAATCTTGAGAAGGCCATACCACAAGCTGAGTATGAAGCTTTACGCGAGCAGTGGGATGAGAACCTCAGAACGGGACTGAAGGATCAATCCGGCAATGTTGTCGGCATGCCGATTCAACAGGCAATGGAAAAGGTCGTTTCGTCTGGATTGCCATCAAGGGTTAAAGGGCCGGGCGGGAAATTGTCCGACTACGCGATCAGCACGCCAACCGCGTCCAGTTCCGGCCGAGAAGTAGAGAAGAGACTGCAATGAGGTATCTGTGTAATCTGTGGTTAGTTTTTTTGTTGTCTGCGACAGCATTTGCACAACCCGGAGGGCCGGGGCCGAGCTCCCCGCTCTACGGTGCGCGTCCGGAAACTGGGAATCCCTCGACGGGATTACCGACTGCGTTGCGTGATGTTCGAATCGAACAAAAATTGGACCAACAGTTGCCGCTCGATCTCGTCTTTCGTGATGAAAGCGGACAGCAAGTTAAGCTCGGCCAGTACTTCGGACAGAAGCCAGTCGTGCTCGCGTTTGTCTATTACGACTGTCCCATGCTCTGCACACAGGTGCTCAACGCGATGACCACCTCGTTTCGAGTTTTGCCGTTTCAGATTGGAAAAGAGTTTGACGTTGTGACTGTCAGTTTCGATCCGCGCGAAACGAATACACTCGCGACCGCAAAGAAGCAGGTCTATGTCAACTACCTGCCCGAGAGGATGCGCGCAGGAGCAAACAGCGGTTGGCATTTCCTGACCGGCGACCAGGCCAACATCACGCAATTAACCGAGGCCGTCGGATTTCACTATCGCTACGACGAGGCCACGAAACAGTTCGCACACGCCAGCGGCATCATGCTGACAACACCGCAGGGAAAACTTTCACGATACTTCTACGGTGTCGATTATCCCGCGCGCGATCTGCGCCTGGGACTGATCGAATCGTCGGCAAACAAGATTGGAAGTCCGGTCGATCAACTGCTGCTCTACTGCTACCACTACGATCCGGCCACAGGCAGATATGGCGCGGCCGTGATGAAGGTTATGCGAATCGCCGGCGTGGCTACTTTGCTTGGAATCCTGGCGATGGTCCTACTTCTTAAAGCACGTAAACCTAAACTGATGGAAGTAAAAACCGGAGGCGCCGTTCAGTAATGCAGTCGTGGATTCCACTGGTGCCTGACAGCGCTTCGACCTTTTCATGGAAGGTTGACGCTCTCTACTTCTATCTCTCGGGTGTCACCCTCTTCTTTACGCTGCTCATCTCGACAGTACTGATCTTTTTCGTGATTCGTTATCGACGCCGGACGCCGTACGAGATTCCGCGTCCCGTCGCCGGTTCGCATAAGCTCGAAACTCTCTGGACCATCATTCCCTTCATCATCGCGATGACGATGTTTGGCTGGGGCGCCCAGATCTATTTCGAGCAATACAAGCCGCCGGCAAATGCTATCGAAGTTTACGTTGTCGGAAAGCAGTGGATGTGGAAACTGCAGCATGCGACCGGCCAGCGCGAGATCAACCAGTTGCACGTGCCCGTAGGCCGGAAGATCAAGTTGATTATGACGTCGGAAGACGTGATTCACGACTTCTTTGTGCCTGCGTTTCGCACCAAGATGGACGTCGTGCCGGGCAAGTACACAACGCTGTGGTTTGAAGCAACAACGCCCGGTACTTATCACTTGTTTTGCGCTGAGTACTGCGGCATGAACCACTCGGGAATGACGGGCTCGATCATCGTTATGGAACCGAGAGAGTTTGATAACTGGTTGAGCGGCAATACAGGAAGCACGACACCGGCAGCTGCGGGTCAGCAGTTGTATCAAACACTCGGCTGTGCCTCGTGTCATGGTCCGAACGGCGAGGGTGGACGTGGTCCAGCGTTAACCGGTGTGTTCGGAACACAAACGGAATTGCAGACCGGAGACAAGGCTACTGTCGACGAAGCATACGTGCGTGAATCGATCATTAATCCGCAGGCGAAACTGGTCAAGGGGTTTGGTCCGATCATGCCGACGTTCCAGGGCCAGATCAGTGAAGATCAGCTAGTGCAATTGGTCGCATTCATGAAGTCGTTACAGGCTGGCGGACAGCCGCAGACACCGGCGGCAAGTCCTGCGGCCGCAATCGCGCGACCAGCGGCGTCGCCAACGCAGAACTTGAAATGAAGGTTCTGTGCAACCTCTGTGTTCTCTGTGTCTCTGTGGTTGTTTTCACACTGCCACTGTTAACCACAGAGACACAGAGAACACAGAGGTTGCACAGAGAAAATAAAGCAGTATGAGACCGATAGAGTATTACGAACCACCAATACCATCCAAGGTCAACTACATCAATGCCCAATACGGGTTGAAGTCGTGGTTGCTGACCAGGGATCACAAGCGCATCGCGCTTTTGTATCTCGGGTCAATCACCTTCTTCTTCTTCCTTGGCGGCCTTTATGCGTTGATGATTCGCCTTGAGCTGCTGACGCCGCAGGGCGATTTTCTCCAGTCAGCCACGTACAACAAGGTCTTCACCCAGCACGGCATCATAATGATCTTTTTCTTCCTCATACCATCGATACCGGCGACGCTGGGGAACTTCCTCGTGCCGATGATGATTGGGGCCAAAGATCTCGCTTTTCCGCGAATCAATCTTCTGAGTTGGTACATTTATCTGCTGGGCGGAATCATAACCATCTACGCATTGCTTGCCGGCGGTGTTGATACGGGCTGGACGTTCTACACACCTTTCAGCACGACGTTCTCAAACTCATATGTAGTCGCAACTGGTTTGGGAATTTTCATCAACGGCTTCTCCTCGATTCTGACCGGGTTGAATTTCATCGTCACGATTCACACGATGCGAGCGCCCGGCATGACGTGGTTTCGTATGCCGCTGTTCCTTTGGTCACACTATGCGACCAGTCTGATCATGATCCTCGGCACTCCCGTGATCGCGATCACGATTCTGCTGCTGGCGTTTGAGCGTGTATCGAGGGTCGGAATCTTTGATCCAGCGTTGGGCGGGGATCCGATTCTCTTCCAACACCTGTTCTGGTTCTATTCCCATCCGGCCGTTTACATCATGATCCTTCCGTCGATGGGCGTGATCAGCGAGTTGATCGCAAACTTTTCGCGCAAGAACATCTTCGGCTACAGCTTCGTCGCGTTTTCGAGTCTGGCGATCGCGGTGTTTGGCTTTTTAGTTTGGGGTCACCACTTATTCGTGACCAGCCAGTCAGTCTACGCGGGAATGATCTTCTCGTTCCTGAGCTTCGCGGTGGCGATTCCTTCGGCAATCAAAGTCTTTAACTGGACGGCGACGCTCTATAAATCGTCGATCTCGTACGACACGCCGATGCTCTATGCGCTCGGTTTCATCGGCCTGTTCACAATCGGCGGCATGACCGGTTTGTTCCTGGCCTCGCTCGCAGTCGACGTGCACTTGAGCGACACGTATTTCGTCGTCGCGCACTTCCACTACATCATGGTTGGCGGAGCGTTGATGGGTTATCTCGGCGGCCTGCACTACTGGTGGCCAAAGATCACCGGACGCATGTATCCGGAAGGATGGGGACGATTCAGCGCGCTCGTGATCTTTGTCGGCTTCAACCTGACATTCCTGCCGCAGTTTGTCGCAGGTTATCTCGGCATGCCGCGCAGGTACCACGCTTACCCGCCAGAGTTTCAGGTGTTCAACGTGCTCTCGACCGCAGGCGCATCGATTCTCGGATTCGGAATGTTGATACCGGCAATCTACTTTGTGTGGTCCATGCGTTACGGCAAACATGCTGAGTCGAATCCATGGCACTTGCCGGGACTCGAGTGGCGAACCCAGTCGCCGCCACCGACTGAGAATTTTGAAGTGACGCCGATCGTGACGTGGGAAGCTTACGAGTTTGCGCCCGCGGAAGAGACGGAGATTGTCGGTAAGTTCAAACCAGAACTCGAGCAGATTTGAGACATTAGACATGGCGGATGTAATCAACAGTCACGCGACCACACATGCGCACGGCCACCCCGCGTTGCAGCACCATTTCGAGAACATGGAGCAGCAACGTGAAGCGGGTACGCTGGGAATGTGGATATTTCTCGTGACCGAGATCATGTTCTTCGGCGGGATGTTCCTGGCCTACACGCTCTATCGATCAACATATCCGGATGCTTTTGCGTCAGCCAGTAATCACCTCGACATCACGCTTGGAGCAGTCAATACAGGCGTTCTGATCCTGAGTAGTTTCACGATGGCAATGGCCGTCTACTTCACTCAGGTTGGGAAGCAACGTCCGCAGATTCTTTGTTTAATACTAACCCTCGTGCTTGGTTTGGCATTCCTCGGCATCAAGGCGGTGGAGTATCACGACAAATACACCGACCATCTGATTCCGGGTCACTTGATACCCGGCAATTCGTTTGGTCCGGCAGTACAAGGGCATGGAGAACCGCCTGATCATCACAAACTCCACCTGCTTGGGAACGCAACGCTTCCGCAAGTCGAGATGTTTTACTGGATCTACTTTGCGATGACGGGCATGCACGCGCTGCACATGATCATCGGCGCCGGGCTACTGACGTTTCTGATAATTTATTCAATCAAAGGCCGGTTCGATCCGGAGTATCACAGTCCGGTTGAAGTGATCGGACTGTACTGGCACTTTGTCGATATTGTGTGGATCTTTTTGTTCCCGTTGCTTTACCTGCTGGGACGCCACCTGGAGCACGGGTAGTTAATCGGAATGAGCGAACACATAGTTCCAGTCAGAGTTTACCTGACAATCTTCCTGGTGCTGCTGGTGGGCACGGCGTTGACCGTCTGGGCTGCGTTTCAGGATTTCCCGTGGCAGCTCAACACGATCGTCGCGATGACGATAGCCATCACGAAGGCAACGTTTGTCGTGCTCTACTTCATGCACGTGCGTTACAGCGCACGCCTGGTTTGGGTGATTGTGGCGTCCGCTCTGTTCTGGCTGGTGATAATGTTCGCGCTAACTTTCAGCGACTACTGGACGCGCGGTTGGATTCCGAGTGCTTACTAGTCTTACTCGCCAGGTTGTAGCGTTGTATCCCGCACCTCGATCACTCGCTTACACGAAGGGCAGTTCAAACGAATGGTGGCGTCTGAAGTTTTGATTGGCGTACCACAAAAGGGACAAGCACCGTTAACTTCGTTGTGGTGGAAGAGGTCGCGCATCATGATCACCGGCAGGACGAGTCCGGCAATGAGTAGCGGGATGCCAAAAATGAGACCGATGGTCGCTCCTTGACCAAGTGTCAGACTGATTACGAGGCCGGCAATGAAGAGGACGAGGCCAACGCCAACGGCGAATGAAAAGCTGTAAGCGCTGTCGAACGTACGGCCTGATTTCGCAACTTCTGGTCGATCGGCGTCCATCTTAAAACCTCCTGGATGCGTTGGAATGTTCTGGGGAGACGCTAAAGAGCTTGGTAGATTGACTTTTACTCCTGCAATAGAATGCTTGTCAAATGAATCTGATGTCTTTTGAAATTTTTCTAAAACAGCAAGACGAAGAAGCGTGGTCGGCCACACTGACCGCCTTATTGCGTTCAATTCACGAAGTAGATCGCAACGCAACACAGATCTGGTTTGCTTTTTTTCCGTTATCACTCTTCCAGGCACTCGAGCAGTCGGAGGATCCCGAGACGCTTGCGCAGCGTTTGTTAATGCAGGGCAAGTATTACCTGAAAGATCAGATTGATTCGTCTCACACGTTCCTTTACGGACATCGTTACTGGCCCGAAGTGAAGGCTGCCGTGCAAAAACACGCCCATGGTTCGATCAGCGACAATCGCCCGCTTTCAGATCAGATTCAATCCGTGGCCCAGCAAGTCGCGAAGGCGGCAAAGGTTGATGAGTCACTCGTGATCGGCATCACAGCGGTCGCTTTCATGACGATCCGGCAGGTGGGATTGGCGGCATTCGAAGCCGCGCCGGGCAATGTTCTTATCGATAAGAAGCACGCGCGTAAGTCACCCACCGATGTCTTACGAGAACGAGCAGTAGATGATAGCCAGGGCTTCTTTAGTTTTCTCAAAACGGTCGACAAGAAATGGACTGTCACCTACGACGAGAACGACGACCGCGCGAAGTATCGATTGAATAACATTCAGGATCTGGCGTGGGGCGCTGCTGACGATCGCACGCGCAACTGGCGCGAGATTGATCCGCGACGAGTTGAGGGACCGATTCCGGTTGAATGTCGCTCTGCATCATGTGGAACGTGTTGGGTCGGAGTTCTCGGTGGCGCAGAAAAACTGACGGACGTCGCCGCTCGTGAAGGTAAGAAGATTAAGGAGTTTGGCTACGTTGACACGTCTGAATCCAAGCCGCTGATTCGCCTAGCTTGCCAGGCACAGGCACTCGGCGCCGTGTCGATCGTGATTCCACCGTGGAATGGTGTCTACGGGAAGTACTTGAACAAGTTGAAAGATTAATAGAGCCGCAGATTTGTCGACACCTCTACTCTACGTTCTTGCCGCAGCGCTGCTCTGGAGTACGGGCGGCTTGTTCATCAAGTGGACCACGATCGGTGGACTTGAACTTTCTTTCTGTCGCTCACTCTTTGCCGTCTTCACTGTCGCTTTCTTTACGAGACGTGAGGGCTTTGGCATAAATCGTCTCACCGCAGTGGCATCGTTTCTCTATGCCGTGCTGCTCATCCTCTTTGTTCTCGCAACCAAGACGACAACCGCGGCGAATGCTATCTTCCTGCAATACACGGCGCCAGTGTACCTGCTGATTCTCGAGCCGATTATTTACAAAGAGAAGTTTCGCTCGCGGGATCTGATCACTGTGGCTGTGTGCCTCGGCGGTATGGCGTTGTTCTTCGTGGGCCAACTACGCCCGCAAGACGTGGCCGGAAACCTGATGGCGCTCGCGTCCGGATTCTGTTTTGCCCTCTATTTCCTATTATTGAGACATCCGCGCGCGCGTGAAGTTAATCGTGCCTCATCGGTGATTTACGGAAACACGCTGGCAGTTATCATGACCGCGCCGTGGGGACTCGCAATACTCACAAGCATCACGGGGCACGACATCATCGGCGTTGCCTACCTCGGCATCATCCAACTGGGCGTCGCGTACACGCTTTTCACCCTCGGAATGGCACGCGGTGTGAGGTCCCTTGACGCCGGCATCATCTGTTACGTCGAACCGGTCCTGAACCCCGTCTGGGTCTTTCTGGTGCTTGGTGAAAAACCCTCGCGGTGGGCACTGCTCGGCGGCTCAATCATCATCGTCGCCGTCATCTGTCACATGATCCTTGATGCGCGAGGAAAACGGCTAATCCGTAATCTATCCGTCAAATCCGCGGCTTAAACCAACCAACTGGGCCGACTTTCGTAGTAGCTCGGCGAACGATCAGGATATCGCTTTTTATACTGTCGATATCTCGCCAGCAACTTCTCGTAACGCTTGTCAGAAGACTTGACCGGCTTGTGCGGGATGGCGCGCAAATGGTCTTCGATCTTTAGCATGCGGCGTGGTGAGAAGCGCCAGTCATAGTTACCTAAATCGTAAAGACTCGTTAGACCATATCCTTTCAGACGCCCGGTGAAATCGACAAACGGATCGAAGTAACTCAACGCCAGATCCCTGACAGATCGATAAACCGGTTTACGTCCGTGAAGCCCGGCATCACGCGAACGCGCAACCGATCCCCATCTTCCATCCACCTTGAACGCAAAAATGACGTGGTCCAACAAGTCCTGCGATTCGAGATCAAGCAAAAAGGGCAGGTAACCGTGCTGTTCCAAAATCACTGCCGCACTTACTGCCGCTTCGAGACAATGCGCCTCCTTTCGCTTAATTACCTCGCGAAACGATCGCATCGTGCCTCCCTCGCGCTCCCAGTTGTAAGGCATCGAGCTGAAAAAACGTTGCACTTTGGCCGGAGTGTTGAGTCGTTGCACCAGTTTCCACTCAGCAGCCGTGAAGGAGTTTTTCTCAGGTATCATGCGTGAATCGGGAGACTTTGTTCGCGTATGGGACAAAAGCGGGTACCTGCACTTGCCTGATTCAACCGCAAATGTCAGACTTAACGAGCGCTAATGAACCGGCAATCACACCGCTGGTCACGTTAGCGTAAATCATACTTAGGGATTTCCATCGAAATTATTCCAGCAATGAACCAGCAGGCTACAGCTTCCAAAAAAACTCGCGCTGAACAAGAAACTGAAAATGAGGCAAATCGTCTCCGAGAGCAAGTGGACGACGCTCTGGCAGCAGTCGTCGCTCGTTCACCAGACGAGGTTGAATCGTTGCGAACCGCGGCCGATCGTATCGAGCGCGCCGCCCGCGACCTCGCCGACGCCTTGCGCCAAATCGCAGAACAGCGCAAGAGCCCGGACATCTTGTAATCAACCATTTGCCTCAATCTATCGCTCTATTGAACTTCTTTGTCTTTGATTGGAGACTGCTTAATGGCATCGATTCGCACGGCCGCAACGACTGAACATCTGGGCCGAAAGAATACCTCATACGAGTTGGATAACTACGGTATCAAAGAACCAGCTCGTGTTTATTGGAACCTCAACGCACCCGAGCTTTATGAAGAGATCGCGCGCCGCCAAGAAGCCGTACTCTCGAACCACGGCGCCATGATCGTCGACACGGGTGAACACACCGGCCGCGCCGCGAAAGACAAAGCCATCGTCCGCGAACCTGAGAGCGAAGATAAAGTTTTCTGGGGCGACGTCAACAAAGACTTTCCGCAAGAGAAATTCAACGCGCTGAAAGATCGAATGATGGCCCATGCAAAGGGGCGCGATCTTTTTGTACAGGACACTTTTGTCGGCGCCGATCATACATACCGGCTGCCAATCCGCGTGGTGAATGAGCTGGCCTGGCACTCGCTGTTTGCACGCACAATGTTCATCAGCGACACGACGGAAACCGCGCCACATCAGCCCGAATTCACGATCATCAACTTTCCGAGTTTTCAGGCCGACCCACAACGCGACGGCACCAGATCGCCAACTTTTATCCTGATGGACTTCAGCCAGCGTCTAGTCTTGATCGGCGGAACGTCTTACGCAGGTGAAACGAAGAAGAGCGCGTTCACGATCATGAACTACCTTCTGCCACAACGCGACGTGATGAGTATGCACTGCTCGGCAAACGTCGGCGCCGAAGGAGACGTGGCAATCTTCTTTGGGCTTTCCGGCACCGGAAAAACGACTCTTTCTGCCGATCCGGAACGTCGTCTAATCGGCGACGACGAGCATGGGTGGTCTGAGGATGGAGTCTTCAACTTCGAGGGCGGTTGCTACGCTAAAGTGATCAAGTTATCGGCGGAAGCCGAGCCTGACATTTATCGCACCACAGAAATGTTCGGAACGATCCTTGAGAACGTTGTTTACGATGAAGTGACTCGCAAGATCGATCTCGACGACGCACGCAAGACTGAGAACACGCGCGCATCGTATCCGCTGACCAGCATTGACAACATCGTGCCTGAAGGACGTGCCGGTAATCCGCGCAACATTATCATGTTGACGGCCGATGCTTTTGGCGTGTTGCCGCCCGTCGCGCGTCTGTCGCCCGAACAGGCGATGTATCACTTCCTATCGGGTTACACGGCGAAGGTTGCAGGCACTGAAAGAGGCATCACAGAACCGCAAGCGACTTTCTCTACGTGCTTCGGCGCGCCATTCATGGTTCTTCATCCCGGTGTTTATGCCGACCTGCTCGGCAAGCAGATGGCACGTCATAATGCTGCGTGCTGGCTGGTTAACACCGGTTGGAGTGGTGGCCCATACGGCGTTGGAAAGCGCATGAAGATCAGTTACACGCGAGCAATGATTCGCGCGATTCTGAACGGGTCGCTCGCGCAGACTGAGACCACACCAGACCCGACCTTCGGCGTGAACGTTCCTGTTTCGTGTCCTGAGGTGCCGAACGAAGTGCTGCAACCGCGCAACACGTGGGAAGACAAGGAAGCCTACGATCGGCAGGCGAAGGATCTCGCGCGTCGCTTCAACGAGAACTTCAAGAAGTATGAGGCGGGCGTGTCGGAAGCTGTGAGGGCAGTCGCTCCGAAGGCAGATTAGCCACAGATGAACACGGATCAAATCCGGATTTATTTCCGTGTTTATCCGCGTTACCCTGGGGGCCAGCTTAGTGCGCGACCAGCCAACACGTGCACGTGCAAATGAAACACCGATTGTCCCGCGCCCGCACCAGTATTAATGACCGTCCGATAGGCCTCGTGCCCTAAGTCATTCGCGACACGCGCACCAACCCGCAGCAAGTGCCCAAGCAGTCCCTCATCTTTCTGAGAAGCATCATCAAGTGATTCGAGGTGCTCGCGCGGAATCACGAGCACGTGTGTCGGCGCCTGGGGGTTGATGTCGCGAATCACCACACAACGATCATCCTGGTGAACAAAGTCTCCGGGAATCTTTCCCGTGATGATCTTGCAAAACAAACAGTTCTCGTCAGCCACTACAGTTCCCTCCTTATACTCAAACCGGTTCGAGAATCGGCGTCGTCATCACCGGCGAGATGATTCGTTCTATCTCGGCGCCAACCGCGCGCAGCTTTGCCTCGATCTTTTCGTAACCACGATCGATATGGTAAACGCGATCGATCAACGTTTCATTTTTGGCGATAAGGCCCGCGAGTACGAGTGACGCTGACGCACGCAGATCTGATGCGATCACGCGCGCTCCCGTCAAAGTAGTTGGGCCATCAACGATCGCCGACCGCCCGTCGATATGAATCTGAGCTCCCATGCGCTGAAGCTCCGAAGCGTGCATGAAACGGTTCTCAAACACTGTCTCGATAATTTCCGCCCGTCCCTGCGCCTGCGTCATCAGTACCATGTACTGCGCCTGCATATCAGTCGGGAAACGCGGATAAGGCTCGGTAGTGACGTTCGCCGCCTTCAAGCCGTCCGGACACGAGACTTCCAAAGTATTCGGATTAACTTCTTTGATGACGACGCCAACGTTTCTCAGTTGTGAGATCACGCTTTCTAGATGATCCGGACGGCAGTCTTTGATCTCGAGCTGTCCCTGCGTCAGCGCGGCAGCGACGATAAAGGTTCCGGTTTCAATTCGATCGGGAATGATCGTGTGTTCCGCGCCACCAAGCGATTCGACGCCTTCGATCTGTATCGTCTCCGAACCGGCCCCGTTAACACGCGCTCCCATCTTGTTCAGGAGATCGGCGAGATCGACTATCTCAGGCTCACGGGCTGCGTTGTGAAGTGTTGTTGTGCCACGCGCGAGGGTTGCGGCCATCATCAGGTTTTCAGTGCCGGTGACGGTGACTTTGTTGAAGTGAATATCAGCGGCGTGTAAACGTCCGTCTTTCGGCGCACGTGCAACGACATTTCCTGCTTCGAGTTTCACTTCGGCGCCAAACTTCTCAAACCCCGCCAGGTGCAGATCGATCGGACGCGTTCCAATCGCGCACCCACCCGGCAGTGAGACTTTTGCTTTTCCAAAGCGAGTGAGCAATGGTCCGAGTGCAAGGACCGACGCACGCATTGTCTTCACAAGCTCGTATGGCGCCTCGAAGAGCTCGATGTGGGCTGCGGTGATCTTATGAGTGCGGAGTTCAGGCGTCAGAACAGTTGCGCCGACGTCTTCGAGCAACCGGCGCTGCGTGATTATGTCGCGCACATAAGGAATGTTGTGCAGGGTGACGGTGTCAGGCGTGAGCAGCGCCGCCGCCATGCAAGGCAACGCCGAGTTTTTGGCACCGCTAATCGAAACTCTGCCGTGAAGTGGGCGGCCACCCGAGATACGAAACTTGTCCACGATGCGGGACAGAGTAAATGAAAATCATGTCAGAACGCCACCTAAGACACGTTAGCCACAGATTTACACGGAAGAAATCGGATTTCGTATCCGTGTAATCTGCGGCTTCGCACCGCCCTCTGCTCGCACACCTAGTCGTTGGCGGTAGCGCGTTTGAGATGAACCCCGCCGTTTGTCGTCATTGCTTTGACCATTGCCCCACCGGAGCCGAGGTTTACTGCAATCTGTTTGTTGATTCGACCTTGCACAGTTACAGGGAAATCAACACTCACGCTTCCGTTGACTGTTCCTGTTTGCAGGTTAGCCGAGTAATTCTCCGGTACTGACATGATCACACCGCCGTTGGTCGTGCTGACGTCGAGACTTTCGCCTTCCCAACGATCTCCGGTCAGCTCAATCACCAGGCCGCCATTCGTCGTCGACCCGCGCACGGCTCCACCGATCCGCCTAAGTACCACGCCACCGTTCAATGCTGTGAAGTCGATCCGGCCATTGACGTCGGCGATCGCAATGCCACCATTCTGAGTTTCGATTGAAAGGTCAGCACGACGCGGAACGAACACCTCGTAGCTCACGCTCCAGTGATAGTCTCTACGAGTTTCCGGACCACTCGCAAAAATCTTCGCGCCACTGGTTTCAATCCGGATCTGTCGACCAAGCGCTTCCGCTTCACCCGCAGTCGGCGCACCAGTCTGAACCCGAGCTCGGACCAAAACCTGATTCTGATCCCAACCTTTTACGTTAACGCCTCCATTTTGCCTGCCGTCGATTGCAATCGTCCCGCCACTCAACGCGAGGGATTGCTCTCGAATTTCGCAATTGCCGACCAGCCGATCGTTGTACCAGCTATCTTCACGACAAGTTAGCGAACGATCTTTGTCTTTACTTTTATCTTTCTGCGACAGGACGGCGATTCCAGTCGAGGTCACCAGCGCAGCAATCAACACACTTCGGCCTAAGAACCTGTACATGACTTCGGTCTCCTTACAATGTCTGGGGTTGTCTAGTTTCTTCGCTTTTTCGCGGCTCTGAAGCATAAACACCACACGAGTCAGGGTTGTGACACGAATTTGCTCACGCCTTTTGCAGGACCACTATACGCGGAATTCCCTGCAAATCAGGCCGGATTTCACGCAGTGACCAAGCGGCACTGGCATTGATTAAACCTTCGACAGCCTCTCCCTGGTCAAATCCGATCTCCATGAGCATATGCCCGTTTGGTTTGATAAAGGCTGGTCCTTCATCGATTAATCGACGAATGACGCTAAGACCATCCCCACCGGGAGACAATGCGATGAGTGGTTCATGATCTCTGACTTCGCGTTGCAACCCTTCGAGCGCCGCCTCGGCGACGTAAGGAGGATTGGAAACTATTAGATCGAACTCGTAATCCCGTGAATCAAGCGAGTTGAAGCAATCGGAAACGACGAATAGCGTCCGGTCAGCAACTGACTGATTCTGGGCGTTGAGTTTTGCTATTTCGAGCGCAGCCGGGGATTTGTCGATCGCCATCGCACGAGCGTTTGCGATTTCACACAGCAGCGTTACGGCAATACACCCGGATCCCGTTCCCACGTCACAAATAAACGGCGCTGCTCCAGCCTCACCCACTTTCTGCAGTGCCGCTTCCACCAGTAATTCGGTTTCCGGCCGCGGAATCAAAACATCAGGCGTCACTCGAAACTCGCGTCCATAGAAATCCTGAACCCCGGTGATGTACTGCAACGGCTCACCCGTAGAACGCCGTTCAACGAATTCACGGAATCGAACCAACGAATTTTCGTCGACACTACCTTCAGCACGACGGATCAGAAACGTCCGATCCCTACCGAGAATAAAAGAAAGCAACGATCCCGCCTCGCGCCGCGCCTCAGGCACACCAGCGTCCTCCAACGCGCGCGCTGCTTCGCTAATGACTTCGCTAATCGATGTCTTCATTCTCAGGATCTATTTGCGGAACTTATTTCCCGGATAAAGTGAATACTAACCGACAGCTTTTCAACAGAAATCTTTTTGTGCATTTTGTGCCTCTTTGTGGCGGAATTCTATTTGTGCATCTTTGCGGCCTGGAACCAACTCGTGATTCAATCTTTTTACTAAGCATAAGAACGAGTCTCGTTCCTCCCGTGACGCAGGACCCCGCGGCTAACAAGCTTCGGGGTTCTGTCGTAAAAGGGCGAGGTTTAACAACGTTGGCATCGAGGTCGCCGTGGGTACACTTTCCAAGAGCTGTCTGTTGTTCGTCCTGAATGGGCTCGACGCTCAACTTACGTTGCTATGGATTCGCTTAAACGTCGCTTCCGAAGGCAATGCGTTGATGGCTCGCGTTCTCGAACACGGCGAGTTAACCTTCTTCGGCGCGAAGATCGCCATCGGCACCTTTGCCGCTTACATTCTTTACCGCTGTGCTCATCTGCCCCTTGCCAGGCATGGTCTCAGTGCCGTGCTCGGTATCTACGCGGTTCTCATGTTGATCCACGCAGCGACTGGTTGCGTTGCCCTCGGCTGGCAGGGACCGATCATCGTTCTGGGTTACATCGAAGACCTGCCGCACGCTTTTCTATCACTCTTCGTTTAGTCGAAAACGGAACTCGCCTCGACCGTCCTGCGTTGGTACAATCACTCCGCAACGGCACCCGTTTTGGGAGCATCCTATGTTCGATCTTGGCACTGTGCTGAGATCCATAACTTTAGAGAGGGAAGAAGCTTTATGTATAGACTTTCCGCCCGCCAGATTCTTTTAATTGCCCTTATTACAGGATTGTTTGCCGCAGGTGGGGTTGTAATTTTTGACCGCCTATCAAATCGTTTTCAGCCTTCGGAGGCCGCCTTCACGGAGAATGCGCCGGCTGGAATCAGCGATCCAAAAACTTCAACTGACGAACAGAACAATATCGAGGTTTATCGTACTTTAAGTCCTGGTGTAGTTTTCATCCACTCCACATCGTACGCACGCGACTTCTTTGGCTTTGTCGAACCGCAGGAAGGCTCGGGTTCGGGGTCGATCCTGGACCAGCAAGGCAACATTCTGACGAATTATCACGTCATCGAAGGCGCCCAGAAACTTTCTGTCAGCATGGGTGGAAAGAAAGACTATCCGGCAGTTGTTGTCGGCGGCGATCCGGACACTGATCTGGCCGTGATACGCCTGACCGAGAAACCGCCTGGTGCACTCACCGTCTTGCCGCTTGGTGATTCAGACAAGCTCGTCGTGGGCCAAAAGGTGCTCGCGATTGGTAATCCGTTTGGTTTGGATCGAACACTGACAACCGGCGTCATCAGTGGATTGCAGCGACCGATTCGTGCCCGTAACAACAGGTTGATCGAAGGCGCAATTCAAACAGATGCATCAATCAATCCGGGTAATTCAGGTGGACCACTGCTTGACTCGCACGGGCGCATGATTGGTATTAATTCTCAGATTCTTTCGCCGTCCGGAAGTTCTGCGGGTGTTGGTTTTGCAGTGCCGGTGAGTATTGCAAAACGAGTTGTGCCACAGATACTGCAGAACGGTCGTGTACGTCGTCCGAAGCTTGGAATCAGCACACGTGACATTTCGTCGCTGCGAAATCAGATTGACTTGCCGGTTGAAGACGGTGTTCTGATTTACCAGGTCGCGCGTGGCGGCGGCGCGGCTGCAGCGGGTTTGCGCGGTGTTCAGCAAACGCAGACGGGCGAGGTTGAGCTGGGCGATATCATTGTCGGCATTGATAACGACAAGGTGGGGAATTCCGACGATCTGTTCCGGGTGCTCGATAAACATCAGATTGGCGACACGGTTCAGGTTCAAATCTGGCGCGACGGCAGGCGCATGTCTGTCCCGGTGCGGCTGATGGAGTCACCTGACTCGCGGCGCTGACGTTTATGTAACTCAGGCCTATGCACCAGACGACCCACTTTTTCAATTTGGGTTATGGCTGGCTCTGTAAACACTGCAGCGCAGAGGCCGCAGAGCGTAAACATCACGGACATCAACAACAACACGGTGCACAAAGGCCACAGGGCCCTGCACTAGCGCGTTGGGTCGATGAACAACACTGGCGGGGGCTCGTATGCCCCCGCTGTAACATTTCTGAGCAGATCAGCAGATAAGCCACAAATCCGCGTTCATCCGCGTGAATCCGCGGCGAACTCTTCCTCGTAATCACGCAAGCTACGCGTAATCACATCCTGCGCTTCCGCGCGATCGTAAACATCCACGATCTCAACCTTCTTGTCTTTATCACTCGGAAGCTGTTTGTAACTCAGAAAGTAATGCTTCAACCGATCGATTAGTCCCTGCGCCACGTCACGGATCTCGACGATTTTGCCGTAGGCAAGATCCGACTCCAATACAGCCACGATCTTGTCGTCAGCCTCATTTCCGTCAATCATGCGTAGCCCGCCAATCGGACGCGCGTGCAAGAAGAAGCTGCCGTGTGTAAACGACTTTTCCGATAAAACACAGATGTCCATTGGATCTTTGTCACCTTCAATTCCTTGCCGGCCGGTGCGGATCGCGCACAGTTCGGCTACCTCACGTCCGCAGTACGTTTGCGGGATGAAACCGTAAAGCGTCGGCGACATCGAAGAGAAGCGCTGTGGCCGATCGACACGCAAGTGACCCGACCACTTATCGAGTTCATATTTCACTGCGTCGGTGGGAACGATCTCGACGTAAGCGTTGACAAGCTCTGGCGTTCTCGGCCCTGGTGTCACGCCGTGCCATGGATGTGCCTGGAATAGTTGTTTGTTCATCGGCCGATGATAAAATGCCGGCAGCCCGAAACAAAAGTCTCTATGGCAGCCACTGCTGAAATCATCACCAAACCGATAGCAAGCGCGATCTCATTGCGCTGGATCATTAGCGGGCGCGACGACGCGATCTGGTTTATCGGTTCAGTCGTGTCGAGTTACGTGCTGCTGATTCTCTACGTGAGCGGCCTCGTTCCACTCGTTCCGATGGTTGCGGCCTGGGCCATACTGATTGACGCGCCACACGTCTTCGGCACTTTCTCACGCACCTATTTCGATCGCGCTGAGAGAAAAAATCGCGCGCGTTTGCTTTGGGGATCGCTGCTGTTCTTCGCGATTGGACCAGCGATGGTGCTTGCCGGGGCGGGATTTGTGTTCTTCTTTGTGGCAGCGCTGTGGGCCTACTATCACCTTGTCAAGCAGCACTACGGCTTCATGGTGCTCTATAAAAAGAAGAATAGCGACCTGGCACGAATCGACAACGCGCTCGATCGCTTGTTGCTGCTCTTCGCTTTCAACTATCCGTTTGTGGAGTTTATCGCGAGAGACCCTGAGGCGATGGTACGCGTGCCTGCGTTGTTGCGTGGGGGCGTGAATGGTTTCTCAAAACTGCTGCTCGCGGGAACGATTCTGCTCTTTGTCGGGTGGCTGGGCCGACAGATCCAGCGTGCGATCACCGGCGAGCCATTGAACGTTCCGAAGTATCTCGTGCTGGCGGCGGCGATCCCGATGCACTGGATCGTGTTGCTTACTCCGATGCCGCATAAGCCAATCGCGATTGTTGCGATACTGACGATCTATCACAACTTCCAGTATCACCGGCTCATCTGGTTTCACAATCAGAAATACACGAACGCTCGTGAGAAGTATGGCGCTGCTGAACTCATTAGTCGCCGGGTACTCCTTTACATCGCATTCGGGATCTTGTTTGGGATTATCTATCAGGGACCGCGGCAGCTACTCGGTTATTACGGTTTGCAGAACTCGACGCTCGCGATTCAACTGGGGATTTCATTCCTGTGGGGTTACGCGTTTATTCACTATTACCTGGATTCGAAGATTTGGCGGGTGAGACGAGATCCTTCGGTCGGTAAGGCGCTGAATATGTAGATCAATCCTCTCCGTGTTCGTCACCATTGAAATGCAGGACGGTTGATTCGTCGTCCATAACCGTCTCTAAGTGAACGGGCCGGCCCCACAACGCGTGCACGTGTTCGAGCGCTTTCCGCGCATAACGCATTTCGAGTTCGGTGCCTTCGTAGCGATGTTTCATGTAGAGCTCGCGATTGCCGTTGTAATCGCCATCCTCAACCTGCAAATACGGGAAGCCGAAATTGGTCATGTTTGAAACGAGCTGATCGCGCACTTTCTCCCAGCGCTTCTCCGTGATGGTCCACTCCTCTTCCTCGATGAGCTCGAACACAAACAGATCCAGCTCTTCACATAACTCCTCGGTCAGATAGTTGCGCAAAAACGAGACGTCGTTGTCGAGCTCACGCACTTCGAAGATCTTCTCGCGCCCTTCGTTACCTACGCGGCCAAACTTCTCACGGTCTTCCTGCGACGGCTCGTTCCAACGCCGCTCGATATCCTCATAGATCTTGTAACCAAGGTAGTAAGGATTTAACTGTCCCTTCTGCGGCGACACCACGCCCGAATGAAGATTGGCAAACTCGATGTGTTCGTTGTCGCTGAGATCCAGTTCGCGCATAATGCGTGCGTGCCAGATACTAGCCCAGCCCTCGTTCATGATCTTGGTCTGCATCTGCGGCACGAAATACTCCATCTCTTCATGGACCATCGCAATCACGTCTCGTTGCCAGACTGAGAGTGACGGCGAGTTTTTCATGATGTAGTAGAGCAGATCCTTTTCAGGCAATTGTTCGCGTGGCTTCTCCTCGTCACCAGGCGGTCGCCGTGCCTCGCGGGCAGCTTTGTCGAGCAACCAGAGATCGTCGTAAGGGCCCTCTTTCGGCCCCTGTTCGGAGCGTCGTTTTTCCTCGGCGACTGAAATCTCCCGTTTGATGAAGAAATACGGATCGATGTGCTCCTCGATTGCAAGCACGGCGTCGAGAAATCGCTCAACCGTTTTCCGGCCATGCTTGAACTCGTAGTCCATAATTCTCTGCGAGTGAGTGGAGACACTTTCGACCATGCGGCGATTCGTTTTCGAGAAGTAGGTGTTGTTCTTGAAAAAATCGACGTGACCGAGCACGTGCGCAATCACCAGCTTGTTCTGAATCGGACTATTTGTTTCGAGCAAAAAGCCGTAAGACGGGTTCGTGTTGATGACGACTTCATAGATCTTCGAGAGACCGAAGTCGTACATCGTTTTCATGCGATGGTAAGTTTTGCCGAAGGTCCAGTGTGAGTAACGGCCTGGAAGTGCGTACGAACCGACTTCGTACATCACGGTCGCCGGCACGATCTCGAAGTTGGTGGGATATGGATCGAGACCAAATCCTCGAGCAACCTCCCAGATTTGCTCGACTGCTTTTTCAAGTTCTTTGATCTCCTTGTCTTCCATATATTTTGTACTTAGAGAGCTTGGTACTTTGTGCTTTGTTGGATCACGAACCAAGCAGAAAGTACGAAGCTCTAAGTTCTCAACGCCGGCGTCTCCACTCCTCTTTTTCCAAAGAACTGCTTCAGTGCCGGATACACGTCTTCTTTGTCGTCGATCCGCACGCCGACAAAACGATCTTTGTTTTGCAGCCGGTCGCTGAAGATCGAAAGTAACGCGCCCGAAGATCGCCTGTAACTCGACGAACCTTCCTCACCAATCTCGCCGTAGCCAAACAAATTGCACGTTGCAATCAATTCGTCGGCGAGCCGGACGGCCTCTTCGTTATCGGAGTAGTAATTATCGCCATCCGAAAAATGAAATGGATAGATATTCCAATCCGACGGGCGATAGCGTTGCTTGATCACGTCGAGCGCCAGTTGGTACGCGGATGAAACAACCGTGCCGCCCGACTCTCCCTGCGTGAAGAACTGTTCCTCACTTACCTCTTTGGCTTCCGTGTGATGCGAGATGAAAACAATATCGACATTGTCATACTTCGTTCGCAGGAACCGCACCATCCAGAAATAAAAACTGCGCGCGATGTACTTCTTAAACTCACCCATCGAGCCTGAAACGTCGATCATCGCAATCACGACCGCGTTCGACTCGTAACGCATCACCTCTTCCCACGTCTTGAAGCGCAGATCTTCTTTCTTGATGTCGCCAAAACGTGCGTTGCCTTCGCGGGCGTTGCGACGAATGTTTTCGAGAATCATCCGGCGCTTGTCGAGATTTGCGATCACCCCCGTGCGCCGGATCTCGTTGAACTGAGTCTTACGCGACTGCACGGCTTTCTTCGCTTTTTCCTGAAGGTAAGGAAGTTGCAGATCCTCGAAGATCAGAGCGGCGAGCTCGTCGATATTTACCTCGGCTTCGTAATAGTCCGCGCCGGCGTCCTGTCCTGCTTGTCCTGACCCCTGACCGCTGCCTGGGCGTGTTTCGCGTCCAATGACGTCGCCGACGCGAGTCTTCCCATCGCCCTGGCCCACGTGTTTGGCCTTCTGATAGTTGAAACGAAACTTATACTCGTCCAGCGCTTTGATTGGGACTTTGACAGTGCGTTTGCCGTCGGAAAGGATGATGGCTTCGTTGGAAACGATCGAGCCGAGGTTTTTGCGAATCGCTTCCTTTACACGATCTTTGTGGCGTTCCTGATCGATAATGCCTTTGCGTTGCAGCGACCAGTCATTGCGTTGAATAGACATAAAACACCGTCCACAGGTTACGCCGATTTCGCTTTACAGAAATCGATCACCACATTCGTGAACTCCCACGGATATTCTTCGTGTGGGAGGTGGCCGCAATTCAAAAATACAATCAACCGGGATCCGGCAATCTCCGCGTGCAATCGTTCTCCATCCGCAAGCGGGATTTCGCGATCGTTTTCACCCCAAACCAGGAGAGTGGGCTGACTGATTAGATGCGCGTCTCTCGAGATGCGTTCAGCATCCCAACTGCGCACGGTACGAACGATCGCGCGGTGCGTGCTCGCCGCACGTAAGGGTAAATGCCGCGCATCCACTCTTCTTTCGTCCAGCACCCACGCGTGTTGATCGTAAACTTGCTTCATGCGCCGTCGCAGCAAGCGACGTGAACCAATCAGAAGCGGTGAAACAAAATCACCGAACACAGGCGAACCAAACAAGCGCATCAGCATGAACGCAAGCGGCCGGTTGTTGTTGACTGTTCCAACCAGGATCAGCTTCTCAACTCGATCCGGATAATCGAGTGCACACGTTGCGGCGACTGCGCCACCATACGAGCTGCCGACAATAATCGCTCGCGGTATGTGGAGAGCGTCGAGCAATCGCTTTAATAGCTTTGCCTGGCCCTCGATCGTGTACTCGCCGTTGCGTGGCTTGGCGGAGTAGCCGTACCCCAACATGTCGAGGGCGATAACACGGTAGCCGGCTTTCGCGAGCGCAAGGAACACCTTGCTCCACACGAGGGTCGACGACGCAAATCCGTGAATCAACACCATCGCGGGTGCGTTTCGATCGCCAGCCTCCTGGTAATGAACGCGAACTCCGTCGACATCGATGAAGCACGAATGTTCCGAATGAAAAACGACGTCGCGACACTTGTTCCAGTCGGCATCACGTGGTCGAAGCAAAAGCTTGCCAGCGATGGCGAGCGTAGCAGCTCCTGCGATCCAGTATCGTTTCTTCATACTTAAGCCACAGATAAACACGGATAAAATCCGGATTAAAATCCGTCATCCATCCGTGTAGATCTGTGGCCAAATTATCGTGACAATAGCGTCCCGACGTAGGTCAATAGTTCGTTCGCACAAACCGGGCAGTAATTGTGCTCTTTGACCAGTCTATCTACAACCTCATTAATCCTTCGCAACTGATCCGGATCGGGCGTCTTCGCCGACGTCGTAATCTTCACTACGTCTTTCAAGTCAGCGAAGATCTTCTTCTCAATCGCTTCTTTCAGACGCTCGTGTGAGTTGTACTCAAACGGCTTGCCCTTGCGAGCATAGGACGAAATGCGGATCAGAATCTCCTGCCGGAAAGTATTCTTCGCGTTTTCTGAGATCCCGATCTGTTCCTCGATCGAACGCATTAACTGTTCGTCAGGCTCCATCTCTTCTTCAGTGATTGGATCCTTGATGCGCTCCTTGTTACAGAAGGCTTCAACGTTGTCGAGATAGTTGTTACACATCGTGCGCGCCATCTCTTCAAACGAGTAGACAAACGCTCTTTGCACTTCGATCTTCGCGAGCTCGTCGTACTCCTTGCGCGCCTGCGAAATGTGATTCAAATATCTTTCACGCTGTTCACTGCTGATGCCTGTGTGCTGTTCAAATCCGTCTTTGATGGCTCGCAGCGCATCGATTGGATTGATACAGGTGACGCCATCGCGCACGAGCGCGCTTGAGAGACGATTGATAATATAACGAGGCGAGATGCCGTCCATGCCTTCGCGAACGGTCTCTTCCTTCAGCTCGCGCACGTCTTTCGACTTGTAACCCTCGACGTCCTCGCCATCGTAAAGCTTCATCTTCTTCACGATATCGACGTTCTGACGCTTCGGTTCTTCAAGCCGAGTCATCACCGCAAACATCGCCGCCACTCTCAAAGTATTTGGGGCGAGATGGACATTGCGCAGGGCCTCTGACTGGTGCAATAGCTTGTCGTAAATGCGCTCTTCCTGCGAGACGCGCAGGTTGTAAGGCACCTTCACAAGGATGATGCGATCCTGCAACGCTTCCGATTTGCGATTACCGGCGAACGCGATGTATTCGTTCTCGTTTGTGTGCGAGAGGATGACTTCGTCCGCATAAATCATCGCAAAGCGCCCGGTCTTGATGCTCTGTTCCTGCGAGAGTGTAAGGAGGCTGTAGAGAAACTTCTCATCAACCTTCAACATTTCCACAAATTCCATCAAGCCGCGATTGGCAATGTTTAGCTCGCCGTCAAAACGATAAGCACGCGGGTCTGATTCAACCCCGACTTCGCCGATCGTTGAGAGATCGATTGAACCCGTTAGCTCCGTAATGTCCTGCGACTTCGGATCGCTGGGGGAGAAGGTGCCGATGCCGACGCGTTCCTTTTCAGAGAAAGCAACACGATGAATTTTCACGTCCTCGTGACGGCCACCATACGTGTGTTCCAGCGCATAGCGACACTGCGGGCAAAGATCGCCTTCTATATAAATGCCGTAATGTTTCTCGACTTCAGACCGCAACTGATGCGGTATGAGATGCAGCGGCTCCTCGTGCATCGGGCAGTCTTTGATGGCGTAAACGGCGCCGGCCTCAGCCGTCCTGGTCCAATCCTCGAGCCCACGTTTAAGCATGTTGACGATTGTCGACTTACCTCCACCCACGGGTCCCATGAGCAAGAGAATCCGCTTGCGCACTTCGAGACGCTGTGCGGCCGATTTGAAGTATTCGACAATTCTGGCTATTGGCTCTTCGATGCCGAACAATTCGTTGGCAAAGAAATTGTAGGAGAGAATTTCGTGCTGGGTGCCTTCGTTCAGCCGCTCGATTCCTGCGGCATGAACCATGTCATTGATGCGAGCGTGTGAAAGCTGGGCAATGCGTGGGTTCTGAGCGACTAATTCGAAGTAGTCTCGAAATGTTCCTTCCCAACGCAGCGCCTCGTGTTCACGGCGCAGATCTTCCAAACGTTCGCTGATATTGAATTGTTTCTTGCCATCCTGCTCTTGCATAGCCTTTGAAACCTCTTCGGCTTTCGCGCATTGGACAGCGTGTGGGGAGAGGCCACGCTTTTATACACTGCCACATCGTCGGGGAACTGTGGCTCGTTTTTATATGTGCTTCGTGATACGCCTCACGCGCGCGTAAGCGTGAGCTACGTCCTCGAGGCATCAGTTCTCAATGATCAAGTTCAACGGAAGTCCGGTGGGAACGGGAAGCGACTCGCACGCGCGCTTCCTTGGGCGCAAGTATAGCACAGGGAATCTGGACTCAAGTCAATGCTATTTTTGCACCCACGCGTTTTTATTCGGCAAGCACGACACGCGGATGCAAGCTGTTTGTGTTGGCGTCGTAGCGACCAACGGCGACCAGTGCATTGTCGCCGTCGCACATTCTCACGTTCTCTCCGTCACTCCAGTTAGGTTCAGCCACCTTCACCTCTCTTCCGTGATTGGCTCGACTTACGTCTTCGGGGGTTAGATGCACGAAAGGCAGTTGCGAGAGCGCCGCTCCCGGAGGCACAAGGACCTCTCCGATCGACTCTTCGCCAAAATGGATCTTTAACTCATCGAGCGTGATCGCTTGATCGATTGAAAAGTCGCCGACACGCGTGCGTCTCAGCTCCGCCAAGTGAGCGCCAACGTACAAACGCTTGCCGAAATCTTCCGCCAAGGTTCGTACATAAGTGCCGGAGGAACACGAGACACGCGTGTGGAAATCGAAAGTGCCGTCGAGGTTGTCTTTGATGAGTTGACCTCCAGGCTGGATGGCGGCGAACTCATATATGCAGACGTGTATCGGTTGTCGTTCGACACTCTCACCACGGCGTGCCAGCTCGTAGAGTTTCTTGCCTTCAATTTTCTTGGCTGAATACATGGGCGGCACCTGGTCTATCTCACCGCGAAGACTCTGCAGTGCTGCTTCGATCTTCTGTTCAGTCCAGGCGTCCGGCTTCGCGGGTGGTCCAGGAATCGGAGTGCCGGTGAGATCGCCGGTGTCAGTTGAGTATCCGAGACGAATAATTGCTTCGTATTCCTTATCAACCCCACTTAAGAACTGTCCGAGCCGCGTGGCTCTTCCAAGCAGGATGACGAGAACGCCGGTGGCAAACGGATCGAGAGTGCCCGTGTGTCCAATACGACGCTCGCCAAGGATGCGACGAGCGCGGGCGACCACGTCGTGAGAAGTAAGTCCCGCAGGTTTGTCAATTACCAGCACGCCATCCATGTGCAGCATTTTAGATCAGCGACCCATCCGCGTTAATCTGTGTTAACTAATCGTGACTGATTTGCGACGTAAAACATTTGAGCGCGCCATAAAATTACTTGCCGCTAAGCCTCGCTCTGTCGCGGAACTGCGTGAACGATTGTTGCGCGCGAAAAACACTGATGAAGCAACGGTGGAAACGGTCATCTCGCGGTTGCGTGAGTATGGCTACCTCAACGACGAACGGTTTGCTTTCAGCTATGCCTCGTACAAGGTGAAACAAAAACCAGTCGGGCGCAGGCGGCTTGAACGCGACCTCAAGTTCAAAAAGGTTGACAGTAGTGTTGCCAATGAAGCCCTCGAGATGGTTTATGCCGAAACTTCAGAAGAGGAGTTGATCGATAGAGCCATCGAGAAACGTCTCCGTATTCGTGGGAAACCTAAGAACCGGGCGGAGGCGAAAAGTCTGTTTGACCATCTGTTGCGACAGGGATTCGCGTTTGAGCTGGTTAGTGACAAGATTCGGTCTTTAGCCACGGATTACGCGGATGAAGACTGATTTGCTACACTCGAATCGATGATGACTGGTAACGAAATTCGCGAAGCTTTTTTGAGGTATTTTGAGGAGCACGGACACGCTCGTGTGCGTTCGTCTCCGCTCCTGCCCGCCAACGATCCGACGTTGTTGTTCACGAACGCGGGCATGAATCAGTTCAAAGACACGTTTTTGGGGCTTGAGAAGCGCGAGTACGTGCGCGCGACGTCGTCGCAGAAGTGCGTCCGCGCCGGTGGTAAGCACAACGATCTCGACGAAGTGGGGAAGACGGCTCGGCATCACACGTTTTTCGAGATGCTCGGGAATTTTTCGTTCGGCAATTATTTTAAGGAAGACGCAGTCAAGTATGCCTGGGAACTGCTGGTCGACGTACTGAAACTCGATCCCGCGAGGTTGTGGTTCACGGTTTACGAAGGCGACGCGGAGGTTCCTGCTGACGAGGATGCCGAGAGATTTTGGGAGCAGGTTGGTGCGCCCCGCGAACGCATCCTGCGCTTCGGTCGCAAAGACAACTTCTGGCAGATGGGTGAGACTGGCCCATGTGGACCATGTAGCGAGATTCATTACTACATGGGTGAGAGTCCGGACGATCCGGAGAATTCGGCCGAGAACGTCAATGGACCAGGCGACACAATCATGGAGATCTGGAACCTGGTCTTCATGCAGTTTGATCGCAGTGAAGTTGAACCGGGTAAGTACAAGCTCGAATCGTTGCCCGCACCGTCGGTCGATACGGGCGCAGGTCTCGAGCGTCTCGCTGTCGTGTTGCAGGGTGTGAAGTCAAACTACGACACGGATCTGATCCGCCCCATCATCAACTTCACCGCAAAGCTCGCCGATCGCAACTACGAACCGGAAACTCAGGAAGGATTCGCGATGCGTGTGATCGCAGACCACGCGCGCGCCGCGGCTTTTGCGATTGCAGATGGAATTTTGCCCGGTAATGAAGGCCGCAATTACGTTCTGCGAAAGATCATGAGGCGAGCGATCTACCAGGGTCATCACACGCTTCGCTTTGAAGGAGCGTTTTTCAAAGACGTCGCAAACTTCGTGGTCGACCTGATGAAGGACGCGTATCCCGAATTGGAAACACAACGCGACTTCATTGAGAAGATGGTTGGGCTCGAAGAAGAACGTTTCCGTTCGACGTTGACAGTTGGGTTGAACAAGCTCGACGAAGTGTTCACGGCCTCGAAGGGAGCTATGCCCGAGTACAAGACTCTGGCGCGACTCTACGACACGTTCGGAACGCCTCGTGACCTGATTCGTGTTGGCCTCGAAGAGCGTGGTTTTGCAATCGACGAGGAGGACTTTAATCAGTCGTTCGACGCTGCGTTACAGGAGCTCCAGCAAACAGCAGCCACCGAGAAAGGCGAGGCAAAAAGCAAAGCCAATCCGGTCTACGCGAATGTCGCCGCACGTGTAGCGAAGTCGATATTCAAAGGTTATGAAACGACACGCGTTGATGACGCAAAGGTTGTCGCGGTTATAAAAGGTGATGAAGTCGAGTCGTTGAATGAGGGTGAAGAGGGCGAGATCGTGCTCGATCGCACGCCGTTTTATGCGGAAAGTGGCGGCCAGGTCGGAGACGCCGGCGGGATCGTTGGCCCAACTAGCGAGTTGGCCGTTGTGCTCGATACTTATTCGCCGGCGCAGGGTTTGATCGTACACAAGATAAGAGTCGACAAAGGCACTTTTAAGAGCGGCGATATCGTCTCGGCACAAGTCAACGTCGAGAAGAGAGATGCAACGCGGCGTAATCACACCGCGACTCACTTAATGCACGCCGCACTGCGTGAAGTCTTGGGCACACACGTGAAGCAGGCAGGTTCGGTTGTGGCGCCTTCGTACCTGCGTTTCGACTTTACGCACTACCAACCGCTGACTGCCGCGGAGAAAGAAGAGATCGAACGTCTGGTCAACTCGTACATTCTGCGCAATGAGCCGGTGCAAACTGACGAGATGGCGATTGAAGAAGCGATGCGTTCGGGCGCGATGGCCCTCTTCGGTGAGAAGTACGGCGAAAAAGTGCGGGTGCTTTCTATCAAAGGTCTGGAAGGTATCTTCTCGAAAGAACTCTGCGGCGGCACGCACGTGCGCGCTACCGGAGACATTGGTCTGTTTAAGATCACGAGCGACGAGTCGATCGCTTCGGGAGTGCGACGCATTCGGGCCATCACGGGAATGGATGCGTACGAGCGATTCCGTGAGGCGGAAGTTTTGGTCGATGGACTCAGCATTGGATTGAGAACTTCGCGCAGTGATCTGAGTGGCACCGTTACGCGCTTGCAGGAAGAGTTGAAGAAAGCGCGACGTGAAGCTGACGACTTGCGCTTGAAGATCGCTAGTGGCGCAACGAGTTCTTCGACAAATGGTGATGAGTCACGGGAAGTGGCGGGCATTAAGGTGTTGGCTCGTGAAGCGAGTGGTCTCGACGCGGCGGCAATGCGACAACTGTCAGACACGCTGCTCGCACGAATCAAATCCGGTGTAGTTGTGCTTGGACGAAGCAGTGATGGGAAAGTTTCGCTCATAGTTCGCACATCTGCGGACCTGACGGGAAAAGTCCCCGCAGGTCAGGTGATCAAAGAGCTCGCGCCGATCATTGGCGGGCGCGGCGGCGGCAAGGCTGACATGGCTGAAGGCGGAGGCAATCAACCGGAGAACCTGTCGTCGGCGCTACAAAAGAGCTATGAGGTCGTGGAGAAGTTATTGGGTTAGTTGACAGGATTTACAAGATTATCCGTGTAAATCCTGTCACGGAACTACATGGTCTTTTGTTTTTCAGTTAGCGTGATGTTCATCTTCTCAAGTGTGATCTTGTTGAGAGTGCCGGTCACCTTGAGTCCTTCCGCCTGTTGATACTTCCGCAGTCCATCCCGCGTTGCATCATCAAGCTTGCCTATCTGTTCGCCGGCGTAGAAACCACGCTGTTTGAGAATGGCCTGTGCCTGGTTGATCTGGTCCTTGTTAGCACGAAAGACCGGGCCTCGTTTGACGCCCTGCTTCGTTGCTGACTTCGTTGAGGTTGAGGTTGAGTCCTGGGCCATTGCTCCAGTGCTGAGGACACAGAGCAGTAGCAGTGTGAGCGTGAGAATATTCTTCATTCGTTTCTTCCTTTGTGAGGCGCGCAGAAGCGCGCGGTTAATGGTTGAGTGTGAGGTTTTCCTTCCGAAAACGGCGCTATCATACAACTGCTGTCAATAGGGCTAGCTTAACATTGTTGGCAATTGTTCAACCTCTATGCTAGGATTCCTTCCGGCTTGAACGACGAGCCCTCTCACTCTCGCCCCGAAACTCAGCGGTAAATCGACGAATAATGCGAAAATCATTACTAATCCTGGCCCTATTTGCCGTCGTGGCTCCCAATGCCGTGGCGCAGACACCCTCCAGCTACCAGATCGATAACTTCGACTTCCCGAACGCCATCCAGGTTCAGACGCCAAAAGTCGAGCCCAAACCCGCCCCCCAACCCAAAAAATTTACAAAGCTGCGCAATTACACCTATTCACCTGCGCCCGGCGCACTGATCCATCTCACAAACCAGCCGATTAATCCCGCGCTCGGCAATTTCACGACTGGTAACACCGACGTCGACAACTTCATCGTCGAATCCGGCAAGCGCAATTCGGTTGACCCGCTGCTGCTCTACTCCATCATGCATCAGGAATCGAGCTTCAAACCTCGCGCTCTGTCTTACAAAGGCGCGCGCGGTCTAATGCAGTTAATGCCCGGCACGGCGAGTCGCTTCGGCGTGACCAACATCTGGGATCCGAAACAAAATATCGAAGGCGGCGCCCGCTACATGCGATTCCTGCTCGATCTGTTTTCGGGCGATGTGCGACTGGCTCTGGCCGGTTACAACGCCGGCGAAGGCGCTGTGATGAAGTATGGCTACCAGGTTCCACCTTACAGCGAAACACGCGAGTACGTTCGGCGCATCGGAAGTCGCTACAGCATGATTCGCGATCCCAATGCTCTTGCGAATGCCAGCACTCTGAACCGTCCCCAACTAGCCCAACAGAAAGATCCGACCCCCCTGAACGTCTACGAACGCAGCGTCTTCATGACCAGGCTGCCGGACGGCCGCTTACAGCTCGTAAGCCAGTAAAATTTAGCCACAGACGAACGCGGATGAACGCAGAACTGATCTGCGTTCATCTGCGTTTATTGTTATAGTGTTTGAGCGAGGACTAAAATCGATGACGTGTTCCTGCGGAGCATATGTCCCCCCGAGCGTCCGCTTCTGTTCGAATTGCGGCGCTCCCGCTTCGGATCCTGAAGCAACGAGAATCGCTCGTTTGCAATCTCGTGCGCTTGAATACGGCGGCGATCAGGATCTCGAGCACACTGTGTTCACTGTCCGTCCCACGATGATCTTCATCAAGGCCGGTTACGCGCTCGCCGTTATCAGTGGAATCGCGCTCGTCTTCCTGCTGGCGTCGATCGGGGTGCCCGCCTCGATCTCAATTCCGCTCGCGCTCGCCCTACTGCTGATCCCGGCTTACTACCACATCCGGCGAAACATGGTTCGCTACACGGTTACCGACTCGAAACTCCAGATCGACACCGGACTGATAGCCCGCACCACGAAAAACATTCCTTTGAGCAAGGTCCAGGACGTGACTGTCTCGGCCAGCATCCCGCAACGACTGATGGGATTTGGCGACATCATCATCGACAATGCCAGCGAGATTGGCGGCTCGATCGTGATGCACAATATCAGCAGCCCACGCCATTACGCCGACCTTCTTTTGCGTGAATTACGACGCTGGCATTAAACTTAAACCGTGCTGCCGAAACGCCGCTGGGAACATCAAAGCCTGGGCGGTTTCTAAATCAACTTTGAACTCGACCGCACGAGGAGTTGTTGAATTGCGTTTATCGAGAGTAGTTATTTTATTGGGAATTTTGTTGATGTTTGCTGGTTCGGTCTTTGGAGACCCAAAAACCGGTGCATCGGTACCCTCCACAGTTGGTAAGTTCAGGTTAAGCTCTAAAACGGCTTCTCCAACTGTGACCATCGACAGCGGTGCGGTTCCCGTAGAAACAAACCGGTTGGACTACACGGGCAGCAACGGCGCCAAGGCGTCCATCGAAGTTTATCGTTTTCAGCAGGAGACACAGGCCTACGAGTTACTTAGCCTCGTCGCAGCCCGGGCACGCGCCTCGAACTCAAATGTGGAAATTGTTAACGGGATCGGCACTGCCGGTTTTGTGACCGATCAAGAGATCGCGTTCGTAAAAGGGACCAGTTTTGTCTCGGTAAAAAACTTGACCGGACGGCCTGCAGATCTTAATGAATTGGCCCACGCCTGGGCTGAGTCGCTCGATAAGGGCGAAGGTGATATTCCACCACTGATCAAGCACCTGCCAAACCCGGAACAGGCGCAAAAGAACGCCGTCTATCTCAACAGTTTTGCCAATCTACAGCGGCTGCCGTTTCAACATGCCGTATTCGATGCCGTCCAATCGGGAGGCAATGCCGACGTGGCCTTGGCCACGTACGGCCCAGCCAAAGTCGTAATTGTCGAATTCAATACACCGCAACTCGCAACAGAAAACGATAAGCGTTTCATTGCTCGCATCCAGGAACTCTGGAAACTAGGCCAGCCGGCGCCAAGCGCATATCGTCGTGTCGGTAACTATTCTGTTTTAGTCTTCGACGCGTCCGATGAACAGACCGCCAAGCAACTAATCGATCAAGTTAAATACGAGCAGGTCGTGCAGTGGCTGGGTGAGAATCCAAACATCCTCAAGGAAGCACAGAAACGCTACGTCGATACAACTCTGGGCGTCCTGGTCACGGTCTTGAAAGCATCAGGGTACGCGCTCATCACGTGTCTGGGTATGGGCGTACTTATCGGTGGTCTGTTGTTTAGTTACAGACGTTCACAACAGAAAGCTGCGACTGCGTATTCGGATGCTGGTGGAATGCTGCGATTGAATCTCGACGAACTCACGCCTGAGACTGATCCTGCTAGATTGTTAAGAGAGCGAAATTAGAGACAGGATTTTAGCCGCAGATTACTACGGATAAAATCCTGTCCTAAAAACCGGGGCAAAAAAATTGCGGGCTGCTGATTTTTCCTGGGAGGCTCCCCCAAGCCCCGTCAGAACGACAATCAGCAGCTCCGCTATTATTGCTCTTTAACTGCGTCACAAACGTCACTCCGTTCCCCCAAAAGAGTCAAACGCTTGCTTCAAAATCGCGAGAGGATGCCTCCCCCAAAGCCTCCACTCACCGCAGTTTTTAGAGCCTGACCCGATTTACCCTTATCTACCCTTCTTGTTCTGTTCCCCTCTTTGGCAATGACTGTGCCAACTCCGACACGAACTCATTGAACGGCAAAAGTTTCGCTTTTGCTGAGGATTCCTGTGTTGAGAAGTTAAGGAGTTTGTGCGGAAGCGGACACAAGTCTCACAGAGTTGTACACCTTCCGTACAACCCCTACAGTACACCGAACGGTTATCGCTCGGTCTATGGAAGCGCCTTGATGAGTTCGTCGACTTCAGTGGCGATGTTGTAGAAATGCGGGGCGATCCGAAGGCGATCACCGCGCGGCGCTGTCACGATATTCTTCGCGTTGAGCTGGTGATACAGCGACATCGCCGACAAACCTTGAGGCTGGCGAATACAGACGATCTGAGACCTTTCTCCAGGTGTTCGAGAGCTCACGACCTCGTATCGCTTCCCTTTGAGGCCTTCACACAGATAATCAGTGAGTTCTTCGAGGTAATTCGCGATTCTTTGGACGCCATGGCTTGTGAGAAGCTCCAGGCTGGCTCGGAACCCATAAAACAGTGAAGCTGGACCAGTGCCGGTCTCCCACGCGAGTGTTGCCTTGTTCCAGCCCTGTTCGAAGTTCATGTAGTCGTCAGGATTCGGAACACTGATCCATCCGACCAATGTGGGTTGGATTCGTTCGCGAGCACGGTCCGAAAGATAGAGGTAACCAACACCCTCTGGAGCCATTAGCCACTTGTGCCCGGCACCGGCGGCAACGTCTACGAACTCGGCTTCGACGTTCGTGGGAATCACGCCGAGAGCCTGAATTACATCGACGACGAACAATGCGTCGCGTTCTCGCACGAGGCGGCCGAGTCGTTCTAGATCGATGCGGAAGCCAGACGCGAACTGAACCTGACTGACCGCCACAATCCTCGTGTTTCCGTCGATCATACTTTCCAACTGTTCTACATCAACCCGACCGTCGCGCTCTTCGCACATGCGTACTTCAACACCGAAGACGTCGCGTATGCGCAGCCATGGATAGATGTTTGAAGGAAACTCGCGACTGAAGGTGACGATGTTGTCGCCCGAACGCCATGTCAATCCATTTGCCACGCTCGAGAGAGCGTCCGAAGTGTTACGCATAAAAGCGACCTGCTCCGGTCGCGCGCCCAGTAGATTTGCCAGCAGCTCACGCGCTTGTTCTTTCGTCGCCAGCCAATTGCGGAAGTTCGCCGAGCCGTTTTCGTGAACGTCTCGCAATTGAGATTCAACCGCGCGTATCGTTGTGGTCGGAAGTGGCGAAACCGCCGCGTGATTGAGGTAATTGGAGCGCTCAGTGATTGGAAACAGCGCGCGTACTTCAGGAGTCATGTAACCTCACGTTTTTAACCACAGATTACACAGATTAGGGCGCGTAAGGGCGACCGTAGAATTCTTTGTAGAGCCAGCCGAGGACACGTGCTTCGGCGGTGCACAGGGTTTCGATCCAGCAGTTGAGCAGGAACTCGGTGCGGCCGCGTTGAAATGGAATTTTTTCGGCTTGCTCGATGATCGAACCGCCACTGCGTAAATCGAGTTTGTAGGCCTCAGCGGTTGACTCGTTAGCCTTCGAAGCAACATCGAGCGCACCGAGCAGTTGTCCAATCCACTCGTGCAAACTGCGTTCAGTCGAATTGTCAGCCAGAGCCTGGATGATTCCGATTGCCAGTCGATCTTCAGCGCGTTTGAACTGAAAGATCTCTTCGCCCTGCGCTTGCGTGTGCTGCTGCTTCCACTGAAAAACTTCTTCAACGGACGGATGCCGGACGATCGCCACACGCTGATCGTAATTCAGAAACCACTCGATCACGTCCGGAACAGAATCAACATCGACTTGCCCGAATGCGTCGCGTTGCAGTGGCGGCAGATTGAGATCGTCTTCCCCTGTCATACTGATAAAACTTCCCCGGAAGGGGTCTTCAACGCGAACGAGGCTGTAATCTCGCCTGTAAGATCTCCGCGTCGATTGCGTACTGGAAAGAAGGCGTACTTCGCAACCGCCTCAAGCGACTCATCTCGCAATACTCCCAATTGTCGCAACGACTCGATCACGACCGTCGGACGCGCGCGTTTGTCGTCACCATCTTCGATCTTCAGCGCAAGTCCAAGACCGTTCGGCCACTCTTCACACGGAAGAATACCGGCAGTGTAGACGCCTTCAGCCCCGACCTTTGAAACCACACGCCGCGGCGCGGCACGCATGACTTCGGTGTCGAGGCGATCCGATGTTCCTCCAATTAACTCGGGATAAGCGCCCATAACGCGAACGATTCGTTCACAAGCGCTACGCGTGATTCTGTCGAAGTCTTCAGGCGGCGAAACTAATCTCGCATACGCTAACGCCATCGCCTTGACGGTGATTCCGAAGATCGGCGCTGCACAACCATCGATACCAATAGCCATATCCGTTACAGCCACGCCTGAAAACTGCGCCATCGTATCGGCGATCGCTTTCTGTACCGGATTTTCCGGACTCTCGTAGTTCTCGATTGGAGCACCAAGATGAAGCGCCACCGACAGCATGCCCGCATGCTTGCCGGAGCAGTTGTTATGCAACGGGTTTGGCTGTTCGCCACGTTGCTGAAGTTCGCGCGCAGCTTCCACACCGTACGGCTCGTGCTCGCCGCACGGAGCGCCTCAGGGCCGAGACCGATCTTGCGCAACATCGATGCTGCGAGTTCGGTGTGAATCGGTTCCCCGTTGTGAGACGCACACGCGAGAGCGACTTCGCGATCCGTGAAGCCGAATCTGTCTGCGGCTCCAGAGACGAGCAACGGCATTGCCTGAAGAGGTTTGGCGGACGATCGAAGAAAAGTGACAGTCTCAAACGCACCGGCGGAAGCGATGATGTTTCCGTCGGGTTCGACTACAACGATATGTCCGCGGTGACGTGATTCAGTTATTGCTCCCCGTTTGACTTCAACGAGTGGTTCTGCGAGCGGGATCTGTTGCGACATTTGCCACGGATCTTGCCACAAAAGGCACATAAGGCACAAAAAGCACAAAACGATCAATTGAAGTAAGATCCTTCATGAGATCGTTTGCCTTTGTGCCTTTTGTGCCTTTTGTGCTTTTTGTGGCTTATTTCTTCTTGCTGGGGAGACTCAGAACCGTGAGCTTTACAGGTCGTCGTCCAAAGCGCATCGCTTCGCGTGTGCTCGGGGTCCAGATGTCGATACGACGGCCACGCACGAGGCTGCCCGTGTCAGCTACCAGGTACTCACCACTGTAAGCACCCGCTTCAAGCCGCACGCGTGAACCCAAAGGCAGGTGCCTCGGATCTGCAGCGATCAATCCCTTAGCAACGTATCGTCCACTCGCCGTTCGTCCGCGCAGACTGTATGCGGTGGCGACGTATGTAGTCGGAGGCACAACGTAAGCTTCTTCCTTAGCAATCTTTTCGCCGAGGTTCCCGGTGGAAGAAACTTCGAGAGCGACTGGGGTCACAGCCTCTCCGACTGTTGTTGTTGATTTAGCAGTTTGCTGTTGAGCTTGAGAAGGTAGAGTTTCTGCCGAGAGAGTTCTGGCAGAAAGGATCAAAGAGCTACTTAGAAATGCGGTCGCAACGAGCGCACTTCCGCTGAAGATTGAATAGACTTTCAATTCGGGTCTCCTGTCCGAGTTAATTTCTGCTCTTCAGCGTCCTGCGTGAGTCCGTTCTTTCCTATGACTCATCCCCTGGCTCTAGGAGTCTGAAACAAAGTCAGCCGAGGTTGGGGGCTTGCATCCTTGATGCGGTGCGCTGAAAAGTCTGTATTAGGTAAAGCGAAAAGCGGTCACCGCTTCCAGTAATTCTTCGCGATGCCGCTATTCAAGGTGGAGGCTAGCACACGGTTCAAAGGCTGTTCAACCGTGAGATGGGCGTGATTTCTGTGAGAAAAATAACACCGCTTAGCCTAATTGATGAAATATTGAAACTTAAGAAAAATCGATACGGTCACATCGACAGAAGAATATTGCGCCCAAAATCAGAGTTTTAGGAAGTTTTCGACGATCTGCCGGCCTTCAGGATGTTGCTCGTCAAAGAGCTCTGGATGGAACTGGACACCGTAGAGACGCCGACCCTTTTGCTGCATCGCCTGGATCGGGCAAGTCTCGTTCGAAGCCGTCGCGCGAAATCCGTCAGGCAGTTCCTTCACTTCATCACAGTGGTTGTGCCAGACAGTCACTTCTGAAGGCAGACCTTTGAAGAGTCCTTCGCCGGTATTTTGAATGGGCAGGAATCCTCGCTCACGCTTAGCTCCGTTGTAGCCTTCGCCTGGTTCGAGTCGTCCCATCAATCCAACCTTCGCGCCGTAGGCGATCGCGATCTGCTGATGACCACCACAAACTCCAAGAATAGGTTGGCTAGCCTGCTTGATGACCGAGAACACGCCGGCCAGCGACTCAGGCGTGTACATCTCCCACGGATGACTCTGGCCACTTAGGATGATGTGAGATGGACGCAGACTACGAACGCGTTCGAGCGAGACGTTTTGAAATGGTTCGATGAGGATTTCGAGGCCGGGAATCAAACGGCCAAGCACCGCGCGAATCTCGCGTGGGCTTACGCCTTGACCATCGATTGTGTTGTCGACCAGGTAAACCAGCAAGGTTACTTCAAACAGTAAAGCTTCCCATTGAAAGCGCCGATGTAAATGCGACCGCCAAGTATCGCGGGCGTCGCGTTTATATTATCACCAATCTTCAAGCTGCTGATCGGTTGGCCGTCTTCAGCCGAAACCGAATGCATCCAGCCGGCTTTGTCACCGAACACGAGACGGCCCTCAACTAAAGGCGACGTTCCCCAGATCGCTGCCTTTGCTTTGTATCGCCAAACGACTTCGCCAGTCACTGCCGTCAGGCAATAGAGATAGCCGTTGCTTGAGCCGATGTGTACTCTTCCATTCGCAACGATCGGGCTCGCCCAGAAACCACTTCTCTCTTTGCCTGTTCCACCTTCTGCTTTGTATTTCCAAATAAGCTGACCATCGGTCTGGTTGAAGCAATAGACGTAACCATTCTCGGCTGCCGTGTAAACCTTGCCTTCGTAAACCGCCGGTGTGGAATCAGAATCAGCGCCGATGCGCGCCTTCCAGACTGTCGAACCATCAGCAAGATTGAGGCAGAACAAATCGCCTTGCTCGGTACCGATGTAGGCACGTCCATCAACGACCGAGAAACTACCTTCCATCGAACCGAGTCGTTGGGTTTTGTAGATCAATGCGCCGTCTTCGAGATTAAGGCTGTAGAAGAATCCGTCCTCGCCGCCAAAGTAGACGCGGTTGTCGATGACGGCGGCAGAGCAGTCAACTTCAAAACCGGTTTTGTATTTCCAGAGAAGAGTGCCGGTGTTCTTGTCGATGCAGTAGATGTAGTGATCGAGACCGCTGGCGATTAAGCGATCACCGGCGATTGTCGGTGTAGCTTTGAGACTGTCTTCAGTCTTGAAAGTCCAAACCAGGCTGCCGTCTTTTGCATCGAGACAGTAGAGACGGCCGTCGGCGGAACCGAAGTAGACATGTTTCTCGTCGACGGACGGTTGACCGGGCCAGCTTGAGCCGCCCCATGGGTCTTTGTGCAAGCGGCCGGTGATTCCCTTGGTTTCAAACGACCAGACAACCTCTAAAGGAGCGTCAGACCAGGGGCCGGTACCGTAAAAATTGCGGGATGCGTTACCCAGCCAGTAGGGAACTGATGTCGGCGGTTTGGGAGCGGGCGGCTGTGGTTTCGCCTCGGTCGGAGTAACTACCTGCCCGCCGCAAGCGGAGAGTAATAGCAGAGCCAAAATTATGGGGGAGAGTTTGAGCATAATGCGTTGTTTGAAGACAGGATTTACAAGATTCAATAGGATAGACAGGATTCTTATCTTGTAAATCCTGTTACATCTTGTAAATCCTGTCCATCACTCCTGTAACCACTCACCGGAATAGACTACTTCAGCCGTTCCTGTAATCACAACCTGCCCATCGGATCGCCACTTGATCCGAACTTCGCCACCTTCCATCACCACACGTACGTCACGGTCAGCTCGTTCGTTTACCATCGCGGCGACGGCGCCCGCGCACGAGCACGTGCCCGAGGCGGTCGTTTCACCAACGCCACGCTCCCAAATACGCAGCTCGATCAGAGTTTTTTCCACTGGCCGTACAAACACGACGTTCGTGCGATCTGGAAACTGCGGATGCACTTCGATCGCTTTGCCTATCGCACGCCAATTCAACGCATCGAAATCGTCGACAAAGATGCAGCAATTGGGATTTCCCATCTGCATTGCGGTGACAGGAAAACTCTCGCCATTCACAAGCAACGAATAACCGATCACCTTCTCGAGTGGCGGCGTGATCGACATCGGTATGGATTGTGTGTCGAACTTCGGTTGGCCCAACTCCGACTCGAACAAAAACTTGCCAGGTTCGGGTCGCCCACGAAGAAAGTATCTCTTCAATCCGGTTTTAGTACTCAGTCGCAGTTCGTCTTTGGACCAAAGACCTTTGTAGTAAAGATACGCAACGGCGCAACGAGTTCCATTTCCCGAAAGACCTGCTTCGCTGCCGTCCGGATTGAAGATGCGACAGTTGAAGTCAGCTTCTTCCGTTTGCGATCGCGCAATGATCGCAATGCCATCGCCGCCCGCGCCGTAGTGCCTGTTACAGATTCGACGCGCAAACTCACCGAGATCTTTAACCTCATTGAGTTGCTCTGCCTCGATTACGAGATAGTCGTTTCCCAGCCCGTGGAATTTAGTGAATTGTGGACGCATCTTTTGGCTTATTCCGGTTTGCCTGCGAACGAAGCAAGGAGGATTGCGATTGGGTCGATACATAATGAACGCGGCTCGACGTCACGTGGATAGTTGTTGACCATGATCGAAAACGCGAGTTTCTCGCCGGCTGCCGTCGTGACGTAACCACCGAGACTCGCGGCGGAACTCAACGAACCTGTCTTCGCACGAACGTTGTTCTCGGCCGCCGTGCCGCGAAAACGGTTTCGTAATGTGCCATCAACACCCGCAATCGGAAGCGCATCGCGAAACACATTCGCGTAACGATGTTTGCTCATAAACGTCAACAACTGGATCGACGCTTCTGCAGTGATCATGTCGTTGCGCGAAAGACCGGAGCCATCGTCGAGATTGAGCGCTTCTGGACGGATGCCAACCGTTTTTAGAAACGACTTTACGGCTTCGATTCCGAGTTCTTCCGATGTTTGTCCGAGGCTCGATATCGTTGCCGGTGGTGGCGTGACCTTGCCCAATGTACGCAGAATGAGCTCAGTGTAGAGATTCTGACTCGGTTTCAACGTCTGTGCTGCGATCAAACTGAAAGGTGGTGATTGCAGCGTTGCGATCTCGTTCTGAAACGGACTCGCCGAAGTTGATGCAACAACGGGTGTTCCCGTCAGCAATATGGGCAGGCTTGTTTCTCCGGTCGTTCGCGACTTACCTGTTATCACCACGCCCTTCTGAGCGAGCGACGTGCGTAACAGGTAGACAAAGAGCAGTGCTGGATGCGAAATGCCGATGCCGCCGGTGTACCCTCTGTCTTCAAGCGGGATCGTTCCGGTTATCGTGATTGAATTCTCGCCCAGGCCGCGATGAATCGAGATCTCGCGGCGCAGACCTTTAGCTGACGTGATGACTTTATTGACGATTGTTAGAAGCGGATCTGGTGGACCAGTTGTGATCAATGCTGGTTGGCCCACCGCTGGTCCGGGCTTGATAAATAGATCGAGCGCGTTGTCGTTGACAGTCAGCGGCGTGATTTCCGCGCCGTAGTACCAGGTCAAATCTTCCCAGTTCCAACCTGCGCCGTACTTTGGTCCAACAAAGTAGCTCTCATCGCCGACGATATCTCCTTCGACGCGCTTCACCCCTGCGGCCGAGATGCGCGTGGCGAGATCATCGATTGCTTTGAAGTAGTCTCCGTTGTTGAAACGTGCGGCGATAGAAGGATCACCGCGGCCGTAGATGGTTAGATTGCCGCGCACGACTCCCGCAGCATCAGGACGCGTCGTGGCATAAACCGAAGTGGAGAATCTGTATTCGGGAGACAAGCGATCGAGTGCGGCAGCAACCGTGTAGAGCTTCATGTTCGAAGCCGGTCGCAAAAGTTTCGCGGCGTTTTCTTCAAAGAGAACTCGGCCAGTGTCGAGTGAAACGACTTTTACCCCGACCATTGCCGATGATAATTCCGGCCTCGCCAGGATCTCTGAGATCTTGGTTTGCAGCTCTGGAAGTGTCCGCGCGGGCGTAACTACAACTCTTGGCGCAGGCGAAGGACTCGGCGCCGGACTCGGTTGGGCCGTCTGAATACCCTGGAACGTACTGTAGGGGCGGCCCTCCGTGGCCGCCCTCGGTTGGCGAAAGTAATTATTGGCTACCGGTTTGATCCCAACCGAGGGCGGCCACGGAGGGCCGCCCCTACAGTACGCTCCTTGGGGTTGCAATCCCCCAAAGAGAATGGATGCTAAAAGTATGTAAACCAGACTCTTCATATGATTTCAGCGTTCTTCGCCTTCGTTTGACGCACGCTCGCCATCAACTCGACAAACCGCGGATCGTCTCGCAGCGACGCCCAGTTTGGATCACTCTGAAAACACGGCCAATTTGCATTGCCCAGCGAGATCGAACGCTCCAGCCATTCAAACGCGTCTCCACGAAGTCCTTCAAGCGCATACACCGATCCGATCGAATAACTGATATCCGCATCAACTTCGCCGTTACGCTTTACATCCGGCGTGATTTGCGCGAGCGCTTCGTCGTGCTTGCCCTGCGCGCTCAGAAACATGGCCATGAACGGCCGGATGCCATGCATGTTTGGATGTTTCTCGACAACGTCTTTCATCAACTCCGCAGCCGCATCCGTTTGTCCCGTGTAATACAACGCAAGCGCACGAAACGTTCGCACGAGGGCATTATCCGGATCGCCGGCGGTGTCGAGTTCGCGGAACGTCTCATCAAAGTGGCCCATGTACATCTGCACGAGCGCGCGACTGTAACTCGCAACGACGTGCGCCGCCGGATCGAGCCGGACTAACCGATCGTAACTTCTCAGCGCGCGACCATATTCACCATCCAGTCGATGTAAAAGCGCCTTCACGAAATGGACCACCGGCTCATTCGGCGCTTCACGTCGCGCGCGATTCACTTCGTCGCGTGCTTTCTGTTTGTTACCACGCCAGAGATAGACAAACACCATCAGCATGCGCGCTTCGAAGATGTTTGGATCGATAGCGAGGGCTTTGGTGAAGGCCTGTTCAGCCTTTTCGTAATCTTCCGAGCCGCCATACCCTTTGAAGACGCGATTCACATGACACGCACCGAGACCGTCATGGGCGAGGGCAAAGTTTGGATCGAGTTGAATGGCGCGTTCGAAATGCGCAATCGCTCCATTGCAATCGTCGTCAGACAAAGTGCGAAAGATGAAACGAGCAAACAGGTCGCGACCGCGCAAGTACTGCTCGTAGGCCGCCGGATTTTGCGTGGCAGCCTTGCCGATTCCAACCTGCTCTGCCGGACTGAGTTCGACGCTCAAACCTTCGACGATTCGTTGTGCAATCGTGTCCTGGACCACGATGATGTCTGACGCCGCCGTGTCGATGCGGTCGCTCCACAATAACTCGCCTGACGCGACGTCGATCAGTTGCGCAGTCACTCGAAAACGTTCACCGGAATGAATGAAGCCGGCCGTAAGCACCGCGCTAACACCAAGCTCTTGTCCAATATCGCGTGGATCTCGCTGCTGTCCCTGGTAACGAGCTATTACAGACGACGGTCTGACTACCAGCGATCGGACGCGTGCCAGCTCTGTAATCACAGCATCGGCAAGTGAGAACTCGTAAAAACTCGCTGCCGGATCGTTGCTCAGATTACGGAAACAAAGAATCGCCAGACTCTTCTTCTCCTGATCGGTGACGGTTGTGAAAGGAGTTTCGTGAATGCCTGATTTCGACGGCGTATTCAGATTCGGCGCCGACGTCGGCGATTCAGTTCTCGTAATTGATTTCAACCAGCGCACTGCGCGTGAGACCGGATTCGCACCGCTTAAATGTCTCGGTGGCTCTGGAACAACGCTCTGATAGCTGCTTACTCCGGTATCGACCTCGTGCAAAACCTGTCGCAACTCGTTGCGAAAGTCTTCCATGTTCTGGAAGCGATCTTTCGGTTCTTTCGCAAGCGCCTTGTTGATGATCTGCTCCAGACGCGGAGGAATCGCGCTCGAGCGTAACTCCGCGATCGGTCGCGGCGGATCGTGCAACACTGCGTGACGCACGTCGATCGTAGTCTTACCGCGAAACGGCCAGGTGCCGGTTAACATTTCGTACAGCAACACGCCGGTGGAAAAAATGTCTGCGCGCTTGTCGACGCGGTCGCCACGCGCCTGTTCCGGCGCCGCATACGTCGCGGTGCCGTAAGGAACGCCGACCTCGGTGAGTTCGGTGCGATGAATTCCGGCGGTTGCGGCTTCGGTATCGTCGAGCAGCTTGGCTAAGCCGAAGTCGAGCACCTTCACCTGGCCGGAGGAGGTAACCATCACGTTGCCCGACTTGATGTCGCGATGAATAATGCCGCGAGCGTGTGCGGCCGCGAGAGCATCAGCGACCTGCAAACCGATCAACAATGCCGTCTTTAGTTCGAGCGGACGACCAGCAACAAGCTGCCGGACGTTCTTGCCTTCGACGAACTGCATCGCGATGAAGTGGACGCCGTCAACCACGTCGAGATCGTAGATGGTGCAGATGTTTGGATGGTCCAACGACGACGCGAGCTTTGCTTCTCGTTCAAATCGCTTGAGATTGGCTTCTTTCGCGCTGAGCTCCGGAGGGATGACTTTGATTACGACTGTACGATCGAGCTTTGTATCCGTGGCTTTGTAAACCGCGCCCTGCCCGCCCACACCGAGCTTGTCGGTGATGCGAAAGTTGCGGAGCGTTTTGCCGATCATTTCTTTGGCCACGGATTACACGGATCAAGAAACGGATTTATCAAATGTTGCCAAGAGTTCATCAGCAGTTGCGGTTGCAGTGCCGACCTTTCCGACGACGATTCCGGCGGCGTGGTTGGCCAGGGTTGCAGCCTCGAGCATCGTTGCGCCGGAAGCGAGGGCGCCGGCGAGAGCGGCGATGACTGTATCACCGGCGCCGGTGACATCATAGACCTCGCGCGCCGCGGTTTCGACAAAAACCGGTTGGTCGTCGGCCTCGAGTAACATCATTCCACGATCACCGCGCGTTATTAACACGGCATCACATCCGAGTTTCTCGCGGATTACTTTCGCGGCGTGAAGTGATCCGTCGTCAGAAGTGTCTTCGGTGGCACTCATACGCAGTGCTTCGAGGTGGTTTGGCGTTACCAGCGTTGCCGGGCGATAGTGATCAAAGTTGCGCAGCTTTGGATCAACCAGAACCGGTACCTGCTCGTAAGCGATCGGCAGGATCTCACGCAGAATGCGCGGCGTCACAACTCCCTTGTCATAGTCTGAAATCACAAAGGCGTCGGCGTGCTTTAGTGCGTCCATAAGGCACGAAAGGATCTGGTCTTCTACCTTTGCTGTAACGGGCACGCGCGATTCGCGGTCAGCACGCACTACTAATTGACTATGAGCAATAATACGAGTCTTGGTGGTTGATGGCCTCGCCTCGTCTACAACGACCAACTGGTCCGGAGCTCCGAGCTCGCGAAGGCCGCTTCGTAAGCGTTCGCCCGAACTGTCTTTACCCACAACTCCAACAACTGAGCCGCGAGCGCCGAGCGCGACGAGGTTTGCCAGTACATTCGCAGCACCGCCTAGATGCACTGATTCTCGACGAACATCAACTACAGGCACAGGCGCCTCGGGAGAGATGCGGGTCACGTCGCCCCAAACAAACTCGTCGAGCATCACGTCGCCAAGCACGAGTACGTTGCGATCGCGAAAAGCTCGCAGTATTTCTGAAGCACGCATTTTGGTTAATTGAGACATTTACGACAATAAACGATCGATCGCGGCCGTGACTCTCGCCGCTGGCACGCGCAGGATACATTCAGGCTGCGCAAACTGCTCGCAAAAATACCCGTGACAAGGTTGGCAAGGCATCTCTTCAAACACAACCTCGGCCGGAACCGAATTCCATGGCCGCCAGTGCGCGATGTTCGAAGATCCAAACACGACGACTGAAGGCGTTCCAACTGCCGCTGCGATGTGCGCGATGCCACTGTCGTTGCCGACAAACAGTTGTGAATGTGCGGCGAGTGCTGTCACTTCCGGCAGCGATAAAGCGAACGTCCCTACGTTGACAGACGTTTCCGAACGCAATTGCTCGAGCAACGCCTGTTCGTTTGGCGCCGCAATGGCGACTGAAGTAAATCCTCGCTCCGCTAAAAACTCAACGACACGCGCGAACTTCTCTACGGCCCACTGCTTGGTGGCAAACGCCGCGGCCGGATGGATTAGTGCGATGTTTCCGTCAACTATGCCAGCTTCATTGAGCAATTGATTAACTTTTTCAGCCGCGCTCGGCGATATTCCCAAACTAGTTCGCGGTCGATCCGTAACCGGAACACCGGTCCAACCCAGCAACGCGAGTTGTTGCTCAACTGAGTGTGTCTTCTGTTGTTGCCAAATCAACAACGGCGACGGGCAGGCGTGATTATGAAGTTGTCCGTATTGATACGACTTGAAACCGACGCGATGACGTGCGCCGGTGGCTCGCGTCAGGAACGTCGCCGTCGTACCGCCGTGAAGGTTGTAGACCACGTCGTAGTTTGCGGCTCGAAGTTCGCGTGCGACGCGCGCTCGTGCCATCAATCCGCCACGCTCCAGCACGATCACATTGTCGACGTGTGGATGACTATCGAGAACAGGTGCGACCCAGTCCTCGACCAGAATATCTACGCGCGCATTTGGGAGAAATCGTTTCAGTGCGAAGAGCGAAGGCGTCGCCAGAACCGTGTCGCCGATCGATCTTAGACGAACGACCAAAACCTTACGCACGTCGCTCCAGTCCCAGCGCGCTGGCGCCAGCGGCTGGGCCGCGTCTTGACCCTGCAATCCGTACATGGCCTGTGTTTCGATGACGCGTAACTGAGGAGAAAGCTCAACAATGTCGCGCAGGCTGTTCATCGCCTCACTCTTCGATGGTCGCCTCGTCGATTAGCATTACCGGAATGTCGTCGCGGATGGGATAAACGCGTTTACACTCGATGCACTTCAGAGCGTTCCCATCAGGCTTCAGTTCAACTTTTGCCTTGCAAGCCGGACACGCGAGTATTTCCAAGAGTTCCTGACTAACTGCCATGGGCTAGACCTTTCTAAGGCACTTCTGCGGGAATGCTGAAAGCTTACCACAAAGAGTTGATTTAGGGCGTCTCCTTGGAGTGCGGTGCCTTGGCACCGCTTTGGTAAAATACCAAAGCGCCAACAAGTTGGCGCACTCCAAAGAGGCGACCTATACTTTCTTCATGTCATTGGAATTCGCACTGCAATACGCCTGCCCTCTCCGCGCCAATTATTCCGAGCGCCACTTACGCGAGTGGGGACGCCTGAGCAGTTTGCACGCAAAGCTCACTACCGGCGACGCGAGCGCACCTTCAATCGACAAGTTACAGTGGGTGGAAAATGCGAGTCCTGAAATCGAGCGCATGCAGGAAGCCACCGTCATTTGTGCTCACTGTCCGGCGTGTTTGCCAGTGGATACCGCGGGCGACGGAGAATCAGTCGGGTGTCTCGGACGAATCAATTATCCGGTCGAGGCGCAGTTTGAAAAGTTTCTCGCCGACCGCGTCCAACTCTCGCTCGACACGCTCGACAAAGAAGATCAACCACGATTGCTTCGCATTCTGATCGATCCGGAGTCGCCGTTTGATGGTGAAGCGACGAAAGAACTGCGTCGCGTTGTTACTGAGGACGGCTTGCGATTTTTTGAACTGCGCGTTCCGATCGTGCTTACGCGTGAAGCCGCACGACTCACAACTGACAACATCTTCGATCTGCTGGCGGGATTTAGATCTGAAGACAGCGCGACCACCACTTACACTCGAGAACTTCCGTTCGAAGCGGCCGCTGACTACTATGATTTTCTCGATCTGATTTTGCGCAGTGAACTGAGCCAGTCGGAAGTTGCTCGCCTGACTTCGCGCAGCCGAAACTACAATCAGTTTCTCCGTCTGCTCACCGCGATTGAAAAGGCCGAAGCACTCAATACGCGAGTTCTGATTGACTGACGACCGCCGGCGGCCGACAGTGAAGGCAAGTAGCGCAAAGCAGGCAAACTTTTGGCTGGTGACAGATATTGCACTCAACCATGCAATACTCACACAACGCATGACCGGCGTCGCAACGAGTCAATGTCTCTGATTTCCCGCCACAGTTCGTACATACTGAAGACCAACACTCAGCACATTTACCGCAGACCAGACAAACCTTGGCCTGGTGACACTTTTCGCACTCGACGAAACAATATTCACACAACGCGTGACCAGCATTGCAACGAGTTAACTGCGTCGCTGAGCCGCCGCAGTTGCTGCACACTGTCTCTTGCGTTGCGATTGGATCCGGTGTCTGGTCCAGGTCGAGGAAAAATTCGCGTTTGTCAGTCGGCAGCTCTTTAAGATTTTCCGCAGCCCATTGTGCAGCCTCTCCGTTCAAAGGGCTCTTGATGTTGTAACTTTGAAACGCCAGCATCTCGCAGACTCTTATGATGACGCTGCTGAGTGATTCCGCAGCACTCCAATTGTCAGTGATGCAAACCGCATGAGGCGCGATATTGGGATGGAAAACCGGCGTCAGCATCCGGCAGATCGGCGCATCGCGTGGATAGCCGCGCGGCAGTGTGATCTCCAATCGATGTCGATCGACAAAAAAGATCTGTTCTCCTCGTTGCTGTAAGGAACGCACATTTAGAAACAGGCGATACACTTCGGGCGGATTACCGGAAACACCCTCTGTTTCGATGAGCGGCTGCTTTCGTACGAGCCTGCGGATCGTGTCGTAGTCTGATTGAAGGCGTGTAAGTCGTACGTTGCTCATGGTATTGCTCCTCAAGTTTTCGATTTCCTTGCAGTCTCCACCAGCGATGCTATCGCCGAATCGACAATCACAAACTGACCTTCGCCACTGTTGGGGTCCATCCCAACCATAAAACCCAGCAACCGGCCGCTTTCGTCGTACATAGGACTGCCCACGTCGGCCGGGCTGAGATGCGAACTGGCTTTCACCACCGTGCTCCAGCCAATGTTGGTGCGCCGGCTAACACGACTGAGAACCGTTCCTTTTGCCACCATCCATCCGCGCAACGGATTTGGAATCACGAGCACCGGATGTCCGGGAATCACAGCTTCTGCTGCTGGATGGAATTGAATCTGACCGGGAGATTGATCCGTCTCAACCGAAACTATCGCGAGATATACCGGATCGCCCTGAGCCCACTGAATTTGTCCCGGCAAAGTACGGCCATCGCTGAGGTTTACCCATATTTCACCAGGCCGAAGCGGATTTCCGTTCCCATCAAGAAACGGCACGGTGAGAATCCACGTGCGGCCCGGATCGTTGGCAATAATCACTCCCTCTCTTTTGGCCGACTGGTAGCGATTCAGGAGCGGTTCGTGTGCCTGAATTACAACTGTTGAGTTACTCAGGCGTTGTAGTAAGTCATTGCCTGCCTGTGGCGATGACAATGACGTTGCTCTTTCAGTTCTGGACCAGCAGAAAACCGCCGTCCCAAAAACTCCCATCCCGAGAATTATTGCGACCACACCGAGAACGCGCGCCGAAACCAGTAGATCGTAGTTCCTCTTTCTCGCCAGATAAAAAACGCTCGCGCCGAGCACGACACCCAACGCTGCCAGGATCACAGCACTCATCGCGATGTTGGCAAATCGATTCATAACTTGCTGACCTGGAATCCCCGCTGGGTCATGTTTGAAGAAGTAGATCAGCAGAGCTACCACACCGGCACTTAAGACGAGTGAAACAACCGGCAAGACCCGAATGAGAGGACTTGTTCTTGCGGATCGAGCTTTAATAGTTGGTTTTGCGTCGCGGGCAGCGACGGCTTCAGGTGTTATAGTAACAACCTGATTCGCCGCGCCTCCCCACGCCCACTTTGACATACAGCTCTGGCAAAGCTGGTTGGCCTTCAGCAAGACCGAACTTCTATTGCCACAGCGAGGACAAAAATACGTTTCATCCATGTCGTCAGAGACCGATCAGCAAAAGCAGAAACACTATTGTGTAGACCATGCCAATCACTTGAGCTCCATATCCTAAGGCGAGATATGTTCCAGCTTCACCGACCAGTAACGTGTGCGAACGATAGGCCTGGATGCCGGCGATGGCTCCGGTAAGTGGAGCCGGTAAACCGAAGATCGTGATAACAAACAGGACGATTAACTCCACGCGTCGTTGTTTGCGCAACGAGTCTTCCGCTACCCAGTCCGTATACTCGTCCTTAGTCATCGGGTCGGCCCACGGAAATTTTGCTCCGCACGTGCATGACAGAAAGCTCGATGGAATCTTGCTCGAGCAGTCGGGACAGGTCTTCTCATCACCCCAGCCGCGCGCCGACGACGACGGCGGAGGCGGTTTCTCAGCGACAGCCGCAGCTTTGCATCCGTATGTTGCGCAACCGCCCAGCTCTTTCCAACAGATCTCGTGGTAGGGCGAATCACACTCGGTACAGGTAAAGAAGAGATCGAAATCAGAAATCTGCGTGTTGCATATAGAGCAGCGTTTCACGTTAACCTCCGGTCAGAACCCTATTAGTTTCCTGATGCCACTCCGCCAACAAGGACGAGTAGGTTGACGAGATGCAGTAGGCAGACGATGCCACCAATTATCTGCGCCGCCGTAGCCATTCCCTCACCTTCGTAGCGGGGATCCATCGATAGCTTTTTCTTTGCTGAGGTACCTTTTACGATCGCCATTGGGCCAAGAATGAATCCGAAACAAAAGATGCCGATGATGGCATACTTCAGCGCATCCTTCGCTTCAGGCAAGGTCTGTTTTGGACCGGTGTAATCACTGGGGGAGAGGTTTCGACACCGGAAACAGTAAGCGTTGGAAATAATGTCGCCGCATGTAGGACAAACCATCTCCCAGGCTGACAATGGTCGCGTCGGCGTTGCCGCAACTACCGGTGCGACGTCCTTGAGTTGTTGCAAAGGACGATTTACACAACCCGGGTTGTTGCATCCGTTCTCTTTGTCCCAGCAACGTGCGTGATATGGGTTCTCGCAGGCTCCGCAGATCGCTCCATCTTCGCCCAGCAAGAACAGGCCCCCACACCACTGACAAGGCTGGCCTTCGTAACGCTTGTTAATCTTCATTCGTCTTACTGTTTCCGACATACAAATTTCCTCCGCAGTTTTGGGGTGTGGTTATGGTCGAGCGCGTTAGATCTCCACTTTCGCTTCTCTTATGCGCTGATTCGTTGGTGCTGTTCGTTTCTTCGCGCGTTCTTCGAAGAGGAGTATGGTGTCGCCGACGATGATCTGATCTCCTGACACGAGTCGTCGTCGATGAACCGCGAGGTTGTTGACGCTGACTGGGGCGTCGTTTCTTGTTTGCACAAGCTCGTAACCGTTTCCGACGCGATGAAGGGCGACGTGTTCCGGCGCGATCTTTGGATCCTTGAATAAGTAGATGTTTGCAGTGGGCGAAGCGCCGATGATGGTTGGGTTGTGATAGAGAATGAACGCTTTGCCTCGCAATGGTCCGGTCAAAACGCGTATCCAGCCGTCGCGTCCCAGCCGCTCACTCAGAGCAACAAAGATTCCGACGCACAAGCCGACCATGCTCAGGCCGACAAGCCGCATGACGTCGCCTTGTTCGACAGAAGGGATCAGAAATCGATTGATGGGATCGAACAACAATCCACCCAGCACACCGCCGACCAGTCCACCCAGCACAGACGCGCGTCGTTGTCCTTTGGTACTTTTAATCAAATTCATCGCGAGGCCCAGAGCCCCGCCAAAGACGGCCCATGCCAAACTTCGGAGAATGATGAATCCGATGAAGAAAGGAGCAGGCCATAGAGTCAAATCGGTTATTTCTGCAAGGTCAGGCGTACTTGGCAGAACCGCAACCAGCGAAAGGAGCAAACCGGCTGGAATGAACGCGATCAAGGAAAACAGCAGCGTGAAGCCCACTCCACCGAACCAACGACCCACATTACTCATGAATCTGCGACTGGCAATTCCGTCGGCGATATAGATAAACAGAACGATGAGCACCGAGGTCATCGGAAAGACCAGGAAAAACGCTCCATCGTTTTCGCTCGTATCGTCGAGCCATGGTTCAAGTATCAGCCATGTCGTGAAGCCGCCCAGTAAGCCCGCTAACGGCGTAAAGAAGAGATGCGACAACAGCAGGCGGCGGAGCGGTGAAACTGGCTCTTCCACGATGGGTTGCGCATGCTGCAATACCGCTTTTGCGTGGGCCAGCGTTGAATCGACAGTTGGCTGGTAGAGATCGTCACGTGAGATGTGAAGTACTTCGTCCATCGTTCACCTCTAATAGGTCCTAGCGCCAAAGGCGCGGAATATGAAAGCCAGGGGCAAGCGTGAAAGCGAAGCGGAACGCGTCGCCCCTGGTCAAAGAGTCAACTAGCGACCAGCCCTGAAAGGGCGTAATACGGTTGCATCTATTTCGGCCCTTCAGGCCTTGCCGCGTTCCGAGAGAATCTATCCAGGGGCGACGCGCTCGCTTCGCTTCGCGCTTGCCCCTGGCTTTCATATTCCGCGCCTTTGGCGCTCCTTTAACTGGGCTCATGGCAGAACCCCCTGCTCCTCAAAACCTTTGAGCTGCTGTTCGTACTCGGCCTTGCCCGGTGGATTTACGGCAGCCGCCCGCTTCAGAAGATCGGCGACTCGTGCTGCATCTTTATTTCGTGCTGCTTCGCGCGCTAACTGCACATACATGTCTCCCAGCACAACGCGCTGGCTGGCCAGATCGCGAGAGACAAACTCCGGAGTGCGATTGGTTTTGATTACATCATCCAATTGCTTCAACATTTCACGCGCAACAACACGATCGCGTTGCACACGCTTCAGTCCTTCCTGCGCTTCAGTGACTGCCTGGGCGGCCGGCTTTGCTGAGTCGCCTAACGGCTTGAGTGCCTGATTTGCCTGGTCGAGTCGAGCGATGCTTTCGTCGACCGTCTTTCCCGCTTCATCACCCACACCACCGCGAATCACCGCCAGCAAATCAGTATTCAGGCTGGAAACTGCCTCCTTAGCGACTTGTCCGTTCTCATCACCACTATTCCTGGTCCACCACATGCCCATCACGAAACCAAACAGGATTCCGACGAGCGCAACTGCAAGAAACCACGTGTTGCTTAACGCTTCTCCAGTGCCTTGCGGTGTCGCGGCGGCAACCACTTTCGACGCAGAATCAGTGCTGTCCATCTTAGGCGGCTCGGATTTTTCGCGTGGCTCGTCCCAAGAATGCTGATGAGTTCCAATCCAATATTGTCTGACTCGCCATGGCTTGCTGTCGCGCCAGCTAAACACGCCATGAACTTTCCGCACCGGGTCGTAGACGAGCGCGACTTGAAACGCCAGGTTGAAAAAACTCTGTTGGATAAATTGATCCTGCTCGGAAAGAAATATGCCGAAGTTTGGATGAGTGTGATACCAGCCTAAGATCCGTTTGCCCGAGTGAGTTTTGTCCATCTGCTCATGGATATGGTTCCAGGTCTCATGAGTGATCGTTAACTCGGTGCCTTTTTCCTCAGCATGCAGAGCTTCAATGACGTGGTCCACCTTTATGAATGGACCATTTTTGTCTTGCAGTACGTCACCCACAAGAATGCCGCCGACCTCGCGCGTATTCTCAGCGTTGTTGCAGATACGATCAAAGGCGGACTCATCGATATAGATGCGAAAGTCGTACTGAACCTGAGGGAATGGCTGCTTCGCCAGTTCCATCTGAGATAAGGCTCTATAGTCCATAGCTGCTCATGCTTCTTTCGGAGCTGAAGTAGATAGCTGGTCCATAACAAAGGAAGATGCGAGTGGACCCAGGCACGCGTCCACGTCACGATCAAATAACCAGGCTTCCTGCTTGTCGATCCCTTGTCTCGCCACAATGATGTCGAAAGGCGGAATGCCAATCTCGGCCGGTGTGAGTGAAAGATCAATGTCTCCGTCTCTAACTACAATGCCGGCGAAATCCACGACCCGATGTGTTCCGCAAACGTTGCAACGCGCCGCTGTTTCGCGTAGAGCTCCGAGCACGATGCCCACGCGTTCCGTCTTCTCGCAGACCGGACAGGTAAGGCGGGTAGCAACATCGCGGCTGAGTTCCAACGTGGCTCCCTTGCCGAGTCTCGCTTCCGCGCGATTGAGGAGTTCAGCGAGAGTGATGTCGTTTACACCGCATTGCAGAGGCAACACTTGTTCGAAGGAGTCATGTGCGACGCAGTCGTCGCGACGTTTGTACTGAACGCGGTTGAAGTCGTTCCACATTCCATTGACGTGTATTCCTTCACCGTCAAGAGTCGGCTGCCCGTGCAGGTATTTGATCGCTTCCTGAACCTCGAGTGCAGCGATAAAGGAAGCCGCGACGCTCGTGGTGGGAACGTGACCCTGTTGGATCGCGTCGCGCGCGAGCATTGCGCACGAAAGACGTTCTCGAACAAGCTTTCGATCGGTTTCGTTCATCGTGCACTCGTAACAGGCAGTGCGCGCCGGATCGAAAACGCGCATGATTCCCGACAGGCCTTCAATTGCTCCATCAATCCAGGTTCGTTTGGTGCGAGCACAGGAAGTGTTCACAAACATCCGCGCCTCGCGGTTGTCGAGTCCGCAAATAACAACATCAGCCCACAGGAAAACGCCGAGACCAAGCTCGTGCATGATGTTCTGTGCTCGTCCGACAGCGATCGCTTGAGGATTCAGTTCCGACACTCTTTCCGCTGCCACTTCCGCCTTGAGCGCACCGGCGTCAGTTTCCTTGAAAAGAACTGTCCGGCTCAGATTGCTCACCTCGATCCGGTCCATGTCAAAAATCATCATGTGGCCCACACCACTGAGAGCCAGAAGTTTTAGAATCTCATTTCCCAAAGCGCCGGCGCCGATAACGAGGATGCGCGCCGCCGACAAACGTTCCTGCTCCCACCAGGGGATCAAGCGCTGGCGGTCGTAGCGGTCTTCAGCTAGGACCGTGATGGTCTCAATGGGCGAGTCGAGCGCGCTCATCACCTTCCGCTTCCGGCTGTTATCTCCGGCTGAATACGCAGGACGTCGCCGTCAATAACCTGCTGTTGGTTCAGTGTTTGGTCGTCGAAGAGCTGAACGCCGAGGCGCCGGTGGTGAAACTTGTAGCTCATGAAATCGCCCTGCGGGCTGTACTTTGGGAGCATCAATCGTTCCACCAGCACAACCATGATGCGTTCGACGGGCACGTCTTCAGGCACTTCGACTGTGACCCGTTTGTTTCCGGTTACGTCCCAGACTTCAAGACTCAACATGTCTATCAATTCCTTCAGGTGAGAATCTGGTCAATCGCTCAGAATGAGATGACCTCGTCAATGGCTCCTAAAATGGCAGCTAATTATCATGAATAGTGGCGTCTAACTGACGTGAGAACCAGGAAAACCTATGAGACTGGAAGTAAAACGACTCTTGATTGTGAGCAAGAGCAGCGAAGCGGTGCCTCGCTTAGTCCTGGGTCGAGGTTTGAGATCTCAAAAGTCCGGATCACAAGGCACGGTCAACGAGACGGGGCTGAATCTATTATTTTTCGAAGATTACTGTCAAGAGTTTTAGTTTTACTGTTTGCGTTCGTCCAACATACGCAAAGTGTCGAGGATAAGGTTGGTATTGCTGAGTGCCTGGATGCGAGTCGGAAACTGCCCATCGGTCTTTTGAAACTCGAACGTTCCGCTCGTGATCTCAACTACTCGCTGAAACGCAGGTTCGCCGACTTCGCCGCCACACGCGGCATCGACGATTCTACCATCATTAAACTTCACCTGGCCCTCATGTTTTTCGCCACTGAGAGTCAGAATGCCATTCAACCGTGCGTTTTCGAGGACCTGGATGGCGTCGAAAACGCTTACAGCGCTGAGATCTCCGGCAAGAGTGAAGTGTTTGCGTTCGAAATTGGCTTCCGGCGCGGGTGTCGGCTTGAGATCCGGGCGACGAGCTCGGCGAATCGCCTCCAAACCTGCCGCAATGTTTATCCGACCATCGAGCTGTTTTGCTTCGAGCAGACGGTCGTGGGCGGTATCAAAGTCTTCTCGCTCGATGTAGATGCTAGCCAATGCCAGACAATGGCGGGCAGCCTCTTCGGTGTGCTTGTGAGTGGCGCAGATCTCACGGAGCCGCTCTCTCAATTTGATGGAGCGACTGCTCACTTCCAGGGCGCTCCGAAGGCGTTTAATGGCCTTTTCGGGCGCCTGGTACTTCATAAAGAGCTCCGCATCGAGCAAGGCTGCTTCGATCTCGCTGATGTGCTCCGTTTGTGAGTCGGTCGCCGGCATCGGAGGAAGTTTACCATAAGCGATTTGGGCCGTAGTGAGACGAAATAGTGTGCAGGATGGACCTTTTTTGCCCCGAAATCCGCGTTACTAGTGAGGGAAATACGTTGGCATGCAACCTGCGAGGCAACTCAATCGTACGGCCCTTTATCAGAAGTATAGGTAGGAAATAACAATGAACCGATGGATGAAAAGACGAATTGAGCGCTCACGGGCGAGATGCGAGAAGTACCGTAATCACAAATCTTAGCCACGGATAAACACGGATTTCACGGATTAGTGAGCTTTCTTTCGTGGGTTATCGTAGATTAGCCTCTTGATCTCAGGCTTCACACCAAAATTCAGCAGTAATCCGATCTCAATCTCCGTCGCTCGTAAATAATTTAGCAGTTGCGCCTTATGTGATGAGTCCAAAGTGCGTGCTGCCTTTAACTCCAGCAACACGCACTTCTCCACCAGCACATCTCCTTCGAACTTGCCTACTTGGTGTCCGCGAAACCATACCGGAATTTCTATTGGGCTTTGAGCTGTTAGTCCAACGTCTTTGAGTGCCAGAATCAAAGACTCCTGGTAAACCGATTCTAAGAAGCCGTGTCCTAGTTCGTTATACACTTCGTAGAACACAGCAATGATCCTCTGCGTCAATTCAAAATGTCTTAGATCCGTGTTCATCTGTGTTCATCCGTGGCTGATTTTTATTCCGATCCTGATTTGCCTGGGTCTCATCGTGCGCCTAGGAACGTCCGATGAACCGATGAACTCTGATCCAAAACTAAAAACCGTCTTATTCAGCACATTATCGAACTCGACAGACGGTCTCACCACCATGCGCCCGAGTCGAATCTCGCGCGTCACATTCAAGTCAAACACAAATAATTTCGGCCCGCGTCCCGCATTTCGCGGTAAGTTCCCTACCTGACCTATTGGCGGCACGGTGAACCCCACGTTAGGCCGATCGTTTGAGACATCGTCGAGATTGCGATCCATACCTCCAAGAGAGATATTGAATGGCGCACCCGACGCGACCCGCCAGATCGGTGACAACTGCAATACACGCAAGTCGAACGTTCCAGAGAACACAAACCGGTGCCTCCGGTCGAGCAAACTCCGAGCGCGTTCAGCACGAAAATCTCCGGGCACGATCGCGTCCGAAGTGTTAACCACTCCATCATCAACCAAGCTCGAAAGCGTGTAGCCTGCCCGAAACGTGAACCCCGAACCAAAACGCTTCCGCAACTCCACCGTCATCCCACGATAGAAACTATTGCCGGCCGAGATCAGTTGCTCGAGCTCGCCACGCGTTGGATCGGGACGAAGGTTGTTGATTGCAGCAAGTGCGACTTCAAGCATCGTTGTCGATGACGGGCTGTTCAGATTCATCACCGAAACTGGAACGCCAAATTCAACAACACGACTGACTGTGTTTGAATCCCCATACGTAAACCGAACCAACTCGCCTGCCGTCGAAGCGTTGTAGAGCAGGCGCGTTGAAGTCGCCGGATTGACAAAGTTCACGAAATCTCGTGACGCAAGAAATTCGGAGAAGTTGCGATAGCCTGCCGGAAGCACCGGCGCATTTGCATTGAATTCGCGCCAGAGATGTATGCCACGCGTGAAAGTGAAGTTTGCCTCCACAGAAAAACCGCGACCCAGATCACGCTCGACACCTGCGTTGAGCTGATAGCTTTCAGGAATTCGCAGCGCCGGATCGAGTCGACGCGAAAAGTCTGTGTTCAGCACGCCAAACTCGCGCACCAGACGTGAGTCGCCGCTCAATTTCTCCGGAAAGCGAAGATTGTCTGCCATGAATGCGCGCCGCTGATCCGCGGTCATAAGCTTGCCGGTCAGCGGATCGCGAAGCAGGTTTGTATCGAAGAAAAGCTGTTGTTTGCCGAGCGTGAAATCATCAATCGTGCGCAGCAATGGTCGATTGAAGAAGATACCACCGCCGAGTCGCAGCACGAGCTTGCCTGACTCAAATGGACTGTACGCGAGTGAAAAGCGTGGTCCAAAATTGTTCAGATCGCGAAGAATGGTTTCGTACTCGTACCGAAGCCCAAAACTCAACAGAAGCTGCGGCAAGACTTGCCACTCGTCCTGCACAAACACTCCCATGTAACGATTCCGCTGTATTGATGAGCTCTGGAAGTTTTGCCTGAAACGAGTGGGAACGCCCGCCAGAAAATCGCCGGCACTGGCAAAGTTGTAAGTGCCACTAATATCGGACAGGTCGATGAACGTTGAGCGCACGTGATGGAAATCAACTCCGAACTTGAGTGAGTGATCTCCCTTCACGAACGAAAGCACATCCTGCACTTGCCAACGTTCTTCACGTCGATCGCTGCCACCGGCCGTCGATGATCCGGCAACCAAGGTTCCAGTGCGACGTTCTGCATCTCCGGCGAGCAGCGGATCATTCAACGTGATGAGCACAACCGGCGCGTCACCGGCGCTCGTTTCGAAAGCCGGCGCAAGACGCGAATACTGAAAACGTGTTTGGTTAACTAACCTCTCCGAGAACACTAACGTGTCGGAGTACGAGATCGCGTCAGAATTTCGTCTGCGTCCCTGAAAAGCTTCTGACAAACGATTACCGCCACCAAACTGTCTCAGGTTGATGAATCGACCGGCCTGGTACACAAACGCCGCGTTGTGCATTGGACCAAACTGATGATCGATGCGCGCAGTGATACTCGTGTTCTTAGTTGGCGTGCTGATCGACGAGATGAACGGCGCCACTTCTGCCGCAAGTGCCGGTGCGTTGGCATCCTCGAGGCGGACGCGGTCGAGTCGCGTCGGCGCAGGAAGCGAGAAGAGTGCGTTCTGCTTCACCGGCACCAGAGTGTCAATGAGCGCGCTATCGAGAACCTTGTTCAACTCATAAGACGTAAAGAAGATGGTTTCTTTTAAGCCCTTGAATGGTCCACCAAGAGTGAATCCGGCGACGTGCTCCTGCAACGGTAAGCGCGGTAGGCCGAGCGAGTTATTCCTGAAGCTGTTTGCGTCGAGCGCCTCGTCGCGAAAGAAGTAAAACACTCGCCCATGAAAATCTTTTGAGCCACTGCGCGTGCGCAGATTCACGCGGCCGCCGGACGCTCGCCCGTATTCCGCCGAGAACTGATTCGTGATCACTTGCACTTCCGCCACTGCTTCGAGCGATGGCTGAAAGCGCTCGCGAGCACTGCGATCGTCGTTGTTGTCGAGACCGTCGATCGTCAGGTTGTTCGAGTAAGCCGGAGCGCCTGCGAGCGAGAACGTACCGGCTTCTTCAGGTGTGTTCGCGTGGTTGGCGTTGCGATCTTCAGCAAGGTCGCGTGTGGAGAGTGGCTCTTCGGTCACGCCTGGAAGAGTAAACAGCAGATCGAGAACCGAACGAGTGTTGATCGGCAACAGCTCCGTGTCGCGCGCTGTGAGTGTCGCGCCGACGACCGTCCGCTTTGTATCGATGAGCGGAGCGTCGGCGTCAGTAATCACTACGGGCTCGACTACGAGACCTGAAGGAATCAGCGTAGTGTCGAGCTGCAGACTCTGACCGGAAACAGTCGCGACACCGGTCGTTTCCTGCGGTGCAAAACCGGGGATGGAAACGCGAATCGTGTAAGTTCCTGGCTCAAGTTGGATCAAACGATAACGGCCGTCCGCGTCCGAAGTTGTCGTGCGCGTGAGACCCGTTTTGATCAGCTTCGCTTGAATCTCGGCTCCCTGAATCACAGCACCGTTCTGGTCCATAATGCGGCCAGAAATCATTACGGTGTCGAGATCTTGTGCGTGAATGTTTTGAAAGTTGAAAGTGAATAGAAAGATAGTGAGAAGCGTGAGACGTGAGGTCATGTTTTCTAACTCCTTGTGAGGTTTTTACTACGGGCGGGACTTTAGCACAGATTTAACGGAATAGAAGCAGGATTTACGCTGATCATTGGCGCGTTGACCGGCGGCGTAGAGCAGCGGCGCGCGTCATCGGTACAAGCGCATCGCTTCCCTCGGGCGCCGCTTCGAAATTGGTGAGCTCTTCAGCGTGCGACTGCAAGTACTGGAAGAATCGCTCAAACTCCTGCTGCATCGCATCCATCTTTTCGCGCATGTTGAGAATGATCTCCACACCCGCAAGATTCACTCCCAGATCGCGAGTCAAAGAGAGAATCAGTTCCAAGCGTTCGAGATCCGGATCGGTATAGAGCCGCGTATTGCCTTCTGAGCGAGAAGGCTTCAATAACCCTTCGCGTTCGTAAAGCCGGAGCGTTTGCGGATGAATCCCATATTGATCCGCTACCGCACTGATCGTGTATGTCCTCGGCTTTCTGCTCACTCCAACCCCATCTCCACGCGGGGATTTGTCCCATTCAGCTTCGCATACTCACGCAACAATTCCTTCGTCTCTTCCGAAATCACTTTCGGCAACGTCACCTGCACTTCTACAAACTGATGCCCCTTCGCACCGGGATTGCGCAGCGACGGCGCACCACGGTCGCGCAAGCGAAACTTCTGTCCGGATTGTGTGCCCGGTGGAACACGTAACTGCGTCTTCCCATCGACAGTCGGCACTTCAATCTTTGCACCCAACGCCGCTTCAGGTACGGTGATCGGTACTGTCACGTAGATGTTATCGCCCTTGCGCGTGAAGTATTTGTGTTGACCAACGTTGGTGATGATGTGCAGATCACCCGCCGGCGCACCCATGCGACCGCCTTCACCCTTGCCGGGAATCCTTACGCGCGATCCAGTTTCGACGCCTGCCGGAATGCGAACTTTGACTGTCTCCGTCTTCGGTGTTGTGCCCTTGCCGTGACAGAGCGAACAAGGCGTACGCCGTCGTCCCGAACCACCACAATCGGGACATTCCTGCGCAAATCGTAATCTGCCTCCAGCTCGCTGCACTTGTCCTGTGCCTTTGCAGGTCGAACAAACAACCACTGGTCCACCAATATCGCCGGCGCCATTGCAACGCGAACACTGCTCAGACCGATTGACGGTTAAGTTTGTCGTCAATCCTTTGATAGCTTCCTCGAACGAGAGGCTCAGTGGCATCTCGATGTCTGCGCCTCTTTGCGGTTGAGGTCGCGGCGGCTCCTTTTCTTTCGCTGCGCCGCCACCAAACAGGTCGGCGAAGATGTCGCGAAAACTGCTGCCTCCACCGCCTGAAGAAGTTGAACTGCTACCCCAGTCAAACCCCGTGAAATCAAAACCAGGTGCGGTACGGCCACTGCCGGATGGACCAGCGCCACGTGCGGCCGCGTCGGCAAGGTTTTCAGAATACTGACCGAAGCGATCGTAAACGCTTTTCTTCTTCGGGTCGGAAAGCACGTCGTGCGCCTCCGACATCAGCTTGAAGCGTTCCTCGGCAGCTTTGTCACCCGGATTTACGTCAGGGTGATACTTGCGCGCCAAACGACGGTAAGCCTTCTTGATTTCTTCGGGCTTGGCGTCGCGCTTGATGCCGAGTATTTCGTAATAGTCCTGCTTTGCCATTTAGTTTTTAGCTTCCTCTGTGCAACAGAGAAAACTTCAAGCCAAGTCGCTCAATTACCGATTTGGAAGAAAAGGCGGAGCGAGCACTTCTTCTCCGCCTCTTCGATTGGCAATCGGCAATTGGAAATGCCCTTACTTGTTCTCTTCTACGTCCACGTATTCAGCGTCGATGACATTGTCATCACCTGCACCACCGCCTGAAGACGATGCGCCGGCCGCTGAAGCCTGATCACCACCCGCCTCAGCGCCTGGCGATGGGGCTCCCTGGTAGAGCGCCTCTGCAAGTTTATGAGATGCGCTCTGCAGTTGATTGAAAGCGTCGTTCAGTCGTTCAACTCCGCCTTCAGCCAAAGCCTTCTTGGCCTCAGCGATCGCAGACTCAACGTCAGCAGCCACTGCTCCGACTTTGTCGCGATTGTCGGCAAGCGTCTTCTCCATCTGATAGACGAGTCCATCAAGACGATTGCGAGCCTCGATCTCTTCGCGCTTGCGAGCATCGTCAGCAGAGTGCGACTCCGCATCGCGCATCATCTTGTCGATCTCGTCTTTCGACAGACCGGAAGACGCTGTGATCGTGATCTTCTGCTCGCGACCGGTTCCCATGTCTTTCGCGGAAACGTTCACGATGCCGTTAGCGTCGAGGTCGAACGCGACTTCCACTTGCGGCATGCCACGCGGTGCCGGCGGAATTCCAACCAGGTGGAACTTGCCAAGGGTACGATTGTCTGACGCCATCGGACGCTCGCCCTGAAGCACGTGAACTTCCACCGAAGTCTGATTGTCAGAAGCAGTCGAGAAGATCTCCGACTTGCGCGTCGGGATCGTCGTGTTTCTTTCAATCAACTTCGTGAACACTCCACCGAGCGTTTCGATACCGAGACTCAACGGTGTCACGTCGAGCAACAGAATGTCAGTCTTCTCACCGGAAAGAACGCCGGCCTGGACTGCCGCACCAATCGCCACGACTTCGTCAGGGTTAACACTCTTGTTCGGCTCTTTGCCAAACATTTCCTTGACGATTTCCTGGACCTTCGGAATACGCGTCGAACCACCGACGAGCACGACCTCGTCGATCTTCTTCGCATCGAGGCCGGCATCCTTCAATGCCGTTTCAACCGGACCTCTTAGTCGCGACAGGAGCGGTTCCACTAGCTGCTCGAAACGTGCACGCGTGAGTTTCATCGCCAGGTGTTTCGGACCTGACTGATCCGCAGTAACGAACGGCAGATTGACTTCCGTTTCCATCGTGCTCGACAACTCGATCTTTGCCTTCTCCGCAGCTTCTTTCAAACGCTGCAACGCCATCTTGTCGTTCGAGAGATCGATACCCTGATCTTTCTTGAACTCGTCGATGATCCACTCGATCAGGCGCTCGTCGATGTCGTCGCCACCGAGGTGCGTGTCTCCGTTAGTCGACTTCACCTCGACAACACCTTCACCGACTTCGAGGATCGAAACGTCGAAGGTGCCGCCGCCGAAGTCGAATACCGCAATCGTCTCGTCTTTCTTCTTGTCGAGACCGTAGGCAAGCGCTGCCGCCGTCGGCTCGTTGACGATACGCATTACTTCGAGACCGGCAATCTTGCCCGCGTCTTTTGTAGCCTGGCGTTGCGAGTCGTTGAAGTATGCGGGAACTGTGATAACGGCCTTTTCAACTTTCTGACCGAGGTAGTCTTCCGCCGACTGCTTCATCTTTTGCAGAATGATCGCGGAGATCTCGGGTGGACTCCATTCCTTGCCACCCGCCGCGATACGCACGTCGCCGCTCCCGGCGCCCTGGACCTTGTAGGGGACTTGTTTGATTTCTTCACTAACTTCGTTATAGCGACGTCCCATAAATCGCTTAATCGAATAGACAGTATTTTCGGGGTTGGTTACCGCCTGCCGTTTGGCAACCTGACCAACAAGGCGGCTTCCATCTTTGGTGAAAGCCACGACCGATGGGGTGGTGCGACCACCTTCGGAGTTAGTGATTACGGTTGGCTCGCCCCCTTCCATCACCGCCACGACCGAGTTGGTTGTTCCTAAGTCAATTCCAATAATCTTGCTCATCTTTTAGTCTCCAAAAACCTTCCTTGGGTAAAACATTCCCACTCGCTGTTCATTTGGAAAATGGAAGCTCTTGCCGCGGGCCTGAACGATTTCTAATCCCCAGCAACGACACTTACCCTTGAACGCTCGGTAAATATAATACCTGAGTGCGTTCCTGTCAACTTTACTTGAGTGTGTCCGCTTCAGAGCGGCGGTCTTCGTTTACGAGTTTGGAGACGAAAAAGACGTAGTGGGCGCCGGAAAATACGGCAAAGGCGAAGACAGTGGCGTAAATCGTCGGGAGGTAGTAGCCGGTACCGTAAGGGACGCTCGCGGCGAACATGATGGCCGCGATGGCGAAGATCTGGACGACAGTGTTGATTTTTCCCAGCAGCGACGGCCGAAAACCACGAAAGCCCGTAACGATGTTAATAGCGGCGGCACCAACCAGAATGAATACGTCGCGGCTGATGACAGCTACTGTTACCCAAAACGGGATCGGAAGATGAGACGGCACTGGCTGGGGGAAAACCGACCTCATCGACAAAACGACGAAGGAAGTAACCAGCATTAGCTTGTCGGCGATGGGATCTAGAATCGTCCCGAGCTGTGATTTCTGATTGAAGCGACGTGCCAGCAGCCCATCAAGGCCGTCAGTAACGCCGGCGAGAATGAAAATCCCGAGTGCAAGGACAAATCGTTGGTAGAAAAGCAGGGAGACGAATACCGGAATCAAGACCATCCGGAAAACGGTTAAGAGATTCGGTACGGTGACTATTCGGGAGGACATTTGGGTACAGGATTACAGGATTAACAAGATTAACAGGATGCCCGGACTATAAGAAATCCTGTAAATCTGGAAATCCTGTCATCTTGTTCCACTTCTTAGTTCCAGCAGAGAGATCTCAGGAGGGCATCCGTATCTGATTGGAAGTACCACGGTTCCTAAACCGCGGTTAACGTAGATCTGGGTATTTCCAAGTTTTCCGAACCCTTTGAGCAGGCGCTTGCGTGCGCCTTTGATGGTACTGCGCTCGCCTCTGATAGCGACCTGACCGCCGTGTGTATGCCCGCTCAGCACCAAATCAATTTGTGCGCGTGCGGCGCGCCTGAGAAGGATTGGATTGTGTGCGAGCAGGAGCTTCATCTCTTCTTCGCGCGCACCTGCAAGTGCCAAAGAGATGTCTTCCAGCCCGACCATTGTGTCGTCAACGCCCGCGAGCCAGAAAGCCTCACCGTCTTTCTCGAAACGCATACCTTCGTTGATCAGAACCGTGATTCCCTCAGCGCGAAACAGGTCGGTAATCAACGGAGCATCAACCCAATGATCGTGATTGCCCAGCACTGCATAGACACCGTATTTTGCCTTCAGACGACCCAGCATCTCCGCGCAAGGTGCGGCGTATTGGCGTTCTTTCGAAATGTAATCGCCCGTGAGCGCGATTACGTCGGGCTGAAGCCTGTTTGCAGTATCAACTGCCCGCTCAATCTGTTCTGTGGTTGAAAAAGGACCGTGATGGATATCTGAAAGCTGCACGACGCGAAAACCGTCGAAGGCTTTCGGCAAACGGCTCAAGTGAATGCGTTCGTGTTCGATGCTGAGCATGTACGGCTCTGTGAGAGCGGCACGAGCAACATGCGTCAAGCTAACGGCCAGGGAACGCAACGGAGTGTCACCTCGCTTGGAACCGCCATAAGGCGCGACACGTCTGCGTTGGTTCCATCTAATGGGAGTCGCCATATTTTTAGAATTGATGGGCGCCAACCTGCCGGGAAGCGCCCTTGTAAGTGGGGCGCATTATAGATAGGTCATTTGTGACGCGCAACCTCTGAAACACCACCCAACCATCCCTGGTTCGAAGACCTATGTCATAATCGGGCCAAATTGCCCAAAAATCTGATGAAACGAGCAACCGTCGCCATTTCTGCTCTTAGTGCCGCCCTGTTTTTTTATTTCACCAAACAGGTCGCCGCTGAAGGACAGGGGCCTATGGGCACTGAGTCTCATGGTTTGGATCCCGCAGTTCTGATCGGCGTTGCCATCATGTTGGTGATTGCCAAATTGAGCGGAGAACTGTTTGAGCGTCTCCGGCAACCGGCAGTTTTGGGCGAACTATTCGCCGGGATCCTTTTGGGAAATCTCGTGATTTTGGCTTTTATGGCGTCGAGTCATTGAAAACGAATGAGACTATTGCGGCGCTGGCGGAACTGGGCGTGATCATTCTCTTGTTTGAAGTCGGACTCGAGTCGGATCTGCGAGAGATGATGGAAGTTGGCTGGTCGTCGTTATTGGTTGCAGTTCTCGGTGTGATTGCGCCTTTCTTTCTCGGCTGGGCGGTGTCCGCCTATTTCATTCCTGAGGAACCTCGACTCGCTCACATCTTTATCGGCGCCACTCTCTGTGCGACAAGTGTCGGTATCACTGCTCGAGTCTTCAAAGATCTTGGCAAGCTCGCGACACGTGAAGCACGAATAATCCTTGGAGCTGCTGTGATTGACGACGTGCTTGGCCTATTGATTCTTGCGATTGTTGCCGGAGCAATCCGGGCCGCAAGTGCGGGGGGTGTGCTGTCAATGCTCGACGTTGGCATCATTGCCCTTAAATCAGCCGCGTTTCTGATCTTTTCGATCGCAATCGGTCAGCTCCTTGTCCCACGAATTTTACGTGGCGCTGGTCGACTCGAGTCGCGAGGGGTTTTGCTTACGCTGGCGATCTCGCTGTGTTTGATACTGGCGTGGGCAGCGGCGAAGGTTGGCCTTGCTCCGATCGTCGGCGCGTTTGCAGCTGGACTGGTTCTTGACGAAGTCCACTACAAACCAGCCGAAAGTCACCAAGAGCGCACTCTTCACGATCTACTCCAGCCCGTGAGCACTGTTCTCGTGCCGATCTTTTTTGTGTTGATGGGATTGAAAGTTGACCTGCGACTCTTTACTCGCGTCGACATTCTCGGACTCGCCGCGGCACTAACTGCCGCAGCGATTATCGGCAAACAGATCTGTTCGCTCGGTGTCGTCGAACGCGGGGTAAATCGCCTTGCGGTTGGACTCGGAATGATCCCGCGCGGTGAGGTTGGTCTGATCTTCGCAGGTATCGGCGCGACGTTGATGTTGCCCAACGCAAATGGCGTAAGTGAACCCGTGATCAGCTCGGCGATTTTTGGTGCAGTTGTTATCATGGTCATCATCACAACACTGATAACCCCCATCGCATTGAAGTGGTCACTGGGTCGTAAGACTACGGACAAGAGGGAGGGTTGAAATGGCAGCGAAGAAGGACCAGCACAAGGTAGGCATTCCTCCAAAACCACGTGGGCAACAAACAGGTTTTGCCGGTAATCCGGATCAGAATCGCGAGGAAATGAAGAATACGCCCGCTGTGCGGGGGCGAATGAAGAGAAAAAACAAGATGTTCAGCGATGAGTCTGAACAGCACACTGGTGGAAACGCCGTGACGCCGAGCACGAATTCACCTTCGACGCCGGGAATGAAGCAATAGGTAGCCACGGACGAACACGGATAAAATCCGTGGCTAAAACCGCCAACCAGATCACGAGGCTTGTGTCTGTATCACCGATGACCGAACGCGATACCGATGCAGAAAGCGATATCGATCTAGTCAGACGCGCTCAGGCAGAAGACCTTGATGCCTTCTGTTTGCTGGCTGAACGCTACGCGCGCCGCATCCATCTGCTCGCTTCTCACTATTGTCGGAACACGCAGGATGCCGAAGACCTCTCGCAGGAAGTCTGGCTGAAAGCCTACCAGGCTGTGCAAACGTTTCGCTTCGAGTCGTCTTTTTACACATGGCTACGCCGAATCACGATTAACGCTTTTCTGAATCATCGTCGCGCGAGTTTTTTTCGATCGCACGGTCAAACAACAGCGGTGCAACTGCTGCAGATCGAGTCGGAAGAACAGCAAGCGCTTTTTGAATCGAGCTCGCGGTCGCAGGAGAATATTTATAACAAGTTGCTTTTTGAAAGTGTCGTAAATGCGCTGGCCGAGTTAACCCCGGCCCAGCGGCTCGCCTTCCTGCTGCGTCACTATGAAGGAATGACTTACGAAGAAATTGCTACGGCAATGAACTGTTCCGCTGGAACAGCAAAGAAGGGAGTGTGGCGCGCAATTGGAAAACTGCGCGCGCGGCTTTCGCCGGAATCAGACGCACAGGAGACGCTAACGAGTCTCGCGAGTGAGTACTAAACGGAGTTTGTAATGCACAATTGCAAAGAGACAAGAGAACTATTCACCGAACTTCTTTTGGACGGACTTGATTTCCGATCGGACCAGGCTCTTTCAGCAGAATTGAGCAGATGTACCGAATGCCGCGCGGAGTTTGAAGCTCTTAGCGCGACTCTGCGAATGACCAGCAGGCTTAGTGAAACTGCCGTGCGGACGGAAGACTACTGGCCTGCATACCACTCGCAACTCCGTCAAAAATTGGTGGACGCGCAAACTGAATCAACGACTTCTCGCGCAAAGGCGCAAAGGCACAAGGAAAAACTCGGGCCTCTCTTTGAGCCTTTGCGTCCTAGCGCGGGAACTAGCTTGTTTGTCAGGTTCTTAAAAACCTCCGTGCCCGTGCCGCTGCCACTAGGAATAGCCTTGGTCATCGCCGCCGCTCTGCTGATTCCGTTTGCTATTCGTGCCGCACGCAAAGATGTTCAGCCGTCAACCACCACCACGATCGTTCGTGTTCCGGTTGAAGTACCGGTAGTACAGGAAAAGATTGTCACTCGAGTTGTTTATCGTGACCGTATCGTTAGAGCAACGGAAAGTGGACCAGGGAATTCACGTGCGGAAAGCACCTTTGCGAAATCACAACGGTCGCGAACCGAAGCGGTGCCTACGAGTCTTGCCGGGTTCAAACCCTCTGATGAGGTAAAGCTCACGGTTATTAAAGGAGGTGTCCCGAATGAGAAGTAGGTTCTGGATCCTTCTCCTTTCAATTCACTGTCTGGCACTGGCGGCGGTCGCACAGAATCCCGCGAAGCGCCAGATCGTGCTCCAGGTTTCCAATGGCGGCTTCGTCGCTTTTCGAAGCGAAACACCCGGCAGCAAGAACGCACCCGAAAGCAAATCGCTCGCGTCACTTCTCTATTCGCAGGCTTTTGCCGGTGAGAATCGAATCATTCACCGCGTGCTGACCGACGCCCAGCAAAACGTCGTCTTTGGCTATGACCTGTGGGTCAGCGCTGATCCGATCACCAGGAAGTTTAGCGTCGCTGTTTTGCCTGCCGACGAAGCATTCCGGCGAACGTTTCTGAAAGACTACACCCCACTGCGACCGAATGGCCCGTTTGCCACGTTTCCCAAATCAACCTCGCCGCAAACCTTGGATGACGGTGATGCCGTATCACTCGAACTGCTCGTCAACCACGAGTCGGGCGTGAAGATCGTCGATGTTGTGAGTGTCACTTTTGATCGCTCAACCCTGCGTGAGAATAATCTGGAATCAGCTCCGAAAGACTTCACTCTCGACGCCGTTGAACTCGGAGTAAAGAACTACAGTTTGCTGATAAATGGCACCCTCGTTAACAAGAGCAAGTCGACTATCGGTTTTACGGGTGCATTGCTCTGGTTCTACATTCCCGACCGCGGTCGTTTTATTTTTTCACTCGTGCCGCGTGAGGGATACGAGTTCGCAAAGATCGCGGTGCTCGACGATAACAGGATCGAATTTACTGTTAATAACGACAGGTACGAGTGGCTTTCAAGTGAGTCGATCCTCCCGAACGGCGGCACATGGAACCTTTGGGTGTTACACGACACTAACTACACACCACTCTTTGGTTCTGGAGGTTCTGCGCCGCGCTCAACTCCAAAACTCCCCAAAGTATTCGACAAAATCGAGGGCGCGCTCAACAAACAAGGCGCAACACTGGCGCTCGACTTACCCGGCCGATCGCGCGAGCCCAAGAGTGGCCCAGTCGTGCCACAACGTGTGATCGTTGGCGGCGCCGACAGTATGGAAAACCTTCTGCCTAAGGGTCCGTAGGTCCCCGCAGTTAAGTCTCCCAATTAGTGCTGACTGAAAAGTCTCGGCGAGCAGTAATCGCCGAGTAGGGACAAGTGTGTGCTGAATCAAACTCAAGGAGATCGAGATGAATAGAACTCAGTTTCTAATCGCATTAATCGGTTTGTTGATGGTCCAATCCGCCGTATTCGCGCAAACTCAGGAGGTACCAAAATACGAAGTCGCGGCCGAGTTCACATCGATGGGCCGCAATAATTTTAGTGGCGGAATGGAAGCGGGAGTTGGCGCCAGGTTTACTTTCAATCTGAATAAAACATTTAGTCTCGAGACTGCGGCCTATCATTTTCCCCGAACGTGCTTCAGCTGCGAGCACAACGGAACAGTCACGCAGGTGGTTGGCGGCTTAAAAGTAGGCAAGCGGTTTGAGAAGTGGGGCATCTTTGCGAAAGGCCGACCGGGCGTGGTCAGCTTCAGTCGCGGGGAACTCAACGCCGTGCCGGCACCGGGTCAGCCGATATTTCCTTTTGAGTTCGAAATTAATCGCGTGAACAGTTTTGCTGTTGATGCGGGAGGCGTCGTGGAGTTTTATCCTTCAAAGCGCATTGTGACGCGGTTCGACGCCGGCGATACGATCATTCACTTCAGAGAGCGCCGGTTCAACTCGATATTTTTGGATGCTACGGGGAACATTGGCCTGTTTCCGATCACAGTGCCCGCGAAAACCACGCACAACTTTCAGTTTATGGCGGGTGTGGGCTTTCGGTTTTGAGCCGTCACGCAAAGACGCAAAGGCACAAAGAAAACGCAAAGAGAACCCTGGTTTCTCTTTGCGTTCTTTGCGCCTTTGCGTGAGAAAACTCTTTACTTACTCAACAACCCAAGTGTCGCCGCTGTTAATCAGCTTCTCCAGACTTCCCGGCCCAAATTTCGCGACCGAGGCGTCGATCTGGTCGATCATCATGTCTTCGTAAGTGGGCCGTTCAATCGTTCTGAAAATTCCCACCGGTTGCGGAAATTCCGGCTGTTCCATGCGGGCCAGCATGAACGCAACCGACGGATCGTTTAGATTGATGTCGTGGACCAGCAGGTCATTCTCAGTGATGCCGTTTTCACCGATTGTCACAACTTCCGGCAGCGCGCCGTTCATCCGTATGCCTTTATCGCGGTTCTTGCCGAATACCATTGGCTTGCCGTGCTCGAGGTACAAAACACGATCGGAACGAACAGTACGTTCAGCGAAATGATCGAACGCGTGGTCGTTGAAGATGTTGCAGTTCTGGTAGACCTCGATAAACGAGATGCCCTTATGCTTCGCGGCGGCTTCAACCATCGCGCCAAGATGTTTGACGTCGATATCGATCGAGCGCGCAACAAACGTCGCCTCACTCGCGATCGCAAGTGAAAGCGGATTGATTGGATAGTCGATCGTGCCCGCTGGTGTCGATTTCGTTTTCTTGCCAAACTCAGAAGTCGGGCTGTACTGGCCCTTCGTCAAACCGTAGATGCGGTTGTTGAAGAGGATGTAGTTCAAGTCAAGATTGCGACGGATGGCGTGAATGAAGTGATTGCCGCCGATCGAGAGGGCATCACCGTCGCCAGTGATAACCCACACGCTGAGATCCGGATTCGCGCACTTGATGCCGGTAGCAATCGCGGGCGCGCGGCCATGAATGCCGTGAAACCCGTACGTGTTCATGTAATACGGGAAACGCGACGAGCACCCGATGCCTGACACGAAAACGATCTTCTCCCGCGGAATGCCGAGCTCCGGCATCACCTTTTGCACGTTGTTGAGAATGGCGTAGTCGCCACAGCCCGGGCACCAACGCACTTCCTGATCGGAAACGAAGTCGGCCTTCTTCAACTGTCCTGGCGGCGGCGCGATGCGACCCGACACCGCCGAGCCCGTATCACTCTCAGCAGAAACCGCTTCAGTGAAGGGTTTGTTTCCATTCCCACTCCCACTATGTCCATTGCTCTGTGTGCTCATTATTTCTCCTGACTTGATTCACTCTTTCTTACGGCCTCTTCGAGTTCGAGATACTTTGCCCTGACATAAGGATCCAGCTTGGATGCGAAGTCTGCGCCAAGCTGTCGAATTTTGATTAACTCTTGAACGTCTGCCAAATCCTTCAGACGGTGAGCCGCTGAGATCCCCGATGCCAGCTTGAGTTCGATCAGCTTCTCCAGGTTTACGAAATTGATTCCCTCAATCCTGACTGAAACTCCCATCGGTTCAGGCATGCTGACCGGCTTCGGTTTTCCGTCGCCAGGGTATTCCCCGGTCGTCATCACTTCGATGCTCACACCATCAATAGTGGAACGAAGTCTTTTTTTTGCCCCCGGGAATGATGGCGCATATCCTAATCCAACGAGCTCGTCGTGGAATTTCTTCAAGCCCGCAGGCGTCATCAATAAGTCTATGTCTTCAGTAAGTCGTGGATAGCCATGAGCCAGTAACGCCGCCGCATCTATTACCGCATAATCGATGCCATGCGATTCAAGATCTTTTGAAAGCCGTGCCAAAGTCTTATTTAATATTCCCTCACCCATAAAGTAGCGACGAGCTTCCTCATACATTTCTATGACGGACGTCTTCGGCTCCATCACAACCTACTTACTTTCTTTCACAATTCCCGGCGGCGGCCCGAAGATCCGATCTAGCGGAAGCCGGAAGCCGGGCAGAAGGTCTTGCGCCTCCAGATAATCAGATCCTGAAAACGTCGCAGTATCTGTTTCTGATCGATAGATCGTTACTGTGCAGTGCTTCGGATCTACGATCCAAACTTGCTTCGTACCAGAACCAAGCCACCGCGCGATCTTTTTGTTTACTTTACCGCGACGATCTCCAGGACTCAGGACTTCGACTGCGAGATCGGGGGGAATTTGCCAGAAACCTTCAACTTCTCCGACCTCTTTCAGCCGCTCTTTTGAGATAAAAGCCAGATCCGGTCCTAAAACAGTGTCTGGGTTCCATGTCAGTTGGAACCCGACCTCGCTGATAAAAAATTCACCCAGGTCGTGGTCCAAGACAAAGTTTGCAAGTGGCCCACCAAGCCGCATAGCAGCCCGGCCGTGAGGAACTTTGGGCAGTGACATTGTTACTAGTTCTCCATTGATGAGCTCATGGCGCAGATCATCGTCCGGAAGATTCGAAAACTCTTCCGCGGTCATTAGCGCTGTTGAGGTAGTACTCATCGTTTTACTCCTACCTGAATGTGCGTGTGAGGAACGCTCCAACATTACAAATACTCTTCCACCTTCCTGATGATCTCCCGAATCTGGAACGGGCGGCCTTTGACTTTCGAGAAAGCTACCGCGTCGATCAAGTACTTAGCTCGAATCATCGTACAGAGCTGGCCCAGATTCATCTCGGGAATGATCACCGTTTCAAATCCCGCGAGAACTTCACCGAGATTGCGTGGGAACGGATTCAGGTGGCGAAGATGCGCTGACGAAACACTCTTTCCTTCACTCTGCATCTTCTCAACTGCTGAAGTAATCGAACCGTAAGTCGACCCCCAACCGAGTACCAGAACCTTTCCAGTATTCTCTCCCATCACTTCGACGGGCGGCACATCCGCAACTGCGCGATCGACTTTCTCCTGACGCAGTTTGACCATGAAATGGTGGTTCTCAGGATCGTAATTCACATTCCCGGTGATGTGCTGCTTCTCGATACCGCCAACGCGATGCTCCAGTCCCGGCGTGCCGGGAAGTGCAAACGGACGCGCAAGTGTCTCGGGGTCGCGAGCGTAAGGCATGAACGTCGAGGGATCGTTCGCGAACTTGATCTCAATCTTCGGCAGCGACTCGACTGATGGAATCGCCCATGGCTCGGCACCGTTGGCGAGATACCCATCAGACAGATAAAACACCGGCGACATGTACTTGAACGCGAGTCGCACGGCTTCGATTGCCATATGGAAACAGTCACCCGGAGTCGCCGGAGCGACCACGATCGCCGGGCACTCACCGTTTCGTCCCCAAACAGCCTGGAAGAGATCCGCCTGTTCAGTTTTTGTCGGCAAACCGGTTGATGGTCCACCACGCTGAACGTTGATGATCACAAGCGGCAACTCGGTCATTACCGCCAGACCGATCGCTTCCTGCTTCAGCGCCACGCCGGGCCCGGATGTCCCAGTCAATCCGATCTGCCCGGCGAAGCTTGCACCGATGGCGGCGCAAACTGCTGCGATCTCGTCTTCCGCCTGAAACGTCTTCACGCCGAAAGTCTTGTGACGCGAAAGCTCGTGCAGAATGTCGGACGCGGGCGTGATCGGATACGAGCCGTAAAACAACGGACGACCCGAAAGCTGCGATGCCGTGATGAAACCGATCGCAGTCGCTTCGTTGCCGGTGAGTTTTCGATACTTGCCTGGAGCGATCTTCGCTTTTTTGACGGTGTAGTGCGTTGTGAAAACTTCTGTCGTGTCGGCGAAGTTGTAACCCGTCTTGAGTGCGATCTCGTTCGCCTTCGCCAGTTCCGGCTGCTTGGCGAACTTGGCTCTGATCCAGTTCAGCGTGTTCTCCATCGGACGGTCGTAGAGCCAGTAGAGCACGCCGAGCGCAAAGAAATTCTTCGAGCGATCGATCTCCTTACGCGAGAGTTCGACGTTGCCCTTGAGGGCATTCATGTTGAGCGTGGAAATCGGCAACTTGTGGACGCGATAACCCGCAAGCGAATCGTCGTCGAGCGGGTTAGTCGCGTAGTTCGCGTACTTCAGATTCTCGGGCGTGAAGCCGTCCGTGTTGAGGATCAGCGTGCCGCCTTCTTCCAGATCGGCAAGATTCACTTTCAGCGCGGCCGGATTCATTGCCACCAGCACATTCGGCTGGTCGCCGGGCGTCTTGATGTCCGTACTGGAAAAGTTTAGCTGGAATCCGCTGACGCCGGGCAAACTTCCGGCAGGAGCGCGAATCTCGGCGGGAAAGTCAGGCAGCGTAGAAATATCGTTGCCGACTACAGCCGATGTATTGGTGAACTGTGTACCCGTCAGCTGCATGCCATCGCCGGAGTCGCCGGCGAAGCGAATGGTTACAGTCTCAACTTCTTCGAGGTTCTTCTCAACCTGCGTGACAGGAGGCTCTATAACAGTGCTCATTTGATTGTCGTCAAACCCTTTCCAAAATAATTATTGCCGGACTATTGGCGAGCGTCCTTCCGACGAGGCTTGCAGGCCTCGTATCGTATGCCGAAGTTGCGGGATTGTACGCAACGGAGTGGCAGCGGAGAGGAATTCCTCGCAATTACTTCTTCACGCGTGGCAACAAACACCGCATGAATTCTAACAGCAAAGCTAAGACCACAAAAGCAGAAATGATGCGCCTCCTTGGAGTGCGCCAACTTGTTGGCGCTTTGGTATTTTTACCAAAGCGGTGCCAAGGCACCGCACTCCAAGGAGGCGCTCGTTCATCCCAATGCACTCAGTTCCTTATCATAAGGCGACATGGCCGCGAGTTTCTCGATGACGCCTGGGAGCACGTTTAAGGTCGTTTCAATTTCCTCTTCAGTGTTGTACCGCCCCAGCGAAAACCGGATCGAGCCTTGTGCAATCGGATAGGGTACGTTCATCGCCTTTAACGTTGGCGATGATTCGTGTGTTGTCGAGTGGCAGGCCGAGCCGGTCGAAACACATATGCCGGCCTGATCCAGATGCATGAGTATGTTCTGACCGTCCACATATGCGAACGAGATGTTTGACGTGTTCGGCAAGCGCTTCGAGCGATCAGCAACGCCGTTGAGACGCGCATTTGGAATAGTCTTCAGAATCTCGTCTTCGAGTCGATTACGAAGTCGTTCGACTCGCGCATGACCATCATCCTCGCGCGCGAGGATGCAAGCCGCGCCGAGTCCGACAATGTTTGGAACGGCGGACGTTCCCGCACGACGGCCGTGCTCCTGTCCACCACCAATAATCCACGATGGCAATAAAATTCCATCGCGAATGTAAAGCGCGCCGATGCCCTGCGGCGCGTGCAGCTTGTGTCCTGATAGCGCAAACAGATCGACAGCCGTGTTCTTCAAGTCAATTGGAATCTTGCCGACTGCCTGTACGCCATCGACGTGAAATAGCGCCTCCGAACTCTCGCGCACTATGCGTCCAATTTCCTTGATTGGAAACAACACGCCAGTCTCGTTGTTCGCCAGCATAGTTGAGACGAGTGCAGTGGCAGGCCGGAGTGCCGCACGCAGATCATCGAGATCGAGTTCTCCGTTTTGGTCCACTCCCAGCCACGTAACTTCATAACCTTCGTCTTCAAGGAGACGGCAAAGATTTCGAACCGCTTCGTGCTCGACGAGTGTTGTGACGATGTGTTTCTTATCGGGCCTTGTCGCAAGCACACCGCGTATAGCCCAGTTGTCTGACTCCGATCCGCACGATGTGAACACGATCTCATTCACATCCGCGGCTCCAATCAAACTCGCCACTTGCTCGCGCGCCTGCTCCACCGCCCGTTTCATTTCGCGACCTAACGCGTGCGCCGACGAAGGATTGCCGAATAACTGACCCAGATACGGGTGCATTGCTTCCAAGACTTCAGGCGCAACGCGCGTCGTCGCGTTGTTATCGAGGTAAATCATTTGCTTCAAGAATCTCCTGAATGAGTTGGTGACACGATCCGCATCCACCACCGGCGTTACACGCTTTTGTAACTTCAGCGACTGTCGTGAGCCCGCGCGTCTGAATCTCACGTTCAATCGTACGCTCCGAGACGAAGAAACAGGTGCAGATTAACGCTTCATCGCCCGCCCAATCTTCACGCGCCGCATCGCTGTATTCGCGGACAGCATCAAGCAGTGCATTGCACGCCAGCTCAACACACTTTTCAGATTCCGTGCCGAGTTGTTCGGATAATGCCGCCGAATTCTGCGCGATTGAAGCAGCTTGCGCCGTCGTTGTCCCTGTGATCTGCTCGCTCAAGAGCGAAGCAGACGCAATTAAGACGTCGCAGCCAGCCGCCCTAAATCTCGCCTGCGATATCAAGTGAGCCTCATCCACCTGAATCGAGAAGCGTATCAGTGCTCCGCAACTCAATGACGCCGCCCGCCCCGTAAAACTCGGCTCGCCGGCTTCACCGACATTGCGCGGATTGAAGAAATGATCACAGAGTTGCACAGACAATTCCAATCAGATACGCTTCCCTGTTCGAATCTGACTATTACAAACCACTATGACACAACTCAACGAACAACTCATCCTCGACAGTCTCCGACAGATCCAGGATCCGGATTTACACAAAGATATAGTCACTCTCGGCTTCATCAGAGACCTCAAAATCGACGGCGGCAACGTGGCCTTTCGTATCGTACTGACAACTCCAGCGTGCCCCGTAAAGGCCGAAATGGAAAGCGCTGCGAAAGAGATTGTGAGTGCGCTTCCGGGCGTAACGAGCGTGGCCGTGACGATGGATGCCGATGTACCTAAAGGCCGCGGTCTCGGCGAGAAACTCGTGATCGAAGGCGTACGAAACATCATCGCCGTATCGTCAGGCAAAGGCGGTGTTGGGAAGTCTACAGTCGCCGTGAACCTCGCCGTCTCCCTCGCCCTGAACGGCGCCCGAGTGGGCCTGATGGACGCCGACGTCTATGGTCCAAACGTTCCCATGATGCTGGGCGCGAGCGACGCTCGACCGGAAGTCGACGTTAACAAGCTGATTCCGATCGAAGCGTTCGGCGTGAAGTTCATGTCGATGGCACTGCTCCAGCCCGGCGATAAGCCGATGATCGTGCGGGGCCCAATCCTGCACGGTCTCGTGAAACAGTTTTTATCAGACGTGAAATGGGGCGAGCTCGACTACCTGATTGTTGACATGCCGCCGGGAACGGGAGACGTGCAGTTGTCGCTGGCGCAACTCGTTCCGGTGCAAGGCGCAGTTCTCGTCACCACTCCTCAAAACGTGGCTGTCGCAGACGTTCGTCGCGCCTTGAGAATGTTTGAAACTGTGGCCATTCCGGTGCTGGGCATCGTCGAAAACATGAGCTACTTTATCGCACCCGACACCGGCACTCGTTACAACATCTTCGGTGAAGGCGGCGGGCAAAGGCTTGCGGAGACGTACCACGTGCCTTTCCTTGGCGCTGTTCCGCTGGGAATCGAGGTGCGCGAAGGCGGCGACAAGGGCGTTCCCGTAGTTGTCAGCCATCCCGATTCACCACAGGCGCAGGCGTTCCGGAAAGTTACGGAGGAAGTGGCGCGCCAGGTATCGATTGAGGCGATGAAACCTGAACTTGTCGTTTTAGGCAAAGGGCAATAAGATAAGGGCGGTCAGTCAGGAACCTATCAAGAAGGAAGAGGATTTAGATACGATGTCAGCAACTACAGCGCCTACCGTGACACTCAATGTCACAGAATCGGCCGCAACCGAGATCAAGAAGTTTATGAGCGGCGAAGAAGGCCTCCCCGACACTTCAGGACTCCGCGTGAGAGTTGTACCCGGAGGGTGCTCTGGTTTTCAGTACAGCTTGAACATTGAAGAACAATCGCGCGAAGGCGATTTCATTATCGACGAAAAAGGCGTGCGAATGTTCGTCGACATGTTCAGCGCGCAATACCTGAACGGTGTCCAGATCGACTACGTGAGTGGAGTAATGGGTTCGGGCTTCACGTTCAATAACCCGAATGCTACCGGCAGTTGTGGATGCGGTACTTCGTTCACCGCGTAACAGGCTGCCACTATAAGTTTTTGACAGGAGACGGGAGACGGGAGCGATCCTGTCTCCTGTTTGTTTGTAGACAGGATTAACAAGATTTTTCCTGTGAAGCACATCTTCCAAGCCACCACTGACGAGCATATCGAGGCAGCGCGCATACTCTTCGAAGAGTATGCTGCGAGTCTCGGATTCAGTCTGTGCTTTCAGAATTTCGATCAGGAACTAAAGAACCTGCCCGGCGATTACGCAGCGCCAGACGGGCGCCTCCTGCTCGCCGTCGAAAACGACGAACTAGCCGGCTGTATTGCCTTACGCAAACTCAGCGACGGCGCTTGTGAAATGAAACGGCTCTTTGTTCGTCCTGCATATCGAGCGACAGGGCTTGGGCGATTCCTGGTCGGGTCGCTCATTGACGAAGCGCGTAAGCTTGGTTACACACAAATGCGCCTCGACACGATACCGGGGAAAATGGACAAAGCCATTGTGCTCTACCAGTCGATTGGTTTTGTTGAGATTGAACCGTATTGTCAAAACCCTGTCGAAGGGGCAAAGTTTATGGAATTAAAACTAGCGACAACTCAGGAGTAACCGTAAATGCCAAAGATCCAAGCAGAGACCGCGAACGGTCTCGTCGAAACTGACGCACCGGACGGGAAGAAACTGGTCCTCGTCCTCGAAGACTCCGGGATAGACATCCTCCATCGTTGCGGCGGCAACGCTCGCTGCACTACCTGCCGCGTTGAAATCCTCGAAGGTGATCCGGGCGAAATGGGCGAACTCGAACGAAACCGTCTTGCAGTTGAAGCAGAGCTCGCACCCAACATTCGTCTCTCATGCCAGATTCGCGTTCATAACGATTTGAACGTTCGCGTGATCAATCAAGCGAGTGTGCGCGGCATGGATCCTGGACCGCGCCCGTTTGATGAGTGATTGCGCGGGGGCTTGGTCTAGGTGTAATCTTCGGCCGTAATCCCAGGCTTTCAACACGGAGGACTTATGTTAATTGAGTCAACTGCTCATCTCCCCATCAGTCTGGCTATGTTTGACGGAGTGTTCAATGCTCCGAATGGTGACGAACTCTGGCGCATCCTGCTGCGCTGGTTCCACTTTGTCGCCGGTGTTACCTGGATCGGGCTGCTCTACTTTTTCAACCTGGTAAACGTTCCGGTACAAAAAGGCCTCGACGCAGAAACCAAGAAGAAGGTCAATCCAGACCTGCTCGGACGTGCGCTTTGGTACTTTCGATGGGGCGCAGTTGTCACCGTCCTCGCTGGTCTAATGTACTACGCAATGGTCATCCTCAAAGCTGACGTGGCCAATGCAAACACGCTGGGAGGCGGCACGATTAATATCTGGTACGTGTTGCTCATGTGGTTGCTGTACCCGATAGTTCTCTTTGCGATCGAGTTTCTGATCATTAAGAAGGTTCCTGCGTTAACGAAAGACGGTCGCGTGTTCGCGGTTGTAGTGTTCTTACTAGTGGCACTTTTTACGTACGGAATGGTGGCCTTTTTTACCTCGGCGTTTACCGTGGGAGACCAGAGTTATGCGAGCAACAAGGCCTACTCGATCGGCATCGGTGGAGCTTACGGCGTCCTGATGATGTTGAATGTTTGGGGGATTATCTGGCCAAACAATAAACGCATCCTTGCGGCGACAGCCGGCACCGGTCCCGCAGCGCCACCAGAGCTCGCCCGCCAGGCTTTTCTGGCTTCCAGAACAAACGCCTGGCTATCGCTGCCGATGTTACTTTTCATGGGCACTTCGCACGGCGACTGGGTGATCTTCGGGAAATAAGAAATCAAAAAATATAGGTCCTATACGTCCTATAGGACCTATATTTTTACCCGTCACACTAAATCACCAGCCTCACAACGTATTCGCCACACTCGCGCGTCATATTCTTCACAACCCCCATAATTTAAAGGAGGTGAGTATGAGTACGACCGGCTCTTATAAGGCGCGGCAGTTCAATCTTAGCGGCCTCAAAGGGATCTCAGATAAAACACTGGAAATGCACTTCAAGCTGTATGAAGGCTACGTCAAAGAAACCAATAACCTAACCGACAGAATCACCGAATTCATTAAAGACGGTAACGTAGACCAGGACGAGATGCCTGCCTACTCCGAGCTTTCACGCAGGCTCGGGTTCGAATACAACGGCATGGTCCTGCACGAGTATTACTTCGACAATTTGGAGAAAGGTGCCGGCACCGGCGATCCAGCGAAGTCTTCGGCGTTTGTAAAAGCCGCAGAAACTAGTTTCGGCACTTACGACATCTGGAAGGCAGACTTTGTCGGCATCGGAAAGATGCGTGGTGTGGGTTGGGCCATCTGCTATCAAAACCCGGCTAATGGAAGACTCTCAAACCACTGGATCTCGTTGCATGAAACCGGCAACGTCGCCGGCTTCACACCGATCCTGGTGATGGACGTTTGGGAGCATGCATTCCTGCTCGACTACAAACCAGCCGAGCGGCCGAAATACATTGAGGCTTTCTTCTCCAACATCGCCTGGAAAGCGGTAGAGGATCGGTTAGAGAAGATCACAGGCGTTCAATCAGCGCGCGCGTAAGAAGATTTCTCCCGCAAAGGCGCAACGGAAGACGCAAAGCGATTCGGAGATTTAACAGATCCCTTTGCGTGCTTTCGTTGCGCCTTTGCGGGAGAAATCTCTTCTACTTCTGCGGCAACGCCGGTTTCGTGATCTTGCAGTCGACGTTCAACGATCGCAGGAAGTTCAACAGATCCTCACGTTGCTCCGGCAAGATCTTGTGCGGCTGAAGGTTCTTCTTGTCCAGATACTGATTCGGTTTCCCACCAGCCAACATGATATCAACAGCTTCCTCGAGTGTCTTCGCACTGCCGTCATGAAAGTACGGCGCTGTTCGCGCAACATCTCTTAAAGTCGGCGTCTTGAACGCGCCGGTTTCTTCCGGTTTGTTCGTCACCTTTCCGCGTCCGGGATCCGGTTCCTTCTGGTCCATGCCGATACCGACGTTGTGATACTGCTGATCGGTAAACAGCACTCCGTCGTGGCAATTAGTGCACTTGATTGCCTGGAAGATATTCCAGCCACGATACGCACTCATGCTGATCGCGGTATTGTCACCGGCCTTCCAACGATCCCACGCGGTGTCGCCGCTGATGATCGTTCGTTCATATGCCGATATCGCCTTCATCATGTTTTCAGCCGTCGCATCGCTCTGAAAAACTTTCTGAAACTGCGCTTTGTAACCCTGGAGCGCGTTTATCTTCGCGACGATCTCGCCGGTTTTTTCACCCACACCCATGTTGCCGCCCTTCCATGCGGCCATGGCCTGTGCCTCGAGCGATCCGCTCCGGCCATCCCAGTAAAACTCTTTGTGATACCCGATGTTCCAGAGCGTCGGGCTGCTGCGTGGAAGCTGTTTGTTTCCAGCGCCAATCGCTTTTGGTAAACCGTCGGTCAATCCGTGCTCGCAGACGTGACACGAGTAGCACGACTTTGAACCGTCGATGCTGAGTCGCTCGTCAAAGAACAACTGACGGCCGAGCGCAACTTTTTCCGGTGTCATCGGATTGTCTGCCGGAATGGACATCGGTTCGTAAGTTGCGAGTTGGGCCGGAAGCGGTTGAATCTCGGGAGTAAAAGCGTCGGCTGAAGGAGCGTTTGTGTTACTGCCTCGACAACCGATGAAAAATGTAATGGCCAAAAGAGGGAGACTAAAAGTAAGCAGGAAGAGACGTAGTTTTATATTGAAAATCATTGGCACTCCATCTTGGGGATTTGCTGGTCCATCGCGAATTCTTACATAATCTGTGTAATCTGTGAACTGCTTATGAAGACACTCAAGGCACTGCTCTGGATCATTGCGCTCATCTCGTTCGGTTGTTCCGGCAACAACGAGAATGCACACACGACGGCGACAACAATTGTTTCACCCCCGCCGCGACAGGTTTTGAAAATCGAACCAATACCGTCGAAAAAAATTCCGGCAAAACCTGATGACCCGAAGTTGCGAGTAGACCCGACTAAACCCTTAATGATTTTCAATTTTCCTCTCGTAGAAGACCTGTTATTTCTCGGAGACTCGCCGGTCCACATCGATTTTTCACTTGCAAACGCGCAATTGAAGGGTGACGGCGGCCAGTTCCGCGTGCGCTACATTATTGACGATGAGGAAATGCGCTGGATCGACCGTTGGGAGATGCTCGAGCTAACCGGCTGGACTCCAGGCAAACACACAATTCGGTTGGAACTAATCGGACCTGATGGTTGGCCCTATCGTAACGGCGACTATAACATCGAGACGCGCACGATTAAGTTCTATTAAATGAAGAGTTCTCGAACAGAATTGTTTCATGAATTAGCGGCAGACGCGGCTGCGTGTACGCGGTGTCCGGCGATGTGTGGACGCAGTGCAGTATTGAGTGAACTCAACGGTTCACCTGATGCGCGCATAATGTTTATCGGCGAAGCGCCCGGACGAAAAGGCGCAGACAGAACGCGCGTGCCGTTTTCCGGCGATCAATCGGGAGCGAATTTCGATCGCTTTCTCAGTTCGATAAAACTTACGCGCAACGAGATCTTCATCACCAGCGCTGCGTTGTGTAATCCACGCTCCGAGTCGGGAGCAAATCGCAAACCAACACAAAAGGAATTAACTAATTGTTCGCACTTTCTACAGCGAACGATTGACCTCGTCGATCCGCGTGTGATTGTGACGTTGGGTTCGGTTGCGCTCGAGTCTCTGAAGCGTATTCAATCTCATGAGTTGAATTTGAAAACGTCGGCTTCTCAAATACACTCGTGGAACAACCGCGTGCTCGTGCCGATTTATCATCCGAGCCCGCAGGTGCTGGCGTCGCATAGGCGCGAGGCGGAACAGTTAAAGGATTATCAGGTTGTGGCAAAAGCTATCCACAGACTACACAGATAAAGATTATGACCGAATATGAGGCGGTTCGTGATGGTGGGGCAGGGCTGATCGATTTATCCACGGCGCGTGGACGAATTCGTGTGAGTGGGTCGGAAGCGGTGATGTTTCTGAACGGTCTCATGACGAACGACATGAAGACGCTTGCCGCAAACCGATGGATGCCGTCGGTGTTTGCGACCGTCCAGGGACGTGTGATCGGCGCTGTGCGTGTGATTCGCGGAAGTGAGCCATCGTTTCTTATCGACACCGAGACCGTAGCGCACGAAGCTGTGCTGAAAACTATTTCGCGGTTCACGATGGCAGGCGACTTCAAAGTGGCGGATGTGACCGCTGAGACTGCGTTATTGACAGTCCAGGGACAGGTCGCTGGTGAAGTCGTCGAGAAGGTGTTTGGAACCTCCGCATCGGAGATACCAGCCAACGGTGTTTTAGAAGTTGAGTGGCAGAACGTTTCTGCGACGATCATCCGCGCGTCTCACACGGGTGAAAATGGTTTCGATATCCTCGTCGATTCGGCGCAAAAAGCTGAACTCCTTCAGGCGCTCGAGTCCGCAGGCGCACAACCCATCAGTGAAGACACGCTCGAAATCCTCCGCGTCGAGGCCGGTATCGCCCGCTTTGGACGCGACATCGATGAAACGAATGTTGTTCCGGAAACAAATCTCGACGATGCGGTGAGCTACACGAAGGGGTGCTATGTTGGCCAGGAAATCATCGTGCGGATCAAGCACCGCGGTCACCCCGCGAAGAAATTGACCGGGCTGCGTTTCGAAATAGACACACAGGTTGAATCAGGAGCAATCATAAGCTCGACGGAAAATCAGGAGATTGGGCGCGTCACGTCGGCGGTGATTTCGCCGCGTATGGGTAGTATTGGGCTTGGCTACGTTCGCTATGAACATCTTGCCGAAGGAACACGCGTAGTGGTTAGTGACGGGATCGATGCGACCGTTACGGGATTGCCGTTTGTAGGGACTAATGGCTGAAGATCTCGATTACGCACAAGCACAACTCGCTTACTCGATCATTCAAAACCTGATCGAACACACACGCGTCGTCAGCGATCTGATCGCGATGATGGCCCAGGTGCTCGACGAAGACACGACCAAAGCCCTCACACAAACGCCAACCTGGACTGCCTATCTCGACAGCCGCCGATCGTTGGAAAAGACTAAAGCTGATGTGGAGAAGTTTGCGGAGATCCTGAAAGAGTTAGCCGCGGATGAACACGGATAGTTAACGGATTACCATTATTACCTGGCGCTCACGTCCACCATCGAACTCGCAAAGAAAAATTCCCTGCCAGCGTCCGAGCAGCAATTGTCCATCGTGAAAAGGAATCGTGACTGAGGACCCGGTGAGACTTGCCTTGATGTGGGCGTCGGAGTTTTCTTCGCCGTGACGAAAGCCCATTCCGTGCTGTGGAATCAGTGTGCGGAGTGCGTGAAGCATGTCACGCGGTACATCCGGGTCGGCGTTCTCGTTGATCGTGAGGCCGGCGGTGGTGTGTTGCACGTAAAGCACAACCACACCTTCCCGCTGCCCTGACGACTTTAGTTTTTCTCGAACGAGGTCGGTGAACTCGACTAGCTCTTCGCGGTTACGCGACTTTACCTTTAGGACATACATCTTTAACGCAAACCCGAAGCTTTACGCCTGAGCAACGCCCAACCCGTTGGCAGTACCGCTGCCGCAAGCGCGATCTTGATGACGTCGCCGGCCAGGAAAGGCAGCACGGCGAGTTTGAAAGCCGCGACAGGCGGTGTGTTTGTCAGAATCGAATAGAATGCCCAGCCACCGAGAAGAATTATTAATGACCCGACCGCCATTGCCGCGACGGCCGTGTGATATTTCTTGTCCCAACCGTTTTCAGCGAACGCTCCGGTTACGAAAGCAGCCGCGGGAAACGCAATCAGATACCCGGCCGTTGGTCCCAAAAACCGCAAAATACCCGGCGCTCCGCCCGGCGCAAAGAACGGCAAGCCAATCGCACCCTCAATCAGATACGCAATCACCGCCGCCGCACCCAAACGCGAACCGAGCAACGCTCCAGTCAGCAACACTGCAAAGCTCTGCCCGGTGATTGGTATCGGTCCGATATGGATCGAAAACTGCGCCGCCGCAGCAATGAACAAACTAAAAACAATCACCAGCCCTGCGGAACGGACTGAATCGAGCGGCGCAAGCGCCGCTCCCATCAATGTGTCAGCTTTAGCGTATGTATTCATATGCTATGTATTCTGCTCATTCTTTTTGTGCTTTTTGTGCCTTTTTGTGGCTAATCCCCCGCAGCAGTCTTGACCGCCGTTTCTTCAGTCGCATGTGGTTCGGCCACGATGTTTCCAATCCGCATTCCGTGGAAAGAGCGCCACACGAAAAACACGGAGACGAGGAAAAACACCGCCGCCAGTATGTGCGTCAACGTCGCATTGCCATTGCGCGCCGTCAAACTAACCGCGAGCTCGACCGCGAGCAATCCAAAGAGCGTCGTGAATTTGATCACCGGGTTCATCGCGACTGACGAAGTGTCTTTGAAAGGATCTCCAACCGTGTCGCCGACGACTGTCGCATCGTGAAGCGGCGTTCCTTTCATCTTCAGATCGACTTCGACGACCTTCTTCGCATTGTCCCACGCGCCGCCGGCATTCGCCATGAAGATCGCCTGGTACAAACCAAACACCGCGATCGAAATCAGATAGCCAATGAAGAAGAACGGTTCGACAAACGCGAACGCAAGTGTCGAGAAGAAGACCGTCAGGAAGATATTGAACATGCCCTTCTGCGCATACTGCGTGCAGATCTGAACAACCTTCTTACTGTCTTCAACAGAGGCTTTCTCAACACCCTCGAGCCGGATGTTGGCCTTGATGAACTCGACCGCACGATACGCGCCGGTAGTCACGGCCTGGATCGAGGCGCCTGTAAACCAATAGATAATCGCGCCGCCTGTGATCAATCCGAGCACAAACGGGGCGTGAAGCAGCGACAAGCCTGCAGTGTCAGTGCGCAGACCATCCGTGAGCGTCATGATAATCGAGAAGATCATCGTCGTCGCTCCGACCACCGCGGTTCCGATCAGCACGGGTTTGGCTGTCGCCTTGAAGGTGTTGCCCGCGCCGTCGTTCTCTTCGAGAAGGTGTTTGGCGCGCGAGAAGTTGACGTCGATATTGTGATCCTTCTTGAGCTCTTCTTCGACGTTTGGCAACTGCTCAATCAGCGAGAGCTCGTAAACGGATTGGGCGTTGTCTGTTACCGGGCCGTAGGAGTCAACGGCGATCGTGACTGGTCCCATACCCAGGAACCCAAAGGCCACGAGTCCGAAACCAAACACGGGGGCAACTATTGGATCGACCATCAGCGCGCCTAAACCAAATCCCGCGTCAGCTCCAAGGCTCGTGAAAAAGTATGCAACTGCCATCAGGCCAACGATGCTGATGCCGAGCCAATAAGCTGAGAAATTGCCCGCCACCAGGCCGGAGAGGATATTCAACGAAGGCCCACCTTCTCTTGAAGACGTGACCACTTCGCTGACGTGGCGCGACTCCGTGGAGGTAAACACCTTCACAAGCTCGGGTATCAACGCGCCTGCGATGGTGCCGCAGGAAATGATGATCCCGAGTTTCCACCAAAGCGTCGGGTTGCCGCTCAGCATCGGAATCGTCAAGTATGAAACGATGAACGTGATCACGACCGAAACAATCGACGTGATCCACACGAGCGACGTCAACGGCGCTTCGAAGTTCATCGAATCAGCGTTCCGGTAACGCGCTTTGGCGATTGCATCGTTGATGAAGTACGAGAGTCCGCTCGCGATAATCATCATCACGCGCATGACGAAGATCCAAACCAGCAACTGCACCTGCACGGTCGGATTTGAAACGCCGACGAGGATGAACGTTATCAGCGCCACGCCCGTGACGCCGTAAGTTTCAAAACCGTCCGCGCTTGGTCCAACTGAGTCGCCCGCGTTGTCGCCAGTACAATCTGCAATCACGCCCGGATTGCGTGCATCGTCTTCTTTGATCTTGAAGACGATCTTCATCAGGTCGGACCCGATATCCGCGATCTTCGTGAAGATGCCGCCCGCGATACGCAGAGCCGCAGCGCCCAGTGATTCACCAATCGCAAAACCGATGAAGCATGGTCCGGCATAACTGCCCGGGATGAACAACAGGATGCACAACATGATCAGCAGTTCAACGCTGATCAGCATCATGCCAATGCTCATGCCGGCCTTTAGCGGAATTGCGTAAAGCGGAAAGGGTTTGCCTTCAAGACTCGCAAAAGCGGTGCGCGAATTGGCGAACGTGTTAACGCGAATGCCAAACCATGCCACACCGTAACTGCCCGCGATACCGACCAAACTGAACGCCAGAATGATCGCGACGCGGAACGGCTCCATCCCCGAGAGCACGCCGAAGTAAAGGATTATTACGACGGCGATGAAGGCTTCGAGAATGAGAATGAACTTGCCCTGTGTTGTCAGGTACGTCTTGCAAGTCGCATAGATCAACTCGGAGATCTCGCGCATGGCGCGATGCACCGGCAGGCGTTGCAGGTTCATGTAAATGGCCAGGCCGAAACCCAGACCGAGTACACAAACGATGATGCCAAACAGCAGCAGGTTATGACCTGAGATACTACCGTTCAGGAAGGTCACCTGGGTGAGGTCTGGGAGTTCTAAGCTTGCTTCACCACCCACGTGCGATTGAGCGTAAGTTGGCAAGGCAAAGGCTAAAGTCGTTACGGTAGCCGCAATAATAATTGCTACCCGCCGCAGTGTCAGCGATAGTTCCACTTGGGCAAATTCCTTTCGATTTATCTAGATAATGGCGAGATACGCTTACGAAAACGCGTATTATCCACAGATTACACAGATTTTTCAAAGAGAGTCGTTGAGTCGGAGGCCTCCTTGAAGTGCGGTGACTTGTCACCGCTTTGGTACAAATACTAAAGCGCCAACAAGTTGGCGCACTCCAAGGAGACGCTCAATCAAGAGACTACCTCCTGAATCTGTGTAATCTGTGGATGGCTTCGGCTTCCCAGCCAGCGCCGGATCGAGTCGATCATGATGACTACAGCGGCAATCATGATGATCGCGGTGAGGCTGGTATTGATGAGGCCCTGAATCGAGGTCTCCGGATTTTGCGCCAGAGGCCAGAAAATGTCGGTTATTGACTTAAAACCGGCCACGAGGGTCGTAGTGCTGACAAACGATAGCGGCACGATTGTGACCCACGCATAACGCGCTTTGCCGGAGTTGATCATGATCGTCGTCGCCACACACAAAGCCACGGCGGCCAGCAATTGATTGGCTATGCCAAACATCGGCCAGATCGTGGAAATCGAACCCGACCAGATGAACGCCGCCCACGATGCCACCACGAGCGCGGAAGTCACGATCGATCCCGGCAGCCAGTTCGGTTCTTCGAGTTTTTTATAAAAACGCCCGCCAAATTCCCCAACCAGAAATCGCGCGACACGGGTCCCGGTGTCGATCGTCGTGAGGATGAAGAGCGCTTCAAACATGATTGCGAAGTGATACCAGTACTTCATGAAACCACTGAGCCCAGGGATGCCGTCGAAGATCTTCGCGATTCCGAGCGCGAGCGTGACAGCGCCACCGGTTCGTCCACGCAGATTCTTTTCGCCTGACTCCTGTTCGAGTCGATCGATCTCCTGCGGTTGCAGATTGAAGCCCTGGGCCGTGTGCGTGTCGACCATCTGGACGTACGCGGCTTTTTGCGCATCCGTTTTCTGAGCGGTGTTGATTGCAAAATAATCGCCCGGGAACAGTGACGTAGCTGCAATGAGCGCCACCACACCGACAATGCCCTCCATCAACATGCTGCCGTAGCCAATCATGCGCGTGTCAGTCTCTTTGGCAATCATCTTCGGCGTGGTGCCTGAAGAGACGAGGGCATGGAAACCGGAAATCGCGCCGCACGCAATCGTGATGAAGACAAAGGGATAGAGCTTGCCTGAAATCACCGGTCCACCGCCCGCGGTGAATGGCGTGAATGCCGGCATGTTCAGATTCGGATGGACCAGAATTACACCGAGAATCAGAAACGCAATCGTGCCGATCTTCAAATACGACGACAGATAATCGCGCGGGCAAAGCAGCATCCACACAGGTAACACCGAAGCGATGAAACCATAAGCTGCCATGACAAGGATCAGACTGTTTCGCGAAAGTGTGAACGTTTCCGCAAACGAGGACTCAGCGATGCGTCCACCGAGATACACCGCGAACAGCAGACCCACGATACCGATAATGCTCGCCTCGGCAATTTTTCCTTTGCGGAAGCGATACATGTACAGGCCCATGAAGAGCGCGAGTGGGATCGTGAAGCCGACCGTGAAAGTTCCCCACGGTGATTCCGCGAGTGCATTTACGACAACGAGACCGAGACCAGCGAGCGCAATCACCACGATGAAAAGAATTGCGACACCCGCGACCAATCCCGACAGCGGACTGATCTCAGTGCGTGCCATCTCCGCCAGTGACTTACCCTTGCGACGCACACTTCCGGCCATGATCATGAAGTCGTGTACGGCGCCACCAAGACAAACGCCGATCACGAGCCACAACAGTCCCGGCAAAAAACCAAACTGCGCCGCAAGCACAGGCCCGATTAACGGCCCCGCGCCGGAGATGGCGGCAAAGTGATGCCCAAACAAAACCCACTTGTTTGTTGGATAGTAATTGTGACCGTCGTACATCGTCTGCGACGGCACCGGGCGTGAATCGTCAAGCGCGAGCACCTTTGCGGCGATGAAAGCGGAGTAATAGCGATACGAGATCGCGATCACACAAAGAGCGCCGATGATGATTGGTAGTGCGTTCATTCCTTAACCACAGATTACGCAGATTCTTTCCTTGTTCCCAACGCGATGCCGGCGGCGCCGCCAATCAAACCGAAGATGATGATCAGTAAACCATACAAAGTCTGGGTATGTTTCTCGGCGCTCGCGTCAAATGCTTCTGAGAACAGCTCGCGTGGAGCGACGTCGTGCGGTATCACAAACAAACCAACTGCAACCAGGACGAAGCATGCGGCGGCCAGCTTCAGTCCTGCCGGCGTCAGTTTCGGACGTCCCATCTTTTGCCCCACAGCGCTGCGCGTGTAGCCGTAAGCCATATAAACTGCCAGACCCAGCGCCAGCCAACCGACAAAGCGCCAGTAAGAACCTTCAGGCAGGAAGTAGATCAGCAGCACACATGATATTGCTCCGAGACCCGGCAATAAGTAAGGGCCAAATGGAACCTTGAATGGTCTGTGTCGATTCGGATCTTTGTAACGCAGCACCATCACACCAATACAGACAAGAGTGAACGCGAAGAGGGTGCCGATATTCGTCAAACTCACCATCTCATCTACGGTAGCAAACGCAGCGATACCACCAACGGCAACGCCTGTCAGAATCGTGGTGACGTGTGGTGTTTTGAACTTCGGATGAACGCTCGCAAAAACTGACGGCAGCAATCCATCACGCGCCATTGAGAAGAAGATGCGCGGTTGTCCGAGCTGAAACACGAGCAGCACCGCCGTGTGTGCGACCACCGATCCGAACGCGATGACAGTGTTTTGCCACAACGCCTGCGGCGCTACAGTTTCCAACGCCATCGTCAGCGATTCGCCGCGTTGCGCCGAAGTCCAGCCACGCACTGTTTCCCACGGCACCATGCCCGTAAACACACCAGCCACCAATACGTACAGAATCGTGCAAATTATCAGCGACGCGATAATTCCAATAGGCAGATCTCTGGCGGGATTCTTAGTTTCCTCGGCAACAGTGCTGACGGCGTCGAAGCCGATATAAGCGAAGAAGACAACTGCTGCGCCCGTAAACGTCCCAAACCATCCCTGCGGTTGGAACGGTTTCCAGTTCTCCGTCATCGTCGCCGGTGAAACGTAGTAAAGGGCGAGGCCGATAAAGAACAACAGCACGATGATCTTGATCAGCACCATGATCGCGTTGAAGTTCGACGACTCTTTGATACCCCAAACCAGCACGATCGTGATCAGCGCCACGATGCCGAACGCCAGGATATTGAAGACTATCGGTATACCGAGGATGTGTGGCGCCGCGGCGAGTGTTTCCTCACTTGCGGTGCGATAGTTTGACGTCAGCCAGTCAGGAACGTGAATTCCAAGATTTCGCAGTAGTCGATTGAAAAACTCGGCCCAGCTAATCGCGACTGCCACGTTGCCGATCGCATACTCGATAATTAAGTCCCAACCGATAATCCAGGCGACGAGCTCGCCGAGCGTCGCGTACGAGTAGGTGTAGGCCGAACCTGAAATCGGAACCATCGACGCCAGTTCGGCGTAACACAGTGCTGTAAAACCGCAAACAATGGCAGTGATGACAAACGACAGCATCAACGACGGACCAGCGCCCGCGCGTTCGGCAGTGCCTGAAGCGGCAGTGCCGATGGTCGCGAAGATTCCGGCGCCGATGATTGCTCCAATCCCGATGAGCGTTACACTGAATGCGGTTAGCGTGCGCTTCAGTGAAAACTGTGGACCGCCCGCACTCTCCAGAATTTCGTCCAGGTTCTTGGTATGAAAAATTCCTCGAAGCAAGATGTCGCCTCCGGGATTGGATTTTCGATAACTTTACTTGCTGTAGGAAAGCTTGCGGAGTTTGGCATGGAAGCCAATCTCTTGTAAATGACCTAGAGGATTAATTTAGCCACGGATAACACGGATAGAAATCCGGATTTTTATCCGTGTTCATCTGTGGCTTCCACATTTACAGCATATTATTGCGATGCTAGTGTTCCGCTGATGTTTCCGTTCAGAAACATTCTCTTTCCCACTGACTTCTCTGCGAACGCACATGCGGCGCTAAAGTATGCGGCTGCGTTTGCGCGGCATGGCGGCGGCCGAATTGTGTTGTTTAGTGTGCAGGATGGGAAGTCAGACGTCCGCTCTCTTCTCGATGACTTGCTTTCCGATCCGGTTATCAAGGGCGTTGACGCGGAAAAGGTTTTGGTCGAAGGCGAGCCGGCGAGCGAGATTGCGCAGGGTGCAGTCGATCATGACGTCGATCTGATCACGGTGGTGGTGCGCGACCGGAATCGGCTGTCGCGGGCCTTCGGCAGTTCGATTGCGGAAGATATTGTTGCTGAAGCGCCGTGTGCGGTTCTCTGCGTGCGACCGCCGCAGAGAGATTTTGTCGACCAGCACGATGGCCAAACTCAGATCCAGCTCAAACGCGTGCTACTGGCGACAAACTTTCGTCCTTCCTCAGCAGCAGCAACTCAGCTTGCGACGCAGATCGCGAACCACATGGGCGCGGAGCTTCATGCCGTCTACGTCATTGGAGATTATTTCGAGCAGATCTCAGTGATCTTTCCGGAAGGCGGACTTACAGCTCTGACGCGATTGCGTAGCTACGCGGAGGAACGTTTGGCCCAACTCACGCGCACCGGCGGCGGAGGCACCACAACACACATTGCCGAAGGCAGACCGTACCAGGAGATCGTCAAACTCGCCGACACGCTCCAGGCGGATCTAATCGTGATCGGAACGGCAGTTCACGGATCGTTGTTTGGAAGTAGTCAGGTGTTGGGATCCGAGATTGAGAGAGTGATCAGAAACGCGCCGTGCCCGGTGCTCTGTGTTCCCGCGGCGCGGGTGTTAACACCCTTGCCTGCTCTCGTTACACAGATCGTGCCGCAAACCTAAGTATAGTTGCTATTTCTTCGCGATCGGCTTGCGTTCCTGCTGCCACAGATTATACCCACCAAGCAGAGCTGCTGCGTTATCGAAGCCTTTTGTTTTGAGAGCGACCACCGCACCGGCGGACGTATGTTCCGCCGTTCAAGAACAATAGGTGACAATCGTTTTGTCACGCGGTAGGTCTTTAATGTGGTTCAGGATCTCGCCAGCGGGAATCAGACGGGCTCCCGGAATATGGCCGAGGTCGTATGCGTCCTGACTGCGAACGTCAACGACCAGAGCCGTCCCGTCCTTCATCATTGCTTCCAGTTCGTCAGTCGTTACACGACGAGCGCCATCCGCGTAGACTGTCTCGGGACCTTTAGGAATTGGTTTTGTATTGCTGTTTGCTACGTGATCAGCCGCATTGCACGCCGCAAAAAGTACCGCCGCAGCGAGTACCATCACGAAATAAATGAATTTAAGCCGCATGAAAACCTCCGAAAAGCTTTCTAATGTGTGACGCCGCGATGAGATTTGTCAATGTGATATAGTCTCGCTTCCAGCCGGAGCATCTATGATGGAACAGTCGGACCCGATTCAGTGGGCCAAGGTAATTGACCACACACGCTGTATCGGCTGTCATGCCTGCACGACGGCATGCAAGTCTGAGAATCTCGTTCCTCTTTCCGTCACGCGCACATACGTCAAACACGTCGATATCGGCGTTTTTCCGCAGGCGAGACGCGCTCACCAGGTAACACGCTGCAATCAATGCGTTCACGCGCCGTGCGTAACTGCTTGTCCAACCGCGGCCATGTTCAAACGCGCGGATGGCATTGTCGACTTCGATAAATCGATCTGCATCGGTTGCAAGGCGTGCATGGCTGCGTGCCCGTACGACGCAATCTTTATTAATCCTGACGATCACTCTGCTGAGAAATGTAACTTCTGCGCGCACCGTATCGATATACAGCTCGAACCGGCGTGCGTCGTGGTGTGTCCCACGCAGGCGATTTTGGTTGGCGACATGAACGATCAGGATTCTTATGTCGCACAGATAATCAATCGCGACACCGTCGCAGTGAGACGTCCTGAGAAAGAAACTCTGCCTAAGCTCTTCTACAAAGGCGCGCACCAGGCGACGCTCGATCCACTCGCCGCACGACGTCCTGAAGGCGGTCTCTTCATGTGGAGCGAGCAACAGGAAGGCCCGGGGTACGTCACTTCCGGCAATCCAAACTTCAACAACTCATCGGCGGCAGCGTTATTGTCGTATGATGTTGCACATACGATTCCGTGGGATTGGCGCGTCAGTCTTTATACATGGACCAAAGGCGTCGCCACCGGTGTTTATCTCGTTGCGTGTTTGCTCGTGCTGCTAGGCGTTCTGGATGTCACTAATCCAATCTGGTTATGGGCCACGCCAATCATCTCCGGCGGTTTTCTGGCAATCACTGGCGGTTTGCTGATCTGGGACCTCGAACATCCCGAACGTTTCCATCTCATCTTCACGCGGCCACAGTGGCGCAGTTGGTTAGTGAAGGGTGCATTTATCATCGCGGGTTATACGCTCGTGCTGGCGCTGCATTTCATTGCGAGTTGGGCCGGATCAATTTCGTTTCAGCGCTGGTTGATGATCGCGGGAATTCCCCTCGCGATACTGACGGCCATTTACACCGCGTATCTCTTCGCGCAAGCGAAGGCGCGCGACATGTGGCAAAACCCGCTGCTGCCACCACATCTGTTTTTCCAGTCGGCACTGTTGGGCTCCGCTGTTTTGTTGCCCGTGCTAATCATTTCTGAAAACACCACGGCAGTTGAACGATTCCTGGGCTTCGCGAGACCTGAAACGACTCTACTGTTGTGGATATTGGCCATCACCAGCGCGATTCACCTGCTGATGATTTGGGGTGAAGTCTCTCTGACACACCCCACCGCACACGCTCGCCTCGCGATCTGGGAAATGGTGAGCGGTCGATACAAAAACGACTTCTGGTTCGGGGTTCTCCTATCGCTGTTCGGCGGGGCATTACCGCTGCTCGCCGTCCTCAACCTTGTGAGCATCCCGCTCGGCGTTGCGGGCGCGCCCTTGGCTTTGATCGGTTTAATGCTCTTCGAAAACGCATACGTCCAGGCCGGCCAATCCGTGCCTTTAGCATAAAGATCGGTGTTAATCCGTGGCTAAATAAATGACAGACACTTTCTACCCTGGGCCGAGTCGAAGCCACCTTGCGGCGTTTCCGCCGAAGGAACGATGGGATGATTGGACCGAACTCGATCCGCAGGCGTGGCCGCAGCGCAAGGAACGCCATTATTCCATCGTTCCCACGACTTGCTTCAACTGCGAATCCGCGTGCGGGCTGCTCGCATACATCGACAAAGTCACCGGCGAGGTACAGAAGTTTGAAGGCAATCCGGAACATCCCGGGTCGCGCGGCCGCAACTGTGCCAAAGGTCCGGCAACACTCAACCAGGTAACCGATCCCGATCGCATTCTTTATCCACTTAAACGCACCGGCAAGCGCGGTGCAGGACAGTGGGAACGAACTACCTGGGACGAAGCGCTCGACACCATCGCCGAACGAATTCGCAAAGCCATCGTTGAGAATCGCCGGCAGGAAGTGATGTATCATGTGGGCCGGCCCGGCGAGGACGGTTTTACAGAACGCATTCTCGCCGCGTGGGGAATCGATGGTCACAACTCACACACCAACATCTGCTCTTCCGGCAGCCGCGAAGGTTATCAACTGTGGATGGGCCTCGATCGGCCCAGTCCCGATCATGCAAACGCAAAAGTTATTCTGCTGATCAGCGCGCATCTCGAGTCGGGCCACTACTTCAATCCACATGCACAACGCGTGATCGACGGCAAAGCAAACGGCGCGAAGCTAATCGTCTTTGACACACGTCTCTCAAACACGGCGACGCACGCCGATTATTGGGTGTCACCATATCCAGGTTCGGAGGCAGCCATCCTGCTCGCAATCGCGAACTATTTGATCCAAAACAATCTCTACAACCGCGAGTTTGTCGAGCGTTGGTGGAACTGGCGCGAGTTTCTCGAAGCAGAAGGATCAGAACACAGATTTCGCAGATTTTGAAGAACGATTAAAGCAGATCTACGGGGAATATTCGTTTGAGTTTGCAGCGAGTGAGTCGGGTGTTGATGAGAAAGTAATTGGGGAGATTGCGAAGGTTGTTGCAACGGCGGGAACTCGTTTCTCGACTCATAACTGGCGCAGCGTTGCATCAGGCGTCAGCGGCGGCTGGTCAGTTGCGCGTTGCCTGTTCATGTTGAATGCACTGCTCGGCGCGGTGGCCACCGAAGGCGGTGTCTATCCGAACGCATGGAACAAGTTTGTGCCGCGGCCGATCTACACGCCGCCACATCCGAAGATGTGGAACGAGACGACGTGGCCACGCGAGTACCCGTTGTCGATGAATGAGATGTCGTTTCTGTTGCCGCACTTCTTGAAAGACCGTCGTGCCAAACTTGATGTCTATTTCACGCGCGTGTACAACCCGGTATGGACCAACCCGGATGGTTTCTCGTGGATCGAGATGCTCACCGATCCGGATCTCGTCGGCTGTTACGTCGCTCTCACGCCGACGTGGAATGAAACGGCTTATTACGCCGACTTCGTTTTGCCGATGGGCGTCGGATCGGAACGACACGATCTGCATTCCTACGAAACGCACGATTCGCAGTGGCTCGGTTTCCGCCAACCGGTGATGAAAGCTGCGCGCCAACGCAACGGCGAAACGATCGACGACACACGCAAAGTAAATCCCGGCGAGGTTTGGGAAGAGAACGAGTTCTGGCTCGAATTGACGTGGCGTATCGACCCGGATGGCAGTCTCGGTATTCAACAATACGTGGAGTCGAAAAAGAATCCGGGCACACGACTCGGTATCGATGAGTATTACGAGTGGATCTTCGAAAACTCTGTTCCCGGTTTGCCGGAACGTGCCGCGGCGGAAAATCTGACGCCACTCGAATTCATGCGTCGCTACGGCGCGTTTGAAGTCAAAGAAAAGATTGGTCGAGTTTACGAAGAGACAGTTCCGGAGAGTGAGCTGGACGATCTGCGCGAAGATGATTTTGGTAGAGTTTTTACACGCGCGGCCAAACCCGCAGGGCCAAACATCGTTCCGCTGCCGCTTCCTGATGGTGACGAAGACGGGCGTCGTCTCGCCGGCGTCAACGTCGAGGGGACAGTCAAGCGTGGCTTCCCAACACCGAGCGGACGGCTGGAGTTTTACTCTTCAACGTTGACCAACTGGGGCTGGCCCGAGCTCTCGATTCCAACTTACTTCAAAAGTCACGTTCACAAAGACAATCTCGAAGAAGGACAAACGATCCTGATCTCGACGTTTCGTCTCGCGGTACAAATTCACACGCGCAGCGCAAATTCAAAGTGGCTCGACGAAATCGCACACACGAACCCGCTCTGGATTCACCCTTCGCACGCGGCGAAACTCAACGTGCGCACGGGCGATCTCGTGCGCGTTGAAACTGAGATCGGCTACTACATCGTGCCTGCTTGGGTGACGGAGGGAATTCGACCAGGCATCGTTGCGTGTAGTCATCACATGGGGCGTTGGAAGCTGACGGACGAAGGTCAACGACAGCTAATGGCAACGGTGAAGTTGGACCAGAAGGGAACCGAATGGTCGCTGAAGCGCGAGAAAGGTATTGAACCGTACGAGTCTGCCGACAGGGACACACTGCGCATCTGGTGGAAAGACGCCGGCGTTCACCAGAACATGACTTTTCCTGTGCATCCGGATCCGATTTCGGGAATGCACTGCTGGCATCAGGCTGTGCACGTGCGTGCGGCTGAGCCGGACGATCGGCCTGGTGATATTTTTGTCGACACGCAAAAATCGCGTGAGGTCTATAAGAAGTGGCTGGCGATGACGCGGCCCGCTGATCAGTTTTCGCCAGACGGCACACGCCGGCCTTACTGGATGCTCCGCCCGTTGAAACCAGCGAGAGAGTTTTATAATCTGAAATAGGTCATATATGTCCTATAGGACCTATTGAGGTCTAATGTTCTTCAAGCAATTCTATCTCGCCTGTCTGGCCCATGCTTCGTACCTGATTGGTTCGGATGGCGAAGCTGTGGTTGTCGATCCGCAACGCGATGTTGATGAGTATTTGCAAGACGCGGCAGCACACGGTTTTGAAATCAAGTACGTAATAGAAACACATCTCCACGCCGATTTCGTCAGCGGGCACCATGAAATCGCCGCGCGCACAGGCGCACGAATCATCTTTGGTGAGAAAGCGGGCGTTGAGTTTGAGCATCGAGCCGTGCGCGATGGCGAAGAACTCAAGATGGGCAAGGTTGTGCTGCGATTTATCGAAACGCCCGGCCACACACCGGAAGGAATCTGCGTACTCGTCACCGATACCGAAACTCCGGACCAACCTCAGAAACTGTTAACGGGCGACACACTCTTCATCGGCGACGTCGGCCGCCCGGATCTCGCAGGCGGAAAAGGTTACACGTCGCAAATGATGGCTGAAATGATGTACGACAGCCTTCACGGAAAACTGCTCAAACTGCCCGACGAAGTCGAGGTCTATCCAGCTCACGGCGCCGGTTCGATGTGCGGGCGCAACATGTCGAAAGAAACGTCGTCGACAATCGGCGAGCAACGTAAATTCAATTACGCGCTGAAGCCGATGAGTAAAGAAGAGTTTGTGACGATGATGACGGCTGATCTTCCCGAAGCTCCCGTCTATTTTCCGAGAGACGCCGAGATCAATCGATCGGGCGCGCGCGAACTTTCCGAGTTACAACCACCGCAGGCGTTAACACCGCAACAAGTTCTTCAATTTCAGGAACAGGGTGACGTTCTGCTCGACGTTCGCTCTGCCGCGGATTTCGGCGCCGGACACGTTCCCGGTTCAATAAACATCGGGCTCGGCGGACAGTTTGCGATGTGGGCCGGCAGTTTGATCCCATTGAACTCCGCCGTGGTGCTCATTGCCGACACTGGCGCGCAAATTGATGAAGCAGTTTTGCGACTGGCTCGCGTCGGAATCGAGAATGTGAAAGGTTATCTGGAAGGCGGCGTTCAGAGTTGGCACGATGCGGAATTGCCTGTCGAAACTATTCCGCAGTTGAGTGTTGCTGAGTTGAAAGAACAGATGGCAAACAGTGAACTGCAAATCGTCGACGTGCGTCGCCCGGGAGAATATGTAAATGGTCACGTTCCGCGCGCGCTCAATGCTCCGCTTGCGAGTCTCGACAAGAGTCTTGGTCCGTTACCACTTCAGAAAAATAAGCCAACCGCAGTGATTTGCGCAGGTGGCTATCGATCGAGCGCGGCGGCGAGTTTGCTGCAGAAACAAGGGTTTTCAAATCTACTCAATGTATCCGGCGGTACGGGCGCGTGGGTCAACGCCGGGTATCCCGTGGAGCAATAGATAAAGATTTTCAGGATTTACAGGATTCTTCGAGAACAAATCTATCTTGTAAATCCTGTACAATCCTGTAAATCTTTATGAAGCTACTCATCGCAATAGGCATCATTGTGGTTGCCACGATTCACGGCTACGGCGCAGCGTGGCTCGCAATCTGGATGCTTTTCCACCCGTATAAATCAGTCAAGCTCCTTGGCATTACCATCTGGCCGCAGGGGATGATTCCCCGGCACCGGGAAAAACTGGCCCAGTCAATCGGCAACGCTGTCGGCAACGAACTCGTTTCACAACAAACAGTGTTCGATGCACTGTTTGAAACCAGTTTCTTTCAACGCAAGGTAGAAGACTTCGTCGGCGGTTACACCAACGAACTGCTCGCGCGTGTGTATCCATCGTTCATCGACGCGTTGCCCTCGCAGGCACGCGCACCGATCCTCGATACGATCTCGGCGCTTCAGTACCGGCTCGCCGAATACATCGCCGAGATGTTGAGGAGTGAAGAGACCGCCAATGCGATCGAACACTTTGTCGATAAGCAGGTGGACGAGTTACTCGAACGCCGGTTCGATGAGATGCTGAGTGACAAGTCACTCGACCAGGTACTTCGCTTCATTGAAGAACAGCTACAACGACTCACCACCACCGAAGGATTCGAAGCGAAGGTGCATGAGTTTATCTCTGGACGCCTGGACGAACTCGCACTAAGCAACGCAACGCTCGCGGAAACGTTCACACCGGAAACAATCTCCTTCATCAAAGAACGTATCGATCAGCAAGTTCCTCCAATCGTTCATCAACTGGCCGACATCGCAACCAGCCAAAGCACCAGCAAACGAATCGGCGGTTTGATAAAACTCGAAGTAGACCAGTATTACGAACAACTCTCGCTCATCAAGAAGATCTTCATCTCGCGTGAGCGCATTCATCGTGAAGTGGATGAATTAGTAAACAAGACTTTGCCGAAACGCGTCGAGGAATACTTGCGTGGCCCGGCTTTTGAACAGGAGGCAGAAGAATTTCTGGATGCAACGATCGACAAAGTGATGGCACGTCCACTCAACGAGCTCATCGGACAGTTTGATGCCATTAGATTTGAAGATCTGAAACGACAAGTCAGCAATCGTCTGGTTGAGATTCTTCGCAGTGAAACGTTAACCACTTCACTTTCAATGCAGGTGACTGAAGCAATTGATCGCCTGCGCCCACAAACGCTCGGCTCAGTAATGCAGCAGCTCGACACGAACTCATCCACTCGTGCCAAAGAATTGCTGACGAAGAGCCTGCTCGGCTTGCTTTCGCGCGACGACACGGCGCGAACCATCAATGCCATCCTGAGCGCACAGATCGAACGCCTGTTGATATCGCCAATCGGACGGTTGGGCGATCACGTGTCGCAAAATGCGATGGAGCGTGCGAGCACCGCGCTCGTAGAACGGATCACGGAAGCTGCACGCGAGCGCCTGCCGATTGCGATCGCAGAGTTTGACGTCGGCGGCCTCGTGCGCAAGAAAGTATCGGACTATCCACTGGAAAAACTGGAAGAGCTCGTGCTTTCAGTCGCTCAGCAACACCTCAAAACTATCGAGTTGTTCGGCGCGGCTATCGGCTTCTTCATCGGTGTAGCACAGGCAATCTATTTCTGGTTCACTTACAACCCGGGCAGGTAATTGAAACGATTTCAAATAAAAAGCCGTAATCCGTTCTTGTCCGTATAATCCGCGGCAAATAAGGAGAAACTCATGTATTGCGCAAGTTGCGGCACTCCGCTCACGCAGGGTCTAAGTTATTGCAACCGCTGCGGAACCAGCCTGCAGAAGCGCTCAGAGACCAACACCGGAGCGATCGGCGCGTTTCTTACCGCGATCACGCTGATCGGCGTCGGCGGCTTGGGGCTGATGTTTGCCGGAGCACTGGTATTACGTAGAGGGGCGAACCTGAGCCAGGAGATGATCGGATTCTTCATGTTGTTTACGTTTCTGATCGTCGGCATGATTGAGGTCATGCTGGTCAGAAATCTTTCCAAGCTCATGGGTGATAAAGAAGAAAAGAAGAACTACTTCCCCGCTCAACACACCGTTTCAAACGATTTGCGTCTACCACAGGGAACGCCGTTCGGTGAACCAGTTTCGAGCGTCACTGAAAATACAACCCGGACGCTGGAGTATTTGCGCCGCGATTCGTAGACGAGGAGGAACTCCAATGAAAAAGCTTGCCCCGTTTTTTTTGCTACTTTTGTTGTTGCCGGTTCTGGCCACAGGCTGTCATCACGGCAACTTCACTGAAATCAAAGGTAACGGCAAACGGGAGCTGCAAAGGCGTCAAGTGGCGCCGTTCACTTCGATCTCGACTAACGGAGCTTTCACGATCGAAGTTACATGTCAAAAGGATCTGAGTTTCGAGATCGAAGGTGACGAGAACGTGCTCGGTTTTGTGACCGCAGAAGTCGGTAACAACATACTGCGGCTGGATAATAAGCAGAACTACTCCGTCTCTGAGCCGATACGAATCAGAATATCTGTTCCTAACCTCGAGGGTCTCTCGGTCAACGGCGCCGGGCACATCGAAGTCAAGGGAATGAACAACGAGAAGTTTGAGATCGATTCGAACGGTGCTGCCTCGATTACCGCTTCCGGAACCACCAAGCTGGTCGATATCGAAGCGAACGGTGCCGGAAAAGTCGACACTCAAAATCTGCACGCGGCCCGCGCAGTTGTTGATGTCAGCGGAGTCGCGAAAGTCGATCTGGACGTCTCAGACCAGCTTGACGTCGAAATCTCCGGTCCATCGTCAGTGACTTACAAGGGCAATCCGACGGTAAACAAAAACATCCACGGCCCAGGTAAGTTAACGCGAAGAGACGGCGAAGGCGCTTAACCAACTCATTATTGTGCTTTTTGTGCCTCTTTGCGGCTGATCTAATTTATTTGTGTGCATTGTTGCGGCTCTTTTCTGTTGACATTACACTCACGAGTGAATAACTATTTGCCATCATCGAAAGGAGCTTACTTCCCCAATGACCTACGTAGTTGTTGAATTATGCGTCGATTGCAAGTACACCGACTGCGCAGCTGTTTGTCCTGTTGAAGCGTTTCATGAATTAACGGATCGTCTTTACATCAATGCCGACACTTGCATCGATTGCGATGCGTGCGTGCCGGAATGTCCCGTGGAAGCAATTTTTGCCGATACTAATGTGCCTGAGAACTACGCTCATTGGACCCAGATCAATATAGACGAAGCTCCGAAGTATCCGATCATCAGCCAGAAAATTCCCGCCCTGCACGGACCGACTTGTACGGGCCCAGAAGAGTGAAGGGCGCAAGCTAAAGTACTTCTCACGCAAAGGCGCAAAGGCCGCAAAGAAAGAGATAAATTTCAGTGGTTTTATTTCGCGTCTTTGCGCCTTTGCGTGAGACCATTTCGTGAGTAAGTCATGTCAGTGAGAACTGCATTAATCCTCATTCTCATCTTTGGCACATCTGCCTTCGCTCAATCCGGTAGACGTAAAGGTCCAGTTGCGGCGCCGACTCCAACGCCGACGCCCGAAGCAACGCCGTCGCCCACACCGTCTCTACCATCTCGATCTTTAGTAACAGCCGAAAAGGATCAGGACTATCGCTGTACTGACGACGACACACTTATACATCTTCTCGATCCACCTAAAGTGACCGCTTTCACGACCAAGGAAGTCGACGTCAAAGCGGCCCTCACCGACCGGACTGAGCCCAAATGGACTCGCGAAGCCCGACGCATAGGCGTTCAGGGAGTTGTGGCTCTCAAGCTTTTGCTACTTCCGGACGGAAAGATCGACCGCGTGAGAGTCGTGCGGCGACTCCCTTATGGTCTCACTGAAAATGCCATCCTCGCTGCATGCGAGATCAAGTTCAAACCTGCGATGAAGGCCGGTCAGCCCGTAGCTCAGTGGGCGCAAATCGAATACGTCTTTCGTCTTGCTGAATCCTCAATCTTTGGTCCATAGGAATTGTTATGAAGCGTTTTATTTTCCCCCTTGCAGTTAGCCTCTGTCTTCTCGTCGTAGTTTCCCAACACACCACGGTGTATGCGAAAGACACGTGGGTCAGCGTGCGTAGTAAAAACTTTTTCATGCTGGGAAATGCGAACGAAAAAGACATCAGGAAAGTCGGACTGAAGCTCGAGCAGTTTCGTGAAGTGTTCACACGACTGTTTCCGAAGTTGAAGTTCAACACGCCTGTGCCGACTACGGTCGTCGTATTCAAGAGCGACGGTTCGTTCGCCCCTTTCAAACCGCGAGCAAGCACCGCCGGCTATTTTCAAGCTGGACCTGACGTCAATTACATTGCTCTGACGACGGAGGTACGCGGCCAGCAGGATCCTTTCACCGTCATCTTTCACGAGTACACTCACCTGCTCGTCGAGAACACTTTTGAGAGCGCTCCGGTGTGGTTCAACGAAGGTCTGGCCGAGTACTACAGCACGTTCAGCATCACCGACGACCAGAAGTTCCGGCTGGGAGCGCCGATCGGTAATCACGTGTTCCTGTTGCGCGAGAGCAAGATGTTGCCGTTGCGGACGCTGTTTGAAGTCGACCACAAGTCGCCACACTATAACGAGTCGAAAAAGTCGAGCATCTTTTACGCGCAATCATGGGCGCTGATGCACTACCTGATCATCGGCAAAGCGGGGAAAGTCGAGCAGCTCGGAAAATTTATGAATCTGCTTGCGTCGAAGGTGCCGATGGAGCAAGCGTTTCAACAGGCTTTCGAAACGTCGTTTGAAGTCATGGAAAAGGAGCTGCGCGAGTACGTAAAGAAAGACCGTTACAACGTCATTGACGGACATTTCGAAAGGAAACTGGAGCTCGATACAAACACCGAAGCGAAGCCGTTGACGGAAGCCGAAGGTCAAGCTTATCTCGGCGATCTGTTGCTACACAGTTATCGCAAAGACGCATACACCTATCTTGAAAAAGCACTGAAACTCGATCCAAACCTGACGATGGCGCACTCGTCGATCGGCATGGCCTACTTCCGCGAAGGCAAGGTCAACGAAGCGCTGGCGAGTCTTGAACGCGCCGTCGTTGGAGATTCAAAAAACTACCTGGCGCATTACTATTACGCTTTCATTCTCAGTCGTGCGAATTCTAACGAGGGTCCAACCAATACCGGTTTGCCACTGGAAATTGTGACGAAGGCGAGAGACCACGTGCAGAAGGCGATTGCCCTCCGGCCCGATTTTCCAGAGTCGTACAATCTGCTCGCGTTTCTGAGTTTGATTACGGGCCAGGGTGTTGACGAATCGATCGCTCAGATGAAGCGTCTCCTGAGCAATTCACCTGGGAAGCACGACCACGTCTACATGTTGGGCCAGCTTTACCTGCGCAAGGAAGACTACAAAATGGCTCGCGAACTTATGGGGATAGTGGCCAAATCGAATGCCGAAGAACAGATGCGCTCGCACGCGGATCAGATATTAAAACAGATTCAAAATTACGAAGATGCAAAGGCTCGTTTTGAAGAGGCAAAACGCGATGCGAAGAAAGCTGGCGAGCGAGAGCCGGTAATGGTCTATGGGCCAAATACAACGAAGACTCAAGACGCACCTCCGGATCCGTCGTCATATCTGCGCGACGTCCTGCGAACGCCCGGCGCGGGTGAGACTCAGTTACAGGCTACGCTTGTGAAGATCGAATGCGAGCCGAAGGGAATCGTGTTTGTTGTTCAAACGGCAAACGGTTTGCTGCGACTGCGAACCGCGACTTTCGACGACATCGAAATCACTACATATGATCCGAAAGTCGCGGGCGAAATTACGTGCGGCGACCGCAAACCCGAGAATGTGGTGATTGTTTGCTACCTGCCGAATACAGACAAGAAAGTGAAAGCTGACGGGGTTTTGAAGTCGATCGAATTCGTCCCCGCAGACTTCAAGCTCAAGTAATTTTTCACGCAAAGGCGCAAAGTCGCTGCCTCATCACGGGCCGCGTCTTTGCGGCTTTGCATGAAATTTTCTTGACGTATAGGACTTATAGGACCGATTAAATCCAACGCTCACATACCTTCCGTATATAGATCGAGTTCTACAAATCAGTTCCTTTCAAGGAAGGTGTTACCGTGAAAAGAGTTTTGTTCATGGTGCTGCTTGCCGTGGCATCAATCACAGTTCTGAGCCAACAAGCACAGGCTCAAATGAATTCAATGGACGATAATCCGATGGTTGGCGGTGCGGCGATGTTCAAGTCGAAAGATATCGTTGACAACGCCGTCAACTCAGCGGACCACACGACGCTCGTCGCTGCAGTGAAAGCTGCGGGACTCGTCGAAACACTCAAGAGCAAGGGGCCGTTTACCGTATTTGCTCCAATTAATTCCGCGTTCGATAAGCTGCCGGCGGGCACAGTCGACACGTTGTTGAAGCCGGAAAACAAAGGGATGCTGACCAACATCCTGACGTATCACGTCGTCGCGGGAAGATTCGATTCGAATGCAATCGCGAAGAAGATCAAGGCGGGTAATGGAAAAGCGTGGTTGAAAGCTGTCAATGGTGGAACGTTGACGGCGTGGATGGATGGAAACTCGATCGTGATCGCTGATGAGAAGGGTGGACAATCGCGAGTAACGATCTCGAATGTGTACCAGTCAAATGGTGTGATTCACGTCGTAGATAGCGTGCTGCTACCGAAATAGTAACGCAGATGGACGCGGATAAACGCAGATCAGCGTTTATCCGCGTCAAATCCGCGGCTTACTTTTGTTGTTGGCCCTCAGTAGCGACGTTGCGCTTCGAGCCATTCAACTGCTTCATCAACTCATCAACCGCAGCTTCAAGTTGACGATCGCGACCGGCAAGAGTGTCCTCGGGTTTGTTATCGACGAGCATGTCAGGCTGGACGCCGTAGTTTTCCATGTTCGTGCGTTTCTGATCCGCCAGAAACACACCAACACCGGGCGTGCGTACAGTCGATCCGTCAATCAAACTGTAACTGCCCGTGCCGATAACGGCACCCATCGTTGGCGTACCAATTACTTTTCCGAGCCCCAATGCGCGGAAGCCCGCCGGGAACATCTCCGCATTCGAGGCTGAGCGCCAGTTTTGCAGAACGACCTTCGGTCCGAAGAAGCCCGCAAACGGACGACCCGTCGCTTCAGTGCCGCGTGGCTGCCACACCTGATACTGGCGCTGGACGAGGATCGCAAGCAGTTCCTGCTCGATGTTGCCACCACCATTCCAGCGCTGATCGATGACCATCGCTTCCTTGTTGCGATACTCGCGCAGTTCTTTTTCAAACCGGCGTAGCGACGGCTGATTCATCCCCTGGATGTGCAGGTATGCGATGCGCCCGTTGGAAAGCTCATCCACTTTCTTCCGCCGCTCTTTCACCCATCGTTCATAACGCAACTGGCTGTACGCATTTCCCGAAATCGCTTCAATGCGCGAGTTCCACGCGCCATCTTCCGCGGGTTTCGAGTTGAACGTCACGTTGACTTTGCGGTTGAGACGCTGGTTCAAAAGCTGCCAGTATTCGTCGCCAGCCTTGACCTGTTTGCCGTCGATCGCGAGCAGGTAGTCGCCGACCTTCACGCGCACCCAGTCTTTATCGGCTGGTCCATCTTCGTAAATGTAGGCAACGCGATAACGACCGGCTGCTTTGTCCGGCTCGAGCTCGATGCCGAGATGCGAAGTGGCAACACCACCACCGCCTGGTCCACGTGGCGGCGGCGCGGCCCCCGTGTGTGAAGCGTTCAACTCACCAATCATCTCGTTGATGATGTTCAGCAACTCCTGTCGATCGCCGACGAAGTCAACTAACGGACGATACTTCGCACGCGCGGCATCCCAATCAATACCGTGCATCTTCGGATCATAGAAACGATACTTCATCGTGCGCCAACCATCGTCGAACATCTCGGCCCATTCGGCCGGACGATCGACACGAACGCGAACGTTGAAGTTGATACGTCTCCGTCCACCACCACCTGCTCCCGCGCCCTGTCCTGGTCCCGCTCCGCCGCCGCCTCCGGCTCCTGCTCCTTGTCCCGCTCCAGCACCTGCCGCAAGCGCCACGGAATAAATCGCGTCACGCTCACGGAAGAAGAGTGTGCGGCCATCGCGCGAGATGTTCAGATTGGAAATTCCGCCGCCGAAACCGCCGCCACCGCCCGGACCATCACCACCTTCATTAGGTGGCTGACCGGCAGTGATTCTCGACAAGCGACGGCCGTCTTCCTGAATTGAATAGATAACCGGAATGCTCGCCGGCCCTGCTGGTTCGGTCGTCACGAATACGATCGTGCGGCTGTCGGGCGTGATGGTGTAGTTGAGAACCGGAAACGGCATGCGCGTGACTTGCCGTGTGCGGCGCTTCAGTCCGTCCCAATCGATCTTGATCTCGCGTGGCGGACGATTGGCCGGCGGTCCGCGTCGCGGTGGCGCAGCGCCCGCACCTTCCGCACCTTCGCCGGCAGGCTGCTCCGGCGTTTGCGCTTCACGCTCTTCAGCGTCGTCAGGATCGCGCTCCTGGCGTTCCAACCAAACTGAGTAGAGCTGAACTGATGGTGTGTTTCCGCCAGTACCTTCAACACGCTGGAAGAAAAGTTTCCGGCCGTCTGGTCCAAAGGTCGGGTTGCCGTCGTTGGCTGAATCAAACGTGACCTTGTGCGGTTCTTTCTCCTGGCCGGACGACGCGATCATGTACACGTCGTTCGTACGCGAAGCGTCTGCCTTTGAATAGGCGATCCACTTGCCGTCGGGCGACCAGACCGGCATTCCGAAACCGCCGTAACGCGAGGTGTCGAGGACGACAACCTGTTTTGTGGCAACGGTCAGTTTGCGCAGGTTGTTGTCAGACGAAGTGAACGCGATCTCTTTGGAATCGGGAGACCAGCTGTAACCAAACTTTAACGCATCGATGTCAGTGAGCTTCTGTGCCGGCGCCGAACTATCAATAGGCACAACGTAGAGTTCTTCGCGACCGCTTTGATCGGAAATGAACGAGAGCCACTTGCCGTCAGGTGAATATTCAACACCGCGGTCACGAGCCGCTCCGTCGGTGAGTTGCTTCAGATCGCCTTCTTCAACCGGCGCCGTAAAGATTTCACCATGAACCGAAACCGCTACGCGTCGTGAATTCGGTGCGAGATCGTAGTCGTCCGCTTCCGAATTGAACGGTTGAAGCTCCGAGAGATTTTCCTGAGTCTCCGCATCGATGTTCAAAGTGATCGGAGTGGCGCGTTTGGAAGCGACGTCGAGTTTCCAGATGCCGAAGTCGTGCTCAAACATGATCACTTTTCCGTCGGCACTGATCGCGGGCCAGCGCACGTCGCCGGCTTTGAACGTCGTAACCTTATCTGCTTTGCCGCCAGTTTCAGAGACGCGCCAAATGTTCGTCAGGCCATTGCCGTCGCGATCGCTAACGAAGTAGATGTTGCCGTCGCGTCCCCACATGGGCCATGAATCGAGACCATCGAAGTCAGTGACTTGGGTAAACTTCTTCGCGGCCACATCCATGATCATGATGTCGCTCTGATAAGAACCGCGATAGAACTTTCGCCAGTAAACCTGCGACTTCTGGTTGTAAGCGAGTTTCTGTCCATCCGGTGAATACGACGCTTGCACGCCCATGTCAGTGCCGGCCTTCGACGGCATTCCGCCTTCGGTGCTGACGAGATAGAGCTGCGGCATGAAGTCTTCGCCACGATTACTGCTGAACAAAACCGAGCGCGAATCAGACGACCAGCCAAGCACGACGTCGTCAGCAGAGTGTGCGGTGAGCTGTTTGGCGTTACCGCCGCTAGAGGGCATCAGATAGACGTCGAGATTCCCGTTTCTCTCGCTCGAGAAAGCAATCCACTTCCCGTCGGGCGAGAACCGTCCATAAACATCGCGCGCCCGGTTGACCGTCAGTCGTTGGACGTTCTGGCCATTCTCATCAGCGGTCCAGATGTCTCCGAGATAAGTGAAGACGATGCGACCGTTATGATAATGGGGATAGCGCACTAGCCGCGCTTCGCGACCGAATGCTGAAATCGTGGTAAGCAGAAACAATGCTGCGGCGAAGAGAGTGGTAGTTTTTTTCATGGCTCCTGACCTGCGTCTAGTGGAATGGAAACTAATCTGGATGCGGTGGCCGGATTATAGCACCGTATGGCATCATTGGGCGCGTGATTACCTGTCGAAAAATGGGCGCCGCCGATGTGAAGGATGCCTTTCACATGCTCAGCGATTTTCTGAGCGAGGATGAGCACTATTTGGCCAGCAGCCAGGCTTACGGAGATCTCGGCCTTGCAGGACTCAACAACGCTCTCGATCTCTTCCTTGAACACCCCCAACTGGGATTTGTCTGGATGGCTTACGACGAAGACGGCGTCGCGGGAATCTGTGTGGTGTGTTATGCGATCTCGACCTCGATGGGATCGGTAGTCGCAAAGCTCGACGATGTCTCGGTGAAACCCAACCGGCGTGGTAAAGGAACCGGCTCCGAGATGCTGCAACACCTGAAGGACCAGCTACGCAAGGAAGCCATCACCCGCATCGACGTCGCCGTACACCTCCAAAACCCCGAGGCACGGCGCTTCTACGAGAAGTTGGGGTTCGTCGCCCTCAACGAAGAACGCCTCTCCTGCCTGATCTAATCCGCGTTTATCCGCGTAAATCCGCGGCAAAAACTTACTTCAGGTTAGCAATTTCTTCGAAGTATTTGGCAAACGCGATCATCCCGCCTGACGCTTGTTGCCAGTCGAAATTCTCATTCGGAGCGTGATACCCATGCTCCGGCAGCGAAAGGCCAAGGAAGAGCACCGGGCACTTCAGCACCTTCTCGATGCTCGTCATCGCACCAATCGTCCCACCATCACGAACAAACACTGCTTCTTTTCCAAACGCGAACTTAACCGCGCGCTTCAACGCCGGTGGCAGTTCACCCTTCAGCACGGTCCGAAACGCCGGCGCCGATGACTCAAAGTGAATCTTCACGTCAGGATTTCTCTCTTTCACCGCTGCCGTAATAAGTTTCTTAAGCTTCTCCGGATCCTGAACCGGCACTAACCGGCATGAAGCCTTCAGTTCCGCACGTGGCGGAACAATCGATTTCAAACCCGGGCCCTGGTAACCGCCGACCATGCCGTGAACCTCGAGCGTCGGCATGCCCCAGATGCGTTTCATGACTTCGAGCGGATCTTCGGTGCGCATCTTCTTCAGGTGATGCGCTTTCTTGAACGCCTGGGTCGTGAAACCGGAATTTAACCAGTCTTGCAGTTCCTGTTTCGAAGGTGGAATGACGTCGTCGTAGAAACCTCTGATTTTGATCTTGCCCGTGCGGACGTCGTAGATGTCGGTAAGGAGCTGCATCAACTCTGCGATCGGATTTCGCGACGCACCTCCGGTTTCCCCGGAGTGTGTGTCGACGGTGGCTGTTTCGAGCGTCAGAATGAACCCGAGCAGCCCGCGCAAACCGGCTGAGCTCGCTGGACGACTTCGAGAAACCCAAACCGTGTCAGACACCACGACCGAGCCAGTCTTCAGATTCGGTGCAGCTTTCGAGATGATTTTCTCAAAATTCGGAGATCCGATTTCTTCCTCAAACTCCCACAGAAACCGGATATTTACGGGCACGTCCGCTTCAATCGCTGCTCGCGCCCCGAAGAGTGCGCTCAACGCGGGTCCTTTATCGTCCGTCGTGCCGCGGCCGTAATAGGTGTCGCCCTTTTTCGTGAACTCAAACGGCTCGGTGTTCCACGGCTCGGTCTCCTTCGAGGCGGGCTGCACGTCGATATGGTTATAAACGGTAACGGTCGGCCTGTTGCTATCATTGCCAAAAACCCCATGAATGACAGGATTTCCCTTATCAGCGCGGTAAATTTCGACTTTACCGCCATAACCTTCGAGGGTCTCAGCCGTGAGCTCGACGCCTTTTCTTATGTCTTCTGCGTGATTCGGATCGACGGAAACCGTTGGAGTTTCAACAAATCGCTTGAGCAACGCCTCAAACTCCTCGCGGTGTGAGTTTGCAAAGGACAACAGACTATCCCGTTTCAATGTCGTGGGCATTCAAGATCCTCCGTCGAACTGTCTTGCAGAGCTTTGAAGGCCATAATAAAACAAATGGGTCCCATAAGTCCTATCACCTCCTTGGAGTGCGCCAACTTGTTGGCGCTTTGGTATTTTTACCAAAGCGGTGACAAGTCACCGCACTCCAAGGAGACGCCCTAAATTCAAAGCACTGCGGGCGACCAAAACCTTGCGCCCAGCATCTACATGCCTACGGCGATTTTCAGAAAACTTCGTCCGACGCCGTGCGTACATTCAAAAGGCTTGCCGCTTCGTGTTATTCTGGCGTCCCGTGTTTCCTACCGAAACCCGGCCTGACGGTTAGAACCCACGAGATATTGTTTTTTAGGAGGGTTGCGTGAGAAAAAGGTCTTTTGCCCCGGGAATAGTACTCCTTGTCGTTGCCCTGGCCGTTCCTGCGCTGATTATCGCCCAACAAAATCGTTCCGCACGGCGGGCTACAAACCCCGATCGCTCAGCGACTGGGACAAACTCAAGCGGCAGAACCAGTCCTACGGGTAACGCCATTAGGAGCGACCTTTCCGAAGCACTATCGGTAATCCAGTCGAACCACATTGATGGCAGAAAACTCGACTACAACTCAATCTTCAAGTCGTCAATCAGCGGCATGCTGAGCGTCCTGGACCCGCACTCGACCTACTTCGATCCGATTGAATACGCCTCCTTCCGCACTGAGCAACGCTCGGAGTACTTCGGAATCGGCGCCACGATCGAAGACCTTCGCGAAGGGAACGACGTCAACACATTCATTCGCGCCACCTTCCCGGATTCACCTGCCGCCCGCGCCGGTCTGCGATTTGGCGATCGCATTCTCGCGGTTGATGGCAACTCGATGAAGGGTAAGACCTATCCGGAAGTTCGCAAGTTCTTGCTCGGACCGCGCGGCACTACTGTCAAAGTCACCGTCGAGGATCCGGCCACTCATACTTCTAAAACCGTCAACATCATTCGCGATGCGGTTTCGCTGCCTTCAATCGCACAGGCTTACATGCTTCGTCCGGGCGTCGGCTACGTTGCGATGACGGGCGGCTTTAACCTGACCACGATGGACGAATTCGAAGTCGCGCTCAAGCAGTTGCACAGCAAGGGCATGAACATGCTCGTGCTGGATCTGCGTGGCAACCGCGGCGGATTGCTGATTCAGGCTGTTCGTGTCGCGAATACATTTTTGCAGCGCGGCCAGATGATCGTTACTCAGAAAGGTCGCTTCCGCGACAGTTCGCAGTCGTACGCGGCAGTGAACGACAGTCCTGACGGAGTACCGCTGGTTGTATTGGTTAACGGCGACTCAGCGTCGGCCGCTGAGATCGTCGCCGGTGCTCTGCAGGATCACGATCGTGCGCTCATCGTTGGCGAAACGACGTTTGGCAAAGGGCTCGTACAGTTTCCATTCCAGTTGGATTACGACTCGGCCCTGTTGCTGACGATTGCGAAGTACTTCACGCCGTCGGGTCGCTTGATTCAGCGTGATTATTCAAACGGTGGTTTTTACAACTACTACTTCCCGGGTGGTCTCGCAGCGGAGAAGAACAACCAGCCCAATCCGCAAACCGGACCGGAGAGCCATACCGATACCGGACGTGCTGTTTACGGTGGCGGTGGAATTGCACCGGATGAGACAGTAAAGCCGGGATTGATCAGCGCTGCTGAGCGACACCTGCGCGATGTGCTCTTCGCGTATTCACTTGAATTGACGACGGGACGCGTAGCAGGCTTTGAGTCGTACAAGGTTCAGCGTGCAATCGAATTCGACCACGATCTCGTGAGTGAGGACTTTCCCGTCACGGATGCACTGTTCAAAGACTTGAAGAGGTTTGCAGCAAGCAAGCCGATCTTCAAGGTTACGGCTGACCAGCTCGATAAATCGCGCACGTATGCCGAAAGACAGTTGCGCTACAACATTCTGTCAGCAGCTTATGGTTACAGAACCGCGACGCAGGTCTTCAACGACGCCGATCCACAGATCGCACGCGCCGTCGACGCCATGCCTCGCGCTCGTGAGCTGGCTTTGGCCGCTAGCAGAGCTCGATCCCGCGGATAACGCAGATTAAGTCGCCTCATTATCGTCAACCACGCTGCCGCGCGAGTGCGGCGCGTGTGGCCCACAATTAAAAAAGAACTCGACGCGTCCGGCGTTGAGTATCAAACTTACGAGACAACAGCGCGCGGGGATGCTACCAGCAAAACCCGCGCGTCTTTGCGTTCAGGCATCGACTCAATCGTCGTTGTTGGCGGCGATGGCACGCTCAGCGAAGCAGCGGAAGGATTTTTCGAGCTCAGCGATGATCTTGATTCTTCTGCCCACCGCAATCAATCCTTTAGCGACACTCGGACTTCTTCCTGCTGGAACCGGCAACGACTTTGCTCGTGGTTTGCGCGGTACTCGTGCGCCTTTGCAATCGTGGATCGATACCGTCGTCGCACATGCTCGTGGAGAGGCTGTCGAGCCACCGACAAACAATTGATGTTCTCTACGGGCGCTGCAATGGATTTGAAAAGCCGTTCATCTGTCTCAACGCTTCGACGATGGGTATCGGTGGCGAAACTGCCGGGCGCGTCGCGGCGCAAGGGAAGTTTATGCGTAACTTCTCAGGCGAGTTTCGTTTTGTATTCGCTGCTGTAGGAGCTTTGGCTGCGTGGCGTGAGCGACGCGTGATCGTGACCGTCGACGGCCGCACAATCGTGGATCGACCAATGAATCTCGTCGCGGTTGCAAACGGGCTTTATTGCGGTGGTGGAATGATGCTGTCGCCGGACGCGCAAATCGACGATGGCAAGCTTGGATGTGATCACGGCTTCCGGTCTGTCGCGCGCGAATGTGGTTACCGAACTCTCACGCGTTCACACCGGCGGTCACGTAAACAACCCGAAGGTCACCATCACTCAAGGCAGAATCGTACGCATCGAGACGCTAATGATGCAGGATGCGATGCCGTTAGAGGCTGACGGAAACGTCCGCGGCGTGACGCCGGTGCAGTTTCAAGTCCTCCCCAGCCGCCTTACGATTCCTCTTGTAAATCCTGAAAATCTTGTAAATCCTGTCTAACTAGCCGATCAGCTTCCGAGCCCGCTCAACAACATTCTCAACATTAAATCCCAAATTCTTCAGCGCGACATCTCCCGGCGCCGACGCCCCAAACCGATCGAGACAAATCACATCACCTGCTGATCCCAACATAGCGTTCCCATCCCTGCCGCACACCCGCTTCAACCGCGAGCCGCGCGGTCACTGCAGGCAGGCAAAACCTCATCACGGTACTCCGCCGTTTGCTCCTCAAACAGTTCCCAACACGGCAACGAAACAACGCGCGTTGGCACGCCTTCAGCCTGTAATTTTTCTCGCGCCTCGATCACTAACCCAACTTCCGACCCCGTCGCGATCAGTATCAGTTTTGGTGTAACGACGTTTCCATCAGTTTCGGCATCAGCCAAAACGTAGCCACCGCGTCGCAATCCATCCGCTTTCGAAAAATGCTTGCGATCGATCACCGCCACTTTCTGTCGTGTCAGCGCCAACGCCGTTGGCGCCGAACGTCGCAGGATGGCTATGCGCCACGCTTCGCTTACTTCCGCCGAATCCGCCGGACGAATCACGAACAGAGTGCGGGATCGCTCGCAACGCCGCAAGATGCTCGATTGGCTGGTGTGTTGGTCCGTCTTCGCCAAGTCCGACTGAGTCGTGCGTGAAAACATAAATCACCTGCACTTCCGACAACGCCGCCAGACGAATTGCCGGCCGCATGTAGTCGGAGAACGTCATGAACGTTCCGCCATACGGAATCAAACCACCGTTCAAAGACATTCCCGTCAAAGTGGAACCCATAGCATGCTCGCGCACGCCGAAATGCAGGATGCGACCATCGTACTCCTCTGCCTCAAAACTGTGACTCGACTTGATGTCGGTGTTATTCGAGACACCGAGATCTGCTGAGCCGCCAATCAGCATCGGCAATACCGGCGCAAGTGCATTGATCACTTCTCCACTCGCCACACGTGTCGCCACCGATTTCGGATCTTCAAACTTCGGCAGATGATCTTCCCAACCTTTAGGCAGGTCACCACTCATAGTGGTGCGCCAAAGTTCGCCTTCGGTCGAGTAACCCTGCGTGTATTTCTCGACGAGCCCACGCCACTCTGTTTCGAGTTGCTCGCCGCGTGGTACAGCTTCACGGAAGTGCGTGAGCGCTTCTTCGGGAATGTAAAACTCTTTGTCTTCCGGCCAGCCAAGGTGTTTCTTTGTTTCGCGCACTGCTTCTTCACCAGGCGCGTCGCTGTGAGCTTTGCGTGTGCCCTGCGTCGGCATGCCGAATCCGATCACGGTTTTGACTGAAATCAGGCTCGGCTTATCAGTAACTGATTGCGCAACTCGAATCGCTTCCTCGATGTCGTCGAGATTGTTGCCGTCGGCAACCGTCTGCGTGTGCCAGCCATACGATTCAAAACGTTTCGGCACGTCTTCACTAAACGCAAGACTGGTGAAACCTTCAATCGTGACCTGGTTGTCGTCGTAGAGATAGATCAACTTGCCGAGCTTGAGATGACCAGCAAGTGACGCGGCTTCCGACGCGACACCTTCCATCAGATCGCCGTCAGAAACGATCGCGTAGACGTAATGATCGATGAGGGGAAAACCGTCTTTGTTGAACTTCGCGGCAAGGTGCGCGGCGCCCATCGCCATGCCAACGCCGTTTGCAAACCCCTGGCCGAGTGGGCCGGTGGTGATTTCAACTCCGGGCGTGAGTCCATATTCAGGATGGCCCGGCGTCTTTGAGCCCCACTGGCGAAAGTTCTTCAGTTCATCGAGCGAGAGATCGTAGCCGGTCAAATGAAGCAGCGAATAGATCAACATCGAGCCGTGACCGGCAGAAAGCAGAAAGCGATCTCGATTCTCCCACTTTGGATTTCGTGGATTGTGACGCATGAAACGCGTCCAGAGAACGTAAGCCATCGGCGCCGCGCCGAGCGGCAAGCCAGGATGGCCCGACTCGGCTTTCTGGACGGCGTCGAGTGTTAACGCACGAATTGTGTTGATGCAAAGCTGATCGAGTTCGGGATTGGTGTTGGAGTTTTCTTTCTGCACTGGCGCGCTCATTTGGTTAGGGTTTCCTATGGTCTCTGATTTTTAAGAAGGCTCACGCAAAGGCGCAAAGAAGCAAAGGAACTGATTACAGCTTACTTTGCATCTTTGCGCCTTTGCGTGAAACTGCTTTAGTTGCCATAAATTCGATTGTAGAGTTCTTCCTGGCGTGCGAGTCCGTGGCTGTAGCGAGCGTGTCGCGTCATGTCAGGCTCGAACACCTGGTCAACCGCAAATGTGTCTTCCTCAATGTTTGCTATTTTGCCCACCGCTTCCAGCGCAAGCAAGGCTACGCCACGACTTGACGCCTCGGCAGTGCCTCCGAGCAGCAACGGCCGGCCTAAAACGTCCGCGATGATCTGGAGCCACGCCGGCGAAGATCGCAACGCATTGCCTGACGCAGCGATCGTTGCGTTTGGTGCAATTTCATCGAGTGCGCGGGCAATTAGTGCAAAGCGATACGCGATCGATTCGAGCACCGCGCGCGCAATCTCGACAGGTTTTGTCTGTTGTCTTAGTCCAAAGATTCCACCGCGAGCTTCTGCGTTCCAGCCGGTGCTTCGCTCACCCGACCAGAAAGGCAGCACAGTTAATCCGTGACCGTCGGGCTCGAGTGCCGCTATCTCATCAGAAACAAAATTCAATGATTCGTTGATCCACTGCACGAGTCCGCCACCGTTTGACAACGCGCCACCCACAACAACACGACGGCGACACGCTCGATAACTCCAAAGTCCGGGTGCGAGTTTGTCGGGAGGCTCACCCTGAAACACAACTCGCATCGCGCCCGATGTTCCCACCATCAGTGCAATCTTGTCTTTCGTGCTGCAGCCGCCGCCGATGTTGTTTGCTGCGCCATCGCCGACGACGGCAGCGAGTCGTGCTTCCGCAAGCGCGGGCCAACGAAGCGCGAAGTCGTCGGAGAGTCGCGCGTTGGTTTGTGTTTTTATAGTAGGCAGAGTGTCGGGTGAGATACCGAGCTGCTCAACAAAATCCCAGTCCCAGTCACACTCGCGCTGATTGAATAACCCTGTGGCGGACGCCATCGAAACAGATGTGGAGTTTTCGCCAAACAAACGCAGACAAAGATACTCAGCAAATCCGAGCCAGCAGTGCGTGTTGCGAAATCTGTCGGTCTGTTCGGTGCGCAGCCAAAGGAGTTTTGCGGGCCAGTAACTCGGATGGAAGCGACAACCCGTGCGCGCGTGAATCTCCGATTCATTGAAGTCGTTGCGCAATTGATTTGCGAACTTGGCGGCACGCGTGTCGGCCCACGTCAACACTGGAGTGGTGGGATGTCCAGCGGCGTCGATTCCGATCAGGCTGTGCCAGAACGCGGAGATAGCAATGAAATCGATCTGAGCCGCGGAGTGAAAGTGATAAGTCAGCAACTCATCGACAGTCTTCACAACTTCGTCGACCAGATGATCCGGATCGAGTTCGGCGAAGTCTGAAACTGCTGCGCTGCGACGATTGCGAACCTGCGCGCCCGGCACTTCGCTGCCGCGTTCATCAAACAACGCCGCACGCACTCCTGACGTGCCGACGTCGATGCTGAGTAAGAGGGAAGGCTTTGTGCCCGCCATTACTGACACGATGTTTGGCGCCGGCTCAACTTCGTCAACCACGTCATCGAGCACACTGCTCATGGAGAGGGTGAACTTAATACAGATTCCCGCAAAGGCGCAACGAGAACCTCCTTGGAGTGCGGTGACTTGTCACCGCTTTGGTAAAAATACTAAAGGCGTCCTTTGCCTTTGCATCTTTGCGTGAGACACTCCTCCGCCGATGCGGTTAGTTAACTCCACGTGGCGTTACCTGATACTCGCGGGCGCGATTCACATCGCACTGACAACTACGATCTTCCTTATCGGGCACTTTCGTCTGCTGCCGAATACGTTCAACGAAAACGGCATCGGGATTACTTTCGCCATCGACGGCAAAAGCTATCATCAAGTCGCGATCGATCTTGTGGATCAATGGAAGACCAACGGATTTGTCGCGTGGTTACAAACAAAAGCGCCGTTGCATAGTCGATTACATTCGCTCTCATTCATGATCTTCGGCGGACTGTTCGGCTACAACATTCTCAGCGCTGAACCGCTGAATCTTTTCTACTACCTTGCAATTCTGAGTTGCATCTACTTACTCGGTCGCGAGCTGTTCAACGCAGAGGCGGGGCTGTTTGCAGCAGGTATCGTTGCCGTGTGGCCAACGTTCTTACTTCATTCAACGCAATTGATCCGCGATCCGCTTTCGATCTTGTGTCTCCTCGCGCTCATGCTTGTGCTAACGATGATTCTGAGCCGTGAATTTGCCTGGCGCGAAGCAACTCTGATCGGAATCTCAGGTGCGGTGTTGGTTACGGTGTTTTGGTTAGCGCGCGGGAACATGTGGAATGTGATCGTCGTCGCGGTTGCGTTAGCCCTCGCGATGCTGGCAGGCCGGATGATCCGCGCACGGACCTTCATGAAAGGCAATGCCTTTGCGATGTTGTTGATTGTTGCTGCGATGATTTCCGTTCCATCGCGTCTTGAAAGCACAAGTCTGCCTGGAGTACGACCGCCTGTAACGACACTGACAATTCCTTCAACAATCAAACAGATGTCCGGTCGCAGAGCCGGCTTTCGTTCTTACACCTCGCAGGCGACAAATATCGACGAGGACGTGCAATTTCACAGCACAGGCGACGTGGTGAGATACCTGCCACGCGCTTTTGTGATCGGATTTTTCGCACCGTTCCCGAGCATGTGGATTGAGGCAGGGAGCTTCGGCCGCGCGCCCAGATTAGCGAGCGGGCTGGAGACGCTCGTGATGTATTTCGTTTATCTCGTCGCCGGGTTTTGCGTTTGGCGGGAAAGACGAAACTTGAAAATGTGGCTAGTGTTTCTCGTAGCGACGATCGGCATGCTGGCTCTCGGCCTCGTGGTCGTGAATGCAGGCGCGCTCTTTCGGATCAGATATGTGTTTTGGATGATGCTGATCGTGATTGCGGCGAGAGGAATGCTGGACAGGATTAACAGGATTTTCAAGATTCACAGGATGAATCATGTAAATCCTGAAAATCTTGTTAATCCTGTCTAACTATTTAACCGTTCGCCGGACGAACTCAACGAAATCGCGCACATCATCTTCCGTCGTATCAAACGACGCCATCAATCTCACCTCGGAGATCTCTTCATCCCAAACGTAAAAGAAGTATCTCTTCTGCAATGCGGGCACATACTTCCTCGGAATCACTGCAAAGACGCCGTTCGATTCAACCGGCTGTGTGAGCTGTATCTGCGGCACCTTGGCCAATTCGCTGCCCAACAACTGCGCCATTCGATTCGCGTGCGCAGCACCGCGTCGCCAAATATCGCCCGACAACAACGCTTCAAACTGCGCCGAGATAAATCGCATCTTCGATGGCAAGTGCATCCCCTGTTTGCGAATGTATTTGAAGTCCGCCCCACGTTTCTTATCAAAGAAGACGACCGCTTCGCCGTACATCATGCCGTTCTTCGTGCCACCAAACGAAAGCACATCGACACCAACCTCAACCGTAATCTCTTTCAGCGACGTATCAAGACGTACGGCTGCATTCGAAAGCCGCGCGCCGTCGACGTGAAGCAAGAGTCCGTTGTCGTGAGCAAATCGGGCCAGCTCCTTCAACTCTTTCTTCGTGTAAACGGTGCCCATCTCGGTGGCTTGTGAGATCGTGATCACACGGGGCTGTACGTGATGTTCGACGCCGATCCCGTGCATGAGCGGCTTGATCTGTTCGACGCGGAGTTTGCCGTCGGGCGTCGCGATCGTGAGGAGTTTGCAGCCGGTGAATTTCTCAGGTGCACCGCATTCATCAACGTTCACGTGCGCGCTCTCGGCGCAAATAATCGCCTGGTAGGATTCGGTGATTGTCTTCAGACCGAGAACATTCGCGCCCGTGCCTCCAAAAACAAAATAGACCGCAACGTCTCGGCCAAAATGTTTCTGAAACAGCTTCGTCGCGCGCGCGGTGAAGGGATCGTTGCCATACGCGACAACGTGTCCGTCGTTCGCGGCCTTCACAGCTTCGATGACTTCCGGATGCACACCGGCGTTGTTGTCGCTGGCGAAGCTGCGCTTGATCATACTTTGCCTGCTTTGAAGTCTCGCGCAATCTCACGCGCGGCGTTTGCACCTGAAAGACCCGTCAGACCGCCGCCCGGATGCGTGCCGGCGCCACACAGGTAAAGACGTTTGAGTGGAGTGCGATACTGAGCCCAGCCGATTAACGGACGGAAAGTGAAGAACTGATCGAGTGTTTGTTCGCCATGGTGAATTTGTCCACCGCTGAGACCAAACTCGTGCTCAAGGTCGAACGGCGTGATCACCTGCGCGGCAAGAATTAAGTCGCGGATGCCCGGCCCGTAAGCTTCCAACTTATCGAAGACGTTATTCGCAAACTCTTCAGCCCGCGTGGTCCAGTCGCCTTCCTTCAGCTTGTACGGTGCAAACTGCACGTGCACCGACATCACGTGTTTTCCGCTCGGAGCAAGTGAGGGATCGCCGAGCGATGGAATGTTGATGTCCAGATACGGATCTTTCGAAAACTCCCCGTACTTCGAAGCGTCGAAAGCATGTTCGAGGTAGTCGATCTCGTGACCAATGTGAATGCGCCCCGCAAGTTTCGTCGTCGCTTCGCTGCTATTTACACCACGAAACTCCGGCAAGCCCGAAAGCGCAAGATTGATCTTTGCAACCACGCCCGGTGTGCGATAGTTGCGCATCTTTAGCAGGAAGTTAGGCTCGAGATCGATCGGATCGACGAGATTGAGGAACGTCGAGCGCGGATCTGCATTTGAAACCACAACGCGCGACTCAATCTCTTCTCCACCATCGAGCACTACTTTCGGCTTGTCGCCATAAGCACCGGTGATCTGTGAAACTCGCGCGGAGGTGCGAATTTCGACACCGGCGGTTTTGCTTGCGCTCGCAAGCGCTTGAGTAAGACCGCCCATGCCACCTTTTGAATAAGACGCCGGCGCGATCGCGCTCCCATCCATCGCTGCTTGCCACAACAAACCGAGGCTCGTTCCCGCGGACCATGGGCCGGCAAAGGCTCCGTGAATCCCACGGGCAGCAACAGTTGCGCGCAACAACTCCGTCTCAAACCATTCGCTGACAAGATCCGCGACCGCCATCGGTCCCCAACGCAGAAGTCGATACTCATCTTTCTTCCCGAGACCCCGGAACGAAAGTCCAACCTTTCCGAGGTGCCACAGGTCGTTTGTAGTCGGGTGGTCAATGGACGGCGGCGTCATCGAGATCAACGGCGCGAGCACACGACCGATGCGCGCGAAGCTATTAACAAACTCCGGAAACGCGCGCGCATCGTTTGCAGAAAACTTTTCCATCTCACTGACGGTCTTAGCGACGTCGTTATAAATGCAGCAGTGTCTGCCGTCAGGCGAAAGCGCCAGCACCCGCGCTTCCGGAGTGATCATCTCGAGCCCATGGCGCGCCAGATTCAGATCAGTGGCGACTTGAGGCGACAGCGGCCCGGCAGCATGGTCCAATATCGAGCAACGGAACCCGGGATGTATTTCCTCAGTAACAGCGCCACCACCAACAACCTCACGCCGCTCGAGCACAAGCGTCTTCAGCCCGCTCTTCGCGAGATAACACGCAGCAACCAGACCATTGTGTCCAGCGCCAATAATTGTGACGTCGTATGTCATCCGTTTAATAATCCGTGTAAATCCGCAGCTAAATATCTTTTAGCAACTGAAGCGCGGCGTTGCGTCCGGGAGCGCCCATGATTCCACCGCCCGGATGCGTGGCTGAGCCGCACATGTAGAGATTCTTTATCGGCGTGCGATATTGCGCCCACCCCGGCGCCGGCCGCAGAAAGAAGAGCTGCTCAAGCGTCAGCTCGCCCTGAAAAATATTTCCTTCCGACAAACCGAAATCACGTTCGAGATCGAGTGGCGTCACAACCTGTCGATCGCGAATCAGCTCCCTGATGTTGGGCGCGTGTTCGGCAATGGTATCGACAACCGTGTCGCCAAATTCTTCGCGTTTCTCGTCCCAGTTTCCTTCCTTCAGGTTGTACGGCGCGTACTGCACGAAGCACGACATCACGTGCTTGCCCGGCGGCGCCACCGACGGATCGGTGAGACTCGGAATCACCATATCGATGTACGGCCGGCGCGAAAAACGCCCATACTTCGCTTCGTCATACGCGCGCTCCATGTATTCGACGCTCGGTGAAATGGAGATTGCGCCACGCAGATGCGCGCCTGGACCAGGCAACGATTTGAAATTCGGCAGACCGTCGAGTGCGAGATTCACTTTTCCTGACGAGCCGCGATACTTGTATCGCTTGAGGTCTGTACAGAAGTCATCGGGCAAATGCTCTTCACCAATCATCTTCATGAACGTCAACCGCGGATCGACGCTCGACGAAACAATCTCTGCGTGAATCTCATCACCGTTTTCGAGTACGACACCCGTGGCGCGTCCGCTCTTCAGGAGAATCCTGGCTATCGACGCCTCAGTGCGAATCTCGACACCGGCTTCACGTGCTGCGTCGGCGATCGCGTTCGAGATCGCGCCCGTGCCGCCGCGTGCAAATCCCCACGAACGAAACGCGCCGTCAATCTCGCCCATGTAGTGATGCAGCAGAACGTAAGCGGTTCCCGGCGAACGCACGCCGAGAAATGTGCCGATGATGCCTGACGCTGACATCGTCGCTTTGAGCACGTCAGTCTCGAACCACTGATCGAGAAAGTCTACCGCACTCATCGTCATCAACTGCACCTGATTGTACTTGTCTTCGTCGGAGAGTTTTTGAAAGCGCCGGCCCAGGAACGCGAGATTCTTCCAGGCTTTTGGATCCAGTGTCGTGGGGTCTGGGGGCGTCATGCTCATGATCGGCTTCACGAAGTGGGCCATCTCGATCATGGCCTTGCCGTATTCGTCGTACGCCTCTGCATCGAGACGCGAATGGCGCGCAATCTCGCGACGCGTGCGCGCGTGATCGTTGACGCGCCACAGATAATCGCCGTTCGGCATCGGCGTAAAAGTGCCGTCGAGCGGAAGTATTTCGAGACCATGACGCGGCAGATCGAGCTCGCGAATGATCTCCGGCCTCAACAGAGAGACGACATACGAGCAGACTGAGAATTTGAAACCGGGAAAGACCTCTTCCGTAACCGCCGCGCCGCCGAGCACGTGCCGTCGCTCGAGCACGAGCACTTTCTTTCCGGCGCGCGCGAGATAAGCCGCATTCACCAGACCGTTATGACCGCCCCCGATTACGACGACGTCGTATTTGCTATTCATACGTTTGTGATTCGAAGAAGGTGTCTTGCCGCAAATGCGTTAGGATACTTATAATCGCTCGCCCTGACAAATATCCGCGTTCATCTGTGGCTAATAACTGAATCAAACTAATGCCGATCGGAACAGCTTTTCACGAACGAACATTCCCGCTCTGCGAAAGTCTTAGCTATCGTGAGTGGTCTGGTTACTATGCGGTCAGCTCTTACGAACCGCATCACGAACACGAGTACAACGCGATTCGCAATGCTGCTGCGTTGATCGATATCTCGCCGTTGTTCAAATACCGGCTGATCGGCAAGGACGCGACGCGGCTGGTCGATCGCATCATCACTCGCGACATGCGAAAGGTGACGGTGGGCCAAGTGGTCTATACACCGTGGTGCGACGAGCGCGGCAAAGTGATCGACGACGGCACCGTTTCGCGTCTCGATGAAAACACGTATCGCTGGACCGCGGCCGATCCGAGTCTGCGCTGGTTCACACAGAACGCAGCGGGCATGGACGTGCAGATCGAAGACATTTCCGAAAGTGTTTCCGCGCTTGCTTTGCAGGGGCCAACTTCGGGCCGTCTGCTCAAGAGTCTCGTGCAGGATGCCGATATCGCGAATCTCAAATACTTTCGCGTGACTAAGGCCATGATCGCGGGCGTGCCAGTCGAGATTTCGCGCACCGGTTACACGGGTGATCTCGGTTACGAGATCTGGATCGCATCCGACAAGGCCGTCAAAGTTTGGGACGCACTGATGGAGAACGGGCGTGCGTTTGATATACATCCCGCCGGGATGCTTGCGCTCGACGTCGCGCGTGTCGAAGCAGGATTGCTGCTAATCGACGTCGATTTCAATAGCAGCAAGAAAGCCCTCGTTGACGAACAACGCTACTCGCCGTATGAAATGGGGCTCGGACGTCTTGTGAATCTGGACAAGAATCGCTTCGTGGGTCAGGCGGCTTTGATCGAAGAACACAAGCGTGGTCACGCGCGTGAGATTGTCGGACTCGAGATTGACTGGCCCCAGGTTGAGAGTCTCTACGAAGCGGTCGGCCTGCCGCCCGCAGTTTCGCCAATCGCGTCGCGTGTCGCTGTGCCCGTGTTCAAAGAAGGGATGCAGGTTGGCAAAGCTACGACTACGACGTGGTCGCCGACGTTGAAGCGGATGATCGCGCTCGCCACGGTCAGACGCGAGTACACGCGCCCGGGCACACGATTGCAATTTGAGATCACAGTCGAAGCCGTTCGCCATCACGTGCGCGCAACTGTGGCGAAAACACCTTTCTTTAATCCCAAACGGAAAACGGCCACGCCCGTCGTATGAACGCTCAATTGCGGGAGATCGTCGATCAATACGATCCAAACCTGGCGCTCGATGTGGCGTCGACGATCCCTGCGTCGTGGTACACGAGCAAAGACTTTTACCAACTCGAACTCGAAACCGTTTTCTCACAATCCTGGCAGCATGCAGCTCGCGCGGATCAGGTGTCTGAACCGGGCAAGTACGTCACGACAGACATCGCCGGCGAACCCGTAGTAATCGTGCGCGGAAGCGATGGCGTGTTGCGCGGTTTCTTCAACGTTTGCCGCCATCATGCGGCAGCCGTGATGACTGAGCCCGAGGGCAAGGCTGCGCAACTTCGTTGTCCGTATCACGGTTGGACCTACTCGCTCGAAGGTGAATTAAAAGGCACTCCGGATTTTTCCGGCGTCTGCGATTTCGATCGCGCAAAGAATGGCCTTGTGGCGCTCGAGATTGCGGAGTGGGAAAACTGGGTATTCATCAAGACTGTTCAGAATGCGCCGGAGTCGCTGGAGGAGTTTCTCGGCGATGATCTTGTCGCGCAAATAAGCCCATTACAGTTAAGAGATCTGCATTGGTTTGAACGCCGGCATTATCAATTCGACTGCAACTGGAAAGTGTTTGTCGATAACTATCTTGACGGTGGTTATCACGTGCCGTATCTGCACAAAGGTCTCGACAGTGTGCTCGACTACAGCAAGTACACGATCGAGAACGGCGAGCACCACTGTTTGCAGTGGAGCCCGATCGTAACTGATGGGGCTGAAGCACAGACGGGCGCGGTGAGAAAGGGTGACCGCGCGCTTTACTACTGGATTTATCCAAACTTCATGATCAACTGGTACGACGGCGTGATGGATACGAACCTGGTCATACCGCGTGGTGTGGACCAGACGGAAGTTATTTTCGACTTTTACTTTCCGGATGTCGTGAGCGAAGAGGCGCGTGAGCGGAATCGCGCGAGTGTTGCAGTGGGCCAGCGAATCCAGGATGAAGACGTGGCGATCTGTAAGTCAGTGCAGCGCGGTTTGAGCTCACGCGCGTATCACGCCGGACGATTGTCAGTGAGACGCGAGGCGGGCGAACATTTGTTCCATCGGTTACTACACCGAGATGTAAGTACAGCCACAGATAAACGCGGATGAAAACTCAAGGCCACCTGCTGCGCGTACTCGGAGTGGGGTTTGGTCTCGCCGTCATCATCGGCAATACGATCGGCGCGGGGATTTTTCGCGCGCCCGGATCCATCGCTGAACAACTTCCTGCACCGACACCTTTCCTGCTCATCTGGATTGCGGCAGCTGTTTACGCATTCCTCGGCGCCATCTCAATCGCTGAGCTCGGCACGATGCTGCCGCGTTCAGGCGGTCAGTACGTGTTTTCCCGCTATGCGCTTGGTGAATATGCAGGCTTTATCGTCGGCTGGAGCGACTGGATTTCATCGTGCGGTTCGACCGCTGCCGTGTCGCTCGTCATCGGTACATTTGCAGTTGCGCTCTTTCCCGCACTCGATGGAAAAGCTGTGGCGATTGCGGCCGGCGTGGCGATTGTCTTCGCGTTGTTTCAGTGGCGTGGAATTGTTTGGGGCAGCAACATTCAAAACATCACGAGCTTACTGAAAGCGCTCGCTTTTTTCGCGTTGATCGTTGCGGCATTCATCTTCGGCGGTGAAGGTTCATTAACAAGCTCACAAACGTCGGCGGCGCCAGTCATCACGCTGACGGCCATCGTCCTTTCACTTCAAGCAGCTATTTACACTTACGACGGTTGGGCCGGCGTGATCTATTTTTCGGAAGAAGTTGAGAATCCCGGACGCGACATTCCGCGCTCGCTGTTCGGCGGTGTACTCGCGATTGCTGCGATCTATTTACTGGTGAACCTCGCGCTGCTGTACGTGTTGCCGATATCTCAAATCGCGGGAAAGGAATTCGCCGCGGGTGAAGCAGCGACGGTGATCTTTGGCCGTTACGGCGACACGATCTTTCGTTGCCTCACGATCGTGTCGATGCTGAGCGGCATCAACGCGCTGCACCTGATGGCGACGCGTGTTGTGTTCGCGATGAGCCGCGATGGTCTGTTTATGAGGAAAGCGGCTGTAGTCAATGAAGGCGGAACTCCGGCAGTATCGCTGTTTCTCAGCGCCGTCGTTGCATTGTTGTTCATCGTCTTCGGTGAGAAATTCGAGACTGTTATCACAGTGCTCGCTTTCTTCTTTGTGGTTAACTACATCCTCTCGTTTGTCTCGCTCTTTGTGCTGCGACATCGCGAACCCGATAAGCCACGACCGTATCGGGCGTGGGGATATCCGGTGACACCGGCGCTTGCGTTGATCGGATCAGTGTTGTTTCTGGCGGGAGCGATTCAGGCTGATACGAAGAACAGTGTTTATGCGCTGTTGCTGCTGGCGGTGAGTTACCCGGTGTTTTGGGTGATGAAGCGACTTAGTTGATGCGGCATCCTTCGTTGTCGACGTCCAGAGTTCTGACAGTTGACCCAACTTTGAAACACTTCGCGAGCCGCTCGCCAATCTCTTTCTCATTATCGTCGACTAGAGCAACGATACTTGGACCAGCGCCGCTCAATGCGATGCCGAGAAGACCGGGCATTCGTGGCAGTGCGAGCGCGGCGGCGAGTCCGGGCACGAGTGATTCTCGCTGCGGTTGGTGCAGTCGATCGTGCATTGCTTCCCAGAGTATGTCGTGACGCTGCTGCGCGATCGCAGCCACGAAGAGCGCTGCTCGTTGCAGATTAAATACCGCGTCTACGCGGCTGACGGTTCGTGGAAGCGCGGCGCGTGCGACGTGTGTAGGTAGTTGTGAATGAGGTGAGACCACGACTACCCGAATCTTCGCAGGCCAATCAAACTTCGCGGAAAGCACTGTCTTGTCGTTGCTGATGCAGCTTGCGATAAAACCGCCGTGCAGCGACGCGGAGACGTTGTCCGGGTGTCCTTCAAACTCCGTAGCGTAATTCAGAATTAATTGATTCGAGATTTCTTTCCCCGTGATCAGGCCTGCTAGCATGATACCCGCGACGATTGCAGCCGCGCTGCTCCCTAAACCGCTTGCGAGTGGTATTTCGTTGTGAACAATTAGCTCGACCGGCGGCAATGATGTTCCCTCGCCTCGTGCCGCGAAAGACATCGCACGATAGATCAGGTTGACGGCGTTGCAAGGTAATGCTTCGTTCTCTTTCGCTCCGGTTGTCGTAACGCGACATGGTTCAGACGCGTTAGGTACCACAGTGGCCCTAACCGTCAGATACAACTTCAGCGCGAGTCCAAAGCAATCAAATCCCGACCCCAGGTTCGACGTCGACCCCGGAACACGAACCTCAAATGCAGATCTGTCTTCATCCGCGTTCATCTGTGGTTCACAATAACTCTCTAATCGCGTCCGCCGAGGCCGCAACACGAATCGGAGCATTAGCAAATTGACTTTCGAGCTTTCGGCCGTCGGGGTCTGTTAACGATTGGTTGTGATACTTGATCACGTAATCGGTATCTTTCAACACATGTCCCGTCAACACTGCCACGACCGTTTCGTTCTCTTTGATCCCAAGCTTCCGGATTCCCGCAACCGTTGTCGCCGACGCAGGCTCACAACCGATCCCATCACGACCGATGATGGCTTTCGCGTCTGCAATCTCCTGCTCAGTTACCGTTATCACGCTCCCACCGGTCTCATTCACCGCACGCCACGCCTTCTGCCACGAAACAGGCGCACCGATCTTAATCGCCGACGCGAGCGTCTTCGGATGCTCTTCGTTTACAAACTCCTTGTGTTCCGCGTCTGAATAAAACCGCGCAAACGGCGCCGCACCTTCAGCCTGTACGACAGTGATCTTCGGTTGCCGGGCGGTTAATCCACTGCTGAGCAACTCACGGAACCCTTTTCCAAACGCCGAACTGTTCCCAAGATTTCCTCCCGGCAACACGAGATGATCCGGCACACGCCACTCGAGCTGTTCAGCAAGCTCAAACGCGACTGTCTTCTGGCCCTCAATTCGAAACGGATTGATCGAGTTGACGAGATAGATCGACTCATCTTCAGCTAACTCACGAATCACATTCATCGACGCATCGAAGTTCCCATCGATCTCAAACACGGTAGCGCCGTAGTCCAACGCCTGCGCCAGCTTTGCATGGCTCACCTGGCCTGCCGGAACAATAATCGCGCACTGGAGCTCTGCACGCGCTGCGTAAGCCGCGAGACTCGCCGCAGTGTTTCCCGTGCTCGCACAAACGACGAGTCGCGCGCCGAGTTTGCGCGCCTGCGTTACAGCCACAGTCATGCCCGTGTCTTTGAACGAGCCCGTTGGATTACAGCCCTGATGTTTGAGCTTTAACTGAGATAACCGGCAGTAGTCGGCAGATCGTGGTGCGTCGTAAAGCGGCGTGTTTCCTTCGCCCAGCGAAACCACGGCAGTGTCTTCAGCAAACGGCAGGAATTCGCGAAAGCGCCAGACGCCACTACGATCGCGTCGCGTTAACCAGCGCTCTCGTAATGAATCGGGAGTGAATGAGATGGGCTCTCGGCGCTCAATATCGAGCAATCCACCACACCGCGAACACACGTAAAGACGTGCGTCAAGATCGAACTCCGCACGACACGCAGCCGAGATGCAACGCTGAAGATAACTCAACGAAAAGCATTCTACAGAAAAGCAGCCACAGATCTACACGGATGAATACAGATTAGAAGCTGAACCTAATCTGCGCGTCGATCCGGCGGTTGTACGCGGGGTTGCCGGCGCCAAAACCTCCGAATCCGCTAGTTGAAAGTGATTGGCCGAAGAACGACGAACCGAGGTTGCCGACAGGATTGTTTAAGTTGACGTGGTTCAGAATGTTCTGGAAGTTCAATGAGAACGTCAGATTGTAGCGACCACCGCCGCCACCACCTGGACCACCGAAACCACCACCGCCACCGCCTGGTCCACCACGGCCGCCACCACCACCGCCCGGACCACCGCCACCTGGTCCACCCGGACCACGACCAGCCATGCCGCCGCCCATCATCGCCGGGTTTCGCTGTCCATCGCGCTGCGGAGTCTGTCCATCCTGACCCTGACGGTTATTGGCATTCGAGCCGCCCTCGGAACCGAAACTCCACGTCTTGCTCACGCGCAAGTTGGCGGTGACCGATCCCGGACCTTGTCCGAAGTTACGCGGAATCATCACGTCGCCCGGCGCGAACGTGAGTTTGAAGTTGCCGAAAGGAGTGCACTTGATATTAACGTCGGAACAATCTGCACCGGCAGGCGCCAGAGTTGGTCGCTCAGTATTCAGCGTGTCGCCATTGATGTCGCGGCCGAGCGTGATATTAAACGGGCGGCCCGACTGCACGATCACGAAAGGATTCAAAGTGATTCCCCACGGCGCGCGGAAGTTACCAGTCATTACAAACCGATGTCTGATGTCGCCTGACGCGCGTCCATACTCGGTGCTGAAGTCGTACGGGTTGGCCGGAAAACTGCCGCTGCCATCCGCATCGCTATTCGCTTTCCCCAGCACGTAGAAAGCATTCATCGTTGCGTTGCGATGAAAACGGCTGTTGAAGTTAACGATGAACTGATTCTGGTTGTAACGACCACTCGACTCGTATTCGAAGATGTTGCAACGCGGCGAAGGATTGATCTCGGTCGGAATAAAATCCGCGCAATCCAACGGTCGAATACCACTTGCCGGCACGCCGGGAATAAACGTGCCCGGCAATGGAGCATTCAACGGTCTCGTGCGCAGTACGTGCTGCGTGCGAATGTTGATGTAACTGGTCGCGATCGTCAGATTGCGTGGCAACTGGCGCTCAACGCTAATCACTGATTGCATCGTGTAAGGCGCCTGTAAATCTTCTGCGAGCCGGTAAACAGTTCCCGGAGCTGCAAACTGGATCAACTGGTCGGTCGTGGGAATGAGGGGGAAGAAATCCGGGTTCTGCACTGTGAACTGCTGCTGGTTGACCCCGTTCAGACGCAGCGTGTTCATCGTTAGGTTTTCACTGATGCGCTCGTAGAAAATGCCATAGCCGCCACGAACGACCGTCTTTGATTGCTGACCGCCCGGCGACCACGCAAAACCAACACGTGGGCCAAAGTTGAAATTGCTGTCGATATTCTTCTGGTTCTCGTAACGCAGACCGAGACTGAGCGTGAAGTTTGGTCGCAGCTTCCAGTCGTCCTGAATGTAACCACCAACATCCCACTGGCTCACTTTTGTTTCCGGGTTACCGGACGACAAGCGAAACTGGGTTGCGCCGCCACCGAGCAGACGAATCGCCGCACCAGTCAACCCGTCGGCCAGAAAAACCTGCGTGCGCCGGTAACGCTCGATACTGGTAATGATATCGATCGCGCCCGTAGGCACATCGTTAGCGTCGAGCACTGGTCCACGCTCACCACCGAAGAATGTATACGTGCCACCGAAGTTTGACGGCGAGAACTGCGTGATGTTAACTCCGCGCAGACGCATACCCACCTTCAACGCGTGGTTGCCCTTTGCAAATGAAGTGTTGTTGGTCAACTCCCAGTCGTGAGTCTTGCTGTGTGCATTGCCGACCTGGGATCCGCCGCCCGTAAATGCGTCCTGCACATCGATCGTCGCGATTGAATTGTCGGCGTCCTGCGCATTCTGCTGGCGTTCAAACTCAAACCGGGTTTCGTTAACGATCGTCTTGTTGATGATGGCAGTTTCAGTGAACTGAATGCTCTGTTCGCTGTTCTCGCTGTTGTAAGCGCGTTCCGGCAGGTTGAAGCCACCGACCCCTTGCAAGCGAGTGTTCTTCGCGTAGTTATAACGCACAATGAGCGTGTGGTTTTGATTGATCTGGTAATCGATTCTCGGACTGAATGACGTGCGGCGACTCGGAATGGCAACCGAATCAATAAAGTCGACAATATTGTTATTCGCGTCGAGTACCTGGGCCACAATCAAGGCGCCGTCGTCGATATCGCGTTTATCGAAATCGACAAAGAACGACGCTTTCCGTTTCGATATTGGACCACCAAAGTTCCCGCCATACTGGCGCGTCTGAATCGCGGGCCGGCTATCCGCGAATGGATTCCGAGCGTTTAGTGCATCGTCGTTGAAGTTGAATGAAACCTGACCACGATAACGATCGGTGCCGGGACGAGTCAGAATCTCGATACGACCAAAACCGAGACGATCGTATTCGGCGGAAAACGGATTTGAGTTGATGCGTATCTCGCGAATCGACGCGCGCGGAGGCAAGCGACCTCCGGTGAATCCGTCCACAAAGATTTGCCCGCCGTTTGGACCAGCGGAAGGACCAGCCAATGCCTGTAACGCGGCCGCGAGATCGTCCGGGTCGTCCGGCAGAGCGTCGATGTCGTCGCCCTTCAATACAACTGCACCGGCGTTGTTTTCCGGTTCAGTGCTCAACTCCCGCTGATCGGTCGAGATGGTTACCTTCTGCTCTTCGAGCGCGACTTTCAAGGTGATGTCGAATTGCGCTGCCTTGCCGGCGGTGATTTCGACGTCGGGAGTTTCGGACATGGCAAAGCCCGCGTTGATCGCGCGGACTGTGTACTTGCCGGGAGCGAGGCCATTGATTGTGTAAGCGCCGGCTTCGTTCGTAACCACCGACTTTTCAAGGCCTTTGCCGTCAATCGCCGTCACACTCGCACCGACGATTGCGCCTCCCAGCTCATCCAGCACCTGTCCACGCAACGATCCAGGGCGTTGCTGCCCGAGCGCAAGTCCAGGGATGCTTGCGCAAATGGCAACTAACAACACGATTTTCTTCATTACGAAGCTCCTTCGAACACGATTACGGCTTGGCGTGGATAGAGAGTGCGTTTACGCCCAACTTGAGCACGGATTGTATCGAAATTAGTCGTAAAGAGTCTGTCAATGGATTGTAAAGTTTTGTCAGTTCTATGGAGTTTGTGATTGACACTTCTTTACGCACGAAAATGGGCGATTAATGTAGGATTTCTCTCTGTGCAACCTCGGCGTCCTCTGTGCCTGCTCTGAAAATAAAGCGGTCCGGTGGACACAGAGGTTGCACAGAGAAGACCAAATGTCATTCAATCTCGTCGAGAATCAACCAATGGAACGCGTCCTCGTAATTGACGACGATGTCGGCCTGTGTGAGCTAGTCGGGGAGTATCTTCAGCCGGAAGGTTATACGGTTGAGGCGATTCACAACGGCGAACGCGGCATCGATCGCGCCCTTTCGGAGGAACACGATCTGGTTGTGCTCGACGTGATGTTGCCGGGCACGAACGGATTCGATGTGTTGCGGCGTATCAGAGCGCGTTCTCGTATTCCAGTTTTGATGTTGACGGCCAGAGGCGACGATGTGGACCGCATTGTTGGTCTCGAAATCGGCGCCGACGATTATCTTCCCAAGCCATTTAACCCCCGTGAGCTGGTTGCTCGTATTCGTGCCGTTTTGCGGCGCGCCCAGCCCGTTGAGTCAACTACTTCCACACGTGAAACGATCCGTGTCGGCGACATCGAAATGGACAGCAACACACGAAATGTCCGCCGCTCGGGGGAAGTAGTTGAACTCACCGGAGTCGAATACGACCTGCTCGAAATTTTGCTGCGCAATGCGGGTCAAATAATCAAACGTGAAGATCTGGTTAAGGAAGTGTTAGGCCGCGAACTGTCGCCATTCGATCGCAGCATCGACATGCACGTCAGTAACCTGCGCAAGAAGCTGGGCCACCAATTGAATGGTCTGGAACGAATCAAGACCATCCGCGGCGTGGGTTACATCTACGGCGCGACTTCTGAGAAATCCGAATGAAGTTTCCCTTTCGAAATTTATATCTGAAGATCTTCATCTGGTTCTGGATCGCGATGATCATCATCAACGTCGTGTTGTTTGCGGCGTTTGCTCTCACACGTCCGACACCGACCCGGAGGTCGTGGCGCGATCTCGCGCAAACCGGACCAAACGCACAGAAGGCCGCTGAGATCTACGAGCAATCAGGACCGCAGGCGTTGACTGCTTCCCTTCAGGCGACAGAAAAATCGTCCGGTGTTGGTGCGACTTTTTTCGACGAGAACGGAAAAGAACTCTCCGGACGACCTGTACCGCCTGGCACGGCGGAGCTGATCGCAAAGGCGGCGGAGAGTCGTGACATCGAATTTAACTTCGCGGTTGAAAACACACTCGTCGCGCGGCCCGTCGTGAGTGCGAACGAGCAGCGATACATATACGTCGCTCACATTCCACGTCCTCCCTTCCAACCGAGTTTTCAATCGTTGGGACTGCGATTGCTCGTGGTGCTCGTTATCGGCGGTATCTTTTGTTACTGGCTGGCACGTTATCTAACCACGCCCTTACTGAAACTTCGCGCGACGACAAACGAACTTGCCGAAGGCCATCTCGGCGCTCGTGTTTCGACGAAACTTGCCAAGCGTCGCGATGAAGTCGGGCAACTGGGCCGCGACTTCAACACGATGGCCGAGCGTTTGGAGTCGATGGTGAAGGCCCAACAACGATTGCTCGGCGATATCTCGCACGAATTGCGCTCGCCGCTTGCGCGTCTTGGCGTCGCGCTTGGTCTGGCCCGGCAACGATCAGGTCCGGAAGCAAATGGCGCGCTCGATCGTATTGAGCGTGAGTCAGACAATCTCAATGAAATGATTAGCCAGTTGCTGACTCTGACGCGTCTTGAAAGTGGCACTGACGGTCGCAAACGGACTGACGTCGATCTGGCGGCGCTAGTTAAGGAGGTTGCCGACGATGCCGACTTTGAAGCGCGGGGTATCAACCGCTCGGTCCAGATTGTTTCGAGTGATCACTGTTCGATAATAGGTGTAGAGGAATTGCTCCGCAGCGCCGTGGAGAATGTCGTGCGCAATGCGGTTCGCTACACGCCTGAAGGAACGGCGGTCGAGGTTGCGCTGCAACGGCAGAATGGCCACGCAGTGATTTGCGTGAGAGATCGTGGCAAGGGTGTTCCGGAAGAATCGCTCGAGAAGATCTTTCGTCCGTTCTATCGCACCGAGGATGCGCGCGACCGGCAGAGTGGTGGCGGCACGGGGCTCGGGCTCGCGATTACCGAACGTGCCGTGCGCATGCACGGTGGATCGGTTCAGGCTGCTAATGCTATCGATGGCGGCCTGGCGGTCGAGATGAAATTTAGACAGGATTTACAAGATGTCTCAGGATGAACATGTAAATCCTGAATCAATCTTGTAAATCCTGTCCCTTTTTACGTCGCTTGCGGCGCCGCAACTGCATTTCAACAAACCTCACCACCAGGATCCAAATTAACGCCGCCGCGAATCCCGCAATCACATCAGTCGTGTGATGCACGCCGAGATAGATTCTCGAAAAACCAATCGTCAGAAACATCAACGTCGATACCGTCCAGATCGTAACGCGCGCGCGCTTTGATTTGATCCGCGCCGTAAGAATCGCCGCGAGGGCGCCGAAGAAAACGGCGCTCGTCAGTGAGTGGCCGCTGGGAAAACTGTACGTCTCCGGGAGCGACAGGTTGAAGAACGGTTCCGGTCGCGCACGTTTGAAAGTCAGCTTCAACGTTATATTTAACAACGCGGCGCCCGCCATCGTGATCGCGAACAATTTCGCCTCATGTCCCCACTTCTTCATCGCAAAGCGAACGATGACGATGATCGTCCCGATGGTCAGCGCGATCGTCCCTCCAACGACAGAAAATCCACGCATGATGATCGTGAGTGTTGGCGACGCAAGTTGATGGATGGCAGCCCGTGTGACTTCGTCAAACTGGCGGGTATCGTTTTCAAGGACCTCGTCAGCCAGCCAGCCAAAGAAAATCAGCGCCGCAATAGCCGTCCCAAGGCCCAGCAACAGTGATAGACTAAGGAACTCAAACCAGCGCTTTTCGTTTGTTGGTGAGCTCGACACGATTTCTTTAGTAGCTAGATTTACGGCACTCCGTCAAGGGCGTCCCCTTGGAGTGCGCCAACTTGTTGGCGCTTTGGTATTTTTACCAAAGCGGTGACAAGTCACCGCACTCCAAAGAGGCGCCGTGAACATTTGTGGCCAAACTTCCCAGACGAAAGTTTCTGAAGACCATCGGTGGTGCTGCGGTTGCGACGGCACTTCCGCAAGTCATTCTCGGGTCTCAGTCGCAAAAGCGTTCTGTGGCCGTCTTGTGGGAGCCTGAGTTTCGGGCTTATGACGGCTGCGAGATCTCTCGCGAGACTCTGCAACATGCGCTTGCGGGCTTCACTTCTGAGTTCCTCAACGAACGAGACTTAATCGCGCAACTCGACGCTTCGCGTTTCGATCTGCTCATCACGCCTTACGGTTCTGCCTTTCCGAAACGCATCTGGAACGCACTCTTGAAGTATCTGCGCGCCGGTGGAAACTGGCTGAACATTGGCGGCGTCCCGCTTTCAAGGCCCGTCGTACGTGATGGTTCCCGTTGGCTAATCGAGCCGGCACAAACCACTTTTCACAAACGACTTGGCATCACTCATTGGTTTTCCGTCGACACCCCGAAAAACGTCAACCAAATCGGCTTCAAAACCGACAAAGTCTTCGAGTTATACATGCGATTAAGCTCTACAAACAACGAACCCGATGAAGCCGGAAGCGATGGCCCACATGAGGGGGTGATTCAGGCGATGTCGTCGATGGTCAATAGTGATGCTCGAACGGTGGCCGCGCCGGCGATTCAGATCGATCGCTTGCTCGGCGAATTTGCAGGCGGCCGCTGGGTGTTTGCCAACTTCAACGGGAGCATTGAGAGCTCGGGAATCAGCACTCTTGTGCAAAGGGCAGCACAGGGCGCAAGTCGCTTTGAAGTAAGAACGAACTTCGCGTGTTACAAGCCCGGCGAGATTCCCACTTTGACAGTTGAACTGCTGCGCCCGAAAGGTGACTTGCAAAAGCTCACGACGAGCATGGAATCCAGCATTCAAGTACGCGATAAGAATCACGCGATCGTTTCGCGTTTTAACGTGATCGCTGATACAGAGAATTCTATAGCTACTATCTCAGTTAAACTTCCCAACGCCGCAAAACTCCCACCAGGCTTTTACAAAATCGAGGCACACTCAAGTTTCAACTCACTCACGCACAACACCGGCTTCTGGATCTACGACGAAGAACTCCTCGCGCGTGGCAAGCCATTGACGGTCGACAAACATTTCTTTTATCGCGACGGCCGCGTTTTTCCAGTAACCGGCACGACCTACATGGCGTCCGACAAGCATCGTCGCTTCCTCTTCGAGCCGAATCCTCTCGTTTGGGACAACGACTTCTGGGTGATGAAAGACGCCGGCGTGAACATGGTGCGCACCGGAATCTGGACCGGCTGGAAGAAATACATGCCTGAACCGGGCAAGGTTAATGAAGCAGTGTTGCGCGCTTTCGATGCGTTTCTTTTGACTGCGCACAAGTACGACATTCCCGTAATCTTCACGTTCTTCGCTTTCCTGCCCGAGACGTGGGGTGGTGAGAATGCCTATCTCGATCCACGCTCGGTAAAAGCTCAGCAGCAATTCATTTCAGCATTCACCGATCGCTGCCGTCGCGTTGACGACGTCATCTGGGACTTCATCAACGAACCTTCGTTCTGCTCGCCGAAATACCTCTGGAACTGCCGTCCAAATTACGACGCACACGAACAGGCTGCGTGGAAACAGTGGCTCAAAGATCGCTACCCCGCAGCCAGCGATGAAGAACGGGTGAGTCAACTCCAAACACTTTGGCGCAGTAGTGATGCGTCATTGGACCTTCCGAAATTGCAGGACTTTGAAAGTGTCAATCTCATCGACGATCGTCTCCCGCTCAAGACACTCGACTATCGCCTCTTTGCGCAGGACATGTTCATTCGCTGGGTTCGCCAGGTTACGCCTGCCATTAAAAGCAACGGCAACACGAAACAACTGATCACCGTGGGCCAGGACGAAGCAGGCCTCGCAGACAGTCCAAACATTCAGTTCTTCGCGAAAGAGATGGATTTCACGTCGCTGCATAACTGGTGGGCCAATGACGATCTGCTTTGGGACAGCGTGCTCGCGAAGGCGCCATCGAAACTGAGTTTGATGGAAGAGACCGGTGTAATGTTCTACGAGAAGGCCGATGGCGGTGCTCCGTGGCGCAGCGAACACGACGTCAGCAATCTGCTCGAACGCAAGATGGCGCTCTCATTCGCCCCGGACGGCGCGGGATTCATCGAGTGGATCTGGAACACAAATCCTTACATGAATTCGACGAATGAAGTCGGCATCGGGTTTCATCGTGTCGACGGATCAGCGAAACCTGAGCTCGAACCGTTTCTGCGTATCGCAAAGTTCATGGCCCAACATGGGCATCGTCTGAAAGATCGTATGTCTGAACCGGTCGCGATGGTGATTCCTCACTCGCAGATGTTTTCACCACGCAGTTTCGCGCAGGAAGCGACGCGCAGATGTGTACGTGCGATGTATTACCACTGCGGTGTGGCGATGCAGGCAGTCAGCGAGTACACACTCGGCGAGTATGCCGGACAGGCGAAGTTGATTGTTGTGCCGTCGCCGCGTGTGTTGACCGAGAAGTGTTGGGATGGTCTCGTTGCGGAAGCTACGCGCGGAGCAACGGTTGCGATCTCAGGACCGTTCTATGAAAACGCTCACTGGCTTCCTGTCCGGGAGTTTGCGCAAACCTACGTCAAGGTTGAGCCTGTTGGACAATCGGAGTGGATCACCATCGCCGGTCAAAAGCATCTTGTGCGTTACGAAGGCGAGAAGATGCAGCGGATTGAGAAAGCTGTTTTCACGCACGATGTGCCTCTCATAGTTAGACAGGGTTCCGGAACTATTATTTGGAGCCATTTGCCTTTGGAGCTCAGCGACTCGATGACGGCGCTCGCCGCGTTTTACCGCATGGGTCTCGCGCAAGCGCGTATCGCGCCGGTATTCAGTGCGGTTCCGCGCAAACCTGATATTCTGATCCTGCCGTCAATCTTCCGCGATGTTGTGCTTTATACCTTCGTGTCAGAAAGCAATTCCACGACGAGGACGGTGGTGACGCACCTTGAGTCGCGCAGTCGATTCACTGTTCTAGTTCCTGCTCAACGAACTGCAATGGTTTTGATCGACAGGAAAACTGGAAGAGTATTAGCCACGGATGAACGCGGATGAACAAACCACGATTTCTGTTCATTATTACTTTCGTCATGCTCGTTGCGCTGCCGGCAAGCGCACAGGGTAAATGGCAACTTGTCTGGTCTGATGAGTTTGATTACAACGGCCTGCCGGATCCGGCGAAGTGGGGCTACGACGTCGGTGGACATGGCTGGGGCAATAAGGAATTGCAGTTTTATACGAGGGACCGCAAAGAAAACGCGCGCGTTGAAAACGGTCATTTGATCATCGAGGCAAGGCGAGAGGATTGGGAAGAACGCCATTACACGTCGGCACGACTCATCAGCAAAGGCAAAGGCGACTGGACGTACGGTCGTATCGAGGTGAGTGCAAAACTGCCAACCGGCCGCGGTACGTGGCCCGCAATCTGGATGCTTCCGACTGGCTGGGAATATGGACGTTGGCCCAGCAGCGGAGAGATCGACATCATGGAGCACGTCGGCTTCGACCCGGATATCGTCCATGCCTCGGTGCACACGAAAGCGTATAACCACAACATCAACACGCACAAGACCGCAAAAATGCGTGTGTCGAACGCGCGCGGCGAATTTAACGTCTATGCGATCGAATGGGACGCGCATGAGATTCGCGCGTACATCAACCAGCAGCATTACTTCACCTTTAAGAACGAACGCCTGACCAACCGTGCGGCTGATTTCAAAGAATGGCCGTTCGACAAACCCTTCCACCTACTCCTCAACATCGCCGTCGGTGGAACCTGGGGCGGCTCGAAAGGTGTAGACGAGAAGATCTGGCCGCAGCGCATGGAAGTTGATTACGTCCGTGTCTATCGATCGACGAAGCAAACTGATTAACACCAGCTTTTGAGGAAGAACGATGGCCCGCATTTACGTTTCCTCAACCTCAATCGACCTCGAAGATCACCGGAGGACAGTGAGCCAGGCATTACGCCGATTGGGCCATGAAGATGTAGCAATGGAGTACTACGTCGCTGAAGACACGCGCCCGGTGGACCGAAGCCTCAGCGACGTTGCCTCCTGCGATGTTTACGTCGGCATATTTGCTTACCGTTACGGTCACATTCCTAAAGAGAACAATCCCGAAGGTCGCTCGATCACTGAGCTCGAATATCGAAAAGCGCAGGAAGAGAAGATTCCATGCTTGATCTTTCTCCTATCAGACGACGCGCTTTGGCCAAAAAACAAACAGGAAAAAGGCGAGGGCGGGCAGAAAATCGAAGCACTTCGAGAAGAGCTGAGCAGCGGCGGAAAACATCTTGTTAATTTCTTTAAGACTGAGGACGAATTGGCCCGCCAAGTCAATGAAGCGGTGATCAAGTGGGCAACCGAGAAGGGCCTTACGGCAAAACGACAACTCACGGACTGGGATGCTTATCGCGAAGCAGTCATCAACAAACATCAGTGGGTTCGACTACACGTGATCGCTGGAGCGAGCAAGGACCGTGGGCCAGTAAGAATTCCACTGACTGAAGTGTTCGAGTCGCAACTAGCAACCACTGGAACTTCCGGCGCGGATGTGCCCGATGAAGTACGCAAATACCAGGAAGCCATTTATGGGCCAAAATTGGAGACGCCAGTCGCAACCGATGACGCTGAGGAGATCGAAGAAACACCAGAGGCCGAAGATCCACTGCTAATGGGAAACCCTGAGCAGGTGCTTGATCTACTCGGTCGCGAACGAACACAAGTTATTCTCGGTGGTCCAGGTTCGGGGAAGAGCACAATCCTGCAATACGTGATGCTGCGCGTTTGCCAGATCGGTGCGGCGCGCGAAGCACTGCCGCTGCACTTGCAGGATGCTCCGATTCCTTTTCTGATCGACCTTCGCAACTACGTCTTGCAGAAGTCTCCTGATTTTCCTAGCCACATCGTAAGGAACGCATTGGATCTCTACGGGGCCTCACTTGAGATCGACCAACTGAAGTCTGCCCTTAGGGAGGAACCCCAGGCCCTGGTCTTGTTTGACGGTCTGGACGAAGTTTTCGATCCGGACGAGCGAAGACGAGTAATCGACCAATTTCAGTCATTTTCTCGTCTGTATCCGCACGCGCGAATCATTGTGACGTCTCGAATCGCGGGATATGACCGCACGGCGTTAGGACTTGCCGGCTTTGAACATTGCACGTTGTTGCCTTTAACGCTCGGCCAGATCCGGCACTTCGCGGAGCAGTGGTACCAGTACTACACGTTGGAGGATACCGATCGCACGGCGCAAGGGTTGGTCCAACGGATCATTGAGAGTCCACGATTGTTGGATCTCGCCGGCAATCCCTTGCTGCTGACGATGATGGCCGTGATCTACAAGGATCGCGATCTCCCGAACGAGCGGTGGAAATTGTACGAGCGTTGTGCCGAGACACTGCTCGAGGATTGGGATCTGGGAAAAGGAATCGAAGATGAAGATTTCAAACTCGCCGTGCAAATCAGGACTAGTGGGAAATCGGAGATCCTGCAACGAGTTTCGATGTACATGCTCGAACACGGGCAGAAAGGCAGAGAGCTAAATGCTATTGCCTATGCGCCGTTACTTGACATCGTCTCCAGTTATCTCGAAGAGCGGCACAAACAATCCCCTGGCGACGCGGAGGCAATTGCAGTCGATATTCTGCGCCATTTGATGGAGCGGACTTATGTCCTGGCCGGCATAGGTGAACGGATCTTCGGCTTTGTACACCGCACGTTCATGGAGTACTTCGCAGCGTGCCATTGTAAGGAGCAGTTCAATCGGAGGAAGTCAGACTTCAACTGGCTCAACAAAGAGATCTTCGGTGCTCATTGGAATGAAAGCGAGTGGGAAGAGGTTCTCCTGCTGTTGATTGCTATGCTCCACGATCAAAAAACGCCAATCCGCGAGATCATCGAGCACCTGCTACCCACGGATTACAGAAAAAGCCCGCTCAAGCTCGCATTTGCCGCACAGTGCCTGGGTGAGGCGGGAGATCTTCAAGACCAGGCGCAGGGAAGTCGCGTCTTAACGAACCTGGCAAATGCGATTTTTAGGTATCTTGTGAACAAAACGATAAATTTGGACCAGCTTCTTAAAGCATTTGCCAGCCTTGCGCCACTAGTAACTCCAACTCCAGCTCATGTACAGACAATAATCGGGTTAATGGACAATTCAAGTGTAGCAAGCCGTATGGCGGCTTGGCAGATGGGCTTTGCATTGCGCTTGCGAAAGGACCGGTTGGCTTATGCGTTGATGGCTCTGAAGCACCGTGAGGAATCAGTACGGCGCGGCGCAATTGCGGCACTTGAGCGTGAGTGGCCTGGCCGGGCAGACGTTGGTGACGCGTTTATTGAAGTAGTTCGGCGCGAAGGTCAAGCGAGAGTGCGCCTGGCGGCATTATCAGCAATGCAACGCTCGTGGCGTTCTGATCCCGCAATACTTGATGTGATCTCGAGTCGAATCGATGATGAGAACGGATATCGTAACGTTATTAAGCTGGTCGAATACCTTGCAGCAGCTTGGCGTAAGAATGAGAAAGCGCTTGATCTGGTTCTCAGACTAGCCGGTCCGCGCCCTAAGGCTCGTGGTGCCTACGACTATGACAGCGTTATGGCTGCTGTCTTGCGAGCACTAACTTCGGGTTGGGCAGGTAATGCAAAGGCATTAGCTTATCTCCAACAACAGGCATCAACGCCCTCAAAAGCCTCCATCCGTTCGATCGCACTTCAGGAGATCGCGGTGGGGTGGTCGAACAAGACCGGTACGCTTGAATTTCTCAGGTTGCGAGCCGAGAAGGATCCAGATCCGCAGACGCGCACAGCGGGACTTAAAGTAATCGGGGAATACTGGGACGGCCATGAAGAGGCACTGCACTGTCTGCAACATGCCGCTACCGCAGATCCTGATGCAGCAACGCGTGTGGCTGCACTCGAAGTAGTCGCCGAGAATTGGAAAAGCGCAAATGTTCTGAACTTTGTTGCGGGGCGTGCGAATGCTGAAACTGAATTCAATGTGAAAAAGGCTGCCTTCAACGCAATTGCGTCAGGCTGGCCAGATGCAGCACATGCGTTTAGCTTCCTTATGAAGTGGGCGAAAAAAGGCGATGATCCACAGATCCGCATCGCAGCTCTCGAGGCAATCCGACGAAGTTGGTTCACCACTGAAAAGGGGTTTAATTTCTTAAAGGATCGGGCCGTTATGGATCCCGATCCAAACGTCCGGAGGATCGGGCTGGAATTGATGGCTGGCTTGCGTTACGGCCCAAGTGTTTCCCTGTTTCTTGTCTTAAAGAACCAAGCGGAGACAATCATTTCAGTCTTGAGTGAGCGAAGTCTAAACGAGCCAGACATAACCGTTCGAGACCGCATATTCGAGCTTCTGCGACTTCATTATCGTTCGGGCTCGGCGTCTCTTAAACCCGCGATCTACGATTGTTTGGTGGAACTTGCAACGAGTAATTCGGAGCCGCTAATTCGTGTGCGAGCACTATTTGGAATCACAGATTGGGAGCATCCAAAGCCCCTGAGTTCGACAACGCTAACCTTTCTCAGAGGTCACCTTGCCTTTTTGAAACAGGAAGCCACATCGAATTCGGATGCTCTTGTGCGGCGCCTCGCTATAATCGTTTTAGCGTCAACCGTGTTCAACGACGAAGTGCTCTCGTTTCTCAAAGAAGCTGCGATGAAGGATCCCGATCCTTCTGTTCGAACCGTCGCATTGCGGGAAATCCGAAATAATGCCGATCCCAATGACAACGAAACTAGGGCTTTCCTAAACAAGCACACCCAAGAGACGAAAAATCTCTTCGTCTCTTCTAAGAATATCAATCGGACACCGCATTGAAGCGCGGCCATAAACTGCTCAAATAAATCATTGCCCTCTTGCCGGTGGCTAAGCCTCAGAGTGTATTATCTGCCGCATGTCAAAGACCCTTTTCTCGCTTCTTTTCGTTTCCCTTTTTGCTGTCCAAATTTCGGCACAAACATCCCAGTCATCATCGTCGGATGATTACAACACCATCTTCAAAACGCTGAAGTGGCGGTCGATTGGTCCGTTTCGGGGTGGGCGTTCGGTGGCCGGGACGGGCGTCGTTGGAGATCCCAAAACTTACTACATGGGGACGACCGGTGGTGGGTTGTGGAAGACGGACGATATGGGAATTAGTTGGCGAAATATTTCTGATGGGTACTTCAAGACTGGCTCCGTTGGAGCGATTGCGGTCGCGGAGAGCGATCCGAATGTGGTTTACGTCGGCATGGGTGAACATGCGGTGCGCGGTGTGATGACGCACCACGGCGATGGGGTCTACAAATCTACCGACGCCGGCAAGACGTGGAAAAAGATCGGGCTCGATGCAACACAACACATCGCGCGTATCATTGTCGATCCTAAAAACCCAAACATCGTCTTCGTAGCAGCGCAGGGTGCGTTGTACAGCAAGTCGAAAGAGCGCGGTGTTTACAAGTCCATCGATGGCGGCACAACGTGGAAGCTCGTCTTGTCTGTGGACGACAAGACCGGCGCCTCGGAATTGTCGATGGACATGACTAATACGCGGATTCTTTACGCCGCAATGTGGGAGCACGGACGGCTGCCATGGAAAGTGATCAGCGGCGGACCCGGCAGTGGTCTCTATAAATCGACTGACAGTGGCGAGACGTGGGAGAGATTGAAAGACGGTTTGCCGGACGAGCTCGGCAAGATGTCGATTGCAGTCAGCCGTTCGAATCCGGAAAAAGTCTATGCACTGATCGAAAGTGATTCTGACAAAGAAGCGGGTGGACTGTTTGTCTCAGAAAACGGCGGCAAGAAGTGGAGCCGCATCACGAACGATCATCGTCTCGTTCAGCGCGCGTGGTATTACATCGAACTGTTCATCGATCCCAGGAATGAGGACACGATTTACGTCTTGAGTGCTCCGGCACTGCGTTCAACCGACGCTGGCAAAACTTGGGAAACACTTTCGGGCACTCACGGCGACTTTCACGATCTCTGGATCAATCCAAACGATCCAAACAACTTCATCATCTCCAACGACGGCGGCGCAGGTATAACTTTCAACGGCGGCAAGAGCTGGGGCACGCAGACCAATATGCCGACGGCGCAGTTTTATCGCATCAACGTCGACAATCAGTTTCCGTATCGCATCTATGGTGGACAGCAGGACAACACGTCTGTCTCGATCGCCAGTCGCGAGCTAGGAGGCGGTGGCATCGGCACTTCGAGTTGGACGTACTCCGCCGGAGGTGAGAGCGCGTTTCTCGCGTTCGATCCTGATAACCCCAAATACGTTATGGGCGGCAGCTACCAGGGCACGATTGAGGTACTCGATGTCACCGCGCAGGCGGGCACGCAAATCATGGCGGCGCCGATTCAGTATCTCGGGATGGACGCGAAAGACATCAAGTATCGTTTCAACTGGAACTCACCGATCATCTGGAGCAAACACGAGCCCAACATCTTCTACCACGGCGCTCAATATCTGTTGAAGACAAGCGACATGGGTCGCTCGTGGAAGGAAGTCTCGCCCGATCTCACGCGCAACGAGAAGGAGAAGCAAGGCAAGGGTGGTGGTCCATATACAAACGAGGCGGTCGGCGCAGAAAACTACGGCACGCTCGCGTACGTGATGGAATCGCCTCACGAGAAGGGCGTGATCTGGACCGGCAGCGACGACGGACTCGTCTACCTCACGCGCGACGGTGGCGCAAACTGGAAAAACGTAACGCCCCGCGGACTGGCAGAGTGTTTGATCAACGCAATCGAAGTCTCGCCGCACGACAAAGCAACTGCATACATCGCAACCACTCGCTACAAATTCAACGATCACGCACCCGGTTTATACAAAACTACGGATTACGGCAATTCCTGGATGAAGATCAGCGATGGGTTACCCGCGAATGCGTTTACGCGAGTCGTTCGCGAAGACGACGTTCGTCGCGATCTCTTGTTTGCCGGAACGGAGCTGGGTGTGTTTATTTCGTGGAACGGCGGCAGAAACTGGTCGCCATTTCAGTTGAACCTGCCAATCACTCCGATAACCGATCTGCGCGTACATAAAGGTAACTTGATCGCCGCCACGTCTGGACGATCATTTTGGGTCCTCGACGACTTGAGCGTGCTGCGCCAGTACAAAAAGGACGGGCCTTCATTAGCAATCTACCGGCCCGAAGCCGCTTACCTGGTGAACGGAGGCAGCGAACTTGATCGAACTGACGCAGAGTTTACGGGCGCGAATACGTTCAGAGGTGTTAATCCTGCGACGGGAGTTGTTCTTTACTATCAACTACCCGAGTTGAAGAAGGATGACCAGATCTCGCTCGAGATCAAAGACGCGTCCGGGACCGTCGTTCGCAACTTTTCTTCAAAGCCTGACGAGAAATTCATCAGGTACGAGGCTGGTCCAAGGCCGGATCCGGTGTTGTCGAAGAACAAAGGTCTGAACCGCATTGTTTGGGACTTGCGTTATCAAACGATGGTGGGTGTGCCGGGAGTCAGGATCGAAGGAGGCTTCGCCGCACACAAAGCGCCACCGGGTCGTTACAGCGTGACGCTGAAAATGGGCGGGCAAACAGTCTCAACCGAAGCGGAGATCCTCGCCAATCCACTCTACCCAACCGACGCGCAGACCTATACCGAGTATCACCGAACGATGCTCGGCATGGAAACTGAGCTGACGGCGATGCATCGCATGGTCAACAGTCTTTACGAGAAACAGAAACAGTTGGAGTCGCTGCTGGGTTCATTGGCTGCGAATGAGAAGTACAGTGCGCTCAAAAAAGACGGCGACGCGCTGCTGAAGAAGATGAAGGCGTGGGACGAAGACATGGTGCAGCGGAAGTCGAAGGCCTACGACGACGTTGAGAATTTTCCAAACAAGTTCACGGCAAACTATCTGTTTCTGATCAATCAAACGGAGAGCGATATCCCGCGCGTGAATCAGCCATCAATCGATCGGCTCAGGGAATTGAACGCGCAGTGGGCCACGTTGAAAGCCCGTGGCAATGAACTTCTCAACCAGGACATCCCAGCCTTTAATAAACGTCTCTGGGACGCCGGTCTCGGGGCGATCTGGGCCACAGATAAAACGGATTAAAAATCCGGATTCAATCCGCGTTCATCTGTGGCTAAAAACTTCATTGACAACACGTTGTTGAGGGTATAGTCTGCCCCGCGTTCGCAATCCCCCGACCTAACTCACACTTACCTTTTTTCACTCCGTTGGAAGGAGATTCAGATGGACGTTGAGATTCAAATAAATAATAGCCCGAATGCCAACGCTCGATTCTTAACCTGGTCCCCGACTCGCTGTCGCATCCGGATTACAAATCCCGCCGGTGCGCAAGGCCAGGGTCAACCCCCAATTCGCGTCAGCGCACGTACTACGGCCAATGGTGGCTCAGTTGTCTTTCGCGCGGGAACCACGGGCACGTTCGCCGCGACGTTGCAACTGCGTGTTCCGGTTAATGGAAATTGGGTCCAGTTTTTTGCAGCAGGACAATTCGGACGCCCAAGCGTCAATCTCAATGACGTGCAAATTCAGGCACGTCACGGGAACGGCAATCAGGTGATCGGTTCAACACCCTGCACAGTTCGTATCAGAAAGAATGCCAACAACCTGACGCCCGGTGAACGCGACCGCTTCATCGCCGCTTTCGCCCAACTCAATAACCAGGGACTCGGCCGCTTCTCTGACTTCCGCGACATGCACACAAACGTCAGCTCACCGCAGGCCCACGGCGCGCCCGGCTTCTTACCGTGGCATCGCGCTTACCTGCTGGATCTCGAACGAGAGTTGCAGGCAATCGATCCGAGTGTGGCACTGCATTACTGGCGTTTCGATCGCCCGTCGCCAAACCTCTTCAAGCGCGATTATCTCGGCGAGTCGGATAACCTTGGCACAGTGTCCTTCAGTGGCACAAATCCACTACAGTTCTGGGTTACTGATGGCATGCCGGGAATCAACCGGCTCCCGTTCTTTAATACCAACAATGCGACTGGCGTACGCACTGAAGCGCAAACGCTCGCACTCGGCACAAACTACACGAACTTCCGCACCATGGAAGGAAATCCACACGGCTCAGCGCACTTGAGCTTTGATGGTTACATTTCCGACATCGGCACTGCCGCTCGCGATCCGCTGTTCTTTCTTTTGCACTGCAACGTCGATCGACTGTGGGCGAAGTGGCAACAGGTGAACAATCGTTTCAATCCTGCCGTGGCCGCGTCATTCCAAAGTGGCGCCTTTCCAATCGGCCACAACCTGCCTGACACGATGTGGCCCTGGAACGGCATCACTGGACCACCGCGACCGCCAACGGCGCCCGGTGGCACGATGGCGCCATCGCCCATTGTGAGTGCGCCTGGCAACAGCCCGCGCGTGCGCGACTCGCTGGATTTTCAGGGCAAGGTCGCTGCCGCTGCATGTATGGGATTCGATTACGACGATGTCCCGTTTTCCTAATGTGCGTTACACCAGGAGATCGAAATCATGACGACGAGTAAACGTAAAGGAGCAAAGAAGACCACGGCTGCGAAGAAGGGCGCGAAGAAGAGCCCGGCGAAGAGATCGCCGAAAGCCGTATTCGCCGTGGCTACGAACGAGAAGAAGTCGACGGCGGAACGTGCCAAGGCGTTTGTGGAAGAACCGCTTGCCACGATCCAGTCGGATGAGAGTATGCAGGCGACGCTAAACGTCCTCAAGGATCGACAGCAACCAATAAAGGTACGTTTGGCAGCACTCCAATCACTGCAAGCAGCAACTTTCAGCGTGATCGTATTTGAACCGTATCGTGAAGATTATTTTGCCACTCTACGTGAGCTGGTGGACGATCCCGATGCGGAATTACGGCAGCGTGTATTGGGGATACTTGCACGTCAGAAGGATGGCTACGTTCAGAAGCGACTGCTCGACGGACTTCAGGACGCGGGCAAAGCTCTGGTGCCACCCGAGAAAGCGCTGCAACTCCTCAGCTACGACGTGCACGCAGAAGCGTATTCGGTGGCGCGTGACATCCTAAATGAGCCGCCGAACCCTGAAGCGAAGCGCGAGGCGCTCCGGCTGCTTTCGGCGGATGCGAACTCGGCACCCGTGTTCGAGAAGTTGCTGCGCGACAAGGAAGAGGATCGCGACATTCGGCAAATCTCCGCCGCCGCATTGCAGGCAGTTAAACCGAAACGATTTCAGGAGCAGGCGCGCGAGTTGTTGATGGACGACAACGAGCACGACGACATCCAGGCAACGGCGTTAACGGCGCTCGAACAGTTCGGCGACGAAAAGGCCGTTGCGAAGGATCAGACGTTGATGAGGCGCGTCGACCAACTCGGAAAGGGTAAGTCCGCAAAGGTCAAAAAGTCCGCAAAACGCTTCATGACCCGCTACGGCAGCGAAAAATAAATCGGGCCACTCGGAACGTACTGTAGGGGCGGCCCTCCGTGGCCGCCCTCGGTCGAACTCAACACATGACCGAATTCACAGAAGACACCTTCTGCGAACAACTCGAGCAACTCTCTCCCGACCAACTGCTCGATCTGCTCCACGAAGATCACCAACTCTACGATCGTCGCGGTGCTTCAACCGTCGTACGCATGCGAGGCTGGGTCATGCTCACCCTCGCACGCCCCGCATTACCCGACGCTGCTCTTCCATTCGTTCTCGAAGATCTCGACACCGGCGTCGACGCATACCTCGTTGCTGCCGCCGCCTTTGCACTTCGTACTTACCCAAACCCTAATCCCGCATTCGCACCTTTCGTCGTACGCGCCATCACCAACATCCGCTATCGTGACGAGCGACTTTCACTCGAAACTTACGGCGGTTTCGCGATCGGCACCAAAGGAACGTCTCCGGTCCGCGAACTTCTCACCACGTTAACGTGGCTTGGCCCTCACGCGCGCGCAGTAGTCTCAGAAATCGAGTCGCTGCAAACTGGACCAACAGCGATCAGTAAGAAATACCAGCCCGATATAGAACAGGTTCTCAAAACTATTCGCGCAGAAACACGCGTGGAGTCAGACGACTGCTGCCGCTTGCCTGACGGTGTTAACGATCTATTCTCATGGATGCGTCGTAAGCGCTCTGATTCATCGTCGATCGACGCAACAGTTTTCGAAGATCAGGACGGTCGCACCATCACCTTCGACGAATACTTTCACGGCCGGCCATCGATCGTCGTTTTCTTCTACACGCGTTGTGACAACCCGCTGAAGTGCTCGCTAACCATCACGAAGCTGGCGCGTATTCAAAAGCTGCTCGAGACCGAAGGCTTAGCCGGTAAAATCAACACCGCCGGCATAACTTACGATCCGGGCTTCGATCTGCCTGAGCGTCTTCTTAACTACGGCCAGCACCGCGGCATCCGCTTCGCGCCGCAACATCGTCTATTGCGAGCTCAGGACGGACTCGACACTCTTCGCAAACACTTTCAGCTGGGAGTTAACTTTATCGAGTCGCTGGTCAACCGGCATCGCATCGAACTTTACATTCTCGACGCGAAAGGTCAGACGGCAGGATATTTCGGACGCATTCAATGGAATGAAAGAGACGTCGTCGATCGTGCGATTGAGGTGTTGAAGGAGAATGACAGCGTTAAGAGTTCGGAGACATCACGACTCCACGTCGCTTCTCCAGTCTTCGGCACTGCCGTCGCACTCGGCCTCGCACTGTTTCCGAAGTGCCCGTTTTGCTGGGCCGCGTATCTTAGTCTCTTCGGAATCGCAGGACTGGAGAGTATTCCCTATTCACCCTGGCTCCAACCCGTGCTGGCAATCCTACTACTTTCAAACCTAACCAGCGTCTGGTTCCGCGCCCGCACAACAGGTCGAATGCTTCCCTTCTATCTCGTCACCGCCGGCGCACTAACAATAATTGCATCAAAAACCTTCGCCGCCCCCGTCTCCGCGAGCTTCATCGGCGTCCTGCTAACTCTCGTCGGCTCAGTCTGGAGCACCCTCAGCCGCCAGTTGCTCAACCACCGCGTATAAATAGTGCGGACCTGAACGATCCGCCCACTACCATGGGCGGGATTATTTTTGGGTTTGAGGTTGTGGGTTGTAGAAAGGACTTGAACAATCCGCCCACTGCCGTGGGCGGGATTCGGAGCGCCGGTGTTGCCGTGCGGGATTCGGAGCGCCGGTTTGAAAATCTGCCGTGGGTGGGAAGCGGCGCGCCGGTGTTGCCGTGCGGGATTCGGCGTCGTTTAGGAAAGTGAGTCGAACTAAGCAAGAAAGTGCATTGGGTTGGAGTCAAAATCCCGCCCACGGTAGTGGGCGGATTGTTCACGTTCCACACTATTTATTTCAACGAACTTCGCCACTTACTCAGCCCTGAGCGCAACGATCGGATCTACGCGGGTGGCGCGTCGGGCAGGAATTAGACACGCCAACAACGCCACTGCCAATAACACGAGCGAGACGCCGGTGAATGTGAGCGGATCGGTCGGCGAGATGCCATAGAGCATTCCGATCAGAACGCGCGACACGAGGAACGCTCCGACTAACCCAAGCGCGAGCCCAATCAACGTCATCTTCATTCCCTGTCGTACCACCAACCGCAGAACGTCTCCACGGTTTGCACCAAGCGCCATGCGAATCCCGATCTCGTGTGTCTGCCAACTGACCGAGTAGCTCATCACGCCGTACAGTCCGATCGCCGCAAGTATCAGCGCCACCGACGCGAATATCGCAAGCAGCAACATATTGAACTTGCGTGGAGCGACCGAGGTTCCCAACAACTGTTCGAGAGTTTGCACGCGCCAGATGATCTGCGCCGGATCGAATGCCTTCACTTCCGCGCGTGCCGCTTGTGTAAGCAGCGACGCGTCTCGCGCTTCGGTTCTCAGAACAAGATTCATTCGCCGGTCCGGCCTCTGTAGATAAGAAACGTACATCTCTGGCTGGACCTCGACATCAAGCCCTTTCCGGCGAACATCTCCCACGACACCAATTATTTCTCGCGGCGTCTTATCCTCGCCATCCATGATAAGCCGCTTTCCAATCGCGTCCTCGTTTGGAAAATAATGCTTTGCGAACGCATTGCTGACGATCATCACCTGAGGCAAACCTGCCGTATCAGCATCCGTAAAAACGCGGCCACGCAGCAGCGCGATGTTCATCGTTCGAAAGTAATCGCCGCTCGCAACCGTGTAGTCTGCAATCGCTTCCTCGCCGGGTTTGTATGGCGGTCGACCCTCGATTTGAAAACTAACCTCAACATCGAAATCCGTGAGTGGAACATTACTGACCACTGACGCGTCGCGAACGCCTGGAACATTCTTCATGCGCTGAATGAGCTGTTGAAACGCTGCCGAGCGTTGTTCGGGTTTTGTGTAGGTCGCCCGGTTGAGGGGAATATCGAGTGCCAGCACACTCCGCGGCTCGAAACCTGCATCGGTGTGTAGCAACCGCCAAAAACTATTGATTAGCAGTCCAGCAGCAGCAAGCAGTATCAACGACAGCGCCACTTCAGAGACGATCAACGCACTGCGTACGCGGTTACGCGCGCCATGCGATAACCCACGTCCACTTTCTTTCAGCATGTTCCCCGGATCGGGTCTCGACGCCTGTAACGCGGGCGCGAGACCAAACAAAATCCCCGTCAACGTCGCCATACCAAACGTAAACGCGAGCACGCGAGCGTCGATACCAACTTCACGGAGCCTCGGCACGTCGACTGGTCCATACGCGACGAGCAAATCGGTTCCCCAGGTCGCGAGCAACAGACCGACAACACCGCCTGCTAACGCCAGAAGAACACTTTCAGTCAGAAGTTGCGACACAATGCGGCGACGACTTGCGCCGAGCGCCATTCGAATAGCCACCTCTTTCTGACGCGCAACAGCGCGAGCAAGAAGAAGATTGGCGACGTTTGCACATGCAATCAGTAACACCAGACCAACCGCACCGAGCATAATGAGGAGTGCCGTGCGATAGTCGCGCGTCACGTTCTCGTGCATTGAGGTCGCATTGAAGATAACGTTTGTGTTTGACTCCGGCGACTTTTGTTCAATTTGTCGTGAAAGAAGATCGAGGTCTGCTTTCGCTTGTGCGAGTGTGGCCCCGGGCTTAAGGCGGGCGACTACGTCCAGCATCCTGTTCGAACGTTCTTCGCGCGTCTCCTTCGTCATGAACGCGGCGGAGAAAATCGGCTCCCAAAAGTCCTGATTCTCATCGGAGATTGGGTATTCAAAACCCGGTGGCATGATCCCGATAACCGTAGTCTTACCGCCGAGGTCGATCTCACGACCAATGATGTTCTGGTCGCCGCCAAAACGTCTTTGCCACAAACCGTGGCTTAAAAGAATCACCTGCGGAGCACCGGGTTGATCCTCCTCGCGGGTGAAAACGCGACCGAGTTCGGGCTTCGCGCCAAGCACAGAAAAGTAATCCGAACTGACGGCGGCGCCGATCAAACGTTCGGGATCACCGCCTTGCGTAATAATTGTCCCGGAGCGCTGAACCGTGGCAACGTATTGAAGCGTTGCTGAGGATTTCTGCACATCGAAGAAGTCCGGCACTGAAAAGGTGCCGCGGCCATCGAGAGCTTGATTGCGTTGCTCGGTTGCGAGCATCACCAGTTGCTCAGGCTGCTCGTACGGCAGCGGTCGCAGCAGAACAGTATTAACGACCGAGAAGATTGCCGTGTTGACGCCGATACCCAGGCCGATTGCGATGAGGGCCACAATCGTGACGCTCGGTTTCTTCAAGAGCATTCGGGCGGAATACGTGATGTTCTTCCAGAGCGCGTCCATAGTTACTCCTTTTGCGAATTATCGAAGTGAGTCAAAGGTTGTGCCAATCAGATCTATTAGGAATCACGGATGTGAGTCGACGTTTGCATTTCGCAAATGAGACTGCACGATCCCATTTTCGATAAATTGTTCGGAGGCAGAAGTGAGTCCACGCGGCGACACCATCGACCTCATCCGCGCGAAGGCGACGCGAAGGAACAAAGAGATTTCTTAGCACCTTTGCGTCTTTGCGTGAAATATTCTTCAAAGTGACCCACTACCTGGACCTGCGAAACTATTGACAACGATACGAACCCGCCTTATCTTCCCCGCGTCAAATCTCAGTTCCGGCCAGTTCCCCCGACAGACCGAATTGCGCCAGTCCGGCGCGCGCGCGATATCCGCAGTTCTGGGAATTCAAATTTAGAGCTATCCGATTTACGCACCCGGCAATGCCGTTTCGCGCCTAACCCGATCTTCAAAAAACGGAAGGACACTCTCAAATGAAGTCACTCAAAGCCCCTTCGCATCGAACAAAACTCTCGGTTGTTTCACGAGGCAGGAAACGTCATTTGTTACTTCTCTCTGTACCGCTTGTTGCCGCGGCGTTGCTGTGGAGCGGCGCGGCGTCAGCATCATGTAACTTCCTTTCGATATTGGCATCCCTTGGATCCGGCGATGGACAAGTGATCACACCAAGAGCTATCGCGACTGATCCATCAGACAATGTTTTTGTTGCTGATCAAAACAATCGCATTCAGAAATTCAATTCAAGTGGTGTCTTCCAGTTTAAGTTCGCTACCGGAGGCAGCAGCTTTGGAGCGGTTGTCGCACCTTCCGGAGTCGCCGTCGATCGGACAACAGGCGATATTTACGTAACCGATGGATTCCCCGAACGAACCAGTGGGATAGTACAGAAATTCAATTCAAGCGGTGTTTTCCAATTGGGATGGGGTACGTCGGGCAGTGGTAATGGCCAGTTCTTAAACGGGGCCGGAGGTGTGGCGGTTGATTCTGCCGGTAATGTTTACGTTACTGATCTCGGTAACCATCGAATTGAAAAGTTTACTTCCGGCGGAAGTTTCATCATGAGCTGGGGCAGCAGCGGCAATGGTAACGGGCAATTCAGTGCGCCGCAAGGAATCGCAATTGATGCGACAGACAACATATACGTCGCTGACACCGGCAATCATCGCATTCAGAAATTCAACACAAGCGGCACGTTCATCACTAAATGGGGAACGATCGGCACCGGCGACGGACAGTTTGACACGCCCTGGGGAGTGTCAATCGATGGAATAGGTGATGTCTATGTTGCCGATACAAACAATAATCGCATTCAGAAGTTTTCACCTACCGGTACGTTCATTTCGAGCTGCGGGGTGAGCGGAACCGGCAACGGAGAATTTGCTGGACCACAGGATGTGGGAGCAGATTCCAGCGGCAACTACTATGTAGCGGATACGGGCAACGATCGCGTGCAAAAGTTCGGTGCCGGCGGCGCCGCTCCGATTGCAGATGCGGGTGCTGATCAAACGGTTGAGTGTGGCGGCGCAACCACATCAGTCACGCTCGACGGCACCGCGTCAACAGCGGGCACCGGAACCATCAACTCCTACTCATGGGCTGAAGGTGCGACTCCGCTGGGTACAGGATCAACCTTGATGGTGTCACTACCCAAAGGCTCGCACACGATCACTCTAACCGTTACAGATACTGGCGGCGGATCAGATACAGACGACGTAGTAGTAAACATCGTCGACACGACTCCGCCTGTTATCAGCTGTCCGGCTGACGTCGTGGTTAATCTTCCACTGAATTCGACTGAGACTTCGATGGTTGTTAACTATCCGGCGGTAACTGCGACTGATGGTTGTTCGTCGATTGTTGATGTAACGAGTAGTCCTGCATCTGGTTCCGTTTTTCCGATCGGCACAACCACAGTGAACGCATCAGCTGATGACGGTACCACGACTCCAAGCACGTGCACGTTCAACGTGATCGTGCAGTACAACTTTGCCGGTTTCTTTCAGCCAGTTGACAACCTGCCGGTCTTCAATGTTGTTCAAGCTGGTAGAGCCATACCGGTGAAGTTCAGCTTGAGTGGGTTTAAGGGCTTAGGAATATTCGCAGCAGGCTCACCCTCTTCAGGATCGGTCGCCTGCAACTCGAGCGATCCCGCAAGTGATCTAACCGAAACAGTAACCGCCGGCGGCAGCAGCCTCAGCTACGACGCAGCAACGGATCGATACATCTACGTGTGGAAGACTGATGCTTCCTGGGCTGGTACCTGTCGACAACTCGTGGTGGAGTTGAACGACGGCTCAATCCACCGCGCAAACTTCAGGTTTAAGTGAGGGGCGGTGTAGTTCAGAGGGCCTCGTATTTCAACGCGAGGCCCTCGACATATTACAAAACTCTATTGAACTAATTGGTGGAGCCGAGGGGGATCGAACCCCTGACCTCATGACTGCCAGTCATGCGCTCTCCCAGCTGAGCTACGGCCCCATGCGAAGTGCGTGAGTGCTGGTAAATAACTGAATGCAGACTAGCCTAGCGTTTTGCGTTGAGTCAAGCAACGGCGCTGTTTTGGGTTATCGCGTTTACTCTTGTGGCCAAATTTTTGGACTCACAAAAACGTAATCCTCAACTGACTTTGAGCGACATAGCGAAGCATAATTTCGCGCACTTCGGGATTCATCGGCACCTCACGGTTTTTTCTCGTTTTAGTACCAGTTACCAGAATCAGATCTCGCGCAAACTCGATGTGCTTAATCCGAAGCGTTAGCAGTTCGTTCTTTCGCAAACCTGTTCCTGCCAAATGCGAACGCTGGCCCGCGAGAGCAACCTTGGTACTTCTTCACGTAAGAGATATCGATACCGTTGATTATCGAGCTTCAGCTTTGCAACCTTCAGACAAGGATTTGTCTCAACCTCTTTGAAATCCATCGCAAGACTAAAGATGCGACTCAATAGAGCCATCTCCAAGCAGACGGTTACGAGTGAACGACGTCTTATGCTTTGTTGGCGTATTCAACCGCGTCTGCTTAAATCGTTCAATCGAAAACGGGCGTGATGTCTCGAAGTGAAGTATTGTGGAAAAAACGCTTTTAGAACTGGAAGTTTATATTCGTCATCTTTCAATGACCGCTTGTTAGCCTTTGCCCATGGTAAGTAAACACGGTCCACGAAATCAGTAAACTTCACCGTGTGCCAACTTCCGTTTTTCCAAATCGACCTTCAAAGATCTCTTGCCTAATTCTGAATTCCGCTTGTTCACCTCCGACTCCTCAATCCTGGATTTGCGTCGAACCATGGGCCGACCTCAAGTCTCACTTGCTCGCACACGAAATCCGCGGTGCGTGGATGAGCGACCTCAGGCCCTCTCAGTGATAGCGCCAGAGACTCGGGCTCAGTCACATAGCCGTCACATATAACCACCACTGACTAGCTCAAGTTAACTGCGGCAACATAAGGACTTACAGTCACCGACTCGCCGGGCTAAGCTCGATTGCACCTTCTGAATCACATAACCATCACATAAGGCCGGTCTCAGATGTAAGCCGTTTGAGCTGATTCCCAGGTGCTTAATCACATAACCGTCACTTAAAAATGCTCTCGCACCATGGACTTAACTGAAGGAACGAAAGGTGCTTACGTTGACGCATTCCCCAGTACACGAGGCGTGGGGCCGTCGGATGACATAACCGTCACATGAAACTAAGCCCAGGTGGGTATGTAGCTCGCGTGTTTTTTTGAAGCACTTTCCGGGTCAAACGGCTTGATCAGCTTCGCCTCCAGCGTCTCGGCAATGATTCGGGATGCAATTGAGTAATTCTTATCTTCAATGGCGAAACGCTGTCTCAGACTCGAGTTGGTCATCCGGTCATTGCTGACGTACCGCAAGCAAGCATGTTGATAGCACGCTCTGATGCGCTCTTCGCCTGTCATTTGTTTTAAAGGTCTGGCCGCATACAAAACAGCAATTGTATTGTCGTCGTTGGCGCGAAAATCAGGTGGCGGCAACTGAGATGCTTCAATAGCAGAAATTACTTTATCAATTCCGCTGCCTCGCTCTTCAACTATGTTGATGCGCCTCATAAACGCTGCAAGATCTTCGTTGCGAGAGCGGGATGGTTTATCAATAAACCGCATCGTCTGAATAAGTGGCCGGCCCGGGTTAGTGATCTCAACGCGATCTTCAAAGACTTCTACTGTTGGACCAGCGCCGGTGATCGAAAAATCTTGATGAACTAAGGCATTGGCTACAAGCTCACGAACCGCGATAGGAGGATACATTGGCACCACCTCACGTAACGCCTGTCCGATCTGCTCGTTCCCGGGCAATTGGTTATTGATATTGCTAATGGCTCCTGTAAAGCCACTCGCGTAGCCTTTGGTTTCAATATGTTCGCGTTGCGTTACAACCCGATTTTTTCCTTTGTAGATGATCACTCTCAGCGCCTTTCGTGAGAGCCGCTTGAATTGCTCCAACTCCTTTGCAAACAACACCGCGCCGAAATTCGTGATGTCAAAGCCACCATGCATACCTCGAATAATGATGTTCTCGTCGATCAAACGTTGAAGAATTACGTCTCGATCCGGTGGCAGTGGTTGCTTGGTGAGGTCGAAGTAAGCAGGATAATCGAGCAAACCCAGGGTGGTACCCTCATCAACATCATGCATGGCGACATCCTCCTCAAACCGATACTCAAGAAGGAGCTGCCACAAAGCGCTTTCCTTTCCCGAAAAGTCATTTAGTTTCGTCTTTGCACTGCCAACGCGGATGTATTCCGTATCTCTGAAGCGGACGGGAGTCTTACGCCGGCTGGAACTTCAAAGACAACTACAGGCTTGCCGTCGATTTCCACCTCATGAATTTTGAAATGGATTCGAGGGTAGAGGAGTTTAGAGAGCCAGTTCTCCAATTCTTCCCCACCGATCCTGGCTGCATGAGGTTTGAAGGATGTTCCGACCACCTGGTGGCTCACATCATCGACACCCCAAATTATGAAAGCAGTTGGTTCCTTCACCAAAGCTGCTGAATTTGAAAGAGCAGAGATGTATTCACCAATCTCTTCACCGTTGGAATTGTTAACCTTGAACTCGGCGTACTCATTCTCACGCCCCATCGCTCGGAGCTTGTGGACGGTTCTGATTATCTGGTCCGAATTCATTGTACTAGGTCAGCTCGCGTTCAAACGGTGGCCACGATCCTGATTGAATGAACATTGTCCGCGTATCCCGAAAGTGATAACGTATGGCCCGCGCGCGAGCCTCAAATTAACCCGGTATCGTAGCTTACCGTTTCTCGCATTATCCGGATTATGCGTCCACGAAACTTGTCGAGTCGCAGTCGACCTTCATTATCGCATGGCAATTTTAAGCGCGGTTTGTTGTTGCTAGTGATCGCGGCCAACGTCGCCGCTTGGTTCATCTGTACGGCGTTTGCTGCTTCTCGTTCGGGAGCGACACCATCACCAACGCCAACCCCAAGTCCGTCGCCGCCGGTCATCGAGTTTCTGGCGGTGCCCGCTCAGGAACTAGTGAATCGTAACGAGCAGGTGGAAGTCTCCGTCGTCATGTCCAACAAGTCCGACAAGGCGGTGCAGCTTCTGGATATTTCGGTCGCCGGAAAGAACACCTCCGGACAGGATGAACCTTTCACAGGCCATATTGCAATTAATTCAGAACTCAAACCATTTACGAGTGACTCACGCAATTTCCCGATCACGGCAACCAACAGCGCGCCGTTTAAACAACATAAGTTGGTATTGCTGCTGCGATACTCCTGGAACGCGGGCATTCAACCAGTGACTTCGATGCAGACGGCAACCATCCCGCTCACTTTGCAAAGACCTTTTGAAGATGAAGCAAAAGGTTTTCCCGGCGGAACCGCAGCCTTCTTATACTTCCTGCTGCCAATAATCCCCGCTCTCTTGAGTTATCAGCTTGTTGAGCGTTACCGCAAAGGCGAGGGCTGGCGCATGCCGACGTTTAGCTCGGACCAAATCGTCCCCGCCTTCTTTCTGGCCGTTATTTTGAGTTTTGTAATCGTCGCCGTAGGCAAGAGCAAAGGCGGCATCAATTATTCCAATTGGGTCGTGTTTGCTTCGGTGATTGGGATCTCATTGGCAGTCGGTGCAACTATCCCCTTCGTACGCCTGTTAGGTGATATTTACCAAAATCGAACGTGGGGCTTTAAGGATAATGACTTAGGCCCAGCTTACTTACGAAAAGTACTCTTATCGCCCTGGACTCCGTCTAAATTCGAATGGGTCACCGGAAAGATCGGAAGGGTCACATGGCAAGGAATACTACTCGAGCAACCGAGCGGAGCCAAAGTGTTAGGAGCCACTGTGCAAATCACTCGTGGCCAGGGAATGACCGAGGCGGTTTGGAACACAACCAAAGAAGAACTCTTCGCTGGTGCAGAAATCCGAGATCGGCAACGACTCGTGGCGATGGTCGAAGCAGGCGAATTGTCGGTGCTTGTGTATCAGCCGATTGAACGAGGAAGTCAAGCCCTGGACAATTTTGTGGCGGTTGGGCAGGTCAAAGGCTTTCAACAGTCAGAAATAGTAGTTAGAAATCTGTTTAGGCCTTTGACCTAAGAAGTGGAGACATGTGACTCGACATGCCTCCGCTTGCCTCTGTCGAGGAAAGCAGTTGCCACAAACCTTACGCCTGACTTTTGGAGACGTCAAGCATGAGTACACTGACGGAGACAATGGTTGACGTGGCTGATTGCCACACGACCCTCTACTATTTTTCAAAGAATCCTCCTGCTCCAGCGCCTTTGTCGTTGGGAACCAAAGACGGATATGAAAAGTTACATTTATCTGTTCGAGGTGACGGAACAACCGGATATGTTGATCTCACTGGGGAAGCCGGCACTATCACAAACAGGGTCTTGCACGCATATCGAAAGAAAAGCAAATACTGGACGCGATTTGCGGGCGAGGATGGGTTTCCCATTTACAACGTGAAGCCCTGGGACCAAGTTCTGCCTTTAGAGCTATCGCTCCAGTCACGAGTCGAATTTGTCAACGACGGCACCTTCAAATTTAAAGTAAGTCCCCTTCCGAGTACTTTGATCTATCCCTTCGGTTGGTCCACGTGGTTGAGCTTGCGTCTGACTTCGGCACACACTTTTTCCGACCTGTCGCGGTTTGTACAGTACATTTTTAACGCAAAAGCGTTCAAAGTTGATGGTGGACAGGCGCTTTCGCTACGAGAATATTTCACAACTGTCGCGGCCGGTATTCGAGCCGACGTTTTTGGCGACACGAATACAAACGACACCAGTTCGCCGCAGTTTGTTTTGGTAACCACCGTCATTGCCAAGCATGGAGGCACTCCTGTTCTCAAGTTACTTACACCCCAACAGCAACTCGAGCTTCTGCGCATCATTAAACCGGAAGGACCAGCACCGAAAAAGGATTTCAACTCCTACGTGCATCCAGCATCAGCTAACGATCCGCTTCAGTTCGTTATCATGAACGATCTCAGCAGGTTTATCTGGCTGGAAAATCTTCTCAAGTCGGTCGGGCAAAACCGCGTCTGGCTGGGATGTCATCACGACAACACCATGCGCTCGTTGGTTCATGCGCTGCAACTCCACCGGCTGATCAGCGTGACCAGTAGTAATAAGCAAGATTTGTCGGATCCGTTGTTGGAATTGCTTCAGGCGGGAATGGGACAGCTTTCTGCACCTGGTTATAAGAACCTCAGCTTACGAGTCTTCCTTGAAAGTCCAGAAGTGAAGGCCTCAATCGATAAAGTTAAGAATCTAAAATGAGCTCTGTTGTTAGCCTGCGGAAGGAGCCAGAGAGCCGACTTGCTATTAGCAAGAATTCGACAGTTTAAACCGTCTATCAACATGTCCGGTTGTCGCACTTGTGGCCAAATTTTGGCCGGAGAAAACCGATACTGTTACGTTGGACCAACTATCTGTAACAAAACGGGAAATGGCCCAAACTCCTCGCTGGCTGCAACCTGTTTAATTGTTATTGATTAGCAAAACGGTAGGCTGAGGACTGCCAGTCATGCGCTCTCCCAGCTGAGCTACGGCCCCAATGTAGGTTTGTGCAAACTAGCGTAGCGTTCTAGTTCAGTCAAGCAATGGCGTGATTGCTTTTCTCTTGAGCACACCTATCGGGAAACTAGAGATAAATTAGCGCAGGCTAAACCAGTCGCAAAGTTTGCAAATAAGTGCGCCAATGGTCAGCGTGTACAAACGCAAACAGCAGCGGTTCACCGTTTCGGATGAACCGCTGCTGCTCACATAACGCATTGCTCAGAGAGCGAAGCGAGAAACGCCTACCTCCTGTTGGTGACGTGAACTTGCATCGCCACACCACCGATTACGTTGTTTCTCGAGTCTCTCTGTACTACATCCACATCAATCACGTCTCCGACCTTGGTGGTGGCCGGGACCTGCAGTCTTAGTCCCACTTCCACCGGACTCCTTGGCAAGAGGCTGATAGGAAGACGCCCAAGGATGCCCGGAGCGATCGCGATGGTCGAAATTCCTGCCTGATCAGTCACGGGCTTCGCATCAAGCATTTCTTCCCCTAAATCGAAATCGCCGGTTCCTTCTTGTTCGAGCGCGGTTTCAAGATCCAGCGTCGAGCCACGGCCAAGGCTCAACCGCACCGCTTTTGATGCTCCCTGTTGGATCTCCACCCGTGCCGAGTCGAGAAAGCGAATAGTCGGCGAAGGTAATGCGACGGGCGCTGCGGTTCCCCCATTTTCTTCGAAATCTCCGGCATCAGCTCGCAGAGGTGCGAACACCTTCGGGTCCCTGGTGAAGAGAGAGATCGGTACGGTGCTGAATGCCGAAGCACGTTTGACCTCAAGCGTGAACCTTTCAGCCGTTTGTAGAAACTGGCTACCAACCTGGAACGCAAACGTGAGCATGTCGCCTGGGATGGCGTTCACTATAGCCAGATTCTTCTGCGCTAGATTGTTGTACTCCCACACGCGTTTGCCACTTGGAATTGGGTCAACTGGCGTGTAGACGGAAGCCAGCCAGCAGGCGTGAGTTCCCACTGGTGGAACCATCGCTTTGGGCCACTTGGCTTTTACGATCGTCGATGCGCCTGGAGCTAAATTGTAGCCGACAGCGGCGCTGATGAAGGGAACCCAGTCGCCGGGATAGACGAACTGTGTACCCGCGAACGGTTTGACGTTGAACGTGACGACAAAGGCTCTGGCCGTCTGTGTGCCGCGATTGCGGACCCGTGCATAGAACCAATTGTCTTGCCCAAACTCAGGTTTTTGATGGGTCGTGCCGTTGTCGTTGGCATTTCTGATCCAGAGGTCAGGCGAATTCCAGAAGGTGCCGCCGAAGACGTTGGCTCCAGTGTGTCCGGGGTCGTCCTTAATCCACAGATCCACGCCGGCGGAAGAACGCAGGATGCCGCGAGCATGGAAGCTGTCGAGCATCTGCATCAGGTGCTTGCCTCTAAACTCAGGCATCGCCGCGTTAGTATTCATCACGGCCTCAGCCCCGTCGGGCATGCTTGCATTAGCAGCAACGGAATGATGGCTGAGAATCACTGTCTTCAGCAGCGCATTGGCAGCAGCTGTGCGCGTCGCCGCATTCATCGAATCACCACCGATCGTTCGGTAGATGTTCCACAAAGCTGCGGACCAGATTTCGCCGTCGTCGTGTACCTGGTTTTGCCAATCAGTTGGATAAACCTTCGTTCCGTCGACACGACGCAAACACTTTAGCGCGGTACTACCAAAGATCCAGTCTTCGAAAAACTCTCGCTGGAATCCACCACCACGCTCCGCAAGCGCAACGCAGGCCAGGATATCGCCAAAGCCTTCGCCCATCGCGCGAGTTTCTGCCCGGCCTGTGACTGGATTAGTTCCGCCCCAGCCCGGCACTTGATTGTTCTGAATGGCATGGCCGTACTCATGGAGCATAACGTCGCCATCCGAGGCCCGATTCGGTTTGCATGATCCGGAGTCGCCGAAGTGGAGTCCTCCATCACCCGGAGAGAAGAAGGCGCCACCTCCGGTGCCGTTGTCATGAGCGTCACACTCGATGACCTTGTTGTGGGCGGTCGTTATTCCCAGACTCTGGATATATCGCTGTGTGGTATCCACGTGGTAATAGCAATTCACCGCCTCGAAGCGGTTATCACCACTTGAGTATTTGAAGTTGTTAGCGCCGACTTCCGTTGGCGGCGCAATGTTGGGCGCGCCGAAGTTACGCATCTTGACGAAGGGGCCTTCAAGCTTATGCACGCCGCCTGAGAAAGTGAGACCCTTCAACGTGCGTGTCACTCGCTGGCCGTCAATGGTCGCGATAGAAGTTCCGGCAAACCCACAAGTGCCAACGGTCGCAGTCGGATCACGGAAGGTATTATTGTTGGCCGTGACCACAGGATTTGGGTCGAAGACAAATCCTTGTCCATCAACGTGAAAGAGCAAATCCTTCTGCTCAAGAATCTGACCTGAAAACGCGTCGACAATCACGCGCCAATCGTGAAACGGCTCCCTCGTTAGAATCAGTACTTCATAAGCTAACTTAAGGCCGGCGTCAGTCGGGAAAAAAACCTCCGTCGGGTCTTTGACAGGTTGTCGCAAAGTGGCCGCCCCGACTGCCTCTGTAGCCGCTTCGAGCGCCTGCTTAGGAGTCTTCTTGCGGTCGTCGCCAACGTTCTCCGCGACGGTCGGGGTCGCGTTTCCGAGGTCTACTTGCCTGATACGGTTCGCATCGTCAACTTGAACCACAATTGAAGTGTCGAGGACAGGGATGCCCTCGTGCATCTGTTGAAAGTGCACGACGCGGTTAATCGGAGTGGTGACTTCCTGTACGACCTGGAGGCTGTTTTCGTCGGCTTTCAAGCCGGTTTGATCGGCATTTGCTTTAAGAAACGCCCGCACGGCGGGCACGATTGTATCCTGGGCTGAGTCGGCGGCTGCTCCCGCGGACGTCATCGGTAAATCCCAGTCACCGCGAAGTTTTCGTGGCCGACCTGACGACTGATCCCGACTAACATCTCGGTCCTGAATCCTAGGGATGGATTCTTCGGCGATTGACTCGGAGCCGGATGGCTGCGGGGTTCCGTCAGCCATTGCTCCGGTACTTTTGGCTTTCGATTTTCCTTTTGTTCCGGCAGCTTTTTTTGTTTTCCTTGCCTTCGAGGATTTTTTCTTCGTACTCATTATTGTCTCCTTGCTGAATATTCCTCCTGTCTTCGAAGTCGAAGGATTGGTGCGTTAGTTTGAGCGTGGATGCCCAATGAATCAACTTGGCGGGCACAGAGGATGTTGGGTTTGTAAGAATTTAATCGGCCATTGCTCTGAGGCTCCTAATAATCATTTTGTCCACCGCACGCCAAAAAGAGTCCACAATAGTGGGTTTATTAAGAACCACCAGGCTAAGCCTATGGTTGGCGAGAGAGGGAGCTCGAACCAGTGATAACGTGAGGGGTCCAATGTTGATCTCTACACCATCAGGTCGATGTAGCGCTGGACCGTTCACTATTTTCCACGGAGACCTTTCTCAACTGTAATGTAAAAAAGCCTCCAATTCGTTCCTGACGTTTTATATGAAACCTTGGTAGTGGGTCAGTTTGAAGAATATTTCACGCAAAGACGCAAAGGTGCTAAGAAATCTCTTTGTTCCTTGCGGAACTTATCTCTTCTTCAGGCGTCTAAAACACTCAGCATTAACGCTTGAAAGGACACTTACATGAGTAAGCTGCGCAAAGATTTGAGAGTGGCGATGGCGGGCGCTTGCTCCGGACTGTTTTCCGTCAGCATGTATCTACTCGGTGCACGCGTTGTGGCGTATTACGAGTACATGAGGTTTAGAAGAGCCAGCGGCTACGAAGCTAGTTATTACGAAGTCGAGGATCTATGGTGGGTTCCTTTAGTAGTGTGGCACGTTTTGCTGTCAATCATGGCGTCGCTGCTCATGCACCGTTATCTGGCGACGAGTCGCGTGTCAACATTTCTGCGCTGGCAAGCGATCAGTGTTGCTGCGCTGGTTGGATGGGGACTCACGGCGTTCCTCGCCGTCGGCATGGAATGTCTGATTCGTGCAAATACAACTCCCATTGATCAAGCCTTGAGCATGTTTAAGTTTGTGCCTGTGGTCCAATTTGTCGCGGCCCTATTCGCGTCGAATGTACTTTACGGCTCAGCAGTCCAAGCGGCTGCTGCGGAAAGTCTCAGTGAAAGCACTCGAGTCAGTGAGAACGAAGCCTCCGCGCGATGACATTGCCACTGCACTAGCAACGCATGCCACTACAATGGCATTTTTTTCGCTGAAAGATGTCACGAAATTGTTGACTTGGACCTAGAGCTAATGTAGTCTGCCCCGCGTCTAAAATTGGTGTTGAAAAGGTAGACTCTTCCAAGTTCAACTCTTGCGATACCGCGTCGCAAGTGGGGTGCGATTCTTCCCGTGACGTGAATCACGCCCGACACATAGCTTACGTCTTCCTTCTCGATACCCTTCCCAAGCGCACAGAATGTGAGGTTTTCGGGACCGTTGCGGCGTGACGGCTGTCCTTCATCTAGCCCAGAGAAGGATAGTTAGTTTCAACACGGGAATGATTTCTCCCCACTGATGAGCTGTATTCATCATTCCTGACCTGGCGGCGCTTACACACTTTCAAAAGTAATAAGTTCGATCACATCAAGGAGATGACCTTCAGGTGTATCTCGTTGGGCGATACACCTCTGCGTTGTAGGTCCTCAATTCCGACCGGGAGTCTTCAAACTCAATGAAAAAAACGAAGAAGTCGTTAGCCACCAGAATCTCACTGCGAACCTGGACCACCCTGGCCCTGTTGCTGTTCATGCTGTTCGCAATCGGAGCGAGCGCTCTGCAGACTCCCCAAACCGGTGGGCGCAACGCGGGAGTTAAACCGAAGCGAACACCGCAGCGCCGCGACCGAAACGTTCGCGCGGGACAAAGCAAAGCTCTCGTAGCTCCGATGAGCAGCAGCATTTTGTCTCCAGTGCTGGCTACGGCAGATTTCGACTTATTAGGATTGGCCGTCACCGCCGATCCGGCCACGTTGACCGTTCCGAAGAACACCGCGACTTCCATTCACACGAGTGTGCGCGTACCCGATGGAACGGATCCTCTCAACATCATCGCTGCGTTGAATCCCAACTACCGCGTTCGCGGAGAACTAACTGGACCATCGTTAACAGCACCGCTCACGCTCGAGGCTCCGATTGGTCAACCGTTGAACGTACCGCCGCTCAGCAACGCTGGGGATCATTTGGTCCGCAATCTACGAGTCGTTGACTTGAGTACACCTGAGCAAGCAGTCGTGACCTCAGTCACACCTGATTCGTGCGGCATCGTTGTTATCGAGCGTCTACTCATTTCCCAGGTTCAAGTGCATGAATTGAGTTATGACCAGATCATTCAGGCGGGAATCAATATCACCGGCGACTCGTACAGAGCCTTCAATTTCACTCTCGGCGTAGCTACGTCTTCCACACCGCAAGAGATCGTGATTCCGGTCGCGTTTCCTCCGGTGGGTATCGAAGATCCGCGCCCACTGATTGGCATACCTTCAATAAGTTCGCCCGGCATTGATGTGCCGACTGTGCTTCCCATCATGCTCTTCCCGGAAGGACCAGACGGTCAGCCATCAGATACACCAATACTCCCCGGCGAGGAGTTGCCGAAGATTCCGGGCGTCATAATCTTTCCAGGGCGGGTCGGATTTCTTCATCAGTTCTTTGAAGCGATTGTCATCGTGGGGAATGGTGCGCCCAACGGTGCACCTCTAGTAATTCACAGCTTACGTGCCAAAGCGAAACTCCCGGATCAGGGAACGGCGGCAGACGCTTCCGACGATCCGCTACGCATTGCTGAAACGCAGGTTGGCGGCAGAGTGTCAGAACTCGAGCTGCACGGTCTTGGTCCCGACAACAAATATGGGACCGGCGACGACCTCACTAGTTTTGGACCAAACGAATCCGGTCAGGCCTCGTTTCTGCTCGAAGGTCTTAAAGAAGGACTGCATCCGATCAGTTTTGATCTCGAGGCAATGCTCGAGGGGTTACCGAGTGGTCCAGTCAAAGTCCGTGGTGAAGTTGCCGGAGCAGTCCTCGTTCGCGACGCCAGTTTCGCAGTCACGTTTACACATCCGAGTGTTGTTCGTGCCGGCAACGACTATGACCTCGGCATGACGATTTACAACTCGGGCCAAACGGACATTAACGGTGCGTTTGCTCAGCTTCCACCGACGTCGATCAGCGGCGCAGAGTTAGACCCTCAGGACACGGGCCAACGTCAGTTCCCAACCACCATCAAGAAGGGCGAATCCGCCACGGTGAAGTGGCGCTTGAATGCGAATGTTACCGGCGAGGTCACGGCCACCTATGTAAAAGTTGGCGAGGGAATCAGTGCGGGACTTAATCTCGTCACAGGTGTCGGCGACCGCAACATTCCACTATCACCCGATTCATTGATCCTTCCCGAACCAGTCAAGTATCTGCCACCAAATGTAGTCGACGCGGCTCGGGCTTTATTGGGCCAGGCATGGAGCATTGCGAATGCTCCGTCAGGTTCGCTGCCACCGGGTGTCGTTAAGGTTACAAGGCAAACCGTTGTCGATCGAGCCGTAGAGTTGGGAGTCGCAGGATTGCGTGTCGACTTTGGCGAGCCGGTGTCGGTCTCACTCGATACTGTTTTGCGCGATTGGTTAGGTGAACTTCAAGCCAGTCCCGATGTCGGATTCGCCGACACGCAACGCAACACGCGTTCAGGTTACGAATGGTTTGATAGCATCGGCGCAGAAGCCTATCAACGTCTGAATGCAGGACCTTCGCCCGTCACTCCTCTGGCTTTCCACCAGGAGTTTGCAAACACCGAATTGCCGCGCTCGCGCTTTATCTCTGCTCTCGTAACACACGCAAGCGGGCAGGCGATCGTTGGCACGCGATTCGTCAATGCTCAGGGCAAGCAAGTCGGCTTTGGCGCCACGCCAGACGAGCGCGCCGGCGATTTGGCCCAAGGCAGTTCGTTGCGACTGACCAACACGGACGTCATCAGCGGAGCTGTCACTTATGCAGGCCAGATGCTGGCGATATCCAATCCGAATACTGACAACTGGACACTGGAGTTAAACGGCTGGCAGACAGGCGCAGTGGATCTCTCGCTCGTCGCTCCCACTAACAGCCAGTCTTACAACCTGTATAGCTGGACCGAGATCCAGATTACTCAAGGCGGGAAATATCGTGTGCGTTTCAAACCGTTGGCGTTGAGTAGTGTCCCTGTGCTCGAAAAATTCCAAGATGGCTCATGGCAAGCAACGGGCGCGACGGCTGCGGTTACACCACTGAACCAACCTGCACCGCGCGTAGTTGGTGTCATCCAGGTGACGGAGGATGTAGTTGCTGGTGGAGACAACTACGGGCGTTTGGTCGGGATCTTGTTCTCCAAGCCAATGCTGCAAGATCAGGCCCAAACGGCCTCTCGCTACCGGATCGGCGGCGGCATATTGAAGGGTTCAAATCCGGCGCAACAAGTTGGTGACCCGATCAGCGTCAAGGGTGCGACGGTGCAGTTCGGTAATCGCTTCGTATTTCTAAGTCTGAACTCCACAATTGGACCATACATCGAGCGCGACCTCACCATTTCAAGCATGCAGGATACGCGGCGTCTCCCGCTTTCACCTTCGCCGGTCACTACCATCATTCAACCACGAGTCTCGCCGGAAGGCAGACCCCCCGGTGCATATCTAACGGGTCGAGTAGTCAATGCCGACGGCACTCCGGTTCCGAATGCCCAGGTAATCTACTGGATACAGGAGTGTCCTGATCCTGCACTTCTCTTCCCGCCGCCGCCTGAGCCGATTGTTCTCAAAACCACGGATGCACAAGGACGATATGCAATCGATTATGTGCGCGATAGCGACTGCTCACCGCTTTCCGTCACCGTGACCAATCCAACAACGAATTCGGAAAAACGATTAACTTCACCGGTGGCGTACGACGGCCAGCACATGGTGCTGGACATGGTCTTTCTGGCACGCGGAAGTGTGGAAGGCACCATAACGAGCGCCGGCCAACCAATGCCGAAGGCCTTCGTGCGCGTTGTGCCCGATTTGGATGTGATTGGGACGAAAGTGGTCCAAGCCGATCAAAATGGTCACTACGTTGCGACCGACATTCCAGTGGGGAATGTGTCTGTGCTGGCGGTAGGAGAGGGTGCTTTCCATAACGCCTCCGGCTTCAACGCCGGCACGATCAATGGACCAGGGCAAGTAGCATTCATAGACGTTTCATTGCAAAACATCGCCGGGGTCGTGCGCGGTCGTGTGTTTCGTTCCGATCAAACCACCGTCGCATCGGGATCGTTGGTTGTCGCTTATGCAGTCATACCAGGGTTCCCTAGCACCCGGAACGATCGGGCTACGGCAGTCGGTTACGCCTTCGCCGATCGCGATGGCAGTTTCACGATCTCAAATCTCCCTGTCGGCGACATCAAGCTCGAGGTCAGTGATTACGTAACCGGTGCTGTTGCTAGTCAAAATGTTCAGTTGAGCAATGCGATTCCTGAAGTCAGCGGACTCGTCATTGTCTTACCCGGATCCGGCATCGTCACTGGTCGAGTTACGGATGATCTCGGCACGCCTTTGGCAAATGTCTTTGTTAGCAGCTCAGGACGCGGGACCCAAACCAATAGCCTCGGAAATTACGAACTGCAAAGTCTTCCTGCCGGCATGCGAACCATCGCAGCTTTCGATGCCCCCACCCAACGCGCCGGCTCAGCCAACGCGCAAGTAAACATCGGACAAACGACCACCGGTATCAACATTGTGATCCTGCGGCCGAGTACGTTGGAGGGAACGGTCTATCTCGTCAAAGAGGGAACGACCACGCCGGTGCCCGCGCCGGGAGTCAAGGTATCGATCGACGGATTCACCATCGTTAATACGAATTCTCAAGGTCGCTACACGATCGCAAATGCACCGCCGGGAGATTACACACTGCGCGTTATGGATGAAGGTAAAGGTTTCGCCGTTAATTCACAGGTCAAGCTGTTGCCAGGTGAAACTCTTACGCGTGACGCTACTTTCCGTCCCGGCACAATTCACGGCAAAGTCTTTCAGCCTGACGGCGTGACTCCCACGATCGCTCAGTTGAGCATACGCGTTCCACGTCCGGAACTTGCTCGCGGGTTCGGTTGGGGAATGCTTTCAACTGAGCCGCCACGCTCAACTCAGTCTGCTGCCGATGGCTCTTATTCGTTAACCGGTGTGAATCCCGGAACGTTTCGTATCTCGACTTCTAATGTCTTTTTCCCAACGCCCGTGAGTGTTGGGGGAACTCTGCCTCCGAGCGGCAATGAAGAAGCAAATCTAACTCTTGTAAGCACACTTGCCGGAAAGATCCAGGGCAAAGTATTTCGACCCGACGGCACAACATCGGCTGGCCCAGGTATCAAAGTAACACTCAGTGGCGGCTCACTTGCCGATGCAACCGTGCACACGGATGAGAACGGCCACTACGAATTCGGTGAAGTTTTCTCTGCCGGTAGTTACAACCTTACTGCCACTGATCCAGCGAGTGGCATGACAAATCGGATCGGCGTTTCCGTTGAGCGCAATAAAGACGCGGTGTTTGATCTGCGACTGCTCGGACTCGGGAATCTGCGCGTCCAGGTACTGGACGGCGCCGGCCAGCCAGTTACAGGTGGCAGTGTCACTCTCGACGGCACGAATTATCCAAACGTGCATCGCTTTGCCGAACTCCCGGTTGGTAGTAACGGCCAAGTCACATTCAACAACTTGCCGGAAGGTTCGTACGCGATTTCGGCCACACGGTTTGGACTCGGCGGCCGCGTCTCAGCAAATGTCGTGATCAATTCCACCGTGGACGTTTCTGTTCAACTGCAAGCGACGGGCAACGTCGAAGGACACGTCTATCTGCCGGATGGAACTACTGCGATCAGTCTCGCCGATGTCCAACTGCGAGTTGGAGGACGCTCAATCGGCTTCACCGTCACCTCCGAAGGACCAGACGTTGGGAAGTTCACTTTTGTGAACGTGCCGACCGGCGACTTCACTCTCGATGCTTTTGACAATCGCACCGGTCGTGTCGGCCGTGCCGCAGGCACTGTAACCACGCAAGGTGAAACTGTTGTCGTCAACTTATTGCTGCTGCCGATCGGAGCTGTTAGTGGACAAGTAACAGCCAACGGTATCGGAGTGGACCATGCTTTGGTGCGTATCAGTGCAGACGGGTCAGGTGTGCGTGGAGCCAACCTTGTCGCGACGACGGATCCGACTGGTCATTACCGCTTCACTGGTATTCCATCTGGTCGCTTTGTGATCACTGTTTCCGACGCGCCTGGAGGTCAAACGGGTTCAGCTTCCGGCACGATCACGGGAACTGTCGAACCGCTGCCCGATACGATCGTCAACATCGCTCTCGAGCCGAGTCAAACGGTTCGCGGCACGGTCTACTTCAATGGCGGAACGCTGCCGGTTCCCGGCGCGCAGGTGACGATCACTGTCGCCGGTCGTGTGTTCCAAACCGCGACTAATGATCAGGGCGTATACGCGCTCGCATTTGTTCCCCTCGGCGCAGTAACAGTTCGCGCCGAAGCGCCGGTTGGTTATGACCGGGGCGAAGCTGCGCCTGTTACAGGAACGCAGCCGGGTGGGACGATTACGGCCAACGTCACGATGAACGGCGTTGGCATCGTTTCAGGCACCGCGCTCGACAGCAACGGCACACCACTCTCATCGGGAACGGTCACTTTCACTAACTCTGTCTGGAGTCCGGCTGTAATCCTTAACGCTTCCGTGCAGCCGAACGGCTCGTACGAACTAACCGGCGTTCCAACCGGCAGCTTCTCATTACGACTGACAGTCCCGGGTCGCGTTGCTGTTGGCTCCGCTTCGGGCAATGCGCTCGTGGCCCAAACAACAAACATCAATCTGCAACTCGAAGATGCAGGGACGGTAACCGGCCGAGTCATGTCCACGGACGGCTCGACTCCGGTACAGGGCGCAAACGTTTCCGTCACGCTCATTCGCCCGAGCGGAACGGTGTCGTTCTTTGCACATACCGGCGCTCAGGGAATCTGGACATTGAATAACGTTCCGCTCGGAACGCTCAACATCAAGGTTACCGATGAAGTTTCAGGCGGCATTGCGCGCGCGAGCAACATCGTCCTGGCTACGAATGGACAGGTAGTTGATGTCGGCACGATGGTGCTGGACAACACGCCGATCAGTGTTGTGTCAGTCGAGCCGGCGAATGGAGCGGTGTCGGTGCCGACAAATGGAACCGTCGTCACGATCACGTTCTCCGAGCCGGCCGAGGCCAGCACAGTCAACTCGGGAACCGTTCAATTACAGCTTGGTAACTCATCCATCGGTGTCAGTCGTTCGCTGTCGAGCGATGGTCTTGTAGTGACACTCACGCCGAACAATCGCCTCGCGGAAAGTTCCGTCTACAAAGTATTCGTCAATCAGGTTGAAGATCGAGCCGGTCTGCGCATCGCGAGCGCCTTCACTTCTACGTTTACGACTGCTGACGAAACCGCTCCAACCGTTACCGCCATCACTCCCGCAAATGGAGCCTCGCAAGTAGCACCCGGCACGAACGTGGTGGTCACTTTCAGCGAGCCGATTGATAGTAACGACAATCTTGCCAACATCATTAAGGTATCAGTTGCTCAATCGACCGATCCGCCGCTCTCCGGCGCCTATGCGCTGAGCACCGATGGACGCATCGCAACGTTCACGCCTGCCGCTCTGGCCGACAGCACGCATTACACCGTCACCGTAAACGGACAACGCGATCCGAGCGGCAACACGCAGACGCAAGCCTTTATCAGTAATTTCACTACGCAAGATCTCGTAGCACCCGTTATCGATCCATTGCCGATTGACGGCACCACCGTGCGCGATTTCACGCCGACGATCATCGCTACTTACCACGACAATCTCTCGGGCATTAAGACGAGTACGGTTGTACTCACTGTCGACAACGTAAACGTCACGCAGAATGCGAGTGTGACCGGCAGCCAGATTACTTACACGCCGAGCACTCCACTCGCCGGTGGACAGCACACGGTAACAGTGCAAGTGGCAGACAACGCCGGCAACGTGAGCGCGTTGCGCACCGCCAGCTTCACTATCGACGATTCCGGTCCTGACATCACCAGCTTCACGATCGGCGGCGCGCCTGCTGTTGACGGGATGTTTGTGACATCGTCACTACAGCCTGTGTTCGCAGTTACGTATACAGACGACACTGGTATCAATGTGTCCGCTACACAACTGTTGTTAGCTCCGCAAGGATCACCTTTAGTTGCAGTTCCTGCGGTCATTACCCAAACGGGTCTCACCTACCAGCCTCCGGCATTCCTTGCCGAGGGTCCGTACGTAGTCCAGGCGATCATCACAAACAATCAAGGCACGAGTTCTACAACTGGAGTTATCAACTTCACACTCGATGTCGATGCTCCGGAAATCACCAGCGTCACACCTTCAACCGGCAATCAGCACGGCGGCACGACTGTAACAATCGTCGGTGCGCGACTCTTAAACAACAACGGAACAGCACCCACCGTCACCATCGGCGGCAATCCGACGCAGGTAAAGAGCGTCGTCGCCGGTTCACCCGACACGGTAACAGTCGTCACGCCAGCGGGTGCGCCTGGACCAGCCACGATCCGCATGAGCACCGATCGCGGCACAGGTGTTTTGGTCGGAGGCTTCACTTATCAGCCAGATCCACGCACGCCATTCATTACAGAGTCCGACACAGTCCTTCTCTGGCACATGGACGAACAAACGAACGGCGCGGTTCAGATTATTGATTCCGGATTAACGCGGGCAATCTTCGGCACCGCGGCTTCGACTTCACTGGCGCAGCCCGGACGCTTTGCCTTCGGAAGATCCGACTCAAATATCGTCTCCGGTTCGAATAGTCTGCTTACGTTTGCTACCTCGAGCTTCACGGTCGAATGTTGGGTGAAGACTGGCGTCGTGCCTCGTACTTACACGATCGTTGGTAACGAGGATAATAACGGCGGCTTTAACTTCTTAACTGCGTACTCTGTGCGTCTGTCGCCGAACGGGAACCTGCGCGCGTTCGGCCAAAGCGTCAATGGCGTGACGTGGTCCACCGATGTGCCGTCGAGTGTTTATAGAGTTGACGACAATCAATGGCATCACATTGCCATGGTCGTGAACAGAACGACCAGCAGGATGTCGCTCTATATTGATGGCATCGAACGCGGTTTCTCACCATCACCGACAAACTTCGGCAATTTTAGCGCCAGTACATCGCAGCTTCATGTCGGGCAAAGATCCTTCGAATCCGGAACGCCTGTAGGACCGATCGCTTTCCCAGGCATTGTTGACGAAGTTAGAGTCTCCTCAACGGCACACACTTCTGATCAGATTCAGAAGACTTACCTGGGCACCGAGGGCACACTCGGAGTCTCGATCACGAATATCAGCAGCCCGGCCAATCTCCTGCGTGGCACAACCACTGACATACAACTCACTGGCTACAACCTTGCGGGCACAACGGCGTCCGTGACAGGACCAGCCAGTGCGAATCTCACTGCACAAGTCGTCGGCAGCGCCGCGACGCAAGCACGCGTGCAGATCACCGTGCCGTCCAATGCATCGCTTGGCGACGCGCAACTCGTGATCTCTTCGAGCGCTGGGTCGGCTTCGCTGGCTCTTCGCATCCTTGACGCCACGAACATCACACTCGCTGTTGAGTCTGACACCAGATTGCTCTGGCACATGAACGAGACGATTAATGGCACTACAACTATTTTTGACGAAACCTTCCTGAAAATTAATGGCACATCCGGCAGTTTGTCCGTGGCCCAGCCGGGACGCTTCGGCGGCGGACGCTCGCGCGCTGATATTGCCACCGGGACAAGCAACACAAACCTTTACTTCGGCACTTCGAGCTTCACGGCTGAAGGTTGGGTGAAAACTGATCCAGTGGGACGCACCTACACGCTGTTTGGTAAAGAGGACTCGTTCGGCGGCAATACTGCCAATCCGGAATTTGCCGTAAGGCTGTTTCCGAATGGGACCCTGCGCGCATTTGCCATGAACATCAACGGCCAAATGTGGCTTGCCGATCTGCCCGCATCGGTTTATCGCGTTGACGACGGCCTCTGGCACTACATCGCGATGGTTGTTGACCGAACAAACAACCGGCTCACGCTCTATGTAGACGGCATTGAGCGTGCTTCGACAGCAATGCCTTCAAACTTCGTCAGTCTCCCCAACACCGGACAGGCATTCCGCGCTGGTCATTGGTCCTTCTTCGACCCACAGACGACCGGAGGAACGCAGGAATTTCCGGGACTGCTCGATGAGATTCGCGTCTCGGCAACAGCCCACACCGCCGCCCAGATCCTCAACGATATGCTCGGGAGCTCACCTATGCGAGTCACGTCTTACAATCCGAAAGACGTCTTGCGTGAGAAAGAAGGCTTCCCGTCAACCGTCACCCAAATCGTTGTTGACGGCTACAACCTCGACGGCGTAACAGCGCGCGTCGTGCGCGACGGACAAACCGTCGATGCGGTGGTCATCGTCGAGTTGAGTTCACCGCGACAAGCGATCGTTTCGGTCGACGCACTTGCGACGGCTCCGCTCGGCATGGCCCAACTTGTGTTCTCCAAACCGGGTCAGGTTGATGTTGCGGTTGACCTGCGCATCAGCGAGCAAGCCCAGTTAGCGGGCGCGCTCGACACTCTGCTGCTGTGGAACCTGAATGAGACTGGCAACGGCGCCATTAAGGTTTTTGACGCCAGCGCCCTCGGCATTAATGGCACGACGGGCTCCCTCTCTCAGGAGCAGCCCGGACGCTTCGGCAAAGGCCGCAGCCGCGCCAATATTGCTTCTGATCCTGACAAAGATGCGCTGTATCTCGGTGCAGCCAGCTTCACCGCAGAGTGTTGGGTAAAGACTGGCCCAGTTACTCGTGGCTATTCGCTGGTAGGCAAAGAAGACTCGTTCGGCGGAAATCAATTCAATCCCGAATTTAGTCTTCGGTTGGTGCCTAACGGATCTCTGCGAGCTTATGCACATGACAACCAGGGCAGGCAGTGGAAAGCCGAGATGGGACCGCTCGTCTACCGCGTTGATGACAACTTCTGGCATCACGTGGCGATGGTTGCAGACCGCGCCAGCCAGCGAATGATTATTTACGTGGACGGAATCGAGCGTGCCTCAGGGACAATGCCCGCAAACTTCGGCCCGCTTACGAAAACACCAACTGCCCTTCGCGTGGGCCATTGGGCCTTCTTTGAAGACAATGCAGCAGGCGGACCTGAAGAGTTTCCAGGCACGATCGATGACGTGCGACTCTCGAATACCGCCCACAGTGCCTCGCAAATCCGCTCCGATCTCGACGGTGTGCCGGGCCTTCGCATTAACTCGTATGGTCCAAAGGAAATTCGCCGAAATCTGGCTGCTGGTCCAATTGAATTTACAACAGTGTCGGCCACGGGTTTCGGACTTGACGGCGTCACGGCAACCGTTGTGCGTGACGGCCAGATACTGGATGCAACGGTGATCGTTGATTCCAGTTCCTTCAATCAGGCACAGTTGAGAGTCTCTGTCGCCTCAACCGTAATTCCGGGTTACGCACAATTGGTCTTCGCCAAACCCGGGTTACCGCCCGCTCCAGTCGAGATTCGCATACCAGAGCAATCTGAGCTTGCGACGGATGTTGATACCAAACTGCTCTGGCACTTGAACGAGACCGGCAACGGTTCCGTGCAAATAGCCGACTCCGGACCACTCTCACTTTCGGGCACCGCCGGAAGCATTTCCGTCGCTGAATCAGCAGGACATTTTGGATTTGCGAGACGCAAAGCAAATATCGCAAGCAATCCCGACTTCGACGCCCTCTACCTCGGCTCATCCAGCTTTACAGTTGAATGCTGGATGAAGACTAGTCCAGTAACGCGCGGCTACACCCTCGTGGCTAAAGAGGATTCCTTCGGCGGAAATCAATTCAATCCTGAATTTAGCCTCCGAGTAACGCCTAGCGGTGCTCTACGCGCGTATGCGCATGACACCCAGGGCAGGCAGTGGAAAGCCGAAACGATAGGTCGTGTTTACGAGCCGACTACGGGCCGCTGGAAACTCGTCGTTGATGATAACGAGTGGCATCACATCGCGCTGATTGTGGACCGTGCGACCCAGCGAATGATCATTTACGTAGACGGGATCGAGCGGGCCTCGGCAGTAATGCCCGCAAACTTCGGTCCTCTCACTAAAACACCGACGCCGGTTCGCGTGGGCCATTGGGCCTTCTTTGAAGAAAACTCAGGTGGCGGACCTGAAGAATTCCCGGGCTTAATTGATGAAGTAAGAATCTCTACATCCGCTCATAGCGCTGCCAGGATCCTGGCAGACACTCTTGGGACGGACACCACTCGTGTAGTTCGAGTAAAGCCTGATTACGTTGCGGCCGGTACGTTCGCGGTGCCAGTCACTTTTACCGGCTTCGGCTTGACGGGCGCGACAGTAACGACAGATCGACCGGACGTTCCCTTTACCATTACCTCCACATCGGGGACAGAGATTCACGGTTTAATGGATGTACCCGCTAACTCGAGTAGCGGCCAGTTACACTTCAACGTCACCACGGCCGATAGCCAGCTCTTCACTTTGGCTATGACCGTTGTGGCGCCTCAGCCATTCACCAATGTGCCGAATAGTGGCACGGAAACCTTACTGCTTTGGCACATGGACGAAACGGGCAACGGCGCTGTGCACATTGACGGCTCGGGCGATCCGGTTCCCGCGGTCGTAGGTGGCACAGCGGGCAGTCTTTCCACCTCGGCGGATGGGCGCTTCGGTAAAGGCCGCGTGAAGGGAAACATCGTTGCCGATACTGCCAACAATTCGATGCATCTCGGCGGTAATAGCTTCAGTATCGAATGTTGGGTGAAGGGTGGTCCCTCAGTCACTCGGGGCTACACCCTCGTCGGTAAAGAGGATTCGTTCGGCGGGAATCAATTCAATCCGGAATACTCGCTCCGAATGCTGCCGTCGGGAGGTTTGCGAGCCTACGTACACGATTCCCAGGGCAGACAGTGGCGGGCAGATGCGGTTGGCCGCGTCTTCGATCCAGCGACCGCCAAGTACCTTCCCAACTTGAATGATGGTCTCTGGCACTACGTCGCAATGGTGGTGGATCGCACCACCGGCAGACTCACTCTTTATATAGATGGAGCCGAGCGAGGGTCATCGGCTCTTCCGGTCAACTTTGGTTCAACCGCCAACACTCCGACTCCATTACGGGTGGCCCACTGGGCATTTTTCGAAGACAACTCCGGAGGTGGACCCGAAGAGTTTCCGGGAACGATCGACGAAGTTCGCATTCAAAACTTCCCGATCACGGCCACTCAGATAGCAGATACGTGGTTTGGCACTAATGGTGGAGGCCAAAGCAGTCTAAGGATAGAAGCTCCCACCGAGAACGTTGCTGCCGCTCCAAGACCAGAAATGATCGTGAATGCGATCACTCCGAAGTTGGTAGCGCGCGACAGAAGTTCACAGCGACCGATTGTGACCGGGATCGCGCTTGGCGGTGCAAACTTGAGCGGCGTTAACGCTCGTGTCGTGCGTGACGGGCAACCGCTGAAATCGGTTGACGCTCGCATGAAAGGCACCACTGACTCGCAAGCGCAGCTTGATCTGGCAGTAGCTCCAAACACGCCGCTTGGTCCAGCGCAATTGATCCTCTCGAAGCAGGGATATTCCGATGTCGCAGTTGAGATCCGAGTGATCGAGCCGAGTGAGTTTGCGCTCGAAGCAGACACTATCGGACTGTGGCATCTCGACGAACGCGAGAAGGGCATGGCCCACCTGCTTGACGCTGGTCCGAATGCGATTAATCTGACCAGTGCCCCGGCGTCGCGTCCTGCAAACGGCAGATTCGGCGGCGGTCGAAGTCAGGTCCGCGCAACAGCCGATGCCAACAACACTAACCTGTCGCCGGGCACATCCAGTTTCACGATTGAGGGTTGGGTCAAAGCACCAGCGCTCGGGCGCGACTATGTGCTCATCGGTAAGGAGACGAATAACGGACAAAACACTGACTTCACGCTCAAGGCGCTCGCGTCCGGAGCTCTTCGTGCCGAGATCTACGACACTGCCGGACTCGTGTGGCACGCCGACACGCTGGCAGGCGCAGGTACGCTGACGGACGATCAATGGCACGCAATCGCCCTGGTCGTCGATCGCGAGACTGGTTGGCTGTCGCTGTACATCGATGCTCAGTTGCGCATGATGCAGCCGGCCCCCGTCGGCTTCGGAGCGGTGCGCAATTTGGGTCAGCCGCTACAGTTCGGCAGCTTCGACGCCGACTCACCCGCTGGCAATGGGCCGGATGAATTTCCGGGTGTGTTGGATGAGATTCGCATCTCGTCGTCGGTACACATTCCGGAGAAGATCGCCGCCGATTTCTTCGGCAACGACGAACCGAAGATCACTTTCGTTCGTCCACCCGTAGTCAGAAAAGGCGCTGGGCCAATAGAGGTCACGCTTTCGGGATATGGGCTGATTGGCGCGACTGTGGCGCCGAGTCAACCCGGTGTGACCGCCACCGTCCTTTCATCAACATTCACAAGCATCAAGGTATCGCTCACCGTATCTGATGCTGTTCCTGCCGGACGAATACCACTGCTCTTCAAGGACGTTCTCGGAAGGGGCTTTAGTGTGGAGGTCGTCTTGGAGGAACGTCCCGCAGCGAATCGCGTTGGCTTCTCTGGTGGTCCACCCGATATTCCGCCCAACCGGGTCAAACCACCACGAGGGAGTTCGTTCCGAGCTTCCAGACTCAATCAACATGCGAAACCGGTGGGAGGTCAGCGATGAGACCAACTGCCAAACAGCACATCAACGCGATCAATCAAGGCCCGGAAACTCACTTAGCGATAGAGAAACACAGCATGCAACAAGCCGCCCCCACTCCCACTCGTCACGTTAGAGCTTTTTCCTTCAAGCACGTGTTAGTCCTGTTCCTTTGTTACTTGCTGGTGCTCCAGCCTAATGCGGCGTTCGCGAATCCAGTTGGTCTGAATCCTTTCACACCATCGACACCAGCGAACAATGCAGGACTACCGGGTAACGCTACTGGCAGTTCATGGGGTCTCCTCGAGCATGCTTTCAGCTTCTTCGAAGGTAGTGAGGCTGAGCCGGCGATGGTCGTTGCGCCGGTGGACGCTGCCATCTCTCGCAAAGTCCCGACGCTGTCCAATGGAAGAGTTGAGGGCAACCTCAGGGTTTATACAGGGCAAAACTTTTCCTTCGAGGGCGGTTTTGTTGTCACAAATGAAACTTACGTCGTCGGTACTCCAAACGTCACCGTTGCCACGAACGCGACGTTCAATGCCGGCACGGTCGACGAATCAGGCAGTCCGGATCCGGTTGGTTACACGGTGGCGATTAACGGCACTTCTCGCCTGGTGGGAAAGATTCACCGTCGCTCAGACCCGCTGGCGTTTCCAGCTGACATTCCAACCTCAATTCCGCAACCGACAGGCACACGCATCGTCAACATCAACACCTCGGCCGATCTCGCCAACATTGGCGATTGGTCCACGTTGAAAGAGTTGCACGTCAACAAGTCGAACGAAACGATCACGGTGCCGGCAGGCAACTATGGTGCATTCAACGTCACGGGAAGCACCCGATTGAACTTCACTGGCGGCGTTTACAACTTTAGTGACGGGTTTGCCTTTGCCAGCAACGCTTCGATCAAGGTCACTGGCGTAACGACCATCAACATCGGTTCATCCGCGACGTTTAGCAACACGGGAGTGGTGGTCGGCGAGAACACTCTTCCCGGCGACATCAAGATCAATGTATTGGGCTCAAACCTGGCAATTTCCGGTAACGCAACCATCAAAGCGCTTGTGCGTGTACCGAATGGTACAGCGTCGGTGACCGGCTCGTCGCAAGTGCGCGGGCAGGTTATTGCCGACAAGCTAGAGATTCTCACCAACGCCAATGTTATTGGCGACACATCGTCGAATGCTCCCGGAGACACGACCGCACCAACAGTCACCATCACGTCACCGGCCAATAACGCAACCATCAATAGCGCGTCAGTCACGGTAACGGGAACCGCCGTTGACCCCGGTGTAGGCGCCAGCGGTGTTTCGTCAGTTTTGGTCAATAACATTGCCGCCACTTACAACCCAAACACCAATGCCTGGTCCGCGAATGTAGCTCTGAATTGCGGGTCCAACACGATAACGGTGCGTGCCACGGACGGAGCAGGCAACACTTCTCCCGACCAACAAATTGTTGTCGTTCGGCCGCAGGACACAACTCCTCCAACCGTTACGATCACGTCGCCGGCAAATAACTCAACGACTGAGTCGAGCTCGATTACGGTGAGCGGCACCGTGTCTGATACCGGAGCGAATGCCACAGGTGTTGCGCAAGTAACAGTCAACGGTGTACCTGGGACTCTCAACCTCCAGGACGGAAACTGGACCATTCCGAATGTCTCGCTGAACCTCGGCAGCAATGAGATCTCTGTGGTCGCCACAGACAACGCGGGGAACGCTTCGCCACCGGCCACCATTACAGTCACTAGACAGAATCCACAGGACACGACTGCCCCGACGATCTCGATCACGTCGCCGTCGAATAATTTTACGACTGCGAACGCGAGCGTCACTGTGACCGGCACGGCCAACGACGACGGCGCGAATGCAACGGGAGTAAGTCGAGTTGTGGTCAACGGCCAGCAAGCAAACTACAACGCACAAACTCACCAATGGACAGTGGACATCTCACTGTCTGAGGGCTCCAACCCAATTAACGCATACGCTGAGGACAACGCCTCACCTGCAAATCGAAGCACGACAGCGACCATCAACGTTACTCGCCACACCCCTGACACTACTCCGCCGACAGTGACGATCACTTCGCCGCTCGCCTCCTTGAGTACCTACGATTCAACTGTGAGTCTCGCTGGTACGGCCCAGGACACCGGGCTTAATGCCACCGGTGTACAAAGCGTAACGGTTAATGGCACACCGGCCACTTTCAACCCGGCGACACATCAGTGGTCCGTGGCATCGTTTGCCTTAGCGTTCGGCGTAAATCACATCGTCGTCACCGCGGTCGATGGAGCTTCACCGGCTAACCAGGCTCAGGCCACTGTGGATATCACGAGGCTTCAACTCCAACCTCCCACCCTGACAATCACAAACCCACTGAACGGCGCGGTTGTAAGTTCCAGCTCCATTACGGTCGCCGGCAGTGTCTCATCAGATCTAGCGACCGGTTTAAGCCTGACGATCAATGGCACGAACACGTCGATCACCGGTGGTCAGTTTGCGCGCACGGTGCAGCTCAACGATGGCTCAAACACGATCTCGGTAATAGCAACAGATGGGCAAAATCAACAGAGCCAATCGTCTATCACGGTCATTCGAGATGTAACAGCGCCTGCGATCTCGTTTGTCAACGTTCCCGCGAGCGTACAGCCGGGAGGCACGTACCAGATCCTGGTTAATGCAACTGACAACGTCGGTATCGCTGATGTTGAGTTAAGACTCAACGGTCAGAGGATTGAGACGGTTACGACAGCGCCCTATCAATTCACGCTTTCTGTTCCGGCAGTCTTCGCGGCAGGAGTCACGCTCGTGCTGAGTGCCGTAGCTCGTGATCTAACCAACACCACGACGGTAGCAACGGCGCAACTACAAACTGCTGGTCCAGGCGGAATTTCTGGTTACGTTTTCGACGATACAACCGGTTATGTGATGGTAGGCGTAAACGCTTTGCTAAACGGTGCTTCGCCAGTAACCACTGACGAGGCGGGCGTATTCAGTTTCGTCTCCACGACGCCTGCGGGAGTAGTTCGTCTCTCGAAGGATGGTTTCACACCCGTCGAACGTCTTTATAAGGTGGCGATCGGTGAAGGCACGGCGTTGTTTGACGCACGTCTCACTCCCCTCGATTCACAAACGAACTCGATCGGCGCATCCGGTGGAACTGTCAACGGAGACGGCGGACGTGTGCAAGTGAACTTCGTGGCAGGCGCGCTTTCTCAACAAATGGATCTGCGCGTTACCAGCATTTCACCGCAGGGTCTCGCGAACCTCTTGCCGTACGGTTGGTCACCAGTTCCGGGAGCGATCATAGACATCCGTACTGCTGACGGATCAGCATTGCAATCGCCTGCGCAGCTGACAATCTCCACCGTCGCTGGTCTGTCATCTACGACACCACTAACACTCGCGCGTTACGACGAAGCATCGCACTCGTGGACCGTCGTTGGCGTAAGTCTTCAGGCTTCTACCGGCGGTGCCTTGTCTGCGGATCTGCCGAGTTTGGGCCAATATGCATTTCTGGTAGCCGACACTGGCACAACCGCACCACCTACGCCGGTATTGGGCCAACCGTTGCCCTCCAGCCCCGCGGCAGACTCGGCCGCACTTGATTCCGCCCAGGCAAACGCTGAGTCATCGCCTCGGAGCGCAGGCTTCTCGCCTGTCGCAAAGTCGTCGATCTCATTCTTTGCGACGGCGGCGTCGCAACTTCCTTCCGGTGTTTCGATTGAAGCGTCGTTTGGCGAAACGTACAACCTACTCGGTGGCAAGGACCCAGTGTTGGTCGATCGGCCATCACAAGACTTTGTCCTCTACGCGTACCCCAACGGCGCGCAGCCAAATCGCCTCGGTGCTTTCTTCATCGCAAAACCAACACGCACAAACTTCTCGATCACGGATCTATTTAATGCAAACGTTCACGTCGAGATTCGTTCCGGAAGACAGAACAAGCTCGGCGCACTGGTCGACAATCAGGGCGGCAGCGTGCGCGCCGGCGATGGCTCTCAGTTGTCGATCCCTGCGAACGCCGTCTCCGGATCGCAATCAGTTTTCTTTGAAAACGTTCCAGTGCAATCGGCCGGCGTCAGCTTGCCTGCCGGCTATGAAGTGCTGGCGGCGTTTGATGTCGACTTGGGCAGCGCCATACTTAACTCATCAGCGTCGATCTCAGTTCCTGGTTTGACGGGTGACTTGTCACGCGTAGTCGTTGCCCAGCTCGTCACTGTGGGCGGGCAGCGCTCGCCGAAAGTTGTAGCGCGCGCGATCGCCGAAGCGAATGACAAGTTGACCTCGACTACCTCGATCCCGCCGCTGCCGGCTGGAGTTGCGCTCCGCGGAATCAGATCGACTGGTCGTTATGTGTTCATTCGTGTGCCGTCAGCGTTTGGCTACGTCAAGGGCACGATCACAGACGCAGCCACCAGTGCGCCGCAGACGATGGTGAGGGTCTCCAACAACCAGACTCCATTCGTCGATGTGACAGGGACTGATGGCCAGTATGTGCTGGTAGGAGCAGCAGGGGATGCACCAACAGGTGTAAATCAGATCGGCGCCGCAGCACTCGCAACTGACGCAACGGGAACTGCGACAGCGTCGTTGGAAGCGCAAGACGCCGTCGCTAACGCGAACGTCGCCTTGAGCGCCGTCGCGCTACAGGTGGAATCGATCACGCCTGCATCAGGCGCGCAAAACATGATCGCGACCACTCCTGTCACGGTCACTTTCAATAAACCTATCGCCGCACAAACATTGACCGGCTCCAGCTTTACGCTTAGCACGAATGCCGGCAATCCCGTGCTCGGCAGTATCACTGTGCTCGCCGGCAGCCGAGTCGTAGTCTTTACACCCGCAGCGACACTAGCCGCTTCGACAACTTATAAAGTCTCTCTCTCCACGGCGGTCCGCGACATTTACGGCCACGCATTGAGCGCCGCGTTCAACTCGACCTTCACCACCGCAGCCACGGTCGTTATCAGCAACCGTCTCAAGCCCGAACAGATCACTATCGGCTATCCCGATGGTAATGAGATATCTACGATCTCTATCCCCGCTAATAGTGTGCCTAATGGCTCGAGCATTTTGGTTGTTAACACCACCAGCGGCTCTACGCTTTCAACAGTTGCTGGAACAGGTGCGCTAAGCCTGCAAATTCAGGCCCGCGTGGGCGATGAGATTTCCCTCACCATCACGCAGCCGGACGGCACGCAATACGCGGTCACACAAGCAGCGTATCGACGCGCTGATGGCTTCACTTCCGTCGGTTCAAACGGTGGCACGTTAACGAGTGACAATGGTCAGGTGCTGCTCAGCATTCCTGCCGGAGCAATCAGCGGCCAGGCCGATCTGAAGCTGACGACCAAAGCGGAGTCTGACATCACCATTCCTCGTACAGGCGAGATGGATCCCACTGAGGTTCCCTGGGGCGCCGGTGTGCGCATCCATGTAAGCGGAAACTTCACCAACAATAAGGAACTTCATCTTGAAGTCGCGGCGCCGCCAACTGCAACTGAAGGTCAACGGGTTGCATTCATGACGCCCACGAAGATCACTGAAGGCAACGTCGAGCGCGATGTGTGGGAGGTGTTGACGTCCGGCAAGGTTGAAGGCGGCAAATTCAAAACCATGTCACCGCCTTTTATCGGCGTGACCATCGTGAGCACTTTGGGAATCTATGATGTCGAAGTGTTCATGCCACGTCGTATCCGTGCTGTGACTGGCACTGTCACGGAACTTGTTCCTAATGCTGCTCCGAAGCCCCTCGCGAACGTTTTATGTACGATTAAAAATCCTGCCGTAAACGCTCAGGTAGTTGCGCGCTCTGCTTTCAACGGCAGGTTCGCAACACTGGATTTCGCCGCCTCAGCCGGCACTACGGCGGAAGTTGAAGCGCGAGACACCATCGGCCGAACCAAGACTGTTACCGCCACACCTTACCTAAGCACAACTGCGACCGAGACCGGACTCCACTTATTGGAAACGCTTTTCGCGGCCATCCAATTCCCTTCCAGCGCCGGCTTACCTGAAACATTGCCCGCGCTCCTGCGGCTCGAGGGACGAATGTTGGAACTCCCTGAAGGTCAGCTGGACACACTGCAATCAGTCGGGCGCGTAGTATTAGGTTCACATCTCGAAATCAAAGTCACTACCACGCCGAATGTGCAACAAATCACCGGACAGTTACTCGTCGGCGGTAACACGATTCAGCAGTTGACCTGGACACGGCAGAGTTCCGACCCCGGAACCGGGGTGTTTACGACTGACTTCACAGTTACAGGCGAAGGCAGTTACAGCGTCGTTGTCACAACCTTCACGCAAGCAAACGTATTGACGACACGAGCTACGTCAACGTTTGGATTTGTGGCTCTACAAAACCCAAATAATCGTCCTTCGTTAGAGGGACCACCGCGCGTCATGGGCGTGATACCAACCAGCGGCGCACAACAAGTCGGAACCGGAACTCGCATTCATCTGGACTTCAACGAGCCTGTTAAGAACCTCATTCCCGGAACGAACGTTTTCCTTACCGACCTCGCCACGCAGCAGCGCATTACTGGCGAAATAACTTCGGGTGGACTGCCAGTCACCCCTACTTCGCCAAATATCTCGAGTATCGACTTCCAACCAGCCAACGGCCTGGAAGCCAATAAGGACTATGCCGTTGAGGTGCTGACGACAGTCACCGATTCAGATGGACACGCACTGGACCAGGACTACACGTCAGCAACCGATACCGATCCACAACCATTCCGGAGCACGTTTAAAACCTTCCGTCCCCTTGTTATCGGTCAGACTCCGACCCAGGCCGTTAGCTATCGGCTTGAGACTGCGAGTGATTTAGGGATCACGGTCGCGCCGAGCACAACAGGTTCCACACTGAACGTTTACGATCTTTCCGATCCGCAAAAGCCAGTTGTTACCGGCACCAAGTTCGTCCCGTTCTTTGCGACGGCTTACGACATTGCTGAGGCCGAGCAGGATTCAGACATCATCACCGTTCACACTCCCGTGCGCAGGACATACGAAGTTATTGCCGTGGTCCTCGCGTATTCGGTCCAGGACCTTGAACGGCCCATCAATGCCTTCATTTATAGTCTCGATGATCCAACAACTCCGGAGCTTATCGGCGTTTCATCGCTCAAGATTCCAAAAACCGCGCCTTCCTATCCGATGTACGTGCGGATTCATCACAAACGCGCCTATATCGGCAACGGCGGCCGCGACAGCCTCGAGGTGGTTGATCTCGAAGAGGCAGTGCGTACGCTTGCGGAAACAAACGATCCGAAGACCGATTGGTTTCCTGCCGTTGTTTCAGGTCTAAACGCTGGATTTGCGCGTGAAGCCAAGAAGCAAATGGCAAGCTACCGGCGTACGCCGACCGAAGGAGCGCCAGTCTATTCCTTGTCAGTGATGGACCAGGCTGTTCCTGCGTCTAATGGTTCACCGGTCCAATCACCGGTTGTCTACATCGCTTCAAACAGACTGCAGTTACTTTCGTTTGACACGAACAGTTCGTGGGACGGCTCCTTTGCACTCGTTGATTCAAATAGCGACAGCATCGACGATCGTCTTATCGGAACTCGCGATCTGGATCCAGCGGGATTCGCAGTCGATGTACGAACAGCGCCGGCGGTAATGTTGAATGGTCAAAGCACTGATATTGCCGCGCTACTCGGGTCCGATCGACTCTGGCTCTTTAATGTCACGAACCCTCGACTTCCACAAGCCTACCCCTCTCGATCTTTCGCCGAACTAGGTCTGGGTGGTGGCGTAGCCCGCCGTATGGACCTGGAAGACACGCTCCTTTACGTGATGTTCGCAGACAGGGTGGCGGTCATTGATTTCAGCGATCCTTCAAATCTGGTTGTTAGGGGTGTAATCACAGATCTGGGAAGCGATCTGCGTTGGATCTCTGTCCGTGATGGATTTGTCTACACGCTGGATCTGGCGAATGGCAAATCGAACGTTCGTACTTCGATCGGCTCCGCCGCGGCAACCGTTTTCGTTCATGGCGCTGATGGCAGCACTTGCCTGAATCCTGTCCTGATTAGCCGTGCTGAGGATCGCATGATCCAGGCCGCGGAGACAGTTTTCAAGGTCTATGGGATGGACGTCCCACAGTCCGGCAAAGTCATCATCCGCAAACAAACACGAACCGGCGATCAGGTGATTACAACAGTGCTGGCAGAAGTTCCGGCAGTGTTCGATCCGAGTTCAACTGTGGATGTGCTTATCGGCCGGGCCACCTGGTCGTCAAGCGAGCAAATTGATCGCGCGGCACTCTATACCGCAGAACTTGTAGTTAGCGGGCAATCGAACGAGTTCCGCGCCCGTGCGGTGCCAATCGTGTTCAGCCATCTCCTTGATGAGTATCAACAGATCATAGGTGTAAGTGGTCGTCGAGAGGGCGGCAAGCTCGCTTACCTCCTTGGCGCTGCTGCCCACGTAACACTTCGCGTTAATGGTGCGCCGGTGGATCTGGGCGAACCGCCGTCAACATTCCGTTCCTTCGGCCTGCATGTAGAGGACATAAAGATTGGCAAGTTGCCCAATCTGCTTCCCGGCAGTTACCAGTTCAAACTCACAGCGACGTTGGAAGGAAATGCCAGCGTGTTCGAGGAGGCTGAGGGCACGATCGTTGTCGAGAATGATTCGCCGGGCCAACGTCAACCCGGCAACATAGTCGTAAACAATGTCGAAGTTGAAACCGGCAACCTCGCCCTCAGTGAATCGGATATTCCTGAAATCAGGAACAGAGGTCTGTCGCTGTCATTCACGCGTTATTACAACAGCACGGCCAGCAATACTTACAACACGCTCGGCTATGGTTGGGCGCATAACTACCAGGTGCTGTTGCGACAGTCGCCTAATCCGGAAAATCCCTCCGAGACTATCTACAAAGTCGAGAGTGGCGAAGGCAATGTCCATGAATTCAATGGGACAACACTCAAGAGCAAAGCACCGTTTCACACTAAGTTACAAAGGAATTCAGACAATAGCTTCGACTTCTTCAGCAAGGGGAACATCAAGTACCACTTCAATCAGGCACTCGCAGTTGGCAGCGAACAGATGTTCAACCTGGGTTACATGGGTAACCTTGCTTTCATCGAAGAGCCGAACGGCAACAAGCTAACCTTTGGCTATGACGCACAAGGCCGGTTGGCGACTGTAACGGACTCGGCTAATCGCAAACTTACGTTCACTTATGAACAGGGAGCCACGCCTTTTGTTGGCGCACTCGACAGCGGAGCTACTAACAACCAGACTTTAACCTGCACCAACAAACGCTTCCTTAACTCGCTCCGTCGCAAATTTGAGCTGGGACAGCTTGGCGTCGCCTGGCGCATCACGAAGATCACGGGACCAGGCGGTTTAGAGGTCCTCTACGATTACGACGCAAAAGGCAATTTGACTCGTGTCGAGCGTACCGGCGCCGATGGAATCAGCCAGCCCGCCGATCCGAATGTCACAACATACCTTTACGATCCATCAAACGGTACGAATGCCGGTACCGAGCATTTGATCAAATCTGTCCAAACGCCGAACCGCACCGGAAGTCAGAACCACACTACAAGCTACGAATATGAATCGACAATCCGCGGAATGATGGTGCAAGCGATTCGCAGGCCTGAGGCTGTGAACAATCTTTACGCTTATACCTTCTCATTCAACGACGTCTCGGAAACCGCCTTTACCGACGGTCGTGGCAACGTCACCCGTTATCAATTCACCAAGAGTCAGCCGGGTAAGGTCGTTAGAGTTACCGCGCCCCGCGACGCTGTATCCACGATTACATTTGACGAGTTTGGCAACAGGTCGTCTGAGACAGATGCCGAAGGTCGTCACACAACAACTCAATACGACGATCGTGGCAATCAAATTCTCCAGACTATCAGCGGTCAAGGAACGGCGATTACCACCAGAGCCACCTTCGATCCGACTTATGCGAAACCACTAAGCACCGTCGATGGCAATGGTAATCAAACAACCTACTCACTAGACAATCGTGGGAATGTCACGCGCATACATCTGCCGACCGGCCGCGATATCCAGATGGATTACGCAGGCAACGGAGATCTATCGCGAATGGTCGATCAATACGGCGTTGTTACTACTTATCAGTACGACGGCTTCGGAAATCCAACAACTATTAACCGCCAGGGAAATGTCATAACGAACAACACGTACGATGTGCGCAGCAGGTTGCTCACCAGTAACGATACAGTTGATCCATCGATTCAGAACACGTACGACAGGTTTGACCGTATCGTCAGCCAAACGGTGACTGACCCGACAGGCATTCGCGATTCACTCACCACATCATTCCTCTATTTGCCGGAAGGACAGGCAAAGAAGATCACCAGGAATGGCGGCGCGCAATCACTTGTCGTCGACAACACCTATGACGGACTTAACCGGCTCGTACAGTCCGTGGAAACGCTGAACGGTGCTGGTCCTTTTACCCTCACCTATACCTACGACGGAAACTCTAATGTCCTTACCAGTAAGGATCGTCGAGGCGTAACAACGACGCTTACTTATGACGAACTGAATTTCGTGCGCAGCGAGACTCTTTCGGGATCGTTTGGTGCACAGATAGCCGTCAGCCGGCTAACAGAGGTTGACCGCATCGGAAATCCTCTACGTGTGATCAATCAATACGAGCAAGAAACGACCTTCGAATATGACGGGCTGCGTCGTTTGACAAAACGCCACGTGCCCGGTGGTTTCACCGAGGAGACTGGCTACGACAATAACAGCAACCTCATCCTGCAAATTGATCGCAATGGCGGTCGATCGACGTTTGCTTATGACGAGATCAATCGTCGCACGCGAATGACTGATCCGGGGGGCAGAGTTACGAGCTGGGTATTCGATGACGTTTCGCGGAGTATCACACGACAAAACGACCCGCAGGGTCTGACTGAAACCGTGACGGTGGATGGTATCGGCCGGCCTTTGGTTCGTGAGGTCAAATTCACGGGGGCAAGCTACCGCACTTCGAACTCTTACACCGGGCGTTCGGTCCAAACTACGGATCCGCGTGGAATTGTGAGTGTCGCCCAGCTTTCAGCGTTTGGCGAAACAGGCACACTGACGGTAAACGGCGCCAATCCGGCGTTCAATGTCCAGCGAAGCTATGCAGCGTTTGGTGGACTTAAGCGCGCGGTGGATGCAAACGGCCGTGTGACGACTTACACGCTCGATGGTCTGAATCGCGCCACATCAATCTCTCACACTGGTAATTTCAGCGAGAGCTTTACGTATGACGGCGGGGGCAACGTTGTGTCGCATACCGATCTGCGCGGCACCGTTTCGCAGATGACCTACGACAACCAGGGCCGCCCTCTCGTTACCACGGTCCAGGATGGATCGGAACAAATCACCGTGCAAACGATCACTTACGAAGATGCGTTGAACAAAGAAACACGCACGGACGCCAACGGCAATGCCACGACGCTTGTCTACGACGGTTTGCGGCGGGTCACGACCGAGAGAAACGCCGACTCGAAGACGCGCTCGCTGCAATACGACGGCATAAATCTGCGTCAGGAGAGTGACTTCAAAGGGGTAAACACTCTCTATACCTACGATCCATTGAATCGTCTCTCGCAGATTACTGACAGGTTGGGCCAGGTCACGACTATTTCAAACAGCGACAGTGGTGGTTACCGGAAGGCGGTTACGGACCGCCGCGGGAACCAGCGGATCGAAATCTACGATCCACTGAAACGGATGGTTAGCATCACACAGGGCGGGCAGCCACTCGCTTCGTACCTGTACGACGGTAACAACAATCGTATTGAAATGGTCGATGGCCTCAACAATCGCACCGAGTACACGTACGACAACCTCAACCGCGTAACGCAGGTCAAGCACGCTGGTAATCTGCGGACGGAAACGTTTACGTACGATGCCGTCGGCAACGTGCTTACCTCTAACGACGGGGCCGGTGGGCCTATCGAACAGACCTACGATGAACTCAATCATCTCAAGACCCGAACTGACGGCGCCGGCAATGTGACGACATTCAAGTACGACGGCGGCGGGTTGCTGCTTGAGCGGACGGATCCGAAGGGTGCCCAGTATAAGACGACCTATCATTACAACGCGTTAGGCTCTTTGAAGCAGCTCACTGATGCAAAGAATGGAGTATGGACGTTTGACTACGATCCGGCACAAAACCTGACTGGTATCAAGGACGCGCTGAATCGTTCGGTGAGCTATGACTATGACTCGCTGAATCGTCTGAAGACTGTTACGCAGCCACAGCAACACGTGACGACGTACGGATACGACGCAAACTCAAACCGCAACGCTGTCACCGATCCACAGAACCACGTAGCGAGTATCACCTACGATGCGCTCGATAGGGTTCAGTTGGTTAGCTATATCCAGCCGACCGGCAGAGGGCCGCGGAGCTACAACTACGGCTACGATCCGGAAGGAAATGTCACGAGTGTCGACGAAACTACGTTGCTCGACGCGTCGCAGCCCGTCACAAGGCACTACACGCGTAACTATGACAGTCGCGATCGTCTCACCAGTGCCACCGATCCTTTCAATCACAAGGTACAGTTGGGCTATGACGCAGCGAACAATGTCACCTCGCTGACCGATGCGGCGAATAATGCGGTTGGTTATTCCTACGACGCATTGAACCGCGTGCAGACTGTTACCCTCTCAAATCAGTCGGCCACGATTAATTATCAATGGCAAGCAGATGGTCTACTGAAGCAGGTCAGTTACCCGAGTGGTATGCGTCGGGATTACACGTACGATGGTGCTGACAGGCTGACCACCGTCACCAACCACATCAACACCACTGAGTCGGAAGAGTTTGCATACACCTACGATGCGAACGCGAACCGGGCCACCGAAACACGCAATGTGAACGGCCGCATAAATCGCAGTATCACTTACGACTACGATCTGCTGGACCGCCTCACTTCGGCAAACTACACAACTGTCGGACAGCGACCGGCTAATCCGGCGGCGGGGCAGAGCGCCAGCTACACGGAAGGTACTCGCCTGAACGGGTTTGATTACGACGCAGTTGGTAACCGCACTACTTCTACAGTTCGCGATCGCACTACCACCATCACGCTAACAACTGACAGCAATGGCGTGACGAGTGAGTCGCGGCAGATCGCTGACGGAACGCTCGTGACGACCACGGGGCAGTTCAATGATCTGAATCGTCTGACCCAACTCAGCAGCGATGCGGCTGGAAGTGTGCCCACAACTTACGGCTATGATCGCAACGGCAACCTGACGTCTACCAGTCAGAACAATCAGATCACTACGAGTTACGAGTATGACTGTCGCGATCAATTACGCCGCGTTCTGAACGGATCGAACCAGGAAGTTGCGGCATACGACTACAACTTCGACCGGCAGCGCATCCGGAAGACGATTGGCGGGGTGCCGCTGACTTACGTTTATGCGGGCGACCAGGTCGTAAATGAATATGGATTAAACGACCAGCTAGTCAACCGCTACGACCTAAGTGCAGGCGAGGTGGTGCGCGCGCAGTTCGGTGGCGAAGGTGAGCGTTACTACTTCAGCGACGGCCAGGGATCGGTTACCGCTCTGGCGCAATTGACGCAAAGTCCGCCGGCTTCTTTGACAGCGCGGTATGAATACGATGCGTGGGGCCAATACCTTGCATCGAGCGGCGCCAGCTACAACTCAATTGGTTATACCGGCCAGCGCTTCGACAGCGAAACCGGCCTGATGCCCCTGGGCAACGGCGAACGTTATTACTCGTCGTTCACGGGCAGCTTCATTCAACAAGATAGCTTCACCGGCATGGCCATGATGGCCCAGTCGATGAACCGCTATGCGTATGCGATGAACAACCCGCTGAGATATAGGGATCGCAATGGAAACAATCCAGAAGAGTCGTGGGGTAGCTACATCAAGAATCGTCTGAGCGAGTCAGTTGAGTTGTGGAATGACTACGCTTTGGGAATCGGCGAAAGCTTCGAGAAGGCAGGCAAGGGTGTCGCGGCTTTGATTGACAATCCGGTTGAAACCGGCAAGGAGATGTGGACCGGTACCAAGAAATGGGTCAAGGAGGTGGGAGAGATTGCTACCCATCCACTCTTGACTGCGCAGGTACTTGGCGAGTTCTTGATGGAAAATCCCAAGGCGTTCATGCGCGGCTTGGGAAATACCGGCGGCGACCTCCTTATCGCCGAAGCAACAGGAAAGGCCGCAGCGCCCGTAGTCACACCGATAATGGCGCCCGTTAGGGCGGCAACAACCAGGGCAGTGACTGCGACCGTTACGCGCGTTGCTGAGACGGGTATAGGACGAGCAACAGCGGGCGCAGTGCGCGAGGGTCTAACACTGGCTCGCACAAAAATCCAGCCTCTGACCCAAACCGTGAAACAGGGATTCCGCGAAGCCGGCGAGGCTATCAATCCATTCAACTATCGAGTCAATCCCAACAAGATGGGTATGGGCTTGGGTAGTTTGGAAAGAATTCGCAAGCAGGCTAATAGAGATCTGTTAGACGAAGTTTCTGGCACGGAAGTTAGCGCCCTTGAAAAGGAAATCGTCGGGCCAAATGAGGTAATTCCATATGGCCAAAAGGCGCCCGGATTAGAGAAGCATCACGGGGTGTTGGACGTTTGGGCTTCCGAGAATGTGAAAGGCTATGTAAGCAGGGCGCCCGATTCACCGAGTATAACGATGACACCTCCTAGCCATGGCGCCACGAAGGCCGTCTATAGGGAATGGGCAAGAGCTAGAACTGGTAAGCCGGTCGGCGGGCGTGTAGATTGGAAGAGTGTATCTCCGCAGGAAATACAAGCCTTGTCCGAACGGATGTTTGATGCAGCCGGGGTTCCCTTCGAAGTCAGACGCAACTATTATCGAGAGTTCCACAAGCACATCTATGAAAAGGAGTAGATTGTGTCTGTTGTAGACCTCATCGACCGAGTTCGGGGCCTATCTGACTGCGAGGTCTTACCCGCGGACGGATTACCGCAGCTTGGTCCATCCTTTGTGTTGCCAGATGATCTCAAAGATTTTTACGAGTTATGTGGCGGCTTGACCCTCTATAGAGATAGCCCATACACAGCTGTCTTTGTGTCACCGGATCGAGTGGTGCCTGCGAATCCGGTGATAGTGGGCGAGGCTGGTGATACTGATATTTCTGCGTCGTGGCACATACTGGTTGACGACACAAATGGGGACTATTTGACTATAGATCTCAGCCCGGAAAGGCTCGGCCGATGTTACGATAGTTTCTATGATCGACATGCGGTTCCGGGATCGTCCCCCATAATCGCGAAGTCATTTTCTGAATTGTTGGAACGACTTATCGAGAACCGCGGGGAGCATTGGTATTGGCTTCGCTCAGGCTTCAATCCAATTGGAGACGCATACGATTAAAACGGGCGAAGGACGTAGACGTTGCGCTTCCAGAACGGCTTGTTCATGTTTGTTTTGGCGAGCTCGTCGCCGATGATGGCTTCGTTTGGTGAGAGATCGAGATTTATTTGAACTGCGACGCTGAGGTTCGTGCGCTGCAGAATTGCACCTAAACAATCGACGCTCGGCGCGTGATCGATGGGAACTTCGATCACCGCTACCTCAGCGTGATTCAACAGATTACACAGCGGATCAAAGTCGCCCAGTATTTCAATTCCCAACACAATCACGGCGAGACTTTCAGTCGGATGCGTGTAGTTCTGAAAGTAGTCGCTAAGGTGTCGCACACGGCAAGGCGCGCCGTTGAGCGTCTCCGCTTCGTACGTTTCAAACTCCGCGTCGAGGCTGAAGACTGAAACTGAATCGTGCGTCCCGGTAAGAAAGCGCGTGATCACGTTGTCGCGATAACCGCCGATCTCGACGATATTGCGCGCGTTTCGCACAAAGTGCGCTGCAAGAACGTAACGCGATCGCATTGCTTCGGTGTCGAGATAGCCCCAGAACTTCTTGCCCGAAAGAATCTCCTGGAGTCGCGGCACTTGCCATGGATGTGGTGTATTCGCGTTCACGACTTTGTTTCACCCTTTCGTTGCACGATGCCTAAGCCTGGCCACGCGGGAATGAGAATCTTGCTGTAGCGACTGTCGTCAAGCTCAGTGAACAATTGCTTCACTCCGAATCCGGGCTGTGTCACCGCTACGTCGTGCAACACGATCAACGCACTCGCCGTCGCCACTTTCAACGATTCTTCAAAATCGAAGCGACTGCCTTCATACGAGTGATTGCCGTCGAGATAGATGTAACCGTACTTCGACTCGCACGCTGCGAAGAAATCAGACGAAAGCTGAATGTGAAAGCTGATCACATCGCGCAGTCCAAAACGCGCGAACTTCTCCGCTGGATCGCCGCTCCAATTCTCAACGCCACCAAACGCGACGTCCACGCCGTGAGCAGCATCGCCGTAGTTTGCGTCGACAAAATCGAGTGTCCCTGATCCGTTGGCCTTCAGCGCAAGTGCAATGATGCTGGGAACATAGCCGTGACGCGATCCAATCGCCAATACCTTCTCGGGGCGCAAATTGGTGATGAGGCTGTAATGGATCGATCCGAAACCGGCAGATTCGGGTTGCGCGTTGTGCTCCCGCTCCGCCGCACCATCGGGCGCAAACGATTCCTTGATTTGCTTGAGTATCGATTGATCCTCGAGCCGGTAGCTTGGCGCCGGTTGTGTTTCTGCGCTCATCTGCTTTGCCTCAGTTGCCATTTGGGCCACACAGCGCCAAAGGGCGCGAAATATGATAGCCAGGGGCAAGCGCGTAGCGCGTCGCCCCTGGTACCGAAATTAAAATACAAGCGCCAGCCCTGAAAGGGCGTAATACCACGGTAATTATTTCGGCCCTTCAGGCCTCGGCTCCGCTTTTTGATAGTCAACCAGGGGCGACGCGCTCCGCTTCGCGCTTGCCCCCGGCTTTTATATCCGCGCCTTCGGCGCTCTTTTGGCTTATTCCAGGTTCGCGAGAATCGTTTTCACGCGCGAGCTCAATTCTTCCGGCGGCGGCAGTTTGTCTTTGCCGTTTTCGTACCAGGAAACGATCTCGTGCCTGCCGAGCCTGCGATACTTTTCAATCTCGAAATCCAGCATTCCAAAATACGACACGTACTGCGGACCGACTACATGAAACACCTTAAACTTTGTGCACAGCAATCCAAGCCTGCCGGTTTCGCGCAAACGATTTCTCAACATTGCGCCGAGAGGAAAATAGATGTCGCCGTATCGTGCCTGCGCCAGCGGCAAAACCGAGCGATGAAACACGCTGAACCATCCGTCAATCGGTCCATCGTACAACTGATGCTCAGGCTCAACGGCACGATAACTACTCATCGGCGGCCGCGCGCCCGTCGTGTAGTCGTCCTGCCAAACGTCTGCAACCAATTGTTTCACTAACGGAAACTTTAAGAACACTTCCGAAGCGTACTCCGCTATGTTCCTCGACACGGCAACCACATCGTCGTCGATTTGCGCGATCAGATCATATTGCGATTCCGCAAACAGCAGCGGATAAGCCTGCATGCCGATGTTGTCGCGCGTCTTGCCGACGATTCGAACCGGCGCGCCACTCGCGCGTTGCTCGTCCAAAAACTTTTCGTAGCGCTCATCGTCTGTGTTCAACCAGATAAGGATCTCGTAAGGCGTCGTCGTCTTACGAATAAGATCCTGGACCAGCAACGCCGAATACGTCGGACGATAAGATGCGATGCAGTAGGAGATCATCAGCTTCCAAACTCGCGCGTCCTAACTCGTGGGTAAAGCCAGGGATCATCGTAACTCTCTCTGTGCGCACGCCGCCAAACGAAACAGGAACGTCGGACGATCGACGTGCTGCCAACGCAGGCCGTGACGCATGAACGTTTCGATCATGTGCCAATCCCACGCCATCATGTCGAACGGCAAAAGACCGGGAAGATAGCGATCGAAAATTTCCTTCCTGAACAATGGTTGACCAAGATCGATGCCGCCCGGCAACGGCGTCGAATTGCGAAGCACGAGACGTCCGGCGTACTGGCACGAGCTGTAAACGAAAGCAATGTCGCTGTGCTGCTCAAGAACGCTGACCAGCGGATCGAAGTGATCGGGCGTGTAACCGTTGTCGTCCGAAAGGAAGCAGACGTAGCGGCCGCGCGCGAGATGCAATCCAACCGACGCCGGCCCGATGCCCCAATTGTTCGTGCGCGCGTTGAGATCGGCATACGTTAGCGAGGGCGTCGGTTCATCGCTCACCAAAGACTCGATGCTGCTGACGATTTCTTCGGGCGGATGGTCCGAGACGATGATGTGCTCAAAATCGCGATAGACCAGGTCGCGGACAGTCTGTAAACACCCGGCCAGAAGATTTACGCGATCGTAAATAGTGGTGATGATGCTCACCGTCGGAGTTTGTTGTCGCTCCGTTTCGAGAAGAAGTCTGAACTTCGGAAGCCCGTTTGGAAGCGAAGCACGTTCAGGGACTTGTTCGTGAACTGTTGCTGCACTCAGCTCACGAACCTTTAGGTTACGAACAGTTGCTCTTCCGTTCTTGCAACCAATGAAACAGTAGCCGCGGTCGAGAAGTTCATCGACAACACTGACCATCAGCACTCCATCGACTTCGAGCTCGAGCCGGTTTTCATAACAACGCAATTTGATCTGTTGCCATTGCTCACGCTTCACCGCGACGTGTTGAAAGACGTGACTGTGCCGAGCGAGATAGGCGTATGAGGGATGCCAATAAAGATGATATGAATTCGTCGCCTGGTCGAGTTGGCTGGCTTGTCGGACTTTCGCGATAAAGCACGCATCGCGCTCGAGTTTCACTTCAAACGATAGTTCGACGTTGCGATAAGCCGTTTCACTCGCGAGTCCCTGCTCTGTCGCCGGTCCTTCATCGACACCTTTATTAAAGAGCAATTCATTGTCCTTCAACTGCTGAACGGACTCGCCGGCCGGCTTCCAACCATTTAATGACAACGGTGAAGACTGCGCCTTTTTCATCTGAACTTCCTTATGAGGAACACCGAGAGTTTCGAGAACACGACGCAGGCGTTCTTTGTAACTGTGTGCCTGAACTCTCTCCTGACAACTGCTCTTCACGTGTGCGTAGGCTTCGTTATCGTTTTGAAGCGCACCGATCTTGTCGAGTAGCTGATTGGAATCAGAAAAGAGCGGCAGCTCCGGAAACACCTCGCTCACTTCGTTGCGTGCTTCCGACACGACCACCGCCCCGCACGCAAGCGCTTCATAAACACGCGGATTCATCGAATAGGGCTTGATGCCGTCGCGGTTGAAATGGTGAACCTCGCGAAACACGTTCAGCACGATCCGGGTTTGCCGGTACAGGTCAGACGTGTCTGCCGCGGCGATGTTTGGAGCGAGACAGATGCTTTGCAACGCCGGGGAACGCCATGGCCCACCGACTACATACGACAGGTAACCGGCTTCGTGCAGCGCTAGCAGGTAGCGCTCGCGCACATCGTTGTGACCGCCAATGAAACCGACGTTGTATTTCCGCGTGTTGCCATTTTCGAAGTGTACTTCCGGATCGAATGCGACGGGCAGGTAATGCGCGTTGCGATGACGCTCGAGTGTGTTTGGATCGTTGACGAAGACGATGTCAAACTCGGTGGACCACCCCGACGTGTCGTCAACTTCGTAAGGTTCGTCGAGCAGCCAAACCGCTTTCTTGATCGAGGGAAAACTGCCGCGCCATTTCTCGATGAAGCGGCGGCCATGGACCACGAAGAGCCAATCAGGCGCGAAGTCGTTGATCCTTGTCGCGAGTTGCGGATCGTCCCAGTAAGCTTCTTGAAAATTCAAGCCGAGACTTGTCGCGGCGTTTCGCAGGCCGTCAGTGAAGACTTCGCCGCACGAAAGGAATTTGTAGGTGATGAAGAAGATCTTCTTTGCAGCGTAGGTAAACTCCGCGACGGTGCGTTTTGGAAAAGCCGTGAGCCGGCTCTGCGAACTAAGATTGACGACCTCAACACCGCGCGCGCGGATCGCGGCGTACAGATCCGCGTATTGCTGATCGATGACAGGTAAATGAGACAGCAGGGGATGTGTGCCGGTCGGCGCGAAGAAATGATTGTCAGTGAAATCGACGCCGATGAGTCCGATCCGGCTCGCCCCCATGTGAACCGCGAGACAGAGAGCGACGTAGGGCGAGTTCTGCGTGTAGTGAAGGACGTTCAGATCAGAGAGATCGGTGCCACCGTTTGTGCCCAGGTTAAAGGTGACGACATTCTCCCGCGCGAGTCCGAGATCGAGTTGCGTGAAAAGATAATTGGCTTCGGAGTTTTCGACGTACGTGAAGCGGTCGCCAGTAAATTGATCGCGCGGGTTGACGACGACTAGATAGTTTGGCTGAAATTTACGGCCTACATCGTTGACGCCGATCGTAATGAAGCGTTCCGGCTGAGTTAGTTCATTCAGCGACTCCCCACAACCACACACGACGATGGTTGAACCAGCGTGAATGTTGTGAAAGTCAGCCAGCGTCTTCATTGGACAAGCGCCTTGCCTCAAGAGTCGGAATGCACAGCGCCGAAGGCGCGGAATATGATAGCCAGGGGCAAGCGCCGAGCGAAGCGAGGCACGTCGCCCCTGGTTAAAACGTAAAATGATCGTGAAGCTCTGAAAGGGCGGAATAACTCGCGATGATATTTCGCACTTTCAGTGCTCTCTTCGATTTATTCTTGCTAACCAGGGGCGACGCGCTTCGCTCCGCTCAGCGCTTGCCCCTGGCTTTCATATTTCGCGCCTTCGGCGCTGCGCGCACTTACTCCGAGTCCAAGCCGCGGAACAAGCGACGGCAATTCCTCTACAAGATCCTGATCAGCACCAACGGTGCGGCGACCGTCACTGCGGACAACGTTGCCGTGATATTCACCGTCTGCGAGATCTCGCCCGTGACCGGTATCGACCGGATCGCGAAATTGAACACCGCCGTATTCGGCGGAATCGTCACGGTTGCCGGGACTTGTACAAGCTGCGGATTCGAAGCCGAAATATTCACAACCGCAGCCGTTGGCACTGGACCACTAAGCGTGAGCGTTCCGGTTGTTGGTTGGCCCGGACCAATTTGATTCGGATTAACTGCCAACGAGACTAGACGCACCAGGTTCAATGTCGCCGTAAAGCTGACACCCGCAAGGTTGGCGCCGATAATCACGGTACCCTGTTGTGCGGGAACGGTCTGAATCGGGAACGTCGCGGTCGTGCTGCCCGCGGGGATCGTAACCGTCGGCGGCACTGTCGCCCGGTTAGTAGCCGAACTCGTTAAATTAACTACCAGTCCACCCGCAGGCGCAGGCCCACTCAGAGTTATCGTGCCTTGCGACGGCGTGCCTGCAATCACGGTTTGTGGGTTAACTACCAGCGAGCCGAGACCGAGCGGTCGCGCGAGCCAGAACCACATCTCGAAATCACCGCCACGTCTACCCTCCCCACTTGGGAAACGCAAATTCGTATTGTTCGACCCCGCCTGCTGCACTCCGAATGCTTCGCCATCCAAAAAGCGATTCGCATTGTCGCGATCCCAGATGAAATTCCCCTTCAACGTTAACCGCGTGAGAACACCTCGATCACCTTGCGGCGTTGAGTTGACGAGTTGTCGCAGCAAAGGATCTAAACGTTGATCCGGTTGCCATGAAATCGTGTTTCCGGCAGCGCCGACCTCCGCTCCCAAAACCAACGTCTGATACGAAGTTCCGATTGGCGCGGCAGTAAATTGTGAACTTGGAGTTTCGACTGTGACGAAGCAGGTTGGGCGGCTGATGCTGCCTGGATCAACATTTCCGTCGCACAAAATATTTATACCATCCAGAAACGCGTCCAGTTGCACGTCGCTATCGTTCGCTAACGGCGCACCGTTAGCGGCAAATGCAACTTGCGTTACATGAAGTCCGTCTTCGGGTCCGGGAAAATCTGTTAACGGTCGGAACGGCTCGCGACAATCTTCAAGCACCCTCATGCCGAACGTTCTTGTACCGCGCCCGGCAGACGCTCTTAATATTTGACGAATCGAGGCAATCGCGGTTGCAGGCAAACCTACTCTTAGCGCTGCCTGTACGACCTCTTCTTCATCGAATTCTCTTTGGCCGGTTTGCCGAAGCTCTGCAATTACTGCCGGGAAGTTGGCAAGAATTGCCGCGATCGTATCCAGGTTGAGAACTACGCGCAGTCCCCAACGCACGAGCGCGAGTGCACAGCGATGACGGGTGATTCCCATCGGCGGCGCGTTGTTCAAAACTTCGATCGATCCATCGATGCTGCGTGCCGCAAACTGCCAATAGTCGCCCGGCTGCAAGTTCGATCCACCGAATCGAATATGAACGCCGTCGCCGAGATTTAACTGCGGAGTCGTTGTTTCATTGAAGACGGCCTGCGCGATGCCCTGACCATCCCAACGTCGCAGGATCAGGTGACCACCGCCGCCCGGCACAGGAGGTGAAATAACACTTGTCGGAGGACTCGTCACACCTGAGGTAACACCGAAACCTGGAGGCAAACTGTCAGCAAGCGTGACGGTAAACGTATCCGGATTCGGGTCCGCTGTGAGGTTCGTGAGATGACCTCGTGCTGGTCCAAGCTCGCTCGCGTCGTCAACGATTTCAACCAGATCGCCTTCACGCAGCGTGGTTACCTGATCGCGTCCGAGGCTTGCGAGCGTGAGCGTTCTGCGATCCGCGCTGATTGCGGTCACACGAACGGCAAACGAAGCGTTGTCACGAGACCATTTGAAACGCGCCACACCGCCACTGACGCTAGCGTTTCGCGCCGTTGTAAAACTATTCAACAGTCCGCGACCGAGTGTGATCGTTCTACCGTCATTTGAGATGCTGCTGAACGGCACGCGCTCGAGCTGGCCGTCGTCAGTTGTGATGATGACAAAACCAGAACGTTGGAGCGCACTTCTTTCTGCTGCGGTGAGGGCGGAAACGAGCGGCAGATTCACAGCGCCGGCGTTTGCGTCGCTCGCTAGTCTAATGTTGAAAACAAATCCCTGATTCGAACCCGTCACATCGCCGCCGTCATGAATCTCAACACGGTACAGATGGTTTTCGCGTCCGGTGTAACTCGCGGGATCGGGCAAGCGACACGGATCGGCCGGAAGCGAGTCAGTTGGTTGCAGAGTGCTGAGTGTGCCGCCGCTGACGGGCAAAGTGGCGAGTGCTTCTTCACACGTGAGTTCGCCTTGTCGCCCCGCTCTCGGTGGTAATGAAGCAACTTTGACCTGTGCGATCGTCTTGACGCGTGTTGCTGTGTCAGGTCCTCCTAGCGCGACTTCGCGAATCTCTTCATCTTCGAGATACGTGATCAATCGTTGCCAAACTTCGATATAGACGAGGGCAGTCAAATCACCTGTTGCAGGAAACGTTAGACGTGGCGGGTTCGGAAAATCCGGTTGCGTCAGGTAAGTGACGTTTCTATCGAGCTGACAGAGGATCCCGTTGACGTAGTAACGACCTTCGGGACCCGGACCACCTGAGATCTGAAATGCATCCAGGGGCGCACCGGGTTGTGGCGGAGAGATTGTGAAAGCCGTGCCGGGCGCGGGGGCGCCGCAGCGGCCGATAATGTCGAAGGTTTCCTGTCGCAGCAAATTGAGCTGGAGCAACACTTCGTCGTTCCAGTCAGAATCGAGCCACACGCGACCTTGCTGATGGAGAACACCGGCATAATGTTTGAGCCTCTCGAAGGTATGACGAGAAAGATCGCCCTTCAAACGCGAAAAATCGCCTTTCATAGTGTTTGCTCCTAAGTTTCAGCTACGACGACGGCCGTGAGGCTGACTGGCATAAACTCGCGCAACTTAACTTGCAGATTGGCGAGACGAATTTGATTAAGTTCCGAAGCGAAGGCGCCCACTTCCGCACCCGATTCGCTCGTAGACAGAATTTCCGGCTGGCGCATCGCTCCGAGTTGAGCGTAGTCGGGACGCCCAAAGCGCAGCGAGTTAAACTGAGCCGGCAGGCAACGGCGATTCGGGGGATAATCGCGCGCCTGAGCCTCGGTTGGCACACATTGAAAACGTCGCGGCAAAACGGAGCCGCGTTCCCAACGACTAAAACGAATGCAGCCGGCCTGCTGATCGTCTACGACAGCAAGATCGTTCAGCAGACATTCACTCGCTTGCAGCACGTCACACTCAATTCGACCCAGCACGGTCACGCGTTCAAGTTGCAAGAAGTTGCTGGTGGTTGGTGTTGTCGGAAGACCGCTAACAGGCGGACTAAAGATCGGACTGAAGAGTGGCGGACTAACTACGAACGGTAATTCGCCAATCGCGACCGAGCCCTGCTGATCGACAATCGAATCGGCCACGATCAACCGATCGATACCGGCGCCGATCCGCAAACCTCCGGTAATCGAACGACAAACCAAATAGACTGCTTGATGATTCAGATCGGAATCACTCGCACGCAGCGACCAGCCGGCGGTGGCGGAGCGCGGATCGAGTGTGCATCCGAGCAGATTGAGCTGTTTGACGTTGCTTTCGATCTCGACTGGTCCTCCACTGATCAGAAGTCCGTTGATCTCGAGGAAATCGAGTGGCGAACGAATCCGCAAGCTGGCTGTGGCCTGCAATCCAGTTGCCGTGTAAAACGATAAGCACGGGCGTTGTCCAGCGGCCGCGCGAATCGTCAGGTTCCTGACAACCGGGTTTTGGAAAACGATCTCCGCAGGCGTCAGATAAGTCGCACTATCGACGATCTCGATCACGTCGTTATCAATCGCAACTGCGAGTGCGGAAGCGAGACTCGAGTGTAAGCGGCTGTTAGGAATGTTCGGCGCAGAGAGACTTGCCGCATCACCCGACTGTGAAACCAGAATCGTGGGCGGAGCCGCGGTGTCGAGACCGCGATCGAAAGTGCGCGCGCCAACGCGACCGCTGAACGCTTCAACGTAATCGACCGTCAACACGTTTGAGCTGAAGGGCGCATCACCCGGGAGTGGCGTCGTCAAGATCGGATCATCCTCGGCAAGTGCAAAACGACCGAGTTCGGGATCGATACCGAGTTCGTCTGATTTCAGCAGACTACGGCGTTCGCACCGGCACAGATTGATCGCAGCAGGACGGCGGTGTTGCAGCGGCCAGCGTCCGGGTATCGGCAACACTTGGCCCGCGCTCTCGCGCGACATTTCGAGTCCGGCAAGCGACAACTCACCAAGCGCGTTAGTCAGACTCGGAACATCCGCGGGCGCGAAGAACGTGCTGCCGTCATCGGCAACGAAGAACCGCACACCTTCAGCAGGCGCCCCTGTAATTTCCGGAAGATAGACCAACAAACTCTCGCCGGAGCGGTTGCTCACGACCAGCTCGCTTGCGGGAATGAAATCGCCCGACAGTGACCGCACAAGCACCGTCAACAAGCCCTCATCAGGAGCAGTATTGTTCGTCGCCGCGAGACTCGGACGCGACGTAAACGCCGGCCACGGACTCGCACCGGGAAAATCCGGCGCACCGCTGGCCTGAGGGACTGTGGCGATCGCTGCGAGTGGTTGGAACGCGCCGGTAAAGATGTCGACCTGGAAATAGATCTCCGCGTTACCGAAACGTTGTGGATCAGGTAAACGAAGAGCGTCGCGCTGCCGGTTGAGGATCGTGAAGTCACCTGCGGGTCGCGTTGAGCTCGTCAATGCACGCGCCGGAAACACCTGGCCTTCAGAGTCGCGCTCGAGTGACGTCAAACTGAAGTCGTCCTGTCGATACGTGCTGCCGTCGTCGCTGACGTGCAGTGTTAGAACGTCGCCGGACGTTAGATATGTTGATGGCAGGTAAACGTAGCGCCCGTCATCCTGATGCACAGCTCCCGTTCGCATAGCTCTAACTGCGATCACAGCGCCCGGGAAACGACCTGCCGGTGACGTGCTCATGCCGGGCCAGCCTAAACTTGCACGTCCGGTCTGGATCTGAATTACGAGATGACCTGGACCAGGCGTCGCGACGCCGGAATGAAATTCATCGCCGTCGTTGAGAGCCGCGTGCAGAGTGCTCAGGGATCCGAGTGTGGTGATCGTGCCGGCGTCGAACCAACCGGCCGTGATTACAAAATGCGGATCGCCTGTTTGCGCTGAAGATAAGAGACGCAAACCGTCAGTTGCGTGAAGCTGCAAACCTGACGGGGCGTTTCCGAAGCTGAATGGAGTTTGGCTATTTGAGAGTGGTGGTAGCGGCTCGGAATTGCTGGCGAGCAGAACGCCAAACTGTCTAACTGCTACATCAGTACCGAAAGTTTCCCACGGCGCATGTGCAAATGCCGCGCGAGTAAGTGGTTCTCCACTGTCTTTCACGAACAGCGGCGTGTCTCTAAACAGCGGGTCGAATGTGTAGCACGCCGCATCTGCCGGTGTCGCCAGTCCCGGCGCGACTGCTGCGGGCGTTGCGCCGTTGATTGCGAACGTCTGCAAGCGCCGCTCAAAGAAGCCAAGGTTCTTGATCTGATAACGCCCCGGTGTGGCCCATGCAGCACGACCAATCCCGAGCGACTCGGGAACAACCCGCGCCTGGCTCAGCGCGCGAGCAGTCTTGAAATCAGCAGCGTGCGAAAAAGGATCTGCAGCGGTGCCGAGCAAACTCAACGCGTGCGTGTCGCGCAAATCGGGCGTGAGCTTGCTGTGCAGCCGCAGGTGGTTCATGTTCTGCGACCAGCCTAGCACCTGGAAAAATTCGGCGAGATCCGTGGGCCAACCGCTGATCGCTTGCGCAAGCGCGCGCAACATCGCCGGCGTTCCTTTGCTCCGCCGCCACATGACGGTGTTGCGAACGTCGAGCCGGTTACTTTGGCCCACCGGATTCGCGAGTAAATTTGTCCCAGTGAGTGCGGCGAGGTATGGCACGACCCAGTCTTCACAAGTCTCGATGAAGAAGTCGTCCCAAAGCGCATCGAGATCGGCGCGGATGTTCGCAACCTGCTCACCAACGGTCGCGAGCAAGGCATAGAGCGGCATGCCCTGCTCTTCGTCGAGCACGCGATAATACGCAGGTACGCGGGCATAGAGCCGCTGCGCGTAATCATTTGCGTCGTTGCGACTCATGTGTCGATGAAACCTCCGGTGCCGGTGATGCTGAGTGAGCCTTTGTCTGGCTGGCTCGGATCGTTGAGGATCACTCCCAACTCAGTCGGGCGAATGAAAATGCTGTCGCGCACAATCGTCGGATCGCTGTCCGTATCGAGACGGCGGAATGTCGTGATCAGCGCGTCTTTAACTCCGGGCACGGACTGAAGCTGCGCGTACACCGCACTCAGGTGAAGACTTTCGCCAAAGCTCAGCCTCTCGAAAGCAAAGAATCCGATCGTCCCGTCCGGATTGACTGTCGGGTTTAGCGCAGCCTGTACTTTCGCAATCGTCGCCTGTTGCGGAAATGCGTCGTCAATTTCGACCGAGGCTAGCAATTGCATATGTATCGGCATGAAATCCGTGATTCGCAGAGACACGTTTGGATCGCGACGCTGGTCCAGGAAGCTGCGCAGCTTTGCAGCAAACGTTGGCTGCTCGGTGAGTGGTTGCTGATCGGATGTCGCAACGACGAGTTGAACGTACGGATGGTCCAACGCTTTCAGTGTTTTCCAATCGCGGTTCACCCACGCGGCGCTTGCCTTCGCAACGCCGGGATAACTAAGCGCGAGCGCCGCATAGTCCGCCGCACTCACAGCGCGGCCGAAAGTGCTGAGGCTCGCCGCTGCATTCGTCCTGACCTTGTCAACGCTTTCGCGATCGGCGCCTCCGAAAGCCGCCTGCGGATTCGTGACTTTCTGAACGCCCGGCGTGCTGTCGATCAACTGCTGAATGCCGCCGATTTCAACGTTGCCTGAAGTGCCGAGTCCTTTGCGGTAGCGCGCGCGAATGTTGTCTCTGCCGGTTGAAGGTCTCGCACCAAAAATACCGTCGCCGAAGGTCACGATCGTTTTCTCATCGTCGTCCTGAATCGCCGTGTAGTCTTGCCCGTCAGCGGGGCTGTCGAACAACGTCGGCTTTTCGTTCCAACGCACACCGTTGACTGTTACCAGCAACGCACTCTCAACCGCGCTCACACTGTCGGCATCGGCTGCCGGCAGGTAAGTCAACGGACTCTTCTTCAGCTTGAACGTCTGGAACGCGGCGCCATTCCCACTTCCGAGGACTTCATCCTTGACGGTCTCACCCTGCGTGGCCTCGACGATGTTGGCGAGCAACACAGCGCCCGCGCGAACGTAGCTTTGAGCGAGCGCCGTCTTGAGCGTGACTGTCGTGATGTTGTTTGGAGTGTCGACGACTGGCGCCGACGCGAGTATCGACGCTTCTGCATTGATTACTTCGCTTGGCGGGTTGGCATCTGGATCGTGAAGCGTTCCTTGCAGAATCACTGTCTGACCCGCCGTGAGCTGTGGATACAACCCATCGAGAATCAACTTCGAGCCGCTGAGCGGATCCGGAAGTGGCAATTTGTTTTGCAGCGTCAATTGCTCGTTGCCGGTCAGCACCACAGTCGAGCGCAGCGGGAATTGATTGGACGGGACCGTCTCACTGATCCTCAAAGTGAGACGCGTGGTCTTCGCCGAGATGGTGTAGTCAGCTTTTGTAACTGGCCGCGCATCGAGGATGTGAGCAATGAAAGGACCCGCGGCTTTGTCGCTCAGCATCACGACCCAACCGGGGTTATTGGAAGTGCCCTTCGCGTCGTCGTAAGTGCTGTCGAGGAAGATCTGGTTGTCTGACGGCACGTGCGCTCTGCCGTTGGTTTCGTCGTCCCAACTCTCCCGGAATTCCTGAGGAGCGTTTGGATTTCTGTCGTCGCTGTTGGTCAGCGTCGCCGGGAGGCTCAACCAGCTCGGCGCGTTGCTGCCGAAAGGAGCAGCAGTGACACGCAAGGCATGCAGCGTCACATTTTCATAACTGGCTCCATCTTCTTCCTGCCAAGTGATGATCGTGGTCGACGACTTCTTGTCTGTCTTGACCGTCGAGATCTGGCGCAGCGTGGCTTTCTCACCTGACTCGCCCGCGTTCTCGACTACCAGCACGTAATCGCCAACTTCGAGACGCGTGCTCGTGCCCTGCAAGACGACCTGGCGCGTGTTCCGGCTGAGATACAAACTACTGAAGACGCCGAGTGTAAAAATCGACGGCGACACAGCGGCGCTAAAAGCCGAACTGACCGAGAACGCGCTCGAAAACGACGAACTAAGTCCACTTGAAAGACCACTGGATATGAAAGCCTGCGGTTCGGCTTCAGCAAACGATGAAACGGCGTCGTTAACCGCCAAATCGAAGAGGAACGTCTCCAGGTAAGTAGCACCCGCACCACCATAAACGTTTGACGCTGCAACCGCAGTGGTCAGCGATGGACCAGCCGCGAGGACAAGACCGTAATCACTCAACTTTGCGAATTGATTCGTCGGCGCCACCATCGAAAGCGGAATCGCACTGTGCGATCCACGCGCCACAATCGCGTCTTCAGTCTCGAATACTGCCGCCTGCTTGCCTGGTTTCGCCTTGCTGCCTGCGCGGAAACCGGCAGGAACCGTTACTGTCTTCTGCTTCTCGATCGTGAAGGCGAGCAACGCGGTGGCGGCGGAACCGGGTTGCGGTCGATATCCAACCAGCTCGGCGAGGCGTCGCAGTGAATCACGTTGTGTTGCGGTCGATAGAAAAGCCTCGTTGGCAATTCGCTCCTGGTAGAACGTAAGAATGTCGGCGAGATAAGCCCACAACTCGATCAGCATCGTGTGGTAGTCGCCGCCCATGCCTTCGTGCCAGCGCGTGAACGGATTCGGTCTTTCGAACGGCGGCGTGACTCGCGTGTCTTTGGGCACCTTGACGAGCGTCACCGAGTCGAGCATCGCGCGCCGGAAACTGCTGAACGTGCCTATGCGATATTGAATCGACGTCAGACCGGAGGAGTTAAACGGCCTGATCGGCGCCGCGGGCGGACGCGGCGGTGCATCGCAGCATCCGGGCGCCGGCGGTGGAGGCAGTTTGCAAAGCGGTTCTGAGGGCATTACTCGCCGACTCCTTTCACGCGCACGAAGAGCGTGCCGTTTTCAGGGAAGTTTCGATCGTTGTCGAGACGAATGATTTGATCGCCGCCGACAACGAGGAAGCCCTGCTGTAGATTTCGCTTCGTATCTCGATCGGGACGGGCCGCGTGCAGTGGCGCAAGGCGAGTGATGGTGGCTGACTCCACGCCCGCCACCGCCATCACGGCCGCGAAGATCCGGCTAACGTAGAGGTAATCGCCAAAACTGAAATTGTCCGGATGGAACAGGCCCTTGCTTCCGTCGGGCAACACTGAAATGCTCAAGGCGCGCTCAATATCTTCCTGAACATCAGCAGGAATAAATCCGGGCTTGACGCAGAACTCGATCGCAAGCTCGACCGGAATGTAGATCGCTCCGATCACTTCGAGGTCGTAGCCTGCGAGACGTCGCGTGTCGAGATAGTCGAGCAGCGGTTGTCGCAACTGCTCGATCGAGTCATCTGTTCCGCGCGGATCAACGGCCAACGTCAACGTCAGCCAACTACCCGTCCAGCGGAAGTTTGCCTTCGCGTTTTGGATCGGTTTCTTGCCGTCGAGCTCAAACTCGAGGGCCGCGTCGCGATAGTCTGCTTCAGTCACCGCCACCAGAGGTTTCTGGAACGTGGCCGGTGCGATGCGACGCGCGTGATCGCGCGACTCGAGATCTCGTCCACCGATCGCGGGTAACGGATTAGTGACTGAGACGAGCCACGAAATATTTTCCGACGTGCGTGGTCGTGGTTCGATCAGCGATTCAGCCGCGACATTACCGATCAAACCGCCACCAACTCGATACCGTGCTTCAACTGTCGTCGTCTCGTCCGGACGCAGACCAAACACGCCGTCGCCGAAGACAACAGTCGCTTCTCCCAGATCGTCGATTTCGAGTCGATAAACTTGTTCGTCCGCACGGGTATCAAGCAGACTGCGCCGTTCGCCCCACGGATTCGGAAAACCTTCGACGCGAAGTTCGAGGGTGCTCTTGCCGCCTGCTTCACGCGCCAGAAAATCTGAAACCAGCTTACTGCTGGCAGGTCTTGTCTTCTTCTGCGGCGTCTTCAGTGGTTCAAACAACGCGGTGGTTTCAGGGTCGAGAAATGCAAGTGGAGCGCTGCTCAGTCTCAATCGTTCACGAGGAACTTGATCGGGCCGGCGCTCAGCGAGCTCGAGGCTCAACTCAGCCTGCTCCTCTGGCGACAGATCGCGCAGGGTTTCGTCGACCGTCTCGCCGTGCGTCGCGAGCATCAGGTTGCCCGACGCAACGATCTTGTCGGCACAGAATTCGTGATGAAGCGGCGTGGCGATGGACCAGCGAATTGTGGTGAGCCTATTCGGCGGACTTCCGCCTATCTCAACGATCTCAGGTTTGGAGACGAGACGAACGACGTCGCGATGACCCTGTCCATCGTCGAGGAGAATGTAATCACCAGACTGAAGACGGCTGAACTCACCCTGAAGCGTCGCGCTTAGAGCCGTGCGCGGCAGACAACACTTCTGATTGCCCCAGTTGAAGACCGGCATTTCGTTGTGTTCCGGTCGCATGGTCAAACGGCCGTGAGTCTCAAAGACGATGACGGGTTCGTTGTCGCGTAACGGACGATTGCTGACGCGCAGCCCCGGTTGGCTCGCGAGGGTTTGCGTCGAGTTGACGCGAAACTGTAGCCACGTGTGCGCCGCTGCGCCCTGGTCCATCTCGTAGCCGATCAGGTCGAGGTGTCCGGCGACCGAGCGACGCTGTGTGGCGCTCGCAAGAAACGCTTCGTTGGCGACGCGATCCTGCATGTAGCTGAGGGTGTCGGCAGTCGCCGCAAACAACTCGAGCAGCATCATGCCGATGTCGGCTTCGCTGCGTTCGGTCCAATCCGGCAAACGCGTCGGAATGAAATCGAGCAACGCCTGGCGAAAACTCGAATAATCTTTGGCGAGATAGTCGATCACGACCTGCAAATCAGGCTCGGGCGTGTCCGGCGCGGCGGGTGGGCGACAATCGAAGGCATCGTCACAGGCGAGACGAAAACGCAGTTTACGACTGGCAAAGAACGGATCCATGCCCGCTCCGCTGACGAACAACGTGTAGATGGAAAAGTCGCCGGTCTGATTCAGTTGCAACAGGATGCGACGATTGAGCAGGTCGGGCGGAGTTCCCGGCGGATTGTGCATGCGCGCTTCGAGCACGCGTGGAAACAGTCGCTGGCCTCCGCTCAAACTGTAACTGCGCGGATTGAGCAAGTCTGCCTGCTGGGCCAACGTGATCACGCCCGCAAACGTGAGGACCAATTGCGACGCGGCATCGTCAACCGCCACTCGCAACAGTCCCTGCGCTCCCAGCGGAAGCACCGGATCGGGACACTCAATAGTTGGTCGAAAATTACTACTCATTTTTGTGCTTTTTGTGCCTTTTTGTGGCTCATACCTGCACGGACACGCGCTGACGTTCCTGTTGCGCCTTAACGACGTAAATAATTTCAACGGTCACTTGCGACTCAAAACCCGGTTCGCTTTCGACGTTCACCTGCTCCACGTCGATCAAATCACCAAGCCAGCGCTGTAGATTCGTCGAGATCAAAAACTGCACGCTCGACCGCAGCGTCTCGCTGTTTGGCGCGAAGACCAATCGCGGCAGGCCGACGCCAAACTCCGGTAAGTTCACGCGCTCCCCAGGATTCGTGAACAGCACCTGCAAAATCAGATCGCGCAGGTGATCGTCGGCATTCGTCGTTTGCGGTACGCCGATGCCGCTGACGCTGTACGGGTAGTCAAGGTACCGTCGTTCACGTAGATCGCTTTGTAGTTGTTCTACTGCCATTCGAAAAACCTCACGGAGACGGAGGAGTAGTAATGTTCAAGTTGAGCGAGGTGACGTTTACCGCGCCACCGCCGCCTAACGCGATTGTGCTAACGGCGTCGTTCTGGTGCTGCTCCATGTAGATGAGCAGCCCACGCGCAACAGCGAGGAACATGATCCGCGCGTCGTCTCTACTGCCGCCGGGAAATGGTTCGCCTTTCACGATCTGCCACGCTTCGTCGAGCTGGTCCACCATCGCATTTGCCAAATCGTTTGCAACCAGTGCCATCGATCACTCCTTGTTTCAGCCAGTCTTCACCTTTACGGACAACAACGCGGGCGTCGCGGGTGGAAACGGCGGCACCGGCGGCGCAGGTGTCACCGGAAAAACTCCCAGCGCCAGCTCACCCGGATGCACGTGCGACTGATAAATCTGCACGAGCTGGTTGAGGTATTGCAGCAAGTTGTCTCCGAAGACGAGCGGGTGCGTTGCGTTCTCTACTAACTCGATGTTCGGGGCCTCGATCACAATCTTCGTGGCGCTGCCTGCACTTATCTTGATCACGCTCGAATCCATCTTCATGCTGTTGCCGTTGCTATCGGTTATTTCGACTGTTCCGGCATCGTCGTCAAGAATGATCTTGTGACCGGCTTTAGTTTTTAGAACTTTCTGACCCGGTTGCGCCGATTCCGGAACAGCGCCACTCGTGTACCAGGTGCCGGACCAGATCGGATAACTGAGATCGCCGCCTTCGAATTCGATCCACACGCCGGCATCGATGTCGGGCACCGCGTACAAACCCTGTTCGCTTTTGCCGCCATAGATGAAAGCCGGCAACGCCCATCCGGTCACTTCGTCGCCGAGCACGCGCGGCACCGTCGCCTTGATGCGACCCAGGTTGTCGGGATCCTGGTTATCGGTAACGACACCACGGTATTTGCCGTAATACTTGCTTTCGACTCGTTCGATCAGTTGCGCCAGAATGTCGTAATCGGTTTGAGGCATCGTTCAGATTCCAAAGTTTTAGAAGAAAATGTCTCCCGCAAAGGCGCAAAGCCGCAAAGAAACCCTTAGAAACGCGGCAGCGCTTTGCGCCTTTGCGGGAAACATTTCTTCAATTTCACAATCCCGGAATTGGTAAACCCAATCCGCTCCCTCCGAATTGCTCACTGCCGTCGAGATCACGTGCGTTGCGACGTGCTTCAAATTTCTGTGTGTAACTTCCGTCTGCCTGCAGCTCGTGTGTCACTTGCGTGACGTAATACTTGCCGCTGTAGCGCGAGCCGGCGCCTTTCACGAGCACCATGCGATGTGGACGAAGTACAGTTTGATAAGCCTCGCTGTTGATTTCTCCGTTCGCCGTGATCAACCACGCTGCTTCGTCGCGGACAGCCTGTGCCATGGTTTGCAGTTCGGTCGCATCGCTCGTCGGTGTAGCGAGCAAAAGCATTTGCGCGAGCGTGTCTTTTGGCGTGACGAGCGCTCCGAGTGGTCCACCAATCAGCGTGTTCGCATCGTTTTCTCCAAGCTTGGTTAGCTGCGTGTCGCCGGCCTGTGCCGAGTTTGGACTATTCGCCTTAACGTCAATCTGTTGTGTCTTCACATTCAACGGGCGTTGACCGACCACGTGTGCAGCAAAACTCTTCAAGTTGCTCTCTTCGCCAAACTGAATCGCGAGGTCCGGCTGCGGCGTGCCTTCTAATTGTGGCGCGCGCATAAACGCATTCACTTCACCACTGTCCTTGTCAGTCTCGAAATAAAACTCCAGGCCATTGCGCTGGGACAGGTCACGTACAAACTGGATATCGGTCGTGCGCTGAACGATCGTCGTGTCGTTTTCCTGATGGACTGTCGGCGTCGAGTCGATGTTTGCAGTCACGCCGTAGCCGCTGACGATCTGCTGCACAATGTCGCTGTCCGACAGGTTGGGCCAGGTCGCGATCTTTTCTTCCAGACTCATCAGTACACTCGTGTCCATCGCTTCAATTTCAAGATGCGCGCTGCCCGGCTCACTGCCCCACGTCGGATTAACCGCCGTGATGTAACCGGTAAATACTCGTTCCAGTCCGTCGTCTCCGCCACCTCCGAGTGCGCTGCTCAACGCGCCCGCCAAACCAGCTCCACCGGTGAAACCGACACGCACCGCAACCTTGGTAAAGACTTCGAGTCGGGAATCGTCCAAATAGTCCCAAACACCGTTGTCGTCGAGCGTGATTGCCAGTCGCATACGCATCGTGCTGGCCATCGTGGAATTCTCTTCAACCGTCAAAGATTCCACGTCGCCGTAGAATTCCTCATCTACGGCTTCGTCGTTGAAAGCGATCTCATAAGCTTTGTCAGCCATACCATCACGGCGCTAGGCTTAGTCCCCTGGGGCTTACGCCCCAGGCTTTATGCTTCCGCCTGCTTCGCAGGCTAAGACCAGCACGGCGCTAACTGCGATCGGGCGGAATACTCAACAAGCGGCCCGGCTCGAGCAGATCGTCGGGATCCATTTCAGTGTTGGCGTCAGCAATCAGCCAGAACTTTTCCGGGTTGCGATAAAACTGATGGGCCAACAGGTCGAGTCGCTCGTTGGCTTTGAACGTGTGGCGGAAACCCGCGGGCGTAGGTGGAATAAAACGGATTCCCAGCACGCTGATCGTCGCACCATTCGGACCAGTCACCTGATAGACCGGAACTTTTTCGTAACGACTGCCTTTGAAAATCATGCCGACTCCTCTTAAAACGCCCTTTTAAAACGAAAGCGAAATACCGCCGCTGATGCCCATCGCCGCCGTGTTTGCGAGGTTGAGCGCGGCCATCACTTCCTTAACTCCCTGGCTGTACTTGTAAGCCCCGCGCGCGAATTCCTGATCCTTGGCGAGTTGACCCGGCGTCAGCACTTGTAAATTCACCGACACTTCGGCGCGAATCGGATTGAGCAGTTGGTCGTACTCCGTTTCCGTGATGCTCAAGCTGCTGATAGTGACCGGCAAGATCCGGAATGGCCCCCAGAAGAAAAGAATCGTTGGCAGTCGCTCCGGCGGATGTTGATGCGGTTTCTTTTCGCCACTGAGCTTGAACAGATCGATCGATAAGCCGCTCTTCGGGACCAGCAATAGTTCCAGCGCGGAAAGCGCGGACAGGATTCCGCTCGCGGCCGCGATTGGATTGCTTGACGCAAGTTGATCCGTAGCGTCGACGCGGAGGCTGAAGCTGTACGACTCGCTCGGCTGACCCGGCTGCTGGGTCGCATCACGCGCACCGGAGCCGGTTTCGGGCGTCGGGGGCTGGACGAGCGCCGGCGTGTGGGTTACGTGCAGCGGGTTGAACTGAAAGATGACGATGTTTGGCAACGCGCCGAGTAGTCCGGCTCCCAAATTTATGAATGCGCCTTTCAGCGGCATCGAGATTCCTCCTCAGTCTTGTCGCTTGGCAGTCAATGCATTGGCCCAGGCAGTTGCAATACCTTCGGCAGCCTGTTCATTACTCATAACTCTCAGATTTAGATCGACTGGTTCAGCAGCGATTGCGTCCCACTGATGGCGGGAGACTTTGAGCCCGCCTGGACCATCCAGACGCTCGGCGAGCAGCGCAACCGCCCGCAACGCGATCGGATGTATGCGGTGCTCGTGACCCGCTGCGTTGTCGATGTTCAGTCGCAGTCGTTCAATCTTCAGGTCGAACATGCCAGGTATTCCAAATCCCGCCCACGGCAGTGGGCGGATTATTCAAGTCCTTTCTAAATGAAAAACTATTTTTGAGATCCGAATCCCGCCAACGGAAGTTGACGGATTGTTCAAGTCCATACTGAGTGAGGACTTGAAGTATCCGCCCACTGCCGTGGGCGGGATTAGAACCACTTTAGAATCGGTTTGTAGAAAGGACCTGAACGATCCGCCAACTTCCGTTGGCGGGATTTTCGACCTTTTATGTAAAGCCTCGTTACTCACGGCAGGTCCCTCAACGATTCTTCCATCTTGTCTGTAAAATCTTTCCGGATCGTGAACGGCTTTCCGAGACAATCGATGTAATGTGCCCAGGCGTCCGCCACTTCTTTGTCGAGACACGGCGTCTTGCAGTCGAACTTCGAACAATAACCTTCCGGAGTCGACGGATCGGCGTCGAGACCGGTCCAGTGCAGTGATTCGTGAAGCACTGTCTGGTGCAAGCTCGACGGCATACTGAAAGCCGTCGGACAGATGTAAATCGGCAGTGTCCCGGGCCCGGTTACGTACGCAACAGCACTTCGCTGGCATTCGGGATCGCCACAAGTGCTTCCCGCAAAGTCGAGCTTCGCAGTCTTCAAAAAGTCGCGGACTTTTGTAAGCCTCTCCACCACTTCCTTCACTGTTGGCGGATCGCTTTGGAACAATTCGCCCGCCATTTCCTTTGCCATCTTCTTTCCTTCTTTACCCATACCAATGAAACCGAGCGCGCGCTCAACGCGACCCTTTGCTATCTTTTGCGCCTTTTCCAAAGCCTTATCCTGCGCCGGTGTAAATTGGCAGACGGGCGGCATTGACTGCGAAGCAGTCGTAAGACAATTCGCGTCCGAGTATGCCTTCCTTGTTTTCTTACTTGAAAAATCCAACGTGCCCTCAAGAACCGGGACCGATGGGCAGTAGGGAACACTTGCGGCAGCCGACAAAGGCAGCATGCCGTATTTGATCTCAGCATCCGACGGACCCACGCGTTGCCCGAATTCATCAACACCGCCGGGCGGCAGACCTGCGTCTCTGCGGTATTGTTCAATCATCGGCTTGTGAAGCTCGTCCTCCTCAATCGGCGCCCTTTGCAGCGAGACTCCAGCCGCGCCGCTTTGTTGGACCACGTGAGCGAGTTCGTGCGCAAGCAGACTCCGTCCCTCGGTACTCGAATGGTCATAACGTCCCGCTCCAAAAACTATCTGCGAACCGACGGTGTAAGCGTGTGCGTTTACTGCGCTCGCGGAGTGTGCTGCTACCGGATCGGAGTGCACTCGCACCTTGCTGAAGTCGTGCCCGAAGCGATCTTCCATGAAAACGCGCGTCGATGGATCGAGAGGATGCCCCGCGGATCGCAACACGTCGTTAACTATCGGCGGCACATTGCCGCCAAAGTGATGGCGATATGCAACCGTGTCAGATTCATGTTTTTCCCTGGCGTGTACTCTCATCTTAGAAATCCGCCGACACTCCAAGCAGGCCGCCGGCAAACGCCGTCCGGTTCTTCCTTGCGCTGGATCTGTTGTCCGCTACCCTGTTGAATTACGTGAGTCAATTCGTGCGCGAGGAGTCTTTGACCGGTTTGAGTATCAGATGAATAGTGTCCAGCGCCAAAGACGATGTGCTGCCCGGTGGTATAAGCCTGCGCGTGAATGCCTTTCGCAGATTGTGCCGCGCGATCATCGGAGTGAATGCGAACACGGCTGAAGTCGTGACCGAATCGTTGCTCGAAGAAGTTGCGACTCGCGGGATGCAGAGGCTCGCCGCCGGTTCTGATACTTTCAATTTCCGCGGTCTGTTTCGCTGAGACTTCGCCGGTTGGGCCACCTTCTCGTTTCGCTTGTATAGATTGTTCTTCCTCTTCGCAGTCGGTGCACATTCGCTGAATAACCGCACCAGGATCTTTCTTGGAGGTTGTCGCCACTTCGTTGTCCGGCATTCGCATTACCTGATCGGCGAATCGATCTGCTTCCTGCTCGTATGGATCGTTAACTGGTCCAACCACCAGTTTCGCTTGCACAGGTGTTCCCGCCAGATCCTTCGAACTGCATGACTCGCAACTGCTCGCCATTCCCGCAGATCCGCCGCAAGCGCAGGATCGTTGCACCACTTTGGCAAGGTGCGGCGCCGCTGGCGTGTCTTGCTGAAGTGCGGTTGTTTGAAAACTGCTAGTCATGATCGTTAAAAGTGAATGGCTTCAGATCCAGCCTCCGATTTCGGCCTCGGTTAAGGGCTTTTCAATCTTTGCGCACTCGGCTCGGGCTGCGCGCTGGAGATGCAACATGCCCACCGACGAGCCTTCAGCGGCGGCGAGAAATGCTGCATTGAGTGCGATGTTGCGAATGTTTCCCCCAGCCACTTTCAAGCGCGACAGTTTGGCCAGATCGAGATCGTCAGTCGGCGTGCCGGTCGGAAAAATGCGTCGCCAAATCTCCGCGCGATGCGACGTATCGGGAAAGGGAAAGTTGACGACGAAACGCACGCGCCGCAGAAACGCAGGATCGAGATCGCCTTTGCGATTGGTCGCCAGCACTGCGAGCCCTCGATACGTCTCCATGCGCTGCAAGAGATAGTTGATCTCGATGTTTGCATAACGGTCGTGACTGTCCTTCACTTCGCTGCGTTTGCCGAAGAGCGCGTCGGCTTCGTCGAAGAAAAGAATCGCCCCACCGTCTTCCGCCGCATCGAAAACTCGCCGCAGATTTTTCTCAGTCTCGCCGATGTATTTACTGACGACACTCGACAGATCTATGCGATATAGATCGAGTGACAGCGCATTCGCGAGCACTTCGGCCGCCATCGTTTTACCGGTACCGCTGGAACCGACGAAGAGCGCATTGATACCGAGGCCACGAGCACTGATCGCCCCGAATCCCCACGAGTCGTAAACCGTCGTGCGGTGGGCCACGTGCGCTCCGATCTCGCGAAGCTGGTTGAGATCCTCCGCAGGCAAAACGAGATCCTGCCATTTCGCGATCGGGTCGATGCGTTGGGCCAGATCGTCGAGACGCAGTCGCGCCTGCGCCCGGCTGGCGTTCCACAATTCCGTCGCGAGCGAACTCTCGGATCTCGCGTTGTTGTTGGCTTCGAGGACTGAGGCCCGAATCGCGGGACCATTGAGATTGAATTGCGTGACCAGACAGTGAAGCTCGCCGTTGAGTCGCGGAGCGGCTTCTTCGCCGACTGCTTGCTCCCAGAGTTCGCGCTGCTCGTCCGCAGTCGGCTTGCGCGCATCGATCGAGAGCACCGTGCGACGCAGCGGACGCCAGCGATAGTTAGTGCTCAGCAAAAGCGGGCTGCGCACTCGTTCGAGAAAACGCCGCACGACGGTTTCATTCCGTTTTTCACTCGCGTCGATTGATTCGGCGTCGACGTAGAGCGCGCTCGAGGTCAACGCTGCTTCGCGTTCCCAAAGCCGGATGAGGCCTTCCATCTCACTCGTATTTGACGGAATCATTTCCGCGCCAATCGCAAAACAGTGCAGACCCGCGCCCGCGCAACCAGCAGTCGCAATGTTCCGTCGCGTGAATTCATCGGCTCCGCAGATCTGCAACAGCGGCAGCTCGGTGTTGACCCTGGTCCACGCCAAACTGATCGTGCGTGCAAGCTGTTGTTGCGATGACGCTAGCTCTTCGACGCTCGCGATCGGCTCGATCATTCCCACCAATCGCTCGTCGAGATGATGAAGACCGGTCAGGTAATGGAGGACGCGTTCATCGATTCGCAATTGAGTCAAAGTGAGCGGCACGCCCGATTGATTGATCAATTCGATCAATCGCCAACGGCGCAAAGGCGCACTTGGGGTGATCGCACTCCAGTGGGGCGCAGGCAGTGCGGCCAGTGCCAGGCTGAACGTCGGCCACGGGCGCGACGCATCCCCGGAAGCTTTCGCACACAACGAGGCGAATTGAGCGTCCAGTTCCATTCCCGCGCACAGCAGCAACACTTCACGCTCGAACGATGTGAGCCCGAAAGCGCTGCACAACGTTTCGATCGCGGCCTGCGGCAACGACTCATCAACACTCGGCGCACCTGGTGCTTCGATCTGTTGCTCACCGCTACGCGCCGCGTGTCGCTCGAGCGCAACGCGCACTTCAGTCAGCGCCGCCGTCAGGTAACGTTGATTCAGATCGATCCAATCTGCTTGCGTGGTTGGCATAACACTAAATCTCAAACGTGATCGTGCGCGAGACTTGCCCGTTGACGTTGAGCGCGATGCGATGCGTGCCCGCATCGAGCAGTCGTCCGAGTGTCAGAACGAATTGTGTTGCGTTTGCGTTGGCGCCTCTTTGATAAGTGGCGCCGTCGAGAATCGCGCGCACGTCGCTGCCGTTCAGTCGCGCGCCATTGATTGTCAGCTGATGAACGTTGTCGCCTTCAACTACAGTTGTGGAAACACCCACTGGACTGTCGAGACGAGGAATCACTTCGAGTGTGCGCGAGTTTGTTGCACTGTTTTGTGCGTCGCCCAGCACGAGACGCACTCGGTAGACACCGTTCGCGAGACCGGTCGGAATCGTGACTGCCTGCTGCGTGTCAGTTCCGCCGGGTTCGAACACCGCGACTGTTGTTGCTGGTCCAGGTCCTTCAAACCTCACTGCTGCAGGCGGGGCGAAACCGGTTCCCTCCAGATTCAACGTCAAGTCCGCGGGACCGTTTGTTGGATCGAGCGCCGTGCGAATCGGCGTCACGCTCGTCAACCAGGGATTGACGGTGAAGACGAGTGGCCGGCTTGTGCGCCCGTTCAGTTTCACAGTCACATCGACTTGTGGTCCACCGTCCACGTCCGTTGGGAGGGTGACCACGAGTGACTCATCCGTCGGCGGCGAAAGCGGAATCGTTTGCGCCTGCTGTCCGCCGACACGCACGATCGGATTCTGACCTGGAAAAGTCATGCCAAATCCATTAATGCGCAGCGTGTTCGCGACGATCGATGCGCCCGGCACTCGCGCGAGCGCGCCGAGCGCTGGTATCAATTCAGTTAATCTCGGCGGATCGAATGTGATGACATCAACGCCCGTAGTCAGCACGATTCCGCCGCCCACTGGTGGCGGTGGAGTCGGCGTGATCTGCACGAGCGAGACTTCGTACGCGACCGACAAGCGATAGGGCTGATTGATCGTGGCCCAAATCTTCGACAACTCTTCAATGCTCGTCGGCAACAACATCATCTTGATCTTCTCGTAACTGTTGAGCAGAAAGTCGGGCAGCTCTGTGTCGGCTTCAAAGTCCGGCAAGTGGATGTCGTTAAGGACCGAGTTCTCCTGCAACGTGCGCATCGCGAGACCAAGCATCGTGTGCGCGTCGTCTCCCGCGTCGGAGTCATTCGCCGGTCGTATGCCGAGTGGCGTCACCAGATAAAAGAGCTGAAGCCCGAGCGCCGGCTGATTCGTCGGTGGCGTTGCGCGATCGCCGGGCCAGTCGCGATTCTTGGTGAACGGGCTCTCTGACACGCGATAAAGATAAAGATTGATTCCCGAGACTTCCGGCAACTGGTCACCGGGCGGCAAGAGCGTGACGACAGCGCCCGGGCTGATCTGCGTTAGCTGCGTCACGAGCAATCGACGCAGTCCGCGTGTAACCTGATTGATCGCTTCGTAACTCATGCGCTTAGTGACGCAATCGGAATCGATCGAGATAACGCTTCTCGAGATTCAATCTTTCGCTTCGTGACGGTGTCGTCGCGGGTCGCACGGTGGTGACTCGCGGATGATTGTTCACCAGCACTTCCAGACTGCCGATGCTGATGCGTGATTGATCTTCTCGGGCGGCGTTGTTAACCACCGGTGGCAGTTGAACCGGCACTGCGGGTGGCGGCGAAGGTTCAGCGCTATGTCTCGCTGGTCCATCCACACGATCAACTCGCGGGATTGGTGTGGCGTCGGACAGTGTGGCTTCGGTGCGGACTGGTACCGGTGTTTGATGTTCTTCGACTGAAGCGGCAACGCGTGGTGTTGGTGTTGTCGCGAATGGTTCCTCAGTGACTGATTCCTTCACTTCGCGAACAGCGGAATTAACCACCGGCTCTGGTTCTGCTTTAGTCCTGAATTCTTCTGGTCCAATAGTCGTCGAAGTGCGCACACGAGGCCGCTCGGGCGGCGGTTCGTCCGCGGTGGTTGGCGGAACCTTAGGAGTGGCAGTGGGACGTAGCGTTCGAGGCACGTGAACAGTAAATGGTGATTCACTGCTCAACCTCCCAACAGAGGTGCGTGGTTTTGGTTCCGGCTCGACTGGAGCAGCTAATGTCGCCTCGGGCGTTGCTGTAGTTTTTGATTCGCCTGCAACTTCGACTCCTGGAGCGGAAGGAGCTTCAGCGCGTTTTTCACTTCGCGCCGGCGCGAGTGTTTCCAGAGATTCAACGAACGGCTCCTCGTCGCTCGCAAATGGTGCTTCGGGTGCGATTGAAAAATCTCGACCGGCAGGCAATACAGGGGGACCACTAGCCGGTGGTTTGGCGATAGCGGCTCGCCGACCCGCTGAAGATGCAACGCGTTCGAGGTAATTCGCCATTGGCATTACAGAAGATCTCTCACGCAAAGGCGCAAAGCCGCTATCACGTTTCTAAAGTCTTCTTTGCACCTTTGCGGCTTTGCGTGAAATCAGTTCGGGCGCAGAGTTTCGTTCAGCAGCGCGAGATAGCCGCGCCGGCGATCGCGTTGCAAGTTAAGAATTTCCGACTCGCTCCAGTGATAATGAAGCGCCAGGTAGTGGACCTCACGCATCAAGTGGCGACTCTGCGCTCGTATCTCAGAAAAGAAAAACGAGGTGCAGTCGAACGGAGTCGTGAATGAATGCCCACACTCCGGACAGTTCAGATCAAGTTCGAGATCGATCTGAGGCGCGTGGGCGTCCATGGCAGCGATCACTGCATCGCGTTCCTCAACGCTGAGCGGAGTTCCGCCATCGTCGATCACGCACCTCGCGAGTAAAGCTTCAACCGCCTCGTGCGGCGACAAATCCGCCACCGCTTCCTGATCCGCGCCGTTTGGTAATCGATATCGAACCACCCGTTGCGCGCCATGCCACGTATAAGCCGCGGCGTCTTGTGGTCGTGGCTCGATGAAAATATCCTGCGCCAGAAACTCGATGTCCATCGCGCTCTTACAGGCCGGACACGAAAACACAGCGGCAAAACGATCGCCGAGCGTCATGCGACGAAGTTGCAAGATCAGGTAATCGCGATCCCCAACCAGCAACTTGCCGATGATTTCCGAATTCACTGGCGCGTCTTCCAACCGCACAAAACAGGCGGAGAGCAATTTTGTCGCGAGGCGTGCACTGGGCGTGCCGGCGTGCTGGGTCACGTATTCTTCTTCGCGTCCAGTTAGCGGACGCAATTCAGCGCGACCCAGCCTCCGGCCATTGTCCAGCACCAATCCACCGGGCAAATTGCAAACTCCGTCTGATAATTGTGTGGCTTGCACGGGCTTATCCGATTCGCGCCGGCCCTGACTGTTCAACTACGTCTCGATCACGTTCGAACCATTCAAACTCCAACTTGATTGTCGTGATCGCAACGGCGTTGGCGCCCGCATCCAGATCCGGAAGCGCCTGATACTCCGACACCCAGCACCGGTACAGGTTGTAGGAGATCGCCTTTTGTCCCGCTTCATTGAAAACGTCGACCGTGATGTTCTTGCGAAACTCACCAAGGCTGGTAAGGCTGTGGCTGGCGAAGTCGTTGACGAGGTTGGCCCAGTCTTCGAAGGCCGTGTCGTAAGTGATACCGGCTTCGAGTGTCACTGCCTGAAATGAAGTTTTTCCTGGCAGCTTGCGACTGGTGATGTTCTCTCCGGCCTCGCGAAATTCGACCATCTCGGTTGTTCGCTTGAGCGCGCCCATCTTGCTAAGACCCGCCACATACTGACCATCCCACTTCACCTTGAAGCGGAACGTTCGATATGGATCGAAGCGATTAGTTTGTGGTGTCATGCGTGCCATCGTTCCCGTTCCTCCTTAATGGTTTTCGCTCACGCGACTGGTTGGTTGACCTTCTGGCTGAGTTTCAGGACCACGAATTCCGCCGGTTTAAGCGGCGCAAAGCCGACGAGAATGTTGACGACACCGTTGTCAATGTCCTGTTGCGTAGTGGTTGTGCTGTCGCACTTCACAAAGAACGCATCGTCAGGCTTCGCTCCCTGGAAAGCGCCGGCGCGAAATTGCGTCAGCATGAAAGCGCGGATGTTGAGTCGCAAACTGGCCCACAACGGTTCGTCATTCGGTTCGAAGACGGCCCATTGAATGCCGTAGTAGATACTGACGCGCAGGAAGATCGCCATTCGTCTTACCGGGATGTAGCGCCATTCGGCGTCGCTCCCAATCGTGCGTGCACCCCAAACGACAATGCCGCTTCCAGGCACCGTGCGAATGACGTTCACCATCACCGGATTGAGTTGATCCTGTTCGGTGTCGCTGACGGTAGTCGCTACAGCGAGTGCGCCTGACACGCCCGCCTCGGTTCCTGCCGGAGCTTTGAAGACACCGCGCGAGTTGTCCGTACGCGCATAAATGCCGGCGACAAATCCTGATGGCGGCAACAAGATCAGAGGATTTCGACCGCTGCCAATCGGATCCGCACCACGTACCCACGGATAGTAAATCGCGCCATAGTCGCCCGCCGCTTTATCCAAAGGCGTGCCTGCTTGTCCGGAGACTGCGAACTCACGCGCGCTTCCGGAGCCACTGACTCGAATCACGTCGTCAGGTTGTGCACCGTCAAGCCGCGCTGAATTTACGTCGGCGACTAAACCTACGTCCGCTACGTAAAAGCAATCCTGAAGCGGACGCTGATTTTTGCAGTAGGCCATTCCGGCGTTCACTGTCTGAACATCGCCGCGACCAGGAATAGCAACGATGTTAACGTCGGTGAGTTTGTCGAGCGCGCGCAGGCCTGTGCCTGTCACGGTGCTATTCACTGCCGCCGCACCAATATGGCTGACGTTCGCCGTCACACCGTCGCTTCCGCCAGTGAGTTGAGTCGGAACGGAATTGACGGGACGTGCGGTGACGTTTGTCCCGACTGGAAAAGCGATGTATTCCGAACGACTATTGACGAGTGTACGCACGTAATTCGACGGGCTCGGATCGGTAGCCACGGCACTGCGGAAAGTCACGTTGTCGTACGTCTCGACTACATTGGCGCGGGCTTCCTGAACAGTCCTGCCGAACATCACAGCCAATTTGAAGTTATTGGCGTTGCCGTCGGAACTGTCTTCGGTGGCAATCCAGATACTGTTTCCCCATTCGCCTTCATTGGCTGCGACGATTGGCAGTGAACTGGCAGGCGGACTCAGGGGCGGACTGGTGATAGAAACGCGTGCAAGAGCAACTCCAGCTGGAGCTACGCGAACGATGTAAAGTCGCCGGCCACCATTCTCATAGAAGGAGCGGACGGCGTAGGTGAGAAAGCTGTCGCGGCGGAAGCCCCCGAACTGCCGAGTGTAGTCAGTGAGACTCGTGACCATGACCGGTTGTGCTGCGCGACCTGTTGGCAGGACGGTGCCGGGTATTGGACCCTTGTCGGCTACGCCGATGAATGCGGCCGTAGAAGTGCTGACTCCCTCAATAGGTCGGACACCGGACGACACTTCCTGAACGTATACACCCGGATGGAGAAGTTCTGGCATGGTATCCTCCTCAAATTTTTATCAGTCGCGGATGAACTGAAGACTAATTTACGAAACGGATTTTCTAATCCTTTGTGGAATACGGTTTACCCTGGCAAGCTTTACGATTAGAGAATTCCGAAGGCTCTGAGGTACATCGAGAAAACCTTGCTGAAATGCACACAAAGCATCTTGGACCAACGGGGGAAGTCCGAAACAGTCGTCGACGCGAGGACCATGCGAGGAGTCACACGTGAACGATTGAAAATTTTGTAGCGCGAAATTTACTCTCAGGTTGTTGATCTGTCAACAACTTTATAATCAGCAACTTGGCTTTGCAAAAATCCCGCCAACGGAAGTTGGCGGATTCTTCAAGTCCTTTCTATCTGAGAAATGATTGTGCCAAATCTGAATCCCGCCAACGGAAGTTGGCGGATTCTTCAAGTCCTTTCTACAAACCGATCCTTAAAACCAAATTTGTAATCCCGCCCACGGCAGTGGGCGGATTGTTCAAGTCCGACCTATTTATCGAACGAGCTACTAACTTCTGTCGCCAGGAATTTTGAATGAATAGTATGGACCTGAACAATCCGCCCACTGCCGTGGGCGGGATTCAAATTTTTACAAATTGTTTTCAGTTAGAAAGGACTTGAAAGATCCGCCAACTTCCGTTGGCGGGATTCAAGCAGAATTAGATTAATCAGCCAGGAATGAACTCAATCGTCGTGGCAACGCGCTCGGGTTCGGCGAAGCCCTCGACCCATTTTTGCGATCCCTTCGTGTTGTACTTCTCGCCGAACGCCACCGTAACCGCATCAAGAATACGTGCGCTGCGGACGAGTTTGCCTCGAACAGGGATTTCGCGCTCTCCGATCTGAATCGTTCCAGCCGGTTGCTTCTTGAACGCGCGAAACCATCCGGTCGGCTTGTCGCTCCACGAACGTGCAAACACTCTGCCCTCAACGACGACAACCCACACACCCGTATACTTGTGTTCAGTTCCCGCACGGACACCCATGATCTTCGCGCTTCGTGCCGCCTCAACGGTCGCCTTGGGAAACTTTGACTCCATCCTACACGGGATTCTATTCAGTGCTGGGCCAGCATGGAAGAGCTAATCGTCTCCCTGGAGTGCGCCAACTTGTTGGCGCTTTGGTATCCTTACCAAAGCGGTGACAAGTCACCGCACTCCAAGGAGGCGCCTGAACTCAATTAAAACTCTCAGTCAAGGAGAATACCGATGCCGGATCCACTCAATGCAGTCGTTGACCTCTCACATCACAATGGAAACGTAAATCTCCAACAAGCCGCAGGCGACGGAATCATTGGTGTCATTCACAAAGCCACGCAAGGTCAAACGGGTCTCGACCCGATGTATCAAACCAATCGAACGAATGCGCAAAATGCCGGACTCTTGTGGGGCGCTTATCACTTTGCAACCGGCGGCGACGGCGTCGCTCAAGCCGAGCACTTTCTTCAGGTCGTCGGATCTTTTGAAAACACTCTTCTCGTTCTCGACTTCGAACAAAATCCAAGCGGCACCAGCATGTCGCTGGAAGACGCCCGGAACTTTGTCACTCACGTCAACGAGGTTACCGGCAGATTTCCGGGTTTGTATTCCGGCTCTTACATAAAGGAGTTGCTTGGTAGCAACAAAGATCCCATACTCGCTCAGTGCTGGTTCTGGTTAGCACAATACGGCCCCACCGCAGTAATACCTGCCAATTGGACGACATGGACCATGTGGCAATACACGGACGGCGCCGTCGGTCCGCAACCGCACTCAGTTGCGGGTATCGGCAACTGCGATCGGGATAAATTCAACGGCAGCGAGGATCAACTTAAAACCTTGTGGCAAGGTTAGCCGCAGATGAACGCGGATTATTTACGGATTTTTCTTGTGGCGGCGAAGAGGGCGAGGGCCGAACCACCTACGAATAATAGTGCTCCACCAACCACGCGTGCCTGATCGGGAATTTGGCGAATGCCGGAGTCAGTGATCACTACCGCCGACTTCGGCTCGACGTACAAAGCGCGGTATGTGATAACGCCACCGGCAGTGGCAATCAAGATCCCGACGATCAGGAGGAGAGATTTCATTTCCCCTTGAATGCTGCTTTGCGTTTCTCCAGGAAAGCGCTGACGCCTTCGTCTTTGTCTTCCGTAGAGAAACAGAGTGCGAAGAGATCGACTTCACGACGTAGGCCTTCGTCGAGATTGGAGCGAGACGCAAGCTTCACTGCTTCTTTCGCAAGCTGGAGCGCGATTGGGCTCTTATCGGCAATGCGGGTTGCGATCTCCATCGTCTTCGCTTCGAGTTGTTCAGCCGGTACGAGGTGGTTAACGAGCCCGATTGAAAATGCTGTACGCGCGTCGATGATCTCACCAGTGAGGATCATCTCCATAGCTTTTCCTTCACCAACGAGGCGCGTCAGTCGTTGCGTGCCACCGCCGCCGGGAATGATGCCGAGATTGATCTCGGGTTGACCAAACGACGCCGTCTCACTTGCGACGCGAATGTCGCACGCGAGCGCGAGTTCGCAACCACCGCCGAGACAATACCCATTGATCATCGCGATCACAGGCTTTGGAAAACTATCGATCGCGGTGAACAACGATCGGCCCATCATCACGTCGCGCTGCGTGATTGACGTGCGGCCCGCAAACTCTGCGATGTCTGCTCCGGCGATAAAAGCCTTGTCACCCGCACCAGTGAATACAACCACACCCACTGAACTATCGTTGCGAAGTTCTTCAAGTAAAGCCGCGCCTTCTTCGCGAGTTTTAATATTGAGAGCGTTTCTTTTATCAGGACGATTGATGGTGATGATTGCGACGCGCTCGCGTTTTTCGAGCAGCAAGGTCTCGTAAGTTTCCGGCATTGACAACTCCAGTGTCTCTTGATGATTAAAAATTACTCGGTGGGAGGACCTTCGGGATCAGTAGTCACTGGTTGCTCGTCGGCTACCCATGACACGAATAGCCGGAGCCAGTTTTCGGTGGGTTCGGCTATCTGCACTCCGACTCGCGCTGTTCCGTAAATCGCGGGCGCAACTCGCACGACCAACGCGGTCGCCTCGATCGGCGTGCCGTCCGGCCGGTGCGCGCGAATGTACAAACGTTCTCCGCGAGTAACCTTCTGGTTCAGATGAAAGAGCGCGCCCGAAGTCGAGATATCGTCAGTTTCGGTTGGCTCGCTCCAGGCGGAACCATCTTCTGCGCGACCGGAAATCACGATCGGCAGCCGCAGCGACATTCTTAACGCAAACCGTCTCTCTTCGTTGTTGTAGGGAGTACTCATTGTTCAGCAACAGAAGCTTAGGAAGACTGTGCGCGGCGCGCGTCTTCTTTGCTCCAATCGTAAAACCCCTGACCCGTTTTCTTTCCCAACTTCCCTTCACTCACCATCCGTCGCAAAACTTCAGGTGGTTTAAATGCCTCTGAGCCGAGCTCTCGATGAAGATACTCGGCAATATTCAGCCGCACGTCGAGCCCAACCAGGTCGGTTAGCTTCAGTGGGCCCATCGGATGGTTGTAGCCGAGCTCCATCGCAGTGTCGATATCCTGCGCACTGGCTACTCCCTGCTCAAACATTCTCATCGCTTCGAGCCCAAGCACCACTCCCAAACGACTCGAAGCAAAGCCGGGCACGTCTTTCACGACAATCGGCTCTTTCCGCAGCTTCTGTCCTACAGCCGTGACGTCGTCGACCGTCTCTTTGCTGGTCTTTTCGCCAACAACGATCTCAAGCAGTCGCATGATATGCACAGGGTTAAAAAAGTGCATACCAATAACAGCTTCGGGGCGTTTCGAAGAACTGGCTATCTCAGTAATTGACAGCGACGACGTATTGCTCGCGAAAATGAAAGGGTGGTCGGACGCGGATTCGAGTTGCCGGAGGATGTCTTTTTTGAGATCCAGTTTCTCCGGCGCGGCCTCAATGATCAGATCTGATGCCGCACACTCTTTCAGGTTCGTTGTGCCATGAATATGCTGCAAGGTGCGGTCGCGATCGTCTTCGGTCAACTTGCCCAGTTTGATTCCTTTGGCAAGGTTACCTTCGATCGCCTTAACTCCTCGAGCAAGCGATTCACGATCGACATCGCTGAGTAAGACCTTAAAACCCGCTGCGGCGGCAACCTGGGCAATGCCATGACCCATGGTGCCGGCGCCGATTACGGCAATCGTTTGAATCGTTTTCGAACCGCTTCCTGGGCTGCTCATCTTGCGGAGAACCGGGCTAAAGCGCCTCCATACAACAGAAGCCACACGGTTCGACTACCCCAATAACCGTAGTTATACTATACGCTCAACCGAAAAGGCTATACTACGATTAATGGATAACGAAACTATTAAAAGAGACGTCGTCATCATTGGATCGGGCCCGGCGGGTCTGACAGCAGCCATTTACACCGCACGCGCGAGCTTGAAACCGCTGCTGATCGATGCCCCAGCCGACGCGGCGAAGCAAACTACTCCCGGCGGACAATTGATGATCACGACCGACGTCGAGAACTATCCCGGTTTTTCGGAAGGAATCCAGGGACCCGAACTGATGCATGAGTTTCGCAAGCAGGCCGAACGGTTCGGAACCGAGTTTCTCGAGGCGTGGATTACTGAAGTCGACCTTTCGGAACGTCCGTTTCAGCTCTACACCGAAGGGAAAACCATCTCGACAGAGACGCTGATTATTGCTTCCGGCGCGTCGGCGAAATGGCTTGGCATCCCCGGCGAAGCGAAAGTGCCAGACGGTTTTGGCGGTAATGGAGTTTCGGCTTGCGCAACCTGCGACGGGCCTTTGCCGGCATTCCGAAATCGGACACTGGTTGTGGTTGGCGGCGGCGACACCGCGATGGAAGAAGCGACGTTCCTGACCCGTTACGCTGCGAAAGTTTACGTCGTTCATCGCCGCGACAAGCTGCGGGCGTCGAAAATCATGCAGGATAAGGCGTTCCAGAACGAAAAGATCGAGTTTATCTGGAATACGGCTGTGCAGGAGATTTTGGGCACGCCGGAAGACGGTGTTACGGGTGTTCGTCTACGCAATCTGCAAACGGACCAGGAGCGAGTCTTTCCATGTGCGGGCGTGTTCGTTGCAATTGGTCACAAGCCGAATACTGATTTGTTTAAGGGCCAGTTGGATATGGACGACATTGGGTATCTGAAGACTTCCGGACATTCGACGGCGACTAACATTCCTGGAGTTTTTGCGTGTGGTGACGTTCAGGATTCAGTTTACCGGCAGGCGGTTACGGCGGCCGGAACCGGGTGCATGTCAGCCATCGATGCCGAACGTTTTCTGGACCATCTGCCGGTGGCGATGCCGAGCGGTGAAGAGGTCACGATGGAGGGTGAACACATCACCCCGGATCACAAGGCGATCATCACGGCCGATGGGCATATGATCCCCAACGCAGAGTAAAGCCACAAAAGGCACAAAAATCACATAAAGCACAAAGAGGTTGTTCGTTCTTTTATGTGCCTTTTGTGCTTTATGTGCCTTTTGTGGCTTAAAGAAGAACGATTGAGTCGTCTTTTTCGCGGCGCGGTGGAACTCGGACAGATCGTTCTGGGATCTCGATCGGGTTTTCGTTAAGGGGGCAGGGTTCGCAGTAGGCTCCGATTCGCTTTTTGCGGTCCTCACATTCGTTACATTTCAGGGCGAGACCGAGTTGGCGCAGGGATTCAAGCAGCGGCAAGAGCAACATGCCGCGCTGGGTTAAAGCGTACTCGATGTGTGGCGGGTTGCCGCCGAAGTCTGTGCGCTCGACCAGTCGATCCTTTTCCATGTCGCGCAGACGTCCCACGAGAGTGCGACTGCTGATCGGAAAAAGACTGTTCAGCAACTCCATCGTACGCTTTGGACCACCCAACAACTCCCGCACGACCAGCATCGTCCACTTATCACCGAGCATCTGTAGTGCTCCAGTGATTGGACAGCCATCGAGTTCGCGACGTTTCATCGTGGGCTAAGGTCTCAAATTAATATTGTATGTTTTGATTTTCGAGTTGAGTGTGGTGGCGTTCATGCCAAGCAGACGCGCAGCACGTGATTGATGACCACCGGTTTGTTCGAGGGCTCGCCTGATCAGATCGATTTCAAAGCGGCGTACTTCTTCGTAAAAGTTTATACCGCGCCCGATATCGCCGACGGCCGCATTGCTGGCGCCATCGTGATGTCCGGACGTGACTGATTTCGGATCGCTGATCTCAGTGCGCAAGCATTCCTTCGTGACCTCGTCACCGGGAGCAATCACAACCGCCCGTTCGATCGTGTTCTCCAGCTCGCGCACGTTGCCGGGCCACGTATATGCCTCCAACAGAGCAAGAACATCCGGGGCCAGTTGCTCTGAGACATTGCGCTCGTTTTCTTCGTTGTACTTTTGAATGAAATGCTGGGCCAGCGGCAGAATGTCTTCGTTTCGATCCCGCAATGGCGGTAACTCGATCGGAACTACCGCGAGACGATAGTAAAGGTCCTCGCGAAAAGTGCCGGAACGAACGGCTTCTTTTAAATCGATGTTTGTGGCGGCGATGATGCGTACGTCTACTCGTCGTGGCGCCGTATCTCCGAGCGGTGTGAATTCACGTTCCTGAATTACGCGCAACAGTCGCACCTGCGTTTCGGGTGGAATGTCGCCAATCTCATCGAGAAAGATCGATCCGCCGTCGGCAACTTCGAACAAGCCCTTCTTTGCGGCAACGGCGCCGGTAAACGCGCCTCGCGTGTGACCAAACAATTCTGACTCGAGCAGTTCGGATGGAATGTTTGAACTATTGACCGTCACGAATGGACGACCCGCACGCGTGCTGGCCTCGTGAATTGCTTTGGCGATCAACTCCTTACCGGTTCCGCTTTCGCCTGTGATCAAAACAGTCGAACGCGCCGGCGCGACCTGTTCGACGAGCCGAAAGACTTCCTGCATCAGGTCAGAGCGACCGACGATCTCGCCGCGATCGACTGCCTTGCTCATTGCCCGACGCAGCGTGCGTCGTTCTTCTTCTTTGCGGCGGCGTTTAATGCCCGCTGCGATCGTCGCAGTGATCTGTTCGTTCTGAAACGGCTTTCGGATACAACTGACTGCGCCTCGCTCCCACGCAGCGATTGCAGTATCGAAGGTTGCGTAAGCCGTAATCATTACGATCACCGCATCGGGATCCATCTTCAAAAACTCTTCAAGCGCCCGCAGACCGCCGATGCCTGGCATTGAAACGTCTAGCAGAACGACGTCGAACGCACGTCTCCCGTATGCTTCGAGACCTTCTTCACCAGTCTTCGCGAGATCGACACGATAACCTTCGGCGGTGAGGAGCGTCTCAAGCACCTCGCGCATGATTTCCTCGTCATCAACGACGAGCACTGATCCTTTTCGGGAACCTCGTTTTTCCGGTCTCATCACAAGAAGCGTAAGTGTAGCGACTTCACAACGTAAAACAAAGTGTGAGTATCTGCTCCGGAGGAGCAGGATGTTTATAGTTCAACCGTAAGAAAGCAAAAGCGCTCCGTAGGAGCGCCATGTCGCTCCTACGGAGCGAAAGATTGTGGCGTGCTATGTCTATAAATATTTTGCTCCTACGGAGCAAAGACCTAGTCACCGACGGCTTGTAAGCGAGCGCGGACGCGCGCGGTCGGCAAGGTGATGCGGAAGGTTGTGCCGTGACCCGGCTCGCTTTCGACGGAAATTCTACCGGCGTGTTCCTGGACAATTCCGTACGACACTGCCAGCCCCAATCCGGTTCCCTGACCAACGCCTTTGGTGGTGAAAAACGGATCGTAGATCTTGGCAACATTTTCCGGAGCGATACCGATACCCGTATCAGCGATCTCGGCAACGAGAGATCCATCCTCGGCTGTGCCCGTTGAGACGATGATTCGTCCGCCGTCAGGAATCGCATCGCGTGCATTGAGAATTAAGTTCGTAAATACCTGCTGCAGCTTTCCGGCATTGGCCCAAGCTTCGGGCGCGTCTTCATCGTAGCTTCGCACGATCTCGATCTGGCTGCGACGGAGTTGTGGTTCGAGCAGTTGCAACGTGTCGTCAAGCACACGCGCCACGTTGAGCTCGGCAAACTCAGTCGCGCTGCCGGTGCGTGAAAAATTCAGCAGGTTGTTGACGATGTTTGTCGCTCGCTCAGCCTGCGTACGCACCTTCTGTAGCAACGCATGCTTCGGATCGTTTTCGTTCAGCATGCCCAAGAGCATCTGCGTGTACGACGAAACACCCGTCAAAGGTGTATTCACTTCGTGAGCGACACCGGCGGCGAGCAGACCGATCGACGATAGTTTCTCGCGCTGTTGTAACTGCTCTTCGAGAGTGATGCGTTCAGTGACATCCTCCAGCACGACGAGGGCGCCGGTTTGACCTTGTCCATCCTGCAAAGGCGCAATTGCGATATTCAGAACGAGGGCGCGATTGCCGCGCGTTGCAGTGTGAAGTTTATAGATGTTGCGGATCTCTTTGAGCAGCCAGCCGTCTTTTCCGAGAACCTGCTTGAGCGTATCGGCGAAATCTTCCGAGAAGAGTTCTTCAACACGACGACCGACAGCCGCGTCTCGTCGCAGGTCAAGCATGTGTTCGAGCGCCGAGTTTAAGCGCGTCACACGGCCTTCGAGATCAACGGCAAGCAGACCAACGTTAATCGACTCGATGATCGATTCGTTGAACTCCTTCAGCATCTTCAGTTCGCTGGCGCGCGCCTGCTGATCCTTGTAAAGCAAACTGTTTTCGATTGCGACGGCAACGTAACCCGAAACCGTGCGCAGAATCTCGACGTCTTCAGACGACAGGAGCCCACCGTCAGCCGATCGTCCGAGGCCAATGACAGCGACCATCCGTCCGCGAACAACACAGGGCACGTAGTAATGAAGCGATCGTCGCACTGAGCCAGAGCCATTCGACTCGGCATCGAGATCGAGATCGTCGGCCCGAACCACGCCCGTCTCAGCCGAGCGCACGCGGATCATTTCACGGAAGTCCATCGGGACAGAGATTGGCGCCGGCAAACCTTCGGAACGTGCCACCACGTACCCTGTCAGCGCACTGCGCGATTCGACAAAGATCGCGATGCGCTCGACGTTCATCACTTCCTTCAGGCGATTCACAAGAGAATCAAGCAGCGGTTCGATTGCGGTAGTAGCGGAAATCGTCCGACCAAAATCGAGCAGACCATTGCGCAGATTGTAACGCTCGCCGTAGAACAATCGATCGACCTGCTCCTGGAGAAAGTTCTTGACCGGAGCTGCGACCATCACGATCGCCGCCATCGCAAGAACCGCGACCACTACGCGCAATGTGATCTCACCGGAAGAGAACAACTGATCTGAGCCGAATGCATACAAGCCGGCCGTATAAACGACGACGCCGATGAGCAATGCGATTGCCAGTGTCGTAAGCGCGTAAACGAACACGCGACGCACAACCAGTTCGACGTCCATCAGGCGATAGCGCAGCACCGAATACCCAAATGCAAACGGAATCACTGCGAGCGGCAGAATCGCTACGTCAGTCAGCCAGCGATCGGTCGGCGCGCCAAACAGATAGACAACGGCGTACAGAAGTAAAAATGGAGCGACGGCCAGCAACGTGCCCCAAACCACCCACTTCACCTGCTGGCGAACCGTGGGGCTCTTCGCCTTCAACAAGGTTCGCAGCACCAGTGCAGCGCTCGTGGCTAGGGCGATACCGAGATGGAAAATGTTCAGCCAGTAAAGCAGTCCGATCAGTTGTTCTGAAACCGGTATTCTTGCAAAGACTGGGATGGCCTTCGCGATTTCATCTCGCAGGAACACGACAACAGAAAACGCGAGCAACACGAGCGCCGGCACATATAGCACCACTGCTCGCCATCGCCGCGTCGCAAAAAGCTGTTGCCGCGATGGGTAAAGGGCACAGAAGTGCAGGAACAACGGCGGGAAAAGAATCAGTGCGGCGTTGTCGAGAAAAGCAATTCCCAGATCGAGATCCCGATAACTGCCAACCGCCGTGTAGAACAGAAAGACGAAGGCAGCGAGACAGAAAGTCGCGAAGTGAAGAACGAACGGCGCGCGTCCTCCCTGTTTGAAGAGAACAAAGAAGCCGACCAACAGGTAAATCACGCCGATGAGGTTGATGTAGATAACTCTCGGCGTCCATTTGTGAAAGGCGCCGAGGTGATCCAGATCAGCCCAGTAAGCATTATCGCCTTCGTAAGAAGGCCGCTGCGTTAGGTAATGGATCTGGCCATCGATGCGTGCCTGTTCGAGATAGATCTGAACGTCGCGAGCGGAGCTGATTTGGTCGGGCTTAACGTTGTAATCGAGCGTGATGCCGATCAACTTGTCGCCCGGCCGGATCCAAGCCCGCTCGGCGGCGGAACCGTGCTCAACGCTTCTGGCAATGACACCCTCTTTTGTATCGACCCACTCAACACCATCCCATGGCGGCGTTTCGTGGTTGACTCGCTGACGGAAGTTGAGGAAGCCAGCACTGATCAATAGCGCTGCACCAATTAGCAGGAACCAAGTCTTGGTTGTGATTATCGAGCCCTTCACTGCTACCTCAACGACGTCTCCAATTCATATGAATTGGCAGATCCGATTGTTTCAAGCAAAGTTTGTTCCCACCACCGAATTTTGCCGATTAGTCCAAAACAGCGAACTCACTGGTCCTAATCGGGGGAAACTGTGGCTCTATTCAAAACCTGCTGAAATTATCCCGGATGAGGTCTATCCAACTTTTCGGAGTCTCCAAGATTTTGGAAGTTCCGCTTTTGGAAGCGAAGGGAGCAGAACCGTTGTGGGTGAGAGGGAATTTTACGGACTGCTCTCTATCTCGCGCCTCTAAAATCTGACCGAGATTCCACCACGAACAGACCGTCGACCATTACCGATGAAGGTAAGGATCTCGCCATTTTCACTGCTTGTTTGCGCGTCCAACAAGTTACGCGCATCGAGAACCGCTTCAGCCCGTACGGGCAAGCCAAAGCTGGGTAAGTCCTGTGTGACCTGAATGCTCAACGAAGGATCGTAAACTCCCAATTGTCCCGCGAAAGGATCGATGGCGAACACGGTCGCCTCGGGAGAGAATCGCAGCACCGTCCGCACCTGCGTACCAGTGCGGAAGGAGCCTGCTAGCTGCAAAGCGCCGGTTTGAAACATTCCACTCTCGAAGAGTTCGGCAGGAGACGAAAAACCGGCTGCCGACAGTTGTTGTCCACGTCCGAACGCATAACCGGCCGACGCGGTCCAAACACGATTCAATCGTCTCGTATAAACTACGCGTATACCGCGTGAAGATCCCTGCTGATTGGCAACGTCGATAAAAGCATCACCGGCTTTGCCCGAGAAGGCGGTCGCTGGTCCACTCAAAAGACCGACGCCGCGCCCGCTGGTGGTATCGAAGAATGCGCTCGCTTCAACGTTCGAGCTGTTGTCCAAAACTCTCTCAACGCCGAACTCGAGACGGTGACTTCGTTCGAGCACTGCCTGTCCGTCGATGAACGCGACTGGACGTTCAGCCTGACTACGGAAAACAACTTGATCTTCTTCGAACGTTGCAACGCTCTGGATTCCGTCTTCTTCACCGCCGGAAGCGAATGCGGCTTTCACGCGTGTGCGTGCGTTCGCGTCGTACTGAACCCCGAAGCGCGGCGAGAAGGCCTGCGCGCCACCAGCGCCGATAAAGCGCGAGTAGTCGAGTCCCATCACGATCACGATACCGTCGCGGACAATCCACTCGTCCACGGCGCGCAGTGAGAGTTGTCCGTGTAGATTTGATCGATCGGTTAGTCTGTTTGTCCAAACAGGAGTTGCGAAACGTGCTCCGGCAGCAGTTACACCCACGCGATGACGATCGTTGATGCGAAAACGTGTTGAAGCTTCGAAACGTTGAGGCGCATCAGTGGTGCCTGTTTGTCCCGAGAAGATCAATTCGACGTGTTCGGAGACCGGTGTTGCTACAGCAAAATTTAGCCCAACGTAGGAGGAGCCATACGCATTGCTAGCGAAATAGCTTTGCAAAACACCATGAGTTTTTAATCGAGATTCTGAAGTTGTTTCGGTGGGAGCATCGGGCGCGGTTTCCATCGCTTCGGCAGTCTGCTCTTCAGTGGCAGCCTTAATGCTTGCGTCTTCACCTTCGCGAACCTGGAAAATCGAGCGCTTGTTCTGCGCATTTCGCAACGTCCATTTCACGTCGTCGCGATCGTTCCTGCGTTCAGGCAACGTGTTGCCATAACCGACTGGTTCGAGATTGAAGCGATAAACCAGTTCCTGTTGCGCCTTCACGTCTACAGCAATGAAAACAACTTCGCTGAATCCGAAAGCAACCGCCTTGATTCCATAGCGTCCGGGGAGAACCTTAGCGATGAAGTTGCCGTTTTTATCAGTCGACGTATGTTTCGCCGTCTTCACGCCTTCGCGCATCAACGTCACGAGCGCGCCCGCGAGTGGGTTCCCACGGTTGTCGCGAACTGTTCCTGTGATGGTAGCGAGTGACTTGTTAGAGCCCGCCGCAAGTGCGTCGCTGGACATGAACGACACCAGCGCGATGACAGACAAACTAAGACGAAACGCTATTCTCATACGAAGACCTCCGCGACCAAAGTCCCTTTGGAAGCCAAGACGGGCGAATTGGTTCAGGCGAGGAGACTTACCTGGAACCGCCAAACAGGCCCTCATTTTCGACCACGCCGCAAACCGCTGTCAAGTTATTACCCTCAAATTCGCCCAAAAACGCGGTAATTTTGCCGCCCTTTACCCCCACTTTTAGGCCGTGCTAGGATCCAAATCCCCTCTTACGCCTACGGAGTAGAATAAAGCCCCGTTTTGGGTCCTGATCGAATGATAGACGACGTTCAAACTACCAGACTCCCTAACGGGATTGTTGTCCTGACAGAACATATGCCGGGTCTCAGGTCCGTGACCGCGGGAATCTGGGTCCGCAAGGGGTCTCGCCACGAGTCTGCCGAATTAAACGGAATCTGTCATTTTATCGAGCACGCTGTCTTCAAAGGCACCCAACTCCGTAGCGCGAGGGATATTGCCGTTGAAACTGACCGGCTGGGCGGGAATCTGGACGCCTATACGACCCATGAGATGACGGGTTTCACCACAAAGGTTGCGGATACAGCCATTGCGCAGGCCGTAAATTTACTCGCCGACCTGGTTTCGCACCCGCGTTTTGAACAAGAGGATCTCGAACGCGAACAAATGGTGATTCTCGAAGAAATGAAGATGGTCGAGGATACCCCTGACGAACTCCTCGGAGAACTCTTCAACGCAGCGTACTTCCCTAATCAACCACTCGGACGTCCAATCGAAGGCACGAGGGAAACCGTTCCGACCTTCGATCACAAAACCACTGTCGGTTTTCACGCCCGCGAGTTTTCGTACAGCAATCTCGTCGTAGCGGCAGCCGGAAACGTCAATCACCAGCGTTTGCTTGAACTGGTCGGCACTGCGTTTGATGGTTGTGAAAGCGGTGCGGGCGTCCGACCGCAGGCACTTGAGCATGGCAAACCGCGTCCGGCAGCTCCGATTCTGATCGAACAGAAAAGCGAACTCGAACAAGCGCATCTCGTGCTCGCGACGCCATGGCCACATGCGCTCAGCAACGATCGTTACGCCGCGAGCCTCTTGGCTTCAGTCATTGGTGGTGGAACTTCGAGTCGTCTGTGGCAGAAGGTTCGTGAAGAACGAGGCCTTGCCTATTCAGTCGGCGCCGCCGGCAGTGCGTTTTCCGATATTGGTGTCTTTAACATTTACGCGGGAACGTCGCCTGAATATCTCGATCAGGTTTTGGAACTCTCACTAGCCGAACTGCGCGAGACGGTGCGGAACTCCGTGACGGAAGAGGAACTGCGAATCGCGAAGGATCAGGCCATCTCGTCGATCCTTCTCGGACTCGAGTCGTCAAGCGCACGTGCCGGCACACTTGCGCGGCAGGAGATCATTCACGGCCGTCGCATCTCGCCGGATGAAGTAATCGAAAAGATCCGCAACATAACTCTTGATGAGCTTCAGGAAATCGCGCGCACGTACTTTAAATCCGAAACACTCGCACTCGGCGTGCTGGGAAATCTCAACGGCTTTAAAGTCGATCGTGCTGATCTCGAGATCTAAGTCACAAAACATTCCAACCTCTGATATAGTGTCTGCTCTTCGAGTCTATTGTCTATCTTGTGCTTTTTGTGCCTTTTTGTGGCTTAAATGAAAGTTACCGTTCTTGGCAGTGGTTCGACTGGTAACGCGGTGTTGATCGTTGCCGGTGACACGCGCGTTCTTGTCGACGCAGGCTTGAGTGCAAAAGAGATTACTCGCCGTCTCGCAATGGTCGGCGAAGATGCGCAACGACTCGACGCGGTGCTTGTCACGCATGAACACGGCGATCACGCCGGCGGCTTGCGTGTTCTGCTCAGTTCGGTCGATTGTCCTGTGTATATTTCCGGGAAAACGCTTGACGCGTACATAAGTGAAAGAGAGAACGTCACTAACGATGAGCCGCGCCGCCGGGCCAAAGCCTTGCGCGATCGAGTTGAAGAAATTGAGTCGAGCAAAGATTTTCGCATCGGCGAGATCGATTTTCATCCGTTCACGATTCCACACGATGCTGTCGACAACTTTGGTTTCACTGCAACTCACCAGGGCGTGAAGATTGCCACCGTGATGGACTTCGGTCATATCACAACGCTCGTTAGTGAATGTCTGCGTGGTTGCGCGGCGATCGTTATCGAGTCGAATCACAGCCGCGACATGCTCAAGGCCTGCGACAATTATCCGTGGGAGTTGAAGCAGCGCATCCTCTCGCGACTCGGTCACCTTTCAAACGAGGATCTCGCTGACTGGATTCGACGTGGTTTTGACGGATGTGCGAAATACCTCGTCCTTGCTCATCTTTCGCAACGCGCAAACAATCCCTATCTCGCCAAGATCAACGCCGAGGTCGCACTGCAGGAACGAGCACCGCTGTTTGTCGGTTTCACCGAGGTCAGTCTCTCCTATCCCAAGGAACCAACCCCCTGGATCGAGGTATGAGCGAGACGCGCTATCCTCTTATCCTCCTAATCGTTCTTTTATCCGTGCTATCAGTGGCTGCCTGTCGGGAAGACGCCGGGCGAGGACGTGTTCCTTCTGAAGTGCAGGAAGTAATCGCAAGGGTGGGCGATGACATTGCTTATGAACGCTACGAGAAGATCTATAACGAGGCGTCAGAGCTTTGGCGAAGGGACGTCACGCTCGATCAATCAAACCAGGTGTTCAAAACGCTCCAAACAAAGCTTGGGAAAGTGACATCGCGCTCCCTTCACACCGCCACCGAGCAACAGAATTCAAGTGGGCCGCTGAAAGGTCACGTCTTCCTCCTGAGTTATGAAACAAACTTCGAACGTGGCGACGGCATGGAGAATTTCACGTTGATCGAAGAAAATGGTCGTTGGTTACTGGCTCGTTACTTTGTAAATTCAACATCGCTTAAATGAGATGATCGATCGTTACACATTGCCCGAGATGGGCGCGCTCTGGTCGGAGCAGAACAAGTTTCAGAAATGGCTCGACGTGGAAATTGCTGTGTGTGAGGTCCACGCTGAGATGGGGACGATTCCGCACGACGCGTTGGAACAAATCAAAACGCGCGCGAAGTTTTCAGTTGAGCGTATTAATGAGATTGAAAAGACGACGAATCACGACGTCATCGCGTTTACGACCAACCTCGCGGAGTCGATCGGTGAAGCGAGTCGGTTTGTTCACTACGGCCTGACGTCTTCCGATGTCGTCGATACCGCGAACGCGCTGTTACTGCGTGACTCCGCCGACATCCTGCTCAAAAAAGTCGACACGCTGATCGAGACGCTGAAGCGTCGTGCGCTGGAGTTTAAGAACACACCGCAAGTCGGACGCACGCACGGTATCCACGCGGAACCGACCTCTTTCGGTTTAACTTTCGCTCTCTGGTTCGACGAGATGCGTCGCAATCGCGAGCGACTCTCGCGAGTGCGCGAAGCAGTTGCAGTGGGAAAAATCAGTGGTGCTGTCGGCGCGTTTGCACACCTCGACCCGGCAGTTGAAGAACAGGTTTGCGCGCGTCTCGGATTGAAGCCGGCGCCCGTGTCCACCCAGGTGATTCAACGCGACATCTACGCGGAATACTTAACAAAACTCGCGATCATCGCGTCGTCATTGGAAAAGTTTGCACTCAACGTTCGTCACTGGCAGCGCACCGAAGTGCGCGAGGCGCAGGAACGATTTACTAAAGGTCAAAAAGGTTCGAGCGCGATGCCTCACAAGCGCAATCCGATAATCTCGGAACGCATCTGCGGCATCGCGAGAGTGATTCGCGCCAACAGCATTGTCGGACTTGAGAACGTCGCCCTCTGGCATGAGCGCGACATCTCACACTCGTCGGCGGAGCGCGTCGTGCTGCCTGACTCGAGCACTGCGCTCGACTACATCCTGCAAAAAGCGATTGGACTAATCGACGGTCTGGTGGTCTATCCGGAACGCATGCTGGAGAATCTCAATGCCACCAAAGGTCTGATCTTCAGTGGTCAACTCCTGCTCGCACTGACGAACAAGGGCCTGTCACGCGAAACGGCGTACGACTATGTCCAACGTAATGCGATGAGAGTGTGGGACGAGGATCGAGATTTTCGAGAACTCGTGAAAGCCGACAACGACATCAAGTCGCAACTATCCGCAGACGAAATAGATCGCGTCTTTTCGCTGGATCATTACCTGCGAAACATCGACGCGATCTATCGAAGAGTAGGAATTCTTTAGGTTCTATTTCTGCGAAAACTTCTCGGCGAAGTTTCCGATAACTGGCAGCTTGAAGTACTGGCTTTGATAAGCCTTGATCAAGCACATGATCACTGCAATCAGAATGGCGATGCCGAACACTACCCAAACCAACGTCGCCACCAGGGATACCAGCAAGTTGATAACACCGGCAATCTGAGTGGCAATTAGCCACATTACGACAGTCACAACCCAGATCACGACGGCAATAATGGCGGCCACAATATTAAGCAGCAGCGATTGCATCGCGTGGAAACGGACCAGTCGGCTATCTTTTTCAATCAGGAAGAAAATCAAACCTGAGAGCCAGCCGAAAATGTATGACAGCAATGCGGCAACATTTTCATCGAGTCCCGTACTGGATTTAGCTGGGGCGGTTTGAACGGGCGGAGGGTTTTGCATTATAAGTTTCTCCTGTAAGAAAGGGTTCGATCCGGGCGCGACAGGTCCACGAGCCGGAGATATTATCCAACAAGTGCTTCTGAAGCAATGCTTTGTTGATCCCGCGCGGCAGGTAACTGATGAAAGCCAAAGTTTATGTAAACTTGAAGTCCGGGGTGCTCGACCCGCAGGGCAAAGCAATCCAACATTCCGTAGAACTGCTCGGTTTCTCCGGAATTTCCGACGTCCGGCAGGGGAAATACTTCGAGATTTCGCTTGATGGAAGTCTGGATCAACAACGCGCACTCGAGTCGGTCGAGAAGATGGCGCGCGAAGTCCTGTCCAACCCGATAATCGAAGATTACCGCGTGGAGATAGAAGCGTGAAATTCGGCGTTATTGTTTTTCCGGGATCTAACTGCGACCACGATGCCTATCACGTGATCTCCAAACACGTGGGACAGCCGGTAGATTTCATCTGGCATCGCGAAACCGATCTTTCAACCTACGACGCAGTGATCCTTCCCGGCGGTTTCTCTTACGGTGATTATCTTCGCGCCGGCGCTCTCGCTCGTTTTTCCCCGGTGATGAATTCGGTCAAAAAATTTGCTGAGAGTGGGCGATTTGTGCTTGGAATATGCAATGGTTTCCAGATTCTCTGTGAAGCCGGACTCCTTCCCGGTGCTTTAATCCGCAATCGTGATCTGCATTTCATTTGCGAGCATATACATGTCCGGGTGGAGACTTCGGACAGTCCTTATACTAACGAAATGAAGACTGGGACGGTGCTCCGCATTCCGATCGCACATGCCGAAGGCAACTACATCTGCGATGACAACACACTCGCAGAACTTCAGAGCGAAGATCGGATCGTATTTCGTTATTGCGCACCAGATGGAAATATCACGGACGCCGCAAATCCGAACGGCTCGCGTGACAATATCGCGGGAATTTGTAGCCGCGAACGGAATGTACTCGGATTAATGCCGCATCCCGAACGTGCGTGTGAAGATCTTCTCGGATCGAGTGATGGTCGCGATATTTTCCGCTCCCTGGCGGCCACTGTCGCAGCCGCAGTTTAAACTCTTCCGGTTAAACTTATGAAACGAATACTACCCTTCATCATTATTCTTGTTGTTCTCGGTGTCGTACTGACCAGTGCCTGGTACCTGACGCGCTCGATACCGGCTTCGCAGAATCCTGCGGCAAATCAGCCGGCAGCATCGCCAGCAGGTTCGCAGGCTTCACCGGCGCAATCGCAACAGCCTGTTTTGACCGGCGTTCCCGGAGCTGAGCCGGCGCATGTGCATGGACCTGCAAATGCACCTGTGAAGTTGGAAGAGTTTGGCGATTTCGAGTGTCCGCCCTGTGCAATGTTTCATCCGATACTCAAACAGATGGAGCAAGAGTTTGGCGATAAGTTGCAGGTCACTTTTCGCGAGTTCCCGCTTGTTCCAACGCACCAGCACGCACTAGCTGCCGCATCAGCCGCTGAAGCCGCGGGGCTGCAAGGCAAATTCTGGGAGATGCACCATCTGATCTACGATAACCAGAACAACTGGAAAAAAGAGTTTGATGTTCGACCGATTTTCGAAGGATACGCGAAACAGATCGGTATCGACGTCGAACGTTTCAAACGCGACGTCCAGGGCGATCTGGTGGCGAACCGGATCACGCAGGATGGAAAGCGCGGTCGCTCGCTCGGCGTGAAGGGGACACCGACAGTTTTCATAAATGGGCGCGAAGTCTCATTCGAAAATCTTCCGGCGGATAAACTCCGGGTCGTGATTCAGAATGAGCTTCGAAATGCCCCAAAATGAAAAAGATCTATATCCTCACGGCATTGCTTTCATTACTCGGACTCGCCGACGCGCTTTACCTCACGATTGAGCACGTCACAGGGCAAACAGTCCGCTGCACGATTCTTTCCGGTTGCTCGGAGGTTCTCAGCAGTCAGTATGCGGTGGTGGCGGGAATTCCGTTGGCGGCAATTGGAGCTGCTGCGTACTTCACAGTTTTTAGTCTCGCCATTCTCGCTGTGTTTGAGTATCGCATTGCTGGAAAGCTGTTAATACCGCTTGTCATCGCGATGTTTTTCGTGAGTGTGTGGTTGTTCTATCTGCAGGCATTCGTCATCCGCCAGTTTTGCCAGTACTGCTTGATCTCCGCCGCGATCACCACCTGTTTGTTGGTAATAGTCCTCAGTCTTCGGTGGTTTAAGCCTGCCGTGCAATAGGTACCTTTTTGGAGTGCGGCGGCCTGGCGCCGCTTTGGCCTTGATCAAGCGTTATCGATAACAAAGCGGCGCCAGGCCGCCGCACTCCAAAGAGACGCCATTTGTTCCCGCGCTTACATCCGTGTAAGGTATTCAATTCAAAACAGACTAAGAAGGTGTAGAAATGGTTCAGCAGCAACCAACAGTCTCGGACATTTTCCGGCGGGCGCAATCGTTGCGACAGGAGCATCCTGACTGGTCGTTAAAACAGCTCAGCGAGCAACTGGTCAAAGTCTTTTCGGGTGGACCATTTCCGCCGCTTTATAATTTGACTATTCCCGAGCAGGACGAACGTGCGCCGGAAGAAGATTGGACCGCCGGCCTTCCGATCGTCAGACGCGGAATTCAACTCCAGGACTGGAACGAAGTTGTAGCCGGCATAATTCTGAGTTTTGAACAAACGGAAAACTACGAACGTCAGCGCGGTCCTGAAGGAAGTCGTGACGATTGGCACGATCGAAGTGTCGGTATTGACGATGCGGTCGCGAAGGGCATCGGCAAATGGATGCCGGAAGAGTTGATCGCCCTGGCGGAACGAAAAGGAAAGAAATCTGCGTAAGGGTTTCACGCAGAGACGCAGAGTCCGCAAAGAAGTTTAAACTTTGCTCCTTGGCGACTTTGCGTGAGACCGTTTTTCAGGATTAAGTACTCATGAGTTTTCTCGACAATCTATTCCAAGACCCGAAGTACCAAACAACCGATCCGCGTAAACCGGAAGAGATCGAAGATCCCGAGATCATCATCAGTCCCGACACGCGGCGAGAGAAACGAATCCCGCCCGGACAATCACGCACGAAGAAGTGGCCCGTGCTCGACGCTCACGGAACACCCGATATCGATCTCTCAACATGGACGTTTGAAGTCTCAGGCCTTGTCGAGAATCAGCTCACGTGGTCGCTGGATGAGTTCATGCAACTGCCGCCTCTGCGCGTATACGCTGACTTTCATTGCGTGACACGCTGGTCGCGGCTCGACAACGTTTGGGGTGGTGTTTCAACCAGAGAGATCGCGCGACTCGCAGGTGTGAAACCGGAAGCGAAGTTTGTGTTGGCCTTGGCTTACGATTACGGTTGGACCACAAACGTTCCTATCGAATACTTCCTCAACGAAGATTCGCTGTTTGCCTGGTCTCACGACGGCCAACCGATCCCACCTGAACACGGCGGCCCTGTGCGTTTGATCATTCCCCAGCTCTACGCGTGGAAATCGGCAAAGTGGGTTAAAGGCGTGCGCTTCCTCGAACACGATGAGGCCGGCTACTGGGAAGAGGGTGGCTATCACATGCGTGGCGTACCCTGGGGTCCGGGCGACGGTGAACGATTCCGCTGGTCATGAAAGCAAAGAAATATAGGTCCTGATTGGGACCTATTGGACCTATGTCTGATCCAAAAGACGCCGCCGCAATAGTCCTTTTACGGCAAGACACAGATCCCGCAAATCCGGAAGTTTACTGGATTAAGCGCAGCGATAAACTCGCGTTTTTGGGCGGTTTTCACGCTTTTCCCGGCGGACAAATCGACGCCGAAGACGCAGAAGTCGATGTCCGAAACGCACCGAATCCGCAAATCGCGACGATGATCAGCGGCGCGGCCCGTGAGTTGTTCGAAGAGTTGGGCGTGCTTGTCGTTCACGGAGGCGAAGCACTCACGAAAGGTCAGCGAGTTTCACTGCTCGACGATCTTGAATCGCAGCGGATGTCGTGGCCCGCCCTCCTGAAACACTACGAGTTGTATCTCGACGCCGACGACTTCACTTACGTCGGCCGTTGGGTGACGCCACCCTTCAACGCCAGACGTTTCGACACGTGGTTCTTTCTCGTCAAATGTCCGCCGAAGCAGGAACCAAATGTGATTGAAGGTGAACTGGCGAGCGGTGAATGGCTGCCGGCGCGAGAAGCTTACGATCGCTGGTTACAAGATCAGGTTGTAGCCGTGCCCCCAACGTTGCATGCGTTGAGAACTCTCGGCGCGGGCGTCGCTCCGGATCTCGTCGAGCGCTTCTTATCAATTCCACATGCTCATGGTGAAATTTGTCGCCGGATCACGTTTCGACCAAACTACATTTGTTTTCCGGTTCGTACTCCCACGAGGCCGCCTGCAACTCACACCTGTTGCTACATCGTTCACAACTCCAAAGAGATGCTGATCTTCGATCCAGGATCACCCTGGGAGGATGAGCAACAAGCGCTTGCTTCATGTCTCGACGATATGATCAGCGAAGGCAGGCAAGTGCGCGAGATAATTATTACGCATTTGCACCCGGATCACGTCGGTGGAGTCAATGCGCTCAAAGAACATCTGGGCGGCAAAGTTCCCGTCTCTGCGCACGCAAAAACTGCCGAAGCGCTGAACGATATTCACGTCGATCGTCTAATCGAGGACAACGATCTCATCACCCTCGAAGGCGAACCTCGGATCACGCTGCGTGCACTGCACACACCCGGCCATGCCCTCGGCCACCTTTGCTTTCACGATGCCGATCGCGGCGTGCTGCTGACGGGCGATAACATCGTCGGCGTCGGTTCCGTGTTGATCGATCCGCCGCAGGGAAACATGCGCGACTATCTCCACTCGCTTGAACGGATGCGCTCGTTACCAAATCTCACCGTTCTCCTCGGCGGTCATGGACCAGCCGTCGCAACTACATATCAAAAGATCGACGAATACATCTCGCATCGTCTCGAGCGCGAGCGAAACATTCTCGAAGCCGTGCGCGCGGGGGCTACAACACCTAAAGACATCGTCGCACGCGTCTACACTGATGTTTCACCAAAAGCCTACGCGATGGCGGAACGCGCGGTGCTAGCCCATCTCGAAAAACTCCGCGACGACGGCTTAGTGGACGCAGATTACACAGATTCCATAAACCAGAGTTAGAATCTCTCCCCGACCAAAATATATGGATTACCCAAGAACCCTTCGCGAACTCAGGGCGGCCAGGTATCAACCCCTCTCCGTCAAAGACGAACTGCGCCTCAACCTAATTCGAAAACTACGCACAGGCGAGAAGTTGTTTCCCGGCATTGTCGGTTACCAGGACACCGTGATTCCGCAACTGATCAATGCGATCTTGTCGCGGCACAACATAATCCTGCTCGGTCTTCGAGGACAGGCAAAGAGCCGGATCATTCGTCTGCTGACCGATCTGCTGGACGAACGCATTCCGATCATTGCCGGGTCTGAAGTCAACGATGATCCGTTCCGGCCGATCTCGGCTTACGGACGCCAAGTAGTAGAGCAAAGCGGCGATCTGACTCCGATCGAATGGATCGGTCGCGACGCGCGCTTTGTTGAGAAGCTGGCGACGCCTGACGTGACTGTGGCCGACATCATCGGCGACGTCGATCCGATCAAAGCAGCGAAAGGCGGTCACCTGCTGAGTGATGAATTGACGATTCACTACGGCCTGCTGCCACGCGCGAATCGCGGCATCTTCGCCATCAATGAATTGCCCGATCTCGCCGGAAAGATTCAGGTCGCGCTCTTCAATATCATGCAGGAAGGCGACGTGCAGATTAAGGGATACCCGGTGCGTCTCCAGCTCGACGTGATGCTCATGTTCTCTGCCAACCCGGAAGACTACACCGCACGCGGTAAGATCATCACGCCTCTAAAGGATCGTATCGGCACCGAGATCATGACGCACTATCCCAAGGAACTTCCGTCAGCAATTGAAATCACGCGACAGGAAGCCTGGACTGATCGTTTCGATAGTCGCGATCAACTGCTGGTTCCGGAGTTCATTCGTGAAGTGGTCGAGCAGATTGCATTTGAAGCACGCGACGACAATCACGTCGACAAGCATTCCGGCGTGTCACAACGAATGCCGATCACGGTGATGGAATCGGCGGTTTCAAATGCGGAGCGGCGGGCGCTGTTGACGGGTGAGGAATTCGTTGTGCCTCGTATCTCTGACATCTACGCGGCAATCCCGTCGATGACGGGCAAGATGGAGCTGGAGTACGAAGGCGAACAGCTCGGCGCCAATCGGATCGCGCGCGATCTTATCAAACGTGCGGCTGGTGAGATTTTTGAAGGCTATTTTGTCGGTATCGATTTTTCCAGAACTGTGCAATGGTTTGACGAAGGAAACAAACTCCTGCTCGCCGACACTGCCGCGGCGTCGGAATGCATAAACCTGATCGATGCTGTTCCGGAGTTGTTGGAGACCGCGATGATTCCGTTTGATTTCCACCGATCGGATACCGGAAGGCTGGTCTCCGCATGTGAGCTGGTGCTTGAAGGTCTGTACGCGGAAAACAAGATCAGTCGTAATGAAGAAGGTAGCTATGCTGCTGTAACGAAAGCGAAGAAAGATCGACGCGGCATGATTTACGATGATCTGACTGAAACCGGGAAGTATAGTTAGCCACGGATTTTACGGATTCTTAAAGCAGATTTACACGCATTCATGAAGTTTAGGTATTCAAAATTCCAGGGGTTCGATGTCTTCGGGATCAATCTCGGTGAGTTGATGGACAGCATGTCCGATGCCCTGCTCGATTCCGGTTATGACGACGACTATTACTGGACCCGCCAACGAAAGACTACCGACACTTCACTCGACGCTTTACGCCGCGCGTTGCTCCAGGCGCTCATGGACCAGGGCCTTGTAAATGAGAACCAGATCCGTGAAATGCTCGCTCAGAACGAAGGCAAGTTTCACGGTTCGCTGCTCGAGGAATTGTTGAATCAGTTGATCGAGCGACTGGTTGAAGAAGGCTATCTGACGCTTCACGAAGAACCACCACAACGAGCAGAGCAACGTCGTGGATCTCCTCGACAGGGCGAAATGTTTCCGGAGCCGCTGCCCCGCGACGTTCGTTTCGAAGTCACGGAAAAGGGGCTCGATTTTCTCGGTTACAAAACGCTTCGGAATCTGCTTGGCAGTTTTGGCAAGAGCGCCGCCGGGCGTCACGACACCGTTTATCTCTCGACCGGCGTCGAAGCGGCTGCCGCAAGTAAACGTTACGAGTTCGGCGACACGATCAACCTCGACGTCAACACCACGTTGCTCTCCGCGATTCAACGCGAAGGACTGAAAGTTCCGCTCAATCTCGAGTATCGTGACCTGTACGTTCATCAGTGCGACTACCAGTCGTCGTGCGCAACGGTGGTGATGCTCGACTGTTCTCACTCGATGATTCTGTACGGTGAGGATCGATTTACCCCTGCGAAGAAAGTTGCGCTCGCGATGTCGCACTTGATTCGCACACAGTATCCCGGCGATTCACTCAAGGTGGTCCTGTTTCATGATGCGGCGGAAGAGTTGCCACTCGCTAAACTCGCCACCACGCAGGTTGGCCCATATCATACGAACACCGCCGAAGGTCTCCGTCTCGCGCGCCGGCTGCTCCAGGCACAACGCAAGGAGATGAAGCAGATCGTGATGGTGACTGACGGAAAGCCAACGGCTTGTTTCGTACAGACTTCCCTGGGCGCTGGAGTTAAAAAAACCGATAAAAGCCCGACACGTCGCCTTTATAAAAATTCGATGGGCGGCGATCCTTTGGTCATGTCTGAAACTTTCAAGGAAGTTCAGGCCTGTCGAAAAGCCGGAATCATGATCAATACGTTCATGCTGGCGAGCGACTATTATCTTGTCGATTTTGTGAAGCAGATGAGTGCCATGACGAATGGCAAAGCTTACTTCGCCAACCCGGGAAATCTATCGCAGTTTGTACTGATAGATTTCCTCCGCCGCCGTACCCGACGCGTCAGGTAAATCGCCACAGAATCCGTGGCCGAAAACCGATTAATGCGCGACTCAAGTCGATCACAGGGATCAGGTAATCCGTTATCACGCGGCAATCGCGTTCTCTTGCCCTATCTGATCCTGCTTCTCGGCCTCTGCTTCACTCTCATCGTCTATTACTACTTCTCAAAACTCACACTCGAACAGGACAAAATCAATTTCGATCGAATGGTCCAGCAGATTGAGGACCGGGTCCGTCTTAGAGTCGCGACGTCGATCACCTTGTTGCGCTCAGGCACTGGTCTGTTTGCCGCCAGTGATTCGGTTGAGGCGCGCGAATTTGAGCGATTCGTCCAACAGATCGAGGTAGACAAGAACTACCCGGGTATTCAGGGAGTGGGTTTCTCACGACGGTTTACCGCAGTTGAGAAAGCGAGTGTGATCGCGGAGATGAAACGCCAGGGCGTGAGCGATTTCAGGGTCTGGCCCGATAAGCCTCCGCGCAGCGATTACAGCGCAATCATCTATCTTCAGCCCGCAACAACTCGTAACCAACTGGCAGTCGGCTTTGACATGGGAACAGAGCCGGTTCGGCGACAAGCGATGGAAGATGCGCGCGATTCAGGAAATCCAACGGCTTCAGGACGCGTGCAACTGGTCCAGGAAAAAGATGTTTCAGATGCTGACAAGCAGTCCGGCTTTCTGATCTATGTGCCGGTCTATCGCAAGGGTGCGCCGGTCTCAACTGTCGAAGAACGGCGCAATGCGCTCGTCGGTTTTGTTTACAGTCCGTTTCGCGCAGGCGACTTTCTCGCGCCGGTCACATCGCAAAACGTCAGTTTTCAGGTTTACGATGGCACGGAGATAACGCCTGGGAATTTGCTCAGCGCAACGACGAACGAAGGTGCGGAAGAACCGGCATTTTCTGAGACGAAAGAGCTGGACGTGGCTGGTCGCACGTGGACAATTGCTTACGCTACTAAACCTTCTTTTGAGCAGCGCTCCGGTAGATTTCTTCTCCGGTTCACGTTGATTGCGGGTGCGCTGCTGAGTTTGCTTTTCGCTGCTGCTACTCGTGCCGAGACCCGCGCTCGCTCGCGTGCTGAACGCGCTGCCGAGGAAGTCCAAAACTCAGCAACGACGATTAGAAAAACGCTCAAAGAGCAGGAACGTGCTGAAGAAGCACTGCGCGAAACTGCCGAGGCCTTGCTTGTTGCTAATGAACGGGCACTCCTTGAATATGAGCGCTTGCTCGAAAGAATCAAGGCGTTGGCCCAGGCATTCGGTACGGCAAGGGAACTGAATGCGATCTACCGCGCGCTGCGTGAGTTCACCAACGTCTCAGTTCCGTGTAACGGCTTCTTTGTTTCACTCTACGATCCGATTCGTGACGTTCGCACCGCTTGTTACGGTTGGGCGGATGGTAGTGAGCTCGACGTATCTGAATTACCGCCGATGGCGGTCACCACAACCGGTCCGAACAGTCGCGCCGTGCGCACGGGTGAAGTGGTCATAACCAACGACTACATGCGCGCGACGCAAGCAAATCCTGGCGTCGTTGTCGGTCCTGACAACGGAAAGCGTCCCGATTCTTCGATTGCCGTGCCGATGGCGGTGATGGGCAGAATCATCGGCACTATCGAGGTGCAGAGTTACGATAAAAATGTTTACCACGCGGAACACGCCACTGCGATGAGCATGGCCGCAAACCTCACTGCCGTTGCGATTGAGAATGTACGGTTGCTCAAGCTCGAACGCACTGCGCGCGAAGCTGCGGAAGAGTCGAACCGTTTAAAGGACGAGTTTCTCGCCACCGTTTCACACGAGCTGCGCACTCCGCTGACAGCGATACTCGGCTGGTCCAGATTGCTCGAGGGCGGCACGCTCGACAGTTCAACGATGCAACAGGCAGTTGAAACTATCTGGCGCAACGCAAAGGCGCAGGCGCAGATTGTCGACGACATTCTCGATGTGTCGCGCATCATTACCGGCAATCTTTATCTCGATCTTCATCCGTTGGAAGTCGTGCCCGTGGTCGAGAATGCCATCAACGTTGTGCGCCCGACTGCTGACGCGAAGGGAATTAAGGTCGAAACATACTTCGACTCAGCGCCGGCGAAGATCTTAGGCGATGCAAACCGATTGCAACAGGTAGTTTGGAATCTGATATCGAATGCGGTGAAGTTTACGAACAGCGGCGGGCGTGTTTGCGTAAAGGTATCGCGGGGTGGCGGAGCAGTTGATGTAAGTGTTTCGGATACGGGCCAGGGAATCAGCAAAGAGTTTTTGCCGTACGTGTTCGATCGCTTTCGTCAGGCTGATAGCACGACGACTCGACAGCATGGTGGTCTCGGACTGGGACTCGCCATTGCGCGTCACCTCGTCGAGATACACGGCGGTACGATTCGCGCAGAGAGTAAAGGAGAAAATCACGGGGCTACTTTTACAATCAGACTTCCACTGCTCGAAGCAAGCGTGGGCACAAAAGGTGCTCTCGATCAGAACCAGCATAAACTGGCACAGTCTCAGCAGTTATTATCGGGTGTCAACGTCCTGCTGGTTGACGACGATTCGGATACACTGACACTAATGACCACGGCGCTGACGAGGCGTCAGGCTAATGTGACGGCTGTCTCTTCGGCGGTTGAGGCAATTCAGGCGATCACGCGGAAGCGGCCGGACGTGCTAGTGTCGGACATTGCGATGCCTGACGAAGACGGGTACGGTTTGATCGAGAAAGTACGTTTGCTCGAAAACAGCGCGTCAGACAATATCCCGGCGGTGGCCATCACCGCTTACGCGAAAGAAGAGGATCGCGAACGAGCGTTGTCAGCTGGGTACCAGATATATCTGGCCAAACCTGTGGAATTGACTGAGCTGATTTCGGTGGTCGCACGCGCAGCAAAGCGAGATTTTTAGATGACAACAGTCCAGATTAACGATATTCAGATGGCTTACACCGATGCCGGCGCCGGGCGTCCCGTTGTGTTGATTCACGGTTATCCGTTCAACCGTTCTTTGTGGAATGAACAAATCGCTGCACTAAGCGGATCGTATCGAGTGATCGCACCTGACCTGCGCGGTTTTGGCGAAAGCAATTCGTCGGATGGACCGTCTACAATGAATCGCATGGCTCAGGATGTAGCGGCGTTGCTGGACCATCTCGAAATACCGCGCGTCACGATCGGTTCGCTTTCAATGGGTGGCTATGTAGCGTTCGCGTTTTATAAACAGTTTGCTTCGCGAGTGCGGGCTTTAATTCTCGCTGATACGCGTGCGCAAGCTGACACGGAAGAAGCAAAACAAAACCGTGCGCAGCAAGCTGAAAAGGCTCTTGCTGAAGGCATGGCTGGTATTGCTGATGCGATGCTGCCTAAGCTGCTCACGCCGGAAACCGTGAGCAAGCGGCCCGAAATCGTGAAGCGCGTTCGCGACATGATGTTGAAGACTAAGCCGGAAGGAGCAGCCGCAGCGCTACGGGGAATGGCGGAACGTGACGATCAAACGTCGTTGTTGTCAAAGATCACTGTACCCACGCTGATTCTCGTCGGCGCCGAAGACGCTATCACGCCAGTCGGAGACAGTGAGAAGATGCACGAGGGCGTAGCGGGTTCGCGTCTGGTGGTGCTGGAAAATGCGGGACATGTTTCCAATCTCGAACGCACGGAAAAGTTTAATGAAGCGTTGCTGGATTTCCTGAGTGAGTCGTCCAGCTAATCTAATGCCGGCTTACAAAAAATTTACTATCGAAGAGCGCGTGCGCTGGGGTGATGTCGATGCGGCGCGCATTATCTTTTACGGCGCTTACATCCACTTCTTCGAGTATGCCGAGACGGAGTTGTTTCGCTCTGTCGGGTTGCACTACGGAGTGTTTTTTGACGAGATGAAGATCTGGCTGCCGCGTGTCCATCTCGAATGTGATTTCCATCGCATTGCACGGCTCGATGATCTGCTGGAAGTAAGCGTTTATGTAGGACGATTTGGGACGAAGTCGATGAAGCTGAATTTCGAAGTGCGCCGCAAGGGTAGCGAAGAGCTCGTGGCGACTGCGCATTTTGTTCTTGCGGCAGTTAATCAGGAGACGTTTGAAACCGTTCCGATTCCATTTGAGTTGCGCGAGAAGCTGGCGTCGTACAACGCTAACGAAGATCAGAAATGACCACTATTTCCGACAACATTGCAGGTCTGGACGAAAAGACAATCAATCGCGATCCAATCAAGCAGTTTCAGGAGTGGCTCAACGACGCCATCGCCGCGCAACTTCCGCTTCCCGAAGCGATGACACTCGCAACTGCAACGCCGGACGGGAAGCCTTCGGCACGCATGGTATTGCTTAAGCAAGTGGACGAGGACGGTTTTGTTTTCTTCACTAACTATAACAGTGCGAAGGCCGCGCAGTTGGACGCAAACCCATATGCAGCGCTGGTGTTTTATTGGTCTCGACTCGATCGGCAGGTGCGCGTGGAGGGCGCTGTGATTAGGACTTCGGCGCAGGAGTCGCGTGATTACTTTCGGACTCGCCCGCGCGAGAGTCAGATTGGGGCGTGGGCATCAGCACAAAGCGAAGTGATATCGGGCCGCGAGGCTCTCGAGCAACGAGCTCAGGAACTGGAAGCTTTGTATTGTGATCGTGAGATTGATTGTCCTGAGTTTTGGGGTGGTTATCGATTGAAACCTGAGCGAATTGAATTTTGGAAGAGCCGCGTAGGTCGCCTTCACGATCGGATTCTCTACGTGCGTGACGCCGATGGATGGTCCATCACGCGTCTCGCGCCATAGAGACAGGATTTGCAAGATGTTACAGGATGGACAAGATAAATCCTGCTAATCCTGCAACATCTTGTTAATCCTGTCCAATGCTTTAAAAGAGACGGGTGAAGAAACGAATTCCAATGATCCTCATCTCCCGACCTTCACGAATCACCGCGAAATTGCCGATTTGATAATACTCATCCTTTAGCTCAAGAACTCGTCCTCGACTGTACGCAGTCAATGGCTTGACCGTGTGCGCCGGTAGCTCAATCTTCTTTCCCAGATCGCGTTTGAACTCGCGAATGCGCTCGGCAACGTTTGGGTAGCGCTGCGCGAGCTGATTGAGATGCAAGCCGAAATCTTCGACATCGCGTCTAAGTTGCAGCGCATACGAAACAAACTCATTCGCCGCTTCCGGCGGTTGGCGATTCAACTTCGTTTTGAAGTTCGGTGGAAAGAATGTCGCCTCTTCCTCTGGGGTGTTAGGACTAAACAGGGGCATCATCAAAAACAAGAGCTGCATGCGACTCTTAAACGCATCCACCAACGTAGCGGTATCGACGTGGGCTAATTTGTCGCCATCGAATTCACCTTCGGTGATCGCGATTTCACGCCGGCGTGCAGCGTTTCTCGTGAAGGTCGCTTCAAACGCGCGGTCGAAGTCGAGGTTCTCCGCCATTAGCGTCTGAAACTGGTTGCACACACGATAAGCTTCGATCACTTCTTTGGGTTGACGTACTCTCGTCTGACTGAACGCGAGCGACGCGCACGACAATGCAACCAGCCATGCACAAATCAATTTCTTAGTGGAGTGAAGAGACATACTCAGACAGGACGGAGCGCGCTTTTGACGAGCTTCTTCTTCAAATCGACGTAGCCTTGTTCGCCCGCAACCAGATCTCCTAAGACTCGCTTCACGCCACGATGCCCGCGCGCAAAGTCGATCATGCGCTCAGTGAAAGGCGCGCCCCAGAAGTTGCCGTAAAAGCGACGGCGCATCTGCGCGGCGCGACGTAACTCGGCGCCAAAATCTTTGCGCCAACTCTTTTCATATGAAACCGGCGCAGAACTCACATAGGCTTCAGCAAATAGTTCCGCGGAGCGCAAAGCATAATAAATGCCTTCACCCGTCACAGGATCAGCAAAGCCTGCCGCATCGCCAAGCAAAGCCCAGTCGTCGCCGCAAACTGTTCTGCTGTCCCACGTCTTCGCACTCAATCCGGGAATGCGCGCCGCGTAACGTTCAGCAACTCGCCGTAAATGCTCCTCGATCTGTGCTCGATCTCCGGTGTGGCCCCAGAAGTTTACTTTCCTGCCTTCGCATTGCAGATAGTACCCGCTCATAAACTGCCAGAGCAGTTGGTCCAACGGTTCGTGCTCGAAAGTGTCCTGAGTGGTTGCGATGCCGAAAGAAATGTGATCAGGGCGCGGAAAGGCCCACGCGTAACCAACCCAACGAGGGAGAAAAGCGACCACGGTCGGAGCGACATTGTTTGCCGGCAGAGGCGCGCGATAACCAAAAGCAACTTCCATGTCCGATGGCTGAAGTGGACCAGCGAGCTTTTTAGCAATGCCGCTGTTGGCGCCGTCTGCTGCTACCAGAAACAAGCCAGTCCACTCGGTTCCAGTATCACTTTTTAACCGCCAGCCGGACTCGGTTCTCGTTGATCTTCTGGCGGAGATCTTTTCGGCAATGACATGCGCACCGGCATCGCGCGCGCGATCGCGCAGGTAATTGTCAAACGCTACACGCGAATAGATCGCGAAAGGTTCATCCAACACGAGGTGAAGTCGCTTGCTCGATGGCGAGTACAAGTCGAGCTCAGTGATAGTCCGGCCGACGGCGTTGAGCAACTGTGGCCACGCTTTCAGAGCTTTGGCAGTGACACCTCCACCACAGGCCTTCGGTTCACCTTCCGGGCGCCCGTCAAAGAGCGCGACCCGCACGCCGCTCTTTGCGAGCAATTCCGCTGCGAACGAACCAGCAGGTCCTGCACCAACAATCAACAGATCATATTGATTCGAACACATCGATGGCATCATAAGAGTTTCACGCAAAGGAGCAAAGACGCGGAATTACGCCAAAAGGATGAAACCTGCGTCTTTGCGTCTTTGCGTGAAACTCTGTCAGCGTTAGAATACCAGCCGTTCCCTCCAAATCACGAAAGGCACACGATGACTCAGCCCAGTTGCCTGGTCTTTTCCGGCATTGCACCGCATCCGCCAATCATGGTGCCAGAGGTCGGACGCGAATCGATCGCGAGTGTTGTTGATTCGATTGAGGCGATGGCGGAGCTCACTAAACGAGTCATCGAGAGCGGCGCCGAGACGGTCATCCTCATATCACCGCACGCGCCGTTGGAAGTCGACTCGTTTGTCGCTTACGAAGGACCGGAAGTCACCGCTGATTTCTCAAACTTTAGCGCGCCGGAAATATCCTTCACCACACCTGTAGATGAAGAGATGCTAAGCGCGATCAAAAAAACTGCGGCGTCGCAAGACTATGAAGTCACCGTGCTGCGTGATCACGATCTCGATCACGGCACTGCCGTTCCGCTTTACTTTCTACAACAAAATGGCTTTCGCGGTCGTGTCGTGACACTTGGCTACAGCTTTTTATCGAATGATGATCACTTACGTTTCGGATCGTGCATCAGAAAGGCCGTCGACGAAGTCGGTCGTCGCGTTGCTTTCATTGCGAGCGGCGATCTAAGTCACCGGCTCAAACCACGCGCACCGGCCGGCTACAATCCCGATGCACACGTTTTTGACGATCAGGTTGTAGACGCCCTGCGTTCCAATCTTCCACAGCGAATCGTCGAGATTGACTACAACTTACGTAAACTTGCCGGCGAGTGTGGCTATCGCTCGATGCTGGTTGCAATTGGGGCGTGCTCGAATTTGCCGCTATCGTGTGAGGTGTTGAGTTACGAAGCGCCGTTTGGTGTGGGTTATCTGGTGGCCCAACTCACTAACCAGGCTGAACGTTCAGGTGATGGTGCACTTCCCGCTCTCGCGCGCAGTGCGGTCGAATCATTCATTCGCTCGGGGAATATTCTTGCGCCGCCAGAATCGACTGAGAGTCTCTTGTCATCACCGGCCCCATGCTTTGTTTGTCTCAAAACTCTTGATGGTGAGTTACGTGGTTGCATCGGAACAATCGAACCCGCGAAAGATACGCTCGCCGAAGAAATTGTTGCCAATGCGATCAGTGCAGCGATGAACGATCCGCGCTTCGATCCTGTTAAGACAGAAGAGCTAGCAAATCTGCGTTATTCAGTGGATGTGCTTTTTCCTGCCGAGCCGACGGAGATGAAAGATTTGGACCCAACGGTTTTTGGCGTGATCGTCGAAGATGAGAGTGGCTCGCGGAGAGGATTGCTACTGCCGGATATCGAGGGAATCGACAACGCCGAGCAGCAAGTGGAGATCGCGACGCGAAAAGCCGGAATCGGTCGAGACGAACGAATCCGGCTGTGGCGGTTTAAAGTGGAAAGATTTCGGGAGTAATCTTGTTTATCCTGCAATCTTGTTAATCCTGTTTACATTGAGACAGGATTTACATGATTCACAGGATTAACAAGATGAGTTAGACGTCGAGATTTCTCACGTCGAGCGCGTTGTCTTCGATGAACTTTCGTCGCGGCTCGACTGCGTCACCCATCAAGACGGTGAAGATCTGGTCGGTTTCCACCATGTCATCGATCCGCACCTCCAACAACGTACGTTTATCGGGATTCATGGTTGTTTCCCATAGCTGTTCCGGGTTCATCTCGCCGAGACCCTTATAACGCTGGATCGTGAGATCCTTCTTGGCTGCCGTCAGCACCTTCTCGAGCAACGCTTCACGCGTCGGAACCTCTTCGCTGGTTCCGTTTTCCCCCGAGATAAACGGCGCCGCGAGATCTTCTTCGAGGGACTTAAATAGTTCGACCGCCTTCTGAAACTCGACGTAGCTCGCGAAGTTCCAGTCGATGACGAGGTTCACGCCGGTATTGGATACAGTCTCAATTTCCCAGAGTCCATGTTCTTCGTCCTGGGTTAATTCAGTCCTGTGATATCCGGCCTTATCCAACGCCCCTTCGATCTTGGCCATCAATTCTTCGTCCTGGAAGACCTTGCGGAGCGTCAAACCCTCTTTGCGGAGGATGCCTTTGCGACCGCCCAGCGACTCGAGCAAGATGCTAAGCAATTGCGGGTCTCCACCCAGGCGCCTCGTCGCTCGCTCACAGTAACGTTTAAAATCAACCATTTTTTCAAGCGATTTCGCGAGCTCTTTACCTTCAATCGGCTGGGCGGCACCCGCAGCTTTGACGGACATGTCGCCCGTAGCCATACGCATTAGATACCGAATCATCGAACCCTCGTCTTTAATGTACTCTTCTTTCTTACCGCGTTTTACCTTGAACAATGGCGGCTGAGCAATATAGACGTGCCCGCGCTCGACCAGTGCCGGCATCTGCCGGTAGAAGAAGGTCAGCAAGAGGGTCCGGATGTGCGAACCGTCCACATCGGCATCAGTCATCAGGATGATTTTGTGGTAGCGGAGCTTAGTAATATCAAAATCATCTTTCCCGATACCGGTACCCAACGCTGTGATTAGCGATTTGATCTCGCTGTGACCCAGCATCTTGTCGAAGCGCGCTTTCTCGACGTTCAGAATCTTTCCTTTGAGCGGAAGAATCGCTTGGTTCCTCCGATCGCGCCCCTGTTTGGCAGAACCACCGGCGGAATCACCCTCAACGATGTAGATTTCCGACAGAGCCGGATCGCGTTCCTGACAGTCAGCCAGTTTGCCCGGCAGCATAGTCGAGCCCAATGCGCCTTTGCGGACGATTTCACGAGCTTTGCGCGCTGCTTCGCGCGCCCGCGCGGCGTCCAGGGCTTTCCCGACAATCTTTCGCGCTACGGGTGGATTCTGCTCAAAAAACTCCGTAAGCCGATCATTCAGGAACGACTCAACGGCGCCTTTGACGTCTGAGTTGAGTTTTCCCTTTGTCTGTCCTTCAAACTGTGGCTGCGGCAGCTTCACGGAGATCACCGCCACGAGGCCTTCGCGTACGTCATCGCCCGTCAAAGAGCCTTTGAAGTTCTTCGCCAGGCCGGACGACTGCGCATAAGCATTAATCGTCCTGGTGAACGCAGAACGGAATCCCGACAGGTGCGTGCCGCCGTCGACGGTGTTGATATTGTTCGCAAACGAATAGACCTTCTCGTCGTAGCCGTCGTTGTACTGGATCGCGACTTCGAGCGAGAGGTTGTCGCCTTCCCGCTCGAAATAGATCGGCTTGTCGTGCAACGTCGACTTGTTCTTGTTCAGGTGCTTGACGAACTCTGCGATGCCGCCTTTGTAGTAAAACTCGTGCGAGCGCTCAGGCTCTTCACGCTCGTCTTTGATCGTGATGCGAATGCCTTTGTTGAGAAACGCCTTTTCTCGAAGACGCTCGGAAAGCTTGTCGAAGCTGAACGACGTCTCCGTGAAGATTTGCCCGTCCGGCCTAAAGGTAATCTTTGTTCCGCGCTTGCGCGTCTTGCCGGTTTGCTTCAGCGGCGCAACGGGAATTCCGCGCGCGTACTCCTGCTCGTAGGTCTTTCCATCGCGCCAAATTTCGAGATGCAACATCTCGGAAAGGAAGTTCACACAGGAAACTCCGACGCCGTGTAGACCGCCTGAAACCTTGTAAGCGTTTGAATCAAACTTCCCTCCGGCGTGAAGCTTGGTCATCACCACCTCAGCCGCAGATCGTTTTTCCTTTTTGATTTCGTCGACCGGGATCCCGCGCCCGTTATCGATGACCGTGATCGAATTATCGAGATGAATCGTGACTTCAACCGTATCGCAATAACCTGCCAGCGCTTCGTCAATAGAATTATCAACAACTTCGTAAACGATATGATGAAGGCCTATCTCTCCAGTCGATCCGATATACATGGCCGGACGTTTTCGTACTGCGTCGCGTCCTTCCAGGATTGTGATCGATGATGAGTCGTAAGCCATAGTCTTCTTCTGTGTTGCTTTAGTTTCTGCTGTTACCAATAGCTTCTCCTATCCACTTATCAAATACTTCGATCGCCCATCGCGAATGAAGATTCGACGTTACCGCTGCGCACCATCCCGTCCTCGATTTCGTACACACTGGCCCGGGGAAAGAATTTTTCAACGTGGCTCCGTTTTGAGGTTGTAATGAAGGTTTGTGTGCGATTTTCAAGGTATTCAAGAAGGTGACTTATCCTTCGCTCATCCAGCTCCGCGTCGACATCGTCAATGAGGAAAACCGGATGGTCATTCGAGCCTGAATTATACAACGAAATCGCCGCTAAGTCTAATAATAACAATGCGCTACGCTGCTGCCCGGAGCTTCCGTAAATGCGGATTTCCCGGCCGTCCAAATGAATCTCCAAATCGTCTCGATGCGGGCCGACAAGGGAGTGACCCGCAGCGACTTCCGCGGCCATTCGCAACGCAATTCTCGAGCGCAGCAATGACTCGTAATCACTAAGGTCGCCCTTGCTCTCCAGTGACGAAACATAGCGCGTGGTAACTTCCCGACGTTCAAACAATTGCCGCTCGAGTGTGGTGTTCAATCCGGCCACATATTCTTCACGTGCGTTGTGAATCAGCACACCCAGGCGAACCAGTTGTTCGTTCCACGGCGCCAGCAGATCTTCCACTTTGTCTGGACCAAGCTCGTTCTCATTGGCGAGTTGCAGTACGCGATTTTTTTGTTTGATGACTTTGTTGTAGTCGGCAATCGTTCTCAGGTATGCAGGTTTCAGAGATGAAATACCGCGATCGAGAAAGCGCCGGCGAGCTTCAGGCAGGCCGCGAACGACGTCGAGATCTGCGGCGGTGAATGAGAAGACTTGAAGTTGGGTTAGATACCTTGCGAGAGTTTCTCGTTTGGAGTTGACGAAGATCGTCTTTGAGTTGTCGTGAAGACTGACTTGTAAATCTCGTTCGAGTGCTGAGCCGGTTGTAACTTTGCCTCTGACGATTGCGAGCTCTTCGCCAAATCTGATTGCTTCCTGAAGACGCTGCGTGCGAAACGACTTGGTCCTGGCTAAGAGATAGATGGCCTCCAGCCAATTCGTTTTACCCTGGCCGTTGTTTCCGTAAATGATATTCAGCCGCGGGCCCCACTCGATTCTCCCACTCAGATTTCGAAAGTTAGTCGCTTCAATTGCAGCGAGCAGCATCAAGCGATACTAACACAGGGCCACGGATGACACGGATCACTAACGGATACCAGAAGAGTGAATCCGTTTTTTATCCGTGAGATCTGTGGCTACCAGATCGGATTGATTGGAGGAACGTCAGCGGCGACTTTCATTTTGCGGATGCGTTCTACAGGAGTGCGTTCTAAACCGTAGCCGTACCAGATCGGCTGTAGATCAGGACTCACAGTTCGCATGATGCGAAATGGTCCTGTTGCAACGTCGGCAGAAGTGACGTCAATTAAAGCCACACGCACGCCGGCTTCGTTCAAGGAGGAAACACAATCTTGTAATGAGCGATTCGCTTTTAGATCGCCCAAAGGTACTGACGATTTATTACTTCGCAGTCGATCGAATGCAGATGCTCGTTCTCGTGGAAAGTAGTAAGCCGCATGATCGAGCATCTCTCTCACCACAGCCGGATCTGGCGGTGTCGTCAAAACTCTTGACCGCATCATGCGTCGCAGGTATGGACCAGTTTGACCCAGTTCAAGTACTGCTTGTTTCAAGGCTACTCGTGGTTCAAGATCACAGCCCAATCCAAAAGTAACTCCCGGATAATTCTCACCATCACCGAATGCGAGGCAGAGGACCGTTGTACCGATCGCACTTGTCGGCAGTGTATAGATCTCTACGTTTGCTCCCAACCCCTCAAGGCCTTTAAGCACGTCGTGCAAGAGTGGATCTAATGTGTCATCAATTAAGATGCGTTGTGCGGATCGTCCCGTGAGCCACGCCGCCATAAAGGCGTCCCGTTCGACCAGTTCCAATATCGCTCTTAGCGAAGCATCATCTTTGTCAGTTGAAGCAGCCAGACCGTTTGAAGTTCCCTGACAAATGGATTGCTCCTGTCGCAATTCGACCGTCAAGAAGACAAAAACTGCCGGTATCCAAACCGGTTGGCCATTAGACACCCAAATGCCTTGCACCCAAGGATGTTCAATCTCAGCATCAAACCGAACGAAAGGAAAACCATGACGCCCATACTGCTCGTCGCTGTATAAGCCACACAGTCGTGGGTCCAGGAATTCTCCATTGAGGTCCTGAGGACGTTTCCAGACGATCCTTTCCGCATCAACGATTGAAGCCGAATATCTCTCGATTGCTTCACCAACCGCTGAGAGTACTGCTCCTGAAATTGTTAGACCTTTGCCCCAACCAAGAGGCAAACGCCGCAAGGAACCGTCTTTTTCAATTATGTGTGGCGGCGCGGCAGTCGCGATGATTGGCAGGTCGATCTCCGGAGGTTCGATAAACAGATCGCTGATAACGCCTGTTCGAGAATCAACCCAACCTGCAAGTGATCCCAACACTACTTCGGGAGAATCTTCGGGAGACAGTCGTAACTGTTCTTGAGCTAGCGCAGGAAAGGCTGCAGCGCCTCCGCATACGGCACAACGTGCGAGGGGAATAATCTTGTGAAGCGATTCATCAAGAGTTTCTAGATCAACGAAGAGCGCATGGTCCAACAGTTGTGTGCGTTGAGGATCATTAATAATTGCGTTTATCTCACGAACGAGGAATGGCCCGATGCCTCTCGATATTTCGTCTGGTGACGAGGTGGGTGACTGAGCAGCTTCCTGTGTCGCTGAGGCAGCGGTTAATCGTTCAAACGCGCACCACCCACACCCCGGCCTGGCAGGCAGCGTTAGCGGACCAATGACGCCTGCGTCGTTTCGGATTTCGACACTCAACGCAGGGATTTCAGCTTCGTGCGCCCACTTTAAAAACGACTGCAAGCCTTCAGTGCTGCCGGCATAAATACCGACCGCAATATCCGGTTTCTCAGGAGGTAAGGTTTTGTCGGGGAAGAAAAGAACTGTGTCGAAAGCTTTTCTTAAAACCGATGAGAGCGCACCTTCAGGGCCCAAACCAATAACGTATAGGTTAGGGCCCCTGGCGAGATGCGACATAATTGAAAGATCTGACTGCAGGTTGGCCCATCTATTCGCTAGCCTCGCTTCGCGATCGATTGCGCCGTCGCCTTCAAAGCCTTGGTTTGCGTTTCGATAGCCTTAACTGAAGCCGCCAACTGGTCGAGCTGCGAATTGAGGAGTCTCAATTCTACCGGCGTTGTGATGCCTTTAAAGATCTCCCAGAATCGCTGCCGCTCAGCGGAACTGCCGCCCAGGAGTCTGAAAAGACCTTCCGTATTGAGCTGAACCGCTCTAGTTTTCGGATCTGCCATTAAGTCCTCCGTAGATCAAAACAAGATAGTAGAGATTTTCGAGGGGCGAAGTATCTGTTAACGATTGGACCGTGTCAATAAAAAACTACAGGACTTCCAGGAATCGAATCCTGAAAATCCTGTGAACCAGGGAACCAGTTTGCCTGAGAATTCAGATACGCATCGGCATTACGACGTACTTGTATTCATAGTCGCCATTTTCCGCAGGCTTAAGTTGAGCCTGTGAATTTCCATCTTTAAACTCAAACGCAATCTTTGCATCGCCGATTACGTTTAGAAACTCCTGCAGATACTGAGCATTGAAACCGATATCGGTTTCTTCGCCGGCGTAGTCAGTTTGGATGGTTTCGTTGGCTTCACCTTCTTCTGCGTTTTGAGAACTGATCACCAATTGATTCGGCTCGAGATGAAATCGAATCGCGTGCGATCTTTCATCGGCCATCAAAGCAACGCGCCTGATTGCATGGTTCAGCAAACTGCTATTGAACTCGACTGATTTGTCGTTGTTCTTCGGCATGACCATTTCATAATTTGGAAACTGTCCATAGAGCATGCGCGAAATCAACAGTCTTAGTCCAACCTGGAAATAGATGTGATTTTCATCCATTCCCATACTGATATCTCCATCAAAACCGGCGGTTAGTTTGGTGAGCTCGGCCAGAGTTTTTCGCGGAATCAAAGTATCGATGGCTTGTTTGGCGCCGTTTGTGTCGATGTTTTTCTTTTCAACATAGGCGAGGCGATGACCGTCAGTGGTGACCATCCGTGCGCCTGAGTCGTCTAAAACAAACTTGGCACCGGAGAGGGTATAACGTGATTCTTCCTGCGTGATGGCAAAGATCGTCCGGTCGATAAAGGTCTTGATAACGCTGGCGGCAAGCTTCGTCGGAGCAGATTTGAACGATGGAACTTCCGGAAAAGCATCTCGCGCAACGCCCACCATTTTGAATCGCGCGCGATCGCATTTCACCGTTACCCATTCGTTGTCTTCCTTTTTGAAACTAACGGGCGCATCCGGAAGCAAACGTGCGATTTCGAAAAGTTTTCGCGCCTGAACACACATCGATCCCGGCGTCGTGATCTCTTCGGCATCCATGTCGCAACGAATCGTTACGTCGAGATCCGTGCCAGTGATTCTGATCGTGCTCTCGCCCACAGACTCGATGAGTATGTTTGAAAGCACCGGTATCGTATTTTTCTTTTCGACGACACCTTGCACGAAGCCAAGTTCTTTTTGCAGGTTCTGCTTACTCACAACAAATTGCATTGCCATTCACTCCTTCAAACAATCCACAAACCGCCCGCGCTATTCTTCTACTTCAGAATTAGTATCCATTATTTATTTTCAGTAGTAGTAGTAGGTGCCTGTGAATATGTGAATAAAGACCTAATCCCACTAAATCAAAGTACTTAAGACGCCGCCTGCCCTGTGGATGCCTGTTCAAAGCTCCAGTTGCAGTTTCGGAAAATTTTAGAAGACGTGAACATTAACATATTTCCACAAAACGTTCTTAGTGGGACTGTGAAAAACTCGCATTACATAGCGCTCCGCTGGAGCGCAGATGTGGCGTTTCAAGTGCTATAAACATCTGGCCGCGCTGCGGCCAAAATAGCGAAACAAAATATCGGTCCCGGAGGGACCTAATGTTTATAGCTACATACATAAATAAAGCGTGGCTCCGTAGGAGCCCTAAAAACAAAATATCGGTCCCGGAGGGACCTAATGTTTATAGCTACATACATAAATAAAAAGGTGGCTCCGTAGGAGCCAAATGTTGGCGCGTATTTCTATTTTTGAAGCGATTCCGAGAGTTCACTGATGAGTCTCTGTAGAGTTTCATCGGTTGTGACAAGAGTCTCAATCTTTTCCACCGAATGCATCACAGTGGTGTGATGCTTGCCGCCAAACGCACGACCGATCTCTGGGTAGCTATGTTTTGTCAGGTGCTTGCAGAGATACATTGCCACCTGGCGAGGATGTGAGATTTGCCGTGCATTGTTTTTCGAAAGCAACTCTTCGTTTGTCAGCTTGTAAGTTTGTGCAACTGCCTTTTGAATCTGCTGAATTGTGATGACGCCTGACTCTTCTTCTTTAGCGATGTTTCTGATCGCGTCCTGGGCCAGCGATTTCGAAATAGGTTCTCCACGAAGAGAAGCAATTGCGATCAAACGAACCAGCGAGCCTTCTAGCTCACGAATGTTGCTTTTCACTCGACCCGCAATAAACATCGCAACATCGTCGGGAATCGTTACTCGCATCTGATCACCTTTTCGTTTGACGATCGCGATCTTCGTTTCCAGGTCAGGCGGCTCAATATCGGCAATCAAACCCCATTCGAATCGCGAATGAAGACGTTCCTCGAGTGTCGGTATCTCACGAGGAGGACAATCAGAACTGATCACGATCTGTTTCTGCTGATCGTATAGCGCGTTGAAGGTGTGGAAAAACTCTTCCTGGGTGCGCTCTTTGCCCGCCATGAATTGAACGTCGTCAATCAGTAGCACATCGACCGAACGATACTTCTCACGAAAACTCTGCGTCTTATCGTAACGAATCGCGTTGATCAGATCGTTCATGAAACGCTCGGAAGAGATGTAGCAGAGTTTGAGATGTTGATTGCGAGATTTGATGGCATGTCCGCATGCATGCATCAGGTGAGTCTTGCCGAGCCCGACACCTCCGTAGAGATAGAGGGGGTTATAAGTGCGTCCCGGCGCCTCAGCGACCGCGAGTGACGCTGCGTGTGCAAACTGATTGCAGGAGCCCACAACGAAGCTGTCGTAAGTGTATTTTGAACTGAGTGACGGTTCGGATGTCGCCGGCGAGATTTCAGTAACCGAAGCGGGCGTAGAACTAGAGTTCGTTAGTTCTTCGTGTGTAACCGCGTCAGCGTTGACAACCGGCAACGTGAGATTCTCGGGAACCCAGTCGCTTACCTTTCCAACCACCCAACCGACGGAGTAACCCGACAGCCGAAGTTCATTCAACGACTCGGCCAGCACCTTACCGTAGTTAGTGACGACCGTGTCTTTGATTACCTGGTTCGGCGCACGCAAACGAATCACGTGCTGCGAGCTGTCCAGGCTCTCGAATTGGATCGGGCTAAACCAGGTATCGAGCGTTTGTTGATTTAGTCTGCCTTTAAGCGAGTGAAGGATTTTGCCCCAAACATTCGTCGTCTCTACAGAAGCGCTCATCGAAAAACCTTGCCGAGGGAAGGCCGTCAATTTGACTAAAGATCGCGTAATAGAACCGTACGCCGCAGCTAAGCGATTCTTGCGCAGAACTCTAACCGCATCCTACCCGCTATTCCTTATTCGAAACACCAAAAAGCCAACGCCGGAGAGTTTTCCACAACGTTTTCCACAGCTAGTGGAAAAAACCCGCCGTGTTAAAGTATTGCTTTAAAGCCCTTGTTTATCAATTGTTTACAGGGACGGTGACTTTCGAAGCGAGCGGAGACTAACATAGAAGTTTCGGAGTGATCAAGGGCGAGAGGCGAATAAAACAACTCCCTCTGATCGCCCTTTGTCCAATCTGAGTTTTGAACAGAGATAAGTAAGGTTCTGGTACACGTCATTGTTGAACGCGGATTAGACGGATAGAGCCCACGGATTACATTTTTGGTTAGGAAAGTTCTCGTTTTATCCGTGTAACTCCGGTTTGGCGGATCCGTTAGATCCGTGTTAGTCTTAGCGTTTTCGTTTTTAAGGAGAACTCATTTCTATGTCGAAGCGCACATTCCAACCCAACAACCGCCGGCGCGCCAAGACTCACGGCTTCCGGGCTCGCATGGCCAGCAAAAACGGACGCCTGGTTTTGAAAAGACGTCGCGCCAAAGGACGAAAGCGGTTGACGCCTGCTCATTACTGAGATGGGTACTTCTGTGATGCATGCGGAAGTATTTGCGGGATAGTGGAGAATTCCAGCACGTCTATCGGAACGGCAAGCGGTATGAAGGCGTATTCATCTCCGCGTTTGTTATTGAAAATCAGGAACTGAATCATCGCCTCGGAGTGACGGCTTCAAAGAAAGCCCTCGGCAAGGCAGTGCAACGTAATCGCGCGAAGCGTTTGCTGCGAGAATCGTTTCGCTCAAATGAAACGCTGTTGGGGGAGATGACACGGAAATACGATTGGGTCCTGAATGCGAAAGCAGCGGTTCTGAGTCAAAAGCTTGATGCGCCGCGCCAGGAGTTGAAGGGAATCATCGAAAAGGTTGGAAGGTTGGAAACGCGCGAAACTGTTGAAAAGCGCTAGCTGTGAAGAGCGTTCTGATCTCATTACTCAAGTTTTATAAGTTGGCGATTTCACCGCTTCTACCCCCTTCGTGCAGATTTATTCCCACATGTTCGGAATACGCTGTTGACGCAATCTCCCGCTACGGCGCTCTGCGCGGAAGCGGCATGGCAATACGTCGACTGCTTCGTTGTCATCCGTTCCATCCAGGTGGATACGATCCTGTGAAGTGAGCGGGGGATTGTTATACCGGAGGTTGATACCTCTACTACACGATGCAACAAAAAAGACTTTTACTGGCGTTAGTGCTCTCCTCGGCGATCCTGTTCTTGTGGAGTTATTTTTATCCGGTTGCGCCGCCGCCGAATCAACAAGCCGGAGCCACGCCTTCACCTTCCGCAAGTTCAGCGCCTGCGCAAACCGCGAATGCGAATACTCAACCAGCGGCCCCGGCGTCAGCTCCGGTTGCAAATGTGACGGCCGCGCCTAAGCGAATAATCACTGTTAAGACACCGCTGTATGAAGCGAAGTTCGACACGCTCGGAGCGGAGCCGGTCAGTTGGATCATAAAGAGCAATAAGCTTACTAACGTCCCCATTTTCTCCGTAGCCAAGCCCAAGAAGGAAGAGGTCCCTCTACAACTAATCTCTGAAGAAGGATTGAAACGGCAGCCACGCCTCGTTCCTTTTCAGTTGCAAACCGGCGACGCTGCCTTGGACGCAGCGCTCAGTTCATCAACGTACAGAGTTGAGGGAGTTCAGGAAACCGGCGACGTCGACGTAAATCTCGCAAGAGATGAGAAGAAAGAACTCACGTTTGTGTTTGAAGACTCGAACCGAGTTCAGGTGCGAAAGAAGATCGTCTTTGACGCCAATTTTTATGAAACGGATCTTTCGTTACTCGTAAAGCGTGGCGATGAATCGATACCGCAGGTCAAGCTGGTGATTGGTCCCAGCATAGGCGATCAAGGCGTGCCGTTTCATACGTTCTATTCAGTCGAGCCCGAAGCAGTCGCTTATGTCAACGGAAAATTGGAACGCCATCCGCCTGCCGGCATCAACGGGAACAGCAGCAGTCCAGATAAACTCGTACTAAATGGGCCAGTTGACTGGGCCGGAGTCGCCGATACGTATTTCGGAATGGTGGCTGTGCCCTACAAGCCAACCGAGGGTCTCGAATATCGAACGGTCGCCTACGAGTACAAACCAAACGGAGGCAGTCCGGAAAAGAGATTCTTAACCACGGCGCTGATGCCCGTTCCGACAGACGGATCTCGTATTGTGATCTACGCCGGTCCAAAGGATCACGACCTGCTCACTGGAGCCAGTAAAGACATCGGTGGTTTGGTCCAAAGGCAACAACCAATCGATCTCGAGGGATTGATCGATTACGGTTTTCTCGGCTGGGTTTCACGTCCGCTGGCTGTCCCGATTCTTCGTGCGATCACTTATCTGTTCAAGATCACGGGTAGTTATGGTGTCGCGATCATTCTCTTCACGATTGTCATCTACTCTCTTTTCTTTCCGCTGAAGTGGCGCTCTTCGAAAGCAATGAAGAAGGCGCAGAAGCTCGCGCCGAAGATGAAAGAATTGCAAGAGAAGATGAAGGGGATGAAGCAAAACGATCCCCGTATGAAAGAATTGCAGATGGACCAGCTGCGACTGATGAAAGAAGGCAATCCGCTGGGCGGTTGTTTGCCGCTGCTGATCCAGATGCCTTTTTTGTTCGCGCTGTATCGAGCGATCACAATCTCGCTGGATTTCCGTCAGGCAAGTTTTCTGTGGATACCCGATCTCTCCGCCGCTGAGCCGTATCTCATTCACATACTACCGATCCTGATGACGGGCACGATGGTTATCCTGCAACTGGTGACGCCCGCTCCTTCAGCAGACCCTTTGCAGCGAAAGATGATGGCGATCGGTATGCCGCTTGTCATGCTTTATGTTTTATGGACTGCTCCGTCGGGTTTAGTTTTGTACTGGCTCGTTGGTAATATTGTCGGGTTCACGCAACAGTTCTTGATCAATCGTTGGACTAAGTCTGACGATGAAGAAGTCCCGGCGCCGCCGCCGGCAAAGGGAAAAGCGGGACAAAAGAAAAAGCTAAATGCACCGGCGACTGGTTAGTGAAGGACGTGATCGATGACAGAAGTTTCTCAACAAGCAGCAGATTTTCTAAAGAACGTCTTCGATATGACCGGTCTCCAATTGCGCGTTGGAGTGAAGCAGGGTATCGCCGGTGAGGTGCTGGACATCGAAGGCCATGACGCTGAGTTACTGCAAGCGCAAACGGGCGAGTTGCTTGAAGCGCTGCAGCACCTCATTAATCAGGTCTTCGGACGCAGTCTTGCCGGAGGTGCGCGACTGGTGTGCGATGTGAATGGGTTTCGCGCCACTCGCGAAGCAGAGCTTCAGGCCATGGCTAATCTGGCCGCAAATAGAGTGCGCCAGACCGGCATGCCGTTTACCTTTGAGCCGATGAGTGCCAACGAAAGACGAATCATTCACCTGACCCTGGCCGATAGTGAGGATCTCTATACTGAGTCGATCGGTGAAGGACAAGATCGCAAGTTGAAGATCGGCCCAAAGAGTTCTGCCCGCAAGGACTCGTAAGAACCCTCCAGCAGTACACAATTACACGCAGTTGATGATGAGTACGATCGTCGCACTTTCCACACCCAGAGGTCGCGGAGCTCTCGCTGTCATTCGTCTGAGTGGCCCAGCGGCGATCATGATTGCGCAGCAGATGTGTGATCTCGAAGAAATTGAAGCGAGACGCGCAACACTCGTCAGTCTGCGCCGTCCCAAAGACAAAGAGATCCTGGACCAGGTGGTGCTCACGTGCTTCAACTCCCCGCATTCTCTCACTGGAGAGGACGTGGTCGAGATCAGTTGTCACGGTTCACCTGCCATCGTGCGAAGTATTATCGATACGACTCTCGAGCTGGGTGCGATGCTTGCTGGTCCAGGCGAGTTCACGCTTCGTGCGTTGTCGAATGGAAAGATCAACCTGGCCCAGGCAGAGGCGATTCGAGATCTAATCGCTGCGCAGACTGATGCGGCAGTGAAGCAGGCGTCTCGTCAATTGAACGGTGAACTGTCGAATGCGCTTGGTCCATTCAAAGAGAAACTTCTCGAAGTGATTGTCTTGTTGGAGTCGGCGCTCGAGTTTGTTGAAGACGATCTTCCCGCCGTGCGCGCGAATGAGATCGACAACGAGCTGGCGGCCGTCGCTACAGGGGTTGAAAGACTGGCTAGGAGTTATAGCGCCGGACGGTTAATTCAGGAGGGCCTCCGAGTCACCATTACCGGGCGACCGAATGTGGGTAAGTCCAGTCTTTTCAATAGTTTAATGGAGCATGAGCGAGCCATCGTTACTGAGATTCCCGGTACCACGCGCGACACGCTGACCGAGGCGATTGATCTCGACGGCATTCCGGTGATCCTCACAGACACGGCAGGACTTCGCGAAACGACCGACGGTATTGAGACGCTTGGAATCGAGCGTACGCGCAGAGCGATGAGTGACGCGGATCTTGTGCTTGTCGTGCTCGATGGCGCAGATGAACTTGGACCATCGGATCATGAGTTGTTGGCCCAGACCGAAAGCACTCGTCGGCTGGTCGTAATGAACAAAAGTGATTTGCCGAGCTTCAGCATCTCGAGTAGTTGTATTCGAGAGCTTCAACCGATTAATGTATCGGCACGTACTGGCGAAGGCCTTGACGCGCTACGCGTTGCGATCCTTTCGAGCGTAAACAGCAACGGTGTCGAAGACGGCAGTCTTCTAATAACAAACGCTCGCCACTACGATCTGTTGTGCAGCGCTCAGCGCGAACTCGAAGCCGCTCGGGCAGCTTTGAGTGAGCGACACAGCGAGGAGTTGATACTGGTGCCGTTGCACAACGCGCTGAAGTTTTTGGGCCAGATCACTGGCGAGACAACGACAGAAGATATACTGTCGGAGATATTCGCGACGTTTTGTATCGGGAAGTAGTTATGTCGTTTGATGAGGTCTTCAATGTAATCGTGATCGGCGCCGGCCATGCGGGTTGCGAGGCCGCGTCGGCCGCTGCTCGTCTCGGGGCCGAGACCGGACTGATCACGTTGAATCTCGATCTCGTCGGTCAAATGTCCTGCAACCCCGCGATCGGTGGAATTGCCAAAGGCCATCTTGTTCGCGAGATCGATGCGCTCGGCGGAATCATGGGCCGCGTCATCGATCGCACCGGCATTCAGTTTCGATTACTAAATCGTTCGCGCGGCCCGGCCGTTCAGTCTCCGAGGGCACAAGCCGATCGCATGAGATACCGCGCCGAGATGCGGCGAACGCTCGAAGCCACCTCGAATCTTCATCTACGCCAAGGGAAAGCCGTCGATTTCATACTCGATCACGGACGGCTCGCGGGTGTCTTACTGGAAGACGGGCGAAGGTTCGGTGCCCAAGCCGTTGTCGTTGCAACCGGCACATTTCTAAACGGGCTGATTCATACGGGACGTCGAACCTATTCCGGAGGACGCGCAGGCGAACCCGCGGCGATTGAATTATCAGAAGCGCTGAAGCGTCTCGGATTTCCCGTCGGACGGCTCAAGACTGGAACGCCGCCACGGCTTGATGGAAGGACGATAGATTGGAGCGCGTTCGAACCTCAGCCAGGCGATGAGACACCGGTGCCGTTTTCATTCTCGACAGATAACCTCAAGCAAAAGCAGATCAAATGTTATATCGGCTACACCACGCCTGAAGTCCACGATGCGATTCGCGAGAACATTGCCGAGTCGCCACTCTATTCCGGAAAGATCAAAGGCGTCGGGCCGCGTTACTGTCCTTCAATAGAAGACAAGGTCGTCAAGTTCTCAGATAAATCGCGACACCAGCTCTTTCTCGAACCTGAAGGACACGACACAAACGAAGTCTATTTAAATGGCTTTTCAACGTCGCTTCCGGCAGAGATGCAGCAGGAACTCGTTCGGATGATTCCAGGTATGGAGGAGGCACGAGTCATTCGACCGGGTTACGCAATCGAGTACGACTTCGTTGACCCGCGTGAGCTCGGGCCGGATCTCCAGACGAGTAGATTGCCCGGCCTCTTTCATGCAGGTCAGATCAACGGCACCACCGGTTATGAAGAAGCGGGTTGTCAGGGTCTGCTGGCAGGTATCAACGCTGCGCTTTACACGCAGAAGCGAGAGTCACTGCGGTTGCGACGAGAAGAGTCTTACATCGGCGTTTTGGTCGAGGATCTGATTAAACAAGGAGTCGACGAGCCTTATCGAATATTCACCTCGCGCGCGGAATACCGGCTTGCGCTGCGTTATGACAACGCGGATGCGCGGCTTGAGCGTTATGGCAGGGAACTCGGACTGGTGGGCAATTCCGACTGGGATCGTTTCAACGCGCGCCAGGACCGGCTTGCACAATTGAGAAACGCACTCGAGACTGTTCGTCTTCGACGAGCCGATGCTCAACATGCCGCTGTGAGCGCGCTAATTGGCGGCGACTTAGGCGACTCGATTTCGCTGTCGCAACTGGCAAAACGTCCTAAAGTAACCGCAGAACTGATCCTATCGCTGTTGCCTGCCGAGCTAAAGCCGATCGCTGAGCCGGATCTTAATTCGGTGCTCGCCGATTCTCTTTATGCGGGGTATTTGGAAACTCAAAAGGCCGCGGTCGCAAAACTGTATCAACACGACACTCTAAAGATACCTCGGCAGACGGTCTTCGGAGCTATCAGCGGTCTCTCAAATGAAATCGTTGAACGTCTTGACCGTGCGCAGCCCCTAACCTTTGGCGAGGCACGACGCCTCCCCGGCCTTACTCCCGGTGCCCTATCAACGTTATTGGCCTACTTGGCCGCCCAACAAAAGTCCGCCTAGAACGTGATGGCCGTGCTTGGGCACTGACTGTATCCAAGTACGGCCACCATACCCGTGGCTGATGTTTCACGTGTCCCATTACTTCAAACGTTTCACGTGAAACATATCCGCTTGTAGCCCGGTTTGCCTCGGGTGTGTTAGGTTTATGCGGCCAACCGTGCCGACGAGGTGAAATCACTGAATAATGGCTAAGTCCATAGCCGTCGCCAACCAAAAAGGCGGGGTCGGAAAAACCACAACCGCTGTTAATCTTGCGGCCGTTATCGCCTCCTGGGGGCATCGGGTCCTGCTCGTCGACGCCGATCCTCAGGGAAATGCAACCTCCGGAATCGGCATTCAACGAGGCAGCTTTCGCCGAGGGCTTTACCACAGCATCGTTCTTGACCAGCCCCTCTCGTCCGTCGCTTTGCAGACATCAATTCCATCGCTCAAGGTCGTCCCTTCAAATAAGGACCTGGCGGGAGCGGAAATCGAGCTTGTTGAAGTTGAGCAGCGCGAATTCCGACTAAAGAGGGCCCTCGCAAGTGTTGAGGCCGATTACGATCACATCATCATTGACTGTCCACCGTCACTTGGGCTGCTCACTCTTAACGCATTGACCGCTGCGAAGTCGTTACTCGTTCCGATTCAGTGTGAGTATTACGCGCTTGAAGGAGTCACCGAGCTCTTCGATACACTCGCGCGGATTCGTCGCATTCATAATCCAGGACTAATGATCGAAGGGCTACTGCTCACGATGTATGACGAGCGCACCAACTTGTCAGCCGCAGTTGCCGCGGACCTGAGGGATTTCTACGGGTTACAGGTGTTTCAGACGGTTATTCCCAGAAACGTCAAGCTCGCCGAGGCGCCAAGCTACGGCAAGCCTATTATCAATTACGACGCGCACTCCAAAGGAGCGGAGGCTTACTCACAATTAGCCAGGGAGATTATTCATGAATCGAAAAGCGCTGGGACGGGGGCTGGGAGCGCTCCTGTACTCTGATAGCACGATCGATCTCGGTGCTGAACCCTCGGAAGTCGAACTCAACTCCATCGTCCCCGGGCCAATGCAGCCCCGTACACATTTCGATGAAGCGAGCCTGGAGAGTCTGGCAGAATCGATTCGAAGTCACGGGATCGTGCAGCCATTGTTGGTGCGACGCAGAGGCGACGGCTATGAGTTGGTCGCCGGGGAGCGACGTTGGCGAGCGGCAAAACTGGCGGGAATTTCTCGAGTCCCTGTCGTCGTAAAAGAAGTTCCCGACGAAAGTCTGCTTGAGATCGCGTTGATTGAAAACATTCAGCGCGAGAATTTGAACCCGATCGAAGAGGCCCAGGCATACAAAAAACTGATCGAGACAGTGGGTCTGACGCAAGAGGCGCTGGCGTCGCGAGTCGGACGTGACCGGTCATACATAACAAACTACCTGCGTCTTCTGAAACTGACGGACGATGTTCAGCAACTCGTGAAGGAGGGAAGGCTTTCAACTGGACACGCCCGCGCGCTACTGGCGTTAAATCATCCCGATCTTCAGCGACGCATCGCACGTCAGATCATCGATGGGGGACTCTCGGTTCGAGCAACTGAACAGCTGGTCCAGAAGGCGAGTGAAGAGAAGCCGGCACGGAGACCGCCGCCACCGGTCGATCCGAACATTAAAGCCGCCGAGACAAAGTTGAGACGAGCCTTGGGCACGCAGGTGAAAATCCTTCAGGCCGCCGACGGCAAGGGGAAGTTGGAGATTAGTTTTTTCAACACTCAAGACCTGGATCGGATCTATAATCTGCTTCTCCCGCCTGTTCAAATGTAATAGTTAAAGTCTAATATGGTATCCTCCGCAAGCACAATGTAAAACCAGAGTGGAACGACTGAGTCTGTACACTAAAAGCTTTCTTTTTGTTCGGTTTGTGCCCTTTTGTGGCCCGCCTTCGGTTGACCCTACTTTGCCACCATGTTAGACTCGCGCGCTTTTCGGTAGCCCACAATTTATACACAGATAGAGGAATCGGATGATTCTCTTAGAGGCCTCAATTCAGTTGGTTCCTGACGGTACGTTACTGCTTCACCTGTTGATGGTGGCAGTGATGGTATTCGTCCTGAATCGCACTTTATTGAAGCCGATTAACCAGATCCTGGCTGAACGCGAAAGACAGATTACCGGCCGTCTCAAGGAAGCAGAAGCGATGGCGCTCGAAACCCAGGAGAAGCTGCAGAAATACAACGATGCGCTGCGAGAAGCGCGCGCCGACGGCTACAAGCTTTTGGAAAAAGAACGCGCTCAAGGTCTGAAAGAAAAAGACGAAAAACTGCGGAAGTATCGCGACGAGATGTCTAAGGAAGTGGCTGCGCAAATCGAGTCTACGCGAAAACAAGAGCAGGCGGTAAAGGGAGAACTAGAGGCGCAGGCCGCCACGATCGGAGATTTGATAAGTTCTCAAATACTACGTCGACCTACTCGATAACCAAGGGTCGACCTCGATAACCAAGGGTCGACGAAGCCTTAAGAAAACAACATGCTGTTATTTGCGTCTGGAGAATCGTTGGAGTGGGCGAACTACCCCGGCCTTGAGCTGTGGAAGTTTTTGAATCTGGCCATCTTCACCACCGCGGCTATTTTTGTACTGCGCAAGAAAATTAATGAGGCACTGCTGGCGCGCCGTGGCGCGATCCAGCAGGAGATCGTCGCTGCGCAGCAGGAACGGGAACGAGCGTTAGCCAAGGTCGCGGAAGCTGACAGTCTTTTGAGCCGGCTTCATGAAGACGTACGTGTGGTCCACAAACAGGCTGACGAAGAAGCAAAATCCGAGCGGGAGCGTTTGGCTGCTGCCACTGAGCGCGAAATGGAGAAACTCAAACAGCAGTCGCAGCGCGAGGTCGAGACGGCCGGCAAACTTGCACGCAAAGAGTTGCGTCAATTTCTTGCTCAGCGAAGCATTGAACTGGCGCGCGAGTCAGTGCGTAATCAAATGAGGCCGGAAGACGACACTGCATTGATCAAGGAGAACATCGGTGATTTGAGGAGGGCCACGGTTTGAGTTTGCAAACGGTTGCACGCCGCTATGCTGCGGCACTCGCCGACGTGGCCATTGAACGACGGGAAGAACGTGAAGTTCAGGGGGAGTTGGACCAATGGGCGGCGATGATCGAATCGCACCCACAGCTCAAAGAAGTCTTTGCCAATCCCACCATTGTTTACGATCACAAACGCAAACTGCTTGAGGACTTGATCACTCGTACTCGCGTGCGAGAAACCACTGCGAGCTTTCTTCGCGTCTTGCTCAAAAACCAGCGTCTCTCCCAGTTGCGAGAAGTGGCAGCTCGTTACGGCTATGTACTCGATGAGCGTGGCGGAATTGTGGCGGCGACTGTAACAACGGCCAGACCGATCCCGGAGGAATTGCAGAAGACGCTGCACGAAACCCTCGTTGCCGCTACTGGTCGCAAGGTGCGCCTGGACTTTAATACCGACGAAACGATTATCGGGGGTCTGGTTGCACGGATTGGCTCAACCATCTTCGACGGATCGGTGCAAAGCCATCTCGACCGGTTGGCCACCGAAATGGTGGGTCGTTAAAATTTGTAAGTCGCATTAGTGTTTAGAGAAAATTATGGAACCACTTAGAGCCAGCGAAATCAACGAGATCATTCGCAAACAGATCGAGAACTTCGAAACAGGCGTTATGGTTACCGAAGTAGGAACAGTCATCAAGCTCGGAGACGGTATCGCAGAACTTCACGGCCTTGAAAAAGTCATGGCCGGCGAACTGCTCGAGTTTCCACATGACGTTCGCGGTCTGGCGCTCAACCTGGAAGAGGACAAAGTTGGCGCGGTGCTGTTCGGTGATTTTCAGACAATCAAGGAAGGCGATCTCGTAAAGCGCACCGGGCGCATCATGCAGGTGCCTGTCGGAGAAGCGCTTGTCGGACGTGTGGTCGACGTGCTCGGCAACCCGATCGACGACCGTGGTCCAATTGTCACTGACCACTACTTTCCCGTGGAACGAATCGCGCCGGGCGTAGTCGACCGGCAGCCGGTGAAGGAACCGCTGCAAACAGGTCTGAAAGCGATCGACGCGATGGTGCCGATTGGACGTGGACAGCGCGAACTGATCATCGGCGATCGTCAAACTGGTAAGACGGCAGTTGCCGTCGACACGATCATTAACCAGAAGGGCAAAGACGTAATCTGCATCTACGTCGCGATTGGTCAGAAAGCTTCGACGGTGGCTCAGGTAGTCAGGACGCTGCAGGAATACGGCGCGATGGACTACACGATTGTGATTAAAGCGACCGCATCCGACCCCGCCGCGATGCAGTTTTTGGCGCCATATTCGGGCGCCGCAATGGGCGAGTACTTCCGCGACAATGGACGTCACGCGCTTACCATTTACGACGACCTTTCCAAGCAGGCGGCCGCGTATCGAGAGATTTCGTTGTTGCTGCGACGTCCACCAGGCCGTGAAGCATATCCGGGAGACGTCTTCTATCTGCACTCGCGCTTGCTGGAACGCGCTGCAAAACTTTCTGACCTTAAGGGCGGTGGTTCACTCACAAGCTTGCCGATCATCGAAACGCAGGCCGGCGACATCTCGGCATACATCCCGACGAACGTGATCTCGATCACTGACGGACAGATCTTCCTCGAAGCCGACCTATTCAATAGCGGTTTCCGACCCGCAATCAACGTCGGTAACAGCGTGTCGCGCGTCGGTGGTTCAGCGCAGATCAAGGCGATGAAACAGGTTGCGGGAACGCTTCGTCTCGACCTGGCGCAGTTCCGTGAGTTGCAGGCATTTGCTCAGTTCGGTTCTGACCTCGACAAAGCTACGCAGGCTCAGCTCGCACGTGGTCAACGTCTGACAGAGATCCTGAAGCAACCTCAATATCAGCCGATGGACGTTGAAAAACAGGTGCTCGGAATTTGGGCCGCAACCAACGGCTTCACTGATGACATCGCGATCGAAGACATTCGCGACTTCGAAACCAGCTTGCTCAAGTTTGTCGAAAACTCGCACCCGGGACTGCTTGCCGACATCGCCGAGAAGAAGTCGTTGACCGATGAGATCAAGGCGGGATTGAAGCAGTTGCTCGAAGACTTTAAGGGTAGCTGGAAGAAAGAATCGTAGGCTGACTTTGCCGCTGCTCCAGCAAGACCCGCTGCCAGTGCAGCCGCGACTCAGCCGGCAGCTTAACGACTGAAACGAAATGCCTAATCTTCTCGACATCCGCCGGCGCATTAAGTCGGTCAAGAACACGCAGCAGATCACCAAGGCCATGAAGATGGTTTCTGCGGCGAAACTCAAGCGCGCGCAGGACCGCGTCGTAACGGCGCGTCCGTTTGCAAACAAGATGGCGGAAGTTTTAGGAGAGCTCGCGAAACGCACGGACGAAGACTTTCATCATCCACTTCTCGATCTGCGCGGCGACCAGCGTTACCTGCTGGTGCTCATAACCGCCGACAAGGGTTTGTGTGGCGCTTTCAACACCAACCTCACCAAGGCTGCTCAAGCTTTCATTCGCGAGAACCCCGACAAGTCGATCGAGATCATGGCGATCGGTCGCAAGGGTCGCGACTTTTTCCGTAACCGCCATGCGACGATCGCGGGCGAGTATCTTGGGTTGACTGGAAAGGGTCGTGTTGAGTTTTCAGAAGCGCTCGAAGTCGCTCGCGACGTGATTAAAACCTACACCGACGACACGGGTATTGATAAAGTCTTCCTCATTTATAACGAGTTCAAGTCTGTACTTTCACAGCGCGTAGTTTTGGAACAGTTGCTACCAGTCTCGCGTGCGAAAGAGGAAGAGCCAGTAGAAGCGAAGTCGCAGCAACCCTTGACGCTCGTTGATTACATCTACGAGCAACCACCTGAAGAGATGTTCAGCCGTCTTCTGCCGCGTCTGATTGAAACGCAGATCTTTCGCGCGTTGCTGGAGTCAGTAGCGTCAGAGCACGGCGCCCGCATGACGGCGATGGATTCCGCGTCGAAGAATGCGAGCGAACTGATCGAGAGTTTGACGCTCAACATGAATCGTATTCGTCAGGCGGCGATTACCAACGAGATCATCGAAGTCGTTTCAGGCGCAGCCGCACTGTAGCCACAAAAGTTTTAGCCACAAAAAGGCACATAAAGCACAAACAAAATTGTGGGCAGGTTTCTTAGTCGTTACTTACCGCTGATTGCCTGGCTCGCATTTATTTCCTACGCCTCTTCAAACAGTTTCTCGGCTTCAAACACTTCACGAATAATTGGGCCACTGGTGCTCTGGTTGTTTCCCAGCACGAGCGCCGAAACACTGGCCACCATCCACTTCATCACGCGAAAGATCGCGCACTTTACCGAGTACGCGATCCTCGGATTCCTGGCTGCACGAGCGTTTCGCAGCTCGCCACGCCCTGCCATTTACGAGCGCTGGTTCCTTATCTGCGCAACTCTGGTCATTGTTTATGCGTTAATTGATGAGTACCATCAGAGCTTTGTACCGTCTCGGACGGCTTCGATTGTCGATAGTCTGATTGATATGGCGGGTGGATTAACGGCGCTGTTGGTGGTGCGTAAGAGGACGAAGGTCACTGGCAAATTGTATAATCTCCCCAGGTTTTGATTCTGTAACGAAGATGAGGCACGCAAATGGGAATACTTGATCGACTCAGCCCGACGTCGCAGTTTATCGAAGTCATTGAATGGCTCGATGACTCGCAAAACACCCTCTTGTACCGATTTCCCGTGAAGGATCAGGAAATCAAGAACGGAGCCCAGCTAATTGTTCGCGAAACGCAGGCTGCGGTCTTTGTGCACGAAGGCCAGATCGCCGATCAGTTTCCCCCTGGTCGCTACACCATCGACGGCGGAAACACTCCAATCCTTTCGAAGTTAGGCGCATGGAAATACGGCTTTAATTCGCCGTTCAAATCCGAGGTCTACTTCGTCAACACCAGGCAGTTCACGGATCTTAAGTGGGGCACGCCCAATCCGATCATGATGCGCGACACTGACTTCGGAATGGTGCGTTTGCGAGCTTTCGGGATCTACTCGATGCGCGTTGTGGATCCGCAAGCGTTTATTAAAGAGGTCGCCGGAACGAATGCGCACTTCGTCACCGAAGACATCGAAGGTCAATTGAAGCGCACGCTCGTTGGTGGCTTCAGTGACGCGCTCGGAGAATCCAAAATCGCCGCGCTCGATCTCGCGTCAAACTACGACGAGCTCGCGAAGTTCACACGGGTAAAACTAAACGAAGAGTTCAAGACTTTTGGTCTCGAGTTAACGAAGTTCGTCATCGAAAACATCTCGCTGCCGCAGGAAGTTGAAGCAGCGATGGACAGGCGCACTTCCATGGGCGTGATTGGCGACGTGGGACGTTACGCTCAATTCCAGGCTGCTGATGCGATGCGCGATGCGGCGCAGAATCCATCAGGCGGCGCCGGAACGGGTGTTGGGCTTGGCGCCGGATTCGCACTCGGAAATGCAATGGCAGGTGCGATGAGCGACGCGATGAAGCCATCGAGCCAGGGCTCTACGCAACAAGGTGCAGCGCAGGCCGGTGTGCCGTGTGCGCAGTGTGGTCATCCGAATGCGACTGGCGCAAAGTTCTGCACGGAGTGTGGCGCGAAGCAAGGGAACGCTACCTGTGCAAACTGTAAAGCCGAGCTGGCTCCCGGCGCGAAATTCTGCACCGAGTGCGGTCAAAAAGTTTAGCCACAAAAAAGCACAAAAGGCACAGAAAGTACATAATGATCTGGTGATTTGTTTTGTGCTTTTTGTGCCTTTTTGTGGCAGAGGCGGCGATTCGCATGTTCAAAGCGTTGAAGCGTCCACGCAGAGTTGTAATCACGGGAATGGGGTGTGTCACTCCGCTCGGCGTTGGGCGCGACGCATTTTGGGATGGATTAATCAACGGCAAGAGTGGCGTGCGCCGCATCGAAGCTTTTGATCCTTCCAGTTCTCCGGTCCAAATCGCTGCAGAAGTTCCTTCGTTCGATTGGCAGTCGCAGTTAAATCCAAAAGATCGCAAACACGTTGCGCGGACAGTGCCACTCGCGCTCGCGGCCGCTCGCGAAGCGTTGGAAGACGCGAAACTGTTTACGAATGATCTATCGCTTGATGAACGCCGGGCGTTTGGCGTGGAACTTGGAACAGGTGGCGGAGGTCTCGCGTTTACGGAGCAACAGTACGAATACTGGTACATTGGTCCAACCCACAAAGCAAGCGTCTACACGATTCCATCGTCTACGCATGGCGGATTGTCGAGCGAATTATCGATGGCGTTTGGTCTGCGTGGACTGTCGCACATTATTTCGACAGGTTGCACCAGTTCGACAGACGCGATGGCTTACGCCGCCCAGCACATCGCACTCGGACGTCAGGACGTGATGATTACAGGCGGCGTCGACGCTCCGATCGCGCCAGGCATTTTGGCCGGCTTCAATTTAATGACGGTATTGACGAGTGATTGGAACGAGGAACCACACCGTGCTTCAAGACCTTTCTCGCGCAATCGATCCGGGATGGTGCTCGGCGAAGGATCCTGGATGTATGTTTTCGAAGAAATGAAACACGCGCTCGATCGTCGCGCACACATCTACGCTGAAGTTATTGGCTATGGCGCCACCTGCGATGCATACCATCGCGTTCGATTGGCTGAGGACGGCTACGAACCCGCGCGCGCGATGCGTTTGGCGCTCGAGGATGCCGGCTGCGAGCCAAAGGATATTGACTATGTGAACCTGCACGGCACCTCGACTCTGCTCAACGATCGAATTGAGACCAGCGCTTTGAAGCTTGCTTTTGACGGACAAGCTGCACGTATTCCGATGTCGGCGACGAAGTCGCAAATCGGTCATCCGCAGGGTGCGAGTGGCGCCGCCGGGCTCGGAGCTGCGCTTTGCGCGATGCATACAAACAAGATTCCACCCACCATCAATCTTGATGAACCTGACCCTGATTGTGATCTCGATTATGTTCCCAATGAAGCACGTGAAGCGAATGTACGACTCGCCCTCTGCAACTGCATCGGCTTTGGCTCAAAGAACAGTGCCCTCTTGATTCAGAGAACAGATCATTAACCAGCAGGGTTCAGGATGCTCGACAAATTCAAACGACGCAGCTACAGGCTCGAATACATCGATACCGGTGATTACACACCTGAGGAATATGAGAGTTGTATCGGTGAGTTGCAGTTAGTCAACCGTTGGATGGGTGATGCGCACAGTTTAAGGACCACGCTTTTTCCCGATATCGAATCGCAAGGCTTGTCAAACTTTTCAGTACTCGATGTGGGCGCCGGTTCAGGCGAACTGTTGCGCGTGACTGCTGATTGGACCAGACAGACAAATCGGCGCATGAGTGCTGTGGGTCTGGAGTTGAATGAGCGATCTGCGGAGTCGATCAATGAAGAGTCGCATCGTTTCGATGAGATTAGTTCGGTGCGTGGCGATGCGTTAGAGCTTCCTTTTGCGGATAATTGTTTCGATTACGTGATCTGTTCGCTCTTTACGCATCACTTCGTCGACGAGCAGGTGGTCCGGATTTTTCGGGAGATGAGCAGGGTGGCGAAGCGGCGGATATTCGTTATCGATCTCAATCGTCATCCGATCGCGTACTTGCTTTATACGACCCTCGGTAAGTTGGTTTTGCACAATCGACTGCTGCGACATGATGGTGCGTTGTCGATACTTCGTAGTTTCAAAACGGATGAGTTGCTGGAGTTGGGTGAACGTGCGAGGCTGCGTGATGTTTGGGTGGAGCGCAGGTTTCCGTTTCGTCTGGTGTTGAGTGCCGCGGCGCGAGCGAACGTGCAGCTACAGGATTCGGATATCCCCTCCGCTCGAGCAGACCGCGCTGCGTAGTGGCCACAAAGAGGCACAAAAAGCACAAAAAATGGTCGCGACTCCGCACAACTTCGACGTAATCATCGCCGGTGGCGGGCCGGCGGGTTCGAGTGCGGCGATACGTCTGGCGCGTAAAGACATGCGCGTCCTGCTCGTCGAACAGAAAAAGTTTCCACGCGCAAAACTGTGCGGAGAATTCATCTCACCCGAGTGTGTGCGACACTTCGAAAACCTCGGCGTTGCTGACGCGATCAAAATTTCCAGCCCCGCCGCGCTCACCGAGACGGTCTTCTACTCCGCACGCGGTCATCACGTCACAATTCCAAGCAGTTGGTTTGGCGGACCAGCGGCACTCGGTTTGAGCCGCGCCGTTATGGACCACGTACTCTTGCAGCGCGCACGTGATTGTGGCGTCACCGTGTTGGAAGGAACAACTATCAGCGAACCAATACGCGAAGGTCACGACGTGCGCGGAGTCAGATTGAGAACAAATGGTCATGACGAGGAGTACTTCGCACCACTAACCATCGACGCCACCGGTCGCGCGCACATCCTCACCAGAAAGCTTCACACCGGTGAGCCAAAATCAAAAGCAAAGTTAATTGCTTTCAAGGCTCACCTGCGAAACACACGCGTCGCAGCCAATGCCTGCGAGATCTACTTCTACCCCGAAGGTTACGGCGGTTTGAGCAGCGTCGAAGGAGACATCAGCAATCTCTGCTTCATCATCTCCGCGGAACAGGTCAAACGTCATTACTCAAACCCGGAACTCGTAATGCGCGAAATGGTGATGAAAAACCAACGCGCCGCTTACACCCTCGAACATGCACAACCCGAATCCGAGTGGCTAAGCGTCTCGTGGGAACGTTTCGGACGACAACAGCCAAGTCCCGCCAACGGTTTGCTCGCCATTGGCGATTCAGCGGCGTTCATCGACCCCTTCACGGGCAGTGGAATGCTGATGGCGTTTGAGAGCGGCGAACTCGCGGCGGATGTAATTGTTCGTCACCGCGACAAATTGGCGACGAGCGAGCTGTATGCAAATTACACGGCTGAGTACGCACAAAAGTTTGATTCACGCCTGCGAATTTCTGGATGGTTGCGCCGCCTTGCTTTCAAACCACGACTCGCCGGACTCGGCATCGCGATCTGCGGCGCCAGTAATCGCTTTAGAAATCGAATCGCACGAGCAACTCGCTCGCCAAACCGGAACCACCGCAGTCCCTTACGCGCAGGTTAAACTGCTTGCCACGTTGCTGCTTTTAGAGTAAAAAGGCTTGGCCAGTGCTGGTCTCTCTGTCACTGTTGCTGTCTCAGGGCTACATGACAACGGCTAAAAGTATCTCCCACACGCCGTCAGCAAATCGGAGACGGATCTCCGACACTCGTCCACTGGTAGCGAAGGTAAACTCAAAGAGTCGTCAGTGACCGCGCGAATTCCAGAGCCGCGAAACACTACTAAGGAGAAACGACGATGTTGGTATCGTTAAAGTCCCGGCTTATCGGATCAGTTCAAATCCCCTGTTTGTTGTTGGTCTTATTTATTTGTGCCCCCATGGCTTTCGGACAAGCGCAGTCAAACGCTGCCGACATTCAGGGCACTGTCAAAGACTCCACAGGTGCCGTTGTGGCTAACGCAACCGTCACCGCGCGTAATCCCAGCACGAGCTTCTCGCGCACTGCTACCACTAACGACGAAGGCTTCTATCGCATCATCAATGTGCCACCCGGTGACTACGAAGTAACAGTCGAAGCTGCGAACTTCAAAAAAGCCGTCCTGCCCAAAATCACAGTAACCGTGGGACAAGCCGCGACCCTGGACGTTCCACTTGAACCCGGACAAATTAGTGAGATCGTTACGGTTTCCGACGCCACTTCCGAAATCGTTGAGACTTCCAAGACCGCAGTCTCAACAACCATCGATCAGCAACGCATCAACAATCTTCCGATTAATGAACGAAACTACATCCAGTTTGCAATGACGACATCGACAGTCGGACGAGACAACGGTCGTCCGATTGGACCAGCGCCCACCACAGGCTTGAACTTTGGTGGACAGCGCGGACGTTCGAATCTTGTGCAGGTCGACGGCGCTGACAATACAGACAATTCCGTCAATGCATCGCGTTCGACAGTTAGTCAGGAAGCCGTGCAGGAGTTTCAGGTCGTCACAAATTCGTTTGCTGCTGAATTCGGCCGTTCTGCCGGCGGTGTGGTGAACGTGGTTACCAAGTCGGGCACCAATGAACTTCACGGAAACCTGTTTGGTTTCCTGCGTCACCGAAGTTTTCAGGCGCGTAATGCGTTTGCGCCCATCGAGGATCCGCCGTTCACTCGTGCTCAGTACGGAGTCACTCTGGGTGGACCATTAGACAAAGAGCGCACGTTCTTTTTCTTCGCGTTCGAACAAAGACGACGCAATGAGTCGGGCTTCTTCACAAGCAACGTTTCTCAGGGCCTGACCGGCTCGGCGACGATTCCTGTGATTGCCGGACTGAACCCGGTCGCGCGCACGTTCAACAACATTACGCCCGCGCAGGCAACATTTATCAATACACTCGTGGGGAGTGGAAATGCCACTGCTATCTGCGGCGCCCGCGCTTATGCGTTCTTTGCGTCGAGTGGTGGTACTACTGCGTTGACCGGCAGCAATCCATTGACTTCGCCAAACGACGGCAGTTTGTGTCCTGCGATCACTCCAATCACTCCGGGAACGATTGGACCACGTTTCATTCTTTCCGGCGCCCCGGTGCCCAGTGGAACGACGAACGCCGCCGGTGATCTCATTGCGTTTAGACCGCTCAACAATTTGCAGCGGGTGTTTCCGATAACCGATCGCACGACGTTCAACTCTTTCCGCCTGGACCATCTGATCACTTCGGCTCATCAGTTTAATTTTAGGGTCGGCTACAACCCGAGTGAAATTAGCGGTATTCAGGTTGAATCGCAGAATCAATCGCTGGGCCAGAACGATTTCTCGCGCACCGGTATTCAGACGTTGAAAGATTGGTCGGCCGTCGCGACGCTGACCTCGACGCTTTCGAACCAGATCGTCAACGAAGGACGTTTTAACTTCGGCTTGCGCCGTGCGACTTTCAAATCGCAGAACGGCGATGCCGTGGCTTTCAATATCTCCGGTACGGCGTTCATCGGTCGCGAACTGTTCTCGCCCGTCGTTCGCTCCGAAACGCGATATGAATTTACGGATAACTTAAACCTCGTTGCCGGAAATCATAACTTCAAGTTTGGCGGCGACATTGCTTTCGTCCGCATACCGGAAGCGATTTTCGAACTGAACTTCGCTGGTCTTTTTAACTTCGGCGGACTCTCAGCGGCGACGCTTAACCCCGCCTTCGCAGGGGCACCAGACTTTACGCCAGTGCAGCAATACGGACTCGGTTTCCCAGCCAACTTTATTCAGGGCTTCGGAAATCCGGTCAGCAGCATCAGCAACAAACCGATGGCGTTCTTCGCACAGGATTCGTGGAAAGTGCGTCCTAACCTGACACTCAACTACGGTATTCGTTACGACTACGAGTTGACTGAACAAATACCGACACTCCCGCTACGCGATCCGTTGTCGGGAATTACACTTTCCGCCGCGGATGTTCTGGCAGCACAGGATGCTATGGGAGTGCAGCAAGGATTTCCGCGCGACAAGAACAACTGGGCGCCGCGTCTCGCGGTAGCATGGGATCCGTGGAGTGATGGTAAGACTTCGATTCGCGCAGCGATCGGTATGTTCTACGATCATCCGTTGCTTGCTATCTCATTCAACTCCGACATTGCGGATGCAGTACAACAGCAACAGGGAATTCTGACGCCGGGGAGCCCGGCCCAAACCGCACTGCTAAATGCTGTGCAAGTGTTTCAAGGCACAGTGTGTGTTCCGGGTGGACCGGTGACACCGATTTGTCCTGCGGGTGTCGTGACTCCGGGCGTGGCCGCCGGCGCGCAGTACCAATTCGGGCGTCAAAGATTCAACGATCAAACATTCCCCGGCTTTGGTCCAGTACTTCCATTTACACTTCACGTTCAGAAAGACTTTGAATACGCGTACGCGAATCAAGCGAATTTCACTATCGAGCGCCAGCTAACGAAGGACATGACCGTCTCGGGTAGCTATATCTTCGTCGGTGCTCATCACCTGCCGCACCCGCTCGATATCAACGCACCCAGAACTGATCTTCAGGTTGCGAACTTCCGCCGGTTCTCAGGACGCGATCCCCTGAACACGACGGAAGCCGTTGCGTTCTCGATTCCGACTTCCGGAGCTCCTTGTCCTGGTGGCGTACCGCTTCAGTGCTTCACAGTAGCGACACCCACGGGCGCGGTTCCGTTCCCGAATGCTGGCCAGACATTTGCCATCATCGTGCCGGGAATGATTACGGCGCCGATCACAAACCTCGGCAGCCGTGTCGTCAACGCGGCAGTCGCAAACTTCTTCCGCCCCAGTGCACCGAATTACTTTCTGGCCCAGGCGCTTTCCGGCGGCCTCGTATCTCCGGCTGTCCTGAATGGCGCGCTCGTTGGTTCACTACGCTCTCCGGGAACGATTTCACCGTTTGGATCAATCAATGCACAAACATCGGACGGTGATTCGACTTACAACGCGCTGAATTTGGATGTGAAGAAGCGGTTCTCGAATAACTTCCAGTTTTTGGCGTCGTACACCTGGTCGCATTCAATCGACGACTCGTCTGACCTCCAAACGCTTCTGTTACCACAGGACAACAGAAACTTCGCCGCCGAGCGTGCGGATTCACTCTTCGATCAACGTCATCGATTTGTTTTCAGTGGCGTACTTTCCTCGCCGGCCAAGTGGGCCAGCGAGGGTGGATTCCACCGGGCGTTGTCAAACTTCACCATCGCGCCGATTTTCGAATTCTCGTCCGGTCGCCCGTTCAATATTCTGAGTAATCAGGATACAAACAACGACCAGTCAAACCAGACGGATCGACCTTCGCAACTTGCGGATGGGACGCTATGCGTGCCGGGCGCGCTGCTCACGCCGGACCCGCTCGGGCCGAAATGTGCGGGCGGTGTCGTTACAGGCGGCGCGTTTTCGAGCGGCAATCTCGCTCGGAACTTCGGTATCACGCATCGTTACATTTCCCTCGATTTGCGTGTTGCGAAACTCGTTCCGATTGGCGAAAGGGTGCGTTTGGAGTTGATCGCGGAAGGCTTCAATCTATTCAACCGCTTCAACGAAGCTGCTGCGTCGCCATTCATCCTCGACGTCAACGGGTTCAACTTGCGGGCGAGCAACGGACGCTACTTCAGCCGTCCCACCGCTTCCTTCGACCCGCGGCAGTTCCAGTTTGGTTTGAAACTGAACTTCTAGTTCGTACCTGAAAGCCATCCACAGATTACGCAGATTCTGTGTAATCTGTGGATCTGGCACAACTCCCCGCGCTAATCCCGCATCCGAAGGGATTGGTCAAGAGATCCTGTAGTTCTGAGCTTTCAAACCTAATCCTCTCCCGATACAATCATGGGCATTATGTGTAGACTTACGCTTGTTCAACGTTTTATCAGTGTCGGCGCAATGTTTTTGCTGGCAGCGGCAGCGGTTCAGGCCCAGACCACTCGGCCGAGACGCACAAACAAGCAGCCTACGCAAACGACGACCAGGACCCCGGCGGATGAACCCTTATTGCGGCCTGAGCCGAAACCGTCGCCGACAGCCCGGCGAACTAGTTCCGGCGATTCGTTGCTCGACGTGCGACCGGTTCAGCCAGTGGCGAATACGGTAGCTCCGGCTGACACGAAGCACGCCTATTTGCTGCTCGAACAGAAACAGTTTGCGGCGGCAGCGAAAGAAGCAAAGGCGCTGACCGTTTCACATCCCAATGATCCGGAAGCCTGGAAAATAGCCGGATTTGCGGAGTTGAATCTGAAGCAGTACACGGAAGCGGTGAGCGACTTGGAGAAAGCTATTGAGCTCCAGCGCAAAGCGAAGCAGGAGGATCCAAACACTGAGAGCGCGCTTGGACAGGCGTACGTTCTGTCTGAGAAGTATCAGGAAGCATTGCCACTTTTGACGGCGGCGATCAATCGCGAACCTAATAAACCCGATGCGTTGATGATTTACTACCGCGGCATTTCGGAGTACAAGACCGGGAAAACCGTCGACGCGGAGAAGAGTTTTAACCAGGTCGTTAAGCTCAATCCTAAAGACTCGTTGTCGCTCTTTTATCTCGCGCAGATCGCGCTCGGCAAGAACGATCTCGATGGCGCAATCGCAAACTTGAATCGAGCCACTGTCAACGATGCTCGATTGGTGGGTGCCTGGACGCTGCTGACTTCTGCTTATCTGCGTCGTGCCGCATCGAGCACTGACCCGGCTAAAGCTGATGCCGATTACCTCAGCGCAGTGCGTGCAGGCGAAGGTTTGATAAAACTGCGAACTGACGCCGAAGCAGTCACACTCTTCGGACAAGCTCTGATCGGTTCAAAACAATATGCACGCGCCGCCGGCGCACTCGAACGCGCCACAACGGGGGCGGATGCGACCGGCGTCACATTCTATCTCTTGGGCGTGGCTCATTCGCGTGCGACCAATTTCCCGAAAGCGATTGCGGCCCTCGAAACTGCCGCAAAGAAAACGCCTGACGATGTGAATATCTATCGTGAGCTTGGTTACGCGTTTGAAGTGACGAAGCAATATACGAAGGCACTGGCTGCGTATCAGAAAGGCGCCGCTTTAGCTCCCTCGGATCCTGATTTCAAGGAATCGATCGAACGCGTGAAGCCGTTTGCGAAATAGGCCACGAAGCGGCACAAGCGAAGAAGTAGCCACAAAAAGGCACAAAAAGCACAAGAGAGAAAGTGTGGGCGTTGGGCTCAACTTATACATGACAGGCTTAGCCGATACAGCTCGAGCTTTTGCGACTTTTTCTCTGGTTCCTTATCTCGGCATCATCTTCTGCCCCGCTGCAGTGGTGCTTGGGGCGGTTGGAATAGTTAGATCTTATCGTTCGCCGCAGGTGAGCGACTCAACTGTCATCTATTACGTAAGTGCGATCGTTGGTCTCGGGGTCTTGGGAATTCAGGTGTGGTTCTGGTGGATTCTCTACCATGTGCCAACGTGGTTAAGTTTGGGCCAATTCGATTGAGCTATCGGTAATAAGGAGAATGTTATGAAGATCATTTCCGCGCTGCTCCTGCTTGGAGCGTTGTTTACGGGCGCTTACGCACAGCGTCCACGCTCCATGGATCCTCAGCCTCAGCCGGTGGCGAACGCCCCGGTTAAACCAGCTCCCAAGACGATGAAGGCAAAGTATGAGGGCGGAGTGTTTGGCTACACTAAGACCATGGAGGGTACGTTGACGTTTGACGACGCCAACAATCGCCTGCACTTCAAAGACAAGAAGCCGCCGAAGGAGATCTCGATACCTTACGAGGCAATCGTGTCAGCTTTCGCCGATACGCAGAAGCGACAGCCAAGAGCAGCAACCGTTGCCAGTGCCGTTCCACTCATCTACGCATTACCGGCCCGCTTCATAAAGACCAAAGTTCGGTACCTGACGCTGCAATACAACGATCCCGATTCGAACGTCAGCGGCATTACGAGCTTCAAGCTCGAGAACAAGGAAGTGCTTGAGTCAGTGCTGGTCGCGCTCGCGGAGAAAACCAACATGGCACTTCGTGGCGACGTGTATGTGAAGAAGAAACCAGACGCAAACAAAACTCCAAACTAAGCCACAAAAAGCACAAAAGGCACAAATGATCTGATTCAGATGTTTGTGCCTTTTTGTGTGCTTTCAATTCCAGATCGAAAGCTTGTAGTCAGGTCGCAGGCCGGATGTTAGTGAGCGGCAGAGATTCAGGTTGTGAGCGGCGTCTGCGAGACGACCGTCGGATGCTTTGAGAGCATTGTCGAATTCCTTTTCCGCTTCCTTCAAGAAACCGAGACGCGCGAGCATCACGCCGTGATTGTTGTGACTTGCGGGTACGTGCCTGCCAGCGTACGAAGCCGCATCTTTGAAGAGTGCTGCGGCTTTCTCAAACTCGCCGGCTTTTGCTTCAAGCAATCCCAGCCGGTAAGTCGCAGGTGCAAACTTTCTATTCGACGCGGCCAGCGCTTGTTCATAAGCCGCTCGTGCTTCAGTTGATCTGCCCTGATCGTCGAGCGTGATGCCGAGTGCATAAGAGGCCCGCGCGTAGTTTCCCTGTTTCAACTCAATCGCACGTTTGTAGAAAACGATCGCTTCTTCGGTTTGCCACAATTCGTAGTGACAAACGCCGATGTTGTAGATGGCCCGTGCGTACAAATCGCCGTCGCGCGGCGAGACTTTGTTGTATTCGGCGATAGCGGCCCGGTAGTTTTCCCGGGCCACCAGCGTGTCGCCACGCTTGAAGGCTGACGTCTGCGCGTTGATGAAGGACGGCGTGAGTGAAATCGCAATGAAAAGCAGAATCCTGATAATCAAAATGCACCTCCGTGGACAGTTCCAGATTGAAGTGCATTGTGAATTAGAAATGGTCTAGTGGTCTTTCAGGTTCTTGCTCGCTTGGCCTGTTCTTGCTGGAGATTTTTGTTAGACAGGATTTACAAGATTTTCAGGATTTACAAGATGTATCCCGTTAATCCTGAGAATCTTGTTAATCTTTACTTACGCTTGCCTCGCGAGTCGGTACGCATTGGGTGTTATGCCTGTTACCCGTCTGAACAACCGCGTAAAGTGACTCTGGTGACTGAACCCCGTCTGTAGACCAACCTCAATCAACGGCAGCTCCTTCTTCGCAAGCAGCGCTTTCGCACGCTCGATACGAAACTTGATCAAATACTGATGAGGCGTGGTCCCGGTTGTTCGTTTGAACTCACGCGCAAAATGAAAATTACTCATTCCGGCGACCTGGGCCAACTCCGCCAGTCTTAAGTCTCTGTTGTAGTTGTCGGAAATGAACTCCGTCACGTCACGCAGTCTCTTCGCGGATAATCCGCCCGTGAAAGTAACCGGCTGAGACGTCGACACTGAGTATTTCCTGAGCAAATGGACCGCAAGCACATTCGAGAGCGACTCCGCATACAGCCGGCCACTCAAACCTTCAGATTCAAGCTCACCGAGCAACGCCATGCCGACACTGCTGATGACGTTGTCGTGTCGTGTGTATCGCTCAACAACTTCAACACTGCCGGAAAGATCTGCCTCCGACGCAGCCTTAGTAATCAACAGCGGATCGATATAAAGCGCGAGATGTTCGGAGTTACCTTCGAGTGCCGCCTGATGTTTGAGTCCGGAGGGCAGCACGCAAACGTTCCCACGCGTCTGCGTGCCACGCACTCCTATGCCGCTCGACGTGATTAGCTCCCCCTTACAACCATCAGTTAATGAAAGTAGAACAACGTGTTCGCGATGAGTGTGCGCGGGTAATTCGCCGGGCTGAAGCTGGCAATGTTCCACCCGCAGGCCGTCCCAGGCAGCTTTTCGTTTACGCACAACGGCCGACGTCGGACTTGTGTTGACGTCATTCATGAGTTGTTTACCTCAAGCGCGAGCTCTCGTGGTCCGTGGTTTCGAAGACAGCAATGGACCACCGGCCGCAGTTGCATATCTGTTCAAGCGTTCAAGAATCGCTTCGCGCGCGCGTTTGAATGCGCGTGGATCGCCATAAAGCTGGAACGCCCAGTTAGCGCCCAGTTCAAGAGAGTTGAATTCGAAAGCGAGTTGCGTGGCGTCGATCGCTTTATTTAGATGGCCGGCGCTTTGTGCTTCCACGATCGCGTTACGCAGAGTGGAAAGCCACTCCTTCATGATCTCGGCAATGCGATCGCGAACCGGACCTGGACGGCTGTCAAACTCCGCTGCCACAGCAGCAAAGAAGCAGCCGCCGCGAAAGACGCCGCTCTGAACGTAGGCCAGCCAGATGTCGCAGAGCTTCCAGAGACGTAGCAGACCCTGTGTCGCTTCAAAGGCTGGTTTGATGACTTCGCGAATAAAAATCTCGCGGGCGGCTTCGACGGTGGCGACTTGCAGTTCTTCCTTGGAGCCGAAGTGCGCGAAGAGACCACTTTTGCTCATAGAAAGCTCGAGTGCGAGCCTGCCGATGGTCAGGCCTTCGAGTCCCTCGGCGGAGGCAATGTGCACGGCCGTTTCGAGAATGGCTTTGCGGGTACGTTCGCCCTGCGCTTTGCGTCCCTTGAGTTCGAGCTTTGTCACGGTGCCGGAAAGTATATAGCACGAACGTTCGTTTTACTACATGAATCTGAGATATACTCTCGACCCTCATGAAAAAAGATGACGAGAAATACGTCGAGCGGGTGCGCAAGTTGTGTCTGGCGTTGCCGGAAACATGGGAGAAGCTTTCACACGGTGAGCCGACCTTCTTTGTGAAGAAGAGAGTCTTTGCGATGTGCTCGATCAATCATCACAACGACGGCCACATCGCCGTAACGATACCGGCGGCCATCGGCGTTCAGGCTGCTTTGATCGAACGCGATCCAAAGAAGTTTTACCGGCCACCATATGTTGGACCAGCAGGCTGGGTGGGGATCGAACTGCCGCACGTTAGTGACAAGGAACTTGCCGCTCACTTGCGCGAAGCATGGAAACTAATTGCCCCCGAAAAACTCCACTCTACACTGGAAGATTAGCCACAAAAAGGCACAAAAAGCACATAAATGAAAATAACTCTGGCTCAATTCTGATTTTCTTTTTTGTGCTTTTTGTGCCTTTTTGTGGCTAAGAAACGCCGGTCCAGACCATGCGATGGAAGAGTTCGTCCATCTCGGCAGGAGATTCGCGCATGCCGCGGTCAAGCCACCAGGTCAGCAGCGAGAGGAGGGCGCCGGCATGGGTAAACGCGATTGCGGGAAGTTGATTTGGTGGAATTGACTTCGCGCGCGGGAGTTCGGATAGCCGGCGCTCTATGCCACGCGCGAAGTGGCCGCGAGCCAGTTCCATGTTTTCCTGATACTTGCCTGATTTCACCAAAGCCTTGAAGAACGGTTGCACGTCGGAGAGGTGTGCGAAGAACTCCCTTACCGGAAAGACGCGATCGGACTTGTCACCTTGAGCCGAAAGCGCCATTGAGATCGCTTCAAAAAATTCCTCAGCGTCGCTCATCAGCAGATCGTCCTTGTCGCTGTAATGCGAGTAGAAAGTCGAACGACTGACGTGTGCCCGGTCTAAAACATCCTGCACGGTGATCGTGTCGAACGCTTTCTCCTGCATCAGCGCGATCAACGCGTCGCCCAGTGCATCGCGTGTGCGTCGCACGCGAGCATCCGTCTTCTTTTTTGATCCGGCAGAATGCAAGTGCTCGTTCTTGGACATTCGTGACCTCTTTGTTCGATAACAACAGTCCGTCCCATCTTACCGCTGGACAGCAAAGCCATCCACAGATTACACAGAACAACCTATGATCTCTCTACACCAGGTGAACAAGACTTACGAAACGCCGGCGGGGAAGTTTGCCGCGCTGAAGGATATCGACCTCGAGATCGGGCCGGGCCAGTTTGTCGGCATTGTCGGCAAATCGGGCAGCGGAAAATCGACGCTGCTCAACATGGTCGCCGGCATTGACCGTCCGTCTGCGGGATCGGTCGCGGTGGCGGGCACAGAAATCCAGAGTCTTTCGGAAAACAAACTGGCAGCGTGGCGCGGCCGGAATGTCGGCTTTGTGTTTCAATTCTTTCAACTGCTGCCAACGCTCACCGCCGCGGAGAACGTCATGCTGCCGATGGACTTCGCCAAAGGTGTTCCTTTGCGCGAATGTCGCAAACGTGCAGTTGCCTTGCTCGAACGTGTCGGCGTTGGGTTTCATGCCGATAAACTGCCCGCGACACTCTCCGGCGGCGAACAGCAACGCGTTGCCATCGCGCGCGCACTCGCCAACGAACCACCGCTCGTCCTTGCAGACGAGCCGACCGGCAATCTTGATTCTGTTACGGCGACCGCGATTCTCGATTTGTTTCGCGAAATGGCAAACCAGGGCACCACGGTAGTCATCGCCACTCACGAAGCCGACATCGCGCGCGTAATCGATCGCAGAATCGAAATTTCTGACGGCACACTTCTTCACCAATGAACACAGTCTGGCGGAAAGCTTTTCGTGACTTCTGGCAGGAACGCGCGCGCACTGCACTCGTCGTGCTCGCGATTGCACTCGGAATCTCTGCCTTCGCTGCCATTCTTTCTTCTTACGCAATCCTAACGCGTGAATTGGATCTGGGATACCTTGAGACCAATCCGGCTTCGGCAGTGCTGCGTGTTGACTTGGCCGACGACGATCTCGTCAAAGCTATCCTGCAAAATCCCGAAGTGAGCGATGCCGAGCCTCGTCGAACAATCAGTGGCCAGATCAAGGCTGGTCCGGTGCAGTGGCGCAACCTCGTCCTGTTTGTGGTCCACGACTACGGCAACATTCGGGTCAGTAAGCTCGTGCCTGAAGATGGCGCGTGGCCTCCTGCGACGGGCGAAATCCTGATTGAGCGTGATGCTTTTCAAGTTGCAAAAGCAAACATCGGCGACGCAGTGACAGTGAAGACTGCGAATGGCGTCGAGCAGCCCCTCGTCATCAGCGGCAGGGTTCACGACGTGGGCCAGGCGCAGGCGCGCATGGAGAACATCGTCTATGGCTACATCAATCTCGCCACTCTTGTCCAACTAGGCGAAGAGCCACGGCTCAATCAGATAAATCTTCTGGTCGCACAAAACAGGTTTGACGAGACGCATATCAAACGAGTCGTTGCGGATGTCGCGGCTTTGATCAAGAGCCGCGGGCACGAAGTGCAGCGCGTCGATATCCCTCGTCCCGGAAAGCATCCCCATTCTGATTTGACCGGCATCATGCTGCTGGCGATGTCGAGCTTTGGGCTGTTTGTTCTCGTGCTGAGCGGCATTCTCGTCATTAATTTGCTTACGGCGATGATGGCGTCGCAGGTGCGGCAGATTGGCGTGATGAAAGCGATTGGCGGAACGCGTTGGCAGATCGCACGGATCTATTTCGTCCAGGCGCTTTTCCTCGGTATCGCTGCCGTGATCGTTTCGGTTCCGCTGGGAATCCTCGGCAGCCGCGCACTGTGTCGCTACATGGCATACTTCCTCAATTTCGACATCAACAGTTTTGCAGTGCCGTTCTGGGTTTACCTGCTCGTGGCGTTGATCGGAATTGCCGCCCCACTGGTTGCTGCGGCGTGGCCGATTTGGCGTGGTACGGCGACGCCGGTGAGAGTGGCACTTTCAGACTTTGGACTCTCGCAAACAAACTTTGGCGCAAGTGCATTCGATCGCGCGCTGACTCGAATTGGTGGCACGTTTAGTTTGATTGCTTTAGCGATTCGGAACAGTTTTCGACGTCGTGCGCGACTCGTATTAACGCTTTTGACGTTGACTGCGGGTGGTCTCTTTTTTCTAGCTGCTTTGAATGTGCGCTCTTCGATGATTAACACGCTCGACGTGATGTTCGCAGCGCGTAAATCTGATTTGACAGTTTCGTTTGGGAAGGCATACGAGTTCGAAAAGTTTCAAAAGGCGGTGAGCAACACCTCGGGCGTGAAGCGTGCTGAAGGCTGGTTTACGACTGAGGGATCGCATGGCGATCTTCGTTTCGGTATCGTCGCATTGCCACCCGACACACAGCTTCTCGAATTCGACATCATTGAGGGAAGAAAGCTGATGCCAGAGGATACTGACGCCATCGTCATTAACAACGCGCTCGCAGATCGAGATCCGAAGATGCGGGTTGGCGAGTCGGTGACGTTGCGAATCGGCTCGGACGAAAAGGCGTGGCGCATAGTCGGAGTTGCGCGCGAGGCGTTCAGCCCCTCATCCGTTGGTTACATACCGCTGACAGGAATGGCAAACAGTCTGCGGCTCGCGCTCGACAACGCCGATCCCGATTCGATCAGTGCGTTGAAGGCGGAGTTGGATCGAAACCTGGAAAAACAAGGGGTACGAGCGCGTGCCAGTTCGACAAAAAGCGAAAGCCGGTTTGGTTTCGATCAGCACATGCTGATGATCTATGTGTTTCTGATCGTAACGTCAGCGATCGTCGGTGGTGTCGGTGGTTTAGGGCTGATGACGACGATGAGTCTCAACGTGCTCGAGCGACGACGCGAGATGGGGGTGATGCGAGCGCTTGGCGCGACGCCGCGACTTGTTTGGTTGATGATCGTGGCAGAGGGAATTGTGATTGGTTTACTGAGCTGGGCCATTGCGGCGCTGTTGGCATGGCCGATCAGCAAGGCGATTGGTGATTTTATGGTTCGGGTGATGTTTCGAAGCGGGTTGGATTTTACTTTCGAGCCGGCTGGGCTCGTGATTTGGTTGCTGGTTTCGATTGGGTTGAGCGGGTTGGCGAGCTTTCTGCCCGCATGGAGAGCATCACGGACGACGGTGCGAGAGGCGCTGGCTTATGAGTAACACGGATTACACGGATTGAATCCGGATTAGCCAGTGCGGTGAAGGATGAAATCGGCTATGCGTCGTAAAACGTCAGTGGGTCGATTGATTTGATCGAGAGCTGCGATTGCGTCGCGATGGGCCTGCTCGGCGGCGGTTCGTGTTTCTTCCATCCCATGCAGCGCTGGGTACGTGGCTTTGTTTGAGCGAGCGTCTTTACCGGGCGTCTTGCCGAGATCTTCCGCGGTTGCTGTCACGTCAAGAAAATCATCTGTGATCTGAAACAATAGTCCGAGATGTGCCCCGTAACTTGTTATTGCTTCAAGCTCCTCGTCGCTCGCCTTTCCGATGATTGCTCCGCAGCGTGCGGCGGCGACGATCAACGCGCCCGTCTTGAGCCGGTGTATTTCCTCTAGTTGCGTGCCATTTACCTGCCGCGTCTCTGCTTCCATGTCGAGTGCCTGGCCTGCCACCATGCCGTGCGGCGTTGCAGCCGCGCGACCGAGCTCCGAGATGACGTAGATTCGTGTTTCAGGGTTTATGCAGTCGTCTTCAGCAATGGTTTTGAAGGCGAGTGTCTGTAGCGCATCGCCGGCGAGAATCGCAGTCGCTTCGTCGAAGCGCACGTGGCACGTTGGTCTGCCACGTCGCAAGTCGTCGTTGTCCATCGCCGGAAGATCGTCGTGGATCAACGAGTAGGTATGGACCATCTCAAACGCGCACGCGGTCCCGATTAAGGCCTCAAACGGGGCGTCAAAAGCCTGGCCGACTGCCAGCAGCAGCGCGGGTCGAAAACGCTTTCCACCGGCAAACACGCTCCAGCGAATCGCCTGATGAATCTTTTCCGGAGCAGCGGCTGATGACGGTAGCAGCTCGTTAAGTTCGACTTCTACGAGGGCTCGACTGCCTGCCAAAAGAGCGTCGAGCTCCAGTGAGTTTCCGAGAGAAGCTTTTAATGGTCGTGTCATTCTTCGCCCGTCCGACCATTAGTCGCTTCTGCGGGTGGTTCTTTAAACGCCGCGGCCACTGGTCTACCCTGATTATCGCGCAAGAGGATCTCTATTCGTCGTTCGGCCTGGCTGAGGCGCTCCTGGCATTCGCGCGAAAGCCGGATTCCCTGCTCAAACAACTCCAGACTCTTTTCCAGCGGCAAGTCGCCGTCTTCTAATTGCCGCACGATCTGTTCGAGCGCTTCCAGAGAAGCTTCAAATGTCCGGCCCTGTTCTTTTACGTTTTCCATTTATCTTTGCGACGCTATCTATTACGGCGCGAGCGTTTCCGCTGCGACTTCTTAAACAACGGATTGTTTGCGTCAATACTGCCAATTGCAGGCAGCTCTTTCATCACATTATCGACCACTCGTTGGACCAGCGCATCGTCTTTGACTTCAGTTACCTTCCAGCGTTCGGCATCGCGCTGCATCGTAAATTCAATCGTGCGCTCCGGCATCGGAGCTTTGACGTTCGCAGTATCGCCTTCCGTCGTAACGGTCATCAACCGAGGCACTGTAACGACAAGCAGGATAAACGGTCGCGGCTCAGACTTCGCCGCAAAGGCCTGTAACTCCTTAACAACTTCAGCGTGAATCGTTTGCTTCAACTGCGGCAACAACGTTGGCATCACAGTATCAATACGCTGTTGAATTGAACTATTCATCGCATAACCGTACCGGGCCGCTGCCTTCTGGCTCACGCTCGTGACCATATTCTTCGCGACCTCGTCGTCGTTGATTAACTTTTCAAACGCAGCGACATCGTTTCGTTGTGCCGCATCGACGAGCAACGTCACAGAGTAAGCCGGAGTCGATTGATAATGCCGCCACCAGAAGAACCCAGCGACCGCCACCCCTACAACGCCAATCAAAACCAACAACGCGAGTATCGCGAGCACACGCGGCCAGCGCCTGCGCTTTCTTACAAGCCTTGTTCCCTCCGCCCCCGGCCCATCTACATTAATTACAATTCGCTGCCGCATTAATCCGTGGCTTCGATTCGTTCAATCCGTGTTCCTAATTTTCCTTTTTGCAACCGCACGTTCACGACATCGCCTACCTCGACGGACCCCGCATCGCGCAACAATTTCCCCGAAGCATCCTGCGCTATCGCATAACCTCGTTGCAATACTCCAAGCGGCGACAGAGCGTCAAGCGACGCCGCAGCGAGGCCCAACCGTTCACGTCCCTCCTGCAACTTCTCAGCGATCGCTCCATCGCAAGCATCTGAAGCCGCGTCGAGTCGCGCACGTGCGTGGGTCAAACGCGATTTTACTTCATCGAAGGCATGTGACAGTGCCTGCTGTTGAACTCGCGCTCGTAAGTTCACGATCTGATATTTGGTCAGCCGGACGAGTTGCCGGCCCATGTGGTCCAAAGCCGAACAGATCTGATCTTCACGTGCGGCGACGATCTCAGCCGCTGCCGAAGGTGTTGCCGCGCGAAAGTCAGCGACGAAATCTGCAATAGTGAAATCAGTTTCATGGCCCACCGCTGAAATCACAGGAATCGCCGACTTGCGAATCGCGCGCGCCACTTCTTCCTGGTTGAATGCCCATAAGTCTTCCGTCGAGCCACCACCGCGGCCAACAATCAACACGTCGACGAGATCGCTGGGGCGACCTTCGCGCAGCGCGAGCTCGTGATAGACGTTAATGAAACGGATTGCGCGCGCGATGTCCGGACCAGCCGCATCGCCCTGGACCTTTGCGGGTGAAAACAGAACGTGCACTGTCCTCGTGCGCCGCGAAATCACGTTCAGAATGTCGCGAATCGCAGCTCCTGTTGGTGACGTCACAACGCCGACACGGCGCGGAAAAACCGGCAAAGGCCGCTTTAACTCTTTTGCAAACAAACCTTCCTTCTGCAAGCGCTCGCGCAGTTGTTCAAACGCGATCTGCAACGCACCGGCGCCGACTGGATCAAGTGCGTCAACAACGAGCTCATACTCACCACGCGGTGCATAAACCGAGAGCTTGCCGCGCGCGCGAACTTTCAAGCCGTTTGCGGGACGAAAACGAATACGTGTGTTGGTCGAGCGAAAGCACTTTGCTCGCAGTTGTGCGTTTTCGTCTTTGAGTGTGAAGTACCAATGTCCGGAAGAGTGATCTTTGAAATTCGAGATTTCTCCTTCAACCCAAACGGAGACGAAGCGCGATTCGAGAGCGATTCTGATCGAGTTTGTGAGTTGGGAGACAGTTAACGGTCGGCGCTCGGTTTCATCGAAAAGCGCGTTGAAAAGGGGTTGGTTCATCTAGATGATCTTTGTACTTGGTGCTTTGAACTTAGTTCTTTGTTCTTCGTCCAAAACACAAAGTACCAAGCACAAAGTACTAAGGTGTATTCAGTTCAACTACCGGACTCAATCGCACCGATGCGCCGTCACGATTGGTTCGCACACGCACGCGCGGTGACGTGGAGACGGAATTCGACGCATACGTGATCGTGTAAGCTGAGCGCAGTTGGGCTACAACGTCGTCGTACGCCCTTTGCAAATCCTCGAGACGTCGAATCGGATAGTAAATTCCGCCTGAAGCAGCAGCGAGCTTGCGTCCTTCCTCGTCCGCACGCGTCGTCAGCGTGAGATAGCGTGTACGCAAAGGATCGATGGTGATCTCGGGTTTCGGCACACTCGCCTCGGGAATCAAACCCGAAGGCACATAAAGCGGATAAACGAGCGCGCCCGACTCGCTCAGTGCTTCCAGAATTGCCGGAAATGGTAGAAACGATTTGTTGTCGTCGCCATCCGACATCACGACAATCGCCGTGCGCTCACCGCGCAGACGTTTGATTTGTTCGCTCAACACGTAACCGAGTGCATCGTAGAGAGCTGTGCCACCACCCGCGTCGATCTCATCCAACTTCCGCGAAAGCATTTCACGATCGGTGCTGAACTCCGAAATCACCTGAATGTCGTCGCGGAAACTGATTATTGAAATCTTGTCCTGAGGACTGGTCGTGCGCAGGAAGTCGCGAGCCGCTTTGCGAATGAAGTCCATTCGCTCTTCGATGCTGCCCGAAACGTCCAGCAACAACACCAGATTGAACGGCTCGTTAGCGGGTGCAACATTCGTGACGCGGCGTTCGATACCGTTTTCCCAAACCGTGAAGTCCGACTCACGCATGCCGCCGATCGCGCGCCCGTTACGATCGGTAACGCTAGCATTGAATCGCATTAGCTGCGGCGCCACCTCAGTAACAATCCGACCAGGCGGGGAACCACGTTGCCGCAGTGAAGGTTCCTTTTCCGGTGGCGGCAGCGTTTTGGCGTAGTCGCCAAACATCTTTGGTGAGACTTTGCGAATTGACTCGACGAGAGACGGGTCGCCGCTACGAACAATCGTGCGTGCCGCTTCAGTCAAAGGCCGCTCACGCAGATCCGCGGGCGCTCGTTCCGGGTCGATGTTCAAGAGCACCACGCCGCGCTGAGTGCGGAAGTCCAACGCGACCAGCTCTTCCTTCTTAACGTCTTTCTCGCCGAGTCGTCCTGACAGCTTGTAAACGCCGCCCGCCTTTTCCTTAATTGGAGGCAGTTCGACGTCGCTCATGTAACGCGGTTTACTGGCTTCCCAAACGAAGTTGAACTTGAGCGCTTCGAGTGGTACATCGGCGTGAATCGTGCCGGTGTCAGTCTTAACAACTGCCGATTCAACGCTGCCAATCACGTCAACCGCGCCTGCCTGGCCTTCGACTTCGACCTTCGAACGCGTCGGAATCGTGACCACGATATCGATGCGATTCTTTTCTCCGCGCTGGCGCACGTCGATCTGAAATGTGCCGCCCTTGGACTCCACTTTGATGTCCTCGGGAGCGACTGGCGATCCCGTCGATCGGGCGTCGATTGTCACCTTTTTCTCTTGCTCTGCAGACGCGACTACGCTGACTCGTCCGTCAAGATTCTTAACGACGAGCGTGACTTTTTCAGGTGCTTCGAGCTCGGATTTAAACCCCTGGGCGAATGCTGAAAGGCACAACCCTGTTAGTAGAAACAAAAGCTGGGCGAGGCGTTGGAACGACATTGCCGACAGATCTTGCCCGCCTGAGCGCTACGGGTCAAGCGCGGCCACAGATCACACGGATTTTTTACGGATTGGTGCTGAAATGTGCGAGTTCGTGTGGATCTGGGGGTTATAGGCTATGATGTTCCGACTGTGGCACAGTCAGAACCCACAAGAGATCCACGACTGTATATCCATAACCTCGTCAAGCGCGATCCGTTGACGGGCCTCGCCGAAGATGTGCGCAAGGGATTAACGGCACAACCCAAGCGCTTCTTGCCGAAGTATTTTTACGATGAACTGGGCTCGCAGCTTTTCGAGGCCATCTGTCTCCTGCCTGAGTACTACTTAACACGCGCTGAAAACGAGATATTGCAAAAGTATTCCGATCAGATCGTCGCTTCTGTAGAGGGGCACAAGACTCTCGTCGAAATGGGTAGTGGCAGTGCTTCGAAAACACGCCTGATCATCGAGGCGCTGCTGCGACGTCAGCAGGAACTGTTGTTCATGCCCGTCGACATTTCGGCGACGGCGCTGGAGAGTAGTTCGCGAATCCTTTTGCAATCGTATCCACGGCTGACGATTGAGGCGTATGCGGCAGATTATTTTGCTGGCCTGGCAGAGCTCGGAAAGAAACCACGCGCCAGAACGCTCGCGCTCTTTCTCGGCTCAAACATCAGCAACTTCGATCTCGAGGAAGCGCTACGTTTCCTGCGCGCGTTGCGAAACGTACTCAACAAAGGCGACGCACTTCTGCTTGGCGCCGATCTCAAAAAAGATCCGGCAGTTTTAGAAGCGGCTTACAACGACGCATTGGGCGTGACATCGGCTTTCAATCTCAACGTGCTGGCGAGAATCAATCGCGAGCTTAATGGCACGTTCGATCTCCACAACTTCCGTCATCGCGCTTTTTATAACGAACAGGTGGGTCGAATCGAGATCTATATCGAGAGCCTGAGGGACCAGCGCGTGCGCATTGAGAAGCTCGATCTCGAAATCGAGTTTGCTGAAGGCGAACTGATTCACACCGAGAATTCCTACAAGTACGACATGAACGGCATTCGCGCCCTCGCAGCGCAAACAGAATTTGAACTTTCGCACTCGTGGCTCGACTCACAGGAACGGTTCAGCAGTAATCTGTTGCTCGCCAACTGACTCAACAGATGAGCGACGTTGCCGATAAAGCACTCGTAGAATTTCACAACGTCAGCTTTTCAATCTCCGGCACAAACATAATCACGGATCTCAACTTAACCGTTGAACGAGGCGAGACTCTTGTCCTGTTGGGTGAGTCAGGTTGCGGCAAGACTACGACGCTGAAGCTTGTTAATCGTCTGTTCGAACCTTCTGCGGGCGAGGTCAGAGTTGAAGGTAAGACGACGGCTGCGTGGGATCCGATCGCGTTGCGCCGGCGCATCGGTTACGTGATTCAGGAGGGTGGATTGTTTCCGCACTTCACGATCGCGCGGAACGTTGGTTTGGTGCCGGCGCTTGCGGGTTGGGAGCAGGAACGCATCGATGAACGCGTGCGTGAGTTGTTGAGCCTGGTGGGGCTGGATCCGGCTCGGTTTGCGGAGCGTTATCCGCGCGAATTATCAGGCGGACAGCGGCAGCGCGTTGGAGTCGCGCGAGCCCTCGCCGCGGATCCGCCTTTGTTATTGCTCGACGAACCGTTCGGAGCTCTCGATCCACTCACGCGCGCGAGTCTACAACGCGAATTTGCTGACTTGACGACGCGTTTAGGTAAGACTGCGATCCTTGTCACTCACGACGTGCGCGAGGCTTTGATTCTCGCGCGACGCATTGGCCTCATGCACAAAGGACGGCTGTTGCTCCTCGAAACGCCCGAGCAGTTTCGTGCCTCCGATCATCCGCAAGTCCGCGCCTATCTCGAAACGCTAGAACTAAAAGGAGGCGACCAGTGAGCTTCTGGCAGTTCTTGCAGCTTAACTGGTCGGAGTTGTTGTTGCTCGTGCGACAGCACGTCGTGCTTGTGTTCATCGCGATTCTTATTGCTGTTGTGATCGGCGTTCCGACGGGAGTTCTGTTGACGCGTTATCGCTCGCTGCGCGGGCCGGTGTTGGGAATAGCCAATGTGATGCAAACGATTCCGAGCCTCGCGTTGTTTGGATTTTTGATTCCGCTTCCGTTTATTGGTGGGATTGGAACGCGGACGGCGCTGGTGGCGCTCGTGGTCTATTCCCTCTTGCCGATCATTCGCAACACCGTGACGGGAATCCTCGGCGTCGATCCAAATGTGCGAGAAGCCGCGGTGGCGATGGGCATGACGGGTAGCCAGGTATTGCGACAAGTCGAGTTGCCACTCGCGATGGGCGTGATCGTCACCGGCATTCGCGTCGCGACGGTGATTGCGGTCGGAGTTACGACAATCGCTGCTGCGGTAGGTGCGGGTGGGTTAGGTGTTTACATTTTTCGCGGCCTGCGGCAGTACGACAACAACCTGCTACTGGCGGGTGCCGTGTCGGCTGCACTGCTTGCGCTGGCTGCGGATTTCTTTTTGGGGTGGTTGCAACGTCAATTCAGTTTTGAAGCGAAGCGCAGTGTTTCCGGTTCGACGCTGCGGAAGCTTGGGTTGGCAGCGGGCGTGCTGGTCTTGGTGGTTGGCGGTATTGCGTTGTGGCGCGGCGGCGCCACGGGTGAGGCCCGCGTCACTGTTGGATCGAAGGACTTCACCGAATCGGCTTTACTGGCTGAGATTGTGGCCCAGATGCTCGAGACACGCGGTGTGTCTGTCGAGCGACGTTTCGAGCTGGGCGGAAATCTCCCGCACGAGGCGATGGTCAGCGGCACCCTCGACCTTTATCCCGAATACACCGGGACATCCTATACAGCCATACTTCATCACACGCCGATCAGCGATCCGCGTGCGGTTTATGAGCAGGTCAAACAGGAGTATGCGGCGAAATTCAATGTCGAGGTTAGCCAGCCACTCGGTTTCGAGAATACCTTTGCGATTCTCATCCGTGGCGAAGAAGCCAGGCGGCTAAATCTCAAAACGATCTCGGAGGCCGCGCAGCAAACACCGCGATGGCGAGCGGGTTTCGGGCAGGACTTCATGTCGCGTGCGGATGGTTATCCGGGCTTCTCGAAGTCATACGGGTTGAAGTTCGCCGAAGTACGCGAGATGGATCTGTCGCTGACCTACATCGCACTCTCGTCACGACAGGTCGATCTCGTAGCGGGCAACTCCACCGAGGGGCGTATCGCCACACTCGATCTCTTTCAACTCGCAGACGACCGCCATTACTTTCCACCCTACGAAGCCGTTTACCTCGTGCGCCGGGATTCGTTAACGAGAGTCCCTGCGTTGCGGGAGATCTTGGCGGAGCTTGCGAACGGGATCTCGACCGATGAAATGCGCCGGCTGAATTACGAGATTGACGGGAATAAGAGAGACCCAAAGGAAGTCGTGAGAGAGTGGTTAGCTAGCCGAGGTTTGTAATCCACAGATTACACAGATGGCACTGTGTAATCTGTGGACGTATTCAGTTGTGAGTTAAGGCCCTGGGAAGCCTTTATTGGTCAGTCGGAGCTGCGGCCGCGCCGCCACCTCCTCCTGTCGTCGGAGGCTCGCTAGCCTTCTGGGACTCGTTCAATTCTTCCGTCTCGCTACCGGTGCCACCACCACCTCCACCGGTTGTCGGCGGGTCGGAAGGTTGAGGATTATTGGTTTCGTCAAACATAGTCTGATCTCCTTGCAGTTATTGGGAGTTGAGCCAGGTGGATCAACTGTTATTGATAGTAACCTGAATGTCAGGTCTGGCAGCATATTTTCTAAAGGCATCGGCTCCCCACTGTTGTTCCAGTTTGGAGCGTGTTGTTGCTGCGTTTCTCATGAGCTCCTGGGCGATGTCGCTGCTACCTAATTCCTGGGTGGCGCGCGAGGCAATTGCCCAGGCGCGCCATTCGGATTCTAACTGAAGACCGCGCGCAAATCTCTCCTGAGCTTGAGTTGCTAATGTTAATGCAGTCTGGGCGTCCTTTCCTTTCAATGCCACTTCCGCGCAGGCCAACAACGTACGTGAGTGCAAACCGAAGTCGCCTGCGTTTGAGGTAGCTTTTATTAAATCGTCACAAAGCTTGCGGGCCTCATTTTGTGCCCCCGTTTCTGCTTTGGCTATCGCCAAAACATACTGAGCTCGAACTGTTACATTTGATTTCGGGCCACCTGTCTTTATCGTTTCGTTGCTCGACGTAATTGCCTGGCGCCAGTCTCGCTGGCTGAGACTCGTCTCCGCTTGATTGAGGTAGAGGTCGGGCAGCAATCCGATGTGACGCTCTTTTCCTTTGAAAAGTTCGTCCAGCAACTGTTTGGCTTCCTCGTAACGGCCAAGTCTTGCCAGGATGTGAGCACGATTTTCATTACCAAATGCAACGAGGAAGTTATTCGTGGAGCCATAAAGTTTAACGGCAGTTTCATAGTGCTCCAGGGCCGCGGGAAGCTGCTCCTGGTCCAACAGTAAGGCGCCCAACTCGAGGTGAGTATCTGCAACAAATCCCTGGTTCTGACTTTGTTGAGCCAACTCCAGTTTTTGGTTTAGCGCCTGTTGTGCGGCAGCATAGTCGCCCTTACGGCGATAGGCGCGGGCTATGTGAGTCAGACAAAGAAAGGCGTTTCGCGGATGATTCTCCTGTTGGAAAAACTGGAGAGCCTGCTGCGCCATTTGCAAACCCTCGTCGATGCGCAACGTCTGAATGTAGATACCACTCAGATTCATCATTCCGATTGCTTCGCGCAAGCGTCCTTTGTTTGCGCTGGCAAACTGGATGGCCTGCTTAAAATACGTCTCGGCCTTTTCCTGGTCGCCCTTGGCCATGAATGCGTTACCCAGTTCCAACAAGCCCCCCGCTGTCAGGTTCTCCAGTTGCTTCTGCTGCGCAAAGCTGACTGCTAGCTGGGCGTAGTTTTCAGCTTCAAAGATGTGGCCACGCCTCGAAGCAAGATAACTCAGATCGATGAGCGCAGTGATTTGTTGAGCTTCATTGCCCATGACTCGTGAGGCATCAAGCGCAAGCTGAAACTGACTCTTAGCTTTGTCATATTCGCTCTTGTTTCGAAACAGAATTCCTCGCTGCCGATTTACTTCATTCAATCCTTCGTTGTTGGTTGCCGCCTTATTGAGACGTTCCGCCTCATCGAACATCTGCGCCGCGTTGTTTGTATCCTGTTTACGCAGGTAGACAATACCTGCACGCAGATATGCCGTTGCATACTGACGATTATTCAGCTCGATTGCCTTTTGGTAATTCTCGAGGGCCTTGTCAGTTTTACCGTCGTTTTCATACGCATAACCGAGATCGACATATACCGAGCCATCCTCAGGTGAGAGTCTGGCAAGCTCAGTGTACGAGTTAGTGGCATTGCCAAATTTTCTCGTCACAGTGGCCTGGATGGCGTCCAAATACAGCGCATCTTTCGGTGATAGTGATGAGCGCGCGTTTTGACTGGTAGCCGAAAGTAATTCATCTTTGGCACGCTCCGAGTAGTCGAGTTCGGCCCACGCCTGTGCCAGACGAGCATGCGCCAGGGCATAGCTGTCGTCAATCTGAATGGCCTGCGTGAGTGCCTTGCTCGCCTGATAGTAAGCACCGTTACGGAGGCTTTCGGTGCCCTGCTCGTACCAGTGGAGCGCGGCGGAGGGTGGTTGATAATAAGAACGTGGCCAGAAGTAATAAATGGCCCAGCTCGCCAGACCGATTACGATGAAGGCGGGAATGATTGACGCGAGCGAGAAGCGTTGACGGCGCAGTTGCATCGTGAGCGTCGCAAAAGCGTTGGTCCCGCGTTTGAAACCTTCGGCCGCTTTGTTCGAACGGCTCAACACCGGCACGCCGTTGGTTCCCAACGATTCCGCTGCCGCTTTCAAATCCTTCAGAAAGTCAGCAGCAGACTGGTAGCGCGCGTCGACCTTCTTTTCCAGCGCTTTCATCGTGACGCGATCCAAGACCGGCGTCACTGCCGGATTGAGCTTCGAGGGCGGGTCGGGTGTGACGTGAATGATCTGCGCTCCAATTTCTAGCACGCTCGCGCCTGAAAACGCCGACTGCCCGGTCAGGCATTCGTACAGCAACGCTCCGAGCGCGAATAGGTCACTGCGGCCGTCAATCTCCTTGCCAGTCGCCTGCTCAGGAGAAAGGTAGAGCGGCGTTCCGACGATCACGTCGCTACGAGTTTGCGTTGCAAAGATCGTCCGCGCGTCGAGATCCACACCGCTAGCCGGTTGCTCGCCGAAATGTTTCACGAGGCCAAAGTCAAGCACCTTGACATTGCCGCGTTCGTTCACGATTACGTTCGAGGGCTTGATGTCGCGGTGTACGATTCCCTGGTGGTGTGCTTCGCCGAGTGCTTCGGCTATAGACGACACAATCTCGACAGAGCGCCGCAGAGTCAGTCCTTCATCGAGCAGGTCGCTGAGTGACTTGCCCTTGACATACTCCATCACGATAAACGGCTGATCGCCGTCGGTTGTCTCGCCGTAATCGTGAACCATCGCGATGTTTGGGTGGCTCAGGGCCGAAACCGCACGGGCTTCGCGAATGAAGCGGGCTCGATAGTGACGGTCAGTCGAGGTGAGAAACTTGATCGCAACGCGCCGCCCAAGGTGCAGATCCTCAGCCAGATAGACCGCGCCCATTCCACCTTCGCCTAGTTTTTCGAGGATTCGGTAATGGGAAACTGTCTGACCGATCATGCTCGCCTGGGATCCTTACGACTTGCGAGAAGGAGATGTGCTCTGGGAGCGAGTGCTACATTGCGAGCATTGTGCGACAAGGAGCGACTAAATTCAAGAATTCTGTTGAGGGCGCCTCCTTGGAGTGCGATGACTTGTCACCGCTTGGTAAAATACGAAAGCGCCAACAAGTTGGCGCACTCCAAGGAGGCCCCATCTTTTAGAGGACAGTTTCTCGAATCTTCTTTTCCTGAGCTTCACGAAACTCGTGCAGCTTCTTGCGTAATTCCGGACGGCTATTGGCGAGAATAGAAATCGCAAAAAGCGCGGCGTTTGTAGCGCCAGGCTTGCCAATCGCGAGCGTTCCGACCGGAATCCCGCCCGGCATCTGGACGGTCGCTAAAAGCGAATCCAGCCCATTAAGTGCGTCGCTCTTCATCGGCACGCCCAGGACGGGCAGTGTGGTGTGAGCCGCCATAACGCCGGCCAGATGCGCCGCACCACCAGCCGCGGCTATCACGACTTCAAGTCCGCGCGATTCGGCCGTGGAGCCAAACTCAGCGGCCAGTGCCGGTGAACGGTGGGCGGATATCACACGACATTCGTGCGCGACTCCAAACTCAGTCAGCGTCTCGTCGGCGTGACGCATCGTGTCCCAGTCAGACTTGCTTCCCATGACGACCGCCACCAGCGGATTGGAAACCTGTTCTTCTGCTTTGCCTTTTTTTGCCATCCTATTCTCCCTGGTCCAACGAGAAACCGCGCTCGCCGTCAAATGTATAAAGTCCTTCAGTCTTGATGAAGTCGTAACCTGAGTCAGCTATGCGACTAAGCAACGACACTACTTGTGCGTGAGCAACTTTGCCCCCTTCCGATGCCGGCCGGAAACGGCAACGCCAGTGGTCGGAACAAAAAGTTTCCGCGTGACCGCCGGGCCAAACCTTCACTCCTCGATTACTGATCATCGTGAGTTTCACGCCGTCGCCGTTTACTTTGCTGAGCCCATCTCCGAGATCGTTTGCTGACCCGCGCGTCCAGTCGAGAAACACGTCGACGCCGACAAGCTCCTTCTTCGGCGCCGGTTTCTCGCTTGTCGCGCTCGCGTGCGACTCATCGCTTTTGCTGTATTTCCTGGCTTTTAGAATCTGCGGGGTTTGTCCCAATCGCTCGACAACAGCCTCTGCAAACTCTTTCGTCCCGACCTTTTGCTTACTGACTTTCTCGTCGTAAATGTCGTAAGTGTGAATGCCGTCTTCGATCGCTCGCAGCCACGCATTGTGAACCCGCTCCGCATGATCTGTCAGTCCGACATGGACCAGCATCATCACCGCGCCCAGCAAAAGACCCGAGGGATTCGCGAGATTCTGGCCGGCGCGACGTGGCGCCGATCCATGAATCGCTTCAAACATGGAGACGTGCTCGCCAATGTTTGCAGAGCCCGCCAGACCGACTGATCCGGCAATCTGCGCCGCAACGTCCGAAAGCACGTCGCCGTAGAGATTCGGCATCACCAAAACATCGAAAGCTTCCGGTGTGTCGGCAAGTTTGGCGGCGCCAATGTCGACGATCCAGTGCTCGTTTTCGATGTCCGTATACTCAGCCGCGATCTCATCAAAGATCTTGTGAAACAGCCCATCGGTCAGCTTCATGATGTTGTCTTTCGTGAAGCAGGTGACCTTCTTCCGGTTGTTTCGACGCGCATATTCAAACGCGTAACGAATGATCTTTTCGGAGCCCGGACGCGAAATCAGCTTCAAACACTGAACGACCTGATTCGTCTGGCGATGCTCGATACCCGCGTAGAGATCCTCCTCATTCTCGCGCACCACGACAACGTCCATCACTGGATGTTTCGTCTCGATAAACGGGTGATACGAAACGCAGGGCCGTACATTGGCGTACAGACCAAGCACTTTTCGAACGGTAACGTTCAAACTCTTGTAGCCGCCGCCCTGTGGGGTGGTGATGGGGGCTTTCAGAAAGACCTTAGTGCGTCGTAACGAATCCCAGGAACTCGGCTCGATTCCGGACGAGTTTCCAGCGAGATAAACCTTCTCGCCGATATCGATGGTCTCGATTTCGAGGGGCGCCTCCGCGGCTTCGAGGATGCGGAGGGTAGCGGCCATGATTTCGGGGCCGATACCGTCGCCATTGGCCACAGTGATAGGGATACGTTTCGACATTTCTAAACCTTTCGTGATGATTTCTGTGAACGAGACAGATTACACAGATTACACGGATTTTGGCTAATCCCTGTAATGTGTGGAGGAAAAGTCAAAATTGTTCTTGACCCTTTCCAAGGGCTCCTGCATACTTTTGCCTACCAGTTACCTGCTCTCGCGCATCAACGGTGATTGCGCCTGTCCGTGATCGTTACGCGACGTGGTTCGGCTGAATAGAGAGTGAGGCAGTTGTCAACCAGTTAGAAGCCGCTCTCGAGATTTTTTAGAGCACCGGGTTCGTCGCAGCTCGCCGAAAGTATCGGTAGTCCCCCCCGAACTGGATCAGCGAATTCCAGCAAGCCCGCGCTTCCCTTCAGATTAAGGATAGTTAGAATGGCTACAAAACTCTATGTAGGAAATCTCTCGTTCCGCACTACGAGCGAGGAACTGCGCGAGGCTTTCGCGTCAGTAGGTACAGTCGAATCAGCTTCAGTGATTGAAGATCGTGAAACAGGAAGATCACGCGGCTTTGCATTTGTGGAAATGGCAACCCCCGAGGAAGCAGCAGCAGCTATCGAGGCGTTCAACGGCAAGGACTTTGGCGGACGCAATCTAACCGTTAATGAAGCCAAGCCGAGAACGGATCGTGGCGGTGGCGGCGGTCGTGGTGGTTATGGCGGCGGACGCGGCGGCGGCGGTGGTCGTGGTGGTTACGGCGGCGGTGGTGGTGGCCGTGATCGCGACAACGATCGTTACGAGCGCGAACCACGCTGGTAATCTCGTTTAGGCCACGGATTACACGGATCATCCAGACTATCCGTGCAATCCGTGGCGAATTACTTTCTGGCCTCAGGCGTTAGCTTCACAGTCAACTTCTCAGTACCCCGCATTACTTCAACTACGTACTCCTGACCGGCTTTCATTTCTCCCAGCGCATACGTGTAGTCGTAAACGTTCTTAATCTCACGCGTGCCGATCTTGACGATGCGATCGCCGGCTTTGAGTCCGGCTTTTGCAGCGGGCGAATCATCGCGTACGCCGTCGAGCAATAGCCCGTTGTTGCTGTCTGCGTAGTTTGGAATCGTGCCGAGGAAGACGCGGAACCCGCCGGTACGCGGGGTCGCGTCGCTCTTCGCAGTTGTGAAGCTCAGACGCTTGGGTGCGCTGTCCACGTCTCTGACGATGCGTGCTACCAGGCTCAGTATGCGTGCCTCGTCGTTGTAGTTGATCTTGTCGAAGGTGTCAGACGGTTTGTGGTAATCGTTGTGAGCACCTGTAAAGAAAAAGAGTACAGGAATCTGCTTGGCGTAAAACGATGAGTGATCGCTTGGACCATAGCCGTCTTCCGTGAGACTCAATTCGAAAGTACCCTTGGGATCGACACTCATGATTGGCCTGCCGTTGGCTGAAACGACAATCGGCACTCCCTTCGGCGCAGGGGAACCCGAGTTCGCCGCAACCGTCATTGACTGAGCGGCATTAGCCTGCCTGACAATCTCGCGCCACTCGGTCGCTGTTCCGATACCGCCGATCGAGAGTTTGCGATCTCGCATGCGACCAATCATATCCATGTTGATCATGGCGACTGTATTGGCGAGCGGCACGAGCGGTTGATTCACGTAGTAGTTTGATCCGAGCAGTCCTTCCTCCTCACCTCCAAATCCGATGAAGACGATAGTGCGCTTCAACTTTGGTTTTTGTGCACTGAAGATACGAGCAAGTTCGATCATACCTGCCGTTCCGGACGCGTTATCGTCGGCGCCGTGATGTATTTCGCCCGAACGAGGGGCGAGGCTGCCGCTCCCTACGCCGCCGCGACCCAGATGGTCGTAGTGGGCGCCGATGACGATGTACTCGTTTTTGAGAATGGGATCCGAGCCTTCAAGAATGCCGACAACGTTGTACGCAGGCACTTCTTTACGAATCAAGTCAGTTGACAGACTCATCTCCCCGCTCAGCGTTCTGTTCGTGGCGGGAGTCTTCGCTGTTGTCGCCTTTTCGAGGTCTGAGATCGTGGTATTTGAAAGCGACAGAATCTTGTCGAGCGACTGGCGCGACATAACAATGACTGGAAGTCCCGCTTCGCCAGCCGTGTTGTCATAAGTGAGATTTGTTAGACGGTCGTCGCTGAAGGCTCCGTCGCGTGCAACGATAATTAATGCTTTGGCTCCGGCATTCCGGGCCGCGATCGTTTTCCAGCGTGGGTCCTGAAGCCTTGCAAATTGTCCGTGTGGATTGTCGCCGTCCGGAGTGCCCTGTAATGCGATGGCAATCTTGCCGGTAGCGTTCAGTCCCGCGTAGTCGTCATAGTTCAATTCGGAGGCGGTGATGCCAAAGCCGGCGAAGACGATTCCTCCCGAAACTTTTCCGTTCGCCGAGTAAGCAAGCGGTACCCAGTCGTTTCCGACCACGAGCGAAGATCGGCCGAAGGCAAAGAGATTCTGCGGACCGAGGCTAACACCGCCGACGTACGGAAACGTTTGCAGATACGGCGCCATCGCCTGGCTGGGCTTGCGCAAATTGCCTGGACCATTTCCAGCACGCAGCCCAAGCCGTGAGAACTCTCCCGCGATGTAACGCGCCGCGTCGTTAGCGCCGGCAGTTCCCGTCCGCCGCCCATCCAACGCATCGGACGCCAAATAACTTACATGCTGCTGAAGCTTCTCTGCCGAAGGCTCAAGCTCCGCCTGTTGGGCCCGAGAGGTGAGACTCGCTAATAGGAGAATTGCAAGGGCAAATGTGAATCTTCGAGATTTCATAAAACTCCATCCTTCTTTCACGCAAAGGCGCAAAGTTGCAAAGAAGAGTGGATTTCTTACTTAGCTGTCTTTGCGTCTTTGCGTGAAACTTTTACTCGACCCAATCGGCGATGAACACGTTTGTCTCACCCTGTACTTTCGCGTTTCGGTTCGACGCAAACACCAGCTTCTTTCCATCAGGCGAGAACATCGGAAACCCGTCAAACGCATCGGTGAAAGTAATCCGTTCTAATCCGGTCCCATCCGTGTTGATCTTGTACAAGTCGAAATTTCGTTGGCGCGGATCGTCCATGTTCGACGAGAAGATTATGCGCTTACCATCCGGAAAGAAGTAAGGGCCAAAGTTCGCTTTCCCATTGCTCGTCACCTGGCGCTTGTTTGATCCGTCGGCGTTCATGACCCAGATTTCGAGCGCCGAGGGTTGAATCAGATTCTGTTTCAGTAAATTAGTGTAGACAGTTTTCTGTTGTTCTGTCTTCGGGTGATTCGCGCGATAGACGATCTGCTTGCCGTCGTACGACCAGAATGGACCACCGTCGTAGCCGAGCTCGTTAGTCAGACGACGGACGTTCTTGCCGTTTGCATCCATCGTGTAGATATCGAGATCGCCATCGCGCATCGATGTGAAGACGAGTTTCTTCCCGTCTAAAGTGATCGTTGTCTCGGCGTCGTAGCCGGGCGTGTTGGTTAGTTGTTTCAGATCTGAACCGTCAGGCTTCGCAGTAAAAATGTCGAAAGAGGGATAGACGGCCCACACGTAACCTTTCGAGAAGTCAGGCTTTGGTGGACACTGTTTGTCGCCCAAATGTGTTGACGAGTAGATCACTCGCTTTTCGGCCGGGAAGAAGTACGAACACGTGGTGCGCCCATCGCCGTTGGAGATCATCTTCACATTCGAGCCGTCGACATTCATCGTGTAGATCTGATCGCAGCCGCGGCCGTCGCGAGTCGACTGGAAGATGAGCTGTTTGCCGTCGCGGGAGAAGTAAGCTTCTGCATTCTCGCCGCCGAAGGTCAATTGCTTGATGTTACGGAGATGTTTTTCAGCCGGAAGTCCGAGCTGAGTGTTTTGTGTAGTAGCCGGCGAGATGCAAAAAAGAATCGCGACGACGAAAAGGGGAACTAGTCTTAGTAAGCTCATACCGCTGTTTTAGACAGGATTACAGGATTATTTTCAAGATTTACAGGATGAGACCCGCTACGGTGTCTGACAACCAGCAGGATCAACGCAGCGATTCCGATGACCAGACTAATCATTTGCGAGGTTGAGAGCCCGGTCAGACTCGTCAAACCGAAGACATCGCCACGCGGGTCATCGCGCACGAATTCTATGGCGAAGCGAATCACCGAGTACAGCACGGCATACGCAAGAATGACCTGGCCGCTAAAACGTTTGCGTTTGTGTAGCCAGAGTAAAAACAGAAAGACGAGCAGCATTGCGAACGATTCGTAGAGCTGCGTTGGATGGAGATGAGCGTCGGTTGGGACGCCCGTGATCTGGTGGCCCAGGTCAGTAAACTTCACGCCCCAGGGAAGTGTCGTTGGTTTGCCCCAGCAGCAACCCGCCGCAAAACATCCCTGCCGTCCGAAGAAATTGCCGATCGCGATGCCGGGCGCGCAGGCGTCGGCGGTCTTCCACCAGGGAAGCTTGTACCGCTTCATCAAGAAGTAACCGGCGACAACCGCGCCGAGAAGTCCACCATAGAAGACGCCACCTGAACGCAGAAAGTCGAGTGACAAAAGCTGCGCTGGATTCCCACGATACTCAGGTTCGGTGAACAGCATGAGGATCTTCGAACCGACGAGCGCAGCGAGGAGCATCCACAAACTGAGGTCGTAGATCTTCTCATGCGGCAAACCATCGCGCTTCGCGAGCCTAACTGTGATCAGGATCGCGCAGAGAAACGCGATAGCGAGAAATACGCCGTAAGTATTAATGGGGAAACTGCCGATGTGAAAAATCTCAGGATACATCTGTCTTCATCCGCGAAGATCGGTGGCTAAAAATCAAATCGTAAGCCAATAACAATGCGCCCACGGTGATGCCCGCGTCGGCGATGTTGAATGTGGGCCAATGATAGTCGCCGGCGTGCAAAACGATGAAGTCGATCACATAACCGAGGCGGGCGCGGTCAGTAAGGTTTCCTGTGATGCCGGCAAGCAGCAGCGCGCACGCACCGAGCACGCGATCGTCGCTGCGCGGGGTGCGCATGAAGTAAAAAAGAACCGCGATGGCAGCAAGTACTGCCAGCACGACAAAGAACCAGCGACCAAACGAGCCCCCCTCCTGTAACTGACCAAACGCGATGCCCGGGTTCTCGGTGTAGATGAACTGAAAGAACCCCGGAATCACCACCCACTCTTCGCCAAAACGTAACGCTCGGACCGCCCAGGCTTTCGTCGCCTGGTCGGCCATGTAGATGCCGAACGCGGCCAGCAGATAGCCGGCGCGCCATGCGAAACGCGCACGAAGATCGGTTGCCTTTTCGATGCTCGTATCCACGGGTATTTTGGCCACTGATTAACACGGAAAGAAATCCGATTTTCTATCTGTGTTAATCCGTTGCTCCTTCCTCGATCTCATTCAATGCCGCGACGCAGCGCTCGCAAACCGTCGGATAAGTCTCCGATTCACCGACGCGCGTCGAATAATTCCAGCAGCGCTCGCACTTTTCACCGTCTGCGTTCGAGATCGTTATAAAAACGCCTTCGGCGCCAGTCGGGTTCCGAAGCCTCACTTGCGAAACGATGAAGAGGTAGCGCAGGTCGTTTTGATGCTTCAGCAATAACTCCAGCGCACTTCCCGAGGCTTGAAGCGTCACTTTTGCTTCCAGTGAACTCCCGATCTTCTTCGCAACTCTCGCTTCCTCGAGCGCGCGCAAAACATCGTCGCGAATCGCAAACAGACGTTCCCACTCGGCTGAGAGCGAGTCGTGACTTTGCGCGTCAGCCTTTGGCAACAACGCGAGATGGATCGACGGCTCATCACGGTCCGGCAGATTTTCCCAGATCTCGTCTGCGGTAAACACGAGTATCGGCGCCAGCATCCGCGCGAGCGCGTCACCGATCTTGAGCAAAACAGTCTGTGCCGAACGACGCGCTTTGTTACGCGGGGCAAACGTGTAAAGTCGATCCTTGATGATATCGAAATAACGCGCCGACAACGTCACCGTCGAAAAGTTAAATAAAGCGCGATAGACGTTGTGAAACTCAAAAGCTTCATACGCGGCCAGCACTTCCGTAGTGACGCGGTTGAGCTCCGCGAGGGCCCAGCGGTCGATCTCTTCCATTTCTTCGAAAGGCACACTGTCACGCGCCGGATCGAAGCCGTAAAGATTTCCGAGTGCAAAGCGGGCTGTGTTACGCAACTTGCGATAGCCGTCCGTAACACGCTGCAGGATTTCGTCCGACCCGCGCATGTCGTCGAAATAGTTTGACGACGCACACCATAGACGAATGGTCTCGGCGCCCGATTGCTTGATCACCTTGTCAGGCTCGACTGCGTTTCCCGCTGACTTATGCATGGCGCGACCTTGCGCGTCGAGTGTCCACCCGTGTGTGATCACGGTTTTGTACGGCGCGCGATCGTGAGCCGCGATACCGACCATCAATGAAGAGTTGAACCAGCCACGAAACTGATCGCCACCCTCGAGGTAAACATCCGCGGGCCAACGCAGCTCTTCGCGATTCTCCAACACTGCGATCGACGACGTACCGCTGTCGAACCAAACGTCGAGAATGTCACTCTCTTTAGTAAACTCTCGCGTTCCGCATCTGCAGGCATAACCCTCAGGCAGCAACTCTTCAGCACTGCGCGTGTACCACGCATCGCCTGACTCGCGCTCAAAGATGTCGGCGACGTGGTCGATTATGGCCGGTTCCGAAACCGCCTCATTGCATCGCGCGCAGTAAAAGACCGGGATGTTCACGCCCCAAACGCGCTGGCGCGAGACACACCAGTCAGGCCGCCCTTTCAGCATGTTGCGCATGCGATCAACGCCCCACGCCGGAATCCAGTTAACACGCTCGATTTCTGCGAGCGCGCCTCCCCGCAGCGACGTCGACGGAGTTTCCGACAAGTTGTCGGTGAAGTTGCTCCGGTCACGGCCATCCTCATCTTTTTCGACGAGGTCGGTATGTACCTGGTCCATCGCGATGAACCACTGCGGCGTCGCACGAAAGATCACCGGATTCTTGCAGCGCCAGCAGTGCGGATAGCGATGCTCGTACTTTTCACTGAAAAGCAGCACGCCTCGTTCGCGCATGAATTCAACGATCGGGTCGTTTGCATCGAACACGCGTTGACCGGCGAAGTGTTCAACCTCAGGCGTGAATCGTCCCGCATTGTCTACGGGACAATAGATCTCTAAACCATATTTCTTGCCGATCACGAAGTCGTCGTGGCCATGACCCGGCGCCGTATGCACGCAACCGGTTCCGGCTTTGCTGTCGGATTTCTTCTGTGCTTCGCTGACGTCGAGTTCAGTTTCAGCATCTGCTTCACCGCCGAGCGTAACGTGCTCACCCACCATCAACAGCGACGGGCGATCGATCCACGCGTGACTACACTCAAGCCGGTCGAGTTTCGAACCCTGAAAGCGCGCAATCACATTCGCCGTGCCGAGATCGCATTTTGCGGCAACTGATTCGACCAAGTCGCTGGCAACGATGTAGACCTCGTCGCCATACTCGAATGCCGAATATTCGTAATCCGGGTGCACCGCGATACCGAGGTTTGCGGGAAGCGTCCAGGGCGTGGTGGTCCAAATGACGACAAAGACTTTGCGTCCTGCGAGCGCCGGATCGATCAATGCCGGATCGGTCTTGAGCGGGAATTTGACGTAGACCGACGGGCTCGTGTGCTGATGATATTCAACTTCAGCTTCGGCGAGTGCGGTCTGATCCTTAAGACACCAGTAAACCGGCCGCGCGCCTTTGTAAACCCAACCACGCTCGACAAAGCGTGCGAACATACGCGCCGTCTCGGCTTCGTAGTGGTTCGACATCGTGAGGTATGGATTGTCCCACTCGCCGAGTATGCCGAGTCGTTTGAAATCGCGTGTTTGGCTCTTCAACGCATTCTCTGCGTGTTCGCGGCAGATCCGGCGGAAAGTCTCGACGTTCAGATCGGCTTTCTTCTTGCCCTTTTTCTCGAGCGCCTTTTCGACGTGTGTTTCGATCGGCAAGCCGTGACAGTCGTAGCCGGGAACGTAGGGCGAGTCGTAGCCCATCATCGTGCGCGATTTGACGACGAAGTCTTTGAGAATCTTGTTCATCGCGGTGCCGAGGTGAATGTCGGCATTCGCGTATGGTGGACCATCGTGGAGAATGAACTTCTCACGGCCCTCACCCGCGTTACGGATCAGGCGGTAAAGGTCGAGTTCGGCCCATTTTTCGAGACGCGCCGGTTCGCTTTGCGCAAGATTGGCTTTCTGCGCAAATGCGGTCTTCGGCAGATTGACGGTTTTCTTGAGATCTAAAGGGGTTTCTGTGGACATAAGCGTAAGTGGTAGGCTTTGCACAAAAAGTGGTTTATGGGCTTAGTAGCTCTGTGCAAAGTGCTCCAGAGGAGCACGATGTTTATAGCCTTAAACCACTAAATGCATCGCGCTCCAGCGGAGCGCAATGTGGTGTGGGCGCTCAATTTACATTCCGCTCCTGACGGAGCGGGTAGCGAAGGAACCGGGGGCTATAAACATGTTGCTCCTCCGGAGCAAGAACCCTCAATACCAATGATGACGACTTTTTGTGCAAAGCCTAAGTGGTAGATACTAACAAAGGACTTTTAAGATTTCGAATTGTGAGCTTGGTGCTTGGTACTTTGTGCTTTGTTGGACGCCACTTAACCACAGGTACAAAGTACAAAGCACCAAGCTCAAAGCTCAAATTAAGAACCCGAGCTCCTCAGGATGAGTGGCTCGGGTCCGTGGAATCGGCTTGTGATTTGAATCACCCGATAAACATCTCATCCTCTGCGTAAGTTTGATTAATGGGCTTCGGCATCGGCGCCACGAGTACCTCGAGGCCACGGCGGAAGCCCGCCATAATCGCGGCAATCTCGCGAGCCGGCTCTATCACCTTGTCCTGGACGAAATCGGTCGTCATAGTCACCTGCTTTTGCGTGCGATCGATCGTGCGGCTGACCAGCTCGACTTTATCGCGAGCCTCGAGCGCCGTGTCACTAACCAGCGCTTTCAGTTCACTGACTTCACTCTTCACCAGCGCCAGCGACTCGGAAACGTGCGCAGTCGCCGTGGCAATATGACTTGAAACCGCTGTGAACTGTTCCGCGATCAGTTTTCCCTGCACGGCAATCAACTTGCCCTGCTCACTGATCTCATTCACGCGGCCAAGCAACGGGTCCAGCCTTTCTTCCAACCGGTTCACCGTCTTCACTGTCCGGCTCACAAAAACTGCGATCGCGATCATCGCGATGGCAATCAGGATAAACGAGGCAGCAATAATCACCATGATCCAGAACATCGGATCGTTAGTGCTCATTTGTAGCAGCGCTGGAAGATTCATCTGCAATTAGTTCGACGACTCGTTACCGTAGTTCGGAGCGGCCTCGATCCGGCCTGACATTTCCGTCTTTCGCTTTTCTTCCTGATAAGCCTTCTTGCCGGCGTCGATCGCGGCCGTCAGTGTTCCAGTTTGACGGGCAGCAGCCTCACGCGCGGTTTGGGCCGCTTCAGATACTTTATCAGAAGCTTGAGAATAGAGCTCAGTCGCCCGAGTGCGGGTCGCTTCATAGTACTCGCCGGCGCGATCGCCCAATTGCTGCGCCGCCTCACGCGAACGATCGATACCTTTGCGGGTCGCATCAGCGATGTCGCCGCGCAGCTCGTGGCCCGATTTGGGCGCAAAAAGCAGCGCGAGGACTGCTCCTATGCCGCCGCCGATTAGCAGGTACGTTAATTTGTTCGAAATACTTTCGTCTCCCATTGTCTGGGGTCCTTTCTTTAACAACTTTCAGGGATTTTACAGGCTGGGACTATAGCATATATTAGCCGTGGATCTGCACTGATGAAGACGGATCTATCCGTGTAATCTGTGGCTAATTTTTGCCGTTATATTGGTCCAGCTTGCGGTATAGTGTCTTGCGGCCGATGCCGAGCGCGCGGGCGGCGTGTGATTTGTCGCCTTCGGTGTAGTCGAGGGTCGCTTCGATGGCCTGCCGTTCGATCTCTTCCATCGACGAGGGAACAGTGATCTCAAAAGTGGTCGTGCGACCCTCGCTGGCGGCCTTTGCGCGTTCTACTTTGATTCGATCGCGATCTTCGAGAGCGATCTTGCTGATGGCTTCCGGCAAGTCTTCCAGCTCGATTCCTCTTCCGGAGGCAATAATGACTGCTCGCTCGATCGCATTCTCGAGCTCACGCACATTGCCGGGCCAGTCGTAAGTGATCAGCGCCTGCAACGCGTACTTGGAAATTCCCGAAATGAAGCGACCGGTCTTCTGTTTGTAATGCTCGAGGAAGTGGATGACGAGTGGATGAATGTCCTCAGGTCGCTCGCGGAGCGGCGGCAGCGTAATCGGAAACACGGAAAGCCTGTAAAAGAGGTCCTGCCGGAACGTCCCGAGCTCAACCGCACGTTTCAGGTCAACGTTCGACGCCGCCACGACGCGCACATCCGTTTTAATAACCTCATTGCCGCCGACGCGCGTGAGCTCTCCATCCTGCAACACGCGCAAGAGTTTGACCTGCGCAGACAGACTCATCTCGCCAACTTCATCGAGAAACAACGTGCCGCCATTCGCTTCTTCGAAACGTCCGCGACGCAACGCACGCGCATCCGTAAACGCCCCTTTCTCATGACCGAAGAGTTCCGATTCGAGCAACGTTTCCGGAATCGCACCGCAGTTTAGTTTGACGTAAGGCTGGTCTTCGCGACCGGAGTTGAAATGAATCAAATTAGCGAGCAGCTCTTTACCTGTGCCCGACTCGCCTTCGATCAAAACAGTTGTTTGCGTATCGGCGACACTCAACGCCAGCTCGATTGCGCGGCGTATCACAGGCGTCTGACCGATGATGCGTTCTTCACCGTAGCGTTCGTGCAACGCGCTGCGCAAGTGCATAATCTCTGCCGACAACTGATCGCGCTCGAGCGCAGTTCCGATCTGATCCGCAATGCCTTCGACGAGGGCCACTTCGTGATCTTCGAAAGCTTCTCGTGCCTGACTCCACACTAGCCCCAGCAACCCAAATGTTTGTCCGCCAACCCTAACTGGGGCGACAAGAGCTGCGCGTCCGCCGAGTACCGCGTTGAACGCAAGTCGAAGCGGAAACGGCAAATCAGTTTCGAGCAAGCGCAGCGTTTTACCCTGAGCTAGTACTTCGACGATCGCTGGAAACCCAGTGATGTCGAGCGATTTACCATGGGTATCGAACAATCCCTGAACGGAATCGATGGCAGCGTCCGGCGCAGCTTTGAACGCCGCCAGACTGATCCGGCTGCCGGCTGGATCCAGCACGCCAAGGCCTGAGTAGTCGGCTTTGACAAGCGAGATAGCGCGCTCCAAAACCAGTGACGATACCTCGCCAAAATCCGATCGAGCATTCAACGCGTTCGCGATTGAAAGCAGCGCGCGCTTTGTTTCAGCTTCGCGTTCCTTGTCGGTATAGAGTTGCGTGTACTGGTAGCCAATCGCGATCTGGCCGGCGATGGCCTGGAGAAATGAGACTTCATCGTCGAGCCACTCACGCGGCGTCCGCGTGGTGTGCAGACCAACTAGTCCGAGAACATGGTCGCCGAGTGTCACCGGCACGACGAGCAACGAACGGGTTCCGAGGCTCGCCGCCAGGTATCTGACTTTCTGGTCCAGACCGGACGCCGAAATATCGTTCAGGCGGATCGGCTTTTTCAAATCGACTTGTTCTGCGAGTTGCGTCAGGTCGAGTGGAATTACGGTACCGAGGCTCGAGGGCACGTCGTTCGACGCGCGCCACTCGTGGCTGATGCGCAACTCGCTGGCGGATTTCAACTGGATGACATCGCAGCGGTCGACATTCATCATGCGGCCGAGTTCGGAGACGATAACGTTCAGGAAACGGTCGAGATTGATAGCGTGAGGCAGAGTCATCGCGAGGCGATTGATAATCCCCTCCCGCGCCTCGTGCATTTTGATCTTTTGTTCTAAAGAAAGAGATTGAGCAGTGTTAGACATCTTTCGGGTTAAGAGCATAGACGATGCCCGCGGCAAGTTGCAAAGCTTCATTGCCACACGCCGAGAGTGCCTCTTATAATCGCCGCATGCCGATTTACGAGTACGAATGTAAAAAATGCAAGGCGCACGTTGAGGCCTTCCAAAAGGTGAACGACAAGCCGTTGACCAAGTGCCGCAAGTGCGGCGGGAAGCTGGAACGGAAGATTTCGGCGCCGGCCATCCAGTTCAAAGGCTCCGGCTGGTATGTGACCGATTACGCCGGAAAGACAACTAAAAGCGAGAAGTCAGAATCCGAGTCGGTAAGCGATACAAAGCCTGACAAGTCAGAGAAGAAGACAAAAGAGAATTCCCCTGCGAAGAAGACTTCCGACAAGCCTTCGTCCTCTAAGGCGTAAGTGCCACGAAAGTAGGCCAGAAAAATGCACCTGAGACACAAAAATGTTTTTCTGAAATCTTTTGTGATGCTTGTGCTTCTTTGTGTGCCAATTCTGATGGTGGCCCAATCTGGTTATCGTCCGAACGCCAACGCCTCAGGCGGCGTGATGGTCGGCGTCGTGGCCAGGCGCGAGGACAATAAAACTAATCCGATTACCAGCAAAGAAGTTTCCGTTTACGACAACGGCGTCGAACAGGCTATTCGGAATTTCACTCCCGATCCTTCTCCGGCACGCATCGTGCTCCTCGTCGACAACTCTTTAACGATTCGAGCAGACGTGGATAAATTGGAACAGGCGGCGCGTGAGTTTGCTTATGAGATTTACGAAGGCGACAAACTGTTGATCGTCGGCTACGACGAGCAGGCAGAGATCGTCTCTGATTGGACCGACGATGCCAAAGCGATCGAGTCGTCGTTGAAACTGTTTCGCAAGAAGGGCCAGCCGCATCTTTTTGACGCGATTCGTGCGGTGATCGAAGAAGCAATGAGACCGATGCAGGGTCAGAAACGCATCATCGTCGTGATCAGTGACGGGCTCGATCGAGGAAGCAAGGCGACGTTCGAACAGACGTTGGCGGAGTTACAGCAAGAGAACATCATGGTCTACGCCGTGCAGGCAGTGGATCGCACTCGCGGCGCGATTCGACGTGATGTGCCGAAGCCGAAAGTCGTCATCGACAAATTGGCAGAAGCAACCGGCGGCCAGATTTTTTCAATAGATGAACCGTCCGTGGCGGCGAAGGCCATCTGCGATGAGCTGCGACAGAATCGTTACGTGCTTTCGTACGTTCCATCGAGCGCGCCATTCGGGCAAGCGCGGAGTTTGCTGGTTTTGGGGAATCAGGGAATAACGGTGAGATCGAAGTCGATGCAGCAGCCGAATTAACTACGTCGCGAGTAGAAGTAGAAAAGTACCGCCATAATCAAGAGAATCAAACACTCCATGAAGATGAAGAAACTCGGTACGAAGGTTCCATCATCCAGAAACGAGTTGGAAAAGGCGACGTAAGTTCCCATCAGAACCCCGCCGATAATCCATATCAACTGACGTTTCTTATCCCACACTTACTTCAGTATTCCGGATAACCAATGCATCAAGTTGAGCGCGTATTGTCTATTGTCGTTGCCGGGAACATTCATACCCATCGGATGATTATCAGCACCTGCGATTTGCGCCGACAGCATCGCCGCTTCACCCTGGATTAACACCCGTCCTTTGCCGAATTTAAACGCGACAGCCTGAGTTCGTCCCACGGCTGGCGTGGTCGTTTCTGCGGAGTAAGTTGGACGGTCGAAGGCGGTGTTCGCCAAGGCGAGGATGCCGGCACTACCTTCGGGACCTTTCAGTGATTGTCCGGTGAAACTGCGCACGAGCTTGATCCGCTCGTTTTCATTGCGACCTTCGGTTATCGGATGGCTGCCCAGAAGTTTGTTATCGCGCGAGAAAATCAGTTGGGTAGGACTACCGTTGACTGAGTTCTCCGGATCGAACGTGTACCCCTTGCTCATATCGACGCCGAAACGGGTCGCGAGGGCGGCAGCGGCGCCACCAAACGGTGCGTGATCGGCGATCAATAGTAACGAACCGCCGTTCTTCACCCAATCGTGTACTGCTGTGATCTCGTCGTCGTTGAATGCCGATTCACCAGCGCCAGCGTCGTCGTCTTCTTCGGCGCCGAGCGCGTTAGCGATAACGAGGATCTTGTAGGTCTCAAGTCTTGCTTTACTGAATGACTGTCGATTGCGAATCACACGATAACCGTCGTTCATCATCAGATCGACGAAAGGTTTGTAGCGACCTTCAGTGGTGTGGAAGTTGTGATGCGCTTCGTCAAACATCACCCGCGGGCCGTCTTTCTTGTAAGCAGGGTTTTCGACGGATGTGTCGAATTCCGGATCGGCGATTTGCTGCGCAACAACCGGCGCGCCCGTAAGCAGCAAAAGGGTACAGAAAATAGCCAGGAGTTTCATGAGATAAACCTAAGACCTTTCACGCAAAGGCGCAAAGAGCGCTAAGTTTTTTCTTTGCGTCCTTTGCGCCTTTGCGTGAAATTTCTGATTCTAATTCCGCAATCTTAATTTCCCTAACCGTTCGGCGGCGCTGTGCAGCGTTTCGTCTTTCTTGCAGAAACAGAACCGCACCTGTTGTGCACCACTGGCGGGGTTGCTGTAGAAACTCGATCCGGGTACACAGGCAACGCCAATCTCTCTGATCAAATGCCGCGTAAATTCGACGTCATCCGAAAACCCAAACGCGGAGATGTCGGTCATGATGTAGTAGGCGCCATCGGGCACAAAAGTCTTAAATCCCGACTGCTCCAACACCGGCAACAGCAAATCTCGACGCGCCTGGTATTCCTTCTGCAACGTGTCGTAGTACTCCTGCGGCAGCGAGAGGGCATACGCGCCCGCAGCCTGAAGCGGCGCCGCGGCTCCAACGGTCAGAAAGTCGTGAACTTTGCGAATACCGCTCGTGATCTCCGGCGGTGCGATGCAGTAACCCACACGCCAGCCAGTTACCGAATAAGTCTTCGACATCGAGTTGACGACGACGGTTCGATCTCGCATGCCGTCGAGTTGGGCCATCGAAATGTGTTTGATGTCGGCGCCGTCCCGTGGGTAAAGAATGTGTTCGTAAATCTCGTCAGTGAAGCAGAGCGCATCGAATTCCTGACAGAGTCCGGCGATAAACTCCATCTCGTCGCTGGTAAAAACTTTTCCGGTCGGATTGTTTGGATTGCAGACGATGATGGCTTTGGTCTTTTTATTGAAAGCGGCGCGTAGTTCATCGCGATCGAAGTTCCAATCAGGCGCTCGCAACGACACGTAAACCGGGCTTGCATCGGAGAGGATCGCGTCGGGCGCGTAGTTTTCGTAAAAAGGTTCGAAAACGATGACTTCTTCACCGGGATCGACAGTCGCCATCATTGCGGCGATCATGCCTTCGGTTGAGCCACAGGTGACCGTAATCTCTGTTTCCGGATCGATCTGAATTCCGAGGTAGGAATGCGTCTTGGCAGCGATCGCGTCGCGAAAGTTTTTGGCACCCCAGGTGATTGCGTATTGATTGATGTCCTGGTCGATTGCTTCCATCGCGCGGTGCTTGATGTCAGCGGGCGCGGAAAAATCCGGAAAGCCCTGCGACAGGTTTACGGCTCCATATTTCAGAGCTTCGCGAGTCATTTCCCGAATCACTGATTCGGTAAACGAACTCGCCTTACGCGAGACATGGCGACTCTTAGAGATTGAAGGGGTGGTCATAGCTTTTGCCACAAAGAAGCACAAAATAACACGAGCCACAAAGAGGCACAAAAAGCACAAAATGAAATTACAGTTTGTTCCTTATGTGCCTTTGTGGCTAAGGAATGATCTGTTCGCCTGCGGCTTCGCGTTTTAGCTGGTCGATGATGGACCGAATGGCGGCAGCGTAACTGCCGTTAGGCGCTAGCTGAAGGTACTTTTCGTAAGCCGCAACCGCTTCCTTCGGCTTCTCCAGCCTTTCATAAGCGGCGCCGATCATTTGGTAAATGACGGGCTCACTGTCTGAGAGTTGGGCCAGCGCCTTTTTGAATTCGACAATGGCTTCAGCAAACCTACCTTTGTCCTCGTAAAGACGCGCGAGTCCGATGTAGGCTTCGGGCTGGATGCCGCCACCCTCCCGGATTGCCCGTCGGAACGAGCGAATCGCATCCTCGGCAAACGCCTCTTCGCGATAGATGCGTCCTTCAACCGCGGACGCTTCGGAATACGCAGGTTTCGTTCGACGCGCAGCGTCGATGGCCGCGTGTGCTTCTTTGAACTGATTTAGAGCCATCAGCACACGCGCCAGACCAACCTGCGCCGCTGGATAAGCTGGGCGGGCTTTGATTGCCTGGCGATAAAGATCCGCGGCTTTCTCAAGCGCCGGATCATCGCGAGCTTTCTCGCGTGCGGTTTCAGCTTCCTGGAAAAGCAGTTCGGCCTGATCCCTCGTGCGCACGAGTTTCACCTCAAGCGCGCGACGACCGGGAAGCAATGGCGTGACTGTCTCTTTGAACCCGTTTGCCCGCACTCGCACCGAATGTCGACCTGCGGCGACTTTTGCGATCGAGAGCTTCCCGGAAGCGTCAGTAGTTCCGCGTCTGATCTCGTCAATCCAGACGATTGCGTTTGGCTCGGTGGTTATTGTTACGGCAGTTTGCGCATGAATAGCGGGAGCAACGGAAAGCAGGACTGCAAAAACTACTAACCTCATATCCGTAAATAATCCGCGTAAATCTGTGGCTACTCTTCCCCGCCACCACTCACACGCCGCTTGCGCACATTTGGATCCGCATCCGTCACAGCGCGTGAACCTACTTCCGGACGGAAGTTTCCTTTGTCGTCATAAAGCCGAAGGTATTGTAATCGGTTTCGCACTACACCCTGAACGTATCCGCGCGTTTCCTTGAACGGAACGGCTTCGGCCCACTCGTCAATCTCAAACGGCAACGACGCCTTCCATTGCACGGCGCGACCTGGACCAGCGTTGTACGCAGCCGCAACATACTCAATGCGTCCAAACTTATCGATCTGATCACGCAGGTACGAAGTCCCGAGTTGAATATTCAAACGTGGTTCGTAAAGCGACTCAGCAGTAATCTCACGGCTTACGCCGTACTTCCGCGCCGTCAGTCTGGCGGTGGGCACCAACACCTGCATTAGACCGTACGCATTTGCCACCGAACGCGCGCGCGTTATGAAGACTGTTTCCTGCCGAATCAGTCCGGCAACCTGATACGGATCGAGACTGCGTGCCTTCGACTCCTGCACGATGATGTCCCAATAATTCAGCGGATAAAACACGTCCCACTGCTCGCGCGTCATCTCCTCCGGTTTCATCTGCGAATAATCCGGGAAGCTGCGTCGAAGTGTGTTAAGGGCGCGAACGTTGTCGTCGTCGGAGCGATAGATCTTTGCGATCGCGAGATTAACCTTTGGACTGTCCCCGGCTTTCTCGCCGGCCTTGGCCAGTTCCTTCAGCGCCCAATCGTCGAGCCCGATGTTTGAGAGTTGATCAGCCTTAACAATGCGCACGTCTTCTTCGGGACCGGCTGTTTCTTCAGCAACGGTGACTGTCTTCAGATTCTCAACTGCACGCGCAACAATCGAATCAGCGGGAAACGCCTTCGCGGGAGTCGATCTGCTGATACTGTCCAATCGCTGCTTGGCAAGATAGCCATACCAGTTTGCGTCGTAGCGCGCCTGCATTGCTTCGTAAAGCGCGCGTGCTTCGGCGAGTTTGCCGGCTTTTTCGGAGTCGCGTCCGGCCCAGTAACCGGCGCGCCCGCGATTGTCAGTGTTCTTGTCGGCGTAGTAAGCGAGATGCTCCGTGAGCATTCGCGATGACTCGGAAAAGTTCTTCGCTTCGTGTGCGTCCCAGGCGAGGTCAAACTGTGCCTGGGCCACTTCGATCGAGCTGCCGAAGCTGTTAACGGCGGCGCGACGGAAGTAAGTCGCGTCAGCGTTGTTGTTCGCATCCTGCGCGATCTGGGCCAACGCGACGAATGCGCGCGGAGTGAAGTTGCTGTTTGGAAATGCCTTGCGCATTTCTTCCGCCGTCGCGCGTGCCTGTTCCCACTGTTTTGCTCGTCCGTACGTTTGCGCGAGATAGAACATCGCTTCCGCACGCGTATCGCCGGCAGAGCTCGGAATTGCGCTCAACGCTGCGACTGCGTCGGGAGTTTTTCTCGAACTGTAAGCGGCGATGCCGCGTCGAAGCTGGTTCTCGTTGGTAGCTGTAGCGGGAAACTTTGCGAAGGCGTCTCCGTAGGCTGTCAACCCGTCGGCAAACTTCTTCGCTGTGTACAAACGATCGGCACGAGTCATTGCTTCTTCTGTTGAAGCAGGTGCAGTGGTTGAGCCGAGTCTCGTGATTATGGGTGCGAGATCGGCGCTCTCGGGAGCCTCTGGCGCGAAGAAATATGCTCGACGATAAGCAGCGAGCGCGCGATTCTGATCGGACGATTGTTCGTAAGCTTTTGCAGTTGCCACCAGAGCCGCCGCGTCGTTTGCTTGTACCAGATCTTTGAGAAGAAGCGGGACGGCTGCGGCGTCGCCACTCTTCGTCATCAAATCCGCGACTCGCAGCGCAGCGTCACGAGCGCGCAACGAGGCCGGATGTGATTGCATTATTTCCTGGTAAACGGCGCGTGCTTCCTGCGTTTTTCCGGCTTGCTCGAGCGCACCTCCGCGCATCCACAAAGCGTAGTCAGCGAGCGCTGTTTGTTCGCCGATCAGCGGGGTACCTAGCAATGTGGCAGCCCCGGCAGCATCTCCGGCTTTCAGTTTGATTCGCGCGCGAAGCATGCGTGCCAGTGCGGCGGCTTTGCTGCGCGGAAACTGATTCTCGATACCTGCGACAACGTCTTCAGATGGCAACACGTCGTTGCGTGTCATTGTCCGCAGGCTATCGAGAGCTTTTTGTTCTCCAGGAGTTTGCGGCCGCGTGAGGCAGCTCGCACTCATCAGGAATGGAAGCGAAGCGATAGCGATTAGGGCTACGCCGACAAAAACTATAAGTAAACGCGGTTTGGCCATGAAACAATTAACTCTGTTTAGCTCTTTAGTCTTAAGTTTGCTTTGCCAGTAATTCTTAAATTTTGCTTTGCCCGTAATTCTGACAAATATTGCTTTGCTCCGTAGGAGCAAAATGTTTATAGCTCGCAACGCCCCAAAAACAAAGCGCTCCGTTAGGAGCGCGATGTGTACATTTCGCTCCTAACGGAGCGATAGATGTGATTGTATTCCTTGCTATAAACATCGTGCTCCTCCGGAGCACAGGCAAAACCAGCTACGCATTAACCGTTGCGCCGGGGTAATTCGAGCCGAGTTTTGAAACGTCACCCTCGGCAAGGGTGTTTACCAATTCGCCGTGGAAGTAGTCGTAACGATTCGCTACCTCAGCCTTGACACGCTTGTCATACATTTCACGAGAACGATCGATGTATTCACGGAGCCGATCGTACAGGTCGTGCTCCATGCGTCCTTCTGCAACCTTCTGCTCGTTGTACAACTTGATCTCAGAGATCAACAACCGCGCAAACCTCCGAGCATCGTTGTGTAAACGCCGCTCTTCGTCGCCGTGGACTTCCACAGGCAAATCTGCATCCTGTCCATAACGGCGTCGCGGCGTTGCTGCGGGCGCTGCTTCCACAGGAGTCGACGACCATGCCGGCGGCTCTTCGCTCATCGAGACCGGTTGTTCTGCGGGCGCCGGAGAGTCTTCAAAAACACCTGCGGGTTCGTCGGCTGAAACGGGTTCAATAAACGACTCCGGCTCAGCAGGCACGGGCTCTGGTTGATAGCTTTCAATAGTTTCAGCACCGGAGAACGTTGGTTCCGGTTCGGGTTCTGCCGCGACAACCGGGGCCTCGGTGTACTCACTGGCAGGCTCGTACGACGGCTGCGGTTCCTCAGCAGGCGCAGGCGCTTCTTCGACAGCTTTCTTCGGAGCAGTTCCAGCGCGCGCAGCTGATAACAGTTCCACCGCCATGCCTGAAACCGTGACGAGGGTTTCCAATGCTTCGAGATTGATCGATTCGGAATCAAGACCGGCCGAGTCAGCATAGAGCACAGCGACTGCACGACCACGAGCTTTCAGAGGAACAGCAATTACTCGCTGCGGCTGTTCTTCGCCGAGTCGATTCATCAGTAGGTGATCTTCCGAGTGTGAGCCTGCTCCGCCACTCCACGTCGCGAGTCCTTTGGCGGCGCTGCCGATTACGGTGTCGGCATTCACTGAAAACGAGATTTGCTGAACTGCATCGTCGCCCACGGTTCCTTCGAAACCGCGACCACGCCAACCCGTTGCCTGTTCGCCTTTGATAACGAAGAACGCGACTCGCGGAGCGAAGGAAGAGGCGCGATTCACGAGAGCTTTGAGTATGTCAGCCTGCGATTTCTGCTCGTTTATCTCACCAATGGCCGACTTTACGATGGCCATGTCGCTCGAGGCCTTCGCACGGGAAGACTCAGAAGCTGCCAGCTCGACGCCACGCTCGTGAGCAGCGTGCAGATGTTCCTGGATGGCGGCAACCAAGCTGCCGTCCATCTGCACATCCGACTGGCGCTCAAGAAAAGTCGAAAGCGACTCGTTGAGCAGGCTTTGCAGAGTGGTTATCTCTTGCTTTACCGCACTAAGGCGACCTTCGAGATAACTCTCGATCTCACGCCGCAAACTATCTTCCAGATGTCCGTTGACCACAGCTCGCTCCTCCGTGTCGTGGTGTTGTTTTGACGAACCTCAAGGTCTTCAGGTAGGGATTACTAACCCAAGGTTGATTATCAGCAATGAAAGTCTCGCAGGGGCCGCAAGAACTCCAGGTGATTATGAACGGCTGGTATTCAGCTAGTCAAGAAATCGTTTTTGCGTGATCGGCGTGCGGGGTGCAAAGGGTGGATTCTTTTCGCCAATCCGCCTCATTTGGTAATCTAACGGATCGGGCCGATAGTCGTCCACTATAAAATATGCGACCTACCATACTTATTGCGGAGGACTACGACGACAATCGCGAACTGCTGCGACTGCTGTTGGCGGGCGCTAATTACAACGTTCGCGAGGCCAGAAACGGGCAGGAATGCCTGGATCTGGCGTGTGAGAACCCTCCAGATCTGATAATGGTGGACCTTTCCATGCCGGGATTGGACGGCTGGGAAGTGTTCGAGGCTTTAAAAGCCAACTCGCTTACGGCGCATATTCCGTGCGTGGCGGTCACGGCTCACACCGATCAGGACCGGGCGCGGGCTTTGCGGTCGGGGTTTAGCGATTTTGTTGGAAAGCCCTTTCGGACGGAAGAGCTGCTGCTGACAGTGGCCCGGCTGGTTTCGAAATAGGTCCTATTTCTCCCGGTAAATCACACCGCCCTTCATTACAAACCGCACCTGTCTTAGCGCGCCAACATCCCGCGTCGGATCACCGTCGACCGCAATTAAATCCGCGAGTAAGCCTCGCTTCACTGCTCCGATCTTGTCAGACATGTGCATCACGCGCGCGTTCACCGAGGTGGCCGATCGCAGCGCGTCGATCAGCGGCATCCCAAACTTCACCATCACCTCCAACTCACGCGCATTGTCGCCGTGAGCAAAGACGCCTACGTCGCTGCCACTGGCTATCGTCACGCCCGCATCTAGCGCCGCTCTAAATGCCGTTCGCTTCCGCTCGACATTCGCACCCGAAGCAATCGCGAGCGTTGGACAAAGCGCGACGCCACGTTCCTTCATCAACCGAAATACTTCCGGTGTGCCGCCGTCGCCATGCTCGATTGTTTCAACACCGGCGAGTGTCGCCCGACGCATTCCTTCGGCCGTCGTCGCGTGCGCAGCGACAGGGATATTCGCGCTCTTTGCTGTCTCAACTACAAGCTTGAGCTCGTCGAGCGAGAAAGTTGGCGCTGCACCTGATCTGCCCCAGCGATAGTCTGCGTAGATCTTGATCCAGTCGGCGCCGTGTCCGATTTGATCGCGCACCGCACGTGTAAGGTTATCGACACCGTCAGCTTCTTCCGCGCCTTGCGGCACGGTCCACTCAGACGCATAACCCTTTGGTCCATAGCTGCCGGTGGCGACGATGGCTCGTGTCGTGACGATTATTCGCGGACCTGGAATGATGCCTTGTTCAATTGCTTGTTTGAGTCCAACGTCAGCGTAACCCGCGCCTTCCGTTCCCAGATCGCGAACCGTGGTGAAGCCTGCCTGGAGCGTGTTGCGCAGGTGATTAGTCGCGCGGGCGACGCGCAGGCTCATTGATTCACGCGCGACTTGATCGTTCCAAACGGTTTCGGAGTATGGATGAAGCAACACGTGTGAATGTGCTTCGATCAGGCCAGGCATCAACGTGAGACCCGGTAGGTCGATCACTTTCGCTGCCGCCGGCGCGTTGACGCTGCGCGCTGGTCCAACCGCTTCGATCTTCTCACCGCGAACGAGTACCACCCAGTTGTCGTGAAGTTGCGCCGACTCACCGTCGAAGACGCGTGCCGGTTTGAGCAGGTAAACGTTTTCAGGAGGTCGTGGTGTTTGTTGGGGACTGGAGAATGAGAGACAAAGAAATAATAAAAGGAAACTACGCAACACAGCGCGAACCTTTCGCCAAGATTTCTGAAATCGGACGTCTCCTTGGAGTGCGGTGCCTTGGCACCGCTTTGGTAAAATTACAAAAGCGCCAACAAGTTGGCGCACTCCAAAGAGGCGCAATTACTTCGCGGAAATCACGACCTGTTGAATCGTGGGAGGGAGCTGGTGCCCCGTACTGTGTGAGAAACCGGCGTTGGCAAACATCCGCTCCAACTCAGCGAAAGTATATGCATCGCCGGCCGGCGTACCGGCCAACATCACGAGGCTGAAGCCCGCTGCATCCGGTGGTGTCACTCGATCATCATTGGGGACAAACTCCAACGTCACTGCCCGGCCGCCATCCGCGAGTGCTGCTCGAACCTTCCGCAACAACGTTTCGCATGTGGACGGATCAAAGTGATGCAGGAAATTTGTTAACAGGACCAGATCGTAGCCACTGCCGAAGTCGATATCAAAAGCGCTGCCTTCAATTGTGCTATATCGATCCGAAACGCCTGCCTTTTGTGCATTCTCTTTCGCGACTTCAAGCACTGCCTTCCAGTCAAGCGCAGTGATCTCCGCTTGCGGATTGTTCGTCGCGAAAGCGATTCCAAATAGACCATGACCCGCAGCGATGTCGAGAATCTTCAGTTTTCGATCGGCATTTGGATCCACGAGTTTTGTCATTAACTGCGCAGCGAGTGCCATCATCGGCGCCATGCCGCGTGCAAACTTCACCCACACCGGATGTTCGGGACCGAGCGTGCCGTCGTTTTCCATGGCGGTGCCGCCTCGGCGCACGGCTTCAGCGATGTGTTTGAAACCGTCAGTCAACATCGGCGAACAAAGAAACTCGGTGGCGCCACCGAGATATGCGGGAGAACGCTTATCAAGAAACACCGAAGAATCCAGTGTCAGCGCGTAGCGATCGTCCTGTTTGGTTAGCATCTCCATGATCGTGAGGTAGTCACAGAGTACGCGCATTCCTTTTTCCGACGTCTGACATCGTTTGGCAATCTCGGCTACGGTCGTGTTGCCTTCGGCGATCGCAGTAAACACTTCAAGTTCGATTGCAGCTTTCAGAGCTTCGGTGCGCTGGTGCGCGTTTATGGTTTGGAAGAATAACTGCGGTGATGGTTGCTGGGCTGCGGAAGTAGACATAAAAATCCTTTCAGGTCTGAATGAAATAATCTGTGTAATCTGTGGACGCGATACTACCGAATCGGCTCGCGTAAAACCATCTCGGCCACTGTTGCCGCCATGTTTGCGGCTAACGGGTGACTGCGACGTAGTCCTGCAATCTGTAATAGTGCTTCGCCGGTTCGTGAGAACATGCGAAACAGGTCGCCTTCCTCGGCGCGAGTTTCTCTGACGATTTGCGACCAGGCAGTGCCATCGGCCCAGCGGACCGCAGCGCCTGCTGCAGAAAAGTTCAACTCCGGCGCCGGATCTAAACCGTGTTTCCATTCTTCAGCCGAAACTTTGAAACCGATATCTTCAAAACGCGCGAGGGACGTTACGACGTTGTCGTCCAACTCGAGTTCACCATAATCGCGATCTTCATCGGCAGTTAACGCCGCCATAATTCCGGCGAGTTCTTTTGGCGCAAGTGAATTGAAGAGACCGTTCTCGAGAGCCTCACCTACCAGCAATGGTCGATCGATATGCAGATCAGCCAACCAGCGACCACGATCGGTGACTTTTTCCTGCTCGTAATCCAGATAACCAAAGATAGCCAGCACTTTGGCGCGTTGCTCGAATGGCAGCCACACTTCTTCGCGCAACGCCTCGATCCGGCGTGACGCTCGTTCGAAGTCTTCGGCGGTCGTGTGTAACTGCCAGACCACGTCAGTACAGCGCTGTTTGTCGACATTCGGAGGCAATAGATTCTCGATCGTGTCGTCAACGATCTTCAGCGCATCGGTTTCTTCTGCATCAGCATCGCGGAGTCTGGGTTCCGCTAAGACGAGTTCAGGGCCACGTGCGCGAATCTCGTCGAAAGCTCTTTCGATGTCTTCTTCTTTCAATCGATAGACAGGTGAATACACACGTCCGATGCGCTCCTGCGGAAAGCTGGCGCTGCTTCCATCTTCACGAAAGCCACGCACGTTTCCGTCTCGCTTTTCCGACACCATCACCAACCTTCGACCCGAGCGACCGATTCCCACAACACGGCCCGGCTTCACCACTTCGTTTAGCCAGCGATAAAAAACTTCCGCACGCGTCTGCGGTTTTGCTTCCTGTAAACGAGCACGCGTCCCGATGAGTCGCTCCAAACCCAGCACAACGGAAATCGGAATGTCGCAACCGGCTTCCTGCAACGCATTGCGCATCTTCTGCTCACTCTCGTTGCGATTATTTTCAAGCTGATTGATCTGGTGAGAGAAGTCACGGTAAGCAAAGCTGCGTTGTGCAATCTCGCGCACTGAAGCGAAGCTGCCATATGCGTCGAGCAGATTGAGTAGCGTCGTGTAAGTAGCACGGAACTGGCTGACGAGAGGATCGGGCGGCACTTTCAAAAGCTCAGCGATGCGTTCCGGATCCTGGTGTATTCCAGGTGCTGCCACTACGAAACCTACGTTGTCGCGACCACGCCGACCAGCGCGCCCGGTCATCTGCTGCAACTCCGAAGCAGATAACGGACGCCAACCGCTGGCACTTCGCGCGTCCGCGCCCGTCAGCACAACGGTGCGCGCGGGAAAGTCGACGCCGGCGGCAACTGTGGCGGTGGCGAAAATCGCGTCGAGCAATCCCGCGCTCATCAGTTTTTCAATCACGAGTTTCCACGCGGGGATGTGTCCGGCGTGATGCGATGCAACACCACCACGAATGATCGTGTCCCAATGTCGATGACCGCGCACTTCCGGATGTTGTTCGACGAACGCACGCATGAAATCGCGTCGCGCTTCGCGACGGGTGTCGTTCGGATCTCGTCGCGCGAGTGCTGCTTCGGTTGCAGCTTGGTCGCACCGGCGACGTGTGGGCAAAAACACGATCGCGGGAAGTAAGTTGTAACCATCAAGCGACGCGAGCAGTGTCGCTGACGGCATTTCCGGCATGCCCAGTTTCATCTTCTTTCCGATCTGCGTTCATCCGCGGCTAACTTCGCAATCTCAGGATTTAGATTTCCCGACTCATTCAACAACGGCAACAAACGTCTGTCAGGCAGCAAAATTGCCGAGCGTAACGGCACCGGCCGCTTCACAGGTCCGGTGATGACGCCGCAACGCACGCCGCGAACTTCTTCAAGCCACAAAGCAAACTCGTGCGCGTTGCCGATCGTTGCCGACAACAGCAATAAGCGAATTCGAGGCGGCGTCAGAATGATTGCCTCTTCCCAAACGTGCCCGCGGTCTTCGTCGGCGAGATAGTGCGCTTCGTCAAGTACGACCAGATCCGCGCTGACTTCACTGCCGCCGCGCAACGAGTCGAAAAGTTGATTCCGATAAATCTCAGTTGTACCGACGAGCAGAGGAGCATCGGAATTCTCTTTTCTGTCCCCGGTGAGAATCCCGACTTTCTCAACCCCAAATTCATCGATAAACTCCTGGTACTTCGAATTCGTGAGCGCTTTCAACGGCGACGTGTACCAGGCACGGCGACCAGTATTGAGGAGCCGACGAATTTCCTCGCGCGCGATCCACGTTTTGCCGCTGCCCGTCGGAGCGGTTACGAGCACGTCTTCGTATTCCAACGCGGCAAGTGCTTCGAGTTGAAATGGGTCGGGCTTGAAAGGAGCCGGCCGCGGCGTCCCGATTCCTTCCAGCAATCGTTTGAGCTCGCGAGTGGGTGGAACAACACGGCTGGCGCGTTCGTTAGCCCCTTGGTCGGTTTTGCGGGCAGATTTCTCGGGACCACGCCGGCCGCGCGATCCGCGTTTGTCCCAGTGTTTTCCGTTTTTTCCGCGCACGAAGGCCATTTTAACTGTGGTGTTGTGGCCTGCGAAGTGCTAACGAAGTGCTATAGCGAGTCGGGGGAGTTACAATCTGCCTCACAACGTGTCGCCGCCGAAGGGCGTCTAACACACGATTTGCGCGAATTTGCAGGGATGTCAGAGTTGTTCGAAAAGTTTGAGGTTAACCGCGAGCCCCGATGGATAGTGTTAACGCGGCTCATTGGCGCTTCGGTCATACTGCATCTCGCCCTCATGGCGCTTGTTGTTTATGTGCCTGCTCTGCGCGAAGGTCTGAATATCGGCGCTCTGATTGCCAACACCACGTTCGTAGACAAACCGTACGAAGCAACTCAGATCGGCGACAACGTGCAGATTGTTCAACTCAGCGACAAGTTTCGCTATCCGGATGGTTACTTCACACTCGAGGCTCAGATTGAAGGTAACCTGCCGCCTCAAATCGCTGCGAACGATCCTTTCGCGCCGAAGATAATCTCGCAGGCGAGCAAAGAACCGAAAGTCGATCCGGAAGCGTCTCCTTCGCCTAGTCCAGCGGCGAGTGTTTCTCCGACAGGGAGTCCGGCCGCTTCAGCGTCACCCTCGACAGCGATCGCTCAGGCGAGTCCTTCAGCGTCACCACTAACTCCCGGCGAAGCACAGAAACAGCTCGACAAGACCGCCGAAGAAGGCGGTCTGCCTTTGCCCGCAGAAAACGAGATCAATAAGCAGGTCCTGAAAGATTTTGCTAAATACGCGAACGAGTTGAAAACTCAGGGCAAGCTCGATTTCAACAAACCCTTCGAAGTGGTTATCGAAGCCGAATTGGACGAAAAGGGCAAACTGAAAAACCCGCGCTTCACCAAGAAGGCCGGCGACGAGAATCTCGTTGAGCTTTTTGGCAAACTGGTGGCGGCGCTGAATGACAGCGGATTTCTGATCTATCTCCAGCCCATCACAAAGGACAATCCGAACGCGACTGTGAAGATCACAGTGAAGCAGGGCGAGCAGGAAGTACTGGCCTCAATTGAATCAGAAACGTCATCGCCGCAGCGTGCAGAGTCGCTCGCTAAAGTTCTAAACACGGCACTTTACTTTGGAGCCGGTTCGCGCGCTGGTCACGATGAAGAAATATTGATGAAGAATACGAATGCGACTCAGGACGGTAAGCGGGTGGTAGTTAACTTTGCAATGCCGCGGCAGAGTGTTGTGGACATGCTTCAGAAACAATTGAAACCGGGTGTTTAATATTATTTCTCACGCAAAGTCGCAAAGGCGCTAAGTTTAGTTATGGGTCTTCTTTGCAACTTTGCGCCTTTGCGTGAAACTTCCGTACACTTATAAAGCTATGAGTTTCGATAAATTTCTAACTAAGGTATTCGGCAGCAGCAACCAGCGGTTTTTGAAATCCATTCTGCCCATGGTTGATCAGATCAACTCTTTCGAGTCGGCAACGAAAGCGTTGTCGGACGAGCAATTGCGCGCCCGGACTGGCGAATTCAAAGAGCAGGTGCAGCGCGCGGTGGCAGGCGTCACTGACAAAGAAGAGCGCAAACGTCGCGAGAAGGAGATCCTCAACGAGATTTTGCCTGAGGCCTTTGCGATTGTTCGCGAAGCGAGCGTGCGCACGACCGGCATGCGCCACTTCGATGTACAGATGATCGGCGGTATCGTCCTGCACCAGGGCAAGATTGCTGAGATGCGTACCGGCGAGGGAAAAACACTTGTCGCCACTTTGCCTTCTTACTTAAATGCACTCACTGGCCGCGGCGGTGTTCACGTTGTCACAGTGAACGACTATCTCGCCTCCCGCGACGCCGAGTGGATGGGCCAGATTCATCGCTTCCTTGGTCTCGAAGTCGGATGTATCCAGAACGACATGGACGATTTCGAGCGGCAGGCTGCTTACGCCGCCGATATCACGTACGGCACCAACAACGAATTTGGCTTCGATTACCTTCGCGACAATATGAAGTTTGACCTCACCACTTGTGTACAGCGTGGTCATTACTTCGCCGTCGTCGACGAAGTCGACTCGATTCTGATCGACGAAGCGCGCACGCCGCTGATCATTTCCGGACCATCCGACGAAGCCACCGACAAGTACAAGAATGCCGACGCGATTATTCCGCACCTGAAAAAGGGTGAAGACGTCGACGGAAAGAAAACCGGCGATTATGTGGTCGATGAAAAAGCACACACGGCAGTGTTGACCGAGGAAGGTGTCGATAAGGCAGAGCGTCTGCTTGGTGTTGGGAATCTTTATGATCCATCGAACATGGAGTTGCTCCACTGCGTCGAACAGGCGTTGAAAGCACATACGCTTTATAAGTTAGACCACCAGTACGTGGTCCAGGATGGCGAAGTGATTATCGTCGACGACTTCACCGGTCGTTTGATGAAGGGACGTCGTTGGTCCGACGGACTACACCAGGCAGTCGAAGCCAAAGAAGGCGTTGAGATCGAGAAAGAGAACCAGACTCTCGCGACGATCACACTGCAAAACTACTTCCGTCTCTACGAAAAACTGTCAGGCATGACCGGTACTGCTGAAACTGAAGCAGCCGAGTTCGCCTCGACTTACAAACTCGACGTCATCGTTATTCCGACGCACATGCCGATGGTTCGTGTCGACAATTCCGATGTGATCTACCGCACGTTGCCGGAAAAATGGGACGCTGTGATTGAAGAAATCAAAGACTGTCACGAGCGTGGTCAACCGACTCTGGTGGGCACGGTCTCGGTAGAAAACTCCGAGCTGATTGCGCGGCGGCTCGTGAAAGAAAAAATTCCGCACAACGTGCTGAACGCCAAGTATCACGAGCGTGAAGCGGAAATCGTTGCGCAAGCGGGGCGCAAAGGGTCAGTAACGATCGCAACCAACATGGCTGGTCGTGGTACCGACATTCTGCTCGGTGGCAATCCTGACTTCATGGCTCGCGAGTTTTTGAAAGAGAGTGAAGTTGATCCCGACGAGGCCACGGACGAGCAGTGGAGTGACGCTTTCGCGAAAGCGAAGCAGATCGTCGAAGACGAGCACAAGGAAGTGGTGTCGATCGGCGGGTTGCACATCGTGGGCACTGAACGTCACGAGTCGCGCCGCATTGATAATCAGCTTCGTGGACGCGCGGGCCGCCAGGGCGACCCCGGATCGTCGCGGTTCTTCCTGTCGTTGGAAGACGATCTGATGCGCATTTTTGCCGGCGACAAGGTGAAGGCGCTAATGCAACGTCTCGGCATGGAGAAAGGTGTCGCGATCGAGTCGGGGATGGTTTCGAAGCGAATTGCTGCCGCGCAGAAGTCAGTCGAAGGCCGCAACTTCGAAGCTCGCAAACACCTGCTCGAATATGACGACGTCATGAACAAGCAGCGCGAGACGATCTATGGTCTCCGTCGTCAACTCATGGAGGAGCCGGATCAGCGCGACTACTTGATGGGAGATCCACCGAGCGCAGGTGTTGCTTATGATCTGTTGTCTGACATCACGACACAATATCTGAATCCTGATGTGTCGCCTGACTCTTGGGACGTCGACAACTACAAGATCCAGATCAAGACCATCTACGATTTCGACGCTGACAGTGAGGGAATCAACATTCCCGACATGACGTCACAGGAAGTAGTCGACGCGATTTGGGAACGTCTCAAGGTCAAGTATCAAACGAAGGAAGAACAGATTGGTCCGGAAGCGATGCGCACCTACGAGCGCATCATCATGCTCAACATCATCGACGCTCAGTGGAAGGACCACTTACTATCGTTGGACCACCTGAAGCAGGGCATCGGATTGGTGGGTTACGGCCAAAAGGATCCCCTCGTCGAATACAAGAAACAGAGTTTTGATCTGTTTCAGGAGATGCTCGATCGAATCGACACATCAACAATCCGATCGTTGTTCAACCTGCAAGTTGTTTCGGAGCAGGCCGCTGAGAGCTTGCAGCAGCGACGCGCTCGGCGGCCTGCATCTTTGCGGTTCACGGGACCAAATCAGGGCGCAGCTCCGGCAGGAGAAGAAGACGGCAAAGTGAAGACGGTCGTCAGAGATCAGCCGAAGGTCGGACGCAACGAACCCTGTCCGTGCGGCTCCGGTAAGAAGTATAAGAAGTGCCACGGCATCAACGCCTAAACTCCGTGCTTGGTGCTTTGTACTTGGTACTTAGTTCTTGACGAAGCACTAAGCACCAAGTACAAAGACCACCTTGACCCCCGAAATCACATCCACGAATCCAGTTGTTCAAGCCATTATCAGTGGCAGTGCTCCGCAACCGGCTCGTCTCGCAGCCGCGCGTGGGATGTTGCCGTTGCCGCAGAATGATCTGCTGGAAGTTCTTGTTGCTCTCACGAACAGCGATGATGCTCAAATTGCCGCAGCTGCTACGGAAACATTAAAAGGCGAAAGCGCGGAAGATCTCTTGATCGCTGCGTCTGCGCAAGACACGGCGCCGGCTGTTTTGGCGTATCTGGCAATGCGGCCGGACGCAAAGCCCGAAGTTTATGAGGCGACGATCCTCAACACACGCACTCCCGACCAGGCGCTGGCGAAGTTAGCTGCGATTACTTCTCACAGCTCGCTACTCGAACTGCTCACGATTAACCAGCAACGACTGGTTCGTTGTCCTGAGATCATCGACGCGATTCTTGCAAATCCAGCGTGCGGTGGCGAAGCGGAAAGACGTGCTCGTGAAACGCGTAAAGAGTTTTTTGAAAAAGAACGCGGCGCGCGCCAGATCGCAGACGAACTCCGTGCGCGCGGTGAAACTGCCGCGGCGGAGTTTTTTGAAACGGCGGACTTAACGACCGCTGCGGGCGAGTTGACTCTTGACGATGCGTGGCTAATTGCCCAGCACATCGAAGTTTCAGACGCTGATCTGGATGATGCGTGGCTGCCGGCAGAACGTTATGAAGAACTTATCTCGGAAACTGCGGCCGACGCTGCAGCCAATGTGCAGCGCATCCTCGAGAATGAGCGTCTCGAGAAGGGCGAGGTTAATGCTGAGCGAGTCTCGCTGATTCGTCGCATCATGTTTATGAACACGAAGGATCGGATGAAGCTAGCGATGAAGGGCGACCGCGAAGCGCGCAGCATCCTGATCCGAGATTCAAACAAGGTTGTTTCCTCGGCTGTAGTTAACAATCCGCGAATTACCGAGCAGGAGATCGAGAATATCGCGTCGATGAGAACGGTTTCCGACGAAGTGCTGCGCCTCATTGCGATGAACCGAGGCTGGGCACGTTCCTATGCGATTATTCACAACCTCGCACGAAACCCACGCACACCAATCCCAACCGTGATGAATATCCTGATCCGGATCCGGACTAAAGACCTTCTACATCTGTCGCAGAACCGAAATGTTTCGGAAGCTGTGCGGCGCCAAGCTACCCGGCTGGGGCAGGCGAGGTCAGGAGAGTAAATAGGTTCTAAAGCCCAATAAGATCTATTCGGGTGAGATTTCTAACCGCCTCGAACCAATCTGTCACAAGAATTTTACGAATTCGTCGAAATTGTTCTTGACAGGTCACAGGTTCTTCGTATAATTTCACACACTACAGTTGCAAGGCTTGTTGGATTGGTTGTGAAGCTCGCTCTTTTGAGTTGAATGGTGCGTTCTGATTATTAATTCGGAATCCTTATCTATACCCGCATAACGCGCCGCCTGTCCGAATCGTCGAGAAGTTGGACGATTCTCATGCTTTACAGCCACCCTGTTTTGAACCCGAACCTACCCTTTACGCTTATGCCCCGTCCGGTTCCCTAACGAACTGGCGGGGCGCCCTCTTTTAGTGTGAAATTTAGTTATCGAGTGGATTTTTCGAGGACTTCGACGTCACGCGATTCTGTGGCAATTGCATCTGTCGGAACTGCCTGGCCGCTCATTCGCCGGAAGAGTTGTTCGTACTGGTCTACGACTCCATCCCAGTCGTAATGAGTCTGGATTCGTTGCTGCGCACGATGCCGGTAGGCCTGGACCAGCGATCCGTCACGCAAAACTCGCTGTAACTTTTCAGTCAGATCAAATTCATCGATGTACGGGACACCAGCTTCGCCCACCACTTCCATGTTTTCCGGCGTCGCGAGCGTCAAGACACAATTTCCGTAGCCCATCGCCTCAAGTAACGCCGGATGGGTGCCGCCGACTTCCGTCGCATGAACGTAGCAGTAAGCATTTTGCTGAAGGGCGCGATAATCTTGTCCAAAAACAAAACCAGTGAAGATGATTCTCTTGTCTCCACGTGCGCGAGCTTTCAAACTGCTGATGTACTGCTCGGCGTAAGGTGCGTCGCCCACGATCAGAAGCCGGTAGGCGGTCCGAACTTTCTTGAACGCTTCAATTACGAGATGGGCGTTATTCTCAGGTTCGAGCCGTGAGACGTACAAAACATAACGATTCGGTTCCACTCGCCATTTGCGCACCGTTTCACGATCCGGCCGGCGCTCAACCTCGCTTCCGTAAGCAATCATGGTCGAAGCTGCATTGTGCCGGGCGAGGTAATAATCCTGAATCACCTGCGCGTCGGTGACGATCTCATTCGGCAACAACGTCGATAAGTATTCCGCAAATCGATAATAACGACGTCCTAGCGAGCCCCATTTTTTACGTTTGTGCTCGAGCCCGTCGACATTAATCGCCACGGGAGTTCCGGTGAGTCGCAGGATCGGGCTAAACGGAGCGTTGGCACAGTTGCAAATCAGTGCTGCGTCGAAGCGGCCGGAAACCGCATGAACTGCTGAGAGAAAAGTGTGAATGACTGTGTCGAAATACTTATGCCGGATAGTAGGCAGAACTTTGAGTTTGACGCCGTGATATTCCAACTGTCTCGGCGAAACATAATGCGCGCGGCAGTATACGGTGACATCGTGGCCGCGGAGGACCAGACGCCTGGCAAGATGTTCCGCGAAGGTTTCAAATCCGCCGTAGCTGGCGGGAATACCTCTCGTTCCGAGAATAGCAATGCGCATCAGTCTAAGATTGTAAGGCTGCGGACCGTGCTACTTCCTGGTAGACCCGCAAAGTTCGGCGAGCTGTTTCTCGCCATGTAAATGCGCTGGCCCGTTCCTGGCCCTTTTGACTTAACTTAGCACGTAGCGTCGAATCGTTCATCAGTTTCCTGATGGCGCCGGCAATCGCGTCGACATCGAATGGATCAACCGTCAAACCTGCATCGCCGACAACTTCCGGCAAACTGGTCCGGTTACCGACGATCACCGGAGCGCCACATTTCATAGCCTCCAGCGGGGGTAACCCGAATCCCTCAAAGTAAGACGGATAAACAAAGCAAAGAGCCGATGAATATAGTGCGGGAAGATCTGATTCCGGCACGTATCCGGTCAAAATCACCGTATTTTTCACGCCCATCTCGTCCAGAGCACGCAAGGTTTCATCATAAAGCCATGCGCACTTTCCCACGAGCACGAGTTTAGGTAGCTTATCTGCTGAACAGTCTCCTCGCAATGATGCATAAGCTTTGATCAGCCGTGCGAGATTTTTGCGAGGCTGAATAGAACCGACTGACAAAATGTAGTCGCCGTTTATCCCGTAAGTGTGTCGCACGCGTTGCAGTTCCCTTTCGTCATGGACCGTACAAAAGTGATCGGGTGCTGCGAGCGGTATGGCTTCGATCCTATCGGACTCGATGCCGTAAGTCTCCATGATATCGCGACGTGTGTGTTGAGAGAGCGAAAGGATTCGTGCCGCGCGACGGGCAGAATGCCGCACCGTCAATCGTAACTGCGTTCGGCTTCTGCGTTTGAAGGTCTGTGGCAAATGTTCAAATGAGAGATCATGAATGCTGACCACGACCGGGCACGGGCAAAACGGTGGCGCCGTAAACTGCACGTGCAAAACATCCACCGGATGTTTGCGCAATTCAGCACTGAGCGTTAGGGGAATTCTAATTAATGGCGTGTGAGGAAGAGTGGAGCGAACTTTGAAATTGGACCAACGATTACTGAACCGCTCGCGTGCTTCGTTGGTGGTGACGTAGATCGCGTAGTTGTTGACGCTATCGATCTGGGCCAACGCTTCGATCAGATTGACGGCGTAACTTTCGTTGCCCCCAAGCTTCGTCCCAACGGTATGAGCATCGATAGCGATCCGGATGACAGGATTTGCCAGATTCTCAGGATTTACAAGATGTGCGTTCAATCCTGTAAATCCTGTCAAATCTAATCAATCCTGTCTATTTCTTTCCTGCAGCGGAGGCTTGCGAGTCGTCGGCGTGGCCTCGCGTATCGCGCTCGCGAATGCGTGCGGCTTTACCTCGCAGTCCGCGCAGGTAGTAAAGCTTGGCCCGTCGTACGCGGCCTCTTTTCACAAGGTCGATGTGGTCGATGATCGTTGCGTGCAGTGGAAAGATTCTTTCAACACCGACGCCAAAGCTGGTCTTGCGCACAGTGATTGTTTCACGTGCGCCGCCGTGCTTACGTGCAATCACGACGCCCTCAAAAGCCTGCAGTCGCTCTTTGGTCTCGGATTCCTTAATCCGGACGTGAACACGAACGGTGTCGCCTGGCTGAAACTGTGGAATATTATTACGCAGTTGCGTCTCTTCAATTTTATCCAATCGATTCATTTCTCGATGCTCCTTACAAAATCCGCTTTTATTCTTTCAGCAAGTCAGGACGATTGCGTCTTGTTTTTGCGATTGCTGCTTCTCTCCGCCAACGCTCAATCTGAGCGTGATTGCCGCTCAACAATATGTCGGGCACTTTCATTCCCCTGAAATCCGGTGGCCGCGTGTATTGCGGATGGTCCAGCAGCCCTTCCGAGAACGATTCAAACACGGCCGAAGTATCGCTGCCTAAAGCGCCTGGTAACAGACGAACCGTCGCATCGATCACCACAGCCGCTGCCGGTTCACCGCCAGAGAGAACATAGTCGCCGATCGAAATCTCGTCAGTAACCAGTGCGTCGGCGACTCTCTCGTCAACTCCTTCGTAACGCCCGCAAAGCAGGACCACTCGCGACGTGTGCTCCGAAAACTCCTGGGCGATCGCCTGTGAAAAGACCCGGCCTTGTGGCGAAAGCAAAACGACTCTCGTGCGTGGCGGCAGGTCTTCTTTTCTGGCAGCTCCGGTCAACGCCTCAACCGCAGCGAAGATCGGCTCGGGCTTCAAAATCATCCCGTCGCCACCGCCAAACGGTCGATCGTCAACAACGTGGTGCTTGTCAGTAGTCCATTGCCGCAGATCGTGAGCCGTTATTTCAACGAGGCCGGCGTTACGCGCACGCCTCAAAATTCCACAATCTACACCCGCGCGAAAAAACTCGGGAAAGATCGTGATGATATCGAAGCGCAGCATACTTCCAGGGAATCAAAGATCTAAAAGTCCTTCAGGAGGATCGACGACGATCGTTTTTTGCGCCGCGTCGACCTTTACAACGATCGAATCCGCAAACGGTATCAATCGTTCCTTATTACTTTCGTCGGCAACCACGAGGATTTCCGTACCGCCTGTTTTGAGCACTGATTTGACCGTGCCGATACTTTCGGCGCCAACCTTAACCGTGCATCCTTCAAGTTCCCAATCGTAGTAATGATCCGCCGGCAGCGGAACGCGTTCAGATTCAGGAACAGCGAATTCAAATCCGACCAACTCTTTAGCCGTTTCGACGTCGTCGTAGCCAGCCAGTTTCAGCACGACTCGATCGTTTTGAAACCAGTAATCTTCCAGTCGCCTGATTGTTCGCTCGCCGTGGGGCGAAACAAGTATCAGTTCGTCGACGTCTTCGAACCGGTCTGGAAAATCTGTCAAAAGCTCCGCGACAATCTCGCCTTTGAGGCCGCGCGGTCTGACCGCTCGAGCGATAATCACCAATTCACTCGAGCCGGCGTCCATCTTGCTCATTCAACGATTTCAAGAAGGTAACGGCGATTCTTTTTTGCACCTGCGATGCGCGCGAGGGATCTCAGCGCGCGGATCGTTTTGCCTTGCTTGCCGATGATCTTACCCACGTCATTCGGCGCGACACGCACCTCGATGAGCGTGGATCCATTGCGCTGCTCGACTTCGCGGATGTCCACTGTCTCGGTATCGTCGACCAGGGCCTTGACGATCATCTCAATAACGTCTCGCATGACAACTCTAACTAGGCCTGTGCTTCCGCAGCTTTTTCGGCCTTTGCGCTCGCCTTGATCAGCCGGTTGACCGTATCAGTGGGCTGCGCACCTTTCTCGATCCAGTAGTTAACTCTGGTCAGGTTGAGTTTGATCTCGGCTGGGTTCCTCGTGGGGTTATACGTGCCAAGATTCTCCAGATAAGCTCCGTCGCGCTTCGACTGTTTCTCTTTCACGACAACGCGGTACGACGGGCTCTTCTTCGCACCAGTGCGCATTAACTTGATTGCTAACAAAACGATTCTCCTTCTTATCTTCTTCGCTTCTTACGTTTCTTTTTCAACTTCTTCCTTGATGGAGCAGCCGGCAACGACGGCATCTCGCCTTCTTCCCCGGCGAAGCCTGCCATATCTGGCATGCCGGTCATCTTTCGCAACATCTTGCTTTTTATTCCGCCGCCGCCGAAAAGCCCAGAACTGGAAAGCTGCCGCATCATCTGACGCATCTCGACGTACTGCTTGATGAGCTGATTAACGTCCGCGACTGTAGATCCCGAACCGCGTGCGATGCGTCGTCGTCGATTCGCATTTAGCAGGCGATGATCGTTGCGCTCCTCCCAGGTCATCGAATCGATGATTGCTTCCGTGCGTTTCAGCTCTTTCTCCATCAACTTCGACTGCTCTTCGTCCAACTGCGGCATGCCAATGCCGCCGAGAAGCTGGTCCGGCAGCATCTTCATAATCTTTGAGAAAGAGCCGAGTTTCTTGACCTGTCGCAACTGTGAACGAAAGTCGTCTAACGTAAATTCGTTCTTCTGCAGTTTCTTGAGCTGCTCTTCCGCTTCCTGTTGATCGACTTTCGACTGTACTTCTTCAATGAGCGATAGAACGTCGCCCATGCCGAGAATTCGCTGGGCTACGCGATCCGGATAGAACGGTTCGAGCGCGTCGTAACGTTCCCCAACGCCGACAAACTTTACCGGTTGTCCGGTAACCTGCTTGATGGACAGGGCCGCGCCGCCACGTGCGTCGCCATCCATCTTCGTCAAGATGACGCCGGTGATTCCGACGCGCCGGTGAAACTCTTCTGCCGAGCGAACCGCATCCTGTCCAGTCATCGCATCGGCAACAAACAGGATCTCGACCGGATGAGTCTCGCTTTTTATAGTGACCAACTCTTCCATCAACTCATCGTCGATGTGTAGCCGGCCGGCGGTGTCGATCAGCAACGTATCGAAGCCTGTCTGCTGCGCGTGCTTTTGTGCCTCACGCACGAGCGTCAGAGGATCGTTGCTTTCGGGATATTCAAAGATCTGTTGACCAGTCGCTTTCGCGATAACTTTCAACTGCTCGCGCGCGGCGGGCCTGTAAACGTCAACTGAAAGCAGCAACGGCTTTCGGTCTTGATTTGCTGCCAGCCAGCGCGCAATTTTTCCGGTCGAAGTGGTTTTGCCTGAACCTTGCAGGCCAACCACCATCACCGTGTTTGGTATCTGTTTGGTAAAGACGAGTCGTGACGACTGTCCACCGAGTAACTCAACCAGTTCGTCAAAAACAATCTTGACGACTTGTTCAGACGGCTTGAGTTCCTGCCAAACCTGCTGCCCTTCGGCTTTTTGCTGAACAGAACTGATAAAGTCTTTGGCGACTTTATAGTTGACGTCCGCCTCCAAAAGAGCCAGACGGATCTCCCGCAGCGCAGCGTCGACGTGCTCCTTCGTCAGCACGCCCTCGCCCCGCAAGTTCTTTAGCGTGCGTTTTAATTTATCCGAGAGCGACTCAAACATATAACACTAGGCGAAGTTCCGCGCTGCGGACGGAAACGGAAATGATAATGGCCGATCTTAGGGGTGTCAAGGCGAACGCCTCGTTAAATTGCGGCCTAAACTCTGTATTTTGATAACTTAATTTGAGATGAGTAGTCCGAGATGTCATAGATTAGTAGGGCGGCTGGGCGAATTTCTCAACTCTGTACGGAAAGAGTCTGTACGTTGCCGCTGGCTTGTGTTAAATTCGGCACGAATAACACGTTTGCGCGGCAACCGTAAACGGAACGAGTTTGACGGTTTTTCCCTCCCATGACCGAAGCGTCAATGAAAAGTCCTCTCTATTGATCTTTTATAGGTACTAAATGGATAAACGTGTGGGTCACGGAGCGATGACTCGTGACCAGCAAAAGGCCCCTACGGAGCGAGGTGTGGTCGATCTCGCCGACGCTCGAGTGAGAATTCGCTCGCGGGCGAAGCCTACTCAGGAGTCGCTTACACGCGAGCTTGATGAGATTCGCTCGCTGTTGGACCAGGGTCTGTCCACCGAAGCTAAGGATCGCCTGGCATTACTGATCTCCAACGCTCGTCACAATCCATCGGTACTCGCTCTTGCGAGATGTGCGTTATCTACTGCGCTTGAACAACAGGGTCACTATCGTGATTCACTCGCCGCTGTTGCGATGTATGAGGCACCTGAATCGCGTGTAAAGCTGGACGATCAGACAGTCAGTTACCTTCGCGTTCAAATCGGGCTCGCTTACAACTACAACGGAGATCATCCCAAAGCGATTTCGATGTTGCAGTCGACTTTGCGCGACCACGCAGAAAGCGGCGCCATCAATTTGGGCCACATCTACGCCGCGCTGTCTCGTACCTATCGAAGCATTAGTGAATATCCGATTGCGCGTGACTTTGCGCAGCGAGCTCTCGAGAGTTTTCGTCAGAATGGCGACTGGCGCGGGCTTGCTGAGTCGTATTTCGGCGTCGGCGTCGCCGATATTCACGAAGGGAATTACGAAGCAGGCCTGGAGAATCTCGAACAGGCGCTCAAGCTCATTGGTGATCGACCGGCTGCGTATGTGCTTGGCAGAACCTACGCGAACATGGCGGGTGCCTGCTGGTTTCTAAAGCGACCGCAGGAAGGTATCAATTACCTGAAGAAGGCGATTACTTATTACGAGCGCACCGATCACAAGACCAATGCCGCCGACGGCTACAACAATCTGGGCATTAACCTGATTCTGATCGGTCAGTGGGATCGCGCCCAGGAAGCGCTTGAACGTGCGTTCTCACTTGCGACCGAAGTCGATGAGCGGGGCGCTAAAGTTCCGATGATTCTGGATTCGCTCGGCGAGTTACACATGCTGCGCGGCGATCTGGATCAAGCCAAAGACTATCTCACGAGGGCAGTCGCACTTGCGACGGAGAATGGAAACAAGTGGTACGCAGGCCAGGCATTGAGAACGCTCGGTCGCTGCTATCTCGCCACTGAAGATCCGTCGAACGCCCTTGAAAAAGCCAAAGAAGCTCTGAATCTTGCCGAAATCATTGGCGACCGGCAGGCGATCTGCGAGTCGCGCCTGATTGCTGCCGAATCACATTTGTTAACAGGCTACATGGACGAGTGCGCTCGAGAACTTCAGCGAGTCGCCGCTGAAACCACAGATTCCGCCACCGATCTCAACTTCACAGGAGAAGCCCACCGGCTGAACGGAATGTTGAATATGGCACGCGGTGACGCTGCGGCGGCAGCGCAGCATTTTGGCAGCAGCGTCTCAATTTTCGACATGCTGGGAGATCGGTATCGAGCTGCTCGCGCACACCTGGAGTTGGGTCGCGCTTACGCGTTGATTCGGCCGGAGCGTGCCGGTGAACATCTCAGCCGCGCGTTGAATACGTTTCGAGACTTAGGTGCCCGTTTAGACTTGTCGCGCGCTGAGGAAGAGCTGAGGGATCTTGCTCGTGCGACACCGGAACGCAACGAAGGTCCGTCAGCCTTAACACAGCTCTTAACGTTGCGGCTTGCCGAGGCAGTTGCATCTCGTGAACTTCTGTTGCGCGAACTGGCAGCTGTGATGCGTCAGGAAACGGGCGCGCAACGTGTCATCATCACCGAACGCGGTGAACGTGATGAAGCGAGAGTTGTCGTCGCGATGGGTTGTACGCCGAGTGAGGCCCAGAAGATTGCAGTTGAGGTTGATTTAATTGACGACGACTCGTCGCGTGATCGCTATTGCCGCAAACACGATGCGGAAGTGATCTTATTGAAATCGTCCAACGCTCCGTTGGCCAAAATTTATCTGGCGCCGCGCAATCGCGCGAGTTTGCCTAAGGGAGTTGCGCTTGAACCGCTGCTGCGTGTGGTTGAGTTGGGTATGGACGTTTGTGCGTTACGCGCCGGCGCGCAGAAGAGCGGCACACACGAGAACGCCGACGAATTGACCGGTACCAGCCTCATGCCAGGCTTTATTCACTCAAGCCCGGCGATGACACAACTTGTCGAAGAGGTTCACAAGATTCGGTCTTCCGATGTAACTGTGCTGGTGACGGGCGAGTCAGGCACGGGCAAGGAGCTGGTCGCTCGCGCGATTCACGCGATCTCATCGCGGCGCGCGAAAGTGTTTGTGCCATTCAACTGTACCGCCGTTCCCAAGGAGTTGTCGGAAGGCTACCTGTTTGGTTACCGGCGTGGTGCGTTTACCGGCGCGGTCAACGATTCTCACGGCGTGATTCGAACGGCGGCCGGCGGGACACTTTTCCTTGATGAAGTTGGCGATTTGCCCCTCGATGTTCAGCCAAAGCTCTTGCGCTTTCTCCAGGAAGGCGAGATCCAACCATTGGGTGAACAGCGTCCTAGCAAAGTTGATGTGCGCATCATCGCTGCCACCAACACGGATCTTGAAGAGATGGTTTCGCAGGGGCGTTTTCGTGAGGATCTCTATTATCGTTTGAATGTGATTCGGCTTCGCGTCCCGCCTTTACGCGAGCGCCGCTCGGAGATTCCAACGATTGTCAATTATTACGTCAATCACTACTCGGCGAAGTTTGGCCGGAAAGATATTCAGATTACGCCTCAGGCCGTTGATTTATTGATGGTGAGCGACTGGCCTGGCAATGTGCGCCAGCTTTGTAATGAGATTCAGAGGACCGTAGCACGTGCTGAGGATGGTACGGTTATTACTCCCGAACAGTTGTCACCGGAACTTAAGCGCACATCGTCTCCGACAACGCCTTCAGCGGCTGCGGCTGCTTCGATAACGTCACTACCATCATCGGGCGTGACGAGTGCTGGTGGAACGCTTGCGGATGCCCTCGCGGAAGTCGAACGTCGCATGATTTCGGATGCTTTACGCCGGCACGGCGGCAACATCTCTCGTGCCGCGCGTGAACTTGGTCTAACGCGTCGCGGACTCTACCTCAAGCTTGAGCGCCATGATCTCAGCGTCAGCGCTTAACTAACGAGCGCAATCCTTCGTTGCGCGATTTCCTGCGCGATCTTCGAGATTCGATCGATATCAAACGGTTTGGCGACGACCCAGTCAGCCTTGACGGCATTTCGTGTCTGCACGCTGATCGCGTCTGCCCAGCCGCTAATAATAGCAATAGGCATGTTTTCCGAGCGCTGTCTGATTTCGGTGACCAGCTCCCAGCCGTTCATCGAAGGCATACCGATGTCAGTAAAGACGGCGTCAAACTTACCGTTGTACTGGTCGTACAGTGCGAGAGCGATTTCTCCGCTTTCGGCTGAGACGACCTCGCAGCCTTCAGCTTCGAGCGCTTCAATCAGCACTTCGCGCACGTGCGTCTCGTCATCGACCACCATCACGCGCACCTTGTCCTCGGCTGTTGAGGTGGAGGTCTGCACGGTGCCGGGGTTGCTGTCTTCGGTAGCTCCGGTAGCGGTTACTTTCGGCAGCGAGATCTTGAAGGTGGTGCCGCGACCTGGTTCGCTGTCTACCTCAATGGAGCCTTCGTGGCGGCGGATGATACCGAAGCTGACAGCCAAGCCCATTCCTGTACCCGCCTTACCTTTGGTTGTAAAGAACGGATCGAAAAGACGTTGCTTCACTTCTGGCGTCATGCCGGTGCCGGTGTCGGTTATGTAGACCATCACGCGGTCGCGAATTTCCTGTGTGGCGACGCGTACTTCGCCGCCCGAAGGCATCGCGTCGATGGCGTTGTAGATCATGTTTACGAGCACTTCGCGCAGCTCGACCGGGTCGCCCTTAATAAAGGCTTTGCAGTCGGCGTGTAGAGCGAAGCGTATTGGGGCGAATTCCGAGCGCGACTCCCAGCGTGGGCGTGTCATCTCGCAGGCGTCCTTGAGGAGCTCGGCGATGCCTACCGTTTCAAACTCGCGGCTTGGGCGCTGGCGTGCGAAGTCCTGGATGCGTCGAATGATGTGGGCGCCATCTTCGGCGCTCTTGATGATTAGTTCCAGGCCGGCCTCAATTTTTGCGGGATCATTGCTGTTGCGGAGAATCAATTGCGCCCGGCCGAGAATTCCGGTCAGCGTGTTGTTAACGTTATGGGCGACTCCGAATGATAACTCGCCGAGCGCCGCCATCTTCTGTGCATGAATCTCCCGCTCACGCTGAGCCTCGTAGCGTGTATGCGCCTCGGCAATGGTCTGCAGACACTTTTGCAGCCGCTCCCTGGACGACTGTTGCTGCGAATTCGCGAGCAACTGACTAGCCTGCGCCCCAATCTCCCGTTGCTCGTCATCAGGCAGTTGCTCACACATCTCCTCGATGAGTATTAACAACGCTCTGCCCGCCCCCTCCTGGTTTCCACACCTCTCAGCCACCCGCCTCGCCCGTTCCAGAATGGGCTTGGCTTCCTGTCGATGTCCTAATCTGCAAAGAATCAGCCCCTGAGTGGTCAGGGCCTCGGCAAGTAGTCCATCTTCGCCACTACCTTCGAGCGTGTTTACAGCAAGTTCGATGGCAGCCTGAGCGGCCTCATAGTCTCGTGATCCTAAATAAAGTTGAGCCAATGTCTCGTCTACTTGGGCACAACCAATGGTATCGGATAATGCTTCGAACAGTCCTCGGGCTCGTAACAGATGAGGCCTCGACTCGCAATATCGCTCAAGCGTGAGCAAGAGACAGCCGCGGTTGTTTTCTACAGCAGCCGCGTAACGGGAGTTCCCAAGCTGCTCAAACTGAAAGGCCGCTTCCTTGTAATGACTTAGCGCGAAATCAAAGAAGTCGTTTCTGCCTTCCGCTTCTCCAATTTCCTTTAGGGTATTTGCCATCTCCGTACGAAACCGACCCTTGGTCCACGGAGTTAGCCTTTCTTCGTTTGTGGAGAGTTGTTCAAGGAGTTCAAGCGCGGCCTGCAGTCGGCCCATATGACGCTCCACAATCGCTAGCCTTATGATGCCTCCTGCCCAGATTTCGTAATTATCGTCAGTCAGGTTTGCGACACAAGATTGCAGCGTAGAATGAGCGATGTCCAAAAGTCCTTGGTGAAAATAGCAACACCCGAGCTCAATACGGGCCTCAATAGCTCTGGTGCTTTCGGCTATGTGATCGAATAGTCCAATTGCGCCACTGATTAAAGTTTCCGCTAATCTTTGACCATGTACAATTCGTTTGGCACGTGCGACGACGTCGGTAAGAGAGCCCGCCGTTAAAAGCAGTTCTGCCGCCGCCTCACGAGTCAATCCGACCTGATTAGGCCATTCGCCAAACTTCCACCATGGCGCCAATACTGCACAGCCAGCATCGTAATCCCCGATTTCAACCTTTTCACGTGCTATTGTGCAAGAAACCAATACTCGTTCGCTCACATCAAGCGAATTGAGCTGAGGCTCCAATGAACAAATGTTATTTAGCACAGTCACTTGGTCATTACCCGAACGGTGGATACAGCGTATACATTGACACTATCATATACATTACTGGGGCGCGGAAACCCTCTAATTGTAGAAGTCCTTTTTCACCGAAATAATGAGGTTTTTCTTGGATTCCATCCTTTTGTGTACGTACTACACAATTTGAAGTCGAATTAGCTGATTCTTTCAGCTTTTATATCGGTTTTGGTAAACCTCACTTATTCAATAGTTTAAAGGGGAGCCCGGCGCAAAATTTCCATGGCACGATCTTTGATTCTCACCAATTCAGAATTCGTTATTTGTAGGTCAGCCCAAAGGATAAGCTAGGTAGGCAAGCCTTAAGGCTGACCCTGAACCCCTGATATTTCAAGTCACCAGGAGCAACACAATGAAAAACGTTACATCAATCGCTTGCACGATTATATTGACTTTGGCGGTCTCTGGCACAACGCTTGGCAAGTCCGGAATAATCCCAACAACAAAGTCCGGAATCATCCCAACCACACGATCGGGCATCATCCCAACCACACGATCGGGCATCATCCCGACCACACGAACGGGCATCATCCCGACAACTCGCACTGGGGTCATTCAAACAACGCGCAACACGACCCTAAATACAGATCAATTTTCTCTTGCGGAGCTTCTCTGGACCATATTTGGCTGGTAGATTACGGTCACATTGAAGGACGCTCGGTCAAGATGAATCTTCGCGATGCAAATAGCCACCGAATTGAAGTGTCAAACCTATAAAACACTTCACTTCCTATGGACTAGCAACGAGCATACCAGGAGAAAGGATTACCGATGAACTCAAGACCTTCCAGCAACTTTTGCTACGTTCGACTACAATCAATAACCACTTTAAGCGGATTCATTTTCCCTGTGGACTAGGTGCAAAAAGACTTTCTCAGGGAGTTCTCCGGTGCGTTTGTATTACGTCTGAATTAAAGCAAAAGACTTTTCAATGCGAGCCCGTAGTCCAGTTTGTTGCGTTAGTGAGAGAAGTTTCTTTGAGTGGCTGGATATTTGTACCTTCTCCACAGTCTCTAGGCGATCACTCATCCTCAATCATCACCAGCATTGCTCGCCCTGTCCCTTCGTGGTCACCGCACCTCTCCGCCACTCGGTACGCAGCCTCGAAATACTTTTTTGCTTCAGTGTAGTGTCCCAGTCTGCAATTCACTAAACCACTTGTAGTCAAGGCCTCCGCTAAGAGCGCTTCACGATCCGTCAGTTCTAAGGTCTGAACTGCTAGCTGTATTGCTTTCTGTGCCGAAACGAATTGTTCTGTCGCGATGTATAGCCTGGCCAATGTTTCGTTTACTTGAGCTGCTCGAACCACGTCGCCGAAGGCCTCGAATAAGGTGCGCGAGCGTATAAGATGTCCCGTGGATTCCTCATAAGATCCAGTCGTCGACTGATCAAGCAATAAACCTGCACTTGTTCATTAGGGGTTAGTTAAAGTGAGCCGAACTGGCTGGGCGTGAGTTCTCTCGGATCGGACCTGACAGTCGTCGTTGATGGATTTGGGTATTGTCTGATTAAACATGTCTCTTCATATAATCGCTGCATTGTCTTATATGCCGCATACCATTGATAGGAATTCGGAAAGTTAGTTTGGAGTTCATTTGCTCGGCGGAGTTCGCGTTCGGCCCCTTTCCAGTCCCACTTCAAACCGCAACTTCACCATTGAGTGAGAGTGATCCAGTGAACATTCCGGATAGGTTATTTCGCTAGCGTACGAGGAGACAGCATATTCAGGAGGAATATAGTTGGTCGCAAGTCTTAAGTAACAATCAATTATTCCCGTGTAAGCCAAAGAATAGTTTGGATCGAGCCTGATTGCCTGTTCAAAATGCATGATAGCTCTTTCGATACCGCTGCGGGTATAAGTGCTACATTCGCGGCGACCTTCTAGATACGCTTCATAGGCTTCAGCGTTCTCGGTGTATCGAGAGGTGACTTGTTTCTCTTCGTCGTCTAAGGTCAACTTTAGGGTTCGAAGTACGTCCTGAGTAATGGTGTTTTGGATTTCGAGGGGGTTTTTGCTTTCCGAGTCGAAGGTCTCGCCCCATAGTTGCCAACCCGTTGAAGCGTCGACCAGCTCGACTCCAATTGCTATACCTGTGGGTCTGGCGCTGAGCTTCCCGAACAGGACTACAGTGGCACCCAATTCCTTTCCGGCTTGTTGCGGAATCAGCGGGTTTGTTTTGAAAGGGGAGACGGCGCTGTGCGAGAGCACATGGACCTTCGGGAAGCGGGACAGATTGTTGATGAGGTTGTCAGTAATGCCATCCGCCAGGTACTCGAATTCAGGATTTCCGGTTTGGTTAAGAAACGGAAGAACTGCGACTACATGTCGCTGATTGATCAGCGTCGTTGCAGCTGCTTGCGAAGCCTCCCTGGGCGGCAGCTTCGCCTCTTCATCTCGTACAGCCGCAACAAACCGGTATCCACGCCGCGGGACCGTCTCTATGTATCTGGGTTCACTGCGGTCATCCCCTAACGCCTTTCTAAGCGTGAAGATGGTCTGCGACAGGTTTGACTCTTCAACAAACGTGTCTGGCCAGACCTCTTTCAGCAACTCGTCCTTTTTGATGAGCTGGCCGGCATTACTGACCAGCCTGACGAGTATCTCGGTGGCTTTCGGCCTGAGCGAAACCACTTCTCCCGCACGCGTGAGCAGACGATCATTCAAGTCGAGTTGGAATGGTCCAAATTCGAAACGCGAATTATGAGGCATACTGTCCTTGAGAATAAGTTAGAGGATCAGGCCGGGTATTCTACTCTAAATTACGTCCAACCGGTTGCTTAAATCTGGCCCCCGTGACGTTGAGAAATAGTTGAGAACTCTTTGAGATTGTTATAAGGACTTCCGTTTGTAGAGTGAGTATAGTGCGCCCGTCGTCAACGCTGCGAGGAATTCTCGCCTGTGCGTTTGATCCGGCCCAGTTGATAGAGGGGGCAAAATCAACTGGTAGGACTGGTGGGTGTCCGGTGCCGGATTTGGGAACCTCACCCCAACGACTTCCCTGATCCTTGCGCCTCATGGCCGCTTCGCCCAGCAAGGTGGGCCTTGGGGCGCAAGGCAGTGGAGAAGCCGCGCGTTAACGTCATCTTTGTCGAGCACCTTGTTGCACTGGTATCCTTCCGTGCTTCGAGATGTCCGAGAACAACTTCACACTGAAAGATCGTGTGCGCGCATTCTGGCAGGAAAATCCCTGTGGGACGAAGTTTGCCGATGCGCCTCCCGGCTCCCGCAGGTTTTACGAACTCGTCGAACAGCATCGCTACGATAAAGAGTGGCATATCCCAACCGCCGCCGGCTTTTTGCAATCGAAAAACTTGAATGTGCTTGAAGTGGGTTGTGGACTCGGAACTGATGGTGCTCAGTTCGCAAAAGCTGGCGCGATTTACACAGGTATCGATCTGACTGACGCCGCAGTTGATTTAGCAAGACGGCGCTTTGAATTGTTTCAACTACCGGGCACCTTCCGTGTTGCCGATGCCGAACGGCTCGACTTTCCTGACAACACCTTCGACATCGTCTACTCCCACGGGGTATTGCACCATACGCCCGATACAGCCGCGGCTGTACGCGAGATCCATCGCGTGTTGCGTCCGGGTGGCAAGGCCGTTGTGATGCTCTACCATCGCGAGTCTTACAACTATCGCGTCAACATCTCCATGCTGCGTCGCACAGGAGTACAACTATTGCGATGGAAAGCAGGCGTTAAGCTGGTCCACTTCCTAACCGGCGAACCGGAAGAGAGTTTGCGGGAACACGCGAGACAACTAAAGAACCAGGCTGAGTATTTAAATTCAGAGGAATTCCTAAGCCGGAACACTGACGGCGCCGGCAATCCGCTGGCGCGTGTCTATTCTCGTTCCGAAGCGCGCGAACTCTTCAAAGACTTTTCCCATGTAGAACTGCGAGCCTATTTTCTCAACAAGCGCTGGCTGCCCGTGCTTGGCCCAATTCTGCCACGTTCGCTTGAATCGCAATTGGCCTCGCGTTGGGGATGGCATTTGTGGATTTATGCTACAAAAGGGTGATGAAAAACTTTCTCGTCACAGGTGGTGCGGGTTTTATCGGTTCGCATTTAGTCGATCGACTGCTTGCAACTGGCGCCGAGAACGTCACCGTCATCGATGATTTTAACGACTTCTACGACCCATCTATCAAGCACGACAACATACAGGACCACCTCAAAGATTCACGGTACAACATTCACCAAGTTGACATTCGCGATCGTACCGCGCTCGGAAAAACATTCGCCGTGAACAACTTCGATTGCGTGGTACATCTTGCTGCAAGAGCAGGTGTGCGACCATCTCTCTCGGAGCCGCAGCTTTACACTGAAACAAACATTAACGGCACACTCAACCTCCTCGAACTCGCGCGCCAACACAACATCACGCAGTTCGTATTTGGTTCGTCATCATCAGTCTACGGAATCAATGCGAAGGTGCCGTTCAGTGAAGACGACCCGATCCGACAACCGATCTCTCCATACGCCGCAACGAAAGGCGCAGGCGAACTGCTTTGTCACACCTATTCGCATCTCTACGGACTGCGCTGTGTGTGCCTGCGCTTTTTCACTGTCTATGGACCACGACAACGCCCCGATCTCGCCATTCACAAGTTCGCCAAACTGCTCAGCGCGGGTAAACCGATCCCGGTTTTTGGCGACGGCACGACGCGCCGCGACTACACTTACGTCGACGACATCATCGACGGCGTCATGGCCGCCATCAACTACGACAAGACGAGCTACGAAGTCGTCAATCTCGGGGAGTCGCGCACGGTTGAGCTCAACGAACTCATCTCGCTGCTCGAGAAGGAACTCGACACACACGCCATCATCGACCGTCAACCAACACAGCCGGGTGACGTGCCGCAAACATTTGCGGACATCTCGAAAGCGCGCGGACTGCTCGGTTATGACCCCAAAACACAGATCGAAGAGGGCCTGCACCGCTTTGTGGAGTGGTTTAGGATGAGACGTTCGTGAAACTGTTTTACAATGCCCGCGAAGGGATCCCGGCGCCCACGCCACGATTGATGAAGATTCTCGACGAACAGGAACAATTAAAAGAAGAACAGCCGCGTTCAGTTGCCGACAGGCCTGATATTTCGGTCTTCCTGCCGGTCTACAACGAAGAACCCAATCTGCTGCCGCTGCATGCAAAGCTGGACGAAGCACTCAAAACGCTCGGCCGCTCAGCCGAAATCGTTTACGTAGACGATGGCTCGACAGATGCCAGTCTGCGTATCCTGCGCGAGATCGCTGATCTCGATCCGCGCGTGCGCGTTGTGGCACTCCGAAGAAACTACGGTCAAACCGCGGCGATGGCTGCGGGTATCGACGCAGCGCGAGGGGAAGTGCTGATTCCTATGGACGCCGATCTTCAGAACGATCCTGCGGACATCACGCGCCTGCTGCAAAAACTCGACGAGGGTTACGACGTCGTCTCAGGTTGGCGCAAAAATCGAAAAGACAAGATGGTCACGCGCAAGATACCTTCGATGATCGCGAATCGTTTGATCTCGTGGATCGGCGGCGTGCCGCTTCACGATTACGGTTGCTCGCTGAAAGCCTACCGGCGCGAGTCGCTGCAGGACGTTCGGCTGTATGGCGAAATGCATCGCTTTATTCCGATCTACGCTGCGTGGGCCGGAGCTCGCGTTACTGAAATTCCTGTCGAACATCACGCGCGCACGATGGGCAAATCGAAATACGGATTGTCACGCACGATCAAAGTGGTCTTCGATCTGATGACGATCAAGTTTATGGCTTCGTATCAAACGAAACCGATCTACGTCTTCGGTACGTTTGGCATGCTGGCATTTTTGATCTCATTGCTCGGTGGGCTTTACGCGGTCTTTCTCAAGATCTTTCATAAAGCTGACTTCGTGCAGACGCCTTTGCCGATTCTGAGCATTGTGATGTTTGCGGTTGGAATACAGTTCCTGTTGATGGGACTCCTTGCAGAAATGCTCGTGCGCACGTATCACGAGTCACAATCAAAAGCCATCTACGCGGTGCGCGAACGCCTCGGTTTTAAAAATCCGGAGTCATAACCCACAAATATCATGTGCGGAATTACCGGTTGGGCCAATCTCGATTTTCACACGCCTCCTCCTGATGGCGCGAAGGAGTTGCTGCACGCGATGTGTGAACGAATGGTCCATCGCGGGCCGGATTCGGAAGGATTGTTTGTGGCGAGCGGCGTTGCTCTCGGAATGCGCCGCCTCGCGATTATCGATCTGATCACTGGTGAACAGCCGGCATTCAACGAAGACAAAAGCGTCGCGGTAATACTCAACGGCGAGATCTACAACTATCGCGAACTGCGCGCGGATCTCGAAAAGCGTGGCCACTCTTTTCGTAGTGCTTCGGATACAGAAGTGTTGCCGCACCTCTACGAAGAGTACGGCGACGTCATGATCCAGAAGCTCAACGGGATGTTTGCGTTTGCGTTGTGGGACGGCCGCAGACGCCGCTTACTCATAGCGCGTGATCGGTTCGGTGAGAAACCGCTCTACTGGGGTGTCTTTGACGACACGCTGCTCTTCGCTTCAGAGCCGAAAGTTTTGCTCGCGCACCCCTCAGTGAAGCCAGCACTCAATTTCCAGGCTTTACGACAGTATCTCTCGTACGACTACGTACCTGCGCCGCTCTCGATCTACGAAGGAATCAACAAACTTCCCGCGGCTCACAAGCTCACGCTCGTAGATGGACGTGTCGAAGTCGAAAGATACTGGCGACTCAGTTACAAGACGGCCGAGCCGGTGCCATCAGAGGAAGAGGCTGCGCAACAGTTGCGCGAGTTGATGGCTGACGCTGTGCGTATGCGACTCGTTTCCGACGTGCCGCTGGGTGTTCTTCTATCGGGCGGAGTTGATTCATCGACCGTTGCCGCATTGGCAGTAGCAGCGTCCCCGGAAGCGGTGAAAACTTTTTCGATCTCGTTTGCCGAAGCTTCGTTTGACGAATCCGCGTACGCGCGCGGTGTTGCGAAGTTTCTCGGCACCGATCATCACGAAGAACGTTTGAGCGCGAACCTGGCAGCCAACCTCGTGAGCGAAATCGGGGCGTGGATGGATGAACCGTTTAGCGACCCATCGTTGGTGCCGACTTATCTCTTGTCGCGCTTCACACGCAAACACGTGACGGTCGCGCTCGGAGGCGACGGTGGTGACGAACTCTTTGCAGGTTATCCGATGTACGCCGGTCTGCGCTGGGCTGAAATCTACAAACGTGTTCCGGCTTCATTACGTGCCGCAGTTATCGAACCACTTGTAAAACTCTTGCCGGTGAAGACGAAGAACCTGTCGTTTGACTACAAAGCGTTGCGATTCGTCAGCGGCGCAAAATACGACGCTGTAGCGCGACATCACGTTTGGTTTGGATCTTTCACGCCTGAAGAGCAGCAGCAACTGCTGACGCGCGAAGTTCTGACGACAACTGATGGCGAGGTTTATGCACACGCGCGTGAGATTGCGGAAGAGTGTGACAGTGAAGATCTCGTAACGCGTATGCAGAGTGTTGATACGCGTCTATATCTCGCGGAAGACATCCTCACCAAAGTGGATCGCGCGAGCATGGCGGTATCGCTCGAAGTGCGTGCTCCGTTCCTCGATCCGCGAGTAGCAGAGTTTGCCGCGTCCCTGCCGTGCAATTACAAGTTGCGTGGTCACAAAACGAAATACATTTTGAAGAAAGCGGTCGAAGGAATGCTGCCGCCCTTTGTGACCCGTCGCGGCAAGAAAGGCTTTGGCGTTCCTGTCGCGGAATGGTTGAAGGAGAAATTGCGGCCGCTCGCGCGAGACCTGTTATCGCCTGAACGAGTTCGCCGTGCGGGAGTTTTTAATGCTGACTACATCGCACGTTTGCAGGACGAACACGAACGCGGTGTTGCAAATCATCGCAAGTTGCTCTGGACGCTGTTGATGTTCGAGCTTTGGCACGAAAGCTTTATCGAAACGCCGCGCCGTATTGAAACGTCTGTTGCAAGCAGAGAAGGCTGATTGATCAGGAAAGTGAAAGACGAATCAAATCGGTCTCTCTTTCAAACTGCCTACGACGAACTCTACTCCTGGTGCCGGCAACACGACTTTGCCGGACACGATCCCTTCGATGCGCTGAATAGTCGTCTCTTCCAGGCAACGCCTCTGGCCCAATCCCGTAATGCGCGCTTTATATGGACGCAACTCGTTAAAAGATCGCCGGCTGACGTCCGTGCGCTTGCGCGTGTTCCTGCCGAACGCAATGCGAAAGGAATAGCGCTGTTTGCGCTCGCGCAAATTGCGAATTACCGGCGGGTGGGATCCAGAGAAGCCGCGGCGGGCGTTCACGACTTTTTATCGTGGTTGATGGCGATGCGGGTCGATGGGTACAGCGGAGCGGCGTGGGGTTATAACTTCGATTGGCAGAGCCGGAACTTTTTTGCGCCGCGGGATACGCCGACGATAGTGCCGACGGCGTTCGCGGCGCGCGCGTTGATTGAGGGCGCAAGATGCGGCAGTAATGCTGGACAGGATTTACAAGATTTGCAGGATGTTCAAGATAGGTACTTGGAAGTCGCGAGGAGTGTCGGTGATTTCATACTGACGGATTTGCCGCGGAGTGTTGAGACGCAGAGTGAGGTTTGTTTTAGTTACGCGCCGCAGAGCGACACAAGAATTTTCAATGCGAGTTTGTTAGCAGCAGAGGTGCTTGCGTGTGTTGGCCAGTTGACGGGTGAAACTGAACTCTTAAAACTCGCCGAACGAGCGACTCGATACGTCGTTAACAATCAACAGCCCGATGGCTCGTGGTCGTACGGCATGGATCCGAAACAGTCGTGGAAAGATAATTTTCACACCGCGTATGTTCTGTTTTCGTTAAAACGTATACTTGACGTATCGCCGGCGAAAGAAGAGTTTCAACCAGCCCTGGAGCGCGGTTATCACTTCTGGAAAACCAACTTCTTTCTTGCGGAGGGGTGGCCGAAATACTACGATGACGAGCCTTATCCGGTGGACACGCATGCCGCAGCGAGCGCAATTGTGACGTTCCTCGAGTGTCGCAATCTCGACACGCACGCACCGAGGCTGGCCCTGAATGTTGCGAATTGGACTATCTGTAACCTGCGCGATAGTCGAGGATTCTTTTATTATCAAAAACGACGTTTCTATACGGTTCGCAAACCCTACATGCGCTGGACACAGGCGTGGATGCTCTATGCGCTGTCGCGTTTGCTCGAAGATCTAAACGTATGATCAAAGTCGGTGTAATCGGATACGGATACTGGGGACCGAACCTCGTGCGAAACTTCATAGCCGCGCCCGGTTCGGTGGTGACGCGCGTCTGCGATTTGCGTGAAGAGCGTCTGTCGTCGTTAGAAAAACTCTACCCGGGACTGAAGACGTGCACCGATTCAACAGAACTCATCAACGATCCACAGATCGACGCAGTCGTTATTGCCACACCCGTGTCGTCACACTTTGATCTCGCATTGTCGGCACTGCAAGCCGGGAAACACGTGCTCGTGGAAAAACCGCTCGCCGCCAGATCCGATCAAGCACGCAAGTTGGTTGACGAAGCCATGGCACGAAAGCTCGTGCTGCTGGTGGACCACACTTTCGTGTACACGCCTGCCGTTAGAAAGATTCGGGAGCTGATCACTTCTGGCGCACTTGGTCAGATCTATTACTACGACGCAGTGCGCGTTAACCTCGGACTCTTTCAACACGACGTAAATGTGATATGGGATCTCGCTATTCACGATCTTTCGATCATGGACTGTGTTCTTCCTGACAAACCGGTAGCGATCTCCGCGACGGGAATCAGTCACGTACCAGGGCAACCTGAAAACGTCGCATACATCACGCTCTTTTTCCCCAGCGCGCAGATCGCACACGTTCACGTCAATTGGCTGACTCCCGTCAAAGTGCGTCACACACTCATCGGCGGCAGCGAGAAGATGATCCTCTACGACGATCTCGAGCCGAGTGAGAAGCTCAAGGTCTACGACAAAGGTATCAATGTGACGCCTGAACCAGAAGACGTTTACAAGATGCTCGTGAGTTATCGACTCGGCGACATGTGGGCGCCGCAGCTCGACCACACCGAAGCGCTACAAATCGAAGCTCGCCACTTCATCGATTGCATCGAGACGAACAGGCAACCGGAGACTGACGGCGCAGCGGGACTGCGAATGGTGAACATGATTGAGGCAGCGGAAACCTCACTTCGCGATCGCGGTCGACTCGTCGAGATCCAGTGGTAGTCCACAGATTACGCAGATTAAATGAAAATGCGTCTTTGGATCGATCTTGCAAACTCTCCTCACGTTCCATTTTTCAAAGCGCTCGCGAAACGATTCGTCGCCCAAGGCCATGAGATTGAGACCACTGCGAGAGAATTAGCGGAAACAATCCCGCTGGCGCGCGCTGCTGGGTTCACGCCCGAAGTCGTTGGGGCTCATGCGGGTCGCGATGTGTCGAAGAAGGCGGGCAGTTTGATGAGTCGCGCGTGGGCACTTGCGAGCTGGGCACGCAAGCGCAAGTTCGATCTGGCGATCAGTCACAATTCGTATTCACAAATCCTGGCGGCGCGTACATTGGGTCTTAAAACGATCACGCTGATGGACTACGAGCATCAGCCTGCGAACCATCTCGCCTTTCGTCTCGCTTCTCGCATCATCATTCCTGCCAGTTTCCCTGCGAAGCGTTTGCGTGCGTTTGGTGCGCGAGTCGGCAAGGTCCGTCGCTATCATGGAACGAAGGAAGATGTTTATTTGGCCGACTTTCAGCCCGACCCGTCGTTTGGTGCGCAGTTGTGTGAGCTTGGCGTCAACCCGGATAATACGCTGGTCCTGATGCGACCGCCTGCGCACGACGCGCTGTATCATCGTTTTCAGAACACGCTTTTTGATGAAGTGCTGCGAATGTTGTTGGCGAATGAGAAGGTGCAGGTGATACTGCTGCCGAGAAATGAAGCGCAACGAACGGCATATGCGACAGAGCGGTTAATTATTCCCGCAGCGCCGTTGGATGGCGCTAACCTGATTGCCGCGAGTGATTTAGTAATTAGTGCCGGTGGAACAATTAATCGTGAAGCGGCCGCGCTTGGAGTGCCGGCGGCGACTATCTATGCCGGAAGGTGGGCGGCTGTCGATGAAGAGCTGGTGAAGGAGGGAAGGCTGCGGCGGATTGCGAACGTTGATGACGTGCGCAGCCTACCGATTGAGAAGAAGCAAGAAGCAACGCCTCGCAGATCAATCGGGGTAATCGATGAAGTAGTACGATTCATTCTTGAATGAGAGCGGAGCGAACTAAACAAACAATGATCGATGCGAGCGTGGTGCGTGTTCCGGGGCGCGCGCCGTGGTGGATCGTGCCTACCGTCAAGGTCTCGCTCATCATCGCCGATGCCTTAGCCGCCGCAGTCTCATTCATGCTTGCGTTCTATATGCGTGAAGGCGTTGCGGTCTTCGCTGACCAACGGTTTTGCATGGAGCGAGAGCTTTGCGCCTTACGGTGCATTGCTGGTGTTTGTAGTTTGTATTCGGCTTATTAAGTTTTCGTTACTGCGATCTGTATCGCGTTCGCGGGGAGTTTTCTTTTTTTGACGACGGCGTACGCATCTTCAAAGCAACTGCGTATTGGTTCACTGCTGATCGTCGCCGTGGCGTTTCTGTATCGCGGTGGGTTTGAGTTTCGTGCGTTCTCTTATGCACGAAGTGTTTTCGTTACAGACTTTCTCTTCGTGCTGATCATTGTTGGCGCGTTGCGGTTCTTCATGCGAGCGGTGCAGACGTTTGTACGGAGCCGTCAGATCAACTTGATTCCTACGCTCGTCGTGGGACGTGGGCCGGAGGCGTCCTTATTTATAAGAGAGATGCGCGAGCGACCGTCACTTGGTTATCGCGTGATCGGAGTGGTTGATACGAAAAGCGTTGACGGCCAGTTGACGTACGAAGACGTTCCGGTAATCGGCACTTTGGAGTCGTTGCCGGAAGTTATTCGCGATTCGGGTGCGAATGAAGTGATCATCGCTGATGCGGACGTGAATGCTGATACGTTGTTTGAAGTAATGATTCGCTGCGGGCGTAGACGCGGCGTTGAGTTTCGCATCGCCCCAAGCCTTTTCAACTGCCTGCCGCGCAAAACTGAGATCGATCAAATCGGCGTGTTGCCGATGATCCGTCTGTTTCGTGAACCGCTTTCGAATGGCGCTCGCATTTTGAAGCGCACTTTCGATCTGTTCGTTTCGGCGCTCGCGATTGTGCTGCTTTTTCCGTTGTGGTTGTTGATAGCGTTGCTCATCAAGCTGGATTCGAAGGGGCCGGTTTTTTACACGCAGGAACGCGTGGGCATGGATGGGCGTCTGTTTTTGCTTTACAAGTTTCGCACGATGAGGGCCGGAGCTGATTCGCAACTTCACCGTGAATACCAAAAGGCGTTTATTGCCGGACGTGCTGAAGCGAACGTCGGTAACGACTCGAAACCGACTTACAAGCTGCTGAGCGATCCACGAATCACGCGAATTGGAAAGTTCTTGCGGCGCACGAGTCTCGACGAAGTGCCGCAGCTTTTGAATGTGCTGTTGGGCGATATGAGCGTGGTTGGGCCACGGCCGCCGATACCTTACGAAGTCGAGGCGTACGAGCTATGGCATCGCAAACGACTAGACATGAAGCCGGGAGTGACGGGACTCTGGCAGGTGTCAGGAAGAAACCGTTTGCCGTTTGAAGAGATGGTGCGGCTTGACCTTTTCTACATTGAGAACTGGTCATTGCTGCTCGATCTAAAGATCATTTTCCGCACCGGGTTCGTGATGATCGGCGGCCAGGGACACTGATTACGATGGTGCGATTATTGTGAAAGTCCGGCAAGCGCGATTTCCAATAGCAGGATCTTTTTGATTCCTTTGTAGAGTGGTTCGATTTCGCAGTTCTCCGTTAAGGCATGCGAGTCGCTGCAGGGTCCGGCGCCGGTTGAAATCGAGGTGATACCTTGCAGTAGCGCGGCGCTGGAGTTGTTTGAGCCGGCATTTCCGATTGGCGGATCAAATCCCATCGCACGATGCACCGCCTCAGCGATCTTCACAAGATTCGATTCGCGATTGCCCGGTAGGACTGCCACCGGCGAAGAGGAGATCACATCAGTTTTCACCGTCAGTCCTGCCCGCTTTGCTTCCTCATCGAGAATCGTCGCAATCTTCTTTTCCAGATCTGCAATTACATCGTTACTCGTGGAACGCAAATCGACCGTAAACCATGCGTCAGACGCTTTCGCATTTACTACTTCCGAGCCGCCCAGCATCCCAATATTCAAATTCGATGAAGGACTTGTCGGAACTTTCAATTCATAAATGCGCGCAATCGCGCGTGCGAGCGGTAGCGTCGCGCTACCCGGATGTGCCCTTCGCCCTCCCCGACGAGGTTGCACGCGACCGTCCCGACGACCTCGCCGCCGGGAGTCTCGCGACAAACACGGCCATCGTGGCAAAGCGCCCGCCGACCGTGGCCGGCGTGAGCACCGTGTCCTCGAAGGCCGCGGGGGTGTACTGCCCCCGGTAGGGCTCGAAGGCCGCCCGCAGGCAGTCCAGGACCGCGGCCGAGTCCTCCGGCGTGGCCCGGCGGACGGAAAACGGGGAGGCGGGCTCATGGCTCGTTCGGCGCCTCCCACTCCTCGCGGGTGATCCGGTACACCAGCGCGGGCCTTCCCATCACTTCGGTGGAATCGACCAGGCGCTCGCCCAGCCGTTGGGCAACCCGAATCGAGGCGGCGTTCTCCGGGTGGATCAGGCTGATCACCTGCGGCTGCCCCAGCTGGGTGAAGGCAAACTGCAGGGCCGCCCGCGCCCCTTCGGTGGCATACCCCCGGCCCCAGAAGGACCGGCGCAGCATCCAGCCGAGCTCGAACCCGGGCCAGCCCTCGGGGTTCCAGAAGCCGATGCGCCCGACCAAGCACGCCCGAAGACCGCTCCTCCACGGCCCACAGGCCGTAGCCCCGCAAGGACCAGTGGCCGACCATCATCGCCAGGTTGCGCCACGCCATGGGCCGGGCCAGCGGCTGGCCGTCGCCGATGTAGCGCATGACCTCGGGGTCGGCGCACATCTCCGCGTAGGCGTCGAGGTCCGACTCGCGGAGCATCCGCAGGGTCAGGCGATCGGTTTGGAGCGTGACCTCTGCCGCTGTCATGCCCCCTCCTTCCCGGCGGGGTGTCGCTTCCGCGCGACGGCCAGCAGGTGCGCGCTCGCGCCCAGGAGGGACGGTTCGGCCTCCGTCCGGCGGACGACGTCGAGCAGGCGCTCCCGCCGGCCCGGGTCGTCCCAGTGCGCGTCGAAGTTCTGCAGCAGCCAGGCCGGCCCTTCGACGGCGAGAACCTGCCCGTCGGCCAGGCCGGCGTCGGCGAGCTCCTGCCGGAGCTCGTCCGGGTGGTGGAAGAACGCGGTGGTGAAGTAGGCGGGGTGGTTGTCCGGGTTTCTGTGCTGCCCGTCGGCGAGGTCGCGGGAGACGATGGCGGCAAACGCCGGGTCGTCCAGGTAGCCGGCCCGGAGCCCGTCCAGGGCCGAGGCGAAGCGGGAGATGGCGGCGGCGACGAGTATGCCGCCGGGCCGGAGCACCCGCCGGGCCTCGGTCAGGGCCGCCAGGCGGTCGGCGCGGTCGGTCAGGTGGTAGAGCGGCCCGAGCAGGAGGACCGCGTCGGCGCTGTCGTCGGGGCGGCCCAGCGCCCGCGCGTCCCCGACGGTGCAGCTGGCGAGTGGGTGCGTCGGCTGGGACCTGGAGGCCTCCTCCGCCTGGGCAACGTGCAGCGGCACGGGGTCGTACAGGTGCACCTCGTAGCCCAGGGAGGCGAGCCAGCAGGCGTAGACGCCGGGGCCCCCGCCGACGTCGGCGACGACCGCGGGCGGCGGCGGCAGGAAGCGCCGGAGGATCTCCTGCGTCCGGGCGAGCTCAAGCCGCCCGGAGCCCTGGGCCAGACGGCCCGCCTCGAGGCCCGCCGCGTAGTGGGATTCGATCTCAGGCTGGAGTGACGATCCAGGCTCGGTCGGCGGAGGCATCGGCTTCTCCCGAGCGGGAGGTCGGCGGCACCTCTACCGCATGAAGAGTGTCGGCGATTGTAGGCCAGGTCGGCGCGGCCCCAACGAGAGCGTCTGCCTGGTGCGGACCGCGTCGGGGTTGCCCCCAGGATCGGCCGCGACCGGCTGAACGGCATCCACGGTAACCGTGGGCAATGGAACCAGTTGCCGAGCCGAATCTTGAGCATCGCCCTAACGTGCTGACAAGCCAGTCCCTCCGCCGGTTCGCGCGGGACTCGCCCAGCGCGGCAGTCGCCGCCCGGGCTGCCGCAGCCCCGGGTCGCCTTCCAGCCCAACGAGGCGGTTAAACGGCAGTTGCGTGAGATCCATCAACCCCTCGCCTTCTTCTTTGAGCTCGCGAAGCGCCAGGCCTTTTCGAGCAGATCCCGCAGGGCATTCCGGTCGATCGATGACAGCCGCACGAGCACCATCGGATACTTCACGTAATGATCCGTCACATAGTAGACGCTCGGCTCGGCGGCAATCAATTCTGCGCGCTGATCGACATCGATGCGAACCGCCAGCGAGTTCGGCTCGGCCGACTGGTGAAGCGCCGGGCACGCCAAAAGCTTGCCGCGCACTTTGAGCGAGGGAGCGCCGTGAATCGTGCTCTCTTCGACGTCCGGCAGCGCCAGGGCGATCTCGCGAACGACGTCAAAGTCAATCTTCTTTTTCGCCATGGGATACGCTCTCCGTCTTTATCCGTGGAAAGAGTCGGCCGGTTCGTCGCATGTATTCGCGGTACTGCTCTCCAAACGTATCGCACATCATCTGCTCCTCGCGGGGCGTGCGGAGAAAATACATCGCGGCAAACACCGGCACGACGGACCAGCCCGCCAACCAGTTTTGCAGCAGCATTCCCTGGGCGATTCCCCACAACCAGATGGATGCGTACATCGGATGGCGAATGTGCCGGTAGACGCCCTGCGTGACGAGCTGGTGTCCTTCGCGGATCTCGAGACTGACCGACCAGTTCTGTCCCAGGTCCGCGTGGGACCGCCAAAAGAGCCAGAGGGAGGCGACCATGGTCACGGCTCCAAACCAAGGAACAAGCGTCGGAAGGCGATAATCCGCAAATGCGAGCAGGGGCGTGAACAGGTAGAGAAGAGGCAGAAGAATGACTGGTGGAAACATCGCGGCCAACAGAATCTTCTCCGACCTGTCGAATCTGCTGACGGCCTTTTTTTCGTTCTTGGTGCGCTGGAGGAACACATGCCGAATCCAGAAATACACGGCAAAGCCGGCGAGAAAGACGATGTTCCACGGCTCCAGAATATTCATGGCTTACCACACGCTGTGCCTGTGCTGATCGAAACCGCGGCCTTCAACCGCCGCAGCTCGCCCGATCTTATCGCTAGCCTGACCGTCTTGTATTGGACAGAATTTACCTCAGGCAGAGAATCGCAGGTGATTCTGGTGCTCGCCTCGCTGAAGGAGATAGGTCGTCGGAGTCACGCCCGCGAAGCGCGAAAGTCGCGGTTGAAGTGGGCCTGATCGAAGTATCCGCAGGCCAGGGCGACCTGAGCCCAATCGACATCGGCCTGTCCGCCAATGAGACTCAACACCGCCTGGAATCGACGGACGCGGCAATACAGCTTCGGCGTCATCCCGACGTGGTCGGCAAACACCTCGATGAACCGTCTGGCGCTGAGCCCGACGGTTTCACAGACCTCTCCGATCGCTTGATCATGCGGAGCCCGGTCGAACGCCGCCAGTGCGTACTTGACTGCGGCAGGTTGCTCGGCCGCTCCATACAACCGCTGGAGCAGCCTCTCTTCAAGGATCTGAAATCGTGCTTTCGCCGACCTCGCGTGCAGCAGTTGATCATGCAGCTCATCTGCTCGCTTGCCCCAGGCGGCGTCCAGCGACACATGCTGATTGTGCAGCTCGCCGGCTGGGAAACCCAAAAGCGGGAACGCGCCGCCGGCCTTGAACTGCACGCCCATCATGGAACGTTGCGACGCCGCATCAACGACCGCAAACTCCGAGCGGGCGCCGCAGACCAAAGGCCCTCGATAGGACTCATAGCGGCCGATGTTCCGATGGTCGTACGCACGCAACGGCTCGTCCGTGAGGGGCATCAACAGCTGCACCGTGCCGCTGGGCAGCACACGCTCGAAGGCGTGGGGAGCTACGTACCCCTCGCAATGCCAGAGCATCGCCACGTACTGGGACAAAGGCGGTCCGGGAACTCGGATGTCAAAGCTCATACAGCCACCTCCGACCGGGCCGGGGCGGAGAGGGTCGCCTCGGCGCTGGCGGTGAAGGCCAGGTGCAGGGACATTCGGCTGGGCGCACTGCCGGCCGCCCAGCCAGAAAGAAGGCGATCGACGTTTCCAGCCGCGCACCGTCACGTGGGTTTCAAACAGCCCCTGGATCGGAATCATCCCCATCGGCTCACCACGGCTCGAAGCAATCGTAGTTCCGCACCCGCCAGACCTTCCCGGCCCTGAACTCGATGAAGATCGCGTACCGTGCGCCGCATCTCCCGCCGGCGGGGAGGGTGCCCAAGGGGACGGCGAGCGTTCCGGTCCAGCGCAGCTCGAGCGCAACGTGATCCCCGCTGGCGACGGCGTTGAGGATCTCGTAGCGCTGGGCCGCCATCGCCTTCTTGCCGCGCTCGCCCGCCGCGAGGATCGCCGCCTTGTCCCGCGTGGCCCCTTGGGGCATCAGGCGGTTGGGAAACTCCTCCTGCAGCACGTCCTCGGCCAGAAGCGCCGCGACCTCGTCGGAGGCACCGCGCTCGACGGCGGAGACGAACTGCCTCGCCAGCGCCAGGTTGTCACGTTCAACCGCCATCGCGCCCCCCGGCAGGTAACGAACAGGTCCATGCCCCATTACGGTCACTAGCTGACGGGAGGGACGCTCTCCCTGCACCAGTAGATGAGGTCGGTGACGGCGGGCTCGCCGCCGGCGGCGCGGACCAGCATGGCGATCTGCCCGCGGTGGTACGAGGAGTGGGCGAACAGCTGCGCCAGGACGTCCTCGACGCGGTTGCGGAACCGCCCCGCGTCCAGGCTCTGGTACTCGAACTCCCGGCCGATCTCCTCGTCGGTCACGCGGGCGAGGTACTCCGCCCACGGGCCGTGGACCGAGCGCAAGAGTTCGGCCGCATCCGCCAGGGTCACCTTCTCGGGCGAGAGGGTGCCCTGCTGGCCGGGGAGGATCCCCAGCCGGACGAGCCAGACCCGGCGGGCGGCCGCGACGTGCGCCAGGATGGACACGGCCTTCGCGAACTCGGGGCCGTCCCGCCGGTCGGCCGGCACGCTCTCCAGCGAGCGCAGCACCTTCTCGTGCGCGTGGCGCTCGTGCTCGAACCACCTCTGGAAGCGTGCCGGCGATCTCCCTCGACATGAGTCTCCTCCTGACGGTGGTCAGGCCGGCGTCCTGACCTTCCACTCCTTCTCGCACTTCTTGCAGCGGTACTTCGTCTCGGTCGCCGCCGGCTCGCCCTTCTCGGGGTCGGCCGGGATCTTCTTCCTGCTGCGGAACGTGTACTCCGCGCTGCCGCACTGCGGGCAGGTCCTCGTCGGTGTTTCAGCGTCCATCCGTGTCAGCCTCGCGCCTCGATGTCAGCGGTCATTTTACGGGCGGGTCAACCCGTCAGCCGCTTGGTCAGCAGGTAGTTGTTGCGGTCCTCGAAGCCGGCCTTCTCGTAGACGGCCCGGGCCCGGCCGTTCTCCCGGTCCACTTCGAGGTGCAGCGCCCGCACGCCCAGGGCCCGGCAGGCGTCCTCGGCCAGGCGGAGCGCCAGCCCGCCCAGCCCCTTGCCGCGGTGGGGTTCCTCGACGTACAGCTCATCGACAAACGCATCGCGCCCGCCAAACTCGAGGCTGTAGCCGAACGTCAGGACGACGTAGCCGGCCGCCGCGCCGCCGAGGTGGACGAGCCACACCCTGCCGAGCGAACCGTCCGCCAGGAGGTTCTCCAGGGCGGCGCGGGCGGCCCCCTCAT
>CAWBPY010000003.1:0-91115 GCA_963790745.1 uncultured Acidobacteriota bacterium
GGCGAACAAAGGAACAGCGCCGGCAATTCTTTATGCGCTGATGCGCGTAGCGGCAAAGGCGCCCAAGGCGATCGTCGCACTGTTTCCGTCGGACCACTACTTTGCCGATGACGAAGCTTTCATGTCGCATGTCGATGCGGCTTTCGACGCAGTGCAAGCTCGCCCGACGATGATCACTTTGCTTGGTATAACGCCCAGCAGCCCCGAAACCGAATACGGATGGATCGAACCGCAGCAATCCATACTCGGCACGATGCCGCTGTCAATCACTCGCGTGAGTCGTTTTTGGGAAAAACCAGACTCAGACATGGCCCGAATGCTGATGGACAACGGTTGTCTGTGGAACAGCTTTGTGATGGTCGGTCGTGTTGATGCGCTACTGAAAATGACGCGCAGAGCCTTACCGAATATGTACTCGCAGTTTGCGTCGACCATGTCCACGTTTGAAAGCGCCATTGAACGCAAAGCGCTGCATGCACTGTATTCTAAAATTCAAGAGAGTAACTTCTCTCAAGAAGTTTTGGCGGCGCGCGCGGAAGATCTCACGGTAATGAGAGTTGGCGATGTCGGTTGGAGTGATCTGGGCGAGCCGGCTCGTGTGCTGTCAACACTCGCGCGGATCGGAGTTCAAACAGAAATGGCGATGTCAGCGAGTTGAAGACCTGAAACTGAAACAAGTTCGAGGAGCAATCATGAAAGCAATTGCAGTCAAACCGGGAATACCAAACACAGTTCATCTAACCGAATTGCCTGCGCCGCAGGTCGGTGACATTCCCAACGGCCGCGGCGTGCTAGTGCGCGTCCTGCGGGTTGGTGTTGATGGCACCGACAAGGAAATCAACGCTGCTGAGTATGGCCAGGCGCCTCCGGGATATGACTTCCTGGTCATCGGTCATGAAGGCTTTGGCCAGGTTGAAGCTGTCGGTCCGAACGTAACGGAAGTTAAGCCCGGCGATTATGTCGTTGCGACGGTGCGCCGTCCGGGTTCGAGCATCTACGATCTGATCGGCACCAACGACATGACGACGGACGATACGTATTTCGAGCGAGGCATCAATCTGCGCCACGGCTACATGAGCCAGTATTACGTCGATGATGCTGAGTTCATCGTGAAGATTCCACAGGGACTCAAAGAAGTGGGAGTGTTGCTTGAACCAACCACCGTTGTTGAGAAGGGTATCGCGCAAGCCTACGAAATTCAACGTCGTCTTCGTGTTTGGAAGCCTAAACGCGCGGCCGTAATGGGTGCTGGCACGATTGGTTTGCTTGCGACTCTGGTGCTGCGTTTGAAGGGATTACAGGTAGTAACTTTTGGCAAGACGCCGAGGCCATATTTGAATTCAGACTTGATAGAAGCGATCGGCGCGACCTATCAATCGACGGACGAACTTTCAATTCTTGAAGGCGCGAAGCAGTATGGACCATTCGACATCGTCTTCGAAGCGACCGGTTTTTCGCCCGTCGTGTTCGAAAGCATGCAAGCTCTCGGGAAGAACGGTGTGTTGGTTCTATCAAGTGTGACCGGCGGCGATCGCAAGGTCGAAGTGCCGGCCGACAAGATCAATCTTGAATTTGTGCTGGGCAACAAGGTAATGGTCGGCACGGTCAACGCGAATCGCGAATACTTCGAAATGGGTGTGAAGGATTTGGCCCAAGCCGAAGCTGAATATCCCGGCTGGCTGTCCCGTCTGCTGACACATCCGGTCAAAGGTCTGGAGAACTATGAGGAGCTGTTCGCGAAGCTTACAGATCCGAACGGCGCTATCAAAGTCTTCTGCGAAGTTGCGGAACTAACATAATGGCCAGCGATTCAAACCAACCTAAGAGGGTCCTGATTCTCGGGAGCGGCTTCGGCGGTCTTTATGCAGCCTTGCATCTTGAGAAGAAGCTTCGTCGCGAGGCCGCGGTTGAGATCACACTCGTCAATCGCGAGAACTTTTTTCTGTTCACGCCGATGCTGCCTGAAGTCGCCGCCGGCGATCTGGACCTGACGCACATCGTCAATCCGGTGCGCAAGCTGCTGCGCCGCGCCCACTTTTTCAATGGGAGTATCCGGTCGATCGATTTAAAAGAACGGCGCGTAGTCGTTGCTCATGCGGATGACAATCACGATCACGAATTGTCCTATGACTATCTGGTTCTGGCTCTTGGATCAGTTACGAACTTCTACAATCTGCCAGGTCTGGCTGAGAACGCGCTGACAATGAAGTCGCTCAGCGACGCAATTCGTTTGCGCGGCCGGCTGATCAAGAACCTCGAAGAAGCGGACTTTGAATGTTCCAGCGAGGACCGTTCGCGGCTGTTAACCGTGGTTGTAGTGGGCGGCGGGTTTGCTGGCGTCGAAACAATAGCTTCTGTGAATGATTTCGTGCGCGAAGCGATTGAGTTCTATCCGAAGCTCATCGAAGACGAACTGCGAATCGTTTTGATTGAAGCCACCGATGTGATCTTGCCGGAACTGGGTCCGGAACTTGGCGCGTATGCGCGCAAGAAGCTTGCCCGTCGCGGGGTGCAGTTTCTCATGAAGACGGCAGTCAAGAGTGTTTCGAATGACGAAGTCAATCTGAGCGATGGGACTTCGCTTAAAACCAACATGCTGGTCTGGACGGCTGGTGTTTCTCCGAATCCGCTGCTGGAGATGTTGGATTGTTCTAAGGAGCGCGGCCGGCTGGTTACAAATGAATTTCTTGAAGTCCGCGATCTTCCAGGAGTTTGGGCGCTCGGTGATTGTGCTGCTGTACCCGATCCGGCATCAGGGAAATCCTGCCCGCCAACTGCTCAACACGCGATACGTCAGGGAAAGGTCGTAGCTGAGAACATCGTGGCTGCTATAAATGGTGGCCAGGGGCGACGGTTCGAATTCAAGACAATTGGCGCGCTGGCTTCGATCGGCAAACGCACCGGCGTCGCACGAATAATGGGGGTGAACTTTTCCGGTTTCGTCGCCTGGTGGTTGTGGCGAACGATTTATCTGAGCAAGCTCCCGCGCTTTGAAAAGAAAGTGAGGGTGGCGCTTGATTGGTTCCTCGATCTCTTGTTTTCGAAGGACCTCGTCCAGTTCATGGATGTGAGTACGCGAGTTGAAAGGCCAGTAATGATGGAAGCCGCGGCGGATGAGGTTGCTGACAGTCGCGCCGCTTAGCTGAGTTACATGGAAAGAGGGTACGCAATGATTGAGATAGATCAGGAGAGTTGCCGAAATCTCGAAACGGCACTGTCACGCGAATGGCTCGAGACGAATGGCATCGGCGGCTTCTCATCTTCGACAATCGTGGGTCTGAACACGCGGCGCTATCACGGTTTGCTGACAGCGGCGACCAAGCCGCCGGTTGGCCGCTTGGTTTTGCTGTCGAAGCTGGAAGAGTCACTGATCATTGATGGCCAACGGTACGAACTGTCAGCGAATCAATATCCGGGCGCTGTTCATCCGCAAGGCTTCCAGTATCAAACTGGCTTCCGTCTTGATCCGTTTCCGAGGTTCACTTATGAAATTCAAGGCGTGCGGGTGGAGAAGTCTGTATTCATGGTGCAAGGGGAGAACACGACCGTTGTTCAGTACGACATTTTCAAAACGCAATCGCAAGCTGACAAGTCGTCCTACAGCCTTGAGATTCGTCCGTTGATCGGGTTTCGCGATTATCACAGCACGACGCATGAAAACGGCGCACTGAATCCACATGTCGAAACTGAGAATGGGTCGGCTACGATCAAGCTGTACGAAGATCTGCCGGGACTTCATTTCGCGCATGACGCTGCCGCGATCGACACCAACGGTTTTTGGTACCGCAAGTTTCAGTACGCGGTCGAGCAGGAACGTGGTCTCGACTTTGCTGAAGATCTTTTCAGCCCATGCACCTTTACCTTTGATCTGAACGCAAGTGCGAGTATCAGGATTATCGCGTCAACTGAGCGCCGCGAAGTCAGTCAAGCAGATGCTTATCGCAAAGCAGAATTAGAGCGACGTGAACTTCTGAGCGGAAACTCGGCGCAAGCTAACGCAAATCTACTCGTCAACACTCTCACATCGGCCGCCGATCAATTCATCGTTGCGCGTGAGCGCTGCAAGACTGTGATCGCCGGTTATCACTGGTTCAGTGATTGGGGCCGGGACACGATGATTGCGCTTCCGGGCCTGACGCTGGCCACCGGCCACCCAGAAATCGCCAGGAGCATCATCGCGGAATTTGCTAATCACGTTGATCGCGGAATGTTGCCAAATCGTTTTCCGGATGCAGGAGAAACACCCGAGTACAACACCGTCGATGCGACGCTGTGGTTCTTTGAAGCCGTGCGCTCGCTTTTGCAATACACGAATGACTACGAATTTGTACGGGGAAATCTCTACGCAGTTCTGTCCGACATCATCGACTGGCATGTAAGAGGCACTCGTTACAACATTCACGTTGATGATGACGGCTTGCTTTACTCGGGAGAGCCCGGCGTGCAACTGACCTGGATGGATGCGAAGGTTGGCGACTGGGTGGTCACACCGAGACATGGGAAGCCCGTCGAGATTCAGGCACTCTGGTACAACGCTCTGCGCGTAATGGAACAGCTCGCCACAAAGTTCAAAGATGTAACGCCGAAGAAGAAGTATGCCGCGATCGCCGACAAAGCGCGCACCAGCTTTAACAGTTTATTTTGGAATGAAGAAGCCGGCTGTCTTTACGATGTCGTCAACGGCGACGCCGGCGACGGGTCGATCAGACCAAATCAGATTCTGGCCGTTAGCTTGGCGAATTCGATGCTCGAGCCGAAAAGAGCCAGGAGCATTCTCCGTGTGGTCGAGCGTGAGTTGCTGACTCCTCGTGGATTGCGCACGCTTTCGCCGAGGGATCCGAACTACATCGGGCGCTACGAAGGCGATCCGCGCAGTCGCGATGGCGCTTACCATCAAGGCACTGTCTGGCCCTGGTTGATGGGACCATTCATCACCGCATACGTAAAGACGTTTGGCAGGAAGGCGGGCCAGGACTTTGCAGACAAATGGTTGTCACAGTTTCAGGGTCATTTAAACGACGCCTGCCTGGGCCAGGTCTCAGAAATCTTCGACGGTGATGCCCCGCACACTCCGCGTGGCTGCGTCGCACAGGCATGGAGCGTTGCGGAGCTCTTGCGCGCTGCAATCGAGAATGTTTACTCGACAATAGCAGTCGGTCAGGCTGCAAGCACCTCCTGAGCGGCAAAACTCAACTCTTCAAGTCACACAAGATGATGGCGCGCGCTCATCCCAGCGGTCGAATGCCGAGACGTTCTGGGCAATCCTGCTAACAGGCGACGTCGCCAATTTCGGCCCATATCTCGACAACGGCGTCTTCTGCTAACATGCTTAAACCCGACCAAACAATCCATGAAAAGAAAGCAACAAGATGAGAATCAGTGCACGAAATAGGCTTAAGGGTACGATCAAAAGCATTCAGCTTGGCGCCGTAAACGCCGAAGTTACAGTGGAGCTATCGGGTGGAGTCGAAATCGTCTCTGTCATCACAAAGCATTCCGTCGAGCAGCTACAGCTAAGCACCGGCAGTACAGTCTATGCTGTCATCAAGGCCAGCGATGTGATGCTCGGCGCAGACCATTAATGCCGAGAGTTAGTCTAGATTGTGATCTAGAAGGTTCTTGGACGAGGGCAATAGGGATGGTTATGTCACACCTTCCGACTATTGACAGTAGTTCTTGGCGTTCTTATACTGCACGCTCTCGCATAAAGCTCATGAAATCGCGTGATTAGATGGCAAACTCTCGTCCCAAAATAGCACTAAGAGGATTCAAACTGGGCGCCAGCGGAAAGGGCCATGTGCTCGGTGAGCTGGAGACCGCAATCATGAACGTGTTCTGGAAACAGCGCGATCTGACAGTCACTGACGTCGAGGACAAGCTGCGGGGAAAGAGGCAGATCGCACACACAACTGTGCTGACCACGCTCGATCGCATGCATCGAAAAGGTTATCTGGTTCGCGAAAAACAGGGTAAGGCGTTCGTCTACTCCGCGCGCTACTCGCGGGAGGAATTTGAACGTGGCATGGCACAGGAAGTTTTGGGTGCGTTGTTGAATCACTACCGCACGCCAGCGCTGTCAGCGTTTGTTGATTTGGTCGGCGAAAATGAACACACGCTGGACCAGTTGGAAGCGATGATACGTGAAAAACGTACGGGTGGGTCTCGGAAGTAAGATAGCTGCGGCAGGAAATAGAGGTCAGTTGCTAGTCTCTTTAATCGAAAACTTCGTACTTCTTTCCACGATCTTCGCAATCGTGTGCTTCACGGTTGCCGGCGCCGCAAAGCTGTTGGTCCAACAACGATCCTACAAACTGCGAAGCGGTACTTTGATCTGGCTCTATACCTGGGCGTTGATACTTCCACCCGTTTTGGCACTGTGGATCGTGGCGGCGGCTTTTCTTCCTGAGTTCTGGATGCCTGAGGCATTCAACGCTGCCCACAGCATCCCTCATGAGTTGCACTTGCTTGGGGATCTCACCGCAAGAGTAGAACCGACGCTTGCATACATGATGTTACTCTTCGCTGCCGGTGCGGGGTTGTTCACTGCATGGTCGGGCTGGCACAGCTACATGCGTGTGGCTCAACTGATAAGCAGACTACAAATGAATGCCGAACCTGCGGAACCGCATCAGATCGCCAGAGTCGAAGATACAGCGCAACGATATGGTTTTCAGGTCGGATTAGTAATGAGTGACTATCCGTTTTCATTCGTATGGGGATTCACTCGTTCAAAACTGATTGTCTCGACGGGTCTATTACGCACCCTGGACGAGTCAGAACTGATCGGCTTACTCGAACATGAAGCGGCACACCACGAACGACGCGACAACCTGATCAAACTAGCACTGTCTTTTTGCACTTACGCGTCACTGGCTTTTGTTCTGACTCGCCGGTTACTGACCTGGCGTGGATTGGAGGTCGAACGGCTATGTGATGAAGTTGCCGCGTCACGAACAAAGGCACCCTTGGACATTGCTTCCGCATTGGTGAAGCTTCGACGAGGAGCCTCCCCGACACCCGTTACAGCTTCGAGCTTCATAGCCGAAGACATTTCAAGTTTTCACTCCCGAGTATCGCGGTTGATTGAATCTGAAGGTGACAAGACTTCGATTACTTCGGGACCTGTTAGTCCTAGACAGATCGCCATAGGTTTTAGCCTGTTGTTTGTCGGTTCATTGTTTATCTCAACATACTTTTTCCCACTGGCATTTCACCGCACGGTGGAGTCGTTAATTCAGCTTCTCGCTTAAACAAATGTACAACTTTCATCGATGCATTCCTGAGCTCTCAAAAACTACCGTGGGTAGTCGGAAGGTGCTGCTCCTGGTAGTGACACTCTTTCTGGTTCAATTCGGTTGCAGTCGCACACAGCCGGTTGCCGAAGAACATGAAGAGGAGGCGCTCTCACGCACCGAGTTCACTGAACGCATTGAAAATTTTTTCGAACATGATCCGTTGAAGGCCGGTAAGTCAAGTCAGTTTCTCATTCACTTGACCGATCTCTCCGATGGCACGCCAGTAGAGAAAGCAGAAGTCACACTTGTTACCAGGGCAAAGGATGGGAGCGAAGTCATGCAAACGAAAGCTCGCGTCGGCAAGGTGACGGGCATTTATGTAGCGGATGTATCGATCCCGAATCGCGGTGATTACGACATCGAGTTTCAGGTCAAAAACGCAAAGCTGGATGAGCGGATGTCGCTGAAAGATTTCAAGGTGGAGTGAACTGATTGTGAAGAAACTTTGTGTGATTACGTGTTTGCTGTTGGCATTGTGGATGCCTTTTACACTGTTCGCTCAAACGTCGTCCAAGGTTTCGCCTGACTATCTCTCTCTGGATACGGCAACCGAACAGTTTCTCCGCAAAAACCTGGCGGTCGAGGCTGCGCGGCTTGAAGTAGGAGTCGCAGAAGCGGAGCGGATTGGTGCGCGACTTAGACCAAGGCCGGGTGTAACCATTAGTGCCGAGAACCTGCGGCTGTCGGGTGAAACGCCAGCCAAGAGGCTACAAGAGTACGGTATCTCCGTCGCACAACCATTCGAGTTAGGAAACAGAAGAGCTTTGCGCATGGAGGTTGCCGAACGAACCGTTTCGGTGTCCGAAGCACGCTTAATGGAAGTGTTAAGACGTCAGCTCTTCGACGTAAAGCGAACCTACTACGAGTCGGTGCTGGCGCGTGTGCTACTCGATATCGAACAAGAGAACCGGGACAATTTTGAAGGACTGGTCAAGTTCAACACTGTTCGCTTCGAAGAAGGATATATCGCCGAAGGAGATCTGCTGAAGGTCCGATTAGAGCGGACAAAATTTGACTTCGCAGTTGCAAATGCAGAACTCGCTCTGCGCAGGACCAAGATTCGACTACTTGAGTTGATCGGGGAACGAGATTTCGAACGGGCTCTTAGAGTTGAGACAAGCAATCGTCTGCAAGTACCGCCAGTTGATCTGAACCTGGCGCGGTTAAAAGAAACTGCATTAGTTAATAGACCCGAAATAAAAGTCGCTGAGGCTCAGCTTGCGTTGGCTGGAGTCTCAATCAAACTGGAGCGCTCGGAAGCGAAGGGCGAAGTCACCCCATACGTAGGTTACAAGCGAGTCGGTGTGGATAACACGGTACTCGCGGGCGTCACGGTGCCGCTGCCGATTGGTAACCGGAATCAATCTGGAATCGCGCGAGCCGAAGCCGAACAAAAGGTTTCAGAGGCAAATCTGAATCTCGTGCGCAACAGGACGCTGGCCGAAGTGGAAGCGGCGTACCGGGCTTATGAAACTGCACGCGAGCAAGTGAGAGCATATGAAGCCGGACTTCTGAAGCAGGCCGACGAATCGCGTGAAATTCAACTCGGCGCTTACCAGGAAGGCGCGACCGAGTTGATTACGTTGATTGAAGCGCAAAAGACCAGAACTGAAGTTCGAGCCAACTACTATCGCGCGATCTTTGATTACTACACGAGCATTTTTCAATTGGAACTGGCAACTGGAACCGACATCAAGATATGAGCACACCAACACCTAACGACGATCCAACACTGAGTAGCGCTCACAACGGCGGTTCTCGACGCAGGCAAATCGTAATTGTCGCAGTGGTCGGTGTTCTTGCGCTGCTCGTCGTATTCGCGGCAATACTTTGGCTGCGTCCGGCGAAAGAAGTGAAGACCGAAGCGCCTGCGGCCGCGCCCACTACCGGAAAAGTCGCGTTTCTGATGGAGCAACAGTGGCTGATCCGGATGAAACTCGCGCTCGTCGAAGAGCAGACGGTCGCGCGGCAAATCACAGCCACGGGTCGAGTGATTCCGGCAGCAAACAGTCAGGCAGTAGTTGCGCCGCCTGTTGGTGGAATAGTTTCGAGTAGAAATCTGCCACGCATGGGCCAACACATCGCGCAAGGTCAAACGATTGCGGTCATTCAACAAGTCGCCACTTCAGCGGAACAAGCACAAGTGCGAGCGGCAGCCGCTTCGCTGAGTCTCGAAAACGCTCGCCTCGAGGCTGACAGACGTACGGCATCAGGTGAAGTCGAGTCGGCGCGTGTTCGCCTCGATCTCGCAACTAAAGAAGCCGCGCGAGCCCAACGCTTATACGAACGCAAAGCGTTTTCTGAACGGCAAATGCAAGCGGCGGAAGCGGATCTAAAAGCAGCCAAAGCCACGTACGATGCGGCAGTGAAACGCCTCGAAGCATTGGGCAATTCACCTTCAGCCGAGAGATCAAGAGCCAGCGTCGGTGCGAATGCGAGCTACACGGTTCGTGCTCCTCTGAGCGGCTATGTCACTAAAGTGAATAAGTCGATCGGAGAACAGGTTGCTCCTGGAGAAGCGATAGTCGAGATCAGCAATCTCAATACGGTCTGGGTTGAGGCCCCGATATTTGAGAAAGACTTGAGTCGATTAGCCGGAAACATATCGGCGACGTTCACCACGCCTGCTTACCCCGATGAGGAATTCAAGGGGACTGTCGTTGACATCGGCGCAGTCATCGACGAACAAACACGCGCTACGAAGGTGATCTTTCAACTGCCAAACGACGGGCGTGCTTTGCGTCTCGGAATGCAGGCCAACGTTCGCCTCGACGCTGGTGAGCAGGTCACGGCGATGCTGATTCCGAGAGAGGCTGTGCTGGAGCACGAGGGCAAGAAGATTGTCTATGTGTTGTTGTCAGGCGAAGAATTTGAACGGCGTGAAGTGACCATTGGAGACGAACTGGGCGGCAAGGTGGCGGTGCTTTCGGGTCTCAACAAAGGAGAGCGTGTTGTCACGCAAGGCGCCTATCAGTTGAAACTCCAGGAACTGCAACCGGCTGAAGCTGGCGCGCACACGCATGAGACATAGAAGGAGATCGCCAGGTGCTTAACAGAATTATCGAATGGGCGCTACGGAATCGCCTTCTTGTTCTAATCGCAGCCGGTGCGCTGCTCGTTTACGGTGGGATTGTTACTTATCGCGCTCACGTCGATGTGTTTCCAGATCTGACGGCTCCGACAGTCACAATCCTGACTGAATCGCACGGGCTTGCGCCGGAAGAAGTCGAGTCACTGGTTACGTTGCCGATTGAGGCAGCGATGAACGGAACTGCCGGCGTTTTTCGTGTGCGCTCAAACTCAGCGATCGGAATCTCGATCGTTTTTGTCGAGTTTGAATTTGACACGGACATCTATCGCGCGCGCCAACTGGTTACTGAGAAGCTCCAACAGGTGCGCCTGCCAGCTGGAGTTCCACCTCCGGTGCTTGGACCAATTTCATCGACGATGGGCGAGATCATGCTGATCTCGATGACCAGCAAGACAACGTCGCCGATGGAACTGCGATCGATTGCTGATTGGGTTGTGCGGCCACGATTGCTCGGCGTTTCAGGCGTTTCTCAGGTAATGATCATTGGTGGCGATACCAAGCAGTATCAGGTGTTGGTCGATCCCGCAAAACTCGCCGACTACAAACTTACCCTCGAACAAGTCACTGAAGCAGTCGGCGCGTCGAATGCAAATGCTTCGGGCGGCTTTCTTGAGCGGCCTAATGAAGAATTTCTCATCCGTGGGCGGGCACGGGTTTACTCGACGGAAGATCTCGCAAATTCAGTTGTCACAGTTCGCGACGGCGCGTCAATTCTTCTGAAGAACATCGCGACAGTACAAGAAGGTCCGGCATTGAAGCGGGGCGACGGTAGCTTCAATATGCAGCCTGCTGTCGTAGCCACGATTCAGAAACAACCCAACGCAAACACACTCGAGCTGACGGAACAGATCGAGCAGACGCTCGCAAGCCTTAAACCAACTCTGCCTTCGGACGTCACGATTGACACGAAAGCATTTCAGCAAGCGGACTTCATCAAACGTGCTATCGGAAACGTCAATCGCTCGCTTATCGAAGGCGGGTTGATGGTGACTGTGATTCTGTTCCTCTTCCTATGGAACTTTCGGACGACGTTTATCAGTCTCACGGCCATCCCCTTATCGCTCGTAACGGCGATCATCGTAATGAGCTACTTCGACATTACGATCAACACAATGACGTTGGGCGGTCTTGCGATCGCAATTGGCGCACTTGTGGACGATGCTATCATCGACGTCGAGAATGTGTTCCGGCGGTTGAAACAAAACGCGCATTCTCCGACACCTGAGCCAATCACAAGAGTAATCTTTAAAGCGTCGAGCGAGATCAGGAATTCGATCCTCTTTGCGACGCTGATTATCATTCTCGTGTTTCTGCCGCTCTTTAGCCTCGCTGGTTTTGAAGGCAGAATGTTTGCGCCGCTCGCCTTTGCTTACATTATATCCATTACTGCGTCGCTGTTTGTGGCACTCGCCGTCACTCCAGTGCTCTGCTATTACCTGCTGGGCCATTCAAAGCTCTTACATGACGAGGGAGATTCACGACTTGTGGCATGGTTGAAGCGACGCTATGCGACCATTTTGAATTGGACGTTGCGACATCCGTACAAGATCATCGGCGGTTCGGCTGTGATGCTTCTGATCGCAGTGCTGCTGTTTCCATTTATGGGTCGGGAGTTTCTGCCTCCGTTCAATGAGGGCGCACTCAACATAAATGCGAGTCTGCCGCCAGGCAGTTCGTTGCAAGAGTCAAATCGCATTGGAAAGATCATTGAAGCAGCGATACACGAAGTTCCTGAAGTAGTCTCGACTACACGGCGTACTGGTCGAGCTGAACTCGACGAACACGCGGCTGGAGTAAACACGAGCGAGATTGAAGTCGTTACCAAAGAAGGTGATAGGCCGCACGCGGAAATGATGGACGAGGTGCGGCAAAAGCTCGCTCGCATCCCGGGCGTCACTGCCGAAGTGGGCCAACCGATCTCGCATCGCATCGATCACCTGCTCTCGGGCACACGCGCGCAGATCGCGATTAAACTGTTTGGCCCTGACCTGGCCACATTGCGAAACAAAGCTGGTGAAATTAAAAATGCAATGTCTACCGTGCCGGGTATCGTGGATCTGCTGGTCGAACCGCAGGTCGGAGTGCCGCAAGTTCAAATCAATATGAATCGGCCGGCAGCGGCGGCAGTTGGACTGAGCGCCGAAGCACTCGCGGAGACTGTAGACACCGCTTTCAATGGTCATGTGGCATCCCAGGTCCTGGAAGAACAACGAACCTACGATGTGCTGGTGCGATTCGATGACTCCGCAAGACAATCGGTCGAGAGCATCAGTGGAACACTGATCGACACGCCTACTGGCCTGAAAGTGCCGATCGCGCAAGTGGCTGAGGTCCGCGTGGATCAGGGGCCAAACACGATCAATCGTGAGAACGTGCAGCGGCGCATCATCGTCCAGGCAAACGTTGCCGACCGCGATCTCGGCAGTGTCATCGAAGACGTCCGCACAGCAATCAGTGAGAAAGTTCAACTGCCTCAAGGTTACTTCGTCCAATACGGCGGGCAGTTTGAGTCGCAGGAAAAAGCATCGCGCCAAATCATTCTTCTTTCGACTGTTGCGATCGCGGGCATATTCTTACTGCTTTACATCGCATTGAAGTCTGTTCGTTCTGCATTTCTCGTGATGGCGAATCTTCCACTGGCACTAATTGGCGGAGTAGTGATGGTGTTCATATCGGGCGGAACACTATCGATTGCCTCACTCGTCGGCTTTATCACCTTGTTTGGCATCGCGACACGCAACGGCATCATGCTCATCAGTCACTACTCACATTTAATGACAGAAGAAGGTGTCGCTTTCCGCGATGCAATCGTCCAAGGTTCGATGGAGAGGCTGAGTCCCATTCTTATGACAGCACTAGTCACCGGCGTGGGTTTGATTCCGCTCGCACTTGGCGTTGGCCAACCGGGTAAGGAAATTCAGCAGCCGATGGCCATCGTGATCCTCGGCGGTATTTTTACTTCAACGTTCCTGAACATGATCGTGATTCCAGCGCTCTATTTGAAGTACGGCAGATCTGAGGCACCCTCTCCCGCACATGATTATCCTGGCGGTCGGGAGTACGCGTCATCAGGCGACTAAAGGCCCGGAATCTGATGATTCTTTTATTTCAAACGGCATCTACGGTGGTGGGAGGTCTGGGCTTCGCCATTACACTCACTATAGTCTTGACGATTTTGATAGGTCATTTCGCCAGACGAGAAAGAAACAAAACCATCACACGATTGCCCAAGATTAAGGGAATCGATCGCTCGCGTCGTCGCATGGAATTGGCTAACAGACGCAGAACTCACAATTGAGAAAGTAAGGCCTTAACGCGATCATCAACGGATTGAGTGAGGCTCTTCACGATGATCGCAAACTATTACAGCAGTCCAGCGCGATTTTTGATGGCTTATTCACATTGTTTGGCAAACAAGGTGCAAAAAAGAGTCACGAGGAAGCAAACGCGTAAGCTCTCGGAAAGACATCGCGCAAGAAATGATGGGCTGACAATGAACGACACAGTGACTATCGAGCAGGCATCCACGTTGCGCGGTAAAGTTGTCGATTACCTGAGCCTTGAGCGGAATGTCTCGATTGCGTCGGCCGCAGTGTTCATCCTTGGCCTTGGTGAAGAACTGTGGAAAAAGTTCCTGCCGAAGTATCTCGAAGCGCTAGGTGCTACCACGGCGGTGATTGGATTGTTTGGGACCGCGCAGGATTTTTTCGACGCCGTTTACCAATACCCTGGTGGATGGATGGCAGATCGTTTCGGTCGCCGAATGGCATTTCTAGTCTTTGTGGCGCTTGCTTCAGCGGGATATGTCGTTTACCTGTTGAGTCCTTCATGGCCGTTTGTTTTCCTGGGTCTTGCCTTGGTGATGGCGTGGCAAAGCATGGCATCGCCGGCGATCTTTGCGGTGATCGGCGATGCATTGCCAAGAGAACGGCGCGCAATGGGTTTTACGCTGCAATCAATTCTGAAGCGTGTGCCGATTGTGATTGCGCCGATCGTTGGTGGTTTTTTAATCGCGTCGTTCGGTGTCGTCAAAGGCGTTCACGTTGCACTTCTAGTTACGTTGGTGCTCGCGGTGGTGACGATAGTGCTTGTGTCCAGGATCAACATCACGGCTAGTGCTTTGCACGCAACCAGCATCGTCGGCGTTTGGCAGACTTTTCACACGGCGCTAAAGCGACTCCTCGTTTCAGACGTGATTATCCGCACGTGTGAAGGTATGACCGGTGTGATAACGATCCTTTACGTCACCAACGTACAGCGCTTCACTATTAAGCAGTACGTCACACTTGTCGCGATTCAAATGATTACTTCGATCCTCGTCTACATTCCGGCCGGCAAGATTGCCGATCGCGTTGGACGGAAACCGTTCGTGATGGCAACCTTCCTGAGCTTTGCGCTTTTTCCACTCGCGATTATTGCCGCGTCGAGCTTCGCGTTAATCATTCTTGCATTCGTGGTCGGCGGTCTGCGTGAAATCGGCGAGCCTGCACGTAAAGCAATGATTGTCGATTTCGCGCAAGACAATGTGCGCGCTCGCTCGGTAGGTCTGTATTACCTAATACGTAGTCTGTCTATTACTCCCGCTGCGCTTGTTGGTGGACTGCTTTGGAGTATTGCTCCGGAAGTGCCGTTTATTGTCGCAGGGCTGATTGGATTGATCGGCACGTTTGTATTCGCGGCAACAGTTGAAGAAAAGTACGCAGGTTAAAAGGATGAAGTGGGTCACACGTAAAGACATTCGTGTCAATCGCACGGCTACGTGCTGGCTCGTTCGCAGGTTTATTGATGCGCAGGCGGAATTCATTTTTGTCGAGCCAGCCGAGGTCTCTTCGATTCAATCGAACCAGGGAGCAATCGGATTTGATGCTCCGAACGCAGCCTACCCGCACAAGAATGAAAAAGGGTTGTGCTCTTTTGCTGCTTTAGTTCACGAACGATTTTCCGACAATGGTGTTCTGATGGAAATGGCTCGGATTGTTCAAGCGGCCGATTTCAAGGACCAGCTTGATGACCATCCGGCCGCTCGTGGATTGCAGTTAATCAGTCACGGTTTTCCGATGGTGACAAGTGATGATGAGGAAACGGTTGTGCGAGCAGCGTTTGTTTATGACTCGCTCTACGCGAGCATCGAATCCAATCCCGCGAGCCAATAACCTGACACATGGTCGGCGTCGATGGATTCTTTGCAAAATTGAGATTAATGTTATCGCACTGCTTAAAAAGTGAATCCACCGAATTCCATGTCTAATGGAATTCCGAGTCGGTGCCTTTAACCATGGAGGAAGTCATGAAGAAGTTGACTCTCTGCGTATGTGCGCTGGCCATCTTTATCGTCGTCGCTTGTAATCCGCAGGCCACTAGTTCTGAAAACACATCCGCCTCAGGCTCGTCAGTCGCCACGGAGACACCGGCTCCACCCCAGGAGCCGGGGAAAAGTTTTACTTACAATTTCGACAAGGATCCCGCGGGCGGGCTTCCGGCCAAATTTCATTCCGCATTAACAGGTAGTGGCGCGCCGGGCGTATGGGCAATCACGGCCGATACTTCGGCGCCTTCACAACCTAATGTGCTGGCTCAAACTTCCGCTGACAAGACAAGCTATCGCTTTCCGTTAGCGATCGCGGATGAAGGTTCGTTCCGTGATTTGGATTTGAGTGTGCGCTTCAAAACGATTAGCGGTCGCGTAGATCAGGCAGCGGGACTCGTCTGGCGTTTGAAAGACGCAAATAACTATTACATCGTTCGCGCTAATGCGCTCGAAGGAAACGTGGTCCTCTACAAAGTGCAGAGCGGCAAGCGAACTGACTTGCCAGTCAAGGGTGAGGGGCGGACGTACGGCAAGAAAGCGAGTGTACCTTCCGGGCAGTGGAACGAATTGCGTGTAACTGCGGCGGGCAATCTCTTCGAGGTGTATCTCAACAACCAAAAGCTGTACGAGGTGGAAGACAGCACATTTCCCGAGGGCGGCAAAGTTGGCTTCTGGACCAAAGCCGACTCGGTCACGCACTTTGACGATCTGCGCGTCATGGCGAGGTAGTTTGTTCCTGTCAACAAGCAAGAAACGGACAACCATGGCAGTAGGGGAACCGGTCATCCAGCAGGAAAACGAAATCGTTCAAACACGAGCAAGCGACTCGGAGACTGTTCGACGATCCGTTCCTTTTGCTGAGGCGTTTCGCTTCTGGGTGAAGTTGGGTTTTATATCGTTCGGCGGACCCGCAGGGCAGATCGCGATCATGCACCGCGAATTGGTTGACCGGCGGCGATGGATCAGTGAAGAGAGATTCCTGCATGCTCTCAATTACTGCATGTTGCTCCCCGGCCCTGAAGCACAGCAGCTCGCGATCTACATCGGTTGGCTGTTGCACCGCACCTGGGGAGGCATCGTCGCCGGCGCGTTCTTCGTCATCCCCTCAATCTTCATCCTGCTTGCACTCTCATACGTTTATGCCGCGTATGGCAACCTGCCTGCGGTCGCCGGGGTGCTCGCCGGCTTCAAGCCGGTCGTTGTCGCGATCGTAGTCGAAGCCGTGTTGAAGATCGGTGGCAGAGCGCTCAAAAGGCGCGCTCACTTTCTCGTGGCGGCAGCCGCCTTCATCGCTATCTACTTCTTGCGCGTCCCCTTTCCTCTCATCGTTGTGGCCGCAGCGCTGGTGGGACTTGCGGGCGTGCGGTTCTGGCCGCTGACTTTCGCAGCAAAAGCCGTTACCAAAGAAGCAGACATTAAAACGGAAGGGGACTCTGGCGTGGTTCCGCTCGTGATCGACGACCATGCGCCGCTTCCCGCGCACACGCTTCCGTCTCGCGTCCGCGCACTGAAAATTCTCGCACTCGGTCTCATATTATGGCTCCTGCCGTTGGCCTCACTGGTCGCGTGGCGCGGCTGGGGGAGTCTTCATGCGCAGGAGTACAGGTTCTTCACGCAGGCTGCGCTTGTGACCTTCGGTGGCGCCTACGCTGTGCTCGCGTACGTCACACAAGCCGCCGCGGGCTCTTACGGCTGGATTACTCATACGCAGGCTGTAGACGGCCTCGCGCTCGCCGAGACGACGCCGGGGCCGCTCATCATGGTCCTACAGTTCGTCGGATTTATGGCAGGGTGGAACAACCCGCAAGGTCTTGACCAGACAACAAGCGCTGTGTTGGGCGCGTTGGTGACTACCTACACGACGTTTCTGCCGTGCTTCCTCTTCATCTTTCTCGGCGCACCTTACATCGAGGTGCTGCGCGGGAACAAAAATTTGACGGGGGCGCTCACCGGCGTTACTGCAGCGGTGGTGGGGGTCGTGCTGAACCTCGCGCTCGTGTTTGGTGCGGCGGTGATCTGGCCGCGCGGCGTGGCTCAAGGGCCAAATTGGTTTGCGATGCTGATGGGGATTGGTTCGTTCATGGCGCTCTACCGGTTCAAAGCGGACGTGCTGTGGGTGGTGCTCGCTGGTGGTCTAATTGGTCTCGCGTGGACGCTGCTGGGCCGGTAGGTGAGGCACTATAGTCGCCCGAAGGAGGTTTGGATGAAAGCGATACCTGCCTTGTTATTGCTTTGCGTTCTGGCACTCACAACTCGCGCACAGCAAGCCGCCGCGGATGCCAGGATTAATGAACTTGAGCGCAAGCTTGAGCAAGCGACGCGACAAATAGATCAGCTCAAAGATACCGTCCAGACCTTGCGTGCAGAGATCGAACTGATCAAAGAACGGAAATCCAACGAAGCAACTCAGCAGACCACCACCGATAAGAATACTGCGCAGCCACGTGTAGACGATGTATCGAGTGCCTTCGTTGAACGCATCATCGAGCCGGAGTTGGGGGCGAACGAACGAGCGGAAACGATTCGTGCGAAGCCTGAGATTTTTGTGCAAGCCCGTTATTCGGCACTGCCTATCCGCGACGCGAGTTCGGAATTCGAGCCGAACTTTAGTCTTACTCGCATCGAGACACGCTGGGCCGGCCGCGTGGCCAATCGTCTGGGCGCCGGCGTGGAGATCCAATTTCACCCAGCGATCGATGGTAGCCCTGAAGAGTTGGTCAATGACGCATTTCTCGAATACTACCTCAACGATCACACAACGGTACGCGTTGGACAGTTCATCAAGCCTTTTGGTTTCGACATCCAGCAGTCAAGTTCGGTGCGCGAGTCACCTGAGCGCGCTATCTTTGCAGGCTATTTTTTCCCAGGTCAGCGCGATCGTGGCGTGCTGCTCTTCGGTGATCTTGATTTCTTAGGTGAGGCCGCACTTCAAGGCGTCGAATACTTCATTGGTGCTTTCAATGGAAACCGATTCTTCACCGACAACAATCGGCAACTCAACTACCTTGCGAGACTGCGAAAAGTCTTCGACCGCCAACGAGTAGCGATCGGATTGTCAGCCCAAGTAGGCAAGCAGCTTCTCCCGCCAGGTACGTCTGGTAACAACAACGAAAACCTTTTCGGCTTCGACTTCCAATATGCTGCGACTGATCGCTTAGGACTGCGTGGCGAGTTCGTCACGGGCAACACGCCCTCTACGCTCCTCTCAATTGAGCCGGAATTTGCTCAAGCATTTCGTCAAGGCGCGCACTCCTCAGGAGGCCACCTCTTTGTTAACTACAGGTTAACGAGTCGTGACAACATCTATGCACGCTACGACCAGTTCAACAACGATCCTGTAACGGGACGGAACGTTCGCGCGTTCAACTTCGGTTTCTTCCGGCCGATCGGCGAGCTATCGCGACTGAGTCTTGATTACCAGTTCAAAAACCGGGCTTCGTTCAACGATGATGCGGTCAATGGAAGATTGAACCTGACATGGGCCATCGAGTTCTAACGAGAAAGGGATGAATTATATGAGGCGCTGGATACAATACGTTCTTGTCTTTCCGCTTTTCGCTGTATTGGTCTCAGCAGCATGCACGCAACAGCCAGCTCCTACAGGATCGAACGGAGCGAATACGACCGCGCGCGAAGTTACCGTCTACGTCTCAACGGATCGTGTCTTTTCTGAACCGATTCTGCGCGCTTACGAGCAACAGAGCGGAGTGCGTGTGAACGCTGTGTACGATACGGAGGAGACAAAGTCCACGGGACTTGCAAACAAGCTGCTCGCCGAAAAGAACCGCCCGCAGGCTAACGTTTTCTGGTCCAATGAGCCGGTGCGCACGCTGGTGCTCAAACGAAACGGCGTGCTCGCGCCTTATAAGTCACCGAACGCCGAAGGAATCCCTGCTACTTTCAAAGATCCAGAAGGCTACTGGACGGGTTTTTCAGCACGTTCACGTGTGATCGTTTACAACACGAACATGGTGAAGCCCGACGAAGCTCCGAAGTCGATCTTCGATCTCGCCGATCCTAAGTGGAAAGACCAGGTTGCGATCGCAGATCCCCGTTTCGGCTCGACCTCATTTCACGTGGCGGCGCTTTACGCGGAAGTCGGCGATGAACGCGCAGAGGAATTCTTCCGCAAGCTCAAGGCAAACGGTGTGAAGATCGTTCCTGGAAATTCCGTGGTGCGAGACATGGTAGCGCGCGGCGAGGTCAAGGTCGGTTTGACTGATACCGACGACGTCAACGTTGCGCTCGAAGATAAGCAGCCGGTCGCAATGGTATTCCCCGACCGTGACGGGATGGGCGTACCGATTATGCCGAACATGGTCTCGCTCATTGTGAATGGCCCTCACTCGGAAGCGGGTAAGAAGTTGATAGACTATCTGCTTTCGCCGGAAGTCGAGCGTCTGTTGGCCCAGTCTGAAGCCGTGCAAATACCGCTGCACTCGGGTGTGGAAGGACCAAAGAACATCCCGCCGCTGTCGTCCTTCAAACCGATGACGCTGGACTACAGCAAGGCCGCCGATCGCGTAGAAGATGTTACCAAGCGCCTGCAACCGATACTCGGGTTATAGAAAGTTGGAGACATTCTCGGTTAACAGTAAAGCGATCCGTCCTTCGCATGCCCTGCCTTCAGCGCGTGCCTTGACTCTCGGTTTGGCCGTAGCGCTGTTTGTGCTGTTCTGCGTGTCGCCCGTTGTTTACATGTTCATCGTCTCTCTGACGGACGCTGCAGGTAGTTTCACTCTTAATAACTATAGACAGTTACTCACCGAACCGCGCCAACGCGCACTAATGGTGACAAGCATCGAGCTCGGTGTAGGGGCAGCGATATTCGCGACAGTGCTCGGCGCGCCATTGGGACTGCTTTTTGCACGTGCTTCTCTGCCTGCGAAGCGCTTCTTGCGGATCGCGTTAATTGTGCCGCTAGTGGTCCCGCCTTACGTTTTGGCGCTCGCATGGGTGCTTGTAACTGGACCAAGTGGACTTTTGGCCAGGGCCGGCGGACGCGATTTCTTATCAGATTGGACCTACAGTCTGACAGGCGCAATCGTTGTACTTGGCTTAGCCTTCTATCCGCTCTCAATGTTAGCAACCGAGGCCGCGGCGCGACGTGTGGACGCACGTCTGGAGGAATCGGCGCTGCTCGCAGCCAGTCCGCGTCGAGTGCTCGGGCGAATTACCCTGCCACTGATTGGACCAATGGTTGCCGCGGCCGGTCTGATCGTGTTTGTACTCGCACTCTCCGAGTTTGGTGTGCCCGCGCTTTTACGTGTTCGCGTGTTTACCACCGAAGCCTTTACCGCATTCGCCGCGTTTTACGATTTTGGCGCCGGCGTCGCACTCTGCGCGCCGTTGCTGGCGGTTGCGCTGATTGTCAGCGTAATCATCAAGTTCATTATTGATGAACGATTGCTGGTTACAACTCGAAGTTTGCAAATGGGACTGCCTTTAACTGTCAGCCTGCTCTTTCGAACTGCAATGCTAATCGGGATCGCTGTTGTAATTTGTGCATCAACTCTTTTACCGCTTGCGGCACTGCTGTTCGAGACAACAGGAATCGATCGGATCGCCTCTGCGGTTTCAACATCCGGACATGCAATCGCGAACAGTTTATGGCTGGCGTTTGTGGGGGCGACATTGATAGTTGCATTGGCTGTGGTGCTCGGCTATGGACGTGCGCGAGCGCGCAGCCGTGTTCGAATGTTTTTCGATCCGACATTCATTCTTCTCTTTGCAGTGCCGAGCACCGTGGTTGGGATCGGAATAATTGGACTGTGGAATCGTGACGGAGTTATGGGCCAGGTTTATTCGAGCCAATGGATAATCGTGGTCGCATACATTGCGCGTTTTGCGCCAGTTGCGGCATTGATGTTGGCAGCAGGTGTTCGGCAGATTTCAACATCAAGTGAACATGCGGCAGAAGTGTCAGGTGCAAGTTGGACGCGCACTTTCGGCACCATAATTTTGCCTCAATTGCGCACCAGTCTCGTTGCGACATGGGTCGTGTCGTTCATCTTTTGCTTTGGCGAGCTCGGAGCGACGATCATGGTCGCACCACCCGGCGAATCAACGTTACCTGTGCGCGTTTACACACTCATAGCGAACACACCTTCATCTGAAGTCGCTTCATTGGCGCTGATGCAAGTGGGCATCACGCTCGTACCGCTTCTCCTGCTTACTGTCTTCCTCCCTAAGAAAGGAACGAGAACACCGGCGTGAGCGGCGCGTTTCTAAGACTACTGGAGGTTACAAAGCGATTCGACGAACGCTCGGTGGTCGATTGTGTCTCTCTCGAGCTTCGCGAGGGGCAAGCTATTGCACTGTTGGGTCCATCAGGTTGCGGGAAGACAACGCTATTGAGGCTCATCGCTGGTTTGGAAACGCCAGACGATGGTGAGATTTGGATCGGCGGCCAGAAGGTCGCAGCAAAAGGACGAAATACGGTTCCGCCGCGGGGACGTAATATTGGATTTGTGTTCCAGGATCTTGCACTGTGGCCTCATTTAACCGTCGCCGGTAACTTGGACTTCGTTCTTCGATCTCAGCGGTGGGAGAGGCGCACGCGAAAAGATCGTATTGATGAAGTGCTGCGCATGGTCCATATGGCACCTCACGCTGACAAATACCCGAGCCAACTTTCCGGAGGCGAGCAACAGCGGATCGCGATCGCGCGGGCGTTAGTCGCTCGCTCACAGCTATTACTGTTGGACGAACCGCTATCTAACCTGGATTCAGATCTTAAGTCCGACCTGCTCGAAGAGCTCTCTGTATTACAACGAGGGCTCAACCTGACAACGCTGTACGTAACTCATGATCAGTCGGAGGCTACGAGCTTTGCCGATACCGTAGTCAAAATGAATAACGGTCGAATTGATGAAAGCAATCTTACGTTGATGCAAGGAGTACGGTGATGAAAGATATATCAAGAAGAGATGCCATATCGAAAATTGCAACGGGTGCGGCCTGTTTGGGATTAGTGGCCGCGTCCGGTGAACTGGTTACCGCAAGCCAGGGTGTAATCGCTGATACAACGCCGGCGCGCGCATTTCGCGGCCAGCATCAACCTCGTCCATTGCCCTTCGATCCGGCAAAACTCAAAGGGCTCTCTGAAAAACTGATTCGTTCTCACTGGGAGAACAATTATGGCGGCGCCGTGAAGGCGCTCAACGCCGTTGAGCAACGACTCGCTGCCATGCTGAAAGAAAAAGATCTTCCCGCGTACATGTATGGAGATCTGAAGCGAGAAGAATTGGTCCGCAGCGGATCCGTAGTTCTTCACGAATTGTACTTTGCGAATCTGGGTGGTGATCCGAAACTTGGGGGTAAGGTACTGGATATCATCAAACAATGGTTCGGTAGTTATGAACAGTGGGAAGACGAGTTCAAGAAAACTGCAAATGCACTCGGCGGTGGCTCAGGTTGGGTAATCTTCGCGCAAAATGCTCACACGGGTGAGTTCCATAACTACTGGTCTTGGGACCACATGCACAACGTTCCGACGGGCCGGCCATTGCTGGTGCTCGACATGTACGAACACGCGTACCACATGGACTACGGCGCCGCAGCAGCGAAATATGTGGATGCATTTTTACAGAACGTGAATTGGGAAGAAGTGAATCACCGCACCGAAACTGTATCAAAGGGCTAAGTTGGCCTTCGTCCGCGCAATTTCATTTTATGCCGGACAAATTTCATAAAGTGAAATTGGCCTATTAGTGGAATCAATAATTTACAAGGACGATTCCGGCATTAAATGAAATTCTTGTCCGGCATATAGTGAAATTTTCCTACAGTTTTCCGTCATAACTTGAATTATCTCACCGCGCCGTTTTTCTCAGGCTTTGTTGGCGTATTCAATGGGCGCCATTGAGCGGCGAAGATGCTAGCAAGAAACAGCTCGCTCCTTTGTCCCTCAATAGGTTCTCAAAGATCGCTTGACTCTAGAGCCAACTCAAGGATCTATATTTTACAAGTGAGGATCGGTCTGTGGAGCAGACAGAATTTCGGATCGGTGAAGTTGCGACGCGCTCAGGTGTAAGCGTCGATACTGTTCGTTATTACGAACGATTGAAGCTCTTGCCTCGGGCCAGACGCACGTCTGGAAACTTTCGGCTCTTTAGTCCGGAAGCAATTGAGCGCGTGCAATTCATCAAGCAGGCACAGGAGTTAGGCCTGACGCTTGATGAAATCAAGGATCTTCTGGCGACCGGTGGCGCTGACGAGTGTCGTCGAGTACGCGACTTGTTGCACAAGAAGATCGACGAGTTGGATGGGAAGATGAAAGCCATGCGGGATTTTCGCCGAACGCTTGCACGGCATATGTTGGAGTGTGAACGCGAACTAAAAGCGCACGGAGATGCAGCATGTTGTCCCGTTGTTGCAGGTGGCAAGATTCGACGGTGAGTTCGCGAGATTCGAAGCAAACAAGTGATGGAGAGTGAAAAAGTTAACACGCAAGCCTCAGGATCGTGGCGGACCATTGTTGCCAGTCTGGCTGCACTCGGCAGTGTTGTCCTCGCGTCCAGTTGTTGCCTGCCAATATTTCCGTTCATCTTTGCGGCTGGCGCCGCAGGAAGTTCGGCGTTCTTTGTAGCAGCTCGTCCCTACCTGCTGGCGTTATCACTGCTATCGATTGGTTTTGCGTTCTATCAAAGATGGCGGGCCAAACAGTGTCACTGTAAGCCGAATCTGTTTAGCACGATCGTGTTGTGGTTTTCACTGATTGTGGTGCTCACATTCTTCCTGTTTCCGCAGGTCATCGCGAACTTAGTTGCCAATTTCTTAGCAGGTTGAACATGAAAGCTAAAAGGAACATTTACATAGCACTCGTGGCTGTCTTAGCGCTTGTGCTGTTCGCTATTTTCTATCTATATGTTGGCACCACCGTCCCAGCCGGCCAACAGCCTTTGGTTCGTCTAAACCCATCCAACCTAGATTCATTAAAAAAGTCTTTCAATGACTCTGCCGATTCGGTTCGTGTCATAGTGATGCTCTCTCCTACTTGAACCGTATGTTTGCAGGGGGCCTCTGCATTCCAAAAACTTATGGACGAGGATCGCCACGGCAAAATTCGAGTCTTTGTGATTTGGGAGCCGGTCTTGCCAACTGATTTGGCCGCCCCGTCAACTATGACACTTAGGCGCATCTTCGACACGAGGGCCGCACAGTATTGGGACAAGGAGCACCTTGTGTCCAAATCGATTGGCGAAACTGATGGAGTGGTTTGGGATTACGTTGCGGTCTATCCGCTCGGCAAGTTATGGGACCAGTCACCGCCTGAGCCAACGTTTTCAAATGCTCCCGTGATTGATGCCATCGAACAGACTAGAGAAGCCGTCAAAAAGTTGTTAGCGGAAAATGCAAAGTAGCCGAGCTTTGCACGAGAGTAAGAAACATGAATTGCTGCGATACAGGTAGTGCAAGCGAAACGGCACATCTACAGCCGAGCGAAATCGTTGAGGAAGCCTTGCGAGAGAACCATTGCCAAGCGTGCGGGCGTAAAGGCAAGCCAGTTTCACGAAAGACGGTTCTGCTTATGGTGAAGCCTGAATTTTTGGGCCAGGCGATGACCGGTCGCTATACGTTCTGCTTAGCGCCGGACTGCCCCATCGTCTATTTTCGAAATGATGGGAATTCTCAATTCACAGTTGCTGACTTGCGCATCCGAGTCGGTCTGAAGGTCAAAGACGATCCCGTTCCGCTCTGTTACTGCTTTGGCTTTGACGAGAGCCATATCCGAGAAGAGATAACACAAAGCGGAGATACGACGATCCCCGGTAACGTCAGCCACTTGATTGGTGAAGGCTTGTGCGCGTGCGAAAGCCGCAATCCATCGGGTATGTGCTGCCTTGGCGAGGTGAACAGGGCTGTTGAGCGTTTGAAACAGCAACTTCTCGAAATCACATAAAGTTCCTCGTGGAAGCCTTTGTGCCGCAACTTTAATTTCTGCTTGACTCTCGAATAGAGACCAGATTGTAAACTGACGGCTGATAGACAAGCGCCTGTTGATCTAGTCACTAGAAGCCGAGAAGGGGGATCGTATGAAACGAAAAACGAGAGTTGCGGCCACGACTATAACGATGCTGTGTCTTATAGGAGCCGTCTGCGTTCGGGCGTTGGCACGGCGCACGAATCCGAAAGAGTCAACGATTGAAGATCTCAAAAGCACGAAGGTCTTAAAGGACCGACTTCAAAAAGATTCAGACAAGTTAACCCTTGTCGCGCTGATCTCTCCCGTTTGCCCACTGTGCCGAAATGGATTCACCGACATTCAGACGGTCCTCAAGAATATTGCGGATGATCGGCTGCGAGCGCATGTTGTTTTTCTGCCGATGTATGCCGGAGATAATAAAGGTCGAGCACAAACCAGAATGACAGAGTTCACCGACCGCAGAGTCACTTACTACTGGGATGCCGATCGCTTGACGGGCGCGGAATGGGAACAAACGTTGCAGATTGACCAAACGGCTTGGGATGTTTACATGCTCTACGCACCAGGAACTAACTGGCAGGAGTCAACACCCAAGCCAGTTTTCTGGATGCATCAGTTGGAGGGCATCACGAAAGCCCCCTGTTTGAATAAGGCAGAATTAGAAACCAGGGTCAGGGCGCTTTTGGCAGATTTGAGGTAATCGGAATTATGGAAACTTCATTGATGTTTGTGGCTAAAGGTATTGTGCGGCTCGCGATGTTTTGTCTGCTATGTACCGCTGTAGCAGCTCAACAGAATGCTTTGCTTCCTCACGTCTCATTGCCAATGCTTGATGGGCCAGTACTGCGCTCAGAGGAACTCAAAGAGAACATAATCATACTGGACTTTTGGGCCACATGGTGCGAAGCGTGTGTAAGCGAGATTCCAGAGTTCAACAAAATCGAGAAAGAGTATTCATCCCGCGGAGTAAAAGTAATCGGCCTTGCCGTGCAGTCAGGATGGGCAGCAGACATTCAAAAGTTCGTGAAACGATACAATGTGCAATATACCATTCTCGTTGGTAACGACGATACGGTTTCCGACTTCGGCATAATTTCATTTCCGAACACCTATGTGATCGGCCCTGGGTGGAAGCTCTACAAGAAGTATGCGGGCGTTTCCGAACACAAATCCAGCGATATCCGAAAGGACATCGAGATGTTGCTCAAAACGATGGAAGAGAGCAAGACGAAGAAAGAGAAGGGTTGAGGTATGAGACTACAGCAATTGCTGCCCATCCTGAGCGCACTGGTTCTTTGCACGAGTACTGCGATAGCTGCAAGTAGTCAAACGCAACTTTCCGCGCAGGAACAGAAGGTCCTCGACTACCTCGTGAAAGATTGGGGAGAAGATTTCAGCGTTACGAGCGTAGATATTGCAATGGATGCCGTGAAGGTGGCTCCGTCAGATGAGACGCGCTTTCGCATTGGCAGTTATATCAAAGCACATCCAGAGTTGCATGAAGTAATCAGACGGTGGGGCTGGGTGACGCTGGTACTAACACCTGATGAGAAACTGATCGCTCGTGCGCTCGTTAATGCTCAACGTGACAGCAAACCCTCGCCATCTGTTCGTGAATTAGCTAAAGCAGTTGCTGTTAGCGAAGCCGACATTATGCGTGGCTTGGCGATGCTTGAACGTTACGAAATTCTCAAAAAGGACCGTCAGTCTGACGGCGTCGGCTATAAGGTCTTACAGCGTTATTTGAAATGGGAACCTCGCTTGGATTTCGTTTTCCACAACGTCAGCGTCGAGGGCGGACGCAAGTTCAGTGTCAATTGAGCGCTCGATGCGATGCTGCTGGTCAGCAGCAAACTTGCAAACGAGAAGGTGATTGTTGATGACTCTTCACCTGAGAGCACGACCAGGATTCGCGTTGTATTTGACAGAGGCAAACTCGCTTCGCAGGAACCCGACTCGACAGTATTCTTTCTTGGCGGCGGTTGAGGGGTAATTAACTTCTTCAGGTCTGAAGAAGCACTCAAACAGTGGTTAGTCCGCTACCCGGAACTGAAAGACAAGCCTCGCGGGACCATCGAAGCAACGCTGGAGGAGATCAAAAAGCGTCAGAGGGGATAGGAGCCTAGAGTGATCCTTGCGCCAACGCCCTGCAGGCGAGCTTGTAGACTATGGAACCTCGGTAGGTGTAACCATCAGCCGCGAAGACGCAACCTCAAGTACTAGCAGGCTAAGTGCTCTCCAATCTCCGCCAAGATGAACGGCTTCACTCCCTCGCGCCCCAAAGGGCTTAGCCAGATCGAGCCACCCTCACGTTCAACTTGTAACTCAAATCCAAAGAACGGACAGCATAAGCGCTCAAGTGAAATAAACTCCGCGGCTGTTAGCAATACCTCTGAATCGTTAGGCAGTTCAAACGCATAGCCGTCTGGCAGTTCACGCTTGCTTTGAACTGAGTGAAAGAGCTTTTCTATCGTAGCCAAGTGTACGGCACGCTGCTCGGGAGCAATCGCGGTCATATCACAAGCAAAAGCCGATTCTTTTTCTGTCATACGCTCCTCGGCCAATACATAATGATAAAAACTCCCATCAGAGCGACTGCGCCGCCGATAAGGTCCCACTTATCAGGAGTAATCTTATCCACCTGCCAACCCCACAGAATAGAACCTCGGTGAACACCCAAAAGCGGCCATTCATGAACACCGCAAAACCGGCCATAGAGAAGTAGTCGCGCAGGGACGTTGACGTCGCCCGCGAGGCAAGTAGCCTCCGGCGCCATGAGCAACGTATTGAGCGACGATAAACGACAACAAATAATCGCCTTAGGTCGGCTCGGCTGGTCCTTACGACGCATTGAGCAAGCCACCGGTGTGCGCCGGGAGACGGCCAGCGCCTATCTAAAGGCCGCCGGCATCAGTGTGCGACGTCCCGGTAAGCGGGGACGCGGGGCAAAACCGGCCATAGAGGTGTTCACCGACTCTGAGCTGGGAAAAGCGGTCAATCCTCCAGATAATCAGTCTGAAGTTTCAAAACCGGCCATAGAGGTGTTCACCGACTCTGGTGGCGCTAAAGCGGCCACTACGCCCACCGCCAACACCAACAAAGCGCTGACCCTGAGCAGTTGCGAGCCCTATCGCGAGTTCATTCAGCAGTCATTAGCACGTGGCCGCAATGCCATGGCCATTTGGCAAGACCTGGTGACTGATTATGGCTTTGCGCACAGCTATCAAAGCGTTAGACGATTCGTTAACAAACTCTACCCGCCCGAGTTGCAGCCCTCAGCGCGGGCCGTGATCGTTACCGCACCCGGTGAGGAAGCCCAGGTGGATTACGGTACTGGCCCCTGGGTGCGCGATCCAGAAAGCGGCAAGTATCGGCGTACCCGACTGTTTGTGATGACCCTGGGTTACAGTCGCAAGTGCGTACGCCTGTTGGTGTTTCGTTCCAGCGCTCGGGTCTGGGCCGAACTCCATGAAAAAGCGTTTCGCCGCCTTGGTGGCAGTGTGCGCGTGGTGGTGCTCGACAATCTGAAAGAAGGCGTGCTGAAGCCGGATATTTACGATCCCACACTCAACCCACTCTATCGTGATGTGTTGGCCCATTATGGCGTAGTCGCCTTGCCGTGTCGCGTCAATGATCCGGATCGCAAAGGGAAAGTTGAAGCTGGAGTGGGCCACGCCAAGAAGACGCCACTCAAAGGGCAACGCTTCGAGAGTCTGGAAACGGCTCAGGCTTATCTCGATCACTGGGAAACACGTTGGGCTGACACGCGTATTCACGGTACTACCAAACGACAAGTGACGGTGATGTTTGCTGAAGAGCGACCGCACTTGTTGCCACTGCCACTCGAACCCTTCCGCTTTTATGAATATGGGCAACGCGTAGTGAACCTTGACGGCTGTGTGGAAGTAGCAGCTGCTTACTACAGTGCCCCGCCGGGCTGGATCGGCCGCCGCGTGCCGGTGCAATGGGACGGACTATATGTGCGCTTGCTGCATCCACAAACGGGCCAACTATTACGCGAACACCTGCGCCAGAAACGCGGTTGGCATCGCATTCAGGAAGAGGATCGCTCACCACGGACCCCACCTTCCACCTTGCAGTTACTCACTCGCGCCAGCCACGCCGGCAGTAGCATCGGCAAGTTGTGTCAGGCGATTCATCAACGACAAGGCCAGGTTGGCGTGCGGCGCATCCTCGGGGTGCTGGCGTTAGCAAAGCGGTTTGGCCCAGCAGTGGTTGAAGAAGCTTGTGCGGCCGCACTCGAACTGGGCGTGCATGAGTATCACTTTGTGCGTCGTTATCTCGAGCGGCAGCCCGCGTTACCACTGACGCTACAGCAAGTCGATCCCCTGATTCGCGAACTGCAGCAGTATCGCGATGTCATTCAGCTAAGACTAAAGGAGTCGGAACCCACATGAATCTGATCGAGTTGAACCAGGCTTTACGACAACTGCGGCTTGGTGGCATGGCCGCCGTGCTTGAAACTCGTTTGCATCAGGCCCAGGCTGAAGCCATGGCGCCTATTGATCTTCTCTCCTGTCTGGTGACGGATGAACTTACCCGGCGTGGTGATCGCTTACTGGAACGGCGGCGCAAACAGGCCGGCTTTCGTGAACCACTTAAGACACTCGACAACTTCGACTTCAACTTCAACAAAAAGATGAATCGCAGTCTGATCTTCGAACTCGCTACCGCCAACTTTATCGGACGCCGTGAAGATGCTCTGTTTCTAGGACCCGCTGGTTCAGGCAAGAGTCATATTGCGCAAGCCATCGGCCAGGCAGCCATTCAGCAAGGCTATCGCGTGCTCTATCGAGAGACGTATATGCTGTTGGATGAACTGGCTGAAGCAACCATTGACGGCACGCGCAAGGAGTTCATTGAATCAGTGGTCGCCTGGCCCCTTCTGATCATCGACGATCTCGGCATGCGTAAGTTGCCACTGACAGCGGCTGAGGATCTGTTGGAGATCATCATGCGTCGTTACGAGCGCGCCAGCACCCTGGTCACCTCCAATCGCCCAGTGGAGGATTGGGGCAAACTGTTGGGCGATGCGGCCGCAGTCGGTGCGATGCTCGATCGCCTGCTGCATCACGGGCATGTGCTCAAGTTTGGTCCACGCAGTTGGCGTACGAAGACAGAGCTCGCGCCGGCGTAGGTTGTGGAAACTGCCGCGCCGTGGAAACCGTGGAAAACGAACCGCATGTTTTCCACCGTTCCCACCGCGCTTGGAAAACTCGGCAAACTACGCCGAGTTTCCCACAGTTCCCACAACCTCTACGGCTGGATAGTTTGATTAGGCAGGAAAGACAAAAACAAAAACGCTGGCGGGCTGAAATCTTATGGACAAGCTGCTAACGAAAGCGTAAAAACCACTCGTCCCGGCCGACTCTCATGGCCGGTTTTGAAGTGTTCATGAATGGCCGGTTTTCAGGTGTTCACCGAGGAATAGAAAGAACCACAAACACGCCGCCGTATGCGGCATATACGCGGCCAAAGCTAGCCGGTTGCAGCGTAGGTATAACCCCATACAGGATCAGGATCACGCCCCCAATCAGAGCAAACCAAATCGGTTTGTTCTCACGTAGCCACAACCAGACAAGATAGCCGCCGCCGATCTCACATAGACCAGCAGCGACAAAATAGAGTAGTGATTTGATCATCTAGTGATTCTAGGACGGCAGCCCTTTGCCGACACGCTTTAAATCCGACCGAAATCATAGGATTACGTTTTTATTACCAGCTTGGTATGAGATCGTCCGCGCAATTTCATTTAATGCCGGACGAATTTCACTTTATGCCGGACAAATTTCATTTAATGCCGGAACCCACAATTGTGGGTTCGGTCATAAAGTGAAATCCGCTTGTTAATGGAATCAATAACTTACGCGGACGATTCGGTCATTAAATGAAATTCTTGTCGGGTATAACGTGAAATTTTCCTACAGTTTTCGGTCATAACTTGAAATTTTCCTCACCGCTCCGTCAGTCGGGCAAATTGTCCTGTGGTTTCTGGTCAAGTCGCCGCCATATGCAATCCGCCTTCGATTTTTTCCAACGGGCGCTGGCGGAATCTTCGTGGTTGTCTGGATGCTTGTGTTCTCCTGGATTGAGATCGTTGTAGGCATCTTCAAGACAATTTTCTGTAAAAAGCAAATCAACGAAGTCTTGGGTGAAGCCCTGCTCTCGCTTTCGGCTTTTATCTCCTAAAATCCCTTGTACTGCCGTGAAGATTGCGTTTCGCGCTTTGGCGCGTTCTTTATCGAGTTGTTCCTTGAGCCGGCGTTGTCTTTCCTGTTCGTTGGTACTGTGGGAATCTGGGCGTGAGTTCTGATTAGCGTTGCTATTCTCTAGCCCTTCAAGACGTAGGAGTTTCTAGCCCATCTTAGTTTTACAGATCAGGTGGGGTTGGGGATCTACGCTGCAATGGATATCGAGGTTGGAGTGCTGGCCCAGCAAGTACCGAGGGCTTTACTGAGTTCTTCGTCCGATGAGCCTCGTATTAGTTCTTTTCCAGCGTCGGTGCTCGACGGAGCCTTTGATTACTTGATCGGTGAACTCGTAGCGTGTGATTTCGATGTTGAGTGATTCAGGGGGGACTGTAGTCCGGAGTTGGTGCTTCATTTAGCGAGAGGTGCTTTGGTTGGTCAACAAAAGTGGTGGTTGGTGTGAAGAGGGAAACCTGAACGTCCATTGACCTCGCCGCGCGTTTCAACCCCTTCGCTGGCAATGGTGACCACCCTGAGCTTGATTCTTGCCGCCCTAAGGTAAACTGTCGTAGCCTCTTTCAGCGACCCAATATCTTTTGGTTTGCTTTCCCAAGAAGTTCAGGTTTTATCACCCTTCGGCCGGAGTATTCAATTAAGTTGAAGTCACCTCGGCTTCTCTTGCAGACCCCTATTAACTGCAATTGGCGACCATGCAGTGCACGCGCTCAGCATAGCAGCAGTCGTCCACTTCTCCGCCGGAGGCTTCGAAACAAGACTGATAGCTGGCAGTATTTGCTCCTCCATTGTCGGAACAATCCCAATAGACCTCGTCGCAGGCTTGAATGCAGGAGTTTCGCTCACCCTGCTGACCACCACCGCCGGGTCCAGGCTGACCAGCAAGGCAATTGGTGTGAGTCGTAATGGCGTTGTTCATACATTGGTTGTAGTCGCCCATGCAAGTATGTCCGGGCTGCGGACCAAACAACTGACAGTCAATGAAATCGTCCATACAAATGTCCATCCTAGCTTCGAATGCCGCATCGCATTCACCCCAAAGATCAGCGTGTGTGAGTTCGGGCGCTGCAAGCAAAATCAAACATCCAACCAGGATGGTCAGTATCAGCAGTCTTCGCATGAGTCTCTGAGTCAAGACTTTCAGCATTTTGTTTCTCTCCTCCAGGCGAGATGTAGACTGTCCTGGTTGAATGACCAGGGAGCGTTTTGGTGATGGCTGTTCGGGCGCTCTTTGTATCACACCAGGCGATCAGTGTAAAGACTTTGACCATACCAGATATTGCCTTTAGATTAGTTTCTTGCCGCCGCCTGTTGACATCATGGGAGTATGTGAATTCATCCCAATCGAGACAGGTCTTTTGCGAGCGTACCAGGCATAAGAGATCAATGAGTATTTATCTGGGGACTAAGGTTTTATTGTTCGCCTGGTTCTTACGTGTAGGTTTCGGTCGAGCAATTTCACTTTATGACCCACCAAATTTCATTTTATGACCTACCAATTTCACTTAATGACCTACAAATTTCATAAAGTGAAATCCGCCTGTTACTGGAATCAATAACTTAAGGGAACAGTTGGGTCATTAAATGAAATTCTTTCCCGGCATAACGTGAAATTTTCCTACTGTTTTCGGTCATAACTTGAAAAATTCGCTCACCTGCCATCTCAGGTTGACTTACGTTCAAATACTCTCTAATGAGGAGAAGTTTTTCAGGCATTTAATTGTGGTCGAGGACGAGCATTACCCATTGGTTTAGTTTGAGAAACTCCGAGATTGTATTGCCTCGTTAAATCTGATCGATGTGTGATAGGTAATTTTGCGTTGTGCGGCTAGGGACAGCAACGGTTATATCGGCCGGACCCCTCTCTACGGGGTAGGACTCGCTAATAGTTTGCGGCGAAGTTCGAGTATGGATCGAGCAATTGAAATCGTCGCGACTGCCCGTGGTCCTTCAGCTTGAAAACCTCTGGCGAGCTCAACTGCTCGATCATAGTCGAGCATTGCTAGGTCTCTGAAAATCGCATCAAGATCAAACTCCGCAACATATTTGTTTCTAATCGACGCCTGTCCCTTGTTCTGGAAGCGAAGTATCAATTCACCATCTTCACCGGTGAAGCCTTCCGATGAATTCGCAGCTTTCACCGCATCGAAGGTGGCATCCCAGACACGTGCCGGATCGACTACCTTGAGGGCATTGGCCACCGCTATCAGTGCGCGCGGAAAAGCAGGATTCGAGGGCTCAAGACGTCTAGCTTCATCAGTCGCCTCTTCGATTAGGTCTAGTGCCGTGTCGCGATCAGTTGTGGCGACTATCTTGGCGCATTCAGTGAGCACCCAGGCCTTGTGAATATGAGTTAAGTCACCCTTGTGGACCAACTCAAGCGCCTGATCGGCAAGTTTCTTTTCCACAAAGTAGTTCGCCAGCGAGGAATCAATAAAAGCTTGCGCCTGTTTGCGCGTCTCAGGGTTTTCGACTTTGCTTACAAATTCGCGCGCTCTCATTTCGCCGTTGTTGGAGGTCATGAACGCCAACTGCATATAGAGTGAATCGCGCTCGGCAGAAGTCTTTGCTCGGTCAATCTGATCGAGCAAAGCCTGTTCTCGCTCGGCAGCTGGTTTGTCAGGCTTAATACCCTTGTTTATCCACTCATCGTCGCGGCGGCGTGCATTGTCTGAAACCACAGCATTCAAAGCATTCAAATGAGTGCGAAGCGATTCGACCATTTGCGGCGGAGCTGACAGTTCGAAAAAAGGGAGGAGCCGTTTTATAACCAGATATTTTCCGTCGACACCCGAAGAGCTTTGATCCGATTGGCCGGGAGGCGGTAGAGGGCGCAGCAGAATTGTGGCGACGCACTGAAAGAAAGTGGCCCGTAATTCCGGTGCGACTGCTGCGGGCGTGATCGTGGAAGACATCTGAAAAGTGGACGCACCACTACCACTGAACGTCACGTAAAGATGCGGTGTAAAGATGTAAGATGACAGCAGTGAGACAGTGTTGGCGTCCGAGTGTGGACTATCCGCTGAGCTGGCGAGCAAAGCCGCATAAGTAGAATCGGCTGCATTCGGATTCTTCTCACGTAGATCGGAAAGGAAGTCAATGCCCCAACTGCTTACGACTGTGAGGGCCGGTGCGGCAAATTGTAATGCGCGCTCTGTGTCGCCCGCCTTAAGTAACTCCTTTGCTACGTCGAGACGCTGGCTCAATGTTTCGTCAGGACGGTCAGACAGCGGATTGGGACGACTGGTCGCGGAATTAGCCGCCTCCACTTTTTGCGTTTTTAACTTTTCGAGAAACTCTTCACTAATAACTCGATCATGACGCGCGGCCAGCTTTAGAACTTCGCGACGCACATTGGAGGGCAGGTTGATTGCAAAACCGCCGCCGGTTCGTGTCTTTTGATTGTTGATCTCTTCCTGGAGCTTCCTGTCGCTTTCCTGATCTGCAACTTCAGCGGCTTCCCAGGCCTTGCGAAAAAGCAGACGAGCTTGTTCAGCATCGACCTGCCAAAGTGCGTCAGCAATTCGCGCGAGCGATCTGGCGCGGAGGGTGTGATCGCGAAAGGTGCGTGCATCGGTTGAAAGTGAGATGAGCAATGATCGAGCTCGTGCGCGACGCTGTTTGATCTCGAGACCGGCATTCGTCGATGGTGTGGGACTCGCGACGGCAGTTTTGGAGGATTGGTTCGTATAGGTGGATTGTGCGTTGGCGCCATTAACCAACACGAATAAACCGAGAGCCAGACCAATTGTTGCTGATGAATCCATGAGGAGCACTCCTTGTCTAAAAGTTGTGTGTGAAGTGGTTCGTTTTCCGTGCGCGAGCACGCCACTTACTCGGCGTTTTCTCTCAGCAGGCAATGAGTACACCCTCGCAGTGCGCTACCCGCAACTTTTACCGCAAATACTTTCTTCTTCTTAGCATAATTGTAGACGGTGCGACGATCTACATCAACGATCTTGGCCGCGCCTGTACTCGAATGACTTTCACAATACTCTCCGCAACGCGGGCACCATACCTTTTCAGCAAGCACGAGTGGAGGTTGCGAGTCAGTCATATTAGGGTTCACAAATTGACGCAACGTTGAAGGCTCTTGGTACGTCTATAGAGTACTGCTAGGTCTCTGAAAATCCCATCACTTGCAACCCCTGAGCAGGTAGCTCTGGGTGCCGGAAAGATGCCCGAACTTCCCTAAAGACATGAAGCTGCGTTTCAGCCATGTGGTCGACTTGCGATTTAGCAATGTCCTAATCTAGAAGCTACCTGTTCACTACCGCCTGAGTTTGTCGAAGTCATCCTGTGGTAGCTAGTGCGGTCAACTATTTTTATCAACCAGTTAATGACCGCTGAGTTGCCTAAGTGAGTTGCCTACCTATGAGGCAATTCGGGCTCTGAGGCAATTCGGGCTATTGACACCCCACTCCATATCGGAATACATTTGGGCAGCTTTACATTTACATAAGCGAATTCTTGTTGGCGCGCTCCTACAATCCACGCTCCAACCCGTTCCTTGTTTTTCCAAAGGGAGGACCCCTCATGTTAAAGAAACGACTCTTGGTTTTAGCCGTGATGCTCCTGCTGCTTGTGGTAGTCGCCACAAAGCCCGTCAGTGCGGATGTTTTTTGCAGCTGTGCGATGGTGTGCGGAGGCGGGGGCGCTGCGTGTCAACTTGACTGCAGCGGCTCGGGATCGGCGGGAGATTATATACGTGCCGCCGCAGCTTGCTGCTCAGAAGCGGGACGGGTCACGCCAATACAGTGTAACGACTAGTAGCACTTGACGCGCTACCACAGAACTTAGAAGGGCTCCACAGCTTGCAAGGGTTGTTGAGTCTCTTTCCTTTCAAGAACTAAACTTTTAATAGGAGTTACCTCGCGTTAATGTGCTGCTGAACGAAGTGTGGGGTTTTGCCGTCGTAATGAGCCTTACTCGGTGTTAACTTGAGACCACTGAAGTCACATTTGAACGGATTGTCTTTCGGTCTCCACTGCGCGAATTGTCGCTAACATCATGTAGCCTCGCAATAGGAGAAAACCGATATGAAAAGTGAACTCTCAAAGAAGGTTGAATTAGTTGCGAATGTCGCAATTATCGTCGTTGCTATTGCGGTGTGCGTCGCTCTTTATAAGAACTACTTTAGGAAGAACCAATCTCATCCGACAGTAGACAATCAAATCAGTAAAGGAACAAAAGTCTCGCTGCCAGATGTGGATTGGAGTAAGAGCCATCAGACACTAGTATTGGCTCTTTCCACCCAATGCCGTTTCTGTACTGAGAGCGCCACCTTCTACCAGCATCTGATTCAGGCGAAAAGTGGAAGCGAGGCTTTTGAAGTAATTGCGGTGCTGCCACAACCCGAAAGCCAGGGGCGGCAGTACCTTAAGGGTCTTGGTGTCGGCATCGAGCAAGTCAAACAGGCGGAGCTACGGACTCTAGGAGTTCAAGGTACACCGACACTTTTGCTAGTGAATAAGAATGGTGAAGTGATCGACGTTTGGGTTGGCAAGTTACCCGAAGCTCAAGAAGTTGAGGTGCTGGCACGCCTTCAAGCCCAAAAGTCCTGAGGCTCCCACTTCGACTGAAATGAACAACTGAATAACCACGTCATGCGTGTCCGCCGGTGAATAGGGGTCCTTAAGCGCTTACCGCAGAGCGTCGAGCGCGCCGCGGAAAGGACATTAAACTAAGACCCAGAGCCTCTCCCTCTTCTTGAGCAGCGAAACTTGCTGACGCTAACACGCCTTAATCCTCGGCAAACTTCTTGGGGCAACGGGATCTGTTAGGGCAAGCCGCCCCACAGCTTTGCTTATGAACCTCTCTAAGGTTAGGCACCTTTGTAGACAAGGATCAGAGTTTCTTGGTCCAGTCTATTCATGAGATTTGTTCTTGAGGAAAATTAAAAAGAGACTCGACAAACGCTTAGAACCTGTCGAGTCTCTTGCTTCGGAGTTTTCCGATAGTGGGCCAAGTGTTAATTAGCTGGACACTCTAGCGCAGGAGTGGCTTCGTCCGCTTGCGAACAACATGTTGCTGCGGCTTGTATCCAATCTCCCACCGATCCCGAGCCGCTGCAGTCAAGTTGACATACCTCTCGACCACCACTGCACGCCATCGAGCAGCTGCAAAAAACATCCGCACTGACGGGCTTTGTGGCGACCACCACAAGCAGGCCAATCATAACAGCTAGAACCATGATACGTTTGAACATGAGGATTCTCCTTTGAAGGAATAGGAAAGGATTAGCGAGCGACTAATCGTCCGCTAACAGGAATTCGCTTACGCAAAGCTGCCCAAAATATATTCGGATGTGCAGTAGGTGTCAACGCCAGTTACGCTGCGGGAGCCCGGGCCGTACTTCCCACGGGAGAAGGCGTTAACGCTCTTGGCGAAATGTCGAGAAAACTAGTCGTCCTCTTCGCTGCCGCGAATTCTTCCTTCAGCTCGTGATTGATTGATGACCTTCTGCCAAATGCAGTTTTCTCACTACGATCCCGTTCCCGGCAATCTCGCGAGGACGCTTTTTGTTGGCGTGCTGAAAGCCGACCGAAATCATAGAGGCTTGTCGGATTTGCGGAACTCGATCACGGCTGCGCGCGGGGTCGTTCCGTTACGTTTTATTGGCCGCCCGCTCCTAATGAGATCGTCTTCGCAATTTCATTTAATGATCGACAAATTTCACTTTATGACCGACAAATTTCATTTAATGCCCGAACCCACAGGTAACAGCAGGGCTGAGATTTCTCACGTCCAAACTCTTGCTGAATGAGCGTTCATTCAGTATTATGAGCAGTGATTAACCTGGCGGAAGTGTCTGGAGGGGGAGTGGAGTGATGCGGATTGAGAAGGCGGCGGTGTTGGGGGCGGGGACGATGGGAGCGCAGATTGCCGCGCATCTCGCGAATGCTGGGGTGCCGACGCTGTTGCTCGATATACCGCCGCGCGAGTTGACGCCGGAGGAGCAGGCGAAGGGGCTCGGCCTCGATAATGGGCTAGTTAAGAATCGGATTGCGCGTAATGGGCTTGAGGCGGCCGTGAAGGCTAAGCCGGCGGCATTCTTTACTCCGGAATTTGCTTCGCTGGTAACAGCGGGAAACTTTGACGATGACCTCGCAAAGATCAAAGACTGCGATCTCATTATCGAAGCAGTTGTCGAAAACCTCGAGATCAAGCGCTCGCTGTTTGAACGCGTAGAACAACATCGACGGCCCGGCTCGATCGTCGCTTCAAACACCAGCGGCATTCCGATTCACTTACTTGCCGAAGGACGCTCTGACGATTTCAAGCAACACTTTCTCGGTGTTCACTTCTTCAATCCACCACGCTATCTGCACCTCGTCGAAATCATTCGCACTGAATGGACCAAGCCCGAAGTTTCCTGCTTCCTTTACGGCTTTCTGGATCAGCGTCTCGGCAAGGGTGTCGTTCCGGCAAAGGATCGTCCAAACTTCATCGCCAATCGCATCGGAACTTTCGGAGCGCTCTACACGATCAAGACGATGCTGGATGACGGCTACTCGATCGAAGAAGTCGATAAGATGACCGGACCTGCCGTCGGCCGACCGAAGTCAGCAACCTTCCGTACTTTTGATTTGGTCGGATTGGATGTCTTCACTCACGTCATCAAGAACCTATTCGACGCATTGCCGGAAGACGAAGAGCGCGAGATGTTCGTCGTGCCGGAAGTGCTCGCGACGATGGTCCAACGCGGCTTGCTTGGCAACAAGACCAAAGCGGGTTTTTATAAAAAGCAGAAAGGCGAAGGCGACAAGCGCGAGATCTGGACGCTCGACACGGCAACAATCGACTATCGTCCATCCGAGAAAGTCAAACTTCCTTCGCTCGACATGGCGAAGAACATCGAGGACCTGCCCGAGCGCATCAAGACGCTGACCTGGGGCAAGGATCGCGTGGGAGCTTTTCTTTGGAAGACGCTTTCAAAAACGCTCACTTACTCAGCCAAACGCATCCCCGAAATCGCCGACACGGTAGTCGAAGTCGACCGAGGAATGCGCTGGGGTTTCGGTTGGGAGCTCGGACCGTTTGAAGTTTGGGATGCAATTGGCGTGGAGAAGTCAGTGGCGCGGATGAAGGAAGAAGGAATGTCAGTGCCCGCGAACGTCGAACAGATGCTGGCTTCAGGCGCGAAGTCGTTCTACAAGAAGGAAGACGGACAACAGTTCTACTTCGACTTCCCAAGCGGACAGTATGTTCAACTGCCCGATCCGCCGGGCGTTCTGATTCTGAAATCTATTAAGGACCGCACCGGTGTCATCAAGAAAAATGCCGGTGCGTCGTTGATTGACATCGGCGACGGCGTTGCGTGTTTAGAGTTTCACTCGAAGATGAACGCGATTGGCGGTGACACGCTGCAGATGTTGAAGTTTGCGCTCGGCGAAGTTGAGAAAAACTTTGTCGGACTCGTCGTCGGCAATCAGGGCGTCAACTTCTGCGTCGGCGCAAACATCATGTTGATGTTGATGGAAGCCCAGGAAGAAAACTGGGAAGAGCTCGACATGATGGGCCGTGTTTTCCAGGCCGCTACGATGAGTTTGCGCTATTCGCCGAAACCGGTTGTCGTGGCTCCGTTTCAGATGGTGTTTGGTGGTGGTTGCGAAATGGTTTTGCACGGCGATCGCGTCAGAGCGGCGGCTGAAACTTACATCGGCCTGGTTGAGGTTGGAGTCGGAATTATTCCTGCGGGTGGCGGTACGAAAGAGATGTTGCTGCGCGTGATGGATTCGATTCCAAAGGGCGTCGACGACGCGGATCCGTTTCCATTCGTGAAGCGCGCGTTCGAGACGATCGCGCTGGCGAAGGTCGCTACTTCAGCGGAAGAAGCGAGGGCTTTAGGATTTCTGACTAAGGACGATTCGATCTCGATGAACGCAGATCGTCTGATCGCAGATGCGAAGAAGGAAGTGCTGGCGCTCGCGGCGAGTGGTTACGTGCAGCCACAGCAACGCAAAGATATTCTGGCGTTGGGAGAGCCTGCGCTCGCAACATTGAAACTCGGAATTCATCAGATGAAGCGCGCGGGGTATATTTCGGACCACGATGCTGAGATTGGGACACAGCTCGCGCGCATACTGACTGGCGGCGATTTGAATCATCCGACGCGCGTTTCAGAGCAGTATCTGTTGGATCTGGAACGCGAAGCGTTTCTAAAGTTGGTGGGAATGCGAAAGACGCAGGAGCGGATTGCGCACATGTTGAAGACAGGCAAGCCGTTAAGAAATTAGCCACAGATAAACACGGATTGGGGTGAGTTATGAGAGAGGCAGTGATTGTATCGGCGGTTCGTACTGCGGTGGGTAAGGCGCCGAAAGGGACATTGCGCACGACGCGGCCCGATGAGATGGGCGGGACTGTTATCAAGGAAGCACTGGCGCGTGTACCCGGGCTCGAAGCGTCGGAGATTGAAGACGTGATCATGGGTTGCGCCATGCCGGAAGCGGAGCAGGGGATGAACGTCGCTCGCTCTGCTGCGATTCGCGCGGGTCTGCCGGTTGAAACGAGCGCGATGACGATTAATCGTTTTTGTTCGTCAGGCTTGCAGTCGATCGCGATGGCGGCGGATCGGATCAAGAGCGGTGGAGCTGATGTGATCGTCGCGGGTGGTTTGGAAACAATGTCGATGATCCCGATGGGTGGACATATCATCCGGCCGAATCCGTATCTCGTCGATCATTATCCTGACTTTTATTTGAGCATGGGTCTGGCGACGGAGAACGTGGCGCGCAAGTATGAAGTGACGCGCGAGCAACAGGATGAGTTTGCGCTTCGCTCGCACACACGTGCGGCCGCGGCGCTCGATGCAGACAAGTTCAAGGACGAAGTGGTGCCGTTGCACGTCGTGCTCGAAGAGTTGGATGAGAAAGGTAAGAAGCAGCGTCGCGAAGTGGTGTTTGATAAAGACGAAGGTGTCAGGCGCGATTCGTCTGCGGAAGGTTTAGCGAAACTCAAACCTGCTTTTCATGTGAAAGGGACGATCACGGCCGGCAACGCTTCGCAAATGTCCGACGGCGCAGCGGCGGCGATCGTGATGTCTGACTCGCGCGCGCGCGAACTCGGCGCGAAACCGTTGGCACGTTTTATTGCTTATGCGACTGCAGGTTGTCCGCCAGAGGAGATGGGTATTGGACCAGTGTTCGCAATTCCGAAGGCGTTGAAACTCGCGGGTCTGACGTTGAACGACATCGACGTGATCGAGTTGAACGAAGCGTTTGCGGCACAGTCGATTGCTGTCATCAAAACGTTGGGTTTGGATCCGGATAAGGTCAACGTCAATGGCGGCGCGATTGCGCTGGGCCATCCGCTCGGATGTACCGGTGCGAAGTTGACTGCCAGCATTCTGCGCGAGCTGGAGCGTCGCAACGGACGATATGGGATGGTGACGATGTGCGTCGGCGGTGGTATGGGCGCCTCCGGTATTTTCGAAAGAATTAATTAGCCACGGATTTACACGGATTTAAAGGAGAAAAAACGATGTCAGCCGTAGCCGAACAGAAGAAACTAGTTAAAGGTGGCGCATTCCTGATCGAAGAGCGCACTCCCGAAGAGATCTTCACGCCCGAAGACTTCACGGAAGAGCATCGCATGATCGCCGACACCACGCGTCAGTTTATCGACAATGAGGTGGTGACTCGCATCGATGAACTCGAGAAGCACGATTGGAAACTGTCGCGCGAGCTCGTTACCAAAGCGGCTGACCTCGGCTTGATCGGCGCCAACATCCCTGAAGAATTTGGTGGCCTCGGACTCGACCAAACAAGCGGCGCACTCATCGGCGAGAACATCGGACGCTCAGCTTCGTTTGCCACGACACTCGGCGCCGAGAGCGGTATCGGACTCCTGCCAATCGTCTACTTCGCCACAGACGCTGCGAAACAAAAATACCTGCCCAAGATCGCAACCGGCGAGTTGATCACTGCTTACGCATTGACCGAGGCTGGCTCGGGTTCTGACGCGATGGCGGCGAAAGCCACAGCCCGTTTGAGTGACGACGGCAAGGAATACATCCTCAACGGCGAGAAGATGTGGATCACAAACGGCGGCTTCGCTGACATCTTCATCGTCTTTGCCAAAGTCGATGGCGATAAGTTCAGCGCGTTCATCGTCGAACGGCAGCCGGGACTGACCTCGGGCGCCGAAGAACACAAGATGGGCATTAAGGGCTCGAGCACGACCGCGCTCGTGCTCTCCGACGTTCGTACGCCAGTCGAGAATCTGCTCGGCGAAGTCGGCAAGGGTCACAAGATCGCTTTCAACGTGCTGAATATTGGTCGCTTCAAACTGGGCGCGATGTGCGTCGGCGGTATGAAGTTGATGGTCCATGAGTCAGTGCGTTATGCGAATGAGCGTCATCAGTTTGGCAAATCAATTTCATCATTCGGTGCGATCAAAGCCAAACTCGCCGAACAGGCGATTCGCACATGGATTGGCGAGTCGATGATTTATCGCACGCTCGGAATGATCGAGGCCGGCGTCGGCGCAGTCGACTCGAAAGACATGGATGCACGACTGCGCGCGATCGAGGAGTACGCCGCGGAGTGTTCGATCATTAAAGTGGCACTCTCGGAATACTGCGATTTCGTCGTCGATGAGATGGTCCAGATCTACGGCGGCTACGGCTACTCCGCAGACTATCCGGCGGAACGTGCTTATCGCGACTCGCGTATCAACCGCATCTTTGAAGGCACAAACGAGATCAATCGCATGTTGATTCCGGGCCGCTTGATGAAGAGTGCCTTAAGCGGAAACCTGCCGCTGCTGCCTGCTGCACAGGCTTTGATGGACGAAGTGTTGTCGCCACAGATTCAGGGTTTTGACGACGACGATACACTTCTTGCAGCAGAGCAAAAGCTGACCACAAACGCGAAGAAAGTCGCGTTGATGACGCTTGGTACCGCCGCGCAAAAGTACATGATGAAACTCGGCGATCAGCAGGAGATTCTGATGGGAATCGCCGACATCATTATGGACACCTACGCGATGGAGAGCGCGATCCTGCGTGTGCGAAAGCTCGCTGCTGCGCAAAGCGAAGCCGCCGCTGCACGCTATCTCGATATGACGCGTGTGTTCTGCAATGACGCTGTCGGAAGAATTGAGTCGAGAGCGAAGAGCACGCTGGCGGGAATGTCGGAAGGCGATGAACTGCGAACGTTGTTAGCCGCACTGCGACGTTTCACGAAGTTGCAGCCGATGAACACGATTGCTGCGCGTCAGCGTATCGCTGACGATCTCATCGCGGCTAACAAGTGGATCTACTAAGTGGCCACGGATAGACACGGATAAATGCGGATCATTCCGATATCTTTGCCCACGCCTTTTTATATTGGCCCGGTAAACGTCTATCTGATCGCTGAAGATCCGTTGACGATTATCGACACCGGGCCAAAGACTAAAGAAGCAATCGAAGCGTTGCGCGCTGGCTTGCGCAAGGCGGGTTTTCTCGTTTCGGATCTACGCCGCATCGTACTCACTCACGCGCACGAAGATCATTGTGGTCTCGCCAGGTCTTTGCGTGACGAAGCAAAGAATGCAGAAGTGTTTGTGCACAACTGGGAGACCGGGCATCTTCACAGCCGTCTTCAGTACGAAGAGCATCGTGTGTTGCTGGTACGCGCGGGTGTTCCTGACACCGAGATTGAGCGCATGCGTGGACTTTACGAGTATATGCGCCGTTATGCCGATTCGTTTGGCGACGATGAATACACGTCGCTTTGGGACGACGCGGAACTCGAGTTTGAATCGGGCAGTCTGCGCATTCTTCACACGCCTGGTCACACGCCCGGGTCGTGCTCGTTTCTTCGCGAAGCGGATCGCACGGTGATTGCCGGTGATTGCGTGTTGAAACGGATTACACCGAATCCGGTGTTGTCGCCGGACCCGATCGATCCTTCACGGCGTTTTCCGTCGCTCGCCGAATATATGGTGAGTCTGGCGCGATTAAGATCTTTGTCTCCGACGCTCGTTTATGGTGGACATGGAGAACCCATACGAGATTTTGAAGAACTCTTCCATCGTTACTACCGGGCGTTTCAGGACCGGCAGTTACAAGTCATTGGATTAATGACCAAAAATGGCGTCACTGCCTGGGATGTCGCACTCAAAATGTTTCCCAACGCCGACGACGTCCACCGGTTTTTGTCGGTTTCAGAGGCCGTCGCCCACCTAGATATGGCCCACTCCGAAGGCAAAATCGCCTACGAACTCAGCGGACAAACCGAAGTTTACAAGCCGATCGTTTAAGCCACGGATTAACACGGATTTTTTTGGAACCGCCTCACAGGCCTTGCGTGAAAGAGCAAAACTCTTCCGGAGGAAACTCGAAATGAAAGCAAAATATCCTATCGGTCTCCTGCTTGCTCTAATTCTGACTGCAGGAATCGCGGTGGCGCAGCAGACCGCGCCGCCAGCGCCTCCTGACCCGCCTGGCGAACCTTTTGACCAGAACTTTTCAATCTTTATTGAGGGCGGCGGATTTTTGGGTGTGTACGCCGAAAATATCAGCCGCGAGAACATGAGCCGGTATCGCGTGAACCAGGTGCGCGGCGTTGGAGTGACGCAAGTCATCAAAGACAGTCCAGCCGAGAAAGCAGGTTTGCGTAAAGACGACGTCATCCTGCGACTCGACGGCGAGAACGTCTCAAGCGTTCGCAAACTCAATCGCCTCGTGTCTGAACTGTCTCCGGACCAGTCAGTGAAGGTAACGATCAGTCGTGGCGGCAGCGAGCAGGAAGTGACTGCCACTATCGGCAAACGCAACAACACGAACATGGCCCAGAATCTTTTGGGAGGCGAACCAGGGATCTTTAAGTGGGAAGGTCCCGACCTGAAAGGCTTTAAATGGGAAACTCCGCTACTTCACAGACATAACTTCCCGAACTTTCCTAACGACGGAAACCTTTCGTTCTTCCTGAGCAACAGCCGTCGCATCGGCGTAAGCACGATGTCGCTCACCAAACAGCTCGCCGATTATTTTGGCATTGCGGATGGAAAAGGTGCGCTTGTGACTGCTGTTACTGAAGATGGACCAGCGGCTAAAGCGGGCGTCAAAGCCGGAGACGTGATTACGGCTATTGACGGTGAAGCAGTTGATTCTCCGGGCGATATCTCGCGCGTGATCAATCGCAAGAAAGAGGGCGACGTTAACCTCACGATCATTCGCAACAAGTCGCAGCAAACGATTCACGTTACACCGCGAGCAGGTGTTGGAACGGGAACGTTGGGTAACCCGCAAATCGGGCGTCGCATCGTGATTCCGCGAATCGAGATTCAGGCGATTCCCGATATCAATATCAACATGCCCAACATCGTCATTCCGTCCATTCCGGCTATAAACGTCCAGATGCCACGCATACGCGTGACGCCCCGGGTGCGAATCCGAGGTCCCCAGGGTCCTATTTAAGTAGGCCAAAAAGTCAGTCCACAGATTACTCAGATTTGTCTGGGTAATCTGTGGATACTTGCGTCAAATGCGGTGGTTGTGTGATGATCCAAAAGCCATGAAACACGTCATTTATAGTCCTGATCTTTTAAGGAGTGAATAAGTGAAAGCGGAATTGCAGCAGTTAATCGCTTTGCAGAATCTTGATACGACCATACGAAAACTAGAAAAAGACCAGGAAGCGATACCCGAAAGGCGCGCTACGATCGAAGGAGAGTTCGATCAGCGCGCCTTTGAAATTAGAGCACTGGAAAACCGCCGCGACGAGGCTAAACACGCGCGCGCACGACTAGAAGTCGAGGTCATCGAACAGAAGGGCCGGTCCGAAAGAGCTGACCGAAACTTGATGTCGTCGAAAAAACCGGACGAATACACAGCCGCAATTCGTGAAGCAGATGCAGCCCGCAAACAGATCTCCGCGTTAGAGACGCAGATTCTCGAACAAATGGAACAGCTCGATCAGGCACAAGCATCCTTGAGCGAAAGAGCGGACGAGATTGCGAGCCTCAACTCGGATCGAGAGGCTCGACTAAAGTCTTTTGACGATGAAAGCGGAACGATTGCGGAACGATTAGTGGCAGCACGGAAAGAGCGCGAAGAAGTGTTTGCGAGTCTGCCGAAGCCGATGAGTAATCTTTACTCGCGAATCAAAGCTCGCATTCGTGATGGTGTGGCAGTCGCGGAAGCTCGCAATCGCTCGTGCACCGCGTGCTTTATGTCGCTGCGACCGCAGGTGATGTCTGAAATCCGTCGTGGTGAGGAGATTCTCACTTGTGATAACTGTGGGCGGATTCTTTATTACGTGCCGTCAGAATCGATAAAGGCCGATGCGGCCGCGCCGCAGCCGAACGTCGCGATAACCTAACTGTTATCTGTGGCCGACAATATCAAACTCAAACTTCACGTCGTCATCGACTCTCACCATACCGTGGAACGCTGACGTCGCTTTCACCTTAAAATCGTCGCGATCGATACTGAACTCACCTACCGCGCGCAGGTTGTTTCCCTGGAGTGTGACTACTGCCGGAATCGTGATCCGTTTTGTGACGCCATGCAGCGTTAAGTTTCCATCTATCTTTACATCATAGCGGTTGGCGGCGGATGTCTTCACAGTTACGTTAGTACTCTGAAAAGTAATGTCGGGATACTGATCCGGATGCAGCACGATGTCTTTCAGTTCTTTGTTGATGATCTGTTTCTGTGCATCGGTGAAGTCAGCACCGGTCTCGTGCAACGAGGCAGCTTTAACTACGAGTCGCAATGATGCAGGAGTAATCGTATCGGGTGTAAGCTCGACTTGTCCCGTGAATTCGCTCGCCGCGAGATGATGACTGTGTCCTTTGAACCACAGCAGACCACTCCTGTTTGCGTGGGCCATGAATTTACTCTGGCTGGCGTCGAGAGTGTAGGTTACCGTTGCTGCTGTTGGTTGCAGAAGGAAGCCGGGAAGTGTTGCTAAGATGAGACCAAGGATTATTGTTCGCATCGTATAAACCTCCTGGATAAGGTGTCTGACAATGGCAAAAGAACAGATCAAGGTGTCTGAAGTAAAACGAACTCGTCAAAAAGGTGGCACTGTTGTCACAGTTGATGAGTTTCTGAGTCTAAATCGGCCCAAAGGTGACTTAATACTGAAAGTCGGACGCGAGCAGGTGTCAGTTACGAGTTTGGACCGTATCTACTGGCCCGACGAAAAACTCACGAAGTTTGATCTGCTCAGTTTCTATTTGCATGTCGCCGATCGCATCATGCCGTTTCTTCAGGATCGGCCTGCGATCCTGCAGCGGTATCCACGCGGGATCAAGGCGCCCATGTTCTTTCAGCAAGACCTCGACAGCGCACCTGAGTTCATTAAGACTGCGCGACTCACGAATCAGGAAGGCCGGCAACTGGACTACGGCGTCTATTCCACGACCGCGTCGCTTTTGCACTTCGTCAATCTCGGAACGATCGAACAGCACCCGTGGCACTCGACGCTCAAACGTCTCGATAAACCGGATTGGATCGCGATCGATCTCGATCCAAAAAGTGCGCCGTGGGAGAACGTATTGGAGGTTGCGCTCGTGGTGAAGGAAGTTGCGGATGAGATCGGTTTGCAGGCGTTTCCGAAGACTTCCGGATCGTCCGGCATTCATATCTATGTGCCGTTGAAGCCGGCAAACGAATACGACAAGGTGGCGGAGTTTGCACGGCTCTTAGCCTCTGAAGTCGCGCAACGTGCGCCGAAGATCGCGACGGTGGAGAGGACGATTGCGAAGCGGAAGAGCACGCAGGTTTACGTCGACTGGATGCAGAATGCGCGGGGGAAGAGTCTGGCCGCAGTCTACACGGCACGCGCCAAGCCCGGCGCGACGGTTTCGATGCCGTTGACGTGGAAGCAGATCGAGAAGGGTGTGAAGATCAGGGATTTCACGATCACAAACGTGCCCGAACTGTTGAAGAAAAAGGGCGATCCGTGGGCGGAATTCTTCAAATCGCGACAAACCTTGCGGTTTTGAGCCACGGATGGCACGGATCAGTTCTTGATCAACGCGGATCTGTGGCCTATAATGCCGAGCGTCTTATGAGCCATAGCCTGTATAGCTATTATTACTATTACGGCCCGCTCTCCACTGGGAGGACGGTCAGGCGATGGGCTGTCGGCGCGTGTTGACGATGTAGCACCAAAGACAAGATTCCTAAAACCGGCCATCAATCCCAGGCGGATTGGTGGCCGGTTTTTTTGTGCCCTACGAAAGAAAAGCGAGGTGAACCAGAATGATTACCGTAACTGAACCACAAACAGTTTTACTCGACCATGGCGATATGCGACTCCTGCAGCTAGATCCCGATCATCCGGGATTTCGGGACCATGAGTATCGTGCCCGCCGCAATGCCATCGCTGAGATTGCGATGAGCTACAAACCTGGTTCACCAATCCCGACCGCGCCTTATACCGAGCTTGAACACAATGTTTGGAAGACTATTTGGCAAGCACTTGGACCGGCGCACCGCGAGCACGCCTGCGCCGAGTATCTCGACTGCCTCGAACGGCTCGATTTCGACAGCGATCGCATTCCGCAACTGGATGAAGTAAGCCGTAAAGTAGAAGCCATCAGCGGCTTTCGCCTCGAGCCCGTGGCGGGACTGGTTGAGCCACGTATATTTCTCGAGTCTCTCGCACGCGGTGTTTTTCTTTCCACGCAATACATTCGTCACCACTCGACGCCGCTCTACACGCCGGAGCCAGACGTCGCGCATGAAATTATTGGCCATGCTGTGACGCTTGCGAGCCGTCGCTTCGCCGAGCTCAACCAGTTGTTTGGCGAAGCTGTTAGCCGCACGACTGACGAGAACGAACTCGATCGCCTGGCGCGTGTCTACTGGTTCACGATCGAGTTTGGTGTGTTGCGGGAGAACGGTGGGATCAGAGCTTACGGAACCGGACTGCTATCGTCGGCAGGAGAGTTGGCGGAGATGCACAAGGCCGAATTGAGACCGCTGGATCTCGATGCGGCCGCGGACAATGTTTACGATCCAACCCACTTTCAGGCGGTACTGTTTTGTGCGGATTCGTTCGATGATATGTACGAGCGGCTGAGAGACTTTTTAGTGTCTTGGTAGGGCGTCTCCTTGGAGTGCGCCAACTTGTTGGCGCTTTGTTAATAGTTCTCAGATGTTTTTACCAAAGCGCCAACAGTTGGCACACTCCAAAGAGGGGCTCTCTCCAAAGTGGCTGCATTTTCGGATCGGCCTTGTCGTTTTTGGATCGCGACAGATTCCCGACATGCAAATTCCTTAGGAAATTTCACTGCCCGTGGGCCACACCTACGGCATTCCCATTGCTTAGGAGGTTTATTCACCTTCCCTAACCTAATCGCCCATCTTGTTTGGAGGTTAACATGCTCAGCAAAAGAATCGTTATTTTCTTAGTGCTTGTAGCCGCTCTCCTTGCGACTTCCTCAGCATTGGCCCAATCAACCGCGACCGTCCAGGGCACCGTCACTGACTCCAAGGGCGCCGTCTTACCGAATGCGACTGTGATCGTCAGAAACAGAAACACCTCTTCTGAACGCACTACCCAAACCGACAGTAGTGGCATTTATCAAGTGGCAGCTTTACCGGTAGGCGTCTACAGCATCGAGGTCAGACTTCAGGGATTCAAAACCGGACTTGCCGATCAGGTGACTCTGGAGGTCGCCAAAACAGTCGTCCAGAATTTTCAGATGGACGTCGGCGCCATCTCCGAGCAGGTGCTGGTCTCTTCGGACCTTCCCGTGATCGAGACCGCTACCACCTCCGTCGGCACAGTCATCAATCAGCGCACAGTCCAGGAGATACCACTCAACGGCCGGCACTTCGTGGATCTCGGCCTGCTCATTCCCGGTTCCGTCACCCCACCGCAAAATGGGTTCCTGACAGCGCCCCTGCGCGGTCAGGGCTCTTTTGCCATTAACACTGCCGGCAATCGCGAAGACACCGTCAACTTCATGATTAACGGCATCAATCTCAACGACATGGTTCAGAACCAGATCACGTTCCAGCCATCAATCAACACGGTTCAGGAGTTCAAGGCTGACAACTCCACGTTCAGTGCTGAATACGGCCGCAACTCAGGCGCGATCGTGAACATCGCCACGCGTTCTGGATCGAACGACTATCACGGTGAACTTTTTGAGTTTCTACGCAACGACTTCTTCGACGCTCGCAATTTCTTCGAGCGCACGACTAACCCCGCCCCCTTCAAACGAAACCAATTTGGATTCAATATCGGCGGACCTTTGAACCTGCCGCACTTCGGTGAGGGCGGTCCGGTGTTTGGTTACAAGGGTCAGAACAAAACTTTCTTTTTCTTCAGCTATGAAGGCTTGCGACAACGACAGGGCCTGACGATTTCGGGCGTCACTGTTCCTACCGCTGCACAGCGCGCGGCAGTCACGGATCCAGTAATAAAGCAGCTATTGACCTTGATCCCACTACCAAACGTGGGCGCGACCGGATTCGCCGGTTCAGGCACGGCCCCGGTGAATATCGATCAATGGACCCTCGACCTCAACCATAATCTTGGCGCCAACGATCGACTGCATGGTTACTACGCGATTCAACGCGATGAACGCGGCGAGCCCACGCTACAGGGAAACTCAATCCCGGGTTTTGGCGACACTCGCCGATCTCGCCGGCAGATATTCACGCTTAACGAAACACACACCTTTGGTTCCGCGGTCGTCAATGAAGCGCGGTTTGGTTTTAACCGAATCCACATCTCGTTTACGCCGAACGCGCAATTCAATCCGCTCGACTTTGGAATCAGTAACGGAGTAACGGAACCGATCGGATTACCTCAGATCGCGGTTACCGGAACCGGCCTGAATTTCGGCGGCCCGGCTGGCTTCCCGCAAGGACGCTCGGACACTACTTACGTCGTGTCTGACACGCTGAGCTATCTGCGTGGCAACCACTCGTTCCGCTTTGGCGGTGAATGGCGGCGCTTTTACAACAACAACACCACCAAAGACACTGGTAACTTCGCATTTGCAAACATGGCTGCGTTTCTCAACGGCACAGCGAATACATTCGCTGTCACGCTCGGCGACGTTTCCTCGGCGATCGCTCAAGGCGCATTGGGAGTCTTTGTTCAGGACAATTGGAAGGTGCGGCCCAATCTAACTTTTGAGTTGGGTTTCCGTTACGACTGGTTAATGTCTCCGACCGAACGTTTCGACCGCTTCGTCGACTATGTCCCGGAAATCAATTCCCTCGTGCGGGTCAATAACGGAGTCGCTCCGGTCTACCACACCAACTCGAAAAACTTTCAACCGCGGCTCGGTTTTGCCTGGGATCCTTTCAAGGATGGAAAGACTTCAATCCGTGGCGCGTATGCGATTCTTGCTGACCAACCGGTTACCAACCTCGTAACAGGTAACGCGGCGAACCCGCCGTTTGCGACTGCTGTAGCGTTGCCGGCGAATACAACAACGCAACTCTCCAATGCAGCCTGTTCTGTTGGTTGTAACGCTGTACCGGGCACGACAGTGTCCCCGAGTTCATCTGATCCGGAATTCGACAACGCTTACATCCAATCGTGGAACCTGAACGTGCAGCGTGAACTGCAACAAGGATTGGCAGTAACAGTCGGTTACTACGGATCGAAAGGCACGCACCTGCGGCTTTCTCGAAACCTGAATCAAACGTTTCTGAATGCCGCGCTTAATCCGGTTCGCCGGTTCCCGACATTATCGTCGAGCAGTCCAATCGAACCAGGAAAGCCACTTTTGAACATCACGTTCCGCGAAGGTACCGGCAACTCGAACTACAACGCTCTTTGGATAACTGCAAACAAGCGAATGGCCAAAGGGCTTCAGTTCAATGCGTCGTACACCTTCTCGAAATCGATCGATTACAACTCGCAAAGCTCGCAAGGTGTCACGGTGCAGGATAGCTACAACCTGCGTGGCGATCGCGGATTGTCCGACTTCGATGTGCGTCATCGATTCGTGATCAGCGGGTTGTACGAACTGCCGTTCAAAGGCAATCAATTGAAAGAGGGATGGCAGTTCTCGTTCATCGAACAATCACAAAGCGGAAATCCAGTGACGCTGCTTGCAGGTAATGCCGGCGCGTTGCCGGGCGGAATACCCGCTGCGAATGCAAACTCGTTGACGGGTCTTGCCACGCTTCGTCCAGACGTCACAGGGCCGGTGCACGATTTCACCCACGGCGGCCGCGACCGGAATCGGTGTGCAGTGGTTTCCAAACCTCGTTTGCGATCCGCGGCCCGGTGGTTCATGCCCGTCAGGCGCGACCGTAGTGTTGCCGGTGGATTTACAAGCTGGAAAGACCATTTACCATTTCGGCAGCATGGGACGAAACGTAATAATTGGACCAAGTTTCCACAACACAGACTTGTCACTCATTAAGCGCACTAAGATCGGTGAGCGACAGATGATCGAGTTTCGATGGGAAGTCTTCGACGTGTTTAATCACGCCAACTTCGGACAACCCGGACGAGTCGCACAGGTTGGTAGCACGGCTTTTGGTGTTATCACCAACACACGCTTCCCGACCGGCGATTCAGGATCCTCGCGGCAGATGCAGTTTGCGTTGAAGTATAAGTTCTGAGAGGGGCGATAGACAGGATGAGCAAGATGTTTCAGGATTTACAAGATTAACTCAGTAAATCCTGAAAACATCTTGTAAATCCTGTGAAGCTAAACATCGATATCTGAGGTTGCGGCCAATTGAGCCTCGATACGTGAGACGAGATGGTCCACGCTTTCCGGACCGGCGACCGGAATGTGAATCCTCGCGAGGGCGTAAATCGGTTTACGGAGATTGTAGCGAGCTTCGGCCTGCTCGATCGTTTTTCCGAGCGGACGTTCGTCAGCCGAAGCGGAAATTCTTTCCCAGCAAACTGCAAATGGCGCGTCGAGCCAAACACTTATACAACCGTACTGATCGATCAGATCACGATTTGCGCTTTTCAATCCACGCGCCTCCGCCGAGGGCGATGACACTTGCCGCGTTCGTTTGTAAGAGTTCGCGTAATATGTTCGTCTCGATGGCGCGAAAAGCGCGGCTCGCCGTCTTCAGTGATCAACTGCGCCGGCAGTCCGTCCTTCGCGTGCTGTGATTCGATCGTCAAGATCGATGATCGGCACATTGAGACGCAGCGCAAGCTCGCGAGCCACCTGGCTCTTCCCACAACCCATGAAACCGGTGATTACGATCGTTTGCTTCATCTGCGGGCGACTGATTCGAGTAGTGGGAAGAACTCGGGAAATGAAATACCGACGCATTCCGCGCCGGAGATTTCGGTTTCGCCCTTTGCGATGCAGAGCTGCGACGGAGAAAGCCATCGCGATCCGGTGATCGCCGTGCGAGTCGAGCAAGCGCGCCATGCAGTTGCGTGGGTCCGGATACCGACAGGCCGTCTGGAAACTCTTCGACTTCAGCTCCCATCGCACGCAGGTTTGCAGCGGTTGTTGCGAGTCGATCGCTTTCCTTCAGTCTCAACTCACTTGCGTCGCGGATCCGAATCCCACCTTCGATCTGCGAACCAACAACGGCGAGTAGCGGCAGTTCATCGATCAACGATGGGATCATCGATTGGCCCAGCGTTCGTTCTGGCTCTTCGGCGTTTCCGGTAATCCCGCCACGAACATTGATTGTTCCGTATGGCTCATTGCGTTCAGTCTTGCACGTCCGTAGTTGCGATGTCTGCACCCCATGAACTGAGCACAGAAAGAAACGCGGCGCGCGTGGGATTCAAACCGACGCCTTCGATCGTCAATTGCGAATTAGGCAGGAGCATCGCCGCGGCAACGAAGTATGCCGCTGATGAGACATCTCCCGGAATCGTTATCGCGCCGCCGGTGAAACGCGCCGGACCATCGAGCGTTACTGAAAGATCCGAGTTAGTTGTTACTGGAACTCCGAAACCGTTGAAGAGGCGTTCGGTATGATCGCGAGACTGCGTAGTTTCGATCACAGTCGTTCGACCTTCAGCATTGAGCCCGGCAAACAGAATCGCCGATTTAACCTGCGCGCTCGCAACCGGAAGTTTGTACGTGATCGGACTCAGGCTTCCTATACCGCGCACCTTCAACGGCGCCTTACCATCAGTTGATTCAATTTTTGCGCCCATCAACTCGAGCGGTTCGATAATTCTCCGCATCGGCCGTGAGCTTAGCGATTCGTCCCCAATGAGTTCCGCTGTGAAATCATACCCAGCTAAAACTCCCGCAAGGATGCGCAAAGTTGATCCACTATTCCCGCAATCCAACGGCTCGCGTGGCGCAGTTAATTCCTGACTTCCCGCAAAAACAATCTTGCCGTTTTTTTGTTCGATCGGAAACGCCGAGCGAGCGCAAGCATCCAAGAGTTGAGGCGCAATCGCGCGCTGTCGAGAAGTTTGAAATCTCCGATTTGCCACGCGCGAGTGCCGCAATAAGTGCCGCCCGATGCGAGATGGATTTATCGCCAGGAAACCGTAATCGACCGTTGATTGAACGTGCCGGAATTAGTCTCATAGTGTCAACTTTGTTGCACGATAGGACATAAGAGCCGTTGATATGCTATAAAATATGCCAGTCCTGCTACGCAATTTCCCCTCAGTGCGGGAATCCCCCGGAAATACAATGTTTACTCAAGCTCAGGGAAGGGTCCCGGAATACGACGCTGTGTCTGCAATACTCTATCCGACTGTACTGGTTGCCGAAGATTCAGTCGACACCCGCATTATGCTCAAGCGCGCCTTTGAATTGAAAGGGTACCGCGTTTTTGAAGCCGAAGACGGTCAACAGGCGCTTGATTTGGCCCGGCGCTACCGGCCAAGTCTGCTCGTCATCGATCTGAACATGCCGGTTCTTGATGGTTTGGAAACCATCAGGAGCTTCCGCAAGCTCGAAGGCAATGGCGACCGCCACACGCCAATCATTGCCATCACCGCCTACGACGTTTATGGCATGGAAGAAGCCGCACTGGAAACCGGTTGCAACATTTATCTCAGCAAACCACTCAATTTGGAAGAGCTCGATCGCGCAGTGAAGAGTCTTGGCTTTATTGAATAGAAGAAATCGGACTGATTCGGCTAGATCGTTTCTTGACAGCGCTGCGCTCAGCATGTTACACCGTCGAACTCCTGATAAGTCTGTTGGTTTGTATTAGAAAGCAGCCAGAGTCCTCGCGCAGTGGCTTTCGGAGAGGTCATGCACAAGGGTTGTGACCGTAGAGACGACCGAGCTAAGTTTGCCCAGCCGCATTGACACGGTTGCCACCGCGGCCGCCGCGGTTGCCGAATTTGTTGGCCGTTCAGGCATCAGTGATGATGCTGCGTTTGGAATCGACATGGCTGTGCGCGAGGCTGTGACCAACGCAGTGCTTCATGGCAATCGTCAAGATGAGGAAAAAACCGTAGACATCATTTTGAAGAGCTCGCCTGACGCTGTTGAAATCAGCGTGCACGACCAGGGGCCAGGGTTTAACCCTGAAGCAGTCCCAGATCCAACAGTCCAAGAGAACATCTTAAAAACCTCTGGCCGTGGCATCTTTTTCATGCGCAGTTTTATGGACGAAGTCGACTGGTCGATTAGACCCGGCGGTGGTACAACGGTGCGCATGCTCAAGCGACGTTAATTCGCAATTGCATAAAGGAGATTTCTGAAATGGCTGAGTTGAATATCAACGAGCGTCAAGCCGGAGATGTCACCGTTCTTGACATGAGCGGAAAGATAACTATCGGTGAAGGCAGTGTGGCGCTACGCACTGCGATCCGGCGATTGCTCGAAGAGGGTAAAAAGCGAATTCTGCTGAATCTTGCTGGTGTGGGTTACATCGATTCGAGCGGCATCGGCGAACTGGTTTCCAGTTACACGGCTATCAATAAAGAAGGTGGCCAGCTCAAGCTGCTCAATCTCACCCAGAAACTTCAGGATCTGCTGACGATCACGAAGCTCCTGACTGTCTTCGACGTTTACGAAAGCGAAGCCGAGGCACTCAACAGCTTCAAATAAGTGCACTAATCTTTCGAACGGAGAAAGCCATGGCTGAGCTCGATCTGAAAGAACGACAAGCTGGAGACGTCACCATTCTCGATCTGAGTGGTGAAGTAAGAATTGGTGACAGCAGTGTTGCCTTGCGTGAGTCCGTCAGGAATCTCGCGGACCAGGGCAAGAAGAAGCTCCTGTTGAATCTCGCTGGGGTCAAGTACATCGACTCGAGCGGTATCGGCGAGTTGATTGCCAACTACACGACTATTAGTCGTCAGGGTGGCCAGCTTAAATTGCTGAATCTAACGGATAAAATTCAGAATCTGTTGGTGATTACAAAACTGCTGACCGTTTTCGATTCTTACGATAACGAAGCAGAAGCGTTGAAGAGTTTTGAATAAATGAGCTACGGATTTTCACTGATACTTTGTACTTGTTCCGTGTTCATCGTAAAGATCCAGTGGCTAACTAAACTCATGTTTCGCACCGCATTTCGCCGTCTGCTTGCGATCGACGATCCACCGGAGCGGACGGCGCTTGCTTTTTCAATCGGCGTTTTTATCGCCTTCTCACCGTTCCTCGGCCTGCACACGATCATGGCGACGGCCGTCGCCTTCCTGTTTCGTTTCAACAAGATCGCGATTTACACCGGAACCTTCATCAACAACCCGTTTCTGACGCTCGTCCCGATAATTATTGCGTCTTATACGGTGGGCGCATTCATCCTTGGCAGGCCTTTGAGCATCCCAGACGAGGGGCTTGAACTCCTGAAGAACCCCCGGCTCTTTTCGGGCGACTATTACCAGCAGCTTTTTGTGCAAAGCTGGAACAACGTTGTCTGGCCCTTTTCGGTGGGAGCCATGGCGCTCTCGGTCGTTTGTTCGCTAGTGGCTTATCCGCTAACATTACGCGCGTTACGCGCTTACCGTAGTAGAAAAAAGCCACATATTTCCACGGAGTAACACGGATTGAAGCAATATTTACTGATCCTCCTGATTACAGTTTTGTCTGCCGGAGTCGTCTCCTCGCAAACACCGCAAACGTCGCAAACAGTTCAACAGCGACCGGGCGCCAGTTTCGAGGTTTCGGAATATGGTGTCGACTTCCAGGCCGACCCGCGTCTCATCGTCATGATGGCTGCATTGGATGTCGCCGGATTTGATCCCGTGACTGCCGGGCGCGCGCCGTCAACGTTCCGTGCGAAGCTGCGAAAAGATCTCGCCAATCTCGACCCGGATTTGCGCGCACGGTTGAAGACTTTTTACGAACGAAATAAGCTGCCGTCGCCCGCAACGCCGGCCGACCAGGCGGCGCGTTATGTTTCACTCGCTCTCGCACTTGGTCAAGCCCCGAGTTTTGACGCTCCTGAGCGTTCCGATGATCTGCCGGCGGGACTTTTGGAAGTGCTCGATTTCGCGCCTCTGGTCCAGGAGTTTTATCGCCGGTCCGGAATTGATGAGCAGATGGTTGGGTATGTGCGTGCTTATCAGGCCGAGGGCGATCGACTTCGCGCGCCGACAACCGAGATGGTCCGGTCGCTGCTGACTTATCTCCACACCAGACCGATCACATCTTCTACCGACCGAATTGAAGTCAAGAATCCCAATAAGAAAAGCAAGCAGAAGACCTACAGCTTTCGACAGAAAGAACGCCGGTTTTTTATACTGCCGGATCTGCTGGCCGCGCCTGGAGCGATCAACTTTCGCATCATCGGCGACGATTACTACGCCGTCGTTCCGGAAGGAACCAATCCGAGCTCGTCGGAATTGCGTCGCGCGTATCTCCAATACGTCATCGATGCACTCGTGCTGCGCTTCAACAAAGACATCGCGCAACGACGTGACCAGGTAAAACAACTCCTGACTGAACGAGAGAAGGCAGGTGCACAGGTCAGTCCGGATGTTTTCCTGAGCGTGAGCCGATCGCTCGTGACGGCGGCTGATGCACGTTACGAGGAGACGAGGAGGCTCGAGATTCTTTCGCGTGACACCCGCGCGCGTTTAGCCGCCGCGAAGACAGACGCTGAGAAAGCGGGGATTGCAAAGGCGGCGCAGGACGAAATGAAAGCAATTCAGGACGAGACAGTTGCGCGCTTGGCAGAAGAATATGAGAGAGGCGCGGTGCTTTCGTTTTACTTTGCGGATCAATTGAAAGGGATCGAAACCTCCGGATTCGATCTCGCAAACTTCTTTCCTGACATGATTGCTTCGTTCGATCCGGTGCGTGAAGCAAAGCGTCCGTCGGAATATGCGGAGACGGTGCAAAGGGCGACCGCGGCGCGCGAGGCTCGTACGGCCGCGCGCAGATCGCAGACAGAGCTCAACGCCGGCGGTGAGGGCAGTAGCGGCAGGGAAGCGGCGCTCGTGCGTGATCTATCGGCAGTGGAAGATACGCTTCGAAGCAAGGACTACAACGAAGCCGAGTCGCGTTTGCGTGAGATGTTGAAGGAATATCCACGCGAGCCACGGATCTTTTTTGCGTTGGGGCGAACGGCGAGTCTTGCGGCTTCGGATGCTACTGACGAGCACGTGCGTGACGAGCGTTTGAATCGCGCGCTGGGTCAGTATCGTTTGGCGGTTGCAGCCTCGTCGCCTGAAACAGACAAGGCGATCATGTCGCGAGCTTATGAGTCGATGGCGAGAATTAATGCGTTCATGGACAACACCGCGGAGGCGGTGAAGTTGTTTGATGAGGCGATCAAGTTAGGCGACGTGCGCGGCGGTGCTTATAAAGAAGCGATCGAGGGAAAGAAGAAACTAAATCAGCCCTAAAGCATCCGAGATTACCAGATGGTTCATTAACCGCGGATAAACGGATGGAGGCCGGATTAATCCAAAGCTTTTGCGGCGTTAATCCTTCCGCCGGTGACGGTCTTTCCTTTCAACACGGCAACCGGATCAGTCGAAGCTAGCAGTTTCTTCTTCAATTCATCAACCGACATCTGCGGCTGCTTCAGCGAGTATCAGCGCAGCCACGCCCGAAACAACCGGCGTCGCCATCGACGTTCCTGATTTCTCTTCGTACTCGTTGCCGAGCCACGTGCTCAGAATATCGACTCCAGGCGCCGCAATCGCAACACTCTTCGCACCGTAATTCGAGAACGAAGCTAACGCATCGTGACGGTCCAACGCCGCTACGCTAACCACGTTCGGCACGTCGTAGCTCGACGGATAGTGCGGATTACGATCGTTGTCCACCGACGAATTGCCCGCGGCGGCAACGAAGAGAATATCGTTCTCGTAAGCCTTGCGAATGACGTCTCCGAGTGCGCGCGACTTCTGCGTCGATCCCCAGCTCGCACTGATGATGCGAACGTTCACGCCGGCCCGCTTCCGATCGATAACGTAATTGATCGCTTCGATCGCGTCTTTCGTGCTCCCCGAGCCACCGGCATTCATAAACTTCAGCGGCATGATCTGAACTTTCCAGTTCACCCCGGCGATACCGAGGTTGTTCTCACCTTCGGCGCCGATGATGCCGGCGCAGTGAGTGCCATGACCGTTGTCGTCCATCGGATCGGTGCCGTCGATTGCGTTGAATCCGTTCTCATCGTCAATCGTGCCGAGCTCGTTGTCGTGGTATGGCTCCATCTTTTCAGGGCGCCGCCACATGTTTTCTGTCAGGTCTTCGTGGTTGTAATCGACACCGGTGTCGAGCACTGCAACGACAACGTTATCGCTGCCGGTCGTTTTGGCCCATGCGAGCGTGGCGCTGATGTCCGCGCCTTTCTTTCCACCTCGCTGACCGGAATTGGCCAGCGCCCACTGATCGTTGAACTGTGGATCGTGCGGAAGAATCGGCACGAGCGGTCCAGCGGCAGCTTCTTCGAGATTGATCTCGTAATTTGGCTCGGCGTATTCGACTTCCGGAAGTTGCTGGTATTCCTTAACGAGTGTTGCGGCTTCGGCGTTGTCGAAGTCGTCAATAGCTTCCCAACCGGCAGCATTCTCGATGCGATCTTCGACGCGATCGTTACGCTCCGCTGTCAACCGATCGATTGCTTCCTGACTTACACCACTCTTGAATTTGACCAGGATTTCCGGCGCACCGAGGCTGCGCGTCTCGCCGAGCGAGATATCTTCGGCGCTCAATGCTTTCTTCTTCTCTTCGACGGGCACGATCCGCGCGTGTGATTTCCACTGTTTCCGCCAGCGGTTGAGTTGGCCGGCGAAAGCGGCTACCAGAATGAGGACGAGCGCCAGCGCGACGTGGATGAAAATGTTGTTGCGGTTCATGGTGGTACCTCTTTAGGTCGGATAGGACCTATTTTAGATCCGATAATTCTTGCCGTTAAATTTATAAGCTCTGACCTGGTTCTTGTCCGCGCGGTATTCGAAGGTTTGCCCCTGCGCTTCGAGCTTGATGCGCCAGCCGCGCGTGATCATCTGGCCGCTCATTTCGTCTTCTTCTGCCGCGCCGAGTGCCATATCGGGGAAGTCTGCGTCTTCGACGGATTTCTGTTTGACGTCGCCAGCGTCGATTTTCAGGCGCTTGGCGAGGTCGTTTCGAGCGTTCTCAACTGCATTGTCTTTGCTGATTGCCATAATGACGATTCAAACGACCCCTTTGAGTTCTTTGTTCCGGCGATTAGGACTCTATTTTGAACCAAAGACAGGTCTCACGCAAAGGCGCAGAGATGCAAAGACAGCAAATTTTTACTTTGCGGTCTTTGCGGCTTTGCGTGAAATTCCTTTCATCTCAGATCTCCAAAGAGATGTTGCAGCAGCGCCGTCACCGTAATCGCTGCGGTTTCGGCGCGCAGGATACGCCCGCCGAGGGTGATTACATGGAAATTCCGTGCCCGGGCGCTTTCGATCTCTTCGTCAGACCAGCCGCCTTCAGAACCAACCAGTGCGGTTAGCGACTTAATGGCAGCTTGTCCCTTTAGGTTTTCGAGTGCTTCACCGCCACGTTCCGAAAACATCACGCCCAATCCATCCACATCCAACGCCGCCTCGAACCTGAGCGGCTGGCTGATTTCGGGCACAAAAGCTCTTCCCGACTGCTTAGCTGCCTCAACGGCGATGCGCTGCCACCGAGCGACGCGCTTTGTTGCATCACCGGCGTCGCGGAGATGAATGTCGGCATAGCGCGTGATAAGCGGAGTGATTTTCTTAATGCCGAGCTCGGTCGCTTTCTGCACGACGAGATCAAACTTCTCGCCCTTCAGCAGCGCGATGCACAAATTAAGCTGCAACTGTGATTCAGTTTTTGCAGGTTCAACTTCGGCTTCGATTCGCAACTCCGCAGCGTCGCGTTTGCTGGTTGAAACAACGCAGCGAAACTCACGCCCACGCCCGTCGAACACGTAAACCTCATCACCCGTCTTCAGCCGCAACACGTCGCGCAAGTGACGCGCTTCATCTGTGCCGAGAGTCACAGTTTGCTCTGTGGCATTGAAGGAATCAGGCGGGGCATGAAATCTTCGACGAGTCATCGGATTAAACTATCAGCGCAACCCACTCGCCATCCTGCTCGATCTCGAACTCATCGATACCGTTGTCGTGAAGACCGGCCTGGACCATCTCGACTTGTGTCTCGAGTATTCCCGAGAGGATCAGCTTCCCACAACTTAAACTGACGAGTAACGGCAGGATTTGAGTAATCACATCGGCGGTCAGATTTGCACAAACAAGATCCGCGGACGCAGTTGATTCTTCAACTGAACCGACTCGGAAATCGATCTGTTCCAACACACCGTTTGCCGCCGCATTCTCACGCGCGATCGCAACAGCCATTTCGTCTGTGTCACATGCTTCGACACGAGCTTCGGGAAAGAGTTTCGCCGCCCCAATCGCAAGAATGCCCGTGCCGGTGCCGACGTCGAGAAAACTTCCGCCCGCGAAATGTTTCTGAATTGCATCGAGACAAAGGCGAGTGGTTTCGTGAGTGCCGGTGCCAAAAGCCATACCCGGCTCAATGCGAATGATCAAACGATCATGCAGCTCACCAAGATCAGACCACGGCGGCGCAATGATGAAGCGACCAATCTCGACCGGCTGCCAATTCTGTTTCCACTCTTCGAGCCAATCTCGCTGCGCGACCTCGCGCACGTTCATGTCGCGTACTGACGAAGATGGCAATTCGTAAATGCGTAGCGCTTCAAACAGTTCGTTTCGAACGCGTTCGCGATCTGGCGTATCTGCGAAATACCCGGCGATCTGGACTAGCCCATCTGACTCGTCGCCTGTCTCAGTTCCCAGCGCACCTGCTTCCATCAACGCATATTCAACCGCCTCGCATGCCGCCGGTTCGAGATCAACATCGAGCGCGTACCACTGCTCAGATTTTTCTTTTGGCTGGCTCAATTCCCACTCAATCCATACTCATCGAGCAGTTGGTCCTTGTTGCGCCAATCTTCTTCCACTTTCACAAACAGTTCCAGGTGACAGCGGTGGCCCAGCAGATTCTCGATCTCCTGGCGTGCACGTATTCCGATTTCTTTCAGACGGCTGGCGCCTTTGCCGATAATGATTTTCTTCTGTGAACCTCGCTCGACCACGATGACGCAATGAATGCGGGCGAAGTCTTCGCGAACTTCTTCAAAGCGTTCGGTGACAACGGCGGTAACGTAAGGAATCTCATCACCAGTCGTACGTAAAACTTTTTCTCGAACGATCTCAGCAACGAGCACACGCAGCGATTGGTCCGTCAACTCGTCTTCAGCGAAGATCGGTTCGCCCTCGGGCAGATGACGCAAACAGCTATCAACCAACACGTCGATCTGATCTTTTTTTAGTGCTGAGATCGGAACTATCTCACGCCAGTCGTTTTCCTTGCTATACCAGTCAATCAAGGGCAGTAGCGCCGATTTCTCTTCTAGCTTATCGATCTTATTCAACAAGAGCAGCGCCGGCTTTTCGGATCGCTTCACGAGGTCCAACACGAAGCGATCGCCATTGCCGGTTGAAACTGACGCATCGCGAATCAGACACACGAGGTCAACACCCATAAGTGCTTCCTGCACGGCGGCCATCATGCGGCGATTCAGTTCGTAACCGGGCTGGTGAACGCCGGGCGTATCGACGAAAACCACCTGACCTTCAGGTTTTGTGATTATGCCCTGAATCCTGAACCTGGTGGTCTGCGGCTTATCGGAAACCGCCGCAATCTTCTGCCCAACAAGTTGATTGAGGAGAGTTGACTTACCGGCATTGGGACGACCGATCAGCGCAACATAGCCGGCATGAGTCATAAAATCCGTCTTCTATCTGTGTAATCGGTGGCTAGCTCTTTTCAGCAAAGACCTGGACCAGATGGACCAATGTTTCGGTCGATTTCTCCAGCCCTCGTCGCGAGTTAAATTCCAGCTTGCCGTGAAAATTTCCACCACCAGTAAAAAGATTTGGCGTCGGCAGTCCCTGGAAAGTCAAACGGGCTCCATCCGTTCCACCACGAATCGGTTTCAGGAAGGGCTTCAATCCAGCGCGTTTTGCCGCTTCCATTGCGTTCGCAGTCAGCTCCGGATGGTTCTTCAGCACTTCCTTCATGTTCTTATAGTTTTCTTTGACGTCGATCGTGATCTTCACGTCCTTATACTTCGCCGCAGTTTGCGCAACCATGTCGCGGAGCAACTTCTCCTTCGCATCCAAACCGCTAATATCAAAGTCACGCAGCAGAATCTTCAGGTTCGAACTCTCGACATCGATCACGCCTGCATACGGATGAACGAAACCGACGCGTTCGGCCGTCGTCTCCGGCAACATGTCGTGCGGAAAACGATTGAGGTAATCGCCGATCGCGTACATCGCATTGATCATGATTCCCTTGGCGGACCCAGGATGCGTGCTCTTGCCCTGAAACGTAACTGTCGCAGTGCGTGCACTCCACGTCTCCTCGCTAATCTCTCCCAACTCTCCACCATCAACGGTGTAAGCCACTTTCGCGCCGAAGCCTTTCACGTCAAACTTCTGAATGCCTGTGCCGACCTCTTCGTCAGGAGTAAAAGCGATTGCAATCGTTCCGTGTTTGATCTGCGGGTTCAGGCGCAGGATGTCGATCATCGTCATGATCTCCGCCACGCCTGATTTATCGTCGGACCCGAGCAGCGTGGTGCCATCGGCAGTGATGATGTCGTCGCCGATCAATGTCTTTAAAACCGGATTCTTCTCCACTGTGATCACTTGCGTCGGATCTTTCGGCAGAGTGATGTCGCCGCCCTGGTAGTTCTTATGAATGATCGCGTTGACGTTTTCACCAGAGACTGCCGGCGAGGTGTCCATGTGCGCGATGAAACCGACCACGGGGACTTTGGAGTTATCGGCTAGATTTCCCGGCACTGTCGCATAGACAATTCCAAACTCACTGACGCGTACGTTTTCTGCGCCGAGCGCCGACAACTCCTTGGCCAGAAGGTTCGCGAGGTTGAGTTGTTTCCGCGTGCTGGGTGTGGTCGTTTGATCTTCCTGCGACTGCGTGTCGATCTTCACGTAACGAAGGAAACGGTCCATCACCGGTTCGGTGGGCGGTTTAAGCTGGTTTTGGGCCTGTGCAAGACCGATAGCCAGAAAACAAAGAATCGAAGCAATAATCGATTTCATTAAGCAATACCCCTTATCCACAGATTACACAGATTTTTGACGGAGAGATTGGCGCCACTCTTCGCTCTGATGATTCAAGTCGTCAAGAGTTTGCTGCAATTCATCGCGTTTCGCTGCCAAAACCTCGTCGTTTGCGTCCCGAGGAACGTAGATGGGCGGCGCCACGTAGACGCGAGCGCGCGTAAATGGCTTCGGGATCTGGAATTTGTCCCAACTCGGCGTTGTCCAGTAACGGTCGAGCGACATCGTGACGGGCATTATCGGATGGCCCGACTTTTTCGCCAGCAGCACCGCACCCATCTTCGCGACATAACGCGGACCTTTTGGACCGTCGATCGTAAATGCGGTCGTACAGCCCTCGCGCATCAAGCGGGCCATTTCAACAACGGCTCCAACGGCGCCACGCGTGCTCGAACCTCGTACTGCTCCGTAACCGAAACGCTGAATAAATCGGGCGATGTACTCACCGTCAAAACTTTTCGAAGTCATGACCACAATCCGGCGTTTGCGCCACCAGTACGTCGTCAGAAAAATGCGGTCATGCCAAAAGACGTAAATCGGCAGGCCGCCATTCTCCTGAGCTTTCTCGTGGTTCTCCCAACCGATGACTTCGAAACGAGCAGTCAGTCCGATCAGGTTGATGAGAAGAAAAAACACCGCGTCCGCGGCGCGAATCTTTAACCGTTCTGCAAAGGAGTAGTCCGAGAGGTCGGCGAATTCATACGCCCGAGCGACCCGCGTGTGCATATCGCTAATGAGTATAGGGCCACGGATTTTCACGGATCAACACGGATCAGAAACAATCCGTATTATCTGTGGCTAATAAATCTTCGGTTCGCCTGGGGGACGAGTCTTCCAACGTTTGTGAATCCAGAGCCATTGGCCAGGATACTGTCTGATCCGATCCTCGATACGCTTCGTCAGTTTCAGCGTCAAGTCTCGCACGTCAGCCTCTTCATCTCCGGTATTGTCAGGCGGAATCGGCGGTTCGACAATCAGCAGATACTTGCCTTTTTCCTCACTCCACGGCGCAAACACTGGAACGAGTGGAGTGTTTGTTCGCACCGCGAGTTTGGCAACGACAAACGTAGTCGCGGCCGGAACTCCGAAAAAATCGATAAAAATCGCTTCGTCGTCGAGTGTGTTCAGATCGGTAAGAAGACCGAGCGGAGTCTCACCAGAGCGAAGTATTTTCAGCATCGACCGCGCCGCGGAGAGCTTGTCGATTGTCTCGTTGCCGAACCTTTTGCGAATGCGATCCACATGCTGCTCGATGCGCGGATTGTCGAGCCTGCGCACTAAAAAGGTGAAGGGATGATCGAATAGTGCGAGACCAAAACTGGTTAATTCCCACGCGCCGATATGACCCGTGAAGAGAATCAAACGATTGCCACGAACACCCTTGGCCGCTTCGAGATTTTCGAGTCCCTCGACTTCGATGAGTTGTTTGAGCTCGTCGCGGGACCGAGACGAAAACTGGCTAAAAAACCCAAGCAAACGCCCGAGATTGTCGAAGCATTCCCGCAACAGCCGGCCTCGTTCTTCCTCAGTCTTTTCAGGAAAAGCGAGTCGAAGATTAGTTTTGCCGGTGCGTCTGAGATCGCCTGCGATGGCATAGGCGACTTTCCCCATACCGCGCCCCAGTGCCATCGCTGCGGGTGCAGGCAACAGACCAAACCCGGTCAGCACCGACTTGGCCGCGGAGTACTCAAGAAATGTTTGTAGTCTGCCCGGTTTAGCCATTAGGGGACTGAATTCAGGATTCAAATGATTAGCAGGATTACGAGCATCCTGCAAATCCCGCTTAATCCTCAATCAGGTACGTGATATATTTCGAACGCGGGGCGCAAGGTTTTCGTACAGAAAAGCGCGGTATCTCTCCTCAAACATTCGTAGATTGGAGCTTGATGAAAAAACGCCGGATTCTCATCGTAGATAATAACGATGAGTTGCGTGTTCTACTCGAACAGGCTCTCGGTCAACTCGGTCACGATGTGATCGTGACGGGCGAACGGGAAAAGGCGCTTCGTCGAGACGACCTCGACAGCTTCGATCTCATCATCAGCGACCTCTCCGAAGCCGAAGTTAATGGAGAACCCATCAGCGAACTCCATCGCAAGCATCTTGTGACTCCTCTCGGTGAGCACGGCACAGGCGTTATCAAGGCTTTCAAAATGGGGGCCGCAAACTATCTGCGACTGCCTTACAACCGTGACGAGCTACGCGAAATAGTTGAACAAACCCTCTCGCATAAACTCCGTACCTGCGACGACAACGGCAGCTTTTCTCACGTTCACGAGAAGATTGAGTTTGAACTTCCCAGCGACCTGGCGCTGATGAATGGCGTCTTGGAATTTCTTCAGGAACGCGTCGCGAAGCTCGGTTTGATTCGTCCCGAAAGATCAAATCTTTTTATCGCGCTTGATGAAGCGTTTGTTAACGCGGTCAAACACGGCAACAAGAACGATCTGACAAAGCTAGTGAAGATAACTGCGGAGTTGTCGCCGAAAGAGGCGAGTTTTACTGTCGAAGACGAAGGCGAAGGTTTCAACGTCCGCGAGATTCCGGATCCATGTGATCCCGCCAACCTGTTTCGCACTTCCGGTCGAGGGGTGCTCCTCATCTACAACATCATGGACGAAGTTGAGTACAATGCGCAGGGAAATCGCGTAAAAATGGTGAAGCGACCGGACGCTTCGGTCGAAGCTCAACTCGTTGACCCAAATACCTCTGACGACAAACACGTCTGACAGTCTTCCGGTCGACAAAGCCATTGCCCCGACTGGTGCGGCATTATTTTGGCGTGCATGGCGCTGGTGGCTGCCACCCGCGGTTATCGCCCTCGCACTCGTTCTGTATTTTGTCGATCCGTTTATCGGCGACTGGGACGGCATGGACTACACCATGCTCTCGCTGGATGGATATCCATCGTCGATGGCGCTTGGTCGCAATCTCTTCATCTTCACCAATCACTTCTTATTCCTGATCGGCCACGCACTCTTCAACGTTCAACCTGACAAGGCGTATTTAATTTTCAAGTACGCGGTCGTCGCGCAGGCGCCGTTTGCTGTGATTGCGTGTTGGATTCTCGCGCGTGACATCAGTGGCTCACTACAAACTGCAACGACTGCCGCGCTGCTGATTGTTTTCTCACCGGTCTTCGTGCTTTACGGCGGCCAGGTGATGACTGATGTTCCGTCGGTATTGATCCTGGCAACGTCGCTCATCATTCATTTGCGTGGCGTGCAACAGCGAAAGGTTTGGCTGGTGCTGGTTGGCGCGGGATTGATGGGACTCGGAGTCAACCTGCGCGAGACGATCGGATTCTATGCGCCGTGGCTCGTCCTCGCGCCGTTTCTTCTGGGATGGAAGTTTCAACGTCGAGAGATTTTGTGGGTAGCTGCTTCGGTCGCAGTTTTTGCGTTGCTGGCACTCGGATGGTTTGGTTACTGGTTTATTACGGATGAGAACTATCGCTGGGTTTGGCATGGCTGGCGCGAATCGATGCGTGACGAGTCGGCGCGACATCCGGTTGCGCTGCGCAACATTCGCCCGTACGTCATCTTCTATTTCATCAGCGCTCCGCTTGTCTTTCTGACGATTTTTTTCGCACCGATTCTCGAGTGGCGCAAACATCGTCTCTCACCGATGTTGTTGTTGTGGCTGGTTGCGTTCTTCGCGAACGTGTTGCTGTTTTTCAATTACAGCACGACCGTAAACTGGCGTTACTTTCTGACTGGCCTGCCCGGCATCGTGCCGTTAGGTGCTTACTGGTTACTTCGCATTGCGAAACGGCCAATGAAGACTGAACGCCGCGCGTTTATCGCGTGCGTATCGGTGATCGCTGCCCTTGCAATTGTCTTCGCCCTTCTCGCACGTCCAGTGAGTTATGAGTTCATCCAGCGACGGGCAATGAGTAAGGAGTACAGGCACCGGCTCGAAAAAGTCCCGCTCGATGCAATCATGATTTCGGGAGGACAAACGATTGCGGTGCACTACTGGGCAGCAATCGGTTCCGGGCGCTGGAAGACAATCGGCACTGGCGGCGGATGGCCGGGCGATAAATTGTTTTCGATTATTCAGAATCATCTGAATCACCGGCGGCGCGTGTTTATCGATACCGACCCACGCTGGTGGCTACCGTGTGGCTGGCAGCGCGACGAGATACCGCTGATCGTAGAGTTGGAAAAACATTTCAGTTTCAAGCGTGTTGACGAGACGATTTACGAAATCAGTTGGCAAGGTGATCCGAGCGCGCGCGACAATCCAAATCTGAGCCGGTTGTTGCCTGAGAACAGGCCTGAAGATACGAAGAAGTGTCCACCTAGTAAACCTTAGATTTCACGCAAAGCCGCAAAGGACGCAAAGAAGTTTGAGTTTCCTTTGCGCTCGTTGCGACTCTGCGTGAAAGAACTTTATGCCGTACGAAGTTTTTCTCGCCTTTCGATATCTACGATCGCGTCATAAACGACGACTCGCGCGTGCGACTTCGATCGCTGCCATACTCGGCATCTGCATGGGTGTGGCGGCCCTGATTATTGCTTTCGCACTGTCGAACGGATTTCGAGATGAGATGCGCGACAAGATTTTGCAGGGCACAGCACATCTCAGCGTGCTGCGCACCGACGGGCGTGCGATCGAGAATTATGCAGAGCTCGCGAATCGCGTAAAGCAGGTTGAAGGGATAGTCAGTGCGTCGGCAACAACATACGACGGTGCGCTCGCTCGCGGGTCGAAAGGCTCAGGTTACGCGGTCATCCGGGGCATTGATAAAGAGGCAGCGCAATTAACCGCACGCCAATGGATTCGCGAAGGTTCATTTGAACCAGTGACGTCAACGTTCCCCGGTAGCCTTCCGAACGCTGTCGTAGGTGCAGATCTCGCCACACGAATTGGAGTTTCTCTCGGTGATGATTTTGACGTCATCTCCGCGAGTGATTCGAAATCGCATCGCTTGCACGTGGCTGGTGTGTTTCGGTCCGGACTCTTCGAATACGATTCAACATGGATCTATGTCGGCATGGATACCGCGAGCAAATTCGCGGGAACCAATCACGCCGCAACGGTGATCGGCGTGCAAGTGAAAGACATCGACAACGTAAAGCAGGTTAGCGCCGAAGTTTCAAAAGCCGTCGGTAACGGTTACACCATTATTGACTGGCAACAGGCAAATCAGCCGTTGTTCGCCGCACTCGCGCTCGAACGCCGCATGGGCCTTTTCATCATTGGCCTCATCATCGCGATCGGAACACTCAACATCACGACGATGCTTATTCTCGTCGTTGTCGAACGACGACGCGACATTGCGATACTCAACGCACTCGGTGCCACCCGCACAGGTGTGATGTTGCTCTTCATCATTGAAGGCGCAGTTGTTGGCGCGATCGGCGCTGTGGCGGGAGTCGTAATCGGTTTCATCGCGTGCGTGATTGGAAATCATTACAAACTCGTGAGCCTGCCGGCTGACGTTTACTCGATCAGCAATGTGCCTCTGATCCCGAAACCGAGTGAAATGATTCTGGCGGCGCTGGTTGCTTTTGTGCTGAGCGTGCTGGCGACGATCTATCCTGCGCGTGCGGCGTCGCGCATGAGACCGGTCGAGGCTTTGCGCGATTCATGATCAACGTCGTCGATCTGCGAAAGAGTTTTGTGGCGCCGAATGGCGAGCGCATCGAGGTATTGCGCGGCGTCGACTTCGCCGCGAACAGCGGGGAAAGTATCGCGATCACTGGACCATCTGGCTCGGGTAAATCGACATTGCTTCATTTGCTTGGAGGTCTCGAAGATCCCGACCACGGGACCATAACTGTAAAAGGTCACAAGATCGGATTTGTCTTCCAATTTCACTACCTTTTGCCGGATCTTTCAGCGGTCGAAAATGTGGCGCTGCCGTTATTGATTGCCCGCTGGAGCAGGAAACAAGGCGTTTGACCGTGCTTTGGAACTGCTGCACGAAACAGGTCTGGCCGACCGCGCAGATCATCCTATTTCTCATCTTTCCGGCGGGGAGCAGCAACGTGTGGCGGTCGCAAGAGCCTTGATTACCGAACCAAAATTGTTGTTGGCTGATGAACCGACCGGAAATCTTGATGAAGCCATAAGCGATCAGATAGGCCAGACGTTGATTGACTACGCACATGAAAACGCGGCAATTACGTTAATCGCAACGCATAGCTCGAGTTTAGCTCGGTTATGTGATCGCTCCGTCAGGCTTGAAGCCGGCCGGTTGCATTTTTAGCCACAGATTTACGCGCATGACACAGATCCGGCGCTGAAATAAACCGTTCTTTGCGACTTTAGGTTATAATGCGCCAAAGTTTTGCCGCTATCGTCTCCCGGCAAAGTAATTATAAGGACGTTTTACTGATACCAAGATGTTCGAACGCTATACTGAAAAAGCGCGCCGGGTGATCTTCTTCGCGCGCTACGAAGCGTCACAGTTCGGAGCTCCGGCCATCGAGCCTGAGCACCTTTTGCTGGGCCTGATGCGCGAAGATAAAACTCTCACGGGGCGTTTTTTTCCTCGCGCACAGGTTTCTATTGAGTCGATCCGTAAGGAGATCGAGGGCCGAACTCTCCTGCGCGAGAAGATTTCCACCTCAGTTGAACTGCCCCTGGCGCCGGAAACCAAACACGTTCTCGCTTACGCCCACGAAGAAAGCGATCGGCTGCAACACCGCCACATCGGCACCGAACATTTACTGCTCGGTCTGCTTCGTGAAGAGCGTTCGATGGCCGCCGAGATTCTTTACGAGCGCGGTTTGCGATTGAATGCGGTTCGCGATGAGATCGCACGCCAATCCGGAGCCGACTCAAGGACTTCTCAAAAAAAAGACACACCACATCTCGTTGAGTTTTCACGTGACCTGACCGACGACGCTGCCAACGACAAGCTCGATCCACTGATTGGTCGCGAAGCAGAGATCGAACGTGTGGTCCAGATCCTCTGCCGCCGTACGAAGAACAATCCCGTACTTATCGGTGAGCCGGGCGTCGGTAAGACTGCAATCGTCGAAGGACTCGCACAACGAATCGTTCGCGGCGACGTTCCTTCGTTCCTCGAACACAAACGAATACTTTCACTCGATCTCTCGTTGATCGTTGCGGGTACGAAGTATCGCGGCCAGTTTGAAGAGCGCCTGAAACAGATCATGCGCGAGCTGGTTGAGAACCCGCAGTACATCGTTTTCATCGATGAGTTGCACACACTCGTTGGCGCAGGCTCGGCTGAAGGCTCGCTCGACGCCGCAAACATTCTGAAGCCGGCGTTATCTCGTGGTGAGATTCAGTGCATCGGCGCGACAACTCCATCGGAGTTTCGCAAGTCGATCGAGAAGGATCGTTCACTTGAACGTCGCTTCCAGGCCGTGAAAGTTCCGCCTCCGTCTGAGGCTGAAGCGGTGAGCATTCTCGATGGCGTGCGTGAACGTTACGAGAGTTTTCATCAGGTTCGTTACACCGACGAGGCGCTGCAAGCCGCGGTTTACCAGTCGCATCGTTACATTCCGGATCGTTTCCTGCCTGACAAAGCGATCGATGTAATCGACGAGGCAGGCGCGCGTGTGAAGCTCCGTGTGCGACGCGAACAAGGGAATCTGGCTGACTGGAATGAGTTGAATGAGTGGTCGCGATCGTATGGCGATACTTCAAGCTTGCGTGCTCATCAGGAAGATGCACTCGTCTCTGCTGAAGTGACGCGTGACGATATTGAAGACGTGATCGCGCGCTGGACCGGCATTCCCGTTAACTCGCTGAAAGAAGAAGAGACGCAGAAGCTCTTGAGGATCGAAATAGAACTTCACAAACGCGTCATTTCTCAACGGCCTGCGATCTCCGCGCTCGCACGCGCGATCAGACGTTCGCGTGCCGGACTCAAGAATCCGTTGCGTCCTGTTGGTTCGTTCCTGTTTCTTGGTCCAACCGGTGTCGGAAAAACTGAAGTAGCTCGTTCGCTCGCGCAGTTTTTGTTCAGCAGTGAACGCGCACTCATCCGCTTTGACATGTCGGAGTTCATGGAGAAGCACTCCGTCTCCAAGTTGATCGGATCGCCGCCGGGCTACGTCGGTCATGAAGAAGGCGGCCAGTTAACTGAACGTATCAAGCGTTCGCCGTACTCGGTTCTGCTGTTTGACGAAATCGAGAAGGCACATCCGGATATCTTCAACATCCTGCTGCAAGTGTTTGAAGACGGTATCCTGACGGATGCGCTTGGCAACACGGTCGACTTCAAGAACGCGATCATCATCATGACCTCAAACATCGGCGCTCGCTTCATACAGAAGAAGGGCACACTCGGCTTCCAGGCAAACTCCGATGCCAGCCGCGAGAAGGTGGAAGAGATGGTGATGTCGTCAGTGCGACAGACTTTCAATCCCGAGTTCATTAATCGACTCGACGAGATCATTATTTTCGATCAGTTGCTCGACCACGAGCTCCTCGAAGTAGTTCAGTTGCAGCTCGATCAGATCAACAAAACGATGAGCCGCCACGGTTTTGAGATCAAGCTGACGGATGAGGCGAAACGTTGGATTGTCGATAAGACATGCGCCGACCGTCTCTATGGCGCCAGACCAATCCGGCGTGCTTTGCAGAAATACGTGGAAGATCCGCTGTCGGAGGCGTTGATTCAGGGCCAGCTCGAAGGAGCGACGATTGTTGAAGTTTTTCTGAACGGCCAGGAATTAGATTTCCGGCCTGAAGGCGTGGAAGCCGCGGACGACGCTTTACTGATTCACTGAGTTAGACCGCAAAAGGACATAGACACAAATTCATCGATAAATGTTTTGTGTTTGTGTGTCTTTTTGTGGCTCGATTTCTGTGTCCTCCCCCTTGTAGCATTCTCGATTTTTTTGCCTTATAATGCGCCACTTTGCTACTCAAAAGCTGGCAACTGGCAATTCTGACAGTGAATCAAAGGGCTGTCTTCGTAACCAGTTCAGCACTCATAAGCTCCCCGAAGTTTCTGAGGCCCGGTAAGAACTATTGAGGGAATTGGTGCCTATGCACTCATATCGCGTGTTTTGGCTCTTCTTTTTGAGCCTCGTAACTGCTATCTCCGCAACCTTCGTAAGTCCGGGACGCGTTTTAGCTCAGCAAACTCAACCACAACGAATCGTCGAAAGCGTTGACATCATCGGTAATCGTCGTCTGCGTAAGGACGATATTCTTTACTACATCCAGACCCGACCCGGTGATCCTTACAACGTTGATCAAGTCCAGCGCGACTACCAGACACTCCTGTCGCTGACATTTTTCGACAAGACGGCCACACGTGTTCTGACTGAAACCGGTCCGCGCGGCGGCGTGAACATCATCTTCGAAGTCAAAGAGCTGCCGATCATTCGTGACTTGACGTTTGAAGGTCTCAGTAGCGTGGCCGAGTCTGACATTCTGAAGGCTTTTCGTGAGCGACGCGTCGGTGTGTCAAAAGAAAGCATTTACGACCCGGTGAAAGTCCGTAACGCAATGCGAGTTATCAAAGAACTACTCGCCGCGGGTGGACACCCGAACGCAACCGTCGAGGAAACGCACGGAAGAAGTTTCAGCGACTTCGCTCGCGATCACTTTCAACGTTGACGAAGGCGACCGCGTTCGCGTGGTTGATATCCAGTTTGAAGGGAACACGGTTTTCAGCGACGGCGCTTTGCGCGGCGCGATGAAGTACGTGAAAGAGGCTGGTCTGATCAGTCGCTTCAAGAGTTCAGACATCCTCGATCGCGAGAAACTGGACGTCGACATGCGTCTGGTTGATAACTACATGCGTTCGAAGGGTTATCTACAGGCACGACACGGTGAGCCGCGCGTTGAGAGTGTCGGTCGTCGCCGAACGGGTTTTCCGATTCTGCCGCTGCCGTTCTTGTCTTCAGTTGACGAAGGTTTGCGAGTGACTGTGCCGATCATCGAAGGCAAGGTTTACCGTCTGGGAGAGTTTAAGGTCGAAGGAAACTCCATCTTTTCCGAGGCGCAAATCCGAGCAGTAATCGGTCTTAACAAAGGCGACATCGCCGACGGCGAAAAGGTGAGTAAGGGCCTGTTTGAAAACCTCAAGAAGTTTTACGGCCAACAGGGATTTATCGAATACACCGCTGAACCCGTGCCAACGTTCAAAGACAATCCGGCGAATCCAAACGAAGGCATAGTCGACTTCACCGTCACGATCGAAGAAGGCAAGCAGTTTACGTTGCGACGCCTTGAATTCGTTGGCAACACGTTTACACGCGACAACGTGCTGCGTCGTGAAGTGCTCATCAACGAAGGCGACATCTACAACGACGTCTATTGGGAGTATTCAGTTACCAAACTGAATCAGAGCGGTTACTTCAATCCGATCGATAAAGACAAAGACGTCGACCGTCGCACGAACGATGAAGAAGCGACTGTTGATCTCTCGCTGAAGGTAAGTGAACGCGGCCGCCAGCAGATCTCATTCAACGGTGGTATCTCGGGTATCGGCGGATCGTTCTTCGGTCTCGAATACTCGACTAACAACCTGCTCGGCCGCGGTGAGGTGCTTTCATTTAACCTCGCGGCTGGTAACCGGCAGCGTTCGTTCCAGTTTTCATTCACTGAGCCTTACATCAAGGATCGACCAATCAGCGCCGGCTTCTCGGTGTTTGCTTTTTCGCAGAAGTTCTTTGGTGAAGGAACGTTCCTGTCGCAGAACATCTCCGCGCAGGAAGACCTGCTGGGTTCGCAGTTCAATTTCAACGACATCAACGAAGAGAATCTTTTCACCAGGGATTCATACGGCGGGTCGATTTACGTCAGCGCGCCGTTATCGGAGTTTTATCGTAAGCGTCGGTTTACGCAGTTTTCGCGCATCGGCGCTTCTTATCAGATATCGCTTTCGAGCGTGAAGGATCCGGAATCTAACGTCGATCCGAACAATCCCTCGGCGTTCATTCCAGTGGTCTACGACCAGCCTAACATTCTGACCAGCCGCGGAACGTTGACTTTCTCGTACGACACGAGAAATGCGAGCGTCGACCCGACAAAGGGTCGCGAAATTTCGGTGGCGCTCGCACTCGCGGGCTTGGGCGGTGACGTACGTACTTATCAACCGACGCTTTCGTACACGCAGTTTTTCCCGGTGCGTCGCAAGAAGTCGGAACATCCAGAGGTCTTTGGTTTCCGCATCATCACGGGAACAGTTGGTAGCTTTGCCACGACTTCAAAAGTCAGAAACGCCCAATCGCTGGCGTTTGTCGATGGCGTCCCGATCTTCGAGCGCTTCTTCCTTGGCGACGAATTCACGATTCGTGGTTACAACGTGCGTTCGATCAGCCCAATTGCGCCTGTTGACACCTTCATTACTTCTCAGGGTGTTGTAATCGCGTCGAACCCCGCTGGTGACCCTCAGAAGATTGAGGGTATTCCGGACTCTGCTGCGAACATCGGAGTTTTCACTGGCGCCAGCGGTAGTAACGTTGCTGGTTTGCCTCGGTCGTTTACGTCGGTCGGTGGCGACACGCAGATCCTCGGAAACTTCGAGTACCGAATTCCGATCATTGGCGATACTGTCAGTCTCGCGGCTTTTGCCGACATCGGAACGGCGTTCAATCTTAGAAGCAAGAACGACCAGTCGTTCTCGAGCGAATTTCTCCCTGACCAGCCCTTCCTGGGAACGGTGGGCTTTCTGAGCTGTACCAGATTCCCCGTTCCAGTGTCGGTCAGTTTAAGCAATCTGGCTCTTTGCAATAACCCGCTTCTGGGTGGGCCGCCAGGAGGTGGGGCTCTTGCAGCGCGCGACGGTCGTATCGTGAGCCAGTCCGAAATCGATAACGCGCAGAGGTTGGACGGTATCGACCCAAACACCTTCCTACCGCCGGGATTCCAGCCCGTCTTCCTGCGTGGCGAGGCCCAGACCAACAGCGTGGTCCGGTTGTCTCAGAGTTTGTTTGACAGTATTGGCGACTACAGGTCCAGTTTGGGTATGGAGGTCAGAGTCCAGGTACCCGTCATCAATGTACCGTTTCGACTGATCTTTGCGTATAATCCGAATGCCCGGCCAAACCAATTCATTGACGGGTTTCCGTTCTTCTTTAACGAAAAAAAGAAAGTCATTCGCTTTAGTGTCGGGCGCACCTTCTGATCGCCTGAGCCAACCAATGGTGGTTGGACAAACAACTAAGTGCTTTGTCCAATCGCCCTCAACGTAAGGAGTACTACAAGAAAGTCATGAAGATAGCTCGTTTTATCGCTGCGGTTGCCATGCTGATGGCGACTGTAATTTGCGTGTCAGCACAAACCAAACCAGCGGCGACCCCCGCAGCTCCCCCGGCAACGGCGCCACAGACCGTGGCCGTCCCGGACAGCAAAATGGCAATGATCTATTCGGACGCTTTCCTCGATCCGAAACAAGGTATTGCCCGATTCAATAGTCTGCTCGGGACTCTCAATCGAGAATTCCAGCCCCGCCAGGCCGAGTTGCAAGGCTTGCAGACCAGAATACAAACGCTAACCAAAGAGATTGAAGACACTCAGGCGGTCGCCGATCCAAACGCTCTGCGCCAAAAGAGAGATCAGCTAACTCAGTTGAATACCGAGTTCAAACGCAAAGGCGAGGATGCCGAAGCGGCTTACACCAAGCGCCGGCAGGAAATTTTCGGACCCTTGCAGCAGGATATCGGGAAAGCGCTTGAAGCGTTTGCAAAGGCGCGCGGTATCACTGTGATTGTTGATGGTAGCCAGGTGCCGGTCGTCTACGCAGCCGAAGCCATCGATATCACGCGAGCGTTCATCAGCGATTTCAACAGTAAGAACCCGGCAACGGCGTCAGTGCCGCAGCCATAGCCGGTTATAGGTCGGATAGGTCCTATATGAACTTATAGGACCTATTTTAGACGGCTAAAACCATGATTAGACATTATCTGTTTCCACTCTTGATTGTTGTGGCCGTCGCCATGTCGGTGAGCGCCCAACAGCAACGGCCGGCGGGAGCTCCTGCTGCTCAGCCGACGCCGACGCCCGCACCTGTAGCGCCCACAGCTACCGTAGCCTTGCCGATGAGCAAGATGGCGGTGATCAACTCGGATGCCTTTCTGAGTGATAAAACGGGGATCGCCAAGTTCAATACCACAGTTAACAAGCTGAACGGCGAGTTTCAGAAGGTAAAAGAAGAGCTCACTCAATTGCAGACCAGAGCGCAGACGCTCGAGTCTGAGATCAACAAGCTGCGCGAAGCCCCCGCGGGAACTCCTATCGATCAAAGATCGCTGCAGGCGAAAATTGATCAGTTGGAACAGTTGAAAAAGGATATTCAGCGCAGGGGCGAGGATGCACAAGCCTCCTACAATCGTCGCCGGCAGGAACTCTTTACGCCGTTGCAGGACGAAATCGGCAAAGCCCTCGAAGCGTTTGCGAAGGCGCGTGGCATCAACGTGATCATCGACGCCGCGCAAGTGCCTTTGCTTTTCGCTGACGAGAAGATCGATATCACGCGCGCGTTTATTGCAGATTTTAACAGCAAGAATCCTGTTACCGCAGCGTCGACAACAACTACGCCACCAAAGTAGAGCCCAAAATAAGCACAAATAGCACGAACCAAACTTTTGTGCTTTTTGTGCTTTTTTGTGGCTTAAGTACAAATGGAAACAGTCCTCGATTCACTGGCAATTCAAAAGCTTCTGCCGCACCGCTATCCTTTTCTCCTCGTCGATCGCATCGTGGAGCTCGTCCCTCGTGAACGAATCGTAGGAATAAAGCAGGTAAGTATTAACGAGTCGTTTTTTCAGGGCCACTTTCCCGGCGCTCCGGTGATGCCGGGCGTGCTTGTCGTCGAGGCCCTGGCGCAGGTCGGCGCGGTGCTGGCGTTACGCGAGATCGAAGATCGGGATCAGAAACTGGTTTTGTTCACCGGCATCAAGGAAGCGCGTTTTCGTCGCCCAGTTGTTCCTGGTGACACTTTGATTCTCGAGGTTACGGCGTTGCGCATCGGTTCGCGCGTGCAGCGCATGCGCGGTGAAGCCAAAGTGGACGGCCAAATCGCCGCCGACGCCGAGATTATGAGTGTCGTCGCCCCGAGAGAACCCGGAGATGCGACATAGGTCCTGTTGGACCTATCTCGACCTAATCTTTCTATGTCCGCTGCCACTCACCCGACTACGATTCATCCCACTGCGGTTGTGAGACCCGGCGCCCGAATTGGGTACGACTGCTTCATTGGACCATATTGCATCGTCGGCGATGAGGTTGAGCTTGGCGACGGCGTCAGACTTGAATCTCACTGCGTCATCGATGGTCGCACATCAATCGGCGACGCCACCCAGGTGTTTCCCTTCGTCTCAATCGGCCTTGCCTCACAGGATCTGAAGTACAAAGGCGAACCTTCCGAAACGCGCATCGGCGAGCGCAACAAGATACGCGAATTCGTGACCATTCACAGAGGCACTGCCGGCGGCGGCATGCTCACGAGGATCGGCGATGATTGCCTGATCATGGCCCAGGCACACATCGCACACGATTGCCTGATCGGCGATGGCGTCATTATGGCAAACGCAGCCACGCTTGCCGGACACGTCGTGATCGAGGACCGGGCGAACATCGGTGCGTATTCTGGTGTGCACCAATTCTGTCGCGTCGGCAAAGAAGCCTACATTGGTGGTTACTCGGTGGTCGTCAAAGATGCACTTCCTTTTGCTCTCACCGTCGGCAATCATGCGAAGTGTTACGGACTGAATATCACCGGAATGAAACGCCGCAATTATTCACGTGCGGCCATCGATGCTTTACATCACGCTTTTCACCTGCTGCTTTCCGCTAAACTGAACACCACTCAGGCAGTCGAGCGCATTAAGGAAGAGATCAAAGACTCTGCTGAAGTCTCAGACCTTTTGCGTTTCATCGAGAGCTCCAATCGCGGCGTCACCAAATGAAATTCGGTTTGATTGCGGGCAACGGCAGGTTTCCCTTCATGGTTGTGGAAGGCGCCCGCCAATCGGGTGTTCCCCTCGTTGTTGCGGCGATCCGTGAAGAGACAGATCCGGAGATGGACCAACGTGCAGAACGCGTCAGGTGGGTCGGCATTGGTCAGCTTGGGCGGATGATTCGTTTCTTCAAGGAAGAGGGCGTCGAGAAGGCCATCATGGCCGGACAAGTAAAGCATGTTCAGATCTTCAGTCGCGCAGTTCCGGATGCACGGATGCTGAAAGTGCTTTTGAAACTACCCCGACGAAACACTGATTCACTGATTGGCGCGATCGCCTCGGAGTTACAAAGCGAGGGAATCGAGCTGGTTGATTCGACGTGCTTCCTGCAGGACTCATTACCGCAGAGCGGCACGCTCACACGTCGTGAGCCTTCGAAACAGGAACGCGAAGATATTGAATATGGTTTGGAGATCGCGCGCGAGATTGCCCGACTCGACCTGGGCCAGACGATCGTGGTTCGTGGCAAGGCGTGCGTGGCGATCGAGGCGATGGAAGGCACCGACGAGACGATCCGGCGTGCAGGAAAGTTGGTAAAGGGCCGGCTGACTGTTGTTAAAGTGGCGAAGCCAAATCAGGATATGCGGTTTGATGTGCCGGTGGTTGGTGTGCCCACGATTGAAGCGATGGTAGAAGCCGGTGCGACCTGTCTCTCCATCACTGCCGGAAAGACCCTCATGTTCGACCGCGACGACATGATCCGTGCCGCCGAGAAGCACAAGATCTCAATTGTAGCCGCGGATGAACGCGGATCAGTTTCCCGGTGAGACTGCGGCCGTTTGGTCAGCCTTTGGATCGTACGGCGTTGCCAGGTACTTCTTCGCGACTGCCTGCGCGTTGTCGTAATCAATTCCTGAGTGCACCGCCTTCTGGTATTCCGCTACTGCACGAGTGCGTTCACCCTTCGCGTCGTAAGCGTTGCCGCGTTTAATGTGGGCCCACACTTCGATCCACGACGGCTTCAGGTTTCCAATGAGCGAAGCTTCAAGGTTGTCGAGTGCCTGTTGCCAGTTACGCTGTTCGAGAAACAGCAACCCGAGATTGTAGTAAACCCACGAGTTGGATCGATCGAGCTTGAGCGCCGCCTCAAACTGCTGCTGCGCCTCAGCGTAAATGCCTTCCTTCATCTGCTCGATGCCGCGTCGCGCAATGATCGAAACACGCAAATCGTCCGACATTCGCAGTATCTTGTTGTTCGGATCAACGACCACTTCAACCGGCTGTCCATTCGATTCGAAGTCAAAATCTTCACTACGGCCTTCAATCCGAACTGTTTTCTGTTGATTGTCACCTTCAGCGCGTAACAACAACTCGACCGGCATGCGCAGCGTTTCGAGATTCTGTTTCACTGTACCGCGCGTGCGAAACTTACCGGAACGTGTGCGAATGATTTGATAGTCGACGGTAAACTCCGGAACGCCCGTTCCTTCAACCCACTGGGCAAAGAAGTAACGGAGGTTGTCCTGCGAGATCTTGGCCGCGAGTTTTTCAAAATCGTCGATGGAAGCGTTCTTCCCTTTGTAGGTTTGCAGGTAAGTGGACAGCAGACGATCGAAGTTTTCTTTCCCAATCGTCTCGCGCAACATGCGAAAGACCATTGAGCCTTTGTAAAAGACGATCGATTGATAAGCTGCCGACTGATCGTCGAGGGCACTTGGTGCACGAGCGATCGACGCAGTTTGTTCAAACGTGAGTGCGCGTTCCTGTTGTTCGCGCTGAGCGGCGTCGAGACCGCCGGCAGTCAACGTGCTCTCGCGAAATGCGAAGGCGCTCCACTCTGCAAGTCCTTGTGAAAGCCACGCATCATCAAATGACTTCAGACCGACGCTCTGGCCCCACCACTGGTAAGCAAGCTCTCGCTCAATCTTCTCTTCCGGCACGGGCCTCGAAGTGTCGAACATCTTGCTCGACAGGTAAACGATTCCCGGACCGGAATAGGCGTCAAGACTCTCGTCGTCAATTTGGACCACGACCAAACGGTTTCCGAAAAGCGGAGCGCCGTATTTCTTTGTATAAAACTCAAGCACGCGACCAGTCAGCTCGGCAAACGCCTCGAGCCGTTTTTCACTGCCCGGCAACGCATACAACTGGAGATCGTAATTCGCGTAACGCAGGTTCTTGTTGATATAGAGTCCGGCAGCGAAGTTACCGATCAATACGGGCTGGCGATGAACGAAACGATAACGAACTGCACCCTCTTTCGGAGCGGGCTGTGCCACTACTGGATCGTCGCTAGTGCCCGCAACCTGCAAGCCCGAAGGAACGATAAATGTAATGTCGGAAGTTGCACGGTCAGCGGCGTAATCGTGAAAGGGAAACCAGCGCGAGGCATACATCAGGTATGAGCCTTCAGTACCGACGTAGGCGAGTCGCTTGGTCGCGAGCGGACCGCCTTCCGGCGAAAGGAGAGCGCCTTCCCAGCGAACGCGCAGCGTGACAGGTTGATTTGCCGGAACCACCTGGCCCAGGTCAACGCGCACGCTCGGACCCAGCGAGCCGACTCCGACGGCGTCCTGAACGAATCCGGTTAGTTCCTTACCATCCTTCTCGATGTTAGTGACTTTCAGCGAGCCATTAAGTTCGAAAACGACCGAACGCGTCGCATCCAGCGGCACAAAAGTTACGTCCGCACCCGCCCGAAGCACGTGCTGATCGGGAATAATTTGGGCTTCGATCCGGTAGTGCGTGATGTCATAACGACTGGCGGCTTGCTGAGGCGCCGGCTGCTGCGACCTTACAGAGAGGGCCAGCGTCAGTACGGCAAAAGCCGCCACAACACCGGGGAAAATGAGCTTTATACTTTTCATGGCATTCTGTTGCGACGATTATACAGTCGAGGACTTAGGATGGTAAGAAGCCACGAGCGGTTGGCCGCAAACCGTATTAAACTGCTCCGGAGGAGCGGAATGTTTATAGCATTAGCACAAGTCAATTTCCGGCGCTCCAGAGGAGCAGAAGCCCATGCTCCGGAGGAGCATTATGTTTATAGCCTGTTCCAAAACAAAGGTTATGCGCTCCAGAGGAGCGCGATGTGTTTTGGGATTCGAATCACATATCGCTCCTAACGGAGCGAAGTAGAATTAGATTTAGCGGGCTATAAACCTCCTGCTCCTCCGGAGCAAAGAAAACATTTTGCTCCTCCGGAGCAAAGCACTGCGCGCTCGCTTGACTCTGCACTAGACAGCGAATACAGTCCTGCTTACGCGGTAGTTGTAGTCCGAAAAACCTTCGACCGAGACATCATCCACATCTAAAAGGAGTTTGATTCAATGAGACGCGTCTCTAAGTTTTTGTCCCCACTCTTTGTCTGCGCGTTGGCAGTTCTTTCAGCCCAGGCACAGGGTCCTCGCAATGTGCGAGTCGATTTCAAAGAGACCACTTTAAAGAACGGTCTGCGCGTGATCACCGTTGAAGATCATTCCGCACCCGTAGTGGCCGTTTCCATCACTTACAACGTCGGTTCGCGCAACGAACGTCAGGGTCGCACCGGTTTTGCGCATCTCTTTGAACACATGATGTTCAAAGGCTCCGAGAATGTTGGATCTGGTGAACACTTCATGCTGGTCTTCAACAACGGTGGCAACATGAATGGTACCACCAACGAAGACCGCACCAACTATTTCGAGATTCTGCCGGCGAACCAGCTCGACCTCGGTCTGTTCCTCGAAGCCGATCGTATGAAGAGCCTGGCGATCACGAAAGAGAACCTCGACAACCAACGCAACGCGGTTCAGGAAGAGCGGCGGCTCGGCCTTGATAACCAACCATATGGCAAGAGCGGCGAGTTGCAGCAGGAACTGCTCTACGACAACTTCGCTTACAAGCATTCAGTAATCGGCTCGATGGAGGATCTGAATGCGGCGACTGTCGAAGACGTTGCCGAGTTTTTCAAGATGTATTACGCACCAAACAACGCGGTGCTTGTTCTGGTCGGCGACTTCAAAACTGCCGATGCCCTTGCGAAGATTCGCAGCAACTTCGAGAGCATTCCCCGTCAGCCCGATCCGCCGACAGTCGATATGACTGAGCCACAACAGAAAGCGGAACGTCGCGCGAGTGTTGACGACATGCTGGCACGCGCGCCACGCGTTGATCTCGCTTTCAAGGCCGTGCCGGGCAACACTGCTGATTTTTACGCCTTGCAGGTGTTGTCGGCTGTGTTGCAGAGCGGCCAGAGCTCGCGCCTTTACCAGAAGCTCGTCAAAGAGAAAGAGATGGTTACTGGTGTCGGTGGATTTATGGATGAGAAGCGTGGCGTCGGCGCCCTCTACTCCAACGCTACTCTCCGACCAAACGTTAAGACCGAAGACATCGAAGCCGCTATCTACGCTGAGATCGATCGTATGAAGAAGGAACCGATTGCTGACTGGGAACTTCAGAAAGCAAAGAACACCACTCGACGAAATCTGATCAACGGCCTGCAAAGCGCACTTACCCGGGCGATCACTTTGGGCCAGTACACTGTCTATTACAACGAGCCTGGCTTGATTAACAACCGGCTCGATAAAGTCGCCGCGGTGACCAAAGAAGACGTGCAGCGTGTGGCCAACAAGTATCTGGTCGACACCAACCGCACCGTTGTAATCACGATGCCGAAGGCGAAGGCCAAGCCCGCAACAGGCGCATCAGGACAGTAAAGGAGTTAAGCAGATGAGAATCATAAAGAACAGAAGTAATGCAGCAGTCGCGCTGATCCTGATAATGCTCGTGTCGTCTCTGGCCCTCGGTCAGGGATCAGCCCAAGGGACCGCCGCAGCTGGTCAGGGCGGTCAAACCACCAAAGGCGCAGTGATCAAAGGCAAGGCGCCCGTTAACAAAGAAGTGCTGAAAGTGAAACTTCCTCGCGCCGAGGAAGCGACACTCAAAAATGGTTTGCAGGTCGTTGTGCTTCCGATGCACAAAGTGCCGACCTTCAACATGCAACTCGTCGTGTTGAGTGGCGGCCTGGCAGACAAGGCGGACTATCGCGGTCTCTCGAATTTCACAGCAACGTTGTTGCGTGAAGGCACAGCGAAACGCTCGAGCAAAGACATTGCGGAGCAGGTCGATGCGATCGGCGCCACGCTGACGGCAACCTCCGGACTCTCGTCGTTGACGAGTGTAGTCAGCACGAGTGGCCTGGTTGAGAACATGGACCAGACACTGGACTTGTTTTCGGACGTCATTCGCAATCCAACTTTCCCGCAAGCCGAAGTCGATAGATACAAAACACGTACTCTCGCCCAACTTCAGCTGCAACGATCGATTCCGCAGTTTCTCGCAGCGGAGCAGTTCCAGCGTGCGATTTATGGTACCGCCCACCCGGCGTCGTTAGTAGCGCCACCGGCAGACTCGATCAAGAAGCTGACGAGCAAAGACCTCGCTGACTTCCACTCGACTTACTATCGTCCTAACAATGCCATTCTCGCGGTCGTCGGCGACGTCACGATGAAGGACATCCTGCCGAAGCTCGAGAAGGTGTTCGGCGACTGGCAGAAGGGGGAGGTTCCGGGTTTCACCATTCCACAAACGCCGCAGCAGGCAGAGTCGCGCATTTACCTGATCGATCGACCAGGCTCGGTCCAGACGGTATTGCAGCTCGGCACGCTTGGTATCGAGCGAACGAGTCCGGATTACTTTGCTGTGCTGTTGGCTGATCGTGTATTCGGTGGTGGTCCATCAGGAAGACTTTTCCTGAATCTGCGAGAGGACAAAGGCTACACCTACGGTGCGTACAGCAACTTCAGCAGCTCGAAGTATCGTGGTACCTGGGGTGCCAGTTCGGAAGTCAGGACTGACGTCACCGAAGGTGCGATGAAAGAGTTCATGTATGAACTCAATCGCCTGCGGAACGAAGTTGTGCCGGCGGAGGAATTAGACAATGCCAAGCGAGCCATCGTCGGCAGCTTTGCGCTTTCACTCGAACAACCCGGAACTCTGTTGCAGAACATCATCACGCAGAAGCTCTACAACCTGCCTGCGGACTACTGGGACACCTATCCGCAGAAAGTTTCGGCCATCACTGCTGCCGATGTTCAGAAAGCTGCGCAGAAGTATTTGGATTTGAGCCGCTTGCAGGTCGTCGCAGTGGGTGATGCTTCGAAGGCACGCGAAGTCCTGACGAAGTATGGGAAAGTTGACCTGTTTGACGCCGAAGGAAAACCTCTGACACCCGGATCAGAGAACAATAACAAATAAGCCACAGATAAACACGGATAACACGGATCAGAAATTTTGTTTCTGATCCGTGTTTTTCTGTGTAAATCCGTGGCTAACTATTGCTTGGATCCGACGAAGTCGATCGCCCTCAAATCCTCAAACAACGTAGGGAGTGTTCGGTCCATCGGTGTGAACGTGAAGCCTTCTTTTGATGGAAGGATACGATACGTTTTTTGTGACGGCGCGACTTTGAAAGAGTAGTTTCCGTCGTTATCGGTCGTCGATGCCAGCACCGTTCCCGAAGGACTAATCAAGACGACCGTCACATTCGCCATCCCAACCTGATTCGAATCAACAATGCGTCCGGTAATCTTGATGCTTGAACGCAAACGTGATGCGGCATTCTTCAACGATTCCTCAGTCGTAGGCTGAGACGATTCAGAAGGAGGAGGCGCGGGTGATGGCTTCGGATCTGGCGTCTCTGACTTTGGCGTTTCCGCAGGAGTCGCTTCTGGCGTGGTTGCCGGTTGCGGCGTAGTTGTCGATGTCGCCTCAGGCGTTGTAGTTGCCGCAGGCTCTCCCAGAACTGTCATTCCAATACGTCTATCGAGTCCATCGAGCGAGCCATTGATCTGTTTGTACAGTTTCTCGATGACCGAACGTCGAACCGACTCGACTCGCTCACCGCTATAGCTCTTGATGTAAGCGTCGAGCGCCTGTTCCTTCTGTCCCGATTGTTCCAGTGCGACTCCGAGATGCCAGAGTGCATTGCGCCAGGCCGGTGTATGAGAAGGCAAAGTCTCCGTAGCTTGTTTTAGTTGTGTGATCGCTTCCGGATACTTTTCCTGGTTGAAGAGCGCCCAGCCCTCAAGATCTTCCAATCGTCCCTTGAAAATTCTCGCGAGCACTTCGGCCGGCGCCGGCGCCACATCCGGAACGTTGCCGGATGAGATCGCACTCGCACGCATGTCTCGATATTCTTCAGCCTGGACCGCCAGCGTCAGCACTGGAACTTTTAGTGCTGCATCCGAAGCCTTACGTGCTTCGGCGATAAACTCCAGTGCTGTTGTTGCTCCGATTCCATTTCGCAGCAGACGATTGGCTGCGTAAATCTGTCGGAAAGTAAGCATGCTGTCAGACCCTGAGGCAAACTCTTTCGCGGCTTCAACCGCTGCGGACTCGTTGACCTTCTCTTTATCGCCCGGCGTCAGTGCGGTGCTGAAAGCAAGCAGTGCCTTCAGGCGTTTAGCATTCGCTGCGTTGTCGGCGGAAGTTGATTGGTAAATACTGGCGCGTCTCTCTGGTCCAAGCAATTCGATGAATCCTGATTCTCTCGCCCGTACAGTTCCCGCGAGGTAAGCCTGAATTTGATCGTCTTTTATCGTGAACGATTCATTCAGAGCCTCGACAGCCTCATCGTAAAGTCCCATCGACGCTAAAACGTTCGCGAGTTCGTAGCTAAGCGTCGGAAACTTTCCGTACCGGCGTGCGAAACGGATCGCGCGCTCAGCATCCAAAGGACTCCCCAGCCCAAGGTAGGCACGACTCAGTGCGACCTGTGCCCACGTGTAACGCGGCTCGATCGCAATCGCCCTGCGCGCCAGTTCGAAAGCCTTCGGGTAGTTTTCATGTGCCGCATACCAGTAGGCCGTGCCGGCGAGTAACGGAAGGTTGCGTTGATCCTCAGCGAATGCGGCTTCGAGAGCGCTGTTGGCTTCGTCTGTTCGCGATAGTTCCAATAACGAGATCACTTTGCCGGCGCGAGCAGCTCTGTCTTTTGGATCGGCAGCAAGTTGTTCGTCGTAGAGTGCGAGCGCGTCTTCGGCTTTGCCGGAGGCGCGGTAAAGATCCGCGAGACTGCCACGCGCAACCTTCAACTTAGGATCGAGTTCGAGTGCCTTTTTGTATTCCGTCGCCGCTTCGTCAAGTCGCAATGAAAGATGGAGTCCGATTGCGAGTATGCGGTGCGCCTCGGCAAGATCGGGAGCAAGCTTGACTACGGCCTCGCCGATGCGAACGGTTTCACTCGACCGTTCGATTCCGAGATAGAAGCCTGCCACTTCGAGCAAACGTTTCGGATTAGATCCAAACTTGTTTTCGACGTTCTGAGCAGCCTTGAGTGCAGCGTCTCGCTCACCACGCAGATACAGGTTCGTCGGAATTTGTGCGATGACTCCGGAAAACAGTTTGTCGGAGATAGACACGTCGGCTTCGTCAATCGCGCGCAGTAATTGTTCGATGCCGCCTATAGTGTCGCCATTTTTCAACTTCTGATCACCGAGTGCAGCGTGTGTGCTGATAAGAAGTTCGATGGCCCTCGGTCTTGCTTTGGAAGTGGGATACGCGTCGAGAAACTTTTTCAACAAGACGGCACGTTCGGGCAGCGGCTTTGTTAGTGTGAGTTCGACTTCATCGATCTCGTCGAGCTCTTCTTCCTTAATCTGTTCGGGTGTTTTCTTTACGACTGGAGTTTTGGTCTTGGATGTTGCCGTGGCCGGCTTTACACGCGTTGTGCTTGACTTCTCGATCTTTGGCTCAACAACAGCTTCGGTCTTCGGTGACTCGGTCGGCGTTGGCTCGGATTTTGGTTCAGACGTTGGTTCCGTTTTTGGCGACTCTGTTGGTGATGGTTCGGTCGTTGGTGTTTCTGTCGGGGTCGGCTCTGCCGGCGGTGGATCAGCCGGAGGAGTTGCCTGCGCTGTTGCTTTGGGAGCATCACTCACGACGCGCGGACGAGTCTTCTGAACATCCTTCGCGCTTACGAGAACCGGTTGCGCTGAATCAGATGCGACTTCTGAAGTGTTTGCGGCTACTGATGGCTCGAGATCGGAAACCTTGATACCAATCTTTTCAGCGACTGCGTTAGCAAAGACGTATAAACCGCTATTCACTGCTTCTGTGAAACGACCTTCGCTCAAAGGCGTTTGCATTCGATAAGTCATTTCACCCAGCACGCCATCAGGCAGCGCCAGTTGAGCTGCACGGCTGAATCGTGTGAACGACGTCTTCGATGCTGCTGAAACGACAAGCAACAGACTCTTGCTTTTCGAAGTTTGTGTGCCGATATTCCAGTCACGCGCAAGCTGATTGGAGAACGCTGAAATCTCCTGCGTGCCAGTGGTATCGACCGTGGCCACGTAAAGCTCGAAATTGCTTTTCTCCTTCATCGTTGCAGGAGAGTTTCGAGGCGTCCCTTGGTTTCGCTGTCAATAACTCCGGCGAAATCATTTATATGACCCGTCGGCGCCGGGAGTTTGGTTGACTGAGCGAACGGGTTTGCGTGCAGCAGAAGAAACAGCCCAACCGCGGGGATCACGGTCAAAAGGCGTTTTATAACTCGATATGATGGGCTCATTACGATAGGTTCCGTATCTGGGATGTGGGGGGACAATTCGGGGCTCATGATACCATCGCCGGGCGAATATGAGCGAACTTGATGAAGCGTGGGCAGCGGCATTGTTCGAGGCGGAACGCCAGGCGCGGCTCACCGGACGCAAAGACATTGCTGACTACCTTACGCTGAGAAATTCAAACGACCTGCTGCGTAAGGCGGGAGTCGATTGGCTGATTGCCGGGTTCACATCGCTGGCCGGCGATGCGAATCGCGCCGGCGCCAGTATCCGCATTGCGACTCAGGAGGGACATCGATTTCGCACGGGTAATTCGACTATGGTCGGACACCAGCTCACGCTCATGAATGGAGTCCGCACGCTATACGTTGAAGCGGGATGGCCGAGGACGCCGGGGGATGGCATCATGCGTGGTGGTGGCCTCGCGTGCGCAAGTATTCGTCACCTCAGAATTCGCAACGCGAGCGAGGAGTTGTTGTTAACAAAGTCCCACATCGGTGCGCCGGCGTGGAAATCATCTGCGACAAAACACACCCTTCACGAAGCCGACATGCGGCGCCATCTCAAAATCCTCCTCGATCAACACAAGGCACGTTGAACCGTTTCACGCAGAGACGCAAAGCAGCAAAGAACTGCGACTTTGCTCTTTTGCGTCTCTGCGTGAAATCGCCGCCCTAGGTTGGACGCACAACGTTTTCCGTTACGCGCTGCACCTTTTCGCGCTCGATCAACGACTTCCCCTCCAAAATACGCCCTTTTTTAAACAGGCACGACACTTGCCAAACAGGCGGCAACGACATCGGGTACACGCGATGGAGTCGGCCCGAGGAAATACTGAGGAGATGTACAACAAAATGACGAACCGACACACACTGAAGTTTTCATTGTTCGCTGCGGCCATATTGGCTCTTTGCCTGCCGGTCGCAGCGGCTGCCCAGTGGGGAGGACGCTATCCCCAGGATCGGTATCCCGATCGTTATCCAGATAATCGCGGCAACGGACGCTACGACGATCGCGCACTCCGCGATTCCGTGCACCGGCTGGATCGTTTAGCAAAAGACTTCGAACGCGACATGGATCGGGCGCTTGATCGAAGCCGCGCCAATGGCTCACCCGTGAAGACAATATCAACAATCAAATCCACCAGTTTCGCGATGCCGTTGGCGATCTGAAATCGCGAGTTGGCAATGGACGCGATTTGAATCGTAGCTCCAACGAAGCTCGCAGAGTGTTGCAGGAAGCTGATAACCTTAACCGTTTCGCACGACGTGGATTCGACGGCCGAACCTCAGAAGGGTGGTCGCAGATCCAACAAGAGCTTCGCTTCATCAGCAGCGTCTACGGTTTTGGATATGGTGGTGGTTATGGCCGCGACGACGACGATTGGCGGCGTAACGACCGT
>CAWBPY010000004.1:0-222606 GCA_963790745.1 uncultured Acidobacteriota bacterium
GACGATCTTCTGAACGCGCCAGGTGTTCGAGTGAAGCTGCGATCGATCCGCCGTATTTACGCTTGAGCCGCGAAATCTCCGCGAGGCGATCTTCAATCTCAGCCAGACGCGACGGCGAGAACTCAGTCGATCGGCGAAATCGCGCAGCGAGAACGAAAGATCCTCTAACACAGCGCGCGCGCTCTCCAATCCTTCCAGATAATCGCGGAAGCTTGAATCGTATTCAGCGAGCTCTTCGACGTCTTTCAACGTATGCCGCACTCGCGTCACTGCCGCGTCATCATCCTCATAGATGCGGCTGTAACTCGACTGGCAAAGCGTCGTCAGCTTTTCAACATTCAGCCAGCCGGCGGCGCTCTTCTTCCAATTTCTCATCTTCGCCCGGCGACAACTGTGCCCGTTCAAGCTCACCGATCTGAAACTTCAATGTATCGACAAGTTGAAACTTCTCGGCTTCGTCATGACGCAAAGACTCAAGTTCTCGCCGCACTGCATTCCATCGCTGGTACGCTTCAGCGACTTCGCCGCGCAACGCGCCATTGCCTGCGAAAGCGTCGAGTATTTCAAGATGCGTCTCCGGATTGAACAGCGTCTGCTGATCGCCCTGCCCGTGAATGTCGACGAGATAGGGGCGTAGATCACGCAACAACGACTGCGTGGCCAGTTGGTTGTTGATGAAGATCTTGTTTCGTCCGGTTGAAGCGATCTCGCGCCGAATTATCAGCTCCGTTAGTTGATTCAAGCCCCGCGTTCTCAAGCAGCAATCCGAGCTCCGGATTCGGAGTAACTGAAAAAAGCCCTTCAATCGATCCGCGTTCGGCGCCTGATTTCAGTAGCTCACTCGTGAACCTTCCACCGATCAGCACACCCAGCGCATCGACAATAATCGACTTCCCGGATCCAGTCTCCCCCGTCAACAGATTGAGCCCACTCTCAAACTCAACCTGCATATCATCGATTAGAGCTATGTTGGAGATGTTCAGGAACTGAAGCATCGGCCACAGATTTTCGCAGATTACACAGATTATGCAATCCGTGTAACCTGGAATCTTTGAGGCTTAGAAAAACCCGCGAAACAAGGTGCGCAAGCGCCAAAGGCGCGGAATATGATAGCCAGGGGCAAGCGCCGAAGCGAAGCGAGGCGCGTCGCCCCTGGATAATGTAAAGAAATCGCAGTGAGCTCTGAAAGAGCGGAATAACGAAACGATCGTATTTCGCACTTTCAGTGCTCACTCGCTTTCTTAGTTTTAACCAGGGGCGACGCGCCTCGCTTTGCTTCGCCGCTTGCCCCTGGCTATCATATTTCGCGCCTTCGGCGCTACGCTCGCAGCTTACAACAACGCCGCTTCGTCTTAACTTACGAAGCGGCGTTACTGTTTCACAGATCTGTGTAATCTGTGGATGGATTTTGTTTCCCTCAGAACGTATACCGCAGCGCGAACTGCATTACGCGGCCGGCTTTGGTTTCATTCAGAGGGGTTTGGGTTGAGGTGAATTTGCCAAATTCCTGGCTCGGGTCGCCACCGAGATAGGGATCGGAGCCCAGACTCAGGTCAGCGATGGTTAGACCATCAAAACGCTGCGTGTTGGTGACGTTGAACACCTCCCAACGGAACTGTAGCGAGTGGCCTTCCCAAGGCATCCTGAACGACTTGTAGAGTCCCATGTCCAGAGCAATGTAGCCGGGAGCACGGAGAACATTTCTGTCGCCCACTTCACCCGGTCGAGCCGATCGGAAGCTACGGTAAGCAGCAAGCCTGTCAGTAAAGATATTTGGCTTTCCTTCAAATCCATTTCCCGTCGGAACTGGATTGAATGGGCTGAACTCGAGTGCCGTTAGACTGCAGGTTCCAGTTCGTGGCCCAAACACAGCAGTCAAACGGCGTCTGGATCGCGAGTCCACTATTCCAACGGAAGATTCCCGTCGTGGTCCAACCACCCAGCACTTTGTCTACCAGGCTGTTGGAGTTAGTCAGGTAACGCTTGCCACGGCCAAACGGAAGTCCGACCACCCAGTTCGCATTGATGATGTGACGGGCGTCGAAATCCGAGCTGGAGTAGTTTTGATCCGGGTCCAGCGCGTTGACGATGAACGCGGTGCCGTAGCTGGTGGAGTTCTGCAGTCCGGAAACGCTGTCGAGCGAATGGCCGTAGGTGTAGTTGAAGTCAAACGTCACGTCTTCACGCAGCCGCTGACGCAGGCTGAGTTGCAACGAGTTGTAGTTCGATCGCGCGAGAGTCCCGAACGCTGCGAGCGCTCCAAACTGTGGTTGATAGAACATGTTGTTGAACTTCGCTGGACCACCACCTTCGGGACAGGTCGTGCAGTCAGGACTGTCGTCCCAGAGCAACTGCAGGAACGTCCAATCCGACACGGCACCGCCATTAAAAGGAGCATCTTCGGGCGCGATGAACGCGTAAGCGGCCTGCGTGTTGGTGAGACTCGGATCACCCCACCAGTCAGTCATGTGCGGAAAGAGGTTGTTGAAGAACGCGATATCGGGAATCGAGTTGGGCAGCCGTCCTTCATTCCGGAAATCTATCAGCATGTTCATTGCCTGATAGAACGTCATCCCCGACTGTGGATCCCTGATGTTATTGAGCTGCATGATGTCGCGCCCCGCGAGCAGCTTGCGCGCGAAGCGTCCTACATAACTCGCCTCAAACGACAGTCCTTTACCGATTTCACGGCCATAGGAGAAGTTGAAGCTGTAGTTGTAGGGCGTGGTTATACCCTGGTCCAACGACGTCTCAATGCGTTGCTCTTCATCTGCCGGAACCGTCAACGGGAACGCCAACGACGCCGGGATTGGACCAGTGGCACTTGGGAACTCGAGCGCGCGAACGTTCGGATTAAAGCCGCCAAATTCCGGGCCGAGTGCGTCTTTAACCACATCGTACGTATTTGCGTTGATGTTACGGGCGGAAGTGAAGCCCGCAAGGTTGTTGAGATCGAAGTTGACCGCAAGAGCGCTGCCAATACGATCGTACGTCATGCGAAAACCGCCACGAATTACACTCTTGCCGCTGCGTCCGAAGATCCTGCCAAAGGTGTTATCACCAAAGTCAGGTGACCATGCGAACGCAACTGACGGTGCCCAGTTGTTCCAATCCTGTTTGTAATAACCCGGTCCATTGTTGGCTTTGCCGCCGAGAATGAACGAGATTGGATCGGTGAAAGGAACACCGGCATTTGAACTCGCGACTCGCTGGTTGAAGTATTCAGTCAAGTTCACGTTTGGCACGACCTGAATGCCGTTTCGTTCATAAACCGGTGTTGAAGTAGACCAGCGGATGCCGTAGTTCAGAGTGAAATTCGGACGCATGCGCCACGAATCCTGAAAGTAGCCTTCGTATTCTTCAGTGGCGAATGAACGCTCGGTTGCAGTGCCCACGGGTTGCAGTTGCCCGCTGGCGTCGTAAACGAGGTTGGCGTTGTATTGCGAGTACCGGCCAATCACTGACGCGAGGGCGTCGCGAAGATCGGTTTGACTCTCGAAGTCGTCGAACGGATCGGTAAGCACTTCGCCCGATGCGTTGTAGAACGATGGATTGATAATCGCCTGGTCGAATGATGCGCCGAGCGAATTGCGGTTGTTGCGTATCAGACGAACGTTGGCGCCGAATCCAAACGTGTGATTCCCGCGCACCCAGGAAACGTCGTCCACAAAATTATGAACCGGCGTGGTACGACGCAGCGTGCGCTGGAAAGATGCCGGCGAAAAGATGAAACGGAAGTTAACGCGGTTCTCTTCCGAATCACCGTTTTGCGTGAATGCTGAGCGAGTAAAACCGTAGTTGAAACGGTTGACGATGGCGCTGTTCACCGTCCAGATGTGACCCATCGCGAGTCCTTTCGGATGGTTCCAGGTGGTGAGTGGCGGAGTGTCGGGGAAGCACTGAATGTTGTCGCCCGCGGTGCTGCAGTCTGAAGAGAAGTAAACAGCACGCGTGACCAGGTCGTTCTGATAATTGCCACGAACGAATAATGTCTGGCTGTTCGTGAGATTGAAGTCGAGGCGACCGATGTACGTGTTCAACTCTGTCGGCGTGCGCGCATTGAAGCGGAAGCCGCCCGTGTTCAGTCCATCGCCGACGGTTGTGTCGTTGGCCGGGTAACGTTGAGCCGCTGCGGCCAGCACAGCGAGTGCTTGTGGGTTAATACCAGGACCGACATCATCATCATTGAACGTTTGATATGCCGTCTGGATTTCAGCGGATGTGAGACAGTTCACACCGCTCGGAGTGCCTGCCGGACAACCGGGATCGCTGTCGCCACTGTGAGTGCGATAGCGAACGAGGCCCTGGCCCAATGTCGGAAGTGGAACTTCGCGCACGACCGACGTTGCAGTCGCTTCGCGAAAGCCCTCGTAGTTGAAGAAAAAGAAAGCGCGATCTTTCTTGATTGGCCCACCAACCGAACCACCGAAGATGTTTCTCAACAATTGCGGACGTTCGACGCCGGCGGCGTTATTGAAGAAGTCGTTCGCAGTCGTAACGGTGTTGCGGTGTGTTTCAAACAGCGAGCCGTGCCACTGATTCGATCCGGAGCGGGTCACGAGTGAAACCTGCGCGCCGGATGAACGGCCCTGTTCGGCGTTCGGATTTGTTGTCGTCACGCGAAACTCCTGCAACGAGTCGCGCGTCACTCTCAACACGCTCGCGAATGCCTCGTCAGTAATCACGTCGAGGCCGTCCTGCTGCTCGTTCACGTCTACGCCGTCAAGCGTGATGTTGGATTGGTCGGCACGGCCGCCATTCACAAAGCCAGCGCGACTGACGCCGGGTTGCAGCGACAGCAGGCCAACAACGTTATTGGCGTTCAGTGGCAATTCAACGATGCGCTTGCGTTCGAATGAATTACCAATGGTCGCATCGCTCGTGTTGATTGCAGCCTCAGCGGTTGAGGTGACGTCGACTGTTTCAGAAACAGCACCGATTTCCAGTTGCACGTCTCTGACTGTCGGTGTGTCGACGAGTGCGACGAGACCTGAAGCGGATGCTGTTTTGAAACCGGGTGCGGACACGTCGAGCCGGTATGTGCCGGGCGGGATCGAATTGAAGACGTAAGCGCCATCCTGGTTTGTTTGTTGTGTACGGGTAAAGTTGCGTGCGGGATCCGTGAGCGTGACAGTTGCACCGCTCACTAGATTGTCCTGGGGATCTTTCACTGTGCCGCGAACAGTCGTGCCGCCTGCCTGAGCAAAACTGGTCACAGCGAACAGCGCTATCACTAGCAACGAAGCTAGAGAAAAACTTCCAATTCTAAGTTTGCTCATAATACAAATCTCCCTGATTCCTTACTCTCGGGTCGGGCTTTCAGTTGTTGAGTTTTCTCAACGGATTGTTGGATCGATCGTTAGCTTTTCGTAACGTTGATCGACATTAATTGGGGAGAGAACCTGGCTTTGTGAAGATGCAGATATTGTTCCAATCGGAGGTGAAGAGTTTTGAGTAAGAAAAAATTGAGTGATCGGTGATTGATGAGAAGACGGCATCCAGCGATCGAGTCCAAAAACTCAATGCCGTTGCCGATTTTGAACTGCGAAGTTTTGGACCCACTTGCAAGACGATGGATTACGTTTTCTTCACGGGAAGCAATTGCTGTGATCTGTAGACTATAATCCCGTATAGACGTGGCTATTAATCCGATAGATATCCTGCTAGTGATCGTGATCCTGTTGAGCGTGCTCAACGGGTACCGGCGTGGCTTTGTTCATGGCGTGCTTGATCTTGCAGGTTGGGTGCTGAGCGTGCTTGCGGGATTGCGTTATTACCAGCCTGTCGCACAGTGGCTTGGACCGCGGATTGATCTATGGTCTGAGGTTTGGGACCAGCCGGTCGCCTTTATTCTGGTCGCGTTAATCGTGGGAGTCGGCGTTCAGATCATCGGCTACTTGCTTCTGAAACATTTACCGGAGGACATTCACGAACGGCGCGTCAACCAACTCTTTGGCCTCATCCCGGGTTTTGTAAATGGAATGATTGTCGTCGCGATCCTCTCGGCGCTGCTCCTCGCAATCCCTTTGAGTGAAGGATTGAGTGAACGCACGCGCAACAGCGCGCTCGTAAATCGCCTGGGAGTTTACGCCGAGCAACTCGAGGGGCAACTACGGCCAGTCTTTGGTGACGCGATTGCCCGCACGATGAATCTGTTGACGATTCGTCCTGATTCGGATGAACGCGTCACGCTCCCGTTCAAAGTTGAAAACACGAAACCACGGCCGGATCTCGAAAAACAGATGTTGGACCTCGTCAATCAGGAGCGACAGACTGCGGGATTACCTCCGCTGCAACCTGATCCTGAGTTAACGGAAGTTGCGCGAAAGCATTCGGCGGACATGTTTGCGCGTGGCTACTTCGCGCACGACACTCCCGATGGACTGTCACCATTCGATCGCATGAGTCAAGCGAACGTTCGCTTCATCACAGCGGGCGAGAACCTCGCGCTCGCACCAACCCTTCAAATCGCACACACGGGCCTGATGAACTCTCCCGGACATCGTGCAAATATTCTGCGTCGCGAATTTGGGCGCGTTGGGATTGGTGTGATGGATGGGGGGATGCGTGGATTGATGGTGAGTCAGGAATTCAGAAATTAGATCTTTGTACTTGGTACTTTGCTTTTTGTAACAAAGCACCAAGTACAAAATACCAAGTTCAACTATTCGCGCTTCGCTTCTTTCGGGACGACATCGAACGTCAACTTCTGCACACCGCGAATGACTGTCACGGGTGTTGTCTTTCCGATACGTTCGTCAGTCAGTAGCTTGTGTAGATCGTCAATACCGCGAATCGGCTGTCCGTCGAACTCAACAACCAGATCACCCGCAAGCAACCCGGCTTCGCGCGCGGCACTCGTCTCGCCATTCGTTTCAAAAGAGACGATCAGCACTCCCGTCTCGACCGGCAATTGATAGAACCGAACAATGCGACGTGGAATCGGCACGTTCTGCCCGGCCACTCCAATGTAACTGCGACTGATCTTCCCATCGCGGATCAGTCGTCCCGCCACAAACTTTGCGGTATCAATCGACGTCGCAAAACAGATCCCCTGCGCCGGAAGAATCGTGGCAGTGTTGACGCCGATCACTTCGCCGCGAGAGTTGACGAGTGGACCACCTGAGTTTCCCGGATTCAACGCGGCGTCTGTTTGAATCACGCCATCCATCAGCCGTCCCGACTGTGCTCGCAGCGAACGCCCCAACGCGCTGACGACACCGGCGGTCACCGAGTACTGAAAGCCGTACGGATTTCCAATCGCGATTACCAGTTGGCCGACGCGAATCGATTGCGAGTCGCCGAGTTGAGCCGGCACGAGGTTGGGCGCCGTGATGCGAATGACGGCGAGGTCAGTATCCGGATCGTCGCCAATCAACTGCGCCTGGAACCGTCGACCATCCATCAGCGTGACGTCGATCTTCGACGCGCCGTGTACGACGTGGCTGTTAGTGAGAATGAAACCATCCGGTGTGAAGACGAAACCCGATCCACTGCCTGTTACTTCGTTCGAATCCGGACGGCCCTGGCGCCGGGGATTTGACCGTGCTGTTACCTGAATATAAACGACCGAAGGACTTACTCTTTCCGCGGCTTCAATAACCGCACGCGAATACGCATCGAGCACGTCTCCTTCATTATTAATCTCTCTTGCAATTGCGTACTTCATTTGTATCTCCTGATCTAATTGTCTGTCTGGGGTACTACGATCATACGACTTCCTGTCAAGCGCCCCTCCTTGGAGTGCGGTGACTTGTCACCGCTTTGGTAAAAATGCTAAAGCGCCAACAAGTTGGCGCACTCCAAGGAGGCGCTCAATTGCCGTGGCACTTCTTATATTTCTTCCCAGACCCGCACGGGCAAGGATAATTGCGGCCCGGCTTAGGTGTCTCATACTTTACGGTCGGATTCTTCAACTCGTCACCGGTCACAAATCGCCATTGCCCGTTTTCACGTTCAAACACACTCTTCTCGCGGTGCGTTTGATCCTCGCCCTTCTGCGCAAACCGAGCCTCAAACGACACGAACGCCTTGTTTTCATTAACGACCTTGGTCTCGAGGATCTCGAGTCCACGCCACGTCGATGTTTCCGACCACTCGCGTACGAAGTCGAGATCAATCTCTTTGCGCGTGCGCGAATGAGTCGAGGCAACGATGAAGTCGATCGCGCGCGTCACAAAAGCCGAGTAGCGTGCACGCATCAACTCCTCGGCTGTTTGGCTCTCGCGCGTGCCGTTGATGATTGGCTCGCAACAATCGGCAAAGTTAGAGCCGGAACCACACGGGCAGGCTTGATTATTTTCTGTCATGGCTACAGCTTACCCCGTTTTGTAGATTACGCGGACCGAAAACTGGTGCTATGATGCGCGTCACCTGGAGGACCGGACCATGCTGACTACCCGAACTGGTCGTCTCACACTATTCCTCGTTTTACTTACTGCCGTGATTTCGCTCGCGCTGCTCGACTCGCCGCGCACGTCGGCCCAGGATCCGACGTTTGAGGACGAGCTCGACGAGGGCAGGCGCCTCTTTCGGCAGCGGAAGTATGACGACGCACTGAAAAGTTTTAAGCGCGCCAATGAGATGCGCGATAAGAAGTGTGCTGAGTGCTATAGCTGGATGTCGGAAACATACCTGATGTTGGAAGCTTACAAGAATGTGATCGACGCCGCGGACAAGGTGTTTGAATTCGCCGGCGGCGACAACCAGTTGCTGCTGAAGGCTTACAACAACAAGGGCCTCGCACTGCAGGCGTCCGCGGACAGGAAGGACCAAAAGAAGCTGGCGGCTGCGGAAGTTGTATTTCGCCAGGGCTTAGCTATTCCGGGTGCGTCGCCGATACTTCATTACAACCTCGCTGTCGTTCTGATGCAGTTGAATCGAGACGACGAAGGCGTTGTGGTGATGAAGGAATATCTCAAGTTGGTACCAAGAGGCGGCTTCAGTGACATGGCACGGAAGCTCGCGGAGAATCCGCGTCGCGCTCGTGAGAACTATGCTCCCGATTTTTCGTTCACTTCGCTCCAGGGCGAGTACATCTCGCTTGACGATCTGAAGGGTAAAGTAGTGGTCCTGGATTTCTGGGGCACGTGGTGTCCTCCGTGTGTCGAGTCGGTCCCCGAACTCCGCAACCTGAATAAAAAATATTCCAAGGAACCGCAGTTTGTGTTGATCGGAATCAGCTCCGATGGTGACGACCAGACATGGCGCGTGTTCACTGAAAAGAACCGGATGACGTGGCCTCAATACCGCGACAAGGATCGAAAGATCCAGAACGCATTCAACATACGCGCGTTTCCCACCTACATCATTATCGATCACGAAGGGATCGTGCGTTATCAGACTACGGGCTTTAGTTGGATGCGAGCAGGAAATCTCGACGACGCGATTAAGAAGTATGTGAAGGTCGTGGCGAAAAGTCAGGAAGCCCGGTAACGCGGATTCAGTCTGTGAATGTCAGCTTGCCGATTGTGCCTTTGGCGCCTGCTCCCCAGCCAGTTTGTTTACCGCGTACGAAGCTGAACGTGTCAAAACCGGGGCCGTTGATGGTGGTCCAGGTGCGGCCGTCGTCTGTTGAATAGTCGCCGCCGGAAGGACCGATGGCGATCAGTTTCTTACTTCCCGGAACATAAGCTACAACTGAGCGAAAGCCTGACAAGCCTTTGACGAGTGTCCACGTGATTCCACCATCGCTGGTCATTGCCAGGTTGTCGACTGCCTCTGATTCCTTTCTGTAATCGCCGCCTGCAACGACGCCGTGCTTCGCATCGCGGAAGGCAATCGAAAAGATTCCGGATGATTGTCCTGAGGCGAGTGGAGTGTCTGCAACTTGCCATGTGCGGCCGCCGTCTGAAGTGCGCAGGACGCGCGATTTAGCCGCGGCGCCTGTACCGATCCAGGCGTGCGATTTGCCGAAGAGCGCGATGTTGGTGCCGCTCGCGGCAAACGCTCCTTCGTTTTCCTGTGCCGGTGGCAGATTCTCAGGTGGAACGCGCGACCAGGTGTTTCCGCCGTCAGCCGTAGTCAATATGTAGAATTGTTTATCGACTGAATCGCCAAATGCGATGCCGTGATTTGCGTTCCAGAACGACATTGCATCGAGGAATGCTTTCTCGTCGTTGTTCTTGAATTGCAGTTTCCACGTCTTGCCTGCGTCGGTCGTTTTGTAAATTCGTGAAGCGGCCCCGTTGCCGATACTGAGTATGTATGCGGTTTGAGCATCGATCGCATCGACGTCACGGAAGTCGAGTGTCTCATCGGTGACTGTGAGTTTCTGCCACGTCTGACCACCATCAGTCGTCCTCAGCACAGTCGATCCCGAACCACTCACCCACGCCACCCGCTCACTCACAGCACTAACACCACGCAGTCGCGCCGTGACACCGCTAGTTTGCGTGGTCCAACGCGGCGTTGCGAGTAGCATTATGATGAAAAGTGCGGAAACAATCTTCACTGCTTACCTCAGCGACACTATTTTCTGCGAATCAAAGCGCCAAAGTTTCTGCGAATCAAGCGCCGAATTTGCTGCGAATCAAAGCGCCAAAGTTTCTGCGAATCAAGCGCCGAAGGCGCGAAATATGATAGCCAGGGGCAAGCGCGAAGCGAAGCGAGCGCGTCGCCCCTGGTTAAATCCCCAAAAGCGACGCCGAGGCCTGAAGGGCCGAAATAGACGCCGCCGTATGACGCCCTTTCAGGGCTCGGCGCCAATTTAATTCTTTATACCAGGGGCGACGCGCTCCGCTTCGCTTCGCGCTTGCCCCTGGCTGTCATATTCAGCGCCTTCGGCGCTTTCAGAAACTCCTCTTCTCCAACAGCGTCGTAAAAGCGATAGCATTCGGAAATGATTGCTTGATTCGGTTGTTGGCTTCCTCAGCTTCCGCAGGTGAGATGTGGACTGCGATGATCTGTTTAGGTTTGATGTGTTCTCTGACGATCGTCTGGCCGTCGTTATAGAGGAGGTACCAGATGGGAATGAATGCGATGTCGATGCCTTCTTCGTCGAGATTGAACTTTTCGAAATTCTCGACGGCTGTGTCGGCGTCACCAACATGAAGTAGTTTCTTCCCGCCGAGTTTTATTACATGTCCCAGATTTTGAATCGCGGCGTGCCGGCCGGTGCCATGCCGGAGACTCAGGATCTCAAGATCAATGCCGGCCATCTTCATTGCGACTCGCTCTTTCCACGGGGGCGTTGTGGCCGTTACACGTGCTTTGATCGCTTGATAGTTCTTAAAGTTCTTCTCGATCTCCTCCACAAGCTGTTGAGACGAGACCAGCAACGCATTTGGATTGTTCTGTAAATGAAGCCCGACCGATTCGGGGTGAAAATGATCCAGATGCTTGTGTGAGACGAGGATCAGATCGATCTGGTCAAATGGTGGCTTAGCGGTTTCGATCTTTTCACGTTGAGGAGGCGGCAAAAAAGCGTAATCGCGCTCGTACTCACGATGGAGGCCGTCAATCAGCACTTGTTTGTCGGCCGACGAAATGAGCACGCCTTCGTTGGCGATGTAAGTGATTTCGAGTCCCGTCAGGTTGGTTGATGGTCCGGCCTCGGATTCCGGCGCAAGAGGAGCCGTAGTGCCCCAGGCCCAGGGGTGGTCCACCACAAACCAGGCAATCGCGATAAGCGCGATGAACACCGCGCCACTGACCAGCCAAACGCGCTTCATTGCGACGACGCTCCTGATTCACTCGCTTCGGCGCTTTCCAAACACGAGCGACAAAGACAGCCGTTGTATTTGCTTCGCAATTTTTGCAATGTTTCTGCGCTGAGTTTGACTTCGCTGCACCAACAACCGTTCAGGTTGATTTCACACGCGAATGCCTGTCCACACGCGGGGCACTGTTGTGCGCGGTTGAGTGTTGGAAGAACTCTGGTTAGTAACGTCGGCAATTTCATTTTTTCGAGACGCGTCTACGCGCATTCTAGGTCCTTTGAGGCTTGGTCTCAAAATTTAAACCCGCACTTGGACAAAGCCGCCTTTGAAACAGCGTTTTAGCGGAGTAGTATTTGAACAAGATGAAAACTATCGGAATCGTTGCGCATAGTGCCGAAGGCGCGGCACTTTGTTTCTTAACCGCGTGTCACGAAGGATCGGCGCAGCTTGGCCCACACATGTATCCGAACATCGTTATGAGCGCGGTGCCGATGGCGTTGAGTCTGCCCGGTTGGGAGGCAAATGATCACTCGGCGGTTGGAAGATTTTTAGCTGAAGGCGTGCAGAAGGTTGCTGCTGCCGGTGCTGACTTTTACGTCTGTCCTGACAATACAGCCCACATCGTGCTCGAGAAGATTGCTGGTGATCTGCCATTACCGGGTTTGCACATCGCGGAAGTAGTTTGCAGCGAAATTAGTAAGCAGGGTTGGAAGCAGATCGGATTGCTAGGCACTCGTTGGACCATGACTGGTCCGGTCTATAGATCAGCCTTGGAAAAACGTGACTGCGAACTCCTGGTTCCTGACGAACCGACGAGGGAGCGACTAAATGCAGCGATCTTTGATGAGCTATGTATGGGAGTTTTCAATTCAAGCACGACTGATTACTTCTTACGGGCAATTGAGGATCTGAAGTTGCGGGGAGCTCAATGTGTAATTCTCGGTTGCACAGAGATCCCTTTGATTGTCTCGCCGGAAAATTCCGCCTTGCCAACATTAGATTCAACACGCCTGCTCGCAAAGTATGCTGTTCTTGAAGCGATCAGTGATCGACCCCTCACAAAGACTGGTTGGCTACCAGTTTTTTAGCCGCGGATAACACGGATCAGAGCCCAGATTAGCCTCCCAAGTTTGTTTTTCCCCCACAACACCAGCACCCAAAACTTAGGAGAAATATCATGGCTGCAAGGACCTTACTTCTACTGTTGACCTTAGTGTTATTGACAACGACTGTGAAAGCGGCCGCGCCTGTGGGCCAGACTATCTGGATACGCGCGTCTGCAACCGGTCTATTTGTATCGGCAGATCAGAACCGCGGCACGTGGGCGCCGTTGGTTGCAGATCGATCATCTGTTGACGCGTGGGAGCAGTTTCAGGTGGTTGATGCCGGCAGCGGCTTTATTGCTTTCAGAGCAATTGGAACGGGTTTGTTCGTCTCAGCGGATCAAGCTCGTGGAACTTTCGCTCCACTCGTCGCCGATCGCGGAAGCATCGGAACGTGGGAACAGTTTACCTGGACCGATATTGCGGGTGGTGCTTTCACCCTCAGAGGAAGAGTGACCAATCGGTTTGTTTCGGCCGATCTCGCTCGCGCTTCTTTTGCTCCGCTTGTGAGCGATAGGCAAGCCGCAGGAACGTGGGAACAGTTTACGTGGGGCGCAGTCGGCACACAGCCACCACCCGGAGCGCCTCCTGGATTTTCCAACCTGGTTTGGTCTGATGAGTTCAATGGATCGTCGATCAATTCAGCGAACTGGGGATTCGATCTCGGCGCAGGCGGCTGGGGCAACAACGAACTTCAGAACTACACCAGCAGATCAGAGAACGCACGGATCTCAAATGGAATGCTCGTCGTCGAAGCACGGCGCGAGAATTTAGGCGGAAGCGCATTCACTTCGGCGCGCATGAAGACGCAAGGGAAACAATCGTTTGGCATCAACACGTGGGTCGAGGCTCGCATCGACGCGCCTCAAGGTCAGGGAGTCTGGCCGGCTTTCTGGATGCTCGGCAACAGCATTAGTACGGTTGGTTGGCCCTCGTGCGGAGAGATCGACATCATGGAGATCCAAGGCCAGAATCCGTTCCGAAACTTCGGCACCATTCACTGGGCCGATCCAGGTGGCAACCACGTCTCGTTTGGAGGAATTTTCAATTCGTCCAACTCGCTCTCGGCCGGATTCCATACGTACGCGATTTCGCGAACCGGAACTTCGATCAAGTGGTACGTCGATCGGATCCAGTATGCTGAGGCAAACATCTCGGGCGGAATAAACAGTACATCCGAGTTTCAGGGCCCATTCTTTATCATTCTCAACGTCGCTGTAGGCGGAAACTTTGTCGGAAGTCCCGACGGAAGCACCGTGTTTCCGCAGCAGATGCAGGTTGACTGGGTAAGAGTGTGGGGAAATTGAGAATTTTTTAGCCACAGATGGACACGGATGAACGCGGATTACATTTTCAATCTGTGTTCATCCGTGTAATCTGTGGCTAAGTCTCTATGATCGGGCAACTCCTCCTCCATTATCGTGTCGTCGAAAAAATCGGCGAAGGTGGCCAGGGCACCGTTTACAAGGTTATCGATACGTCGCTCGATCGCCCGGCAGTGATCAAAGTTCTGCCGCCTGACCTCACTGACAGCGCTTCAAATCTCGCTCGCTTCGAACGCGAAGCCAAGCTGGCGTCTTCTTTAGACCATCCAAACATCTGCACGATCTTCGGCCTGCATAAAGTCGACGATATTCAATTCATCGCGATGCAGTACGTCGAAGGGCGCAATGTGCGGCAGCTCGTCAACGGACAACCCCTCGATTTGCGTCAGGCACTTTCGATTGCGATTCAGGTCACTGACGCGCTCGCCGCGGCTCACAGTCGTGGCATCGCGCATCGCGATATCAAAGCGCGAAACGTGATGGTTACACGTTCCGGAACAGTGAAGGTACTCGACTTTGGACTCGCAAAGTTGATCGAGGGTCCGCACACAGGCTCGAGTGATCCACAACTTACTGAAGTCGGAGTGCCTTACGGAACGTCTACGTATGCTGCGCCCGAGCAGGCGCAGGGGCTAAAAGCCGATCATCGTGCGGACATTTTTTCAACCGGCGTGTTGCTTTACGAAATGCTGGTCGGTACGTGGCCGTTTCGCGGCAAGACGGCGTTGGACGTGCGCTACGCTGTGGTCTATCACCAGCCAAAGGCGATCGTCGACGCAAGAAGCGACGACTCGACGGCGCTGCGTCGCATTCAGGAGATCGTGGATAAAGCACTCGCGAAGGCTCCTGAGGATCGTTACCAGAAGATCGAAGACATGCGCAGCGATCTTCAGGAGGTACTGCGCGAGATCGATGTCGACATGAGTTTTGGCAACACGTTGACTGACGCTCCGCTTGCAGCGGCAGCACGTTGGGCTCCTAAACCAACAGCCTTTTGGACCACGCCGCGCAAGATCCTTGCGGCGCTCGGATTGGTGTTGATCGTCGCGCTCGCGTTTCTTGCATTTCGACCCAATCGCCGGGCCGCTGAAGCTGATTCGGGTATCAATTCGCTGGCTGTGCTGCCGTTCACGAACAGCGATCCCAATAGTGAATATCTTTCAGACGGAATAACCGAGAGCTTGATCGATAGTCTATCGAGAGTGCCAAACCTGAAAGTTAAATCAAGCAGCACTGTCTTTCACTACAAGGGCCGCGAGACGGATCCGAAGAAGATCGGGCGCGAGCTTGGCGTGCATGCTCTGCTCTCCGGCAGCGTGTCGCAGGTTGGCGACGATTTGTCGGTGAGTGTTGAGTTGATCGACGTACGCGACGACAGTCACATCTGGGGGGAACGTTACGGTCGCAAAGTTTCAGAAGTCGTTGCCTTACCGCAGCAGATTTCGCGCGACGTATCGCAACGATTGCGCTCGCGTACGGAAAACATGGACCACGCGCAGTTGACGAGAAACTATTCGCCTGACTCGGAAGCGTATCGTCTCTATTTGCAAGGCCGTTACAACTGGAACAAGCGGACGGTTGAAAGCTTGAAGAGCGGCATCGACTATTTCGGCCAGGCAATCATGAGGGACCAGGATTACGCGCTTGCCTATGCCGGACTCGCCGACTGTTATCTGCTGCTCAACGTATACAACGTGGCCTCGGCTGACGAGTCGTTTCCAAAAGCTGAAGCTGCTTCTCGGAAGGCGTTGTCGATCAATGAGAGTCTAGCCGAAGCGCATACATCGCTCGCGTTTGTTAGTTATCGTTACAATCTGAAGTGGGCTGAAGCAGAGCAACATTTCAAGAAAGCGATCTCCCTCAATCCAAACTATGCGACCGCGCACCAGTGGTTCGCGAGTTATCTTGCCGCAGTGGGCCGTCTGGATGAAGCAGTGGTCGCAGCAAAGACGGCCCACGAACTTGAACCGTTTTCGCTTACGATCCACAGCGACTACATTCGCGGACTTTATTATGCCGGCCGTCTTGACGAAGCACGGAAGGAATCGTTAAAACTCGCAGAGATGGATCCAGGCTTCTTGCGTGCTCATTATGAATTGGGCCTCGTGCTCGCAGAAGAAGGGAAGCTCGACGAGGCGATCGCCGAATTCAAAACCGGATTAAAGTATGTGCCCGATAACGTCGCGGGGCTTACCGCACTGGGCCATGCGCAGGCGCGCGCAGGTAAACGAGCCGAAGCGGAAAAAGTGATCGACAGGCTCCAGGAGCTTTCGAAACAGCAATACGTTTCGCCGTTTCAAACTGCGGTGGTTTACGCGGGAATGGATGAACGCACGCTGGCGCTCGAGTGGTTGGAGAAGGCACGCGGCGAGCGTTTCAATTGGATGCCGTTCATTAAGGTCGATCCGGTGTTGAAGAATCTACGTTCAGAGCCACGATTTATCGAACTGTCCAAAAGCCTCGGACTATAACCACGGGATAACACGGATAAAAAACGGATGATTATGAATATTTCACGGCGTAAGTTCTTGTCTAATAGTGCGAAGACTGCGGCGGCTGTGACTTTACTACGCTCGGTGCCGAACGTGTTTGCGCAGGCGGCCGCTGTGCAGCCGGTGTTTGCGAAGCTGGATGAATTTATTGCGCGACACATGCGTGAGACAGGTGCGCCGGGCCTAACGTTAGCTCTCGCAAATCGCGATGGGTTGATTCGCGCTTCCACTTACGGTTACGCGGATACAAAGGCGGGTTTGAAAGTCGCGCCGGAAACGATGTTTGAGATCGGTTCGGTTTCGAAGTCGTTTGTTGGACTGCTGCTTTTGCAATTGCGCGACGAGGGAAAACTAGATCTCAACAAGCCGATTGCAGAGTATCTGCCGTGGATCAAGATCAATTCGAAGTTCCAGGCAATCACGGCGCATCATATTCTGAGTCACACCGGCGGACTTCCGGGCGCACCGCTTTTGCTCGACGCGCTGCTTAGCGAGCTCTGGACCGCGTACGAGCCTGGTAAGCGTTTCCTTTATTCGAACACCGGTTACAACATCCTCGGTTTTCTGATCGAAGCGATCGATAAGCGCCCGTTTGCTGAATCGATGCGCGCACGAATGCTTGTTCCACTCGGCATGAGTGCCAGCTCGCCGATCATTACCAACGATCTGCGCAAGCTGATGGCGATCGGCTACGAACCACTTTCCGAAGGCAAGCCTTTTCCGCTCAATGGACCACTTGCCGAAGCGCAATGGCTCGAGGTCGATATTGCCGCAGGAAGTGTTGCTTCAACTCCGGCCGACATGGCGAAGTACATACGCATGCTTCTCAATCGAGGCGCGTTGCCGAAGGGCCGTCTGCTTTCGGAAGAAAGTTTCGCGCTCTTCACAAAGGCGGCGATCGATTCACCTTATCGCGGCGAACCGGCGGCGTATGGTTACGGAATCTGGGTGAGCGACATTGGCGGTCATACACGACTGCGTCATACGGGTGGCATGGTGGCGTTCAGTTCTTCGCTCGACGTTGACATTACCGGGAACATCGGTGCGTTTGCATCTGTCAACGCAAACTTGCGTGGCTATCGTCCCGTGGCGGTAACGAAATACGCGATCGAGCTGTTCAACGCGTCTGCGGCGGGAAAACCGCTTCCCGATCCTCCCGCGCCACCTGCGGCTCCGGACGAAGTGAAGAACGCCGCCGACTATGCCGGAACTTTTACTTCGCTCGATGGGAAAAAACTGGAGCTCGCAGCGGAAGGGAACAAACTCATTCTCGTGCACGCTAACCGGCGGATTGTGCTCGAGCGTGTTAGCGGCGATCGCTTCCTCGTGAAGCATCCGGACTTTGATACGTTTTTACTCGGGTTTGCGCGGGAGAACCAGCAGGTTACTCAAGCAGTTTATGGCCCTGATTGGTATTTGGGTGAGAAGTATAAAGGGTCAAAGACTTTTGAAGCGAAGAAAGAATGGGATGCCTTTGTTGGTCACTACCACAACGACAGTCCGTGGTATGGCGACACGCGAGTGGTGATGCGCAAGGGCCAACTGTTTCTGGATGGATCTCAGCCGCTCGTGCCGCGTGGTGATGGAAAGTTTGGAATTGGCGATCCAGAGGCGCCGGATTGGATCACTTTCGAGTCGATTGTTGATGGACGCGCAATGCGGCTCAACTTCTCGGGGATCATCTTCAGGCGTGTATTCACACCGTAACAAGGACGCCACCTTGGAGTGCGGTGACTTGTCACCGCTTTGGTAAAAATACTAGAGCGCCAACAAGTTGGCGCACTCCAAGGTGGCGCCCATCACATTAATAACGATTCAACTCGATGTGCGTGGACCATTTCCTCACATGGTGACCATGCGAAGACTGTGAATTTCCCGTCTTGTGAGGCGACTAACGCGAGCGCATCACGCTGATCGTAAACAAACTGCGCCGCGGAGAGATGGCGTGTGCCACCGTGTTCCGTTGGTTGGACCACGATCGGAAGATTACCGACGACAGGCTCAGTGATCACCCATTTATCAACTGGTGGAGTCCCTTCAGGCCGGCGGATCTTTGCGCCGAACGCGAGCACTTCATATTTATCGTTGATTACCGTTGCGCCATCGACTGCCGTCAATCCACCGATCGTGTCTACTGCTCTACGAATTGCGCTTTCCCATTGCTTGCGACCTTCCTCCTCCTCTCCAACTTCCCGATTCATCAGTTCAGCGAGTGCTGAGAATGCCGGTGTAATGGAGTAGAGAATCGGTTGTGCGATTGAATCTCGCCAGCGATCACCTCGGGAAGGTACGACCAGCAACGTACCACCGTGTCCCTGCGCTCGCATCGACGCACTTAGTTGGACCAGCACGTTCAAAGAGTGCTGTGGTCCGTTTGTCGCCGCTGCGGTGAAGGCCAGTAATGCTTTCAGTAATGCAGGACAGTCAGGCAGGCTTGTGCCTTTTTCATCGATTACTTTGACTCGCTCGCCTTTGAGCACGGCGACGTTTGCATATTTGCCGATGCCATCAAGACGGCGATGTTTGACGACGAGCAACCCGGGCTCGATGTCCTCGAGAACAAAACAGAAACTCGGAACAGTCCGCGTCGTCCCCCAAACTTTTAACTCTTCACCATGATTCCAAACTCCGAGATGAATCTCAGGCCGTTCGACCGCGGGCGCAAGTTTCGTCAACACAGCTGCCGTCAACGGCAGCGGATGCTCAAAGACCATCGGTTGTTTCGCGTGTTCCGGCGACAGGTAGGCCAGCGAGATCTTGGGAAAGCGGCCTTCTTCAGGTCGGAAGCTGGCCCAGAAGGTCGCATTGATGATTGCTGCGATCGCTTGTGCATTCGGTTCGGGCGCGAGGTCGTCTTCGCCCCTCTTCCGCGCCTCGGCGAGGTGGCGTTTGAAGTGTGCCTCGACCAGAGGAGCTACGGTTTTTGCTGCGTAATATGTTGGGTGCGTGCTCATAAATCTATTTGCCCGTGAAGAGTGTATTCTCATCGACGAAGCAAAGGCCATTGCCCCATGGATCGTGCGCGTAGAATGAGCGTTCACCCCAGGGACGTCTCACGAGATCACCGGCGCTTGCGCCGTGTACGTCTTCAGTCGAAAGGCACTGCAACTCGCGCGCGCGTTCATGGACCGCTTCGACATCCGGGACAGCGAAATAGATGTAGTCAGGCAACGGAACCGGCTTTAGTCCGGGAATGTTTTCTCCATTGACATCGACGAGGGCCAGAATCACCGGACCACAATCGATGTAGTGACGCGAGGCGCGCGGAATTCGCCGCCCGCGATCTCCGAGCAGCTTGCCGTAAAACTCTTCAGCCTTGTCGAGATTGTCCACTTGTAGAATGATCCGGTAGAGTGGTGCCGCCATTTCGATCTCTTTCACTGTTAGACTTGAGCCACAGATTAACGCAGATGAAGACGGATTAGAAATGAGTGCTTTTGTTGCCTTTTGTGGCTAAGAATTGATGGACTCTCAAATTGAGGCATTTGCCGAGACGATCTGGAATTATCACTTGATGAAGCACGAGGTCGCGAAAGCAGATGCGATCCTCGTGCTTTGCAGTCATGACGAACGAGTTGCCGAACGAGGCGCGCAATTGTTTCTCGAGGGTTGGGCGCCGTTACTCATCTTTGCCGGCGGGCAGGGTGCAATCACCAAAACACTTTGGAACGAACCGGAAGCAGAGCGATTCGCTCGTACTGCCGAGAGTTTGGGCGTGCCTCGTGAGAGTATTCTGGTTGAGTCACACTCCACTAACACTGGCGAGAACATCGAATTCACGAAAAGGCTCTTAATCGAGCGAGGTCTGAACCCGCACAAGTTCATTCTCGTGCAGAAGCCATACATGGAGCGGCGTAGTTATGCGACGTTCCGCAAAATCTGGCCCGAGAAAGAATTGATTGTCACTTCGCCGCAGGTGTCATTTCGCGATTATCTGGCTGAGTATGCCAATCGCAATCTCTCGACAGCCGATGTGGTAAGTATAATGGTGGGCGATCTACAGCGGATTAAACTCTATCCGGCTCACGGATATCAGATAGCACAGGAGATTCCGGACGAAGTGTGGGGAGCGTTCGAAGTCCTCGTGCGCGCCGGGTACGACAAGTATCTAATTAACAAATCGTCTTAACTGAACGCTGATTGCAAAACCAATTGCGATGAAGGTTGCGATGAGGGAGGCAAGGCCGGCACTCATTAAAGGTAGGGGAACGCCTATCACCGGCGAGACGCCCAGGGCCATGCCAATGTTGATGAAGATCTGAAACGTCAGGCCGCCCACGAACGCCATAATGAAGAGCATGCCCATCCGATCGGACGCGCGACGCGCGCCCGTGATTAGACGTGATATCAGGATGATGTAAGCAAGCAGCACCAGGATGCAGCCTACGAAGCCTGTGTTCTCGGCTGTCACGGCGTAAATGAAATCAGTATGTGGCTCAGGCAAAAACTTCAGGCCGCTTTGGGAAAATGCAACTGATGAGCGCGATCCGAACAGTCCTCCCTCGCCAACCGTTATGATCGACTGCCACGTGTGATAACCAATACCCTTCCGATCGGCTCTCTCCGGGTCATAAATCACGTTTATTCGTTCCTGCTGGTAAGCCTTCACGAATCCGGTCTTGACACCGACCACATAGGCTGCAGGAATCAGAACCACCGCCAGCACAGCGCTGATCACGACAAGTCTTAACCTGATCGCGGACAAGAAAAGCACGACCGCCAGAATCGGTAGATAAGTCAGTACTGAACCGGCGTCCGGCTCGAGAAGAATCAATCCGATCGGAAGTGCGAGAATCAGACCACCGATAATCATCTCCTTGAGCGCCAGCGCATCTACACGGTTCTTGCCGAAGTAACGCGCGAGCATCATCGCGGTCGTCACTTTCACAAATTCGGACGGTTGGAATTGGCCGATGCCAGGCACTTTGATCCACGCCCGCTGACCATTGATCTTCAAACCGATTCCCGGCAAGAGGACGATGATGAGAAGGATCAGACCAAAGATATAGAACGCAGGTGCGAGATTGAGTAGACGACGGTAGTCGGTGAAAGCGATTGCCAGCATCGCAACCAGACCGATTGCGAGTCCGATGAGTTGCTTGACCCAGTAGGTTTCAGTTGGCTGAGCATTGCGAATCTGGAGCGTGCCGAACAGCACGATGCCGATGGCCAGCAGCGCCAGGATCCAGTCAAAATCACGCCAACTACGTTTGTGAATAATCGCGACCATTACTTTGGACGCCTCCTTGGAGTGCGGTGACTTGTCACCGCTTTGGTAAAAATACTAAAGCGCCAACAAGTTGGCGCACTCCAAGGAGGTGCTCCTTCACTGGTTTGCCACAGCGGTCTGTTGAGCTGTGACTGGTTTTGCCGCAGCCGTGGGTTTCGCAGGTGCCGGGGTTGTTTCTTTCTTCGCGATCTGTTTCGTCGCGGCGCCCGGCGGTTCTTCGTGGCGCGTCTTGCGATAGTAAACATCGTAAACGCCACGAACTGCGGGAGCAGCGTGGGTGCCGCCAAAACCCGAGTTCTCGATCAACGCCACCATGGCGATCTCGGGTTTGTATGCCGGGGCGTAACTGACAAACCATGAATGGTCCTTGTTCTTACCGATGTCCTTACCGAGTCCCACGACCTGCGCCGTGCCTGTCTTGCCTGCGATGTCGAATCCGGCCATCGCAATTCGTGCGCCCGTGCCGCCTCCGTTAACCACGCGCCACATGCCTTCCACTACGGCCTGATCGATGGCTTCCGGAATCGGAACGATCTTCGGATTTGGACGTTCCGGATCGAGTGGCTGGAAGGTAACTGGACCACGATACTCCTGCGTTCCGGGATTGCCGACGGGTTTGACCTCCTTCAAAACGTGCGGGATGTACATACGTCCATCCACGCTGATACCGGCAATGGTTCGAAGCAACGCAATCGGCGTGATAATGTCGTAGACCTGTCCGAACGATGCATACACTGTATCGATGTCGCGCCACTCGGGATCGCGTGGCTGCATCTTGCGTTTGAATTCACGCGAAGGCGTCCAACTAATAATCTCGTTTGGAAGATCGATGCCGGTGCGTTTGTTGAGATCAAACTCGTCAACCATCTCGACGATGCCGTCGATGCCCATCTTCAATCCGAGACGATAAAAATAACCGTCGCACGAGTGGGTGATGGCGGCCTTAACGTCCGGCGAGCCGTGATTACCCATACAGCGCGTGAACTTGTTGCCAACCTGGATACCGCCGCCACAAGCCAGGTTTGAGCGCTCGAGCGTGATCGCGCCTTGCTTCAGACCGGCAATCGCCATCGGGATCTTCCACGTCGAACCCGGCGGCTGACGACTTTGAACCGCCCGATTGATCAACGGCGTGTCCGGATCGTTCAAAAGCCTTGCGTACTCCGCGCGCCCTTCCTTAGTCGTAATTCGTTGCGAAAAGAGATTCGGATCGAAGGTCGGAGCCGACGCGAGCGCGAGAATTTCGCCGTTGTTAGGATCGACTGCGATAAGGACACCGCGCTTTGTAGCGGAGTTCCATAGTTGTTCTTCAGCGGCGTTTTGCAGATCGAGATCGATCGTCGTTACGAGGTCGCGACCGGGTATTGGCGCGACAGTTTCAATCTCGTCCTGGATGCGGCCGCGGCTGTCGACCACAACTTCGCGATAGCCGTCTGTACCGCGCAGGTAGTCGTCGTAGATTTGTTCGATCCCGCTCTGCCCGATGATGTCGCCGGGTTTGAGACCTTTGTCTTTATAGCTTTGTTTGTTGAGTTGTTCCGGACTGATTTCGCTGACGTATCCCACTACGTGAGCGAGCGATCCGTTCTCCGGGTAACGGCGTTGCGGTTGTTGCTCGACACGCAGCTCAGGGTACTCGAGGTTGTGAGCCTCGACCCACGCGATGTCGCCCGGCGTGGCGTCCTGTTTCACCTGAATCGATTCGAACGCCGGCATCGTTTTCACGACTTCGAAGTAGTCGCGCAGGATATCTTTGTCGATTGTGAGCCCCTCTGCCAGTGGCTCGATCAGTGCGGAGAGATCCTTGTCCTTCACGTCTTCGCGCGAAAGGATCACGTTGTAAATCGGACGCGAGTCGACGATTACACGCCCTTCACGATCGAAGATGACGCCGCGTGGGGCGGGGATCGGCAACCGGCGCCGGCGCTGATTCTCAGCAATTTCGGCGTATCGTTCACCTCTGACAACCTGTAGCACGTAGAGACGAATGCTGAGTACGCCGAGCAGGAGTATGACCAACGCCTGGAGAAAGCGAAGGCGGGCACGAAGGTTTTGAGATGAGTCTTCGAATTTCATTGGTGATTACTCGTACTTAGTGCTTCGTTCTTTGTACTTAGTTGTATTCAACACAGAACCCAACTTACCCTGTCCAAGCACGTATCCTGACTTCCAGGCAAAGCAAAAAACTGTTACCTCCTCCGCAACGGTCCCGTCGATCGCCGTGCAACGCGGCGCCGAGTCGCGAATTGACGTCGTTGTGCCGAACGCTCTGCGACGATAGCGTCGAGCAGGTAAAGCGCCAGGGTTCCCACGACCGTGGTGGCAATTAGTTTATAAGACATCGTCTGCACAAATGGCACGGTTGGTGGATAGCCCAACACCCGGTGCCAGAAAACGTATATTGCCGAATCGAGCAGTGAACCGGCGGCCAGCACCGGAATTCTCAACAGCGGATTTTCAAGATTTACGCGTGTCGCAGCGAAATAGATTATGTACGCGGTCAGCGTCTTCGAAAAACCACCTGCACCAATCAGTCCTCCACTACCGGCGTCAATAATCAGTCCCGCGAGCGTCCCCACGAGCAATGCCTTCCACGCGTCGCGCTGCAAAGCAATGTAAACAACTACTACGAGGGGAAAGTCGATGTAAGCCAGCGGCCGCCAAACTTCGCGCAGCAGAAGCTGTAGCACAATAGCGATCGATAAAACTACGGCAATCTTAATATGCGACATAGAAGCATTGCCGATCAGCGATCAACGACAAAATCATCTCCTGGTTCTTTCCGTGGGTTGCGGACTCTGTTCGGGTACAGAACGTGGCGGGGGGCGGTAAAGCAGTACGGCGACTTCCTCCAAATGATCGAGTTGAGCGCCGGGCTGAATGAGAATCTGATGGGCCGTCGTCGCCGTTCCATTCTTCACTTCAACAACTCGGCCTACATTCAAACCGGGCGGATAAATTCCGTCTTGTCCAGTTGTCATCACGTAATCGCCGTTGTCGACTTTCTCGAGACCGGAGACGTAACGCATTTCAATCAGTGCGACACCGAGATCTGCTCGTCCTTTGATTGAACCGAGTGCGCCTGACTGTCCGAGTTGGCCCACCACGGCGCCCGCGCCGGCCTTCTCGTCAGTGATGAGCATCACCTGGGAGGCCCAGGGACTGACGGTGATAATGCGTCCAACGATTCCACCGGCAGTAACGACAGGCATGTTGACGGCGATTCCAGCGCTGCTGCCGCGATTGATCGTGATCGTGTTGAACCACACTGACGGATCGCGGGCGATGACGCGAGCGGGAACTTTCTTGATGTCGTTCTGCTCGTTCAGATTCAACAGCGCTCTGAGACGTTCGTTTTCAGCGGCTGCCTGCTGAGCTGTGTGGAGTTCTGTTTCCACCTGCGTCAGACGTTCTCGGAGTTGGTCGTTTTCGCGTGCGGTGCTGCGGAAGTTCCAGATCTGCTGGAAAAAGCCTGAAGTAGCGCCGGTTACTTTTGAAGACGTGGTTTGCAACGGCGACGCAAAGGTCTGCGTCCAGACGCGCAATACCTTCTGCCGTCCGTCAGCATCTCTGGCGTCGACAGCCATGATGATGAGATTGGCGACAAGGAGGGTCACGAGCCAGATGGGAGCTCGCTGCCGAATCTCTTTTTGTGTGCGAACAAAAGCCACGCGCTAAACCTAATCCACAGATTACACAGATTACACAGACAGTGTCATCACATGCCGCTCACCATCGTGTTTTCCCACTTAACGCGCTTGAGCAAATCGAAGTCCGATAACATTTTGCCTGTGCCCAACACGACCGACGCAAGGGGGTCGTCGGCGAGTGAGACTGGCAATCCGGTTTCGATTGAGAGCCGCTTGTCGAGATTCTTCAGCAGTGCGCCGCCGCCTGTCAGTACGATACCGCGCTCGACGATGTCTGCTGAGAGTTCGGGGGGAGTTCGTTCGAGTGCGACGCGCACTGCGTTGATGATCGTTGAGATCGAGTCAGCAAGTGCTTCGCGCACTTCTTCGTCTGTGATCGTGATCGTCTTCGGGATGCCTTCGATGAGGTTACGACCACGCACTTCAAACGAGAGAGGCTCATCCAGCGGATATGCAGAACCCAGTTCAATCTTGATTGCTTCGGCGGTTCGTTCACCAATCAACAGGTTGTACTTCCGCTTGATGTACTGAATGATCGCCTCGTCCATTTCGTTGCCGGCGACGCGCACTGCGCGCGAGTAGACGATACCGCTCAAGCTGATCACTGCGATGTCAGTAGTGCCACCGCCGATGTCGACCACCATGTTTCCGTGTGGCTCTGTAATCGGGAGTCCGGCGCCGATCGCTGCTGCCATCGCTTCCTCGACGAGATAGACCTCCGAAGCTTTGGCGCGATAAGCCGAGTCTTCAACAGCACGTCGCTCGACCTGAGTTATCTCCGACGGGATGCCGATCACAACACGCGGGCTGACCCACGTTTTTCCGTTGTGCGCCTTGCGAATGAAGTGTTGCAACATCTTCTCAGTGACTTCAAAGTTGGCAATGACACCGTCTTTCATCGGCCGAATGGCGACGATGTTTCCGGGAGTGCGGCCCAACATATCTTTCGCATCGCGTCCGACAGCTTCGACCTGATTGGTTACTTTATTAATCGCAACGATGGAGGGTTCAGACACGACGATGCCGCGCCCTTTTGCATAAACGAGTGTATTTGCCGTCCCGAGGTCAATGGCGAGATCGCTGGAAAACAGACTGAAGATAGATTTGAAAGCCATCTAGACTTATTCACTTCCCGTGGTTGTATGAATGGAACTTCGGGTGGGATCGGCGGTAAATTCAGTAAGTAGCGACTCCGTGTCGATCGCTCTTTACCCCCCTTAGACGCCCAAACACGTCCGAAATCCTAAGATACACCCTGAACATACACGGCGTAAATGGGAAACTTTACATGGTTTAGCCACAGATTGCACAGAGGCGAACTCGTTAGTTCGACAACTCTGTGTAATCCGCGGTTTCAGGGATTGCGGCCGCGCGTTTGGCTGGCTCTCGGGAAGCCAGGTCGGCGGCGAAACGAACGCAGTTCTTGTTGGCGGCTTTTGCCTCGTACATCGCCGTGTCGGCACAGGCGATTAGTTGTTGGGGGGATGAGGCGTGTTTCGGAAATGCCGCCACTCCAAAACTCGCCGTCAATGGGAGTTGCAGGCGGCGGCCGCCGTTGAAGGTGTGTCGGATTATCTTCTGGCGAATGCGTTCTGCGACTTGTCCTGCGAGTTCAATTCCTGTGTCAGGCAACACGATCACAAATTCGTCTCCGCCATAACGCGCGACCGCGTCCGTGTCGCGGATTGACGAAAGAATTACTGCGGCCATCTCCATCAGCACGTGTGAGCCAACGAGGTGGCCGTGTACGTCGTTAATCTGTTTGAAGTCGTCGAGATCGAGAAACAACGCGGCCACGCTCGATCCGTAACGGCGTGCGCGCCGAATTTCATTTAACAAGAACTGGCGCAGGTATCGAGCGTTGTGAAGTTTTGTGAGATCGTCGGTTTGCGAAAGCCGTTCGGCTTCGGCGATGCGAACCGCGTTCGCGAGCGCTGAGGCAATGGGCAATGAGAGCGAATCGAGTAAAGCCACGTCGGGCTTCTTGAATGCGCGTGCGCTGGAGCCTTCACGAATGCCTTCGATGACTCCGAGTATTCGTTCACCGCAGATCAAAGGAATCGCGACGACGAACTGTCCCTTTTCTTTCCGTTTGATGATGCCCATTCCCGCGGCGGCGCGTTTCGCTGCTTTAGTTTCCGAACCAATAGGAAGATCGGGTTCGACCATCAGTCGTCCCCACTCCTCTTCACTCTTTGAACCTTCCTGTCCCGGCTTTCGAACAGCAATAGCTTCGAGCGTCTCATCTTCAAGACCCTTGGATTCGGAAAATAAATAGATGGCCCAACGATCCGCGTAAATCAGATCCTGCAAGCCTGCGAGTGCTGTGTTTGCTGCGCCACTCTGATCGCCACTGAAGTGCAACGACGAGACAAGATCGTAAGCCGCACGCAAGTGACTGGCTTTGATCTTCCGCGGGAGCGAAGACGTCTCAGTCTCGACCGGCTTCTCGAGTGCAACCGGCATTCGCAGCTCACCCGAAGCACCGTGACCTTCGATTTCGCGTAGCAGGGCAGGGAGTTGCGCTGACTTGTCTGCAATCGCGGCAAAGCCAAGCCGCTTGAGACTTAAGCCGTCAAGACTGCGCAAGTTATGACTTTGATAACCGTTAGTTTGACGGCGACACGCGACCAGAGGGGCTCCAGGCCAGAACGCTTTCGCGTGGTCGATGGCGGTGTGAAGCTCAACCATGTCTGCGCCGGGAACCACTTCATACAGCACAGCCAACGGTGGTGGACCTTCAGCGTCCCGCATGCCGTCTCGCTTCTGCTGCTTAGTGAGCGCCACTTCGACTTCGACTTCACGCAAACCTTCAATCAACGTTTTTACGCCAGCCGCCCGCAACGCCTCGATTAATTCGTAGGCGGGAGCTTCATGGGCATCCGTCAAAAGGATTACGTGACTCGACATTCTTAACGCTCAGGTTCTGCCGCGCCCCGCGCGGGCTGAAAGTGAAACTTTGTATTGACTGCTATTTCCCTGTGAATCTTTTGCTTCGAGTGTAAGTTCTCGGGTCGTGCTTCCGGCCGTGACCTGAATCTGAAATGCCCCATCGTGCGCGGCACTCGCTTCACGTCCGCTCACACGGATTGTAGTTCCGGGCTCAGCCTTACCTCGGATCAGAAAAATATTACCTCCGAGAAGTTCTGTGCTGAGATCGGAAACAGCCACTTGAGAGCCAGTGCCCCTGTTGGTGACGATGAACTTGAGGGGATCACTCCAATCACTTGCCTGACCGCTTGCGGCAGTTGCTCGCACGCGCCAGAAGTAAACGCCTGGACGAAGTTCAGTGGCGCCAAACTCAGTCGCCACCAGTTGATCTCGTTCAATAACTTTTCCATCGGCGACGAAGAAAGGTGAAGTGGCGACTTCAACTCGATAGTACGAAGGCATGCCTGATTGCGGGCGCTGCCACTTCAAAGCAACGTTCGCGGCTCCGTTTGGTCCAACCGAGACCTGTTCGAGATCGTGAGGTTTGGCAGGTTGCGGCACGTCCAACAATTTCTGCGCCGGCGAAATGCGGCCGGAGTTGTTAACTGAAACGTACTCGCCACCCTTGATCGATGCTTTGTCGCCGTTCTGGTTGGTGGTTTCAATCGCACCGGTGGCGACGCGAATTTCTTCAGTACCCTCAGGATTGACACCGAAACTCGCGCTCGTCTGCTGGCCCATCGTGTTCTTCGTCTTCGGCGTTTCTACGACGTTCGTGGTCCCGTCGGCTTGTTGCTCGGTTCTGACTGATAGCTGACCGCTGTCGACCCTGACGTGGACGTTCGTTTTTTTGCCGTCATCGGCGCGGGCGTTGTCCCGGATGATAATCGTGCTGTTTGGCTTGACCAGGAGAGTTGAGCCGTCCGCGAGGCCGATGCGAGCGCGGCCATTGGCCTGGGTTTGCACCGTGTCGCCGGGGTAAAGCTCTGTGTCAGCGTTGGCCGGGAGCATTTCGCGGGTGGCGGCACGAATAACGCGGACGTCGCCCTCAAACGAAACGAATCGGGCTCCGGCGGGATGATTGACAATCGCGACATTCTTGAACGGATTGCCGTATTTCCAGACGTAGAGAGCGGCGCCGGCCGCACTGGCGCAGAGAAGAAAGATGGCGATTACCAGATAGACGAAACGCTTCTGAATAATCCACCAATCAAAAGCAAAACGACTGGTTTTATTCGCAACCATTGTCTAAATCGAACTTGGGAAGGGGTCCCGCAGGTTGGGACCAGGTGTGAGTCCAAATCGGGCAGCAACACTACCAGTTCAGGAATTTAACACACGACGGAATCAGCGTACAAGATGTTTGTACACGGATTTTAATCACAAATGAGCACAAATTTTGCAGATCAGCGAAAATTAGTCGGGTTTTTGGTCGGCTTCGTTGAGTTTCTCGCCGAGCGGGAGGTTGAAATCAGGTGGCAGGTCCACAAGGATGGTGGTTTCGCCGACGGCCGGGAATATGAGCGAGGCGACCACGGAGCCAACGAGTACCACGGCCACGAACCCGAGCGAAAATTTAATCGGAATGAGGATGTGGACAGCACCCAGTAGCATCTTCAGGCCAATAAACGTCAGTACAGTAGCCAATCCGGTGCGGAGATACCGAAATTTCTCGACCACGCCCGCTAGCAGGAAGTACATCGATCGCAAGCCGAGAATCGCAAACACGTTCGACGTATAGACAATGAACGTGTTGGTCGTGATCGCAAAAATTGCCGGAATCGAATCAACCGCAAAAACCAGGTCGGTGACTTCAACTACCATCAACACGAGCAGCAAGAGCGTTCCGGTCAACTTGCCGTTTTCCCGTGTGAAGAACTTTTCTTCATCGTAATGACGGTTGATCGGCAGAAAACTCGTTACCGCGCGAACCAGGAGATTCTTTTCCGGCTGGACCTCGATCTCCTCATGCCGGAACATCTTAATTCCGGTGTAAATCAGGAAACCGCCGAAAATGTAGATGATCCAATGGAAGCGATTAATGAGCGCTGCGCCGACGAAGATCATCGTCAAACGCATTACCAGCGCGCCCATCACGCCCCAGAAGAGTACCCGATGCTGAAACCTCGCTGGGACCTTGAAATACGAAAAGATCAGCAGAAAGACGAATAGATTGTCGACCGAAAGCGATAACTCGATGAGGTAACCGGTAAGAAACTCGTAGCCTCGTGTAGAACCCTGATAGTGAAATACGATGCCCGCGAAGATCATCGCGAGCGTCACCCAGACGGCGCTCCAGATCCACGCTTCTCGATAACGGATGGTGTGAGCCCTGCGATTAAACAGGCCAAGATCAAGGCTCAGCATAATGAGAATAAACAAACTGAATCCAAGCCAGAGCCAGGTGTTGCCGCCAAGTGGGTCCATGTAGGGGATTCAAAATAGCATCAGGGTTCGATTTGTAGCAAACCGCTGATCCCATTTGGTAGTGGGTAATAGTTGTGTTGCTCAAACATTGCTGGGTCCCGGAGGGACCAAATGTTTATAGCCACGCCCCTAAAAGTTAAGTACGGCTCCCGCGGAGCCGAATGTTGCTGCCGCACGGACACATCGCGCTCCGCTGGAGCGCGGTCCTAAGGCTGGTGGTGGCTATAAACATCTGGCCGCGCCGCGGCCAATACACAATTACACCTTTACGATCCCATTCCAGACAGTTGCAGCATTTCCGTACTCTCACTTACAATCCGCAGTTTCTGAAAGGTAATCAATAATGCTCAAAGCACTAAGCCGCCTCGAACGAACCCGCAGCATCGTCATTCTCTTATTTGCCATCCTGATGGCCGTCAGCCTTGTGATTTTCTACGCTCCGAGCCGTTCATCGGGCGGTCTCGACCCCACCAAGAACACCGAAGTCGTGGCCAAGGTGGGTTCCAGGAACGTCACGATCGCTGATGTCGCGCGCGTGAGAGATAACTACGCGCGGATGTTCGGGAGCCGCGTCAACCTGGCCCAACTCGGTGGTAACAAGCGTTTCCTCGACGGGCTGATCGGCCGTCACGTGATGGCGCAGGAAGCCGAGCGTCTCGGTCTTGGCGCCAGTGACGCTGAGCTCGCCGATAAGATTCGCAAGCGGTATTCGGATGCTTCCGGAAACTTCGTCGGTTTTGACAGGTATAAAGAACTTGTGGTCTCACAATATGGCGATATCGAAAGTTTTGAGAGTGAGATCCGCGACGAGATCGCGCAGGAGAAACTGCGAGCTTTCGTAACTGCGAGCGTCAATGTTTCTGACGCACAGATAGAAGAAGAGTACAAACGACGCAACACGTCTTTCGACGTCAGCTACATCGCCATTTCCGCTGATAAGTTGGCTGAGAAAGTTCAGCCTGGCGACGAGGAGCTGCGCAGCTATTTCGAGAGTCACAAGACTGATTACCGTTTTCTCGAGCCGCAAAAGAAAGTTCGTTACGTCTTCATCAACACTGAAAAGGTTGGTTCCACGCTACAGATTTCTGATTCGGATCTTCAGCAGCAATTCAGCAGTATGCAGCCGCAATTTAAAGAAGCGGGTGTCAAGGTCCAGCAGATTCTTCTGAAAGTCGCGCGCAAGGATCTGGATGCGCAGGTCGAACAGAAAGCCAAAGACCTGATTACAAAACTGCGTGGCCCTAACGGACAGGGAACCGAGCAAGCATTCGCCGAAGCCGCAAGAGGAAACTCTGAAGATCCAGCGACGGCACGAAACGGAGGCTTCCTGGCGAAGCCGTTCAAGCGGAACCCGAACAAACCGGACGGACTTTACGATCGGACCATCGACATGCAGGTCGGAGAGATTTCTGATATCCCGATTCGCTACGCCGGTGACTGGTACATCCTTCGCCGCGGCGATCCAGTTCAGAAGACATTTGCAGAGGCGAAGCCCGAATTGCTTGTCTCTGCGCGCAATAGCAGAGCTTACAACGCAGCGTTTCAGCTTGCGCAAAAAGCTAAGAAACGTCTCGACGAAACCAAGGACCCACAAAAAGTCGCACAGGAACTTGCCGGCGAAGCACACATGGCGCCGGCTGACATGGTGCGCGAAACCGGATTCATCAAGCCGGGCGACGATGTTCCAAACATCGGAGCCAATCAGCAGTTTGAGCAGTCTTTGGAACCGCTGAACAATCCAAACGACGTAGGCGATGCAACAGGAATTAAAGACGGTTTCGCTATCCCGATGCTCGTCGAAAAGAAGGAGCCGCGAATTCCGGAATTCGATGAAGTAAAGACGAAAGTCGCGGATGCTATCAAACAGCAGCGCGCAACGGAGCAGGTGGAACAGAAAGCCAAAGACCTTGCGGCAAGTCTGACCGGTCCGGACGCAATCAAGGCTACAGGTGAGAAAGAGGGCTTTGATTCGGGCGCCGAAGAGTCGTTCAAACTCGGTTCATCGCTCGGCAAGGCAGGTATCAGCACAGCGCTTGATGATTTGATCTACAGTCTGAAAGCGGGTGAGTTCAGCAAAACGCCACTCAGAGTTGAAGACAAATGGGTGATCGTGGGCGTTACAAAGATATACGACGCCGACCTGAGTGGTTTGCCCGCCCAGCGCGACACGTTAAAGCAGTCGATGATGAGCGAGCAGCAGGACCAGTTGTTTGAAGATTACATTGCCGGCGTGCAGCAGCGCATGAAGAAAGACGGCAAGATCGAGATCTATCCGAAAGTACTGGCCCAGCTCGAGGAACCGGCAGCCGAACCGATCTTGCCCGCAGGTTTGACACTACCTCAAGAGTAAATCCATCCACAGATTACACAGATTCTGACTTTGATCTGTGAAATCTGTGGATTAGTTTCCGAGTAGTGGCCCAATCTCAGCCTGGGCCACTGTCGTGCGTATTTGCAACTCGTTTGCCTGCGACAGGATTTGCATGTTCGACAGTGCGCTCTTTGCGAGCACGCCTCTTGCTCCTGACAAACGCCCTACCAGCAGCGCACCAAATTGTTTCAATCCTTCGAGGGTGTCGCCGAGGTTTTTGGCAGCCTGTGCGTTAACGGCTCGTGCTGCGAGGAACAACTGCAAGTCATTCGCACTTGTACCGACTGACCCATAAACTTGTCGCAGCGTTCGCAAATCGGCAGCGATTGGAGCGTTGCCGATATCGAGATTTCCAATCAACTGCTCGGTGACGTTGCTGCCGAATCCGATCACGGCATTCGGATCGCGACTCGCAAGCGCAATCAGTTCTGAGTTCGCTCGTTTGCGTGAACGGCTTGCGTCGATCACGCTGCGAACGCCGGCAGGGTCCCCCAGCGCGAGAATGTTTGCGTCGAGCGGTGCGGCAGCCAGTTCACTGATCTTTAAATCAAAAAGACCAAGCATCTTTATGTTCTCGTCGAGTGTAAAGATGTAGACCGTCTTGTCCTGATATTTTTCTTCGCGATATTTCCCATTCGAAGCCACTCTACCTGCCGCAACCATCGCAGCCGCGCTGAAGCTTCCATTGGCGAGCGCGACAGTTTGCACTTTCGTTATGCCCTCAGCCGGATAGCTGAAACGAACGCCGAGTGCGACTTGCTGAAACATGCGCGGGTCGAGACCGGTGCGATCCTTGAAGCGATCGAGGCTCGCATTGACTTCACTAAGCTTCGCCGGATTGTTCGCGAGTACGCGTGGCATAGCCTCGCTCAGAAGTTGATTGACTTTAATCTGGGCGACTGCGTCCGACTCCGGCAATGACGACATCAGGGTTGGAGGTGCAGAAGCCGTGGTGCTGCGGCCGCGAGTCTGGGCTCGTGTCTCGATTTGTGAAACCAGTGCGACGAAAACAATCGCCAACGTCAAAAGTGTTTTTCTCACTACAAACTGCCTTTCTGCCAAACGAGTATGAGAGTTTAGTTGATGCCTCGACTCGACTCGTGGGTTGTTTTTGGAGTGCGCCAACTTGTTGGCGCTTTGGTATTTTTACCAAAGCGGTGACAAGTCACCGCACTCCAAAGAGGGGTCAATTTCTCAGACGCTTAAGAAACTCTGCAAAAGTAAGCTTTTGGTAGTCGCCTGGAACCTTAAACAAATTCGCATCAGCCTCGAGTGCAATCTCCGAAAGCTCCATCGAGACGCGCGTGCCATCCGATGATTTAGTCTCGGATTTGATGGGCATCTTGAGAGCCTCATCGATCCAAATCAATGTCTCATTTACGCTGACGTTCGGAGTGCTTGCAGCGTTAACAACGACCCGGTATTTGTCTGTGCCGCGCTGTCCAATCGCTTCCTTGCCCAGCGTTTGGTAGCTGGTGTTGGCTGTGTCCGCGTGCAACAAACCTTCGGGAGAACGCTCCAAAGCGTCCTCATCGTCATTTCCCGGAAGAGCACTGTCTGGAGTGACCTCGGCGTAGATCTTCTCTGCGGGCAACAAAACAAACTTGCCTTCAGGGCTTTCAAGATAAGCGATCGTTTTCGACGCCACTTGAGATTCGGCGCGACGCAAGTCGCCGTCGCGTGCGATCAGATTTTTGTTCGTTACGGTTTGACCGTTTGCGGTCACGACCGTGAGGGTTCGGATTGCGCGGTACCGATCAGGTTCCTTAGTTTGAAACGGAGGACTTTTGGAAACAACAACCTCGGTTGTCGAGTTTTTGTTCGGAGTGGAATTACTCTGCGGACGACAGGAGATCGTGATGAGAGCGAGCGAAACTACGATCAGCGCACGCCCGCGTCTCCACTGCAAACTCATACGCGTTCCAGCAAGAGCGCGAGTCCCATGCCGCCGCTTACGCACAGGGTTGCGAGACCGAGTTTGGATTGTCGCTTTTGCATCTCGTAGATGAGCGTGGTTGTGATGCGAACTCCAGTGCACCCGATCGGATGGCCCAATGCGATTGAGCCGCCATTGACGTTCAAACGCTCGGCGTCGAACCCGAGCTCTCGATCACATGCAATCACCTGCGCCGCGAACGCTTCGTTCAACTCGATCAAATCGATTTCGGAGAGCGACAAGTGCTGTCGCTCCAATAGCGCGCGCACCGCAGGTACAGGACCAATACCCATGACGTCGGGAGCAACACCGCAGATCTCATAGTCAACAATGCGTGCTTGTGGCGTGGTTCCGAAACGTTCGAGACCTTCTCCACTCAACACTACGAGAGCGGCGGCGCCGTCCGTGATACCGGAGGAGTTGCCGGCTGTGACTGATCCGTCTTTGTAAAATACGGGCGGCAGTTTCGCGAGATCCTGAAGTGTGGTTCCGGCGCGGCAGTGCTCGTCGTGCGTAAAGCTTGTTGTCTCGCCCTTCTTGCCACTGACTTCAAGAGACATCACTTCGTCTTTCAATCTTCCCGACGCAATGGCTGCTTCCGCTTTTTGCTGCGACCGCAACGCAAACTCATCCTGTTCCTGTCGAGAGATCTCGTATTGTCGCGCCAGCTTCTCCGCCGTTTGGCCCATCAACAGTCCTGAGAGTGGATCGCTAAAGCCGTCGCGATACATGCCATCGACGAGCTGCATGTTACCCATGCGTGCGCCCCAGCGTGCACCTTCGGCAAAATATGGCACGCGCGACATGCTTTCCGTGCCGCCGGCCAGAACTGCGTGGGAACGACCGAGCATAATCTCCTGCGCCGCCAGGATGATTGCTTTCAATCCTGAACCACACGCCTGATTGATTGTTGCCGCGGGTACAGCTTCCGGAACGCCGGCGCGGTAAGTGATCTGGCGCGCGACGTTTGGTCCACCGCCGGCCTGCCGCGCACATCCCCAGATCGAATCAGTAACTTGATCCGGCGAGATGCCAGCGCGTCGCAGACTCTCCTCCGCCACTGCCACGCCGAGATCGGCAGCGGTCCATGATGCAAGCGTGCCGCCAAATTTGCCGATCGGGGTTCGTACTGCTCCTGCAAGAAAAACGTTCTTCATAAGTTGACCAAAAATGTAGCACAGGGTAGAAGTAGGCCACAAAAAGGCACAAAAAGCACAAAAGTCACAAAAGGCGCCTCACATGCTTCAAGACCTCACGACTCCAGCGCGGTTGGAATCTGCGTACGAACAAATTACGGCGTTGTTTCGCGAGCATGCGGAGTGGTTGTTTGTGTCCGATGGAACGGTGCAGCCGCTGCGACGAGAAGAGATCGAGCTCAACTTCGTTCAGCAGAAACTGATGTTCTCCTGTTGGACTGAAGCAGGCACTCGTGTGTGGCGGGTTGTCGGCTTGGATTGGAACGGACAACTGCTCGAGTTGAAAGTCTCGCGACGAATGGGAAAGGAGATTGCACTGATTCAGTTGATTCCACGCACGACCGCGAAAGTCGTTACCGCCACGATTCGAGCAGCGCGACAGATGCTTTGTGAACGATTGGCCCAACTGGCGGCAGCATTAGGAAGGGAGACTGCCGTGGAGCGATTGTCTTTGAGTCGTGGCACAAAGCCGGGCCATCCTGGCCGGTACGCGCAAATTGTGTTGCGGAGAAGGCGAGAGAAAATTGCCGTCACGGGTCCAGTTGTTCCGTGCCAACCTTCCGCTGTTGATACGTTTCTTTCCTCGGCATTGCTCTGGTTCAGCCGCACATCTGTTGAGCAACTCTGGTTGATTGTTTCTCCCGAAATGCTCCAGCCATTGATCTACCGCGTAGCGCTCTTGCGCAGTGGCTTGCGGAACATCATCAAAGTATTCACAGTCGACGATCAACTGACAGCATTAACCGCAGCCTCGTGTCCTGACAAAGACGAGCTATGGAAGAAAAGGCTTACCCGCTTCCCGCCAGTCGCCGCAGCGACACCGGGCGAACTCAGCTCAGCGATCGTTGCTGAAGCGCCGGAGGCGATCGACGTGGTCCATGCGCGTCACGGCGAAACACTTCGTTACTTCGGGTTGCCATTCGCGCGCGTGCGTTCGTTGCTTGGACAAGAGAAAGTTTGGTTTGGCATTGATCGCGCGCATCGTTGCCTCCTTGACGAATCAACGTTCAACGACTGGGATAATTTACTACACGACTTGGGGGAACACCGGTCGTCGTCGTCGCCCGATCATCGTCACGCCTTTTATCGCGCCGCACCGGAAGCATGGCTCGAATCTCTCCTGCGTCGAGACATCACTCGGCTTGATCCGGGACTGATCATCGCGCCGCTCCACGCACAATTCAGAACTGCACGCGGTGCGAAGCTTGGCATCAGGCCCATAGATCTACTGGCACTGCGACAAGACGGTCGTTTAGTCGTGATTGAATTGAAAGTCTCGGAAGATCGTGAGCATGTATTGCAGGGTGCTGACTACTGGCGACGCGTTGAGGCTCATCGACGCCGCGGCCACATCGCGAAAGCGAAACTCTTCGGCGCGCGAGCAATCAGTGACGAGCCACCTCTTGTCTATCTCGTCGCACCCACCCTGCGCGTCCACCCGAGCTTCCCGATACTCGCGCAATGCATCTCCTCCGACATCGAAATCTATCGCTTCGACATCAACGAAGACTGGCGCGCCGGCGTCCGCGTGATGCGCCGCCTTCGATGCGGATAAAAAGGGAAGGCGTAAATGCCTTCCCTTTCTCCTTGAAAAACAGTGCAAAGAACGAGCGAACTGTTCATTCCTGCTTTGGTTTTTCTAGTTTTTGTTCGGTCTCTTTTGGTTTGGCTTCAGGCTCCGTTTTAGGTTTAGCTTCTGGCTTTGATTCTTTCTCCTTAGTTTCTTTAGTTTCTTTAGCTTCTTTGGTAGCAATGCCACTTGCCATAACGCCGGTGTGCTGGTCCCTGAGCGCGACCACGACCGGAAGTTCCGCGTTGAGGACTTCAACAATCATCTCAGTTGGTGAAACGCTCAGAATTCTGCCGACACCTCGCGAAGGAAAAGCAGCCAGATCGTTTGTAAATCCGACACCATTCAGCTTTAGGAGCAAGACGCTCGGCTTCTTCACCTTCTTCTTGTTAACTGCAGGGGTGAAGTCGACCACAGTCGTACTCGTGACCTTCACCACTGCCGGATTCGGAAACGATTTTGAAACAACCTGTTTGTCCCTTACGACCATGACGGTCAAGGTTTCGTCGGTCGGAACACGGAAACTTATGTCGTAACGGCTTGATGATTTGAACGTCGGGTTACTAACCTGGGCACCGTTGACAAAGACCCTGTCTTTTCTTCCGTCAAACCCGGTACCCGACAGGTAGCCGTCCCAGTTTGAACTCGGAGCACGACTAACCTCAAAGGTAGTGATTGAGAGTCCGGTCATGCCAAACATGACACCGGCACCATCTCTAAGACTTACATTAGACCTGCCATTGATCCTGACGTTAATGAGGCCGTTCAGATCGACCGATTTGCCGGGGGCGATTAACGTAAGGGTGGGCGTGCCCGTGTAACTATTCGGCATCTTGAAGGAAAATACGATTTGCCTGGAATCAACGCGTTCATATCTGCCGCAGATGTTCTGAGCGCCTGAGCACTCGCTTGCCAATGGTGGCGGATCAGCTCCATTTGCTCCCGCTTTTCTCGGCATCAAATGCTGTTGTGCCAGGCCGATGGTCGGAAAGAGCGGCACACCGTCGACGAGGACGCCCATTTGCGACGAGAAGTTATTGCCACGCACTGAAACCGTAATAAAGTCGCCACCCTTGCGTCCGTCTTCATAATCGACGTTTGTGACCCAGAAATTGCTGACGTCGCCGCCACCGGGAATTGTCAGAATGTAGTTCTCTTCGTCACTACAGTTAGAACGTTTGTATCTTTGTTCCTGAACCCAGTCGACGTGAGCGGTATCTCGATAATCCAGCGGTTGATAGTTCTTGCGCGGAAAGTAACAGCCACGCGCTGAAACAACGACAGATTCCGCATCATCGGGTACGATGAGCGCCGCGTAAGTCGTTCGTACACCCGGCGCTACCCGCTTTGTTCCGGGTACCGCTCCAAAGGTCCAACCGAAATCGCGCCCACCTTTTCCGAATCCGGATGCGTAGAGCTCCTGATGGAGAAATTGCTCAAACTGTTCGCGCTGCCTTTGAAAATTGACGCTGCCCGCAAAACCAAAGAGAAACTTGAAGCCGGCGAGAATGCCAGTTTGTTTAACCGTCTCCTGAATATCGTTTACGTTTAGTGAGCTCTGACGCGGGATGATATCGACAGTGCGAACCGTTCTCCGTGGCAGGCTCGCTACGTCAAACGAGCCCTCGTTGTTTGTCGCAGGATTCTCGTCAAGACGAATGAACTCCATTGCTTTTTCAAAGCCGATGCTTCTGTTGTTCTCGAGGTTTTGACGAAAAGTTTCAAATTTTTCCCAGGCGAGTTTGAACTTTTCATTTCCCAAATCTTTGGCGGATGGTTGGCTCAGAGGATCCTCTCGGCTCAGTACCATCAGCAGCATGGTCTTCAGCTCGTCGATTTCTCGGCGGCGTCCTTTCTCAATTGTGCTTGAAGTGGAGTCGACCACCTTCTCGGTACCGAATGAGCGCGCGTCAAGCTGAGTAACCTCCTTAACCGTAGCGTCCTTTTTCTTGTCCTGGTCCTGATTCTTATCCCTGGGTTTCGATAAAGCGATCATCTTTCTAATGAGATCGATCTGTTCGCTTGTGTCCCGCGCACCATTTTGTTCAACTCGAGCAAAGAGGCTGTTTGCTTCTCGATAGATACCGGCCAGCGCAGCCTTTCGCGCACTTTCGTGCTCGCATTTCAATCCCTTAAAGAGCCGCAGAAGAGAATCGTCTTCTTTTTCTGGCTCACAATCAGATTCCTTTTTTTGTTCGTCTTTCTTGCATTCCGGCGGTAGTGGCGGCGGTAGAGTGCAGTTATACGCGTTAATTTCGTTGATTCGATCCTGGTATGCCTGGACCTGCCTGATCTTTTGCCATCTCAATTCAATCTCGAGCAGTTGCATCAGCAAGCGAAGCAATGGATCCGTGCGCGTATATCCATTCACATGCCACCAGCTCTGCGCCATCTTTTCGTCTCCATCACCTGGAGTCGTATAGATTGATTGCGGCAGTTCCAGAAACACGAGTCGCTCGCCGGGACCAACTTCATCACGCAGCAGCGTCAATTGTTTGGCCACGATTTCGTACTGCAACTGGATCGTGTTATCGAGCATCGTCGTGGCGTTCAGTTTCGGGTCACGTGCGGCTTTTAGCAGGTTCTCAGCGTTCTCTTTCACGAGGGCATCGAGCACGCTCGACGGCAACTGTCCTGGCGATGGCAACGCGTTTGGTTCACTTGGCGTGCTGGATGCCTGAGCCACGGTTGCCAGTTCGTCGGTGTCTTGAGAAATGAGTTCTTTTACCTGGGCCAGCTCCTTGTTCTTGCTCTTGATTTCCTGATCCTTCAAATCCTTTTCCTCTTGTGTTGCATCCTTATCCGTTTCGAGGCGGGCACGTTCGATTTCGAGATCGGAAATTTCTCCGGTTAGCACGAGAGCTCTGTCTCGTAGTCCACTCCGGTGTGTGATGAGCTCGCGACGTCGCGTATCGTTGAACCGCGCATTTTCCACCATGCGTCTGTTCTGAAAGCCAGCGCCCTGATCGAACTGGCCGCTTATTTCGAGTAATTGCTTAAGAATTTGGATACGTGTTCCGTGGGTGGCATTTGGATCAAGGTCGTCTGCCGACAGCACCTTTGCCTGCAAGTCAAGATTGAGCATATGCATCCGGGCGAGCAGGTAGTGCGCCTGTTCCAGCGACCAGATGTTTGGTTGGCCAAAGCTGACGACTACTGGTTTTCTTCTTTTGTCGGCCGCGGACGCGGTCGAGGGCAGCAGGATACTGGATGAAAACAGGGAGACTATGAGCAGTAAGCTAAACCAATACCTCTGCCGGGGAGGTTGCCTGAACATCTTGTGATCTCCTTTTTGCATTTTTGGGTTGAACAAGGCGAATTCGTCTTACACCCCCAAATGCCAAAAAAGCCAGATTCATTTCAGGCCACAAAAAGGCACATAAGGCACAAAAAGCACAAAAATGATTCAGGAGTCTTTTTGTGCTTTCTGTGCCTTATGTGGCTCTTTTGTGGCTGTTAGTGCTTTACGAAGATGCTGTCGAGTTCGTTGGTTGTTGGCGGTGGGGCCATGCTGGCTGTTGCTGGGGTGGTGATGTGATTTAGGGTGTCGTCTTTGGAGTAGATGCCGGAGACGCGCATCTTGAACTCATCGGGGTTCGTTGCGTTGTGCAGCGCTTCTTCCTGTGTGATGAGGCGTGATTGCAGCAGATGAAACAGCGACTGATCGAACGTCTGCATGCTGTACTGTGATGTGCCTGCCGCGATCGCTTCACGAATCAGATATGTCTTCTCTTCATTGATGATGTGATCGCGAATCGTAGCTGTAGATACCAGTACCTCAATCGCCGGCACTCGTCCGGCGCCTTTTGCGGCGCGGACCAGACGCATCGAGATCACAGCTTTCAGAATTCCTGCCAACTGAATGCGCACAGACTTCTGCTGGTGCGAGGGAAAAGAGGAAACGATGCGTGTGATGGTCTCTGTCGCATCGAGTGTGTGCAGAGTTGAAAGCACCAGGTGCCCTGTTTCCGCGGCTGTCAGTGCTGTTTCAATCGTTTCGTGATCACGCATTTCGCCGACGAGTATGACGTCAGGATCCTGACGCAATGCGCCACGAAGAGCTTCCGCAAAAGAACGTGTATCCACGTCAACTTCGCGCTGCGTCACAAACGATTGTTTATCGCGATGCAGAAACTCGATCGGATCTTCGATCGTGACGATGTGACCGCTGCGTGTGGAGTTGATGCAATCGATCATCGCCGCGAGCGTCGTCGATTTACCGGAACCAGTTGCGCCTGTGACAAGGATCAGGCCACGGCGTTCTTCGGCAATCTTGTCGATTACGGGTGGCAGACCGAGTTGGGCCGCTGTCTTCGTGTGATCGGGAATGACGCGGAGCACGATGCTGACGGTGCCGCGTTGCTGAAAAATGTTTGCCCTAAAGCGCCCCAGACCGGATACGCCATAGCCGACATCGACTTCCGAAACCTCTTTAAACCGTTGCTTTTGACGGTTGGACATCATCGAGAAAGCCATGTCGAGGGTGTCTTCCGGCTTCAGTCGGGCAGCGTCAGCAACTGGGTGGAGTTCGCCGCCGATACGCATCACGGGGAACGCCCCCACTTTGAGGTGGAGATCGGACGCGTTATGACCGCAGGCAACTCGAAGTAAATCGTCGACTTTTATGGCCATGAAGTATCCTGAACTACTGAAAACCTTGTGGGATTACGAGAGGTTTGCTGGAGTGTCAGCGCAGTGAGGAGCGCTCGGGCTCTTCGAATATAGCTTGACGCCGTGAGGGGCGTCAATAATTTCGTATGTTTGGCCCCTCCTTAGAGTGCGGTGACTTGTCACCGCTTTGGTAAAAATACCAAAGCGCCAACAAGTTGGCGCACTCCAAGGAGGCGTCCGACCTTAGTTTATGGTACCGGCGGGGGTTTCGATTGCCGCTCGAGAGAAGCCGTTGTTATCGGTTGGCGCCGCCTTCGACTCGTTGACGTAAGTAAGCCACGGGCCCGGAGCCGGACGCTCGCCCTTAGTGATTTCGAAGAATGCCTTCTGAATCTTCTCGGTGATTGGTCCACGCGCGCCGTTGCCCACCATGATGCGGTCGACTGAGCGAATCGGCGTGATTTCGGCGGCCGTACCGGAGAAGAATAACTCGTCTGCCACGTAAAGCGCGGCACGCTGAACCGTTCGCTCCTTGATTGTCAGGCCTAGTTCCTGACAGATCTGGATCACGCTGTCGCGAGTGATGCCGGGAAGAATCGACGACGAGAGTGGCGGCGTCAACACGATGTCACCGGCCACTATGAAGATGTTTTCACCTGAACCTTCTGAAACATAGCCACGATCGTCGAGTGCGATGCCTTCCGCGAAGCCGTTAAGAAGAGCTTCCATCTTAATCAACTGCGAGTTCATGTAGTTGGCGCCACTCTTTGCCATCGCCGGCATTGCGTTCGCGTGGAGTCGCTGCCAGGTCGAGACGCAAACGTCCACGCCGCGCTCGATCGCTTCGTCGCCGAGATACTTGCCCCAGTCCCACGCGCCGATGTAACAAGCGAGCGGATTTGGAAACGGGTTCACGCCGAACGACGGATGTTCTTCATCGAGACTGCGAAATAGTATGGGCCGGATGTAACACTGGTCCATTCCGCTACGTTGCACGAGGTCGGTCGAGGCGGTGCACAACTGATCGAGCGTCCACTCGTGGTCCATGCGATAAATCTTCGCGGAGTTTAGAAATCGCTGCATGTGTTCGCGCAGACGAAAGACGGCTGGTCCCTGTTTGGTGGAGTAACAACGGATTCCTTCAAAGACGCTGGAGCCATAGTGCAAGACATGCGACATCACGTGCACACGCGCGTCGTTCCATTGGATAAACTCGCCGTTATGCCAAACAACGTCGCATATACGTGGTGTCTTAACATCTTGGGTGTTGCCGTCTTTTGAAAACATATTGTTTACTCCTTTAGGAAATACTGAGATGCAGGGGGAAGGCCCTCATCTTTGCGTAGAAACACACTTCGACATTGGGTGAGCGATACTCTTCAATTGTTCGGAGTGGGTTATCAAACATGGCACAATACAGTAGTTTTGAGTCGCTTGGCAAGAACGCTTGCACGTCGTAAACAGAGTTGCGTAACATCCAATTTGCAACCGTATAAGTTAGAGATTATTAATTCGTGGTCCCTACCGGAAAACCGCTCAAAAACTCTCACAATGCTCATTGTAATTACATTACTTGTGCTCTCAACCTTTTCTGCCGGCTGTACTGAGAAAAAGATGAACGAAAACAACCAAAACACGTCCGGGGTAGAAATTTCTGCCGCTGACCCGCTTGCCATTCACCAACGCGCAATCGCGATCGATATGCATGTAGACACCGTGCAACGAATCCTTGACGAGCACGTCGATATTCAACAGCAACTCAGCGACGGCCACTTCGACGCCGTGCGTGCGCGGTCCGGAAGTCTGGATGCGCAATTCTTTTCGATCTGGGTGGAGCCACAACTGTTTGGCGGGGGCGGCGCGCGGGCTGTAAAGCGCGCAGACGATCAAATTGCGGCGATTCGTACGCTGGCGGACAAACATCCGGAGACGTGGATGCTTGCAACTACTGCCGGCGATATACGTCGGGCGGCGAGTGAAGGAAAAATAGCCGCGCTCATGGGACTCGAAGGCGGTTACGCGATCGATGATCGCTTAGAGAATGTTCAGAGGTATTACGATCTCGGTGTGAGATACATGTCACCGGCATGGAGCATTAGTACGAGCTGGGCTGGCTCGTCTGGTGATGATGTCGGGGGGACGAGAGGACTCAACGAGTTTGGTAAGAGCGTCGTACGCGAGATGAATCGTTTGGGAATGATGATTGACGTTTCGCACGTGTCGGATCCGACGTTCTGGGACATCGTGAACACTTCGACGGCGCCAGTCATTGCCACTCATTCGGCGTGCAGGGCGATTGCGGACGTGCCGCGAAATCTGACTGACGACATGATTCGCGCGCTTGCCAAGACCGGCGGTGTGGTCAACGTGATCTTCTATCCCGAACATCTCGAGCCGGGTTGGAGTCAGAAGAAAAAGCAGGTCGATGCTGAAATAGCGAGTATGGTCCAGGCAGCATCTGCTGCTGAGCCAGGCGCTGCAGTTCACAAGAAAATCGCGCGTGATCTCGTGCGGCAGCGTGAATACGCACGTCGACTGCCTGCAGTGAAGGCGTCGCGCATCGTGGATCACATCGATCACATTGTGAAACTCGTTGGTGTGGACCACGTCGGTATCGGATCCGATTTCGACGGAGTACAGGCCACGACGGCGGATCTCGGAACAGTGGCCGATCTCCCAAACCTCACGAAGGAGTTGTTGCGCCGAGGTTACACTGAAGCTGACGTCAACAAGATCCTCGGCGGAAACATGTTGCGCGTAATGGATCAATCCGTAAAAGATCAGCGTTAATCTGTGGCTAAAAAAATGCCGAAGATCGGATTTCATGCGCCAATCAAAGGCGGAGTGCACAATGCATTGCTTGTCGCGAAGGACACGGGCTGCGATACCGTACAACTCTTCTCGCGCAATCCGCGTGGATGGATGGCGAAGCCGCTGACGCGTGAAGACATCCTGCTGTTTCGGAAGACACGTAAGCAAACAAAGATCTCGCCAGTTTTAATCCACTGCAACTATCTTGTGAATCTTGCCGCAGTGGACGACGTGTTTCTTGAAAAATCGCGCGCGTCGTTTCGCGAGGAAGTCGAGCGTGCACTTTTGTTAGGCGTGGATTATCTCGTGGTCCATCCAGGCAGTGCGCGCGGCGCTTGCGAAACCGATGGCATTGCACTGTGTGCGACGAGTTTGAAGATCGCATGCAAAGGATTGAAGTTCGGCTCACTCCGCATCTTGCTGGAGAACACTGCCGGACAGGGTGATTGCATCGGCCATCGTTTCGAGCACCTCGAAGAGCTTATGCGCATGTGCCCGAAACTCCCGCTCGCCGTTTGCCTCGACACGGCACACGCGTTCACCGCTGGCTACGACATTCGTGAAGAGGACGGCCTCGAAGCATTGCTCCAGCGCGTACAAAAGACAGTGAAGACGAAAAACGTCCGCGCGATTCACTTCAACGACTCACGCGCTGCGTACAACTCACGTGTCGATCGTCACTGGCACATCGGCGAAGGCCACATCGGCGCCGACGCCCTGCGCCGCGTCGCCCGTCATCCAAAACTCAAACACGCTGCCTTCATCCTCGAAACTCCCTACGACGACCCACGCGCGGATCTCAAAAATCTCGAAACGCTGAGATCATTTGTAGGATGATGGGATTAAAACGACGTAGCTCGCTGGCGTCGCTGCTGCGGCTGGACTCCGCAGCAGCGAGAGTGCCTTTGAAAACTGGGCTACTCCACACTGGGCTCGATTTGGGAAGTGCTAACGGTTAAATCCGCTGTTTAGTGCCAGCGGCCTTAGGATCCGCCGTCGTTGGCTCGACGGGGCCGGGATCGACGATGATGAGGCCGGGAATCACATATCGGTTCCGTTTGGCTGGGAAGACCTCAACGTCGATCGAAACACCATTGGTTCCCGCAGGCTCGGGACGGTAAGTATAGATACCTTCGATGTCGAGCGGGTCATCCGGAATAACTGTCCCTGTCGGAATGGGATTTGCGAAGACCACTTCGAAGATCACGAAACCTTCGATGTAGGGTGGGATTACGTCTACCTGAGGAAAGATGGGGATATTCAAATGCGCATAAATATCCCGGCAGACAACTTCCAATGCCCAGTCGGACTTGAGCGCATGAAACTTGGTCCAGGCAGGTGCGGTCGGTACCTGGCCGCCCCTGAGCCGGATCACCTTCTTGCGAAATTGGATGGTGAGCCCGGTGTTGTTGTGAACGTTGATCTTACTCGAGTAGTGACCGGCCTGAGCATCCGGCATGATCTTAATCGAGGGCTCAGGCTGCACGCCGCAGATGAACTTTGCGGCGTAGGTGTTGGTTACAGTGAATGAGGGAATGGGAATGGGAACCGGGTCTGTCGCTTGAGCTTTCACCGGCGAGCCTGCGAAGAGCAAGCCAATAACCCAACCAAATGCGATAAGCGTTCTTTTCATATTCGTCTCCTTTGTTCACTCTGCGTGAAGGGAAAAACGCAACGCCGTGACACTGATAAAACAGCGTCAAGCGCGACGCGAGTAAACCGAGATTCAGGAGATCTGCTGGGGAGGCTTGAGGTGAGACGTAGGGAGGATACTAGGCGTCTCTGTCGTTCACCCTTGTTTGTCGGCAGAACCGTGGGAATCACGCGTGAAAATTAAGCGTGACCTGCTTGATCATTCACTAGTCGTGAATAGCTCGCATCTTATTGCCGGATAGAATAACTGTCAAATGTTTCTAGGGCCCAAAAAGGGACAATTTACTGGCGTATTTTGCTGCCATGTTTTGTAGCCATGGATTGACACAGATCTTCATCCGTGTAAAATCAGAGTCTAATGTTTTCGAGACGACCTTCAACTAACCTCCTCCTAACGGTGCCGCTTCTGCGCCGCGCGTAAGCGCGTGTTCGGCGGGGCGGCGAATTCCACACTCAAATAAGCAAGATTTAGACGGAGACGTGTATGATTGGATAACGTTATGGACGAAAAATACTTTCCTGAACAGATCGAAAGTAAGTGGCAGCAGCGGTGGGCTGAAGCCGGCACTTTTGAGGCAAAAACCGATGATCCTCGCGAGAAATTCTATTGCCTCGAGATGTTGCCGTACCCTTCGGGTTTCCTGCACATGGGACACGTGCGCAACTATTCCATCGGTGATGCGCTCGCGTGGTTCAAGCGCTTGCAGGGCCTCAATGTGTTGCATCCCATCGGCTGGGACAGTTTCGGACAGCCTGCGGAACAGGCTGCGATCAAACGCGGTGTGAATCCACGCGACTGGACCGAAGACAACATCGCGCACATGCGCGGGCAATTGAAGCGGCTCGGTATCAGTTACGACTGGTCGCGCGAGATCGCCGCGCACCGGCCTGATTACTACAAATGGGACCAGTGGTTCTTCCTGAAGATGCTCGAAAAGGATTTGGCCTATAAAAAGGTCTCGCAGGTCAACTGGTGTCCGAAAGAAGAGACTGTGCTCTCGAACGAACAGTCGTCGGGTGGAATCTGTTGGCGTTGTAGTACGCCCGTCGAGAAGCGAGATCTGGAACAGTGGTTCTTGCGCATCACTAACTACGCAGAACAACTCGTTGCCGACATTAAAGAGATCGAAGCTGGTTGGCCCGACAAAGTCTTGAAGCGTCAGAGGGACTGGGTTGGTCGCAGTGAAGGCGCGTACATCGACTTCCAGGTCAAGGACCCCGAAATGGACGCCAAGAAGATTCGTGTGTTCACCACCAGAATCGACACGATCTATGGCGCGACGGCTGTGATCTTATCTCCGGATCATCCTTTGCTCAACGACTTGCTCGAAGGTTCGGCGTTAAAACAGGACATCGAAGCGTTTGCGCAAAAGATAAGAACACAAAGAGCAGCCGGTCGCGAAGTCGGCGAGGAAGAGAAGGAAGGACTCAACACCGGTGTACTCGCAATCAATCCGTTCAGCGGTGAAAGCATTCCGGTTTGGGTAGCAAACTACGTGTTGATGGAGTATGGCACGGGCGCTGTCATGAGTGTTCCGGGGCATGACGAACGCGACTTCGAGTTTGCACAGAAGTACTCGTTGCCGATCCGTCAGGTAATTGCGCCGATCGATCATCAACACCTCGACGCCGAACCGGCGCCGACAACCGCGGGCGATGCATCCGCAGAGATCAAACACTCGTTCACTGACTACGGTGTCTTGATTAATAGCGGCGACTGGGGCGGGAAACTGTCTGAAGTAGCTGTCGCGGAAATGTCGGCTCACGCGAAGCAGAATGGATTTGGCGAAGCCGCGGTCACATATCGCATTCGTGATTGGGGCGTTTCCCGGCAACGATTCTGGGGCGCGCCAGTGCCGGTTGTGTATTGCGACAAGGACGGCATGGTCCCGGTTCGTTACGATCAGTTGCCGGTGATGTTGCCGCAAACCGCAGACTTCACGGGCACAGGTGAGTCGCCGTTGGCGGGTGTGCCCGAGTTTGTAAACACAGCGTGTCCGAAGTGCAACGGTCCGGCTCGTCGTGATACAGACACCATGGATACGTTTGTTGATTCATCGTGGTACTTCTTCCGCTACTGCGATCCGCGGAATGAAGAAGCACCATTCGATAGCAAGATCACGAGTCAATGGACGCCGGTGGACCAATACATCGGCGGTGATTCACATGCAGTAATGCATTTGATCTACACACGCTTCTGGACCAAGTTCATGCGCGACATCGGACTGGTTGACTTTGACGAACCGGTCAAGAGATTGCTGACACAGGGGATGGTCACCAACCGCCTCGAAGGAACTGACGAATGGAAAGCCATGTCGAAGAGTCTGGGCAACGGAGTTGATCCGGACCAGATGATCGAGGCCTTCGGCGCTGATGCTACGCGTCTGTTTGTTTTGTTTGCGGCGCCGGCTGAAAACGAGTTGCGCTGGTCTGAAAGCGCAGTTGAAGGCGCGATCCGGTTCGTGCGACGCGTCTACACGATGGTTTGGAAGTGGCAGGAGAGACTGTCGAATCCGATCCAGGCGAGTGCGATGGAGTTTAGTCCGGCGGCGAGAACTTTACGGCGCAAGACGCACCAGACCATCGCGAAGATCACGAAGGACTTCGAACAGTTACACCTCAACACGAGTGTGGCTGCGTTGATGGAGTTGTTCAATCAGATCGTCGACTTCGACGCCGATCCGGCGAAGGCTTCAGAGGAAGACGTCTTTGCGATGCGTGAGGCGTTGGAATCACTCGTAATCATGCTGGCTCCGTTTGCGCCGCACGCTGCGGAGGAAATGTGGGAAGCCCTGGGTCACGCCGGTGGCCTGGTCAGCGCTACTCCGCGCTGGCCGGTTGCAGATCCTGAGCTTGCTCGCAGTGAGGAGTTGGAGATTCCGATCCAGATAAATGGCAAACTGCGATCACGTGTAATCACGTCGCCGGACGTGTCTGAAGAGGATCTGCGCGCTGCCGCGCTCGCCGATGAACGCGTGCGGACGCAGATCGATGGTCACGAAGTATTGAAGGTGATTGTGGTTCCTCGCCGCCTTGTGAATATCGTGATCAGGTGAAGATATCCGTGTTAATCTGTGTTACAGAATAGATGAAAGAGTGTCCGTCCTGTAGGCGCTGTTACCCAGACGAAATCAATCACTGTCCCCAGGATGGTGATGCTACTGCGCCGTCACTTTTGGGTGAACCCACACTAGATGCCCGCTACTTGCTCGAGCGTCGTCTCGGGCAAGGCGGTATGGGTGTCGTGTTCCAGGCACGTCACATCTTTCTCAAAACCGCGCACGCCATCAAAGTCATTCTTCCGGATCTGGTTGGTAACGATCCGATGCTTACCACGCGCTTTCGTCAGGAAGCACTCGCTGCCGCTGCGATTCGTCATCAGAACATCATTGCCGTCACAGACTTTGGCGTCGTGCGTGGGACGATGCCGTTCCTGGTGATGGAGTTTGTCAGAGGCCGATCGCTTCAGGACATTCTCGCGAAAGAAGGCGCGATGCCGCCTCAACGTGCGTGGGAGTACATCAGCGCGATCGCGTCCGGGGTGGGCGCTGCTCATAAACAGAACATCGTTCATCGCGATCTGAAACCGCTCAACATCATGGTGCAGGACGATGTGCCGATCGCGGAGGGCGTCAAGATCCTCGACTTCGGTTTAGCAAAGATCAAATCGGGTGAGTTGCTCGGCTCGTTTGTGCAGGCGCAAACAAGTGGGTTGATGGGATCGCCTTTTTACATGGCTCCGGAACAATGGTCCGATGAAGAGCCTGATGCGCGTGCCGATATCTACAGTCTCGGCGTCATTCTCTATCAAATGCTCTCCGGTGAAGTGCCGTTCAAGGGATCGTCGATTCCGTCGATCATGAAGAAGCATCTCACGCTTCCGCCGCCGAGTCTTCAGTCGATGGGAGTTTCGGTGCCACCGGCGATTGAATCGGTTGTTCGTCATGCACTCGAGAAGGAAGTTGAAGCGCGCATCGATTCCGTGCCGACGTTTTTAAGAGACCTGCACGCTGCGTTGAATTCTTCACCCGTGGTCGCCGCCTCAATGCCAAAGACGGTTGTGATGGATCCTAACAAGACCATTGCTTCAGTCACGCAACCGCCGGTCAATCAGGGACCAGATCTGTCGGCGACGTCGTCTCAACCTCCCATCGCGCCGGACACCCAGTTTGGTACGTCCTTCGATTCAATGCCGGGCACTGTCAGTGGCGCGCAGCTCGACAAAGCCTTGGAAGGAGAGTCGCAACGAAAGCAGCATGAGGAGCAGGATCGTTTAAGCAAGGAACAGCAAGAACGAGATCGACGGGAAAAAGAGCAGCAGGAAAAATTCGAACGAATGGCAGCGCAAGCCAAAGATCTCGAGGATCGTCTCGATCGATTGTCGGGAAGCATGCCGCCAAACATGGATCCGGAAACGACACGAGTGCAGGGAAGTGGCACCAATCCGAACTGGGCTGCAAACTCCGCACAAGTCGCACCGGTTGGGCCAGCGAAGCAGCAGATGATTGTGGACTTCTCGCAGCCAAAGCGAAAGAGTCCGCCACTATTGATCATTGGTGCTGTGCTGTTTGTTCTTGTGCTCGGCGGTGTTGGTATCACTGCTTATCTGCTGTCAAAGCAAGGGTCTGGCCCAGATCCAAAGCCAACTCCAACGCCCGTTGTTCCGCCAAAAACTAAAGCTGATCTGGTCGCGATCAATGGTGGTACTCTCGTGATGGGACGTACGACTGGTCCACCTCAGGAAACTCCGCCTCATACTGTTACAGTCCAGCAGTTTCAGATGGATCGAACAGAGGTCAGCAACGCTGAGTACGCCGACTTCGTTAGAGAGACGAACCATCCGGCTCCTGGTCATTGGAGTGGCAACAAGCCGCCATTCGGACAGGAAAACTGGCCGGTCGTGAACGTAACGTTTGCAGACGCGAACGCATTTGCCGCCTGGCGCTCTAAACGCGACGCGGTTACGTATAGGCTTCCGACGGAAGAGGAGTGGGAATACGCAGCGCGAAACGGAGAACAAGCTGACTTGTATCCGTGGGGCTCGGAATGGAAAGACGGCGTTGCCGTGCTTAAGGATGCTACGCCATCTTCAGTCGGATCTCACGTTGAGGGAAAGAATAAGTGGGGAGTCTATGATCTGATCGGAAACGTGTGGGAATTGACTTCGACAAAGGCGTCATTTTATCCCGGTAATTCGACCCAGGTGCCCAATAGTATGAAGGAGTGGATTACCATACGAGGTGGTGGTTACATAAGCGACCCCAAGAATCCGGAAACTCCAATAACTTCCTGCTACCGTGACTTTGTGCCGCCCACCAGCAAGACGACGCTATTGGGGTTCCGGCTGGTGCGAAGTGGGTGAATACCCAAAGGTTCGAAGTCAGTTTGAGCAGCGCCAACGGCGGGCAGGTACCGAATGCTAGCGCCAAAGGCGCGAAGTATGATAGCCAGGGGCAAGCGCTGAGCAACGCGAAGCGCGTCGCCCCTGGTTAGCACGAAGAATTCGAAGAGAGCACTGAAAGTGCGAAATATCACCCCTCGTTATTCCGCTCTTTCAGAGCTTCACGGTTAATATTTATTGGCCCCCAGGGGCGACGCGCCTCGCTTTGCTCGGCGCTTGCCCCTGGCTAACATATTCCGCGCCTTTGGCGCTGCGGTCCGAATTCCGATTTTTGAGCAAAGCTCGACCTATTTTTAGGTTTGGAGCAACGCCCGACCGGGTTAAATAGCTGGACATTAGATCATCGGACAAAGCTGATCTACAATCCAATGCAGTACTTCTTCAGTGATCCATAAGTTCTTTTTTTCGAATGCGTTTTACCCGAGGTTAGTCTCGATATTAGCAATCCAAACAGCACCAGGGAGAGTAATGATGAGCACTAACGCAATACTGCGCGCGGCGGTCTTGAGTTTGGCCGCACTCTGCTTGAGCCTTTCGTTGGTTTCGGTCGCTCTCGGCCAGGACCCAGGCTCAGATATCGGTGGAGGCGCAGGAATCTTCCGTCCCAAGAACCCCGAGACGAAGAAAGCGACCAAGCCCAACACGGGGACGAGACCCACCGGCCGAACAACCGGACCAACTCGTCCGAGACCCTCGGCGGCTGTGGCAGAGCGTATCGAAGAACTATTGGACAAGGGCAACGAAGCCCGTGATGCGAAAAAGTATGCTGACGCTGAATCCGCTTACAAAGAAGTTCTGAAACTCAAAGCACGCGACGCGCGCGCTGCATATGGTTTAGGCAACATCTACTCCGATCAGCAGCGTTGGGACGAGGCTGAGGCTGCTTATCGAAACTCCGTCGCGTGGGCTCCGAATGATGCAGATGCCCATGTGGCATTGAGTGTGGTGCTCGTACAGCCCAGTCCTGGCGCCGACAATGCAAAGAGGTTTGCGGATGCGGAAACGTTCGCGCGTCGTGCCGTGCAACTCAATCCGAAAAATCCTGTCGGCTGGGATCGTCTCGGCGTCGCACTGCAAGCGCGTGGACTCGCGAACAGTGAAACAGAACATTCCTACCGGCGTGCGATCGAATTGGATCCACAGTTTGCGGTGGCGTACGCACACCTCGCTCGCATGCTTAATCGCGCAGGCCGCGGTACCGAGTCAACGCCGTTTTATGAGAAGGCCACCGAATTGGCCAAGGATCCGGCCACTCTCAATCTTATTGCTGAGTCGCTTCAGGCCGAGCAGTTGTGGCAACAGTCGGAAACAGTGATCAAACGTGCGCTCGAACTCGAACCAAACAATCCTACTTCGTTGCTTTTGATGGGACGCCTGTTGGTTGTTTACAAGAGATACCAGGAAGCTGAGCCTTATTTGAAGTCCGCTACTGAAGTAAGCTCCCGCGCGTTTCAACCATTCAACCTGCTGGGACGTGCTTATCTGGGCATGGATCGTTACAGTGACGCTGAAGCAACTTATGAGCGTGCCACAGCAATTGCAGGAACAGGCGAGAGAAAACAACTTGCCGGGGTCTTTGGGTTTGAAGGTGTCGGCGACGGTTACCTTAAGTCCAACCAAAAAGATAAAGCCATTCGCGCGTATCAGCGAGCGCTCGAACTGGACCCAAACAACAATGGCGCTGCCCAGAAACTCGCCCGAGCGCGAGCCAATTGAGTGCCTGAGATCGAATCTTAACTCCCGCTTAAGAGGTCCGTGTGTATGAAGAGTTGCCCTAAGTGTAATCGTACGTTTCCGGATGAAGGCCAGAAGTTTTGCACGTTTGACGGCGGTCTATTGATCGCGCCGCAAACGTTTGATCCGAATGCGACGATTCGCGCGACGTCAATTGACTTGAATGCTACTGCGGAGAGACCGACCAGTCGCGACCTGCCCGATCCGAACGCCACGATCATCGAGAACTATCCGGCAACGGTTGCACTCCCTCGCAACACTGGTCCAACGACTGGCCCCGCCAGTGCGAGTCCTAACACTTCAGACATCTCCAGGCCTGCAACTCCGGCAACTCCACCTCCGCCGCCACCGCCGGTCACGCCTCCTCCTGCGCCGCCAACACCGGCAGCGGAACCGCCGCGCGTAACGACAGGTGAGATTGCAGCACCGCAACAGCCTGCGGTCCCTCCGTCTACACCGTTACCTCCAGTGGCAAAGAAAAAGTCGAAGATGCCATGGATCATCGCGGGAGTACTTCTGTTTCTGTTGTTGGGCGGGGGCGTTTTAGCGGGCGTGTTCTTCTTTGTCGTAAAGCCGAAGCTGGACGAGATGGCCGCGCAGCAAAATTCAAACCGGCCGATTGAAAATACAAACCTGAGCACACCGACTCCGGCGAGTTCAGTGGAAACCTCCACGCCGGCGCCAACGCCCGAAGAAAATTATGTGCCGCCACCGGGAACGGTTCAGTTTGTAAACGCAAAAGACAAGCTCGACGGCGTATTGGCTGACCACTATTTTGATTTCAGTTTTTACTATCCGCAGAACTGGCTGCGTGATCCAAAAGCCGGCGTAGCCGGTGCGACTAACTTCGTAAAAGTCGAACGTCGCATCCCGCCTGACTTCACGCAGGAGAATTTCGTGGTCCGCTGGTATCCAAGCACCGGCACGTTTGTGGGCGACTTGAATGCTTTTCCGCAGAAGGTAGAAGAGTTCAGCAATTCGTTAGCGAAGTCTTTTCCGGAATACCGAAAGGTGTCGGAAGGTCCAACTAAAGTCAACTCAATGGACGCTTACGAATTCAAATGGGAAGGTTTGTCAAAGGGAACTGAAAAAGGCGATCTTCGTCTCTGGGGCCGTGTTATTTTCCTGCCGACTGGAAACGAAGGCGACGCGACGGGCGCGATTCTGAGTATGTTCACGACTTCACTTGCGCCGGAACTGTCTTCAGTGGAAGATGTCGGTGCGCATGGCGAGGCGCCGGTGATACTCGACTCGTTCAGGTTTGGTAAAAAGTAGGTTTTGAAATCAGTAATGTCAGAAAGAAAAGAAGTAAATAAAGTGAAGTTTTGGTCGCCGTTGCGCATAGCGTGCACAGTTATCTCGCTTGGGCTGCTGGCAGCTTTTGGCGTATCGAGTTGCAATTCGAACGATCCGCCGGTCAACGCCGTCGTGAATCGATCGTCGTCGACTGAGTCGCCCAACGGGGTTAGTCACTTTGCCGCAGCCGATTCTCGATGCGGAAAACAGGGCCGCGACCGGTGGTCCAATAAAGCTGGCCGACTACTCCGGAAAAGTCCTGCTCGTTAATTTGTGGGCTACGTGGTGTGGTCCATGCCGCATGGAAACGCCCGAGCTGGTGAAACTCCATAAGGAGTATCAAAGTCGCGGCGTGGAGATGATTGGACTTTCGACTGAAGACCCGGATGCATCCGCAGAGAGCGTCGCCGAGTTTGTGAAGGAATACGACGTGAAGTATCACATCGGATGGGCGACGCGCGAAGTTGCGATCACCTTAATGCAGGGACGCACGAATATTCCTCAGAGCTTCATCATCGCGCGCGATGGCCGTATCGTGAAGCGCTTTATTGGTTTCAGACCTGACGCAACTCCGCAACAAATCAGGCAAGCACTCGACGAAGCTTTGAAAAGTTAGTCCACAGTTTACGCAGGTTCCTCACCCTGTTGTCTCAAACCCTCGGCGACCTCTTTCTTCGTCTCGTCTTCCAATTTCTTCATCTCAGCTTCAACCTTTTGATCAGCCTTATCCATAGGCGCCGGTTCATTCAGTTCGTCCTGGGTTGTGATTTTGTTTTTGTCGATACTCATTCTTATGTTCTCCCGTGATTTAGGCTAACAAGTGATCGGTTACGGAAGTGCTTGGTTTTCATGGCGATTGTGATGCGAGCGCATCTCTGTGCTATCTCTGCGTTCTCTGTGTAGCAAGTGCGCAAGTTCTTGTTTTTCTGAGAAGGTTTTCGGTATTTGAACCAAAAAACCCCCTACCCAGCTAAAGTCTCTTTATGCTGAGGAGGGGTATCGGCAATCGTTATGTCCATCAAGCGCCTTAGCTACGCTTATCAGCTGTGTGTAAGCCCGATTGCCAGGATGCTCCACACGAGCTTGGCCTGCTGGCCTTAGGTAACCATGCTTGCAGCATGGACCATAAGGATCGCTTGTGGTGACACAATGGTCTACCTTAAAGAGATCGTCTTTCACGATCATCGAGCACGAGTCATTTGCTCGTGGCGTTAGCGCGATCCATCTTTTAGAGGTGTACATCGTGTCAGAAACTCTAAACTTTCGCTAGCGTTTGGTTGCGGCTCTGCTGCGCTGTGTCTCTGTGGGTTAGAGCTTGTTCAGTAAAGATCACCACAGAGACACAGAGACACAAAGGTTACACAGAGAAGAATTCAGATTAGGACACTGCTCCCCGGCCTTTTGGTTTGTCTATAAGAACGCCAGAAGTATACTTGTGGAGAATTTCGACATCTTAGCGTGTAAGCCTGACGGTTGTGAAAAAGAAAACAGAAGCTATTTTTGAAGCTGTCGCTGTCTTTTTAGCAACCAACGTTTTCCTAATTGGTGCTGGTTATATTTTGCGGTGGGTTTATAGTTCCTCTATTGCGCATTGGCTTGAGATCGACAAACCAACCAAACCTTACGTGCCGGGAAGTTTCCTCGTATTCCAAATTCTTATACTGATGATCGCCATCATTTACTACCGAGAAAGGGTTAAGCGGGGCTAGGGACAACGACTGTGCCATACGCCCGATTCCAGATCTCAGCTTAGGACACTCCCCCGTCTGGGAGTAGTGGTGTAATTGTGTATTGGCCGCGGCGCGGCCAGATGTTTATAGCCACCACCAGCCTTAGGACCGCGCTCCAGCGGAGCGCGATGTGTCCGTGCAGCAGCAACATTCGGCTCCGCTGGAGCCGTAATTAACTCTTAGGGAGCGTGGCAATAAACATTTGGTCCCTCCGGGACCCAGCAATGTTTGAGCAACACACTATTACCCCACTACCCATCTGGGCGCTCTGTTTGCGGTGTTGAATAATCGTGTTATAAAGTTCTCGTCTCAATTCCCCCTCAAGCCCCTTCGAAACCCGACAAGTATATTGGTCTAAATACAAGGAGGGTTTGATGCGCAGGTCACTTCTGCTGTTAGCCGTTCTATCTCTCACTATCCATTATTCAGATCGCGCAGTGGCTCAAAACCTGTACCCGAAGGCACAACCGCAATTGGGGACAGAGAACCGTAATCAATCCGATCGAATTGAAACTGCGAGAAAACTTTATCAACAAGGCCTCGCGCTCACTGAGGCTCGTCAGTTTGCGCAGGCTGCGGAGAGCTTCCAGCAGGCGACCCAGTTTGATCCTGAGTTTGCAGATGCGTATGCAGCTTTGGGCCGAACTTATTTCAAAATGCGTGAATGGCAAAAAGCGATCGATAATCTGAACCGTGCTGCCGCTCTTAACTCCAAACAACGGGATGCCGGCAAATCAGTTCTGCAAAACACCGGACTTACAATACAAGTCAAACCAGCTCAACCAGGCAACGCCGCCGCTACAAACCCTGCATTGAAAGTTTCCAATCACTATTGGGTAACTCGGAAAAATGCTGAAATAAGTACATTCAACGAATCCATAGCATCAACAGTCAGTCTCAGAGAGTTGCGGCCGCTCATGTCGGTGCCATCAGAAGAAGTAAAAAGCGCCGCGGTAAGCAGGGATGCTGAGTCTCCTGTAGTGGAACAAACAGCACAGGGCGCTCGTGTTTCACAACCTGTTACTCCCACACCGTCAGTCAACGCCACTAGTTCCACAGAAGTCCTGCCGAGCACGCGAACTGAGGAAACATCTCTTACAAAGATCTATCGTGTTGGCGCGAATGACGTTTTGGATGTACGCCTGAACTATGGTCCCGAACAACAGTCAACTCTTTTCACAGTTACCGCAGCGGGACTACTTGAACATCCGCTGTTGAATGAACCGATGCCGGTTGCTGGTCTGACTGTGGAAGAGATTGGTTCCAGAATTGAAGAAGACCTGCGAAAGCGCGCAATAGTTGAAACTCCAAAAGCTCTTGTTGGAGTGAGGGATTACGCGAGTCACTCCGTTCTCGTGAGTGGACTGGTAAAAGAATCAGGAACGAAATTTATACGACGTGAGGCGATCCCGCTCTATGTGGTTGTTGCTGATGCACAACCACTGCTGGAGGCTGCAAGAGTCACTGTGGTTCGCGGTGGCGATCAGAATCAGATTCATGAAATCGATTTGAATCAGGCTGCAGACATGAACTTCCTTGTTCGCTCGGGCGACGTTATTACACTCAATCCCAATGCAACCCAGTTCATCTATATCGGTGGCGAAGTCAAGCTTCCCGGTGAGAAGACGTTTCGACGCGGTTTGACGTTGATGCAAGTTGTGCTCGCGTCCGGAGGGCTTGGTCCAAAAGCAAAAATTGCAGAGATCGCACGCAACAACGAGGCGGGCTACCTGGTCCCAACTCGCTACACGCTAAAAGAAATCACCACTGGTAAAGTTGTAGATCCGGTTCTAAAGCCAGGTGACCGGATATCCATTTTGAGGTAAACGCTTCCCTGTAGGTACGACTGGAGCTTTCAGCATCAGTGGGCGCAAACGTACTTAGTGGTTCACATTGCTGCTAACTGCCGGCTGCCCCGGTAAATTCACCAGTTCATTAATTCTCTTACGAACAGCACCTGTTAACAGACGTACTTGTTCTGAATTGTAGTTGGCAGCGCGAAACGCGTCCTGAATCTGACGGTCACTTAGCCGGGCGAGCCATCCGCCAATCCATTTAGCGTCGGCAATCGTGATGTTGCGCATCATGTCTGAATTCTTACCGGAATAGTCGAGACGCACCGTATTGCCTTGAACCTCATCAATAAACTGGTCCGTTGCATAATCATCGGGCTCGTTTCGGCTGCCCTTGATACTCTTAATAAACGCGATCGGCGACTTCTGGCCGCCGGTCTTTCCGAATGTAGTTCCGAGATCGCTGACGATGTATTGAAGTTCATTGCGACCGCCGCGTTGGACCACGAGTATGCGATTGTTTGAATCCTTTAGGTCCCAGTTTTCCATCAAAGCCATCAGCACTTTCAATCCCTGTAATTCGCGCTTGCCGCTGAAAGGATTATTCTCCCAGGTCCATTCGTCGAAGCGGTCCACATTGTCTGGTCGAGCCTCGAGACGAACGTTTTCAAACGTGCCTTTACCGTCGATCGTCAGTCGCGGCACGAGATAGTTGATCTCACTGACATAACCAACTGCCCAAACGAGCCGGACGGCAGCAGTTTCGCTTTGCGCCTCTTTGCCAAGCTTCGCCACCCAGACACGTCCTTGCGCATCTTTCACTCGATACTTCTTCGAGTATCCACCCTTCTCTTCTTTAATAAAGGTGACGCGTTTAAGATCGGGTTTCATTCGCTCGCCACCTGGGCCAAGCAAAAGATCACGAGACGTGATATCCGTAGGTTCGCGCCAGAGTATCGGAGTGCCCTGTGGCAATTGTTTTTTCTTCTCATCCTGACCATGAGCAACAGTACCGTAGCTCAAGAGCAGAATGATTCCGACTGCCAACGTTTGTATCCTGCGTAGTTCTGACATTGTCTATCCTCGTCTGTTTTTTAAAGTCGCAACGGCAGATATTTTGGCCAATAACGTGGATATCACGTTATTGAACTAATCCTTACTGCACTGCGCAGTCAGCTAATTAATTGGTCCAGGAAGAGTCAGAAGGGGAAGAACCGGGTTCAGTTTGGCATTATGCGTTAGCTGTATCGAAGCGTCAAACGAACCATAGATCAGAACGCCTGATTTTCATATGAACTTGTTAATGAACCGTTCTCAGTCGGCGCTGTATTGTCTCAATGCGGGGAATGCAGGTGTCAACGGAAGCAAGAGTTTCGTTTAAGTCATTAGTGTCTCAACACTTCGAGCACAGTTCCACCTATTGAAGCATTTGGCACGGTGTCCGCATGGCCCCACTCACATAAAGCTCTTTCTTTAAAAAAATAGTAGGGTGGCCAATGACGATGAGGACACCGTCTGATCCAATTACCTGGCAGAATTGGTCGCAGAAATGGGGCCAGTGGACCGATTGGTTTCGACAAGCCAGCGGCGCGCGCAACACGAGACAATCCAAATTGCGTTTTTCAGATTCACCGCTCGCAAAACCGCCTGATAATGTGCGGAAGGGATCCTCAACACGAATGACTGATCATTGAGCATCATTGGCACGATTTTGTACAGGGCTTGTCGCTCTGACTCCCTGCGTCTATATGTGTGTCAGCGCACATAGAATTTCTTTCCTTGCGCTTCCTTGCACGCTTACGTACATTTACCACGTCCTATCCGTGCGGCTCCATTCCCGAACTGTAATCAAGTCCAATGGTCCAGCGAAAGGAGTGCCATGACCTTTGTTAAAGGCCATATCCTCTACACCGAAGACAATCCTGACTCACGCGACCTTGTTATCTTCATTCTTAAACAGAATGGTTATCAGGTTACTTTCGCCGAAAACGGCACCGAGGCTCTGACTCTTGCAAAAAATCAGGACTTCGATCTGTTTCTTGTCGATAACTGGTTGCCCGGACTTACAGGCCCAGATCTCACTCGATATATCAGAGAGTTTAATCAGACCACTCCCATCCTTTTCTATTCAGCCGCCGCCTATGACTCCGACAGGCAGAACGCTCTTGACGCAGGAGCACAAGGCTACCTTGTAAAGCCAGTCGCTATGGAGGAACTAGTTGACGAAGTGGCCAGGTTAATTGCTGAGGCTGGTACCGGAATTCGAGCCGAGAGCAAAAATTGCACTCTGCACGAGAACTTCAGATGATAAAGGGGCACACCCACCTCGCTCGCGCGAGGATGCCCCCGCCACACACTCCGACTGAAGTATGCGGCTATGCCGTAGCCCCCCTCTATGGCACTACTTTGGTAGCGTGCTCGCTCCAACCGCTTTGGCCTCCGGCACCGATCGCGGCTACTCGAAACCAGTTTGAAACGATTGCTTACCAACCAGCCGAAGTGGTTGATTTGCGATTTCCGGCCCTCGTTCCCCGTTAACTATCGTTCCGGTGAAACTACGTGAGCAGACAAACGAGTCGGGATAAGTCGGAGGCTGAAGACATGCATAAACAACGGCTCAATCGAGGGGCGTGGTGGCGGACCATTGGTCTAGTTAGTTGTTTATTGGTCCTCTCATTCTCGTCTCTTTCACAAACGAAGACGCAAAACAGAGTTGCCGCAGAACGACCGGAGAAACGAAATATTGATATCGATGCCAATGCGACCGAAGCGCAACGGCGGACTTTTGCCTCTTCGATGGTGATTTCGCTCGCCACCGAGGCTCGAAGCTATAAAGATCTTGCCCTCAGGACCCGCGTGCTGGCTCGCGCCGCTGACACTTTATGGGATGCCGACAGAATCACTGCACGCGCGCTGTTTGTTCGCGCGTGGGATGCGGCCGATGCTGCCGATGCAGACGACTCAACATTAAGCCCCAAAATTCCCGATAAGAAGCTGGCGGCGCGAATTTCCGCTCTCAGAAAGATGAACGGCCATGATCTCCGTGTTGATGTATTGAGTCTCGTATCGCGTCGAGACAGAGCTCTAGGGGAGCAGTTTCTCGCCAAAATAAAAAGCGAGATCGCGAGAGCGTCGGACGACACCACGAATAGACGCCGATCATGGGATGTTTACGCAGGCCCGGAGGCGGATCTAAGAAGATTGGTAGCTGCTAACAAATTATTGGCGGTCGGTGAAACCGCGGCCGCCGTAGCGTTTGCCGCTCCCGCTCTTAGCGAGGTTAGTGCACATTCGATCGGTTTTCTTTCGCAGCTACGCGCGAAAGACGCTCCAACGGCAGATAAGATTTTTGCTGACTTATTGGCCCGAGTCGATGTTGATCCCCTGGCGGACGCAAATACGATTTCCGGTTTATCGTCGTACGCCTTTACACCGGGTTTTTACATAGTCTTCCGGTTCGACGGTACTTCATGGACGCAACCCGATGGCCCAATAATAGCTCCCAATCTCGATCCTGCATTGCGTGCCCGGTTTTTCAACGTGGCAGCTAATGTGCTCTTACGACCTTTGCCGCCTTTGGATCAGGACTTCAGCTCGTGTGGGCGCCGAGGTCGTTTGAAGATTATTACGCGGCTGCTTCCGCTCTTTGAACAGTATATGCCTGATGCGAGCCCCGCGCTTCGGAGTCAACTCACTGCGCCGGAGGGGCGAAATATCAACGTCGCTGAACCATTACTAATGACAGGCATCGAAGCCGAAGACAGCAACAGAGAAATCGGCGAGATTGAGAAACGACTCGAGCGTGCGAAAACTGTAGAGGAGCGCGATCAGATCTACGCGGAAGCAGCAGCGGGCCTGGCTACAACGGGTGATAAACGCGCGCGTGAGTTGGCTGGTTCCATCGACGACTCGCAATTCCGGACGAAAATGCTTAATTACGTAGATCTTCAATCTGTCAAATTCGCAATTCGCGAAAAAAAGGGATCGAAGGTAGCTCGCCTTGCGGCCACGGGAGAAGTGACGCACACGCAGAGATCCTGGGCGTACACGCAAGCTGCCCGTTTGCTGCTTGAGTCAGATCGGGACTCCGCTTTGCTTCTCCTCCAGAAAGCTGTCGATGAAGCTGAACGTGTCGGGGCCAGCGATTCTGACGCCAGTTTCGCGCTAATCAATGTTGCTAATCAATTCATCGCCATCGATCGAGCGCGTGTTTGGGAACTCTTGAACAAGATGATCAAATTCGCGAACGCAACAGAGGACTTTACCGGCGATGACATTCAAATGCCAAAATCGTCGATGGTTGTGGAGAGAAATGGCGCTCGGTTTACTAAACTATCGGCTAGTGACTTCAATTTTGCTCGCGTGCTGGGTGCCCTCGCCGAGGACGACCTGTTCCGCGCAATCGAAGTAGCAAAGAACTTTAAATACGATGCTCCGCGTGCGTATGCGACGCTTGCGATTGCCAGGGCTGTCCTGGACAAGCCGCGGGCGACGACAGCAAAGAACTAAATAAGAAACACGGGGGGTGAACAAACATGCGAGCAAGCCTCAGAGCTAACATCGAACTTGTGACACAAGTAGTAGTCGCGATTGCCGGCGCTCCCACAATCGTATTTGTGGACAGAACGGGATCGCCAAGAGTGTGTGGATTGGCGCGCAGACTGAACGTGAACAGGAAATGCGTGACACGCTGGTTCAGTTATTCGACTCGTGAGGTCGTTAGAAAATTCAAGCCAGTCGGGAAGCGCTGGCGCTATAAACCGCGAAGCGCGATCCTCCAAAACGCCGCAAGAGATATTCACCAAAAATGCCGCGAGCGGAATTCTGTACAAAGAAAGAGAAATTGGATGGTTCACTCATGATGCCTGGCTTTGCCTCAGTGCGCCGGGATAAACCGGCAGGTTGCAGTGAATGAAAGAGTCACACGTTAAAGGTCTAGCCAACCATAACGACCCCGAGTCATGCGGCGGCGCTCGTAAGAGTGACGGCGAAGCGTTGACAGGGGCAAGTGCAGGCAGGGTATTGAGCCGCGAAAGTAGCCGAACTCGGGATGCCGACTCAGTTGAGGCAGGAGGAAGGCAACAAGCAACGCGCCGTATGGGCGAGGCGCGGTGGTATCCCGCGCGGTCTGAGACCCCAGGCATGCAGGGAAGCAACTTGCGCGAGAACCGGGAGATCCTGCGTTCTTCCCAGCCAGCATGCTGGGAACGCATCGAGAAGTCTAAGGACGTACGGCGATGATGAACGGACGCAGGAAGTCGGACAGCTGCGTAGTACCAACGAAGTCTGTGAACAAACTGATGCTTTGGATCAGGGCGGAACGGATGGAGGGAAGGCGGCTGGTCAAAGGCAATGTAGGAGCGTGCAGCACGTTCCGGGCTCAGTACCGGAGTTGACCTGCCAGTGGCACTAACCTGCATACGATTGGTGTTCATACTAGTCGTTATGACCCGAGACAAGAGCCGGATGCGTTAGTAGCGCACGTCCGGATCTGTGGAGGGGGTGGTCAGTAATGATCATTCCTACTCCGACAAAGTCGGAAATCAGTCTGCGGAGCGCCAACGGCGCGAAATATGATAGCCAGGGGCAAGCGCCGAGCAGAGCGAGGCGCGTCGCCCCTGGGTCCACGCGTAAACAACCGTGAAGCTCTGAAAGAGCGCAATAATAACGAAGATATTTCGCACTTTCAGTGCTCTCTTAAATTGGTTTCCGATAACCAGGGGCGACGCGCTTCGCGCTTGCCCCTGGCTATCATATTCCGCGCCGTTGGCGCTGCGCCCGACTGGATTCTGACTTTTGAGGCAAAGCCATGATGCCTCACATGATAACTTGGCCCATAAAAGCAAGCAGTTCAAAAGTCACGTCCTGACTCTTGATGCTACGCTGCTTAGTTAGTTTCCATGTTTTGAGTCTTTGGGATGAGCCATTTAGACAGCATTGCTGCCGCAACACCTCCGAGAAGTTGTGCAACTACGAAACCCAAAACATTACTCGGCGCAATTCCTGTAAACGTATCGCTGAGCGAGCGCGCAATTGTTACTGCCGGATTCGCAAAAGAAGTTGAAGGCGTGAACCAGTACGCAGCACTGATATAAGCAGCGACCGCGACCGCGTTATATCGCTGACGAGCAGAACCGGCAATAACCATCACCAAACCAAACGACGCAACAAACTCGCTCAGTAACTGTTCTGTTCCTCCGCGCGCTTGGTGCGACAGTGTAATCGCCGGTAGACCAAACATCTTATTTGCCAACACAACTCCTGCGACGGCTCCCGCAATTTGAGCGCAGCAATAGAACGCAAACACTTTCCAATCGATTACTTTCTCGATTAACAAACCAAGTGAAACGATTGGATTGAAGTGTGCACCCGATATCGGGCCGAAGGTCAGAATCAAGGCAAGGAGCGCGGCGCCTGTAGCAATGGTATTCGCCAAAAGCGCAAGTGCGATATCTGCGCCCGCGAGACGCTCTGCCATGATTCCTGACCCAACAACCGCAGCCAGCAAAAAAGCTGTTCCGAGAACCTCAGCTACAACACGCCGTGCTAGTGTTTGATTCATTAGTGATCTCGACTGGAGCAGGCGCACTACAACAAACACTAGCCTGAGTTGCGACTTCGGATTCCTTTACCTCGACCTTGGTTCCGCATTCGCACGGAGCAGTTTCGGCTAAGTTGTCTTCCAGCACCACGAATACTTCCCACTCGTTCCCATCCGGATCGCGAACCCACGTCTTATCCTGCAATGCGTAACAGCAGTTGGTTTGCATTTCGTCACGCGTGACAAGACCAATTTCTTCCCATCGTTGTCGCGTCGCGAGGACGTCGTCGGTGGAAGCGACCTGAATTCCCAGGTGAGAGAGTGCGCCGCGCTCGTTGAACGGGTACTGATTCAAAGTAAGGTTGAGCGGCGGGTTCTGTACGTCAAACTTTGCGTATCCGGTCCTCACCTTGCTCGGTTCTATTCCAAGCATCTTGCGATAGAAGACAATGCTTTCCTCAACGTTTTTAACGTTCAACGCAAGATGCGCTTTCAGGGTTTTGATTTGTGTCTGTTCAATCATCATCTCTGTACTCCTACTGATAAAGCCATAGCTTCAGCTCGACTTAAATTGCGGTTTTGTAAAATCCGGCTTTCGATCTTCCTTGCTCCGGCGATCTCCATCCGGGCTCCATATCGACATTTGCCTACGCGAATATGCGACAGAGTATCGCTCAACGGCTGGATATATGTCAAGGCATATATACGTTGCCGGTTATATGGTAAGATGTGCGCCATGAGTGGACAGGACAACAAGGAACTTTTCTTCAAGGCGCTTGCGGATGGAACGCGCCTGCGGCTGCTCAATTTAATGGGAACGGACGAGGTTTGTGTTTGTTTCTTTGTTGAAGTCTTGAAGACAAATCAGCCGAAGATTAGCCGGCACCTGGCGTATCTACGGCGAGCAGGTATTGTGAGCGCGCGGCGCGATGGTCCCTGGATGCACTATCGGATCGCTGAACCTTCCGATGCCGATGCCGCTCGCGTCTTGAAAGATACTCTCACGTGGCTGGCAAACGATCGTGAGATGCAGCGCGACAGAGCGCGTCTCGTGAAAGTCTGCTGCGCACCGCAGTTGCCGGTTGCAATCCAGGGAGCACCGCGACCAGCGAGTCTGGCCAGTTCGCAACAGTAATTACTGGAGAGTGCGAGCGTTGCCACCTGGCTGTGTTCAAGTTCTCGACAATTTTGTAGCCCGAAGGTAGACTCCAAGACAGAATGAGTTCGTTGTTCTCGAACAAAGCAGTGCGATTGCTTCTTTGCGTCAGCGTGTCGATCTGGTTGGCCGGCGGATGCCTCTTCGGATGCACGACAGGGGCGATGGCCGCTGAGCCAGCTCCGGAAAATGCGGTTGAGCACGTAGCGAGCTGTCATGCAATGCCGTCGGATAATGGTGTGGCGTACAGTATCTCTGGGCCACGCGGAATGATAAAAGATTGTCCGCTGAGCGTGAGCGCAACTGCCGCAACCTCGAAGAATAATGCTCACATGCCGGAGCCTGGCCGTGAGCCTGCGCAGGCTTTACCGGATTTCGAGAAACAGACCATCCACACGCAATACACCCAGGTTGTTCCGTTCCTCCATAATCGTGGCTCTACCCACCTGCAGTGTTGTGTATTCCTAATCTAGAGATCTCTTAATCCGCAATTCATCCGTTTAAATCCGTGGCTGATTACAAGGGGTTGAGAATGAGATCGATGAAGTATGCACTACTCTGCGCAGCACTGATTGTCGCTGCAACAGGTCAAACTGTCTTCGCACAACACGAAGGGCACACCAAGCCGCCGCCCAAGCCCGCTGCAAAGCCTGCGGCAAAGCCCTCGCCAAAGGCGACTCCGAGTCCGCAAACGCCTGCGGAAGAAACGGAGATGGATACATCCGGTCACATGGACCACGGCATCTTCGTTATGCACGACGATCAGATGTTCCTTCGCATCGGGCAGAGCGAATCAAATCTGATGCCGATGGGTCGCATGGGTTCGGGCACGTCGTGGCAGCCGGACACCAGTCCGATGCCGATGTTGCACAAGCAATCGGGCGAGTGGTTGCTAATGTTTCATTACAACTTCGTCGCGGGCGTGAATCGCCAGGGTGGACCAAGAGGCGTGACGAAGTTTGAATCGGCAAACTGGTTCATGCCTTCCGCAGCAAGACGTGTCGGACCAGGCACTCTCGAACTGCGCGGAATGTTTAGTGCCGAGCCTTTCACCTTTCCTCCCGGTGGTTCGCCGCTTTTGTTTCAGACCGGTGAGACTTACAAAGGCCAACTATTGATCGATCGGCAGCATCCGCACGACTTGTTCATGGAGCTGAGTGCCACGTACACAATTCCTGTTGGTGAGCGTGCGAGCTGGTTTGTTTATGCGGGTTATCCCGGAGAACCAGCGCTTGGACCAAATGCGTTTATGCATCGTGCGTCCGCTTCCGAGAATACGTCGGCGCCGTTGTCGCACCACCTGCAAGATTCGACGCACATCAGTTTTGGAGTAGTGACAACCGGATTCCAGTATCGCTGGTTCAAGCTTGAAGGCTCTCTCTTTAACGGCCGTGAGCCGGGCGAAAACCGTTACAACTTCGAAGCCAATCCGTGGAACTCGCGTTCCGCGAGGTTATGGTTTGTGCCAAACAGCAACTGGACGATGCAGGTGAGTCATGGCTTTCTGCGGAATCCTGAAGCCCTCGAACCGGGCGATATACGTCGTACGACCGCGTCGATCAGCTACAACCGGAAGTTCGAACGAGGCAACTGGGCGTCGAGTTTGATTTGGGGTCGAAACCACGAAAGTCATGACGGCGAAATTTTTAACTTGAATGGATATGTGGCAGAATCCACAGTGAAGTTTCTGGACCGGAATTACTTCTACACGCGCCTCGAATTGACGGACAAGAATCAGCTATTGCGCGACGCTGACCGCATTAGTCTCGGTATTACTGACGATCATCCGTCATTTCGCATCGGAGCTTACACGTTCGGCGGCGTTCGCGATATTTGGAATACTGAGAAGACGTCGCTTGCTATCGGCAGCGATCTGACGTTCTACTCCAAACCGTCGCTGCTGGATCCGATTTACGGGTCAAATCCGGTTTCGTGGAAACTATTTTTCCGAGTGCGACCGAGTCAGATGAATATGAGTGCGATGCACGGAACGCACTAGTAATAAGGAGTACGTTTTTATGAAGAGAAACTGGTTATTGATTGGCAGTGTCGCGCTGTTGGTTATCGCGGCAGTGTTAATGGTGAATTCAGCAAACCAAAAGCCAGGGCCGACGCGAATCTCAAACAGCACTGCGGTTCAATCAGCGCCAAAGCACGACCATTCCGCGAACCCCTCGGCTAAAACTGTTCCGGCATACTTAGAAGTGGCGCCAAGCAAATCGAGTCTGGCGCCAACACTCGATCCGTTGCAGTTCAGCGGCATCACCCGCGATGCTTATCGAGCGGTGCGAGAGATACCCGTCACGATCGCGCAGTTGCCATGTTACTGCCACTGCGATCAGGGCTTTGGGCACAAGAGTCTCTACAGTTGTTTCGAAGACGATCACGCGTCGCACTGCGATGTGTGCGTCAGGGAAGCACTGATGGCATTGAAGCTGGAAAAAGAGCAGAAGATGACGCCGGCGCAAATACGCGATGCCATCGTGGCGAAATATTCTCATTAGTCTGTATAGTAATGGTCTAAATCAATTCAACGGATGTGCGGAAGGAGCAAGAAATGAGTAAGTACGCTTTTCTCTTGGCGTTCGCTATCGTAGCCGTTTTGGCTTGTAACCGTGTCAGCGCGGTCAATGAGCTACCGGCCGTGGGAGCAGCGGCGCCAGTTTTTAATCTCACTTCGAACGAAGGCAAACAGGTAAGTCTTGGCGACTACAAAGGCAAATGGGTGGTGCTTTATTTCTACCCGAAGGACTTTACACAGGGCTGCACGATTCAGGCGCGCAACTTTCAGCGCGACCTCGCGAAGTACGAAGCCGTGAACGCCGTGATTCTCGGTGTCAGCGTCGATAATGCGGAATCACACAAAGAGTTCTGCGCCAAGGAAGGATTGAGCTTCAAACTGCTTGCCGACACGGACGCGAAAGTTTCCGGACAGTATGGTTCGGTCATGGAATACAACGGGGCAAAGCTCTCCGCACGCAACACATTCATCATCGACCCACAGGGCAAGGTCGTGAAAGTGTATGAGAAGGTGAAAGTTGCCGCGCACAGCGAGGAAGTGCTGGCGGCACTAGCCACACTGCAAAAGCAATAAATCTAGCCACAAAGAGCCACAAAAGGCACATAAAGCACAAAAAGAACATAAAAGATCTCAGTATCTTTTGTGCCTTTTGTGCTTTATGTGCCTTTTGTGGCCTACTTCTTCTTGATGGCAGTGACCTTCATCTCACCTTTTGCGGCCTCGATCGTGAAGTCAATGTGATCGTTGACGGCAATGCCGTTCAGGATGCTTGCGTCGGTCACCGGAAACTCCATTTGCATTGCAGGCATCAGTCCCTCGATATCCTGGTGAGCGATCTCGATCACCGGAGGCTTGGGATTGATGCTCTTGACGATTCCAACACCCTTGTAAGTGTTTGATGCGACCGCCGCTGCCGGACCGGTCGGCGTGGGAGCGTTTGTTTGTTGATTAGCGGGTTGGCTATTGCACGCCGCTGCCAATATGAAGCGCTACGCAGATGATCACAATGCGGCTCTTATGAGCCATATACTTCGCTTCTCCTTTTCCTTCCCAATGTATGCAACGAAGAGCTTGTCGTTTACAAACGTACCTGCCGGCAACTCTGCATTCGCTGCAACGCTGAGGGCCGATCCGGCATTTCCTACTGAACGCATTTTAGTCTCTGCCGTCTCGGATGTCTGCCAGAGAGCGATAGTATCGGCCAGTGTGGGTGTACCGCGAACGGTTTCATGCGACAACAATTGGCGTGGAGTGAAGCTGCGGCCTTTATCTTTAGACTCAGCGAAGTAGACTCCGGCTGCAGTACCTTCACCCGCTGCATACCAGACTACTTTCAGATTTCCGGAAGCGCGATCGACTGACAATGATGGCCCAGAGACTGGACAGCCCTGCAGCACCCAGTGATCGTCGCTCACGATCACAGGATTGGAAAAGTTTTTGCCACCATCAGTCGATCCGGCTACTGCGATGTGACGAAAACTTCCCGGCAAGACCTGACGCCAACCCGCGTACAACGTTCCATCAGGCGAAACCGTGAGCGCGGTCTTACAACACGGGCATGCGTCGGATGCGACCTTCTTGTTTGCGGAGAAGCTGCGCCCACCATCAGTCGAATACGCGAGATACACATCGCGATTGCTTTCCATGTGATGACCTTCGCCCTTTGTCGAAGGTTTCGGAACGTGAACATTTCGCTCGTCGAGCCAGGCGGCATAAATCCGGCCATCGGCGGCAACTGTAAGCGAGTGCATGCCGTGTGGGCCGGGAGCTTTATCGTCGTTGACTTTTACTTCCGTCGTAAAGTTTTGCCCGCGATCGGTCGAACTTGAAAGATAGACGTCTGTGCCATGTTTCTCGCCGGCATTGACGCGTGCTGTCCACAACACATGGACCGCGCCGTCCGCTGCGACAGCGAGACTTGGCTGATCACCACGCCATGCAGTGGCCACACCCGCTTGCCGGTTAACTCGCACTGCCGGGCCTTGTATCTCACCAGCGTGATTGAAACGCGCGAGCATGACGTCGGCCTGTTTGGCGTCATGATTAACCCACGCAACGTAGAACGAACCGTCGCGTGCCGGTGCAATTACAGGCTCAGCAGCGTCGATGCCGGGATCAGAAAGCTGAATGGGTTGTGGTTTGTCTTTGACTGCTCCGCGAGTTGCGACGTGTTTGCAACCTGTCAGCACAAGCAACGCGAGCGAAAGTATTCCGATGATCGATCTTGTAGCTGTTGACATACAAAATTGTTTCACGCAAAGACGCAAAGGCCGCAAAGGTGTGTTCTTTGCCCCTTTGCGTCTTTGCGTGACACTTACCTCCTAAAAGCTTACTTTCATCCCAAACTGAAATTGCCGGGGATCGGAAGCCTGTGTCGGCAGTCCAAAACGCGGACCTGCAGAAAGCGTATTGATCGGCACTGCGAGATTCGCACGATTCAAAACGTTAAAACCTTCTGCTAGAAGTTGCAGGTCGACTCGCTCCGTAAGTTTGAACCGTCGACTCAGACGCAAATCGAGAGAGGCGTAGTCGAAACCACGCCCGGTGTTTCTTCCCACACCGACTGGACGGTCGTTGGTGTTCGAATCGAAGTTACGATCTTGTCCCAACAGCACGTTGAACGGCAACCGCGATGCGTAAGTGAAGATGTAACCCAACTGAAAACCGCACATGAACCGCTGAAATCCTGTCGCCTTGTCATGTCGCGGCACTTCGAGTGAGCCACTGACCACGAGCCGGTGCCGCTGATCGTTGTCAGAGAGTCCACGATCGTCGCGGACGTTGAAATTGTTCTGCGGACTCGAAAAGAAGAAGTTGCCGGCGTCGTCAATCGTCTTCGAAAGCGTGTATGAGACTCGCAGGCTAGCCCAGCTCACGGCGCGCTGGTTATAAGAAACAACCATGCCGTTGTAGTAGGAATTCCCGGAACTCTCAAAGCGCCCAATGTTGCCCCAGTTCGGATCGGGCCGGCCCTGGTTTGGTATGCCGGCTGAGACAGGAACTGTCGGCACGTTCACGTTTCGTGAAAGAATGAGATGGAGACCACGCAAGTGCAGGTAACCAACCGATAACACCGCGTTACCCGGCAACTCACGTTCGATTTGGAGGTTGGCCTGTTGGCTGTAGCTCGCTTCGATATTTGGATCGATGCGCGTAATGTTTGGTTTTGTTGGCAGTGTTGCGGGCTGAACGGACAAGGTGTTTGGAAATACAGGAGCACCAGGTTGTGTCGGTGATAGCTGCATGACCAGGTACTTCGATCCGTCACGTTGTAAAGCATTCGAAGTCGCACGCAGTGGAATACGATCGTAATAGAGCCCGTAGCTGGCGCGAAACACCGTCTTGCGATCGCCGGGAGCGTAGGCGAATCCCAGCCGCGGCCCGAAGTTGTTCGTGTCGGTCCGGATCGGATCAGGTAGATACTGAACGTCGTAGCGTAGCCCGGCATTCACGGTAAGATCTCGCCGCACTCGCCACTCATCCTGAACAAACACGCCGACGTTGGGATTTGATTGAACTTGATTCGGAACGCCGAACGCCTGTTGGTAGGTTTGGTAATTCCCGAGCAAGAAATTGTTCAGGGTATTAAACGTATAGACACCCTGAAGTGCGCCGGGAAAGAAAATATTGACGCGATTGTAGAGAAAATCGCCGCCAAACTTCAGTGAGTGTGCTCCACGCTGGGTGGAAATGTTGTCGACGACCTCGAAGAGATTAATGTCGCGTCCGACCGGCGAGAACGTCGCCGTACCGAAACTCGCAACACCGCCGATATTTACTGCTGGCCCAACTTCGTCATTGACAGGTGCGTCGAGACGGCTATTGGTAAACTGCACACGGGCTTCATTAAGCGTGCGGTTGCTGATAGTCGTGACGTTGCTCACTACAACAGTCTGATCCGTGTCGGCCAACCCTGTGCCACGGCTGACTGCATTGAGTCCGCCAACCGTGCGTGAATTGACCGCGTTGATGTGATACAGGCTGTAACGCCCGCTGAGCTGGTTTCGATCATTGATTGAGTGATCGACACGGGTGAAGAAGTTAGTGGTGTCAAAACTCGCGGGGACTACACCAGTGCTAATGAGCGGACCGGCATAGTTGATTGCCCGGAGGCGATTGTTGATCGAAGAAACATTTCCAGGTTCGATTGTAATGACAGCCGAGTAGTTTCTCCGCGTCTGTTCGAAGTTCGAAAAAAAGAACGTTCGTTCGCGCCGGATTGGACCGCTGATCGTCCCGCCGTATTGCGCCTGCGTCAAAAAATCCTTTGTCGGTGCAACCGGGTTGCGAGCATCGAAACGCTGGTTGCGTGCAAAACCATAAAGACTTCCGCGCCAATCGTTCGTTCCCGATCGAGTAAGAATATTGACGACACCGCCCGAAGCACGACCGAATTCGGCGATACCGCCTGAAGTCACCACCTGAAATTGATCGATGACTTCCTCGCTGTAATAAGTGCCGGTCAGATCCGCGGCATCGTCATTTGCCGAAACGCCGTCGACGATGAAACTGTTGTTGAGATTGCGTTGGCCCGCAACTGAGATTCCCTGACCGGGAACCGCTGAAGTTTCGGCGAAGCGTTGATTGCTGCCAGTGTTGGTAGGTGACACTCCGGGAATCAGCAGCGCAAGGTCGAGGTAATTGCGCCCGTTCAACGGCAACTCGTTAATTTCTTTCGGCCTGATGGTTTCGGTGAGCTGCGTTCTCACAGTCTCAATAATAGGAACTTCCGTTCCGCCGATGTTTACCTGTTCAGACACGCCGGCTACCTCGAGTTTGATCGGAAGGTCAACTGCCTGGCCAATGGAGAGTGTTAGTCGCTTCGTGATGGTCGCAAAGCCTTGCGCGTCGACCTTCAAATCGTATTCGCCCGTACGCAGGTAAGGGAATCGATAACGACCTTCATGGTCACTGGTAGCTGTTTGTTGTTGATTGGTCTCGACGTGGGTGGCGGTCACATTTGCGCCACTCACTACCGCTCCACGCGCATCGTCAATTCGACCGCTGAGCGTTGCCGAGGTTACGTTCTGCTGAGCCGCGCATAAGCCGGCGCACATAAAGACTAAGATTGAACATAGATAGATGGGTATTTTCATCGAACTTCTCCGCGAATGAAAGACGGCCCCCCGAAACTTATTTAAAGTTCCAGTGCGGATTGAGTGCTGCAGCGATTTGGGGGTTAGCGGAGATTGAGCGGTGGGCCCCGAGGGATAACGTGCTCCCAGTTACGGCTCGATGAAAAAAGGAGCGGCTGATCCTCATCAAACGACAGCGTCAAAGAGGCGTTTTGATATGTGATTGTTTGGAAAGCGTTTCGTTCGCGTTTTTGTTGTCGAGACGCAACGACTGCACATGAAGCGCAATTCATGTTACAGGGCTGGCTCAACGAAGTTGATTCAGCAGCTGGTTGTGAGGAGTTTGTTTCAGCAGTTCGGCTGTGTGAGTGTTGAGATTCAGCGTGAGAAGGTTCAGCGACGGGTTGGGCGACGATGGTAATTCCATCGTTTTCCATCTCGGCGCCGTGCAAACCACACATCGGTTCCGATTTGGGTGGAGCGACCTTTTTCGCGGCAATTCCCGAATCGCAATGTCCTGCTGCTTTGCCGACGCAACAGGGCATCGTGTTCGCTTTGTCGAGTGAAGCGTTCGCGATGCGAAACGGTTCGGCGGCCACGAAAAGGCACGAAAAGAACAGCACACCAATGGAGAGTGTTCTGTGCCTTATGTGCTTCTTCGTAGCCATTGCAGTAAAACTATTGAGCCGGTTCTTGCGGGACGGGCTTCTTAACCAGCTTCATTTTGCACTTCGGACACGTACCATGTTTCTGCGAGGTGATGTCCTCGTGCATCGGGCAGACATAGTGGAATTTGATTGGCTTCTTAGGATGAGCCGAGCGTTCCTTCTGTGCTGCGGAAATGACGGGCACAGAGTACATCTGGGCGCCGGAAAGAAGCAATGCGGCCACGAAGAGCCGCACGATCAAAAGTTTTCGGAAGTGCATTTAACCTTGGTTCCAAGTGTCTTCCTGCCCACGTATCTGCGCCGTGAGCAGGAAGAGCGCTTAGATAGTGCCTGACTGACCCGGGTAGGTGGGTGGTTTCCTTTTAGGTTAGGCGCTCCCAGCAGCTACTTTGACGGCAGTGAAGGTAGTCCTATTGTCAGTGCTTTTTGACATAAGTGTCCAGGTGCACTTCGCTTTGGCGGTCCCTCCCGGGAAGGCAAAGAATTTGTCGCCCACCACGAAGGGTTGGATAAACTCAATTCTGCCGTCCGTCGCTCTATAAAGGCCGCTTACTGTGCAGGTTCCACCCGTTGTCCCGGTAGTGGTGGTGCTGCCGCCTATTCTTTCTTGCTCTTGACTCATACCTGTTCTCCTTCAGGATGGAAGTTCGTAACTTGCTTCCTTATCGGAAGCGCTAGTGAATTAATATTGCCGGACGCGTCGCAGAGTTGGACCATACATCAGAGCAACTCCCATCGCAGCGTTACCGATTCCTCAGGACGAAACGCAATCACCATCAGTTTCGCGAACTGTTGGCTGCTGTTGTCTTTCTTGCCCGTAATTCTCACGACATAAATGTGTCCCAACTTAATGGGAGCCGCTACGGATGATCCTAGCTCTGTGAAAAGTTTGGAGTTCTCCCGCAACGGTTGGAAAACCTGCTTGCCAAAGTCTTCCTTCAGGACCATGATTTTGCCGCCCTGAAGATGTATCGAAGCGAAGCCGGTTCCGCCTCCTTGTGCGTCCTCAAAGCCATAGCCGCTACTCATCTCGTCTGCCGTGCCGAGGTCGGCAATCGCCCCCAGCCGGTCAGTCTCAATGCCGGTGACAAGATTGCTACCAGCGAAACTAAGGTCACTACAGCGATTAATCCAGTTGGTATTCGAAAACGCCATCCCTTCTTTCCCGTCACTGAAACAGAGCGTCCGTGCCAGGGGATCAATGGCGTACAAGGTGAAGATTCCACCTCGTTTTTGCGGCTGAGCCGCTCGCTTCTCATCAGGCGCCGACGGAGTTTGTGCGCGCAGCACCTGATGGGAACCGGACGCGATGAACACCACCAACGAAATGAACAGAACGCGTTTCATGACCTCAATTTTCTGACTGTCAACTTTCAAAATTCATTACCTCCCCTTCATTCGTATGTTTTGTTTGCCTGGGGAGACGCTGTCCACATGAGACTATCGACTTGCCACGTTTGGCAGATGCACGAGTTCCTGAAATTTCTGATCGCCGATATGTCGCGCTTCGTTCCGCTCCCGGAGTTCCTTGAAGTAAAAGAATGGAACTAACGCGGAGTTGTACTTGTCGCTGATCCAGTCGTCCTTCTGGATGTAATTGAGCGGGTACAGATTGACATCTTCCGAGCACTGGTTGAGCGTCTCCGTTACCGCCTTAACAACCAGAATGTTATTGAGATAGGTAGCATTATCTAAAGTCTCGCGAGCGGTGTTGTACAAAAGCGCGCCTTCGCGGTCCCGCCGTTCCCATTCCTTAATGATCTTCAGCGCCCTTTCATACTGCCGGGAGTTGATTTCCAGGCGCAATGTCGTTTCAGAGTCGTTTCGTGCCTCTCGCAGATAGTTCTTGTATATGTCGGGAGGAACGGTGCCAAAGGCCCTTGCGCCCTTCCCTAAATAGACACCGAAGGCGTCGATTGTGGGAGTTCCTCCAGCCAGCTTGATGACCATTGGAAACGCCGAGCCACTGTCATCGTTGAACTCTCTCTGGCGCGCCGCGAGCACAATGAAATACTGATCGGGATCGACCCTGGTCCAGCGAGTTGGACCTACGCCAGGTATTTCGCACGTAATCGAAGAATCGTCATAGCTAACGATCTTCATGCTCTTTTTGCTGGCGCCGAATATCCGGTTCTTGCCGGTTGCGGTAAACGAAACCGACTCCGGTTTGCCGAGCTCATTGTTTACCTCGTATTTGGCAGTCGCGGTCAGCTGGGGTTCGCCGGCCCCGGTCTGCGAAAGTACAGTCACCTCACCCTTCGAATCGAAACGATAGAGTACTGCCTCAGTGGGTGTGAGCTGCGCTTTCCAGGTTCCAACGAGATCGAATTTGCAAGATTTTTCCTGGGCCAACGCGGTTGCGGGCGAGCCCAAAAGAATCATAGCCAGTAGCGAGATTATGGCAGTAAATTTCATGATTATTTCACCTGGGTCGGGAGTTTGGGCCAGGAATAGAAACCACTTTCAGCAGCTTCTATTCCTGGCCTGATTTTGACCGTGCAAGGTCGGTGTTACTTCGCCTTGACGGTCCTGTGCCGCAAACTAAATTTCCTCTCGGCGTAAGTACCCGTTTTTCTTGATGGACTTGTAGATCCGAGCCTGACGAGCCCGGATTATCGCGTCCCATTCCGCGGGTGTCTTAAACGGATCGGCCCAGGAGATATGTTTCAGAATATTCTTCTGACTGGCAAACGCCTGTGCATGGGTGAAACGGTTGGTGGCATCGTTGACAATACGGAATGTGCCGGAGTGCATGGCGAAATCAGTGTCGACCCCTATATGGCCCATATTAAAGAGCCTGAAGCGGATCGTCTCGATATCGTATGGATCTCCGGTCAGGAAATACCAACCAGGCAGATCAGCATTCCGCATCTTGGCATAGTGCTTCAACGCAGCCGGCGTGTCGTCCTGGGGTTTGACCGAGATTGAGTAAAAGAAGAGGTCCTTACCCATGCGAGCTTTCAGGTCTCGATAAGTTCGTTTCAGAACCGTAGTCACCCGAGGGCACGCGCCGTGACAATCTGCGTACATCAAATTAATCACGGCTTGCTTGCCTCTGATTAGATCGTCATAGAACCTGACCTCTTGGTTGTCCTGTGTTCGAAGCACCGCATTTGTGAACCTCGCAGCGCCCTGCGATGAGGGATGCGGCGTGAACACTCCTCTGGTAAATAGTGATCTTCTATCCATCATTACACCTCCTCACCGCGCAGTTTGGCTTCGAACTCCTTGTTGGCCTTGACAATATCGGCGTCGCATGCTGCCTTGGCCGCTGCATCAGGAACAATGACCCAATGCACCATCATGAACGCATCTTCGTGACCCATGTTGTGACAGTGGATCAGGTAATCTCCGAGATAGTCTCGGAATTGCATCCTGATCAGGGCGGCCTCTCCCGCTTCCACCTTGGTTACGTCTTTCCTGCCCGCTGATAGCGGAGGCACCGGAACTTCCGTAAGTACGCCACCGATGTTCGCAAATCGCTTCAGAATGCGAAATTCCTCAAAGTGAATATGCACAGGGTGGGCCCAGTTGGTAGGTCCGGTTGGCAATTGACCGGTGTTATTGTTGATGAACCACTCTTCACAGGTTCCCTTGATGACGCAATGCTGCGGTACATCGACATCGAACTCACGGCTGTTGATCAAGAACCGTCGTGGAACCGTTCCAATAGGATCGCGATCAAACCTCCACTCGAACGTAGTGTCCGGATCACATATCGGCGGATAGGTACAGAGGGTCTGTGGAATATCCGGTGTATCCTGCGGGAACCACCACTCTCGCTCTACAACGTCGAACCGCATTAAAACATCTCCGATCTGGAGGCCTGGCGGTAATCCCGGTGGATTAACGTTTCCAGGGTTGACAATCTGGGTCCTGTTCACGCCGTTATCTACGAGATACAGCTTATCGCCCGGGTTGTAGTTCCCGAAATCGATGATCACGTCGTAGCGCTCGGCGACGTTCACTCGGATTGCGCCCGGAGTATTAATGACGTTTCCTGTGATCGCGTTGGTGTTGCCTGCATTCGCGCCCGCATCGACCGGAACCGGATGCTCGAGGAAATTGGCATCAGTGGCGATGCAAGTCATCGTCTCAATAGCGCCCGTCGGACCGATGAGATTAAGGTCCCACTGGCCCGTTGTCGGTCCGGTAGAGAGAATACGGAACCGGTACTTTCGGTTCCTGACAGTGAACTTCGGCTGAATCGATCCGTTGACGACCCACTTGTCGCCACCGGCCGCATTGACCATTTCGTTTCGGCCTTGTGCGTCCAGGGCACAGAACCTTTTCTCGGTAAGGATTATCGGAATGTCAGTGATGCCATAATATCCAGGCAGCCTAAGCGAGCCGGGCGTGGCGAATTCGTGGCCCGGATCCGTCCTGTCATAAACGATGAACATGCCGTTCAGGCCCATGACGTTGTTCGGGAGGGTTTCCTCTTGACGGTGATCGTGGTACCAGAACGTGCCCATCTTTTCCCTTGCGTCACCGACGCCGTCCCCACTCGGGTTCTGGCCCGGAAAAGCTTCGATGCCGGCGTAGACATTCGGGTAGAGATGGTCTTTCCATCTGCCGCTTGGGAAAAAGTCACCTGCAAAACCGTCGCTCTCTGAACCATGGTGACCGTTATGCAAGTGGATCGTTATCTCCGGGACGCCAAAAGTGTTATCGCCGTTCGGTGGCAAGCTGTTCCGGAACCGCACGATGGTAGATCTGCCATACCTGTTCAGGACAGTTGGGCCTGGGTACTTACCGTCGAACCCCCAGATGTATGACGGACCAAAGTCCGAGTGGAATGTATGGAGTCCGGGCTTGGCTTCCAATTCGGTCTTAAAATGGGCTGGGGTGAACTGAGCCCATCGCTGATGTGGTGCCCGGTCGGCCTCCATCGCGTTTAGGTTAGGATGCTCTTGTGGCGCCGGGCTCAGAAAATTGGGTAACGCTGGAAACGGAATCGGTAAGGAATCCTTAAAAGGTGTATGTGCCGGACTGGCCCCTGTCAGGCATTGTTCCAGCGGCTGTGCAACACCGGTGAAGCCGAGTGCCTCTGTCGGAGCCATGATGTGCGGGGCCAAAACGGTCGCGGCCCCGGCTGCTGCTCCTATCTTGAGCACATTTCTTCGACTGATTGTGCCATCAGTTTTATTTTCAATTCCCTGCCGGTTTTTTGCCTTCTTTTTAGGCATAGAATCTCCTTTCAGCCGTTTGGGTTTGGCCTCAAATCAAAAACCCTTGCTGGTGGTTATGACCTTACTCGAAGAGTGTAGCTGTAGCCTCCCGAATCCTGATCCAACTTCCCACAAAGGCGATCAGTTTGAAAGGCGAGGGTTTCTGCCGAAACAGTTGAGTAACGTTTGTTGACTTAAGCGAAAAACTCTTGATGGAAAAACTTACTGTGCGCTTGTTGCTGAATCGTGCGAAAGATTACGACTTCAATTTTCTACTAGCAAGACCTTATGCTTGGCGGTTCTTGTTGTTCGTTAGCGGATTTTGCTCTACGCCGTTTTTGTTTTTGAGATCGTGCATCGAAGTTCTTTCACACAAAGATCTATTGTGGTCCATGTCTCTTTCTAGAGAGTCGAATAAAGGCTAATAAAAAGATGCAATGAAGGGAGAGCGGAGTGTTTTGCAATCTGTACGAGTTGTTGTCTCATCTTGCCGGGCTGATCGCTGTTGCCGTTGTTGGTCCCGTGACTACCATTACCGTTAGTTCCGTTATGGTCCTCGGCAGTCGACTTGTTTTTGAAATGCGACCGGTACAATGCGGGAGAGAAGCCGTAGGTTGATTTGAAGTCACGCACGAAATGACTCTCGTCGTTCAATCCAACCTGGAATGCGATCTCTTTCACACTCAGGAAACTCGACTCCAGCAGATTCTTGGCTCGCTCCATGCGCAATAAGCGCAGATAGCGAATCGGAGGCATACCAACATCTGATTTGAAAATGTGACAGAGTCGCCAAACCGAAAGGTTTACTGATTGGGCGAACTCCGAGAGAGACAGTTCGCCACGAACGTCTTCTCGCATTATCTGGATGATTTTTTCGACTCTTTTATCCACGAATAACCAAGGAGATATTTATTGAAGTTCGATATTAATCGACATTACTGGAGCTTTAGTTACTCAACAGCAAATACTTCTTCTTGAATAAGCCTGTGAGGTGATATCGGGTTCTGGGCGGATCACCAACTGTGGCAAAACTGAGTCGGGCAATAAAAAAGATCGCATTTGCGAGGTGCGATACCTTCGAAAAGGACACTTGGGAGGGCGGCCGTTTGGAAGGTCGCGATTTAATACTACAAGAAACAAAATTCTGTCAATGAGGACACAAATTTGTGACTACTTTGAAAGGTTCGTTTACATTCACTCAGGCGCTGGTTCATAAATTTGAGTAATGGGGATATCTGCCGCATCAAGGTGTTAGAGGTGATGAGCGGATCATTCAGATAATTTTCAAAGCAAAAAAATTAATCAGACCCTGAGTGACGCTCGACGACTTCCTTGTGTCTGAGTTCAAATCCCGCCCACGGCAGTGGGCGGATGTTTCAAGTCCTTTCTACAATCTTATTTACACACAGTTCTTTAATCCCGCCCACGGCAGTGGGCGGATGTTTCAAGTCCTTTCTACAATTCTTATTTACACACAGTTCTTTAATCCTGCCTACGGCAGTGGGCGGATCCTTCAAGTCCTTTCTACAATTCTTATTTACACGCAGCTCTTCAATCCCGCCCACGGCAGTGGGCGGATCCTTCAAGTCCTAACTATTTATTCTGAATTCCGCCCAAAAATTCGCGGGGTGGGATGAATAGTGCGGACTTGAATAATCCGCCCACTGCCGTGGGCGGGATTGGAACTCTTTGAGGTGTGGGTGTTTATAGAAAGGACTTGAACGATCCGCCCACTCCCGTGGGCGGGATTTATAAGTCGTTGCTCGGTCGTGTTGTTTGGCCCAAGAACGAACATCGGTAGGAGCGCGACGGTCCGGTGTTCAGCTACCGGAAACGATACTGCGCGAGCTTACGTGCAACGCAGGAGTTTCATGCGATTTTTGGACTCTGAGATGCTGATTTTCAATGACTCAATCCGTCGAGCTTAGATTGTGTCACTGGTTTTCACACGTTACTATCTGACAAACATTTCCGGGGTTCCAGGAGGTAATTTCGCATGAAGTTCATTCGTCTCTGGTGTGCAACAGTTCTTATCGCACTACTTGTTTTTTCCGTCGTCATAACTCCCGCTCAAAAGAAGTCACGCACACAGGACGCCGCCCGTCACTCCAGTGACGCTGCTAAAACTTTCACTGAGATCATGAATGTCAAAGACAAAGCGATCCCACAGGAACTACTCGACACCGCGGAAGCGATCGCAGTCTTTCCGGGAGTGCTCAAAGCCGCATTTGTTTTCGGTGGTCGTGGTGGCCAGGGCGTGATCAGTCGTCGCGTTAAAGGAGGTTGGACTGCGCCTGCTTTCTTCAATCTCGGCGGTGGAAGTTTTGGACCACAGATCGGTGCGCAACGAACCGATTATGTTTTACTCATCATGAATCCGAGCGGCTTGAATGGTCTGCTGAAAGACAAGTTTGAAATCGGCGGTGAAGCGAGCGTCGCTGCTGGTCCAGTCGGTCGTGAAGCAGCCGCGTCCACTAATCCGCGATTGGATGCCGGCATACTTTCTTACTCACGCAGTAAAGGTGCTTTCATTGGCGCTGCTTTGAAAGGAGCAATGATCAGTCCTGATAATGATCTGAACGAAGCAGTCTATGGAAAGAAAGCCGATGAGGTGTTGCAATCGCCGCCGATGACGTTTGCTCAGATGCCGGCTGCAGTGCGCATTTTCCCACGCACTTTGGTGCGTTACTCGATTCGGTGAAATTAATCTGTTCAAACTCTTGACGCTTTGCTGTGGGCGACCTAGAATGCTTCGTCACCCTTAGTGGTCGACTGCGATCTCTCATACTACAAGCGGGAAACGTACGGGAACTCCTGAAGCAAATGCTCCCACGAACGCAGCGACAAAAAGAGATTCTCGACTACATCACTCGTTTTCAGGAACGCCACGGTTACATTCCTTCCTACGCACAGATTGCGCGGCAGTTTGGAGTGAAGTCACGCGCCACGATTGCGAAGCATATTGCCGCGCTCGAACGTCGTGGGCTGTTGGCCCGTGAACACGAAGACGGATCGTTTGCGCTCAATGTAAAAGTCGAAGACAAGAGTAGCGATTCGTTGTGTGAAGTTAAGTTGCTTGGTCGGATCGCTGCCGGTGCTCCGCTTGAGGTAGTTGATTACGAAGAGCGCATTCCAGTGCCGCGCTTTCTGCTCGGACGCGTGAAGCCTGATCGAGTTTATGCGTTGCGTGTGAAAGGTGATTCGATGATCGACGAGCACATTTGCGATGGCGACATCGCTCTCATCGAGAATCGCACCGATGCGCGCGATGGTGAGATCGTCGTCGCGTTGCTGATCGAAGAGAACCAGGCGACGCTCAAGAGACTTTACCGCCGTGGTATGAATATCGAGTTGCAACCAGCGAATTCACAACTCCAACCGCTCACAGTTCCGGCGAGTCAGGTGCGCGTGCAGGGCATCTTCCGCGGGTTACTCAGACCCAGTAATTAGCCCCAAAAAGGCCCAAAAATCACAAAATTAGAAGCCTCTTAACGGCATCGCCGTGGAGCGCTGTAGCCAGTTGTCGACGGGGTAATTTGCGCCGGCGCCAATCAGGTGAAGAGTATAGGCGTGACGCGAGCGTGACGATTTGTTTTCGAAGCTACGATGCGGGAGTAATCCGTGCAAAAGAATCAAGCTGCCTTTTGAGACTTCAAGCGACACGAGCTGATCTTCGGGCCATGGTTCAGTGTCGAAGATCTCAAACTTCATTCCTTCGGGCGAGCGCACCCAGCGTGATTTGAGTCCACTTCGATGTCCGCCGGGAATGGCCCAAAGACAACCGTTCTCAATCGTCGCATCCTCGAGCGCGAACCATAGACCAAGGATATCGATTGGATCCGTGTAGAGGAACGTGCTGTCCTGATGACACGTGACTTCGCCACCGATGTTCGGCTGTTTGAAGATGTACATCGACTGCAGCAGCAGAGGATTCTTCATCCCGATTGCGGTTGCGAGGTCTTTGATCTTTTCACTGCGCGAGAAGCGTTCGAACACGGGATCGAGATCGTGTAACGCGTGTCCGATCTTATTGATCGACTTCTCCTTCTCGTATTTCAACGTACCATCTGCGTTGAAAGCATTCTCTTCGAAGAAGAACCTGATCTTGTCTCCCGAGGTTAAGAAGTAATCATCCGTCGTTCGGTTCTGTTCGTGTGTCGAAAAGATGGATACGACTTCGGCCGGATCGAATTCATGGACCATCGACGCAGCTCCCGCGCGCAATTCGTCACACGTGGCTGCATCGACAAACCCATCGATCACGAGGAACCCATTGGCGAGGTATTCTGTGACTTGTTCTTTTGAAATCGACATCGAGGTTCTTAAGCCCGGTAAAGCTTGTGTGATTGCTCCGCCTCTTATATAGTAAGCGGCCTTTAGACTGTAAGCTCATAGTCTAGCTCTGTATTCCCTCGTCCCCCAATCCTGCGAGTGCGAGTGCTGAGGTTTTGCCTTCCGTTCTGCGGCGACAGAAGGTTCATCGTTCCTATAACCCAACAATTGAAAGGTAAGAAAAGATGTCCCTACGAACCTCTCTTAAGGTGCTCTTACTACTCCTGGTTTTGGGCTTAATCACATATCTCCTTACCCGACCGTCTGAAGTCAGTCATGCTCAGACAGGCGGATTCGATCGCGCGCAACACGCAAACGACAGACCCGTCGGCGAGCTTGAGGGGCAGGAGGAACTCCCGGAAACGGGCGAGTTCAACGTGATGATCGAATTGTTCGATGAACCGACATCAAGAGTCTATGCGCAAGCTCTGGGTAATCGGAGTGACCGCGCTGCCAACGGGCAACAGCGTGCCGCCGCTCAAGGCGCAGCGCGCGCGCAAATGGTGCGAATCAGGGGAGCACAGCAACGTGTGCTCGCGCGCCTCGGCAACTTCGGTCAAAGCGCCAGAGTGCTTTACCGGGTGCAGACTGCTTACAACGGCATCGCCGCCAGAATCGACGCCAGCAACCTCCCGCAACTCAGAGGACACGCGGATGTTAAAGCAGTGCATGCACTTCCGGTTCACTACATCGAGAACTCGTCGAGCGTGGCCTTCATTCAAGCGGCCAGTGCGTGGGCGGCTACGAGCGGCAACTCGGGTGACGGAGTAAAGATTGCAGTCATTGATACAGGCGTTGACTACCTTCACGCGAACTTTGGTGGACCCGGTACTGCCGCAGCCTACACTACAAACAACCGAGCCATCATCGAACCAGGCACTTTCCCAACAGCGAAAGTCGTTGGCGGAATGGACTTTGCCGGAGATGCATACACCGGCGCGAACGTACCAATTCCGGATCCGGACCCGCTCGATTGCAATGGACACGGCTCGCACGTTGCCGGAACCGCCACTGGACTAGGGGTCAATGCGAACGGTACGACTTTTCTGGGTCCATTCGATGGCTCAGTACCTTTTTCGTCGTTCAGCATCGGACCTGGCATCGCGCCGAGAGCGCAACTGTACGCATTGAAAGTGTTTGGCTGTTCGGGCAGCACCGGTCTTACTACGCAGGCTATCAACTGGGCTGTTGATCCTAACGGTGACGGCGATCCTTCGGATCACGTCGACGTTATCAACATGTCGCTTGGCTCCAATTTCGGCACTTCCACTGACGCGAGCGCAACGGCCAGCAGCAATGCAGTTTTGGCGGGCGTAATCGTTGTCGCTTCAGCAGGCAACGCGGGCGACACGCATTTCATTGGGGGAAGCCCGGCATCGTCAACTCGCACGATTAGTGTGGCCAATATTGTTGACTTCGGCATTCAGCAAGCAACGACGACGGTCAACTCGCCGTCGGCCATCGCTGGAAACAAGGGGTCACTTCCCGCGACTTTTAATCCGTTGATAAGCACACCGGCGGAGATTACCGGCAGTGTAAAACTCGCCAATGATGGCTCCACCGATCCGTTCCCGGGCTCGCCCGTAGGCACAGTCGGGACAACGAGTGACGGGTGCCAGACATTCGCGCCCGGATTCTTTACCGGACAAATCGCGCTCGTGGATCGAGGGGGTGGCTGCGCCTTCACTTTTAAAGTGAAGAACGCTCAGGACGCGGGAGCGACTGGCGTCATCGTTGCCAATAACGTTGCCGGAACGATCTCGATGGGTGGCAGTGACCCTACGATTACGATCCTTTCGTTATCGATCACACTAGCTGACGGCAATGCGATCAAAGGTCAACTCGGCGGCGGCGTTAACACCACTTTGCGATTCACTCATTTGGGCGACACGGTCAGCGGCAGTACTTCGCGTGGCGTGCGACGTAACGACACGGGAGTTAAGCCTGATATCTCCGCGCCCGGTACTTCAATCCTCTCCACTGGTGTCGGCACCGGCAACTTGTCTTTAAACATAAGCGGAACTTCGATGGCGTCTCCACATGTGGCCGGCGCAATGGCACTCCTGCGTCAGTTGCATCCGACGTGGACTGTGGAAGAGTTGAAAGCGTTGGTGATGAACACCGCCAACCACGATCTATTTCAAGGCTCGCACGGCGCGGGATCGAAATTTGCCGTAGCTCGAATCGGGGCAGGCCGCATAGACCTCGCCGACGCCAGCCACGATGAAGTCATTGCTTACAGCGATGACTCTTCGGGTGGCGTGAGTGTTTCCTTCGGCGCTCCGGAAGTGGTCGACACTGCGAGTCTGATGCGGACAGTTCGCGTCGCAAACAAAGGCTCGGTTGATATGAGCTACGATCTTTCTTATGTAGGTCTGTCAGACGTGCCCGGTGTGAGCTATTCGTTCCCGGACGGCCCAAACATCACTGTGCCTGCCGGCGGTTCGACGACGTTTCGCGTTGAGTTGACGGCGGATGTCGCAACGATGAAGCATCCGCGCGATCTGACGATGTCGCCTACGCAGGGTGGTATTCCAGGTAATCCTCGTCATTACCTGAGCGAGGAATCGGGCTACGTCACGTTGACGCCGGGCAGCGGCACCGCACTTCGTTTACCGCTGTACGCGGCTCCGCGTCCAGCTTCAAACATGACAACCGAGCATAATTACATTTTGTTCACAGGACCGACAGGGTCAACTAATGTCGGTTTGACAGGACAAGGCCTGGACACTGGCCCATTTGTCCCAGAAGACGAGATCTCACTGGTTAGTGCCTTCGAATTACAGGGAACCAGTCCAGTTAACATCCCGTCTACAAGTTTTGCGAGTAATGCTGACCTGAAGTCTGTCGGCGTAACCAGCGATTACAAGGCTACAAACTCGGTCGTCCTCCAAACCAAGATTTTTTTCGGCATCGCGATGCATGGCAAATGGTCGACTCCGAGTGACGTCCAGGTCAATATCTTCATTGATCGAGACCGGAACGGTACCGATGATTTTCAGATCATCAACACCGCTTTTGCGGATGCGCAAGGAAATGCGTTTGACGTCTTCATTTCCGCGCGTCGTACCTTAGTACCCCTTAGTGGGCTCACGGTGGATAGTTTCCTCAACAACATCAACGCCGCGGTCGACACTATTCCCTACAACACCAACATGATGGTGATTCCGGTAACCGCTCAATTCATCGGTTTGACTACGGCGGATGCCAAATTCAACTATCGCATCACCACCACGAGTCGCGGGTTCGGTGGCATCATCGATTCGATGCCAACTCGCACGTACGATGCTGCTAATCCCGGCTTCGATGTGACCGGCGGTATACCGGGTGCGACGATTTATCGCGACCAGAACGGGGCGTTTATTCCGGTCAACTACAACAAGGCTAACTTCCTGGCAAACGGTTCTCTCGGTATGCTGTTGTTGCACCATCACAACGCGTTCGGAGCGCACGATCAGATTCTGAGCGTGCAGGAACCAACGGCGACTACAGTCACTGTGGATGCCGCTTCGGGGGTTTACAGTGATCCGACTACGTTGAGAGCAACCGTCAGTCCGTCCACATATCTCGATCAAACTATCTCCGGTAACGTGCAGTTCTCGGTTGATGGTAATCCGGTGGGCGCTGCGGTTGCAGTGAATTCGAGCGGCGTAGCGACAACGTCGTACACCGTAAACGTACCGGCTGGACCGCACACAATTACGGCAGCGTTCACCAGCACTAACACTGCGTTCCTTAACAGCAGCAACACGGGCACACTAACGGTGACGAGAGAGGATGCCGATGTCAGCCCGGCCGCTGCGAATCCGTTTGCAGTTCAGGTGAATGCTCCTGGAGGAACCGGTGGACCAGCCACACTTTGCTTCAACATGGATGAAGTGAGCGATGGCAGTCCCGGAGACACCAACAACATTACCAGCGTGACGGTGACCGTCGTTCCCATTGGCGCTGGTTCGGCTGTTCCAGCGGGTGCCGTCATCTTGAGTGGCGGCGGTGTTGGAGCGACACGCACTGCCTGCTTCACTCTGAATAACGTTCCCGTGAATGTCTACGATGTAACGCTGACGATCAATGGAAGCTTCTATCAGGGTACCGGCAGCACTGTGCTCACCGTTTATGATCCATCGCTCGGATTCGTGACTGGTGGAGGTCAACTGATTCACAACGGCTTTAAAGCCAGTGTCGGTGTGAATATCAAATACCTGAAGAGCGGTAACGCTCAAGGGTCGCTGCTCTTCATCGAGCACAGGCCAACAGGCGACGTTGTGGTTAAGAGCAACGCGATCGGCACGATGGCAATCGTGGGGAATGAAGCGCTGCCGACTGGAAAGGCCACCGTCAACGGCGGCGGTAATCACAGCTTCATCGCCCGGATCATCGACAACGGTGAGCCCGGATCGACAGATCGGTTTGGGCTGCGAGTCACGGGCCCATCAGGGAACATCCTGATCGATCTGACCTTTGATCCTATTCAATTGTCAGGCGGCAACTTCTCGGTTCCGAAGCTGACTGGCAAGTAACCACTGTTCCCACCTAAAGAGAATGGCGGTCCTTCGGGGCCGCCATTCTTTTTTGTACTCCCGCGCAGCAAGTTGTGACGAGCGTGGAGGACATCATCAATCTGAAAGAAGCCGAGGTGGGCTAAACGTTTTTCTCTTTCTCCTTTGCTTTTATCTCTGTTGCGACCTTTGGGCCATCCACGTCGTTGCTCGTTCCCAACTGTTTCAGTAAATCCGGTACGTTGATTCCCAGTGCTTGCAACTGTTGCAGGAGTGCGTAAATCATGGTTGGTCCAGTCTGTGCAAATCGGTTTAGACCACCGGAGCCGCCGTTTGTGCCACCGCCGTGATCAATCATTACAACCTTTTCGATGTTCCCAAGCGGTTCGGAAATCGCTTTCAGCGCCGGCGCCGTCGCTTCGATGATCCCCGGCAGCCTCTCGAGTATTGTCTGAAGGCGGGCTGCGTCATTGAACTCACGCCACGCAGCGGCTTTTTCTTTAATTGCTGTCGCCTCCGCTAATCCTTGCGCCTCGACTGCTTTCGCCTGGGCCAAACCTTGCGCTTCAATCTTCGCTGCTTCCGCAAGGCCGAGCGCCCGGATTTTTTCAGCTTCAGCGCGGCCTTCTGCCTCGATCGCGGACGCACGACCAGCTCCCTCTCTCTGAAGCTTCTGACTTTCAGCTTCCGCAGTCGCAATCAATGCCTGCTTGCGGCCCTCCGCCTCGAGAATCGCCGCTTCCTGTTGGCCCTGCGCAAGCAACACCGCCGCTTTTCGTTCAGCTTCTGCCTTTTTGACAACGGTCGCTTCCAGCTCTTTCTCGCGTCGCAGGACCTCTTGTTCTTGAACCGCAATCTGCTCCTGCGTGCGAATTTTTTCTACACGAACCTCTTGCGCAACTACCTCCTGCCGCGCTTTTGCTTCAGATAATGGACCGGCCTGCTCTGAAGTTGCTTGCTCACGCTTGATCTCAGCCTGAAATTGAGCACGCTTAACTTCAGTTTCCCGGGTTGATGCTGCGATATCGGCTTCGGAAGCGAGCCGGACCTTTTCACCTTCCTGCATTGCCAGCGCCGCTTTGATTTTGGAGTCACGCAGCGCCTCGGCTTTGCCTATCTCGGCATCGCGCTGAACTTCGGCTGTGCGCCTCTGTCCCAGGGCATCGAGATAGCCTTCTTCATCCGAAATCTCCTGAATTGTCAGAGCGTCAAGTCCGATGCCCATCTTTTCCAGATCGCCGGCGGCTTCTGTCGTTAACTTCTGCGCAAAGCTTTGCCTGTCGTTATTGATCTCTTCGACAGTGAGTGTGCCAAGAATCGCGCGCAAATGGCCTTCGAGAGTTTGAAAAACGAGCTTATGAAACTCCTCCGGTTTCATACCCAGGAAGCGCTCTGCCGCAGAGCGCATGGAATCATCGTCACCTTTGATCTTCACATTGGCCACGGCTTTCACTGAGACAGGAACGCCCTGCACGGTGTAAGCACGCGTCGTAGCAAGAGGTACGGTGAGTACGTTCAGGCTGAGATATTCGACCTTCTCGAGAAAGGGAACGATCAAAGTCGCGCCGCCTCGCACCAGACGGTAGCCAACTTTGGTCCCGTCCGGGAGTTTTCGAGAGCGTCCCGAAATGACGGCAGCCTGGTTTGGGGAAACTTTGATGTAGTTTCGGCTCAGCAGCATCAATGCGATGAGAAAGCCGAGCACTACAACTAAAATCACAATGGGGATAAGTAGATTCTGAAGGTCGAGCATTTCTTGTTTACCTCAAATTGACTATTTGGAACGGGTGTAAGCGTCAGTTTCCGGACTGACGATGAGAGAATCTCCGGCAACCTCTTCCACACGAACGGTGGAACCTGCTTTTATTTCACGGTTGTCTCTTGCGCGAGCCAATTTCTCCACGCGCTCTTCACCAACGCGGCAACTCACCTGACCCACGCTTCCCGGCGCAATCGAAACTATGACCTGGGCGGTACGGCCGACTAGTTGTGCCGTGGTAACGGAGCTCGAAGACTGCTGCCTGTAGAGAAAACGCGCGAAGAGTGAGACAAGACCACCCAGTACAATTCCTCCAGCAAGGCCGAGGAGAGAACTCGTTACGATCGAGAGTCCTATCTGGATTCCAATCGCACCAAAGCCACCAAAGGAGGTGACAAACACACTGATAACGCGGCTGTCGAGCAAAGCATGGCCGTCGGCGCCCCCGTCGAGTCCAGTCTCAAATCCGAAACTATCGAAGAGATCTCCAACCACCAAAGAGATGAGCAGGAAGACGAAACCAACTCCGGCAATGCCGAGAAAGACGATTAGTGGAGTAATGTTTGAGAGAAATTCAGGCACTTGGGCTACTCCTCGAGTTGTGAATTGAGCCTGAGACTGGCCTCGATACCGGACAAGTACTTAAATTCGCGCGCTAGACTAACACTGGCGACGGATAAGTTGAAATGAATCCGTTTAACGCCTCGTCGGGTGCCGATGCGAAAGTTCAAATTGGGCACTAAAAAGGTGGTCGTTGCCCGACCACCCTTTAAGTACTCAGCAATTACCATGTCGAGATCATGCCAGGTCGAAGCGGTCAAGGTTCATCACCTTGTCCCAGGCTGCGATGAAGTCGTTCACAAACTTCTCCTTAGAATCCGAACACGCGTAAACCTCGGCCAGGGCGCGAAGCTCTGAATTCGAACCAAAAATCAGATCGACACGAGTGCCGGTCCATTTGGTTTCGCCGGTCTTACGATCGCGGCCTTCGAACACCTCTCCAGTCCCATTGGCCGTTTGCCACTTAGTGTTCATATCGAGCAGGTTGACGAAGAAGTCGTTCGTCAGCGTGCCCGGCCGCTTCGTGAAAACGCCGTGCTGCGATCCGTCATAGTTCGTGTTAAGGACCCGCATGCCGCCAATGAGAACGGTCATTTCCGGAGCGGTCAGCGTTAGCAAGCTGGCCTTGTCAACCAGCATGTCCTCGGACGGCGTCGTATGGTAGCTCCTCTTGTAATTGCGGAAACCGTCAGCCTGCGGTTGCAGATACTCGAACGAATCCACCTCGGTCTGCGACTGCACAGCGTCACCACGTCCCGGCCTGAAAGGAACCGTCACGTCGTGCCCGGCATCCTTGGCCGCCTTTTCTACCGCGGCGCATCCGCCGAGAACGATCAGATCGGCGAGTGAAACGCGCTTGTTGCCGGACTGAGCACTGCCGAACTCGTTTTGGATACCCTCGAGCTTTTCGAGCACCATCGAAAGCTGAGCCGGGTTGTTGACTTCCCAATTCCTTTGCGGCTCAAGGCGAATTCGCGCGCCGTTCGCGCCACCGCGATTGTCAGTGCCGCGAAAGGTTGATGCCGAGGCCCATGCGGTCGAAACCAGTTGAGCGATCGACAGGCCGGAATCAAGGATCCTGGATTTGAGTGTGGCGATGTCCGACGCGTCGATCAGTTCGTGGTTCACTGCCGGGATCGGATCCTGCCAGATCAAGTCTTCCGCAGGTACCAACGGGCCAAGATAACGCGCTTTGGGACCCATGTCGCGGTGCGTCAGCTTGAACCACGCCCGAGCAAATGCGTCCGCGAACTCCTGGGGATTGTCCTTGAAGTGTCGCGAGATCTTCTCATAGGCCGGATCCGTCCGCATCGCCATGTCGGCGGTTGTCATCATTGGCGCGTGACGCTTGTTCGGGTCCCGCGCGTCGGGCACTGTGTTCGCGGCTGCGCCATTCTTTGGCCGCCACTGCTGTGCGCCGGCGGGACTCTTGGTCAGCTCCCATTCATAGCCGAGGAGGGTCTCGAAGTAACTGTGGTCCCACTTGGTCGGCGTCGCGGTCCAAGCACCTTCGATGCCGCTCGTCGTTGTATCCGTGCCCACGCCGCTGCCATGGGCATTGATCCAACCCAGACCCTGTGTTTCGATCGGCGCCCCCTCGGGCTCGGGCCCAACCAGCGATGGGTTACCGGCGCCATGAGTCTTGCCGAAGGTATGGCCGCCGGCGGTAAGCGCCACGGTCTCGTAGTCGTTCATCGCCATGCGTCCAAAAGTTTCGCGGACGTCACGCGCCGAGGCGAGCGGATCGGGATTGCCGTTAGGCCCTTCCGGGTTCACATAAATAAGGCCCATCTGAACGGCGGCGAGCGGGTTCTCGAGTTCTCGGTCGCCGGTGTAACGTTTGTCTCCCAGCCATTCTCCCTCGGAGCCCCAATAAACATCTTCCTGGGCCTGCCATACGTCGGGCCGGCCACCGCCAAAGCCGAAGGTCTTGAAGCCCATCGATTCAAGTGCCACGTTGCCGGTCAGGACAAACAGATCGGCCCACGAAAGCTTGCGGCCGTATTTCTGTTTGATTGGCCAGAGCAGACGACGCGCCTTGTCGAGATTGCCGTTGTCGGGCCAGCTGTTGGTGGGAGCGAAACGCTGCTCGCCGTTTCCGGCGCCGCCGCGGCCATCGCCGATTCGGTATGTGCCTGCCGCGTGCCATGCCATGCGGATGAAGAATGGTCCATAGTGACCGTAGTCGGCAGGCCACCAGTCCTGCGAGTCTGTCATCAGGGCATGCAGGTCCTTGATCACTGCATCGAGGTCGAGCGTCTTGAACTCCGCGGTGTAATTGAAATCTTTACCCATCGGATCAGACAGCGAAGAGTTTTGACGAAGGATCCTCAGATCCAAAGAATTAGGCCACCAGTCGCGGTTTGATCGGCGGGTACTGGTGGTGTATTTGATCGCTCCGCCGGTGAATGGACATCGGCTTGATGCGTTTATATCCAGGACCGGGTCATCCGGTGACGGGACGCGCTCTATGTTATCTCCCATTTTTTCACCTTCCTTCGATTTAGTTCCAAGATGTCGGCAGTTATCTATCCTCTACACTCAGGACACAGACCACGCAGCGTGAGCTCGATCGATCTGGCTTCGAATTTTGAGCGCTTGGCAGCTTCTTTAATTAGTCCGTCCGGGATCGAGAGTTCGATGTCAACCAGCTTTCCGCAATCGTTGCAGATTGCATGGTCGTGCCGCTTCAGCTTGCGGTCGTAGCGGGAGCAGTCCGCTCCGAACCGGATCTCGCCTATCAGTCCCTCGTTCTTCAGGTAGCGCAGCGAATTGTAAACGGTCGCGAACGAGATGCCCGGCAATAGCCGGCGCGCATGCTCAAAGACCTCGATGGCCGTCAGATGCTCATCCGATTCGCGGATTACCCGCAAGACAGCACGGCGCTGTTTCGTAAGTCCGGAGGGCTCGAGTTCTTTCATTTCGATTAGAATAATTCTAAAGACGATGGAATATCAACAGCTAAATTGGTCGATTGGATCTTTTGGTCAGATCTGAATGTTGAGAGATCGCTACTTGAACTGCAGAAGATGATTGGGGCGTGAGTTGAGCACAGTTTGGCTTAGTTGGCACACAGCTGGCACACAAAGCTTGGGCCGGAAAGGTGTATCATGCCAAATAGATCGTCCAACTCTCTAGCTAACAACGGAGGTCGCCAAAATGACTATTCAGCTTCACGTCAAAGCTCTTTCGCTCGTCTCGGCGCTTCTCCTGGCATCGGCCTTGACGCCGGTTGTGTCGTCAACGCCGCCAGCACCGCCCGCCGCACCCATTTTGATTTCACCAGCCGCCGGAGCCGTGATGGACAACGGCTGCAAGGGTACTCCGGAAGGGATTACCTGGGATTTTGACTGGAGCGACGTGCCGAGCGTAGCTCCTACTACTCAGTATCACCTCAGAGTCTGGAAGAATCCTGCTCTTCCTGTCATTAACAAGACGATCCTTATGACGTCGTCGTACCACCACACGAGCGCGCCAAACGATTACATCATCAACACTAATCTGACCGGCTGGCGCTGGAGGGTGCGCGCAAAGGTGCTCGGTGTGTGGGGAGCATGGAGTCCTGTCCGCTCGTTCAAAGTGGAAAGAGTAAATACAGACTGTCCATAGACAACGACCATCGCAGACCTCTGCATGGAGGATTGATTCAAACACCAAAAGGCGGTCGATTGGCCGCCTTTACCATTGCTATAAACGATTGTACGAGTTTAGATTACGTGGAGCCGGCTGCCGGAATTGAACCGGCGACCTTCTAATTACGAATCGAGTCAACGAGAAAAGAGCAAGTAAATTCAATTCAACAGGTTGCAGCCACCGCGGTTTTTCAGGGGTTTTTTGATGATTCTATACGCAGCTTTATCGCTTCCTCATGCGTTTATCTAAATTCGTGTCACAACTACGTCACAGTATGGACGGATAACCTTCAGTTTGTGCGTTGATTTCACTTTACCCATCGACATATCATCTCGCAGACAGTCCGCTGACGGTGACCGCAAATGGTAAATATTTCTCGGCTGACGGTAGTCCTCAAATGGTCCAAATAAATTCTACCCTCGGACGAGGTGTACATGGTGAATAGAGTTGTCCTATAGCCATTTCCGCCCCTGTGGCGGTACTTCGGAGCGTCATTTCCTTTTCAAGTGAAGGTATAGAAACTTACTATGCGTCAAGAACACCCAGTCTCTGAAACGACTCTCACGCCTCACTCACCCAAAAATGAAGAACCCGCCTTGTCGGAGGGACTGAGCCCAACTCGGCACTGTTAGCTAGACTCGTCCAGTTCTTCCAGCTCCCAGATCAACTGATGACAGGTTCAGTCTTCTCGCGAAGCTATTGTCAACAGGGCTACTCATATATGTAGCGATTGGCGTTAGGTATTTCGCTCCCGAGTGGTGGCGCGGCTTCTTCTTTGAAGGTGGAGTATTCGATTGGTCCCACTGGAGTATAGGTCTAGAGTACGTCAATGCCAATTTAGTCAGCCTTTTTGTGGTGGCATTAGTTCTGGGATTCATACTCTTGATGATGTTGCCATCGTCATTACGGACTGCAATGAGATCCTTTGGTCTAAAGTTGATCGATGGGACAGGAGGCCGAATAGTCCGTGTGATTCTTGTTGGTTTCATCATTTTCTCTCTGTTTACATTGGACTTAAGAATAGCTGAGGTGAAACGACAGGAACACTTGGAACTTGAGGAGTATAGGAAAGAGCTTGCGCGAAAAGGGGTTACCAACCCTCCGCTTGCTGGCCCCACCAGTTTCATTTTCTTATCTTCACAAAACATTGATTCCCTCTACGGGCAGTATGAGCCCGAATTGATTCCAGCGACCATCATCGATGAAATGCAAAAATCGAATCAACTAAAGGCAGGTGTTAAGCTTGATGAATATCTAACTACAGAAGTCGGCAAAAATGAGTTAGAACGCAGAATGACCGAATACAAGCGGATTTCCAAGAACGCAGAACGCAAGCTGAAGGACCTTCTGGAGTATTTGCTCACAACCAACTTCATAAAGAGTTATCAAGATCTACAAACGACCTCGGAAGACATAAAGAAACTAGATGATGCTGTCAGCCTGTTAGGTACGCAATACGGTTTGGCTGTGGATAACAGTCAACTAACAAAGGTTAGAGATCAATTGTTGAGCCAAGAGATCTTGAAGCTAAAAACGGAACTTAGACAACTTCGCGGACTCGTCTTGATCCAAGGAGATTGGTCCGTTGAAACACAGCAAGACACGTATGTCTTTAAGCGAGCTTTCATTGAGAATGTAACCGAACCCTTGAACTGTGAGTTAAAGCTCAAAAAGTCTGACATTTCTCCTGAGAATCGAGAAATCATCGAAGATCTAAAGGATAAGAAAATTCGGGCCGGCGTGTTTGGAAATGTAATAGTAGGAATTTCGGATGCGACCAGAACGATTACAGTTAATCCGATGGCGGTTTTCTAGAGGGCCGAACTTTGTTAAGCGAATTTTTTACGAGGTCATTCAGTTCTTCTTCTGACATCCCACTTTCATCGAAGCTTCGCGCGATCGGCTCGACGATTTGCTCAAACGGTTTCTGAGCAAGAACCGCCGTTTCAAGCAGTTCCAAAGCGGCGGCCTCAGGAGTGGTTCCTTGGCGCTTCGCTCCTCCTGCAATGGCGTGAGCTGTATCGGGATTGCTTATCTTAACAACCAAGCTTTTCATAGTTACGAAATACTGAGGCGCTTAGTTTAGCACACTGTTTAGCTCACAAAAGCCACCGTCCAGTAGACTGTACCGGCTCTCGGTCCGTGACCAGCTCATCGAACGGTAGCTCAACGCCTTCAGCCTTCGCTCTACAGTACACCTCTTTAGCCGTCGATTCCATTGGCAATCAATCTTGTATTGAGGATCGGTCATTATGTGTGAGCATATGTTCTTTTATGTTGTTTTCTATAGTTATCTATGGTATACGACAAATTGATATATTCACCTAATTGAAGCTGTGGAAGATGATAGATAAGGTTACATGGCGAAGAATAGCATCAAAATTGATCCAGAGCATTCGTATCCAGCACATGAGGCTGCCGTATTGCTAGAACTAACTGTTGATACCGTTAAGAAGAAGTGTAGGGAGGAGCACATTAAGGGTATTAGGAAGGGTGCCAGGAGGAAGTGGCATGTCAAAGGAAGTGAGATTCTGAGACTCCGGAAGCTCTGGAATCTTGACTGATATAACTCCGAAATGTTTGACTCAACAATGGATTCTTGATAGCTTGCGACTCCTCAAGCTATTCACTAGTCCAACCCGCAATATGGCGTCATGAAGCAAACTTTAGTTCAGGATGCCTCGTATTGTTCTCGGGAAGAGAAGAAAGATGCCAATGCCTAAGACTCAAAAGTCGCGAAGAAATCGAACTGTTAGCCATGCAAGGGCAAAGGCTCTCGTCGTGCTTAGCGGAGAGACACGCGCACTGTACAAGAAGTCTCTCGATAAGTGGGACCGAAAGCTCAAACCGTTAACGGACTCCATCCGTGCGTCGCAGTGTTTGAGCAAGGAAGATCTCGATATCCGCATAAACACGCGCGATTAGCTCACGGTTTTTCTACGTTCGCGCACAGATTCACGTTTAGCTGTTCCGGGCACTTGCGTTTACCACACTTCGCAAGTGCCTAAATCTGTCTGTCATTATGGATGCTCAAAAACTCGCAAAGACTCTGCCGGAGCAGAAGATAGAGTTCCTGCCTTTTTCCTCGCTTTCTGAACTGCTGCAACTCGAAGAGCCTCCGCTTATGCGTGATGGCTTTCCTCAACTGAATTACATCGAGCGCTATCTTCGGAAAGCGAAACCGCCATGCCTATCCGTCATCATTGAGAGGTATTACATCGACCGCGACTTCATCCAGGACTTTAGTGCTTTCTATTCGACGAGTCTGTATGCTTATCCCAATTGGTGTCAACGCATTCACTTTTTTCCCATCGCCAGTAATCAAGTACGACGAGAACTAAAGAAGTTGTCGCAGCTTGGCGCAGAAACTGGCGTAGCCGATAGCAGTGGCGCATTCCAAAAAGCCTGCCGCGATTTCAGCGAGAAGTACTACATGGGTTTCAGTGTAATTAAGCCGCTTCTCGGTTCGCCAGTGGGGCGTACGGTGCTTCGTCACTATGATCCGGACGCAGGAAGGGGGCTCTTACGGAAGTTCAATTGTACTCGACATTACCAAGTGCATTTATTGGGTATCGACCTAACCGTCTGCGGATTAGTTTTTCAACAACAAGATGTCGGTGTTAGTGCGTGCGCGACAACAGACTGTTTGGTCATCATTGAGCAAAACAAAGGATTTTGAAGAAATCGCAACGCCAACGCCCGCGCAAATAACTCAACTAGCTTCACAATATCTATTGCCATTCGGACGACCGATGCCGTCAGAAGGATTGTCGATTGGACAGATGTGTCAAGCGATCCAAGCAGTCCAAGTCTCACCCAGCCTGCTAAAAATTGAAAGCCCGGATGACGCGCGCGGTTTTCTTCACTCTGCTGTCTCCTCGGGATTCGCACCTGTGCTAGTCCTAGAGAGCTATCCCGGAGGCGATTCATATCATGCGGTGACAGCAGCAGGTATGAAAATCCGCAAAGAGCATAGACCTTCAATCATCAGTGATCGTATAGACGATGAAGCTGGCGATCTGGTTTCGCTGTATGTCCATGATGATCGCTACAGCCCATACTTTAGAGCGGATCTGTTAACAATAAAGTCAGAGTTAATCCTTCGACTGAACTTTGAGGACGAGCATGGAAACATTAATCGCACCGAGCGCTGGAAGCTACGTCACATCTTAATTCCAATACACGGCAAGATCTGATTATCTTTTGCTTCTCTTAGAGAAATAACAATTGAATTGATCAAAATAATCAGAGCATTTGAGGAACTCTATTCGAGCCAGATAACTAAGATTGATATTGGCACGATTCAATTCCGTACGCTCATTTTGCGAGCACCGATCTATGTACAACATCTGTTCTACGGTTACCAGAAGTTAGCGAAGGCCCAACGTGAGACGTTCAATAAGAAGGTGCTTTTATCGCGCTATGTAGGCGTGGCGCGATTAACCTCGAATACCTTTGGCATTTTAGACATCTTATTTGACACAACAAGCACTTTGAAGAACCCGCATTGCCTCGGCATTGTTGCGAGGACTACAAACGAAGTATTTCCGTTGATTCTGGCGGAGTTTTTGTCAGAGGAACTCAAATGCCCACTCATCGAAGACATTCGGTAGGCCGCTAAAGTTTCACTTCGATAATGCCTCAAGCAAGATCTCGCTCGTGTCGATTGGGATTGATTTTGGAATTCCACGTTGCAACTTGTAGTCCTCAGATGGGGTTGTCGAAGCCTCATTGCCTGTCAATCGGTCCTCGCGAATTCTCTGCCCCTCTCCCATCGTAAAAAAATCAGGATTCGCGATATGTTTGTGAAACAGGTAGGTGAAATCTAGAAAGAGAGGATCTACCGAAGTCGAACGTTCGACCTCTGGCCGAAAGTACTCTGATGGCAATGTATAGTCCGTGTGATAATAGCCCAAATATTCAACGTAGTTCTTGCCTAACAATGACTTCGGAAGCTCCACTGGGCACTTAGGAAGATTTGAATCTTCCAGATTCGCAGGTAGACTCAACAATTCAGTGGCTTTACCAGAACTAGTTTCCGATGCCAAGGAGATTGTCCGCATCGCCAGCGCGAGGGCTTTCTCTAGCGAATCAACCTTCGAGTCATTCCAACCTTCCTCATCAGAAACGCCGAGAATTTTATTGAGCTCGATCATGGCATTTGCGATTTTTTCAGATCGCACAAAATGGCCCACTGAGTTGACTGAAAACGCCATACCTCCGGGGAACCGATGGTCGTGCCACCATCTCTTGTCGCCTTGCGAACAAAAGTAGTTGACACCGGCCAGCCAGCGCCAAGTCATCCTGCTGTGACCAGGTTTCTCGAGAAAAATGTTCTCGTGGTGGATGCAGTCAAACCCTGCATCGATTCTTAAATAGAGGGAACATATCCTCTGTGCGATTTTAGCAACCACTTGATCGGGAACCGCCTCTGAAAGCGCCTGAGATATCACAATAACGATGAAGTTACTCGTCTTTCCTTCAAAAGCATCCTTCAGCCATCGCAGACGGGCATCCTGAATTTTTTGAGCTATGGCTTCGTCTGGTAGTGTTAGATCCGACTCCTTCAAAATGCAGTATCTGATGAAGCCAAGCTTGGCAGCAATACGTCCAAACAAACAGGGTTGGTTTTGTTGTAGCCATTGTCCAATAGTCTCAACAATTTCTTGGTCAGTAGTTCTCGGTGAGAACACAGCCTTATTTGTCGCAACGATGTCGGTGCTGAAGCCCGCATCGCAGCGCCAAGAGTCTGGGGTGAGCCGAGTCATTAGAGAAGCTATGCTATCCATGCCGCCCATATTACTCCTTGTTTGTTTAACGGGAAACGGCGATCTGTGTAACCTGCGCTATTCATGAAAAGTGTGTTGCTGCAACGAACTATAACGGTCGCGATGTTTCCGCAACCGTGCTTGCGATATCATACCCCCAGCAGTTCGCCATGAGTTCGCTTGAGATACAGTGGCTTGAACCCTGTGTCTAAACTCACTTCGCACTCAAGTGACTCTTGTCCGGGTAATCAGTAACGCGCTTTCCATGTTGTTTACTCCTCAATGGTTCTCGAATCCGCGTTTGCAAATGCACACACGATGTTTGCCCTGCAAACGGCAAACCGCGATCTCCAGCATCCACGCAAGTAGACGCAGCAAACTTTAAGTTTGCGTGCGTGTGCACCTGAAGGGGTGACGTGTCAAATAAAATCAGGTGCAAAGCACCTCCGTTCGCTTTCATGGGCTCGCGATGTAATCAGAATTGATCGTTTCCTTTGGCTGATTTGCGCGGCTTTACTTCTGGCTTTCATGTCCGTCAGTTAGGTTTTCTCGGCGGGATGATCTCGATCCAGTCCGGCATTTCCACGTTGTCCAGGCGTGGCTTTCGATCGAGAATAATCTCGCGTGATTCGCTCGGATCGTAATCACGATCAAGGTCGGGCATCGGGATTTTGATTGTGCGGATCAGGCCTGTTTCCCCGTCTTCCCATTCCCATGTAAACGTCTTCGATTTGTCTTCCATTGGTCTCGGTCTCCACTTCAATTTCGGCGTGCTTGGCGCGCCCGTTTGTTAGATAAAAGGCGAATCTGCAAAGGTGACGCCAGCGGTATTAAAGGAGTGTTGGAATACTGCGAGGGAGTTGTGCGAGTGGGTGCGATCTGGGTCTTTAGAACGAGAGAACTAACAACCTAGATGCGCGAAGCGCAGTGCGTCGTTCGGCCTTTGGACCGCAGCGAGACCAAGGGGACTAACGAGTGTCACAACCTGTCACACTTCGTCACAAAGTGTCACACTCTGTCACAATTGTGACACCCGCCGTTTGCCGTCAAGCCGACTCAGATCTCTAGCCGTGTTACATGGGCCAACCAGGAATCGGCAGCATGGTATGACAAGTGCCGTGGCTGCTGTTGCGCCTGACAGTTGAACGAATGCTACAAGAACAGAAACAAACTTCGAGAAGGCCGCTTCATCCGTCAGCGTCGTTGATGACGCCGGAGCAGTGCGCCGAATTTCTGGGGATCAAAATAAACACGCTTTACGTGATGAAGTCTCAAGGCCGTATCCCATACCGCAAGGTTGGACACCTACTGCGCTTCGATTTTGACGAGATTGTCGAGTGGACAAAGGACAAAGAGAAATGAGCGTTGGTAAGGACCGCAAGGCTCGGGTACTATTCGGTCAAACCTTCGCTGTGGCTGCAACCGCCGAACGGAGGTGATGTCCTTTGACAGTTAAGAAGCGTGGTGGCCGCTGGTATTTTGATTTTCAGATTAGAGGCGCCAGATATCGCGAAGCGATACCGGAAGCGCGCACTAAGTTTCAAGCAGAACAAGCGGAAACTAAGGCGCGCGATCAGGTGTTTCAGGGCACTTACGGTACGTCACAACTTGGTACTCAGAACCTTTGCCAGTTTGTGAGCGAGACGTATTTGCCGTGGGCCAAAGCTAACAAACGGACCTGGCGCAATGACGAGATCATCGCAAACCAGTGGTCAGAAATATTCAGGGGAAAGATGTTGCGTGAAGTCTCACCCCTGGCGATTGAAAAGTGGAAACGTGATCGTGCCCAGTCGATTACGAGGCGCGGCACAACTCGAAGCCCGGCATCGGTGAACATGGAGCTTGCCGTACTGTCTCGAATCTTCACCCTCGCGGTGGAGCTCGAGCAGGCAGCATCAAACCCATGTCGCAAGGTGCGGAAGCTGCGAGTGGACAATCAACGTAACCGTTACTTGTCGACCGATGAGGAAACGCGATTGATGGCTCAACTCAAAGGAAGGCGCAGACACTTGTACCCGTTGGTTGCTTTGGCACTAGGTACGGGAATGCGTCGCGGCGAGTTGCTAAATTTGTCGTGGCGGCATGTTGATTTTCTGCGCGGCGTCATTCATGTGGTCAATACAAAGACTGCACGAGACCGGATTATCCCGATGAGTCAAAGCGTGAGACAGGTTTTGATAGAGCAACGCCAGACTCAAGAAGGTGATCTCGTGTTCGCTTCGAGGCGAATTGCTAAGAGGCGCATTGATGAAGGGTTGGTGGATGTGAAGAAGGGGTTCGTCGCGGCATGCATTAACGCCGGGATCGCTGACTTTCACTTTCACGATCTGCGTCACACGTTTGCGACGCGATTAGGTGATGCAGGATGTAACGCAACAACCATTGCGCGGCTGTTGGGCCATTCAAACATTCAGATGTCTATGCGTTACACACACGCCTCTGATGACAGTTTGAGAAGTGCCGTCGAACATGCACAAATCGGTCGCGTCACAACTGCGTCACAAACACTAAAACAGCCACTCACGCGAGTGGCTGTAAATACTTGATTCTATTGGAGCCGGCTGCCGGAGTTGAACCGGCGACCTTCTAATTACGAATCAGACGCTCTACCAACTGAGCTAAGCCGGCTAAGGCGTGGAAATATCAGAGCGGAACGCAGTTGAACTATACGAATGCCGAGTTTGCAGTGTCAAGCAGGAGAAATCGAACCTACAGGAGGGATGGTATGCCGAAGGATCCAGCTAAGAATATCGATAGATATAAGATTCGTGGGGGAGTTATTAACGAGTATGAATATCACGAGAATCAGGAGGCGTTGGCCCACGATGAAGCAAAGGGTGACGGGAAACTGATACCGGGGACGCCACCGGAACAGAAGCTTGCCACAAAGGAAAGCAAGCCACAAAAAGGCACAAAAAGCACAAAAGCAAAGAAAGCTGTGACGAGTGTCAAAAGAGGAGCGAAGAAAGCAACGAAGAAGGCCACAAAAAAGGCGACCAAGACCACGACAAGAGGTGCGAGTGCGAAGAAGTTAGCGGCGCGAAAGGCCGCAAAGAAGTAAAGTCGATCAGCGTTTATGTTTTATTCCCCCGATTTTTCAAAGCTGCGCAGGTGTGTGCCGATTCTGTTTTTGCTGTTGTTCGTGGCTGCCGCGGCGCAGGTGTCGTATGCTCAGAAACTCCCTTCTGCCGACAAGATCGTCGACAACTATTTGAAAGCGTCCGGTGGCAAGAAGGCCGTGGCTGAGTTGAAGGATGCGACGTACGAGTGGACCATTCAGCTCAACGGTCAACCAATCGGCACTGCGCGCACGCAACGCAAAGCACCTTCGTCTGAACGACTCGAACTCACATTCGGCAACGGCCAGATCATTTCCGCGAGCAACACGCGTTCAGCCTGGGAGATCGGGCTCGATAAACAACTCCGAACTCTGACTGGTCCCGAAAGTATCGCGGCAAAACTTCGTGCGTCACTCGACTCTTCACGCCTCGTCAATTTCAAAAAAGCAAACATACTCGCGCGCGTGTTATCGCTCGGCGATCTCGCTTCTGAGCCGGCGTACATCGTTGAGTTCTCGACACGCAGTGGCGCACGTTTTCAGTATTACTTCAGTGTGAAAACGTCATTGATAACCAAGATCTCGGGCGATGTGCGAAAGACCAGAGTTCTGTTTGAAGACTATCGACCGGAACAAGGCATTCAAGAACCACATCGCGTACGCATGAACGTCGAAGGATCGGGCGAACTGACACTTCAGTTACACAGTGTCAAGTACAACACCGGTATCGACGATCGTGTTTTCGATCCTCCGGCTGCGACTGAGAAGCTCGACGTCGCCGCGCTGCTTCGCGAAGTCGGACAAAATCAGGACGAACTGGAGAATCGTGTCGCGGAATATGCGTTCAAACAAACTGAGATTGATCGCTCGATCGACAGCAAAGGCCAGTTGAAGAAAGAAACGGTGAAAGTCTACGAGGTTTATCCGCTGCCGAATCGCCAGCCCGTGCAAAAGCTGATCAGCGAGAATGGCGTACCTCTTTCGCCCGAACGCGCGGCTAAGGAAGATCGACGTATCCAGGAGGAGTTTGCAAAAGCTGAGCGCGATAAGGAAAAAGACGAGAAGAAGGTGGCCCGGCGTCGCGCCGAACGTGAGAAGAAAAAGGCAGAGGGCGAGGAAGCGACCGATATCTCGACGTTTCTGAAGGCGTGTGAGTTTGTCTCGCCACGACGCGAGACACTTAGTGGTCGCGAGACGATAGTTTTCGACTTTCGTCCACGCCCAGGCTTCAAACCAAAGAACAGCGAAGAGAGTTTGATTGCAAAGTTGATCGGCGTCGTTTGGATCGATCCGGTTGACAAGCAGGTGATTAGACTCGAAGCGCGTTTGGCTGAGGGGTTTAAGATGGCCGGCGGGTTGTTGGTTTCGTTAAAGCCGGGCGCCGCGCTGGTGATAGAGCAGACGCGAATGGTGCAGGGCGTTTGGCTGCCGAGGTTGGCCCAGATCAATTTGTCGGTGAAGGTTTTGTTGTTTGGTGGCGGCGATTACAACAAGACGATCGAGTGGAGCGACTACAAGCATTTCTCGGGTGATGTGCAGGACTATAAGATCACTGCACCTACGAAACCGTAGCCACGGATTAACACGGATGATTGACAGATTAGTGAATATAGTAGGTGGTGGGTTGGCTGGTGTTGAGGCGGCGTGGCAGGCGTCGCGACTCGGTGTGAATGTGAATCTTTATGAAATGCGGCCTGTGATGCAGACCCCTGCGCATCGCACCGATAAGCTCGCCGAGATTGTCTGTTCCAACTCACTGAAATCCGACGAACCCGGCACCGCTTCCTATTTATTAAAGGAGGAACTGCGGCAGGGTGGTTCTTTGGTCATGTCTGCGGCCGCCGAGACGCGCGTTCCTGCCGGCGCGGCGCTCGCGGTCGATCGAGAAAAGTTTGCCGCACTCATCACCGAGCGCATTGAGAACGAACCTCGCATCCGCTTGATTCGTGAAGAAGTCACCAATATTCCGGACGACAAGATCACGATTATTGCTACCGGCCCTTTGTCCTCCGACGCCTTAACTGCCGAGATCATGAAGCTGACCGGCAACGATCAAATGTATTTCTATGACGCGATCGCACCGATCGTCTCAGCGGATTCGATCGATACGTCCGTTGCATTTCGCGCGGCTCGATACGACAAAGGAGGCGACGACTACCTCAACTGCCCGTTCGACCAGGAACAGTATGCTCGTTTCTACGCAGAACTACTGGAAGCAAAAAGCGTCCCTTTGCAGCGTTTTGAGGAGACTCGCTGGTTTGAGGCGTGTTTGCCGATCGAGGAGCTTGCCCGTCGTGGTGTCGATACGCTTCGTTTTGGTCCGATGAAGCCCGTCGGTCTGCGCGATCCGCAGACCGGTCGCGAACCTTACGCCGCGGTGCAGTTGCGGCAGGAAAATTTAATGGCTGACGCATACAGCCTAGTGGGCTTCCAGAATCATCTACGCTACGGCGAACAAGCGCGAGTGTTGCGACTCATTCCCGGTCTGCAGAATGCGGAGTTCCTCCAATTTGGTCAGATTCACCGCAATACGTATATCTGTTCACCGCGCGTGCTCAATGCAACAATGCAGGTGCGCGAACGTCCTAACTTGTTCTTCGCCGGACAGATCACGGGAGTCGAAGGTTACGTTGAGTCAGTGGCAATGGGCTGGCTCGCTGGTGTGAATGCGGCGCGACTTGCGCTTGACGAAGAATTGATTGAAGCTCCAGCACGAAGCGCAACCGGAGCCCTGGCACACTACGTTTCGCATACGGAGGCAAAAAACTTCCAACCGGTAAACATCACTTTCGCGCTTTTACCTCCTCTTCCCGAACCTGCAAAGCGCCAGGTGCGTAAAAAGTGGGAACGCAGACAATTGCAGGTCGATTTGGCCTTGAAAGAATGGGCAGAGTGGATCGAACGAAATCACACACGACAAGAAACCGCGCAGGCTGGTTGAACTCTGCTCTCGCGCTGATCGTCATCTGTCTCACTATCTGTTTCATGGGGGCTCCGGCATGGAGTCAATCAGGAAGACGGCAGGAACCCGGTAAGGGCGGTAAACCACCGACTGGACCAATCGCCGATCCAAATAGACCCGGCAATCCTTCTTCACCAAACCGTCCCGCAAAGAGCACTGGCGACGAAGTCGATCCCGACGACGTTGTGAAGATCAGCTCCAATCTCGTGCCGATTCCGGCGTCGGTCGTCGATAAGCGCGGCAACGCAATCGTCAATTTAAAGTTGGACGAATTCGAGCTGCGTGTTGATGGTGAGCTGCGTCCGCTCAGTGATCTGACGCGTTCGGAAACGAGTGTTCGCCTGGCAATGCTTTTTGATAATAGCGGGAGTCTTGATGCGGCGCGCGAGTTTGAGAAGCAGGCGGCGATCCGGTTCTTCAGAAAAGTGCTGCGACCGAAAGACGAGGCTGCAATCTATTCAATTGAAACTGACAGCTACCTCGCGCAGCCTTTAACCAACGATATTGTTCGTCTCGAGCACACGATTGCGATGTTCGGCAAACCGGAGGGCGGCACGTCGCTGTTCGATGCAATCATCAACGCCGCTACTTATCTGCGACCTTATTCGGGACGCAGAGTCATCGTCATCGTTTCTGACGGTATCGAAACAACGAGCCGGCACACCGATTTCGATTACGTGATGCAGCAGGTGCTGGCAGACGATTGCCAGATCTACGTGGTCCAGACTGGATTGTATGAGGGAGCAAATCTTCGCGCCCTTGCAGCAGAACGTCGCATGGAACAGTTGTCGGGACAAACCGGCGGCGCCGTCTATCTTCCTAAGACAACCGATCAGCTAGATGTCGCGTTCGATCAAATCGCTGCGGATCTGTCGCAGCAGTATGTGTTGAGTTATTACCCGAGTGCTGATCTGCACGATGGGCAGATGCACAAATTAGAGTTGCGTGTGAAAACGAAAAATGACGTTCGCGTACGCTCGCGGAAGGTTTATTATGCTCCGAAGCCTCCGGCGTCGGCGAACTATTAGACAGGATTAATAAAGATTCTTTTGATGCAGAATCTGATCGAGCAATTTCTCGAACACCTGCGTTACGAACGCAACGTCAGCAGTCACACCTTACGAAACTACTCCAGCGACCTCGAACAGTTTCTCGACTTTCTCGCACCGGCGGATCCAACAACCGGAAAGAGAAAGACGCCTGAAGTCTCGGCGATCGATCATCTGACGATCCGTGAGTGGCTGGCGTCACTTCACACGGCACAAAAGACGAAAGCTTCAATCGCGCGCAAGTTGGCTGCCCTGCGCACCTTCTTTCAATTTCTCGTGCGCGAAGGTGTGTTGGAATTGAATCCGGCGAAGCTTGTCGCCACGCCGAAGTTGGAGAAGAAACTGCCGAAGCATCTGTCGATCGAAGAGGCGGTCAGGTTTATTGAATCTCCCGATCCCGAGACTGATCTTGGGAAACGTGATCGGGCGATGCTGGAGTTGATGTATGCGACAGGGGTGCGCGTCGCGGAGTTGACGACGTTGAATCTGGGGGACGTTGACTTTCGAAATCAGCTCGTGCGCGTGACAGGGAAGAGACGCAAGCAGCGAATCGTGCCGTTTGGAGATCCTGCGGGTGCGGCCATTCGAACCTATCTCGACGTGCGTGACAAGTTTCTTCTAAACGCGCCGATCTCAAAGCGCGATGAGGAAGCGCTGTTTTTGAATTATCAGGGAACGCGAATTACGACACGCTCGGTAGGGCGGATGGTTGAGAAGTACATTCGCATCTGCGCGGGTATGCACAACATCAGTCCACATGCGCTGCGACATTCATTTGCCACGCATCTACTCGACAGCGGCGCTGACCTTCGTGACATACAGGAACTGCTGGGCCACGCGCGACTCTCGACGACGCAGGTTTATACACACGTTTCTATGGAAAAGTTAATCGAGGTCTACGACAAAGCGCATCCGAAGGCTTAATCCACAGATTACACAGATTAAAGCGTGGGTAGATCCTCTTCGCCGTTTGCGCTCTCGATTGCGGCCTGGCAGACGGCGTCGTAGCGTGCGGTAGGTATGGCTTCAAGGCGTCGTTCGTCGATTGGTTGACCGCAACGAGCACAGATCCCGTAACTTCCTTCCTTCATACGCAGCAACGCTTGATCAATATCAGCGACGACCTTTGAACTGCGTTCACCCAAACGCAGTGCGATCTCTTTGTTCAGATCCTGCACGGACAAATCCACACTGTCTTTGACGCCGTCGTCGTAAAGCTCGAGTGCAGCCGCCTGATCGGTGCGGATCTGTTCGGTGTTTTGGCGTAGTTCAATAAGAAGAAGATTGCGGAAATGCTTCAGTTTTTCAGCGTCCATCTAAGTTACATCTGCGTCGCAAATCAAACGCAAGCCTTGACTCCCGTGTTTGTAATGCGCGCCAGTATAGCATTTTTGGAGTGCAGCGGCCTGACGCCGCTTTGGTATCGGTCACGCGCGATCAATATCAAAGCGGCGCCAGGCCGCCGCACTCCAAAGTGGTCAGTCGCCAGCCGAGTTTGGAATTGGTTCGCCGATCGTTGGTTGAGGAGATTTGGAGCGTTTTGCACGCCACGCGAACAGCCGCCTGAATGCGAGGGCTAATCCGGTTATGACCAAAACTGCGCCACCCGCAGAGACAAGCATTGCGATCGTTTGACCAGCAACTCCGATAACTTCACCGGTGTGCGCGAAGCGCAAAATCGATCGAAGCTGTCTGCCACGTGTGTAGGTTGAAAAAGGTTCCCAACGGACCACGTTGTTCGTCGCACGATCCAAAACAAATTGCGCACGTTTTTGTGGCTGGCCACCATTGCCACGATCGATATTGAACGTGAGCGGCGCAGAAGCAGCGGTTGGCAATTGCATCGATATGCTCCGCCAATCGCTAACCTGTTGTTCGGCGCGTGCCCACGCTGAATTGAGATTGTCGATTTGAGGAGTGTTCTCTTTGTTTGCGTTAGACGATGACGCCGGTTGATTTGCACGTGGTGCGGGCGGCGTTTCGCCGACGATCCGGTACACGAGATTGCCCGCCCACGTGTAAGAAATCACAACTGCCGAAAGCACAACGATGAAGAGCGGCACAGCTGACCAGAAACCGATCGTGTTGTGCCAGTTGAAGTCGCGTGCTTTCGAAGGCAATCCACGACGAAACCACGTAACATTACGCACCGCTTTCCAGTTCCAACTTCGCGGCCACCACAAATAGAAACCGCTGGCCACGAGAAACAGAAATCCGAGATTACTTGCGCCCGTGATCGCGCGAGCGACGTTGCGATTGTCACCTTTGGCTCCGAGCCAGCGGTGCCAGTCAGTTACCACGCGAAAGAAGTTTCGGGTCTTTTTTGATCCTTCGCCGAGGATCGCGCCAGTATAGGGGTTCACGAAGATCGTGGTTTCACGTCCAAATGCGATTTCCGCCGGCGCTGATGGATCAGACTTCATCGTGACAGCGGTCGGTGTTGCACTGCTTGATTCGCGCGCTTTGGTTATCAATGTCTCAACTGGTAGATGCTGGGTCTCCGGAGTCGGAGGCGCTGAACGATAACCTCGAGTGTCGGCCCACGAAATGATCTGTTTTTCATAACTCAGCAGCACTCCGGTGACGCACATGATCAGGATCACGACTCCTGCGATTACACCCACTGGCAAATGACACCAAAAAATAATTTTACGTAACTTCTTCATGATTAAACGTCGGCCCAGCGCCGCAAAAGGTTGTGGTATAGCGAAGTCAGTTCAACGACCGATGGATGATCCGGAGCATCGGCTATGAGTCGCTGAATCGCGACGTCGAGGTCGAAAAGTAATGAGCGTTCACCGTCGTCGCGCACCATACTCTGAATCCAGAAGAACGAAGCCAATCGTGCGCCGCGAGTCACCGGGCGCACATTGTGCAGACTCGAGGCCGGATAAAGAATCAGGTGACCGGCCGGCAGTTTTACTGAGTGGACGCCGTAGATGTCTTCAATTACGAGCTCGCCGCCGTCGTACTCTTCGGGCTCGCTGAAGAACAACGTCGCGGAAAGATCTGTGCGCACGCGATGCGGTGTTCCCGTGACCTGTCGAATCGCGTTATCGACGTGATTACCAAACGACTGTCCATTTTGATAACGATTGAACAGCGGTGGAAAAACCTTCAGCGGCAGTGCGGCGGCCATGAAAAGAGGATTCTTTTCGAGCGCCACGAGAATCGTATCGCCAAGCTGTTTTGCGTATTCGTGATCTTCCGGCAATTGCAGGTTGTCTTTTGCGCGCGCCGACTGATGACCTGCCGTTGTACGACCATCGATCCAGTTGTCCGTCTCGAGCACCTTGCGACACGCAGCTACTTGTTCTGTATTTAAGACTTCTGGAATCTGTAACAACATTCGACTAGCAGTTTTCTCTGTGCAACCTCAGTGTCCTCTGTGTCTCTGTGGCGATTTTTTCCGAACAACAGCTAACCACAGAGACACAGAGGACACTGAGGTTGCACAGAGTAATGTTTAGAACCTGAAACTCGTGCTCAGCATCGCGGCTCGTCCTGGACCAGGGACAATGTGACCGCCTCCGATGCGATCGAAATAAAACTTGTCGGTCAGATTGTAGAGATTGAGCTTCAGGTCCACGTGCTTGGAAATGGGATAAGAAGCCATCAGGTCAAATGTCCAGTACGCATCGACAAACCGCGTGTTGATTGTGTTACCGAAACGACGATCCACAAAGCGTGCGCCGCCACCAAAATGGAATCCCGACGGCAAACGATAGGTGGACCAGATGTTGAATGAGTTGGGCGGCGTATTGACGAGCTCTTTCCCGATCTCACCGGCCACGTTTGAATCGACTGTCTGGCTGTCGAGGAATGTGTAGCCCGCGAGCACCTGCCAGGCACGCGTCAGATTTCCTTCGACGCTTAACTCAACACCATCGACTCGTTGCTTTCCCTCCAAGACCTGTGGTGGATCAAGGGCCGAGACACCCGGAGTGCGTGCGTTAAGTTTTTCGACACGGAAGAGCGCGCCACTCAAAAGCATGCGACCGCCGAAGAAGTCCCACTTACTGCCGGCTTCCATCGTGTAAGTCTTTTCAGGATCGATGACTGTGTTGGCTGTGTTGTAAGAGAGTCCTTCGAGCGAAGGATTGAGCGAAGTTCCATACGACGCATAGATCGCTCCCTGCGGCAGCGGTTTGAACACGGCTCCGGCGCGTACGCTAAGCATCCGATCGACACGCGAAACCGGAAGACCGTTTGGTATGGTTATGCCGTCAGCATCAAAACGATCCCAGCGGAGTCCGCCATTCAATTCCCACTTTTTACCGAACTTCGCAGTGTCGAATAAGTAAACAGCCTGCGAATTTGCCGTGACGTCGCCAATGATCGAACTCTCCGTAATCGCGCCAGTGAATACATCATCGGGATTCGGATTCAGCAGCGTTGTGAGCATGGGCAGCGCAGTGCGCGTCTTGCGCCTGTTGTTTTCGCGCGTGAAGTCGAGACCACTCACGAGCGCGTGTTCGACCTTGCCGGTTGAGAAGCGCGCTATGAAATCTGTCTGGTTGTCCCAAACCTCGTCTTCTGTTTGCCAGGAACGCATTTCACGATTGATGGCGGTCGAATTGTTGCTTGCAAAACGTGGTGGTGTCGCAATTGAGTCGCGGCTCGAGTTGGCGAACCGGAGTTGATTTCGCAACGACAAGTTGTCGTTGAAATCGTGTTCGAACTTCAGTGTTACCAGATCGGAGTTCAGCTTTTCGAAGTCGCGATTTCGCAAACCGTAGAACGTATTGCGTGGCACAGGCGCCGGGCGATCGCGAAACTCAACGAGCGCATTGTTAGCCAGGGGAACCCAAGGAATTCCGTAGTCCGAGACGTTGTCCTGTTTGAGTTTGTAGTAGCTCGCAGTGAAGCGCGTCGGTTTGCCGAGTCCAAACGTAATCGACGGCGCTACACCCCAGCGATCGAAGTTCACTATGTCTCGTCCTGCTACTCCCGAGTGATGGGCGAGCAGGTTAAGACGAAACGCGAGACTGTCGCCGATTGGAATGTTCATGTCGGCAGTTGCACGGCGCGTGCGATCGGTGCCGAAGTCGAGTGTGCCACCGAAGGATCGTCTTAGACCGGGTGTCTTGTTTATCAGGTTAATCGAACCACCGGTAGAGCCACGGCCTGTGTAGACCGATCCTGGTCCTTTAACGACTTCGACCTGTTCGAGATTGAAAGGATCGCGTGACTGCGGGCTCAGATCTCGCACGCCGTCGATAAAGATATCGTTGCGCGCACTGAAGCCTCGCAGCGTTAAGTTATCGCCAGCCGGATTGCCGCCTTCGCCTGCAGTGATCGTCAGACCAGGAACGTTCTTTAAAACGTCGCGCAGCGTCGTTGCGCCCTGATCTTCCATTGTCTCTTTGGAAATGATGGTGATTGTTTGTGGCGTGTCGAGCAGTGGTTCGGTGTACTTTGTGTTAGAAACCACGACTCTCGCTTCGTCCCTCACTTCAACTGATTCCGTTCCCGCATGAATTTCCAGGATCGCGGTTTTCCGATCGCTGAAACGATAACTGATTCCAGTGTCGCGCAGGATCTCGCGCAGGGCCTGCTCGGTAGTGTAGCGACCTTTAACACCAGGGGAGGGAACAGAACGCATTCCGTCGTTAGGTATGATGACCTGGAGACCTGATGTCTTCTGAAAAGCAGACAGAACAGATTCGAGCGTACCCGCTGGAATATCGAACGTCGTCAGTTGCTGTGTTGCAACCGCAGCGTCCTTCGTCTTCGCTTTTCCGAGAATGATGTTATGACTATTGCGTGGGCAGTAGGCCACCAGCATTCCCATGGTGCCGATGGCAACAATCCAATACTTTGGTCCTCGCCGCTTCCGGCTCTTCGATTTCACGACATTCCTCCTGATGAATTTGCAACGGGATAGCTCGCCGGGCAATGGTACGAAATTGAAATCCGATTTCAATTTCAGAGGAGCGAGAGTAATTCAGGCAAGGGTAATTGGTCAAGTCTGGATGTCGGTTGAGATGAGAAGAGCGGCCAGCAATGGAATCGTCAGCTCGTGATGACCAGTGATCGAGTAACCGCGACCGGCGCCGTTCTCGGTCGGTCGACGCACCACATTCGTCAGTGGCCGGTACGATTGAATGAAGTCAAAATTCGCTGTGGTGATGTCTTTCAACTGGTGGCCGAGATTGCGAACCAGCGTCACACATTTCAAAAAGACTTCAGGCAGGACCACCGCCGATCCGATGTTGAGGTAAACACCGCCGCCATCCATTCGTCTTACTAACTCCGCAAGACAGCGAAAGTCTGTGTGTGTGGTGGCGCCGAGTGCTGCGCCATCGAAGCTTGGATGAAAGTGTGCGATGTCACCGCCGATGGTGACGTGAACAGTGAAGGGAATTCTTGATTCGTAAGCAGCGCAGAGTAGTGAATAGTCACGATGTTTGGGATTAAGTGCGAGTAGCGTACGTCCAACTGCTTCACCAAGACCGATCTGATCTTTTACGCCTTCGATTGCGGCTGTGTTGAGTAGCTGTGCTGTTTCTTCAGCTCCGCCGAAAGCGCCTTCCGACAACGTGGCGTCAACGTCTTCTGAAGTTGAACCTACGGTGGCTATTTCCGAGTCATGGACCAGCACCGATCCATTTGCGGCAATCGCGGAGACGTAGCCACACTTCATAAGATCGATGATCACCGGCGCGAGGCCAGTCTTGATCACGTGACCACCAATACCCCAGATGATCGGTTTTTTAAGTTCGCGTGCACGACGAACACGTACTGCAATCTCGCGAATTGCCTGTCCCGCAAGCACGTTTGGCAGACTCGCAAGGAAGTCCTTTAATGACGTATCGCCACTAATTGGTTTCGCAAAATCCTGCAGATTAACTTTGCTTGCACGCGAGGCGAGCGGATAGGTTTTAACTTTATCGAGCTCGAGCGGCTTCAGATCGTCGTCGTAGATAGATGGCATCAATTTTAGCCACAGATTTTACGGATTAAGAACGGATTTGGATCTGTGGCCTAAAATTATATCAGGAAACAGTGTTGCCGTTGCGGGTCAGACGGCCGTTGAGTAGTGGACGCAGGACGTGGCCGGTGTGGGAGCGGCGGGAGCGGGCGACTTCTTCGGGGGTGCCGGCGGCGACGACGCGACCGCCGTGTTCGCCACCTTCAGGGCCGAGATCGATGATGTAGTCGGCGGATTTGATTACGTCGAGATTGTGTTCGATCACTAGCACTGTGTTTCCGAGTGAAACCAGTCGCTGCAGAACGTCGAGCAGTTTGTGTACGTCTGCGAAATGTAGGCCGGTGGTTGGTTCATCGAGGATGTAGATGGTCCTGCCGGTCGCGCGTTTTGAAAGTTCCTTGGCGAGCTTGATGCGTTGCGCTTCGCCGCCGGAAAGCGTCGTTGCTGATTGGCCCAGCTTGATGTAGCCGAGGCCGACGTCGAGCAGTGTTTGCAGCTTCTGATTAATTTGCGGAATGTTTTCCAGCACTTGATGGGCTTCCTCGACGGTCGTATCGAGCAGATCGGCGATCGACTTGCCTTTGTACTTCACCGCGAGAGTCTCACGGTTGTAGCGCGCACCGCGACAGACATCACACAGCACGTACACATCGGGAAGAAAGTTCATCTCGATGCGTTTCATGCCATCGCCTTCACACGCTTCACAGCGCCCGCCCTTAACGTTGAAAGAAAAGCGACCGGGTTTGTAACCACGTTCCCGCGACTCAGGCAGCATCGCGTAGAGTTCGCGCAACGGTGTGAACAAGCCGGTGTAAGTCGCCGGATTGGACCGCGGCGTCCGCCCGATTGGCGACTGATCGATTTCGATCACTTTGTCGACGTGTTCGAGTCCTTCGATGGCCTTGTATGGTCCAGGTTCGGTCAGTGAGCCGTAAAGATGCTGCGCGAGTGCGTAATAGAGAATGTCTTCGACGAGCGTGGATTTACCGGAACCTGAGACGCCGGTCACGACAGTTAACAAACCGAGAGGAAACGAGACGTCGATCTCTTTCAGATTATTCGCGTAAGCACCAGTGATCGTGAGGTACTTTCCATTTGGCGCCCTTCGTTCTGCAGGTACTTCGATCTTTCTTGCTCCACGAATGTAGAGTCCTGTGATCGACTCTGGATTGTCAGCCACGTCAGCCGCTGTTCCGACTGCGACAACCTTTCCTCCATGCGCGCCAGCGCCTGGACCAAGGTCAACGACGTAATCAGCGCGCCTGATTGTCTCCTCATCGTGTTCGACTACAAGTACCGTGTTCCCGAGATCGCGAAGTGCAGACAATGTTTCCAGGAGCTTTTGATTGTCTCGCGGGTGAAGCCCGATCGAGGGTTCGTCCAACACATAAAGTACGCCACGCAACTGCGATCCGATCTGAGTTGCAAGCCGGATGCGTTGACCTTCTCCGCCGGAAAGCGTTGAGGACGTTCGGTCGAGTGTCAGATAACCGAGACCGACAGTGTTCAAAAAACGCAGCCGGCTCTTTATCTCTCTCAATATTGAACCAGCAATCTGTTCCTCACGAGCGTTGAGCTGAATCTGTTCAAACGATTCGACCGCGTCCTCGATCGGCAACGACGTATACTCCGCGATACCGCGGCCGCCCACTTGCACTGACAGCGAATCGGAGCGTAGCCGTCGTCCATTGCATTCGCTACAGACCGTCGGTGAAACGAGCTCTTCGAGTGCGATTCTGATTTTTTCGGACGACGCTTCGTTTAGGCGTTCGTGGAGCCACTTGAGAGCGCCTTTCCACTCGTTCTGATAGCTATAGAGGCCTTGATTGAAATTTATCTTGCCTGCCACTCCATTCAAAAACCCTTCACGCACTTCTTTCGGCAAATCTGCAAAAGGCGTCTTTGAATCAGCGTGAAAGTGTTTGCAGACGGCGAGCAGCGCACTGCGTAGATAAGCCGAGCCCTGTTTGTCGGCTGTGCCCATGTAGCCGAGTTTCTCCGGCGTCTGTCTGGAGTCGGGAATCAGTTTTAGAGCATCGATCTCCATCATCGTTCCCAGGCCATGACAGCGTTTGCAGGCGCCGTAAGCGGAGTTGAAAGAGAACGATCTGGGCTCGAGTGGCGGAACGTTTATGCCGCAGTTCACGCAGGCCATACGCTCGGAATAAAGTTTCTCTTCGCCGTCGACAATCGAAATGAGCACGGCGCCGCCGGTGAGTTTTAGCGCGGTTCGAATCGAATCGGTCAGTCGCTCGCGAATGCCGGTTTTAATTAATAGGCGATCTACAACTGCTTCGATGGTGTGATTTCTTCGCTTGTCGAGACGAATCTCTTCGTCGAGCGAGAGCAACTCGCCGTCAACACGCGCGCGCAGAAAGCCTTCCTTCGCGAGCTTTTCAAGTTCTTTCTTGAACTCGCCCTTGCGACCGCGAACGATTGGCGCGAGCACCATCACGCGTTCGCCTTCCGGCAGTGCGAGGACATTCTGAACGATTTGATCGACACTCTGCCGTGTGATCGCGGCGCCGCAGATGTGGCAATGCGGAACTCCAATCGACGAGAACAGTAGACGCATGTAGTCGTAGATCTCTGTCACTGTCCCGACGGTTGAGCGGGGACTACGCGAGACTGTCTTCTGTTCGATGGAGATAGCGGGCGACAGGCCGTCAACTGAATCGACATCCGGCTTTTCCAGTTGATCCAGGAACTGGCGCGCGTAAGCCGAGAGGGATTCGACGTAACGCCGCTGGCCTTCAGCGTAAATTGTGTCAAAAGCGAGGGACGATTTGCCGGAGCCGGACAGACCAGTGATTACAGTGAAGCGGTCGCGAGGGATGTCGACGTTGATGTTCTTAAGGTTGTGTTGGCGTGCGCCCCTAACACTGATGCGATCAATGGCCATAGCGAAAACCCGTCATTGTAGCGGACGGATTTTCGCGCGGCAAGTAACCACGGATTAAACGGATCTTCCGGAACGATCTGCGCAGATCTGATTGTGAAATCCGTATTATCTGTGGTTAAAAATTGAACCGCATTCCTAATTCCATACGGCGTGGAGACTGTGCCGAGGTGGCTTGGCCGAAGAAGGGCGAGGTTTGGACACCGGAAAAGGCACCCAGATTCGCGTGATTTAGCAGATTAAAAGCCTGCGCGTAGAATTCGAGCCGGTATTTCTTCGTGGCTCCCATTCCGATTGAAGGTGGTGCGGCGCCGTCGCCGCCACCGATGCGAACCATCCTGACTTGCGGCCCGCCGGTCTGTTGTTGTTCCGGTCCAAAGTCTTTCCCCCAACTCAAACGAGATCCGATTTCCCAGCGCGAAGCGCCACGCGCGCTGTTGCGTCCCACGCCCAGCGGCCGATCGTTGATGACCGTGTCGCCGTTGTTGTCGAAACCCGTGGTGATGTTGTAGGGCAACGCCGAGGTCGCTTGAAAGATCGTCGAAATGTTGAAGCCGCTCGGTAGTCGTTTGCTAATGAAACCCGAGATCAGGTGCCTCAGGTCATTCGCTGACGGACCACGATCTGCGCGAAGATTGAAATTGTTCGAAGGCAAACTAAACGGACTGTCAGCCTCGTTCGTGTTCTTCATCAGCAGGTAATTGATGTTCCAAAACAGCCCCTGGACAAACTTTGCCGGCCCAATTCCCACCATCAGCCGGTGGCTCGATTGGTAAGCAGACGATTCGATATTGGTGATATTGCCGGCCGTCGGATCGGGCCGGCCAAGACCAGGCACAGGCGCATTCAGGTTGCGACCATGCAGCAGGTGTACGCCGCGTTGATACTGGTAGTTGGTCGTAAGTCGAAACAACTTTAACGGGTTTGTTTCCACACCGATCGAACTCTGAATGATGTACGGAATCTGTAGATCAGGATCAGTTTGGATTCGACTCGGTGGCAGCACTGTCTGCATCCCGCCGCTGAAGGGATTCGGATAACCGGGGTTGGCGATCACAAGATCTCTCTGTCGCTGGCCATCGACTCGCAACGTTTGTTCGTAAGTTTGCGCTGCGAACCAGTCGTAAAAAATGCCTGAGCCACCCCGTATAGTCACCGCTCCACTCTTCAATGGTGACCACACAAAACCGAAACGCGGCGCGACGTTGAATTTACCCGGCACGTGATTCTGCACTTCGTGACGCACACCGTAGCTAAGCGTCAGGTTCTTCCGCACGCGGAAATCATCCTGAACGTACCAGCCGAATTGATACTGCCGGTACTTCACCGTCGGATCGCCAATGCGTTGCGTATACTGCGTTGGGAGCCCTGCTTCATATGAAGCCAAATTGGCAAATTGAAATGTGCCGAATGGATTGCTTCTCTCGTTACTGCGATAGCCGCCGGCTTCGAGTTGTGCCCCGAAACGAAGTCCATGCTTCTCGAGCGCATAGTCAACGTTATCTGCAAGTTCAAAATCGAGCGACCTGCGACCGCCGCTTCGTTGCGCGCTGCCGTCGTTGAACGATCCCGGAACGAGAATCGTCTGTCCCAAACTCACCGAGCGCGCCTCGGTTTCTATCCAACGCGCCTGCAACCGCATTTCGTTGAAAAACTTCTTCCCGAAGACGCCTGAATCAGCGAGTCGTGCGATGTATTCAGTCTGCTCCTGTGAATAGCCGCGGGCCGGGAGATCGAAATCACCGACGCCGAGATTGTTCTGCAAGTTTGCATTACGTTGAAACTGAAATCGCGAAGTGTGTGTCTTGGTCAGTGCGTGTTCGAGACGCGCGTCGAGATTCAATCGTCCCGATGGTCGATATGCGAGATCGGAAAGCGTTCCTGTAGGAAGCGTTGCAAAGATCGGACGCGCGTCGAAGAACAACGAGCCTTCCGCATTCAGAAAGAGTGACGTGTGATTTTTCCAGATTGGGCCATCGAGTGAAAGACCGAACCGCCGTTGCTGTTCCGGGCCACGAAACGGTGCAAACACTTGTCGAGCGTTCAACGCCTCATCTCGAAATCCAAAGTTGAACGAACCGTGCCACGCGTTGACGCCGGGTTTAGTTGTAATGTCGACGAGACCAAAACCGGCATCGTGATTCTCAGGCGCATATGGATTCATGCGGAAGCGAATCTCGCGAATCTGTGACTTCGGCGGAAGCTTGCCGCCGCGAAATCCATTCACGCGAACCTGCGCACCCGGACCGGCAAGCTGGTTGATCGCGTTCTCAAACTCTTCCGGATCGTCAGGCAGTTGTGCGATCTGTTCCTCAGTCAGAACATTCGAGAACGCTGCGCCATTCGGGTTTGTGTTTTTTACCTGGGCTTCCTCATCAACATCGACATCGACTTTAATCACATCGATCTCGAGCGTAACCTCGCGGCGATGCGAACCACTGGCAAGCTCAACGTCCTCGATGTCCTGAGCTTTGAAATTCGGGGCTTCAATATGAACCTGGTATCGTCCGGCGGGCACCTTATTGAATCGTGCTTCGCCTCGCTGGTCTGTGGAGCTGAGCGACTGAGACTTTCCATTTCTTATCAACTGCACCTGCGCCTTGTTAATCAAAGCGCCCGTCGGATCTTTGACGACCACTTCGAGGCTCGTATTGCTCGAAGTTGTTTGGGCCAAACAAGGACCGACAATCAAAAGGAGTACGATAAACACACTTATCGCCCGAGAATATAGGGGAGTAACTCGCATCTCTTTATTGCCTTTTAGTGTTTGTCGAAATGATCGGCCTTGAACTGCGGATTCACCTGATACTTCGAGATCTCAAACTCTTCCGAAACCTCGCTATCAGTTAGAAACGTCAGTTTATGCGGCAGCATGACGCCGTTGACTTTCTTGTGGTCTGTCAGGCGTATGTAGAATTCGACCTCTTCAGGAACGGGCGGAGCTTCAGCGTGCATTTTCTTCTCCGCTTCTTCACGAGCTTTCTTGATGTCTTCCGGTTTAGCAGCGCTGCCGGCCGGACGCGACATCGTCACAACGCGTGGTTTTGGTCCACGATAACTGAGCAGCAAAGGCAGGTGACTCGACTTGTCGAAAAACACACGCAGGGCAAAGTTGTCTGGACCACTCACGTCGATCACGTCCGCCTTCGCATCTTCCACGTCCGACTCGCCCGCATACTTGTATTCGACTGCAAACGACGGAGCAGGCGTTAAGATCATCGCGAGCAAGTAACGTGAAAACTCGGCGTTGTAGATTCGTCGCAGCATTACTTCCATTTGTTCCGGAGAAGCCTGCTGACCGCCTGGCCCAGCCATACGGAAAACCATTCCACCGCCGCCACCGCTGTTTCCGCTCCATGCTTTATCGCCGTTGAGACCGCGCGTATTGATCATTGCGGTACTAAGCCCGCCCGCATTCATCGCGTCTTCGACGAGGTATTTGTTGGGAAGAAGGATGCTGATCTCGCGGTCGCCGCCCATCTGGCGTTCACCAAACACACGACGATATTGTCCGTTGATCTGTAGTCCCTGGATCTTTTGTAACTGTTCTTCTCCGCCGATTGCCTGGCGGGCTTGTTTAAGAATGTCCTGGGCGCGCGCGTCGTCGGCGAAGGCCGCGGTGACGCTCGATAGAATAAGGGTTAGGATTAGGAGAAGTTTGCTCATGCTTGGTATTCACATGAGCGGCGAAGAAAGTTCCACCAAATGCTTCTCTGTGTAAACTCTGCGTTCTCTGTGTCTGCTCTGAAAATAAAGCGGTCCGGTGGACACACAAAACCGTCCTCAGCATTTTGCAGAGGAAGGCGGATTTATTGTCAGCTGATCAACCGCCGCAGTTCCGAGGCTGACTGGAGATCGATCGTCGAGCGAATAGTAACTAATGACCATCGGCTTCCACAATTCCATTTTCATGTTCGGTGGTGCGCCACCGCGCATGCTTAACTCTGTGGTGATCTTTCCCGTAAAACCAGCTAACCAGAGAGGCACAGAGAACACCGAGGTTGCACAGAGAAATCCTGCGAAATGTTTGACAGTCTTTGAAATCTCAGTAGAGTAGCGTTGTGAACCTTCCGAACGCGCTGACACTCCTGCGAATTTTTATCGTGCCGCTGCTTGTGGTGGTCCTGCTCACGCCCTTTTCTGAAGATTGGCTGGGAGTTCCGAGGCATCTGCTGGGTGTGGCGATCTTTTTAGGCGCAGCGCTGACCGATTATTTCGACGGGCACATCGCTCGGAGTCGCGGTCAGGTCACTAGACTCGGTCAACTACTTGATCCCATCGCCGACAAACTGCTGATCTCAGCGGCGCTGATTTCACTCGTTGAAAATCAGCTCGCGCCCGCGTGGGCGGTGGTGATCATTATCGGCAGGGAGTTTGCCGTTACCGGTTTGCGGTCAATTGCGGCGGTTGATGGAATCGTTATCTCGGCGTCGAAGATGGGGAAGTTCAAGATGCTGGCCCAGGTGATCACCGTCGCCCTGCTCATTGGATCGAGCGTAGCGGGAAAACCTCCGGTCGCGAACTTCGGCAAACCATTTCCAGCGATCGAGTTCTGGTCGGTGCCTGAGCTGAGGGCGGCGTGGCAACACCTGATTGGTGATGGTCCAACTACGGGTAACGATTGGCAGGTATTGATCTACACGGCGGGCAGGGCAATGCTGTGGCTGGTCGTGATCTCGGCGTGCACTTCGATGTACGGATACTTCACTTCTTTTTACCGCAGATTCACGCAGCTAAACGCAGATAGAGACGATCTGCGAAATCGGCGCGAATCTGCGGCCAAAACTACTTACTGAATCTCGACCCAATCGCCAGTGTGCACTTCACCCGTTACGCGCGTAATGATCGCCGTCGCGGTCCGCGACTGAACGTCAATCACAACCAATTCACCGACAATCTTGCGGGGCATGGGCGGCCGATGTCTTTTTACTTCTCGGGTGGTTATCGGGCGATGACGATAGCGGCCTTCTGAGTTCACGAAAGCGGTGGAGTCTTTGGCGCGTGACCCCTGGCTTGAAAAACCGCCACCGCGGAAACGATCGCTCTGAAAACCAGTCGCACGATTGCGGGCCATCTCTTCGTTATCAACGCGCGTGAGGTTTCCCGTCCCCAGCGGTCGATAGATCGTGAGATAGTCGCCGCGTTTGATCTGGTCCTCGCCGCCGAGGTCGATATAAACGACATCATTGCGGGTCAGCATCTCGCGACTGTCCTTTGCCATCATCAAGCGGCCAGTTTGCTTACCGGTTGGGTCCGCGTAACGATCCAAATTTCCCTCAGCACGCTGTGCCGGGGATTCGCGATCCGGAATTGGCGCGAGGAGGTCGCCGAGCAGTGCGATGTCACACGTGAAAGTGATCTTAGCGACAGACGTGTTCTCACGCACCTTAAAAACCCGAAGCTGTCCGACGTCCTGGACGTAGATGCCCAAAAATCCCCGTTTCTGCTTGTGAACGCCCTTTACGGTTCCGCGTGGACGAATGATTTGAAAGGTTTGGCCTTCTTTAATGCCCTGCTGTGAGCCGGCGTTCAGATAAACCACGTCGCCGTCGGCGTAGGTTAGCTGTTCCTGTTCTTCCTGGGCGCCAACAATTTCGGGCATTTTAGACAGTTTTTGATAACGAATGTAGCCGGCACAGAACAGCGTCGACTCGCCGGCCACGGTGGCTGGCGGCGCAGATGGCGGCAGGGTAAGCTGGGGCGTTGGGGCGGGTGACTGAGCGTTGGCAGTAAACGCGACCGCGAGCAGACAGACGAGCAAACACAGCGACGTTTTCAAGTATCCAAACCGTGACATTTCTGGTCTCCTTTGATGTCCTGAGTCGAGGGATAGGGCAAAGTGACAAGCGTGAGGTCTCTTCATCCTACTTTGCTGCATCAATTCGGGTCAATCAATTTATTCTAATTTTGTGAAATCAGACGTCTCCTTGGAGTGCGGTGCCTTGGCACCGCTTTAGTAAAACTACCAAAGCGCCAACAAGTTGGCGCACTCCAAGGCGGCGCCAATATCCCGATGGAGTCTATGTAAGGTGCGGATAGCTGGCGACTTGCGTTTTTGAAACTCGCTTGGTAGTATCCGCATTTTGTCGGAATACGCTATTTATACTCTATAGCGGGCCGGCGTAGCTCAGTTGGTAGAGCATCTGATTTGTAATCAGAGGGTCGGGGGTTCAAGTCCCTTCGCCGGCTCCACGGCAAAACAAAGTGTTGCAGGGGTGGTCGAGTGGTTAATGGCACCGGGCTGTAAACCCGGCGGGCTCACGCCCTACGTAGGTTCGAATCCTACCCCCTGCACCGGGAATGATTTTTGGGCGGGTGTAGCTCAGTTGGTAGAGCATCAGCCTTCCAAGCTGAGGGTCGCGAGTTCGAATCTCGTCGCCCGCTCCAAGTTTTGGTGCTCCGAGGGATTCGTGCCCGCGTAGCTCAGGGGTAGAGCGCCTCCTTGGTAAGGAGGAGGTCATGAGTTCAAATCTCATCGCGGGCTCCAGTTAGAAGCTTTTATATAGAAGAGGAAAAGATGTCGAAGGAAAAATTTGACCGTTCCAAGCCGCACGTGAACATCGGGACGATAGGACACGTGGATCACGGCAAGACGACGTTGACGGCAGCGATCACGAAGGTGTTGGCGAAGAATAATCCGAAAGTGCAGTTTGTGGCCTTCGATCAGATCGACAAGGCGCCGGAAGAGAAGGCCCGCGGCATCACGATCGCGACGGCCCACGTGGAGTATGAGACGAAGGCCCGACACTACGCGCACGTTGATTGTCCGGGGCACGCCGACTACGTGAAGAACATGATCACGGGCGCGGCGCAGATGGACGGCGCGATTCTGGTGGTGGCCGCCACTGACGGTCCGATGCCGCAAACACGAGAGCACATTCTGCTGGCGCGCCAGGTAGGGGTCCCGGCGATGGTGGTCTGCCTGAACAAAGTGGACGCGGTTGACGATCCGGAGTTGCTGGAGCTAGTGGAACTGGAAGTGCGCGAGCTGTTGAGCTCCTACGAGTTTCCTGGCGACGACATTCCGGTGGTGAAGTGTTCGGCGCTGAAAGCGCTGGAAGGCGATCCGGAGTGGGAGAAGACGGTGCTGGAGTTGATGGACGCTGTGGATAGCTACATTCCGACGCCGGAGCGCGAAATGGACAAGCCATTTTTGATGCCGGTGGAAGACATCTTCACGATTCAGGGCCGCGGTACGGTGGCGACCGGTCGCGTAGAGCGCGGCAAGGTGAAGGTGAACGAGAGTGTGGAGATTGTGGGCATTCGGCCGACGCGCACGACGGTGGTGACGGGCGTGGAGATGTTCAAGAAGCTTTTGGACGAGGGCACAGCGGGCGATAACGTCGGTTTGTTGCTGCGCGGAGTGGAGCGCAAGGACATCGAGCGCGGGCAGGTAATTTCGAAGCCTGGTTCGATCACACCGCACACGAAGTTCAAAGCGGAAGCCTACGTGTTGACGAAGGAAGAAGGCGGGCGGCACACGCCGTTCTTTACGGGTTACCGGCCGCAGTTCTACTTCCGCACGACGGACGTGACGGGAGTGGCGCACTTGCCGGAAGGCGTGGAGATGGTGATGCCGGGCGACAACGTGGCGATGGAGATCGAGTTGATCGCGCCGATCGCGATGGAGAAGGGGTTGCGGTTCGCTATTCGTGAAGGCGGTCGCACGGTCGGAGCCGGCACGGTTTCGGAAGTTGTTGAATAGGTTTGAGGTATAGAAATGCCACGCGATAACATTGTGCTTCAGTGTCAAGATTGCAAAAGTCGGAATTACGTGACGACCAAGAATAAGAAAACCACGCCTGATCGGCTGGAATTCAGCAAGTTCTGCCGCCGTTGCCGCAAGCACACTGGTCACAAAGAAACCAAGTAGAGCTGATTGTCGTTTACCGATTACCGATTTGTGGAGACCGACAACGAGTCAATTGGCAATCGGAAGTTGGCAATCATTGTAGGGGTATAGTGTCAACGGTTAGCACGTCGGTCTCCAAAACCGAAAGTCCGGGTTCGAATCCTGGTACCCCTGCCAGATAAAGTTGAAAGCAGCATTAGCCGCAGAACCGAGTTCAGGAGTTATGGCGGAAACAGATAATCCAGACGCACCAATCGTGGCGCCACGCGCCTCGCGTTTTGGTGAGGGACCGGAAGGCAAGGCGGCCCGGCGCGAGCGTGGACACGTCGCACCGCAGCGCAGGCCGGGACGAATAATTCAGTTTTTGCACGATGTGCGAGCGGAGATGAAGCGTGTTTCATGGCCGACTCTTAAACACGTGCAACACCAGACGATAATCACGGTGATCGCTGTCATCTTTTTCGCTATTTACCTGTTTTTAGTGGATCAGGCTCTTTCGAGATTGATAACCGGTCTCGATTGGTTAATCGAAAAGCTAGCAAGGTTTTTGGGCCTCGCCTGAGGAAAAGAGTTTCTAATGCAGCAGTGGTTTATCCTTCATACGTACTCGGGACACGAGAAAAAGGTGCGCGACAGCCTGAAGGCGCGTATTCGGGACACCGATCTCCAGAATGAGATTACCGAGGTGCTGGTGCCAACGGAGACTGTTGTCGAGATGCGCGGTAATAAGCGAATCGAGTCGGCGCGCATGTTTTACCCTGGGTATGTGCTGGTGCAGATCGATTGTGACGAACGCGGTCACATTCCCGACAACGTGTTTCATATGATCAAGTCGACTCCCAAGGTGACGGGATTTGTCGGTGGTCATAATCCGACGCCGTTGACGCCACAAGAGGTCGATCAGATCGTGAACCAGCAGGCAGAAGCTGCTGAAAAACCGAAGCCGAAATTCTCGTATGCTGCCGGAGAGACGGTGCGTATCAAGTCTGGACCATTCCAGAGTTTTACCGGCAAGGTTGAAGAGGTTAATGAGGACAAGTCGACGCTGAAAGTGACGGTGACGATCTTCGGTCGATCGACGCCAGTAGAGTTGAATTTTTTGGACGTTGAAAAGGTTACGTTCGCGGAGGAAGAATAGGTCTTATTGGTCCTATAGGTCCTATATTTCAAGAAAATGGCAAAGAAGATTACTGGTTATATAAAGCTGCAGGTTCCCGCCGGGAAGGCGAATCCGGCGCCGCCGATTGGTCCGGCGCTTGGTCAGCATGGCGTGAACATTATGGAATTCTGCAAGGCGTTCAACGCCAAGACCGCGCAGATGGATCCCGATCTGAAAGTACCGGTTGTGATCACGGTCTATGCCGATCGCTCGTTTACGTTTGAAACCAAAACGCCCCCCGCGGCTGACTTGCTGAAGAAGGCTGCTGGAATTCCAAAGGGTTCTGGAAAGCCCAATCGTGAAAAGGTCGGAACGATTTCGAAGGCCAAGATCGAGGAGATCGCAAAGACCAAGATTCAGGATCTGAACACCACAAGCCTGGAATCAGCGATTCGCACGATTGAAGGCACTGCACGGCAGATGGGTTTGACGGTGGAATAGGACCCGAACCCCAGGTCACTTGAGAGGGAGGGATTCAAAATCCCGTTTGCACCTCGGAGTTAAGAATGAAGAGTCACGGAAAGAAGTACCGCGCCGCGCTCGAGAAGATCGAGCCGGGTCGCAAATACAACCTCGAAACAGCAATAGCTAAAGTCAAAGAGATCGCATTCGCGAAGTTCGACGAAACAGTTGAGCTAACGGTATGGCTCGGCGTCGATCCGCGAAAAGCAGACCAGCTCGTGCGTGGAACCCTCGTTCTGCCGCACGGCATTGGTAAGTCAAAAACGGTTCTCGTCATTGCTCAGGGCGATAAGCTCCGTGAGGCGGAAGAGGCCGGCGCGGACATTGTCGGCGGTGAAGATATCGTTACGCGGATCAAAGGCGGCTGGACTGATTTCGACGCCGTAATCGCCACGCCCGACATGATGCGTCTGGTTGGTGCTCTCGGTAAGGTGCTTGGACCACGTGGTCTCATGCCCAACCCGAAAACAGGCACCGTCACTCCAGACGTTGCAACCGCGATCAGAGAGACCAAAGCCGGTAAAGTCGAATACCGCGTTGACAAGACCGGCGTGATTCACGTCGGTATCGGGAAGATTTCATTCGACGCAGACAAGCTTCGCGACAACACCAAAGCGTTACTAGACGCCGTGGTCAAAGCGAAGCCTGCAACTGCAAAAGGCAAGTACATCAAGAAAGTAAATCTCGCTGCCACGATGAGTCCTGGGGTTTTGCTGGACGAAACGGCGTACGCGAAGTAAAGGGTGAGGAGCAGAACATGAAAACAAAGGCACAGAAACAGAAGGATCTCGACGCTCTCACCGAACAGTTTAAGAACGCCAAGGCCGCGATGCTGGTTGGTTTCCAGAAGATGACCGTCGCGAAAGACCAGGAGCTTCGCAATCAACTGCGCGAAGCAGGTGTTTCTTACGAAGTGGTGAAGAACACGCTCGCGCGCAGGGCTTCGGAAGGAACGGCACTCGAAGCTGCTTCAGAGCACTTCAAAGGTGTGACTGCAGTGGCGCTGAGCACCGGTGATCCGGTTGGTTTGTCGAAAGCCATTTCAAAGTTTACTAAGGCTAATCCGGACATCTTTACGTTCAAGGCCGGAGTCGTCGAAGGCAAGGTAGTGGCTCTGAAAGATGTCGAAGCAATCGCTACTCTGCCGTCGAAGGAAGAATTGATTTCTAAGGTTATGTTCCTGATCAACTGTCAGGCGCAGCGGCTCGCAACGGTGATTTCCGCCGTGCCGCGCAACCTGGCAGTAGTGGTCAAGCAGGTCAGTGAACAAAAAACCGCATAAGGATTTTAGAAGGAGAGAAAAGTAATCATGGCAGCAACACGCGAAGACGTTATTGAATTCTTAAAACAATGCACTCTTCTGGAAGCTTCACAACTCGTGAAGGATATTGAAGAGACGTTTGGTGTTTCAGCGGCGGCAGCGGCAGTCGCAGCCCCGGCAGCAGCAACGGCTGATGGTGGCGGAGCGGCGGCAGCGGCTGAAGAGAAGACTGAGTTTGACGTGATCCTGCAAGCGATCGGCGGTAACAAGATCAACGTGATCAAGGTTGTCCGCGAAGTCACTGCTCTCGGATTGAAAGAAGCCAAGGATCTGGTAGAGGCAGCCCCCAAAGCAGTGAAGGAAGGCGTCTCGAAGGAAGAGGCGGAAACGATCAAGCAGAAATTGGCTGACGCTGGGGCGACCGTCGAGGTCAAATAGTGGTATAGATCCTATAGGACTTATAGGACCTATATTTCTGAGCATCGGTTCTTGGCTTGACACTGGAATTGTAAGTGGCTAAGTTAAGGGAGTATTGAGGCGCTGGCGTTACTCCCAAAAATTCTGACGGATAGATCCGCCGCTTTTGCGTAACAAGCGGTCAGGGGCATTGTGCGCTCTGACCGCGATTTGGCGTCTTTAATTGGCAATTAGATAAAAGGGATCTCACATGTCTGCAAATCTGCTTCAAACGATTAATACCGGGTTAGGAAGACGTACCAGTCAGGCGCCTGAGCGTGAGGACTTCTCCAAGATCGCCACCGCCGTCAGGATACCCAATCTTATTGAGATTCAACGCGAGTCGTATAACCGATTTCTGCAGATGGACCTGCTGCCGGAAGAGCGTGAAGCTACCGGTCTCCAGGCTGTCTTTCAGTCGGTTTTTCCAATCTCGGACTTCCGCGGCACCGCCACGCTCGACTTCGTCGAGTACCAGATCGGTAACTGGCAGTGCAAATGCGGACGTCTCGAAGGTCTTAACTATCTTCGCTCAAACTGTAAGAACTGCGGCGCTACTATCAAGGTCAATCCACTCGCTGCGGGAGACACACTTTGTCATCGTTGCGGCACGTTCAATTTCGTTCGCCCGCAACTTTGCGAAAACTGCGGCGAGCCCGTCGGCCTGAAACACAAGCACGACCAACAGGAATGCCAGGAACGCGGCATGAGCTACAGCGTTCCGCTCAAGGTAAAGATCCGTCTGACGGTTTTTGACAAGGATCCGGACACGGAAGTGCTCTCGATCCGCGACATCAAGGAAGAAGAAGTCTTCTTCGGCGAAATCCCGTTGATGACTGACAACGGTACTTTCATCATTAACGGTACCGAACGCGTCATCGTGTCGCAGCTTCACCGTTCGCCCGGCGTCTTTTTCAAACGCGGCGCGATCTACGTCGCTAAGATCATTCCGTATCGCGGTTCGTGGGTCGAGTTCGAATACGACCAGAAGAACCTGCTTTACGTGCGTGTCGGAAAACGCAAGTTCCTGGCTTCGATCTTCCTGCGAGCTCTCGGCCTCTGGTTCAACCCGAGAGTCGAGCCGCCGAAAGGTCCGCGCACCGATTCACAGTTGGAAGAAGGCGTGAAGAATGCCTCATTCACCGATGAGGACATGATCCGTGCGATTTACATCACGGATGAAATTCATCTCCAGGACGGTCATCTGAAAGTTCAGGTTCCTGAACAGGGACCGACTAACCTCGTGGGCATGAAGGTCGACCACGACATCAAGGGCAAGGGGCCGGATCCGATCGTTCGTGGTGGCAAGAAAGTAGCGACCTCTGCACTCGAAGCCTTGCGCAAGGCTGGTATCTCCGAGGTTGAAGTTGATTCGTCTCAGCTCGAAGGCGCCTTCGTTGTGGCTGACATCGTCAACACGGAGAGTGGAGAAATCATTCTCGAGGCCAATAACGAGATCACGCCTGCGAAACTACAGGAGATCATCGAAGCCAGTATCACGAGCTTCGCGGTGTTCTTCCCTGAACGCGACGACGTTGGACCAGTGCTTTCGTTGACGTTGAAGAAAGACGTCATTACCAAGCCAGTCGATGCGCTGCTCGAGATTTACCGCAAGATGCGTCCGGGCGATCCGCCGACTGTGCAAACGGCTTATCGCCTGCTCGAAGCGATGTTCTTCGATCCGCGCAAGTTTGATTTCTCGCGCGTCGGTCGTCTCAAGTTCAACATCAAAATGGGCAAGGGCGAGCGCGATCGCATCGACGATCCATTGCTCTCCGCACACGATTTCTACGAGGTGGTTTCTTACGTTCTGAAGATGCGTAAGAACCCGTCTGAGTACCAGGCGGACGATATCGATCACCTGGGCAATCGACGTGTGCGCGCGGTTGGCGAGTTGCTGGAGAACCAGTTCCGCATCGGCCTCGAGCGCATGGAGCGTGCGATCAAGGAGAAGATGTCGATCCACCAGGAAATGCAGACAACGATGCCACGCGATCTCATCAACGCGAAGCCGGTGACGGCTGCGGTGCGTGAGTTCTTCGGGTCGAGCCAGTTGTCGCAGTTCATGGACCAGACAAATCCGCTCTCGGAGATCACGCACAAACGTCGTCTCTCGGCGCTTGGACCAGGCGGTCTCTCGCGTGAGCGCGCCGGGTTCGAAGTGCGCGACGTACACCCGACACACTACGGACGCATTTGTCCTATCGAGACGCCTGAAGGTCCGAACATCGGACTCATCTCGAGTCTCTCGTGCTTCGCACGCATCAACGAGTTTGGGTTTATCGAAGCACCGTATCGCAAGGTCAGTGACGGTCGCGTGGTTGAATACGTGCGCGTCATCAATGGCGGCGACACGAAGCTCAAGCCCGGCGACCACATTCCCATCGAAGAAGTCGAGAAGGCAAACAAGAAGCTCGGCTCCGAGGCTCGTCAGGCGGATCATGAGCCATGGCCGTTCTACCTGACCGCGTGGGAGGAAGACAAACACGTCGTCGGCCAGGCCAACATCGAGCTCGACGAAAACGGCAACATCATCAACGAGCGTAACGCGGCGCGGAAAGCCGGTGAGTTCATTCTCGCTTTGCGCAAAGACATCGAGTATGTCGACGTCTCGCCGAAGCAGCTCGTCTCAGTGGCCGCTTCGCTGATTCCGTTCCTCGAGAACGACGACGCAAACCGCGCGCTGATGGGTTCAAACATGCAACGCCAGTCGGTGCCGCTGCTTCGTGCCGAGGCTCCGTACATCGGAACCGGTATGGAGAAGGTGACTGCTCGTGACTCCGGCGCTGTGGTCGTCGCCAAGCGCGACGGCGTGGTCGACTACGTCGACTCCGAACGCATCATCGTCAAGGCTGATCACAACGTCGACGGCACGATTTCGCGCGAGGTAACAGCCGACATCTACACACTGATCAAGTTCAAGCGTTCGAACCAGAACACTTGTATCAATCAGCGTCCGATTGTCCACGTCGGCGAACGAGTCGAGAAAGGCCAGGTAATCGCCGATGGTCCATGTACGGATCGCGGTGAGCTGGCGCTTGGTCGCAACGTACTCGTCGCCTTCATGCCATGGCGCGGTTACAACTTCGAAGACGCGATCCTCGTTTCAGAGCGACTCGTGAAAGAGGACTACTACACCTCGATTCACATCGAAGAGCTCGAAATCGAAGCTCGCGACACGAAGCTTGGTCCGGAGGAAATCACGCGCGACATCCCGAACGTCGGTGAGAACATGCTTCGCGATCTCGACGAGAGCGGCATCATTCGCATCGGCGCTCAGGTGAAACCGGGCTCGATCCTCGTCGGTAAGGTGACACCGAAAGGTGAAACCCAACTGACTGCGGAAGAAAAACTGTTACGCGCGATCTTCGGCGAGAAGGCCGGCGACGTGAAGGATGCTTCGCTCGTCAGCCCGCCGGGAATTGACGGCACGGTCGTTGACGTTCAGGTCTTTACCCGCAAAGGACAAGAGAAAGATCAACGTTCACTCGCTATCGAACAGGACGAGGAAGATCGCCTGCGACGCGACCTTGAAGACGAAATTCGTATCCTGCGCGAGCAGCGCGACGAGCGAATTTACGAACTGCTCGAAGGTCGCAAGCTTTCTGCGGATCTGACAGCGAATCGCGAAGTGTTGATTGAGAAGAATGTAGCAATCACACGCGAGATGCTGAAGGCGGTTGAGCCGAAGGCGCTGAGAAAAGTGCAACTTGCTTCTTCGCGACTCGACATTGGGTCGGAGATCAAGGAGTACGAAGATCGCACCGAACGCCAGATCAAGATCCTCTCTGACATTTACGAAGAGAAGATCGCGAAGCTGCGACAGGGCGACGAACTTTCACCGGGCGTGATCAAGATGGTGAAGGTGTTCATCGCCATGAAGCGCAAGCTGTCAGTCGGCGACAAGATGGCCGGTCGTCACGGAAACAAGGGCGTCATCGCACGCATTCTTCCGGAAGAGGACATGCCTTACTTGCCCGATGGCACACCCGTCGAGATCGTTCTGAATCCCCTCGGCGTGCCTTCGCGCATGAACGTGGGCCAGATCCTCGAAACGCACCTCGGTTGGGCCGCGCGCGTGCTGGGAATGCACTTCGCAACACCTGTGTTCGACGGCGCAACTGAAGCTGAGATCAAGAAGAAACTGCACCTGTCCGGTGACCGTGCACGCGAGCTCGGATTGCCTGAGATCGTAAATGAGTCAGGCAAAGCGGTGTTGTACGACGGTCTGAGTGGCGATCCGTTCGAGCAGAAAGTGACAGTCGGATACATCTACATGTTGAAGCTGTCGCACCTCGTCGACGACAAGATCCACGCTCGCTCGATTGGACCGTACAGCTTGATCACGCAGCAGCCGCTCGGCGGTAAGGCGCAGTTTGGTGGTCAGCGCTTCGGAGAAATGGAGGTGTGGGCGCTCGAAGCTTATGGCGCGGCACACATTCTTCAGGAGCTGTTGACAGCCAAGTCTGACGACGTCGCCGGCCGCTCGAAGATCTATGAAGCGATCGTTAAAGGCGAAGCCGACTTCGATCCAGGTTTGCCGGAGTCGTTCAACGTCCTCGTCCGTGAACTGCAGTCGCTATGTCTCGATGTTGAGTTGATCAACAAGAAGGCTGCGGGTGACGGCACCGGAGCGGAAGATGGCGTCGGCGAAGCAATTGTTACGAGTGCGGTAGAGGCGTAAGGACATAGGAGAATTATGTTTCGATTCCAACAAGAAAAGACGCAACTGGCACCAGACTTTGAAGCTATTCGTATCTCACTTGCGTCACCGGAAAAAATCCGGCAATGGTCGCATGGTGAGGTGACCAAACCAGAAACAATCAACTACCGCACCTTCAAACCAGAGCGCGACGGTCTCTTCTGCGCGCGTATCTTTGGTCCGGTCGCTGATTGGGAGTGCCTCTGCGGAAAATACAAACGCATGAAGCATCGCGGCGTGATCTGCGACAAGTGCGGCGTCGAAGTAACTCAGGCCAAAGTGCGACGTGAAAGGTTGGGCCATATCGACCTGGCCAGTCCATGTTCGCACGTGTGGTTCTTTAAAGGACTGCCCAGCCGTATCGGCCACTTGCTCGACATCCCACTGCGCGAGCTCGAGAAAGTCCTCTATTTCGAGTCGTACATCGTGATCGATCCAGGCGACGTGCCGGGATTGAAAGAGCGTGAGTTGTTGAGCGACGAGCGTTATCGAGAGCTCGTGCGCGATTATCCGGCGCAGTTTGTCGCCAAGATGGGCGCAGAAGCAATCAAAGAATTGCTGGCGATGGTGGACGTCGAAGAACTCGCCACCGATCTGCGCAAGCGGATGAAGGAAGAGACTTCGCAGCAGAAGAAGTTGAAATACTCGAAGCGTCTGAAAGTTGCGACCAGCTTCCTGAAATCAGGAAACCGGCCCGACTGGATGATCCTCGACGTGATTCCGGTTATTCCACCTGAGCTGCGACCGCTCGTTCCCCTCGATGGCGGACGTTTCGCGACTTCGGATCTCAACGATCTTTATCGACGCGTTATCAACCGCAACAACCGTCTCAAGAAGCTGATGGAGTTGCGTGCGCCTGAAGTCATCGTGCGTAACGAAAAGCGCATGCTTCAGGAGGCGGTCGATGCTCTGTTTGATAACGGACGTCGCGGACGTGTGCTGCGTGGTGTCAACAATCGCCCGCTCAAGTCTCTGAGTGGAACACTCAAAGGCAAGCAGGGACGTTTCCGTCAGAACCTGCTCGGCAAGCGCGTCGACTACTCGGGACGTTCAGTGATCGTCGTTGGACCAGAACTGAAACTGCATCAGTGCGGTCTGCCGAAAAAGATGGCGCTCGAGTTGTTCAAGCCATTCATTTACAACCAGCTCGAGAAACAGGGCCACGCGGCCACGATCAAGCAAGCGCGCGAGATGGTGGAACGTCAGGAGCCTGTCGTTTGGGACATTCTTGAAGAGGTGATTCGCGAGCATCCAGTGCTCCTGAATCGTGCTCCAACGCTGCACCGGCTCGGTATTCAGGCGTTTGAGCCAGTGCTCGTCGAGGGCAAGGCCATCAAGATCCATCCGCTCGTCTGCACGGCATTCAACGCCGACTTCGACGGCGACCAGATGGCGGTACACATTCCGCTCAGTCCGGAAGCACAGATTGAAGCAGCGGTGTTGATGCTTTCGAGCAACAACATCCTGAGCCCTGCGAGCGGACAGCCAATCGCGGTTCCTTCGCAGGACATCGTGCTCGGTATTTACTACCTGACGCGTGACCGTCCGGGCGCAAAGGGTGAAGGACGTGTGTTCGCTTCGCTCGAAGAAGTGTTACTGGCACTCGACGCCGGCGAAGTTACCACGCAAACACCTATCAAGCTGCGCATTCAGGGCGACCTGATCGACCTCGTTCAGGAACACGATCCGCAGGACATTCTGCGGGCCGTCGTTCAGGACGACGTGCGTCGCGTGATCAATACGACCGTCGGACGCGTGATCTTTAACGATTCGATTCCGGCCGGTCTGCCTTTCATCAACGGCACGTTGAAGAAGAAGGGTCTGCAATCGCTCGTTAACTATTCGCACATTCGTTTGGGCCATGAGATGACCGTCAAGATGCTTGACGATCTCAAGACCCTCGGCTTCCTGTACGCCACCAAAGCCGGAATCTCCATCGGCATTGACGACCTGGTAACTCCACCCTCGAAGAAGGGACTTGTCGACAAGGCTGACAAGGACGTGATCGCGGTGGAGCAGCAGTATCAAGACGGCGTTATCACCAACGGTGAACGTTACAACAAGGTCATCGCGATCTGGTCTGAAGTGACTGACAAGGTCGCGAAAGAGATGTTCAAGGCGATGGACGATCGTGAGCGCTCCAGTGGTGAGCTCAATCCAATCCTCGTCATGAGCGACTCCGGCGCTCGTGGCAGCGCGCAACAGATTCGCCAGCTCGCCGGTATGCGTGGTCTGATGGCCCGTCCGTCCGGCGAAATCATCGAGACTCCAATCCAGGCAAACTTCCGCGAGGGCTTGAACGTGTTGCAGTACTTCATCTCGACACACGGCGCTCGCAAAGGTCTGGCTGACACGGCTCTCAAGACTGCTGACTCAGGTTACCTGACTCGTCGTCTGGTTGACGTGGCACAGGACGTGATCATCAGCGAAGACGACTGCGGCACGCTGCGCGGTATCTCCGCGAGCGCGATCGTCGAAGGTGGCGAGGAGATCGAGTCGTTGCGTGACCGCATCGTCGGCCGCACGGGGCTCGACGACGTCACGGATCCAATTGAGGGCTCTGTGATCGTTGGTGCCAATCAGGAGATCGACGAAGACCTGGCTGCCGAGATTCAGCGTTCAGGCGTGCAGCGCGTTCGCATTCGTTCGGTGTTGACTTGCGAGTCGCGTCGTGGCTGCTGCATCAAGTGTTACGGGCGCAACCTCGCAACTGGTCGTCCGGTTGAAATCGGTGAGGCTGTCGGCGTCATTGCCGCGCAGTCGATCGGTGAACCTGGCACGCAGTTGACGATGCGTACGTTCCACATCGGTGGTACCGCACGTCTCGAAGAATCGTCGAAACACGAAGCTCGTCAGGATGGCACGATTAAGTATCTCGACCTGCAGACGGTCAAGAGTCGCAAGGGCGAGCGCATCGCGATGAATCGCAACGGCTCGTTGACGATCATCGATGACCGCGGCCGTGAGGCAGCGCGTTATCAAATCGTTTATGGTGCGCACATCCTCGTCGAAGACGGCAGCCGCGTCACACAGGATCAACTCCTGGCGACGTGGGACCCGTTCACGTTCGCGATCCTTACGGAAGTTGCTGGACACGTTAAGTTCCAGGATCTGAAAGAAGGCGTGACGTTTGACGAAGAAGTGGACGAAGTAACCGGTCAGTCGCGCATGGTAGTGAAAGACTCGCCCGACGAGAAGAAACAGCCGCGTTTTGAAATCCGCAGTGCCGGCAACAAGGTGCTGAAGACCTACCAGATGCCTGTGCGCGCGAACCTGATGGTGCAGGACGGCGAGGATGTTGAGCCGGGCGACATCATCGCGAAGATTCCGCGTGAAACGACCAAGACCAAAGACATCACCGGCGGTTTGCCGCGCGTCGTCGAGCTCTTCGAAGCACGACGCCCTGCGGAAACGGCAGTCATGTCTGAAATCGATGGCACCGTTACACTCGGCGCGATTTCGAAGGGCAAACGCAAACTGATCATTACTGGCGACGACGGTGAAGAGCGCGAGTACGACATCCCGCGTGGTACGCACATCAACGTGCAGGATGGCGACCGTGTTCGTGCCGGCGAGGCGCTCATGGATGGACCACTGAACCCGCACGATATTCTGCGAGTTCTCGGTATGAGTCGTTTGCAGGAATACCTCGTAAACGAAATCCAGGAGGTCTATCGTCTGCAGGGCGTGAACATCAACGACAAGCACATCGAGGTGATTGTTCGACAGATGTTGCGCTGGGTGAAGATCAAGGAAGTCGGCGACACGGAGTTTCTGCTCGAAGAGCAGGTCGATCGTTTCCGCTTCCAGGACGAGAACGAGCGTGTACGACAGGAAGACGGCGAAGTGGCGCAAGCAGAGCCGCTCTTGCTGGGTATCACGAAGGCTTCGCTCTCGACCGATTCATTCATTTCGGCAGCGTCGTTCCAGGAGACCACGCGCGTGCTTACCGAAGCCGCGATCTCTGGTCGCGTGGATTACCTGCGCGGGTTGAAGGAAAACGTGATCATGGGGCGGTTGATTCCGGCCGGTACCGGCATGGAATATTATCGCAACGTTGATATCGAACGTGATGAAACGATCGATCAGGGTAGGGATCGCGATCTCGATGAGTTTCCCGATATCGTCGGCGGCCACGAGATGGTGCTGCCTCCGCGTGAGCCAATCGTAGTACCTGCGGTAGCAGCGAGCGACGGCGATGGTGTTGTCGAGCCCGAGGCTGATTCCGACGAGTAGTTAGTTTGGTAGTCCACCCAAGTCATCCACAGATTACGCAGATTATCTGTGTAATCTGTGGATTGTTTTTTATGCACTTCTTAATTCCTGGTCTCTTATCCTTTCGCAGTGCTTGCAAATCGCCAGGTTTGCCGTCACCTCATCGACGCGTTGTAACGTGTTAGTTTTTCCATGGAACGTAACCCGACTGATTCGCAGCCCACAGAGCGTATGCTCACCTCGCGATTGGACCAGATGATAGATGTCCGTCATAATTCTTGTCGCGTACATTTCAGGTTGACTTCTTTCGGTACATGCAATCTGTCGTTTTGATAAAAGTGCAATCCCGATGCCGCTGAAAAAACTAATCCTGAAAAACCTCCCCAATGCGCGCAAAGTCGCGATGCCTGAGTTTGTTCCGCCCCAACTTGCCACACTTGTCGACAAGCCGCCGTCGGGCGACGCCTGGTTCCATGAATTGAAATTTGACGGTTACCGTTTGCTTTGCCATCTCGAAGGTCGCCAGGTTCGTTTCTGGACTAGAAACAGGAAAGACTGGACGGCGAAGTTTGCGGCGGTTGGCAAAGCGGTGAAGGCGCTGACGTTGAAGAGCGCGATTCTTGACGGCGAGATTGTCGCCTTGGATGAGAAGGGGCGCGCGAGTTTTCAGCGGCTTCAGCAATCGATCAATAAAGGTTCAGCGGCAGGTCTGATCTTTCATATCTTCGATTTGATCTATATCGACGGTTTTGATCTCACGCGTTGTCCGTTGCGCGAGCGAAAGGGCGTGCTCGATGAGTTGCTGGCGCCCGTGGGCGAAGCAGGTCTATTGCGTTACAGCGATCACATCGAAGGAAGCGGAGCGCAGTTTTTCAAGGAAGCTTGCAAGCTTGGACTCGAGGGCATTGTTTCAAAACAGGCTGAGTCGGCCTACGAATCGACGCGCAGTCGCAACTGGCTGAAGATCAAGTGCATCCGGCGACAGGAGTTTGTGATCGCTGGATACACGTTGTCTGACAAAGGCATTCCCTTCAGTTCCTTAATTCTTGGTTTTTACGAGCGCGGGAAACTAATCTACGCCGGACGCGCAGGCACCGGCTACACCAACGCAATGCGTGTTGATTTGAAAAAGAAACTCGACCGCATAGCAGTCGATAAGCGTCCATTCGCCGAAATCCCCAAAGACCCCGGTCTGCGCAAGGCCGTCTGGACCGAACCGAAGCTCGTCGGCGAAGTAGCATTTACGGAGTGGACGGATGAAGGTATCATTCGTCACCCATCGTTTCAGGGTTTGCGCGAAGACAAAAAACCCCAGGAAGTCGTACGCGAGAAACCATCCTAATCCGAAAAAAATCCGCGTTAATCCGTGGCTAAAAAGAGGAATCGTTTCTCGGACAGTGGGATGAGTAACGCTTCGAAATTCACGTTCGCCTTCCTTAGTTCTTCTCGCAACGTCTCACCTCCAAACAAAAGTAGTGTTTTGTCACCCGCCCAATTGATTAAAGCTGGTAGCTTTTGCATGAATTGATCCAGCGCACGACAGGTGACGAAAGACACAGAGGGAGGTTCGACCTGTTCGAAGGGGCGGGCAAGGATTGTTGCCTTCAGGTGAAGTTGGTTTGAGGCTTCGCGGAGGAAGATGGCTTTCTTTTGAGAGGATTCGATTAGTGTGGCTTGCAAATCGGAGCGCGCGATCAAACAGGGAATGATTGGCAAGCCGCCGCCGGAGCCGATGTCGGCGACACGGGCGTTCTGTGGGAGGTGCTTCAGCAGAAGTAATGATTCGAGGACGTGCCTGACAGCGAACTCTTCCGGTGAGCAGGGGGCGACGAGGTGTAGCCGATCATTCCAGCGTGTGAGTAAACTGTAATACTCCCCGAGCTGCTTTATGGTCTCGGCGGGGAGGTCCAGGTTGAAGCTTCCCATGTTCGCGACTAAGGATTGTTCGAACTCATTCACATACGAAGCATAGATCATGATTGACGATTTTGTTGAGCAACATCACTTTCTCGGAAACGCGGTGGCGCGAATAATTCACGAACACGTGGCGTCGCTTGCTACGCGGCGAGTGACGCCCGAAGCCACACCTGCTGAGTTAGAAAAACTATTTGACGAACCACTGCCCGAGAAGGGGATCGCGCTGGAGGATATCCTCGAGCGCTTTCGGAACGACATTGCACCGAACGCGATGGGCGTTCCCAGTCCCAGGTATTTCGGCCAGTTTAACCCGACACCGTTGCCGATAGGGGTCTGGGCGGACGTGTTGAGTTCGATGCTCAATCAGAATGCAGGTGCGTGGCGCAACGGCCCAACGTCAGCGATGATTGAGGCGCGTGTGATGCGTTGGCTTTGCGATCTTTTGAATTATGGTCCGAAGAGTTTTGGAACGCTGGCGAGCGGCGGTTCGGAAGCGAATCTGATTGCGCTGAAATGCGCGAGAGACAGTGTCGCAGCAGGGATCAAGGATCGTGGAGTGCGTGCAGCGCAGGCGGATCTGGTCATTTATGCGTCTGAGCAGTGTCATTACTCGGTCGATAAGAGCGCAGACATTCTTGGTCTCGGTCGCGAAGGGCTGAGAAAGATTCCAACCGACGATCGTTTCCACATCCGACTCGACGCCCTGCGGGATGCGATCGCACGTGATCATGATGCGGGATTGTTACCGTGCTGTATCGTCGGCGTTGCAGGTACAACCTCAACCGGCGTTATCGATCCACTCGAAGATCTCGCCGCGATCGCGCGCGAGAACCGTTGCTGGTATCACATCGACGCCGCTTACGGTGGTCCACTCGCATTCTCTCCAAAGCACAAACACATGCTGAACGGCATCGAACAGGCCGACTCGATCACATTCGATCCGCATAAGTGGATGTTTGTTCCGTTCTCGTGCGGCGCCGTGTTGGTCCGCGAAGGAGGACGGACTCTGCGCGATTCGTTTGATATGACTCCGGAATACTTGAGCGAAGACCGCGGCGGCGCCGACGTGGAGTTCGACTTCTTCCGTTACGGTCAGATGGGAACGCGGCGCTTCAACTCGCTGAAGTTATGGATGGCGATGAAGTTTATGGGACGCGAAGGTTATGCTCGCACTGTCGAACGCCACATAGGTCTCACGCACTACCTCGCAAGCCGAATCGACGCGCTTCCCGATTTCGAACGTGTCGGTGAAGTCGAAACTGCAGTGTGCTGTTTTCGTCATTCTTCGCGATCGGATCTCATTCAGCAGCGACTGCAACAGCAAATCGAGCGCGGCGGTGAAGCGTGGATTACGACAACCGTTCTGCACGGAGGTCGCGCGCTGCGTGTGAACATAAACAGCTTCCTCACCGAGCAGCATCATATTGACGAGTTGGTGACATTGCTCGAACGTTCCCGGGAGCTGCTGATTGGACAGAGTTAGTTTCACGCAAAGGCGCAAAGACGCAAAGACAAAGGCGCAAAGAAGGACTCGAGATACTTTGCGCACTTTGCGACTTTGCGTGAAAGCATTCCTTTTGGTGCTGGCCTTTTCCCTGCAACTGGTGGCCCAAACGGACCCGAAGTCGCTTCCCGCAGTCAAGTCGCAGGCAGACTTCAACTCAATCTCTGTTACTTACGACCCCAACACCCCTTACGCTCTCCCGCACGTCATGATCGTCATCGATCGCAAAGACGGGAACAAGATCTACTACGTCAACAAGAAGCGCTACAGCTTTCACAAAGACTTCGTCAACGGCACTTATCTCTCACTCGAACGCGGTAAAGAGTTTTTTGTCAACAACTACATCAAGCCGAACCGTCGCTTCATACTCGGCACACTCGCGTATCAAATCCCGATCAAACGCTGGACCTTCGAGTTCTGGGAAGGCGATCTAATACCCGCGGATCAGATCCAACTCGCTTACGAAGTGATTAACAAAACCTTCTTCGCGCCAGTCGCCTTTAAGCCAAATTCACTGCGACAGGATGATGTCACAAAAGACCTCGCCGGAATTCAGCGCGTTTTGCATAGCGACATCGCGAAGGAACAGGCGTATCAGGCACTCAACATCGCCAAAGGTCTTGGGCGCATTCACATCATTCCAAAGCTCGACGATCACGTCGAAATCGGCTTCAACGAGATTCTTGTTCTCGACGAAGTGCCGGTTCAACTTCCCCCGGTTGCCGGAATCATCACCTCGCAGCCGTCCACGCCGCTTTCGCACATCAACCTGCTCGCGAAAGGCTGGGGCATTCCAAACGCGTACATCAAAAACGCGAAAGAACTGCTGAAACAGTACGACGGCTGGTGGGTCTCATTCGAAACGCTGCGTGAGAACTACACGATTAAGCGCGCCGACATGAATCAGTTGCGTGAGTATCAGCGACGACAGGCCGAACGCCTGGACGTGATGAAGCCGCGTTACAACCTGTCTGAGACGCGTTTGTTGAGTCTCGCTCAGCAGCGAGCACGCGCGAGCCTCGCGTTCGGTGGCAAGTCGGCAAATCTCGGCGAGGTACTGAACGCGCGTCTGCCCGGAATCATCGTGCCCAACGGTTTTACGATTCCGTTTTACTACTACGATGAATTCATCAAACGAAACAAACTCGACGACGTCATCTTCGAGCTGTTGAACGATCAGAAGTTTGTTCACGATCCCGTTTACAGGCGTGAGCAACTAGTTCAATTGCGACAGAAGATCGAGAAGGCTGAGTTCAGTTCTGAACTCAGGAAAAGTGTGTTGGAGAAAGTTGCGCGCGAGTATGCCGGTAAGGGTTTGTTTGTGCGCAGCTCTTCGAACTCGGAAGACCTGCCAAACTTCAGCGGCGCTGGACTCTACACGACTGTGCCAAACGTGCGCGGCGACGAGCAATTGATCGATGCCATCAAAAAAGTGTGGGCGTCGCTTTGGAACTTTGAAGCGTACGAAGCGCGCGAGCGCGCGAGTGTGGACCATTCGAAGATCTTCATGGCGGTGTTGTTGCAGGAGGGCATCAATTCCGAGAGCTCGGGCGTGATGATCAGTACCGATCCATTCGACACTGAGAACAAGGGCGCGATCTACATCAGTGCCAAACGAGGTTTGGGTATCAAAGTTGTGGAAGGTCAGCGCATCGCCGAGCAAATACTCTTCCGCCCGCGGACCAATGCGATCCAGGTGCTGACACGCTCCGCTGAAGATAGTTTGTTGACGTTTGATGAAAAGGGTGGTGTGAAGGAAGTGCCGATAACGGGCGATCGGGTCGTGTTGACGGATGATGTTATCAGGCGGCTAGTGCGGGCAGCGAATGAGATTAAGCGCGTGTTCGGCAGCCGCGATCAGGATATCGAGTGGGCCTATATGAAGGGCCAGATCTACATCGTCCAGGCCAGGCCGTATATTGCCGGAGGATAGTTTTAGCCGCGGATTTACGCGAATAAACGCGGATCTGCGGCAAACCTCAACCTCAGTCCTCAATCACTCTTTCTCACGAGTGGACCAATCCCAGAAACAAATTCCACGAAATCGTCATACCTATTTGTAGGAGGACATTATGAGCAGATTTCTCACGCTAATCATTGTCGCGCTCGTGTCGGCGGTTCCTGTATACGCTGGTCAGGTCTATGGAAGTTTGAAGGAAGACGGACGATCATCCTGCGGTTTATTGGCGCAGTCGGAACTGCCGTAGTCCTCGCGCTTATTGGTCTGTTCGGTTCGCACTTTCTCGCTCGTCAGCAGGAACAAGAGACAGATCTGAGGCTGTATACGGAGTTGATGAGCAAGCGCGAGGAATCTGACACTTCTCTACGACGAGAGATGTTCGACTCGATTATCAACAATTTTCTAACACCAGCATCTGTAGTGCACCCCTGAAATGACACAAACAGTTAAGAAAGTATTGGTGGTGCAAGCGAAGCTTCAAACTCGGCTGGCGGCCGATAGCCGATGGCCGAATGAAGTCGCTTCCGATTATAGACCGCTTCGATGAAATGCTGGACTGAGGCTAGCACCTCAGCCAGCGTGTCGTAGTCATTCAAGTAAACCTCTTCGTACTTGAGCGTGCGCATGAACCGTTCGGCCTTGGCGTTGTCATAGGGATTGGCGGTGCGGCTCATGCTGATCTGGATCTTATGTTCTTGCAAAAGCGCGACGTAATCTGCAGCCGCATATTGCACGCCGCGATCGGAATGATGGACCAAGCCAGGTGGCACGGTGCGGTTCGCCAGGGCCATGCGTAAAGCCTTGAGCGTCAGTTGCGTATCGATGTGACGCGAGAGGGCCCAGCCGATGCAGCGCCGACTGTAAGCGTCGAGGATGACAGCCAGATAAACAAACTCGCGCCGCAGTCGGATGTAAGTAATGTCTGAGACCCAAAGTTGATTGATGTTTGACAGTACCAACCCCCGCGCCAGGTTGGGATAAACCTGTAACGAGTGATTGGAATCGGTAGTGCGCACAAACGCTTGCCGCCGCAGACAGAGCAAATTGTCTAGGCGCAGCAAGCGCAAAACGCGCTTGTGATTGACTAGCACTCCGCGACGCTGCAGTTCTTTGGTGATCGGTCGGTAACCGTAAGCACGCATCTCCAGGGCCACGCTCTGAATCTGCCCGCGCAACGCGACCTCGTGGTGCGACGCACTTGCACCGGACGAATGCAGGTGGCGAAAGATAGTCGAACGCGAGAGCCCGACCGCCTCGCCGAGCGACCTGAGGGCTCGCTCGGCGGTCGGTCTCTCTTCCAGTTCCTTTTGCACTAAGTTCATGAAGTATTGTTGCGCCTGTCGCCGGTTCAGTTCTCGGTTTCCAGTTTCTGCAAAAGCTTTTTTAAAAAGTCGTTCTCCATGGTGAGCCGGCCCACCATGCGTTCCAGCTCGTTGACGCGCGCTTCATCGGTGTAGGCGTGACCGCGACCGGCAAACGCGCGCTCCTTATATTTGCGCAGCTCCCGGCGCCACTTCGAGATGGTGTTGTCACTGAGTTGATAATCGCGGGCCACTTGCGCCTGGGTCTTGCCGGCCTCGACTTCGCGGATGACTTGCAGTTTGAATTCGCGCGTGAATGTGCGCCGTTTGAGTGCCGCTGGCTTGGCGGCCCCTGCGCCCTTCTTGGTCATCGTTAAGCCTCCTTCCCGTTAGGGATATGTGCTTAACTTTTTGTGTCAGTCAAGGGTGCAGTTCAATCAAAGGAAAATCCGGATGACCCGGAGAAGAGAATACTTAACCTCGAATTGCTGGCGTACAACTTCCACGACTCGCTTGACCTTGCGCCGCTGTTTAAAGACGTCTACAGCGAGCTGGCAAGAGATCGAGAAAAGAATAAGGAAAATATCGAACGTCTGAAAAAGGTGACTCTTAAGGTAATAGCCAAACAAGTCGCTACTCTTGCTGAAGCCGGCGGTAAGCGCGATGGGAATATCGCGTTTTCGGATTTGGCCACGCAGCCTCAAGGCGCAAAGGTTATTGATCATTCCATACTCGTGAAGTTCAGTGAATTACCGGACAGCCCTGTTGTCGAGAAACGCGTTACTGTTGAAGTGCTTCGTATCGACACTGAAAAGCAGGAAGTCGGGGTGCGTCTGATTGTAAAAACCGCTGCTGGAAGCGACGAAACGGATGAGCTCTTTACAGTCGGATTCTTCGATTTCCCGATGCTCGACAATGTCCGTCTTCCGAATGGACACCGCTGCGCGATTGTGCTGAACGAATTTGACGGTGATGCCGAGAATGGAAGTGCCGCCCTGAGTTTTGTTTATTTTCCGGGTTCGCGTGCCAGTCTTAAGGAAAAAACCTATTACGACGAGATTCTTGCGACCTTACGAAAGTAACAAGCCGTCCCAGCGGCGAAGAGCTTGTTCGTATTTCAAGGAGGTGAATGAAGTGTTAAGCCAACTCCCGAAAGTTATTGATACTGATAAGTGTCTTATCAATTGGTTTTGTGATTGACGCGTTTCCTCAGGGTGGGAAACCCGCGCAACTCAAAGTCACGAGGAAGACCTTCTCTCAGAGTAATACAAACAGATCAACAACCACTCCCGCCCCGAGCAGGAAAACCGTTAAATTACAGATCGAGGTCGTGGATGACTCAAATGAGAAGGTGGATGGAGGGTTGGTGGAGTTAACTTCGCGAGAGGATGGTCTTAGATTCTCGAAAAAAGAAAGAACCAATAAGGAAGGGATTGTCCGGTTCTCTCAGGTTCCGCAGGGCTTACTGCGAATACAAATGGTTGTTAGGCAGTTTGAGACTTTCGGTCAAGATTACAATCTTGCAGACGACAACCAGACTATCCGTATAACCCTGAAAAGGCAGCAGCAATGAGGCCTCAATCCCCGTAATGGTGTAATTGTGTATTGGCCGCGGCGCGGCCAGATGTTTATAGCCACCACCAGCCTTAGGACTGCGCTCCAGCGGAGCGCGATGTCCGTGCAGCAGCAACATTCGGCTCCGCTGGAGCCGTAATTAACTTTTAGGGGTCGTGGCTATAAACATTTGGTCCCTCCGGGACCCAGCAATGTTTGAGCAACACACTATTACCCCACTACCTCATCCCTTCGAAATTTGACAACTGAGCACGGAGTCAGGTATAAGCCCGACGAGCAAATGTTTAGAAATCTCGATCACGGTCACCACGGATACTGGCATCACCACCACACCGGTGGCGGGCTGGCGATCGTGTTCGCAGCGCTGAAGGAAGCAAGCTAAACAGGCGCAAAACGATTCCAAAACCCGCTACCGACGCGAAGCCGGTAGCGGGTTTTTCATTTTCGAGATTCAGATGACCTCCAGAATTCCAGCCGGAATGCGTTACTACATCGGCGCCGAGGCGCGGTTGCGCCGCACCGTCGAAGACGTCGCTATGTCGGTCTTCGAAGGCTGGAACTACGAAGAGGTAATCACGCCTTCCGTCGATTACTACGATCTTTTCGAGCAGGGAATGGGGCAGCGGGAAGCTCAACGCGGCTTTCGTTTTACTGACAACGACGGGCGCCTGCTTGCATTGCGTCCTGATGTAACAAGCTCGGTCGCGCGCATGGCCGCGACGCTATTGTCGGAAAGACCGCGCCCGCTGCGTTTCTGCTACGCGGCGCCGGTTTTCAGACAACAGACGCAGTCGCATGCCGAGTGGCGTCGCGAGAACACACAACTCGGCTGTGAATTGATCGGCGTTGGGGGGACGACGGCTGATCTCGAAGTGCTGAGACTGGCAGCGGAGATCCTGTCACGTTTGAATCTGCAATCACGTTGCTGCATCACAATCAACAACGTCGAGATATTCAACGGCGTCGCTGCTCATCTGAATCTCGCAACCGCGGCGCGCGAGCAGTTGCGCCGTCTGATCGACACACGCGCAGCCGCGGAGTTGCAGCAATTCCTGCAAACATTCAACGACAGTGAAGCAAGAGCGTTCTCGCAACCAACTCAACTGACCGGCAAGCGCGAGGTTTTGCAAACTGCACGCAGGACGATCTCTAACGCGCGCTCAATCGCAGCACTCGACTCACTCGAAGAACTATGGACCGAGATCGAATCGCTCGGACTTAAGAATTCTTTCGAGATCGATCTCGGCGACGTTTCAAGTCTCGACTACTATACCGGATTGAGTTTGAAAATATTTGTTCACGGCGCGGGATCGAGTGTCGGACGCGGTGGTCGTTACGATGGTCTAACCGGAAGCTTCGGACGCGCGGAGCCGGCGGTCGGCTTTGTGCTCAATCTTGACGCGCTCACGGAAGTTCTTGGTCGCAGCGGAACGCAAGACTGATGATCACGATAGCAATCGGAAAAGGAAGAATGCAGGAAAGCGCGCTTGCGCTGCTGGCGCGTGCCGGTGTTCGTTTGAGCGAAGACGCAGTGAATTCGCGTCGTCTCGCGCTCACCGACGAGACGGGCCAGTACCGGTTTATCTTCGTGAAGCCTGCCGATGTTCCGGTTTACGTCGAGCATGGGATTGCTGATTGTGGAATCGTCGGACGCGACGTGTTACTCGAGACTGAAGCCGATCTGTTGTTACCGCTCGATCTTGGTATTTCTCGCTGTCGCATTGTCGTGGCAGCGGCGAATGCAGACGCGATGACGAAGGTGCAAGGGATGATCCGCGTCGCCACGAAGTATTCGCAGATTGCGCGGGCGCATTTTGGCTCGCGTGGAATTCCGGTCGAGATTATTCAGCTTTCGGGGTCAGTCGAACTCGCGCCTGCGCTTGGGCTTGCGGACATGATCGTTGATCTTGTCGAGACTGGAGTAACGCTACGAGAGAATGGACTGACAGTTGTCGAGGAGATCGCCGTATCGACGGGTCGCCTGGTCGTGAATCGCGCGAGTTATCAATTGAAGACTGCAGAAGTAGCGCGTTTAGTAAAAGCTTTGGAATCAACTCTTAACGGTACGCAATGAGAATCTTTCTGCCAACTGAAAGCAGTGAGCTTCAGCCGTGGCTCGATCATTTGGCTGCGCGTTCAGTTGCACTTGACGCCAATCTCATGAAGTTGGTGTCGACGATAATCGACGACGTTCGTACCCGTGGAGATGAAGCGTTGATCCATTACACCGTTCGCTTCGATCGAGTTAAGTTGAAAAAGTCGGAACTGCGAATCACCAAAGACGATCTCCAACGTTACTCAGAAGGTGTTGATGAAGCTGTGCGACAGGCGCTTCGTGTCGCGATCGCCAATGTCAGAGCATTTCACGAACGGCAGATTGAGCAATCTTGGACGTTCAATCCGGCTGAAGGTATTCAGCTAGGCCAACGTATCACGCCACTGGAAAGCGTCGGGCTGTATGTTCCTGGAGGCACGGCTGCTTATCCGTCATCCGTGGTAATGAATGTCGTTCCCGCGCAAGTTGCTGGCGTTGAGCGAATCGTTGTGACCACGCCACCACGAACTCTTTCCGAGAATACTGCTGTTGCTGCTGCGTTATTGGAGCTTGATGTCACCGAGGTGTATGCGGTTGGTGGTGCACAGGCGATAGCAGCCCTCGCCTTTGGCACGGAGACCGTGCCGCGCGTGGATAAGATCACAGGGCCCGGAAACAAATATGTGGCGGCGGCGAAGAAATTGGTGTTTGGAATTGTGGGGATTGACGCGATTGCTGGTCCAACAGAGGTGGTGATCGTTGCTGATGAGACGGCGCGGCCGGACTTCGTTGCGGCAGATCTACTGGCGCAGGCAGAGCATGGTCAAGACGCGTCCGCGATTCTGATTACCGATAGTGAGCGGCTGGCGCAGAGTGTGGCGCGCGAGGTGGAGTTACAGGTGGAGTCGCTACCGCGACGTGAAATCGTCAAGGCGTCGTTGAATGAATACGGTGCGATTATCGTTTTGGATAGCTTGGCCGAGGCGTCGCGCTTAATAAATCAGTTAGCGCCGGAGCACGTCGAGATCGTGACGAGCGACGATGACGCTGTGGCGCGGAACATTCGGCACGCCGGCGCGATCTTCTTTGGAGGTTACACGCCTGAGGCTGTCGGTGATTACCTGGCTGGTCCGAACCACGTGTTGCCGACAGGACGAACGGCGCGGTTCTCGTCAGCGTTGGGAGTTTACGATTTTGTGAAACGGACTAGTGTATTGAGTTATTCAAGGGAGGCGTTCTGCAAAGTTGCGGACAACGTGAATCTGCTCGCGGAATGTGAAGGTTTAGCGGGACACGCGAGGTCTGCTTTAATTCGGAAGGAAGGTCTCACGCAAAGACGCAAAGTTGCAAAGGAAAACGCGGATCATTCTTTGTGACTTTGCGTCTTTGCGTGAAAAATCTGTTCATGAACGACGTTCTCAACTCCATCAAGCCGGCAGTCAGAGCGGTGCGTGGATACACGCTTGCTCCGCATCGAGCGTCGCTGAAGGTCAATCAAAACGAGAATCCATGGGATGCGCCGGCTCGCATAAAGGAAGAAGTTCTGCGCCGGTTTGCCGCGCGCCAATGGTCGCGCTATCCGGAGTTTGTCCCTGTAGCGTTGCACGAACAGCTTGCAGCGTTTGCCGGATGGAAGCCTGATGGCGTGCTCGCCGGCAACGGCTCTAATGAACTCATCCAAGCCTCCTTAATGGTGACGACCGAACCCGGAAAGCGCGTGCTGATCTCTGAGCCAACTTTTCTACTCTACCAGCAAATTGCAACGGTGCTCGGCGGTGCAGTTGAAAGTGTTCCGCTAACCTCCGGCCTGCAATACGACACTGAAGCATTACTCAAAACAGTTGAAGAGCGGCAGCCTGATGTCACTATCATCTGTTCGCCAAACAATCCCACTGGTTGTGTGATCGAAGACGATGCTTTAAGAGCATTGCTCAGAGCCTCGCGAGGCCTCGTGATAGTCGATGAGGCGTATCATGAATTCGCCGAGCATTCGGTTGTGCCGCTGTTGCACGAACACGACAACCTGATCGTCTTGCGCACGTTCTCAAAGGCGATGGCCTTTGCAGCTTTGCGCGTAGGGTATTTGCTTGCCTCACTAGAACTGGTGAGTGAAATACGCAAAGCAGTGCTGCCTTACAGCGTGAATCTGTTTGCACAGATCGCCGCCGAGGTTGCGATGGAACACTACGATACTGAGCTTCGCCCGTTGGTAAAACAGATCATCGCCGAACGCGAGCGATTGTTCGAAGAGTTGTCGAAGGTTGAAGGCCTGACTCCCGTGTCTTCGAAAGGGAACTTCATGGTGGTGAAGTCCGCAACGGATCCGCGTCGCATTTTCACCGATCTGTTGGAGCACGACATTCTCGTGCGTGACGTCAGCGGTTATCCGATGTTGAGAGATTATTTCCGGTTTAGCTTCGGAAAGCCTGAAGAAAACGACCAAATATTGATGGCAATCCGTGAAATCTGCGGTTAAAACAACGACCATGCAATCACGAATCGCAACTGTCCATCGCAAAACAAAGGAAACGGACATACGCGTCGAGCTCAATCTCGACGGCAGCGGCCAATCAAGTGTTTCCATCGGCGTGCCGTTTCTCGAGCACATGCTTGATCTTTTCGCGAAGCACGGATTATTTGACTTACAAGTGATCTGCAAAGGCGATCTCGAAATTGACGATCATCATTCGGTTGAGGATATCGCCATTACTCTGGGCCAGGCGCTCGTTCAAGCGCTGGGAGACAAGGCTGGCATAAATCGTTACGGTGAGGCGCTTGTGCCGATGGACGAAGCGTTGTGTCGATCGGTGATCGATTTGTCGGGCCGCTTTTATCTCGTTTATGAAGTGCAAACGCGGCGACAGATGATCGGTAACTTTTCCGTCGAACTTGCAGAACACTTCTGGCGGTCGTTTGCTGAGACTGCAAAGTTCAATCTGCACATTGATTGCTTGCGCGGGCGCAATACACACCACATTCTCGAAGGTACGTTTAAAGCGACTTCGCGAGCGCTGCGCAAGGCTGTCGAGAGGAATGCTCGAGTTGTTGGTGTTCCGAGCACTAAGGGAGCGTTGTGAGTCACGTTGCGATCATCGATTATGGCGTTGGCAACCTGCGTTCGGTTGAGAAGGCTTTTGCGGCGACGGGTTGCGATGCGTTCATTAGTGGTGACGAAGAGCTTTTGCGACGTGCGCAACGGCTGGTGCTGCCTGGCGTCGGGGCGTTCGCTGCGTGTATGAAGGCGCTGAAAGAGCGTGGCCACGATCGTCTAGTGCGAGAGAAGGCGTCTGAAGGAACGCCTTTACTTGGTGTTTGTGTCGGGATGCAGATGTTGTTTGAAGAGTCTGATGAATTTGGATCGACGCCTGGACTGGGATTGCTAAAGGGAACTGTGCGCCGGTTTGGAAACGAGCTCGTCGTGCCGCAGGTCGGATGGAATCGAATTCACCAGAAGCGCGAGCATGCGTTTTTTGACGGTGTCCCGGATGGAGCGTTCTGTTATTTCGTTCATTCGTTTTACTGTCAGCCGCGTGATGAAGAGGTTGTGGTAGGCGAGACTGAGTATGGGCAGCGATATGCGTCGGTTGTGGTGCAGGGGAATATTTGTGGAGTGCAGTTTCATCCGGAGAAGAGTCAGGATGTTGGATTAAGGATGCTCAGGAACTTTGCCACAGATGAACGCGGATCTGTGTAAATCGATTCACACGGATCTGCGTTCATCTGTGGTTAAAAAGATGCTGGCTAAACGAATCATCCCATGTCTTGACGTCGACAACGGCCGCGTGGTCAAAGGAATTCGCTTTGTCTCATTAACGGATGCGGGTGATCCGGTGGCACAGGCGAAGCGATACGATCTGGAAGGCGCTGATGAGCTGACGTTTCTCGATATCACAGCGTCGTCAGACAGTCGCGAAATCGTGGCGGATCTGGTGCGTCGCGTTGCCGACGAGGTTTTTATTCCGTTTACGGTCGGCGGCGGTTTGCGTTCCGTTGAGGACATTCGCTCGATTCTGCGCGCCGGGGCGGACAAGATCACATTGAACACCGCGGCAGTTGAAGATCCTGATTTGATCAAAGCGTGTGCGGAGACGTTTGGTAGTCAGTGTGTTGTCGTTGCGATCGATGCGCGCAGGCGTGCGGAAGGTGGTTGGGAAGTTTACACACACGGTGGTCGACGAGCGGTCGGTCGCGACGCCGTTGAGTGGGCCATGCAGGCTGAAAAGCTCGGAGCGGGCGAGATACTTTTGACGAGCATGGATTGTGACGGGACGCGTAACGGTTACGATATCGAGTTGACGCGTGCGATTGCGAGCGCCGTGCGGATTCCCGTGATCGCGTCAGGCGGCGCGGGGAAAGTCGAACATTTCTACGACGCACTGACTGCTGGGGGTGCGAGTGCAGTGCTGGCGGCATCGCTTTTTCACTTTGGCGAGTTGTCGATTGGCGAAGTGAAGAGTTACCTGCGTGGCCGAGGCGTGGAAGTGAGATGAGCAAAATTAACTTCGAGGAAATTCGTTTTGACGAACGAGGGCTGATACCAGCCATCGTCCAGAACGCCTCGACTCGCGAAGTACTCACGCTCGCTTACATGAATCGTGAGAGTCTCCAGCGAACGATTGAAACGAAGCAGACGTGGTTTTGGTCACGATCCAGAAACGAGCTTTGGCACAAGGGCGCGACGTCAGGTAACACGCAGGACGTTGTGAGTCTCGCGCTCGATTGCGATCGCGATGCGATCATCGTTCTTGTTAACCCGGCGGGACCGGCGTGTCATACCGGCGCGGTTTCGTGTTTCGACGCCGTCACGCGACCGGATGATCTTGGACCATTGCTCGATCAACTCTACGAGTTGATTCAAAGCCGTGAACGTGAGCGGCCGGCAGGTTCATACACAACGTATCTTTTCGAAGAAGGTCTCGACAAGATTCTCAAGAAGCTCGGCGAGGAATCAGCGGAGACGATCATTGCGGCAAAGAACGATGATGATAAACGTCTAACTTCTGAAGTGTCAGATCTCGTCTATCACCTGCTTGTGTTGCTGGTGGCGCGCGGCGTCAGTCTCGGGCAAGTCGCGGCGGAACTCGGCGAACGTAGAAAGGTTCAAAGTGAAAAGCGAGCTTAACGAGTTGCTTCAGTTTGCAGTCGAGCTTGGACGAGGCGCGGGCGACATCACGTTGGAGTACTTTCGCAAGAAACCGGAAACGAGCACGAAGTCAGACGGCAGTTATGTCACGATCGCGGATCGACAAGCTGAAAGTTATTTACGCAAGGAGATCGCGAAGCGGTTTCCTGACGATGGCGTGCTTGGCGAAGAAGAAGGCGAGTCGCAAGGCAGGTCAGGAAGACGTTGGATCGTTGATCCAATCGACGGCACGTTTGCGTTTGTGCACGGCGTTCCGTTCTATGGAGTTTTGATTGCACTCGAGATTGAAGGGAAGTCGAGTGTGGGCGTTATAAATATTCCGGCGCTGGGCGAGATTGTTTCTGCGGCAAAGGGCGTCGGGTGTTTTTTGAATGGTGAGCCGGCGAGAGTCTCAGACACCGCTGAACTGAAAGATGCGCTGCTGTTAGCGACGGATTTTCCAGCGTGTGCGCAATACGGTTTCGGACGCGCGGCTGAGTTGCTGCAAACGCGCGCAAAGGCAAGTCGCACCTGGGGTGATTGTTATGGCTACGTTTTGGTAGCGACCGGCCGGGCAGACATAATGCTTGATCCGGTGATGAATTTGTGGGACTGCGCGCCGTTGTTACCGATCATGGAAGAGGCGGGTGGGACATTTACTGATTGGCGCGGCGTGAGAACAATCGAGGGCGGAAATTCGATCGCGACAAATGGTGCCCTGTTTGACGAAGTTATGAACCTCCTTGGAGTGCGGTGACTTGTCACCGCTTTGGTAAAAATACCAAAGCGCCAACAAGTTGGCGCACTCCAAGGAGGTGTTTGACACAACGATGGTCGTAATACCCGCGATAGATCTTAAGAATGGCAAGTGCGTGCGGTTGCTGCAGGGGCGGAAGTCTGAGATGACTGTTTACAATGAGAATCCTGTCGCGGTGGCGAAGGAGTTTGCGGCGGCTGGGGCACAGATGATTCATGTTGTCGATCTCGACGGTGCGTTCGATGGTGCCGAGTCGCCCAATCGCGCAGTGGTTAAAGAGATCATTAAAGCGATCGATGTCCCGGTTGAATTTGGGGGCGGCATTAGATCGTTGAATGATGTGCAAGAACTTTGCAACGCGGGAGTTGCGCGTGTTGTTCTCGGGACGGTCGCGGCGGAGTCGCCCCTGTTATTGAAAGACTTCGTCACAAACTTTTCTTCAAGAGTCTGTGTCGGGATCGATGCGCGTGATGGCCGCGTGATGACGCGCGGTTGGCAATCTACGACGCCATTGCTCGCTGTCGAGCTTGCCAGATCGGTGGCAGAATGCGGTGTGGAACGAATCGTTTACACGGACATCGCTCGTGATGGTATGCTCGGTGGACCAAACATCGAGCAGACCCTTGCTGTCGCTCGCGCTGCGAATGTCAACGTGACTGCATCCGGCGGCGTGTCGAGTCTGGACGATATCAAACGCCTTCGCGACGCAGGCGACTCGCGTCTTGACAGCGTCATCGTCGGCAAAGCTTTATACGAGGGAAAATTCAAGCTTGAAGAAGCCATCAGCCTCGCGAGCTAATCAAAATTATGAGTGAAACAATCTTCAACGATGGAATTCTTAGCGGACGCGTGGCGTTCGTGACTGGTGGGGGAACGGGTATCACTGGTGGAATCGCGCGTGCGCTTGCCGAAGCTGGTGCGAGGGTCGCGCTTACGAGTCGTAAGATCGAGCACCTGCAACCCGCCGCTGAAGCCATCAACGCAAACGGCGGCAAGGCGCTCGCAGTTGTTACTGATGTGCGTCAGCCGGAAGAGGTCGAAAAGGCAGTCGCACAAACGATCGAACAGTTCGGCAAGATCGATATCGTGGTAAACGGTGCGGCGGGAAACTTTCTCTGCGCGGCGGAACAGTTGTCGCCAAATGGGTTTGGCACAGTGGTCGACATCGATCTGAAAGGCACGTTCAACGTTTGTCGTGCCGCCTTCGCGCAACTCAAGGAGCATCGTGGCCAGATCTTGAACATCAGCGCCACGCTTCATTATCTCGGCACGCCGATGCAGCTTCACGTGTCTGCCGCGAAAGCCGGTGTTGATGCTTTGACCCGCAATCTTGCGGTCGAGTGGGGACGTTACGGCATACGGGTGAACGGGATTGCACCCGGCCCAATTGAAGACACTGAGGGCATGACGCGGCTCGTTCCGGAACCGATCAAGGATCGTTTGCGCAAGCAAATTCCACTCGGGCGTTTCGGACGCATTGCGGATATCGAAAAAGCGGCAGTCTTCATTTGTTCCGATGCCGCGAGTTTTATTAATGGTGTGGTGTTGGTTGTCGACGGTGGTCACTGGCTGACTGGGACTCGGCTCGGCTGAAGCAAAGCACGAAATGCTCGAACTGCAACCATCATCTTTCGCAGCGTTTGAGCGCGAAGCGCGGCAGGGCAATGTCGTGCCTGTGGTGCGTTCGGTGCTGGGGGATTTGCACACACCGGTGGGTGCACTCATGCGTGTTGCCGGTGATTCGCCGTACTCTTTTCTGCTCGAATCAGTCGAAGGTGGTGAGCGGATTGCCCGTTACTCGTTTCTCGGCGCAGAGCCGGAGATGATCGTCCGCGGCAAGGGAATGCAAACTGTTGTCGAGCAGGATGGCAAGACTGAAACGTTTCCGATTGTCGCGACTGAATGGGTCAGAGATTACTTTCGCGGACGCTCGCTGGCGCGCCGGCCCGGTCTCGTGCCGTTTGCAGGCGGCGCCGTGGGATATCTCGGTTACGACGCGGCGCAATGGTTTGAACCAGCTTTACGCGACAATCACACGCAACCACTCGATGCGGCAACCGATGCTGTCTGGATGTTTTACCGAAACGTGATTGCTTTCGATCGCGTTAAGCAGCGATTGGAGATCGTTTCGATCGTCTTTACTGAAGAGGCAGGTGGAAGTCACGATCGTTTGCGCGAGCTTTACGATCAGGCTGTGGCGCGCACAAAAGAAATAGAGGACAAGATCTTCGATACGACTGCGCTGCCTGCCAGTGCGCAATCGCTTAATGAGAACGTCGAGAACATTTCACTACAGTCAAACTTTCCACGTCGAGCTTTCGAAGAAGGTGTGCGGCAGGTAAAGGATCACATTGCCGCCGGTGATTGTTACCAGGTAGTGCTTTCGCAACGTTTCTCAGCACAGTTCAACGGCGATCCGTTGCAGATCTATCGAGCGTTGCGTGCGATTAACCCTTCGCCATACATGTTCTTCCTGCGACTCGGCGACGAAACTGTAGTCGGCGCTTCGCCCGAGATGTTGGTTCGCTGTCATGGGCAGCGACTCGATTATCGACCCATCGCGGGTACCAGAAAACGCGGCGCAACTGAAACGGAAGACTGGATGTTGGGTGAGGATTTGAAGTCGGACGAGAAAGAGGTCGCGGAGCACATGATGCTGGTCGATCTTGGTCGCAACGATCTCGGGCGCGTTTCGGATTACGGGTCTGTTAAAGTGGATGATCTGATGCGCGTCGAGCGCTATTCTCATGTTCAGCATCTGGAGACGAGTCTGAGATCGCGTTTGCGCGATGGTCTCGATCGATTCGACGCCCTGGCTTCGTGTTTTCCGGCGGGAACGGTAACAGGAGCGCCGAAGATTCGCGCGATGGAGATCATTCGTGGACTGGAACCGGATCGGCGCGGGATTTACGCGGGCTCGGTTTTGTACATGGATTATGCGGACAATCTCGATTCGTGCATCGCGATTAGAACGATTGTTTTGCGGAATGGCGAAGCGTGGGTCCAGGCTGGAGCGGGTATCGTGGCTGACTCGATTCCGGAGCATGAGTATGCTGAGACGGTGAATAAGGCGCGTGCGATGTTTCGAGCGATCGAAATGGCACAGAAAGGACTTTAGACAGGATTTACAGGATGTTTTTCAAGATGAATAAGATTGTAGTCATAGTTTTGGGGTTGATGCTTACGGTCACTGTTGTTAAAGCGCAGTCGAATGCGACGATCGAGGGGCCGAAGAAAGCAAACACGCGCACGACGGCCGAGACACCTGCTGCCGAGCCGTTTGATGGTGCGTCAGTTGAGAAAATGGCGGGGCAATGTGTGACGCTCGAGACGGAGTTAGGCCCGATTGATATCGCGATGATGCCTGAGGTCGCGCCGGAGTCAGTGAGAAACTTTCTCAATCTTTCAGCGACCGGGGCGTTGGATACGACGACGTTTAGTCGCGTCGTCAAAGGGTTTGTTATTCAGGGAGGAAATCTTCAGACCAGCGAGAAGTGGAGTGCGGAACTGTCAAAGCGGATGGCACGCAGAATTCCGGATGAGCCGGGCATTGTCAAACACGTTCGCGGCATTGTTTCGATGGCGCGCACTGATGAACCAAACAGTGCGACGACACATTTCTTCATTCTCGTTGGTCCAGGACAACATCTCGATAGCAAGTTTGCGGCGTTCGGTACGGTGACGAAAGGGATCGAAGTAGTAGACGAGATCAACCAGGCGCCCGCAGAAAATGAGAAGCCCGAGAAACCCGTGAAGATTAAACGTGCGATTGTAGCGCCATGCAAAAAGTAATTCTGTATTTGATATTCATTAGTGGTCTGCTCCTATCGAGTGGCTGCGCGAAAATAGAAGAAGGGCCGGCGACGCCTGAGAACGCGCAACGATTACTCAAGTTGCGCGGCTACGACTTCGACGAGAAGAGTTTCTTCGCGGCCGCACAGGCGCGCGATACTCTGGCGATCAATGCGTTTTTTGACGCGGGCATCAACCAGAACGCACAAAATAGCGACGGCAGAACTGTTTTGATCTCCGCTGCCGCGCGCGGTGAACTCGACATGGTCAATTTATTCCTGTCTCGGGGCGTTGATGTCAACGTCAAAGACAATCGTGGCTACACGGCGCTCGCTCATGCGCTCGAAGCAAGGTATCCAGAGGTGGAAGAGGCTCTGTTGAATCGTCCCGAGTTGGATCCGAATGTCGGAGGCTTGCTGGGTCGCCCGGTACTTCATGCTTATGTCTGGCGTGACAACCAGAAGGCGACTGAAAGACTACTCGCCCTCGGTGCGAACGTAAGCTTGCAGGACGCCGATGGCGATACCGCTTTGCATGGCGCCGCGGAGACCGGCAACGTTGAGATCATCCGCATGCTGCTCGACAAAGGTGCAAATCCAAACGCCAGAAACAAGCAGGGTGGCACAGCGTTGATGTGGGCGGCCGTTTTCGGGAATGACGACGCGGTGCGGTTGTTGTTGAGTCGCGGCGCAAATGCATCGCTGAAAGACAACGACGGGATCACCGCGCTTGAATGGGCAGCACGTAACAAACGAGAACGCATAGTATCGTTGTTGAGAGGCAAGCATTAAGCGGTGTTACTGGTCATCGATAATTACGATTCATTCACTTACAACCTCGTCCAGTATCTCGGTGAACTGGGCGAAACGGTTGAAGTGCGCCGGAATAATCGTGTCACGCTTGATGAAATCGAGAATAGTCTGCGACCCGAACGGATCGTGATTTCACCGGGCCCTGGCACTCCGGACGATGCCGGTATCACGCTCGACCTAATCGCACGTTTCTCCGGAAAGGTTCCGCTGCTTGGCGTGTGCCTGGGTCACCAGGCAATCGGCCAGGCGTTTGGCGGTAAAGTCGTTCGCGCGCCGGAGTTGATGCACGGCAAAGCGTCGGAAGTTAGTCACGACGGCAAAACGATTTTTGCTGGAATCGACGATCAATTTCTCGCAGGTCGCTATCATTCGCTCATCGTCGAGAGGGAATCACTGCCATCGTCTCTTGAAATCTCGGCGTATACCGCAAACGACATCATCATGGGCCTGCGCCATCGCGAGATGAAAGTCGAGGGTGTGCAGTTTCATCCCGAATCGATTCTGACCTCTAATGGCAAGCAGTTGCTGGCGAATTTCCTGAAGCTCTGATCCTTTCTTCAATGACAATAAATCGACTAACTGATTTCCTTCCGCGACTCGTTCGTCGTGAAGATCTGTCTCGCGACGAGGCTTTCGAACTACTTGAAGCGTTGCTTGATGCCGAAGCGACTGACGCGCAGATCTCTGGAGTACTAGTAGCGTTGGCTGCAAAAGGTGAAACGATTGAAGAGTTGGCAGGGATGGCTGAGGGATTGCGCTCGCGAGCTACTCGGGTGATGTCGCAACATCGATGTTTCATCGACACCGCTGGAACTGGATCGAGTCGTGCCAAGACATTCAACATCTCGACGGCTGCGGCTTTCGTAATCGCGGGCGCAGGTTTGCCGGTGGCAAAGCATGGTAATCGTGCGGCAAGCAGTAAGTCGGGAAGTGCCGACTTACTGACGGCGCTAGGCGTTAATGTCTCGGCGATTCCGCTGGTTTCTGAGAACGCGCTCAACGAGATCGGAATCTGTTTCATGTTTGCGCCGCTCTATCATGGTGCTACCGCGAGAGTCGCAGGCATCCGGCGGCAACTGGGTATTCACACGACGTTTAATCTGCTGGGACCGTTGAGTAATCCGGCGGGCGCGCCCCGCCAGATCATCGGTGTGTGGCGTTTGGAGCTTGCGGAAAAGTTGGCTCATGCGTTGGGGGAACTCGGTACTGAACGGGCGTGGGTGGTCCATGGTGAAGATGGACTTGACGAGATAACACTCGCGGGAAAGACTCACGTTGCTGAAGCGCAGAACGGAGAAGTGAAGACCTTTGAAATCGGACCAGTAGATTTTGGTTTTGAAACGGGATCACTGGACCACTTGCGTGGTGGAGACGCTGAGGCGAATGCCGAGATCGTGAACGCTGTGCTGGCAGGGGCGCGCAAAGATGAAGCGCGAGCGCTTGTGATCATGAATGCGGCCGCCGCGCTTTTTCTCGGCGGAACTGCCGCAGATTTGCGCGACGGCGCGAAGATCGCGGCGGATTCGATCGACTCCGGCGCCGCACAGCACAAGTTGGAACTGCTGATCGAGGCGACGAGCGGGTAGTACTTTTCACGCAAAGTCGCAGAGAACGCAAAGATACGATGCACTTCTTTGCAGTCTTTGCGGCTTTGCGTGAGATCTTTTTTGATGAACGTACTGTCAGAAATTATTGCGAAGAAACGCGACCGTGTACTCGTCGGGAAAGACGTTGTTCCGTTTGATGAGATGCGTCGTCTCGCGCGTGAAGTGAGAAGCAGTGTCACGTCTCATGCGTTCACAACAGCTCTACGTCGCGATGGCATCAACGTCATCGCGGAATTCAAACGCCGTTCGCCTTCGAAGGGGATTATCCGACCTGACGCAGATCTACTTCAGATCGTGAAAAGCTACGAGGCAGGAGGCGCCGCGGCAATCTCAGTGCTGACTGAAGAAGATTACTTCTCGGGATCACTCGACGATCTGCGAACAGTGAAGGCGACTGTGAGATTGCCGGTGCTGCGAAAGGATTTCGTCTTCGAAGAGTACCAGGTTTACGAATCCGCCGCTGCGGGCGCTGACGCTATTCTCCTGATCGTCGCTGCACTTGATGACGATTTGCTCTTGCGACTCCGACGCCTTGCTGAGGACGAACTCGGCCTCGACGCACTCGTGGAAGTTCATACTCGCGAAGAAATGAAAAGGGCTGCGGCTTCAGGCGCCAATCTCATCGGTGTCAACAATCGCGACCTGCGCACGTTTGAAGTCTGGCTCGAAACGTCTCTTTCGCTTGCTCGTGAAGCCCCGCCCGAAGCCTTGCTGATCAGTGAAAGCGGTTTACGAAGTCGCGAAGATCTACGACGTCTGCACGCGGCAGGCTTCCGTGGCTTCCTAATCGGCGAAACGCTAATGCGAGCCGAAGATCCCCAACAAGCCCTGCGTTCGATGGTTGACCATGACGCTCATTAAGATCTGCGGCATCACTAACCTGGACGACGCCGTCGCTGCCATCGCGATGGGTGTTGATGCACTCGGTTTCAATTTCTACAAACCGAGCCCGCGTTACGTCACACCGCAAAGCGCGCGCGAGATCATTGAACAAATTCCTGAGCCGGTTCTTAAAGTAGGTGTTTTCGTTAATGAAGAATCACCGGACGTCGTGCAACGCATCGCAAACGAATCCGGAGTCACAGCATTGCAATTGCACGGCGATGAGTCGCCCGAGTACTGTAGCGAGCTTGCCGGTAAGTACATAATCAAATGTCTCGCCGTATCGAACGATTTCGATAAGCAAATCACCGAGCGCTATCAAACCGACGCAATCATGCTCGACACAAAACACAACACGCTGCGCGGCGGCACCGGTCGTGCATTTGACTGGTCGATCGCAGCACAGGTCAGCAAAATCGTTCCGAAGCTATACCTTGCGGGTGGCTTATCGCCCGAAAATGTTGCAGAAGCGATTGAAACTGTTCGCCCCTTCGCTGTCGATGCATGCAGTTCGCTGGAAGCGATACCCGGAAAAAAGGACCACGAGCGCATGCGCGCGTTCGTCGCGGCGGTGAGGAGTGTTAGACCTTGAGATTGCCCACGGTTGCAGAGTATTCTAAGCCTTGCCCCAAAGCACCAAACTTTCGCATCATCCTCCCCTGATAAACTTATTTGATTTGTCGATCCCTCAAAGTCTAACTATGACTCCGCGGCCTGAAAAAGAACCAATTACCCGACCTTCAGAGCGTGCGCGCGGCCGCGTCTTATTGATCGCGGAACAGAAGCAGCCCGAGTTCGTCGATGCCATTTCTCAGCGAGGCATCGACGTTTTCGGCGTTTCAAACGGCGCCGCCGCGATGGTGTCGCTGACACGAACACGCCCGCATCTCGTCATTGCACACGCCTCAACGCGTGGCTTGCGATTCAAAGAACTGGCGAAGATGCTCGCGCAATCAGAAGATGGGATTCCGTTGCTCTTGACCGGATCCGAGCATTCGACCGTGAGCCTGAGATATGGCGCCATGGTCGAAGGTGCTTTTGACTACTACTCGTTGCCTAACGAACTCGATCTTTTGATTGAGAGAACGCAGCAGCTAGTGTTGCTGCGACAGAAGATCGATCTGTTGCGTGCCGATGCGGATCTGGATTCGCTGACGGGATTAGCGAATCGACGCCGTTTCCGTGTTGCTCTCGCTCGCGAGGTTGAGCGATGGCGGCGTTATCGAGTGCCGTGCGCTCTGCTGATGCTTGATATCGACCATCTCAAGGCAGTGAACGACCAGTTTGGGCATCCAGTGGGAGACATGGTCATCCGCCAGATCGCGCAGACATTGAAGGAGGTCTCACGCGACAACGATACTGCTGCGCGACTTGGAGGCGAAGAGTTTGCGTTGTTACTGGCGGGTGTCGACCTTCAGCGGGCTGTTCTGGCTGCCGAGCGTTTGCGAGTTGTATTGAGTGGTAAGCGTGTTGAAGGTGTAGGCAGTGTGACTGTGAGCATCGGCGTCGCGGGTTGTCCGGAGAACGCAACATCCGAGAGAATGCTCTACTCCGCCAGTGACGGTGCGTTGTATGTGTCGAAGAATTCGGGACGAGATCGCGTCTCGGTGGCGCCCCCGTTGCAGGAGAAACTACCAGGAGTCTGATTTCAGAGATTGGTTTCACAGGATTAACAAGATTAAGCAAGATTTACAAGAATCCTGTTAATCCTGATAAATCTTGTAAATCCTGTCCAACATGCCTTCCTCAATTACACAACCGGATTCCCTTGGCCACTGGGGCCAGTACGGCGGACGCTTTGTGCCGGAAACCTTGATGGCGCCGCTCGAGGAATTGACTGCGGCGTATCTCGCGAGCCGCGATGATGAATCATTTCAATCTGAGCTTCATGAACTCTTAACGAATTATGCCGGCAGGCCCACTCCGCTCTTTCACGCCGCAAGACTGACCGACTACTGCGGTGGTGCGACGATCTATCTTAAACGCGAAGATCTCCTGCACACCGGCGCGCATAAGATCAACAACACGATTGGCCAGGTACTGCTCGCCCGCCGGATGAACAAACAACGCATCGTCGCCGAAACCGGCGCGGGCCAGCACGGTGTCGCAACCGCGACTGTCTGCGCATTGTTTGGCCTCGATTGCGTCGTCTACATGGGCGCTGAAGACATGCGTCGCCAGGCGCTGAATGTCTTCCGCATGCAACTTCTAGGCGCGGAAGTTCGTGAAGTGAACGCCGGCTCGCGAACTCTGAAAGACGCAATCAACGAAGCACTGCGCGACTGGGTTACAAACGTTGGCGACACTTATTACCTCCTCGGCAGCGCGCTTGGTCCACATCCATACCCGCTCATGGTGCGAGACTTCCAGAGCGTAATTGGACGCGAAGCACGCACTCAAATCCTCGAACAGGAAGGACGACTGCCCGACGTTCTGATTGCCTGTGTCGGCGGCGGATCGAATTCCATCGGACTCTTTCATCCGTTTCTGTCCGACACGGCGATCAAGATGATTGGCGTAGAAGCCGGGGGCCTTGGTAACGAATTGGGCCAGCACGCAGCGCGTTTCAACGCTGCCGGGGGTGGGCGTCCGGGTGTGTTGCAGGGAACGATGAGCTACGTGTTGCAGGACAACAACGGCCAGGTCGCAAACACTCACTCGATCTCAGCCGGCCTCGACTATCCATCGATCGGCCCCGAGCACGCGTTTCTACACGATGCTGGTCGCGTCGAATATGTTTCAGTATCTGACAGCGATGCGCTCGAAGCATTTCAACTTCTCTCGAAACTCGAAGGAATTATTCCTGCACTCGAGTCGGCCCACGCCGTCGCCCACGCAATCAAGACGGCTCGCCAGATGCGACGCGATCAAATCATGATCGTGAATCTTTCGGGTCGTGGAGATAAAGACGTAAATTCCGTGCGTGAAGAGTTGGGGGCGTAACGCTTTGGGACGCATCGCCGACGGCTTTACAGATCTGAAGCGCGCAGGGAAAAAGGGATTCATTCCCTTTATCACTGCCGGCGATCCCGACCTCGCCACCACCGAAAAGCTTCTCGTTACCCTTGCTCAATCAGGCGCGACGTTGATTGAACTCGGCGTTCCGTTCACCGATCCGATGGCGGATGGACCAGTGATTCAACGTGCCTCAGAAAGAGCACTCAAGAACCACTTTGGCTTGCAGGAGATTCTAGACATGGTCGCGCATGCGCGAAAGCAGATCGATATCCCGATAATTCTCTTCAGTTACTACAATCCGCTGTTTCAGTTTGGTCTGAAGCGTCTCGCCGAGGCAGCGAAGGAAGCGGGGCTTGATGGCGTGCTGGTTACTGACCTCTCGCCCGAAGAGTCGGGTGAGTTTGAAAGGGAATTGCGTGCTCGTGACTTGGACATGATTTTCCTGGTGGCGCCGACTTCCACCGATGAGCGTTTGAAGCTGGTTGCCGAACGTGCAAGCGGATTTATCTATGCTGTTTCGCGTGCAGGCGTGACTGGAACTCGTGAAACTGTGAGCGCGGAGGCAGAGAAGCTAGTGAACCGTGTGCGGAAGTTTTCAGAGCTGCCGGTGGCTGTTGGGTTTGGTATTTCGAACGCCGAGCAGGTTGCGGATGTGCATCGTTATGCGGATGCCGTGGTAGTTGGGTCGGCGATAGTGGCTGAGATGGAAAGGTTGGGACATAGTCCTGATCTGGTGGAGCGGATCGGTGAGTTATTGACAGGATTAACCTGATGTTCAGGATTTACAAGATGTGGTAAAGTGCACGCTCGAACACGCACGTTACCTCACGAGGGGGCGTTTCCAAAGAACCTCACCCCTCAAGCGAAAATTGTCTGTTGCAAGTGTGAAACACTGTGCTATCATCTGCTCACTTCGGAGAAGAGGAGCGGAAGAAAGAGATGTATGCCATGGCTGATGACCGAGCAAGTGCAGACCGCGGCCGCGCAGTTGAGGCGGCTTTAGCGAATATTGAAAAGAAGTTTGGCAAAGGATCGATTATGCGTTTGGGTGAACGGGAGGTGTCGGATATACCGGCAATTTCCACGACTTCGCTCAGTCTCGACGCGGCTATCGGTGTGGGCGGAGTGCCGCGCGGGCGCATCGTCGAGATTTATGGACCGGAGAGCTCCGGCAAAACCACACTCGCGCTTCACATTGTGGCGGAAGCTCAGAAAGCCGGTGGCGTCGCTGCGTATATCGATGCCGAGCATGCGATGGATGCCGACTATGCCGGCAAACTCGGAGTTGACGTGGACCAGTTGCTGATTTCGCAACCAGATTCCGGTGAACAGGCGCTCGAGATTGCCGAAGCGCTCGTGCGCTCAAATGGAGTTGACGTGATTGTCGTCGATTCTGTCGCCGCTTTGGTCCCACGCGCAGAGCTCGATGGCGAGATGGGCGATTCGTTGCCAGGCTTGCAGGCGCGCTTGATGTCGCAGGCGTTGCGCAAGCTTACCGCGATCGTGGCGCAGTCAAACACCTGCTTCATCTTTATCAACCAGATTCGTGAAAAGATTGGGGTCATGTTCGGCAATCCGGAAACTACCACCGGCGGCCGCGCGCTCAAGTTTTACTCATCTCTGCGACTCGATATCCGTCGTATCGGTGCGATCAAAGACGGCGATCGTGTGGCTGGCAATCGCACGAAAGTAAAAGTGGCAAAGAACAAGGTTGCGCCGCCGTTCCGCGAGGCTGAATTCGACATCATGTACGGCGAAGGCATTTCGCGTGAAGGCGATCTGCTCGATCTCGCCGTGGCGCAAAGGGCGGTGGAAAAGAGTGGCGCCTGGTTTTCTTACAAAGGCGAACGACTTGGTCAGGGACGCGAAAACGCCAAAGTCGCGTTGCGAGAGAATCCGGAAACACTGCGAAAGATTGAGCGAGATGTGAAGGTGAAACTGGGTCTTCCAGTTCGCGAAGAATCTGAAGCTGTAAAGGCCGCCACGAAGTAGAATAGAAGCCACAAAAAGGGCCACAGAAGGCACACAAGGCACATAAGGCACATAAAGAGGCTTCTTTCTTTGTGCTTTTTGTGCATTTTGTGCCTTCTGTGGCCCTTTTTGTGACGTAAACTATCGTCGGAATGTCTTCAGTCCTCATAAAGAACGGCACGCTTGTGACGATGGACAACAGCAATTCCATCATGCGTGGTGATCTGCTCATTCGTGATCGACGCATCGCGGAGATTGGGAGCACGGGACAAACGGCCGACACGGTGATCGACGCCACCGGCTGTGCGGTGATTCCCGGTTTCGTTCAAACGCACATTCATCTCTGTCAGACAATCTTTCGCGGCGCCGCTGATGATCTTGCTCTCATCGACTGGCTGAAACAGCGTGTCTGGCCCATGGAAGCAGCACACTCTGCTGCTTCTATCAAAGCATCTGCACGTCTCGGTATTGCCGAGCTCATCAAAGGTGGCACTACCTGCGCGCTCACGATGGAAACTGTTAACCACACGGGCGAGGTTTTCAAGGTTGTCGAGGAAAGCGGATTTCGCGCAACTGTCGGTAAGTGCATGATGGACAAAGGCGAAGAAGTCCCCCGAGCTTTGCAGGAACAGACCGGGAATTCTATCGATGAGTCGCTGGCACTGCTTGAAGAATGGCACGGCAAAGCTGGTGGAAGAATTCGCTACTGTTTTGCACCGCGATTCGCCGTGAGTTGTACTCGTGAATTGTTGGAGAAAGTGGCCCAGTTGGCCCGAGCTCGCGGCGTGATGATTCATACACACGCATCGGAAAACAGAACCGAGTGCGAGATGGTTGAACAGGAGACGGGTCTACGAAATATTACCTATCTCGACAGCGTCGGATTGACGGGCCGTCATGTTGCTCTGGCCCATTGCGTTCATCTCAGTGATGAAGAAATCGAGATACTAAAAACGACTCAAACCAATGTGGCCCACTGTCCCTCGTCGAATCTAAAACTCGGTTCCGGACTGGCGCCGATCGTGAAGATGTTGGAGCAGGGAATTTCCGTTTCCCTCGGCGCCGATGGAGCAGCGTGCAACAATCGTCTCGACATGTTCACAGAGATGCGTACAGCGGCACTCCTGCAAAAGGCTTTACATGGGCCTGAAGTCCTGCCTGCAAACCGCGCTCTTCGCATGGCCACATTCGACGGCGCGAGGGCGCTGGGCCTTGATGCTGAAGTCGGAAGTATTGAAGTTGGGAAGCGTGCGGACCTGTTGGTGGTCAGACTGGATGGATTGCACTCAACACCGGTGGAAGACGTCGTTTCAGCAGTCGTATATTCGGCTCAGCCCGATGACGTCGATACAGTGTTGATCGATGGTGAATTTGTGCTCAGGGATCAGAAGCTTTTGACGATTGATGAGCGGGAAACGATAGTCACTGCGAGTTCGGAGGCCGAAAAACTAAGATTGGCCGCAGATTTACGCGGATGACTTGATCGTGCCTTTAAAATGGCTGTGCCAGCTCGAAGGTAGCGACTGCGGGGGGCGCGATCGGCGGCCGAGCTGGCACTGGCGGGCACTATCAATTTTGAATTGGATGGCCGTCTTTTCAACCTAGCTGACGTTTGGGCATCAGCGCCACCCGCAACGGAAGGAATTATACACCGAGCAACGAATCAGTCAACGACTTTTTTGTGACTAATCCGACAAAACTCTTTACACATTTCTGTTCGATTTTACTCAAATTTCGTAGGGGACGCCGCTTGCAACTTGTTGTTGCTATAGGGCATGATTACGCCAGTTAACCCTACTCTCGCGCATCAACGGTGATGCGCCCTGCGCACAAACGATTGGCGCTGGACGTTTTTGGATGGTTCGGGAGGGGGCTTGTTGTCAAACTTTAGAAGCCGCTCTTCGTGAAAGAGCATCCGAACCTGGTCCTTCGACCACTACCGTTTCGCCGAAGCCAACCCAATTCGCAGCTTCTTTTTCATCCCATAAATGAGGGGAAAGAAATTTAAATGTCTACAAAACTCTATGTTGGAAACCTCGCGTTCCAGACTACCAGTGAAGATCTGCAGGAATTGTTTGCCCAGGCCGGCACGGTGGCATCAGCAAGTGTGGTCGAAGACCGCATGACGGGCCGTTCACGAGGTTTTGCCTTTGTCGAAATGTCCACGCCGGAAGAAGCTGCTGCCGCTATTGAACAAATGAATGGCAGAGAAGTCGGTGGCCGTGCTTTGAAGGTCAACGAAGCCAAACCGCGTGAGAATCGCGGTGGTGGCGGCGGTGGCGGACGTGGATTTGGCGGCAACCGCGGCGGTGGTGGCTACGGCGGCGGTGGTAATCGTGGCGGTGGCGGCGGTCGTGGTAAGGGTGGCTTCGGCGGTGGCGGCGGCGGCAATCGCGAACCACGCTGGTAATCAGACAACAAGCCGGCTCGCTTAGTCTTTGTGATTGATCACGAAGGCGAGCGGCCCGTCGCACAGTCATCGCGTATAGTATTGCGATGATGAAACCCCTTGGGCATATCCGCGAGTTAGTTCGCTATCCCATCAAGTCGATGGCTGGTACGCCAACCGAGTCGGCTTTCCTCGGTTGGCACGGTCTTAACGGCGATCGGCGCTTCGCATTTCGACGAATAGTTGACCAGAGCGGCTTCCCGTGGCTGTCGGCGAGCCGTCTGCCGGAACTGCTCCTTTACCATCCATCCGGTCTCGACGAGAGTACCGGCGAACCCCTCCCGACACATGTCCGCACCCCAACCGGAGCAGAGGTCGAACTGCGCAGCACGGCGCTCGATAACGAGATCGCGGAGCGGTTCCGTGGGCCCGTGGAATTGATGCAGCTTAAACACGGGATCTTCGACGATGCCTCAGTCTCTGTAATCAGCCGCACGACAATAGACACGATTTATCGTGAGGCCGGAGTGGAGTCCGACGCCAGGCGGTTTCGAGCCAACATCCTGCTGGAGACACACAACGTGGAGGCGTTCGAGGAGGACACGTGGGTCGGCGGTCGATTGGTATTCGGCGACAGCGAATCCGGGCCGGCTGTAAGCGTAACTGCACGCGACGTACGGTGCATGATGATCAACCTGGATCCTGAAACGGCCAAACAAGAAGAGGGCCGAGTGCTGAAGGCTGTCGTGCGGCTGAACGCGAACAATGCGGGAGTTTATGGGACGGTGGTCCAAACCGGCACGATCCACGTTGGTCAAACCGTGAGCTTAGTTTTGCAATAACTGATCGACTACTCCCTGGAATAGTTTCGACATGACAAAATAGCGTCGTCCCGAACCATCGTTCAGCTCAAAAGATGGGTTGCTATCTGAGAGCAACGCCAGTGCCTTCCGAAAAAATACGCGATCGAGATCAAACAAATACTGCTTCGCTTCAGTAACAGATTTACAAGTAGAAATATCGACTTCTTCTGAAACCAGAATTCGCGAACCGGTATCGATCCCCGTGTCGATAAAGAACACTGTAATACCCACGGAATCACCTTGCAGGATTGACCACTCCACAACACTTCGTCCGCGATAAGCAGGCAGGAGACCGATGTGATGATTCAAGATCCCCAGGCGAAAAGCGTCAATCGTTACGTCCCGATAAATAACTCCCGCTTTGTGTAATCCAACATCAAGCTTTAGCTTCTTGAGCATCGCCACCGATCGCTCGTCATGAAAAGCGTGCCCAAGGACGATCAATCTTTCGCTCATCAAGAGCTTTAGTGGCTTAGCGTCAAAGCCTTTCAGTGAAGCAAGGCCCAGCCGCGTGAAGTTTGCCAGGTGGTGGGTCAGAGTCGATCTGTGTGGCGAAGGACTGAGAATGATGAAGACGTCCTGGCCAGGCATATCTGCGACGGCTTTATAGATCGCGAAGGCGGACGAAAACGAATGTGCGAGTATGCCTATACGCATTTAACTAGTCTAAGTGAAATTTGACCGCCAGCGCTCTCGCGTAGAAATTCAAGAACGACACGCGCAACCAATTGTGAGTCGATTTCGAATGCCAATCCGAAGGCAACAATTCGTAGTAATAGTTGAGCGCGTCGAGATATCTGAGATCAGTCGTAAACGAAGCATAGATGGCGATTAAGTTTAGCCTTAAGAGTAGATCGTCGGCATTCAACAGTTCTAATGAGTGCTGCTCAATACGCGCTCGATCCGCAACCATCAGTCGTTCAAGCAGGTATTCTCTTACTCGACTTTCCGAGGATGCAGCAATGTTAAGGGGATGAAGATAGCGTGTCGTGAGCAGTTCAAAGCGTCGCTGTGGATCTCGAATGGAGGCCTGCAAATCATCGAAAAAACTCGGCTCATCAGGTGGTGTAGCCTCAATACATTCCACCTGTTCATTAGCAGCCAGCGCGCGAATTGAAGTTAAGGAGTCAGAGAAGCTTTTGAACCACGTTTTCGGCGCTGTCCACCGTCTGAATTGTTCTGCCTCAAATGTAGTAACGCCGAAAACACCTGGCGCCAGTTGAGAGGCGGTTTTGCACACCTCGTCGTATCGCAGCCGAAGCGCGTTAGCGATTATTTGTTGCCGCGTGCTCAATTAGGCTTCGGGTCTTGATCTTGAATTTGTGTTTTAGATTCCTGGCGAGCTCGGTGAGGGTTATGAATTTTACGTCTGAACTCGCGGCTGCCTTCTCCAGGAACCTCTCAAGATCGGAAAAGTTGTGCAGGTCTTTGGTGTGGTTTTCGAGAACGACTGGAACATCACTCAAACCGCTTGCTCTCGATCGCTTGCGAATGGAGTCGAGCATTTCCACCATTAGCGGAAAGTCTAGTTGAGCAAGATCGGAAATCGTATGCTTGCCTTTGAGGTACGGAACGATTCCTTTCCGGTAAATTCTTTTTACGGGGCTATCGATTTGTGCCCACTCTTCACCGTAGGCTTCCACGCTGCGACCGTTGTTGCTTGAAGTCGTTGGCCCAGCAATCTTGCTTCTGATCTTACCAACAGCCTTGTCGAGATGATGCTGAAACACTTGTCTGCGTGAAGCATAAAAGCAGTTGGTAGGTACACAAATGATCGGCTCCGCCGTGTCAGAAACTCTTCGAGCATCGGTCATCACTGGATAGTAAGGCAGGAAGTCTTCCTCACATTCAGTGTAGTCGAGCTTGATGTTACGCGTATCGTATTTGACTCCACCCACGATGCTCATGTCGAACACGATACCTAGCTCCACAAGCAGCTCGAGCATGTGCGGTGACGGCGCTATGCACCATGCGCCCGAGCGAAACGACACGCAACGATAGTTTGGATCAACGTCTTTGAGGAGATTCTCAAGATACTCTTTGCCGCGCTGCAACATGTGGCGCGCTTCTTCGCGAGAGTAGTTTAAGATGGACCAGTCAGCAGTGAGTTTCCAGCGTCCATCCTGGTATTCCGCATTCTGCCATTGAGGATGAATGTGCAGTTGTATGTCATGACCCTGCCGATAGGTCTCTCGAACTGTTTCATCCCACTCATCGGCAAGCACCTTTAATTCTTTGTGCTGATCCCCGTGTTGCCTGAAAGTAAGCTGTTGCATTACCTCAGCGTTGAATGAGCCATGTATGCCGAGGCGATTGTAGATAGCCACGAGACGGCGCAGTGGCTCAAACTGCAACTGACGAATGTCGCCAGAGCCGTTGCCACTCAATTCCCAATCATCAACCAGGGCAAGGTGTATTGTAGTCATCGCTTGTTAGCGCCTGATTATAGCGGCTCGCTGTAAAACGGGCGAGAATGGAGGGGAAGCTCCATCCTCGCCCTGATTGCTTCCCCTTAAGGAAGGTTTAATCACGGACTATACACAAAATCCCAGACGCCTAATCCGTTGTGAACAAAATCCATCGCGACACTCGATGGCGCCGTCTCTTTCCTCACTGCCAGATCGGTATTTGCATTGACAACAATACCGCCAACAAAGGTCGAGTAATGGTGGGGAACGGGACGATGAAAAGCATCACCATAACCGGCAAAAGACTGGAGGCCGCCGAGGAAGAAACCCGAAGGGCTACACGGCGGCCCTGGATTAACCGGTTGGTGGAAAAGAATCAGCCAAACCCCATCGTCCCGTTTGACGCTGAAGTCGACGTATGAGTCTCCATTGAAGTCGCCTGCGGCTGGCCGGCCCGGCCCCGGAACTCTGTTCCGGTGAGAATTATCCCAGGTACCGAAACCGTTAAAAGACAAATCAATGTTGAAGGTGCCGGCAAACGGTCCGCTCACAGTCCAAATTGCGAGGTCCGCCTTTAAATCGTCGTTGCCATAGTGAGCGGGCACGGGGATATTCTCTGCGCCTCCATATCCCACAAAAGACGCATCCCACGTTCCATAACCGTTCGCTGCATAGTCGATATTCCACCGGCCCGTAGTGCTTGACTTGACAGACAGATCAGCCTTCCCATCCCCGTCGTAATCGGCTGGCACAGGGCGATTCTCTGCTCCGCCGTAGCCCCAGAATGTGGCGTCCCAAACGCCGAAGCCGTTTGCAGCATAGTCAATGCTCCATGTACCTTGAGTGTTTGACTTAACCGAAAGATCCGCCAGGTTGTCGCCGTCATAATCGTGTGGCACCGGCAGATTGTGCTGGCCACCATAGCCAAAGAACGTTTGGTCATATCCATTGAAACCGTTCGAGGAATAGTCGATGGTCCAGGCGCCGCTGAAATCCTTGATCGACCAGTCAGCGAGGCCGTCGCCGTCATAGTCAGCGGGCGCATAGCCGTCGACTGACGCCATGTAATTTGGAAAGTGGCGTTTTAGGGAACAAAACTGCTGGCCCAATGCGTGTGGAGCCGCAATCGTGATCAGCGCTAACAGAGTTAGCAATCCTATAATCCTTTTCATTTGTAACTCCTTTGAGGGTTTTCTGTTGTCGTAAGCTGATTTCAGGGTCAGAGCTACAATCAACAGAGTTTTGCCTTGATCGTGGGCTAAGGAAGCGAGGTAAACGTTTAGTGAAGATTAATCGGCTAACTGCCGCGGAGAGATTTCACTTACAGTCTGGGCTTGTTTAACGCGAGACGGGCCAAGTCGCACGTGAATGATGGGGAAGTGCAACGCAAATTACTCTCGATTCGGATCGATGTCAACGAAATTCTAGTGCTGACAGCGCTTTGCACAAAAAGTACGGTCTAAGCCTGCGAAGCAGGCGGAAGCATAAAGCCTGGGGCGTAAGCCCCAGGTCAACAGCGCAAACAGATTTCAAGCCCGCGAACGCGGGCGACAGCGCGATCACAATGAAATGTTAACGATTTTGGGCCAACAAGCTGCCGCCCATTTCATGGGCTCGCAATTCATTTTCATTCTGATCCTGGGGCTTACGCCCCAGGCTTTATGCTTCCGCCTGCTTCGCAGGCTTAGAACCGCACTTTTTGTGCAAGGCCAGCTGACAGTGCTGACAGGCTGACAGCTTTGCCTCAATAGTCAGGCGTGATACTTGGACACAGTCAGTACCGTCCGCGGATGGGTGCGCAGCCTTTTGTGATTGATTGCCTGCGGCGCACCCATCCGCGGACGGTACTGACCGTGTCCAAGTGCGGCTTGCTATAAAATGGGCGAGAATAGAGGGACCTCCATCCAATCGAGAGATCCGAAATTTAAAAAGGAATTAATTTTGCGTTTACTTGCGACTTAAATTCTCTGAGGTAGCCTTCACTTCTTTAACGATCGAATCGCGATTTTCGCCGGCCATTGCTCCGAACAACTGCAACAGCCAATCCTTGTTCGCGCCAAGTTGGTGATTTTTGCTGATGAAGTGTTTCGTTCCTTCAAACGACCATTGCAGTTTGAAATCCGCCGGCTGCGCTTCCAACAACTCAATGAGGTTCTTCATTCTTAATGGAACTTCTGTTGATCTCTTCAGCGCGATCAAGTTCGCGATTTCGATTGCCAGCAAGGGTATTTTGATTCTGGCCTCAACTCTAGCATCAGACAACAACGACGAAATGCGCCGTTCACTCTCTTCGAAACTTCCGGTCGTAAAATGTTTCTCTGCAAAGTCAGCAGCCGCTGAGAAGTCACTCGGATTTCGCTGTAACCACGACTGAGACAATTTGAAGGCGCGTTGATAGTTGAAGAGTACGTCGTGTTCGAGAAATTTGGCTCTCTCGTACGCAGGCCGAAAGTCTGGAAAGACTTCAAGAACATTCTGGTAGAGCGGTGCGGCGCTGGTCCATTCTTTCAAGTTGAAATAAGCGCGCGCCAAATTGTTCTGCGCCATTGCCCACTGCTGCGGTCGTTGTTCACGCGTCCAAACCAGCAGGGCTTCCTGGTAGGCGGCCACTGCTTCCGCTAACAGCCGATTAGCATCTGATCCCTGACTCCTAATGCCCTGTTCCTGTAGCGCGCTTCCGAGATTGTGCTTTGTCATCGCCCACATCTGTGGCCGTTGCTCGCGCGTGAAAACGAGTAGTGCCTGGCGATAGGCCGACACGGCTTCGCCTAGGAGACGTGGCGCCTCCGGGTCCTTAGCCCTCGTGGCTTGAGCCTGCAGCGCATTTCCTAGATTGTTCTGAGTCACTGCCCAGAGGGCTGGCAGTTGCTCGCGGGTTCTAACAATCAGAGCCTGGCGATAAGCTGCTACCGCCTCGCTCAATAATCTCAAGGCTTCTGGTCCTTCCGTCCTTGTGCCCCGTTCGTGAAGCGCGCTTCCGAGATTGTGTTGAGTCATTGACCAATCAAGTGGCGCCAACTCGCGAGTAAAAAACAGAAGGGCCTGGCCATACGCGTCCGCTGCTTCGCCCAGCAATCGGATAGCCTCGGCTCCCTCGGCCCGGGTGCCTAGTCCCTGTAAAGCGTTGCCGAGATCGTTTTGTGTTGTTGCCCATTGCCGTGGCAGTTGCTCGCGAGTTCTAATCGTCAGTGCTTGACGGTAAGCCGCAACAGCCTCGCCTAATAATCGAACAGCTTCCGAACCCTTAGCTCTTGCCCCTTGCTCCTGAAGTGCGAAACCAAGGTTATGTTGAGTCGTCGCCCATTCGAGCGGCATTAACTCGCGAGTGAAAAGGAGGAGAGCTCGGCGATAAGCGGACGCGGCTTCGCCTAACAATCGCACGGAGTCTGGACCATCAACACTTCTGCCTTGATCTTTAAGTGCGTTCGCAGTGTTGTTCTGCTTTGTGGCCCACTTATCGAAGGCCTCCTTTGTTACCTGTTGAGTCAGGCCATACTTGCCGGCAAGTTCCTCGATGTAATCACCGGACTTTTGCTTTAGTTCCTTTTCGATTCGAGCGTCCGTCCATAACGCTTTTGATCCCCACGCAGCGATGATTACGTCCAGGGGTTGCAGGTCGGTGGCTGGGAGGTTCAATTCGCCATCGAGTGGCTGGTTGATTACCCAATTCTTTTTCTCAACAACGATCGTTATCCTTGCACCTTCTCGCAACTTTGAAGATAGAAGGATGTTAAATTTTCCGTTCGCATCGGTATGCGCCGCCTCACCCTCAACCCGAACCTTTGTATTCGGCACAGGTTCTCCGGTGTCGGTAATCAGTCTTCCACTAAGCTTGATTTGTTGCCCCGTCGCTAAGGTGCTGAAAACAGCGAGGGCAAGTGAGGCCCATAGCCACTTCATTCAGGCTTCTCCAAATGAGTTGTCAGGTCAATTCCTGACGTCACTTAAAATAGCAAATCAAGTAAACTTCGCCGAACTGTGCGCTTTGGTTTGGATGGTTGAGGTGGTAACACCACCACGGCCTGCATGTCTCCATCGAGTTTGAGTTGCTGCTTCAACTCTTTTGATAACGCCACGACTTCTATCTTGTCTCCGTCGGGTACGGAAACATCTCCCGGAAGCAAACCTCCGGGAACAGTTTTCTCGATCTGCCAGCCAGTCCTTTCCGAATTCCACGTTCCCACAGTGTTTTCTGAGGTTACACAGAGATATTACTCAGGTCGCAAGGTGAGGGAATGGTAAGATTAGCGCAATGTCACAATCGAATCGTGCGAAGCTTCACGCTCTAAGCATACCGGAGTTGGATTATTTAACCATCGCCCAATTTGTTTTCTTGCACGTTGGGTGTTTACTGCTGTTTTGGACTGGTGTTAGTTGGGTTGCAGTGGCAGCGTGCGTCGCTTTCTACTGTCTTCGCATATTTGCAATATCCGCCGGTTATCACCGGTACTTCTCTCATCGCTCATATAAAACAAGCCGCATCTTTCAATTTATCCTCGCACTTGTAGGTTGCATGGCGAATCAAAAAGGCCCGCTCTGGTGGGCTGCTCACCATCGTTATCACCACGCGCATTCGGACCACGAGTCTGACATTCATTCCCCGAGCCAACATGGATTTTGGTGGGCTCATTGCTTATGGATTTTTTCCATGCGCTTTCGTAAGGCCGACCAGAAGCTCGTAGCAAACTTTACGCAATACGTTGAATTGCGTCTGCTGGATAAGTTTTACCTCGTGCCTCCTCTCTTCGCGGCTGCGCTGTTTTTCCTGTTCGGCGTGATTTTGAATCGTGTCAGACCGGAGCTACAGACTTCGGGATTGCAGATGATGGCCTGGGGATTTTTTGTGAGCACAGTACTGGTCCACCATGCTATCTACAGCGTTAACTCGATCGCACATTCCCTGGGAAGCCGTCGTTTCAATAGTGCTGACATGAGCCGTAATAATTTGATTTTGGCACTACTCACGTTTGGCGATGGTTGGCATAACAATCATCACTACTATCCGCGGTCAGCGCGACACGGCTTTTATTGGTGGGAAATCGACTTCAGTCATTATTTGTTGAAGTGTCTCTCGTACGTCGGCATCGTATGGGACTTGCAAACTCCGCCTGAAAGGATCTACGTAAGAGCTTCGTACGAAAAAACACTGAAGCCCATCGTTCAATAGAACCACCTGAGCGGACATGATTGTCAGTCGACATAATGCCAAAACTGTAGCCGCCTTATTGTTCGTTCTTGGTTTATTCTTGGCGTTGCGCTTTGCGCTAAAGATAAATCAAAACGAAGTTACCGCAGCGGCGGCCCGGTTTGGATTCTCACGTTCGACGCTTCCAGAACTTCCTGGTCCACCCATCCGCAATCAACGTCTGGTCCATCCGAGCCTGGAGCGAGTTTCGGCGTTCGTCTCGACGGTCGGTGCTGCCGTCGCGCTTAATGACATGGATGGCGATGGTATCTCCAATGACGCTTGTTATATTGACACGCGAACCGATCAGATAATCGTTACGCCGGTTCCGGGAACAGGCAACCGCTACTCACCATTCGCCCTTGTTCAAGAACCGTTATTTGAGCGCGACAAGATGGCTCCGCTCGGCGTGCTTCTTTCAGACGTGACTGAAGATGGCAACGTCGACTTGATTGTTTATTACGCAGGAAGAAGCCCGCTTCTTTTTCTGTGGCGTTCGTCAGCTCACGCCGATGGCTTATCCATTGGCGCTTCCAATTACCTCGTGCGCGACATTTTTCCGAACGAGATCTGGATGACTGGATCGGCAACTACCGCCGATCTCGATGGTGATGGACACCTCGATCTCGTTTTTGCCAACTACTTCAAAGACGGCTCGGACATATATAACCCGGCAGGTCTCGGCACAGTCTCAATGCCTCAGTCGTTTTCGCATGCCTTTAACGGAGGAGGCGAAAGAATTTACCGTTGGAAATCTGCGACCACGGGTAACGATCCAAACGTTAGTTATGAAGAAGTATTCGACGCGCTTCCATCTGGAGTTGGCGGAGGCTGGGGACTCGCGGTTGGCGCGTGTGATCTGGACGGCGACTTGTTACCGGAACTCTATGTAGCGCACGACTTCGGACCCGATCGTCTCTTCTGGAACAGATCTACACGCGGCCAGATCCGCTTTGCTTTGTTGGAAGGCAAGGAACAGTTTAATGCGCCCAAATCGCACGTGGTTGGACGCGACTCGTTCAAAGGCATGGGCGTCGATTTCGCTGACCTGAACGACGACGGTATCCCGGACATCTACGTCAGCAATATCACCGAACCCAAAGGACTGCATGAGAGTCAAATGGTCTTCGTCAGTACGGGTGACGTCAGTGAAATGCAGAACGGCATCGCTCCATATGTAAACCGCAGTGAAGCACTCGGGCTGGCGCGCAGCGGCTGGGCCTGGGATGCGAAACTTGACGACTTCGACAATGATGGCGTGCCGGAAGCGCTGCAAGCGACCGGATTTGTTCAAGGGGTCATAAACCGGTGGCCAGAGCTTCAGGAGCTGGGCACAGCTAACGACATAGTTATAACCCACATCGCATCCTCCTGGCCCAGAATAGAACAAGGCGCCGACATCGCGGGAAATAATCAAAATCCTTTCTTCGTACGAGCCGGCGACCATTACGTCGATGTCTCGCGCGAGATCGGTTTTGGCGAGAATTATGTTAGCCGGGGAATCGCAATTGGTGATGTAGACGTCGATGGGTCACTCGACATGATAGTTTCGAACATGTGGGGACCGGCCAGCTACTACCACAATGAACGTCCATTAAGAAGATCGTTTCTTGGACTGCGCTTACTCTTGCCCGTCGCCACGGACGGATCAGACCAAACGCTTATTCGCCAGGGCAATACGATCGACATGCGTGGCCGTGCGGCCGTTGGCGCGGTTGTTACTGTCACTCTGCCAAATGGCAAAGTGTTGACGCGCCAGGTAGACGGTGGCAATGGACACAGCGGCAAACGAAGTCCTGATCTGCATTTCGGTCTCGGCGATTTCAACGGAATGGTCCAGGTTAAAGTTCGCTGGCGCGATCCGGACGGACATGTTCACCAGCAGTCTCTGAGTATGAAACCGGGCTGGTACACAGTTCTTTTGGCTTGGCCCAAAGCGGGAGGGTCGTTATGAGTCGACCCAATCTGCGTTTAGCCGCTCTCAGGCGATTTGCGATCACGATTTCCGTGCTGAACCTGCTGGGCCACACAGTACTTGGATTTGAAAATTCCTGGGCTGAAATGGTGGTGGCTCTACTTACGGCTTACTTCACAGAGATATTTCTGGAAGTCGTTGACGCATGGGCCGGCAAGAGAACACCGAAGTTTGTTGGCGGTGTAACGAGCTTCGTGGATTTCCTTTTGCCGGCACACATATCGGGTCTCGCAGTATCGATGTTGTTATATACCGGAGGACTACTGCTGCCTTTCGCTTTTGCTTCGGCGGTCGCGATTGCGTCAAAAGCATTATTCACAGCTAAGGTGAATAACGTGGAGCGCCATTTTCTGAATCCCTCGAATACGGGAATTGCCGTGACGGTTTTTCTCTTTCCGGCTTTGGCGCCGATCATGCCCTGGCAGTTTACTGAACACCTGTCGAGTAATCTGAGTAGCGCGTTTCCGGTTCTGATTATCTGTCTCGGAACATTTATGAATGTGCGTTATGCGAAACGGATGCCCCTCGTGCTTGGTTGGGTGTTTGCTTTCGCACTTCAGGGAGTAGTTCGCTGTTTAGTGAACGACCTTCCGTTGGTGGTGGGACTGGTTCCTATGACGGGCGTGAGTTTCGTCCTTTTCACTTTCTACATGATTACAGATCCGGGAGCTACACCAAGCGATCGGCGCGAACAAGTCATATTCGGGGCTGCAACTGCGTTCGTCTATTGTATGTTGGTCATCAGCCACATTGTGTTCGCCTTCTTCTATGCGTTGCTGATAGTTTCGTTTGCACGCGGCGTAATCCTTCACATTCAGAACGGGCGTCTTGCAGCGAAGCCTTCGTTAAGCTCTCCTTAGCCTCGGGGCTGCCTCAAAAATCAGAGATCGCACTTGGATCGGGTCAGGACGTCGCACTGTGTTCAACATTACGTCATGACTTTGAGGCAAGTCGCCTCGGGTCAACCAAAAGTTGGAGACAAAGTTCAATGCTTCGGCTGGTGATTATCCAAACCAGCGGTGCTACTTTCGTGCCACTTTCTGTTGTTCAATTTCACTGCTCGTCCGTTGTTGCGATACAGCCGAGCGCGAATGCGATTATCCAAACTACAAACCGGTCACGGCATTCGGCAAAAATTTTTGCTGGGATTGACGACTGTCCTGACGCTCTCTGAGCCTTTCGATGTCGTCAAGACGTTTACTTATCGTCCGGAATACTTTGGCAAACACTTCTGCGATCTCGGTCATGACTTGCTGCGTGGGCCTTCCGAATGGACCATCGGTGAACGAGAGCTGGTCGGCGCATTCACCGCCAGTCTGAATCAGTGCCTCTTTTGAACCAAAGCTCACCGCGCGGTCGCGTGGACACTTCTAGGTCCTCAATTAACAGGTGAGATATTTTCGGATTGGCGGAACGCCCGGATCGATGAGCGCCTCCGTGCGACTTTAACTTTTCTGGAGAAAGTTACGCTTTCCCCAAGCAAGCTCGGCGCGGAGGATCTTGCGATTCCGCGCAGAGCCGGTGTGAGCGACCGCGCGATCCTCGATGCGACCTACATTTGTGTGTGCTTCAACATCATCACGCGAATCGCGGATGCGCTTGGATTTAAGATTCCTGCTGAAGACTTGTTTGTTAGAGCGGCGAAGTTGCTAAAGGTCTTTGGTTATAGACGTCTTAGTGGGTTCTGGATTTCCGGCTCTAATAAGCACGATCCTTACGCGAAAAAGATGGAGCGTCTTCGACACGCCGTTCTCTCCGGTCCAGGATCGCTGCCGCCTCATGTGCGCCAAGCAATCAGCGAAGGCGCTAGAGTCTCTGGGGCTCTGGAAATTTTTGTTCAGAAGATCGCCGCAGAAGCCTCCACCCTCACTGACGAAGACATAGCCGCGCTTCATCGAGCCCACTACACAGATGATCAGATCTTTGAAGCGATTGTAAGCGCTGCCGTTGGCGCTGGTCTGTTCCGCCTCGAACGTGTGCTAAATCTTCTTCACTCAAAACCCACCGAGGCGTTCAGTGATGCTGACACAGCTTTGAAATCGCTTGCCATGGGCGTCTGAAAAGCAAAAAGGCAAAAGGCCTTCGCCCTTTGCCCTTCCCAGCAAATAATTTTGACTTAGCTAATTATTCCGGTTGCCGGGTGATGCGTTGCTATTCGGAGTGCTATTCGCGTTGTTCGCGTTGATGGGACGAACGCCGGAAGTGTTCTGATTCCCATTGTTGTTTTGCACTACACCGACATTCGCCGGTGCGGTGTTCGAATTCAAATTCGAATTGCCGTTTGCGGAGTTACTGTTGGAAGTGGTGCTGTTGCAACCAGCCAGTCCAACCACCGCAAGCAGACACATAACGACTAAAGTTCGCTTCATCGTATCCCTTTCTTCGAGGCGCTGCTTACCGATAAACTTCTTCGCCGCGATTTCTTTTCCAATCTTCCTCGAAGTAAGTAGCGTCTTCAGGATTACGCGGTGTTACGCCCATCATGATTCCGCCCCGCTTGATTCCTTCTTCGTATTTCTTGACGCGTTCCTCTGGAATTCCTGCACCGACGAGGGCGCCTATCAATCCACCTGTCGCGCCGCCTGCTCCGGCTCCCGCCAAGCCTGCTGCGATTGGACCAGCAATAAGCAACCCGAGTCCTGGTAATGCTAACGTGGTTCCGATTGCTGCGATCGCTGCCAACGTTGCTCCTACTGCTCCACCGATCGCTGCGCCAGTGCCGGCGCCTTCAAGTGCCTTATTGCCGAGCTCCGTTTCACGACCGTCATCTGTGAAATGTTTCTTTCGTGTTTCGTCCGACATAACGAGATTGACGTCATCTTGTCCGTAACCTCGCTCGACCATTGAACCGTATGCGCGCTCTGCGCTCGCCCTGTCTGGGAATAGTCCGGTGACCATGCCTGACTGTGCTGTTCTCGATGCTGATGTTTCTGCCATATTTTTCCCCTTTGACTAATTAAATGAATAAAACTGTAGTTTCTACGTCACTGCGTTTAGCGCGCAGTTTTACTTGTGCAACTTTGGAGCCGAGCCATAGGGCATTGAGATTAAGAGACTACGCTCTAGCGTCGCCTTAAAAGAAAAAACAGAACCGCAACAACCAGAAGAATTCCTAAGGTTCCCGGCCAGATAAACCATCCGCGCCCGCTGCTGTATCCTCCCGCGACCACGCACCCTGACGAGAAGAGCAGAAGTAATGTGATTACGCTCAACTGTTTCATTGCTACCCCCAGCTTGTTTGTTTTCCGGCGCTTCGATTTATTCGACCGCTTCCCGTTGGGTTGCAGCAAGTTCGATGCCTGGGGAGGGATTAAGTTATTTTGGCTTGCGTTCGGAAGGGATCAACGAATCGTGGATATGGATGGCAGCCATTGCGCCTTCGGCTGCTGCAACAATGGCCAACTGGGAATTTGGTGTGATGTCGCCGGCGGCGTAGACACCCTCGACACTCGTTTGTCGGGTCTGATCAACCCATATCAAGCCGCATTTTTCATCGAGCTTGCAGCCGAGCATTTCGTGCAGATTGCTTGCGGGTTCAGTTCCGAGGTTGAAGAAGAGCGCGTCGCACTCCAACGCGTCGCCATCACTGAACAATACTCGTCGTAATTGCTTCGACTTCAACTCTCCATCTAGTGCCTTGATGCTTTGCTCTCGCACGGTAATCTCGAACGCGGCTAGTTTAGCCCGATCGTCTTTACTTAGACTGTCCTTATCCTCAGTGATTAGCGTTATCTTGTTGGTCCAGGTCAGCAAACCTAACGCGAATCCAACTGTCTTCGTGCCATTTCCAAGCACGGCAATTCGCTTATCGATGCATTCGTAACCATCACAGTCCGGGCAGTGATGGACGCTGACACCATAGAAGTCGCGAAAGCCCGGGCAGTTGGGTGTCACATCGCGCAGTCCAGTTGCTAGTAAGACGCGTCGAGCTTCGAATGTGCGGGAGTCTTCATTTCCGTTGCCGGTGTAGACGTGAAAATTTTTGTTTGAAAGTCGCTCAATTCCGGTAACACAACCTTCGATGATCAGTCCGCCATGGGTTGTGACTTCATCGCGTCCGCGTGCAAGGAGCTCAGCAGGAGAGATTCCGTGATGACCCAGGAAACCATGAACACCGTGCGCATATTCGTTACGCGGACTATTGTGGTGAAAGGTCAGCGTACGACGCCGGTAGCGAGCGAGGAATAACGACGCAGAAAGACCCGCTGGCCCGGCGCCGACAACAATGCAATCAAGGCTATCGAAACTCACTGTCAGTCGACTTTAATCTAAACCCGAGTTGTGCGGCCTTTGACCAACCTGTAAAGAGCTAGCAGGACGATGGCCCCAAAAACTGCTAGAACGAGACTCATTAAAAACCCGGGCTGGCTCAGATCGCCAGTGTCATTGACAGCACGTCCGTAGCCGAACAAGGCTTGGCCGACAAAACCGCCGATGAGAGAGCCAGCGATGCCGAGAAGTATCGTGATTATGGCACCACCTGGATCCCTTCCTGGCATGATGGCTTTGGCAATCAGCCCTGCAATTAGTCCGAATATTACCCATCCAATTATCGCGATCATCCTTTTGCTCCTTTGAACTCTCTATTGATCAGTTAAGAAAATCCTCTGTACGATTTTCCGCGTGATCTAAACCACGGAGATAACTAAAGCAAGATGCAAACCACGCTCGTGACTAAGTAGTGCTTTTCGGTCTTTTACTACCGCCGCTTAAGCCAGTGAAGACTAAAAACACTCTTTCGTAACCTGGTACTAAGGACTTCATGATCCTTTTTGCGTATTTTCTAGGCTGGTCATTTCGATGACATATCTAAAACGAGCAAAGGGGTGGGTACATGAGTGCAACAATGCCGAAGACGATTTTTGTGGAGGATGAAGCGCAGAAACATTCTGAAGGTTCGGTGGCGAAGTCCATCGAACAACAAACAGCTAAGCTGCCGTCGGATGTTTATCTGTGGGCAGCGGGTGGCGCCATTGCAGCCTCGGCTGTTCTCCAATTGCTGAGGAAGCCGAAGGCGAGTTTATTTCTAGGTCAATGGGTCTCGCCCTTCTTACTTCTCGGCGTTTATAACAAAATTGTTAAGGTTGCAGGCTCTGATAGGAATCAGTAGTCGAAAGAAGCAAGACGATGCTCGGAATTGAGAGTTTTACACTCTCAACCGAGCATTGTTTTGCTTTGCGCCGTAGAGATTCTTTTCTGAAAAGGTTGTCGGGTCTGTTGATGGATTGGGCTTGCCCTAAAGTCGGAATCCGGTCGGGCGCAGCGCCAACGGCGCGAAATATGATAGCCAGGGGCAAGCGCGAAGCGCGTTGCCCCTGGTTACTGGGAATCAATTGAAGAGAGCACTGAAAGTGCGAAATATCATCGCGATTATTACGCTCTTTCAGAGCTTCAAGGTCGTTTACGCACGGATCCAGGGGCGACGCGCCTCGCTCTGCTCGGCGCTTGCCCCTGGTTATCATATTCCGCGCCTTTGGCGCTCCGCGGACTGATTCCGACTTTTGAGGCAAGCCTGATGGATTGGGCTTTGCACAAAAAGTGCGGCTAAGCCTGCGAAGCAGGCGGAAGCATAAAGCCTGGGGCGCAAGCCCCATCAGGATCAGAATGAAATTGAATTGCGAGCCCATGAAATGGGCGGCAGCTTGTTGGCCGCAAAATCGTTAACATTTCATTGCGATCGCGCTGTCGCCCGCGTTCGCGGGCTTGAAATCTGTTTGCGCTGTTGACCTGGGGCTTACGCCCCAGGCTTTATGCTTCCGCCTGCTTCGCAGGCTTAGAACGTACTTTTTGAGGCAAGCCCGATGGATTGGTTAAACGCTATTCAGTGGCCGGCGATGTTAGTCACAGTAATCGCGGCCTGGTTGGTTGCTTCTCAGAAAAAGTTTAAGAGGAACTGGGGATTCTGGTTATTCCTCGTAAGTAATGTGCTGTGGATTGTCTGGGGTCTGCATGACGGCGCCCATGCACTGATCTTTTTGCAAGTATGCCTGGCCTTCCTGAACATTCGGGGAACGCTAAAGAATTAACGCTCGGCAGCTCTTGTTCTGTAAAAGTACGTTCTGTTGGCTCTCGTGTTAGAAATCAGAGTCGAAACTATTTACTCCGCCGAGCAACTTCTTCTTTCGTTGCGGCCGGCCTGCGCCTGATAGATGTGACTTTGCCTGTTTCATCTTCGCCGGCAGTGATGATTGCGCTGCCGTCGCGAGCAAACAACATAAACTTGATAGGTCCTCTGTAATCGTTGAAGGTCGCCAGCGGTTGGCGAAAAACCGGATCCCAGAGTTTTACTGCGCCATCCTCACCGGCTGAGGCAATCGTCTTTCCATCCGGCGAGAAGGCAACGGATTTCACGGGGCCAGTATGCCCCTCCAACACGCCGAGGTATTGTTTGCTATCCGTGTTCCATATTTCACGTGAAGGTTTTTTCTCATAAAGGGACGAGACATCCCAAAGGGTGATGGTCGAGTCGTCGTTCGCGATGGCAAGTGTTCTGCCGTTAGGTGAGAAAGCAAACGCGTTGAAGGACGACTGGTCGGAGAGCTGGAACCTGACGAGAGTTTTCTTCGTGGCTACGTCCAGAATAGTAGACGTATCACCGTGCTCACCATCATCCATAGAAACAATTAGCAGCTTTCCGTTAGGTGAATACACTTCCGGAATATCACCATTACTACCCTCCTCGCCTGAATCCTCGGGAGCGGGCGGCGGCAAAGACAGTTTCCTGCTGATTACATCCCAGTGCTGTATGCAGCCATCAGTGCAAGCGTAATTCCCGCTATCAGTCGCAGCGGTAAGAGTCTGACCGTCTGGCGAAAATATCAAGGTCTTATTGGACGTTTCTCCGAGCTCTGTGCCCAAACGTTCGTGGGAACGAGCATCCCATAATTCCACAAGCCACCTCTCTACACTGCCCTCCTCTCCCTCTGCTGCGGTTACTTCTTTCGCTTTCGGTTTAATGAAAGTCGCAGTTGCGTACTTGCTGCCGTCGGGCGAGAAGACTATCGAGCTTACTCCTTTCTTCGGATGTGTGGGGACAGGCTTTCCAGATCTCGTATTCCAGAAGGTATTCCAGAAGGTCAGCGTCGCGTCTTCCTCGGTTTTATCTTCTTCGCTGGTGATTGTCGCCAGCAGGCTGCCGTCCGGCGACAGGCTCATCCCTTCAATCGGCTTTCTTATGCTTTGCAACTCGATCGAAGCGCGCCCTAAAGTCGCGTCACTCAACTGCATCTCCGAGTTGCTGCCTATCGCGAGGGTTCTGCCGTCGCGTGAGAAAGCGAGCGCGGCAACATCTCCGCCTGCGCCCACCCCGTCAAAAGTGACTAACAATTCACCAGTGAAGATATTCCATAACTTCACTCCGCCGCCGTATTTCACTCCGTTAGCCGCTCCTGTGGCTAAGAGCTTTCCATCAGGGGAAACAACTGCCTTCGCCGTCGCCGGCCGCATGGCCTGCGCCCCAGTGCCAATATCTATCTTGAACTTGGATTTTGTAGTTTTAGTTTTGAAATCCCAGAGTTTGAAATCTGTGCCGCTGAGGATCCCGAGGGTCAGGTTATCCAGAAAGAGCACGGTTAATTCGTCGGCCCCTTGCTCATCCGTTGCGACTTTGGTCGCGGATCCCTGGGCTGACGGCACCTGCCAGACTTCCATTACGCCCCTCGCCTGAACCACAAGGTGCGTTCCATCGGGCGAGAAGGCAAGAGGTATGTCATCTATAGACTCGTACTCTACATTGCCGGGCAAAGGAATAGTTGTCTTTGTCCTGACTTTGCCGGGAGTGATATCCCAGATCTTGATTCCGTTGCTGTCGGCAGTAGCTAACTTACCCTCAGGATGAAATGCTATTGATAGTTGTTCGGCCGGCTGCTTAATAGTTTCCAGCGGAACGCCAGTTTCAACATTCCAAAGCCGAACTTCTTCTTCTGAGATGGCTGCGAGGATGCGTCCGTCAGGAGAATACTTAACCATCCTGAAATTGCCCTCGGTTGTTGTAACCAGCCGCGGGGAAGTAGGGTCTGTAGCATCCCATACTTTCAGGGCCACTTCCTGAGCCGTAGCGAATTGGTCGCCGCGAGGCGAGAAGGCCATCGAGTTGAGAGGGGTTGTGTATTCGCCCAACGGCACTTCGGCGAGTTTTCTGTGAGCGGAATACCACAGGTGATACCATTCATAGCCGCGCAAATCTTCGCTCTGCTTGTTCCCGGCCGCCGCAACCTTAGGGCCAATTTCATCGAGAAGATTTTGAGCTTTTTCCAGCCTTCCGGTTTCAAACGACTGCTGCGCCTCTCGAATATTTCCGATATAGGACAAACGCTTGTTATGTTTCTCCTGCTCGCCGGCAATCCTGCGCTGCTCGTCAGCGTTTGCTTTTGCGACCGCTTCACTCTCAGCCGCTGCATCAGCTTTTTCCTGGGCCTGCTGACGGTTGGTCTCCGCTTCAGTGGCGCGTGCGTCTGCTTGCCCGGCGCGGTCGTCTGCCTCCTTAAAGCGCGCTTCGGCGTCATTGACTTTAATTTCGGCGTCCCTCACTTTAGCTTCGGCGTCCCTGACTTTAGCGTTGGCCTGCCGCACGATGAACATAGCGACAATGCCTGCCGCGAGCAGCATGATCACCACTGAGGCCGCCGTGAGCGCGAAATATCGGCGCAGACGCTTGCTGCGGCGAGTGAAGTTTTCGGCATTCACAATCCGATTTACGACATGCTCAGAAGGCTTTCCGGTACTTAAGGTCTCGCTCGATTCCTGGGCAATAGAAATCCCTGCGATCAAATCCTGGTACCATTCGGCTTGCTCGAGCGCGCCGTCAAAGCTCACCGGGATGATCGTGCGTCCCGTCTTCTTGAACTCACGGATCTCGGTGGCGACGGCTGCAGAAGCGGCCGCCTGCTTTGTGCCCAATAGGATGAGCATGTTGCTTCTTTTGAGCGCCGTTACGAGTTGCGTAGGAAGTTCTTTGCCCGAAGGTGTCCCCCACTGGTCCAAAAAGCAGGAGAGTTCATTCTTCGTTAGTTCATTGGCCAGGCCCAGTGAATAGATCGTGGTATCACGTCGTGCATAAGAAATGAACACGTCGTTCCCGAAGAGGAAGCGTGACGCTTTCCCCATCAAATTGTCGTCGCGATAATTCGGCGTGGGAACTCCCTCGCGTATAGCATCAGGGCTTTGAGTTGGTTTCATGAGGTCTCCTTAATTCAAGACTGCGACTATTCGGGGGGAGGTGTAGGACCCGAACCGGACTATCAAAAAGCCGTGTCGGAGGCGAATGGTGGCAGCGACCGTCGTTGGTGGTCGTCAGCGCCTGCTCATCCGGCTTCCTAATTTGGTGCTACGTTGACTTACCTTTTCTAACTTTTGATCTCTGGAACAGATTTTCCAGTGTTATGGTAGTGTGCGAATACAAGTAGTGATGCGTACCTGGGTTCACCTGCGAAAGGAATCGGCTTGATTGGACGCGAGGTCGCGAAGATAGTAGTCGTTGTTATGCTGAGGCGCAAGATTTTAAGCGCGCACTGCCATAAGATGCGCTTTACGAGAACACAAATTTCTAAGGTTGAAGAATTGTGGCGGAAAGAGGAATACAAACTCAATATATGAAGACCTCAATTTACCTCGTTCTCACTATCGTCACATTTGTTTCTGTTGTTGTCGCACAAAATAAGGAGGAGAGAGTGGAGGTCGGAGTGCAGTCAACCTCGCTAACGCTCTTTGCACCTGATTTCCCGTTTGACGTAACCAACTCCGGCATTGGTGGCCGGGTCACCTATAATTTCAGTCGGTCCATAGCCGCAGAAGCTGAGATTAACTTCTTTCCTCAAAAACAGTTTCTTTTTTCATCCTTTAATAGCGGTGCAGTCCAAGCTCAATTTGGAGTAAAGCTTGGCAAGCGCTTTGAAAAGCTCGGCCTCTTTGCGAAAGTCCGTCCGGGCTTCATCAGTGTTGACGACGTTGAGTCTGTGACACCAGATTCCGTGAGTGTGGTCAACGGAATAACGACGTTCAATTCCAGGGTTGAGCGAACTAATTTTTTTTCGCTCGATGCCGGTGGTGTTTTGGAACTCTATCCGTCACGACGAACTGTGGTCAGATTCGAAGCCGGCGATACCGCTATTCGTCATCCAGAGAGATTCGAGGTGATTTTCCCGGGAGGGTCCGGTGAGCCTCCGTTTGTGCAACTGGCACGTCCGGCAAAATTCAAGCACAATTTTCAGTTCACGGCGGGCGTGGGTTTTCGTCTGGGCGATTACCCCAGCGGCGAGAGCGACGCTCAGAGAGCAGTTGATGGACAAGAAAGAACTCCGCGATTCGAAGTAGGCGCGCAATTTACAGTGCTCAATGTGGACCCACCTTCATCCGTACCTCAGTCTCCAATCATAGAAAGCGATGCCCTCATTCATACAGAGCCTGGATTCGGCGGCAGGTTCACCTTCAACCTCACTGACAATGTCGCCTTCGAAGCAGAAGGAAACTTTTATACTCGCGATCTAACTGGTGGTTTTTTGACTACCCTGCCAAATCCATCAGGGCATATGTTTCAGGGGCAGTTTGGCGCAAAGATTGGCAAGCGGTTTTCTCGATGGGGCGTCTTCGGGAAAGCCAGACCAGGATTTGTGGGGTTTACCAAAGTTAACGAACTGGTTAGCACGCAGATGTTTAATGTGCAATTTCTCAACGAGATAATTCCCGTAACGGTAGGCCAGTTTCGAGTTGCGAAGAAATTTTATCCTTCGATCGATATCGGTGGGGTTGTGGAGTTTTATATCTCACGTCGGTGGATGGCGCGATTTGATATAGGCGACACGGTGATACGTTATGGCGAACTCGCCGCCCAGGGTTTTTCATTGAGGAATCAAATCGTAAGACGACCACCAGAGACGCACCATAATCTTCAAGTCACTTCGGGAATCGGGTTTCGGTTTTGATGACCGCGTGACTTTGCTCCGACGTTGGCGGAGCCTCGATCTTCCGCGTCTATATCCAACCAGCGGCGAAAAGATACGGCGAAGCTAGGCGACTTCCCGTAAGACTCGGGGATTCTTCGCCACAATTCGGAGCAATGTACGCGCAGCGCCCGAGGGGGCTCGACGACCTTGCTCCCAATCCTGCAGCGTCCGCACCGAGACCCCAAGCAACTCAGCGAACTGCGACTGTGAAAGCCCGGTGCTCTCGCGTACCGCACTTACCTGCGGCAAAGTAATGACACGACCGTGCTCTCCGCGCTTGATTTCGCGAATCCCTTCGAGAATCTCCAATCCAATATTGCGTTTTGCCTTAGCCATCGATCTCTTCCTTAATTTGGCGAAGCACGTTGGCTGGGATATTTTCCACCACGTTCTTCGCGTAAAGTGTAAGCATCCATATTTGTCCCCGTCGCATGCCAAGCTTGTGTCTTCACTCGGGGTGGCGAACTGAATGTCTACGGCATGGTTGACGTTCAGATCGCAATGCTCGAGCGGGAGTTGTTTAGGGACAGCTCACATTGGTCCTGATTAGTTGCTCAGTGGCCGGTTCCCACCACCGGCTGTCTGGCCCAGCCTGTAATGTCCCGTGGCTTTGCCTCAAAAGTACGAACTCGACTTGGACACAGTCAGTACCAGCTCGCGGTCGCGGGTGGGTACGTCGTAGACGCGCTCGGATCCAACAAGGCTGCGCACCCACCCGCGAGCTGGTACTGACTGTATCCAATCATGTTGCCTGACTTTTGAGACAAAGTACCGCAGCGTTGAGAAATGTTTGGCTTTGCCTCAAAAGTTGGAATCCAGTCGGGCGCAGCGCCAACGGCGCGAAATATGATAGCCAGGGGCAAGCGCGAAGCGCGTCGCCCCTGGTTATCGGAAACCAATTGAAGAGAGCACTGAAAGTGCGAAATATCTTCGCTAGTATTGCGCTCTTTCAGAGCTTCACGGTTGTTTACACGTGGACCCAGGGGCGACGCGCCTCGCGCTGCTCGGCGCTTGCCCCTGGCTATCATATTCCGCGCCTTTGGCGCTCCGCAGACTGATTTCCGACTTTTGAGGCAAAGCCGAAATGTTTGAGAACCGAAGTCAGGCGAAATGCGCGACCAGTGCAAAGCTAAACGGCCGAACTACAAGTGCAAATAGCCTGACGCCAACTCGTTGCTATTCACGCGAAGCCTGTTAGCAAACGCCGCTTGCAGTGTGTGATTTGGTGAAGTGCAGTTATCCCTCGCCAAGTCTCACATTGAATTTAATGAAGAGTAACTAGTCGCGCGTTTTCTTAACTTGATCCTCGCAGATAGTAACTCGCCGCTGCGGATCATGCTTGCTATCTGGGAGAGCTTAAATGAGATCTTCGGGATTATGATCGAGTTCCCGCCCGATCAATTCAAGATCTTCTAGATTCAATAAATGATCCGGCGTATTCAAGATTGAAGTTCGCTCGTAGCAGTCAATATCTGCGGGATCTTACATGCTATCCGGTGAGTTCAATAAAGGTTTCGTCCTCATTCAAACAAACAAAACGATAGGAGAAACGACATGAGCCGAATACGACTTAGCTTACGAAACTTAAGTGGGCGGCCACGGAGGGCCGCCCTTCAAATTGGTTCTACTTGTTGCATGCGACTTTGAAACTGCCACTTTCGAGGCTCGATTCAAACTCATTTGGGGAAAGAATTTTGAGTCGTTGCCAGCCTGAATATTCCATCAATCCCGGACCTCCCAGCGTCCAGGTCGTGTTCACCGGTTTAGTTCCGGCAGCGTCAAAGTCTAAGGTAAACACCGGTGCCGTCGCGCCATCGTTCCGCGTGAAAGTATATTTGACGGTACCTGGCCCATTGGTCGTGACGTACCCGGTGAATTTGACCGTCACCGGACACTGGCCGACGTTTTCAACCTGCTCGGGTTTCAGGCCTGCATCGATCACAGCGAAAGCCTCGCCAGTCTTCTTGCCGGCACTCGATAAACGAGCCGTGACTGCATAATCGCCAAGTTGATCCGTCGGCAAACTAATCACGTCAACACTGTCAAGCAGAGTTCCGCCGAGGCGTTCCCATTCTTTTTTCTCCGGGTTATGTCGCCATATCTCGAAACTCTTACTATCGAACCCATCAACTGCCCGCGTGCCGAGCCGGTTCGGAAGTTGGAAACGGACCACGCCGGCCTCTTTCATTTGATTGCCCTGCGAACCTGTAACGCTGAATGGGCCGCTCACGAGGATCATTCCAGACTTCAGCGGGAGCGGTGGCGCAGTTGATGGCCCAATGGCGACAATTGCACTGGCAGGCAGAGCACCGTTCGGGACCGTTAAGGACAACTGGCCGTTGCTCGAGAAGAGTTGGCTATCCGTGTTTGGATTAAGAGGCGATAGCGCGAGGCTAAAGAAACGGCTCACGGTTTGGCTATTAGCATTGGTGGCATTCACCTCAAAGCTGGCGTTCGTGTTTACGGGCAGTGTTGCCGTTCCGGTATAGCTCGTCGTGTCCTGATCAAAACTCATGGCAATGGTCTGCGCGTTGACGCTGCCGGTGAGACTTATTCTCAGTTGCGGCGGAGTTTTTAACTGGTCTGTAGAGCGCACACGGATTCTGACTTGTCCGGCTTTGGCTGTCGGTTCCACGCTCGCCGAGAGCGCAAAAGGCTCAGTCGACATGGGTACCTGGATTGAGCGTTCCTGCTGCACCGCGTTGTTGAATCCGCTAGTGTTGCGGGTATGACTCAACAGTGTGACAGATCTGCCGGCTGGCGTTGGACCAAGTTGCGAGGTGGCGCCGCAATCCGCCCTTGTTATCACGTATTCCCCGCCCGAAGCTGTAACTCGGTCTCCTACATGGAGGCCGGTTAGAGGAAGCTGTCCGCCAGCAAAACTCCTGCGACCGCCACCGGTCTCGTACCCGCCTGTTCTTCCCTGGAGAATACTCTGACCATAGAACGTGCGAATCCAGACTTCGGTGTCATTGATTGGAGCACCTGTATCAGCGTTCGTCACCGAGATCATGATTGGTCCACATAAAAATGAGTGGCGACGGTTGTCGATATTCACACGTGGCTGCCACTCACGCGGCAGATTCGGCAATCTTCCTACAATGGACCCGCGCGAGTCGGGCGTATTAATCTGCCAACTATTCATGAAGCTTGCACTGCGAGTATCGCGGAACTGTCTGCCAACATGCAGCCAGCAGTTTTCCTCGCCATGGCCAGTGCCTCTTGTGTGACGATTATCAGCATGACCCGAGCAGAGTTTGGAAGCGGCAAACTGGCTGAACATCATGCACGAAGCTCTCGCTCCTCCTCCGCCGAATTCTCCGCTACCGCCAATGTTAGTCGCGCAGAATACGTCCCCGCGACCGTCCGCATACTCGTCATTCAGATCTAAGCCATAGTGTCCGAACTCGTGGGCGTAAGTAATAGCCGCCGACCAGCTATCGGTTGTTCCGGCATCGCGGCGCATGTTGGCCCAGGTACCGAGGCCGCTGTGAAGAAAGCCTCCTGTTCGAAGATTGACATTTGGTCGAATGTCCAGATTCGCAAAAATGCGAAAGTCTGTGTCGTCCCAAAAGGTTGCGCTGTCAACCAGATCAAACTGTTCGACGAAGAACTGACCATCGGTTGCGTTGTAAATGAATTGAGACATCGGAATGAGTTGTTCGTCGCGCAGCCTTTCCAGCTCGGCTTGCGAGGCATCCCATTCGACCGAAGCCACCAGGTGCAATCCGATGAGCGCGTTGCTTCTGGTTACGCGCAGTTCCTGTGTGGCGGAAGGATCGCTGACTGTGAATGAGGTCAGAGAACCATCAGCATTTACTGTCTGGCTTGTTTGATAAACCCGGTAGTTCCAGTTGCGCGTACTGCCTCTGCTGTGGTTTGCGCGGTACGTCGGGTTTTCCAGGATTTGCAGTCGCGCCATGAGCCGAGAGCCCAGCGGCAGTTCAGGTAAAGCGATCGTGCCGTCTGGGCCCGTCACTCCCATTCGCCTTTCGTTTACATAAACTTCCGCACCTGACTGGTTAATATTGGCGTCGCTCGACACGTGGATGCGAGTTAAACGCACTCGCGGATCGGTCCGTGTACAAGAGCTCAACGCAATGTCAACGCGAAACTCGCCCGAGTTATCGCTGGTTACGTTGTCATTAACGGCGAGCCACAACCAGCCGGGAGCGCGAAAACAGATAGTACGGCTGGCACCGTAAGCATAGTCCTCGCGGAGCTCAGATTCAGGATCTGTTGGGCTGGATGTGAGGCGAATTACGAGACCATATAAATGGCTCACATCGGTTGGGAAGCTCAGGGCCCTGTCCCCTGGAAAGGCTGTCGTTCCTTCCGGGCCGAATGACCCTCGAGGCCCAACGTTTACCCTTCCAGATGCATTGACAGTGATTAACGTTCCGTTGTCGACGTGAATGCCGGTTCTGACCCAGCGTGCTCTGCCGCTGGCATTACCCGGCACGATAGTTTGTGCATTGCCTATAACGGTAAATGCTATGAATAGTAAGACGGCGACAAGCAACCGCCATGCGTGGCGAGGCGATATAGTTTTTTGAACTTGAACAGTAGTTAACATTTCATGCTCCTTTGGTTGAGCGAGGCTTAGGTAAATGGCCGGGCCTTATAAAACTCGAGAATCGTCAATCTCTCCTCAGCCCTCAGTGCCGTAGACAGGGCTTAAGTCGGAATCGCCGCTGAAAGGTTTAGCTGTTGAGACAGGTTTTTGTGTGAAGACCTATGGCCGCAGAGGTTTTGCACAAAAAGTGGTTTATGGGCTTAGTAGCTCTGTGCAAAGTGCTCCAGAGGAGCACGATGTTTATAGCCTTACACCACTAAATGCATCGCGCTCCAGCGGAGCGCAATGTGGTGTGGGCGCTCAATTTACATTCCGCTCCTGACGGAGCGGGGTAGCGAAGGAACCGGGGCTATAAACATGTTGCTCCTCCGGAGCAAGAACCCTCGATACCAATGATGACGACTTTTTGTACAAAGCCGGCCGCAGACAAGATTCAAGTCTTGGCCGTTAGGGCCATGCTCGCCGGTCGCTGGTATAATTCGCGGACGTGAACCTCCCTGACAGAGATCCCGTTGAGGTAATTCGTGAGATTAAGCAGGGGCTAAATGTCGAAACTAACTTTCGCTGGCTCTTTGATCGTCATCACGCTCAGATCCTGCGATTCTTTCGGCGCAAAGAATTTGATACAGAAGTTTGTCGCGATCTCACCCAAGATACTTTCGTTTCCGTCTACAAGGGATTGAAGGATCTGCGCCAGGAGGAGCAGTTTGAAAGCTGGCTCTTTGCGATTGCACACAATGTTTGGTGCAGCCTGATAGAAAGCCGTGCCACGCAGAAACGCTCGGCCACGGTGCTGTCGTTGGAGGGGGAAGGCGAAAGCGACGATCGTCTTCCGGTCGGCGCGCGGCTCGCCGATCCAGGTGCAGATCCGCTCACTCTGGCATTGGAAAAAGAAAAACTGGAGAAACTTCGCGAGGCCTTAGTGCATCTGCCACAACAAATGCGCCATTGTGCTCAATTGCGCGTGGTCCATGAAATGTCGTATGCCGAGATTGCCGCGTTGATGGGTATCTCTGTCAATACTGTGAAAGCACACTTGCACCAGGCGCAGAAGGCGTTGCGCACCCAGTTGAGTTCTTACTTTGAGGAAATCATCGTTTGAAGCTCGGGGGTTATATGACGCACCGGGAACAGTTTCGCGCTTATATGAGAGCAGCTAACAGCACATCGGGCAATAACGATGATCGTCACCTGACCGAGGCACAGGTCATCGCCTATTGTCGCGACGAGATGTCCGAAGCGGAACACGAGGCTGCGAAGACTCATCTGGTTTCATGTGAGCAGTGCCTCACGCTCTTTCGTAATGCCCGCGACTTCCTCGAACCTGCTCGCGATGGCGAAGAAGAGATCACTGTCGCTGAAACCGACGCAGCCTGGGGTTCCCTTTGGCAAGAAGTGCAGGGTAATGCTTCGACGAACGTTCGGAGCAGCGAAACAGCAACCGTCATCTCCGGCGATTTTCAGCGTTTCCGCGATAAGACGCTTCTCTCTCGCGCCACGCTTCCGCTAGCAGCAAGTTTGCTGATATCTCTCGGTCTGCTTGGTTGGCAAACCTGGCGTTTACTCAGCGAACGGCGGTCGCGACAGCAATCGCAGGAGATCGCTACGCAGTTAGAGGACCGACGACGCGAACTCGAACAACAACTGACACGGCTTGAACGAAGTGGCGGCGAGCAACTCCAGCAGGAGCGCGACCAGCGCCTCGCAGCCGAAGCTGAACGCGATCAACTTCAGGCTCGGCTCTCTCAGTTGGGCCACGAAGACGTGCCGGTTTATACCGCCATACTCACTTCAGAACGCGGCGCAGACGGCGACGTGCGATTGCGCTTCAGCGGCGCGACCAGAGCAGCGCGACTCAAGTTGCTCATCAGTAAGCCTTACGAATTCCCTGAATATGCGATTGAGTTAGCCGACGAGAGTGGAAGAGTGGTGATGAAGACTTCCGGAGTGCGACCAAGTGGTGACGATGGCGCGTTGGTCTTGCGAATCAACCGAAGGGCGTTTGACGCTGGCAGGTACAAACTGCGATTGTTCGGAGGAAAAGAAAGAAAGCCACTTGGCGAGTACGGCGTATCAGTGACAGCAGCTCGCTGATGGAGCAATTTATCCGTGAAATCAGCGGCTAATTAATTCCTACCAGTACAAACGGCGCCCAGAAAAACGGAAAACCGTTGTCCCGAATCGTTTCCAACTGCGCCTGTCGCAGTGCCTCCCCTTTATTCATTCCTGTTTTCAAATTGCGATAAAAACGAATCATCAGATCAGCCGCGCTCTCGTCGTTAACATTCCACAAGCTGACCACAACCGACGGCGTGCCCGCATACATGAACGCACGTGTCAAACTCATCAACCCTTCGCCTTTTACCTCTTTGCCTAATCCGGTCTCGCAGGCTGAGAGCACGACCAGTTCCGCATTCAGCTTCAAGTTGAAAATCTCGTAAGCCGACAGCAGCCCATCTTCCGATGCTGAATTTGCCCCTGATTGTGGCAGCGAGAGTACGAGTCCTGAAAACCGTGGTCGCACTTCATTGACGTAACCATGCGTTGAGAAATGGACCATCTGGTAATGCTGCAATCTTTCCGGAGCTTTAACGTTCTCCTCAGACGCCTCTTCTCTGAAAAAGAGTTCGCGATCGTTGTCGGCAAATAGTTTGGCAATACCGGCTATTTCCTCACGACTGTGCGGCAGCGTCTGAAAGTTGAGTCGCGTTGCGCCCGCGGTTCGCAAGGTGGAAACGATCAAACCTTCTGCTCGTTGTTCATAAACAGGGTCACCGAACGCGATGAATTTCTTAGGTGCCGTTGGTCGCTGTTCGTTTTGTAACTGCGCCAACACGCTCGCCGACGGCGCATAGCTGATAGCAAAGCGCCTGATCAAATAGGGAAGCCGTCGCAAATCGCCTTGCACCGTCGTTCCCGGGAACAACAGAGCCTCAAATGGTAAACGGTGCAGAGCTCCGTCGAGCACGATCACTAGCTTTTTGCCCGTAAGCATCCCGCCAACCGGCTGTAGCAACTGCTGCGACAGTCGCACTGCCTGGCGACGATATTCCACGGGATCAGGCTTGTTCTTGTCAGTAATCGCCGCCAAAAACTTGTGCACACTCTCGCGCAGGGTTGCTTCGGACGGCAGACGTTTCACTTGAAAATCGTTCCGCGTCAGGGCGAATAGAAACGATTGTGTTTCACCAAGCGAATAGCTTAGTAGTGTTGTCTGGTCGTCCAGCATCCGCTGCGCTGCCGCGAGCGCGATCGGTTCAGGATACTTCAATGCGGCGTAGCGCGGGTTGTATCGGCGCAGTTCGCGCAACCAGTCCGCCAACTCAGTATCGGCCCGGCTCAATCCCTTTTCCAATTCCGCGATCTTTGTTTTGTCCTGCTTATTAGATTCCTGTGAACGCTCCTTGATCAATTGAGTGGTCAATTGCGAGATGCGCTGCTGCAAATCGAGCCGGCGTTTTGTTAAGTCGGGAGCGGTTTTTTGTTCTACATCGACTCTGGCTTCCGTCAGGAGATCGAGAAATGCACGAGCGCGGGCACGTTCGGAGTAACGGAAAGCTTCTGCGGCGTTCTGCGAGTTTGTGTTCTTCAGGCGCGGGTTGAGTAGAAGCGCGATCAGTTTTTTGTAAACCTCAACTTTATCTTGAAAGAACCCCGCCTTCTCTTCTTCGCCGCCGAGTTTGGCGCGCACCCTTTCGATCGTCTCGATGGCCCTTTGGTAATGTTCGCCAGCCTGGTCGAGCTCACCCAGTTGTGAGTAGGTATCAGCTAAACCGGAATGCGCCCGCCAGACGATGTTTGGTGTTGTCGTCCTCTGATCGATTGCCAACGTTTTTTCAAAAGCTGACTTCGCCTTCGCGAACTCGCTGAACTTGAGATGCAAGAGGCCGAGGTTGTTGAACGACTCGGCTTCCCAAACCGGATTGGTGCGGCCTTCCAGCAGTTTCAGCGCGCGTTGCACGTATGCTAGTGACTTTTGCGCATCACCCATTTGTCGATAAAGCGCGGACAAACTGTTCAAGGGGCCGAGTTGATTCGGCACGTTTTTACCTTTTTCGCCAAGCGCCAGCGCCTGCTCTTGTATTGAGATTGCCTGCGACAACTTGCCCTGCTCGATATATACATCTCCAAGACCGCCAAGCACACTGGATTGGTTGAATTGATCTTTGGCCTCGATTGAAAGCGCAAGTGCCTTGAGATAAGTCTGTTCTGCTGTTGCCAGATCTCCCAGTCCGTAATACACGTCGGCGATTCCGCCGATATGACGCTGCGGATAGGTATCGAGCTTGGTCTTGCGTAACGTGATTGCCTCCGATACCTCCAGCCCACGACGCGAATACTCCATGGCCTGAAGATAATTGTTCTGGCGGTAATGCACCGAGGCAAGTTGCACCAGTGCAGTCTCTTCGCTTCGCAGATCGTCAGAGGCTTGCGCCAGCGCGATAGCCCTCTCAAAGATCTGTGCGGCTTGCTGGTAGTTACCCAGTTGCCGGTACGCGTCACCAGCTTGATTCAGCACTATCGGCTCCCTCAAATCGTTCGGGTCAGCTTGCAGGAGATTCAGGCAGGTTTGTAGTGGCTCGATCGCTTGCAGATAACGGCCATCCCTCGCCAAAACGTTTCCTTTGTAAGAGTAAGCAACGAGGTTTTGGGGCTGCAGACTGATAACTCGATCAAGTTCTACAAGCGCGTCAGTGCGCCGGTCCAGTCGCGCGTAAAGGACTCCCAGTCCCAGATGGCCGGCCACGCTATCGGGTTGTGAAGCGAGCAGCGCCTTGAAATAGGTTTCACCCTCCGAGCCTTTTTTCTGAATAGCATAGGTAATGGCTAACAGCTCTGCTACGCGATCATCTTCCGGGATCCCACGCAGATACTTTTGGTAGTTCTCCACAGCTCCGGCGTAATCCCCTTGGAATTGCCGGACGAGTGCGAGTCCCAGGTGAGCCATTGTTTGTGGTGGCGTGCGCGCCAGCAGCGATTCGAGCCACCCGCGTGTTGATTCCGACTGACCTGCTTCGCTCGAGGCCAAAGCCAGCCCAAAATAAAAATTGTGATAGTTCGGCAACCGCTCGATAAGAACTTTGCTATCCGCGACCGCCTGTTCGTAGTTCCGTTGCGCCATCAACCGCAATATCTGACGATACTGATTGTTTGGCGATGGCGCTCCGGAGTTTGTTTGAGCGAGTGAGACGCGTAAAAAGAGAAGGCAAAAAAACAGCAGCAACCATGATCGATTAAGCGCGGAATGCCACACGGCTGAGCACCTTCTGAATGGGCGTGAACTATCTGCTCTCGCTCAGCCTATCTCACTTCAGAGCGGAACGTCTATATAGGAGACTATGGAGACCTCGACGCTTGGCAATTTAGTCTTGATCCCTGATGGTTCCATACTGACACTACCGTTCCAGGGAAGTATGATCGTCTCCGGCTTGTCACCCGCGGGATTAGCCCTGATAGTCATTTGCGCCATGTCGAAGTTCAATTTGTTTGGACACGGGATAGGACATGGAGGCGGCGTTTTGGGGCACTCTGCCGGCTTACAATCCCCTAGATTTATCGTCGGTTCCAGTTGATTCTTTATCAACCCGATTAGTTTGTCACCGCTTGGTTCACTACTGAGTTGACCGCTGATCACAAGCGCCGGAGAAAGATACTCTTGCACGGTTAGTACAACCACTTGTTCCTTCGAGATGTTTTTGAAGTTCCGCTGAATGGTCAGCCTCTTCGTTTCTTCATTCAGACGGAAATAGGTCGTGATCTCCAATGCCTGATCGCTTGTAGTAGTGGTCACAGTTGCGGATCGTCCATCAGTCTTAACGTTTCCAGCGACTAATCCCGTCGCCTCGTCTCCAATTGCAGAGACGGAGATAGTCTTCCCTTTAAGCTGATAGCTGATCAGGAACCCGTCACCGTTAAGCTTGCCAAACCGACTTTCGCCCTTTGCATTGAAGATATCCAACAAAGTTCCGTACTTGCTGACGCTGAGATTTTGTGATGACGGATTAGACTGCGCGTGCGTGGAGCTTGCACCGCTGAACATTAATCCAGTAACAAAAAACAATACTATGAATTTTGTAATCAGTTTAGTTTTCATTTTCTCCTCCTTCATACCTGCCGATTAAAAGCAGCATTATTGGTCGATGACTGCAACAGTAGCATTCATAAGACTGGAGAAATGCCATTAGGTTTAGAGCGTCGTAGAAAATTACAGATCCGACTATTACTCGTACGCAATGCGATCAGTGAAAGTACACCGTGATGGCCTCGAATTCCGCATCCGTGGTCCAGGGAGCGCCCTTCTTCGCAGCTATTGTTTCGACCCCCGGTCGGCAGCAGGATCGGTTCAGAAGATCTGGTGAAAAACGCAAAACCCTTTGTAGCCGCCTGGATATTGATAATTGGTTAAGAAGAAACCGCCTTTGGCGTATAGGACCAGCGGCTTCTCAATCTTACTGAGTATAGTGTGGAAGTCGGGCGGGGTAACTTGCACCACCACGCGCTGGCCTTGATTGCGTTAGCGATTGCGGCTGCCACCGCTGCCCCACCTGCCGCCGCCATAAATTTCAACTCTTGTTCGTAGAAGTTGGAATCTTCTTTGCGTCAGGCGGAAAGTCGCCTTGCAAAAAAGTTTCGACTGCTTTGAAAAATATCTCAGGACGTTCGAATTGGGGCAAGCGCGTGCCGTCCGACGCGGTAATAAAACCTTCATGCGGCGATTGCGCCAGACAATCACCACGCGCGCCCCACAAGAAAAAACAAAAGAAGAAAGTTAGTGAAAAATATCTTTTCAATGTCTAAACCTCCTTACAAAAAGGCCAGCATAACGTCTGAGCTAGATATTGGCCTGCGCTCGGGCGAGCCTTCGCGGAGCGCCTTCATCAGCGTGAAAATCGTTAGAGGCGCCGTCCAACGCTACGTGATCAACTATCCTAATAGTCGAGGAGCAAAACTAGCGGTGCGCTCCAAATAAATCACCGACATCAGAATAAAACGAAGCCCGGAAATTTGACGCCGGCGAATCTCGCGCAGGATTACCCAGATAGCGACTAAACGCTCGAGCGCCAATAGTCGGCGCTTTGCGGATACCCAGGCACCGGATTCCTTAGGTGCCTCTCTCTTGAGCGCTTCTCCGGCCTTTCGGCGATACTTGTAAGTCAAACCATCAAAGCGATACCACATGGCAAAAAACAGAATCGCCATAGCAGCTCACCACGTCAATGTCGCTAGTTGTTGAATTATTGGTGGCCAGGGACGGAATCGAACCGCCGACGCCGGCCTTTTCAGGGCCGCCTACCGAATCGCGGAAGTGGTTTGAAATCAACGGATCTTGTTGACTATAACGAGCTTACGTCACCGGCACTCTAGGCTGATGTAGGCTCGTTTGGTCTATTTTAGGCTCCTCGATGTACGCGTATTGTACGCGCGCGGTTCTTAGGTAGCCCGCTTAGTATCGATTCGTGATTTCGATTTCTTCTCGCAATAAGTATCTAAGCCTGACTTTACGATAAGAACCCCCACATACGCTGCGAGCGGAAACCAAACTGATTCTGGAGAAAAGTGCCCAGTAACAATGGTTGCTGCTATTGCTGTTGGCAAATCTGCTTGACCTAGCATGTTTTTCTTAAATTGCCCATATACTCCATTTCTCCCACAGATATTTTTCTTAAGCTTCGCATTAAATTTCTTGAGGAACTTTCGAGCAGGATAAATTGTCCATTCATGCTGACCTCGGTGAACACCTGAAAACCGGCCATTCATGAACACTTCAAAACCGGCCATGAGAGTCGGCCGGGACGAGTGGTTTTTACGCTTTCGTTAGCAGCTTGTCCATAAGATTTCAGCCCGCCAGCGTTTTTGTTTTTGTCTTTCCTGCCTAATCAAACTATCCAGCCGTAGAGGTTGTGGGAACTGTGGGAAACTCGGCGTAGTTTGCCGAGTTTTCCAAGCGCGGTGGGAACGGTGGAAAACATGCGGTTCGTTTTCCACGGTTTCCACGGCGCGGCAGTTTCCACAACCTACGCCGGCGCGAGCTCTGTCTTCGTACGCCAACTGCGTGGACCAAACTTGAGCACATGCCCGTGATGCAGCAGGCGATCGAGCATCGCACCGACTGCGGCCGCATCGCCCAACAGTTTGCCCCAATCCTCCACTGGGCGATTGGAGGTGACCAGGGTGCTGGCGCGCTCGTAACGACGCATGATGATCTCCAACAGATCCTCAGCCGCTGTCAGTGGCAACTTACGCATGCCGAGATCGTCGATGATCAGAAGGGGCCAGGCGACCACTGATTCAATGAACTCCTTGCGCGTGCCGTCAATGGTTGCTTCAGCCAGTTCATCCAACAGCATATACGTCTCTCGATAGAGCACGCGATAGCCTTGCTGAATGGCTGCCTGGCCGATGGCTTGCGCAATATGACTCTTGCCTGAACCAGCGGGTCCTAGAAACAGAGCATCTTCACGGCGTCCGATAAAGTTGGCGGTAGCGAGTTCGAAGATCAGACTGCGATTCATCTTTTTGTTGAAGTTGAAGTCGAAGTTGTCGAGTGTCTTAAGTGGTTCACGAAAGCCGGCCTGTTTGCGCCGCCGTTCCAGTAAGCGATCACCACGCCGGGTAAGTTCATCCGTCACCAGACAGGAGAGAAGATCAATAGGCGCCATGGCTTCAGCCTGGGCCTGATGCAAACGAGTTTCAAGCACGGCGGCCATGCCACCAAGCCGCAGTTGTCGTAAAGCCTGGTTCAACTCGATCAGATTCATGTGGGTTCCGACTCCTTTAGTCTTAGCTGAATGACATCGCGATACTGCTGCAGTTCGCGAATCAGGGGATCGACTTGCTGTAGCGTCAGTGGTAACGCGGGCTGCCGCTCGAGATAACGACGCACAAAGTGATACTCATGCACGCCCAGTTCGAGTGCGGCCGCACAAGCTTCTTCAACCACTGCTGGGCCAAACCGCTTTGCTAACGCCAGCACCCCGAGGATGCGCCGCACGCCAACCTGGCCTTGTCGTTGATGAATCGCCTGACACAACTTGCCGATGCTACTGCCGGCGTGGCTGGCGCGAGTGAGTAACTGCAAGGTGGAAGGTGGGGTCCGTGGTGAGCGATCCTCTTCCTGAATGCGATGCCAACCGCGTTTCTGGCGCAGGTGTTCGCGTAATAGTTGGCCCGTTTGTGGATGCAGCAAGCGCACATATAGTCCGTCCCATTGCACCGGCACGCGGCGGCCGATCCAGCCCGGCGGGGCACTGTAGTAAGCAGCTGCTACTTCCACACAGCCGTCAAGGTTCACTACGCGTTGCCCATATTCATAAAAGCGGAAGGGTTCGAGTGGCAGTGGCAACAAGTGCGGTCGCTCTTCAGCAAACATCACCGTCACTTGTCGTTTGGTAGTACCGTGAATACGCGTGTCAGCCCAACGTGTTTCCCAGTGATCGAGATAAGCCTGAGCCGTTTCCAGACTCTCGAAGCGTTGCCCTTTGAGTGGCGTCTTCTTGGCGTGGCCCACTCCAGCTTCAACTTTCCCTTTGCGATCCGGATCATTGACGCGACACGGCAAGGCGACTACGCCATAATGGGCCAACACATCACGATAGAGTGGGTTGAGTGTGGGATCGTAAATATCCGGCTTCAGCACGCCTTCTTTCAGATTGTCGAGCACCACCACGCGCACACTGCCACCAAGGCGGCGAAACGCTTTTTCATGGAGTTCGGCCCAGACCCGAACGCTGGAACGAAACACCAACAGGCGTACGCACTTGCGACTGTAACCCAGGGTCATCACAAACAGTCGGGTACGCCGATACTTGCCGCTTTCTGGATCGCGCACCCAGGGGCCAGTACCGTAATCCACCTGGGCTTCCTCACCGGGTGCGGTAACGATCACGGCCCGCGCTGAGGGCTGCAACTCGGGCGGGTAGAGTTTGTTAACGAATCGTCTAACGCTTTGATAGCTGTGCGCAAAGCCATAATCAGTCACCAGGTCTTGCCAAATGGCCATGGCATTGCGGCCACGTGCTAATGACTGCTGAATGAACTCGCGATAGGGCTCGCAACTGCTCAGGGTCAGCGCTTTGTTGGTGTTGGCGGTGGGCGTAGTGGCCGCTTTAGCGCCACCAGAGTCGGTGAACACCTCTATGGCCGGTTTTGAAACTTCAGACTGATTATCTGGAGGATTGACCGCTTTTCCCAGCTCAGAGTCGGTGAACACCTCTATGGCCGGTTTTGCCCCGCGTCCCCGCTTACCGGGACGTCGCACACTGATGCCGGCGGCCTTTAGATAGGCGCTGGCCGTCTCCCGGCGCACACCGGTGGCTTGCTCAATGCGTCGTAAGGACCAGCCGAGCCGACCTAAGGCGATTATTTGTTGTCGTTTATCGTCGCTCAATACGTTGCTCATGGCGCCGGAGGCTACTTGCCTCGCGGGCGACGTCAACGTCCCTGCGCGACTACTTCTCTATGGCCGGTTTTGCGGTGTTCATGAATGGCCGCTTTTGGGTGTTCACCGAGGTGCTGAATCTCTGGACTCCGAAGCCTACTCAGATCACGCTCACCTTTCACTACTGAGGCAACAATCCCGGTGGGAACGGGGTCGTTAGGGTCTACATAAATGAGCCGATGTTGAGGCAATGTCTTTGCTTTTTGCTCCTCTGCAATAACATCATTCACAAGCTCTCGGAAGAGCACATCATCAGACCGAGGAGCGGTGAATAGATATTGAAGAGTATCTTTGAGAATCACACCTAATCCCGCCTCAAGCTGGCGCTCGTCAAGACCTTCTAATTGCTCAACCATGGTTTGCAAAATTGATTCGTGGGAAGGCGGCAAGGTGGCTTGTTCTTTTCGAATCTTGTCGCTTTCACGATGTGCTTTCTTCATTCGGGAAATCTCTCCTTTCAGCGCTTTGCTTATTTCTCGATTTAGCTGTCTCCTTTCTTTTTCATCAACAACCAATCCCTCAATTACTTTTAGCGCTTCTTGCGTGCGGTATAACTCTGATCTTGTAATCTTGGGTATAGAAAAGAAGTCGTTCGTATCTAACATATTTTGCAGCAGATATAAATCATCTTTACTATGAAAAGTAATTCTAATGATTTGCAGGTAGCCTTCCGCAAATTGTTTCAGATCATGCTTTCCTTGGCTCATAAGGAAATACTCCTGGGGCTTAGTAATCTAGCGAGAGAATCGGTTTATTGGGTGCGACCACAGCAAACGCAGTAAGCGATATTGGGCCATGTCGCCGCCGTGAAAGAGAAGCGATTTACACGAATTCAATGGAAACCTGCGGCATGGATAGCACCGTAGAGTAGTCAGCGGTACTCTAAGGACTCGTTATTGGACCCTTAATGGACCCGCGTTAAGCGTCTCTTTCCATTCAAGACCGACTCATTTTCCCTCACAAGCGTAAACAGCTATTCCACGAAAACCTGTAGCGGCAAAGTGCTTCTGGTTTCTATTCGTGTGCAAACAGGAGAACTTGCAATGAGATTCATACTAGGACTTCTTATCGGCTATTGCATACGCGGCAAACAGCGATTGCTCATAGCTACCCTTACTGCGATTGCTGTCGGCTATTTCATAGTGCTGCCAGCAATCTCCCTATCACTACTTGCGTTAGATGTTAGGCGCGAACGACTCTCACGACCTCCACAAACAACGGTTCCCGTCGTTGTAGGGTTGAACTACAAGACAGCGGAATTGAAATTGCGCAATGCGAGCATCAACATCCGTGTTCTGGCGAATCGGAGCGATCTCCTGCTTGAACCTGGAACAATCATCGCTCAGACGCCGCAAGCCGGCGAGCGTGTAGATTGTGGCACTGTGGTCGGAGTAACAATGAGCGCCGAGCGCCCTGAGTGGATGAGATGAGATTATTTCCGCATGTGTCAAGGACGAAAGTTGGCGGGCGACTTTAATTGCTCTTCACGTTTGTTGAGCTTTGAAACGGTGTTTCTGTCTTGAATGGTGATCCGAGGCCTACCCGTGGACATTTCTGCCTTCACAATAAAACTATGGCACCGCAGGGTTCGATCATCAAAATAGCCGTCCCATTTCTTTCGGAGTCCTAAGGGCTCACTGAAGCGTTCTACAAATTGATCGATGCCCGTCCACTTTATGCGATCGTCGTAATCAACGACTAAGAAGTACAGTTGACCGTCAAGAAAGTAACCCAACAAGCTGACGATGCCTTTCAGATTCGGGTCCCCCGAATTTATGGAGCGGAAAACCACCTCACCAACATCACTACGTTTTCTGACCACCTGCGCCTTCGGATAAAGCCGCTGAAACTGGGCTGTAGTCATCCCCAGTTTTATGCCTCGTATTTCAGGTGGTTTCTGACAATCTGCTGAATTTTCTTTAAGCTCGTTTTGTAGTGCAATTATTTTCGTTTGAGCGAAGTTATCAGTGAGATCAAGGTGGACGCTCTTATTATCTGATGTACGGAACACACTTACGGTAAACCCCTGGCATTCTGTTCTCGCGTATTCCTTCGTCGGTATACCTATTGGCGCGGTTAGTCCTGCCACCTCGTCCGAATAGTTCTGATCATACCTGGCACTAATGTAATAAACTCTAGCCCGGAAAAAATGTAAGAACAGGGAATCAATTCCTTCTAGTTTTTCATCACCGCCTCGAATTAGGATGCCTGATATTCCTACCTCATCGCGCTCCGTAGGTTCTGAAGCGCTGGGATAAAGACTCTTAACTTCCGACAAAGTCATTCCCAACTTGACTCCGCGAACCACAGGTGCTTTATCGATCCCCATCGCGCATGTTTGTTGAAGAGGGTTGGACCAAACCCTTACAGAAGAAGCGAAGAGGACGATCGGTATGATCAAGAATCGCATAAAGGAATCCATGGACAGATTTTACGAACCTTTTTCTGAGATTGATGAATGCAAAGTACTAACGGACGTGCTACTCATAAGACCTGAAGTCTCCGTTGACGCAGCGGCACAAAATCACAGCACCTTCGCCGCTCCAAACAAGGTGCGAGAGGCGCTTCCGCCCTTCGGTTCCCACGACGTGTTGGCCGGCACTGACGATTCGAGCGCGCGTAATCAGGTTACATTCCGACGTTGGATTGATTCAGATCCGACCTTCGCGTCCTAATGGTGATGGCGACATGTATCATCTTTCGCTTCGCCATCGCCACCGTGAATGTTCAATCTCCCGTACTGTTCTACGTCCTCTCGCGATACAAACGGGTGGCGCACCGGTTGGTCCGCGGCGGCTGCCGAAGAGTAGATGTGTTCACGATACTTTATGCCCTCCTCAGTAATTGAAAGAAGGTCGCCGCTCCGACGAACTAGGCGAAGCTCAAGCAGTGTTTGAAGGATACGCGCTCGTTTTTGTGGATCTGGAATAAACCGCTCCAGCCTTGCATCGTAAAAGCCCTCAGGGACGGCAGTGAAATTATAAAACCATACCAAAGCGCCCTTCGCGCCCTCTACCAAAAATTGATCAAGAAAGACTTTCTTCCAGGAAGTGGCTTCCAATTCACGTCTTTCGAGTTCGGCGCTGAGCCACGCTTTAATATCGGAATGATCCGGAGCGACGGACGTAACGTGCTCATCCTGCGCTGAACCGGAAATCATCTTGGCTTCTATCGCGACTGCGCCGAGCGCTTCCTTAGGTGTTTGTGGTTGTTCTGCTGAAACCTCCAATTCACCGTACTTTACCTTCGCGAACTTCATATAACTGGATATCCCGGTCTGAAACGTAATAAAGAATGCGATCAGGATGACACCGGCGACTACAGGCCACGAGGCAGCGATTGTGAGAAGACGAAGCAGAACATCAGCCCGATTAGCGGCGGGCGACAAGATCACCGCTGCAAGAGCGAAAATAAAAATGGCTGCAAGGGCGAAGTAGCCAAGCCATCGGCCCTTGTGTGACTCCTGAGGTGATCGGTCCTCTTCTTGGTGCTTTGCGTCGACAATCATGTCATCAATTTATTTCTAACTCGCCGTGCGAGAAAATGGAGCCGCCCAACCGTTGAGTTGACGCCGCGGCGCGAATCCAATCAAGCGGCACCGATGAACCAACGTTGCGACACGCTTCGGCCGCTCGCGTCCAACATTTTGTTCGGCGGCATCAGTCATTGGTTGGGAATATCCAATTCGTGTACGGTGATTTGCCTCTTCGATAGAAGCGAATCAGTTTTTCAATATTTTCGCCGTACCCGTACGCCACGATGAACCCATGCACCGCGACCTCGCTCTGGATTTTCGCGGCCCAGTAACCAACGTCTTGGAGGTCAGCCACGACAAAGAGTTTGCGATCGAGCGCGCTCGCAACTAGCGATAACCATGAAAGAAACGAATCCATCGACGTTCTGTAGATTTGAATGCGCGGGTCGTCCTCCATTTCATGGATCTGTAGGTCTGGCCGCAATGCTTGGGCAAAGACACTGCGATCATGCTGAATGAATGGTTCACCGTTGGGCATGTAAGGTCGGAGGTTTTCCGGTAGAACAAGTTTACCGCCGTTCCAATCGAGACACCGACCAGCAAAAACCAGTTCGGGACTATTGTTGAAGTCCTTAAGGAAATTGCTCGCTAGCTCAGCACGTTTCCACCGCACTGCCTTCCTACTATTGAACAAGGCAACACCGCCACCCGTTAGTCCGCCGAGCACGCCGACCGCCGCAATTACTGTTGTTGCGTCAATGGCCACGATTTTGTCAGAATCCGCCGAACGATATGTATCTTGATCTAGATAAATCGGGAAGGGTATTAGCCCCTCGTTTCCTTCCACATAAACGACTACATTTCAACATTTACGATCTTGAAACCAAATAGATAGTTTTTGGCAGAACCGTTTACGACCAATGGCATAAAAACGCTGAATGTTCCACCCTTGTATTTAGCAGCCGCTGGGCCTTCAGGGAAAAGCGGTTCTTCTCTCCAACCACTTGAATACCTGCTACTTGAATATGAGACGTAGTCGATAGGAAAAACAATGTCTTTGAGATTAGCGGTAGGTGGAATGATGGAGGGAGGTTGAGATTCCGATCTCGTTATGTACTTAACTCCTTCGTGCATTACTTTATGTGAGCCGCCACTGAGATCAATATATGAAACTTGGTTCCAATCGATCGAGATAGGATTGTCAGTCTTATTACGCAACAAGAACGCTATTTGCCGTTTACTGATAGTGAATGTAATCTGAACAAACGCATCCTCGTACATCAGTCGATCTGAGGGCCTAGGTTTGAGCATGGCAAACGTGTACTCGGCAAGGTATTCTCCATCCCTGAACTTAATCTCCACACGAGCTGGTAAATGCTGATCGAACCCACGTAGCGATGCAGAAATTTGTTTCGTTTCGCCGGCATCGAGGCTAGACACATGAATGTCGTTTAGAACGTCATAGGTATTCTCAACTCGGCGCCCATTTGCCTCCACTCCAATAACGTTGAAATCAAGACCGATCCAATTCTTACCTGTATTGTTCACTACTTCGCCGACTATCTGTGTATACGAGTCATTCATTTTCAATTTTTGAAAAACGAAAGTTCCTTCAGCAACCTGAACTGAAATCGACTTCAGTTCGTCGCTGTCCGTTCGACCTGTAGGTGATCCACAAGGCGTATCAATCATTGCTTTAACGACCGATGCTGGAACGGAGCGTGACCTTAGCTTCGCCAGTTCGGTTGGAGTAGTGTCGAACTGGCACCTTGATCGTTTGATGGTTTTGATTATTGTTTCAGCGGAAAAACCCGCCTCAAATAGTTCTAAAATCGACTCATTTGTGAGTGTCGGGGTACTGCTACTCTGCTGTGCCGTCGCCAATACGAATGAAGTAACGACTATGCAAGCCAGTACAAACCCGTTCTTCCGCGATGCGTTCATGGCGAGTAATCCTTATGTTTTATGAGTTTCGCGCCGACTAAAGTTAAAGAGATCCTCATCTCAGAGTTGAGCGGGTGGTGAATTCATTCACCCTTTGCTGCACATTCATGTTGCGAAGCACGCTGCCTCTCCGGTCTAACGAGCTTGTCGTTCGCGCCGTTAAGACACGGTTGTTCCCGCAGACCATGACGACTCTATCTGTTTCAGCAGCGCGTCGCGATTATTTGGATCTTCTACGCGACTGATCATAAACGCGGTCTTACCGGCTCCATTGATTGAAGCACCCACGTGAACACATGACTTTCCGTCAATAACAACAAATCGGTCGTGAAAATCCCGAGCCTTGCGAATGTGAATTGTCCAGCCGCTGAACTGGGCGATGAAAGTCTTAGCCTCCCCAGCGAGAGAGGTCGCTGATTTGCAACAAAGTATCCGAACGGTCAGGGGTTGTTGGCCACGAGCTGCGAGCAGTTCGAACACTGTGTTGTCACAATAGCCATCAACGATTACCAGTTCCTTCGACGCCTCGGTAAAGAGACTGCGAAGCACTACATAAGCATCCCAACGTGATCCTTTTGGAAAAAACATTTCTCGGAGGTCGGGATCCGAAACAATAAGTTCCTCATCGCTAATATCCCAGCCCACACGCCGAAGAGCATCACTAATTTCATTCAGGAGATCCTCGCGTTTTTTTACTGCGGCGATAAGCGCGTTCGCTGCGCCGAGTTGGTTTGCGGGTTCCGTCAACTCATCGTAAGCGGAAATCACGCGGGGGATAAGCGCTCGAAGTCGAGTGGTATGCGAATACGCGTCGCCGCCTGATAACGCCGGATCAAAACGAAGACCGCTCGCATGAGCAACGTCAAGGAACAGATCGCTATTATTTCGCGTCGCGACAACTCCGAGGATTACGCGAAAGGGATCGAGTTCGGTGTTGATAGCCATGATTATCGTTAGACCGCGGTGTGTCCGTACTTCTCACGTCTTAAGGTCGCTCGCCTTTATCGTTCCCCGGTTCTCGATCAATTCAACCGGAATCCATGATAAGAACTTAGACCGTGAGTTGGCTTGCAATGACTTCCCCTTTTTGTCGAAAGGGGCGATTAGCCATCGGTTCGAAACGATATGGCACTGTTTCCTAGTGCGAGACATAGCCACGATGAACTGCGAGATTTCGACATCTTCAATATCACGTTGATCTCGCGGCAGTGAACCATTGTTAGCACCCACGATAAAAACGTGGCCTGCCGAAAGTCCTTTTGAACCCTTCAACGACGTTAGAAGGACCGTCGGAAGGGCCGTATCGGTTTCCACTTTCTCTGTTATTGCTGGCGGCGCAAAGGCAGCAAGAACCTCTGTCGCGTAAGGACTCAGAATCTCACTCAACTGCGAGTGTTGCGATTTGGTAAGCTCGTGGCCCTCGCGAATTGCGATTAGCAAGTCCAGTCCGTGAATGTGTCGCTCGACAAAATGCTTGTCAAGCAGATCCACAAACGCGGTTCCACCAGTTGACTTCACCATTGCGTCTTTGACCAGGTTCACGTCTAAGAACAGTTCAGCGAGGATTCTCCATGCTAAGTTTGACCTTCGGTTTGTGAGCAGCAGGCTATAACCGTCGATCACGCTATAGTCATTTTCCGCGCTTGGTGAGTACGCAATCTGCTTGCACGTTTTGCTGAGCTCCTTTTCGATCTCGCGTAGATACTGCCGAGCGCCGACGATAAGAACTGTGGGATAGGATTCTCTATGCGACTCTTCTATCTCAGCCGGATCGATCTTGGTTATCTCGTTTTGAATGTATCGTGCGACAACTCTAGCGGTCGTGCATTGTACAACGACCATTTTAGGATATTTAAGGCTGTCAGCCTCCTTATCATTCAAAAAGCACTCGTAACGCTTTGGAATTCGGTCTTTGAAGTGTCCGTTGGTCTGAGCGCGTTCTATAAACGCATTTATGGTATCTACGATTACCTCAGGACACCGACTGCAAAAAGGCAGTTGGAAGACCTCGAAACTATCCGCCCGATAAAGGTCTCTCAAGAATGATGAGGACGCCGAACGACCATCATATACCGCCTGATCATCATCGCCCACAATTAAGATGTTTCCTTTTGTTGCCAGTTCGTCAAGGAAGGCAACTTCCAGAGGATTGAAGTCCTGGAACTCGTCGATGAGAATTTGGTCAAAAGAAGGTACGCTACTCGGATTAGCCTTTAGTTCGCGGTAGAGCCTGTAAACGGAATCGTCGAAGCCCACCACCTCATAATAATCACCACGTTCTAAGTAAAATTTAACCTCAGCGCTCCCTTCCTCCAAAGTACGAATCTTTTCGTCAAAATTAGTCAATGTGATGCCTAACAAACCTGCGTCGCTTTCGATGATTTTCGTTAGATACGGGACCAACTCCACGCGTCCATTTCGTTCGTGTAGCACCTTCTTGCAAAATTTGTGTAACGTCTTAACCTCGGCGATTGTGCCGAAGGCCGCTTCCATATCGGCCACGAGCTTCCGAATGAAGGTCATTACCAAGTTCTTACCACCGGTCGATAGTTTGAGAATCTCCCGGAAGGTGTAAGTCTTACCGGTACCCGCCCCCGCAACTATGAGCTTCTTTGGTGCTGTTGAATCAAGAACTTTTTGTAAGCACTGTCGGCGCTCCGCGTCTTGTTTTTCTTTTACTTCTTCGCGTGTCAGTTTAGACCGCTCCAACGTGTGACTCATAGCGTCCAAATCTCCACCGTTTTTTCGCAGCGGTGTGTTGCGTTCAAGTGAGAATTCACCGATCGTTTAGGATAACGGGATGGTTTGGTCTATTCCCGTTTCTTCGATGTACACGTATTGTACGCGCTTTGCAGTTCCCGCCAAGGTTCCATCCCCTACTGGCATTGAACCGCACAGATGCGGGTTGTCGCAAGAATGAAAAGACTCTCGCTCGTCGTCCGCCTTCACCGTACCCCCGAGGCGGGCGAGCTGTCGATTGCGGTACTGTAATCGGAGTAGTGAGAGCGGCAAACGCTTCACTAATCATTGTTACTGAAAACCGACCTATCGGTTATCGTATTTACAACTTCCGGCGGCTCCTTTGACTTAAAAAACGTCAGACCACAGTGTGAACATTGAACCAATACCCGACCATCCAGAGGCAACATGTACGTGAACTTGGTCCAATCACTGTTACCGCAACGTCCGCAGATAATCCGATCCTTAAACTGTTGGCACATTTCATCCGGTGGTGCGGTGAGCGTGTGACGTTTCTCAGTGCGAATTGTATGCCGTTTCAAAGATTCAACTCCAGATCATCGTCTACGATCTTATTCATCTCGACATTCGCAAGGCGAGCATAGGCAAGTACAACTTCAATAAACGGAACGCTTCTGTCACGTTCATACTTCGAGATGTTTTTGGAAGTGATTTTGACTCCCGCCCGCTCTGCAAGCCGCTCTGCCATGCCCCGTTGAGACAAGCCAAGCGCCTCACGAATCTGTAACAGCTTCTCTGCTAATCGATCTGGTCTGTTTCGTGCGTGGCCCATGTGAGTAAATAGGGCGCTACGGATACCCACCTATCACGTAGCGCCCTAGTTTGAGGCATCGCCTACCCTCTCACCGATGCGACGCCTCGTGCCGCCCACTCTGGGCGATTGTGCGCGGGCTTTGCCAAGCTCTGTCACGTACAGACCTTTGGCAATGTGCGGCTTTATATCTGTCAGTTATCGCACGTCGCAACCACTGTCGAAACCTGCCTGATCGTGATTCAATGCAAGCAAAGCTGCATATAGACCCATCACCGCGCACACTTCACCCTTGCCGCCGAATGACAGCGAGACTCACTTGAGAGCGATCCTGTTTTAACGACCTATCAGCGTAAAGATCGTGAGTACCACGTTAGTTAATACCGTGCTCACACTGGCAGACTGAGCCGTTGTTGTTGGCTGTGGCGGCGCGGGCGCGGGCGCGGGCGCTCCATTGATCGGTACTTCACCCGCCAGAACGGTCACAGACAATAACCCCGAGAGAGCGATAGCCAATACAAAGCGTTTCATGTTTGAGTCTCCTTTTGCGATTGAGGATGCAAGCTAACTTGTATCAAAAATAGGAAAGCGTATATAGATGTTGTTGCAGTGGTTCTTGCAGAGTTGCGACTGTGAGGTTTAATATCCGGCCCGTACAGTCTTTCCTCCCACTAAAACCCTAAAAGGAAGGTCTATCTCTTGAGGTTAGCCTCACCGAAGCTAGACACGGCGCATCTGTCTCGTGATGAGGAAGCTCTGTCCAGATGCGAAATTGCATTAGAACTCCGATACAGCGAAACCCCGCAGGGCGCTCTTGAAATCATGCGCCCTTTTTGGCGTGGAATTGGCGCACGGCCCAACACGGAAGGACTGCAACCAGAGACTGCCGCCGCTGTTCTTTTTTGCGCTGGCGTCCTCACTGGCTGGATCGGCAATCGCAATCAAATCAAAGACGCACAAGAGACCGCTCGGAATCTCATTACTGAGAGCATCACCTATTACGAGTCGCACAACCTGAAAAGGGAAGCAGCCGAAGCATGGTCAGAGATTGCGTATTGCTATTGGAGAGAAGGTCAAGTAAACGAAGCGCGGATCATGCTGCATGAGGCATTGGAACGATTGCCGCCTAAAGGACTCAAGAGAGCGCGGACACTTCTCAAGCTGGTAGATGTCGAGCACTCGGCGGCCAGACACTACGACGCACTAAAGATCCTCACTGACAATGATGATGTGTTTACGAAGATCAAGAATGTGCCTGTGCAAGTCAAAGCGTCATATCACAATGAGCTTGCGATCACGTGGAGAACAATCGGCACTGCGGAAAAGCAGCCTGAGTATTTTCAACGGGCACTGACTGAATACAAAGCCGCAGAACATCTAGTGAAGCTAACAAAGAATCACGTGTATCGAGCGAGCATCAAAAACAATGAAGCCGTGGTGCTTACAAAGCTAGGTAGATTCAAAGAAGCCCACAAGCATATTGATCAAGCGCGAGAGATAGTCGTTCGTTTCAAGCATCGGACTTTAACGGCACAGTTTGACAGCACCCGCGCCGAACTACTAATCACAGAGGGAAGATTCAAAGACGCCGAACGTGCGGCCCGCAGAGCAGTAACACAATTAGAAAAAGCCGGGCATAGATGTTGGCTTGCAGAAGCACTAATCCTACAAGCAACTGCGTTGGCCCGCTTGGAAAAGCAGATTCGCGCTCAAGCAATCTTGCAGCGAGCGATAGAAGTCGCGCACGAAGCAGATGCACTCAATAGAGCAGGACTCGCGGCCCTCACGATGATCGAGGAAATAAATCACCTGTCACCGGATACCTTGCAGGCGGCGTATCAGCAAGCGCGTGACTGGCTGGCAGACTCGCAGAGTCTGGATGTGCTATCACGATTGAATGCAGCGGCTGGAAAACTAGCCGCCAGTGTGCGGAGAGAATTGAGCCGGGACGAAGCGGTTGAGATTCTCTTAGCGAAGCCGCACGACCTAGACCAAAAGCTATTGGAATACGAGCACGAACTAATTAAGCAGGCGCTCATACAATCGGACGGCAAAATAACTCACGCAGCAAAGTTGTTGGGCAGAACCTATCAGGGATTAGCGCACATGATCGAAACTAAGCACCCTGATCTAATACCGTTACGGACGCCAGTACGCCGCCGATCACGAAGAACAGGCAAGCGAAAAAAGTAGTAACCTCTCAATCACAATTCGGCCCGCCTTACTCACGTCTCACAAATCTACGCTGTGGTTAAGTGCTCACCTGTTCCTGTCGGTTTTCGGGAGTGACTGCAAGGGCGAACTTCGCTCGAAAAAGTCAGCCGAAAAGGAGCACGCGACAGATGGAAAATCACGTCAACCAACCAAACGCCATTCCGAAGTGGTCCGCCCTACTTATCGAAGCCGTCACCAAGCCAGGTCTGATAATGAAAGCATATAGCGCGTTTCATCAGTATTCCGTTGGCAATCAGATTCTCGCGCTTGTGCAATGTCAGATGCGTTATGTGGAATAAGACTGTTCGGGGCGGTGGGCCAGGAGATCTCATGGACCAGTCGTGATTACTAAGAACCTGCCGGAGAATGACGTTCGCAATCACATTACAGAATGGCCGGGAGGTTAACGATGACCACTATTGAATGGAACAGGTATCCCTTGATAGCACAGTGCACCAACTCGAAGATTTGGCTGAAAAGTCAAGCAGATTTAAAGCTGGCCCAGAATACGATTGAAGCTTATGGGCGGGCGTTGGAAGATTTCTTCCGCGTTTGCGCCCAACTGGTAGTGTCACCCGAAAGGGCCAGGCGTGAGCATGTCGCCGCTTATGTGCAGGATCTTTCACAGCGTCAGAACGCCCGAGCCACACAACACCAAGCACCAGTAGGTTTGGCCAATGCGACCTTACAGCAACGCTTAACCGTGGTGCGTCTATTTTTTGATCACTTAGTAGAAGAGGGCATTCGGCCCGATAACCCGGTAGGCCGAGGCCGGTACGTTGCCGGCAAGGGCTTTGGTGGCGCACGAGCGCGCGGACTGATTCCTCGTTACCGCAAACTCCCTTGGATTCCCAACGATGAGGAATGGCGAACCATACTCGTGGCGGCTCGAGACGAACCTTTACGCAACCGCTTGATGTTGGCGCTTGCTTATGATGCGGCACTGCGCCGCGAAGAGTTGTGTTCACTATTGACCAGCGACATAGATCCATCACAGCGGTTGCTGCGCATCCGCGCTGAGGTGACTAAGAGCCGGTGTGAGAGAGTAGTTCCTTACTTGCCGGAGACCGGCAAACTGCTCTCGTCCTACCTGCGACACCGCAAGTCCCTTAGCCGACATGGCGGAGCACTCTTCCTTTCCGAGTCCCGGCGCAATCACAGTCAGCCCCTCTCGATCTGGAGTTGGTCCAAGATCATTCGCCGCTTGGCAGAACGTACCAAGCTTTCGAGGCTCACCACTCACTCAACCCGCCATCTATGTCTCACCGATCTCGCGCGAGCTGGTTGGGACATACATGAGATTGCTCGTTTCGCCGGTCACCGAAGCATTCAAACGACACTTAACTACATTCACCTCAGCGGCCGTGAACTGGCGGTGAAGCTCGAGGCCAGCATGTCATCGGTCCACGCCTGGCGAGTCCGGATGATTACGGAGGTGGAGCAATGAAACGTAAGCCGCGCTCGCAACTGACCACTGGTGCCAAATGGTACTGGCCGATCGACTTGTCCTGGTACGACCAAACGCGGGTTCTTCTTCCGACTGAAGAGGAGGCCTTTAACAAGATAGCGAATAGACCGCAGCGTCTGAGACGCACCTACATTAACGCGCCCGTTCGTCTGAGGTTGTGCCGCCTGGTTACGCCGCTTAGTGACTGCCTCGATGCTTTCGGCGCCTCGAAGATCTCGCGCACGTGTATCAGCTCGATAATCATTCAAGAGATGGTGCGCCGGCGAGTTCCTTTCTGGGGTTGGTCGGAGCAGGAGTGGAAGGAAACTATCTGCGCTGATTCAACCTTATTTCGACAGACATTTAAGCGGGGCGAAGGCTACCGGATGGACCTCATTGCAACCGCTTATCTGTTGCGCGGGATTACCGATTTCATCGGCTTGGGACCGTTTAGCAAGCATGTTTTAGCTGAGAAAGTGTTTGGCTCTGAGCGGTTAAGAGAAGCCTCCCAACCGATTGCTGACCTCCTGCGTTCCTGGGGGCTTGGCGCTTCAATGGTGAAGATCCGCTACCCGCGCTTGATTGCCGAACTGCTGCTATTGAATGGGAGCCCACTACTTGCGGATCTGACCTCCGAGATTATGGTCAGGGCACGTGAAGGCAAGATGGATCGCCGTGCCAAAGGTCTCATTAGCACGTTTACAAAGGCGCTGGCTGAGATCAGGAACAGCTCGCTCCTGTTTTTGCGGGTGCAATCCGCAAAGACCAAGACCGTCAGCCGCGCGGTTACCTCCGGAGTTCCTCAGGAATGGGCTGAATGGTGTGTTCGCTGGATCGAGAGCAGCACGGCTTCCCGATCACAACGCAATCACGTTTATTACACCGCACTCAAAGTCGGTCGTTGGCTGGCTGACAAACGTCCCGAAGTTCGGAGTCCTGCGCAATGGAGCAGAGAGTTATCCATCGAATGGATAGCTTGCGTGGACGGCCTGACCATCGGGCAATACACCGATCACGAGTTCAAGAGAAGAAGTAATGTTGGTAAACCGTTGAGGCCAACAGCCAAGCAAAGCCTCATTGGAGATCTGCGCGCATTCTTCAAAGACCTCCAAGAATGGGAACTGATACCGCGAAAGTTTGATCCACTGAGGACTCTCGCCACCCCTACCGCAATCTCTAGACTGACGGGTCCCGATCCGCGGGTGATTGACGCCGACATGTGGGCCAAACTGTTACATGCCGGACTCAATGTCACTGCGGAAGATCTCCCTCAGAATGTGTGCGGCAATGAAAGACTGCAACGATTCACCTGGTACCCACTTAGGATGGTCCAGGCACTCGCCACCGTATGGCTTTTTGCTGGCTTGAGAGCAGACGAGGTTCGGCGCTTAAGAGTTGGTTGCATCCGCTGGCAACACAACGACCTGCTAGTAAACCCGACCCTTGAGATAATTCCAAAAGGTTCGATCTGTCTGTTGGACGTGCCGACGAATAAAACGAGCAGCGCCTTCACAAAGCCAGTTGATCCACTTCTGGGAGAAACAATTGCTGCTTGGGAAAAGGTTAGACCTCCGCAACCTGTTTTGCTCGATCAGAAAACGGGTGCAATGGTGCATTACCTTTTCAGCTATCGCAGCCACCGTGTCGGCCAGAGTTATCTCAATAGCAGTTTGATTCCGCTGCTGTGCCGCAAGGCCGGCATTCCGGAAGTGGATGCCAGAGGGCGAATCACCAGCCATCGAGCCCGCGCCACTCTGGCAACGCAACTCTACAATGCGAAGCACCCCTTGACCCTGTTCGAACTCCAGGAATGGCTCGGCCATCGCACACCATCAGCCACTCAGCATTATGCGAAGGTAACACCAACGAAGCTGGCCAGGGCTTACGCCGATGCCGATTACTTTCGCACGAACCTGCGCATGATCGATGTGCTGATCGATCGTGAAGCCGTCCAAAGCGGAGCCGCGACGAGAGGCGAGCCCTGGCAGTACTACGACCTCGGCCACGGCTACTGCGCTTACGACTTCTTCGAACAATGCGTCCATCGGATGGCCTGCGCGAAATGCAGCTTCTACCGGCCGAAGGAGGCAATGGAAGAGCTGCTGAACGAGGGAAAAGTAAATCTCAGTCGGATGATGCGCGAGATCAAACTAACCGATGAAGAGAAGAGCGCGGTGGAAGACGGAGTTGAAGCGCTTAATAAATTGACTGCTCGCCTGGCAGCTGTTCCATCGCCCGACGGCCAAACGCCACGGCAGCTCGTGCAAATCGCAGCTTCGAAATCTTCATAGACCACGAAAATAAAATCCTGGGCTATGGAAACTGCCGCGCTATGGAAACCGTGGAAAACCAAACTGCGGTTTCCCACCGTTCCCACAGCGCTTGGAAAACTCGCCAAAGAACGTCGAGTTTCCCACAGTTCCCACAGCCCCTGCTGCTAGAGATATAGATGGAAATAAAATCCAAAAACAAAGAACAGAAAGAGCTTGACATTCCACGTAACATGCGCGGATTACAGCCCGGCCCAATTAACACTTTTCCGAAGTGGAAAGACTTAGGCCGTTTCGTAAAGCGTGGCGAACGGGCGCTGACTTTGTGCATGCCGATTACTTGTAAGCGTCGCGAGGAAGATTCAGACGAGGAACACACCTTTACCAGCTTCGTTTATAAGGCCCGCTGGTTTGTTTTGGGGCAGACTGACGGGCAAGAACTTGAACCGATTACGGTCCCGGGGTGGGACGCAGAAAGAGCGCTTACCGCCCTGAGTATTGAGCGCATTCCATTCGATCACACGGACGGAAATGTGCAAGGCTTTGCGCGGGAGCGCCGGATCGCAATTAACCCCCTTGCACAACTGCCAACCAAGACACTTCTGCACGAGCTCGGTCACTTATGTCGGCTTCGCAGTTATGTGGCGCTGAGCGCGTAAGTCGTTTAGTTAATGCGTTGCGACTGACTCAGCGGCCACATAACTTTTTGAGCTTCGCCTCGCTACAGGGTGCGCAGGAACTCCATTAGCGCCGGCTGGTCTCGCCAGTGCTTGTCGCCATTTCCACCTCCTTCCACTTCGCATTTGGCCAGCGCTTTCGCCTTCATCTCCAAGTCGATCTCGGCATAGATGTTGGTAGTGCTGAGGGAGACATGGCCCAGCCAGGCCCGGATGGTGTTGATGTCCACGCCGGCCTTCAGCAAATGCATGGCTGTCGTGTGTCGAATGATGTGCGGGCTGACTCGTTTGACGGCAATTGAAGGGATGACCGAGGCTGCTCTTTGTCCGTACCGCTTTACCAGGTCGAAGATGCCGCCGCGTTTGTATGGTTGCAGCAACCGGTTAAGGAACACCGGCTCATGTGGCTGACGGTTGGTAATGAGAGCATTGATCTCGCGAACCGTCGCCGGCCACAGGGGACATTGGCGCGTGCGTCCACCTTTGCCAAGGATTTGTACGTAGGCTTGCCCGTTCCACTCCGCAGGAGTGAAGTGGAGATCGGCTATCTTGAGCTGCGCCGCTTCTTCGGCACGCGCACCAGAGTTGTAGAGGAACAATAGCAGCGCGTGATCTCGGCGCCCCTGCGGCCGGTTTAGATTGGCCGCAGCCAGCATTGCATCCATCTCCGGTTTATCGAGGTAATGAATGACCGTCCAGGGAGCCTTCTTGAACGGCACGGTCCGCACTTCGCTGCACCAGGCGAGGTGTTCCGGACTGCGATTGCCAATGAAGAGAGCTAGAGCGTGGATGGCCGCGAGGCGCTGGTTGTGCGTGTTAGTGCCGCAGTTGCGCACTTCTTTGAGATAAGTAGTGAAGGCACGCACCAGATCAGCCGAGAGATCGGTAACCTTGATTTTGTCCACAGCGCGCTTCAGTTTCTCGGCTGCAAAAGGGAGCAGGAGACAAAAGGTATCGCGATAGCTGCGTTGCGTGTTACGCGCTAAGTTACGTTCACCTACTAAGTGCTCCAGCAGGAAGCGCCGTATCCACGGACCCAATAACTGTTGCGTCATAAGCCACCTCCTCTCGGGGCGGCATACCTCTCGAACCGATGGCTGGCTTGGCCCAGCAGTTCCGGTGTCAAGGTGAGGTAACGTTGCGTGGAATCAAGGTCCACATGTCCCAGATAAGTTGACAGTTGCAACAGCAATCGCTGCACATCTCCTCCTTCACGATAACAAGCGGTGAGTCGATGTACGGCAAAGGCGTGTCTCAGGTCATGCAGGCGCGGTTTGAACCGGCTGCCGTCGGTGCGACGCACGCCAACCTTTTGGCAGATGCGTTTGAAACTGTCTTCAGCCAATTGCACGCTCACTGGCAAAGAATGGCGCGTCACCAGCAGGAATGCTTCCGCCGGCGCCGGATGTCCACGCTCAGAGCGAGCAGCCAGATAGAGCTGGAGCGCTTGCCTGAGATCAGGACCAAGCGGAACCAAACGACTTTTGTAGAACTTGGTCTCACGAATGGTTAATAAGGATTGCTCCAAGTCACAGTCCGCCAGCGTGAGGCGCAACGCTTCGCTGATGCGGAGGCCGGCGCCATAAAGCAATAGCAGGAGTGTCCGCATGGTGGCCGGCTCAAGCTTGCACGCGGGCCGCTCCTTATTAGCGGCACTCAACAAGCGCTGCAATTCTTCTCGTGAATAGATATAAGGGATCAACCGCTCCGGTTCTTTTGGGACTTGCGTAGGGAGTGGCGAGCGGGCGACGTACCCTCGGCGCAACAGATAACGATAGAAGCTCCGCAGTGTCTGAAGCTTATGGTGCAGAGTGGAAGTGACTGGCCTGCGGCCGTAAATGTAAGCGCTCACTGCGTCCGCTGGCGCCTGGTCAACCTCTACGTCACCGATGGCCTTGCAAAAAGCCCGCAGCAGACGGGCCATTGTTTGACATTGCATTCCGAGCGATCGTTTATGCGACACATATTGGTCGATGGCTTGTTGTAGTTTCATAGCAAGCCTCCCAAGTCAAAGCGCGCCACTTCGCGCAAACCTTTCAAATCAACCTTGGCATAAACGCGCGTGGCCCGTGGATCACGGTGTCCGAGATGGTCGCCGATCTCTTTCAGAGACAGTCCTTCAGCCAGCAGATGACTGGCGCAGGCGTGACGCAGGGCGTGTGGTCCAGTATGAGGAAGCTCGGGGTTGAGTGCTTGCAGGCGAACCTGGACCATTGTCCCAAGGCCAGCGGCGGTCAGCGGTTCGAAAGGTGGAACCAGCCGCAGGAAAACTTCGCGCCGATCTGTTTTAGGGCGTGCTTTATAGAGATAGAGCAGGATCGCCTCAGCCACTTCCCGTACCAATGGATACTGATATTGGCGCGGCTGCTTGGTACGTGTTAAGAGAATACGCTCGCGTTCCCAATCCAGATCATCGAGCCGCAGATTACGAACCTCGCTGCTGCGAAAGCCATAGACGGCGAGCAGCATGATGATGGCTCGGTTACGA
>CAWBPY010000005.1:0-330727 GCA_963790745.1 uncultured Acidobacteriota bacterium
ACGCCTGGGCGGTGACCGGGGCGGCCGGCGGCCGATTGGCCACGACGCCGACCACGGCAACGGCGAGCGCGACGGCGAGGGTGCCCCCGATCAGAAGCCATCGGGTCGGAGGCCGCGGGAGCGCGAGTGACGGTTTCACGCGCGGACCCTACCACCTCAAACCACATCAGACCCCATGACGAAGGTCCCGCTTCGACCTGGTCAGGGCTGCTCCCCAGGCACGGGACAGGGCGTCAGGGTGTGGCGCTCGAGTAGCTGCTCTCGGCGCCGAAGATCTCGATCGAGAGCCTGGCGAGTCGCTCCATATCGGGACAGGCTGGTAGTCGCCGGGCGTCCGGCCGGCGGAATACGTCGCATACGGCGGGCCGAGGACGAAGCGCTTGATCCCGTCTTCGCTTTCGCTCGCCCGGCCGACCTCGAGCAGCTCGCCCAGCCGGTCCTGGGGGAAATTTGTCCGAAGTGTCTTGCCCGCGTCGATGATCAAGGACAGCTCGGGTAGCATCGACGGGTCGGTCAGGCTTGCCCGGAGCGCGACGAGGAGCTGCTGCTGGCGGCGGGACCGGGTGAAATCGTTGTCGCCGGAACCTTTCCGCGAGCGGGCGTAGGCGAGGGCTGACTGACCGTCGAGGTGGTGCCGGCCGTTGGCGAGCCAGAACCCGAGACGTCCATCCGTCCAGCCACCGTAGGCCGGATCGTTGATCGCCTTCGGATTGTCGATCTCACACCGCCCACGGCGGTCGACGATCCTCACAAGCCGGCCAGATCGAGCGCCGCGTAGTAGTGGATCGGCACGCCGAGGAGGAACCCGAGCTCGTTCATGAGCGTCGACAATCCGCCATCCGGGAATTCGTCGGGGTGGTTCTTGGCGTACGTCATCAGCGAGTTGATCTTCCGCGGGAAGGTCTACCGTCCCACGCCGGGAAGCGTGAGATGTCGCGGGGGAAGCTGATCATCGCCGTGTCCCGGTCACCGGGTCGACGCTGACGACGATCAGGGTGTCGTGGGCCGTGTTCCGCCGCTCCGGGAGTCGATCCCGTCAGCAGAACGTTGATCCGCGACGTCAGGGTCGGCGGCGTGACATCGGTGTCGGCGTGGGACCGTCGCCCGGTGCCGGCGCCGCCAGGCCCGACACTCCGACCGCGGGGGGGTCGAAGATCCGGTCGCCCGCGGCGTAGAACGTCATCGCAACCGAGACCGGCCCAGCCGTGGCTGACGACGACGGTAAGCCTGAGCGCGAGGACGGCTCCGCTCGCCGACCGGCGGGGAACGACGCTCGGCCGCGGACGGCCATGCCGCATCGACGGGGAAAAGCCGCCAGGCCCCGAGCAAGAGGACCAGGACAGCGACGGCGACGGCGAGGGCCGAACCAGGGGGTCGAAGAAGGCGCCCTCGATCCGCCGGCGGCCAGACGATCGCGCGGAACGCCAGGCACTGACGGGATGGCGAAGAACAGGGCCGGCCGCGTCGCCCCATACCACTGGCCCAGTCCCGGCCACAGGAACGAGAGGAACGCGGCGATAATGGGCGAGCGCGTTGGATCGTCCGGGGTCGCGTGGTAGGTCGGTCGGGATTGGTTGCGCACGTCGGCGCGAGTCTAGTCCAACGTGGTCCGACCCCACGGCGCGGCGCCAGGTAGCGACGGGCCGCCCGCGCGCCGAGTCCTACATCATCACCAGGCCGCCGTCGACGGCCAGCACCTGGCCGGTGATGTACGCGGCTTCGTCCGAGGCGAGGAACGCGACGGCGTACGCGATCTCGTCGGTCGTGCCGAACCGGCCGAGCGGCGTTCGATCGGTGATCTGGGCCTGCAGGTCCTCGGGCAGGTCCTGCGTCAGCTCGGTCAGGACGAAGCCCGGGCGCGACGGCGTTGACGGTGATGCCGCGCGACGCGAGCTCGCGCGCCGCGGCCTTGGTCAGGCCGATCAGGCCGGCCTTCGCCGACGAGTAGTTGGCCTGGCCCATCTGGCCGGCCTGGCCGGGACCGACGTGATGTTGATGATCCGGCCGCCCTTGGCCTGGAGCATCGGCCGCGTGACCGCCTTCGGTCGCGTAGAAGGCGCCGAACAGGTTCGTCTCGAGCACGTCGCGCCAGTCGTCGACGCTCATGCGCATGATCAGGTCGTCGCGCGTGATGCCGGCGTTGTTGACCAGGATGTCGACCTTGCCGAAGGCGTCGAGCGCGGCCTTGATCGAGCGCCTCGGCCGCCTCCGGCTGCGTCACGTCGGCCTGGACGGCGAGCGCACTTGCGGCCCGAGCGCCTCGATCTCGGCTGCGTCGCGTCGGCGGCCGTCCTCGTTGCCGCGGTAGGGAAGCGACGTCGGCGCCCTGGGTCGCGAGCCGGAGCGCGATGGCCTTGCCGATTCCGCGCGACCCGCCGGTGACGACGGCCGCCTTGCCAGTCAGGTCGATCACGCGTGGACCTCCGGTGGGCGCGCGCTCCGGCTCGCCGGGGGCCACGTGGTCCGAGGGGGACATCCACGGATCCGGGGCGGTTCATCAGCTCGGCGAGGGCGTCGGGGATCGGGTCGACCGAGTCCCAGTCCACCGGCAGCCGGACGCTCACGTCCTCCGGCTTGACCGCCGCGTCGCCGGCGATCCCGCGGGCCGGATCGGCCGTCCAGTTGATCGTCACCGCGCCGCTCGTGAAGCCGGCCCCGAACGCGACGATCGTCACGTTGTCGCCGACCTTGACCCGGCCCTCGTTCACCGCTTCGGCGAGCGCGATCGGCACGGAAGCGGCGGAGGTGTTGCCGTACTTGTCGAGGTTGACCCTTGCCGCCCTAATGTTGACGCTAAGGCTCCGAGTTACAATAATGTATTTCTTTTGGCTTGGTTGGCAGAGTACACTCACCCTCATAAACATCAGCGCCACATGTAGCCGCTATTCGAGAAGCTTCGATAAGGTTGGTACTCATTCGGGAAGGGGAGCCCGGGGCGAAGCCGACACTGCAAGCGAGAAGGACGAAGTTGTCCGGCGCTTGAATCGAAGTCCTCCTAAATGGTGCATGTTTCGAATCATGATGAGTCTTAGATAAGCTTCTTGCGGGTCACAACTGGGTCACAACAAGCTTGTTGTTTGCAGCTTTCAGGATTTCACGAACTCAAAAGGTCCTTGAGCTGAAGGTCAAATAGGACAAGGATTTGAGCGCTCAGGTCTTGTCGAGATTTAACGGTTTCTGTCAACTTAAAGGCGCAATCATAATCCTTGTGTCGGGGGTTCAAATCCCTCCTCCGCTACCATCGTCATTGCCATGAAGGATGATTATCGAAGATCAGGCAGCCTTACTTTTGCTGAACGCTCAAGATGCGCATGTTAGCATGTTTCGTTCATGCCTGCCTTATCGGCGGGCGAGCGCATAACAGGCGGCTATCATGATAGGCAGAGTCACTTTGGAACGGGAAGAGGTGCCTAACGTTCCTGCCCTGCGCAATTTCACATCGAGCAACCCATGAGCAACCTTCTTCGCATCCTTCTCGCTATCCTGCTTCCGCCCGTCGGAGTCTTCTTTACGGTCGGCCTCCGGGGGCAATTCTGGCTCAATATTCTTCTGACCCTGTTCGGCTACATCCCAGGCATCGTGCATGCAGTCTGGATTATTGCCCGCCAAGCCCGCTGAAGGGATTGCAGAAAGGTCTCAGGACAATACGGCCTCAGCGCCTTCGTTTGATGAGATGCCACATCTGCCGCAGTAGGATCAGATTACGAACGAGTTTCAGCATCGCTGGATTCCTTTCATCGAAGAATCCAACCCAGAGCACCAGCCTGCGGTTCAATATATTGCCAGGAAAATTATTGATCCGGCTTGGGTGATCTTGAACTACGCGGCATAGCGGAAAGGTGGATGCCCGAAGTAGCTGCGGATCCGTTCGGGCAGCTTGGCCAGCCGGCGCATGTGGCTGATGACGGCGCGCTTGAGTTCGGGCTTGCTGCGGGCCGGCGGCTTGCGGGTCACGGCCTGCTTCAGGTCGGCGTTCAGGCCCTCGTCCGGGTTCAGCTCAGGGCTGTAGGAGGGCAGGTAGAAGACCTCGATCTGCTCCGTGCGCTCGGCCAACCAGCCCCGCACCGCCTGGGCCCGATGGACCGGCAGGTTGTCCCAGATCAGGAACACCTTGCCGTTGGCATCCTGGATCAGCCGGCCGAGAAAGCGGATCAGGCTCGGGGCCTTGACGCGCGCCATCGAGCACCATCCAGCGCAGCTCGCCCTTGTTGGTCACAGCCGAGATCAGGCCCAGCCCCGCGCGCTTGTGGCTGGGGCGCACCACAGGCGTGCGGCCTCGTGGGGCGAAGCTGCGGCCGCGCACATCGTCGGAGCGCAAGCCGGTCTCGTCACCCCAGAAGATCGTGCCCTTCTCCCCTCTGGCTTGCGCCGCAATGGCCGGATAGTCCTGCCGCAGCCAGCGCCGCACCGCCTTCGGTGACTGCTCATAGGCCCGTCGGAGCGGCTTCTGGGCCGTGAAGCCCCAGCGCGCCAGGTAGGTGCCCATGGTGCGCACCGCCAGCCGGACCCCACAGTGCCGCTCGATCAGCATCCGCACCGCCGCCCGGCTCCACAGGGCGAAGGGCAGACCGAGTTCGTCGGGCGTGTGCCGGCTGATCAGAGCGCGGATCTGCGCTTCCTGCTCGGCCTCGAGAAACCGTCCCGTGCCGGGAGCCGGGCCCCGCGGCCCGCTGGCCAATCCGGCCAGGCCCTGCTCGGCGAAGCGGCGGCAGATATCGAACACGCCGGTCCGGGTCAGGCCCACCTGCGCGGCAATGGCATCATAGGTCAGGCCGCTCTCGCGCAGTCCGACCACCTGCCGCCGACGCTCCTCTTGCGCTGCTGCTGGCAGCTTGCGCATGTCGACATGTTTCATCCCGCCAAACTGGATCGACTGGCCCTAGATTTCAAGATCACCCAAGCCGGATCAATAATTAAAGCTGACCGTTAGCAGGCGGCTTCACGAGAAGACAGGCGGCCAAGATCACCATGGTCGTTCGTCCATTGCCTGTATGTATCTGTCACTACGAGAAAGTCGTTGGCGATCAGGTCGTCGAGGTCAGTGAAGATTCGCGATCCTTCGGTGTTCATGCTGAGATCGGGATGCTCTTCCATGGCCTTGGCATAGGAAACATATTCCTTCGTCGTAAAAATCCCGTATCGTTGGCTTCTGGTCGCCTCGAACACTTTCGCGGCGAACTCGATGAATGGGTAGTGCAGCAGGACACAAGAAATGTCTGCTATTCTGGCACCCCTCGTATGATGCCATTGAACGAACGGTTCCAGTTGGCCGTCGATGCGCATGAGGGAAATCTTCGTCAGCCCATTATTAGTCCCAAAGATCGTTTTCCTGACACCTCCGAAATGCTTCTTGATGCGGCTGTTCTCGATCGGTTGATGACGATATGGCAGCTTCTCAATCGCGGAAATGTCGTAGCGATTGTACCTACGCTTCAGTGAGAATTGCGCGGTCGGCCCCAAACTCGACAAGGGGAGATCAGAAAACATGTCCAGCATCTGGGTTACCACACCCGTATACCGATGCCCATTAAGGTACCGCAGGAAGTCTCGCAGCGACAACGCATGCGAACATGGAAAATCGAAGTGCTCGTCGATGTCGACGCACAACGACCATCGTCCTTTGCAGTACCTGTTGACGAGAAATCGCTTCATCGCGTTCTCGAATTTTGCATAGGATACGTTCGTTTGTAGAACCGTGACATTCTTATGGGAACGGAGCATTTCGACAGTCGCATCGCTCGATTGATTGTCGAGAAAGACGAAGTGCTTTATCCCTATCGCCTCATGATGCTCGAAGAATGCATCGATGTGCAAAGCACCGTTGCGCACCACACAGATAGCGACAAGCTCATCCTCCGCGTAGTCGATGTTTCGAGGGCCATACAGGTGCCTGACTTTGAACGGAAGGATCTGTCCTCTGATGGTGAATTCAACGAATTCCGACCTTGGTAATTTTCTCGAACGCCTTTCTGACGACGCTTCCGAAGACCGTGTCCCGCCATTGCTTCTGGTTGGAGAGGCCCCTCACCGGAACACCCAGATCTGTTCAAGTTGACCGGCGATCTTTCTTACCTTTGCGCTTGCAGGTTTGATCATCGGCACCTGCTGGCCCATCTGGGAAGTTTCAAATTCGTCTGAGTCTGATCGTGTACACGCCTGCCGTTAGAAAGATTCGGGAGCTGATCACTTCTGGCGCACTCGGTCAGATCTATGACTACGACGCAGTGCGCGTTAACCTCGGACTCTTTCAACACGACGTAAATGTGATATGGGATCTCGCTATTCACGATCTTTCGATCATGGACTGTGTTCTTCCTGACAAACCGGTAGCGATCTCCGCGACGGGAATCAGTCACGTACCAGGGCAACCTGAAAACGTCGCATACATCACGCTCTTTTTCCCCAGCGCGCAGATCGCACACGTTCACGTCAATTGGCTGACTCCCGTCAAAGTGCGTCACACACTCATCGGCGGCAGCGAGAAGATGATCCTCTACGACGATCTCGAGCCGAGTGAGAAGCTCAAGGTCTACGACAAAGGTATCAATGTGACGCCTGAACCAGAAGACGTTTACAAGATGCTCGTGAGTTATCGACTCGGCGACATGTGGGCGCCGCAGCTCGACCACACCGAAGCGCTACAAATCGAAGCTCGCCACTTCATCGATTGCATCGAGACGAACAGGCAACCGGAGACTGACGGCGCAGCGGGACTGCGAATGGTGAACATGATTGAGGCAGCGGAAACCTCACTTCGCGATCGCGGTCGACTCGTCGAGATCCAGTGGTAGTCCACAGATTACGCAGATTAAATGAAAATGCGTCTTTGGATCGATCTTGCAAACTCTCCTCACGTTCCATTTTTCAAAGCGCTCGCGAAACGATTCGTCGCCCAAGGCCATGAGATTGAGACCACTGCGAGAGAATTAGCGGAAACAATCCCGCTGGCGCGCGCTGCTGGGTTCACGCCCGAAGTCGTTGGGGCTCATGCGGGTCGCGATGTGTCGAAGAAGGCGGGCAGTTTGATGAGTCGCGCGTGGGCACTTGCGAGCTGGGCACGCAAGCGCAAGTTCGATCTGGCGATCAGTCACAATTCGTATTCACAAATCCTGGCGGCGCGTACATTGGGTCTTAAAACGATCACGCTGATGGACTACGAGCATCAGCCTGCGAACCATCTCGCCTTTCGTCTCGCTTCTCGCATCATCATTCCTGCCAGTTTCCCTGCGAAGCGTTTGCGTGCGTTTGGTGCGCGAGTCGGCAAGGTCCGTCGCTATCATGGAACGAAGGAAGATGTTTATTTGCCGACTTTCAGCCCGACCCGTCGTTTGGTGCGCAGTTGTGTGAGCTTGGCGTCAACCCGGATAATACGCTGGTCCTGATGCGACCGCCTGCGCACGACGCGCTGTATCATCGTTTTCAGAACACGCTTTTTGATGAAGTGCTGCGAATGTTGTTGGCGAATGAGAAGGTGCAGGTGATACTGCTGCCGAGAAATGAAGCGCAACGAACGGCATATGCGACAGAGCGGTTAATTATTCCCGCAGCGCCGTTGGATGGCGCTAACCTGATTGGCGCGAGTGATTTAGTAATTAGTGCCGGTGGAACAATTAATCGTGAAGCGGCCGCGCTTGGAGTGCCGGCGGCGACTATCTATGCCGGAAGGTGGGCGGCTGTCGATGAAGAGCTGGTGAAGGAGGGAAGGCTGCGGCGGATTGCGAACGTTGATGACGTGCGCAGCCTACCGATTGAGAAGAAGCAAGAAGCAACGCCTCGCAGATCAATCGGGGTAATCGATGAAGTAGTACGATTCATTCTTGAATGAGAGCGGAGCGAACTAAACAAACAATGATCGATGCGAGCGTGGTGCGTGTTCCGGGGCGCGCGCCGTGGTGGATCGTGCCTACCGTCAAGGTCTCGCTCATCATCGCCGATGCCTTAGCCGCCGCAGTCTCATTCATGCTTGCGTTCTATATGCGTGAGGGCGTTGCGGTCTTCGCTGACCAAGGTTTTGCATGGAGCGAGAGCTTTGCGCCTTACGGTGCATTGCTGGTGTTTGTAGTTTGTATTCGCTTATTAAGTTTTCGTTACTGCGATCTGTATCGCGTTCGCGGGGAGTTTTCTTTTTTTGACGACGGCGTACGCATCTTCAAAGCAGCTGGTATTGGTTCGCTGCTGATCGTCGCCGTGGCGTTTCTGTATCGCGGTGGGTTTGAGTTTCGTGCCTTTTCTTATGCACGAAGTGTTTTCGTTGCAGACTTTCTCTTCGTGCTGCTCATTGTTGGGGCGTTGCGGTTCTTTATGCGAGCGGTGCAGACGTTTGTACGGAGCCGTCAGATCAACTTGATTCCTACGCTCGTCGTGGGACGTGGGCCGGAGGCGTCCTTATTTATAAGAGAGATGCGCGAGCGACCGTCACTTGGTTATCGCGTGATCGGAGTGGTTGATACGAAAAGCGTTGACGGCCAGTTGACGTACGAAGACGTTCCGGTAATTGGCACTTTGGAGTCGTTGCCGGAAGTTATTCGCGATTCGGGTGCGAATGAAGTGATCATCGCTGACGCGGACGTGAATGCTGATACGTTGTTTGAAGTAATGATTCGCTGCGGGCGTAGACGCGGCGTTGAGTTTCGCATCGCCCCAAGCCTTTTCAACTGCCTGCCGCGCAAGACTGAGATCGATCAAATCGGCGTGTTGCCGATGATCCGTCTGTTTCGCGAACCGCTTTCGAATGGCGCTCGCATTTTGAAGCGCACTTTCGATCTGTTCGTTTCGGCGCTCGCGATTGTGCTGCTTTTTCCGTTGTGGTTGTTAATAGCATTGCTCATCAAACTGGATTCGAAGGGGCCGGTTTTTTACACGCAGGAACGTGTGGGCATGGATGGGCGTCTGTTTCTGCTTTACAAGTTTCGGACGATGAGGGCCGGAGCTGATTCGCAACTTCACCGTGAATACCAAAAGGCGTTTATTGCCGGACGTGCTGAAGCGAACGTCGGTAACGACTCGAAACCGACTTACAAGCTACTAAGCGACCCACGAATCACGCGAATTGGAAAGTTCCTGCGGCGTACGAGCCTCGACGAAGTACCGCAGCTTTTGAATGTGCTGTTGGGCGATATGAGCGTGGTTGGGCCACGGCCACCGATCCCTTACGAAGTCGAGGCGTATGAGCTATGGCATCGCAAACGACTAGACATGAAACCGGGAGTTACGGGACTCTGGCAGGTGTCAGGACGAAACCGTTTGCCGTTTGAAGAGATGGTGCGGCTTGACCTTTTTTACATTGAGAACTGGTCGTTGCTACTCGATCTAAAGATCATTTTGCGCACTGGGTTCGTCATGATCGGCGGCCAGGGACACTGATTTCATATTGTGAAAGTCCGGCAAGCGCGATTTCCAATAGCAGGATCTTTTTGATTCCTTTGTAGAGTGGTTCGATTTCGCAGTTCTCCGTTAAGGCATGCGAGTCGCTGCAGGGTCCGGCGCCGGTTGAAATCGAGGTGATACCTTGCAGTAGCGCGGCGCTGGAGTTGTTTGAGCCGGCATTTCCGATTGGTGGATCAAATCCCATCGCACGATGCACCGCCTCAGCGATCTTCACAAGATTCGATTCGCGATTGCCCGGTAGGACTGCCGCCGGCGAAGAGGAGATCACATCAGTTTTCACCGTCAGTCCTGCCCGCTTTGCTTCCTCATCGAGAATCGTCGCAATCTTCTTTTCCAGATCTGCAATTACATCGTTACTCGTGGAACGCAAATCGACCGTAAACCATGCGTCAGACGCTTTCGCATTTACTACTTCCGAGCCGCCCAGCATCCCAATATTCAAATTCGATGAAGGACTTGTCGGAACTTTCAATTCATAAATGCGCGCAATCGCGCGTGCGAGCGGTAGCGTCGCCGAATACGGAGGCGTGCGCGAGCGTGTATGTCCGCCTGGTCCAATAAAGTGATGGCGATACCAGTTGATTCCGATTCCGGCGTAGGTGAATCCTTCATAACCACCATCGAGCGCGATGTAGTAATCAACCTTGCCTTTGTTTTCTTTCGTATACTGCTTTGCGCCGGTCATATTGGCTTCTTCGTCTGTCGTGAATAAAAAGACGAGATCGCCTTTGGTCTTAATCTTTGCAGCATCGAGTGCACGAATGGTCGCGAGCAGCGCTTCGATGTTGCGAGTATCGTCGCCAACGCCGGGTGCGTATACGCGACCGTCGCGAACTGTTGCTTTGATCTTTAGACCAGGTTGAAAGACCGTATCCATGTGCGCGTCGAAAACGGTTACTGGGCCACCACCCGTTCCTTTGCGTGTGGCGATCAAATTACCGACCGAGTCGTAACGGATCTCGAGCTTGTGCTTGCGGAGCAGGCTTTCGATGTACTTGGCGCGTTCCTGTTCCTGTTTTGAAGGCGCGTTGATTTCAGTGATCGCGATCCACTCGCGGAGTATCGCGTCTTTGTCTTTGTCGATATGCTCGAAGGCGGCTTGTACACGCCGATCGTTCTGGACGCTGCTTACGTAATCAGTCGGTGATTGTGTTTGCGAAACGCTAGTTGTGGACAGGATGAACAGGATTGACAGGATTAACAAGATAAAGCGCATGGATTTTCCGCTGAGATGGATTAGTAGACCAGTGCCATTCTAATATGCCGTCTATGCAGATTTCGACCTGGCTTGAACGAGCTGTCGTTGGCTGTCTGTTTATCATCGCCATTTTCGCACCTCATTCAATTGCCGTTACGCAGGCGGCGTGGTTGCTGGGAATGGCTCTCTGGTTAGCGCGGCTGGCAATTTATCCGCGGCCGGCGCTGTTCCGCTCGCCAGTTGATTACGCCCTATTCGGATTTTTCATTCTCAGCGGCATCTCTTCGATTTTTTCTTACAGCCCCGTGATGTCGATCGGCAAGATGCGTGCGGCTAGTCTGTTTACGATCGTCTACCTCGTCTCGCAAAACGTCCGCTCGCTGCGTTTGGTGCGACTACTGGCGCTGGCTCTGATCGGATCGTGCATGATCAATGTCTTGTTGACTGCCGGACAACTCGCAATCGGCAAGGGTGTGAAGGTGCAAGGCGTCGCGCCGGGAAGTCCTTTGACGAAAGCAGTCTTTCGCACGAGGACAGTCATACAACCGGCACCGATCATTAATGGCGATACGATTTGGGAGATTGACGGACGACCGGTTGGAACTCCGGAAGAGTTGGCTGCGACGCTCGCTTCCGGAACTCCGACTGCCAGAGTCAGGATCTACCGCGTCGAATGGATGCCGGAGCTCGAAGTGCCCCGCGGACAGTTACTCCCCGGAAACAATGTCCTGGGCCAATTAGGCATCAGTAGTTGGTCGCGTGGGCGCGATTGGCGCGCGACCGGGTTTTACAATCACTGGGTTACTTATTCCGAAGTGCTGCAACTGATCGCCTCACTCGCGCTCGGACTATTTTTGGCGGCAAAGCAAAAGAAAAGTCTGACCGGCGTTTTGCTCATCCTCGCAGTGATTGGACTTGTCTTTGCACTCGGAATGACAGTCACACGCGCTTCATGGATCGGCTTTGCAGTTTCTGTAGTCGCGATGCTGTTGTTGTCCGTATCACGTCGCACGCTTCTGATTGTCGCAGCGTGTGCAATTCCACTCGTTCTCGCGAGTGTCGTTCTACTACAACAGAAACGCAGCATCGGTTTCTTCGACAAAAAAGACCAATCGACAAGCTGGCGTGAAATGGTTTGGCGGGAAGGGTTTCAACTGCTCATTAGTAATCCGCGGCACCTCGTGATTGGAGTTGGGCTTGATTCGATCAAAGGTCACTGGCGTGAATGGGGATTGTTTGACAACGGTCGCCAACCGATCGGTCACATGCACTCAAATCCGCTCCAAATCGCACTCGAGCGTGGCCTACCGGCATTGATTGTTTGGCTGATACTGATCGGTGTTTATGTTCGAATGCTCTGGCGCATTACTCGTCGCGAAAGCGTTGATGATTTCGCTCGCGGGTTCACACTCGGCGCGTTAGGCGGCGTACTCGGGTTCTTTACGAGTGGACTGGTCCATTACAACTGGGGCGACTCTGAAGTAATCACCGTGTTCTATTTCATCATGGGGTTGTGTTTGGTAGTTGAAAGAACCAATCAACGAGAGACGCATTCAAGCGTCAGCGGATAAAGGGTGTTGGTAACGCTCGATATCGTCCGCGTCGTATGAGCCTGTGTGAGAACAGCTCGAACACTCAACGACGTAAGTGGCTTTGATTCTTGCCTGTCCTCGCGAAAGGTCAGGAAAAAGAATTTCCTTTTCCTTGCAGTGTTCGCAAGTGAAACGGAGATACCATTGGCCGGGGGTAAGGGTGCGCATGCTTTCGATCCTCGATTTCTACTTCAGACTAATGGGCGAGAGGAACGGGGCTTTCAGATGTGCCTGCTCTTATAAGGCGAGACGGGAGCTCAGGTCAAGAAAAATATGGTCCTATTTGGATTTAGCACCTATCTTCGCCTGGACCCAACAGACACGATTTTTTGGATCAGCTTCGGGTCATCCGGCAGGAGGCCGGATTTTGGCAATCTCGGCGTCAATGTGATCCAGTTTCGGTCCATCGCAAACACGCGGCGAAACAGCGGCAGCGATTCATCCACACGGCCCATGTTGACGAGGGCGACTGCGTGCCAATAGATCATCTCCGCGTTGTTCGGCACCAAGCTTTTCCGCCGCTCCGTACTCCCGCAGTGCTCCTTCGTTGTCTTTCTTTTCAACTGCAAGGTCACCGGCGTTCATGTGGTTGTAGGCGCGTTGCAACTTCACGAGACGGCGAAGCTCCAACAACGGTTGCGGGCTATCGTCGACGCGTAGATCAAAGGTCCGATCCTTCCAGGCCTGACCGGTCGGCTTGCCGGTGACGACGATCATCGCGGCTGATTGTCGCCCACGTATATCACCACCCGCCGCCTGTGCCGCGTCGAGCGCAGCCAGCATACGATCTGCAAGGTCACCTTTCGTGTTTTCAAACGCACGTGCCATTGCGGGCCAAATTTTGTCGTTGAGCATCAGATTGGCCTGCACCGAAAAGTTTTTACCGACAATGTGACCTGCTGCCTGAATATCGTTCTTCCCGGTCCACGCGTCTACACGCCCTTGCGCATCGATCATCGCCACTTGTCTGACTTCTCGCGCTTCATCTTTCTCCAGCAACTCCTTCAACGTGTCAGGGGCGCTCTTGCCGGCGCGCATCAAGTCGAGGCCGTTTTTGCCGTAACTCGGATCAACAAACGACTGTGTCGCAACCGCGCCGACTCCGGCTTCGGCCCAGGCTACGATTGGACCAACCGAGAACCAGTGTGACTGCACCGCAACGCCCAACTCACCCGTCGCCGGATCACGCGCCACGATCGAATAAGTATGAACCGGTCGAACAGGAATTACCGGATTCTGGGAAGCGACTTGCGCCACGTTTTGTTGACAGAAAACAACCGCAAGCAACAGAAGAACAAACAAGGCTGCACGCATATTCAACACCTCATCACGAGACAAACGGATAGAACGGTGTGTTACGAAAGATCCAAAACGAAACCACGATTACGAACAGCGCATATATATAAGACGGACGCAGTGTATTACGTCTTGGTATCTCACCACGCATCACGACGGCGCTATAACGAAACAACGCATACAACAGAAAGGGAATTGCCAACAGAAAAAGTGGGTTGAGCATGAACGCGGCAACAAAGTGACCGTGAAGAATTTGGTGCATGGCTCGAGTAGAGCCACAACCCGGACAAGTTAGACCGGTAAGCGCCCGAAACAAGCAGGGAGGAAAGAAACCATTTCTGCCCGGTTCGAACACGTACAAGTAAACAGATCCGGCCAACAACAGCGACCAGATTGTGATGACGGTCGAGCGGCGATACATCAGCTCAGAAGCCATGAATGGATTATGCTGCGTGGGCCACCGGATTAAAAGTGAGGCGGAGTCAAAACGGTTAGAACCAATTCTTCTCACCCTGGATATACGTTCTTACAAACTCTTCGTCCGACTTAGTCAGATAGATGATGCCTTCAATGATGCCAATAACATTCGAGACAATTGCCAAAATGCCGCAGCTCAAAACCGAAATACACAACAGGATGATTCCCTGGGTGGTATAGCCAAGGATGAATTTGTGCACACCAAGACTGCCGAGCAGGATGGCGAGGATTCCAGCGGGCAGCTTCTTGTCTGCGCCCATTGCTTTCCAATCGGTCATCGCACCCATGTTGACGGCCTGCAAAGGCTGATAGCCTGAATTGATTGGTGGGGAGAGTTGTGCCTGGCAGGTCGTACAATACTGGGCCATCTCGTCATTAATGGCGCCACATTTTGTGCAGAATCGGGTCACGTCGTTGAGAACTCCGGCGAGAATTCATCGCCGGGCTGATTGCAGTCAGCCCGGCATAGAAAACCTGAAGGCGCGGCCAAGGTTTAGTTGGATTCCTAACAGTGCGATGGCTGGTTAGAAATTACTGCTGCTTCCAGCCAACCCCATCCCCACACCCATGACAACTACAAACAGCACGTAGCCAATAATTCCGAGTAGTCCCAATCCGATGGCGATGAAGCTGAACATTTTTGCTTTTTTGGCAGCGTCGAGCGCACCGGCAGTGTCTCCGGCGGCGACTTTGCCGTTCACCTGTGCCGCGAAGATCACTCCAACGACGCCGAGGGGTAAGCAACAGAAAAGGGAAATGATAGCCGGTACCAGGTAATTAGGAACGCTGGCAGGCGCGCCCGAGCTGGGCGGGGGAGTCCATTCTTGAGACATTCAGTTTCTCCTGAAGACTAGTTTAGAAAGATTCCGGCGATGATATGAATAGTCTGAGATTCGAGTTTACGCTGTGTATCCGCCCGGTCCTCCACCTGCGTTAAATGCCGGCGGTGGTGGCGGAGTACCTTTGCGCTTTTCAAAAATTGGGACGGCAAGAAGTCCGCCGAGTATTGCAAAAACAAACAGCAAGGCGGCTCCGATCATCGACTGAATAATCAGCGGAGCAAGCGCGTCACCCTGGGCTTCAAACTGCCGGCGCATCAGGTCAGCCTGCTGCGGATCGACGTTTCGCATGAGACTAACGATCATGTTTCTCATCGTTGGTCCCATCGCGATTGCGATCGGTATACCGAGAATCAATGAGATCACCGCGCCTATCGCTCCAGCAATCACACCCAGAACCGCACCATCACCTGCGCCGGCAGGTGTTGGCGAATTCTTGATGTAGAGATAGGTCGCCAGCATGCCGCCCAGGATCGCCCAAAGGCAGCAACAAAGGTTCGCCGCGCTGACGAACGGGATGACGGAAAGCACGCCTATGAAGACGCCGCCAATCAGGGCAGGCTTGAGTTTATTGTTCATCGAACTTTGTAATCGTCCACTAGTGAAAGTTGGAACAACTCACGTTTAGATCGTTGGATTGTCAGGGGTAGCCGAAGCGCCTTGAATAACTAACAAAGAGGGAGGGGAATGTCAATGAATTTGAGCCACAAAACAGCACAAAAAAGCACAAAGAGTTGGAAGGGCTTTGTGTCTTTATGCCCTTTTGTGGCGCGGGCTTAACGAACCTCGATGCGATCCCCGACCTGAAGTTTGGGATCCGCGACGGCTCCTGATTTGATCCGTTTGATAGTGTACTGCGTTGTTACCAGACGACCGTCAGAACCCTCACGCGAAAGTTCGACTTTGTTGTCCGATTTGGCTGTCCCACCGGACGCCAGTAGAGCCTGGAGCAGGGTGACACCCGGTTGAAACACCTTTTGACCGGGATAATTAACGCGTCCACCAATGTAGTAGAACTCCTGCGGCTTGCTTGTGATGGTGATCACGTCCCCCGCCTGCACGGTTAAGTTGAGAGTTGCAGTGTCGCTAAGGTCATGCGTTGGTCCCGGAAGGCCGCGACGCATGATTACTACGCGAGCGCCGTCGTTTCGCAGTTGTGACTCAGACAACACAACGTAGAGCGGAACTCTTTCGCGCCTAAGAAACCGCGTACCGGGCATGTTCACCAGACCAGTCACAGTGATCGAGTGGCTGAGATACTGTCGCACTCCGACTGAAACCTTAGCGTTTTCGTCCACCGCGCGCCTCTTGAGTTCCGCAGATATCACGTTTTGAATCTCTTCCGGCGTGAGTCCCGCAACCGGAACGAGTCCGCCGGCGATGGGAAGATCGATCACACCCTCCTCGACGACCGTGAACAGTGTGGACCGGTTATTGGCCGAATTTGGCAGGCGTATGTCCAGGACGTCGCCTATGCCAACGCGGTAGATGTCGGTTAACTGCCGTTCCGTGGCGGCTGCGGCGGACGCGTCTTTGACGGAGTTCCGGGTCGGCAAAACACCGGCAGTTTCCTGGGCGGTTACTGAGACAATGGAAGCAAGAACAAGAGAAGCAAAAAGGGCTAGGGAAATTGGTTTTTTCATAAGCAGGGGCAGATGCTTGAAATTGGCGCGTTGCGCGCCGTCAAATCTGAAAACTAGGAAATGTCGAATAATTGGCGTCTTCCTGAAACCGAACAATTCACGCCAAGTCGCAAAGTCGCCACTTTCCGCCTTTGCGTCTTTGCGTGAGACTTCTTATAGTCATCGTTTCATTTATGTACGAATTTGCAGTTACACCAGCAGTCACAAACATTCGCCGCCGTGGGGTCGAGATCAGCGAGGTGGCGCCCAACAGTTTGGGCTCGGAAATGGACCTCGAAAGCGGAGACCGAATAATAAAGGTCAACGGACGCGTGGTTCGTGACTATCTTGATTTTCGTTTCCACACCTCCGGTGAAACTGAGCTCGTGCTCGAGGTCCGTAAGAAGAGCGGCGAAGACTGGGAAGTCGAACTCGAGCGGGCCGAAGGCGAAGACTTTGGACTCGCGTTCGAGCAGATCGTACCGCGCCAGTGTGCCAACGAATGCATCTTCTGTTTTTGTAACGGCAATCCTGCCGACGCACGACCCTCGCTCTTTATTAAGGACGAAGACGTTCGTCTCTCCTTTCTCTACGGCAACTACACGACGCTAACTTCAATCACCGAAGATGAAATGCGTCGCATCGTAGAGCAGAGGCTTTCGCCGCAGTACGTTTCCGTGCACGCAACTGATCTTGGTGTCCGCGCATACCTGCTCGGGATCGATAAAGAGCGTGCCGACATCTCGGCAAAACTCGCACGCCTGCTGGACGCTGGTATCGAGGTACATGCGCAAGTTGTGTTGTGTCCGGGAATCAACGACCAGGAAGTGTTGACGAAAACGATTCGCGATCTCGCCGCTGAGTATCCGCGGATCACGAGTGTCGCGATCGTTCCGCTTGGTCTGACTCGTTACAACACCGATCCGCGTCTGACGCGAGTGAATCCTGAGTTTTGTCGTGAAGTGATCGATCAGGTCGGCGTGATTCAGAAAGAGTTGCACGCGCAGCTCGGAACAAACTTCGCGTTACTCGGTGACGAGATCTACTTGCGAGCAGGACGTCGCATACCGGGACGATCACACTACGGCGACTATCCGCAGATCGAAGACGGCGTCGGCATGGTCCGATCTTTCAAAAACGAATTTGCGAAACTTGTCCGGCGGCTCGAACGTGAGAGCTGGACCAGCAGCAACAACAAGTCAGGTACGATCTTCACCGGGACTCTCTTTGCGCCTGTGCTCAAAGAAATGATCGACGACTTGAATGCGCGATTCAAAACGAGTCTTGTTGTTGAGCCACTCGAAAATGGTTACTTCGGTGGCGATGTTTCTGTTGCCGGCTTGCTGACCGGAAAAGATCTGCTGAGCGCGCGTGATCGCGTGACGGGTAACTTTGTCTGCATACCAAAGCAGATGCTGAAAAGTGATGAAGCGATCATGTTGGATGGAATGAAAATCAGTGAAGTATCGCGCGCGTTGGGCCAACCAGTTCACGCCGTCAACCTGCAAGAGTTAGCCACACTGCTGCTGAACAAAAACTAACGCATGATCGAGAGTGCTTCGACGACATCAACGAAGAAAAAGATCCTTGATGTCGGTTGTGGTCAAAACAAATTTCCCGGCGCGATCGGGATCGATGCGAATCGTTTGAGTCATGCAGATGTGATTCACGATCTCGGAGTGTTTCCGTACCCATTCGCTGATGATGAGTTTGAAGAAGTAATTTGCCGGCATGTGATCGAGCATGTTCCCGATGTTCTCGGTTTCGTGAATGAGTTGCATCGCATCACCAAGGCAGGTGGCAAACTAAAGATCGTTACACCACATTATTCGAATCCTGATTGGGCCACTGATCCAACTCATCGCAATCATTTCAACAGCTATTCATTCACGTGCTTCGTTCCTTCACGCACACCGTTTCCGTTCTACACCACAGCTGAGTTGAAACCGTTGAATACGCATGTGAGTCTTGCGAATCTCTGGCGCGCGTTGGGTTTGGAATTCATTGTTAATCTCGACCAGCGTTTCCCCTCACTGCGCTTCACACGAAAGTTTTGGGAGTTCTATTTGTCTACGATTTTTCGTGGCAAGGAACTTACGTTTGAGTTCGAAGTCATCAAGTAAGGATCTTGGCGTAGTCACACGCAATAACGCTGAAGCCGGTTGGCGCTCTCTTCACCTCTTGCAAGAGGATCGGCAGAACCACCGAAAGCCTGCTACTAGAAGACTCTGAAGTCAGGGCACGGTCGTTTGTGCAAGGCTTCCGTACGGCTTGCCGGAGCCGAGAGCCCGCGTTGTCTGATTCAGAAACTCCGATTTTTCTTCAAAATTTTGGTTTGCCCTGGTACGATTTTTCGGGTTACCCCGGTACGCTTTTTTGTATTTTTGCTTGCAAAAGCGTATGTGGATAAAAAATGCCGGCGAGGGCATGGTCTTTGCACGTGCAAGCAATTTGCTACGTCCTCCGATTCGCAGGAGACTCGATCCTCCTCGCGGTCTAGTTAGGTAAACGAGAAATTTAGACAGAATCCAAGCTGACCAGATCCTCCGGTCGATCTTGAAGCGAATCGAATTTCCCAGGCGGCAGGTGCGGCGCGCCAAATACGGAAAAGGCACTTTTAGCAAGGTGGGTCAACCACGCTCGATTTTTATCATCCTGAGGAGGGAAAATGAGAAAGTTCACTACGATCTTGATGGCGATCCTGGTCATTGCAACATGCCAGATCGTTATTCAGGCCCAGATTACAACCGGCTCCATCTCCGGTACTGTGACTGATCAAACCGGGGCGGTTGTTCCTGGTGCGAACATCACCGTAAAGGGTGAAGCCGGCCAGCAGTATACGGCTGTTACCAAGGGTGACGGCGTGTATACGATCCCCGGTGTTCCTGCAGGTACCCCGACATACACAGTGACGATCACTGCGCCGAGTTTTAAGACGGCCGTGATTCAGAACGTCAAGGTCGACGTCGCTACCCCCGCAACAGTCAACGCACAACTCGAGCCCGGCAACATCAATGAGACAGTCATTGTGGCTTCCGGCGCAGAAGTATTGCAGACTGAAACGGCAACGGTGGGATCAACGATCACAGGTCGGCAGATCCTTGAGACACCAATTCAATCACGTGATGCTCTGGATCTCATCACCACGTTACCTGGTACGACGACCACGGGCGTGGTCCGAACGTCATCAATCAATGGTCTGCCAAAGAGCGCACTCACCATTCAGATCGATGGCGTGGACGTGCAGGATAACTTCCTGAAGTCGTCCGACGGATTCTTCACTTTCATTCGTCCACGTATTGACGCGATCGACGAAGTGACAGTTTCAACAGCTACTCCCGGTGCTGAGAGTTCGGGTGATGGCGCTGTTGGCATCAGATTCGCGACGCGTCGTGGAACTGATGACTATCATGGCAGCGCTTTCTGGCAGCACCGAGATGAAGGTCTTAACACTGCCAACTTCCAGGCCAACTACCAGAACCAGCCGAAGAACAAACTTCGCTTGAATCAGTTCGGCGGCAGCTTTGGTGGTCCAATTCCACTTCCTCGTTTCGGTGAGGGTGATGGTCCAATGTTCGACTCGGGTAGAGGCAAAGCGTATTTCTTCTTTAACTACGAACGCTTCCACTTGAACGAGACTTCACCAATCCGAACCCGCCAGGTTCTTACGGCTGACGCCCGAAACGGCATCTTCCGTTATGGAGCCAATGGCAGCCAGAGCGTTAATGTGTTAAATCTCGCAGCTGCGAAGGGTCTTCCAAACACGCTCGATCCCACAGTCGCGAGCATGCTCAGCACCATCAGCGCGGCCACGGCAATCAAGGGTACCTTCCAGCCAGTCGGAACAGGCAATCTGTGGTTCCGTCAACCGTTTACTTTTTCGAATGACGGCCAGCAGCGCCGCCGGTTCCTCGTGCTCCGCATGGATGGCAACATCACGAAGAATCATCAGATCGAAGGAATTTGGAACGATCAACCTTTCAGATCAAATGTTGACTTTCTGAATAGCGTCGATCCCACTTTCCCCGGCATTGCAAACGCCGGCACGCAGAACTCAGATCGCCGCTCGCTATCGATCGGACTGAGATCAAGTTTCGGCAGCAGTGTTGTGAATCAATTCCGCTATGCGCAGCTCGCGGGTTGGCTCGGCGGCAGTTCGAGATTTGATCTGGTTGGCGGTAAAGAGTTTTGGCAGCAGACTCAAGCCGGATTCAACGTCGCTCTCGGTTCAGGTTTGACCGGTTTGACGATCCGTAATGCTTTCAGTTCCAGAAGCTCGCCGACTCGGGACTTCACGAATTCTCTGTCGTGGGTCAAGGGTACTCATACGATGACGTTCGGTGGACAGCTCAAGAAGATCGAAACGATCTCCGACTCTGTCAACCCGATATTCTCAACGGTAACCTTTGGCGTTAACACAACGCTGGATACGGCTCTCGTGGATCCTGCCACGGGCGCGATTACGGCAGCGACTGTTCCGGGTGCAACCGCTACTGAAGTCGCAAACGCTCAAGCGCTTTACGCGACCCTTACGGGACGCATCAGCGCATTCAACGCCGGCACTGTCTACCTCGAGGCCGATGGAGTTTATCGTCTCAACGGTAGCCGTCATTTCGAGATCGAAGAAAATACGAACGGTCTCTTTGCTCAGGATTCGTGGCGTGCGCGTAATAATCTTACGGTCACCTACGGTGTCCGCTGGCAGCCACAGCTTGGCGCGAAGCTGAATACAACCAACTACGCGCTCCTGACGGATCCCAACATGGTGTTTGACGTTTCGGGTGTTAACAATTTGTTCAGTCCGGGTACGTTGACCGGACAAGCTCCGACGCTCCGGCTCAACCAATTGGGTGAAAGAGCATTCCAGAACGACACGAAGAACTTTGCTCCAAGCGTTGGTGCTGTTTGGAGTCCGAACATTGGTGGGTTCTTTGGAAAAATCTTCGGACGTGACGGCAATGGCGTTCTCCGTGGTGGCTTCTCGCGAGCTTACATTCGTGAGGGTACGCTCACTGTTGAGAACAGTCTTGGCTTGAACCCGGGTGGTACGTTTGGTCTCGCACGTAGTACTGCAGGTAATGCGAACACCTTACTAACCATCGGTACGCTCTTCAGGACGCCTGGCAACCCGAATCTCGCTCCGCCAGCGTTCAATTCAACACCTGTTTTCCCGCGCGCAGTTGATCCCAACAACGACGCGGTATTTTCGTTCGCACCCGATTTTCGTTCGGGATACGTTGATTCCTGGAGTTTCGGTTATCAGCGTCAGCTCGGGCGAGATACTGTGGTTGAATTCCGCTACGTTGGAAACCGCGGTAAGGACTTGCAGTCGCAGTACAGGATCAATGAAGTAAACGCCATTGAGAACGGCTTTGGTGCCGAGTTTGCACTCGCGCAGCAGAACCTGCTGGCCAATATTGCGGCCGGACGTGGCGCCAACTTCAGGTTCTTTGGAGCAGGCACGGGCACGAGTCCACTGCCGATCATGCTGTCGTACTTCTCAGGAAACAATGTGAATCCTGCCCTGGCTGCAAGCTATGGCAGCGCATTTTTCGCGAACGCAACGTTCCTGGGGAATTTGAATCCTGCAAATCCGGCCATTCAAACTATGGCGAATACGCTGGATTTCAACTTCAGAGCGAATACGACTACAGCGGGTGCGTTCCAAGCCGCTAAGCCGATTAATTTCGTTCACAATTGCCCGAGCACGCTTGGCTTCTGCTACCTGTTCGACAATAGTGAAAAGAGCTGGTTTGACGCCGGCGTTATCGAGGTCCGTCGCAGACTTTCTAACGGACTTCGCTTCCAGGCGAGCTACCAGTATGGCAAGTCGTACTCGAACGCGTATGCGTCTGCGGGCGACACGTTCTTTGGTGTGGGTGCGGGCGACCAGAGCAATGTGGCATTCAACTCGCTTCGCAACCGTTCGCTGGATAAGAGCTTTTCACAGATCGACCTTCGTCACGCCTTTAAGTTTGACGCGACTTGGGATCTGCCGTTCGGCAAGGGACGGAAGTTCTTGTCTTCGTCACACTGGCTGGCTGACACCGTCCTGGGTGGCTGGACGCTCACGCCGATTGTTCGTTGGCAGAGTGGTTCACCAATCCTGATGGAGAACATTCAGCTCGTCGGAATGAACGCTCAGGAACTACAGGATGCGGTCGGTGTTTACACCAACCAAACCATTAATGGTGTCGTTGTTCCGGTCAGCTTCTTGCCGGCGGACATCATTGAGAACACCATCCGAGCCAATACGTTCGCAGTTCCGTCAGCTACCAACGCTACTGGTTATCCGATAGTAGCCGGAGTCAGTCAGGCTCCGACGGGCCGATTCATCGCTCCCGCCGGATTTGGTAACTGTCAACAGCGCACGCTTGGTCAGTGCGGTATCCGCAAGTTCGTGCTCTTTGGACCGAACTTCTTCAAGCTCGACTCATCGATCGGCAAGCGATTCGCGATCGGCGAGAAGCGCAACGTGGAGTTCCGTATGACTGCATTTGACGTGCTCAACCACACCAATTGGCGGTTGGGCGGCTGGACCGGAAACGTGAATAACATCACGGCCTTCACGGGTCAGTTTGGTCAGATGCTCAGCGGTTGGGCGTATCAGGATCCAAACGGATCGAACGATCCGGGCGGACGAATCCTGGACTTCATGATCCGCATCAACTTCTAACCGAAAGGTTAGTTTTCAGAAAGGCGTTGCCAAGCAATTGGCAACGCCTTTTTTGGTAGTTTTTTGAAAGTAGGAGTATTCTAGGTCGAAACGAATCAGTGCAACACGAGGGCGGTTCCTTAAGCCATCAGGATAGGAGCGCGTGTCATGGTCTTAACAGCAAGAGTTTTGCTACGGCGAATGATTCTTCTCGCAGTCACCTTTGGTTATTCCGCTGTTCTCGTGACAGCTCAGGTTGCCGGTGGAATAACAGAAACGACCAACACGCGTCACGGTGGAAATAATTATATTGTCGGTACGGTTTACGCTCCGGATGGATTTCCCATCACGACGAGGATGAGGATCAAACTGAATTCACCGACGTGGGGCGATATCATCGTAACGACTGACGACAGGGGACGATTTGTCTTCAGCGGTGTGAGTTCTGGAACCTATACGGTCATCATTGATAGCGAAAAAGAGTACCAGCCTATCAGCCAGGCAGTTGAGATCGTGAGGGAACGGAATTTTGTACCGGAAACTTATACAGTATCGATCCGGCTGCGAGAGGTAGACACTGCTAAATCAACGACTAAACCTTCGGTTGTCAAAGCTGAAAATGCGGGAGTTCCAAAGAAGGCACTTGAGTATTATGACAACGCGTCCAAATTAGCGCGTGAGAAAGACTATGCGGGAGCAATCAAAGAACTAAGGCTTGCGGTTGCTGAGTACCCGTCCTATGTGAGCGCTCTCGGCTTAATCGGGATCCTGCATATGCGCCTGAATGAGCTCGATAAGGCTGATGAGGCGTTCAAAGCAGCCTTGAAGATCGATCCCGAAGCCTATGAGCCGTTGCTCAACCGTTCGATTACGCTTTTCAAACTCTCGAAATTTAAAGACGCTGAGAATCTCCTGCGGAAAACTCTTAAGGTCAGACCGGAATCCAGTGCTGCATACTATTATCTTGGCCGTACGCTCAATAAGTTAGGTAAGAACGATGAAGCAGAGAAGGCATTTCTGACTTGCACGGAAAAGAGTCCCGGCGAATTCAAGGAAGCCCACCGCCTCCTCGCAGCTATTTATCTGGATCGCGGAAAGCCGGAGCGCGTAGTTGAACAGTTAGAAATGTATTTGAAATTGGTTCCGACGGCTCCTGATGCCGAAAATCTCCGGATGGTGATTGAGCAAAATAAGCGCGCAAAGACGCAAGAATAACTGAGTTACTCAACCAACCTTCAACACGAAACAAGCTTCTATATTGAAGTCTTCGCAACCTCCTACACGAAAGGCCCTAAGTAATGAGTAAAAAACCCCCGGTTGTAATGTTTTTGATAATTTGTTTGATGGCTGCCGGTTCGGTGGTCGGTCAGAAGAAGCTTAAACCCTGGACAGAATGGTCAAAGGAAGATGCTCAGAAGGTCCTGAAAGACTCACCCTGGGCGCACCAGCAGGTGGATCAGGATTTTATAGAGGCAAATCCACTCAAGCCTAATTCTATAGATTCCTCCACTGATGCTCGTCTAAAGGCAAATGAAGGAATGACGTATAACATCCGGTTCTTTTCAGCACGACCGGTTCGTCAGGCCTTCGTACGCCTCATTCAATTGCAAAGAAAGGATCTTGCTCCTGACATGATGACGCGCCTGAACACCTTTGCGGAGGCGCCTTCTGAAGATTCCATCATTGTTGCGGTTGTTGTCGAGAATCCGGATGCGAATCTGCTTGGCAAGGCTATGCAGATCGTCAGAAATGCCACGGCGGTCAAGCTAAAGAACGGTACCTATTTGGAACGCACCGATGGCAAACGAGTTTTCATCGAGGAGTACACTCCGCCGGGTAGCGATGGATTTGGCGCCCGTTTTATCTTTCCGCGCATGCTGGATGGAAAACCATTCCTGAGCGAGGATGCCACGATGATCCGTTTTGTTTCCGATATGGACAGTTCCATAAAACTCAACATGAAGTATAAGGTCAAAGATATGATGCTCGACGGCAAAATCGAATACTGAAGTTTCCGTCAATGAAGATAGACGCAAGACCAGAACTCCTGGCCTTGCGTCTAATTATTTTTCCGAATGTGTATCCATTTATTTGCAAGAATATCCAAAAACTTGTATCAGCGCTCTAATTAATCCGTTGAAAACCGCCCAAAAATGCAAACCCGCAGTATCGACACAACGGGCACACCTATTGCGACGCCGCTTTCCGATCAATTTAAATCTTTAGCAATCCGCTAGAGTCCCCTCTAGGTTTAAGAGAAAACTCAGGGAGTATTGCCTTGAACGATCCCGTTTAAGGTAGTCGCCTATTTCATCCGAAGGAGCCCGTGATGAGACAGCTTATTTCTGATTTTGCGGGCGCCACCATTCTTACTAGCAGCAGTCGTTTTCTTACCCGTCACAGTAATCGGTCTGGCTTCATCATGAAGAGCAAGATGCTGAGCAAAGCCTTCGTTTGTTGAGCATGGGCTAAAACCATTTTGGAGGATTAGGTGATGAGAAACGGTTTACAGAAGTACCTTCTAGTACTCCTGACCGTTGGTCTTTGCGCGCTCCCCGCGTTAGGACAGGGCGCCTCGACAGGCTCGCTGTCGGGCACCGTGACTGACCCTAAGGGTGCCGTGGTAGCCGGAGCTACCGTGACCGTGAAAAACGCTGCTACCAATCAGGAGTTTTCCACACAGACCAACAATAATGGAGCATACAGCGTTACAACCTTATCGTCGGGCGTGTACACGGCCACGATAGCTGCCGCAGGATTTAAACAGGCTGCGGTTACCGATATAAAGATAGACGTCGCCAAGGCGTCGACCATTAACGTCGAACTGGAAATTGGCTCGGCGAATGAAACTGTCACGGTGGTCGGCGGCGGTGAGTTGCTGCAGACGCAAAACGCAACTGTGGGCACGACTCTTACCGGTCGCCAGATCACAGATTTGCCAACCGCATCCAGAGACGCTTTGGATCTCGTTTTGACGATGCCAGGCACTGCGACTCCGGGCCGCCCGCGTACATCGTCAGTCAACGGGCTCCCAAAGGGCGCACTAAACATCACCATTGATGGCGTCAACGTACAGGACAACCTGCTGAAGTCAAACGACGGCTTCTTTACATATATTCGTCCGCGTACTGACGCAATCAGCGAAGTCACCGTCTCCACCTCTAATCCGGGTTCGGAAAGTGCGGCTGAAGGCGCGGTGCAGATCAAGTTTGTTACTCAGGGCGGTAGCAATGAGTATCACGGCGGTCTGTACTGGTATCACCGCAATCCCGCGTTGAACTCAAACTACTGGTTCAATAATCGCGATCTGCCTCCAGATCCTGTTACAGGCAAAGCTCCGCAAAGCCGGATCTTGCTCAATCAACCTGGCGGTAAGATCGGAGGTCCGATCAGGATACCCAAACTCTTCAATGGAACTGACAAGGCATTTTTCTTTGTTAACTATGAAGAATTCCGCCTGCCTGAACGTACTCCGCTTCGCAACCGAACTATTCTTACTGAATCAGCACGGAATGGAATCTTCCGGTATGAAGCTGCGATTCCGGGCAGTGGCGTTCCAGGCGCGTGCACAACCACAGGCGCGACCTCGGGCTTAATGCGTTGCAGTGTGAATCTTTACGCGATCGCAGCGGCAGGCGCTTTCCCATCGACGCCTGATCCTACAATCGGTGGGCTGCTCAGCGAGATCAGAGGATCCCTCACCGGATTGACGGTTCGCCCGGTTGTAGTCGCCGCGGGAAGCGCCGCGGAATTGAACCGCGAGCTCGTCAGCTTTACGAACATCGGCGGTCAGGTTCGCAAGTTCCCAACCGTTCGCCTGGACTTCAATCTGACGAAGAAACATCACCTTGAGAACATCTGGAATTACCAGAAGTTCGATGGTGTCGTAGATTTTCTCAACAACGTTGACCCGGCTTTCCCGAATTTCCCGAATCACGGAGCACAGACTTCAATTCGCTGGTCCAACGTCACAGCCCTCCGCTCAACTCTTACGAACAACATCGTTAACGAAGCGCGCATGGGATGGGTGGGTGGCATCACTCACTTCTTCAGTGACGTCAATCCCGGCCAGTTTGCAAACCAGGGCGGATACAACCTTGGAATCAACGCTGCTGGTATTAACAGCGCGACGGTTACGGCTGCTCCTTCTCGCCGTAATTCTCCAGTGAAACAGTTCCAGGACACGCTTACGTGGAACAACGGAAGTCACACATTTAGTTTTGGCGGTGAAGTTACGAGAGTCAATCTCTTCTCACAATCCTTTACTCGTGTGGTCCCCGCCGTTGCTTTCGGCGTCGACCAGACTCTCGACTCAGCGCTCTTCAACGGGATGTTCAACACGGGCAACTTCCCGGGATCGACTGCGGGCATTCGAAATACTGCAGCAGCGATCTACGCGACCTTAACGGGACGCACCACTCAGTGGTCCTACACGGGTATCGGAGACGAGCAAGGCAACTATGTGATCAATGGTGACCTTATTCGTCGCATGCACCAAACCACTTATGGCTTCTACGCGCAGGATTCGTGGCGATTGCGCCCGAACCTTACGCTTACCGTGGGCCTACGCAATGAAGCACTCCTACCGTACGTAGCGGAGAACAAGAGCTATTCGTTTGCCACGTACGATCAACTGTTCGGTGTTTCCGGTACGGACAATCTGTTCAAGCCGGGAACTCTGACTGGAAGCCCGACGAATTTTGTTGAGTTGACTGACTCCGGCCAGAAGCCATTCAATGAGGACCGCTGGAATCTGATGCCAAGCATCGGCTTCAGCTACTCTCCAAATTGGAAGAGTGGGGTGCTCGGTTGGCTGAATGGTTCCGGAGGACAGACCGTGATTCGCGGTGGTTTCTCGCGAGCATCCGTTCGTGAGGGAACCAACGTATTCCAGGCGATGACCGGCTCCAATCCTGGACCAACATTCTCGGCCAACCGGTCCATCTCGTTGTCCGGGGCTAACAATCTTCCAGTCGGAACATTGTTGCGCAACGGACAAGTGCCGGCAGCAAACAACGTTCCTTCGTCGGTAGTCTATCCGTTCGTACCAGCGATCACCGATTCAGTGAATGCGTTCATTCCTGATCTGAAGCTCGGCTACGTCGATTCGTACACGTTCGGCATTCAGCGCGAAATTACCAAGGATACAGTGCTGGAGATCCGTTACGTTGGAAACCGCGGTAAGGATTTGTGGCGTCAGTATGACCTGAACGAAGCGAATACAATTGAAAATGGTTACTTCAATGAATTCAAACTCGCTCAGCAGAATCTGATTGCCAACATCAACGCAGGTCGCGGGTTGAACTTTAGATACTTCGGGCCGGGTACTGGCACAGCTCCGCTCCCGATCCACCTTGTTAACTTCCAGGGTGCGACGGTTAGCGGTCTGGGACCCTGTGGTGCTGCCAATGCAACTTGCGCGATCAATCCGACGAATCCGGCCCACTACCTTGCGTCAAACACCAACTGGACTAACGCCAACTTTACGGCTGCGTTGAACCCGTTGGCTCCTAATGTCTTCGGTATTGCCAGCACCCTTGCGTTTAGCACTTCGACGTTCCTAAACAACCGCAATGCGGTTTTAGGCAGCACGTTGACCAGTGCGGCACTCAAGGCTCTGGCGACGCCGAATTTCTTCATCGTTAATCCCGCTTTGGCAGGTGGTGGTTCATTCCTCATCGATAACAGCACCAGGAGCTCGTACGACGCGTTCCAGTTCGAATGGCGCCGTCGCATGTCGAAAGGACTTCTGATCCAGGGAAGTTACACATTCTCGAAATCACAATCGAACTACTACGCCAGTAGTTCTTCTGTGGCGAAGAACTACTTCTCACAGCATGATCGCTCACTCGATCAGGGAATTAACCCGTATGACATCACTCACGCCTTCAAGACCAACTTCCTTTACGAACTTCCAGTCGGTCGTGGACGCCAATTCCTAAGCGGCGCGAGCGGAATCGTGAATGGACTGCTTGGTGGCTGGGGGGCTAACGGATTTATCCGTTGGCAGAGTGGCAATCCGGTTAACTTCGGAAACGTTCAACTCATCGGTATGGATCGGAAGGAATTCCAATCGATGATAAAAATCCGGAAAGAGCCAACGGCGGTCTTTTATCTGCCGGCCGAGGTGATTACCAATACTGCGAGAGCCTTTGCTGTTAGTTTCGCCAGCGGTACTAACCAACCGATTCATACCAACGGCGCACCGAGCGGCAAGTTTCTTGCGCCCGCAGGATTCGGCAACTGCCTCGGGGAGTTTACCGGACGCTGCGGTATCACGAACCTTGTTGTTAAAGGACCAGCATTCTTCAGAGCTGACCTGAGTCTTGTTAAGAAGGTGCAGTTCAATGAACGAATGAACCTCGAACTCCGAGGCGAATTCCTCAATGCCTTCAACAACATCAACTTCCTGATCGGAAACCCGGCCAACGATCTGAATGGAGCCCCACTGAGCGGCATTATTGGCAACGCTTATCAGGACAGCTCCACCACAAACGATCCGGGTGGACGTCTGGTCCAGCTAGTTGTTCGCTTTAACTTCTAAACTGGAAGGTTGTTTTAACTGAGGAGAGCGGCACACCCGCTCTCCTCAACCTTTGCAGTCGCTATGGCTTGTTCAAGTCAGCAACCACGCTTGGATGATGTCAGTACCGTAACGCGGTAGCGTCGGGTCGATCGCATTGCCGAGATCACCCGACGCTACCGCGTTGCGGTACTGACTTTGTCCAATCGCACAAGTCTAATTCGGAGGGACGTTGAAATGGTCAAACTGCTCTGCGCTGCACTGATTATCGTTTCATCAATCGCTATTCTTTCTGCTCAGCAAAACAAGCCCTGGTCGGAATGGTCCAAGAAGGACGTAGAGAAAACTCTCAACGACTCACCCTGGGCGCAGACCCAGACGGAAACAGATACTTCGGAGATGACCTACTCTCCCACAATTTCTCAAACCACTACCGCTCGCCGAGAAGACACTCGAATAACTGAGGCCAGCCGCGTCGAATCAGGCGCGAAAAACTCTGCGATGTCCGTCAAGTACAGAATTCGCTTGCTATCGGCCAAACCGATTCGAGAAGCGTTTGCTCGCATGGTCCTATCGGCACAACAAAACCCGGCGCCTGATTTTGCACAACAACTTCAGGGTTTTGTCGATCGCGATTTCAGTGAGTACGTAGTCGTTGCCGTTATTGTTGAGGCGTCAGACCAGCGGTATGCAGGTCCGATTGCGGCGGCATTTAGTAGTGCAACCGCCGACCTTCTGAAGAACACCACCTACCTCGAACGTAAAGACGGCAAGCGATTGTTTTTAATGGATTATCGTCCGCCGGCAAACGATGGCATGGGTGCGAAATTCGTCTTCGCGCGCGCCGTCGATGGAAAGCCGTTCATCGGTGAAAACGACAACGTGAGATTCGTGTCTGAGTTCAACGAGAAAGTGAAGTTGAACGCGCGTTACAAAACTTCTGATATGACCTACAACGGAAAACTTGAGTATTGAGTATGAAAACCGTTGCCTCCCTTTATCTACTCATCTGTCTCATTGGGTGCTCAGTAACAATCCTCGGACAGAAAAAATCCGACGTCTGGACTGAATGGTCCAGGAAAGACGCGGAAAAATTGCTGACTTCTTCACCCTGGGCCCAAACTCAGGTTGAAACTGATCTCACGGAGATGTTCTACACCCCAACATCTCCGAATCGTGGTGCGCCGAATTCCTCGGGACGAGCACAACAGGGAGCCACGAATCAGGAAGTCACTCTTTCCTATCACATCCGTTTTTTCAGCGCACGTCCAATTCGCCAGGCGCTCGCTCGCCTTTATCAGATTCAACGCCAACCGGCCGGGGAGGAATTGCAGGGGTTGGAGAGTTTCGCCAATGCAGTGCCGGAGAAAGTGATCATCGTAACCGTGAGCTATGAATCAAGTGACGGGCGAACGGCCGGCCGAGCACTGCAAATATTCGAAAGCGCGATCACTGCCACACTCAAGAATAAGGCTTACCTTGAAAGAAAAGACGGCGCTCGAGTGTTCCTGCAGGAATATGTTCCACCGGGAAAAGACGGATTCGGAGCTCGCTTCGTGTTCCCGCGATTCTTAAACGAACGGCCGTTCATTGCTGACGATTCAGGTGACGTTCGTTTTTATGCAGAGCTAGCCGATTACATGAAGGTGAACATGCGGTTTTCCATTTCGCAAATGAAGTACAACAACCAGCTCGAATATTAATGCGTCACAAAAATGGGTAGTGGGGTAATAGTGTGTTGCTCAAACATTGCTGGGTCCCGGAGGGACCAAATGTTTATAGCCACGCCCCTAAAAGTTAATTACGGCTCCAGCGGAGCCGAATGTTGCTGCTGTACGGACATCGCGCTCCGCTGGAGCGCGGTCCTAAGGCTGGTGGTGGCTATAAACATCTGGCCGCGCCGCGGCCAATACACAATTACACCACTACGCAAAAATGCACTTGGATACAGGCTGCGCACCCACCCGCTACCGCGAGGTGGTACTGACTGTGTCCAAGTACAACGACCAACTCGAGTATTAAGGACCTGACTTGGACAGGGTCATCTATGAAGCGTCGTTTGCTGTCAAGCACTTTTTGAGCAGACTTCGAACGTGACGCCACAGCGCCTCCGGTGTTGTTTAGTTTGTCGCTCTTTGACATGAGACTGTTAGTTTTTAGTTTACCGCCGTTAGCGGTCCTCAACTGAGCAAGGCTGTCAAGCCACGCTCAATCATCTATGCGGTCATCGTCCATGAGGTTTACTTCGCTCTCTCCGGAGCTACCCGCCGAGCGAGCCCTAAGTGAGCTCGGCGAGGCGGGCAGCGACGCTAGCTAAGCGTCAGGAGAGGTCGGCCGCCCAATCAGTACCGCGGGCACCTTAGTTGGCCCATGACCTTGGCGGGCAAGCCGAACTGCGACGGCTCGACGTCGGAATTCCGCATAATCGATCTCATCCCGCATCATGATGTAAGCGCGGATGAGTAGTTTTCTGGCAGCGGCCACTTTGGCCTTCGGGCGGCCACGTCGCGCTGCCAGGCGTTGATAGAAACGCTTTAAGTCCTCGTCATAACGCACCGCTGTCTGCACTGCCTCCACCAACAGGTAACGCAGCATCCGTGACCCGGCTTTGCTGATCCCCAGAAAGTGTTGCCGCTCGGCTGAGGAACGTTCCACCGGATCGAAGCCCGCATAAGCCGTCACCTTGCGCGCATTGCGAAAGCGACTAACGGGTTGCAGCGTGTGCAAGAGGCAGAGCGAAGTCAGTAGCCCAATGCCGGGATGCGTCCGCAAGCGCTGGATACCGACATCGTCTTTGCTTTGCGCCTTGAACCAGACCATGGTTTCCAACAGTTGTTGGTTGAATGGCTTTAGCAGTTCGAACCAGTGCTCGCGTTGCCATTGCAGCACGGGAGACATGGCCACCACCTGGAACTCCTCCTGGCCGGCGCCGGTGAACAACTGCTTGCCTTTGGCTAAGCCGGCTTGCAGGGCGATCGCCTGCAGACTGTTTTTAGTCATGGTGCGCAGCTTGATCAGCTTTTGCCGGTAACGCAGCATGCGCAGGACTTCGCGACTCTGCCCTGCCGGGCGATGCAAACGGGGAAATTCATCGTGGACCATTAAGTCCCAAATGAGTTCCGCGTCGCGCCGATCGTTCTTCTGGCGCCAACGTGCCCGGCGCCTGATTTCGGTGGCGTGACCAAGCCAGACTTCGCAACCCAGTTGCTCCAGCAGCGCTTCGAACCAGGGACTGTATCCACTGGCTTCCAGGCCCACGATTACTGGTCCCTGGAACTGTTGGTAGAAAGCACGTACTTGCTCTTTGTCCTGGTGCTGCAGTTCAGTAATGACGAGTTCGCCAGTTTCAGTTTTCAAATAACAGGGCGTCTGTTGTCGTGCATGAAAGTCAACGCCGATATATATTTTGTCCACAGCGCCTCCTTTCAGTCTCATATCAGTAAGCTGAACGTGAGTTTAACAACTCACGAACGGAGGCGCTGCTTCATAACATCAGTACCACTTCGCGGTAGCAACTGTGTTTGATGTCAAGCAGCAACTGGCTGCTGCGGACTTTTCCAAGTGGTGCTATCACGCATCATGACGTTAATGATCACCAGCAGTTTGCGCATGCAAGCAGTGATAGCAACCTTGAAAGACTTCTGGTTGGAGCGCAGCCGCTGATAGAACTCTTTGAGCACTGGGTTATGGCGTGAGGCGGTCAGAGCAGCCATATAAAGTACGCGGCGCAGTTGGGCGCGGCCGCCGTAGATATGACGGGTGCCGCGTTGCTGGCCACTGTCGCGATTAAGTGGCGCGACGCCAGCTAGCTTGCTGATCTTTTGCCGGTCAAGCTGACCCAGTTCCGGCAAATCGGCAATCAGCGTGAAAGACGTCACCGGGCCAATGCCGGGGACACTTTGTAAGATTTTATCTTTGGCTTGCCAGCAGGCCGAGGTTTGCAACAGCGCTTTGAGTTGCTGGTCGAGTTCAGCAATGCAGTCCTCTAACCAATCGATGTGCTCTTTGATTTTGTCGCGCACCGTGTCGGAAGTCGCGGACCCGCGCCGATTTTTCTCGTCGCTGAGCATTTCCACGAGTTGCCCGCGACGGCCCATCAAGGCGTCTAACTCTTGCTCGTCCTTTGACTTAATGGGCCGCAATGGTGGTTTTATGGCAGCCGCAAAGTGGGCCAGCACACGCGCATCAAGGCGGTCAGTTTTAGCCAGTTGGCCGAGGGCTTTGGCAAAAGCGCGCACTTGCCTGGGGTTGACCACGCGCACCGGCAAACCGACCGCATGCAAGGCGTTGACTACAGGCAGCTCCAAACCACCGGTAGCTTCCAGCACAATCAGCGCCGGCCGCAAAGCGATCAGTTCGGCGCCCAGTTGGCCAAAGGAGTTCATTTTATTGGGACAACGGAATTGGTAGTCGCGCTCGTGCACGGCCACTTCCAACTGTTGTTTGGAAACGTCAATACCAATGAAAGGCCGGGACTGTTTTTTAGACATGATGGGGTTCTCCTTCCCAAGCTTGCGAATGCGGGCTCGCGGCCCAAGCAACTGTTCGGGTTTATGGAAAACGAGGCGCAACGATCAAAAGGCTACCGCACGGGCTCGAAGCAACCAAGCGGATGAACGATCTGCTGCACCTCTGGGACCAATCGCTTTCTAGCTGGCGACTGGCACAGGCAATGAATAACTTGCACGGACTTAACATACAAGCGGGTGGGCTTTTGGCTCATAGATGTCATGAACTCCATCGGCCGGCGACGATTTCTCTCGATCCTCTCGCACTCTGCGGCGGCTATCGCCTGCTGGCCAACAGTAACTAAGGCATTCGACTCGACGAGCACATGCTGGTTGGATCTCTGCGCCCCCTTCATAATCGAAGATCCGGATCGTGGCTTACATTCCGAAGTAGTGTTGACCTCCGACACGTTCGTCGGCAGTAAGGGACATGCGGATCGTCTTGATGCTACCGAATACGAACTCCACCTCTACGACGCGAGCGGCGCCCCAATAAATAAGTCTGGTCCAACTGCGAAACTCCAGGTCGCAGCAATGCAGACCACTGTGATTGCAGTTCGCGATTTGTTGCCGGCGAAAAAAAGCTTTTGGGGCGGTTTGACTGTTCGCGTTCGTCCGTCAACGCGCCAACCAATGCACGCAAGTGATCTGTTCAGCTCAGCATTCATCCGCTGGCAGAGTGACAGCTCGTTTACTACGGTTCACGCCAATCCCGATCCGCGCGAGTGGCAACGTCCAGACAGTTTCTTTTACTCGATGCCTTTCCCGCCGCTCGAGGACTACAACTGCGTCTACAGCATCTTCAACCCGTATGATGAAGTCAGCGCCGGCGACTTGACGCTGTACGATCGATTCGGCGCTCCTCTGCGAAAACTCTCCTACAACCTGAAGCCGCATTCATCCGTCGTCGTCGATCTGACCACGGGCGATTTCGCACGCGATCTGGATCAGACTTTTAATCATGTGAGCAAGGATCAGTCGATGCTTGCCGGCGCCAAAGGCGGAACAATCGCCGTTACAAATCGTCCAGGCACGGTCAAAAACTTTGGTTATCTGCTAATCAAACAGGCAGACAGTCCTCGCTTCAGCATCGAGCACCCGATTCATCAACCACCTTTCAATCCTGCGCCGGCGAGAGTGCCGTTCGATTCCGCGGGTCGTTTCAAAGCTCAGAATATTTTGTACACGCCGCTGATATTTCGTTCGAAGAAAATCGGAGGGATCACGCTTGAGTCGCGTGTCCATCTGAGTTCGGGAGCGCCTGTCGAAGAAGCGCTCTGGTTTAGTCCATTCATGACGAATGAAAAAGGCGATGTGGTGTGGCAAGCGGGAAAAGGATGCACCTTTCCAGCTTCAATCCCTAAGAATCAGATTGACCACGATGCGATCAGATTGCCGGGACAGCAGAGCTGTATTCTCGACTGCTCACAACTCGATCTGCCGAAGAACTTTTCAGGCGGATTGTCGCTGGCGATCACACCATTGTCGAACCATACGTTAATGAAGGTTGAGGTAAAGGCGACTGAATGGAACGCGACGACCTTCACGCACTTTCGACCTGGACTGGCTGCAGCGCGTTCTTATCAAAAACCCGCTGCGCGTGAGGGACTGGCAACTGATTACATTGTCTCGGGCGCGTGCCTGAAAACTAACAACAACAAGATCATCCGAGACGAAATCATCGCGGTAATAAATATCGATGACAAAGCGATAGCCGGAAACCCAACGCTCGAGCTGTTCACTGTTAGCGGTCTCGCAAAGCGAATCAAGCTGGGTCCGGTGCCGGCATTTAGTTGTTGTCACTATCTACTCTCAACATTGCTCACGGAACCCATCGCCGCGACCGACTTAAGTCTGAGATTGGTCGACGAGCAAGCAACTCTTCTAATGTCAGTATTGCACCTCGATTACGCTCGCCGAGACATCGCCGCAGATCACGGATCCGACAGATTCTCGACGTATAATGAGTTCACTTGTCAGTTAGGCCACAGATGAACACGGATGAATCCGGATTTCAAATCCGTGTTATCTTTGGCTAATAATGGAAGCGTTGGGCAGAAATCAATTAGCACTTGCGCCACTCGGCGCTGGTGATCTGATTGATCGAGCCCTCAGATTGTACCGTCGCCACTTTTTTGTCCTCATCAGAACTGCCGCCCCACCAATCATCATCGTCGCCGCCGGCTGGATGCTGATGTCGATCAGCTTCCGCCAGATCTTTCTCGTTTCCGACACAAGCGAGCTCTTCCTGAATATCTTTTTATCGATTGTGTCCGTTGGAATCATGACGACTGGTTATCTTCTTATTATTGTCGTGATGGGAGGCGCCACACGCACGCTGGTGGCACATTTGCTGCGCAATGATCCGGTCACGGCGCGTGCGACATATGCCGCAGTAAAAGCTCGATTCTGGGGACTGATGCTGGCCTCGGTAATCATTTTGATCTTTGTTTCTTTCATGATGTACGTCACGTTTTTCTTTGCGGAAATCGTGATTATCGCCTGCGCATTTGCTGCAGCAGGGTTATCTTCATTCGTGCCCACTTGGCTACTCGCGATTGTGTTCAGCATCATTGGGCTGTGTGCGATTGCTGCCTTGATGTTAGGGTTCTTCTTTCTCGTGGGGAAAATCGCTTACGTTCCTCAAGTCATGCTGGTAGAAGGCAAGGGAGTATTCGAGGCAGTAGGACGCAGTTTCGTGCTCGCAAAAGGCAACGCTCGTCGTCTTATGGCGATGACGCTGTTTACGACTTTCGCAACCATCTCAGCGCTGGTCCTTTTGATTGTGTTCCTTCTCATCATTGGCGCGATTAGCGGCTTCGAGGCAACTAACTCAGCCGAATGGCCTGTTTGGTATACGACTTCTTACAGCATAATTGGCCCATTGAGCTCGATACTGCTCACTCCCGTCTGGATGTTGGGCCTCTCGCTGCTGTACGTTGATGAACGCGTCAGGCATGAAGGTTACGACATCGAATTGATGGCGGCGCGACAGCTTGGCGAAGTGCCGGATATTAACGTCACCTCACCGCTGGGAACGGCACTGCATTCGATGGAGCGCAAACAGTCGCCGCCACTACCAAGGTCATCAGGTCGTGTGCTGGACATCAGGTAATTAATGTTTCAACCCTCAACATCGCGGCATCGAAGTATGGCTCTTTCGCTGCTGGTGTTGCTTGTCACTTGCTCTAACGTTGTCGCCGTTCCGCTCTCCAATTATCACCAGAACATCAAACGAGCGATTGAAACTCTGGAACCGCTCACTCAAATCGACGATGACGCAGACGTAGACGACATTTGGATTCAGTTTGAAGAGTCGTCCAAAACGGTTCGTTCGATCCTGCCTGAGCACGAGACCGTTGAATTCGAGGGCGACTCATACAACGTCGACAATTCATGGCTGCATAAATCACTCCACGAACTTAATCGGTCCGCTGATCGCTCCGACAAGCTTGCTCAAATCCTGGAAACACTGCGCGCGCTCGAAACCCGAGTTGCTGACCGGCAGAGTCCCGGCCGCTTGGCGGATAGCAAGGAACAAGCAAAAGGCCGGCTTGAGAACATACTTAAGCGTCCGGAATACGCCACGGGTGAGCGTGGTTCGAATGCACTTGCTCGTTTGCTTCAGGACCTGATGAACTGGTTGGAGAAGTTTCTTCCAAAGCGCAACCTTGGTACGGGCGGGGTAAGTTTTATCAGCGTTATTGCGCAGTTCTTTGTTTTGGCACTCGCGCTTGCTGTGATCATTTACGCCCTCAAAATTGTGCTGAGTTGGTTTTGGGGACGTTCGAAAAAACCAAAGCGGAAAAAGGTCAAAGAGCCTCGAATCGTTTTAGGTGAGACACTCGCGCCGGATGCGACTGCCACGGATCTGCTTGCTGAAGCCGAGGCACTCGCGCGCCAGGGCGATCTGCGTGCTGCAATTCGTAAAGCCTACATCGCGTTGCTGGTCGAATTGGGCGAGCGCAAGTTAGTCAGCCTGGCCCAGCACAAGACCAATCGCGACTACCTTAATTCCCTTCGCACCCAGCCACAGATTCATTCGCGCATGCGCGGTCTCACCGAGAGTTTCGAACGACATTGGTATGGTTTTGTCACAGCCACGCCGAATGATTGGCAGGACTTTCGTTCCGGTTACATTGCCACATTGGAAGGCGGGACCAACTGACGATGCGCCAGCGACTCGCCATAATTCTCACCTTCGTAGTGATCATCGGTTTGCTGGTCATTTTGAACTCGGTCACACAACTGAAGCAGGAAAAAGTTCAGGACTTTGAATTAGCTCCGAACCGTTCTACCTATCATAGTGGACCAACAGGCCTGCGCGCGCTGCACGATTTTCTCAGCGAGTCGGGATACAAGATCATCCGGTGGCGTGAAACGCCGAAAAAATTGTTGGGAGATTCGGGAAAGCTGGTCACTACTTTCGTAGTCGTGGGCCAAACTCAAATTCCCTTCAGCGCCGACGACGGCCGCTCTTTGCGCGATTGGGTGGCAGCAGGAGGCCGTCTTGTACTTATCGATCGCAAACTCCAGGAAGTGCCGCCTGAATCTCTCCTTTGGAAAATCAACTCACGTGCACTTGATATGCCTGACCTTCAGGTGGATCCTGCTAACTCGAGTCAGATGACTAGTAATGTCACTGCGCTGCAACCCGTTCAGCCGACTGTTCTGACAACCAGCGTACAATCGGTATTGCCTTCACGTTTTGGAGCGCGGTTGACGGTTGTGCCTTCTGCTGAGACAGATGAAGATGAGTCAGGTGACGAAGCACCGCCTGTCAGACGTACTCCAGGCTATGGTGGCGGTGTAGGACCACCGGTAGACAGTGAGGCGCCACCGCCACCGGCGGTATTACCGGTTGTTTCTTCGCCGGCCCCGATCGTCCATATCGCCGACAGCAACGGCGCACTACTCGTCGACTATTCGTATGGTGCGGGTAAGGTCGTAATACTCAGTGATCCTTACATCGTCTCGAATGGCGGCATCAAGCTAAACGATAATTTGCAACTCGCGATCAATGCCATTACCGCACGAGATGGTGTGATTGCTTTCGATGAATATCACCAGGGCCGGGGAGTCACGGAAAACGCTTTTGCCGCCTATTTTGCAGGTACGCCGGTACTGGCGTTGGCGGCACAAATCGTTCTTCTGGTGCTGCTGATGCTGTGGACCAATGCGCGGCGGTTTGGGCGGCCCTTGCCGTTGCCGCAAGTCGATCGCCGCTCGAGTCTGGAGTTTGTCGCTTCCATGGCTGAACTGCAGGAGCGTTCACGAGCGTTTGATCTCGCAATCGAAAATATTTACACCCGCACGCGCCGCGTTCTCGCACGACTTGCCGGACTGGATTACAACAGTTCGCGCTCAGAGATTGCATCGCGTGTAGCGGAGCGATCGTCAATTGATGAGCACCAATTAGAAACATTGATGCGTCAATGTGAAGAAGCGATTAATGGTGCGCCGATTTCTGCCCGGCAGTCGATCGATCTCGTGAGACGACTGCGCGATGTAGAAAGAAGACTTGGCCTGCTTAGTCGCCAGAGAGATGAGCGCCAAGCAGCAGAAAAGATTTGATCTTTGTACTTTGAACTTTGAACTCTGTACTTTGTGACAACCGATGCCTGAGAACGTCTCCTCTACTGTCGAACACATAAGAACTGAACTGCGGAAAGTAATCGTCGGACAAGACGATGCGATCGAACAGATCTTGATCGCATTGTTGGCGGAAGGACATGCGCTCGTTGAGGGTGTGCCCGGCACGGCCAAGACGCTTACTGTCAAGACGCTATCGCGAATCATCAACGCGAGCTTCAGCCGCATTCAGTTTACGCCGGACCTGATGCCATCAGATATAACCGGCACCAACGTCTTCAATATCGCGACGTCGAACTTCAATTTGCGTCGTGGTCCAATATTCACGGACATTCTGCTTGCTGACGAGATCAATCGCACACCGCCCAAGACTCAGGCAGCATTGCTCGAGGCGATGGAAGAGCGTCAGGTGACTATCGATGGCGACGCGTACCAACTGCCGCCAATCTTTACCGTGCTGGCGACTGAAAACCCAATTGAATACGAGGGAACATACCCGTTGCCGGAGGCCCAGCTTGACCGCTTTCAACTCAAGATCCTGCTCGACTACCCGAGCGAAGATCACGAGCGCGAGGTGGTAGCGCGTTGGAATGCCGGGTTCAATTCAAAGCGATTGGAGGAGGTCGACATACAACCGCTTCCCGATCCGGAGTCGATCATTCATTGCCGCGCGGAAGTTGCGCGGGCGCAGATGGAACCGGGCGTTCAACGTTACGCTGTTGATCTCGTGCGGCGCACACGCGCGCATCCGTTTATTCACTACGGCGCAAGCCCACGTGCTTCAGTTGCTCTCTTGCTGTGTTCGAAAGCGCTGGCCGCGATTCGCGGGCGCGACTTCGTCACTCCTGACGACGTGCGCGATGTCGCGTTGCCGGTTCTGCGACATCGTTTGACGTTGCGCGCAGAAGCGGAACTGGATGGCGTTACGCCTGATTCGGTGATCACAGATATTCTCAAGTCGGCCGAAGTACCGCGATAAATAGGTCCTATCGGTCCTATAGGACCTATTGCTGAGAAATACGACCTTGTCTTTCGTTTTCACAAAGCTCTTCTACTTTCTCGCCGCACTCGGGCTTGTTCCCTTGTCGTTGTCGTGGCAGCAACCGTGGTTGCGTTGGGTTGCGCTCGGGTACGACATCCTGCTTCTCGGCGCCGCTTTTGCTGAGTCAAGATTCTGCCATCTTCCCAAGGGTTTGATGATCTCCCGCGAGTTTAGTAGCCGCTTCGCGATGGGAGCGGAAACCGAAGTTCGCATCCACATTCAAAACGCTTCGAATCGATCCGTCTCGTTGAAGGTAAAAGACGAGTACCCGCCGCAGATGAGCTTGAGCGGAATGCGCGAAGGTCGCGTGGATGTGGACGCGCAGACTTCAGCCACGCTCATCTATGGAGTCAAACCGCCGCGGCGAGGCCGGTTTGAGTTTGGTCAAACTGCTTTACGCTTTCGATCGCGATTCAGACTTGTTTGGTGTCAAACAAAAGTTGTCGAGCCCACGACGGTCAAGGTTTATCCAAACATGCGGCGCGCGCGCGAAGCCGAACTAAAAGCACTCGGAGCCCGCTCGGTTGTTTCCTCGCATCGCAAGACTTCGTGGCGCGGTGAGGGACGCGAGTTTGAATCCATGCGCGACTACGTGCGCGGCGATGAATTGCGACACATTTCCTGGACCGCAACAGCGCGTCGAGGAAAACTCACCACGCGCCAGTATCAAATCGAACGTGACCAAACCATTCTGATCGCGCTCGATGCGGGCCGGCTCATGACGGCGCGAATAGAACAGGAAACAAAACTCGATTCAGCCGTACACGCAACGCTCGCCTTACTTTCCGCCGCCGCACGCGCTGGTGACAACGCGGGTCTCGTCGTGTTCGGCCGTCGCATTAAGAGTTATCTGCCACCGAGTCGTGGTCGCGATCACATCGACGCGGCGCTCGAGGCTTTGTATGCAGTGGAGCCGGAAATGATCGAGCCTTCATATGCGAATGCGTTTGAGTTCATCGCTATGAACAGTAAACGTCGATCGCTGGTTGTTTTGTTGACCGATCTGGTGGACGAGGAAGGTTCGAAAGAGTTGCTGACTTCGCTTCACCTCTTGCGCCCGCGTCATTTGCCGCTCGTGGTTACGATTGCAGATCGAGATCTGAAAGCAGTTGTGCGGCAGGTCCCCGGATCAGTCAGGGAGCTCTTCACGCAATCAGTTTCCGAAGAGATCATTCATCATCGCGAAGCCGCGCTTCGTTTAGTTGAATCAATCGGAGGTCTGGCCCTGGACGTAACCGCCGCCGCACTCGCACCGGCGTTGTTGGAAACCTACCTGCGAGTAAAAGAACGCGGATTGTTATAGCTTGGTCTTCTCTCGTTCGTGGCCGACAAGCAGCAGATACGAATACAACGCCACGCCTGTGACGATCGCGATGGTGTACTTGATTCTCGGATCCATCGGCACAGGCGAGATGAAACCCTCAATCGTGCCAGCGAGCACGAGCAGAATCGCAACGCCAATCATCAGCCGCACCGCTTCCATACCGCGAGTTTTGAGTGCGTCAGCACGCGTCAAATTGCCGGGCATGATCATCGCACTGCCGATCAGCAAACCTGCCCCACCGGCAATGAAGATGCACGAAAGTTCGACCACTCCGTGCGCCACCATGAACGTCACCAGGTCATTACCAAACCCGGCGTGGTAAGTCAGCGCAAGCACTGAAGCGATATTGGCGCCGTTGAAAGCGAGAAATAAAAGCGTGCCGATTCCGAGAGTTGCGCCGAATGCAAACGTGTAGATCGTGACCCGAATGTTGTGGGTCATGATCATACTCGCGCCTTCCTGATTCGCTTCGTTGAGTCGTTCCCACCAGTGCGTCTTAGTTTCGATGTACATCTCACGAAATGCAGGCTGCACGCCGACAAGCTCCGAGAACTCGGGATCGTATCGTGTTGCGACAAAACTGAAGACCGCAAAAACCGCGAAGACCGTAAACGAGAGAAGTGTATAGCGCCACGTGCGCCGGAATGTCTGCGGCAGTTCGTGAGTAAAAAACCGCCGGATGCGTTTGCCGCCCTGCGCATCAGCACGATAGATGCGACCGTGCGCACGAATAACGAGGCTGTTCAGATAGTTGACCAAACGCGGGTCGCGCGACTCGGCGCGGGCAATGGCGAGATCCGAAGCCGTGCGACGGTAGATGCGTCCCAGTTCGCGAACCTCGTCGCGGTTCAGACGTCGCAGTGAGGAGGTGTCGAGTAACTTCAACAGCTCCTCGAGTCGCTGCCAGGCGTTCTTGCGTTGGTTGATGAATCGGTCTGGAGGCACGTTCAAGAAGATACATGATTTATCCTGATTTATCCTGCAAAATCTTGTAAATCCTGTCTAAGATAGTCTCATGCCACCACGTCTTGTAGAGTGCATTCCAAACTTCAGCGAAGGTCGCAGGCCCGAAACAGTTCGACTGCTTGCGGACGCGATCGCAGCCATTAAACCTGCCTGTGTGCTTGATACGCATATCGATCCCGATCACAATCGATCGGTAATCACTTTCGTCGCCCCGCCTGAAAAAATAGTTCAGGCGGCGGTCAATGCTGTCAGGCGAGCGTCAGAACTCATCGACATGCGTACGCACTCGGGTGAGCATCCGAGGCTCGGTGCTACCGACGTGCTACCGTTCGTGCCCCTCGATGGTGTGTTGATGGACGAATGCGTAAGGATTGCTCACGAAGCAGGGGCAATCATCGCGCGCGAGCTATCGATCCCCGTCTACTATTACGAGCGTGCCGCATTGCGTCCGGAACGCGTGAATCTTGAAGACGTCCGTCGTGGTGCGTTGGAACTATTGCGTGAACAGATCACAACCAATCCAGAACGCGCCCCAGACGCGGGGTTGGCCCAGGTTCACGAATCTGCCGGTGCGATTGCGGTCGGAGCCCGGCCCTTTCTGATCGCATTCAACGTGATTCTTCGTAGCCCCGACATCGCGATCGCGCGCCAGATCGCTCGCACAATCCGCGCCCGCAACGGAGGACTGCCATTCGTCAAAGCACTTGGGTTTCGATTACAAACACGCGGGCTGGTCCAGGTGTCGATGAACCTGATCAACTACGAAGTAACAGGAATGGCGGCGGCGTACGATGCAGTCCAACGAGAGGCAGATCGCATGGGAGTGGAAATCGAATGCGCAGAGATCGTTGGTCTCATCCCGCAAAACGCGCTCGATCGAAGTGCCGTTTACTTCACTAAACTCGAAAACTTCGCCGAATCCAAAATCCTCGAACACCAGATCCGTGAAATCTGTGGCTAAGATCCAAGCTTAATAATCGCGCGTCGCAGGTTTTCATCTTTCTGTATAACCCTCAGATACTGAACTTCTTCACTACTCGCTTTGGCTTTTGAAATTTGTGCAAGAGCCTGCTTTTCTTCAGCACTCAACCCGCGTTGTGCTTTGAAACCGATGTTCCGGATTTGAAAACGATCCCAATCACCAACGCGATCACGGTCAAGCTCAAAGATCATTGGACTTTGGGCTAACTTACGCAACGTCGCTGCCGATGTGCGATATCCTTTTCGCGTCTTGATCTTTTCTTCTTCTTTCGTCGCCAGTTGCAAAGTCTCATTGCGCGTTGGCCGAAAGCCGAGTTTGCGATAAAACCAGAATGCGCCCGATTCGATTCCTTCCTCGTTTTCAAATCCGATTTGATAAGGATCGAGCCAAAACGCGCGCGTGCCGGTGAAATGGTGAAAGACGTTGAGAGTTCGTGCATACAACCACGCCGTTTCGCCATCACGAAACGTGTAATACAAGTTAAATCCACTCTCCATGCGTTCAAAGAGTGAAATCCCTTCGAAGTAACCAACCGGCACACTGTTCTTGTAGATCATTGCGGCGTGGCAGGCGCGTAGCGGCAAACGTTTTTCCGGCGGCAGACCCGTCAGAAACAGTTCGACACCACGTCCCAGCTCTGCGCGATAGATGTATTTCGGATCGCCATGAGTAAAGCCGTAGAGCTCGCGATAACGAATCGTCGATGCCGCTCGCGCCATATCCAGCGCCTTCTCACCTTGCGCCGGTGACAATTGTTCCAACGGCGGCGAGGGCGCGGCGAGTTCTTTTCTCAAATCAATTTCGCGTCGCTGAATTAATGGGCCACGATGGTAAAACGTTTTTCTAACAGGCATTCGCATGGCCGTACGGGAAGCGTTAAAGCGCGGCTCCCAGGAAACGTAGAGTTGTTGCGAGTTGTAGATTTCGGCGCGTTCGTCGTCCGGCTTTGGTAATTCGTTGAAGCGTTCGATTAACCATGCCAGCTCTGAACGTCCTTTTCGCGCGGCGTCCAGCCATTTGCGATAAGGAACGTTTGCTTCAACCAACGCGTCTTCCTCCAGCAGCGGCATAAAGCGCGGCCATATTTCTGCCAGCCGATTCTCATTCTCAAACCATTCCCAATCGATCTTCACCTGTGACGAGAAACGCTGCAGGAGCCAACGAACGATGGAAAAGCTGAACGGATCAGTAACAGAAGTCCCGGCAATCCCTGAGACTTCGGGATGTTGTAGTGGCGAGATGTCGATCTCTTGCTCGACGAGATGCGAGACTCTGTTTGAAAAGCCTCGGAGCTCTCTTTCCGTGCTGCGGACGATCGAAGCCGTTTGAGGATAGGCCCGAAGGAACAGGAGGATCTCGTGATAGCGAACGAGGGAATCAGTGTCGTTAAGCTTTTTGCGTGCGAGTTGTTCGAGTAGTCGTTCTATGCGACGCGAGGCGACCGGAGTGAATTGATTTTTCAGCTCATCGAGTTGGTTGAGACGTTCTGTAGTGTTGTCACGCGGCACGATTCGTTACGCTCGTCGGATAAACTTCGCAGCGATCCAACCCAGCAGCACCAGCACTGACAAGATGATCCAGTTGTAACGATCGCCGTAAGTGACGCCCGGAAAGTGATTGCTGATCATGATAAAGACTACGGGCACGGCCATGAATGTGTTTTGCTTCGATCGCAACTTGGCTTGTGCCGACAGTCTGTCATCGGGCTTGCGTCCTTCGTTGAGTGCCGCAATCATCCGTTTTTGTGCAGGCAGGATGTGCATCCAAACATTCGCCGCCATGATCGTGCCGAAGATTGCGCCGAGATGAATGTAAGCCGCCCGCGCACTGAAGACTCTCGTTAGACCAAAAGCCACGACGACGATCAGCACATACGCGATCGCTGCGAACAGCTTTTCGTTGCGACCGAGCGGCGACAACATCATCATGTCGTAAATAAATCCGCACGCGAAGATGATTCCGATACCGAGAGCTACCGCCACGCCGAGACTGAGCTCGCGCACGTCGGGATCGATGAGTGCACCGCCACCGAGATAGTAAATGAGAACCAGCAGCGCGAAACCGCTGAGCCACGTCATACCGGCTTCCCAACGAAACCAATGCAGCGTGCGCGAAACAAGATCTGGAGTTTTGCGTCTCTCAACAACGTAAAAGCCGCCGCTATGGACCATCCACACTTGCGCCGGCGTCCCGGTGTTCAGAGCTGCTTTTTCTTCTTCGGTCAGGCGTGCGTCAAGCCAGGTGAAGTAATACGTGGTACCGACCCACATGATTCCGGCGAAGACGTGTATCCAGCGAAGTAGCAGGTTCAGCCATTCACTGAGCGTTGGGTCAAGGATCATCTTTCTAGAGTCTTTGCTCCGAAGGAACAGAATGTTTATAGCTTTCGCGCATTTCTGTTTTTCGCTCCAGCGGAGCGACATGTGTTAACCGCAAGACATGGCGCTCCTAAAGGAGCGCACCTTTTTAAACGGACGATAGCTATAAACATGTTGCTCCTCTGGAGCAAAGCAAGTGCTAACTCCCACGATACGTCGAATAACCGTATGGGCTGATCAGAAGTGGAACGTGATAATGCTGAGAACCATCGTCGACGTTAAATACGATTGTTACCTGAGGATAGAAACAGCCGACACTGAGCGACGAGAAATATGGTTCAGTTTCAAAAACCAATCGGTAAGTGCCGACGGATACCGGCCGATCGACGAGAAAGAACGGTTTCACGCGGCCATCAGTGTCGGTCCATGCATGGCTCAACTCAGTCCAGCTCTCGTCCGTATTCTGTAGTTCGAGACAAACCGCGACACCACTCGCGGGCGTTCCCCTGGACGTATCGAGTACGTGGGTTGAAATCGTGCTCATTGTCGCGTGCAGTTTACCAAAGAACTGCGCGCGAATTATGGGGAAGTGAGTAATTTCTTTAGTCGCAACTCGGTAATTTTGGCCTGCTCGGCGGCCGCGAGCCGCAGTTCGGTATCTGAGTCGTGGTTGAGGCGTGTTTGTAGCGCTGCCAGCATCTCCTCTGAGGTTTTCCCGGTGGCGCAAATAATGAAGATAAAGCCAAACTTTTGCTCGTAAGCGCGATTGAGTGCCGCGAGCGAATCTGCCGTGTCCTGAGAGGCGCGGCTCACGCCCGCCTGTTCCTGGCCCGACCACTGCTGCGATTGCGCTGAAACTTTGTCGCTCGCCTTCTTCTCACCAATCTTGGGGTGACTGCGAAATGCCTCGAGCCAGTCGTCTGGTGTGAGTGACCACCAAACTCGATCACCATGCATGATTAGCGACTCAAGCGACGAGTAAGGTCGATCGTTCGACATCTGATCGGTCCAACGTGTCGAGCCACAGCATTGCCGCAACTCTTTTGCTGCGTCTTCAGCAGTGAGCGAGTTTAACCATGCAAGATCGTGCATCGACATTAATCGACGAGGGTGCCGTAAACGCGTACTCGGCTTACGCCACCATCTGGGAAAATGCTGAAACGAAGATGCGAAGCCACGCCCGTGTCTGACAGTTCTTCGTCGAAGAAGTGTCGCGTGTGGGCTTGCAGCTTGGTGCGTGGCAATACACTGGACCATGGTGTGGTTAGATCAGTGAGTGTTTCTGTCGTTGCATCGGGAAGATTGCACGCTTCGAGCGAACAACTCTCAGGAAAGTTACCTTTGAAATGAGCAGTGTCGACTTCGACTCGCTTGATCTCTCCCGGCCTGGCGAGCTTGATGATTGCCCAGTCGTGACCTGGACCACGACGGCGCTTTGTTTCCCAGCCGTCGCTCATGTTTGCCGCGCGGCCCGGCATGATCAGGTTGTGACGATGGCCGAAGAACATGTCACTACACGAGAGCACGAGTGCGCCGTTTTCGGCGGCGGCGAGATCGATGTAGCCTTCGCGTTTGAGTTGGTCCCAGTCAGGCATGACTTCGCCGTAAACACGCAGACGTGCGACGCCACCGTCGGGGTAGATCTTGAAGCGAAGGTGTGTGATTCGTTCTTCGTAGCTGATTGGAAATGGGTTTTGACTGTCGCCACTGAGTTGCATTTGCGGTAGGAGCGGCACCCACTGTACGTCGTCGCTCGTCAATTCTTGTTCGGTTGGGACGCCTGAAAAGGTTGCGGCTTCGAGTGAGCAATGTTCGGGGTAGTTGCCACGAAAGAAACTGGTGTCGACCACGATGCCACGAATAATGCCTGGAAGGCCGAGACGAATGATGCACCAGTCAAAGCCGGGTGTCCGGCGCCGGCGGCTCTCCCAGCCATCCATCCACTTGCCACGATCGGTGTACTTCTCCGGAATAAATATCGGCGCACCAGGCTTGAGCAAATTCTCCTTGGGCGCAAAAAAATCATCATTCGCCACAAGAACGGCGCCCCCAAGACGCTCGGAAGCTAAATCAATTAATTCGGTAAATTCCATAAGCACAAAAAGAGCCACAAAAGGCACATAAGGCACAAAAAGCACAAAAGGGAGATTGAACTAATTGAGAATATACTTCTTAATCTCTAGTCGTGCAGCACCGAAGTTAATTAATAAGCCATGTTCAATTCGTGACGCTCGCAAGTAACCCAATAACTGAGCGATGTGCTCCTCTGTGAGTGTGCGGACGCCTTTTATCTCGCAGATCAATCGGTCCTCGATCATCAAATCAGTCTTAAAGAACCCGAGTAAGGTGCCGTCTTCATCGAACACTTTGACTTTCTGCTGCTGCTCAACCGCAATACCTTTCTTTCTTAACCGGTGCGCCAGTGCGTTTTCGTAAATCAATTCGCGATGTCCGGCGCGCAAGTAACTGTGAATCTCAAAACTCGTTTGGCGAATGACATTACAAAGCATAAGTATCTCACGTTGGTGAGGACTGGTATTCATGTGAGGTTCCTTTCTTTTTGTGCCTTTTGTGCTTTATGTGCCTTATGTGGCCCTTTTTTGTGGCTATGTTTCTCTTAGTAGCATTTGGCCCAATGGCTGGTCCACAAAGCGGCCTACATCATATATCTTTTTGCCCCGGAGAAAAGTCTTCTGCACTACACCATTCAATACTTCCGCTTCATACGGCGTGATCTTGTGGCGATGGTGGAGGGTTGAGGCGGTCACGGTGAATTGCTGGGCAGGGTTCCAGATTACAAGATCCGCGTCGCTGCCGACGGCGATCGTGCCTTTTTGTGGCGCGAAGGAAACTTGTCGTGCCGGATTGGCACAAAGCCATCGCGTCGCGTCCTCCAAGGAGAACCCGCGGCGACGCGCTTCGGTCCAAACAACCGGCAAGCGGAGTTGAAGCGATGCGATTCCACCCCACGCTTTCATGAAGTCGCCACTCTTACGCAACTTCATCTCTCCCGGACAAGGCGAGTGATCGGAAACAACGAAATCGATAGTTCCATCTCGCAATCCATCCCAAAGCTCTTCACGATTCGTCTCTTCGCGAATTGGTGGACAACACTTAAACTCAGTGGCGCCCTCGGGAACTGTCTCCGCCGTAAAGTGTAGATAGTGTGGACACGTCTCAGCAGTGATCTTAACCCCAGCCTCCTGCGCCTCTCGCAATTGCGGCAACGCTTCGGCTGACGAAAGATGGACAATGTGGACTCGTGTATCGAATTCACGACTCAAACGAATCATCAACTCGATCGCATCATTCTCCGCAGCGCATGGACGCGAGTTGAGGAAACTCCGGTAGTCGCCATCAGGGACATCAGTTCGTATGGGTCCAGGCAATTCAGCATGAACGATTAGTAGCGCACCGAGCCGCGTGAGCTCGGGCATCGCTTCGCGCAAATCTTCCTCCGTTACATGCGGAAATTCATCAACACCTGAAGGAACAAGAAAACACTTAAACCCAACCACACCTGCCGCAAACATCCTCGCCAACTCCGGTGTGTTACCCGGAACAACGCCTCCCCAAAATCCGACGTCGACAAAACAATCGTCTCGTGCGGTGTCCAGTTTAGTCTCAAGGTTTGCCAGTGTCGTCGTCGGAGGAATCGAGTTTAGTGGCATGTCGACGAGTGTGGTGACACCACCTGCCGCCGCAGCTCGCGTGGCACATTGAAAACCTTCCCACTCACTTCGGCCCGGAGCATTGATGTGAACATGCGTATCGACAAGTCCCGGCATCACCACTGCGTCATCCGCGGCCTCGATTACTTCACAGCCGCCAACGACGTCCGTATAGTCGCCCACAAAAACAATTCGCTCCTCGCGGATGTGAACCGAACGAGGAGCGATTGCATCGGGCAATACAACCCTTTGACCGCGGATGATTAAATCAGGAGCCGCCATCTCAACCTACTCAAACCTTGGCGGTGGAGGCGGCAGATTCTCATAATTCTCACCGGGTCCTGCGAGGCCGAAGACCTGTTCATAAGCTGACGCAACGGCGGCGTACACGATCGGAAAGACGAGAAACATGCCGACGTAGCAGAGCAGTATGCCGCCAATACTCAGCAACGATGAGAGTAGCGACATCCCCAGCAGGCGCCAGAAGTTTGCCATCGCTGCTCTGAAGCTGAGTTTAACGGCGTCAAAGCCCTGCATTTTTCGGTCGACGATAAGCGGATAGGCAAAGGTGAACCCGATCGAGATGATGACGACAACCAGCACGACGATCAACCAGAAGACGCCAAACGCGCCCATGATGCCAAACATCGCCGCCGGGTTTGGTTCGCCACTACCGCCCTGCGCAGCCATCGACACGATCATGGTGATGTAGAAAAAGAAGTATGCTGGAATCACGATCACAAGGATCGGAACGACGTGCAGCAACGTTGCGACCAGGCTGGGAGCAAAGTAGTCGAATCCCTTGAACAACGTTCCGAACTCGATCGGCTCACCGCGTCGTTTCTTAAAGAACGTTATATACAGACCACACATCATTGGTCCAAGAAGAATTCCCAGTGGCACGGCTCCGCCGATTAGAAGGCCGATGAAAGTCATCCCGACGAATAGCCAGTACTGGTCTTTGACGAGTTCCCACCCGTTCTTGAGGCATTGGACTGGCTCTACGGCTTGTCGTTTGAAAGGGATCTCAGGGGTCATTTTTGTTTTCCTGCGAACTGGGAATGTACGAACTTTAGGAACACTGATTACAGAAAGATTCGATGGAATCTGGGCGGTTGAAGCACAGTCGAATAGCCACCTCCATACGGAGACTTGTAATGCGTCGCCGTAAATGGAACGAAGGTGTAAGACATTTGTCCGGGCTCTTGAAACCAGAATCCGGTATTTCTAAACCGATTTCGACGCACCCTGGTCAGTTGAGTCACCCTGGCCACCGTCACGCGCCCATTGTACATCTGTCCTTCACCGCGATGGTGACTCCAATAATCAAAATTGTCGTAAAGCTTCTTCTCGCAATCGGCGACTGTGTCGCCGGCAATCCTCCGACATGCGCCCACCGATCGTTCGTTGAAGATCACTTTGCCTTCGCGGACCGTGATTGCTTCGCCGCCTGATCGAACGTCAATGCGATAATTTCCCAGATCGTCCAGCACCACGGACTTGGATGGTCCGCTTAGGGTGATCTGCGAACCCAACTTTCGCTCAAAGCGTGCTACGTCGACAATCGCAGAGCCTCGCAATAGTTTGACCGACACCGAGTCGCTCGAAAGTTCCTTGAACAACAATTCGGATGAACCGTCGAGACGAACGTGCATGTCAGGAAAGAGCACCAGTTCGACAAAACTACTCTTGCCGGTCCGCACCGAATCGCCAGTCACGAGTTGTGACTTTTCATTCAGTGGCTTCCACTCGCCTGCGTGACTAAACTCTACACCGGCTTCCACGAAGTTTACTGTTCCGGGTTTAGCCGAAATAACACGCCCTTTGTTATTGTTCAATTCCTCTTCTGGTGCTTCCACAATTACGGGATTCATCCCCGCCCTGGCTTTCTTGGTCCACGTGTCGTGCTTCAACGATTTGTTTGCTTTGACGAGTTTGTCCGCGCGCTCTCGAGCCCACGTATCAAATCCGTCTTCGTTGCGGACATCGATTTCGTCTATCGCGACGTTTCCATTTGCAGCCACGCCGCGTCGTTTCTCTTTGACGCGTTGGCCATTAATCAACGCCTCACCGTCTCGGGCAATTAACTCCGTTCGATCGCCGGTTGAGGCGTTGATTCTATAAATGCCTGGTCGAGTGATGAACACTTCGGCATTCGGAGTGATCACGCGGATTAGCTCGTTCGCCTGATCATGAGTATAGAAGAAATTTGGTGAACCACGTTCCAGGATCTCTATACTGATCGTACCTCGATTGAGTTTGAGTCGCGTCTTGTCGTGCTCGTCGCTGAAGATCTGGCACGCGCTATTGCTGCCGACGCGCAAAAAGTTTCCCGGTTGTAGCAGCAGTTCAGCATAACCTTCATCACTGTAGACGAAATCACCTTCTTCCAACCTCAGGCCCGGTTCTAGAATAAACTTGCCTTTGTCGCGCTGATAAATCACGGCGCCCTTAACAGCGTTGACCCGGATTCCACTCATGAATCCTTCGAAGTCGGTGGGTTGCGCTCTCAAGCCTGTGGCGCCCAACGCGATGAGGAGTAATAAAGTTGGCCAACGCCAAAAAGCTGTGCGTGGTGGGGGTAACATCTAGTAAACGAGAGCTAAGTTTCTAAAGTTGACAGAAAGTCAGTGAGCAAGTTTTGGGCGACCTGCAAACGATACCTCGCGGTCGAGCGAATATCGTCGATTGGGGAGATTTCTCGCGACAGACTCGCGCAGGCTGCCCGAGTGGTTTCAGCGCCGGGCTTTTGTCCGCGCAACGTATTCTCAGTTTCTACGCAGCGAACGATTATCGGCGCTACACTTCCGAGAGCGATTCTTACATCTTCGATGTGTCCCTGGTCAATATGCGCGAGCCCCGCAAAACAGACTTTCGAAATCGCCTGCGCTTTACGCGTGCCGACTTTGCGGTAGTAATGAGACGCGCCGCGCGTATTGCGTGGCAGGCGAATTCGAGCCAGCAATTCATCCGGAGCGATCTGCATCTGCTTGTATCCGGTGTGAAAACCGTTGTACGGGAGCCAGCGTGAGCCGCGAGCCGATACCAATTCGATTTCGGCGTCGTAGACGAGTAGTGCCGGAGGAGAGTCTGCCGCCGGTGAAGCGTTAACGATATTGCCACCGAGTGTGCCGCGATTTTGAATGGCGAGACCGCCCGTCTCACTCCCGGCCTGACACAACATCGGAAACTCGCTTTGCAAAATCGGGTGTGTCTGAACTTCAGTGTAGGTTGTCAGCGCGCCGAGAGTGACGTGAGCGTCAGTTACTTCGATTCCACGCAGTTCGGTCAAGCCCCAGATGTTGACGTAGTTGTGGTGGTCCAGCTTGCCGGCTTCAAGCAGGACCATCAGGTCGGTGCCGCCGGCAAAAGGTTTCCAAACACCCGGTTCGGTATTGAGCAACGCCAGCGCGTCCGCAAGCGAACCAGGCATTCGTAACTCGTAATTTGGAATGAATGCTCTCACTTCTGATAAGCGCGCACTACTGATTCGAAGATCTTCATGTAGCCGGTACAGCGACAAAGATTACCGGCTAAGCCGTTGCGAATATCGTTCTCGGTTGGTCGGGGATTTCTCTTGAGGAGATCGACTGCGGCCAGGACCATTCCCGGTGTGCAGATACCACACTGTGCGCCGCCGTGATCGATGAAGGCCTGTTGAACTGCATGCAGTTTTCCGTTGCTTGCGACACCCTCGATTGTTGTTATTTCACCGCCGTTCACCTGGGCCACCGGCACGAGACAACTGTTCACAATCTGCCCGTCAATGATAACGGTGCACGCGCCACACTCACCTTCGCCACACCCCTCCTTTGTGCCCGTCAGGTGGAGCTGTTCTCGCAGCACATCAAGCAGGCGCGCCATCGGAAACCCCTCAACACTGCGCTCCTCGCCATTAACTTTGAAGTTGATTTGCATAAGAAACCGGTGGACGTTTAACTTGCCTGTTACAGATGGCAAGAATACCATGTACACCATGCTGGATTGGAGTAATTGCCCAGAAGTAGAGCGAATCGAAGACAAGGTCGGTGGTGCATGGGTCTTTAAGGGAACTCGGGTGCCGGTCAGGGCTCTTTTCGAGAACCTGGAATCGGGTGCAACTGTCGATCAGTTTCTCGCTTGGTTTCCGGGAGTCACATCGGATCAGGCTGTTGCCGTCCTCAGTTCTTACCGCTCCGAGAGCACCTCAACTCTCATATAGTTACCGTCATCTTTGAACATGATTTGGGCGTTATTGTAGGGGCGGCCCTCCGTGGCCGCCCTTGGTTGGAATCGTGTTCGCCCAAACCCGAGACCGTCGATTTTTGAGGCCCTGCTCAAACCAAGGGCGGCCACGGAGGGCCGCCCCTACAATAACGCCCAAATCGGGTGAATACCGCGAAGTTACCGTGACGTAACAAACGGCTCCATCAACGTCTCGGGCATTAACGGAACTTGGGTGAAACTTACGCCGGTTGCGTTCTCGATCGCGTTTAGGATCGCGGGGGCGGCGCCGTCCATGGGGAGTTCGCCGATGCCTTTGGCACCACCGGGGCCGTAGGCGTAGGGGTTTTCCTCGAAGTAGACGCGAATTGGTGGAATGTCGGCGGGCGTCGGGATGATGTAGTTGGTCATTTGATTGTTTGCCATCCGACCTTCTTTCCACACAACGTTTTCAAACAACGTAAACCCGATCGCCTGCGCTACGCCGCCTTCGATCTGTCCTGCTGCCAACACAGGATTTAAAACGCGCCCGACCTCCTGAAGTGCCACAAAATCCTCGACACGTGCTTCGTAAGTCAATTCGTCGAACGATACTTCAGCGACGTAAATGGCCCAGGCGTACGCGCCATACGCGTCGCCCTGATACTTTTCATCGTCCCAGTGAACGTTCGGTGGTGGTTGATACGTCGATGAAGTTTTCAAAGAGCCAAATTTAGCGATGTAATCGGCGCACGCCTTCTTGAATTCTGATTCGGAATACTTCTCCGGTAATAAACCGCTGCCCGCAAGTGTTTGCTTGAGACCCTTCACAGCAGATTCGACGAGCTTTCCGACGACCATTGAAGTGCGCGAAGCGACTGTTGGTCCACTGTTCGGAACGCGGCCGGTATCGGGTTGAACGATCTCGATCGAGTCGAAATCGATTCCGAGAGTTTCGGAAGCGATCTGTGAAAAGATCGTGTTGGTGCCCTGACCGATCTCGGTGCTGGCGGCGAGTATTCGTACTTTGCCTTCGGGGGTCGCTTCAGCCGAAACAACTGACTGAAGATAAACCTCACCAGATCCGGTAAACCCGGCGCCATGCATGAACGACGCGAAACCGATGCCGCGCTTTTTCGCGAAGCGCCCGTTACTTGAATTGTTCTCGCGCGTAAATCGTTCGCGTTTTGCATGATAGTCGCTGAGCTTCAATGCCTGCGTGAGCAGCCGGTCCATGTCGACACGCTCTCGGATCACCTGGCTCGTGGCGGTTGTTTCACCTTCGTGAATGAAATTACGACGACGAAACTCTTCCGGCGTCAGACCAACTGCTTGAGCGACTTTGTCCATGTGCCGCTCGAGCGCGAAGATACTCTGCGGCGCGCCAAATCCTCTGAACGCACCGTGCGGCGGAACGTTGGTCGCAACTGCTTTGCTGTGTATTCGCACGTTAGGGCAAACGTATGGACCAGCAGCATGGATCGTCCCACGCGATAGCACCACGGGCGAGAGCGTGCAGTAAGCGCCGCCGTCGATGACGAAGTCAATCTCCATTGCGAGTAGTTTTCCGTCTTTAGTGACGGCCGTTTTATGACGTGTTCGCGACGGATGGCGCTTCGTTGTCGCTACCATATCTTCCGCGCGGTCGTAGATCATTTTGACAGGTTTGCCCGATTTCCACGCGAGCAGCGCCGCGTGTCCGGCAATCAGCGACGGATATTCTTCCTTCCCGCCAAAGCCCCCGCCCGTTTCAGTCTGAATAATGCGGATCTTTTCTTCAGGCAGGCCAAACAACTTCACCAGCGCTTTGTGAACATAGTAAGGGCATTGCATCGAGCCCCAAACCGTCACGCCGTCGGTTGCGTTTGCGATCGCAATCGCGCCGTTGTTCTCGATGTAGAGTTGTTCCTGCGCACCCGTTTCGTATTCGCCCTCGACGATGAAATCGGCGGTGGCCCAGACCTCGTCGACATTGCCTTTATCAACAAGAAACTTCTTGAAGATATTGTCTTCGCCCCAGATGATCTGCTTTTTCGAGAGTGAGTCGGCGAGGGTGAAGACCGCTGGCTGCTCTTCGATTTCGACGCCCACGTTTCGACGTGCTTCTTCGAGGAGATATTTATTCGCGTGCGCGAGGAGTACAACGGGCTCTTCCGGATGATTGACGAAGCCGTCGGCGAGATAGGGTTGATCGTTGAGAATCAGTGCGACGTAGTTTGCGCCGGGCACGTCTTTGGCCGTGACTATGATGAACTCGTCCCAGGGAATGTCGCCGCCGAAAGAGATGTTCGTGATTTTCCCGCGAGCCGCGGGGCTGCGCACCGTCGCACCGTGAAGCATGTCGGGAAATGATAGATCGTCAACGTAAAGCGCCTGGCCGGTGACTTTCTTGCGGCCTTCTTTGCGCGGAACAGATTTGCCGATCTGATGGTCCATGCTACGGTTTGTTGGACAGGATTAACAAGATTAAGCAGGACGAACAGGATTTATCTGGCACATCTTGAAAATCTTGTTAATCCTGTCTAAGGTTTTGTAATCACTAACGGATTCGCCTCGAGCTCTCTGCGATAAAACACGCGCGGTCGTTGAACGCTCCGCTTTTCACCTTCACTGAACGTTATCTCTTCCAACCCAACTCCACGGCTCTGGCTCATCTTTTCTTCCTGCATCTGCGGCACGCGTTCGGTTGCGAAGTTTAGCCACTCACGCGCAATGACGAGACCATCTTTAGGCGAACTGTCAGCTACAGGTGTCTTCAAGCCTTCTTCAACAAGCGCATAGGTTAAGTAACCATGACCGAGCTGCGCCGCTTCCAGCGCTGCCTGAAAACTTTGCGCCGCAGTCAGGATGTACATTCCTTTTTCATAAGCGAGTTGGGCCAGTCCTTTTGAATTCATTGGACCACGACGTTTCTCCTCCGCTTCGAGCGCCTGACCCGAATTGCATGCGTCAATAATTAGTAACAAGTGTCCAGCGTCAAGCCCTTCGACCGCATTCTCCAACTCGACGTCCGAAATACTGTGCGCGAGCATCGTATTCAAACCCTGTTCGGTCAGCTTCGTGCGGTCGCCTGTGTAACCGAGATCGTGCGGTATCAGGTAGAACCGTTGTGCCTGCGCGGTGCCGTGCCCGGCGAAGTAAATCACGACTGTATCTTCCGGTTCGGCGCGTTTAAGCGCATCGAACGGAGTCGCTTTAAGACTCGGTGGCCCGGCTACCACGCCCGAAAGTCGACTGATCGCTGCAAGAATGTTGGCCTTGGTCGCGTCCTGATCGAGCAACTGAACTACTTCAACGCGTTCAAAGCCGCCAATTTGAGTCTGGCGGCGACGCATCTCATCACCAAAGCTGCGCGCATCAGCAACCGCATACTTCAAGTTGTACTGCGAATTCGCATACTCATTGACGCCGACGGCAATTATGTAAGCAGTGCCCTTGCGTTTGAGCGTGTCGGCGCCGGTAAGTACGAGCGGCGCATCCTTGCTCTTAACGTTGTCGCGATTGAATCCGTACGCCACGAGACGATTTGGACCAGCCGTCACCGTGATCTCTTCCTCGAGCGAGACCGCAGCCTGGCCTTTCAGCACGTCTCCATGCCAAACCTTGACGAGCGATCCGTTGCGAAAAAGTCGAACATCTTGTGCACCTGTACCCTTCGGATTGTCTTTGTCGGGAGGCGCGTCAGTAACATCGATCTTCACTTTGACCGTCCGTGTTGCGACCGCTGAGTCGGGTGGTTGGCCCACGAGCGACAGCTTCACGACCGGCTGACGGCGATCTTTCTTCGACACATCCTGAGCGACCTTCGGCCGCTTGCCATTGAAGACGTCAGCAAGCAATCCGGGATAGTAAAACTCATTGAAGAACCACTCGACAGGCGCGACGTTGAACGTGTCCTGGTTGTAACGCCACAGGATCTGATTCCACGAAACGGGTGTGCCATCGAAGAGTCCCTGCGGTGTGATAACCATCCACTCGCCGCCATCGTCGAGCGAGACCAGCGTCAACAAGTGCTCGCCGGTTTTTGTGTCCCAAACAAACGTGCTGCCGTCCTCACCCGCCGAAGCAAGCAAGCGCCCGTCGGGACTGAAATCGATCGACTCGATAGCAGCAATGTGCCCCGTCATCGTGCGCAACTCTTTTTGACTTGCCACGTCCCAGATCTTGAGCGTGCTGTCAGTGCCACCCGACGCAAGCAGTTTGCCGTCACGACTGAAAGCGACTTTACTAACAGCTCGCCCGTGTCCTTTGATAGCAGCGATCTCGCGTCCGCTGGCGACGTCCCAGAGTTGCACGCGACCCACTGCTTCAACTTTGAAATCCTTCATCATGTCGGCAGTGTCAGGCTGTTTCGAGCCCTTCTTCTGGCGTGGGTTCATCGCTGAGTTCATCATCGCCGCCAGATCGAAGTTACCTTTTGACTCAACTCCTCCGGTTGCGAGCGTGCGTCCGTCGTTAGTAAACGCGAGCGAAGTAACAGACTGGCCCATTGTTCCGGCCGACATTGTTCCGATGGTGTTCGTGACCATCTTTGCGATGTCGTCCATATTCGGTATGGTCGGCATCTGCCCGGGCTTGAAGACAGGAGGTGTAAACGATGCCATCGGTGACGACGCCAGATCGCGAAGCTTACTGCCCGACTGCACATCCCAAAGCGTGACCTGGCCCATGCCGCCGATGATCGCGATAGAACGCCCGTCGCCAGTGAATTCTGCTTGCATCGGAATCTCGGTTGGCGTAATGGAGCGCAACTCGCGTCCCGTCTTAACATCCCAGATCTTGACCTGGGCGCCACGCGTGAAATCCACTGTTGTTGGCGGTGGCTGCTGATTCTCAACTGGTCCATATACAACGGCAAGCATCGAACTGTCTGCACTAAAGCGACTTTTCACGATCGGTCCGGCGTCACCTGACGCTGTCAGCGTGTGTAACTGACGTCCACTCGGACTCTCAACAATCGTAAGCACGTTTGAATTGAGTCTCATGACGGCAACAATCTTGCCGTTCGGACTTGCCGTTCCGTAAGTCTTTTCACTCGTGTCAGGAACGATTCGAACACCTCGCCCAGTGCGCAGGTCCCAGCGTGTACGACCACCAGAAATGAGTTCCATGCCGTCCGCACTGAAGGCGACGTTGTACGCCATATTCGTGCGACCGCTCATGGTTGAGAGCCGTTTGCCGGTTTCCGTATCCCAAACAATCGTGTCGGTGCCAATGCCTCCCGTTGCGAGTCGTTTGCCGTCTTCGCTGAAGCTGATGAAAGCATCGCCGTGCGGAAAGTTGATGCTGGTCGGAACTGTGAAAGACGGCAGTTCGCGGAAAGTGGCTGTGTCCCAAACTTTGACTGTGTAGTTATCCGAAAGTGCGAGCAGTCGTCCGTCACGACTGAATTTCACCTGAGGAAAGTCTTTAGTCGTTGGTCCAAGTTCACGGTCCTTCTTTGCGGTCACGTCCCACAACCTGAAACGTTTGTCGTGAACTCCGGCAACGAGCAGATGTCCGTCCGTGTTGAATGAGAGTTGCAGACTATCGATCCGATCGTCGGGCAACTTCACTCGCCGTGTTTCACGACCACTGGCGAGATCGATGAACTTAACTTCCTGATCAGAATTCGCGGTGATGAGAAGCAATTGGGTGCCGTCAGGCGAGAGTGTCAGGCCGGAATCCGAACCGTTGAAACCAGCAACCCCGGCCATCTCCGCGTCAAAAGAGCGCAGTTCGCGTCCAGTTGAAAGATCCCAGATTCGCACCGCGTCACTAATGGTTACGAGGCGGTTATCCGGAGTGAAGGCTATAAAGTAAACGCCGAACGCGGTACCTACTGAACCTTGTGTACTGCCGCCTAGTTTGTGCAATTCACGTCCGCTCAAAACGTCCCAAACAGTGACTGAGTTATCACCGCCGGAAGCGGCGACAAGTCGACTGTCGCGACTGAACGCTACGGTCGGAGGGAGGGTGGATACTGCTTGTCCACTACTCGAGAGATCGCGGAGTTTGCGAGTAGTTGCAGTTTCCCAAAGTTTGATCGTGTTGCTGCGATAAGTGCCGGTGGCGAGCAGGCGACCGTCGGGGCTGAAGAGGAGGCGGCCGGCGCCGTAAAAGTTGCCGTAGCCGGTTTGGAGAACCAGTTCAGGTTTGGCTTCTCGCGAGCCTTGATTGCCGGGAGTATTCGGCGCTTGTCCGGCGCTTTGAATACCGAGGCCGCGATTATCTTGCGGAGTAGGAGACGGCGATTGCGCAAGCGCAGACGCCACAAACAACAACAACAAGGTCGTTTCACGCAAAGGCGCAAAGAAGACGCAAAGACGTAAACTAACTTTGCGACTTAATCTTGTATTTGCGCCTTCGCGTGAAATTTGCGTTGCGACTAAATTTCCCTTATTTCTCATACAAACCCCATGTCAAATCCGAATGCTCCAACATGAGCAAGCCCACCGCGACGAGCGCGAGCACGTACATTACCGGATGAATCTCTTTGCGACGGCCAACAACCAGATAAAGGCCAACGTGCGAAATGAAGCCCCAGAGTATTCCCTGGGTGATCGAGAAGGTCAGGGGGATGAGGATTATAGTCAAAAAAGCCGGCAGACCCTCCTCAATTTTCCGAAAATCGATGTGGCTGACGCTCTTAAACATCGCCGCGCCTACCAGAATCAAAACCGGAGCAGTTGCATACACTGGAACCATTCCGGCGAGTGGCGCCAGAAAAAAGCACGGCAGAAAGCAAAGCGCCGTAAACACCGAAGTCATTCCCGTACGACCGCCGCTATCGATTCCCGCAATACTTTCGATGTAAGCCGTGCCGGATGACGTCCCTGCGAGTCCGGCTCCAAAGGTCGCAAACGAGTCAACGATCAAACCTTGTCGCAGATTGCGGGGGTTCCCGTTTTCGTCGAGCATGTCTGCCGCATGAGCGACGCCGATAAACGTCGAAATCGAATCGAAGAGGTCGGTTAAGAGAATGCCGATAATTGCGGGCAAAAGCGAAAGCTTGAGGGCGCCAAGAATGTCGAGTTTCAAGAACACTGTCTGAAAGTCAGGCGGACTCACTAAGCTTGGGGGCGCCTTGATTTGTCCCGCTGCCCACGCGATCACCGTCACGACGAACATTCCCGCCAGATAGGCCATGGCACTGCGGCGAATCAAAAGCAGGACAGTCACCACCAGACCGATTATTGCCAGAACCGTCTGAATGCCAAGGGTTCCGAGTTTTACGAAGGTGACTGGATCCGAAGTGATGAAACCGGCATTTTTCAAACCGATGAAGGTTATAAAGACGCCGATGCCGGTCGCAGTCGCGATTCTCAACTCAGCGGGAATCGCCTTAGCGATCGTTTCCCGAATCGGCGTGACAGAAATGATCAGGAATAGCACGCCGGCCCAGAAGACGATGCCGAGTGCGGTCTGCCACCAGACTCCCTGAGTAAGAATGATCGTGAAGGTGAAGAAGGCGTTGATGCCCATTCCGGGCGCCACGGCGAACGGAAGTTTTGCATAAATGCCCATCATGAGTGTCATGACAAAACAGATCAGCACGGTAGCGGTTAAGACACCGCTGAAAGCCATGCCCGTGCCGGGCGTCGAGAGGATCGTAGGATTCACCACGACGATGTACGACATCGTGAAGAAGGTGGTGATGCCGGCGATTGCTTCGGTGCGAAGACTCACAGGATTCGGGGACAGGTTAGATTTACAGGATGCACAGGATAACACAACAAACCCGAAGCCCCTGCTCGGACTTCGGGTCGTTGCTTCAGCCTGCAAGGAGTTCCCCAACTTCTGCGGGCCGAGATTTCCGCTGAGATTTTTTGGCCTCGTTTTTATCCAGCGACGATGACTACCGTGCTCTTCTCTTTGGCAGTTGCGACCAGATGCTTCTGCTCTTTGTTTGACCGCAGTGCCGCGAGACTCGTCGAGTCGCCTGCCATCTGTGCCTGTGCAAAAAAGTAACGATCGTCGTAACGCTCAAACACGAGTTTGGAGTTATCGGCAACGTTACCGATTACACCGTTAGTCAGCACAATCACACTGTGGCGACCGTTCATGCTTCGGATTTGCAGTGCCTTTCGGTCTGAACTCGGGTTGAGCACAGTGATCGTGTACTTGCCGGCCGGTAGCGATTTGTTATTCGCAGTAAATGCGAACGGGATGTTGGCAATCACGCGCTGCGTGGTTTGGGCCTGTGCGCCGGCGGTGAGCGCGGTTGCGAGAATGATGGTCGCGACGAGGATATTGAAGAATCGTTTCATGATGAGCCTCCGTGTTTTCATTAGCATTTTTCCCCTACATTTATTCACGCGGAGGTTTGGAACGGATTCCCTCACTAGGCCGAAACATTTTGCCAAAAAGCAGAGTCCGGCGTCATGACCAGGTGGTACTGGACCCTGTCGAGCAGGCTGGTGCGAAACATTTGTTGTAAACTCTCGTGCGAGAACCGCACCTATGCAGCCGCCTGAAGGCATAACGCAGCTTCTAATTGACTGGGAAAAGGGTGATCAGGGCGCACTTGAAAAGCTGATGCCGCTGGTCTACAGCGAGCTGCGACGCCTTGCGAGCAACTATCTGCGCCGGGAACGCGCCGAACACACACTGCAACCGACGGCCCTTGTAAACGAGGCCTATCTGAAGCTGGTCGATCAGCGAAATGCGAAATGGCAGAATCGCGCCCATTTTTTCGGAATTTCTGCGCAGTTGATGCGCCGCATCCTCGTGGACCACGCGCGCGAGCACCAGGCAGTTAAGCGCGGAGGTTCGCAGCAGCAACGAATTTCGATTACCAGCGTCGAAAAACTCGCACAGGAACCGGAAGTTGACTTGCTTGCCTTAAACGAAGCGCTTGACGAACTTGCCCGAATGGACCCGCAGCAGAGCCGGATTGTCGAGTTGAAGTTTTTCGGCGGTCTTTCCATTGAAGAAATTGGAGAAGTACTCGGAATCGGGCACGCAACCGTCGAGCGCGACTGGAAAATGGCCCGTGCCTGGCTGCGCCAGCAGTTGCAGTGAGGGAGTTCGTGCGAATCGTGCGCGTCTTAATTAGAAGGATTATTAGCCACGGATAAAACGCGGATAAAATCCAGATGACTCCGGAACGCTGGCAACAAGTAAAAGAGATCTTCAATTCGGCGATTAACTATCGGCCGGAGGAGCGGAGCTCTTTCATTTCGAACGCTTGTTCGGGCGACGAGGAGTTGCGTGATCAAGTCGAGTCGCTTATTGCTTCGCACGAAGAGAGCGGGAGCTTTATTGACAAGCCTGCGTTCGAAGCCGCCGCCTCGTTATTGACGCGAGAAAAGGTCGAACTGAACTCAGGTCAGATGATCGGTTCGTACGAGGTGATCTCATTTATCAGCCGTGGTGGAATGGGCGAGGTTTATCTCGCGGAAGACAAGCGACTCGGACGCAAAGTCGCTTTGAAACTCCTGCCCGCATCGTTCACCACTGACGACGATCGACTCCGGCGATTTGAACAAGAGGCACGAGCGGCGTCGGCTCTCAATCATCCCAACATCATCACCATCTACGAAATCACAAACGCCGCAGGCTCCCACGTCATTGCAACCGAATTTGTTGAAGGCGAAACGCTGCGGAATCGTTTGAGCAGGTCGGCGCTTTCCCTCGCGGAAACACTCAACATCGCGATGCAGATTGCTGACGCACTTTCCGCCGCACACAAAGCCGGAATCATTCATCGTGACATCAAACCGGAAAACATCATGTTGCGGCCCGATGGTTACGTGAAAGTGCTCGACTTCGGTCTCGCAAAACTGAGTGAACAAGCATCGCCCGTAGTCGCTGCCGAAGCACCAACAATCCAGGTGCGTACCGGTTCGGGCATCGTGATCGGAACAGCCGGTTACATGTCGCCGGAACAGGCGCGCGGTCTCAGCGTCGATCACCGTTCAGACATCTTTAGTCTGGGCGCCGTCATTTACGAAATGCTTGCGCGACGAAAGCCATTCGAAGGTGAAACGCCAAGCGACACGATGGCAGCGATACTCAAGTCTGAACCAGCGCCGCTGTCGCGTGTCGTGCCAGGAGTTCCTTCCGAGCTGATTCGTATCGTCAACAAGTCGCTGCGAAAGGATCGCGAAGAACGTTACCAGGTCGTGAAAGATCTCTGGCTCGATCTGAAGGCGCTGAAACAGGACCTCGAGTTTCAGGACAAACTCGATCGCTCTGTTTCCGCTGAAGGTGACGAAACGGCAATTATGCCTGCGGGTGAGCCAACCGCAACTTTATCTGGCCCACGGCATACGTCATCACGGAGTGCGATCAGCAACATAACCGATTCGATCAGTCTCGAGATCAAGAGACACAAAGTAGGTGTTGCACTCGCATTGCTGACAGTGTTCATCGTCGCCGCAGGAGGTTTCGGAGTTTATAAGTGGCTGTACCAAAAAGAGCGAGTAGCACGTTTCTCGGACGTCAAATTTTCTCCTTTAACCAACTCCGGAAACGCCATCGACGCCACCATCTCGCCTGACGGCAAGTACATTGTTTACGTCTTGAGCGACCGCAGCGCCCAAAGTCTCTACATTCGCCAAGTGAGCACTGCGAATGACAAGTTAATCGCTCCTCCAGTTCGAGGAGGATACTTTGGGATGACTTTTTCACCGGATGGAACCGAAATCTATTACGTGCTGAAAGTCGGGCTCGATCAGGGCACGCTTTATCGAATTCCTACGCTTGGTGGTGCTCCCGTTAAAGTTTTAGAGGGAATTGATGCGGCGATCAGCTTCTCACCCGATCACAAGCAATTTGTTTTCGTGCGTGGCAACTACCCGAATACTGGAGAGAGCGCGCTCGTGATCGCGAACGTTGATGGCACCGGTCAAAGGAATCTCGTTGTCAAAAAGAATCCGGATCAGTTTGCGCCGATTTTCTTTACCGGGCCGTCGTGGTCTCCCGATGGAAAGCTCGTCGCTGCGAGTATGGCCAGGATCGGCGGATATAGCAAAGTGGTTGCTTTCTCGGTCGAAGATGGAAGTGAGAAGGATCTAACGACGGAGTCATGGTTGTTTTCGGCGCGTGTTCAGTGGTTGCGGGATATGAGCGGCTTATTGGTTATCGCTGGGGACACTCCAGTCAGCGCGATGATTTGGCACATTCGTTATCCGGATGGTTATACCAGGCGAGTTACCAACGATCTTAATGCCTATCGAGCGATGGCATTAACTCAGGACGGGAAGCAACTCACGACGATCCAGGTGCAGGGCCAGGTTGCCCTCTGGATTGTCCCTGACGGTGACGCCGCAAAAGAAGTCAGACTGCCGACGGGAAATGTGAGCAATTTCTTTTCTCTAACGGGAACCAATGTTTCGTGGGTGCCTGACGGAAGAATCGTTTATGTCTCCAACGAGAGCGGGAATCCTGATGTCTGGATTAGCGATACGAAGGGGGAGAACCGCCAACAGTTAACTGCGAACAGAGACACGAATGTTGCACCGGTGGTAACTGCCGATGGGCGCTACGTTGTGTTCGTAAGGTGGCACGTCGGCGGCAGGAGGAACCTTTGGCGGATGAATCTCGATGGCAGTAATCCTGTGCAATTGACATCAGGCTTGTCTGAAGGGTATCCGGCTTTGTCACCCGATAGTCGTTGGGTTATCTATACCTCACTCGACGAAGATAAGCCGACGCTTTGGAGAGTGTCTATTGATGGTGGCACACCGATTAAGGTCACAGAGCACGTAGCGACAACTTCAGCGGTCTCACCGGATGGTAAATCGATCGCGTTCACTTACCCGGAATCAAACGATCCGCGCGCCGCGCCGAACCGCATAGCCGTCATTCCTTTTGAGGGCGGCGCTCCGGAGAAGACATTGACGCTGCCACTTGGGGCCACTGTTCTGACTGCGATTCATTGGTGGTCGAAGGACAGTAAATCGATTGCTTACACGGCCACGTCAAACAATGTGACGAACATTTGGAGTGCGCCGCTCGATGGTGGTCCACCTAAGCAGGTAACTCAATTCAAAGACATGCTGATAACGGGGTTTGCCTGGTCACATGACGGAAAGCAGTTGGCGTGCATGCGCGGCGCTTTGATACGCGATGCCATCCTGATCACGGATCTAAAATAAGTTTGGAGATTTAAATGGATTTGCGAGTACTGCTGACAACATTTGGCATCATTTTTCTGGCAGAGATGGGTGATAAAACGCAGCTCGCGGCGATGACGATGGCGGCCGATTCGAAGAAGCCGTGGGCCGTCTTTTTCGGCGCGAGTCTGGCGCTTGCGGCTGTGTCGGCGTTGGGAGTTTTGGTGGGAAGTGTTATTGGTGATTACGTGCCGCTCGTGTGGGTGAAGAGAGTAGCGGCAACGGCGTTTATTGTGATTGGTGTGTTGATGTTGATGGGAAAATTCTAGACAGGATTTACAAGATTTGCATGATTTACATGATTGCATCTTGTAAATCCTGCTAATCTTGTTAATCCTGTCTAACTATGCCCCAGACTCCCCACATCGAACGTCACTTCACCTCGAGTGAAGTCGTTCGCGACGTTGTCATCGGAATGGCTGATGGTCTGACGGTTCCGTTCGCGCTTGCGGCGGGATTGAGCGGCGCCATAGATCAAACCGCAATCATCGTTACAGCAGGACTTGCCGAAATCGCTGCGGGCTCGATCGCAATGGGCCTGGGTGGCTACCTCGCCGCGAAGAGCGACGCCGAACACTACGCCAAGGAACGTGAACGTGAGAAACGTGAGGTGCAGGAAATCCCTCACGAAGAGATGCGCGAAGTCGCAGAAGTTTTTCAGGCGTACGGGCTCAGCGAAGAAGAAACATGGCCCATTGTGCAGGCCCTCAAACGTCAGCCACGCAACTGGGTCGACTTCATGATGCGTTTTGAGCTGGGTCTCGAGAAACCTCAACCCGGTCGCGCGCTCTCCAGTGCATTGACGATCGCAGGAGCGTACACTGCCGGCGGCCTCGTTCCTCTCTCGCCGTATTTCTTTTCACACACCACGTCAGGAGCGTTGTTTTATTCAGTTGCGTTTACCCTCGCGGCGTTATTGATCTTTGGTTTTGTGAAGGGGCGATACACAGGGACGCGTCCGGTGAAAAGCGCGTTACAGACTGCTCTGATTGGTAGTGTCGCCGCCGGTGCCGCTTTTGGGATCGCCAAATTGATTGGCGGGTAAACTAGGGCGAGGATCGCGAAAAGTCGTGGTTTCAGCGTATAATTGCGGGCTTCATTATTCCAGCAATCAAACTAAAGTGGCCGGCACTTGGAGGAAAATGCAATGGTTACGAAACTTCAACGCTCTGATTCAATTGACCGGATTGCAGAGCTGCTTGGGCCCAATGCCTCTGAATTACTAAATCACTCATCGCAAGCAATTTCCAAGGATCACGTGCAGCTTCCCGGTCCTGATTTTATCGACCGTGTCTGGAGTGCATCCGATCGTTCACCGGCAGTGCTGCGGTCGCTGCAAACGCTGTTTGATAACGGACGGCTTGCCGGTACTGGCTATGTTTCAATCCTTCCGGTGGATCAGGGGATCGAGCATTCTGCCGGCGCTTCATTTGCGCCCAATCCGCAGTACTTCGATCCGGAAAACATCGTGAAGCTTGCCATCGAGGGCGGATGCAATGCGGTCGCGTCAACCTTCGGCGTGCTCGGGACGGTTGCGCGGAAGTATGCGCACAAGATTCCGTTCATCGTTAAGATCAATCATAACGAGTTGTTGACGCTGCCGAACAAGTTTGACCAGGTGCTTTTTGGGACAGTTAAAGAAGCACACAATCTTGGGGCGGTCGCTATTGGCGCCACAATATATTTTGGTTCTGACGAATCGACGAGACAGATAACTGATATTAGCGAAGCTTTTGCGCAAGCCCACGAACTCGGCATGGCGTGCATTCTGTGGTGCTACCTGCGCAACTCAAAGTTCAAAACTCCCGAAGGCGACATGCATGCTTCAGCCGATCTCACGAGCCAGGCAAATCACCTCGGTGTGACGATTCAGGCTGACATCATCAAGCAGAAACTTCCCGAGCGAAACGGCGGCTACGAAGCTGTTGAGCAGGCTCTCGGTGGATCTTACGGCAAGACCAGCAAGCTGGTTTACGAGAAACTCACCACCGATAATCCGATCGATCTGGTGAGATATCAGGTGGCTAACTGCTACATGGGTCGCTGTGGATTGATCAATTCCGGTGGCGAGTCGAAGGGAGCGAGCGACCTGGCCGAAGCAGTTCGCACCGCCGTCATCAACAAACGCGGCGGCGGCATGGGCCTGATCTCGGGCCGCAAAGCCTTCCAGCGCCCGATGAGCGAAGGCGTGGAGCTGCTGAACGCGATTCAGGACGTCTACCTGAGCGACGAGATTACTGTGGCTTAACCAAAATTTTCACGCAAAGGCGCAAAGAAGCAAAGTTGAGGTTTCTTCTTCTTTGCCTCTTTGCGCCTTTGCGTGAAATCCGCTCGTGCCTCTGTACGCGTATATTTTCAGCTTGCAACCAAAACGAGCACAAGAAGACGACGTGGAACTGTTGAAGGCGATTGCCGCGAGGGATGAGGCGGCCCTCGCACAACTCTACGATCGTTATCGCGTCATCCTGTTTGGACTCTTGATGCGTATATTGAATAACCGCGAGGAAGCGGAAGACGTCCTTCAGGAGGTTTTTCTGCAGGTTTGGCGTAAAGCGGAAGACTTCGACGAACAGCGCGGACGCCCCTTTACGTGGCTCGTCACGATGGGACGGAGTCGTGGCATCGACCGCCTGCGGACGCTCGCCTCCCGTGAACGCGTGGCCGAGGCGGGCGCCAGAGATACCGTAGAAGTGATCTCGGACGCAGCCAGCGACGCGTTCAAATCAGAACAACGAGGTCTCGTTAATAAAGCGCTCGCACAACTCCCCGACGAGCAGAAGCGGCCCCTGATGCTCGCCTACTTCGATGGTCTCACTCAATCAGAAATCGCAGCGCGTTTAGGCGCGCCACTGGGAACCGTGAAGACTCGCATGCGCACGGGTCTAATGAACCTGCGCGAGCTGTTGGCAGGTCAGGGAGAGAGTTTCGGGTTTTAGTAGATGGTTCACGAAGACTACAAGGAGATGATTCCGGCGCGCGCGCTGTCGGCACTCGACGCGGCGGAAGAGCGTGCGTTGAACGAGCATCTCGAAAACTGTGACGAGTGTCGCAAAGAACTCGACGAGTGGCAGGCGACCGCAGCAACTCTGGCAGTTGTCGCTGATCCGGTCGAGCCGTCGCCGAAGGTTCGTGAACGCATTCTGAGCGAAGTACGAAAAGAACTCTCAGCGCCTGAAGTCATTCCGTTTCGATCGACTTCGCGAAACATCTGGAGATCGTTCGGTTCATTGGGAGCGATGGCTGCGGTTGTTCTCTTTACTGCTTTGATCGTTGGCCTCGTTGTTCTTTGGCGTGAGAACAGCGCGGTCAAAGACGATCTCGCGAAGGTAAATGAGTTTATTCAACTGGCAAAGACACCGGGCGCAAAAGTTAGTGAGCTCAAAGGGGTCGATCTTGGCGCCGGCGCAACTGCCACGCTTGCGTATGACAAGACTGGCCATGCGATGTTGATGGCCGACAAGCTTCCGAACGCTCCTCGAGGGAAGGCGTACCAGTTGTGGTTCATCGTCGGAAAGAATCCTCCGATGCCGGGAAAAACATTCTCACCGGATAGCGCGGGCAAGGGTGTGTTGAAAGATCAGATGCCGAAAGAGGCGCTCGATTCGGCCATTTTCGCGATAACGTTAGAACCTGAAGGTGGCAGTAGCGCTCCTACCAGCCCGATCTATCTGCGCTCTTTCGACACCAACTAATTGCTGTTACACTTCTCACGTATGAGCACGGGGAAGAAGCAACCACCAGAAGTCGATAACTCTGTTTCGGACTCTACCGGACAGTACGATTTACGTTTTGTTTTATGGCGGCAGTTTTGTGCGCAGTACCAGATTCCTGTCGATACCTTACCGAGTCAGTTGGATGACGATCAGAAGGAATTATGGGAAGAGATGAAGTCGAAGCGTTTGAAGTAATCCTGTCAGTAGTACCGGTGAATTAAAAACGGGTTGGTTAGTCGTTCCTCACCAATCGTCGTCACAGGTCCGTGTCCGGAGTAAACTTTCACGTCATCATCCAATGTCAACAATTTGTTTTTGATTGAACTGAGCAGTTGTTCGGTAGATCCACCGGGCAGGTCTGTCCTCCCGATCGATCCCGCGAATAACACGTCTCCAACGAACACTACGCGTTCACCGGGCTCGTAGAGCACGACGTGACCGGGTGTGTGTCCGGGACAGTGCAGCACTTCGAATTCGAGCTTGCCGGCCGAATACTTCTCGCCGTCAGTCCAATAATGATCGACCGCCGGTGGCTGCTCAAAGGCAAAGCCGAGCGCTGCCCATTGCGCGCGGGGGATACCAATCCAGGCCGGCTGTTCAGGCAGTGCCTCGTACATAAACTCGTCGCCCTTGTGCAGACAGATCTTTGCTTTAGGTTGCAGTTTTTTCAGTGCCGCCACACCGCCCACGTGATCGAGGTGCGCATGCGTCAGAGCAATCGCCTGAAGGGTGAAACCGCGCCGCTCGAGTTTCTCAACAATTCGTTCGGCTTCGTCTCCCGGATCGATGCAGATCGCTTGTTTTGTTTCTTCGCAGCCAACGATACGAGTATGTTGCTGGAACGCGGTGACCGTGATTTCTTCGATGATCATGTGGCTTGTATAATACTTAACATAATGCCGTTAACTGCTCAATCCGCACCGCTCGCAGCCGTCCTCGACTCGATGACGACCGAAGGTGCGGAGGAATTAACCGAACATCTCGACGCCGGCGCGCTGAAGTGTTACGCCTGCGGCCATCGCTGTTTGATCAAACCAGGCAAGCGTGGAATTTGCAAAGTTCGATTCAACGAAGGCGGACATCTGCGCGTGCCTACTAACTACGTAGCCGCACTCGCCTGCGACCCAACCGAGAAAAAACCATTCTTCCACGTCATGCCCGGTTCGGACACGCTGACGTTTGGAATGCTCGGTTGTGATCTGCACTGCGCTTATTGCCAGAACTGGCTCACGTCTCAGGCGTTGCGTGACGATGCTGCGGGGACGAGTCCAACAGTTGTTTCACCAGAGCGCCTTGTGACGATGGCAAAAGCCTACGGCGCTTCGATGGTGGGCAGTAGTTATAACGAACCACTGATTACGGCCGAATGGGCTGTCGACGTTTTCAAACACGCGCGCCCCGCCGGATTCAAAACCGCTTTCATTTCCAACGGCAACGCGACGCCGCAGGTGCTCGACTACCTTCGTCCCTGGACTGATTGTTACAAGATCGATTTGAAGTCGATGAACGACAAGAACTATCGCCAGCTCGGGGGAGTCGTAGACAACATTCTTGACACGGTGAAGATGGTCCATGATCGTGGCTTCTGGGAAGAGATTGTGACGTTGGTGATTCCCGGCTTCAACGACTCCGAAGATGAGTTGCGTCGTGCGGCAGATTTCATTGCTTCAGTTTCTCGTGACATTCCGTGGCATGTGACTGCATTTCACCAGGATTACCGCATGACTGAAAATTCAAACACGACTGCAGACCAATTGATCCGAGCTTGTGAGATCGGTCGTGAAGCAGGTTTGAACTACATCTACGCCGGAAATCTTCCGGGCAGAGTCGGGCGTTGGGAAAATACTTACTGTCCGTCATGCGATCAGTTGCTGGTGGAGCGTTTCGGTTATCTGATTCGACAGGTAAACGTCACGAGAGAAGGTCGTTGCCCAAAATGTTCAACGACCATCCCCGGAATTTGGAACTAAGCCACAAAAAGGCACAAAAGACACAAAAAAGAGCTCATGGTGTGGGGCTTGTTTTAGGTGACGGCGACGCAGTTGCGGATGGCGAGGCCGAGGCGGCCGGACTTGCTGCTGCTGCGGCCGCAACAGCCGGATCAATCTTCACGGCCTGCGATGCTACCACCTGCCACTTGCCATCGCGGCGAGTGTAGACGTCCAGAAAGCGATACTCGCCACTGATATCAATCGGTTTCTTTTGACCGGGAACGGTGTATTTCCCATTCTTGATGGCGCTGCGTCCGGTAATGAACGCAGAGTCTGCGTTTATCACCATCACCTTCGATTCCAGCATCTCGTATGAATCCACAGTCATTGCGCCTGATTCGATGGCTCGGATTTCTTCGGCCTTCGTGGCTGTTGTCCCGTCGGGATAAACAATCACCGCGTTGTCCGCGAGAAAACCCTTAGCAGCCTCCGCATTGCGGGTTTTGGCAGCATTGGCCCACTCGCGTTCGATCCTTATCAATTCCGCTTCGATCGCAGCCGGATCAAACGTCTCCTTAACGGGAGTCGAACTCGCGGCGGCGAGATTGCGATTAGTATCAGCGGCCGGCTGGCATCCACTCATAACAACGACGATCAGGCCTGCCAGCAACGCGAGTGCGCTTCTGTTCATTTTGATGAGCTCCTTCTCACAACGGGTTAATGGTCCACCAAAAGCATTCAGCTTCTACGATAAACTCTGTTGTCAGTCAACTTATTTCAGGTGTCCTCCAGTATTGACATCCTACTTCCTTAGGATTATTTTTTGCACATATAAGCAAAAAATCCGGAGCACTGGATACCAAATTTCATGACAGGCTCCGGCGGTATTTTTCCCTACCTGTTTGTTGGTGAACACGTTATATCCTGTGGAAAGGAGTAACCATGACTCGCTTTTTGAGATCCTCCAAATTTTGGTTACTAAACCGAGCTTTGCTTGTAGTAATCAGTTTTACACTTGCCGGAGTGGCTTTAGCTCAAACTGCTCAAAAGCGTCCCAATGCCGGGGGCGAAGAAGAGCCGGTTTTTAACGAGTATCGGGGAGTGAAAATCGGCTGGCTGGCAGATGAGGTGCGCAAGAAACTAGGTAATCCGGCCAACAAGGCAGATGACCAGGACTACTATGAGTTTGGTGAAAAGGAGAGAGCGCAGGTCTACTACGACAAGGATACAAAACAGGTGATGGCCATCTCAGTGGACTTCATCGGCGCTGGAAACGGAGTTCTTACCCCGCAACAGGTGTTTGGCGCAGACTTCGAAGGAAAATCCGATGGCTCTAAGTCAAAACTGGTGCGGTATCCGAAAGCCGGTTACTGGGTTTCGTACAGCCGGACCGCTGGTGATAACCCGATCATATCGGTGACGATGCAAAAATTCTCGCCTCAGTGATCCAGGCTCTACAAATCAAGGGCAGGGCTCTCTTCGAAGGATTCAACAAGGTCGGAATTGTTGGCGCGCAGTCACTTGATGACGAAGGGCGCCGGTTAAAAGAGTGGCTAGCGCGCGGCCATCATGGCGAGATGAGCTGGATGGCCCGCGATGTCCACAAGCGCATCAGTCCGCAAGAAATTTTTCCGCCAGCACGCTCAGTCGTAGTTGTCGCACTCAACTACTTCACACCTCATCAGCATCAGGAAAATCCTGCGACCGGAAAAGTCTCTCGGTATGCCTGGGGCGATGATTACCACGACGTAGTAAAAGAAAAATTGTCGTCGCTGCTGGCGTGGATTAAGGAACAGGATCCGCAAGCCGAGGGCAAGATCTGCGTTGACATTCAACCTGCGATGGACAAGGCGTGGGCCGTGCGTGCCGGACTGGGTTGGCTCGGTAAACATTCCAATGTGATAACTCCTGAATACGGTTCGTGGGTTTTCATCGGCGAGTTGTTTCTTAACCTGGACCTCGAGCACGATACCGAGCCGGTGGAGGACCATTGTGGGACGTGCACGCTCTGCATCGATGCATGTCCGACCGCGGCGATTACAGAACCTTACGTAGTCGACTCAAACAAGTGTATTTCCTACGCAACGATCGAACTGCGCGCGCCTGAATTACCGAGTGAAATTCAGAGTAATCTTTCAGGGTGGTTGTACGGCTGCGACATCTGCCAGGATGTTTGCCCGTGGAATCGGTTTGAGGAAGCAACTACTGAGACCCGGTTTGGACCACGTGAAGGAAATGTTAATCCCGATCTCCGTGAGATTATTGAACTCACGCCGGAAACCTATGCCTCACGTTTCCGTCGAAGTGCGATGAAGCGCGCGAAACTCAGCGGCCTACAACGCAATGCGCAAGCGTTAATAAACCAATCGGCGTAAACTGTGGACGATGCCACATCAACCTCGTAATCCCGCCTTCGCGGAAGAGATCAAGCAAAGCTTCGCCAAACAAACAATCATGGGTCTCATCGGCGCTGAATTGAGCCGAGTTGATCCGGGACTTATTGAGATAACCCTGCCGTATCGTGCTGACCTGGCCCAGCAGCACGGTTATCTGCATGCCGGCATCGTGACGACAATTGCCGACTCGGCTTGTGGCTACGCGGCCTACAGCTTGATGCCGCCGAACTCTGAAGTCTTGAGTGTTGAGTTCAAAGTCAATCTGCTGCGACCGGCGAAGGGCGAAAAGTTTTTAGCGGTGGCAGAAGTTGTAAAAGCGGGAAAGACGCTTACCGTCGTTCGTGCTGATGTGTTTGGTGTAGACCAGGAAAGACAGCGTGAACTCTTGGCAACAATGCTCGGTACGATGATATGTTTGTCGTAACAAATGTGTCTGATTCACTCCATTGGCGGTGCCTTCACAAAACAACCTGAACAACTGAATTCCAAACTCAGTACAAAGTCATCAGACCTGATCAAGCGTGCTTTTGACGACATAGATCCTGAAAAACTGATCGATCATCACGTTCACATCGCCGGGCTTGGTGTAGGCGGCACTAACGCTTTTGTTAATCGAAAAATGTTGACGTGGCGGCATCCCTTTCATCGTCTGAAGCTGAAGGTCTACATGAGTTCGGCGGGTGTGTCTGACGAAGGTAACGCTGATCCACAGGCCGCTGCACGACTGGCTGCGTTGGTGAAGGGCATCAAGGACCACGGCAAGCATCGTCTGCTTGCGTTCGACAAGAACTACCGTAAAGATGGAACGGTCAATCTCGAGAAGACCGAGTTTTATGTACCGAACGAGTATGTCTTTGAACTGGCCGAGCGATATCCGGATTTGTTTGTACCAAATATCTCCGTCAATCCTTACAGGCCCGATGCGATTGCGGAGCTCGAGAAGTGGGCGCGGCGCGGTGCGCGTATTGTGAAGTGGCTGCCGAATGCGATGGGAATCGATCCATCCGATCCAAAGTGTGATCCGTTTTATCAGAAGATGAAGGAGCTTGATCTGATCTTGCTTTCACATGGCGGCGAAGAGAAGGCAGTCGAAGCTGAAGAGGATCAGAAGCTTGGCAATCCGTTGTTGCTACGACGAGCGTTGGACCACGGGGTTAAAGTGATCGTCGCGCATTGTGCCGGGCTCGGATCAAACGAAGATCTCGACAGCCGGGACAGAAAACAAAGCGACAACTTCGATTTGTTTCTGCGTCTAATGGATGAGAAGCGATACGAGGGACTGTTGTTTGGTGAGATCTCGGCAATGACTCAGTTCAACCGTTCCGGAAAACCTCTGCGCACGATGCTTGCGCGTGAGGATCTGCACGATCGGCTTGTGAACGGCAGTGACTATCCGTTGCCGGCGGTCAACCTATTGATCAGAACGCGTCCACTCGTGAAACAGGGTTACCTCAACAACTCCGAAGCCGAGTCTTTGAAAGAGATCTACGACTACAATCCTCTACTTTTTGATTTCGTCCTGAAGCGCACAATCAAGCACCCCGAAACTTCACGGCCCTTTCCCTCCTCGATTTTTATGACGAACTTGGTCCTCAACGCCTAAACCCGTATCATTACCCCAATGGATTTGTTAAGGGATTCTTACAACCGTCCGATTCGCGACCTGCGCGTGTCGCTGACGGATCGGTGTAACTTCCGTTGTTTCTACTGTCTACCGCATGGCGAACCGCCAATTGCGCCAAAAGAGCAGATGCTCTCGTACGAAGAGATCGATTACGTTTGCGAGATTTTTGTGTCGTTGGGCATCGAGAAGCTTCGGCTCACTGGCGGCGAACCCATGCTGCGCCGCGATATTGAAACGATTATCCGAAAGCTCACGCGGTTAAAGGGTTCCGGTCTTCGCGACCTTGCCCTCACCACCAATGGCTACTACCTCCCGGAACGAGCGCAGAGTTTGAAAGACGCCGGGCTCGACCGCGTCACGATCAGTCTCGATAGTTTGAAGCGAGATGTGTTCAAACGCATGACCGGCGTTGATGTGTTGGATAAAGTGCTTGCCGGAATCGATGCGGCGAAGAAAGCGGGGCTCGAGCCGATAAAGATCAATGCGGTTATCGTGCGTGGTCATAACGAAGACGAGGTTGCCGACTTCGCGGCGTTTGCGCGTGAGTACGATGTGAAGATGCGGTTTATCGAATTCATGCCGCTGGATTCAGGGCACGAATGGGCACGCGAAGACGTTGTGTCTGGTAAAGAAATTCGCGAGCGGATCAGCGAGCGCTTTCCACTCGTTCGTGTCGAGGTCGCTCGAGGATCCGACACGTCGTCTCGGTATCGTTTCGCTGATGGAGCACCTGGAGAGATCGGAATCATCGCGCCTGTCACGGAACCGTTCTGCGGCGCTTGTTCACGAATACGACTGACTGCTGATGGTCAGATCCGCACCTGTCTGTTTTCCACGGTCGAGCACTCGCTGCGCGATGTAGTTCGCAGTGGCGCATCGCGAGACGAGATTATTGAATACATTCATTCTGTAATAATGAAGAAGGAGCCCCGCCACTTCATCAACGATCCGGATTTCGTTGCCCCCTCACGTACGATGAGTTTTATTGGCGGTTAACCATTTGTTTGAGTTACTAGCGAGAGTTACAATCCTCGCACTTGTTTCAATACTCACAGAACCTATGAGCATTAAAGTCGAAGCCACAATTGAAGATCTCTACAAGGTCGAGGGCAAGGCTGAGCTCGTCAATGGAGAAATAATCCTCATGTCTCCAACTGGCAATCTTCCGGGCTACGCCGGAGATGAAATATTTTCCTCACTTCGCGAGTACAGCAGGCGCCAAAAGTTTGGACGGGCCGTTGGCGATAACAAGGCTTTTGTCGTGAACTTACCTCATCGTAAATCATTCAGTCCTGATGCAGCATTCTGCGTCGCAACAAACTCCGGAATGAAGTTCTATCAAGGCGCACCCGTGTTCGCGGTTGAAGTTCGTAGCGAAGGCGATTACGGGCCGCGTGCGGAACGCCAGATGGCACAAAAGCGCGCTGACTACTTCGCAGCTGGGACGTTGGTGGTGTGGGATGTTGACCTGCTAGGTGCTGACGTTGTTCGGGTTTATCGAACCAGTGACCCAAACAACGCCACGGTTTATCGCCGCGGAGAAATCGCGGAAGCTGAGCCGGCGGTGCCGGGATGGATTATGTCCGTCGATGATCTGTTTCCGGAATAATTACTGCTACTTCTTGAGCGTGTGGTTCACAACAAGTACAATCACCTCACGAAATTAAGAACACTCTCACAGACACCTATGAGCACTAAAGTCGAAGCCACAATTGAAGATCTCTACAAGGTCGACGGCAAGGCTGAGCTCGTCAACGGAGAAATAATCCTCATGTCTCCAACAGGCTATCTCCCTTGTTATGCAGCAGGCGAGATATTTTCCTCACTACGGCAGTACAGCAAGCGACAGAAATACGGGCGTGTCTTAACCGATAACATTGCGTTTGTTGTGAATCTTCCGCATCGTAAGTCGTTCAGTCCTGACGCTGCGTTCTTCGTCGGCGCAGATTCCGGCATGAAATTCCTTGAAGGCGCGCCGCAGTTTGCGGTTGAGGTTCGTAGTGAAGGTGATTATGGACCGCGTGCTGAAAGAACGATGGCAAGGAAGCGCGCTGATTATTTTGCTGCCGGAACGCTCGTGGTGTGGGATGTGGATTTGCTAGGCGCCGATGTTGTGCGGGTTTATCGAGCCAGTGATCCAGAGACGGCCACGATTTATCATCGCGGAGAAATCGCTGAAGCTGAGCCAGCGGTGCCGGGATGGATTATGTCCGTCGATGATCTGTTTCCGGAGTAATGACTACTACTTCTTGAGCGTGTCGTCCACAACAAGTACAATCACCTCACGAAATTAAGAACACTCACATACACCTATGAGCACTAAAGTCGAAGCCACAATTGAAGATCTCTACAAGGTCGAGGGCAAGGCTGAGATCGTCAACGGAGAAATTGTAGAAATGGCAGGGACCGGCGGTTTACCTCACTACGCTGCCCGACAGATCACACTGTCCTTAGCGGCTTACGAAACTATATCTAGAAGTGGTTATGCCATAGCGGATAATGCGGTTTTTGTAGTTAATCTTCCGCATCGCAAATCCTTCAGTCCTGATGCTGGCTTTTACGTCGGTAAGATCACGATGAAGTTTTTTCAGAGCGCTCCGGTGTTTGCTGTTGAGGTTCGCAGTGAGAATGATTATGGGCCGCGTGCTGAAAGAACGATGGCAAGGAAGCGTGCTGATTATTTTGCTGCCGGAACGCTCGTGGTGTGGGATGTGGATTTGCTGGGTGCCGATGTTGTGCGGGTTTATCGAGCCAGTGATCCGAACAACGCCACGGTTTATCACCGCGGCGAGATTTCTGAAGCTGAGCCGGCGGTGCCTGGTTGGACGATGCCCGTTGACGATCTCTTCCCGACTGAATAGGACGCCGGCTACACTTTCACCGCCTCATCAATTTCTTTCACCGCCCTCAACGCTGACGCAAACGCCCCCTGCATCCACGACGAATACGCTGAGAGATGTTCACCCGCAAAATGAATTCGCTCATTAGATGCAACCGCGGTAAAGAACTCGCTGAGCCCAACAAACGCCCATGCTCCGCGCGACCACTCGTCGTCCATCCAACACTTCGTCGCGCCGCGCTCGAAGTTGTCGCGTAAACCTCCAAAAATTCCGTCTAACTGTTTTAGCGTCGTCGTGATGCGCTCATTCTCTTTGAGCTTTGTGATTTTTTCGGCTTCGCCTGGCCTGGCGTAAGTCATCAATATTCCGCGTGGTCCAGGTTGGTCCCACGTCGGTTGCCAGATTTCGATAGGCCCGGCCGCAAACGCAAAACCATTTAGCCCTTTGTCTTCCCAGAACCGATTCCGGGTTTGCAGGTAAACACGCGAGACTGCGTCGTAGCGCGTCTTCTTTATGATGTCGCGTTTGCGTTCAGACAGTGCCGGCAGTTCGACATTCCGTAGAACGGAAAACGGAATCGTGCACAGAACTTTGTCGGCGGTCAGTGTTTGCCGTTGCCCTGCCTTCAAGAACATAACCCGCGCCTGACTCGCGTCCTGCTCGATTCTGACGACCGCTGAGCCGTAATGAATCTTCTCACCGAGTCGTTGCGCAAATGCCTTTGGCAGCAGGTCAGTGCCGCCAACCATCTTGTGCCAACGCTCAGGACCTCCTCCTAACTCCCCACCGTAATTCTGCGTCATCGCATCAGTAAAACCGTCGATCGGAACTTCTTCTCTGCGGCCGCGATCAAACCTCACCGCGTTAAGACGACTGGGATAGAAAGGCTCGAGAGGAAGCGCAAGTTCCTTCACGTACTTCAGTGTGAGATCGTGATTGTCAGGAATACGCGCGGCGCCTGCCTCTGCGAAGAGCCCGTCAGAAAAGGGCTCGTGCAGCGTGTGCACTCGTCCGCCAGGTCGCGTTCGCGCTTCGAGAACAGTAACGTCGTGACTAGCCTTCGATAGTTCGTAAGCAGCAACAAGCCCGGCCATTCCGGCGCCCAGAATGAGCACCTTTTTGGCCGGGCCGGTTAATACTATGTTCCTGACCGCACCGGACAATTGCGATCGACTAAGTCCGGCTGCGGCAACTGCGATTGCGCTTCGCCTTAAGAATTGACGGCGAGTTATTGCCAATTACCCTCGTCCTCTGCGTCGTGAAGTATTCCTCCGCGAGTTAGTCGTTTTTGCCGGAGGCTTCGTTGTCTGAGCCTCTGTACGCACACCCGGTGTCGCAGGTTGCGATGGTGTTTCCTCGGCGGGCTTTGGCGGCATGTCCGCCTTGGCAAATCGCGGCAACAGATCATCACGCATAGCCAACTGATAGACTGCCCATGCGACCACCATCGCGTCCTTCTTCACATCATCTTCGAGAATTCGTTCATAAGTGTCGAGATTCGTGTGCCAGGTATGCGATTGGTATTCGATCGGATCCTGGCCCAAGCCGATGCCGGGCAGACCGGCTTGGCTGAACGATGTGTTATCAGAACCACCCAGCCTGCGACTGCGCGAAGTAACGGCCCCAACCACTCCATCGGCCTTGAACGGTTCGAGAATATTCCGAAGAATACTCGCCGCCGCAGGTGGTCCAAACACTGACGCGCCGCGCACACGACCGGTTCCGGAGTCGATGTTGAAGTAGCCACCGAACTTCTCATATCCCGGTTTCAGATCTTCGAATGAACCGAAGTGCTCCTTGACGTAAGCCTGAGACCCGAGCAAGCCCTGTTCTTCCCCGCTCCACAATGCCACACGAATCGTACGACGCGGCTTCACGCCAAGTGTTTTCAGAATTCGAGCCGCCTCCATCATGATCGAGCAACCAATCGCGTTATCAGTAGCTCCGGTTGCCGCGTGCCATGAATCGAGATGGCCTCCGAGCATGATCACTTCGTCGGCTTTGTCGCTACCGCGAATCTCACCGATCGTGTTGTAGGAAGTGACGCCTTCAGGATAAACACGATTGACGATATTGAACTCGAGAACGACTTCGGTGCCGTCATTAAGAATTCGACTGATGCGGCCGAAGTCTTCATTGCTCATCACTACTGTCGGGATTGCTTTGCTAACGTCGAAAGTCTGGTTGTTGAAAGCGCGGATCTGCCGAAACTCGCGCCCGGCGTCGTTAACTCTGACTTCGGCGCCGTTCGCTTTTAGAAACGCGTCGAGTTGTTCGTTAAGTTGACGATTTGATAGCGGTCGTGGCGCGTTCGCTGGAGTAGGTGATGGCGTTGGAAATGCGGATGGCCGCGCGTTTGGCCCATAACGTTGCTCTGCTTGTGCATCGCTTTGTCGCTTAGCCGGAGGATTCAGGTTGACAGCTATCACTGCCGGCTTGCCGATGAGTACAATCTTGCCACGCACTTTTGTTTTGTGATTGTTAAGGAAGATATCCAACTGTTCCTGCGATGGTCGCTCGGGCAGAGGTAGCTGGTATGCTTTGGCTTGAACAGTTCCTTTTGTGCTCGGCGTCCACGCGAGTACTTCGCACACGAGCGGATCTTTAACCGGAGAAATCAGATGCGCGGTCAAACGCTCGTTCGACCAACCGGGATGTTTGAAGTCCCACGGTTCGAGGTGAGCATTTTCAAGACCCCAGGCCGTCATTTGTTTGACTGCCCATTCGGCGGCGGCCTTATGGTTGGGTGAACCCGTTAGCCTTGGACCATAAAGATCCGTAAACATGTGCATCGTCTTCATAATCTGCGACCGCTCCATCGCTTCTTTGCGAATGCGGCTCAACATATCGCCGCTGCCATTCTGAGCAGCGACCGGGACGGAAAGCAGCGATAGGATCAATAACAGGGCTACAACGCGTCGTTTCAGCATCTTTTAACTCCGGGAGATCGGTTGGGTTGGATTACCAGCGAAGGAGATTATAGACTACAAAGGTATCAATCGGAGAATGTCATCTATGAGCGCTGGAATCAAAATAACGCAAAGCGAAACTTCGGAAAATAGGTCGTTACCAAACTCTCGTCGCGTTTACGTCAACGGTAAATTGGCGGGCGTAAGAGTCCCATTTCGTGAAATAACACAGAATCCGTCGCGCAATTTCGACGGCACGCTGGCCACAAATCCGCCGGTCCGTGTTTACGACACTAGTGGGCCATATGGCGATCCCACGATTCATTGCAACGTTCGGGAAGGATTGCCGCAATTGCGGTGCGACTGGATCGTTGCGCGTGGAGACGTTGAGGAATACGAGGGCCGTGAAGCGAAACCGATCGACGATGGTTATCTCACGTTCGACGCCGCGAACCGCGCGCGAATAAAAGACGTTGGCAAGCTCGAAGACTTTCCGGTGATGCGACGCCGCGTGCTGCGCGCGACTGCTGGTTCGTGCGTGACGCAACTGCATTATGCGCGACGAGGGATTATTACTCCGGAGATGGAGTTCATAGCGATTCGCGAGAACCTCGGTCGTGAAGCGGCATGGGAAACTGGCGATGCGCCACGTGATTCATTGTTGCACCAGCACAGCGGCGAGTCGTTTGGAGCTGGCATTCCGCAGTTTGTTACACCTGAATTCGTGCGTACAGAGGTCGCACGGGGGCGCGCTATTATTCCGGCTAACATCAATCATCCTGAATCCGAGCCGATGATTATCGGCCGCAACTTCCTCGTCAAAATCAATGCCAACATCGGAAACTCCGCGGTTGCTTCGTCGATCGACGAGGAAGTCGACAAGATGCGCTGGTCTATCCATTGCGGATCTGACACGGTAATGGATCTTTCCACCGGAAAAAATATTCACGCCACTCGTGAGTGGATTATTCGCAACTCACCGGTGCCGATCGGCACCGTGCCGATTTACCAGGCGCTCGAGAAAGTCGGAGGCAAAGCTGAAGAACTTACCTGGGAGATTTTTCGCGACACGCTCATCGAACAAGCGGAACAGGGGGTCGATTACTTCACGATCCATGCCGGGGTCCGTCTGCCGTACATTCCTTTAACCGCCCGGCGCACGACGGGGATCGTCAGTCGCGGCGGTTCGATCATGGCCAAGTGGTGTTTGGCCCATCACGAAGAGAGTTTTCTCTACACGCACTTTCGCGAGATCTGCGAAATCATGGCTGCTTACGATGTTTCGTTCTCGCTCGGTGATGGTTTGCGTCCCGGATCGATTGCAGACGCGAATGACGAGGCGCAGTTTGCGGAGCTCGAAACGTTAGGTGAGTTGACGAAGATCGCGTGGGAAAACGATTGCCAAGTGATGATCGAAGGTCCTGGTCATGTGCCGATGCATTTGATCAAGGAGAACATGGACAAGCAGCTTGAGACCTGTCACGAAGCGCCGTTCTACACGCTTGGGCCACTCACGACCGACATCGCGCCAGGTTACGATCACATCACGTCTGCGATAGGTGCAGCGATGATTGGTTGGTTTGGAACGGCGATGCTTTGTTACGTCACACCAAAAGAGCATCTCGGATTGCCTAACAAGAAAGACGTAAAGGATGGCGTGATTGCCTACAAGCTCGCAGCACACGCTGCCGATCTTGCGAAGGGGCATCCAGGCGCGCAGTATCGTGACAATGCGCTGTCGAAAGCGCGCTTCGAGTTTCGTTGGGAAGATCAATTTAATCTCTCCCTGGATCCTGAGGTTGCGCGCGAATATCACGACGAGACTTTGCCGCAAGAAGGCGCGAAGCTGGCGCATTTCTGCTCGATGTGCGGCCCGCATTTTTGTTCGATGAAGATCACACAGGACGTGCGCGAATATGCAGCGCAGAAGCAGGTTGATGAATCTAATGCTTTGGCCATTGGGCTCAATGAGAAAGCCGAGGAATTCAGGAGTACAGGCGGGGAGATTTACATGAGGCTTCAGCGAGTCGAGTCAGAAATGCTAAAGTTGGTTGGCTACGACGCCAACGCGCAGTTGCTGGAAGTTGTTTTCAACACGGGCGATAAATATCAGTACAAAGAAGTGCCGGCGTCAGAGTACGAAGGATTGATGAGTGCGGATTCGATTGGTCAATACATGCATAAGCACATCATCGATCACTATGATTACGAACGGATCAGTTAACCACGGATTACACAGATAAAATCCGGATAAATCCGTGTTTATCCGTGGCTAAATTAATCGACGAGTCCAGCCTTGCGTTGCATCTCTTTGATCGTCTCGGGGATGAAGGATGTGATTTGGTAGGTTTCCTGACGACCATCAGCATAAGTCTGATACAAATTGAAATCAGGGAGCGAGAGACAGCTCAGCGGAGACTGCTGGTTGTAGCCGGTGTCGAGGCCGATGGCGCTGTGAGAGATGTAGATGCCGTGACGGCCGAGGCGACCTCGCAAGGGCAAAAGCGGTGTCGGCGTGTGACCGAAGACACAAGGTTTGCCGCGGTAGTTCTTGTAGAAATCCATGTCGCGCATCCATAGCAGCGACATCGGCGAACTCTCACTCGGATGCTTACCTTCGTCGAGTCCTGCATGGACATAAATCGCGAACTCATCTTCGTAGTAAAAAGGTAACTCTTCAAGAAACGCGAGCTGTTCTGCGGGAAACGAGCGGGCGAAGAGTTCTCGCATCTCGTCCAGATCCTTTTCACTATCGACCTTGATCGATCGTCCGGTGTATTGCTCGAACGTTCGTTCACCGCCTACTACGGGTGAAAGCCAGAGGTTGCTCTGTCCATCAAGGAAATCCATCAACATCTGTTCGTGATTCCCTCGCAGGCAAATCACTCGCTCGGGATTCTCCTGACAAAGTTTCATAGCATGCGAGACGCAGCCTGGCGCGTCGGCGCCTCGGTCGATCAAGTCACCTAAAAGAACGAGCGTGTCTGTTTTTGGATCTCGCGGCAGCATATCGAGCAGGTTGAGAAGCTGCGCGCATCGACCATGTATGTCACCGACTACAAAGGTTCTCATTCAGACTGTTCCCCGGGTTGCTCGCGTTGGCTTTTGATGCGATTCATCAATTCGACGAAACGTGGATCCTCGTGCATGTCGACCCAGTTTTGATCTGACTCGAACCACTTGTAGTTTTCGTTACCGAGGCTGATGGCTGTTTCCAACCATCTGAGGGCTTCCACCTGGCGGCCCTGCAAGAGGTATGCAGAGGCAAGCCAGTAAGATATATCATAATCGGCTTCCGCCACTTGTCTGACTTTCGGCGTCAGTTGTTCATTGGCTTTTGTATGCTGGCCCTGTGCGCTTAAACAAATTGCCAGAATCGGCCTCACACCGTCGATCTGCGGATGTCGCTGTAGTACGTGGTGCAGAATCGTAATGGCCTCATCAATCTCGGCCTTGTAGTAAAGAACGCGCGCGCGAAACACCAGAATCAGCGGATGCTCAGGTTCGAGGGCAGCACCTTGATCGAGTTCGCGAAATGCCTCCGCATATTCGCGTTGGTACATGAAAATTCGAGCTCGATTGTAACTAGCGAGCACGCGTTCGCCCGGGTTCAGCCGGACCATGCGGTCGAAACTCCGCAGCGCTCGTTCATATTCACTATCGAGACGCGCGACCACGCCTCTTACAAAGTGCACACCCGGATCGTTCGGATATTCATTACGCAACAAATCGACGGCGGTGCGAGCCTTTTGTTTTTGGCCACCAGTGAGATAGATAAAGACCATGTGCATCCGCGCTTCGAGTAGACGCGGATCGAGCGTCAGAGCTTTACGAAAAGCATTCTTGGCCTTTTCGTGATCGCCCGCCTGGCCGAGTCCTTTCAAAACGCGATTGACGTAACAACTACCAAGCGCGGAATAAGCGAGAGCGAAGTTTGGATCGATTTCGATAGCACGACGGAAGTGTTCGATTGCAGAGTCGAGATGTTCGCGCTCGATGGTGTGATAGATGAACTTTGCAAGGCAGTCTCGTCCGCGCAGATATTCTTCGGAGGCGGCGGCATCTGCGGTTGTCTTTCTTGCCAGTTCGACTTTTTCATCGGGACTTAGCTCAAGCCGCAAGCCTTCGACGATGCGCTGCACGATTGTGTCCTGCACGCCGATGATGTCGCTGGCATCGGCATCGATGCGCTCGCTCCAGAGAATCTCGCTTGTGCGAACGTCGAGTAGTTGTGCCGTGACGCGCAATCGATCGCCGGCGCGCAAAAAAGTGGCAGTAAGAATCGCATCGACACTGAGTTCACGCCCCGCCTCTGCGGCGTCGACAGTTTTGTTCTGATACTTAACGATCACTGACGATGGCCGCACCACCAGTGAACGCACACGGGCCAGCTCGGTGATCACAGCATCCGCGAGAGAAAACTGATAGAAATCGATCTCGCGTTCGTTACCGACATTTTTGAAGGGAAGTATAGCGACACTCTTTCGATCGCGATCCCCCAAACTGGTTAACGGATTAGGCTGAACGTCACCACTGCGTCCGCCAGATCTCGAACCCGACGCGCTCTCGGCGCTTTTGGAACCAGTCAACCAACGCAGTGCACGTGTGACCGGGCTATCTTGTTTCAGATGTTTCGGAGCAACTGGCGTGGTGCTTTCATCGATGCCGGGCAGTGAGTCTGAACCGAGTTCACGAATGATCAAGCGCAGGTCGTCGGCAAAGTGCGAGATCTTCTGATAGCGACTACGCGGATCTTTTGCGAGAGCTTTGTCGAGAACGGCTTGCAATCGTACGGGCATGCGACCGGGTCTCATCTTCGACAGTGGCGCTGGTTCTTCGTTGAGAACTGCGTGACGCACTTCGATTGCAGTTTGACCCTGGAACGGCCATGTGCCAGTCAGCATCTCGTAAAGCAACACGCCGGTTGAAAAGATGTCGGCGCGTGAATCGACCCGGTCGCCGCGCGCCTGCTCGGGTGCTGCATACGTCGCCGTGCCGTAAGGCACGCCCACTTCTGTGATCTCTGTATGGTGAATTCCTGAAGTGCGAGCCGCATCTTCATCAAGCAGTTTTGCGAGGCCAAAATCGAGAACCTTGACCTGACCAGACGGCGTAACCATTACATTGCCGGCCTTGATATCGCGATGAATGATGCCGCGAGCGTGTGCGGCGGCGAGTGCCTCTGTTGTCTGCAGCGCGATCGACAAAGCGCTCTCGAGCGATAAGGGACGACCATTTACGAGTTGCCTCACGTTTCGCCCTTCGATGTATTGCATAGCGATGAAGTGAATGCCGTTGATCTCGTTGAGGTCGAAGATGGTGCAGATATTTGGATGATCGAGGGCTGAAGCGAGCTTCGCTTCGCGCTCGAAACGCTTGAGATTGGCTTCGCGTGCGGTTAGTTCGGCGGGCAAAACCTTGATGACGAGCGTGCGGCCAAGCTTCGAATCCACCGCTTTATAGACCGTTCCCTGTCCGCCCTCACCGAGCTTCTCGAGAATCTTGTAGTTCCCCAGTGTCGAACCGATCATTTAAACCCAAATGAAATAGGTCCTATAGCCCCTATAGGACCTATTCTCGCAGAGCAAACAATAACAGTAACTCAGCTATTTGCAACGCCCATCTGCCAGAGCATGAACGCGTAGTCAAACGCGGATTCGCGTAACGCGTCGTAGCGTCCCGATGCCCCGCCGTGGCCTGCGCCGAAGTTAACCTTCAGGAGCAGCGGGTTCTTATCGGTTTTCATCGTGCGCAGTTTTGCGACGAGCTTAGCGCCTTCCCAGTACGGCACTTGACTGTCGTTCACAGAAACCTTCACGAGCATCGCCGGATAATCCTTTTTCGCGATGTTATCGTAAGGCGAGTAAGTCTTCATGTAATCAAACGCGGCTTTCTCGTTTGGATTGCCCCACTCGATGTATTCACTGGTCGTCAGCGGCAAGCTGGCATCGAGCATTGTGTTCAGCACGTCCACAAACGGCACGTGCGAAACAACTGCTTTGAAAAGATCCGGGCGCAGGTTGGAAACCACGCCCATTAACAGACCTCCAGCGCTGCCACCTTCGATCACAAGCCGATCCTTCGACGTGTATTTCATATTGATCAGTGTTTCTGCGCAGGCGATGAAGTCAGTGAACGTATTCATCTTAGTCATCATCCTGCCAGCCTGACGCCACTCCTCGCCAAGTTCACTACCACCACGAATGTGTCCAATGACGAAGATCACACCGCGATCGAGAAGACTGAGTCGAGTTGAAGAGAACGTTGGCGGGACGGAGTAGCCATAGGATCCGTATCCATAGAGCAGCAGCGGAGCGGAACCGTCCAACTTCACACCCTTTCGATAGACCATCGACATCGGAATCTTGGTTCCATCTGATGCAGTCGCGAAAACACGCTCAGACTTGTAATTATTCCGATCAAAACCTCCGGGCACTTCGGTCTCTTTCAGCAACGTCGATTTGCCGGTGTTCATGTCGTAATCAAATACGGAATTCGGCGTGACGAGTGAATTGTAGCTGTACCTAACGATGTTAGTGTCAAATTCACGGTTTGACGATACGAAAGCAGCGTAAACAGGCTCGGGAAATTTGATGCGCTGCCGTTTATTAGTCTTGAAGTCAAGAACCTCAAGTTGCTGCAGACCGTTTTCCCATTCAGACAATACGGCGTGATTCGCGAAGAGTGTGACTCCCTCAACCTTCACCGCCGGCTTGTGCGCGACAAACTCTTTCCAGTTTTTCTCCGCAGGATCGCTGATAGGGGCGGTCACGACACGGAAGTTTTTTGCGCCTTTATTGGTGCGAATGTAAAAAAGATCGTTCCGATAATCGACGTCGTACTCGTGTTCCTTCTCGCGCGGCAGGATCACTTTTAACGTTCCATTCGGATCGGCGGCCCGAAGAAACCGCGCTTCGGTAGAGGTCTTGCTGAACGCGTGTAGAAAGATCACTGCCTTGTCGAGTGAGCGATTGACTCCGATATCAAACAGTTCATCCTTTTCGTCGTAGACCAGGACGTTCTTCTCGGTTCCAAGGGCGTGACGGAAAAACTTGTCACTACGCTTGGTAACGGGATCTTCAGTCACATAGAAGATAGTTTTATTGTCGTTGGCCCAAACGACGCTCGTAACACGTTCGATTCGTTCCGAAAGGAGCTGACCAGTTCGCAGATCTTTTATCTGTAACAGGTACTGTCGATAGCCGGTGTTATCGGTGCTGTAGGCAAGCAGGTTTCCGTCATCGCTTGGGATGAAGTCGCCGACGCTCATGAACTGCTGACCCTTGGCGAGTTCGTTCACGTCGAGCAGGATTTCCTCCGCAGCTTCGGTACTGCCTTTCCTGCGGCAGAAGATTGGATACTGCTTACCTTCCACAGTGCGCGAGTAGTAGAAGTAATTGCCGTAGCGATAAGGCACATTGGTGTCAGTCTGTTTTATATGACTGAGCATCTCGTTGTAGAGCTTCTCCTGCAACGGCGCCGTGGGTTTCATCACCGTGTCGGTGTAGGCCTCTTCAGCCTTGAGATGTGACATCACCGCCGGATTTGTTTTTTCGCGGAGCCAGAAGTAGTCGTCGACAATTGTGACGCCATGAATATTCGTAGTCTTTGTTTTCTTTTCTGCCATAGGTGGTTGAGGCGCGCCCGCTCCTCCATTTGACTGGGCTATGACTTTACTACTGTTTGGAACGCATAGAACAAAGAGCAACAGCAGAAAAAGCAAACGGGATTGGTTTCGCATGCAGCACCTTCCTCATAAAAAACAACTTAAGTAAAGGGAGATCTTTTGCCAAACAGCCGGCGCACGGCCGGCTAATCGTGAACCGTTCAACCGCGGGGTGGGTCTCCCCAACCGGAACCCAGATACTTTCCATCTTCGACCATGCACGGCACGGTTGGATCGCCATCCGAATATGAAAACATCTCGGCGCGTCGCGCTTTGTCGTTCTGCGCGTCGTAGTCGATAAAGGGAATGCCTTTGGAGTCGTAGTAGTCGCGTGCCTGCTGACAGTACGGACAGCCGGGCTTTGTGTAAATTACTAAGGCCAAGTTTTGGTTACCCCCGCGAACCGCAGCGGTTGAGCGCATGAGTGCTCAGCGCGCGTTAATGTACAAATTTGAGCAAGTTGCGATTATACTGCCGCTGCCTATGAGTGAACAAAGCGCAGGGAGCGGCAGCGCCGCGTCAGATCTGCTCGATCCCTACGAGAAGCTCATCAATCTCGACATATTGGGCAACGAAGTGAGCGTTCCCGAGAAGAACCGCCTGCTGCGCTGCTTTCAATACCTGTCCATCAACACGATTTCTTACGGCGACTTCTGTTGGAATGGTGAGTGTACAAACTGCCAGATTTGGTATCACCTGAAAGGTCAGGACGAGCTGAGCGACAGACCAGCGCTCTCTTGCCGGCTGGAATGTGAAGAAGGAATGGTGATTACTAAGCTGAGTCGTTTTATCGAGTTGGAGGGGATTACAAAATAAGCTCTGTGCAACCTTTGTGTCCTCTGTGTCTGTGGTTGTTAATGCCTACCAAACAATAACCACAGAGTCACAGAGAACACAGAGATTGCACAGAGAATAAGTGCGGTGGTGGGAGAGTATTTTCAGTTCTCGCGTTACCAATCTCGCCGCGCATCACGAAGATCCCGACGAAACTCACGCACATCCCGGCGGCGTTCACGTCGATCCAGTCTTAACTCGTGACGATCGTCAAGAAATCCACGCCTCAGAGCGCGACGATCCCATCTAATCTCACGAGTATCTCGCATGATCTCGCGACGATCAGCACGCAACTCTCTGCGTTCCCAGCGATTGATGCGCCGTTGTGCGTTAGCAACGCTTCCGGTCACGCAAATCAAAGAAACCACCAATAAGAAACCGGCCAATACCTTCCTTGTCATCTGATACCTCCCAATCACCAAGTTTGAGATATTAGACGCGTGACTCCACGGGATGGCCGACGTTTCTTCTCAATATTTTGGGACGCTTGGATCCACCTCATCAGACCAGCCCAGAATCCCGCCTTTTAGATTGATCAGTTTCCCCTTAAATCCTGAACGTTGAAGCGCCTCGATCGCACGCGCACTTCGTCCACCCATCTTGCAGTGGACCACTGTCTCTCGATTCGGATCGATCTCGTCCATGCGGTTCAACACCTGGCCCAGCGGGATATGAATTGAGTTTGGTATGCGGCAATACGCGAATTCGTTGTTTTCACGCACGTCTACGATCTGAATATCGTCGCCTTTGTCGAGACGCTGTTTGAGTTCAGTTGAGGTTATTTCTTCCATAGTGTCTATCCTGTCAGTGTTTAATGCTTGCAGCTTTGAGCCGAGACACACCTTACACTACACTTTGCTAAAAATCTCCTGTCCCAACGAAAGGCCGCGTTATGAGATTCGAGTTTTACACAGAAGCCATCGATAATGTGCCCAAATTGTCCGTCGACGGCACCGTAGATAACAGCATTCACTTTTCGCACTGGGAAGGAAATCGTACCCCAACCGAATTAAAGGCTGATACCTCGACCGAGATCGCCCTCAATCTTGCGGCGTCGCCGAACCGGGCGGAATTGACGAACGGCATCGAGCTCGTAACTAACAACCATTTCGATACCGACGGTGTTCTGTCAGTTTGGACTGTACTCAACGGTGAACGCGCTCTGCCTTATCGAGATCTTCTGATTGCGGCGGCCGAAGCAGGAGATTTTTCAGAGTATTCGAGTGACGAAGGTGTGCGAGTCAGCATTGCGATCCAGGGCTCGGACCAGGCCAGCCCAAATAACGACGACGGTTCACCGCTGGCAAAGCTCATCGCCGGCGAGGAAGTGGATGATGACGCGCGCGCTTACGAGCTGGTGTTGCCGCGTGTGGAACATTTGCTGACAAACATCAACGAGTATGAATCGCTCTGGCGCGAAGGATGGAACAATGTCGCTGCGGCGATTGAGAGTTTTGAGCAAGGGAAATCAAAAGTTACAGAATATTCCGACGAGAAGATTTCACTAATCACTCTTGCGCCTGAGCTTTATGATGGCGCCGGTTTTAGTCCAACCAGGCACTCAGCCCCATACACTGCGATCTCGAAATTTGCTAAGGGCGAACTCTTTTTAATCGCTATTCCCACGAGCGGTGGTTGGTTTTATCGAATCGATTACCCTTACTACTCCTGGGCGGAAACGGTTGTGCGTCCAAGAATTGAGCATCGCGATCTGAGTGTTGCGCTGAAGTTGCTCAACGACAAGGAAGGCAATCACGACGGCAGCTGGCAAACGGATAATCGCGAAATGACTTCTGCAGTGAAGTTTCTTGACGACACACGAACGTTGGCAGCTTCGCGATTAGAGCCGCACGCTGTAGTTGAAGTATTGCAGACCTCATCCGAACTAGCTGCGGTTTCAGTTCCGAAATAGGAATGCACGACGTAATCATCATCGGTGCTGGACCAGCCGGACTGTCGACAGCTTTCTGGTGCGATGAGTTAGGCCTCGACACGCTTGTGCTCGAACAAGCGGAAGAGATCGGTGGACAGCTTCACCGTGTTTACAATCCGATCGAAAATTACCTCGGATTAAAAACTCGCAACGGCAAAGAACTGCTCGATCTTTTTGCCGCTGATGTTGAAGCGGCCGAATTTGATCTCTGGACGCAGACGGCGATCGCGTCAGTGAATTTGAAAGCAAAGCGCGTTTCGCTAGCGAGTGGCGAAGAGCTCCAGTCGATCGCGATCGTGATCGCAACCGGAGTGCGGCCCCGGCAACTTGGCGTGCCGGGCGAGAAAGAGTTTGTTGGCAAAGGGATGATAGAATCCGCTGCCCGCGATCGACAGCTCTTTGCAGGCAAGGACGTTTGTGTAATTGGCGGAGGCGACGCAGCCGTCGAAAATGCCCTGCTGCTTGCGGAAGTTTGTCCGACAGTGACTTTGGTCCACCGTAGGAAAAAACTGCGCGCGCGGCGTGAGTTTATAGAGAAGCTCCAGGCAGTTCACTGCATCACTGTTTTCACTGAATCGATACTGACGCGTATCATTGGCGAAGACGACGTTGTCGCCGTTGAGATTCAACGAAAACAAGGTTTGAAGCCGTTTCAAGTGGCAGTCCGTGGAGTGCTGATTCGGATTGGTGTCGAACCGAATACCGAACTATTCAAGGATCAGCTTGAAACAGATGAAAAAGGGTTTTTAGTGGTGAACAGCCGTCAGGAAACGAATGTGCCGATGGTGTTCGGTGTTGGCGACGTCTCGAATCCTCTGGCGCCGACGATCAGTGGAGCTACAGGAGCTGGAGCTACCGCTGCAAAAATAATCGCGAGTCGATTAAATGAACGAGGTTGAAACACCGTATCTCGATGTTCACGTTGCCGCGTATCCGATCGAGTACATTGCCGGCATCGATCTTTACAATGCCGGTGAGTTTCATGCGGCCCACGACGCGTGGGAAGAACGCTGGATGGGTGAAGTTGGACCAAAGGAAAAACTTTTCCTGCAGGCGATGATTCAATCCGCTGTCGCGTTTCATCACCTCGACATTGGTCGACCGGGCGCCGCGCGACAGATGTACTTGCGAGCGAAAGAAAAGTTTGCGCGTTTGGGAACGTCTGTGTTTATGTCGTTGGATCTCGAGGAGTATCAAGCTCAGCTCGACTCCGCACTTTCGTGGCTGTTGACTGCAAGCGATCCGAGAGAGTTGACGCCACCACAGATCACGCCGCCCAAGATCCGTTTGCTTGCGACGGTCAACGAGTATGATTGATAAAGATTTACAAGATTTTTCATGATGAACAAGATTATCTTGTTAATCCTGTTCAATCTTGAAAATCCTGTCTTAACAAAATGCTTAGCTTCTCGCGACTCATTTTACTCGCATGCTGGTTCGGCGCTGCGCTCTTCTTTGGCGCAGTCGTCGCGCCCTCCGCTTTTGGCGTCTTGAGATCGTTTGGTCTTTCAAACGCAAACGAGATTGCGGGCGGCATCGTGACGCGTTCGCTATCCGTGATCAATATCGCGGGATTCTTGATCGCACTGCTACTGCTCCTGACTCTGTTTCTACGGCGCAGTTCTATCGGTCGCATGAGTTTTATCGTCGAGTGTATTTGCGTTGCTGTGATTGCGCTGGCCACGGGTGTGGGCCACTGGGTGATTGCCGCGCGTATGCGTGCTTTGCGCGCCGCAATGGTTTTGCCGATCGATCAGATCGCGATTGACGATGCGCGACGCATAGAGTTCAACAGCCTGCACGGTTATTCGGTGAATGCGCTCAGCCTTGCTATGATTGCCGCTTTAGTGGCGTTGGTCCTGATGGCCCGCAGCTTGCGCAATTGAATTTTCAGGATGGAATAAGCCGGTGGATATTATCGAAGACATTGACGGTTGGCGAAGACGCTTTGCTGGTTGGAGGCCGGGCGCCGGGGATGAACTTGGTTCGGATTATCCGTTCGTAAAAAATCGGCGTGCGCCATTCACTCCCGCACGTCGGGCTCTGCCGATGTTGAATCTTGCACTGATTTCGTCAGCCGGTGCTTACATCGATGGTACTGACGCGTTCGACACAAGCTCTGCAAACGGCGATCTGAGTTTCAGAGAGATTCCGATCGAAGTTGAAGCGTCGGATCTGAGGGTCGCAGCGCGTGGTTACGATCCAACCGCCGTTCAGCAGGACATAAACTCCGCACTCCCCGTAGAGCGACTGCTCGAGTTTGAACAGAACGGCATCATAGGTCAGTTAAATCCCGTATTCTGGAGTTTTTGCGGGTTCATTCCCGATGCCGCAAAGATCGCAGACGAGCTGGCTCCGAATCTGGTGGAGCGCGTGCGACGTTATGAGGTGCAGGCGGCGCTACTGGTACCTGCCTCGAGGTTGTGTCATCAATCCATTGGTTTGGTAGCGCGCGCACTCGAGCTTGCCGGAATTCCCACGATGACGCTTGCAGTCTTGAAGGACGTGGTCGAATCGGTGCGTCCGCCGCGTGTGGCACTTTACGACGGTGAACTCGGAAGTGTCAGCGGCTTGCCGAATTGGCCCGAACATCAGCGCCGGATACTCGACGAAGCGCTGCGACTTATTGAGCCGACGGACCAGCCGGGAATACGCAAGTTGGTAGTGACGCTGGAATCGTCAGTAGAGAAGTCGCGCGGCGAGCGCTAAATCTAATACTTCTTAATGTCTCTCAGAAAACGCCTCGGACTCTTTTTCGTCCTCATCATTGCTGTTGGACTCGCGTATTTACTTCTTGCGCCCGTGCCAATCGCGCCCGCTGCCTGGATTCCTCCCGTTGCTCCAACTCTAACGGGCCAGTACGCACAGAACACAAAGCTTTCGCCTGTTCAGAAGCTTTCGCTCGGCGAAGGTCAAAAGCCTGAAGACGTCGCGCTCGACGCGGATGGAAAGATCTATGCCGGTTTTGAGGAGGGCAGGATCGTTGTACTGCAGCCGGACGGCACGCAGCCACGTGTTTTTGCCGACACGCATGGTCGTCCACTCGGTTTGATCTTCGACGCTGCGGGAAATCTGATCGTAGCGGATGCGATTAAGGGCCTGTTATCAATTAATAAATCGGGCGAGGTAAAGGTGCTGGCCGTGGAGGCGGACGGCGAGAAGTTTGGCTGTCTTAACGATCTGGACATTGGCGCTGACGGAACGATTTATTTTTCGGAAGCTTCGCGGAAGTTTCCGATGTCGCAGTTTACGAATGAATTGCTTGAGCACCAACCGAACGGCCGCTTGCTCGCACTCGATCCTCAGACGCAAAAGCCACGAACACTCTTGCGAGATCTTTACTTCGCAAATGGCGTCGCTGTAAGTCCGGATCAATCGTTTGTGTTGGTGGTCGAAACTGGAAAGTATCAGGTCCGGCGCCTGTGGCTGAAGGGGCCACAAATGGGCCACGACGAAGTTTTTATCAACAATCTTCCCGGTTTTCCTGACGGTATCTCTTCAAACGGCAAAGACAAATTCTGGCTCGCCCTGGTCACACAACGCCAGGCACTCTTCGATCGACTATTACCTCACCCATTTGTCCGCAAAGTGGTTGCTCGTCTTCCTAAATTTCTGCAACCAGCACCGAAACGCTACTCCTTCGTCCTTGGTTTGGACCAACAAGGCAAAGTCGTCGAAAACCTTCAAAACGGGCCACCCGACTGCTACGCCCAAATCGCCAACGTCGTCGAACACAACGGCACCCTCTATTTCGGCAGCATCGGCGAAGACACCATCGGCCGCTTCCAACTCCGCTAAGGACTTTAACGGTCTCGAGAACTTTGTCGAGGTGTTGAGGCTTGCCTCAAAAGTCGGAAATCAGTCCGCGGAGCGCCAAAGGCGCGGAATATGATAGCCAGAGGCAAGCGCCGAGCGAAGCGAGGCGCGTCGCCCCTGGATCCCACGCGTAAACGACCTTGAAGCTCTGAAAGAGCGTAATCGCGATGATATTTCGCACTTTCAGTGCTCTCTTCAATTGATTCCTGATAACCAGGGGCGACGCGCTTCGCGCTTGCCCCTGGCTATCTTATATCGCGCCGTTGGCGCTGCGCCCGACCGGATTCCGACTTTTAGAGCAAAGCCAAGGTGTTGAGGTGTTGGGCTTTGGACAAAAAGTACGGTCTAAGCCTGCGAAGCAGGCGGAAGCATAAAGCCTGGGGCGTAAACCCCAGGTCAACAGCGCAAACAGATTTCAAGCCCGCGAACGCGGGCGACAGCGCGATCGCAATGAAATGTTAACGATTTTGCGGCCAACTAGCTGCCGCCCATTTCATGGGCTCGCAATTCATTTTCATTCTGATCCTGGGGCTTGCGCCCCAGGCTTTATGCTTCCGCCTGCTTCGCAGGCTGAGAACCGCACTTTTTGTGCAAGGCCGAGGTGTTGAGGTGTTGAGGTGTTGAGGTGTTGGATAAAGATTTACCAAGTGTATATCCATGTACCATAAGAGTTTGGACCAGTCAGTAAAAATACTGAGGTAATTTGTCTATTTTTTGGACGTGTTTAATTGGTATCCAAAGGGGCGATATGCCTCAGCCACTTTTTGAAGTCACTCTTTTCGCCTAAACTCACTAAATAAAGAGCTTCCAGCCGAAGCTGGTCCACGCGAAGACTGCGGCACGAGGGTTGTACAGGAATAGGGTGTCGGACCTAAGTGGGAGTCAGTCCGACTCGGCAAATTTCCCCCTCTCTGGAGCAGAAAAAACGACAATGATTAACTTGCTATCGGCAGCGACATCAGTGCCTACAAATGTCTTCAAGACCACAGAACTGGTCGGAAGTCTGATGCACAAGCTCTCCCCGGAACTGATCAACACCATCAGTGCTCTCGGGGTCGACCAGCGATACTCAACTCTCGAAAATTATCCAGACTTTCTTTGCGGCAAACCAAAGCTAGCCACGAGTTCCACAACAGAACTAGGCGTGGCTGCCACCAAACGCTGCATCCACGAATGGGGAGGTGATCCGAATCGGATAGGATTACTCGTCGCGGCAACTAACACTCCTGACCAGATGTTGCCGTGCCTGGCGTCCGAGATCATGGGGAAAACGCATGGACTACTCTCACGGTCCCTGCGAACTGTAAGCATGCAAGCTCAGGGTTGTTCTGTGTTACTCAAGTCAATCGAAGTTGCTCAGTGGTACCTGGCTGCGAATCCCGGCAAACTCGCAATCGTGGTGATGGCTGAAGCCCACACACCATACGTTGCTCCGCTGCTCCGTGATGAGTATTCCGGTTACCGCGAAATCATCAGACTCAGGAAGGAGCAGAGGCTTGATCCCGATCATTTTGAACAACAAAGGTTGGATACCACCTTCGTAATCCAATCTATGCTCTTCGGGGACGGCGCGGTGGCCTTGCTGGTAGGTAATGAAGAAGGAAAGCCCGCGTTCGGACCAATCTCCCACCTGACCAACGACCAGCCAAACGATATGAACCTGCTCACGATGGTCAGCAACAGCTCACACCCCTTCCTGAAAGGAAGGCCGCAGTACTTCATGCAGCCGAGCGTTCCCAATCGCGGCGCGCATTACGCTGTGACCACTGTCAAGAATGTTCTGAGACATCCCGACTCACCAGTATCGGATCTGGCCGAGGTAGACGATTGCCTGATTCACACTGGTAGCAAGAAGATTCTCGACGGCGTTTGTTCTCAACTCGAACTGGAACCGGACTCAGCGAAAGTTCATGGCTCCTACAAGGTGCTGGAACGTTATGGCAATCTCTCGAGCGCGTCGACCGGTTTTATGTTGGCTGAGAAAGACGAATGGTCAGGTCCGACGATGGTGGTTGGATTTGGAGTAGGATTTACTGCCAGCGCCGGAATTATGAACTTCAACTAATACTTTTAGCCACAGATGAACCGCGGATCATCTGTGGCACAATTCTCTGCTTAGAGTGTTAAGAGTTGAGCCGACTTGAGTGAAGTCGAAAGGCTTCCCGATGATGGCGTCAACGAGGTCTTCTTCGCCTGGTGGTGGAGTGGTGGTTGGACCATAACCCGTCACCAGAACAATCTTCAGGCCGGGCCAATCTTTCCGAATCAGTCGCGCAGTTTCCCAGCCGTCCATTTCGGGCATCGCCAGGTCGGTGAAGACGAAGTCAAATCCACCTCTCCGGAGTTTCTCAACCGCTTCCTGACCGCTTCCCGCCAGTTCAACCTTATGATTGACGGCGACCAGCATCTCCGCGAGTGTTTCTCGTACCGGTTCCTCATCGTCTACGACGAGAATCCTCAGGCTTGGTGTGTCGCTGAGTGTAGTTGCGAACTCTTCAGACGACATTTCGGCAGCAACTGCAGGCAAGTCGATCGTGAAGTTGGTGCCGCTGCCGGGTTTGGAGACGACGCTGATCGATCCCGAATGGCGTTCGATGATGCTGTAACTCACCGAGAGACCCAGTCCCGTTCCGTGCGCGCCTTTCGTCGAGAAGAATGGTTCGAATATCTTCTGCTGCACGTCGTCAGGCATACCCATTCCGTTGTCACTGAAATGAAGTTGCAGTCTTTCATCTTTACGACGGCAGGTTATTAACAAACTTCCGCCTCGCGGCATCGCATCGACAGCATTCACGATCATGTTGACAAAAACTTCGCGCAGTTCAGAAGCACTTCCATAGGTGAACTGTCCGGGCTCGGTGTTGAGCCTGACGTCATATTCAAGTCCGCGAATGCGTGCCTCGTTTTGCCAGCGAGTTCGCGTTATCTCGATCGCGTCGTTGACTAGTCCAGCGACATCGACGAGCTCAAACTCCTTCACCGCCGATTTGCGCGCGAATGTCTGAATGCGACGCACTGTAGCCGCGGCATCTTCAGCGGCGGTCTGGATGATGTCGAGGTTCCGCACCAGTGCCGGTTCATTGATCTGGCGTCGCAGTAGTTGTGCGCGACCAAGAATGGCGGCGAGTGAATTATTGAAATCGTGAGCAACACCGGATGCGAGTTGGCCCAGTGCGCGCAATTTATCTGCTCGTGCCGCACGCTCACGTTCTTCCTTCTGTTCGGTGATATCGCGCGCAATCCCCAGCACACCGGTGGTGCGACCTTCAACTACGAGCGGCGAATTGTCGACGCGCGCGTATCGCAGTTGTCCGTCGTGTGCGAAGTAACGCATTTCGTAAGTTTGCGGCACACCTTCCAACGCAGCGTCAAGCTTCTCGCGCACGAGGTCACGGTCAGCTTCGTAGACCATGCTCAGTAATGGACGCCCGATAAAGTTGCTGCGTTGATAACCCAAGCCCTTCAACGTAGCGCTGTTGCACCATTTGAAGTTTCCATCCGTATCGACCGCGTAAATCGATTCACGCGCGCTCTCCAGAATATTCGTCAGCAACGACTGATGCTCGCGCGCGACGGCCTGGACCTTGCGCAAATCGGAAAGATCACGTGCGGTACACACAACAGCGACTGCCTGGTTGTTTTCGTCAAAGACAGGCTCAACGGAAACCAGCAATGGACGATTGAGACGATTCGGGGTGATCTCGATAGTCACACTACGACCCGTTTCGAGAGCTTCTTCAACCACACACGTTTCGTCTTCCTCGCTGGTTCGCAGGATGTCGCAACACTGGCGGCCGAGTAGCAATCGTGGATGAACGGCTTCCATCGCGGCGCCGGCTCGATTGACACGTTTCAACTCGCCGGAACGATCGAAGATGAAGATGCCGTCTGACATCGCATCGAAGGTTGTTTCCCACTCGGTCTTTCCACGCGCCACCATCTCGAACAATTCAGCTTGCGCGATACCGATGGCCAATCTTTCTGCGAGCGCTTCGACAAGGGTGACCTCATCTTCGGTCCAGAGACGTTTTCGATCGGTTTGGTAGATGCACAGGGACCCGCGAAATTCCCCCTTAATAAACAACGGATAGTTGATTTGAGAGCGAGTATCGAAGCTCGCCGCCCGATCTCTCACGTAATCACGCAACGCGGTTGACGCGTCGTCAAAGTTTAGGGAGTCGTCGATAATAAGCGGCTGGCCTGAGTTTGACAGTCGACAGCCGATTGGATCGTCGCAATTGACGATACTGTTTTTGACGGTCATACCACCGGGTGCGAGATATTCGTATTCAAGCGGCCCACTGACACCCTCCGTGTTGTACAAACACAGTTGGACTCTCGAGGCAGAGAGCGCCTGGCCCAATTCTCGGGTCGCAGTGCTGAGCACCTCCGGCAAACTCAGCGAAGCACGAATCGCCATCGTCAAACGATTCACCAGCGCTTCACGTGTCGAAGTCGATTCGGCTTTCTGATAAAGCTCGGCTTGCCGGATTGCGATTCCTGTTTGATCAGCAACTGCTTTGGCGAGTGCGATGTCGGCATCACTCCATTGCCTGACTTGCTTCGTCGTAGAAAGTGCGAACGCTGCGGGAACATCGTCTCCGACGCGAATCGCGACGTACATGATCGACTTCACGTTCGCTTTTGAAAGGATGTTCTGATAGAGGTCGGTAATGCGCTCATCTTTCGCGGCGTCCGCGAAAGGCAAAACACCTGTCTTATCCAGCGCCGCAATCAATGATTGCAGATGAGTGAGAGCAAAATCGGATGCGGCTGGTTCAACCCCGGCGGCGTGATACTCGGCGACATTCGTCGCGCACTTCGCGCGGTCGTCTCGCATGAACAAAGAACAACGGTCGACGACAAGATACGAACCCAACTCTCTCACGGCGGTTTGATAGATCTCGCGACTGTCCAGCGAACAGCGAATCGCCTGGGAAATGCGATGCGTCATCGCCTCGCGCTGGGCCTGCTGGGCCAGGTACGCCTGACTTTCCCGCAACGCTTCTTCAGAATGTTTGCGCTCGGTCAGATCGCGCCCGATTCCCTGCACGCCGATCGGTTTGCCATCGCTGAAGATGAGTCGGGTGCTGACTTCGAGACGAACACGACGTCCATGCTTGGAAATGATATCGATCTCGTAAACAGTTGCGACTCTTTCACTCGCCTTATGCGCGATCATCTCTCGCGCGAGGTTTAGATACTCAGGCGCAATGACGTCGGCGACATTCATCAACATGGTTTCTTCACGCGAGTAGCCGGTGATTCGTTCGCCGCTGCGATTCAGTGAAGTAAAATTGCCCTGAAGATCGTGCGTGTAGATGATGTCGTTCGCGTTTTCGAAGAGCTCTCGATAACGCTCTTCGCTCTCTCTGATGGACGCTTCGGCCCGACGCTGATCGGTGGTGTCGATGGCCACGCCGATAACACCCAAAACGTTGTCGCGCTCATCTGTCAGTGGTGAATAACGAACGTCAAAAACAAGCCCGCCGACATCTACAGACGACTTGAACGACTCTCCACTCAATGCCCGCCTGATGTTCTCTCCAACTTTCGGAGTATCGGCGTAAACGTCGAACACTGACTGGCCCACGAGTTCGCCCGGTTCGAGCGAGAGACTCTTCAGTCCCTCACCTTCGGACAGTGTGAAGACGCCGTTCTTGTCCGTTGCAAAAAGTATGAGTGCGGCGCTACCGACGACGGTTCGAAGACGCTTCTCTGCTTTTCTCAGCGCCTCGCGCGCCTGTTTTTTCTCAGTGATGTCTCTAATGACCGAAAGCACCGCGGATTTGCCTTCGGAAGTGAAAGGCAGTCCCGTGACTTCAACGTCAATCACCGAGCCGTCGAGCCTGAGATACTTCTGCTCTGCGAGCGTCGTCGGCATTTGAAATGTTTGAATGTATTCGATGCCTTCTTTGACGTGGTCACAGTAATCGCGGTGCACGACGTCAAGAACCGATCTACCGATGAGATCTTCGGCTGACGATGCTCCCCAGAGTTTTACTGCGGCTGGATTAACGTAAGTAAACTTTCCGTCGTGATGAACCACGATGGCGTCTGGCGACAGTTCGACTAGGCTGCGATAACGCTCTTCACTCTCTTTTAATGCACCTTCAATGCGATGTCGTTCGACCAGGCGAGCGACCTTCACCAGCAATTCTTCGTTTCGGAACGGGAGATCGATGTAGTCGTCGGCGCCGGCGTGCAAGCCCTCGATGCCACCGTCGTTCGAAGTGATCAGCCCGCTGATCAGCATCACGGGGATGTAGGCCGTACGCGCGTCTTCTTTCAACCGGCGGCAGAGTTCAAGCCCCCCCACAACCGGCATTACCACGTCGCTGACGATGAGGTCGGGATGAAACGAGAGGGCCCGTTCGATGGCCTGTGCGCCGTCAGTTGCGGTCGAGACTTCGTAACCTTCCAGTTCGAGAAGATCTACGAGCAGATCTCGGATCTTCCGATCATCATCGACGATCAGGACTCGGCCCCGCGCTGAGGTGCTTGTTCTCATTCAGTCTGTGTCCGGCGTTTCTTGAGTAAGAAAACCTCGGGAGGAACAACGGAGATGTTTGGTGCGGGAGTTTCTTACTGAACCAGGCGCGGCAGACGCGCCAGGCGGGTGCAGTATAACAGGTTTTGCCGCAGATTTACACGGATTACCACTGAGCAGCGAAATCCGCAGTTAAACTATTGATCCTGAACACGTTTTCGGGTTGCCGGGGGCTGAGGACCGTCCGTTTTGGCGAAATACCCGGCGCGATAGTTCAGTTTGAGGTCTTGCTTCAGTGCCGGGTTTATAACCTGGATCTCAATTTTCCGGTATGACCCGTCGCGGCTCTTGTTGCTCGGTGAATAGGCTACGAGGTATTGCTCGCGAAGGTCCCGCTGAATCTGAGTAAAAGCGTCGCGAAGGTCTCTTTCATGTTTTGGGAAATAAGCTCGCCCGCCGGTTCTTTCCGCAATTTTCCGCAGGTCCCCTTCGTTGACATTGAACTGATAGCGGTCGCCGATGCCGATGGCATAGATGAATGCGTCAGCCTTTTGCGCACGTTCGATCGCATCGTGCATTTTCATGCGACTGCTGGTGTCGTCGCCATCGGTCAGCAGGATGATCGCCCGGCGGGAGTGCTCGGCAGACTGAACCATCAATTCTTCGGAAGTCGCCCAGACGGCGTCCCAGATTGCAGTAGAACCGGCCAAACTCTGGTTGGTTCCCGAAATGGGAGGAGTTCCGTTAACGATGACTCCGCCGCCGATGTAGCCGGATGGCGGAACAAACTCGACGCGATCGATTGCTCGTCTCAGTCGATCGATGCTTCCTGTGAAGCCTTGTTCGAGAGTTGTTTCGCCAGTAAACGAAACAACCGCTGCCTCATCCTTTTGTGGCCGCAGAACGTTTTCGAGAAACGCGCGAGCGGCTTCCTTTTCTTCAGGCAGTGTGTATTGTTCGGAGATGCTCGTGTCGATCAGAATTGCAATCGAGAGCGGAAGATCGATGTTCTGTTGAAAAGTGAAGATCTCCTGTGGTCGACCGTCTTCAAATATGCGAATGTCTTCGGGCTTGAGATCGCTGATGAAACGTTTGTTTTTGTCGGCCGCGGTGAAGAAGATGTTGGTGAGATTGGTTTCGGTTTTGATGACTTCGTCAGAGTCCTGTGGTATTTCCTCGCGGTTTCGCGGCGTTGGAGACGGTGATGCAAATGCGCTTGCGCCCTGCGTGTTGCGCTCGTTCTTTGCTGACAAAGTGCGACTTGCTATTCCACCGCACACGAACAGAAAGGCCAACACAAACAACAGCACTGGGCGACTAACTTCGCGATATTGCATCGTACTTCCGAAACTCCTTATTGCGTTACGCTGTCGGCGATCGCCTTATAACCCCGCTTAGTTCTCACCTTCAACTCGCCACGTCCATCCGCCAGCTTCACATCGATCTTTCTGAACGAGCCGTCGTAGCTCTTGTTTGTCGGATTATAGGTGACAAGGTACTGCGCTCGCAGTTCTTTTGAAATCCTCGTGAACGAGCGCTCGAGAGAGAGCATATCGCCGGTAAAGAAAGCGGTGCCGCCCGTTTCTTCGGCAAGGGTCTGGAGATCCTTATCCTTTTTATCTGCGACCTGGCCGGCTTCGACACCGGGCACTGTTGATAGAAAACCGGCTTTCGTTGAAATCGCAAAGATGGTTGTCTCTGTGCGTTGAGCGATGTCGATCGCGTCGCGAATGTTTGCGCGACTGTAGGTGTCCTCGCCGTCAGTGACGATCAGCAACACGCGGCGACCAGGAACCGTTCGCATCTTTTCATCGCAGAACTGCCAGATGGCGTCGAATAGTGCGGTCTGCGTCCCCATTTTTTTGACGCCGTAAACAGCCTTGTCGAGTAGATCGAGTTTGTCAGTGAAGTCCTGCAGTAAATTGATCTCATCGTCGAAGGTTGCAAAAAGCACGCGATCCTTGCGTGGCTTGATCACAGTTTGGATGAAGTTCATTGCAGACTCCTGTTGAAACTTCAGTTTGCCGGCAGTCGATGGCGACGTATCCATTAGTACCGCGACGTAGAGCGGCGTGGTTTGCGAAAGATCATCAGAAAAAGTTTCGATAGTCTGCGGGACTCTGTCTTCGAGCACAACGAAATCGCTTTGGGTAAGTCCAGGTACAAACTGACCTTTTTTATCCGTTACCGTGATAGGCAGGCGGACGCGACGAATCGCGATTTTTTCAATACCCTGCGGATTTTCCGTCGCCGGTGTGGGTGATGGAGAAGCCTTTGGCTTCTGCGCAGCAACTGAAAACGCGGTCGCGAGGCTAATTACAGCTACCGACAAATATTTGAATAAAAATGATGTTATACGTGCTGGCATGCTACATGGATTAATGGTTCGGGAGCTGACCGCAGTCTTTTGGGACCGGCGATTCGATGCGTTCGATCCCGAACTTGTTGCCCCTTTCTGGGTGATAAGAACCTGCGATCATAAGCCATTGGACGCATATGTCCTATCTGACTTGTAGGTCCGATACAGCTCGCAGGGTGCTACAATGCTCTGGAAATTTGTTCACGGCCCAACTTAGTCGCGCAAGTAATCGCCTTCATGCCCGACCGCCCGAACAACTCAGACACCGCTGGCACCAATTCTCTACCTGAGTACATCGCCCATTATCGCATCTTACGCAGGCTGGGCAAGGGTGGCATGGGTGAAGTATTCCTTGCTGAAGACACTAAACAACACGGCCGCAAAGTCGCTCTGAAGGTGTTACCGCACGAGTTGACGACCTCGGAAAGCCGCCTGCGTCGTTTCAAACAGGAAGCACGCGCGGTGCTCGCACTCAATCATCCGAACATTCTCACCGTCTTCGAAATCGGCGAGTCAAACGACAGTTATTACATCGCCACGGAGTACATCGACGGCGAAACTCTACGTCACTGTCTCTGGCGTGGCCCATTGAAGCTTGATGAGTCACTCGGCATCGGTATCCAGGTCGCAATGGCACTCGAAGCAGCGCACGCCGAAGGCATCGTTCACCGCGACATAAAACCTGAAAACATAATGTTGCGGCAGGACAAGTTCGTCCGCGATCGTTTCGTGAAAGTGCTGGACTTTGGACTTGCAAAGCTGACTGATCGCGATACCTCAGGCGCCGATCCTGAAGCCGTCACAATTCCGATCACAATGACCAATCCCGGCGCCATTATGGGAACGACCGGCTACATGTCACCCGAACAAGCGCTGGGTGAGAATATCGACGAACGCACAGACGTTTTTAGTTTGGGTGTGGTGCTTTATGAAATGGTGGCCGGAGAGCCGCCGTTCAAGGGCAAGACTGACAGTCACACACGCGTTTCGATCATCGATCACGAACCGTTGCCGCTCGTGAATCATGTCGCGAATGTGCCGCGGCAGCTCGATCGGATCGTTGCCAAAGCGCTCGCGAAAGATCGACTCAAACGTTATCAGACAATGACGGATCTGAAGCTCGATCTCGAACAGCTCAGAGACGAACTCCATACCACGGACAGTCCTGGAGTTAATCAGAGAAACGCCTTCTGTCACTCAGGCCGATGCCTTATCGTCAACTCCGACAGCGGTCAGATCGCAGGTCGAGACTGTCACGGATCCAGCAACAGTCGCCAGTATGGCGCCTGTCGAGCCAACAGAAAAGGACGAGATGGATTGCCTTTGGCACCCTCGCTTTGCTGGCCGTGTTGGCTGGTGTTGCGGCAGTTCTGTTTGCGTGGCGATCACGACCAATAAACTCCGTGGCCATACTTCCGTTTGTTAACGACAGTAAGGATCCAAATACTGAATATCTGTCTGACGGTTTGACGGAAAGTATCATCAACAGTCTTTCACGACTGCCGAATCTGAAAGTGATGTCGCGCAATGCTGCCTTCCGTTTCAAAGGCGCGAATCTCGATCCGGTCGAAGCCGGTCGTCATCTGAACGTGGGTGCAGTTCTAACCGGGCGGCTCGTCAAGCTCGACGATCGTCTCGTGATCAAAACCGAACTGATCAAAGTCGATGATGGCTCGCAGCTTTGGGGTGCTGAATACAACAGCAGTCTTGCCGACATCTTCTCGGTTCAGGACGAAGTCTCAAAGAAGATCTCGGAGAGTTTGCGGCTGCGATTGTCCGGCGCGGATGAGGAGAAGCTCGCGAAGCGTTATACAAACGACGCTGAGGCATATCAGCTTTACCTGAAAGGTCGATACTTCTGGAACAAACGCAACGAAGAAGGATTTCGCAACGGAATCGACTATTTCAAACGCGCCGAAGAAAAGGATCCGACTTTCGCGCTCGCATTCTCCGGACTCGCTGATTCATACGCACTTCTCTCCGACATCGGTGTGGCGAGACCAGTTGATGAAATGCCGAAAGCGAAAGCGGCGGCGCAGAAAGCTGTCGACGCCGATCCGACGCTGGCTGAAGCTTACACTTCACGCGCGTTTGTCAGACTCGCGTACGACTGGGATTGGTTTGGAGCGCAAAGCGACTTTCAGCAGGCGCTGAAGTTGAATCCGAAATATCCGACTGCGCACCAGTGGTACGCCTCGTACCTCATGCAGATGGGGAAATTCAGTTTGGCAAAAGCGGAAATCGAGGAAGCTCACAAACTCGATCCGCTGTCGCCGATCATCAGCTCAAACACAGGACTCTATTCCTACTACGAACACAATTACGACGATGCGATCGCGAAATACAAACTGACGCTTCAGAGCGATCCGGACTTTTGGGTGGCGCGTCATTATCTGGCCCTCGCTTATGTGCAGAAAGGGAATGCACGACGAGGCGATCGCTGAGCTGCGCAAATTAATCAAAGCGCCGGCGAGTGGTCCGATACCGGACCAGGTGATTGAAGCTGAGACAGAAGCGGCGGCGTCGCTCGGGTTTGCGTATGGAATGGCGGGTAAACAGGCGGAAGCGCGCGCGATCCTCAAGCAGCTCGAGGCGTTGTCAAAGCGCCGGTATGTTACCGGGTTGTACTTCGCGAATGTGTATGCGGGATTGAAAGACAACGACAAGGCGATCGAGTATTTGAATCATGCCTTTGAAGCGCGGCATCCCGGGTTGGTGCTGATCAGGATTGAGCCGATGTTCGATGGGTTGCGGACTGATGAGAGGTTCAAGCAGTTGACCAAGCGTTTCGAGCCAATGCCGTAGGAATTGTTTCGCGCAAAGGCGCAAAGGCGCAAAGAAAGCCGCAAAGACACTACGTAGTTTTCCTTTGCGTTCTTCTTTGCGCCTTTGCGCCTTTGCGCGAAACAATTCTTAATGCTCCAACTCAGAAAGTAAGTCGATCAACTCCGCTGGCAACGGGGATTCAAACTTAACAACTTCATTTGTTTTTGGATGCGTGAACGCGAGCTTCTCTGCGTGCAGGAACTGGCGGTTGAGACTGCGGACGCGTGCGCGGAGTCGTGCGTCCTGGATAGTGTTGTCGCGGCCGCCGCCGTAAGTTTCATCACCGACCACCGGATGTTTCAACCATGCGAGATGCACTCTGATTTGATGAGTTCGGCCGGTTTTAAGCTCAACATCGAGGAGCGTAAACCGATCGAAGCCGCGTCGCACGCGGTAGAGCGTCAGCGAATTGCGACCGCCACGCACGACGGCCATGCGCGTTCGGTTCGACGGATCGCGTGCCAACGGTTGATCGATCTTTCCGGAATTTGACGCCAGGCGCCCATGAACCAGCGCGACGTAAGACTTGTAGACCGTTCGATCACGAAACTGATCTGATAGGTTTTCGAGCGCACTGTCAGTTTTTGCCACGACCAGCAAGCCCGATGTATCGCGATCGAGACGATGAACGAGACCGGGCCGCACACCCGTTCCGCCGCCAGGAAGATTTTGAAAGTGATATGCGAGTGCGTTGGCGAGTGTGCCTGAAGGCATACCTGCCGCCGGGTGAACCACGAGCCCGGCAGGTTTGTTTACCACGACGAGAGTGTCGTCTTCGTAAACAATGTCGATCGGAATATTTTCCGGTACGAAAGCATCCGCGATGGGCGCGATCAGCTCGACTTCAACTTCGTCGTGTTCCCGAAGTTTGTAAGAAGGTTTTGAGGTTTTGCCGTTAACGAGTACGTCTTCATTCTCGATCAACCGTTGCAGACGTGCTCGACTCCAGCCCTCGATCTGTGAGGCGAGATATGCATCGAGACGGTTCCCTGCGTTATCCGATTCAATCTTGAAAGTGAGTGTTTCCACATTCAGCCGTTGCGGCGTTCGAAATCTTTCATAAACGACACCAGCGCCTCGACTCCTTTACGCGGAAACGCGTTGTAAATCGACGCTCGGATGCCGCCAACCGATCGGTGTCCCTTCAAGCCATCGAGTCCCTGTGCAGTGGCTTCACTGACGAACTTCTTATCGAGATCCTCCGCCGGCAAGCGGAACGTAACGTTCATTGGCGAGCGGCAATCAATGTCGGCGTGACCACGATAAAAATCGGTCGCATCGATCGCGTCGTAAAGCATCTGGGCTTTCTCTTCATTCAGTTGTTCCATGCCGGCGAGGCCACCCTGGTTCTCAAGCCACTTGCAGACGAGGCCCATGATGTAAATGCCCCACGTGTTCGGCGTGTTGTAGAGCGATTTGTTTTCGACGTGAATGCGATAGTCGAGCATTGTCGGCAGACGCTCGGGAATGCGTTGCAGCAAGTCGTCACGCAGGATTACGAGCGTCACGCCGCTCGGACCCATGTTCTTCTGCGCGCCTGCATAGATGAGTGCGTATTTAGTGACGTCGAGCTCGCGCGAGAGAATGTCAGAAGACGAATCGACGATGAGCGGCACGTCGCCGACGACGGGCTCACGTTTCCACTGCACGCCTTCAATCGTTTCATTACTCGTGATGTGAACGTAGGCGGCGCGTGGAGTCAAACTCATCTCGTCACGCGACGGGCAGCGCGTGAAGCCACCGTCTGCCATCGTCGCGGCAACGTTCACAACACCGACTTTCTTCGCTTCCTTCAGCGCCTTCTTGCCCCAGCTTCCCGTCAACACGTAATCAGCGCTGCCGTCGGCCGGCAGAAAATTCATCGGTATCATCGAAAACTGCAAACTCGCGCCGCCCTGAAGAAACAGGACGTGGTAGTTGTCTGGGATTTTTAAAAGCCCGCGCAGGCTCGCTTCAGTTCGAGCGATGATCTCGTCAAACGTTTTGGACCGGTGACTGATTTCCATCACCGACATGCCGACACCCGGCAAGCTGAGCATGTCGCGTTGAGCTTCTTCCAAAACAGGCACCGGCAACACCGCCGGGCCGGCGCTGAAGTTAAATATTCGTTCCGTCATTTTGTTCTCCATCCTTGTTACTCAAAGCGCGAACGCAGAGCCTTGCCCGTTACCTTCGTCACCAACGTGCGCGGTACGAAGCGTTCGGCTTCAACGGTGAACCAGTTGGTCCAACCCGAAACGACCACGCTCTTCTTGCGCGACAACCCGCGCAATGCGGCTTCCACAACTTCTTCCGGCGTTTGAATCGTGCGCATCGGTGGACGATCCATCTTTGACGCCTCAAAGAAGTTTGTTTCCGTAACGCCCGGACACAGTGCCATCACATGTACGCCGTGCAAACGATTCTCTTCCCAAAGTGCTTCGGAAAACGAAAGCACAAAAGCTTTCGTTGCTGCATACGTGGCCATGTAAGGAACAGCCTGAAAACCGGCCGTCGATGCCACATTGATGATCGTGCCGCGCTTGCGTTCACGCATCGGCAACAGAAAGCGATGCGTCAGGTCGACGAGGGCGCTGATATTGAGCTGGATCATTTCGAGCTCTCGATTGAGATCGAGTTTGGCAAAGTCGCCCATCGAGCCGAAGCCAGCATTGTTGATGAGCATGTCGATCTCGAGCTCTCGCTTTTGCGTTTCTTCCAACAACTGCGCCGCGGCGTCGGGTTGTTCCAAATCGACCGTGAGGTACTGCGCGCGAATACTCGTCAAGCGACCCAACTCGTTGCACAACGCGATGAGCTTGTCTTCCGAGCGTGCGACCAGGAGCACGTTTCTGCCGCGGGCGGCGAGTTTGCGGGCAAATGCCGCCCCGATGCCCGTCGATGCTCCGGTGATAAGGGTCGTGTTCATCAAGATCTTATTTCAACTCAAGCAAATCGAGCTCGATGATATCTGTGCTGTTTGCCTGAAGCTTCTGGAGGGTTTCTTTCGTTGGCGCATTGTCGAGGTTGATGCGAGCCACGGCCGCTGCGGCGCCTTCGAATACGATGTTCTCCATTTCCTGCACGTTGATCTGCTCCGCTTTGATCGCATCGAGCACACCCGCAAGCACGCCGGGCCGATCGAGATGCCGGACCACGAGCCTGTGCGTCGCCGGAGTTTGGCGGGCCAGGTTTACGACGTTCGGTACCTTGCCTGTTTCTTTGAACTCCTTAACGATGCGTACTGTTTCAGCGGCAATTGCTTCCTGTGCCTGATCTGTCGAGGCGCCAATGTGATGCGTGCCGTAGAGTCCTTCTTCTTTGACGATCTCGTCGTGGAATTCACCGGCGCTGCTGGTTGGTTCGACGGCATAGACGTCCAAACCGGCGCGGATGCCGCGGTTCCTCATCGCTGCGACTAATGCTTGCTGATCGACAACCTCACCGCGCGCAGTGTTGATGAAGTAAGCGCCTTCTTGCATCGCGTTGAAAAAGTCAGCGTCGAGGAAATTTCTCGTTTCCGAATTCAGCGCCAGGTGAACGCTCACTATGTCTGAAGTGGCCGCGACTTCTTTCGGCGATGCTTTCAGCTCAACACCGAGCGCCGCTGCTCGTTCTGCATTCAAACTTCGACTCCAGGCAACCACGGGCATTCCAAACGCACGCGCCCGAGGAATCATCTCCTGACCAATCTTGCCGACGCCGATCAATCCGAGCGTACGGCCAAACAGTCCGCGAGCTTTCGAAAACTCTTTCTTGTTCCATTCACCGCGCCGTAATGTGACGACGTTGTCAGCGATGCGACGATCGAGCGCGAGGATGAGAGCAAACGCGAGTTCGGCAACAGCAATCGAGTTTTTGCCGGGACAGTTCGAAACGTAGATGCCACGCTTCGAAGCGGCAGAGACGTCGATCGTGTTGTAGCCGGCGCCCGCGCGCACGACCAGCTTTACTGTTCCAGCCTCCAGCATGGGTTCAGTTACTTTCGTGCCTCTCACGACCAGCACGTCAGGCGCTTCCTTTCGAATCGCCTCGACGAGAGCGTCGTCTTTCAGATCGGGTTGAAAAGAGATCTCGCAGCCGAGTGCCTGCAAACCATCCCGGCCTGACTGTTCGAATTTGTCTGCTATCAGTACTCGCATAAGAATGTACTTGGTGTTTTGTGCTTAGTGCTTAGTTTTAAGAACAAAGAACTAAGCTCAAAGTACAAAGTTCAAATTGTGTGAATCAACAAACCATCTCGTAACTTGGGTTCGAACCAGGTTGATTTCGGCGGCATGATCTCATTTGCGTCGGAGACCATCAGCAACTCGTTGACTGTCGTCGGAAACATTGAAAAGGCAACCGCGGCCTTGCCTTCATCGACCAAACGTTCGAGCTCTTTTGTCCAGCGAAGGCCGCCGATGAAATCCACCCGCTTATCAGTGCGAACGTCTTTTATACCTAAGATCGGATCGAGCAGCCGGTCCTGAAGAATACTCACATCAAGCGTAGCAACCGTTCCGCTTGGGAGAGTGGTTGCCGGCGAGAGTTGTAACCCATACCACTTGCCATCGAGATACATACTCCAGTTACCACGTTCCGGGGGCTCGGGGCTCACGTTCTCAGTGATCGTGAACTGCTCCTTGATCGTGTCAAGAAACTGTTCCTGCGTCAGTCCGTTGAGATCCTGGACAGTGCGATTGTAAGCAAGTATCTGCACCTGCGAATCGGGAAAGATCACCGTCAGAAAATAGTTGTAGTCTTCTTTGCCGGTGTGCGCGAAGCTTTGTTCTCTTAGTTCAGCGCGGGCCCGGCTTGCGCTTGCTGCACGATGATGACCGTCTGCGATGTAGAGTAGTGGCACCGATTCAAAACTCTGCACCAGCGATTCAGTGTCGCTAAGCCGCCAGATAGTATGACGAACGCCGTCCGGAGCTGTGATGTCATATAGAGGCGTGGAACTGACGGCTGCGGAAACTTGTTCATCAATCTCGGCGCGGCGTCTGTAAGTTAGAAAAACTGGTCCTGTTTGCGCCTTCAACATGAGCATGTGACGCGTGCGATCGTCTTCTTTGTCGCGGCGCGTTCGTTCGTGTTTGCGAATCGTGCTGTTGTCGTATTCATCAACCGAGCAGCAGGCGACGATTCCGATCTGTTCGTGGCTTCCCATGATCAGACGGTAAAGATAAAGGCTGGGCTCGCTTTCTTTTTCCATCGGACATTCGGCAATCAGCTTCTCAAAGTTCTCAACTGCCTTCCGATAGACTGCGTCGCTATGAATATCGGTGCCCGGGGGGAGGTCGATTTCGGGGCGAGAAACGTGCAGAAAGCTGAGCGGATTGCCGTGGGCCAGTGCGCGTGCTTCGTCAGTGTTCACGACGTCATACGGTACGCTTGCTACCGCTTCAGCACGGTCAACTTGCGGACGCAAAGCACGAAAAGGACGAATAACCGCCACAGATCCTCCTATTGACTACAGTGCGAATTGATATAAGGGCTTATGGAATTCAAGACTAATGCAGCATTCCAAGATTTACAAGTAAGGGGTTAGAATCGGCGCGATGATAAAGTTTGCCCGGGCAATTGTGGGGATGGGCCGAAAGACCGTAACGAAGCCCGGTGAGGCGTGGCTGCTGCTGCGGATGGCCTGGTGGGTTGTAGTTCTCTCCACTATAGCGCGGTGTTACTCACTGCCACGAGCGCTGCAGATCGTGGCCGGAAACCAAACCAATTCTTCTCTCCACGGAAAGACTCAGGACGAACTGGCGCGCGCGATCGATTTACTGCTCTCGGCCGACGTCTTAATGTTCAAACCCATCTGCTGGAAACGCGCGGCGGTGCTCCATCGCTATCTTTTGCGTAGTGGAATCCCGACGCGGATCATATTTGGTGTGCGAAATGAAGCCGACGGTAAGTTCGACGGCCACGCCTGGCTTGAAGCAAACGGACAACCGATTCTCGAACGCACGCCACCGCAATACGTCGTAACTTACAGCTTTCCTTAAGCCAGCCACAAAAAGGCACATAAAGCACAAAAAAAGGGGAGAGGTGTTTGTCACCTCTCCCTTAATCCAGGTCTTGCGCGACTGGTTATGGCAATGCTTCGACGTTGAAGAAGAACTTAAAGCTTCCTGTTTGTTGAATTCCAAGCAGGAATCTAATGTCGACCGACGCGCCATTCGCAATCGGAGTCGCCAGCGTTACCACGCCAGCAGACATTGACGAATTGAAGCCACCCCCGTTTGGCTGTGACGGAGGTTGTTCGAGCGTCGTTCCCTGAACGGTGACGTTGCTGGTGCCGCTGCCACAAGGCGGACGGTCAACTGTGACCACCACTGCCGTGGAAGTTCGTGGTCGCAAGTCGGCAATGCCACTCGGCGCCGGGAACGTCGTGAGATCGATGACGCGAAAACGCAAGCGAGTTACGTTTCCTCCCGTGTTGTTAACGACCGTTCTGCGAATATCCAGCGTGCCGAAGGTCGAATTGTTCGCCGGATCCGAAGTGAAGTCGCGCACGCGATTCGGTGGCGATGCGGGTGCGACGCAGATATCGAGGAGGTTCACCGCGAATGACGCGTTACGTTGAATCGGTGAGCTGAGATTCTCTGGTCCGGGAGCGCCAAGGCGCTGACCGGCGCCGGCCGAGGTACCGTTGGTATCAACGAAGATGAAGTCGGCGGCGTTGTTGTTGGTGTCTTTGGGTGTGCTGATCGGGCAGGCACCAAAAGTCGTGATGGATCCCGATTTACCGCAGTCGTCACGATAGAACGAATAATCGATCGAGAACGGAGTCAGCGCGGGATAACCCGTTCCTTCTTTGTAAAGGGTGTTCGCTTCGGAAGTCGAACCAACCGCATCGAGACGGTTTGCCAGTACGAAGTTGGCCGCAACACTGGTATTGAAGATCGCGATACCAGCGTTGTCTGGAATGTCAGTAGTGTAGGTGGCATCGCCAGTCGCGGTGGTTCCATTACCAGCCGGATAGGAAGCAAGGCTATAGCCCACACTGTTGACGCAAAGATAGTGACCTCTGTTTGGAATAACAGTTCCATTGGGAATAACGCAGCGCGCTACGCCGTTCGAAGCCGCAACGCCATAACCAGTACCGCCGCCGGCGACGGTATGATCGGCTCCACTGTTGTTGTAGATCTCGATAAACTCGTCGTTCGCGCCATTTGGACCACGAACACGAAATTCAGAAATGATTAGTTGTGCTGCTGCGACCTGATATAGACCAAGCACCATAACGATCAGCCCAGCGAACACAAACGAACGCCGAAATAACTTGGACATGCCTGTAATCTCCTTTAAAGGTGGGCCCACGATGTTCAGTGTGGCGGGAAAACGTACCATGCTTGTTTGAAGGCCGTCAACGAAATTCAACGGCGACTGCAAGTGCCAATTTTTGTCATTTTGGTAACACGGATAACGCGGATCGAATCCGTCTAATCCGTGGTTCCCAATCGACAAACACCAAATACATTGCGAGCTGATGCGGGAAGAAAATGTTCATTACGAACAGGGTGGCAAAATGGAACACGACTCCGATTCCGAGGATCCACCAGCGAATACGCTGCCAAAAAATTGCGAGTGGAAATAGCAACTCCCAAATGAGCACAAATGCGACGGCAATGGGCAGGTATTGTTTGACCTGCGGTAACAGGAAGGCAATCTTGAAACTCGTGTCGTGCAGATTGTCGAGCGAGTGAAAGATCGCAAGCGCCGGCAGATTGTCCGCGCTCAGATACTTCAATCCCGCGACGCGAAGTTTGATCAATGCTGAGCTGAAATAGACCCACGCCAGCAACAGTTGCATCAACAGAATCGGATACGCATACGCAAAGGCGGGCCTTTCCCTCACCGTTTTCCTCATTCGACTATCGATCGAAAACGCATCACCGCAGGGCGTGAACGCCAGCACTACCATGAAATAAACAGCGATCATCTCGTCATGATTGAAATGTCCGAAGCTACGCAGTAGTCCCTGATAAAAAAGCACGAGCAAGAGCGAAGTCTTGGTTGAGATAACCGTGCCAAAGCCTATCGTGCTCAATATCAGCGAGAGCACCATCAGGGTTTTTAAGATCAGTATTCCCGCCGGGGTCTGTAATTGATCGTAGAAGCTCCATGGCAGAAGTTTCATCACGCCAGTGGGTCGAAGGATGGTAGACGGCAGCGAACCGAGTGCGGAAAAGGAAGTGGAGAGAATCGAAATCAGGAACGTGCCATGCACGATCGAACGCACGACACCAAGCGCAAAAGGGCCACGAGGAACAACCCTATCCATAATTGCTTTTATAGTGGTTGGTGCCACGAGGTTATGAATTTGTCGTAATCGGAATAGCGACCACTTTCCCAGCGATACATATCGAGTCGTATTGCCTTGAGCCGATTTGGCGACGACTCCGGTTGTCGCATGTTATAGAGATCACCCCACACCTTGAGCAGGTCCGGTATCCGCGCGCCCGGCGGCAGATTTTCAAGTCCACCATAACGGCGCAGCATCTCTTCGTTTGCCGGATGAATCGATTTGAGTTTGAAGCTTTGATTGTCGATGGTCGCGTTGACCATGGTCCATGTGCGGCTGTACAGGGCGTCGGTCAGTAGGATCGGAGCCACATCGACAGTTTCTCCCGAGACGGTCTCGCCCCGCAGGATGCAGTAGCTGCGACCACGTTCGAGATCGCCGCCTGCCATCATCACGTTCCAGGCGGCTATCGGGTACAGATTGCGAACATAGCGAAAGGCCCAGAGAAGGGGAACGAAGAGCGCGATCGTCAGAATCGCGTACTTAACGAAGAAACGTCGCTCACTTTGTGGTAAGAAGCTTGTAAGTTTGGAAGTTATCAACGATTCGTTCCACGCTGACGCGAGCTTTGTCTAGTTGAACTTCATAGCTGGAGGTGATGTCAGTGGCGATCTCGCCCATTGTCTTGCCCTTTTCGAGTCCCTTCCAAACGATCATCGCTGTCTCGTTCAGTTGATAATATTTTTTAGTGTTTAGATCTACGAGTATTCCTTCGCCGCCGTCGAAATCTGTTGCGACCACGTGTTTGCCCGGGCTAAGGGTGGTTGTATTCATGATTATTCACCGGATTTCAATAAACGTTTTTGCTCAAGGAGTTGATAAGGTTCAGTCGCCCACTTTGCTGCTGCTTCGCGCACTGCGTCGGAAGCAAGCTGCTGTTTTGCGTTTGTGTCAGCAACAAACGCACGCGAACCCGAGGCTTCTTTTGAATACGTCTGACTCGCCCGCTTGATTGTTTCCAGTTCCGTTGTCGAGGGACTGACCTTGAAAAACCTCAACACACTGGATATTACAGGTACCGACAGTTGTTTGTAATTAAGCAACATGCTGTTGTCATTCGCAAGACCATGTGCTGTAGAAAAAAGACTTCCGATGGTCCTCGCACACAGTTGTTCAAGAGGCATTTCTGCAACTTCGTCCGGAGATGCGCCGGCAATTGAGGCCAGCACACGCCGGTCGTTATCGAGCAGCCATGGTGGAACGTCTTTGAGATTCGAGACGATTGTTTCCACCGGATCTCTGTAAAGAAATAGCCACGGCACGTTGGGCCAGATCCGTCTGATACGTTCGATTTGGGCGAAACTGCAACAGGCAAACTTGATGAAGAGATGTTCTTCGTTGCCCGTGCGCCGCTGAGCCAGCGCATGGACCACGCCGCGCAGAAAAACTGAATAGAGTGTGGTCTTAACGGGATCGTTGCCGGCATCAGTAATGAATCTGGCGATTAGTTTATCGATCGCGTTTGCTTCCGAAAGGACGATGGAGTTGTCGACAGCGCGGCAAGCATTGGCGACAAGTGTTGACCCACAACGCGAGGAGTGAAAGATGAATCCTGTGGGTTGAACGCTGTCGAGTTGCTTCTCGAGTTGGAGGAGAACATCGAATTCCGTAAATAACTCACGACGATTGTTGCCGTTCGCCTTCGCGCGTTCGACTGTTTGTTGAAAGAACGGCTCAGCCAGGCTGACGCCTGACATATCCATCCACCACAAGCCCGGCCGCCCGTCGACCACGACAGCATCGACTGGCAAGAATCCAGGGGGCGGGATAGATTGATTGATGCTCTTTGATTCCATGAAAGCGGGCGCCTCCTTGGAGTGCGGCGGCCTGGCGCCGCTTTAGTCTCGATATTGCGTCAACGAAAACAAAGCGGCGCCAGGCCGCCGCACTCCAAGGAGGCGCCCATTCCTTTTGGTTAACTCAAATCGCGGGGCGCTGGTGCCATGGAATTTTTCCAAAGCTTTGTAGGCAAAACAGGCAAGGCGAGCCGGCGTAAATGTCGGGCGTGGTTGCTTGCGCGTTAAGCGCTGCGAGCGTCGCCTTTCTCTTTTGCAATTGCGCCGCCGCCAGAGCTTCGAACTTCTCATAAGCCGAAGCAAACGACTCCACATTCAAATCAGCAACTACGTCGCTTTCTTCAGCCGCACCGCGAAAGCCCGACAGATTGCAACAGAGCGACATTCGCCCGCGGAAATCGATGTTCATGCTCACACCCGCAAGCGGAGCACACGGTGGACGCGTTTCATCGATGTTGTAGTAACCAACATCAATGCCGATATTCATTTTGAAGATACGCGCAAGGATCGCGATCTCCTGCTCAACCGCGCGTTGCTCGTCGAGCGTCAGCGCTGAAAGTTCGGCAACGTCATCTGAAGTCGGCATCACGTGTGCGAAGTGAAGCGACGCGGCACCCATTCGCGCCGCGAAGATCGCGATCTGCTCGAGTTGGTCCACCAGATCGCGACGTATCACGATCTTGATTCCAAACGGCAGCTTCGACATGTAGCAACGAGTAAATGCTCGCACCAGGCGATCGAAAGATCCCTTGCCGCGCCAACGATCGTGATCCTCACGCGTTACGCCATCCAAACTGAACGCAACATGTGAAACCGCAGCACGATTAGACTGGAGCGCGGGCCAGACACGTTCGAAGTGCCAGCCGTTGGTAACAAAACTGACCGTCAAATCAGCGTCGCGAATCGTTTGCAGCGTTTCCTCGAAATGCGGATGAAGAGTCGGCTCACCGCCGGTGAAGTTGATGCGCGTCACGTTCGCTGCGGCGCGAGCTTCGCCGATCACGCGTCGCAGAAGTTCGAGCGGAAAGAATAAAGCATGTGAAGTGTAAAGGTTCTCGTCCGAGCGAAAGCAGTAGCTACAGTGGAGATTACAGATGTTGGCGAGCTCCACACTTAAACGTCGTGGCCCATAATTACCATCAAAAGATGTCTCGGTGTCCATCAGTTGTGACGTGAGCAGGCGCTCAACAAATCTGACGCGAATCCAGGCTCAAGTAAATCGCGACCAGCAGCAAGATCGAAGCCCGTAGCTTGTCGCGCGAGTGCCGAAAGGACTTCCAGATTAGCACTCGCAACAGAGGTGTCGTAAGTAGCCCACGGGCATGCTCTGATCAAGCGCATCATCGTTTCGGCTTGCGTCAGTTTACTCAGCCGCGATTCTGACTCGTTATTTAGCCTGGTAAACAGCACCAGACCGGGCAATACTTGCGGTGTTCGCCGTCCTCCGAAGACTGTATCGGGCTCAAAACAGTGCTTGAACTCTTTGTGGGTACTCATCGCAAAAAAACTGCGAAATCCGCGAGCTTCAACTGCGCCATCTACGAGACTTAATAGCAGTTCGTCATCCGAAAGGTACGACCATCCAGATGACGCCAATTGCACAGCCAAAGTCGACTTTCCACTACCCGAAGGTCCAACAATCAATACTCCCTTACCGTCGTGCGGGTCGACGACACCAGCGCTGTGGAGATCAAATAATCCAAAACGCCGCAGACCAGCGCAAACCGCAAACGACGTCGCTCTGGCCAGCATCGGATCACCCGCCGCCGGCAACTCGCGTAGCGAAACGTCGACGATTACCGGAGTACCATTCTGTAGATGGACCAGTGCTTTGCCGAGCACCAGATAGAAATCGGCGCCATCCGTGTAGCACTTGCCACCTTCAGCAACTTCAAAGTGATTCAGGTCGGGACGGATTTCATGTGGTGTTTCGCCACAGCTAAAATTAATCCGAATGTCAGGCGATCGGTGAGGTACTGGGACGGGAGTAAGTTGCCATCCGGCAAAGAGCTCTACGATCAGGTTACGTAGTTCGTGATCGCTGCTCTCAAAAAGTAAAACCCGACCGGCAACCGAATAATTTGAGAGGGAAGCCGGTCGGTCAAAGACCTGAAAAACGTCCATGCAACCGCAAATTTCTTAGTTGGTCGCGCCGCTGGTAGCTGACTGAAAGAACGTAGTCGCTTCAAGAACATCAACAGGAACAGAGATCGTCGGTTCGACAAACGCCTTCTTAATTTCTCCGCCGCTTACACCTGTCCCATTGTTCAAACCAGCATTTTCTTCGTTGATAATCTCGTTTTGCTTAGCCAAGGTTTAGCCGCCTCCTCGAGTCATTGTAGTTAAATATATGGTCTTGATCGATTCATGGCAACATAAAAGTTGGGCCAAGCGTCGATACAAGCTATCTTGCATACCTCAGGGTCTCACTGAGTCACTTTTGGCGGCTCAGCAAGAACCAACCGCAAAGCTCGTTTTTCGGCGCGTGTAAGATCGGCTCGGACGAACAGCCGAATATGGGGGGACAGTTGCCGAACTACATCCTCTACCGGCAGTTTTGAGATCTCAGTATCTACTTCTGAAAGATTCTGATTCTGTATGTCAACCGGTATACCAAGTTCTTCACCAATCTTTAGCAACACCAGAGACAGCGGTTGCTTTTTGGCTTTAACAGACAAAAGCTTGTTTTCATAGGTGATGCGAAGTGGCTGCTCCTCGAGCTTCGTCTTCGCGTCTTCACCTTCAGGCTCGACTCCGTCTTCAGTGTCACCTTCGATCAATATTGACTGGTTCGATCCAGTCACTACTGCCGTCACCGGTGGCTCACTCTGATTGGTATCGTAAAAGAAAATGCCAAGCGGTTTTGGTGGCGCTCCGGAACCGGTATCGATCTCGTAATCCACATAGACTGTCGGCGACAGTAACTGCAGCGCAGGTTCGAGAGTTAGCTCACTAAACTCGACCGTTATCAACTCGTTCTGTCGTTCTGGCCCAAGAAACACGGGCACTTTCAATTTCTTTGAAAGTTCCTGCGACACCTCAGACATCCTGGCCTTCTCGGCCTTGAGTGAAATGTTCAGGATCGGACGAGTCTTGACGGTCAGCACATACGGAAGCTTTGCCCCGGCTTTCGCATCTGCCGGTTTGCTATCTTTCGTGACGGGCTTTGCGTCTGTTTCCGGAGCAGGTCTTTGCCCGACTGATAACGTAAATGCCGCTAAACAAAGCAAAGCGATCAAACTGATACGCTTCGCATAGTGAAAGAAAACTGTGCGTTTCAAATTCGTAATGCCTTGGTCCTTAGCTAATGAGCGAGTTCGCTCGGGCGACTGACCGCGCCAATGAGCCTGAAGCTAACACGGTTAAAAAAATACGTCAAATTTTAGTAGTGTTTGGGGCCGCAGCGCGGCCACATGTTTATAGCTCCAGAACAAAAAACATAATAGCGCTCCAGCGGAGCGCCATGTGCGACACCATTGACATTCGGCTCCTTTGGAGCCGCAATTCATTTAATTGATCTTACCTATAAACATCTGGTCCCTCCGGGACCAAAGCAGTTCAGTTATGAAACATGCCGCGTTTTAGTATGCGGAATGGGCGAGCAAGGTAGTAGGCAAAACTCAAACTCTCGGGAAGAGAATGGGCGCCGAGATCGCCGTCGGTTGGCCGCAGCATGTAGAGAATATAACGGGCGCGAGCGCCAAGCGTTTTACGCACGCCGATGTTGTACTTGAAGATCTCGCGAGACGTCGCGGGCACGTGTGTGGTGCCGTTGAAAAGATGTTCGACCACGTTGCCGGCAAGTGACGACAAACGAGAATCTGCGTCGCAGCGCGCTTTTACTTCCGCCGACAGTGGTGCTTCCAAAAGTTTATCGGCGAGATACAGGCCGAGCAGGAACATGCGATCGGTATCAGCCTGTGCGGCACGTCTCAGTAGCGCGGGCCAATCGAAACTGTGTCTTGCAAGTAACTCTGCAATGTCGCAAATCCAACCGAGCCGCTCCCAAAGATGACGCGAACCATGGACGCACAATGAGAAGAGGAGATCGGCTGCGGAGAGTGTTTTTACGTTCGTGCCGTTGAGATCGACGGTGGCAAGATTCTCCCACAGTTGATCGGAATCGACCGTTGACGCAAAAAGGTGTGGTGCGACCTCCCAGTGCAGTTCGATTATCAAGCGATGATTGTCGCGGGAGAACTGCATGTTGTGTTGCGTGCGTAGCAAGAGTTCCTGCTGGTTGAGCGAAAGCGATTTGGAGGGGGTGTAACCTTCGGCGAGCAGAATCTCGCGTGCTTTCAACACGTCAGACTTTTTGACGATGACATCGAGGTCCACGAAGCGACGCAGCGCGAGATTGCCGTAAGCGAATTGCGCGAGAACTGGACCCTTGTAGGGAATCGCGTCGATGTTGAACTCGGCGAAGCGAGTGATCAGGCGGCAGAGTTCGGCCGTTAGTACAGTGTTGCGCGCGACGTTTTCAAGGTAGTGTTTCTTAAGCTGATTGAGATATTCGGCGGGAACTAAATCTTTTGCGTGGCGATCGAGTTGAAGAAACAGCAATGGCAGGATCGAATGCCGCCGTGCGAGCTGATAGAGATATTCCCAATTGATCTTTGAGGCAGCAAGTTTTTGGAGTTGCGTGACAATGTGATCGGAGGCGTTAGTGCGCGCGCAGAAAAGGAGTAGTTCGTGTTCGCCCCGGTTTGTGATTTCAGAAAAATTCATTTCAAACCGAGGGCGGCCACGGAGGGCCGCCCCTACAGTACGTTCCGAGATTTATTCATTTACTTTCAGGACGGCGAGAAACGCTTCCTGCGGAATCTCGACGCGGCCGACTTTCTTCATCCGCTTCTTGCCCTCTTTTTGTTTTTCGAGCAGCTTTCGTTTACGCGTGATGTCGCCACCGTAACACTTCGCAATAACGTTTTTGCCAAGCGCCTTCACCGTCTCTCGCGCGATCACTTTGTTTCCAATCGCAGCCTGAATCGGCACTTCAAACAGTTGCCGTGGAATCAACTGCTTCATCTTTTCCGCGAGCGCACGACCTTTCGGTTGTGCGGTGCTGCGATGCAGAATCAACGACAACGCATCAACCGGCTCGCCCGCGACCAACACATCAAGCTTGACGAGATCACTTTCCCAATATCCAGCGAGGTTGTAATCGAGCGACGCATAACCGCGCGAAACTGACTTGAGTCGATCGTAGAAGTCGAGCACGATTTCGTTGAGCGGCAATTCGTAAGTCAGCATCACACGATTTGAAGTGATGTACTCAAACCCTTTTTGCAGGCCACGTTTTTCTTCGAGGAGGGGAAGAATGCCGCCGAGATGCTCATCAGGCGTCAGGATGACGGCGCGAATCACTGGCTCTTCGATCTTCGCGATGCGGCCCGGATCGGGCATCTTCGCGGGCGAATCGATCTCGACCACCTGACCGTCGGTTGTAGTCACGACGTAACGGACGCCCGGAGCAGTCGTGATCAAATCAAGATTGAACTCACGCTCCAGACGTTCCTGCACGATCTCCATGTGCAGCAACCCAAGAAAGCCACAGCGAAACCCGAACCCAAGCGCCGTTGACGACTCAGGTTCGTAAAAGAACGACGCGTCGTTCAATCGCAGCTTGTCGAGAGCGTCGCGTAATTCCTCGTACTGGGCAGCGTCGATAGGATACAAGCCCGCGAACACCATCGGCTTGATTTCCTGGTAACCGGGAAAAGGTTCTTTCGTTGGTCGCGCAGCTTCGGTCACCGTATCGCCGATCTGCACGTCCGCCACGGCCTTGATCGACGCGGTGAGAAAACCGACCTCGCCGACGCTCAATTCGTTAATCGGCGTCGGCGTGGGTCGATTCACGCCGAGAGTTTCAACCTGATAGTCACGACCGACGTTGAAGAAACGGATCTTCATTCCGGGTCGAATCGTGCCGTCGATAACACGAAACAGCACGATCACGCCGCGATACGAGTCGTACCATGAATCGAATATGAGAGCTTTGAGCGGTGCGTTTGGATCGCCTTTTGGCGCCGGAACGTCGCGCACGATCGCTTCGAGAACTTCGCCCACGCCCTCACCGGTTTTAGCGCTCGTGAGAATGGCGTTGTGAGTTTCGAGTCCGATGAAATGTTCGATCTGCTCGATCGCTTTTTCAGGTTCGGCGCCGGGCAGGTCGATCTTGTTGATTACAGGAATCAGTTCGAGATTGTTGTCGATTGCGAGATACGTGTTCGCGAGAGTTTGTGCTTCGACACCCTGCGAAGCGTCAACGATCAGCAACGCACCTTCACAGGCTGATAGTGAGCGCGAGACTTCGTAAGAAAAATCGACGTGACCCGGTGTGTCGATCAAGTTCAAAACGTACTTTTGGCCGTCGGTTGCTTTGTAATCGAGCCTGACAGCGTGTGCCTTGATCGTGATGCCGCGTTCGCGCTCCAGGTCCATGTTGTCGAGCACCTGGTTTTCCATCTCGCGTTCTGACAGGGCTCCGGTGAGTTCGAGCAGGCGGTCGGCGAGAGTCGACTTGCCATGATCGATGTGGGCGATGATTGAGAAGTTGCGAATGCGAGACGGATCCATCTTGATACTACTTCTTACTCGGGAAAATTATCGTTAACGTAAGCCCGCGCTTTTTCAGGTGTATTTACCGATTGAATAAAATCCAGGTTGCGCATAATCCACCTCGCGTGCTCTTCAATAAAAGCCTGGTATTTATCCCCAATTGTAAAGTCGTCGTTCATCAACCCGATTTTCACTGAGACCCGTTGAATAAGTTCTGCGTCACCAGTCCTACCCGCGGCATGATAGAGCCTATGCTTTTCGTCGCTTGAAATCGTCGAGTCAGAACTTGAAGACGAGTTTGAATTTGACGAGTTGTCGTTGTCGTTAGTGTTAGTACTGAAATCGGAGTTGTCGTTCGAATTGGAATTGCGGTTCGTACTGACATTGGAATTGTAGTCACGAGTCGAACGAGGCGAACGGGCGAAGTAGTAGATCAACGCGCCCGCGATCGCAACCACGATCAATCCCAGACAGCCTGCACCACCGCAACCGAGAGCAATCTTCTGATTCTTAGTCATTTATTTGCCTCTCTAACAGATTAGCCACAAGAAAGCACAAAAAGCACAAAATGTGAAACCCAGGTTTTGTGCCTTTTGTGGCTATAGATCGAATTCATTGATGAGGCGATGCAGGTAGGAGCGACTGATGCCGAGCTTTTTCGCGGCGGCCACCTTGTTTCCCTCCGACTGCAATGCGCTCACAATCATGCGGCGCTTGACCGACTCCACTGCACCTTCGAGCGTGCTCTCGTCTCCCGGCGGCGTCCCCGGAAGTACGCGGAGCATCTTCTCCGGAACGTATTCCAGTCCGAGCGTTGACGTCCCGCTCAAAACCACGAGCCGCTCGATCAGGTTCTCAAGTTCACGCACGTTTCCGGGCCAGTTGTAGTCAAGCAAGATCTCGACAAGGGCTGGTTCCAACTCCGGCGTAGGCTGTCCGTACTTTTGCGCTGATTTCGCGGCAAAGTGTGCTGCCAGAATCGGAATGTCGTCGGGCCGTTCCCGCAAAGGCGGCAAAACCAACGGCACCACGTTGAGCCGGAAGAACAAGTCCTGTCGAAAACGTCCCTGGGCAACTTCTTTCTCAAGGTCTCGATTAGTCGCCGCGATCAGACGAATGTTGACTGTCAGAGTTTTGGTCCCACCGACGCGCTCAAACTCGCGCTCCTGCAACACGCGCAACAGCTTAACCTGGACTGCGGCGCTCAGATCTCCGATCTCATCGAGGAAGAGCGTGCCGCCGTCGGCCAGCTCGAAACGACCTTTGTGTGTTTGTATGGCCGAAGTAAACGCGCCTTTCTCATGACCGAAGAGCTCCGACTCGATCAGTGCTTCCGGAAGCGCGGCACAACTCACAGCCACGAATGGTCCATCGGCACGCGGACTCTCCTGATGAATCGCGCGCGCCAGCATCTCTTTGCCGGTACCGTTCTCGCCAGTCAACAAAACGGTGGCACTCGTCGCAGCTACCGATCGCGCCTGCTTCAACACTCGCTCGAGCGCATGACTGGATCCCATCAAAGGAGTGAAGCCGGGCGGACGAGATAGTTCTTCGCGCAGCCTGCGATTCTCAATCTCGAGTTGCCGCATACGCGCCGCCTGGTTCACGATGTGTAACAACTCCGCGGGATCGAGCGGTTTTTCAAAGAACCCGTAAGCGCCACGTTTCACTGCTTCCAAAGCGGCGCGTTTTGCATTACTGCCGGTGATCACAACGACCTGAAGCGGCGGATCCTGCGTGCGCGCGATGTCGATCAACGCCAAACCTTCGGCGATGTCATCGACGTTCGGAGGCAAGTGCAGATCACTCACCACCACGTCCACTTCTTCGTCGTTGATTTGCGCACAGGCTTCGTCTCGAGATGATGCTTGCAGCACTCGATAGTCTGAAGTCAGCGCCCAATAAAGACCGCTGCGCACTGTGTCGTCGTCGTCAACAACCAGTACTGTGCCTTTGGGCTGGGGTTGATTGGTCATCTCTCGAACCGGCTCTCAGATAAAACAGACAAAGGTGCACACGTGTGCGAAATAACAAGAAAACCCGGGCATTACTGCAGAGGAACGAGCGTAACGGGTATGCCTTGCGGAAGGGTCTAGCCGCGCCCTTCTCTACTTTCTTTAGTTACGCGGTCGTGTGGAATCGATGGTAGCACGACGCGAAAAGTCGTACCAGCGCCTTCGACGGAGTCGACTTCGATGGTACCGCCACTCGCATTGATCACTTCCCGACAGGTGTACAGTCCGAGACCGATGCCGGTTTTCTTGGTGGTGGAGAACGGGCGAAAGAGGCGCGTTTGGATAAATGAGCGACTCATGCCGCGTCCGGTGTCGCTGACGGAGAACGTTGGCGCGCCATTTTCTGTCTGGCCCGCTTCGATCGTAAGAGTCCCGCCTCTCTCAGTCATTGCTTCGAGCGCGTTGAGCACGAGGTTTTCGATCACTTCTTCGACTCGCAGCGGGTCAGCGAGTGCATACAAACTCGGTGGGAGTCGCGTAACGATCGCGTGTTTGCCGCGCGATGGCTCAGCCGTCATGGCGAGCACTCTTTGAATGATAGGTATGAGATCGACCTTAGTGGGTCGCTTGTGTTCGCCGCTCAGGCTGGTTAACGGTCTCGAGAGACGCGCCACGAGGGCCTTTAGTTTATCGGTCGCACTCGTGAGTCCTTTCAAAGCGTCGGCGCGAAACTGAGGATTATCGAAGTGACGTTCCATGTTGCCGACAGTTAACGAAAGACCTTCGATCGCGTTTTTCAGATCGTGCGTGAGCATCGCTGAGATGCGAATGAACGATTCGAACTGTCGCGATTCTTCTTCGCGGGCGATCTGAGCGCGCAGGCGCTCAGTGACGACGTTGATGTTGTCGGCGAGACCACGCGCGTCGTCACTCGACTGCAAAATGATGCGACGGTCCAACTCGCCTTTGGCTATCGCAGAGACGTCTTCAGTCACGCGCGCGATTCCCTTGGAACGACTGCGCACGTGGCGTTCGAGCACAAACGCGGCGGCGACAGCCGTCAAAAGCGCCAAAACGAATCCAGCAATTCCCCACTTTCGCGCCGTTGATAAATGGGCAGAACTGTTACGAGCGATAGCGACAGTGGCGTCCAATCTGGGAAGTGGCGCGTAGGCCACCTGGTAAGTCGTACCCGACGGCGAACTATAGTGATCCACACCACTTTGATTCGCCGTCAAATTAAAGCCGGGTAACACCTGATTGGTCGAAACTCGATCGGAGTGATAGAGAGTCTTTCCAGAAGCGTCAAGAACGACAACCATTGATCGTTGATTCGACTTTGTCGGCAGTCCTCGCGAGGCATTGGAAAACACCGATGAGAGATCGACTACTGCGGCTGCCGCGCCTACAACGGCCGTGCCTTTTTCGTCGTGGATGGGCACAGAGTATTTGAGTGTTACCGAGTGAGTGTCAGGTTGTTCAAATGAAACGTTGCCTTGTTGCGCCCAAACGTGCTCATCGGGTTGAGGCACTACGGGCGGATTGAGTCCTCGGCAGTAGGCCCATTCACCGTTGTCGAGTTGTGTCCAGAGTGCGTTTTTGGAGCTGTTGAAGAAGGTCAGATTCCGAAAAGATCCGCCGATCCTGGGCAGTGAGTTTAGGATCGCGGTAGCTTCTGTCCTGGTAACGACGTCACGGACCGCCGGCGCGATCGCGAGTTGCAGGATGCTCTTCTTATTCTCCTCCAGTAGTTCATCGACCGCGCCTGAAAAGGCGTTGAGATCGCTCTGAGCGATAGTGCTTACGGTCGAATCAACGGAGCTCGTGCCGTTCCAATAGTTGAGTGCTGCCAACAAGAACAACGGTATGGCGCAGAGGAGGAAATAGGTGAGAAAGGACTTAGGGCGCATACAGGTCGACTAGGTCCTATCGGACCTATACTCTTTTTCTGCCAAACTCACTCAAGAGCGGTGCGAGCGTTTCAATTATCTGATCATGGGCCACGCCGTTGCTGGCGACCAGCCCGTTGCGGTTTTGCACGTCCGGAACGTTGTAGTTCAGAGGATAACCGAAAAGATCGCTGATGCGCCCGCCGGCTTCAGTCAAAATCACTTCCGGCGCGCAGGTGTCCCATTGCTTTGTTCGCGGTGACAAATGAATGTAGACGTCGCATTGCTGTTCCACCAGTAAACCGACCTTTATCCCGACCGATCCGCGCTGCACTTCTGCTTCGAAACCGAGTTCGGCCACGACCTTGTTCATGCGCGGACTTCTATGTGATCGACTTGCCGCAAGCCGCATTTCGGAGAGCGTCCTGGTGTTTGAGACGCTTGCCCTTTCCGGCTCGAACTCCGGTCGTTCGATCCACGTTCCCGCGCCCCGCACTGCACGATAAAGGACGCCAGTAAGCGGTTGATAGACCACGCCAAGCGCGCAGAGGCCGTCCTCTGCGAGCCCGATTTGAACGGCGAAATCGCCATTGCCTTCAATGAACCCATTCGTACCGTCGAGTGGATCGACCATCCACACACGCGACTTTCCGAGGCGTCGCTCAGTATCGACTGACTCTTCCGCGAGGATCCCGTCGTCGGGAAACTCGCGCTTCAATCCCGTAACGATCAGATCGTTCGCGATCATGTCAGCTTGAGTGACGGGCTCGACATCGTCCGCGTAATTCTTTTGTTTGATATTGAGCGGGCCTTTGTACTGTTCGAGAATGGCAGCACCCGCCGTGCGTGCGAGCTCGCAAGCGATGCGCAGTTCGTGATCGAAGGGCGTGTTCATTTCGAAAAGGTTTCACGCAAAGGCGCAAAGATGCAAAGAGATTCTGATGCCTACTTTGCATCGTTGCGTCTTTGCGTGAGATCTTCTGCAGCTTCTCTGACCGCGGCAATAGTTTGATCAATATCACTCTTCGTCGTGCGAAAGTTTGTGATACACGCGCGCAGTGCGAAATGCCCATTGACCGTCGCATTCGACAGATAAGCGCGACCACCTTTTTGCACGCGCTCCATAATGCGCTCATTCAGCTTGTCCAATTCAGTCTCGCTCAAGCGCTCGCGTGGCATGTAGCGGAAGCAACAGATACTCAACTCCACCGGCGCCAGTAGCTCGAAGTCATCGGCGTTTGAGACTAATTCACCCAGGTAAGCGGCGAGCGAAATGTCCTCACTAATCGCTGTGGCGATGCGACGGCTTCCGTAATACTGCAACGTCAACCAAACCTTGAGGGCACGAAAACGCCGCGACAGCTCGACGCCGTAATCCCAAAAGGCGAACGCCTCTTCATCGACGTATCCATGTGTCTTGATGTAATCGGCTTCTTCTGTGCTGAACGTTGCTTTCGCCGCAGCATCGTCACGAAAGAGAAGACAACCAGCATCGACGGGAACGTAAAGCCACTTGTGCGGGTCGAGTGAAACAGAATCGGCTAACTCCAGGCCCGCGAAAAGATGTTTCTTTCGTTCATCAAGAATGCCGGGAGCCCCGTAAGCGCCGTCGACATGAAACCAGAGATCGAATTCAGCGGCGACAGCGGCTATATCCGAAAGCGGATCGACAACGCCCGTGTTCACAGTACCGGCGCTTCCGACAACACAGAAGGGTCGTAAACCCTCGTTTCGATCCGCTTCAATCTTTTCACGCAATAGATCGACACGCAGGCGCTGTCGCTCATCGCATGCAATCTCGCGCACGTAATCGCGTCCGAAGCCGAGAATGTCTGCTGCTTTCGCGATCGACATGTGGACTTCGGAGGATGCGTAAACCGTCATTGGCGGTCCCGAATTCCAGAGTCCAGTACGTGAGGTCTCGGTGCCTGATTTACGACGATTCGCCACCAGCAACGCGATCATATTTGCCATCGAACCGCCGCTGGTCAGTAAACCCCTCGCATCGCGATCGTAGTTAATTAATGACCCAAGCCAGCGCACGACCATGCGCTCGACTTCGGTGCCCGCAGCACCGGAACGCCAGCACGTGATGTTTGCGTTGAGCGCTGAAGCAATCAGATCGCCGTAAGCGCCGATGGGAGTGGATGGCGAAGCCACATAGCCGAAGAATCTCGGATGACCGTTGTGACGGCTGAGATCGAAGATCGTGCGACATTCGTCGAGCAGTTGTGCGAGTGGTATGCCTTCAATCGAGAGTTCCGATGCGATCGATTCAGTTGTTTTGCCGGCGTAGTTTTCAGCGCGAACCGGACGTTCCGAGATTGTCGTCAGATACTCGAACACCAGCTTGTTGGCTTCAGACGAGATCTCCTGAAGAGCTTCCTCGGTGACATCGAGGGAGGATTGCGTTCGAAGTGGCATTTTTGGACTTGGTACTTTGTTCTTTGTACTTAGCTATGAACCCTAAAGTACCAAGTCCCAAGTACAAAGCACAAAGAGCCAACCGCGTGTTACCATTCGCGCATATGTCAAGCAACTGCGCCACCACTGAAGGCACGATCCGTTATACCGAACGGTTTGTAGGCAAGTCTGCGAAGGGGCACTTCCGCGGACAACAGCACTTCGTACTTTCCTCGATCGGCATCGGCACCTATCTCGGAAACGCTGACGAAGCGACCGACGCAAACTATACAGACGCTGCTGTTCGTGCCGTTCAACTCGGCGCGAATGTGATCGACAGCGCTGCGAATTATCGTTTTCAGAGAAGTGAGCGCTCGATCGGAAAAGCGCTAAAGATCCTCGCAGACGAGCATGGAATTCAGCGTGACGAACTGGTGATTTGCACCAAAGGTGGTTACTTGCCGTTCGATGGAGAGCCGCCGCGGAACGTCCGTGAATACGTGAATGAGACTTTCGTAAAACCGGGAATCGCGTCGTTTGAAGATATCGTCGGCGGTAGTCATTGCATGACGCCGTCGTACCTACAAAATCAGCTTGATCAATCGCTGCGCAACATGGATCTGGAGTGTGTTGACGTCTACTACATCCATAACCCGGAATCGCAACTGGAACATGTTTCGGAGTCGGAGTTTTATGATCGACTGAGACGCGCGTTCGAACGTCTTGAAGAAAATCGCAGCCAGGGCAAGCTCGCTTATTATGGTGTCGCAACCTGGAATGGCTTTCGTGTCGCAGCGGAATCAAGCGGACATCATTCGCTCGTGCGAATGCAACAGATCGCGCACGAAGTCGGCGGCGATGCAAACGGCTTTCGTTTTATTCAACTGCCTTACAATTTGGCAATGCCTGAGGCGCTCTCACTCGCGAACGAGACACTGGGAGGCGAACCGACAACCGTACTAGAGGCAGCATTCAGTTTGGGAATCACTGTCATGGTGAGTGCCTCGATGTTGCAGGGCCGCGTTGCGAGAGGACTTCCGGACGCCATAAAGCAACCACTCGGATCGTTAGCAACCGACGCCCAAACCGCGATTCAGTTTGTGCGCTCGACGCCGGGGATCAGCACTGCCTTAGTTGGAATGAGCAGCGTCGAGCACGTTGAAGAAAACCTCGCATTGATCGACAAAGAGCCCATCGGGAACGAGGCTTTTGCGGCACTCTGGCAATGAACGAAACGCGATATAAATCGTTTTCGGAATTCTGGCCGTTTTACGTGTCGGAACACAGCAAGCCCGCGACTCGTTTGCTTCACTTAGTCGGAACGACGGCGGGCATCTCGCTGATGGTTTACTTGATCGCGACGGGACGTTGGTGGCTGTTCTTTCTCGGATTTATTCCGGGGTATGGTTTTGCCTGGCTCGCGCACTTTCTCATCGAGAAGAACAAGCCGGCGACGTTTAAGTATCCGCTCTGGTCGTTTATGGGTGATTACAGGATGATCGCGTTGATGCTCACGGGGCGAATGAATCAGGAATTAGAAAGGCTTTCCAAATAGGTCCTAATCGTTCTTAATGCGCGGCAATATCCCCATCCCCGAAATTCCCCACGGCGAGGATCTGTGGCTCATAGTTCTCGTCACCTCCGTGCGCGAGCGCCGCACACAGCAGGGACGTCTTTTCTGCGACGCCTCCGCGCGCAATGCCACCGGAACCATCGCGCTCAAGATTTGGGGTGAGGTCCTCGAAACGCAAAAAGAAATCAAACCCGGACTCTGGGGAATCACCGGCAAGCTCGAAACCTTTCAGGATCGGTCGCAGTTTGTCGTCGCCGAGTATCGCCCAATCACACTCGAACAATATCGCGAGCACCAAAACGCCGAACCGCAACTCCCGCGTGCCTACACCTTCGACATCGAAACACTAACGCTGCCCGATTTCCGCGAGCGCGTCGGACCACAGCTTGAGCGCTCCGCGCGACTCGGCAATATGCGCGTCGAGCAGCAACAGCGTTACCTGGAAGACATCGCCGCGGAAGAAGAGCGTTGTTACGCACTCGGCGCCTTGAGCGCAACTTCGGGTCGCGTGCTTTCGATCGCGCTTCATGTCGGTCCGATTCCGGGTCTGGAGTTTCCCGACCTCGGTCCGCCGCCGAGCGAACACGTCTTTGGTATTGACAAATCCGGCTACGAAGAAGACGAGAAGAAGGCGCTTCAGGATTTTCTAACCTTCATGAAGGATTTCGATCCAGACTGTGATGAACTCGTCGGCCACAACATCATCGGGTTCGATCTGCCGTTTGTGTTTCAACGCAGCCTTGCTCACTCGCTCCAGGCGCGACCATTCGTGAATCTTGCTGACTACAACGTGCGCAGTGTCTTTGACACAATGCATCGCTGGTGGCTCGGCGCGCGGCGTCACGTCAGTCTCGACGACGTCGCGTGGGCTTTGGGAATTGAGTCGAGCAAGACCGCCGAAGTTGAAGGCAGCAAGGTTTTTGATCTTTACCAGGCCGGCCGCCTCGATCTGATTCGCGAATACAACCTCAACGACGTGCGCGTGACGCGCAAGGTTTACGAGCGCATGGTCGCCAGCTTCGGAAGATAGGGCGCCTCCTTGGAGTGCGCCAACTTGTTGGCGCTTTAGTATTTTTGCCAAAGCGGTGACAAGTCACCGCACTCCAAGGAGGCGTTCTGTGCCCAGATTTAGTTAACTTCTGAGGCTCGACTCACATATCTTGTGTTTTTTGTCCTCTTTGTGGCCGGTTGAGTGATAGAATGCCCGGCCATGGAAATTGTCTTCCCCGTGTCGATGCTGGCCATCGGTCTAGTCGTCGGCACCGTTTCCCTCTGGTTCATCACCAGGACGAAGCTTAAATACGAATTCGAACGCGGTCGTGCTGTAGGCGAGACCGAACGCGCGACCCTGATCGAGCGTCTCGCCGGCAAGGATACCCAACTACAGGATCTCCGGATCGCACTCGAAACCCGTCTCGAAGAAGAACGCAAGGCGAGCCAGGATAAACTCACGTTGCTGAACAACGCCGAAGCAAAACTCGCCGATGCATTCAAAGCGCTTTCGGCCGATGCTCTGCGCAGCAACAACCAGTCGTTCCTCGACCTTGCGAAACAGAATCTCGAAACGTTTCAGCAAACGGCGAAAAGCGAACTCGAACGTCGCCAGAGCGCTATCGGCGACATGATCAAACCACTGAAGGAATCGCTGGAAAAGGTCGACGGCAAGATCGGCGAGCTCGAAAAGAGTCGCGTAGGCGCGTACACGGAATTGCGCGAGCAGGTCAAGCAACTCGCCCACTCGCATACACAGCTTCAGTCGGAAACCGGAAATCTCGTCAAAGCGTTGCGCGCGCCACATGTTCGTGGTCGCTGGGGAGAGATTCAGTTGCGACGCGTGGTTGAGCTGGCAGGAATGCTTGAGTACTGCGATTTTAACGAACAGGAAACAGTTGCGACTGAAGACGTTCGTGTTCGTCCCGACATGATCGTGCGTCTGCCGGGTAATCGCACGATCGTCGTCGATTCCAAGGTTCCTTTCGATGCGTTTTATGAGTCGATTTCGACGACTGACGAAGAAGTGCGAGCGACCAAGCTGAAGGATCACGCGCGACTTGTTAGAACTCACATCACGGCACTAAGTCGCAAGTCTTACTGGGACGCTCTGCAACCCACGCCCGAGTTTGTGCTGTTGTTTCTTCCTGGCGAAACGTTTTACAGTGCGGCACTGGAAAATGATCCAAAACTGATCGAAGATGGCATTAGCCAGAGAGTGATCATTGCGACTCCGACAACGCTGATCGCGTTGTTGAAAGCGGTGTCGTACGGTTGGCGTCAGGAGCAGATGGCTGACAATGCGCAGGAAGTGAGCAACCTGGCGAGGACGCTCTACGATCGACTGCGTGTGTTTACCAATCATTTCGACGACATCGGCAGAAACCTCGATCGCGCACTCGAATCCTACAATCGAGGCGTGCGTTCACTTGAATCTCGCGTGCTGGTAACGGCGCGGCGTTTCAAGGAGCGCGGCGCGATTGCCGGTGATGAAATCGAAATACTCGAGCCCATCGACAAGGCAGCCCGACCGCTGAGCCGTGACGAAGGCGGACTGTTTCCCGAAGAAGACATACCGTTGCTCAAGGCCCGATCGGCCAAGGCGCAACGATAAGAGGGGCCACAGATTTTCACGGATTATGATCGGATTTATTTCCGTGTAATCTGTGGCTAAATATGCTTTGAACGAGATTTGGTTAGGCCCTTTACTCAACGACAACCGCGCGCTACTCATCGAGCGCTGCGCTAAATTCGTAGCCAATAATCAAAGCGACGCGTTCATCTATCTTGCGGCCTCGTATCCGCTCCTCGAACAAGTCACACAAAAGCTGCTCGACGGCGATCGCAACCGCGGCGTTTGGGGTGAGCTTCCGGTTTATCTGTTTCGTGGACTCGTTCGTCGCGTTCTCTATTCGGCTGTCGATCCGGATGGACATGGACTGCCGCCGCGTATTCCGATCGATCGCGATGAGTTGCCATTAAAGCGTAGCATCGTTTCACAACTGCTGCTGCAGTTGCTCGCGACAAATCAGTTGAAAGCATTTGCGCCGCTTGCGATGCGCGAAGGCTGTGTGAACAGTATTTCGACCTTGCTGGGTGAGATTCAGCGTGCGGCAAGAACGCCAGCCGAATTGGCAGACATCCTCGCGGCGCGTGCGCGCGACCTTGAAAAAGGGGAAAAAGGAACGACCGAACCGCGCGGCGTCACCCAACTCGATTTCGACAAAGAGATTTCCCTCATCTACTCTAATTACACCGAGCTTCTGAATCAAAGTTTGTTCACTGAAGAAGACGCCGAACAACTGCGTGCGCTGTGGGTGCTGCGCGGCATGATCGACGAGAAATTCGTGCGCATTCCGTGGCTGGCGAATGTTCAACTGCTCGTGATCGACGGCTTCTTCGATTTCACTCCCGTGCAGGGTGAGATCCTGCGCCAGTTAATACCGTTGCTGCCGCAAACGATCGTCAATCTCAATCACGACGACAGCAATCCGGAGATCTTCGCGCCGTTTCAGGAGACGATCGGACAACTTGAAAGCATCGCGAAGTTCGACACGGTTCATTCGCGTGATTACACGGCTACGAGCGGCGTCTTGGCGACTCTGCGAGAGAATCTCTTCAATCCGTTGACGTCTTCTGACGAAGTTTCAGACGATCCGGAGTCGCTTGTCCGTGATATTCGTTACCTCGAATGCGGCGATCGCGACACGGAAATCCGCACGATCTCACGCGAAGTAAAACGTTTAGTGCTGACTGAGAACTACGATCTTTCCGAGATCGCACTTGTAGTGCGTCAACGCGCCACGTATGGACCAACGATCACGCGCGTCATGCTCGAAGAATCACTTCCGTGCAATCTGGAGTTGCGCATCGAAGCCGGCGACGTTCCCGCGAATCGCGCTGCACTCAAACTTCTCCTACTTCTCGAGGGGCTGTCTACGCCAGAAACTGAGGCAACTCAGGCAACGCGAATTAGCGAAGTTGCGGATCTGATCAAGTCGGAATACTTCCGGCTCAGCGACGAAGAGATTAGTGTGCTCTCAGCGCGCTTCGACGAGCAGCATCTGGAGCTATTGCGAGCTGATGTACCGGCACTCACGCCCGAAACAATTGCACGTCTGAAGAATCGTCATCGCATCGGCTTCTGGGATGCTGATTCACTGGAGAATGCGTTTGCGTATGTCGGCAGCGATCTGAGCGTGAGCGCGTGGCTCGCCCGCGCTTTCAAGTTGTACACAGACCTTCCGGGCGCGATCGCAACAAAAGAGCTTTTGAACATCGATCCGGGCGCGCACGATCGCGACACGGACATCGCCGACAACGTCGAGAACGCCGAAACTGCCAAGCTTGAAGAGAAAGGTGTCGAGAAGAAAAGACGTCCGTCCCGCGATGTTCATCCGGCGGCTTTAGCGTGGACGGCACTCGTCGTGCGGCGCTTTGCCGAGTTGCTGCACGCTGTGCCGCGCGAAGGTAAGCCGGCAGCGTTGCGCGGTGAGATCATGCGACTGCTCGATCGCTTTGGCTTTCGCGATCAGATTGCCGAACCGGCAAAACAAGCGACTGACGAACAACAACTGCCGCAGGTGATGCTTAACTTCAACGCTCTTGAAGCGTTGCGTCGCGCATTTATCGCAGCGATCAAGAGCATCGAACTGGCCGGAAAATCTTCGACAGTAAGGCTGGCGACGTTTCTTCAGGAAGTTCGACGTTCACTCACTTCACAATCGCAAATCTTCGGGGCGCCCGATCGCAACGGCCTGCGCGTACTCGAAGCAACAGACGTGCGCGGCCTGCGCATTCGTGCGGTGTTCATCGCCGGTCTGACTGAAGGTGGTTTTCCGCTGAGCGCGTCGCGCGATTGGATCTATCCACACGAAGAGCGCGATCGACTCCGGGAATACGGTCTAACGCTCGAAGACATCTCACCGAACACGCTGCTGAAGGAAGAGCATTACTTTTATCAGGTAGCTTGTCGGGCCACCGAGCGTTTGTATCTCACGCGCCCGTTGATGCTCGGTGACGATTCGGAAACAGTCGCTTCTTACTACATCGACGAGCTGAGACGGGCGATCGCGCCACTGCGAATCGAGACCGAAATCATTCGACGCGATTACGACGGCAAAAACCTCGACGACGCCTCAACGGCCACGGAAATGAAAGTCGGTCTCGTGCGTCAGCAGGAACGACACCTGCACCGTGGTGCTAAGGGAAGTTTGTTGCCGCAGTCGCGCATCACGCGGCTGCTGACGCTCGCGCGCAACGACGGTTTTCTCAGCGAGGCTGCGCTCCGGCGCATCGAGATCGAGCGTGAACGCGCCGGACCGTACTTTAGCCGCTACGATGGAGAGATTACCGATCCCGATCTTCTTCACCTGCTCAAACTAAAATTCGGGTCTGACTTTATTCATAGTGCCAGCGGTCTCAGCGTCTACGGCAACTGCCCTTATCGTTTTTTTGCGCAGCGAGTTTTGCGGCTCGAGCCACGTGGCGAAGCAGCACTCGATTTGCAGGCGATCGACGCGGGAAAACTGCTGCACGATATTTTGCGCCGCTTCTTGGAACGTCATCGCCGTGAAGCGCTGCACAAGCTGGATCGTAAGAAGCTGCAAAAGGAACTGGCAGCTATTGCAGACAACGTATTCGACGAGCACGAGCGCGTCGTGCCGCCACTCAACAAACAGATCTGGAAGATCGATCGAGAGATTCGGAAGATTCTCCTGGACCAGGTGTTGTTGTATGAGTTGGAAGTTCAGGAAGCCGCGGAGGCGCAGCAAGTTCTGCCGGCGTACTTCGAAGTCGCTTTCGGCGGCATGAAATCTGCGGCAAAAGATCCTGATTCGAGAGAAGAACCACTTGAGCTCAGGCGCGAATCGTTTGTTGGTGAAGAGACGATCAAGATTAGCGGCCAGATCGACCGCGTTGATGTTGCGCGCGACAACACACTCATTGCCTACGACTACAAGTTGTCAACGGGTTCGAGTCGCGGCGACATCATCTCCGGAAGAAGTCTTCAGCTTCCGATCTATCTCGAAGCGTTGGAAAAACTAATCCTGCCCGATCGACCGATCGCAGGCGGTGGCTACTACGTGATTCGTGGCGCGCAGGACCGTCGCAACAAAGGTCTTTACCGCGCGAGCCAGTTGGAATACCTGCACCTGCGCGCGAAGAACTCAGTTTTCACAGACGAAGACTGGCAGCGGATTCGAACACAGGTGATCGCGCGCATCTGGGAGTTTCTTGAGGGGATGCGTGCGGGGCGATTCATCGTCGATCCATCGGAGCGTCAGAAGACGTGTCGTTTTTGTGATTACGCCGCGGTGTGTCGCTATCATCGGGATCGAATCGAGCGGAAAAAGAAATCTGTGTAATCCGTGGCTAAGATACTTCTACCAGCACAAGCCGCAGCCGCGTACGAGATCGACAAGCACGTCTCGGTCACGGCGGGGCCGGGATCTGGGAAGACCACGGTTCTGGTGGAGCGCTACGTCCACATTCTCAGGGAACACAATCTCGCTATTGATCAAATCGTGGCGATAACGTTCACCAATCGCGCGGCCAACGAAATGCACGAGCGCCTGCGCAGCGAACTCAATCAAATGCTGCGCATCGCAAACGAAGAAGAGCGCCGGCGCTGGTTGAACTACAAACGCACGCTCGATGGCGCAGTGATCACGACAATTCACGGCTTTTGCGCGCGTTTGCTGCGTGAGTTTCCGATCGAAGCGCGTGTAGATCCTCAATTTCTTTTACTTGATGAGCATCGCGCGGCAATGATGCTCGAATTGATCGTCGAGGAAGTGCTTTCCGAGTTCATCAGCAACGGTCACATTGAGATCTCACGTTTGACGTTGGGCGTCGGTCGCAGTCGCTTGGCGACGGCTCTGGCCCAACTGTATCGCCAGGCTCGCGGCCAGGGTTTGGGTCTCGAAGAGCTCGCGCTCGCGACTGCGCGAGTACACGCGACTGAAGAAGATCACGCGCACGCTCTGGAAGAGCTCGAAAGCACGATAGATGAGTTTCTCGGCGTGCGTCGCACAACGCCGGCGGCGAGGTTGAACCGATCGGAAGTTCTCGAAGCCTGGACCGAGGCGCAGAAGTTGTTAAAGACGATACCGTCACACGAAACGCTCGCTGACTTCTGCCGGCTGGTTGAGAATTTCCGTTCTACTCGGCCGCAGGCGCGTCCGCCGGTTGCCGATCACGTGAAAGCGCTCGATACGCTTGTTTGGGGAAAGGAGCTTCAAGGTCGGATACCGCAGGTTTGTCTCGATCTGTTTGCGCGGCAATATGCCCTCGAGATGATCAATCTACTGCTGCGCGTCGATCAGCGGCTCAACGAGGAGAAACAAAAACTCGCCGCGCTCGACTTTGACGATCTCGAGTTAAGAACGCTGGAGTTATTACAACGGCCCGAAGTGATCGCGCGTACGTCCGAACGTTATCGCTTCTTTCTTGTCGATGAGTTTCAGGACACGAACGCGGTGCAGCGTGTGTTGCTCGAACGTCTGGCGCTTGCGAAAGGTCGCCGCCCAGCAAACCTCTTCATCGTGGGCGATCGCAAGCAGTCGATTTATGGATTTCGTGGCGCAGACGTCGATGTGTTTCGTGAAATGACGTCGATCCTGCTCGAGGCCGGCGGCGAAGAGAAGCCTTTGCAGTTGAACTTCCGCAGCCAGCCGCCGTTGATTGCGTTCTTCAACTATCTATTCGCGCGGCTGTTCCAGGTGCCTCTGGATGTGCCGGCAAGTGAATACAAGAACCTGGACCAGCTAGGCTACGTGAAGCATGAGAAGAGTGAAGCGAAGCGTGAGTTGCGTGATTCCGGCCCACTCGTTGAACTGCTCATCACGACCAAGCCTTCATACGAAGAAGATCCGCGCGCCGAACAGGACTCGCGCGTACTCGATGCGCAGCAGCTTGCGCGACGCATTCTCGCCCTCACGAAAGGTCCTAACGCGGTTAAGTACGGCGACATCGCGTTGCTGTTTCGCGCCATGACGCAGGTTGCGATTTACGAGTCGGTATTTCGGCGCGCAAACATCCCGTATCAAACAGTGCTCGGGCGTGGGTTCTACGAACGTGAAGAGATCACAGATCTCATTCAACTGCTCCGCTTTCTCGATAACAAGACTGACGAACTCGCGCTCGCGGCTGTGCTTCGTTCACCGCTGTGTGGAGTCTCCGATAACGCGTTGCTGGCACTACGATGCGCGCCGTTGGAGAGCGAGGTTGAGACTGGCGACCCGGTGCGCAGCTTTTCCGCTGTGCGCAGGCTGTACACCGCGTTGCGACATCACGAAGAGATCGCGTTTATCAGTGCTGAAGAGCACGAGTTGCTCGATCGCGCGGCTAAGTTAATCGGCGAACTGGTTGCACGCCGGCATCACTATCCGATTCAGGATCTGCTGCGTTTCGCTGTCCAGGAATCAGAGTATCTGACTGTTGTCGCGGCGAATTACGATGGCGCACAGCGTCTCGCCAACGTCGAGCGTTTGTTCACACTCGCCGCTCGCTTTGAGAGTTCGGGAACGCACCTGATCCGCGACTTTGTGCGTTACGTGCAGGAGTTTGAAGCGATTGGAAGTCGCGAAAGTGAGGGACAGATCGATCAGGCTGCGGACGCTGTGCGATTGATGACGATTCACCAGGCGAAAGGTCTGGAGTTTCCCGTCGTGATCATTCCCGATCTGCAACGACTCTCTCGCGTCGCCACTGACAACTGGGTGCTACTCGATCGTCATCAGGGTCTGACATTGAAAGTGCCGGACGGTCGTGGAAATCTCGTCGCTGGTTGCACGTTCTCGAATTTTGAACAGCGACACGCATGGCGCGAACAGTTTGAAAGCATGCGGTTGCTCTATGTCGCGGCGTCGCGTGCTGAAGATCGATTGATTCTTTCAGGCGTGACTGAAGACATTGCTGGACTGAGCACGAAGAACGATTCGTGGCTTAAATGGATCTGGCAATCACTTGAGCTTGGCGACCGCCGCGCCAGCGACATGATCGATCTCGCCGACGACGTTCAGTTACAACTGACGATGAATCTCGGCGACGAAGCGGAAGACTTTGAACCTGAACCAGATTCGCCACCGCAGACGAGTATGCATTCAGCCGACTCGTTGAACGAGGCGTTCCCGCTTATCAAACCCCTCGGTCCGCAAAGTGGCCACGCAATTCACCGCTTCAGCGTCACGCAGTTAATCAACTATCAGCGCTGCCCGAGACAGTATTATTTCGATCGCGTCCTGCAACTTCCCGCCGCTGATCAAATGGCGGTGTGGAACAATGCCGAAGCACCCGAACCACCTGCAAATCTGACGGCGACGTTGAAGGGTTCGGTAATTCATCGTTTCTGCGAGCGCTACACGCCGACCTACGACGCCGAAGAGTGTCTGCGGACTAGTTTCGACGAAGTGCTGCGACTGCGCCAGGCGCAACTTGCCGATCGTTTTGTCGAGATTGATTACGAAGCGGCGATTAGACAACTCACGCCACTGGCGCGCAATTATCTCGCGAGCGACGTGTTCAAACGTGTCGAGGCTGCCCCGAAGATTGAGGAGCATTACTCACCTCGTCCCGCAGGGGAAGACGGTCTTTGGAGTGAACTCAGCTTTCGTTTGCGACGACGCCTGGGCGTTCTCAACGGCATCATCGACAAACTCTTGATCACGCACTCGGCAAACGGCGAAGAAGAAATCGAGATCATCGACTTCAAAACAAACCGGATCTTTTACGACAAGTCAGAAACTCCATCCGAGCCTCTGCCTCACCGCATTCGTGCACTGAAAGATGGGCAATTCGCCTTCGACTTCGAAGTCGCACCGCCGCCAAAGCCCGTCAACCGTCACCCGTCGCTCGCAGAAGCGTTGAAAACTGCCGCCGAGGATTATCAACTTCAAATGCAGGCATACGCGCTCGCCGTTCGCGAACTGCTGCCTTCGCTTTCGAATGCCAAGATTCGCGTGACCCTTCATTTTCTCGATCCGAACGTCGAGGTGCACCTGGCTGACGAGTTGCTCGAACGCGCGCGTTGCGAACAGGCGATCGACGAAGGAATGCAGCGCACGATCTTCTCTTCCGACCCCGCGAACTTTCCTGTCAAAACCGCGCCCCACTGTCGCATGTGCAACTTCCTGAGTGTCTGTACTGCGGGCAAGGAATGGGTGCGCGAGAACTGGTCCACAGATGATCCGTGATAATCTGTGGCCATGATAACGATCAAATCCTTTGATGGTGGTGAGTTCGACGGCTACCTTGCCTTACCCGCGAGTGGTTATGGACCAGGTATCGTCGTGCTTCAGGAGATCTTTGGCGTCAACAGCTTCATGCGTAGTGTTGCTGATTGGTACGCGGCGCACGGGTTTGTCGCGCTGTGTCCGGATCTTTTCTGGCGTATGGAGCGTGGAGTTGTACTGACGGAAGACGACCGCCCAAAAGCTTTCAAGCTTTACCAGGATCTGGACGAAGCAAAGGCTGTGGAAGACTCAGCCGCAGCGCTCGAATTTTTGCGAAAGCACTCGGCGTGTAGTGGGCGTGTGGGCGCTGTGGGGTTCTGTTTGGGTGGGAATCTCGCGTACCTGCTGTCAGTGCGTTTCAAACCTGATTGTGCGGTTGGATACTACGGCGTAAGTATCGAGAAGACGCTCGACGAAGCAAAGAATTTGGGCAATCCGTTGCTGCTGCATATCGCAGGGGCCGACCAGTTCTGTCCACCCGAGGCACAGGCGCAGATTCACGCTACGCTTGATGCAAATCCACTCGTCACGATTCACGATTACCCCGGGCTGGACCACGCTTTTGGGCGTCCGGGCGGCGAGCATTATGACGCCGCCGGGGCGGAACTGGCACATCTTCGCAGTCTCGAATTCTTTGTGAATCACCTAGCCGGCGCCGGCGTCGCTTCAGCACAGCAGTCGTTGTCTGAGCGTTGGGACGAACACGTTAAGTACGAGTTCGCAACGCGCGACACTGACCACACGCTCGAAACGATGGTGGTTGATTCGTACGTGAACCACGTGCCGGTGATGACTGGCGGCGTGGGTCATGATGAGCTGCGTGAGTTCTATTCGAAGCGCTTCATTCCACAAATGCCGCCTGACACAGCGATGACGCCCGTGTCGCGCACGATTGGTGTCGATCGCGTTGTTGATGAAATGGTTTTTGAGTTCACGCACACCAGCAAGATGGATTGGATGTTGCCGGGAGTTGAGCCGACGGGCAAACACGTCAAGGTAGCGCTCGTCGTGATCGTACACTTTCGTGACGGCAAGCTCGCGCACGAACATATCTACTGGGACCAGGCGTCAGTGTTGGCGCAACTCGGGTTGATCGATGCAGGCAAGTTGCCGGTGGCGGGAGTTGAGAGTGCTGAGAAGGTGTTGAATCCAAAGTTGGCGTCCAATGAGTTGATGAATAGATAGACAGGATGAACAGGATGTCTCAGGATGAACAAGATAAAATCATGGAAAATCCTGAAAATCCTGTAAATCCTGTGAAGCCTACGTCGAGATTGCGACGCGATCTTAGGCACGCTCGAATCGTATGCCGCACTGATCGGCATCCTCATCGGGGCTGGCATCTTCCAGGTCACAAGCCAGGCGTGGGCCCTGACTGGTCCAAGCGTGATTCTCGGTTATATAGTCCTGACGCCCGCGATTCTCGCAACCTCGATCCCTTACGCGGCTTACTTATCAACTCCGCTCGGACGCGAACCGGGTGGTGAGTATCTACACATCTCGCGAACGTTGAACGGTTATCGTCTCGCATACGTCGGCTCGTGGCTCAAGATCATTTCCTACATCGGCGCGGGCGCGTATCTCGCGAATGCGATGGCCGGATATCTGATTGCCCTCAGCGGCAATCGCATCGACACACGTTATCGCTTGCCGCTCGCGCTACTCGCCCTCGTGGTTTTTTATTTGATTCACGTCATCGGTATACGCTGGTTTGGTCGTTTCCAGGTCACGCTTTCGGCCTTGAAGTGTTTAGCGTTGCTCGTATTGATCGTGCCGGGTTTGTTTGTGCTGGACACGGCAAACTACACGCCGTTCTTCACGCACGGGCCGAGTGGATTTGGCGCGAGTCTGCTGCCTCTATTTTTTGCTTACGCGGGTTTCGAGTCGATCGCGCAAACGGCGGGTGAAGTGAAAGACAGCACACACCGCTTACCGAAGATCCTTTTGAAAGGAATCACGATCACGGCGCTGATCTACGTGTTTACTTCGATCGTTTCGTTTGGCGTGTTGCCGGGCGGACGCTTGCAGGCGAGTAACGCGCCGATGGCTGAAGTCGCATCGATCTACCTGTCTGAGGGCGCCGCGATGTTTGTGACGATTGGCGCGATCGCCGCGATCATGACTGCGCTCAACGGCACGATCTTCGTTCCTTCGCGTCTTGCAATCATGTTTGTCGAAGACGGTCTTGCGCCACGCTGGCTCGGCTTCATCAACAAAGCGACGGCGACTCCGATACGGGGATTGAGCCTGACACTCGTTTGTTGCGCGGCTTTGCTGATCAGCGGGCAACTTGCCCTAGCGTTGAATGTTGCAGTCTTTGCCCTCGTCGTGCTTTATTTCATTCACAGTCTAGTATTCCTGTTCCTCCCCCGGCTGAATCCGCCCCTTGCGAGCGAGATTAAGATCAGTCTGCCGCATCGTGTGCAGCAGGCAGCAGCAATCGTCTCGCTATTGTCGATGGGTCTGATGATTTTGATTCAGTTGCGTCAGGACGTGGAAGTTTTGGGGACGCAAACGCTGGCCGAGCGGATTAGCAAGCAGTCGTTGACGAGCATTGAACTGATCGTCGTTTGGGGTGTGGTTGGAGCGGGACTGTATCAACTCGCTCGTATGCAGCGCGGCAATGACGCTGCGAAAGTTGGAGCGCATGGAGATTGAAGGAAAACGAGTACTCGTGACGGGTGCTAGTCGCGGATTGGGCCGCGCAATGGTTAAGGCGTTTGTTGATGCGGGAGCGGGCGAAGTGCTCGCGGGTGCTCGCAAGCGTGAAGATCGACAGGCCCTCAAGTTGGCGGGTGTCACTCCTGTACGATTGGACGTGACGAGTGGCAAAGATGTCGGAGTGTTAGCGGAGTTCGGTCCGATTGATATTCTGATCAACAACGCCGGAATTGCGGGTTTCGGAAATCCATTGACGATGGATTTTGCCACAATTCAGGAAGAGATAGCCGTTAACTATCTCGGTGTGTTGCGTGTGACGCGAGCGATCGCACCGGCGATGATCGCGAAACACGATGGAATGATTGTCAATGTGGGAACGGCTTTTGCGAAGAGCAATTTGCCGATCGTCGGAACGTACTGCGCAACAAAAGCGGCTCTGCTGTCGGTGGGCCAGGCGCTGAGAGCGTATCTGGCTGAACACGGTGTCCGTGTCATCACCGTGATGCCAACGACGATCGATACCGATATGAGTAAAGGCGCCGACGTTCCGAAGATGACGAAGGAGTTTGTAGCCGCGGAAATCCTGGCGGCGATTCGTGAGGAACGACACGATCCGCCGATTGGAGATGAAGCTAAGGGCGTCCTCGAAGGCGTCGCTAAAGATCCGCTCGCCCTGGAAAAAGTTTTACAGGATTACAGGATTTGAAAATCCTGTCCAAGTGATGATCGAACACAGGCACCGCAACGAATTTCCAACCCTGGCTTCGGGCATTCATCTGCTCAGTCACAGCCTCGGGCCGGTGCCTCGCGCGGCGCGTGAATCGATGCTCGCTTTCATCGACGCGTGGGAACATCACACGGGCGAAGATGCGTGGGCCACAAGCTGGTGGGAACTTTCGAGACGTGTCGGCGATCGCCTCGCGCGCATTCTCGGCGGCGCACCTGGCTCAGTCCAGATCCAGCCAAACGCTTCACTCGCACTCGCGACAGTCGCCTCATGCTTTGATTTCAAAGGCGGCGCTCGCAAGAAAGTGGTAACGACAGCACTCGACTTTCCTTCGATGGAATATTTCTGGGACGGGCAACGACAGATCGGTGCGCAAATTGAAGTAGTGCCATCAAACGACGGTATCTCAGTACCACTTGAGAAAATCCTCAACGCGATTGACAACGAAACATGCCTGGTGGCGCTGTCGCATACTTCGTATCGCAGCTCTTATTGCGTCGACGCGCCGGCAATCACCGAACACGCACACGCAAAAGGCGCGCTTGTACTGTTGGACGTTTATCAGTCGGCCGGTGTGATGCAACTAAGTGCCGCCGACTGGAATGTCGACTTTCTTATCGGCGGCACAATCAAATGGCTCTGCGGCGGTCCATCGTGCGGGTATCTTTATGTGCGCCCTGATTTGCAAAGGGATCTGCGACCACGACTGACCGGCTGGGTCGCCCACGATTCGCCATTCGACTTCGCCCGAGGTCCAATGCGTTACGCAAAATCCGTCCGGCGCTTTGCACAGGGAACGCCGAGTATTCCCGCGCTCTATTCTGCCATCCCGGGACTCGAGATCATCGAAGCGGTAGGTGTTGCAGACATTGCCGCGGAATCACAACGTCGAACACAGTTGATGATAGATTTTGCAGCAACGCGAGGTTGGACCATCAATACACCGCTCAACAAGAATCAGCGCGGCGGATCGGTGATGATCGGGGTCGAGAACGCGTCGGTGATGGTTGAACGTCTCGCCGAGCAGAAAGTCTTCGTGGATTGGCGACCCGACGCAGGGCTGCGCATGTCGCCGCATTTCTTCAACACGGATGAAGAGGTCGAGGAGGCCCTGAACATTCTCGCGGGGCTGATGGAGAGATGAGTAAGAACGCTGCAATCAACACGCCTGCGCCTGACTTCACGTTGAAAGATGGAAACGGTGAGGAGTGGCGCCTCGCCGATCATCGCGGCCAGGTCGTGGTGCTGCTTTTCTATCCGGGGGATGAAACGCCGGTGTGTACCCGTCAGATGTGTTCGCTGCGCGATCGTTGGGACGACTATCTCGCAACGGGAGCGGAAGTTGTCGGCATCTCTTCCGATTCGATCGAGTCGCACAAGAATTTTGCAGCGCATCACGAGTTGCCTTTGCGACTGCTGTCGGATTCTGACGGCGCGGTATCGCGGCTTTATGGTGCGCGGTCGTTAATTCCCGGACGCGTTGCGCGTGCAGTATTTGTAATCGATGCGAAAGGAATTCTGCGCTACAGCGACGTGCGGCCGATTGGCTTATTCAAGCCGAAGGACGATGATAATATTGCGGCCATTCGCGCTGCACAGAATCAAGGAGGCTAAGATGGCAGACACAATCAAATGCACACACTGTGGCGAGAAGCGGCCAGCGCTTGGATTTGCACCATTCCCCAACGCTCTCGGCCAACGCATCGCCGCCGAGATTTGCCAACCGTGTTGGAGCGGATGGCTACAAAAGCAAACCCAGATCATCAACCACTACGGCCTGGATCTTACCAGTCCCGACGCGCAGAATTTCCTTTTCGACAACATCAAAGGCTTTCTGTTCGGTGACGTACCGAAGGTTGCGGAAATCGACACAACAAAAGAAGGAACTGTTAAGTGGTAATTTGCTCCTTTCCCTGATTCTCGGCCCACCGTTTGCTCCCTCTTGCACCGGACGTATGTTTTCCAAACTAAATGTCTGTTCAGTGTAAGGAGGATTTCGCAAAGATGAGACGCAGAATCGAGGGGTTCCTGTTATTAGGAGCACTTCTAGTTTTGATTACGGGATGCGATAACACCGCAAACTATAATGGAACGGCAAACGCTAACGCGAATGCCAACGCTACAGCAACCGCCACGCCTATTTCCACGCCGGTAACTTCGGCGAATGACAATCGAAGAGCTCCAACCCGCGAAGAGTATGAGCGAGACAAGGAACGATACGCTCGCGAGGCTAAAGAATCGGGCCGCACAGTCGGTACCGGTTTGAACGACGGTTGGCTCTGGGTCAAGGCGCGCTTCGATCTCGCAGCCGCGGATGACCTGCGCGACTCGACGATCAACGTTGACGTTGACAAAGGTGTCGTGACGCTGACTGGCACAGTGGCGAGTGCCGCTCAGAAAACTCGTGCCGAAGCAGTTGTAAAAACTGTTGAAGGTGTGACCGGGGTCAAGAACCAGTTGAAGGTCCAGACCGCAAACGCTAACGCCAATAAGTAGCCACAGATCTACGCGGGTGAATACGATTGAAATCCGTATTCATCCGCGAAAATCCGCGTCCCCACTTCCCTCACACACCACACTTACGCTAAGCTTCCTTTCACTTTCCTCAAACGAAGTTTTTTACAAATCTGAATAATGGGGATTTGGTTACCTATGCCAAAAATCCGTTCGCGTCTAATTGTCGCGTCAGCCTTGTTGTTTCTCTTCGCTGGCGTGAGCAAGGCTCAACGCAGCGCTATCGACACTTATGCGATCACAAACACACGCATCGTCACCGTATCTGGACCGGTGATCGACCGTGGCACCGTTGTGATTCGTAACGGCCTGATTGCCGCTGCCGGAGCTAACGTTACCGCCCCGTCGGATGCGCGCGTTATCGACGGCACCGGCCTGACCGTTTATCCGGGTCTCATCGATTCATACACGAATCTTGCGTTACCCGAAGCTGCGCCTTCGCCTTCTCCGGGCGGCGGCGGTGGCGGCGGGTTCTTTTTGCTGCAACAGCAGCAGCGACCCGCGGCTGGTCCAAATTCAACGCAACCGGTCGGATTGCAGCCGGAAGTGATGGTTGAAGATGTGATCCGTCCCGGTGGCAACGAGATCGAGTCGTCGCGCAACATCGGAATCACGACGGCGTTGACGTCGCCGCGTTCAGGTATCTGGATGGGTCAGTCGGCCCTGATCAATCTCGCCGGAGAAACTCCGCAGCAAATGATCGTGCGTTCGCCGGTCGCCATGCATGTCGGTTTCACTCCGCTGCGTACCGGCCAGTATCCGGGATCGCTCCTTGGTGTGTTCTCAACTTTGCGGCAGATGATGCTTGACGCGCAGCGCTATCGCGACTCACTTCAGATTTACGAGCGTGCGCCGCGCGGAACGCGACGTCCGGAAACTGATCGCTCGCTCGCGGCGCTGATTCCCGTGATTGAGGGGCGAATGCCGGTGGTGATGCTCGCCAATAGCGAACGCGAGATATCGCGCGCTTTGGATCTTGGCGCTGAGTTCAAACTCAAATTGATCATTGCCGGTGGTCGCGAGTCTGATCGAGTTGCCGGTCGCCTGGCGAAACAGAACGTGCCCGTGCTGCTTTCGCTCAATCTTCCTAGACGCGCAACTGCGGCACTTCCCGAAGCTGATCCCGAGCCGTTGCGTGTACTGCGTGACCGCGTCGAAGCACAACAGACAGCAGGCAAGCTCGCGAAGGCGGGCGTTCGCTTTGCGTTTCAGTCAGGCTCGATGAACAACATCTCGGAGCTGATAAGCAATGCGAGAACTACGATTGAGAACGGACTTCAAGTCGCGGATGCTGTGCGTGCGTTCACGATTTGGCCGTCTCAGATCCTTGGTGCTCAGGATCAACTCGGATCGATCGAAGTTGGCAAGATCGCGAACTTGACCGTGACACGTGGAGACATGTTTGACCGCAACAGTCGCGTGACTCATGTATTCATCGATGGCCGGCCCGTTGATCTCAGACCGGCGGCTGCGGGTGGTGGTCCTGGCACGGGTCGCACCAGCTTGAATGGAACGTGGACAGTCAACGTCAAACTCGAGGGCCAGGCTGATAGGTCGATTACGTTGACTTTGCAGCAGGAAGGTGAGCGCTTGAGTGGCTCGATCTCTGGACCACTCGGTGCGGGTGAGATTTCGAATGCATCGGCGTCGAACACGGGTGAGGTGCGGTTCACGGTTTCGGTGAATGTTGAAGGACAAACGAAGGAAGCAACCTTCACCGGCAGGCTAGCGAATAACGAAATCCGCGGCAACGTTACGATTGTCGGTTCAGCACCCGGAACATTCACAGCCACGCGCTCAGGACAACCGAATTGAATGAGCGCCACCTTGGAGTGCGCCAACTTGTTGGCGCTTTGGTACAGACTCTTGTGTGCAATGGGCGCGATAACAAAGCGCCAACAAGTTGGCGCACTCCAAGGTGGCGCATAAACCAACTAAGAGGCAAATATGAAACGAGTCATTACTGAACTCCTCTTTCTATTAATCGTCACAACCTTGCCGATCAACGCCGCACGCGCGCAGCGACCAGCCGCGCCCGAGACGCTGATTCGCAACGCGACAGTGCTCACCGTCACGCACGGCACGCTGCAAAACACTGACGTGCTCTTGCGCAACGGCAAGATCGCCGCCATCGGCAAGAGTCTCAACGCGTCTGCCAACGCGCGCGTGATCGATGGCACAGGCAAATACATCATGCCTGGCATCATCGATGCCCACTCACACTCGATGCTCGACACGATCAACGAAGGCACGCTCGCCGTCACGTCGATGGTGCGAACGGAAGACATGCTGAATCCGACCGACGCTGATCTCTATCGTGAGCTTGCAGGCGGTGTGACGACTCTGAACCTGTTGCACGGTTCGGCGAATCCGATTGGTGGATTGAACACAGTTGTGAAGATCAAGCATGGACGTCCAGCCAGCGAGTTTTTGTTTCCAGGAGCGATGCCGGGGATCAAATTCGCGCTCGGCGAGAACGTGAAGCGCTCGAGCTCGCCGAATCAGCCGGGCGTCACGCGGCGTTATCCAAACACGCGCATGGGCGTCGAGGAAGTGATTCGCGATGCGTTCACACGCGCGCGCGATTACAAGCGCACGTGGGATGAATATCGCGAAGCCTCGAAGAAAGACAAGAACCTGATTCCGCCGCGCAGAGATCTCCAACTCGAACCCCTCGTCGAGATTCTCGAAGGCAAACGTTACGTTCACGCGCACTGTTACATCGCGAGTGAAATTCTGATGCTAATCAGTCTTGCTGATGAGTTTGGTTTCAAGATCAAAACGTTCCAGCACGTGCTCGAGGGCTACAAAGTCGCAAAAGAGATCGCCGCACACGGCGCCGGCGCCTCGATCTTCGCCGACTCATGGGCCTACAAGATCGAGGCTTACGACGCGATTCCCTACAACGCTGCAATCATGACGCGCGCGGGTGTTGTTGTTTCGATGAATTCCGACTCCGATGAAAGAGCGCGCCGGTTGAATATCGAAGCCGCCAAAGCAATGCATTGGGGTGATCTGACTGAAGAGCAGGCGCTCAAGCTTGTGACACTCAATCCAGCGATTCAACTTGGTATTCAGGAGCGTGTTGGATCGATCGACGTCGGCAAAGATGCTGACCTCGCGATCTGGAACGGACATCCGTTCAGTGTCTATTCGCGAGTTGATACCACGTTCGTCGACGGTGAAGTTTTCTTCGATCGCGAAAAGGATCTTGCGCGTCGACCGGAACTTGCAAAGGAACGTGCCGCGCTTGAGCAAGCTGAGCCGAATCGCCCGCGAACTCAAGGACCATCGCCGCAAACTCCTCGTCGTCGTCCGAGCAAGCACGAAGGCGATGATATTGAGATCGAGAAGCCATAAAAATTTCTCACGCAAAGACGCAAAGTTGCAAAGAGAAATGGTTCCGCGTCTTTGCGACTTTGCGTGAGAAGACCTGGAGAGTCAGATGAGAACTTTGATTGCACTACTTCTTTTAACGGGCTCCGTCGCCGCGCAACAAATCGGCAATCCAACGGCCCAGGATGGCGTGATCCCGCCACGAGTCACGATCGCAATTCGCAATGCGAAGATCGTCACTGTCAGTGGCCCGGACATCGAGAGTGGCACGGTTGTGATTCGTGACGGAAAGATCGAAGCCGTCGGCGCGAATGTCTCAGTTCCTCCCGGTGCGCAAACGATCGACGGCACTGGTTTAGCGGTTTACCCAGGCATGATCGACGCCGGCACAAACATGGGCCTCGTTGAAGTTCCACAAGGCGCGAATGGCACCGTCGATCTATCCGAAGTCGGTGACCTGAACCCAAACGCAAAGGCAATCATCGCCGTCAATCCGCACAGCGCACACATCGCCGTCACTCGTGTTGAAGGTATCACCAGCACACTAACGGCGCCGACGGGCGGCCTGATTTCCGGTCAGGCAACGCTGATCAACCTGCTCGGCACTGCGCCGAAAGAGATGGCGGTAGTTCCACAGGTCGCACTCGTCATCAACTATCCACGCATCGGCGGCGGCGGTGGCGGCTTTGGTGGATTTCAACAACCTGCGAATCTTGCCGACACGTTGACCGCAAACGAGCGTCAGGTCGAACAGATTCGCAAAATGCTGCGCGACGCCGAAGCATACGGCCGAGCGCAGGACGCATATGTAAAAGACAAGTCATTGCCGCGTCCGGATCGCAACGTCGTTCTCGAACCGCTCGTTCCTTACGTTCGTGGCGAACAGCCTGTGATTTTCCGTGCTGACCGTGAGGCTGAGATTCGTGGGGCGCTGCGTTTTGCCGATGAGATGAAATTGAAACCAATCATTCTCGGCGGCAACGACGCGTGGAAGCTGGTTAACCTTCTGAAAGAGAAGAATGTGCCCGTAATTCTGACGGGCATTTTCTCCCTGCCGCAACGCGAGGATGACGCTTACGACTCACTTTACGAAAATGCGGCGAAACTTCAGCAGGCCGGCGTGCGTTTCTGCATTTCCACTGGTGATGCCGGTCCGGAAGTGCGAAATCTGGCGCAATACGCCGGAATGGCAGCGGCTTTCGGGCTGTCGAAGGCCGATGCAGTGAAGGCAGTCACGCTCTATCCTGCTCAAATACTGAACGTGGCGGATCGTTTAGGGTCGATCGAGGTCGGCAAGATGGCCAATTTGGTCGTTACCGACGGCGATTTGCTCGAAATTCGTACCCGCATACGATATTTGTTAATAGATGGCCGTTCGGTGGTGTTAACCAGTAGGCACACAGAACTGAATGACGCATTCAAAAATCGGAAGTGATCCGTGTAATCCGCGGTTTAAGGAGGATTCCCTTTGTTTACTAAGAGTCTTTTAGGCCTCGCTGGCATTTTTCTGCTTTTCACCACCTCAGCTTATTCACAAACAAAACTCCTGCGATTTCCCGATATTCGGGCCGATCGCGTCGTGTTTACTTACGCCGGTGACCTTTGGACGGCGCCTTCCAGCGGCGGTTCCGCCGTCCGTTTGACCTCGCACCCAGGTGTCGAAGTGTTTGGAAAGTTTTCCCCTGACGGGAAGTGGGTCGCCTTCACCGGGCAGTACGACGGTGACGAACAGATCTACGTCGTCCCCACTTCCGGTGGCGAGCCGCGCCAACTGACGTTTTATCCGGCACGCGGACCACTCGCGCCGCGCTGGGGTTGGGACAATCAGGTATTTGGTTGGACGAAGGACAGCAAGCGCATCATCTTTCGTTCACTGCGAGATTCATGGTCACTTCCGATCGCGCGTCTGTACACAGTTTCGATCGATGGTGGCGCCGCGACTGCGATGCCGATGCCGACAGCCGGTTCCGGAGACCTTTCGCCAAACGGCGATGAGATCGTTTACTCGCCGCAGTCACGCGACTTCCGTTCGGAAAAGCGTTATGGCGGTGGTCAGGCAAACCAGCTCTTCATCTTCAACCTGAGCAGCACCGCTACCAAGCGTATTACCGAAGGCCCGAGACCAACTCGCGATGCGATGTGGATTGGCGACACGATCTTCTTCAACTCGGATCGCGATGGGCACTTCAATCTTTACGCCTACAACGTACCGAGTGGCCGAACAACGCAAGTCACAACCAGTCGCTCATGGGACGTGCGCTGGCCCAGTTCAGACAACGAAGGCCAGATTGTTTACGAGATGGACGGCGAACTTGTCGTGATGGACGCTCGCAGCAAAAAGAGCGCGCCGATCTCGATCAATGTTCCTGCCGAAGGCAATTGGAGCCGGCCGAGTCGCGTGTCGGCGTCGAATTTGATTGAATCGTGGGGTCTTAGCCCCAAAGGCGAGCGCGCTTTATTCGCGGCTCGTGGCGACATCTTCACGGCTCCGATCGAAAAAGGCCCGACTCGAAATCTAACTGATTCATCGGGCGCGCACGACAAGTGGCCCAGTTGGTCGCCTGATGGTTCGCAGATCGCGTTTGTCTCCGACAAGAGCGGTGAAGAAGAGATTTATCTAATTCCGCAGGACGGTTCAAAACCTGCCGAGCAGATCACGAATGGTGGCACCGCGATGCGTTATCAGCCGGACTGGGCGCCTGACGGCAAGCGACTCGCATTCAGCGACAAGGACGGCAAGCTTTATGTTCTCACGCTCGCGGATCGCAAGATCGTTCAGGTAGCGGATTCGTATCGCGGTCAGATTCGTGACTACACGTGGTCGCCGCGTGGAAACTTCCTCGCGTTCACGATGCCGAATCAGAATCAGTTTGCGTCAGTGTTTGTCTGGAGTGCGAACGACAGTCAAACCAAACGGGTCACGGATGATTTCTTTAACTCCTACAATCCCGCGTGGGATCCGTCGGGTAACTATCTCTACTTTTTCAGTGACAGAGAATTTGCGCCTCAGCTTTCTAACATCGAGTTTAACTACGCAACCAATCGTCCGACTTACATCTATGCGATGGCGTTGCGCAAAGACGTCAAGCATCCCTTTCCGCCGGAGAGCGATGAGGTAACGGTTTCAAAGACGGATGATGCGCCGAAACCGGCAGGTTCACCCGCCGAGAAACCTGCCGAAGGTGCTGCTCCTGCGGAGGCCAAGCCTGCGGAAGCAAAGCCTGACGCCGCACCGAAACCGCCGGCGACGATGAACATCGACTTCGACGGTATCTCGAATCGCGTTGCTCGTGTGCCGCTTGGTGCTGACAACTACTTCGGATTGTCAGTTAAAACAGGTCACTTGCTTTACGTGACCGGTGGCGCTGGTTATTACGGTCGCCAGGGTGATCGCACTCCTTCGTTGAAGATCTATTCAATAAAGGATCGCAAGGAAACGAACCTGGTTGACGATATTCGTGGCTACGCTCTTTCGGACGATGGCTCGAAGATCATGGTAGGACAGGGACCTGGTTACAACCTCTACGATGCCACACCGCTGGGGGAACGATCGCGCAAGGCAGTGGCGACTACGGGGATGTATGTCGATCGCGTGCCGGTTGAAGAGTGGAACCAGATCTTCAATGAAGTTTGGCGTCGTTATCGCGATTGGTTCTACGTGTCGAACATGCACGGTTACGACTGGGCTGCGCTGCGAGACCAGTACAAGCCGATGCTCAAGTATGTGGCCCATCGTTCGGATCTAAACTACGTGATCAGCGAAATGATCGCTGAGCTCACGGTGCAACACGCTTACATCGATGGCGGTGATTTCCAGATTCCTCCTCGTCCGCGTTCCGGATTGGCGGGTGCGCGCTTCGAGTTGGACCAGCAGGCCGGTCGTTATCGCATCGCGAAGATCTTTGGAGGCGACAACTCAGAAGACATTTACCGGTCGCCGTTAACTGAAGTCGGCGTGAATGCAAGTGTTGGTGATTATGTGCTGGCTATCGATGGTGAAGAGTTGAAGGCCACTGATGATCCTTATCGGCTGCTTCGCAACAAGGCCGATAATCCGGTCCAGCTCACAATTAACAAAACGCCGTCGATGCAGGGAGCGCGGACAGTTTCTTATCGTCCGATTACCGACGAACAGAACCTGATCTATATGGATTGGGTCGCTCACAATCGCGACAAGGTCAGCAAGGCGACGAATGGGCGCGTTGGTTATCTGCACGTTCCAGACATGGGCGCCAACGGCATTCGCGAGTTCATCAAGTGGTACTATCCGCAACTTAAGAAGGAAGCGCTGGTCGTAGACGTGCGTGCAAATGGCGGTGGTAACGTTTCGCGAATGTTGATTGAGCGTCTGCGAAGAAAAGTTCTCGCGCTCAACTATTCACGCACTAACGACGACGCCAGCACTTATCCGGACGGCGTCTTCATTGGTCCAATGGTGGCGCTGCTGGACGAGAATTCGGCGTCGGACGGCGACATCTTCCCGGCGATGTTCCGCGAAGCAGGACTTGGACCATTGATCGGCAAACGTTCGTGGGGCGGTGTTGTTGGTATCACAAACCGCGGACAGTTGATCGATGGCGGTGTGGTTAACGTTCCTGAGTCGGGCTTTGCGAGTAAAGCAGGCGAGTGGATTATTGAAGGCTACGGTGTGGATCCGGATATTGAGGTTGATAACGATCCACCGTCAGTAATCGCCGGCAAAGATCCACAACTCGAACGGGCGATTGCGGAAGTGATGGCGAAGCTGAAATCACCAGTGAAACTTCCACCGAAGCCTGCTCCGCCGGTGAAGACGATCGATAGTCGCCGGACGTCGAAGGCGACTGAGCAGGGCAACAACTAATCAGTTTGCTCCACAAAGATGGACAGGATTTGCAGGATTGACAAAACATCCTGCAAATCCTGTTCATCTTTTAAATCCTGTCTAAATAATTTCTGCGAATAGTTCGTCGACAGAAACTTCGTACCCCTCTAGCACGCGCGATTTAGCAACATGCCCGTGTGAGTATTTGATAGATTTCCATACCCGTATCTCGCCTTTTTTACTCGCGTAACGCACTTCGATAATCGCATTCCAAGGGTCCACGAGCCACAACTCACGAACTCCTAACGCTAGGTAAGTGTCGGCCTTTATCGTCTGATCGTAGATCTTGGTGCTGCGTGACAGGAACTCGAAGACGATGTCTGCGGATTTGCGTTTGTCACCCATCTTCTGGCCCAATTCTTTTGAGACGTACATCATGTCAGGCTCGAGATAAGTTGAACCTTCGGCCCGAAGCCAGACAGCTTCGTGCGGGAAGTACACATCACCTTCAATGTTGTTTGAAAGTAAGAACGCCATCAATGATCTGTTCATGCGTGAGGCGACAGACCCGTGAGGCGGGTTTGGCGGCGGAACCATAAAAAGATATCCTCCAATGAGCTCATAGTACGCACGGTCCTCTGGTTCGGGCAGTGCCCAAAACTCTTCGAGAGTGTAGCGGCGCGTGAGAGGTGAGAAATTGACCTCGATAGTTGTTTCAGTTTCCAAAGCTTGCATCGCGGTCCTCCTAATTCATGTTCATGTTACTCCTTGATGAGTAGCTTCTCCAACGGCAACATCGCCTTCGCACCTTTGTGCTGCCAGCACCGCACTGGACCATGCACGCGTCGCGAACAAGGCGTTCCTTTCTTTGTTCGCGCGCCGCATTGATACGTCTGTTCCACCGTGATTGATGGCTGAGCGGACGTCTCACCTTGCGGAGAGACGTTGGCGGTGCGTTGGATCACGAGTGGTGGTCGCTCACTTCGCCAGCCACGGCCGATCAATATTCCGAGCAGCAGAACTCCAGCCGTCACACAAGCACGTTGCAGCAAATGTGCTCTACGAAACCCCGGGGAACACTTGTCGCAGAATCTGCGACTGGTCCATGTGTGCCAGCGCAGACGCACGATCCTCTCGCCACAATCGGAACAGAAGTTTGGACGGTAATTCGTGAGGAACGACAAAGTCCACGCATTATAGGTGATCTCTTTCAAGCAACCGAATCCATTGCTCCCGCGTCCGAAATCAGCGCGTTTGAAAATCTATCCGGCGGCGGGCATACTTTGCAGGCCGATTACCCATGCAATTCCAGAAATCCGGTCTTAAAATCCTGTTTTTCGCAGTTCTGGCGATCGTCGCGGCGCCTCCAGTCCACGCCCAGGAGGATGACGTCATCAGAACCGAAACCTCGCTGGTGCAATTGAATATCGGCGTGGTTGACAGGCAAGGCCGCCCCATCACGTCACTAACCAGAAACGACTTCGCTGTTTATGAAGACGGCATCAAGCAGGCGATCCAACACTTCGAGCCGGTTAATGCGCCTTTCAGTCTCGTGTTGATGCTCGACATGTCGGGCTCGACCGTCAACTTTCGTCAACAGTTGAAACTCGCAAGCCAGCGATTCCTCGACGCGCTTGCGCCTGATGATCGCATTGCAGTCATTCAGTTCAACAAGAACGTTAAATCGTTAAGCGGATTTTCCACCGATCGTCGGAAAACCGCTTATGCGATCGAGATTGCGAGCGGCGCCGGTGAGACGCATTTTTACGAGGCGTTGAAATATGCGTTGAGAGAGTTGGAGAAGGAAGGACAGCGACGTAAAGCAATCGTTGTGTTGACGGATGGTCTCGACACTCATCTTCGAAATACCGATCGCGCCACATTATCGAAAGCACAAACTGACGAAGAAGCGCTGGCGACGATCCAACCACACTCAAGCACCGATCTGAATAACGTGTTGACCTCGGCCGATCGGTTGGGGGTCACGATTTATCCATTGGCCTTGCCTTCGGGCGATCCGAAACGGCTGCCTCTACAGACACCCAACATCGTCGGGATCTATGCGGCCGCGCGCGCGCGTTTGCAATCACTGGCCGATCGCACGGGTGGACGCTTGAACGAGATCAACAGGTTGGAATATATGGCTCAGCTCTACCGCGAAGTCGCCGCCAATTTACGCACGCTCTATACAGTCGCCTACCAGGCAAAAGGCGACCGTCCACGTGGCAAATGGCACGAAATAAAGGTAGAAGTCACGAATTCAGACCTGACAGCGCGCACCAAACCGGGCTATTTCGCCCGCTAAGCGGGCGGATTTTACATATTCGCCCTGAGCATTTACTATTACGTTCTTCGCACCCGTAGCTCAGTTGGATAGAGTACCTGACTACGAATCAGGGGGTCGCATGTTCGAATCATGCCGGGTGCACCATCTTCTCCTTCGTTGGTCAGAGGGCTCCTCGTTCTGACGCAGAAAACTCCAGGAATTAGGTTGCTCTCAGTACGCGACGCATTTAGAATGCGGTTGAATAGCAGTTCGTATCCTCTCAATCAATACTTGTCAATCGGTCCTAAGGAATTGGATTAGGATCCACTTCCAGCCCGCAATACAAGAGTTCTATGGGTGAACATCTCTCAGTGCCAGACGAGTCAACGGAAGAGCTAAACCAACACTGCCAGAGAGTTATCGAAGACTTGGCCGATGGGCAGGTGATTCCTTTTCTTGGGGCAGGTGTGAACCTGTGCGATCGTCCGGAGGGCCAGGGCTACAAGCTTGGTAGTTACCTGCCTAGCGGCAAAGAGTTGGCCAGAGAGTTGGCGGAGCGCATCAAATACCCCTGGCCGGATATCGATAATCTTCTTCGCGTTTCGTGGTACGTGCATTTTAAACAGAGGAATAGCGGTCTCTATCGTCACCTCCACAAGATCTTTAGTGCCGATTACCCGTTTACGAGCGTGCATGAATTTCTGGCGAAACTCCCACGCTGGTTGCGCCGAAAAGGTTACCCGAATTCTTATCAAATTATTGTCACTACAAACTACGACGATGTTTTAGAGAGAGCATTTACGCGATTCGGAGAACCTTTTGACGTTGTCTATTACGTGGCGGTTGCAGAAAAAGACCAGCGCGGAAAATTCGTGCACGTCTCACATAAAGGAGTCCAGACACCTATCATTGACTCAAACTCTTATGATCAACTTCCCATCGACGAGAACATGAGGGTTGACCGCACCATTATTCTCAAGATCCATGGAGCAATAAATCGCACGAGTTGGGCACGCTCAAGCTTTGTCATTACAGAGGACGATTACATCGAATATATGGCTCGGATTGATCCCTCGAATCCTTTACCAAGCATGTTGGCCGCGAAGATGCGGCAAAGCAGTTTCTTATTCCTGGGTTACAGCTTGAGTGATTGGAACCTGCGCGTCATTTTGCATCGAATTCTTGCAGGTCGACCGTTTGGAGCGAACTCGTGGGCAATTTTGGATCGAGCTGAAGAGCAGGATGAGAAGTTTTGGGAAAGTCGCGATGTTGATTTTAAGCGTGTGCAGCTGGAACGTTATATGACCGTACTTCGAGAACAAGTCTCTCACTTGCTGAGGAACGGAGATGCAATTGCTCCGATTAAATAAAGAACCCGCTCCTCTGCCAACCGCTTCAAGTCCATTCGTGGGCTTGACGCCGTATACCGAGGAACAAGCCCCTTATTTTTTTGGTCGGGAACGAGAGCGAACGCTCATCATAGCCAACCTGATGGCTTCGCGGTTGACGCTTTTCTACGGGCCGAGTGGTGTTGGTAAAAGTTCCGTTTTGCAGGCTGGAGTCGTTAGTCACCTCAATGAACTCTCAGCAAAACAGATCGGAAGAGACCGTGTCGTAAAGCATGTAGTAGCACTCTACAATTCATGGAGTGAAGATCCCGTAGCGGGTTTAAGGAAGGTCGTTCATGCCGCTGTTAGTCGCTCGTTTAATGGAAGGAGCATAAAACCTCTCGACGAGCGGAAGTCGTTAAAGGAAACACTCGACGATCTGACAAGCCCTCTGCTTGATCAGCCGTCGGCGAAGTTAACCATACTGATCATCCTCGATCAGTTTGAAGAATTTTTCCTATATCCTCAGAATCAAAATGAGAGATCCTTTGCGGACGAACTTCCTGAAATCCTCAATCAAAAGAAGCTCGCTGTGAATTTTTTGCTCTCGTTGCGTGAAGACTATCTAGCTAGTCTTGATCGTTTCAAGGGTCACATAAGTTATCTCTTCGACAACTCATTACGCATAAGGCACCTCAATAAAAAAGCGGCGGCGGACGCGATAAAGGAACCCATAAAGAAATACAACCTGGAATTCGGCACGGAAAAGGAAATCGAGGCTGAATTGGTCGAGGCCGTTCTCGATGAAGTGAAAATAAATAAAGTTAGTCTCGGCGATTCTGGCAAGGGAGTGGTTCCTACGCAAGCAAAGGACGCATCTGATGGCGCCCTGATAGAAACGCCATATCTTCAATTGGTAATGTCCCGTCTCTGGGAGCAAGAGCGATTCTTTCAATCCGATGTCTTGCGACTGAGCACCCTTAGGAAACTGGACGGCGCAAGGAATATCGTTAAAACACACGTTGACGCCGTGATGAAGCAATTATCAGTCGAAGAACAAGAGGTCGCGTCTGGCATCTTCCATTATTTAGTCACTCCTTCCGCGACTAAGATCGCATATCTCCCTTACGACCTTGCGAAGTTGGCCGGTTTGCAGGAAGCGAATTTGACTGAGGTCTTGAAAAGACTTTCGGGCGATGGCGTTCGACTCCTAACAACTGTAGAGCCACCGCCGGATCGTCCCAATGAGCCAAGATATGAAATCAGGCACGATGCGCTTGCACCTGCAATTCTGGATTGGCGCACACGTTTCATGCAGAAGAAGGAGGCTAAGGCCAATGTTGAAAAATTAGAGTCTGAACGTACGCGAGTTCGAAACTTGAGATTCGTTTTGGCGGGCGTTTTGTTGCTGCTTGCGGTCATGATCTCGCTCATGCTCTATGCTTATTCGCTGAGATCAGAAGCCCAAAAACAGCAGAGCATCGCCTTTTCTCGTGAATTAGCGGCCCATTCGGTGTCAAAAGGAATAGATCCGGAACTGGCCCTGCTTTTGGCGCAGGAAGCCCTAAATTCTGCGCCAACTGTGCAGGGTGATGAGGCTCTGCGTTCTTCACTTGTGCGTTTCAACCTGGAAAGACTATTGAAAGGGCATGTCGAATCGATTAACTCCGTAGAATTCGGTCCGGATGGTAAATCGCTACTGACTGCAAGTGGAGATGGCAAAGCTCGTGTGTGGGATCTCACTACAGACAAATATGTGGAACTCAAGGACCACACTAATGGAATATGGAACGCAAGATTCAGCAAGAACGGCAAACTTATTGTTACTGCGAGTGAGGATCAGACCGCGATAGTCTGGGACGCAACAGGGAAAAAGGTCAGTGTCTTAAAGCCACATCAAGATCGGGTAAACGACGCGGCCTTCAGCCCTGACGGAACGCAAGTCGCCACTGCAAGCCTGGACGGTTATCTGCGCATTTGGGATCCGTTGACTGGATCACTTATCCGCTCCATGGTTGAAGGACCCGACTATCTTGGTCGAGATCATAATGTGAATGGTATCAGTTACAGTCCAAACGGTAAGCTGATAGTCACATCCAGCCGGGATGACTTTGGGCGTGTTTGGGATGCGCAAACGGGCGCCTTGAAACACAAGTTGGCACATGAACAGAACAGTGTGGTTTACATTGCCGCTTTTAGCCTTGACAGCAGATACATAGTGACAGGTAGCCAGGATGGAAGAGCGCGCGTGTGGGACGCGGAGTCAGGCCGAAGGCTGACTGAATTAGCTCACGGTGGCAGTGTTTATGATGCCACATTTAGCCCAGACGGAAATTTAGTTGCCACTGCGAGCAAGGATGGACTCGCTCATATCTGGAATTGGTCCGCGCCGACTGCTCTTCCGGTAATTCTGAAAGGACATAACAGGGATACCAGGGACGGCGTACATCGCGTCGCATTCAGCCCAGACGGAAAGCTTGTACTTACAGGAGGAGACGATGGTGTTGCCATAATCTGGGATGCCAATTCGGGCCAGATTATTGCTGAATTAAAAGGCCATAAGAATTTTATTCAGGCAATAGCATTCAGTCGCGACGGGCGTTATGTATCAACTGGGAGCGGCGACTCCGACGCTCGTGTCTGGAGAATACCGATCGATTCCGATTTTCGCACTTTATTAACCGGAAGTCTCGACAGTGTTCGCTACAGCCCCAATGGGAGATATATAGCGACAGCGGCTTATGAATCCGGCGTACAGATTTGGGATACCTATACCTCCAGGAAAATTACAGACATATCCAGTGCTGGATTTAAGAACCCTTCATTCACACCACAAGGGGATCTCGTGCTTGGCATCGAGCCGGAGGAGGTTGTTGTTCTGAATCCATTTACTGGAGCGATGATTACTTCTCTGCGGAGTCGTACCGCCCAGGCCGCGCTGTTTAGTCCTAATAGAAATTACGTTGTAGTTACGCAGGAATCCGGCATCGTGCGACTTTGGGAGACAAGCGGTACTGCGACCAAGACCCTGGTCGGGCATAGCAAAGATGAACTCGTATGGTGTGCCGCATTCAGCCCGGATAGCAAGTACGTTGCAACCGGAAGCGGTGACAATACTGCCCGGATTTGGGAAGTCAGTAGTGGAAACAACACCGCCGTCTTAACCGGACATAAAGGCGCAGTGGTGAGCATTGCTTTTAGCGCCGACGGTAAATACTTAGTAACCGCGAGCGATGACAGTTCAGCGAGAGTGTGGGATCCCACTACTGGTAAGACTCTAGCGGAGCTTACAGGACACACAGCAGGTGTGAGAAAGATCGATATCAGCAACGACAGCAAGTTTTTACTGACGACGAGCCTCGATGGCTCCGTCCGCATCTGGGATCTCGCGTCAGGTAAGAACCTGGTGATGCTCGAGAAAGCAGAAAAGGGTATTACCTCCGCAGTATTTAGTCCGGACGGAAGAATTATCGTTACTACCGGTGAAGGTAATTATGCACGAGCATGGGAGTGGAATAGCCCGGAACGTTCCAAACAGCCTGCAATTCTCACGGGTCCCCAAAGTGTTACAACAGATGCGAGGTTCAGCCCTGATGGTAACTTCGTAATCGTAGCAAGCGGTGACGGCGCGCGGATTTACCCTTGGGAAAAATTTGCACCCATCGAGGATCTTTTGCAGGTGGTGAAGCGTCGCGTAACAAGAGAGCTATCATCCGCAGAGCGAAAAGAATATTTGCATGAACAAAACTAGAGTCGTAGGTGAATAGCCCGGACCAACTCGATGTCGATTCCCGTCTTCGAGAAACCTAGTTTTCCGCGAGGTATCTAAGACAGACCAATTGGTTCTCCGGCTCGCATTCCTGGCTGCGGTTATGTCGTTTCCAATAGTTACAGGCTACGCATGCTCTCGTGGTTATCCTTTTCGGTTCAGCGAACTGGCCCGAGAACTCGCGGTGAAGTTTGCATCCTGCGCAAGTAGGTGACATTTCTACTTTGGGTTTACAAGTATCAAAATAAATGTGTCAAAAAATAAATTGACACCAAACCAGAGTAGGAGTAAATTGCCGCGCGTTAACTCCCCACAGTTCTTTAGGACGATCCCTTAGCACGGTCGTCTTACGATCAATCAAACTACTCTCTTTCCTGAGGCGTTAGCCCATCTCTAGAAGAGACAGGCTGGCCGTGTCGTCCAGTCTGCTAAGAACACAACTAGTTAACCTCTTCATCGTGTTACAGAAGGAGTATTCCTATGTGGCGATTTAGCTCGATCCTTCGCGACAAATGGGGTAAGTGGATTTTTGCGCTTGTGATCGTGATCGCAGTCGCTGCGATCGTAACCGCGCGAGGTTGGATTGGCAGCGTAATCTCACCCTCAGTTTCCAACAACTCCTCCAGTCAACCCGGAAATATCGAAGTTGAAATTGTGACGGTACGACCTTGGGGATTTGAACCTAAAGAAATCAACCGGCGTCCGGGTCCGTTCTTTCTGGCAGTCGATAACCATAGCGAACTCAGCGATATCGATGTCTCATTAAATCAGGAATCCGGACCACGACTCAATGGCGTAGGCGTCACAAAACATAAGCGGAAATGGCGGGAAAAGCTCACTTTGCCTCCGGGTACTTACGTCCTGCGGGAAGCTAACCATCCGGAGTGGACGTGCCGGATCACCGTAGAACCATAACTTCACGGCAAACGGATCATACGGATAAGGAGTGTGGATTATGTCGTTCACTACTGCTTCGTGTCGCTACCTCAGCAAAGCCTGCTTTCTCATCCTTCTATTGGCCTTCAGCGTTTTCGGACAAAGCGCAACGGACGCGACAACGCCCCCGGGCCAGGCGCCGGGCGCACCCGCTGGAACATACTCATTGGGAGGTTTCGATAACGTAAACCTGTTCAGTGGACACCTCAACTTCAGCCTGCCGGTGATGAGAGTAGGCGGGCGTGGCGAAGTAGGCTACCCGATCACACTTCCCATCGAACAACGTTGGACCGCAGAGCGATTAGATCCCTGGACAGTCATTCCCATATACAACTGGTGGTCTTCATCTCCTGGGTATAGTCCAGGAAGGCTGCAAGGACGACAGACCAGTGAAGGCTGCTTCGACTACACTTCATACGTAGATGGCACTACGCGGCTGACGTTCACGATGCCAGACAAAACTGAATACGAATTGATCGATCAGGTGTATGGCGGTAGACCTGCATTGAGCCATTGCGGGCCGTACAGTTATGACCAGTACGCCGGCACCTCGCGCGGCACGACGTTCGTTACGCGGGACGGTACGGCGGCAACCTTCGTCTCGGACCAGCCCATCAAGGATGTCTTATTCTCAACCACTATTCCCTGGATGATTTATCCCAGCGGCTACCTCAGTTTGCGAGATGGCACACGCTATCGAATCGTTGAGGGGAAAGTGGAATGGATGCGCGATCGGAATGGCAACAAAATAACCTTCACCTATCAGACCTTTTACAACCGAGTTTTGAGCGCGACGGATTCGATGAACCGGCAGGTGCTGTTTGATTACGAAGTGAGTGATCCGCAATGCGGCACTTGCGACCGCATCAGGTTCAAAGGTTCAGGCGGTAACTGGCGCACGATCTGGGTGGTTGGCAAAGATCTTGGATTGGCGCTGGCGCCGGGACACAGTCTGAAGACTTACGGTGGCGGGAACGGACTATTTCCGGAGTTGAGTGGTTCCACCACGACCAATCACAATCCGCGGGTCTTAGCGACGGTGATCCTGCCCGACACCCGTAGTTATCAGCTTTACTACAACAGTTACGGCGAGCTTGCGAAAGTCATACTTCCAACCGGAGGGGTTATCACTTACGAATGGGGAGCGGGCATCGCCAGCGGCTACGCGAGCGGCGTGGTCGCGCCTTCGGAGATCTACCGCCGCGTCCTGGAGCGACGAAGTTACCTCAGCGACGGTGGCGCACTGGCCAGTCTGACGACGTTCGGAAGGCATGATAATCCGTATGGACCGGGAGATGGCTCTGCCTGGCTAAAACATCTTTCCATTGACGGCAACCAAACAGTCGTCGCGCAATCCAAGCACACTTTCGCCGATGGACCATTGGGCCACCTCGACGACAATCCGCTGTCGCTTCCAGACCCTATTAACGGGCGCGAAAAGCAGAGTGAGGATTACAATACCGCGGGCACGACAGTCCTCAAACGAACGACACACACGTGGGCCAACGGCGGTACCTTAGCGGGAACGCAGATCAATCCGCGCATTACGCAGACAGTACAAACCATAGAGCCGGCCACAGCAAACCTGGTCAGCAAGCAAACCTTCACTTACGATTCTTATAACAATCCCACCGACGTTTACGAATACGCTTTTGGAACCGGAGCGGCTGGCGCGTTAGTGAGACGATCGCATACAGACTACCTCACCACGAATCCTGTGAACGGCACGAACTACGCGACTACTGCGAGCATTCACCTGCGTTCGTTAGTTAGGCAACGACAGATGTTTGACGGCGGCGGAGTGGAGCGAAGCCGCACCACTCACGAATACGACAACTACATCACCGATGCTAACCATGCGGGGCTCGTCAACCGGAGCAGTATCAGTGGCTTAGATGCGTCGTTTACGACCAGCTATGGCACACGTGGGAATGCGACCGCGACGACTAGTCATTTCTTCAACACGTCGGGCGTAGTCACAGGGTCGGTGGCTGCGTACAAGCAATATGACATTGCCGGCAATGGGGTGAAAGAAATCGACGGCCGCGGTTATGCAACGAACATCGATTTTGACGATCGCTATGGCGGGCCTGATGGTAACGCGCAGTTAAACAGCGGCGCGACTGAGTTGGCCGCGCAAGTAAGTTATGCGTTTGCGACAAAGGTGACCAACGCGCTGACGCAAATCGGCTATACGCAGTTTGACTACTACCTGGGCCGGCCAGTCGATAGTGAAGATATTAACGGAGTGGTTTCCAGCATTTACTATGGCGATACGCTGGATCGCGTCACGCAGGTGAGGCGAGCCGTGGGCACCGGCGCGGCAAATCAAACTACTTATGGTTACGACGACGGGAATCGCATAATCACTACGTCAAACGATAAGGACAACTTTGGCGACAACGTGCTGGTTAGCAAAACAGTTTACGATGGCCTGGGACGGGTAAAGGAGACGCGGCAATACGAAGGCGGCAACAACTACATTGTTGTAGAGCAGCAATACGACGCGCTGGCTCGACTCTGCAAAACCTCAAATCCATATCGACCATGGCAGAGTCAAACTGCCGTATGGACCACCACTTCGTTTGACAGTTTAGGTCGCGTTACTTCAGTGGTCTCGCCCGACAATGCGACAACCAGTTCGAGTTACAGCAGTAACAGCGTGACCGTAACTGATCCAGCCGGGCGGAAACGGAGAAGTGTCACGGATGCATTGGGACGCTTAATCGAAGTTTACGAGGATCCCAATGGCGTGAACTATCAAACGACCTATAACTATGACGTGCTGGACAATCTGATCAAGGTCACACAGGGCACGCAGCAACGCTTCTTTATGTACGATTCGCTGAAGCGTTTGATTCGCTCCCGCAGTCCGGAACAGAGCACCAATGCGAGTTTGAGCCTAAGCGATCCGCTCACCAGCAACAGTGCGTGGTCCATTGGTTACCAGTACGACCAAAATAGCAACCTTACACAGCGCACCGACGCGCGAGGTGTGGTGTCGACCTACGTCTACGACGCGCTGAACCGCAACACCACCACCGATTACTCCGACACTGCCTCAATCAATCCGGACGTGAAGCGCTTCTACGATGGCGCGATCAATGGCAAAGGGAGGTTCTGGTACACGTATGCCGGCGGCGATATCTCCACCGGCAGCAATGTGGAGCACACCGCGATTGATAACTACGACGCGATGGGCAGGCCTACGGTGCAACGGCAGTTGTCGAAGCTGAATGGGACGTGGAGCCCAACGTATCAAATCTCGCGAGGCTACAATCGGGCCGGCGGAGTTACCTCGCAAACCTATCCTTCTGGACGCACCGTGTCCTATGGCTACGATTCAGCGGGACGCACGAGCAGCTTTAGCGGCAATCTGGGTGATGGTGTGCAGCGCACCTACGCCACCGGTATCACCTACAGCCAGTGGAACACGCTGAGTATGGAGCAGTTTGGCACTAACGCGCCTTTGTACAGCAAACACAAGTACAACATCCGTGGTCAGGTGTTCGATATTCGCGCCTCGAGCATGAATGACGAGTGGGGCGGCGAGCTTGGCGCGCTGGTCAATCACTACAGTACGGTCTGGATCCACGGCGGCAGTGGCGCGGACAACAACGGGAACGTGTTGATGAGCCAGACGATCATCAACAGCTTCTACATGGAAGATCGTTACAGCTACGACGCGTTAAATCGCTTGACGGCGGTGAGTGAACATCAGAACGGGGCGACGCAGACGGGCAGCCAGCAGTACACCTACGATCGCTGGGGCAATCGCACGATCAATCCGGCCTCATGGGGCACCGGCATCAATAACAAACAGTTCACCGTGGATACGACGACTAACCGGTTGGGAGTGCCCGGCGGGCAGCCAGGGACGATGAGTTACGACAACAGCGGGAACCTGACAACGGACAGCTACAGCAGCTTTGGCGCACGGCTGTACGACGCCGATAATAAGATGACGGCGGCGCAGGACGGCTTTGCCGGCTGGAGTTACTACACGTATGACGCAGACGGGAAACGGACGCGGCGCAAGGTCAACAATCAGGAGACGTGGGATATCTACGGGTTTGAAGGAGAATTGCTGGCGGAGTATCCGGCCAGTGGCGCGGCGTCGAGTCCGAACAAAGAGAATGGCTATCGCAACGGGGAGTTGTTGGTGACGACGAAGGGAGCGAGTTGCGGTGCTGGTTATATCGGAACGAAGACATGGTCGGCAACGAGCGGCAGCCTGGGTCACAACACAGGCCAGCAGGAAGGAACAGACTGGGCGGCTTACGTGAGCAGCCACGGTGCGCAGCACATGGCGTATGGCCCATACGACAGCACGTTTGGGAAAGGACGTCATCAGGCACAATTCCTTTTGCAGGTAGACAACACGAGCGGCACGGATGTGGTGGCGACGTTGGATGTGGTGGTGGGTTTTGGAACGGTAGTGTTGGCACAGCGACAGATAAAGCGCAACGAGTTCACCGCCGCCAACACTTGGCAGTGGTTCACCGTTGATTTCGACAATCCGTGCTTTGGGACGGTTGAGGCGCGGATCTTCTGGAATGACACGACGAATATGAAGTTTCGGGAACTGAAGATCAGTTCGGCGGGAGGCGGGGCGATAGTGAACTGGCTGATCGCTGATCATCTTGGAACACCGCGAATGATCTTCGATCAGTCAGGCGGCTACGCGACGGTGAAACGACACGACTACTTGCCGTTTGGCGAGGAATTGGTGGCCGGCACCGGTGGGCGCACAACAGGATTGGGCTATGCGGCTGGTGATGGTGTGCGACAACAGTTCACTGGCAAGGAACGTGATTTTGAAACAGGTCTCGACTACTTCGAGGCCAGATATTTTGCGAGTACGCAAGGGAGATTCACCTCCACCGATCCGGTCATAATTGCGCATGACCGGGCCGCTGACCCGCAGCAAATAAACCTTTACGCTTATTCGCGCAATAATCCGTTGCGTTATATCGACCCAAGCGGCGAAATAATCAACGAGCCAAAGAATCTAAGCGCGGAACATGCAGACGAATACGAGCGAAACAAGAGAGCTTTTCTCGCTACTGAAAAAGGGGCAGCTCTGTGGAAGAAGTACGAAGAAGATCCAAACTTTACGTTGACTATCGCAGTTCGTTCCTCCGGCACGTTGAAGCCGCGGAATGATGAGTCGGCGGTAGTTGGCGATTATGAGTTCGATGCGAACGGTAACATGACGGCAGCCACAATGGTGTTGGGTTCCAATTTAGAAGGTGGCTCGGCGCCGGCCAGTAGTACTTATCCAATTCAAAGCGCTATCCCGGTGGAGGAGGGTCTGGCCAAGGCGGTGGGTAAGATCGCGCACGAGTTTGGACACCTGGAAGACTTGCGCAGCCAGGGCGCAACCTTCCAGCAACAGTACAAACTGGCGCAGGAACAAACGGCATTGTCCAAGCAGATGTCGCTCGACGATTACATGGCGCACCCACGTGTCAAGGAGATAGACAAAATCCTTGGACCGATCTCAGAGCAGCGTGAGATACGAGCAGAGCGAACAGTGATTCCCGTCATTAGACAACACTACGGCAAGCGTATGCCGGGTAGACTCAAGAAAGCGATTAAGGAATACGAAAAGAAACATGGGCCGTAACGAAGGATCGAGAGGGGTGGGTTTTATGTTAAGAGTACTTTTAGCTATCTCCTTACTAAGCGGAATAGCGAGTCAGGCTTTTGGCTTTGATACGTGTGTTCCACCGGAACTAAAAGTCGCGTCAATTCACGGCAAAGTCATCAGAACCTACTCCAAAGGCGAAGAACCTCTGAAGGGGGCAACTATTACGGTTCGCAAAGGCGAGAGCACCGGCGCGATAGTGGCCAAAGCAACTGCTGATGCCGAAGGAAACTTTACGTTTCGGAAGATACCAAGGGGTAAGTATTCGCTGGTGGTCGAGAGAAATCTCTTTATCACTTTTATATTTCGGGTTCAGGTTGACAAAGCCTCGAAAACACCTACGCCGGACGCGATCACTATAAATCTTGGTGTAGACCATAACGCCTCCTGCGGAGGCGGTTACGCCGAGATCCGTGGACGACAACAATAGTTTATCCACAGATTACACAGATTCCATAAATCAGTCTGTTTAATCCTGTGGATTGAGAGCTACCCTCTCCAAACGCGCAGGAGAGTCAGCCCGTAAATTCGGCTGATTCAGCGTCTAGATTCCATCGTCGAGCCCATTCGTCAATTCTGTCCAGTAGTGTGTTATGGCCATACTGCTGTGTCTTCACGTAGCAAGAGTCGTCTCCAACAGATCGCCAAGAGCCGTACCGATTTCGTTGTCCCTCTCCTTTTAATTGATATGAAAGACATCTTCTTCTACGGACTCTTTATGGACGAGAGCGTGCTGCGGGCGAATGGGGTTGAGCCGCGCGTGCCGCGAAAGGCTGTTGTTCGTGATTACCAGTTGAGAATTGGTCAACGCGCGAGGCTTTGTCGACAGCCTTCGTCGCAGGCTTTTGGGATGGTCTACGCGCTGACTGACAGTGAGATCGATTCGCTATATAGCGAGGCCGGGTTGGAGATGTATCATCCGGAATTCGTTGTTGCCACATATGAAGATGGTTCGTCGAGCGAGGTGACAACGTTTAATCTGTCAGACGAAACGGGAACAGAGGAACCGAATCCTGAGTACGTGGCGAAGCTTCGACTCGTGCTCGAGCGCTTAGGATTTCCGGCTTCAATATGAATGAAACCGACTGCGTAATTTGCAAACTCGTGTCCGGTGAACTGGAAGTGAGTGTCATCCATCAGGATGACCTCTGTATGGCGTTCATGGATATTCAGCCGGTCAATCCGGGCCATGCCCTGGTTGTTCCACGCAGACACGCGCCGTATCTCGCAGATCTGGATGCAGAAGAGGGTGCGCAAATGTTCCGTGTTGCTCAACGCGTCGCAGAGGCCTTACGCAAATGTGGTGTGAAGTGTGAAGGCGTAAACTTTTTTCTTGCCGACGGTGAGGCCGCCGGGCAGGAAGTTTTTCATGTTCACTTACATGTATTCCCACGTTACTCGGGCGATGGGTTCGGGCTAAAGCTTCCTGCGGATTATCATGACAGGCCGCCTCGTGAAGAGTTGAATCAAATAGCACAGCGCATTCGATTTGAATTTAATGGTGGATAGTTATGAGACTTAAGCTACTCACGTGCTGTCTGATCGGCTTAATGATTGTTGGGACTGCACGAGGTCAGTCCCACCAGTCACAGAATCAATCGGCGACAACCAAGGTTTTTCTTGATCCCGAAGATGAGCAGCAAGTTCGGCAATTTGTCGAGGAGTTCACCAAACGTCTTCAAGAGACTCGCGATGTTTCGCCATTAGTGGACGAAATGTTTGTAACCGATTTCAAGAAGCTATTGACCCAGGATGGTTGGTGGGCAGGATTGGTCGGATTGCCTTTTCCGTTAGCTAAACAGCTCAATGACAATGAGCGTTACCGTCTGTATGTCACTCAGTTCACCCTCGAATATTTGTTCAAGATTTACTACGCAGGTAAAGTTCCCTACACGGAAGAAGGTCTAAAGAGTTCGGCAGCCGTTCTTCCTCCGAAAGTAGTTGGGTATATAAACTCCAGCAATCCTATCCGGCGGCGGCCATCTCAGGGTGAATGAACCATTTGAACGGAGGCCGCTGGCCTGTCGGGGCGTAGCCAATGGCCGCGTAGGCCAAAAGATCCGGGGGCAGGAGCTGCTGATATGCGCTGTGTTTCATGTCGAGCTTTTTGAGAACTGTTTCATCCATCAACTCCGCGAATGGTTTCTTCGAAACATCTGTCAGCAGCAATTGCATCACGGTGAATCCGCCGCCCGAATAGGACCACTTTGTTCCCGGACGTTCCACGACGCGGACAGGTTTTGTGTTGGCCGGTGCACTTCCGTCGAGTATTTGCGGAACAGTAGGCAACGACTTCGAGTCAGCCGGGTATCCGCCAAATCCCCAAATGCTTGTACCGGCACTGTGACTCAACAGACCACGTAACGTAACTTTCTGTTCGTTCGTAAACTCGTTTTCAGGCATCTTCCAACTTACGAGTTTCAGGTTTACGTCCTCGTCGAGACTGAGCTTGCCATCCTGGACCATTTTCAAAGCCGCCATCGCTGCCACCGGCTTGCTGACCGATCCGGCTTGAAAAATTGTATCGACAGTTACTGGAAGATTGCCGTCGACATCTCTGACTCCGTACCCCTTGGCCCATTCGATTTTTCCGTTGTTGATTACGGCAACACTTACGCCCTTAACGTTGTAGTGCTTCATTCGCTCGGCAAGGTTCATCGTGCTGACCGGTTCCCCTTTGATGAGAACGGAGGTAAGCAAACCATTTTCGACGCGGCTTATACTCTCCTGAATTTGATTTCCGCTGCCGGTTTTATCAGAGGGAAGCGTTTGCGCTAAGGTGGCGTGGCTGAACGGTTGAATCGCGAGTATCAGCAGCAAACAGACTGATCCCAGTCTTGATTTCATAGGTTTATCGTTCCTTCGGCTGTTATATGGACCTTGCAGACAGAATGGTGCTCTGAAAGCGTCTCACAGGTTACAACGATCAAACGCGCTGATTCTTAACATCGAGGTAGATTTTTTCTTCTACCAGAGCGACGGCGCGGCCGATCTCGCCCGTGACGACAGGGTCGCGGTTTTCAAGGACGGCCGTGGCGAAGTCGTCGATTAACGGTTGATGGATGTTCTTCGCATTAGGGTGAGTTTCAATGCGTTCGCCGTCGGGAGTTAAGACTCGCATTGTGCCTTCATTGAGAACAGGAATGTGGATTGAGCCTTGGGAGAAGTAGAGATTGAATGTGTCCTGTGGTTCGCGGGCGGCGTGGGTAACAGTTAGGGTGCCACACGTTCCGCGTTCGAATTGAAAGACGGCAGTGGCAGTGTCCTCGACTTCACGATCGAAGAATGTGTTCGCAAGCGTTGCTTTAACGTCGCGCACGTCGCCGAAGATGTCGAGCAAGACCTCAATGCGGTGACAGCCAAAATCAAACATCGGGCCGCCACCGGAAAGCTCCCTCCTTATTAACCACGCGCGCGGATCGGACGCTGCAACGTCAAACCACTCGAAAGCGTTGATCTGCGCGACAACCGGAACACCCAGCTCTCCGGAATTGACCAACTCTTTCACGCGCCGCACGACTGGGTAAAAATGACGGTAATAAGCAATTCCCAACTTGACGTCGTTGGTACGGCACGCCGCAATCATTCGATCGCAATCGGCGACGTTGAGCGCCATCGGCTTTTCACACAAGACGTGTTTGCCTCTTTCAGCCGCAGCGATTGTTTGTTCGGCGTGCAAGTGCACAGGAGTCGCGACGTAGATGGCATCGATTTCATAGTCCATCAGGAAGTCTTGCCAATCTGAACACCACCGGGGAGCGCCGAATTCACGTGCGAACGATTCCGCCAGTTCAGCTCGCGCTCTACTAACTGCCACCAACTCGCCTAGCGGAGAATCGCGCAGAGCAGGAGCGACGCGCTTTCGCGAGATGTCGCCACAACCGATAAGTCCCCACCTGACTTTCGACGTATTCACAAAAACTTCTCCCACTCCGAAATAATTGAGAGCAGCTCGCCCTCTTCTTCCGGCTTTACACCGACGAGTGGTGGCCGCACTGGTCCACCATTCAGTCCAACCATGTCCATCATCGCTTTCATGGTCGACACTTCATATCCCCTGCGCCGCGCGCGAATCGCATAGAGCGGTATCACGCACCGGTCGAGCAACTCGGTCAACATTTCATGCTCACCGCTTTCTGCCAATTCGTGCAACTTTAATGACAGTCGCGGAGCTACTGTCGCGATGCTCGAACTAAACGTCCGGATTCCAGCGCTGTAATAAGCTGCAACGAGGTCGTCGCCAGCGCCGCCAATCCAGTGCAAACGATCGCCGACGTGATTCATGATTGCCTGCAGTTGCCGGATATCGCCGTGGCCATCCTTCCAGGCGATCAAATTCGGAATCGACGTCAAACGCTCTACCATCGATGGGCTGAACACGGCCCAGTCGCGGCTGTAGATCAAGACCCCGAGTTTCACTGCAGCAGCCATGGATCGGTAGTATTCAAATAATCCGTCATCGTCTGCATGCGAATAGTAAGGCGGAAAGATCAGGATGCCGTCGGCGCCGGCTTTCTCGGCGGCCTGGGCCATCTCGATACCCAGTCGCTGATTGAAACCGACACCGGCGATCACTGGTACGCGATCCTCGACGGCAAGCGCGGTTAGTTCAACCACACGTGTGTATTCAGCGGGCGTGAGTGAATACATTTCGCCAGTTCCACCTGCAACCACGAGGGCGCAGATGGGATGCTCAATCAACTTTGTGATGTTGTGATGTAGTCCGGGAAGATCGAGAGATAGATCTTCTTTAAATGGCGTGATCGGAAAAGCAACCACACCGTAAAGTTTGTCCCGCAGAGTTGTTGGGTGCATACGTTTTAAAATTCCGAGCTTACTTCGTTTCTAAAACTACTACCGTCGCGATCGGATCGACAGCCTTCGTTTTTGGCAACCGAATAGTTACACCGTCATCGCCCGTGCTGAACTTTACAGACTCTTTCGGGCTGGCAAGCAAATAGGCTCTTACCAGCGTTCTGCTCCACGCAGGAACGCGGAGATTACCATCAGCGGGCCAATCAAAGACGTGCAGATAAACGCGCCCAGGCTTACTGGTAGCGCGGCCAAACTCAAGCTGCTTCGCAAACGGACTTGCCGTTGTCCCGTAGATCGATTCGCCATTTACCTTCATCCAATTGCCGACGGCTGCGAGTCGTTCAACGCTGGGCGCCGGAATCAAACCCTCGGCAGTTGGACCAACATTCAACAGATAGTTTCCACCCTTTGATGCGATGTCGATCAGGTTGCGGATGAGCACCTCCGGCGACTTCCACTTGTCGTCATAAAACTTGTATCCCCAGGTCGTGTTCATCGTCATACAACTTTCCCAATCGACGCCTGGCAGACCATTCGCGGGAATCCGTTGTTCGGGCGTGCCGAAGTCGCCCGCATATTCCTGATCGGTTTTACTCATTCCCTGCATGCCCTGGCGCCCTCGACCGACACGGTTGTTGATGATGATGTCAGGCTTCAACGAGCGAACATAGCGATAGAGTTCCTTGCCGTCGGCTTCGGTCCACCAGTCCTGCCATTCTCCATCAAACCACAACACCGCGGGGTCGTAAGTGGTAATCAGCTCGCGCAATTGTGCCTGCATGTATTTCAAATACTCCTCCTTACCGCCGGGCTTGAGCTTTGTGGTCCTGTGGCCGGCAGTCGGATCCTTGCCGGGTGCGTCGACATACGCCGCCGGATAATGCCAATCGACAATCGAATAATAAAAACAGAATTTGAGTCCCTGTTTCTTCGCTTCGGCGGCAAGCTCTTTGATGGGATCACGACGATAAAGAGTAGCGTCGACGATGTCGTAATTGCTGACCTTGCTGTTGTACATCGCGAATCCATCGTGATGCTTCGAGGTGATCACGATGTATTTCATCCCGGCATTCTTCGCGATGCTCACCCACTGTTTGGCATTGAACTTAACCGGGTTGAATTGAGCGCCAAATTTCTGGTAGTCAGCGCGAGGGATGTTGGCCCATTCCATAATCCACTCGCCGATTCGCTCGGAACGTTGGCCTTTGTATTCGCCGGCCGGCACCGCATAAAGACCCCAATGGATGAACATCCCGAAGCGTGCGTCACGCCACCAACGCATCCGCAGATCGCGTTGCTCTTTCGTTTCCAGGGGCTGTGCGACGACGACAACGCCGCACGAAGCCAGAAGCAACACAAGACCTAACAACATTTTCATCGCAATCGCATCCTTTCGGTCCACAGATTACACAGATTGGATTAGCGCGCCAAAGGCGCGGAATATGAAAGCCAGGGGCAAGTGCGAAGCGAAGCGAGCACGTCGCCCCTGGTTAACCACCCAAATGGGAGCCAAGCCTGAAGGGCCGAAATAAATGCCGTCGTATTACGCCCCTTTCAGGGCTGGTCGCTAGTTTGAATCCTTTCACCAGGGGCGACGCGCTCCGCTTCGCTTCGCGCTTGCCCCTGGCTTTCATATCCCGCGCCTTTGGCGCTTTGTTGAGTGCTGCCAAGCCTATCTGTGATGTTTTGTGATTATCCACCACTCTAGAACGTAACGCAGCGGAAAGCGCGAAAAAAGAGGTGGGTACCGTGTATCAAGAGCGTTCGAAATCCAAAACTCACGAAGGCGAAGATAAAGCCAGGAGCAGCAATGGAATCAAGGTTCCGACGATTTCGCTTCCCAAAGGTGGCGGCGCAATCAGGGGAATCGGCGAGAAGTTTGCAGCCAATCCGGCAACAGGCAGCGGGTCGATGTCAGTGCCCTTGGCGGTATCGGGCGGGCGATCGGGCTTTGATCCGCAACTCGCACTTTCCTACGACTCCGGTGCGGGCAATGGGCCATTCGGGCTTGGTTGGAGTCTTTCCGCACCCTCCATTACTCGCAAAACAGATAAAGGTTTGCCGCGGTATCGTGAGAGGGACGAATCCGACGTCTTTGTTCTTTCCGGCGCGGAAGATCTCGTCCCGGAACTTCTTGCCGACGGAAGCAAGTTTGAGGACAGCACGAGTATCACAGGCTACACGATTCATCGATACCGTCCGCGGATCGAAGGTCTGTTTGCGCGTATCGAACGTTGGACCAGCAAGACAGATCCAAGCGATACTTTTTGGAGATCGATTTCACGCGACAACATCACGACCTGGTATGGCAAGACCGCCGAAAGTCGCATCGCTGACCCGAACGACTCGCACCGGATCTTCAGTTGGCTGATCTGCGAGAGCTACGACGACAAAGGCAATGCTATTCGTTACGAATACAAGTCTGAGAATTCGGACGGCGTCGATCTGTCAGCAGCGAACGAAAAGAATCGCAATCGGTCAGCGCAGCGATATCCCAAATCCGTCAAGTACGGCAACAGAACTCCACGCCGGTCAGGTGAAGATCTCTCGCAGCGTAACGACTGGCTGTTTGAAGCAGTTTTCGATTACGGCGAACACACGCCTGAAGATCCTAAGCCAAACGACGCCGGCGCTTGGTTGTGCCGGCAGGATCCGTTCTCGACGTACCGCGCGGGATTCGAGGTGCGCACTTATCGCCTTTGCCAACGCGTGCTGATGTTTCACCACTTTCCTGAAGAGAACATCGGGCGCGATTGCCTGGTGAAGTCGACTGACTTTGTTTATCGACAAGATCAAATTGCTTCGTTCATCACTTCGGTCACGCAGAGTGGCTACAAGCGAAAGACCAGCGGTGGTTATCGCAAGAAATCTCTTCCCCCAGTCGAATTTCACTACAGCGAAGCGAACATTGACGAGCGCATTCACGAGGTCGACAACGACAGTCTCGAGAATCTTCCAACGGGAATTCACGGTGACTATCAATGGATCGACCTCGATGGTGAGGGCATCTCCGGCATTCTCAGCGAACAGGCTACGGGTTGGTTCTACAAACGAAATCTGAGTCCGCTTACAAACGTCGCTACCTTCGCGCCGCTTGAAGTGATTGCGCAGAAACCCGCCTTTGCAGGACTGGGCGGCTGGCAGATTCACGATCTCGCGGGTGACGGTCGTCCCGACCTCACGCGTTTTGAGGGTCCAATCGCAGGATACTTCGAGCGCACTGATGAAGACACGTGGGACACGTTTGTCCCGTTCCGCGTGCCCAACGTCGACTGGCACGATCCGAATCTGAAGTTCGTCGATCTTACCGGCGACGGATTGGCCGACATCCTGATCACCGAGCACGAAGCGTTAACCTGGTACCCATCGCTTGGTGAGACCGGTTTTGCAGCATCCGAAACAACACGCCCGGCACTCGATGAAGAACATGGACCCCGTTTGCTTTTTGCAGACGCTGAGCAATCGATCTATCTCGCCGATCTCTCAGGCGACGGCTTAACGGATCTGCTGCGTATCCGCAACGGTGAAGTGTGTTACTGGCCCAACTTAGGCTACGGCCGTTTCGGCGCGAAAGTCACGATGGACAACGCGCCTTGGTTCGACGAGCCTGACAAATTTAATCAGCAACGCATCCGTCTCGCCGACATCGACGGTTCCGGTGTGGTCGACATCATTTACCTCGCAGCCGAGGAAGTCCGGTTCTACTTCAATCAATCCGGAAATCGCTGGAGCGATGCGCGGGCAATCAAAAACTTCCCGTCGATCGACAACGTGAGCTCGGTGCAGGTTGCCGACTTATTCGGAAACGGCACCGCCTGTTTGGTTTGGTCGTCGTCGTTGCCCGGTACGACAACAAGCCCGATGCGTTACATCGATTTGATGGGAGGCCAGAAGCCTCACCTGCTCCTTAAGTCGGTGAACAATCTCGGTGCCGAAACCGAAGTTCAATACGCGTCCAGCACAAAGTTCTACCTGGCAGACAAACTTGCGGGCCGGCCATGGATCACGAAACTGTCGTTCCCGGTGCACGTCGTCGAGAAAGTGACCGTTCGCGACAAATGGCGGCAGACGGTTTTCTCGTCAACTTACAGTTATCACCACGGTTACTTCGACGGTGTTGAACGTGAGTTCCGCGGTTTTGGCCGCGTCGAACAAGTGGATGTCGAGTCGTTCGGTGAATTCGCGAACGGCAATGCCGGCAGCCCCTACATCACTGACGACAAAACGCTGTATCAGCCACCAGTAAAAACGATCACGTGGTTTCACACCGGCGCCGCATTCGATCGCAAACGGACACGCACGCAGTTCAACAACGAGTACTTTCCCAATTCACTCGCAGCAATGCCGGGTTACTCAGCAGTGCTGAGCGGCTTCAACGAAAAGCCGCTGCCGGAGCCCGATCTCGATCAGGAACAACTCAGCAGCGACGAATGGCGCCAAGCCTTGCGCGCGTGCAAAGGGATGGCGTTGCGCCAGGAAGTTTATGAGCTCGACGTCGATCAACTCGAAGATGGCAAACAGATTCCGGTACGGCTGTTCTCAGCTTCCACACACAATTGCAACGTCCGACGCATACAGCCGATGGGCCAGAATCGTCATGCAGTTTTTCTTGTCACGGAGAGCGAAGCGCTCAGTTATCACTACGAGCTGGATCTTCGTCCCGTCACTTTTCCTGACGATCCACAAAACATTCCATCACTGACTCCGGATCCTCGTGTCACGCATACGTTGAATCTATCGACGGATGAAATTGGCAACGTGTTGCAGTCGATCGCTGTCGGCTATCGACGTGTGCGACCTTTCACCGATTCGGAATTCCCACAAGACCAGGTCAATCTGATCCGCAACGTGCAGGCCGAACAACATCTGGCCTACACCGAGACTCACTACACAAACGACGCGATTCAACCGGCTTCAGGCACCTCGACGAATCAGCATTACCGGTTGCGCATGCCTGCTGAAATACAAACCTACGAACTCACCGGGTTCGCACCAGCCGCGGGTTTCTATTTTGATTTGGCGGATCTGCGCACCTATCACTTGACCGATAAAGATCAAGGTTCGCGACAGGTCGAAGAGATCGAGTACCACGAATTTCCGAATCTCAACATTCAGGAAAAGCGCAAAGTCGAGCATGTCCTGACGCTGTACTTTGATGAGGATCTCAAAACACCACTCGCTCACCGCGAACTCAACCATCTTGGTCTCGTTTTTGAGAACTATAAGCTGGCACTGACAACGTCGTTACTTGAGTCTGTTTTAGGTAACAAGTTTGACGATGAGGTGCGCAGCGCGTTGGATACTCCGTCCGCGTGTGGCTACTGGCCGGGAAGAAATCTGCTAGGCGACGCGGGCGCGAATCACTGGTGGCAGCGATCGGGCGTCGCCGGCTTCGCAGACGATGCCACAGATCATTTCTTCCTCCCGGAGCGCTACACCGATCCATTCGGAAATGAAACGACGCTCACGTTCGACGGCAAGTACGATCTCTTCATTCAATCGAGCACTGATGCGCTCGGAAATCAGTCACGGATATTCGCCGATCAAAGTGGTGTGCGCTTTGACTATCGCGTGCTCGCGCCAACCGAACTCGAGGACATCAACGGCAACCGTATCGAAGTGTTCTTTGACGTGCTCGGAATGGTGGTCGCAATGGCGACCAAAGGTAAAGGCACGGAAGCTGACAACCTCGATGGCTACACCGATGAATTTGCCAATCCGGATCTGATCGAACTCCTCAAACATTTCGATCTGCCGCAGTTAACCGCCGGTGAGATGAATGAGCACTTCACACCTGTGATCGCCAATGCGACCACGCGTTTTCTGTATCACTTCGGCGAGGAAATAAAAGACGGCAAAACTGTCTTCGCCTCCCGACCGTCAGGAGCCTGCACGATTGTGCGCGAGCAACACGTGGCTCAACTCGATCGAGACACAAAGAGTCGCCTGCAAGTCAGTTTCGAATGTTCGGATGGTCACGACGCGGTGTTGTTGCAGCGCAATCAAGCCGAGCCGGAAACAGCAGGCGGTCCTCTGCGATGGATCGTTGACGGCAAAACGGTTTTCAACAACAAAGGCCAGCCGGTCAAAGAATACGAACCCTACTTCACTAAACAATCGACGTGTCGCGCAGAAGGTGACACACAGGAAGAAGTCGGTGTCACTTCGCTGATGTACTACGACGCGGTCGGGCGATTGGTACGCACTGAACTGCCCGACGGAACGTTTAGCCGAATCGAGTTCTCACCGTGGCACGTGAAGAGTTTCGACGCCAACGACACCGCTGTTGAGAGTCAGTGGTACAAGGAGCTCAATCCATCTCCCAAACTGCGGTTGCCACGCGATCCGATTACGGGCGCGGTAGCCGTTACGCCGGAACATCGTGCCGCATGGCTGGTTGCCCAACACTTCAACACTCCGGCCGTCACGATTGTCGACAGTCTCGGACGCGAGGTGATCGTTATTGCGCACAACCGCGTGAAGGATCCAAACGGCTCACACGTGTTTGGCGGCGAGAATTATCGCGATGAACGTTACTTCACGTACACGAAGCTCGATGCCGAAGGCAAGCCGCTCTGGATACGCGATGCGCGCGGCAATCTGGTGATGCAGTACATCACGCCAATCAAACCAACACGATGGGCTCATGAGCCTAATGAAAACATACCTGGGCGAAGCGTCCCCTGCTACGACATCGCGGGCAACCTGCTCTTTCAACACAGCATGGATGCCGGTGATCGTTGGATGTTTTTTGATGCAGTGGGCAAGCCCGTGTTCGCGTGGGATTTCAACCAGCGCCAGGACGACAGTGGCGTGTCTATCGACGAAGCGCGCCTGTTCTTTACTAGTTACGATGCATTGCATCGCCCGATCGAGCAGTGGTTGACGACCAGCAAGACTGAGCCACAACTGATCGAGCGCTACGCGTATGGCGAGCGATTGCCGGACGCTCAAGAGCGAAATCTGCGTGGCCAACTCCACCAACATCACGACCAAAGTGGGTTGACTCAAATCGAGCGCGTTGACTTCAAAGGCAATTCTCTCGAACTACGCCGTCAACTTGTGAGCCAGTACAAAGCGCCCATCGTCGATTGGCAAGACGAATCAACAACACAACTCGAAGCCGAGACGTTCACCCACACCACCGAGTTTGACGCGCTCAACCGTCCGACTCGTGTTTACAACTGGCACCGCGGCGACGGCACTCGTGTAGCAGTCTACGAGCCAACATACAGCGAGCGAGGCGAGTTAGTGAGTGAAACGCTCGATATTGGAGCAACAAAGACTTCCAGGGGCCATACACCTTCCAATAGTGGTCCAACAAACGCGATAGTCGATATCCGTTACAACGCGAAGGGACAGAAAGAATCGATCAGCAACGGAAACCAGACCGTTACCACTTACGACTACGATCCGCTAACGTTTCGTCTGGTCCAACTGAAGACAACGCGTCCTGTATTTGCGAAAAGCGGGCTCCCACTCCTGAAAAATGCGAACGTTCTGCAGGACCTTCGCTACACCTACGACCCCGTCGGAAACATCACCGAGATCCGCGACGACGCTTTCCAGCCAACATTTTTCCAGAATCAGCAAGTGGATGCTGTAAGCCGTTACGTCTACGACGCAATTTACCGGCTAACCGAAAGTACGGGCAGAGAGAATTTTTTGGCGAGTGGCGCGCCGCGGCAGTTTGAAGACGATCCGTTCCAGGTTCAGTTTCCTGTTTCACAGGCGGATGCGTTACGTAATTACACGCAATTCTACAATTACGATTCCGTCGGGAATATCCAACAGATGAGGCACGTGGCCGTCAACCGGTCATGGACTCGCACTTATGAGAGTGCGCTCGACAGTAATCGCTTGATGCGCACGTGGGAAGGCTCCGATCCAATCGGCGCTGTTCAATACCGCTACGACGCTCACGGCAACATGCTGAATCTTGCAAAGGTCGATGCTGCGCAATCGGTCCGTTGGGATTATCGCGACATGATTCGCGCCTTCAATCTGCTGGGTGGCGGCTGGGCCTATTACAACTACGACTCAGGCAAGCAACGCAGCCGCAAGGTGATCGAAAACCAGAACGGAGCAAAGCAGTGGGAGCGCATTTATCTTGGTGAGCTAGTGATCTTGCGGCGCTACTCCGGCGGGAGAGTAGTCGAAGAGATCGAATCACATCGTCTTACGGAAAGTGATCCTCTGTTGCTGGTCGACGATGTTTTGCAGACTGACAACACCAGGTTACCGATCGACACACTCTATCGTTACCAGTACAGCAACCATCTCGGTTCTTCCTGCGTGGAACTCAATCAGCGAGCGGAAATTATTTCTTACGAGGAATATCACCCTTACGGTACGAGTGCGTATCGCGCTACGAACAGTGATGTAGAAGCTCCACCGAAACGCTACCGCTATACAGGCATGGAGAAGGACGAGGAAAGCGGTCTGAGTTATCACGCCGCTCGCTACTACCCGACGCATCTCGGCGTGTGGCTTTCACCAGATCCGATCGGGATTGAAGACGGTCTCTGTGTCTATGCGTATTGCCACGCTAATCCAATCGGCGAGCAGGACCCTTCAGGTACTGCCGGTCTTGGTGGCAACGCGGAAAAATTGCGCCAGAAGCAACAAGAAGCCGCAAATGCGTTGCGCAAATCGAGAGGGTACCCACCCGTCAAAGTGGAGACTCAAGTGCCGATTTCAAAGACCGGAAAAGTACTGAAAAAGCGCGCGCTTAAGTCAACCGTACCGGACGAAATAAATCCAGGTGCAGGCGCCCGCGGAGGCACGCGAGAACTCAAGGCGCGAAACGCTCTGAGCGCGGCGAATGAGACCGCCGACGCGATGTCGAACGACATTCCCGCGGCTGTGAGGCAGGCGGACAGACAAATAAAAGCCACTCGCAAATCGCACAAGGTAGACAAAAAAGCCAAGGGTCAAGTCCTGGTCATAATCGCCGAGTCAAAGGAGAGTTCCGTAAAGGCAGATAAGCTCGCCAAAGATCTCAAAGCGCAGATCAAGAGTGGCACCGGCAAGACCGGAAGTAAGGTTGCGGCTGAGCTGGCAGCGCATCCCAACGTGAAAGGTGTTTCAGTCACCACGATGGAGCGTCTTGCGGAATCACGTAACAACGTTTTCAAGGTAATGGCCAAGGATGGTCTGACATCAGTCCCGAAAATATCTCCAGACATGGCCAAGCCCAAACCTACCGGCCTGGCGACGGAAGCTAAAGCGCTAACACCAGAAGCTAAAGCGATAAATGGAGCGAGTCACGTGGCAGATCAAGTTGACGACTTAAAGTCCGGCAGCGTGATCGGTGAATACGGAGACGCAACAGGGGAGGCCGTGGCTGGCGCGGTGGTGGGCGGTGGGTTGATCGACAGTGAACACAGAAGGATTGGGGGCACCATCGGCAATTCGTTGGCTGGACGCGACGGAACAACGACCCCACCGTTGAAGCCGATGACACCGCAACATCAACAAAGGCTACTGTCGTGCAAGATGCCGGAAAAACTTAAAAGAGCTCTCCAGGTGCCTGGGTGGCGCCCCACAGGAGAAGAAAATTGGTGTGACGAAAAATATAGATAATTTTTGGAGGCAATCATGGAACTCGAAGTACAAAAACCCGACCTAATCAGAGGCGCGAGTGGCCCCGACGTCGCCGAGCTTCAAAACTTTCTCTTTCAGGATGGCTACAGGATCTCCGAGAACGAACAGACAAACAAGTTCTTCGGCGACACGACGTACGATGCTCTGGTCGACTATCAGAAAAAGCACAACCTTGTACCCAACGGCATTTTTGATGGCAAAGCCAGATGGGTGCTGGACGATGACCACCAGCATCCCAAGAAATTCGTTGTCCTGGGCCAGGTGTTGCAGGCGGACGGCACTCCGCCACCAAACGCGACTGTAAAAGTCTTCGACAAAGACCTGCGCTCAGAGCAGCTTATTAAGGCCGATACACTCAAGCAGAACGGCGAATACCTGGTCATGTATAAGTTTGATGATTTCATGGCCGCCGAAAAGGAGCGAGCGGATCTGTTCGTGAAGGTCTTCGACGGGAACGGAGTGGTACTCGCTACCTCGCCAATTATTTTCAACGCCGGCAAAGTTGAACGGGTCAACTTCACCATCGGTAACTCTCGCGGGGTTTCCGAGTTTGAAAAAATCGTGAATGAGATTAAGCCGTTGGTTGAAGGTGTTGTTGCGCACGCCGATCTGAACGACGAGGATATTGCGTTCCTGAGTGGTGAAACTCGCATCGACGCGGAATTGATAACACTGCTTGCGGAAAGCGCGCGTCGTAACCGTGAAGCTAACACGATCGAGCCGTCAGTCTTTTACGGTCTATTCCGTCAGAATCTTCCCACCGATCTCGAAGAGTTGATGCAGAACGAGATCTCCCTGCTGCGCGCGGCGTTGGAGACGTCGTCGAACCAGGGAATTATTGCTCAGCTTTCCGCCGCTGAGTTGGACCAGATTGCCGACAAGCTGCGCATACTAAAAGCCAGCTTGATTCTCGCGCCGGCACCTCCAGGAGAAACATCCTCGCTTGGTGATTTGCTGGGCACGACGCCATTGACGTTGGAAAGGCGGCAGTTGGTCGCGGGACTGATCGTGCAGCATGGTGGCACGCCCAAAAGCTTCTGGGACGCCATCGACGGTAGTCCTTTGTTGACTCCCGTAGACAAGAACAATGTGCGCTTCACGCTTCATGCAGGCGATTTGACTACGAACCATTTGCCTCTCGTGCGCGAGCTACGCAACGGTATCGACTTTTCAAACGGCACATTACCGTCAAACGTAACCGTCTTACGCAAATTCGCCGCGAAGGATGTTGCTGACTGGAAAGGAACCCTCGAGCTACGCGTGCCGCCGCCAGATGGTCCTCAGATTGGCGCACCACCGACCATTCCCGGTGCAACTCCGCAAGAAAAAATTGCCAACTACGCCGTTGCTTTGAACGCGTACATGGAGAATGCGCTGCCGACTCCCGTAATTGCTGGTCGAGTCGACAAAGACACGGCCGCGGATAGTCCCTTCAATCCGGTGAGGACAGACCTCAAAAAGTTCTTTGAGCACAACCTGTCTTACGAGTTCAGAGAAATTCCGATCGACGTGTATCTCAGCACAGATCGCGATGAAAAACTCGATGGCGTGGAAGATCCTGTCGCGCTCGTGGCCGAGCTGAGAAACATGCAGCGTCTTTTCAACGTCACGCCGCGATACGCCGAGATCCGTTCTCTTCGAAAGGACGACCTGCACTCTGCTTTCTCGATGGTCAAAGTCGGCGAACGTCGATTCGTTGAGAAATATTCAGCCGCATTGGGAGGCGAAGCCAACGCACGGGAAACTTACCGCAAGGCAAAGCAGACGCATGCAACCGCGATGAACTTTTATCTCGGACAAGCCGTCGCTTCCAACTCAGCGGCACCTGCTGTTATTTCCAATGGCGGCATGAAGCAGGCAATTGCGAAATTTGCCGGTGTGGCTTCAGCTAGTCCTGACTTGCCGACGTTGTTTGGTTCCCTCGATATCTGCGAGTGCGAACAGTGTCAATCGGTGTACAGTCCTGCGGCATACTTCGTCGACATCCTGAAGTTCCTCGGCGATGGTCCAAAGAAAAACAATCTAACGCCATTGCAGGTGTTGTTCAGCCGCCGGCCTGACCTCGAACATATCGAGCTGACTTGCGAAAACACGACCACGCAAGTGCCTTACGTCGATCTGACCAGGGAGATCATGGAAGCGGCCGTCAAGGCCCGCGAGTTCAACGTCGCCGCAGGCAGAGACGTCAGTACGGAACTGACTGATTTGAACGCGGAAAAGATGCCGTCAACTTTTCCGGCCCTCTTTGCGACGAAGGGATATCCAGTCACGGACAAAGCTTCCGTCCGCATTGATGAGGATCAGACTTCCGCGTGGTTGATTCTCGATACGAGTTGGTCATTCACAGTGAAGCATCTCGGAGCCCAACTGGGTTTTGATGTTGTAGCCTGGCCGCAGACGAGTTGGACCACCGATGAGTTGCGCGCAAATCCAGAACACGTAAACAACGCAGCCTACACTGAGTTGCAGAAGGCCGTGTACTCATGGAGCCTGCCGTTGAATGTTCCAGTGGAGGAGACTCGCGGTTATCTCGGTCACTTCGATATGAAGCGTACCGAGGTGATGGAGACATTCTTCCGCGATCCAGCCACCGGCGCTACAGCTTTGATGGACAAGAGCATTGCCAACGAATACATCGGTGTGACGACCGAAGAAGCCAAAATCATCACTGGAGCCATGACAGGCGGTCCCGATGATGGCGATCCGACAACCACGAACGGCGCCTGGGATTTTTGGGGTCTGAAACAGACTGGAAACAAGATCGACGATCCGGCTGATGGCTCAGCGGATCCCGCAGAGGGCGACTGGGACGAGGTGCTCCAGCGCGTTTCGATATTTCTACAGCAGTCAGGTCTTGCTTACAGAGAGATGTTGGAAGTGCTGGGTTCGTATTTCATCAACCCGGCCATTACGAGCGGTAGAAAGCTGGGCATTGTTTCGACCGATGACGATGATGCGACTACGTGTAACTTGAGCAAGCTCGAAATACAAGTAGTCGATCCTCAGATTACCGATGACGCAGCCAAAAAAGCGATTCTTATTGCTACGTGGAACAAGGTTCATCGCTTCGTGCGTCTGGCCCGCAAGCTTGGCTGGACCATGCGCGATCTCGACAAGGCGATTGTTGCACTACAGCCAAAGACTGCCGGGGAACTCGACATCACAGCGGATTTCCTGGTCCAGTTGTCGCACATTCAGCGCTTGAGCGCACAGTTTGGTTTGCCTGTAGTGAACCTGCTTTCTTTCTGGGCGACCATGGATACCGGAGGCTATCTCGATCACTTCATTGAGGGCGAGTCGGTGGTGCCGTCTCTCTACGCAACTCTATTTAACAATCGAGCTGCGGCCGGCCAGTCGCTGCCTGAAGATCCCGCAACACTCAGCGGCAAGCTTTCCGAGACAAAGTCGCGGATCGCGGCGGCGCTGCAAATCAGCATCGACGATTTAGCGTTGATGCTGGCGGACAACAACGTCGTCTCAGACGACATTCTGACGCTCGCAAACCTTTCGCGGCTCTATCGTCATGCGACGTTTGCCCGAGCACTTAACTATTCCACGCGCACGTATCTCGCGGCGCTCAAACTGATCGACTCAACTCCTTTTGCGACGACTGAAGACACGATGAAGTTTGTCGACGAGACCGAAAGGATAGCCGCCGCAGGTTTCAGTGTTGAGGAACTCAATTACCTGTTGCGTCACGATTTTGCGCCTGCTTTCCCGGTTGCGATCAGCGACGCGGCGATAGCGGTGGCACTGGAGTCGATTCGTGAAGAAGTGCGAAAAGTGGCGGCGGACAACAATTTTGTCGCGGTTACCAGTGGTGGTACACCTGCGACCAGCGATCCAGATGGAGATCTCACGAGGCGCAAACTCGCGTCGCTCAACTGGGACACGGGGATCATCGACCAACTCATTGCCGTACTCAACAGCACAGCGCCTGACGCCACGGATATCGCGATGGTCAAACGTCACATGCAGAGGTACTCAGTGCCGCAATTCGAGGTTGAACTCGATCCGTTACCCGCGGAAGTCGTCTTTACCGGTGCGCTCAAGAGCAAGATCTATTACGACAACGTCGAAAACAGATTGCACTTCATCGGTGTGATGACCGAGGCTGAACGTAACGTTTTGTTGCCACTTTCAACAGTCGCGGCCTACAAACAGGCCATCAACGATCTGTTTGATGCGCCCGGCGACAACCCTCCAGCGGCAGGCGATGTCTTTATCACGAGCTCTGAAGCCGACACCATGTTCGCTACAGGCAGCACACCGGCGGCCAGGTTTGTCTTCGTATTGAGCAAGCTGTTGCCGTATTTGCGCAAGACGCTGAGCGAACGCATCGTCATTCAACTGATAGGCGAGTCTCTTAAATTCGATTCAAGCTCGGCCCGTGAGTTATTGACGAACTGGGTGAACTCGACTGCCGATTCGACCAAAAAAGCGATCGATGTTTTTGTTGACCCTGCTTTTGCGGAAAGCAATCCGAATGTTGAGGTGACGAGAGGTGCGTTCACACATCAGTTCAACACGTTCGTTCGGCTGTACAAGATCGCGATGTTGAATCTTAAGTTCGGCCTCACTGCCGAGCATCTCCAATGGCTGTTTGTCTTTGGACCAACCAGTGGCTGGCTCAACATGAACAAGCTTCCATTCGACAGCGTCGCGCCGGATGAACCACTTTATCCACGTTGGGTACGGCTCGCGGATCTGTTCCAGTTGAGCGCGGCTTTGCCGTTCTCAGAAAGTGTGCTTACTGACGTTTTCAGTTCAGCCCGCGACACCAACACGCCGATCAATGCGCTGCTTGGAAGAATCAGTCAGGGTTTCTCGTGGAAGTTGGAGAACCTCACGGCCCTGAACGGCGCCAACGGTTTCCGTTTTCAGCTCGGCGACTACAAGGACGAGCGAGCACTGCGCCGCCTAAACGCAGCATTCAAGTTGATGAATAAACTCGGTGCGTCCGCGGATCAGTGTCTCTCCTGGACCAAAGACGATGCGGATGAACAGAAATTTGCAGATGACGTTAAGGGCCTGGTGAGAGCGACACTTGATGACGCACAGTGGTTGGAAAAGGCCAAGACTCTCAACGATCCGCTACGCGAGAAGCAGCGTGCCGGTCTCGTTTCTTACCTGATGCTGAGAAGCGACGCGCGTAACGCGGATGAGTTGTACGACGATTTTCTCGTCGACGTTGAAATGAGCCCGTGCATGATGACGACCAGGATCAAACAGGCGATCGGGTCAATTCAGCTATTCATTCAACGTGCGCTCATGAATCTCGAGCCGCAAGTCGCACTGACTCCAAAAGAGGCACGCGAGTGGGCTGAGTGGCGCAAGCAGTACCGCGTGTGGGAAGCCAATCGCAAGATCCTTCTCTATCCGGAAAACTGGATCGAACCAGAACTGCGCGACGGTAAGTCTGTGTTCTTCGAAGAGCTTGAAAACGAGCTGCTCCAAAGTGAAGTAACGATGGACACGGCAGAGACCGCGCTTCAGCATTACCTCGAGAAACTTCACGAAGTGGCCCGGCTGGATATTGTCGGCATGTACCGGCAGCAGGAGTTCGGGTCTGACGACGTGCTCACGCTTGATGTAATGCACGTCATCGGTCGTACCTTCTCGGTTCCGCACGCCTATTACTACCGCCGGCAGATCGACTCCGCCAGTTGGACGGCGTGGGAAAAGGTTGAGGCTGACATTCAGAGCGATCATTTGATTCCTGTGATTTGGAATCGCAGACTTTATCTCTTTTGGCCCATCTTTACCGTCAAGCAACTGGAGAAAGAGATCAAGATGCCGTCCCCTGGTACACCGATGGAGAAAGGCGAGAAAGTGATCGAAATCCAGCTCGCCTGGACCGAATACAAAAATGGCAAGTGGTCGGCTAAAAAAATGGCAAGTCCGTTCCGGAGCACGTTGAAGCATCCGGATGATGATATGACCGCAGCCGATTTCAAGCTTTTCTCATTCAAGACTCGCGTACAAACTACGCCCACTTTCGACGAACAGTTGTTCATCGACTTCTATGGGCCAATTGAAAAACTCAACACAGTCACTATCACTGCGAATCAGCCAAGACCCAAGCAGGAGACGTATTTGTTCTCTTTGGCTAAGGATAAGTCTAAGAATGTGATTGCGTCAGTGAATAACAAACTGTTTCAGGCAGGAGATGCGAGTCTCGTTGAAATCATCGCGAAGGATTCCAACAATCAACCCGTCGGTTCACCAATAACACTCTCGGATACCGGCACCCGCGAAATCAAGAACACGACCACGGGTACGCTCAAGTACTACCTGTCGTCCGCAGACTACAAGCCTCAAGGCATCACGAATACGGGGCAAAAACAAGTTTGCTGGATCGTGGAAAGAAATCAGTCGCCGCTGCTCGTGGGCAGCAATGGCAACTCGCCTAAGAGCTCGTTGCTCGCTGTAGAAACTACTGCGCCCGTGGCATCGATTGGTCTCGACACTGTTATTCCGATGGCCGGATCGATGGTCCTGCCCGGCGAGACTCAAGTGTGCGAGATCATCACTGAAGCGGAGTGCACGTTTGATCTCGTCACGATTCCGACCACGACCACTTCCACAACCTTTACGACCTCGTCCGTTGATCTGACACAGGCGATAGCGTCGTTCTATTTTGATGACGGCCAGCAAAGTGTGATGGCGTTGTTTGATTCGAACGCGATCACCAGGATCGAGGCGGTAGTCGGCACGCGCTTCGAAAACATGATGATGGTCGAGTACGCGAATCAGAGTAGTGATGGTCTAACTGAAACGAACATACTCCAGAAAACGCCCGGCACGTTCCGTTTGTTGCCGATGCACCAAAGTTACCAGGCAAAGAAACTGGAGTACCCGGCGTTCTTCCAGGACGATGCGCGCAGTTATTTCGTGACCCGTAGCGATGACACGGGGCTGGTCCGGTTCGGTACGTTCTACCATCCTACAATCCCGGATTTCTTCAAGTCACTGAATCGCTCCGGCGTTAGTGGACTATTATCACTTGCGAACCAACGTTTGATCGATTCGCCGATCGTATTTGACGACTACTCGCCCGATGCAGCGCAAGTAGATACCACTGCGAAGCCGCGAGAGGACGTCGATTTCAGTTATAGCGGCGCTTACTCGGTCTACAACTGGGAGTTGTTCTTCCACACGCCATTCCTGATTGCGACGCAGTTGAGCAAGAATCAACGCTTCGAGGAGGCTCAGAAGTGGTTCCACTACATCTTTGATCCAACAGCGACGGACTCACCGGAGAAGCCGGCGACTCCTGGACCGGAACGCTTCTGGCGCGTTAAGCCGCTCTACAAACAAGCACTTGAAGGAACTCAAACTCTCGAAGATTTGTTTGATGACACGGATGCGTTGAAAGCGCAGATCCAGGAGTGGCAGGCAAATCCTTTCAAACCACATGTGATCGCCAGACTGCGTTTGGTGACCTACATGAAAGCGGTTGTGATGCGCTACATCGACAACCTCATCGCGTGGGGTGATCAGTTGTTCCGTCGCGACACGATTGAGTCGATCAATGAAGCGACACAACTTTACATCCTGGCTGCACAGATCCTGGGTCGCCGTCCGGAACAGATTCCGGCGCGCGCGAAAGCGAAAGTGCAAACCTTCCGCAGCCTCGACGATCAGAGTGATCTGAACGGCCTGGCTAACGCGTCGGTAGAGATTGAAGGTTTTATGTCGCCTTCAGTTGTTCCTCCGGCAGACGGCACTGGCGAGGGCATGCCGTTGATGCCGTTCTTTGGAATTCCCGGAAATGACAAGCTGCTCGGTTATTGGAATACGGTAGCCGATCGTCTCTTCAAGATTCGTCATTGCCAGAACATCGACGGCATTGTTCGTTCACTGCCAACATTCGAGTCGCCGATCGATCCAGGCTTGCTGGTTAAAGCGGCTGGCGTCGGAGTGGATGTCGCCAGCGCACTCAGCGACATCAATGTCGCGTTGCCGCATTACCGCTTCAACGTCATGTTGCAGAAGGCGACTGAGTTGTGTGGCGAGGTGAAGTCGTTGGGTGGCGCGTTACTCTCGGCACTCGAGAAACGCGACGCTGAGGAGATGGCCTTGCTGCGCTCGACACACGAGATGAAGGTGCTGAATGCCGTTCGAGCGATCAAGGAGAAGCAACTCCAGGAGGCAACGACTACTCGTGAAGGACTAGACCGAACCAAAGAGCTCACCACGATCCGCCGCAACTACTATCGTGACATCGCGTTCATGAATCCGTGGGAAATCACGCAAGTTTCACTGACGGGTGCGAGTCTTGGCTTGCAGTCAACTGAAGTTGCCATGCTTGCCCTGGCTGGATCTTTGCACCTGATTCCGAACCTGAAGATTGGGTCGCCGACTTCGATTGGCACAACGTTCGGCGGTGACAATATAGCTAATGGGGTTTTAGGTTTTAGTGAATCGATCGGGAAAGTCGCTTCACTCATGAACAGCAGCGCTTCGATGGCGGCGATCATGGGCGGACATTACCGTCGCTTCGACGACTGGAAACTCCAGGAACGACTCGCCAACAAAGAGCTCGAACAGATCGAGAAGCAGATCGCAGCCGCTGATATTCGTATGGCGATTGCCGAAACAGAACTGAGGAATCACGATCTGGCAGTCGAGAACACGCGAGAAGTCGACGAGTTCATGCGCAGCAAGTTCACGAATCGTGAGCTCTACGACTGGATGGTCGGACAGATCTCGGGCATCTACTTCCAAAGCTACCAGCTCGCTTACGACGTGGCGAAACGTGCCGAGTGTGCTTATCGCTACGAACTGGGCCTGAAAGAGTCGAGCTTCATTCAGTTCGGCTACTGGGACAGCTTGAAGAAGGGACTGCTGGCTGGTGAACGACTCACTTACGATCTCAAGCGCATGGAAATCGCTTATCTCGATCAAAACAGGCGCGAGTATGAGATCGGCAAACATGTTTCGCTACAGTCGATCGATCCGGTCAGTCTTCTCAAGTTGAAACAGACGGGCGAGTGTTTTGTAACGTTGCCGGAAACGTTGTTCGACGTCGATTATCCGGGGCATTACATGCGCCGGATGAAGTCGGTGGGAATCACGATTCCGTGTGTGGCTGGTCCATACACAGGGATCAACTGCACGCTCACGTTGCTGAACAGCAGTATCCGCCACGTCAATACGTTGTTTGGGACTAAGTACGCTCGCCAGGCTGACGACCCACGTTTTGCCGACAGCGCCGGGACGGTGCAGTCGATTGTGACGAGTAGCGGGCAGAACGATAGTGGACTGTTCGAGACCAACCTGCACGACGAACGTTATTTGCCGTTCGAAGGTCAGGGAGCGATCAGTACCTGGCGTATCGAGTTGCCTAAGACGTTTAAGACGTTCGACTACAACACGATTTCGGATGTTGTGATGCACGTGCGTTATACGTCGCGTGAAGGAGGAAGCCAGCTCAGAAGTCAGGCTGAACAGGAGCTACAAACCTTGCTTAATGAGTTTGTGCGGGTTGAGGGAAAGAATGGTTTGACGCAAATGTTCAGTCTGCGGCATGAGTTCGGCACCGAGTGGTCTCGTTTCTTAAACTCGTTGACGGGCGTGAAGCGCAGTTTGACGATGCCGTTGACGAAGGAGCGATTCCCGTTCCTGCTTCAGGGCAGGCCGATCAAGATCAATGAAATCGAGCTATTTGTGAAAGTGAAGTCAGACGACCACAACAAGAATACGCTCAGGCTAACGCTCGCGGCCGGCGAAACCGCATCAGGCGAGACACTCGTTTTAGACGAGTGGAATGGTCTGGTGCGTGGAGCGAAGAGCTTCACCAATAATCCACCAGGCGCATTCACGCTTAACGCTTGGCGGCACGTTGGCGACGAAGATGTGAAGGTGGAGGCAGACGCAATTCAGGACATCCTGGTTGTGTGTCGCTACACCACTTAGAACTTAGCCACAAAAAAGCGCAAAAGGCACAAAGGATCTATTCAGATCGTTTGTGCCTTTTGTTTTCAGTTCGACAACCACGCGGCGGAGCCGACGACGAGCAGGAGGATGGCAAAGGCGCCAAAGAGTGCGCGTCCCCAATGTCGCACATGACTCGAGTTTGTCTTCTGGTCCAATTTGTTCTCGTTCAGCCAGGCCATGTTCGTGTATGACTGCATCTCATCGAGTCGCGAATGGACTGGAACGTGAAATCGGTTGTGGAAGGGATTTCGATAAGGGTCATTGATTAACTTCGGTTTCATGGGTCTGTACCTCTCGCCAGTATTCGCTGAGGGGAATCAGCGTAGCGCTGCCAGCGCCTGCGGCAAGGCCCATGCCGGATTGTTACTTCCGTATTTTTCTGAGGAAAAGCGGGATATTTACAAATCTTCACGCCGATTTCGTTAGCAGATATACGAAGTGGGGCAGCCCTTTAACCGTAATCTGTGTAATCTGTGGATCCATTTGACAGGTGCAGTTCACTTTCAATGAACGTCTTCAGGGTGGTGTTCTGATCACTGACGTTGCCTTCGCATCAGCGTCGTAATCACAAACTATCAGCCACAGATATCCTCCTTGGAGTGCGCCAACTTGTTGGCGCTTTGGTATACCAAAGCGGTACCAAGGTACCGCACTCCAAAGTGTAACTGTAGCTGATATAATCCCGCGAATGCGATACAGCGAACGGAAACCACAACCCCCTCTGAGTTGTTTTGTGGAATGCTTCTGGACGCTGCAGAGTGATGTGCCGTCAACGCAGCCTGAGCGGATTCTTCCCGATGGTTGTGTGGAGTTGATCCTCAACTTCGGGGCACGGTTCTCACAACACGACGAACATAATCACCGTTTGCAGCCGCGGAGTTATCTTGTCGGACAGATGACTGGCCCGATTCTCATCTCACCCACTGGGCCGGTGCAATTACTCGGAATTCGTTTTCAACCCGGTGGTACGTTGCCGTTTCTGCGTCTACCGCTCCATGAGATTACCGACCGCGTTGTGGATCTCGGAGGTCTTTCGAGCAAACTCGAGCGCGAGTTGCTCGACGTCACTTCTCAATCGCCGTTGTTGACGGAAAAAGTCACAGCCGTTGAAGCGTTTCTCACCAGGCAACTCTTAAGCACCAAAGAAAACTCGTGGCTGATGATGCTTGCGGCAAGAATTGTTGATGCCGGTGGAATGGTCTCTGTCGATCAACTGGCGAGCGATTCCGGTATCAGCAGCCGGCAGTTGGAGCGACGTTTCCTGCGCGAGGTTGGACTCGGACCAAAACTGCTCGGGCGCATTATTCGGTTTCAGCAGGTTTTCCGCGCCGTGGAGCAGTGCAATTCCGCGTGGGCCGAGGTCGCAATTGAGTGTGGTTATTACGATCAGGCCCATCTGATTCGCGACTTCAACCAGTTTGCGCGGCAAACACCCGCGGTGTTGTTCTCAAATCAGAGTGCGTTTACGGAATGGTTCACACGCAAGGCGAGGAAGTCGGATTTTTACAATACGAGTTTTTAGATTCGACGTAGATTGTTTCACGCAAAGACGCAAAGACGCAAAGTCCGCAAAGTGCGCAAAGGAAGACTCATCGCGGCTTTGCGCCTTTGCGTGAAACATTCTTCTTTTAGGAGATCATAGATGCTTAAGTGCTGTGGTTTGGTAATCACCCTGACGCTGTTTATCACGAGCGCCTCAACTCAAGCTCCCACGCTCGCCGACATCTCGTGGATCTCTGGTGACTGGCAAACCGCGCCCGGTGGAAGAGCCCAGATCGAGGAACATTGGACACAGGCCGCCGGCGCGACAATGATGGGGATGAGTCGCACCGTTGCGGGTGAGAAGACGGTCGAGTTTGAGTACCTGCGCATCGAACAACGCGCTGACGGAATCTATTACGTGGCCCATCCCAAAGCCCGCTGCCCCGGAACTGATTTCAAATTAACCCGCGCCTCCGCCACCGAAGCGGTCTTCGAAAACCCGCAACATGACTTTCCAAAAAGGATCATCTACCGGAAGGGCGAGGATTCGCTTACTGCAAGCATCGATGGCGGCGAGGGCACGAAAGCAATGTCATTCGCTTTCAAGAGAATCAAATAAAATCCGTGTTCATCCGTGGCTAAACACCCAGAATTGCCTTCGCGATCGTAAAGTAAATAATCAACCCCGTCGCATCGACGAGTGTTGTGATCAGCGGCGCAGATAAGACAGCCGGATCGACACCGAAGCGCTGTGCTGCAATCGGAATCAGCGCGCCCACCGTAGTTGACCACACGCAGATCGCAAACATCGTCACTGAAACGGTGAATGCAAGCTTGAGCGGCGCTTGCCAGAGTAGCGCCTGCCCAAACGCGATCGGCGCCACCATCAAACCGACCAGCATCCCCGTCGTCGCCTCACGCATCGCCACGCGCCACGCATGACGCACACCAACCTCACCCAGCGCGAGACTCCGTATCACCGTCATCACCGTCTGCGCACCCGCATTCCCACCCGTGCCAATCAAGAGGGGAATAAAAAACGCGAGCGCGACGACCTCCGCCAACTCATCCTCAAAACGATGTAACACCGCACTCGTCAAGGTGCCCGCGACAAACAGCAGCAACAGCCAGCCAATCCGTTTTCGCACCACGCGCAAGATCGGATTATCAAAATACGGCTTGTCCATCGCGCCAGGCTCGACTGCGGCCATGCGTAACAAGTCTTCAGTTTGCTCTTCAATCAGAACGTCGATCACGTCGTCCACAGTCACAAATCCGACAACGCTGCCGTCCTGTTCCACAACCGGAACCGCCAGCAGGTTGTACTTTCCGATCTTCTGTGCCACCACTTCCTGATCGTCGAGCACATTCACCGTCACAGGTTTGCGCCGAGACACTTTAAGCAACGGGAGATCGAGTTCAGCCATGACGAGGTCACGCAACGACACGGCGCCGAGCAGTTGATCCGTTTCCGGATCCATGATGTAGCACGCGTAAATCGATTCCTTTTCTCGAGCGATAGCACGAATATGTTTAAGCGCGTCACCGACGGTCATCTTCGGATCGAGTCGCACAAACTCCGTTGTCATGATGCCGCCGGCGGTGTGATCCGGATACTGCAAGAGATCTTCGAGCTCGGTGCGGACTTCGGGACTGAACTTCGGCATGAGGCGATGCCGTTCGTGAAGTCCCATCTTCTGAATGATGTCGGTGCGCTCGTCGGCAGAAAGACCTTCGAGAATCGCAGCTACGCGCGAAGGTTCGAGTTGTTCGAGAATGGCGGCGCGCCGGCGCATCGTTGGCTGGTCGCAAAGCTCGATGCAGCGCTGGAGAGGTAGCATCGAAACGACCGCAGCGGCTTCTGCGAGGTTCAATTGGTTGAGTAATTCTGCAAGATCTTCAGGTGGAAGATCCGCAACTTCTGAGCCAATGCCGACAAAACTTTCATCCAGCCGAAGCTGAATGCGTTCTAATAGGTGCTGCAGATCCTTTGAGGTCGGCATGGGGGAATCTGTCTAAATCTGTGAAATCTGTGGTTCAAACTTGCGCGCTAATCGTTTCTTCAGAACTCGGATTCAACTCAGCTTGTGCGGCAGCAAGCCGGGCGACCGGAACTCTAAACGGCGAGCAGCTCACGTAGTCGAGACCGATTTCGTTACAAAATGCGATCGACTGTGGATCGCCGCCGTGCTCGCCGCAAATACCCACTTTCAAGTCGGGTTTTACACTGCGTCCACGCTCGGCGCCCATACGAACGAGTTGGCCCACACCATCGCGATCGAGCACCTGGAACGGATCGTCGCGAACAATCTTTCGTTCAATATAATTCGGCAGAAAACGACTCGAGTCGTCGCGGCTCAGACCAAAAGTAGTTTGCGTGAGGTCGTTGGTACCGAACGAGAAAAACTGCGCATGCTTCGCGATCCGATCCGCCATCAAAGCTGCGCGTGGCAACTCGATCATCGTGCCAACCATGTAGTCAATGGTCATGCCGTGTTCACCCATCACTTGTCGTGCGACTTCATGAATGAGCTCCGCCTGCTGTCGCAGTTCTTCACTGAGCGACACGAGCGGCACCATGATCTCAAGTTCAACTTTTTTACGTTCACCCTGCACTTCGCAAGCAGCTTCGAAGATCGCGCGACACTGCATACGCGTGACTTCGGGAAACAGCAGACCAAGACGACAACCACGAAAGCCGAGCATCGGATTTGCTTCGCGAATGCGGTTGACTTGTCGCAGCAGAGCTCGCTTGTGATCGATCTCATCGAGCATGTGGTCCATGTCGATCAAGGTGCCCGCACCTTTTAATTTCATCTTCAACTCAGCCAGCTCGGTGCCCAACTCTTCGGCATTCGGCAGAAACTCGTGCAACGGCGGATCGAGTAAACGGATCGTTACGGGCAGTCCGACCATCTCGCGGAAGATGCCGATGAAGTCACTGCGCTGGAGCGGTAACAACTTTTCGAGTGCCTTCTCGCGTGCGCCAACGCCCTCCGAAAGAATCATCTCGCGCATTGCTGCCAGTCGTTTGTCACCAAAGAACATGTGCTCCGTACGACAGAGTCCGATTCCTTCGGCTCCAAACTGTCGCGCCGTCTTTGCGTCGAGCGGAGTATCTGCATTTGCTCTGACGCGCAGGCGCCGAAACTGATCGGCCCACTTCATGAGTTTGTAAAAATCGCTTCCGAGTGTTGGTTGAATAGTCGGCACCTGACCCAGAAACACGCGTCCGGTTGAGCCGTCGACCGTGATCCACTCGCCTTTAGTGACAACAGTTGAATCAACCGTAAACTGCTGTTGGCTGTAGTCAATGTTCAATGCCTGTGCGCCGCTGACGCAGGTCTTGCCCATGCCGCGCGCGACCACCGCTGCGTGACTCGTCATGCCGCCGCGTGCAGTGACGATCGCTTGCGCTGCAACCATGCCGTGAAAATCGTCTGGACTGGTCTCCTGTCTCACGAGCACGACGTGTTTGCCTTCACGCGCCATCTCTTCGGCTTCGTCAGGACTGAAAACAACCTGGCCCTGCGCGGCACCGGGACTCGCCGGCAGACCGGTGGCCAGCACAGTCGCATTCGTTTTTGGATCGACGGTCGGGTGCAGTAGTTGATCGAGTTGTTCCGGAGTGACACGTTGGACCGCCGTCGCTTTGTCGATCACGTTTTCATCGACCATTTCGACTGCAATACGAACCGCGGCTGCGCCACTGCGTTTGCCCGTGCGTGTTTGCAGCATCCAGAGTTTGCGACGCTCGATCGTGAACTCGCAGTCCTGCATGTCGCGGTAGTGTTTTTCGAGCAGTTCGGCAATGGAAGCAAACTGATCGTAAACTTCGGGCAATTCTTTTCTCAGTTGATTGATTGGGTTGGGAGTGCGAATACCGGCGACAACGTCTTCGCCCTGCGCATTCAAAAGATACTCGCCATAGAGTTCTTTCTTGCCTGTCGATGGATTGCGGGTGAAAGCGACACCGGTGCCACTGCCCGCGCCCATGTTTCCAAAAACCATCGCCTGCACGTTTACTGCCGTGCCGAGTGAATCGGGAATGCGGTTGACGCGTCGATAGTCGATCGCACGACGGCCCATCCAGGAGTTGAACACTGCGGCAATCGCAACGCGCAGTTGTTCGTAAGGATCTTCGGGAATCGCGGAGCGCTCAGTCAGAATGATCTGCTTTTCTGCCGCGATGATGTCGCGCAGGTGATCTGATTGGAGGTCCGTGTCGCGTCCACCTTGTGTCTGCGCTTTGTAACGATCGAGCACTCGCTCAAACTTCTCATGGGCCACGCCCATGACAATCTCGCCAAACAGCCCCGCAAATCGCCGGTACGCATCGAGTGCGAAACGCAGATCGCCGGTCTGTTCAGCCAAACCCTGCACCGTCTCTTCATTCAAACCGAGGTTCAGCACCGTATCCATCATGCCCGGCATCGAGAACGCCGCCCCGGAACGAACCGACACCAGCAGCGGATTCTTTGGATCGCCAAAGCGCTTGCCGACCTTCTCTTCGATCTTTTTCAAGCCTTCCTGGACCTGTTCCCACATGCCGTCAGGAAAGTTTTTGTCGTTGTCGAAGAAGGCGTTGCAGGCTTCGGTCGTGACCACAAGTCCCGGCGGGACAGGCAGTCCGGCGCGCGTCATCTCGCACAAGCCCGCGCCTTTGCCGCCGAGTAGTGCTTTGTCGTCGCCGGGGCCTTCGTCAAATAAGTAGACCCATTTATGCGTTGTAGTTTCAGTTGTTTGTGGGGTTTCTTCCGTAACGGTGCTCATGTGTTGCAAATTATCGCATTTCACTCACATATGGAAGTCATCAGTGTAATCCGCGGCTAAATGGGGCTAAACTTACGGCGCTATGGCCAAAGTAATTGATCTGAATGTGAACGGGAAGAAACTGCGCGTTGACGTCGATTCGCAAACGCCTCTGCTATCGGTTCTGCGCGATCATCTGAATTTGACCGGGACGAAATATGGATGTGGCGAGTCGAAATGCGGCGCGTGTAGCGTGCTCGTCGAGGGCGTCGTGATGCGTTCGTGCGTGACTCCGGTCGCACGTGTCAGCGGCAAGCAGATAACGACGATCGAGGGCATGGAAAAGGATGGAAAACTGCATCCGCTCCAGGAAGCATTTCTGAAAGCCGACGCTTTGCAATGCGGCTACTGCACTTCCGGAATGATCATCGCCGCCGCGAGTCTCCTGAATAAGAACCCGAAGCCATCGCGCGAAGAGATCGTCAAACACATGGACGCCAACGTCTGCCGTTGCGGCACGTATCCGCGCATAGTCAATGCGATTGAAATTGCAGCGGGCACGAGGAAGGGGGTGGCGGAATGAGTGACGACGATCTTGAGCTCGAGCTCGAAGTAGAGCGATACGAACTCTTCGCCGGGCCCACTTACAACTTCAACTTCAATCGGCGCCAGTTTCTCAAAGCGTTCAGCGGTGGCATCGCGCTGATCGTGCCGGTGTCGAACCTGGTGGCGCGCACGCTGCAACAGGAGCAGGGCGAATCAGGCGGCGGTCGTGGCAATCAGCGCGTTCCAAATGATATCGGTGCGTGGATCCACATCGATGAAAGCGGAACAGTTTCAGTCTTCACTGGCAAGGTTGAGTTGGGCCAGAACATTCGCACATCTCTCACGCAGGCAGTTGCTGAAGAGTTACATGTCCCGCTGAATGTTGTCCGCATAGTGATGGCCGATACTGATCTGACTCCGTTTGACATGGGCACATTCGGCAGCCTCACAACACCGCGGATGGCGCCGCAGTTACGCAAAGCTGCCGCAGCGGCACGCGAAACGTTGATTGCGCTCGCCGCGGAACAGTGGAAGGTCGAGCCGGGCACAGTTCGAATCGAGAATGCGCGTTTCGTAAATCATGATGCGTCTCTGTCACTGACGCTTGCTGAAGTCGCAAAAGGTCAGAAACTCGTCAAGACCATTCCTCCTGATGTGGCCGTCACTCCAGTGAGCAATTGGACGGTGGCCGGAACTTCTGTTCCCAAGGTCGGCGGTCGGGATTTCGTCACTGGAAAACATCAATACACGACCGATATGAAGCGCGACGGCATGCTGTACGGACGCGTAGTTAGACCATCGGCGTTGGAAGCGAAGCTTGTTTCGAGTGATACGAAAGCGGCCCAGGCGATTCCGGGTGTGACAGTTGTTCGCGACGGCGACTTCATCGGAGTGGCAGCGCCGGATCAGCAAACTGCAATGCGCGCGGAGAAAGCGATTGCGGTTCACTGGCAAGCGCCCGGACAACCGGGCAACAACGAGTTGTTTGATTATCTGAAGAAGAACGCGCCGGGTAATCGTGTTACTGGGCGACCGGTTGGCTCGGTGGTTGATGGCATGAAAGCCGCAGACAAGCAACACTCCGCGAACTACACGATCGCCTACATTGCACACGCACCCCTCGAGCCGCGAGCCGCTGTCGCTGAATGGAGCGACGGCAAGCTGACGGTGTGGACCGGCACGCAGCGGCCATTCGGCGTCAGATCCGAACTGGCGGAAGCGTTTCATATTCCGGAAGAGAAGGTGCGCGTGATCGTTCCCGACACGGGCTCGGGATACGGCGGCAAGCACACGGGCGAATGCGCGATCGAGGCCGCACGGCTTGCCCGTGCGAGCGGGAAACCTGTCAAGCTCGTCTGGACTCGTGAAGAGGAGTTTCAATGGGCTTACTTTCGTCCCGCGGGTGTGATTGAAGTTAAGTCGGGTGTGAAGAATGATGGCACTGTGACCGCGTGGGAGTTTCACAACTACAACTCCGGTGCTTCAGCGATTCAGGTCAAGTACGACTTTCCGAATCAGAACATTCAGTTTCACAGCACGAAGTCGCCGCTGCGGCAGGGGTCGTATCGTGGACTCGCGGCGACGGCGAACCACTTTGCGCGTGAGGTTCACATGGATGAGTTGGCCCAGCTCGTCAAAATGGAACCGGTCGCGTTTCGTTTGAAGAACATTAAGGACGAGCGTTTGAAGGCGGTGTTGGAGGCGGCGGCGAGCAAGTTTGGTTGGGATCGAAAGAAGACTGAGGGACGTGGGCGTGGTATTGCGTGTGGTTTTGAGAAGGGGAGTTACATCGCGACGGCGGCTGAAGTTTCGGTCGACGCGAAGACCGGGCGTGTGAAGCTTGAAAGAGTGGTTACGAGCTTTGAGTGTGGCGCGATCGTTAACAAGATGCATCTGCACAATCAGGTTGAGGGTGCGGTGGTGCAGGCGATTGGCGGTGCGCTGTTCGAGAATATTCAGTTTAGTAACGGGCAGATTCTTAATGGAAAGTTCTCGCGCTATCAACTACCGCGGTTTAGCGACATGCCGGTGATCGAGATTGTGTTGCTCGATCGAAAGGATTTGCCATCGGCGGGTGCTGGTGAAACACCGATCGTTGGCCTCGCACCGGCAGTTGGTAATGCGATCTTTGATTTGACACGTGTTCGAATCAGGTCGTTGCCGCTTGCACCCAACGGTGTAGTTAACCACGGATGACACCGATAAATTGTCTGAAAGCCTGCGCAATCGTCGTGGTGAGAGGTCCGTCAACTGAATAACGCCGGAAATCGAATGTCGTCACGGGCGCCACGCCCAAACTCGAAGAAGTCAAAAATATCTCATCCGCATCGGTCAAATCGTTCATCTCGTAAATTCCTTCGAGCAGCGGGATGAAATGCTTGTTCGCGATATCAATCACGCAGTCGCGTGTGATCCCGGCGAGCGCGCCGGTGCTCAACGTCGCTGTGTGCAGTGTTCCATTCTTCGCCCAAAACAAGTTCGCCGTGGTCGCCGACACAATCTCACCACGCTCATTCAAGACAACGGCTTCATCAAAGTCGCGGCTCTGCGCCTCTTCCCACGCAAGCACGTGCTCGAGATAGTTCAAGCTCTTGATGCCCGTGAGAGGTGAGACGGTGTTGGCCCTGTAAGGTGACACGGCAAGCGATAAACCGGTTTGAGGAATCTTCTGCGTGTCGCCGGTCATGATGAGCAGATCCGTTTTCTTAGCGCCGGGAACTTTCGTCTTCCAGATATCACGCCCATGCCGCGCGAGCAGTATCACACGCGCACGACCCTCTTTCACCTGATTGACGGCGATTAGCTTTCGCACCGCTTCGCCGACACTCTTCTCCGTGCAACCCGTGTGATCGATGTCGAGTTTTTTGGCGTGTGTGGCGAGACGCTGCCAGTGTTTGGACCATAGGAAAGGTTGTGAATTGTAGATTGCGAGAGTGGTGAAGACTCCGCGCCCGTAGAGCATGGCCGAGGAGACCGGCGCCACGCGCGCTTTCGTCGCCTCAACCATGGATTTGTTGAGGTAGATGACGGGATGCATTCGTCGCAGCTCAGAAAAATTTCACGCTAAGACGCAAAGAAGCAAAGAAAATGCTTTGTGTCTTTGCTGCTTTGCGTGAAATATTTCAAACGCCTACTACTTCAGCCTGCAGCTTGCCCGACAGCGCGCCTCTCCAGGCTGCTTCCAACTCCGACACCTCTGACGACACAGCTTCATCGTCGTTCACGCTGATCGTCAAACGCGTTCCTCCAACTCGTCCCAGGATCGTAAAAGGAACGTTATTGCTCTCGGCTATTTCCTGTACTGCATTCGCATCGGCGGCACTGAAACTCACGATTATTCGCGAAGGCGATTCGCTGAAGAGTAACGACGTTGGACCGATCGTTCCTGCGAGATTTACCTCAGCGCCAATTGCGTCACGTCCCGGCGAAGAGAAACACGACTCTGACAAAGCTACCGCCATTCCACCATCAGAACAGTCGTGCGCGGACAGTAACAGTCCGGCTTCCGCAGCAGCGAGACAGGCTTTCTGCACTGCCAATTCGCGATCGAGATCGAGTTCTGGCACTTTGCCCGACGCGGCTATTTCCGCTGTAGTGACTCCTGCGATGCTCACTGCAAATTCACTCATCGACAAATCGTCCTGCGTTGTACCAAGCAGCGCAATCACGTCGCCATCCTTTTTGAAGCCGGGCACTATCGCACGGCGAACATCCTCAATCAGTCCGACCATGCCGATCACAGGCGTCGGCAAAATGCCGCGACCCTCAGTCTCGTTGTAGAAAGAGACGTTGCCCGAAACCACTGGCGTCTCGAATGCACGACATGCTTCGGCCATGCCGTCGATCGTTTCCGAGAACGACCACATGACTTCCGGCCGCTCAGGCGACGCGAAGTTCAGACAGTTTGTGATCGCGATTGGTCGCGCGCCCACACACACGACGTTGCGTGCAGATTCAGCAACGACCAGTTTTGCGCCTTCGCGAGGATTGGCGGCGCAATAACGCCCGTTGCCGTCGAGGGTCATCGCGAGTGCTCGTCGTGTCTCTTTGATTCGCACCATTGCGGCATCAGCGCCGGGAAGGATCGCGGTGTTGGTGCGGACCATGTGGTCGTACTGCCGGTAGACCCAGTTTTTGGAGGCGATGTTGCCGGACGACAGGAGCTTTAATAGATCAGCCCCGGGATCTTTGCTTTCGAGCTTTGTCCTTTGTGCCTCGAGCTTCGTCGCCGGCGTAATCGGTCGCTCGTATTTCGGAGCTTCGTCAGTCAATGCTTCGACCGGAATGTCCGCAACCATCTCGCCGTTGTGGACAACCTGCATTCGTCCCGTATCACGCACGCGTCCAATGACAACTGCATCGAGATCCCACTTGCGAAAGATATCGACGACTTCGCGTTCACGGCCGGAGTGAGCCACGATCAGCATGCGCTCCTGAGACTCTGAAAGCAGCATCTCGTAAGCCGTCATGTTCTGCTCGCGTTGCGGCACGAGCGATAGATCCAACTCGATACCTGTGCTCGCGCGCGCCGCCATTTCGCACGACGAAGACGTCAAACCCGCCGCGCCCATGTCCTGAATCCCCGCGACGGCTCCACTGCGCATCGCCTCGAGACATGCTTCCAACAAAAGCTTCTCGAGAAACGGATCGCCAACCTGAACTGTCGGACGCTTTTCCAGAGCTTCTTCGTCAAACTCAGCCGACGCCATCGTGGCGCCGTGGATTCCGTCGCGTCCGGTTTTGGCGCCGACATAAAGCACCGGATTGCCAATGCCGGTCGCTTTTCCAAAGAAGATTTGATCGTGACGAACGAGTCCGAGCGCAAATGCATTAACCAGCGGGTTCAACGCATACGCATCGTCAAACGCGACTTCGCCACCAACAGTAGCGACACCAAAAGCGTTTCCGTAATGCGCGATTCCCGCAACGACGCCGGCGAGCAACGACCGATTGCGACGACCATATTGCGGATGATCGAGTGAACCGAAACGCAAGCTATTCATTGACGCGACTGGTCGCGCACCCATCGTAAAAATGTCGCGAAGAATTCCGCCAACACCAGTGGCAGCGCCCTGAAACGGTTCGATGAACGAAGGATGATTGTGCGACTCGATCTTGAACGCCGCGCACCAGCCGTCGCCGAGATCTACGACACCGGCGTTCTCGCCCGGCGGCACGATCACGCGTGGCCCGGTTGTCGGCAAACGTTTTAAATGGATGCGCGAAGATTTGTACGAGCAGTGTTCGGACCACATCACCGAGAAGATTCCGAGTTCGGAAAAACTCGGTTCCCGGCCAAGCAGTTCCTTTATTCGCTCGAATTCTTGCTGGCTGAGGTTGTGGGCGGAGATAACTTCGGGAGTGATCATCTATTTTGGAGTGCGCCGACTTGTCGGCGCTTTGGTATTAAACTGACAGAACAAATCACTGTTTGATGTTTACGGGGCGCATACCAAAGCGGCGACAAGTCGCCGCACTCCAAGGAGTTGCGCCTACTGTCCATCGCCTTTCTTAGAAACCACTTTCTCAATCGCCGCGCGCAGTTCAGCAGTGTTCACGCGTCCAATGTGCTTGTAAACAACTTCGCCTTTTTCGTTGTACAGAAACGTCGCTGGAAGACTTCCCTGCCATTTCGAATCAACAAGACTGATTGCCGGCTCAGGATCCGAAGCGTTCAGCAGGTAAGCAGGCATCGTCGCCTTCATCGAGTCGAGAAACTTCGGCACGCTCGTCTTGATGTCAGTCATGTCGTCGAGCGAGACAGTCACAAAATCGAGCGAGTGCGGCCGGTAATCCTTGTCAATCTTCACGAGATCGGGAAACTCGTCACGACACGGATCGCAAAACGTGGCCCAGAAATTGACGAGCAAAGGACGCTCGCGTTGTTGCGTGAGCAATCCTTTCAGCGCTTCAGTATCGATTGGAGAAACAACCGCGACAGGTTTGCGCGGTTTCGCGGCGCGGCTCTTTTTCTGGGCCGGCACCGCGAGACTCGCGAGACTCACTACCAAAATACACAACGTGATCGGGAGGATCGCTTTTGTAAAACGCATTGCTTACGCTCGCTTAATGCTGCAACCAAATGCTTTGGCTTCTGCCTTTTCAATCGTTTTGCCGCCCAGGGCTGCGTCCAGAGCATTACGCAGGTCGCTGGTCTCAAGTTGCGCGGGGTTACGGGCGTTGTCGATGCGGCCGTGATAGAGAAGCTTGTTGTTCACGTCGAGAAAGTAGGCTTCCGGTGTCACCGTTGCGCCGAGTTTGTCGGCAATCTTGTTGCCTGGATCCTTCAGGATCGGAAACGCGAGTTTATGCTCAGCCGCATGAGTTTTCACTGCCGCGGCGTCTTCAGCAACATTCGAATTAATACCGATGACGGCGATGCCTTTGGCTTTGTAATCCTCGGCGAGTTTCGCTATGCGCTCGTTGTAAGCATTGGAAACCGGACACTGGACCGAGATGAACAGAAGCACCGTGCCGTTCTTGCCGGCCAGCGACTTCAACGAGTGGTCCTTGTTATCAGCATCGGGAAGCGTAAAGTCTTCAATCGTGGAGCCAATCGCGGGTGGCGGCAGCACTTCACCGGCAGCGCGCGCCCCAGCGGCAAAAACGGCGCCTGCGATCACAAATAGCGACGCCAACAGAACCGACAAATTTCTCGACATCATCTACGAAAATCTCCTTTAACGCGACTTGATTAGGGATCCAAAGATTACACAGATAAGAGCGATAACGCAATTTGGAGGAATCAGTATAATCTGTGCCTGATGTCAGAGGTGATCGAGCAGGCACTGCCGGTGCCAGTCAGGATGGATGCGGATGAACGTTACACCGGCCGCGGCATCACGATCGCATTTCTGGATTCCGGTTTTTACGCCCATAAAGACCTCACCGAACCCATCAATCGCATCGTCGCTTACCACAATATTTTTGAAACGAAGGACGGTATTACGGCACTCGAAACGGCGGACGTGGCGAGCTGGCACGGCATGATGACGTCCGTGGTCGCTGCCGGAAACGGTCATCTGTCGGACGGCTTCTATCGCAGCATTGCGCCCGAGGCGAAGGTCGTTCTCGTCAAGATCGGAAAGACGGGACGCATTCCCGAGAGCAATATTGAAACCGGCTTGCGTTGGGTTTTCGAGAACAGAGAGAAGTACAAGATTCGCATCGTCAATATCTCAGCGGGTGGCGACTTCGAACAGTCTTATTTAACAAATCCGCTCTGCCAGTTAGTGGAAGAAGTCGTGAACGCGGGAGTGACCGTGGTGTGTGCTGTTGGTAACGCGGGACTCGCTCCTGGGCATCCAGTTTTGCCGCCCGCGAGTGCTCCTTCGTCGATCGCTGTTGGTGGTCTCGACGATCAAAACTCGCTCGATCGTGCGCGACGTGGAATGTATCGCTCGTCGTACGGGCCAACAATCGATGGACTGCAAAAACCGGAAGTTATCGCGCCGGGTATTTGGGTTGCTGGTCCGATCCTGCCGCATACGCCAACCGCGGATGAGGCAAAGCTCTATGCCGAACTGGATGCTGCTGCCGATGATGAGTTGCGTGACATTATTCTCGAGAATGAAGGTGTGGATAAGGACATTTATGCGGCGCGCGATCTATCTCTGTCACTCCTGCGCCAGCTAATCACGATCAAGTTGCGGGAGGGCAACGTGATCAACCAGCACTACAAGTTTGTCGACGGCACCTCATTCGCCGCGCCCATCGTTTCCTCGATTGTTGCCTGCATGCTCGAAGCAAATCCCAAGCTGACGCCGCAACAAGTGAAGCGTATTTTGATCGAGACTGCTGAACGGGTGGAGAGCGTTGAAGTTGATCGACAGGGCTGGGGCGTGGTCGTTCCGAGGAAGGCAGTCGAGGCAGCACTGCGCTTGCGCACCTAGTGCACGTGTGCAACAATTCGCGGCACCTACAAAACCTACCGCACGAAGATTGGAGAGTGTTTGAGTTCGTATGTCTGAGAATGAAACCGCAATAAGCGAGGGCGCGGCCAATGCAACTGAGCCCGCGCCTGCAGCGAGCAACGAAGAAATTACATATCATGCAGTGGAGAAAGATGGAGTAGTCACGGCCATTTGGGAAATGCAGGGACGCAAGCACGTGCGCACAATTGATCCACGCTCACGCCAGGGACAGGACATCCTTCGTCTTTACACCACCGAGCATCACGACGATGCTGGCGAGGCCGCCACGTCATAAGAAGTTTTAGCCGCAGATCAGCGTTAATCTGTGGCTAAACTAAGTTTCGGGGTTCGCCTCCCACAAAGGCTTCCAAGTTATCAATCAACTGATCCGCGAGGGTCTGCATGGCCTGACGGCTGGCCCACGCATTGTGTGGTGTCACGATCAGGTTCGGTAGATCGACTTCGAGTAACGGATTTCCTTCGCGTGGTGGTTCGTTTCTCAGGACATCGATACCGGCGCCCGCAAGCCGTCCGCTCTGCAGCGCATCGAGCAGTGCGTGATCATCGATCAGCCCGCCGCGTGCGGTATTGATCAAGATGGCGCCGGGCTTCATTTGTTGAAGCTCATCAGCGCCAATCAAGTTTTTGGTTTCCTCCGTCAGCGGGCAATGCAACGAGATCACATCACTGAGACGCAGCACCTCTGCAAACGAAACACGATCGGCGCGAACGACCGCGGCGTTTTTCCGTTCAGCCACGATTACTTCCATCCCTATCGCACGCCCGAGCTGGGCCATCGATCGGCCCAGCGTTCCAAAGCCAACTATTCCTAACCTCGTTCCCTTGAGATCTCCGATTGCGTGATCGAGGAGGCAAAACTGTCGCGCTTCGTGCCAGCGTCCGGCTTTTATGTCAGCTCGATAAGCAATGAGATTACGACGCAGCGCGAGCATCAGCATGAGCGCGTGCTCGGGCAGCGAATTTACGGCGTACCCGCGCGTATTGCAGACCGCAATGTTATGACTCCGGCAATAAGCGAGATCAACGTTGTCGACCCCGGTCGCGGCGACCGCAATAAGTTTTAGTTTCGGCAACTGCGCGAGCGCATCACCGCGTAGCTGGACCTTATTGCAGATCGCGATGGTCGCCCCAGCCAGGCGCGCGGCGACCTGGTCCGGGGTCGTCTCACCAAACTCGATCCACTCGTAGTCAAAATTCGGTTTGCGAAACGGAACGTTGAAGGTGTTTCGTTCGAGAAAGACGATGGTTTGCTGCATAAGACATTCAGTCAGGATTGACAGGATTTTACAAGATGAATCGTGAAGTGGGGTACAAACGGCGGTAACCGCCGCATCGTTTTAGGTGTAAGATACATTTTCTGATGTAACGATATTTAGCCACGGATTAGTATGGGAAGTGAAGTGACAATCAGGCGCTCAGCACCCGAAGAAGCAGCAACGCTGACAACTATCGCACTTGATGCGAAGCGTCATTGGGGTTATCCCGAACATTGGATCAAACATTGGGAATCGGACCTCACCATCTCATCCGATTTCATTCGTGACAATCATGTTTACGTCGCTGAGGAGAACGGCGAAATACGTGGCTTCTATGCGCTTTGTATCGCAGAAAACAAAGCGGAGCTGGAGCACATGTGGGTGACGCCTGCGGTTATCGGTACGGGCATCGGTAAGGAATTGTTTCTCGACGCGATGGAACGAGCTGCGAAGCTTGACGTCGGGTCCGTTGAGATTTCATCCGATCCGAATGCCGCGGGTTTTTACAAACGCATGGGCGCCACGCAGATTGGTGAGGATGATTCCGTCGTCGATGGGCAGATACGCAAATTGCCACGCCTCAAGATCGAACCTTCTTAAAGCCACAATAAGCACGAACACCTCCTTGGAGTGCGCCAACTTGTTGGCGCTTTAGTATTTTTACCAAAGCGGTGACAAGTCACCGCACTCCAAGGAGACGCCCAAACCCCAAGGCACTTAGAGCATTGGGTTGTCGGGTTTTACGGGAGCCGGACGGGGCGACTCCGATTTAGGCGACTCTACTCGCGCGGGTGGATCCGAACGCGGTGGTGGACTTGGCGGCGGAGACGAACGCGGAGGTTCGGATCGAGGCGATTCCGATCTCGGCGATTCTTGACGTGGCTCTGAACGTGGCGACTCCGAGCGTGGTGATTCAGACCGCGTCGGTCGATTTTCCGAACGTGGTGGTTCAGATCGTGGTTCAGGTCGTCGCTCGGGCCGTGGTGGTTCAGTACGTTCCGCGCGTGGAGGCTCAGTGCGTTCAGTCCGCGGGGTATCAATGCGTGGCGGATCTGGACGCGATGGTCGTTCTTCAGAACGAGGCTCTGAAGGTTCCTCCGAGCGGCGTTCAGGACGTCGTTCCCGTTCCGGTCTTGGCTCAGTTCGCTCCGGACGAGGTTCAAAGCGTGGCTGACGTCGCTCAGGTTCCGGACGTGTCTCTGTTCTCGGCTCCGTCGCCGGCGCAGCCGCAGGTTGTTCTGTAGTGCGCGGTTCAGGCGTATTATCTGCCTCGGGGACGTTGCGTGGCGTCCGTTCACCATCCGGATTCCGTCTGTTGCCGCGACCCGGACGTCCTTCGCGCGGTTGATCGGGTGACGCCGGCATTTCGGGCCGAGGCTCGTTAGCGTTTGGCGCCGCGGGTTCAGGACGATTTACCGCGCCGGTTGGGGACGTTTCCGTTCTCGGAGTTCCTGCCGTGTTAGTTGGTTGTGACGAATCTCGTTTCGGTTCTCGTCCACGGAAAATTCGAGTGCGTCTCAGATCTTCATCGAGAGGCGCGCCCGGAGCACGATCTGCGGCCCCCGTTGGTCGATCGGGAATATCTCGACGAGGATATCTTCGTGATGGACGATCCGAAGAGTCGCCCTCACGTCCACGTACGATAGGTACATTCCCGGCGACTCCACCGCGACCCGGAATATTTGCGACCTCCGGATCGCGATTGATCACTCGCCGCCCCGCCGTTTCGTCAACTCCGCGTCCACGACGATCTGGATTACCGAAATCCCCGCGCGGGATGCGCGTCACCCCACGCCATGGTCCATCGTCACGACGATCTCGTCGTCCGCCTCCGCCATATCCCGGACGATCATGACGATTGTCACGGGCATCACGGTCACGGCGATCGCGATCGTGACGATACCGGCGCGAATGTGGATCTCTCTGGTAATACGACAGCGGGTACCAGCAAACGTCGTTGCCGAACGAAATGTCGAACACGAACGCAACGAGTGCCGGACGCCACCAACTGCGTTTCTTATGAAACTGGCTTCGAGGTGTCCAAGCCCAGTAGCCGTTGTGATATACCCAACGACCATAGTGGTAAGGCGCCCAACCCCACGGTTCATATCCAATCCACGTCCAGCCGTAAGGCGGACACCAGGACCAATGGCCATAACGATACGGCGCCCAGTCGCTAAACGTGCTGACCGTGGTCGCATGCGGCCGCCAGATCCAGCCATAATCGTTCGTGTAGGACCAGTCGCCGTAAGCGTGGAGATCCTCTGCGCCCCAGACGTATTCATCGTAATACTTGACGTCGTACTTGAGTCGTTGTGCGAGATATTTCTCCCGCTCGCTAACCCAATCGTCAATCGCATCGCGTGACGCAGCAGCAGAGAACTCCCAATCGCCCATGTTCTCGCCGCTCACGACGAGCTCGGCAGTGCGACCGTCGCGCAGGGCAAACCCGGACGTGTCGGAATAAATTCGAGCGCTGCCGCCATCGCGCACGGTCAAACGGACTCGTCCGTCGCCGGGTACGTCGATCCGGTATGAACCTTCTTTTTCCGCGGCCATCGTGGTCCGGGGCGCGTCGATTTCGAAGTATTCGCGTTTACGGTCAAATTTCGCGAGGCGAACCGTGGCTGTTCCTTCAACGACGCTGAATGCGATTCCCTCGTCGCGCAAAGTGACGATGCGCAGAGTCGAGTTCGCTGCGAGCCGGACAAAGTTTCGCGCGTCGATCTGAATCTCGAGACGGCTATCCTTGTCCGTAGCGACGGTGTCGCCCTCGACCAGTGGATAATTCAGCCGGAGTGATTCCCAATCCTGGTTGCCGTTGCGTTTTAGATTAACCTCGCCGCCTATCAGGCTGATGCGGACGACGCGGGCTTTTACGTCGTAGTCGTCCTCGGCATCATCGTCGTCGTCAGCGCGGGCAGTGACTGTTATTGAAAAGAGAGTGAGTAGGAGAGCCAAAAGGATAAGGCTGGTTTTTAGTCGGGAGACTTGCATTGTTATGCTCCTTCTTGGACTTGAAGTGCGGCGCTGCGAAAACGCGCGGCAAAGTGCATGCCCGCGCGTGGCCTTTAAAGGGAGCATTGAAAGATTTGAGACTTCTCAAAGCGGGTTTGAGCGTTAGCGCAACGAGTGTTCAATGATTGAGAGAACTCAAATTTTGATGGGCCAAGTGCGCCCAGCACACATTAAGATCGGATGAACGCGAGCCCGACTGAGACAGTGCACGACTGACACGATATGGTGCGAGGGTCTCCTTATGATGTGGTGATAGTCGGCGCCGGAATCAACGGCGCAGGGATCGCTCGCGATGCGGCGATGCGCGGGTTGAAACTGTTGTTGATCGATAAGGGCGACCCTGGCGGCGGCACGACCAGCGCCTCAACGCGACTTATTCACGGTGGGCTGCGCTATCTCGAACATTTCGAGTTTGGCCTCGTGCGCGAGTCATTACGCGAGCGCGAAATTTTATTGAAGATTGCCCCACATCTTGTGAAGCCTCTCCCGATCGTGATTCCGATTTACAAACAAGGTAAACGCGGGCGATTAACGATCCGCGCCGGGATGATCCTCTACGATCTGCTTTCGTGGGGTAAGTCGTTGCCAAGCCATCAAATGCCTTCGCGGGCGCAAACACTCGAGCGCTGGCCGGGACTAAATCCGGAAGGTTTGCTAGGTTCGGCGCTTTATTACGACGCACAAGTCGAGTTTCCCGAGCGTCTGGTCGTAGCTAATGTGCGGTCGGCGCGCGAATTCTGCGCCGAGGTTCTTACACATACGCGCGTGACGAGTTTTGTTGTCGAAGACGAGAAGGTTTCCGGCGTCGAATTCATTACTGAAGATAACCAAGAACATTTTGCCGAGACGAGTGTCGTCGTCAACGCTGCCGGACCATGGATCGACTACGTGCTCAAGCAAGTGCCCGTAGAAAGTCCAAAGTTGATTGGGGGAACAAAGGGCAGTCATCTCATCGTGCCTCCATTTCCGACGGCGCCTTCGAACGCCATCTACCTTGAGGCACGCAGCGACGGGCGACCCATCTTTATAATTCCGTGGAACAAGCTTTATTTAATTGGAACGACGGACGTTCGCTTTGAAGGTAACCCGGATGAGGTCCGGTGCGAAGAATGGGAAATCGACTACCTACTGACTGAGACCAATCTTGCTTTGCCAAACGCAGGTCTCACGCGCGATAGCATTCTTTATACGTATTCCGGCGTGCGACCACTGCCTGTTACTGGCGAAAAAGACGAAGAGAGTATTACGCGGAAACACTTTATCCGCGAACACCCACGGCTTCCGAATCTGCTCTCGATCGTGGGCGGGAAACTCACAACGTATCGCAGTCTGGCAGAAGAGTGTGTCGACCTGATCTTTCGCAAGCTCGGCAAGGATTCACCGCCGTGTAGAACCGCGACAGAAGTTTTAGCCACAGATTTCACGGATTCGATTTAACGAGTCTCGGGCGAATCGCTTTTGAAGCATTCGAGCTAACGGAGCGCTGAGCCTGACGAGCGGATGTTTTGGGCGGGAAAACGCGTGGATGTCGTACCAGACTGAATCGTCCGGCAGCCATTCAATCAAAAAACGCTCTTCACCGCGCTCTACGTGATCCGGTAGTGTCCCGTACGCAAATCCGAAGCGTCTGTCTTCATCAATGGTGTAAACCACGCGAGACGCATTTAAGGACCACGATCCAAAAGCTCTTGCTTTAACAGCCACCGTCGCTCCAACTTCGACAGGCACACCACGCGGAACAATCGTTACCCAACCAAGATCAAAATGGCGCCAGTTCTTCAATGCTTCAACGCCACTCTTGTAAGTCGCCTGGCCTGTTCCTAACAGAATGCGATTGTGATCGACATTGTAGCCCGACGGTGGGGTCGTGTTTGTGGCTCCAACCTCCGCGTACGTAAACGGCAGGTTCTGCTGACTCACGATAAACTTTTCAACATCCTCGTCACTCGGCTCAGTAATCCTGAACATCCTGAAAGAATCCTGTCTACGATTTGATCCGAGCTCGCGGATGATGGCGGTCATACGCAGATCGCAAATGCACATCGGTGATGTGCGTATAAATCTGTGTTGTCGATATATCGCTGTGCCCGAGAAGTGCCTGAACGGATCGCGAATCGGCGCCGTGTTGCAGCAGATGAGTTGCGAAGCTGTGTCGCAACGTGTGAGGCGAAACGTTTTTGATGCCCGCCGTTTCCGCATGGCGCTTGATCATGGACCACGCAATCTGTCGTGTGAACGGTCGCCCACGGTGCAGGAACATATGCGGTGACGTCTGTTTTCCATAACCTGCTTTTACAGCAGCGTACTGTTGCAACCAGTGAATAGCGCTCTTGCCAAGCGGCACACGTCGCTCTTTGTTTCCCTTACCGTGACACACAACGAGACCAGCCAGCAGATCGATATCAGCTTGTTTCAAACCGACGAGCTCCGAGACGCGAAGGCCCGTGGCGTACATGATTTCGAGCACCGCACGATCGCGTATTCCTTCTTCAGTCGAAACATCGGGCGCGGCAAGCAGACGATTGATCTCGTCTTCGGTGAGAAACTTCGGTAGATAACTGAAGCGCTGCGGTGTATCAAGATCTTCTGCTGGATGCGTCTTGATGTGACCGTCGAGCATTAGAAACTTGAAGAACCCGCGCGTTGCACTGACCGCGCGAGCAATCGACGTCGGCGCGAGACCTTCACGCGAAAGACTCGCGATCCATTTACGCAAGTCTGCACGCTCGAGCTCAGCAATCTGTTTTCCGCATCCGTTGGCCCAGGCTTGAAGTCGATCGAGATCGCGTCGATAACTCTCGAGAGAAAGACGCGCGAGGCCTTTCTCGACTTGCAGGTAGGTTAGGAATTCTTTGACGAAGTCTCTATCCACAGATTACGCAGATTAACATTAAATCTGTGCAATCTGCGGATTATTCATAGCGGAGACACTCGATCGGATCGAGTTTCGAGGCTTTGCGGGCGGGCCACACACCGAAGATCAATCCGACACCGATCGACACAGTGAGACCCGTAACAACGGCCCAGGTAGGAATCGACGCCGGCATGCTTGGAAACAGGAAAATGAGTAACTGACTGATGCCAATGGCCAGTATCACGCCGAGTGCACCGCCAAGAAAAGTCAGCATCATCGCTTCGAAGAGAAATTGTCGCACAATGTCGCGGCGCCGGGCACCGATGGCCTTGCGCACACCGATCTCCTTCGTGCGCTCAGTCACACTGACAAGCATGATATTCATCACGCCGATACCGCCGACCAGCAAGCCCAAACTCGAGATCGCAATAGCGATCAATCCAACCATCGCGGTGATGCTGTCAAACTGTTCGATAAACTTGTCAGCGGTTTTGATGTCGAAGTTATTTGGATCGCCAAATTTCACATGCCGCCGCCGGCGCAGAATTTCTTCTGACTGCGTCAGTGCTTCCTGAACCAGGCCGGTCTTGCCGCGGATGATCAGTAATAAATAACCTTTTGCAGGCGCAACCTTTTGTGCGGTGCGAAACGGAATGTAAACAGCATTGTCTTCTTCGTTCTCGCCGAAGAATCCAGCTTTGCGCTTCTCGAGAACGCCGATTACTTCGAAGTTGTAGCCACCCATTCGCACCTGAGCGCCGGCAATATTGTTGTAACCCGGGAAGAGCGCTTCCGCAGCGTTCACACCGATCACCATCACGTTTGCTCGCTGCTGATCGTCCGAGTCGGTGATGAAGCGCCCTTCTTTAATAATAATGTTTGTGATGTCGGCGTAGTTTGCGGAAACTCCCTGCGTGTTTCCCCATCGATAGTTGCGGCCCTGGTAAGTAACGTTGTCGTCAAACGGTCCGCCGCCATAGCCGACGTTTGGAGCGACATGTGCGACGTCGTCCACGGCTGGAGCCTGCGCTTTGATCGTTTCCGCGTCTGCGACTGTCAGTGGTTTCCGGAGTCTTTCGGAGCGATCTTCACTCGTGCGTGGACCAGTTGAAAGATGGAACGCATAGATGTTGTTCGTTCCATACTCCTCGATAATCGCCACGATACTCTGGCGCATACCGGTCAAGAGGGAAGCGATCGAGATCGCTGTCATCACGCCGATCACGATCCCAAGCACAGTGAGAAAACTGCGGAACTTATGACCGCGAACACTGTCGAGCGCCATCTTCAGCGTCTCGCGCAAAATACCTTTTGGCAGTTGTAACTTCATAGGAGTTTCACGCAGAGACGCCAAGATGCAAAGTTAGAGCGGGATTTGACTTGGCTGTCTTTGCGTCTTTGCGTGACATGTCTTCATGCTTTCGTCAGCGCCAGAATCGGATCCAACCGCGCAGCTTTGAACGCTGGATAGATACCTGCGATCATGCCGACAATTGTCGAGACTCCCAGCGCCAGGATGATGTAGCCGATCGTTATTGTCATCGGGATGGATGCAAGCATGGTAATCGCAATCGTAATACCCCACGAGATTAACAACCCTATCACGCCGCCCAGCGCACAAAGGATTCCCGACTCGATCAAAAACTGCATCAGTATCTGCCGTCGCGTAGCGCCGACTGCTTTTCGAAGTCCGACTTCAAAAGTTCTTTCCGTAACGCTCACCAGCATGATGTTCATCACCACGATGCCGCCGACAAGGAGCGTAATGAGAGTGATAGGAATAACCACCTTTGCGATGGTGCCGGTGAACTCGTCGATCTGCTTGTTAAGCTCCTCAACGTTCACGAGACCGAAATCATCCTCCTCGTTGCCGTTGAGCCGGTGTTTAATCCGCATCGCCACGCGCGCGTCTTCGATGGCCCCTTGAAAATTTTCGCGCGTGCGGCTCGAGCCGTGAATCTGGAGACCATTACGCCCGAAGATCTGCATGTGCGTGGTTACCGGAATGTAAATGTGCCGGTCGAACGAGTCGCCAAAGAAAGAGCCGCGCTTTTCCTCAACGCCGATGACTCGCATCGGCAAACCACGAACTTTGAGTGTCTTACCTATCGCGTCCTGATTCGGGAAAAACTTCTCTTTAATATCGGCCCCAAGAACGACGACAAGCGCTGTGCGTTTCACGTCGTCGTCTGAGATAAATCTGCCAAATTCAATCGTTTTGTCTTCGATGTCGACCATATTTGCCGTATGACCGAAGACCTGCGCGCCCGGAAACTCGATTCCGTCCTGCTTCAGATCCGTTCCGCTCCCAGTTCCAGCGCCAACTTCAGAACACGAGGGACAATGATCGCGAACCCACTCGTAATCGTCCCAGTTGAGCCGCTTGTTGCGTCGATTGCGTCGCTCAAACTCTTCGTCGTCCATGTCCCCGGAGAAGGCCATTCGGGCAATCATGAAGTGATTACTGCCCAAGACTTTGCTGATTCTCTCGACGACGTAGGTATTGAGACCGCTAATCGAGGCGCCGACCGTTACCACGGACGCCACGCCGATGATGATTCCGATAAGTGTCAGAAAAGCCCGCAGTTTGTGGGCAAAGATCGACTGCAGAGCAATCTTCAGGGCATCGGAGTAAAAGGACAGAATTGCTTTCATAACTCTGGATTCGGGGCGGTATACGCCCTCAAAAGCCGCGAAGTTCACTCAGAAACTCAGCTAGGAGGCGTCCAAGAGTTAAGACGTTCTATGCTGCCGGGGTATTAACAGTCGTCTGAGCCGGCTTTAGAGTGAATTTGTCAGCCCAGCAGATGCGACCCGTTATCTGCATAACCACGAAGAGCGTCAAAACCGAACCGATGGTGATGGCGAGCCCAGTGAAGCCCTTCAGGAAAAACGCGTAGGAAAACATCACGAGGTAGATAAACTGCGCGATGGCAGCTTCTCTGCTCGCGAATCGCATCCCCACGACCAGCCGCAGATAACTCACGACCAGAAACACCGACACTAACGACGAAACGGCAAATGCCGCGTGAATCGATATGTGATCGACGAGGTACGCCAAAAGCAGGTGGAAGGAGAAGAACGCGGCAGCGAGGAAAAAGTAGTTCATCGGGTGAAGATCGATGCCGCGCATTGTTGTAATGATCAGCATGAGGAAGAAAAAGAAGAAGAGTGATACTGGGGCAAAAAAGCTGATTTTCCCGGCGAGTGGTCCCGGCTGCAATTTCTCCGGCATGACCATCGCGATCTGATAACCAGACAATAAACTTCGATAAGACCAGTTGAGATCCCAGCCACCAGACGTCTCCGTCTTTTCAGACGGCGAAAGCGTGTTCTCAGGGAAATCAATGTCTTTGAAGTTCGTCTTCATGCGCAGGTAAAAGTCTTTTACCTGCGCTACGTCGGCACTCCCAAAACTGTAACGCCACTCGTTGAGTCCCTGAGAGCTGTAGCTGACGGCAAGCTGGGCAGTCTTACCGGCGGCGACTTTGAACGACGTTACGGCGGCGTTCTCGTGATTCTTAATCGGGACTGAGTTGCCGTCTACGGTGAAAGTTAAATTGTCGTAGATGGCCTTGGCGGTTGGAAATTGTAGTTGGAAATCGACAGTCTGTTCTTTGTCACTCGAGTTACGAAAACCGTAGACACCTGAAAATCCGACTTTATAGGTGCTGTACCACAACAGACCCTTTTGCCGGTGCTGCAGATCAAGATTGACGTCGATGTTGCTGCTTTCGAGCGGCAGTGGTGTAACGAATTCCTCTGTTACGGTCTTTACGACCTTCTTTCCGTTTTCTAGCGTCTCCTGTTTCTTTTGAACCTGGGTCTTGAACGAGGCGGTCGGAGGCGCCTGATTCTGTGCGGTGCCCCACGTCGATGCGACGCGATTTGAAGAGCTAGCGCCCGAATCATATGTTCGCTGGAAGATTGTTCCGCCCAGAATGGCCCAGGCCACTGAGGTGCAGATAAAAATGAACACGATGGCAGTTATTCTCTTCGTCATCTCGTTACTCCTTGAATGTCAATTTGTGCAGACATAGATTCAAGGATTCTCAGGCTCGTGGCGCGAGTGGGCAATGTGGTGAGCCACAGAAACTAGCTGTGCGAAACTACGTGTTGCGCATTTGTTTGATGAGCGACTCCATGTGGCTCAGATAGTCTTCAAGCGCACTGCGGCCTGCGGCTGTCAGTTTGTATTCAGTCTTTGGCAGACGGCCCTCGAAGTACTTTGAGCACGAAATGTAGCCGGCCTCCTCGAGTTTGCGTGCATGAACGCTGAGATTACCGTCAGTGGTGTTCATCAGGTTCTTGAGGTCGCTGAAAGTCAGAGACTCATTCGCGGCCAGTGCGCTGATGATTCCGAGACGCAGGCGTTCGTGAATCAAACGATCGAGATTAGGCGCGGCGCTCTTTTGCTTCGTACTTACTGCACGAGTCCCCACGCCCGCATCATGTTTTCGTTCCTGTTTTGCTGTTGACTGCTTAGCCACCGTATTTCCTCACAATAATTGCTCCAAATAATAGATGGAGCCCGCCAAAACCGACGGCCATGAACCAGTTGGTCCAAGCCGCAGGACTGAAGAGCGCGAGTGCGCCCAGTGCCATAAAACAAAGACCCATCGCCGGCACGGCCCGTACAGAAAACATACCGCCGGTAATCACGCCCGTTCCGTAAAGGACGAGCCACATGCCCGGGATCGCCGTGAACAATCCGGCACGCGCGAGTACCAGAGTCAAAAGACCGCCCGCGACTACGGAGGGTGCGAGACTGAACAATGCTTTGCGTCCCGATCCTGAGAATAGCGGCGTTTGGGTGGCGCGGGCTTTACGGTCCATGGACCAGCCGGCAATTAAGAGCGAGATCAAGCCTTCGGCGAGCCATGTATAAACCCACAACTTGAAACTTGGTTGCCTGGAGGCGATGACGCTTGCGACCAGCGCGGTTGCGCCGATGGTCATTTCACCGCGACCGGAGATACCGGTGAAGGGTGTGGCGCGCTCCATGGTTTCGCGGATATAACGAAGATTGTCCATGGCGCGATCATGCAGCGCCGGCGGTTCGTTTGGTGTCCTGGAGACAAGCCGCATCGGGTCCATGGCGAGGATGGTAAACCTGCGCGAGGAATTCTGTCAAGTACTTTGTGAGGCAAAGATGGCAGGGCGTCTCCTTGGAGTGCGGTGACTTGTCACCGCTTTGGAAAATACTAAAGCGCCAACAAGTTGGCGCACTCCAAAGAGGCGCTTAGTTTAAACGTAGTGCTTGTGAAATAAGGTCGGCCTGTTCCTTTTGGTGGATGCTGTAAGACCCGGTTGCGGGGCTCGCGGAGGCGCTGCGTCCTACGTATTGCGGACGCTGACCCTCGGCCAGGAGATTCTCCAGTCGATCCTGAACAAACGTCCAGCCGCCCATATTCTGCGGCTCTTCCTGTGCCCAGATGATCTGATTCGCGTTTGGATAGCTGGCGAGCGTTTCTCGCAGACTACTGGCCGGGAAAGGATAGAACTGTTCGAGGCGAATAATCACAACATTCCGAACGTCAGATTTCTTTCGTGCCTCGGCGAGGTCGTAATAAACCTTGCCGCTGCATAGCACGACTCTCTTTACCGAATCGCGATCGGTGATCTCTGCATCGTCAATCAACGGTTGAAAGCCTCCCGATGCGAGGTCGTCGATGCTTGACGACGATGCCGGCAAACGAAGCAGACTCTTCGGCGTCATCACGATTAACGGACGCTCCATGCCTGGTCGCACTTGTCGTCGCAGCAGATGAAAGTACTGCGCAGGCGTTGTCGGATAACAAACCTGTAGATTGTTTTCAGCACAGAGTTGCAGATATCGCTCGAGGCGCGCGCTCGAATGTTCGGGTCCCTGTCCTTCGTAGCCGTGCGGCAGGAGCATCACCACTCGTGAAGTCTGTTTCCACTTATCTTCCGATGCAGCGATGTATTGATCGATGACGGTTTGCGCGCCGTTTCCAAAATCACCAAACTGCGCTTCCCACAAAACGAGTGCATCTTTCGCAACGACGGTGTAGCCGTATTCAAAACCCAGCACGCCTTCTTCCGACAACGAACTGTCGTAGACATCGAAACGCGCGTTGGAGTTTTTCTCTGAACGCAACTCCGCGAGCGGCGCCCACATTTGTCCGGTTTGCGTGTCGTATAGAACAGCGTGACGGTGGCTGAACGTGCCGCGTCCTGAATCCTGTCCACTCAAACGAACTCGATTGCCGTCGAGCACGAGCGAGCCGAAAGCGATTGCTTCGGCAAATGCCCAATCGAGCGGCAGACTGCCATCGCCCATCTTTGCTCGTCGCGCGAGTTGGCCCACCATCTTCGGATTGACGTGAAAGCCTTCCGGAACGACAGCGATCTTGTGCGCAATGCTCTTGATCGTTTCGGCGGAAACTCCTGTGGGAATCACTTCAGAACCGTCCATCTCCTCAACACGCACCTGGGGCTGTTTCGGTTCCTCGGCGACTTCACGCTTTGCATTTGCGAGGGCTGTTTCGTAACCGCGCACACGCTCCGCGATCAGGTTGTTTAGTTCTTCCTCGGTAATGACGCCTTCTTTGATCAGACGCTTCGCGTAGACAGTGCGCACGCCCGGATGTGCTTTGACACGCGCGTACATGAGCGGTTGCGTGTAGCTTGGTTCGTCAGTTTCGTTGTGACCAAGCCTGCGAAAACCGATGAGATCGAGTACGACGTCCTTGTTGAACTCCTGGCGATAGTCAAGCGCGATTTGCAACACGCGATAAGCGGCTTCCGGATCGTCGCCATTGATGTGGAAGATCGGCAACTGCGTCATGCGCGCGACGTCAGTTGAGTAGATCGTCGAACGTCCCGCCTCTGGAGAAGTCGTGAATCCGATTTGATTGTTGATGATGATGTGGATGGTGCCGCCGGTACGATAACCCTTCAAACCGGCAAGGTTCAGCGTTTCCATCACGACACCCTGGCCCGCGAAAGCGGCATCGCCGTGCAGCAACACGGGCAGAGCAAGATCGATGACCTGCTCGCGTGTTGCTCCTCGCTGACCCATCATCTCGTCCTGCGTCGCCCGGACCATTCCTTCGACAACCGGATCGACGGCTTCGAGATGGCTCGGATTCGGCGACAGTGACAGGCTGACTTTACGGCCGTCGGCCAGAACGCGCTCACCCGTTGCTCCCTGGTGATATTTCACGTCGCCCTCATCCGCAGGGAACTCCGGATGCACAGATCCTTCGAAAGCCGCGAAGATCCTTTCACACAGATTCCCAATCACATTCGCAAGCACATTCAAACGCCCGCGGTGGGCCATGCCGAATGTAATGGCTTCGACGCCGCGAGCGGCGGCGCCGTCGATCAATCGATCGAGCAAGGGAATGATTGTTTCGCAGCCTTCTAGTGAAAAGCGTTTCTGTCCGAGATACTTCGTATGTAGAAAACGTTCAAACTGTTCCGCGGAGATCAACTTCCAGAGCAGACGTTTCTTTACTTCAACCGGAATTGGTTCAGGTTGTACAAACTCACGCCGGATTTGTTCGCGAATCCACTGCTTTTCTTCTTTACTCTGAATGTGACGGTACTCGATGCCGACTTTGCCGCAGTATGCGCGTTGCAGGATGTCGAGAATCTCTCGCAACGTTGCGCTTTCGCGGTTAGCGAGCCCATCCGTGATGAAAACTCGATCGAGATCCCAGATCGTCAGGCCATAGTTCTCGATATCGAGCTCCGGATGATAAAGAATCGGCAGCGCGTGAAGCGGATCGGTGTCGGCGATCAAATGACCTCGCACTCGATACGCATTGATCAGTTCAATTACGCGAGCTTCTTTGAGCGTTTGTTCGCGCACCTGATCTTCGGGAAGGAAGAAGGGATTGCGATCGAGCCCCCACCGTAGGGGAGCATGTGGAATCCCGAGATTCAGAAAAATGTTCTTGTAGAAATCGTGCTTGCCGATGATGAGCTCGTGTACGCGAGCGAGAAACGCGCCCGACTCCGCGCCCTGAATGATGCGATGGTCGTAAGTGCTACTGATAGAAATCGCTTTGCTGATGCCGAGTTGCGAAATCACTTCGGGCGCCATCGCCTGGTATTCGGCTGGATGCTCGATCGCGCCAGTCGCAATAATCACTGACTGGCCTTCCATCAATCTTGGAATCGAGGCAACAGTGCCGAGCGTTCCCGGATTGGTGAGTGAAACGGTTGTGCCCTGAAAGTCGGGGATCTGTAGTTTGCCTTCGCGTGCTCGTTTGACGACGTCGTCGTAAGCAGCCAGAAATTCAGAAAAACTCAGGCGATTTGCGTTCTTGATGTTGGGAACCAGGAGTGTGCGGGTGCCGTCTTTCTTTGTCAGATCGATTGCGACGCCAAGATTCACGCTCGCTCGTTTCAGACGCGTGGATGTTCCATCAACCAGGGCGTAGCCATCGTTAAGTTGTGGAAACTCTTCCATTGCGCGCAGGACTGCGAATGCGATCAAGTGCGTGTATGAAGCCTTGCCGCGGTCGTTCTCAGCGAGATGTTGATTGATGATCCGGCGGTTTTCATCCAGCAGCTTCACCGGAATTCTTCGCTCGGACGTCGCTGTCGGCACGTGGAGACTGCTCTCCATGTTCTCGACGATTTTGAGTGCGGGTCCTCGAATCGGGATTGCTTCGGCGTCCGCGGGAGTCGGCGCCGGTGCCGGCTTTGGCTCTGGAGCGCGAGCAGGTGCAGGCGCCGGGGCCGCCGCAGCTCTGTCTCCATCGGTTGCTGCGACCGCGGCTTTTGCGCCGTTTCCGACCAATTCACTGAAATAAGATCGCCACGACTCGTCTACCAATTCGGGGTTACTGCGGAAGCGCTCAAGGAGACCTTCGACGTAGGTGGCGTTTGCGCCGAACTCCTCAGCGATAACCTGGGATAAATCGGGTTTGTTTTGCTGACTCACTCTTGTTACCTCGGTGAATCAAGACTATCACCCGATATTTTCTCGCGCAAAGGCGCAAAGGCGCAGAGGAAGACGCAAAGCTCAGTTGCTCTTTCTTTGCGGCTTTTCTTTGCGCCTTTGCGCCTTTGCGCGAGATAACTCGATCAGGAATAGAAACTCTCGGTTTGACTCCTCAGCGTCGCGCACCCATTCGTGCGTCCAGCGCATGCCGCCCATCACGTTTCGTTTGTAATCGACTTCGACAACCTCGAGGAGTTCGCCTGAACTGCGGATCACGTCGTTCAGCTCTGCGGCGGTGGCGCGTCCGCCGGAACTGTACGACAGGATGATGTACTTCGCTTTCGTTTGACGCAGTAGCCGTTCGATGGCCTCGACGACGATAAAACGCCCGTCGCCATTCTTCCTGAATTCCTCGAAAACCGAAGCGCTCAACGTGTCGCTTGTGTCTGCTCGTCTGTTTGCCTTACCGAAAAGCGCTGGGTTATCGAAGAGACAGACGGAGGTCCAGAGGTGATAGTAAGACGCGTAACGCACGCGCGATGGCGGCATCATTTCGTTGTTCGAACCGTAGGGAGGATCGTAATAGGCGAGGTCTGCTTCGACTGATGAGACGATCTCAAAAATGTCGCTTTGATAAACCTCATGCTCGCGCGTTTTTGGAATGAGTTTTGGTACGCGCAACTTCATTTCGCGATAAGACCGAGGCGACCATTCACTCAGATAGGAAGCATAGTGGCCGATTGTGCTGTCGACCTCATCCATCGCGAGTATCAGACTCGTTAGTGCTACAGCTTTCTCAACTCTGCTCAAATTCAGTCGTTCGATTTCTTCACGAATCGCATCGAGCTTGAGGGTGTTGTGTCGTTGCCATGGTTTCTTGAAACCGTTGGGGTTCGCGTCGCCGCCGTAGTGTTCGGTGAACCAGCCGGCCTGACCTTTCAGCGCGTTTAGATGGTCGATCAAATTCTGGTAGTGCTCGCGCGAAAAGGGACTAAGCAGGTAACAATCCGCGAACACTTTGGACCACACGGCGATATCGTTCGCTATGACGCGGTAACCCGACTGTGCAAACGCCTGCGAGACGCGTGTTGTACCTGAGAAGCCATCGAAAACAGTCTGCGGATTTACTTTTTGAGCGAGCTGAAGAATGTGAGGCAAGAGTTTTAGCTTCGAGCCCGCGTACTTGATGCCTTCGGTTGGGGGTGCGGTCATCATGATGATATCGTAGCGCGTACATCAGTACCCGCATAAACACAAATGGAACAAGTAAACGAACCTGCAACGAAACTCAGGACAATTGTAGTTTTTGCGATGCTCTTCGCGGTGCTTGGCGCAGTCGTCGTCTTTGCATACTTCACGACGTTCTCGCGCCCGGTGACGACGATTGTTCTCGTGCGACACGCGGAAAAGAACATCGAGCCAAACAACCAGGATCCGGCTCTCTCTCCGGAAGGTTTCGAACGTGCACAGGAGATCACGCGTGTGTTTGGTGAGACGGGCATAAACGCGATCTACGCGACGCAGTACAAACGCACACAACAGACCGTCCAACCTCTCTCCGATCGCACCGGCGTGGCAGTCAATGTGCTCCAGTCGAATCAAACGGATGAATTAATCAACCAGTTACAATCTACCAATCGCGGTCAAACTGTCTTTATCGCCGGCCACAACAACACAGTTCCCGCAATTGTTTCGACGCTCAGTGGCGAGACCTATCCCGTAATTCCGGAGAGCGAATTCGACAACCTTTACATCGTGACAATCTACCGGTTCGGTAAAGCAAAAGTTGTGAAGTTGAAGTACGGCAAAGCGAGCACGCAGGGCGTCGGCACGGGAACCATGGTTCCGAAATAGCAGATCCACAGTTGGGACACAGTCAGTACCGTCCGCGGTAGCGGATGGGTGCGCAGCCGATTCAATTGCCATGAAGAAAAACAAGCGAACTAAAACAAATGTCGACCGACGCTCCTTTGTGAAACTGCTCCCGGCGGTTGGCGTTGCGGGACTAGCAGCGACGAAGTTGCCGCTGGACGTGTTGGCACAAACGCCAGTGCCTGCTCCTTCGCCGTCTCCGAGCCCTTCGCCCACGCCGCCGTTGCGCGTCACGAAAGACATGATGCGCGCGACGGAGAAGTTGATCGGCATCGAACTCACCGATGCACAGGAAGCGATGGCGCTCGGCGGCGTCAATCGCAATCTCGATTCGTACGAAGCGAATAGAAAACTCGACGTGCCACTCGACACCGAGCCGGCGATCTCCTTTCATCCCGCCCGGGCAAAGAAGCAACTCTACACCGCAAAGACCAAATTTCGTTTTGGCCGAGTGGAGTTGACGCAATTCAAATCGGTCGAGGACCTGGCTTTTGCCACTGTTCCACAGCTTGCCGAGTTGCTTCGCACGCGGAGGATCTCTTCGACTGAGCTCACGAAGATGTATCTCGCGCGGTTGAAGAAGTATGGAACAAAACTACTCTGCGTTGTGACTCTTACCGACGATCTCGCGCTGAAGCAGGCTGCGGCTGCCGACGCTGAGATCAAGCGTGGAAAATATCGCGGCCCGTTACATGGAATACCGTGGGGCGCAAAGGATCTCTTCGCCACCAAAGGCATCAAGACAACTTGGGGTGCGGAGCCTTATCGCGATCAAGTGATTGATTACGATTCCACTGTTGTGGAACGACTAAACGAAGCAGGCGCGGTGCTCGTCGCAAAGTTGTCGATGGGCGCACTCGCGCAGGGCGCGCGATGGTTTGCCGGCGTGACGCGGAATCCGTGGCAGCCTGATGAGGCACAAACAGGCTCGAGCGGATCGTCGGCTGGTCCAGCAGCGGCAACAGCCGGCGGTCTGGTTGGTTTTTCGATTGGAACTGAAACGCTTGGTTCGATTGTTTCGCCGTCGTCGCGGTGTGGTGTCACCGGACTTCGTCCGACGTACGGCCGCGTCAGTCGCTATGGGGCGATGGGCTTGAGTTGGACGATGGACAAGATCGGTCCGATGTGTCGCGGTGTTGAAGACTGTGCCGCAGCCTTGCATGCGATCTACGGTCCGGACGGCAAAGACATCACCGTTGGCGATGCGCCATTCAATTGGAATCCCGATACGAACATCAGCACGTTGCGTATCGGCTATCTCAAGACAGAGTTTGATGGTCCAACAACTCCGCCGCAGAACGAACAGCAACGAACGCAGGCCGAGCAACGCCGCGCGCTCTACAAAACGGCACTCGAAGTGCTCGAAAAAGCGGGTGCAAAACTGACCCCGATCGAGCTGCCCAAATTCTCGGCGGGCTCGTTGCGATTCATCTTGTCGGCGGAAGCTGCGGCTGCGTTTGACGACATCACACGCGACGGTCGCGTTAACCAGTTATCCGGTCAGTCGCCCGGCGACTGGCCCAACACGTTCCGTACCTCGCGCTTTATTCCCGCGGTTGAGTACCTGCGCGCGCAACGTGCGCGGACGTTGCTCATGCACGAGATGGAGAGGTTGATGTCGCAGTGGGATGTGTTTGTTAGTCCGGCACCCGGAAGCGCGAGTTTGCTGGTGACGAATCTGACTGGTCATCCGGCGGTGGTGCTGCCGTGCGGCTTTGTAAACAATCTGCCGGTAGCGATCATGTTTACCGGAGGCGTGTACGACGAAGTGGCGCCATTGCGAGTGGCGCTAGCGTACGAGCGAGCGACGAAGTGGCAAACGATGCATCCCAATTTAAGTTGAGACAAGTGGCAGCGTGAGTTCGAAGGTAGTGCCGTAGCCGAGTTGACTATTTACTGTCACCGAGCCGCCCGCGTCTTCAATCGCCATTTTTACGACGTCGAGGCCGACGCCACGTCCGGAAATTTCTGAGACTTCAGAAGCGGTGGAGAAACCGGGTTCGAAGAGCTTAGCGCTCGAGATCGTTTCCGGATCGATTCCGCGACCGTCGTCGGTGACTCTGATCTTAAGTTCGCCTGGAACGCGCGTGGCTTCAATTGTGATCGTGCCCTCGTTTTCGATGCCGTGATCGACGGCGTTGCGAACGAGATGCAGCAAGGGATCTGCGATCGTATTGCAGGATGATTCTTCCAACACGAGATCCTCGCCACGTAACTTGAAGTCGATCGTCTTTCCCAGCGCGATTGCGGCTGACTGTCCTGCGCGCACGGCTTGTTGCACGACTGTCGCAAACGAGATCGTCTCCCGCAGACGAAGTTTTTCGACGGTGACATCAGCGATCTCAGCCAACTCACCGAGGGTGCCCTCTTTTGCGTAAACAATATTGAAATTGATTTTGTTGTTTTCTGTTTTCGGAGTTATCGAAATCAATTCGCCAGCGCTGGTCAAAGTCTCTTTCAGTTTTTGAAAACGCTGATCGAAGTCGGCGACGTCGAAGCTTGTCTGCACGAGAAAAAGATTTGCGCCTTCTTTAACTGCTTGCGCCAAAGCGTGTCGTTCTTCCGCCTTTAATGAGTTCCATACTTCCGCAGGAACAATGGGCAGACTTTCGGAAATTGCTGCCGACTTTTCGGTTAGCTGCTGGAGCACCTGATCGTTGAGAGTCGAACTACCGGTGCGGAGCGAATGGAGTAAATTCTCCAGTTCATGTGCGGCCTGGCATAGTTCTTCTAATCCGTCGGCAGCCGCAGCGGCTTTGAGATTGTGTGTGCGACGGAAGAGCCCGTCGAGCGCTTTGCGTGTTTCCGGGCCGTCAGCGGGAGTTGCGCGCAGATTGTCGAGCGCGGAGGTGATCTGTTTTAGCTGGTCTTCGAGCGTTGACAAGTTTTTCACTCATCTTCGGTGGCAGGCGCACTCGGTTCGCTGTCCTCGACCTCGGGTTGGACGTTTTTCTGCGGTTGCTGTTCGTCGAGGTCGCGTTTGATTGCGTCAAGGATGCCGTTGATGAACTGAGTGGCTTCGTACGTCGAGAAGCGACGAGCGATCTCGAGTGCTTCGTTTATCGCGACAGTACGTGGAGTTGGTTCGTAGAGAAACTCGTAAACCGCAAGGCGAAGGATGTTGCGATCGACGACTGCCATACGTGAGATACGCCAGTGTTCCGCACGTGAGCGGATGCGTTCGTCGAGCAGTTCCAGGTTTGAGAGCGTCTGCAAAGCGAGACGAGTAGCGAAATCCCGGGCGGTGGTGTCGAGATCCGACTCACCAAGCTCAGCCCAGTAGCTTCGGACCACATCGTCCGCAGGCATTTCGGCAACGTCAGCCGCAAAGAGCATTTGCAAGGCACATTCACGTGCCTTACGTCGCGAACCCATAAAGTATTACCAGCCACAAAGAAGCACAAAGAATCTAGCCACAAAAAGGCACATAAAGCACATAAAAGATTTCTACCTGATTATGTGCTTCTTGTGCTTTTTTGTGGCTAGATCTTTTTTGTGCCTTTTGTGGCCTCAATCAAAAGCTTCCTTGTAAAGATTTACTAATTCCACCGCTGTCATGGCGGCTTCAAAACCCTTGTTTCCCAGTTTCACGCCTGCACGATCGAGTGCTTGATCGACCGTATCAGCTGTAACGATTCCGAATACAACCGGCAAGCCTGTAGTCAAGCCTGCATGCGAAATGCCACGAGCCACTTCGGCAGCGATGTAATCGAAGTGCGGAGTTTGTCCCCGAATAATCGTACCGAGACAAATGATTGCATCAAACTTACGCGATTCACCAAGTCGTAACGCCAGCAGCGGAATCTCAAAAGAGCCGGGGACCCGATAGAGGCTGACATTGCTGTCCTGCGCGCCTAGTCGCTTCAAAGCGTCGAGCGCGCCTTCTATCAGTCGTGCCGAGATCAATTCGTTCCAGCGGCTGGCGACGATGGCGAAGCGAAATGCTTCCGCGTTAAGACGACCTTCATACACCGTAGGCTGCAACCGATTCGACTCCGCGAGCTGAATAGTTACTACGTTTGGCAGTATAGGAGATGCTTCGAGGCGCATCAAGTTGATGAATTCTGTGAGTTGCGCTTGTCTATAAATCTTTGGAGCCGCTCGTCGAAAGTGTGAAAGTCCAACTGTATGCGACGAACAACGTCGTTGATTACGATCTGATCGCGATTAACAGAACGTACAGCGCTGTCAAGTTCACGTATCTGCTCCCGCATAGCCAATTGACTATCTTCAAGACGGGCCTGGCCGACTTCAAGTTTTGTTTGACCAACCTGCAACTCGCCTATTTCGGCCACAACCTTGTGCCAAATCGGCCGGGTATCATGAAGCCTTTCGTCTACCTTCTTCTCCAGACCATCGACCTTCTGTTCGAGACCATCGACCTTCTGTTCGAGATTCTGCAGCCGAGAGTCAATCTTGCCGACATGTTCATCCAGATTCTTGATAGCTGTGAGGATCTCGCCGTGGCTTTTCGGTAATTTGGCTGTGAGGTCTTCGCTCATTTCAATGTCTCCCTTCAGAGAGTAACCTTAACACTCCGCAGTACTTTAGGAAAGACACAAAAATGGCTATTTTTTGTCCAATTTGGCTATTTTGCTCCGTCGAACCTTCAAATGAGGTTCATCGGCGTCGGGTTCTTGGGATCTTTGGTGTAGTCGTAGAAGCCACGGCCGGATTTGCGGCCGTAGAGACCTGCCAGCACCATGCGCTTCAATAGTGGCGGCGGCGCGAAACGCTTTTCACGAAACTCATTGAACATGATCTCGGCAATGTAATAAGTCGTGTCGAGGCCGACAAAATCTCCGAGTGTGAACGGACCCATCGGATAACCACAGCCGAGCTTCATCGCGTTGTCAATGTCAACGATTGAGCCGACGCCTTCTTCCAACGCGCGAATCGAATCGAGCATGTAAGGCACGAGCAACCGGTTGACGATGAAGCCGGTCTTGTCGCCGGCTCGCACCGGAACTTTTCCAAGCTTCGTGCCAAACTCAACGGCCTGCTCATACACGCCTTCGTCCGTCAAAATAGTCTTTACTACCTCGACGAGCTTCATCAGCGGCACCGGATTGAAAAAATGCATGCCGATGAAACGTTGCTGACGTTCGGGCGAGGTCGCAGTCATCATTTCCGTGATCGACAACGATGACGTATTTGAAGCAAAGATCGTTTCGGGCTTGCAGAGCTGGTCCAACTGGCTATAGGTCGCACGCTTCTCTTCCAGATTCTCAATGATCGCTTCAATGATGATGTCGCAATCCGCGAGTTTGTCGAATGAAGTTGTACCGGACAGGCGACCGCGGATTTGTGTCTGCTGTTCTGACGTGATCGTTCCTTTTTCAGCAAACTTAGCCAGCGACTTTTCGATACCACCAAAGCCTTTTGCGATCAGATCGTCTGAAACTTCTTTTACGACTGTCTCAAATCCCGCAGTAGCGGCAACCTGCGCAATACCCGCGCCCATGAGTCCGCATCCTAAAACTCCGACTTTCCTAATTTCCATTTCACTCTCCTAAAAAGTTTTATTGAATCTTTCTCAGGGCGCCGCCGTGGAGGTTTGGGCCGCGCCTACCAACCATTGCTCGTATTCTTTGCGCCATTCCGTGTAGTCGTCAATGAGCTGCTGGTCCAACTTCGGCGGTCGTCCGGCTGATTCAGGCGACGGGCTCGCCGAAGCCGCCGCGGCAGCAAGCTTCGAAAGAATAATTAATAAATTGCTTCTAAGCTCCGACGCACGCGCGTCCGGCACCGGGGCCTGTAGTGCCTGCTGTGTGACGGGCTCAAGTTCACTCAAGTCGTTCTTGTGAATAACTGCGGCCACTTTCTCCTGAACCTTGTTCATCGCATTTACATAGTTCAGAAAAACTGATCCAGTTGTGTTGGGTGTTACTCGGACCAGTGCAGGCAGCGGACGCTGGAAGTTTCGTACGACTTTGTAAGCGCCCAAAGCGATTACCGCCAAAGCCAGAACCTGCAACGCGCGCCACATGGTTGTAATACCGGCTCGTACACCCGGCCGCCGGTAATCAACAATGAGTGCGAGTGCAGCTCCGGTGAAGAATCCACCAAGATGCGCTGCGTTACCAATAAAACTGCGGCCTACAAAACCGATGAACAGGTTGATAAAGATGATTGGCAGCAGCCCGGTTCCGAATACCCGTTTGAAGCCTTCCGGAAGTTCACGACGATACTTGATACCAAACACGAAAAGAACACCAACCAATCCAAACAGCGCTCCGGATGCGCCAGCTGCGGGACCGTCTTCGGCTCTAAAGATAAAAGATCCTAAAACTCCGTGCGCCAGGGACGGACGAAGCGTGAGGTAAGTTGCCACCGATCCGGCGAGACCACTGGCGACCCAAAAGACAACAAACTTTGCTGAACCATAAAGCTTTTCGACGAATGGTCCAAGTATCAACAAGCCGAACATGTTCATCATCACGTGGAACAAGTTGATGTGAACAAACATCGGTGTGATAACCCGCCACCACTGATTATTCGGGGCATTGATCAGATAATTAAGTTGCGCCCCATATACCTTCAGAACCGGGTCCGGAAAACCTTGTACCAGGTCTCTGAAAGAGAGCCCGCTTGATGACCACATCAACATGAACACAAACAGGTTCAGTACCAGCAGCACAATCGTAAATTTGTAAGGACGAGTTAGAACAGCGCGAGCGAAGCGGATCGTTTCCCTATCAGGTTGAGGTTGGCCCGGAGTGATGTTTGGCTGAGCCGTAGTCGAGGCTCCGCAGACGCCGCATTGAGTTTGACCGGCTCCGACAATTGCCCCGCAACTACGGCACATGGTTGGCCGGCCGGGATTAGTTTTGTTGGATTGACTTTCTGACAACAAACTCTATAGGTCCTATAAGTCCTATAGGACCTATAGAGAGACCTTCACATCGGGCCCCTCAGCCCATCTTCTCCAGCATACTCACAAGGTCGTCGGCGTGTTCTTCTTCGACTGCGAGAATGCCTTCCATCATCCGTCTCGAAGTAGGATCGTCGTTACCGAAGTAGCTGATCATTTCGCGGTAACTGTCGATCGCGATGCGTTCGGCAACCAGATCTTCCTTGATCATGTCGACAAGCGAAGTGCCTTCGGCGTATTCCGCGTGACTGCGCGTCAGAAGTCCTTCGGGATTGAAATTAGGTTCGCCTTTTAACTGCACAATCCGTTGGGCAAGCTGATCGGCGTGTCCCTGCTCTTCGTTAGAGTGTTGCAGAAACTCTCCTGCTACGCTCTCGGCGTTGATTCCAGACGCCATGAAGTAATGGCGTCGATACCTGAGCACACAGACAATCTCAGTTGCCAGCGCCTCGTTTAAAAGTTTTACTACGGTTTCACGATCAGCGCTGTATCCTTCCGTGACAGCACCATTCTCGATGTGTTGTCGGGCGCGATCGCGCAAAGTTTTAATGTCAGTGAGAAATGGTTTATCTGCCACTGGACTCACTCCTTGAATTATGAATTTAGGGGAGCACGGATCTTAACTGATTGTTCGACGGATTTCCATCAGCGTTAATCCGTGGTTAATTTGCCCTGTAGTTTCACGTCTGCCGGAGCATTCGCGTCGCTCGTCACCTCGACGGGCACTTCCCACACGAGTGTCTTGATGCGGCACGTGCCTGTGTTGTCTTCACGACAGTAAAACAACGTGACCTGCGCGCGAACCGTTGCTGGTCCAACTCCCGTGGCATTAAGCGGCACACGCAACGGCAACTTCAGATCCTTCGACGAGCGTGCGGCAACTTTCTCGTCAACCGCCAGGCTCTTGCCGTCCACTGAAACCTTGTAACGCTGTGGCGCCGATGGGTTCAGGTGGTATCCGGCCGGAAGTTCGACATCGATCTGCAGCGCACCGTTCGCGCCCGAACGTATTTTTTGGGCCGCGACCTTAATCTCTTCGGCGTTTGGACCAGCGGCGGTTTCGAATGCCTGCATGTTTTTGGCCGGAGGCGTAAGACCGTTCACCCGCAGCGTCGAGACGCGCTTTGTTTTCAGATCGACGACACGGATTGCATGATTGTTCGTGTCTGCAACGTAGAGATTTCCATTCGCGAGTGATAAGCCGCCGGGTTCGTAAAACGATGGTGACGTGCCATCTGATTGTCCGGGCTTTCCCGTTCCGAGAAATGTCTTGACCGTTTCCTCTTTTGGATCGAGCTCTTTGATCTTGTGGTTGTACGTGTCTGCGATCAGGATTTTGTTGCCGTAGCTCGCAAGACCGAGTGGATGTTGCAAGCGAACGTCGTCACCGCTGCCGTCAACGTCACCGAACTCGAACAGATCCCCGCCCACGAGCGTCGTCACTGCACCGCCGTTGATGTCGATCGCGCGAATGATGTTCGACTCACTGTCGGCGACGTAGAGATTCTTTCCGTCGTTAGCAAGCCCTGAGGGTTGCGCGAAGCCGGCGTCACGAAGTGGACCATCGAGACGCGCTTCACGACCGGAGCCGGCAAAGGTGGAGACTTCGTTCTTATCGAGATCGAGCTGCCAGATTTGATGTGGTCCTGCCATCGCGATGTAAAGCACACGACCAACGAGTTGCAGATCCCAAGGCGAGCTCAAGGCCACTGAACGAGCTGGTCCAGTTTTAAAGTATTCGCGTGTTTGTTGACCTGTGCCGGCGATCGTTTCCACGTTGCGCGTTTTCAGATCGACGCGACGAATCAGATGGTTTTCAGTATCGGCGACATAAAGACTATCGCCAGTCAGCGCGAGGCCCTGCGGACGATAGAAGGTTGCTTTATCAAACGTGCCATCAGCAGCGCCCGCTTCGGCTGTGCCGATGGTTTCTACGAGTGTGCCGTCAAGCTTTGTGACAACAATGCGGTTGTGGTTTGAATCGGCAATGAACAGGCGATCGGTTTTAGCGTCAGCGAGGATCTTGCCTGGGAAAGCGAGCGGCAGATCGCCGACCTTGGCTCGTTCGAGAACGAGTTTGAGGGGCTCCTCGTTTAGTTCTCCTTTGCGGCGAAAGTCTTGAGCAACTTTCGCGATCGTTTGATCGATGACGTCGTAATTGCCCTCACCGGAAACGCCGCCGACGATGTATCCGGCCGGATCGATCAGCACCTGCGTGGGCCAGGCGCGGATGCCATAGCTTTGCCATACTGCGTATTCCGAATCGTTGTAAACGGGATGCTCGATTTCGTAACGCAGAATTATGCGCCTGATGTTTTCCGTCTCTTTTTCGTTTTGAAACTTGGCCGAGTGAACGCCGATCACGACCAGTTCATTCGGGTACTTTGCTTCGAGCTTCTTCAGATCGGGAATGATGTGAATGCAGTTAATGCAGCCGTAGGTCCAAAAGTCGAGCAGGACGATTTTGCCTTTCAAGGCTGCGAGCGAGAGTGGTTTGTCGGTATTGAGCCAACCGCGACCACCGGTGATCTCCGGCGCGCGAACTTTTGGTCTTTCTTGAGCAGACATAGAAGTACCCTGAGCGAACAACATTAGGAAAATAAATAGAGCTACGGATTTCACGGATTTTTAGACGGATTTGGTTTCGGTATCGAGCAGTTCATCTACCCGTTCGATTGCGCGCCGTAAATGGGGAATTGTAATTGAGCCTCCGACTACAAGCGCGACATTGAAAGCGTCGAGAAACTCTTCGCGATTTATTCCAATCTCGGCACACTGTTTTATGTGATAAGTGATGCAGTCGTCGCAGCGAAGCACGGTTGACGCCACCAGACCCATGAGTTCCTTGGTGCGTTTGTCGAGCGCGCCGTCTTCATAAGCCTGGGTATCAAGTGCGAAAAACCGTTTGATGCCGAGGTGATCACTGCCGAGCAGTTTTTCGTTCATCGCCGCGCGATAGCGGTCAAACTCATCCATTGCCTGCGCCCTTTCGTTTAAGAGTGAGTGATCATTGTATAGATTTGTCTGTCAGTTGTCGTCGTTGTAACCTTTACACCTTGTGAACAAGCAGGCCTTCACAACTCTCGAATACCAGCACCTGCTGGAACTGATTAAACGTAACGCGCAGACCGAAGCGGGCCAGCGGCGTGTCGAGACACTCGCGCCTCTGGAAGATGTTTCTGAACTCAGACGCGAACTCGCGACACTTGCAGAATGTGTGACGTTGCGGACGCGAGGAGTCAAATGGTGGTTCAACGGCTTAACGGATCCGTCCGAAGCGCTTGGACGACTACGCGTCGAAGGCGCAAGTCTGGATCCACTTTCGATCCTGCAAACCGCGAAGCTTTGCGAGCAGGCGATGTCGGCGCGATCCGCGATTCTTGCGGAACGCGAAAATACTCCGGTGCTTTGGGAACTGGTCCAGGATCTGCCGCGTGAGCTGAATATACTGGTCGCACGCGTCGCTAACAAGATTCTTCCGAACGGTGAACTGGACGATCGCGCGAGTCCTGAACTTGCTGCTATTCGTCATGAGATCAATGTGCTGCGCTCGCGCATCACACGATCGCTCGAAGGGTTAATGCGCAGGTCTGCTGAGGCGATTCAGGATGAGCTGGTAACGATTCGCAACGATCGCTTCGTCATTCCTGTAAAAGCCGATCACCGCGGACGCATTCAAGGCGTCGCACATGGTTATTCATCATCAGGCGCCACTGCGTTCGTTGAACCCCTTGAAACGATCGAAGCCAACAACGAATTGCAGCGCCTGCATGAGAGTGAAGCGCGGGAAATTGCGAAGATTCTGTTCGGTTTGTCAGAAGAACTGCGCGCACAACTGCCGGGTATCGAGATGGCGGCGCAAGCCGTCGCCGAGCTTGATTTCATCAATTCCCGAGCGATTTTTCATCAGAACTTCAGTTGTGTGATCCCGGAGATTCAAACGCAGGTTGCGCCTTTTGGAAGCGGCGAGCTGGAATTGGTCGAAGCCCGTCATCCCCTGCTTGAAGAAAACTTGCGAGCTACGGGCGGATCAGTGGTGCCTGTCTCATTCGCTCTGACTGACGATAAAACGGCAATGATCATCTCCGGTGCGAACGCCGGCGGCAAAACAGTTGTATTGAAGACGACGGGCTTGCTCGCTTTGATGGCTCTCTCAGGCATTCCCGTGCCGGCGCGTTCGGCGCGGTTTCCGTTTTACGCTTCTGTGTTAGCCGATATCGGTGATCACCAGTCACTCGCGGCAAATCTTTCGACGTTCACTTCACACGTGGCGAACATCGCGCGGATGCTCGAACTCTGCGAAGCGCCGGCCCTGGTCCTACTTGACGAGGTCGGCACCGGAACGGATCCCGAAGAAGGATCCGCGCTTGGTGTTGCGGTTGTGGATCACTTCAGAAGAATTTGCAGTGCCCACGTTATTGCTACGACGCACTACAGTGGGCTCAAAATGTACGCCGGCAACGAAGATGGTGTACTGAATGCCAGCGTCGAGTTTGATGAAAAGACTCTGCGGCCGACTTACAGACTACTAGTTGGCATGGCTGGCGCATCGTCGGGTCTGGAGATCGCGCGAAGGTTTGGTGTTCCCACTCCGATCGTCGACGATGCGATGAGATCTGTTAAAGATTCGTCGCTGCAGGCGTCCGAATATCTGCGACGAATCAAACGAGAAGCAGAAGAGGCGGAAGCGTTGCGACTCGCGTTGGAAGAGGAGCGCACGGCAGTTGCAGAGAAATTCGCCGCGCTCGACAAAGAGGCGGCAAAACGGGAACTTGAGCGCAAGTCGACGTTTGATCAATCCGTTCAGCGCACGATTGCAGAGATTGAGAAGCGTGCACGCGAGTTGGTGGCGAAGATCGAAGATCGCACCGAGCGAATCAGACTGGAGCGCGATGCGCAGCGTCAAATTTCTGAGATGAAACGCACGGCAGACCGCGGTGTTCGCATCGTGCGTGAAGGGCAACCGATTCAGCCTGATCGAGCAGAGCCGGAACGCGTCGTCGAAGAAACTCCGGAATACGTGCCCGCTGCGCCACGCGAGATTGTTGTGGGCGACAAGGTGAAGCTTCTTTCATTTGGCTCGGTTGGTATTGTGGACCAGATCAAAGATGGCATGGCGGAAGTAAGAGTGAAGTCTCTGCGGTTCAGAGAAAGACTCGATAACCTCGAACTGGTCCAGGCAACGGCACCGAAGCCACAACAGGGAAAGTTGGAAAAGCTCAGGCGATCAGCAGTGGCGGAAGTTCATCTGGGTGCCGCGGAAGACAAAGCACAATCGGAACTGAACGTTATTGGACAAACGACCGACGAAGCAGTCGATGCAGTAGACAAGTTTCTCGACGAAGCCTCGCTGGCGAGTCTGAGCAAAGTGCGAATCATTCACGGACACGGCACCGGCGCATTGCGTCGCGCGATTGGCGCGTTGTTAGACGGTCACCCCCACGTCTCCCGTTTCTTACCCGCCCCACCCGATCAGGGCGGCGCTGGTGCAACGTTGGTTGAGTTGAGACAATAGGTTAGCCATGACTGATAGTGCATACAACCAATTGCTAAAACGAGTAGTGGCCGATCCGAAAGTGCTCGGTGGAGAGCCTCGTATTCGCGGCACGCGAATTCACGTCGCCGTAGTGCTTGATTCGTTAGCTGAAGGTTTAACCCCGGCTCAAATCGTCGATCATTTTCCACCACTGACCGAGGATGACGTCAGAGCAGCAGTAGCATATGCGGCAGAGTTGGCACGCACAGTTTCGGCCGCATGAAGATCAAGCTCGACCACAATCTCTCTCGTCATCTGCAGGCTACTTTGGAGGTTTTGGGTCACGATGTCGACACAGCATTTGATGAAGGTTTAGCGCGAGCCACAGATAAAGAATGTACCGTGAACGAACTGCCGTTGTTGAACGGACCCGAATTCGAATCTTCAAATAATGCGTTACCCCCAGACATTCATCGACGACCTCAAACGACAGGCAGACATCGTCCGGGTCATCCAGGACTACGTGCAGCTCAAGAAGAAGGGCGCGAACTGGATGGCGTGTTGCCCGTTTCATAAAGAAAAAACGCCGTCGTTCTCCGTCAGCCCTGCGAAAGAAATATTCTACTGTTTCGGGTGTCACAAAGGCGGCTCGGTTTTCAACTTTGTGATGGAAATAGAGCGCGTTCCTTTTCCAGAAGCAATCAAAATCGTTGCCGACAAAGTCGGAATGCCGCTTCCGAAAATGGTCGATGACGGCCGCTTCGAAGCGCGACGTCAGGAATCCGATCTCGTAATCCAACTCAACTCATGGGCCATGGAGTTTTGGCAACAACAACTCGACTCGAGCAACGAGGCCCGCATCGCTCGCGACTACTTAAAAGAGCGCGGAATCACCGAAGAGACGCAAAATACTTTCCGCCTCGGCTATGCTCCGGACAGTTGGGACGCACTCTCAAATTATTTGCGAAACAAAGGTGCCACTCAGGAACATATAGATCGTAGTGGTCTGGTCGCAAAAAAGGAGGACTCAACTCGTTCTTACGATCGTTTTCGTGGTCGGTTGATGTTTCCTGTGCTCGACGCGCAGAGTCGGCCCATCGCGTTTGGTGGACGAACACTCAAAGGCGAAGACGCAAAATACATCAACTCGCCCGAAACGGCTGCCTACGTAAAAGGTCGCAATCTGTTTGGTCTAAGTCTGACTCGTGACGAGATTCGTCGACAGGGTTTCGCGATTTTAGTCGAGGGATTTTTGGATCTGATCGTGCCGTATCAATACGGCGTGCGAAACGTTGTCGCGAGTCTGGGAACGGCATTGACGCCGGATCAAGTAAAGCTTCTAAGTAGGTTTGCGCGCAGAGTTGTAGTCAACTATGATGGCGACCGCGCCGGCGTGCAGGCCGCGAAAAAAGCGATTGAGATTCTCCTCGCCGAAGATTTCGAAGTTAAAGTGCTGGTGCTCCCCGACGACGCAGATCCGGATGAGTACATCCGAAAGTTTGGCGTAACGGAATATCAACAACAAAGGGCGCTGGCACAACCACACATACAATTCGTAATCGAAAGCGCTTTACGCGACCGCAATCTTCACCGGCCCGCGGAAAAGGCTGAAGCCGTCGAAGAAGTTCTTCCCTACATTCGAGCCGTCAACAGCCGCATTCAAAAGCGTGAGTATTTCGATATGGCGATGGATGCGCTCGGGATTGATCGCGAGAACGTAAACACGTCAACCTGGCGACGTGAGCTGTGGCAGATGGTCAGGGACAACCGGCATCTTCGTCCCACCGCTGTACAGTCGTTGACAAGACGAACGGAAGCGACCGCTGCCGAACAGCGTTTGCTTGGTCTACTTTTTGCAGACGCAAACTTGCGACGAGAAGCCCTCTCGATGCTGCGCGAAGAAGATTACGAGGACCTGGCCACGGCGCCGCTCTTCAAAGCCTTGTTTGAGCTCGAACGCGAAGGCGCCGAAATTGATTTTGACAACTTGTCCAGCAAGATCGAGGGCGATGAGTTTGCCGTGGGCATGGTTCCGATGGTGCTGATGAACTCCTCGCTGCATGGTTCAAACGAGCATTACGTGGCGGAAGAATGTGTTTCCACTTTCAGATTGATGAAAGTCGAACTGCGGATTGAAGAATTGAGACGAGAGTTGGTCGTGGCCGAGCGGGAACAGGACATGGAACGACTTTCCCGGCTTTCCGCCGAACAGATTCAACTTTCCGCGCAGCGTCAGGCGATGCTGCAGCCCCAAAGTGAAACGGCCTCGCGTGTCAGGTAAGAACTCGGAGCAATAACCGTGAGTAGTATGGAAGACAAGGATCGCGACGACGTAATGGAACGACTGCTCGAACTGGGCGGCGATAAGAAATACCTGACGTTCGACGATCTCAACCGTGAGTTGCCGGACAATGTTGTTTCTCCCGACGACATTGAAGACGTACTTCAGAAACTCGAAGGCTCAAACATTCCGGTCGCCGATTCCGACGAGCGACTGCTGGAACAGGCCGCTGCGACAGTCACTGACGAGGATGAGGAAGGTCTCGACGAAGACATCGAACTGGACCTCTCCGCCGGTGCTTTAGAAAAGACAAATGATCCGGTTCGACTATACCTCCGCGAAATGGGTGTGGTGCCGTTGCTCACGCGTGAGGGTGAAGTCGCGATCGCGAAGCGCATCGAGCGTGGCCAGCTTAAAACTCAGAAGGCGATCGCGCGTTCTCCGATTGCTGTTCGTGAAGTGCTGAAGATTGGCGAGGATCTGGAAAACAGCCGCATAAACATCCGCGACACAGTGACCTTCTCTGAACAGGCCGAGCTCACTGGCGACGAAGACAAGGCTGAAGAGTACCGGGCCTGGACCATCGAAGGAATTCAGAACATCAATAAGCACTGCAAGGCCGGACTGAAGGAGTTTGAGAAGCTAAAGGCCGAACAAAAACTCACGCACGGCAAGAAGAGTAAAAAGTTAACTCGTCTGAAAAGGCGAGTGGGGCGAATTCGCCTCGAAATAGCGCAGGAAATCGGACGCCTGAATCTGACCGAGCGCGCGCGGCAGCGATTGATCAATTCGATTCGCGCAGTTCAGAAATCCGTGCGCGAAGCAGAGCGTGAGATTGACAGTGCAAACGAAAAGATAAGCCGAAAGCGCCTTAAGCCTGATGACGAAAAAGATCTGAGGCGCCGCATTCTGATGGCGCGCAAAAAGTTGTTGCAGATCGATCTGGACAATTTTGTGAGTCCCGTTGAGATCAAAAGATCGCTTCAGTCGATCGTTATCGGTGAACAACAGACTGGGCAGGCGAAGCGCGAATTAGTTGAGGCGAATTTGCGTTTGGTTGTGTCGATCGCGAAGAAGTATACGAATCGCGGTTTGCAGTTTTTGGATCTGATCCAGGAAGGTAACATCGGGTTGATGAAGGCCGTTGACAAGTTTGAGTGGCGGCGCGGGTACAAGTTTTCCACTTATGCGACGTGGTGGATTCGCCAGGCGATCACCCGTGCTATCGCTGATCAGGCGCGCACGATTCGTATTCCAGTACACATGATCGAGACGATCAATAAGCTCATTCGAACGTCTCGATCTTTGGTTCAGGAGTTGGGACGCGAACCGACAAGTGAAGAGATCGCGAGAAAAATGGATATTCCGGTATCCAAAGTTCGGAAGGTTCTGAAGATTGCTCAGGAACCGATCTCTTTGGAAACACCGATTGGCGAGGAAGAAGACTCTCATCTCGGCGATTTTATCGAAGACAAATCGATTCTGAATCCGGCGGATGCAGTGGTTGCTTCGAACTTGCGCGAGATCACGGATGAAGTTTTAGCGACGCTCACTCCGCGTGAAGAGAAAGTGATCAAGATGAGGTTTGGGCTTGGGACCACAGGCTCAGAACACACTCTCGAAGAAGTTGGACAACATTTCGCCGTCACCAGAGAGCGCATCCGTCAAATCGAAGCGAAAGCATTGCGCAAACTACGCCATCCCTCACGCTCGCGAAAGCTCAAAGCGTTCCTCGACGGCGGCGCCCCAAGATAATGCTACTTGAAAGTAAGAAACGCGGTGCTCTTTACGGTGTGATCGAATTCGTAGTTGTAGGTGTAGCCGGGGAATTCGATTGGACGGACGTACTGAACTCTCATTTCCATTCGACTATCACGTAGGACCGGTGTGTAGGTAGCGTCGGCCGGGATTTCATACTCGGGAGCACTCTTCATCAGCTGTTCCGCTACCCAGGATGGCTGATGGCCCTGCGTCGAAGCCACATCAACATAGTGTTGCATTAAATCCTTGTACACAGTCGCGTGGTACGCCACCGGGATGTAAAGATATCCGGCATAAGCACACCCACCCATGATCGCCATCACGATCACAAATTTGAGGGTTGCACTGCCTCGTTCGCCTGATCTTTGCATTTGCATTAGTGGGAACTCTCCAATGCTTGTAATCCAGCTCGCAGCGAAAGACGCAAGGACTTCGCACTGATAAGCCGGCCTTCGACGATCTTCGGCCGGCCTATCCCTTCGAGCAACACCCAATTGATCTGACCACCAACGCTCTTCTTGTCATGCTTGAGAGCGCGCATGATCGCGCCTGTATCGAGATTATTTATGCGTGGAAGTGGCCCGCAAAGACTGACCGCATCGCGCAGCGTTTTAAACTCACCCGAGTCAATGAGACCCAGGTTTCGCGAAAGTTCTCCGGCAACTAACATTCCATACCCAACCGCTTCACCGTGACGAAAGTAACGATAGTTAGTGATCGTCTCCAAAGCATGGGCAGTTGTATGTCCAAAATTCAACACGCGCCGTGATTTCACATCCGTGCGACTGGTTGACTCGCGTTCATCGTTTGCGACGATTGAAGCTTTGAAGCTGCACTGCGCCGCAATCAGGTTTTCAAACTGGGGAGAGCGCAGAAAATCGCGCTGGTCGTCTTGTTTTTGAAGACAATTCACCGTCATCTCAAAAAGCGATTGATCGGCGATGAGCGATTGTTTGACCATTTCGCAAAAACCTGAAACCAGTTCGCGCGGAGGCAATGATGCGAGTGTTTCTGTGTCAATGAATACCGATGACGGCTGATGAAAGGCTCCTGCCAGATTCTTTCCCGTGGGAAGATTGATTCCCGTCTTGCCGCCAACAGAGGAGTCAATTTGGGACAAAAGCGTCGTGGGCACCTGAATCAGCGGCAAACCGCGGAGGTAAATCGCGGCACTGAAACCCGCCAGATCGCCAACCACTCCACCACCGAGCGCCAGCACCAGATCGTCCCTCTCAAAGCGGTTTTCGCTAAGAAAAGTGACTGCTTTCTCCAATATCGGGAACGACTTGTAACGCTCACCTTCAGGCATCAGCCACTCGAGCGTCTTAAATCCGGCAGCCTTCAAAGAGCGCTTAACGTCACGGCCGTAAAGGTCGAAGACCCGCTGGTTGGAGATGATTCCAACTCGACGAGGTGCTTTGAGCGGCAGCAATTTTCCGAGATCCTGCCTTATACCGCTGCCGATATTGATTTCACTGCGTCGAGCCGTTTGTTTGAGGGAAATTTCCAGCCGGTGCATATAGAGGCTGGATTCTAGCAGAAAGCATTTTGTGCTTATGTGCCTTTTTGTGGCTGGTTTACCTTGTGGCCATAAAGCGAATGGGCGCGACATACGTGGGAGTGCGTCGCGCCCATCCATATTCGTGGTTACTGTCCTCACCCCAGCAACCACTTGAGACGGAGGATCCACCAACCGTCTCTCTTGCCCCACAATATACATCGCAACGACTGTGCCGTGCAAGACACTTTTTAATTTGAAGATAAACAGGTTGTGTTTGCTCGGAAAGACGTCGAAACGGGATGTTGGCGGGCTCGGACGCCGGTCGTCACCATGTAGATTTTTCGTGGGTAGTCGTGTAGAAATTTCACGAGCGGCTAAGTCCCCGCCCCGATTTCTTTTTCAATTGCTCCGGCGATTTTGGCGGCATACTCCTCAATCTGGCGCTGGTGCTCGCCCTCAATCATGATTCTGGCCAGCCGCTCTGTTCCGGAGTAGCGGAGCAGCAGTCGTCCTTTTTGCGAAAGCAGTTCCTCAACCTCCGTCACCGCGGCCTGAACTGTTGGCAATGCGGCAAATGGAACCTTTTCCCGCACTTTCACATTAACGAGAATCTGCGGGTACTGCTTGAAGCCGGCGGTCATTTCGGCCAGTGTTTTTCGAGATTCGCACAACGCCCGGAGCAGGCAGAGTGCCGTGATCATGCCGTCTCCGGCCAGGCTCAGCTCTGGCATGATGATGTGGCCCGACTGTTCGCCGCCGAGGTTTGCTCCCAGTTCCAGGAGCTTCTCAAGCACATACTTGTCGCCGACGTCAGTGCGGACGAGCTGTATTCCGGCTGAACGAAAAGCGATTTCAAGCCCGATATTGCTCATCACGGTCGCAACGACTGTGTTGTCTTTCAGTTTTCCGTGCGACTGAAGATGCGACGCGAGCGCCCACATCGTTGCGTCGCCGTCGACGAAATTTCCGTTGTTGTCGACAAACAGAGAGCGGTCGGCGTCACCATCAAATGCGACACCCAGGTCAGCACGTTCGTCGATTACTCTCTGACGGAGCGAGTCGATATGGAGGGACCCGCAATCACGGTTAATGTTGCGACCGTCAGGAGAAGCATTAATGGCAATCGCTTTCGCCCCGAGTTGTGTGAAAAGAACTGGAGCGAGTGCCGAGCTGGCGCCGTTTGCACAGTCGACAACCATCCTCAGACCCTCGAGATTTAGATCGTTGCCGATTTTGTCGGCGAGGAATGACAAGTATTCCTGCCGGAGTTTCTCCTGGAGTTGTGGTGACGATGGCGACGGACTCGATTGAGTTGCAGGCGAGAGTTCGCCGGCAAAGATATCGGCCTCTATCATCCGCTCCACTGAATCGTCCATCTTCTCACCCGAAGGCGCGAAGATCTTGATTCCATTGTCCTGATACGGATTGTGTGACGCACTGATGACGACGCCCGCGGATGCGCGGTGTTGACGTGTTAAGAACGCAACACCCGGTGTTGTGATGACACCTGCTGAGAGACATTCGACCCCCGCTTTGTTTGCACCTTCGATCAGAGCCCGTTCGATCGACTCGCCTGATTCGCGTGTGTCGCGTCCAATGATGATTTGCGGGTTGGGTTCGCGTTCGGCGAGATGCTCGGCCAGTGAAAAACCGATAGCAGTGACGGTTGGCGAGTCGAGCGGAAATTTTCCCGCTTCCCCTCGAATTCCGTCAGTACCAAAAAGAGTTTTCACTTTACAGGGACAAACTTCGAAGTGTGGACAGATTTCAGAGTTACTCTTCCTTGTAACAACTTGGGTAGTTCGAGTCGCGGTTCTTCGCCATCGAGAACGACCCGAAACTGTTCAGGTTTGATTGTTTCGAGGAAGCTCGCGCCGCCCAGCAGAGTTACAGACGTAGTCGCCGGTTGAACTTTGCCGCCGTCCGACGTTATCACCTCGACGCCGGCAAAGGTTTTTTCACTTCGCCGTTCACCGATCTCGATCGCAACACTGACCATCGGCTCAAGCAGATCGACTTTAGGATCCGGTACATCAAGCGCGACGTTTGGGGCATCAAAACTCGCCTTGCGCCCTTGCAGCCAGATGCTTTCCGTTGAGATTTTCTGAATTGCGTTAACGCGACTGGCAGGCCCGCGCACTGAAACACTCCCTTTATTCGGATAGACGGAATAAACCTCAAATCCGTCATCCGGTTTGCCTTCGAGTTTCGGTTCCACCGGAACCTGCCGATCCACGATCTCCTCGAGTCGAATCGGAATCGCGCTGGGTTGGAAGCCGTCAACCTTGATTCCCTGGGGCAGGGTTATCCGTGCTCTGTCGGCGAGTCGCAACACTCTCTCGCCTGCGCGCTGGTCAGTGATGTCAACTGTGGCGACAAGATCGAGTGAAGTGAGATCGTCCAGCTTGTTGCGACTGCCGGTCAGCGTCACGTCGACAGTGCGTGGTGGATCGTTACTTATTTCAAGCGACTGCGGTCTGATGAAGTTTAGTTGGACATTGACGTGCGCCGTAACCGGTTGATTTTGTCCGGTCACGAGGAGCCACAGGACAATGGCGATCGCCAAAGAGAGAAGCTTCAGACTCCAGTCTTCCACGAAGATCCGGCGCAGCATCTTCTGCGTTCGATTCGGCGCTGGCCGTGGCTCTGGAGTGATGGTTTCGTCGACGTCTTGAAAAGGCATACTTTTTCAGAAATTTTCACGCAAAGACGCAAAGGTGCGAAGCATTAAATGCTTCTTTGCGGGCTTTGCGTTTTTGCGTGAAACAATTCAAGTTGATGCTATCTCCTCGGCTTCACTCTCCGACTCAGAACGCTTCTGCTCTTTCTTCGGCACTGCCTCCAGCGCCTCAAAGATTGCTTCACGCAGCTTCGTTGCGTCGAGCCCGCGCCGGATCTCGCCCCGTTGCACAAACGAAATCAGGCCCGTTTCTTCCGAGACGACTACCGCCACTGCGTCAGTGTCTTCTGTAACACCAATCGCGGCGCGATGACGAGTCCCGAGATCTCTCGATAGTCTTGGATTCAACGTTAACGGAAGAAAGCACGAAGCCGCGGCGATGCGATGGCGTCGTACAACCACGGCACCATCGTGCAGCGGACTTGCGGTGTTGAAGATACTCACTAACAGGTCGTAACTGAGTTCTGCATCGAGTTGTACGCCACCGTCAGTCACGTTCTTCAAACCCACATTACGTTCGATAACAATCAAGGCTCCGGTTTTGGTTGATGCAAGCGTCGTTGCGGCGAGAATTACTTCGTCGTAGATACCTTCGCCAAACTGTCCTCGATGCCGTGAAAAGGGCACACGAAAACGATTGCCAAACGTAATTAAAGCCTGTCGGATTTCAGACTGGAAGAGAACAATGATCGCGATACCGATGTACAGCAGTCCGTTGCTGAGAACATACTCCAGGGTCGCGAGATCCTGTTTGATTGAGAGATAGTAAAGGAAAACGAGGAAGCCGATTCCGGCGGCCATTGGCGCGGCGCGAGTGCCGCGCAGGAGTTTCAAGACTGCATACACAAGCAAGAAGACGAAGACGATGTCCGCGACATTGCGCGGCTCGATCATCCGTCTTAAATACTCGGTGTATGGCAGTAGCAAAAGCATTTCTTCCGCGATTGTCTGTTATCGGTGTTCATCACTATCCACAGATTACACTATCCACAGATTACACAGATTACACAGATTCTGTAAAACACTCTGTGTAATCTGTGGATAAGTTTTACTGTTTTTTGCGTTTCGTGCGTTTGAATTTTCCGCTCTGAAGAAAGCCGACGAGTTCGCCCGTTCTTCCCACGACTGCCACCGAACCAATCCCATTCCGTTTCATCAACTCCTGCGCGTAATCGAGAGTTGCGTTTGGTTCGACAAAGAAACGTGGGGCAATCGGGCGCATCACGTCACGTGCTTTCGTGAGGTGCCACCGTTCGCGTGGCAACGTCTTGAGATCTTCGAGCGACAGCATTCCGTGTAGACGCTGGTTTTGTGCGACGGGAAATGCAACCTGCCGGTGCATCGGCAGGACGGAATCGATCAGGTTACTGATTAGCAGGTCCGGTTCGATTGAGTAAGGAGCCGACATCGCCTCGCTCACAACGTTCCGGATTCGTGGGCGAACATGTTTCACCACGCTGTAGGCGGCGTCGAAAAGAAAGAGACCAACCAGAACGGACCAGAAACCCATGAAGTAGGATCTAAAAGTTGGAGCGATGGCCATGTAGACGCCAAAGATGATCAGAATCGCAGCGATCAACATGCCGCAAATCCCCGCGAGTCGTGTCGCTTCTTTGATGTCGCCGGTGCGTCGCCAGAGAATGGCACGCAGCACGCGGCCGCCGTCGAGTGGGTAACCCGGAAAGAGATTAAAGACCGCGAGCAGCAGATTGCCGGCGCAAAGAAGTAACAGCACGCCGCCTGCAATCGTGTAACCCGTCATCATGGCGGGTAGCATCAGCACAAAACTGATAGCGGCAAAGAGAAAACTTGCGGCTGGACCAGCAACCGCAATGCGAAACTCGGCACGCGGGCTTTCAGGTTCGTTGCGAAGCCGTGCGAGACCGCCAAATGGATGCAGCACGATCTCTTCGATCTCGATTCCCTCAGCACGACCCATCAACGCGTGCGAGAGCTCGTGACCAAGCACTGAGAGAAACAGACCAATCGTTGTTACTATGGCCAGCCCCCACGCTGCTGCGACGCCTACGGGAAGTAATTTATAAGACCCGACCCACATGCCGCCGCGACTGAGATTAATCGCGATCAGCCAGACACTCAGAAAGAAGACGACAAACCAGCGATAATCAAAGCGCACCGGAATGCCGAAGATGTGCGCTACTGTTATCTGTCGTTTGTAAAAATCTACTAAGCTCACTAGGTTTCGAAAGCGGTCGCTTCAGTATCGATCAATGGGTGGGGCTCTGTCCGCGATACGCGGCGGAGCAAAAGGGGTTCTTCGTAAAGTTGTGCAAGGCCGCGTACGATCGCGAAGCGCGGATCTGCAGCAACCGTCACCTCGAGGCCAAGCTCCTTATTTAAGTAACTCGGCAGTCCTTCCAACAGCGCACCGCCGCCAGTAAGAATCAAGCCGCGATCGAAAATATCTCCCGCTACCTCAGGCGAAAGATCTCCCAGTAACGTTCGCACTTCTTCAGCAATACGTCTGATGATTGGTTGGGTGATCGTGTAGACCTCACCAGCCGTGATGTCGACAGCACCAGGGCTCCCTGTTTGCACATCGCGGCCACGCACATTGATCTTCTTGTCGGGATCGGCAGGCTCAATCGCGGAGCTCAGTTCGAGTTTTAATCGTTCGGCTGTTTGCACACCAATCGTAAGACCGCGATGACGCCGCAAACGATCCATGATCGCGACGTCAATGTCGGAACTCCCCATTCTTTCAGCGCGCGAAGCGATAATCGAACCGCTGATGATCGCGGCGACATTTGTTGTGCCACCACCGATGTCTACGACTGCAGCAGCCTTTTCATCATTGATCGGCACGCCCGCGCCGATTGCAGCCGCCTGTCCTTCTTCGATCATGTACACGCGACTGATGCGCGCTTCTTCTGCGGCGGCGAGCAACGCACGCTGCTCAACCTGGGTGACCTCGGAGAGCACGCTCATGATCGCGCGGCGACTGAAGTGGGAAATACCGCTGCGTGCCGCCCTGACGAAGTGGTCCAACATCGTGCGCGTTCTTTCAAAATCAGCCACCACGCCATCGACCAGCGGAGCGATAACCATAACGTCGCGTGCTTCGCGGCCCTGCATCTTGTGCGCTTCGTTGCCCACGGCTATGACTTCACCGGTGACTTTATTGACGGCAACGACCGACGGCTCATCAACGACTACGCCACGGCCACGAACGGCAATGATCGTGCTTGCCGAACCCATGTCGATTGCCATCGAATCTGAGACAAGATTCTTGAGGGCGTTGAGGCCGAGGAGAGTTTTGGTTTTCCCTATGAACGACATAAAACTATAGGTCCTGTAGGTCCTATGGGACCTATTTCACGCTTAGAACGATCCGCTAGCTCTTTGCCAATCAACCTCCCAGAGATTCACGGGCTGCTGGCGATTTTTAACCATAATTGGTTCGCGTGGCTTCAATTTATAGCGACTGTGGGCTGCCTTTGCAGTCGCATCGCTAATCAGAATCTCCCCGCCACGTGCATTAGACTCCAATCGCGACGAAGTGTTCACAGCATCTCCGATCGCCGTGTATTCCGAGCGGCGGTCCGAGCCGATATAACCAACGACCACCTCGCCGGTATGCAACCCCATGCCGACGCCGATCTCCTGAAAACCCTCATCTCGCAACTCGCGATTGATCCCCAAAAGCCGGCGTTGCATCGCGACTGCGGCATTCAGAGCGTTGGATGCATCATCCGGCGTCGCGGTGGGCGCTCCAAAGAGAGCCATTAGACCATCACCGAGATACTTATCGAGCGTACCGCCGTGGGCAAAGATGATGTCAGTCATCGCAGAGAAGTAACGATTCAACAAACTGACGATCTTTTCCGGTGGCGCGTGTTCAGAGATACGCGTGAAACCACGAATGTCTGCAAACAAGATCGTGATCGTCTGACTCACGCCGCCAAGCTTGAACGACTCGGGATTCTCGAGCATCTGCTTCACAACATACTCGGGCAAAAATCGACTGTAGTTCGCACGTGCCACTTCCTCGCGTGCGAGTCGTTCGTGTGCGCGCGCGTTCTCGACTGCGATCGCAGTCTGTGCTGCGACCGCACTAATCAACTCGAGATCGTCGGGCTTAAACGCCGCAAACGGATCGAGTCGATCGGCATACAGCGCACCATGAACGCGCGACTCAGCAACGAGGGGCGCACAGATTGTTGAGCGCACTCCCTGCGAAACGATCGAATCCACACCCGCGAACTGTTCATCCGAAGCCGCGTCCTGTGACAACAGCGCCACGCGCTCTTTCATGACTTTGCGCGTGATTGTGCGACCGATCGACAGCTTGCGTGCATGAGCCTCGAGCTTGTTGTCACGAGCACGCATCGCAATCGGCGTCAAATTGGTATCTTCGCGCCCGTCCTCGGCGATTAGTGCAACGACACGATCTGCCGGCGTCGATCGAAAAATGATGTCAGTGGCCTTTTCAAAGATCGCGTTCAGATCGAAGACAGAGCCGAGCGTCTTGCTCATCTCATACAGTGCACTCAGGATGTTAGCTTTGCGTTGCAGAGTTTCCAGAACTTTGTCGCGTTGCGGTGAAGTTGTTGCTTCGTCTTTGGACCGAAGCACCGTCGACATCACATCGTTCGCAGAGATCAGCAATTGCGTGTGGCCCAGTGGCTTGTCGTCGTAGCGAACGTCGGTCGTCCGTTCCTCCGCAGGCTGCTCAAAGCGCAATGTACTCGCGCCGATAGTGATGCGATCGCCGTTCTTGAGTTGATGATCAAAACGCGGCTCACCGTTAATAAAGACCTTGTTTGCACTGCGCCGGAGCTGGCCGTTGATAACTGCGCCGTCGACGATCGTGAAATTTCCGTTGTCTAACTGATTGATGTGAGCGTGATAGCGGGAGGCGCGCGGATCATCCAGGACCACCGTATTGTCGGGCGCGCGACCAATCGTGCACGCGACGTTTGGCAGAAAACTAAACTGCCACTGCCGCCCACTCGCGTCGGTGATCTTCAAATGAGCCATGGCGGGCGATCCTAACAGTAGAATTTAAGGCTGACAACAGTAGTATCCTCAGTCTATGATGCGCGTAGCTCACCATAATCAAAGAAGGAGCAAACCTGTATGCGTTTCTCCGCTCGCTATCTGTGCACGGTCCTGCTCACGACGCTGAGTCTGCCAATTCTGCTCTTCGCCCAGACTGCGACCGTACAAACCAGTAAGACTCCCCGCAGTTCGGTTTCGGGCCGAATAACGATCAAGGAAAAAGGCGTTGGTGGTGTGATGGTGGCACTGCGAAAGAGTGAGGTTCAGATGCCTTACGAGCCTTTCCAAAAAGCGACCACTGACATGGACGGCTTTTACCGAATCACCAATGTCCCGCCGGGAAATTACGAAGTCGTCCCAACTGTTCCGGCTTTTGTCCCCGCCGAAAGTAGAGACGCGAGGGCCAAACACATTCTTGTTGGTGACGATGACAACGTGGAAGGGGTCAACTTCGCACTCGTCCGTGGAGGCGTGATCACCGGTCGCATCACCGATGCTGACGGCCGCCCACTCATTCAACAGCAAGTCACTATTTTCCGGGAGAATTCTTTCAACCAGTTGCCACAGCAACCACAAATTCAACGGCCAATCTTTCCGACGACGGTTGCCCAAACCGACGACCGCGGGATCTACCGTGTGTATGGACTACAAGTGGGGCGCTATAAAGTCGCTTCGGGCCGCAGCGACGAAAATTTTGTAGGAGGGACCAATCCTGGGCGTTCGACATACAAACAGGCTTTTCATCCGGATGTTACCGAGCAGGATAAAGCCAAAGTGATCGAGGTTACTGAAGGAAGCGAAGCTACAGACGTTGATATTACTCTTGGTCGCGCGCTACAGACGTTCACGGCTACTGGGCGGGTTATCGATGGTGAACGGGGACTGCCGGTGCCGAATGTCCGGTTTGGCGTTCAGCGAATCGTTGGTCAGCGCCTCGAATATGTGAACGCGCTTGCGGTTTCCAATGTTCAGGGTGATTTCATTATCGAGGGACTGATTCCTGGCAAATATGGAATCAACATGTACCCAAATCAAAATCAAAGCAACGAATTGCGCGCCGAGACGTTGAACTTTGAGATCACCGATCAGGACATCAGTGGCGTAGTCGTCAAACTCGTAAAAGGCGCGAGCGTGAGCGGAGTGGTCGTAGTTGAGAGCGAGGACAAAGCAGTGTTCGCAAAACTGTCCGAACTTCAGGTAAGGGCCTTCATCTCGGTCCCGGGAGGAGGCGTGGTTTCATCCACCGCGTCATCGCCAATCGCTCCGGACGGAAGCTTTCGTCTGGCCGGTTTGGCGAGTGGAAATTTGAATTTCAATATCGGAACTCCGAATCGCCCGCTGCCACCGAAAGGATTTAGTATCGCGCGATTGGAGCGGGATGGAGTCGTCGCGACGCGTGGGATTGAAGTCAAAGACGGTGAGCAGTTAACTGGCGTTCGTGTGGTTCTGTCGTACGGTAGTGCGACTCTTCGCGGCGTCGTGACACTCGATGGTGGTCCATTGCCGCCGGGAACAAGGGCTTCAATACGACTGGCAAAACCAGGTGAAGTGACTTCGCATTTTAATTTTCGTCCGCCTGTTGTCGACGAACGAGGCCGTTTTCTGGTCGAAGGCGTACCTGCAGGCACCTACGAGTTGATAACGACTGTTATGAGTGGCACGCCAGCAAAATCTGCCGCTCGAACGGGTAAGCGAGTGGTCACAGTCCTGGAAGGCTCGACCACAGACATAACTATCACAGTCGATATGGCTGCTGCGCCCACTGCTCCACCGGCGAGGCCTTAAGTTGCATGATTCATAAGCGAGCTATTTTTGCTGCGGTGGTGTTGGCTCTATGCGTTGTTGTGCGGGCGCAAGTGCCATCGAATGGACCCAGGACGACGGAGCGACCGGTAACAGGGACCATCGACGGCAAAGTCGTGAATGAGAGTGGTCAGCCTTTGGGCGGAGCTACAGTGTTTGTGAGGGCGGTCAACGCCGGAATCAACCGAACCACCACTACTGACGTGGATGGCAATTTTCGAGTGAATGGCCTCGAAACGAACCTTTATACAGTGGGTGCCAACTCGCCCGCATATACAAATGTTCCGGGCGATCCGGATGCTCCTCAGTATTACCGTCTCGGCGATTCAGCGCGTGTGGAGCTGGTTCGAGGAGGAGCAATTACCGGAACGGTGACGAATGCGCTTGGGGAGCCAATGATCGCCGTTCGAGTGCGCGCCATCATGATTCGCGATGCGAAAGGGCAGATTCAAAGGACGCCCAACTTCGGTGCTTTCGAGCAACCCACAGACGATCGCGGTATCTATAGGGTTTACGGACTCGCACCGGGAACTTATCTCGTCAGCGCTGGTGGAGCCAATTTCATTCCTTCGTTCGGCATGTATGAAACGGACATACCAACCTTTGCTCCGTCGTCAACGCGTGATACTGCCGCTGAGGTCAGCGTGAGAAGCGGTGAAGACGTTTCGGTCGATATTCGTTATCGAGGTGAAACCGGTCATAGCATCAGTGGAACAGTAAAAATTTTAGGCACGAGTAACGCTTCATTAACACTGTCGCGGGCTGGTAGCAGCATCACGATCGCAACTACGCTTCAACTACCCACGATGCGAGGCTTTGTATTCAGCGGACTGAGCGACGGCGATTACGATCTGATAGCGCAGGAATCGATCACGAATCCAACCTCAACTCAATTCACTCTTGCCTTTTCGGAGCCGAAGAGAATCACTGTCAAAGGTGCAGACGTTACCGGAATCGAAGTAATGACAAAACCATTAGGTTCGATAAGTGGAAAGATAGTGTTTGAACCGACGAAAGATCCCGAGTGTCAGGGGAAGCGACCGCCCCTGCTGGCTGAGACCCTCGTGCGGTTTCGACGTCCTGACAAAGAATCAGATAAGGACGATCCGTTGGCAGTGCGACTGCTTTCAGGTTCAGCTTCGCCAGATGCGAACGGCGCATTTAGTCTGCGGAACCTGTTGGCTGGTAAATATCAATTCGAACCTCGGTTCTACGTGCGTTACTGGTACCTTCAGTCGATCACTATGACCAGCGCCGGTCCAAAGCCGCAGCGAATTGATGCTGCCGCAAACTGGACCACACTGAAATCAGGCGAGCATTTATCAAATCTCAATATCAATCTTGCTGAAGGCGCGGCATCGATTCGTGGAGCAGTGCCGGTGACGGATGCAGCCCTTCCGGCGCCCGTAGTTCTTTACTTAATTCCAAACGATCGCGACAAAGTGGAAGACGTCTTACGTTACTTTGTCACCGACGTGGCCGACGGCACATTCACATTCAACAATGTACCGCCAGGAAAATACCTGGCTCTCACGCAAACAACCGTCGACCCTCAAATCGCAATTTCAGCAAAGCTTCGCCAGCCTGACGCCGCAGCCGCACGAACAAAACTTCGTCGCACGGCGGAAACAAAGAAATCTGAGATTGAACTGAAGCCCTGCCAGAACCTCGTCGACTATCAGCTAAAGCAATAGGGCCACAAAAAAGCACAAGAACCACAAAAACAGAAAGAAACCATTTGTGTCTTTTGTGCTTTTTTGTGGCCTCCTTCCGGTGGCTTCCGAAACCTTGACCAGCCGCAAGATAGCTTGCTAGACTCCAACTACTTACCAAATAGGGCTTCGACGCAATCTGCGTCCTCGGAAATTCCCCAAAGACCCGCGCGTGCGGCGCAGTCTGATATTTTCAAATTCGATGGAGGTGCATGGTGGGCTTCAAAGTCGGCCAGAAAGTCGTTTACCCGAATCATGGAATCGGGACCATCGAGCAAATAGAACAGAAGCAAATAGGCACTCAGCTCCTACCTTTTTATACGCTTCGTCTAGTTGCCAATAACTCCGTGGTCTTGGTTCCGGTCTCAAATGCTATAGAAGTTGGCCTGCGCGCCCCAATCTCATCGGGTGAGTGTGACATGCTTTTCAAGGCGCTAGCTGATGATTTTTCCTCCCCCGCTAATGATTGGAAGGATCGCTTTAAGGAATTCTCAGAAAAAATGCGCACCGGCGATATTTTTGAAGTAGCCGACGTGCTCAAGCACTTAACTTATCTGAGCAATCTAAAACCCCTTTCTTTCCGCGAACAACGGATGCTCGAAAGAGCTCGTTATCTCGTAATTTCGGAATTGGCTGCAGTGTGCCGCCAGCCTGAGTGCAACATCGAACCTCGCGTCGACCAGGCGCTCGCTCGTGCCCACTCGAAGCATGACCGGCGTCCAGTCCGCGCTCGTGCCGCCGGTGCGTCCATAGGACACTAAGGTCACCTGTCGCGTCCCTGATATCACGAAGAATAGATTCGGGCGTCATCTTGGAGTGCGGTGACTTGTCACCGCTTTGGTAATATTCCAAAGCGCCAACAAGTTGGCGCACTCCAAAGCGACGCCTGAATCTGCCTTGCGTGGCTCTCCGTGCTATGATTTCCACCCCACATGAGTTCCGCCACCGCGATTACCATAAAACTGCTTGCGGTTCTGTTACTGGTCGCAGCTAACGGCTTTTTCGTCGCTGCGGAATTTGCGCTGGTTGGCGTGCGCGCTTCGCGAATTGAGACTCTTGCAAACCAGGGAAATCGTGCGGCCAAGCGGGTGATGCAATTACTGCAGAACCTCAATGCCTATTTGTCTGCCTGCCAATTGGGAATCACTCTCGCTTCGCTCGCTTTAGGTTGGATTGGTGAACCGGCAATTGCCAGGCTGCTGGAAGGACCTCTATCTGGTTGGTCAGAGACTGCGCGACACATTATTGCAATCGGTGTCGCCTTCGTGATCATCACGTCACTACACATCGTTCTCGGAGAGCAGGCGCCGAAGTTGATGGGTCTTGCGCGCGCGGAAAAAGTCGCTCTCGCGGTGGCGCTGCCGATGCAACTCTTCTATCGCCTTTTCAGCCTGCCGATTCGTGCACTCGACTGGGCCAGTGCGCGCACGGTTCAACTCGTGGGAATCAATGCGACTGGCGAACATGGGTCAACCTACACAGAAGAAGAGCTGCGCCGGCTTATCGACATTTCGCGCGAGAGTGGTCACCTGCGAGCTGAAGAGCGACGTTTGATACATCGCGTGTTTGAGTTTTCTGACACGCTTGTGCGGGAAGCGATGGTGCCACGCACTGAAATGGCCGCAATTCCCAACACGTGCAATCTCGAAGAGATCACAAAGGCATTCGACCAGCATCGCTATTCGCGTCTACCTGTATACCGAGAATCGTTCGACGACGTTTGTGGATTCATTCACAGTAAAGACGTGATGCCATATCTGCTCCATCCCGAGAAATTCAAACTCGAGGATGTGCTGCAACCACCATTGTACGTCGTCGATACGGCACGGCTGGAACATGTGCTTCGCCAGATGCAGAAGGCGAAGATGCATTTTGGATTCGTCGTCGATGAACACGGCGGACTCGAAGGCATTATCACGCTTGAAGACCTGCTCGAGGAGATCGTGGGTGAGATCTCCGACGAGCACGATGAAGAAGTAAACGAGCAGATCACGGAGATTGATGAGAAGACGTTTCAATTGGCTGGTGGACTGGCGGTGCGCGATCTAAACCGGCGGCTGAAACTCTCCGTTCCTGAGTCAGAGTCCTACACGACAATTGGGGGATTTCTGATGACGGAAGCCGGCCACGTCCTCAAGCCTGGAGAAGTAGTTCAGCATGACGGCCTGGTCTTTAAGATTGAACGCGTCGAGAAGCGTCGTGTGATGCGCGTGAAACTCGAGATTCAACAAACTGACGGAGAAGGGGAGACAAAGAATGAGCTGGATCGAGCACGTTCTGGCACGGGAAATACTGGACTCGCGGGGTAATCCGACTGTAGAAGCGGAAGTAGTTTTGGCCGATGGTGTGACAGGACGTGCATCAGTACCTTCAGGCGCTTCAACCGGTGAACACGAAGCCGTCGAACTTCGCGACGGCGATAAAAAGCGTTACGGCGGCAAGGGAGTTCTGAAAGCAGTTCAAAATGTTAACGATGTGATCGCTCCGGCCTTGCAGGGATTCGACGCACTCGATCAAGCCGAACTCGATCGTGCCCTCATTGAGTTAGACGGCACTCCAAACAAATCCAAACTCGGCGCCAATGCGTTGCTCGCAGTATCGATGGCTACGGCTCGTGCAGCGGCGGCACAGTTGGAACTTCCACTCTACAGATATCTTGGTGGTCCAAACGCGCGCACCCTCCCGGTCCCGATGATGAATATCGTCAACGGTGGTGCACACGCGGATAACAATGTCGACTTTCAGGAGTTCATGGTTGTTCCGTGCGGTGCTGCGACTTTCAGCGAGGCATTGCGAGTCGGCGCAGAAATTTTTCATCAACTCAAATCTGTTTTGAAAGGCAAAGGTTACGCGACGAGTGTTGGCGACGAAGGCGGCTTTGCACCGAATTTGAAGTCGAACGAAGAAGCTGTTGAAACCATTCTCGAATCGATTGTAAAGGCGGGCTACAAACCGGGCACTGATTGTTTGCTCGCGCTCGATCCTGCGGCGAGTGAGTTTTACGACGGGAAGAAATACGTCTTCAAAAAGAGCGACAAGAGAAGACTAAGCAGCGATGAGATGGTTGCTTACTGGAAGAAGTGGTGCGAGCAGTATCCGATTATCTCGATCGAAGACGGAATGGCGGAGAACGATTGGAAGGGTTGGAAACTCTTGACCGACGAGATTGGAACCAATGTGCAACTGGTCGGCGACGATCTCTTCGTGACCAACACGAAGTTTCTGCAAAAAGGGATCGATCTGGGAGTGGCCAATTCGATTTTGATCAAGGTCAACCAAATCGGCACGCTCACGGAAACGTTGGATTGTATTGAGATGGCCCAGAGAAACCGGCGCACCACGATCATCTCTCATCGTTCGGGTGAGACTGAAGATCCGTTTATCGCCGATCTCGCCGTCGCTACTAACGCGGGCCAAATAAAAACCGGGTCACTGTCGCGCACCGATCGCACCGCGAAATACAATCAACTACTGCGCATCGAAGAGGACCTGCGCGGCGCCGCACGCTTCCCCGGCCGTAAATCGTTCTTTCAATCCGTGTAATCCGTGGCTAAAAACATGGTAAAGAAACCAGGGCCGCTAGCTCTAATCATAATCGATGGGTGGGGTTATTCAGCTTCGCGTGAAGGCAATGCGATCGCACTCGCCGCAACTCCTTTCTACGACGAGCTCTCCGAGAAATATCCCAGCACATTACTCGAAGCACACGGCTCGCGTGTCGGTTTGCCTGCCGGAGTCATGGGAAATTCAGAGGTGGGGCACCTCAACATCGGATCGGGTCGCGTAATTCGCATGGACGTTTCCCTCGTCGATCACGAGATCGCGACCGGCGAGTTTTTCCGCAACAACGTACTGACTGAAGCAATGGAAGGTGCGAAGACGCGTGGCAAAGCTCTTCACCTGATGGGACTCTTGTCCGATGGTCAGGTGCACTCATCCCTTACGCATCTTTATGCGCTGCTGACGATGGCGAAAGAGCACGGCCTAACCAACGTCTATGTGCACTGTTTCCTTGATGGACGCGACACACCGCCTTCGTCAGCTACTCATTACATCGGCTCGCTGCAACGAAAACTGCTCGAAATTGGCTGCGGCGAAATCGCTACCGTCGTCGGTCGCTACTACGCGATGGACCGAGACAAGCGTTGGGAGAGAACGCAGCGTGCTTACGATCTGTTGACTAAAGCGATTGGTGAACGAGCAACAGATCCGATTGCCGGGATAAATCATTCGTACCAACGCGGCGTGACGGATGAGTTTGTGGAACCGATCGCGATTGTTCGCAAGGATGGTTCACCAGTTGCGACGATTAAAGACGACGACTCGGTGATCTTCTTTAACTTCCGTCCCGATCGGGCACGGCAGTTAACGAGGGCTTTGGTGCTACCCGATTTTAACGAGTTTGAGATTTCGGATCGGCCGCGTGTGCATTTTGTCTGCTTCACGATGTACGACAACACGTTCAATCTCCCGGTGGCGTTTCCGCCGCGACACCATCACAACGTGCTTGCGGAAGCGTGGGGTGATCTCAAGGTGCGCAATTATCGTCTCGCCGAAACGGAAAAATACGCGCACGTGACTTACTTCTTCAACGGTGGTGTCGAGAAGGGATATCCGTGTGAGCAGCGTCTGCTGGTGCCGTCGCCAAAGATCGCGACGTACGATCTGCAACCTGAGATGTCGGCGTTCAAGGTGACTGACAAAGTATTACGAGGCATCGACGAAGGAGACACTGACGTTTTCGTCATCAACTTCGCGAATCCCGACATGGTGGGCCACACGGGCAAGTTGGATAAGACGATCGAAGCCTGCCAGTACGTCGATACGTGTCTCGGTTGGATCACAAAGCGCATCCGTGAAGCGCGTGGCATCACGCTAATCACCGCCGATCACGGCAATGCCGAACAGATGATCGATCCGACCACCGGTAGTCCGCACACTGCGCACACAACGAACCCCGTGCCCTTTCACTTGATTGACGAAGAATCTATCGGAGTGAAACTTCGAAGCGGCGGCGCGCTCGAAGACGTAGCTCCAACACTGCTCGGTCTGCTTAGTTTGGAAAAGCCAGCTGAGATGACGGGAATCGATCTAAGAAATATTTAGCCGTGTTCGATCCGCGTAACATTCTCGTCATTGATTTCGGGCAGCTCGGCGATGTCGTGATGAGTTTGCCCGCGTTGCGGGCGATCCGAAACCGCTTTCCGCATGCGCGAATAACTGTGGCTGTGGGAAAGCCGGGCAAGGAGTTGCTGAGTCTTTCGGGTTACGCAAACGAGATCCTCGAAGTGGATCGTGTCGGGCTGCGGGATGGCCCAACGTTGATTTCGATTGGACGTGTCGCGAAGTTTGTTTCAGAAGTCCGCAAAGCAAAGTACGACTTTGTCATCGACCTGCACAGTTACTACGAGACGAACATACTCGGGTTTCTTTCCGGCGCACCGCACCGGCTTTACTCGCGACGTGAAAACCGCTCTCTCGATTTCCTTTCCAATTTCAAACCAAGACCGGCGAAAGAACCAACTGAGGCTCATCTCGTCGATCGCTACCTGGACCTGCTAAAACCGCTCGGCATTCAGAATCCGTCGAGAACTCCTGTCTTGAAGACCAGCGCCGCTGATGATTCGGCAGTCGAAGCGATGCTGAAAAAAGAGAAGGCGCAGTCAGGAGAGTTGCTTGTCGGGGTGTTTCCAGGCGCCGGACACGCCGGGCGTATCTGGCCGCTCGAGAGATTTGCAGAGGTTGCGGATCACCTGATTCGAAACGACCGCGTGCGAGTCATTGTGTTCGCAGGACCGGAGGAGCGGGCGATGGTTCCGCAAATGAAGACGGTTTTTCCTGCGAAGACAATCTTTTTTGACCGGTTGACCATCCCTCAACTGGCTTCCGCACAAGCGCGACTGACGCTCTTTATTTCCAACGATACAGGCCCGGTGCACGTTGCGGCAGCGGTGGGAACGCCCGTAATCGTGCTTTTCGACCGCCCTGATCCGCACAGCTATACGCCGGTGGGCGAACAGCACCGGATAATCTTCAGCCCTTCCGTTGCAAATATTTCAGTCGCCGAAGTCTACCGAACCGCCCACGAACTGCTGGCCACCAGCCGCACCGAAATACTCTTCCGCTAAATCAGCCACAAAAAGACACAAAATGCACAAGAAGGCATTCTGTTTTGTGCCTTTTGTGCTTCTTTGTGGCTTACCTCTAGACAAACTACGTTTAACTTCGTTAGTATGTGTTGGGCCGTTGGGCGTCCTGACGGAAGTAAAGTGTGACCTGCCCGCCTCACTAATCTTTCCAAATTTGGCCTGCCTCAGCGAATTATGGAGAAAACAATGTCTAGAATGCTTAACCGATTCTGCTTAGTTACGCTTTGCCTGATGGTTTTGAGCGCCGCGGCAAGTGCTCAATCATCCCTGACGGCAAAAGCCGGAAGTGCCCCAGCCGTAAGTCCAGCGGTCGAGAGCGACAGGTCCCGTGACGGTTTGATTGGCCCCGTTCGACGCGTGCGAACTGAAGTTGCCAAACTGTTAACTGCCGATGGTCGCCAATCAGAGGGCAAGCACACGCTCGTTGAAGTCGTCGCCTACGACATCAAGGGCAACAAGATCGAGAATCAGTATTTCCCGATTGCGGGCGCAACCCTAACCGGAAAAGAAGTCTACAAGTACGACGAAAAGGGAAATATCAGTGAGATGACCATGCTCAACGCCGATGGAACACTGTTGAGCAAGGAAATCTACAAGTATGAATTCGACTTCGCCGGCAATTGGAACAAGATGACCACTTCCGTAGCGGTCGTCGATTCTCGCGGAGTAACTTTCGAACCAACCGAGGTTACGTATCGCGCGATCATGTATTACCTCGACGAGAATATGGTGCGAATGGTCACGCCGGGAGCTGCTGCCACAACCACCCCCCAACCTGTCACTCCCGTGGTTGCGCCTCCTGCCAACAAACCGGCAAATGAGACAAAGCCGGTTGCGAACAACAAGCGTGACAACAAGAAAATACCAACCGCTCCTGACCTGCCATCGGCATCAACTTCAGCTAATAAGCTCGCGTCTGGTCCAGTTGACTTGAAAATCCAGGCCGTCAGCACGAACCAACAGGTTCCTTTGGTGGACCTCGGCTCAGAACCGCCACCGAGTCCCGGACCGAAGCCGATTCTCAAGCCCGTCTCTGGTGGAGTGCTCAACGGCACCGCGTTGACTCTGCCGCCGCCATCCTATCCGGAAGCCGCAAAGCGGATGAGAACTCAGGGTGTGGTTTCGGTGGATGTGATCCTCGATGAGACCGGCAAGGTGGTTGCGGCGAATGCGTCAAGTGGTCCAACGCTCTTGCGCGAAGCGGCAGTTCAAGCTGCGCTCAAGGCCAGGTTCTCCCCCACTAAGCTTTCCGGGCAGCCCGTAAAGGTGGCCGGCGTCATCAATTACAAGTTTGCGCTGGTTCCGTAAACCTACCTTCGATGGCGCGCTGATTCATCGGCGCGCCATCCTCTTCCCTCTTTTCCAACCTACTGTTCTTCTAGAAGGGACTTGTTCTCATGGCATTAACTGGACACCTCAGCGACCTTTCACTTTCCGAACTGATTGAGTTTTTCTGTAATCAACGAAAGAGCGGCCGTCTAAAAGTTTTGTATCCGCAGGGCGCTGGATATTTTTATTTGCAGGCAGGCTCGGTTGTAGACGCGCGCATTGGCGTGCTGCATGGAATCGACGCCGTTTATTATGCGCTGACTCTTCCGAATGCTGAGTTTGAATTTAGTGCGGACGTGGATGCCAGCAGCCGCACCATTAATCAGCCATGGACACAGGTGGTGCTTGAAGGATTGAGGCGTTTGGATGAAAACATCGCGCCGGGCGTCGCATTTCCTCCGGACTATGTTCACAACGCGGACGAGCTCACAGGTAAGCAGTCCGACGTCAACGTCGAGGTCAGTTCTTCAGAGACTGAAAGATCGTTCCCGCCCGCGTTTCTTAATTTTGGAAGTGAATCGGGAAAGAGTCGCAAGCCACTTTTTGTAGGAGCAATTGTGGTGGCGATCCTCGCGAGCGTGGCGGTGATTGGAGTACCGGCGGGTTGGTATAGCAACAAGAAAGCAGCCGCAGCACCGGCAGAGACTGTGAGCCAGGCGCCGGCTCCAGCAAGCACTCAGGCAGAAACTCCTGCGCAGCCGCAACCATCGAGTTCAGAAGCCGAACCAGCGGCTGAAGATCCAGCCGCGCTTGCAGCGAGACGTCAGCGTGAAAAGGAACGTAAGGCGCGGGAAGCTGCCGCCAAGAGCGCCGAGAATCCGACAGCAGTTGCACCTCCAGCCGATACTGCCAAACCGGGTGCGAAGAGAGTTGTGGTTACAGTTACTTATGACGAATCAGGTCGCGTGACACAGGCATCAGGTGGTGACGCAAATGCGTTGAGAATCGCACGCCAGAAGCGCTTCCCACCGGGCAAAGCCGGATCAGCGACGGTTTCGATTCCGATCAACTAAACAGTTTTATCCGCGTTCATCTGTGGCTAAATATTTGGTTTGATTCCCACGACTCCGAGAATTACCAGTAGGCCGCGTTTCAATCCCAGATTTCTTTCGCGTGGGTCATACCATTCGTCAAGGCTATGAGAAGAGCCGGAGCTACCGCCGGCGCCGAGTGTGATCGCGGGTATACCGAGTGAGATAGGAAGGTTGGAGTCTGTCGACGATTGATCGAGTCGTGGAGTGACGCCCAACGCTCTCGTCGCTTCGAGAGCGACTTCCACGAGGGGTGAATCGGCTCGCGTCTCACCGGTTGGTCGTTCACCGATAAGATCGACTTTGAGATTGAGCGGTGGATCACCAACTCGTCTGGTTGAATTTTCTTCGTCAACTGCTTCTCTCATCGCACGACGAAAGAAAGCATCCAGCCGCTGCAACTCTCTTTCGGCAGCGGAGCGAAGATCTACCTCAATACTCGCACGACTCGGAATAGAGTTGACACTCATACCACCCTCGATACGTCCGACATTGAATGTTGTGCGTGGTTCCTTCGGAGCCGGATAGCTAGCAAGCCTCGAGATCGCACGGCCGATTGCGTGGACCGGATTGGGTAAACCGAAGTCGCCCCAGGAATGCCCACCTGGTCCAGCTATCTCAACTCGGTAACGATGAGATCCGAGTGCTCGATTGGTGATGCGATCGAGTCCTGGTCCATCGAAACTCAGAAACGCATCGATCTGTGCCGCCCAACGACCTTTCGTAAAAAGATAGCGAACGCCACGCAGATTGCCCTCGCCTTCTTCACCGACTGTTCCCACGAACAAGATCGAACCCTCGATCGGTATTTGCTCTGCTTGAATTGCCTGGGCAAACGCGATCAGGGCCGCCAGACCACAGCCATCGTCGGCAATTCCCGGAGCGAACAGTTTCCCATCGCGCCTGGTAACAGTGAAGTCGGTGTCTTTTGAGAATACGGTATCGAGATGTGCGCTTACGACGAGCAGCGGCGTTTGTGAAGAACCTTTGAGCAGCCCAAGACAGTTTCCTTCGTCGTCGATCTCAACCTCAGTTAACCCGATTTCTCTGAACTTCTGACTGAGATACTCCGCCCGTCGCTGTTCGCCGAACGGACTTGCAGGAATAGAACAGATCCCTACATGTTCCTCGGTGATTGCGTTTGCGTTTGTTTCGAATAAACGAAGTGCACGCGTCACGTGAGGCGACGACATGAGTTGAGTCACAGATTTACGTGGATGAACACTCGTCACAACAAACTCATGATCTCGTTCTCTTCGAGCACGCCACTCGCCGCTTTGGCCCGCTCGTAGATGCGATTCACGCGACTCTCGCTCGGTTCAAGGCCACGCTTCTCGAGCCAGTAAATGACATTTGATTTCCCGCTCATCGGACCAATCTCAATCACTTGTTCCAGCCCAAACCATCCGGCCGGAACGCCGGAGTAAACGATGTCGGCCAGTCGCTGATCGCCTTTCCTGTAGCTCTTGATAACCGCAGCAGCGTGAACACCGGTCGCGGTGCGAAACGCGTCGCGGCCAAACACCGGATAGTTTGCAGGCACATTCCAACAGCACGCACGCGCGGCGGTTTGGCAATACTCACCGAGACGCGACAGATCGTTATCAATCCAGCCAAGCAGTTTCAGATTAACCAGCAACTGATCGAGCGGCGTGTTGCCGACGCGTTCGCCCATTCCGAGTGCTGAGCCATGAACCTGATCTGCTCCAGCCTGGATTGCCGCAAGTGAATTGATGACACCGAGACCACGATCCTGATGACCGTGCCAGTCAAGCCGGATGTTGCCGCCCTGTTCTTCGATGATGTCCTTCACGAATCGCACGACTGCGCCGGCGCCGTCAGGTGTTGAGTGTCCAACCGTGTCGCAAACGCAAACTGCTTTCGCTCCACAGCGAATGGCAGTCGTGTAGAGTGCGCGTATCGTTTCCGGTTTGGCGCGAGTGGTGTCTTCGGTGACGTACATAACCGGCAGTCCCTGGCTCACGGCAAACGACACCGCTTCCTCTGTCATTTGCAGCAACTTTTCCAGTGTCCAGTCTTCTGCGAAAAACCGTACTGAAGAAGAGCCGATGAATGTACAGGCTTCGATCGGGATGCCGGCGCGTTGCGAGATTTCGACGATGGGGATGATGTCGTTGCGATGGGTTCGCGCCGCGCAGTTGGGTCTGATCTTGAGTTTCTTGTCGGCGATCTCGCGCGCTAGTCGTTCGACTCCGGCTGCGTGTGTTCCTCCGGCGCCGGGCAGGCCGATATCCGCAGTATCGATTTGGAGCGCTTCCATCAAGTGAAGCAGCTCGAGTTTCTGCTCGACCGGCGGTTCCGACACGGAAGGCGACTGCAAACCGTCGCGCAAGGTTTCGTCGTCAATGCTGATGTGCCGATTGGGCGCCTTGAGAGACGGTTCAACTGTATTCCAATCGTAAACTAACTCATCGATCGTCACTCAAAGCACCTCCAAAAGCTCGCGTTGATGGTCGATTATTTACCTCGGATTACAACAACCACAGAATTGAATGTCAAGATGAGGGTTCTTGCCATCGTCTTGCTTCTGAGCTAGTTTTAGGCGGCTGCTCTACACACGTCTTAATCGATCCCCAACACCGAGGCACTGTTAAAAGTTGACCACCCCGAAGGAACCATTTGATGCGTTGCTTGAATGGCTCGATCTCGACCGCGAAAAGGCAGGTCAACGTTATGAAGTGATTCGCGCCGGCTTGATACGAATATTTGTGTCCAAGGGTGTGAGTGACGCCGAATACTATACGGATGAAGCGATCGATCGTGTAATGAAACGATTGCCGGAGATTCAGGCTACCTACGTCGGCGATCCGGCCCGTTATTTTCATGGTGTGGCCCGAAACATTGTCATGGAAGCCGGACGGCGGAAGGAAATCCCCACGGATGTGTTGCCGCAAGGCCACGCGCCCGAGCCTCCAAAAAGCGATACGTCAGAATGTTTGACTAAATGCCTGCAACAATTATCGCGAGAGAAGCAGGAATTTATTCTTGACTATCATCTTTACCACGGGCATGAAAAAGTGGTGCATCACAGGGAAATGGCGAGCGAGCTCGAAATCAGTGAAGGCGCCCTGCGGACGCGTGCGCATCATCTGCGCGTGAACCTGGAAAAATGCGTACTTCGGTGTATCGACTTTCAGGGCAAGAACAAAAGTGGGGATCAAAGTCATAGTAATTAGCGGCCCGTGGGAGGAGTTGCCACCATCACTAAAGACCAGGAAAACGAAATAAGACGGTATTTGTTTGGGCAATTGCCGGAGGCAGACGAGGAAAGTCTTGAACTTCGGCTGTTGACCGAACCGGCCTTTGTGGAGGAATTCGATACCGTAGTTGATGAAGTGGCGGATCAGTACGTCCGAAACGAGCTAAAGGACAGTGAGCGCAAGGGGTTTGAGGAGAGTTTTTTGACCACGGCGGAGGGAAGGCAGAAGGTAAGGTTTACGTCCGAGCTATTGGAGCGAGCTGCCGCCAAACGTCGTCCGGCAGTGGCAGTTGAGGCCCCTGGATTTTTCGATCGACTTCGTGCGTTTTGGCAAATGCAGTCTTTGCGCGTCGCGGCGACGTCGGCGGCGGTGGTGATTATTGCGGCTGGAGCTTACTTGATTTCGTCCCCCACGAAGAATTATGCGACGCTTAGTTTGGCGATCAGTACTGCCAAACGTGCTGAAGGTCCTGCGCCGGCGAAAGTGAAACTCGAGTCAGGAGTTCCCGGTGTCGAAGTGACCCTCGCTGTTCCTGAACAGGCGAAAGGCGCGGCGGATTATCGCGTCAAGCTGGTTAGCGGTGACGACTCCGAGCACGAGCTGACGATTGACAAGCGCGACGATCAAACCGTCACGGTCAAGATTCCGGCATCGTTATTAAGTCGCGGACAATATGCGATTCAGATGTCCCGAGTAAACTCCGCCGGCCCCGATACAAGAATCACCGGCAGCTACTACTTCAACGTCGAATAAGACCTCGGAATTTAGCCACGGATTAGACAGATTGGAAAACGGATTTAATCCGTAATCCATCCGTATAATCCGTGGCCAAATATTTTATGTTGCGCGGCGGCGCAGGATGCCCCAGGCGATTCCGGCGAGGAGGAGCAGGAGAAGAGCAATGCCGACCGTATTCTGAACGGCCCGTGGCGCACCGCTTGGTGCGGGCAGGCGGATTGGTTCCTTGAACTCTCCCTGAAGTATGAAGCCGGCCCAGAAGTGCGGAGACTGCCACGCCGGATTTTGTCGCAGAGTATTCTGCGCTGAGCGCAAGGCTTCTCCCGGTCGCATACCTTCTTGCAGCATGTTTGTGTAGAAGTGTTTCATCAACTCGGCAGTGGCCTCATCATCCACTTTCCACAAACTCGCTACTACACTCGAAGCTCCGGCATACATGAAACCGCGAGTCAGTCCGATCAATCCTTCGCCTCTGACGTCTTTGCCCAACCCTGTTCGACACGCACTCAACACCACAAGATCAACCGGAGCACGAAGCCGATAAACATCCTGCATAGTGATAAAGCCATCCTGTGGTCGACCAGTAGGGTCGATCATAGAAAGAAAGAACCCGGAATGTTCAGGTCGCTTTGGATCGAGCAGTCCATGAGTCGCGAAGTGCAGAATCGAGTACTGTGAGAGATCGAGACTGTCGAGAGTTTCACGTGATGCTTCGAAGCCGGTCACAACCCGCGACTTTGGGCCAACTATCTCATTGAGGTTTTTTAACTCGCGTTTCGTGTATAGCAGTGGCTGAATACTATTTGGGTCGAACTTGTCTGCTTCCACTTCGATATCGCGAGTCGCTGTGTTGGTCGCCGCCAAATCTTCGCCGGCGCTCGAGTCTTTGAACTGCGCGTAGTTCGAAGCAAAAACAGGATCGCCAAACGCCGCGAGGACCTTCGTCCCATGCTGGCGTTGTTGTTTTTCCTGGCGCAACTGTCCGAGAGTCGACGCTGATGGCGCATTTATAACTTCGTACCTCATAACCAGCGGCTCATTATCCGCCAGGGGATTGGGTAACAACTGAAATGGAATGTAATTGAGTGCGCCGTCGGCAACGACGATCACCCTTGCGGCAGTTAGTTGGTCAGCCACAGGTCGCAGAATCATCTGAGCCAGTTCTGCGGTAGCTTTGCTTAGATGGCCGTTACTTTCAGCGTTCGAAACGTTCTCGTAAACCCCTCTCGCTGCGGCTGTGATCACTTCAGAGTTTGGTAACTCGAAGACTTTGACGTCATTGCGAGTTATGGCCCATACGTAACTCGCTTTCGTCCCGAGAAAATATTCGAGCAAGACGGTCTGATCGTCTTCGACGACAAGACTTTGAATCTGCTGAAGCGAATAACTCCGTGGTTCCTCGAGCTTGTCGTAATCGGGATTCAACTGGCGCAGCCTGGCGGTGATCCGCTTGTGCTGCTCTCGCAAGCTCGTTGACTCACTCTGAAGCCTATCCAGGTCCACTTTTTTGTAGTTCGTGGAGAAAAGAGAGACGGTTTGGTCCACCGTGGTGCGGATCGCCTGGCGAAGAGTTTTTTCTTTTTGCACAAGGTGCGGAGCTACTCCAACCAGAACGGTAGTCTGCGTATCGCGCAATAATTCCGCCAGCGAACGAGCTCTTGCAAGTTCACTCGCCTCGAACGCCAGTACTTCCGCATGTTCGGATCGCTGCGACTTGTGTTTACGCATGAGGCACTCGATGTAAGCCTCGTAACGTTCGTGAACTCTGGCTGAGAACGCGGCTGCGAAAAGACGCGTGGATAAATCACGCCGGACATTTTCCGTTTCTTCGATCGAGTCTCTTAAATAACCTTCCGCCATTTCGTAGTTACCGTTATTCAATTCCAACCGCCCAAGTGCAAACCTGACTGAAGCATCGTCCATTTGATTCGACAGCTCGCGAAACATCCGCGAGGCTTCGAGATAACTCTTGCGGGCTCTGCTAATGGATCCCTGCTGCTCGTAGATACGGCCAATCAGGGCCTCGACTCTCGCTGCTTCTTGTAGATCTTGCCCCTTCTTATGAGCGGCGACAGTCGGTTGCAGATGTTGAAGGGCGACGTGGTATTGGCGCAGGGCGAGATAAACGTGTCCGAAATACTCGTGACACTCCGCGATGTCCGACTCTATTTCTCTCTCAGAGCGTTCAAAGTTGGTAAGTGCCTGTTGTAAATTCGTTAACGCCGCGGAATGGTTTCCCAGCAGGAAGTAGGTATAGCCGATATGCATGAGCATGCGATTGTAACTGCGCTCATCTTGCAACTGCTGAAAATAGGTGATGGCTCGTTGAAACTGTACCAGCGCGCTTTCCGACAATCCGCTTTCGTTAAAGAGGGCACCCAGCCCGGTAGCGATTCGCGCCATGCGCGCGGGGTCCTGTTCATCAACCAAACTCTGAGCTTGTGTTAAATAGGAGACGGCATTCAGCCACCCGCCCGTTCGCACATCGATGTAACTGAGCATGATGAGAACATCGGCTTGCCCTTGAACATTAGACTGCTGACGCCAAAGATGAAGTGCCAGATCGTAGTAACGCTCAGATTCTGCCATCGCAGTCTGCGCAAAATAGCATCGACCGAGTTGCTGATATGACGCAGCAATGCCGGCGACGTTATTGGCGGATTGGAACACTGCCAGTGCCTCATGCGCGGTTTGGGTCGCGAGTGCATGGTCGACATAAATCTGAACCTCGCTAAGCTCGAGTAGTTCGTAGGCGCGCTGGTTAGAATCCGGAGTTGAGGGATTAGCCTGGAGCAAAGGCGCAAAACACCCACTCAGCACCGCGCATATCAGCAGAGTGGGTGTTGCCTTCATCTTAGTGTTAAGACGCTCATTCGGATGTCGTAAAGAAAGCTCCGAGTAGCGTGTCGCTTAGCGGCATTTTCTGAGCTTGTCTCCTGCGGGTTCGTCTCGCGCGTGTATCGCGAGGATAGTTTTTAATTGAAGAAGAATCTCGATCGTCACCAGTCTTATCCCAGGGATCGGTTTTGTTGCCGGCGAGGGCCAAACCACCGAGCGGGCCTTCACCACTGTAGATCAGATTTCCGATATCTTCTTGCAACTCCTGTTCGGGGGTCTCAGCTAACAACAAGGCCATTTCGAGGCAGGATTTTATACCCTTATCCTTTTGCCGCCGTATCTGAAACGCAATTTCATCTCTCTTCGTGTCGCGTTCGGTCGCGGTAAGGTAAGCTTCAAGAAAATCAAACCATGAGGTGGTGCTGACTTTGGGAGCAGGTTGCCTGAATTTCTTGTGGAATTGATAGGTCTTGTAGTCTTGCATTATCTGACTATCGTCTGAGGGGCGCGTCCATGGAAAATAGACCGATAAGCCACGTGAATACTGGTAAGCAGGACCTACATAATCAGAGGCGGTGATTACTGTAGGTTTATCCGAAATCTTCCCGGCACGACTGGCGGTCGGCTTGCCGTCTGTTACGTCAGGCTTAGCCAATGTGCTCATCACATCAACACACGCATCCCGAATTTCCTTGAGTTGCGGGGTTAATGCGCCCCCCTCTGTACTTTCGATGCGCTCGCATCTGTCTACAATGCAGAAACAGAAGTCATAGAGATCGGTGTACATCTCCTCGAAGAAGCTTTGCGATTTCCAATGTGCGTACAAAATGACGAACGTGCTCGCTGCGTCATTCTTCGTTCGATCATCCGGTGATAGTGCGTTAACGAGCGCCGTCGATAATCTCTCCATGGGTTTATCCAGATCGGACACTTTCGAGAGATCGCACAATGTCAACTGGAAGGAATAGCCGGCCAGAAGGAAGTCCGAACTGTTGTGGAGACAGTATTGATAGATATCGTTGATCAGTTGGCGGATATTTCCCCTCTTTTCCTCAACCTCTCTAAAGATTCGAATCAATATCTCCCGGTATGGGTAACTTCCCACGAAGGTCGGTCCCTGAGATGCCAGCATGTAATTCGCCAGACCGCTAAGTTCGTAAGCCACTTCCACTGAACTGACTGAACAACTGTTGAAACTCACCAGCTCAAAACTGGATTCCTTGCCGATCTTTTCCTTGAATTTCGACAGCGCGTCACCCATCTGGGCCAGCGTGATCGAATGCTCTTCTGCATGCGAGTCAAACAGAAAAATGTCATTACCGACCACCACGCCATGACCAATAATGAAGAGCATGTAATGTTTTGCCGGGTACCGTTGGCTACAGAAATTCAGAAAGTTGAGTAAAGAATGGTACGGACCAGGCTCACGACGTTTTCCGTTGTCGGATTTGGCGGAGTTGCCATTCTGCGAGTCATTATGGACGACATTGGCAGGCTCAGCAGGTTGTGCACTGGTGCCGTTCGTGCCATTGACAGTAAGGTCCGGAGCCTCAGGCGCCAGGTAAGGAACCTTATGGTTTTTTAGCATCACCTCGTCGAGGGCATAGCGAATCGGTATACCTTTCCGGTTTTTTTCTTCTCTCCAGAGCTTGTCTTCTATCAAATTACGCACAAATGACTCATCGCCCACAAAACCGATGTTCGGTTTGTTATGCTTGAGTTTGTTTATCAGGTTGACGTCAAAGACGTGAGTCGGCGTACCTTCAGCGTAAGGATCAAATTGCGCGACGACGTTCACATCGTGATGAAATCCGGCAGCTTTGAGCGCCTTGAGCTGCGAGATAATGCTGATCACGAGCGGGTTATCGCTGGCCATGTAAAACATCAGCGTCCATTCTTTAGTCTGCATCGTTAGATCCTCCTAAGGATTGGGGGGTCAAATAGTCATAGGGGAAGACTCTTCGAGGCTTCGAAAGTTGGTTCCCTAGCGGCGCTAAACAGGTTTAGTCCTACTGAAATCCGAGGATGCTCTGGGCAATTGAGATGCGAATCAGAGGTCCGACAGGCTATTCCCATGTTGTCGTTCTGTCAATCATTTCTTCGAAGCCTTCTATTGTTATGTCGCCGAAGAGCAAAATATGTCTAGGCGAATCGAGAAGCGGTTTTGACGGAGTGCGTTTGCTGTGTTATAGCCTCAAACGCAAAATTCAGCTTGCATTTATTTCCCGACGGCAGGGACCAATCAAATAACTGTGGCAATCAAAACAATCGCCCTGGGGTCTGATCGTGCGGCAAAGATCATGGCAGTGCGTGCCAGTGTTGCACGTGTAGCCACCGTTGACCCCGATTGGGCTAATGCGAACGTTGTCGCAAGGCGTGTTGAAACCAATGTTCCGGCAATGCCGCTTACCGATTGGCAACTGATGCAGGGAGCACGCGAACGCGCGCTTGCGGCCCGCGACTCGTTGCGAAGTCGAAGGCTGGAAGCCGACATTTATGTTGGTCTCGAAGGCGGTTTCCACTCAGTCTCAATTGAGGGCGAATGGCACACGTTTCTGCGCGGTTGGGCCTTTGCCACTGACGGAGAACAAAGCGCATTTGGCGCCGCACCGTCCATTTCCGTACCTCCAAAGATAGTGAAAACTGTGGTCGAGGGCCGCCGGGAGCTGGGAGCTGTGATCGATGACGTAACCGGCGGTCACGATATCCGCAGTAAACAGGGAGCATGGGGAGTTTTATCACGCGATCTGGTGACGCGTTCGATGAGTTTTGAGCTGGCGCTGATTGCCGCGTTTGCGCCTTTTTACAACCCCAGACTTTACAAACGATCAGACCAAGATGGATGAACTAGTCGCACAAGTGAATCACGAAGAACCACCACCGCGCTCACGCGAGAGTGCGGGTTGGGTGGAAGTAATTGCCGGATCGATGTTTTCAGGAAAATCAGAGGAATTGATCCGGCGTTTGCGCCGCGCAAAGATTGCGCGTCAGAAAGTACAGGTGTTCAAACCGGAAATCGATTCACGCTTTTCGGAGAGCCAGATTGTTTCGCATTCAGAGATGCGGCACGACTCGGCGAACAGTCGGTCGGCGGCGGAAGTGCTCGCCAAGGTCGATCCGGATACGGAGGTCGTGGGGATCGATGAAGGACAGTTTTTCGACAATGAACTCGTTAACGTAGCCAATACCCTCGCGCGCCGCGGCGTGCGCGTGATCATTGCCGGACTCGATCAGGATTACACCGGCAAACCATGGGAACCAATGCCGCAACTCCTCGCAATCGCCGAATACATTACCAAGACGCACGCCATCTGCATGAAGTGTGGGCAGCCGGCAAACTATTCACAGCGCACGTTCGATTCCGAGGAGCGAGTCGCAGTTGGCGCTTCTGACAAATACGAAGCGCGCTGTCGAATGTGCTTTGTTCCTCACGCCGACGCCCCAACAGTTCACGGCGAATAAAATGTGAAAGCCCGTCTGGCAACGGATTAAGGTCCAATTTCGTCTTAAGCCGCAAGAAGTCTTCATTAGTAACGTTCTTCTAACCACGAGTAGTGGTCCAACGAGTGGTCTCCCCACAGTCCATTTCGCTAGCCAGGAGTACGACAATGAAGTCAAAACACCTATTCGCAATTGCGTTTTTCTCTCTTTTAATCGGTCTCCCTTTAGGACTCTTCATCAATGCCACGGCCCAGGATTCCGCCAAGCCGCAGCAGCAGTCAAACTACAGGTTATCCGGTCCATATACCCACGAAAACTTGACGGTGTTTCTGGTGCATGGCAATGACCTCACCGACAAGACCTTTCTCACTCTGCAGGAAGCTCTCGAGGCAAAGAAGGCGCGAGTGTATGAAACAAAAGACGTGAACAAACTCGCCATTGAGAATTTTTCCAACCATGACGTCTACGTTCAGGCCGGCGACATCGTCCGCGGTGGTGAACAGGACCGAATGATCTCGGTCGACTTTATCGTGCCGCCGAAATCCGGACGCATGCCGATTGCGGCATTTTGTGTCGAGTCAGGTCGCTGGAATAAACGAGGAAACGAAGAAGCCGGAACTTTCAGCAGCTCTGAAAACGCAGTTGCCTTAAAGGATCTGAAACTTGCTGCCAAACGGGAAGCCTCGCAACAGGCGGTTTGGAAGAATGTCACTGTCGCTCAAGAGAAGTTGGGCCGCAATGTCGGTGCGAGCGTGGCAGACTCTGCGTCAGCGTCCAGTTATGAGTTGTCAGTCGAAAGCTCAAAGGTAAAAGAGACGACCGCGGAATACATCGAGGTGCTTTCAGGAATAGTGCGTGGTAAGAACGACGTGATTGGTTATGTTTTTGCAATCAACGGTCACGTCAATAGCGCGGACGTATACGCGTCGCGCGCGCTGTTCCTTAAATTATGGCCCAAGCTACTTAAGGCCAGCGCCGTGGAAGCGATTGCCGAGTTGAACAAAGATATCGAAGTGAAACCGATCGCGAGTGAGACGATTGAGACGTTTCTGGTGGAAGCAGAGAAGCCAAGTGCTGCGGCAAAAGAAGTGACGAAGCGCGTGAAGGTGGTAACGCGCGAAGACAAAAACAACATCTTCTTCGAAACTCAGGATAGTGCGCAGAAGGATGGCTGGGTTCACAGAAACTACATCAAGAAGCAATGACCAATGACCAATCTCGTCTTTTGGTCATCATGGTCCTATCCCAAAAAATCATATGGCGAGCGACTTGTTCACTAGTCGCTCGCCATCTCCTTATGAGGGCATGCGCACAGCATGCAGTCGTGAGGGATTAAGGTCGCGCGTGGGGTATTTTCTTTAGCGACGCTTCAATTGTTATGACTTTAGATCGGCAAACATTTCGAAAATTTTTTTGCGAGGAAGTTAGTGAGGACTTACTCGATAACACGGAAAGAATAATTGTCGATGAACTCGTCTGCACCTGAATCCAAAACGCCACTCAGTTTCACTTGGTAATCTCCCGGGCTGAGCATTTCTCCGGTAACAGTAAACGGAACCACACGATGCTCACCCTTTGCCTCGATCGTAAGTTCGTCAGCGACTTGCAACGACTTGTTCTCGCGAAACAGTTCTGATTTGTAGTTTCGAAAAGTGGGATTGGTTAATTCCAACTCGAGTTTGACCTTGGTCCCTTTGGGCGGCACGATCACTCGTTGCGTGCTTGAACCCTCTGTTCCGGCAGAACCAGGCAGCAACGTAACGGTCACTACATGAGAATTGGTTTGCTGAACCACACATGCTTCGCGTTTATTGACGAGTCCCCTGACTAAGATTATTCCGGCACAGCCAACGATGGCGGCCAAAACTGCCAGCGCGGACCAACGGCGAACTGGTGTCCGCAAGAGCGCGAAAGATTGGTCTAATGGTTTTTGGTTGACGGGAGTCAGAAACTCTTCACGTTCGGTGAGGTCGGTTTGGGAAATCGCGTACTCACGCAGCAGTTTGCCAAAGCGCAGGTTCTTTTGCCGTTCGGCGGTGATCAGGAAGTGGTTCTCAAACTGCTGCTGCTCGAGCGCTGATAAATCGCCTGCGAGATACTGATCGATCAACTCCTCTTCAAGGATTAGAAGCTCTTCGTAAACGCCCGGCTCTGTCAAGATTCGTTCTTCAAATTGCGTTTTGTAATCCCCATCCAAAGTGCCCAACAGAAACTCATGCATCTCTTGTCTTTCGATTTCGGGATTCAAATTATTCTCTCCGGGCGACGGGTTCGCTTCTGCTATTTATGACTGAAAAGGACCGGTTATTTCATTACAGGGAATCTTGGATGCATTTCTCGATGCATTCTTTCAGGGTTACTCGAATGCGATAAACCCTTATGCGCAACGCGTTTAAGGAGATCCCAAGCTCCTCGGCGAGTGCCTTCCGCCGTTCCGCCTGAGTTCGCCCTTTAGCTCCGTACTCCTTGAGCAACAAGTCGCGATCTTCTTCGCTGAGCTTCGCGATACAGCGTTCGAGGCAGCAATATTCCAACTCGGCGCGACCGGAATCAGCCGGCGGCGGAGGTGACTGAGGCGTTTTTCTTCTCAGGTGTTCCAGGTAGATCTTATTCGCAACACCGAAGAAGTAACGCGCACGATCTCCGGTGAATTCGTTTTGAATCTCGTTGAGCTTGCGGGTGACACGGTTGATGGTCTCGTCGGCAAGTTCTTCAGCGTCAACGCATCCGCGGCCAGTGAAGATCTTGATCAGACGACTTCGAATTTGTTCGTACTTGATGCCGGCCTGTTCACGATCAGAATCAAGCCAATCAAGCAGCGCGTCGAAAGCCTCTTGCGAGAGCGACCAGTTTTTATTCATCCGGTGGCGTGGGGAGCCCTGGAAATCCGAAAGGATCGTAAGGACTTGATCTACTAAAACTCGCAGACAGTTAGCTTATAGTGGGGAAGTATGTCAACAATAAAACCCGTTGAGGTGGGTTTAAGTTCGAGATTTGAATCAGAATGAGGCAAATCGCCGCACTGCTCGGCTTTGCACAAAAAGTACGGTCTAAGCCTGCGAAGCAGGCGGAAGCATAAAGCCTGGGGCGTAAGCCCCAGGTCAACAGCGCAAACAGATTTCAAGCCCGCGAACGCGGGCGACAGCGCGATCGCAATGAAATGTTAACGATTTTGCGGCTAACAAGCTGCCGCCCATTTCATGGGCTCGCAATTCATTTTCATTATGATCCTGGGGCTTGCGCCCCAGGCTTTATGCTTCCGCCTGCTTCGCAGGCTTAGAACCGCAGTTTTTGTGCAAGCCCGCACTGCTCAGCTTTGCCTCAAAAGTCGGAAATCAGTCTGCGGAGCGCCAAAGGCGCGGAATATGATAGCCAGGGGCAAGCGCCGAGCAGAGCGAGGCGCGTCGCCCCTGGGTCCACGCGTAAACAACCGTGAAGCTCTGAAAGAGCGCAATAATAGCGAAGACTTTTCGCACTTTCAGTGCTCTCTTCAATTGGTTTCCGATAACCAGGGGCGACGCGCTTCGCGCTTGCCCCTGGCTATCATATTTCGCGCCTTTGGCGCTCCGCAGACTGATTTCCGACTTTTGAGGCAAAGCCACACTGCTCATGGCAATCGGCAATACCGTTAATGTGTGACTTTAGTGGAGTAAAGGATTCCGTACATCGCGTCTTTGTGACGTTCAAAGTCTTTACCTTGTGTAGCAAGCATCAGGTTGATGCCTTGTACCTGGCCCAGGTACTTGCGGTACGCCAACCATTGGAGCCGGCGATGACCGTCGGGCTTTTCCGGATTGGCTTCACGAAACAGAACACCAGTGAGCCCGTCGATCTCCAGCCATTTCACTTCGTCTACTTCACCATTCTTGGCCCGGCTCTGGGCCTGCTCGTATGCGGCGTCAGTCGCAGCGTCGACTGGAAATTTTTCATCCATCGGCGAGATGCTGACAATCAAATTCGCTGCGTCAGCACCACCGGGCGATCGCCACAGGAACGACTTCGACTCGTTCTCTGATTCGGTCCAGTTCGGTGGGATCGTCCACGACATCCCTTGTCGTTCCCACTTTGCCTGTTGACCACCGGCAAGCGCAGCGGTCTGCGCGGCCGTAGGCTGACCCTTCTCAGCCGATCGAGAGCTCGAGCTATTCGAACCCGATGAATTGGAATTGGAACTCTTTCCACGGAATCTCTCGGAAAGATTACAAAGGGAAAGGGCGCACCCTAGCAGAAGCAGGACCAGAATGTGTTTCATGCGCAGACTTCTATTCGAAAAGTCGAATGAAAGTCAATACTTGTGTTATCCTGTGTGCCTTCCCTTCTTAAACACCCCCTGATAAATAACGCGCGTAAGCGCTAACTCTGCGGAGATTGCCAATATGAAAAACACCGACGTCAGACCGCCGGTCATTATGCTTGTGTTAGCTATTTCAATCGTCGTTATTGCAGCGAGTGGTTGTGCGCGTGGTCCAGCAGCTAATGCCAACTTAAACACGAATACAAACGTTAACGTAAACGCCAATGCAACCGGGGCAAACATCAATGCCAGCACCGCTCCTTCAACCATCGCCGCACGCGAACCCGACAGTTATCGGGCGACGCTCGTCTTTAGCGCAGAAACTGAAGGAGGAGACAAGGCAATCGGCATCCCAACTCTGACTGCGGAAGTTGCCAAGAGCGGAGCCGACAGGCGCCTAGCATTCAAATTGCCGGACGGCTCGGATCTCATTTATCTCGAGAAAGCCGGCGTGCAATATGGAATCGCTCCGGCGCGTAAACAGTATGCCGAGTTAACCCCAGAAGCGACCGGCTTTCAAATTCACAAGCTGATGACGCCGGGTCAACTGGTGTCGTACCTCGATAGACTTAAAGGCATTGAATTTGTCGGCGAAGAACCACAGAAAGGCAGAACAGCGCTAAAGTATCGCTATGCGCGTACGGCTCAAACGCAGACCTCTGCAGGCGAAGTCAAAACGGAATCGTTTATCTACGTCGACAAAGACACCGGACTGCCGCTTCGCGCGGAACTTTTTGGTGAAGCGACTGGTAATGTTCAGGGAGTCAAGGGCGCCTCAATTGTCGCTGAGATGCAGAACATCTCGACGACTGTCGATCCAACTCTTTTCGAAATTCCTCCAGGCATGAACAAAGTTCCGGAGGCGCAGGTGAGACAGCAGGTGAACGCAGTGACGAATACAGTGGCAGCGGTGCTGAGAACTCTGCTGATGAACATGAATACAGCGCCACCACCATCGTCGTCACCGACAGCATCACCAACAGCGTCACCAGCGACGAGTCCGAGTCCAACACAGTGAAGGTAAACAGATGAGATACGTTGTCATACTCCTCGTGGGAATTTTGCTTGGCGGTGGCGCTACGGTCTTTTTCCTTGGCACGCCGCCAGCGAAGGCGGTGCCGGGACAGCCAGTCCAGGCGCCAAACCAGGGAGGTAATCCGCCGGGCACGGTGGTCGTAGCTCTCGAACAGAGCTTCGTCGACGCCGTGCTCGCGACGACATTCACTGGTCTCGGCACGCCGACGTTTCAGTTGGGCCAGAGTGGAAGCGGTGTCGAGCGTGTTGAGAACGCCGCATTGCAGGGTGGCTGCACAAACACGATAACTCTTCTTGCCGAGGGTAGTGGTACGAAGACCGGCGTGCAGTTTCGCAACGGCAATATCCACGCGCCCCTCGCGTTTACGGGAAGCTACAATCTCGCCGGCAGTTGCATGCAGTTCACGGGCTGGGCGCAAACTACTATCAAGTTATCTTTCGACCAGGAGAAGCAAACCGTCTTCGGTTACGTGAATGTTGACGGGGTGAATCTCGAAGGTGTGAATCCGGTCGCGAATAGCTTTGTCACTGTCTTCGTGCAGGGCGCGATCAATCAGAAAGTAAATCCATTGATTCTTGTAGCCGAGCCACAGCTTTCATTGATGATTCCGGTCAAAGCAAGCAATGGCGCAGTCAAAGCGCGTGCGAAAGATGTGCGCGCCGAGATTCTTGATGGTTCGCTCAAACTGTATTTGACGTACGAGTTCAGTGGGGTGAAGGATCAGGGGACGTAGAATCTGTGTAATCTGTGGATGGCTGTGCGGACGCGGCCAGGAGCCTTTGCCTTTCGAAGTGTTCCGCGATCTCTTCCGCCGTTTTCCGCCCCACGAAAGGCGTCAATTCGTTAACTCCCGCGCGCGCGATCCGTTGAATCGAACCAAAGTGACGCAGCAGCCTTCCTTTGCGTTTATCTCCCACACCGGGAATCGCCGTCAGCTCAGAAGTAAAGTCGCGCAACTCGCGGCGCTTGCGATGATAAGTAACCGCAAAACGGTGCGTCTCATCGCGCACCATTTGCAGCAGACGCAGTATCAGCGAGTGTGAGTCGAGATAGATCGGTTCATCTTCGCGACCCTTCATCAGCAGATATGCAACATCGTTGTGCCGTTGCGGCGGCTTGACGATGCCGACCATCGGAATCGCTTCGAGTCCGAGTTCACTCATCGCACTCGCTGCTGCATTCAGTTGCGCTTTACCGCCGTCGATCATGATTAGATCGGGCAGCGGCTTTCCTTCTTCGAGCAGTCGCCGGTAACGCCTTGTAACGACTTCATGCATCGACGCAACGTCATTTGCACCTTCGACACTTCTGATCCTGAACTTGCGATACTCCGCACGATTCATCTTGCCGTTGTCGCAAACAACCATTCCGGCAACGTTCTCGGCGCCCTGGATGTGCGAGATGTCAAACGACTCGATTCGCGCGGGAAAGTGCGGCAGCTCGAGAGTTTCCTGTAGCTCCTCGAGCACTCGCTTCATGTCCGGTTTGAGAATCCGAAAGCGTTGTTCAAAAGCAAGCTTCGCGTTCTTGTCGACGAGATCAATCATGTCGCGCTTTTCGCCGCGTTGTGGATCGAATATTTTGACGCGACGACCTTTTCGTTTCGTGAGGGCCTTTTCGAGCAACTCGCGATCGTTGAAATCAACCGGCACGTAGATCTCGCGCGGCACATAATCTGAAGCGTAGTATTGCGAAAGCACGTCGCTCAGAAATTCCGCCGGATCGAAAGCATCTTCAGATAAGTCTTCCCAGAAAAATTCTCGACGACCGACGATGTTTCCTTCACGCATCGTGAAGAGTTGCAGTGCGAGCCGTTGTCCTTCACGGTAGTAACCAAAGATATCGATGTCGCTTTCGGAAGTGGTGGCCATCTTCTGTTGTTCCGAAAGTCTGATGACGGTCTTGCGCAGATCTCGATACTTCGCGGCGAGCTCGTAATGCATCGACTCGGAAGCTTCAAACATGCGCGACTCAAGTGTGTCTGCAAGCTCTTTGTTGCGACCTTCCAGTAACAGTCTTACGTCGCGCACAGCTTCCTGATACTGTTCCGGCGCGCACAGTCCCTTGACGCACGGACCAAGGCATCGTTTGATGTGATACTCAAGACACGGTCGCGGCGCCTTGCCGTCAATCTCGATGTCGCACGTGCGCAATTGAAAAGTTCGATTGATCAGATCGATCGTTCGGCGCGCCAGACTTGCCGGCAGAAATGGACCAAAGTAAAGTGCGCCGTCACGTTGTACGCGACGCGTGATCACCACTTTTGGAAACGGCTCGTTGATGGTGAGTTTCAGGTGCGGGTACGACTTATCATCCTGAAGCTTGATGTTGTAACGCGGCTTGTGCTGTTTGACGAGCGACGCTTCCAGAATTAATGCTTCAACTTCGTTGTCGGTAACAATGAACTCAAGGTCTGCGATCTGAACGACGAGCGCGTCAGTTTTCCGGTCGAACGGCCGGGCACGAAAGTAAGAGCGAACGCGGCTGCGCAGGTTCTTTGCTTTTCCGACATAGATCACCTTTCCGGCCGTGTCTTTGTGTAAATACACGCCCGGCGAAGTCGGAATTTCCTTGAGTTTCTCTTCGATATTCACTTTGTTCTGATGCTATTTTAGCTGAGGAGAATGCAATTTCCACTTACCGCTCCGGCCGACAGACCTTTTGACGCCGTTGGCTTTGGACTCAACGCCGTCGATCACCTGATCGTGGTGCCGGAATATCCTGCCTTCGATACAAAGATGCGACTGCTCGACCACAAGCAGTCCGCCGGCGGGCAAACTGCGAGCGCGATGGTTGCATTGCGCCGGCTGGGATTGAAAACCGCGTATGCCGGCCGGTTTGGCTCAGATCCTGCGGGACTTTTCGGCTTTCAGACGTTGAAAGACGACGACGTAAACGTCGATTACGCGGAGATCGTTGAAGGCGCGCGAAACCAGATAGCGTTCATCACGATCGACGCGCGGAGCGGCGAGCGGACGATTGTTTGGGACCGCGACGAGAGACTTGCTTACAAGCGTGAAGAAGCGCCGGCTGAGTTTGGTGGACTGGGTAAGGTGTTGCACCTCGACGCTCACGATCCGCCAGCATGCGTTGCCGTAGCACAAGCTGCGCGTAAAACCGGCACGATCGTTTCCGCCGACATCGACAACGTCTACGACGGACTGCCTGAACTTCTGCCGCTCATCGACTTCATGATCGGCTCGAAGGAGTTTCCGCGACGAGTGACGGGCGTTACAGATCCACGCGCCGCGCTCGTGGAGTTGAAGGCCCGTTTTGGTTGTGCCCTCGTCGGTATGACGATCGGTGCTGCGGGCGCTGTGGTTTATTACGAAGGAACTTTTATCGAATCGCCGGGATTCGAGGCTCCCGGTGGTTGCAAAGATACAACTGGCGCAGGCGATGCATTCCACGCGGGCTTTCTATACGGATTTCTCAACGGCGAAAATATCGAAACGAGCATGAAACTCGGTAACGCCGTCGCGGCAATCAAGTGCAGCGCCCTCGGCGCGCGCACCGCTCTGCCGACGAAATCCGAACTCGACAAGTTTCTACGCACCGGATCCGTTATATAATCCGTGCAAATCCGTGGCCTAACCTTTTCCGAGGGAAAACATGAAACTCTTTCTTTTAGCGGCAACTCTGCTGCTCGTGAGCCTGATCCCGATCCAACAACAGGGCGCCGCCGACATTGTTTTCAAGAACGGCAACGTCTACACCGCGAACGACAAGTCAGCAAAAGCACAGGCGATCGCAGTTAAAGGCGACAAGATCGTCTTTGTCGGCACAAACGAAGCCGCGCAGAAATTCGTCGGTACAAACACGCGCGTTGTCGATCTAAAAGGCAAGACAGTGCTGCCGGGATTTACTGATTCGCACCAACACCTCTCCGGCGTGGGCCAGCGCGAAATGACGCTCAACCTCGAAGGCACGACCAGCCTCGAAGATCTTCTCGCAAAGGTGAAAGCACGAGTGGACCAGGCGAAACCAGGAGATTGGGTGACTGGCCGCGGCTGGATCGAGACGCACTGGAAACCGCCCGTTTTCCCGACGCGTTGGGACCTCGACAAAGTGTCGCCTAACAATCCTGTGATTCTGGGTCGCGCTGACGGCCACGGCGCGGTTGCGAACAGCGCTGCACTAAAACTGGCGGGCGTCGATAAAACCACTCCGAATCCCTTCGGCGGCGAGATCTCAAAAGACAAAGACAACGGCGAGCCAAACGGCATGTTGCTCGACAATGCACAGGGATTGGTCCGCAGGCATGTTCCGCCAACGACACCGGCAGACGCTGAACGTGCAGTCGAGCTCGGAGTAAAAAGAAATATCGAACTCGGCTGGACGCAGATCCAGGATGCAGGCGGCAGCTTCGCCGACGTCGACATCTTCAAAAAACTCTACGCCGCAGGAACGATCAAACTACGCATCTACAAATCAGTCTATGGACCAGGACCAAACGCGACACGTCTGATTAATGAAGGTCCAACCATCGGCGCTTTTGGAAATCGTCTGACAGTCAGGTCGATCAAAGTCGTTTCTGATGGCGCACTCGGTTCACGTGGAGCCGCATTGCTCGGCCCCTATTCAGACGCTCCTGACACTTCCGGATTTCTAACAGTAAAAGTCGAAGACTTGCGCCCGATGCTGGTCGAGGCTTTGCGCAAAGGTATTCAGGTCGAAACACACGCGATTGGTGACAAGGCAAATCGTTTCATACTCGATGAATATGAAACGGTGTTGAAAGCTGTACCGCCGTCGGAAAGAAAAGTTGCGGATCCACGTTGGCGCGTGGAGCACGCACAGATCGTCAATCCGGCTGACATTCCGCGTTTTGCGAAGCTCGGAATCATTCCGTCAATGCAGCCGTCGCATGCGATCGGCGATCTTTTCTTCGCGCCGAGTCGACTCGGCATCGATCGTCTGGCTGGCGCGTATGCGTGGGAGAGTTTCATCAAGTCGGGCATTGTGGTGCCGGCCGGATCTGACGCGCCGGTTGAGCGTGGCGAACCGATGATCGAGTTTTACGCAGCCGTCGCGCGCAAAGATCAGAAAGGCTTTTCCGGCGAAGGATGGCATCCGGAAGAAGCCGTAACTCGTGAACAAGCACTCAAGATGTTTACGATCTGGCCTGCTTATGCTGCGTTTGAAGAAAAGCTCCGCGGCACGATCGAAGTTGGAAAACTCGCCGACTTAACCATCCTCTCAGCCGACATCATGACGATCCCCGCGCCTGAAATCTTGAAAACGCGCTGCGTGATGACAGTGATCAACGGCGAGATCGTTTATGAAGTTCTAATTTGGAGTCGCGACTGGCGTCGCTTTGGCACTCGATCATGAGTTTTCATACAAATCGTTGTCTGTCGCCGCACTCCAAGTGTTAGGAGCACGCTCATGAAATCACGTCGAAATTTCCTCTCTCTTGCAGGTAAAGAGTTTGGTGCTTGCGGCGCTTGTCGGTCCCATCGATCGGCCGCTCTAGTGAAAGAAGTCGAAGCCGCAACTCGCAATGTTGCGCATCTGACGCCGGAACAAGTCGCGATGGACGAAGATTACTGGTCATTCATCCAGAATTCGTTCACGGTCACGCGTGGCATTGTGAATCTCAATAACGGCGGCGTCTCGCCGAGCCCGCGCATCGTCACCGAAGCGCTCGTTCGTTACATCTGGCAGCAGGAAGACGCGACTGCGTACACGATGTGGCAAATACTGGAGCCGCAGTCAGAAACAATTCGCACTGGTCTGGCTGAGTTGTTTGGTTGCGATCGCGAGGAGATTGCGATCACGCGCAACGCTTCCGAGTCACTCGAGATCCTTTTGATGGGAATGGATTTCAAACCTGGCGACGAGATACTCACCACGACTCAGGATTATCCGCGCATGTTGACCACGCTTCGACAGCGTGAACGTCGCGAAGGTCTCGTATTGAAGATGGTGAAGATTCCGATTCCACCAAAGAACCTGAACGAGATTACGGCGGCTTTTGAAAAAGGAATCACCAGTCGAACGAAACTCATTCTCGTTTCGCACCAAGTGAATATCACGGGTCAGATCACACCCGTGAAAGCGATCTGTGAAATGGCGCGTGCAAAGGGAATCGAGACGGTTGTTGATGGCGCACATTCGTTTGCGCAGTTTGACTTCAAACAGAAGGATCTTGGCTGCGACTATTTCGGGACGAGTTTGCACAAGTGGCTTTATGCGCCGAAGGGCAGCGGGTTGCTTTATGTGAAGCGCGACAAGATCGAGAAGCTTTGGCCGTTGATGGCAGCCGAGACGAAGCAGGCTAACGACATCCGGAAGTTTGAAGAGATCGGCACACACTCCGCGGCGCCGCGGCTTGCGATCGGCGAGGCGTTGCTGTTTCACAATGGTCTTGGCGGTAAGCGCAAGGAAGCACGATTGAGATACTTGTCGCGTTACTGGATGAACCGTCTGAAAGACGTGCCGAAAGTTAGTTTCAACACGTCGTTCGATCCAAATCAGTCGTGCGCCATCGCGAATGTAAATATCGAGGGAATCGATCCGACGGCGATTGGCAGTTATCTCTTCAACAAGCATCGGGTCTTCACCACCCCGATCGTCCACGACGAATTCAAGGGCATCCGCATCACTCCCAACGTCTACACCACCCTCGGCGAGCTCGACCGGTTCTGCAACCTGATGGAGTCAATCGCCCGCAAAGGCCTACCAACATGAGTTTAGCCACGGATTAGACGGATACGGAACACGGCCCATCGTGCAGGCGTAAAGCTTATAGGTTAGAATGCTCTCGGTTGAGGATTCTTATGGAAGTCTTACTTGCAGACGAATTTGGATTTTGTTTTGGCGTCGAACGTGCCGTCGAGATGGTCGAAGAGGCAGTCGAAGAGGGCGTGCGCCCCATTCGCTCTCTTGGACCACTGATTCACAACGCACAGGAAATGGAGCGACTCGGCGCCCGTGGCGTTTCGACAATCGACTCACCTGAAGAAGCTGACGCAGACACGATCGCCGTGATCCGTGCACACGGTGTCACCCCACAGGTGCAGCGCGAACTTGAAGGACGCGCCGCCAAAGTTATCGACGCCACGTGCCCGTTTGTAACTCGCGTGCAGCATCTCGCCGAACGAGCAGCGCGCCAGGGTCGTGATGTTGTTGTTGCCGGCAATCCCGATCACCCGGAAATGATCGGCGTCGTCGGCTATGCACCAAACAACACCTACGTCGTACGCGATGCAGGCGAAGTAGCGTCGCTTCCGGCGCTGCGTTCACCTCTGGTCGTTTCACAAACCACCATCAAGTTGCAGACTTTTTTAGAAGTTGCAGAAGCGGTACGTGAAAAGGCCGACACCGAACCGCAAGTCGTCAACACGATCTGTTCCGCCACTCGCGATCGACAGGACGCAGCGCGTGCGCTCGCCGGCCAGGTAGACGCGTTCTACGTGATCGGCGGTCGTCACTCGTCAAACAGCGTCAAGTTGTTAGCTGTTTGCCAGGAACAATGTGCCAGGAGTTTTCTGATTGAGACTCCGGCTGAGATCAACCCGGCTGATTTGAAAGGCCTGAAGAAAGTTGGCGTGACGGCTGGTGCTTCGACTCCAAACTGGCTAATCGATCAAGTAGTGGAACGACTCCATCAAATCTCATCCGCCTGATCCAGAGCATTCACAATCTGGCGGGCTTCTTCTGATCCATATTCAACAACTTGTCGACGCAGAGCTGCGCGCGCAGTGTCGGAGTCAATCGGATCGTTGAGTAATGTTGCGAGCACTGAAATCGGGCACCGAGCTAGCGCTTCATTTGCCAGTTCACGGACGACGAGGTCTTCGGAGCGCGCGAGTTCGCAGATCTCGCTGGGCGGAAAGCGTGAAGTCAGTGCATCGGCGAGAGTGTCGATGAGTCGATAGTCTCTTTGCATTTGGGCGCGCCGAACGAGTTGAGTAAAGACTTCGGCTGACTCAGTTTTTTCCAACAACACTGCCGCACAAGTATCTGCGATCGACTTCAGCTTGCCATTCTTTTCGGGGTCTAGAGCGTCGGTCTTTTCTGCTGCGCGGTCGTCGAGCGCGGCGAGGAAACGGCTGAGTTCGATGTCTGCACGTGCGTCGTATTGAAAGTTGCGTACAGATGGAGTGCCGGTTGAAGCGGCTTGCAAAGCACGTTCGACCAGGCCACGTGTAGCAGGCCGCAGCTCAGACCAAACCGTTGCAATGCGACCACCAAAATCGTCGATGATGAGCGGTGAAGGCATAAAACGGCGTACTATACGCCAAGAAGTAGAAAACGCGAAATTTGGCTAATTAACTCGCTAGATTGTGATCCTTGATCTCCGCAATCGTCGGGAACGGTATCTTCACGATCTGGCCATTTGCGACCTCGATTTTTACGCTGGGAGTGGTGAGGGCCTGGGTGGTTTTCATGCTTCGAACGGTGCCTCGCACGCGCCGGCCGTCGGTCGTAACAATCTCCACATTGTCCTTGCCATAAAGTGGTTGCAGAGCCGCGAGTGCCTTGGTGATTTCCACAATTTCATCCCTCCGGAGGTCGTTTTTAACTATGTCAGATATTGCCCTTTATGGGGCAGGAAGTCTATCCGCGGCGGCCAATGCAACCGGAAAACATTATTTGGCGTATACAACCTGTCCGTGTATTCTTTCTTAGACTCTAACGATAGGTGATCCTCCGATGTCGGATTCAGAAGTGTCAACGCCCATGGCCGCACCGGCAAATCAAACGATTTGTTCGAACTGCCACTCCACAATGCCATCTGAACTCCGTTTCTGTCGAAATTGCGGTTTTCGTCTCACGTCTGAATTCGGAGGCTATACCGCAACCGATGTCTCGGGGCCCATCGTCCCTTCGGCTTCGCCGAAGAAAAAACGGCGCCTCAGCGGAATGTCGTGGATCTTTGTTGGGTTGCTGGTGTTTTTCGTCGTTGCTGCCGGGTTCACTGCGCTGATAGCTCCATTGCGAAACAGCACGATTGTCAACCGCACGCCCGTGAATAGGGCTGTCATCGGCGCTCGTTTTGATCAATCAGATGAAGGTGTGCTTTTAGAAAGCACGAGCCTGCCAAACGGACCCGCAGACAAAGCCGGTTTGATTGGCGGCGATCTAATCCTCAGTTTCAACGGTCAAAAGATCGAAAATGAAGACCAGCTCCAGGAGCTGATGACGAAGACGCAGCCCGGACAAACCGTCGATGTTGAATACTCGCGCGACGGCGAAAAGAAAGTTGCCAAACTAACCCCCATCTCGCAGGACGACGAGCGAAAGTTGAACCGCGAGTTTGAGAGACGTCCCGAGGGACGCGCTCAATTTGGTTATGAGGATGGCGATGCTGAGCGAGTCCCCGTTCCCGGAATGAATATTCATGGCGTGAAACTGGGGACGATCCTGCGCAGCCGACCGGCTGATCTGGCAGGAGTCAAAGAAGGCGACATTGTTATCGAATTTGACGGTGTGCCGATTCGTACGAGTGATGAGTTTCTGATGCGTGTGCGCCGCGCGCAGCCATACAGCACGGTGAAATTAGTAGTGATGCGTGCCCCAGTTGATGTTAATGCGCCGCCGCCGAGTGATGAGTCAGAAGCTCCCCCGGAACTCAAACAGCCTGGTGAAGTCAAACCGCTGCAGAAATTGGAGATTCCAGTAAAGTTAGGAAAACAGTAATCAATCTGTCTTCATCTGTGTAGATCTGTGGCCTAAAACGTACTCGCGTAAACGCGCCTCCATCTCTCGTTTCACATCTTCGCGTTCTTCTTCTGTTTCCTCGGCTTCAAACGTCTCAAACAACGCGTATTGGGTTTGAGCCAGCAGCCTTAATTCCCAGGCTTCGCGGTTGTTGTGCGATGAACGCGAAAACCACAAGGCATCAAATCCCGCATCTTTAACCGGCACTTTGTTGAGTAGTTCGGCCTCCTGGGAATGAAACTCCGCGAGCGTCGCCGGTTGCAGCAGCGCACTACGCAACTCCCATCCATGTTTGCGATAGGTTGCGACCAATTCGAGAAAAAGATTGGCGGTTTTCATAGCCACACAGATTACACCATAAAATCTGCGTCATCTGTGGGGCTCCGGTTGACCGTCATAATCGGCGACCACTATCATCGTTTGCGCTTTTGGAGGGTCGTCTGGCTTTTAGTAAATCAAGTGGTGCATTTATAAGTCTGATTTTGCTCGTGATTTGGAGAACTGTTGCAAGCGGGGCGATACCAGTACTGAAAAACATGTCAACACAGCCAATGTCGTCCAACGCTGGTCGGGAATCCCACGACGCGAGCGAATCATCAACTCCTTTCTACGAAGCGCTTGCGAAGGCTCTCAAAAAGCGAAAGGCGAAACTCGAGAGTATTTGTCCTTCCTCTGACCCTGTTTCAAAACGAATCCTCGAAGAATATGGCGCGATCTTCGTCGCGGATAAAAAAGTAATTCCGCCGCCCGTGTGCGTTTTCACCAACGAAGAACAAGTAACAAAGTTTCAGGGCGAGGCTGGTTGGGATGTCGAAACCTTCGGCTTTGATGACGTTGAGTTGCAACCCGAAGCGATGAAGAAACTGAAAAAAGCTCGCGAGGAAGCTCAAAAAGAGGGTTTGGACATTACTCCGCGCGACGGTTCAGAAGCGGCTCGGCGCAACTACGAAGACAGTGTGCGTCTCTGGAACTCGCGTTTTGAGCCCGCACTCGACTACTGGCTGGGGCAGGGGCGTCTCACGCAGGAACAGGTAGAACGGCTGCGTAGCTTGCCGTTGTCACAACAGGTTGCCGAGGTTTTGGAGCTCGAGAAGACCGGCATTTACTTCAGTAAAGATCTTTCAAAGTCGATTCTTTATTCAATCGCAGCGCCAGGCGCGTCGCAACATATCGCGATGCTCGCGTTTGACGTCAACCAATTTGAGAATCCGCGAATCCGCGAAATCATGGCGAAGCATGGTTGGTTTCAGACCGTACTGAGTGACTTGCCACACTTCACGTTTCTCGGTTTGAAAGAGAAAGATCTGCCGAAACACGGACTCCGCAGTTTGGAGATCAACGGGCAGGTGTTCTGGATCCCGAACGTATCCGCGGTGCATCCTGGATTGGACAAATAACTACACTGCTTTCACGGGCTTAAATCCCCAACACTCACTTAATAAAATTGGACGCATCACACTTTCTGACTTCCTTCGGACATTCGCCAACCTGCATCCAGTCGTAGAAGTGTGAGGGATCGCCTTCGAACGCAAAGAAAACTTTTCTGACAGCCGGAAACTGCTTTAGCGTTGTCTCAACCTGACCGAAAAAATTAGAGCCACCGCAACTGGTGGTGAAGTTTCCGATGCTCGATGTACTGCTCAAATCGCGGATATTGACGTACGCATATCTGTTCTTGATGTTTATGCTGATGAGAAGGTTTTTGGTGGCGTCGGAAAAGTCTGAGTAAAACCCTTTGGCCTGCTCTTCACTGGTTGGACCAGCGAACAATTGCTCGAGCGTCGCTTTCGCTACCGCACTGGTCTTCGGAATGGTCCGTGTAACCGGATAGACGGGCACTCCACAATCGCCGCTATCGCGTTTGCTGTTTGGAAAATAGTTTGATTTTTAACGTTTGCTCTTGTGCAAGCGCCACTGCGGGCGTAAATAGCAGCAACAATAAGAGGAGAGTTTTCATCAGGTCGTCGCCCTTCAGGCTTAGGTAGTGGGTAATAGTACGTTGCTCAAACATTGCTTGGGTCCCGGAGGGACCAAATGTTTATAGCCACGCACCCTAAAGTTAATTACGGCTCCAGCGGAGCCGAATGTTGCTGCTACACGGACACATCGCGCTCCGCTGGAGCGCGGTCCCAGGGCGGGTGGTGGCTATAAACATCTGGCCGCGCCGCGGCCAACACAATTACGCAGGCTTTAAAATCCGTGGCCGAAATTCCGCCGAGGTGCTAAACTACACCGTCTCTTCCCCCTAAACCATTCAAAAATGAGAGCGGACTACGACCTTTTAACCCGAAGGAAGGTCTCATATGGATGTCCCCCAATTTATCGCCGGCAGATTCAGAATAGAGCGCGAGATTGGAACCGGTGGCATGGGTGCGGTCTACCTTGCCACGCATCTCGATCTCGAGCGTCCTGTCGCGGTCAAGATCATCAGACGTGAATTCGCCGGCGACGCCGACGTCGCCGATCGATTCTTGCGCGAAGCGAGAACGATGGCCAAGTTGCGCCATCCGAACGCCGCGATGATCTTCGACGCCGGAAATCTGCCTGACGGGCGACACTTCATCGTCATGGAGTTTGTCGAAGGCGAAACACTCTCGCAGACACTCGCTCGCGAAGGCCGTTTCTCTTTCTCGAAAGCAGTCGGCATCGCGACGCAGATCTGCGACGTTCTCGAAGAAGCACACCGCATTGGCATAGTCCATCGCGACCTAAAACCCTCAAACATCCTGCTCGGCAAGCGCGGTGTTTGTGTGCTCGATTTTGGTGTCGCGAAAGTGCTGGCTTCATCGGCTGAATCAACTGCAACACACGCCAGCACCGGGTCAGGTCAGTTAGTCGGAACGCCGCGTTATATGTCGCCTGAGCAGTGTTTGGGACAGCGTGTTGGCGCTCGCAGCGATCTCTACAGCCTCGGCGTGTTGTTGTATGAAATGCTCGCCGGGCGACCGCCATTCGTTGATCCACTTCAATCAGCTTTGCTCGTGAAGCAGGCCACGGCACCAGCACCGCCTTTGCCGAGACTGCGGCAAGACATTCCGCGCTCGCTCGCACTCGCAGTTCACTCTCTGCTCGCAAAACGTCCCGAGGATCGACCGCGAACTGCTGCAACGGCGAAAATGTTGTTGGAGCGCAGTCTCGTACGTACCGACACCGTACCAGACATGGAACCACTGTCAGCGATGGTTGCGGCCGCGGACGCTGGACGAAATCTTCTGTTTCGAGTTGGTGCACCGCTGTTTTTGGTGACGACTTTTGGCGGCCTGTTGGCTTGGGGATACACGGGCGAGACTGCGCCTGAACGGCGAATTCCGAATAATGCTCTGCCAGTTGCAGCTTCACAGGTGCAAATGACGCCAGTTTCCTGGCGCAACGAGGTAGCGCCCAATGGAAGCGCCCCGACTCCATCTGAAAATCCAGCCCCCATCCAGCAGTTATCACTCGAACAGGCTCGCAAAATCGCAGCAAAGTTTGCTCGTGGAGTTGTCGGAGATTTGGAAATTGTTGATACTGACTCGGGACCGGCAATTGTGGTTGTGAACAGTCAACGAAAAGCAGGCACGACTAATTTCCTCTTACTCCAGAAACGCGATGGCAAGTTTCGTCAAACTGGTCAGGGTAAGCTTGATGCGCAAGGGTTTACTCATGCTAGCTGGAGTGCTGAGCTTGTCGATGCGGACGAAGATGGGTATCAGGAATTGTTGTTCAGCGGAAAAGACTCCACCGAGAACCGAAACCTCAGACGCCTTATTTTGTTTGTGCCGAACGATAAACGCACCTATTCAATGCAGATGACGGGCGAAACTACCCCTCGCGGCACTCCACGAATTCAATGGTTATACAACGCGGCAGGAACCGATGCTGCCGCTTATCGAACAGCCCTCCGTCAAAAAGCGCGCGCGATTGTGAGTAAAAAGAAATAAAAATAGGTCCTATATGTCCTATAGGACCTATTTCAATCCCCTTCCTGTACAATTTTCAACCGGCAAGATAACCTTTTCCCTTCGACTAACATCAATTTGCAGCATATGGAGTTATCAGTGAAACGTCGCTCGCTTGTCTTTCTACTTCTTTTAACTTTGCTGTCGCCGGCCACGCTGTCGGCCCGGATTCTGCCGCAGCAACAACGGGCGCCAAAGCCGACTACAGCGGCTCCGGCCCCGGCGCCAACGCGACTGCCGGAAGCGAAGATTTTCAGCCAGGTGCTTCCGAACGGTCTGGAAGTAATCATTCTCGAAGATCACTCGATCCCACTCGTGACGATCGAACTCGCGGTTAAGAACGGTTCTTACACCGAACCACCCGAGCTCAACGGCCTCTCGCACTTGTACGAACACATGTTCTTCAAACAGAACCGTGCGATTGCGAATGCGGAAGACTATTTGCGCACGATCGGACAAATGGGCATTGCGTATAACGGCACCACGCGCGAAGAAGTAGTGGACTATTACTTCACGACCACGAGCCCAAACATTCGCACGGCGATGCAGTTCATGAAAGACGCGACTCGTTACCCTTTGTTTGACGAGCGTGAATTTAGTCGAGAGAAACAGGTAGTGATCGGCGAGATCGACCGCAATGAGTCGAATCCGTTCTTTTATCTCAGCAAGGAGATGAACAGCCGGCTCTTCTTCAAGTACCCGAGTCGTAAGAATCCACTCGGCAATCGTGAAACTGTTGGCGGATCGACCACCGAGATGATGCGTTTGATTCAACAGCGCTACTACGTCCCAAACAACTCAGCACTCGTTTTGACGGGTGATGTGAATCCGACTGAAGTGATGAAAATGGCCCAGGAGTTTTATGGCGACTGGCCCAAGCGCGAGAAAGATCCGTTTGTTGAATTTCCGCTCGTAGAACATCCGCCGTTGCCGAAGAGCGAAGGCGTGGTGATTCAACAGCCGGTGCAGAACGTGATCATCAACATCAGTTGGCATGGTCCTTCGATCGGCAAAGACAATCCGGCAACTTACGCTGCCGACGTGTTTTCTTTCATCCTGCGACAACCGAATTCACGATTTCAGAGAAATCTCGTCGATACGGGTTTGGTCACTGGCGTCGATCTGAGTTACTACACGCAACGCAACGTGGGACCAATTTCGCTCATCGCGCAAACAACTCCCGATAAAGCACGGGCAACGATCAAGGCCCTCTATGAAGAAGTGGCTCACTTCAACGACAAGGACTACTACACTGATGAGCAGCTCGAGAGTGCCAAAGCACTTCTCGAGGCCGACGATCTCTATGGGCGTGAGAAGCTGAGCGACTATACACACACGCTGAGTTTCTGGTGGGCATCGACGGGACTCGAATATTTCCGCGGTTATCTCCCACGACTGCGCGCCACTTCTCGCGCCGATATCAGCCGTTACATCACTACCTACATTCAAGGCAAGCCCCATATCGGTCTCGCTTTAATGTCAAATGAAGCGCAAGCGCGGATCAAAATTCAACCGGAAGAATTAATGGGGCAGTAAAACGCCGGCAAAAATAGTGAGTCAATTTATGAATCAGTTGGAAAAGAAATCGGGTATGTCTAATCGCGTGAAATCCATCCGAAAAACGATCAGCAGCGCGATGCTGGTGGCAGTCTTGTTTGTTGTTAGCACGGGCTCTTCGCAAGCGCAGCAGGCGACTTCGCCCAAGCCGCTGACATCGCCACAGGCTCAGGCACAACAGTCGATCCAGAGCGTTGTCGCAAAACAGGCGGCGCTTGTCAGTGAGTTTGACGTTAACGGACTGAAAGTGCTTTTGAAGCGACGTGAGGGAGGTTTGACCGTCGCTGCAGGGCTGTTTATTCGCGGTGGGGCGACTAACATCAACGCGCAAAATGCAGGCATCGAAACGTTGATGCTCAGTGCTGCGACGGAAGCAACCACAAACTTTCCGCGGGACAAAATGCGCTCGGAGTTGTCGCGCATGGGAACCGTGATCGGAAGCAGCTCCAACAACGACTACTCGGTGCTTTCACTCGCCACTACACGCATGCACTTTGAGCGCTCGTGGCAGATCTTCAGCGATGTTGTTTTGCGGCCTTCGTTTACGAAGGACGACGTCGCTCTCGTGCAACAACGACAAGTTGTTTCGCTCAGCGACGACACCGACAATCCGGATGTTTACCTGCAAAAATTGCAGGAGCGTGTTGCTTATGCCGGTCATCCATATTTGAACAACACCAGCGGCACGCCAGAAACGGTCGGAAAGCTGACGCCGGAGGATCTACGCGCTTATCACACGAAGTTGATGGAGACTTCGCGACTGTTGCTCGTGATTGTCGGTGACCTGAATCCTAATGACGTGCGCCAGCTAGTAACAGCTAGTTTCGGCAAGTTGCCGCGTGGCACGTACAAAGCTGAAGCAATGCCGCAGCTGGCTTTTGACAAGTCGTCGGTTGAAATCACGGCTCGTGACCTGCCGACAAACTACGTCCAGGGATTGTTCGCCGCGCCGTCGCTGACTTCGCCCGACATTTACGCAATGCGTATCGCGAGCTCAATGCTACGTGATCGTGTGTTTGAAGAAGTGCGCGTGAAGCGGAATCTCTCTTACGCGCCTGATGCGTTTCTGCGAACGCAAGCGGCGAATGTCGGTGGGTTGTACGTCACTGCGGTTGATGCGAATCAGTCGATACGAGTGATGTTGAGTGAGATTGCGCGGTTGCAGAATGAGCCCGTAGGGGCGGACGACATACACGGCGTGATTGCGCAGTATCTAACTACCTACTACCTCGGGCAAGAGACGAATGCAGCGCAGGCAGGCGAGCTGGCGCAGTATGAATTGATCGGTGGTGGATGGAGAAATTCAGTTAGCTTCCTGGAGCGACTGACGGCAGTGACGCCGGCGGATATTCAGCGCGTCTCACAGAAGTATATGAAGAATATTCGATTCGTGGTGCTGGGTAATCCGAAGAGTGTCGATCAAGGCGTGTTTACAGGACACGCTGGGGAATAACGATAAACGGTTTCTTTACGCAAAGGCGCAAAGATCCGATCTTTGCTGTCTTTTGCGCCTTTGCGTGAGAAATTCCTCTACATCGTTTCTCGCAAATACTTCTCGTAGAGCTTTCCATCAAGCTTCTGCAAGATCCGCGCGTTCGTAGCGGCCATGCTTGGATTGCCGCTGTCCGAATAAGCAATCGCTAAATTGTAAAAAGTCTCAGCGTTGTCAGGACGCAGGCGTGCGGCCTCTGTGTACGCCTCGATCGCTTCGCGAAGACGACCTAAATAATAGTAAGCGTCGCCGAGCTTGTTATGAATGTCCGCATCCATGGGCTTGAGCTGTAGCGCTTGTTGATAAGCGCGAATAGCGTCCTGCGCTTTGCCCTGCTTCACTCTGCAATAGCCCACCTGTACCCACGTTTCAGCGCGCTTAGGATTCTTGTTCGCTGCATTCTCGAAGTAACCGAGTGCGTTGTCGTAATTCCCAAGCCAGAGCGAATCCAAACCGGACTTGTACAACACTTCCGCCACGTCGCCTTTACCCTTCAACGCGAACTCAGATAATGGCTGGAGCTTTCCGGCAGTCAATTGCGCCACACGCGCGGCTGCAATCGCGAGGTTAATGTTCTGCCCGTTTGTGACCTTGATTGTCACCACGCCCAGAACCTGGCCCTTCAAATTGAAAACCGGACTGCCGCTGTTGCCGTGCGAAATCGGCGCCGTGATTTGAATAATGCGATAGCTGTTGGGAACTTCCCGCACTGCCGACACAATCCCGTCGCTCACTGAGCCCTCGAGCTTGAGCGGGTTTCCAATCACGAAGATCGGTTCGCCCTCGTCGGGCAGCTCACTGGCCAATTCGGTGCTACGTGGTCGCTCGGTTGGCGTTTCGACGCTCATCAACGCTAAATCGCCTTCCTCATCGATCGCGAGTATGCCCTTTACTGGGAAAACTTTTCCCTTGCCATCGAGAGTCTTGATCTCCGCTTTGACGGCGCCACGAATCACGTGCAGGTTCGTCACGACCTGGCCCGGACGTAGAAAGAAGCCGCTACCAGTCATTAACGCTTCCCCACTCGCGTCGTAAGTCGTGATGGCTACGACGGCTGGTTTTACTCGCTTTACAAGGGCTGGAAGGCTTTCCTGCGCGTGAGCAGAAGTAGCGAAGAGGAGAGTCAATACAAGAGGGGCCAAACGGAGGTAACTTCTCTTTTTCATTGTCGTTAACCCGAACAAAACGGAGAACTTCGGCGCGTGAAAGGGGATCACGGGCGGGATCTCGTCGCTAATTGGCAAAAGGTTGCGCGGCTTGAACTACAGCCCTGTCGGAAAGACCTGAGGTGCGCAACGCAACTCTGGCGCAACATATTAACTCAAAACGGTCACGGAGTGGAAGGATTTTGTGAAGGATTTGACAAGAAGTCAGGGGGCCACAGATTACACAGAGGTGGTCTGTGTAATCTGTGGATAGTGTGATTGTTTACGGAACGATGATGATTGTTCCGACAGCCGGTCCAACAGGTATCGCACCCACCGCATTTTCCATCGTGATTACGAGGCCGAAATCCGTCAGCGTAGTTTCTGACCGGATTTCCGCTTCATTGCGGCCTGCTGCGTTTACGATCTGGCCGAGCTTGGTGAATTTGTTATCGGGCGAAACGGCCCAAAGAATAAAACTCTGACCCGCCGGTGCTTCCTTCAGGTCGTGGAAACGCATTTTGATCTCAGTTGGTCCGTCTTTCCGCGGCGTGATGAACACATTCGCGCGCGCACCCTGGAGAGCACCAGTGAAATCTACTTTGATTTTGGTGTCATCGCCTTTTTTGTATGACGGGATATTTAGCAATGGCGCCGAGTAAGTGGTCTTGGTTTCCGTCATCGGCACGACGATCGTCGTGTTACCACTTGGTGTGGTTACCACTGCACCTGGCGTCGTTGTTGTCGTAGTTGTCGCTGTCGCAGCGCCCGGCGCTGCCACTGCCGCAACTGTCTCACCTGCGGGGCTCGTTAACGGAACAACAGTGAAGCCTTCGGGCACAGCGCTCCTGAAGACCACTTTGGTATTCGCATCGTATGCCGTCAGAGCCGACTCGGGCGAAGCAACTAGCATGAACCGCGAAAGCGGCGTGGTTGCCATCAGTGTTCCGGTGCCGTTAGAAATGGCCACGGGACCGAGAGCAGTAACTACACCTTTGTCATCAACCGCATAAAGAGTCATCGCCGATAGATCTGCGGGAACATCCGTAAGATTCAGTTTGATCCTGGTCCCATCGTCATCACGGAGAATGGTGGCGACTCCTTTCGCGCCGGTAACGTTAATCGGGGTCAGGGCAACTGTTACTTCTTTCTTAGCGGGATACTCAATGATTGTGTAAGTGCCGTCGGGATTCTGCACCGTCTTGGTGACGGTTGTTGTTTGTGCGAGAGCGATAGCGGCAATTGCGAGAGTCAGAATCGCAGCGCCCAATACGCTCAATACGTGCTTGCTCATTAGTTGAACCTCCCTTGTGTTTAATCAATCGCGATTAATTGTTGAACCCCGGGGGAACTAATGTCGGGGAGACGCTCTTAGGCGTAATCTAAATCAGAGAAGCCGCAAGAGTTATGCCAACTAACCTATTAAGGAAATCGACGAATTGTGTGGAGATCGCGACGGGGAACGGTACAGTACTGTACGGTGAGGGAACTTAGCCACGGATTACACAGATAGAAAATCCGGATTTATCTGCGTAATCTGTGGTAAAAGTTTGTCAATAACTTTTCAAGTCTGCGATAGCTTTGGCCACATCCGATGCCTGCGGCAGGATCGCGTCTTCGAGTTGAGGAGCGTAAGCAACAAACGTATCAAGCGCACACACACGCTTCACAGGCGCATCGAGATACTCAAACAATTCATCCGTTATGCGGGCGGCAATCTCAGCGCCATAACCAAACGATAGCGAATCCTCATGCGCGACGATCACGCGATTGTTCTTCTTCACACTTTCAGCGATCGCGTCCCAGTCGAATGGCATGAGGCTGCGAAGATCGATGATCTCGACACTGATGCCTTCCTGTTCCATCTGTTTCGCGGCGACGATTGAACGTTGAACGAGAGCACCATACGTGATGATCGAGATATCCGTGCCCTCGCGAACCTTCTTCGCCTTGCCGAACGGAATCATGAATTCGTCACTCGGATACTGCGACTTGTTGTACGCCTGTCGATAGAGATGTTTGTGCTCGAGAAACAGCACCGGATCGTCGCAACGAATCGCAGTGCGCAACAGCCCGTTTGCATCGAGTGCATTCGACGGATAGATCACCCGCAAACCGGGAATCTGTGTGAACGTTGATACACCCGATTGCGAGTGATAAACAGCGCCGCCTTTAAGATAACCACCAATCGGTACGCGAACAACGACGGGCGACTTCCACTCATTTCCCGAGCGCCAGCGCAGCAACGCGAGCTCGTTGCGAATCTGGTGCATCGCGGGCCAGATGTAATCGAAGAACTGGATCTCGACCACAGGTTTAAGACCACGCGTCGCCATGCCGATCGCGCGTCCGACGATATTTGCTTCCGCAAGCGGCGAATTGAAGACGCGCGCACTGCCATGCTTCCGCTGCAGATTAGCGGTGACTTTGAAAACGCCGCCCTTACCTTTCACATCGTCCAGGTACTGTTCGCGCGAACAGTCGGCTACGTCTTCACCAAACACAACTATGCGCGGATCGCGCGCCATTTCCGTATCGAGACAGCGGTTGATCAGATCGACCATCGTGCCCGCATTTCCCGAAAGCTGAACGCCATCCTCTGTGTCGAATTCTTTTGCGCAAGGATCGACATCAGGCGAATAGATGTACTGCGTCGCGGTTTCTTTAGCAGGCTGGGCACTGGACAAAGCAACGTCAGTGGCTTCGTTCACGATTCGATCGACTTCGTTCTTGATCTGTTGTAACCCGTCCTGATCGAGCACGCCTTCGTCGATGAGCAGCGCGCCGAAACGCTTCACCGGATCGCGCTCGGCATCGCTGGCGCGTTCCTCGTCCGGTCGATAGAGCTTTTCATCGTCTGAAAGCGAGTGTGAATACGGTCGAATAACTTTGGCGTGGACCATGGCCGGACCTTTTCGCTGGCGACAGTAGTCAACCGCTCGCCGCATCACTTCTAAAGATTCAATCGGGTCCGTGCCGTCGCATCGTTGCAGATAGAGTGACGGAAAATTCTCGACCAGTTTGGACACGTCGCCGCCCGCAGTTTGCACTTCAACGGGAACACTGATCGCATAGCCGTTGTCTTCCAAAAGAAATACTACGGGCAACTTCAGATTCGAAGCAGTATTGAGTGCTTCCCAGAACTCGCCTTCGCTGCTCGTGCCGTCGCCGAGTGAAACGTACGTGACTTCATCATTGCGGAAATTCGAGACTCGCTTTTGAAGTTCCGGAATAAGACTGTAGCGGTAATTGGCCTCGGCGCAGCCTACAGCTTGAAGCAATTGCGTTCCCGTCGGAGAAGATTGCGAGACGATGTTCAGTTTCTTATGACCCCAGTGAGAAGGCATCTGGCGTCCATGTGAATTCGGATCAGCTTCGGCGCCGACGGCGGAAAGCAACTGTTCCAAAGGCGTCATCCCGAGTTGCAAACAAAGCGCGCGATCTCGGTAGTACGGATAAAACCAATCGTAGCTGGGCTTCAGCACAACTCCCGCAGCCACCAGCACCGCTTCATGTCCCGCGCCGCTGATCTGAAAGAAGATTCGATTCTGTCCCTTGAGTTGAATCTCTTTGTCGTCGAGACGTCGCGACAGGTACATCGTGCGATACATCTCGACCAGCAGCTTGTGATCCGGTAAGTCGGAAGTTTTGGTTGTGGCCGGTTTCGGACTCGGCACTGCTTTCGGAGTCGGTCGTGGTCGCGATTCTTCTGCGGGCTCTTGTGTTAACGGAGGTGATGTTGGTCCAGGCGCCATGCCCATCTCGGCCTCGTGTTCAGGCGCTTCGGTAGTGGCGGCCGACTCCGTTTTGCGGACGAGTTTCAAAACTTTGGTATCAGTGTTCATAGTTCATCCAGAGTCATGCGGTACTCTTCAGCCATGCTGGGGTGACCATGGCGCTGGGCGGTTTCAATACCGCGCTCGTAAGCCTCGCGCGCTTTGTCGCGTTGGTCAGTTCTTTCATAAGCGCTAGCCAGCATGCCGAAGGCGTTGCCTTCATCGTCGTAGGCGGCCAGGTAACGATTGAGAACTTCTATCAGCTTTTCGTCCGCACCGATCTTCTCGTATTCCTTTGCCAGTCCAAAGAGCACACTAGTATTACCCGGATCGTTGCCCAGCATCTGTTCGAAGATCTGAATTCGAGAAACGCTCATTTTCCTATAATCAACTTGGCTATAGTCTGTAGTTGCATGTTTGACGTGCCCTCGTAAATCGCACCGATCTTCGAATCGCGCCAGTATTTCTCAACCGGATAATCTTTCACGTATCCGTAACCGCCGTACAACTCAATTGCTTTCGAACTCACGTGCTCGGCGACGCGCGACGAGTAAAGTTTCGCCATCGCTGCCTCTTTGACGAAATTGACGCCCGCGTCTTTCATGCGCGCCGCGTTGTAGACCATCAAACGCGCGGCTTCCAATTCGGTGGCCATCTCAGCCAGTTGAAATTGAACTCCCTGAAACTGATTGATCGACTTTCCAAACTGTTGTCGCTCTGCGGTGTAAGCAATCGCACTCTCAAGTGCGCCGGCGGCAATGCCAATCATTTGTGCACCGATTCCGATGCGGCCTTCGTTAAGTGTTTCGATCGAGATCTTGTATCCCTTGCCAGATTCGCCGAGGACATTTTCCTTCGGCACCTTGCAGTCTTCGAGTATCAATTCGACTGTCGACGAGGCACGGATGCCGAGTTTGTTTTCCTTCTTCCCGATCGAAAAACCCGGAAAACTTTTTTCGACGATGAACGCGGTGATACCGCGATATCCCGCTTCCGGATTCGCGTTGGCAAACAAGACGAAGATGTCAGCCTCGATGCCGTTGGTGATCCAAAGCTTTCGGCCGTTCAGCACGTAATGATCGTCTTTCTCGACTGCACGAGTTTGCATCGCAAATGCATCGGAACCCGATCCGGGCTCACTCAACGCGTACGCGCCGACGCTCTCAGAAGCGAGTCGAGTCAGATACTTCTTCTTCTGATCGGGTGTACCCCAACGGATGAAGGCGTTGTTGACGAGAGTGTTTTGTACGTCAACAAAAACGCCGACCGAAGCATCAACTCGCGATAACTCTTCAACCGCGAGAATGGCAGTGAAAAAATTCGCTTCCGCGCCGCCAAACTCCTCCGGAGTTTCGATTCCCATCAAGCCGAGGCCGAAACACTGCTTGATGATCGCCGGATCGAGTTTCGCGGCTTCATCCATGTGCTCAACGCGCGGTCGGATCTCGCCTTCGGCGAATTCGCGCACGCTGGCGCGAAACATTGTCTCGTCTTCAGAAAGGGTAGTTAGTGGACTTGCTGAAGGTTGGGTTATGGCTGTTTGGGATTGACTCATAGTGGTGATGCTCGTTTTACCTTTGTCGGAATGGAACGTGCAATCATAAACCAAGCTATAAATGGGCACAAAATGAAGTGAACCAATACAGTGACACAAAGGTACAAACTAACCCTAAGAATCATGCGTCTCCTTGGAGTGCGGTGACTTGTCACCGCTTTGGTAAAAAATACTAAAGCGCCAACAAGTTAGCGCACTCCAAGGAGGTATACAATTTGCTGATCGCTCGCTGCCGTATGGTACCGTACCGTGATGCCGAATGATGTTTTGACTGAGAACCAGACTCGGAGCAGGAGATTAGCTCCACTTGGAATCATCTTCGGTCTTTTAGGCCTCATTCTGTTTGCCTACTTTGTTAGTCGTGCGGGGGTCGGCGAGATCGTTTCGCGCATCCAGCGACTGGGCGCAGGCTTCATTCTCATTCTCGCAGTTTCAAGCATTCGCTACATGGTCCGCGCACTCGCCTGGACTCGCTGCATAGAGCCGCCGCATCGACTTCCTTTCCGCAATGCTTTCGCGGCCCGGTTGATGGGCGACGCACTCGGCAACATCATTCCTTTTGTGAGTTTTGCAGTGAGCGAGCCGTCAAAGGCAGTATTCGTTAAAGATCGCGTGCCGTTGATGGTTGGTTTGTCAGGGCTCGCTATCGAAAATATTTTTTACGCGTTGTCAGTGGCGCTCTTCATCTTCACCGGCACTACAACTTTGTTACTGACCTTTTCACTGCCGAAGGGGTTGCGATACGCCAGCATCGTTGCGCTTGTCGTTACGCTCCTGATCATTCCGCTCGCTTATTTGATTATTCGACGCCAGACAAGATTTCTGAGCGGCGCGCTGGGATACCTTGGCGATCGCGGCGTCGCGCGGAAGTTGATCGGGAAATTAAAACCGCGTGCGCAGTCTCTCGAGGAACGTGTTTACGGCTTTTATGCCACGAGCCAGCGCAGCTTTATTCTGATCTTTGCGTTGGACAGTTGTTTCCACCTCGCGGGAGTGTTGGAGGTTTACATCACACTATCGTTCATCAGTCCGGTGGCGCCGACGCTTACGCAGGCTTTCATTCTCGAATCAGTGAATCGAATTATTAACGTGGCATTCAAGTTTATTCCGTTGCGTGCAGGCGTTGATGAAGGTGGAACTGGTCAGGTGTCGAAGGTTCTTGGCTTCGCGAGAGGCATCGGCGAAACGCTCGCGATCGTGAGGAAAGGCCGCGACATCTTCTGGGCCGCAATTGGCCTGTTGCTGATCTGGAAGAAGGGTTTCTCGCTCCGTGGAATTTCAGCAGAATAGCTATTCGTAAGCGAGTGCGTTAACAGGATCTAAGTTCGACGCGCGCCAGGCGGGATAGAGTGCTCCCAAAATTCCTCCACCCACACCAATCGAGGTAGCAACAGTCGCCCACGCCCAGCTGTATTCAAAAACAAGCCCGTACGCTTTGTGAATCACATAGCCGGTCAAAAGCGAAATCGCGAAACCCACCACCAGTCCGATGACGCTTATCAATATCGCTTCCTTCTCGATGATTCCCACGATGTAACCACGCGACGCACCCATTGCCTTTAGGATTCCGATCTCGCGCGTGCGCTCTGTGATCGTCGTGTACATCGCAAGCATTACCACGAGGGAACTCACCACCGCCGCCAGCGCAACCAGCACGCGCAGGAACACGCCGAGGTAAGGAATACTCTTTTCAAAACTCGTAAACACGTCGCGCGTTGGCTGAATCGTGTTACCCGGCAACTCTGTATCGATTCGCTTTGCGACTTCCTGCAATTGATCCGAATTATTTAGCTTTAGAAAAATGAACGTACACTTGCCTTCGGCTTCGATCGCCTTCTGCATCGCTTCGAGCGACATCTTTACGCGCGGGCCTGATTCAGGTGAATAGATCCCCGCGATGCGATATTCGTCGGTATTGAAAGGCTTGATGATATCGCCTACGTTGTAGTTGTTAGTGCGCGCTTTCGTCTCGTCAATGACCACTTCGTTGAGGTTTTGTGGTCCGCGCCCGGCGACCATGCTGATTCCGTTCATCTGCGCGTACGCGTCCCAATTGACACCGTCGATCTGCTCGAGACCGATCCCTTTGCTGCCTTGAAAGAAGTAACGAATCACCGGCAGCGCATCCTGTACGCCGTCAATCTGCTTTAGGCGATCGGCGTATCTCGTATCGAGATTGGCCATTGAGGCATTGAACTGGATTGCGCCGGGACGCATAAAGATCAACTCAGCGCGCACATTACTTGCGCGACGCTGGAGGTCGTTTGACATACCACGCGCGAGACCGGTGAAAAGCATAACCAGGGCTACGCCCAGGGCGACTCCCGCGACGCTGACGAGCGTGCGGATGGGTCGCTGACGAATATTTGAAGTTACAAGGCTATCCATACTAACCGCTGCTATCAATTCCATCCGATCGCAATCAATTTCCGACACATTCTTGCGCCAGCTATTACCATAAGGCATTTTACGCAGATGAACACAGATTGCAATCTGGCTTAGGAAATGGCTAAGTTCGACTGGCCCATCATCGGTATTCTCGCCCTTCTCATCGTTCTCGGCTTTGGCCTGCGTGTCACTCAACTTGGCGCCATCGGTTTCGCCGAGGATGAGATGAACAAATTGGATGCCATTCACGCCTACGAGCGCGGCGACTTCACTGCCAATTCGGAGCATCCGATGGTGATGAAAGTGCTTATGTGGGCTTCGCTTCGCGGTATTCCCGCCGGCAGCGAGGAGGCGGCACTGAGATTCCCGAACGTATTGATCGGCGCGTTGACTGTGATTCCGTTGTTTCTACTGACAGCGGCTTTCTTCGATCGCTGGCACGCACTGCTCGCGTCAACTTTCTGGGCTTTGGGTATCAATGCCATCACACTCAATCGCATCGGCAAGGAAGACTCTCTCCTCGTGTTCTTCATGCTGTTTGGTTTTTACTTTTTCCTGCGCGCCAAACAGATGTCGCCGGCCGATAAGCCCGCTCGAAACAAACGATACGCGGCCAGCGCAGCGGCGTTTGGGTTAATGATCGCGTCGAAATATTTCCCGCACTATTTCGGTCTCAACCTGCTTTTTCATCACAACTTTAAAGTGCGCAAAACGGTGGGGGGTGATCTGAGCGGCAAGATTCCTCGTTGGTTCTTTCTCATCGTCATCGGAGTTTTTCTGCTGGCGAGTCCGGCGGTGTTGTTACCGGAAGTCTGGAAATACATGGATGCCTATACCGGCGAACGTCTGCTTACGCATTCGGGTTATCTCTTCGCCGGAGAGCTTTACAAGAACAACATGTCCAGTTCGCCGTTCTGGGGAACACCGATCTATTTCTACCTTTTGTTTTTGGCAATCAAGGTGCCGATTTTGATACTCATCGCATTTCTGATTGGCATCGTGATTTCAGTGAAGCGGTTCCGTCACGTAGGTCATGTCTTCCTGCTCTTCATGTTTGTGTTTTGGATCGTTCCGTATTCGCTAATTGGTGGGAAGTGGCTTAGATACACTTTGTCACTGATGCCTTTTGTTTACATGCTTGCGGCGGTGGGCGTGATTGGGTTGATTAGATGGATCAGTGAGCGAGTTATTGAATACAGGCAGGTGGTTGCCGTTTTGATTACGGCATTGTTTGTTGGCTTTCCCGCCTGGACGGCGTTTGCAAACAGGCCGCACTATGCGCTTTACACAAATGCGCTCGGCGGCGGAAAGGCTGGTTTCTATTTTCCGCACGATGAGTTTTATGACGACGGATTACGTGAAGGTATCAAGTACGTTTGTGAAGTCGCGCCGAGTGGTGCGACTATCGCTCACGAAACGCCGGCGGTGACGCGTTATTATCTGGCGAAGTTCGGTCGATCCGATCTGAATTCACAGGCAATTTCGTCGAAAGACTTCGATCTCATAACGGCGACTGGTCCCGTCTACGTCATCATGCAAAAAGGCCGTACTTATTTTGAGAATCGTGACGAATTGGACCACGTGCGAGCAAACTTTCAACGCGTGCATGAAATCAAAATCGATGGCGCCATCGCAGTTGAGGTGTATCTGAATCTTTAGCTAAATTTTCACGCAAAGCCGCAAAGATTTTCTTTTGTGTCTTTGCGGCTTGGCGTGAAAAGATCGCTGCTCATATGAAGAATCGTAAATTTTCACCATTCGTCTACTCCCTATCGACACTCGTCATCATGCTGGCGTTGGTTCTTGTTGGCCGAAGCTTTGCGCCCGACCGGGTCCAAATCACGATCCTCGGAACCACGGATCTGCACGGCAACATTAATCCGATCGACTACTACACAAACAAGCCTGACAACCGCGGCATCGCAAAGATTGCCACTTTGATCAAGCGTGTTCGCAAAGAACAGCCGAACGTTTTATTGGTCGACTCCGGCGACACGATTCAAGGTTCACCGCTCGAGTCGTTTCACGGACGCAAGAACAACCAGCCGCCTGATCCGATGATGCTGATAATGAGTTCGCTCAACTACGACGCGATGGCTGTCGGCAATCACGAATACAATTTCGGTCTCAAAGTCCTGGAGAAGGCACGCAGCGAAGCAAAGTTTCCCTGGTTATCAGCCAACACCTACGACAAAGCCAAACAACAACCTCACTACAAGCCCTTCATAGTGAAGGAAGTGGCAGGCGTTAAAATCGGAATACTTGGCCTAACAACGCCGGGAGTTCCCAACTGGGACAATCCGCCCAACTACGCCGGTCTGGAGTTTCATGAGCCTGTTGCCGAAGCACGCAAGTGGGTGCCGATCATGCGCGAGCAGGAGAAGGCTGACGTCGTTGTCGTCGCCATGCACATGGGACTCAGCGAAGATCTGCGCACGGGTGACGTAAGTCCTGGACAGGTGCCACACGAGAACGAAGCAATCTCGATTGCTAAGGAAGTTCCCGGAGTTGACGTGATCTTCATGGGCCACACACATCGCGATGTGCCTTCGCTCTATATCAACGGCGTGTTGTTGACTCAGGCCAACCACTGGGGACGCCATCTCGCGCGTGCCGATTTGTACTTGCAAAGGTCGGGAAGCGGTTGGCGCATGTATGCGAAGTCAGCCCGAACAATTCCATCTGACGATCGCGTGGAACCCGATCCGGAAGTAGTCAAGCTGGCAGAGCCTTACGATCAGGAGACGCAAGGTTGGTTGTCGCGAGTAATTGGTGAGTCGCCGGAAGAGTTGACTGCTCGCGAAGCGCGTTTCCGCGACACGGCCATTCTGGATTTGATTCAGAAGGTTCAGCTGGAAGCCGGCAAAGCGGACGTATCGATGGTGGCGAGCTTCAACTCAGAGGCGCGCATCGCGAAAGGGCCGGTGAGTGTTCGCGACATTGCCGGTCTCTACGTTTACGAAAACACCCTCGCAGTGCTGGAAGTTACCGGTCAGCAACTCAAAGACGCTTTGGAACACTCGGCGAAGTATTTCAAGGATTCCGAGCCGGGCAAAACGCCCCGCGACCTGATCAATGAAAAGATTCCTGCTTACAACTTCGACATCGCTGAAGGCGTCACTTACGACCTCGACATTTCGAAACCGGTTGGACAACGAATTCAGAACCTCCGCTTTCGTGGTCAGCCGCTTGCGCTGACTCGGAAGCTTCGTCTTGCCACGAACAATTATCGCGTCAACGGTGGTGGTGGCTACGACATGTACAAAAATGCCCCAGTGGTCTACCGCTCAAGTGAAGAGATTCGAGAGTTGATTATCGATTGGGTTGAGCGTAACAAGGCCGTTCCCGCGAAGCCTAACAACAACTGGCGCATCATCCCCTAAAACACAAAGCGGCTAGAGGTGAGATCTAATAATGCCGCTTTGGTCGCGGGGGGAGTTGCGTGTGAGAAGAGAGTTTTGAGTTGTTAGGTCAACGCTGAACCGGCGTGAATCTGGGTTCATGCAGCAGATCCCGGTCGCGTTAGGAGAAGATCTGATTGGTTCAGCGTTGACCGTTCTGCACCCTGCTTGTTTTGTCTCTAAACGCGTCATCATCGCGAAAACTCCCTCAAAAATTTTCGCGCGAATTCTCGCCAATCAATTCTCAGACTGAACAAGCGTGAAGATTGGTGCTAGAATCGGGCCATCGGAGCCTCGATGATCGCCTGCTTCACCATGACTCTCGAATATGGACTCACCTAACCAAAAAAATGGGACGGGTTCGTCTGAAAGCATCACTCAACTGCTGGCAAGGTGGAACGAGGGTGATGAAAAGGCTCTTGAGCATTTAATGCCACTTGTCTACGACGAATTACACCGGCTGGCTGCTAACTACCTTCGCAAAGAACGCCGCCAACACACACTGCAACCCACCGCACTAGTGAATGAGCTTTATTTGAAAATCTCCGATCAGCAGCGCATGAACTGGCGCAACCGGGCGCAGTTTTTTGGCGTTGCTGCACAGTTAATGAGACGCATTCTGGTCGATCACGCGCGTGCGCATTACACCTCTAAGCGGGGCAGCGGTCGTTATTGTGTATCGCTAAGGAATGTCGCGGCTTTTGGTGCTCAGCCGGATGCAGACCTTATGACGCTCCACGAAATTCTCAAACGACTGGAGGAGCTTGATCCGACTCAGGCTCGCCTTGTGGAGTTGCGCTTTTTTGGCGGCCTGACGATCGAGGAGACTGCAGAAGTGATGGAAATTTCACACGCTACCGTTGAGCGCGAGTGGAAAACTGCCAAGGCCTATCTCAAACGCGAACTGACAAGGCACTGGAAATGATTTCTGAGGGATTTAGAACGCGTTTTTCGCGTTAGTATTCGCGTTAGTAGTAGCCACTGACCTTGCAAGGAATTAGCCTCGCCGAGCGACATGATCACCCATGACAGTTGGCAACGGATAAAAGAGATTTTCCAAGCCGCTCAAGAGCTTACACCGGAAGAGCGCTCGGATTTTCTCGATCGGGCTTGCGGCGACGACAAGTCGCTTCGCGAGGAGGTCGAGTCGTTGTTGACCGCCGATGCCGACAATGAAGACTTTTTAAGTGTACCCGCGTACGAATTTGCCGCCAACATTCTCGCGGGTGAAGAAACTGAGTTCTCAGCCAACCAAAAAGTCGGTCCTTACACGATCTTGTGCCCGCTGGGGTCCGGTGGAATGGGCCAGATTTATCTCGCCGAAGACGCAAACTTACGCCGCAAGATCGCCCTCAAATTCATTTCCCCGCAGTTCGCAAGCGATCCAAGCCGCGTGCAACGCTTCGAACAAGAGGCGCTTGCTGCCTCCGCGCTCAATCATCCCAACATTTGCGTTATTCATCAGTTGGGGATTAGCGAAAGCGGCCGGCATTTCATCGCGATGGAATATATCCAGGGGACCACGTTGCGACAGCAATTGTCGCGTGGCGGGATTTCCGTATCGAAAGCTTTGAACATCGCGGTCCAGGTCGCTACAGCACTTTCCAGCGCTCACGCGTCGGGCATTATTCATCGCGATATAAAGCCTGAGAACATAATGCTGCGACCTGACGGATACGTGAAGGTGCTGGACTTTGGCCTTGCGAAACTTACCGAGATCCTTCCAGACTCTGAACGTGCTGGTGGGGTTGGCACAAATGTCCAAACCGAGACGGGTATGCTAATGGGCACCGTCAAGTACATGTCTCCCGAGCAATTGCGGGACACCAAGGTCGATGAACGAACCGATATTTGGAGTTTGGGTGTCGTCCTTTACGAGATGCTGACGGGTTCAACGCCGTTTGAAGCGCCCACTTCAAACGAAACAGTCGCGGCCGTCCTGGCTCCGCAAAGGTCGCCGTTGAAATTTCCTAACGGAATACCCAATCAGCTTCAGGACATCGTCAGTAAGGCACTGGAGAAGGATCGTGACCACAGATATCAAACAGTGACGAAGCTTGCCACTGATCTAAACAGGTTGCGAGTCAGGATGAAAGGACAGGCAGAGAGCGCGTTCTATTCTTACTCGGTTGGAGGTGACGAACAGCGGACACGAAAGATCGAGCCATCGGGTCTGTTCACTCGCCTTAAAACACAGGCCCTATACAACACGGAGATAATTCTCGAGCGGGATTCGATCGCACAAAACGGCGGCAGTCTCCAAGTCGTAAGGTGTGGTTTTTTTTCTTCTGTTTTGGCTGGCGCGGCCCGCTATTTCAACAGTTGGATTAACCCGCCCATTGACCCGCCCATAAACCCGCCCAATCCGCGGACCGAAATGCTGCGGGTGACGACCGCTGGCACTTCTGTATGTTCGGCAATCTCCCCCGACGGCAAATGGGTGGTCCATGCCGAAGAGACGGGAGTAAAGCAGCGACTGGTGCTAACGAGTATCGCGACTACCGACCTCCTCGGACATTGTTCCGGCGTCGGAAGTTCTATACACAGGTATTTCGTTCACACGAGACGGGTACTATCTCTATTTCACACGTCTGGAGAACACAAAACGCGCTTTACCGGTTGGCACTACCGGTGGTGTTCCAGTAAAAATAAAAGTCGCAGTCGATAGTCCGGTAAGCTTGTCTCCGCAGCAGGAACGATTCGCGTTTGTCCGAGTTGATAATCAGGCAAAAGTCTATTCGCTGATGCTTTCAAACATCGACGGATCGAATGAGCAAGTTCTCGCCACTCGTGGAAATGGCGATGCCTTTTCCACCTATGGTCTGGCATGGTCGCCTGATGGCAACCTCATTGTTTGCCCCGTACGTTCATGGAGCAATGGTTATAAGATGAAACTGGTTGGGATAGACGCAAAGATGGGAACATGCACCCGATCAATGACCAGGCCTGGTTCGCAATTCTGCAAATTGCGTGGCAGGATGACATGAGCAGCCTGGTAATTAGCGCGAAAGATCAAGCGACGGCACCTTTTCGGTTGTGGCGGATTAGTTATCCCGGCGGCGAATCTCAACAGCTAACCAGGAATCGGCGGAATACCGGGGAGTCAGCATGGCCGGGCAGGAAATCTTGACCGTTCAGACCGAGTGGCAATGGGAGTTGACGGTTGCTAGTCCAGAAAAAGATTTGGCCAGCACTCAATAATTGCTTCCGGGGTTGGCATGCCCTATGGCGTTACATGGGCGGGCAATAAAAGAATTGTGTTTTCGGCGATGGTCCAGGACAGCTTGAATATCTCGCGTATTAACGCAGATGGAACTGAATCAGGTCCAACTGACCTCGGAATCGAAAGACAACTATTCGCCCGCAGTTCTTCGGACGGCCGATTTATAGTCTTTACGTCTAACCGAAGAGGTGGCTACGACATCTGGCGAATGAATGTCGAAGATGGAAGCGATCCACAACAACTCACTTCCAGCAATGGAAACTTCTACCCCTCTATTTCGTCAGATAATCAGTGGCTTGCCTACGACAATCAACAGCCAACACAAAAGAGTGTTTGGAAAGTTCCCCTTGAAGGCGGACAACGGACGAAAGTCATCGACAGATATCGAATGCCGGTATTTTCACCTGATAGTCAATTCATCCTGGCCCGCTATGATGTCGACTCAGGGACGAAAGATACCGCTGATCTTGTCCGCGAGCACTGGCGAAATATTGAAGCGAATCACGCGATTCCGAATTTTGAGTGGCAACGCGTCCTGTGGCTCTCCCCAACCACATTGAGTTACATAGACAAGGCCAATGGTTATCCAAACATCTGGACCTACGACCTTGATACCGGGAAAAAGAAGCAATTGACGAATTTCACCCGCAATCTGATCTTTTCGTACGCCTGGTCTTCCGATCACAAATTGCTAGCGTGTCAACTTGGTACCAAAACCAGCAACGTCGTGAAGTTAGAAACAACCGGTAAGGCAATCATGCGGCATAATGCCGCAATGCTCAAATTTTGGACCCACGATTTATATTGTCGCCAAGGCAGCAAGAGCGGCCACACGGCTGCTTTTCAAAACCTCGTAAGCAACTATCGGATTAGTAGGGTGGTGCCTGACAACCTGGAGGGGTTATCCCCGCAACTTTTTTACTATAGTACTCCGCATCTGTTAATGCAGTTTCAAGGGGTTGGAAATCAATGCCCCTTATATAGGAGCTACTGTCGGGAGCTCAGCTATAGTTTTGACAACCCCAAGAATGTCCCTGAGCGTCGAAATCACCCTCGTATCTACTTCAACAAGCGCGCCATTAATTTTTTTCTGACCAGCATTGAAATCATCTTGATACGCCATACAAATTCTCCTGGTAGCAATGTGAGTTTGAGATAAAAGGCAGGGACCAGTTTCGCTTAATTTACCCAAAAGGGGACGCCCAACAGAATTGCCCAACTTTAAATTCCACTCCAAGGTCCTGTGGGAGAGTCGGTCCTTGCTTTTGTTTTAGTAACGCGAAAACTGTCCGCATATTCCCTCAACTAATAAGTGAAAATTCGGGAGCGGAAATTTCAAACTATTTTTCAAATGTCGATTTGCGTGATTCCTCATATAGATATGTTTCTTGTCTAAAAAGATTACGCAGATATAGTATTCGGTAATGCCTCCTCGTCTCGCAGCAGTTTCCGGGAAGCTCAAGGGAGCAGTCTTCGCAGTCAGCGATGAACCTCTTGTCATTGGTCGCGATACCGCTGCCGGTCTGTGTATCGCCGATGCCTCAGTGTCACGCCGCCATTCCCGAATCGAAAAGAATGAGACCGGATTTGTAATCACCGATCTGGAGAGTCTTAACGGCACATTCGTTAACGACGTTCCCGTCAAGAATCGACAGCTCGAGCATGGTGATCGCGTTCGCATAGGCAATGCGCATTTTGTTTTCCTTACGCACGATGGAGAGCCGGCCTCAAGTCGAGTGATGTAACTCTCGACGAAGCTCAGGTAGTCAGCGGTTCTACGGTCCAGATCCGTTTTGACGACGCGCTCTACCAGATGGCTCGCGATTTGAGCGCGCTGATGAAAGTCAGCACAGTCATTAACTCGATCCGTGGCCTTGATAATCTCCTCGAACGACTCCTCGAACTGCTTTTTGAAGTTGTTCCGGCCCAACGTGGCGCGATCCTGCTGACGAGTGAAGGCGCGTTTGAAACGAGCCGTGTTTTCGCACTCGATCGCGCGCGCGGAAAGAATCAGGCTGTACACGTCAGCCGCACAATCGTGCAGCAGGTATTAAGAGACGGCGTTGCACTGCTGGCCAGCGACGGAAGCGAGGAAAAACAGCTTACCACTGAAAGTTTGATTACTGCACGCACGCATTCGGTGATGTGCGTGCCGCTGATCATGTTTGATCGAAAGCTGGGCGTGTTGTATCTCGACACCACTCTGCCGCGCGACAAGTTCAATCGTGAACATCTTCAGCTCGTGACGGCCATTGCGAGTATTGCTGCAGTCGCGATCGAAAACGCGCGCCAGTTTGAATGGCTCGACACGGAAAACGAGCGGCTGCTTTCCGATGTCAACATCGAGCACAACATGATCGGTGAAAGCCCGGCGATGCAACGCGTCTATCATTTCATCTCGAAAGTGGCGCCGACGGATGCGACAGTTTTGATCAACGGCGAGAGTGGAACGGGTAAGGAGTTGGCCGCGCGCGCGATCCATCGCAACAGCAAACGCGCTCAGAAACCGTTCATGGCGGTGAACTGCGCGGCACTGAACGAGTCGCTGCTCGAAACCGAACTGTTTGGTCATGAAAAAGGATCGTTCACCGGCGCATTGGCGCAGAAAAAAGGCCGGCTCGAGATCGCCGCCGGCGGCACAATTTTCCTTGACGAGATCGGTGAGCTTACGCCTGCGCTCCAAGTGAAACTGCTGCGCGTGTTGCAGGAAAGAGAATTTGAACGAGTTGGCGGAACGGTAACGATCAAAGTCGATCTGCGCATGGTTGCAGCCACTAATAAGAATCTTGAAGAAGCAATCGAAGCGGGCCAATTCCGTGAGGATCTTTATTATCGCCTCAATGTTGTTCCTCTCGAAATGCCCGCGCTTCGCGATCGACGTGAAGACATCACGCTGCTCGCGAACTACTTTGCGAATAAGTACAGCGCGAAGTGCAATCGAAAGTTGAAAGGTTTTACGGCTGAAGCGCGTAATTTCCTGACAGCCTACGATTGGCCCGGCAACGTGCGCGAGCTCGAGAACACTATTGAACGCGCGATCGTGCTAGGAACAACTAGTGGATCCTGCCGGACGACTTACCTGAGAACTTGCTTGAAAGGGAAGTGGCATCTGACAAGTCAATCGCGAACTATCACGAGGCCGTGGTCCAAAACAAGAAACAGATCATTCTGCACGCTCTCGAGCAGGCGAAGGGCGACCCCGCCGAGGCCGCGCGCCTGCTCGGAATCCATCCAAACTATCTTCAACGCTTGTTTCGAAATCTGAACTTGACGGAGCAATTGAAGGCCGGTGCTAGGTAGTGTCCTAATCTGAGATTCAGAATTTAACATTTAGCATAGTCTCTGTCCGTATGTCCTCAAAATAAAATCAGCACCGGGACGTGGTGGTTTTTCTTCGCCGTTCTCGCGTTAATAAATTTGAGGAGAGAAGGAGCGCGAAACAATTGTTTGTCGCGTCCCAATAAAGTTCGGAGTGGTTGAGATTAAGAAATAAATTCTGAATCTCAGATTAGGACACTACCCCTCCTCCCCCCCGTTGCTAAGAGTCCCCCTTGACTTAAAGCCGGTATCGCACTAGAATTCGCGCTGCCAATTTTTGTCACTACGCGCAGCTTACGGATGCTAATTGCTATTCGAAGGATGCGTGTCCAGTCAACAAGCCGTTCCGACGCCGGTTGACTCACTGGAATGACCGATCCTGATTTGGTTTCTGGCGAGAAACTACGTAGGGCCGTCCATCGGAAGCCTGGTCCTCGCATAGTTCCAGGCGTTATCTTCACCAAAGCCCGGATGTGGCTGTCGTAGTTTTTTGTATGCGTCAAGGGGGTGCGGTCCCTTCAGAGCCCGTTATCAGCCCAGAATATCAGCCCAGTTTTTAAAATTCCCTAAACAAGAGATAAACAAAGGAGTTTCCGAATGTCCCCCAGTGAACGCCTCGCACGCTATATCCGCCGAAATACCAACTCCCAGAAAACTACGAAAACCATTAAATCTGATCGATCGGTCGCTCCTATGCTGATTGCCGCTGTCGCCGTCTTGGCGGCAGTTGTTTTTCAGTATCAGTGGAGTCCAGACGCGCCGGTTGGTTGCCGAAGGCTGAACCCAGTACGCCAGGGGGGCCAGCAACCCTGAAGTGGCAAAGAATTCCACCATACGCAGCCGTAAAACGCGTTTTGGAACCGCCAACTCCCGCCGTTCCATTCGCGCCAACCATTACGGCCACCAAGACCAACTTTTTTGTCAACGGTGATGGGGATCCTAAAGGCGGAGCCTGGCGACACGAGTAAAATATAGCGTCGTGATCGGTGCGAGCTGGCGAAGATGCCACTGGTGTCAGTTTTAGTGACACCGTCGATACGAACACCAACTTTCTCGGCGGCACGCTCGCCGCATCAGCCGTCGCCGTCAACGATATTTTTCCGGTAACTGTAACCGGCAACGTGAGAATCAATTCGGCGAATCTGGCTGCTCCATTCAGCGTTGTTTCGAATGACTATCTGGGAACCAACACCGTGTCTACGATTACCACGGTCCAGGCGAGCAGCACCATTGTGTCAAACACGATCACCACTACGTCGGCGAACGGCGGCAACATCGTGATGACTGTTTCCGGCGCGGACATGGGTAAGTTTACCTACAACCCAGCACCGGGATTCGAAGGCGTCGATACTTTTACGTACGTGCTGACCGACAATGCGAACGCAACGTCTGCTGCGTCAAATCGCACGGCGACAGTCTCGATCACCGTCAGCGGAATGATCTGGTTTATTAATAACAACTCCGCTTCGTGCCTTACTGTCGCGGCGGGCTGCGGTCGTCTTACGAATCCATTTTCGACATTGGCCGCATTCGAGGCGGCTAACGGCGCTGGCGGTGCAAACGATCCGGCAGCGAATGACAATATCTTTGTTTACGAAAGTGCAACGGATTACGTTGGGCCAGTGACCTTGGAAAATGGTCAGAAATTCATCGGACAAGATGCGACGGCAACGCTTTCTTCTATTACAGGTATTACACCTGCGACGGGCAGCGATCCTTTACCGCTAACATCCCCCGGCGCGCCGATCGTCAATATCACCAGCGGTGCACTCGCGATTACTGTTGGTCAAAACAACACGCTGCGCGGATTCACCGGCGGCAATTCGACGGGTGACATCAATGGCACCGGCTTCGGCACATTGAACGTTTCAGACGTTACTCTAAATGGCAATGGCCGAACCCTGAACCTTACGACCGGTACTCTCAACGGCTCGTTTGCAAGCATCTCTTCCGCGGGCAGCGCCACTACAGGTCTGTTCCTGTCGGGCGTCGGCGGCAGTTTGACGACTGGCTCAACGACTGTCACCGGCTCTACCGGTATCGGTATCGACGTAGGCACGTCTACCGCTAACTTGAATTTTGCGAATACTTCCGTATCAACATCGGGCGGCACGGGCGTCAGCCTGGTGAACAACGACGGCACCATCACATTTGGAAGTCTTAATATCTCACCAAATGCGAACCAGAAAGCGTTGCTGTCAACAAACAACAGTAACACCATCACTGCAACCAGCGGCACCCTGGTCACCACTGGTGCAGCAGCCGTAGATATAACTCGTCCGGAAGGCGGCACCAGGACTAACATCACGCTGACCAGTGTCTCGACCACCGGCGGTCCGAACGGCATCATCATTTCGAGCACCACCGGCAGTTTCACAGTGGCCGGCAATGGCGGTACATGTACCGAAGCTACTCCGACATGCACCGGCGGCTCGATTCAGAACATCAACACTGGCGCCGACACCGATCCAGTAGCCGCTTTACCTCCAGGTACTGGCATCGCGCTTCGCAACGCTAGCAACGTATCGCTCACGCGCATTCGTATCAACAACACAAACAACTATGGCATCAGCGGTGTCAACGTAAATAATTTTACGCTTGCCAACAGCGTCGTCCAGGGAACAAACGGCACGAACGTAGCGAGCCCGTTCCGTGACAGCAGCATCAGGTTCGACCAGTTGACTGGTACGAATTCAATCACCAACAGTCTCATCACTGGTGGCTTCCAGCACAACATCCTGATGGACAACCAGAGTGGAACTTCGCAGATCACAGTGAGCGGCAACACGATCAAGAACACCAGTGCAGCCGTTGGTGACGATGGCTTCCAACTCGAAGCCGAGTTAACCGCAGTAGTAAATGCGTTCATCACTAACAACAGCTTCTCAGCGCATGGTGGCGATCACTTCAACCTGAGCATGATCAATAACGCCAATGTGGATTTGACCTTTACCGGAAACGCGTTTGCGGGAGGTCATGCGGTGGGCCTGGGCCAGGGCCTGCTGCTCTTCGGCGCCACGTTCGATGGCACCTTCAATTACGACGTCTCGAATAACGGGACGGCGGTGGCGCCGCTGACGGGAAATCGTCAGGGCGGCATGATCAATGTGAACAAGGGCAGCGGCACTGGCACGTTTAGTGGGCGCATTCAAAACAACTTCATCGGCAATGCGGCGGTCGTCAACTCCGGTTCGCTGGAGGCGTTCGGCATAATCGTGAGCGCACGCGGCGCGGGTGGTCACACACCACGCTGATCGACAGCAATACCGTGCGGCAGTATGAAGATCGCGGCATTGTCAGTGTAACTGGTGAAGGCGCGGCAGCAATGAACGCGACGATTACGAATAACACGGTGTCGGATTTCTCAGATGCTAACAACTCGTTGCACGGAATCCATTCTGACAACGGCATTCTCACCACTGACACCAACAATATCTGTATGGATATACGAGCCAACAGCGTGGCCACGGCTGGTAATGAGCCTCAGGGCGGCGCTGACATCCGGCTGCGCAAGGGACCACAAGTGGGACTGAATCTGCGCATCCCGAACCTGGTTGGAACGACCCAGGCAGCCGCGCAGGCGAAAGTCCAGGCGGATAATCCGACTGCTACGACAGTAAACGTCAGCGGTGCAAACTTCGCCGGTGGCGCAGCTTGTACGCAGCCGACACTGCCGGCAGCACCATTAGGTCCGATTGAGGCGCCAGCCACGAGTGAACTCTCGGCAGGTGACACGCCGCAAGCTCCGAACTCAAATGCGCAAGCCGAGAATATCTTGTACGCCGCAAGAGGTGAGAACAAGAATTCCCAGAATGTTCTCTCTCTTACGCAATCAGAGGTTTCGGCTATGGTCCAGGCAGCGATAGCGAGATGGGCGGAGACCGGCATGTCAGCTAAGGACTTTGCCAGGCTCCAGTCGTTCTCCTACGAGATAGCCGATCTGCCGGAAGGTCAGTTGGCCACCTTGAAGGGTAACCAGATCACGTTAGACATAACAGCAGCCGGCCATGGCTGGTTCTTCGATCCCACACCGTCTGACGATAAGGAATTTGACGTTCCAGTACTGAACCAGGAACTGCAAACAACCGAATACAGCGCCGCGCACGGTCGCGTCGACTTGTTGACGGTGCTTATGCGTCAAATCGGTTCTCCCTAACTCAGAATAAGTCGAAACTCACGGGTCCGCAGGGTTGGTTGATGGAGAACACTCTCGAACCTGGCACAAGGCGCGCGCCTGCATTCAAGATGGGCGTCGCGAAGAAAGTTGCTCCGAAGGCTGGTGACAGTCAGCGGACAGCCGCCAAGTCGAACCGTCAACTCAACAACGCTAACTCGCAACTAGTGGCTTCGAACAAGCCGCGTAATTCGCGCGGAACGGTTCAACGAGCCCATGCGATGAAACCGGCACCGATGTCGTTTGTGGATGTCCTGCTCAACATCGGAATCCTGCCTGCCGGCAAGAACATTACGATCAGGTTCGACGTCACCGTCGATAATCCGTACCTCGGGGCCACAAACCAGGTCTCCAACCAGGGATTGGTGGAAGGCGACAACTTCGCGGATCTTCTTACAGACGACCCGGACGTTAACGTGGTTCCCCGTGACCCGACCCGGACCACGATTGATCAGCCTGACGTGACCGTGGCGGTGTCACCCGCTTCGGTTTTGGAGGACGGATCAGACAACCTCGTCTATACGTTCACGCGCGAAGGGTCGACGGCTGCCGCATTGACGGTGAACTTCAGCGTCGGCGGGACGGCCATCTTCAACAATGACTACACGCAGACGGGGGCGGCCACCTTCAACGCCACCTCCGGCACGGTAGTCATACCTATCGGCAGCTCCACAGCTACCGTGACGCTCGATCCGACTACGGACATTACTGTCGAACCGAACGAGACAGCGATTCTGACAGTCGTTGCAGGCACATCCTATGACATAGGTATCCCCGCTTCGGCGACGGGAACCATCACCAACGACGACACGGACGTGACGGTGGCAGTGGCGCCGTCCTCAGTAGAAGAGGACGGGGCGCCAAACCTCGTCTACACGTTCACGCGTAATGGCGTGACCACCGGCCCGCTAACGGTCAACTTCTCAGTCGGTGGGACGGCAACTTTCAACGACGATTACACGCAGACGGGCGCGGCGACGTTTACCGCCACCGACGGCACAGTGACGTTTGGAGCCGGCAACACGACCGCGACCGTGACGGTTGATCCGACGGCAGACAACACAGTCGAAGGCAACGAGACGGTGATTCTGACTTTGCAGGCGGGGACTGGTTATAACGTGGCTAATCCAAGCACGGCCACCGGCACGATCACTAACGACGACGCGGAGGTGACCCTCGCAGTGGCGCCGTTAGCGGTGGATGAGGACGGGGCACCGAACCTCGTTTACACCTTCACCCGCACTGGCGACACTGCCGACGCGCTGACGGTGAACTTTACAATCGCTGGAACTGCCACCTTCAACACCGACTACACGCAGACGGGTGCGGCGACCTTCGCCCCGCCCAACGGCACAGTGACGTTCAGCCCCGGCAGCACCACCGCGACGGTGACGGTTGATCCGTCAGCGGATGCGACGGCCGAGCCGGATGAGACCGTAATCTTAACGCTCGCTGCGGGCACCGGTTACAACATCGGCACGCCAAGCACGGCCACGGGAACCATTAACAACGACGACACCACCGTATCGGTGGCTGTATCGCCGTTGGCGGCGGACGAGGATGGGGCGACTAACCTCGTCTACACGTTCACCCGTAGTGATTCCAGCGGCGCGCTCACGGTCAACTTCTCGATAGGCGGAACGGCCACCTTCAACACTGACTACACCCAAACTGGCGCGGCGACGTTTACTCCGCCCACCGGCACGGTGAGCTTTGCTGACGGTAGCTTGACGGCCACCGTGACTGTTGATCCGTCGGCCGACCTCACGGTCGAGCCCGACGAGACCGTGATCCTGACAGTGACCGCAGGCGCGGGCTACGCCGTTGGCGTCCCGGCTTCAGCGACGGGGACAATCACTAACGACGACACGGACGTGTCGGTAGCTGTATCCCCGTTGTCGACCACCGAGGACGGTGCGGGGAACCTCGTCTACACGTTCACGCGTACAGGCGTCACGACCGGCGCGCTAACTGTCAACTTCTCGGTCAACGGGACGGCCCTCTTCAACGATGATTACACCCAAACCGGTGCAACCACGTTCACCCCGCCCACGGGCACGGTGGACTTCCTCGCCGGCAGTTCGACGGCGACCGTGACGGTTGATCCAACGGCAGATAACAGTGTCGAGCTAGATGAGACGGTTATCCTGACTGTCGCTCCTGGCACCGGATACAACGTCGGTGCACCGAGCGCGGCCACCGGCACAATCACCAACGACGATTCGTCCGTCTCAGTAGCAGTGGCTCCGTCAACGGTGGATGAGGATGGGGCACCTAACCTCGTCTACACCTTCACCCGCACCGGCAGTACCACCGGCGCGCTGACGGTGAACTTCACGATCGGTGGAACCGCCGACTTCAACACCGACTACACGCAGACGGGCGCGGCGACCTTCGTCCCGCCCAACGGCACAGTGATCTTCGGCGCCGGCAACTCCACCGCAACCGTGACGGTTGACCCGTCGGCGGATGTGGCGACCGAGGCAGATGAGACGGTGATTCTGACCGTTGTTGCCGGCACCGGCTACGAGGTCGGCGCTCCCGACTCGGCCACAGGCACCATTAACAACGACGATAACGCCGTGTCAGTGGCTGTGTCGCCGTTGTCGACGAATGAGGACGGGGCGACCAACCTCGTCTACACCTTTACTCGTGGCGATTCCAGCGGCGAGCTAACGGTGAACTTCTCGATCGGTGGAACGGCCATCTTCAACACTGACTACACCCAGACTGGCGCGGCGACGTTTACTCCGCCCACCGGCACGGTGACGTTTGCTGATGGCAGCTTGACGGCGACCGTAACCATCGATCCGTCGGCCGACCTCACGGTCGAGCCCGACGAGACGGTGATCCTGACGGTGACCGCAGGCGCGGGCTACACCGTAGGCGTACCGGCTTCAGCGACGGGGACAATCACTAACGACGACACGGATGTGTCGGTAGCGGTATCTCCGCTCTCGACCACCGAGGACGGTGCTGGGAACCTCGTCTATACGTTCTCGCGTAACGGCGTCACCACCAGCCCGCTAACGGTGAACTTCTCGATCGGCGGAACTGCTGATCCCAACACCGACTATACGCAGATCGGCGCAGCGACCTTCACCCCGCCCACGGGCACGGTGACGTTCCTCGCCGGCAGCTCGACGGCGACCGTGACGGTTGACCCGACCGCTGACGGTGCGGCCGAACTCGATGAGACGGTGATCCTGACGGTGACGGCGGGCACGGGCTACAACGTCGGTGCGCCCAGCACGGCCACCGGCACCATCACCAACGACGACACGGAGGTCTCGGTAGCCGTAGCGCCGTCCTCGGTGCTTGAAGACGGTGCGACCAACATGGTCTACACCTTTACCCGCGTCGGCCTTACCTCTGGTCCGCTGACGGTGAACTTCTCGGTCGGCGGGACGGCCGTTTTCGCTCCTCCGGGTGGCGACTACTTCGCGACCGGCGCGACCACCTTCACTGTCACTTCCGGTACAGTGGAATTCCTCGCCGGCAGCTCGACGGCAACCATTACGGTTGACCCGTTGGGGGACGCGGATCTGGAACCCAACGAGACGGTGATACTGACGGTGACCGCAGGCGCGGGCTACACCGTCGGCACCCCAGCTTCAGCGACGGGTACCATCACCAACGACGACAACGCCGCGCCGACTGTCGTGGTCGGTTTCGGCCAATGCGGCGGCGGCTCGTCGACCGGCACTCTGAACCTCCTCGTCGGGGACGTGGAGACGGCGCCGGGCAGCTTGACCCTCAGCGCAACCTCGTCGAACACCGCGGTGGTGCCTCTCGGCAACATCTCGTTCGGCGGCAGCGGGGCCAACCGCACGGTAACGATCCAGGCAGTGACGCAGAATAGCGTTCAGTTCTCGGACGTCACCATCACAGTAAGCGACGGTGCTTTAACGAGCTCGATCAACATCAGAGTCATCGTCGGTACCAACAAGACCGAGACGATCAACATCGGCACCACCACGGTGGGCACCGATATGATCTTCGGCGGAAACGGCGACGACACGATCAACTCCGGTGCCGGTAACGACTTGATCTGCGGCGGCAACGGCGGTGGCGTAGTCAACGGCGGCCTCGGCAACGACACGCTCGACGGCGGGAACGGCAACGACACCCTCCGCGGTTCGGACGGCAACGACCGGATCCTCGGCGGGGGTGGTAATGACACCCTTGAGGGCGGCAACGACAACGACGTGCTCGAAGGTGGTCAGGGCAACGACACGCTGACCGGCGGGTTGGGTGCCGACTCCTTCAGCGGCGGGTCGGGCACCGACACGGCGACCGACTTCAACGCCGGCCAGGGCGACACCAGGGATCTATCAATAGAGATCGGCGCCTTGTTCGGAATAAATGATCGGGGCGGGCTGTTTGCTTACTTCGCCTCCCCAACAAACTGGTGGCTCAACCCATCAAAAGGTGATGACTTGTCTCGTTACTTTGTGTTTGGGAATGGTCCAACCATCAACTACAGGCAATAACCACCTAAACAAAAGGAGCGCTCGAGAAATCGAGCGCTCCTTTGCCTTTTCTAATCAGCCACAGTTAACCTACCGCACAACTTGTGACGAAGTTTCAGAACGCTGCATCCGCTGGCCGTCAGCTCGCGGATTCCCTACAGAAATATCGCTGTTCAAGCGACACGGTCGTCATCGTAATTGTGGCTGGTGGCGTGTTTGTGGGAGCGGAGGTAGCTCGCGAGCTAAAACTTCCATTGGAGTTGCTGTTCATCCGCAGGCTAATGGCGCCGTTTGGACCACAACAAGCTGTATGTGCGACCAACGTCGCCGGGACGATGGTAGTTGATGAGGAATTAGAGCAAGTGGCACGATCGGCGGGAATGGACTATGCAATAGCTGATGGACTCCAGCAGTTGACGGAACGCGAGCGTTTCTGCCGTGGCCAACGTCCGCCAGTTGATATCAGCACGAAGCAAGTCATCATCGTTGACAATGGCATTCATACTGGATCGACGATGCAGGCAGCGATTCGCGCCGTGCGCAAATTGGGCGTGAGAAAAGTTGTCGCGGCCGTACCGGTTTCAGACCTGAATAGCCGCGATGTGATAGAAGATGATGCTGATGAAGTTGTCTGTTTAGCGTGGCCCGAGAAGTTCGGTCACGTCGGGCTTTGGTACGAGGAGTTTGTTAGACCAACGAACGATCAGATTTTGAGTTTGTATTTGGAGTCATGCCTCCTCCAAGTGCGACTCAATGACTTAATGCTAAGCATGTTAGGAGAACAGTGAATGAGTGACGTTTTGAACCAGGCAAATTTCATGAAAAACGTGAACACGGATTTTCGCATTGAGCTCGATTTGCCTAAGCCGGTTGAACTTAAATTGATTTCTGTTACGCCAAGAGTAAATGAGCCACACGAACAGGCCGGTATGGAGCGATTCTCGGCAGAATTCTCCGGCCCGCTCGACTTCTTTTTACAGCAGAATACTTATCGCATGGTTCACCCCGATTTGGGAGAATTTGAAGTATTCCTGGTGCCGATTGCGAAGGACGCGGATCGGTTTAGATATGAAGCTGTGTACAACCTTTTCCTGAAGGATTAACCAGACCGAATCTCAAGAATTGTCGTTTGAATCCTGTCCCGGCAGCCATTCCATGTGCTTGTATCCCCCGGTTTCTTCGAACGTCTTAAACCCGAGCCGTTCATAAAACAGGTAGGCATTATCATTGAGTACGAAAACCATGTGTCGCAGAGCTTTATTAGTACGTGTGGCCTCGTCCATCAACTGCCGAAGCAATTGTGTGCCCACTCCGCGATTCTGGAATTCCGTAAGCAGCGCGATATCAAGCAAACGGATTTGTTTGTCGTCGATTCCGACCCAAATACGACCGGCAGAAACGCCGTCAACAAGAATGACGTCGTACCGCGCGTCGGGATAGCGCGCGTAGTATTCTTGTTTCTGCATTTCGTACTGCCAGCGAATAAACGCGTCCTTTTGACTATCGTCCCAGTCTACCTGAGCGAGTTCAGCAGCACGCGAGTTAGCGTAGACGCTGATCAGGAACTCCTGATCGGCATCATTAACCGGTCGAAGTGAAACACCTGCGCTTTTGGAGGTGATTGATGACGGCTTCGTAGAAAAGTCCATCGTTTTCAGTTTTGTACCGCGTTAGGAACAGATCAAATTTACCAAGGCGAGGATGGCTGATCTTGTGGATAGAAGTCAACGGCGGTAGTTCTTCAGAAGCTTTGAATAGCAATGAAAACTCTCGATAGCTTCAGCCTTCGATGTTAGGCGGTTTCTAGGTTGGTGTTTTTGAAGCTGGTCCAAACGTAATTCAATGCTTTCACCACGGGCATTGCGAGGTCTCAAAGATGTCGCCAACATAGGAAGCAAAAGTTGCGGCTGTGAAAAGAAGCACGGGATCTTGCTGTGCTTCAGTTGGGAGGTTGTTGCGGGTGCCAGTTTGGGCCAAGCCAACGCGAGCACTGGCTAATAGCAAACCCGCAGCGAAGGTAGATCTAGACAGATCTCGGTAAAAAGGTCCGACGTAAAATTGTCATTGGTTTTTTGTCTCCTGGGCCCAGGACGGGGCCGTACGGTTTTGGAAGGCAGGAACTTACCAGTGCCAGTCTATATGCGGTCCTAAGAGGCTGCCAAGCAAATTTATCTGGAACGGTGGTGTTCATATTCCAGAAATTTATCCGCGGAATTGGTGGACAAACCTATTGTCGAAGATGTTGTTAAATTGTCAGGGAGATGTTGCTATTTGGTCTTGTAATTCGGCCCAACGAGGTTTAGAATCCCCCCGCTTCAGTTTTTGAAACAGACCCCAGGCCTTCAGATCGGAAAACTACAGTTCTGTCCTCCCGACAATCTCTAACTAATTTCGAGACTTCGGGGCGTCAAACGACTAAGCCTGAAACACGACTACCTAAATAGTTAGTAAATCTTCATTTACCCCTTTAGGAGGAGAAATGCCGGAACCCTTTCTTAGTGAAATAAAGATCGTCTCTTTTAACTTCCCCCCAAAAGGATGGGCCCTATGCAACGGACAGTTACTGCCGATCAACCAGAACCAGGCACTGTTCGCGTTGCTGGGCACTGTCTACGGCGGAAATGGTCAAACTAATTTCGCGCTTCCGAACCTGCGAGGACGAGTACCTGTCCACGAGGGCAATGGACACACTCTTGGAGAGGCAGCGGGTTCGACGTCCGTCACGGTCAACATACAGCAACTGCCTACTCACCTCCATTTTGTACAAGCGTCCAACACTGCGGCAGATACAAATGCGGCAGCTAATCATATGCTGGGATTGGTGGCCGGTCGCAATTACACCGATCCTGCGGCTCTCGTGACATTGGGCCCGACCAGCGTCACCAGTATTGGCGGCAGCCAGCCACACAACAATATGATGCCGTACCTGGTGCTGAACTTCATTATCGCTTTGCAGGGGATCTTCCCGTCGCAAAATTAGGAAAGGAGACAAAAATGCCAGAACCCTATGTTGGTGAAATCAGAATGTTTGCGGGCAACTTTGCCCCTAATGGTTGGATGTTCTGTGAGGGTCAAACCCTCCCAATCGCAGAAAACGAAGTTTTGTTTCAACTCATCGGAACAACCTACGGCGGCGACGGCGAAGAGACATTTAATCTTCCTAACCTGGCTAGCCGTGTACCCATTCACATGGGAACCGGACCTGACGGGACAACCTACCAGCTCGGCGAGATGGCGGGCACCGAGCAGGAGACCTTGACCGTTCAGCAGATTCCGAATCACACCCATCCACTAACTGCATCGACCAATATATGCCAGGATACCTCGCCTTTAAACAAGGTGCTGGGACAAGTATCGACAGGTTTCATTTACATACAGGATTCGGCTGATACTGCGTTTGCCGCCAATTCTGTGACGCCGCAGGGCGGTAGCCAGCCGCATGAAAACACGCAGCCGTTTCTCTGTATCAACTTTATCATTTCATTGTTTGGGATATTCCCCTCGCAGACCTAAGGAGAAAAAAATGTCTGACCAGTTTGTAGCTGAAATTCGTATTTTCCCATTCAACTTTCCCCCGACTGGCTGGGCCTTTTGCGACGGGCAGTTGCTGCCGCTCTCGCAAAACACAGCCTTGTTTTCTCTTTTGGGAACTACCTATGGCGGTGACGGAAAGTCCACTTTTGCCTTGCCGGACCTTCAAGGCAGCGCGCCGATGCAGCCGGGTCAGGGTCAGGGTCTTTCGTTAAGAGATCTCGGTGAAATGAGTGGTGTCGAGAGCGTTACGCTGCTGGTCTCGGAGATCCCCGTTCACACTCACGCTATGAGATTTCATGAGGTTGACCTTGCCGAAGTAGCTGCGCCTGCTAACAATCGCGTGCTTGCTAATTCGGCCAATACGAATGCCTATCAAAGCGTCACGAACGCTAACCTGGTTACGATGGCACCTGAAGCGCTGCCGCCAGCAGGTGGCAGCCTACCTCACAACAACATGCAACCGTATTTGACGCTCAACTTCTGCATTGCTCTACAGGGGGTATTCCCTCAGAGGCCATAAGGATTGCATAACCCCAAAAAACACAAAACGCACGGGGGTTTATTGTGCGTTTTGTGTTTTTTTGTGCCCTTCCGTACCCGAAAATCGTTGACTGTGAGTCCTTTATTGCAATAAAGTCGGTTTGTCCGGTCGCAACGCCTATCAAGCCTGCGTTGCATTGTTTGTCACAATTTGCATTTGCTTCGAGATAGCTGCTCACAAGTGCGTCTATTGGACCGCTGTAAATCCATTTCTCATTAGAGGACTCAGATGAACCACTCATTGCCACACCTGCATCAACTCTCCAGGACATTAATCGCATGTCTTATTATTTCCTTGATGATTCTGAGTCCCCTTGCACCGTTGGCCCAAGCTGCGCCGAAGTGGTCTAAACGAGTCGAAACAGCCTCGGGCATGGAACCCACTGCTCCGTTCGACCCGGCGATTACGGCTACGAAGACCGACTCATTCCCCGATCTGGATGGCGATGGTAAGGCTGCGCCGGGCGAAACGATCACTTACGACGTCAATATAAGCAACACTGGTCCAGACGACGCCACGGGCGTGAATTTTTTGGACATGATCGATGCGAACACGACGCTCGTTGGTGGCTCTCTTAAAGTTTCTCCACTTGCGTTCCCGGATGTTTTCGGCGCAGCCCAAAACACCCCACTGGTGGTCGGCGCTCCTGGCGTGCTCACGAACGACACAGGTCTTCCTGCACCGACCGCAGTGCCAATCGCAGGTGGTGCGACAGCGCAGGGCGGAACCGTCACCCTCAACGCTGATGGAGGCTTTACTTACAATCCGCCCACTGGCTTTGAAGGAAATGACTCGTTCACTTACACAGCAACCAACGGATTGACACCAAACGACACTACGCTCGTAACGCTTAACGTCGATGCTCCGCCAAGTGTTACCAACACAACGCCTGCTAACGGCGCCACTGAGATCGCACAGAATACGGACATCACGATCACCTTTAGCGAAGCAGTCAACGTCACGGGCGACTGGTTCCAGATCTCCTGCACTGAGACTGGAACACGAAATGTTGCCGATACTGCCGTAAGCGGTGGTCCAACTACTTTCACGATCAATCCCAATACTGATTTTGCGCCTACCGAGACCTGCACGGTCACGGTCGTTGCCGCACAAGTTACGGATCAAGACGTAATCGATCCGCCTGACCAGATGGCGGCGAATTTTGTTTTCAGCTTTACTACGACCGAGCAGGAGTTGGCGCCGACTGTTACCAACACCACGCCAGTGAGCGGCGCCCTCGATCAACCAACCAATACTGACATCACAGTTACGTTCAGTGAGTCAGTTAACGTAACAGGCAACTGGTTCCAGATCGTTTGCACCACCAGCGGGACGAGAAACCCAGCCGATACCGTCGTCACCCCTCCTTCACCCGCGTCAACTTTCACGATCAATCCAAACGCTGATTTTGCGCCAGGTGAAGCTTGCACAGTGACGATCGTTGCAGCGCAGGTAACAGATGCCGATACCAATGATCCGCCGGACAACATGGCGGCTAACTTCGTCTTCAGCTTCACCATGGATGTGGCGCCTGCTGTCACCGCCACTACACCAACAAACGGCGCAACTCAGGTGGCGAACAATACCAACATCAGCATCACGTTCAATGAAGCAGTAGACGTGACAGGCAATTGGTTCCAGATCGTCGGCGCGACCAGCGGCACGAAGAACGTCGCGGATACAGTTGTGACTGGTGGTCCAACAACATTCGACATCAATCCGGCTGACTTCGCGAATGGCGAATTAGTGACCGTGACTGTCTTTGCCGCACAAGTCAGCGATCAGGACACAAACGATCCGCCTCAAAACATGGCGGCGGACTTTGTCTTCAGTTTCACGATCGATCAGGCGCCATCAGTTACAGGGACAACGCCTACCAACGGGGCCACCGGATTGGCGATCAATTCCAACGTCAGTATTACCTTCAGCGAGCCCGTCAACGTCGCTGGTAACTGGTTCCAGATCGTTTGCCCTAACAGCGGAACACGTAACGTCGCTGACACCGTAGTAACCGGTGGTCCTACAACTTTCACGATCAATCCGAATGCTGACTTTGGCAATGGCGAGGTCTGCACGGTCACAGTT
>CAWBPY010000006.1:0-108045 GCA_963790745.1 uncultured Acidobacteriota bacterium
GCCACAAAAAAGCACAAAAGGCACAAATGATAAAGAAACCATTTTGTGCCTTCTGTGCCTTTTTGTGGCTAACCTGATCTATGCGGCGCGAACGTTTTGACGATTGAAGCAGCCCGCGATCTCCTCAGCATCGAGCGTGTCTCGCTCCATCAAGAGCTCTACAAGACGTCCAATCGACTCCTGCTCCGCCGTCACAATCGCACATGCACGCTCGAGTTGCTCATTGATCAACTCGGTCGTTGCTTCTTCAACCTTATCCAGCAAACTCTGGCTGCGCTGTTGATCTGCCTGGCCGAGATGAATCGGTCCGAGGCGACTCATGCCAAACTCACTGACCATCCGTCTGGCTATCTCAACGGCGCGCTCGATATCGTTCGAAGCTCCAGCAGTCATCGTGGCAAGCAGTACCTGCTCCGCAGCACGACCACCAAGCAACAACGCAATCTGATCTTCGAGGTATTCCCGCTTCTTCATAAAGCGATCGCGCTCGGGCAGTGACTGCGTCACACCAAGCGCACGACCGCGCGGCAGGATCGACACCTTGTGTATCGGATCGCCATTCTCAACCGCTAATCCGACCGCAACGTGACCAGCCTCGTGGACTGCTGTCGCATAACGCTCGTCCTCGTCCATCATGAAGCCCTGTCGTTCGGCGCCCATCAATATGCGATCACGCGCAATCTCGATGTGCTTGCGAGCAACTGCGGGCGAATCGTCGCGAGTGGCGGCGATTGCGGCCTCGTTCATCAGATTCGCGAGTTCAGCGCCGGAGAAGCCAGGAGTTCCACGCGCGATCCACTGCAGGTCGAGCCCGTCTTCCAGTTTGAGATTTCGTGCATGAACTTTCAGAATCGCTTCGCGACCAGAAACGTCAGCGAGATTCACTGCGATCTCACGATCAAATCGTCCGGGCCGTGTGAGTGCCTTGTCGAGAATATCCGGCCGGTTGGTTGATGCGATCACAACAACCGCACTCGACTGATCAAATCCATCCATCTCGACCAGCAACTGGTTCAACGTCTGATCCTGATCGGCAGACGCGGAGTCACCGCCGCGACCACGCTGTCGTCCGAGTGCGTCGATCTCATCGATGAAGATGATGCAGGGCGAAAGCTTTCTTCCTTTTCCAAAGAGATGTCGCACACGCGCCGCACCAAGACCCGCAAACTTCTCCTGGAAGCTGGAGCCAGATGCCGCCAGGAACGCTACACCAGCTTCTTTCGCCGCAGCTCTGGCGAGCAGCGTCTTGCCAGTCCCCGGAGGTCCATAAAGCAAAATGCCACGCGGAACGCGTCCACCGAGCCGGCTAAACCGCTCAGGATTGCGCAAGAACTCAATCGTCTCCGTTAACTCCGCGCGCGCTTCATCGACGCCTGCAACGTCGTCAAATCCGACATCCTGCTTGCCATTGTGATTCTCCAGCTCGAATGAACCACGGCCGCTCATGCTCGAGTAGAGTTTCCAACTGGCAAATCCGATCACTCCAAGCATCAGGATCGGCAATCCCCAACTGAGGACATCGGAAAGAAGTCCGGGCTGGAGCGGCCGAAATTCGACCGGCACATTGTTCTTGCGGAACAGTTGCACTACTTCAGCCTGCGTGGTTTCACCTGTAACCGTTGCTTCGACGAGCGAACCGTCAGCTTTAGTAACGGTCAGGGTCTCACCCTCGACAGCGAGCGCCACCGCGCCGCCGGTTTCAGCAAGCGTGTAGAGCTGGGAGTAGTTAATCTTTTGTACTGATGATAGCTGCGATTGGTAAATCGCAATCGTGCCCGCAACAATAAGGAAAAGAATGATAACAGACAGGCCTACGATGACGACTTTGCGTGTTCGAATCGATACCCGGCTGGGGGTGGGCATACAAACCTCCAAAAAGTCCGGCAGAGTGCACCTCTGTCCGGCCAGCAAACAAGATAAAAAACCAAAGAATCGGGTTGAAAAAGCGACGGAACTTCGATGGAAGGACCCGCACGCGAGACAGGCTTAAAACACCGATGCGCCCGCCTTCGCGAACGCTGCCATCACTTTAGCACAGAATACACAGATTCGTGATAGATCAATTCGGGTTGTCCGTACGGTTTCATCAGTATTTTAAAATCCGTACCATCCAAGGCCCCTGATTGTTATGTTTTCATACGCTCAACACACCTGTTTTCCTTCAAAAGGCCCAGAAACTAAAACGGCACACTCGTTGCTCGATCGAGGTCGATTGCTTTTGTACCAACGAAACTTGGGCGTGGTTGACAAAAGGAGGAAGAACAAATGCTTTGGACGATTTTTGTAATTCTTTTGGTCCTGTGGTTACTCGGCGTTGTAAGTAGCTACACAGTTGGCGGGTTCATCCATATCCTGCTGGTTTTAGCGCTGGTTGTGCTGCTTATCAACATTATTGGAGGACGTCGAACAGTCATATAAAGGCAAACTTACACACTGTTTGCCCTGCTCGCCGACAGTAATTGCCGACCCGACGTTCGCTCGTCGGGCGTCCACGGAATCAGACAAGTGGTAGATCGAAATCACTAATGATTCGCCCTACTGGATAAAGATTCATCTGTGGATCCCAGTAGGGCGAACGTCTGTAGAAAAACCGCAATCGCGCTGACGGGCTTGCGGCAAACTCCGCGTCCTTTGCGAGCAATTGTCTGAACTCCTGTTCGAGCGCTGGATCGTTCGCCATCATCTCGCGAGCGAGAGCTTCGAGTACGTAATGTTCCGCGTACTCCTTCTCTTCAAAGACCGCATTGAAGAAGCCCCAACGGGCAAGAGAGTCAGGCGCGTGTGGCTCTAATAAATTCAGAATCACTCGTCCCAATGCCTGATTCACAGGCACGATCTTAGAGCCAGGAGGAAAGACTCTCGTCTCGACGATTCGTTCCACATCGAAGCGCGGCATATGTCTGCCTTCGAATGGCTCGTGCGGCCAGCTCACATTTGTAAATCGGTAACTCTCAACTTCAAGTGACGTAAACGCCGCGAGCGTTTTCATCCGCACTCCGTGCGCTTTTAGCACATCGATAACCTGCGTCCACTGCGCGGGCACGATGTAACGAAGCGGTGGGGCAACAGCCGTCTTGACACGAAACGTTTGATACATCGGCACCGTCAAGTCGAGCGGTTCGCGACCATAGATTACGCGCAGATCACCCGACACATCGCTTTGCTCCGTTTCGTAGTTGAATGCCTTCAATGCAAAAGGCGTCGGTTCGTTAGTCAGTTCAAACTCGAGTGGAAAACTCGCATCCGGATCGTAGACTTTGCCAACGGCTGTTGTGCGCTCGTCGGCTTCGCGGCCGATCTTTCGCAGCCGTTCCGGATCTCCATTAACTTCCGCGAGGGCTGCTTTCAGAAAGTCGTACGTTCCGATGACGCGCGATCGATAATCTTTGATCATGTGCGTCTCGATCAGAATGCCCGGACGATTTCGCAGCGGGACGTAGCCGGTTGAAAAACGCGGCGAGCCGTTGAAGTCTCTCGTACCCAGCTCGAGATCACGATTGTCGATAAACTCGAGATACCAGGAGATCACATTACCGGCGGCTTCAGTTGCAGATTTCAGCTTGTCGTCAAAGACGTCGCGCTCCCATTCGAGCACTGCGCTGTCCACTCCGTCGTGATGTTCGTGGTGATACGTGATATTGCAGCGATAGTCGGCGCCGTCAGTGACGTGACAATCGATGAACAGTTCAGGCTGCCATTGATGCCAAAGGGTGAGCCACGCACGCGTCTCGGGCGTGTCTGCTTTCATGTAGTCGCGATTTAGATTTTGATAGGTGCTGGTAGTCCGCCAGCCCATGTCAGCGGGACCATTTTGGTTGATGCGATTGTATGGACTGGACCTTTCGTGACCGTCGGTGTTGTAGATTGGAATAAACAGCAACACGACGTTGTTGAGTATTCCTGTGACTGTCTGCGTGATAGCGATGTCGCGCAACAACGCAAGACCGGCGTCTTTACCATCGGGTTCGCCGGAGTGAATGCACGCTTGGATCAGGGCGACGGCTTTGCCCTCTGCTTTTGCCGCAGCGGCTGTAAACGTTTGCGTTTCGGAGGCGATTATTAGCGGTAATTCCCTGCCCTGCCCGCTGAACCCAAAGCCCTCGTATTCAATGATCGATGAGGCATGGGCCAGGCGACGTGCAAACGCGATGGTGTCGTCGTAATTAGGTGTTTCGCGATAGTCGGTGCTTTCGGCGTGCGTGCGCCATTCAGGGGGTATGATCGACATATTTTAAGGTCCAAGTAGGAAGATTCACGCAAAGGCGCAAAGACGGCAAAGATCATTTCTTGGCGTTCTTTGTGTCTTTGCGTGAAATCAAAGTGTAGTGCTACACGAGCGGCACTCCGTACGCCGGCGGGCGTTTAGAGTGCCGCATGCTGAACAACGAACGTACATCGTTCGCGCAAACCAACTGGTGATGAACGCGCTGCCGCCCAGAATAACGATCAGGACTGCCGCATTCAGAAGAAAGTCCTTCAACCTCTAGCCATTCTCCAGCCTGGAATGATGAGCCGAACCGCGTTCATACCCGGACTGGAACGGTCTGTCAAGCACAGTGTTGGCATAGGCCGTTTGCAATTCCTCTTCGACGTCTGAATACGCCTTACCTCTGCGTTTCGGATGCAAAGCAGCTTCGTAACCACGACGATAGCTTGCCTCGTCCTGATCGAAGTCTCCGCCGTCGCGGATGTAGTGTGCATGTTCTATTTCGCGCACCTCCTGCCACCAGTTTTCACGCAGTGTATCGAGATCTTCAGCACCCGCGTCGTTCATCACTTCAGTGGCGTCATCTGCCTGATCTCCTTCGTCCACATAGGCGATGACGACTGAATGCCCGTGTCGCAGCGCGTCCTCATAAACATAGACGTCTTCGTGAGGGATACCTTCGCCCAGTTCTTCTTCGATTGTATCGCCGACGGCAGAACCCGCAGCAGCTCCAACAACGCCCAGCAATCCCGCACCCACCATTCCGAAGGCGATCAGGGGTCCAATACCCGGCACGATGAGACTTGCGACCGCGAGACCTGCTGTAGCGCCGCCAGCCGCGCCCATTGCGCCACCCACTGCAGCACCCATCGCGCGGCCCATGCCGGGGTCTTCAGTGTCGCTGACTGGAACGCCAGCTTCAAGTCGTTCAGAGCGAGTTCCGGGCCTGACGATACCGATCCGTTTGTCAGGTATACCAAGACTTCTTAACTGATTGACAGCGGTTTCGGCGTTATTTTCTGATTTAAATACTCCAGTGATTACCTGCATGTGTATCCCTCCCGATGTTGTTATCGACCATTATTAGAAGCTATTGTCATTCCGAAACAGTCTCAGAAACTCACCGACACAAATCGTTGAGGAATTCCGCAAAGCTATGTTAGAGTCGAACTGCGATAAACCAATAAAACGCGAGGGTTAGCGGATGTTCGACATCGTAGAAAAACACTGGCCAATGTCGGAGGGCGACGGTAAGGCAACGCGCAAGAAGCGGCCACGCATACTTGCGATTACTACGGATTGTTGCACCGGCTGCTCAGGGTCACCGGCATGTGTCGAGTATTGCCCGATTGAGGCATGCATGTTCTGGGTACCCGATGAAGATCACCCTCCGTTTGGCAGAATCGAAGTCGATCCGTATCTGTGCATTGGTTGCCAGAAGTGCACCAGCAAGGGCCCTGACGGGGCGTTTCTCGACGGTTGTCCCTGGGATGCAATCGAGATGGTTCCGACAGACGATTGGGAAGCAGTTCATGGAATCACACTTCCCGATGCACCGCCTGCACCTCCCGCATAAAACTAGCCACGGATAACACGGATTGAAATCGGGATTTTTTATCCGTTTAATCTGTGGTTAATAGCTTTTGCGGTAAGGCCCGCTTGTTCCTTAATGCGCCCGGATGCGTCGTTCGAATTGGCGTAGCTATCTATTAACGGCAGATCCTCTTTCGTGCCGACAATCGCTAAAGCCCGCAACGCCTCCCAAACACTCTCTTCATCTGAATACAAACTCAGCAAGTCCCCTTCTCGCGACACCTGCGAGCCAATCGGCTTCAAAATTTTGTTGACGCGCCCAGGCAATGGAGATCGCAGTTCGACGACTCTGCCATCCGGCTGCTGAATTCGCGCGAGCGGCGTGCGGCGTGCCACGGTTGAGCCCTCGTGCATACTGCTCACAAGCACACCATCTGCCGGTGCTTTGAGCACGTATGGCTTGAGCATCGAAAGCAGTTCCTCTCTTCCACTGCTATCTTCAAATCTAACAAGGGCAAGGGCGGCGTTACGGCGAACAATCGGTTCGGGGTCCCGGAGTAACTTCAGCAGCGCATCGTGAAACTCCTGCGACTTGGTATCAAAACCCATCAACCAGGCGACGGTCAGCCGGAACTCTGTTTCGGGATTGCCGCTGAGCGTGATTAACTGCGGGTACCAGTTCTTTGCCCCAGTATCTCCACGTTCAATGCGCTGCTGAATCTGCAAGAGCGCATGTTGGACGTGGCGCGGGTTCTTTTCGTCAGCGAGATATTTCGAGATGTCAGCATCCGACAATTCACGACCAAACCACGAGAAATACCACGCCAGAAACGTCGCTGCCACGAAGAGTATTGCCAGAAATAGAATCGGTTTTGAACCGGGAACAGCCATTCGACGAAACGTTTCAGGAAGGATAGATCTGGTAAAGCATAAGATAAACGATCACGCCCGTAATCGACACGTACAGCCAGAGTGGCAGCGTAATCCTCGCGATGCGTCTGTGTCGTACGAAGTCATTGCGAAAGGCGCGGTAAAAGGTAAGCACGACAAGTGGAACTATCACCATTGCGAGAATCGTGTGACTTGTCAGGACCGTGAAATAGAAGAGACGCGCGAGACCGGTGCCCTGAAAACGCGTCGTGCCGTGGTTAAAGTGATATGTGAGATAGGACGAGAGAAACAGTATCGAAATTACCAACGCCGATACCTGGCAGGCACGATGAGCGGCCACATTCCCCGCACGGATAAACCGATAACCCGAAAACAACAGGATTGCGCTGGTCCCGTTCAGACACGCATTCAGGTGCGGCAGATAGGAGATGTATTCAGACATCTCTAAACAGCATTTGGTGTCTTTTGCGCCTCTTTGCGGCTGTCCATCTGTGAGACGATGGCGCGCACGTCTGGTGGCATCGCGCGACCCTTGGCGTCGAGCAACGGCGGCGCTTGTGATCGGATCTGGCCCCACTCGCCGCCGGCAGGAGCGGCGATTGATTTCTTCATGCCCGGCAGAGGCAAACGCCCTTCAGACTTCAGGTACAGCAGTGGGTTGACGGCAAACATCAGAGCCATCACGAGGCTGACGGTAATGATGAAGAGATTGTCAGTGGTGAGAAAGTCGCCCGATGAGATGACGCTGATAATCGCCATCACAAAAAAACCGAGCGCCACAAGTATGCAGATGATGTTTAAGAGTCCGAGTTCTTTGCGCATCAGATTTGATTAGACTCGATTAATGCTTCGCCTTTCCGGCAGGCTTACGGCGCTCGCCTACTTCCTCATAACCGCATCTCTCACACGTCCACAAGGGAAACGACCCTGTAGGATCCGCACCCGACTGGTACACGGCACGATTCGAGGGAATGATCTTTCCGCCGCAGCGCGGACAAACACGTCCCCTTGTCGTGCGTTTCTCAACGTCGAGTGCTAGAGGGTTATCGTCACTCATCCGTGGTTTCTATATTTCCTTAACACAATAAAGATCGAACAGAAGATCGCGACCGGTGGTGTCAACAACACCAGCACGCCGATATTGAAGTTGCGAATAAATCTCGAATTGGAGGCACTGGTCAGTGCTGTGCGGCACATCGAGCACTGTGCGTCGGCATAACCATTAGCCAACAGCACAACAGCTACCGCCACAACAACCAAAACCAAAATTCGCGGCCAATTCGATTTCATTACGGCTCCTCCAACGGCGGTGGCGCGACTGGCGGAGTCTCTTTGAACTGATACCGTAGCCCGGCCGAGCGAAAACTGTCGGGGAAAAACACAAATAACAGCAAAATACAAACGACGAGCATCGGCACAATGGTGAGAATCAGGCTCAGTCGTTCAAACTTCAAGTGCATGAAATACGCCACGATCAGCGCTGCTTTGATGATTGAAAGTCCCAGCAGCACGATCAGCATGAGGGTTATAGGCATCGGCTTGTAAGCCAGGAAGATCTCGATGAGCGTTAGCACCACCAGCCAAACCCAGATCGAGATGAACAGCTTGTTACTGCCGGCGAAATGTTCTTCAACGTGTTCGTGTGCAGTCATTTCAGTTCTCCTCCACCTTTACATGTGATGGCCGATGTCCACTGACATGATGTAAATCAGCGGGAACACAAACATCCAAACGAGGTCGACGAAGTGCCAGTAAAGGCCACTGATCTCGATGTCTTCGTGTTTGAGTTTGTTCACGCGAGCGGCGACCACTGCCAGGTAAACCGCGCCGGAAGCGACGTGGAACATATGCAGTCCGGTGATCGTGAAAAAGGTGGCGCCAAACAGCGGCGAAGGTGGTATGCCATCAGTAGTCGTGAATGCCTTCACCCAATGTTCAGGCAGGTAGAAAGGTCGCAGTCCGTCGTGAATGAGATGTTGCCATTCAATCAAGTGGAGAATGATAAAAGCGACACCGAAGAAGATTGTTGCCAGTATCCACTTCCTCGCTTTCGCTTTGTCGCCCTTACTCGATGCCGACACGCCAAACACCATCGTCAAGCTCGACGACAGCAGGCAGAAAGTCATCACCGACGAAAAGACGATGCTGGGATAGAAAGGAAACGGAGTTGGCCAGACGTTTGACGCGCGCAAATAGCTGTAGCCAATGAGCAGCGCCGAAAACGTCAGCGAGTCGGAAACGATAAACAGCCACATTCCCAACTTGCGATGTCCCACGCGATAAGGAAAGGCCCCGCCTTCCCAATCTACTGCCGGGAAATGTCCTGCACGTGCTTCAGTGCTCACCTGTCACCTCCAAAGGAATAGGAGTAGGAATAGGTAGATCCAAAGAGCGTCCATGAAATGCCAGTAAATCGAAACTGCATCGGCAGTCGCCTGACGCGCTAATTGCTTTCGTGAACGTAACCACAAGAAACCAAGCGCGAGTAATCCACCCGCGAGGTGCACGGCGTGCGCACCGGTCAGCAGGTAGAAGAACGAGCTGTATGGATTGCTTGCGAGATAAATCCCCTGCCCCGCGAGTTGTCGCCACGCAACCACTTGCGAAACAAGAAAACCGAGACCGAGAACAGTCGTCAGCAGTAGATATCGCGAATAGCCGCCGGATAAACCCTGCTTCAGTCTCCGCCTTGCAATCTCAATCGAAACGCTGCTGAGCAGAATCAACGCCGTGCTGCCAAACATCACCCGCGGGACGGCAATCGGGAACCAGTCGACCATGACCCCGGAGCGCACAACGTACGCGCTGCTGAGCGACGTAAACAACATCGCAATCGAAGCAAGCGCGACCAGCATCCCGATGCGATATCGCGACCCAAGAAAATCCGTTCTGTAATCCGTGTTCATCAGTGGCTAAATTCCTACTTAAAAATCAGTAATAGTGCGAATAACCAAATCCAGATTCCGTCCATCGTGTGCCAGTAGAGCCCGACGACCCGCGTCCACGCCGTGTTCTTCTCCACATGCAATTGCCGCAACGGTCGCAACCGTCTGATCACGAGATAGAACACCAACCCAATGCCGCCGACGAGATGTCCTCCGTGTAACGCCGTGGCCAAATAGAAAAACGTGCTGCGTGGGTGACCCGAGAAATAAACACCCGCTCGCGCTAGTTCGCGCCAACCTATGAGCTGCGACGCGAGAAACCCCACTCCGAGCCCAAGCGTCGCGAGCAACCACCTGAGATAAGCGCGCGCACGGTCTTGCTGCAAAGATCTTTTCGCCCAATGGAACGTCGCACTACTTACAAGGATCAGTCCCGTGCTTACAAAGAACATGCGTGGCATCGGAACCGGCTTGCGTTGCTCCTCGGAGACCATGACGTATGCCACCGAAAGAGCTCCAAACATCATGACGATGGCAGCCAGCACCATCCACATCGTGATGCGGTAGCTCGCGGGTGAGAACTTCCGTTTTGAACGATCTCCACTGCCGCCACCGCCGTGAAATCCATTCCCGCCTGGCTTCTTACCGTTCGGTCCCGGAAACTTTCCACCAGAACCAATCCCCTTGTTCGGTACTTTCTTAGTGCTTGTGACCATTGTGGCCATCACCGCCTGGCACTTCGGCCCCGACATCAGTCTGCATTACGTAATCCTTCGGTGCTCCTGGAACCGCAAATTCATACGGACCGTGATAAACCGTCGGCAACACGCCGGCGAAATTGTCGTGTGGCGGCGGAGTCGCAGTGGTCCATTCGAGAGTTGTTGCTTCCCAGGGATTGTCGCTCGCCTTTTCGCCTTTGAAGATGCTCCAAAAGACGTTGAAATAAAAGAGTACCTGCGCCGCGATCGTGATCACTGCCGCAACGGACACGAGTAGCACGAGCGGATGCAATGTCTTCAGAAACTCATACTCTGCGAAGCTCGAAAAGCGACGCGGCATACCGACGATTCCCATGATGTGCATCGGCACAAAGATCGCGTAGACGCCGATGAACGTAAGCCAGAAGTGAATCCGGCCGAGGCTTTCGCTCATCATTCGCCCAAACATCTTCGGGAACCAGAAGTAAAGCGCCGCAAACATACCGAAGATCGACGCCACACCCATCACAAGGTGGAAGTGTGCGGTGACAATGTAGGTGTCGTGCATCGCCAGGTCGAGTGAGCTCTGACCGAGGATTAGACCAGTGATACCGCCGGCAACGAACAACGAAACAAAGCCGAGTGCAAACAACATGGCCGTGGTGAAGCGAATGCGAGCTCCCCACAACGTACCCAGCCAGTTAAATGTCTTCACCGCGGAAGGCACGCCGATCGAGAGCGTTAACACTGAAAACGCAATCGCGGAGTAAGGACTCATGCCGCTGATAAACATGTGGTGGCCCCACACGAAGAAGCCCAGCAATCCGATAGCGAAGATCGCGAACACCATCGCGCGATAACCAAACACCGGCTTGCGCGCGAAGGTTGCAAGAATATGTGATGTCGCGCCCATGCCCGGCAGGATCGCGATATAGACTTCCGGGTGTCCGAAGAACCAGAACAAGTGCTGCCAGAGAATCGGTGAACCACCTGTGTGCAACGGGAAGTTTGGATTCGTTCCGGAAAGAAGACCGCTTACATAGAGACCACTCGGAATGAAGAAGCTCGTTCCGGCGATGCGATCAAGCAGCAACAGGATTCCGCCGCCCAGCAGAACCGGGAATGACAAAAGCGCCAGCACCGCAGTGGTGAACCATGCCCAACAGGTCAGCGGCATGCGCATCAACGACATGCCTTTGGTGCGCATGTTCAAGAGCGTGGTGATGAAGTTCAACGCACCCAGCAATGAGCCGACGCAGAAGATCGCGATACTGATCACCCAGAGATTCATGCCGGCGCCCTGGCCGGGACCTGCAATCTTGCCGAGAGCGCTCAACGGCGCGTAGCCGGTCCAGCCGCCGATTGGTCCAACCGTGCCGCTGCCGCCGGTGAATGATGGTCCAAGTGTCGCCCCAAACCACTCTCCCAGCGACTGATTACCTTCAACAACGATTGCGAGCAGGATGACGATGAATCCCACAAGGGTGACCCAGAACGACAACATGTTCAGCACCGGGAAGGCCATGTCTTCAGCGCCGATCTGGATCGGAAGAAAGTAGTTGCCAAAGCCGCCCTGTGGTGCTGTCGTGAGGACGAAGAACACCATAATGGTACCGTGCATTGTCACCAGCGACAGGTAGAACTCCGGCGTCATAATGCCGCCAGGTGCACCGGTCGGAAACAGCGTTTCCAGAATCGGCCAACTGGTTCCGGGCCACGACAAGTTCAGTCGCATGAGAAGCGACATGGCCATACCGACAACCACTGCGGCCAGCGCCAGCATGATGTACTGGATGCCGATAACTTTGTGGTCAATGCTGAAGATGTACTTGCGTATGAAGCCCGTCGGTGCCGGGTGCCGGTGCACGCCCTCGTGAGTCTCAGCTGACATCTGTTGTCTCCTGGTTCTGCAATATAGGTCGTATAGGACCTATTGGACCTATTACTGATAAGTCGGTAGCGGATACTTCTGCAGCAGCTCGGCAATCTTCGCCTGGAACGGCTCCTGCGCCATGCCCTGCAACTGCTGGATCTCTTCCTCGGGCAGCACGAGCAGGTAGCTCCTCATCTTGAAGTGAAGCTGCCCGCACAACTCTGCGCACGCCAGTTCATACTTTCCGACTTTTTTCGCTACGAAGTTGACCTTGATCTCCATGCCCGGAACAAGATCCTGCTTGAAGCGCAGTTCCGGTACCCAGAAGTTGTGAATCACGTCCTTCGAACGCAAACGCAGTTCAACCGGACGGTTGACAGGGATCGCGAGTGCCGAAGTCACAGAATCGTCCGCACCTGCGGTATCCGTCGCATCAAGCCCAATGAAATTGAGAGTGCCGTCGTCGATGAACTTCGGATCGGTGCGTCCGAATTTGTTGTCCTTGCCGGCGTAGTGGAAGTTCCACTGAAACTGTTGCGCCACCACTTCAACCGTATATGACCCTGGCGGTGCGTCATGGAGTCTCAACGAAGCCCAAACACTCTGGCCCATCACTCCCAAAGTAATAAAAATTACTGCGGTAATGACCGTCCAGAGCACCTCGAGACGATTGCTACCGTGGGAGTAAACTGCGCGATCGCTACTCGAACCAGTGTCGCGATATTTCCACACCATCCAACCCAGACCAATCTGGGCGGCAGCGAAGGAAATACCGACAACCAGTATCGTTATGAAGAACTGGCGATCGAGAGCTGGAGCGTGCTCGGAAATACCCTCTGGAAACCACCACTTACCTGCTACAAACAGCAGCACCGAAAGCAGCGTGATAATCCAGATAATAACCGCAAGAACTCGTCCCATCGGTTACATCTCCTTTTGATTCAGATCAGTTTTTAATCTGCGTTATCTGCGGCCTAACTATTCAACACCATCAAGATAAACAGCAGCGGCAAGTAGAGTACCGACGCCAGCAACAAGCGACGCGCGTGTTGCCGTGACATCGAAAATGCCGCCCGAAGACTGCTGTAGAGAAATAGCAGTCCGAGCACGATCGCTCCTATAAAGTAGATCTGTCCTGACATTCCCATCACTGTCGGCAGCAAACTCACCGGCAACAACATCAGCGTGTAGATGACGATCTGTTGCGCGGTCACTTTGCCGTCCGGTTCGACGACCGGCAGCATCAAAATGCCGGCGCGACTGTAGTCTTCGCGATACATCCAGGCGATTGCGAGAAAATGCGGGAACTGCCAGAGAAAAAGAATTGCAAAAAGTATCCAGCCTTCGAGACTGATAGAGCCGCGCGCGGCGGTCCATCCAATCAATGGCGGAACGGCGCCGGGAAAAGCTCCGACGAGCGTTGATAATGACGTGCGCGTTTTGAGTGGTGTGTATGCGAACACGTAGCCCGCGATCACTGTCAGGCCGAGTAAAGCGCTCAAAGGATTGACGAGCACGAGCAGGTAGATCTCGGCCAGAATCGTGATCCCTGCTCCGAACGCAAGCGCCTCCCACGGCGCAAGTTTGCCCGCAGGCAGTGGCCGGTTTGCGGTGCGACGCATCAAGCCGTCGAGATCGCGCTCAGCGTACTGGTTGAGCGTTGCGATTCCAGACGACAAAAGACCGATACCTATCAGCGCACGCAACAACGCGACGTAATCAATGCCGGATCGTGAAGCAAGTGCGAACCCGGCCGCGGATGTAAGCACGATCAGAAACGTGATGCGCGGCTTGGTAAGTTCGGCATACGCCGCCACACGCTCGCGGAACGACAACCGCGTTCGCTCGACAACGTCAACAGCCGAACTTCGTAAATCGATTGCAAACTCTTCCATTCAGAAACCTATGTGCTTCCTTTTGCTCCGGAGGAGCCCACATCGCGCTCCGCTGGAGCGCAAATATCTTTTAGGGACGCGGTGCTATAAACATCGTGCTCCGCTGGAGCACCGGATCTGCAAACAATTACTTCTTTTGCGCTGACGGACCCGATCTGCGAACAATTGCTTCTTTGCGCTGACGGACCCGATCTGCGAACAATTGCTTCTTTGCGCTGACGGACCCGATCTGCGAACAAATTACTTCTTTGCTCTGACACACTCGATCTGCGAACAATTACTTCTTTGCTCCGGAGGAGCAAAATGTTTATAGCTCTGCATCCTCCTTTTTTTTCCGCTCTGTAGGAGCGGGATGTATCCTGAAATGCTATAAACATCGTGCTCCTCTGGAGCACCCGACCTGCGAACAATTACCTCTTTGCTCTGACACACTCGATCTGCGAACAATTACTTCTTTGCGCTGACGCACTCGATCTGCGAACAAACTGCTTCTTTGCTCCGGAGGAGCAAAATGTTTATAGCTTTGCATCCTCCATTTATTTCCGCTCTGTAGGAGCGGGATGTATCGTGAAAACGTCAGCTCACATCGCGCTCCGCTGGAGCGCAACATCTTTAGGGACGCGGTGCTATAAACATCGTGCTCCGCTGGAGCACTTCATCGGACGCCGGTAAAACGCGATATGTGCGCAACGTCAGCACGATCGTCGTGACAAACACGAGCGCACCACACGCCACGTGAGCGACCGTGATCGCAATCATCGGATTCAACGGCTGCGGATCGCTTGGTGATGCCAGACGCGTCATGTAAGCAGCGATACCAAGCCCCAGCTGAATCACCAAAAGCGTAAGCGCAACGATCGCGGGTCGTGTTAGAAATCGTGCTTCCGAATGACGTCGCAGTACAGTCAGACTTGCCGTCCCGAGCATAAGTGTTACCGCAACTGCTCCACCGATGTGGGCCAGTATCAACTCAGTCGGCAGATATCGATCCCATGTAGCCGAGTGACGCAACGTTGCTCCAAGTATTAATTGCAAAAAGATCGTCACGAGGGCTCCGGTGCACAAATAACGAAGCGGAAAACTTCCCTTCTCAGACAGCGGTCTCGCTTCCATCCAACTTCGCGAAGTGAAAACCGCAAGACTGACAGTCGTGCAAAAGAAGAGCTGTGCGAGCGTTGCGTGAGCAGTCGAGACCGCCAACGGCAGCATCAACTTCACCGTCAATCCGCCGAGCAACCCCTGAGCAATCACGCCAAGAAGAGCAAACACCCCGAGCTTCCGTACCCACGGTCGTTTCTCTTTGATAAGAATGTAGACCATGAGGACTATCGTCAGCATGCCGACGGTAGTCGCAACCATCCGGTGACCGTGTTCCCAGAACAGGTTACCGACCATCTCCGGGAAGACCTGTCCGTTTGAAAGCGGCCAGTCCTCCGTCGCCAAACCGGCGTCATTACTCGTAACCAGCGCCCCGGCGATAATTAAGAAAAACGTCGCGCAAGCGACGAAAATAGCAAAACGATTAAGACCCCGGTTCATTGTCTAGTGCAAGCTGAAAGTAGTTTCCCGCAAAGGCGCAAAGGCGCAAAGAAAACAAGGAATGCATCAGTTAAACCTTCAACTTTGCGCCTTTGCGGGAAACCTACTCAATACTCTCCTAGTGTTTGCCCAGCATCGGAAATTCGATAGCCGGCATTAACTGCAACGAAGGCTTGGTTGAGCTGGTAGCTGCTCCTGCCTTCGGGAATGAAAAGTCGGCCTTCGCCGTGCCATTCGCGGTTACTGTTACTTCCATCGGTTGCTCTTCCGGAGTCGTTCCTTCTCTCCATGCAACGACGGTGTATTTGCCTGGCGGAACATTCGCGATTGTGAAAGTGCCATCATCCTTACTAACAGCGTAAAGCGGGTGCCTCAACACGCCGATATAGGCTTTCATCCACGGATGCTGATTGCACTTCACTGGAATCAGGACTTCAGCCCGACCGAAAGTCTTCTCGATTGGCGGTGCGCCGTTGGCCTGAGTCTGGTTCCACTCCGCATTTAGTTTTGGCGTCGGGTGAACGTTGTGCTGAGTGGCGTCGCTGTTGGTGATGCTGACCTTCTGATTGACCATCACGCCCATTACGTGTGGCGCGTAGTGGCAGCCATTTTGGTCTAGCCTTGCGGGTTCTGTTGGAACCGTCCAACTATAGTCAGCAATCTTCTTACCACCTTCGACGGTGCCGTCCTTGATGTAGATAAACGTGTTCGCCAGCTTTCCGTCTTTAACGATCGTGTCGTCGGTTGCCAAATTCGGATTCTTTTGGCCGCAGACCGGATCGGCCGTTGTGTCGATCTTCTTCGGCGCCGGCGGCGTACCGTTGTAGGAAACCACACCGGAGATCGTGCCGGTTGGGCCGCTGTAAGGTGTTGCATCGGCCGTGGCCGTGGTCCCTGGTGTCGTTCCTTTATTTGTGTCGGCACCACCACCACATGCAGTCCCGAGGACGAGCAAAGACAGTGCAATCGATAACACAAGCCAGACTTTTGTCTGCTTATTCATGATTAACTCCTCCAAACTAAGATAACTTGCGCATTAACTGTAGCACGGAAGCCGTGTTAACACGGAACGCGCGCAACCTGTAAATCCTGTCCAAAACTACCGGCCTTAAAGCGATCTCAACGTGCGTGCAGCGTACGAGCCCAACGCGGCGCGCCGTCGCGCTCGCACGTGATTCGACTTTGTTCGCCTGCGCTTCGCACTCGCGTGGTTCTGCGTCGTCGCCGCAGGCGCCGCCGTTGTTGCCGGACCAGTCGCCAGCAACTGCCGCTGCTCATCCGGACTCATCAAAAACATGTACCGTACCAGCAGGCGTGCGTGATCATCGTGATATCCACTTGCTGCCGGTGGTAATGCCGCCAAATTAGCCACCCAGAGATCACCCTCCTTGCGGAAGAGTCCACTCGGCATCGCGGTTCCCGGACTGATCTCCGCCGGATCAAGTAACCAGCGGAAGGTCCAATCGGGTTTCAACCGTTCGGCTGCCAAAAGGAAGTTGGGTGCAATCGCCTTCGCGTCACGCGCCGGATCGCCCGTTATGTGGCACTTCAGGCACGGTGTTCCGGACGTAAACAACTGCCGCGCGAGCAGTCGCTCCTGCGCGGTTAACGGCGGCATCGGTTCCTTGATGTACGGATCCTGTTGACCCGACATCGCCATGAAGAACCGCACGAGAATCTGCAACTCATTTGGCGAGAAGTTGAATGTCGGCATGCGGAATTGCAAGTACGGACGCACACCGTTGCGATCCAATCCGGGTTGCGGCAACAACCTCGCCGTTTGATTATTCGCCGCCGGACTCGCACCTGGTTGAGGCGAACCCACAGCCTGCGGACTTGGCGACGGTAGCGCAGCGAGCTGTCGCGCCTGCTCCGGTGTCTTCTCACCACTCAACGATGGATCGTGTAAGAACTTCAACAACCACGTCGGATCCACGCGCGCACCTTCACTCGTCAAACGCGGTGGTAACAAATCTTTACCTTCAGGCGTCTGGTAGAACGGTAGATCCTGGACCACCGAACGCTGTCCCACCTGAAGCTGGTGACAACCCTGGCAGTTGTATTTCTTAATCACCCACCAACCGTTCTGAATGTCCTGACGGCGCTGATCCTGCGGATTAAAGAAGAGCGAGCCGGGAACATTGGCGCCTTCAGTGCCGACGCTGCCAAGCAGGAAGGTCGTCAACGCCACACGCCATTCCGGCGTCAGATACGGCTCCGGCATGCGCAGGCGATCTTTCTGATCTTTCTCTTTACCCTCGTCATAAATCGACGGCTGAGTAATCTTACGCTCGAAGAAACCTTTGTGGTTGTACCAGGGCTTATGTTCCTTCTGGTCCGGACGCAGGTTCAGAGGATCTTCACCGTCCTCCGCGTGATGTGTTTGCAGTGCGAAGTCTAGTCTTTCGATCGGAGTTGCGCCTTCAACCGTCAGCTCTTTACCGATGCGCTGCTCGTCTTCGAAGCCTTTGATCTCATGACAACCTGCACAGCCATATTGCTTGATCAGCTTCCGGCCGTCTTCCTTCAACTTCGGATCGTCCATGTATGAGGCCGCGGTATAACTCGGCGGCGACGACAGCGAGAAGAGATAAGTAGCAATATCTCGCGCGTCCGACTCCGAGAGACGGAAGTTTGGCATTACCGTCATGTTCTGCACCTGCAACTCAGCGCCATCTTCCGGACAGCGAGAATGCAGTTCAGTGTCAAAAACAAACGGCAAATTTTTCTTCGCGTAATCTTCAGGAGTCAGATCGCGTTTGTGCTTCGGACAGTATGGAGCGACACGTTCGCGTGGATTGTGAATCCAGCGGACGATGTAATCGAAGTTTGACTTCTCACCGATGCGCTGCAAGTTGGCGGCAAAGTGGCCGCCCATCTTGCTGTCGTCAGGGCCGATTGAATGGCAGGCAAGACAGCCTCGAGTTTCGAAAAGCTCCTTACCGTGTTGCGCATTGCCTTGTTGCTGCGTTGGAAGTTTGGAATCGAAACTTTCCTGCCAGAGATAAGCAGAAATGGCCTGAATCTGTGCGTCGCCATCCTTATCGCGCATATGGGCGCCGGGTTTGGTTTCCGGCAAGGTGCCGAAACGCCAGAAGACCGGCATCTTCGTGTCGGGTCGAAACGCCTGCGGATTCTGCAACCACACCGGCACCCATTCTTTGCGCAACTTGACTCGAACATCTTTGAGGTTTGGTCCAATCTTCTTCACATCCTGAAGCAGATACCGCTCCTGCAGCCTCATCTGATCGATACGCGCGGCCAGAAGACTGTTCGTCACCTTTAAACTCTCGACATGAGCCAAGAGCTTCGGAACCTCTGCCTCAGGTGTTTTTTCTGACTCCGAAGCTTTCGTATCCGAGAGGATCTGCTTCCCGTTTGCCGTGATCTGATCCTCGAGCTGCCCTATTTGTTGGCGCGTCGCGGCCAGAGAATCCGTCTCGCGATCGAAACCTTCGTATCGATGGCAGCCCATGCAGCCTCGCTCTGCAAACAGGTCGCGACCGAGATTCAACGTCTCTGCTCCCTGCGTTACACGATCACGCGCGTGACACTGCTGGCAACCGGCCTCGGTGTTCTCTTTTTCAAACATGGGCCAGAGCCAGAAACGATGACGCCCGTGTCCTTTTCTCTCGCTCGTGGTCGCACGGCCGTTGCCCCAGTGACAACTGGCACAGCCAAACTTTTCAGGATTGTGTATCTGGAGAATTTCTCTATTCGGATGACTGACAAACGCACGCGCCCATGAGTCAGGTTCACCGTTGTTTGGTCCACCAGGAGCCATACTCGCAGGCGTTATGTCGAGCGGTTCACGAATGCCTGCGTGACACACCTCGCAACGGTCGACGACGTTGTAGGCGGTGACGCTGATCTGATGGCCAAGGATCGAGTAGTCGTAGTTGGCCATCTTCGTCTTCAGACCCTCAATAGCTGTTGGTCCAAGTCCAATTAGATGATTCTTGAGATAGGCGTCACGTTTTTGAGCTAACTCGGACGGAGTTTTCAGCAGTTCAGCCTGTTTGGCGAGATCGTTTGATTTCTGGTCACGCAACTGTTCGTAAAGACCTTCGAGACCGGCGTAGTCGAATACTGGTTTTACCGTCGTCTTCCCATCATCTGACGGCATTTCAACGGTTACTTTTTCCTGCCTCTTCGCTTCTGCCCGTTTCCGCCAGCGATCCTTTGCGGCGCCCTCGGAAATTTCAACGTTGTAGTTGATGACGGTAAGGTGACCACGCTGGTTTTGAAAAGTATCCGTGATTGCGTCGAGCTTAGCCTGTGCGAGTTTTACGCTGGCCCCGAGTTTATCGTACTCGGACTGGACTGCCGCGCGAGCGGCCTTCGCGTCTTCATCGAGTTTCTGATACTCCGGACTCTGCTTGACTTCAGCTTCAGTCTTTCCGGCGTCTGCTTTAATGCTGTCGAGATATTTTGTATAGCGACTGACAAACTCCCGCTGCATTCCCTTCCACGGCCGCTGACCGAACGCCTCATCGTAGAGTGACCAGGCGATGGAGATCGTCAACAGCAATGCAGACACCAGCATCCAACCGCTCGACGACCAACTCGCAATCGGATCTTCTGCCGGCAGATCGGCTTCCTTTTTTACTAATGACTCGCCGGGTGCTGGTGAATCAGCCACTGTGATCTAACCTCCGCACTCAGAAATTGATATTGAGATAGGGAATCACCCACACATACTTGATGGTGAAAACCAAACGTAAAATGAGCTTTACAGGAAGTGCCAGCAGCACACTCACGGCAAAAAACTGAAACATCAAATACTGGAGCAGACTCGTGCGCGATAGTATCTTCTGCTCAAATTCACTCTTTGGGAACAGACTCCGGTGGAGCTCGCTCAAGCCAAGACCTCGTGGCAAACGGATCTTCTTGAAGTCAACGGTCATTAACCAGTGAAAGAAGAGCGCACCGACGATGTAAAAACCCGTAACGACAATCAAACCGAAGACGAACTTTCCTATATTGCCGGCGAGAAAATGCAAGCCAAACTTCTGTGCGAGCACGTCGTGTAGGTCGACGTTTTTGTCGAACACCACCGCGTTGTGATCCCACGTTTGTCCAGGCCAAAACCAGATCCAGCCCGGACCACGAATAAACGTGCCGATCACAATCAATACGATCCACTGGAAAAAGCCCGCACCAAACATCCAGAGCGCAAACCGACGTTGTTTCAGCGTGTAATAACCGTTGCCCAGTGGGTTTGAATCGACGTACGGGAACACCATCAATCCCACCATGATGATCGACGGCATGACCACGCCCGCGATCCACGGATCGAAGTAGACCAGCATCTCCTGCAAACCGAGGAAGTACCAGGGCGCCTTCGACGGATTCATCGTCAGATTCGGATTCGCCGGTTCTTCTAGCGGCGCGTTGAGCGTGATCGACCAGATAAAAAGAACCACCGTGACGATCACGGTGGCAAGAAACTCAATTCGAACAAGGTAGGGCCAAACGTGAAGTTCCCGCGCCCAACCCGGCCGCCATGGCTCAACTTTGCGATGGTGTGTCTTCGCCAGTTTGGGATCTGCTTCGAGCTCGTCGATGAGACGATCGTTTGCAACTGCCTGCCTGATCCCCATCCACGTGAAGAACGGCACCAGGAAGAGCATCGCCACGATAGGGACGTTATCGGGCGCCGACGAGATGACCCACAATTGATGCCAATCCTGGACGTTGATTGCCCAAACGGCAACTATCAGCACGCCGAGAATTAGAAGTGTCCACTTGTTGATGAATCTTCGCATACTGGCTACTTCTTCTTAGCTACTGCTTTCATCTCCGACTCGAGCACTACGGGCGCCGGTCCGGAGATACCTCCGTCCTTGCGAATGCGCCAGAAGTGCACGGCCATGAAGATCGATGCCACGAGCGGAATACCGATGCAATGCCAGATGTACGAACGTAAAAGCGCGTTCGAGTCCACAATCGAACCACCCAGCAGTCCGAAGCGCACGTCGTTATAAGCAGTCAACCCAAGCTGCGGACCGAACGGGCCCTCACTCCCAAGCATCGGCGTCGCTCGCGCCATGTTTGTCCCCACTGTCACCGCCCAGAAACCAAGCTGATCGTCCGGCAGAAGGTATCCCGTAAACGACAACAGCAGCGTCAACACTAATAAAACAACGCCCACACACCAGTTGAACTCACGCGGTTTCTTATACGAGCCCGTCAGCACGACGCGAAACATGTGCAGCCAGGTCGTGATCACCATCAAGTGCGCGGCCCACCGATGCATGTTGCGCAAAAGCTTTCCGAATGGGACGTCATGCTCGAGGTAAAGAATGTCGCGAAATGCGTCAGCTTTGGTGGGGTGGTAGTAAAACATCAACAACACCCCGGTAAACGTAAGCACAATAAAAAGGTAGAACGTGATGCCGCCCATGCCCCACGTAAACGGATAACGCACAGCGTCGCGATTGATCTTTGCCGGATGCAGGTGCAGAAAGACGTTTGAAAGAATCGCGAGTGAGCGATTACGCGGATCCGATCGATCGTGCGAGACGCGAAAGATCGATTTCCAGAGCTGCGTCTCCTGTGGATCTTTATAGTCCTTCGCTTCCTCCTTCGCTCGATCTGCCAGTGCGCCGCCCGTTTCCTTTACCCTGTCGAGCATGCTGCGCTTGTCTTCGTCGCCCGAAGTTAGTTGTTTTGTCTCTTTTGGATCAGGAGTATCAGCCACGAATTAAACCCTTATATATGCGTTCTCGTTATCGAATTCGCTCGCCTCGCCTTTGGGCCATTCATAGAGCGTGCCCACGTCCACCTCGATCTGTCCTTCTGCGTCGAGTGTCACCTTCGCACGGTCCATGGGACGCGGCGCCGGGCCCTCGAAGGCAATGCCCTCACTATCGTAGCCACTGCCATGGCACGGACATTTGAACTTGTTCTCACTCGCCTTCCAGTCAGGCGTACAGCCCAGGTGCGTGCAGCGCGCATAGATCACGAACAGTCGATCTGAAGTTCTCGTCACCCAGATACGGTATTGTTGTTGCCACTTGGTATCGACACCGAGGGCGTAATCGGCAGGCGAGCCGATACGAAATATGCTGGAAGGTTCGAGAATCGAGCGCGGCAGGAAAAACCGCACGAACATCAGAAAGAAAACAGTGAGCGAGCCGGCGACGGTACCCCAGACCATCCGTCGTCGCATCTTGTTCACCGGAGTATCGGAGCTCGTCTCCACGACTGCGGCAGCAGTGGAGGGCTTAGCCGGAGGCGCAGTACGAGCAGGAGTACTCGCCGTCGTACCTACACTCGGGGCGGACAATTGATCGGCTTGACTATCCAAGACCAGACCTCCGTCAAATCAATTCCGAATTGCCAGGTGTTGCGAACTTCCGTGGGTACACTTCGACTTTACTAACGGAGAGTTAATTATACAATCCCACCTTGTACAGGGATTCCTCTCTGCGCAGTAAATCGAATTATTCGCTTAAACATGAAGAGCGCCGCACCTAACAAAACAATATATTAATATGGTCGGCGGCAGTATTTATACATAATTTCCTGATTGGCTGGCAAGAAGTATCGATGTCCAAAGCACACGTCATCATTTATTCGCGACCCGGTTGTCATCTTTGCGACGAAGCGAAGGCGGCAATTCTGAGCGCTGGCTGCAGTGACGAATTTGTTTTCGAAGAGGTAAATATCGAATCTGATGAGGGGCTGCTCAGAAAATATAAGTACGACATTCCCGTTATAGCGATTAACGGAGTTGAGTCCTTTATACATCATGTAAGCCCGAGTGAATTTAGAACACGGATTAAACGGATAGGTGAGTTTGGCGGGTGAGTTCCTCGATCGATTCGAATAAGCGGATTTTCTCGGATTGGTTCGTGGATTGGCGGTACGCCATTACCAGGTCTTTCAGTTCCGAAAGTTCTTTGTAGAGGCCGGCATTTTCGATTGGTGGGGTTAGATACGAGATCAACTCTGCGTACGAGCGGCGCTTGGCAATCGATCCTTCCGAGGGATTGTTGACGCTGTAGATGTAGAAGTTTGGTAACTCTTCGATGAGCCGGTCCGGCCAGCATTCACCCGAGAGTCCGATTTGTTTGCCGGGCATGAACTCGAGCGCGCCGTGTGTTCCGAAATGAATGACACCGTCGGCATTGAACACTTTCGAGATGTACGTGTAGAACGCGAGGAATCCGTGATGTGGTGACCCGCCACGGGCCATCATCAGACGCATTGGATCGCCTTCAAAGCCAAACGTAGGCTGCACGCCGATGAAGATGTTCCCTAGCGTCAGACCCTGAATCAACAGTTCGTTGCCAAATGAGTTGATCGCCCCGGGTGGTGTTCCCCAGTCGTTTTCAACTTCCCTGACGTAAGGGCAGAGTTTCCGGTATTCGTGGATATTCATCCGATAGGCGACCTTTGCAGGGGCGCCGAACCGTTCCGAATTGCCTTCAATTAATTTCCGGCGCAAAGCATCCGGAGATTCCGGCAAGTCGACTCGATAACCTTCACCGGCGAGTCGCTTCAAAACGTCGAACAAACCCGGAAACACATCGAGATCTGCGGCGGTACCGATGTTTCCTTTGTTTGGAGGAAAGCAGAACAGGATGATCGCAAGCTTGATTTGATCGCGCGTGACGGTTTGTAACTTGTTCCAGCGTCTCAGTCGTCGCGCGAGGCGCGTGCAACGATCCTCAAGTGCAACCGGCTCTTGTCCACGACTGGGAATGCCACCATAGATAAAGGGCTCCGTTGCTCCATCGATCTCCGGTATCGCGATCTGCATTCCCGATTGAACTGGATTGAGTCCGGTTTGCGAATCAGACCACGCTTCGATCGTCTGTGTGTCGAGGCTTACGGCTGAACGATATGGAAGATTCAGAGTATGCAAAAACTCTGAAGCCGCGGCGCTATCATTCATCGCTGGCCCACCGACAAAACTAAAACCGGTTAGTGAAACGATTTGACTAACCCGAGCTTTCGTCCTCGCCGGTTCGACAAAAAACTGCGACACAGCTTCGCGGTTATCCATCAGCGTCGCGATCGCCGGAATTACGCTCAAGCCTTCTGCTTCAATCGCGTTGATGAGCGCGTCGTAATGCTTTGTTGTTTTGCTAATGACCTGCGGCCGCATCAACAACAGACCAATGGTTGTTTCGGTGTTCAAAGGTCTCCGATACCACTTCCGGTACTCAGCAAACGTTTGAAACAGCGCCGGAGCTGCCGGGTGGTAGATCGCTACCGACGGCATCTGCTGCGGTTTTGGGACACGAATCTTCTTCAAACGCTCATCGCGAACATAATGGACGAGCGCGTAGAGCAACATCGATTGGATGTTTTGCGGCGTGGGCTGAAGGAAATAGCAGAAGAGATAGAGATAGTGCTTTGCATCAGTAAGTGCGCCTGCGGTAGGCACGAATTTGAGAATGCCAGGCAGGCGGTCGACCAGCTTCAGATACTGACCATGTCCACGACTCGATTTGCCACGTCTGGCCTGTGCCCCAACCCAGGAGCCGACAGACTTCAATAACTTTCCACCTTTGCCGTTTTGACCTTTTCCGAGTGTGGAAATATCCAAACGCCCGAGGCGAGTTCGTCGCATCAACTCCGGCATACAGTTGATGACAACAACCGCATCGTGAAGTTTGTATTTTTCAAGAGCGGCGACGAGACGCGTGGCGTTCTCGCCATCCATCACGTGAATGATAAAAACAACGCTCGCATCCTCGAGATCGTTTTCGACCTCCCGCCACTCCAGTTCACTCAACGGCGACCCAAAATTGTAAGCCGCCACACGCAACCCGAGATTGTGCACACGATTAATCTCGCGCTCCGCGTTCCTAAGCGGCGCCAACAGACTCGACCCAACATATAAAATCGTGATCTTCAATCCGCGTTTATCCGTGGCCTAAACAACTCCTTCTAATTGATCCTCAAGACTTCTATTGATCTCCCTCAACCGTTCCAACACGCTCTCATCAACATCCCAATACCCACGGCCATTCGCCTCCAACAACCTCTGCGCGAGCGAGTGCGCGGAGTGCGGATTTAAATCCCGAAGCCGCTCTAGCATCGTCTCATCAAACAGGAACGTGTTCGCCACTTCCGAATAGATCCAATCATCAACCGCATCGGCCGTCGCGCTCCACCCGAAAGTATTCGAAACGTGATTCTCAATCTCGGCCACGCCTCTGAACCCGTGCTTCAACATTCCCTCATACCACTTCGGATTCAACGTCTTCGCCCGCGTCTCCAAACGCACTGTCTCTTCCAACGATCGAATCTTCACTTCACGCGACAAACTGTCAGACAAGTAGATCGCCGGCCGCGCCTTCGCACGCTTCTCGACTGCCTTCGACACGCCACCGAGATACTCAAAATAGTGGTCTACGTCAGTCAGGCCGATCTCAAACGTATCGATGTTCTGGTACGTCGCCTCCACGCGTGAAAGCGCGCGGTCCATCGCGAGTCGCGCCTCCCTACCCTCGATCGCGCGTCCTTTCGAATCGCGCCCATAAGCAAAACACTTGCGCGTAACAAAAAGATCTCCAAGTGTCTCTTCGCGTTCCCACTGCGAATCCATCACCATGAAATTCACATTCGTACCGTAATTTCCCGGCGCATTTGAAAAGACACGCACAGCAGCGTCATCGAAATCGCAGGCATCCTGTTCGACTTGTTGTAAAACGTGTTTGCGAACGTAATTCGATTCCAAAGGCTCATCGAGTTGTGCAACTAAACGGACTGCCTTATCGAGCAGTTGAACTGTGGGACTAAACAGATCGCGAAAGATTCCTGACACCGTCATCACGACGTCAATTCGCGGTCGGCCTAGTTCGCTCAAGGGAATAATCTCGACGCTCGTCGTCCTATTTAAGGCATCACGAACGGGACGCGTGCCGAGCAGCCAGAGCGCCTGGGCCACGCCTTCACCCTGCGTTTTAATGTTGTCGAGTCCCCACAGTACGAGCGCCATCGCCTCGGGATAACGTCCGTTCTCCTGCTTGTACCGGGCAAGCAGACTATTCGCGACCCCTTCGCTGCGCGCAAAAGCAACGGCAGACGGAACGCCATAAGGATTGAGCGCATGTGTGTTTCTACCGGTGGGCAGAATGTCAGGGTTCTGAATGATATCAGCGCCTGGTCCAGGTTCGATGTACTCGCCGCGCAACGCCCGCACGAGCGAATCAATCTCGCTGTTGGTTTGGAGTTTTGCAGTAACTGTTTCGAGGAGAGCGAAAACAGGGCGCGTTGATTCGGCGTCGAGTCCCTTCGTTTGCAGCAAACCAATAGCGGCGTCTGTTCCGTTTTCAACGAACGTTCGCACAGCATCGCCCACGAGATCCTCCGGAAGCGCACGCGTTCCAGCTTCCGGCCGATCAAACGACGCGATCATCTTCAACAGATCCGTCTTCTCACCCGCGGACGAGGCGCGTCCGAAGACGTGCAGACCGGTCGGGATCAATCGCTGTTCTACCTCCAGCAATTGCTCGTAAAGTGCGAACACTTTCGCGTCGCGCTCGTTGTCTGAATTATTAGCCACGGATTTTACGGATTGGCCGGCGCGATCTTCACAAATTCCGCGCGGAGGATCCACGCAAGACGGCGCGTCTCTTCAGCGGATTCAAACTCCTTCTGTGTGTCTACAACTACAACGCGAGCTTTCGTTCTGGTTAGAGCGACGGTGAGCTCTCGTAGCTCCGACTCGATCTTCACTTGCCGAAACGCGCGCAGGTTAAGACCGCCACGTCTCAAAGGCACATTTGAACGACCGTCGGTGAACAAGAGCACAACTGACTCACCGAATTTGTTTCCCACGAGTCCCAGCAATTCAATCGTGGTGACAAGCCCTAAGGCGAGCGGCGTACTGCCACCCATGCGAAGTGAATCCAACACCCGCCGCGCGCGGAGAATACTTCGCGATGGCGGCAAGTCGATATTCGCAGTCGTTCCGTTAAACGAAACGATCGCAACGCTGTCGCGATTCAAATACGACTTCCGGAGCAACTTGAGAATCGTGCTCTTCGCACGCGCGATTCGATTAGCAGCCATACTGCCGGACGCATCGATCGCAAATATAAACAGCCGGCCTTGCTTGTGCTTCAGCAGCTTGTAGCGCAGAGCCTGTGAACTGATGGGTGCGAGTTGCCGATCGTGCAACGACTTATCAAGGCCGGCGAGCGCACGTACAGTCGCATCAATAGCGATGCGAGCACCGGGACTTCTAAATGTCACTGCGCGCGTGTATCGTCCACGCCGTTGGCCTGCGGCGGCCTTTGCTCCGCTGGTGCGCCCGCTCTGCGAACGTGACTTCTGCCCGCGCTCACTTTTCACATGCTCATCGAGTCGTACCTCGCCGGATTTCTTCTCAACTGCCGGTGGTGACAACACATCCGTTTCGTTTGGTCTCGAGCTACTTCCGGATGCGGCTCGGCGTTGTCGCGGAGCATCCTTGTTTACTTTTCCCGGACGATCGAGATCCTGAGTATCACCACCGCCATTACCGCGCGAAGACTGCGGCGGCGCCGTGTTTGGAAAAACTTCATCCACTGCCTGCTGAACCTGTTCGCTTGTCGCCGTCTCATCGAGTGCATCGCGACGCAATCGATGTCGCAACGCCATCGCCGAAACACTCTTCACATGTTCCTCGGTAACTGCCTTTCGGCCTTCGAACGCTGCCAATGCGCGGGCTGCGCGCATGATCGTCAGTTCACCACGATGACCGTCGACTTTCAGATCCGCGCAGAGTTGTGCGATCTTCTCGATAACAGTGCGAGCAATATTTGTCTTTGACAGGTTTGCACGCGCACGCGTGATTCGTTTTCGCAGTTGCTCCTGGTCGGCCTCATAGGATTTGCAGAACGCATCACGATCTCGATCGTAACCTTCACGACGCTCGACGATGTCGATTCGATTCTTCAGGTAGTTTTCCGTCGTGACTTCAGCATGCAAGCCGAAGCGATCGAGTAGCTGTGGTCGAAGTTCACCCTCTTCCGGATTCCCGGATCCGATCAAGACAAAGCTCGCCGGATGCTCGACCGAAACTCCTTCACGCTCGACCTTGTTTATTCCCGTGACCGCAACGTCCAACAGCAAATCCACAAGATGATCTTCGAGCAGGTTCACCTCGTCGATATAAAGAAAGCCTCGGTTCGCACGCGCCAACAACCCGGGATCGAAAGCTTTTCGACCAGCCGAAAGCGCCCGCTCAATGTCGATAGTTCCACAAACGCGATCTTCAGTGGCTCCCAAAGGCAGTTCGACGACAGGCACAGCGCTTTGCTTCGAACTGAGTTCGCGGCTCTGGTGACACTGGTCACAGAGATTGCGCTTGTCTTCCGGATCGCAGTTATAAGGACATCCTGGGACGACCGCGATCTTGGGCAACAGATCAGCGAGTGCTCTTACCGCGGTCGACTTTCCGGTGCCGCGATGGCCCATGATCAAGACGCCTCCGATCAGCGGATCGACAACGTTCAATAGCAGGGCAAGCTTCATCTCTTCCTGCCCGACTATCGCTGTGAAGGGGTAATTTTTGCGGCTGTTTCTATTCACAGATTAGACAGATTACCTGATTTCAATATTCTCTGTAATCTGTGGATACAATTTTCTTGACATTGCCCTAAAACGGGCATAGAGTGCGGCCCACTCCCGACTTACAAAGCAGTCAAGCCCAGCTAATTCGATTTACTGTTCGAGCAGAGTCCGCGCCTCTGCCCTCTCTCTCACAACTAGGGCTCGTCCTTGGTTTCTTCTACGTGAGGGGACTCATTAACTCTGGTCACACCCCCCTAAGACTTGAGCTGCCTCTTTAGTCCAAGTCCAAGCAGGGTTTTGAAAGAACCTTAAAGCAGAACTGTGCAGTTTACCGGCGGGTAAGCTGTGGGTTTTGTCTCGCAACCCGTTTGTAGCTCCAAGGAGGTCAAAGTTACATGAGGAAAGTTCTACCTATCTTAACGCTGGTCTTGTTCGCGGTCGCGCTCTTCTTACCTTTGAGCCAACCCCAACCGGTCGCAAGTCAAACTGCAACCGAGGCTCTGACCACCGATATGGACGCCAAAACCGATGACCTGTTCAATGGTTTCGGCGTTAAGGGGACACCGATCGACGAATGCGTAAACGAACCTGAACCGCCCACCGCGCGCGGAAACGGCAGATTCGAAGACAACAAATTCATCTTCTCGGAACGTGAGACTATCGAAGATGGTCTTGGTCCAACTTATAACGACGTAGGCTGTGTTGAATGTCACCAGTCCGTTGACGTTGGTGCATTCGGCCAGCAGATGGAATTCCGTGCTGGTCACATCACGAACAACCAATTTGTCGATGCACCCGGTGGGCAATTGATTCATGCTCGCGCGACGGATTCGGACATCGTGGAACACATCACCACGGCTGAGACAGTCAAAGCATTCCGTATCACAATCAGCACGCTCGGTGACGGATTCGTTGAATGCCTCTCCAACTCGGCGCTCCAGAACAATGTGGCGGCGCAACCGTTAGCCCAACGCGGGACCCTTACCCAGGTTCCAGTGACTGAAGCCAACAACACTTTGCGTATCGGCCGCTTTGGCTGGAAAGCTCAGCACGCGAGTCTCGTTTCGTTTTCCGGTGATGCCTATCTCAATGAAATGGGTATCACTAACCCGTTCGACGGCTTTGGCGGTCGTAGTTCGAGTGCCCCAGATGCCGGAACACACGAGAATCCGGCCACCACTGCTGAAGGCGTGATCAACGTCACTTTCCCATCGCCTTTTGATCCAGTACCGGATCCTGAGGACGATGGGCTGGACGTTCTTGCGTTTGCCGATTTCATGGCCGCCACAAGAGCACCGCGACGTCAACAACCAATACCGGCGGCTGCGACACGTGGCGACCCATTGTTCAACTCCGTCGGTTGTGCAGTGTGCCATACGCGAACGTTCGTGACTGCGCCTCCGGGAACGCTCATTAATGGTGGAGCATTCGCGGTGCCGGCAGCTCTCGGCAACAAGATCATTCACCCGTTCAGCGATTTTGCGTTACACAATATCGGCACGGGCGATGGCATTGTTCAAAACGGCGGACAAAGCACGGCAAATCAGTTGCGAACGCCGGCGCTCTGGGGCATTCGCGCACGCAACAGGCTGATGCATGAAGGCCTGAACATCACCATTTTTGATTCGATCCAACTGCATGCGGGACAGGCGACGGCAGCCAGGAATAACTTCAATGCCTTGACCGCCGCGCAGCGGAACGATCTCATTGCATTCGTGTTGTCGTTATGATTTTCCATCGGCAGCCGAATTGACGAGGGCACTATCCCGAAGCTCGCCGAAGAATTTCTCGGCGGGCTTCGGCTTCCTTCATCCTTCACCCATTTGGGTGTAGTCGCCCGTGCTCCGTTAGGAGCACGATGTTTATAGTTTTTTCTACCCATTAGGCTCGCGCTCCAGCGGAGCGCTATGTGTCGGAGCGGAAACAACATATCGCTCCTACGGAGCGACAAGGTGGGGTAAGGGCGGGGCTATAAACATCCTGCTCCTCCGGAGCAGAAGAATAATGACCCTAACCTGTTTCATCGTTCAGCATCTGTTGAATATTCATAAGGCGTAACCCGATGAGAGGTTGTTCAGCTTGTTTATGTGCTGTTCTTTTCTTAACGCTTTCAGCATGTGGTTCTGGATCCAGGGGTCCGGTTGCGGAACAAGCTCCGCTCGCGTATCAGCCGTCGCCTGAATCGACACCAGTGCGACTAACAGCTCCGGCGCCAGCAAAAACGTCTGAGGTTCAGGAAGCGGTCAAGAGAATTTTCAAGGATGGTGCCATCGTCGATACAAATTACAATCCGAATTACCTCGCGGGTGATTTCAATGGCGACGGTTCTCAGGACCTTGCAGTGATTCTGAAACCCGCGAACCTCGATCTGATGAATCAGGAACTGCCGCCGTGGCTCGTACGCGAACCACGCGCGAAGCGTGATCCACGCATAAAACTAAAGATCGAAAAAGACGAAACGCTGCTGGCGGTTATCCACGGCTATGGCGCGAACGACTGGCGCGACACGCAGGCGACTCAAACCTTCGTACTAAAGAACGTTGTCGGCAACGACCTGAAAGTTCACAGCGGCAAGGAATTTGTGAGTGCAAACAGCGGCAGAAAGTTACCGCGGCCGCAGGGTGATCTGATCGGAGAAACTGTGCAGGGCTCGCCGGGTTATCTTTACTATGCGTCAGCTACTTATTCATGGTACGACCCGAGAACTTACACGGGCGCCGAAGCTCCTCCCGGCGTGTTTCATAAACCACGCACGATGAAATAGGTAGTAACAAGGAGAACGGAAATGAGCACTGGGAAATACGCGAAATACTGGATCTTCGCACTCATCGTCATCGGCTTAACGGCGATTGCCGTCGAGGCGCAGACTGATCCAGCCGTCCAGATGATTAGCGCCGAAGAGCTCAAAACAAAAATTAGCAGCAATCAGCCGATCACGATTATCGACGTGCGTAGTTCCGAAGGTTATGCAAACAGCAGTAGCACCATGAAAGGCGCGATTCACTTTAAGCTTCGAAGATTAAAGTCGCGGCTTGCGTTCCCTCCCCTCAAAGATCTTCCGAAAGATCGAGAGATCATTACATACTGCGCTTGCCCAAGCGACGAATCGAGCATCGCCGCTGCGCAGATCCTGCAGGCCAGCGGATTCAAACGCGTGCGAGTGCTGCAAGGTGGATGGCGTGAATGGTTGAAAGCGAACGGGCCAGTCGAGCCACGCGCGAAGAGTTAACCACCGGCAATCCGTAGATCCGTAGGCTGAATGTTACAATCGGCCCGCGGAGGACGACGAAAATACTCGAGGTCAGTAAGCTCGGATGCGTGCGCGGAGATCGCAGGCTTTTTAGCGGACTCGACTTTGCTGTGTCTCCCGGAACTTTTGTCCAGCTCACGGGGCCAAACGGAAGCGGCAAAACAAGTTTATTACGCATTCTGTGCGGGTTGCTCCCTCCGGCTGAGGGCCAGGTTATGTGGGACGGTGCGAATATTCGCTCACTCGGTGAGGAATATGTCGCCGTCGTGACTTATTTAGGTCATCGACACGGAATCAAAGACGAACTGAGCGCGGTCGAAAACTTGCGAATCACAAATGCCCTGAATGGCATTGAAGTAAGCAAAGAACGCGCTCGCGAAGCTCTTGGACAGATGGGTCTGGCTGGTCGCGATTCCCTTCCGGCACGACTCTTGTCAGAAGGTCAGCGACGGCGAGTAGCGCTCGCGCGACTTCTCGTGTGCGACACAAAGCTTTGGTTGCTGGATGAGGTGTTAACCTCATTGGACAAAGACGCGGTTGGGCTCGTTAGATCTTTGATTGAAAACCACCTGAATGGCGGCGGCATTGCGATCGTTGCAACGCATCAGGAATTAGAGTTGGCAGCAGGCCGCACCAAACGACTCGAATTCACAACGTGAACGCACCTTCGAGCTTATCGATGTTGCGCTGGATCGTTTGGCGCGATCTGATGCTGGCGTGGCGTCGCCGCGCTGACATGCTGTCGACTGTTTTCTTCTTTGTGATAGTCGTCAGTCTGTTTCCACTCGGCATCGGGCCCGAGACGCAGTTGCTGCGATCGATCGCACCGGGCGTTGTTTGGGTGGCGGCGTTGCTTGCGTCGATGCTTTCGCTCGGCAGATTGTTTGCCAACGACTATCAGGACGGCACGTTGGAACAGTTGTTACTGACGCCGCAGCCGCTCTATCTGGTTGTTTTAGGAAAGACGTTGGCACACTGGATCGTCGCGGAAGTGCCTTTGGTATTGGTTGCACCGTTAGTAGGAGTGCAATTCGATCTGAGCAAAGAGACGTTGTGGATTCTCTTTGCGAGTTTATTACTCGGCACGCCGGTTTTGAGTTTGATTGGGTCGGTTGGAGCAGCACTGACGCTCGGGCTGCGTGGTGGCGGCGTTTTGATCTCGATCCTCGTGTTGCCGCTTTACATTCCGGCACTGATCTTCGGCGCCGGAGCCGTTGAAGCGAGCATCATGGGAACGAGCCCATCACCGCATCTGTCTCTGCTCGGAGCATTTGCGATCGTATCGCTGCTTTTTTCTCCCTGGGCCACAGCGGCCGCATTGAGAATTTCGTTGGAGTGAAGGAGCGGGCGCCTCCTTGGAGTGCGGTGCCTTGTCACCGCTTTGGTAAAAATACGAAAGCGCCAACAAGTTGGCGCACTCCAAGGAGGCGCCCAGGACAAAGTATTATGAACCTCTACAAATACGCATCGCCCGCAACCTTCTACCCGCTCGCGGGGAAAATGATTCCGTGGTTCGCGATACCCGCTGCGATTCTCTTCGCCACCGGATTATTTGTCGGCTTCTTCATCGCGCCACCCGACTTTCAGCAAGGTGAGGCATACCGGATCATCTTCATTCACGTTCCCGCCGCGTGGATGGGAATGTTGCTTTACGTCTTGATGGCGATCTATGCCGGCATTGGCTGGGCCTTCAACGCGCGCCTCTCGTCGATGATGGCGTCAGCGCTGGCAGTCACAGGCGCGATGTTCACTGCACTCTCACTCATCACCGGCGCACTTTGGGGCAAGCCAACCTGGGGCACATTCTGGGTTTGGGACGCGCGCATGACGTCGACACTGATCCTGATGTTCCTCTACATCGGTTTCATCTCGCTTCAGGCAGCCATCGACGATCCCAGACGTGCAGATCGCGCCGGCGCCGTACTCGCGCTCGTCGGAGTCATCAACATTCCAATCATTTACTTCTCGGTTCAGTGGTGGAACACGCTGCATCAGGGCGCCACGATTCGTCTGCTTCAGAAACCGACCATCAGAGGGTCGATGCTGGCGGCGCTGCTCATCATGCTTGCAGCCTGCTGGCTTTACTCTGTGGCCGTTGTGCTGATTCGGTTGCGATGCATTATCCTTGAGCGAGAACAAAACGCTTCTCGATTTGCTGAGGTAGGAGTCTAATCATGAACTGGCCAGATCTATCGATGGGCGGCTACGGCTTCTATATTTGGGGATCGTACCTCGTTTCCCTGATAGCTATTGTTTGGGAAGTCGTCAGCCTGAAACAAAGAAAGAAAGCGCTGACACAACAACAGCAATCATCATCCAATTCCGTTCCTGCTTCCGTTTTAAGAGGGAGTATCAATGAAACGACGTCATAAACGGCTCGCGTTTATTTTTGTGGGACTCGCCGGTCTCAGCATCGCCGCTTATCTGGTTGCGAGTGCTTTTCGAAATAACCTCGTCTTCTTTTTTAGTCCGACCCAAGTGGCAGCGAAAGAGGCGCCCATCGATCGCACGTTTCGCATTGGCGGTCTGGTTCAGGAAGGCACACTCAAACGCGAGAGCGACGGCTTAACCGTGCGCTTCACAGTAACGGATACGGCTGCGAATGTTCCGGTGGTCTACAAGGGAATACTTCCTGACTTGTTCAAGGAAGGCCGTGGCTGCGTGGCGCAGGGGAAAATCGGTCCCGATGGTGTGTTTCAAGCCGATCAGGTCCTGGCTAAGCACGACGAGAACTACATGCCTCCCGAAGCCGGAGAGGCAATCGACAAAGCCAAACACGCACGCGAAGCTTCAAAGAGCATCGTGCCCAACTGAGAATTTTTCACGCAAAGACGCAAAGCGGCAAAGTTATGAGTTAAGTTGTATTCTTCTTTGCATCTTTGCGCCTTTGCGTGAGACAACTGCAAACAAAAATGATTCCTGAGATAGGTCAGTTCGCACTAATCATCGCCCTCCTGCTCGCACTAACGCAGGCTACGCTACCATTGATCGGAGCGTCGCGTGGCAACCGAACGTGGATCGCGCTCGCTGCACCCACCGGGCAGGCGCAGTTTATCTTCGTGGTGATCGCCTTCTGCTGTTTGGGCTATTCATTTATCACTAACGACTTCTCCGTTCTCAACGTCGCCACCAATTCCAATTCACGACTGCCACTGCATTATCGTCTCGCTGCGACGTGGGGTTCACACGAAGGCTCGCTCCTGCTCTGGACCTTTATGCTGGCACTCTGGACCGTCGCGGTCTCGCTCTTTAGCCGGCATCTTCCGGAAGAGATGGTGGCGCGCGTGTTGAGTGTGATGGGAATCGTGAGCGTGGGCTTCCTGTTGTTCATGCTGCTCACGTCAAATCCTTTCACCCGACTGTCGCCTGTTCCGGTTGACGGCCGCGACCTAAATCCGTTGCTTCAGGATCCGGCCATGGTGGCCCATCCACCAATGCTCTACATGGGCTACGTTGGATTCTCCGTCGCATATGCGTTTGCAATTGCAGCACTGATTGGCGGCAGGCTTGATGCCACCTGGGCACGCTGGTCAAGGCCGTGGACGACAGTCGCGTGGATGTTTCTGACCTGCGGTATCGCGCTGGGAAGTTTCTGGGCTTACTACGAACTCGGTTGGGGCGGCTGGTGGTTCTGGGATCCCGTTGAAAACGCGTCGTTCATGCCGTGGCTCGTCGGAACAGCTCTCATTCACTCACTCGCAGTTACCGAAAAGCGCGGCGGTTTCAAGAGTTGGACCGTGCTACTCGCAATCGCGGCTTTTTCGCTGAGCCTACTGGGAACATTTCTCGTTCGTTCCGGTGTGTTGACGTCAGTTCACGCCTTTGCGACAGATCCAAAACGCGGCGTTTTTATTTTGGCGTTTCTGCTGGTTGTGATCGGTGGCTCTTTGGTGCTCTACGCCATGCGAGCGAAGCAGGTTGGAGTGGGTGGTAAGTTCGATGTTCTATCGCGCGAGTCGTTCTTGCTCTCAAACAACGTGCTCCTGACTGTTGCAGCTGCTTCGGTCCTGTTAGGAACTCTCTACCCGTTGCTCGTCGATGCGCTCGGCGGCGCCAAGCTTTCTGTTGGTCCACCATATTTCAATCTCGTATTTGTGCCGCTCATGGCGCCCGCAGTGTTCCTGATGGGTATTGGACCAATTGCGCGTTGGAAGAAAGCGAGTCTGCCGGATCTTGTTACGCGACTGCGCTGGGCGTTCATAATCAGTGTAGTGACTGCCCTGACGTTGCCGTTTGTTTTTGGTCAATGGAAAGCGCTTGTTAGTTTGGGCTTGATGTTAGCGTTCTGGATCGTGACCACGATTGCCGTCAATCTTTGGGAACGAGTTCGGGTTACTTCAGGACAGCTCACCACATTTCAAAAACTTCGCACGCAGAGTCGCAGCTACTACGGAATGCAGTTAGCACATCTCGGCATCGCAGTCTTCATCGTCGGGGTTACGATCGTCACTGGTTATCAATCAGAGCAGGACGTACGAATGGAGCGCGGTGACGTGGTGCGGGCCGGCGGCTACGAATTTCAGTTTGTTGGAGTCACGAACGTCAACGGTCCAAACTATGTTGCCGGTCGTGCCGAGGTCGTTGTCAGTCGCAACGGCCAGGTGATTGAAAGACTGTATCCGGAGAAACGAAACTACACCGCCAGCGGCAATGTCATGACCGAAACCGCCATCGACAGCGGCATCTTTCGAGACCTGTATGTCTCGTTAGGTGAACCCGTAGGTGGCGGTGCGTGGAGCGTGCGTGTGTATTACAAACCGTTTGTCGGCTGGATCTGGGGTAGTGCGGTTTTGATGGCGCTGGGCGGCGGTCTCGCACTCAGTGACCGACGATACGCTCTGGCTGCTCGCAAGGAACGCGAAGCGCAAAAAACAGTAAGACCTGCAGAGGTTCCGAGCACTGTCGCCGCTTCCGTGGCAAATCCACCTTCATCCGTATAATCTGTGGTTAAGAAATGCTCCGCTATCTAATCCCTTTAGTTTTATTTATCGTTCTCGCCGTCTTTCTCGCGATCGGGCTTACCCGTGATCCACACAAGCTTAAATCAGCCTTGATCAATAAACCCGGGCCCACATTCCGTCTGCCGCAACTCAAGGCTGCCGACAAGACGATTTCCAACGAAGACATGCGTGGAAAGGTGTGGCTGCTAAATGTTTGGGCTTCGTGGTGTGTAGCGTGTCGGGAAGAACATCCCATGGCTGATCAAGTATGCGGAATCCGGAGTCGTTCCGATTTACGGGCTTAATTATAAAGACAGGCGCGAAGATGCGATCGCATGGCTCGAAGAGTTAGGCGATCCTTACACGGTGAGCGCGGTCGATCTCGACGGGCGTGTGGCAATAGATTACGGAGTCTATGGAGCGCCTGAGACTTATGTAATCGATCAGGGTGGCATGATACGACTCAAGCATGTTGGCCCAATCACTCCGGACGTCTGGTCGGGAAAGATCCTGCCTGTAGTCCAGGAGTTAAATCGTCAGGGAACTTCGAAATGATTCGCTTCCGTTGCTTCTCGATATTGTTGATTTGCCTCGTTGCGTCCGTGACAGTGGCGCAGGTGCAGGAGGAGGAAGTTCCGAGCGACGATCCCGTGATTGAGCAGCGACTCGCAAACCTCTCGAAGGAGCTTCGTTGCCTTCAGTGTCAAAACCAAACACTTGCTGATTCACCTGCTGGACTGGCATCTGACTTACGCCGGGAGATACGGCTGCAGATGAAGGCCGGTAAAAGCGATCAGGAGATCATCGCGTTTCTCACACAGCGATACGGCGACTTTATTTTGTACCGACCACGCGTCACGTTCACGACATACCTGCTGTGGTTCGGGCCTTTTGTCTTGATGCTGGCTGGCTTGTACGTACTCTTCCGCTATATCAAGCAACGGCGAGATTTGATTCCTGAGAAGCCGCTGAGCGCCGACGAACATCGTCGCGCGGAAGAGTTGCTCGCCTCTATTCCCGGAAAGGAGACGACGTGATTCTCTTCTGGGTTATCTGTGCCATCATGATCGTGATCGCGTTGGCGTTTGTCCTACCCCCGGCGCTGCAGCGTTCAGAGGAAGCCAAATTCAAGACTGATGACGAAAGACGCCAGGCGAACATTGCCGTCTATCGCGATCAACTTTCAGAACTCGAGACTGATGTGCGCAATGGAATTGTCGCTAAGGAACAGTATGCGCAGGATCGCGAAGAGATCGAACGCCGTTTGCTCGAAGACACCACAAGCGTAAGCCCGAAAAAGACCGCCGCAGCCCCCGGGAATGCACGTAACACTGCTTATGTGCTTGGGCTCGGCATTCCATTCATAGCAATCATCTTTTATCTCAAAATCGGCGAGCCAAACCGTATCGACAATTCCGCTGCCGTAAGTTCACCTCCGGTGGCGACCAGTTCAGGACCGATGGAACGCTCGCAGGAACAGATCGCAGCGAACGTAGACAAACTCGCGAAGAGGCTGGAGTCGAATCCGAATGACGCCGAAGGCTGGATGATGCTGGCACGCTCTTACACCTCGATGGAAAAATTTAGTGAAGCAGCGAATGCGTATAGCAAGGCCACGGAGCTAACTCCCAACAACTCTGATTTGTGGGCTGAGTATGCATTTGCCGCTGCGATGGCGAGCGGCAGGAGTCTCGAAGGCAAGCCGACAGAACTTATCAATCGCGCTTTGCAAGTCGATCCTGAAAACGCTAAGGCTCTACAACTCGCCGGCAGTGCTGCGTTCCAGGCCAAGGATTACAAGAAAGCTATCGACTACTGGCAGCGTGTACTGAAGAAAGTTCCGCCGGATTCTGATGTCGGCCAGACCATCACCGAACGCATCAACGAAGCAAAGACACTGGCAGGGAGTAAGTGACAAACAGCTTTGCACAAAACGTCTTATGCGGAGAAGATTTCTCGCGCAAAGGCGCAAAGGCGGAAAGCGCTGCCGCGTTTCTAGGGGTTTTCTTTGCGCCTTTGCGGGAGAAATCTTCTCCCATTGAGAGCTTTGGATCGATAAACTATGACGAGAGAGAATCTTCTTTTCGCAATCATCGGAGTTCTGCTGGGGTTCATTGTGGGCTTTATGTTTGCCAGTTCCATGAGCCAGAAGCAGGCAATGCAACAGGAAACGGCGGCCGGCCCGCAATCTCTTCCTGGAGACCATCCACCGGTTGGCGCGCAAAACGCGCCGAACCCGCAGGCGATGCAGCAGGAAGTCACTGCATCGCTCGAGAAAGCGCGCAACGAGCCCAAGAATTTCGAGGCACAGATCAAGGCTGCGCAGCTCTACTATCAAATTCAACGTTACGATCAGGCGATTGAGTACCTGTTGAAGGCGAACCAGCTTCGACCAACTGACTATCAAACTGTCGTCACTCTCGGGATAACAAATCTCGATGCAGGACATTACGACACCGCCGAGAAGTGGTATCGAGCAGCAATGAAGATGAAGTCTGACGACGTGACGGTGCTTGCCGGACTCGCGTTCGCCACGCTCGAAAAAGGCGATGCTAAAGCTGCTGAAGATGCAATCGCACAACTCGAGAAAGTCGATCCGTCGGCGCAGGATTTACCGAACTTTAAGAGCAGGTTGGCTAGCTTGAAGGCAGGAAAATAATCTGTGGTTAGGGAGAAATTGACATTCGCACAACGTTGGTGAGCAGTATCCGCTCGATCTTTCCGTCCTTACCGACTACGACCACCTGACCATTCTCAACCGTCACACGTCGCACCGTACTCATTGAACGGTTAATCAACGTTCCATCGTTGGTCTCGATCACCAGTCGTGGTCCAACCTCCGGTTCGGGCTCAGCAGGCGGCTTTGCCTTTGGTTCTTCGACCACGGCGGGCGTCTCTCGAACTCTCGGCGCCGGACGTCTGGCTGCAGGTCTGCGGCCGCGTGTGGTTCGCGTGGTCGTTGGTCTTTCAGCTTCTGCTTCAGGAGATTTTTCCGGCGTTGCTTTTGGCGTCTCGACAGCTTCCGGCGTCGGTTCCGGAGTGGGCTCGGGTGTTGGTGCTGCTGCAACCTCGGTTACTGGTGTTGGCTCTGGCTCGGGAAGTCTCGCTCCCGTTGAGGAAGTGCGTCTGCCTCCTCGCGCTGTTTCGGTTGGCGACGTCGATGGTGTTTCTGCTTCGGCGACGTCGGGACCGCCAACGATCGGTTGAAAGGAACCGCCGAAGAACAATCTGTAGGTACCCTGGTCATCATTGGGACTTCGCGCTTCCACACGCAAAATCAGATCTTGTCGCTGGCGAAGGTAGATCCCTTTTGTGACCGGCGTTGTGATCTCTGCATAAAGCGTCACCTTGAGCAGCGGCCGTAACGAACCGACAGTAAAGACGTCGATGTCTCCGTTGAGATTCTGGCTCTGAATCGTGATCAGTAAATCGCCCGGCACACCTGTGAAGGCGTAATAGTGATCAGTCAACCGTGCGTCTCCGAGATCGCGCGCGGCAATGCTGCCGGTCACGGTGTTGCTCCGCACAGGCGATGGCGTGTTCGGATCGATCGATTGCGCCGACACGGAAGTCGCCGTCAAAAGAAGCAACACAAAAGTCAAACGCGTTGCAAGAAATCTCAGCATTTCGGGGCAAAGCATAACAGATCTGGGTTATCCTAGTCGCATGAAGTTAAGTCGTACCGTTGTTCCTTCTTTGTGCTTGTTTCTGCTCTCTTCCCTTCCCGCTTTTGCCCAGTCGTGGACAGCTAAACTCGATAAAGACATTCGTTTCTATCAGCCGACAGAGATGGGCCTGGTTATCGCTGGCACAGAAAAGTCGCTCTACGCCATTGATGCCTCGACAGGCGAAACTCTCTGGCGTCGCAAAGACACGTCGCTCGAAGAAACCGATGTAGCTCCAGTTCCCGGCACAGATCTCGTCTTGTTGAGTCTTGAAAAGGGAGACAAGGCGCGTGTCGAGGCAGTCGATATTTTGACTGGCGATTCAATCTGGCGCAGCGATAAGATCAAAGGCGCCGTGATGCAGATCTCAGTCGAGCCGGCGGCGAATCTGCTTGCGGTTGTCCTGGTGAAGGACGCAAAAAATCGCGCGCGCGATGGTTTCAAACGCCGGCCCTACCTGCACGTTCTGAATTTGGCGACTGGCGACGAGCTCTGGAAGTATGAAATTGGGGAAGTCGAAATGATGCCGGCGCGCTGGCATGACGACTCGGGAAAGGAGGTCGACTACACACTCGACAACTATTACCCACCCACATTTGTCGATGGTCGCCTCTACGCTTTCTACGAAGGCGTTACCTCATTTGACGCGCGAAGCGGTAAAGAGCGTTTGCGCGAGAAGTATCGCGTCAATGAAGAAGGGCTTGCGCTTACGGAGGCTGAGCCGATCTTCACCGAAGGTTCTGTCTATGTTTCCGGGCGCGGTCGCATAAGAGCGATCTCAAGACAGACAGGCGACACCGAGTGGGAAGCAAAGGATCTCGGTCTTACGCCGGAGATGCTTCTTTTTGGAGACGTTCTTTACGTACGTACTGGCGGACAATTTACGCGACTGAAAGATGGTGAGACGGTTGAGCGCGGATCGTATGGCGTGAGCGCGATCGATGTGCGCAACGGGAAAGTTCTGTGGCGTTATAAAGGCGCAGATAAGGGCATTACTAATCTTCTGTTTCCAGAATTTAATAGACTGATGGTTGCGGATCGTGACGATCTGATTTTCCTCGATCCGCGAAACGGCAAAGTGATCACTCGCATCCCACACAAAATCGAGCGCCCTTCTTTTGGAGTACTGAATGAGCGGGGCGACATCGTGATCGGCGGCCAGTCACAGATTGCGGCGTTCACTTCGAGGGATGGCCGGTTACTCTGGCGCGCAAAACACACGCCTCCAGGTCGCGGAATCTTTCGCACGGTGGCAGCGATCGCAGCTCGTGCGGCATCGCTCTACTTTCGTTTTGGTGGTCCGGCAATGACGGCGTTTCGTGGTGTTCAGATTGCGCGTGCTGTGTCAGGCTTGAGCTGGTCCGGATTGGAAGCGCGATCGTCATTTTCGAACTTGCAGGGACTGGCAACTGCATCAAGTCGCAACCGCGGCACACCGCGGTTAAAGCAATTCGGCATCGCTTCACGGATCGATCCGTCGCGGCAATTAGAACGTCTGTCGCGGTTTCTCTGGCATCGTGAACGCCTCGCTGCGTTGCGCGGGCAGTGGATGTATTTCTATACCAATCTCGATCGTGGTGGGAATGGTCTTGCCGGCGTGAATATCAACAATGGCAGGACGGATCGCGAAGTACGGCTCTCAGATCTCGATGAACGTTTTGTGACTGACGAAGTGCTCAGTGTGATGTTCACCGCGTCAGGCGAGAAGTTATTTAGCCACGGATTACGCTGATAAAAAATCCGATTTCATCCGTGTTCATCTGTGGCTAACTTTGTCTAAGGCGCAGGGCGTTTCCAATTACCGAGACTGAACTGAAGCTCATCGCTGCCGCAGCGATCATCGGACTCAAAAGGATCCCGAAAAACGGGTAAAGAATACCAGCGGCGATGGGGACACCAAGTGAGTTGTAGATAAACGCGAAGAAGAGATTCTGTTTGATGTTTGTCATCGTGGCGCGACTCAATGCTCGTGCTCGAACAATCGCGCGTAGGTCGCCTTTTACGAGGGTCACATCAGCACTTTTCATCGCCACGTCTGTGCCCGTGCCCATCGCGATGCCGACGTGAGCAAGGGCGAGTGCCGGCGCGTCGTTGATTCCATCACCGGCCATAGCCACGATGCGGCCCGCGTCCTGAAATTTCTTTACCACCTCGACCTTTTCATTAGGCAAAACTTCCGCGACTACTTCATCAATTCCCAGCTTGCGCGCAACGGCTTCTGCGGTTGTGCGACTGTCGCCAGTAAGCATCACGATGCGAATGCCTTCGGCATGAAGTTGCTTAACTGCATCGGGAGTAGTTTCCTTGATTGGATCGGCAACGCCGAGCAACCCCACCGGTTTTTCGTCGATGACCACGAACATGATCGTCTGACCGTTCGCTCGCAAAGTCTCCGCCTTCGCCGCGAGTTCACCAGCATCGAGCTTGAAATCCTCAAGCAACGAACGATTGCCGACAGCAACCCGGTGACCATCAATCTCTCCCTTGACACCCTTCCCGGTAATCGAATCGAAACGAGCGGCATCAGCGACTTCGATACCACGATCTTGCGCGCCTGCGACGATCGCTGACGCGAGTGGATGTTCGCTACTTTTTTCCAGACTGCTCGCGAGTCGCAACAGTGTGTTTTCGTCACCGGTTCCGTTTGTAACGACGCTCACTAGTTTCGGTTTGCCTTCAGTCAACGTTCCCGTCTTGTCTACCACAAGGGTGTCGACCTTTCGCATCACTTCGATCGCTTCGGCGTTTCTGAACAGCACACCGTTCTGTGCAGCCTTTCCGGTTGCAACCATGATCGACATCGGTGTTGCAAGTCCAAGCGCACACGGACAGGCAATGATCAGAACCGCAACGGCGTTCACAAGTCCGTAGGCCATCCGCGGCTCAGGCCCCCAGATACTCCAGACGATGAAAGTGAGTACGGCAATTATTACTACAGCGGGCACGAAGTAACCGGAAACAACATCAGCCAATCGCTGTATCGGCGCGCGACTCCTTTGTGCCTCAGCCACCATCTGAACAATTTGCGCCAGCAGTGTTTCGGAACCGACGCGCTCGGCACGCATTACAAAAGAGCCGGTATTGTTAATTGTCGCACCAACAACCCGATCTCCAGATCCCTTTTCCACGGGAATCGGCTCACCCGTGATCATCGATTCATCCACCGCACTCGAACCTTCGAGCACCACGCCATCAACCGGCACCCTTTCACCGGGACGAACCCGCAAACGATCACCAACTCGCACCTGGTCCAGTGGAACATCCTGCTCCTGCCCGTTTTCGGTGATGCGCCGCGCAGTCTTTGGGGCAAGCCCAAGGAGTTCTCTAATCGCGTTGCCGGTTTGACTGCGCGCGCGCAGTTCAAGGACCTGGCCCAATAAGACAAGTGTGACGATCACCGCTGCGGCTTCAAAATAGACCGGCACATTTCCGTCCATATGGCGAAACGAATGCGGGAACACAGATGGCACGACAACGGCAATCAAACTGAACAGGTAACCGACTGCGACGCCGAGCCCGATCAGCGTGAACATATTCAGACTGCGATTCACGATCGATTCCCATGCACGCACAAAGAACGGCCAACCACACCACAAAACCACAGGGGAAGCGAGTATTAATTGCACCCATTGCAGGGCCCGCATCGACACCAGTTGTTGCAGCGGCTGACCCGGAATCAAGTCACTCATTCCCAGCACAAACACCGGAATCGTCAGGATCACCGAAATCCAAAACCGTCGCGTCATGTCAATCCGCTCAGGATTCTCTTCCTGTTCGAGAGACACTGTGACTGGTTCAAGCGCCATGCCGCAGATCGGACAACTACCTGGACCATCGCGGACGATCTCCGGATGCATCGGGCAGGTATACTTCTGATCACGTGCAATCGGCTTCGGCTGTCGCGTAATTCCGATCGGTTGTAGCGGGGCTGGGTTCAGGAAGCTTTCGGGATTTTCGCGGAACCGGTGCAGGCAATGCGTGCTGCAAAAGTAATAAGTCTTACCTTGATACTCGAAAGAACCGGCAGCGTTATCGGGATCCACCTTCATACCACAAACCGGATCGACGGCAGCCGAAGCCGATGTTGTCGTATGCGCTGCGTGGGTTGGCGTGTGATTCATTTCGCTACTGGTGGTGATATTCTAACCCTGGTAGCCGGATACAGAGTCAAACCTTTGACAGGATTTACAAGATTTGCATGATTTAACAAGATAAATCCTGTGAATCCTGCTCAATCTTGTCAATCCTGTCCAACAAACTGAAAGCAAGAGATCTGTGAAGGGGTGCCTTCAACCGCGAGCGCTGAAGCGTAATCCGAACCAACGTCAAGATCACTTAACGACCACTGCATCATGCCGTCTTCACCTGCTCGCAACAACGCTGCCGGGTCTGCGGGCGCAAGCGTCACATCAAATCCGTCAAGCGGCTGCGACAATCCTTTGCCAATCGCTTTGATGTAAGCTTCCTTCCGCGACCAGCAGCGAAAGAACGCCGCAACTCTTTCTTCCTTCGGTAACGAACTGAACGTCTCAACTTCGAGACGTGAAAAGAAACGGGTTGCAATATCCTCACTCGCAAAGTCTGCACGAATGTGCTCGACATCAACTCCCACTGCCGCATCGCGTGTCACTGCCACCAGCGCCATCTCATGCGAATGCGACATGTTGAACTGCAAACTGCCCTCGCCTGCCAACGACGGTTTCCCATAATCGTTGTAAGTGAACCTCAACTCCGACGGTTTTGCTTCCAGGTATCGCCCGAGCACGTGACGCAGAAACCCGCGACTCACTACGAAATGTCGCTGCAGTCGTTCAAAACGGAATCGCCCGGCGCGCTCGAGTTCTCCCACTTCGAGTGTTCGTCGAAACCGATCCAACATATCTCCACCCTGCTCGAGGCCAATCTTCCACACGTGTACCTGCCCCGCCTGTAGCGATGGTGAGTCCGAAGGCTGAACCCAATTTGAACTTTTCTCCATAAACACGTCGATTTTTCGGAAGTGTCAACGCGCCGTCAAATCCTCGCAACAAAAAGAATACTTTTGTGAAAGGGTGAGCACAAACAAAATGGCTCTGCCGTTGTACTGTTCGCATGGTCCAGGTTCAGCTTTACCGTCTCCCCCGACGTTCATTTCCCCCGACTCTTTGCGAAAGCTTGCACGGAAAATTTTGGCCTCTGGGAGGGGGCCTTGCAATGTCGCGAACTATCTCCAGTCTCGTCCGCACGTTTTTGTGCGGTATTTTTATTTTGTGCGCAATGATGACAGCTCAGGCTCAGTTCCGGGCGGGCGTCCAAGGCACGATCTCCGATTCCGCGGGTGCACTCGTACCCGACGCGAAGGTTGTTCTGAAAGATGCGGAAACCGGCAAGACTCAGGAAGCTACATCCAATCAGGAGGGCTTCTATCGCATTACTGGCCTGGCTCCGGGAAGATACGAGTTAACGGTTGAGAAGACTGGTTACAAGAAAAGCGTCGCGGAAAACCTTGCCGTGAGCGCGGAGGTTATTCAGGGCATGGATGTGATCCTCGAGATCGGGGAGATCACAGCCACGGTGGTCATCAGCGACGAGTCTGCTGTAGAGCTGCAAACTGAGAACGCAAACGTCGCGAAAGGAATCACGACCACTGAGGTGAAGCGACTGCCGCAAGCCGGTCGCGATCCGTATGAGTTGATCCGGCTGACTCCGGGTATCTTTGGTGACTCGTCGCGGTCGGCGAACGGAAATTCGCAGGCGCTTCCGAATTCTCCTGGACCCGGAGGTTCGAGTAATTCGATCTTCCAGGCGGAGAACCAGCCGCAGATCAGTGCCAACGGCCAACGCGTCTCCGCAAACAATTTTCAGATCGACGGCGTGAGCGTCAACAGTCTCAGTCATGGTGGCGCCGCTGTCGTAACACCAAACCAGGAATCTGTGAAGGAGATTCAGGTTTCGTCTACAACATACTCGGCGGAAGACGGACGAAATTCCGGCGCACAGATCAAAGTTGTCTCACAGAATGGGACCAACGATTTCCACGGCAGCGCCTTCCTCAAGTACGACAGTCCGAAGCTTAATGCATTCAATAAATATCCAAATGATTTTGGTCGTGGCCGTACGGAAAGAGTCGAACGTTTCTTCAGGCAGTTTGGTGGCAGTCTCGGTGGTCCAGTCATTCTGCCACGCTTCGGTGAAGGTAGTGGTCCAGCGACCTACAATCTTCGGGACCGAGCGTTCTTCTTTCTGTCTTACGAGGCGCTCCGTGAAAACTCAACCACGCCCACGACTACTTACGTCGAGACACCGCAGTTCCGGCAAGCCGTCATCAATGCACGGCCCGGAGGAGTCAGTGCCAGGATATTGGCCAGCGACGGTATTCAACCGCGCATAAGCTCCGTGCTGACGCCTTTGTGCAGCGATCTTAATGGTGGCATTCCGTGTCAGGTAGTTGGTGGCGGACTCGATATCGGATCGATTAGTGGTTCGTTGGGCCAATACCAGCCGTTTTCAAACCTGGGGGGAGGCGGACTCGATGGAATACCCGACATTCAGAAGGTGATCATCGCTGGGCCTACAACCAACAAGCCCAAGCAATACAATGCACGTTTCGACGTTTTACCAAACTCACTCAATCAGTTGACGTTCAGTACGTATCTCACGCGCGGGTTCTTCGTTGGTAGTGACTCGGGGAACGGGGCCCGGCCGCAAGGCGACATTACCACCCAGCCACATAACACAGCCTTCACAGTGCTTTACAACCGCACGTTTTCTCCGACACTGCTGAATGAAGCGCGGTTTAATTTAACCAAATTCGCTTTCAACGAGCTTGAGTCCTCCAGCAACACGAACTTTGGCATACCGCGTGTGGAAATAGAGAGCTTATTGCGCGACGGCCGCATTCGCTTCGGCGCCAACCAGGCTGAAACAACGCCCGGCGTGTTCTCTGAGAAGACGATGGAATTTCGCGACGTTGTAAGCAAGGTGCACGGCAATCATGGCTTGAAATTCGGCGGCGAGTTTCGACGTGAGTTCAACGACAACAACCTCAACGGTGCGTCCCGTCCGTTGTATACCTTTGCAAGTCTCTTCAACTTCGCAAACGATGCGCCGCTTTTCTATCAGATCAACGCGGATCCCGTGACGGGTGGACCAGCTGATGCACAACGCCATTTCCGCTCTAACAGTTACGGTTTCTTCTTTGGTGACGAGTGGAAAGCGCGACCAAATCTGACGTTGACTCTGGGTCTTCGATATGAATACTTCGGAGTCTTGAAAGAGCAGGACGACAAGGTCGCTAATTTCATTTTTGGACCAAACGGCGATTTAGTTGGTTCAAGAGTTGAACCGACGAGCCAACTCTACAATGCGGACAAAAATAACTTTGCGCCACGCTTCGGATTTGCCTACAGCCCGAGGTACTACAACCTCGAAGAGAAACTCGTCATTCGGGGCGGAGCCGGAATCTACTACAACCGCACCCCGGAAGTAGTTTTCTCCAACACACGCGGCAATCCACCGTTTTTCGCTCGTTATGCGATTTGCTGCGGCACTGCCGGCCAACCACTTGACGGCTTTGGTTCTCCATTCGCCGACGGGCAGATTCTTTACGCGCTGGGAAGTAGCACTTCTCCTTTCAGTTACCCTGCAAACCCAGCGCTCGCAGTGGGGATCGATCCCGTGACAGGCACTCCTCCGAATCGAACCGTCGAAATCTATGGCACGCTTCCTGATGTTCCGACGGCCTACGTCTACGCTTATTCATTGGATTTTCAGTACAAGCTGCCGTTCAGTCTCGTCGGCACCGTTGGTTATCAGGGAAGCTCGAGTCACAAGTTGATTCGTCTGGTTAATCAAAACTTAGTGCAACCGGTAATTCCGGCAAACTTCTTCGCCTTTGCGGTATTCATTCCGACACCCGACGTGAATTCAAACTACAACGCGTTGAATGCACGTCTGACACGTCGCTTCGCACGCGGTTTTCAGTTCGACATTCTCTATCGATGGGCCAAGAGTATCGATACTCTTTCGAATGAAGGTCCAGGTGCAGAAACCAATCAGACGTTTCCACAAGACCTGCGTCAGGAACGTGGCCCATCCGATTTTGATGTGCGACATAACCTGAACATTTCTGGTCTATGGGATTTGCCGATCTTCCGCAATCGACGCGATTTCGTTGGCAAAGCGCTCGGTGGCTGGCAGATCGACGGCATCTTATCGGCACATACCGGTTTCCCATGGACACCGCATACCGGACAGTGCGTGCGTTCGGCAAATTCCAATAACTTTGTCTGTCCGTCTCGACCACCGCGATATTTTGGCGGTGCACTTGAAGACACCAGCAATGATGCCTTTATCAGACCGGGCGGAAACTTCCCGGGTGGCGGGCTTCTCTACTTCGATCCGAATAATCCAAACGGATTATTATTGCCCGGCATCGGTCGCAATTCGTTCCGTGGTCCAAAATACTTTGCGGTAGATATGAGTCTCGGCAAGCGAACCGGGATGCCTGCGTTTCTCGGTGAAGCAGCGAATTTGGAAGTCAAGGCAAACTTCTTCAACATCTTTAACAACTTGAATCTCGCGCCGTTTGGCTTCTTCGCTCCGAATGTTGATAGTCCGGACTTCGGGCGCGCGCGAAACGCGTTGGCGGGGCGTGTAGTAGAATTCCAGGCTCGGTTTAATTTCTAAAACAGTTCTCACGCAAAGGCGCGAAGGCTGCAAAGTTTGAACTGAATTCTTTCTTTGCACCTTTGCGCCTTTGCGGGAACAACTCTTGGAATGACTTTAAAAACATTCAAATTCACACTTCTACTGCTGGCTCTGTTTAGCTGCTTTCTTCTTCCAACTTCACACAGTCAGCGGCCCCAAGACGTCGAGCAGCGAGTCAATGCGCTGCTTGCACGGATGACACTCGAAGAAAAGCTAGGCCAGCTTCAGCAACTCGATGGCGAAGGCGCTGGCAACTTTCGTCCGGAACATCTCGACCTGATTCGCAAAGGTCTGCTCGGTTCGACGCTCAACGTTCGTGGCGCACAGCGCACCAACCAGGTTCAGCGCGTCGCAATGAATGAGTCGCGGTTGAAGATCCCAGTTCTGTTTGGCTTTGACGTGATTCACGGCTATCGCACGATCTTTCCAATCCCACTTGGTGAAGCGAGTAGTTGGGATCCCGCACTAGCCGAGCGCTCGGCTGCGGTTGCGGCACAGGAAGCAAATAACGTCGGATTGCGTTGGACCTTCGCTCCGATGGTCGACATCGCACGCGATCCGCGTTGGGGACGAATCACGGAAGGTGCAGGTGAAGATCCGTACCTCGGCGCAGCATTCGCGCGAGCGCGCGTGCGCGGGTTCCAGGGGGACGACTACGGCGCGCCAGATAAGGTACTCGCTTGTGCTAAACATTGGGTCGCTTACGGCGACGCAGAAGGCGGTCGCGACTACAACACCACCGATCTTTCCGAAAACACTTTGCGCGAAATCTACTTCCCGCCGTTCAAGGCCGCAGTTGATGCAGGCGTGGGAACGCTGATGAGCTCATTCAACGCAATCAACGGAGTGCCGGCAACTTCGAATGAGTTTACGTTGACAAAGGTGCTGCGACAGGAATGGAAGTTTGACGGCTTCGTAGTCAGCGATTACACCTCTGTCAAGGAGCTGATCAATCACGGCGTCGCCGGAAACGAAGAACAAGCAGCGGCGTTAGCGCTCAATGCCGGTGTCGAGATGGAGATGGTGAGCCGCAGCTATAACCAGTTTGGCCCGCAACTTCTAAAACAGAACAAGATTACACAAACAACGATCGACGAGGCAGTGCGAAGAATTCTGCGGATCAAGTTTCGTCTCGGGCTCTTTGATCGTCCCTACACCGACGAGGCACGTGAGCCGAATGCTTTGCTGCGTCCGGAGAGTATTCGTCTCGCTCGTGAGATTGCCGGTCGCTCGATGGTCTTACTGAAGAATGAGCGTGAAACTTTGCCGCTGAATAAGAACATCAGATCAGTTGCCGTTATTGGACCACTCGCAGATGACCGCCGAGCACCGCTCGGCTGGTGGGCGGGTGACGGCAAGGAAGAAAATACCGTCACACCACTCGCTGGAATCAAGGCCAAGGTATCGCCGCAAACGATGGTTCTTTACGCAAAAGGCTGCGATGTCAAAGACGATTCGACTGCCGGTATTCAGGAAGCGGTAAATATCGCAAAGCAAGCGGATTTCGCAATTCTCTTTGCGGGCGAAACACACGACATGGTCGGCGAAGCCGCTTCGCGAGCCTCGCTCGATCTTCCCGGACGGCAGATGGAGTTGGTCCAGGCAATTCACGCTACGGGAAAACCGACGATTGTTGTATTGGTGAATGGCCGTCCGCTTTCGATCGGTTGGATCGTGAACAATGCTCCTGCGATTCTCGAGTCATGGATGGGCGGCACCGAGTCGGGCAATGCCATCGCTGACATCTTGTTTGGTGACGTGAATCCCGGTGCAAAACTTCCGGTGACGTTCCCTCGCACTGTCGGTCAGGTTCCGATCTACTACAACCACATGAACACAGGTCGACCACCTGAAGCTGAGAACCGGTATACCTCAAAATACTATGACTGGCCCTGGACGCCGCTCTATCCTTTTGGATATGGCCTGAGCTATACCACGTTCAAGATCTCAAATCTGCAACTCAGTGCGCAGAAGATCAGTGCGAGTGGAAAAGTCACCGTGACGGTCGAGGTCGAAAATACCGGGCGTCGGGCGGGAGATGAAGTGGTCCAACTCTACATCCGTGATCCCGTAGCAACGATGACCAGACCAGTCAAGGAGTTGAAAGGATTTCAGCGCCTGACTCTGCAACCTGGTGAAAAGCGCCGCGTCGAGTTTGTCTTAGGCCCCGAGCATCTCGGATTCTGGAATCGTGAGATGCGCTACGTCGTCGAACCTGGCGAGTTCCGCGTAATGGTTGGCGCCAATTCGGCGGACGTGATCGAAGCAAAATTTGAAGTAACTGCAAATTGATGTTCAAGCCCAATAATGGCGCACAAGCAACAAAACACTTTTTTTGTGCTTTATGTGCCTTTTTGTGGCTATTTCTGCTTTGCGCAAGTGTTGAGGCGCAATTCCTCGATGATCTACAGCGTCGCTCGTTTCAATACTTCTGGGAACAAGCTGATCCAAACACGGGACTCGTGCCTGATCGCGCGCGCATGGATGGCAAGCCTCTGGCCGCCAGTCATCAGAACGTCGCCAGTATTGCAGCCACCGGGTTTGGTCTGACTTCGCTCTGCATCGCTTCCGAGCAAAACTGGATAGACAAATCGCAGGCTCGCGAACGCGCGCTCAACACCTTGCGCTTCTTCGACGCGCGCGCCTACCAGCAGCGCGGCTGGTATTATCACTGGCTCGATGCGAAGTCTGGTGAGCGACGTTGGAACAGCGAAGTCTCTTCAATTGATACGGCTTTGCTGCTGGGTGGTGTTCTCACAGTACGACAGTGTTTTCGTGACGATGCAGAAATAGTGCGACTGGCGAGCAGAATCTACCAACGTGTTGACTTCCGCTGGATGCTCAATGGCCATCCGCATCTCCTGTCACATGGCTGGAAGCCTGAGTCAGGCTTTCTGCGCGCGCGTTGGGACACCTACAGTGAAAACCTGATCCTTTACCTGCTCGCTATTGGTTCACCGACTTATCCCATTTCACCGGAGTCGTGGTACGCGTTGTGGCGCGATCGTTATCGCTACGAAGGTCACAGTTATTTCACAAGCATCGGCGTGCCATTGTTTATGCATCAGTACTCGCATGCCTGGGTCGACTTTCGCAACCGGCGCGAAGCTAGAGGCGATCGCATCGACTATTTCCAAAACTCCGTCGCTGCAACTCTGGCCCATCGCGCATTCTGCATAAACCTTAGGCACGACTTCCCCGCTTTTGGACCAGACATGTGGGGCATCACCGCATCCGACAGCGCGAAAGGCTATCTCGCCTGGGGTGGTCCACCACGCGACCCCGACATCGACGGCACACTCGTCCCTTCCGCCGCCGGCGGCTCTCTGATGTTCACTCCCGAACTTGCAACTCAAGCATTACAAGCGATGCACAACAAGTACGGCGATAAGATCTACGGCAAGTACGGCTTCGTCGACGCCTTTAACCCCAAGACGGGCTGGACCGACACTGACGTGATCGGCATCAACGTCGGCATCATCCTCCTCAGCGCCGAAAACTCCCGCACCGGCAACATCTGGCGCTGGTTCATGCAGAACCGCGAGATCCCGCTCGCCATGAATCGTGTCGAGCTTATCAAACGCGCTTCAGAACGAAGGACTCAAGCTCTCGGTTGTCATTGCGATAAAAGGCTGCGTCTACATGAGAGTGATAAAGTTACAATCTGGTTGACAGAATGACTTTTCCATAGATAATTCAGGCATGAAGAAAGACAAGACAAACACGACGAAAACTTCAGTAGAGCGCCCTCTCCGCGCGATACTCACGAAAGAAGAAGTCAGAGAGAGAATGAAAAAGTTTTCAGAACGAAAGGAGCGGTTCCTTGCCACTGCTCGAGCGAGTAAGAGTTGAAGTTTATCTTCCCGATCCTCATCTAATTGAATACGACAACCTGTTGCGATCATTCGAAGAAGAATTCACCTACGCATTAGGTGGCTGTACGATCGTGCGCGGCCTTGAAGGCAGCTATTTGTCTCATTTCGGAAAACGCATTCCGGATCAAGTCAATCTGATCTATTCAGATATCTCGCTGGCTCTTTCGACCGACTTTGCTCTAGTTGCCGGATACGTTGGTCAGTTGAAACGCGCGGCGACTGAGGCTCTCTCCGAGGAGGTCGTTATGGTAACGGTCGAGCAGATCTATCACATGGTCTAATGTTTCGACGTTAGCATAGCAACCTGTACAATGTCTCGACTCGGTTGAAGAACAAGCGTGCGACTCTTCGCAGTTATGAAGATGACGAACTGCACGTCTTGTGGCTTGAGCGATAACGATTATGAAGCTACTGATCATCGGCGGCACTCGGTTTCTCGGCCGGCATCTGGTCACGGCAGCGCTCGCTCGCAGTCATGAAGTCACGCTCTTCAATCGCGGTAATCAGTCAATCCAGGCAGACGTGGAAACGATCGAGGGAGATCGCCACACCGAGCTTCATAAGCTTAAGGGTCGTCGCTGGGATGCAGTCGTCGATACGTGTGGTCACCTGCCGAGCGCCGTTCGCGCCGCCGCCGAAAGCCTCTCTGACTCAGTAAACCGGTACGTTTTTATTTCGAGTCAGAATGCGTATGCAGATGTCAGTGTTCCCGACATAGCTGAAGACTATCCGCTCGCCACGCTGACCGACGAACAACTGAATCAGGCAAACGCCATCGATACAAAAGGACAACCTGCGTACGGAGCCTTGTATGGCGGGTTAAAAGCACTTTGCGAACGAGCGGCTGAAGAAGTCATGCCAAACCGTGTGCTAATACTTCGTCCGGGTCTGATCGTTGGTCCATACGATTACACTGACCGGTTTACTTACTGGGTCGTCCGTGTCGCCGCAGGCGGCGAAGTTTTAGCGCCAGGTCGTCCGGAACGTTTTATTCAGTTCATCGATGCTCGCGACCTGGCGGAGTGGACTATCGAGATGATCGAGCGAAACGCCGCGGGCGCCTACAATACTCATGGAAGACCTAACACTCTAACCATGCAAGGCCTGCTCGACGAATGCAAAAACGCAAGTCAGAGCGACGCTCACTTTACCTGGGCCAGCGAAGAGCTTCTGTTGCAGCAACAGGTCGCAGCGTGGAGTGATATGCCGCTGTGGCTGCCGGAAGAAGCCGCCCCGCACCTCAAAGGCTTCATGTTCATCAACCCTCAGAAAGCAATCGCTGAAGGGCTAACTTTTCGTCCGCTTACTGACACCATCAGGGATACACTCTCGTGGTATCAAACACATCACGCAAATGAACCATTGAAAGCTGGGCTCAACAGTGATAAAGAACGTGCGCTGTTAGAAAAGCTGCACAACGGATGACCGAAAGGAGCGCACGCATGCGCATGAAGTCGTTCCTGACTCTGACACTGGCGGCGATACTCGCCTTCTGCTTCATCGTTCAATTTCCGGGTAATGAGACGGTTCACTCACAAGGACGTCCCCCAGTTACGCCGGAAATGCTCGAACGGCGCCGAGCGATCGAGAATGAGCTACAGTCGATCGCGGTCGTCGAACGCAAACTGATGATCCCCATGCGCGACGGCAAGCGAATCGCGACGGACGTCTACCGGCCGAAAGACACATCAAAGAAGTATCCAACGATCTTCGTGCGCACTCCCTACAACTTCAATTACTGGGACGTTCGCAACGGTGCGCCGCGCGATCTCTTGACCGAGCTCGAAGCAGTGAAGCGCGGCTACGCCTACGTCACGATGAACGAACGCGGCCGCTTCTTCTCGGAAGGCAACTACGACATCCTTGGTCCACCACTCACAGACGGCGTCGACGAATTCGCGTGGATCTCAAAACAGCCATGGTCCAATGGCAAGGTCGGCACTATCGGCTGCTCATCAACCGCAGAATGGCAGCTCGCGGTGGCCGCTCAGGGTAATCCTGCATATACGACGATGATCCCGCAGGGCTTCGGCGCCGGCGTCGGACGTGTGGCTCCGTACTTTGAACAAGGCAACTGGTATCGCGGCGGTGCCGTGCAGATGTTGTTCATCGCGTGGCTCTATGGTCAGCAGAACCAGGTGCGTCCAATGTTTGCGCCGGACACTTCGCAGGAAGACTTGGTTCGTGCGGCGAAGGCGTTCGATCTCGCCGCTCAGTTACCACCTGTGGATTGGTCCAAAGCGCTTCGTCATCTTCCCGTCAAAGACATTATGGAAGCGGCTGGTGGACCACGTGGCATCTTCGCGGATCGCATGCCGGTAGACACGGGCGGCGCGATGATTCAACGCGAACCGAACGATCCGGCCTGGTACAAAGGCGGCTTGTGGCACGACAACATGCGGATCAATATTCCGGGATTCTGGTTCATGTCGTGGTACGACGTTTCAATTGGTCCAAACCTGGCCGCGTTCAACCATGTACGCAAGACTGCGTCACCGGAGATCGCCAACCAGCAGTACGCAGTCATCGCACCGACACTTCACTGCGCCTTTAAGCGTGCTACGGAAAACACGATTGTTGGAGAACGGAGCGTTGGTGATGCGCGTTTGAACTACGACGAGTTGACCTACGGCTGGTTCGATCACTTCCTCAAAGGCGAGAGCAACGGGATTCTCGCGAAAATGCCGCGTGTCCGTTATTACACGATGGGCATCAACAAGTGGCAGACGTCTGATACGTGGCCGCCTGCTGGAGCACAGTCGCTCAGTCTTTTCCTTTCGAGTGGTGGTAAGGCAAACACGTCGAGCGGCGATGGCCTGTTAACCGATGTGGCGCCGGCAACAAACAATTCTGACAAGTTTGATTACGACCCAATGAATCCAGTGCCCTCGCTGGGTGGCAATGTTTGCTGCACTGGAAACGCAATCACAGCGGGCTCTTTCGATCAACGCAAGAACGAAACGAGACCGGATATCCTCGTCTATTCAACCGAACCATTGCGAGAAGGTCTCGAACTCAGCGGGCCAATTGAAGTCACGCTTTATGTGTCTTCAGACGCAAAGGATACGGATTTCACTGTCAAACTGATCGACGTCTACCCGGACGGCCGTGCTTTCAATCTCGACGAGACGATCCAGCGAATGCGTTATCGCAACGGATACGACAAACCAAATGTCTGGATGGAGCCCGGCAAGGTGTATAAAGTCACGCTGCAGCCGATGGTCACCAGCAATTACTTTGAAGCCGGACATCGAATCCGGATCGAAATATCAAGTAGCAACTTCCCTCGTTTCGATCGAAACCTTAATACGGGGGGACGGAATTACGATGAATCGAAAGGTGTCGTCGCCCATAATGAGGTGCACCACTCAAAGCAGTATCCATCAGGAATAAAGATCACCGTGGTCAGAAAAGGATCCTGAGATGGAGGAGAAAAAATGTTGACCGGCGCGCTGATTGGCGGTTTAGTGGCGGGGATATGTGCTTGCGTTTACGTCTGGTTACAAAAGCGTAAAGAGCCATAGGATCTCGTTCGAGATTGCGGAGTCTGATGAGTTTTGCACAAGTGAGATCTAAGCCTGCGAAGCAGGCGAAAGCATAAAGCCTGGGGCGCAAAGCCCCAGGATCATAATTAAATTGAATTTGCGAGCCCATGAAATGGGCGGCAGTTCGTTGGCCGTTATCGTTTAATATTGCAGCGATCGTTCTGTCGCCCGCATTCGCGGGCTAGAACATTTTGTTTGTGCTTTTGTCCTGGGGCTTACGCCCCAGGCTTTATGCTTCCGCCTGCTTCGCAGGCTATGCGGGCTCCATAAGCAACACAAAACTTCGAAAGTCGGAAACCTTCAAATATGAAACCAAAAGAACTGACCATACGCGGCCTGATTCTGGGCGCGCTCATTACGACGATCTTCACCGCCGCCAACGTCTACCTCGGACTCAAGGTCGGCCTTACTTTCGCGTCGTCAATTCCAGCGGCCGTCATCTCGATGGCCATTCTGAGCGTGGTGAAGGACTCTTCAATACTCGAGAACAACATCGTTCAGACAGTCGCGTCTGCTGCCGGTACGCTTTCCGCGATCATCTTTGTGTTGCCCGGCCTCGTGATCGTCGGCTGGTGGACCGGGTTTCCGTTCTGGCAATCGTTTCTGATCTGTCTCAGCGGCGGCGTGCTCGGCGTTTTGTTTACGATTCCACTGCGGCGCGCGCTCGTGACAAATTCCGATCTGCCTTATCCCGAAGGCGTCGCTGCGGCTGAGGTTCTCAAGGTCGGTTCCGGCACTCGTGGTGAGACAAAAGACGAGGGTGGCGAAGCAAAAGAAGGTCTCATCGCCGTGATTCTCGGCGCTACTGCTTCAGCCGGTTTGGCGATCTTGACTGCCACGCGCATTGCTTCGGCTTCAGTCACAGGTTTCTTTCGACTTGGCACAAGTGCATCAAGTGGCTATGACGTGGCGTTCTCACTCGCGCTCGTCGGCGCCGGACATCTCGTCGGATTATCAGTTGGTATGGCTATGTTGACCGGACTCATCATCGCATGGGCCATCGCCGTGCCCTGGTTGACGTCACTACAGCCGCCGGCAGAAGGAGTGGCACTGGGCGCCCACACGATTGGAATCTGGCGCACACAGGTGCGCTTCATCGGGGCCGGGGCGATTGCAATTGCAGCGATCTACACGCTCGCGAGACTTGCGAAACCAGTCGTGGGCGGACTCGTTAGTACGCTCGCAAGCTCTCGTTCAAAAGAAATAAAAGACGATCTTGATCGCGATCTCTCGCCGGGATGGATTCTCGGTCTGACGGTAGTATGTCTCGTGATTACAGGCTGGCTCGCCTTTACGTTTGTGCAATCGACCGTGCTTGAGCCGAATGCGTTGACTCTTACACTCATTGCGGTACCGTTTGTGCTGCTCGTCGGTTTTCTGATCGCAGGAATCTGCGGTTATATGGCCGGACTCATCGGCGCGTCCAACAGCCCGATCTCGGGTGTTGGTATTTTGTCGATCGTAATTTGCGCTTCAATACTTATTCTTGCGGTTTCACCTACGACTACGACTCAACCGGCGCTGGTTGCATTTGCACTCTTTATCACAGCAATCGTGTTCGCTTGCGCGACCATTTCAAATGATAACCTGCAGGATTTAAAGACTGGTCAACTCGTCGGCGCTTCGCCAATGCGCCAGCAGATCGCGCTGATCGTCGGGGTTGCGGCAGGCGCGGCTGTTATTCCGTTTGTACTCAATCTACTTGCGACCGCTTACGGTTTCGCGGGAGCTGCGAACGTCGGCGTCGTTGCGCCAAACCCACTGCCTGCCCCTCAGGCCACGTTGATCTCAGCACTCGCACAGGGCGTAATTGGCGGCAGTCTCAATTGGAAAATGCTCGGCATTGGGGCGCTCGTCGGTGTTGGTCTAATTCTGCTCGATACAGCTCTGGGCGCGCTCAACAAGTTGCGCATTCCCCCACTTGCTGTTGGCATTGGTATTTATCTACCGATGTCAGCGACTTTTGCGGTCGTTGTTGGCGCCGTGATCTCGCATTGGTACGGTAAACGTGCTCAGGCATCTGCAAATCCCGATCGTGCCGAACGTCTCGGTACCCTCGTCGCGTCGGGACTGATTGTGGGCGAGAGTCTCTGGGGAGTCCTCAACGCCGGCCTCATCGTCGGCACGTCAAAAGACGCACCGATTGGCCTCGTGCCGGAAGACTTTTTCCTTGGACCATGGCTTGGCGTACTCTTATTCGTTGGCATCATCATCTGGCTCTACTGGTGGATGCTGAGCCGCAACAAGACTGTCGTTCAACCTAAATCGTCACCGCGTCCCCTTTAGAAAAAGGAACAAACATTGTCGATCGATAGTCTAACAATCCGTCGTGCTGAGGCGGACGACTGCGACGCCGTCTACGAGATGTTCACCGCCTCGAAGGTCTACTCCGGTACGTTGCAGCTACCATATCCGTCCCGTGGGTACTGGCGTAAACGACTGTGTGAAAACACGGAGAGCATTTACAACCTGGTCGGCATAATCGAAGGGCGAGTCGTCGGGATGGCTAGTATCGACACGTTTCCAAACCGTCCGCGCCGGAGACATGCCGGCGCAATTGGGATCAGCGTACATGAGGACTGGCAAGGCAAAGGCGTTGGCAAAGAACTCATGCGCGCGATCGTGGATCTCGCAGACAACTGGCTAAACCTCACACGACTCGAGCTCGAAGTCTACGCAGACAACGAGCCAGCCATACATCTCTATGAACGTTTCGGATTCGAAGTTGAAGGAAAGCTGCGACAGCATGCTTTTCGCAACGGCGAGTTCGTTGATTCAATCATGATGGGTCGCATACGGCCACAGATTTAGACGGATGAAGACGGATTTCTTTGGGGAGGGTTGATGATCCGCCGTAAAGTCCTGATCCTAGCCGCAGTACTCTTCCTCAATCCGGCATTCTCATTCGCTCAAGCCGGCGATACCGCCTTAAAACAAAAGGCGTACGATCTGCTTGAGTCATTATCAACCCAGATCAGCACACTACAATCAGCGGAAAATCGCGCCCGCATCGGGTCAAACATCGCCTGGTCGCTGTGGCCTCACGACGAAAACCGCGCTCGTGCACTCTTTGTTTCGGTTGGACAGGACATCAGATTGGGATGGCAACCGGTTGAAGGCAGCACCTCAGCAGACGAACGCACTTTCATGGTTTTTCTGCAACTGCGCACCGACACCATCGACCGGATCGCTAAATACGATCCGGAGTTCGCTTTTGACTTTCTCAAAACCACTGAACCGCCGTATGAACAAATGCAACTGCCTGTTCGGGAAAAAGAGCACGCGATTGCATTGCGACTGGCCAAACAAGTCGTCGCTACCAACCCGGACATCGCGCTCAAACTCGCTCGCGTCTCGCTCGCCCAGGGGTTTTCCGATGAAATCTTGACTCTTCTTCGGCCGCTGCTGCGAAAGCATCGAAAACAGGGAGTGACACTTCACAACGAAATCATCGGCAAACTTCGCAAGACGAAACTAACCGAGAACTACCGCCTGATTTACTTCATTCATAATCTGGCTCGAATCACTCCACCACTCGCGGACGAGACCACCTATGGAGAACTTACCAATTTTTTAATCACGACCACGCGATCGTTGAAGTGTGGTCAGGAACACTCCGAGGAGTCAGACTCAATTTACCTCTGTAATCAATTAGCACCGCTAATGGGACGTGGCGCCAAATTACAGCCCCTGATCTCAGTCTCCGAGGGCGGTTGGTCGGCTGAAGTTTATGCGGAGATTGACGAACTTGCTCAAGCCGGCGATTTTGATGGGCTTTTTCAACTGGCCGAAAAGAACCCTTCGTTCAAACCGACAATTTCCTGGCGCGCATTCAATCTGGCTCGTACTACCGGAGACCTGGAACGAGGCGAAAAAATAGCGGCTGCATTTGTCGGGCCTCCCGCGGACAAACAGCGCATGCTTGAAGCGATTGAGCGTGCCAAAGATGCAGCTACGTTGAGTGAAGCACAGATCGAGGAAATACAAAGACAAATCGCGACGCTTACTGACATACGAGAGCGCACCAATTTTTTAGTAGACACTGCCGTTCGAGTGGGCACAAATAATCGAGCTCTCGCATTAAAGCTACTCGAGCAGCTTACTGAAATGGCTGAAACGCAAAAACATGGAAGAGAGCGAACGCATAAGCTCGTTGGTGTGGCTGTGCTTTACTGCATGGAAAAGAGCGATCGAGGGTTCACCATGATGGAGTCGCAGATGCCAAAGCTGAATGAACTCGTCGAAGCCGCAGTCAAACTCGACGGCTTCGACACGCACTATATGCGTGACGGTGAGTGGAACATGTCGGCCACTGGCAAACTTGGAGAACTCCTGAACTGGCTTTCAACAAACGCCGCGTATTTCGCATGGTGCGATTTCGATCGTGCCGTAAACCTCGCCGCCCAATTCGAAAGATCAGAAATTCGCATGATGGCTCAACTAAAGTTGGCCCAAGGCATCGTAGCCGGTCCGCCTAAGCGAATTCGAACGGGCTGGGGAAGATTTTAAATCGCCAGTGTCCAAAATTTTGATTCTTTATTCAAAGATTCGCAGATTGTTGCTATTATCTGCGTAATCTGTGGACAAGAAATCGTTGACTTTTCACACTCCGCCGCGTTAGATCATCGCCGTCCTTTAATTCCAGCATCCGAGTGAGGCGTTACTATGACCACCTCTCGTCGTGACTTTCTGAAGACGGCCGGGGTTGCGGCCGGGGCTATATCGCTCTCTTCCCTGCCCTCCTGGATTACAAACGTCACTGCCGCGGAAGAAGCTGCCGCGAACGGCGTTGATAAGAACGCGCTCGCCGACGTCGCGCTCAGCACCGCTCGCAAACTCGGCGTCACTTACGCTGACATTCGCATCAATCGCTATCGCACCGAGTCGATCGCGACACGCGAGCAGCAGGTGCAAAACGTTTCGCGCGGTCAGAATTTCGGATTCGGCGTGCGCGTGCTTTACAAGGGCACGTGGGGATTTGCGTCGAGCCGCAGCGTCACGGCAGACGACGTCAAGCGCATCACGCAACAAGCCGTCGACATCGCAAAGGCGAATTCAGCCTACCAGCGGAAGCGCATCTCGCTTGTTCCGGTTGATAAGGTAGTGACAACCTGGAAGAGCGCCTTCGAAAAAGATCCGTTCGAAGTTTCAATTGACGACAAGATTCAGTTTCTCTTGTCGCTAAACGAGTCGGCAATGAAGACCAAAGGCGTCAGCTTCGTCAACTCGTTTATGGGATTTGTGAATGAGCAGAAGTTTTATGCTTCAACGGATGGCTCACGCATCGAACAGTACATCATTCGCGCCAATCCGAGTTTTACTGTGACTGCCGTGAACCGGGCCAACGGCGACTTCCAGACGCGCAGTGCGCTCGGCGGACCGCAGGGAATGGGTTACGAATACATCCTGAAGCACGACTGGAAAAGAGAAGCACAACAGGCCGGCGAAGAAGCTGTCATGAAGCTCAGCGCTAAAGCGGTCGAGCCCGGTAAATACGATCTGGTGCTGCATCCGTCTCATCTGTGGCTGACGATTCATGAATCAGTGGGCCACCCGACAGAACTCGACCGTTCCCTCTGGATGGAAGCGAACTATGCGGGTACGAGTTTTCTCACTCCCGACAAGATCGGCAAGCTGCAGTTCGCTTCGAAGATGGTGAATTTTGTTGCCGACCGAACGCAGCCCACCGGTCTGGCTACTGTTGGTTACGACGACGAGGGTGTTCCCGGTCAGCGGTGGCACCTGATCAAAGACGGCCTGTTTGTTGACTGGCAAACCACGCGTGATCTGGCGGCGATGACGGGTCAGAAAAAGTCGTACGGATGCAATCACGGTGATAGTTGGGGCAGCGTCTCGTTCCCACGCATGCCCAACGTGTCGCTGCAACCAGGTCCGGACAACACATCTCTTGATGATCTGATTGCCAGTGTCGAGAAAGGCATCCTGATCTACGGCGATGGAAGTTATTCGATCGATCAGCAGCGTTACAACTTCCAGTTTGGCGGCCAGGTCTTCTGGGAAATTAAGAATGGAAAACGCGGCGAGATGTTGCGCGACGTTGCTTATCAATCGCGAACTACAGACTTCTGGAATTCGTGCGACGGCCTTGGCGGACAAGCGACTTACGAACTCGGCGGCAGTTTCAATGATGGCAAGGGCGAGCCGGGCCAATCGAACGCCGTCAGCCATGGCTGCCCGGTCGCTCGATTTAGACAGGTGAATGTGCTGAACACAGCGCGAAAGTCATAGGACCTATACGTCCTATAAGACCTATTGGTCCTATAACACGAAAGAGGAGAACGCTCCATGCTGCTCACTGAAAACGAGGCACGCACAATCTGTGAAAAGCTCCTGAGCTACGTGAAAGCCGACGATGCAGTGGTGGGCGTTGGCAGTGAAAACTATGGCCACCTGCGGTTCGCTTCCAACGCCTTCACCACAAGCGGCGCACGCGAAAACGTGAATGTTGGCATTACGGTCTGGATCGGCAACAAACGTGGCGCCGCTTCGACAAACGAGATCGACGATGAATCACTCAAGTCGACTGTCGCGCTAGCCGAGCAACTCGCGCGCATCTCGCCTGTCGATCGCGAATACATGCCTACGCTGTCGAAACAAACTTACAAGCCCGTGAACGGTTACGTCGAAGCCACCTCGAACATCTCCGTCAACGCTCGCGCAAAGACGATCAACGACGTCATTACCGCGTGTGAAAAATCTAAAGTCATTGGCGCCGGATTCCACCAGGCACGTGGATCAGCCGGTGCTTCTGCCACAAAGAACGGTAACTTCGTTTACGAACGATCGAGTCTGGTGAGTCTAGCGACGACCGCACGAACACCCGATGGCACAAGTTCAGGGTATTTCCTGCGCAATCATTTTGATGTTCGCAAACTCGACACTGCTCGCGTCGCGAATGAAGCAATTCGCAAAGCCCTCGACGCTCGCAATCCGCGAGTTCTCGAGCCCGGCGCGTATCCGGCGATTCTCGAACCGCAGGCGGTAGCCGACTTGCTGGGATTTTTTGCTTTCAGCTTCGACGCCCGGAGTGCTGAAGAGGGACGCAGTCCATTCTCATTGCCAGGGGGTAAAACAAAAGTCGGTGAAAAGATCTTCGACGAGCGCATAACTGTCTATAGCGATCCGTGGCATCCCGACTTGCCGGGTTCACAGTCGGCCCAGGCCGGACTGCCCGCGCAGAAAATAACTCTCGTACGCAATGGCGTCCTTGACAACCTCGTCTACTCGCGCTTCTGGGCCAAACAAAAAGGCAAAGAGCCCACGCCTGGACCAGTAAACAGCATCATGGAGAGCTCGCAACCTCCTGTCGCAATCGAAGACATGATCAAGTCGATGGATCGCGGCTTACTGCTCGGTCGTTTCTGGTACATCCGTGGCGTCGATCCACGAACGGCATTACAAACCGGCCTCACGCGCGACGGCATTTGGTATATCGAGAAAGGCAAGATTCAATATCCGGTCAAGAACTTCCGTTTCAATCAAAGCTTGATGGAACTACTTGCGCCGGGCAACGTCGACATGATTGGGAAACCGGAACGGGTCGGCAGCTCTGAAGGTCAGGGTGGTAGTTCCTCTCTGCTACCTGCATTGAAAGTGAAGGCGTTTCACTTCACTTCGCAATCTGAGGCTGTGTAAGTAACCAGTCGCAATCATGTCTGATGGCGTAGTCATCTCACTCGAACGTCCCGACAGTGAGGATGCTGTCGCACTAATCACAGAGCTGGAAGCACACCTCGACCCGCTATACCCGAAAACGAGCCGTCACGGCTACAGTGTCGAAAAGCTCTTGCAAGAGGGCGTTTCTTTTTTCGTCATTCGCGACAACGGTGTTCTGATCGGCTGCGGAGGTGTGCAGTTCGTTGGCACTGACTATGGCGAGATCAAGCGGATGTACATTCGACCGCAGTTTCGTGGCCTGGGCTTCGCCAGGTTAATGCTGGACCATCTGTCTGAATATACGCGCAGTAATGGCATCAACGTGCTGCGGCTTGAAACCGGCATTCATCAGCACGACGCAATCGCTCTCTACGAACGTGCGGGTTTTCGATCAATTCCACCTTTTGGAGAGTACAAACCGGATCCGCTGAGCAAATTTTACGAGAAGCAGATTGTTTGAGTAGTATCGCTCTCTATCTCTACACGATCTCTACACGATTGTATTGACAATTCCCCGGCTAGCTAATACTTTCCCCGACGCTCTAACGACTTACACAGGTTCAGATCCGAATAAATGGAAGGGAGACACGAATGTCAGTTCAAGTGATTATTAGTCAAAAAGGCCCGTTACCCATTAGTGGTACTTTTAATGCGCCCGGGGACATACCTTGCTATCTGGAAGTCAATGGTTCAGTTTGGACTCAAACTGCCAACCAGCTGATTGGCATCCAGGTTCAACTCGACGGCACAAATCTGGGGCAGGCAAATATCTTCTCAAATGCGGCTTCAACTCACCGTGCTGTAGTACCGGCATATTTCAAGGTTCAACTAAAATATGGGGTGCAGCACAAGCTTGTCCTCAGCGCAGCCCCCGGCAGTACCGTCTCTGACCTCAATGATTTCTTCACCGCAGTAATTCACTACTAAGATTGAAATAAAGGAGCCACGGATTTTCCGCCTAAATCCGTGGCAATTAATCTGTGTAATCTGCGGATACTTCGAAGAAACATGCCGATAACCACCGACGACCTGCGAAGATTCACGGTCGCCAGAAACTTTCCCAAGCCGACGACTCTCAATCGCGCTCTCCAACAAATGGGTTTCGTACAGGCCGATCCAATTCGTGCTCCGGCAAGAGCCCAGGACCTGATCCTGCGTCATCGCGTCAAGAATTATCGCGCCGGCGATCTTGAACGGCGGTATACAACGCTCGATATTGAAGAAGACTTTTTCGTCAACTACGGTTACGTCACGCGATCGCTACAGGCGCTGATGCATCCGCGTTCCAATTGGCCCTTGCCCAATGGTCAAAAAAGGAACGCCAGGCTGTTGCTTGATTTCGTCCGAGAGCGTGGCATCGTACACCCGCGTGAGGTCGATGAGCATTTTGCTCACGGTCGAGTCACCAACTACTGGGGTGGATCGTCAAACGCCACCACGCATCTCCTCGATGCGATGCATTACCTGGGACTGCTCCGCATCGTGCGACGCGAAAAAGGTATTCGCATCTACGCCGTTCACAAGCATGAGCCTGTTCCTCGCGGTGTTGCTGAGCGTCGTGCGCGCATTGATGCGCTCGTTGATGTGGTGGTTCGCATTTATGCGCCACTCAGTGGGTCAAGTCTCTCCTACTATGTGCGGCGCTTGCAGTGGGCCGCTCCGCAGTGGAAGAAAGAGTTGCCAGGTGCGTTGACACGCGCGAAACAGCGTTTGGCCCACGCGCGTGTCGGAAATGTCGACTGGTACTGGCCCGCAGATGAAAAAGTCGAGGGACATGCGACGCAGGACATCGTCCGGATCTTAGCGCCTTTCGATCCGGTGGTTCACGATCGCGATCGGTTTGAGCTCCTCTGGAACTGGACCTATCGCTTCGAGGCCTATACACCTGCGGCAAAGAGAAAGCTTGGCTACTATGCGATGCCGCTCCTCTGGCGCGACCGCGTGATCGGCTGGGCCAACTTGTCAGTAAAAAACGGGCAGCTCGACTGTGATCTCGGATTTATTTCAGGTAGTTCTCCAGACGAGCGCGTCTTTAAAAGAGAGCTGGAAGTGGAACTGGCTCGAATTCAAAACTTTCTGCGGCTTTAACAGCCCACACAAGAAGCACAAAAACTTGTTCTGTGCATTTTGTGCTTTTTTGTGGCCAGACTATATTGGCAGGTATGGAAACACTGAGGACCCTTTACGACGAAATCGAACCATACGACAGCGGCTACATCCGCGTCTCTCCGGTTCACGAGCTCTATTACGAACAGTGTGGCAATCCAAACGGTAAGCCCGTTGTGTTCCTGCACGGTGGACCAGGCGCAGGACTGATCCCGGATTATCGCCGCTTCTTCGATCCCGAGGCGTATCGCATAGTTCTCTTCGAACAACGTGGCGCCGGCCGCAGTAAGCCGCACGCATCACTCGACGACAACACCACCTGGCATCTGGTCTCAGATACCGAACAGATCCGCGAACACTTCGGTATCGACAAATGGCTCGTATTCGGCGGTTCATGGGGAAGTACACTCGCGCTTGCTTACGCCGAAACACATCCAGACAGAGTTGTTGGGCTTGTCCTGCGCGGCATCTTTCTCTGCCGGCAAAGAGAGATTCGCTGGTTTTATGAAGACAGTCATGGGGCGAGCGCGATCTTTCCCGAGACGTGGGAACAGTACGTGCGGATCATTCCGGAGGTTGAGCGCGGCGATATGATCAATGCCTACTATCGACGCTTAACCAGCAATGATGCGGCGGTGCGTCTCGAGGCGGCGCAGGCATGGTCCCTCTGGGAGGCTAGTGCCTTGAAGCTACTTCCCGATCAGAAAATGATCGACGACTTTACCGAACCCGAGAAGGCAATTGCTCTCGCGCGAATCGAATGCCACTACTTCATAAACCACTGCTTTTTTGATACTGACAATTATTTGGTTGAGAACGTCGATCGCATCCGGCACATACCTGCAGTGATCGTGCATGGTCGTTACGACATCGTTTGCCCGTTCATGAATGCTTGGGATCTGCACCGCGCCTGGCCGGAAGCGACGCTGAAGATTATTCCCAACGCCGGGCACGCCGCAACCGAACCCGGCATCGCCGACGCCCTGGTCCGCGCCACCGACAGCTTCCGCTGATTATCTTGCTGATTGGGTTGCGTTGTTCGCGGGCAATTGATTCCATGGCGGCGGGTTAACGCCGAGAAGGTGTCGCACAAAGAAATCGTAGCGTTTGTGATCACCGTACGCGGCGTAGTGATCGCCGCGGCCTGCGCTGTGATTGGCGCCGGGAATTACAAGCAGGTCGAAGTTTTTGTTGTGCTTTATCAACCGATGAACTACCTGCATAGTCGATGACGGATCCACATTCGTGTCCATCTCGCCAACAATCAGCAGCAACTATGTGAGAAACGACTTCGGCACGAACGACCCCTGAGGTCCGGCGTAGATGTTCTCGAGCACCGGATATTTCTTTGCAGGATCGAAGTTTGTGGGCCGAATAATCACGCCCCAGATATCTGTTTTGCCATCGCGACCTTTGGCGGTGAAGACTTCGGGTGGTTGCCAGCCGGTCTTCGTGAGTTCAGTGATGTCGCCGCGTTCGACTGTGGCTACGACAGTGTTGTCGGCTGTCTTGCGCACTTCAAGCACCGGCGGAAGATCGAGCCGCGAAAAGTTGTTGACGTAAAACTGTCCGTCAGTCGAGTAAGTGACGTTGTGATTTGCGTCCGCCGCAGTTAGTTCCGTTAGACCGGATCCGTCGAAGTTAATGCGGTAATACGAGGCGAAGTACGGATCCTTGCCGGCGTGAGTGCCGCCCGCACTAAACCAGATCTGGCGCTTCGACTCGTCAACGCGTTGAACAGCACGTACGACCCACTCACCGCGTGTGATCTGATTCTTCACCGCGCCTGTGACGCCGTCGTACAGGTAAAGATGACTCCAACCGTCGCGTTCAGACATCCAGATAATTTCTTTGCCGTCGCTTACGTCGAAACGATATCTCCGGCCCGCGTCGGCAAGACTGCCATTTGCAGTGCGATAACTGAAGAAGGCCGCAGGCTCGTCTGAGATAAGTGCGCGCGCTTTGCCGAGGGCGTTGACTTTGATCACGCGGTAAACCTGATGACCGCGTTGGTTGTATTCAAACGTGAACGTCTGGCTATCTTTGCGCCATACCGGATCTGAAATCTCATATGGACTGGAGAATAGCGCGTTATCGACGTTCATCTGTTTACGAGTCGCGACGTCAAACAGGACCGGCTGCTCAAGGTCGAGCACGTCGCCAGGCTTTGCATAAACGATCGACGAGAACTTCGGCTGTATCTGATCTTCCGGCGACGATTCGATGTAGCGCACCTCGCGTTTATAACCCGGACGGACACGAAGAACGGCGATCTTTGTCGAGTCAGATGACCAGAAGATCGAACGCGCGTTGTAGTAATTTCCTTCCGATCCGTCTGTGCTGAGCAGGATCGGTTCTTTCGCGTCTACAGCACGAATAGCAAGATTGTAGTTAACGATTAGCGCTTCCCATTTATTGTCAGGTGATCTGACTGATCCTTGCGGCCGTGTTGGGAACTCGGTCTTCGTGCAAACGGAGTCAGCAATCGTGCAACGCACCGCAGTTCCATCGACGTTGGCGTTGAATGACGTCACACCATTGTCGAACCTTAATTGAGCTAACTGAAGATCCTGCGCCTTGTAAGTATTGGCGAGGAGTTTTGAAAGCGACGTGGCAATCTTGTCATGATCAAACGCCGCATTCTTTTGTGACGTGTCGGCGTCGTAGATCATGTAGACGTTCGCGCCACGCGACAGTTTCCGGTACCAGAACCTATGCGTATTTCCAATCCACGTCGCCGGGCCGGCGATGTCCACAACCGCCGCCTCGTACTTCGCCTTCAAACCACCAGCACGCTCGTAATCCGCCACCGTGCCTTGTGCGTAAGTGCAAACTGAGACGATCACAAGCAAAAGCGCGATCTTCATGACACGAGTATTGAGTGTTTCTTTCATGCAAGCTCTCCGTCATTTGATAGCGATCGGATTAACGATGGACTGTACACCGCCTGTGATTCGCGCGGCCCCGAGTGTAAACAGGAATTCCCAGGCCTGGTCTCTTACCATCTCTTCGGTGTTGATATTCTCGAGTATGTGTATGCCGTTGAGCGGAATCAGAATTTGATGGACTTCAAAAACACCCGCTTCTTTTTCAAATGGCACCGCTTCAAAACTCCACGTGTCTGATCCGACCATCGCCACGTCGAGTGAAGCGAGATACTTCGCGCCATCGCGACCGAGACCCGGTGCGGCCCCGCCGAAACGCTTGTTGTCTTTGCCGAGCAGCTTGAGCCAGCCCGTATAGAACAACACCACATCTCCTTTTTCAATCGACTTGATACCCTGCCGTTTCATAGCACCTTCAATTTCAGCACGGTTGAATGCGGTTCCTTCTTTAACAATGTCGGTGTTGAAGAAACCGGCCATATCGAGCAACACCCCACGCGTTGCGACTGCGGGCACGTGCTCAACACCGAGTTTCTTCAGACCATCTGTCATTGCGAAGTCGGCGGCCTTGTTACAGTTGTAATAGAGACTGTCGATACCGATGTGGCCCAGACCGTCGAGTTGAGTGCCGACGCCGGCCCATCCGGTGATCATGTCGTCGTTGTATGTCGTCTTGGTTGGACCAAGCGAACCGCCTGCGGTCTGTCCTGGCTGAACAATCGTGACGGCGAATGTGCGTGGCGGAAAAGCAGGCGTGTCTTTGTTGGTCTCGATCCCGAGGCGGTAAGTTTTGCCTTTGGTTACGAGTTTGGTTGCTGCGAGTGTCTTGGCCGGCGTGACGTAGTTCAGGTTTCCGATCTGATCGTCTGGTCCGAACTTCGAGGCCGTCAGACAAGGCTTTTGCTGAGCGTGCGCGCAAATGCTGAAGACTATCAACAGCACCGAACTCATGCAAAGCTTTGCAGTAAGCTTCATTTCACGATTTCTCCATAATTCAGCTTGGACACAGTCAGTACCGCGCCTCGAGGTAGCGGGTGGGTGCGTAGCCTTTAAATCCGAGCGCGTCTACGACGTACCCACCCGCTACCGCGAGGCGGTACTGACTGTGTCCAAGTCAGGTTCCGACTTTTGATGATCGTCTAGTTTTGCGAAGAACGAATCCGAGCAATGACATCAAGCGCCTGCTTGCTATGCGTGACGATATTTGTGAGTGGCCCGCGAAAGTTCGCAATCTCCGGCTTGTCCTCGTCAAGCATTTCGAGACAGCTCTTCGCGGCGCTGACTATCGTCTCTAATTGCTGACTAATTTCGTCGGCGCTCGAAAGCGCGGCCTTGCCTTTATCGGCAGCATACGAGGCCTGGGCCAGTTGTGCCTGAGTTCGCGCCAGGATCTCTTTCGCGGCGTGATGTTCAATTGCTAAACCTGCTATTCGTGTTGCAACTTCAGTCAGATCCGCCTCGTCGCCTGTTGGCGTGCGTGGCTCCTGATAGTACATCGCAAACGAACCAAGAACTTTGCCGCGGCCGGAAAGGATCGGTGTGGACCAACATGCACGAAGGCCGCTTCCCAGGGCCAGGTCGCGATAGTCGTCCCACAGTGGATCGGTAGAAATATCAGTAACAATCACCCGTTCGCCGCGATACATAGCCGTGCCACACGAACCGTGCTTTGGTCCAATTGCGCCTCCATCGATCGCTGCAACGTAGTCTTTTGGCAAACTCGGTGCAGCGCCGTGACGGACGTGATCGCCGTCCTCGCTGAGCAGCAACACAGAACAGAGCATGCCTGGCGACTGCGCTTCGATCAGCAGCACGAGACGCTCGAGAATCTCACTGAGCGGCGCGTTTGCGGCAAGTCTTTGGAGGATCTTGCTCTGACCGCGCCGGAATTCATCCTGCTTAGTCTTCTCAGCTTCGGTTTTGAAAAGATTCGTCTCAAGGCGCGGGAGCTTTTGCGTTTTCTGGGCCGTATCTCCCAAGATCAATGTTTTCTCTGGGTCTTCCATAGGCTTGAAGTGATTTATTCTGAAAACTCTTGTAAATCCTGTCAACGAAACTAGGAATTGGTTTACGATGCCACAAAGAGGCACAAAAAGCACATAAAAGGAGAACATGGTGGAAGCGTTTCGAAATTATATCAATGGGAAATTCGTAGAAAGCGGATCCGGCAAGACGTTCCCTAATATCAATCCGGCGAATATCGATGAGGTGGTTGGGACGTTCCAATCGTCAAACGAAGCGGATGTGACTGAAGCCTGTGCGGCCGCGGCGGCGGCGCAGGAGCAGTGGGCTGCGACGCCCGCAACGAAGCGCGGTGAGTATCTTTTTAAGGCCGCCGATCTACTTACTGAGAAATTGCCGCAACTTGGCGAGGAGATGACGCGCGAAGAAGGAAAGACACTGCCGGAAGCGATCGGTGAAGTCACGCGCGCGATCAATATCTTTCGTTACTTCGGTGGTGAAGGCGCGCGTCAATTCAGTTACAACGTGCCGTCTGAACGCCCACAAGTTCTCTGCTACACGATCCGGAAACCGCTCGGCACCGTTGCCTTGATCACGCCCTGGAACTTTCCATCAGCGATTCCAGCGTGGAAACTCGCTCCTGCTTTGATCGCGGGAAATACTGTCATACTCAAGCCCGCCTCGCTCGCGCCGCTCAGTTCTTTTCGTCTCATCGAGGCTTTGCACGAAGCGAGTATTCCCAAAGGCGTCATCAACTACATCACCGGCAGTGGCGGCTCGGTCGGCGATGCGTTGACGAGCAATCCAGCGATCAATGGCATTTCGTTCACGGGTTCAACGTCAGTTGGCGATGCGCTGTATCGCAAAGTTTCTGACAGGAAACTGCGCATTCAACTCGAAATGGGCGGCAAGAACCCAACCATCGTCCTGAAAGATTCTGATCTCAATTACGCGGCTGACATTCTGATCAACGGTGCATTCTTTTCAACTGGCCAGAAGTGTACTGCGTGCAGTCGCGCAATTATCGAGCGCCCGATTTATGAGCCATTGGTCCAACTACTGATTGAGAAGACAAAAGCATTAAAGGTTGGCAATGGATTGCAGCCCGGCGTTCAGATCGGCCCTGCAGTCGATTCGCACCAGCTCGAAACGGATCTCGAGTACATTAAAATCGCGAAAGATGAAGGAGCGGAGTTGTTGTGTGGCGGAAACCGCCTCTCGGGTGGTGACTACGACAAAGGCTACTTTATCGAACCGACCATTTTTGCAGGTGTAACTCCAAACATGCGGATTGCGCAGGAGGAAGTTTTTGGCCCAGTGCTCGGGCTGATGGTCGCGGAAGATTTCGAGAGTGCGATGGAGATCGCGAATGGCGTACGCTTTGGTCTTTCGGCGTCGATCGTTTCCAGAGATCTAACGCAAGTTCATCAGTTCATTGAAAAGATCGAAGCCGGGTTAATCACAGTGAACCTGCCGACAGCGGGCGTCGAGTATCAACTTCCATTTGGCGGGACAAAAGAATCGAGCTACGGGATGCGCGAACAAGGACCACAGGCAATCGATTTTTATTCGGAGACGCGCACCGTGTATTTACGTTACGCGCAGTGACGGGCTTTAAAGCTCTGGAATGCGGTCGTCGTCGATGAGAACGTCGACACCGTAAGTGACTTCACCTCGATTAGGCAGTGTCAGGACTGTTTTCTTTTTGGGTACCAACTGCTTTCCATTGAAGAAAAACTCAATGCGCGTCAGGTCATACGTCTCGCGTCGTACGAAATCATCGAGAATGCCGGATGGCGGCGGGCACTTCCCAAACAAATCCAACGTTAGCTGTCTGTTCTTCACAGTCAGCGACTTTAAGCTACAACCTTCGATGCCGCTGCCCGATTCATATTTTAGAATCTCCTGGATGGGGTAATTCTGTGAGTAGACGTAGATAAGATTTTTGCCGCCATCACACATTCGACCGCATTCAAGATGCGTCATCATCACGATAGCTTCCGGGCTACCGTCGCCGGTCAAATCTGTGTACAGGACATCGTCAAGATCAAACCAATGCTGCGAATCTCCAAACTCCCGAAATTGGCCGTCGATTAGCACCAGATCCTGATACTTACCATCAGACAACTGGTAGTCTCCGTAGGACCGTGTCGCGAAATTTATTCCCTTGAAGTTCGCGGGTACCACCCGAAACCTTGAATTGAAGTCCGGTGGCCGTTCTGCTAATTGGGGAGGCGTAACCGGCTTTACCGGAAGTGGCGGTGGGGATACATGAATCTGAGTAACCCTTCTGTTTCGAGGTGCTAACCGTTGAACAACGGCGAGGAAACCGATAAACAGCAAGCAGGACAAAACGGCGAACAATATCGCTTTTTTCTCGGAGGAATCAGCGGGTCCGCTGAACTTAAAGCTAACTGTAGAGCACTTCATGATCTAGTACCACCAAGAGTGCCTCATTATACAGATCTATCCACAGATTACACAGATTGATTTTACCTGACGTATTCCCAGTGCCAGGGTTCGTAGAAGTAGGGACGAAAACCGAAGCGGTCGGCGTTGCGCACGAGCCAGCGATAGACGGGAGTATTGACCTGGATTGCGCGATTTGAGTCTTTGGTGTCAACCGGGCTGCCGCCCACGTAGAGATCGAGAGCGCGGCCGGTGAAGTGCGGACTGTTAACGGCCAGACCCGCGCTGCCCGAATTGGGTGACTGGCGCCGTAGATTCTCCTGATATTCGCGCGAACGAAAAGAAGAAACGATCTTCAAGTATTTCTCTCCCGGAGCAAGCTCCCCGGGCGCCGTACGTGCGAGTTTGAGTGATGGATCAGCGATCGCAGCCGCCACCATCTTTTTGTAAGCGGCGTAAGCGTTTCGCTCCACCTGACGCAGCTCAGCGGCTCGCGATGGATCGTAGAAGTCGTTTGGTGGCGCGGTTAGTAACTGATCGGGCGTAGCGTAGGTCTTATTCTTGAGCCGGTTGCTTTGCCACTGCGACATCATTGCCATCAGCGCGTCTTCATCAAGTACACCGTCCGCGCTCAGACCCCGCTTTTTCTGCCATGCTGCAAGCGACTTGGCAAAGTCTGTAGTTGCGGAATCATTGTGCAGGTTCAACGTCTCGCCGATTAAAAGATCGTAAAGGTACCAGCCACGCTGTTGTTTCCCACCGAATGTCCAGGTGAGATCGTTCCTGAGACTGGCGTTCGCCGTGGCGGCTGATGCGAACACCGATGTTTTTGGGGCACTGGTGTCACTAATGCGAACCGCAGGAGCAGGTTTTACGGGGGCAGAGGATTTTGACGGCGACTGATGATCCCCGGTACGAGCGGCAAAGGCCGCAATTCCAGCGACAAGAACAAGCAGAGCAATAATTACAATGTTTTTCATGAATCTATTGAGAGATGCATGAAAACGCCCTAACGGTTCGACGTTGCAAGATTTAAATAATCTCTCGTCAACGGCGCCGTTTGCGGCTCACACGCGCCTTTGCACGAGGCCTTTGCGTCTTCTTCCCGACCCTGTTTTTCGGCTTCTCCGGCTTCGCTTCAGCGTGGTTCGCTTCCGGCGGCGTTGCGCCGGCTTTTTCGAGCGATGCTGAGACGAGGTCGTCAGCGGGTCGAGTTCCGTTCACGAACGCAAACACGTGGTAGTTTGCATTCCGCTCGCGTATGACCTCGATACGCCCTTCATTCTTGATCCGAGCCAGTTCCTTCATCACGAAGTTTTGCTCCGCGACGCTCATGTAACGATAGTCGATGTCGAATGCGAGACCCGTTGAATGCGGCGGGGTATCGATCGTCACCGCATTTCTGTTCACACGTCGCAAAGAGTGCTGGTACTGCTCAGGCCTAACAAGCGAGCTAACCGGCAAAGGCAGACGAAACTTTTGCTGGTACGCCGCTGAAACCTCTTCAATAATCTTCAACGCCTGAGGCCTGATCGTGCTGAGCATATTGATCTTCAGCACGTGACGATCGTAAGGATTCTCGAGATTGAAGGAGCGCCCGTTGAAGTATTGCGCAAGCTTTTGCAGTGCCTGGTTCTCTCCAGGATCAGTGACACTATTATTTTCTTCGTCGAATTTGGTGAAAGGCTCCTCGTCTGCACGTTGGCCGACGCCGAGCAAGATGTAGGTTTCCGTAACGGCGGAAACTGGAACTAGTTCGCCTTTTTCGATCAGAGCCGCAAGATCGAGATAGTCCTGAACCGTGTGAACGTTGTACTTGTCGATCTCGGCCACTTGAGTAGCCAGGAACCAGTATCGTTCTTCGTAGTGTTTGAGCTCTGCCGGAATCTCAAGACTTCCGCCGAGTTCCTCGCCGCGTGGCGCTTTAACCTTCTCAACTGCCGCATCCCACGAATAGCGTGCGGAATTGGTTGCGAGGTTCGACAACTCGCTCGCCGATTGAAAGAGACGATTGCGCCTTTCCGAAGTGAAACGAAAAATCCGCCACGCCGCTACACCCGCTACTACCAGGATGAGAACCAACAGTACCCGTCTGCGCATTAGTGACGAATATAACACGCACGCCGGATCGATCAGCGTTCAGCCGCGCAAATCTGTGGCTAACACATTTTTGTTAGGTATTTAGAAACCCGATAGCAAGAAAATAGAGCCCGAGATCGTAGAGCCCGAGCGTGTCGAGACTGTTGACTGGATCGTCTGAGACTTTGGCACCGAGGCCAATCGATAGATCAGACATGAACCACAGCGAGCTTCCTAAAAACACCGAAACGTTTGAGGTGGAGGCAAAAATATTCGATACGATCAGCATTCCGAAATATACGACTTCGAGGATTCGCTCACTCCCGTGAAGTCTTGGCAATACCCATCGCAACACGAAAATAGCGATCACGATATTTGTTATCGAGAGAGGCAGCAGCGGATGCCCTGTTACCTGTCTCTGGTAACTGAGAATGCAGACGCAAACCAGCGCTCCGGCGAACGATATGGCTCCAAGCTGGAACCCGTGCGGAACCTTATCTTCAGGCAGATCCAGGAGAATGTCTCCGAGACTGCAAAACAAAAACATCAACGCGACGAGGTTTTCTCCGAGCGACCACGACAGCCAGGTCAGGAACAATGCAGGCGCCGCTTTGAGCAGTGCGCGCAATGCAAATGGCATCGACTTATACCTGGTCGCTTTATTGAATTGAGTGAAGACGGCAATAAAAACCAACACGAAAAAAATGATCGTCGTTTGAACAGAGTCTCTGAGCAGCCAGTCGTATGTCATAGTTAGTCGGGCCTCTCTTGTGGGCTACAACGTCTTTAGGAATTCGATGAGCGCGCGTTTGTCGTCATCGCTGAGAGCGGGCTCTTCCGGGAATTTGTCGGTGCCGAAATAGTGTCCGCGATTCACGATCAAATCGGGGCACTTGCTGAACTCAAGCATTGGTCCAACGAGCGGACGCAATGCCTCTGCTGCCTGTTCGTCGCTGGCTCCCTGGGGCAGATTCTTGAGCGCCTTTTTAATGTCCAACAGAAGTTTCAGGATTTCAGCGTCTCGTTGGGCACGCTGGCCAAGCCCTGAAGTCTCACGGAACAAGTCAATGTTGGTTAGCAAACCGACCGGAGTTCCCTTCGGCAATGGTCCAATCTCGATTCCTTCGTCAGCAAAGATCGACGGAAAGTACTTCGATAGGAATCCACTGGTTCCTCGCAGAAAATCAGGTAGGAAACCGGAACTGACTCGCAGATAACTCTGTTGCGTCGTGCGATCGATCCGGCCCGGGATCTTGTCGCCCAGGATGAGATCCTTGTCGCGTTTCTCAGGCCAAAGCATCTGCTCGACTGAATTCTGAAACGACTTCACGCGCTCATCGACAGATGGGCTTACATGAAACTCACCGACACTGTTGTTCAGCAGATAAGGAGCTGTGGACCAGAGACTGATCAACGATGGCGGACGCGTGTAGCCACGACCACCGGCAGGCATTTGATACTGGCGCGGTTCACCTGTTAGCGGATCGTACCAGGTAATTGAGCCTACCGGCGGCAGATCTTTATACGACTGCGATGAAAAGTTGTCCCAAATGTTTCCACCAAGTGCATTGGTAGCAAGCGGACTACACGCGTTTGTTTGCAGCAACGTGACGGGCACGCGCAGCTCTGTCGAGAGATAATTATCTTTCAGAAAATCGTCAGCGAGCACGATCTCGCGCATCTTCGCTTTGAAGTCGTCTGACTTGGTCCAATTCCAGTAGTTATTCCAACAGTTCAGATAATCCTTACCGTTACAGCCATGCGCTGCGTCGAGACCGGGGGCGCCCTGCGGTATCTTGCTTGAATGACAACGCGCACAACGTTCTGCGAAGACGGTCTTGCCGCGCGTTAACTGTGCCTGATCGGTCGTGAGATAAGCCTGTCCGCCCGGCGCATCTTTTAAATAGTGAGGATCAGTTGTTTTGAGGAAGAATAGCGCCATGTTGAATGTTTGGTTCTCGGTGGCTTCGAAGTAACTCGAATTCTTGCGTGAGTTTGCAATCGTGATCGGCGTGATTGGCTTCCCGCCAACCAAAGCATTGAAGTGCAGGAGCCATTCTTCACTGAACACACCAATGTTTATGTAGACGCGATTCAGCGCGCCCATTCCGCCGACCGAATCTGAACCGTCTTTGAGCACACGCGGTGTGAAGACGGTGTCGGGCTTCTGGTACAAGGTCGTGAGTGGTCCTTGCTGCAGGTAGTCATTGAATTGACGGTTGTCCCTGTCACCGCCGGAGAGATTCTCCTTACCCCAACGCTGCGCAAGCAACAGACGCGGTCCGAGCATGTACATCGCATTCATCGTGCGCGGATTGTTGATGTTGTCAGTTGAAACAAACGATGTATCGAGCGCTCCCGGGCGCGACGTGTGGAAGAGTTGATAGACGAAGTTGCTCTCGTCTGCTTCCCAGTAAAAGATTCTGTCGATCCAGAAATACTGTGCGCCGACATTGGAACTGAGGTTTTCCCACTTCGGATTCTCCGGATCAGCCGGTGGCTTCAAAGGATTTGGGCCAACGTGACAAAAGCCACAAGACATTCCGACTCGATACGGGCGAATGAGATCTTTCGAGTAGTAGTAATCCTTGTCGGTATAGTACTTCTCCGCATTCCAGCGCTGTGCTGCGGCTTCATCGAAGTCGGGATTGGGAAACAAGCGTAGTCCGACAATACCTGTCTGGTAGCCATAGTAGGAACCGGCTTCCATATTTTTTCCACGCGCACCGATTTTTACCCCTGGATACTTTTGTTCGTTCTCGAAAGGATCGGGCGGGCAATTAGCCTTGCGCTTGTCGAGCCAGAGACCGTAACGATTCGGATCCGGACCGGTCGCTTTTTCAAAGCACGGATCGTTGACGAGACCGAGGTATTGCCAGCGTGTGTCGCGAGTGAGGTGGGGAGCGCTCGGATGAGATGAGAGTGTCCTCAAAAAGTCGAGGGCGCCTGCGCTCGCGTTAACCATCTTGTCCCAGAAGCGATCGTTGCCGGCGGTCCAGACAATCCACGTGTTGCGGCCTTTGATCTCTTCGGGGGTTAACTGAACGCCACCGTCCATGTCGTGGAAGTAATCTTCGTCCGCGGCGGGAAAACTTGACGCCGCACGTTGAGCAAGACGCGCTTCATCGAGCACCTCGCCCGGCTTTGGCCCATCTGGCTTAAGCCTGCTGTAAACAACGACGCCGATGGCAACCAGCGCAATCACGACGACGAGGATGATCAATAAAGGGCGAGACTTTAATGACATTTTTGACCTCCAACTTAGCCACAAAAAGGCACAAAAAGCACAAAATGATTGATTTACGAACCAACACTTGCGAAATATCGCAACGCTCTGAGGCTCGGCAGGAAGAAGTACGCACCGCCGCGCACCGTAACAAACTGTGGCAAACCGCTGCAGCGTTCTCTTAATCCACTTTCACGCGGTATCGAAAACGTATTGGGCTGCGGGCAGCCTGCAACCGGCTCCCGATCTCCCATCATCGGATCACTCTCTTCACTCATACCGTCAAACTTCGTGCTCATCAACCACGCGCCCTGCACAAACTCAAACTGCCGCGCGATGTTCGCGTTGATACATATGAAATGTAATCCGTTCTCACTTTCGTTAGGCTGCGGCGGCTGAAGAGCCTGATTTTCTGTCAAACCCGGACCATATTCACGCCCGCGACGGACTAAGCGGTGGAAACGAGTGGGTGACATCAGATCGTCGCGAAGGCCTCTGCGACCAAAGCCAAGTGTTTGGATCAGATGAGAAATCGGACCCTTCACCGGGTTTGGAAAGTCTGCATTGCGAGGATTGGCGCGACGAATATGCGATCCCAGTGGACATTTCACACCCACGGGATCGCTGTCGAAAGTAAACTGATTGTAAGCGCGATCTTGTTCCTCCGGACCGACGCCTTGGATGGGCTGGTGCTGCAACGGCAAGAGTGGCGTGCCATCCAGGTCGCGTCCGAGCATAAGTTCTGCAACTCGTTTGCGCTCGGCCGGATTCGATTCGGCTGTCTTATCGGCAAACTGCCAGAATCCGCGTACATCCTGAACTAACTGCCGGATGACGAGGTACGTACCGTTGCGCCCGAGGTCTTTCTTTTGCGGCTGATCTAACGCCGGTAGTAATTCCGCCGCACCCTTGCTGTTTGAATCGAGCAGCGGACGGTCTGTGTATTCGTTGTATTCGTTCGAGTAACCAAGCAGGAACTCGCCGAGGGAAACAAGGTTGCTGTAAACGAGCTGATCGCCCTTGATAATTCGCTTCCCTTCCCAATCCATCACCGGCTGACTGATTCCATCAACAAAACCAAATGGCTCGACTTCACCGAGGTCGTCAGTTCCCAAACGTTCCAACACTTCGAAAGCAACGTCCCACGATGGCCCTTTGAACTCCGCTTCGCACTCCGCCATCTTGTCTTTTTGGCCATACATCAGGACCACGAGGTGCGGCGTACGATCAGCATGACCCCAACGCCATTTGGCCGGCGCGTTCTCTCCGACATCGCCAAGTCGTCGCGAACGACTTTCTTCCGTCATACCGGCAAGAAACTCCGGCGCAAATCCCGCGATAGCTTCGTCCGGAACGCGCAACGCTTTTAGACCATCGACAGTAAACGCAACTTGCAAAGCAGTCTGCGGTGGCGGTTCCAACGTACGCGCGCTCGTGATGTGCGCGTTCGCGAGCCACGAGCGAGCCGCACCAGGATCTTTTATGCGCACGAGGTAGAAGCACGCTTCATTCATCTTGCCAAAACCAAAGCGCACCAGTCCCTGGATGTCGTCGTAATCAACTTCGTTTGGCATATTTCATAACCACGAAAATGGACATCTCCTTGGAGTGCGCCAACTTGTTGGCGCTTTAGTATTTTTACCAAAGCGGTGACAAGTCACCGCACTCCAAAGTGGCGTCCGAGTCATAACAGTTGCAACCACTGCACTGCTTCTTCATTCGTCATCGATCGTTGGTCCAAACCATCCCGAATAAGCGAGTTGCGTTGTAGATCAAAGTTGGTGAGGCCGGAGTGGCCGTCGTACCAAACCTCAGTCGGCAGCTCGTGTCGTCGAATGAAATACTTGAACTTCTGCTCGTCTTTTGCTCCCTGAAAGGCGAGCCAGTTAGTTGTCGGATAACCGATTCCGTTGCTGAAAACCACGTTCAATCCAAAGGCGACTTTATTGATGAAGTCGTCCATGTAACTTTCCAGACTGCCGTCGTAATTACTGCAAAAGACCAGTCGTTTTTTGTTATCGATCCACACCCAGCGCGCAAAATGAATCGAAGGTACGCGTGCGAGATGACCGCACGTGTAGATGTGACGCGTGGTGTATTCGATGAGCCACAGGAGAATCACGAGCAGCCAGCGACGGAATAGCCCCGGTTTCAGACTGCCCATCGCGGTGAACTGGTTCGTTACGTCGTAGTCCTCGATTCGTGCGAGCTTGTTCACGTATTCAGCCGGAGGTCGCGGAGCAATCTCCATGTCGCTCTTCTCGCGCCGGCGTAACTGGAACACGAAGATCGGGAGGTAAAGAATAAATAACGGAGTGAAGAACAGCAGCACGAGTGGAACAAAGATCAAGTGCACGAGATTCTTTATTCGCCACGACAGCGGCATTTTTCCGACTGGAGTCAGTTTGACTTCCTTCTGTACGAAGTCTTTGACCGCACGATGGATCTCTTGCGGCGAACTTGTTTGAAACTGCGTTCCGCTATTAAAAACAAGCGTCTGCACAACCTGTCGCAGTGCGTTCTCTTCGCGAATCTGCTGCATCGTGCGTCCAACCCAGTTGATGTACATCGTCGACGGTCGATGCTCGTGCTGTTTCATCCAACGGACAATATCCGTTCCCGGTTTGAAGTCAGTGCAAAAAGAGAAAATTTGCTCCAGGCCTCTGCGGGAAATAGATACCATCTGGTTGCGAAAACGATCGACATCACCATCAAAGTCAGCAAGAAATGCGAGGTAGAGCGGGTAATTCCGGCGTGGAAGGCCGTAGGCCGTGGTGATATCGTCAAGCGTCTGATCTTCGAGGACGACGATGCGTGCGAAGTGCAGATCGGGAAGCCGTCCAAACGGAATGATCTCGTTATCCGGGTTCGCCATTCCCGGCACACGGTTCATCGTGGCGAGTAGACTTCGCAACTCGTCCGTACGTTTGACGTCGAGTGGTGCAACCACCATGAAACTCGATTGAAACGTCATTTTCGATAGACCGAATTACTGCTGCGGTGGGAACTCGAGCGCAAAATGGATCAGCGGCTTCTCACCCCAGTAAACACGGCCGAGATAGAAATTCGGATCGATGAGACGAATCTCATCTCGAATCCAGCGAGCGACTAGAGAGGTCTTTGAGTAATCGAGAACGATGCATTCCTTCTGATCGTACCAGCTTGGTCCTTTGTAGACTTTGGCGATGATGGCGTTGAAGCCGAAGTGAGTGATGCGATTTCTGAGCACGCCGTCTTCCGCGTCAAACGTTTTTCCCTGCCACGCAAAAAGATTGACGAACTTCGCGATTTCATCGCTGAACTTTGTGTCGTTGGCAATGATGGCTGTGCCTTTGGCTTCGCCGTTTGGTATGTCGCCGACGGTGCCTTGCGAGAAGAGGTCGTCAAGCTGAGCGTCGGTCATGTTGAGTAATTCCTCAACCGTGTGAGCCATTTTTCAAGCCCTCCTTTATCTGCGGTTCAAACCTGGGACGTGCGAGGATTGCGGCTTCCCTGACCTTGATGAGCAAGAATTGAACGGCAGAACAATAGGGACGTAAGCGCGGTTTGTCAATGAAAATAAGGGACAGGATTTACAGGATTCGAACAAGATTTACAGGATTTATCTTGTGAATCCTGAACAATCCTGTAAATCCTGTCTAACTTACCTCTGAAAGGATCACGTCCGCAGCTTTTTCCCCAATCATATAAATCGAACTGACGATAAAGAACCCCGGGATGCGCGGGAAAACGGACGCATCCACAACCCGCAGCCCTTTTGAGCCATGCACGCGGAAGTTTGAATCAAGCACACCGTTCTGCTCGCGTGGTCCAATCGCGCACGTGCACGACGCATGATGACCCCATGCGTTTTCACGAACGAACTTCTTCAAATCATCAATCGATTCACAATCACGGCCGGGAATCTCTTCTTTGACGATCAGCTTTTCCTGCTCAAGCTTTTCCGTCAGTTTTCGCACGAACTGAATCCCCTCAACCACCGCTTCGAGATCCTCGTCGCCACCTTCTTCAAAGTAGTTAAAGTTAATCAACGGCGTATCGCGCGGGTCGGCGGAGCGCAGTGTCACTTGCCCTTTTCGATTCTTCGTGTGTGCCTTGAGAATCACCCACGTCAGGTAATTTAGGCCTTGCGGAAAAAGCGCCGAGTATCCCGGAAAGTAACCTTTGAACTGAGCCAGGAGCGCCATGCAAAACAGATCCGGAAGCTCTGCGCGCTTCGATTTATTGAACAACGTGAGCACCGCCCCATTCGTCGCGTAGATCCCCTTCCGCTTCTGTGACCATTGCTGATACTGCGGATCGCTCGTGTCAAACTTTACGTCCTGGAAAAGCTCCCAATCGTCACGCATGCGATTTACAACCGCGACTTCATATCGATCCTGAAGGTTCATACCTACGCCCGGCAGTTCGACACGCAGAGGAATCTCATATTCCTTGAGCACATCTCGTGGTCCAATACCGGAAAGCATCAATAGTTGCGGTGTATTGAACGTCCCGCCGGCGAGGATCACTTCGCGGGAAGCGTACATGCGCCGCAACTCGCCTGTTTCCCGACTTGGTCTCATGTGCGCACGATAGAGACGTTGACCTTTCAGGTATTCAACGCCGATAGCTCGATTACTGTCGTCAAACAGCACTCGCGTGGCCAGCGCGTTGAGCTCTACCCGCAGACGATCAGGATACTTGCACGCAATCTCGAGGACACGCTCGCGCGTTCCTGTGCGCGAGTGATTGCTCGTCGAAAGCGGTACGTAACGCAATCCAATCGAGTTTTGCTTAACCAGTCGCCAATCATTCGGATCCAATTTCCCTTCAAAGAGCCAGCGTGCGCGTTTCAACTTCTCGGCGATGTTGTCAGACGCTCGATGACTGGACGACAGCATGACGTGGGCGAGAGTGTCATTGAGCATCGCCGATAACGGGATGCACTTCTCAGTTCGCAACCATCCTTTCCAACCATGACGCGTCGGGTTGATGCCAATCTTTGCAAGCCAGCGATGTAGTGGACGGTGACCACAGTTTTCGAGACGCTCGAAGTAAGTCCGCATCTTCGACGCTTTCCAACTCGAATCGCCTGTTAACTCCGCAATGTAATCCCAATCCGCGTTGTGCGGATAAACCAGGATCATCGCGTTATGAGCGGTGCAACCACCGAGCGTTCCTGCGCGTGGATACAGAACGCCGTCGACCGGTCGACCGTCATATTCTGCTCTGTATTTGCAATCCAGCTTCTGTGTATCAAGATCTTCGTAATGGCGAACGAAGAAGTCCCACTTCATCGCCTCGTTTTCCGAAGCGAAGGCATGAAACGCGGGCACGTCGTAATCACACGGCAAACGACCTTCTTTTGAAACCACGTCAGCGCCAGCAAGTTCCTTCGGATCTCCACCGGCTTCGAGCAGGATGACCGTTCGTCCGGCTTCGGCTAAACGCGCAGCCACGGTCCCACCTCCAGCGCCAGAGCCAACAACGATGTACTCACAATCAGCGTGTGGTTGAGTTTGAGTGCTCATTGATTAGAGTAAGCGAGTGACTTCCCGGGCCAACTTCTCCGGGGCTTCGAGATCGACATAATGGCCCACGCCTGGCAAGGGTCGTATTTCTACCTCGCAACCTGCGTCTTTGCCGCTCTTGAAAGCGACCGTTGCAGGCAGCGCCCCGTCTTCCATGCCCCAAACGACCGTGACGGGAGTGCTGATTGGAGTCTCGTAGATGTTATAGAGCTTTGCGCGTTTGCTGGGTGTCAAGATAGTGCTCACGAACTGGCGATAGTAATCTATCGGGGGCTTCATGTCCGACGCCTTTTGAAATCGCGCTACCAGCTCATCGACAAGACTCCTGTTCATAGTTCCCTTCTGACCTTCTCTTGAAGTGAAAGACCACCTCAACACCTTTCGACCAAGCGGGCTTGCAATGAAGGCTTCCGGGATCCAAGGCAATTCAAAGAATGGGATCCATGGAAGACGAAATGTTTGCCAGTCTGTCAGGTGAAATACAGCACGCACAAGTGTTTTTGGGTGCGTGCCGTTAACAACCACGAGACGTCGAATTAGAGACGAATACCGGTGTGCAAAGATCCAACCCATCTCGGCACCCCAGTCGTGCGTCAACAGGATCGGACGATCCAGTTTCAACGCTTCAATCAGAGCTTTTACATCGTCGGTTAGCGTGAAGACATCGTACCCCTTGCGAGGTTGATCGGTCCCGGGATAACCGCGCAGATCGGGTGCATAAATGCGGGCTTGCGGCATCGCTTCCATAAACGGCCGCCACCCCATCGATCCTTCCGGGAAGCCGTGCAGACAAAGAATCACCGGACCGTTCTCAGGCCCTGAGACCGCGACGCGGAAGTTGATGCCGTTGGCATTGACGTGAAGATGTTCGATAGCTGTGGTCAAGAGGACAGCCTCCAAGGCAAAAGTGGGATAGACGATCGGCTGCGTGATTTACTGTAGACAAATAACCGGATCGTGTCCAGATTAATATCTCCTCCGACGTGGAAAGGTGCTAGACTGTGCCGCGTTTTACCTCATCTGTTCATCTGTGATTTTTAGCGCCTGTTTGTGGCAACTACTTGTATGGCCTCAAACCTTGGACCACGCTTCAACGATTTCGTACTCAGCTTAGTGACGCTCGAGCATCGCTTTGATCCCTACTTTCGTGATGCGTTCAACGCGGTGTTTCAACGGCCGATCGTTGAGGTAACTCAATTGCTGCTCCGCACGCTTCGCAAGAATTCGGAAACACGCCTGTGCGAAGAAATTCCTGTACCCGGCGAAGAGGCGATCACTGCCGGAATCAAAGACGCAATGGCGCAGTACACGAAACGTGAGTACGCAGGGCGTATTGCCGAGCGCGCCGGCAACACTAAAACTTACGGCGTCGTTCGAGCTGACTTTCGGGTGCTCGAAGATATCCCGGCAGCTTACAAACACGGGGTATTCGCCCACGCGAAAAGTTATCCGGCATGGATTCGCTTCGGTGGTCCTGGTCCAGCATCGCCACCCGACATCGAAGACAGTGGCATACTAAGTATTGGTATCAAACTCATGGGAGTGCCGGGAGAAAAATTGCTCGACGATGAGAAAGCGACTCAGGACTTTAGTGGGATCAGTTGCCCGACGTTTACCACGCCCAACATTGTCGAGAACTTAAAGCTTCAGAAGCAGATCTTTGCCCGCACACCCGTGTTCTACTTCATCAATCCGTTGGATTCACATTTTGGCGATATGACTATGCAGGGAATCTACGCGCGCATGAACAGAAGCCCGCTCGAGGTGCGTTACTGGAGTTGTGTGCCGTACCTGCTTGGTGAAGGACAGGCAATGAAGTATTCGGTGACTCCGACTTCAGGATTGAAAACGAAGATTCCGTGGAACCCACCGGACGACTGGCTGCGCCAGTCAATGGCCCAAACGCTTTCGCGAACTGACGCAGAGTTTGATTTCAGTATTCAGCTACAGACCAATCACAAACGAATGCCGATCGAAGACGCGTCAATCGAGTGGCCTGAGCGTCTCTCGCCATTTGTGACGGTTGCGAAGATCAAGATTCCGAAGCAGGAGTTCACTTCCCCGGCTCAGACAAAGTTCGCGCGCGAGCTTTCCTACAATCCATGGCACTGCATTGCGGAGCACCGGCCACTCGGAAATCAAAACCGCGCTCGTTATCTGATCTACTCCGAACTCTCGCGCCTGCGGCAGTCGATGAATAACGAGCCTCACATCGAGCCAAACGGCACAGAACAGTTTTAGCCGCGGATGAACACGGATTTTTGACGGATAATCACTGCGGACCGAGCTGATAGATCGTGGTATCCGGATGATAGATGCGCCAGTCGAACCAGTAATCCTCCAAAACAAAGACTTTCTTCAATTGACGTCCCGCGAGTGGGCCACTTGTGGCTTTGCCTTCGAAGTTCCATGTGCTCCCTGTTTCGGCGTCAATCAGTTGGAACTGAGGAATCTTGTCGTCCTTTTTCTGAAAGAACTCCAAGTTCCGGCCATCAACCTTACGTTCGAAGGCGCGGACGGAGCGGTTGTCTTCGCCCAACGCGATGACAATCGGCACAGCCCCAACCATATCGATGATCGGGGTTTGCTTCTTTAGAGCTGACAAAGGATAAGCGACGGACTTCCCGTTCAACGTAATGCCCAACACAAGCGTTCGAGGCGCGAGGCGCTTGTCGACGTCTGTGCCTTCAACTACACGCAGCTTTTCATAGCGCGCTTCCCAGTCGGGTTTTTCGTATTCGTTTTTCGCGACGATCTTCTCGTCGGGTTTCAGCACGCGGCCATTCGGTTGTTCGCCTTTCCAAATTGCGAATGAAACTTCGTCGTGAAATACACTCTTGAGTTGATGACCCTTGAGTAGACCATGAATCGCCTTGCCACTGACTTGTTGCCACCAGCTACCAGTTTCTTCATCACGCATGATGAAGTTTTGGTTGTTGATGCCCGCAAGGTGGAAGTGAAGAACGCGCCCGTCGACTGTTGATTCCCACACCAGACCGGTGTGACAGAGCGTTCAATAAGTGGCCACGATCGGCGTGCCGCCAACCGTGTCCTCCACCACGTGGTGATAACCCATCAATCTGATCGGATACGCGACCGCTTCTCCGTTGATCGTAACAGCCAGGACGCGATCGTCGTCGCTCACAAAACTTGCGTCAGCCGTTTTTGCGTACGCAGGATTCGGTAACGGATTGAACATCCACAGAAAGTGGTTCTGCCGCGCCAGCCACGTTGCTCCGAGTGTTGGCAGCAGCAGAATCACGAGCGCGATTCGTCCCCACCAACGACCACCAAGCCACAATCTGACTGCCATCGCGAGAATCAGCAGCGACGCTAACACCGTGAGCCATGGCGACCAGCGCCGCATGAGATACGAGATCTCCATCGTGCGCGGCGTTTGTGCTTTGAACGGCATAATGAGGAAGACCGGTGTGAGCACAATTACAAGCACGGCAACCACCAGTAAGAAGAGCATCAGCCAGACTAGCTTGCGTCTCGCGTTTGCCCAGTTTGACAATCGACTCAGCATTTATGTGTCTCCAGTTCGCTGTCTGACTTTGCGGATCATAGCCAGGGCCCACAAAAGACCAACAGCGAGGAATGGCAAGAGATAAATCAGTAGATCCCAACGACCATAGCCGGGCGGCGTTGCTTCCACGGTAGCAACAGTTTCGGCATTTCCCGATCGTACGCTCTGCAACTGAACGCGGACGCGCCAGAGTTCCTCCGCGTCGAATTGCACCTGCGACTGATATTGAACTCTACCCTGAATGTTCTCGCGTTCGGCTGGGTAGAAAACTTCAGCCAAACGACCGCTGACCGGTTGCACTCCGATCTGGACGTGTAGATCCGCGGGAAGCTCCTGTCCGTTTACGATCACAAAAAACAGCGCCGTCCCAACATCCGGATCGGTCCAAACCGAAACGACGTAGCGATCGACCTTCTGATCTACAAACAACGGAAACGGCGGCCCCTCATGCGCATTTGTAGTCCTGACAAACACCAGGACGATGAGCAGCAGCAACAAACTCTTTCGGAAACTCATCCTTAAATCAATCTGTGTAATCTGTGGTTACCCAATGCCGAGCGACACGGCGCGCATTTCCATGGGCTGTAACATTAGCCAGATTGCTCCAGCCGTCATGATCACCACCACTGCAGCCCAAAGCACGAAGATGCGTGACGGATGGTCCACCTTTTCTGTTGCTGCGATGGAATAACTAACCAACAGCGAACCGATCAGTCCGAGAAATACAAACCCAAACTCAAAAAGCTGCACCACATTCGGCGCGAAACCAGGCGCGCCCCAATGCGGTTGGCCCAACACCGCCCACCCAAGCTCAGCAAGCGCCGCCTGCGTAACCGGAACAATCGTGTAAAGACCCGTCAAAAAGTGAAACCCATAATGTGCCAACCAAATTCCGAATCCGAGTGGAGCGAGCACATACGAATAACGCACAGCCACAGCAACAATCGGTTTCCTGCTTCCACCCCAAACCCGCGTCAACCACGCCGCCACACCTACCAATAGCAAAGGCTCAACTAGCAGAAACAACGCGAAGATAGAAGCGAGTATCGGAAATTCTTGATTAACTCCCAAAACCTTCGCGAGCCAATTCTCAAGAGCGTAAATCGGACTAACCATTCCAAACGCATTCAGCAAAGCACCAAACGTGAAAACGATCATAAGAGCAGCGAGATCCTTGCGCCTGGAGAAGATCCCAAGCCCCGACCGCATCGGATCTGTCGTCAACTCCGCGGCCGGAACGCGACTAACAATACCGACGTTGTCGTATGGACACGCCTGCACACAATCGAGACAGAACGTGCAGTCAACATTTCCAACCTTGCGCGGTTGAAAGAGCGCGAGCTCGCAACCACGCTGAATCACTACAAGTGGCGCCGCCGGCTCACGCACGCCACGAATGCAATCCTTCGTCGCGCAGTGGTCGCACACAGCCATGTCACGCACAGCAACTTCAAGCGGCGATGCAGTTGAAGCAACAAAATTGAACTGCCCGATCGGGCAAACAAACTTGCAGAATGTCGCGTGCTTGAAAACTGCGTCGATCAGTAGTGCGCCCGCAAAGTAAGCGACGATGAGCCACGCGGTCCACCATGGTGACGCCCACAGATCGAGCCACTCATACACAAAGAGCATCGTCACGAACAAGCCGATCGAGAACCATTTATTACGAAGGCGACGAGGCCAGTTTCGTACCGGACGAAAAAACTTGCGCGCCAGGTTTCGCACCAGCATGAAAGGACACGCAAGACAAAAGAAGTTTCCCGCCAGCAGCAGTACAAACACGAGTGCACCGCGAAAGTGTATCCACGTATACGTCGTCGCAAGATTCTTCGGCGCCAACTGTGGCCCAAAGAGCCCGTGCAAGATCATTGCAACGCTGATCAGGAATAGAGGAATCTGAAGCAGCGTTCGCGAGTGCTTGTGCGTGAGCAATGCCCCGACAATCGGAACACGTAACAGGTCAAAAGAGTTTCGCGGGTTGCTGTTTGGATCTGGCTGGAACACGGGAGTGAAATACTTGTCTATGCCGGCAAGACTCCCTTGATTTCAAACTGGCGGTCCACCGACCCCTGGCCAGGCAACTGAATATGAACTATGAACACCCAGTCTCCCGCCATTGAAAGGTCGATGATGCTCACGTAACGACCCGGCTCGGCTTCCACCACGCTGGCACTTACCGGTTTCATACCTGCATGTGACATGTATCCTTCGAGACTGAGCCCGGCTCGAGTTATAGGTTTTCCGGAACTGTCTGTTAGACCCAGCGTGATTCGCACCTGACCTACACGAGGTGGCTGGGGAGACACTTCGTGAGTAAGTTTTAGATCGGACGGTACTTCACTCGCGCGTCTGCAACCTTGCACAACCAGGAGGCAGAGACAAAGCGCTATCAGGCAATTGCGTTTCAAGAACACAGATCAGGCAGCTACTGCCGGCACCGCCTCTTGCTTCAGTGCACAACTGCATGCGGCCGCTTCTTCACCCTTTGGTGGGAACATGTGATAGTACATACCGATCACCATCGGAATGAACACTATCGCGTTGTAGAAGAGATGCAGCTCAGGTCGCAACTTCGGCATCAGTAATTGCACAAAACTGATCGGCACAGGTGAGCCAAACCAGTAGTGCTGCGTCACCGCCTGCCATTGCAGCACGAAGTGTTCGATGTGATGCCAAAACTGAATCACTAAGGCAACGGTCCACCATTTACGCGAGGTTCCTGTAAACCCTTTCCGGAGGGCCCAGAGTCCGATCAGCATTACGATCGCGTAGGCGTAGTGCATCACTTCGGACGACACCAGCCACGGAAAGAACAGACCAAGAACGCCGTTGGATTGCGGCCTGGGCCAACCGAGCACATGGATCTGATAAACTTGCGCGAGGTGTTCAGCCCAGTGGGCGAGAACGATTACCATGAACGTGTTCAGGGCGCGTTTGTGCCAAACGGTGTTCAGTTTGTCGTAAAAGCTGGAGTCGGCAGAGCCGATCCGCGCGTGTGCGGCGTGGGCTGACATTCTCAACCTCCCTTAGAACTTTTCCGGGGTGCGGTGATACAGGTCGAACAATCTTAAAACTGTCGGCACAATTAGTAAATATGAAATCGATCTGTCAATCTATAGATGGAGAACGGCTTCATACCTCGGGTTGGTTTAGATAAAGATAGTCGGGATTTTAGACAGGATCGACAGGATTTATCTTGTCAATTCCTGCTAATCTTCGCACGTCCTGTCCAATTAGGTCTCGAAAATCATGCCCTCAAATTATCAGGACATCTACAATCGCTGGCTAGCAAACCCTCAAGACTTCTGGGCCGAGGCTGCCGAGGCTATTCACTGGTACAGAAAGTGGGACAGAGTGCTCGATGATTCGCGAGCGCCGTTTTGTCGCTGGTTCACTGGGGGCTCACTCAACACCTGCTACAACACGCTTGATCGTCATTGCGAAACAGGACGTGCCGATCAAATCGCACTCATCTACGACAGTCCTGTCACCCAAACGATCAAGACTTTCACCTATGGTGAGCTACTCAATGAAGTGTCACGTTTCGCAGGCGTCTTGCGCAGCCGGGGAGTAGAGAAAGGCGAACGCGTCATCATCTACATGCCGATGGTGCCCGAGACTCTGATTGCAATGCTTGCCTGCGCGCGTATCGGGGCCATTCACAGCGTGGTCTTCGGCGGTTTCTCCTCTCCCGAGCTCGCCAAACGAATCGACGACGCCCGACCTCGTCTGGTTGTTTCAGCATCGTGCGGAATCGAAGTCAATCGCGTAGTGCCTTACAAGCCCCTCTTGGACCTGGCAATCGAAAGCGCATCATGGAAGCCTCAATCGTGCATCATTCTGCAGCGTCCTCAGGAACAGGCATCGATGATCGCGAAACGAGATCTCGACTGGCACGAACTGATTGCGGGCGCTGAACCGGTCGATTGCGTCCCTGTGCTTGCAACCGATCCGCTTTACATCCTGTACACCTCAGGCACGACTGGGGTGCCGAAGGGTGTCGTGCGTGACAACGGTGGTCATCTCGTTGCACTCAAATGGAGTTTGCCAAATATTTACAACTCGCATCCGGGTGAAGTGTTCTGGGCCTCGTCCGATCTTGGCTGGGCTGTTGGTCACTCTTACATCCTGTATGGCCCACTCGCCAACGGCAACACGACTGTGTTGTATGAAGGCAAACCTGTGGGCACGCCTGATGCTGGCGCATTCTGGCGCGTCATTTCGCAGCACCAAGTGAAGACGATGTTCGTGGCTCCGACAGCGATTCGCGCAATCAAACGTGAAGACCCTCGTGGCGAAAGAATATCAGGACGAAACCTCGAACACTTTCGCACGCTCTTTGTCGCGGGTGAACGCTGCGATCCCGACACGCTCGAATGGGCCACCAAACATCTCCACGTGCCAGTGATCGATCACTGGTGGCAGACTGAAACCGGTTGGCCCGTGGGCGCGAATGTGGCTGGACCAAATATGCTGCCTATCAAACCGGGCTCGTGCGGTGTTCCGATGCCTGGTTATGACGTACGAGTCGTCGACGACGACAGCCACGAAGTCTCTGCGAACACGAACGGCAACGTCGCAATTAAACTTCCCCTCCCGCCAGGATGTCTCCTGACTCTCTGGAATAACGATGCCGGCTGCCAGGAGTCGTACTTCAACTCTTATCCCGGCTACTACAAAACCGGAGATGCGGGTTTCAAAGACGTCGATGGCTATCTCTGGATCATGGGTCGGACTGACGACATCATCAACGTTGCCGGTCATCGTCTCTCGACAGGCGGAATGGAGGAAGTGATCGCCGCACATCCTGACGTTGCTGAATGCGCTGTGGTTGGCAAAGCCGACGATCTCAAAGGTGAAGTCCCACTCGGGCTGGTAGTACTCAAGGCCGGCACAAATCGAAGTGAAGAAGAGATTGTCAGTGAAGTGATCGCAATGGTGCGCGAAAGGATTGGACCAGTAGCGTCCTTTAAAACAGCACGAGTCGTGAATCGCTTGCCTAAGACGCGTTCAGGAAAGATCGTGCGTGGCACCATCAAGAAGATCGCCGACGGCATTGACTATCAAATTCCCGCGACGATTGAAGACGCAACCGTCCTTGATGAAATTAAAGCCGTACTCACCTGATTCCTGTTTTTGTGCCTTTTGTGGCCAATTATGGTCTTCTAAAGATCGCATCGTCGATCGCGATGTTGTGCTCAATCTTGTCCATTTTGACTCGGAAGCTAAATGACTCATAAATAAAGCGAACGTTGAAAGGCATTTTTACGCCACCAACATCCCTATAATCGTCCATCTGTATCTTGACGAAAACGATCCCGCGCTGTGGCACGCGCCGGGCCATGTCCCAGCGGATGAGCAAACCACTCTCCATATCGAAAAATAGTTTTTCAGATGGGCCCTTGGCCGGCGTGCCTTCGATCACGTGCATGTAACGACCACTTATCCACGCCTTCTTTTCCAACTTCATACTCTCAAACAGTCTCTTGATTTTTCCGGCATTGAAGACTTCCGCATCACGTTCGAGTTCAGCAATTTCCTGTGGGCTGTTGTCAGCGTAGGTACCGACGGGCGTTTGCACCCAGCGGTTCTCACCATCAAACCCTTTCTTGAGTATGCCGATGCGCGGAAACTCGATCACAGTCAACGTCTTGTGTGGTTCCTTTCGCCAGCCCGTTATCGTTCCGGTCAGTCCGGCAAGTTCCCACGTCCCTTTCATTCTCAAACTCGTGATCCTGACGACGGCTTCCTGCCCTCCCAGCGCCTCTTCGAAACGCTTTAAGATTTCGTCGATGGTGGCTTGCTCGGTTGGGGAGGGAGAGGCAACGGGAGAAGTTTCAGTGGTCCCAGGGCGCACACAGGAAAGTTGCATTGCCACAAAAAAGCACAAAAAGCACAAAAGGCACAAGTGATTTCTATCCGCGTTCATTCGGTGGCCATTGTTCGGAAAGTGATCGAATAGAGTAGCACTATCAACGAAATTTTGTGCTTTTTGTGCCTCTTTGTGGCTTAATAGTACTCCAAATGATTAGACGATTCGCTCTCATTGTCTGCGTCATGCTCGCATTTGAGACACTTCTCTTGGCACAGGCGAATTCCCTCGCCCGTAGTGTCACGATCTATCGCGACACGTACGGCGTTCCTCACGTCTTTGGTCGAACTGACGCGAGCACTATCTTTGGTTTCGCCTATGCGCAGGCAGAAGACAACTTCTGGCGCGTTGAGGAAAACTTCATCCTCGCATTGGGGCGAGCGTCTGAGTTGTACGGCGAGAAAACGCTCGATGAAGATCGACTCAATCATGCACTCGAAATCCCCAGGTTAGCCCGGGCGGAATACGCGCGACTCGACCCGCGCATGCGTTCGTTGTGCGATGCCTTCGCCGCAGGTTTCAACTACTATCTCACGCGCCACCCCGAAGTACGTCCGCGACTGCTAACCAAGATCGAACCCTGGTACACGCTCGCGTTCATTCGTTACAACTATTACCAAAACGGTTTCGCGCGCGATCGAAGTCTGCGCGGGCTCGGACTGCAAACTGCCGCGATCGAAAACGATCTGAAAGAACACACCGGCTCGAATGGATGGGTAGTTGGACCATCAAAAAGCGCGTCCGGTTACGCAATGCTCTTCATCAATCCCCATCTGCCGTTCTTTGGTCCCGGCCAGGTTTACGAAGGTCACGTTCATAGCGATGAAGGTTGGAACTTCACCGGTTACACACGTTTTGGCTTTCCGCTGCCGTACGTTGGACACAACGAAAACGGCGGTTGGGTAAGCACTGACAATGCGGCCGACTTGACCGACGTCTACATGGAAACGTTCGACGATCCGGCTCGCCCGCTTGCATATAAGTACGGCAAAGGATATCGCCTCGCTACTGAGCGCGTCGAAGAGATCAAAGTCAAAACTGCGAACGGTGTCGAAACACGCAAGTTCACCATGCGCAAAACGCATCACGGTCCGATCCTCGGAGCGCGCAACGGCAAAATGCTTGCGATACGCATGGCAAAGTTTGAATCGGACGGGTGGCTGCGTGAGTGGTACGACATGACACGCGCGCCATCGCTAGCGGCACTCAAGCGAGCGATGGCGCCGCTGAATATGAATTTCGGCAACGTGATGTATGCCGATCGCCAGGGAAACACATGGTATCTCTACAACGGCGCAGTGCCACGGCGCGATCCGCGTTTTGACTGGACCAAGCCTGTTGACGGTAGTGATCCGGCGACTGAATGGCAGGGCTATCACACAATCAACGAGTTGCCACAACTCACGAACCCGAAAACCGGGTGGATGCAAAACTGCAACACCACGCCTTTTCTTTTGACGAGTGAAGGCAACCCGGATCCAAAACAGTTTCCGAAGTACATGGTCCAGGAGGGCGACAATCCTCGTGGCGCAGTCTCCAGAGAGATCCTTGCGAGTAAACCAAAATTCACGTTCGATGAGTGGATAAAGTTTGCGTTTGACACGCGTGTAATGAGTGTCGGCAGACGATTGCCCGGACTGCTTACAGCACTCAAACAGCGTCTTGATAACTTTCCGCGAACGGGCTCAGCTGAGGAGACTCGGCTACGCGAAGTTTACGACGAACTTTCTCGCTGGAATCATCGCAGTGCGAACGACTCGGTCGCGATGACTATCTTCAGCCTCTGGCACGAGCGAATTTCTCGCGATCAAAACCTGAATGTCTTCACCGCACTTACCGAGGTGCTCAACACACTGCAACGTGATTTTGGAACCTGGAAGGTTGCGTGGGGCGAGCTCAGCCGCCTGCAACGCCGTGATGAAAGTAGGGACGAGGAGTTTCAGGATTCTAAACCGAGTCTGGCCGTCAGTGGTGCAAACGGCAACGATGGCGCCGTCTTCACGTTTTACGCCGCACCTACACGTGGACAGAAACGACGATACGGTGTTGCAGGTGGAACCTATATCAGTGTGGTTGAGTTTGGTCCAAAGGTTCGCGGCCTCTCGATCCACACGTTCGGCGCCAGTGGCGATCCGAAGAGCAAGCACTACATGGACCAGTCGGTCCTCTACACGCGCGGAGAATTCAAACCAGCCCCGCTCACACTCGAAGACGTCAAAGCCAATCTCGAATCCTCGTATCATCCCGGCGAAGAGCCCGGCAAGTGAGAAATGCTTGGGCACAACCGGCTTTTAGTTCATAAGAATGATTCATGAGCATTGAGGTGCGTGGAGTCGTGTAGCGTGTGCGTTTCTCCTTTTCTTACTTTCCCATTAAGCTGAAAGAGAACAGCATGCTTCCCATCTCGATACTCGATCTCGTTCCTGTCATCCTGGGTGAAACACCACACGAGGCACTGCGCAAGAGCCTCGATCTCGCGCAACACGCCGAGAAGTTTGGCTACAAGCGCTACTGGGTCGCGGAGCATCACAATATGACCGGCATCGCGAGCGCCGCGACGTCTGTCGTGATCGGATATCTTGCCGGCGGGACTGCGACGATTCGTGTGGGTTCGGGCGGCATCATGCTGCCGAATCATTCACCGCTAGTGATCGCAGAACAGTTTGGCACACTCGAATCACTCTATCCGGGTCGCATCGATCTCGGACTCGGCCGCGCGCCTGGAACCGATTTGCGAACTTTGCGCGCGTTGCGTCGTGATCCGACGCGTGAACACAGTTTCCCTCAAGACGTTCTTGAGTTGCAGTCATTCCTCGCACCGGCTGTCTCGGGCCAATCTGTACGTGCCGTTCCGGGTGCAGGCACTAATGTTCCGATCTGGATCCTCGGTTCCAGCACCTTCGGCGCTGAACTCGCCGCATCACTCGGACTTCCCTACGCCTTCGCTTCACACTTCGCTCCTGACGCGCTCCTCCCTGCGCTCGAGATCTACCGTCGACAATTCAAACCATCGAAACAATTAGACCACCCTCACGCAATGGTCGGCGTCAACGTCGTCGCAGCCGACACTGACGAAGAAGCACGCCGCCTCTTCACTACAATCCAACAATCCTTCACCAACCTCGTCCGCGGCACCGGCGGAAAACTCCAAGCCCCCATCGACAACATCGACGACTACTGGACTGCCGCCGAGAAACACCACGCCTCTCACATGCTGAAATACTCAATCGTCGGCTCAGGTGAGACTGTGCGAAGAGGGTTGCAGGAGTTTATTGGCTTAACAAATGCCGACGAATTGATGATCGTCACCAGCATCTACGATCACACCACCCGTATCAGGTCGTATCAAGTCACTTCTAACGCGGTGAACAACAGCAAAGAACGGCTTTAAGGAGTTGTGCTCAGACTAAATTGACATTAGACCTGATCTCCGCCCTTTCGCAAATTTAGAGCCGCGACACGTTCCTAACTAGCCATGGCACGACAGAACCATTAGAATTCCAACAGAAAGAAGAGCGCTCTGAGCAAGAACTCAAGATGAACCACATCGTAGTTAATTCCATTAAGCCACTGGTCGCAGTACTAAAGGGGGCGGGTGCAAAAACTGTCTACGTATTCGGCTCGGCAGCGAGAGGAACGATGCTCAGCCATTCTGATGTCGATATTGCAGTTTCTGGACTGCCTCCTGAGAATTTCTTTAAGGCCTTAAGTGCTGCGAGCGGTTTACTCGATCGAATCCATCCACCTGATTGATCTAGACGAAGTCACACCCTTTACGCGGTACCTGAAAGAAGAAGGCGAACTTCGGCGTGTCGGATAGACTTCGCAAGCAGATAGACGTAGAACGTCAGCAACTCAATAGGTTAATAGACGAACACAGATCGTTGCTTGATAGTTGCGCGTCTAACAAACCAAGCGCCATCGAGTTATCGGCGTTAGCCACACTCCTGCATTCCTTTTACTCAGGTATCGAGAATTCTCTTAAACGTGTCGCAATTGAAATAGACGGTGGCGTGCCTTCGGGTGATTCCTGGCATCGTCAACTACTCACCGGCATGACAAAGGCCACGAACCTTCGACCTCCCGTGTTATCTGAACAGTTATTTGAAACGCTGAGTGAATATCTAGCTTTCCGCCACTTTTTTCGTCAGGCTTATTCCTTTCACTTTGACTGGTCCAAGATGTCAGGCTTAGTTCTCAATACTGAGCGCACTATGAAACGGTTCGAAACCGAAATCGATTTGTTTCTCAACTCACTACTGGATCCGTAACGCCCACCACGACATAATCAATAGCGCTAAACTTCACAGTCGGTTTGAAAATTCAGTGGAGGAAGCCGTACTAACATCTAATTTTTCAATAGTGGAGCAATGTGTCATGAGAAGCTACCGCAAGGAACTGTGGTTCAATGTGCCCACACGCCGCGCGTTTATCAATATCACACCGCAAGTTGAGGAATGCCTACGGGAGAGTGCTGTGGTTGAAGGATTGGTGTTGGTGAATGCGATGCATATCACCGCGTCGATCTTCATCAACGACGATGAAAGCGGGCTACATCGTGATTACGAAACGTGGCTGGAGCAACTCGCACCTCACGAACCGATCAGTCAGTATCACCACAACAAGACCGGCGAAGATAATGCTGATGCGCACATCAAGCGACAGGTGATGGGACGCGAGGTGGTGGTTGCGATTACGAAGGGTCAGTTGGACTTTGGTCCGTGGGAACAGATCTTTTATGGCGAGTTTGATGGTGGACGTCGAAAGCGGGTGCTCGTGAAGATCATAGGTGAGTGATATATGCAGTCAGCGTCTGGGGCACACGAGATCAATCCCAAAATGGAGGCAGCCGACGTGCTTGAGTTGTACAACGCACTCCAAAGGCTAGGTGTCGAAATTTGGATAGACGGTGGTTGGGGTGTCGATGCACTGCTTGAGAAACAAACTCGGCCTCATCAAGATCTCGATATTGCGATTCAGCAGAAGGACGTTGCGGAACTCGTCGAGCTATTGAATGCCCGCGACTATCGGGAAATAAAACTGGAAATTCGCCGGCCACACAACTTCGTTCTGGCGGATAGTCACGGGCACGAAATAGATATTCACGTGATTGTTTTAGACGAGCAAGGTAACGGCATTTATGGACCAGCCGAGAATGGCGAAATGTACCCGGCGGATGCGCTAGCAGGAATCGGAATCATAGCCGTGCAAACGGTTAGATGCATTTCGCCCGAATGGACGATCAAGTTCCATAGTGGATATGAACTGAAGGAGAAAGACTATAAAGACGTCTCGGCGTTGTGTGAGAAGTTTGGGATCGAGTTACCAGCGCACTATGAACGCTTCCGACCCTAACGGTTCCGGTCGCTGGCATGTATCTCAAAGCAACGCCACAAACTCTTCAACCGTGAGACCAGTTTGCCCGATAATTGCGCGTAGCGTGCTCGGTCCAACTCTTTATGATTGGGAATTTGTGGTTTTTGCGAGCGCCTTAATGCACTGAGCGGCCGAAACAACGGGCAATTTGCTCACGCAGCGACCTCGACTAGTTCCACTCGATCTTCCGGCAAGGGCTCACCGCGTTCGCGCAACACTTCGACGTGCAAAGTGATCGCTTCGCGGACATTTGCAAGGGCCTCGTCGCGTGTTTTTCCCTGGCTGATGCAGCCAGGAAGACTCGGAACCTCAGCAACGATAAAACCGTCTTGACCGGGATATAGTAGAACTCGTCGTGTCATGAGTCGGATTATAACCACAATTGACTTAGGTGAGTGATGTCAACTGTCGAAGCAGATTTTGATCGTTTGGCCCTTCTCGATGAGGAGGGTTGGACGGCGAATAACCAGTATCACAGTTCCCTGTTCAAGCAGGTTCCTGAGAATTGTGAGAATGCGCTGGAGATTGGATGTGGGACGGGTGCGTTTGCGAGGGTTCTGGCGAAGCGTTGCAGGCGAGTCGTCGGGCTCGATCTTTCTGCGGAGATGATACGTGTGGCACGTGCGCGGTCGGGGCAGTTTGAAAATCTCCAGTTTGAGATCGCAGACGCGATGACGTGGGACTTTCCTCACTCACATTTCGACTTTGTTTGTTCCATCGCAACTTTTCATCATCTCGAGCAACGTGAGTTGCTGTTGAAGATTAAAGACGCGCTAAAGCCGAGCGGTGTTTTGGTGGTTCTCGATCTCGTGCAGTCTGAGGGTCTGACTGAGAGGATATTCGATGTTGTTGGGTTTGGTGTGAGTGGTGGGTTGCGGCTACTTCACAACGGTCGATTGCAGCCGCCGGCAGAGGTGCGGAAGGCATGGGAGCAACACGGTAAACACGATACTTATTTGACTATGAGACAGGTGCGTGCACTTGCTGATGAGATCTTCCTTGGGTCGAGTGTGAAGAGATGTTTGTTGTGGCGCTACATGCTCGTCTACCAGAAGAGTCATCAGGATTGAAGCAGTGATTCCAGTTCCCTGGTTGCTGCATCGACAGCACGCTTAGCGTCTTCGAATGCCTGCGCTGCTTCGGCTGCCTCTTCATTGGCGATTTGCGCGCGTCGTGCTGCCGCTTCTGCAACGGCCGTTGCTCTCTGCAGTCGCTCCTCTGCGGCGCGTTTGTACTTCTCGGTTTCTTTCGCGTCTGCGTTCGCCTTTTTCTGTGACGCTTCTGAACTCTGTGCTTTAGCACGCGCACCAGCAAGCGCCTTCTTCGCTTCCTGCAATAACACTTTCGCCTCAGCTATCTTTGCCTGGCGGATCTGGCGCGCGTCGGGTGTGGGTTTCGACTTTGTGACTGACTTGTTCCGCGCCGGTGCCTCAATTGGCCCCGGCGTCGCGCCGCCTGAAATCAACGAAGCGAGTAATTCGAAACTCGGTGGGTCCACATCCTGAGTTAGACGCCCGGGAGTTGGGCCATCAGGAAGCAACGCGTACGCGGACAATGCCTCGAGCGTGGTCGTGAGGCGACGCAATGTATCCTGCGACGGATTGTGGCCTGCATCCTGTAACAGTTCCGTCGCCAGTTCTGATAAACCTACGAGCGCCTGTCGTCGCTCCTCGAGTGAGTCGCGCATGTTCGCAGCCTTCGCCGCCGAACGAGACGCCTGCGCCGAATGAAAGCGTTTGCCGGTCGCGATTAACTGCTCGAACTCATCGCGATGGTTCCAGTAAAGTTGGTTGACTGCCCACGCCGAAACCGGTGGTTTGGCGAGCAACTTCACGCGATCGGCCTCGTCAGTACGCTTCTCTTTTTTCAGCCGGGCAGCGAGTGTATTGCGCGCGCTGGTAAACTCTGCCAACGACAACGTGAACAGGGCGTCAATCTCATCTTCGAGCTTGCTCTTCATGCGGTTAAGTTTACACCTATTGGGCCACAGATTAACGCGGATTAATTACGGATTGATCATATGGCCCGGCCGGTTACACCAGATCTCGAGTCTGTGCGCCTGTCACTCGAAAAATGCCTGGAACTCAATCCAGAAATCATTTGTCCAGGACATCGAGAACCACTGAGGGTCGGTGTAAAAAACGCATGCGACGCGATGCGGTCTTATCTGAAGAGCGATGGACGATGGCCGTTTTTCGGTTAGAAGTGGCGACGGAAACTAAAGGACGGTATTCGTTCAGATCTGGTGTTTCTCACGAGCCTTCTGCGCTTCTTCAATGCTCCGGAACTTAAAGACCCCGCGAGGATAGTGCTTGGGTGAGATGGCCCAGTAGCGTGCGCAGTGACGCAGGAAACGCTCGAAGTCGGAGCCTCGCAACTCGGGCACAGGCGCTTTATTCATTTCTTCAATCGAGCGGAACTTTTGGACCGGCATATCAGTTCTCATCTTTCAAGTTGAAGCGCTCTCGTAGTATCGCTGCGTCTGCTTGATCCTGAGCTCGGATAGTTTCCTTCTTCAACCGGTAAAGCGCCAATGGTGTCGCAACCTTTACCTTTGTGCCTTGGATTTCCATGATTTCAGCGTCGACTGTTTCAAAGCTTGCTGATTCGCCAAGGCGCGTTAGTATGTCGAAGTATAGATCACCGCTCGGCGGAAAGTAACGAACCGCCGGGTAATCGCCAAGCAAGTCTGCTGAAGAGATCTCGTTGATGTGCGGATCTCCATCATACGCCTGTCGAAGGGCGTTTCGAAGTCGTTCGACGTTCTCCGCTGTGGCTTGAATGAAGAGATCAAGATCTTCAGTTGCCCTAACGACTCCGTGGAATCCCATCGCAGTCGCACCGATGAGCACGTATTCGAGTCCGGCGTCCTCAAAGGCTCGCAATACGCGAATTATTTCATCCTGGTCCACGGGATTAGAATAGCGTGTCGCCCCCAAAGCGCGCCACCTCCAGCAAAGGACGTGAAGTATTACATTGAGCTATGGATTCACTAAATATCGGTATTAGTGCCTGGATTATTCAGGATGGTAATTACAACGATTTCTCTGTGGGCCAGAAGGCGGAGTTTGCACTCGAGTTTTATCCGCACTCGGTGAAAGCTTCTGATTGTAAATCTCCTTCAGTCAAACTTCTAAAGACGTACATGTATCAGATCTGTGCTCAGGTGATCTATCGGACCCGGGATGTTTGGGTGCTGGATATGGGCTTCCTGGCGTATAAGGAAATGGAGCCGCCTTCATTTGCAAAGAAAGGCTCCTGGGTCGAAGGTGAGTTCTACCTGGGAGTGGATCCGTTTATGTATTTCGAGTATTTAAAGAACCGGTCCGGAATGCCTTCACTCATCTACCGCTTCAGAATCGATCAGATTTTCCTGGAGACAACACCGTGGATTCAAACACGAGAAGGAATAACTGTGCGAGACGAGCAAAACGAATCGTTCCGAGAGGTAGCCGAAACGAATGCGTGGGGTGATGATAACGGGCATGCTGGATACGTTATGAAGTGTGTCTCAATCGATGGACGCATCCGATAGGACCATAACCGACGATGAGAGAATCGCTATTAAAAAACCCACCAGTAAGCCCCTTTGTGGAGTGTCCGAATTGCAAGGAGTTGTTGGAATGGGAAGCGAAGTTGTGTCCGCGTTGCCGTGAAGAGATCGATCCGGAATACGCAAACGTAAGTGCAGCGTTAGTGTATTACAACACGCAGGCTTGTAGTCTTGCCAACTCGATATCCACGTTCGATGCTTTCATACCGGTGGCGCTGATTTTAGGTATCGGAATCTATGCGATTGATTGGTATACATTCGGCACTCTTCGAATTTCACTCGCAATTCTGTTTTGGCCAATCATGCCTTTGCTAGCCATTACGTTGTGGTTTATCCGTTTTGGAAGATTCAATCTTGGCGATGAGGAGTTCTTGAAGGCACATCGCGAAATGAAGCGTTCATTTGCCTTCTGGCTAGCCTTATTGATCGTGCAGCTTTTATTAGTCTTGATTGCGTTGAGAACTTAGTAGAACTCTCTCTGCGGCTTCCTGCGACGAAATAACAGGATAGACTTCGAAGTCGACGATGTCGCTCCAATTGGCGATCCATTCGTTGAGATAAGTGATATCGGGCGCTTCCATCAGTTGAAAGCAACGTTCCAGCTTTTCATCGACCCAGCTCGATACGTATTGCAGTCCTTCCGGGGCGAGACGGCCACGCTCACGAAAACGCTGGTAAACTGGAGCCGGATCATTGTTCTTAAAATGTTCGACAATCATGTAAAGCAAACTACTTACCTCCCGGTTGCACCTAACTGGTCCGAGCTTTAGCGATGTTAATCTTAATCATTCTTGTTTCGATACTGTTTGGCGGCGGCGACAGGTCTGAAGTTTTTACTTTTCAGACGCCAACTCCCTATCCAACACCCAGCTATGATCCGGCCAGTTACCTTCCTGCTGTTCGATCAGGAAAGACAGTAACAGTAAGAGGCGTGAACCTGGCTGACAAGATCCAGGCCGCACAGGATGATCCATCCGTCGCAACCGTACGAATCGAAGGTGGCGGATCGGTCGCGAAGCAAGTCACACTTCGCAAGCACACCGTCTTCGACAGTTCCACCTACTCCTGCGACATGCAGGGTATAACCGATCAGGGCCAGTTTCTGATTGCCGACGGAGTGCGTGTTGAAGGCACATGGCGAATGCCGAGAGAGCTGCTCGATTACTTCAAGTTTGGCAATGGTAGAAACTGGCAGGATCCGTATTTGCTGAAGGTCCAGGCTCTCACAGCAGAACAACTGGCCGGAACCGGAACTACTCTTTTAGAACCTACATTTGTCAACGGCCCGCATCCAGCTATCGAGGTCTTTCAAGCCCTCGGCGACTCAGTTGGATCGCACACCGGTGCAGCTCGCGACATCGCCGTGATCGGCTTTCACATACAGGGTCGACAGAAGGTTTATGACGGAGGCGTAAGAGCTTCGATTCTGCTTGGCAACTGCGTTAGATGTACAGCTCAGAATAATTATCTCGAAGACACCGGCTCGATCGGGATCACTTTCGGCGGCTCTGCTCTCGAGAAAAACAATTATTCAAATCAGGGGTTGATCTGGCATAACGTCGCTTCCGGCGTGGCGGCCGCTAACTTTGCAGCGGTCAACTCGGAGAATTTCCTACTCATCGAGAATTACGTTCGTCGCCCCGGCCATCACAATCCGAGGTTCGGCGGCGGCGTTTGTGGATTCGATCTCGAAACCAACACTGCTGCAGATCACAGCAAGAACATCGGCGTCTATAACAACCTGTTTGACTACGAAGGCGCGGCGCTTGAATCGGCGGGCAATGCCTTATGTCTGCAAGATCCTTATCAGGGTCCAAACCACGGCAAGGTTACAGCCGCAAACAATGTCGCGATCGGCGGCCGGAGTGAGCACTCGAATCATCGCTACATGTCAAACGGAATATTTCTGGTTGGACTGAAGAAGTGTGAGATCGTCAATAACTACGTGTTTCGGACTGGCCAGAATGCGGTGCAAGCCTATTCACTCGACGGATGTCTAATTCAGGACAACCTCTTCGAATCTACGGGCGGCGGCGGTAACGCGACCATGATGCTCAACAACCTCACAAACACGATCTTTCGTCGAAACCACTTCATCTCAAGGCCGGGAATGACAATCAACACTCAAGCCGGAATTGTAGATAAGTGCGGCAGGGGAAATGTCTTCGAAAACAATCGAGATAACGCCGTCATAAACCCACCAGACGCAAAATGCCAGTAAAGAGGCACAAGTTGTCTTGTGCCTCTTTGTGGCAAACGTTCACTGACCAATCCACAACACTAAAATCTGTCGTGCTGTAGCATCGGCCGTGGTCCAGTTAATTGTTTGTCCATCTGAATCGAAGCTGACGTGATCCGCTGCCGCGTTCACCGTTGGTGAAGCGCTTTCCGTCATCAGCTTTATCAGCTTCGTGGAGTCGTGATTACGCCACGCAACCGTCGGGCTGACGTTGTCAGTTTCTCCAATCCACAAACTCGCTCTCTCACTTGTTCCGGTGGCCCAACCGAAACTCACTCGAGCATGCGCCTGCGCCGCATCGTTGTTCGCCGAGACGTCGTTGGCCGACATCATGATTGCCGCTTTGGGCGTGAAGCCCGCGCCAGTCAGTGACTGATTGCCGGTCGAAGTCGCCTGGTTGAATGAACTGACCTTGAACTGTGGTCCTTTCAGCGCAAGGTAGTAAAAGATGTCCGATGCACCTCCCGCAGTCGTGTAGTTCAACGTAAATCCATCTGAATCAAACGACACAAAGTCAGCTTCCGTGAACGTCGTCGTTGTGCTGAGGACGCGTTGCGTCGATTGCCGGCGTTTCGCGACTTGCGGATTGCCGTTGTTCAGATTGCGCCATGCCACCATGCCACGCGCACTGGAACTCGTCGCAAACCCAAAGAGCCCGTTGCCGTTGGTCGATTGATCGAGCGGCGTAGTGGAAAACTTGCCCGCCCAAACAATCAATGCAGTCGGCTGAAAACCTACGCCCGTATACGCCTGGTTTCCTGTTGTCGTCTTTGCGGTTCCTGTGCCGGTCTTGAAGTTTGTGAGCCCAGATCCGCCAAGGGCCAGATACTGAATCTTCGCCTGGCTCGACGTCACCCAGTTGATCGTGAAACCGTCCGAATCCATCGATACAAAATCAGCACGCGAACTGCCACTTGGCGTGTAGATGCAGTACGTATCCTGGTTCCACGCCGCGTTGTTGGAAGTGCTGAGATTATGGTTCGAATAGTTACCCGAACTCCTGCGATCGCTCGACGAGATGCCGACGCCAAAACCGATGACTGAATCCGATTGTGTACCATCAGCTCCCGCCATGTTGTAACGGAACAGCACGACCTTTGGTTGGAATCCGACGCCCGTAACCGATTGGTTTCCGGTACTTCCGGAACCGGTAAATGAGCCGGCCTTTGCTAACAGAGTCCCACCTCCGCCGCCACCATTCCAATCTCCTGTAATCGCTTTGAACGTCGCCGTCGCATAAGCATTACTGCTCGCGCCTATCTTCGTCGAGAGAGTAGTGATATCGGCGCCACGATCCGTGCCGTCAGATGCCTCGCGTGATTGTCCAGCGCGATACAGCCCGCTTGTCAGCTTGAAGTCTTCGTTTGCGACGTCGTTAAAGCCGAATCCAGACGCGCTCGTTTCGGAAAATGTTCCTGTCGGGTAGTTGCTGGTGTTTTGATTCTGGAACGTGTTGTTAACCGCACTGTAGTTTCCGGCGCCGTTGCACCAGTTGTTCAATGCTGTAGTTCCCGTTCCAGTCGATCCTTCGCCGAAGAAACCTCCGAAGTCTGTGTCGAGTGCGAAGAGGTTGTTTTCAGCTTTGTAGCCGATCCAATCGCCGCTGGTGTTGTTTACGAATGCGATGATGCTCGCAATCCGTTTGGTCGAGTAAGCAGTGTTGTGTTGGAACCAGATGTCCGTGCCGTGTGTGGTTGACGAATTCCCCATGAAGAGGGCGAGCTTATTTGTATCGCCCGGGTTCCCTGTCTGAAGTCCCACCCCGGAGAATTGATATGCCGGCTGGATCAGGTTGTGCTTAAGTACAACCGACGACATCGCCACACTTGTGCCACTGTCATCAGGAGTAAGGTACTTCACAAACTGGTTAAAGCGCCGGAACCAGTTGTACTGAAAAGTCGTGTTCTTGATGGTCGCAGTCGATAGCACGCCGTTTTCGGAGCGAATCGTCAGCACCAGGCCAGTGCCGTCCTGCCCCATGGTCCACGTGCCATCAAAAATATTGCCCTCGATCAGGTTGGTCGTGCCGTGAAGGTACTTCAGCTCGAAGTTGTTTTTGAAACCAGTCCACGGCGTGTAGAGAGTGGCCGAAACGCCCGATTGGTTGGCGCTGAACGCTTGTTCGATGGTCAGCGTGTTTGCGGTTGGAGCGCTGGAGACTGTGCGAATCTCGCCTGTCTGTGGTCCCGAAGTGAGTTTCAGCACTCGTATCGCGGTGTCTGGGGCAACGGGTTGGCCATGGTTTGTGCACGTCACCGTTGTGCCGCTCGAACTCAGCGAGCACGCGAGATTGGTCGTTCCTTGCACGTCGCTGGTGTCGAATACTGACGGGTTCCACGGGTTGTACTTTTGCGGCGCCTCCAGGTAGTTGCGTGTAAACGTTAAGTCGCCCGGCATGATGCCGACGGTCAACCCGCCGCTCATAAACACTTCGCCGAGTGCCATCAGGTAGTTGTTGTCGATCGTCACCGGTCCAGGACCACCGGCTAACAGAATCGCCTGGCACTCCTGTCCATTGTTTCGGAATCCACTGATGAAGTTATCGTGGATGTTGATATTGCGGCCGTTGATGAAGATGCCGCGAACGGTGCCCGCCTGCGTAGCTTCAATCCAC
>CAWBPY010000007.1:0-100182 GCA_963790745.1 uncultured Acidobacteriota bacterium
GCACCACCGCTCGTCTTCGGCCGCGGGGCCTTCGACGAGGTCGGCCACCACGCCGCGGCGCTGGGGCTGCGGCGGGTGGCTGTCGTGACCGATCCGGGCTTGCCGGGACGGCCTGCCGGATCGCGCCAGCGCGTTCGCTCGCGGCGGCAGGCGATCGAGACCGTCGTCTACGCCGACGTCCACATCGAGCCGACCGATGACGTCCCTCCGCGAGGCGGGCGCATGGGCACGCGCCGAGGCGCCGGACGGCTACGTCGCCGTCGGCGGTGGGTCGGTCATCGACACCGCCAAGGCGATGAACCTGCTGGCGACGAATGACGGCGACCTCGCCGAGTACCTCAATCCGCCGATCGGTGCCGGCCGTGCGCCGACCCAGCCTCTCGACCCGCTCATCGCCATGCCGACGACGGCCGGGACGGGCGCCGAGAGCACGCCCGTCTGCATCATGGGGATCCAGGCCCTCGGGTCAAGACCGGCATCAGCCACCCGGCGCTGCGCCCGAGACTGGCGATCGTCGATCCGCTGACGACCGACGTCGCTGCCCCGCGGCGTGACCATCGCGAGCGGGATGGACGTCCTGTGCCACGCCCTCGAGTCGTACACCGCGCGGCCGTTCGACTCGCGACCGGCCCGGCGGCCCGGCGTGGCGGCCGGGCTACAACGGCGCCAACCCGATCAGCGACATCTGGGCGACCCAGGCGCTCGGGCTGCTCGGCCGCTGGTTCCGCCGGGCCGTCGATCACCCGGACGACCTCGAGGCACGCGAGGGGATGATGCTCGCCGCGACGTTCGCGGGGATCGGGTTCGGCAATGCCGGCGTGCACCTGCCGCACGCCTGCGCCTACCCGATCGCCGGCCTGGTCCGCGACTACCGCGCGCCGGACTACCCGGATTAGGAGCCGATCATCCCCCACGGCCTGGCGGTCGTGGCAACGGCCGCCGCCGCCTTCCGATTCACGTTTCCGACGGGTCCGGACCGCCACGAGGAGGCCGCTCGGCTGCTGAGCGGCGCGGCACGAGCGAGCGGGATCGATGCCCTGCCCGACGCGGTCGACTCACTCTGCCGCGACGTCGATGCTCCGCGCGGCCTGGCCCCGTACGGCTACGGCGCAGACGACGTCGACGCGCTCGTCGCGGGTGCGCTCGAGCAGACGCGACTGCTGGCCGTCAGCCCACGGCCGGCGACTGCAGAGGACCTGGCGCTGATCGTGAGCGGGTCACTCGATCCCTGAGACCGCGACCTGCCCGGCAACCATCGTGGAGGAGGACGAAGAGCGAAGCGAGAAGGTCGCAAGCTGACCGAAGTGGCGACACGACAGGAGGAGCACTGATGCGACTGCGTCTACCAGCGATCGGGATCGCGATCGCCCTGCTTGTCGGGGCCTGCGGCCCGCACGACGGCGTCGCCATCGCGCGGCGCCGCCGCCTCGGCGTCGGCCTCGGCCGCTCCGTCGGCCGCCGTCGGCGCGGCTCCGGCGGAAGCCGTGCTGCGAGTCGCACGCCTCGCGGACCACTACAACTTCTGGCATCCGGTCCAGTTCCAGACCGGCAACCAGTTCCAGTGGTGGAGTAACGTCTTCAACACGCTCGTCGAAGCCGAGGCCGACTCGAAGACCGTCGTCGGCGACCTGGCCGAGACGTTCGACGTCTCGCCGGACGCGACCGTCTACACGTTCCATCTCGTCGAGCAACGCGAAGTGGCATGACGGCGAGGCGTTCAACGCCGACGACGTGATGTTCACGATCAACTGGACCGTCCAGAACTACGACGCCTTCAAGGGCTTCCTGCCGGCCTGGAACCAGATCAAGGGCGCCGACAGCGGTCCTCGGCACGACGAACACGCCCGAGGGCCTCAAGAAGGTCGACGACTCGACCGTCGAGGTGACGCTGGCCGCCCCGAACGCGCGAGTTCCTCTACAGCATCACCGACATGGCCAACGTGATCCTGCCGGAGCACATCCTCAAGGACGTCACGAAGGCCGACGTCGAGAAGATCGACTTCACCCTCGGCAAGCCCGGGCGCCACGGTCGGGACCGGCCCGTACAAGCTCACCAACTTCATCGCCGACCAGTCGGTCGAGCTCGACGCCAACCCCGACTACTTCAAGGGCGCGCCGAAGATCGGGAAGATCATCTTCAAGCTGTTCGCGGACCCGGCGCTGGCCGTCGCCCAGCTCGAGATCGGGCGACCTCGACCTGGCGTTCCGCGTCTCCCCGGGCGAGTTCGATCGGCTGTCCGCGATCGACACGCTGAATGTCATCTCGGCCGCCGAACCCCGGCATCCTCCGGATCGTGTTCAAGACGGAGGCGGCGCCGTGGAGCGACAAGCGGGTCCGCCAGGCGTTCTACACCGCGATCAACCGCCAGGCGATCGTCGACGACTTCTACAAGGGCCGGGCGAAGGTCCTGATCAACCCGCCCGGTTTCACCGAGTATCCGGACCTCAACAAGTACGAGTACAACGTCGACACGGCCAAGCAGCTGCTGGCCGACGGCGGCTACAAGGGCGAGCCGTTCAAGCTCCTCTACAACCAGACCTTCCCCGACGCCACGGCGATCATGCCGCTCATCCAGAGCGACCTGCAGGCGGCCGGGATGACGGTCGAGCTCGTCCCGACCGACAACGAGACCTACCTCGCGAAGTACAACGACCGGACCCAGTGGGACGGCTTCATCGCCGTCGGCGGCAGCGAAGGCCTGTCGCCCGACCGATCGGCCCAGTACTTCACGCAAGGACGGCACGACCCGAGTCGGGCTACACGAACCCCAGGATCTTCGAGCTCTGGGCGGAGGGTCGCGCGACGGCCGACCCGGCCAAGCAGGACGAGATCTACCACGAGCTGGCGAAGATCCTCAACGAGGACGTGCCGCAGGCCAACCTGTATTCGCCGGACCTCGTGATGGTGGCGTCGAAGCGGCCTCGGTGGCGGCTTCGACATCCACCTGAACGAGCGCGAGTCGTTCATGGACGTGGAGACCTGGACGCTGCAGTAGCGCTCCGACGCTCGCCCGAGCACCAACGGCGCCCGCCGGATCCCGGCGGGCGCCGTCACTAGCGTGGGGTGTCGTGGGCGCCTACTTTCATCCGCCGTGTGCTCATCGCCATCCCGGTCCTGATCGGGATCACGATCGCCGCCTTCTTCGTCCTGTCGGCGGCGCCCGGCGACCCCGTGCTGGCGCGCCTCGACCCCGAGGTGCTCTCCCGGCTGACCCCGGCCGACATCGAGGAGCGTCGCCGCGAGCTCGGGCCTCGACCAGCCCGATCCCGATCCGCTACGTCCGCTGGCTGGGCGACGTCCTCCAGGGCAACCTCGGCTACTCGATCGTGAGCGGGCGCCCGATCGCCGAGGAGGTCGCGCCCCGGTCTCGGCCCGTCGCTGACGCTGATGGTCGTCGCGGCCGCGTCATCGCGCTCCTCGTCGGCGTGCCGTTCGGCGTGATCTCGGCGGTCAACCAGTACGGCCGGGTCGACTACGCCCTGTCGGGGTTCACGATCTTCCTGATCAGCACGCCGACGTTCGTGCTCGGGCTCGTCGCGCTCTACCTGTTCGGGGTCACGCTCAAGGTCCTGCCGGTCGGCGAGCTGTTCACGTTCGGCAAGGAGGACGACGTCGTCGACCGGGCTGCCCACATCGTGATGCCGGCGATGATCCTCGGGCTCGCGAACGCGGCGCTGCTCATGCGCTATACGCGGGCGAGCATGCTCGAGGTGCTGGGCAGCGACTACATCACGACCGCGCGGGCGAAGGGGCTGACCGGCCGGGTCGTCCTCGTCCGCCACGCGCTTGCGCAACGCGCTGATCCCGATCATCACGATCCTCGCGATCCTGCTGCCCGAGCTGATCGCCGGCGCCGTCATCACCGAGACGGTCTTCAACTGGCCGGGCCTCGGCCAGCTCTCGGTCCGCGCGGCCGGCGACCGCGATCCCGCGCTGATGATGGGCGTGGTGCTGATCGTCGGGCATCGTTCACGCTCGCCGCCAGCATCATCGCGGACTTCGCCTACGCCGTCGCCGATCCGACGGATCCGGTATGTCCGCCGACGCTGAGTCCGGCCGCTGCCGCGCCAGATCGTCGCGGGCGAGCACGAGAGCCTGCGCGCGGCAGGGCCATCCGGCGGTTCCTGCGCCACCGGCTGGCGATCGTCGGCGTCGTGATCCTCGCGGTCGATCGTGTCGATCGCGGTGGTCCTGCCGTTCTTCATCCCGCTCGACCCGCTCAAGACCGACTACGGCGCGATCCGCCAGCCGCCCGGCGCCGGGCCACCTGCTCGGCGCCGACCTGTCCGGGCGCGACATCCTCGCCCGCGTCGTCCACGGCACGCGGATCTCGCTCGATCGTCGGCTTCGGGGCCGTGGCGCTCTACATGATCGTCGGCACCGACGCTCGGGATGATCGCCGGGTTCTCCGGCGGGATCCGCGACCAGATGATCATGCGCTTCACCGACACGCTGCTGGCGATCCCGCTGATCCTGCTGTGCATCGTCTTCATCTCGATCGTCGGGCCGGGGCTCGCCTCGGTGATCGCGGTCATCGGCCTGCTGGGCTGGCCACACACGACCCGTATCGTCCGCGGCCAGCTCCTGTCGCTCCGCGAGGCGGAGTTCATCACGGCGAGCCGGGTCGTCGGCACGAGCAGCCGCGAGATCGCCCTGCGCCATCTCCTCCCGAACATCCTCGGGCCGTTGACGGTCGTCGCAACGTTCGGCGTCGCCCAGGCGATCCTGCTCGAGGCGTCGCTGTCGTTCCTCGGCCTCGGCGTCCGTCCGCCGGTGCCCAGCCTCGGCGAGATGATCAACGCGGCGACGGCGCCGTCGACGCTCCAGGGGCTGCCGTGGGTCTGGTGCCGCCGGGCGTCGTCATCGCCCTGCTCGTGCTGGCGGTCAACTTCATCGGCGACGGCGTCCGCGACGCGCTCGACCCGCGGTCCACGCGTCGCGGCTGACCCACCCAGCCGACGAGGAGACACCGATGCTTCACGCCTACATCTTCGGCCCGATCGCGATCACCGCCGGCTACTGGGTCCAGCGCGGCGTCGACACCGAGTCCGGCGCACGGGTCGAGATCCGGCGGGTCGAGCACGAGGAGATCCCGGGCGCGCCGGCCGGGGTCGCGGGGCTGCGGCTGCTGCCGGTCAGCGCCGGGATCTGGCGGGCGGACCTGTTCCGGGACCAGGACGGCGAAGTCATCTACCACTACCACCCGCACTTCGAGAAGGGCGACGTCGGCGAGCGGTCCTTCGACGACCAGCTGACGGCCGACCCCGTCGGCTTCGTCATCGACCGGCTCGGGGACCTCCGGGCGGTGCTCGTCGACAGCGGCGCGGGCGACCTCGCCGACGCGTGCCGTACGCCGAGGTGAGCGGGCGCTGCCGGCGATCCGCGCTGCGATCGATTCCTCGTTCGAGCCGGTCGGGGCCGCCCAGGGCGCCTAGGTGTGTAGCGCCTCCGGGCAGCCCTACGTGTAGCGGGCCCGCCCGCCCTCGGAGGTCAGCTGGCCGCTATCGGACGAGCTCGGCGACCTCGCGGAGGTCGGCCAGGTAGCCGTCGACGTACGGCTCGTGCCCCGGTGACTGCATGTACCTGAGGGCCGGCACGGGGTGGCTGTCGGCGAACACGATCCAGCCGCGCGCCTCCATGCCCTTGCCGATCGCGTAGATGTCGAGGGTCTTCGAGGTAACGGCGAAGACGGACATGTGGGGCTGGCCCATGACCTCGAGGCCGTCGATCGCCTCGATCCCGTCCCACCACCGGCGAGGTACTTCATCGTCCGGTCGGCGCGATCCATGTAGCCCTGCTCGCCGAGGTAGGTCATGACCGCCCAGGCCGCCGCGATCGAGCCCCCCGGTCGCGTGCCCGGTCATCGATGGCGTCACGTACCAGTCGTCCGGCCGTGCCGGGCCACCGAACCGGAATGGCTGGTTGTCGAAGATCTCGCGGCTGGCGCGACATGATCACCGAGGCACCCTTGGCCGTGTACCCGAACTTGTGCAAATCGGCGGAGATGGTGGTCACGCCGGGCACGCGGAAATCGAAGAGTGGCACGGGATAGCCGAGCTTCTCGGCAAACGGCAGGAAGAACCCGCCGATACAGCTGTCCACGTGGAAGCCGATGTTTCGTTCCGCGGCGAGCGGCGCGAGCTCCTCGACCGGGTCGACCATGCCGAGCGTCAGGCTTGGCGCCGAGGCCACCAGCAGGACGGTGTTCGGACCGACCGCAGCCCGGTAGGCGTCCTTGTCGATCTGCTGATCGGCCCCGAACCCGATCGGGATCACCCGGAGGCCGAAGTAGTGGGCGCCCTTGGTGAACGCCGGGGTGGGCCGCAGACACATTCTACGGCTGTGAAGTCGACCACATCATCAGCCTAAAGCACGGCGGCTCTACGGAGCCAAGCAATCTTGCTTAGGCCTGTGGTCCATGTAACCGAGCCAAAGGTACTGATGTTGGCTCAGTTTCAATTTCGGGAGTATTCACCCGCTTTTTCAATCCCCGAACTGATCATTGGTCTGAACACTTCCGTTTGGAAGGCTCTGCGATTCGCGCGCTGACTCCGATAGGCGAAGTCACGGCTCGCATTCTCGGCTTTAATGACAGCGGGCGACTTCATGAGCGTGAAGAGCTGATGCGGTTTGGTAAGTACCCGTGCGACATTGCCTGATCAAGCTGGAGCTTTCGGTTTGTTGGAGGCTGAATGGCTAAACAACGCGAACTAAAAACATTTCCCAACCTTGGAGCACAACGATAGCGTCCTCATAAATGAATCGCTAAATTCTCGTACCTCGGTCACCCCATCACGGTGCTTTAGCGGGCTGCGTTATAATGCTGGCGATGAAAGACTCAAACGAACAGGTCAAGCCAGGCCGCGACTTCGATCCCGTCATTGAGGCGTACAAGAAGCACATCGATGTCACATTGATCCGAGAAAACCTACGCCTCACCGTGGACCAACGTTTCCAGCAGTTAATGAGACTCCAGCAATTCGCCGAAGACCTGCACCGCGCCGGAAGAAAGGCCCGCTTACAAAAGTGACCGACTTCAACGCACTGCTCCGTTTGCTCACTGAGAATCAAGTCGAGTTCATTATCGTCGGCGGCGCCGCAGCCACTGCTCACGGCTCAGCTCGGCTGACACTCGATCTGGACGTTGTGTACGAACGCAGCCGAGAAAACATCGCTCGTATAGTTAACTCACTCGGGCCAATTGAGCCGTACCTCCGCGGTGCTCCACCTGGACTCCCATTTGATTGGAGCGTAGAAACCATCGAGAGGGGACTAAACTTCACTTTAATAACTAAACTTGGTGCTTTGGATCTCCTGGGCGAAGTGGTGGGCGGCGGAGGCTATCAGCAGCTGTTTCCGGAGACTATCAAAGTCGAAATCGACGGTATCGAATGCCTCTGCCTTAACCTGCCTCAATTAATCGAAGTAAAGCGTGCCGCCGGGCGCCCGAAAGATCTGGAAGTCATCGCCGAGCTGGAGCAGATTCGAGACGAGACCCAGCTCGAGCGATAAAAATCAAATGCAAAGTGGCGCAAAGCCAAAGACAGAACGAATGCTCGTCGTCTTTGTCTTTGCGCCTCTTTACTGGAAAACTCTAACTGACTAATTGGTTGCCGTCGTCGAAATAGAATTGCTTCCGAAGTTCGGCACCCAAATCTTCGATCCACCAATGGCTATTGAAAAGGGACCCTTGCCGGTGGCATAGGTCGCTACAATGCTACCACTCGCTGGACTAACTTTCACGACAGTGCTGTCACCATTGTTGACGACCCAAAGACTGGCTCCGTCAAAAGCGATTCCCGCAGCTCCATCACCAACTCTGAACTCGCCCAGATTGAGTCCATCACTGGCCTGAAGCTTGGTTAAGCTTGCGCCGAAATAGTTTGTTACCCAGAGGTTCTCGCCTTGAGCAGCGATTGCAAATGGACCGTCGCCTACAGCGTAGGTACCCAACACTGCTCCAGCCGTACTCAAACGCGTAACCGTGTTGCTTTTGTTGTTCGCTACCCAGATGCTGTTTGCCGCGAACGCCAAACCTATCGGGCGCTTACCAACTGCGAAAGTACCGAGATTGCCGCCGTTGGTGCTGAGCTTTGTCACGGTGTTGCTATGACGATTGGCGACCCAGATATTCGTGCCGTCGAATGCCAGCCCACCCGGACCATCGCCGACGTTAAAAGTACCGGCAATAGCACCTGTTGAGGGAGTAACTTTCGTCACAGTGTTACTCAACAGATTCGCTACATAGAGCGAACCAGCGGCATAGAGCAACGCAACTGGTCGTTTACCAACCGTAAACGTTCCGGCGAGTGCACCATCACTAACTCGAATTCGAGTTATCTTGTCGTTGAATTGGGTAGCTACCCACACATAGGTGCCGTCGAAGGCTACAGCCTCTGGACCAGCGGTACTGACAGCCGCCCCGCCACCACCTCCCAAGTCACCTTCCACGGTTCCACCCATAAAGCTTTGAGCTCCCGCACCACCACCTCCGCTGCCGAGAGGGATTTCGTTCATCGCGGTCTGTCCCCTGGCTACAGTTGGCATTGTTGCTGCAATAGCAAGTAACAACACCACGTTGAAAACTCTCCATTTAAGAAGACTCATTTGCCACCTCCATTCGCTTTCGTCTTCGCCGAGTCTTTTGGCCAATCCACCCAGCTAAGCGTTTCTGCAATCCATTCCGGCGCTGACATTCCCGGACAACCGCCCCATCTTTCGAGTGGTTCGTTGCCGTATTTGATCACCCCGATGTGATTGGAGAGGTCCTTATCAACTTGAGGATCGGGATCAACAAAGCCGAGTTTGCGTCGCACTGTTTCCATGTCGTTTGCGGAGCCGGTCAGGAACAACCAGCCTGGCTTCACTTTATGCATGTGAGCATAGTGTTTCATGGCTGTGACCGTGTCTTCTTTAGGCTTCAGCGTAAACGAATACATGAAGATGTCTTTGCCAACGCGATTGCCAAGTATGTTCTGTAATCTCACCAGGTTTCTGGTGATTGGTGAGCAGATACCTTCACACTTGGCGTAGAACATGTTGAAGATTACGATCTTGTCTTTGACGAGGTCGTCATAGAACTTCAACGTTCGCCCATCATGAGCAGTCAGCTCCAGGTTCGGAAAATACCGTTGCCTGATTCTTTCTCGCGAAGGTATTTGTTTGAACTTCCGGTTTACGTCCGACGCTTGCGCGTGGGCTAGCAACGGGACCGCAAATGGCGCCGCCCCGAGCGTCGCTATCAAACTTCTGCGTTTCAAGTCCGTCATATAAGAATTCCTTTCTTCAGGTTCTGAGTCCAGGTTTCCCCGCACGTGCAATTGCGCGGGATACCACAACGCGATCGCTACGGGTTCGTACGGTTGTCGCCGACATCATCGATCTGGCCGAGGACCATCATCGCGTGATCTTCGTGGACCACGTTGTGACAGTGGAGCGGGATCCTGCCGACGAAGTCGCGGAAGCGGAAGTAGACCGTTGCCTCCATGTTGTGCTCTAACCTGAAAACATCTTTACGGCCTTTCGTAATCAAGCCAGTGCCCGACGGGGCATTACCGTTTATCGAAAGGGTTTGAAACTCTTCGAAGTGCATGTGGATCGGATGTTGCCATCCGCCGGAGTTGTTTTGGAAAATCCACTTCTCCACAGTGTTTCGTTTAATTCTGAATCGTGGCGCCTGGTTGCAACCGCCAACAAGTTGGCCGTTGACTTGCCACTGTCCGTTCCCGCGCTCGAACCGGAACGTTCGAGTGATTCGCGGCGCGTCGAGAGTATTCGGGAACTGGTAGAAATAGACACCCGCCGGAATATTCGCCGGGTTGACGCTGTTGTCAGGCACGGCCGGACCATCGACGATGATCTTCAGTATCTTATCTCCCTGACCAGCACCGACGACGTCTCCCGTGGGACCACGTCCATCTTCCTGCTCCAAACGATTCTCGATGAAGAACGTCTTGCCGGCGTCGTTAGTGAAATCAACGATTACGTCAACGCGTTCGGCTACCGAGAAGCGACTGCTGTTTACCTGAACTGGACGCTCCAGCAAGTTACCGTCAGTCGAGATCTGCCAGAACGACTTCGTTGAGTTGTTCGGGCCGAGCAGGAACATCTGGTAGAAGCGTGAAGGTCCGGTGTTTAGCCAGCGGAAACGGTACCGGCGTGGGCTTACGTGCAACACAGGTTGGATCTTGCCGTTGACAAGGAACTTATCGCCAAGAATTCCATCTGTATTGAACAGATCGAATTTCAGCAGGCCCGTGTCGTTGTCGAAGACCTTGTCGTTAAAGACCATGTAAATATCGAAACTGGTGAGCGGATTTTGTCCGTCGCCAAAACTCGGCAGACGGAAACCCGTATTCTCGTTACCAGTGTCGAATTCGTTGAAGAGGATGTAAGACCCGGCGAGACCTTTGTAGGTATTCTCCGCAGTATGATCGATACGGTGATCGTGATACCAGAGAGTGTGCATCGCTTCTCTGATGTCACCGGTGCCCGGATGCGTAGAGTTGATGCCGGCATAAACGTTCGGATAGTGGTGGTCGTAGAACTGTCCTCGTTCCATAAAGAAACAAGGAAATCCATCGCTCTCGAGCGGCGTGTGACCGTTGTGCAAGTGTGTGGTGACGGATGGAAGTCCAAAACCTCCGTTGTTTGCAGGCAAGTTATTGCGCAAGCGCAGCAACACTGAACCGTTGCCGGGGCTGCCGAGGTTTCCATAGCGTTCGACGATTAGTGGACCAGGGGTGATCCCGTTGAAGCCCCAGATTGTTTGTGGCGGCAGCTCGCCAACTGGCGCCATCAGAACGGACCCCGCCTGTTGCGACATTTCATAGAATCGCTGCGGTGGAAATTGCGCAAATGCCTGGTGCGCAACTGTTCGCGCTTCGCCGGCCGCTGTGTTTGGCGCAATTGTCGGCGCCGGAGTTAATGAGGCAACCGGTGCAAGCACTGGTAGTCTCGGCATAAGTTCCTGAAACGGGGTAGTGTCGGGGCTATTCGGTTCGTCGTCGTCGAATGAGCCTCGGGTGTTAAGAGGGTGTGCACTCAAACCCTTCTTTGGGATCAGCATACCCGCACTGGTAAGCAGTCCCATCTTGAGCAGATCGCGTCGTTTAAAACCGGCTGCAATCAGCTCGCGACGATTATTCGCTGCTGTTTGTTTTTCCTTTTCTTTTTTTCTATTCCGTTTGGAGATGTACGCCATCGGTAAACTCCTCCTATTGAGCGCCTGGGGTAAATCGGTTGGACCAGGCCTCGAATGCTCTGTTGATGTGATTGAGAATTTCCCCACACTCCCACGTTCATTCGAGAGCCGGGAAAAACTCCGTGCCTTGGATCGTTAAGTCGACACGCTCCTACTCGACCGCCATTTCTGCGGATCTAGTAAAGTGCGCGAAAGATACTGCGAGGTACCCCGTTGATCTAACTTGCTTACTTTTGTCGATTGTCAGCAGACGGTGAGAAACGTTTGCCAACTCGAAAAGCCATTAAAGGCTTCGCACCTCTGTGAGTGGAGAATATATGTCCCGCGTCTCTGGACTTGGGGTGACATTACAACTTAATGAAAACGTGTGGTCCAATGTCGACGCTCACACCGTTCTATAAACGCGGCCAAAATGATCGCGGAATTTGGTCGGGGACGTTGGGGGAAGTCTCTCGACGAGTTCGGGTTTATTTGTCAGACCTACAGTGCGGGTGGAGTCGTGAAAAATACATCCAGTGAGGAAATTTGACTAAGAGAAAATCGTCTCTGCGTACCTCTGCGAATCTCAGCGCTCTCTGGTTTAAAAACAACCGTTACGCAAAGATCAGAGATACGCAGAGACGCAGAGAAGGCTTGCCTCAAAGTCGGAAATCAGTCCGCGGAGCGCCAACGGCGCGGAATATGATAGCCAGGGGCAAGCGCCGAGCAACGCGAGGCGCGTCGCCCCTGGATCCCACGCGTAAACGACCTTGAAGCTCTGAAAGAGCGTAATAATCGCGATGATATTTCGCACTTTCAGTGCTCTCTTCAATTGATTCCCGATAACCAGGGGCGACGCGCTTTGCGCTTGCCCCTGGCTATCATATTTCGCGCCGTTGGCGCTGCGCCTGACCGGATTCCGACTTTTTGTGCAAAGCCACGCAGAAAGGCCTTGCACAAAAAGTGCGGTTCTAAGCCTGCGAAGCAGGCGGAAGCATAAAGCCTGGGGCGCAAGCCCCAGGATCAGAATGAAAATGAAATGCGAGCCCATGAAATGGGCGGCAGCTAGTTGGCCGCAAAATCGTTAGCATTTCATTGCGATCGCGCTGTCGCCCGCGTTCGCGGGCTTGAAATCTGTTTGCGCTGTTGACCTGGGGCTTACGCCCCAGGCTTTATTCTTCCGCCTGCTTCGCAGGCTTAGACCGTACTTTTTGTGCAAAGCCACGCAGAAAAGACTCGTTTGGATCAGTGGCGTCACCTTTGAGGCCGGTTTGTAAGCGCGCGACCGGCGTCAATCCGAAACTGCACATCTCCATTGATTCTGACGGACATCCGCTGCACGTGCCGAACGATGTCTTTATTCAACAAATAGGGAAAAGCCGCGCGAACGAGTGCCACTTCTCCAGCAACAAGCGGCGCGGCCATCGACGTCCCGCTCCACGTCGCATATCGATTATCAGGCACAATACTTACGATGCCTGCGCCAGGTGCCGCTACTTGAATCCAGGACGCTCTACTCGAAAAAGTAGCGAGACGGTCATCCTTCGTCGTCGCCGCGACTGCAATCAGTCCGTCCACGTTTTCGGCAGCCGGGAACTGTTCAGTGTCATCACCGCCATTGCCTGCAGCAGCAACTACCACGAGACGCGGATTTGTTGAAACCGGAAAATCGCTTGTATCCCCACCGCACGCTTGTTCCAGTAAATTGCCTATCAGTTCCGTCTCTCTTAGAGTGGACAAACTTAAATTGATTACGTCGGCGCCATCTGCCGTGGTCGGATTGCCATCCGGATCGATTGCAAAAGCAAGGGCCTCGGCTAGTACCCAAATATTTCCCACACCGTATTCGTCGAGCACCCTGATCGGAATGATCTTGGCTTCGGGCGCTACCAGCGCAATTAGTCCAGCGACATGCGTGCCGTGTCCATATGGTCCGGTCTGCTGATCACCTACTTCACCGGGATTGGCATCATCATCAACGAAATCCCATCCTGGCAACAGACGTCCGGCGAGTGCAGCATGGTTCGTATCGACGCCAGTATCCAGAACCGCAACTTTGATTGGGCCGTTCGGTCCAGTTCCTCTATTAACCTGATGCGCTAAAGATAGTTGAATTTTTTGCGATGCCCACTGCGACTGGAACGTTCCATCATTGCCTCCGACACTCCACGTGATGCCAACGCTCCAGGTGATGCCGCCACCCTCAGGCGGTGTCGCAATAAAATTGGGTTCAACAAAAACCACACGCGAGTCATCGGACAATGCCTCAACGCGATCCTCGACCGAAGCATTGTCCGTAATCCGCAATCTGAAAATGGGCCTGGAACCAAACTGATCGATCGGGATCGGATCGAGTGAGTATCTGGCAGCAATCGCAGGCAGGTCCGCGGCGCTGTTCAGTTTTACAACGACCTCGGAAGCAACAAACTCGTCGCCATCACTACTAGTCGCGTTTGAAACACTGGTCGACCGCAAGTCGAAAAGCAAGCAGACGGCGATCACAAACAAAGTCAGAAATGTTAGACCTCTTCGCACAGCGGAGTCCTCTCATTTGTAGGTTATGTCGGGAAACGAAGCGGGAAACGATAAACTAACCAAAATTTGTTCGGTTGCCAATACCGCATCTCTGCGTAACCTCTTAACAGCAGAGGTGCAGAGAACACCAAATTGCGCAGAGAAACAATCACCAACGCCCCACGAGAACGAACGGCGACCAAAAGAATGGATGTGGTTTTTCGTTCAGCAACTTCATCTGTGCGCTACGCAGCGCGCTGGCAGGTGACTTCGTCCTCGCAAGTTCAGAATAAAACCATACCATCAACTCAGTCGTAGCCTCATCATCAATCGTCCACAAACTCATCAAGACTGTCGGCGATCCGGCGGAAAGGAATCCACGTGCAATACCCATGAGCTCATCGCCAGGCGCAACGGCATTCATGCCTGTTTCACAAGCGCTAAGGGTGACAAGTCCGCAATTCAGTTTCAGCCCATATGTATCGCGAGCTGTAAACCATCCATCACCTAACCTCAAAGCCGAAAACAAGGGATTGTCAGATCGAAACTGCGCGTGACAAGCAAGATGAATCACGTCAACCTCGCCGGCGTTTACGCGTAACGCTTCACTGGTTGCTGCTTCATCTGAATATCGCTTGATTTCGCCGAAGATCTGGTCAAGTGCGTGAAGCTCCTGATGCACACCAGGAATTTGTTCATCGCCTACTCCCATAAGTAAAGCATTCGAAAACCGAGGTTTAGATCGAGCGAGACACTGCTGCAAAACCACAGCGCTGGGCGCAAACGAAACTTCCCGTCGCTCGATTAAATAACTCTCGCCGTCGTGCAATGCGTGGAATGGCAGATAATAAAGTTCTCGATGCGGCACGATCACGAGGTGGCGCTCACCGATCTTTGGTTCGATGCTACGCATCAGTCGATCGTAGATTGAGCGCAGGTGCTTCTTAGTGCGTGCCGTGAGTGTCGGCAAATGGTTTCGAACTCGGGTCGATCCATAACGCAGCGTGTCTATTTGAAAACGACACTTCTCGAGTTCCGCAACGATCTCCGATTCCGTTCCGAGATCCCTTACGACGTCAATGTGCTCACTCGTGACGACGAACGCGATCAGTCTGTCATCGATGGTAGTGTACTCAACCAACGCCCGATTAGGGCCGAGTGCCGTTTGCAGTTGAGTAAGGGAAAACAGATCTTCTTGCAGAGCTGCCTTACCGTTGACACTACGATGCTGAAGCTGGCGGGTGATTTCCAGCAGCTTTTGTTCGCGTTCAAGGAGCTCCTGTTCCAGTTTAAAATTAGCGTTCTGAATGGGAACTACACCACGCACCGAGCGATGCATCTGGTTATACAGATAATTCAGTTCCTCCCGTAATCTTGCCGTTTGCGCCTGGAGGTGTGCTTCGAAATCGTCGCGTGCGTCAGTGGCGAGTGTGATTCTTCCCGCCAAAGTATCTGCGAGCGCTCGGGATTTAGCGCGTTCCGTAAAACTGAGTGCTTCGGCGGCTCGCGTGTCGCCTACGGCAAGACAAAGTTTAGCCAGTTCGTGATACGGAGACAGGCGATTAGAGAAGAAAGCAGTGCGAAATTCCTCGCTGGGAATAGGCGCACGCAACTGTTCCGTCAAATCAATTGCCTTTTTAAAGTACTCTTCCGCAACCTTCAAATTTCCTTCAACCAGGGCGAGCGCCCCGAGCGAGCTAAAACAGCGCTCCGCGATCTGCGGCTGTTCGTGTGCTTCGGCGTGGCGCGCTGTTTCCTCGAGTAGGTTACGAGCCGGCTCAAGGTTTCCCAGAGCCCGCTCCGCTTCACCACGCAACCAGCGCGCGAGCAGCAATCGCTGCCAGCTTCCGGAGAACAACAGTGCGGGTTCCGCTTGCCCCGCCATCAACCTCGCTGCGTCAAACTTCTCATCTCTGTAAAGTAGCTGGGCATGGGTCAAGGCGACCAACGCCGCACCCACTCGATTATCTTCTGCGGCGTAAAGTCGTTTTGCTTCGTCCAGCCAGCGGTGGGCTTCTTTCGTCCGCCCCAGCAGCATTAGTGCACGGCCTCTATAGGCCTGTGCCCTTGCCTGTTCAGCACGCATTCCATGTTCAGCAAATACTGGTATTACTCGCTCGTAGATTGCGAGTGCCTCAAACGCGAGGTTGAGCTCAAGATAGGCGTCAGCGATGTCATGCTCAGCCAAGACCGATTGAATAGTCAGGCCAAGCGCGGTGTAGTGCTGGCGCGAGCGTTCCAAAAAATCCAGGGCTCGATCGTAACGACCTTGAAGGAGTGCGAAGAGTCCAATGCTGCCTTCAATTCCGGCGAGAGTTACAGGTTGCTCAGATGCCTCTGCTTGCTGTAATGCCTGCTCAAAAATGTCCTCAGCCGATTTGAACTTGTGCATTGAGGCGTGAGTGGTGGCTAAAGAATTGTTTACAGTAGCAAGCTGCTTCTGATCATTAAGCGCCGCAAAACGCGCGCGAGCGCTGGTTAGAAAGGTCTCCGCGTCATGGTAGCGATCACGCCGAAAGTGCAGATTGCCGATATTGTGTTCAATCTTGCCTGCGGCGTGAAAGTCGTTGTACGCGAGGAAAACTTCCCGCGCATGAAGACCACATTTAATCGCTTCCTCGTAGCGTCCTAACATTGAGAGAGCGATGAGCTTGCTGACGCGTGTCGCTGCGGCAGTATGTGTCTTTCCGAGACTCAGAAACCCTCGCTCAGAATCTTCGAGCGCAGAAATCGCTAGTTCCATTTCTCCGCCAACGAGTGCCTGAAGACCCGCAGCCCACGCGGTTAGGGCTTTGATTTCAGGGTGAGTTCGAAGGCCCGAGAGTAATTGGAGTGAGGCCGCAGCGCCAAGCGCTTGAGCAGGATGCGTACTCCAACCCTCGAGACAGATGTCTTTTAACCTGTAGGCAAGTTCTACATCCGCCAGCACAGCATTTTCCGAGAGCAATGTTTCCCGGTTCGCATCGCTCGAGTTAACGAGACGTGTGGCAAGTTCCGCATATTGCATTGATCGCTTAAACCTTGAGCTCTAGCTCAGGAATTTCAATTTCACGATCGAGCATTCTTACTCTGAGTGAATAGTTGCCTGGTGGAATTGGTGGAAGCGTGAATTCACATACTTCATTTAGGGTGGCTTTCGATGTTCCCGCCACCCCTGAAATCTCAACCTGGCCTTCAGCGCAGCCTTCGCCTATGACTTGACCGGCGAGAATACATTCATCGTTCTGCACCGTGATGCGCAGCTCCAAATCGATTTCTTCTGCCGAATAGAGCATCTGTCGCGAGGCTGCGCGAAGTGAGCGGACACCGAAAGCTGGACCTGTGTTACGACTGTCAAAGATAAGGAACGCAACGATACGCCTTAATGGCGAACGCTTTTCCTGTGAAAAGATATTTATGGCTGAAGTCAGCACGTCGCGCGGCGCATCGGTTGTGCTATCGCTTTTCATTGTGTGGATCAGTTGTTGAAGCCGGCGCAGCGTATCAGAGCAAATTGAACACGTTGAGAGGTGGGTCGCAGTTTCGGGAGCGACGGATGTCGCCCAGTCGTCCACGATATTTGCGAGTGTTTCAACCGAAATGTGGATTGAGTCTGTCATAATACGGTGTCCACCACTCACCAGTTCAACAGAGGTCCCTTCCTGTCAGAAAAATACATCTCATCGATCGTTTAACATGCGAAATAGCTTGGCTAAACACCGGGCACGTGTTGGCCCAATACTGCCTTCGGGCAATCCCAGGGAAGCCGCAATGTCCGCGTAAGAAGGTGGATCGGAGAGAAAAAAAAGCATTTCCAGTAGCGTTTTGCAGCGCTCGTCTAATGCCGAAATCGCCGTCCTAAGGCGGTGTTGCTCTTCGAGAATCACTAACTGTTCATCGGGCAAAGGCCCTTCGTCCCTAATTAATGTTGCTATATCAGGTTCTTCATCGGTGTTCACATGTGATTGCTGCCTGACGTGCGCTTTTAATATCGCGTGCAAAGTCTTTCGGCGAGTGGTTGTAACTAACCAGGCCTGCAGTTTTTCCGGTTGCTCTAAATCATTCAGCTTTTGAAACAGAGTGGTGAATACGTCCTGAAAGATCTCGGCCGCGTGATCTTCGTTAAGACCTGCCCGAAGCGGAATGGCGTAAATGAGCCGTTGATAACGACGTATGAGTCTCTCCCACGCAGGCTGATCACCGCGTCGGCAGGCTAACACCAACTGCACATCACTATCTTCCATTTGTATAAAGGATTCCGGGCAACACCAGAATAGGATTGTCAGTAGTTGGTTGTCCAGATGGGGTTCATGCGATCTTAACCTGTACGTTGGCCGCTAACCCAACTCACCTCGGGTGGTTTATGGCACAACACGTCAATGATTTCGTCCAACGTCAAGAACCGGTAGTGGATTGAGTCGGGATGAAGGATCAGTAAGTTCGGCAATAAAGACATCCATCTAGAGTCTTTTATCTGAAGAAGTGGATAGATGAATCTCTCCCATTGACCATCGAGTCGCGGCGCTGCATTCGATGATTCCCACGGATGTACGAACTCTTCATAAACGGTGTAAGCCAGCACACGTCCAAACTTTAGGCGAAGATCAGAATCACGGCCGTCAGTAATTTCCGAGAACAACAGTGTAACTATTAATCCGTCCCCATCTTCGACGATCAGCGCCGAAGCTGCAGGCGTTACAATCCCGTCAATAGGTTCCCATCTTTCCTGTTTCTCAACTGGGTGTTCTGAAGTTACGTTCGTCATTTATTTCAGCCCTATCTTCAAACTCCGCCGGCTCTGTAAAAAGCAGTGAACGGTCCCCGGTCGATTGCGACATCGTAAACCACATAGCGATTTACACTCTTGGTCAGTCAATCACGCTCTTTACATCGCGCGCGTTTTGCGCGATTTGGGTGAGGTAAGGCTTGCCTCAAAAGTCGGAAATCAGCCGCGGATCGCCAAAGGCGCGGAATATGATAGCCAGGGGCAAGCGCGAAGCGCGTCGCCCCTGGATCCCACGCGTAAACGACCTTGAAGCTCTGAAAGAGCGTAATAATCGCGATGATATTTCGCACTTTCAGTGCTCTCTTCAATTGATTCCCGATAACCAGGGCGACGCGCTTCGCGCTTGCCCCTGGCTATCATATTTCGCGCCGTTGGCGCTGCGCCCAACCGGATTCCGACTTTTAGTGCAAAGCCCAGTGGGTAGGCTTTGCACAAAAAGTAGGGTCTAAGCCTGCGAAGCAGGCGGAAGCATAAAGCCTGGGGCGTAAGCCCCAGGTCAACAGCGCAAACAGATTTCAAGCCCGCGAACGCGGGCGACAGCGCGCTCGCAATGAAATGTTAACGATTTTGCGGCCAACAAGCTGCCGCCCATTTCATGGGCTCGCAATTCATTTTCATTCTGATCCTGGGGCTTGCGCCCCAGGCTTTATGCTTCCGCCTGCTTCGCAGGCTTAGAACCGCACTTTTTGTGCAAAGCCCATTGGGTAGACATTTCAAAAGTGCACAACCGGAGCCCCGTTCCTGGAGGATTTCGACCAGGAAATCGCTCGCCAGTTGGTTCAGTCGGTGGACGTTTGGCTAGGGAGCTATTCGGATCACACCTTGATTGCTCGTTTGACCGTGAACTTTCAGAGTAATCAGGCAATTTCCAGTCGGAAGACTGTCAGGCAGCCGAAAAGTCACCTGAGTAAAGCTGGAGTTTGGTACGGAACGCACATCTTCCGCGGCAATGTCATGGAGTTGGCCATTACTACCGGTGAGCGTAACAATAACTGCTGACGCCGACTCCCCTGAATTGAGAGTCAAGTTTGCTGCGAAAACGATTAGACGAGTATTTTGATCGGTGCCAAGATTCCACCACTCAGCCTGACTTATAACCCGAAACGGGTCTCGGAGAAACAACAAGGCATCAATAGCTGCTGCTTGATTGACGTTTGGACCTGATGACTCCAAGAGCAGCTTAAGACCATCATCGTCCAGAATCGTTCCAGTAGCAGACGCTCCGCTTATGGTTGCATTAACGGGATTTGAAATGTTCAGCGCAAACGTCTCATCAGGCTCAATTGTTGTATCGCCGTTAACCAGAACCGAGATTGAAGCTGAAGAAGAGCCTGCAGAGATGTTGAGGATAGAATTAGATACCGCCTGATAATCGCTTCCGGCGGTTGCACTCAGATCGGCAGTTGAATAGGTCAACTGAATCAACTTTCCGCTTGGTGAAGATAATGCTACTCCGAAGTTAGCTTGTACGGCGCCGCTGTTACCCTCCGCTACCGAGACGTTATTTACTGTAATGGTTGGAACAGGATCAGAATCGACAATACTTCCTACCCCTTGTACTTTCATTATCACTGCGTTAACGGAGTGATGAAGATTTAGAGAAAATGTTTCAGTGAACTCATTCACCGAATCTTCCAGGATAGGAACAGCGATCGTTTTGACTACCTCTCCGGGCGCAAAGCTTAAGGTCCCTGAAGTCATTTGAAAGTCCGCTCCAGTAACCGCAGTCTGACCAGTGGTCTGGTAGCGCACGCTAACGGTTTGTGAACTCATTGACGACAGTGAAACCTCAAATACGGCGTTGACTGGGTTTTCTCCAATGGAGACATTGGTGATTGTCAGAGTCGGAAGCGACGGTGCTATCACGCTCGAACAGGAGTTGAGAAATATACTAATTCCTTCTGTTGCTAAATCAGGCAAGCCATCGCCGTTGAAATCGGCCATTGCCAAAGACTCATGGGGGCCTCCACCAAGAAAATTCTTCGGCGCACTCAACCCACCAGCCCCATTATTTAACAGCACTGAAACTGCCGCCGACTCACTATACGATGTGGCTACGTCCAGTAAACCGTCGCCATTAAAATCTCCCGTCACGAGGCTACTTGGCCCTTGACCAACGCTAGTGAACGTCGGATTGGCAAACACGCCCGCGCCGTCTCCAGGAAGTAGCGCCAACGTATCCCGCACATGGTTAGCAACTACCAGATCTACTTTGCCATCGCCGGTGAAGTCGCCAATCGCTGCAACCGAGCTCCAGCCCGTATTATTGTTCAGCGTGTAAAACGTTGGTGCGCCAAATCCACCTGCCCCATTATTTAATAAAACTGAAAACGAGCTGCCGGGAAGAGAACCAACCACCAGGTCTGGTTTCCCATCAGCATTTAGATCCCCAACCGTGAGCTTCTCGGAGTTAACAATGGAAGTTGGAAAATCAGTTTGGCTGCTAAAACCGCCGTTTCCATTGCCAAAGAGGATAGTTACGACGGAAAAATTTCCGCTTCGCGTCAGGGCCACGTCAGCTTTTCCGTCAAGGTTAAAATCTCCAGTCGCCACGAATCGTGGACTACCGCCACCCGGAATAGCGATCTTCTGAGCCACAAAATCACCGGTCCCATCACCCGTCAAAATTGACACGCCCCCACCGGTAAAATTTGCCGTAATCAAATCCAATTTGTTGTCATTGTTAAGATCGGCCGCTGCAATGGAAATTGGATTGTTGGAAATATTAGTAATGGGAGGAGCACCGACACTAAAAACACGAGCAGTACCAAAACCTCCCAAACCATCACCCAGATGGACCGACACGGTATTCCCGTTTACGTTTGCAGCCGCGAGATCGGTCTTGCCGTCGTTGTTGAAATCCCTGGCGACGACTGATCGGGCATCGGAGTTATTAGTAAACCTGGGTGCGATCTTGAAACCTCCGCTTCCATCGTTAAGCACAAAGCTCACGGCGCTGCCGCTGTAACTGGAAACAGCGAAATCAGCCGATCCGTCACCGTTCAGATCTTCGGCGGCTAGAAAGGTCGGACCCAAGCCAATTGAAAGGTTTGTCGGATTATCAAACGTGCCGTCTCCATTGCCGAACCTCACCGATATGCCCGTGGTGTGGCCGACGGCCAAATCGTACTCTCCGTCATGGTTGAAATCGGCAGTAACGACTGATGCGGGATTGCTACCCGCTACGGAAAGTATCGTTGGAGCGCCAAAGGTTCCGTCACCATTATTGATGAGTACGGCCATGTTAACGATCATTGCTATCGCCAGGTCTGGCTTGCCATCATTGTTGAAATCGCGCGTCACGATCGAGGACGGCTCCGATCCTACGTTCACCGTCGCCGGCGTACTAAACACTCCAGCACCATTTCCGAATGAGATGAATACTTGACTTGAAAACTGGCTAACAATCGCCAAATCGTTGTTACCATCGATGTTGAAATCGGAAACAGCTATCGACCTGACACGGTCGACAACCGTAAAAGAGGTTGGGCCTGTAAAAGTACCGGAGCCGGTGCCGAGCAGGATTGCAACTGTTCCACCGGAATTTGCAACTGCCAAATCCTGATTTTGATCGTTATTGAAATAGCCAACCGTGACAGCAGTTGAACTGCTGTCCCCCACAGCAATATTTACGGGCGCAGCAAAACTACCGGCTCCGTTCCCAAGCAGAATCGAAAGACTCGCGGGAATGAAATTGGCAGTGACAACATCCGCCTTCTGATCATTATTGAAATCACCTATGGCGAGAGCCCCAGTCGCACCTCCAGTGCTGAAAGTAACAGGCGGAAGAAAACCTTGGGAGCCATTATTAATCATCAGGTAGACGGAGCTGGAGAAGTCGGCGGCCGCTACGACGTCTGGCTTACCATCTCCGTTGAAGTCAGCCACAGCAACTCCGCTGGCACGAACGTTAAATGCTTGCGGTGCTGAGAAACCAGGAGAACTACAAGACGCCTTCACCTCACGGAAGCATCCACAAATGCCGAAAACCAAAATGGCTGCGACAACTACTCTTGCATGGTCGAATGAGCGCATGTCGAAAAGAAAACGCACGAATGCTTCTCCTACATCGGTTGTTAGTTTGGAGACCGGATCGCACCTAATGAGTTAACAAAGGAGAGATCTAGGCGATATAACGTGTTGTAATATAGCATCCCGCGCTTCAAGACTTGGAGGAAAATTGCGAGACTGAATCTGTGTAATCTGTGGATGGTTTTGAGAAAGGAACATCATGCCCCCAATAGGTCAGATCATACTGTTTCCATATGATTTCGCTCCCCGAGGTTTCTCGTTCTGTAACGGTCACCTTGTTCCTGTTGCTCAAAATCAGCAGCTCTTTAAGTATTTAGGCACTGCTTACGGCGGTGACGGTAAGATGTCCTTTGGCATTCCTGATATTGACAACCTGGCGCCGGCAAACTGCCACTATTGCATCGTAATGGAAGGAACTATTGGAGGCGACTACAAAGGCTATCGGGGGGAGACTTTCCCTTTACCCAATAACGCCGAGGCAGGAAATGTTGAGAAGTGCGAGGGCCAGCGGTTGGACATAGGAAAGTATGACGCACTCTTCGACCTAATCGAATTCAAGTTCGGCGGGGACTACAATGCCGGGTTCAACTTGCCCGATCTAAGTAGCACGCCTCCAACAAAGGCATACGGTTACCGGATAACCTTGGAAGGACTCAGTCGACCGGCTTTTACAGGCGAGCTACTACTGCTCCCTACAAACGATCCCATTATGGGCCTCCACATTTGCAATGGGGAGCTGCTGCCGGTTCAGCAAAACACAGATCTGTTTAGCCTGGCTACAGGTTCGGTGGAGACAGTAAGACTCAGAAATTTGCCCTGCCCAAACTTTACGCGCCAGATGATTATCACTACTACATTGTCTTACGGGGCATGTTTCCGACCCGGTCGTGAGGATCCTTGGATTATGTTGTCGTGAAAATCTGAGCGGTGGTCGCAGTTGGTTTCTCTCCCTCACTGACGCGAGGGAGACGATCGAAACGCCGATAGAATTTGTGGCTCATTGGTACAAACCGAACCGATCCAAAAGGCGGAATTTAACTAACGAAATGGTCCAATCATCGAGGCAGTGTCAAGATCCAATTTCCTACTCTAGGCTGGTAGCGAATTTGGGAGGAGCTCAGCCGTAGATGCCCCTTTTCCCAATTGATGAAAGAAATGGGTCCGTTGTACAATCCGCCCCTGCCCAACTCAGGCAGCGCGCGCTAAAACTCAGGTCCTTGCAGCTCAGAACACTAATTCGCCTCAACTGATCGATCTGTATCAGGATGCTTATGAATATCTTCACTCCCACTAGACACACGTGCATACGTGTAGCCGCAACATGTCTTTCGTTAATCTTGATCGCAGTCATTATCCCCCAACTGTTGACGACCCGAGCAGCGGTCACATTCACCGTCAACTCGCTCCTCGATACATCAGACGTCACTCCCGGAAACGGTATCTGCGCAAACTCCAACGGCGCGTGCACGCTAAGAGCGGCCATCCAGGAGGCAAACAGTTTTTCTGGTGACGACACGATAAACTTCTCCGTCACCGGCACGATCGATCTCACCGGCCCGCTGCCGGTTCTTTCTTCCAATGTAAATATCAACGGTCCCGGTTCGGGTTTGTTGGCGCTGCGCAGAAATACCGGCGGTAATTACCGCATCCTTGAGACGAGTGGTAACTCCAATATTGCCGGTCTAACAATTACGAACGGTAGAACACCAGACGCCATCACGGAAGACGTCGCTCCCCCCGGTGGCGGCATTCTGCAAACCGATGGTGAACTCACGCTGCGGGATGTTGTCATTACAGGAAATGCGACGGGCAATGGCGGTCCGACGAGACTGTCGGAACCGTCGCAGGGAGGAAGTGGTGGCGCCGGCGGCGGCATCCATGCCACTGGTGGTGCGTTGACTATGACGGATTGTGTTATCAGCAACAACACCACCGGAAACGGCGGAACTGGTAGTGCGTTTGCCGGTTCAGGCGGCCGCGGCGGCGGAATCTTCTTCGCCCCGGGAAACCTAACACTAAACAATGTCGTCATCACCGGAAACCGCACCGGAGATGCCGGTGGGCCAAGCGGTGGCAAAAGCGGCGACGGGGGCGGGATATTGTCTGGTGATCCGTCTTTTGTTCACTTCACCATCGCGAACCTGAACAAAGTCACAATTACAAACAACAGTACCGGTAGTGGCGGCGATGCAGCCAATAGCGGGAGCGGCGGCGGGATATACGTAAATCAAGGCATATTGAATTTGACGGACAGCACCGTCAGCAATAATCACACCGGCAACGCTAATCCAGGCGCTAATCCAATCGGCTCTTTCCGCACTGCCGGCAGCGGCGGTGGCATCTTCAACAACGGCGAGTTGATTGTGATGAACAGTCTCATCAGTGGCAACACAACCGGCAGTAGCGGCCTTACCTCTCACAGTAAGGGCGGCGGAATCTATAACTTCGCGGACCTGACACTAATCAACACAACCGTAAGCGGCAATAGCACGGGCAGCGGAGAGAGTATGGGTGGCGGGATCTTCACCGACCTCACAGTGAGGTTAATCAACTGCACGATAACTAAAAATATCTCACCTAATGGTTTCGGTAACGGTATAACGGGCCACCTCGGACGCTACGTTATCGGGAATACAATAATTGCCGGTAACGGAGCGTCCGGGAATGGTCCGGATTTGAAGAATGGTTTGATTTCGGAGCCGGTTTATATTTCTCGAGGAAACAATCTGATCGGCAATGCCGATCGTGTGTCTGATTTCAATAATATCGGAGACCAAACCGGCAGTACTGCGACGCCACTGGATCCCAGGCTGGGTCCACTCGCAAATAATGGTGGTCCAACTTTGACTCATGCGCTACTGACCAACAGTACCGCGCTTGACGCCGGCGATAATAATTTGGCGGTCAACACCTCCGCCAATTTCCTGACAACCGATCAGCGCGGTGCACAGCGATTCGCAGATTCTGCTGATGCTGACTCGACCGCTACGGTCGACATAGGAGCCTTTGAGTTTCTTCAAACCCTCGAAGACATATCCAATAAGACTATCAACGAAGACACTTCGCTCACCGTCACCTTTGGTCTTGGTGACAATGGACCAGGCATCACCTCGGTAACGGCTTCTTCCGATAATCAAGCCTTATTGCCCAACGCAACTTTGGTACTAAGTGGTGCAGGCGCCGTCCGCAGCTTGCAGATCACTCCGGCAGCTAATCAATCAGGAGTGGCGACGATTACTGTCACTGTCAACCTTGTCGGGGGTGGAACCTTGTCCGACACTTTTACGGTGACGGTTGTTTCAATCAATGACGCGCCGTCATTTTCCATACCCAGCACTCAAACCATTCTCGAAGATGCCGGACCAAAAACGGTCCCAAACTTTGCCAGTAACGTCACCACCGGGCCACTCGAAAACGCTCAGTCAATCTCCTTCACTGTCACCGTAAAAACTAACCCTGGCCTTTTTTCAGTAGCTCCGACCGTCAGCAGTTCCGGAACGTTGACTTACACACCTGCGCCTAATGAAAACGGTGAGGCTCTCGTATCGCTGATACTTAAAGACAATGGCGGGACAGACAATGGAGGCGTGGACACCTCTACCGAGCAGACCTTTACGATTAGCGTCCTCCCAGTAAACGATGCTCCGACATTTACCAAAGGCGCTAACCAAACCGTTGCCGAGGATTCCGGAATTCAGTTTGTGCCCGACTGGGCCACCAATATCAGACAGGGGCCGCTGAACGAGTTTGACGGATTCGACTTTCAGATCACGAACAACACCAATCCAGATTTGTTCATATCACAACCCGTCGTATTCATTGGCGGAGTATTGAGGTACTCGCCTGCTGCTAACGCGAATGGAAGCGCCGACATCACAGTCGTGCTTAAAGATACGGGTGGAACGGCAAATGGAGGCGTGGATACCAGCACGGCGCAAACGTTTACCATAACGGTAACTCCGGTTAACGACGCACCAGTAATTAACCTGCAATCTTCCGTCGTCCAGGCAAACCTACAGCTTCCGCTGGTATTCTCGGCGGCACATTTCAACAGTATTGGAGTTAGTGACGTTGACGCAGGAGCCGATCCGATTCGCGTCACGCTCAGCGTTGCGCAGGGAACGCTCACACTCCCCTCCACCGCGGGTCTCACCTTTGTTACCGGCGATGGCGACGACGACGATACGATGACCTTTAAAGGAGTTATCAGCACGATTAATTCGCGATTGAGTGGTCTCACGTTCAAGGCTAACAGTGGCGCCGTTGGGAGCGCAGATCTTCAAATCGTTGCCGATGATGAAGGACATAACGGAGCGGGCGGAGCAAAAACTGGTACCGGCAAAGTCATTATCCTCCTGAATTCGGAAGGTCCGGTGCTTCTCACCGAAGAACTTACAGACCACGCGATTGCGTTGGATCTGGTTACTCAAACGCGTGATCCGTTCTCGCTCATCAACCCCAACAATTTGAGCAACGATCAAGCGAGACGCGTCTCACTGTTTGTCTGGAACCTGGGATTGCTCCCGATTGACACTGTGACATCGGTGCAAGTTGGAGCTCAGGATGATGAAGGCAGGTTCTATAATCTGCCTGTTGAAGCCCTGGGTACGATCGCCGACGTCACGCAGGTAGTGGTCCGATTACCGGATAATGTAATCGGCGCCCCAAGAGATCTACGCGTGAATGTCAGACTGAGAGGACTAGGGACCAACGAGGCAGTCATTAAGATCCAATAGAGAGAATTAACGCCGAAGGCGTTGGCTAATTCAGCCCAGAGTTGGAGCGATGACAATTCTGCAACTCGTCGATCCAGTTGATTAGCTGGAGAGTTCAGAACGACCTGATTCAAGAAGACTGGGAGGTGTTCTCCAGATAGGAGGCGATACAAAAATGGCCAGACTTTATAATAGGTCAATGGTCCTATAAGAGAACGTCAGGGCCGCGAGGTTTTGCTTTACTTAAAATGGTGCCCCCGGCGCGATTCCAACGCGCGACCTTCCGCTTAGGAGGCGGACGCTCTATGCAGCTGAGCTACGGGAGCACATGTGAGGGAATCGTAATAGGAATTGAGTGTCGTGTAAATCTTTCAAGATCACGACTGATACTTAATCAACGAACGTACGTCATAGCCCGTCAGCTTCTCTCGACCTGGAAGAAATTCGAGTTCGACGACAAACACGAGCCCGACAACGACACCACCGAGTTGCTCGACAAGATCCACGACCGCGCGCGCGGTGCCGCCGGTGGCGAGGAGGTCGTCGGCGATGAGAACGCGATGACCGTCGCCGATTGCGTCGCGGTGGATCTGAAGGGTGTCCTGGCCGTATTCAAGGTCATAGGAAATAGAAGCACACTCAGCCGGCAGTTTGCGTGGCTTGCGCACCGGCACAAACCCTGCCCCGAGGTGATAGGCGAGCGCGGGCGCGAAGATAAAACCGCGCGCTTCGATTCCGATTACCGAATCAACTTTCTCTCCCTCAAACTGCGACGCAAGCGCGTCAACTGTGTTACGCAAGCCTTCAGGATGCTTGAGCAGAGTGGTGATGTCATAAAAATTGATGCCGGGCTTGGGAAAGTCCGGCACTTCGCGAATCAAAGATTTTAGATGGTCCATATTTGTGTTTTGTGCTTTGTACTTAGTTCTTTGTACCTGTCAAAGAACTAAGCTCAAAGTACCAAGCTCAATGAGTTATCTCTCAATCCTAAACGCAGAATAGGAACCCGTCGGTTCCAAAACCAATTCTTCGACTTGATCTACGCTAGCCCACTGGGGTCCAGTCGCAAGATCGTGTTTGAACGCTTCAACGCTGCTCGCCGGTCCCTCCGCAAACGCTTCAACGCTTCCGTCAGGACAATTTCGCACGTAGCCAACCACCTGATGCCTCGCTGCTGCTCGTTGTGCAAAGAAACGATACCCGACGCCCTGAACCTCACCTCGTATGAAAAACTTTCTCGCTACACCCTGCATGTTCATTTGCACTTGAAAAGGTCGCCCTGTTTTCCTCTTTCGAGCGTAAATGTTTCTTCGTCTGAATCGGAGAGTTTCAGAGTCAGCGTCATCGTGTTGCCTTTTACAGAACCGGTGTAGGTGGCTGGAACCTGTCTCGCTTCTTCATCTGATCTCACCGGGCCGCCACGTTCCATGCGGTGAGTGCCACGCAGTTTGAAATTTCCATTACTATCGACAACCAACGGACCGTCAATCACACCACTCGCACAGTCATATTCAATCGTGGCTGAGTTCGCGCCGACCTTAATATTGATGTGCTGTCCGCCCCACACACCGGTGGCAATACGTTGCTGTTTCATCGCCGTTAGTGACATCAGCAGCAAACCCAGGAAGAGAACACAAGTGACTTTCGGATAGAACATAGCGATGCGACTTGAGGCATTGTAGTTCGCGAGAAACTTTCTCTCAACTCGTCACGTAATACGCACACTGCGGGTGAGAACGACCTTTCATCCAAATCTGCGTAGCTCAAACTGATTTTTCGGGTAATTTTTGATTCAGTCTCCTTCTCTAAACGAGACCGGGCTTGATTCCTGGATCAAGCCCGGGTCTTATTTGTTCACCAATGCTCAAAGTGAGGACGCCCAAAACTATGCGACGTTTTTTAGTGACATGCCTATCGCTGCTAGTGCTGATAGCCAACGTCTCCTACTCCCAAGCTAAACCGCTCAACATTCCTGTTGTCTACTACAAACTTCCGAACGGCTTGAAGGTCGTGATCTCTGAGGATCACATCGCGCCGGTCGTCACGGTCGCCGTTTATTACAACGTCGGCTTCCGGCTCGAGCCCAAGGGTCGCACCGGTTTCGCACATCTCTTCGAACACATGATGTTCCAGGGATCCGCGAACGTGAAGAAGTTTGAACACGCGAAGTTCATCGAGGCAAACGGTGGTAGTTTGAACGGCCATACGGATTTTGATTACACCAACTACTACCAAACGATGCCCAGCAATCGTGTCGAACTCGGATTATGGTTGGAGTCCGATCGCATGCGTTCGCTCGACATCAGCGAAGAGAACCTCAAGAACCAGCAGGCAGTCGTGAGCGAAGAGGTTCGCGTCAACGTGCTGAACCAGCCTTATCAATTCTTTGAGTGGATCAGTCTCTGGGCGAATGCGTTCACAAACTGGAACAACTCGCATAACGGTTACGGCGAGTTGTCGGAAATCAACGCCGCAACGATCGAAGACGTTCGCAGTTTCTTCAAGACTTACTACGCACCAAACAACGCGGTGCTAACCATCGTCGGCGATGTCGACGCGAACGAAGTGAAGAAGATGGTTGAAAAGCACTTCGCCGGCATTCCATCGCAGCCGATGCCGGCGCGCGCGGATCTATCAGAGCCGCCGCAGACGAAAGAGAAACGGGTTTCGCAGACTGATAAGCTCGCAAACCTGCCGGCACTCGCAACCGGTTACCACCTGCCACCGCAGAACGCACCGGACTTCCCGGCGATGGCGCTGTTGGTCCAGATCCTGCAAGGCGACGACAGCTCACGCTGGTATCAGCGGCTTGTGAAGGAAAAAGAGTTGACTCTAGATCTCAGTGGCGGACTCAACTACTTCGGAAACGAGTTTGACTACACGGGTCCGATGATCATGACCACGCGTACCACTTACAAGCCCGGCCACACAGCCGACGAAATCGTCAAGGAAATGGATGCGGTGATTGCTGAAGTGACGTCGAAGGGCGTAACGGACAAGGAACTGGCAGACGCTAAGGTCCGTTATCGGTCTAACTTCTACAGCCAACTCGAATCGAGTTTTGGCAAGACGCACCTGCTTTCGGCGCTCGCACTCTTCCGCGACGATCCGCAGCAGATCAATTCGTTGCTGACTCCGTTCGAGAACGTCACCGCAGCGCAAGTTAAAGCTGCGGCGGCGAAGTATCTGGTGGCAACCAATCGCACCGTTATCGATCGCGTTCCGGAAGCCAAGCCGCAACCAAAGTCGGGCCAGTAAACCTTGGAGTGCGCCGACTTGTCGGCGCTTTAGTACCAAAGCGGTACAAGTTACCGCACTCCAAGGAGGCGCCAGAAGATGAAGGGCATAAAAAAATGAAAATCATGAAGACAATACTTGCGATTATCCTGTTTACAGCAACCGCATTTGCACAACAAAAGACTCCGCCTGCGCCAGGTGCGGCGCGGCCGCTCAACCTCCCAAAGATCACGGAGAAGAAACTCGCTAATGGGCTCACCGTGGTTCTTGCTCCGTTGCCTAACGTGCCGAAAGTTTCATCGATACTGACGTTCCGTTCGGCAACCACAGCGAGCGATCGCGCCGCTCATCCCGGCATCGCACAGATCGCCGCATCAGTAGCAAACGAAGGCACAGACACGCGCACGAGCAAACAGATCAAAGAAGAACTACGCTCGATTGGCGGCACACTCGGGCTCGGCAGCGATGCCGATTCGACTACGATGACTGCGTCGTCACTCTCGGAGTTTTCCGCACGGCTCTTCGACTTAATGAGCGACGTGGCCCAGCGTCCGTCGTTTCCTGAAACCGAAGTAAAGCTCGCACAGGAAAACACGATCCAGCAGATTCGAGCCGGACGTGCGGACCCGGGTTTCCTCGTTAATGAACGTTTTCAGAAGGCAATCTTCGGAAATCATCCGTACAGTTTCGTCGTGCCGGATGAGAAATCGATCAGCGCGCTGACGCGGAATGACCTGCGCGCGTTTGTTACGAAGTACTACATTCCGAATGCAGCACACCTAATCGTCGTCGGCGACATCGACGTTGACAAGACATTCGCCGAGATCGAGAAGGCATTTGGAAGCTGGAAGAGCGGCACAGTGCCGCCGGAGGATAATCCGCCGGTCCCAACGAGGGAGAAGCGACAGATTTACTTTGTGAATCGCCCCGGTTCCATTCAATCGGGGATTTATATCGGAAACGTCAGCATCCCACGTAAAGACAAAGACTACTTCGCAATCCGCACGGCCGACACAATCTACGGCGGCTCGTTCTACTCTCGACTGACGCGCAACATACGCGAGTCGAAAGGTTACACCTACTCGCCGTTCAGCTCATCGAACACGCGTGCAAAGACCGGCTCGTTTCTCGCCGGCGCGTTTGTTCGTAACGAGGTTACCGGTCCAACACTGCTCGAGATTTTCTACGAGCTCGATCGCATGCGTGTGTTGCCGGTGACGGATGAAGAGCTGAGCGCGGCGAAGGAGTACAGCACCGGGAACTTCTCGGTGGAACTCGCCAGCCAGTTTGGGCTCGCAGGTCGTATCAACACGGTCTACACATACGATCTCGACAAGAACTTCATCAATGACTTTCGTCCGAAGATTGAAGCCCTGACTACGACAGACATCCAGCGAGCGGCCTCGAAATACTTCGACACCTACCGCGCGGCGATTGTGATTGTTGGAGACTGGGATAAGGTTAAGGACCAGGTCACACCGTTTGGTGATGTGACGATGTACGACTCGGAAGGCAATGTCATCAAGTAATAGTTGGCCACAGATTACACAGATAAAATCCGTGTAATCTGTGGCTAAATTATTCTCACGACACAAGCCAGCTCAAGTAATTTCCAACCTGATCGATCATCACACCGCCTTCTTTCATCAATCCCGTCACGATCATGAGCAACCGGTCGCCCAGCACAAAGGGCGCGAACGCGAGTGTCACTGATCCGATGATCAGCAGGTTGGAGCCGAGTTCTGAGAATTCATTCTTCTTCATAGCTAAGCCTCGCTCGGGGAGAGCTGTGAGGGGGGGCGGACTAATTTCAGCAAGCGATATGCCGCCGATCGCCAACATCGTAAGCATATCTGGAAGTTATTATCCATTAGGCATTTACGCGATTTCTCGATGAATGCTGGCCAATCCACACCTCGTCAACCTTCGGTCAGTCTGCGAAGCCGCAAAGCAATTTGATTTAAGCCCGCCACGGATCGCCGAAACCGCAAACGATCTTTTGTGTTTTCTTGTGCCTCTTCGTGGCGCAAATCAATTTGACTTTCCGTTAACCGAATTTGGACCAAACTGATTGAAGTTCTGTCAACTCAACTCATCTCTTCATTCTCACAATGTGGAATTTTGTCTAGAGAACTTTTGTGGCACCGCGATTGCTCAATGGGCCATCCGTGGTCCTTCGACTTGGACCAAAACTTAAACCTGGACCATGACGATGGACATGCAAAAGAGAAAAGCTAACAAGCACACACCGCGTAAGCGCAACGGTTTCTCAACCGTCCAACTGCTAATCACGGTAACGATCCTGACGATTATCACTGCATTCGGTGTGATGGGAATCGTCCGAGCCAAAGCAAGCATTCGTCTTTCAGGTGCGGCGCGTGAATACGCTTCCTACGTCGAGAAGGCACGCGTCTTCTCTATTCGCAATCACGCCGACGATGACAGTGAAAGAGCATCTATCACCATTAACGACGATATGCTCAGCTACAACGTGACGATGGATCTCGATGGTGATGGCGACATGGACACCAGGACCATCCCCCTTCCGGATGGCGTTAGCTTCACTACAGCAGAAACGATTGCTTTCGATTGGCGTGGTCGAACGTTGAACACTGTCGGTGCGGATACCTTCACCAACGCTCAGGTTTCGATCACATTGAAGAACAGCGCCGGACTAGTTTCAGTCGGTGTTACCGGCTCAGGCGACGTCACAGTCGATAGCCAGGTTTTTGATGACGACGTACCTAGCATCAGTCTCAACGTTGCTGATCTTGTTTCGGGTGCGACTCCAACTCCGACTCCTGTGGTAGTGGCGACTGCAACACCTACTCCCGAAGCAGAAGCAACACCCGACATCAGCATCGCTCCAACCCCGACTCCGACGCCGATATTGGATATAGATGACGTACTCCCGACGCCCACTCCGACACCGACGCCGACGCCCACTCCGACGCCGACACCAACTCCAACTCCAACTCCGACACCAACGCCGACGCCGACCGTGTGCTCAATCACTGCGGACAAGATTGCAGTGATCCTGGGCTCGAACGGAACCACCACCATAAAGATTAGCCACGACGCTTCAGTGAGTCTTTCTATCACAGCCACGTCGAGCAAGCCGTCTGCGCTCCAGGTCACACCGGGTGGCGCTCAAACAGTAGGTGCTGGAAGTACGACTATTTTCACTGTGAAATCGAAAGGATCGCTTGGCATCTACTCAGTAACCTTCAGCACAAGCTGTGGTTCGAAGACAGTACCAGTAACCGTGCTCCTGTAAACACAAACAAATCGACGCGAACACAAACGTTATGAAGACCCAGACTCCCAAAAATAAATCAACCAACGGCGAACGCGGTTTTACGTTGATTGAAACGACCATCGCCTCGCTCGTGATGTTAGTTGGCGCCCTTGGATGTGCCTCGCTGTTTGTCTTCTCGCTACAGAACAACGTCGGCGGTAGCGAACGCGCCCTGGCGATGGCAGTGGCCCAGCAACAGCTAGAACAGATCAGAAGCGTCAAATATGCAGATGCGACGTTGAACGTTGGCACGACAAGCTCTTCCATGAGAAACGGTGAACGACCTTACACGGTGCAACGAACAGTCGCCCTCGAAACAAACAGCGACGGCAGTGCGAAGAATTTGAAAAGAATCACCATCACAGTCACGCCGCAGACTGGACAAACGTGGATGCGCAGCTCGGTAGTGCTCGTCACTTTCCGTTCGACTCCCTCCAATGGCAGCTACTTAGTCAGTGAGTAACTCCGATCTGAACCGATAAGGCAAAAGACAATGAAGATGCGACGTTCAAACAATCAAGCTGGGTTTTCCCTCATCGAGCTAATCCTGGCGATGGCTATCACGCTCACCGTCCTCGGCTTGTCGAGCACCCTTCTTGCTGCCGGCTTTCACTCTCGGTCCCGCGAAGATCGAAAGTCAGACGGTATTGCAGACGTTCAACGAGCGCTGAATATCATGACGCGCGAAATCAGCAACTCCGGTTTGAGGCTGCCAACCGGACTCGGCGCCGTAGCAGACAATGGCATCGTAACCAACGACAGTGACAATCAGTCGCTTCGCATCGTTTCGAACCTCAACGGCATGCCTGATTCCGCCAACGGCTACTTCGAAGACCCCGACGTGGAAGATACAGACGAAGATCTCAAGTTCCTGATGTACATCGATAATGATCTCAGTCAGCGTTACATCGTTCGTTATGAAAGGAACGGTTCGAAACAGACCACCGTGCTCGCCAATCGGATCGATTCACTCATCTTTCGTTATTACGACGAGAAAGTTACTTACAGCACGACTGTCGACTCTTCCGGCGTTTGCGACATCACGGATGTGGTTAATGCATCCGGAGCGGCGAAGACCGAAGTCTCTCCCGCAGCAGCAAAGTTTATTGTGATCGCTGTCGGCGTAACACTTCCCGCCGTCGGCACTCGAGGTCAGGAAGGTTATCAGCCCGAGTCTCATGTACAACTGACCTCGGACGTCGTTTTGCGCAACTCAATCGATTACTAAGGAGCCCAGTTACCAGCAATGAAACGCAACTCGCAATTGAACCTGAACAACCGCGCCGGTGAACGAGGCGCAGCGCTCGTAACGATGTTGCTGGTCTCCGTGCTGCTTCTCGGAGCCGGTGGCGCATTGATCATGACGACGATGATGTCGGCCAACAACTCTCTTGCCTCAACTGCAGAAATGCAGGCTTTCTACGTGGCCGAATCGGGAATGCAGTCAGCACTCAATGCGCTTCGCGGAAACACCAGGCCCACGATCAACGCGAGCGATCGCATGAGTTTCCGCACTGCGATCATTCCGAGTATCTCGAATGGTGGTAATACGGGTACACCAAGATTTGCGGGCTGGCTTCCGTACAACGATCCTTCTGATCCAAACAGTCTCGTGCCCGTATCGGTAGGAGCTGTCACCGGTGGTTATCGAGTGACTGTAGAGAACATGGATCCGAATAGTCACATCGTCCAGTTTGAGACATCCGCAAAGATTCTTAAGGGCGATGCAGGCAAGACTTATCAAAGAACTTTCGGCACCGTCGGCGGCACTGACGAAGTGACCATTCGCTACGCCGGACAGCCATCAACCAACCTGAGCCCCGATCCTAATACCTTCCCTCTTACGCTTGATTCAGCGCTGGGAAGTTTCGTCATCGAACGACCGCTTACCAGCACGGCCGATGACGTCGCGATTGAGAAAACTGGTTTCGAAATCACTATTACACAATCTCTGCCGTGGGTAGCTGAAACCACACTGGAAGGCATATTCGAAGGTGAAGTGGACAGTGCGGGCGCTAGTGTCAAAGTAACTTTCGACAAAGCGTACGTGAAGGCCGACGGTACGAAGTACGCGCTTAACCTGGCGAGTGGCACCCAAGTGCTTGATCTTGCTTATACGTCATCACCGACGACGACGAACATACCGGCAAAAGTAACGTCTCCTGATCCGAAACGCTTGCTGTTGAAGTCCTACGGGTTTGGACCACAAGGATCCGAGAAGCGTTTGGAAATGCTGGTGACGCATGCCAATTTTGAGTATGAGACTCCAGCCGGCTTTACGCTGCGCGGTCCCGACGACTGCTCGACTATACCGTTCGACAGCGGAAGCAGTGGGGCCAAGGTGTATTCAGGTGTCGATAATGGCAAGGTCGAGCCACAGCGTCCTGCTTTTGCAGTCTCGGCATGTAATGAAGGCGATGTGGATAAAGGAATTAAAAAGCATGACACGGTTATCGATCCGGAAATCGGTCTGCTCGGCGACGACGACACGACCCCTGGTACAGTCGAGACTCCATCGTATCTCGATACTGCTGACAGAGCCCGCGCTTACCTGAGCGCATTACAGAACAAGGCATTGGATACAAAACGTCATTTCGGTGCGAACACCACTGTTAACGATTCGGTTGATGCTCCGATGTTCACATTTGTTGACGGCGATTGCACACTGACGAACGGGGCCGGAGTGTTGGTCGTTACGGGAACGTTGACGATGCGAGGCAACACTAACTTCAATGGTATCATCCTCGTGCTCGGCAAGGGCAAGTTGATTCGTAACGGCGGTGGTAACGGTGAGATTTACGGCGGGATCACGATTGCTGCCTTCGACCGCACCAGCGGCGACTTTACGGCGCCCTCATTCGAAACAAACGGCGGCGGTAATTCAACGATTCAGTACGATTCGCAGGCTCTGAGCAATGCCATCGGATCGGGTACGAACGTCTCCGGCATCCGCGAATTCTAATTTCTCACCCCGCGCGACAGGCGCCTCGATTCCGAGGCGCCACTCGGGACGTACTGTAGGGGCGGCCCTCCGTGGCCGCCCTCGGTTTGAATGGCGCCTGTGAATACAGCACTGATCAAAACCGAGGGCGGCCACGGAGGGCCGCCCCTACAGTACGTTCCGGGTGGCGGTAAGGAACTTTTCGCGCAGGGCTTCGTCGTTCACGTTTGAGGCGATGAAGTTGACGATCTCTGAAGCGCGCATCGATGATTCCTGTGCTTCTGCTTCCTGGCCCATCTGCGTTTTTAGTCGTGACCTGCCTGCGTGAACTTTCCACGCAACCAACGGCACCGGATATCTCTCAAGCTCTGCCAACGCGGCGTCGAAGTTCTTCTCTGCTTCCGTCAAATTATTAGCCGCGAGTGAAACTTTCGCCCTGAGGTGATGCGCGACGGCGATGTATTTGTGGACCTCATGCTCAGTCGCCGTCGCATAAAGTCGCTCCACAAACTCTGAAGCCTTGTCGAGATCGCCTTTCTTCAACCAGTGCTCCGCCATCGCTGCCTCGAGCCTGATGTTGTACCGCCAGCGAAACCACGCATCGCGATCAAAAATGTCTCTCACTTCATGAAACGCGACGGCTGTCTGCTCATGATTTCCTGCGTGAGTGCAATCGATGCCTCTATTGATCAACGAATTGGCCTCAGCCTCCATGACATGATGCAGACGCGAGACATCAATTCCCTCTTCGTTGTACTTATGCGCAGACTCAAAATCGTAAAGCTCGCGATAAATCCACCCGATGCAGTTTGGGAAACGCGGATGCCAGAAGAGATCGCCATTGCGACGCGCCTTATCCAGAGCATCATTCAATGTTGCGAGCGCGGCAGACATCTTGCCCTGATTCCCCTGGGAGAGACCGAGAAAGAAAAGCGACGTCAACATCAGAAAACCGTCACGCAGGACAGACGTAAGCCGCAATGCTTCCGTTGCTAACTCAACCGCAAGTGCGTATTCGGACTGGAAAAAGTGCACACACGCTCGCCAGGTCAAGCCACTGCACAAAGCGGGTTTGTGATTGAGCCGTCTGGACGTGGCGATCACTTCATCCAGCAAAGCTTTAGCTTCTTTCAGTTCGCCATAGCAACAATGTTTGAGCCCAATCAGGAACATCGTCTCGACGCGTAGCTTCTCATTGCCGGCGCGTTCGGCAACTTCCAGGGCCTCAGTCGCACGCGCGACGGTTTCGTCGAGTCGATGCGAGAAGAAGAGCGACATGGTCAACGCGTTGAGCGCGGTTGATTGCAACTCGAGAGAGTCGAGGGTACGCGCCCGGTCGAGCATGTTGGTGAAGTCTTTGGCAGCCTGCGAGAAGTTGCTCAAGGCATGATTCACAGTGCCGCGTTTGTGATAGAGGGTCGCGAGATGTTCAGGCTGGGTTTCCTCGGGAAGCTTCTGGACCAAAGCCAGTGCGCGCGTGTAGTGGCGTTCAGCTTCGGCGTAACCGTAGAGCTTCGCAGCGTGATCGCCGGCATGGATTAGATATTCAACAGCACGAGGAAAGTCGCGTCCCTGTTCGAAGTGCAGGGCCAGTTGCGTCGCAATCTGTGGCGCACGTTTGCCGTAGTGCTTCAGCAACTGCTCGCCTGCCTGCTGGTGAAGCAACACTCGTCGCTTGTTAACCAGATCTCCGTAAAGGAAATTCTGGTAGAGCGCGTGCGAGAAACGATAACGCGTCGCGAGTGTTCCATCGGGTAGTTCTTCCTCGCCACGCGTTTCGATCAGGCGATGACTCTTGGCGATGCGTGCCAGCGACTCCTCGAGATCGATCTCGTCCACACCGAGCAATTTCGCAGTCACGGAAGAAAGAAACTCGGTGCCCTCGACACTTGCATACTGAAGTGTGCGTCGTTCCTCTTCTTCGAGTGCATCGATCTTTTTACTAATCATCGCGCGCACGCTCTCGGGCGCCGCAAGATCCATCTCCGACAGCTTTCGGACCAGCGACCAGCGTCCATCCACTTTCGCCAGATCACCAGACTCGCCAAGGTACTGCAGAAGATTTGCGGCAAAGAGTGGATGACCCTCTGTCTTTTCGTGAATCAGCGCGGTGAGCTCACCGGGAAAATCGTTTGGCGAGAATGTCACATCGACATACTCCGCAACGTGCTCGCGGGTCCACAATCCCAGCGCCACCTCTTCGCAGAGGTTGTGCGCCTTCATCTCTGCTTTATAACTCTTTAAGGGATGACCGCTGCGCTCAACGTCTTCGGGACGGTAGGTACCGGCAATCAGGAGACGCTGAGTGCTGATCCGCTGCGAAAGATGTCGCAGCAAATCCACGCTCGATGGATCGGCCCAATGCAGATCTTCCAGCAACAACACAACCGGCGACGCGGTCGCGAGCATGCCAAGCGCGTCGCCCATCTCGCGCATCATCCGTTCCTTGGTTGCGCCGATAGTTTCCTGTTGTAACTTTTCCAAAGAACCGCTGGAAGCAAATGCCGTCGGCAGCTCCATACACCACGTCGGCGCGTAAGTGCGCATGATCGCAGCAATACGCTCGCGACCGGGCGCCTGGAGAAGTTCACCCATTGCATCGAGAAACGGCAGATAAGCTTCGCCCGTGCCGTATTGTTCGACACAGCGACCACGCGAAATCAACGGAGCGACTTGCAGCTTGCGCGCGTGGCGCAGAAACTCGTCGGAGAGTGAAGTTTTTCCGATGCCTGGTTCACCAGTGATAAAAACGATTCGCCCGGTACCCTCGATCACTTGTTGTAGAAGACCTTCAAGCTTCCTCATTTCCAGTTCGCGACCGACAAACGAAGGCGCCGAGCGATCGACCAAGTCCGGATCGTAAACAATCGGAATACCTGACCAGGTACCGGTTATCGAGCTTCGCAGACTGCGCAGTGCATCAGCCATCTCGCGGCATGAGTAGTAACGTCGAGTCTTATCTTTCGCGAGAGCACGCTCGAGGATCAAATCGAATTCACGAGGTAATTCGGGTCGCAACCTGCTCGGCGGTGGCGGATCGACGGCAGCGATCGCGTGCATGATCGAGAGTGCGCTTGGGCCACTGAAGGCTCGCGTTCTCGTAGCGGCCTCGTAAAGCAGACTGCCGAGTGAAAAGATCTCGGAACGAACGTCGAGAGTCTCGCCGCGGGTCTGCTCGGGCGACATGTATGCGGCGGTGCCGAGAACGATTCCCGGTCCGGTTAGATTTGCGGCGAGAGTCAATGCTTCACGATCGATCTCGTCGGTGCTGAGGCGCACCATTTTTGCGAGTCCGAAGTCAGCAACTTTCGCGACGCCTTTCGGAGTGATCAAGATGTTCGCCGGCTTGATATCGCGATGTATGAGTCCAACAGAATGTGCGGCTTCAAGCGCGTCGGCTATCTGAATACCGATATCGAGCAGCGACGTGAGCGGCAACGCTCCGTTGGTGGCGAGATGTGACGTTAACGTTTCGCCTTCGACAAACTCCATGACGATGAAGTCGACGCCATCGACTTCTTCGATCGCGTGAATCGTGACGATGTTTGGATGACTCAGAACTGAGGCCGACTGTGCTTCGGCTAGTAGCCTGCGCTTGGCGGTCTGATCGCGAGTGGCGTCGCGTGCGAGCAGTTTCAGGGCGACGTAGCGTCCGAGTTTCGTGTCTTCGGCGCGATAGACCTGCCCCATGCCACCCTCACCAACTTTGTTGATGAGGCGGTAATGCAGCAGCTGACGTTCTGGCTCCACAGAACTCATCTGAAACTCCGGGGGATTGAATTAGGACGGACGATGATATGTTTTCCACTACTAACGCGTAAAGCTAGCCACAAAAGGGCACAAGAGGTAGCCACAAAAAAGCACAAAAGGCACAAAATGGTTTGACCTTGATTCTTTGTAGGTCTTGCAACTTTCTTACAGAATCTCTTTTTGTGCTTTCTGTGCTTTTTTGTAGCCTACGGGCATGCTAACTACGCTGGCGGTGGCCAATTATCGATCTCTTCGCAATCTCGTGGTGCCGCTGCAACGTCTCAACCTGATCACTGGTCCCAACGGTAGTGGCAAGTCGAGTGTTTATCGCGCGTTGCGTCTGCTTGCGGAAACAGCTCAGGGAGGCGTGATTACGTCGCTCGCGCGTGAGGGAGGACTTCAGTCAACGCTGTGGGCCGGACCTGAGAACGTCGGCCGTTCCGTGAAGCGTGGCGAACACAAGGTAGAAGGCACCGTTCGCAAGGAACGCACAAATTTGCGGCTCGGTTTTGCCGGTGATGAATTCGGATACGCGATCGATCTCGGGTTACCGACTCCCAGCAGATCGGCGTTTGCTCTCGATCCTGAGATCAAGACCGAAACGATTTGGGCCGGACCAGTGCTGCGGCCTGCGACAATGCTCGTCGAGCGACATAACGAGTTAGTGCGGTCGCGAAACAGCGAAGGCGAATGGGACGTGCTTTCTTATCAACTGTCGAGCTTCGACAGCATGATGACGCAGTTTGCCGATCCGCGAAACGCACCCGAGATGCTGACGTTGCGCGAGCAGATTCGTTCGTGGCGTTTCTACGATCACTTCCGCACTGACGTCGATGCGCCTGCGCGTCTGCCACAGATCGGCACACACACGCCTGTGCTCAGCAACGATGGCGCCGACATGGCAGCAGCGTTACAGACGATTCTGGAGATCGGCGACCAGGAAGCCTTGGCAGAAGCAGTTGATGACGCCTTCCCGAAGTCGTCGATCTCAGTATTAAATGTGGAAGGCCGTTTCGAGATCGAGATGCACCAGCATGGACTGCTGCGACCGCTGCGAGCGGCTGAGCTATCAGACGGCACACTTCGTTACTTGCTGTGGATCGCAGCATTGTTGACACCACGTCCATCGGGTTTGCTGGTACTGAATGAACCCGAAACGAGTCTCCATCCGGATCTTCTGCCGGCGTTGGGACGACTGATCGCGAACGCCGCCGAGCGCTCGCAGGTATTGGTCGTTACGCACGCCCCGAAATTGATTGAGGCATTGGAAGAGCAGGACGACTGTAACTCAGTAAGATTGGAAAAAGAGTTTGGTGAGACGAAGATCATGGACGCAAGCGCGCTCGATCTTCCAGTATGGCGTTGGCCCTCGCGATAAAATAACAAGAAAGTGTAGACCCTATGAATAAAGCAATCCTCATATTGGCGGCACTCGTCATCAGTCTTCAATGTGCGAGTACGGTGCAGAAGAACGACACTAAGCGACTCGTCTTAAACGACTGCAAGCTCGAGGGCGTCGAAGGACAAGCGAAGTGCGGAACTCTCGAGGTCTTCGAAAACCGCGCCACGAAACAAGGCCGAAAGATTGGTATCAATGTAGTCGTCCTGCCTGCGACTGGCGATAAACGTGAACCCGATCCTTTGGTCTATTTCGCCGGTGGTCCAGGTTCGGCCGCCACGGAAGACGCTCCGGGGATCGTCGAGGCGTTCAAGAAAGTCCGTGAGCATCGCGATCTGTTGTTTGTCGATCAGCGTGGCACCGGCAAATCGCATCCGCTGGATTGCTCGTTCTATAACCCCGACGATGTACAGAGCTATCTCGGTTATTTCTTCCCGCTTGAAGAAGTTCGCAAATGCCGCCCACAGCTCGAAGCCAAAGCTGATCTAACGCTCTACACTACCGACATCGCCGCCGGCGACATGGATGAAGTGCGCGCCGCGCTCGGCTACGAACGTCTCAATCTCTTCGGCGGCTCTTATGGAACGCGAGCGGCGCTGACTTATCTTAGGCGCTATCCAAAGAGTGTGCGGACCGCGACGCTTCAGGGTGTGTCGCCGCCGAACTCGTATCTTCCGAGCGATTTTCCACTCGGGAATGAACGAGCACTTCAAGGAATTCTCGCGGAATGTGCGGCCGATCAAACGTGCAACGCTGCCTTTCCGAATCTGAAGGAAGAAACGAAGTCTCTGCTCGCCCTACTCATCAAAGGACCAGTCGAAGTTGAGGTGCCAAGACCGGGCTCAAAGGATCGCGTCAAAGTAAAACTCTCTCGCGATCTGGCTGCGGAAGCGATCCGTTACATGATGTATAACCCCGTCGCTGCTACACGTGTTCCGTTAATCATACATTCCGCAGCGCAAGGGAATTTTGCTCCTTTGACCGAAGCTGCTATCGGGTATCGCAGGTTCCTTGTCGGAACCGGTAGCAATGGCATGTACCTGTCAGTCACCTGTGCCGAGGATTTGCCGTGGATCAAACCGGGCGAAGGCGAACGCATGGCGGAAAACACTTTCCTCGGTGATTATCGACTGCGCCAGCAACGCGAAGCATGTGCGCTCTGGCCTCGTGCGAATATCGCAAAGGACTACGGCGATCCGGTTCAGTCAGACGTGCCTGTCTTGATCCTGACAGGTCAATGGGATCCAGTGACGCCGCCGTCAAATGGTGATGCGACCGCAAAGAGTCTCAAGAACAGTCTGCACATTGTCGTACCGCAGGGAGCTCACGGACTGGGTGGACTCGAGAATGTCGACTGCATCCTCCGCATCACGACGGAATTTGTCGAACGCGGAACTACTAACGGCATTGACACTGCCTGCGTGAAAACGGTTCGGCGAAGACCATTCGCGCTGAAATTCCAATGAGGTGTCAGAGTTGCCAGAGTTTATTGGGTGACGACGCGCAATTCTGCGGCACTTGTGGTCTGCCTACTTCACGTCATCCGAGTGACGCCTCTACTCAGATCTACGTAAAAGAAACAAACGCCAACGAACCAAGAGCCACAGACGATCGTCACGCTCCAGATCCGCGCGTCGGTCTCATCCTGGATTCCAAATACAAGCTGATCGATAGTCTTGGCCAGGGCGGCATGGGCTCGGTATTTCGTGCGCAACGCCTGCACATCGGCGATGAAGTCGCAGTCAAACTACTGCATCGCGATCTTGTGCGTGAGAAACAGGCGCTCGAGCGGTTTCGTCGTGAGGCACGTACGGCCGCAATGATCCGGCACCCGAACGTCGTGAGTATTCACGATTTCAACGACGGGACGGGTGAAACGAGCGAAGCATACATCGTGATGGAGTTGGTCCAGGGTGTGTCTCTTGGGAACCTGCTCCGTCGCGGAGGACGGATGTCGCCGGAGCGCGCAGTGCGCTTGATGCAGGACATTTGCGCCGGCGTGGGTGTGGCACATCGCCAGGGACTGTTGCATCGCGATCTCAAACCCGACAATGTGATCGTCGTTCCACCCAGTCATGAAGGCGACGAAGAGACGGCGAAGGTCGTTGATTTTGGACTCGCGAAAGTTCGCGACGTCACGGCGCAGACGGCGTTGACGCAAACTGGCGCCGTGCTCGGCACGTTGTATTACATGTCGCCGGAGCAGTGTAGCGGCGAAGAGCTCGATGCGCGTTCGGATGTTTACAGTCTCGGGGCAATGCTTTACGAAATGTTGACTGGTGCGCCGCCGTTCCGGTCAAACAACTTTGCGGGCTTGATCTCCAAACATCTGCACGAGCCGCCGCCGCATTTTCCGCCGTCTTTTGGTGTTTCTCCTGCGATTGAGTCGGTCTGTTTACGCGCGCTTGCGAAGAATCGCGATCAACGGCAACCGGATGCAATCGCGTTTGGTCGCGACTTACAGAAGGCTTTGACTGCGCCCGAAGGGTTTCAGCCTTCAGTTTCCGTAACAACCCGGCGTTCTCCGCTGCGATGGATCATTGCGGCAGCAGGTGTTTTCGTCGCGCTTATTGCGATTGTTGGAGTCGGCATCGCGATTCAGTTTGGAGTGAATCGGATGCAAGCGAGTCGCTCGGTCACCGAAAATATTAATCAAATTGTAACCGCGTCCGAAGATCTTCAGGGAAACTGGGCGGGTACGTATGGTCCAATGGGCTCTGCCACGAAACTTACGATCAAGAATCAGAGCGGCAATAGTTTTGATGGAGTGTTGGAACAGGGCGCAATTCGGGTCGCTTTTAAGGGCACCTATGATCCGCAATCACGAACGCTGACTATGAACCAAACTGAAGTATTAAGCGGTTCAGATTGGAGCCTTGGTGAAGACGTCGGACAGCTCTCACCCGATGGAAAGAAAATCAGCGGTACTGGGAAAGATGCGATTGGAAGTTCGCTCGGAATCAACTATCAATGGACCTTCACAAGAAAGTAGCCACAGATTTACGCGGATCAATAACGGATTTATCCGTAATCAATCCGCGTTCATCCGCGGCTAAATAGTTAGTTCAGCAACTGCAACCCAAGAATCCCTTCGAGGATCGCACCGAGAATGCTGTAACTGCCGTTCGAGTAGCTTCCGTACTGTGAGCGGCTGTAGTAACCATCCTCATAGCCACGTCGGAAACCTTCACGGAAGTAATACTGATACTCGCTCAACTCGACGTAATAGCCATCGTAGCCGTAGCTCGCATCCTGGTAGCCGTAAGCTTCATTAGGATTGAAGCCCCAACCATCCTGGCGGTCGGCCTGTCCGGCATGGAAGCCTTCTGCGTAACCATCACGGATTGCGCGTTGTAACATCTCCGCGCCATACCTGTTGGTCTCGTAATAACTGCTACCTCTGCGATAGCGATAGTTGTACGGACCGTAGTCGTTATAGCGCCACTGCTGCAGTCTCAACTGATCGCGACGTACCCGGTCGAGATAACGCTGCTGATAGCGTAACTGATTCAGTCGTCGTTGCTGCTCGAGCAAACGCTGTCGCTGGTTTAGGAAACTCTGGCGTCGCTGCCAATCCTGGCGATAGCGTTCCGCGCGCTGTTGCTGTTCCCACTGCCAGTTACGGTTCGAGCGCCCGTTGTTGTTGTCGCGGCGTCCGTCCCAATCGCGGTTGTTGTTGTTATCGCGACGACCATCCCAATCGCGATTATTGTTGTCGCGGCGGCCGTCCCAGTCTCGATTGCGATCGCGATCACGGTCGCGTTCCGACTGCTGGCGACGTTGCTGCTCCATCTGCTGCTGTTGTTGCTGTTGTTGCTGCTGTTGACGCTGTTGCTGCCAACGCTGATCGCGTTCCTGCGACTGACGGGTTTGATCCTGTCGTTGCTGTTGCCAACGATCCTCGCGTTCGCGTGACTGCCGGATCCGTTCCTGCTGCTGTTGATCGTTGCGCTGTTGCTGGCGTTGCTGCTCCCAGCGTTGTTGCCGCTCCTGGCTGTTTTGCTGTTGTTCCTGGCGACGCTGTTCCCAGCGTTGCTGTTGTTCAGCTTGCCGCTGCTGCGGAGCCGCCTGGCTTTCTTGCTGGCGGGCCTGCTGGCGGCTTTGTCGTTCCTGTTGGCGTTGCTGCTGGCGTTGCTCGCGCTCGGCCTGGTTTTCCTGCCTCCGCTCTTCGCCACGACCGCGGCGGCCCTGGGCACTGGCGATGTCGCTGGCGCCCAACAGCGTCGCGCTTATCGCCAAAGACAATCCGATTCCCTTTAAGTGTTTCACTTCTTCAATGTTCCTTTCAGTACTGACAAGCGGAGAGAGGTCGACAATTTCGCGTTTGGCAACTGTCATTCCACGGTAAATTGGCCGCAAACAAGCATCCTCTCTGTAGCCTTCCGAGACGATTTCAATCACGGCTCAACGATATGGGTTATTTATTTGGCCGCGGATTAACGCGGATTAACGCTGATCTGCGTTCATCCGCGTTCATCTGCGGCTCTAACCTCCCTTGTATTGCGATCCGATGATGATTGAGTCACACAACCAAAGTGGGCATGGTGCTTGCCAACTTCCACGTGAAAACAAATTTGAGGGGGCTTTTATGAAAAATCTGAAAGTGTGGCCACACCTCGTGATTATTGCTGTGGTCATTGCGATCGCGGCGGGCGTCGGCGTTGGCCTGTGGATGAAAAACGAGCAAACCGCATCAGCCGAAGCGCTGCCGAATGCTGCTCGTATTCAGCGGGTCGAGGGTGAAGTAGCACTCGACAATAGCGATGCCGCCAATGCTCAAAGCGATCAGTGGATCGCGGCGACCGACAACCAACCAGTTTCGGTCGGCGACCGCATCTACACGCGTGATAACTCGCGTGCGAGTTTGGCATTTACGGGACGAAATTTTGCCCGGCTCAATCCTAATACTTCACTCGATGTGATCGCATTAAACGACGAGCGCACGCAACTCGCTTTGCGTGATGGCTCGGCGATGTTTGACGTCGGCTATCTGGATTCCGGCGACCTGTTCGAAGTGGCGACGCCTTACGGTGCAGTCGATTTTGAACAACCGGGTCTGTACAACGTCGGCATCGACAACGGACAAGTGCTGGTTTCCGTATTAAGCGGACTGGCACAAGTTGTCGGTCTCGGCGGCAACGGCCAAATCAGCAAAGGTGAAATGCTGACGCTGCTCGGCTCGACCGCAGCCGACGTTGTTCTATCGCAACTAGATGGCCGTGACGCAGGCTATGCAGTGGACGATTACTACGCCTACCAGTATCCGCGTTCATACGATGGTCGTTACCGCGACTACAACGTTTATCAAAACGATCCTTATTATTTTGATCCGTATCGGCGGAATGTCAGTTACCAATACGCAAACTCGTATATCCCTGGCCTCTACGATCTCGACTATTACGGCGACTGGCAGAACCTTGATGGATACGGTCACAGTTGGGCGCCAAGAGTTGATGCCGGCTGGTCACCATATCAAACGGGTTACTGGTACAACGATTACCCGTATGGTCCAACGTGGGTCTCGACTGAACCTTGGGGCTATGCGCCTTATCACTACGGTCGCTGGGCGTTTGTCGGCGATCGCTGGTACTGGGTGCCTGAGTCAGTAAACACAACTCCACTTTACTCGCCGGCATTAGTGGCGTTTATGCCATTCGGCGGAAATGACATTGGCTGGGTGCCACTTGGCCCAGGCGACGTCTACGTGCCGCATTACTACAACACAAGCTGGCAACCTTATTACTTGACTAATGACAATCTGTATCAGAGCGTTGTGAATCTCCACGTGCCTGGTGCAGTGACGGTGGTGAGTGTCGACGACTTCAATCGCGACTTCGACTGGAGACGCGTGCGGAAGGCTGATCGAAACATGCTCGCCTCTGTTAATCCTGTGCTGGATCCATTGCTGGTGACACCTTTGCGAAATGCAGCGGTGAGATCAGCGTGGGGTCGTGGCAAGATCGACATTCCTCCGGGAATCTCTCGCAAGCTCAACGACACGACTGTGATCACAAGCACCGCACCGGTAGCACCGCGATTCCGTCCTGATCTGGCCAAGGATCTGCGCGTGAATACGGCGCCGGATCGTGCGAAGGGACAGAAGTTCAAGGTGCGCGATGAACGTCAAGGTCGCGGTGCACCGCAAGCGGCACAACAACCGGTTGCTCCGCAGCAGGCTCAACCCGCTCAACCGCAGCGTGACGCAGCCACTGCACAACGTGAACAGCGTCGTGTCGAACAACAGCAACGCCAGCAGCAAAACGAGCAGCGTCGAGTTGACCGTGGTGCTGCGCAAGCTGAACGTGCGGCAAGACCGGTGCGACAGCAACAACCGCAAGGTGAACGCGTCGCAGCACCAGCACGACCGCAACAGCAACAACAGCGACGTGTAGTTGTTCCGCAGCAGCGGCCACAACCACAAATGCGTCGTGAATCAGCACCGGTGCGTAGCAAACCGGAACCGCAACAGCGGCAAGCTCCGGCACAGCGCGCACAACCGCAACCTCGACCGGCTGCTCCACCACGTGCGCAGCCTCAGCAACAGCAAAAGCAGGAAAAGCCTGCTCGTCCGGCTGCAACGCAACCTTCTCAGGGTAAAGGCAAAGGCCCTAAGAAGCCGTAACTATTAACCACGGATGAACGCGGTTTAAAATCCGGATTTTTATCCGCGTTCATCTGTGGCTAAAAAATCTCTACGACAGCAAGCCCGCCGGGAGGAATTTTGAGAGAGACGGTGTTGTTGATGGGAGTTAGTGAAATATCTTCAGTCCACTCGGTCGCGCGTTGGATTTGTTTACCCGAGATCGTGACATTTACGTAAGCACTCCGATCGACCTGCGCCATTCCCTGTTGTGTCTTGAACACACCGTTGTTATTCAGCAACGTCACCACCCAACTATTCGCCGTGCGATTGATCAGATACTCGACATCTCCGTTAATCTTCAACGGCACTGCATCAGCAAAAATGTGAGTCAGCAGGTGGGCGGCAAAAGGAACCATTCGCTCATCTTCACCCAACATATCCGGCACCGCGACGAAAATGACACTTCCCTTCCCGAACTTATTAACAGTTACTAAGGGCTCACTGTCGGGGATCGTAATCAACGGCGTCGCACCTTTGAGCTCGATTCTTTCAAGCCGGAAGATCTGACTCTTCAGATCCTGCGGCTCTTCACCCGGCGCAAGACAACGAGCGTTATGCGCCCAGCCCGTATCGTTGAGCAGTCGTACACCTAAAAACTGCTCACGCAGTTTCTTGATCTGCGCGGCATTGACCACGACGGTCCCGCCGTTGCGAACATAATCTTCTATACGCTTTATCCACTCGTCGGACCACTCGATCCGCCCGCCAACAACAACCGCGCGATACGCCGGCAACAGTGTTTGTATTTTCGATTTCGACTGCTGCACATCGGCGGCCGTCAAAACATCGAAGATGTCGCCAAAAACACCGTTAACAAACGACTGCCGATCGGCGATCGCAGGTTCACCCTCAACGACGAGCCCCGGATAGTACGCAACCCCAAACAACTCACGCAGCGCGCGATCGCCACGATCGATCTGCGAGACTTCAAAAGGCCAATGCGGATAATCCGTCATTTCGAACCCATGTGCAGGATCCACGAGAAACGCTATAGGCGTGTACGATGTGCCACGATCGGGATGCTTCTCTGCGAAACGAACAAACTCATCCGTGATCCGGCCGAGCGGGTTCAGTTGAAAGGGATGATCGCCCGGACCGGGTTTGAAAAACTGATCCTGACCCTGTTCGAGATAGATCGCAGAAGCACCAGACATGTAATAGAGGTAATAACTCTTGCGATACCACGAGAGCGACGGTCCCATCGTTGGACCATAACGCGAATGGTAAAAGAAATCCGGACCCGCGAAGTTTTGCTGCTTAGTGAATGTAGTGGCAGTGTCGCCAAAGTTCGGCGCGTGATAGTAAAGAAACGAGCTGCCGAACTGTCGCGCTGCACCGCGCGTGAAAGCGATGCGCATTCCCCACATCGGCATGACTGCGGCAGTCTCCATGCCGAGTAGATTCACGCCCCACTGGCTCAACGCATGTGCAAACGAAGTACTCGAAGTTGATTGCGCGGGAATCAACTTGTCCCACATCGGCCCGGTTTCGGTGTGAAACGTGTCGCGCCATTTTCGCGCGATGGCATTCGAGTAAAACTGCCGGTGCGCTTCCAGCAACTCGCGCCGCGTCATCGACGGCGAAATCTTCAACTCCGCCGGCGCCGACTCCCAAACGTAACCAACACTTTCGCCCGAAACCCAACCGAGAAACTGATCTTTTAATTCACCGTTGAGTAACTGCCATGCCGCCTGGCCATCGGCGGCGTTGAATGTCGCGCCGCCGTAGTTGATGAGAATTGCGAATGGAACTCTGGTCTCGCGAATGTAACGAAGAAACGGACTTCCTTCTTTCAAATACTCCGGCACGTTATTGATGTAAACGACCGGCACCACGAGCTTCGATTGAAACAACGGCACGTCGCGAGCGCCTTTGTACTTCGCGACAAACTCTTCAATCGGTTCAGCATTGAATGGAAACAGCGGTCGCTCCGCTTCAGGCTTGTCGAGAAGCGGCCAAAACTCCTTCGCGATATTCCACGGCATCAGGAAATCACGCCCGGCCACTTTCGGTCGTAGCCACGCTGCCGGAATTCGCCCAACGTCTACGCTACTCAGCAACGATGTAAACGGCTTGCGCGTAACGGACCAGCTACGCAAATAACGGTTAGTCGAAAAATCCGGCTTCTGTCTGCCTGACGGTTTGAAACCGGGATCGCTGGTGAGCAGAAAACAGTCGACATGTCGCCGTGCTTCGGCAGTCTTCTCGATCACTAACGAGACGCGCGCTGGGCCTTGTTTCAACGTCGCGTTCGCGCTGTCCCAGGAGAACGACCAACTCCAGTACAAACTGACTTCGTCATGAGGATCGATGAAATCCTTCGCTCCAAACTCATGTCGAAAAACTTCGGCCCCATTCTGAGCAATCGTGACGGTGAAGTTTTCATTTCTCTTCGCCCAATCAGCATAACGAACCCAAAACGTGTACTGACCTTCACGCGGAATGTGCAGATCCTGATACAACGTCGCGCGAACTTCATCAGCACTCGCAGCCGCCGAGTTCCATTCACTCTCACCACCCTGCGTCCACTCGGCTGACACGCCTGGTCCATTGATTCCCCAACCCGGCGCCTTCGCACGCGGCGAGTTCAGGTATGACGGATTGAGAACGGGCGCGCCCAGTTTGCCGGTGGTAAACCCGCGCATGTTTTCCGCTTCGTACCAGAGGTACTCACCGGGCGGTCTTGTTTGGGAATAAAGTGGTGTGGTTAAGAGCAGAAGAATCCACAGATTACGCAGAGCGTGCCTAATCAGATCCGTGTTCATCTCGCTGCGTAATCCGTTTAATCCGCGTTAACCGAGGGCTTCCAGGCATTCGCCGATGGTGCGCTGACGGCACGTGAACATCGGCGTGTCGCGCAGCGTGTAGGAGCTGGCTTTGGTTTCGCGAAGCTCCTGGACCAGATCGAGAAAGTCCGAGGGATAGTCGGTCTCAAAAGCGACGACAAACTCCTGATCGTCGAGACCAAAGGAATAAGTGGTATGCAGTTTTACAGAGCGATACTTCGAACCGATGCGGATATGTTCATCCATCATCTCCTGTCGCTGCTCTGCGGGTCGTGAATACCATTCACGAGTTTTCACAAATGGGTAGACAAAAAGATACTGTGATTTACCGGGCACGATGTGCAGACGATCTTCGACGTGCTCCGGATTATCCTTGTCGATGTACATCGAGCGCTTGGTCATCGAGAGAAACGATTGCGACGGCTCGATGTACTTCGCCATTTCCGTCTTGTTGAGACGCGCGGTCATTTCCTGAATCGGATCGAGCTCGTAACCGATGCGCCAGATCATGAAATCTACATTCGTGCGAAGACCAATAGTCGAATAGGAATGAATCAATAATGACGAACGAAACTCGTCGACAGTCTTTACAAATTCGTTGCGACAGCGCTGCTTATCCTCGGCCGAGAGCAGGCGCCATTCGGGGCGCGCATGATAAAAAGTGAAATTGACGAACTGTCTGGGGAGCTTCGCCTTCTCTATTTCCACCTCGGTAACATTAGGGGCAAGCCGAAGGGAACCGCGTGAGGCATTGCCTGGATCCTTATCGCTACTCATTGTTTTTACCTCTGATCCGGATAAGTTGACTGACCCTGGAAGATTCAGCGATGCGGAAGTTATTCTGCCCAGTCTCCAGTGGGAATGCAACCGGGGAAGAAAATATTCGCTTGACGAGTCCAAGATGCGACGAGATGGGCGCCTCCTTGGAGTGCGGTGACTTGTCACCGCTTTGGTAAAATACTAAAGCGCCAACAAGTTGGCGCAAAGGAGGCGCCCAAACCTGGAAGGAGTAGAACACTTATGGGTGGTGGCACACCGCGGCGATCGTTTCTGAAAGTCTTGCCATTGGGAATCCTGGCCGGTGTTTTTGCATCAATCGGGGCCGCGGCGTTTCGGTTTCTGCGTCCGAAACTATCAGCCGCGACTGATAGCTGGCTCGACGTGGCGTCCGTTTCTGAACTAACGGGCCCACAGCCACTCAGCCGCAAGATCGTCGCCGAACATATCTCGGGTTGGGCCATCACCACTGAAGAACACAACGTCTTCGTGTTGCCGGCGAAGAACAATCAGGTGCTCTCGGCTGTCTGCCCGCACGAGGGTTGCGAGGTCGCGTGGGATCAAAACACGAATCGCTTTTCATGTCCCTGTCACGAGAGTTACTTCGCAGCGGACGGCGCGCGGATAAGTGGTCCAGCTCCACGCGGACTCGACCCGCTACCTATGCGGGTTCAGGATGGAAAACTGCAAGTGCAATACGTCGCGAAGGAGCAGGCGACTCGCGCATGACTCTTCCGGATGGAAAGGCACACAGTTGGTTCGAGACGACGGGCGGGATAGTTGGCGTTCTTCTAATTGTCCAGTTTGTTACCGGAGTGTTGCTGGCGTTCTATTACGTGCCGTCGGTTGATCACGCGTACACGACCGTCTCTTACGTCGAGAAGGTTGTTTCTTCCGGGGCGTGGGTTCGCGCTTTACATCACTATGGTTCACAGTGGCTCAGCCTCTTTGTTTTCCTACACGTGATCCGGCTCTTTCTCAGCAGAGCTTACGAATCAAACAAGATTCAGTGGATCGTCGGGATACTGCTGCTTGGTTTCGTGATGGCGGCGGGCGGTACAGGCTATTCGCTGCCGTGGGACGCACGCGCGTTTTTCAGCACACGCATCGCAGAAGGATTGATGGCCGGACTTCCTTTTGTTGGAGGGATGGCGCGATTGTGGTTACTCGGCGGAAGTGATATCTCGACGATAACGCTGTCGCGTTTCTTCGCACTTCATGTCCTTGTGATTCCCGCATTCGTGATCGCAGTTGTTGCTTGGCGAGTGTTTCGTTCGAACCTGGCAGAGATCTTCGGACCGCGTCACGCGATCGCAGGTGGTGTTGTGTTTCTATTGCTCGCGTTATGGTCTTTGAAATATCCAGCCCCGCTTGGGCCATCGGTTGTTGAGATGACCGCCGATTATCTGCCGCGTCCCGGGGCTCAGTTTCTGTGGCTTTATCAGTCGTTAAAGTATTTGCCCGGTGGACTCGGATCGCTTGCGGGTGTGGCACTGCCTGGCGTTGTTCTTTTGGTTCTTGTTTTGCTGCCGTGGCTCAAGCAGCAAAGGTTGATTGGCGGATCGATTCTCGGTGCGGCCCTTGTTCTTATTGTCGTGATGACAACGGCATCATATCTCAGTGACCTTAGCGATCCGCAAACGTCAAGACGACTCGCAATACAGGCAGCGCATGAGGACGTTTGGCGTCGTGACCCATTCAAACCAGCACCGATCACTCTTGCGGCGGCAGCAACCTCTCCGTCAGACAGTGCTTCTGGCGGTCCACCCGTCATGTACACCAAGTTCTGCGCAAACTGTCATGGTCCAAACGGCGAAGGCGCACGACAGGGACAACTGACTTTTCCACCGTTGCTTGATGTCGCAGCTCAGCCACGTCGCACTGTCAACGACATCGTCGAAATACTCAAAGATCCACCATCATATGGGATCTCACCACCTATGAGATCGTTTCAAGACAAGTTGACTGACGAGCAGATGAGAGAAATAGCCGAATGGATTGTGAAGTTAAAGAGGTAGATCAGCTATACTCATTGCCCCCTGGATCGAACAAACCAACTCGGAGAAACTGTCTGATGAAACTAATCGCGCTTGCTTTAACGTGTCTCGCCATCGCACTGGTAGCTTCCGCCTGCACAGAAACCACAACGCCAACGAACACCAACACGTCGCGCACGGCCGCCTCGCCCGCAGCACCCTCGCCCGCCGCATCAGTCGATGAATTTGCGACTGCACGCACCAACTACCAAAAGCACTGCGAAGGTTGCCACGGTCCAGACGCCACCGGCGGACTCGTCAAAGTCGACAACAAACAGATCAAAGTGCCATCACTGAAAGCCGATCACGCACTCAAGCACACCGACGATCAGATAACGAAAATGATCACCGACGGTGAAGAAGCCATGCCGCCCTTCAAAGATAAGATGTCCGCTGAGGAAATTCAGCACATGGTTCACTACGTCCGCAAGGAGATCCAGGGTAAGTAAGCAAAGGGTTAATAAGCCACCGATCTGCACGGATTCATAACCGGATCCGTTCTTCCAATCAGCGTAGATCTGTGGCACCATCTCCCCCGTGCACCCGTAGCTCAGTTGGATAGAGCGTCTGACTTCGGATCAGAAGGTCGCAGGTTCGAGCCCTGCTGGGTGCACCAATACAGTCAACACCTTAGCGCCTCTGTGATAATCACTCAGAGGCGTTTTGTGTGCCTATAGTGTGCCAAGTAATCGTTAGCGGGAGGGGACGGTAATGCCGGTTCGATGGTATCAGTTGCGACGCGCGGCTTTGGAAGCGGATGCGTTTTGGATTTTTATTGTGGGTATTGTCTTGAGTGCGCCTGTTTCATATCTCCTGACAAAGTTGACGAATCCAAATTTAGCGACGCAGTTAAAATATGCGGGTGTCTTGCTTGAAACCTTCGGCTTTGGTCTGGTGGCTATGGGTATTGAGCAAACCCGTGCGCAGTTCGGGCAACCATCTACAGTCGCCTTGTTTCGGTCCTGGGTTCGGTTGATTGCTAGTAGCTTTGGAACGCCTGAAACTCACAATCTTAAGATTGATGCTGCCGCTCATGGACATATCTCCACCGGCGATGTGGCTGTGATCCTCGGTGTGCCCAAAGATGCTCCACTAGAAAAACGGAAGGAAGCGTTTGGCTGTTTGATATATGCTTAACCAGTTCTGCGCAAATTTTGATTAATCAAAGTTTTTCAAGTTGAATAGTCAAGCAGGATAGAAGCAATTGGCCGCATGGATTCCACAGAGTTTTGACGAGGCTTGTAAGCGAAACGCGGGCAGGCGCAAACTGCACAGGCGTATGCGACAGGCACGAGCTGATCGCATAGTGCGGATACTTGCTTCGATGGACGCAGCCAACGCGAGCGAGTTGCGCGAGAGTGCTTATGGCTGGCTCACAATCACCGCTCAAGCAATGAATCTGAGTAAGGCGACCGCTTCCCGCGACTTCGCGCTAGTGCGTCGCATACACCGTCAGGTTGCGCGCCTGTTTGGCCGTAGTTTTGATTCTAAGAAGATCAGATCGTCTGGTCATGGCATTTCGATCACTACGCATTCAAGTCGCCTGAGAGAACTAAATAGCGGGCCCCTGTACTAGGTCCAAAGCGTCCCGATATAGAAACGGGACCCAATATGTAGGATTATCCTTCACACCTTTTCTCTCAAAGAACCCAGCCTCTACAAGTTGTTCCGCTACTTCATAGGCCTTTTCAGCCGTGCATCTCCACAGCTTTGTGAGCGAATCCACTGTTTGTTGAGTTTTCTCTCTCTCGAGTTTATCCAGGTATGGTTTCAGCTGAGGGTGTTCTGGACAAAGAGTCTGGTCATATCTTGCTTTCGATACTTCGGAAAGGGATGCTCGGATCGATAATCTATCGAATAGATTCTCTGATGGCGGCTCCTGACTTCCGAGATCGTACAACTTGAGTTGTTCATCACGTGCGATCGAGAGGAGATGAATCAGCTCTCGCGGAGCAGTGCGCTTAGATCCATCAGCGGTTCGAGAAAGCATCCAATCTAGAGTGCTCGGCTTGTTTCCACCGATATCAATTTGCGGTGGAAATACGCGATAGAAAAAGTCCCTTTGTAGCTGTGCGTTTTTTAAGACATCTTCACTATCAATGGAATAGTACGAGCAGATACTCGCATTATGAACCAATCGCCTGACAATTAGGTTAAGCAATGACTGCTGATTCCAAGATAGCGTGAGGCTTCTCGTAATATGGCTCGCTTCCCTGAAACCACTTGCCGTCAGCTTCCGCCAAATATCGTCTCGCAGGAAAATCTTTACCGATATATGTGAATACGAGATAAGATCCAAGTAAACGCGGAAAAGTGATCTTAGAGCATTTTGCTCTAATTGCGATGAATCGGAGAACGCGACATCTAACCGATCCAAAACCAACCAGACCGTGATGTCCGACCCTTTAAGATCTTTATTGGCTTCCTCAAGAAGCTCGTCAGCTGAAATGAATCCTTGCTTCCGTTCCTCTGAGGTTGGCTCGGCTAAAGTGATCTTTCCACTTAATTTCACTCCAGTTCCGGGGTCCGTATAGCTTGTTTCAAGACTTGGCATTCGGCGGATGTAAGTCAGAACAGCTTTTAACCTAGCAACGAGCGATAGGTCCGGCGCAAGGAGTCCATCTTCCACTAGAGTCTTAATTACTTTTTCAGAGTGACTGCTGCTAGTTCCCGTGGCCTCACGATGGCGTCGGATATAGTTTGCCAAAAGAGTTAAGAAATAAAGCTTCCACACGTTGCGGAACTGCTCTTCAGTCGCAGGGGGATCCTCTGCTAGGTCTCGGAAGGCTGGTGTGCCGCGCGGATTCTCTGCTGCTAGGAATACGACCCGCCGCCCGAGCCGAAGTGTTTCCTTTTGCCCAACTAAAAGCGAATACAGGGCGCTTTTGCCAGCGCCTTTTGCACCGTAAATAATATCAACGTCTCCCGTCAACACTTTGCGCCATTGTTCGGTTTCGACGAAATAAGACCGCAGAGTCTCTCCTTCGTCCTCAGCTACCCGACTACCAAAAGTAGCGTTCTGCAAAGCAGCTTTTTTATCCATCCTGGTCCCACTTGACATGTTGTGGTTACCTTCTTCTGAAGAATGTCCACGAGCATTATAGCTTCACCGTGACCGATACGTTGATCTTATTACTTGCCCTCTTCGTGTCGAGGCACAACACATATGGTTGTACATAGAAGGCGAAACACCCCCTCCGGGAACTGGACCTTTCACTATCAGATTTTCAGGCTGCCGGGGCGGTTTGGCGGGCTTGACGCCGCGACAAAAAAAGCGCGCGCGTGAGTAATGCGAGCGTGCTAGACTTTTACGCGGCGGCCTACAAAAGCGGGGCAAGTGAAACAACAATTCGTATTACTACAAGAAGGAGCGCGAAGGCTCGCGCGTGAAGTCGGTGTATGTCGGCAGGGGCGAGATCGCGCACATGGTTGCTCAGCTTCAGTCGAGTTCACCTCTACTTGAAAAGTTCGCTCGTTCAATGAAATCGCCTCAGCAAGTGCAACAAGAAAAGGCAGAAGCTGCCCTGGAGCAAGCCAGCGATCTGATTGAATTGATAACCGAAGCGTCACTTCTTGCGGCTGGTTTTCACACTCACAAACGACAATGGAGGCGAATACGTCATGCCGACCGAAGCTGAGACTCTGCCCGCGAAAGTGCAAGAGATACGGGTCAAATTTCAAGAGCTATTAGAGAAGACTAACAAGGACCATCCACGGCCGCAGGATGTCGCCGCGTTAGCGGACCTCCTCAACAGCAACCAGGGATTGCAACTTTGGCGAGATGTATTGAGCGCCGCACAATATGCTGAGCGCGCAGTCATTGAGAACTCGTCGTCCGTTGCTGGAGTAAAGGAATGCTGGAGACATCGACTGTCGTCGTTGAGGCAGGAACTCGGTTACAACGAGGCACCGGCGCTCGAAAAATTATTGATTCAAGACGCTGCTTTATCTTGGTTGAAGCTTAGCCTTGTGGAGCTACACTATTCGCATGTGATGAAACAGTCGATCACGCTAACGCTTGGAATCTTTGAGGAGAAAAGATTGAGCGCCGCGCAGCGACGTTTCACGCGAGCCTGTGAGACTCTTGCTCGGGTACGGAAACTGTCACGCAACACCCCTGCCTTGCAGTTCAATATAGCTGCGAGTGGAGGGCAGCAAGTGAACATCGGCAGATGAACTAGACATACTAGTGTAGTGCGTCACAAATAAAGGAACTAACAATCGAGTGCATCGTGCTAACCTTTAGGGAGGTAGATACGATGCGAGTTGCAGCCGCAGTCGAACTTACTGATGAGCAACGGCAGCAGTTGGAGAAGCAAGCGCGAGCACGCAGTGTTAGCGTGCGCTTGGCCCAACGCTCGAAAATGATCTTGTTGGCCGCGGCCGGATGGTCTGACCGTAAGATCGGAACCGAGTTAGGGGTAAAGCGCCAGACGGTGGCGCGCTGGCGCAGTCGTTTTATCAAAAGGGGAATGGCAGGCATCGCGAAAGATGCGCCCCGTCCTGGCCGCAAGCCACAAATCGCAACCAAACAAGTGCAAGAAATCATTCGCTTGACCACGCAAGAAAAACCCGCTGATGCGACCCATTGGAGTACGCGGAGCATGGCCCAAGCCAGCGGCGTCAGCGAAGCTTCGGTGCGGCGCATCTGGAAACGCCACGGCTTGAAGCCACACCTGTTGCGCACCTTCAAGTTGAGCAACGATCCGAAGTTTGCCGAAAAAGTGGAAGACATCGTGGGTCTTTATCTCAATCCGCCGGAACACGCTTTAGTGTTCTCAGTTGATGAAAAGAGCCAGGTCCAAGCGTTAGATCGCACGCAACCAGGGCTGCCTCTGAAGCAAGGTCGCGCTGGCACCGTTACTCATGACTACAAGCGTAACGGCACCACTACTCTCTTCGCGGCGCTGAACACCTTGAACGGCAAAGTCATTGCTACCTGTATGCCTCAGCACCGGCATCAAGAGTGGCTGAAGTTCTTGCGTTTAATCGACCGGTCAACCCCCAAACGCAAACACCTTCATCTGATCATCGACAACTACTCACCACACAAACATCCTGAGGTGCAAGCGTGGTTGAAAAAGCATCAGCGGTTCAAAATCCACTTCACGCCGACCAGCGCTTCTTGGCTCAACATGGTCGAGCGCTTCTTTAGAGATCTGACTGAAAAACAAATTCGGCGCGGCTGCTTTGGCAATGTCCCGGAACTAATCGAGACCATCGAACAATACGTCGCCCAACACAACGCCAACCCCAAGCCTTTTATCTGGACCGCAAAAGCTTCGGACATTTTGGAAAAGGTCAAACGCGCTCGCACGGCTTTTCATAAGTTATGATCTGTTTGACGCACTACACTAGGTGCCTTTTTTTGACCTGTGACTTCATGGTTAATGGAGAAGGGTTAAGCAGGACTGCACGAACAGTTAAGGTCCGATCTTATCTCCCCTAAAATCCAGCCCGCTTTCTTGCCTTAAACTCGCAGGGGTGAACCTCGGAAAGCCACCGCCCGATCAGGGCAGCGTCAGAGTCAACCGTGACTTCAAACGTGAGATCGGCTTTGCAGCGCGGACATTGTCGGGAGATCGTAATCATGTATCCAAAGATTCCGTCAACGTCTTCCATCGGGTCGACATAAAGCCGGAGGCCATCAATTTCGAAAGGATTAGAATCGACCTTAACATCTTTAATATCAAACAATGCTAAGAAGTGCTGAATCTTACTGAGCAGTGCTTCAGACTTTTTCAAATCCTGCCGCCTTAAACTGCTAGCTTCATAGGCGGCAATTGCTTTCTCCGTGAGCGTCATCGTGTTTTCGTTCCCTTCGGGACTTTTACGTCCCCGAGAATTTGAAATCAATTATCCTTCAGATCAAAAACCAAAAGGCTAACCATTTCTGATCGACCTTCCAGCCCCGGCAATGGATTACAGAGTAGATCGCGCTCTGCGAATTGTCAGTTCTTAGCTATCGTTTGCGCGGTCGTCGCCGCACTGGCGTCCGCTTCTTGAGCAAGTCGGGATGCTTAGTTTCGATGATATACGCAAGTGTCTGATAGCCGATGTTTAGAAACTTTGCTGCATGTGAAACCTTGCCGTTGACCTTTGTTAGTGTGCGGCTGATTAGATCGTGCTCAAACTTCAAAACTTCTTTTCTCAAGTCATAGCGTTTGTTGAATAGGAGATCACGCACATCGGCAGCTTTTGGCTTGCGTCTAGTCCCGTCAATCTTCTTTCGTACCGCTCGGAGTCGGGGCTTAATGTCTGGACTGTCACTGCTCGCTAACCACTCCCGCGCCTGTGCATACGCCACTGATTGAACCTCATGCGATAGCGTATCTATTTCCTCAATCATTGCGAGTGCGGCGAGTCCGGCTCTGTTGAGTGATCCGGCTTGGTGCGCGATCTCAATTGCCTGCTGAAAAATGAATCGTGCTCGTTCCGTCTGATGGAGTCGGGCCAACGCGATCCCTTGGTTTATCAGAGTCTCAGCTAAAAAGCATTGTCGTCCCGCTCTCTCGAAACTTCGTGCGGCTGTGCGCGCAGTCATCTCGGCGTCCCCGTATTTTTTTTCTGAAATAAAGACTTGAGCGCGAGTGTCGTCAACTTGTGCCACCCTCACTCTATCTCGCACACGCATGAACAGACGCCGGGCTTGTTCTAGGTAATCATGCGCCTCTTTGAATTGATGGAGTTCGCGCAGCACGTTAGCAATGTTGTTCTTGACGTGAGCACGATAGACCAGATTCCTGGCGATCTGGAAATGTTCATCGGCGATGCGATATTCGCTGATTGCACGTTGAAAATAATCACTGCGCTTTTTTGATGCCGCGCCGATTTCTTCAAGGATGATTCCGATCTGATTGTGATAAGCACCCTTGAAAGTGTGGTTATTGATGCGCTCAAATGTTTGTACATTATCGGTGAGAACCTTGAGAGCTTCGGTGTAGTGCGCTTCTGCCCATTCAACGAACGATAGACCGATCAAGGCGTTGGCCCGCGCATTGCCGCCAATGGTTAATCTCTGGAGTGCTTCGCTGAAATAGATCCGCGCTTCGTCGTTTGCCCCTGCTCGCCAGTAGCAATACGCGATCTCACTTCGCGCCACTGCGACCTTTCTTGAGTCTCCGAGTGCTTCAAAAAGCGTGATGCTCTCGGTGATTAAATCTCTCGCATAATCGTCTGCGTTTTTGATCTCACTGCGACTGCCAAGCCAGCCTGTCAAGATCCCTGTAGTCAACAACACTTCGGCGGCAACGGCATCATTCAGTCCCTTAATGTTGGGGCGACTGCCGATGATCCCGTTCCAAAGCGGATACATGGCGTCCCGTGCTGCGTCGTATTCGCTTCTGTCTTTTAGTTCTAAAGCAGTCTCACATCTAAGCGTGGCTTCTGCGTTCGGCGTGAGGTGAGACGTATCCAACTTCGGAGAGGTAGTCCGCATGAGTTTTTAGACTTTCGATTAGCGAGAAGTTGAGCGAATGCAAACGGGATAGTAATTCGCTCTAACCCCCCTTGCAAGATTTCGTGCGTTGCTGTTCGCATTCTGCTCCGTTTCTTTTTATGTAAAAATGCTGGCATCTTTCTCAAAACCTCAAAGGAGCTACATCCATGAAAAGACTTGCAATGGCGCTTGCGCTCATGTGCGCGCTATCGACTCCGATCTTTGCGGGAAACATGCCGACTGGCGGCAAGGCTGAGGAACCACCACCGCCAACAACAACGTCGAGCACGTCAAGCACGTTGTTGACTGTGATACTAATGATCATCAGTCTGAAATAGACCGCGAACACTAACGCTTTATGCAAGTGGGCCACTGTCATCGGCGGCAAGTGGTAAGTGTGTCTCGCTTCTTGGTGAACTGCTGGCATCGTCTCAGATCGGCCCTTCACTCACACAATCTTGTTCGGACTATTGCGTGGCAGCTATAAAGCGACTGAGTTTGCGGCAGAGTCTCACTTCGCCCAGAGAGTGAGGCCGGGGGCGTCGGTTCCTTGGTGAGGGGGGACCAAGAGACGCCCCCACATTCTTATCGAACTTAATATGATCGAAGTGGATGACTTAGAACTCACTGATGAAGATCGCGAGTTTCTGAAAGAATGGGCAGACAACTTAAGGGTGTCTGTGCCTGTGCTTGTCGGACGGATCTTAGTTGCAGCAATTGAGGGTGATCAGTACGTAGAAAAACGACCGAGAGACTGACAGTGGGAAGCCCACGACCGCGACCAAAACACCTTGCTGCTAACCTATTGAAGATCCGCCGCGATCTCGGTATCTCTCAAGCCGCTATGGTTAAGCGGCTGGGTGTTAACATCCCTTACACTAATCTTTCAAAGTACGAACTAGACAAAAACGAACCGCCACTTGTGGTCCTACTCGCCTATAGCCGCGTTTCTGGTATTCCGGTGAGCAAATCATTGACGACGATCATCTTTTCGATTGAAGTCCGTCTTCGCTCTCTGATTCAAGTAGTGCCCTTAGCTCTTCCCTTGCAGTATCAATATGCTTTGCGATGTCTTGTTTTATCGCTTTGACCTCTTCGCTTTCTACTTGCCCGTACCGCCCGCTTTCAAAGTAAGCCCTGTTCAGTTGTGACAATGTATTCAAGGTGCGCACGGTTTTACGTAAACCAAGCAGTAGTAAATTACTCTTGACATCAACGAATCGCTCCCACCCAATCTCGGCATCGGCTTGTCGCCTATAGCTCTCTGCTCTCTCATGAATCGCAATCATGTTCTCATCTTCAAGCAAATCTTTTTGCGTTTGCTCGAATGTTGGAAGCTGAAGATAGGGGTCTTCGGGAAACTCTTTTATATGTGGGTAGCCCGGCAAAGCCTTTAGCCGTTCTGCTAGCGTTAGGGCAATATGCAGTTTGAAATGATTATGAAGCCGGACAGCCGCCTTCTCAAAATCCCGAAGATATTGCACGATTTCTGTATGACCAATCGTCACATCAGGCAGCGCTAGAAAGATCATTGCTGACAAGGATTCGAATACCTTGATTCTTGCTTCGAGTTCCTTAACGTCATCTGGTCGGATTTCGTGAATACTATTGCCACGCACGGCAAGTATTTTCGTTTCACCGCTAATCACATTGCTGCTATCTTTCGCAACCGAGAACAAGTGTACGCCTAACAGTATTGCCTCGCTGATTGAAGGTTTTGCAATCGCTGTTATAGCATCGCCCAAGTGATACAGCCTTTTTGCCTCCCGCCAATAAAGCGGCTCTTCCCAACCCAGCAACGTGAGTTCGGGAACGTCACGCACGTTTAAGTCAATGACCCTCCATAGTGAAATGTTTCCGTCGCTCCTACGTCTGAGGCATATAACAAACCCCAAGTTCTTATCGTCGAGATACGCGGGAGAAAGAGCAACATCGGTCGCGTAATAGTCACGAACGAATTGCCTAACACTGCTAAGCAACTCAGACTCTTGATGTTCGCGTGGCCATTCACTAATACGCTCTGCAAGCTGATCCACAAACCCATCAACCAGCGCTCCGTCTCCAGCGCCTCCAATAATCACCTCGTATTGTCCGGCGTCTTTTCGTTCTAGCTTGTTTACGTTAACGCGATACGATCCACGCCCCGGAATGTCGATGGTTTCTTGGCTATCCGCGCACAAGACCACGCCTTCCTCGCACCGAAAGGCAGCAATCAGAGTCACACGCTTCCTCTTTCCGAGCCGCGCGGATTTGAGATATGGTTTATGAGGTAGCGGCCCATGCCATCTCTACTTTTCTATAAACATTGGTATTCGCCCGGTGTGCCGGGGAGTGTGCCAACTCAGTGAACCAGAGCGATACTGAGAGGTACTGAGGGATTATAGACCAGCGGGAAATGCGAAAACGAATAGTTAGAGTCTATTCGCGGCACAGTGGCGTGCCCCAAACGCTTAACGAGACCTTACATATAAAAGTGTGCCGCTTGTGTGCCAACACAGCCACACCCAACGATACTTACAGGTATGTCGTTTACTGCTATAGTCCGCAGTAGCCAACAAGCAAGCACTAAAGAATACTAAACGGAACACAGCAAAAGAGCCTGTTTTAGACTTCGGATCAGAAGGTCGCAGGTTCGAGCCCTGCTGGGTGCACCACTCAAGCTCCCATCACTGTCACTTTACACTCTGAACATTCACAGGTGTGCGGGTTTGTGGTTTTGACGACTGGACCAGCCGCAGAACGTCGTCGCTGGTCAGGGCGCGCAGAAATTCGACGATCGCATTCATCTCGTGTTCAGTGAGATTAAGTGGCGTCATTTTTTCATCTAACATTGGATTTTTAACGCCGCCCTGGTCGTAAAAACGAAGCACGTCCAACAGTGTTCTGATCGAGCCATCGTGCATGTAAGGGCCGGTGAGTTCGACGTCGCGTAGCGTTGGAGTTTTGAATGCACCCAAATCCTTCGTTTCTCTGGTAACGAGAAAGCGTCCGAGGTCGGAGAACTGCGGATCGTGAGCAAGTCTCGAAGGATTCGACGTTAAGTGCTTAACCTCATCTGCTCGTTGAGACAACGCTGCAAACGTCAATTCCTTTGCACGAACACCGGTGTTGTGAAATTTGGCGTCTGTAAAAAGTGGCACGGCCGCGGAGTGCGTATGACAATCACTACATTTTGCTTTTCCCTTGAACAGCTCCCAGCCTTGCTTCTGCAAATCTGAAAGCGCGTTTTTATCGCCGCTGATAAAACGATCGAAAGGTGCATTGCGCGAGACGAGGGAGCGTTCAAAAGCGGCGATAGCGTCGGCAATGGTGTCGATCGTGATCCCTTCTCGGGGGAACACGCGACGAAAGGTCTTCCGGTATTCATCGATAGCAGAGACGCGTTCAACCAATGCCTCCTCGCTTTTCACGCCCATCTCGTTGGCATTGAGTAGAGGTTGTTTGGCTTGCTCCTCGAGTGTAGCCGCGCGGCCATCCCAAAAATAAGATTTGCTAAAAACCGAATTCAGGAGCGTAGGGGCATTGCGAGTCCCCTTCTGCTCTCGCACTCCCCTTGCCACCGCATCTCCGCTAGCAAAAGCCGATGCAGGATCGTGGCAAGTGGCACAACTCACCGTTCCGTCTTCCGAGAGACGCTTATCAAAAAAGAGCGCCCGTCCTAATTCAACCTTGCTTTTCGTATCAGAACTCTGAGGAGCAGTTAGGGGAATACTTTTTACAGACGTTGCAAGAATCAACAGTAGTAGGAAGAAAACCGTAGGGCCATGCATACGTGCAATCGTCATGGCATTAAGAACTCAAAAGCCGATTTTCCTTTTTGATGAGCCTATGTTGCCAAACCATACGCTCGCATTGTCGCCTGGATTAAGTTTGAAAATCTCAAGCAGGATGAGTTTAGTCAGTCTGACAGCACGTTCCAAATCTTGTTCAAGATTAACCACTATAAACTCATCGATCTCAGGGGCAAACTTGTCTTCGGGCCGCACCGGCCAGATATCGAAATAGTACTCTCGTTGTTTCAGAAGATCCTGCAATTGCGGATAGTACTCCGCCGACCAGGGAGCTCGGGCAAATTGGAGTTGGAGAGTCACTCCCTTGTCCGTGATGTGTTTTGTGAACTGCATGAAGCGCGTTTTGGCCGGAGCCTCATATAAAACACTCAGATTTCCGAACTGCATCGGCCGCTTTCCGCTAGGCGCTTCAACCATCATAAAAGCACGATCGTAGCCATGATAAAGCAAGGTTTCGATGAGCCTACGCCAATTTCCTTGCGCTGTGTTGACGATATTCTTGGCTGGCATTCTGTCTGCAGCAGCACTGAATAACAACATAACGACGACAAATACCATCCCGATTTTCAGGTAGAACCACCCAAAGAACCACCAAACAGCAAAAAGAGAGATCGCTATCAGCGGGTATTGGACCAGGAGCACGAAAGGGGTCCGCCGCTGGAAGAGATTTGTTACGGTTGCTGGAGACATATCATATAGAACTCCCAAGAGTGCTCGCCGCACCCTGGGAGTTGCTATATACCAGAGTGTCAGGCGCTTTTCACTCCTTCTGCTCTTGCTCCTTCTGCTCTTCCTCTTCCGGAAGTGATTGACCGGTCAGCACATTATAAGCAACGTAACCGGCAACCAGACCTGCCAGATATCCTGGCGCGTACCCTGGGCCCGTGATCACCGGGACGTCGGGTGGCACGGGTAAGAATGTTGTCTGAAAGCCGTCTCTAAACCCTTCGGCGAAGCCCGCCGGCCAGCTTGGCGGGTTTGACACCTGCGGCGTTGTCGGAGGTCTAGTGTCCGGGGGTCCGCCATTAGGAGGCTTGCCGTTTGTCGGAGGCTGCCCGTTTGTTGGAGGCGGCTTTGGTATTTGTTTTGGAGGAGGCGGTGGTGGTGGTGGCGGCCGCCTAAATAACGGCGCAAGAGCACGGCCCAAACCCACCAGTCCCATTCCTATAAGGCATCCCGCGACGGCACCCACAATCGCATAACTAAGTTTCCGACCATAGATGGCGCCAGCAGCGCCTCCTACTACCGCACCGATAATGCACCCCCAGCCGAATGCACCCAGATTGCCGGTCGGATCCGTAGCATTGCATGGGCTGTTTGAAACGTACGCGTAGAGATTCGCATCACCGCCTGCGAAACCAATTGGATCTTCTGAAATAAAACGCTGGAGCTTTGGACTGTAGTAACGGGCACGGTAATGGTAGAGCCCGGTGCCGTCGTTTTCACGACCAGTGTATTGCGATGGATTACTGCTCGCCGCGCCGCTAAAACCGGTGTTGCCAAATGGCTCGTAACTGTATTCCGTGTCGGTGCTACCCGTCGCATTTAGCAGCGCCAGAGTTGAGCCGAGGCCATCACTGAGTACTGACTGCGTACCGGCACTTTCTGTACGGCTGAAGATCTGGTCAACACCACCCGTAAGCATATTGGCGGTTGCGGTTCCACTCACCTTCTCCTGGACCACGTTGATCCCGTCGTAGAGGTAATCGGTCGTATTACCATTGATGGTTTTGCTTACGCGTCTTCCAAACGCGTCGTACTGAAAACTCGCATTGACACCGCCGGATATGCTGGTCAATTGATTACGCGCATTCCAGGTGTAGGTGTTGGTTCCGTCGTTGGTGAGATTTCCGTTGGCATCGTGAGTAAGCGTTGTGCCTCCGCTCTGTGTCGCACGGTTTGTCGCGTTATAAGTGGCACCGCCCAATGGTTGGGGCAGAAGCGTGCGAGCAAAACTTCCGCCCATTTTGGTTCGCCGCCCGCTCTTGTCATAGCCATAGGTGAGATCACCCAAAACAGTCGCGCCATTCTTGACGGTGATGGCAGTCAACTGCGACGCATTGTCATACGAGTACTCTTCAGAGATGCCATTAGGAAGCGTCGTCGAGGTGAGCCGATCGGCGTTGTCGTAAGTAAAGCTTACACTCGCTAATCCCTGGCTGATGGACTGCAGACGATTCGCATTATCGTAGATGTAGCTGATGGCTGATTGGCCGCTAACGCTCTTCGTAGTCAACCGGCGAGCCTTGTCGGAGGTATAAGTGATAGTTCCCTGCGGAGTTGTTTCAGTTCCGGTCCGGTCCAGGTCGTCGTAACTTCTGGAAATCGTACCCGAAGCAGAATCGACTACCTGTGTCATCCGGTTATATAAGTCGTAAGAGTAGCTGATCGTACTTTCATAGGTCGGGCCGGCCGTCATGCCAAATCCGGCGAAGCTCACACGATCGAGTGCGTCATAGCTGTACGTAGTTACTTTCCCGCGTCGATCGGTATATTTGAGCGGGTGCCCCTCGAGATCGTACTCGTAAGTTTCCGTGCTGGTTGGTCCCTGTAACGGATCGGTGCGAGACACAACGCGATCCATGTTGTCGTAAGTGAAGCTGGTGGTTTGATTGCGAGCGTCTTTCACACTAAGCAGGTTCCCGTTGGGATCATAGGAAAGCTCAGTAGTGGCGCCGGAGTGTTCGATAATTTTCTTAACCGCGTTGAGGACGTCATATTCATATCTCATTCGGTTGCCCGCAGCATCGGTAACCCTGAGCAGACGCCCTGCTGCGTCTGAGTACAATGAAATCGTCCGGTCTAGCGGATCCTTAACCTGGACCAGATCACCCTGGTCGTAAATAAGCTGGGTAACGTGGAGAAGCGGGTCAGTTACCGAGGTGACCTGACCTTTGGAGTTGTATGTAAAACTCGTTTCATGATCCAGCGGATCGGTGATCTTGATCAGGTTTCCAGTGGAGTCGTACTCATATTCAGTGGTGTGATTCAGCGGATCGGTAAGACTGGACATCTGATTGAAAACCGGCTCGTAGACCATCTGGGTGGTCGCCGCTGAGCTTGTTCCGGCAAATTCAATCGTACTCGTCAGGTTTCCCATTGAATCGTAGGTGTATTCCGTCCTGTGGCCCAACGGATCCACCACTGCGCGCAGAAAATTGGTTCCTGCTTCTCTTTCATAGGAGATCGTTTGTTGGTCGGCAGTGCCGAATGCACCAATGTCAGTTAGACAGTAACCGTTGGTGCCAAAGGTCGCCCGTCGAATATGACCACGCGGATCTGTAACGTCGGTTTGTACTACTCGGCCACCACTGTCGGTGGTGTAATTGAAGTGATAAGTGGGGTTGTCAGTGCTGTTCGCGGGAGTGTCGTCCGCGAGTGTCTGTTTGATGACTCTGCCACTGGTTGAATCGTACTCGTTCGTGAGATAGACGATGCCGCGCGGATCTTTGATCGTCAGCATGCGATTAGACGTGTCGTAGGTGTACTCGGTGATGCCGTTCTTCGGATCCGTAACCTTCCAAAGCCTTCCGCTTGTATCGTATTCGTATTGAACGTGACGACCGATATTGTCAGTGGCCTGTGTGATTCGGTTACTCGTATCGTAAGTGAATTCGATCCAGCGATTGTGAGGGGTAGTAATCTTTGTTAGGTTGCGTTCCCCGTCTCGGTTCAGTGTGAGAACGTTGCCTTTACGATCCCGCACGCTCAACAGAGCGGCCTTACGCGGGGAACCGACGAAAAAGCCATCCGGAAAGACCAGCAACGTTCCGTCTCTCAGCTTCAAATCCCAACCGCCACCGTTCCATGTGATGCGCGATTTGAAGTACGGGCCAGGTACAGTCAGGTTCTCATAGATGGCGTCGCCCCAACTGGTGCCCGGTGAAATACGGTCATAGTGAATCCGCCCACCATCCGGCAAGATCAGATCCTGATACGTGTAAGGGAAGATATCGCCAACCAAAAAGATCTCGTATGGATGTGTGGCGCCGATACCAAAAGGCCGAGAGATCGTATCGTTCTGACGATAAGTCCGGGTCAGACTTACCGGCAGAATATCCGAAAGCACGAGATCTGTTTTCTCAACGACTATCAGACCAGTTCCCAGGTTAACAGGATCACCGCCGAATAAATCATCAATAGCTCCAAGCAGGGGGGCCAAATCGGGCGACCCAACCATCGCGCCACTAAACTCATAGAGCACCACACCCGGATCCGGCACGATCTGCTTGCCGTTGGGTGTAACCGTTCCTTTTCCGTAGACGTACCATCCTTTTCCGGTCGGGTCGTAGTTCCAGAAATCGATTCGCGTGCCAGGCTTGCTGCCGATGAAGTTTGGATAGATCAGTTGCGCTCGCGGCGGAATGATCTGAGAACCACCAGGTTGGATCGTGAAGTAAACCGGCACGTCGACTCCGGGAGGCAGTGGAAAAGGCGGCTGGTTGGTCGGAATCGGCGTAATACTGATTTGCGTTACCGCTCGGCCTTCCAGATCACGGATCACCGTATCGGCCGGAAGAATCAACTCGAGACCGGGAATGCGCGGATTAGTAACAATCGTGCGCGACGAAGTTGGCGAGGGAATACTCTTCGCCCGAGCTTGATCTAGCTTAGACATCCAGATGGTGTATTCAAGCGCCGTCGTTTTTCCCTGCTTAACGTCGACACCGACTCTGAAGATGCCATAAGACCGGCCGTTGCGATTGGCGCTACGGCCATCGATCGTCAGTACCTGATGGCCGGATGGAATACCTGTTAGTAAAAACCTGCCGGTATTGTCTGTCAGCACCGTGCTGTTGCCAACCCGCAGCGTGACTCTATCGAGCGGCTTGCCATCCAGCATCAGCGTTTGTCCCGCCAATGCCGTTTCGCCTTCCTCCGCTTGTAACGGCGGGAGCGATCGCCATTCCGAGTCTTTGAACTTGCTCTTCCAACTTCCATGAAGGTTGCCTTCATCGGGGATCCAGTCTTCCCGATCGGCTCCACCGTTATTTTCAGGCTCACCTTTGGTAGTGAAACTGACCGAGGCAGGCGTGATGGTTTGATTGCCTGAGTCAACAACTCCGGAAATGTTTATGGTGTAGTCGACTCCCGGAAACAGCGCTTCAGTGGGTGTGACGAAAGCCAGTTTTCCATTTTCGGCGGGTACTACTTTTGTCTTTACAGTTCCCTCAGGTCCAGTCATTACCACTGTGTCACTCGTGATCGTTTCAACACGCACTTGCTTTGAAAACAAGAGTCCGACAAAAGTATCGACTGGAACTTCGCGGGCATTGTTCGTTGGCAGCGAAGCAGTAAGAAAAGCCTCGCGCAAGTCAGCCTGATCGGCAGAAATGTTTGAGAGACTGAAGGTGCCGGTGGCCGCGTTGTACAACTCTGCTACGTCGATTCGTTTGTCATCATTACCATTGCCACCTTCGATTAAAACGTTGCCGTCGTGAAGCAGGATTGCTCGATGTTTTTGCCGAGCGTTAGAAAGTCTGTTGGAGAGAGAACTGAATGCTCCGGTCTTGAAGTCCCAGAGCATAGCTTTTCCGGAGGTCGAACCGCGGCCTTGCGTTCCGCCGGTGATCAGCACCGCGCCACTGGTTAGGAGTGTAGCCGTGTGGTATGCGCGTGCCGCACTCTCGGACTCCGGCAGTAAGCGGAACGACTGAGTTTGAGGATCAAAGATCTCAGCGCTGCGAATAACGAGACCACCGTCGCCAATACCACCGACGATTAAGACACGACCATCGGGCAGTACCGTCGCCGAATGCCACGCGCGAGCAAGATTCAGGTTGCGTGCTACAGGAACAGCAGCTCCGGTACGTGCATCGCTTATGGAAGCTGTGGCCAGCGATTCACCATTCTCCTCGCCGCCAATGAGGAGTGAGCGTCCGTCAGGCAGCAGCGTGATAGTTTGACCTGGCCGCAATGCCGAGGCTTGTGGCCGAGCCGCGGGCGTTCGCACGGTCTTTGTGCCGGGGCTTTTGGTGCCAGGATTTTTGACCGATTTGAGCGGACGGTAAACTCTCTTTTCCGCGGAAGGTCGGGCCATTGCCAGGCATGGACCAGAGACCAGAATGATGCCCAAAGCGACGCTGATATATTTTCTAATGCGGCTACTCATTTTTCGCTCCCCTTCAATACGTCCGCGTTTCCGTACTCGTAAACCGATCAAGAATTCTACTGAGTTGCCTTGGCGGCACGATCCCAGGTCGCACGGCCGCCATGAAGAGTGAAGGCCATTCCCTTGATTGTTCGGCCTTCGAGACCAACCTCACTTGCCGGTATGACGAACCTGTACCACTGTCCGCCTGTTGCAGGCAGTGGCCCCATGTAACGCCGGCTGTTTGTATTGTTTGTGCCCCAGCCGATGTTATTGGCTCCCCAATACGCACGGTGTTCCCAGTCTCCATCGTTCCACTGGACCATGACTTCACTCGGCATGTTGCTCGGATCGAGGTACACATACACGATCAGTTTGTCGCCTGTATTCACCGCCATGGTGGTGGTAGCGTTATCGAAGTAGTGTTGATGCATACCGGAGACGATGTTCGACTGGTGCGAGGAAGAACCTGAGATCGCTGTTGGATTGCTTGAGACCCAGGTCCATGTTTCTGAATCTCCACCGGTTTGTGCTCCGGCCGGCAAAGAGTCGTCAAACCAGACCACATCGTTACTGTTCGGTGACGACACCGCCTGTGGTGGCGGCGGAAGTGAGATGAGACTTGTAGATATGCCACCGCTGAACGCAAGGCGAGGATCGAGCAAGATCGAATATGTCCCAGTTGCCGGCATGGTCAGATACGATGTCTCAAAGCCGGCCGTGCCGATCTCAACAGTTGATAGCAACGTTGAGCCATCTGGGTTTTTGATGGTCACGAACGTGCCCCAGTTTGAGAGTCCAATCGTCACATTGGCGAGCTTGAGCCTTGCTTGCTGACCGGCATTTGCGGTGAATGTAACCTTCGCATTTTGTCCCGCTCTTAATGTCAGGTCTGCCGCGGGACCATCGATCGAAATGCTGCCGGTGAGTTCGGTAGACAGCGTCGCAGTGATGTTGCCAGTGTAGGAAAGTCGCGGATCGGCGATGATCGAGTAGGTGCCGGTGCTCGCCAGCGTGAGAGTGTTGCTGCTATAGCCGTCAGTGCCGACGTCGACTATCGAGACAAGTGTTGAACCATCCGGATTCCTCGCCGAGACGTTTGTGCCCCAGTTCGAGAAGCCGATAGTCGACGGCCCCATACCGAAACTGACTTGTTGACTGGCTGTACCACTAAACGTGAAGCGCGCGTTTTGGCCGGGACGCGTGAGTGACACGCTGACTGCCGAGCCGTCGATCGTGATCGGTAAAACCACTTCCGACGAGAGTGTGACGGTGATGTTGCCGGTCATCGAAAGTCGCGGATCGATGAAGATCGAGTAAGTGCCGGTACTGGGTAGCGCGAGAGTGTTGCTGCTATAGCCGTCAGTTCCGACGTCGACTTGCGAGACGAGGGTTGAGCCATCAGGATTCCTGGCCGAGAGGTAGACACCCCAGTTTGAGAAACCGATAGTCGATGCGCTCGTACCAATGCTCACTTGCTGACCTGCCGTGCCACTAAATGTGAGTCGCGCATTCTGGCCCGGGCGCGTGAATGCCAAGCTGACTGACGAGCCATCAATCGTGATTGGTAAAGTCACTTCCGACGAAAGCGTGATGGTGATGTTGCCGGTCATCGAAAGTCGCGGATCGACGATGATCGAGTAATTGCCGGTAGCAGGCAATGTAAGTGTGTTACTGCCATAGCCGTCACTACCGACATCGGTAACGGCGAGTAAGGCTGAGCCATCCGGATTCTTCGCTGACAGCCAAGTGCCCCAGTTTGAGAAACCGATAGTCGATGCGCTCCCGCCGATGCTCACTTGCTGACCTGCCGTGCCGCTGAAGGTCAGCCGCGCATTTTGGCCCGGGCGCGTAAATGACAGATTGATCGACGAGCCATCGATCGTGATCGGTAAGTTCACCTCAGATGACAGTGTGATCGTGATGTTGCCGGTGAAGGAATTTCGCGGATCAACCAGGATCGAGTAGGTACCGGTGCTCGGCAGCGTGAGAGTGTTACTGCCATAGCCGTCACTACCGACATCGGCAACAGCGAGTAAAGTTGAGCCATCCGGGTTCTTTGCTGACAACCAGGTGCCCCAGTTCGAGAAACCGATATTCGAACCACTCGCACCGATGCTCACTTGCTGGCCTGCCGTGCCGCTAAACGTGAGCCGCGCATTCTGGCCCGGGCGCGTGAATGACAGATTGACCGCCGAGCCATCGATCACGATCGGTAAGTTCACTTCCGCCGAGAGCGTGATGGTGATGTTGCCGATCATGGCATTCCGCGGATCGACCAGGATCGAGTAGGTGCCGGTGCTCGGCAACGTGAGAGTGTTACTGCCATAGCCGTCACTACCGACATCGGTAACGGCGAGTAAGGTTGAGCCATCCGGGTTCTTCGCTGACAGCCAAGTGCCCCAGTTCGAGAAGCCAATGGTCGATGAGCTCCCGCCGATGGTCACTTGCTGGCCCGCCGTGCCATCGAAGGTGAGACGCGCATTTTGTCCCGGGCGCGTAAATGACAGGCTAATCGCCGAGCCGTCTACCACGATCGGTAAATTCACTTCCGCAGAAAGCGTGATGGTGATGTTGCCGATCATGGCGTTCCGCGGATCGACCAGGATCGAGTAAGTACCGGTAGCGGGTAGACTCAGTGTGTTGCTGCCATAGCCGTCACTGCCGACATCTGCAACAGCAAGCAGTGTTGAACCATCCGGGTTCTTCGCTGACAACCACGTGCCCCAGTTCGAGAAACCGATATTCGAACCGCTCGCACCTATGCTTACTTGCTGACCGGCTGTGCCGCTAAACGTGAGCCGCGCATTTTGTCCAACGCGCGTGAATGACAAACTAACCGCCGAGCCATCAATCGTGATCGGTAAATTAACTTCCGACGAGAGCGTGATGGTGATGTTGCCGAGCATCGCGCTCCGCGGATCAACCAGGATCGAGTAGGTACCGGTAACCGGCAGAGCCAACGTGTTACTACCGGTACCATCAGTACCCACGTCCATTGGTGCAAGCAGAGTTGAGCCATCCGGATTCTTAACCGAGACGTAGGTACCCCAGTTCGAGAATCCGATATTCGAACCGCTCGCACCGATGCTCACTTGCTGACCTGCTGTGCCATTGAATGTGAGTCGTGCATTTTGGCCGGGGCGTGTGAACGACAAATTTATCGGAGAGCCGTCAATGGTGATCGGGACAACCAGGTCAGCAGAAAGAAGAAGCGTCATATTGCCTGTTAAGGCGTCGACCGGATCCACAATGATGCTGTAGGTCCCATCGACCGGCAATGTGAGTGTATCTGTGCCGCCTCCGTCTGTGCCGACACCGAAATTCGCCAACAAGATCGCGCCAAACGGATCGCGTATTGACACGAGTGTTCCCCAAGTCGGCGAGCCAATCGTGACGCCGGTCATTCCTAAACTCACTCGGTCGCCGGCAGCACCATCAAAAAGAATAATGCCGATCTTGTTTGCAGTGTTGATAGTTACGACTTTGTTTTCACCAATCGCCATTCGTCCTGTTACTGCCACATCCGCGGCCGTGTAAGGGGAAGGAGGAATGAAAAAGTCTCCGCTGCTGGTTGCACTCCCAGCCGGTGTACTGACCGTAATGTGTCCGGAATTAGCGCCGGAAGGGACCTTAGTATCAATGGTAGTGCTGGTCGCAGCCGTAGTTTCTGCATTAGTCAAACTGAATTTCGTTTTGTCGTTTTGGAAACTGGGATCGAAATTCGTTCCCGTGATCGTCACAGCCGTTCCGGCCGTGCCGATCGTTGGCGTAAAGCCGGTGATGGTGGGCGCCTCTGGTTCGCCTATAACGAACGATGTACTGCTGGAAGCATGACCGGCGGGTGACGTTACGGATATTGGGCCAGTTGTTGCACCGGCTGGTACGCTGGTGACGATCTCGGTCGCAGTCGACGAAGTAACGGCTGCGGTAACTCCATTAAACTTAACGGTGTTCTGTCCCGGCGTTACACTGAAGCCAGTGCCATAGATTGTTACTGGAGTTCCGACGATACCGCCATTAGGCGTGAATTCGATAACGGAAACCAGTGCAGCATTCCCACGCGTTATCCCCGTCAGATTACCGACTTCATCGTATGAGTAAGTGGCCACTTCTGAAGAGGTCACTACAGCCACAAGTCGGCTTCGCTCGTCGTAGATGTAAGTGATGTCGTTGCCCGAAACAGCAACAAGACTCTTGTTAACCGTAGTGGAGTTGCCTGTCGTAACTACAACCCCTGTCTCCATCACGGTTTGATATCCGACCGCCGATACGCGGACGTCATAGGTTCCGGCGTTTAATGACGAGATCGTATAACTGCCATTGGCGGCACTCGAAGTGAAAGCGACGACAGAACCGCTTTGCATTGCTTCAATGAGAGCGCCATTGATGGCAGCGCTGTCGCTCGCTCGCGTGATTGTCCCAGTAATCGAGCCGGCAGTATTTACGGTGAAGGTGACTCCGTTACTTGCCTGGCTATTGACCGTCACGACCACTGGACCTGTTGTTGCGCCGGATGGAACTGGAGCGGAAATGCTGGTCGCACTCCAGCTTGTTGGTGTGGCAGCGGTTCCGTTGAATGTGACTGTGCTCGTTCCCTGGCTGGAGCCGAAAGTGGTCCCGGTGATCGTTACCGGGGTGCTACTCGGACCTGAAGTTGGGGAGAGATTATCAATCTTTGGTTTGACCGTGAACGTAGCGCCGTTACTAGCCTGACTGTTGACTGTAACGACGACTGGTCCAGTAGTTGCCCCCGATGGAACAGGCACGCTGATACTCGTAGCACTCCAATTCGTCGGCGTCGCGGAGACCCCGTTGAAAGTAACCGTGCTCGTTCCTTGAGTCGCGTTGAAGTTTGTTCCCGTGATTGTGACCGAGGTACCAATTGGTCCATTGTTCGGTGAAAGATTGCTAATTGATGGTACAGGATTCGGGAGTGGGACCGTCATTCGTGAGTCGTAGTTACCGTTGACCGTTCCCTCGACGTTCAACTCAGCTCGATTATTTACGCTGGTACCCGCAGTAAGATTTACACCTACCCATAAATAGAATCGATCACTGGTCGATATTGAAACGTTCGCGGGGACTGTTCCAGTGAGCGTGTATTTAGTTATCGTCGTGGAAAGCTGAGTAGAACCTGTAATAACGCCGACGGAGGCTCCACCCGAGGAATTGAGATTAATCTTCACGCGAGGGAACATCGTTCCAGCAGTGGCAGTCTTTCGCATCCACACTTCGACTGAGATAGTTGACCCTGCCGTAAGGGTTCCCGCGACATTGGGCACATTGCTCTGCGTATCGAATTCCGCAATGATTTTTTCGCCGTTCGCAACGTTCTTCAGGTTGGCAGACTGCACTGAAAAACTGGCCGCATCGGGATTGTCGGTTTTTAGCTGGAAGTGGTTTTGGGTGGTTGAAGTTTCGCGGTGCAGACGGTACGTAGCAGTTTGAGCTTGCGCAACTGCACACGTGATAAGGCTCAACAGCAAGCCGAGAACGAAGCAGATATAGATACGTGAATACAGCTCACGGCTGATTGAAGTGACCATAGCTAGAGGCTCCTTGGAGGGAGTTGAGCTTCCACCACACTTGCGCAGACGACCGCGCTTACGTGAAACGTTGCGATGGAGTTGTGTTTTCTGCGTGACTCCGGGCTATGGAGCTTCGTTCTATCCAGTCCGAATCAAGGAAAGTGTTTTTACCGGGATGGTCCGGCTAAAAACTGATGGTCTGTAACTCGAGGTTCGCGAGGAAAAATACTTTGGGAGTTCTACCACGAACCACTAGCAGGCTATGCAGCGCACTCTACGCGCAAGAGTGTTCAGTTGTCAACAATTAATCATTTAAATCTTTGAAGCATAAATTTGAATTTAAGATCCGCGAGAGAATCATCTTGAGTAAGGTGCAGGACCGCCAAGGCGCATTGGCGTTCGAAGATGCCGACCTGGGTAGTGGGGTAATAGTGTGTTGCTCAAACATTGCTGGGTCCCGGAGGGACCAAATGTTTATAGCCACGCCCCCTAAAAGTTAATTACGGCTCCAGCGGAGCCGAATGTTGCTGCTGCACGGACACATCGCGCTCCGCTGGAGCGCGGTCTTAAGGCTGGTGGTGGCTATAAACATCTGGCCGCGCCGCGGCCAATACACAATTACACCACTACGCCGACCTGAAATAAACGAAAGACCGGTGCCGTCAATTGTTAACATAGGGGATTCTGAACATAACGAATTATGTTGCTTGAGGAGCCACCCAAAGCCTACTTTGGGTTTATTGCCTATCGCTCGTTCAGATAAATCCCATACAGTATAATCCAACCTCAATCGCCCCTGTTTCCCTTGAAGCCCAGACAAAGGACCTAAAATGCCTGAAAGCTCAGTTGATGCTGGAGACCAGCGTGCCAAACTTGCCATCATAGGAATTCGTTACGACGAGAATTCGTCGTTCACAAAGGGCGCTGCCGATGCGCCGCCACAAATTCGTGCCGCACTACGTTCCGACGCCTGGAATCTGACGAGTGAAAATGGGACCGATCTCTCTGACGACTCGATCTTCTTCGACGCCGGTGACATCGAGCCGGTCACGGGAAGCGATATGATGACGTTGATCGAGAACTCGATCTACACGTTGATCGGAGATGGTCTAACTCCGATTTCTCTCGGAGGCGATCACTCGATCACACATCCAATCGTCAGAGCATTCACAAGGAAATACAAAGACCTGAGCATACTTCACTTCGACGCGCATCCGGATATTTACGACAGCTACCAGGGTAATCGTAATTCTCATGCGTCGCCGTTCGCGCGAATCATGGAACAGAAGCTGGTGAAGCGATTAATGCAGGTTGGCGTCAGGACTTTCACTGCTCACCAGCGCGAACAGGTAAAAAAGTTTGGAGTTGAGTCAATCGAGATGCGAAACGTGACGGCGGATCTGCAACTCGAGTTTGATTCGCCGGTCTACATCTCTTTTGATATTGACGCACTAGATCCTGCGTTTGCACCGGGAGTTTCTCATCGCGAGCCAGGTGGTCTATCGACGCGCCAGGCGATCGATATTATTCAGCGGCTGAAAGGGAAAGTGGTGGGAGCGGATATCGTGGAGTTTAATCCTCGAATGGATCCACTTCATATAACCGGTACGGTATGCGCGAAGCTTTTTAAGGAAATCGCCGCAAAAATGCTGGAGTAGTTTTAGCCACGGATTACACGGATCTTTTATCGATAGGTACGTAATCGCGCGTTCTGTGGCCGAGATAAATCTGGCGCGGGCGCGCGATTTTTTGATCCTCGTCTTCGAGTAGTTCTACCCACTGGGCCAGCCAGCCTGACGTTCTCGGAATCGCGAACATCACCGGAAACATGTCGACGGGGAAACGCATCGCCTGGTAGATGATGCCAGAGTAGAAGTCGACGTTCGGATAGAGACGACGTTTGACGAAGTACTCGTCTTCCAGCGCGATTCGTTCGAGCTCGAGTGCGATATCGAGGAGCGGATCCTTGCCGGTTACTTCAAATACTTCATAAGCCACCTGCTTGATGATTCGTGCGCGCGGATCGTAGTTCTTGTAAACACGATGCCCAAATCCCATCAAACGAAACTCACCGGCTTTGACGCGTTCGATGTAATCCGGCACGTTCGCTACCGACCCAATCTCCTTCAACATCCTCAACACCATCTCGTTTGCGCCGCCGTGCAGTGGTCCATAGAGCGCCGCAGCCGCGCCGGCGAGTGACGAAAATGGATCCGTGTGCGCGCTACCGATACTTCGCATCGCATTAGTGCTGCAATTCTGTTCGTGATCGGCGTGAAGTATGTAGAGAACCGTGAGGGCTCTTTCGAGCACCGGATTCGGTTTGTACTTCAACTCCGTCGTCTTGAACATCATGTTGAGAAAGTTGCCCTCGTAACTCAGGTCGTTGTCGGGATACGAATACTGCATGCCGATCCGGTGCCGAAAAGCAAACGCTGCAATCGTCGGCACTTTAGCAATCAACCGGTAGATCTGTTTCCAACGACACTCGACGTTGAATATGTCTTTTGCATCCGGATAAAAAGTTGAAAGCGCGCCGAGAGTCGCTTGAAACATGCCCATCGGATGCGCGTTGTAATGAAAGCCGTCCATTACCTTTTTGATATTTTCGTTAATGAACGTGTGATAAGTGATGTTTTTGGTCCACTCAGCGAGTTGTGATGCATTAGGCAATTCACCATAGAGCAACAGGTACGCAACTTCGAGATAAGTGCTCTTCTCTGCAAGCTGATCGATCGGATAACCGCGATATTCGAGAATGCCTTTGTCGCCATCGATGAAGGTAATGCGACTCTTGCACGACGCAGTATTCATGAACGCCGGGTCATAAGTCATCAAACCAAAGTCGTCGTCAGCAACTTTGATCTGACGCAGATCCATGGCCTTGATCGTGCCGTCTTGTATTGGTAATTCGTACTGTTTTCCCGTGCGGTTGTCGGTGATAGTCAGACTGTCTTTACTCATGGTGATACTACTTAATCCCCAACAGCTCTATATCAAACTCGAGGTTCGCGTTGGGAGGGATTGTGGGTGGTTTTCCCGTAGTGCCGTAACCAATCTTGCTGGGTACCCAGATTTTCCGCTTCCCTCCTACTTTCATAGTTTGAAGAGCCTCGTTCCAACCATCAATCACTCCACCGACCCTGAACTCCGCCGGCTTGCCGCCCTGGTAGGAATTATTAAACTCCTGCCCATTCTCGAAACGGCCGATGTAGTGGACTTTGACTGTCTGGCCCATCTTCGGGCTTGGTCCATCGCCAACCTTCAGATCGTGAATCTTCAATCCGGAAGGAGTGGTGACATCCCAGGTTGTTTGGGTCTGGGCGTTGCGGCGAGTGATGACGTACACCACGCCGGCAATCGCGATTACAGCGACAAGAATAAGGACGCCGATTCTCGCATTGCGGCTGCCCGGAATCTGCGGCGCATTGGGAGTTGGGTTTGAATGTGCGACTCGCGGGCGTTTTCTAGCTACGTGTTTCTTTCGATGTCGACTTTCTGGCACGAAGGGAACCTACTTTCTAATGATGATTAGTGAGAGAGTCGGTTATACAGTATTCTTCAGCGCATGCCAATTGCCGCCGTTATCCCTGAACCGAATGCGCCGGTTGAAGTTCGCGAAGTTGCTGAGCCTGATCTCGAGCCCAACTCTGCGTTACTCGAAGTCGAACTCTCAGAGGTTTGCGGCACCGACGTCTATTTACAACAGGGCCGGCTTGCAGGTGTTCCGTACCCGCTGGTTCCGGGTCATGTCTCAGCCGGACGTTTGCAGAAAATTCGCGGCGAGCTGTTTGATGTTGAAGGCAGGCAATTCAGCGAAGGCGACCGCGTGACATTCCTCGACGTTCACCGCACCTGTAATGCGTGTTGGTATTGCCTTGTAGCCAAAGCCGGCACGCGATGCCCGAAGCGGAAAGTTTACGGTGTCACTTACGGGCTTGATGATGGACTCTGCGGCGGGTGGGCCAGTCATATTTACATCAAGCCCGGTACTCGTTGCATCCGTCTCGATGCCGATCCGCACACATTTATGGCGGGTGGTTGTGCGCTGCCGACTTCCCTGCATGCGGTTGAACGCGGCGATATAAAGATCGGCGATACGGTGCTGGTGCTTGGTTCCGGACCAGTTGGAATTAATTCGATTGTTCTGTCACTGATGAGTGGAGCGTTGCGAGTGTTATGCATCGGTGCGCCACAGATGCGACTTGACGCTGCGGTCGAAGCCGGCGCCACGAGCGCGCTCAACATCGAAACAAACAACGAGAGTCAACGATTAGATTGGGTTTTGGAAAACACTAACGGACGCGGAGCGGATGTGACGATTGAAGCGACCGGCGCTCCCGAAACTGTGGTCCAGGCGATGCGCTTTACACGCGATGCAGGCACTGTCGTCGTTGTTGGACAATACACCGATCACGGAGAGACTTCATTTAATCCTCACCTCGATCTCAACAAGAAACATCTCGACGTGAGAGGTTGTTGGGGCTCTGAGTTTTCTCACTTTTATCGTGCGGCTCAGATCACAGCACAACGGCCCGAAGCATGGACACGGATGAAACTGATTTCATACGGATTGGGACAAGCAAACGAAGCACTCGCAGATGTCTCCGAGGGACGTGTAATCAAAGCGTTAATCCGTCCCTGATCAGTATCACCGGGGGCCGCCGCGGCCGCGCCGCCCTCGCTCGTCGCGCAGCTTTTGAAACTGTTGCCACTGTTCAGGAGTCAGAACGGTCTGCAAACGACCATCAGCTTGCCGGCGGATCTCCGCCATTCGCGGCTCTGTCTCCTGCCGCACAGCGCGTAACTGCTCGCGTGTGTCGCTTAAAATCTCCTGAACTTTAGTTTTCTGATCGGCCGTCAGATTGAGCCGTTCAGCCAACTGGTCGATCCGGTTTCCCGGCCCGCCGCCGCGCACCACACCGCGATACACATTGAGTGCAAGTATTCCCGCGGTGAAGCCAAGCACGAAGATAATCACGGCTGCAACGCGTACCTGCCAACGATTTTTGGTTACGTTATTCATGATTACCTCGCCTCATCGTCATCTTCGTAAATGGTGCTCAGCACCTGATCGTAAGTCATCTGATCATCTGCGTTATGGCCCATGATCACTGACTCTGCCGAATAAGCCGAAAGTGCCTGATCGTCCGGGGTTATTGCTGTCCCTGGCAATGCAAAACTCAGAACTCCGAGTGCGGCAGTAGTAAGCGCCATCGAAGAGACGAGCAGCTTCGCGGATTTCCACAAACGGAAGAATGCCGGCACGCTCTCCGTTTCACGCTGTTCTCTCAGCGCAGCCATCACTCGCGTCTGAAAAAACGGCGACGGCTCAATCACAGTTTGCGCGCGGTTCTTCAGAACCACCGCCGAAAGCCGAGCAGCTTCATAAGCACTGCGACACGATCCACACTCGAGCGCATGTGCTCGCACCTCGTTCAGCTCAGTCTCAGAAAGAGCCGCCATCGAGGCATTGTCCAGAATCTCAGTGATGTGCTTACTTGTTTTTTTGAATGGCATTGTGCTCACCTGCTCAGTCGGCTGCTGAATTCAATCGCTTGTTATGGCCCAACAACTTCTCCATCGCCTCACGAACTTTCTTGCGCGCCCGAAAAGCTCTCACTTTAACTTTCGACTCCGACCATCCCGTTGCTTCAGCCACTTCCTTGATCGATGCGTCTTCACCATCAATCATCAACAACGCCTGCTGATCTTCCGGCGACAACACCGACAGCAAGCGATCGGCGAGATCCGTTGCCACTACATCATTCTCGACGGAAGGTTGTTCACCGTCGCCCGCCGATTGCTGGTCCAACCAGCTTGCCTCATCTTCAGTGAGATCAGAAACGGTAGACTCAGGTCGCCGTTTCGAACTTCTCACCATATTCAAACAAGTGTTGGTCGCGATTCGCGTCAACCAACCTTCAAACGATCCACGACCTTCAAAACTTCCGAGCTGCGTGTAAGCTTTCAAGAAAACTTCCTGCGCCGCTTCTTCAACCAAACTTCTCTGCCGGAAGAACCGGCTCGCAACACTAAACACGCGCGGGCTATAACGTCTTACTATCTCTGCAAAGGCAGACTCATCGCCTCCCTGCGCTTGACGCGCCAGGTCGAGATCCAAGGCTTGTTCCAGCCCACTTACCAGTTGCGATCCTCATCGGTTTAACGGATGGCGGACTCTTCAAATCGGAATCCGCCACACCGTGGGGGAAACGCTTACTGATTGTCGGTTTTGCGCTGTCCACGTCTTCCTTTGAACTGCGCTTTCGACTGTTCCAACTGGGCTTTTTGCTCAGCCGTCAAAACGGAAAGTGTTTCCTGATGTAGCTTAGCCCGCTCGCCCATCAGCTTTGCCTCAAGGCTCGCCATTTCCGTTAGTTTCTGAGTAGCCAGTGCTTCGTTGAACGTACCGCCTTCGCTCGCCTGACGCAACTCCTGTCGCTTGGCTCGAAGCTCTTCGCGCAGGGGTTTGTTTCTTTCGGCGAAGCTCTCACGGATCTGCTTCATCTTAGCTTTCTGGTCCTCAGTTAAATTGAGCTGTTTGAAGAATCCGCCCTGGCGCATTCCACCCCAGCCACGACCACCGTGCTTACCTCGACCGCCATGACGTTCCATGCGGGAACCCTGTTGTTGCGTGTTCTGATCGGTTGTGACCGTCTGTGCAACAGCAATCGAGCCAGCCAAAGCAATTGCCGAGATAGAGGCTATTGCCAGTTTCTTAAACCGTCCTTTGTTCATCACTATTTTCCTAACTCCTAAGTGTTCCTTGTTAATTCCAGGGGAGTGTCCCGACGAGTAAGACACCTCGAAACCGATGGCGGTTACACGAATTTCGTGTAACCAACCGACCCGAGGGGGTGTCTGACGACATGTGCATCGCAATTGCAGGTAGTAATTGAAAATTGGCGTTTACAGAGGAATCGAATGTCGACTCAAACAATAAAACAACCATTAGTGGGCGGAATCAGTACAGGTAGAAGCCTTGGCTCGCTTAAACAAGTTTGGGCCAAGTTGCTACTTGGCAAGAAGAAATTATTGATCGGCGGCGGCTTTATGGCGGCCATCGTGCTGGCGGGGCTTTATTTTTGGGGTGACACGTCGAGCACGCCGCAGTACATGACTGCGCGCGTTGAGCGAGGAAACCTCCGCAATACCGTAACCGCCACCGGTGCACTGCAGGCTGTGACCACAGTGCAAGTCGGCAGTCAGGCTTCGGGCACGATTGCCGCGCTTTATGCTGACTTCAATTCGACGGTAAAGAAGGGCCAGGTTGTCGCCCAACTCGATCCCTCAACTGCCAAAGCACAAGTGCAGCAGGCGCGCGCGAATCTTGAAAACGCTCGTGCGGGACTCGCAAATGCACGTGCCGCGGTGGTGAATTCTCGTGCTGGTGTGAGCGATGCGCAGGCACGAAACCTCGCCGCCAAATCGACAGTTCAAAACAATCAGGCTGGTGTCTCTGCCGCCGAAGCTAACGTCGCTGTGCTCAAAGCGCAGCAGGATGACGCGCTTAGTCTGTTAAAGCAGCAGGAGTCGTTACTTAAAGCGGGCGTGATCGCGCAGAGAGATTACGAGGTCGCGCAAACGGCTTACAGATCGGCCGAAGCCCGTTACAACCAGGCACTGGCGCAGTTGAGTCAGGCGAAACTTACGGAACAATCAGCAGCAAGTGCGGGTATTGCGCAATCGAAGGCAACTATTGAGCAGTCGCAGGCGCAGGTACAACAGTCACAGGCTCAGGTGCAGCAGGCGGCAGCTCAAGTTCAACAAGCGCAGGCCGCGTTGAGTTTGGCTGAAGTAAATCTCAGTCACACGACGATTACGTCGCCGATCGACGGCGTCGTGGTTTCGCGTGACGTAAACGTGGGCCAGACGGTGGCTGCGAGTTTGTCAGCGCCGACGCTTTTCACGATTGCAAACGACCTGACGCAGATGCAGGTGATTGCGAATATCGACCAGGCTGACATTGGGCTTGTTGAGCAAGCGAAGTCAGTGAAGTTTTCTGTTGATGCGTTTCCGGGTAAGGAGTTCGACGGCAAGATCGAAGAGATGCGACTCAATCCTGTGAACGTGCAGAACGTCGTCACTTACAACGTCGTGATCGACGTCGCGAATCCGGAGCAGGCGCTGAAACCGGGAATGACGGCTAATTTGACGATCACTATTGACGAGCGGAACAACGTGTTGAAGGTTCCAAACTCTGCGCTTCGGTTTACGCCGCAGGATGCGAATCGACAGCGGATGAACGCAGGTGCCGGTCAGGGACAGGGACAAGGTCAGGGTCGTAGACGTCAGCAGGGCGACAATGCCGCAGGCGAGGGTGGTGAGAACCGGTTTGCGCCGGCTTCAGCGCCAGTGCTGCCGGGTCAGGTACGCGTTGTTTGGGTGCTGGGCCAGGATGGGAAGCCGGAACGCCGCAGAATCACCACGGGTCTGAGTGATGGCTCAGCGACGGAAATCGTCGAGGGTAATTTGAATGAAGGCGACATGGTGATCACCGGGCAGCAGATTTCCGGTGCAGCGCGAACGTCCACACAATCAACACCGCCAGGATTCGGTAACGCACCGCGTGGCGGTGGTGGTGGCGGCCCACGGCGGTAACAAATGAACTTGGATCTTGGTGCTTGGTACTTTGTATACCAGGCACCAAGTACAAAGAACGAAGAACAAAGTACCAAGGACCAGAAAGATGTCTACCCAGTTTGCAGTTGAAACGCACGAGCCAGCAGTTGTTCTCGGCACATCGGCGCCTGAGGCTCGTCCGGTGATCCAGTTGGATCACATTCACAAGACCTACACGATGGGCGATGTTGAAGTTCACGCGCTTCGTGGCGTTTCGTTGACGATTAATGAAGGCGAGTTTGTAGCAATCATGGGCGCGTCCGGATCCGGAAAATCAACCACGATGAATATTCTCGGTTGTTTGGATCGCCCGACGCGTGGCACCTACATCCTCGACGGCGAAGACGTTTCGCAGATGTCGAAGGACGAACGTGCCGACATTCGCTGTCAGAAGATCGGATTCATATTTCAGGGCTTTAACCTGCTCGCGCGAACTTCAGCCCTCGAAAACGTCGAGTTGCCGATGCTTTATCTCGGCGTTGATGCGGCAACGCGTCATGAACGCGCACTCGAAGCGCTGGCAGCAGTCGGACTCGCAGGACGCGAACAGAATCATCCGAACCAGTTGTCAGGTGGACAACAACAGCGTGTCGCAGTTGCTCGTTCACTTGTAAATCATCCGGCTTTGATACTGGCCGACGAACCGACAGGTAACCTCGACTCGCGAACGTCAGTCGAAGTGATGGAGATCTTTCAGCGCCTGAATCGAGAGCGCGGCATCACGCTCGTGCTGGTCACACACGAAACCGACATCGCTGAGTATGCCGACCGCGTGGTTGTCTTTAAGGATGGCAAGATCAAAGCGGACCATCTCGTTGAGCATCCACGCAACGCAGCGGAAGAATTGAAGAATCTCCCCGTCATCGAAGACGACGACGAGGAAGAGTAAGGATAGATCATGACTCTACTGATGATCATTCGCGTTGCCTTTCGTGCTCTTATTCGTAACAAGATGCGCGCGGCACTGACTATGCTCGGCATCATCATCGGCGTTTCCGCAGTGATTGCGATGGTAAGCATTGGCCAGGGCGCTTCGGCTTCCGTACAGGCTCAGATCGAGAGCATCGGCACGAATCTGCTTTTCGTGAGTGCGGGTGCACAGAACGTCGGCGGCGTGCGCAGCGGTACCGGCGACACAGGTAACCAAAACCTGACTGTTGATGATCTTGACGCAATCAAGCGCGAGGTGCCGAGCGTTTCGATGGTCACTCCATCCGTGAACGCGAGATCACAGCTCGTTGCAGGCAATATGAACTGGAACACTGCGGTTACCGGTGTTAGCGAACAGTATCCCGAAATCCGTAAGTGGCCGGTTGGGAGCGGCTCATTCTTTACCGACTCAGACGTGCGTACTGCCGCTCGCGTGATCGTGATCGGACAAACACTCGCAGACAGTCTCTATCCGGGCGCTGACCCGATTGGTCAGGACATTCGCGTCATGAACCTGCCTTTTCGAGTTGTCGGCGTGATGGCGGCGAAAGGACAGGACGCGCAGGGTCGCGATCAGGACGACGTCGCTTTTGCGCCGTTCACCACAGTGCAAAAGAAGATCCTCGGTCGTGATCGAATTCAGATTGCTTACGTGTCTGCGATTTCTCAGGACGCTACTTACACGGCCCAATCGCAAATCACAGAGTTGCTGCGTCAGCGTCACAAGCTTACGGCAAACGAGCCGAGCGATTTCACTGTTCGTAACATGACGGACATTGCCGAAGCGGCGAATGAAACCAGTAAGACGATGACGATTCTACTGGCTTGTATTGCCGGCGTATCACTGCTCGTCGGTGGCATCGGCATCATGAACATCATGCTGGTGTCGGTTACCGAGCGCACGCGTGAGATTGGTATTCGGATGGCGATTGGCGCGCGTTCATCTGCCGTTCGGAGTCAGTTCTTGATCGAGTCGATCGTGCTGAGTTTGACAGGTGGCGCAATCGGAATCGTTCTCGGTATCGCACTCTCGCTGGCTATCCCCGCATTCCTGGGTTGGCCCACGCTGGTTTCAATGATGGCGATTGTCGGCTCAGTTCTCTTCTCTGCCGCCGTCGGAATCTTTTTCGGCTACTATCCCGCACGCAAAGCTGCGTCGCTGGATCCGATAGAAGCGCTCCGCTACGAATAAAAGCGTCACCCCAGACCACACGGATGAATCCGGATAAAATCCGTGTTCATCCGTGTTACCGTGATACATTAGCCGCATGCGCCGACGAACTCTGCTGCTTCTTGTCTTAGCGGTAATTCTCGTTTTCAACTCCGCCGCTCCTGCACAAAGACGCACTCAACCAACAGTTCAAAAACGACCGAAACTGGTCCTGCTGATCGCAGTGGACCAGTTTCGTTACGACTATCTCGAGCGCTTTGGAGATCTGTTTGGTCCAAATGGCTTTCGACGATTGATGCGCGATGGAGCGTCGTGGACGCAGTCAAACTACGATCACATGCCGACATACACCGCGCCCGGTCACGGCACGATGATGACCGGCGCTTATCCGGCTGAGTCGGGCATCATTGGTAACGAGTGGTTGGACCGTGCGAGTGGAAAGAGAATCACGAGTGTCTCCGATGAATCTGTAAAACTTCTCGGAGGACAACCGAATGATGCCGCGTCGAGTCCATCGCGGCTGATGGCTTCAACTGTGGGCGACGAACTCAGACTCGCGACCAACGATCGCGCAAAAGTGATCGGCATTTCTATTAAGGATCGCTCAGCAATCCTGCCCGCGGGTCGTCACGCAAATGCGGCTTACTGGTTCAGTTGGACCTCGGGAACAATGGTCTCCTCGACTTACTACTTCAACCAGTTGCCCGCGTGGGTTACCGCCTTCAACGCCGCGAAACCGGCAGACAAATATTTCGGGACGAAATGGGATCGGCTCCTGCCGGAAAGCGAATACACCAAACGTGTCGGAGCGGATAATCCCAGTTGGGAAAAGGTTACCGCAACAGGAGACACGAACTCTTTTCCACACACGATTACCGGTGGAGCCACCACCCCGGGACGCGCCTTCTACACTGCACTTGACTATTCACCCTACATCAACGACTTCCTGCTTTCGTTTGCACAACAGGCAATCGTCCACGAGCAGCTGGGCCAGGACGACGACACCGATGTGCTGACTGTGAGTTTTTCGGCGAATGACTACGTTGGCCATCGCTTTGGTCCATACAGTCAGGAAGTGATGGACGTCACGCTGCGAACAGATCGGAACATTGGAACGCTGCTCGATTTCATTGACGCTCGCGTGGGACTGGCGAATACGCTCATCGCCCTAACTGCCGACCACGGTGTGGCTCCAATCCCCGAACACGCGGCAGCACTTGGTTTGGGTGGCGGCCGCGTGCCATTCGCCAATGTCATGGGGAAGATCCAGGCAACGATTAGCGCTCGCTACAACCCGCAGGGCAAGTCGCCCGATCCCTCTGCTGATTACCTGCTGAGATTTAACGAAGGCGCGAACACGAGGGAGTGGTTCATCAACAACAACATCTATTTCAACTACGACGCACTGAGACGTGATGGTGTGAATCTCGAGGAGTTTTCCGGTGTGGTGGTCGCAGCAGCGTTGACTGTTCCCGGCATCGCGCGCGCGTTTTCTCGTTTGCAACTGTTGCGTGGTGCGACGTCAATAACTGATCCGATTGAGCGCCGCGCGCTTCATGGATTTTATCCAGCGCGCAGTGGTGACGTGGTGATGGTGGCTGAGCCTTATAAATTAATCGCCGAGACAATCACCGCCACTCACGGCTCACCATATTCATACGACACGCACGTACCGACGATCATCATGGGCGCCGGCGTAATTCCCGGCCGCTACCTCGAGCCAGCATCACCCGCGGACATCGCGCCGACATTATCCGCCTTGCTTCGCATCACTCCGCCGACTAATTCGACGGGCCGTGTGCTGATTGAAGCACTTAAGAAATAGTTCACGCAAAGACGCAAAGACAGTAAAGAGAAGTACAAATCTCCTTTGCTGTCTTTGCGTCTTTGCGTGAATAAATGCTTAACGTTTATAGTGCCGCGCGTATTCGGGCACTTCAATCCCCTCCGGCAATCTCGGATCATTGATCGGCTCGCCAGCCACGAGCTTTAACGGCACAACACCCGCCCAAACACTCATCGCATAATCTTCTTCATCATCAAGCGGCGGTCCCGTACGAATTTTTGCCGACGCTTCCATCAACGGCAACGACAGCACCGTCGTCGCTTTGACCTCTTGCTCAGTTGGCTCACGAACGTCGGCCCATCTTCCGCGAATGATATGTTCCGAGAGCGCCAGTAAAGCCGCATTTTTCTCTTCCCGATCTTCAACCAGCGTCGCACGTCCAAAGATCACCACGGATCGATAGTTCATCGAGTGATGAAACGCCGATCGCGCCAAAACCAATCCATCGATAATGGTCACCGTCACACAGGCATCAATTCCACCAGACAGTGTTCGCAACATCCGGCTCGCTTGCGAACCATGAATGTATAGCTTGTCGTCCGCACGCGCATATCCGGTCGGAATCACAAACGGCTGCCCTTCAGGCGCAAAACCGACATGACAAACAAACCCTTCATCCAGAATTCCGTAGACAGTCTCGCGGTCGAAGTAACCGCGTTTTGGTAATCGCTTAAGCTTCGTGCGCTCGGTTTGAATAAATGTCATGTTATAAATATGCCACAGATCAGTATTATCCGCGTTAGTCTTTGGCTTAAGGAGAAAATATGCGCTTTCCGTCAACCCTCATCGTTATCTTTCTGCTCGCGTCCACCGCATTTGCACAGAACGGCGGCACGACAAAGTCGCCTTTTGAAGAAGCTTTCTCGCGACTCGAATATCGCAGTATTGGTCCAGCGATCATGGGAGGTCGCATCGCCGACGTCGAAGGGATCCCGGGCGATGCGAATGTGGTCTATGTCGCCAGCGCCTCGGGCGGATTATGGAAGACGACGAACGGCGGCGTTACGTGGAAGCCAATCTTCGAGCGCCAGGGAACAATCTCAATCGGCGACATCGCACTCGCACCCAGTAATCCTGAAGTGATTTGGGTCGGAACCGGCGAATCAGCAGTGCGTAACAGCGTTTCGTTTGGCGATGGTGTTTACAAGTCAACTGACGGCGGCAAGACATGGCAGCACATGGGTCTCAAAGATTCGGAACGCGTTTCCGCGATCGCGATCCATCCGCAGAATCCTGACATCGTTTACATCGGCGCACTCGGACATGCCTTTGGTCCAAACGATGAACGTGGCGTGTTCATGACCACGGACGGCGGTAAGACCTGGACTAAAACGCTCTTCATCGACAATCAACACGGCGTCGCAGATCTCGAGATCGATCCGACAAATCCAAACATTCTCTACGCGGGCATGTGGAGCTTTGAGCGCAAGCCATGGACTCATCGCAGTGGCAGCGAGAAAGGCGGAGTTTACAAATCGATTGACGGTGGCCGCACGTGGAACAAACTCACCAACGGTCTGCCGAAACTGATGGGCCGCATCGGAGTGCGCGTGGCGCCGAGTAATCCAAATGTTGTTTACGTAATCGTGGAAGCCAAAGACGGAACGCTTTATCGCTCGGACGATCGCGGTGAGAATTTCCGAATGGTCTCGAAGAATACCGACATCGTATCGCGCGGTTTTTACTACACACGCGTGCGCGTCGATCCGACGAATGAGAAGGGCATCTTCGCAATCGCCTCGACTTTGTTTACCTCTGTCGATGGCGGTAAGACGTTTCGCTCAATCACCGGACGCACGCACATCGACTTCCACGCACTCTGGATCGATCCGAAGACCCCGAAACGGATGTGGCACGGCCAGGACGGTGGCATCGGTGTCACTTACGACGGTGGTGAAACGTGGGAAGCCGTCTACAACATCCCCCTCGGCCAGTTCTACCAGATTTACGCTGACAATCGTCAGCCTTTCTATAACGTGATGGGTGGGCTTCAGGACAACGGTTCGTGGACCGGGCCAAGCCGTACGCGCGAGCCGGCAGGGATTATGAATGACGATTGGCGCATGGTGAGTTTTGGCGACGGTTTTTACGTCATCAATCATCCTGACAATCCGGATCAGTATCTTTCGGAGTCGCAGGGCGGCAACATCATCGCGACTGATTTCGTCACACGCGAGCAACAGTTAGTGAACCCATGGGGACGCGGGAGTGGTGGTGGTCCAGCAGCCGGTCAGAAGTATCGTTTCAATTGGAACTCGCCGATTGTCTTTTCACCACATGAAAAAACAACTGTTTATCTCGCCGGAAACGTGATCTTCAAAACTCCCGACTTTGGCAAAACGTGGGAACAGATTAGTCTGGATCTAACGACCAATGATCCGGAGAAATTGAAAGACGCCGGTGGTCCAATTGCAATCGAAAACTCCACTGCTGAGTATCACTCGACAATCATCAGCCTTGCGGAATCACCCATTCAAAAAGGACAGATCTGGGTGGGCACTGACGACGGTAACCTGCAACTCACTACTGATGGCGGTAAGAACTGGTCCAACCTGATCAAGAACGTCTCTGGAGTGGCAGCCAATTCTCCTGTTTCACACGTCGAACCATCACGAACCGCCGCGAGTACCGCGTATGTGTCGTTCGATCGACACATGTTTGACGACTTCCGACCGTACATCTTCAAGACGACTGATTCAGGAAAATCCTGGACGAACATTTCCGGCAATCTGCCGGCGAAAGCGTATGTACAAGTGGTTCGTGAGGATCCGAAGAACAAGAATCTGCTGTACGCAGGTACCGAACTCGGCCTATTTGCCTCTTACAGCGGCGGCAAGGAATGGATGCCGTTGAATCTCAAGAATCTTCCAAACGTGGCAATCCACGACATGCTCATCCATCCGCGTGAGAACGATCTGATTCTCGCCACGCACGGACGCAGCATCTGGATCTTTGACGATGTAACTGCGATTCAGCAGATGACGACGCAGATCCTTAACAGCAACGCGCATCTCTTTCCCGTGCGACCGGCGCTGCGATATGCGAGCCAGTTCACTCGTTATGGTATCGGCGACAAACAGTTTACTGGACCAAACCCGCCAACCGGCGCTTTGATAACTTACTACCTCAAAGACAAGCTCGATGAAAAAGCGACGCTCAAGCTTCAGATCTTCGATCGCGATGGCAAGCTCGTACAGGACATCGAGCGGCCGTCACGCGAAAAGGGATTGAATCGAATGGCGTGGAATCTCAGACTTGGAGGACCGGAAGTGCGCCGTCCACCGACTGAAGAACAACTCGCGTTTGGCGGAGCGCCACGTGGTCCACGGGTGTTGCCTGGAACTTATACCGTGAAGCTGACGGTTAACGATAAGGTGCTTGAGGAGCGAGTCGAAGTTAAGCTCGATCCGGCGATCAATGTTCCGGTTGCTGCGCTTCAAGAGGCGCTCGAGATGCAGGTCAAGCTGCGTGATATGCAGACGACGATCAATCTGTCGCTGCGATTTCTCGACAGTCTGGAAGAGCAGCTCAAACATACACAGACAACGATGAAGACGTTGCAGAAAGAGCCGGACAAGGATCTGATGAAAGCGCTCGAAGAATACATTAAAGAATTGGACAAGATGGAGGATAAACTCTCGTCACGCAATGAGGGGCTTGGATTTGCAGGCCGGGATCAGGTCGCAGATGACATTGGCACCCTGTTCTTCACGCTTGATGTGAACTTTGGTCCAACGCTCGGGCAGAAACAGTACTTCGCTGAGATTCAGCCCGTGTATCGCACACGTGTTGAAGAGGTGAATAAGTTTCTGCGGGATACACTGCCGGCTTGGAACGAGAAACTGCGCGCCTGGAACGCCCCAACCCTCACAACACGCAAGCCGTTGGATTTCTAAGAAGGGGTTTCCCACAAAGGCGCAAAGGGCGCAAAGAAGAACTCCGGTGACCGAACGTTCTTCTTTGCGCCCTTTGCGCCTTTGCGGGAAAATAACTCTTAGTTCTTCCCAACCTCTGCCGCTTCCGCCCGCGCTGCGTCCATCGTGCCACGCGTGAAGCGAATATTCCCGTTAATTCCCTTCGCCGAAATCCCAGCGCCACCAGTGCCGATGCGCGCTGAGTACCGGCTGTGCTTGCTCTTTTCGATCGAGACATTCGGCAGGTCGGTAACAACTCGTCCATTCATCCCGCGTGCTTCAAAGTCGGCGTTCACATCCGAACCGAGCTGCAACTCGATATTTCCATTAATGCCTTTCAACGTGACTCCGTCCTGATCGATTTTCTTCAGGCCGACAACCATATTTCCATTGATCCCGCTGAACGTCGCTCTTCCAACGGCACTTCCAATCTGCACGCGGCCGTTAATGCCACTCACTTCCACCGCGCCATTGATATCACTCGTCACAAACGCTCCATTCACGCCCTTCGCATAAAGCGTTACCTCTCGCGGCAGCTTCAAAGTGGTGCGTTCCGCTGCCGATGAACCGATGAACCGTGAAAAGAATCCGTTGTTGACCTTCTCACCGCGGATAGTGAGACTGTCCGCATCCGCCTCGACAGTGATCTTGCGACGGTCCATTGCCTCCTGCGACGACGCAGTTCGTTCAATAAAAACCTCTGCTGTCTTGCTGTCAGACGTCTCAATCTTGACCGCACCGTTCAGTCCCGAGAGTTCAACCCGCGCGCCCGGCGAAAGTTGGTAAGTTTCGCGTATCTCCTGGCGCACGTCGCCAGTATTTTGGTGCGAAACGAGCCCGCGAAGCTCGGAAACAGACCCGACCGAGGAACGGACGGCACCAGCCACAGCAGCAATCGCCACCAGAACAACAAGAATCACTATGCGTTTCATATTTCCGGCCTCAAATGGTGTAAAAAATGGATACTCGGGCTCTTTAACGACAGATGTCAGGAATTTGTTTCGCCCATCTGCGCCTTGACAGCGAGTTAGCCGCGACATAGAGTCGGCGAACGATGGGAGTGCGAGACTCAAAGGATCTTAAAATACTTTTAGTTGAAGATTTCGAAGATACGCGCTTTTACATGCGCCGCGAACTCGAAGATCAGGGGTTTATCGTGTTCGAAGCGGAGAATGGCCAAATCGCAGTTGCTACTGCCATCCGCGAGAATCCGGACGTGATTCTGATGGACCTCACCCTCCCGCTGATGGATGGTTTTGCCGCGACGAAGTTGATCCGCCAGAATGAACAACTGAAAAACGTACCCATCATCGCCGTCACAGCGCACAAGGAGGACGACTTCCGCTCCGATGCCAAAGCGTCCGGCTTTGACGCGTACGTCACCAAACCAATCGACGCGAATTGGCTCAAGGAATTGATCGCAGGGTTATTGACCTGATTCAAAGTCTTCATGACCAGTCCGACCAGCAGTACTGACACCACGATCGTAATTCGGGATATCGAGAGCCTCGACGAAATGCACGAGGTTGAACAACTACAGCGCGAGATCTGGGGCGTTGAAGATCTCGAGATCTATCCAGCACTCGCATTAAAACCGCAGAAGGAAATCGGAGCGACGTTGATCGGGGCGTTTGCGGAAGGCCGCATGGTGGGTTTTGTTTTCGGATTTCCGGGAATCCTGGATGGTGAAACGATCATTCATTCAGACATGCTCGGGATCAGTCCGGCGTACCGTTCAAATAACCTCGGTTACTTGTTGAAGCGTGCTCAGCGTGATGCGGCGATTAAGCTGGGTGTGAAGCGTATTACGTGGACATTCGATCCGTTGCAGTCGCGTAATGCGCATTTCAACTTCAGCAAGCTTGGTGTGATTGCGGATCGTTATTACGTCGATTACTACGGAGTGACATCGAGTTTTCTACATCGTTACGGGACGGACCGTCTGTGGGTGACGTGGTTACTGGATAATGAAAGCGTTCAGTCGCCGCAACTTTCCGATATTGAAGAACTGCCGCACCTCGTCCGTGTAGGTGAGAATCACGAACCAATTCTTAATCAGGAACCCATCAGCGAATCCAAGGTCGTCATCGAGATTCCCCGCGAGCTCACCGAGCATCACAAACTCTGGCGGATGGCGACAAGAGACGCATTCACACGTGCATTGGAACAGGGCTTCGTTGTTCGCGGGTTTTATAAAGGCAGGTATTTATTAGCCACGGATAACACGGATTAAAACCGTGCTTCGATCAAGCCGTCGTAGGCTTTCCCATGCTTCGCGGTGAGTTGTGGGTAGGTCGCGTGCTCGGCGCGAAGTCCTTTTAAGCCGAGTTTTCTCTCTACTGCCTTGATGTCGGTGGCTCTTCCTTCGATCTCCATGAACAATCCAAACGGCAACACGTCGATCACGATCTCGGTTTTCCCGAGTCGCCACGTCTGCCGGCGCTTTTCATAAACGAGCGTCGGTGAGAAACCCAACGCTTCCAGGATTGCTTCCATCGCCTCGGGATCTGCGACGTCAGTTTCCTCTTCGCGCTGTTGTTTGATCGGAGAAGTCGATGGCAGGCGTTTCTTGTAAGTCAGAGTCGCTTTACTGCCAACTCGACGCAGCCGCAACACGCACGTACCGTCTCTCAAAGCCTCGCCGGTGTAAAGCCTGTTCTCTTCGAACGCTTCACCTTCGAGACTAGCGCCAACGTCAGGCAAACGCTTCAACACGGCATCGCGCTGCCGTTTTGTGAGTCGAAACTTTTTCTCGACTTCGATCATGCTTGCCTGGCCCAACGGATCGCTTCCGGAATAGACGCGCGCTTGCCATACATCAACATGCCGACACGATAAATACGCGACGCAACATACATGATAACGAGCACAGTCCCAAATCCCAGTAATAGCGAAAGCGCGATCTGCCAAAAAGGTGGTGTCTGCGTCACGATGCGTATAGGCATCGCAACCGGCGCGGACAACGGAATTATTGACACCCAGAATGAGAGCGGCGAGTCAGGACTACGGCTTACCGGCAGGAACAAATAGAAACTAACCACGAGGATCAGGATGATCGGCATCGCGAGCTGCCCACCTTCCTGTGCAGTGGTGACCATCGATCCGACGAGTGCATACATCGTCGCATAAATGAAGTAGCCGAGCAGGAAGTAGAGTCCGAAGTAGATATAGTGTGAAAGGGGAACTCCCGGAATGCGCGCGCTGATACCTCGCGACGCCAGCACGCCAACGCCGTACACAGCAAAAGCGCTGAACGCCAGTCCCCAGATCGCCAGTTGTGTTAGCGCCACGAGGGAAACACCAACCAGCTTGCCCATCATAAGCGTAAACGGCTTGACTGATGAGAACAGGATCTCGGCAATGCGTGTTTCCTTCTCTTCAATTACCGAACCGAGAATGATTTGCCCGTACATCAGGATCGCCAGATACATCACAAAGCCGATGCCAAACACAAGCGCGAAACTCCCACCTGCATTTCGTTCCTGACCAGCAGCACTGACCCCGATGCCTTCGAGACTGACTGGCTTAAAAAGCTCCTGCCTCGTTTTGTTGTCGACTTTTGCTTCGATTAGTCGTTGTTCACGAGTGGCGCGATTCAGTGCTGACTGTAATGCTCTCGAGGAAACAATGTCCCCGGGATTGCGATTGAAGAACTCGGCTTTGCCATTCGACACAAAATCAGGCGGCAAGATCACGTAGCCATCGAGTTCGCGGGCACGCATTCGCTGGTCCAGGTTAGCTCGAATCGCTTCAAGCGATTGATTCGTGGCGTTCACTTCCTCCAACTTGAAAGTGCCGAATCCCCTGCGCGGAAGTCCACGCGAAATGCTGCTATTGTCGGATTGCGTCTCCTGACCTGATGAGTCGCCGTCAAGCGATCGTTTCAGTTCCGCATACATCTTCCCAGTTTGGTCCACCACGGCAACCCGCAACGGTGGCGTCTCGATGCTGAAAATGATCGCAGGTACGATCCCGAAGAGTGACATAACGGCGGGCAGCAAGACGGTAGAGACGATGAACATCTTCGCGCGCACGCGCTGGATGTACTCGCGTTTGACGACTGCCAGAAACTTTGTCATGCCGCTTCAGTCACCTTCGTGATGAAAATATCGTTGAGGCTTGGTTCCACCATCTCAAACTTTCCGATAACTGCGCCCGAGTCGATCAAGCGTTTCAGAAGTATCTGGGCGTCTGCTCCGGCGGCAAGGAGCGCCTGCGCCTCGTCAGCATGTCGCACGACTTTACTCACGAGAGCCGGATCGTCGAGTACGCCGTCGCCACCTTCACAGCGCACCGCGATCGAATTGCGTCCGAAGCTGCTCTTGATCTCACGTAAACTTCCTTCGAATATTTTTTGCGAGCGATTGAGGAGGCAGATGTCGTCGCAGATCTTCTCTGCAACTTCCATCTGGTGCGTGGAAAAGATAATCGTCTTTCCGGCACGTTTAAGATCCAGTACGACCTCTTTCAACAACTCAACGTTGATTGGATCGAGACCGGAGAATGGTTCGTCGAGGATGAGCAGGTCCGGATCGTGAATCACCGACGTGATGAACTGAATCTTCTGCTGCATTCCTTTTGACAGTTCCATCGAACGTTTGTTTTTCCACTCCGAGAGTTTTACACGCGCCAGCCACTCGTCGATCTTCGACTCGATCACTTTGCCGTGAACATTCTTCAGTTCGGCAAAAAATCGCAACTGATCCGAGATACGCATGCGCCGGTAGAGACCGCGCTCTTCAGGAAGATAACCGATACGATCCTGCAACTTCGCGTCGATCTTTTGGCCAAAGACCGAGATGCTTCCCGAATCGGGCGCCGTGATGTTGACGATCATACGAATCGTCGTGGTTTTTCCGGCGCCGTTTGGTCCAAGCAGTCCGAACACCCGTCCCGCGCGCACGGTGAGGCTAAGCTCCCTGACAGCCGTGAACTCCCCAAAACTCTTGGTCACCCCATCGAGTTTTACAGTTATCTCATTAGCCGCCATCTCGCTTCTTTTTGTGCCTTTTATGCCTTTTTGTGGCTAAGCCTAACAGATGAGGGTTTTTTATTGCCACCAGAAGCAGTTCTGATACATATTTACACCACGTCACCCCTGCACTTCGTAACCGGTAACTTATTTATGCGGTCTCGACATCTCTCCTGGCTATTGTTGCTCTTTCTCCCGATCACGTGGTCGGGAACACAGGCGCAGACTCCTCAGACCACTCCGTCGCCAACGCCCAAACCGCAAGATGACGTTGTACGTGTTTACACGGAACTCGTCCAGACTGACGTGATGGTTTTTGACAGGCAGGGAAAGTTCGTCAATGGCCTGACTGCTAACGATTTCGAGTTGCGTATCGACGGCAAACCGCGCGCACTTCAGGGATTCGAACAAATCATTGCCGGCAGTGACGAGGAGAGCCAGCTTGCGGCCGCTCGCGGGTCCACCACCATCAACCTGAAACGTCCAGTTCCCCTCGACCGCGGGCGCATCGTCTTTTTCTATCTCGACGACTTTCACCTGGACCTTGCCGGTCTGAATTCAGCGAAGAAGCTCATCGCGCAGTTCATCGAAAAAGACATGGGCCAGAACGATCAGGCCGCCATCGCGTCAGCCACCGGTCAGATCGGATTCCTGCAACAACTGACGACGGATCGCATGGTACTGCGAAGAGCATTGGATCGACTCAATCCGCGAGGTTATTCGGTTCGCGATGGCGATCGGCCACCGATGACCGACTATCAGGCCCTTCTGATTGATCGTCTCGATCGCCAGGTGTTTGATTTCTTCGTCGCAGAAACAATACGAGTCAATCCGGGGATGAGGCCGGATACGGCTGCTGCTCTCGTCCGTGCACGCGCGATGCAGATGCAGTCGCAATCTGCGCGCATAAATCAAAATACGCTGGGCGGCCTGGAGAGCCTGATCAAGTCAGCCCGGAATCTTCCGGGAAGAAAGATTGTGTTCTTTCTTTCGGGAGGTTTTCTCGTAGATAACCGCCGCGGTGATGCCATCGACAAAATGCGCCAGATCACAAACGCTGCGGCGAAGAGCGGAGTTGTCATTTATTCGATGGATACTCGCGGCCTCGTTGCCACACTTCAAGACGCCGCGACGGAACGACCTTTCGATCCTTATGGTCAACTCAGCCTCTCGGATCATCAGGAACTGACAGCGTCACAGGATGGCTTGAACGCACTCGCCGCCGATACCGGCGGAAAGGCAACATTCAACACAAACGATTTGCGACAGGGACTCACACCGGCGATTAAAGAAACTTCCACTTACTATTTGCTGGCGTGGAAACCTGATGCAGAGTCACAAAAACAAGGGCGGTTTAGAAATCTCGAGGTCAAGCTGATTGGACGGCCCGAGCTTACGGTGCGAGTTCGTAAGGGCTATTTCGATCTTGATCCGCCCGCGCCGGTTGTTGCGAAAGCAGAAAAGCAACCGCCACAAACTAAGACAGCTCCAGTTCAACTTCGAGAATCGATCGCTGCCGCATATCCCACAAGAGAACTGCCGATTCTCCTCAGTGCCGATTACTACGATTTGCCAAACACTAAAACGGATATGGTTAACGGGACGTTGAGCCGGCCGACGCGGACTTCGTGCCGCTCCCTCTCCCCGTTGGGGAGAGGGGTGGGGTGAGGGGGTATAGCTCTCTCGATAGGTTCGACCCCCCTCACCCTAACCCTCTCCCCAACGGGGGAGAGGGAATCCCGACCGAGTTCGCTGCTCGTTCGGTGTCACACGCCAACGTCATTCGTGTACTATCGC
>CAWBPY010000008.1:0-226984 GCA_963790745.1 uncultured Acidobacteriota bacterium
AAGCCATTTCACTCGTCGCTCGATCGAGGTCATTCAACACTGCGATCTCAACCAGCATGGAACGGATGTCCTCTTCCGAGGCTTCTTCAAAGTTTCGAAACGCCACACCATAATTCGTCGCGAGCGGCGCCGGTAAAAATCGCTTTGATCCGGCGTCATTCAATCTGCTCAACAACTGCTGACGTGACCACCCGGTGGTTTCGGAAGTTACCTTTAGCTTGATCTTTTCCAGTAACGCGTCGCGAATGGCGTGCGCCTGAGTTTTCCAACCGGTGCGCGCGTTCTTCTTAAGTTCAGAGACCCGTTGCATCATATGTGCAATGAATTTGTCCGGATCGACGCCAGCCTCTCTGAGAGCTTCGCGTCTTTCGTCTTGGGTCCATTCAGCTCGCGCACTCGAATCTGTGATCCAGCTAAATAACTCATCCGTTTCGGGATCTTTTGCGCCCATCGCTTTACCCTCCAGCAGTTGATGGATCTACTCGTTCGCGATTCGGGCTCGAACCTTTTCCAACTTGCGGTCCAAACGCTTAGTTGCGTTGTACATTTCCTGTATAGATATGCCGACAGCTTTGGCTATTTCGGCGGGTTTGTCGTGACCGTCCATTTTCGCTTCCAGCACTTTGAGCAGCAGTTGATCGTCGGAGCATTCATCTATGAGCAACTCCAGCGCTCGGTTGAACCGTGTACGTTCTTTCTCCAGCATCTCTGTTTCTGGGGAGTGACGCGCCGGTACCAGCCAGTCGGTGGTGGAATCGCGTTCCGACGAACCACTTTCCCAGGCTGGCGCATCGGCAGATCCGGTTCCGGCGTTAGTGTCAGGAGAGTATTGTCTTTGCTTTCAGCGAGATGATTTAGAAGACTATCAACGACTCCCATCAAATACCGTTTAATATCGGGGTCCTGGTTCGGATCCCATTCCCGATCCCCTGAAAACAGCTTTTCGAGCGCCTTCGAAACGATCGAATCCACGGTTTCTCCCCGTGGTAAGTCGATCGGGTTTTTCGTTCGCCACCGCAATCTGCGACTGACACTTATTGCGTACCATCCTAAATCCAGAATGATTCGCTGCCATTCTTCATCTGATATTTCAGATATGGCGTTGAGGGTCTCCATTTTCATTCATCGATACTCCACACCCCATAACTAATGCCGACAAGAAGCAAGTTTTTGCCACGAAACCTAGGTCACCGACGTTTTGGGCTCTCATTGCTCAATGCTTTTGCAGCTCGCCCGTCGTTTCGCACAGCTACCGTAAATTGCATGAGACGGATTTTTTCGCCGGGTGGATGGCGAAAATCACGACCTGCACGGCATAACTCTTTAGAGGCAGGATATGCCAACTTTGCGCACGCACGGCTTGGCAACTTCGCCTGGTGCGCAAAGAAACGCTACAGCAACCGAGCTGTGGTTAACAAGAACAGCAACGAATGTATATACGGCGCGCTTATGACGCACCGGCAAAGGAGGATTTTAACGAATGAGCAAACCTGACGAACACGGGGCGCCGACAATCACCGTCACCGTCTTTTCGCCGAAAGAGTCTGGAGGGAAGCAGTTTACCTTTCCAAAAACCAAAAAAGTTGGAGAGGCGGCTACTGAAGCGGCGCTCGCATTTGGCTATGCAGCCGGTTCGACAGTGTCCTTCCAAAGTGCCGACAAGAAGGTGTTGGACCGGGACAAGCCACCGTAGCGGAGCACGTCAAAGATGGCGACTCCCTGGATATTGTTGACGTTGGTGGCGGAGTATAAGCAGTGGTCCCCAAACGAGTAACTCAAATCCTGGTTGAGAGCGAGGCGGGTATCGTCGACAGTTGGGCAAAGCGAAACGGCTGGACAGTGAACATTAACCTCGACCGGTTGGAAATCACTGCCGAAGTACCGCATCCAAAAGACAACGCCCCGCTTTTCCTGCACGGGGATTTAAGCGGTTATCGGGCGATTCCGCCTGCGTGGCGCTTTGTTGATGAGAGCGGCAATGTGACAAAGGCGGCATTTCCGGCAGGCAGGACCGGCGAATGGCAAATCATCGATTTTCCACGGCAACGTCGTCATCTGCGCACCGTTCAATCGACTGGCTTAGAAAATTGCCTGTGGTCCTCACCAGGACTGGGGTGAGTGGACGGGCTGGTTCGTTGTCACTGGCGACTTCGCAAAAGCTTATACGCTGGCTGACATGTTGTCGATTATTAATGTTCATTTACAGTTTAGTCCAAGCAGAATGCAATGAGTGTCTTTCGTACAAAACCACTGCGAATATCGCCGGCTACCGGTTTGCTGGTGGTGAATGAGAATGTCATCAAGCATACCCAGCAAGCGCTGCGAGCGTTTGGAGACGGGAACGGTGAACGGCATGAAGGCCTTGTTTTCTGGGCAGGGAAAAACATCGGCACAAGCAGTTACGTTCTCGCTGCTATTGTGCCGGAATGTGAGCATGAACCGTTTCGGGTAGTAGCGAGTCCCTCACAAATGGGAGACGCGGCGCGAGCAGCGAGGAAATTAGGACTCGGGCTAATCAGTCAGATACACAGCCATCCTGACTTAGATACGCGGCACTCGGACGGGGACGATGTGCTGGTGTTTATGGCTTATGAAGGGATGTTCTCGTTAGTGGTTGGGAACTACGGCGACGGTTCTTTTGATCCAAACGAAGGCGTAGGCTTGCACCAGTATCAAAACGGAGAGTGGGTTCAAGTGGAAAACGCTGCTGCGGTTTTCAAGATTGTGCCGAGTCTGATCGAGGTTGACGATGATTAGTCGTGACGAATTCTATAATCAGCGCGACCGCTCAACGCGGCGTCTCGGTGTCATTGACGATGTGGTCGAGCAGCCCGTAGGCGTAATTGTAAGCTCGATCGCCGCCGATTCGCGGTCTGGGCAGATAGCGGCCGTTTCTCTCGTCAACATGATTGCGCGGGTCCACCGCAAGATTCGGCTTGTCGTTCCTCCGGCTCCATTGATCGCCAATCCACACCACGGCGGGGCGAACTTGGCAGAGGCTCTTCAGAACTCCATTCTGGCAATCGATCCGTTTAACGAAGTTTCCGTTGTGCAGAGTGTCGACGCGATACCTGCCATAAGTATCGGCACACACCCAACTGCGGGCGTCTGGCAAATAGCTGCTCACGGAGCACGAGCGATTTTGAAGAACGACAGCTCAGAATTTCCCGCCGCTGAAGGTTCTGTACTTGGCGCTGGACTGGCGGCTTGTTTGGGAGCGGCGGCACTCTTCAGGCAGGCCCACGGACTTGGCGTAAGTGCTCATGTGGTTTCCGCTTGGAATTTCTCTGAGGGAGCTGAAGCTGTTGTCGGCCCGCTGGAAATCGGACCGTTAGATGTGGGAGATGTATTAATTGTCGGGGCGGGAGCTGTCTGTTCCGCGTTGAGTTACTGGTTACGAGTGCTGGGTATAGCAGGAAAGTGGGATGTTGTCGATAAGGATCATGTGACATTAGATAACACAAGCAGGGGCTTGGGTATGTTTGCCGGCGACGCCGGCTGGAATGGCAGCACGCCAGCTCGAAAAGTTGACCTGATAGCCCGCGACATAGGAGCCACGCCTCATTTTGCTTGGTACGACGAGTGGATCAAGGAGCATGACGAGGCGCGTCCCGATCTCGTGCTGCCTCTGGCAAATGAGCGTGCTGTTCGGCATCTGATAGCCTGCCGGTATGACCCGATTGTTCTGCATGCCACTACTTCTCAGTCGTGGCAGGCTCAATTTCATCGACATATTAGTGGTATAGACGATTGCATGACGTGTCGAATGCGTGACCTCAGGGGAGGCATTTTAGATTGTAGTACCGGCACGATCCCTGATGCTGATGGACAGAGCCGTGATGCTGCACTCCCGTTTTTATCAGCGGCTGCGGGATTGTTGTTAACCTCAAGTCTTTATCGGCTCGCAGAAGGAAATCTGACTGCTGGTGCGCTGAATCATTTTTGCCTGGACTTAAGTTTGGGACACCGCTTGGTCCAATCCAGTATCTGGAACTGTAAGGACACATGTGTTAATCGTTTATCTCAACTGGCATTGCAGCGTATTGCGGAGGGAAATCGCTGGTCCAATGTCCTTTCACTGAACAACCAACTGAGTGAGTGACCAACCCTTTCAAATCATGGAAACTCAGTTCATTGACGCAGCTCAAAAAGGATATAGCAGATTTCAAGGAAACGTTGGAATTAGCTCAAAACTGGCGTTGAGGATGCGAGTCTTATCCGTTTCGGGATCAGTATTGTTACGGTGCTTACCTGATTCACTCACTGCTGTGAAAAACGTAACGGGAGGTTACCGTAATTCTCAGACTCGCTCGGGTGGTCTAAGGGAAGTGGGTTGATCGGACTAACAGACCAACGTCGATTGAAAAAGCAATTCTCGAGGCCGGCCTCCTCCACCCCTTGGACTCAGCTGGGTTGTCGCTTTGAACTCAAGAACTTGCGCGAGGTGCGATTTTGCATCCCATCACCTATTTAGCTTAATACCGGCTTTGGAAAATACTTGTTGCGTTTTTGGGCCGCCTAAAAAAGTAATTCCATTGAACCAAACAATCTGAAGCCCTAGTTTTTCAACAAAGGAAACTAAGAACCCTTCTGGTTCACAATCGAGAACAATACAAAGAATCGCATCCTGTGGTCCAAGGAAGTGTTGGTACTCATACAGTTGCCCTATAGCCGCTCGGATCGCAAAGCCTACGCCACATCGGCCTGCTGCCTTTGCTTCAAAGATAATCTTAATGGGCGCAAGCATCAAAAGATCGATTGGGTGTGGATTGGAAATTTGAAATCCCTGGCTCGAGAAGTATTCGGCAGCAGACTTCACGAGTTTTTCATGTGTCCTGGATCGGGATTGTATTCCGCCACAAATAAATGCTTTGTAATCTGCATCACTCTTCGGTTTGAAATCGCCGTCTTGGACAGTGGTCCTCTTATAAATCGTCTCTTCGCCGACATAGCCATAGGACCGCAGGCGCGAAGCTGCCACCGTTAACTCTTCATTAGTGAAAAGTTGATTCCATGGTCTCCGTAACACAAGAGCTTCTAAGGAGATGTCAAGAAGATCGGCATCAAATAGCTTCAAGAATCCCGAGGTCGGCAAAGAACCCTGACGAGGGTCTAGCCAGTCCTTTGCGGCCTTCAGCGCACCAACTCTCCGGATTTTTTGTAAAAACCTAATTGCGTTGTACCCGCCTAAGTCCTTAGCTAACTCATATACTTCGATCGCCTTATCCTGGAAACTTTGTTCAAGGGTCTTGGTGGTTATACGTTCGGGCCGATGGGCTCGAGTTAATGTACACCTGCCAGTCTCCCAAATGTACGACGTAACTGACCATTTCACAGGATCCAGTAACCGCCTTGCCACATGCGAAGCCTCAGAAGTGCTTCCTCGCATGTCTCCATCACAAACAACAACTCGAACTGGTAGTCTCTTATTCAGAGCGGTCTGAATGGCCTCGTCCATTTTTTTTGCGCGTTTAGCCCATACACTCTTATGGGGTAGTTTTAGGTAATCCGTAGTGTCCTGACGTAGATCAAGGTCTTGCCAGATAACGCCCTCGCGCTCCTGCATTAGTTCGAACCACAGGTTCAAAACAACAACTTTTCCTGGTTCCACGAACGCCCAGTCATAACAGTATTTGGGATTTCGACCGGGATCCTTTTTCCCGTTGGCGTAGTTCGCCCAGTCGTCGACGTTCACACCTGCAGCTTGAACTAAGTCAATGACGCGATGGCGGTGTGTAGGAGCAATAACTTCGAGTTCAGACATAACGCGAGGATATACGTCGACAGCCCCATCATTCAATTCCGCGCCATTGAAACCGACCACCGCGTTTGCCGTAGAATCATTTTGACCGGCCCTCGAGGGCGCTAGGAAAGGCAGACTGGCTCGCGCAGCCAGAGTGACGCCAGAGGAAAGCAGCGAAAGCGCGAGGCAGTCTATTCAGCAGAGATTGAGTTTGAAACGAACTTCTTTTTATTTCTTTGTCGAAAAGTCGGCAAGAATTCGACGCGTTAGCCTCCTGCATTTTGTCCGTTATGACAGAAACCCTATCAATTGAAGACGCAAAGCATCTGCTCAGATTGTGTAAGTCGGGCAGATTATTCGACGTTCAGAACTGGATTAATGACGGCAAGTCTCTTGCCGTACCGGCCAATGTGCGGGCGGCCCCTTTGGAGGTCGCGCTAGACACTGGCTTCCACAGCCTAGTCGAATTGCTTTTGCGTAGGGAGACCAACCAAGACCTTAAGAACCAAGCGCTGCGAAAGTCTGTTTCGCTAAAACGGCTCGACTTCATTGAGTTGTTAGTTGCCAACGGCGCGGAGATAAAGTCGGTTGAATTCAGTAGTGTTCTTGAAGTGTGGGAGCCGACGATCATTCGTTACTTTCTTGACCATGGCGCTGACGTAATATCAGGCTCACCATTTACATTCGCTTTCGGCGAGAAGATTCGAACTGCTATCAATCCCTGGAGAGAATACAAACAAAACCATCCAGAATTTGCGTCAGAGCTGCAAGAGCAAATCGATCGTGCGCTTAGACATTTTTGTTATGAAGGAAACTTGAAGTGGGTGAGTCTATTGATGTGGGCTGGAGCTAATCCGCGTACAAGTGGTCCAACTTTGAAAGATGCTGAAGATGAATGGGATTTAACTACAGCGCTTCACGCGGCGGCTTACTGTAAGGATGTCGAAATTCTGAAACGATTGAAGCCGGATCCAAAAACAGATGACCTGGTTCAATTAATGATTACTGCTGCCGGTTCCGCTCGAACTGAAGTAGTGCGATATCTAATTGAGCTTGGTGCTGCACTAAACGACAAACCAAACGGTGGCTCGACCGCGTTGGACGAATGTCTTTCTCATTTTCGAATCGAGAGTTTCATGTATGACTTCCACTTCTCTAGTTATCGAAGCAAATCGAAGGCGTCGAAGTATGCAGTTTCTCAGACACGAGCAACAATCGAACTGTTGCTTGAGCATGGCGCACTTTGGCGGCCTGATGACAAAGAGCAAATCGGACAAGTTAGACGAAGTCTTTTGGAGTGTGAATCAGAGGTAACGTTGGAGTTGGTTGAACGATTGATGAAGCACTCTGCTGCTTCGAGGGAGGACGTCACTGAATTGCTTCGAACGCCTTCAATCAAGAAGCAAATTGAATCTTTGTCTAGGAAGTTCATGCCAATGGGATTCGATGTCCGAACTACGGAACAAAAGTTAGAAGATAAGCGACAAAAAGAACGCATCCAGCAGTGGGCGCTTCAAGATTTGGTGTCTCGATACAATAGGGAAGAGATATACAAAGCGATCTGGGCTGAACCGATTCAACACGTCGCGAAGAGATACAACCTCTCTGATGTTGGTCTCGCAAAGATTTGCAAGCGGCTGAATATCCCGCGACCAGGCCGCGGCTACTGGGCCATGAAGGCCGCTGGCAAGCGAATCTCGAAACCACCTCCGCTTCCCAGGTTCTGACCGGATCCACAGGAGAAATCAATTATACGTTGGTATAACTGAACTACGGGTGTTTGCACAGCGTGTTACAACTCTGAGCTATGAGACAGCTACCCACGCTCAATGCCGTTTCGTAATAATTGTTAGCTTGAAACGCTCCGGTTTCTGAGCTGCGTTAGCAGCTCTTGTCCACTCTTAAGCCGCAGCGAGGAAAGCAGTCAAGGGCGGAGCGAACTGTTTTGAGTTCGCGGAGTTCATCGGAGCGCAGCGGAGACCCTTGAGGGCTGACGCAGCGGAGGCTCTGGTATAGCTCTTTGCTTGGTCGTAAAGGTGCGGAAGCTATTGAATTAGTGACGCCGGCGATTCATTGTGGACTTCAATATGGACGATGTGAGGATCGCGTCAACTGATGTTCGGTAAGTAATAGCGGGTGCAAACAGCGCGGTGCTCTTGCGAATTCAAATCGTTAGTTCGAGTTCATCATCGATGATTTGTTCGACGGGAATTCCTACGAGGCGAGCATAGGCGAGCAGGATGGCGAGCGGCGGTTCGTTCTTGTCGAGTTCGTATTTGGAAATGGTCGTATAGTGGATCAGATCTTGAGCACCAAGTCGTTTGACGATCTCTCCTTGAGACACTCCTAAGCTGAGGCGGATTTGCAGGAGCTTCTTTGCAAGATGTTTCGGACGGGGTCGCGAGTGTCCCACGGTATTTGGATTTCTGTGAAAGAGGTGTTTGTGAAAATGACGGGCCGGCGTACCCGAAGAATTCAAGGCAAATATCCGCTTACAGGATTACGGGTAATCGAGGAACTGCGGATTGTATAGCTCGTCTGCAAACTCAGTGATAAAGGTTTCCGCTTGTTCTTTATTCTTGAATATGAACGCTGTATGGAAGTCTGCAGAGAACAGACTCGGAATGCCTGATATGTAACCTTGAAATGTCACGATTATTACGCCTGTCTCCGTTTCTCCACCTGCTGCATCAATCCGTCTTAGTCGTTCCAGCATTGCCTGATTGATCGCCTCAGCATAGAGTTCATCCGCATTAGGAATGCGACCGACCTCTAACAAGTGAACGTTGGTGCCAAGAATTGCCAGCAAAGCTAGTCCCGCTCCGTCAGTTCCTATTTCGGCATCTTCTGGCACATCCATTAACCAATCGAGCAGTTCATGTTTAGTCGTTGGCATTAGTTGCCTCTCTTTCTTGTCGCGCAGAAGTTGACTAGATCGACATCGCGGTCCAACTCACTTCCTGCCAATATCAGTAGCTTAAAGTTGCAAATTGGCCCGCGATTGGTTTTCCAGGTACCTATTTGGCTTTTGCTTTCTCGATTAACGCGATCTCTTTGGTGAGCGCGTCACGAAAGCGCGTGAGAATGGCAATAAGCAAATTGATCTTGGCCAGGGATCGACGACGCTCTCGCTTAGTGCCCAAAAAGAATTCAATCTGGACTCTGCGCCGACAATCGGCAATGGTGAGCATGTTATGTCCCCACCTGTATTCGCCCTCATTGGAGGATTCAACCTCAGCGAAAATATGAGACGTATATCCGGTTGAGACAGGCGAGAGGAATGAACGCTTGCGAAGAGAGAAAACATTTTTCATGTTAGCAACCTCGGAGGAAATGATTACGTGAAACCTCCGTGTCTCTGGGCAAAACCATTTGTACTGTCGTGCGCTTATTGAGAGACAGGGAGGCTGGATACGCCAGGAACGCAGCGTGTGGCTTATCTGGTCCAATGCAGTAGCTTTGGCTTTATGGACCAGGGCCAGCGAAATCCTTTTTGCTGATGGTAACCCCAACAAAATAACCGCAAGCTACTTCCTCGCCAGGTGCGGGAGTTTGGTCGATAATCAATCCGGGTTGAAGGGCCGAATCGTAACGTGTCGCTAACAGACGAATATTCAAGTTAGCGGCGTGAAGCTTCCTCTCGGCGTCTTCATAGGTCAGTCCTTTGAGCACTGGCACCTTAGTTTGAGCTGGTCTAGACCGGCGCTCACGTTGGACGTCAATACTCAGGGCCAAAAGCGCAATTGCTGGCAAAACGACATACACAACCAGCGCCAGCGTCACAAGAAATCTGATAAGCAGTTTGTGTTTGCCTCGTAGGGTGTAACCAACGAGGACGCCAAGTAAAAATCTCATTACGGCGGTTCCTTTTGGAGATTCTTAGTGAATCACCTACTCGGTAACCGCTTCTTTTTTCTTATTGGTTGTGTTGAGGAATGTCGGTTGAAGGAGAGAGTTGAGTGGACCAATGGTCAATCGGAGGAGGGAAGGCTAAGGAGTGGCAAGGTGAACGAATTCTAAAGACGCAGGCCAAATTCAGGCCATCGCATTTTTTAGAAGTGACTGTAAGTCTTTTAGATTTCGAAGTTTGCGAAGTGAGCGTTCTTTTACTGAGCCAAGCGGGCTATAACGTCTTTTGAACTCACAATTTACGGCGATAATTGGACCAAGCGAGTCACGGGTGAATTGTCTTGATTCGGACGCATCATAAGCGATTTCTGCTCGCTTGCGCCAGCAACAGTGCAATCCCACCTTGTTTAGACAGCAATCGGAGAGGAAGCGTTACCCATACCCTACACCGTGATTGTTAAGCCACGCTAGCATTTCACTGCTGCTCAATCAATTCGTCGGACCTCAGCTTTGAGAGCGAGCTTTGTGGCTTCCGCTACGCTGAACCTGCCTGGCAACTTAGTGCACAGATTTGCCGCTCCACATGCAACGCCGAGCCTCATCGCCGATTCGGCAGGTCGACCCAATAATTTGCTGAACGCAAATGCTGCTACTAAGGCATCGCCCGAGCCAACACCCGCGGTCGAATGGTTTTGGTTAGAGGTGGTCCAGGCTTTCCAGACCTGATCCTTCTCGGCCAGGATGATTCCGAGATAACCTCGTGAAACCACCACTCGCTCCGTGCCATTTGTCAGACACTCTTTTGCCGCCTGCGCTACGTCATTATCATTGTTCTGCACAGGTCGGCCCAGAATCTGTGACAGCTCAAGCAAGTTTGGCTTAACCATGTGCGGCTGCGCTCGCAGACCATCCCGCAACGCTGGTCCACTGGCATCAAGGATTACATAAGCACCTAGCCTTTTGCAGAGCATCACTAGCTGCTCCGCTGCCCCGTCGGAATTGCCCGGTGGCAAACTACCACCAAACACGACTACATCCTCCGGTTTGATCGCTCCTTCGAGCAGGCCGGTCAGCCGGTTCAAATCTTCACGAGAGATGGTATAGCCCACTGTTTGTAAATGAGTTTCGCGGGACGCTTCTCGTTCCAGGATGGTGACGTTGATGCGAGTAGCGCCAGGCACTTCTATAAACATCAACTCCACGTTTTCATCCTTCAGTTTGGCAAAAGTTTCTCGTGATGACGCTCCTATAAAGCCGGTTGCGATCGCTTGCCCGCCAAGCTCAGCAACACCAACAGCGACATCCACGCCTTTTCCAGCCGCAACGAGCTCAGCATTCTCAGCGCGAATAGTAGTCCCCACATTCAATGCATTTATTTGAACTATGTGATCTATCGCTGTGTTTAGTGTTATGCAGAACACCTTTCCCCGTTTGTTCAATTCCTGCTCCTCTATTTAAGTAAATGCATTGCGGTGGTGGGATCTGTGATAAATACGGAAATGTACCCGCAACGTAAGACCGTGCCGATAGCCTCGACCTTATCCTCGCCGCCGGCCGCTGCCACTACCAGCGTCGATCTACTCTTCGAGAGTAGCTGAAGATCAGACAGGCTGAGAAGCACGGCACGGCTGTGTGCAATCGATTCATTCTGTTTCCCCTCACGATCAAAGGGCAAGTTGAGGATATCGCCGAAATGCTTGACCGGTTTTTTAGATTTGGCTACTGATTGTAATTCTCGATGCAACAACCCTGCCTGGCCGGATCCGATTCCGACCAGAAGCAACTGCATTGGTAACTGGGCCGCCGCACAGTTCTTTTCGATAGTAAAGTGCATTAGTGCTTTCTCATCAAACGAATCGTGTGCGCTGGCTTTGAAGGCGAAGCCGTCTGTTACTTCTACTTCAGCACCTAATGCTTCGAGCTTGATACCCAAAATATTAGCCACAATGCTGGCCGTGAATTTGGATCCGACAAGTGGTCCCCACACGAGCGGCACTAACTCATACTTAACTCTGGGAAGAGCAGAGAGGTCAGCCTCCCAAACTGCTTGATGCAGAGTTTGCCCGCCATCGATGCCGATGCGAATCAGGCATCTTTCTTCTTCCTGTTCTGTCAGCCGAAAGCAGAACCGCTCGAAGTAGTTCATCAGCTCGACGGCGAGGCAGGATCGAATTGAGTCCTGGTCGCTCCAATCGGCCGGATTCAGCGTGACAATGGCTTCAGCAAGGTTGTATTTCCTCACTAATGCATGACTTAGTTGTCCTTGCTTGGGTAGTCTTAGAGAGAGGACGAGCATTCCGCGGCGGCTCGCCTTGGCCAGGTACTCTTTGACGTCGTTTCTACCGCATTTAGCAGCTTTGGCTATGTGGGAGACGCGCGGCTCGGCAGGATTGTGGGCGAAGGATTTCGCAAAGGCTTCTGCGCATCTCGCTACTACGTCGTAGTCTTCAGCCGTATTGGCCCAGATTGGAGTGAGTGAGCGAACATCAATCGGCGAGGCGTCCGACTTGTTCATGTCAAAGTTTTTCATGGCCACCTTTCTGTTTTGAGTTGATTGATCGCTATCTCGACGGCCGCCAATCGACAACCCACCAATTGGGAATCAGGTGAAGCATTTGCGCAGGCGCGGTAGGGTATCGCCCGGGCCATAAGTTGGACCTTTTTCTCGATCAAAATCTCGAGCAGTGCATTTGTTACGCCGGCAATGTTCACATTTGCTATGGGCCCATTCACGACACGATAAACACGAACGCGCTTGGGGTAGCTAGAGAGGCTTGGATCGAATCCGCCTGCTTGCAATATCTTCGCGTGTTCACTGCCGCTCCAAAGCACTGGCCAATATTCACAGTCCTCAACGGGCAACTCTTCCATGTCTGTGAAAATCATCCTTCCGCTTGACGGGATTAAGAGGCGGTTGAGTTCAAGCAGCATTTGGGGAATGTCTTCAACCAGAATTTCATGAAAGAGATTGTTCAGTATGATGAGGTCAAATGTGCCAATCTCATAACCGGCGGTATCAGTGATGTCACGCAGCTTTATGAAGAGTTCGTTGTAACCATCAAAGTATCCATTGTGCTTTTCAGCATTGGCGGAGCGAACATGATCACTACTCGAATCAAATCCGTAATAACGAATGCGACTGAGATTCAATTCTGCCTGCATGATCGCTTTTGCCAGGCGCGCGTCCCGGCAACCACAATCCAACATTTGGATGGGCCGATCATTGTTAGTCAGCCAGTCGGAGATATAGTTGATTGTTACGTCATCGCGAAAGGAGAAGTGGCTGGGGGGATTCTGAATCGTCATTACCATTGGCTAACTACTTTCAAAGAAAATTCACCGCCACTTTACGCTATAGACGTGAAGCGTCTTGTGTCAAGATTTTGATCGAATGCATTCTGGAGACTTCTTCAGGCATTCTGCACCCATGACCGTTGACAAGGGTATTGCTCTGTTATATATAACGCACGACTCGACCTCGCTAACAACAAGACTTTCACGTTTTGACTTCTCGCTAATTGTTTTGACTCAGATACCTAGCACTCGCACCTGTCCTATAATCCGCCGCACCATGATGCGTTGGTGGATCTTAGGTGCGAAATAGCGCAAGTGCGGGCTGAAGCGTAAGGAAATCGCCCGAAACTAATGAGTGTATCTGAGCCGTAAAAAATCGACTGCTGATTCAGTATGAGTAAAGAGATAAAACTAACAGTAGTAACGATCGGCGGCGATGAACGAGAAATTGAAACGCCTCTGGATATAACTGTGGCTGACTTTATAAAAGAACTAAGCGTTGCTTTAAAACCTTCCTCAGACAGATGCCGAGGGAAACAAAATCAATTGGAGATTGGATAATGCTCGTACTCATCAATCCCTTAATGGACCAAACAGCTTGGACGTTGAAGGGGTAGGGGCCGGCGACAAACTTCTATTAATTCGTTCAACCACAGCCGGCGGCTTCGCTGGCACTGCGGACGCCTTAGCACTCCCGTTACATCGCCTAACCAATGTGCCAGTCAATTCAATAACAAGATTCTTGTGGTGGTGCTCAGGTGCTCAAGTAGGCATTTTGCGGGCCATACCTTCAGAGCACGCTAAGTATCAAGCAATTGGAGCCGGGGTATTAGCCGATGGTCTTCTATCCGGATTGTCGGCTGGATATGCTCTGTATATGGTTTTCAATAGCCTTTCGTTTGGTGTTTTGTTTGGTTCTGTTTGCGGATTAATCATTTTTAATCTAACTCGCTTTACATTGGCATCGATCACGATGCCAATCAAAGAAGAGCCGAGGTTAATACTAAACTTCTTGGGCAGGTTGTTCCCCCTTTTGCCTCGATTAATCCTTTCCGTTCTTATCGGCCTTGTCGTTTCCACTCCGATAGTGGTGAGGCTTTTTAGAAATGAGATCGATGAAAGGATCTATAGAACCAGCCGGAACAATAGAGATCAACGTATTAGAGACATCGCCAAGGCTGAAGCTTCGATCGCCATGCTTCAAAGTCGAGTCAATGAAAAAGAGAAAGAAGTGGCGAGATTAAGAGATTTACTTGTTTCTGAGAAAGTGGGACAAGGCGGTAGCCGCGTTTCTGGCGAAGGACCTGTATACACGGCATTGCTTACTCAGCTCGACAAAGCTCAAAAAGAACTATCCGACTTGAGAAACGAAACACAAGCGGACCTCGACAAGGAGCGGCTTTATCTATCAGACCTGAATGCGCAAGAGAGAATATTGGACAGCGAGGTAGTTGTTATACCAGGGCTTTTGGCCCAGATCCAAGCATTATCGGAGCTGTCAAAAGAAAATCCGTCGGTAGCTCGAGCCAGATGGCTCGTTACGTTGATGTTTATACTCTTCTATTCAACTCCTGTTCTATCCAGATTATTTTCTTCGCGTGGGCCGTACGATGTGTTACTTGAACGCTGGGAGTTTGGTTCTACTGAAAAGGAAAGCTTGGCGATTCAAACAGCGTTTACTGAGGCTTTAGACCAAAGTGAACTCAACCCTCAAAAATGATCGGAAGCTGTATGGAGACACACCCTCAAATAAGTGCTAACCCAGAAGAATTCATCGATCGAGTTCAACCTGGTCTTCTAGATGTCGACGACAAATCATTTTCACCCGCCGCCTTTTCGGCTCTGAAGGCTAGAGTCGCTCAATACATCGATGAGTTGATAGAAGAATCTGCAAATGCGCGTAAACGCGATCGCTCGGATATTATTTCGGTGAAGCATATTGAGATAGCGAGCGATCATCTTAAACAATCTAGCCGCAGCAGGATTTACAAACAATCAGGCATGCTCGGAGGGGTACTCTTAGGGGCTTGTTTATCAAACTTATATCCGATGATAACTTCGAGCCAAATAACAGTTCCAGGGTTACTTTTTACCGTTAGCTCAGGAATCGGCGGAGCCGCGCTTTCAATGATCAGTTTTATGAAAGAAACCTGACTCCACCCTCGGGAAATCCTTTCACATGCGATGCAAGGCTCGTTTTGGCTTGGTTGGTCAAATCGATCAAAAGGATTTCGATTCGTCGCTAGCATGGTCCGATCACGCACACATTCATATAGTCTCGGCTTCGAAGAAGCGAGCGAATTCCGATGAACTCACAATCGGAGATCGGTACAAGCAATAGAGGGCCGGAAACAGAAGAATCGCAGGGCTCTTCTCTGTAACCGTTATCGGTGCAGCAATCCGTTCAGGCGGTATATCCTGGAGAGTCTCAGCTTGCGCGGATAGCCGCGCTCGGCGGCTATCCGATCCAGCGTTCTCACGATTCGCTGTGCCGGCAGATTGAAGTCCACTTCGATCGCCAGTGCTTCACGGTTGAAGGCATCCACCACATTGAAGGTGCGAAAGCGACTGGACCACAAAGCATCACTCGTCTGCGGACCAACGCTCGTTCATTGCTTCAGGCACCACCAGAGGTGAAGGACATCTTGTCGGCAAACGTCTTTTGCCCTTTCGTCTTTTGTTCAGTTTCAGGCTGCAATAAATGCGATAGACTCGTTTGTGATTCCAACCATGGCCCATGCGACGCAGGTGCTTGAACAATTTCCCGAATCCTTGTTCTGGTCGTTGGCAGGCCAGCTCCAGCAGCAGTTTGATAATCGGCTGATCACGATTTGGTCGCGGCGCATAGTGATAGACCGACCGCTCTAGACCTACTGCCGCACAAGCGCGACGTTCGCTCAGCCCATGCTCTGTTTGCAAAACAGCTACCAACTCGCGTTTCGCAGCTGGCTTCGGAGCTTTTTGCGATCACATCTTTCAGCGCGCGATTCTCCAGCGACAGATCCGCATACATCTGCTTTAAGCGACGGTTCTCATCTTCCAGCTCACGCAGCGGCGAATGTCTGCGGCCTCACTCATGCCACCGTACTTCGACTTCCACTGGTAATAAGTCGCTTCGCTGATCTCGTGTTTACGACAGATGTCCTTTACGGTCCGTCCTGCTTCGATCGCTTTTAAGATCGCAATGATCTGGTGTTCGCTGAATTTACTCTTCCGCATCGAGGCCTCCTGGCGTCATAGTCGCCCTGAGAAGGTCAATGGTCCAATTTTCCCTCTTTTAGGCTGGTAGCGAATTCGGGAGAAGGTCAGCCCCCGGAAACCCCTAGTTTTCAATGGTGGTGTTTAAGGGAGGCTTTACAAATCACTCTATTTGTCGGTGTCTCTAGGTTGGGAGGGTGCAGAAGTCTCTTGATGGTAATAAGGGAGTAGTTTAGTTGCTACTGTAGGGATAGGGAAGTTATTATTTGAAAGGAATTCGCTCATTGACATTCTGCCCGGGCTCCGTTGATTGAATACCTCACGCTAGCTAAACGTCCAGTCTGCTTTCTCTCCGACGCCTGCCAGCGCTTGGGGATTCCAACCTACTGAAGGAGCTGTCAGAAAATGAGCGAACAGACGGTAACCTTTACTCAAGGTGTATTCGCCGCCATTGTTATCATTGCTGTTTTTGTAGTGATGGTGACGACAATACACTTTCATGCCCAAAAGCGGGCCTTTTCTCAGCAAACTATTTCTTTGTTTAAATGGCTTATTAAGGTATTGCTGTGTCTGTTCATTATTTCTATGAGTGGGCCTGGTCTTCGTACGATTGGGAATTTTCTAAAGTGATATGGCGATTACTGTTTCTATGTTCAGGAAAGTCGGCCAGCTCTTGCCAGTCTCACCGACTTTGCAACTCGCGACACTGCCAGTGCAAACTCCTCTGAACTTTGTTACGGACGAAATCTAACGGCATGCACCCGACGCCCCGCCAGCGTGCCTGTCATGAAAGTTGAATGGGGGCGCGGGTGATGATGCCCGGCGTTAGACGGGCGCGAGACCTGCAGGAGTCGAATCGCAACTTGCTGCCCGAGGTGTCGGACGACTACGATGCGAATCGACGAGACAATCGAGAAGCTCGAACGGACCATCGGATCGGGGCCCAATCCCATCTCATCGAGTCTCGGCGACGAATTCGAGCTGACGTTCCTCGAAGACAAAGTAAAGCTGTCAACGGAAGAATGGGTATCGGCCAAAATGGCTGGGTACGGCGAGGATTGCTCCTGCAAGCATGTCGCGTACCTTAGCAGAGAGGCAGTCAATGCAGCCTTAAAGCGTTTAATTCGTGACGGCGAAAGCGAGGTCTATGACGTCGTCACTTGGCACACTCATACCTATGGACGCGACGAGGTCGGAAGGTACGACAACGAGTACGACACGGCCAATCGCCACGTTGGACTGAGATTCAAGGTCAACGGAAGTGAAATTGAATGGACACCTTTTCATGGCCAACCACGAACAGACAGCGCACTGCTGGAAAACATCTACGAAAACAAACAAGAGATCGGTGCGAGCGCATCTGTTCTGACGTCCGTCGGAATCGAGCTCAAGAAGTATCTGGCTAGGGACCCTGATAGGCTGCGTGACCTGACGCCGCGCAACTTTGAAGAGCTTGTCGCTGACATTCTCAAAGATTTCGGATTCGATGTTGAACTCACACGAGCGACTCATGACGGTGGCGTCGACATTTACGCATATATCAAGACGCAAGTCTGCGCCTTTCTTATGTACGTGGAATGTAAGAAATGGGCCGAGGACCGTCCGGTCGGCCTTGAGGTCGTCCAACGAGTATATGGCGTGCAACAGGGGCACAAAGCCAACAAGAGTATGATTGTAACGACGTCGTACTTCACAAGGCCGGCGGTGGAAGAGTCGCGTCGATACGACCCACTGATGACACTGACTGATTTCACGGACCTGAAGAACTGGCTGAAGCGATATGAAAGTGCCGTCTAACACGCGTTGTATCAGACGTCCGACGACCGAGTCGTGAGCGGCCGCTGGTGAACGCTGACGTTAGACAGAGCAAGAAGGATGCAGCCTTTTCCGCATGGAACTTGTAATGCGGGAAACTAAGCCGCGTTACCGACTATGTGGTTGATCCGACTTGTGACGGTATTGTGACGGGAATTCAGATAAAGGCATGCGCAGGCGATATAGCTGCATATAGAAGCATCAAAAAAACCCAATAAAACCGCTATGGCTGCAACCTGTTTCGTTAATAGAGTTAAGAATTTGCGTGGTTTCGGATTATGAATCCCACGCTCTAACCATCTGAGCTACCCCGCCGTTTGCTGGTAGTATACCAAATCAGAACTTCAGCTCCATCCTCTGTACTTCCCGGTACATTTTCACCCGGAGTCTGCAAAGCAGAGCAACGCGCCCGATGCCTGCCCAACGTTGGTTGATCTGGCAATTACATCTGTCGGCGGCGTATGCTATCGAGCAACGACTGATGGAAGCGGTCGCGGCGCTCTGTGCCTCAAGGGCGGACCGATTCGCAAACGCCGAAGGGCGGGCCGTGATCAATTCCACGCATCTGGTCGCGGCCGTGCAGCGCGTCTACCGCAAAAGTGGCGACATCTGCCCCGGTTGGGTTGACGCAAAGAGGTAGGGATCCTGTGAACGAATCCACACGACTTCAACGTGAGCACGCAAAGACCGAGTCTGAGTCAGTCAACAGTAAAACGCTCCGCCAGCAAGATCACGTGGCCTTTCACCGTCCTCTTACCCTCGCAGATGAGAGGCCGAGCTTGCGCCTCGGTCACACCCGTGACATGTCGCACAATTCTTTGTCGTTTCCCGGCCGTGAAAAGCTATCGATCAACCGACCCGGCGATCAATATGAGCGGGAAGCCGATCGCGTCGCCGAGCAGGTGATGCAGACGCCTGGTGCGAACAAATTAGTTCCATTGCAGCGAATTGCGTCACCCGATAACACTTCAGCAGACGCGGTCGCCCCCGCAAGTGTTCACGATGTGCTGGATTCGCCGGGTCAGCCGCTCGAAACTTCAACGCAACAATTTATGGAGAAGCGATTCAGCCATGACTTCAGCCATGTTCGGGTGCATACAGATGCGGCCGCCGCCTCGTCGGCCAGACAAATCAGCGCGCTCGCCTACACCGCCGGACATAATGTTGTGTTTGGCGCGGGTCAGTACTCTCCTCAAACGGACAGGGGCAAGGCGATGCTGGCCCACGAGCTTGCCCACGTAGTGCAGCAGACTTCGCATGGACCGGTACACCCGACAGTTCTGAGATTCACAGATTACAGCGTCCTTCAGCAGGGCATGGGCACTTCTCTTGGATGGGCACATCCCTCGAAAAAAGCTTTGAAAGTGTCGGACGACGGTCAACTCGCGGTCGAGGATCTCAGTTGGGGACATTCGAGAATGTTATGGGCTGAGTCCGCGAAGATTACTAGCGCCAACAGCATCCTTAAAGCACAGGGCTCGAAAGTGGAACTAAAAACTCGCGCCGGTAGTATTTCGGGCAATCCACCTGCAGTCCCGATGAGCCCGTCAGTGACATTGACCGAGGTTGAACCCGTCGATCGTGCTACCGGCACATCGCTCACCCTCATTGCTGCCTGCATGAAGGCTTGCCGGCAGGTGATGGGGATCGCTGACACAGAAACGACCGTATCAGTCACTAAAGGCGCCGCTGGAAAAGCCGATGTATTCGGTACACCTTTTACGGCCTTCGGTGCGCGTGTTAGCAGCGCAGACCCCGATCTCAATGCGCCCGAAAAGTGGTCTGAGGAGATCTTCAAGCGAGAGTTCGGCTCTGGGCTAACTCGCGCCGAAGCCCTCAAGAAATACAACGATCTTTCGGCGACTAAGAAAGAGGCGTTCGACAAGAAATATGGCATCAACAAATTCGCCGTGCCCACGGTGGGCCAGGGAATCGCGGTCGGCACCGAGTATGACATGCCGGGATTCAAGCCACATCAGCAACCGGGGCCGATGGGCACAATGGTAGACCGGGATACCTGGAACTATCATTTCGCCACGGCAATTCTGGCAAGTGGTAATGATTACATCAGCCTTGAGAACGCCACCGGATCCACCAAACCATTCTGGGTCTGGATGTATGGCCCGGCTTCGAAGAAACAGAGTTTTGACGAGTTTCAGGCGGCGACCCTGGGACATGGCACGAAACAAACTACGATGGTGGTGGAGCCCGAGAAACTTATCCTGGGAGAAATAAACGCTGCCGACTCACCGCTAGTCGACAATGCCGGCAAAGTTACCAAGCTCGCTAAAGGCGTAACGATCAAGGTCATCGAAAGACCGATTGTGCGCGATGCCGACACATTTTGGAATGTCAAAGTAACTTCAGGGGCAAACGTTGGGCTCGTAGGACAGATAATGCAAAAGTACCTGAAGTTGATTAAGACTTGAGAGGTAGAGATTGGACCATGAACCAGGAGGATGCATCCCAACGGCCCGTCGTCAAGAATCGACGGGACGTGGCCGAACATGACGGCAAAGATGCAGAGGTCATAGGCATCTACGAAGCGGTTGAGATGCCCAGCAAAGTTCCATCCTTGCCGGAAGACCCTCGTCCCAAAGATTACGCACGCATCATCCTTGAAGATGGCGGGATCGTATACGTTGAGCCTTACAACACATCCGAAGCGCGGCGGCCCGAGGCCGAGCGGCTGCAGTTCAATCTAAAACGTGTACGTATTACGGGAAGGCTTCACCAGTACATGCCCTCGAGCGGTGAGAGTCTGAGCTCCCCGTGCCTCAGCGAAATCGTCGAGATCGTCGAGGACAGAGAAGATCGTGGCACGCTCAAGATATAGCCCGGTCTGCAACCGTCAATCTGCGTCGAGCAATTCGATCCTTCGCACGTGACGACCGCCTTCAAATGCCGTCTCCAACCACACGCGGACGATCTCGAGCGCGGTCGCTTCGGGGATGACTCGTTGGCCCAGCGAAAGGACGTTCGAATCATTATGCTGCCGTGCGAGACGAGCGAGCTCTTCATTCCAACACAGCGCGCAACGCACTTTCTTAATCCTGTTTGCCGCCATGGCCTCACCATTGCCCGAACCGCCCAGGACGATCCCGCGTTCGTATTCTCCACGCGCCACTGCCTCTGCGACAGGGCGAATGAATAATGGATAATCAACCGGGTCCTCCGAAAAGGTGCCGAAATCGTTCACAACATGACCTTGTTCCTGCAGAAACTCTTTTATTCTCTCCTTGTATTTAAACCCTGCATGATCGGAGCCGATCGCAATTTTCATTCAGTTCTCCTTTAAATAAACAATTAGGTACAATTCTCCCCGCGATGCCCCATTATATTGATCTGGCCACCTGGCCGCGACGCGAAGTTTTCGAGTTTTATCTCCCGTTCGATAAGCCATACTTCAACGTCTGTACACAACTCGACGTCACTAAACTGATAACAGAATTAAAGAAACGCGAAAAGACCAGCGTCTGGCTAACGTATCACTATCTCGCACTTAAAGCCGCCAACGAGATCGAACCGTTTCGTTACCGCCTGCGACAAGGCAAGGTGTTGGTCCATGAAGTCATCAACGGCGGCACCACGTTCATGCTTCCAAACGAAACTTTCACACTCATCTACTTCGACTACGCGGAGACCTGGTCAAAATTCATGGAGGGCGCGAACAAATCCGTCGATGAAATACTGAAAGGCGATTGGGGCTTCAGACCCAAACACGAAGACGACGCGCGCATCCATTGCACCACGCTGCCGTGGATCGCGTTTACGAGTTTCTCTCATGCACGCAGATGGGGACGCGAAGATTCTGTTCCAAAAATCTCTTTCGGCAAGTTCATCAAGGAAAAAGATCGGATACTGATGCCATTCTCCGTTGAAGTACACCACTCACTTATGGACGGTCTGCACGTCGGACGTTACATTGCACGCATCGAAGAGATGCTGGACCAGCCCGAAGCCGTCCTCGACTAAATGCGCAAACTCCTCCTCGTCGTCATTCTCCTGCTTGTTATTGCCGGGTCGATATTTGGCTATCTGATTTATCGCAGGAGTAGACCGCTTCCAAGTCCGGTCGGTTGGAAAGCCAACGTCACCACGGTCGCAGGTGACGGTTCGCCGGTTTTCCGCGACGGCAAGCAGTCGGGGTTTTCAGATCCGTTTGGTGTTGCAGTTGCCAAAGACGGAACTATTTACGTTGCCGACGCCGGTGAGGGCAATCGCATTCGCAAGATCTCGCCCGACGGAAACGTCACGACGTTAGCCGGTAGTAGCGAAGGATTCGCTGATGGACTTGGACCAGCAGCGTCTTTCAATACGCCATCTGCCCTCGCGCTTGGGCCGGGTGGCAATCTCTTTGTTGCTGACACCGGTAACAATCGCATTAGGAAGATTACGCCTGAAGGTCAGGTGTCGACTGTGGCCGGCGACGGAACGGCGGGATACGTCGATGGACCAACAGCTAAAGCTCAGTTCAACGGTCCTATCGGTCTGGCAGTGAGTGAAGGCGGTGATATCTACGTAGCAGACACTTACAACGACGTGATTCGCATGATAACCACAGAGGGCCAGGTGACGACTATCGCGGGCGCAGGTACTCCTGGTTACGCGGATGGTGATCAGAAAGCAGCTCTCTTCGATACTCCCTGCGGAATTGTAATTGTAAACAACACGTTAATTGTTGCGGACACCGGCAATGATCTGCTCCGTCGCGTTAGTGCGGAAGGCAAGGTTACTACTTTGCCTGTTTCGGGACAGGAGCTCTCAGGGCCGATCGGCCTGGCGGTATCACACGATAATTATCTTTATGTTACCGAACTGGACCGGTCGCTCGTGGTCCAAATCGCACCCGATGGCGTTGTACGTGTGGTTGCTGGCAATGGGCCGGGATTCGCAGACGGCCCCGACGCGGGCCGGTTTAATCAACCAACAGGAATCGCGATTGGACCACTCAGCAACAAACCAACGGAGTTGTACCTTGCCGACAGCGGTAACTATCTAATTCGAAAACTGGACCAAACCACGACGTCAAGCGCAGCAACGCTGGGTGATTCATATCCCAAACTCACTAATGCAACGCTCGGAGAACAGTCGTTGATATGGCCGATTGATCCACAAAGGAATCCGCATGAAGTTGTCGCCACTATTGGTGAAGTGCGGGGAAGTTTCGACTCCGATGATAGTCGCCACCATCTTCACAGCGGCCTCGACGTGTTCGGTGGTTACGGTGAGCCTGTGCATGCCGTGCGCTCTGAGAAAGTGACCGGACCAATTTCAAACTGGGGCTTCGACTCAATTAATGAAGGCTTTCGTGTCGGAGCAATCTCATACATTCACATGCATGTCGGTCGCGACAAGAATGGGAAGATGTTTGACGATCCACGCTTTATCACCGTGAACGATGGATCAGGAAAATTGTCACGCGTGCGTGTGAAGCGTGGTACACGCTTCAACCCGGGAGATACAGTCGGGACTGTGAACAAGATGTACCACGTGCACTTGAATGTTGGGCCACCGGGAGGTGAGATCAATCCGCTGTCACTCTCGCCGGTTGGGTTTACCGACACAATTGCACCCATGATCGAGAAGGATGGCATTCAGCTATTCGATGCAAGTGGAACGCGTTTGAAAGAAAAGCAAGGCGACCGTCTGCTTGTGAGAGGCCCAGTGCGAATTGTGGTGGATGCATTTGATCGTACAAACATGAACGCCGAACGTCGCAGGCTTGGTCTGTACAAACTGGGTTACCAGGTACTCAAAGCCGATGGTAGCCCCGCGCCGGGTTTCAACGAGCCGCGTATCAATATTCTTTTCAACCGACTGCCGGGTGATAGAGCAGCGACAAAGGTGGCGTATGCAGAAGAGAGTGGAATCACTGTCTACGGCAGCAAGACCACGAGATTTCTGTACGAGGTTACAAACACGGTGCGTGATGGGCGTGCGGCACAAGGAGTTTGGGACACATCTCAATTGCCCAAAGGTGATTACATATTGCGGATCATCGCTGCGGACTACTCCGGCAACGAGGCGCAGCAGGGACGTGACGTGCCTATATCCGTTATTAATCCGTGAAAATCTGTGGCAAGATATGATTTGGCCATTAACGAAAGAATGACTCCCGACCTGCCTGCAGAGATTTCCCAATACATTAGTCGTGCGCTCGAAGAAGACATCGGATCAGGTGATGTCACCACCGACACGATTGTTCCTGCAAATGCCTCGTTGCGCGGCCGAATCGTCGCTAAAGAAAATGGTGTCGTGGCGGGTTTAGAAATCGCTCGACAAGTAATACTCAGCCTGGACCAACGAGTTAAGTTTGTGGCCAAAGTCGAAGATGGAGCGAAGGTTATGCGCGGTACGGTCTTGGCCGATCTTGACGGTCCAGCGCGAGCACTCCTGACAGGTGAACGCATTGCGCTCAACTTCCTCGGACGCATGTCAGGCATCGCTACCTTGACTCGCAAGTTTGTCGATGCAGTCTCAGGCACAAAGGCTGTGATTCTCGATACCCGCAAGACTGCACCCGGTCTGCGTCTGACAGACAAACTCGCCGTTCGTCTCGGCGGAGGGCAGAACCACCGCACCGGCCTTTTCGACATGGTATTAATAAAGGACAACCACATCGACTTCGCCGGCTCGATCACTGCCGCTGTCGAACGCGTGCGCGCCTCCGGTACGAAGCTGGAAATCGAAGTTGAAACACGCACGCTCGACAATGTCCGCGAAGCGCTGGCACTCGGAGTAGAACGAATTCTGCTCGACAACATGTCAATCGACACGATGAGCGAAGCGGTCACAATCTGTGACGGAAGAGCCAAACTGGAAGCGTCTGGCAACGTTACACTCAATAATGTGCTCGAAGTTGCCGGCACTGGCGTCGCCTACATCTCCGTTGGCGCTTTGACACATTCGCCGAAGGTATTTGACGTGAGTTTGGAGTTTGTTGAATAGAAATGATTACCGAAACTACAACTGAGGGGATCTACGAAAAACTGAGCCGGTTGCTGGCTAATACGGTTCCGGATTTCGAACTCCGTCTCAAGGCTGAGCTGGCCGCGGAGATCAATCGACTCAAACTTGAAAAGAACGCCGTGATTCTTGGTCACAACTACATGGAACCGGCGCTCTTCCATTCTATTCCTGACTTCGTCGGCGACTCGCTCGAGCTCAGTCGCAAAGCTGCGGAGACTGACAAAGATATCATTGTGTTTTGCGGTGTGAAGTTCATGGCGGAGACGGCGAAGATTTTGAACCCGACTAAGAAGGTGCTCATTCCCTCAGAAAAAGCGGGATGTTCGCTGGCTGCGAGCATCACGGCTGAAGACGTGCGTGAGTTGAAGAGAAGATTTCCGGGCGTTCCCGTCGTTACTTACATCAACACGTACGCTGACGTTAAGGCAGAAACGGACATCTGTTGCACTTCATCGAATGCAGTTGCAGTGGTGAATTCGTTGAAGACTGATAAGGTGATCTTCATTCCGGATGAATACCTCGCCGGCAACGTCGCGCGCGAAACAGGCAAACAGATCATCTTTCCTACACGAGAGCCGCGGATGCGTTTTCCGAACGAGCTCGACTACCAGATGATCGGTTGGCCCGGACGTTGCGAGGTGCATGAAAAGTTCAGTGTTGAAGACATTCAAAACGTGCGCAAGCAATTTCCTGATGTTGTGATCCTGGCCCATCCGGAGTGTAGTCCTGAAGTCGTGGCGGCTTCAGATTATTCCGGCAGCACGACGGCGATGATTCGTTACGTCGAGAAGACGCAGGCGCCGCGCTATCTGTTGCTTACCGAATGTTCCATGGGCGACAACATCGCCGCTGCGAATCCCGAGAAAGAGATGTTGCGACTTTGCAGCGTTCGTTGCCCGCACATGAATCAGATCACGCTTGAAGACACACTCGAATCGCTACGGAAAGAGCAGTTTGAGATCTTCATCGACGAAGACGTCCGGAGGCGTGCGCTGCGTTCAGTTGAGCGAATGCTCGAGATCGGGCGGGAAGACTAAGCCGCGGATTAACACGGATGGCAAACGCTGAAGTCCTGATCATCGGTTGTGGAATTGCCGGTGCCACTACCGCTCTCCGTCTTGCTCGAAATCCTGAGCGCCAAATCACCATTATCACTCGCGCGAGCGACGTTCACGAATCAAACACGCGCTATGCACAGGGCGGCATCATCGGCCGTGGTCCCGACGACACCTCAGAGTTACTTTACGAAGACATCATCGCCGCCGGAGCCGGCGTAACTTCACCAAAAGCAGCGCGCATCCTTGCCGATGAAGGTCCGCAACTGCTGAATGAAGTGCTCGAGCGCACCGCCGGTGTCGTTTTCGATCACGATGAAGAAGGCGCACCTGTTTGGGGACAAGAGGCAGCTCACTCACGACGCCGAATTCTTCACGTCGGCGACGCGACTGGACGCGCAATCATCAACGGCCTTGTAGCCGCGCTCCGTAGCTGTCCAAACATCAGGATCGAGTCGAACGCTACGGCAGTTGACTTGATCACCTTTCCGCACCATTCGCGCGACCCTCTGGATAACTATCGCGAAGTTTCATGTCACGGTTGTTACGTGTTTGATCGGACTGGAAAGGCGGTGCATCGCTATCTTGCGAGTGCAACCATCCTCGCGACGGGTGGACTTGGCCGGATCTACCGGAACACGACAAATCCAGTCGGTGCGCGTGGAGATGGACTCGCGATGGCCCATCGAGCAGGGGCGCGGATCGCAAACGCCGAATACGTCCAGTTTCATCCGACTGCGTTAGCTGCACCCGGCGCTGAAGGTTTGCTGATCAGCGAAGCTGTTCGAGGTGAAGGTGGAGTTCTGTTGACGCCCGAGTTGCGTCCTTTCATGGAAAGCTATTCGCCGGAATGGAAAGATCTGGCGCCGCGCGACGTTGTGGCGCGTGCGATTCACCATGAGATGGAAGCGAAGGGATATTCCTATGTGTTGCTCGATATCGCTTCACACATGCCGGCAGAAAAGATTCGCGAGCGGTTTCCGTTTATTTACGATGAATGTTTGAAAGTGGGCCTCGATATTTCTCGTGAGCCCGTGCCTGTCGTTCCGGCTGCGCACTATTTCTGCGGCGGCGTGTTGGTTGACGAGTGGTCGCGCTCTACGATTCGAAACTTGTATGCGGTCGGAGAGATCAGTTGCACGGGTGTTCACGGTGCGAATCGTCTTGCTTCCACGTCGCTTTTGGAAGGACTTGTTTGGGGAAATCGAGCCGCGCTGGAGCTCGATCGAGCCCTCAACAACGGGAGTGGTCAAACACCAAAGTTCGAAGATATTCCGCCTTGGGATGAGAGTGGTTTGAGAGATGAACCTGATCCGGCGTTGATACAGGGAGACATGCAGACCATTCAAAACATCATGTGGCACTACGTTGGGCTCGTGCGAAGTGCCGATAGGCTGTCGCGTGCGATACGGGAGTTGCGACATTTGTGGAATGAGATTGAGACGTTTTACCGGTCGACAAAATTGTCTGACGGTTTGATCGGGCTGCGTAATGCGGTTGAAGTTGCGCTGATTGTTGCGCAGGCGGCCCAGCACAACCGTCAGAGCCGCGGCTGTCATTATCGACAGGATTCAGTAACGATCACGGGCGATCGATTGATCTAAGACGCAGATCTTCGGGGATTTTCAGACACGATTTTTCAGAAATTCCACCATCTCGGGGTGATTGCGCTCCTCTGCGTAAGAGATTGGTTTCTTTCCGTCTTTAGTTGTGGCGTTAATATCTGCGCCATGTTCCAACAACAACGTTGCCGCTTCGATATTGCCTCTGGCTGCGGCGGTGTGAAGTGGAGTCAGATTGCTTTCGGCTGTTGCGTTGACGTTTGCACCGTGTGCGATCAGAGTCCTTGCGATTTCAACCTGTGCCGTTGCCATTGCTGAGGCGAGTGGTGTCAGTTTCATAGTTTCTCGCGAAGCTGCGTTTACTTCAGCGCCGGCGGCCAGCAGCGCGTCTACTGTTTCTGGGTGGCCGAAGAATACCGCGAGACTAAGCGGCGTGAAGCCATCGGGCGAGTAAGAATTGCCGAGCGCAGGATCTTCTTCGATTAACGTGCGGACGCGATCAGTTTGTCCGGTGGCTGCGGCTTCGAATAAGTTTAGCTCAACACCCGAAGCAAGCAGCGCTTCAACCACATCTCGCTTGCCGTAATAAGTCGCCTTTAATACAACGGACAAACCGTTCTCATCTCTCGACTGTGCCAACGATGGATCAGCCTGGAGCATTTCCTTCACCTTCGCGACGTCGCCCTGCGCCGCAGCATCAATGAATTCCTGACTCATAAGTATCCTCATTTTTACAAATCGACCCACGTGCCAAAATTCTGGGACAGGGCTTTTTCATAGAGATACTCGGCGCAAGCAACATCCTCGATCGCGAGGCCGAGAGACTTGAAAAGCGTAATCTCATTTACGGAATTACGACCGGGCTTGGTTCCGATTAAAAGTTCTCCGATTTCTCCGACGATGCTGTCAGCGTTGATGAGTCCTTCCTTAGCAGCCAGCAAATAGTCGCCGGACTCATTCAACGCCGATTCACGACGATCGACGAAAATTCGCGCTGCTGCCATCGTGGCACTATCGATCTCACGCGAGTTGGGCGAGTGTGTGCCAATCGCATTTACATGAGCGCCCTGGGAGATCCAGTCCTTATTAATAACAGGCGCCTGCGATGAGGTGGCAGTGACAATCAAATCTGCGCCACGCACAGCTTCCTCGTTACTATGAACCGCCCTAATAGGAAACGAAAAGTGTGGTTGCATCTCACGCACGAGTTCCTGAGCGTGTTCGATGTTCCTGCAAGCCACCCGAGCCTGCTTAATCGACCGCACTGCATCGAGTGCCACGAGATGTGTGCGAGCCTGCACGCCGGCGCCGATGATTGCCAACTGATGCGCATCCTCGCGAGCGAGTAATCGTGTTGCCACTGCCGACACGGCTGCCGTACGAGTCGCAGTGATCTGAGAAGCGTTCATCAAGGCCATCAACTCTCCACTCTCACGGTTGAACAACATCACCGCTCCCTGATGAGCGTCTTTACCTTTAGCAGGATTCTCCGGAAAGACGCAGATCGCTTTCATTCCAAACGCACCGCGCTCGCCGGTGCGATATGCAGGCATCAATCCGAGTAAGCCACGTGCTTCGGGCGGACGAATTATCGTACGTAGCGGTTGAAAAACCTCACCGCGAGCCAAAGCCGACAGAGCATCGGCCATCAACTCGATGCAATCCCGCATTGGCAGCAGCTCTCGAATCTGCTCGTTATTGAGAACAAGTATTTTCATTGTTGATCTACTCGTATCTTGCTGAGGAGATTACCCCAAAAGGTTACTCGTCAAACAGAATGCGCACGGAATGGTTAACGTCTCAGCGAGCATATTTAGCCCTAGTATCAAGAAAACTGCAAAAAAGCGCGGTTATCTGAAGAAGCAGGCGTTGGCACACACCTTGCCAAAAGAGGGCCACGGAGGCGGTAAGATGAAAAAGGGGTTAGTAAGTATTTTCTGTTTGTTGGTATTGACGTTAACAGCGCTCCCAGTTGGAGCGCAAACAAGGTACAGACGTTTCGACAACTCGAGACGGTACGAACAACGGTACGACAACTACCGTTATCAAAATCGAGTTTACAGCGGACGACGCAATCGTTGGGATCGCGACCGATCATTTTGGGATAGGCATCGCGACAAACTGACCACGGGCATCGGCGCTGGCGCAGGTGCAGTAATCGGCGGAGTACCCGGTGGAAAGAAAGGCGCGGTCATCGGCGCACTCTTAGGAGCAGGTGGAGCAGCGCTCTACACATACAAACTGAGAGACAACAGGCGCCGCCGATACTAAGCCTGAGAAATTAACGGTTCGGTCACACATTGCAAGATGAGTGGCCTTGTAAGGACCCGGATGCGAAGGGGAGAGCGCGTCCGGGTCCAAACATTTTAAAGCCACAAAGAAGCACATAAAGCACAAAACTAGTTCTGCCTATCTCTTTTGTGCTTTTTTGTGGCGGTCTGCTATATAGACTCTATGGAATTTCAGGAAAACATTCTAGGCCTGATCGGAAACACGCCCCTTGTCAGGCTGAATCGCCTCGCGCGAAACACGAAGGCACAAATATTCGCCAAGATGGAGAATCTCAACCCCGGGTATTCAGTCAAAGATCGGATTGGCGTGTCGATGATTGAGGCGGCTGAACGCGAAGGGATCCTGAAACCGGGCGGAACCGTAATCGAGGCGACCTCAGGGAATACCGGAATCGGTTTAGCCATTGCCGCAGCGGTCAAAGGTTACAAGTGCATTTTTGTGATGACCGATAAAGCCTCCGTCGAGAAGTCGCGTTATTTAAAAGCACTCGGAGCAGATGTTGTTATCACTCCCGTTTCTGCAAAACCAGGCACTCCCGATCACTACGTTTCGACCGCCAAACGAATTGCGTCAGAAACTCCCAACTCGTTTTATCCGGATCAGTATTCCAACACGGCAAATCCAGAGGCCCATTACCGCACCACTGGCCCAGAACTTTGGCGCCAGACTGAAGGCAAGATCACACACTTCGTCGCTGGTCTCGGAACCGGCGGCACGATCTCGGGTACCGGCCGGTTTTTAAAAGAGAAAGATCCGAACATCAGAATCATCGGCGCCGATCCGTACGGTTCGATTTTCAAGACTTACAAAGAAACCGGAAAAATTGTGGAGGCGACTCCGTACCTTGTTGAAGGAATCGGTCAGGAGATAGTGCCGCCTAACGTCCACATCAAGTACGTTGACGAGGTGATCAACGTAACGGATCGAGAATCGTTTGAGATGTCGCGTATGCTAGGACGCATGGAGGGAATTTTCTGCGGCGGATCCACTGGCACGAATCTCGCAGCCGCCCTGCGCGTTGCGAGCGATCTCGATGAGAACGCGGTGGTCGTCTTTATTGTTTGCGACACCGGTGAGCATTACTTAACCAAGCATCATTCGGACGAGTGGCTGAAAGAAAAACGTTTGTTGGAGCCACAGAAGATCACTGCCGGTTTAATCAGCGGAACAAAAAAACCGCAGGCGCCAAAAACCATAGTTTCGGTCGCGCCATCGGACATGGTTTCTGCAGCGCTCGAAAAAATGGACGAGCTCGGTGTCACGCAAATGCCGGTTTTGGAAGAAGGACGAGCGGTTGGTTCACTTCGTGAGAATCGAGTGCTCGCGAAAGTGGTGCGCAACAGAGAACTGCTGGACTCACCTGTGAGCGAAGTAATGGAAGCGAGTTTTCCAACTCTCGATGTCGATGCCAGCTCTTCTGAGGTGGCGCGCCGGCTGCAAACAAGTCAGGCGGTGCTCGTGGAAGAGTACGGCCGGATCGTCGGTATTATCACACGGCACGATGTGCTCGACCTGAAGAATGTGGTGCGGTGAAAGAAGAAAAAGTACTGGCGGCCAATCGTGCGGCCTTTCACAATTATCATATTTCGGATAAATACGAAGCGGGTCTCGTATTGACAGGCACCGAAGTAAAGAGTGCCATGGATGGTCGCGTACAACTGAAAGAAGCATACGTTTCAGTGCGCGAGGGCGAAGCGTGGTTGTTCAATGCACACATTTCGCCGTATTCTCATGGCAACCGCGAGAACCACGATCCACTTAGGACTCGCAAGCTGCTGCTTCACAAACGTGAGATTTCCCGACTCGACGAAGCCACAGCCAAACAGGGAATGACTCTCGTTCCCACTCAGCTCTATTTAAAAAACGGCAGAATCAAGATCGAAGTTGGAGTGGCTCGCGGTAAGAAAATGTATGACAAGAGAGAGGCCGAACTAAAGCGAACAGTAGAGCGTGAGACGCGAGCGCAATTGAAAGAACGCAATAAATGATTTCCGATTTCCAATTGCCGATTACCCTTTTCGTGTTGGTGTCCTAAATCGGCAGTTGGCATCGGAAATCGGACATAAGACTTTATTCCCTTTCCCAGGAGAACCTACTCACCATGCAAGTTGAAGCCAGCCGAGGACCGATTGAAGAGCTTGATGCACAAGCTCTGGCGGTAGCCGTTTTTAAGAATGAAAAGGCCGACGACGGCTTTATCAAGAAGCTCGATGAGCTTTCCGGTGGACTCGTGAGCTCCGCACTCGACGCCGATGAGTTCAGCGGCAAAGAAGGTGAAACCGCCTACTTCCACCTCGTTGGAAACAACAAGCTCAAGGTGCGTCGCTTACTGTTGGTCGGTGCCGGCGAGCCTGGCGATTATAAGGGTGCACAGGTCTCTCAGATGGCGGGAACTGCGGTTCGTTCGTTGCGCAGCAAGAATGTTAAGTCTATTGCCGTCGTCCCTCGTGCTTCGATTGATGCGGGCGAAACAGCTCGAACAGCAGTGGAAGGTGCATACATTGCGCTCTTTGATCCTGATAAGTATCGCACGGTGGAAAAAGAGGAAAAGAAGGTCGACCGTTTAGTAGTCGTGATTGAAGGCGCCGATGAAGATGTTTTGCAGCGTGGCGTTCAAACTGGATCGATAGTCGGCGAGTCGGTGAATTTCACTCGGGACCTTGCCAACGAACCGGGCGCCTACATGACGCCGACCGACATGGCTGAACGAGCTCGCGACATCGCAAACGAATTTGGTTTGAGTATCGACGTGCTTGACGAAGCCCGAATGGAACAAGAGGGAATGGGCTCGTTGTTGAGTGTGACGCGTGGTTCGGACCAGCCTGCAAAACTGATCATTTTGAAGTACACACCCGCAAATCCACCTGCTGACAATCAGGAGTTACTCGCGTTTGTCGGCAAAGGCGTCACCTTCGATTCTGGCGGCATCTCGCTCAAGCCCGGCGAGAATATGGAGTTGATGAAATACGACATGACCGGAGGCGCCACCGTCATGGGCGCGATGCGCGCGATCGCGCAGTTGAAACCCCCGATTCCGATTTTGGGTGTTGCTCCTTGTACTGAGAACCTGCCTTCGGGTAAAGCTACCAAGCCCGGGGACGTTGTGAAGGCAATGACCGGCAAGACCATCGAGATCATCAACACCGACGCTGAAGGCCGGCTAATTCTCGCCGACGCGATCGCTTACGCGAAGAAGCTCGGTGCAACAAAAGTAATCGATATGGCGACGCTGACTGGCGCGGTCTCAATTGCGCTCGGTGACGTGAATGCTGCGGTGCTGGGAACCGATCAGGAGCTGATTGACGAAATCATTACGGCGGGCAGGGAAGTGGGCGAGAAGTTCTGGCAATTACCGCTCGACAAGGAGTATTCGAAGCAGATCAAGTCAGACATTGCAGATATCAAGAATGTTGGCGGCCGAAAAGCGGGAACAATTACGGCGGCTGCGTTTCTAAAGGAATTTGCGGATGGACTTTCCTGGGCACACTTGGATATTGCGGGCACGGCCTGGGGTGATGATGCCAAGCCTTATCGATCGAAGGGACCAACTGGAATCGCGGTGAGAACTCTTTTAAGGATTGTCGATCGGGCTAGTCAAAAATAGGGCGCCATTTGGAGTGCGGCGGCCTGGCGCCGCTATGGCCTCGATCAAACGTCATCGATAACAAAGCGGCGCCAGGCCGCCGCACTCCAAAGTGTAGCTAGTGGTTGACAGTCTGTGTCCTCTACCGTACACACTTTTGCTGTGTGTAATTAGAAAATGGCCGGTTTTTGCTGGGGTTTTTGAAACTGGGGGAATGGCATGGCGGTTGTAAAGCGAATGACAACTAGCCAAAGGGTGCGAGTCGCCTTATTCATACGTCCTCGCCCCCTCGAATGCCGCTCGAGGTATTTCCCCGGCTCCCCTTTGGCAACCCCCTCATGCCAATTCAAACATCTCAGTGAGGGTGCAGAAACGCGCCGTAAAATACTTGCGGACGGTGGTATACTTTTCGGGCGAGTGACGCGGTGTCCTCAGGCAGCCCCAGCATCCATCGCTGGCTTTCGGAGTTCAGATAAGCACAGTGATTGACTACTACAGAATCTTGGGCGTCAAGCCGAATGCGTCTCAGACCGAAATCAAATCGGCCTTTCGGAAACTCGCGCGCAAAAGTCACCCCGATCTCAATCCCAACTCCGAAGCAGGGAAACAATTTGCACTAGTCTCCAAGGCGTATCACACGCTCATCGATCCAACGGAGCGCATCTATTACGACGAACAGTTGAACGCCCAGAAGAACCGCAGCTATTCCATCCTAAACTCGAATAACCCACACGCTAAACGAGCCAGAAATCTGGCCGTGCAGGCGAAGTGGGACCGTCTGGTTGACGAAGTTCTGGAAAGAGATCGCATGGAGAACCGTGAGCGACAGCGCGCGGTCTTTACGACCGTCTCATTGTTTCTGTCGACGTTCTTTCTGGCGATGATGCGACCCCAGTTGTGGCATGTGTTTTCGACGATGGGCCGAGTTATAGTGCTGACGTTATTTGTGATTGGCGTCTGGCATTTGGCCAATCGCCTGCGCGAATACATTATGCATTACACGTATAAGCCGAGTCCGATTCAAGGATCGGTTTTCCGTCAGGAGTCGGTGCCTGAGCAGCCGTTTACACGTTTCTCAGCGTACACCTTTCTGCTCGTTGGTTATGGTCTCAGCGTAGGAATCGGACTGTATATCGGTTGGCACACACAGGACTTTTTCAATGATTTGACGCTGCTGTTCAGACATCGTGTGATTGCGGTGCAATCAAGCATGATCCTCGACTTGATCTTTTACCCGCCGATTGCCGTGCTCATTGTTGATACTGTGCACGGGCTTGCTTCTCGGATTGATTAGTAGACAGGATTAGCAGTATTTACGAGATTTGCAGGATGTAAAATCCGGCAAATCATGTTATTCCTGTCTAAATTCGTGTATATTGTCCCCCCGCGCGAATCGCCCCGAATTTACAGGCAAAGGAGCACGAAAATGGCCAATGACGCGAATCCACGCCAGTTTCTTGCTTTGAAACTCGAGGCATTGAGTGAGGCTGAAGTAGGCGAAGTTTTGGATTACATCTCCACAATGGAGTCCAAAAAACGAGCCAGGACGGCGCCTTCAGTTTCGGAAGACGAACTACTGGCAAGCCTGGCGGATGCCCAGGAAAACCGTCGCGCTCGTCAGGCCTATGAATGGGAAGCGGTGCGACGCAAAGCAGAAAGACGAGCCGCAGCGAGAGTCGGCACCTACGTTTGAAGCGCCATAAAACTACAAGCATTTGCGCCCTCTGTGCTTTTTTGTGGTTTTGCTGTGCCGTGGTTGCGGCGCAGGAAACTCGTAACCTCACGCCTCTTCAAATCGAAATCGAAAAACAGCAGCGACGTTTAAATTCAAGCGACGATGAGGAACGACGCGACGCCGTAATGCGTCTCGGCTCGATGCGCCTGGCTGCCGCATCGCGCGCCGCGCTGCCGGCACTGCAAGATGGATCTCCAATCATCCGTGCGACTGCGGCCAAAGCGATTCTCTCAATCGGCAATGAAGAAAGCGCTGGAAATCTTCTTCCGCTTCTCAATGATAAGGACGAGTTTGTGCGTCGCGAGACAGCATATGCACTCGGTCTCACTCACAGCAAATCCGCAACTGCTGCCTTGAGCGAACGGCTTTTGAACGATAAAGAAGACGGCGTTAGAGCTGCGGCCGCAGTTGCGCTCGGTCAGATTGCAGATGAAGCGGCCGTTATTGCGTTGGTGGGAACGCTTGCGCCGGAACTGTCAGCGCCTGCGAACAAGAAACGAAAGCCGGAGCCAAATGTTTTTGTGCTTCGTGCTGCAGCAGTTGCGCTTGGACAAATCAGGAGTCGTGCCGGAACGGCAGCCCTGATTTTCGCTTTGAATAACGAAAAACTTCCTTCAGACGTGCGACGCGAAGCAGCGCGCTCACTCGGGTTGATTGGCGATCCAACAGCGACCTCAGCGCTGAAAGCGGCAACAATCGCATCGGATCCCTTTTTATCTGAAATCGCTCACGAAGCTTTAAAAAAATTAAGCCGCGGATGAAATCCGTGTTCATCCGCGGCTAAAAAATCAATCGCTAGTTTTCTACCTTCTCTCCGCGTCCGTGTCCCTTCTTAGCGGCTTTCGACGCCTGCGGGATCGGCAACCCAACTCCACCCGACAGTGATTCAGTCGAATCTTCGGAGCCATCTGGATTTTGCGCCATCTCATGAATCAGCGCGCCACCCGAGCTCTTCGAGAAGACCAGACGATTGCGGACTCCGTCAACATCCACGTGGACGAGATCTCCCAATCCGATCTGACCCGTAGCTACGAGGTTCGAAAGCGGGTAGACGAGAAATCTCTCAACCGCTCTCTTTAAGTGACGAGCACCATATTTGAAATCCAGTCCTTCCTTCAACAGCATGTCTTTCGCTGTGTCAGAGCACTGGAAAACAAACTTGGTCCCGGCTGACTGCATGATGCGATCCTGAACTGCCTGGAGTTCGAGATCGAGAATCTGACGCAGGTGATGTTCTTTCAGCGATCGGAAAACCACCACCTTGTCGATCCTGTTCATGAACTCCGGCGAGAACTTGCGTCGCGCAGCTTCAACGGCCGTGCGATAAATTTTCTGGTCCACTTCAGTGTCGTTCGGTGTCTTCGAACCTTTTCCGGGCGCAAAACCGATGCCGCCGGAAATCAGTTCCGACATCTCACGCGCACCGAGGTTCGAAGTCATGATCACCATCGACTTCGAGAAGTCGACACGACGATTGTCACCCAACGTCAGCGTGGCTTTGTCGAGAATTCCGAGCAGCAGTTGCCACAAACTATCTGAAGCTTTTTCAATCTCATCGAACAGCACGAGCGACACTTTCATATCGTCGGTGTGCATCCGATCGAGATTCTCCTGGGTGAGCATCGGCGAAGTCTCACGATGACCCAGGTATCCCGGAGGTGAGCCAATAAGTTTGGCAATCTCGTGCGAGTGCTGAAACTCCGCGCAGTCGATCTTCACGACCGCATTCGGATCGCCGTAAAGCACTTCAGCAGCAGCTTCGATAACACGAGTTTTGCCGGAGCCTGTCGGTCCGAGAAAAAGCATGGTGCCGATAGGCCGGTTTGGTGGATTCATGCCTGCCAGAAAAATCTGGTACAGTCCACTCATCCGTCTGACTGCACGTTCCTGACCCACAATGCGCGACGTCAAGCGTTCTTCAAAATCTTGCGCGCGCGGGCTCTTTTGATCGGGATCAAGAAAAACAGTACCTGTATTGTTCATGTTCGTTGTCTTTGTCACTTCTTCACACTCAGCTAACATCGGCTCTTCTCCTTGCCAGTCAATCCGGGGGCGACTGCGAAGGACCTAAATCCTCTGGCCCATCGGCGTACTTGCAAGGAACGATCCGCACATCAAATTGATGCATGCAGAAGAGTTTAAGGTTTCCCAACCCGCGTTTTCACGCCTGAAACGGCAGGCAACCCGAAGCTATATATACAAGTCCGCATAAATTGTCACCACATTTATAGTGTCGGGGAACGTGAAAACGTAACAGGCGGGTTGATGTTAGCCGTTGCATGACATTTCCTGTCAAGACTCTACTGACAATAAATTGCACGTTTTAAGCCACGGATACACGGATAGAGTATGAAGATCCGTGTAATCCGTGGCTAAAAATTAATCGTAGTACTCAAGTCCCAAGTGAGTAATTAAATCTTCGCCGCGCAAGTGACGAAGCGTGTTCTTGAGTTTCATCAATTGAATGAAGATGTCGTGCTCGGGATACAAACCCGGCGCAGTTTGTGGAGACTTGAAGTAGAAAGAGAGCCACTCCTGCACGCCCTTCATTCCCGCGCGCTGAGCGAGATCCAAGAACAGCGCTAAGTCGAGAACAATCGGCGCCGCCAGGATCGAGTCGCGACAGAGAAAGTCGATCTTGATCTGCATCGGGTAACCGAGCCAGCCAAAGATGTCGATGTTATCCCAGCCTTCTTTGTTGTCACCGCGTGGTGGGTAGTAGTTGATTCGCACCACGTGTGAGAAATCTTTGTACAGGTCCGGATAAACTTCAGGCTGAAGAATGTACTCGAGCACTGACAACTTCGACTCTTCTTTTGTCTTGAACGAATCGGGATCGTCGAGCACTTCACCGTCGCGGTTGCCGAGGATGTTTGTCGAGTACCAGCCGTGAAGACCAAGCATGCGCGACTTCAGTCCCGGCGCGATGATGGTCTTCATCAATGTTTGCCCGGTCTTAAAATCCTTGCCGCAGATTGCGAGCTTGTTTTTATCGGCGAGAGTCATCAACGCGGGAATGTCCACCGTGAGATTCGGCGCGCCGTTCGCAAATGGAATTCCCGACTTAAGCGCTGCATACGCGTAGATCATCGACGGTGCGATCGCCTTGTGGTTATCACGCATCGCCTGCTCAAACGAGTCGATGGTTTTGTGTACTGCATGCGGCTTTAGAAAGATCTCTGTCGACGCCGCCCAGATCATCACCAGCCGTGAACATTTATTCTTGCGTTTCCACTCTGCAATCTCATCGATCAGTTGCTTCGCAAGATCAAACTTGTTCTTGCCGGTTTTGACGTTCGTACCACTGAGACGTTTCACGTACGTTTGATCGAAGACGGCTTTCATCGGCTTGATCTTGCGCAGCGGTTGTTTCAGTTGGTTAAGAAGTTCTTTTTCGAGGACGCCCGCGTTCAAAGCGGCGTCGTAAGCGGAATCAGGGAAAATGTCCCAAGCTCCGAATACAAGATCTTTGAGTTGAGCCAGCGGCAGGAAGTCTTTGATCAATGGCACACGGTTCTCGGTTCGTTTTCCGAGGCGAACGGTGCCCATTTGCGTAAGGCTGCCGATAGGTTGTGCAAAACCTTTTTTGATGGCTTCAACACCGGCGATGAAAGTAGTACTAACCGCGCCCAGGCCGACGAGTAAAACTCCTAGCCTTCCTTCTGCTGGACTGATCTCAGCTTGTTTCGCAACTGGCATTCACTGTTCTCCTGAAAAGTTTTACAGGCATGATACTGGGCGAGCCGCAATTTGAGCCGACAAATCTTGCGCATTATTGGCGACGCATTGCGCCGTCGTCGTCTCGCGAGACGAGTCCCTGGCGAAATTCGCGCGGGGTTGTGCCGGTTGCGGTGCGGAATGCCTTAGTGAAATGGCTGCCGCTTAGATATCCGACACGTGAGCCGATTTCCGCTACCGAAAGATCCGTTTCAGCGAGTAACAACTGAGCGCGAGTGGCGCGAATGCCTGCGAGATAATTGTGTGGAGATGATCCGGTGAGTTTTTTGAACAGTCGAGCGAAGTGAAATGGCGAGAGATAAGAGGCAGCCGCGAGTGCTTTCAGACTGAGATCTTGATCGAGTTGCGTGTGCATCAGTTCAACTGAGCGACGAATGCGTCTGTCAACGAGGCCGACTCGAGATAGCTCGAGCTCTTCTGAAAGCTTTGGCGTCGCGTAGTTTCTCAATATGTGGACCAATGCCTGTTCGACGAGGGCTCGCAGCACGATCTCTTTGCCGGGTTTCTCGGCGGCGAGTTCGGAGACAAACTCTCCGAGCATTCTTTCCAGCTTTTGATCACCTCGCATTGGATCACGGGAAAATGTGACGATCGATTTTGGCGGAATCAATCGCATCGCAGCAGCGTGTTGAATCACCAGGGAGGCGGAGAAGGTGAGAAAGAGAAGTTCGACTTGCTGACCTTTCGTGGTGAGGGTTGCATTCGGCTCGAGTATCACCGATTCGGAGCTTTTGAGCATCACCTGATGATCATCGACGGTGTAGTCGAGTTTGCCGCTTAAAGTGGTGAGCAGCGAGTAGCCTGAGATCGCTTGATTCTGCCAGACAAGTTGTTTTGCTTTGCGGTAATAAACGGAAAAGTCTGGCGAGATGAAGAAGCGGTTTTGTTGTACACGCATTAACTTTAGGTGAGGAGTTTCTCACGCAAAGGCGCTAAGAAGCAAAGCAGGATCGTTGGTGATCAGCGCGTCGATTCCAATCGATCGCGCGCGTTCGATCCATGCTGGATCGTCAACCGTCCACACGGCCACGTGCATCCCGACAGCTTTTGCTTTTTCGATGAGACTTCGGCGCGCAAGGCGGTGATGGAGTGCGAGGGCAATTGCGCCGACGTCTTTTGCTTTGTTGATGATGCTCTGGTCTGACAACACCGAAGGAGTCGAGATTGAGGGCTCGAAGAGCGCAACGGTTTTGATACTTGAGTCGAGCTCTCTAACAATCCTGAGCGCGGGTAATTGGAAGCACTCGATGATCACTCGATCCTTCAAGTCATGATCGTCGATCAGCCGGCAGCACGCCCCTGCCAGTGGCGCGTACTCGGCCGGCGAGTCGCATTTCATTTCCAGATACAGCGATGAATTGTTTGACTGGAAGAGTGTGAACAACTCCGCGAGGCTGGGAACAGTTTCGTTTGCAAAAGATCCGGGCGGCAGGTTTTTCTTACGCGCAAACCAACTTCCGACGTCTACCTTCGCGACTTCAGACCACGCGGTATCTCCGATCCGGTGCGATAAACCACCAGTGCGAAGCAGATCTCTATCGTGAATAATAACGGGAACACCATCTTGCGTTAGACGAACGTCAAACTCAATCCCGTCGGCTCCGACTGCGATGGCTTCGCGAAAAGCCGCCATCGTATTTTCAGGCGCGACCGCAGACGCACCGCGATGACCGATTATCAGTGGGGTATTCATTGACCGGGCGCTGCCGGTTCGGTGGGATTGATGATGCGCTTGAGCTTTATCTCAAACGTGCCGTAGTCAGTTTTGACGCGACCACCGACGGGAATGTGTCGCTGGTCGTCAGTGATCCACATCGAAAACTCACCCTTCTCATCGTCAATGAGACGATTTGGCCCAAAGAGTTCAGGACGAACGTGAAGCACATCAACGCGACCAAGGATGGTCTTCATGCGTTTCTTCTCGACCACTTTGACTGGAATCGTGTAAACACGTCCTCCATCACCGATAAAGATGTCGAACGACTTGCCAACTTCGAGTGGTTGTGTGCGAATGAAATAGATCGCGGAAAGAACGTCCTGTAACTGTCCGGTGAAGTCTGTGACTGCGTGGCGCGGTTCTGCCGCAGGATTGTTCGGATCGCGCGAGGTCCAGGTCATGACCCCTTTCGAACGATCGAACGTAGTTTCAGTTGTTCGAACTCGTTTGCCTTGCTCGTCAAGAATCGTCGTTTTCTGAACGGTGAACGTCGATGGCTCAACTGTTGATTCGACCCGTTCTCGAAACTTGAGATTGAACAAGCGGGCAAAGAAACCTTTACTGGAAACATCGGCCTTGAACGTCAAAGCATACGGCTTTGATGTTTTGGGATCACTGCCGTTCGTTTCGCTTAGAGGCGTACGCGTGGCGCGAAACTTCAGATCGGCAACGTCGATCTTACGCAAGAGTGCTCTCGAGAATTCCGCTTCGAAGTGAAGCTCTTCACCGTGTTCAAAGCGTCGCGTTCCTGCGTGAGCCTGGACTTGCTGCGCATTGACAAACTGAATATTGACTGCCGCAGCGAAAGCGAGAGCAGCGATGAGAGAGACGAAAGCGAGTGCCTTAAAAACTTTCAACTCAGTTAGAAGTAATAAATCTTAATCAACAAGAGTCCCCACGCGATCACCAGCCCAAGCGCGGCCCGGTACTCTCGATATCGCAAATAAAGACTACCATCGAACCTATTTACCGCCGCCTCATCTCGCCGAAACGGCGTAATCCGCGGAAAAAACAGAGGCACCGCCTGCCTGTATGTCTCAAACTCCTTGCCAAACAGCTCTGCGAGATGCGAGGCTTCGACGCGCATCACCGGTAAATAGATGCCAAGAAACAGTGCCGCAAACAAGAGGCCGAGCAGCAGCCGACCCGACGCGATCGTGAAGCCAAGCCCAAGCAGAAAGCTGCCGAGATAAAGCGGATTGCGTGTGAACGCGTATGGTCCGGACGTCGCGAGCTGTGCATTTTTTCGGATATGTCCTGCGGCCCATGCGCGCAGTGCCAAGCCCAGCATTGAGACGGATGCGCCGATGAGCAACATTCTGGGCGTCGGCCGAGCGAAAAAGATAAACGCCGCACCGCACAGAAATCCAAGCGGCACTCGCCAACGCTGTATCCACGTTCCGCCTCTTCGACTCATAGATATAGACGCAAAAAGCACAAAATGAGTTAACCGTTATTTTGTAATCTTCTCTCTACTGCTTCCATCACGCGCTCGACTTCAATATCCATGCAGATCCATTTTGAACACGACCGCCGGTGGCAGTCCACACGACAATCAATATCATTTCGTTCCACGCAGATGTCTTCCGGCCGAGGACTGCCATTGCGCCACCACTCCGTCGGTCCGAATAATCCGACAATTGGCGTCCCGGCCGCCACCGCGATGTGCATCGGGCCGGTATCGCCTCCGACGTAGACACGTGCCTCACGCGCCAATGAATAGAATCCTTTCAACGACAGTGCAACAGGTTGCGCGTGGCCAGAGACAGACGATTGGCGAACAGCTTCGGCAAGTTCGAGTTCACCCGGACCGTAAGTTACGAGGGAATTAATACCGTAATTGGACCACAAAAGATCGGCCAGTTTCCCAAATCGATCGACGCTCCACAGCTTTGTCGGCCAACCGCCCGCCGGATTCAGAATCGCATACCGGCCGCCGGTATCAGCCGCTGCCTCACGAGCTTCGGCTTCATGTTGTGAACTTACATGAATTGGGAATGAGAGTTCCTCCGGTTCAGGAATGCCCAAAGCACCTTGGAGTAGTAGCAGGGATTTACGAATAACGTGAGTCTGGCTTGGGACGGCGACTGTTTTTGAGAGCAACAGAGCACTGGCCGGTTCGCGCAACGCGGCGCGAGAGTAGCCAAAAATACGACGCGCGCCCGACAGGCGCGCGATTGAAGCGGATTTGAGTAGTCCCTGGAAGTCTAAAGCAACATCGAAGGCCGAGGCACGTAACCGACGTAACTGCTGGCGCGGTGCCCGCAGCGTCTCCCCAGACATCAGCCCGTGCCTCAGCGCCTTCGTGTCGACTTCGATGAGGCGATCTACAAGCGGGTTGTCTCTCAAAATTTCAGATGATCGCCGTTCGACCACCCATGAAATTTCGGCTTGCGGCATGGCCGCACGGAGAGCGGCGAGGGCCGGCAAAGTGTGAACTATGTCGCCGATACTGCTGAGCTTAACTATGAGAATTCTCATGTACCGCCGAAATAAACAAACTTCAGTTTAGCGTCAGCCACCTTCTTGCCGCCGCGAAACTTCGTCAGAGTTCCTTCAAGTACGGGTGTTTCATCGTCCAGAATTCCTGATGAATAGACGCCGCCCTTGAGAAATCTTCCGGAAAAACTATAAGAAACGCCAGCGACTGCCATCGTGGTGAAGGTAAATCTCTCTTGTTTGACGCTGAGAGTTTTGAAGCGGTACCGCTTGCCGTTGTTGGTTTCCAGACCTGGTTGGGGAAGATGCCGCGATCGCTTTGCGTTCAAATTAATGCCACCGAAATCCGAAAAATCGTTTGGCGGTGCGCCCTGAAGCCAAAAGGATCCGTCGGGATCGAAACGCTCGGGTTTGGGGCGTTGGCTAAATGCGGGAATGCAGGCCATGAGAATCAGCAAAAAGATGTTCACGCAAAGACGCAAAGGTGCAAAGGGAGACTTTGGTTTTCTTTGCAGCTTTGCGTCTTCGCGTGAAAGGTTCTTAACCATTTGTGCCTCCTAATCGAGCGATGATGGCTGATGTCGAATGATCTTTCGGATCGCCGACGATAGCTACTTCGCCGCCGTAGGATCGTACCACGTCGCGTTCCGGCACGGTTTCTGTAGTGTAATCGGTGCCTTTGGCATGAACATCTGGTTTGAGCGCGAGCAAGAGCTGTTCGACTGTCGGTTCTTCGAAAATCGTGACGTAAGTGACAGACTCGAGCGCGGCTACAATTTCGGCGCGTTCTGCTGCGGGCAAGACAGGCCGGCCCTCACCTTTTTGAATCGCGACTTGCTCATCGGAGTTAACGCCCACGACAAGCACGTCGCCCAACTCTCTTGCGCCCGCAAGGTATCGAACGTGACCGACGTGAAGCACGTCGAAGCATCCATTCGCGAAAACGATTCGCGCGGCGGACTCTCGGGCAGAGGCGACGCGTTGTACAAGTTCTTCACGGCTCAGAATGATCATCCCGTGATCGCGTGCTCCAGTTCCTCGGCGCTCACAGTTGCCGTTCCTCGTTTCATTACCACCAACCCGCCTGCGTAATTCGCCAGGTGCGCTGCGTCAGCAAACGAAGCACCTGAGGCAAGAGCGAGTGAGAACGTCGCAATGACAGTATCGCCTGCACCGGTTACGTCAACCGCTTGCTGCGCGCCGACGGCAGGAATATGAATCGGTGCCGTGTCGCCTTCGAGGAGCGTCATACCCTGAGCTCCTCGGGTAACGAGCAGAGCGCGATGGCCAAGTTTCGTCTTTAACTCATGTGCGGCACTTTCAAATCCATCCGGCGAGGTAATTGGCGTTCCGACGAGGTTCTCGACTTCTTCCTCGTTCGGAGTTGCGGCAGTGAAGCCGGTGAAGTCAGGCAGTCGAAAACGCGAATCAACCAACACCGGAACATTCGCCAGCTTGCGGATCAGGTCAGCAGCCTGCGTATCAATCACACCGTAATTGTAATCAGAGATCACAACGGCTTTTGCCTCGGCGATTGCTTGTTCAAGGTGTTTGAGAATCGTGGTGCGAATTTCTTCGTCGTTGAGTGCCGCTTCTTCGTAATCAATGCGGATTACCTGTTGCTTGTTGGAGTGCGAGTGACCGGCGAGAATTCGTACCTTGGTTGTGGTTTGAACTTTGCTGGAGACGATCACTCCTTTGGTATCGATACCGGCAGATTCAAGTCTTGCACGAAGTTCATTCCCGGATTCGTCGTCGCCGGTCACGGAAATCAACGAAACCTGAGCGCCCAGCGCAACGAGATTCATCGCACAATTTGCCGCGCCGCCCGGCAGTGTTTGAGTCTGTTCGTGTCGCAGAATAAAAACCGGAGCTTCGCGTGAAACTCGGCTGATTGAGCCATGCACAAACTTGTCGGCGATCGCGTCACCAACAATCACGATTCTTTGACCGGCAAAACGCCGGACGATTTCAACCAGCCGTTCCTTATTTTCTGTTCGCATCATTTTTAATGCGCGCCAAACCAAACGATCATCTCAACCGCCAGGAGCAGGTTTCCACAAACAAGATCGGGTTGAATTTTCCAACCCTGACTTTGATATTCGTACTCGCCGCGGCCGTATCCACTCAAAACAAACGCCGACTGGAGCCCCGCATTGTGCGCCATCTCGATGTCCCCATAACGATCGCCAACCATCCAGCTCGCACCAAGATCAATCTCAAAATCTTTTGCGGCACGATCGATCAATCCAGTCTTCGGTTTGCGACAGTCGCAATCAAACCGGTATGGTGGCTCTCCGACCGAAGGATGATGCGCACAGTAGTAGATTGCGTCGAGTTGTGCGTTCCCGAGGTCTCGTTTGAGCTGATCGTGGACCTGGATGATTACATTCTCTGAAAAATAGCCGCGCGCAACGCCAGCCTGATTGGTAATCAAAATCGCTAACCAGCCATTGCTATTCAGGATCCTGATCGCTTCAGCCGAGTAAGGGAACAGACGAAACCTCGAAGGATGATTAACGTAACCAACCTCCTCGGAAATCGTTCCATCACGATCGATGAAAACTGCCGGTCGCTTCATCCGATGTTCACGCGACTGAGTCGCACAGGCTCCTTACTGTTTTTGCGAAACTGCCGCGTTTCAACAACGCATGCGAATGCTCAAATACTTCATCAACCGTGATTGCCGTCATGCAGCGATGATCGATCGGACAATCGCGCAGCATGCAGGGCGCACAGTCTGGTGGATGTCTCAGGATCTCTGCGTCGGGAGCGAAGGGACGAGTGGTCAATGGATTTGTCGGTCCAAAGATCACGATCGTTGGGCGACCGAGCGCTGCGGCGATGTGGGCTGGACCCGTGTCATTCGTCACAACCAGATCCGCTCGGTCGAGCACCGCCGTAATCTGATCAAGACTGGTCTTACCCGTCAAAACCACTGGCCGGTTGCGCATTTGTCGCATCACATTTTCAGTGACGTCCAACTCTTCCTTCGAGCCGATCAGCAACACTTGCCGGCGCGAATCGATCAGACGATCGGCCAATGCTGCAAACGACTCTGCGGGCCAACGCTTCGCACGACTATTAATCGACCCAGGACAAATCGCGACAACCGCATCTTCTTCACTCACATCGTGAGCGCTAAGCAAATCTAACGCTTCAATTTTTCTGCTCTCCGAAATCTGTATGCTCGTGTCAGGCTCACTTTCACAGATCGTGCTCTGTCCAAACAACATCTGCTCCAGTGCCGTGACCAGATACAAATAATAAAAGACTTCATGTCTGGATGAGCGCCAATCAGGCAACGCCAAAGGATGCGTCAGCAATGCTTGTCGAGACTCGGTTGCATACCCGAGTCGAAGAGGCACACCAGCGAGAAAGGGAATCAACGCAGCTTCAAAAGCATTCTGAAACAAGACAGCGAGGTTAAAATCTCTTCGTTTCCACTCGCGAATCTGTGGGATGACCGAGAACGCTCCTTTTTTGTCGTAGATGAGCAAGTCGTCAATGTAGTCCGCTTCCGAGAATATTCCTTTATTGCCTGGACGGGTCACTAGCGTGATCTTTGCATCAGGCAAAACGCGTTTGAGCGCGCGCAACGCCGGCACAGTCATGACGGAGTCGCCAACCCAATTCGTGCCCCGCACCACTACGCGCTTAATACTTTCAGCCTGCACCCTTGTCATCTACAAAATCGTTCTCAGTCCCTCATCAATATTTGTCCACGGACGCCATCCTAAGTCCTTACTGACATGCGTGATGTTGGAAACGTAGCGCAAAGGCACGGGAGCCGGTACAGCTACGTCCTCAATCACCGGTTCGATGTCGATCATGGCGCCGACGCGTTTCAACATCTCGCGCAAACTCAACGCATTGGCTGGACCACCCCCGAGGTTATAAAGCCCGAACTTGATCCGCGACCCGATAAAGAACTGGCACGCTTGAGAGAAGTCGTCGACATAAAGAAAGTCTCGCACAGGATCGACTCCGGCAGGCAGTCGAATCGGCGAGCGGTGCTTAATCGATTCAACGTAATGCGTGACGATGCCCGGATCATTGTCAGGCGTGGGCCGGGCATAGACCGTCGATAGTCGAAAAATGCACGCCCGAACGTTCTGCGTTCGTGCGTAATACTCAATGTATTTCTCGCCGATGAGCTTGGACCATTCGAACGCTGATTGCCCGCAGTAGTCAGTGCTTGCGTCTTCTGCTACTTCTTCAAGTCCGTCAGCGTGGCTTCCATAAACGTCTTTCGTAGACGCATAAATAAACGCTGCGCCGGGTTTCATGTTACGAATTACGTTCGCAGTGCCCGTGGCGTTAGTGCGAAAGCATTCGGCCGCGCCGTCAGGATGTTTGTCGAAGTACCCCGCCAAATGAATGACTGCGTCGTATTCCTTAACACGCTCGACGGCCTGTTCGTCGCGGACGTCGAATCCGGAACGACGCGAAAAATCGTCGGCTGTGAAATACTGCCGGACGAACGTGCCGAGATAACCACTGCCACCAGTAACCAGAACCTTCATTTTGTCTTTGCCTCTGTCGCACGTTGTTCCGTCGCTCGGCCGCGAGCAAGTGCAGTCAAACGCGCTAATGATTCTGCGTTACCGATAGCTATCAGCATGTCTCCACTTTCGATCTTTGTTTCGCCACTGGGATTGAAGATTATCTCTCCATCATTACGACGAATACTCACCACGACTATGTTCAACTCCGATCTGATAACCGTCTCACTCAACTTACGGCTTACTAAAGTAGAGACTGAGTTCACCTCAAGCTGTTCAAAGCCAAGCTCAAGGTGATTCGCTGTGATTGAATCGAGAAAGTCACCTACCGCAGGCTTCGTCAACGCCATTGCCATGCGGTGTCCGCCAATGAGCGTCGGTGCAACAACGCGATTGGCTCCGGCTCTGATCAACTTAGTCTCCGCTTGTTCCGCAGCCGCGCGAGCGACAATGTGGATACCCGGGTTCAGATCCCGCGCCGTCAGAACAACGTAAACGTTATCAGCATCGTCGGGCAGGCAAGTGGCAAGACCGCGTGCGTGTTCGACACCTGCTTCGACCAGACTCTCCTCGAGCGTTGCATCTCTCAAGAGCACTGGGACGCCTGCGTCCATTAAGGCTTCGACCTTTTTCTGATCGCTTTCGATCACGAGGAATGTTTCCTCGACGGCGCGTAAGCTGCGCACCAAATGGGTTCCGACGCGGCCTGCTCCGCAGATGATAAAATGATCTCGCAGTTTGCTCATTTTTCGTGAATGGCCATACCGGGCAAACAGTTCTGAGTGAACGATCGTCTGTACAGTGCTGGTTAAAGCATAAAGCACAACGCCCACGCCCACCATCATGAACACTGTGGCGAATACGCGGCCCACAACTGTTTGGGGCGTCAAATCGCCAAAGCCGACGGTAGTGAGCGTCTGGACGGTGACGTAAAGACTATCAAGTATAGACCAGCCTTCCAGCAGGTGAAATGAGAGGGTTCCCACTGCAATCGCACTCAGCACGGCCATAAAAACGATGCGAATTCGAGCGCGGCTGGGGAGAAAGAAACGCGGAAGGTTTGTTAGACTCATACAGGACGGGCGGCATCAAAGTCCAGCGAGGGCAGCCACGTTAGCGAATGCGGCCAGCCCTGTCAAACTGACCGTCGACAGAACCGTGCGCGGAATGTAACGTACTACTGTGAGTGTTTAAGTTCTCTGTGCAACCTTTGTGTTCTCTGTGTCTCTGTGGTGATGTTTAACTGAGATTCTACTACCACAGAGACACGGAGGTTGCACAGAGAAGAACTCACAACTTTTTATGCCAGTACGCTATCCACCAGACGATAAGCAATATCCCCGTAAAACTAATCGTGATCTCCGCACTCCACGCGTAGTGTCGTATGTGGAGACGAGGAGGAGCTTTCCGCGTCGGGTGCTGCGACGGCTGTTCAGTGCGCCAGTGATCATCCCGGTCGTGTTTGTGAGCGCAATCGTACTTGGAATCCTGATCTATTACTGGACAGTCTTTTCTGGACGCATCGACAATCTGCTCGCCGGCGAAGTTTACACACGAACAGCCGGCATCTATGCAGCGCCAAAACAGCTTCGTGTCAATGAGTCCATCTCGCAGGCAGACGTAATCGCATTTCTAAAGCGCGCTGGCTATGTTGAGAAAACGCAACAGGCAGATACAGCTCGCGGGCGTTATTCAGTAAACGGCGCGACTCTCGACATCGAGCCGAGCAGCGCTTCAAGTGTCGACGGCACAAAGCAATTTCAAAAGGTTAGAGTGCAGTTTTCAGGTTCGGGAAAGTCGATCAGTTCACTCACTGATTTGGAAGGACGCGGCGCACTGCAACGTGTTTGGCTCGAACCTGAGTTGATCAGTTCGGTGACGGGAACTGAGCGAGCGAAGCGTAAAGTGATCGGATTCAGCGATCTGCCGCCACATCTCGTGAAGGCGATCACAGTTACAGAGGATCGCTCTTTCTTCGAGCATTATGGTGTCAATATTCGTGGCATCGTTCGCGCTTTCATTCGCCGTTACGATGCAGATCCCAGCTCGCCGATTGCACGCCAGGGTGGTTCGAGCATCACCCAACAACTCGTCAAGAATCTTCTTCTTTCACCGGAACAAACGTGGCGACGCAAGATCAGCGAAGCCTACATGTCGATCATCCTCGAGACTCGCCTGAACAAAGAAAAGATCTTCGAGCTCTACTGCAATCAGGTTTACATGGGGCAGCAGGCGGGATTCTCGATTAACGGTTTTGGCGAAGCTTCCAGCGCTTATTTCAATAAGGACGTCACAAACCTGACGCTCTCGGAGTCGGCATTCCTTGCGGCACTGATTCGCAGTCCAAATCGTTACAACCCTTACACAAAGATCGAAACAGCAACTGCGCGCCGCAATCAGGTTTTGGATTCGATGGCGGAAGCCACCGCGATTACGCCGGACGAGGCAAAGACCGCCAAAGCGACTCCGCTTCAGGTCGTTCCATCAAGAGGACGAATCGACGTTTCAGATGCGCCTTATTTCGCCGACTACGTCCAGAATCAACTCGGCGACATGATCGCAGGTACCGGCGCCGAACACCTGCGCATTTACACGACGATCGATATGGATCTTCAACGTGCTGCTTACGCTGCAATGACGAAGCAGATGGCGGCGCTCGACAAGATCCAGTCAAAACGTTTTGAGCCGGGAACACTGCAGGCCGCGCTTATCGCGATGAATGCAAAGACCGGCGAGATCGTCGCGATGGTTGGCGGTCGTGATTATTCGAAGAGCCAGTTGAATCGAGCAACGGATGCGTTTCGTCAACCGGGTTCGGTATTCAAGCCCTTCGTCTATGCCACCGCATTGAATACGGCATTCGATCCCGTGCCACGTGTGATCACGCCGGCTACGACTTACATGGATGAGCCGAAGACGTTCACCTATGATAATCAGGAGTACTCGCCTGGAAACTTTGGCGAGAGTTACTCGCATGAGCCGGTTACCCTTCGAGATGGTCTGGTCCATAGTCTGAACGTTGTCACCGTTGACGTGGCGATGGAAGTGACGATTGGACGTGTGATGAATCTCGCTGCAAAGGCTGGGCTGCCAAAGCCACCGCGATCATATCCGGCGATGGCACTGGGGACGAGTGAAGCGACGCCGCTTCAGATCGCTTCCGCATACACGGCGTTTGCCAATCTCGGAAGCCGCACGACTCCGATAGCAATCAATCGCATAACAACTGGCGACGGCGTCACCGTTGCTGCGCCGACGACGCAGAAGAGCGAAGTGCTTCGTCCGGAAGTTGCTTACTTGATGACGTCGTTTATGAAAGACGTGGTTAATCGCGGCACAGCGTCGAAGGTGCGTGCGCGTGGTTTGAAAGGAGTCTTGGCAGGTAAGACGGGAACATCTCGCGATGGTTGGTTTGCAGGTTATACACCGAATCTCGTTTGTGCTGTATGGGTTGGTTTTGACGATGGTTCTCAACTCGGTTTGACCGGCGCGAATTCCGCGTTGCCGATATGGGCCGACTTCATGTCAGTGGCGCTGGCCGAGCATCCCGAATGGGGTGGTGATTGGGACATGCCTGCGGGAATTGAGCAGGTCGATATCAATCCCAAGACCGGCAAACCGACTGAGTCAAGTGACACTGAGAAACGAGTGGAATACTTTATCAACGGCACTGGTCCGAACGACGCTTCCGAGTTGCCGGAGGAAGAAGCTTCGCCGGTGGAATTACCGTCGCCGTCGCCAATCGAGCAGCCGTACGATGACTTGCCGATACCATCGCCCTCGCCGTCACCAACGTCACGAAAAGCGCCTTCACTGCCTGACAGCGGACTCGAAGGCACGATCACTTTGGATATCGATCCGCAGACCGGACTGATAGCGGTTGAGACTTGTCCGGTGATTCGGACGAGGACTTTCGTGCTCGGCACAGAACCTAAAAAGTATTGTGGTCCGAAGTATCACCAGCACAATACAATCGAGCCCGCCGCACGCCCACGTGTCGTCGGCACGCCACAAAACAGATAGATCAGCCACAAAAAGGCACAAAAAGCACAAAAGAAGAATCAGTTATTGATCCGCGTTATCTGTGGCTGAAGCGCAGAGGTTAGCGTTTCGATCGCGAGGGCTGCTGCGTGATGTTTCCGCGAGGGAAGCCCGCCGATGGCGTCAAGGAGATCTGCTCGTGTCAGTTGTTTTGCCTCCGCCGTTGTCTTGCCAGTGATCAATTCAGTCAAGACTGATCCGCACACCAATGTTGGAGGACAACCGTAAGCAAGATAGCGCGCTGTTTCGATGCGGTCGTCTTTGATGATTAACGATAGACGCAGCCGATCACCACAAATCGGATTTGTTTCGTCTGCGATCGCGTTCGCCTCAGGGAGTTCACCCGCGTTGCGAGGATGGGCGAGATGTTCTTTGAATTTGGCCGAGTAGGACAAGTGATTAGTGGCTAACCAGAGTCAACGGCGAGAGCGCACGCAGTCTCTCAACGGCGCGCACCAACACCTCGACAGCATAGTCAACCTCAGGCTCTACGTTATCTTTACCGAAACTAAATCGAATCGAACCGCGTGCAAGCTCGTCGTCGACTCCAAGGGCGCGAATCACGGGCGATGGCTCGAGTGTTCCTGAAGAACATGCCGAACCGGTGGAGACTGCGACTCTCTCCAGATCGAGGTTTATCAACAATCCTTCTCCTTCGATGAAGCGAAACGAGATATTCGAAAGATGGCCCAAACGCTGTGCACGGTCGCCATTCAAGACCACATCCGGAATTCGCTCGCTAACTGCATCTTCAAACTTGTCGCGCAACATTCGATCGTGCATCGTCCGTTGCTCAAACTCTTCACGCGCGAGTCTGGCTGCTTCACCAAAAGCAACGATGCCCGGAACGTTTTCGGTTCCAGCACGTCGCTCACGCTCCTGATGTCCGCCGACGTTTTGTCCGTGAAGTCTCACACCACGCCGGACGTAGAGCGCTCCGACACCTTTCGGCGCATACAACTTATGTCCCGACATCGTTAGCAGATCGCAGCCAAGATCCTCGACATTCAACCGCAGTCTGCCAGCGGCTTGAACTGCGTCGGTATGAAGCCAGAGATGCTTTTGACCGGCAGCTCGCTTTTCGCGAACGAGCGAACCGATTTCACTGACTGGTTGAATCGTCCCGATTTCATTGTTCGCCAGCATCACTGTAATAAGGACAGTGTCAGGGCGAAGCGACGCGGCGACGTCTTCGATTCTCACGACTCCATTTCCATAAACAGGGAGGCGTGTAACGTCCCAACCTCGTTTTTCCAGTTCCGCACAAACACCGGCAACGGATGGATGCTCAATCGCCGAGGTGATGATGTGCCGCCCATGAGTGACAGCGGCTTCACAAACACCGCGAATGGCGAGATTGTTTGACTCAGTGCCACCGGACGTGAAGACGATCTCGTTTTGCCTCGCGCCGATCAGTGCCGCGACCTCACGCCGTGCCCGGTCGATGGCTGCTCGCGCCTGTTGACCAAAGCCATGGACACTCGACGCATTGCCAAACGTCTCCACGACCGCCCGGGCCATTGCCGCAGCCACCCGCGAATCGACCGGCGTGGTGGCGCTGTTATCGAGATAAACTCGCCGTAATGGCATCAAAATTAACTCCTCTGGCATCTGAATCGCAGTTTGCCACAAAGAGGCACAAAAAGCACAAATTGAGGCCAATTAGTGGTAGCATTCGTGCGTTGCGAGGTTGGCTCTCCCAAGACGCTATGGCTGTTCCCGCAGTCGTAAATTCTTTGGAAGGACAAAATATGAATTATCTCAAGCTTCCCCTGGTAGTTTTATTGAGCATCGCCATTACTGGTTTGCTCGCAATCGTTCCCGCAGGCGCGCAGGGAACGACGGCGCTGGAACGCGGTTATCGAACAGGTTATTCGGACGGCTACACGGCAGGATTCAAAGACGTTTCCAACAACGCCGCCCGTAATTACACGAACAAAGAGGATTATCAAAACGCAGATCGTTCCTATAACGAAGCCTGGGGACCGATCGAGGATTATCGCGACGGTTACCAGCAGGGTTTCGAAGCCGGTTACACGGCAGGCTTCGATCGTCAGCAGTTCAATTCGTCTCTTCCGACAGGGTTACGTAGACGACAAAATCCCGGCAACATCCCGGTCGAAGTGAACAACCCGACTGGCAATAGTCAGGCGGAGACAGATGTCGATGCGGCACCAACTTCGGGTGGTTCACTCGCAATTCCGCGCAACACCATTTTGAATCTCGAACTCTTGCATCCCATTTCGACTGACGTGAGTCAGCGAGGCGACCGCATCCAGGCGCGGGTCATTGAACCCGCACAATATGCTGGTTATGTCGTTGAAGGAAGAGTTGCACAGCTCAAGCGGCCTGGAAAAGTTAAAGGCGTGGCTGAACTGCAATTAGCATTTGATCAGATTCGTTCGCCTGACAATCGGACTGCGACGCTTCACGCGGAGCTTATTGAAATCGGTCCGATGCGTGGAGACGACCCGACAATCGATCCTGAAGGTGGCGTAAAGGGAAATGATTCGACGAAAGACGATGCAGCGAAAGTCGGCGCCGCATCGGGTATCGGAGCCATTATCGGCGCCATCGCAGGCGGCGGTAAGGGAGCTGCGATCGGAGCGATCATCGGCGGCGGCGCAGGCGCAGCGGGTGTGATGACGCAACGTGGCAAAGATATCCGACTCGAACAAGGCCAGCATCTGAAGATTCGCACATCAACTGACACGAGCGTACTGTGAGTGCGTTGCCCGATCTCCCCGTTATTACTTTACTCACGGATTTCGGTACGGCTGATTATTTCGTTGGGGCGGTTAAAGGTGCGATCCTTTCAGTAAATCCTAACGTTATCATCGCTGATATCACGCACGAGATCCCGGCGCAGGATGTTGAGGCCGGCGCGTTCTTGCTGCTCGCCGCGTACAAGACATTTCCCGCGGGAACGATTCACGTTGCGGTTGTCGATCCGGGTGTTGGATCCTCGCGCAGGCCGATCATCGTAACGGCAAACAACCAATTCTTTGTTGGTCCGGATAATGGGATCTTCACCTACATCTACGACCGAGAGCCTGTACATCAAGCTTTTCACATCACTTCTGAAAAATACTTTCGACCTGATCCGAGTTCGACATTTCACGGCCGCGACATCTTTGCACCAGTTGCGGCAGCGCTGACGAAAGGAGTAACCCCTCAGCAGCTTGGTCCGGAGATTAATGATGAAGTCAGGCTGCCTTCACTGGAGACGCCACTGCGAATCATTCATATCGATCACTTTGGTAATTGCGTGACGAACATTAGTCGGGAAAAGTTTGCGGGAAAGAGTCTGTCGATTAATGGCAGGACGATAAGTGCGATACGAAACTTCTATGGTGAAAGGCAGGCAGAGGAACTCTTTGCGATTTGGGGGAGTGCCGGGTTTCTCGAGATTTCAATGAATAGCGGGTCGGCAGCTAAAATGCTAAATGCGAAGCGCGGTGACACGGTTAGTTAGCCACAGATAAACGCCGATCTAAATCCGGATCTAATCCGTGTTATCTGTGGCCTCATTGTGCTTTCGCAGCGGTCTCTTTCGGCACCGTTGACGACATGTAGTAACCCTGCCGTGAGCTCACCTGCAGTTTTCGATTCTTACCTTTTTGATCTTGCGCTTTAACACGAACTTCAAGATTGTGCATGCGGCCGTCGTCGACCTCATCTTCAGCCAGTGCAAAGCCGAGACTGTAGCGTGCTGTTAAGTTTCCGATAATCCGCGACAGGCCCGCGCCGTAGTCTTTCACACGGCCGACCTTGACTGCCTCGCCACCAGATCTCTGCGCGAGATGTTTGGCACTGCCGTATAAACTCAGCCCCATCCAGCCAGCTACCGGCTTAGCTACCGGCACGAGGAACTTGAACAACGTGCGCATCTCCACTGTCAACGAGTTGAAAATCACGTTGTCGCGGATAAGGATCTGTTCCGTAGCATCACGATCCTCAAAGAAGATCGGCGCGATGCCATCCGATATCCAGACGATCGACGTCTGTGAGTTTGGTCTCGTCTCAGCAGCCTTTCGCGTCGCATCTTTCACTGCGGCGGCCATGTCGTAAATGTCACCCAACTCGATCGTGACCTTCCCATCCTTGTTTGTGCGCGTCACATTAACACTGCCATCACGGCGAGTTTTACGTGTTATGGTCGCGCCGTTACGGCCACGAATCGTCTCGGTCTCGATGATGTCGTCGGGTTTACCTTCACCTTGGGTAGCGGTGTCCTGAGTCTTCTGTTGCGTCGGCACAACGCCTTCAGGTGGTGGACCTTCATGCGGCACGCATAGTGCCGGTACACGGGCCAGCGCCGCGGCAAGCTTCGCGCGATCGTTCGTGAACTCAGTCAACCAGAATCTTTCTTCGTCTTCATTCATGTCCATCGCCATGATCGCGACTTCATCGCCTGGCGGCAGCTTTGCCAACTCATCTTCCATCGACTTAAGAATCTCAGGCCGCTTCATGAACCTGCCGGCGCCGTCTTCGCGCAGATCCAGAATCAGAATCAATGCGAGCGGTTTGCGTGCCTGACCTTCGCGTGTGAAATACGTAATGTTGCGCGGCTTGCCATCGTCGAGGACTTCAAAGTTTGTAGTCGTCAGATCGGAGATCGGGAGATTGGTTTTCTTATCCTTCACGAGCGCGTCCAGAAACACGACGCGCGTTTTGATCTTGATGGTGTCTTCAACTTCCTGTGCGCGAACAGGGAACGACGCCAAAGCAGCGATGACGAAAAGTAGAAAAAGGATTCTGTGCATGATCTACTCCTGATCGATGAGAGTTGCTTCTTCAGTGATGGCTTTGCCTGTGCCTTCCGGATCTTTCAAGAGGAGAGCGAGATTCTTCTGGGAGAGAGTTACCTGGACCACTGTCGCGTCGCGTTCGTCAATCGTGATCACGAGGACCTTGGTTTTGTCACCGTCATTTCTGAGAAAAATATAAGTCTGTTCTTCGCCTGCGGCGGAGAGAGTTTGAATTAACGGCATCCAGGTTACGTTCAGGGCCTGGTTCAGTGAACTGCGAAACTTCGTGAAATCGCCGTTAAATTCCTGATTTTCAAACACCGCGAGCTTGATGCTGCCGGCTTCTGCGAGGCGTCTGGCGGTGCCGCCTTTTATGCGAGCGGCCGTGGTGGCCACCTTCATTCCAGCTTTCGCGAGAAACGGAATCCCAACATGCTTCACGCGGTAAAACTCTTCAATCATCTTTACGACTGAGTTGAAGTCGTCGCCTTTCGCGTACACGGCAGGCACGGATGTGAAGCACATGACGAAGACGGCGATGAAGATTTTGGTAGCAATCTTTTTCATCGCTCACCTCACTGCTCGTTGGTCTTTTTCTTTGTCTTTGGCGACTCGATTCCCAGATCAGGAATACCCATCTGGCCTTCGAGCTGGGCAAGTTTGTCGAGATCAACTGGTCCAACGATGTTCACGACGGTAAGCTCTTTGTCGTCGGTGTGCAGCACCGCAAGTCCATTGACGTTCTCGCCAACGAACTGCAGGTAAACCTCGACAGTTCCTTCCTTCTTGCTGCGAACGTTTACCATCTTCGTCCAACCGGCGCCGCCAAGCTGCGTGCGAATCGGTTCCAGGTCAGCTGCGACAAATTGTCCGTCCGTCTCAAACTCGAAGCTCTTGACGTAAATGCCTTTCAGTCCCGCGATCAGTTTCTTAACCTCTCGTTGATCTTCATCCTTGTCCGAGAACAGCCTGGCCGCCAGCTTCATCAATCGTTCATCGACATTGACGTCGACGGCCTGGCTAGCTTTCGGAGCGAGATGATCGAGACTGCCGAGCTGAATTCGTGAATCCTGGGCTCTTGCCACAAAGGCGGATGTGATGATCAGTAGCAAGACAATTAAGGTTGTTTTATATGGTGATTTCATGATTGCTCCATTCATCCTACGCGGTGTTGATTCTTGATTTGACTCGCAGGATTTGTGTTCTGAATCTTCTTGTTGACCAGGCTCAACTTTTCCGTGGTGAGTCGCAGGGCAAGCAACACTTGTTCTTTTGCCATGAGTGCTTCCTCGCGCTCGCGTTTTGAAAGAACCGGCGTTGAAACCTTCGGCCGATGTTTGTTGACTGCTATGACCTCTTTGCGAGTATCAGGTTTCCGTTCGGCCGTCTTAGGAGGATCTGTCGTGCCGGCAGGTGACGGCGTTACTTCTTTAACGGGTGCTGGCGGCGTGACCCTCACTTCGTGCGGCGGTGCTTCGCCACGAGAGCGCGTGCTGAGCCAAATACCTCCGGCAAGTATCGCTAGCAACACTGTCGCGGCGATGGCGAGCCACGGAAAGTAAGTTCGTCGGTGTGGCAGCGGCAGCTCCTCAGGAATCTGCAGCGGCTTTGGCTGGTATCGCAGCGTGCCCAGGATTTCTTCCAGTTGTTGAATCTGCGGATCGGGCTCGCCCGTCTTGTCCCACAAATAATCGTCTTTCATAAGCCCTCCATAAATCCGAGCTGCTCACGCAGCAGCTTCATACCGCGATGCAGGTTCACACGCACTGATGCAGCAGTGAGACCTGTGCGCGCTGCGATCTCGGGGCCGGTCATGCCCTCGACAAGTCGCAGCACTAACGTTTCACGGTAAGCTTCGGGGAGATTGCGGATCAGTTCCAGGATTTCTGTGGCTCTCGAATCCTGTGTATTGCTGCCGCGCAGTTCATCGTTGATCTCCACTGTCTCACGCGACCGGCGATAAAAATCCACCGCGCGATTGCGGGCTATCATTGCGATCCATGGCCCAAACGACGAGCTGTCGCGCAATGTGTGAAGCTTTTTGAAAGCGTGGAAAAAGATGTCCTGGACGAGATCGTCAACTTCTGCTCGCGGCACACGAGCCAGCAGGATGCCATGCACCAGGGGTGCGTAAAGATCATAAAGCCGCGTAAAGCCGTCGCGGTCGCCTTCCAACACGGCTTTAACCAGCACCACCTCGATCGCCGTCTCGTGCGTTTGCTCGGCGGCGGCCTGTGCTTGGGGACTGGTTAGAAGCATGTCGGCTGTGGCGTACATCGTGCTGTCTCAATCGTTGTAAGTGGTCTCGGTCTTTGGCTCTGAGCCGGTGGTTCCCGAGAGAGCGGTCGCGATTTCCAAAGACCCGGATCCAAAGACCGGAGACCTTTGTCCAACAACACCGATTAAGACGGGAGAGTGATGAAGACTGTTAACAGACATGTTCTTGGAGTGCGGTGACTTGTCACCGCTTTGGTAAGAAATACCAAAGCGCCAACAGGTTGGCGCACTCCAAGGAGGCGCTCGATTCAAAGTGCATCACTACGAAGGCTTAGTACGGGCTCGGGAGTGGCAGGGTTTTCTTCCGATGTCATCTTAAGTAGTTCGGGAGTTGCGGAAACAAGGGAAGTGCGCCACAGAAAGAACGTCACAATTACTAGTGAAATGGTGCAGGCGACACCGCCTTCAATGCCATAGCTGCCGCCGGTCAGCCACTTCGGTCCGGACTCTTCTCCCTGCAAAAGAGGATTAGAAACCAGATCGATTCCGCTGATTGGGAGCCCAAAGAACCAACCGAGCGCCCAGTTCCAGGACCAGTGAACACCCAAAGGCAACCAGAGACTGCGAGTCCGCAGGTACGCGGCGGCCAGCCAGATCCCTGCGAGTGCTGTGTTGGCAAATGTCACCACCGGCACCACGTTTGGATTTGAAAGGTGAACCAGACCAAATGGAACCGACGTCAGGAGCACACCAAGCCAAGCAAGCTTTGCTCGCGACAACGTCTGCAGTCCATAACCTCGGAACATCGCTTCTTCAGCGAGTGCGGCCACAAACAACAACATCGCCGATCCGATCATGGATCTGACAGTCGGAATCAGTCCGGCTGTTGTAAATGAAAAGTGAAGCCCTTTCGACGCGATCGCCACGGCTATCGCGAGCGAGGCAAAACCGATTGCAAACCCGATCACCAGGTCGCGAAACCAGCCGTTGTGTAATGTCAGACCGAGTGATCGCCAAGGCAGACCCTCAAGAACTCTGGTGCAGAGATATCCCGCTCCGAGCGCCGCACCTAACAAACCGATCCTGAAGATAACTTCCGCGACGAACCGCGGATGAGGAATTGGCGGCGCAAATGCAGTCACAATCGCATAACCAGCCCGCAGAACAGTCGCGATCAAAAACGAGATGGTCACAAAAACCACCACGAAGATCAGCACTCGCCATCCACTGCGAAGCCGGCCAACGTCATTGAGAAAAATTTTACGCATGCGGGTGACGCATTCTAGCAGATGCACCTCCTTGGAGTGCGGTGACTTGTCACCGCTTTGGTAAAAATACTAAAGCGCCAACAAGTTGGCGCACTCCAAAGAGGCGTTCAATCTTTAGGCGTGTGCTAAACTTTTGACCAGTTCATGACTGACAATCGCGAAAGCCTGACCCCGGAGCGCAGGGAACGAATTCGCCGCCGGCGCCGCATTTTGCTGTGGGTCCTGGGCGGCACGGTGTTGTTGTTGCTCGCGAACATCGTCTCGCAACAGCTCTGGCTCTGGACCGTCGTCAGGCCCGACACCGCTTCGGACGCTCTTGTCCTCTACGCCTTATCGACACTCAACTTTGTAGCCTTCGTCGTCTTCTTATTTATCTTCGTTCGTAACCTCCTGAAGCTGCGTCGCGAACGCAAGGAGCGTCAACTCGGGTCGAAAGTCAAAACGCGACTGCTGGTCTATTTCATCTCGATCAGCTTCCTGCCAATCACGGCAATGGCCGTTTTTTCGTATCTGTTTCTGAATCGATCGCTCGAAAAGTGGTTCAATCCCTTTCCGGATGAGATCGTTCAGCAGGCTACTGAAGTTAAACGTCTGACGCTGTCTAGCCAGGATCAGACCCTCCGTGATACCGCGTCGTTGCTCGTGATGCTGTTGAACCAGCAGACGCCGGATGAGCGACGAGTCACGATGGACCAGATCGTCGCGTCGGGACAGCTCGTTGGCATCGAGGTGGTGGAAAGCGATGGCACAGTTTCGAGTCAAAGTCGTGCGAATCTTTCGCCCGCTGACGCGGAAGAACTCGAGAAACTCTTCGGCGAAGCGCGCAAGTCTCATGGTCCAACGGGCACTACGCTTGCCGACGGCAAAGATTTCGATGCGTTCGCTGTTCCTTTAAATAACTCCGAATTGCTGATCATTGCGCCGCAAAAGCGAGCGGCAAACGACCTCACAGATCTCGTTACGGCATCTGAACGCGGCTACCAGGATCTGGTGCGAAAGCAGCGTCGTGTACGTCTGTTGGGACTTTCGACGCTCGGGTTGATGACCCTCATCCTGCTCTTCGTTTCCAGTTGGGTGGCTATTTATTTGGCACGCGGTATTGCGACACCGATCAAAGCCCTGGCTGAGGCGTCAAATGAGGTCGCGCGTGGCAATCTGAAGCATCGCGTCACAACGATCGCTGATGACGAACTGGCACTATTAGCCGAATCGTTCAACCAGATGACCACGCAGCTCGAGGAGAACCGCAGCCGGATCGAAGCCGGCGCCGCTGAGTTGCGTGACAAAAACATGGCACTGCGCGAACGGCGCAATTACATCGAAACAGTGTTGCAGTCGCTATCAACCGGAGTGGTTTCGATCGACGAGAACGATTGTGTCACGACGTTGAATGCGTCGGCGACGCGCATGTTAGCCCTTGTCGATAAATCTGAAGAGAATCCAAAACTGACTGATTTGATCGGCAGTGAAGATTGGCTGGTTGTCGATCGATTGTTACGCCGGGCTCGGCGCACCGGTCACGCGACTGAGCAAACACAACTGGCCGGTGCCGCGAATGGTAATGGACCGTTGCCGGTATCGATGACGGCTACGGCTTTGCGCGATTCAAAAGGACCGCGACGAGGTGTGGTGCTGGTTATCGAGGATCTTTCGGAGCTACTTGCGGCGCAACGTGCCGCAGCGTGGAGCGAAGTTGCCAAGCGCATGGCCCACGAAATCAAGAACCCGCTCACTCCGATCCAACTTTCAGCCGAGCGAATTGCGAAGAGTTACGCACGAACGACTAATGGCAACGGATCGAGTAACGGCCTTGACGATCGCGTGGACGAAAAACGCGTCGCGGCTGTGATCAGTGAGTGCACTGAAACCATCACGCGTGAAGTCGCAGGATTGAAAGCGATGGTCGACGAGTTTTCACGTTTTGCGCGCTTGCCGGCAACGCGACTGGAGCTTGCGAGTCTGAATGATGTAGTTGCCCAGGCTGCTGTTCTCTACGAAGAACGACTTGATGGCGTCGCGATGGTGCTCGAACTCGATCAGGAACTGCCGCCCTCGATGCTTGACGTCGAACAGATCAAACGCATGTTTGTTAACCTGATCGACAATGCTCTCGACGCGCTTTCCCAGGTGACGGGTGAGAAACAGATCAAGATCGTAACGACGTTTGATGCCGACAGGAGTTTGCTGCGCGCCGAAGTCATAGACACGGGGCGGGGAATCGAACCGGGAGATTTTCGTAGATTGTTCGAGCCTTATTTTTCGAGACGCGACAGCGGCACCGGCCTTGGACTCGCAATTGTGCAAAGAACGATAGTTGAGCATGGAGGTCAGATCCGCGCAGAGAAGAACTATCCGCGCGGTGCGCGATTTGTTATCGAGTTGCCGGTGGCTTGATTTACAAGATACATGGATTCGATTCTCATAGTTGACGACGAGCGCGGCATTCGCGACACGTTGCGTGCGGTGATGGAAGACGAAGGCTTCGTCGCCGATGCGGTTGGTACGGGGGAGGAGTGTCTCAAAGCGCTCGGGCGAAGAGCTTATGGTTGCATTCTGCTCGACGTCTGGCTGCCCGGCATTGATGGACTCGAGACGCTAAAACAATTGCGCGAAGCTGGCTCAGACGCGGCGGTCGTGATCATCTCGGGTCACGGCAACATCGAAACCGCAGTGCGCGCTACAAAACTCGGCGCCTTTGACTTCATCGAAAAACCACTTTCGATCGAGAAGACGGTCCTCACAGTCCGCAATGCCCTGCGTCAACAACGGCTCGAGTTGATCAATGCCGATATGGCCGCGGCGCTCGCACGCGAGTACACGATGGTCGGCGAGTCTGTCGCCATGCGCGCGTTGAGAAAACAGATCTCCGTCGTGGCGCCGACTGATGGTCGCATCCTTATCTATGGCGAATCCGGTACCGGTAAAGAACTCGTCGCGCATGCAATTCACGCCGAATCGCGTCGTGCTGCCGCGCCGTTTATCGAAGTCAATTCCGCGGCGATTCCGGAAGAGCTGATTGAATCCGAGCTCTTCGGCCACGTAAAAGGCGCGTTCACAGGCGCGACCGCAGCGAAGAAGGGCAAGTTTGAACTTGCAGATGGCGCCACGATCTTTCTCGATGAAGTTGGTGACATGAGTCCGAAGGTGCAAGCGAAAGTTTTGCGCGTGCTTGAGGAGCAACGCTTTGAGCCTGTCGGTAGCGGCACTTCGATCAGCGTCGATGTGCGAATTATCGCAGCCACCAACAAGCGCCTAGATGTCGAAATCGATCAGGGTAACTTTCGCGCCGATCTCTTTTATCGTCTGAACGTGATCCCGTTTGAGTTGCCGCCATTGCGAGATCGCCTTGAAGACGTGCCGCTCCTGGTAGATTTCTTCAATCAGCAGTTCTCGCAGGCGTATGGCAAGAAGCAAAAACAGTTTCTACCGGACGCGCTCGAGGCTATGCAGTTGTATTCGTGGCCGGGCAACGTGCGTGAACTGCGAAATACGATAGAACGTGTTGTGATCATGCATCCCGGAGTGAAAGTTTCGACCAGCGATCTTCCGCCACAAGGCAAAGAGGAAGCACCCGCCGCGTCATTCCGCTTTCCGTCCTTTAAAGAAGCCACTGAGGCATACCACCGTGAATTCATCCAACGAAAGCTCGAAGAAGCTGACGGTAACGTCTCACGCGCCGCTGAACTAATGGGCGTGGACCGTAGCCACCTTTACCGCCGCATGCGCGCCCTCGGCATCCAAAACCGAGCCACATAACGCACATAAATCACAAAAGGCACATAAAGAAGAGCTGGATAGAACTTGCTTACTTCTTTTGTGCTTTTTGTGCCTTATGTGCATTTTTGTGGCTCACAACCTTTCGTTGACATGCGTCTTCAAATAGCTTATCAGTAGAATCGAGGTTTAAATGGATTTTACGACCAAAGAATTACTTAAACGTTACGCGAAACTGGCAGTCGGTCAGCCGTTCTCGCCAGTTTTGCTGAACATACTGGTGACGTCAGTTTGCGATATGCGCTGCACGCACTGTTTCTTCACAGACGAACTCGACGATCGTCCGCGCAAGAAACTCCAGATGAAGACGCAGGAGATCGAGCGTATCTCGGAAACACTGGGTGGAAACCTTGGCGTCCTGATTCTCGCCGGCGGCGAACCGTTCACGCGCAAAGATCTTCCGGAAATCGCACGTGCTTTCTACACCAACAACAAGCTCGAATCGATTTACATCATGTCCAACGGACAGATTCAAAAGCGAATCTTCCCGGACGTGACCAGAGTTCTGCAGGAGTGCCCGAATCTTAACGTCACGGTCGCGCTCGGTATCGACGGCCCAAAGAACGAGCACGAACGGATTCGACAAAAGCCCGGTTCATGGGACATCGCGATCGACACCGCGCGCCAGCTCCAGGCGATCAAGAAAGAATATCCGCGTCTTGACGTGCAAACGTGTACCTGCTTCATGAACTCCAACCAGGACACGATCTTCGAGTGGTACGACTTTCTGAAGTACGACCTCAAGCCTGACAAAGTTAATTTCAACTACATTCGTCCACCTTCAGCAGATCCGAAGGAGTTGGACATCGATCATTCGCGCTATGCGAAGCTCGCCCAGATGATCGACGACGACTCGCGTCACGCCGCGATTAAGAACAACTACGGTGGCAAAGCCGGTTTCTTCAAAGCCGCAATCGACATCTATATGCATGGTTTGATCGCGAAGACTCAGGAAACCCAGACTGCGCAGATGACGTGTTACGCCGGTACGGCTGGTGGCGTGATTTACGATGAAGGCACGGTTTCGTCCTGTGAGAACCTCGAGCCGGTCGGAAACCTGCGTGAGTTTGACTGGAACTTCCAGAAGCTCTGGCTGTCGCCCGCAATGCAAGCGCGTCGCAAGAAGGCTCACGACGGCTGCTTCTGCACGCACGAGTCAAATAGTTATTACCCATCGCTTCCGTTCAATCCGGGGCATTTGATCCAGATCAAGAAGCTTGAGCGCGAAATGAAGAAAGCGCGCAAAGCTGTCGAGAAATCTGAGCACGCCGGAGTACCTGTCGCCGATCTGAACTAGCCGCAAACGAGAAATGCCCCAACAGCAACGTATCCCGAAAATTCTGATCATCTCATCGGACACTGGTGGCGGGCATCGCTCCGCCGCGGCGGCGATCGTCGCCGGTGTGCAGAAGTTTTTTGAAGGTGAGTCGTATGCGATCAGGGTGGTGCGCGCAGTCGAGGAGTCGCATCATCTCAGCGCCAAGTTAGTGCGTTTGTATAACTGGATTTTGCGTAACCGGCAGCACTGGATGAAGTATTTCTACTGGATCATGAATCGTATGCGGCCGGAGACGAGTCAGTTTTTCCATAAACGGTGTGTGGGTTATGTCGTTGAGCTTTTTGAGCGCTGGTGCCCCCATATCGTTGTCAGTGTTCATCCACTGACGCAGCATATTTTTGCCCGTGTTTTGAAAGAATTGAATCTTGCGGGGCGTGTGCCGCTCGTTTCTGTCGTGACGGATCCCTGTTACGGCTTTTGGAAAGGCTGGGCTTGTGACGACGTAACGCTGTACCTCGTCGCCAACGACGAAGCGCGCAGGCAGTTGATCGATTACGGCGTGGCGCCGGAACGGATCAAGATTTCAGGTTTGCCGGTGCATCCGAAGTTCGCGTATCCCGGAGAAGAAGCGGCGCAGGCTGCTCGCAGTGCGCTTGGTCTGGATCCGGAGAAATTCACTGTTTTTGTGAACGCCGGCTGGATTGGCGGCGGGAACATTCCGCAAATCTTCAAAGAACTTGTGCGCGGCGAACTGGATGTACAGGCGATTTTCCTTGCCGGTAAGAACGAAGATCTGCGTGCCGCAGCGGAATCGCTCGCACTCGAAGCGCCGTTTCCGATCAAAGTGATCGGTTATTCGGATGAGATAGAGAAGTTGATGAGTGCGGCGAATGTGATGATTTCGAAGCTCGGCGGTTTGACAACGTTTGAAGCACTGGCGTGCCGTGTTCCGATCATCGCCGACATGATCACAGAACCGATGCCGCAGGAAGCCGGCACGGCGAACCTGATTGCCGAGCGTGGGGCAGGTATAATGTTGCGGCGTTCGAGTGACGTCGTTCCGGTCGTGCGTAGAATGATGGAAGACGAAGTCCATTACTCACGTATGCGCGCCGCTACCGTCGGTCTCGCGGTTCCCAACTCAACTCGTCACATCGTCGAAGAGATCGCCGCTCTGATTCCGCAGTCCGAAACTCCAGTCCTCAGTGAAGTCATCTCCGCGTAACAAAAAGAAAACCTTGACAAAGCTGGTCCTAATCAACTAAGAACCACCCATCTCATCTGCTCACTAAATGATGTGGGAGGACCAACATGCCTGCACGCAAAAATACTAAGAAGGCCGCGAAAAAATCCACCAAGAAAAAAGCAACTCGACCCGACACCGGCGCGCTTCCGCCCTACGGCGATCCTATTCGGAAAGCGATCGCACGTGGAGATGCGCGTGAGATGAAAAATGTAGCAGCGTCTGCGCGCAAATGGATGGCTGACGTGCAGGCTGCACTCGACCAACTCGACAGCGCGCTCAGAAAGAAATAGATCTCTCGGCGTTACCTGCAGTTTGCCGGAACTAAGTCGATGGCTGCTCCTTCGCGTTATCTGTCTTCGCGCGATCGCTCTTCGTATGTGCCCGTGCATGCGGTGTGGGAAATCACGCTTGCCTGCGATCTCAAGTGTCACCACTGTGGCTCGCGTGCAGGTAAACGCCGTGCGGATGAGCTAACGACAGAAGAGTGTCTTGATCTTGTTCGGCAGCTCGCTCGCATGGGCACGCGGGAAGTGACGCTGATTGGTGGGGAAGCTTACCTTCGTCGCGACTGGCTTCAGATTATTCGCGAGGTTAGAGATCAGGGTATGGACTGCACGATGCAGTCCGGTGGTCTCAATCTCACTGAAGACCGAATCAAAGCGGCAGTTGACGCGGGTCTGCAAGGGCTAGGTATCTCGATCGATGGTCTGAGAGAAGTTCACGATCGGGTAAGGGGAGTGAAGGGCTCTTTTGATGCCGCCTTTAAGGCGCTTCATGCGATTCAGAAGTGCGGCATCACCTCGAGCGTCAACTCACAAATCACTTCCCTCGTTATTCCGCAATTGCGCGAATTGATGAATCTGTTCATCGACGCTGGTGCAAAGAACTGGCAGGTTCAACTCACGGTGGCGATGGGCCGCGCTGCCGACAATCCTGACCTGCTGCTTCAACCTTACGAAATGTTGGAATTGATGCCTTTGCTTGCGGAGTTGTTTGAGGAAGGTGCTGACAGGGGATTGCTGCTCCAGCCTGGGAATAATATCGGTTACTTCGGTCCGTATGAGTCGGTGTGGCGCGGCAGCGGCGACGATCGAATCCACTGGACGAGCTGTAACGCCGGACAGAATACGCTCGGTATCGAAGCCGACGGCACGATCAAGGGATGTCCTTCGCTGCCCACAACTCCTTATGCGGGTGGCAACGTCCGCGACCTGAGTCTGAAAGATATCTGGTGGAACACAGAGGCGCTGGGTATCAATCGCGATCGAAATAGCTCAGGATTGTGGGGTTATTGTGGCAGTTGTTACTACGCCGATGTGTGCAAAGCCGGTTGCACCTGGACTACACATTCGTTACTTGGACGAGCCGGCAACAATCCTTATTGCCATCATCGTGCGCTGGAATTATCGAAGGAGGGGCTGCGGGAACGCATCGTTCAGGCAGAGCGCGCGCCTGGCACGTCTTTCGATCACGGACGTTTCGACTTGATATTGGAGACGTTAGATGGAAAGGCAAGCGCGAACAATCTCGTGCAGATAACTTCAGCTCGAACGCGTCAACCAACGGAACTGATTCTTTGTCGCGGCTGTAATCGCCATGTGAAGACCGGCACTAAAGTTTGTCCCTTTTGCAGCGGAGATATTCGTTCGCTCGCGAAGCAGCACGACAAGAAGTTACGAGAAGCAAAAAAGGCTTACCAGCGTCTCTTAAAACTCCTCCCCCAAGCCAGTCAATAGACAGGATGAACAAGATTTCACAGGATTTTCAAGATCCTGTTAATCCTGAAACATCTTGTTCATCCTGTCCAAATAACTGTCGAAATGAACGACCATTCTTGGATTCTGGGCATAAGTGCATCACACAACGGCTCAGCATGTCTGTTGCGCGGCGATGAGATTGTTGTCGCGATTCAGGAGGAGCGCCTCACGCGATTCAAGCGACATAACATCAACGGCGCCGGGCCGTCACACGCTGTTGCCTACTGCCTTAACTACGCTCGCATCGAACCGCGTGAACTGAGTCTCATAGTTCTTTGCATTCAAGGTCGCGCGTCCGATCAAAAACACGACATCCGTCTCGACCCGTTCTTAAATGTTCTAACGCATGCAATCCCAACGATCACGATTCCTCATCACTACGGTCACGCCGTGAGTGTCTTTGCGACGTCCGGCTTCGCAGAATCGGCGGTTCTGATTGTCGACGGCGCAGGCTCGCCGGTCGTCGATTTCACGCCTGAAGAGCTCAAGATCCTCAACGGAAACTCCACCGATGCCTGGGAGACAATCTCGCTCTACCACGCCTCCGATACGACCGTCGTTCCGCTAGAAAAACACGCAGTTGATCGTGGCGCGTGGCTGGTGCCGTACGACGGAGAGATGCCTGCATTCGGCAGTCTGGGCGGAATGTTTTCCGCCACCGCACAACAGATATTTGGCGAAGTTGCCGAAGCGGGAAAAGTTATGGGACTCGCACCGTACGGTGAAAAGACGTTTCCGACGAGCGATTTCTTCGATATCGATAAGGGCCGGTTTTGTTTCAAAGACGCTGTTCCACTTCGCTTTCGACAGTCCGAACGCTGGCCCAATCGGAAGAGTGAATACGAAGGACTCGCATGCTCGGTCCAATCCGCACTCGAAGACGCTGTGCTTTACCTCGCGCAGCATGTGCGTGAGTTGTCTGGCAGCGAGAATCTCTGTTACGCCGGCGGCGTGGCTCTCAACAGCGTCGCCAACGAGCGGATCATTCGTGAATCAGGTTTCAAAAACGTCTACATCATGCCCGCTGCAGAAGACAGTGGTACTGCGATCGGCGCCGCATATCACGGCCTCTGGAAACTCACGCAACACAATTCGCGCAAACAAGTACTGCATGATGCTCCGGGACGCATGTATTCACCGGCAGAAGTCTCGGCAGCGATCACTGAATCACCAAACGTTACAATTGTTCATTCGACGGATGTGATTTCAGACGCAGCGCAGTTGTTATGCGAGGGCAAAATAATTGGCTGGTTTGACGGCGGATCTGAGCTCGGTCCAAGGGCTCTGGGGCAACGAAGCATTCTGTGCGATCCACGCCAACCGGACGCGAAGGAGACACTGAACAGACGCGTCAAGATGCGTGAGGCTTTTCGTCCGTTCGCTCCCGCCGTTCTGTTTGAAGAAGCGGCAAACTGGTTTGAGTTTGGCCATACAGTGCGGGAGAGTCCGTTCATGCTGCGAGTGGTTGATGTAAAGCGTGAGAAGAGGAAATTAGTGCCTGCAATTGTGCATGTTGATGGAACCGGCCGTGTGCAAACGCTGAGGAGTGAACACAACGGAAGGTTTTACGAGTTAGTCAAAAAGTTTTACGGGCAGACAGGCGTGCCGATGCTTCTTAATACTTCATTCAACCGGATGGGTGAACCGATCGTCGAAACGCCCGCGCACGCGATTGCGTGTCTGTTGAATACCGGTCTTGATTCTTGTGTCTTCGAAGATAGAATTGTTTTCAAAAAGTAGGGTGAAGCGATGCCAGAAGCGGTTCCGGCAACCCATTTCAATCTGTTCCTGCTGCGGAATTTTTTGGATGCGGAGACGTGCGCGAACTTAAGGGCTGAGTTGTTAGAGTCACCCACCACGCAAGCGCCTGTTTACATACAGGGTACCGAAGGCACGATTCACGAAAACGTTCGCAAAACCACCAGCCTGCATCCATCTCAGGAAACGTTCGATCGAGTTCACAAGCTGTTGCTGGAGCAGACGTCAGCACTCTCACAGCATTTCGACGACACGCTGACGGACTGCGAGCCACCGCAGTTCTTGCGTTATGAAAGAGGAGATTTCTTCGTTTGTCACCAGGACGGCAACCCCAGGCAGGACGACTTCAATCATCTAAAAGTTCGTCGCATCTCAATCGTTGTGTTCTTGAACGGCTTTTCGGCGGAGCCTCAACCAGATTCCTACAGCGGCGGCGTCCTCAACTTCTACGACCAGACCAAAGAGTACGGACTGCAAGGCGAAACCGGCCTCTTAGTCGCCTTCACCTCCGACACGTTTCACGAAGTCATTCCTGTCACGAGTGGCGAGCGCTTCACGATCATTACGTGGTTCAGATAGGGCCACAAAAAGGCACAAAAAGCACATAAGGCACAAAACCGCATTACGTTTTAGAGACGTAACGTTGAGCGGCTGATCCTTTCCTGCGCTGTTGCTGGCAGTTGTTTAATTGATTTAATGATTTGGTCAAAGCTTGGTACGTAACCACTCAAACTATTTTCTGTTGACAGGACCACCGTTTAGCATTACGCTGCCGCGCGTACCCTCGTAACTGAAACCCTTTTTCCGCTGCGACGGTCTCTCCGTCGTTGGCTCTCACTTGAAACTCAAAAAGCTTCAAGCGATCCTGTGCCTCATTACCTTTGGGAGAATCATTCATGAGTACACCGCTAATTGCACAAACAGGCAAACCCGAAATAAAACCGTTTCCAGAAATTGCGCCGGAGATAATTCCAGAGATCGCGCCGGAGAGCAGGCCAATTCCCGAAGTCGCGCCGGAGATCAAGCCTGAGATCAGACCGATACCGGAAGTCGCTCCCGAGATCAAACCGGAGATCAGACCGATTCCGGAAGTTGCTCCGGAGATCAAACCGGAGATCAGGCCGATTCCGGAGGTCGCGCCTGATCCATATCGACGACCCATTCCGGAAATCGCACCTCAGAAACCGCCCAGGCCGATTTCCGAGGTTGCCCCGGATCCTCCGAAAAAGTATTGAGCACATTGGCCATCCACAGATTTCTCTGTGAAATCTGTGGATGGCTTCTTTTCGGAGAATCGTTTTGAAACCGGTTGCACTAATTAGCATGCCGACCCTCTCGGCACGCTTCCCATCATTTCAGCTTGCACTGCTCAAACCAACTCTCGAGCGGGCAGGCATTCCTGTGCAAACTTTCTCTCTCTTCATGTATTTCGGAACGCAAGTTGGATGGCGCGTTAACGAGACACTTGCGGACGTGTATCCATCGATGGTGGGAGAGTGGATCTGGACCAAAGCTGCATTCGGCGACTTCGCTAAGGACGACGAGTACTACAAGATTTACCGGGGCAATCTCGAAGCGATTTGCGCGAGGGCTGGATGTTCGTTTGATGATCTGCGTCGTCTGCGTGAAAACGCCGCGCCGAGTTTCATCGACTGGTGTCGCACCAGTGTCGATTGGAGTCGCTTTGGTTTGATCGGATTCTCGGTTGTATTTCAGCAAACACTGGCGAGCATCGCATTCGCGCGAGCGCTGAAAGAACGTTACCCGCATATTCCAATCATGATGGGCGGAGCTACGTTCGAAGATGACATTGCGGAAGAGATCATGAAGGGCTGTCCGCAAGTTGATTACATTCATTGCGGCGACGCTGACGAAACACTGCCGCAGGCGATTAGACGTGTTTACAGTGGCGAGTCGATGAAGGGAATGCCGGGGATCATGTGGCGCAACCATGGCCAGGTGGTCTTTAACGGTCGTGCACCAAATCTCGCCGATATGAACAAGACTCCGGTCCCGGATTTTGACGAGTATTTCTACGCTCGCAAAGAAGGTGGATATCACTGGTGGGACGACGCCCAGGAGGTTTTACTGCCGATCGAGACTGCGCGTGGTTGCTGGTGGGGCGTCAAAAATCACTGCACTTTCTGCGGTTTGAATCGCGCGGGAATGGAATTCAGATCCAAGCGCGTTGAGGACGTTATTCATCAACTGGACGAACTCTCGCGACGCTACGGCATACTGGATTTCAACGCCATCGATAACATCATCGAGCCCGAATACATCAACAAGCTTTTCGGCCAACTCAGCGAGGAAAACTCAGATATTCGACTTCACTATGAAGTGCGCCCGAGTCTTTCGCGTTCACAGTTGAAGCACATGCGGAAAGGTGGATTGTTTTCGATTCAGCCGGGAGTCGAGAGTTTTTCGACGCACATCCTCAAGCTGATGAAGAAACACACGACCGGTGTCCGCAATCTCGAGCTGATCAAGTGGTCCACCTACTACGGCATCAATAACCTCTACAATATTCTGTTGCGATTTCCGGGCGAGACCGCTGAAGACTACCGCACGCAGTGTGAGGTGATTTCGAAGATTCATCACTTTCAGGCGCCGTGGGCGATTGCCAAAGCACGCGCAGATCGTGGTTCGCCGATGTATACCGATCCTGAGTCGCAGTCGATCAGTCGACTGGTGCCGTCGGCTTGCTACGACTATCTGTTTCCGAAGGATCGTTTCAACCTGAGTCGCGTTTCCTACTATTTCGAGCATGAGATGAGTAACACGGTCGAGGATGGTCAATACGACGAGATCTTTGCCGCTGTCGATAATTGGCAGCTTCGCTGGCGTCAGCGTCCGCGGCCTTATCTGCGTTACCGCAAAGCGTGGGCCACGATCCTGATCAGCGATGGGCGCAACGGTTCACCTCGGACGACGACTTACACGGATGATTACGCGACGCTGTATGAGTACTGTGCCGACGCGCATAGCCGTAAGGAGATCTCTGCCAGGTTCGACGATGCGCCGTGGGTTGAGGGAGCGTTGGAGGAGTTTGTGAGCAAAGATCTTATGGTCCACCTCGACAATCGTTACCTGAGTCTTGCACTTCCCGAGAATCCATACTACTGAGGTTTGGTGAAACTTTTAGACAGGATTAACAAGATTTTCAGGATGGAACAGGATTCATCTTGTAAATCTTGCTAATCCGGCAAAATCCTGTCTAACAATTCATTATGTTGCGCGAGGCCCTTTCCAACACACTCAATTCGCTGCCGGAGAGTTTCCAGGAGGCGCGGGCGGAGTTGCTTACGATGCTTCAGCGCAGCGGGATTCTTTATCAATCGGAAGCGCAGCCCGTGCTCTCGCGTGACGGCACTTCCGCACGGTGGATGCTCGACTCACTCGCCGTGACGCTCTCGCCAAGAGGAGCGCAACTGGCGGGGCGATGTGTGCTCGAACTCCTCAAACGATTCGACGGGCGACAAATCGCAACCTACGGAGTAACGGGTATTCCGATTCTTCAATCGTGCATCGTTCAGGATCCAAGTCATCGTGGTCTGCTGATCCGTAAGGAACGCAAACAACATGGCTCGTGCAAACTGATCGAAGGCATCATCGATCCGAATGAGCCCGTGATCATCATCGACGATTCTGTCAGCTCCGGAACGTGCATGACTGAAGCCACGCAGCGATTAGAGCAAGCGGGACTGCGCGTGGAAGGCGGCATTTGTCTGGTCCGTTTCGGTTGGCAGAACGGCTACGCGTTGATGCAGCAGAATGGCTATCACATGGAAGCCGTCTACGACATCTGGGACGACTTCATTGCCTTCATGGACGACGAAGACAAGATACCTGTCAATCCGTCTAAGGTCTTTCCGACGTTTGAATGGACCATGAAGCAAGCCCCGGAACAACTTCATCCAGCGCAACTCGCGCGTCTCGTAATTTCTGAATACCTTTCAACCGGAAAGCTCCTGCGCCCACCCGAGCATCTCGACACTAAATACGATTCAGCCGGCGGCGCATGGGTAAGCATCCGATCGCGTGCGAGTGTTTACAAGCGTCATGCTCGCGGTGGCTTCTGGCACTTTCCGGGTGAAGATTCGAAGTCTGCCGCGGACGATCTGGTGATGGCTTCGTTAAGCACGGCGCGAGATCTTCCGGCCGGCGAGGAAGGATTGAAGATCGTCGACGAGAGTGCGTTTGCAGTGACGTTCTTCAGTGCTCTTGAGCGGTGTACTCCGGGACAACTCGACAACGATCGCTACGGAATTGTCGTCAGGAGTTTAGAACGGCGTGCATGGATGGGCGGCGCTTTGCCGCGCATGCCTGGTATAGCTAACGAATGGGCACAGTTTCAGCACGCACGCATAAAGAATGCAAAGCTGATCTCGTTTGAACCGTACGAGCTGTTTCGCCATGACGTGGTGAAAGTCGTCGAACCGGGGGAGAGATGGCAGCCGACGGGTGTGCCGGCGCCGGAAGAAATCCCGTGGCATAAGGATCAGAAGATATGCGGTCCAGTCGCCGAACGTGCACGAGATCTTGTGCTCGCGCAGTTGCTCGAACGTCCCGCGATCACAGAGCCGTTGCCGGGCGATCTGCTTCCGAAAAATGTCGATTCGTTTTACCTGACAATCTATATCAACGGTCATCTGCGGGGTTGCATGGGCCAAAAGCTACGCAACCCCGACGAGGATCTAAAAACGATTGCTAAAGCAGCTCTTCGCGACGAGCGATTTGCAGGACGAACTCCAATCGACGCCGACAATGTCGCTGTGACAGTTTCCTTCCTGTTCGATAAGTTGCCACTTGGTGAGTGTCCGCCCGAAGAGGTGGTTAGCTATTACCGTCATGGTGATCAGACGGTGATGGTCTATCAGGATGAGCGGGTTGGGTTGTTGTTGCCGTTTGTCGGTTCATTTTGGAATCTCGACCCGGTCGGGTTCGCCAAGGCAGTAATTGAAAAGGCCGGGTTGAGTGAGCCGCCGTATTACTGGGTTCGTTTTGATTGTGCGACGTGGTTTGCAGGTCCTGAAGCTATTTCGCAGACGGTCGGAGGTTTTGTCGTACCACGAAAGCAACTACCGCTGATTGAGGAATTGGTTAGTTACCACGGCAAGCTGCATCTGCACTACCTGCTCAAACACCTCAAAGAAGACGGGACCTTCTATTCCGGGTATCAGCCTTTTCACAATCGACTTTATGAATCATCTGACCTCGCGAGGCAAGCTCATGGTGCGTGGGTGTTGGCACGTGCCGCAAATGTCGTCGGTGGCGAGGAGTTGAAGAGCGCGACTGATAAAGTAATCGACTCACTCCTCGCGAAAGTAGTTCGCGATGGAGATGACGTTTGGTTACAAGTTGCGAACGAAACGTCAACTACGGCCGAGATTTCTTTCCTTTTACTCGCGCTCAGCAATCTTCCCTCGAACGATCCGCGCCGTGAACTCATGACGGATCTCGCCGCTACACTGTGGCGTTGCGTTGAGCTTCCTCATGGACGAATCGTCACTCACCATAATCCTAACGATCCGACGCCTGATGGTTTTCAAGATTATTTTCCCGGGCAAGTCTTGCTCGCTCTCGCAGTCGCTTGCGAAGCGAAAGTCTCCGAGGTTGATGAGGAACGCCTCCATCGCGCCTTTCAATACTACCGGCATCGGTTTCTTTACAAACGCCATTTTGGCCAGGTGTCGTGGTTGACGCAGGCATTCGCGAGGTGGTGGCAGGTACGTGGGCAGACCGATTTTGCCGAATTCGTTTTTGAAGTTGCCGATTGGTTGTTGGGTTATCAACAAGACAAGACCGGCGGTTTCATTAACGATCATCAACCCGGCGCGCCCGGATACACGACCGCCGTTTATCTCGAAGGTATCGCCGCCGCATTGTCGGTCGCGCTATCGATCGGTGATGACGACCGTTATCAAACCTATCGGGATTCGTCAGCGAGAGGCCTCGCATTTCTCGATCGATTGATAATTCAGGACCGCGATGGAGCGATACTTCCCAACCTGGACTTCGCCCTCGGCGGCCTGCGGCAGGGACTTCACTACAGCGAAATACGCACTGATTTTGTCCAGCATTCCCTCTCGGCCATCCTCAGTTTGCGGGCGCATCTTAGCGGCGCTAATTGACTGTGCGGCTCTTTCACGCTTTAATCTGCCCCGCGGCATTTAACTTAAAGCCCCGTCCAATTTAGGAGAAACAATCTTCTGTGAGTCTTTTGCTTGAAGGAAAGCGCGCGTTCATAACCGGCGGAACGCGTGGCATCGGTGCGGCGATTTGCGAGATATTTGCTCGTGAAGGCGCAGATGTGGCGTTTAGCTACAACTCGCGCGAAGACCTCGCCGCCGAGATCAGTCAGAAAATCGAGGCCCATGGCGGCAAGGCGTTCAGCGCAAAAGTCTCCGTCATCGACCGCGTCGGAATGAAGAAACTGACGCGCGAGTTAGTCGAAAAATGGGGCGGTATCGACATTCTCGTCAACAATGCGGCCATCAATCGTGGTGACAACTTTGCCACAACCACTGACCGCGCCTGGGACGAGGTGATTCACACGAATGTCGACAGTCTGTTTGCAGTCACAAAGCCGATCTACAAACAGATGATCCGGCAACGAAAGGGCATCATCCTCAACATCACTTCGATCGGCGCCATGCGTGCCCTTCCGACGGCAGTTCACTACGCAACTTCGAAAGCCGCGATGATTGGTTTCACGAAGTGTTTGTCACGAGAAGCAGCGACATTTGGTGTGCGTGTGAATGCGATTGCGGCGGGAATCTTCGATACCGATCTCGCTCAGGCGCTTCCGGATCGTCTGTTACAGATGCACGATTTCTGGACTTCAGCAGGCAGGCTTGGACGGCCGGAAGAGCTTGCTGAATATGCGGCATTCATGGTCAGCGAACGAAATAGTTTCATGAACGGGGAAGTCGTGATTGTTGACGGCGGAGCAATCACGTAACAATCCGTTCTTAATCAGTTTTATCCGCGGCCGCTATAATTCTCCGTTCAAGATCCCGAAGTGTCCTTTGCATCTCACCTAGACGCCTGAACGCCGCCGTCGATCTTAACCAATCCTTGTTATCAAACGCCGGAATTCCCGAAATAACCTTACCCGCCGGAATATCGTGACTCGTCGCGCTCTTGGCTGTTAGAACTACGTCATCTCCTATCGTTAAGTGACCAGCCACACCAGCCTGGCCTGCAAGGATGACGCGATTGCCGATGTGCGTACTTCCCGCGAGTCCGACTTGCGCACAAAGCAGAGTGTCCTCTCCGACTGTGCACGAGTGACCAATCTGGACGAGATTATCTACTTTTGATCCACGCCCGATGCGACTCTCGCCGACCGATGCACGATCGATTGTTGTAGCAGCGCCGATCTCCACATCGTCTTCGATTACAACTCGCCCCGTTTGCGGGATCTTCAACCAGTGTTTCTCTTCGTCCTTCGCATAGCCAAACCCATCGCAACCGACCACCGCGTTGTTGTGGATCACGACTCGTTCACCGACGACTGTGCGTTCGCGAATGGCGACGCCTGAATGGATGACTGAGCCTCGGCCGATTGTGACGTCGTCGTAGATCGTAACGTTCGGAAAGATGCGCACCTCATCTCCGATAAAGGCGTTTCGCCCAATCACGGCGCACGCGCCGATCGCGACGCGCTTGGCCAGCCTCGCCGTCGGATCGATAACGGCTGATGGATGAATGAACGGTTCGAGTTCAGCCTCAGGATTGAAGATCCTGAGCGCACGCGTGTACGCGAGATACGGATCTTTCACTCGCAGTATCGCGATCTGTCGCTCTGTTTGGACATCCTCGCTAAGAAAGATCGCAGAAGCACGCGTGCTATTAACTCGTGGCGTGTATCGTGGATTCGCGAGAAATGTCACTTGTCCTTCGCCGGCTTCATCGAGCCCTGCTGCACCCACGATCTCAAAGTCGTCACTTGCACCCTCGACACGAGCGCCAGTCCGTTCCGCCAATTCTGATAACTTCATATCTTGTTCATCCTGTCAATCACATGATTGAGACTGGATCGATCTCGAGATTAATCGATCTCAAATTCACACCACCGTCCGAAACAGCTTTCAACGCCGCATCCGCAACCTCTCGCAGATGTTTTCGACTCCGCGACTTAATCAAAATCTGAAAACGATGCTCGCCTTTCAACCTGGATAGCGGCGCAGGCGCTGGACCAAGTATCCGGCACTTTCGATCCTGATTGACAACATCGAGCTGCTTGCGAAGCTCCAGACTGTCCGAACGCACCCGACCCAAATCTGGACCATGAATCAGCAAGCTCGCCAGCGCCACGAATGGCGGATACGCATGGTTCTGCCTGTAGCGAAGCTCTTCCTCAAAGAAACCTTCGTAATCCTGCGCACACGCATGTCGCAAAGAATAGTGATAAGGATGATAGGTTTGGATCAAGACTCGCCCCGGTCGATCCCCGCGACCCGCACGCCCCGCCACCTGCGTAATCAACTGGAAAGTACGTTCTGCCGAACGAAAATCCGGCAACGCCAAACCTGCATCGACTGAAACCACCCCAACTAACGTAACATTCGGAAAGTCGTGGCCCTTGGCCAACATCTGAGTTCCAACGAGAGTATCGATCCGGCCGGCACTGAAATCAGCAAGCGACTGCTCGAAAACTTTCCGACGCGCGGTCGTGTCGCGATCGATGCGAGCAACGCGAAGAGCAGGGAAGAGCAGCTTCAACATCTCCTCGAGTTGTTCAGTCCCTTCGCCAACGTAGTAAATGTATTTCTTACTACACGACGGACAGACACGCGGAACCGGTTCGCGGTGATTGCAGTAGTGACAAACGATAACGCGTTCGCTGCGATGATAAGTCAACGTCACATCGCAGTTCGGACACTGCACCGTCTCACCGCACGAACGGCAAAGTATAAAGCTAGAGTAGCCACGCCGGTTGAGCAGAATGATCGACTGCTCCCCACGTTCGCGTGTTTCTTTTATCGCTTCGAGCAATTCATCTGAAAAGACACGCGGCTTACCGTGTCGCGCAAATACAGTTCGCATATCGACGATCTTCGCCTCAGCCATCGGCCGCGCACCGATGCGTTCGGGCAACCTGACAAACTTGTACTTGCCTTTGCGCGCGTTGTGAAACGATTCGAGTGAAGGAGTTGCTGAACCGAGAACAACTGTGGCCGACTCCTTTTGCGCGCGAACGATAGCTACATCGCGCGCGTTGTAGTAAGGCGACTCCTGTTGTCTGTAAGACGATTCGTGCTCTTCATCGACGACGATCAAGCCAAGATTCTTCACCGGGGCAAACACTGCCGACCTGGTCCCGATTACCACACGAGCTTCGCCGTTTCGCACGCGTGTCCATTCGTCAAATCTCTCACCCTTCTGTAGAGACGAGTGAAAGATGGCCACTTGATCTCCGAAGCGCGCGCGCAATCGTCTTGAAAAGACAGGGGTCAAAGCGATTTCGGGCACGAGCATCATCGCCGAGCGACCGAGACTCAGTGCTTTGTTCATGGCGCGCATGTAGATCTCAGTTTTTCCGCTGCCTGTTACCCCGTGCAGCAGAAAGGCTGAGTAGTCGCCCGCGTTCATCTGTTCTTCGATCTGCGCGAGGACGGTTGTTTGTCCGGCAGTGAGGTTGTGATCTACATCGCTGATGCCAAGGTTCTCTGCGAGTGGATCTCGACGAATCGCTTCGACATAAATTTCGAGCAGTGCTTTCTTTTCCAATGATGAAACTGTCGATGCGCTGACCTTTGCGTCTTTTATTAACGACTGGAGCTGCATTGGGCCACTTGCAGTTAGTGTTGCGAGCACGCGGCGTTGTGCGTCGGTCAGTTTTTGTTCTTCTGAGTTTGCCTGACTTAATCGGACGAAGCGGCGCAGTTTTGGCTGGATCACCGATGCAGTTTTGCGTTTCGGAGACATGCCGGGTGGCAATGCTGCTTTGATTACTTCACCAATCGGACATGCGTAGTAATCGGCGACCCACCGAGCCAGTTGCAGAATCTCAGGACCACAAACCGGAGTTTCGTCGAGAAGTTCCTTCGCGTCTTTGATGTCTGACTCGACGAGAGCCGCCGTGGGCTCGTCTGACAAGCCAAGAATGTAGCCAGTGACGACACTACGACCGAGCGGCACCACTAAACGCGCGCCCACCTCAGCCTGGCCGGTCTGTTCTGGGGTCAGACGGTAAGTAAATGTTTGAAACACGTGAAGCGGTACTGCCACTTCAGCGTATGAGGTTTTTTCCACGGATTTCACAGATTACCACGGATCATTCTAAGAATCCGTGTTGGTCCGTTGGCCGTCGAGATAATCGCGAACTTTCTTCAAGTCTTCCCACGTTTCGCGCTTCTTCGACGGATCTCGTAGCAGGTAAGCTGGGTGGAAGGTGGGCATCACTTTAATACCTTTGTAATCCTGGAAACGTCCGCGCAAACGTGTGATGCCTTCACGCGTGTCCAGAAGATTTTTCATCGCGGTGTTGCCCAGCACGACAATAACTTCCGGCTGCACGGTCGCGATCTCGCGCAGCAGATATGGCTTGCAGGTCGTGGCCTCTTCAGTTGTGGGGGCTCTGTTACCCGGTGGCCGGCAGCGATTGACGTTGCCAATCAAAACTTGTTCACGTTTCAAGCCGATGGCTTCGATGATCTTCGTCAACAACTGTCCGGCGCGGCCGACAAACGGGCGAGCCTGTGCATCTTCATCAGCGCCCGGCGCTTCACCGACAAACATTAATCGCGCTTTTCGGTTTCCTTCTGTATGGACCACATGAGTGCGTTCGAGATGAAGCGGACAGCGCGTGCAATCGCCGATTTCGGCGTGAATCTGTTCGAATGTTTCGTTTGAGGGAGAGAGTTTCGCAGGCGCCGGAGCGATGTCGCCGAAGAGTGAGGTCGCGGGCTGGGATGCAACTGTCTCGACCGGTGTCTCAGGCTGTTTTAACCGCAGATTACGCTGATTTTCAACCCGGATACCTTCGACTCCCAAGGCGCGCAAGTGCTCAAGTTGCTTCCTTGTTTCCTCGAGAAGATTCAGAATTTCTTTAGGCATCGTAGGTGCACTATAACATCGAGAATTCGATCTGCAGCTTCGCGCTTGGATAAAACTGGTAATGCAATTGGATTATCGTCTCGCGTGATAATCGTAATCGCATTCGTCGCCGAATCGAAACCGGAATCTGGCTGCGTTACGTCATTCGCGACGATCGCGTCCAATTTCTTAGCACGCAGTTTCTCTTTCGCATTCTCGACAACATTTTCAGTCTCTGCCGCAAATCCGATCACCAACATGCCATTCGTGCGTGAAGCCGCGACCTGAGAGAGCACGTCCGGCGTACGCTCTAACTTCAAAGTGATCGAATCGTTTGTTTTCTTAATCTTCTGTTCAGCTCTTTGCGCCGGACGGTAATCCGCGATCGCTGCGGCGCCGATAAAAACTGACGCGCCGGCACTCTCACGCGCAACCGCCTGTGACATCTCTTCTGCCGATAATGTGTTGACGATCCGAACACCATCGGGAGCTGTTGCCGTTGTTACACCTGCCACGACAGTCACATCAGCCCCACGCTTCAACGCGGCCTCAGCGAGCGCGAATCCCATTCTTCCCGAAGACCTGTTTGAAATGAATCGCACCGGATCGATCTCTTCACGAGTGGCGCCAACGGTTATCAGAAGTCGCTCACCACTGAGATCTTTCACCGGTGCAGATTTCGAAGCGCCGAGAATCTCGAGCGCGGCGGCAACAATCCGCTCTGGTTCACTCAAGCGCCCTGGTCCAATCGTGCCGCAAGCCATCTCGCCGGCATCGGGTGCAACAAAATGCACTCCATCTGCTCGAAGCCGCTCGAGATTTCGCTGTGTAGCCGGATGTTCCAACATCGTCGTATTCATTGCTGGTGCAATCAACACGGGAGCGGTGCAGGCGAGATAAGTTGAACTGAGAAAATCATCAGCGACACCGTTCGCAAATTTCGCAATCATGTTTGCGGTGGCCGGCGCGACGATCAGCAGATCGACTGTTTGTGAAAAAGTGATATGAGCGATCGGGTCGGGGTTATCCGGCGCGTAATCGTCGACAACGACATGATGGCCGGAAAGTGCGCGAAACGTGAGGGGCTGCACAAACTCACACGCCCGCTTCGTCATTGCCACGCGGACATTGCAACCTGCCTTTTGCAGTCCACGCAGTACTTCGACTGCCTTATAGGCCGCAATACCGCCACAGACTCCGAGCGCAATATTCATAACAGATGAAGACGCTTGAGGCTCAGGAGAAGACATGCCGCTTAACGGAAAACGAAGATCAATGTAACATTGCCGAAAGACGGGCGCAATTTAGGCAATCCTGGTGCTGGTATAATTCGGCAGTCACAATAAAAATACAGGATTACCTCCCGCCAGGAGCAAAACCATGGCAAGTATCAAGGGAAGATTTTCCGCTTTTGTATTGGTAGCCTTCTGTAGCCTCACGCCGATTCACGCCAATCAGAACCTTCAACGCTCCGAAGACGAGTTTGGTCCAGTGGTCCGTGCCTATCTTGGATACCTGCGAAATGAGCAGGAGGTCGTGGACGATCGCGTCAGTCGCCGGGAGGTAAGTTCCACATATTACCGGCATAATTCCAACAGGATTAAGGCTTTACGCCAAATGGCGATTCGTCTGGCGCGGGAAACTCACAATGATTACTTACCCGAGCTGGAGGCTGTTTCCGCGGAGGAAATGAGACTTTTGTTCGGTGCAAACCCACCCCAGGCGGCTAGTTTGAAGGTTGGTGAAGTGCTGCGGAATACGTTTCGATACCTGGGTGTGGTCCGGACGACCGGTGGGAACTTCTATCTCTTCGCCCGTATCGATCCTTACGAGCAGGCGGAGCTGACCGAGAAATCGTCCGCCGTTCGTCGTCCTTAAGGGCCGGACCATGCCGTCCCAAACTTGCAGACTTACCCGCCCGCGAACGCTGACACAGTTTTGTGGCAAAGTTAAGCCAAATGATTGTTGACAGAGGGCTTGTATTAGTGTAATAAATCGAATGTTGGTGGCCTAGAGGCCATAAATCCCAAGAATTAACGGGCTTAACAACTCATTGTTTTTCCCACGACTGTTCGGCCGTCGCGGTATGCAATTAAGACCTTTGTGTTTCACTATACGGGAGGAAAGTTAATGATCAGCAAAACTTGGAGCCGCAAGTCCATCGCGACCTTGGTGGCGGTTGCCGTTTTGAGTGTTTACTCAATGGTGGTGTTGGCTGCGCCAGGTGCGAAGGCGTCAGGCGAGCTTTCGGTTTCCGGACAAGTCACAGTGAATGGTCAGAAAGTGATTTCCGGTGGCACGATTTTCACTGATTCAACGATTAGCACCGCGGCTCAAAGCAACGCCTCAGTGAGCATCAGCAAGGTCGGTCGAGTTGAACTTGCACCAAATAGCAACCTTCGCCTCAGCTTTGCGGAGAACAGCATTACTGCAATGCTCGAAACTGGTAGTGCTCAAGTGTCAACGGTGACTGGAACCACTGTTAATCTGACAACAAAAGACGGTACGGTTGTTGTCGATGGCAGCCAGGCCACTACGTTCACGGTCAGTGCTTCACGTGGACGCACCTCAGTTTCGACCCTTTCCGGTCTCGCGCAGTTCAAGACGGGTGGCACCTCGAAGCAGATTGCTGCTGGCGAGAGCGCAACCGCTGGAACGCCGAATCCGCAGACTGACGACGATGACGACGATATGAGCGGTGGCGCGTTGGCAGTGTTGCTGCTGGCTGTCGGTGGTGCCGTGGCTGGTGTTCTTTATGCCGCGTTCCACAATAACGACCTTAACTTTGGCGGCGACATAACCGTAGTCAGCCCGACCAAGTAAGCTCGCTGAGTAAGCTCGTTCGGCTTGAGTAAAAACACTGTGGCACTGGTAACCAGCGCTGCGGTCAGCTAAATTCACCTTGCGGGTCACGCGAATTTACACGCGTGACCCGCAAGGTTTTGAATGTGTAGTGGAGTACAGAATGCTGGTTTTGGCCGCAGCGCGGCCAAATGTATATAGCCCCAAGCCCAGCTGAATTATTGCGCTCCAGAGGAGCGCTATGTGGTGCGGCAACATGGGGCTCCTACGGAGCCCGGAAACTTTCTTGATTCGGGAGCTATAAACATCTGGTCCCTCCGGGACCAAGAGACGTACAGTCCCACCGAACCGAGTTCTGGCAACCAACAAGATTCGTGTCAGGAATTAGTTAAATGCATATTGCTGTTATTGGTACCGGTTATGTTGGACTTGTAACCGGCGCATGCTTCGCTGAGTTTGGTGTCGACGTAACCTGCGTCGACGTTGATGAAGATAAGATCGAGCGTTTACTCAAAGGCGTAATGCCGATCTATGAGCCCGGTCTCGAGCAACTCGTCTTAAAGAACACTCAAGCCGGTCGCCTCAGATTCACCACCGATGTTCGCCAGGCTGTAGAACAAGCCCTCGTTATCTTTCTCGCTGTAGGAACACCTCCAAAACCCGACGGTTCTCCGGATATGAGTTTCGTCGAGGCTGCGGCCCTCTCCATTGCCGATTACATGAACGGTTACAAAGTGATCGTAACGAAGTCGACCGTGCCTATCGGAACAGGGGAACGCATTCGTAGTTTGATCAACGAACGGAAGAAGACTCGCGCAAACTTTGGTGTCGTTTCAAATCCGGAGTTTCTTAGGGAAGGCGCCGCAATCAACGATTTCATGCGTCCCGATCGCGTCGTGATTGGCAGTCGCGATGAAGAAGCGATCGCGATCATGAAGGATCTTTACCGTCCGCTCTACTTGATTGAAGCGCCGTTTGTGATTACGTCGCTCGAAGCGGCTGAGCTTACCAAGTATGCCGCGAATGCCTTTCTCGCAACGAAAGTGTCATTCATCAACGAGATTGCGAATCTGTGTGACAAGATTGGTTGCGATGTCCACGACGTGGCGCGTGGTATTGGGATGGATAAAAGAATCGGAAGTAAGTTTCTACATCCGGGTCCAGGGTTCGGTGGATCTTGTTTTCCGAAAGATACAAGAGCGCTTTCGACAGTCGCTCGACAATTCGATTCCGCCTCGCTGATTGTGGATGCAGTCATTGAAGTTAATCAACGTCAGGGCGAGAAGATGCTGGGGAAGATACGCAAGCTAGTTGGTCCACTCGAGGGTAAGACCATCGCTGTGCTCGGGCTAGCTTTTAAACCGGAAACCGATGACATGCGCGAAGCGCCGGCGCTCGGAATCATTCGCAGCCTGCTCGAAGAGGGCGCAAAGATATGCGCTTATGATCCGGTAGCGAAGCATGAAGCAATGAAGTTGCTGCCCGATATCTCCTACGCTGACGACGAATACACCGCAGTCAAAGGCGCGGATGCACTCGTCTTCGTGACGGAGTGGAATCAGTTTCGCGCGCTCGACATGATCCGTGTGCGCGATTTGATGACGACGCCTAAGATTGCCGATCTGCGAAATATCTATGATCCGGAAGACATGCGAGAATTCGGCTTTGAATATGTTGGTGTTGGCAGGTAAAGGCAAAACAGGATGCCACTAACAGGAATTGCTCTCGTAACCGGCGGTGCAGGCTTCATCGGCTCGCACATCGCTGCGGCACTGATGGCGGATGGCGCACGTGTCCGCGTACTCGACGACCTATCGACTGGTCACCGTGAAAACATCGAAGAGATTGGTGGCGATCTCGATTTCATCCAGGGCAGTGTCGCCGACGAGCAACTGCTGAACAGGGCACTCGAAGACGTCGAAGTAGTTTTCCATGAAGCGGCGATTCCATCCGTACCGCGTTCAGTCGAGGCTCCGCGGCAAACTCACATTGCATCAGTCGATGGCACGTTTTCGTTATTGGTTGCGGCGCGCGATAGAAAGGTGAGGCGAGTTGTTTACGCTGCTTCGAGTTCGGCATACGGCGATCAGCCCACGCTGCCGAAAGCTGAACAGATGTTGCCCGATCCGTTATCTCCCTACGCAGTCGCTAAGCTTGTAGGTGAGTATTACTGTCAGGTGTTCACGCGGGTCTATGGGTTGGAGACGGTTTCGCTGCGCTACTTCAACGTCTTTGGACCACGACAGGATCCCGGTTCGCAGTACTCGGGGGTTGTTTCGCGATTTATTAGTTCGCTGTTGTCGAATGAGCGGCCGGTGATCTATGGAGACGGAGAGCAGTCGCGCGACTTTACCTATATCTACAATGTGGTCTCTGCGAATTTGAGAGCGGCCACTGCTAAAGAAGCCTCAGGTAAAGTGATCAACGTCGCGAATGGTGAGCGGATCACGTTGAATCAGCTTTTGACCGAGCTGAAAGAATTGACTGGAAGGCAAGACGTCACGGCTGAGTATCGCGAGCCGCGCGTCGGCGATGTGCGGCATAGTCTCGCGGATATCTCGCTGGCAAAGCAGTTTCTGGGATATGAGTCGATAGTGGATTTACGCGAGGGGCTCCAGCGCACTATCGACTGGTGGAAATCAAGCAGGTTTAGCCACAGATAACACGGATTTAGGGCTCAAATAACTTCTTTAAACTCTTCACGTAGGGCGGTCGCGCCACTCCCTTATCAGTAATGATGGCAGTGATGAATTGATGTGGTGTCACATCAAACGCCGGGTTGTGAACGTTGACGCCGTCGGGCCCGAGTTGATGTTCGCGAATGTGTGTTATTTCCATCGAATCGCGTTCTTCGATCGGGATCTCTTCGCCTGAAGCAAGCGATAGATCGAGTGTCGTTAGCGGCGCAGCCACGTAAAACGGCACGCCATGTTCGCGCGCGAGGACTGCGACCATGTAGGTTCCGATCTTGTTCGCTGTGTCACCGTTGGCGGCGATGCGGTCGGCCCCAACCACGACTGCATCAACCTTTCCGTTCTTCATTACGTGACCGGCCATGTTGTCAGTGATTACTGTGACGGGAATGTCGTCTTTCGCAAGTTCCCATGCAGTTAGTCGTAGACCTTGAAGGAACGGGCGTGTCTCGTCGGCGATCACTGCGACTTTCTTTCCTGCATCGCGCGCGCCGCGAATCACTCCAAGTGCAGTGCCGTAATCACCCGCGGTCGCGAGAGCACCGGCGTTGCAGTGTGTGAGCACGGTGGCGCCATCCGGAATCAATGGTCCACCATGCCTGCCAATTGCGCGGTTTGCCGTGATGTCTTCCTCAAAGATGGCAAGCGCTTCAGCGACGAGCGCTTTTTTGACCTGTTCGACGTCGTTCAGGTGTTTGTTTTTCTGAAACGACGCACGCATTCGCTCGATGGCCCAAAAAAGGTTCACTGCGGTCGGACGGGTCTTGCCCATTACGTCGCAGATGTACTGCAGGTCGTCATCCAGATCGGCTACGGAAGTGCCTACCGACTGGCTGGCGCCGAGCGCGATTCCCATTGCTGCCGCAACTCCGATTGCGGGTGCACCGCGAATCACCATCTTGCGGATGGCTTCGGCCACCTCATCGTAGGAACGCAGCATCAGGTAAGTTTCTTCGGATGGCAGCAGCCGCTGGTCCAGCATGCGTATGCCATCTTTCGTCCATTCGACAGTTTTGATCATCGCCACGCATCTTAACAGTAGCCACAAAAAGGCACAAAAAGCACATAAAGAAGAGTTCACCTCCTTTATGTGCTTTTTGTGCCTTTTTGTGGCAACCTGTTCTGCTTTGCCGAAGGAGGTCTTGTTGTCGGGAAGATTACTTTTAATAGTGTGGCTGTTGACCATCTCGTTTGCCTGTAACTCCGGCCCAAAACCGGCACTCGATGGTCCCGTAACGCGACAGTTGACTGACGATGCTGGGCGACGTGTCTCTTTGCCGGCGAGAGTTACGAGAGTTGTTTCTCTCGCGCCCAATCTTACCGAGATAGTTTTTGCTGTGGGTGCTGGTGACAGGCTGGTTGGACGGACGAGCTATTGTGATTATCCGCCGGAAGCCAAAGCGGTTGCTGAAATTGGTGACACACTCCATCCGAGTCTTGAACGAATTATCGCGTTGAAACCTCAAGTGGTGTTGATCTCGACTTCATCACAACTCGAAGTATTCACACAACAACTTCAAAACCAGAACATCGCGGCATTTGTCACGGATCCACACGATCTCGAAGGAGTTTTCCGCTCCATACAGCAGATTGGAGAAATGTTGGGCCAGAAAGAACAATCGGATCAGCTCGTGCAAAAGCTGCGCGAGCGAACGAGTGCGGTCGAACAAGCAGTTAACGGGAAGCAGCCTGTGCGTGTGTTTTACCAGGTCTCCGGTGAACCACTTTACACTGCTGGTCACGACGCCTTTGTTACGGATCTCATGCGACGGGCTGGAGCCATTTCCGTTACTGCGGATGTTCCCGGTGCATGGCCTAAGTACAGCAACGAATCAGCACTGGCCGCCAAACCGGAGGGGATAATTCTGCCGACAGGTGGATCGATGGGCTCAGCCAACTCGGACGTCACTGAAGCCCTGCGCCGATCACCAGCAGCGCTCCAGGGCCGCGTGTACAAGATTAACGACGATTACCTTACGCGCCCTGGACCACGGGCCATTGACGGGCTCGAAGCAATGGCCCGAGCTCTTCATCCCGACGCCTTCAAATGAACCGGGTCACACTCCGCAAGACTTTAATCTCGTGTGCGCTGCTTGGAGGAGCGCTTCTTCTTACCATCATCTCCCTGTCGTTGATCGGGAGTGAACCATTGCCAACGCGTGATTCGTTATGCGCGCTTGCATCACTAGGCACGAGCCCGTGCGGTCTGACACCGGATCAGTTCGACATCCTCTTCCAGATACGATTACCGAGAATCCTGCTCGCTGCTGCTGTCGGTGGTTCGCTCGCGACTGCCGGCGCAGGCTATCAGGCAATGTTGCGAAACCCGCTCGCCGAACCTTACCTGCTCGGCATCTCAAATGGCGCTGCGGTGGGAACAATGATCGCTTTGATCTTCTTCGGCGCAATTGAATGGATCCGACCATTGCTCGCGTTTTCCGGGGCGCTTGTGGCGACTTTTGCAGTCTATCGACTGGCACGCGGGCGCGCCGGTGCGACGCCTGAACGGTTGATACTTGCAGGTGTAATTGTCACGACATTTCTCTCGTCCGTGATCGTTTTTGTAACCACTCTGATGGATGCGACGAGAATTCGATCATTCACTTTCTGGCTGCTTGGTGATCTGTCAGGCACAAGCAAGGCGCTGCTCCCGGTAGCAATCACGATAGCAATCCTGGGTGCGCTCGCGCTCACGCTCCACGCGCGCTCGTTGAATTTGCTGATGCTTGGTGAGCGTGACGCATTCGATCTGGGTGTTGAAGTGGGGCGTGTGCGAGTAGTTGTGTTTCTTGTTGCGAGTTTGTTAGTGGGAAGTTCGGTCGCGGCGAGTGGATCGGTGGGCTATGTAGGGTTAGTCGTGCCGCATCTCGCCAGACTTTCACTCGGCAGCGACAACCGCATCAGCATTCCTGCGGCCGCACTGGGTGGAGCACTCTTTGTGATCGTTGCCGACACAGTCGCGCGGACAATCATCGCTCCGAGAGAGTTACCTGTCGGAGCCATAACGGCTCTGATCGGTGCGCCGCTATTCATTTACTTGTTGAGGAGAGTGTGAACCTTGCTCGAAGCTCGTGATCTGACACTCTCGTACGACCATCGCATAGCGGTGGCTGATTTAACGCTGTCGTTAAAGGCAGGTGCGATTACTGCGATTATCGGTCCCAATGGCGCGGGTAAATCCACGCTTCTTCGCGCGCTTAACGGACAAATCACCAAGACGTCAGGCGTCATCATGCTCGACGGGCAGCCACTCGAGCGACTCAATCGTCGAATAATCTCTCGTCACATCGCCGTTGTTGCACAGGAAGCAGAGCTTCGTTTTCCAGTCACAGTGCTTGAATTTGTGCTCGGTGGCCGTTTTGCATGGGCCACTCATGCTGGTTGGGGCTGGGAAACAGAACGCGATCTTCAAGTAGCCGAAGCAGTGCTCAACGAAACTGAACTCAGCGATCTGAGTGCACGGCTGATGAACGAACTCTCCGGTGGTGAACGGCAACGAGCACTCATGGCCCGTGCGCTCGCCACCGAAGCCCCGATTCTTCTGCTTGATGAACCAACAGCGAATCTGGATCTTTCACATCAGGCCACGTTGTTGACGTTGGTCAGGAAGCGCTGTGACCAGCATCAGTCTGCGGCTCTGGTGGTGACTCACGACATCAATCTCGCAGCTCAGTTTGCCAATAACATTACGTTGATGAAACAGGGAAGGGCAGTTTACTCGGGCACACCGCAAGAAGTTCTAAAGCCGGAGATACTGCAGGAAGTTTTTGAAGTGAGAGTTCTGGTGGACGCCCATCCGATAACCGGTGGACCGCGCGTTACGCCCTTAATTAACCACGGATGACATTGGCTCAGGTTGCAAGGGGTTGGAGATCGAGGACGCAAGTGCGCCACTTACCAGAACTCTCCCTTGCAACCTGAAAACGATACCTAATCGAGCTTTTTGGTAAACAGTCCGCCGGCTAGAAACACGATACCCAGCAGGACGTGAATGCCGTGGTCGGCTGTGCCGAAGTGGAGGATTCCCGCTACATTCCACATGCGGTCGTCGCCGACTCCAAGTGCCAATCCCAGAATGCCAAGCGCGAGATAGACCACGCCGAAGGCAAGTGCAAAGGTCTTTGCTCCGGACAGCGTTCCCGCAAACCCAAAATAAAGGGCAATGATGCCCGAGACTATGTGAACCAGATTGTGTGCGGGCGTAAGGTGGGCGCCGAGTAGATTTGGTGCGGCAAATCCGCATACTCCCACCAACAGGAAAACGACTCCCAAAACTTTGCAAACCGTCTTTGCCATTCTCACTCGCTCCTCTGTGAAAGAGTTTGGAACCGAGCGGCGCTGCGCCAAGCCGAACCGGGCGACCGCGTTTCAATGACCCTACCTGGTTTCTATTTTGGTGCGCCGCATGTATACCAGAGAGAGCCGCCAGTTGCAAAGAATTTTACATGTGTAATTTCTAAAAATACTGTTTCAATTGGGCCGCTCCTTGTAGTGCGCCAACTTGTTGGCGCTTTAGTATTCCTACCAAAGCGGTGCCAAGGCACCGCACTCCAAGGAGGCGTCCGGTGTATACTATCGTCCAAAGCTTTTAGAAATGAGGTACGAGCCATGGGGATAAGTAGAATTCTCTTTGCAGCGTTGTTTCTGTCTTTAACCGTATCTGTGGTTAACGCGTACACGGTGGTGATGCGTGACGGTCGCCGTGTCGAAATTCCTAACGAGTTTACCGTCTCAAACTCAACGCTCACATACGATGTGGGTAATGGCATGCAGATAACGATCCAACTCAACACGGTCGATATCTCTGCAACTGAACGGGCCAACGGCGATTCCCGAGGATCATTGTTGCAGAGAGCTGCTGGACCGAGGGATCCTGTTGAGCGCACTCCACAAACTCGTGTGGCGGACGCGCAACGCTCGATCACGAATGCGGATCTCGAAAAATACCGCCAGGCGCGTGTCGAGAATGAAAACCGCCGCAAGGAACTGGGTCTCCCTTCGATGGAAGAGCGACAACAAGAGGTCGCGGCGATTGAAGCCCGAACCGTGGAGCAGGTGCGCAGCATGCGCGCGCAGGAAGAAGCTTACTGGCGCAGTCGCGCGGAAGCTTTGCGCGCTGAGGCAGCAGCTAACGAAGCACAGTTCGGATCATTGCGTCGCAGCTCGGACGGTATACAGTTTGTCGATTCGTTCGGTGGGTTCTCTGCTTTTGACGGGATAGGTTTTGGAGTAACGGGTGGCCGATTCAACCGGTTCGGACGATTTCACCCTTCGCCGTTTGACGGGTTTTTAGCGACGCCGATAACTCCTTTTCCAAGATTTCAGTCTCACCCACGACCGTTGGTGTTCCAGCCACGGGGAGTACGTAACAATCCCCGATCTCATGGGAGACGCGGATCACGTAGATGAGCTGGGAAACGATTATTGGACTTGAAATCCACGCTCAACTGAGCACCGAATCAAAGATCTTCTGCGGCTGCGCAACGCGTTTCGGCGATGAGCCAAACGCGAACACGTGCCCGACTTGTCTTGGTCTACCCGGAGCACTTCCGGTTTTGAATGGTCGCGTTGTGGAACTCGGCGCGCGTGCGGCCCTCGCGCTCGGATTGCAGATCAATCAACAGTCGATCTTCGCGCGCAAGAACTATTTCTATCCCGATCTACCCAAGGGCTATCAAATCTCACAATACGATCAGCCTTTCTCCGCCAACGGCGAACTCGAAATCATGACTGCGGAGCGTGACGAGGCAGGTCATCCGCTCGAATGGCGCCCGAAGAAGATCAGAATCACCAGACTCCACCTTGAAGAAGACGCCGGCAAGAACGTGCATGAAGGTCTTCCGGATGTCGATCGTTATTCCTACATCGATCTGAATCGCGCCGGCGTGCCACTCGCCGAGATCGTTACCGAGCCTGACTTTCGTTCGTCCTGGGAAGCGTACGATTACGTCAACCATGTGCGTCGTTCATTGCAATGGGTTGGCGCGTCCGAAGCCGACATGGAGAAGGGAAATCTGCGTTGCGAAGCGAATGTTTCAGTAAGACGTGTTGGTGAGGAGAAGTTTGGTACGAAGGTGGAGTTGAAGAATCTGAACTCTGTTCGATTTATGCAACGTGCGATCGAGTTTGAAGTCGCGAGACATATCAAGGTTCTCGAATCGGGTGGCAAGCTGGCTCAGGAAACGCGGCTTTGGGACGACCGTGCAATGGAAACGCGTGTGATGCGTTCGAAAGAAGAGGCGCATGACTATCGTTACTTTCCCGAACCGGATCTTCAGCCGTTGATGGTATCGGAGCAGTTTATCGAGGATGTGCGGCGGGCGATGCCGGAGTTGCCTGAGAACCGCCGTAATCGCTTTGGTGAGCAATACGGTTTGAGTTACGCAGACGCGTCTCAACTCGTGTCGGATCGAGACCTGGCAGACTATTACGAAGCGGCGGCAGAGGCGTCCGGCAACCCCCGCGCTACTGCTAACTGGGTTAGGACGGAGTTGTTACGCGAACTCGAAGCCGGTGGAATTTCGGCAGCGAACTCGCCTGTTCCGCCGAAGGAGTTAGGCGCGCTCGTGCGTTTGATTGACGAAGCCAAGATCAGTGGGAAGCAAGGTAAAGATGTTCTCGTTGAGATGTTCAAGACTGGAAAGCCGGCGCAAACGATCATCGAAGAAAAGGGAATGGTCCAGGTGAGTGATACCGGCGAGATCGATGCGTTGATCGACGACGTAATTGCGGCGAATCCGGATCAGGTTGCGAACTATCGATCGGGGAAAGAGGCGTTGATTGGGTTCTTCGTCGGTCAGGTGATCAAGGCGTCTAATGGCAAGGCGAATCCCAAGGTTGTAAATGAACGTCTGCGCGCAAAGCTTCAAGGTTAAATTTTGGAGTGCGGCGGCCTGGCGCCGCTTTGGCCTTTGATCAGACGCGATCGATAACAAAGCGGCGCCAGGCCGCCGCACTCCAAAGTGGCGTCCTATTTCCATGGAGCTCAAAGGAAAAATCGCGGTTGTAACCGGCGGTACAAAAGGAATCGGCCGCGCCATTGCCAAGTCTCTCATCGACGCGGGCGCGAGTGTGGTCATCACAGCTCGTCACCAGGACGAGTTAGACAAGGCGGTATCAGAACTAAACAGGCGGAGTCGGGGTTTGGCAAAGGGCTACGTTTGCGACGTTCGCGATTACAATCAGGTCAAATCTCTGTTCGCTAATGTCGGTGCCGTCGACATCCTCGTCAATAACGCGGGTGTCGGCATATTCGCGTCAGTCGAGTCTATGAGTGTCGAAGACTTCCGTACTGTCCTCGAGACGAATGTCTTCGGAGTCTTTTACTGTTGCCACGAAGCAATTCCGTTGATGAAGCAACGTGGTGGCGGTTACATCATCAATATTTCCTCGCTCGCGGGCGCAAACGCGCATCCGCAAATGGCGGCTTACAACGCCTCGAAGTTTGGCTTAAATGGCTTCAGCGAAGCGCTGATGCAAGAGGTCAGGCACGACGGCATCAAGGTGAGTTACATCATGCCTGGATCAGTAAATACTGCATTTGGTGGTGATGAGACGAGCGATCAGAAGAGCTGGCAACTGCAACCAAACGATGTCGCGGAGGTTGTGATGGACCTGCTGTCGCAGCAGAGCCGTGCTTTGGCGAGCCGAGTTGAACTTAGGCCGTCCCGACCACCGAAGAAGTAGAGGATGAGAGCTGTTGTGCAAAGGGTAACGCGCGCAAGCGTTACGATTGAAGAAGAGATTGTCGGCGAGATCGGAAACGGTCTCGTCGTTTTATTGGGTATTGCGCGTGACGATACCAGGGAAGACGCTGATTATCTCGTTCCCAAGATCGCCGCACTGCGGATATTTGACGACGCTGATGGCAAGATGAATTTGTCAGTGAAGGATGTTGATGGTGGCCTGTTAATCGTCTCCCAGTTCACCTTGTACGGCGACGTTCGACGCGGTCTGCGACCTTCATGGAGCGACGCTGCCGCTCCAGAGATCGCAGAACCTTTATATGACTATTTTGTGGAGAGCAGTCGAAAGCTGCTCGGGCGGGTTGAAACCGGCAGCTTCCGCAAGATGATGCTGGTTGAACTGATCAATGATGGTCCGGTGACAATACTGCTCGACAGCCGCAAACAGTTTTAGATCGAGTTCTCCGACGCTTTTGAGTTCTCGTCGAGCTCATACCTTTCGCGATCACGCTTTTCAATCTTGTCGATAAACTCCAACTCCTCGTTGTCTTCATAGCTAACGCCCATAGCCGACGCGTTTTCCTCGACCAGCGACTGATCCGGAGTCGGGTTATCACCCGCGACGGTCTCGGATCCACTCTCGTTCACGTCTTCCCACGCTGCATCGAGATCGCCACCCGCATCGCGCGGCGAAGCGGCGGTATTGTTGCGTAATCGATGGGCCAGATGCTCCGGATCTTTCGGCGCGCGAGCGATCTCCTGCTCCATAAACTCCTCAATCTCCGGGTCGGGCACGTAATTGGGATCATTTGCCAAATACTCGAAATCGTCGCCGCGTTTCTTAGCCATACAGGTCTCCTTACCTTGTTCTCGTTAGTTAAGACTATAACCAAAAGGATCTCACGCAAAGACGCAAAGATGCAAAGTAATTCGTACATTTTCTTTGCAGCTTTGCGTCTTTGCGTGAGATCCGCCGCACTGGTTGACGATCCTTAAGCCAAACTTTACACTGCAATTTGAACCACAACACCCTGCAAAACATAACTTTTCAGGAAAGAGTTTGAGCATCACTATGCCAGAAAGCCTGTTTGATTCTTTGCAAACCTTCTCTTCCGATTCCGGCCCGATTGGACAGTTTTATTCACTCCCACAACTCGAAAAGAACGGCGTCGGTCCCATTTCGCGATTGCCACACAGTCTGCGTGTCGTTCTCGAATCCGTGTTGCGAAATTACGACGGCGAAAAGATCACCGAAGACGACGTCCGCGATCTCGCAAACTGGCAACCGAACGGTAACCGCGTCGAGGAAATTCCGTTCGTCGTTGCGCGCGTGTTGCTTCAGGACTTCACTGGTGTTCCGTTACTTGTCGATCTCGCTGCGATGCGTTCCGCATGTGCGCGTCTGGGAAAAAATACCGGACTTATCGAACCGCTCGTGCCTGTTGATCTTGTGATAGACCACTCGGTCCAGGTCGACTTCTCGAGCACGCGCGATGCGTTTGAAAAAAACATGGAGATGGAGTTCAGACGCAATCGCTCGCGTTACCAGTTTTTGAAGTGGGGCACACAGGCATTTGACGGGTTTAGCGTGATCCCACCGGGCATCGGCATCTGTCACCAGGTAAATCTCGAATATCTTGCAAAGAACGTTTGGGAGAAAAATGTTTACTTTCCCGATTCGCTCGTTGGTACCGATTCACACACGACGATGGTCAACGGACTCGGAGTTGTTGGCTGGGGTGTCGGCGGTATCGAAGCTGAGGCGGCGATGTTGGGCCAACCGGTCTACTTCTTAACTCCGGATGTTGTTGGTGTTCACTTGAGCGGCACTCTGCGTGAAGGTGTGACCGCCACTGATCTCGTTTTGCGTGTCACGGAGATGATGCGTAAAGCGAAGGTGGTGGGAAAGTTTGTGGAGTTTCACGGCGAGGGCGCAGCAAGTTTGTCAGTCACCGATCGCGCGACGATCGCCAACATGGCTCCGGAGTATGGGGCGACGATGGGCTTCTTCCCGGTCGATGAGGAAACCTGCACCTATCTTCTCGCGACCGGCCGAACGAAAGAGCACGTCGACCTTGTCAGAAACTATTACAAGGCACAGGGCATGTTCGGCATACCGCGTAAGGACGAGTGTGATTACAGCGTCGTGCTCGATCTGGATCTCGGTTCGATTGTTCCAAGTGTCGCCGGTCCGAAACGTCCACAGGATCGTATCGAATTGTCAGCGCTCAAAACGCAGTTCAATGAACTGATGGTGAAGCCGGCCAGCGAGGGAGGTTACGGTAAGACGGAAGACGATCTCTGGACGCGCTATCACGTCAAGATTGGTGCGGACAGGCAACGTGTAGTTGCAGGCGGTGGTGAGCAGCGATCCGAAAGCGTGCCTGCAGTTGCAGGTAATCATCAGACAACTGCAAATACCAACGTCTGGACGGAAACGGAAATGGTCAATAACCGTCCCACCCCGGACATCGTGGCGGAGATTCCGGAAGACGAGTTTCCGACTGGTGATGAGCTCGTGGGCCATGGTGATGTTCTGATTGCCGCGATCACTTCGTGTACCAACACATCGAACCCGAGCGTGATGCTTGCCGCCGGACTACTTGCGAAAAAGGCGGTCGCAAAGGGACTGACTGTCAGTCCGAAAGTCAAAAATTCTCTTGCGCCTGGATCGCGAGTTGTCACCGAATATCTCGAACGAACCGGTCTGCAGCAGTACCTGAATGAGCTTGGTTTCAACCTTGTCGGTTATGGCTGTACGACGTGTATCGGAAACTCCGGACCACTCGATCCGGCGATCGAGCAGATCGTAAATGAACGCGACGTGGTTGCCGCTTCGGTTCTGTCAGGTAATCGAAACTTTGAGGCGCGCGTGCATCAAAGCATCAGAGCAAACTTTTTGATGAGCCCGCCGTTGGTGGTTGCGTTTGCAATCGCGGGGCGAATCGATCTCGACATGTCTACAGATCCGATTGGTCAGAGCGAGTTGGGCGAAGATGTCTACCTGCGCGATATCTGGCCCACGATGCAGGAGATTAATGATCTGATGAGCGCGGCTTTTGATCCGGCGACTTATCAAAAGCTTTACAGCAACTTTGCTGAACAGAACCCGCTTTGGAACGACATTCCGACGAGCACGGGGAATGTTTATCAATGGGAGTTGGAATCGACCTACATTCGCGAACCTCCGTACTTCGACGATTTCCACAGCACGACTTTGCCTGTGTCTAATATTAAAGGCGCAAGACCGCTGGCGATCTTTGGGGATTCAGTGACAACGGATCACATCAGCCCGGCCGGTGCAATCAAGCCTTCATCGCCCGCCGGTCTGTACTTGCAGGAACGCGGCGTCGATATCAAAGACTTCAACAGTTACGGTGCGAGACGTGGCAATCACGAAGTGATGGTTCGTGGCACGTTTGCAAACGTGCGGATCAAGAACTTGATGGTGCCGGGAGTTGAAGGTGGCGTAACGATTCATCATCCTGAAGGCGATCGCATGAACATCTACGATGCGGCGATGCGTTATCAGTCTGATGGAGTGCCGCTTGTGATTGTCGCGGGTCAGGAATATGGGACTGGAAGTTCGCGCGACTGGGCGGCGAAGGGAACGAGGCTGCTTGGTGTCAAAGCGGTGATTGCGCAGAGCTTTGAGCGGATTCACCGTAGCAATCTCGTCGGAATGGGTGTGCTGCCGTGCCAGTTCAAAGACGACACGAGCGCTGCTTCGTTGAAGCTCGATGGTAGTGAGACGTTTGACCTGCTCGGAATCGAATCGGGAATTGAGCCGCGACAGGATGTAACGCTCGTGATTCATCGTGCAGATGGGACGAGTGAGGAGATACAGATCACTTTGAGGATCGACACCCAGATCGAGGTCGACTACTATCGTCATGGGGGAATCTTGCCGTACGTGTTGCGGCAGTTACTTTCAGGTTCGACGGAATTTTAGCCACGGATTACACGGATTAATTACAGATTGGAGAATTATGTCGTCTGCAGAATTAGCACCAAAGAAGTACCAGTTGTTCATCGATGGTCAATGGGTTGACTCGGAATCGGGAAAGACTTTCAAAACGCCGAATCCAGCAACTGGGGAGACGCTCGCCGAAGTTGCCGAGGCCGATAAAGCTGACATCGATAAAGCAGTCGCGGCCGCACGAAGGGCCTTCGAAGGTAAGTGGTCCAAGATCAGCGCGCGCGATCGCGGCCGAATGCTTTACAAGCTCTCACAGTTGATCGAACAGAACGCTGATGCCCTCGCTGCGCTTGAAACTGCCGACAATGGCAAGCCGATCAAAGAGTCTCTTTATGTCGATCTGCCGCAAGTGGTGGAGAACTTCGAATATTTCGCAGGCTGGTGCACGAAGATCGAGGGCGAAACGATTCCTGTGCCCGGCAAGATGTTCAACTACACCTTGCGCGAGCCGATTGGCGTTTGTGGGCAGATCATTCCGTGGAACTTTCCACTCCTGATGGCAGCGTGGAAACTCGCGCCTGCGCTCGCAGCTGGAAACACGATTGTTCTCAAACCCGCTGAGCAAACACCGGTCGGCGCAATGGAATTGGCGAAGTTGATCCAGGAAGCCGGATTCCCGGAAGGTGTCGTCAACATTGTTCCCGGTTATGGTGAAACTGCCGGCGCTGCTCTCGCTGGACATCCCGGCATCGACAAGGTCGCTTTTACTGGTTCGACTGAAGTCGGGAAGTTGATTGCAAAATCAGCGGCAGACAATCTGACCAAAGTCTCGCTCGAGTTGGGTGGCAAAGCGCCGAACATCGTTTTTGCTGACTCGGATCTGGACCAGGCAGTGGCAGGCGCGATGATGGGGATCTTCTACAACCAGGGCCAGGTGTGTTGTGCGGGTTCGCGGCTTTTTGTGGAAGAGTCAGTCAAGGATCAGTTTCTCGATAAGTTTTCTGACAAGGCGAGCAAGATTGCCGTTGGCGATCCGATGAATAAAACCACTCAGATGGGGCCGCAGGTTTCAGAAGACCAACTGAATCGCATCAAGGGTTACGTCGACATCGCGCGTGAAGAAGGTGCGACTGTCGTAACTGGTGGCCAGTCGCCGCAGCTCGACGCGGAGTTCCAGAAAGGTTACTTCTTCAGTCCGACGATCTTTTCGGAAGTGAAGAATAGTATGCGCGTAGCGCAGGAAGAGATCTTTGGTCCGGTTGTGTCGGTGATCAGTTTCAAGGACGAAGACGAGCTGATCAAGCAGGCAAACGACACGATCTATGGTCTCTCAGCGGGAATTTGGACCAGGGACATCACGCGCGCGCACCGGTTCGCAAAAGAGATCAAAGCCGGAGTTGTTTGGATCAATACTTTCAACATGTTCAATGCAGCGTCTCCCTTTGGCGGTTATAAACAATCAGGATACGGACGAGAGATGGGACGCCACGCGCTGGATCTCTATACGCAGGTGAAGAGCGTTTGGGTGGATCTCTCAGGCCGGCCAATCGGCTGGTTTGGAAAGTAGGCCACGGATGACACGGATCTGGAATCGGATCTGTGGACTGAATTTGTTATGATTTGAAGCCTCTCCCGAGATGAATGCCAAACATTAAAGGAGAAGCCATGCTGGTATCGAAAAAGATCGCTGCTTTCGTTGTTCTGATAGCTGCGACGCTGCTATTCACGGCCTGCCCCAGCCAAACAAATATCGCCAAGATCACTGCTAATCCCGATCGTTATCGTGGTAAGGAAGTCGGGATCGCAGGCAGAGTGACTGATAGCTATGGAGTGCTTGGCGCCGGAGCTTACGAGATTGATGACGGTACTGGAAAAATCTGGGTCGCAACGCGACGTGGGGTGCCGTCACGTGGTGCGCGTGTCGGCGCCAAAGGGTATGTGCACAACGGATTCAGCATTGCCGGCCGTACCTTTGGAACCGTGATGGAAGAGACCGATCGGCGCTCGAGATGATTTGTGGCTAAAGATACCGAACGCCAGATCGTTCAGCACCTTGATCAGGAATTCGCCACGCTGATCGACAGCCTGAAAGATCTGGTGAAGTCGGTGCCAACGGACCTTCTGTACCGACATCCGCCGGCCGTCAGCATCGGTGAGAACATTCTCCGCAGTGCTGCAGTCTTGGAACAAACCTGCGGTGGGCTCACTTCGAATCTTTGGGACGATCCTTTCGAGTGGACGTTGCCTGAAACTCTTTCTAATCCTGATCGTATCGTCGAGTACTTGTCGGAAGTTGATCTTGCCCGGCAACGTGCGTTCAGCTCGATCCAGGATGACACTGCGTTAACCAAGTACATTTCAGACCCATCCGGCGAGCGACTGCTTATCACTTTGTTGCTTGAGACGTTGGTCAAAGCCTCGGAGTATAAGGGCAGGGCGGCGGCCACGATTAAAATGCTTTCCAGTGAAGGCGCTCCTCGGTTTATTATCTAGTGCGACGTAACAGCCCGTTGGCGAGGAACAATCCCCATGTTTTGTCCGCAATGCGGTCAGCAACAAGTTAACGGAATTATCCGCTTCTGCTCTCGTTGCGGTTTTCCCCTTGATGGCGTCATCCAGTTGTTGGGTAATGGCGGCGCATTGCCGGCCTACCGCTCTGCCGACGAGCCGGTCCAGATTTCTCCGCGTCGAAAGGGAGTCAAACAGGGAGTGTTGTTGTTCCTTTTAGGCGTGGTGCTTGTTCCCATACTCGGAATGTTTGCCAGTTTTTCGAGTGCTGTGTTCCCACAAATGCTCGCGATATTGGCGGCAATCATCTGTTTCGTCGGTGGTCCACTGAGAATGTTTTATGCGGGTGTGTTTGAAGAAGGTGCGCCGAAGCCGCTCCGGCCTTATGGACCACCGATGCCAATGCACGTGCCGCAGCAGTTTATTCCGCAAGGGCAAAGTCCCGCGTTACCGCCGCCACCCGTACGTCAGCCACCCAGTTGGCGCACGCGCCCGAATACGGCAGAGTTGGCAAATCCGCCGAGCGTCACCGAGAACACGACTCGCTTACTGGAAAAAGAAGATCGCACCGATCGCTAGTTCTACAATCAGGTACATCTCTGCAGTGCCGGTTTCGTTAGCCGAACGACTGAAGGATTTGATTCGACGTGAAGGCGCCATCAGTTTTCACGATTGGATGAAGGCGGCATTGTACGATCCCGTTGGCGGTTACTATCAGCGGTCCGATCGCACACGCTGGGGCAGGGAAGGCGATTATCGTACGAGCCCGGAGCGCAGCGAACTGTTTGCCGCGACATTCGCGCATTATTTCGTCAGGTTATCAGACGAGCTTGGGGATTTGACGATTGCGGAGTTTGGTGCAGGCGATGGCAGCTTTGCGGCTGGTGTTCTGTCAACGCTAAGAGAACAGTTTCCGTCGATCTTCGACCGTGCGCGATATATCGTTTACGACGTAAGCGATGACGCGCGAAGTCGTGCACGTGAACGACTGGTTGAGTTTGCTGACCGCGTTCAGTTCTATTCCGATTGGGAATTGGTTTCGATCAATCGCGGGATCTATTTTGCAAACGAGTTGTTCGATGCGTTTCCGGTCCATCGCGTTCTGAAGACTGAAGACGGGCTATCCGAGTTTTATGTCACTGTCGATACCAGTGGCGACTTTCGCTGGACCACCGGTCCGCTATCCACGCCACGGTTAACTGAATTCTGCAGTACCTATTCGCCTGAGCTTGGGAATGGTCAGATCATCGAGATCAATCTCGCAATCGATGATTGGCTCGCCCAGGTTGCGGCAAAGCTTGAAAAGGGTTTCGTTATCACGGTCGATTACGGAGCCGAAGCCGCTGAGCTTTACGATCCGATTCAACGTCCCGAGGGAACTTTGCGAGGGTTCTCTCGACATGGTTTCGTTGATGATCTGTTGGCGGAGCCGGGTGAGTGTGACCTAACCACCAGTATCAACTGGACGCAGGTCAAAACTGCCGGCGAAACATGGGGATTCGAGGTAGTCGAATTTACTTCACAGGACAAGTTTCTACTGAACACGGGCTTGCTGGATCAATTGGAGTATCGACTCAGTAAAGCCGAAACTGAGGGCGAGAAGACTGCTTTGACGATCGGCGCCCGCGAAATGATCCTACCCGGTGGCATAGCATCGAGTTTTCAGGTTCTGGTGCAGAAACGGAGTTAACACATACCTCCTTGGAGTGCGGTGACTTGTCACCGCTTTGGTAAAAATACCAAAGCGCCAACAAGTTGGCGCACTCCAAGGAGGCAGAACGGAGTTAAGAGATGTCGCGAAATTTTGAGTTGATTGACGTGTCACATAGTGTCGAGAACGGAATGATCACCTACAAGGGTCTTCCCGCTCCCGTGATCAGCGACTATCTCAGTCGCGAAGATTCCAAAACTCGTTACGCACCCGGAACGGAGTTTCATATCGGCAAGATCGAAATGGTCGCCAACACGGGCACATATCTCGACAGTCCGTTCCACCGCTATCCGCGTGGAAAAGACCTGGCCCATCTCGATCTGTATTCGATCGCAAACCTCGACGGCATTGTCGTGCGCTGCAAAGAGCGTCAGGATCCCGCGATCACGGAAGAGTGCTTCGCCCAGATCGACGTGAGAGACAAGGCAGTGCTGATCCACACCGGATGGGATCTATATTGGCGCACGGAAGAATACTCGAACGGCAATCACCCTTTTCTTACTGAAGACGCAGCGAAGTACCTGGCAACGCACGGCGCAACTCTGGTCGGGATCGATTCCTTCAACATCGATGCTACGCGCGACGGTAATCGACCGGCGCATTCGGTGCTTTTGGGCCATGACGTTCCGATCGTCGAACATCTCTGTGGTCTTGGAGACTTGCCCGATAGTGGATTCAAGTTCTTTGCTGTGCCGGTCAAGGTGCGACTGTTTGGAACGTTTCCTGTCCGTGCATTCGGGGTAGTAGATTACGCGGATTGAGATGGATTAACGCGGATGGAGGCCCGACAATGTCGTTTCGACAAGTGTTCTGCGCAATTATTTTTACGGTGTTTAGTGCGTCGGTTAGTTTCGCTCAGCGTCCGTACTTCACTGAGCCATCGCTTTCTCCCGATCGAAAAGAGATTGCTTTCGTCTCGGGTGGCGACATTTGGACCGTGCCCGCAACGGGTGGCGTTGCGTCGCTGCTTGTGTCGCACACAGCTAACGAAGCGCGTCCCCTTTATTCACCTGATGGTCGGTATCTGGCATTCATCTCATCGCGCAGTGGCAATGGGGACTTATATCTTCTGACGCTCGCGACGGGCGATCTGAAGCGGCTGACATTTGATGACGGATTCGATCAGCTTGATGGTTGGTCACGTGACGGACGATGGATTTACTTTTCTTCGACCAGCCGCGACATCGGCGGTCTCAACGATCTATACCGCGTCGGCGTGAACGGCGGAACACCGATGATGGTGAGCGCCGACCGTTACACAAACGAGTTTTTCTGCGCCCCATCGCCTGACGGAAAGACACTCGCTTTTTCTGCGCGTGGTATCGCTTCAGGTCAATGGTGGCGGAAAGGTCACAGCCACATCGACGAATCTGAAATCTGGTTGCTGCGATCGTTTGAGGATGGCGCGGGGACTTACGAGCGAGTCACCGCTGCCGGCGGCGCGAAAGAGATGTGGCCGATGTGGAGTGCCGATGGAGGAAAGCTGTTCTACGTTTCGGATCGCACAGATTCCAGTAACAAGAACGGCGCGCAAAACATCTGGACCGCAACACCGGGCCGCTCTGACGCTCGCCGCCTCTCAAACTTCACTGATGGCCGTGTGTTATGGCCCAGCGTTTCTTACGACGGTCGCGAGATCGTCTTCGAGCACAACTTTGCGATCTGGAAACTCGACACTGAGAGCGGCAAGGCTTCGGAAGTTGCTATCACGCGTCGTGGAGCATCCGCTGGACCCGGTGTCGAGCGGCAACGAATCACCGATCAGATCGGCGAACTACAGTTGTCGCCCGACGGGAAGAAGGTCGCGTTCGTCGTGCGTGGTGAAGTGTTTGCTGCGTCGGCGACGGATGGTGGTGATGCGGCGCGTGTATCAAACAGTACGGCGGAGGAGTACCAGGTTGCCTGGTCGCCTGACAGTCGTCGACTGGTCTACGTTTCTGATCGTGATGGCGTCCCACACCTGTTCTTGTACGACTTCAGCACGAACGCGGAAACGCAACTCACTCGAGACGTGGCCGATGATTCGACGCCGCGCTTCTCACCTGACGGCAAACTCCTGGCATTCATCCGAGGCGCGAAAGAGCTTCGTGTCATGGATGTCGCTGCAAAGACTGAACGTGTGGTGAAGACTGCTATCTTCGAGCGTCCGCCAATTATTTCCGATCGTCCGTTTGCGTGGTCTCCGGATGGAAAATGGCTCGCGTACGTTCCTGTTGGCGAGAATCAGTTCAAGAACGTAAACGTGGTTTCGGTTGACGGCGCTTCAAGTGGACCAGCGAGTTACCTCGCAAATGTTTTCAGTAACTCAGTTTCGTGGAGTCCGGACGGCGCCTACGTTTTGTTTGATTCAGGTCAGCGAACTGAGAGCACGCAACTGGCTCGTATCGATCTTGTACCGCGCACGCCTCGTTTTCGTGAAGATCAATTTCGCGAGCTGTTTCGCGAAGAGACACCGAGAAGTCGTCCCGAGCCACGACCGGCTGAGACACCTGCGCCTTCGCCCGCCCCATCGGCGTCGCCAGCTTCACCGGCAGATGAGAAACGACCCGCAAGCAAACCAGTTCAGGTTGTTTTTGATGATATCCGGCGGCGCTTGAGCTTTGTGCCTGTCGGTCTTGACGTGAACTTTCAAACGATCAGTCCGGATGGAAAATGGGTCGCACTGATCGCGAATGCTGCGAATCAGGCAAATCTTTATCTCTACTCACTCGACGAATTGTCGCGCGAACCTGCAGTCGCAAAGCAGTTAACCTCGACGTCAGGCTCCAAGAGTTGGGCGCAATTCTCGCCCGATAACAAAGAGATCTTTTATATCGAGAATGGTCGCATCGGAGTGGTCAATCTCGAAGGGCGAACGCGGCCGCTCGCCGTCACGGCGGAGATGGATGTCGATTTCTCTCGTGAAAAGATGGAAGTGTTTCGGCAGGGTTGGTCCTACCTGCGCGACTTCTTTTACGACCCTGGATTTCACGGCGCGAATTGGGACGCGGTGCGCGTCGAGTACGAGCCGCTCATTGCAGGCTCGCGCACGCCTGACGAAATGCGACGGTTGCTGCAGTTGATGGTGGGTGAGTTGAATGCGTCGCACCTTGGGGCTGGAGCGCCACCGGGCGGAAACGCGCCGACAACGGGTCGCACCGGTCTGCGCTTTGATCGGCGTGAGTATGAAACGAGTGGTCGTTTGCGCGTGACGGAAGTGATTGCCCTGAGTCCGGTCGCGATCGTTGGTGGAGTTAAGGCCGGCGATTATCTAGTTGCGGTTGATGGACGTGCTGTTGATCAGGTCATAAATCTCGATGAAATGCTGAACTACAAAATAGGACGTCGCGTTAGTCTGTCGTTTTCTTCGACGGCGGATGGTGCGGTTAAGCGTGAAGTTGTAGTTCGGCCCTTAAACGCTGCGACCGAACGAGGTTTACTTTACAGGCAGTGGGTTGAGAAGAATCGGCAGTATGTGGCGAAGGCGAGTAATGGTCGACTCGGATATGCGCACATGTTCGACATGTCTACAGCGTCGCTCAATCAGTTGCATATCGATCTCGATGCCGAGAACTACGGGAAAGACGGAGTTGTGATCGATATACGCAACAACAGTGGTGGCTTTGTAAATGTCTACGCGATTGATGTTCTGGCGCGGCGTGGTTATCTCACGATGACCTTGCGTGGTCTGAGCGGTACACCGGCTCGCACCGTGCTGGGCCAACGTGCTCTAAATCGACCGACGATCCTGGTCACGAACCAGCACTCACTTTCTGACGCTGAAGACTTTACTGAAGGCTACCGCACACTGCGGCTGGGCCAGGTCGTCGGTGAGCCCACCGCCGGTTGGATTATTTACACGTGGAATCAATCGTTGATTGACGGCACAAACTTTCGTCTACCGCGCATGAAGATCACGGCGAACGACGGCGCCAACATGGAGCGCAACCCACGACCCGTCGATATCGAAGTTACACGCCCGATCGGCGAGACGCTCACAGACCGCGACTCTCAACTTGACGTAGCAGTCCGCGAACTGCTGAAACAACTCGGCGCGCCGCGCTCCACATCCCCGCGGTGATCAAGCGACCAGCGCTAAAGGCGCGAGATATGAAAGCCAGGGGCAAGCGCGAGCGAAGCGGAGCGCGTCGCCCCTGGTAAAAAGTCAAACATTCGATTTAGCCCTGAAAGGGCGCAATACGGCGGTATCTATTTCGGCCCTTCGGGCCTCGACTCGCTCTTTGGGTACTTAACCAGGGCGACGCGCTCGCTTCGCTTCGCGCTTGTCCCTGGCTTTTATATTACGCGCCTTGGCGCTAAGTTTATTGCCGATTATCAATTGAATTACTTCAAGCTTTAGCGCAAAATGGCCGCAGTCTGATTTTGCCCAGATTTTCGCAACTGTACGCTCCACATCTCTACGCCCACTGAGGAGACTTTAACCCCCCGTGATCGGCCAAACCGTCTCCCACTATCGCATTCTCAGCAAACTCGGTGAGGGAGGAATGGGAACGGTTTATGTCGCTGAAGACGTTTTGCTCGGAAGACGAGTCGCGGTTAAGTCACTGAAGGTTCCCTCGGCGCAAGCGCACAAAAGCTTTCGCACCAGGTTCCTGCGTGAGGCGCGCGCCGCGTCCTTGCTCAATCATCCGCACATTGCAACCATCTACGACTACGGGGAGACAGAAGACGGGCAACCGTACCTCGTGATGGAGTTAATTGAAGGTCAGAGCCTCAACGACCTGCTGAGCCAGAATACATTGTCGCCCGATCGTGCGATCACGATCGTCAAGGAAGTAGCTGAAGCTATCGCTGAAGCGCATCATCACGGCATTATTCATCGCGACATCAAGCCATCGAATGTAGCTCTCAATCACCGAAACGAAGTCAAAGTCCTCGATTTTGGATTGGCGAAGCAGATAGAGCCGAACGGTCTGGAAACACAGATATTCGGAGAAACTCCTGAGTTAACTGCCACGAAAACACTCGAAGGGGTTGTTATCGGAACGCCTGCGTACCTTTCCCCGGAACAAGCGCTCGGCGCTTCCGTCGATAAGCGCAGCGATATTTTTTCAATTGGTTCCCTCCTTTATGAATGTCTGACGGGCAAGCCTGCTTTCGCAGGCAAAAGCCTGGCCGAGATATTCGCGCAAGTGATTCGCGACGATCCTGTTCCTCCTTCGCAGGTGAACCCACGTATCACGGCGGAATTGGATCGCATCACACTCAAAGCACTCGCCAAGAAAACGGAAGCTCGTTATCAAACTGTCGATGAACTACTCGAAGATCTCAGGGGAATCGACGCGACGCTTGAGGAAGGTCCCACCTCGAGCAGAAAATCCATCACTGCACAACTAAGCTCTTCACTGCCGCGGCTTTCTCTGAAACACTGGACAGTACTTCTTGGCGTTGCACTTCTGATTGCGTTACTGGCGCTGTGGGTTTCAACTCGTCGAGGGGTTAGCACCGAGCCTTCAGCGGAGGCCATGCAGCTTTACCAGGCTGGCACGACTGCGTTACGCAACGGCAACCACATCAAAGCCGCCAATTTATTCGAACAGGCGATCAAAACGGACGACCAGTTCCCAATGGCCCATGCACGTCTCGCTGAAGTGTGGAGTGATCTGGATTACGAGCAGAAAGCCACCAACGAGATGCTGCGCGTAAGTGAGCTGGCGCCAAACCTGTCTTCGCTATCTCCAATCGACATGCTTTACGTGCAGGCTATCGGTGCCACGGTCAGGCGAAACTACCAGGGCGCTGTTGAAAACCTGGAAGAAATCGTCAAACGTTCCTCCGAAGTAGAAAAAGGTCCGGCTTATTTCGATCTTGGCCGTGCTTACGAACGTGTCCGCGATACAAACCGCGCGATTGGTGCATTTGAGGAAGTCGCACGCCGCGACTCGCAGGCGGCTGCAGCTTTTCTGCGTCTCGGCACGCTCTACGGTCGCAAACAGGAAGAAGCAAAGTCTGCTGAGGCTTTTGCTAAAGCTCAAACACTCTATGACGGTCAGAACAACAGCGAAGGCACGGCAGAAGTGTTCTATCAGCGCGGAGCATTATTGAGCGTCAACGACAAACTCTCGGAGGCCCAGGAGCAGTTCAAACGCGCACTCGATCTAGCACGGACGACCGATAACAAATCGCAGCAGATCAAATCGCTACTTCAACTCGGAAGTATCTTCTACAGCACTGGCGATACGAATCGGGCGGAGCAGTACACGACACAGGCCATGCAACTGGCGGCTGCCGAACAGCTCGACAATCTCACTACAACTGGTCTTGTCGAGATCGGAAACGCCTTCCTTTACCGCGGCGAGTACGGCGAAGCGGAGAAGCAGTATCAGCAGGCGCTACAGATTGCGAAAGCCAACAAGGGCAGGCGTGCAGAAGCGCGCGCTTCAATCCAGATGGGAAGTCTCTTTGTTACACAGGGCAATGGCGGTGCGGCAGTGAAGTATTTGGAACCGGCACTCGCATTTTACCGGCAAGGTAACTTTCGCCGCGAGACTTTACAGGCTCTGCTTTTGCTGGGTTACGCGAATGAGCAACAAGGCAACAACGAAGAGGCATTCGCATCGTTCAAAGAACAGCTTGAGCTCGCACAGCAGGTGAATGACAAGGCGCAGGTGGCCCACACTCACGCGGCCATCGGTCTTCTGCTCGCCCATCAGGAACGCTTCACCGAAGCGCTCAGCCATTTCGACGAGAGTTACAAGCTCAATAAGGAGCTCGGACTCGAGCCGAAGGCAGGATACGATCTTGTTAATCGAGGAAATCTTCTATGGCAACTAGGCCAGTACGAGCAAGCGCACGCCGCGCTCGATGCGGCTTTCGACGTAGCGACTCGAGCAGGTGGTGTGGATAAGCAATTGCTCGGCTGGATTCACTTGTTCCGGGCTCACATGGCATTAAGCGAATTTCGTTATGGCGAGGCAGTAGCGCAGAGTCGAAAGGCTTCGGGGTTGGGAGGCGCACAGGACCGAGATTTCTCAGTACAAGTCGCTTACACACTCGGATTGGCGCAGCTCCGCTCTGGTACATCACGTGCAGGAGCGATGGAGTGTCAGAAAGCAATTGACATCGCGACTCGCGCAGGCGATCCGCGGCTCATCTCAAACGCTCAGCTCGCGCTTGCTGAAGTGCTGCTGTCAACGGGCGATGCAGCGAACGGATTGGCAACTGCGTTGCAGGCTCAAAAGATTTTTTCTCGTCTGGGGAACCGTCACTCTGAATGGCGTGCGTGGCTCATCGCAGCCCAGGCGAGCAGGCGACAACAGAACGAAGCAAAGGTCGACGAATACTCGGCCCATGCGTCCGAAATGCTGAAATCGCTCGAAAGGACACTGGGACCAAGCGAATACCCCAGTTATCTCTCCCGGCCGGATGTCCAGCGTTATCGAAAGCAATTAGACGAACTCCTGCCGGGAGCAAACAATTAAACTCATTCTCTAAAGGAGAAACGACAATGCAAGCCCAAACAAGTAGAACTCCCGAGATCTCTGCCTCAGAACAAGTAACGCCCGTGATTGTGAAAATCGGCGGTGGCGATGTGGATGGGGATACGGACCCCAAGATAAATTTCCTCATCGACTCTCCATTAATGTCTTTCAGCGATCAAAGCGCCAATCCACTTGGCTGGACTAAGGCGCTGTCAAACAAAACCGGTCGAATTCAGGAGTTAACGATCGAAGACGGAGATTTGAAAAGGATCGATTGCAACGTTTTTCCGCAGCCGAACGCGCTAACTTCTCTCGAAGTTACTATGCCGGGAGGGGAACAGGTGGTACTGTCTGAAGTGGAGGACGCACCCGGCGATACCTACCGACTCCAAGTTCAATCTTCCCGCCCTTTCCAGATCCTCCAGGGTGTCGCGGAAGATTGGAAAGAGTCCCAACAAAGTTTTTCGAGTTCATCGCTGAGCCTTACCTTTAAGCAAACAATTGATGGGCTCAATGACATTTTCAGATTCAGTTACACGTTCAACAACCCCCAGAATGGTGTCTTCAATCTCGATTTCTTCGTAGACCCAGGTCAATGAAATCAGACACCTCTTTGGAGTGCGGTGCCTTGGCACCGCTTTGGTAAAAAGTACCAGAGCGCCAACAAGTTGGCGCACTCCAAGGAGGCGCTCTTCTTTCTTTTGATTTGTGACAAGAAAAGGCCACGTCGATGTTCGACGTGGCCTAATCATGTGGCGCGGGGTGAGACTCTACGAAGAAGTTGGGCCTTCGACGTTCGGACCGTTTGGAATACAGTCGATCAGGACCGGCGCGACGAATTGAATATTCTTACTATTGAACTGGTAAGTGTTAAAGATGGGCGAATTTGGAATCCACATCTTTACTCCGTTGGTTACGAGATAGCACGGCGACGTCCCAATTGCTTGCGCAAGCACCGCCCCGCTTGTGAGTGGAGGACCTTGTTTTATCGCGGCGAAGTTGGGATCCGGGGTAATCGCTGCGTTCGAAAGGAAAAGGTTTTGAAGGGTTGTCTGATCAGGAACCAAACAAGCCAAATCATTCAGAACCAAATAAACTTGATTTGTGCCCGAGGGTTGTCGCAAGGTTCCGTTGTATTGCGGCGCCGGCCCTGGTGTGACACCTGCGGGGTCTTTAGATACTGCTGTGCTCATTTTAATCTCTCCTTCAATGGGGTATTGCCTGACCCGGCAGGAGTTTTAGATAACGATCTTCAGCCGGCGGCGTTCCTCTAATTGCCAGCGCCGTGCCACCCGTTTGTGTTAACAGAACAGTGAGATTAAGCGCGTTATACCGCCTGGTTCTATTTATTGTGCACATGAGAAAGCGTGAGGTATGTCATAATTGACACTCAACACTGTCGCAATCGACACTCTGATCCCACTTATTTAGCGTGACGACAAACCCGAAACTAATTGCTATCTCTGGTCCGGCCGAGGGAACGACTTTCGCTTTGACTGAAGACGAAACGTCGATAGGCCGTGAGCCCGCAAACCGGATTCGTGTCGACGATCACTCCGTTTCGCGCCGTCATTGTCTGATCAAGCGCGAAGACGAATCGTTTCGCATCGTCGATTTGGAGAGCTACAACGGCACGTTTGTTAATGGCGTTCCCGTTGGCGAGCAGTCTCTAAAACATGGAGATCAAATCGCGGTTGGGCGCGTCCTGTTTATTTTCCTTGTGGATGAGACGGAAGTGATAGCAACAGAAAACCTGGTCGAACTGAGCGATGAGGAACTGAAGAACTATTCTACGGTTCACCTCGAAAGAAAGGATGCGCTCTATCTGAAGCCTGCGGCGGTAATGGCGGCGCTGCCTGGCGATGCGCGGATTGCTCGCGACTTAAACGCGCTACTAAAGATCAGTACCTGGTTGAGCACCGTGCGTGAGTTGGCCGGGCTTCAGAACACGTTGCTTGAAACTCTGCTCAGTACGATTCCGGCAGAACGCGCGGCGCTGTTGCTCGTTGGCGAGAATGCAGACGCGTGGGTTGCGGCACATGCACGACGTGAGACGTCTGAAGCTGAAGCCCCGATTCGTATCAGCCGCTCGATCGTGGAAAGAGTGCGGCGTGAAGGTGCAGCGATTCTGTGTGTCGATGTAAGTGAAGATGAATCTATTAGTGGAGCTGAGAGCCTGGTTGCGGCGCATGTTCGTTCTTTGCTCTGCGCGCCATTGCTCATTCGCGAGCGCGTAGCCGGATTCATTTACCTCGATAGCAGCAATCCCGCGACGAAGTTGGACGAAGGACATTTACAGTTGCTGACGGCAGTGGGCAGCATCGCCGCTGTCGCAATCGACAACGTGCAGCAGTTGGAACGGCTGCAAAATGAGAATCAGAGGCTGCACGAAGAGATCAATCTCGACCACAACATGATCGGCGAAAGCCCGCGTATGCGCGAAGTCTACCGGTTCATCGAAAGAATCGCGCCAGCTGATGCCACGATTCTGATTCGCGGCGAGAGTGGAACGGGCAAAGAACTCGTGGCCCATGCGATTCATAACAACAGCGAACGATCGGACCAACAGTTTGTGGCGATCAACTGCGCGGTGCTTTCAGAAACGTTACTGGAAAGCGAACTCTTCGGTTACGAGAAAGGCGCGTTCACTGGCGCCGTTGCGCAGAAGCAAGGTCGTCTCGAGGTTGCGAATGGAGGCACACTCTTTCTCGACGAGGTTGGTGAGCTTACACCGGCCACGCAGGCAAAGCTTCTTCGTGTGTTGCAGGAGCGTCAGTTTGAGAGAGTTGGTGGCACGCGCACAATTAAGGTTGATGTCCGCATCATTGCCGCTACGAACAGGAATTTGGAAGAAGCAATTAAAGCAGGAACGTTTCGTCAGGATCTCTATTATCGTCTCAACGTAATCTCGCTCACGCTGCCTGCTCTTAGAGAACGAAGAGAAGACATTCCATTACTCGCCTGTCACTTTGTGGCCAAGTACAGCAAGAAATGTAAGCGACCTGTCAACGGGATCTCGCCCGAAACGCGTGAATGTTTATTGGGATACGATTGGCCGGGCAATGTCCGCGAGCTGGAGAACGCGATCGAGCGTGCTGTCGTGCTCGGCAATTCTGAGGTGATCACGCCCGACGACTTACCCGAAACCCTGCTGGCTGTTGCGCCCACGTCAAAGGGCACGTCAAACTTTCACGAAGCCGTGCTTGAGATGAAGAAGGATCTCATCCTCCGGACCCTCGAACAAACAAACGGTAACTACACCGAAGCTGCGAAGGTCCTCGGCATCCACCCAACAAATCTTCATCGACTAATCCGCACCCTCGTTTTGAAAAGGTAACCTCGGAACGTACTGTAGGGGCGGCCCTCCGTGGCCGCCCTTGGTTGGAAATCGTGTTCGCAAACCCGAGACTGTCGATTCTTGAACCCGTAAATTAAACCAAGGGCGGCCACGGAGGGCCGCCCCTACAGTACGTTCGATGGGATCCGATTTATTTAAGCCACGCTTCAACCCCGGCTTTAATATCCGGAGCGGGGTTGGCCCAGTCGAATTGGTGTTCGATCAAGCCGCCCCAGTCTGCGCGTTGCTTCTTGAAATCCTTCTCCACTAGATAAAGAACATTGCGGCCCATGCCGCGCATCCAGCCCCACTCCATCGCAACGTTTGGGTTCAACTCAGGAAGGTATTTGTCTTCGACGATCGCGATGCCACGAACACAGCCAAGCAGGTACAACTCAACATTGTCCCAGAGTATGCCGTGATACTGATTGTCGCTTGCCACACGAGCGACGTAACCGCGACCCTTCACCGCATCCCGCACCGCCTGAATCACATCTGCAAGTTGCTGGTCGACAATCGCAGGCTTCTTGGGATCCGGAAACTTCGTCATCACAAAAACTGATTTATCGAAAGGCGCAACCTGGTGAAATTGATTCAGTAGCGGACTATGGCGCGTGTGCTGAGGTGGAAACTCAACGACACTCTGTATCACGCTGACCATACGTTTCCGCTGGCGCTCGATATCGCTTTTCAGATCCGAGTCGCGCTCGTCTTTCATTGCCGGATTAAGCGGTGAGTTCAAGAGTTCGAGCCGATCATTTTCGAGCTTGGCAATTCTCAGGATATCCACCCTGAGAGCGGCGAGGGCTTCTTCCAGGTCGATCATGAGACACCTCCCGAGGAGGTGGTTGGAACCGGAACTTGCAACATGCTGATAATGTTTTGCAATTGGCCCTGATCGGCATCGTTGTCGAAGGTCTTACCCATTGCGCGAATATCTCGCAGTGTGGTTTCAAGCATCCATTCGGCCGGTGACTGGGCCATCATTGCTGAGGCGCGTTGCTCAGCGCGTGGCCAGTCGCGCGCGACGGCCGCGAGTTGCAGGTCGGTCGCGAGATCCCAAAAATTGACACGGTCACCTTCCAGCTTCGACTGAACGGCAGTGCGAACACGTGGCACGAGTTCCTCGAGTTCTTTCCGCGCCGCGTCACCCCCGCGTTGCAAGAGCAGATTCACAACATTGATGCCGGGGTAATAGTCTCTTGGGTTCTTATCAAAACCGTTGCGATAGGTCTCGATGGCCTTATCAAGATTTCTTGTTGCCTCTTCAGAATCGCCGCGTTCTTTGGCCTGGTCGTAGCGGTCCTTGTAGATTCGGCCGAGGATGCCAAAGCTTTCGCTGTCGCCTCCGGTCTCGGCGATTTGTTGCTCCATCAAAGAGATCGCTCGATCCTGATCGCCTGTTCCATTTCTACGATTGAGAGCCAGCACCAACATGTTACGCACTTCAGGAGATTGTCTAATCTCAGTTGGTGCATCATCGGCGAGACCGACGACGCGATCCCACTCTGAAAGATCCCGGTAACGTTTTAGCAAGTCCATGAAAGCAGACGGATCGGCTTCGGGAGCGCCGCGGAACTCCGCTTCACTACGTTCAAGATCGCCTCTGGCCTGTGCCGGTGATTCAAGGACACTCTGAACAAACTCCTGCTGATTCTTCGTGAGCCGAGGACGTCGTCTGCGAGGCTTTCGTTCCAGGTCGGACGGTAGCGTCACCTCCAGGTCTGGAAAGAATTCGAATATCGGACTGTCACTGGCCGTTGTAGGTTGAGTCTGACGAACAAACGACTGCAACTGACTACGAAATTCGTCTGCTCCATTGATGCGGCCTGTGCCATCTGCCTGGTAAAAGAGAACAGGCAGAAGACTGATGTTTGAGGCTTGCTTCCCGCCTGCCGATATCAAAATCGTGCGACCGCGGCGAAGAGCGTGACGAATGCCGAGTTCGTAAAATACGTTGGCGTTACCTGAAGTGATGTCTGCGATCATCACGTCGCTGGAAATGATCGCCGAGAACATCGTCTTGTGCCAGATGGAGCCGGTGGTCATCAGGTCGTCGAGTCGATGGCACTCAAAGCCGAGTTCCTCAACCGCCGGCCGGATGACTTCTCTGTAAAGAAAGTCGTAGTCGAGCACGATGCCATCAGGCGACGTCTTCGTTCCGAATTGCATGGAAACATAACAACTTTGCATGCTGTCGTCCTCCAGGATCATTTCGCGCAAAGGCACAGAGGACGCAAAGAAAGTATTGAAGGTTTCTCTGCGTCCTCTGCGCCTTTGCGTGAGAAGAATTCTAGCACCAGTCGTCTAAAACAGCTCGAACTTGATCGTCAGATACTTTTTTGGGTTCTGGCGGAAGTCGTAGATCATCTTGACGCCTTCGGACGAGAGCTGGTTGACGTTGGTGTACAGCGTGTCGTCATTGAGAAGTTTGCCGACGGTGCCTTCGCCACGTTGTGCTGCGGCGACCATGTTGTCGATGCGTTCGGCGGTCGTGTTGAAGCGGGCGATGGCGGCACGCGCGTCGTTGTAGATCTGTTCGTCGCGAATCAGTTTGCCAAGCGTGCCGCGGCCGGCGTTGATGTCAGCGACCACGAGGTTGATTTGGTCCACCGACTTGTCAAGGCGGTCAGCCGTGCGGTTGATGCGATTGTAGAATTCGTCGTCAGTCAACAGCTTTCCGGCAGTACCGCGGCCGGCTCGTAGATCGTCAGCAATAGCTTTAAGGGAAACAGAAATCTCATTCGCATTGTTGTAAAGCGCAGGATCGTTGATGAATCTTCCTGCCGAACCATCGCCTGACCGGATCGCCTGCATCACATCTTCAGTTTCACGAATCGTGGCGTTGAGGTTGTTGTAGAGAGCCTCGTCGCTGAAGAGACGCCCCACGGTTCCTTTGCCGTCCTTTACATTTGTCACAATGCCGTTGATCTCGTCTGAAAGTTTGCTCAGACGTTGGGCCAGGTCCGTGCCGGACGTGGCGAAGTCGTTGACTGTGTTTGACGACGACGAAGGCAAGAGGGCGCCATCCTGCACAGGTTGGCCCACTGCTGTTCCGGGTGTGATATTGATGAGCATCTCGTTGCCGAGCAGGCTTGGCGATCCTTGCTGGGCCTGTGAGTCGGAACGAATTCGCTCGTTTGCAGGTCGACCATCGATAGTGGAGTCAACCGTCATCTGCGCTTCAACTCTCGGTGCACCAGGCACCGGCGATGGCTCAAGCAGAACGATGCGCTCGACTTTGCCCACACGCACGCCTGCGAGACGCACTTCGGAGCCCTCGCGCAATCCATTTGCATCAACGAAGCGAGCTTTCAGATGTAGTTTGCGACTGAAAGGGTTGATATCGCCGGAAGCGTTGAGTACCAGAAATATCAGCACCACGATTGCAAGCAGCACGAAAATTCCGACTCGTACTTGGCTCAGGCTGATACCCGCACTTGATCGAGGCATGGTGTTGTCCTCACTCTTTCTTTAATGTCCTCGCAGAAACTTCTGGATGTATGGATCCTCGGCGCGACGCAAGGCTTCGTCTGTTCCGCTGAAGATGATTTTGCCCGTACGCATCATCATCACCTTGCTGTTGATTAGACAGAGCCGCTCGCCTTCGCGCTCGAAAACGACCTTACCTTCTTCGTCAACCACTGCATACTCCGAACAGATGTACTGAAGATTGTTCATCTCGTGAGTCACGAAGATCGACGACACGTCTTCGAGGTCGCGTAACTTCATTGCCAACTCGCAGATTGTTCGCGCTGTTGGTGGATCGAGTCCCGCAGTCGGCTCGTCAAAGAGAACGATCTTCGGGTCGCCAATCAATGCTCGTGCGATGCCCACGCGTCGACGCATACCGCCTGAAAGTTCGATCGGCATTTTATCGATCGCGTCTTCGAGATTGACGAATCGCAACATGCGACGAACCTCAGGTTCAACTTCGTCTTCAGGCACGCCTTGCTCGTGCAGGCGATATGCAACGTTGTCGTAAACCGAAAGGGAATCGAAGAGTGCGCCTTCCTGAAAAACCATCCCGATCTTTTTGCGCACACTCATCATCTGTTCTTCGGAGTGGTGGGTAATGTCTTCACCGTCGACTAATACCTGTCCCTCGTCTGGTTTAAGTAGACCAAGAACAAGTTTGATGATTGTCGACTTACCTCCACCTGAACCGCCGAGAATGATCCTCGTCTCACCCTTCATAACCTTGAAACTCAGGTGATCCAGGATGACGCGATCGTCGAAGGCCAGCAGAACGTTGCGAAACTCGATAGCGGGAATAGCGCGGTGGAGATCGTCTACTTCATGAAAAGTCGATTCCGCAGCATTCTCGCTGATCGTCGGAGCAGTGGTGTGTATTTCGGTTGCCATGCGATAAACATCGAGCGGATTATGTGGTGCCTAGAATAACCTGAAGCGCTTTCGCGAGAAAATAGTCGGCAATGATGACTATGATCGAGGCCATAACCACGGCGCGCGTAGTCGAGCGACCAACGCCGACAGTTCCACCTTCAGTACTGAGACCTTGCCGGCACGCAATGGCGCCTATGATCAGCGAAAAGACCAGAGGCTTAACTATACCTCCGATCAGGTCGTCAGTGGTGATGCCGTCGCGTACTGCCGAGATGAAGACGCTTGACGAAACCGAGTAGAGCGCAACAGCAGTAACCCAGCCGCCGAAAATTCCCAAAACGTCCGCCAACACTGTTAATAGCGGGAGACTGACGAACAACGCGAACATCCGAGGCGCGACGAGCTTTCGCACCGGGTCAGTGCCGAGGGCGCGCATGGCGTCGATCTGTTGCGACACGACCATCGAGCCGAGCTCAGCCGAGATCGCCGAGCCAACTCTTCCAGTGACCATCAGTGCGCACAACACGGGCCCCAGTTCGCGAACGAGTGAAACGGCGACAAGATATCCGGTTTGCGATTGTGCGCCGTAGGCCTTCAGGGTTGGAAATGTTTGAACGGTTAAGACACCGCCAGTAAAGAAGCCCGTCAGGATGATGATGGTTAAAGAGCCCACGCCGATCGCGTCCATCTGTGCGATGGTTTCAGGAATGTACCTAGGTCGCTTGAAAATGCCGCGAAAGGCGCGAGCGGCCAGGATCGTGGTTTCTTGCAGCTCGAGCAGGGCGCGCGTGGCGAAGTTCATGGAGAGCTTATCAGACGTCGGTCTTTCGGTTGCGCCAGAGCGTTAAGTAGTTTTAGGACTGCGCGTTTAGAAGAGCGGCCTATCATGCGCAAATTGTGTGCGGGGCGTCAAGTAATAGGTTCGCAATAATTGGACGCGTTTTAAGTGAGCGTCTCCTTGGAGTGCGGCGGCCTGACGCCGCTTTTTTATCGATCACGTTGGATCGAGACCAAAGCGGCGCCAGGCCGCCGCACTCCAAGGAGACGCCCGTGAATGTTAAGGGCGGGGAATATTGCGACCGGGTCGAAGCGTGTTTGCGTTCGGGCGGCGATTTGGGCGCAGGTTCTGATCAACAGAGCGTTGGGCACCTGCAAAGTCTTTTAGCTGTAGTCTGAATTCTCGCCATATCGCTAGCTGTTCTGGTCGCAACTCCCGACGAATTCTGAGCTCCATTCGGACTCTCATTCGCGTCTGAGCCGTATGGGCTGCCGCCAACTCGTTAATTCGTTGATCGACCACGTTTTCATCTACGGTCTCTGCATCCAGCGCCTGGTCCAGAGCGGCATTCGCCTCGCGTAGTCTTCGATTCGCCACTTGGCGCTCGTCTTTATTTTCGGCGAAGATTATGCGGATGCGTTGGCGCTGTTCGGGTGTGAGGCGAAGTTGCTGGATCGGATCCGGATTTGATGGCGGCAGATCCTGTGCAAAACCGGAAGCCGGCGCCGTGAAGAGTAAAACTGCCGCCGACAAGAGAATTAGTATTCTGAATCTCATTTTCACCTCAAACATTATTCCTGATTAATTCGATCTCCGAGCAGTTGAAGAGGTTCGTCTTCGGGTGTCGAAAGCAAGCGCAGGTCGGCCGCCAGTTGTTCACGCTCTGCGCGTGAAAGCGGGCGCCTGCTCTTTGCAAACTGAGTTGACGAAGACGGAAGTACGTTTTTGGGCTTCTGGTTTTTTACTGTCTGCGAATTCTCCGCCGGTGGCTTCGGGCTCGCTTTTGCCAGAGCCTCGTTAACCATGCGGTTAATGTCATCCTTCGTGTAAATCGCATCCGGATTATGGTTCGTTATCACAACTTGTCGCTCACGACTTCTGAAGATGACGATTCCAACCAGCACACAGAACGTCACCAGAGCAAACGCTGTCGCACCCTTCAACCACAATGGCGAAAGATCGAAAAACTGTCGCAAGGCAACGAGCGCTGACTTCCTGTTAGCCGTCGTCGCCGCTGGCGTAGCGACGAAACCCGATAACGCTTCGTCGCGCCAGGTGGCGATTGATTCACGCACGACGCCAAACGACGCAGCTTCTTCGCGACAACTGCTGCAGTCGCGGAGATGGAGCTGAAAGTCCTGCGCCTCACGCTCGTCAGCTTCGTTATAGATGAACGCGATCAGATCCGGTGCGCGTTCACAGTTGGGAGAGTGGTCTCTTTCTTTCATCTCAATTCCTGCTTTCAAACTTCTGCAGACGCATCTGCAACTGCTTCAGCGCTGTGTACAACCTGCTCTTGACCGTGCTCAACGGCAGGTCGAGCGCCTCGGAAATCTCGCGAAATGTGAGTTCTTCAAACTCCTTCATCACAACTACCTGTCGCAGTTCGATCGGCAGACTGTTTATCGCTCGACGGACCGCCGCCGTTTCCTGTCTGCCCTCGGCGACTCGTGCGGGTGAGTGGCTCCATGGTGTCACAAAGCTACCAGCGTTACTCTCATGTTCGTCCTCAAGTGCCGACTCACTTCTCACTTTCGAGCGTCTCTGCCGCGAAATGCACTGGTTCACCGCAATCCGGTGCAGCCAGGAGGAGACTTTTGCTTCGCCACGGAAGCCCCGCAGATTCCGAAAAGCGGCGATAAACGTCTCCTGAGTGGCGTCGCGGGCGTCATCCTCACGACCGAGCATGCCGTAAGTAAGCGCAAATATGCGGCGCTCCCAGCGCCTCACAATCTCGCCGAAAGCCTCCGCATCGCCCGTCAAAGCACGCTCAACGATAATCTCGTCGGTACTCAAAGTATCCATTCAGGAGCCTTAAGGCTCAGGGGTTTAGACGTCCAGAGGGGTCGGGAAGTCGACAATAGTTTCACGCAAAGTCGCAGAGACGCAGTCCGCACTGGTGGCGGCTTTGCGTCTTGGCGTGAAACCACTGTTAAAACTCGTTGACACCTCCCGGCACGCTCGACAATAATAGCCAGACGCCGAGCTACGTGACTCGGTGAATACTGCACCTGCCAAACCCGACGACCTGCCGGCGATTGTACCGCCAGATTCAGAATGCTCGAAAATCTCGGACGAATCCGTCTCCTCTACATAGTTCTGGGAGTCCTGCTGCTCGTGGGTCTCTTGCCGCTGACGTTTACCGGCTTTCTGTTGTCTGGTCGCAGCGCCGACGAACTGCGATCCGTGGAAGGTCGCTACCAGGCTCAGCTAGTACAGGACAAGGCGCGCCAGATCGAACTTTACGGCCAGCGGTATCGGGACGTTGTGACCGGTCTGGCCCGAGCCTTTGAAATCTCGGGTGGCATCCAGGCGTTGGACAACCGGGGCTACGATCAACGTCTTCAGGCGACACTTCAGGAAGATCCCAATCTCATCGCCCTCGCTTTGTGGCCGGTTGATGGCACGCTTCATCGTGCTTTTCAGCCTGACGTAATCAAACTCGAGGAAGTGGACGCGCGCGTGAGTGAGGTGCTCGCCCGTATGAATGGACGTGGCCTGGTCGTGAGCCGGCCGCAAATCATTCGTTCAGGACAAGAGATGGCACTCACGATTGCCGAACCCGTCCTGGGCGGCGCGAATAATCAGGACGTTGTTGCTGCCGTAGTTGCGATTGTTTCGTTTCAGGAAGTTTTTGATGCGGTGCAACAGCCGACTTCGAAGAGTGAGAGAGAACTGCTGAATGCCGGTCTGCCGGTTGTTTTTGTAGTCGACCAGAACGGAAAAGCCGTTGCTCATCCCGAGGCGAGTGTCGCTTTTTCCGAAAAGCCGATGACAGACTTGAAGGTAGTTCAAGACTGGAAGGAATCAGGCGCACAGGTTCAGTCAGCCCTCGCTCCGTTCACGGCAACTCGCGATGGTCGCAGCGTCGAAATGCTTGGTTCGTACGCGACCGCCGAGCTCGACAAGAACTCACGTCTGGGCGTGATTGCTATTCAGGACGAAGCTGCTGCACTGGCATCAGTGTCAGACATGCGCTGGCAAACACTTTGGATCAGTTTGGTGGCCGCTTTGTTGACGACATTGGTCGGAGTGTTCTTCGCAAACAAACTAACCCATCCGGTTAGCGAACTTGCCGGTGGTGCACACCGCATTGCATCAGGCGATTTTTCGAAACGAATTGAAGTAACCAGTCGCACCGAGCTCGGCGACCTCGGCAACTCCTTCAACATGATGACCGACCAGGTCGAGCGATTCATCGTCGACTTGCAGAAGTCTGCACAGGAAAACCGCGAACTGTTCCTTGGCACCGTGAAAGGTCTCGCCGCCGCGATCGACGGCAAGGATCCGTACACGCGTGGTCACTCCGAGCGCGTCTCGCGTTTCTCGATGGCGATTGGGCAGCGTCTCGGTTTGCCGGATGACGAAATCGAAAAGATCAGAATCAGCGCGTTACTGCACGACGTCGGCAAGATCGCGATCGACGACAACATTCTCAAGAAGCCCGCTGCGCTCACGGATGAAGAGTACGAGATCATGAAGGGGCACCCGCAGAAAGGTTACAAGATCATGTCGCAGATTCCGGCGATGAAGGAGTTTCTGCCGGGCATGTACATGCATCACGAGATGGTCAACGGCATGGGTTATCCGCAGGGACTCAAAGGCGACGAGATTCCGTTAATGGGGAAGATCGTGGCTGTCGCAGACACATTCGACGCAATGACGACTGACCGCCCTTACCAGAAAGCGATGAAGTTTGAAGACGCACTTGCCCGAATCGAGAGCTTTGTCGGCACGCGCTATGACCCCGGCGTAGTTGCCGCGCTTTCGGAAGCGTGCAAGGAAGGCCAGATCAAACCCGGACAAGTTAAGCTCAGGAAACCGGCCAAACCAGTCCTTAATCCGCAAATTACGCAGAGCGCTCCAGTGAGCGAGTCTGTGCCTGTGTGATTAATCTGTGGATTTCTGTTTATAATCCACACCACATGGGACTTTTTTGGAGAAGAAAAAAGGATGAGTTTGTCTCACTCCGTCTAAATGAACCTGTTGAAGCTGCACCGGAAAGACCGGCGCCGCCCGTCGAGCCTCCGCCGCCCAAACCAGTAGAAGCGCCAATAAAAGAAGAACCGCCGCAGCAGACGGTCAAACCGGAACCGGTTGCACCGACGCGATCTCCGTTTCAGAGCTCCGTCCTCGGTCTGAACCTTTCGATGGAAGAGCTTCAGGCGCAGGAAGCGGCTCTCGAACAGGAGTTCTCTGCAAGGTTTAAGCGCGCTGTTGCAGCCACGCGGGATTCGTTATCTGAGAAGCTCGACACCGTTTTTGCGGGACGCAAACAGATTGACGAGGAGCTGTTGGACCAGCTCGAGGAAGTGCTGATTGCGGCCGATATCGGTGTGCCGACTACGCTCGACATTCTCGAAAAGGTGCGTCGCGGTGTGGCGCGAAAACAGATCAACGATCTCGACGCGCTCAAAGCTGCAATCAAAAGCGAGTTGCTGAATATACTTCAGGCTTCTGAACGGCAGGGCATTGCTTCGGAGTTGACCGTTCCTGAAAGCGTTGCGCCGTACGTGATGATGATCGTGGGTGTGAACGGCGTCGGTAAAACGACGACCATCGGCAAACTCGCGCAACGGATCAAGGCTGAAGGTAACGACGTGTTGATCTGTGCGGCTGATACTTTCCGTGCAGCCGCGTCTGATCAACTCGCGATCTGGGCTGAGCGCACGGGCGTTCCGCTGATTCAGCAGAAGCAGGGAACTGATCCCGCAGCAGTGCTTTTCGATTCGCTCAAGGCGGCGAAAGCGCGCGGTTCTGAAGTGTTGATTGTTGATACCGCTGGGCGACTGCACACGAAGTCGAACTTGATGGCGGAGTTGGAAAAGATGAAGCGCGTTGCGGCGCGCGAAGTCGAAGGTGCGCCGCACGAGACGTTGCTCGTCGTCGATGCCGTTACGGGGCAGAATGGTCTCGAGCAGGCGCGACAGTTTTTGAAAGTTGCAGGCGTGACGGGAATCGTATTGACGAAGCTTGACGGAACTGCAAAAGGCGGAATCGCAGTCGCGATAGCGAAAGAGTTAAACTTGCCGATCCGGTATGCAGGAATCGGCGAAAAGGTCGACGACCTGGTCGTCTTCGATCCAGAGCAGTACGTGAATAGTTTGTTTGGTAACTAAGAAGTTTCACGCAAAGAAGCAAAGGCCGCAAAGATTATTTCACTCTGCGCCTTAGCGTCTTTGCGTGAAACAGTCTCGCAATGCAGACAACAACTCTAACAGAATCAACGCCAACCTGGACTGAAACGGATCGTCGCATGATGGCTCGTGCGCTCGAGTTGGCGGTGCGGGGTGTCGGACAGGTTAGTCCTGGACCACTGGTGGGTTGTGTGGTCGTTAGTCCGGCGGGTGAGATCGTTGGCGAAGGCTTCTACATCTTTGAAGAGGTTAAGCACGCCGAAACCATCGCGCTTGAAATCGCGGGAGAAAAAGCACGCGGTGGCACTGCATACGTTTCACTCGAACCACACGCACATCACGGTCGCACACCACCCTGCACAGATGCCTTGATTACTGCGGGAATCAAACGTGTCGTGGCGCCGATTGAGGATCTCAATCCAAAAGTTTCCGGCAAGGGCTTCGCTCATCTCCGCGCCGCCGGCATTGCAGTCGAGACTGGATTGATGCGCGAGGAAGCGGAGCAGATAAATGAAGCGTACTTGCACTACATGTCAACCGGGATGCCGTTCGTTCATCTGAAACTGGCAGTTTCGCTTGACGGAAAAATTGCGACTCGCACGCGAGACTCTCAGTGGATCACGGGCACTGAATCACGCGTTCGCGCGCATCAATTACGGCACGAGTACGATGCGATTCTCGTGGGTGCAGGAACTGCTGAGACTGATGATCCGCTGCTAAGCGATCGATCCGGATTACCGCGACGCCGTCCACTCGTTCGCGTAGTGCTCGATGACGAAGTTCGACTGTCGCCGGAGTCACAGTTGGCGGCGACAACCTCGAAAGCACCAGTAATCGTGTTTGGAAACGAGCGCGCGAATCACGCAGACGTGCTGCGAGCTCAAGGCGTAGAGATCGTTAACTCGATACGTGGCGATCTGCCTGGGGTGTTGCGTGAGCTCGGTAGCCGTTCGATTCAGAGCGTACTCGTCGAAGGTGGCTCAACTGTCGCCGGAGAGTTCATCGATGCGGGTCTCGTTAACAAAGTGACTTTTCTGATCGCGCCAAAGATTATCGGCGGTGTTACGGCTCCGAGCGCCATTGGCGGCAGCGGTGTGGCCATGATGTCGGAGGCGTTGGAGCTCGAAAGGCTCACCGTCATAAAGCGCGGCAACGACATTGAAGTGACAGGATATCCGCGCACCACTAAAGGAATTCTGCCGGATGAAGGATGAAGGTGTTGAACCTTATCCCTCCAAGCGACTGGGCCAACATTTCCTCAGGGACCAGCGCACCATTCACCGCATAATTGAAGCCCTTGCACCAAAACCCGCTGAAACTATCGTCGAGATTGGACCAGGCACAGGCGCGCTTACTTCAGTGCTCGTCGAGCGCGCGGGCCGGCTCATCGCAGTCGAGTTCGACAGCAAGCTGACACCGTTGCTAAACGAACGCTTCGGCAGCTTCACCAATTTCAAATTACTAATGGCAGACGCGTTGACGGTGGATTTTTGCGCGGAGATCCTTCCGGCACAGACTGCGAGACTGGTAGCGAATCTTCCGTACAACATCTCGACCGCAATCCTGCAAAGACTGATTGCTCAACGCGCTTGCTTCGAAGAGATGGTTTTGATGCTGCAACGCGAGGTGGTCGAAAGACTGCTAGCTCCGGCGGGAACGTCGGATCGTGGCTTTATTTCAGTTCTCGTTGAGGCTTACTGCGAAGCAGAGAAGCTTTTTGACGTCGCACCGGGCGCTTTTCGACCGCCACCAAAAGTCTGGAGTAGCGTGATTCGTTTGCGCTTTCGGCCGCGGATTAACACGGAAGTTGCGGATGAAGGCTTGTTGTGGGAGACAGTGAGTGCCGGATTTGCGCAGAAAAGAAAAACGATTCTCAATAACCTGCGCAACGCATCCGGTCGTTTACAGGAAACACTCAAGCGCAACGGCGGCGCAAGTATCGTCCTCTGCAAAGCTCAAATCGAATTGCAACGTCGCGCCGAAACCCTAACAGTCGAAGAGTGGGGACGCATCGTGCGCGCCATGGAATAAATCCGTTCTCAATCCGTCTAAATCCGCGGCTCAATGATTACTTTAATCCCAGCCTTCGGACGAAGTGACAACACGGGCAATACCTCAACCTTGTAATCCGGATCCAAAGCAAATCGGAACCGCTGCCCAATCGTAGCCAGCAACAAAACGACCTCCATCATCGCGAAGTAGTTCCCGATACACTGCCGTGGTCCGGCGCCGAAAGGGAAGTAAGCATACTTCGGGATCTGCTCACTATTTTCCCAGCGTTCCGGTTTGAACTCGTCAGGCTCATCAAAGTAACGCGGATCGCGATGCGTCACCCACTGAAACGCAAAGAGCTGTGTTCCTTTCGGCACGCGATAGCCGCCGATCTCCGTTTCCTCGATCGCCTCGCGCCCGACCGCATACGCAGGCGGATAGAGGCGCATGGTCTCTTTCGCAATCATCTCCGTGTATTTCAATTTTGGAAGATCTGAAACGTTTGGCAGTCGTCCGCCAAGAACCTCGGCGAGTTCAGCATGAAACTTACGCTCGATGTCAGGATGAGTTGCGAGTAAGTACCAACTCCACGACAACGCGAGTGCCGTCGTTTCATGACCCGCCAGAAACAATGTCATCACTTCGTCGCGGAGCTGCGCATCACTCATCTGAGTCCCATCGTCGTCCTGTGCCTGGAGCAACATCGACAACAAGTCGCCTTCGTCGTAACCACTCGCACGACGTTCAGCAATGATGCGAAACACGATACGGTCGATTTCGCTGACGGCGTTGAAATACCTGCGATGTTCGGGAGTGGGAAGACGATTGTCGAGAATCCATTTCAGTGTTGCCTGCGAGGCAAACGGTTTCACCAGACTCGTGAGGATGTCGCCAATGTGATCGGCATCGTTTGAGATGTCCGAATTGAAGAGTGTTTTGACGACGATCTCGAGCGTGAGACGGGTCATATCGCGCGCAAGATCCCGCTTTTCTCCACTCTTCCACGACGCTATCGCGCGCTCAGCATATTGGACCATCACGTCGCCATACGAGCTGATACGTTGACGATGAAAGGCCGGCTGCGCCAGACGCCGCTGACGCCGCCAGAATTCACCCTCGCTGGTCACTAAACCGTTTCCGACAAGGCGATAGAAGAACGGCGAGCGCAACGACTGCGCTTTCCGGTAGCTCTTCGCGTTAGTCGTCAGCAGCGATTCTATATCGTCGGGGTTGTAAAGAAAGTACGCATGAACCCACAGAAATCTTGTGTTAACGACGTCGCCGTAGTCTCGACAACGTGTGACAAAGCCGAGCGTGTCGCGATTAAAGTCGCGCATCACGCCCATGATTAACGAGCCCTTGGGTCCGGGTGGAACGGCGTTGCGACCAGTCGGTCGCTTTGCGGGAATTGCTTCTGCGGTATTCATTGCTTTACGTCTTTAGCGAATCGGTGTAAATGCCGGGTTCGCTGTCAGGAATAATAATCGCACCGACCGTCTTCTGATAAAAGCGGACTGGACCCGCGTTGCCGATGATCGCGTAGACGTATCCCATCTCTCGCAGGCTCCCGAGGGAGGCAAGCAAAAGAGCCTTGCCTATGCCTTTGCCTTGCGCCTCAGGCGCGACTCCCGTTGGACCAAAGAATGCGCGCCGGGTGCATTCGTAGGCCGCAAATCCAACGAGCTTGCGTTCGATGGTGGCCACATAAACTGAAATTGGCTGGCGCGCGAAACCTACAGACATTTCGTCCGCCCAGCTTTGAGAGAAGTTTTCGGTAACAAACGCGCGCAGCGACGTTAACTCCCATGGCTGTGCACGGCGCACGTTAAATTCGCGCGCCGAGGTATCTTCGCGTGGAGGCAGCTTCAGCAGATTGACAAGCAGATCAGGCATTGTCCTTCGATTTGGGTTGAAGTAGACCAAGCCGCAACCCCTTCTCAGAAAGCTCAACTAGTTGCTTGAAACGCTTCATCCGCGTCTCCTCTTTTTTAGCCTCCATGACCCAGAACACAATAACTCTCTTGTATCCCGGAGGCTGCTTCTCAAAGAAGGCCCAGGCAGTCTTGTTTTTTTGAAAAGCTTTCTCAAACTCGGGAGAGAACTCACGCGGTCTGTTCTCAAATGCATAGATCCCGGTGCGCTTCGGATCGCGACGCTCGTACGCTTGAATTCCCGCCGGTCGCATGCGTCCTTCCTTTGTTAGACGCTCAACATGCCTGACGTTAACAAGACTCCAAATGCTTCTCGCCTTTCGCGGTGTAAATCGAATCGTATAGCTTGTTTCGTTCAGGTTCTTGCGCACACCGTCGATCCAACCGTAACAGAGCGCCTCGTCGAGTGCTTCCGGATAAGTGATGCTCTTTTTCCCCGACGACTTCTTGTGGAAACCCAACAGCAACTCACTTGTGCTGTTGTGGTTTTGCTCAAGCCACTCGCGGAACTTTTCGGGTGAACTGAAGAACTTAGGTTTCATCGCTTAGCGTGTGGGTTGTTTTCCCGGCAGCCATGCGGGCCGGAAATCGGAGTTGGCGAACCATTGAATTGGCTTCACCAGCGAATTGAGTGAGCGCGTCATGAAAGGAAAGTCAATTTTGCTAACTTCATCACTGACACGATGATAATCGGTGTGCAGACCAAAGCTGGAGATCGTGTGCGCAATCACACCGCGCAATGCGAGCGGGTAGTTGTCGGAACGCTGAAAGAAATTCTGCTCCGGGTGCGGATCAGCGACGAGCGACGCGCCCTGCCGCGCCAGCTCGGGACCGAGTGTTGATCGCTCGAAACCCGTCAACCACAACGTGCCCGGAGGAACCTTGGCGTCGGGACGTCCGAGCATTTCGAACGTGATATCAGCAACTATTTGCTCCAGCGGCACTGGTGGATGTGCGATGAAGTATTGCGATCCAAAACCGCCGCGTTCTTCGCTGCCGAAGCACACGAAATAAATTGTACGTTTCGGTCGTTTTCCTGAGGCGAGGACGCGGGCCATCTCCAACACCGCCACGCAACCCGAGGCATCGTCGTCAGCACCATTAAAGATCTTGTCACCGGTAAGAGTTTCGTTAACACCGAGATGGTCCAGGTGAGCGCTGAGCATGATCACTTCGGCGGCAAGACGCGGATCAGAACCTTTCAAAACGCCAATGGCATTCCAGGTTGCACTTGAGTCGGAACTTTCAGTCGCACCGCCGAATTCGACTTTCGTGCCGGCTGGCATGGCAGTGAGGGTGTCGAGTGCGTCTTTCTTGAGAGAGATTGAGACAAACGAAGAATTAGCATCTGCGCCGGCGATGCGGGGCGAGAGCGTCGGTAACTTTGCCTCACCGGATTCGCGCGTCTTGCGATTGGCTTCCGTTTCAGCCAACACAAGGGCCGCTACTCCAGATCCAAACGCCTTTCTCACGACCTCTTGTCTTTGCTGCGGATTGGCTCCCTCGGGCAACTTAACAGCCACGACCGCGCCTTTCGTGAAGTTGTCTCCAACTCCCGCCACTTGTAGATCGCCGCTTATTTTTGGGCTCCTGAGGACCGAAACAAGAAAGTCACGACCGAATTGCCACTTCTGCGTGTTGCTGCCCGAAGTGACGGTAAGTGTTGGAGGCTCGACAAACTTTGCTGATTCGAGCGGTACGCGTTGCACGAAGCTCTTGTTTCCAGCGCTATCCGTATCACCGGCAGGCTCGAGTCCGAACTGACGAAACTGCGAACCGATGTATTCCGCGGCGATGCGCTCAAAGTTAGTGCCACTGCCGCGCCCCTGCATCGCATCGCTGGCGAGAAAGCCAAGTTCCGCGCGGATATTGTCTTCGCGAATCGGGTTCTTAACCTGGGTTAGAACTGGACTACAAAAAAGACCGACGCATAGAAATAGCGCGAGAAGGTTTCGGGGTATTTTCATGGCGAGGTAGTTTACAGGATCAAGACGGAGTCACCGAACTCATGAGTCTTGTATCCGTGAGTAGTGAGTTCCTCGGTCGCGCGTTCGAGGGTTGAGTCTTCGAGAAAAGCGCGCAGCAGTTCGTAGTGACTCGTTCCCGGTTCGTGAGTGCCTGAAAGAATCGCATCAACCACACGCAAGCAAGTCGTTGGACCAATCTTTCCTCTTGCCATTCCGTCACCGACGCATAGATGACCATCGTCCGTCGCCGCATCCTCGAGTGCGCGTACGACCGAAGTGCCGACAGCAATCACACGACCGCCACGTTGGCGTGTGATCTCGACGGCTTTCGCAGTCGTGTCGGGAATGTGATACGGCTCGTCAAACGGCAGTAATCGATCGAGATCGTCATCGCCGGTCGACGAAATACCTGCCGCATGCGTGACTGTCGCGAAGCGTGCTTCGTGTTTGCGAATCGTCGACAGCACTTCCCAATCGAGAATGAAACCAGCTGAAGGCGGCTCAAAAGCCACTGGCAGGCCTGCTACTTTGGTCCAGACATCCCACAACTCTAGCGACGTTTGCAGGTGTGAATACTGAATCGGTTTGCCGTGACTCGCGAGTCCGGCCCAGACTTCATCAGCAGTGCCGTGAAAGAGAAGGGAAACGAGTCGTGGATGACCAAGGAGTTCTTCCAGGTTGGCCTGCAATGGACCAAGTAGTAACTTGTCGCCCGGAGTCAATGGCGGCGGCAAGGGTCTGTCTTCAGTGCGCGTGTGAAAGTCGCCCTCACCGAAGACGACGGCACTAAAGCGATTGACGTCCCCCGCATCCAATGAAGGACGTCCTGCAAGTCGCACTTCGATCTGTTGCCCGGTTGGCTGATGTACGCCGGTAAGACTTGCAGGCAACGTTGCCGCATCGTTTGCTATGACGAGATCATTCGGGCGTAGAAATTCCACGAACGCGCTGCGCGGCACATGAATGATGTTTCGTTGCGCATCAACTACGAGAAGCTTTGCGTCCGCAGGACGCTGCACTGCTGATCTGGCGGCTAACATAACTACCTGCTCACCTGTGTTACTTGTGGTAAAGCTGTTGCTATTGCCTCGACGAACTCATGCGCAGATTGCTCAGGACGCTTTAACGTCGCTGGATCCGCACCGGGTATCGCAGCGTGATACATCGGCGTATCCATGTCGCCTGGATCGAGCGAAAGGAACTTCACGCCTTCGCCTTCGTGTTCTTCGTTCCAGATCCGGCTCAATTGATGCAGCGCCGCTTTGCTGGCGCCATACGCGCCCCAATGTGGATACGCGCTAATCCCTGCATCGCTGATGACGTTCAGAACGACTGCGCCGCGACCTTCGCGAGCGGAAGCGGCGAGGGCTCCCATCAGTGCTTTAGTAAGACGGAATGGACCAAAGAGATTTGCAGCGAACACTTCTTCCAGGTCTTCACACTCAGTGTCGGAGAGCAGTTTTAGAGGTGTTGGACCGAGAGAAGAAGCGTTGTTGATGAGTACATCGAGACCGCCGAGTTCGCCTGTGATCTGAATCGCCATCGGGTAGATATCTTCCTTTTTCGAGACATCAGCCACGATTCCATGCGCGCCCGGATTTTCCTTTGCCACTTGGTCGACGCGTTCGCGGGTACGTGCAACAAAGGCGACGTGTGCGCCTCTGCTGGTTAGTTCACGAACGAGTGCGAGACCCAGTCCCGACGTTCCCCCCGTGATGGCGACCCGCAGCCCCTTAAACTGATCTGAATCTGTCATCGCTCCCTCACTTTCTAAAGCTAAACCTTTAGTAAGTCAGAGCGTACTACTAAGCCTTGACTTTGTAAAGAGAATTCTTTAGAAATGTGTCATGAGTGCACGAGTGCAGGCACCGGGCGAGCGAAAGACGCGGCGAGCGATAACAAAACTTCTGAAAACTGAGGGTCCCATCGACTCGGCGCAACTGGCGGAGCGGCTCGGCCTGACCGCAATGGCCGTTCGTCAACACCTCTATGTACTGCAGCGTGAAGGGCTTGTCGTAGCCGAGGAAAGACCGGTGCCGATTGGCCGGCCCGCCAAGTTCTGGCGACTGACACGTGAGGCAGATCGCCTGTTTCCTGAAGCTTATGCCGAGTTGAGTGTGGCGCTGATCGATTCAGTCAAGGATGCGTTTGGCGAAGAAGGTCTTGAGCGCGTGTTGACATCACGTTGCGCACGACAGCGAACGGATTACGGCAAGCGGATCAAACCGGGAGATCCGATCGAGCGAAAACTGCGCGAACTCGCCAAGGTTCGAACTGAAGAAGGCTACATGGCGGAGGTCAGAAAAGAAGAGGACGGAAGCTTTCTGCTGGTTGAGAATCACTGCCCGATCTGCGCTGCAGCAAACGCTTGCCAGGGGTTCTGCTCGACTGAACTCGATCTCTTTCGCTCCGTGCTTGGACCTAGCGTGACCGTCGAACGTGCCGAACACATCATCAAGGGAGATCAGACGATGCGTTTATAGAGTCACGGAAGAAGGTCTCCCGCAAAGGCGCAAAGACACAAAGTGATCTTTGCGTTCTTTGCGCCTTTGCGGGAAATTACTTATCTTCGCGCCACACCAATCTTGCGTTGCACCAGACGCTCTACCTCAAGTGCCACACCATCCGCTTTCGCAGCGCGAATGAAATTGGTATCGATCTTGAAAATCCGCAGCTTCACGAGATCCTCAATGTGAAGAGCATTCAGGCCCTCGTTGCGCATCTCTGTGACAAACTCCGGTGTCACTTTGAAAATCTGCATCTTCACGAGACTCTCAAACGGTTCCTTGTCGAAACCCATCTGACTCACTTGCCTGACAAACTCTGCATCAATCTTGAAGATCCTCGCTTTGACCAGTTCTTCCATCCCGAGGTCCTGGAACCCGCTTGCCTTCATCTCACGCATGAACTGTGAATTGATCTTGAAAATCGCTGCTTTGAAAAGATCCTCGACCTGAAGTTTCCCGAAACCCGCGGAGTTGAGATCGTCTGCAAGTGTGGTGGTGACATTGAGCGTGGTAGCGGCAAACAGGCGACTCTCGGAATCGCGGTCGTCATCATCCGGATTCGACTCAAAGTCGAAACCGCGACTCTTCATCGCGGATATGAAACTCAGATTGCCGGTAAACCGAAATGTTCCGGAACCTTTGCCATTCTGGAAACTACCCTCCATATCGATTCTTCCTGCTTCACGCACAAGACTAAAGTTGACCGGACCTCCGCTTAGAGCCTGCTCACGAGTCAACCCCTGAAAGTCGGAAAACTCAAAACTCTGCCCCATCTGATTTCGACCGTGTTTTCCGCTTTTACGTTCGAGATTCAACTGAATCTTGGAATTCTCTTTGGTTGAAACGGTGGCCGTCCACTCACCCGAGTAGGTGTTTTGAGCGACGACACTCGCGCCCGCGATCCAGATAAGCAACGCGACGCTCGTAATTAAAGCCATACCGATAAAAAAGCGGTTCCAAACAGTTCTTGGCATTGGGTCCTCCGGTGATTTCGAGATTTCAGGTTCCAGAGTGATAACACCCGCGAGGTCGCGTTTGTGACGGAAATCTTGGGACGCGGATCAGCGCGGATTGAAAACGGATGATATCGAGGTATGGACCTTGCCTTTTATCTGAATGGTTCTTGGTTGCGTACTAAGCTAAGTCAGGGGGAAGGTGTACATGCCGGAAAAAGAGACACTTGAGCGAGCTCGGAAGGATAAACGGGAAGGGAAGGCTCCGAGCACACAGGCGGGCGAATTCGTGAAGGAAGAGATTGAGCACATTCGTGAGGGTAAGCACGGTGCCCGGTCCACTAAGCAAGCAATTGCAATCGGACTTTCGAAAGCGCGACGTGCGGGTGTAGATTTGCCACCTTCGAAGGGCGCTTCAGAGGAGACAAAAGAACAGGCAAAGCGCGACACTCGCAGTGCGAAGAGCCGCAAGCGTCCTTCAGCAACACGCTCGCGAGCGACGCGAAAAGCGTTGAAGCGCGAAGGACGCAGCGCAGCCTCGAAAGAAGCATTGTCGCGCCAGGCCCGGAGCGCTGCAAAGAAACGTTCGGCTGCATCACGTTCGCGTTCAGCGAAGAAAGCCGCAGCCACGAGAAAGAAGTAGCCACAAAAAACACAAAAGGCACATAAGGCACAAAATGATTTTCTCGAATCGTTTTGTGCCTTTTGTGCTTTATGTGCCTTTTGTGGCTAACTTCATTGACAGCTTTCGTGGCTGCAAGCTAAGCTGTTACCCCGTGAATCGCACGGTCGCCATCGTTCCAGCCCGCCTCGCATCAACCCGTCTGCCAGGAAAAGCCTTAATCGACATTGCGGGAAAACCTATGGTTTGCTGGGTTGCAGAGCGCGCACGTCTGGCCCGCAATGTGGACCGCGTGATTGTTGCCACTGACAGCCAACAAATCGCGGACGCCGTTCAGTCGCGCGGTTTTGAAGCCATTCTTACTTCAACGCACCACACAAGTGGAACAGATCGAGTTGCAGAAGTTGCCGCTCAGATTTCCGATGCCCAAATTATTGTTAACGTTCAGGGCGACGAACCGCTGATTTCGCCGGAGACGATTGAGCGCGCAGTCGATGTGATGGCAGCGGAGATTTCGAAACAAGACGGCGCCGGGATCGTAACAACATGGGAGCCAATTGATTCACTCGACGATCTGCTGAATCCGGATCTCGTGAAAGTTGTTCTCAATGAGAACGAAATGGCTGTTTACTTTTCACGGTCGCCAATGCCATATCCACGCGATGCTGCCAAGAGACATGGCTCACCTGAAGCGGCATTGATGAGCGAGCCCGAGCTATTCAAAAATTTTCGGAAGCACACTGGCCTATACGTTTATCGACGAAATGTGCTGCTTGAGTTTACGAAGTGGCCACCATCTCGACTCGAGCAGATTGAAGCCCTAGAACAATTGCGTGCGTTGGAACATGGAGTAAATATCAAGGTGGTTGAGGCCTGTTCGAGCTCTACGGGTGTGGATACTGCTGAAGATCTCGAACGGGTCAGAGAGTTGGTAGGTGCAACAACATGAACGACTGGATCGGATTAGGCATTATCGCGTTTCTCGTTTTGTGCGGGGTCTTTGCCTTGTCGCGTCTTAGCAAGCCGTACGATGTCTCGGTAGAAGAATTCGAACGACGCGCACAGGAAGGACCAGGCCTGCTTGGCGCCGGACTGGTTGGCATACAAAAGGCACTCGATCCGGCGATGCAAAAAGCAGTCGAAGTACAGGAAGATTTGCGGGCGGGACGTTTTGACGGAGAACAGGAATCCGGAGATCCGCCGGAGGCTGGCGATGACAGCGATCAGAAGGTAACCAATGGAGAACGCGATGCCTAAATATATCTTCGTTACTGGTGGTGTGGTTTCCAGCCTCGGCAAAGGCCTGGCCGCATCATCGATCGGATGTTTGCTCGAGAGTCGCGGACTGCGCGTGGCGTTGATCAAACTCGATCCATACATCAACGTCGATCCGGGCACGATGTCGCCATTTCAACACGGTGAGGTTTTTGTCACTGACGACGGCGCCGAAACAGACCTCGATCTGGGCCACTACGAACGCTTCACACACGCGCATCTCTCGCAAGCTAACAACTGGACCACCGGGCGAATATACCTTTCAGTCATCGAGAAGGAACGACGCGGCGATTATCTCGGCAAGACTATCCAAGTGATTCCGCACATCACCAACGAGATCAAGGACGCTGTTCGCAAAGTTGCCGAGAACGACAAGCCTGACGTGATCATTGTCGAGATCGGCGGCACCGTCGGCGACATCGAGTCACTGCCTTTTCTCGAAGCCATTCGCCAGATGGGTAACGAAGAAGGCGCCGGCAACGCGCTCTTTATTCACGTGACGCTCGTGCCGTACATCGCTGCAGCCGGCGAACTAAAAACGAAGCCCACACAACACTCCGTGCGCGACTTGCGCGAGATTGGTATTGCGCCCGACATCCTTCTTTGCCGTTCGGAAAAACCGCTATCACGCGAGCTGCGGAGCAAGATCGCCCTCTTCTGTAACGTGAAAGAGCCCGCTGTCATCAGTGCCCAGGACGTCGACACCATCTACGAGGTTCCACTCGCGTTTCACGAACAGGGCCTTGATGACTTGATCGTCTCGCTGTTAGGACTCGAATTACAGGCGCCACAAGCCGATCTCACCGAATGGAGAAACTTGGTCTCGACGATTCGCGAGCCTTCGGGAGGAGAAGCGTCGATCGCCATCGTCGGGAAGTATGTCGAGCTGGAAGACTCGTACAAGTCGCTGCGCGAAGCGCTGACGCACGGCGGTGTCGCAAACAATCTCCGAGTCGATGTGAAGTGGATCGAGTCGGAAGAGTTGATGGACGACGATTATGAAGATCGCTTGCGCGACTTCGACGCGATCCTCGTTCCGGGAGGATTCGGCAAACGCGGCGTGGCGGGAATGATTCGCGCGATCTGTTACGCGCGCAAATCACGCACGCCATACTTTGGCATCTGCCTTGGAATGCAAACCGCTTGTATCGAGTACGCGCGTAACGTTTGTGAACTGAAAGAAGCAGACTCGACTGAGTTCGACCTCGAAACGCCGCATCCTGTTATTTTTAAGCTGAGAGATCTGGTAGGAGTTGAAGAGTTAGGCGGTACAATGCGACTTGGCGCCTGGCCTTGCCGGTTGGCTCCGGGCTCGTTGGTCCAGGACGTTTATGGTGGCGCGGACGAGATCAGCGAGCGTCATCGCCATCGTTATGAATTCAATCCGGAGTTTCGGCAACGGCTCGAGAAGGAAGGATTAGTGTTCAGCGGTGTCTCGCCTGACGGCAAGTTTGTGGAGATGATTGAGATCTCGCGCGACGTGCATCCGTGGTTTGTGGGTTGCCAGTTTCACCCGGAATACAAGTCGCAACCACTGAATGCTCATCCCTTGTTTGCATCATTTGTTCGTGCGGCATACGAAAATCGGTTGCACTCTGAGACCTCAATGGAGAAGAATGGAGAAGTCGATCTGGTGGTGCACGAAAGACTGACCGCCACAAGTGGAGATTAACAGGACCACTCATCATGTAAATCCTGAAAATCTTGTTAATCCTGTCCATATTGTTTACAGGATTCACAAGGTTAACAGGATTTACAAGATAAACTGCCCAGAAGTACCTCACTTCATGTAATGACAGATGTGTCTACCACATTACCGGCAACGGATCCGCTCGTAGGCCGTACGCTCGACGAGAAATATTACGTTGAGGAACGACTCGGTTCAGGCGGCATGGGAAAAGTGTATCGTGCACGGCATCTGTCGATGGACCGTCCCGTCGCGATCAAGTTTCTGCATCAACGTTTCTCTGAAGACGAAGCGGCGCGACTTCGACTTCTCACAGAGGCGCGTGCGGCGGTGGCATTGCGTCATTCGAATGCTGTTTCAGTGACCGACTTCGGACACACTGCCGAAGGTTGGGTCTACATCGTGATGGAGTTGCTCGAAGGTCGCACGCTTCGAGAAATTGTCAGTAGGGAAGCGCCACTTGAAACGGCCCGCGCGACGTCGATTATGTTGCAGGCGTCCGATGCCGTAGCCGCGGCACATCAGGCGGGTATCATTCATCGCGATCTCAAGCCGTCGAATATTCTTGTCACGCAAAGCGCCGATCAGCCTGCGGTCGTCAAAGTGCTCGACTTTGGTATCGCGAAGTTCTTCACTGGCAACGACGATGACGACAGTGCCATGGACCAATCAAACACGGTTATCGGTACACCGCGTTACATGTCTCCCGAGCAGCACAACGGCAGCGAATTGACTCCCGCTACAGACGTCTACAGTCTAGGTGTGATCCTCTATGAGATGTTGACCGGCATGGTTCCTTTTTCAGGTTCGACTCCCGCAGAGATTGCGGAGAAGCATGTCAACAACCCGCCGCACTCGCCGCGCGAGGTTGTCGCCGCGATTCCTGAAGACGTCGAACGCATCGTTCTGCATGCGCTCGAGAAGCAACCTTCTGATCGACCGTCAGATGCCGCTGAATTTCGACGCGAACTACTCGATACCGCAGAGCGTCTCGGACTTGAACATCACGCGATTAAAAGTGCGCCGGATATTGAAGCGTTGCGTGATTCAGGTGTCGAATCGCCTTCGGGACGGCTCGTGGTCGATATCTCGCGTCTCCGCGAAAAACGCGCGCTCAGTTCGGGCTCAAACGAAATCAAAGTTTTAGGTGGAGATCCTACTGAAAAGACGCCCACGGAAGCTCCCTCAAATCACGAACCACCTCGCCCCAGTTCATTTCTGGACAAGGTCAAGCGTATACTCGGGATTTAGTTTTCACGCAAAGGCGCAAAGACGCTGAAATCCGAAGGTCCCTTTGCTGTCTTTGCGCCTTCGCGTGAAAAAAATCCTGATAACTATGCCCAAGTCCTTTTCCGTTGGTAAAGCTACGTTTGGTGACGGCCGGCTCACGATCATTGCCGGTCCTTGCGTTGTCGAATCTCCCGAACATGCCTTGATGATGGCGCGCGAATGTCGCGACCGCGCGCAGGCAGCAGGTCTCGACTACGTATTCAAGTCCTCTTTCGATAAAGCAAACAGATCGTCGATCAAAAGCTTCCGCGGTTTGGGTATGGAAGCCGGTCTCGAAGTGTTGCAACGAGTCAGAGAAGAGGTCGGTGTTCCGGTGCTGACCGACGTCCACGATGTTTCTCAGGTAGAGCAGGTCGCGGCAGTTGTCGATGTGTTGCAGATACCTGCATTTCTCTCCCGGCAAACAGATCTGATCGTTGCGGCCGCCAAATCAGGAAAGGCAGTCAACGTCAAGAAAGGCCAGTTTCTGGCGCCACAGGATGCGCGCAATATCGTCGATAAAGCCCGCGAAGCTGGTTGTGAAAAGTTCATGCTGACTGAACGAGGAGCGAGTTTTGGTTACAACAATCTCGTGGTTGATATGCGATCGTTTCCGATCATGCGCGAGTTTGGCGTACCGGTAGTTTTCGACGTCACGCATTCATTGCAGTTACCGGGCGGTCTTGGTCATGCAACGGGTGGACAATCCGAATACATCGAACCGCTGGCGCGTGCAGGAGTTGCGTGCGGTGTTGATGCGGTCTTCATGGAAGTGCACGATTGTCCCGAGAAGGCGCTGTCCGACGGACCGAATGCATTGCCGCTGGATCGGCTCGCGCCGCTGTTGATGATGTTGCGCGACATTCACCAGCTAGTTCGTTAGTTAGTCTATTTCATCCGTTAATTATGAGAACACTTCTTCTACTCACGTTCATTCTGTGCCTTGTAGTCCAGGTCAGGGCACAAATGCCTGCCACCCCGATATGGCAGGTAACATCGTTTGAGATCAATGCTAACGTCCAGCAAGACGCACGTTTGCTCAATGCGGTGACGACAATCAACGCGACCAACGTCGGTGGTCCAGGTCGAACTCTGACCCTTCGTCTCAATTCAAAATCGAGTGTGAAATCGGTAACAGTCGGTGGCAATCCTGCGAACTTCAGACCGGGTCAGGAACCACGCGGAGATCTTCAGCGCATCGAGATTTCATTGCCGTCGCCCGTAACTTCGAACTCCACTGTCTCAGCTACGGTGACGTATACGCTTGCCGTCGAGAGCAACACCGGTCTTACAGCAATCAGTCCGATCGCCACACAGTTTCTGCCACTCGCGTTTTGGTACCCGATGCCGAACAGTCCGTATTCGGTGCGTGGCGCCGACTCCGCGCCATTCAAGTTAACGGTCAACATTCCAAACGCGATCTCTTCCGGAGTCGAGAAAGCTGGACCAGCAGGATCGGTTATGTTTGAACAGCCGTTGCACGGACAACCTTTCTTTGTGCAAGGCGACTGGGACAAACTGGACGGTGCCGCCGACGGCAAAGGCATCACCTTATTACTCGAGAAGGGAGCTGGCGCAGAGGAACGAAAGCGAGCTGAGGCTCTCATTGCGTTTGCCGGGATGGCGCGAAACTTTTACGCGACGCCACTCGGTCCGGCGCCTGATGTTCCGGTCCGTCTCGTTGCAGTTCGGAGAGGCGCGGGATTCAGTGATGCCGGCACGGTACTCTTCGACGCAGACACTTTGCGCTTGCCGAAGATCGACGCAGCGACGGCGCTCTCTGTTGCTGAAGCAGTCGCGCGGTTATGGATCGGAGGGCAAACAGCAGTTCAGGGCGAAGGCGGCGGCGTTTTGCGCGAGGCTCTCGTGCGTTATCTCGCAACGCAGTTTCTCGAAAAACACTTTGGAGCGGACGCTGTTAAATCAGAGTTCTACCGCCAGCGTTTGGCTTATATATCCGTCGCTCAGCGCGATGCTCCGCTTGCACGTTCAAGCCAGCTAGACAGCACTTACTTCAACTCCGTGCCGAATCGGGGCGCGATGTTCTGGCGCATCGTCGAGCGACGTTTGGGTCGCGACGCGTTGATGACCGTGATTCGCACAGCTTTACAGTCGGGCAAGACTGATCCCAACGGTATTAATCTGCCTGGTTTGCGTGAAGCACTCGTCGCTCGTGGCGGCGAGAGTCTCAAGGCACTGTTGGACCAGCAACTCGATCAGGTAATCGATACCGATCTCATGGTCGGCTTACCACAACAACGTGGCGCGGATTGGGTTTCAGCATTGCGCAATCTCGGCTCGATTGACGTGATGGTCACGGTTGTGGGTACCACTGACTCGGGTCAGGAAGTGAGGGCAGAGGCAACTGTGCCCGCGAAGAATTTTGGTGAAGCAGTTTTCAAGACGCCGGCGAAAGTAGTTCGTGTTGAAGTTGACCCGGACAAGCTTTATCCACAACTCGACTACGGCAATGACGTGATGCCGCGTGGCAAGGAACTTTCGCAGGCGCTGAATGAAGCTTATTTGCAGTTAGGCGCCCAGGACTTTGCCAAAGCTGAGGCGACTGCGCGCGCTATGCTTGCCGGTGCGCCTCGATTCCAGGATGCGCAAATCATTCTTGCACGGGCGCTGCTCGGCCAGAACAGGAATGAAGAGGCTGAGAAGCTCTTCCGTGCCGCGCTTGAAGAGCTGCTTCCGCTCACGGCAACACTCGCATGGGCCAACATCGGCCTTGGTGAAATTGCGATGAAGCGTAATCAACCCGCCGAAGCGGCAAAGCGATTCACCGATGCAGTGATTGCGAGTCGTGACTATCCTTCCTCTTTGACGGCACGCTTGGCGCGTCTCCGCGCTGAAGCAGCTGCGAACAGTGCACCACCCGTTGATGAAACTGCGAGAGCGTTCGTTACTCAACTCTCGCAGGCAGTCATAACTAATAAGAAAGCAGATCTGGAAGCTCGCATCGTTTCGGGTGAGCTCGTGAAGTTCATCAATGCGAGCATTGGCACCGAGCTCTGGGATACTAAGGTTGTGCGTACCGAGCAGATCAATCCGAATCTGATCGCCGCGGACGTGCAAATCAACGCGAAGAAACTCGGCACGGTTGGTTCGGGCACGGCTGTACTGATGCTTGTGCGAACACCTTCGGGCTGGAAACTTTCCGGGATCGAACTTTTTGAAGTGCGATGACCTCCGAAGTTCAAAAACGTGCCGCCCGCATCAAGTTGCTCCTAATGGATTGTGATGGAGTGTTGACTGACGGGCGCGTCTGGATATTTGAAAACGGCGAAGAGCAAAAAGGTTTTCACACACGCGACGGGCTCGGAATCGACCTTTTACATCGCGCTGGGTTGCGGTCGGGAATCATCTCCGGACGAACTTCTACCGCAGTGCAGAAACGGGCCGCCGTGTTGGGCATGTCGTTCGTCATACAGGGATGTGAAGACAAGCAGAAAGCGTTTGCGGAAATTTTGGAACAGGCGGGAATAGAGAATCTCGAAGTGGCCTACATCGGCGACGACCTCAACGACATACCGCTGATGTTGCAGTCCGGTCTCGCTATAGCCGTCGCAGACGCCGCCCCAGAGACGCGCGAACACGCGCATTATGTAACGAATGCTGCCGGCGGTTTCGGTGCGGTGCGTGAAGTCATCGAATTGATATTGAAATCACAGGGCCGGTGGAATGATCTAATCGCGAGTTATATTCAGCCGCGGATTCACGCGGATTGACACGGATCGGATCCTTAACTATCTTCTTCTCACCTTTCGAGCGGGTGTGGCACAACGGTAGCGCATCAGCTTCCCAAATGAGAGGATTGCGGCTCTAGTCCTGCGTCTACTCCAGTTTCTTCGAAAAGCGCATTGCGCCGTTGCCACGGATTTGTTGGTTCTACTCCATGACAGTCGTCAAACAGCTTTTCCATATGGTTCGAGTGAGCGATACCCAATCCCTACTTAGCTATAGACCTCAGGAAAGTAGAGTCGTAGATACCAAATGAGTGAGACGAGAATGGTGCCGAGGGCGGGAATCGAACCCGCACGTCCTTCGGACAACGGATTTTAAGTCCCGTGACTGCGATGCTACGTAATCTTACCAAACGATACAAGCCAGTATTTACGCGCCTAGCGGTCGTCAAGGTATCGCTTCGGCTGGCCTAGGATCAACACGTCCCGCCACCATCTTAGCCCCATCTTTACTCTCCCTTGAGCATGGTATATCGATCTCACTGTAAGCCGCACGGATGTGGGTTTCTCTTGAGAACGAAAGAATCTGGATTCTCTGAACATAGCCGCCTGACTTGCACCGCAAAGGATCACAGCCTTTCAACTGCGGGCGATCTGTTTGACCTACGATTCAACAGAACAAATCAAAGCACGAGCGGAAAGTTACTTGGTCTATTCGTGTACAGAATGGAGACTGACAATGAGATTCATACTAGGACTCCTTTGGGCTATTGCAAACGCGGCAACAAGCCGCTGTTAGTAGCTACTCTCACTCGGGAATCTTGATGAAAAGGTTTGCTCGTTTCTGCCCGAGCGTGGAGTTGAACAGCCTCTCTGATAGAGGATGCCGCATCGTACGCGAGTCGCAGCGACACCTCTAAAGACACCCAGCCATCGATGCCGCCGGTTGCGTCACCAGGAACCGTGGTTGATGTCACTATGTCTTTCGAGATCTTTCGAGCACTACCGAGTGGAACGACCAAGATTGAGAGTAGTCAGTGAGCTGACCCAGTCGTCGTCTGTACGCCGAAAGGCGCAGGCATACCAAACTAGCGCGCCACCATGGCGTATTCCATCGGAGTAATTTGGCCGAGCGCGTTCAATATCGCAGATTGCAAGCCCCGGCCGTCTGCAATGTTGATTGCGCTGTTAAAGGCAACGACCAAAGGGACGACGCAGGCAAAGGTCAGATGCGTTTTCCACTTGGCGAGAAATTTGGTGGTGTTCATTTCATTTAATCTCCTACCTCGCCATAATTTCACAACGGGACCACGGGAACTGCTCTCGGCAAATCGAGTATGTCACTTTGAGTCACCCCAAAGCCACAAAAAGCGGCCATCAAGCAGGCGTCATACGAAGTTTATCTTTCGCAGTCCAATCTTATATTCGCGACCTAAAGTTGCTCGCTCACCGCTATCGGCCAGAACAACGCGATTTAACCGTGTCTCGGGAGCAATTTGCTTTCTGAAAGGGATAGTGACCCGTTGCCACCCTTTCCCTCTTAATCCTCTTATCTTAAGCGGAAGGATGCACATACTGGTTGGACTCTCCAGCTTTACTTCCAATGAATCCTTCTTTCGTGGTTCTTTGGGGATGTTCAACTCAAATGTGACCTTACCGAAGTGGCTGATGTCAGTTTGACCTTTTCGTTCAAATATTACTCCCGCGTAACCTTCAGGGTGATTGATTGAATAAGTTAGCCGATACTCCCATACGCCTTTATCGACATACGTCGTGTCAGAAACATATCCCCCACTGACGAAAGTCATTGTCCGACACGGGGCCATTTGACTAACAATCATTGATGGAATGATCGCGGGAGTCACCTGTTTAGAAAGGGCAGACATGAAGTTTCCAAATCCATCCGCTCGATAGGTGCCCTTTAAAGGTCCTTGGATCCAATTGCGCTCCTTGTCTGCCCGAGCCGAATCAGGCTGACGAGTTACAAATAAAATCGGCTTGCGGTACGGCCCAAGTCTGCTCGTGATGTCATAGATCATATCCAGAATGTGAACATCCTTGAATGAATATCCGATATAGATCACCGGCCCCAGGAGGTGTAGCACTTCGATATAGGTAAACAGAAGCCGGCGTTTCTCTTTGGCCTGGTAAATATCCTCCAGGCTTAGCGCCATACTCTGTTCCGGCTCAATACTCCCGTGTGGCTTAAGCAAAGGAATCTTGTCGGAGCCTGTGCCACCCATCTCCGGCAAGAGTTCGTCCGTGAGAACTGGTATCAAATCCTGCACTGCACGGGTTTCTCTCTCGTACGCCCTTTCGACCAATCGATCATAATTGGTGGTGACGATAGCTCGCCAACGAAACCACGGGATCTTTAAATGAGCCGGCGACGGACTGATTTTGGAAAGTTTCTCCTTTACAAAAGTTAGAATACTACCTCGACCTATGCCTTGCGCAGATGCTAAGGAAGCTGCGCTGCCTAGATTTAGTCCCCAGTCTCTCGCCAGGGAAGTTCCGCCTTTTGGTTTCCAGTCAGGATAACCGAGAAACTTATCCGTGATCAGATCGCTTAATCCCTCACCTGTAGGTGAACCTGTTGTGCGGGACGCTCCCGCGCCGAGAAATAGCGTGCACTCGCCTTTACCGATTGCTTCGAGAATATGAGACGGAATACTTATCTGCCCGTCAATGTTCGTCTCTTTTTCCTCTTCCTTCTTTTCTTTTTTTCTTACTATCCTTTTCTGGCTTCGTTTCGTCTTCCCACGAACATGTGATGAAGTCTTCATGATCCTTTTCCTCCCAGTAACAAGAGGCCCACACAGCATTCGATGTTAGTGATTCCGAAGGTGCAGGCAGAATGATGAAACCGAGCTCCGGGAAACCTCGCAGAGAGTGTTATGAGGTTAGCAGCCCAGAATTATATAGCCAATTTGTGGTTCTGGGATACTACAGGTGAAAAATATGAGCCAAAAGGCATCAGACATTTATATCACAACACGCGATCATGAGAGTCTTAGTTGGTTGATCGAAGATACAAGGGAGCGCAATGGCGAGGTTGACCAGGAAAATCTGGTCAAGTTGGAAGAGGAATTGGATCGAGCCGAAATCGTTGATCCGAAGGACCTCGGCGTGTAATCGCACCACATGGCGAGGATTTGATGATCTAATCGCCTATGCGAAGGATTTCGTTTGTGTCGTTTCATCAGGATTTACTGATCCCTATTATGGTGAACATAGTGACGACTTCCTTTTTTCGATAGTTGCTGGCCGATTGTCGCGAGACTGAGGATAGGAAGCGGCAAGGCGAGGCGAAGGCGCTCAAGACTCGTCGCGGCGGCGCCAACGGACGCCCGTAGGGCTACAGAGACTATGTGCGGATGAGTATAGCTCTGTTTTGCGCCGGAAACCTCATTACCGCCGGAATGATTCAACGTTCCAGGTTCATCCTCGACAACATGAGTCAAATAGATCCGACGAAAGCGACGTCCACTTATCGATGTTGGTCGCGCTTTTCGATAAGTGCGACGTTAATGCTATTGCTGTGCTTTTACTTTCGGGAAGACGTCAGGGAGATTAGTGAGATAACGCGTGCTTTGCCACTCTGACCCTTGGCGATGAGACGATAGGTACCATTCGAGGTGACAACGTTCCAGACCGCGCGTGAGTCAGTTAATCCGATAGCGGAAGAGAGACTTCCCAATTCTGCAAAAGGCTTCTCTCTTCCCGGACGCAGAAATCCGGTAATCCAGACGACCCGACTTCTTCGATCAACCTTCAACGCAACATTCGAATAGTCGGTTGACTTCAAAGTCCATGCCATTTTTCGGCCGCCTTCACTCTCTTCGCTTTCTTCACTCTCTTCGCTTTCGTCTTCCCGTTCTTCGCGCGCATTCTGCGATTCACGCAGGCTGTATCGATCAAGCTTTGCGCGTGCGCGATCGAGAGTAGTTCCAATCCGAATGCCGAGGATGGAATTAATGACACGCGGTTTTTCTCGTGGTTGGGCGAAAATCGCGGCAGAGGAAAAGGTGAGCACGAGTGTTAGAAAAAAAAGCAGGACCGGCCCTGCGAGAGGGCCGGCCTGCCGAGTTTGGGAACAGCATTTCATCGTTACAATTTCATCTTCGTTAGCGATGAATTTGGATATTGCCCTGGGTCAAATTCCCGGCCCGGGTGGACATGTGGGTGCCAGTGATCTCGATTCGGAAGAAGTCGTTATTTCTTCCAGGCTCGCCGTTGTCACGAACCGTTACCTCGAAGTTCACCGGATCCCTACCTATCGTCCCCGTACCGCTGAATGTGACCTCGTTCGGTCCAGTCTCGACAAAAGTAAGTATTTGTGTCGAAACCAGGTGGAGCCCCTGTTCCTTGTCCTGATAATTTAGGTGGCCACTCAACGTCATATTGGCGTTGAATCCAAAGCTAACAACCTTGACAGCGATGCTGCCGCCTCCAGTCACTTTCGTGGCGGGCCCTGGCGGCGGGGGCGGAGGCGGTGGTGGTGGTGGCGGCCCATTCGGGCAGCTTCCAAAGGTGTACTGCGTACCCCCACGCGTCAAATCCTCCTTTGCGTTAACATTAGACGTGAAGGCTTGCCCGCGCAAACCAACCAACACTGAACCCGCACCAATCGGCGGCCCGTGAGTGACAAATGGGTTCAGTTTGCTAACCAATACTTTGACAGTGATTGTATCGGTCAGGGAATCAAACGAACCAAAATCAGCTGCTCCACGCGTTGTGTAGGTCAACGAGCCATCGGAATTTCTGACAGCCGTGCCATAGGAATACGTTGGAGCGCCTGACGCATCAGTCGAGGCGCGCACGAAGAACTGGTCACCGCGATCTGACAGGCCAAACGTATAGTCTCCGGTCGGGCTCAGTGTGCTGTTAGGCGCATTGGCAGTGAAGTTCATACGCCAGTTTGACAGCGGCTGGGCCAAAAGGTCCGAAACCTTCATCGTGGCAACCAGCATTGATCCTGACGTGGAGTCCTCGCACGAATACTTGATCGAAAGAATGTCTAGTGGATCATTTGCGGGAACCACACCCAGTAGACCTATCGCCACATCCTGGGCGAAGTCGGTAACCTGTTCTCCACCTGGACCAGGTTGCGGAGGCGGAGGTGACAAACCCGGACTAAACGGTCCTGGCCCCTCTACTGGCACCGGTACCGTGGTCCCGTTGATGCCCTTGCCACTAATTTGCCGGGTGACAAAGGTGTGACCATCAAAGTCATTATGGTCGTCCGTGTAGTCGATTACGGCTGCGCCCTTGGGATCAAACGAAATCTGGAAGTAGTCGAGTAAATTCCGATTCGCAGTCCCAAGAGTACCTCCCAGGGAGATATTGCTGCCGTGAATGAAGTGATCACTAGCTACCACCTGACGGAAGCTTGGCGAAACTGCCGTGGCGTTGAAGCTCTGCGCAAAAAAGACCTGCCAGTTCGCGTTGTCATTGTTAGTCAACTCAGTGGTTCCGTACCAGGCTATACCCACTGAACCAGGCGTCGGCCCGGTCTCAAGCCATGGGAGCAGACTTGTCTTAGTGTCCGTGCCGTCACTAACGCGAACCCGATTACTCCAGGTAACTCCCTTGTCAGTTGAGTGTCGCAGGTAGATGTCGTGGCCATCGGAGTATGCGACGTATACCGTTCCGTTGGGCGTTCCGTCGTCGGCCACCTTAACAGGGAAGAAGATGTTCGCAACACCCGGTTCTGGCGCCGCCTGGTGACATGAGTAGACGGCGGCCTCTCCGGTTGGCAGAGTGAGGGTGCTGTGACAGACCTGACCGGTGCTGCCGCTAATGTAGACGGTTCCGGTGGCCTGATGAACGTCGATGTACCCAGCCTGCCCGATAGCACCGGCAGTTTGCGCAGGCCCGTATGTCAGGCCGCCATCAATCGATCGTTGGATCATGGTCACGGCGGGCGCTAGTGTTCGGTAATAGAGGTACACATTGGTACTGCCGTGGAACTCAAGCCATTGCCGATCATCTCCTGGCGCGCCACCGGTCGCATTACCCAAGGGATTCAGTGTGAAAGTTTGCCCTCGATTGGTCGATTTACCCGTCGAGATATTGGCAGCTACCAGGCTTGAGAAGGCGAGAGTCGGCGGATCCAGTCCATTCATCCCGACTGCAAGATCAACGTCGCCACCACCATCGGCGCCGACGGACGTTGCCTCATCCATCGTAAACGAATCCGGCTGCCCACGATAAACCGGATGGCGCATCAGCGGATCGTAGGCAGTGCTGCCCGGCCGCAAGTCGAAATACCAGAGATCGACACCTGCGGGAACGCCGCGAATTCCCGAGACATAGTGATTACCGAACTTGTCGGTTCTGCTGCTCGGCTCACCATCGCGTCCCGCAACCGGGGCCTTAACGGTGACGTTGGGGCTGAACGCGATTCCGCCTTTCAGATAGGTTGCGTTGCGTGACGCTGGCTTATTCTCCACGGTAGCGGTTCCGTGATATTGGTCGACCAGCGGTGTGACGGAGAAATAGACTGTGTGTACAAAATATCTACCGGTGCCGGTCGAACTCGGATCGATCGCCGTGGCTTCTTCCGTTTCAGGAGCCCCGTCTCCTGATGAGCCCACTATCGGATCACCGGGGTCCAGCATGCCGTCATTGTTAGCGTCGTAGCGGACATAAAGATCATAATCGTTGGCCGGAATTGTCCAAGTGATTTTTATAGCGATCTGTTTGCCGGTCCAGGTACCCGCCAAAACATTCAATGTAAAAGTGTCGCAATTAACCCCTTCTACACATGTGTCCTCGCCGGCAGACGAAGGGCCAGTCGCCGTACCATCCCAGCTCCCTGTGAAGGGCAGTACTGGGCCCGACGGACTGATGTCACCCGACGTAGGATTAGCGGCCCGCGACACAGGCAATGGTGCAAATAGAAAGCTCAAGGCTAAGATCGCGCTGACCACGACCGCGCTTAGAACTGTATAACCACCTAACTTGACGAGCGAGGTCTTAAAACTGTTTCTCGTTCCGCTTTCCCTGTCACTAGCAGTTTTATGAGACGCTCGATGCATTGAAGCTGGACTTTGGGTGCTGAATCTCATGATGCTGCCTCCTCGAAACGACGAGTCATGCGTGGCAAAGTTGCGCCGAACAGCGATGCCAAGGGGGGTTGAGTCAAGTGCTGAATTGACAAGTGCATCATATCTTTTTGAAGTTGAGGAATACTTGAGCTTGAGCCTTGAGGTTTTTAACGAGCGTTAATCGTCCTGTTATCTGAGCTTTGGCTTCACGAGATTACTTGGTATTTGGTTAGGAACGCGAATTTGATTCATGATTTTTGCGCGCATCAAATGGCTTTGACGACAGCGCTTGATGTGAGTTTTCTAAGAACGAGGACGATGGTGGTATTAACTTGAGCGAGCAACTTGGTTGGACGAAGGTGCACAAAGAGGCTCGATTACATACGGCCGGACTTCATCCTTTCAATTGGTGCTGGATTGTGAATTCCGGCTTATGTGGAGGACGGTAAGGACATCCAATTTCAGCAGGAGTGCCGAATTCCTATCGGCAGTATGTCGACGATGCTTCGCCTCATCGTGCCAAGATCCCGGATTCTACAAGCGATAAATTAGAAACGAACCGCGCGGGTTGAAACGGTGAAAATTAGATGGTGCCAAGGACGGGAGTCGAACCCGCACGTCCTTTCGGACAACGGATTTTAAGTCCGCTCCCGGCACAGTTCCAAAGTATCTGCTTCCGGCGTAGGCCACGTCTACGTCTTCTCCAACCCAAGTTCCTGCCAAATCATTGCCCACTGGTCCGAACTTCGTTGCCCATCGGATTCTTCAACGGTGGACATTGTTAGTAGCCTCGCGTAAATAAGCGGGAAGAAGTTTGACGAGGGGTAAACAAAGGGGTAAATTCTTTTCTCTCTCTTTGAACCCTGCAATTTTCTTAGCGAGCGGGTGTGGCGCAACGGTAGCGCATCAGCTTCCCAAGCTGAGGGTTGCGGGTTCGAATCCCGTCGCCCGCTCCAAGTTCTCCTCCAGAAAATAATCAAACTTTGGTGATCACATCGATCGAACACACAATTCATTGGACCGCCATCCAGTCCTTAGTGTAGATGGCTTAAAGTAAACGGCGCGCTACCTAATTGACATTGTTTGCTCGCCAGAATACGCTTTGCCCCGTCACTGCGAGCCACTCTGACTTGCTCACGGTTGGAGGCTGGAATGGATACCAGGGTCCCGTTTAAAGTCTTCATTTCGTATTCCTATGATAACCAAGTGCATAGAGACTGGGTGCTATGCCTCGCTGAACAACTCAGGCATTCAGGCCTCGATGTGATTTTCGACGAATGGCATCTTAAACTTGGACAAAGTATTACAGAGTTTATGGAGCGGTCAGTAATCAATTCTGATTACGTGCTCGTAATCTGCACACCTAAATACGCAAAGAAGTCAAATGAGAGAAAGGGTGGAGTAGGGTACGAGCAACAGATTATTTCAGGCCAATTGCTTTATGGGACTCCACGTGAAAAGTTTATTCCGGTGATTCGCTCTGGAAGCTTGAATGGCACAGCCTGCGCACTTCCAGGACATTTCATTGCCACGAAGGCCATAGATTTTCGTAAGGTTAAGGCGGATCAAATTGCCGACAGCATGCAATTCAATAAATTGGTCGGCGCGATCTTCTCACTTGCGAGCGCAGAACCACCCCCTTCGGGCAACCTGACGTTTGATAGGAGCGCGCAAACTAAGCAGTTAAAGGAAACGGGCTATACAAAGCGACAGTTTCAGTCACAAGATGCAGCGCTTCTTGATCAAATCCATGTCTACGCTGAGAACATGTTGGAATGGGAACGTCTTAGAGAGTTGGACCGTTTTCAACTGCAGTTGATAGCAAAGTGTAACTCTCAACAAACCTCACTATTTCAGGTTCTTGAAGAGCACCCTCGCTTAGTTATTACGGGCTCTCCGGGTAGCAGCAAAACGGTTTTTATGCTCAAGACCTTGAAATCGCTTTGCCTCGCCTTGAAAGCGACATTGAACGTATCGCCAAAGCAATTAGTTTCTCCAGAAGTGCCGCTCTATATTGAGTTAGGTTTACTCGGCCCGATAGGCGACTCTGTCATCTGTGTCCCGTACCCACGAAATACATTGATAAACACGATTATCGGGAAACTGGCGCCCTTGTCGCAAACCGATAATCCACTGCTTACCTTCGCCGGCATTCTCGACAAATGTCAGGTAATTCTCTTGCTAGATGGTCTCAATGAACTGCCAAGAGACTATCAGCTTGAGTGCGTAAAAGAGCTGTTCAGTTTGGAACAACAGCTAATTGCTATAGGCAAGCACAAGAAACTCAAGATCGCCGTTACTTCGCGGCTTTATAATTTTACGAACTATTTCAGCAGACAAGGGTGGGATCTTGCCGAGATTCTGCCACTTGAAGCCCAGGCCATCAAACAGGAGCTATCTAAGAGCCTGGGCGAGAGCACAGCATCTGAGGTTCTTAGACAGGGAGGCGCGAAATTTCGACAACTACTTTCAAATCCTCAACACCTCAATTGTTTTATCGAGTGGTGTCAGGACGAAATGAAAGCAGGCCGTAGAACTGAGCGTGTCATAGGGTCCAAGGGGGCAATTCTGAAGTCTTGCGCGAACAGGAAGCTACAGGAATTTGATCAGCGGTACATATTTGTCGTGGAAACCTTTTTGAGTCAATTAGCTTTTGAGACAACCAAGGTCAGCCCATTCTTTGCTTACACGCACGCGCTGAACATTGCTTCGAAAACAGTGCGATCTTATCACTCCAAGCTCACTGTGGAAACATTGATGGATCAGGTTTTCAGTAATGGCATTCTAGTTAGGTTGCAAAACAGGTCAGAGGTACGCACCATTGAATGCGAAGGCTGCGACATAGTAATCACCGATTATGCGTGCCGTTTTGAACACCATTCAGTGCAACAGTACTTTGCTGCTTGCTGGATGGGTTATCTCTGGAGACTAAATGAATATGTCACCGATAGACTTTTGCACGAGGCACTCGTAATCATGGCCGGTATTCTCGAACGGGATAGGCTGCTTGAGCTGCTGAAAAAGATTGAGGATGATCAATGCCTTTCCGCCTATGTTCTGGCTAACGTCCTCGAGCCTGAGCTTGAGAAGAAATTACTTGCCAGAACAATCGATCAATTTATTCAGCAGACTGACCAGTGGGCCACTCGGCTTTCTCGCATTCTCATTGTTCTCTTTGGTCTCTGGTTTCTTACAATACCGTTCCTCGCGTACTTCTTGCTCGCTAACCCGAGAGCCCCAAGATCAGTATTCCTACAAGGAGTTTCGATCTGTCTGAGTCTCGCCTATTTGTTTGTTTCGCCCGCGCTGCTATTACGCTGGCACATGAAGCAATTCGCAGGGCTCAAGGCGCGTCTGCAAGACAATGAATTGCCAAACGTAATCGTAGTTCTCAGATATTTGCTCGCACGTGGTGCCATGAATAAAGTCCGAGGTGAACTAATTGGTCTTCTCGGCAGAGTTAAAGGCGATGATCAAGATCCGCGAAAGGCATTCTTGACGCATGCCGTCGATGCTGTGAGTCGGGCAGTAGGTAATTCCTCGTACATGACTGAGGACGAGATGCTAGAGCAACTTGATGATCCGCTGATAGCAGCTGAGTTAGACCCAAAGGCGATTTCATCTGAGGGTGTTGTCAAGCTCTTGCGCAAAGCGGAGAACCCGGACGATGATATATCTGCTTTAGCCGCAATGGATCTCTTGAAGGATTGGTATCTTTCAAATGAACAGGCTGATGAGGAGTTCGCCAGGCTCCTTGTAACCATAGCCGTGGACAGGAATAGAGTTTATTCTCGTCGCCGTCGTCGACACGCAACTCGACTGTGCCGGACGCTAAGGATTCCTCTCCCGTCACAGCCTTCATGGATCCGACGAGTCTGTCGCAGTTTTCTAGCTGTTCTCAAGCGCTTAGTTATTACCGCTTAGGGTGTACCGGTAGCGGTTTGTCTGAGGCAGTGAAATGGTGGTACTTGCTCTATTTTTTTTAATGATATGGGCTGTTGGCGTCTACAACTTTGGGTACGTCTTTGCTGCTAAGGTTTTAGGCTATCGCATCAATGAGTTTTCGATAGGGTACGGTCCCAAGCTCGCTGGATTCACACTAGGAAACACTCACTTCACTTTAAGAATATTACCGCTAGGTGGCTATGTAACCGTTGCCGGGCTGGAAGCAAGTCTGCGCTCTCTCATTCTGACGTGTACTGGGCCTCTGACCTACATGCTTCTCTCCTTCTTTGTCATTGGTTTGCACCTCTATCGGGGCTATGAAGTGATAGTTCCGGGCGGCGCGTTGATCATTCAAGTTGCGGCTGAGGGGAATGCCGGAAGTTTAAGAAATGGCGACGTAGTGACAATGGCCGGGGGCGAACGGATCGGTCACGCCTCAGATCTAGTTCAGCAATTGGATTATTGGAAGTCGGGCGAGTTGCAGGTACAACTATTAAGAGAACAACAGCCTCAGCAAATCATCTTAAAACGTAACCTCCTTGCCGATGGATTTAGGCTGGAAAAGCTCGGGATTGGCTTTAGGTCTTTGACTGAAAATAAACACCTCGGTTTTTTAGAAGCGCAATGGAATTCTCCTTACTTTACCTTTAAGCAGGCAATTGGCTATTCGGTTTCTTTCTGGACAAACTTGAATGTCAGTTCTTGGAAGGTTAGCTCCGTTTTTGCAAGCATGTCTCTTTCAAACGTATTAGAAGTCTTCGGTCTTCTCTGTTTCTTTTTTGGTGTTTTCAATATGCTTCCGCTGCCCTTATTGCCTGGAGGTAATGTTCTTACCATCGGCATCGAGATGCTGTTGGGCCATTCTTTGAGCCGTCACTTCAAAGAGCGTTTAGAGCACATTACTTTCGTGGCAGTGCTATTATTCATGGCAATGGTTATCGGTCGTGATGTTTTAAGTTTCGCTGCGACAGAGAACTCATATAAGCCGCGCTCTAAGGTCTTTGTTTCAATAGTACGATGGTCAGGAACCAACGCGACCTGGCTGGCTTGACCCTTGCCCACCATTTGCCATTCAGTTCAAAATGCGTCAAACAGTGAACGCTTTTCACATCGATATGGTCTAGTTGACTTTAGAAAACAGGCCGATCAGTACATCAACAGGTCGCGAGAAGCGAATGAAGATGAGGCGCCAGAGGTCGGGCAATGCTTTGGAGGACGAAGTGGAATGCTACCTCCGCCAGGTGTTGGTGCCCGAAATGCTGGGCTGTGACCCGGACAGGAGCGCTGTATTTCGTCAGAAGGCTTACTACTCTTCCGCACGAGACGACGATATCGTTGTAGATCTCGCTATTGAGCTAACTCTAAGGGGAGCTGACGCCCCGTTCCTGCTTTGGATTTGGGAATGCAAGGACTACTCGGCTCGCGTGGGCGTGGACGATGTAGAGGAGTTCGACTCGAAACTCAGACAGATCGGCGAGCACAATACCAAGGGAACCATCGTCTCGCGCAACGGCTTTCAAAGAGCCGCTCTCAACCTCGCGAAAGCAAGAGGCATTGGTCTGGTGCGCCTTCGTGACGGGGAACCTCACACATACTTCCACACAGAGATTGGAAACTACGATACTCGAACGCCAGTCGAAAAAGCCATCGATGCACTCACCAACCCTGACGAAGACTACTATGGCGTGGGCGCCCTAAACTGACCGGGCCGAGTAGTAGCCACTGTCGGTGGGTTTGCGCTACCGGTGGCATGGTGGATACATGATGTTGTTCCGCGTACGACAACCTCGAAGTGCGAGGTATGCGGCACTATGGAAGGGGTGTCTTCGCGCAGCTTGTTGCATTACGTGCGGGTGCAGAAGCAGGATGGCGAGCTACCGTACATCGCAGAGTATGGCTTTTGCTCGGCCTGCGAAACGCTGCTTCGTGAAGGCCGATCTCAGGTGACTGGATTCTTGGTTGTTCTGGGGACTCTCCTTGTGCTCGCAGTGGTAGTTGTCAACGTGAGCAAGTGGCCATGGTGGATGTTGGTGGCAAGCGCGGCGCTTCTGGCCCTGGCTGTTTCCACAAAGAAACTGCTGCGTGGCTTCTCGGTCGGGCGATCGCCCGTCGCCTAAGACAGCGCTACAACGTCTCAATAATTGCCGTGTACCCAGAACAGGTACCGTACTTCATTCTCGTCCAGCGTTTCCCAGCACTTCAAATATCACAGGTCGAGTGGATAACTTTTGGCGAGGCTGTTGGCGGTGACTATCAGCCGGATGGAAGTCAGGGGGAGTTGTGATGACCGGAAGAAAAGAACGAGAGGTCTATTGCCGAATGAGTGACTCACCTCGAAGTAGACGCCCGGCCGCTTCTCTCACAACCTGATTGTTAAGGGCGCTCGCCTTTTCGAGAATTCCTCTGGCCAGAACGTCACTTGGTCGATTGAGAGCCTGAACTGCCTTGAGCGCAATAATCCGCAGTTCCTCTCGCTCGCCCTCATTGAAGAGAACCCGGACGATAGTCGGTAGTGCCGGTAGTTTCTCGGTCGGATAGGCGTGAAACTGTACAGCGCTAATTACTGCAAGCGTCCAGACCGCAGCCCCACGGCCGGTGTCATGAGCGTTTTTCATTTGACTTGCAATTCGTCCAGAATCCATCTCTGCGAGGGTTCTGAGAAGTCGATATGTCATGAGGTCTCCCACTCCGCGGGCAGCAACCTCGTTGACCGCCGCGAGTAATTCGTCAAGGTCAGTCGGCACTTCGATGATGGCGTTAAGCGCCCCTAAAGGGGCACTCTGTGGAGTGCTTATGCGTGCTTGAAATGTGCCGCCACTCAATGCGTGAGGAGACAGCGGCGCTGTGCCACTATGAGTAGCGACCTGCCATCCAGTCTGCGTCTCGAAATATTGAACGTGGTTGTCGTCGATCCAGACACGAAAGGTGTAAGTGAGATTTGCATTCGGTCCTTCAATCTGAATTGCTCCACGCGTGGCATCCCAGACGAACCACTGTTTCTCAAAGTTTTGCACGTACGTGAGAGAGTCAGCACCAGTATAGCCGAAGAGGGCACGAAAGAATGCTGTGCATTGACTGTTCTGGGAGGGTGCCTCCGACGTGAGACTGTCGTCCGACTGTTCCATCTGCTTCATCCAGTGCCAGCCGTACAGTGTTCCACGTCGCAACAGTTCGAAGAGGGGGCCAGCCAGAAAGAACCCCGGATGTCTGATGCCGAATTTGGACATTTTCCATATTCGTTCATAAGATTCTGTTACCTGTTTGCTCTTCCCGGTGCCTGTCTTACAGCTAGCAGCAAAGTGCTCGCAGTTATTTGAGAACAGATTATACCCACTTCGTCCTATACTGCTCAGCGCCCTGATACATACGTGATCCGGATGCAACGCTTTGTCCTGCGAGTACGTCACTACTTCGTACCTCTCATTACCGGTGAAGTCGGCAAGTGCGGTCTTCCTGATAATCGCATCCCCTTTATTGAAGGCGGCGTCGGGCCTGCCGGTGAAATGCACTACCATGTCATTACCGAGATCAATACCATGATGGTGATAGCCGCCTCGATATACTTGAATATGATCACCTCTGCCCATATCACTAGTCCTAATTATAGTGTTTACAGGTGAACAACTTAATTGCAGTATTTGGCGCGAAGCTCCTGGAACTTTTTCTGTGCTTTCTGATTGCTAAACGACGAGTAAAGAGTCTTACTGTCGGCTTCAGTATCAAACCAAACTCTTGAATACACGGCACGACTGATACCTAGGTACCCTTTAGCCCCATTTATTTCTGCCGGATAAGCAGCCTGCACGTAGAGGTGTCGCTTCGAAAGAGTTTTATAAAGTTGCTCAAGACCCTTGAAGGGATCAATATTCAGGTTCACGCTACTCCTCCAAAAGGCGCTCTAGGCTTAACGGAAAGCTGAACTAATACGGTTGAACTATCGAGTGCGCAAGGAGGCAGAGGCTCGTGTGCGTTCAACCATTGACGAGAATGGGCGGAAGATATTCCTGTTCGTAACTCAAGTCAATACTTTTTAGAACATACTTTTTAGAACATGTAAACCCAAAGTTAAAATGTCACCAAAATGCGCACGAGGACAGCAGGGAACCTCATGAAGTAACAATTGAGCACTGACTTTTTGTTCCGAACAATAATAATCTCCCCATCGATCGAAGGCTAACTCGATCCTTTAACGTCCTCGCGCTCAGTTGCCTTCCTGTGTTGACTCTTTTCCAACAACCGCGAGCAGTTGCTCTTGGTCCAATGGCCACTTTGCGGGGAGGTGATGGGATCACTCATAAGGTCCAACTCTTCAAGGTCACGCCCACGCCTGGCAGCGCAACTGAAACACCGTTTACGCAACCTTCCTTTAATACCTTCGTTTAGTTGGACCAAGACAGAGTAATCCATTCTTCGCCGTACTGGCGACGTGAGTGTTGAATCACGGTCGTGCTTGTCCCACAAATGTCCCACAAAAACGTGCAAATGGGCACGAAAGGGCAAAGGGTGCAAGGCATGCAATGGCAAAAACCTTAGGAAAAATGCTAAGGTGTTGATAGACAAGGACCACGGGATTAGATTCCCAAGCTGAGGGTTGCGGGTTCGAATCCCGTCGCCCGCTCCAGATTTCCTCAGTAACTCCAATTTTATTGCTACAACTGAAGAAATTTAATGACTCACAAAAAATGCTCTCAACGTGAACTCAACAATTGGCACGGCGCTGAAGTCTGCGAACGTTGTGGCGCATCACTTGATAACAGGCAGCCTGAAACCGTCACGACTCCGCCGGCACGGCCTGATTTCCCAGTTCTCCTCGCTCTTGGAGGCGAGGCGCCGACACGCTCGAAAACGTGGAAGGTGATCCTCGCAGTCATGATTACGCTTGCAGTGGGCGGCGGAGCGTGGGCTGTATACCGGAGGAGCGCGGATCCAAGTCGAGGGAAGGAGCCGACAGGGAACCGGAAGCGGTTAGTTGAGCGGACTGTCGGTGAGCGCACTCGCGACGCAGTGCTTTCCTGTCTGGCGCAACCTGGCTTTGTTGGAACAAAAGTCTCCGAACAAGTGCTCGGTCCGGTGCACCTGGAGATGTGGCAAGTGCCTGATAAGGAGGTCTACTTCTCTGGGCCTGCACCGGAGAAAGTTGGCGAGGTGTTCGAGTCGATGGTCGCGCGGTTTATCAATGACTCAAAACGGATCGTTATGGCGGAGGACGACGGTGCGGGCCGGCTCCGCCTCGGGAAATACTCGCTACTTCGCTCGGAGGACAAGCATTTTTTCTTCAAGACACCAGTCGACAATATCAAGTTTGATAGTGGGACTGTCCTGAAGTTTCCATTCAAGCAAGCGACCTACACACTTGATATGCGCGAGTTGGAAGACTTTCTGCGGAACAGGAGCATTTTCGGCGGGCGGATGAACGCACGAATGGAGCAAACCAGAGCAGGGAAGCCGATTATTTTTGCGAACCACGGAGCGTTCGTCGCTAACCCACAAGAGACTTCGCTGCGAAGATTCGTGGACGAACTGACTCGCGACATCCAGCCGGACACGGAAGGTGCGCGCGAGGCCCGCGTGCAACGTGTGCTCGATTTCGTCTCGCGCGAGATCAAATACGACATGCGCGAGACCACTTACAATTTCGAGTTGTTGAAAAGACCTAACGAGGTCTTGATGTCTGGAGAGTCGGATTGCAGCAACAAGGCCATCCTTCTCGGCTCGTTGCTGGAACAGCTCGGTGAAGACTACCTGTTCGTGTACACGCCCGACCACATCACGGTAGCTGTGAAGCAGGGTGACTTCCCTGTGCGGAACGGGCTCTTTCTCGCCTGGCAAACAGAGGTCTGGCTCATCGCCGAAGGGACTACACCTGGTTTCCGCATAGGCGTTGACCGCTTGCTGGAAGAGGCACGTTTCAAGCGATTCCAACACGTTCAGCGACCCAGGGACCGAGACATAATTTTTGACTTGGCCACCGGACAGCAGTTGTCATTTCAATAGATTACATTTATCCACAGATTCTGTAATCAATCTGTGTAATCTGTGGATAAGAATGAGTTTGAAGAGTAGAGAGAGGGATACATGAGTGACGATCTACAACCCAAACCGGTCAAGTCGAGTCCATTAATGCAGCGCATTTTGATTTATGCCGGCGTTTTGCTCATCGTGTTCCTGCTGGGCCTCGTGCCGATGTGGCTCAAAGTTCGTACAGCCAACAATCGTCTCGCCGAGACTGAACGGCACTTAATCCTTGCGAGGATGCAGAATGATCTTGGCTCGGCAGTGATTGACGCGCGTCGAGCCGAATACGAGCCGGCCCGCCAGGGGCTGAGTCAGTTCTTCACGACCCTGCAAGCAGAAATTGCTAAGGGAGACTCTTCGAGCTACACACGGGCTCAGGGAGAAAAGTTGCAGCAGTTGTTTGCAGGTCGCGACGAGCTTATTACTTTGCTCGCCCGCAGTGATCCTGCCTCCGCGGATCGCCTCGCCGATCTGTTCGTGGCCTACCGGAAGATCATGAATAGTTGAGGCATTCGAGACTCGCTGTGATTGTGGGACGGTTACAAATAGTTTGCCTCTATTCCTCTCATCTGACTACTCAGGATAAAACTTGACGACGAACTGCCTCTCAGAATAGTCTCACACGCTATTGCATCCAGTGCGGCTGGTCCTCCGAGGCTGCGAACTTCGCTACTTCACTTGCCAGCTAATTCAGAATCCCAAAAGTAAGGTTCCGTGAATAGACCTCGCGCTTTTCCAAGCTTCTGATCGAGAGGAGGCCAACTCTGGCTCAAGACAAAGTATTTGAAGTCTTCGTGTCCTATAACCATGAGGACATGGAGGAAGTTGAACACGTGGTCCGTTGGCTTCATGAAGAAGCGGGAATAAGCACTTGGGTTGATCGCCGCAATCTAGTTGCCGGAGAGTCCTGGCAGTAGCCTCTCCAAGAAGCTATTACCTCGTCAGCAGCCTTCGCGATTTTTCTTGGGCCAAGCGGAATTAGTGAGTGGCAAGACCGAGAGATTCAGTGTGCCAATCAAGCGAGTGTAGAAGACTCTCGAGTTCGTGTGATTCCGGTTCTCTTGCCGGGTGGGCCGAGTCCGGAAGAACTGCCGCCACTCCTGCGCCTTCGCGACTGCGTTAATTTCACTGGACTCGATGGCGTGAGTAATGAAACGGAATGCCGTCGTCTCGTGAACGGAATCAGAAATCAGTCGCCGAATGGGGTTGAGGAAGCATTTGCGGAAGAGAAATCAAGAGCTGCTCTTCTTAACTATTATCAAACGCAAGAGGCCGGCTGCGAACATCTGGTCTTCGCCTCGCGAGGTAAGACCGAGGTAAAGGGCTCGGACTTGTATGTTCAGCTGCATCTGCTAACCGAAAGAATTGGACATTCAGCTTCAAAGGCGGCTTCCGACGCTGTATCGGAGGATTCGTCGAGTCAAAAGAGTCGAGCACAAAAGCCGAAACGGCGACGCTTTGTTTGGAGAAAATCTGCAGATAAAGGTGATAGTGACTTTCAACAGGAAGCTGTCAGCGACGAGGCTCATCGCACAAAAGAACGTGAGTCATGGGATACGGTTTTTCGAAATGATGGCTTGCGGTTAGTGTTCATCGGTGGCGCGGGGAGTGGTAAGTCATTCAGCTTAATGCAAGAAATTCGAAAGCGTTTGTCGCAAGCAAGAAAGCAACTTGAAGAGTCTCGTCCACTACACGATCTGGAATTACCAATTTTCGTCAAAGCAAGTGTTCTCGTTGCATCTTCTAAGGAAAGAGTTGCAGACGCTCTGCTGGCAAGTGTATTTGAATCAAGTCTTCCTGCCTCAACTCATTTCACCAACTGGTGGCGTCGTGCTTTCGAATCGGAACGAGGCCGTCGACTGTTCATCGTTATCGACGGCTTAGACGAACTGTCGGACGAGAGTGAGCAGCGCTTCCGAAAACTGATGAAGGAACTCGACATACTCGAGTCCGCGAGCATCATCATCAGTTGCCGGACGATGTATCTGGGCGGCCGGCGAGATTGGATCGGTTGGAGCAGTAGACGGACCAGAGTCGTTGAAATTGCGCCTCTTGATGAGGAACAGCAATTCGAAATGGTAGAGAACTGGTCTGCGAATGATGACAATCAACGGGAGGCGCTGCGTTCGCTGTTGGAGATGAACTATGGCGTTCGATTCTCGTGCCGCACTCCGCTTCTTCTCACCGTTGTCTGTTGGATTCGTACAACCACGAACCGCTTTTCCGGCAACATGAGTTATGAGTCACTCTATAAGATCGTAACGGAAGAGCTTCTCATGGGGCGTTGGCGGGAACCTTCGAAGCGTCCTGCATGGACGTTCAATAAGTCTCAGGTTGATTTGGACTCCGAGCTACTAGACAGGATTACGTTTATTTCGAGAACTGTATGGAAATTGTTTGAGGTTTCACAGTCAGAAAATCGCTTCACGATAAAACAATGGCGAGAGGCTTCCCGCCGGATCGAGCCAGGTCCCACACACCTCAACGCGCAAACGCTTTTGAGCGAACTCGAACAGGTTGGCATGCTAATCGACGCCGGATATTCACGTGGCGAAAGGTACTACAGCTTTGCCCACCGCACACTATTGGAATACTTCGCCGCGATTGGGCTTTTGGAACAAGACGCCGCATGGATAAAGACGGTGGTGAAGCACATGTGGTGTGAAACCGGTTGGGAAGAGGTAATTCGCTTTGCGGCAAGCAAGACCAATGAACCGGGTCGCCTCCTGGATCACATCGCGAAAGAAACCGGGTCGGCAACGACGCCCTGGCGCCCGCTTGGGTGGCTGAGTGGTTTATGTAAAGCGGGCGGTTGTCTTAGCCTGATCGGGTTGCTTCTGATCGCCTTCTTTGTCGCTCTGGTTATTGGGAACTCGCGTGAGGTACAAGATCAACTGAAGCAACGTGGCGCCTATCACTTTCAAACACTTAGTGGCACATCCTGGGCCGAACTCACACACAGTCCATTACAGGTTGTCAAAGCAGGTGCAAACAGTCTGCTCGATCTTTATACCGACTTTCGTGAATCAACCTACAAGCAAGTACTAAATAGTTCGAACCGATTATTGTTGGAAGATGCATTGCCAAGGGTGATACAGAAGGTCCAAAAGCTATTGTTACCAGCAATTGCTTGATAACTGGTTTCAAAATGAAAAGGACAGTTATAGCTTCTCTAGAAAGTGCGTGACTCTGGGCCTCCTTGGGCGCGGACCAGGCGGGAGAGTTGTTGAAGAGACATTGATTAATTGGGCTGAGAGTCTTGATTTCGATCACCTTAGTAAGGATTGTGATCAGGAAATCGCAGTGTTTGGCGCACTTGGCGAGTTGGGAAGTCCGAGAGCTGGATTAACGCTACTGGCTATATTCCAGCGAGTGCGGGGTTTACGCCAACGGATCCGAATCTTGTTGAGCAAAAATTCAGACGAGTTTTGGGGGGCATTATTCACTGCTTTAGGAAAGATTGGCGGAGACCAAGCCTTCCATGTCATACAGCAGGAAGCAAAGCGAAAGTTGGGGAGGCCATTGGTCCTCTATTCTGTCGCCGCCGAATCTCTCGTCGAGCAAGATAGCTATGAGGCGTTCAGATTGTTACTAACCAGTCTTGCCATGAGGGGAACCATCAGAGATTTCGGCGCTGAGCCGCAACTGCGTGATTTCGCCTTGCGCTGTGGAGCTCGTGTAAGCATGGTAGTCCAAAATGGAACCTCGTATGTCGCAGCGTCGCAATCCAAAAACTTTCGTCTCCGGATTCGAGGGTGAGATCTGTTCCCAAGGACCCCGCAACTCCGGAGATTGTGTACCCGTAACCATGCTTCACTGTGGGATCGTAAGTGGATAAAAGCCGGAAGATGATCCTCGTTCCGCTGCTTTGGCGTAATGGTGTAATTGTGTATTGGCCGCGGCGCGGCCAGATGTTTATAGCCACCACCAGCCTTAGGACCGCGCTCCAGCGGAGCGCAATGTGTCCGTGCAGCCGCAACATTCGGCTCCGCTGGAGCCGTAATTAACTTTTAGGGGGCATGGCTATAAACATTTGGTCCCTCCGGGACCCAGCAATGTTTGAGCAACACACTATTACCCCACTACCTGCTTTGGTATAAACTTGTCCCATTCAACAATAGAGTGGATGAGTTAAGTTATGGCTCGTGGCTGGGAAAGCAAGGCGGTTGCCGATCAAATCGAAGAAGGGGAATCACGCCAGCAGCAACCTTCGAAAACTGAGGCCACAAGGGAACAACGAGTGCTGAAGGAGCGCCTCGACTCGCTGCATCTGTCCAGATCGAGATTGCTTCAACAACTCGAGCACGCCAGGCACCCGGCACATCGCAACGTTCTACTAAATGGTTTGAAAGCACTTGAGAGAGAAATCGAGGAAGTTTCCGTTAAGGTTCCTTAACCGGCGTTGCGAGAAAGTAGTTACAACCCTCTATTTTTCGCCACCATACAGCCTCCACGCAGTCGATTTTAATGGGTTAAGTAGGCGGCGTGGCTAACTAACCTTTGTGGTCCTGTTGGTACGCGCTCACTCCCTCCAGAGCGCCCTCGTGCATCCTCTCAGGCCGAACGTAGAGCCAGTGCTTTTCAAACTCCTCATCGGCCATGGTTGCATTTAAGGTTCGCTCTTTGCTCTTTAACCACTGTTCTACCCACTGACGAAGTTCCGGGTCCCGGTTGAGTGCCATACGTGCGGCGTGCATGTTAAGAGGTGTGCTCAAACGCTTGTGCTACTCCAGATTTCTCGTAGTGGTGTAATTGTGTATTGGCCGCGGCAGCCAGATGTTTATAGCCACTTTTAGGGGGCGTGGCTATAAACATTTGGTCCCTCCGGGACCCAGCAATGTTTGAGCAACACACTGAACTGCACCCTTGACTGACACAAAAAGTTAAGCACATATCCCTAACGGGAAGGAGGCTTAACGATGACCAAGAAGGGCGCAGGGGCCGCCAAGCCAGCGGCACTCAAACGGCGCACATTCACGCGCGAATTCAAACTGCAAGTCATCCGCGAAGTCGAGGCCGGCAAGACCCAGGCGCAAGTGGCCCGCGATTATCAACTCAGTGACAACACCATCTCGAAGTGGCGCCGGGAGCTGCGCAAATATAAGGAGCGCGCGTTTGCCGGTCGCGGTCACGCCTACACCGATGAAGCGCGCGTCAACGAGCTGGAACGCATGGTGGGCCGGCTCACCATGGAGAACGACTTTTTAAAAAAGCTTTTGCAGAAACTGGAAACCGAGAACTGAACCGGCGACAGGCGCAACAATACTTCATGAACTTAGTGCAAAAGGAACTGGAAGAGAGACCGACCGCCGAGCGAGCCCTCAGGTCGCTCGGCGAGGCGGTCGGGCTCTCGCGTTCGACTATCTTTCGCCACCTGCATTCGTCCGGTGCAAGTGCGTCGCACCACGAGGTCGCGTTGCGCGGGCAGATTCAGAGCGTGGCCCTGGAGATGCGTGCTTACGGTTACCGACCGATCACCAAAGAACTGCAGCGTCGCGGAGTGCTAGTCAATCACAAGCGCGTTTTGCGCTTGCTGCGCCTAGACAATTTGCTCTGTCTGCGGCGGCAAGCGTTTGTGCGCACTACCGATTCCAATCACTCGTTACCGGTTTATCCCAACCTGGCGCGGGGGTTGGTACTGTCAAACATCAATCAACTTTGGGTCTCAGACATTACTTACATCCGACTGCGGCGCGAGTTTGTTTATCTGGCTGTCATCCTCGACGCTTACAGTCGGCGCTGCATCGGCTGGGCCCTCTCGCGTCACATCGATACGCAACTGACGCTCAAGGCTTTACGCATGGCCCTGGCGAACCGCACCGTGCCACCTGGCTTGGTCCATCATTCCGATCGCGGCGTGCAATATGCGGCTGCAGATTACGTCGCGCTTTTGCAAGAACATAAGATCCAGATCAGCATGAGCCGCACCGCCAATCCCTATGACAACGCCAAGGCCGAACGGTTCATGCGCACGCTCAAGTACGAAGAGGTTTACTTGAATGACTACGACACGCTGGCTGAGGTGCTAGCCTCAGTCCAGCATTTCATCGAAGCGGTCTATAATCGGAAGCGACTTCATTCGGCCATCGGCTATCGGCCGCCAGCCGAGTTTGAAGCTTCGCTTGCACCACCAATACTTTCTTAACTGTTTGTGTCATTTCAGGGGTGCACTACACACTATTCCCACTACCAAATTTCTACACGACCCCACCGCGCGGCCGGCGCTGAGCTACACTGATCAATTTGATGGATCTTGCGAGCCCCAGAAATTGCATGGCGCGAATGCCCCACCAATTGATATCGATCTCGTACCATGCAAGTCCATGCCGTGCTGCAGTTGGATGTGCATGATGATTGTTATGCCAGCCTTCACCGAAGGTCAGCAGCGCGACCCACCAGTTGTTCCTGGAATCATCAGTCGTTGAGAACCGCCGCGTGCCCCACATGTGCGTCGCTGAGTTAACCAGCCACGTCGCATGCAAATTAAAAGTCACTCGAAAGAATATACCCCACATCAGATATGACCAGCCGCCGAGAGTCAGCAACACCAGGCCAAGTAGAGCGAGCGGCAGCCAATAAAAGCGATTGAGCCAAATATGAAATTTGTCCTTTACTAAATCAGGGGCATAGTGTGCCACGACCATGCTGTCATATTGTTGGGCGGTACCGGTCAGAATCCATCCCATGTGTGACCACCAGCCGCCATCGCGCGGTGTATGCGGATCGCCAGGCCCATCTGCGTGCGCGTGATGGATGCGGTGCGTCACAACCCAATAGATAGCACCGCCTTCAAGCGCGAGCGTGCCGCAGATCGTTAGAAAGTATTCAACCAGCTTTGGCGTTTTATAACTACGATGAGTCAAGAGTCTGTGAAAGCCAATGCCAACACCTAAGCTTCCTGCTATCCACCAGAGCAAGATCGCTACCAACACCGCCTTCCAATTGAAAAGGAAGAGGGCGGCCACCGCACCAAGGTGAAACAATCCCAAAAACACAGCGGTATCCCAGTTAATGCCTTTAACTCGATTTTTAAGCGTTACTTCGTACACACCACACACTCCCCAAATGCTCTTTGCTGTAGACCGGAGCTACCATGATCTGCTCAGAGTTACATTCATGACTCACGGCTGAAAGATCGTCTACGAACTTGATATTACAAGCGACAATTGCTGGCCGTCAGTGCGACAACACACATAGTGTGTTTGAAAATCACTAACTGAAGACTATATGTGGCTTAACGCACAGACCGTTCGGTTTTGCTTGACCTAAAGTCCGACTACAGACAGCTACCGGTCTCTTCACAGTTAAAATAAAAAGAAAATGCCGCGACGATTAATCGCGGCACCTACGGTCTGTTAGATGTTTTGTTGCTGTAGCTGGCTCAAGGTCGGCCGAAGATTTCTCCGAGGATGTTGCCGATACCGCTACCATTATCGCTCCTGCGGTAGTCGCCGTTGTTGTTGTAACCGTCATACTGCCGAAATCCTGCCGCATAGCCCTGCACGAAGCCATTTCTAAACTGCTGCGACCGGGCGTCCTTGTAGTAGTGTGAACGCTGGGGGTTGTAGCTCTGTCCGCGGCGAGCATCACTGGATCCCGTGCTCAAGCCGGCCTGGTATCCCTGGTTCAGCGCAATCTGAGCGCTGTTATTGTAGCCGCCGTTGTTGCCATAACGGTCATTACGATCGTAACGATCATCACGGCGTGCGCGATTCCGATCATGGTTCCGATTCCGTCGCCAATCTCGATCCTGCCGATCACTGCGATTGCGATCATTGCGCTCCCAGCGACCGTTATTGCGATCCTGCGCTTGAGCAGTAGTGCCAGCGATAATTCCCATTCCAAGCACTAGAGATAAACCTAAGATTGCTCCCGCAACTTTGTTCCTGTAGTCGATTGTTCTCATCTGTTGTTGTCTCCTCGGGGTGAAGTTGGCAAGGTGCATGCCGTCGACTTGAAAAGATGAATAAGTTCGTTCTAAAGAAGTTAGCAGCGTGTGGGATAAAGTCAAACCCTCAATTGGTGCAGAGGCAGCTCAGATGAGTTCAAGTAGAAGTAATTTATGGTTGGTTGGCACAAACCAGAACCGACCCAAAAGCGGATTTCTAAAACCTCGAAATGATCACTTCTCTGAGGCGAAGAAAAAAGAGGGCGGATGTCCACCCTCTCTAATTACAAATACATCTACTTTACGCTGTTTTCGCAGCTGCCAGCTTGTGAAGCGTTGAAGTAGCCAGCTCAGCTACCCCAACTCTGGGCGTTCCCTCCACCAGACTTGTGAGGGTCTTCAAGACCTCAGGATATCCTGAGACATTGTAGGCCTCCGCTTCTTCTTTAGTGTCCCAGAAGCTGATAGCAATAGCTTCCGAGCGGTCTGGGGCAACGAAAGTCATCTCATCGCGGAATCCCTTTTGTTTACGCAGCAGTGGCAAAATCTTGCTCTCTACAACGTTGGCAAACTCCGTGGTGGCGTTCGGCTTCAGTTCCATTATGACGTGGCGTGTAAACATGGTTAGCTCCTTTAGGTTGTTTGGCTATGGACTTCAGATGATCTGGGTGATTCCAGAGGAGCTGAGAAGGGAGTAAGCTTGTAACTCGGTTCGCCGCGTACCTTATCACGCAGCTGCGCGTTTACCTAACCAGGTCAATTCACCCCCTTGGTTGGCATCTTGTCGAGCGGATATCGGCTGATTCATTTTGTCCGTTGAAATTCGCCGCGCGCCTCGATCGCCTTACCGTCTGGCAGAATGTAAGTCACCTCTACGACGTGATTGTTTGCGTCAACTATGGTGAACACCATGCGTTTCATGAGTCCTCTCTGCGTGCCTCCGGCGACATCGAGAAAGCTAAACTCTACGCTCTTTCCATCCGCCGTTAACTTGCCTTCAAAGCGCGGTCGATTTCCCTCGCCACCGTAATGGGTCAGGAGCATACGGTCACCCTCCAAATAGATCATGGTGATCTTATTAGTCGAGGCCATAAACGCATCGTGCATGATCGTGCTGCCGGCGGAAGTCACGCGAATTGTCACCTGCGTGGACAAATCGCCGATCGTTCCTTGCCAGGAGCCTGCCAGGGGTTTGAGTTTCTCGAAAGCCTTTTTTGCGTCAGACTCCGCGCTGCCGGTTTTCGGCGGATTACCTTGGGCAAAGACGAAAGCGACTGGCGCCAGAAGACAGATCAGAAGTGTGGGCATTAGTGTTCGTAAGTGTCTCTTCATTGGTTCTCCTTCTTTATTGCTCGACGAGGCTATACCCTTTGAACTTTTAAGTCTCCACACGCTGTAACCGGATTGTAAAAAGTTGTAACGAAAAGAAGGTGACTCTTTTTCGTTTTTGACCCGGGTTATAGATCGGACGGAATTGACTCGCGGGACTTATTCGACGAAGCGATAGCCGAGCCGGTGAACGGTATTAACTAATCGTGTAAGCGGGATATTGATGTCCGAAATTGATAGTTATCAGTCCGCCACAAAAAAGATCGCCGAGCTCGTCAATAGACTTCGCTAGCGGGAATCTCGGCGAGCAGGGCTGACTTTCTCAGTAGATACAGACATGCATCGCGGTAGGCACCGGCGTCAGGAGATTGACGGTCGACGACGTGATAGCGGCCTTCTCGATAGCCTTCCACAATCCACTGAGCGCCGTCCGTTAGCATCCGCTCGTCTTGTGTAGGCATCGACCAATACTCTGAATGCTCGAGATGCATCATGAACGCGTCCCAGTCGTTCTCGGAGAGCGAGCGGGCCCAGTACAAGTCAAATGTGCCCGGTGCGTAACCGCCTCGCCCGTTTAGTCGCTTCACTGTGATGAAGTGCCAGACGCCTTTACGCCAAACGTGAATGGCGATCGGCTCATGAAAACTTCGGAGCCATAGGAAACGATAGCTTTCGTCTTCGTTTTCAAGTGCTGAAAGAGGCAGCTCGTTCATTGCTTTCAATTGGCGTGAGTACCAATTGTTTAGAAACTGCGCGCTCCAGGCACTATCGGATAATGCAACTGCTGGAAAGTATTCTGTTTGAGCAGTCGACTTCACAACTCTTACTGACAAGCCTGGAAAGCTGGAAGATCTATGAACGATGTTTGTGATCTCCGGAAGAGCCACATCCTCTAAGCGATAAAGCGAGTAGATTGCTGTGACTGACACGCCGATAATGAAAGTAACGAACGCAACGCCGAGCTTGAGAATTATTCGCGTCATGTTTCTATTTGACGCCTATCGTCGGAGAATGTTCCCAGGGTTTACTTTTGTCCCTTTTTAGCGAGCGCGTCGAGTAGTTTCACGCTGTTTTGAAGAGCCGGCGCCACCGGATGATCCTCAACGATCTCTGGTCCATAGACTTCGACTGTGCGAATACCGCCGAATGTCAAAATACTAACTCGAAAGTGCTCCGCTGCAGGTTCGGGTGTCTTGTGCTCGTTAGAGAGCGGAGCTCCGTTTATTAAAGGCTCGGATGCTTTCAATAGATCGTAGATGTTGCGATCTATCTCAGCGTCTGTGCCGGATGCATCCCACACCATTACCTTGTCCTGCCCACCATGCCACCGTGCACGACCATCAACGTACGCGGCAAGTGTTCCAACGCCGGCTTCGTTATGCAGTTCACAAACGACGCCCTGGATCTGATCAGCAATATCGGCTGGAGGTCTTTCTCCCAGTTCGCGTAGAGCTTTCCATGCCCAGAGCTCCACACGAGATTCAACGTCGGGTATCGCCAGTATCTTTTTCAAGTCGTTCTTCGCCTGATCCGTATTACCCTGACGAGAGGCGGCTAAAGCCGACGCGAACAACGACCATGGATCATTCGGGCCTGCGGGACCACTCGGCTTGGCGATTTCTGAGATCTGCTGGAGCGACTGGTCTGCAAAGAATAAGGCTTTGAAGTCGCCGGAAGAGCCAGCATTAGGACTGGCGCTCGCCGGCGCGTTATTAGAGCCTGGCTTTGAATTACACGCCAGACACGCCAGTACGATGATTCCTAATCCAATTACAGTAATCGATTTCATAAGCGCTTTCTATCCACAGATTACACAGATAGAATAAGATTTGAAAATGGCAAACGAAACACTCGCGCGCACGATCATGGTTGTCGAAGACTACGACGATACACGCCTGTTGCTTAAAAAAGGACTTGAAGGCATGGGCTACAGTGTGTTGGAAGCAAGCAACGGACAGGAAGCGGTCGATATCGCAGGTCGCGAACACCTCGATTTGATTCTCATGGATCTTGATCTGCCGATTCTCGATGGCATCATCGCTACCCAACGCATTCGACAGCAAACCGAAATGCACGTGCCGATTGTCGCGGTCACTGCTTATCCGATGTCCTACACCCGTGTGAAGGCGTTTGCTGAAGGTTGTGACGAATACATGGCGAAGCCGATCGACATGTCAGAACTGGCGCGACTGGTCAATCGCTATCTCAAACCCGAAGCCTCAATTTAAAAGACAAATCACATTTGCTGAGCTATCATTTCGTCGCCCATTGATTGAAAGGGATTGAAAGGCGGATCAAGTATGGTTCCCTCAGCCCGCCAGGCAGTCGCCTGTGTCCTATTCATCTTGATTGCGGCGGTTTGTTCGCAGTCGCAAGTCGCGCCCACAAAGAGTTCAACAGCGACAATCAGCGGAAAAGTCACACTTAAAACTAAAGGTCTGGCCGGAATCGTGGTGTCAGCCAGATATGTGGACCATTCAGGCCCCGATCGATCTCGCCTCCGCGCAACCACCGATCAAACCGGAAAGTATCGCATCACAAACGTACCCCGGGGTACTTATGAGGTCGCGCCGATGGCACCCGGCCTGGTCCAGGAAAATGTATTAAATCAAAAGTCAGTGGTGATTGAAGAAGGTGACAACGTCGAAGACATCAACTTTTCAATGGTTCGTGGAGGCGTCATCACCGGAAAAATCACCGATGCTGACGACAGGCCGATGGTAGAAGAACAGATCTTTCTTCAGCCGGTAGATGGACCATATTCTGATTCACCATACTACAGTAGTGGAATTATTACGGACGATCGAGGTGTATACAGAGCCTTTGGACTGCGCCCGGGAAAGTACAAAGTGTACGTCGGTCAGAGCGACAATCGTCTGCCAGGGGGTGCGCGACTCTACCGGCAAACCTTCTATCCGTCAGTTACGGATTCCGCGAAAGCTACTGTCGTTGAAGTAACGGAGGGAAGTGAAGCAAGCGATATTGACATAATGATTGGCCGGCCGTTAACCGCATTCAAGGTCACTGGCAAAATCGTCGACAGTGAAACCGGAAGGCCTGTGCCTAACATTCGATACGGAATATTTCAGGGTACCAGCGAAGGCTCGGGCCAATCCACCAGTGGTGCAAGTACGAATGCGAACGGAGAGTTCAAGTTCGAAGGTGTAATGCCGGGCAAGTATTCCGTCTTCATCGCACCCGAGATGAACACTGAAGTGCGCGCAGAGCCGGTTCCGGTTGAAGTTGTCGATCACGACATCACGGATCTGGTGGTTAAGGCTGTAAAAGGATTAAGTGTTTCGGGTGTGGTGGTTTTGGAAGGAGTGGAGGATTCGAGTGCGATTGCGAAAATAGGAAGTCTTTTTGTTAGCGCGATGACTACACGTAACGAAGGAATGATGCATCACGGTTCTGTTGCAGCGGTTGGTTCGGATGGAAGCTTCAGAATTAATGGGTTGTCACCGGGCGTTGTCCACTTCGGAGTTGGCGCAAACAGCTTTGGTGGTGGAAATAAACAGGTTGCGCTCGTGCGGATCGAACGCGACGGTATTGTTCAACCAAACAGCATCAGCATAAAAGACGGAGAGCAGATGACAGGCGTGCGACTGATCATCAAAACGCTCACAGCGTCAATTCGCGGGCAGGTCAAGTTTGAAGACGGTGAGCTACCCGCGAACGCGCGCATGTCGATTTGGGTGCAACCGGTGGACGATGGCCAATCGTTGAGTCGGCCGATGTATATGAATTCAAATCCGCAGATAGATGCTCGCGGAAAGTTTTTGATCGAGGGAGTAGCCGGCGGGACTTATGAGATCAACGTTGGGGTTTTTGAACCCGGCCGCAACGATAGTACTAAAATTTTCAAACAGCAGGTCACGGTTGCTGATAACTCAGTGAGTGATGTGACCGTGACGATTAAACTCAAGCCTTAATCCTTGGAGTGCGGTGACTTGTCACCGCTTTGGTAAAAATACTAAAGCGCCAACAAGTTGGCGCAACCCAAGGAGGCGCCCAATCCGGTGTTCATGAGAAATCTTGCTGCCATTCTTGCGATGCTGCTTCTCACTAGCTGTGCGGTGGCGCAGGTTCAGCCTTCGAATCCACCTCGACCAAAAACAGGATCCATCACGGGCACTGTCGTTAACGAAAACGGGCAGCCGCTGCAAAACGTTGTGATTTATGTTCGCACGTTCAGTTCGTTACGACCCGTGCAATTCGGGTTGACTGATAACGAAGGGAAGTTTGAGGTAACTGGCCTCGAACCACTCACGTATCAGATCTTCGCAAGACACAGTGTCTACAGCCTTCTTCCTCGCGACGAAGGCACGCCAAACAATTATCACATTGGCGACTCCGTGAAACTGGTGATGGCCAAAGGCGGCGTCATCACTGGCACTGTAACCTCGCGTGATGGTGGGCCGGTGATCGGCGTGCCGGTTCGCGTCACCGCGGTTCCAAACGGCGATTTCAATCAGGAACGTTTAACTGACGATCGTGGCGTCTATCGAATTTATGGCTTGGCGAGTGGAAAGTATGTTGTCTCGGCGGGTGGAAGCCAGGGACCTAACTCATTTGGTCCATACGATGGTGACGTCCCGACTTATTCACCTGCTTCAACTCGCGACACGGCGGCAGAGATCAACGTGCGTGTAGGAGAGGAGACGACGAACGTCGATATTCGCTACCGTGGCGAACCCGGACGCACTGTAAGCGGAACAGTGAGCAATCCACCGGTTGCGGAAGCCAGAGCCGGAGTTTTTGTGAGTTTAAGTTTAAGCACTGAAAGCGGCGCTCAATTGAATGTCGGCGTCACCGGGCTGAGCGGCAGTCGCGGGTTTGCCTTTCCGGGAGTGGATGATGGGGAGTACACGGTTGTCGCCCGCACGTTCGGTCTCGATGGAGAAATGTCTATTTCACAACCGCAACGAATTACTGTCAGGGGCGCAGATGTGACCGGCATTGAGCTTTCATTGAAACCGATGGGAACTGTAAGCGGGCAAATAGTGCTCGAAGAGTTGAAAACAAAAGAATGTGGCACGAGGGAAACGCCAGTGCTCACCGAGTCGGTCGTGTCTGCATGGCACAAACAGGATGACGCTGCGAAAGCGCTGCCGAATTCTGTTTGGGAGTTGGGAACACCGGCTAGTGCAGATGCGCAGGGAGGTTTCAAACTGCGCAATCTCGCGCCCGGTGACTATTACTTCGTGACGCGATTCTCCGCGAAGTCGTGGTATCTGCAATCGGTCTCGCTCGCGTCGTCGACAACAAAGAAGGCAGCGGATGCGACTCGTGTTTGGACTACAGTCAAGAGTGGTGACAGGATTTCGGGATTGAAGATTACGCTTGCTGAGGGTGCTGCGTCGCTGAGCGGCCACGTTGCGTTAGCGGAAGGAGAAACGCTGCCCGAGAAATTATTTGCCTACCTCGTGCCGGCGGAGAAAGAGAGTGGCGACGAGGTGTTGCGGTTCTATGCGGCGGCAGTTAGCGCGGACGGAAATATCACATTGAATAATCTCGCGCCCGGACGTTATTGGTTGTTACCGCAACCTGCGCTCGATGGAGGGCTCACGAAGCTGCGACTGCCCGATGCAACTGAGACACGCGCAAAACTTCGCCGTGACGCAGAAGCATTAAAGACAGAGGTTGAGTTGAAGCCTTGCCAGAATGTCGTTGATGTAAAAATAAAGGGTGGCCATGAGGCCACCCCTTAAGTTAACTCGGATCCAAAAACTATCTTCGCTTGCGCTGTGTTGCTCGCAATTGACGAATTTGTTTTTTCAGCTCCACGATCTCTTTTTGCTGCTCTTTGATCGCATTGAGCATGGTCCAGATGATCGGGTCGTTGTTGACCATCAGGAAACCGCTAGCGTTCGTCGTGACAGCTTCCGGAATTACTTGCTGCACGGCTTGTGCACCGAAGCCGATGTGCTCGCCCGCTGACTTGATGCCCAACGCGTTGTCTGTTTTGTACTCATAACGCAGTGGCTGCAACTTCATCACCGCATTGAGTCCGCTGTTGAAGTTTCCTTTGATGTTCTTCAGGCGTTCATCTGAGAAGACCGCCCATGTTCCACCACCGGGCTTGCTGGCAGTGCCGTTGACTGACAAAGTGTCGGTTGGCGCAGTCGTTCCGATGCCGACGAAGCCGCCGTTCGGATTGATCAGGAACTGAAAGTTCGTCGCCAGATTCGCGCTGGAAGTAGCTTGAACCCATCCTGCTCCTGAAGCTCCACCAAAACCAAAATCGACCACACCAGCACCGCCTGACTGGCTGAAGCGGGTGATACCCGTCGGGGTGGTGCCGTTGTTAACGGGTAGTCCGGCGCTTCCTAAAACTTCAAGCTTTAAGGCCGGGGCAGCGGTATTGATGCCTGTGTCACCATCAGCCGAGATATCGAGCGAACTGGTTGGCGCGCCTGGACGGATGCGGAAAGGCAAACGTGATCCACTGGTCACATCGCGCACGAAGAAGTTTGCTTCGTTGGCGCCGATGTCCCATGTTTGGGCAGTGAAGCCACCAGAATTGTTTTGCTCGAGACGCATCGCCGGAGTGTCGCTAGTGTTAATGTGCAGGTCCAACACGGGTGTTGCTGTCCCGATGCCGGTGTTACCACCGCTGCTGACCCTCAGTGAATTTGCCGGGGCACCCGCGTCAACCTGAAACACGATCGTTCCAGTTTCAGAGTTTCCAGTCGCGCCCTGATCAACGATTCCAAGGAAACTGGCGCCGCCGCTGCCTTGAGCATTCGCCCGGATCTGCCAATTGTTGGTGGCAAAACCTGCCGAGACGCTTGTGTCGTCAAACTGGAGGCGTGTGTTGTTTTCTTTGAGTCTGAGCGTGTCAAAACCAAAAACCTCGCCGTTCACGCAATCAAGACCGGTACAAGTGCTTCCCTGGACGACCAGGTCGTCAGCTATCACGAAGTCGAACACCATGAAGCGTGGGTGGTGTCTTTGAATTTTGAAATTGGTACGGCCTGTCGAGACAGCTTGAGTTGGTGCTGGGGCTGGTACTGACTCAGCGCGGGCTTGTTTAGCACCTTCTTCGATAGCGCCTGGAAGAATGACCGAGCCGCCCGAGATCATGAAACTGCCTGATTGTACGAGCGCCTGAGGCAGTGAGCCCTTTTTGCGCAGATCGCGCGTAACTTCAGATTCGTTGCCTTTTTCGCGAGCAGCTTTCAGCGCGGCTTTAGTTTCTGACGAAAGGTTGGGAGCCACTCGCAGCTCATAAATGTAAACTCCATCGGGCATTCTTTCGCCTTTGGCGTCGTTCAACTTGAATTCCGCAGAATTTCCCGACTTGAATTCCTTCGAGAATGCAATGCCGTCTGGTCCAGTAACGGTGAGAGTGACGGCTGCATGGGGTGCATTAACATCAAATCTAACACTCGAGCCCAGGCTCGAGATGCCGGCAAATTGATTTTTGTCTTCATTTGATTGGGCCAAAACTAAAACGTTAAAGCAGGCAAGAACAAAGGCAATACTTAGCAAAGAGGGTAAATGCTTAAGAGTTTTCATGAAAAGCCTTTCCTTGTCGGCCAGGATGCCGATCATCAAAGTGTGGATTAAGGACTCTCCAAAACAGGGAAACAGAGAGCAACCTTAGGAATGCGAGGTGTTGCAGAAACCAACCGTATAAAACGATCTTCAAGTGGCGAAAGTCAAGAGTTAAGTTTCTTACATTTACCTCCTTGGAGTGCGGTGACTTATCACCGCTTTGGTAAAAATACTAAAGCGCCAACAAGTTGGCGCACTCCAAGGAGGCGCCCAAACCTGGACTTAATAGTTGAATCAGCGACACAACTGGCGCATACTGCGCGCGTCGGTCGGGGGATGGTCGCCCCCTCTCCTCAAACTGCGAACTGAAAACAGCATGTTGCTTGGACCACGCAAGTGGCGGAGGCACTATGAAGATCCTTTTGCTTCTCTCGCTTCTCCTGAGTCTCCTGATCCCTCTGCAAACTCCTGTCGATTCGCCACTGGCAGTCACCAGCTTCAAGTGGACGCGCGCCCGACGCACGATTGAAGCTCCGGCAGTGGAAGGAAACGCCCCTGCCAGAGCGATGATTCCGCAGAATCGAATCTTCGCGCGCAACCAAAGGGCCAACGATCCGGCGGGATCGAGAGATCCAAACGCCGACACAATTGATGGCCGCAGCGCTGCACTCGAAAAAAGCGTCGCCGAATCTCGCGCACCAAAAGCAGAGCCGATGGATGGCTACGCTTACCGCATCAAAGTACAGAACACGATCAAGAAAGTCGTCGAGGTTGTTTTCTGGGAATATCAGTTTCGCGATCCGGCGAATCCGGAGTTGGTTGCGCGACGTCAGTTTCTCTGCGGAGTCAGCATTCCGGAAGGGAAGACGAAGGAACTCGAAGGGTTCAGCCTCTCAGGTCCGAGCGATGTAGTGTCTGTGCAGACCCTCGACTCAGGTGCGGCGTTCAAGGAAAATGTTGTGATCAACCGGATCGAATATTCAGACGGAGCAATCTGGCAAAGAAAAGCCTGGAATCTTGCCGAGGTGAAGGGTAGCTACGAGCGCGTACTGCGCGAACCGTGGCGCCCGGGAATGTGCAAGGGACTTTAGGCAATGGAAACGGCTGAAACTCAGAAGCCAAGAGTTCTCATCATCGACGATGAGGAACAAATCAGAAATCTACTGATCGACGTTCTGGGCACCTCCTACAAGTGTTCAGACGCAGGTTCGGCAGAGGAAGCGCTTGCTGCGCTCGCCAAGAGCACCTTCGACCTCGTAATCAGCGACATCGACATGGGCGGTATGAGTGGTTTGGAACTCGTGCCGCGCGTTCATTCGCTCTCGCCCGATACTGTCGTCGTAATGGTTAGCGGAAATCAGGACATCGAGTTTGCCATCAAGGCGTTGCGTGTCGGTGCTTTTGATTACATCACCAAACCGATAGACCTGCGACACGTGGAAGCGTCAGTCGAACGAGCGCTCAACCACTGCAACCTGCTGAAAGAAAAGCGTCGTTACAAGGAACAGCTCGAGAATCTTTTGCAACAACGCACGGCGGAAGTTCATTGGCTCGGAAACTACGACACCGTTACACAACTCCCTAATCGCGCCCTCTTTGAAGATCGTGTACAGCAGGCAGTCGCGATTGCAAAAGCAACCGGCCAGTCGTTGGGAGTCTTATTTATCGCACTCGATCAGTTCAAGAAGGTAAACGACTCGCTGGGCCATGGCCCGGGCGACATGCTGTTGCGTGAGTTTGCCGAACGATTGAAGAGCTGTATCAACAAGTCAGATACCGTAGCGAGATTCGGTAACGACGAGTTTGCGCTCTTGAGGACGCAGATTGACGGGACGAAAGACGTGATCGAAACCATCGGTTCGCTTTCGCAGGTGTTAAAGTTTTCCTTCGATCTTCCCGGCCACGAACTCTTCGCGACCGCGAGTGTGGGCGTAAGTCTGTATCCAGTTGATGGTGACGATTGTCAAACGTTACTGAAGAATGCGGGTGCTGCGCTGTACAAGGCCAAACGTTCGGGCGGTGCGAACTATCAGTTCTTTACAGCCGACATGCACGAGCTGGCGGCAGGTCGTTTGGCGCTGGAAAGCAGTCTGCGTCGTGCGATTCAGAACGAGGAGTTTCTGCTTCATTATCAGCCGCGTGTTTCTGTCGATTCGCTGGCGATCACCGGTGTCGAAGCGTTGGTGCGTTGGCAGCAGCCGCATCGACTGGTTCCGCCGTCTGAGTTTATTCCACTTGCAGAAGACACTGGTCTAATTGTTCCCATCGGCGAGTGGGTTTTGCGTGAGGCTTGTTCGCAGGGCCGGCGCTGGATCGAACAGGGGTTCGCGCCAATTCCGATTGCGGTAAATATCTCAGCGCGACAGTTTCACGATCGCGATCTGTCGCAGACAGTGATCCGGATTCTCGAAGAGACTGATTTTCCGCCGAAATACCTTGAGTTGGAACTGACTGAGAGTTCCATCATGCAGAATGCGGAGTTTGCGGCGAGCATGTTGAACCGGTTGAAGAGCATGGGCGTCAACATTTCGATTGATGATTTTGGTACCGGTTTCTCTTCGCTTGCATCGCTCAAGCGACTCCCGATTGATGCGCTGAAGATCGATCAGTCGTTTGTGAGGGAGGCAAATAGTGACCCTGACGATGCGGCTTTAGTAATGGCCATCATTACCCTCGGCCACAACCTCCGATTGAAGGTTATTGCCGAAGGTGTGGAGACGGAAGATCAGTTGAGATTCCTACAGTTATTGAGGTGCGACGAAATACAGGGATACTTCTACAGCAAACCCCTTCCCGGGGAATCACTCGTCTCGTTATTTGAGCCACAGATAAACACGGATTCAATCCGTAGCTGATTACTGCTGAAACTCGAAACGCGCGACGTCTGATTCGCCGAGGATTACGGTGTCGCCCGGGTTCAACGACGTCTCGGTCACGCGTGCCGATCTCGGATCATTCACGAACGTGCCGTTACGTGAATTCTGATCCTCGATAACGACGAGACCATTCCTGACTCCGATCCACACATGACGCTTTGAGATTCTCGGATCTGCAATCACGATCTGAGACGAGCCACCATCGCGACCGATAAAATCGCCTTCAGCTTTTACCTTAAACTCCTGGCCCGACAGTGGTCCTGAAACAAATCTGATCGATCCATAGCTCTTCGAGAACGAATTGTCGTCAGCGGTAAGCGCGACTGTCCGCGACAGATCGACAGTCATACCCTGATCGCCTCCAACCACACGCGGCATAGGTGGCGGCGAAGGTGCATGAGCTGCCGGAGATGATAGCGCCGGAGCAGGAGGAGGAGGTGCCGATACTGGTGTTGGCGGACGGTGTGCCTTGGCGTCCGGAATCGCCGGCCCTGCGGCTTTGGCCTTCTTACGTTTCTTTGCGATTACGATACCAACTACGACAATGATAATGAGCAGCAGTATCAGCAGCAGAACAACCACTACGACGACAATAATCCATACCGGAAAACTCGATTTCTCTTTTCCTTCAGCCTTTGCCTGCTGACTACTTTGGACCAGCCGGTCTATTTCGGAGTGTTGTGGAAATAGTCTCTTGACCTCTTCAAACTTTGGAATCGCCGATGAGTAATACTGGTCCCAGTAAAGACCCAATCCTTCGCGGAAGACGTTGTCGGTTGGACCGAAGTCGTTCGCAGCACCGGCACTCTTCACATACTCCATCACCGTGTTTGAAGGCACGATAAACGCGAAGCCCGACACTTCCTGGCCGTTTACGGTGTCGCCACGAAACGTGAGCAGACCAACCACTTCGTTGGCGTCATTCAAGACCGGGCCACCGGAGTTTCCGTGCGTGGCTGGGGTGCTTGTCTGGAGAATGGGAGCACCACTCGACGACTGTTTCTTTGCGGAGATCTTGCCGTCGTTAATGGTTGCCTCAAGTGCCGATTTGCTGCTGAGCAGTCCGGAAGAGAAAGTGTCTGCCGCGCCTGGATAACCGATAACGGTGACGTGATCCTGTAGTTGGACTTTCTCCGAATCGGCGAGTTTTAGAATGGGAGCGTTCCTCACCTCAATCTTAATAATGGCAACGTCTTTACCTTGGTCGCTGCCCTCGCCGGTCGGGGCGCCATACTGCTTGATTTCGAAAGGAAACGCGCTGCCATCGGGAATGATGACGTGGTGCACTTTCTCGAAGCTTTGTAATTGGCTGTGCTGATCGATGAAGTTCGTGTTCAGACTGCGCGGGTCTTTGCCATATTGCTGAGCGATCTGTTGAACCAACTGCCAGAACAGGATCTGTTTCATTTTGTCCTCGCCGTCCTTTGTCATTGAGACGACGTGGGCGTTGGTGGCGATGTAGCCGTTGGAACTGATAAAGAATCCTGACCCAAGGGCGATAGCCTGAACCTTATAAACTTGAGGCGAGATGCCTGGCGGTGCAAACAGGATCTGGCCGGCAGCGCCATCAATAATGCGAACTACTGCTGGTTTGCTGTACATTGCGAGGCGTTCACCCTCTGAAACGGCACGCACGACGAAGCGGGGTTGCATCGGAAGCAATGTAACGACCAGAAAGAAAGCGCCTGTTGCAACAAAAAGCAGTCTGCGCATAGAGAAGGCTCCTTGGGGATGTTTATTGGCAGTCAATAATGTTAGGTCTCAAAACGGCAAAGAAGATTTACCGGCGGCTGCTGATCTGAAAAGTAAGTGTGCTTCTAAAGGAATTCCAGTCGAAAGTCAATGGAAAAGCATAAAGAAGCCAGCAACAAAGAAGCACAAGAAACACAAAATGAGCAGCGATTTTTGCGTATCGTTACTGAACGCGTGCGACAAGAAAACGTGTTACTTCTGAGTAAAATCATCTGGCACGTTGCTTGCTCAACTAAGAAGTAGCTTTGCTCAGTTAGGGGGTTAGAAAGCGTGATGAAGAAGATATGTCTTTTTACGATAGCGTTAATTGCGGCCCTGGGTATCGGATGTTCAACGACTGAGAATCAAACCGCTGATGCCAACGCAAACGCAGCCACGACAGCCCAGGCGACAACGTCACCTGGTCCAGACAATTCAGAAATCTCTACAAGCGTAGATGCCAGTGGTACGCGAACCGAAACGAGAACCTTCCGCGATAATCCGCGGGTCTCGAAAGTTGTTGTTACCACACCTCGCAACGGCGCACGAACCGTTAAGGTGACTTCGCGAAGCGGCGAGGAGAAAGTGGTAGACACGACCGCGAACGTGCTCGAAGCCACCGGTGAACAGGTAGCCAATGCCGCAGGATTTGTGGCGGACAAGGGTGAGGATGCCGGCAGGGAAGTCGGCGACAAAGCCGAAGACGTCGCGGACAAGACGGTTTCGACCAGCAAGAAGGTAGGAGAGAAAACAGTTGAAGGGGCTAAGAAAGTTGGCGACAAGACAGCCACCGGTGCGAAGAAGGTCGGCAGTGCTGTCAAAAAAGTAATCCCGTAAAGCCACAAAGGCAGACGACAGTCAGCCACAAAAAGGCACAAAAAGCACAAAATGGAAAACTCTTTCTGTTTTGTGCTTTTTGTGCCTTTTTGTGGCTATACTACTCGCGGCAAGGAGGAAGACCCCCATGGCAGACACTTCGAGGTTTACGATCATTTGTCCCTGCTGCGAGACGACAATGATGATTGATGCGCAGACGGGCGCGATCCTCTCGCATGAGGAAAAGTCCAAGCCGCTGGCTTCATTCGACGAGATGGTCAAAGGTCTCGATAAACAGAAGCAGATGCGCGAACAAATCTTTGCGCAGGAACTCAGTTCTATGAAAGACCGCGACCGGATTCTCGAAGAGAAGTTTCAGGAAGCAATGAAGCGGGCTGAGAAAGACAAAGACAAGCCCTATCGAAATCCCCTCGACATCGATTAATTAGCATCGATTAACCAATGGAGAACCGTTGATGGCTCGTATTTCAACTCGCCTGATTCTCAGTGCCTGTCTCCTCGCAATACTTCAAACAACCGGGTTGGCACAAACCCGGATGCCGCAACTCAAATTCACCGATCGCACACTTCCAAATGGTTTGCGAGTGTTGAGTGCTCCCGATCACGGGAGTCCGACTGTTGCCATCCAGGTTTGGTATCACGTCGGCTCAAAAGACGATCCCGACAAACGTAGCGGCTTTGCACATCTCTTCGAGCACATCATGTTCAAGAGTACTAAGAACATGAAATCGGAGATGATGGATCGACTCACGGAAGACGTCGGCGGTTTTAACAACGCATTCACCGCTGACGATGTGACGGTCTATTTCGAAGTGGTGCCGTCAAACTATCTCGAGACACTGATCTGGGCTGAAGCCGATCGTCTTTCCGGATTGAATGTTGACGACGGGAATTTCAAGTCGGAACGTGACGTGGTGAAGGAAGAGTTTCGACAGAGCGTCCTCGCGCCGCCGTATGGCCGCTTTTTTTATAAGCTCCAGGAAAAATCGTTTGTTGAGCATCCATACAAGCGTCCGGGAATCGGGAGCATTGAAGATCTCGATGCCGCTTCACTAAAGGACGTGCAGGATTTTCACAGCACGTTTTATAGACCTGACAACGCGACTCTTGTCATTGTCGGCGACTTCGATCCAAAACAACTCGACACGTGGATCGATAAATACTTTGTTCCGATTGCCAAGCCGAATCGCCCGCTGCCACGCGTGCAAGTCAAAGAGCCGGCGCGCAAAAGTGAGTCGCGCTTTACGGAATTCGGGTCCAACGACCTTCCTGCTATCGGATTTACTTATCTAACACCGCGACAATCTGATCCTGATTCGAGTGTCTTGCGTGTTGCGGACGCGATTCTTTCTGCCGGCGAGTCGTCACGTCTCTATAATTCGTTAGTCTACACACAACAGGTGGCTGCTGAAGTGGAAGCTCAATCGGATGCACGTGAAGATGTGAGTCTCTTCTATATCTTCGCGATTCTTTCAGAGGGCAAGAAACCGGAAGACGTGGAAAAATCACTTTTGGCGGAAATCAAAAAGCTTCAGGACACGCCGGTGTCGGCGGCTGAGCTAGAGAAAGCCAAGAACCAGATCATTACCGATCAACTTCGGCAGCGTGAAAACAGTAATGGAAAAGCATTGGCGCTCGGTGAAGCTGCCGTCCTGCTCGGTGATCCCGCTCGCGTTAATACTGAGTTGGAGAAACTCCAGGCAGTCACTGCCGCTGACATTCAACGAGTGATGAAGAAGTATTTTACGGATGCGAATCGCTTGGTTTTGTACTATCTGCCTGAGGCGTCCAAGAAGAGCGGGGAGGGGCGATAGAGTATGAATCAACTAAGAATGTCTCTCACGCAAAGGCGCAAAGGCACAAAGGAAAACCAAAGAGACATCTTGGCATCTTTGCGGCCTTGCGTGAAACCGGTTTTATTTGCTGCTTTGTTGTTTTGCGTATTGGGTGTCAAAGCACAAACGCCACAAGCAACACCGCCACCGCCGGCACAACCACGTTCAGTAGCATTTCCAAAACCCGTTGAAGAAACTCTTCCAAACGGACTGCGCGTGATCGTGATCGAGCGTCGTGAATTCCCGCTCATTTCGGCGCAAATGCTGATCAAGAATGGCGGGGAAATCGATCCGGCTGAATTAGCCGGGCTTGCTGATATGACCGCGAGCTTGCTTACCAAAGGCACCCAGACTCGCGATGCCACGAAGATCGCGCAGGAGATCGAGAGTCTTGGCGGATCGCTCGATTCGGGTGCACGCTGGGATTCGTCGTATGCCAATGTCAGTGTGATGTCGTCGAAGATTTCTCAGGCGATGGAGATCCTTGCTGATGTTGTGCGGCGACCGACGTTCAAGAGTGAAGAAGTCGAGCGATTACGACAGCAGTATCTCGACAGCATAACCCTCGCGATGGGTGAGCCAGGATCGATCGCGCGCTTCGTGGCTGCGCGAGTCGTGTTTGGCGACAGTCCTTATGGCCATCCGATTAGCGGCACGGCGGAGTCGTTGACGCGCATCACTGGGGCCGACATCACGAAAATGCATTCGCGATATTACCGACCTGACAATGCGATTCTCGTGATAGGTGGCGACATCGGCGCCAAAGATGGAATCGCATTAGCGACCAAGCATTTTGGTGACTGGCAAAAGCCATCGACGCCTTTGCCATCAGTAAGTGCGGCGATGCAGAACGCTGACGCCAAGACCGGTCGAGTGGTAGTGATCGATAAACCAGACGCCGGACAGGCTGCTGTGTATCTTGCGCGGACGGGAATCAACCGGAAAGATCCGGATTACTTCCGTGGCATCGTCAGTAACTCGGTGCTGAGTGGTTACTCCGGTCGTCTCAATCAGGAGATCCGGATCAAACGTGGTTTGAGTTATGGCGCCGCCAGCACGCTCGACACACGACGTGATGTTGGACCATTCGTCGCGTCGGCGCAGACAAAGAATGAGTCAGGCGCTCAGGTCGCCGATCTGTTGCTGGGCGAGATCAGTCGTTTGTCTTCGTCGCCGCCCGCCGATCTCGAACTGACTCCGCGCAAAGCAGTGCTCATCGGAAACTTCTCGCGAAATCTCGAGACTGCGGCCGGACTTGTGGGCCAGGTTGGCTCGCTCGCGCTGTACGGAATGGGTCTCGACGAGATCAATCGTTACATCAACAACGTGCAGACGATTACAACCGCCGATATTCAGAAGTTTGCGGGTACGAGACTGGATGCTAAAACAAGCAACATCATTATCGTGGGCAATGCGAAAGCGTTCCTGCCGGAGTTGCAGAAGAAGTATCCTAATGTGGAAGTGATTTCGATTACTGAGTTAGATCTCAATTCAGCTTTGCTTCGAAAGAAGCAAGCCTCTGGTTAGCCACGGATTATACGGATTATGAAACTGATTTACGCTGTTGGATTTGTTTTTCTGGCGATGGTTTCTTCGAAGGCGCAGCAGGTGCCGATTGACGGTGTTGATGCGCGTTCGGATCCGGCTGAGTTTGCGAAACAACTTGGAAGCACGGATCCGCTGGTGCGACAACGCAGTGCCGAGGCGCTGGCGAGGCTTGCCGCAACTAATCAACGCAAACTGGTTGAAGGTTATCATCTTCAGGAAACGAACAAAGAAGTACGACTCGCGCTCGACTGGGCGCTGTATCGAATGGGTCGAGCGGAAGCGTTGTATCGCATCGTCGATGAGCTTGATTCCGGACGCCAGAACCAGGCTGTCGGCTATTTGTCGGAGTTGGAGAGTCCCGATCTGCTTTATCCGTTTCTAAAACGATCGAACAACGCGCCGCGAATTAACGCTGGCTTGCTGAAAGCGCTCGCGCGCCTTGGCGACGCGCAAACTCTCGATCTGATCAAGCCATTTCGCGAGTCACACCAGCCGTCTGTAGCCGAAGCAGCGGAAGTTGCACACGACGAGATTGAGAAACGACTTGGCGAACCGGCGCCTACGACGCGCGCACGCCCGCGAACTGTTGAGAAGGCTGCGGACCGGCCCTAAGCTTACGAATGCATCCCAGCCTTCGCACATTTCTCGACTTACTCACCAGAGAAAACGAAATCATCACCATCAAAGCCGAGGTTGATCCATACCTCGAGCTGGCTGAGATCCATCGACGCGTGATCAGCGAAGGTGGACCGGCGTTGCTGTTCGAGCGTGTCAAAGGCAGTCGTTATCCGGTTGTCACCAACATGTTCGGCACGGAGCAGCGCATCAATCTCGCGTTTGGTCCGAAGCCGGAAGCGCTGGTTCGCGACGTCGTTCATATCGCCGAATCGATCCTGCCGCCAAAAGCCCGTGAACTCTGGCAGCATCGCTCTGTGGCACTCGACCTTCTCAAACTCGGAACCAAAAACACATCGCGTTCGCCTGTCACTCAGGTTGTGGATCGTCCTGCTCGATTGGACCAGTTGCCGGTGCTCACAACCTGGCAAGAGGATGGTGGTCCGTTCATCACTCTCCCGCTTGTCTACACCGAGAATCCGGTAACGAAGAAACACAATCTCGGCGTCTATCGCATGCAGGTCTACGATTCGCGTTCGACTGGTCTGCATTGGCAGATACAGAAAGGCGGTGGGTTTCACTACAGCGAAGCCGAGCGAATGAACCAGCCGCTTCCGGTCACGGTGTTTATCGGTGGACCCCCGGCACTGATTCTCGCGGCGATCGCGCCATTACCTGAAGACGTGCCCGAACTGGTGCTCGCGTCGTTACTGGCCGGCGAGAAGCTCAAGATGACGAGCAAGCCGCTCGGCACCGGCCATCGTCTCGCCGCAGAAGCAGAGTTTGCGTTGGTTGGCCACGCTCCACCACACGAACGGCGACCGGAAGGACCTTTCGGCGATCACTACGGCTATTATTCGCTGCAACACGACTATCCAGTCTTCAATGTCGACGCGGTCTTTCATCGTCGCGACGCGATCTACCCTGCTACTGTAGTTGGTAAACCTCGCCAGGAAGACTTCTTCATCGGCGACTACTTGCAAAAACTCCTGTCACCGCTCTTTCCCATGGTCATGCCCTCGGTGCGAGATCTTTGGACTTACGGTGAGACTGGCTTTCACTCACTCTGCGCTGCTGTCGTACGCGAGAGATATGGTCGCGAAGCACTTGTTTCCGGTTTCAGAATTCTTGGGGAGGGACAGTTGTCGTTGACGAAGTTTCTGTTGCTCACCGACACGCCTCAAGATCTGAAAGACTTTCCTCGGCTACTTGAACATGTTCTTCAGCGATTTAGACCGGAAACCGATCTGTTTGTCTTTTCAAATGTCTCGATGGACACGCTTGACTACACGAGCGGCAAAGTGAACGAGGGCAGCAAAGCAATCATGTTGGGTCTGGGCGATCCCGTGCGCAAATTGCCACGACAGTTCACAGGCCAACTGCCGAACTACATTTCGCGTGCTGAGGTCTTTTGTGGAGGTTGTTTGGTCCTACAAGGGGCAGCCGAATTGCTACCATCGCACGTCGCAAACGATCCCGCCTTTGCAGACTGGCCATTGATCGTCCTGCACGACGATACCCGCGTGGCTCAATCCTCGCCAGATTTCCTGTGGGCTACCTGGACTCGCTTCGAGCCCGCAGCGGATATCTACGCGGCCAACACCGCGATCCAACGCCATCATCTCGTCTACACAGCGCCAATCGTCATCGACGCGCGCACAAAACCAGGATTTCCGGAAGAATTAATTGTCAGGGAAGACATAAAAGCCTTGGTCGACAAGCGCTGGCCCGAATACAACATCAATCCGTAACCAATCCGCGTTTATCCGTGGCCAAATTAATCGTAAACACCGCGCCACCTTCAGGGGAATTAGCCGCCGTAAGCGTCCCTCCATGCTGCGTGATAATCCGATGCGTTAGCGCCAGCCCAATCCCGTGACCCTTTGCCTTAGTCGTAAAAAACGGAATGAAAATCTTCTGCGTGTCGTTCACTGGAATCCCCGGTCCAGTATCTTTCACTTCAATACTTTCAAGTGTAGTCCTGACATAAACCCTTCCACCCGGATTCGCCTCCGCTCCATTACGCATCAGGTTGAGCAACGCAAGTCGCAGCATACGTTCGTCCGCCTGCACCGTTCCCGATTCCTCTGCTAATACAATCAACCGGACATTCAACTCCTGAAACACCGGCGCTAGCTCCGCAGCGCAATCGTCGATCAGTTCCGAGAGTGACACTTGCTCCAACTGTAGCGGTTGCGGTCGCGCAAAGTTCAAAAACGCAGTAACCATCCCCGAAAGATTCCGCACCTCATTGAGCAACGAACCCGCCGCCACTTGCGCCTTGTCGTTCAGGTCCAGACTCTGAAGAAGCTGTGCGTAACCCTGCAGCGTCGCGATCGCATTCTTGAATTCATGGGCCAACCCGGCGGACATCTCACCCAGACTCTCGAGGTTGTTCTTCAGCGCGACTTGTTCGCGCAACTCCGTAACCTCAGTGATGTCAGTCAACAGACATAACGCGCCTCTTGGACCACGTTCGGGTGGTAAGTCAATTGGAGCGATTGTCGCGCCCAGACGTCGCAATGTCCCATTCGGACTAACCGCTTCGATCTCTGTACGCCGGTACACATTACCCGTTTGCAAACAGTCGCCGACCATTTTTGCCAGCTCTTCGTGTGGACCGAAGAGTTGTTTGTACGACTCGCCCAGCGCGGCGCCGTTGACTTCGAGAAGTGTGCGTCCGGGAGTGTTGATGGCCATCGAAAGTCCGGCGCCGTCGAACGCGATCAAGCCGGAAGGCAAGCTGGCCACGATGCGTTCGCTGAATTTCTCGGCGGAATTGGCGCGCTCTCGCGCCTCAGAACTGAGTTGTTCGAGTTCCTTTCGTTGCTCCTGAAGTTGAGCAACCACTGATTGAAACGTCTCGAGAACAAACTCAGCTTCGTCCTGCGATTTGATCTGTTCGGAAACGGAAGCGCGTTGTGCTTCGCCGACAAGCTGGTGATAAGGACGCAACAGCCAGCGCAAGAGAAACAAAATAGCAAGCAGACTGCCGATCAGAATCGCGATGAACGATGCCAGCAGGATTGGACCACGAGCAGCCGGAGACTCAGGAGTGATTGCATAGAGCAGAATTGCAAACAGGACGGCCACAAGAAAGAGTCCTGTGAGCATCGTCAGTCCGGATTGGAAACGATTGCGATACGACATGTGCTTAGAACTTTGTCTTTTGTACTTTGTATTTGATCTACTAAAGAACAAAGTACCAAGTACAAAGTTACCTGAATTGGCCTGCGTACCATTCCACTAATGGTGCGCCAAAGAGTAGTGCTGCAATTGTGCCGAGACCGAGAAAGACGCCAAACGGCAACAGCATCTGCATGTTTCGCTCGCCCTTCCGGGCCATCAGCATGATACCGATCACCGAACCGCTCAGGACGCCCACGAAGATCGTCAAAATTGTGAGTCGCCAACCGAGATAAGCGCCTACCATAAACATCATCTTCACGTCGCCAAGTCCCATCGCTTCGATGCCGCGAAGTTTTTCCCAGGTCCAACCCATGAGCCAAAGCGAACCGCCACCAATCAACGCACCAATCGCTGCTCCAGCAAGTGAGACCACCGACACCGGCATATCCGCGAGGGCTCCATGTGAGAGTGAAGGCACGTCATCGAAATGCGGCGTTCCCGTCAAATAAGGAATAGCGATGCGAGCGATGACGGCAAACACGATCCCCGGATAAGTGATCGCGTTGGGAAGAATCATGTGTTCGGCGTCGATGAATACGAGCGCCAGCAACGCCGAAGTAAACACGAGATCGAAAGGAAGAGCGGCACTCAAGCCCGTGTGCCATGCGACGCCAACAAACAGCGCGGCCGTGAGCAACTCGACTGCCGGATAGCGAATCGAGATGCGCTCTTTGCAGCTACGGCATTTCGCACCGAGCATCGCCCAACTGAGGACTGGGATGTTGTCGTAAAAAGCGATCGCACCGCCACACGAAGGACAGCGTGAGTTGGGAAAGACTATCGACTCTTCGAGAGGAACGCGATGAATTACAACGTTGAGAAAACTTCCGATGACCGCTCCAAGAACTCCCGCGATCACGTAACCAAACGCTGGGGGAAACGAACTTAAATCAGGCATTTTTATCTGTGTAATCTGTGGATTGCTGTTGTTCCCAAAGCATCAAGTGCTTCAGAAATGCATGATGCGCGGCGAAGCTCGCAATCGTAAAGCCCGCGAAGCCGTCTCGTAACCCGCCTTTCAAAATCAAACTACGAATGAACGCCGCTGGTCCAGCCGAAGCCACACCAAAAACTGAAGTGCGCCGGCCTTCTTCAAACATCTGTCGAGCAGCCAGGGGTGCGTAACGCTCACCAATCATCCGGTGATGATGCGCGGCGTCCTGTGAAGTGTAATGCAAAAGATCGCCGCTCAGCTTTTCGACACGCGCACCGGGCTCCATCGTTACCGACTCGTGAATATGCCGCTGTTTCCAATGTCCCTTGCTCTTTTTGAAGAGTCGTAACTGCCGATCAGGATACCAGCCGCCGCCGCGGATCCAGCGCTGTTGATAATAGGTGCGTCGGGCGATTTGATAACCATCGGCGAGCTCCGACTCGGGTTTTGATCGCAGAGACTCGATCGATTTCCTCAATTCGTCTGAAACCCGCTCGTCTGCGTCGAGACTGAAGATCCATTCGTGTTTGGATTGATCAACTGCGAACTGTTTTTGAGCGCCAAATCCCGGCCAGGCATTTGTTATAACGCATGCGCCGCAAGCCTCAGCCAACTCGCGCGTGGCGTCCGTCGAGTTTGAGTCTACCACTAACACCTCGTCGGCCCATGCGACTGATTCACATGCGGCTTTGATATTTGACTGCTCGTTGAGTGTGATGATGGTGGCGCTGGTCTTCATCCTGGCCTGCTAGCCTAGCATAGGAATACTCACGCAAAGGCGCAAAGGCAAAGAAAAAGACGCAAAGTGAGCTAAGCTCTTCTTTGCGTCTTTTTTGCTTTTGCGCCTTTGCGTGAAAGTAGCTTTACGGAACCACGGGCGCCTCGACTACGACGTTGTTGGCCCGCAGCGTCGTGGAGGTTGCACGTTGCAAGTCGGCCAGCGCCTTGTTGTAGTCAGTCTCGGCTCGCAACTCGGACGCGCGTGCGTTTGCCAGCGCATTTTCGCGTTGGAACAAGAGGAACGTCGTCGAACGTCCTACCTGGTACAAACGCTGCTCGCCTTCGAGCTGCATTTCCGCGTTCACCCGCGCTTCACGTGCGGAAAGTACACGCTGGCGCGACGACTCAACCGCCTGTGCAGAGTTGCGAACATCGACTTCGATAAGCTGCTCCTGCGATCTCGTCGAGGCCTGCAACTGCTCTTTCTGAATTCTCGCACCAGCGAGATTTGCTTCGGCGGTCTTGTTCTTAAAGGGGAACGTGATCGCTACTCCCACCGTGACGTTGCGTGTTTTACCGCCGAATAGATTTTGAAGAGTCTGTCCATAACCACCAACCAGACTCGGGTTGACGATATTTGATTCCACAACACCCAACGGTACCTGAGCTTCCGGGAGGCCCTGAGCCCTCTGAATTCTTAGAATCTCATTGAGTAAGAAAGCCGATGGATTCGTCAACGGATCACCCACAATGATGGGCTGCGTAGTGCCCGGAGGCACCACGGTTGCGAGGCTCGATCCAGCAAGACCAGTGAGCGCTACAGTGCCAACCAAATCAATCTGTGGTTTGGTCTGGTTCTTGAAAAACGAGATATCGATGTCGTTGATGTCGTTCTGCAGACGCAGACGACGCAACTCCGGACGGTTGTCGCGCGCTGCTTTCAACGCATCGGGAAGATTCACCGGGTTCGTATCAAACGTCGGCGTGTCGGTGGGAGTCACTTGAGCGGACCATTCCGGATTACTTGGATCCTTAAAGATAAGGACCTTGAGATTGTTTTCGGCAATCGCCACTGCCTGGATCGCCGAGTAGAGCGCAGTCTCACGATTCGCGAGTTCTGTTTGCACTTCAGCTCTCTCGAGTGGAGCTTTCGCACCCGCAGCAATCTGCGCCTCGACGTTTCTCAGGCTCTCGCGCGATAGATTCAGGTTAGCGAGGTTGTTTTGCTGATCGCGCAGTGCGAACACCAGTTCCCAATAGGCCTGTTGCACGCGGGTGATCACTTCAATTGTTCGCTGGCGGAAGTCTGCGTCTGACTGATCTAGACGCTTTCTCTGAATACGAATCTGCCGGCGGTTATTGTCGATCGAACGGTTTCGCAGCAGTGGTTGCGTGAACTGAAGCGAAAGATTCGATGAGTAGAACGGATTCAGCAGGCTGAAGCTGTTACTCGTGTTCGTGTGTGAGTTCTGGAACTGAAGGAAATAGTTTCCGCCGCCCCTGCCAAACTGTTTCTGCACGGAAGGGCTAAGCGAGTAAGTCGTCGTGCTGACGGTACCGGATGATCCAGAGCCACCGCCCAACTGGCTCTGCTGCGGCGAGATGCGTTTGTCATATTGCGGCGTGAGCCCGAAGACTGGATCAAAGATGCCTTCGAGGGCGCGCAGCTGAGTTTCTGCAAAGCGAACGTCGTCACGTGCGACCTCGATGTCGTTGTTGTTTTCAAGCGCACGCTTGATCGAATCATTCATCGACAACGACAAAATCTCATTATTAACACCCAATCGTTGAAGACTCGGGACCGGGGGGAGTGGCTTGGCCTGGAATTGTGGAATCACAGGGTCGCGCAAAGGCTCGCCCGGTTCACCAGGCATCGGCGATGGTGTCTGTGCCGGGTTTTGCACCCCGGGCTGTCCCGTAGTGGGCGCGGGTGTCTGTCCCGGTCTGGGAGCTGGAGTTGTTGGGGGAATAGTTCCAGGCGCCGTAGCCGGATTGGGTTGCTGTGTTCCCGGAGGCGCAGACGGATTCGTGGCTGGCGTCGTGGTGCCCGGGATCGGTTCTTGTCCCGGCGGCCTCGTTGGATCGTTGGGCGCCGGTGTCGGACGTGGTGTTGACTGCGGTGTTTGCGCGACGGCAGCATTCACTCCGGCGAACACGATGCATGCCAGGATCACCGGCCTAACTAAGTTGCGAGATATCAAATTAAACATCAGACGAAGAGCTCCTTAAACTTGGTTCCTATAAGTTTCGACCGCTTAGCGAAAGAAGAGTCGATACATTCTGGCAAACGAAGGTCCGCCGCATCAAGCCTTTACCAAGCTTTTACTACGTCAGGTGCAGAAATGCAGTTTCAAAAAGTTGAATACCTTGAATAAAAGCCTCGCTTGACAGGCCGAAACCCTCCGCATACTCTTGCCTTTCATTTTTTACAGGCAGTTTGCACGGTAAATGGGGAAAATCTGTCCCACAATTGCGACAGAACTTGTCCCACAATCGAAACAAATTAAATTGAAGTTGGAGGGCTTCCGCAATGGCGGTGAAGGTTGGTATTAACGGGTTCGGTCGTATCGGGCGAAATATTTTCGCACTTCTCTTGGGGATCCAGACATCGATTTTGTCGCCGTCAATGACTTGACCGACACCAAAACGCTTGCGCATCTGCTGAAGTACGACTCCGTGCTCGGTAATCTTGATCATCAGATCACCTCGACGGAAAACGGAATCAAGGTCGACGACGAGGAGTTTCGTGTCTTCTCGCAGCGCGATCCCGCCGCGATCGACTGGGAATCAGTCGGCGCTGAGATCGTCGTTGAATCCACCGGCATCTTTACCAAAGCCGAGGATGCGAAGAAGCATCTGCATGGCAGCGTGAAGAAGGTGATTATTTCCGCGCCTGCCAAGAACGAAGACATCACGATTGTGTTGGGCGTTAACGAAGAGAATTACGATCCCGCTGCGCATCACATCATTTCGAACGCGTCATGCACGACGAACTGTCTTGCGCCGGTGGCAAAAGTTGTTCATGAGAAGTTTGGAATTAAGTCAGCGCAGATGACGACGATCCACTCGTACACAAACGATCAGCAGCTTCTCGATCTGCCTCACAAAGACATGCGACGTGCGCGAGCTGCGGCACTGTCGATGATTCCGACGTCGACTGGAGCGGCGAAGGCTGTCGCGCTCGTGTTGCCGGAGTTGAAAGGAAAGTTTGACGGTATTTCGGTGCGAGTGCCGACGCCGAACGTTTCGCTCGTCGATGTGGTGATGGATCTTGAGAAAGAGACGACGGCCGAGGAAGTGAATCGGGCGTTCAAGGATGCAGCGAATGAAGAGTTGCGCGGCATTCTGGACTTCTGTGAAGAGCCGCTCGTATCGATTGATTTCAAACGTAACCCGAATTCGTCGATCGTCGATGCTGAGTACACGAAGGTGATCGGCGGCAAGCTGCTCAAGGTGCTTTCGTGGTACGACAACGAATGGGGTTATTCCTGCCGAGTCCGCGACTTGATCAAATACATCGCAAGCAAAGGTCTTTAATTTTCTTTCTGTGCTTTTTTGTGCCTTTCGTGGCTAAATTATCTATCAAAGATCTTCAGCTTGGCGGCCAGCGGCTTTTTGTGCGTGTCGACTTCAATGTGCCGATTAAAGACGGCAAGGTTGACGACGATTCGCGCATCACAGCCTCGCTTCCTACAATTCAATACGCTGTCGATCACGGCGCGCGCGTGATCCTTGCGTCGCACCTTGGACGACCGAAGGGCGAGCGTGTTGATAAATACAGTCTGCGCCCGGTGGTGGAACATCTTTCGGGGTTGCTGAAGCCCGTGGCATTTGCAGACGACTGCGTTGGCGAAGAGGTTGAGTCGAAAGTTCGTGAGCTTAAGGACGGCGACGTGCTGTTGCTCGAGAACCTTCGCTTCCATCCTGAAGAAGAAAAGAATGACGAGGGATTTTCGAAGCAGCTAGCCGGCTTGTGTGATCTCTACGTCAATGATGCTTTCGGAACGGCGCACCGTGCGCATGCATCAACCGTCGGCATAACTTATCACGTCTCGAAAGCCGCGGCCGGTTTGTTGATGGAGAAAGAGCTCGATTATCTCGGCCGCGCGATTAATCATCCGGAGCATCCATTTGTCGCGATCCTCGGCGGCGCAAAAGTCTCTGACAAGATTCCAGTTATCAATGCTCTGATCGATCGTGGTGTCGACAAGATCCTGATCGGCGGCGCGATGGCTTACACTTTCTTGAAAGCTGAAGGCTTCACGGTCGGCAAGTCTCTTGTTGAAGACAGCATGTTGCAGACCGCACTCGAGATCAAGAAGCGTGCTGAAGAGAAGGGAATTACATTTCTTCTGCCGACAGACCACCAGGTAGTCGACAGCTACGAGCCGATTAAGGGCGAGAAGATTGTCACCAAAACCATTCCCATTGAATTCACAAACATCGGCCTCGTCGGCATGGACATCGGCGTCGAAACGGTGTCCCACTTCGCGTCCGCGCTTCAGGACGCACGCATGATCATCTGGAATGGTCCAATGGGCGTCTTCGAAGAGCCACCATTTGATCAGGGAACGATCGGCGTTGCCAAGGCCGTCGCCGACGCCGCGGAACGTGGCGCAATCGCAATCGTCGGCGGCGGCGACTCCGTCTCTGCCGTAACACGCGCCGGCGTCGCCGACAAAATCACCCACATCTCAACCGGTGGCGGCGCCACGCTCGAGTTTCTCGCGGGCGACGAATTGCCTGGAGTCGCGGCGTTAACTGATAAATAACTCTTGTTAATCCTGAAAAATCTTGTAAATCCTGTCAAAAACTATGCGTAAACCAGTAATCGCCGGAAACTGGAAGATGTACAAAACACTCAGCCAGGCAGTTGATACTGCGCTCGCGCTGAAGCCTCTAGTCGCCAATGCAAATCATTGCGAGGTCGTGATTGCGCCGGTGTTTACGGCGATTAAGACGGTTGCCGATCGGCTCGAAGGTTCGAACATCCGCGTCGCTGGCCAGGATTGTTCCACCGAACACGAAGAGGGTGCGCACACGGGTGAAGTGCTGGCGTCCATGTTGAAGGACGTCGGCGCTAGGTACGTGATCGTCGGTCATTCCGAGCGCCGGCAGCATTACGCTGAGACTGATGTACAGGTGAACCGAAAGACGCAGGCAGGGATCGCGGCAGGCTTGACTGTGATCATGTGCGTCGGCGAAACGCTCGATCAGCGGGAGCAGGGAAGCGCGGAAAGCGTTGTTTCTCAGCAGTTGACCGCCGGTTCCAGCGGGTTGACAGCCTCAGATCTCGACCGTATCATCGTCGCTTACGAGCCGGTCTGGGCCATTGGCACTGGACGCACAGCGACGCCGGAGCAAGCGCAGGAAATGCATGCGTTTATCCGGCGCGTTTTCGCGGAAAGGCACTTTCAAGTGGCCGGTGCGGCGCTACGAATTCTCTACGGCGGTTCGGTCAAGCCCGACAACATTGCCGGCCTGATGAGTCAAGCGGACATCGATGGGGCACTCGTTGGCGGTGCGAGTTTGAAAGCAGAGAGTTTTGCGGAGATTGTGAATTACAATCGTTGAGATGTTGATTTAGGAGTTTGTTTTGGTAACTTATATTCTCTACAGTCTTTTTGTTTTGGCCTGTCTTGTTCTGGTGGTGGTGATCCTGCTGCAACCAGGCAAGGCAGATGCGGGAGCGCTCTTTTCAAACACGTTATCGAGCACTGCATTCGGACCACGCGGCACGGCGAGTCTGCTCGCGAAGATCACGATCGGAGCCGCAGCAGCATTCTTTATAATCGCGCTCGCGTTGGGACTGCCGCTCCTGAGTGGCTCACGCTCGGTCTTGCAGTCGGAACCTGAGAGTGCACCGACGGCAACAGCGACCCCGACTCCAGCACCGACGCAACAAACACCGGCAGCACCAGCCGCATCACCGGCTGCGAGTCAATAGTAGTGCTGTTCTTGAAAACTAATCCGGCTATAATAGCCGCAGCCCTCTAAACTCACTTCATGCCGAAGTGGCGGAACTGGCAGACGCGCACGTTTGAGGGGCGTGTGAGGCAACTCGTGGGGGTTCGAGTCCCCCCTTCGGCACCATCCTTCCTTTTCAAGTAATGCTTGCAAGCACTTAGCTCGTTCGGTATACTCTTGGTGTCTACGAAATGCCGCAAATAGACACCAAGGAGGTACTCCGATGTTCCAGCGCGCAACTCAACGGTCAGAACCCTCTCCCGCATCAAAGCAGTCAACTTTGAGATCCCCAAAAAAGCAGGTTCGCATAATAAAGAAAGTTCGCGTGTCGTCGGGCGTGTGGAAGTTCGTTTCCATGGAACGGGTCAACGACCGGTACCTCTGGGACCAACGAGAGGGCTCCTACTTCCTCGAATGGTGGGAAGGTAAACGGCGGTACCGTCAAATAGCGGGACAAACTCCAAGCCAGGCAACTGAAGCTCAACGGCGGAAACGGAACGAACTCATCGGTGAGCAGGCTACAGGTGGACGACGGCTCAGACTGGCTCAAGAAGAGGAACCACTGAGTCGTATTCCCGATGCCATCGAGTTCTTTACTACGCACATAACAACGCATTCCCCTGCCAAGCCCCGGACCTTAGAACGGTATAAAGAAGTGCTTTCGCACTTTGAACGGCTCATTGGCAAGAAGAAGTATATTGAGGCAATCAGCCGGTTGGACATTGACGACTATAAGAATGCACGGAGTAAGGAGAGCGTGGGTAAGGGCAAAGTCACTCGCCCCGTCACGGCTAGTACGATTAACTTTGAGGTGACCGTACTCCGCTCGTTCTTCTACTATTTGATTCGCGAGCGTGGTATCAAAGCGGAGAATCCTTGCGCTCACTTCAAGATGCTCCGATCTGCAAAGGACCGTATCAAGAGCCGGCCGCAAACATATAGCCAGGAGGAACTTGATCGTATCCTAGCTGCTTGTAATCTAGCCGACCGCGCAATGTTTGCCACGCTGCTACTAACTGGTCTTCGGAAAGAAGAGCTTCGGCACTTGATATGGGATGACATCGACTTTGCTCTCAATGTAATCCGAGTCCGTGCCAGAGGAAACTTCATACCTAAAGACTACGAAGAGCGCGATATTCCAATGCCGCCTGACCTCGTGGCGCTTCTCAAGGAGCTGCCGAGAAGTACGACCTTGGTATTTCCAAGTGGAGCCGGAACACCGCTTGGACGCAATGAAATGCTGCGCCGACTGAAGCGGCGAGCAACTACTGCCGGTGTGGACCATGCGACTTTGCACAAATTCCGGCACACTTACGCGACCCTGCTTTTGGAGCAAGGGGCTGATATCGTCACAGTACAGGGCCTTCTCGGCCACTCGGACATTGACACCACTCGGAAGTATCTAAATCCTAATGACGAACTCAGACGCAAGGCTGCGAATCGTCTTTCCCTGAAGAATTAATGTTTGCTCTGGGTGGTAAGATGTGGTTTAGGCCTGTAGTTCTGTTCTTCAATCCAGCCAATGATTTGATGTTTCACGAAGCGAATATTTGACTGAATTCGAACGTAAGGAATTAACCCCAGCGAGACATATCGGTAAATCGTTTTCTGGTCAATTTTTAGAAAGGCTTCCAATTCCTTTACGTTAAGAATTGCTACGTCCACCGGCCCCGCTTCAGCGGATTCCTTTTTAGCTTCGCGTCTCATATTAAGCCCTTCGTACTAAACGCTTCCCGTACGAACTGCGCCTACACGGAAGTCATGATAATGGACTGCCATCGCAATCTCACGACCTCGCTTTCACAACGATCCTCGATGTTCATTAAGCGGTGCAAGCGCAGTGCCATCAGCTTCGAACAAGCCATCAGAGGGATAACGGCATCAGCTTTGCAGTCGGCACCAGCTGACTAACATTCATTCGCTATTTATTTGCTCCCGGCTGAACAGCCGCATCCAGTAATGAGGCTGATTTTCGCGAGTAGCTTTCAACTGCTAACACAAAAGCGCGGATTCCAGTCGTCCCGATGAGCAGCGCACGGCGATGCTTCTCCCGGCTCGCATCGAGCAAGTGGTTCAAATACGAACCATTGATTCAAATACGAACCACATGGTTCAAATACGAACCATCGTACGAATAATGTAAGTCTTGATTCGGAAAGCTCTAGATCCGTGACTAAGCCAGCAAGAACCTAAAGTTAGACTTAACAACGCACCGGGGGCTGAGAAATGGCATCCACTCAAGAGAGTTCGGTTAACTCTGACCGGATGCCAGTATCGCGCTCTGTTGCGGTGAGGGCACTGCGCGCTCCGAGACAAATTGAAAACACAGACCATCGACTTGTAGAGCTGGACGCGACGCTAGTTGGCAAATCAGAAGTGATGCATGCTCTCAAGAAGTTGATTATTACCGCAGCGAGCTGTAGCGCTACCGTATTAATCACTGGGGAATCCGGCACAGGCAAAGAGTTGATCGCGCGCTCGATCCATGACCTTAGCAGGCGTCGAGGTCAACCGTTCCTCGCTATCAATTGCGGCGCCTTAACGGAATCGCTCCTCGAGTCTGAATTGTTTGGCCATGTCAAAGGAGCGTTCACGGGCGCGACGGCTTACAAGAAAGGGATGTTTGAATCAGCGTGTGGCGGAACGATCTTTTTGGATGAATTCGCAGAAATGTCATCAGCCATGCAAGTGAGACTACTGCGGGTTCTCCAGGAACGCAGAGTTCGCCCCGTAGGCTTGGCAGACTCGAAAGAAATCGAATTGCGCGCGCGAGTGGTAGTGGCCACAAATCGTGACTTAAGGCGGGACGTTTCAGCGGGAAAGTTCCGTCAGGATCTGTATTACCGAGTTAATGTGTTTCCGATCCGCTCACCAGCTTTGCGTGATCGGATAGAGGACCTGCCGCTTCTCATCAATATCCTATTCAGGAAACTGGCTGGTGGATCGAAACTAAAAAGCCCACTCCGATTTGATTCAGAGGCGCTGAGGCTATTGTGCAATCACCCTTGGCCAGGAAACGTACGGGAGCTTGAAAACATTATCGAAAGATTGGCCCTCACGGTCGGAGAGAAGGGAATCATATCCGGTCCAGAGGTGCGCGCTGATCTTGAATTGAACGGCCTAGCTGACACAACACGTTGTTCTGAAGTAGAACCAGCAGCGCCTAACGAGCTTAGAGAAGTTCTCATTTCCAGACGTCTGAAATGTCTCGGGAATGTCGCGTCTGTAGACCAAGGTGAACGTCAAGAGCTAGAGATGTATCTTCGGCAGGTTGCAGAGGTCGGAGGCAATCTCGCTGAGGCCGCTCGACAATTAAAGATCAAGCGAACCACACTCCACATGCGAATAAAAAGACTTCGCCGAAAAGATGCCTAGACCTCAACGAGAGGAACAGCTCATTACGAGTGCCTGCAATTCGGCTTCCGAGATGTCGCGGTGTTATTCACGAATTCTTCAAGACTGTGGTGCTGCATTCGGTAGCCCGCCCACCACCCTCAAGACCCTAAAAATTCTGAACGCGCATCTTCATCCCGCTTAGTCATATCCTGCGCCGCTGGAGGCGTCTGAACAGGAATGAAACGTGCGCCGAGGTCAGTGGCGTAAATCTGTGTTGCTAATAAAGCGTTGTGGCACAGATAGTGCCCTCAGAATTCAGATAAATTCTTACCCAAAATCTAAACAATGAGCAGCGGGCTTGGGTTTGCACGTGAAACAACAAGCAGCAGGCTTTTCTTTGCCCTACTAATCGCGACGTAAAGTAAGCATCTCGCGTCAAGTTTGTCAGGAAAGGTTCTTGCATCGCAAGGCATAACGATAACGCCGTCGCATTCGAGCCCCTTAGCCTTGTGAATAGTGCTTAGAGCTTTAAGCGGGGGTTGCGGGCGAGAATAGCTCCGGCGATGGGTAATCTCGGCTAAACCATCAGCTGCGTTTTCGAAATCGCCGAGGCAAATTGCATCGCGGAACTCTCGGCGACAATCAATTTCGACTCCGGCGAAGTCGCTGTCCGTATCTTTAAACTGCGAAAGCCGACGAAGCATTTTGGCGACGCCACGGTGATCCGCGTCAGCGACGAGAAATTGCGCTAGTTCCTGTATCTTCGCGGGTCTGCCACGTCGCCGGACCGCACAGCCTTCGTTCACCTCATGCTGGAATGTATCCCCGAACGCTGACGGACTAAAGCCTTTCCCAATCTCGCCCATGAAAGCGACGACAGCGGCAGCGAGTGCGGTTCGATCACCGACAGCCGTGCTGAGAGAATCCACCAGTCGTTCCAATCCGGATCTCGTATGACCCTCCCATAGCGGAATTCGACGGTTGAAAAAAGCTCGGCAGAATTTCGCGGTGTCGCTGTAATGAGTCAATACTAAAAGCGACGAATGCCTTTGTTCAAACATATCTATTGGCCGCCGACTTTCACGGGAGAGCTGGTAATCGAGATTCCTCTGTGCCTGGTTTTCTGCGAAGACAACATTGATGCTAGACGGCAGTCCGGTTCGAAGGTCAATCGGCTGGCCCGCCTTTAGCAATTCGCGCGCGCGCAACGTCCACTTGCCTAATTCGGGACAACCTGACGCCCACCGATGTGGAGTATCCAGTTGCTCGAACGCTTGGGCTTCCCCAGTGAATTCTGCCCAATCGTATGCGGGACTGGAGTCGACGAACGCCTTCTCCCGAAATATCTTTTGCATTGGGTCCGCAAAAACACGGACTTGCGCGCCTTGACGTAGCAAGGCCATTACAACAGAGTGCTGATCCGGACTCGAGTCTTGGTGCTCATCACAGATTATGATCGGATAACGATGAGACAGCGAGGCCGCAATCATTGGGTGTCGTCTCAGCAGGGTTGCGACTTTGACGGCTAGCTCGGCGTAGCCATCATCACGCCGCCGCACCCAAGCAGCTGTGTCAGCAGGCAGTCGAAGGCCAACATGGTATGGCGTAGCTATACCTGCGATGACGCTGTCCAACGTGCGGATTTCAATGCGTCGGCCACAACCCTTCGTGCGATCAGCAAACATCGAACAGGCTGCATGGGTATGCGTCAGGATTAGAGGCCGACCAGGACCCTCTGCCATCGCGAGCTCGCGTGCGTAGTCAGCACCCTGATGGGTCTTGCCACAGCCTGCAGGCGCTTCTACGACAACTAGAGAAGCGTCAGATCGAAGAGCTTCTCGAACACTGTGGTCACTCACGTTCTAAAGATCCTGTATTTCTTCCAAATCAACTGCACCCCGAACTGCATTACAAAAAGAGATGATCTGGGGCCTAAACGCAGGCCACGCTCCAAGGCTAAACATTTTTTCGGCAAGTTCGCCGCCGCCGCGAACAGTCTTGAACCACATCTGCCCATGAGCTTGATATTGTTTTCGCTCAGACTGCTTATCTGGGGGCACGCTTCCCGTAGCAGCGGCAATAATTAGCGCCTTCAAGTTGGCGCCGGCTTCTGCCTTAATGGTCTGAAAGTCCTTATCCGTAACCCTAAGCCTGTCTGCCAGCGTTCTCAAACGCGCGCCGGTTTTCTCCTCTAGCGGATCTATGATTAGTGCTTCCAAATTGTCGTCCGGCAGAGCGTTGATAATGTTTTCTTCGGCACAACCCGATATCCAACGAAAAAGCAGTTTCTCAAGTTTGTCTTCGACTGATTTCCAGCGAGTCGGGTATTTCCCCTCATTGTCAGCGAATCCCCCGAACCGGAGGCCGCCTTTAGAAAGGGCTTCCAGGAGAATCAATGTAGTTTCATGTCCTCCACCCTCACTAACATGAATACCATACTGCTGGAGGGGCGAGCCCAATGCTCGCTCTAGTAAAGTCGTCACGAAACCAAGCTCGGTCACGCCCTCTCCAACAATCGCCAATCGCGCAAGAAACGTCTCAGGATCGTTCTTGCGATGTACCGCGATTTTGTCAGCTTCGAGTGATCCAATTATACCCCCTTGGTCGACGTACCAAATCGCCGCCTTGGATGCTGCGGAAATAGCAGGAAGGCTATGTGTCGTTACGAAGACTTGCGATCTTCCCTCTTGCAATTGGTTCATCAGTGATCGCTGCCGATAAGGCTCTAGTCCGCGTTCGATTTCATCGACAAGCGTGATTGGAGCTTCGCCCTGGTTCTGCTCAGCAATTGCCAAGGTCGCGATACGTCTGGTACCCGCCCCCCAACTTGCTAACGGAAGTTGCACATCGTCTCGATCGGAAGCAGTACGATTAGCAGTTAGTCCGATCAATGCGGTAATGGATAGTCCCTGCCCACCTGTGATGGCAAGGTCTAATTTACCCGGTAAACTTCTCTGTTGAAAGACTAGGTCCAGTGCTTTCAATACATCCTTAGCGCTGTCAGTCAACTCATTTTTAACGTCCGTCTTGGCGAGTTCACTGGCCAAACGTGAGCGATAGTTCTTATCTGCAAGCAAGCGATCCAAAGCCGAACCCTGAACCAAACGGAGATCACGATCATTACGATCGTCACCGCTCAGACGCACAAGGCCGATTGCGCGACGAAGAATTACCGAAAAGACATCGACGTTGCCATCTGGCTGAACGATTTCATAGGCCAACTCAAGATCCTCGGTTCCACGCACTCGCAGCCGATAAACCGGTTCCCCTACTGTCTCGTCCCCATCGATAGTAGGCACAACGGCTTCAGTACCGTTCCATTTCCAGGGCCAAGAGGGCTTGATTTGGTAGTTAATCGCGCCAGCGCCTGCCAGAGAAAAAACGGCCTCAATTAGGAAGCCAGCCTCTACATCACGCGCAAAATAATCGGTGTCTGGAACAGTTGTAGGGTTGGTTGGGCTCAAGAGGAGCCCGATGGCATCAAGAATTCTAGTTTTTCCAACATCACCGCCACCAAGAATGATATTAACGCCTCTGCCAGGCTTCCAGGAGAGCGCCGCGATGCCACGGAAGCGTTCAATTGTAAGCTGATAGATTGAGGGAAATCCGGGGTCCGGAATAACTGAGGTTGAGGGGTTTACGACGGCTTCTTGCATCTTCGTTTTCAGAAAGACTTAGCAACACGTGGCGACTGGTCTTAGCTTCTTTACGTTCTGCATTCGATGCAGACCGAGAAGCGTCGAATGCTACATGTAGTACTTGTATTTGGGCTCTGGCTTCTGGTCGCTGGGGACTTCTCTCAGGATGTCGCCCACTAAACGGGAAAAGCGGAGCGTAATGGGCATCAGTCCGGCGAAATTCGCAGAGTTCCAGTTCATCTTGGTGAGTACCAAGCTATCACGCAGCAATTGTGTCCGCGACGTATCGCCAACGTGATCGGCAATCTGAAGGGGCGAAGGAACATGGCCATGGGGATACTTGCCAAGAGATGCGAGATATCCGCTGGTGTATAAGTACGATGTGTCACCCACAGAAAAGGCAGTGCCGCGAAGCGGGGGATATTGTCCAGCCCGGATAAGGCGGACTTCACTAGTGGGACTGAGCGCAACGAGGTCAAATTGTGAGACTTTCGCCAACGCAGACTCGAACCCGGCCCTCTCTTGCGGTTCATACCTTGACGATTTATGGACGACCACTCGCTTAGGGAGCTGCTTTCGCTCTTGCTGATAGAGATCGAGCACCATCTCAATCAGTTTTCCAGCTAACTCTTCACTTAGATGGGGAGACTTTTCCTCTTCCCATTGAAAATCGTGCCCGCGAAGTACGAGTCCTTCACCATTCTCGTCAAACGCTTGGACGACGCTCGTTCGTAGATTGGATACTTGTCCAAGTGGTCGGAAGAAACTAATGCCAATGAAGCAGCTTGCCGGAGGAAGACCGACAGGTCCCCACGGCAAACCATCGGCTTTGAAATAAAGTCCGGTAAATAGATTCCACGCGATAACGGACTTGTGGTCGAGCTTGCGCGAAAGAGTAGATAGTCCCGTCGTGGTTTCTAGGAGGATCTGAGTTGGCATTCGGTATTTCATTGCCATCGCCTTAAATGCACGGCGCAAATCTCGATGTACCTCTCCGACGCCCTTTTCATAATAGTCGGCTACTCGACACTTTCTGTAGAGTTCCGGGGAAAGAACTAGCGCTACATAATCCAACGGGTGGTCCTTGCGAGTAAGGAGATCCAGTTTACTCTCAAGCAGGCCAATCATCGCCTCAAATCTTTGACGACGATTCCTGATGCCGATTATCTGATTGCTTTCATGTCTTGTAATTAGTTCGACCAGGTTTGAGTCGGTCCGCAATTCGCATCTGAAACCTCGATCCTGCTGACAACCAGGAAATGGCGCGTGATCATCATCGCCGTCTATTCCCTCGGCACACTCCGCGTAAAATTGCTGTGCGTTAGCGACTGACTCAGCCGTGCCAATAAATCCAATGTGGACTTCCCGCTTGTGACGAACAGTTCCGAGTGATCTTGGTCCATACAATGGAATACCTACTTTCGGATCGGCGTGAGTCATGTCATCGCCGAATACGAGCACAGGCTCATCTTCCCATTCGGTCGAGCAATGCGGGCGCTGAAGCTGAAGCGGAGCAATCTTGCCGCTAGCTCTGGGCTTCTTAGGGCGCCGCAACTTCGTATTGTTCTTCTTCCTCGAAATCATCCCACTCCATCTCTTCACCAGATGCGGCTTCTTCGCGGTCTATCAGAGTGAACAAGTCCTCCTCCGGAACCTGGTTAACAAAACGCTTCTCGTCGCCAGCAATACCCGTCCATCGAATGTCAAAGGCAAGCATCCACCCATCAATCATCGCAGACTGCGTTCCGAAGTCTAAGATGATTCGCGGCGCACCCTTTGACAGAAAGTCTCGCCAAAAGTGAACCTCGCGCAGGTATAGATCGTTGTACATTTTTGCTTTCAATCGGGTAACCTTAGGTCCGATCTCTTCTGCCGGCAGCGGTTCGACACTATCTTTGGTAAGGTGTCGCTCGGGTCTGAGGGCCAAGCACCATTGCCGGTCTGCCATCTGAAAGAACTTAATTCCAGCAGCCAAATGCCACCAATAATCCCGCAGCTCACCGGTCTTCCTTCGCTTCGGTTGCCAGACTACTTTTCGATTCCTACGCTGACCGTTGAGCGTTCGGTAAATCACTGATCTCTCATCTCCCTCATGCTCTACTGGGAAATAATAGCGGTAGTGTTCGGGATCGTATCTCACGTTCAAGCGACCTGCGTATTTATAAAGTGATCTATTCAGCAGGTTGATATAGCGGCGTTTCCCCTCAGCATCTTTCCACATCTCAGTGGAGCGGAGTAGCTCTACTTTTCCAGTGTCCACTAATTTCGCAAACGGTCCAGTCTTCTTACGGAGATCATGAAATGCCAACAATCTGTCTCTCAACACGAACGGGGTTAGCTCACTCCGTCGGCTAGGATATTTGACTAGCTTCTTAATCTCTTGATAGTCGCTGGGGGCGTATTGGGTTTCAGCCGCGAAGACGACTTGGGGTAAGTGACTAACGGTAAGCAAAGTACTGTGAATGGTTTCAACCTTCAGAGGCTCGTGTTGTTCCTGTGATGGCCTCCCAGTGGCTTTACTTATTCTCGACTCGTGGTCACGCTTCATCTGTTTTAGAACGGCGACGCTGTAAGTACGCGGCTGGGCATCGATGATGGTGTGATGCTCTGTACATAACAGAATGAGATTCGAGCATCTGTTTCGTTCGTGGTTATCAAGCGCGTCTTCACCACGCGGACCCTGTCGACTGTCGGCAACTATGTGGGCCATCTCACCCGTGATTACGGGATCATCAAGCGATGTCCCTCGTTGGATGAGGCTCCGATCGCATTTGGGAAAAGCGCAGATTCCGCCAGACATGAGACATAGCAGCTTTTGCTCTTTTTGGGGGATGTCTGTTCTCACGTCTTCCTCAATTGCCACTAAGTCAAGATGCGCAAGATGTTGGGATCAACGTAGAGGCTTGCGCTATGAGAAGTATACGCGAGTCAACTGAGAAGAAAAACCTTAATCGATAGGTCAATCGTCTTTAGATTGCGCTGCATACGCCGTCGATAGTCACTATTCTCTTGATGAGGGCCAGCGTAGAGTTGTAGAGGTTTGTCAGGAGCAAATCGTAAGCTGCAACAAATATGAAAGCGAGGCGGGAAGATCTTTCCCGGCGTCATTCGCTGCGACCGAAAAGCTACCTCTACGGTATCTAAATCGGGCGTCCGGTGCGATAAAGAAAGGACCGGCACGGTGGGAGGCCGTGCCGGTCTCGACGCCACGTCGTCCTCTTACGTGGCGTTTTCGCGGCACCATTCGTTCCCCGCATTGTTGAATGTGCCGGCGACCGGATCTCAGTCATTCTTTCGTGAACGACGGCGAACCGCAGTTCGGTTCTTAAACAAAACTCTATGACTTAGTTCGATAATCAACGGTCCTTCAGAAGGAACGATTTGCTCGTGCAAGCTAGGAGGTCTGGCAAGAAGTATTTCCAGCGCCCTGTCAGCGTCCATTTCTCCCCGGAAACTAGCCATCACTTTCTTCGCGGCACGAATTACTCGCCACTGTAGTTTCCGGTTACGCATCTTTGCCATTCCGACGCTAGCTTGCTCGTAGGCGCTCAACAGACTTTCGCGAGAAAGCTGGTCCAGCTCTTCAATCATTGTCAAAGCGCCCAAACCCACTTTGTCGGGCGCGCCCGCTTCTTGCGCCACGGCGATCGCTCGTTCCAAGGTTGCCTGGGCTGCTTCCAACTTTTTCAATCGGGCCAGCGCAATGCCGTGCGCAATTAATGCATCAGCCAAAAGATTTAATCGGGCGTTGTTCTCCGCGCGTGAATTCTGACCGTCGAAGCCTATCCGCTCACTAGTGGCGGTATCATCTTTCCCCAGATCCGAAACTGCCTTGTGCGCCAACGTTTCAGCCTCTTTCACTCTCCCTGCGGCGAGCAGCGCATACGCTGGCGTTTGCGGCGTAGGATCAGCGTCCCATTCTCTTTGATCAGCTAAGACTTGTTGTAAGAATTCGTCGATTTCAGCCACTGCCGTTTCTTCTGGATCAGGTTTAGGATGCTGACTGATTTTCGGTAGCTTTTTTGCGAGCGCGAGTTCGCACGGGCGAACGCTCTTTTAGTAACTGCGGATGCCGCCGCTGAATTATGTAAGCCAGACCCTGGTAACTCAGTCCCATGTGTTGGGCGGCACGAGTAATTCTTCCGTTCACTTCCGAAAGTGTATTCCGAATAAGCATTTCCTCAAGCCTATGTACTTCTTCGTGAAGCTTGAACGGCTTAATGGTGAGCGCTTCGGTATCTACTTCAGTACCCACTTCACCATGCAGCCGAGCAAAAACCTTTCGCGCGGCCGCGTTAAGTCTGGGCCATAACTCTTCGCTCTGCGGGCCCGGCAACCACTCGCTAGCGCGATCAAAAGCAAACGACACGGTTTCTGTCGGAGCCTCGTCTAGTTCTTCGATTATTGTCAGGGCGGCCATGCCGGCTTTGTTTAGGGCTCCCGCCTCCTGCGCTATCGCAAAGGCCCTTTGGAGAGTGAACAGGGCGTGATCACTTTTGCCGAGACGCGCTAGGGCAATGCCGTGGGTGATCAACGCTTCTGCCAAATGGCCCTGATGATCACTCTTGTCTAAGACGCGTACAGCATGACGGGCCACTTCTTCCGCTGCTTTGAACTTTCTTTCGGCAATGAACACTTGTGCCCGACTTTCGTCGATTACTGCCACCTGCACTTTGTTTTTAGTACTCACTGAGAGGCGGCGCGCCTCTTCAAGGTTTTTGTGAGCATCCTTGAACCGGCCCAGGTTAAGAAGGATGAGACCCAAATTATTTTTCACGCAAGCCGCAAAAACTTTGTTCTTGGCTAACCGAAAATGATTACCAGCAGTCTTAAATTCTCGAACTGCCTGTTGTAAAAGCTTTTCGCGGTTGAGTGGCTCCCATTCGGCCAGATGTCTAAGCACAATCGCGAATTCGTTATGATAACAACCCCTGATGACATGGTTACTGATCCTCGTAAAAAGAGAAGCGTTGTTAGTGAGAATTTCCAAGGCAACGTTGTATTGCGAGGCTGACCACTCAACAACTACCAATTTAAGCAGTGCCCTCGCTTTTGTAATTCCTTGGGGCGTTAACTTTTGCATCGCCTCAGTGAGCATGATCCTTGCTTCATCTAAGCCGCCCTCACGAAAGTAACAATAAGCAATCTCCGCACGTGATTCCGCCACCTTTAATGAATCTCCGAGCGGATTCGAAGATGGTGATTGCCTTGCCGATCAAGTTCTTGGCAGTCTCTTGAGATTTCTCAATCCCTTCTCTGCTGCCCATCCAACTCGTTAAGATTCCAACACACAGCAAGACCTCGGCAGCGACAGGAGGTTCGAGACCTTTAACCTTCGGATCGTCGCCTACCCGTTTCCACAACGGAAGCATTACTAGGCGAACGCCCTCGTAGTCACTCTTGTCTCGAAGGTCTAAAGCCATCCGACAGCGTTGGAGTGCTTCGTCATTCGGCGACAGGTGAGATGTGTCCAACTTCGGCGAACCTATCTTCATGAGAGGATGACCTTTCTATTGAATGTAAGGAAACTGGCGAAGTAACGAGCCGAATAGTAACTGCGTCCTAAACCCTTGCCAAGAGCTTCCGGATACTGTTGTATTCACGATCGATGTAACAAATCTTGCATCGTCAACTCTAAACTTCAGGAGACAACCCATGAAACGATTACTATCGGCGATAGCTTTGACTTGCTTACTGGCAGCCTCAGCTTTGGCAGGCGACTTACCAACCGCCGGTTTGACGTCGCCAGGCGACTTACCCACTGCCGGGATTTCGTCGCCCGCACCGACGGGAACAACATCCCCAGGGGATTTACCAACTGCTGGCTTTGCAGAGCAAGTATCAAACACCGCGCTGTCTGCCTTACTGAGCGCGCTCGGCTTGTTAACTGTCTAGATAGTCGACTAGGGAACCTACTTGATTGGGAAGCCATCTAGCGCGTGAGCGTCGGGGATATGTTTCTCGACAGTCACCTGGTCTCATCTTCAGGTAGTCCTTACAACCAAGACAAAAAAAAGCGCCTCACGGCAGCTAGGTCATAGTGTGCTCAAAGATGCTGAAGAACTCACGCATTGCGATAGACGTGTTGAAACTGGCATCGCGTGAAGCGTCCCGCCGATGCTTCCTCGGCTAGCTAGTCCTTTGGTATCTTACCTACGCTGAATCTTTGACAATGCAAGGCGTCGCTCTACAAGAGAATTGATGAGCATCGCCGCTGAGCAAAAAAGACTACTGCTCACGGCGATCCTCACTTCTATCAATAGAGTAGCTGCAATTGCAGCTAACCTCAAGCCTTATGTTGCGGATTTCCCGTCAGGAGGAGCTGACTGATATGGGAAAATATCCGCGACAGAAGCAGGTTCGTCTTCCTGAAAAGCTCCTCAAAATCCGCTTAGCACTCGGCCTATCGCAGAACGAAATGCTTAGAGCATTGAAACTCGAAGGAAAGTTTTCTCGCACAAGTATCTCCAATTACGAAACTGGAGATCGCGAACCGCCTCTGCACGTTCTGTTGAGATATGCGCGGACCGGACGAATCTGTTTGGACGTGATTGTTGATGACGAATTGGATCTACCTGCCAAGCTGCCAACTGTCGCAAACCATACAGACATGAAAACTAAGCCTTCGATAAAGAAAAAGAAGCGCGTCCGGTAGCTAACTCAAAACAACGCTTCTTGTTGGCAACCACGACGATTTACTAGGCCACCTTCAACCTCTCAGAATGCCTATGCGTAAAAAGCGACTACCCTCAATACGCAAAAAGAAAACCCTAAAGCAGCCCGTCGATGGTGAAAGGCTCAGCCCGCCACATGATCTCACGGCGACGAAAACTGAATCCGCAAATGTGAATGGAACGGAGGAGCCGTCAATTACGAAGCGGAAGTTTCCCCTTCGCACTCGGGGCTTTCTTTTCAGAGTCACGTTAGTCGCGTTCATCGCCATTACCATTGTTTATGTTATTCATGTCACCCTTGGGCCGTTTGCTTCCGCTGTAGCTTTCGCGGGTTTGGGAATTCTCGGCTCGTGGATGGTGAGCAAGATTGAAGAGAGCCAAGCTATTACTGGGAGGTTGCTTATTCCCTGGACTCCAGAATCGTGGCTTGGCATAGCTTTTCTTTCTACTATTCTCTTCCAAGTGGTTGAGTTACTCATACGATTGTGGCTTATTCCTTTTCGCCTTATTTACGGGTCAAGTTTCTATTCGAGCCGAATAGCAATCGTAGGCGGAATAATCGTCGAACTAAGCAGCTTCGTTCTTTGTGGCGGCCTGATTGGTTATCTTATGCCGACGCGCGCAATAACGGCTGCGATTATCGGGGCATCAATCTTTCTTGGAATGAACTTAACGGAGGCTTACACAGGCTCGGTCAATTACGCGAATTTCACTTTCCTTGCCTCTACGCTCAGGCTTGAGCCCGAAGCCGAAGGCTTTGAGATCTATCGTCTGGGAATCATTACTGGTTTAGTGTTCCGAGGAATCATTGTCGTCCTAGTCGCTAGACATGTGTCGCGGCGAAGAATTCGTAAGGGTTTGGTATACAGATAACTGAGCCAGCGAAGGTCCTCAATATGTTCGCATCTAAATGGTTGAAGAGATCGATTTCTCTATGGCCTGTCTTGCTTCTTGCCATCGCCGTGCTTGCGTTTGGCCGAAAGAGTCCATTGCTCTTCTCAGTGGGACTGGCAGCTCCCATAATTACTTCGCCGCAGGTCAGCTCATCTTTTGAGATTTCGTGTGGACCAAGATTTAATCAGTTCCCAATTTCATACGGTCGCGTCGAGGGTTTTAAGGATTTTCCTTTAATCGATGCGCGTAACCTAACAAAGAATCAATCGTGGAGTAGATCGCAAGAGCAACCTCAGAAGGGACTTGAAGCGGACCCCGGAGACGTGATCGAAGTCTTTGTCTATTTCCACAATGGGGGCATGACGGACGATTGCGAAGATGATAGTGCAATTCGCACCCTTGTTCGAATTGATGCGGTTCCGAATCTTGGCGACACAGCACTGTCTCATAGTCTGGCAGGTAGCATTCTGGCGGTGAATGCTCCCACCGTTAAAAGTTCAGACCCAGGCAAAGGTGGTGACCTGTTGATTAACATTCGCGGCGGTGTCGCGCAAACAATCAGTTTAATTCCGGGCAGTGTAGAGGAACGACACCCTAAGGAAGAAGGCAAAGACGCGCCATTTCACCTTCTGGACTCGATCTTTGAGGAAGGTGTGGATTTAGGGACTGTAGAAGGGGGACTTAAATCAGCAGGCTTTGTCGTTTTCCAAGTCAAGGTATCGGCAAAATGAATTTGATGCACCTCAGAACTGATTTAAGATCACGCAACGAGAAGTCCTACTCTCGGCCTCTAGACCTAAATCGTGCGACCTTCAAAACTCTACTCGCTGCTTTTTTGTTTGGGAGTTGCCTAGCGAGTTGTGCACCGGAAAGACACAGTATTTTTCCCCTCAAGATTATTCGTTGGCAATGTAAACACCTTGAGGACAGGGTAAGCTGCCACGTGACGGCACGTCGTTATGCTCCTGACGCATTCGAGGCCGGGCTAGTTCAAGAATATTGGGACGCCTCTGGTAATAAGGTAAGTACATGTAGTGAGTGTCAGCAAGGGCAAGGCAAGCCCGTTCCCAAGCAGACCCAAGATCCTGAGGATGTGACCTCTAAACCCACACCGAGCGCAACTCCACAATCAGTTCTAGACAAGACTTTCGTTGTCGGTTATGTGGAAGCGGACGACGAGGAAATCATGGGTATCGTTGTGTTACTTGCTCCGTCACTCAAAATAGCCAAATACAAGTTTTACTTTACTGAGCCGGATTCGGCGAAAATTATTTCTAATACAGTTGAGGGCACTGTATTTGACCAACAAGTTCAATAGGCGAAGTCTCATTCGCGACTCACCCTGATAGCCGGTAGAAGAGTCTCGCTTTAATTCACTGTAGCCCGTAAACCCATTATGGCAAAGCGACGAAGAGGCAAGGCGAATCGCGGTGGGGCTTTGGCCGATAACGCGCGTACCATCTTGCGCGGAACAAAAGACACGCCCGCAATTTCGAAACTGAAGCGCCGAGCGTGGATCTTCAGTGGCATCTCTGCGCTGAGTATCTTGTTTGTGATTTCAGGTTATTGGTTTATCACGAAGAGTGTGCCGGCGAGCTTTACGTCTAAGCTAACCCAAATTGGAGACATCGAATTAAGTTATAGTGAAAGACAAAGTGCGAAAATCAGTCCTCTTTGTGGTTGTTACGATGTCGGAGAATGGGAAAATTGGCGAGGCATCACTTTCAGTTCAAGAAATATAGAAATAGAAAGAAAGGGTGATTTGCCGGTAACCGGATACCTTCTATTTGCACCCCCTCCAGCTAGCACAAGCATTAACCCCAGCTTTTTCAAAATGAAAGTCACGTACTACTTGATCGGGCTAATGGAGAGTGAAGCGTTTAATCCCACCCACTTGCTGTCGGATAAGTTACCTGAAAACTACGTGCTAATAAATAAGGAGGAGAGTGATGAAGGGTTCGTCGAAGTACTCTCGCACGGGAAGTTAAACGTTTCATTACTTGGTGATAAACCTCTCGGAGCTTGGATTCCGATGGAGAAGTCGGATGTATCTATCAAATATCAGCTAAGGCAAGATATTTCAGCACCAATAACAACGACTATCAAGGAAAAGTACTTGGCATCAACTGAGGAAGAGCTAAACAAAACATTGGATGCAAACGGATTTTACGATCAAACACAGATGTCGATGCCATTAGGGGACTTCTTAGGCCCTAGGGCGGTTTTTTGGAATGAGGACGAACCTACATCGGTCCTAGCGAGCACCAAAGTTCTTCACGTAGCTGAATCTCTCCATGGGAAAAAACTCATCAAAGCCCTAGTGGTGAATCCACCTTTTGCAGTTAGAGTGGTTGCAATTCCATTCAACGAGGATGCGATGTTGACGAGTGCAGGCCAGGCTCCCAAGCGCAACGAGGCCGATTACTCTCCGATAGTATCGCAAGGGAGATTTGATCGAGGAGAGACCGACGTAACTATTCACACCCCTGAGAGTCAACCTAAAGAATTTGAAAAGCTTTATCAGTCAATGAAGGAACAAGGAACAACGCTTTCTGATTTTAAGACTTACTATTCCAGTCAAGTAGCGGGCGGCAAAATGGTGTTCAGATTCCCCCCAATTCCGCCGAATAACGGATTTAATATTTTTGGACGAATAAACAAGTTCAAGAGTGAATCAACAATAGGTAATCTACTGATCGGATCTCGTTCGTTTAATATAGAAGCTCCTGCCACGGTTGAGTTGAAGGACATCAAGAAGCTAGAACTTAAGAATGGAGTGCTGGAAGTTCCAATTCAAATCGGCGTGGCTGAAACGCCCGCTAGAGTTCAGCTGAAAGCCACTTCAGAAATTTACGTTAATGACGAGTCAATCACCCGTCGCATAGACAACAACAAGACGCTTGTCGAATACGTTGTCTTAACAGCGACAATATTAGGTGCTGTTTTAGCTGTGCTATCAGCGATCGTCGCGATCAAGGATTTTAGACAAGCGTAAAACTGGACCTCTTTCCCCGCTGCTCCTCGACTGCGATCTTGAGTAAGCACCATTAAGAACCGAAAGCCCGGCTTTTGACCGGGCTCTCAAGGTTGGCGCGAGACTTTCAGCCCCACAGTTACTGTCCTCACCCCAGCAACCAACGCCTTTGGCTGAACATTCTATTCAGTTCTCCACCGCAGTCAATCAGTCAGGCAGTAAGGGGTCTGGAAGAGAAATGCAAGGCTTTTTGTATCTTCCTATCGGCACACCTAACGGTACTTTGAGTAAGGCCTCAGCTTTCATTCCATTTCCTCATTCAGCCGAGAATCCTGATTTGAGTTTCCGCCCGGCGACATTTCGGATAGCGCGCTAATGTACTCAGAAACTTGCAGGGAATTTGGACCATAATGTTCAGACATATTTCTTCAACTGAATCAGAGTAAGGCTCGCAAGCGCTCCTTCAGGACTGCCTCTTTTGGCGTCCTAACGCCGCGTTGCAGCCATTCTCGAACCTTTGTCACTGTTAAGGTGTGCTTGACCGAGCTGCGCACTTCAACTTCCAATTGAGTTAACCCACCTAGCTCAAGTTCATGCTTGCGAAAAGCACACAAACCTAAAACTGAAGCTTCGTACAAACCATCAGCCTCTACTTCGACCGAATGGCGAATTCCGTCCAAGTCTACGAATGACACGATGCAGGCCGCCATGAGGCGGAGAATAGCATTTTCGCAAATTTTCGCCAATCGGACGATGTGCCATACACGCAACGTCTAGTCACGAGATGCTTAGCACTTGAAGGAATCATTACTCTATAGGCATACGAAACACCGTCGGTATTGTCCAACCCCCAGTGCCTGGATAGAGCCACGTGTGCAACTCTGGCCCTTTTTCGATGGGTAAATGTGCCAACGTCGCCGAGTCCGGGATGGTGCTTCCATTGTCGAGTGGACAAGTCCATTGGAGCTGTCCGCCATAATCCTGAAGCCGCAAATACGGAATCCACGGAGATAGTTCCTTCCGCGTTCCGGCGATAGATTGCAACAGTCCAGTAATTGGTTCGTCGGCCCGTGGGATACCAGCCCGTTCTCCCGCTGCGACGCTTCCCGCTGCCTCCGCTACGGTCCAACCTTGCGAATGATGTTGAACGGCCAGCGATTCTAAAAGCTGTCGGAGTTCGCTGCATGCTTGTTGAATGTCATACTCAAGCGCGGCTATACGATCCCAACGTTCGTAGTTTAGATCTTCGTTCGACATAGTTTTCAAAAGGAGGCTGCGGAGCGGACCAATCCAGGGTTCCGTTTCCTCCAGCACATTTGCCAAGTCCGCAAGAGACACATTGTCAATGAAAGGGATTTGAACTTTCGTGATGTCCAGAATCCTCTGCGGTCCAGTCTTGGAGGTAACAGATTGCTCTCGCCGAGCAACATTAACAACGCCACCCAGGAAGATGTCGATGAGAAGATTGTCAGTCCAACCAACCGCTGTTTGCGTGCAGCCTACAAGCGGCGCCGGAAAGACGACCAGACGTCCGGCTTTCAGTAAAGGCAACGCCTCACCTGCAAGGAAGCGAGTAACCTCCTGAGGTATGGGACTAGCCCAAGATAGCGCAGGGCACCAATCTGGATGGTCACGAATAACGTCCCCCGCTGTGACCGCGTAGCCGTGACCGCCAAAATCTTCGGCACCATCCCCGTAAGCCATATGAACTGGCGTAATCACCAGTCCGCTCCCCAACTCGCCCTTCCATTTCACAATTACAGTGTCAAAGAGAGGACAGAGTATTTTCGCCCAACTTCGGATGTCGCCGATGGTGCGAGCGTCGACCGCGATAGCAGCATGCGGTCTGGCACGGATTGCGGCGGCCAACCTTGAAAACCCGCCGCGACCCCAAAAGTCGAAGAGTTCAGAATACGGTGCAGGATTACCAGCTTCTGCTCGCCACTCATTCCACCAAGATAGGAGCGGCACGAATTGGCCGGAAACGGCTGTTCTCAATCCACGCTGTATAGTGATGCGCTGAATGTTGAGCGAGGCAGGAGACTTGAACCAGTCAACAGTCGGTTGCACAACGTTCTGTAAAAACCTGTGAAACGCACGCGGCCGGACTTTGACTGTATCAGGAACTCTCGAATCCGAGAGGAGGTCATTTATGGTTTTAGTTGCCTCCGGAAGTTGTCCACCTAATGCTAGAGCCTCAGCTTCCAAGGTCCAGGCCTTGGCGCCAATCTCCAAGGCAAATCGAGGGTTCGCCATCGCCGCATCTGATCTAACCGCGCGCAAACTCTTCGCGCCTTCCTCCAAGCGGCCCAGATTTACCGCCGTTCGTCCGAGCCACCAATGGAGGTCCGCCAAGTACAATTCCACATCGCCCCTGATATTCATGCGATGTTTGGTAGCAAAATCCTTAGCGTCGTTTAGCGCTTCGTACGCTTCTTCATAAAGCCCTTCTGGCGAATCAGCCTTGTCCGCTATTCTGGTAAGGATTCGCGCGCGGCTAAACAGCCGCGTCGCCTCAAGTGTAATCTCCGACTGCTCATCCTTTTCGCCTGCGACTCGACGTCCTCGAGTCGCCCAGGAATCAGCCCGACCTAGATGCAATCTTGCTCGTTCATCATCGCCAACCAACACCGACAACTCCGCTGCCTCCATCAAAATAAGGATTAGCCTCTCTCGATTACGGAGTGGCTCCATGATCTCATATGCGAGTTCACAGAGTAGGAGCCTATCCTCACTACGATTCGCGCGAGCAAGTTCGGCTTGCACCTCATAGATAATCAAAGCCATACGTTCACGCGAGACCGACCCACGAGTAACAATGTCCCGATTATGCTCAACAAAGCGTTCCACGTCCGGAGTGTCCAACTGTCCGGCTTTGCAAAGCGTACGAATCCAACTCGCGTCAAGACACAAGCTAGGATCGTCTTCTGCTTGGATTCGCACTCTCTCGACGGTTGCGGCCAGTTGAATTCCTTCATGGGGACGGTCGAGTTGCCAAAGAGCTTGGAGCCGCGCAATCAAAGCGTCGGCTTGTAGCGATAAGTCAGCTTCACCAAAGCTCAACGCCTCTTCCGCTGCCTTTAGGGCTTTTTCGGGTTCACCCCCAAGTCTCGCCGCCAAGGCTCTCTCTAACGCCACTACCGCCGGTTGTTCACCAAGCTGCGCTAAAGTTTCAATGTACTTCTCGATATGAGTGACTCGGTTCTTTCGCTCAGTCTCCTCAATTCCGTGAGACATCGCTTCGTGTCCCATGGCGCGCACAAGCCGCAGCAATGCTTTGCGTTCAAGTTCCACATCCCCCGCACTTCTCGCTAAGCTTGCTGCTTCCTCTGAGAGCTTCGCGGCTTCCTCGAAGTTGTTTTTTTCGAAACTGACTTGCGCTTGTTTCAGTTTCTCTTTCGCATCGTCGGATCGTTGTTCAGCTATGACATCCTTTGAAGGTAGTCCCAAAGTCGATCCGGCTACTGGCGGCACTTGAATTTCAGGCTGCGCGGTGAGGCGACGATAGAGCTTCAGATATCCACGATCTGTACTGACGTCATAAAAGGTAGCGCCTCGCAGCACTATGGGGATGTGGGGCTCATCGGATGGATCAAGCAGGATCGGAATAAATCTCGTGTTATGAAGTTCCGCGTCGTAGAGCTGTTGCGTAATAACGGCACCTTCCCATTTTGCACCCCTGCCTTTGCCTCCCAGCTCTTTACCTCGAAACCGACGTTCATAAGTCTCGGTGCAAATAACTAGGACATAATCAGCGTCTTCGACTTGATTGAGCATCCAGCGCGGCCAGCCTTCGGGCGGAGCTTCGTGATACACGTCGATCTGGCAGTTTACACCTTGTTCACGAAGTCTATTCGAAAGCTCCAGGACTCGCGTTTGATGACGCGGCGAATCGTGGCTGTAACTGACAAACACCCTTAGAGTGGTGGCCGGAGTATCGACATTACTCATAATGAGGTTCTTCCGAGACTGCCTTCTGACCCGACTAGTAACATACCGCGAGAATAGTGAATTACGGTCTTCTAGAATCAACGATTTTCAGCAGATGACTTGCTAACATGATCATTTCTACCGCTTCAGTCGGGTCAGTTATCGCTACCGTTCTGTGGCTGTGCGGATTCTTATACGAACCTATTGCGCCAGCAAACAAGTGTGCTAGGGCCTCCCGCTCACTCTCGGGTACAGAGTGGTTTGCCAATGGCCCTTTTTGGGCATCGAATGCTTTTCGCATAAGAGTGATGCCGAGATCTTCAGCGGCGAGTCCGCCGGCAGCGCGAACTGCAACTTCAACTTCCTTAAATGATTGAAAGACCGCCGTATCATAATCGCCTCGCAAAAACGTTGACCATACCTTACTGGCAATGAGCGGATGAAGCATGTGTTTCGGTAAGAGATTGGCTTTCCGGTACGCTTCAAGATCGGTCGTGTTCTTCATGCGCTCGCCGCGACGAGTGATGAAATACCAGCCTGGAGAGCCGGGCTGTCGTGCAAGTAGTCCTTCGCGCACCAACCACTCCCAAGCCTCCATCAGAGCTTTCGCAACGCGGACTTGATAATCTCTTGGATATCGATTTACGGGAGAGCTATTAGGATTGACGAAATTGTCGGGGTGAATTGACCTTTGCTCATTAGCCGGCAACGAGTTGAAGTGTTCGATCACAACACCCGCTAATTCCTCCGGTTCGAGGGTCAACAGGCTCTCGGGGTCAGGCAGGAGTGAATATATATCTTTACTCATTTCGCGTCGGAATTATCATGATTGGCTCTGCTCAAGATCAGTCTCAGCGCATTCGCATCGAGTGTCCGCTCATCAGGCACACCATCTAACAGACTCGCAATATCTTCACGACCTTGCTCACGTAGACTGAGAGCTAGATGTAGCATGTCTGTCGGGTCTTCGATGCTCAGAATGAGATGGTAAACGCGCGCACGGATAATGTCTTGATCAAACCGAACCATAACCTTCACGAGGGAACCCAGACAGCATTGCTTTGTTTGACGATAAGATGAAAGGCTGTATGTTTGGATCAGAAACCATGCCCAAGTATCTGATCCATTGAAAAAGAAATCATTCTCTTTCGTACTCTCCGCGGCATGGTCAAACCGCTCAACTAGGCGCAGCAGTACATCTGGTTTGACACTATCGATCATTTGCACAGCATTCAGAGGCAGGCTACTTATCGCCTGAGCTTTGTTGTCATGAACATCGGGACCGAGACGATCAAGTGTGCGTTCAAACAAGTTCATTCGATCGGCAATCGTCTCTGTAGTGCTTGAATGAAGCGCATTTTGAATATGTTGTAACTCTCCAGCCAGGTTAGTGTGAAACACTGGACCGCCAGGGTCGCCGGGTTGAAGTTCCCTGCCAGAAATTAACATCGATAGTGAGGGTGCGCTCAAATCTTTGAGAATGTCTTTTACGGAGGGATAGCGGTCGGCAGGATGGTGGCGAAGCATCTTCGCAATTATCGGTCTCAGGATGTCGGAAACGGAATCGATGTTTTCGCTGTTGGGAGTGGTATCGCCGGTACAGGCTTCGAGGAACGTTATCCCCAAAGAGTAAATGTCCGACTCAATTGTCTTAATCTTGGGATTCTGACGACGTTCAGGAGCCATGTAGACTCCGGTGCCAAGCACACTACCGGTTGTTGTAAGTTGAGCTGATTCTCCGGCTATTGCCGACATTCCAAAATCCGCGATTTTCAATATTGAATGTCTCTCGGGTTCCGAATACTGAAAGACCAGAATGTTTCGAGGCTTGAGGTCACGATGTATGATTTGTGGCTGCGCTTCGTGGAGAGCTAGAACTCCCAAACAGATTTGTCCGAAGTACCTGACGCGATCCAAGTCTGAGTGGATTAGGTATGCGAACATCGTACCGAAGTGAGATTCGTTCGCGTACTCGGACTCATACCAATGTGTTCCGTCTGTTTCATCGGCATCGAGAAGCTTTACTACATTTTCGTGGTCGATGCTTTTGAGTATTTCAACTTCCTGCCGAAACCTTGCACGAGAAACAGGATCGAGCATATTAAGAACCTTCACAGCAGTGACTGTTCCGTTGCGAATGCATTTATAGACGCGCCCATCGGCACCCTGACCGATAATGTCTACGCATGCATACTTCGCGAGCAAGAATTCTGGACGTGAATCCATTGGCCAAGTTTAACTCTGAAAGAAGATGCAGTCAGCTACGCTCTCCGGAAGGGTTCCATTGAGCAGAACCTTCTTGCGGAGCAAACAATGAACGAGCAAATACCAAGTACTAACTAGTTGGATGTTCCGCCCATGTTTAACTAACTAAATTAAGGCCTCGCCCTTATTCCGCTTTGCTGCATTCCAGCCGAGATATTTTGATTTAGTTTTCCTTTTTGCGCTTCATCATCCACGACAGCTCGCGCACACACCCTTTCAATAAAGACTCGGCTTCCATTCGATTTTGATTCCATTTCAGCCGAGATCAATTCTGAATCAATTTCCCCCTCTTCGTTCTCATTGTCCACGACAGCCCGCCCGCGCAACTCTGCGCTTCGCTTCAAGTGCTCCACTCCGTTGCGCCACAGGTGTGCGCGGTCAAGCGCCCAGTCATAGCCAACGTCTCTACGAGGGGGAAAACCTGTTTTTAAGGCCAAGACCCCAAACCACAACGACACCGAAAAGGAGCAAAGACAATGGAGAACCAAAGACAATCAGCAGACATTCCGAAGTGGGCAGCTTTACTCGTGGAAGCGGTCAACAAACCCGGCCTCATCATGGAAGCCTACTCCGCTTTTCATAACTACAGCATCGGCAATCAAATTCTCGCACTCGTGCAATGTCACTTGCGTTATGTGGAATAAGACTGTTCGGGGCGGTGGGCCAGGAGATCTCATGGACCAGTCGTGATTACTAAGAACCTGCCGGAGAATGACGTTCGCAATCACATTACAGAATGGCCGGGAGGTTAACGATGACCACTATTGAATGGAACAGGTATCCCTTGATAGCACAGTGCACCAACTCGAAGATTTGGCTGAAAAGTCAAGCAGATTTAAAGCTGGCCCAGAATACGATTGAAGCTTATGGGCGGGCGTTGGAAGATTTCTTCCGCGTTTGCGCCCAACTGGTAGTGTCACCCGAAAGGGCCAGGCGTGAGCATGTCGCCGCTTATGTGCAGGATCTTTCACAGCGTCAGAACGCCCGAGCCACACAACACCAAGCACCAGTAGGTTTGGCCAATGCGACCTTACAGCAACGCTTAACCGTGGTGCGTCTATTTTTTGATCACTTAGTAGAAGAGGGCATTCGGCCCGATAACCCGGTAGGCCGAGGCCGGTACGTTGCCGGCAAGGGCTTTGGTGGCGCACGAGCGCGCGGACTGATTCCTCGTTACCGCAAACTCCCTTGGATTCCCAACGATGAGGAATGGCGAACCATACTCGTGGCGGCTCGAGACGAACCTTTACGCAACCGCTTGATGTTGGCGCTTGCTTATGATGCGGCACTGCGCCGCGAAGAGTTGTGTTCACTATTGACCAGCGACATAGATCCATCACAGCGGTTGCTGCGCATCCGCGCTGAGGTGACTAAGAGCCGGTGTGAGAGAGTAGTTCCTTACTTGCCGGAGACCGGCAAACTGCTCTCGTCCTACCTGCGACACCGCAAGTCCCTTAGCCGACATGGCGGAGCACTCTTCCTTTCCGAGTCCCGGCGCAATCACAGTCAGCCCCTCTCGATCTGGAGTTGGTCCAAGATCATTCGCCGCTTGGCAGAACGTACCAAGCTTTCGAGGCTCACCACTCACTCAACCCGCCATCTATGTCTCACCGATCTCGCGCGAGCTGGTTGGGACATACATGAGATTGCTCGTTTCGCCGGTCACCGAAGCATTCAAACGACACTTAACTACATTCACCTCAGCGGCCGTGAACTGGCGGTGAAGCTCGAGGCCAGCATGTCATCGGTCCACGCCTGGCGAGTCCGGATGATTACGGAGGTGGAGCAATGAAACGTAAGCCGCGCTCGCAACTGACCACTGGTGCCAAATGGTACTGGCCGATCGACTTGTCCTGGTACGACCAAACGCGGGTTCTTCTTCCGACTGAAGAGGAGGCCTTTAACAAGATAGCGAATAGACCGCAGCGTCTGAGACGCACCTACATTAACGCGCCCGTTCGTCTGAGGTTGTGCCGCCTGGTTACGCCGCTTAGTGACTGCCTCGATGCTTTCGGCGCCTCGAAGATCTCGCGCACGTGTATCAGCTCGATAATCATTCAAGAGATGGTGCGCCGGCGAGTTCCTTTCTGGGGTTGGTCGGAGCAGGAGTGGAAGGAAACTATCTGCGCTGATTCAACCTTATTTCGACAGACATTTAAGCGGGGCGAAGGCTACCGGATGGACCTCATTGCAACCGCTTATCTGTTGCGCGGGATTACCGATTTCATCGGCTTGGGACCGTTTAGCAAGCATGTTTTAGCTGAGAAAGTGTTTGGCTCTGAGCGGTTAAGAGAAGCCTCCCAACCGATTGCTGACCTCCTGCGTTCCTGGGGGCTTGGCGCTTCAATGGTGAAGATCCGCTACCCGCGCTTGATTGCCGAACTGCTGCTATTGAATGGGAGCCCACTACTTGCGGATCTGACCTCCGAGATTATGGTCAGGGCACGTGAAGGCAAGATGGATCGCCGTGCCAAAGGTCTCATTAGCACGTTTACAAAGGCGCTGGCTGAGATCAGGAACAGCTCGCTCCTGTTTTTGCGGGTGCAATCCGCAAAGACCAAGACCGTCAGCCGCGCGGTTACCTCCGGAGTTCCTCAGGAATGGGCTGAATGGTGTGTTCGCTGGATCGAGAGCAGCACGGCTTCCCGATCACAACGCAATCACGTTTATTACACCGCACTCAAAGTCGGTCGTTGGCTGGCTGACAAACGTCCCGAAGTTCGGAGTCCTGCGCAATGGAGCAGAGAGTTATCCATCGAATGGATAGCTTGCGTGGACGGCCTGACCATCGGGCAATACACCGATCACGAGTTCAAGAGAAGAAGTAATGTTGGTAAACCGTTGAGGCCAACAGCCAAGCAAAGCCTCATTGGAGATCTGCGCGCATTCTTCAAAGACCTCCAAGAATGGGAACTGATACCGCGAAAGTTTGATCCACTGAGGACTCTCGCCACCCCTACCGCAATCTCTAGACTGACGGGTCCCGATCCGCGGGTGATTGACGCCGACATGTGGGCCAAACTGTTACATGCCGGACTCAATGTCACTGCGGAAGATCTCCCTCAGAATGTGTGCGGCAATGAAAGACTGCAACGATTCACCTGGTACCCACTTAGGATGGTCCAGGCACTCGCCACCGTATGGCTTTTTGCTGGCTTGAGAGCAGACGAGGTTCGGCGCTTAAGAGTTGGTTGCATCCGCTGGCAACACAACGACCTGCTAGTAAACCCGACCCTTGAGATAATTCCAAAAGGTTCGATCTGTCTGTTGGACGTGCCGACGAATAAAACGAGCAGCGCCTTCACAAAGCCAGTTGATCCACTTCTGGGAGAAACAATTGCTGCTTGGGAAAAGGTTAGACCTCCGCAACCTGTTTTGCTCGATCAGAAAACGGGTGCAATGGTGCATTACCTTTTCAGCTATCGCAGCCACCGTGTCGGCCAGAGTTATCTCAATAGCAGTTTGATTCCGCTGCTGTGCCGCAAGGCCGGCATTCCGGAAGTGGATGCCAGAGGGCGAATCACCAGCCATCGAGCCCGCGCCACTCTGGCAACGCAACTCTACAATGCGAAGCACCCCTTGACCCTGTTCGAACTCCAGGAATGGCTCGGCCATCGCACACCATCAGCCACTCAGCATTATGCGAAGGTAACACCAACGAAGCTGGCCAGGGCTTACGCCGATGCCGATTACTTTCGCACGAACCTGCGCATGATCGATGTGCTGATCGATCGTGAAGCCGTCCAAAGCGGAGCCGCGACGAGAGGCGAGCCCTGGCAGTACTACGACCTCGGCCACGGCTACTGCGCTTACGACTTCTTCGAACAATGCGTCCATCGGATGGCCTGCGCGAAATGCAGCTTCTACCGGCCGAAGGAGGCAATGGAAGAGCTGCTGAACGAGGGAAAAGTAAATCTCAGTCGGATGATGCGCGAGATCAAACTAACCGATGAAGAGAAGAGCGCGGTGGAAGACGGAGTTGAAGCGCTTAATAAATTGACTGCTCGCCTGGCAGCTGTTCCATCGCCCGACGGCCAAACGCCACGGCAGCTCGTGCAAATCGCAGCTTCGAAATCTTCATAGACCACGAAAATAAAATCCTGGGCTATGGAAACTGCCGCGCTATGGAAACCGTGGAAAACCAAACTGCGGTTTCCCACCGTTCCCACAGCGCTTGGAAAACTCGCCAAAGAACGTCGAGTTTCCCACAGTTCCCACAGCCCCTGCTGCTAGAGATATAGATGGAAATAAAATCCAAAAACAAAGAACAGAAAGAGCTTGACATTCCACGTAACATGCGCGGACTACAGCCAGGGCCAATCAATACGTTTCCGAAGTGGCAGACATTAGGCCGCGTTGTAAAGCGTGGCGAGCGGGCTTTGACGCTTTGCATGCCGATCACGCGCAAGCAACGTGAGGAAGAATCCGACGAGGAACACACATTCACCAGCTTTGCTTATAAGCCGCGATGGTTTGTCGTTAGCCAGACGCAGGGACGAGAACTTGAACCGACAACGATTCCAGAGTGGGATTCTGAGAAAGCAATTGCAGCGCTCAGCATTGAACGCGTCGCTTTCGATAAGACCGACGGAAACTGTCAGGGTTTTGCTCGCAAGCGCCAAATAGCAATTAACCCCGTCGCTCAACTTCCATACAAAACGCTTTTCCACGAACTCGCACACTTATGTCGGCTTCGCAGTTATGCGAGGTTATTGATGCAAGTCATTTGGAATGAGGCATGCCCTGCCTTTGAGTAGCACATAAGTTTTTCCAGATCAGGCTAACGAGTCACCTCGAGTAGTTGCGTTTCTGTCCTCAATCTCTCGGACAATCAACGCGCAGTAGCATCCCAACGGATTGTTTAGGAGGACTTTAATGACGAAACAAAGTACTCAGAAAATTTCAGCGAAACGGATGGATGCGTTGAATCAGCGCGTTGGCCCATTTGCTGAAGAGCAAGCACGTTACATAGAGCATTTGCGCCAGCGCGGTTGGGCGCTTGCGACCTTGTGTGGAACCGCCAGCAATCTAAACGCCTTTGCTGACCGCGTTGACATCGACTCTGAGGGTGGTGTGACGTTGGCCCAAGTGGAAGCGGCGGCAGATGATTGGATAAAACAGCCGGGGCACAACTTCCGCCGCGCCATTGGACCGCACAGGTCACGCACCAGGTTTGTGAACGTTGCTGTGAACTGGCTCCTTTTTATGGGGCGCTTCCGGGAACCCGAATGTGCGCCGATTCCTTATGCTGATCTGGTAACAGAGTTCTGTGCGTTTCTGGAGCGAGAAAGAGAACTGGCGGCGGCGAGTGTCAGCCTGAAACGCATTCATGCTCTCAACTTTCTCGCTTGGTTTGCACAAGAAGGTCGCCCGTTCAACGAGGTCACCATACAAGATGTTGACCGTTATCTGGCTTTGCCCCGAGGCCGACCCTGGAGTCGCGTCACCATCGCTGGTTGTGTCGCTTCGCTGCGCACGTTCTTCCGCTTCGCAGGAACCAGAAAATGGTGCGCTCCTAACATTGGCGATGCCATTGACGCTCCACGTCTGTACACCTTGGCAACGCTGCCAACGGGTCCTTCCTGGGATCAGGTGAAACAACTTATCGCGAGCTTCGGACAAAAGAAGCCCGCCGACCTTCGTAACCGAGCCATCATCATGCTGCTCGCCGTCTATGGCTTTCGCAGCAGCGAGGTTCGTAATCTGCGGCTCGATGATCTGGATTGGGAACGCGAGCGTATTCTCTTAACACGTACCAAGCAGCCGCGCCAATATCAGTATCCATTGGTACGGGAAGTGGCTGAGGCGATCCTGCTCTATCTCTATAAAGCACGCCCTAAAACAGATCGGCGCGAAGTTTTCCTGCGGCTGGTTCCACCTTTCGAACCGCTGACCGCCGCTGGCCTTGGGACAATGGTCCAGGTTCGCCTGCAAGCACTCAACCCCGAGCTTCCTCATACTGGACCACACGCCCTGCGTCACGCCTGCGCCAGTCATCTGCTGGCTGAAGGACTGTCTCTGAAAGAGATCGGCGACCATCTCGGACACCGTGATCCACGGGCCACGCGCGTTTATGCCAAGGTTGATTTGAAAGGTTTGCGCGAAGTGGCGCGCTTTGACTTGGGAGGCTTGCTATGAAACTACAACAAGCCATCGACCAATATGTGTCGCATAAACGATCACTCGGAATGCAATGTCAAACAATGGCCCGTCTGCTGCGGGCTTTTTGCAAGGCCATCGGTGACGTAGAGGTTGACCAGGCGCCAGCGGACGCAGTGAGCGCTTACATTTACGGCCGCAGGCCAGTCACTTCCACTCTGCACCATAAGCTTCAGACACTGCGGAGCTTCTATCGTTATCTGTTGCGCCGAGGGTACGTCGCCCGCTCGCCACTCCCTACGCAAGTCCCAAAAGAACCGGAGCGGTTGATCCCTTATATCTATTCACGAGAAGAATTGCAGCGCTTGTTGAGTGCCGCTAATAAGGAGCGGCCCGCGTGCAAGCTTGAGCCGGCCACCATGCGGACACTCCTGCTATTGCTTTATGGCGCCGGCCTCCGCATCAGCGAAGCGTTGCGCCTCACGCTGGCGGACTGTGACTTGGAGCAATCCTTATTAACCATTCGTGAGACCAAGTTCTACAAAAGTCGTTTGGTTCCGCTTGGTCCTGATCTCAGGCAAGCGCTCCAGCTCTATCTGGCTGCTCGCTCTGAGCGTGGACATCCGGCGCCAGCGGAAGCATTCCTGCTGGTGACGCGCCATTCTTTGCCAGTGAGCGTGCAATTGGCTGAAGACAGTTTCAAACGCATCTGCCAAAAGGTTGGCGTGCGTCGCACCGACGGCAGCCGGTTCAAACCGCGCCTGCATGACCTGAGACACGCCTTTGCCGTACATCGACTCACCGCTTGTTATCGTGAAGGAGGAGATGTGCAGCGATTGCTGTTGCAACTGTCAACTTATCTGGGACATGTGGACCTTGATTCCACGCAACGTTACCTCACCTTGACACCGGAACTGCTGGGCCAAGCCAGCCATCGGTTCGAGAGGTATGCCGCCCCGAGAGGAGGTGGCTTATGACGCAACAGTTATTGGGTCCGTGGATACGGCGCTTCCTGCTGGAGCACTTAGTAGGTGAACGTAACTTAGCGCGTAACACGCAACGCAGCTATCGCGATACCTTTTGTCTCCTGCTCCCTTTTGCAGCCGAGAAACTGAAGCGCGCTGTGGACAAAATCAAGGTTACCGATCTCTCGGCTGATCTGGTGCGTGCCTTCACTACTTATCTCAAAGAAGTGCGCAACTGCGGCACTAACACGCACAACCAGCGCCTCGCGGCCATCCACGCTCTAGCTCTCTTCATTGGCAATCGCAGTCCGGAACACCTCGCCTGGTGCAGCGAAGTGCGGACCGTGCCGTTCAAGAAGGCTCCCTGGACGGTCATTCATTACCTCGATAAACCGGAGATGGATGCAATGCTGGCTGCGGCCAATCTAAACCGGCCGCAGGGGCGCCGAGATCACGCGCTGCTATTGTTCCTCTACAACTCTGGTGCGCGTGCCGAAGAAGCGGCGCAGCTCAAGATAGCCGATCTCCACTTCACTCCTGCGGAGTGGAACGGGCAAGCCTACGTACAAATCCTTGGCAAAGGTGGACGCACGCGCCAATGTCCCCTGTGGCCGGCGACGGTTCGCGAGATCAATGCTCTCATTACCAACCGTCAGCCACATGAGCCGGTGTTCCTTAACCGGTTGCTGCAACCATACAAACGCGGCGGCATCTTCGACCTGGTAAAGCGGTACGGACAAAGAGCAGCCTCGGTCATCCCTTCAATTGCCGTCAAACGAGTCAGCCCGCACATCATTCGACACACGACAGCCATGCATTTGCTGAAGGCCGGCGTGGACATCAACACCATCCGGGCCTGGCTGGGCCATGTCTCCCTCAGCACTACCAACATCTATGCCGAGATCGACTTGGAGATGAAGGCGAAAGCGCTGGCCAAATGCGAAGTGGAAGGAGGTGGAAATGGCGACAAGCACTGGCGAGACCAGCCGGCGCTAATGGAGTTCCTGCGCACCCTGTAGCGAGGCGAAGCTCAAAAAGTTATGTGGCCGCTGAGTCAGTCGCAACGCATTAACTAAACGACTTACGCGCTCAGCGCCACATAACTGCGAAGCCGACATAAGTGACCTTATGTTGAATTCAACATAAG
>CAWBPY010000009.1:0-409384 GCA_963790745.1 uncultured Acidobacteriota bacterium
TCGGCTTCGCAGTTATGTGGCGCTGAGCGCGTAAGTCGTTTAGTTAATGCGTTGCGACTGACTCAGCGGCCACATAACTTTTTGAGCTTCGCCTCGCTACAGGGTGCGCAGGAACTCCATTAGCGCCGGCTGGTCTCGCCAGTGCTTGTCGCCATTTCCACCTCCTTCCACTTCGCATTTGGCCAGCGCTTTCGCCTTCATCTCCAAGTCGATCTCGGCATAGATGTTGGTAGTGCTGAGGGAGACATGGCCCAGCCAGGCCCGGATGGTGTTGATGTCCACGCCGGCCTTCAGCAAATGCATGGCTGTCGTGTGTCGAATGATGTGCGGGCTGACTCGTTTGACGGCAATTGAAGGGATGACCGAGGCTGCTCTTTGTCCGTACCGCTTTACCAGGTCGAAGATGCCGCCGCGTTTGTATGGTTGCAGCAACCGGTTAAGGAACACCGGCTCATGTGGCTGACGGTTGGTAATGAGAGCATTGATCTCGCGAACCGTCGCCGGCCACAGGGGAGAATGGCGCGTGCGTCCACCTTTGCCAAGGATTTGTACGTAGGCTTGCCCGTTCCACTCCGCAGGAGTGAAGTGGAGATCGGCTATCTTGAGCTGCGCCGCTTCTTCGGCACGCGCACCAGAGTTGTAGAGGAACAATAGCAGCGCGTGATCTCGGCGCCCCTGCGGCCGGTTTAGATTGGCCGCAGCCAGCATTGCATCCATCTCCGGTTTATCGAGGTAATGAATGACCGTCCAGGGAGCCTTCTTGAACGGCACGGTCCGCACTTCGCTGCACCAGGCGAGGTGTTCCGGACTGCGATTGCCAATGAAGAGAGCTAGAGCGTGGATGGCCGCGAGGCGCTGGTTGTGCGTGTTAGTGCCGCAGTTGCGCACTTCTTTGAGATAAGTAGTGAAGGCACGCACCAGATCAGCCGAGAGATCGGTAACCTTGATTTTGTCCACAGCGCGCTTCAGTTTCTCGGCTGCAAAAGGGAGCAGGAGACAAAAGGTATCGCGATAGCTGCGTTGCGTGTTACGCGCTAAGTTACGTTCACCTACTAAGTGCTCCAGCAGGAAGCGCCGTATCCACGGACCCAATAACTGTTGCGTCATAAGCCACCTCCTCTCGGGGCGGCATACCTCTCGAACCGATGGCTGGCTTGGCCCAGCAGTTCCGGTGTCAAGGTGAGGTAACGTTACATGGAATCAAGGCCCACATGTCCCAGATAAGTTGACAGTTGCAACAGCAATCGCTGACATCTCCTCCTTCACGATAACAAGCGGTGAGTCGATGTACGGCAAAGGCGTGTCTCAGGTCATGCAGGCGCGGTTTGAACCGGCTGCCGTCGGTGCGACGCACGCCAACCTTTTGGCAGATGCGTTTGAAACTGTCTTCAGCCAATTGCACGCTCACTGGCAAAGAATGGCGCGTCACCAGCAGGAATGCTTCCGCCGGCGCCGGATGTCCACGCTCAGAGCGAGCAGCCAGATAGAGCTGGAGCGCTTGCCTGAGATCAGGACCAAGCGGAACCAAACGACTTTTGTAGAACTTGGTCTCACGAATGGTTAATAAGGATTGCTCCAAGTCACAGTCCGCCAGCGTGAGGCGCAACGCTTCGCTGATGCGGAGGCCGGCGCCATAAAGCAATAGCAGGAGTGTCCGCATGGTGGCCGGCTCAAGCTTGCACGCGGGCCGCTCCTTATTAGCGGCACTCAACAAGCGTTCAATTCTTCTCGTGAATAGATATAAGGGATCAACTGCTCCGGTTCTTTTTGGTGCGCAGGGAGTGGCGAGCGGGCGACGTACCCTCGGCGCAACAGATAACGATAGAAGCTCCGCAGTGTCTGAAGCTTATGGTGCAGAGTGGAAGTGACTGGCCTGCGGCCGTAAATGTAAGCGCTCACTGCGTCCGCTGGCGCCTGGTCAACCTCTACGTCACCGATGGCCTTGCAAAAAGCCCGCAGCAGACGGGCCATTGTTTGACATTGCATTCCGAGCGATCGTTTATGCGACACATATTGGTCGATGGCTTGTTGTAGTTTCATAGCAAGCCTCCCAAGTCAAAGCGCGCCACTTCGCGCAAACCTTTCAAATCAACCTTGGCATAAACACGCGTGGCCCGTGGATCACGGTGTCCGAGATGGTCGCCGATCTCTTTCAGAGACAGTCCTTCAGCCAGCAGATGACTGGCGCAGGCGTGACGCAGGGCGTGTGGTCCAGTATGAGGAAGCTCGGGGTTGAGTGCTTGCAGGCGAACCTGGACCATTGTCCCAAGGCCAGCGGCGGTCAGCGGTTCGAAAGGTGGAACCAGCCGCAGGAAAACTTCGCGCCGATCTGTTTTAGGGCGTGCTTTATAGAGATAGAGCAGGATCGCCTCAGCCACTTCCCGTACCAATGGATACTGATATTGGCGCGGCTGCTTGGTACGTGTTACCAGATACGCTCGCGTTCCCAATCCAGATCATCGAGCCGCAGATTACGGAACTCGCTGCTGCGAAAGCCATAGACGGCGAGCAGCATGATGATGGCTCGGTTACGAAGGTCGGCGGGCTTCTTTTGTCCGAAGCTCGCGATAAGTTGTTTCACCTGATCCCAGGAAGGACCCGTTGGCAGCGTTGCCAAGGTGTACAGACGTGGAGCGTCAATGGCATCGCCAATGTTAGGCGCGCACCACTTTCTGGTGCCTGCGAAGCGGAAGAATGTGCGCAGCGAAGCCACACAACCAGCGATGGTGACGCGACTCCAAGGCCGGCCTCGGGGCAAGGCCAGATAACGGTCAACATCTTGTATGGTGACCTCGTTGAACGGACGACCTTCTTGTGCAAACCAAGCGAGAAAGTTGAGAGCATGAATGCGTTTCAGGCTGACACTCGCCGCCGCCAGTTCTCTTTCTCGCTCCAGGAACGCACAGAACTCTGTTACCAGATCAGCATAGGGAATCGGCGCACATTCGGGTTCCCGGAAGCGGCCCATAAAAAGGAGCCAGTTCACAGCAACGTTCACAAACCTGGTGCGTGACCTGTGCGGTCCAATGGCGCAGCGGAAGTTGTGCCCCGGCTGTTTCATCCAATCATCTGCCGCGGCTTCCACTTGGGCCAACGTCACACCACCCTCAGAGTCGATGTCAACGCGGTCGGCAAAGGCGTTTAGATTGCTGGCGGTTCCACACAAGGTCGCAAGCGCCCAACCGCGCGTGCGCAAATGCTCTATGTAACGCGCTCGCTCTTCGGCAAATGGGCCAACGCGTTGATTCAATGCATACATCCGTTTCGCCGAAACTTTCTGAGTACTCTGTTTCGTCATTAAAGTCCTCCTAAACAATCCGTTGAGGTGCTACTGCGTGTCGATTGTCCGAGAGATTGAGGACAGAAACGCAACTACTCGAGGTGACTGGTTAGCCTGATCTGGAAAACCTTATGTGTTACTCAAAGGCAAGGAATGCCTCATTCCAAATGACTTGCATCAATAACCTCGCATAACTGCGAAGCCGACATAAGTGACCTTATGTTGAATTCAACATAAGCCCACGTCTTGTTGACCCATACCACCGAATCGAATTTTGCCGACACCGAACGAACTCCAAAGAACCTGCGCGAAGTAGAAGCGGAAGCCGTCGCGCTGCTGTGCTGCGAAGCACTAAACCTCGAAGGCGCAGCTTACTGCAGAGGTTATATCCAGCACTGGTTATATCCGGCGGTCGGCTTCAACGGCGCAGGCATACCCGAAAAGAGCGCACAAAAGATTTTCCACGCGGCTGATCAAATTCTGCGAGCCGGGCGACTACCTGCTAACGAGAACGCCAACGAGAAATGCCAAAACCAAATGGACCAGGCGAGTGCATTCGCGCTCGCCTGATCCAGATACCAACTCTCAGATTTAAAGGAGAAATGCTCAATGCAACCTCACACCAACTCAAACCAGCAAGCCAGCGTGGCGCGTTTCACGCTGGGCCAAACTGTCATTACACCCGGAGCCAAAGAAGCACTCCAGATTGCCGGACAAACTGCGATCGAGTTTTTGCGCCGCCATATGTCATGCGATTGGGGAGAGCTCTCAGACGAGGACGTGAAAGAGAACGAGCTCTCACTCGAGCACGGTTTCCGGTTGTTAAGTCGTTACCAGACGACGAAAGGCGAGCGGCTTTGGATCATCACCGAAGCCGACCGCAGCGCAACTACTATCTTGCTTCCGAACGAGTACTAAAAGACACCGAACGAAAGACACAGGTGGCGTGGGGTCCCACCAAACACCCCGCGCCGCTAACGACATAACTTTGGCCCCCTCACGGAGAAAGCCAATGCAGAACATCACTACTTCTTTATGCACAGCCAGGACGAATGCGCTCTATTGCAGCATTCACGAATTAATAGTTGAACTGGAGGAACGAATAGAGGACGGCGAGCCATTCGATAATCCGAAGCTAACCAGGACAGCCGATCGAATATTCGGTGGCACGCGAGCGGAAGGCAAATACACAGCGCGCGATGCCTACGATGCCCTCGAAATTGCCGTAAACAATTTCCTGTTAGAGACGCACGCGCAACAGCTTATGCAGATGGACGTCTGCGACGCGCTTTCGTCTGTGTTGCGTCCCCTGTTGCAGCGACTACCGCGCCAGAGCGATCGCACGTTAGAGCAGGCCGAACTACAGCAGTTCTCAACGCCGCCAACGCTTGCTTACTTTGTCGCGCGATTACTTAATCCGAAGCCCAGCGATGTTGTCTTGGAGCCCTCTGCCGGAACCGGTAGTCTCGCGATCTGGCCTCGCGCAGTGGGAGCACGAGTCATATGCAACGAGACGAGCTCGCGGCGTAATTCATTACTTCGTTGTGTTTTTAATTTCGATGCTTTGCCGCTCGACGCGGAGTTCATCGACGACCTGTTACCAAGCGCGATTCAACCAACAGCCGTCCTGATGAATCCGCCGTTCAGCTCCAGTAACGGCAGAGTCACGAAACCAAATTCAATCTACGGAGCGCGACACGTAGCCAGCGCCTTACGACGATTGCAGGACGGCGGACGACTAGTAGCGATCGTCAGCGAAGCGATGAGCTTTCATCATTCGAGTTTTAGCGAATGGTGGCAGCGCATCGCTTGTCTCTGCAACATCCGCGCAAACCTCACGCTCGACGGAAAAGAGTATTCGAAATTCGGAGCCACGCCAGATATTCAGATCCTCGTTATTGACAAGACTGGACCAACACCCGGACCGGGCTGGCAGGAACAGTTAAAGCACATCAGTTGGGGAATGGCAGCGACGCTCGAGGAGGCCTGGGAATTACTCAAACACTTAGTTGGCCCAACCACGCCGGACGACGATCCGGAAGAACCAAACGGCAATCTGTTTGTTCCTTATGTGCCGGCGAAGCTGAGAGGCGGAAAATCACATCCGGCCGTAATCGTTGAGTCGTCATCGATGGCGGCAGTTACCCCGCCCGACATTATCTATAGACCACACCTCGCGCCTGAGATCATTAGCGACGGCTTGCTATCTGAGATTCAGCTTGAACGTGTCATCTATGCCGGACAAAGACATGAGCAACGATTACCCGATGGATCACGCGCGGGATTCTTTGTTGGCGATGGTACCGGAGTAGGGAAGGGGCGCGTAATCGCCGGCATCATTGCAGACAATTGGAATCAAGACCGCCAACGCGCAATCTGGCTCTCGGTTAATAATGATTTGCTCGAATCAGCGCGGCGCGATCTCACAGATTTAAACTTGGCTGATATTCCGTTAGCGCGAATTAATGACTACCCGCCCGCTGAAGAAATCGCCTTACTGCACGGAGTGATCTTTAGCTCGTATTCGTCGCTTATCTCCGCCGCCAAGTCAGGAGCAAAAAGGCTGGCACAGATCCAACGCTGGCTTGGTCAGGCGGGCGTAGTCATTTTCGACGAAGCGCACAAAGCAAAGAACGCGCTCGCTGGTGGCCGTGGCGAACCAACACTCACCGGACAGGCAGTCATTGATCTGCAGGACGGGGAGAGAAATCCCGATTACCGCGTGGTCTATTCATCTGCCACCGGAGCCACCGATGTTCGCAACATGGCCTATATGACAAGACTTGGCCTGTGGGGACCTTATGTTGTCAACCACATAAATTCCCATATGTGGCCTTCCTACTTATGTGGCGCACGTTCGTTCTTCACCTTCCAGTTATTACTTCCGGACAAAATCTGCGCCACATAAGTTTCTCGCCGTATAGTCGAGTCGCTGTTCAATTCCAATATGGAGGTCTCGACTGTGTTCAATCTCATTTACAAATACCGGGGAACGGTGGCCCGTCATGAGGTGGCACCGCTGGTGCAGGAACGCGTTCGCTACCTTGCTCATTGCAAGGAGCAGGGCGCGGCTGACGGCACACTACAACTGACCGCGCAGATGATGCTGGTGATCATCGAGGAACTGGATCTGAAAGAAAAAGGCAGGATAAGTCGCAGCAAGATTGTGGCAGCCGCCGATCGTTGGGCCGCGCGTGAGCCTCAACACTACAACATCAAGCACGCACGTAAGGCCAGGTCGCATTTCGTTTCAGTTGCAACCCAATGGCTTCGCTTCCTGGGTCGGCTTCGTTTGCGCAAGAATCGACAACACCCTTACACGCAGATGGTCCAAGAGTTTGCCGATTACATGATCAGAGAAAGAGGCTTGTCTCGGCATACGCTCGACATCCAATGCTGGATCATAAATGACTTCCTCAGTCGAAGTTGTGATCGCAGTTACCCGTTGAATGAGCTGTCCGTTGCACGGATTGACGAAGCTATCGCTCTTAAAGGCAACCGCGACGGTTATACGCGCAGGTCGATTCGGCACTACGCCGAGTCACTGCGCTCATTCCTTCGCTACGCGGAAAGACGAGAGTGGTGTCCTGCCGGTCTGGCGATAGCAGTTAAAGCCCCACGTCTGTACACGGATGAGACGTTGCCTGTAGGTCCGTCGTGGGAGGACGTACAGCGTTTGCTGGCTGAGACTGAGGGTGATCGGCTGACGGAGATTCGTGACCACGCCATCCTGATGTTGTTGGCCGTTTACGGACTGCGTTCAGCCGAACTTCGCGGGCTACGAATAGAAGACCTCGATTGGGACAAAGAACTGATCCATATAACTCGGCCGAAGCAGCGAAAAGCCCAACTGTATCCGTTTGTTCCTACCGTAGGAGAGCCTGTCCTACGCTACTTGAAGGAAGCGCGACCGCGTTCTTCATATCGTGAAGTCTTCCTAACGTCGCAAGCGCCGATTCAACCTCTGAGTCGGCCTGGTCTCTGGCACATAGTTGGACCCCGTTTGCGAACCTTGAGTGCCTCACTCAATCATCATGGGCCACATTCTCTTCGGCACGCCTGTGCCACGCACCTTCTAGCCCACGGCTTGTCTATGAAAGAAGTCGGCGATCACCTCGGACACCGTAGCCCAAGTGCTACTCGTACTTACGCCAAGGTGGACATCGTAGGACTTCGACAAGTGGCAGAGTTCGAGTTAGGAGGTCTGCTATGAAACTATCTCAATTGATCTACGAGTACATCGCCTTTAGGAAGTCTCTGGGAGAGGTGGCTAGAACCAACGGATACTGTTTGCGGGCCTTCAGCCGAGCAATGGGGGATGAAGTTGATATCCGAGACGTTCTGTCAGATCGAGTGAACACGTTTCTTGCGGGGAACGGTCCAGTTACTTCTCATTGGCATCGTAAGCATTCTTCATTAACCAGCTTTTATCGCTATGCGATCGCGCACGGCCATGTCGCCTTTTCACCATTGCCGACAGTGCTCCCGAAGCAACCCGAGCGCTTTGCGCCGCACATTTACACCCGCGACGAGATTCGTCGGCTGCTTGATGCCACCAAGTCTTATCGAACTGGACGAGCCTTTATAGAGCCGCATACTTTTCGGGCGCTCTTGCTGCTGTTGTACGGAACGGGATTGCGAATCAGTGAGGCCCTTTCCTTGACCATTGAGGATGTGGACTTGCGTGAAGCATCGGTCCTCGTGCGCGACACGAAGTTCTACAAAACACGTGTCGTACCGGTCGGAACTCAACTCCGCGAAGTTATGGTCCAATACGCAAAGCGGCGCGAAGAGAGCAAGTATCCACAGAGCAAAACCGCGCCATTCTTCTTGACGCGCCGGTCAGCGCCAATAACTGTCGCACTGGTTGAAAGTTCGTTCCAGCAGTTGCGCGCTCATGCTGGTGTCTGTCGCGACGACAGCGCACGCTATCAACCAAGGCTGCACGACTTGCGTCACACGTTCGCTGTGCATCGACTGACCGTTGCTTACCAGGATAAGAAGAACGTGCAAAAGCTCCTGCCTCAATTATCTACCTACATGGGACACGCGAAGATCTCTTCCACTCAGTGGTACCTGACGATGACACCTGAGTTGCTGCGCGAGGCCAGCCTGCGCTTCGCACAATACGCTTTCGAGGAGGTGTGCTATGAGTGACAAATCACTACTACTAGGACCATGGGTACGACGCTTCCTCCTTGAGTATGTAGTGAGCGAGCGCAATCTTGCGTACAACACTCAGCGCAGTTACCGTGATACGCTTTCGTTGTTGATCCCGTTCGTCGCCAACAGAACCGGCAATGCGGTTGAGCGGCTCAAGGTTATCGATGCCTCAGCCGAGCGTGTGCGGCTTTTCCTTTTGGATCTTGAAGAGACTCGAAGTTGCAGCGTAGCTACGCGGAACCAAAGGCTTGCCGCCATCCATGCGCTGGCTCGATTTGTAGGGCTGCATAGTCCCGAGCACATCGAATGGTGTGGACAAGTTCGAGCTATCGCTTTCAAGAAAACCGCGAAGCCTCTAGTCACCTACCTTGAGAAAGATGAGATGGATGCTTTGTTGGCAGCGCCAGATCGCGCGACGGCTCAAGGCCGGCGGGACTATTCAGTGATCTTATTTCTCTATAACACCGGTGCGCGTGCAGACGAAGCCGCCCAACTTAGAATCTCTGATCTGGATTTGTCACAAACACCCGAACGATACCAATCATCAATGGAGATCCATGGCAAGGGTAATAAGCTGCGGCGCTGTCCGCTGTGGCCGCAGACGGTAAGTGAACTTGCACCTTTGGTGGAACGGCGCTCGCTCTCGGAGCGCGTCTTCCTTAATCGATGTGGACGACCTCTCACCCGCTTCGGGATTCACACGATGATCGAACGCCATGCGAAGAAAGTGTCCGTGCGAATGCCGTCATTGATGATAAAGCGCGTAAGTCCGCATACGATCCGTCACACTACTGCCACGCATCTTCTGCGTGCGGGCGTAGATATCAACACGATCCGGGCTTGGCTGGGCCATGTCTCGCTAAACACAACGAACATCTACGCCGAGGTTGATCTGGAAATGAAGGCTAAGGCACTGGCGACTTGCGAGGTACCCTCGACCAAACCAGCAAAGCGGTGGCGTGAGGATGCTGGATTAATGGCGTTCCTGCGGACGCTTTAGGCTCTGGCTGCTCGCGGACCAGTGGCGAACCGCGCTCAGTATCTTACCCGATTCCGTTCTGCTGATTCATGTTTATGCCTGCATCCTTTTTTCTGAGGCATCTAAAAAACAATTTGACTTTTTATCTGAATGGGAATAAGGTGCGGCTGTTCTCTCCTTCAATGGCTGATTCTCACGGGCTTGCCTCCTTGCATACTCGCTACCTTCAGCCCTTACTTAAATGCCGGAATGCCTTGCTTTCAAGGGAGGACCTCATTATGGCAACCAACAATAAGCTCATCAAATTCCTGATCTTCAAGTGGCGCGTTTTCCGCCGGTAAGATTTTAAGGGTGGGTTTTTAAGACTGGAACTCCGGCATTCTCTTCGGAGGATTGCAAGATGTTCATGCGTACCAATGTGTTTTGAATAATTGGCGCGGATGATCCGTGTCAATGATTCAGTCGAGGAACGCAAATTTCTACGAACAGCAACTCCTTTAGGACTCGGCGGTGCCCAGCGGCAAATCGCAATGGACCACCACGGTCGGGACAACAACCTCTCCTACAACTGCGGCAATGTCGGTATGGGAACAACGACGCCGGAAAGGCGACTGCCCCTCGTTCCGAAAGTAACGGTGCAGCACCTATTGGTATTGACGAATACGGAGGGAACGCTCCTGACATTCGGTTTAGACGTGCTCGAGTCAATGCACCCTTGGATCCATGGTTTGCCAAGGAATGATTAAACACACATAGGAGGCCACTTAGATGATTAACCCTAACCGTTCGACTGTAACCCGCAGGTTTATTGTAAGCACCCTCAGGATGTGCGGCGCCCTGTTGTTGATTGGAACAGGCGCGCTCTGTTGGGATAGCTTCGTTGCGGTGAAGGCCAAGTCGCCATCCTCTGCTTTGCCTGCGACCGGTTCTATTACTGCTAATCCGAACCCAATCCAGGTTTGCGACGGCAGCGGGTTGGGAGTGACAACTCTTTCCTGGACCTCTACTGGAACATCCGTCGTAGAAGTGCATTTGGACGAGCCCACCGGAATGCTGTTGGCTACTACGGGACCTTCCGGCACTGTCACAACAGGCAAATGGGTGGGCAACGCAACGCAATTCTTCCTGCAAGATGTTTCCGGAGGACTCCCACTGAGTCCCGAGAACACCCTTGCTACCGTTACTGTTTATCTCACCGGATGCTCAAGTCCCGGTGACGAGTGGACCAACAACAGCAATAACATCAACAACACGAACACTGGCAATGTCGGCATCGGTACGAGTGGGCCTGTTTTCAAGTTAGATGTGCGAGGAGGTCAGATCAATTCCGCCGAGGGCCTCTGCATCGCTGGCGATTGTAAGAGCGCCTGGTCCGAGGTGGGAGGCGCAGGTAGTTCGCAATGGAACAACGCCGACTCAAACATCTTCTTCACCACGGGTAACGTCGGTATCGGCACGGGCAGTCCCGGAGCGCGTCTGGACATTGGTGGAGGAAACCTTCGTGTTCAGTCAGGAACACTCGACCTTAATAATCAGATCCGGGACGATGCAATTAATCTGTTTGGCGGCTGGTACACACTGGGTATTCGTAACTGGACCCTCTACGCCAAAAGCAACCAAGCCTTTCGATTTGAATCCATGCTTGGAAATAGCGCTTTCAATGCATATGAAATTGGCAGTACGGCAGGCGCGACGTTTTTTGCAGTGAAGAACGACGGCAACGTCGGCATCGGTACGACAGGCCCCACCTCGCTTTTTACTACTTCCCAATCGCCGCTAAACGACGCTACGAACCGGGTAGGTAACTATCTTTTCATGGAATCCAGGAACAACACGGGTTCAAATATCGCCAATACCCACACTGTCCTTTCGGTGGAGGGGAGCACTAATAATGGCTACACCTGGAATGGCCAGACTGGGGTTAAATCTACAGTAGGACCCAACTGGGGTGGCATTACTGATGCTTTTGCGTTTTACGCTAACGGCAGGACTCAGTTGAATTGGCATAGCATTTCAAACCTTCATAATTTTTACGCGGCCAGCCCCACCGTTGTCACGAACAGCTTCATCTCAAACTCGTTTGGCTTATACCTCGCAGCTCAGAAGGCTCCTAACGTAGTCAACGGGTACGGCGTTTATCAGGCAGGAGCTGGCGATCTGAACTATTTTGCCGGTAACGTCGGTATCGGCACTCCCCCGACCAACTTTAAGCTCGATGTCAACGGGGAGATTAACGCGACTGGATTTCGGATCAATGGCGCACCTTTCTCAAGTGGTGGTGCGGTAAGTTCAGTGTTCGGACGCACCGGAGCGGTTGTTCAGCAAAATAATGACTATACGTGGGCACAAATAAATAAGACCACGTCATCGCTGGGCGACCTTCAGACTCGCAGTGCCGGCGACTTAAACGCAGGTACGGTTCCGATCGCTCGACTCGGCGCAGGCGGAATCCCAGACGCTACTACTTTTCTAAGGGGTGATAACACGTGGGCACCGGTGACGGGCGGCTCTTCCCAATGGACCACCACCTCCGGCACAAACAACATTTCCTACAACTCCGGCAACGTGGGCATTGGCACGGCGACGCCGCAAAGGTCACTTCACATAGTTCACCAGAGCAACAACACACCCCCTTTTGGGATTGATGAATACGGAGTGCAAGTTGCTGACATCCGGCTTAGAGGTGCTAGAGGTACTATTGCAAGTCCCACTGCCATACAGTCAACCAATTATCTCGGGGCTATTACTGCCGCAGGATATGGCACCACCGGATTTAGTCCTGCACGTGGTGTCATAAGCTTTAACACCAGTGAAAACTGGACTGATACCGCGCAAGGCACCTACATTGCTTTCCAGAATACCGCCACCGGCGGTACCACTACTTCTGAGAAGATGCGGATTGACCCCAGCGGCAACGTCGGCATCGGTACCCCGAATCCTGGATACAAGTTGGATGTAGCGGGAGAGATCCGTTCAAGCACCGGCGGATTCAAGTTCCCTGACGGCTCGGTGCAGACCACGGCAGCGGGCGGCGCCCAATCAATCTTTAAGAATATCGCCAATGGCTCGGGCACAACTCAGTTCTCAGCCGGCTCGATCAACGACTCGCTGCGGTTTGAAGGGACTGGTGGCACCAGTGTCTCGTTCGATGCGAACAACAAGAAAGTCATCATTAACAGCACCGGCGGCGGTGGTGGTGGCGGCACGATCACAGAAGTCAACGCAGGCACGGGGCTAGCGGGCGGCGGCATCACCGGCGCGGTGACGCTCTCGGTCAATTACGGATCGAGCGTTGGCACTGCGGTGCAAGGCAACAAGTCTATTGCGATCGGTACCTCGGACGGTATTGCCGGCGGCACAACCCTTACGCTGGGTACGGGCGGCAGCTTGAATCTTACAAACACTGATAAAGGATCGTCTCAGAGTATCTTCAAGAACGTCGCCAACTCAGCCGGCACGACCCAGTTCTCCGCCGGGTCGAATACTGACTCGCTGCGGTTTGAAGGGACTGGCGGCACCAGTGTCTCGTTCGATGCGAACAACAAGAAGGTCATCATCAGCAGCTCTACCTCCAGTTCAACGAGTTCCGCACCCAACGTCGCGGCGGGACAGTTTGGGCAGTTCACGGGTGGCGGAGACTACAGCTTCCCTGCCAATCTGACTATCACCGGCAACCTTCAAGGGGGACCGGCAACGTTCAGTACCGTCTCCGGTAACGGCGCGAATCTTACCAGCCTCAACGCCTCAAATCTCGTGGGCGGAACAGTTCCGATTGCACGACTCGGAAGCGGAACCGCTAACTCCACGACTTTTCTGAGAGGCGACAATACCTGGGCGCCGGTGGCGGGCGGCCCTTCGCAATGGACCTCCGGCACAAATAATATTTCCTACACCTCCGGCAACGTCGGCATTGGCACCCCCAGCCCCGGTTTTTTGCTTGACGTGCACGGTGGCACAGATAATCCCTTTCGCGTCCGTGACAGCAGCGATCGGGAATACTTCTCAACTTCGACACGTGGGACCACCCCGGTCGTGAACATAGCTAGCCGCCTGATAGTAGACAGCACCAGCCCGGACGGTGGTAACGACACTTTAGTCCGTCGTCCTGTTAACAATCTGATCTTCGCTGCTTCTGAGCACCCTGAAAATAATCTTGCTGGCGCGTTCATGGTGCGCCAGAAAGACGGCAGTTTTATTCTTACCGTCGATCAAAGGACAAACGGCAACGTCGGTATCGGGACTACCAATCCCACAGCGAAACTAGACGTCAACGGAAACACGAATATCAACGGAAACATCAATGTTACTGGAACGGGAAACATAACCGCGGCCGGTACAATCGAGGGCGGCAACATCAAGGCCAAATACCAGGACGTCGCGGAATGGGTTGAATCTTCTCAGGAGCTTTCCGCCGGCACGCTCGTTGTCCTGGATCACAACAGGTCCAATCAAGTAATCGCCTCCTCACAAGCCTACGACACACGTGTGGCGGGCGTGATTTCTGCCCAGCCGGGCATCACTCTGGGCGAAGGTGGCGACAACAAAGTCCTGGTTGCCACGACCGGACGAGTTGTGCTCACAGTCGATGCTTCGAAAGGTCCCATCCAGATCGGCGACTTACTCGTCACCAGTAACATTCCCGGAGTGGCCATGAAGTCTCAGGCCCTTAACCTCGGCGGTGTACAGATTCATCGGCCTGGCACACTCGTCGGCAAAGCTCTCGAACCACTCGCGAAAGGTCAGGGCAAAATCCTGGTGCTGCTTAGTTTGCAGTAAGAATTACATTTTTCTCGGCGGCCGGAAGCAAGAGGCTCCCAGCCGTTGTGACTTCTGTAAACCCCAGGGCGCTTCTGAGAAGAGAGGGTTTCAATGGCGAAGAAGAAAATTTCACCGCGGAAAAAGTTTCTGGTGACCCGCCTCTCACGGAGGGGAAAGTACATAACCACTGGCGCCTTAGCCCTGATAGCTACTCTGGTTCTCGGCACAGCCGTTGGTCCATGGCGCAACACGTTAGGCGCAAAACAGTTTCGCGCCCTGTTCGTAACCGCTCCGCCCCCGCTTCCCCCGCCGTCCAATCCGTCGAAAGAATATATCTATGCCGGAAGCAGGCTGATCGCTACCGAGGAGCCCGGAGCACCTCTAGGTGCTCCGGCCGACTTAGTCGCCAACACGCTGTCACACTTGCTGCCTTCGCAAGTACACATCAGCTGGATCCCTACGACGGGCGCCGACCACTACGAGGTCGAGAGAACTACGAATGTGAACACCAGCTATACGCCGATAGCTGCGAATGTTATGAGTACTAATTTCACCGACAACAACGTTACCAGCGTTACTGCGTATCTTTATCGAGTGCGCGCCGTTGGCCCGGGCGGCAGCGTCTCACCATACAGCAATATAGATGTTGCTACCGCCATCAGCTTTACTGACGACTCTTTGCAAGCCGGCTCAACTCCAGTCAAAGCGGTGCACTTTACTCAGTTGCGAGAAGCAGTCAACGCAGTTCGAGCCACGACGGCCGACGTTGATCAGGTCAACTGGGAAGAAAGCATCGCAGCCGGAACCACGGTGAAGGCATCGCACATTCTGGAACTACGCACAAAACTCGATCAGGCGCTCAATTCCCTGAGTCTGCCGGCTTGTTCTTACACGACTGCATCCGTCGGAGCGCCGATAGCGAAAGTGCATGTCGAGCAATTGCGAGCGTGCGTGAAGTGAAGTTCGCCCGCAGAAAGTTCTTAGAGTCAGCTGATTAACCAGAATTGCGTCAACATGGAGGTTGAAGGAGTCATGAACACAAAAGGCATGGTCATCTGCCGTAAGTTCGGATTGTCACTGACTCGGGTGTGCCTTCTAGCTTTATTAGCAACCCTATGGACAACGGGCTTCGCACAAAATACTTTCTCCGAACGATACACCTCACCTGGGTTGGCGCCTGGTGCTCCCCTCGGTTCGGACCCGCTAAGCAGTTTCGAACAACTCAATTATTTCAACGGCAACCTGTCCTTCAGCGTGCCGCTACTAGCGGCAGGTGGCAGAGGTGGGGCCGGACACAGCATCAACTTAACCATCGAGCATCACTGGAAGGTGGTGAAATTCGTGACACCACCGCCGCAAATGGTAACGATAAGGCAACCTCAGACACCGCTCTACCAACCCTTAGGCTATAGCCCGGGTTACATGGAAACTGTCACAGTGCTTCCCCCGCCAACTTCATGCGGCCAGGGCAACACAAATTACCTCAGCCTGATCAAGCTGGTCTTCACAGCAGCAAACGGCACACGATATGAAATGCGCGATCTTCAAACAGACGGTCAGACGCTAACCTCGAATTGTTTTTCTGGGCCAGCCTCGCGCGGCCGGCTGTTCGCCACTCGGGATGGCTCAAGTGCCACCTACATTTCCGACCAGGTTGTGTTTGACCATCCAAACCCCTTCATCAACGGCTTCCTTATGATGCGCGATGGTATGCGCTACAGGATCGAGAACGCGCGTGTTGTGTCAATTCGAGACCGCAATGGGAACCAGATGAGTTTTAATTACGACGGCAGTTCTCGGCTGGCCACCATGACAGATCCACTTAACCGTGTTGTGACAATCTCCTACGACGTGCAGGACGTGGCGCCCTTCGGCCTATGCGATCACATTGTGTACAAGGGCTTTGGCGGAGCAACCCGAGTCATTCGAATCTCCAAGACTAATTTGGGCAGCGTACTGCGCACTACCCAACCGGGAGATCATACAGAGCCGCAATCTTGCCAAACATTATTTCCGGAATTATTTCCAGGACCGGGGACCTGCGATCGAACGGTTGTTTCCAGCGCCTGGCTGCCCGACGGCCGGCGGTACCAGTTTTTCTACAATGTATATAGCGATTTGGCTCGAGTTGTGTTGCCGACTGGTGGCGCTGTCGAATATGACTGGGGGGCCTCACACGGGGCGGAATCCGGGTCGGGCGCATTGTGGGATGCAATATTTCGACGCGTCGTGCGCCGGCGGGTTTATGCCAACGGGTCAACGCTCACGGGTCAAACGCATATCGAACGACCAACAGACAATGGCACGTTTTCAGGGGAGAACATAGGTTCCGTCGATGTAAAGGAGCAGACCGGGGATGGGAGCTTTGTTTCACACGAAACACATTATTTCTTTGGAAGTCCAACCTTTCAGGGAATGACTGATCCCCAGGGAGTCTACGACCATTATCCAAGGTGGAAGGATGGTCGCGAGTACAAGACCGAGTTCCTGGCTGCCGACGGAACTACGCTGCGTCGAGTAGAGCACACGTGGCTCCAGAGTTTCCTAAGCTGGTGGCCATTCGGCCAGGATATAGCTCCTCCCAACAATCCCTTCGTATCCGAAACCACCACAACGCTGGTGGACGCAGGTCTAGTGTCGAAACAAATATTTGCGTACGACGCCTTTAATAATTTGACGGACGCTCTCGACTACGGTTTTGGAGCGGGAGCTCCCGGAACACTCCTGCGGCACACGCATACCGATCATGCCGGCCCGGCAAATCCGATTAACGGACTCGACTATACGGTCCCTGACATCCACTTACGTAACCTGCCAACGCTGCAGCAGATTTTTGATTCAGGTGGGATCTTACGTGCGCAAACTGCCTACGAGTATGATAACTACAATCAAGCCAGTTCGGACGTCTTCCATGCTTCGTTAACTCCTCGACCGAACATCAGTGGCTTTGATAGCTCATTTTCTACCAGTTATTACAAGCGAGGGAATCCCACCAAAATCACTCGCTACTTGCTGGATGTGAACGGAAATATCGCCGCCTCGTTCACTAATCACACTCATTACGACATCGCGGGCAATGTAGTAAAAACGATAGATCCGCGCAGCACGACAACCAACATCATCGCCACCAGTTCAGGTTTCGATGATAGTTTTGGCTCGCCCGATATGGAATCACAATCCAACACCACACCATCTGAGCTGGGCGCCCTGCAGAGCTACGCCTTTCCAACACAGGTAACGAACGCGCTCGGACATATCAGTTATACCCAGTTCGACTATTACCTCGGCGCCCCAGTCAATATTGAGGACGCCAACGGGATTGTCTCAAGTACTGAATACGGAAATGCCGGCCTGGATCTGCTTGATCGTCCCAGCAGAAGTGTCCGCGCAATCAATATCCTATCTGCGAAAAGCCAAACTAAGATCCTCTATAACGACGTGGATCGCATCGTCACAGCCACAGCCGATCAAATTAGCTTCGGTGATAATGTTCTGAAAAGCGAGACCGTCTCCGACGGGCTGGGCCGCGTGACGGAGACCCGCGTCTACGAAGCGAGCGCGGCTTTCATCTCAACGAAGCGGGAGTACGATTCAATTGGGAGAGTCAAGCGTTCGTACAATCCGCACCGCACGACGGGAGACTCGACCTATGGATGGACGGACACAACTTATGATTCTTTGTCGCGAGTAGTAAAGGTCGAGCAGTTCGACCTGAATGGGTTGTCGCTGGGAATTCTCACAACTGATTACAGTGGCCAAATGACAATGCTCACGGATCAGGCTGGCAAACGAAAGGTCTCGCGGACTAATGCACTGGGACAAATTACTGATGTTTGGGAGATCACGCCTGCCGATAGCGCGACCGTGGCAGTTTCTTTTTCCGCGCTTTCTCTAAACGGTTATTTAACTCATTATGACTACGACGCGCTGAATAACTTAACTAAGGTGACGCAAGGCAGTCAGCCTCAGCGTCTTCTGGTCTACAACTCCTTAGGTCAGTTAGCCTCGGCAACGCAACCCGATAGCGGCACCACCAGTTATCAATATGACGGCTACGGCAATCTGGCCCAGAGAACCGCTGAGCGAGGGCCTGCGGTAACAACGACTTATGCCTACGACGCAATAAATCGCCCGACCAATCGCACCTATTCTGACGGTACGCCCGCGGTTACTTACGGATACGATTCTCCCGAAGTAACAAATTCGAAAGGACGGCTTACCAGCGTCAGTTCTAGCGTCTCGAGCTCCATCTACAGCGCGTATGATCCATTTGGCCGAGTGCTGGGCGACACCCAGACGATCGACGGCGCCGCTTACTCGATGAATTATAGCTACAATCTCGCGGGCGAAATAATTTCGCAGAAGTATCCCTCTGGAAGAGTTGTAAATTCTGAATATGACAGCGCCGGGCGCCTTGCTGGAGTAAAAAACCAAGCCAATGGTCTCTTTTACGCCGGAGCTGCGTTTACTGATACCGTCAATCGCATTCAGTACTCTCCGGCTGGAATCGTTAGCCAGGTGAAACTGGGTAATGGACTATGGGAACATACAAACTTCAATTCACGCCTACAGGTTACCCAGATTGGCCTTGGTAGTGCGAGCAGTAACTCCAGCATCCTCCAACTTGATTATTCTTATGGGACCACAAACAACAATGGCAATGTTCTGAGCCAGACCATCAACATACCCACGATCGGCAGTGCTACTGGCTTCACAGCTATACAGACTTATGGATATGACTCGCTTAATCGGCTTGCCAGCGCGCAGGAAAACAGTGGGGTCAGTTGGACTCAGAACTTCAGCTACGATCGTTTTGGTAATCGCAAGTTCATCGCCGGCACAACCCTTCCCACGTCACTCACACCCGCAAACAACCCAACGATCAGCCTCACCAATAACCGCATCGATAATTCGGTTGTTGGGCAGGCAAGCGTTCTTTACGACAACATAGGTAATTTGACTCGCGAGGTAGGAGGGCATACCTACGGCTACGACGGCGAAAATAGAATGGTGACTTATGACGGAGGGGCGTCAGCCGGTGGCGGAGCAAGTTACAACTACGACGCCAATGGGCGGCGGGTCAAAAAGGTCGTTGGCGGCTCTCCGTTAGCGACGACGGTGTTTATCCATAACATCATGGGTGAATTGGTCGCCGAGTACACAGATGATAGTTCGTCCGGAAACGGCACAAGCTATCTTACGCGCGACCAGTTGGGAACGCCGCGGGTAATAACCGGAGCCAACCAGCAAATCAAAGCGCGGCACGACTACTTGCCATTTGGGGAAGAGATTTCCCAGCCTCATGGAGGGCGCACGCCAACACAAGGCTACGTTGCCGATAACGTCCGTCAAAAGTTCACTGCGTATCAACATGACAATGAAACCGGCCTCGACTTCGCGCAGGCCCGTTACTACGCAAATATACAGGGACGATTCACCTCTTCCGATCCGTTGCTGACGAGCGGCAAACCCGGTATTCCTCAAAGTTGGAACCGCTTTACCTACGTGCTGAACAACCCGCTCAAATTCATTGACCCCAGCGGCACTATTTGGGTTTACCACTATCTGGACAAGGCCCGCACGAAGATTGGAGTTTCCTGGATTGACGCTGATACGGTTCCGAAGAGTCTCGCCGCGCAAGGTTATAAACCTCTCGATTTTGGTGGCCAAAAGACGAGAGACATTACTCTCACCGATGGTAGCGTTGCCAGATTAAGCCCGAACTCAGGTCGTCCGGAATGGCTCCGCGGAGCTCAGGAAAGCGGCGGCGGCGAGAACAAAGCTTACGTCAACACGGGCTTGGTGCGAGAGATTGGGCGACGGACTGCACCGATGCCACAGGCCACCGCTATGTTTGTTGTCATTTCAATTACCGGCGGTTACACGGTCACAGCGGCTCTTGGTCTGTCCCTTCCTAATGCGGTCGGATACGGGATTTATGCTGCCCATAAGATGAATGAGGACCAGGATTCGACTGAGATGATGGGGAATGTAACTCAATATAAGGACATTACCCAGGGAGGGAGTCTTCGCAACGTACAAACTGATATCTCCAAAGCAGACTTCATCAAGAACCTTACCGAATCCGGCTATAAAATGACGCAGAGCGGAAATGCTACTATTCTAGATAACGGGGTCAACAGGTATGCGGTTTACGATGTCGCGACATCGACGGGTGGACCAAGTGCTGCGTTTTCCAAAGGCGCTGGAGAAACCTTGAAGATACGACTGAAGCCTTAAGAATCATTGGCACGTAGTTCATCCCGCCCACAGTTCTTTTCTGGAGATGGAATTTCTGGATCATGATGACTACTGAGCGATACGAAAAATGGGAACCCGTCGAGGGGGTTATAGCTCCCGCAGCTCGGGCCGTGATTAAGGCTGATCAGGGGCTAGTGGTCACTTTGATGTTCTCCGAGATCGTTGACGGACTCAACTCCGATCTCCGAGTGGAGATAGGTCGTGTTCCTGCATACACCGTCCATGGGGAATTTGTCCACCCCCTCAATATTTGTGAAGCGGTTTCTGCCCCAACGCTTGTAGGCAAGTGGGAGGACTATGCCTATCCGCTTCTGATGGTCAAGAATTCGCAATGGCTGGCTTCGTTCGCTGACAGCCAATTGATTAGCTATCCAAATTCCGTTCATTACCGCTTTGTGACGTTAGACCAAATTGTCGATGTTTTGAGCAATAGCCAACCTGAAGTATCCTGGGTCAAATCCACTGAACTGTAGCATTGGCAACTATGTTCTGGAGTCAGACTTACGCTAATGACTTGCGATCAATGGACGTGTTCATTACTTATGGCGGGCAGTAGACCAGGGTGGCGATGTACTGGACATCCTAGTCCAGAGCCACAGAGATAAGAAAGCGGCCAAGAAATTCTTTCGCAAGCTGCTACGCACTTTGGCGCTATGTCCCGCGTGCGCTCATTACAGACAAGCTGAGGAGTTCTAGTGCGGCGAAGGTCGAAGTACTGCCCGGTGTCGAACACCTCAAGAAGAAAAATCAGAACAATCGAGCTGAGAATTCACATCAGCCGACCAGATTGCGAGAGCGTGTGTGTTTTGCAGCGCGCAGAGCAACAAGCAAAAGGCAGATTGGTCCAAGAAGAGAGACGATCCCCTGAGGTTCGAAGATACGAATAATTCTGTCGTACCGCCTTGACTCCTACCCGGTCAAGGGCGCCACAACTATAAACTCTTGCTGCGTACTAACTCACGCCGAGCGGATAACCGGGCCAAATGGCTAATCGCTTGGGCTATTTACTCGGTTCGTGGTCAGATTAAAATCAATTTCAATCACCAAGCCTCCACGGTTAACATGGTCCAGCATTCAACGTCGAAAGCGTAAAATTGTTCCAGTCATGGCTTCGCAGTTATGTGGCGTCCGACTGAACGAAGACAAGATTCAATCAGGGCTACAGAACTGGACGCCACATAAAACCGGACGCCACATTGGGGAATCGGGACGAGTTTTCCGGGCGGCTTTCAGGAGTTCATGCAGGAGATTGAATCAGGCGGAGTCGGCGCCATGGAAATGGTCAGCCGCGATATGAAAGCGCTCGGCATGTATTTATCCGGCTCGATCTCTTTTGGCGTATGTCCGCAAAGCGGGAAAGCGGTTGAATATAGAGAACGCATTCACCGGCTCACGCCGCAGCAACGCGAAATGTATAACCGCGCCGCGGCGGCCTGGCAAAGTGTACTGCGCAACATTGACGCAGCCCTGCAAGTTACGAACGGCGGTCCACGTGCGCGAGCGGTCGCACTTAACAAGTTTTGGGGAGATCATCAGCGATTCTTTCGGCAAGTAATCTGTGCTTTCAAAGTACCGAGTGTGATCGCGGAAACCGAAGCAGCTTTGAGCGAAGGTAAATCAGTTGTGATCTCACTCGTCGGAACGGGAGAGGCGCGAACTAGAGAGCAAGTGGCAAAGGCAACCGCGAATGGCGGCATGCTTGAGGACCTGGACTTCTCCCCACGCGAAGTCATCGCCGCGATGATTGATCGTGCATTCCCAACCATGAGCCACCAGGACGTCACGGATCCGGGAACAGGGAAAACAATCCAGGTGCCGGTCAGAGACGCTGGTGGTAATCCCGTACATAGCAAAGAAGCGTTGCGAATAAAGCAACAAATAATCGATGGTCTGTCCGCCTTGGAATTGCCGGAGAATCCGCTCGATCAACTTGTCAATCATTTCGGAGAGCGTAACGTCGCCGAGCTTACCGGACGAACACGGCGCTTAATTAGAGATTCGCAGGGACGAGTGCAGTACAAGAAGCGAGCGCCGGAAGGTGTTGCGATGCACCGGACGAACGTTCACGAAATGGAACAGTTTCAATCGGGCAAAAAGCGAATCGCCATAATCAGCGATGCCGCTTCAATGGGGATCTCGCTTCATGCTTCTAACCGTGCGGAGAATCGACAGCGGCGAGTACATGTCACACTTGAGCTTGGTTGGAGTGCGGACAAACAGATGCAGACGTTTGGACGAACTCACCGAAGCGATCAGGCCATGCCACCCGAGTACGTCTTACTTTCTACGGAATTAGGTGGAGAGAAGCGCTTTAGTTCAACCATTGCGCGACGGCTTGGCAGTCTCGGCGCGTTGACCAAAGGTGACCGGCGCAGCGCAGATAGTGGCGACCTCGCCAAATACAATTTTGAAACGCAGGAAGGACGCGCGGCTTTATGTTTGATGCTGAGGCGTATAGTCGAAAGTGGGAATGTGCCTGGACTCGCTAACCCGCGTCAGACCTTGCGCGATATAGGTTTGCTGGTTCGCAACCGTGATGGAGTGGAGGAAGTACGAAAAGACGATCTCTACAATGTGCCACGATTTCTCAATCGAGTATTGGCGCTGGACGTTGAGCGCCAGAACGCATTGTTTGACCACTTCGCGGACTTGTTTGATCAGACCGTCCGTTATGCCAAAGCCAACGGCACGTTTGACGAGGGAGTGACCGATATCAAAGCTCTGGCGATTCGGATTGCAAAGACGCCTCGCATAGTGCATATCGACGAAATCACCCAGGCGCGAACCGTTCACTACACCTTAGAGATTGATGTGCCGTCCGGGGCAGTGAGCTTTGCTGAAGCCGAGCAAGTCAGGCAACGCAGGAATGGCTCATTCTTTCGACACCGGAAGAATGGCCATTTCATTTTGGCAATCGAGTCCGGATTACATACCAACGCCGAAAATGGCAACAGCTATCGCACCTTCGCAGTCTGGAAACCGGAGGCAGCGCGTAGCAGCTACATTCATAACGACGAGCTGATCGAGAAATACAGAGCCGTCACACCATCAACGGCTCGCGATTGGTGGATGGACAAACACTCGAGTGTGCCACCGATTGAAACGCACGAGATACATATTATCGGCGGAGCGATTATTCCACTTTGGCAGAGATTCAAAACACACGAAGAAGCTCGACTTCGGGTTGTGCGTGTCACCACGGACGACGGTCAGCGCATTGTCGGGATTAGCATCCCGCGAGAGCAGGTTGGACCGATCGTGAGAGCGCTTGGCGCAAGCCGCAATCTGCGGGAACCGGCAGAAATATTTGCTGGCATCCTCGACGAGGACGAGGAAGTCACGCTCGTTTCCGGCTTGAAACTCTGCCGTAGAACGCTTCACCGTGAACCGGTCATCGAGTTAATCGGGGTCGATCCGTACAAGTTTGCGGAGATTCGCAGCCTGGGGTTAATCAATGAGCAGATTGATTGGAAGCAGCGATTCTTCGTTCCGACGGGTCATGAAAAAGGTATCGAGGTTCTGCATAGGCTGCTTGACCGGTATCCAATCCTCTCAAGTGAAGGATCCGGTGAATCAGAGATCACTGACATTCAATCTCAAGAGCAATTTCAAGAGCTGTCACTCTCACGAACCGTGAATCTCGATGAGTGGTTTGTGTCCTCTACCGAGATGCCGCCGCTATTGCCCCATGCGCCATATGAGACAGCAGATGCTGAGCATGAATCCGCCGTAGAGCGTTTCGACCTCCCGGAAGCTATCACGCCTGTTCAAAGCATGACCGAAACGCAACTCGCTCTGAACTTTGGATAACGGAGAAGTGCTTATGACAGCCATTCAGAGTGACATCGGCACGTCAGTAATTGAAACACCATCGCAGTTTGGTTCGAATACGATCTGCTGTTACGCGGATGCAGAAGCAAGCCGCTTAACTTCGCGATGGGTATTGTCCAGTGAGCAGTTACTAGCTGCTGAGGCCTTGCAGTTACTGATGCGACTGGATCGTGTTTTAACAATGGCTCGCGCCGACTGGAATCCTGATCGCTTCCGACGAATAATGAGGGCTCGTTCTAAAGCTGTCTCGAGAGTGCGCCGACGTTGGAATAGCCTTGATCCGGCGCCGGCAATCGCGCTCGGGAGACTGCGCCGGCGCTATCATGCCAACCTGGCTCGGTACCTCTATGAGGCTTGAACGCCGACGATGCTTAGTTATGAAAAATGGAAAGATAAAAACCTAAAAGCGGAGGCCTGAGATACGTGCGCTTACGCGCCGCCCGCATCTATAGGCAACCGTGCAGCTTGAAACATGCAGCACCTCTTATATGGCAGGTGCAGCGTCGGTTCAGGTAATTTAGGCGGTGTCATCTTCAAGGTTCCTTAAACTCATAGTCCGAAACGAAGCCTAGTCGCTCCCAACAACCAATCGCGTCCTTAAAGTTCAAAAATCTGTTCCCGTCAGTACTTCAACTGCGGTAAGGTGCTATCCACACCGCCAAATTCCTTGAATTACATTATGTTGTTTCTCTTTCACGGCGGCGACACGGGTTCGATTCCCGTACAGGACGCGAAGATCGCTTTTTCCGTTGTTTCCGTTTCACGTTGAGGTCCAATGCAGTAATGTCCACACCTTCAAGAGAGTTAATCGCCATTGCTCACGTAGCCTTTATAAACAACGAAACTGCATTAAAGCAGCTGGTCACAATCTTCAATCGCATTGCCTTCAACGCGCTATCGGTCGCATTGCGTCCCGATGCTGCTCACCTTTTCACTCCGGAATTCGTCAAAAACAGGTCCATGCTCGTCGACCTGGGCATCTTGTATGAGCCCGATATGGAGAAGTGGAAACCTGCCGCTGATAGCGCCACCCGAACGTCGGTACTTTCTTTGTTTGATGACGTAAACGAGATGCTAAGGCCATTCGGAGTCAGCGTGGAAGAAATGCTTGCGGCACAGAACGATAAAGAGGAAGCTAAAAGAATCAGAGAGAAGATGGCGCTGCCAGTGGTGGAATTAGGGGCCCAGGTACCGGACCATGAGCGGTTAATTCAGACAGAGAGGCGTCTTACCGTAAACACAACGCGCATGTTTGCGATTCAAGTTAGAAACCAAGAGAACTCAGATGCATATGCGACAATTCCCAGCGGAGACAGCTCGTTAGACGATGACGATCAACGTCCGAACAAGCATGACGTTCTAAAGATTGCTGTGGTCGTACCAGTTCCGGATCAGCAGGCGGCCTGGCAACAAATCATTGAGTATCGCAATGATTCCGATTCTCACGAAAGATTCTTTGAGTTGAAGGAATGGATGAGTGATATAAGCCGCGGCGCAATTGCTGAGGCCGAAGCTCAACAGAAGCTCGAATTTCTGTTGGACCAGTATCGTCGAGTTCTACAGCGTCACGAAATCCAAATAAACTGGACGAAGCTGGAGGCGTTTCTTGTGACCAGTGCAGACGACGCACAGAGGTTTACACCTTTTCAAAAGGACCAGAGCGCCTCGCCGTTGTTTTCGGTCGAACCACGCAACCTAGCCCTGTTAGAAACAGAATCAACATTGCCGGGCAGCATCGTCGCGTTTGTAACAAAAACGAAGTCAATGTTCTCGAGCTAGAACACTAATCGTTCTGTCCGAGGAGGTGTTCGGTTATCGAGAGCCAATCCACAGCCTTGAGTTGTGTTGGGCGATTTGCGGGCGCTTATTTCAGAAAACTAATTGTGTCGAGGACTGGTTTGGGCAGCACTGAAAGGCTGTGCGGTAATAGCGTGAGATCGGCAGAGGCACGAACAATATGAGTAATCTTCGAGCGTCCATTAATGGTCCAATAATGATTCCTGAAAGTACCTTTGACTACCTTACGGTGCTATCCATGCCGCAGGTTTCCTTTGAACTCCCACAAATCGCTTCTCTTTCACGGCGGCGACACGGGTTCGATTCCCGTACGGGACGCCAATTACTTCAATTACTTACAAGTCAGCACCATTTCGCCGCGGGCCCACCAGCCTACGAAAATGCACGGACGAAAATTGACATAGCCGAGGGCTCACTAGAGGCCACCATTTCCAGGAATCGCTTCTCGCCGGTGAGCTGAGCCTCGGCCCGCTTACGATCTTCGATGTCCGTCAGCAAGACGCACCAGCGTAGGATTCGTAGAAGGCCATCGGGACTCCTCGCCGAACCTTTGCCTTATCACTGATTACTGGCCATCACGAGCAGTTGATGGTCCAACTCATTACCCAGTTTGAAATCTGCGCTACGAAAGGATAAGTCGTTTATCGAAGACGGGAAGCCACATTCGAACCGCCGAAAGCCGAAAGCGGATCGGACGAATAAGTTTCCGATCCGAGGAAGCCGTGATTACTTACCCCTTTGAACCCTTGATTTCAATTCGCCGTTCTCGTGTCGAGCCATCTCACGCAGCGCGGTGAGCGCGATTGCACAACCTTTGGTGCGTTCTATAATGTAGCGTCATGAAAAGATCATACGCTCGCGGCTTGACGCTGCTCGCCGCCGTTCTCTCATTCGCAAGTACGTTGCTTATCGCCCAAACGCCGCCGCGCGTTACACCGATGACACCGGACGTCGTTGAGAAGTACGATCAGACACTTCCATCGGCCGACTATATCCGGCGCGAGGTCATGATCCCGATGCGCGACGGCGTCAAACTCTTCACCGTCGTAGTGATGAAGAAGGGCGTAACCAAAGCACCAATCCTGCTATCGCGCACTCCCTATAACGCGAGCGGTTCGACGGGCCGCGTCAATAGCCAGCGCATCGTCGACATACTCGAAGTAATGGACGCGGAATTTGTCACAGACAACTACATCCGCGTGTACCAGGACATCCGCGGCATGTACCGGTCCGAGGGTGAGTGGATCCTCAATCGCCCCATCTCGGGACCATTGAACAAAACCGGCATAGACGAATCGACCGACGCTTACGACACCATCGAGTGGCTGGTTAAAAACACGCCGGAGGCGAACGGTAACGTCGGCGTCATCGGTTCGAGCTACCTGGGCTTCACGGCGTTGATGACGTTGATCAACCCGCACCCGGCACTTAAGGCAGTGATCGCACAGAGCCCGATGGTCGATGGCTGGATGGGCGACGATTGGTTCCACAACGGCGCGTTCCGCATCAGTTCGCTCGGCTTTCCACTGAGCCTCGGATTCAACAAGGGCAACGGCGGCGGCGAATTCGCTCTCGGCGGTGGCGACGATTACACGCGCTATCTCGGAGCCGGGTCGATGGCAGACTTTGTGAAGATGGTCGGCGCCGAGAGTGTACCCGGCATCCGCAAATTTCTTGAGAATCCTGCCTACACCGATTTCTGGTCGCTGCAGGCCGTCGACAAATGGCTCGCGGCCCGCCCGCATACGGTGCCGACGATGCTCGTGGTCGGGCAATGGGACCAGGAAGACAGCTACGGTGCCCCCGCCGTCTATCGTGCGCTCGAACCAAAGGACAAGAACAACGACCGGGTGTCACTCGTGATCGGTCCATGGCGACACTCGGGCTTTAATCACTATGGCTACGACCTCGGCGCGATCACCTTCACGGGCGACACGGCGCTGGAATGGCGCGTGAAGTACGCGAAGCCGTTCTTCGATCATTGGCTGAAGGGTGGCCCTGATCCCAGGACGCCCCCGGTGCTCACTTATGCGACGGGCGTGAATCAGTGGAACGTGTCGCAACGCTGGCCTATGGGCACTGCGAAGCCGATCTATCTGGCGGCAGACGGAGTGACGACATTCAACAAGCCCGGCGCCACCGGGCATGAAGAATACATCAGCGATCCTGCCAAGCCAGTTCCCTTCATCCCGCGCCCGATCGACATGGGCGATCCCCTTCAGTGGAAGCCGTGGCTGGTGCATGACCAGCGTTTCGTAACTGGCCGTCCCGATGTGGCGGTCTGGACGAGTGCGCCGCTCGAAAATGGAGTGCACATCATGGGTGCACCCGAAGTGGAGTTGTTTGCATCCACGACGGGTACTGATAGCGACTGGGTGGTTAAACTCATCGACGTCTATCCAAACGACGTTCCAGAAGCTGCCTCGCAAGGGGCGAAGCCGTCGATGGCCGGGTATGAATTAGCGATCGGTATTGAGATCTTCCGCGGCCGCTACCTGAAAAGCTTTGCGAAGCCCTCGCCACTCGAGCCCGGCAAAGTAGAGCGCTACACATGGAAACTGCCCGACGTGGACCACGTATTTCGGCCGGGCCATCGAATCATGGTCCAGGTGCAATCGACGCTCTTCCCGTTGTACGACCGCAACCCGCAAACGTACGTCGAGAATATTATGTACGCTAAGAAGAATGACTATAAAAAGGCGACGCAGAGTATCTGGTTCGGCGGTGGGAACGCCAGCTCTGTAGTGTTGCCGGTGGTTCAATAAACGTCGGTGGTGAATTCCCAACAAAAGCTTCCTGTTCGGAGGTGGCTGCTTTCGCCAGTAGCAACGTCGTTCCAACTGAGCCTGGAGGTGAAACTACCACCCAACGTTTATTTTGCTCTGGCTGATAAGTGTCTTCGAGCAGAGACGCGTGCTGACTAGAATCAGGACCACTTCCGGTGGGTAATGCGGGCACGTTCTAAAGCAGCTCGAGAGTACGTAGACGATGGAGTAGGCTCGATCCTGCGCCTCGAATTGCACTTGGGGAAATTGCGCCGGCGCTATCATGCCAACTTGGCTGGTTACCTCTATGAGGCTCGGAAGCCGGAGTTATTGATTTAGGAAATGAAGACAAAAATCTTCAAGCGGGAGGTCTGAGATACGCGCGTTAAACGCGCACCTGTGTGTAAACCGAAAGGGCATTTTGCTCTTCCGCTCAGGTGAGTCGGATTGAGTCAACCTGACGCGCGTAGTCGCTAACCGCATCCCAGAGTTCACTTGTTTTATCTTTAGCTTCAATCAGCGCGTACTTCCATCTGAGCTGATAGCACTTCTAATTTTCGGATTTTGCCGCTGCCTTTCCAATCTCAACCAATTGATTGTTGGAAAGGTTCTGAACCATCACTTTACCGTCTCGGGTTTGCAGCGCGACGTTCGGCCGTCATCACACAATAAGCATCATTGATGACAAAGTGTAAGTCCGCATACGATCCGTCACACTAATGCCACGCGTCTTCTACGTGCGGGCGTAGATATCAACACGATCCGAGCCTGGCTGGGCCATGTCTCGCTAAACACAACGAATCTACGTCGAGGTTGATTTGGAAATGAAGGCTAAGGCACTGGCGACTTGCGAGGTACCCCTCAACCAAACCAGCAAAGCAGTGGCGTGAGGATGCTGGATTGATGGCGTTCCTGCGGACGCTTTGCCTCTGGTTGCTCGCAGACGAATGGCGAACCGCGCTCAGTGATCTTGCGCGATTCCGTTCTGCTGACTCATGTTTTTATGCGTACATCATTTTCCTGAGGCACCTAAAAAAATCTCAGAAAAACAATTTGACTTTTTATATTAATGGGAATAAGGTGCGGTCGTCTCTTTCAATGGCTGATTCTCACGGGCCTGCTTCCTTGCATACTCGCTACCTTCAGCCTTTAGTTACTCAATGCCGGATTCCTTGCTTTCAAGGGAGGATTCATCATGGCAACCAATAAGCTCACCAATTTTCTGATCCTCAACTGGCACCGTTTTCGACGCGGCAGATTTTATAAACGGAGTCTTTGAGGCTCGAACCTCCCATCTTATTCGGAGAATTGCATTCCACACTCATCAATCTGTCTGATTGTGTAGCAGGCGGACTGGTTTCCCTTGGATTGCAATCAGGAATTGTGGCGCCTTGATGGTCCAACTTCACGAAGATGAGGGTTGTAAGCGAAAACCTCGACCGTTGGCTAATCCTACTCCAAGAAAAGAGGCAAGAGATGAGAACGAAACCACAGAGCCGTCAGCGCAAAATGTCGTGGGCAGGCATGTTGATTACACTCGCCGTAATCACCTTATTCTATTGCTCGCAGGAAGCCTTGGCCCAGCAATGGAGCACGAGCGGCAACGACATCTACAACTCCAACAGCGGCAACGTAGGTGTGGGTACAACTTCCCCCGGGGTGAAGCTGGATATTCTTTCCTCAGTGAACTTAATTGCCAGATTCGGCAGTACCGCCGGCACGCATTCCCAAGTGCTCATTGATGCGCCCGTTGCGTACAACGCAAATCTGACTCTGCAACGTGGTGGAGTTTCAAAGTGGTATATGGGAAACCGTGCCTCGAATGATCGACTCAGTTTTATAGAGTCCACCGGAGTGTTTGAAACGCTAACACTATTGCAGAATGGCTACGTGGGTATTGGCATAACCACCCCGCTGTACTCACTTGATGTAAATGGTGGAATAAACGGTTTCCGGGCAAAGGCCGCTACTACCTCGGTTAATGACGCTATTGCCACATTTGAGAATACCAATGGAATTCAAGCTATTGTGCGGGGCAACGGCAACGTCGGCATCGGCACAACGACTCCGGCTGTTCCCCTTGATCTGAAAGGGACCAATGTTCCCTTCGGTGGCCAGCTTAGATTGCAGGCTCCCGACTTCGCCCAGATTACTTTTTACAATTCAAATAGCCCGACATTAGGTAGTGCAAACCGGCTCGGACATATCTACTACGACATGGCCTCCACGTCGCTCTTTGTAGATGCCAACGTCGGGAATAAACGCCTATTGCTCCAAGCTGCCGGGGGCGGGGGCAACGTCGGGATTGGCCTAACCAACCCAACTTACAAGTTGCACGTAAACGGCAGCTTCAACGCCACCAGCATAAACCTCAATGGCTCTCCGCTCATCAGCAGTCAATGGTTCACCAGCGGAACCGACATTAATTATTCAACCGGCAACGTCGGCATCGGCACAAACAGTCCGCTTGCCTTGCTGGATGTGCGTAACAGCGATGGTCTCTTCTACGCCGGGTTTGGCTACGGAACCAATAAAGAAACGTTCATCCGTGCCGGCAGTTCAACCACTGGCGTCTTGCACGTTGGGGATCTCAACACCACGAAGACCCTACTTCAGGAAAGTGGCGGCAATGTTGGCATAGGCACTGCGACTCCCAATTCGCAATACAAGTTGGATGTGGCCGGCAATATTAATTCAAGCGGCACCATCACGGGCAACAACATCGTCGCCAAATATCAGGACGTCGCGGAATGGGTTGAATCTTCTCAAGAGCTTTCCGCTGGTACGCTCGTTGTTCTTGATCACACAAAATCCAATCAAGTGATCGCTTCCTCGCAAGCCTACGACACTCGTGTGGCCGGAGTGATCTCTGAACGGCCGGGCATTGCTTTGGGCGAAGCGGCCGATAACAAAGTTCTGGTTGGGACTACCGGGCGAGTCAGGCTCGCAGTGGATGCTTCCAGAGGCCCGATCCAGATCGGCGACTTGTTGGTCACCAGTAACATTCCCGGCGTGGCTATGAAATCTGAGGCCATCAATATCGGCGGTGTACAGATTCATCGGCCAGGCACACTTGTCGGCAAAGCACTTGAACCACTCGCCAAAGGCCAGGGCAAGATTCTGGTGCTACTAAGCTTGCAGTAGCGCGAGCCTTAAGCGAACACCAACACGCACCAAAATTGAATCTCTGAGTTAGCAGGAGGAAGTGATGTCCAACCCACGGCGAAGTTCTTTCCGGTTGGCCTTGGCAATTGTCTTAATGCTTTGCGGGGCGCTCGGTCTGGTTGCCGTTCGCTTCGGACCAAATCGAAGTCAGCCGACTGCTCCAGAGATCGCTACGAAGAGCGTCCCGGCGACAACGGGCGGAAGTGTCAGCGGCCGAAAGCGAGGGCACAACCTTTCGCTCCAGCCAGAGGCTTTCAGCATGATCCGGCGTTTGGGCGCGAGGTTTTCTACCAGCAGGCGCGGGCAGTCGATCCTTGCAGGAAGGTTAACGATCGGTTCAGAACGGCGCGTTGTGAATCTGACTCGCACGCAGACTGACGACGGAGAACAGGTTGAGATCAATATCGCGGGTCTTTCGAAGCCACTTACCTGGAACGGAGACCAGGGCGCCCTTTCGGCCACCGGGCGCGCTACGGGCAGCGACCGCGAATTGATCGAGCGGCTAGTACTCGACAGTCCCGATCAATTCGTTCTGGCCCAGTTGCGAGGCGCAAGCTACTTCACAGTGGCCCGCAACGTGAGACCCGCAAACGCAGAAGACAATTATACCGGGCCGCTCTGGAACATCATCCGCATCGGCGATCCTGAACTGGATGAAGCCAAGCGGCCGGAGAGTGGTTGGCGCCTCTACTACATCAACGCTGAAACGGGCCTGATCGACAAGATCGAGTCTGAAGTCCAGGGCCAACGGATCGTGGCGGAAATTTCGGGTTGGACCAATCAGAACGGCGAGAAGTTTCCTACCCGCATCATCTGGCGGCGTTTGAACCAGACAATCATGGAGTATCGCCTGACAGAATTTTCACACGCATTACAGTAAAGGTGTGCACGCTCATGAAGACAAAAGCCTGCCGTTTGTTTCCCGCGAAGAAACTTTCTCTCGCGCTCCTGCTGCTCTTGATTCCCAGCGTTCGTCTGGTGGGCCAACAGACCGCCGCCAGGCCTGATCGCGGAATAATTCCCGGGGCAACCTACTCGGTCTCCGACACTGAGACCATCAGTCTCACCAACGGTAATGTAAATGTGTCCATTCCACTGGCATCGCTGCCGCCAATTGCAGGCGGTAAACTCAAATACACTCTGAGCGCCATTTACAACAGCAAACTGTGGAATGTGACGCGGGTAGAGCATCGCTTAGGACCCGTGGATGGCTGTCAAAATTGGGTAGTAAACACGCCGCAACGGGGCGACGCGGGAGGTTGGCGGATTGAAGGCGCTTACCGAATTGAAATTCGCTCTGCTCACGATGATTTTAACTATGCGCTCCCGGAGTCAGGCCCGCCAGACCCGTGCGGAATGCAACCGCCGGACATTGTGGCGCTCCAGAAGGATTGGTTCCGCACTATTCTAATCACACCCGATGGCGCCGAACATGAATTGAGGCCCACTGACGGCTACGCTTCTTATTCCGGACAGACGTTCTCTTTTCTCCGCAGCTACTATGATGACATACCTTTCTCGGTAGGGTCTCCGATTAGATACTACTCATTTGACGGAAGCTATCTTTGGGCTGTAATCAACCCACCGGGTGCTGCAACGGCTTGGACCGTGTATCTGAAAGACGGCACTCAGGTTACCCAGGCAAACAATGGGATTCAGCGGATTCAAGATACAGATGGAAACCGCGTAAAAATCTATACTGATACTGATGATTTTGAACAACATATTGAGGATGAGCAGACCGGTCGAGAGATCAAGTTTAAGTACAACCCAGTAACCAATACACGGCAGGTCTTGTATCAAACAGTGGGCGGGAGCTGGCAGAGCATCGACCTCCATTACGGAACTACCCGCGTTGAAGGGAAGGTCTATACCGTAGATGGCCAAAGACGGTTGAACGGACGCGAATGCCAACACAATGAGAGTTTGGTGCTTGATCTCCAGGTTATTCGTAAGATCGTTTTCCCTGCCACGGAGCCTGGTGTCGCCGCCCGGCATTACACCTTTAGCTACAACTCCGACACGACTGAGACAGCGACCGATACGGTGAATTGGACCTGCGACCTACCTAGTTTTAGCTATACCCGCCAAGCCTCCAGGGGCATGGGCGAACTCAGTCGAATGGAGACTCCGACCGGAGCAATCGTCAACTATTCTTACAGCCGTGACTCGACTCATTTTTTCCTTTTTCAGAACGATATCGACGATATCGCTCGCACGACTGTAACCCAAAAGAGTGTGACTCATGATGGGATAACCGATTCTTGGAATTACAGCATCGGGGAATCTGCGGAGTGCGGTGGCGCCGTAACCTCGCCAGATGGCTCAATAATGACTGAAGCCTGTTTTTTTAAGGATGCTGGGGGTAGCTCATACCCCGCCAGCCATCCAAAGGGCGGTCTGGTTTATAGGACTGATAATTCGAACAAGACGCGTGTCGAACGTCATTGGACTCTACTGAAATTCACTGGCGCCAATGGTAATGCGACCGGTAACTTTGGTGAAGCCACCTTCAATCCCGTCATTGATGCCGAATACACGACGCTACTTGACGATACTCCCAATCACAACCCGGTAAAGATGTCGGCCAAGACCTATTTGTATGACTTCAACGGGAACGTCATTCAAACAACAGAATACGATTGGTTTGATCCGGCGCTGGTCACACGTGATGTTGAAGGAGTACCGACAGGTGTGCCTGGAAGTGCAACCGTACTTCGCGTAGTCGATAATGATTACTACCATCCGGCTACGACTGCGAGTTCGGAGAACGTTTATGCCAAGCGAGCGCTGTCGACGGCGACACCCTTGATTCTGAATGCAGCGCAGCAGTCAATCGTGGGATCAAGCATCGTTCAACTTAGTTACGACGGCCAGGCTTACGGCATCGCGCCGACGATTGGCAACCTCACCAGCCAGCGTGTCTGGGACGATCTGGACAACAAATGGATCACCAGCAACCAGACTTATGGACTCTATGGGAACCTTGCCAGCAAGATCGATCCCCGTGGAAAAGTCACGCAGTTCTTCTATGACGACGCCACCCACGCCTTGCCGAACCGTGTGGTAGTCGATCCGCAAAACGGTTCCGGTATACAGACCACCACGACGGCGTTCGATTACTACACCGGTCTCGTCACCAGCACGACTGATGCAAACGGCAACATCGCGACAATCGACTACACCAATCAGTTATTGAGTACGGTCGATCCCTTCGGCCGTCCAGGCGTCACCATCGGGCCACTCGTGAATGTCAACGGAATCAATCAACATCAACGGCTCACGAGGACCTACGAGGATCATCTGTTGCGCGTCGTAGACACGGCTGACTTGAACGCCGAGAACGACAAATTGTTGAAGACACGCACCACGACTGACATGCTGGGCCGCGTGATTCTGACGGAGCAAACAGAAGATGGCGCCAATTACACTATCTATTCACGCAAAGCCTACGAACAGATGGGCAGGATCACTTACGCGTCAAGTCCTATGCGCTACGGCGTCAACGCTGCTACTGATAGCTGGACACGGGTAACCAACGATCTCGCGGGTCGGGTGACGGAAGCCGCCACCTTCGGCGGCGGCGCTCAACCGCCGGCAACCGGAACCAGCGGCATTTGGGCCGGCAGCGTCACCACTACTTATGAGGCCAATTTTGTTACCGTCTCCGATCAGGCGGGAAAAGTGCGTCGCAGCATGTCCGACGGACTGGGGAGACTGGTCAGAGTTGACGAGCCCGACGCCAACGGCAATCTCGGCACCACTTCTGCTCCCGTGCAGCCGACCATTTATCAATATGATTTCTCTGGAAATCTCACCTCGGTAGCCCAGGGAACACAAATCCGCACTTTCACCTACGACTCACTCTCGCGCTTGCGCACGGCCAGCAATCCTGAAAGAGGCACCGTCACCTATACGTACGATGATAACGGCAATCTCACGCAGAAGACGGATCCGCGTGGCGTAGTGTCAACCTACGTTTACGATGCGCTCAATCGCGCCACCAGCCGTAGCTACACGGACGGCACTCCCGCAGTGACTTACAGCTACGATTCATCCGTGATATCCAACGGCAAAGGCCGGCTCGCCTCATTTAGTAGCAGTGTTTCGACCTACACCTACGGTGGCTATGATGCAGCAGGAAAAATTCTCAGCGGCATCCAGACGATTGGCAGTCAGACTTATCCGCTAAGCTACACCTACAATCTCGCTGGTCGCGTCAAGACGATGACCTATCCATCCAACCGTGTCGTCAATTACGCCTTCGACAATGCTGGGCGCTTGAGCAGTTTCACTGGTGACCTCGGTGACGACGTTATGCGCACATACGCGAACGAGTTTGAATACACGGCACTCAATGGACTGCAGCAGGAAAAGTTTGGCACAGCGACGCCGATCTATCACAAGCAACGCTACAACGCGCGCGGTCAACTGTGGGATATGCGCGCCAGTACCATTCCATTCGCGACCGATCCGGCCAACGGTGATCGTGGCGCGATTGTCAATTATTACAGCAACACGTTTACGCAGGGCGGCAGCGGCACGGACAACAATGGCAATCTCCTGCGACAGGAGAACTACATTCCCGGCAGCAATTTCTTCCAGGGTAACTTCACTTACGATGCGCTGAATCGCCTGACTTCAATCAGCGAGAAACTCAATGGGACCGGCAACGACACCCTCAAGCAAACGTACATGTATGATCGTTACGGTAATCGGCGCATTGACCCTAATCCGAGTCAGACCTTCGGCGGTGTTAACAATCTTAACTTCGAACTAGAGACGGCCACGAACCGACTATATGCGCCAGGTGACTTGGCTCTGCCCGAATCTTCGCGCACCATGCGCTACGATGCCGCTGGAAATCTCTGGAAAGACACTTTTTCCGGTTCGGTAGTGGGACAACTGGCGATCGAACGCCTTTATGATGCCGAGAATCGGGTGACGAAAGAGACTCAATCGGGTAACTACGTCGCTGGGGAGTATTCCTATGATGGGGACGGCCGCCGAGTGAAGCGGAAAGTCGGCATGGTTGAGACATGGCAGGTTTACGGTGTCGGAGGCGAGTTGATTGCCGAGTATGCCGCCAACGGTGCGGCGTCAAGTCCGCAAAAGGAGTACGGCTATCGCAATGGCGAGTTGTTGATTACGGCGACGGCGGCGACGGCGGGGTGGGGAGCGCCGCCGACGATTGACGACAATCCGCTGAAAGATCCAAACAACCTCGAGAGTTTCAACATCAAAGCTTTGCACATTACGCAATTGCGGGCCGCCATCAATGCGTTGCGCTCGCATTACAATCTGCCCAATTATCAATGGCAGAAGCCTACGGCCAGCGGCGGTGCGATCAATAACACCGTGTTCATCAGTGGGGAACCGATCGATGAGATGCGCACGGCGCTGAATGAAGCACTGGGCTCACCCTCACCTCCGTACAGTGGCGGCTTAGCGCAGGGGCAGCCGATCCTTGCTGTTCACATTCAGGAATTACGCGAACGAGTCTTGACAGCCTGGCAGAGCGGCGGCGGAGTGGACATTCACTGGCTGGTGGCTGATCACCTTGGCACGCCGCGGATGATCTTCGATCAGAGCGGCAGCTTGACCGTGACGGATGCAAATGGCAACTACATCAGCGGGATGACTCGGCATGATTATCTGCCGTTTGGTGAAGAACTATTCGCAGGCACAGGTGGAAGGACAAGAGCGCAAGGCTACAGCGCGAGCGACAACGTGCGGCAGCAGTTCACCCAAAAAGAACGCGACAATGAGACGGGACTCGACTACTTCCTGGCCAGATACCACTCGTCAATGCAAGGACGCTTTATCTCCCCTGACCCACTATTAACGAGCGGCAAACCGTATCTTCCGCAAAGCTGGAATCGCTACATCTATTGCCTCAACAATCCGCTAGCTTACATTGATCCAACCGGATTAGAGTGGAGAAGGCATGACGAAACTGGAGTGGTCAAGTGGTACAAAGATGATGACGACAGAACGGGTACCACCGAGTGGACAGAGATGGAATATGGGATCGGCAATGACCAGTTTGTGCGACTAAACGCAAACGGTCCTGATGCCAGCGGTTCGTCGCAAGAAGCAAGGCAAGGTTGGAGCATTTACACTCAGCCTTCCATGCAGGCAGGCCAGCCCGATAATACAGGGGCACTTCAGTTGCTCTTTGAGTACATAACGGGCACGGGGCCGACAGATCGGCAGTTCGGTCCGAGCGACTATATGACTCAAGGCATGATGACTTCACCAGACGTAGCGACCCATAGACAGAACTTCATTGACCAGGGCGGAGGAACTTATGGTCCAACTGGAGTTTGGTTTGGGCGGACCGGAGAAGACGGCCCATTCGAGGCTGGTTTTAATATGCCACGTCAATTCGTGGGTTCCTTCGAGATCACGATAACCGAGAGGAGAAACGGTGATGCTATGTTCGTGATAGACAACGCCACGACTCTTAAGTCGTTGCTCTATCAAACACCGGGTGTGCAGCCAGTCGAGCGATCAACGATGGCTCCTCTTTCAAACAAGACACAGAATTTCTTCTGGATAGAGAGGGGATTGATACCACGACCATGACGAGAGGGCAATTCATTGGTTGGCTACGCGGGCATGTACCCTCTGAAAGCTGGGAGCAAGTATGGTGGGTAACACCGACATTAACCTTGCTTCTGCTGCCGGTGGGGGCATTTGTGTTGCGGCTCCTTGGGATACTTGGCTGGCATGGTGCGCCAGAAGCAACGCAAGGCTTAGTACTGTTCTCAGTTATTTGTGGTCTTGTTGTCGGGTCTGTGATGCTGTGGAGCGTTCGAGAAGCGGGCTTAGACCCTCATGCTCTTAACCGCGCGCAATGGCTGGCGCGTCTAACGGTGCTGGGACCCTTTTTTACGTTACTGGTGATGTTCTGGATAGCAAGGGTTACATGATTTCCTCACCCTTAGGATCTGGTTGATCGGTCTTCGAGTTGGACCGAGAACTTTATTCACAGTGGCGTTTTCAGCTGGTAGATAAAATCCGCAAGTGATGTAGTGGCGCGTTGAGTGAGATCTTTATCCGCCTTATCAAATAAATAAATCTCATAAAGTACAAAGCTACTGATCAGCGTAGACTTACGGCGGCGTTTGGCGGATTCTGAGGATTGCTATCTTGTCTGCCCACTTTATGAGGCTGCTTTATTGCCTTATCGACCAACTTTATGAGTGGTTCGCCCTACTGGTTTGCTCGTACTGTGAGACGTAAGCGGAGACCCAATTGACGATGTGCTCCTGCTGACGGCGGGGGAGCTTTGAGACGCACTCGAAGATTCAACGTCGGAAAGTAGAATTGTGTCAGTCATAGCTTCGCAGTTATGTGGCGTCTGACCACGTGCGCGAGCGATCGCCCTCAACAAGTTTTGGGGAGACCATCAGAGGTTCTTTCGCCAGGTAATCTGCGCTTTCAAAGTGCCGAGTGTGATCGCCGAAACCGAAACTGCTTTGAATGAAGGTAAATCAGTTGTGATCTCACTGGTGGGAACGGGAGAGGCGCAAACCAAAGAACAGGTAGCGAAAGCAACCGCGAATGGCGGCATGCTTGAGTTATGTGGCCAAGTTAGTTATGTGGCGCTCAGCTTTTCTAGCCAGCTCTCAGCAGCAAACCAGCGAACCGAACGCCACATAACCAGGAACGCTACAGGACTTGGATTTCTCACCACGCGAACGCCATGCGAAGAAAGCGTCCGTGCGCATGCCGTCATTGATGACAAAGCGCGTGAGTCCGCACACGATCCGTCACACTACTGCCACGCATCTTCTACGTGCGGGCGTAGATATCAACACGATCCGGGCCTGGCTGGGCCATGTCTCGCTAACACAACGAACATCTACGCCGAGGTTGATCTGGAATGAAGGCTAAGGCACTGGCGACTTGCGAGGTACCCTCAACCAAACCGCAAAGCGGTGGCGTGAGGATGCTGGATTAATGGCGTTCCTGCGAGCGCTTTAGTCTCTCGTTGCTCGCAGACGAATGGGCGGAACCGCGCTCAGTATCTTGCCCGATTCTGTTCTGCTGACTCGTGTGTTTTTATGCCTGCTCCCTTTTTCTGAGGCATCTCAAAAAAATCTCAAAAAAACAATCCTGTTGCCTCACCTAAAAACCCACTCGAAATAGCATTCGTTGCCTCACCTAAAAACCCACTCCAAATGCGAGCGCAAAAACAGTGGTAGTTTGCGTCTTGTTTGGGGCTCTGTGCTAGAGTCACTGACGCCGGCGCGGAGGATAGGGCAACGCTGGAGAGCGACCCGAGCGCCGTCGTCGGTGAGTGTACGGATGGGCAGGGCCAAGCGCTCTGCCCTTTCTGCTGCCCATCCGGTACTCGGTAAAGCGATAAACTCACTCTGTTAGCTCTCAGGCTGATTAGAGAAATAGCGATCGTTGCGGCACTGCCGCGGGCGCACGCGTACGGCTTTGGTGCTAGCAGTGGACTTCATTAAGCGCTCCTGCAAACGCATCAGTTTTCTTTTCAAGGCCGCCGGGTTCAGTGTTTTGTACTTGGCCCGCAAGCGTTGTTTCTCGGCTTCGCTTATCGGCGCGGCGGCCAGCACCCGTTGGTAAGGAGTTTGCGCGCGATCATAACGCTTAATCACTTTGCTCCCTACTCTTTCTTTCGATTTCAATTTCATGGTGGGCTGAAAGAAGTTGGTATAGAGCCGCAGCGTGGCATAGAGCTCATTGAGCAAAGAGAGTTGCGCTTCAGTGTCGTAACGCTGATAGCCTACCGCGCGCCGCACCACCGAGTAGTTCTTCTGCTCTACAAAACAGTTGTCGTTTTTGCGATACGGGCGCGAGCGCGTGAAGCTGAGTTTTTGTTTTTGACAGTATTCCACCAGGTACTTGTTGATGAACTCGGAGCCGTTGTCACTATCGATGCCCAGCAAAGGAAAAGGCAGTTTTTGGCGCATTTCCTTCAAAGCGGCGAAGACCCAGGCTTGTGCTTTATTACGGACAGCCAGCGTCTCGGTCCAGGTGGTCGCAATGTCAGTGAGATCCAAAGTTTGACAATAGTCGCCGGCCGCCAGACCGCCGTCATGAGCTACCAGGTCGATCTCGACAAAGCCTGGTCGTTGCTCATCCCACTCGGCGAAGGTGCGAATCGGGATTTGCTTTTTCAAGAGTGTCCCCGGCTTCGTGCCCGCCCGTCCACGCAACTCATATTTGCGTCGTTCTGGTTTCAGCAAGCGATCAATGCTGGCGGCACTGATGCGTAACAGCTTCGCTCGCGTCTCGCGATCGCAACGGAACTCGTTGTGGCGCTCGAGTACCGTGATCAGCTCCGGCAGCGATGGCTGCAGCCGCTTGCCGCAGATATAGTCCATGATGCGCCACAGCCTTACTAATGCTGTTTGTACCTTCTCATCATAGCAACGCACGCGCTTTCGTTTAGTGCTCGACTTGCGCTCCACCATGACGATCGTTTGTTTGTCTGTTTGTAGGCGACGTCCTTCATGTCGCAACACTAACCGCGCATACCAGCGACTATAGCCAGTGGTGGCTATGAACTGGTCCAGCATCTTGCTCTTCTCTTTTTTGCTCGCGCCACGATATTGACCGGCGCTCGCTTTGGTAACTTCCTGCCTGGCCTTCATTGTTAGCCTCATCAACACCTCCAGTGCCGTCAAACACTGGCGGTAAAACACACTCTATTTCGAGTGGGTTTTTAAATGAGGCAACGAATGCCATTTGGAGTGGGTTTTTCGTGAGTCAATTCGACAATTTGACTTTTGATCTGAATGAGAATAAGGTGCGGCCGTTCTCTTTAATGGCTGATTCTCACGGGCCTGCTTAGTTGCATACTCGCTACCTTCAGCCCTTACTTACTCAATGCCGGAATTCCTTGCTTTCAATGTGGTAGTGTCAATTGTTTTGTGTAAACGATCGACTCTTGTTTAAGGTCGGCCGCTTTTCATCTAAATTTATTATTAGCAGCAGGGGCTGTGGGAACGGTGGAAAAACGCGGTTTGTTTTTCCACCGTTTCCATAGCCCAGATTTATGTAGAAACGATTGACTTCTCAGCCAAAGCAGTAGAGTCTAAAACGAGAATGGGGTAGCGGCATATGGAAATCGAGATGACGTTTAAAGTCGACTCGGTACCGACCAGGAGAACAGATGAAACACACAAAGATACTTTTGATTGTCGTTTCAGTTTTTACCCTCTTCGCTTCGCAGCCCGTTTTCGCGCAAAGCGAAAAGCTGGGCGCAGTGAAGTACACCCCGCCGAAAGGTTGGACGAAAACCGAAAAGGAAAACGTCGTCGTCTTCAATGTAATCAACCAGGCGTCGGGCAACTTTTGTTTCATCACGCTTTACGGCGCGACCACGAGCAGCGGCACGCCCGAAAACAACTTTGCCAGAGAATGGAAGAGCCGAGTCGTGGATCCGTGGAGTGGGGAAGCAAATCCAAAGACGGCCACTGAAGTGGTGGACGGATGGACCGTGATCGGAGGTGTCTCCCAAATCGATTTTCAGGGTAACAAAGCCTTCGCGTTTCTCAATGTCTTGAGCGGGTTCGGAAAGACGATCAGCGTTTTGGGAATCCTTAACGACGATTCCTACCTGCCTCAGCTACAGGCGTTTGTTGAGCACATTGATGTGGAGAAAGAGAATCGGGTCGTAACAGCCGCGCCGCCGGCGATGGTAAATGGCAAACTGGTCATCCCACCGATTAGCCGACAACTCACCATTGCAGATCTCGTTGGCGAATGGGGCCAGAATGACGGCATCAACACGAGATACGTGGACCGTTACTCTGGCACATATGCCGGATTTGAATCGCTTCATTTCACTAACAAGATGACGATAACCGCCGGAGGACGCTACTACAACGACTTCTTCGCCATTCAGAACGGCAGGAAGATAAAAGAAGATACTGCCGGGACGGTCAAGGTTAACGGGCGGGTCCTTATTATTAGCGACCGGAACACAAGGAAATACGTCATACGGGGCTGGCTGGAACTTCCTGACATCACAATCCTTGAGATTTGCGGGCCCTGGTACAACGATGACGTCATTCCAGCGGAGATATTCACCAATCCCAATCAAGGCGCCAACCTCGATTCGAAGTGGGTTCGCAAGAAGTAGGGCATTCATATGGTTTCATAAAACCCGTCGATAGAGGGATTCATAGAGGGCATACGTAGCAGGCGACGGACGGTCATCTGATTCGATTACAACCTCTTCCGCCTGCAATAACAGGTGGCATAAAAGCCTGCCAACTTAGATCACCCTTGGTATCCTTCGGTTAGGCGATGGGTCTTGGTCAAGATACAAGCGCAGCTAGGCGGCTTAAGCAGAATCATGGCAAAGAAGGATCATCTTAGTATTCTCCGTCAAGGGGTTGCCGCATGGAATAAGTGGCGAAAGCAAAAACCTGAAATCGTTCCAGACCTGAGCGGGATAAACTGCCCGGGGCTAAACCTCAGCCTGGCTAATTTGAAGAATGCAAACTTCACGGAGGCGTACCTCAGTGAGTCGAGATTTTCAAAGGCGAACCTACAGGATGCAATTTTCCGCGAAGCAGCCCTTGATGCGACAGATTTTAGTCGAGCAGATCTCCGAAAGGCAGATATAGTTGGTGCGGCCCTGGGAGGCGCGAAATTTGTTGAGGCAGACTTAAGAGAAGCAGACCTTACCTGGGCAGATCTAGTTGATGCGGATCTCACTCGGGCGAATCTCAGCGGAGCGAACCTCAGATACGCTCGCTTAGTGAATGTAAATCTTGAATCCGCAAACCTCGCGAATAGTTACGTCTATGGTGTTTCTGCATGGAACCTAAGATTACAGGGGGCGGAGCAATTCAATATTATTATTACAAGTGAGAGTGAGACTATAATTACTGTAGATAACCTGGAAGTCGCGCAGTTCATCTACCTGCTTCTCAATAACCAAAAAATTCGTGATGTCATTGATACAGTCACTTCAAAAGTTGTGTTGATACTTGGTCGTTTTACACCAGAGCGAAAACAGGTTTTGGACGGTATTCGCAATGCGCTACGTCGGCATGATTATTTGCCTGTTATGTTTGATTTCGAGAAGCCGAAGAGTAAAAATCTTACGGAAACCGTCTCAACTTTAGCTCATATGGCTCGGTTTGTAATTGCAGATATAACTGAAGCCAAGTCAATACCTCAAGAGCTAGAGCGCATTGTGCCAGCTAATCCTGGTCTGCCAGTGCAGCCCATAATTCTATCAATAGAATATGAATACGGTATGTTTGAATCGTTTAGAGATTACCCTTGGGTTTTAACCCCGGATCGTTACGAGAACCTTGAAAAGCTAATGATATCTCTTGAGAAAAAAGTCATTGTTCCCGCCGAGAAAAGAGTGAAGGAGATCGCGAGAAGGCGTAAAGCATTTGAGAAGGTGATTACCAAGTGAGGTTTTCACTCGGTAGCCAAACAACCGCTTACAGCGATCTCGCCATGAGGGGCTTCTTTGGTAAGCGTGTGCAGCCGCTGGAGCACAACTTTAAGGTGCCGGAATCACCACTCTGATGAGACACGACAAGGTTCCAATGGCGACTTCGACGTGCGTTGCTCAATCTGTCGTGATGGTTCATGAGGTTAGTAGATTATCTCTACGTCGATGAGCGACGTTTAGAAGCATGCGTCGAGCACTAAGTAAGATTCTCATTCGACGCGAATAAGCGTTTACGCTTCACTCATACCGCGATGATCTATCTCTTAGATCAGCTCTACTCCCGATCGTCACACTGAACCTGGGACCACTACACTACTACGGAGGTGGAATGAATCGAAAGGATTTTGGCCTCTGGGGACTTGAATTAACACCAGCGGAGTTCGCGAGAGCACTGGCAGCTCTCGGGGTTTTTCAGGGCTCGATTGAGCGTTGGCCTTACTCGCTGAGTGTCGAAACGATTTGGAAAGCGCTTAGTAAAGTGGCTGTCAAGTCAAAGGGAATACTCCACTGGCGGCTCGACGTTGTGGATCCAGCAGAATTGGACAAGCTCAAACCTGCCAACACGGCGACTCTCTTCGAAAAAGCCTGGACGAAATTTGCAAAAGCTCGCAGGGCCACAATACGGTTCGAGCTTCATCTGGAAAGATTCGGGGATTATTTCTGGATAGCTGACAAACTCCTTAGTCCAGCGGTGAAACAACTCAGTCCGGCTGACGCCCGACTGCAGCCCAAAATCGCCCGCACGGCTCTCTACGTGCGAGTCGACAAACCACAAGCTGTCGTCGGCTGGAACTGGCCGCTTCGACTCGGCTTCCTGAAAGACCACGAATCGCAACAACTCCGCCAACAACTGGAACAAGCATTCAAGACTTCAACCCTCACAAGGCTCGTTGAAATCGTTGACGTCGCTAATGAAAGTGACGATTGTGGCCTGTTGCTGTTTCCGCAAGACGTACGTGGCGTTTTGTCTGAACTGCTCAAGATGGAATGGCGACCAAGGGCCGATTGCGTATTGGTGCTCGGTGGAGACGGGAAACTTTCGGGTCGGTTGACAGCCCTACTCCAAGCTGTGCGGGCAGAGGTGCGCACGAGCGGCGTCGGACTTCTTTCTGTGCCGGAAGAACAACGTGGAGATTGGATCCAAGGGTTAATTGCGGGGTTGGCCCACAACAACTCCCTTGACGTGGCACTCTTCCTTGCAGAACTTGAGGCGCCGGCTCCATCGCCGTTGCTCGTCGCCTCAAGAGGTTTAATAGAACTCACGCTCGTCTCACGCACTGCGTCGCGTTTCCGCCAGGCGTTGAAACGCAGGGTCATTGAAAGTCCTATACCACGTTCAGTGCGTCTCAGGCGTTCGAAACGAGTTGGCATAAAGTACAGAGGCGGCCAAGGAAGTGGCTACGGTAGAAGACTCGCAATTAAAGCCGATGCCGCCGGAGTTGCTAGAGAATTGGCTCGTGTTAAGGACTGGTTAAAGGAGACGGGAGGAGCAACCACAGTCGCTAGGCACAGTCGCGCCGCAGAGACGCTAATCAAGAAGTTTCCGCTAACGTCGGAAAGTCGTCGGATACAGGCTCAGGTGTTCGAATCTCCGGGCTACAAGCAGCGCCGCAGCGCGCTCAGGCCAGACACCTCTTATGCGGTTGATGTTCGTATTAGCCCGCTCACAGCAAAATGGGAGAGCGCTGAAAAAGAATTCCCCGTTGAGAAGTTGCCGCCGAGCGAGAAGGGCCATGACCTCACCGTGGTCTTTACGGAGCCTCGCGTCTCACCGGAACCGCAGGTCGGAAAACTTTTCCTCCCGCCGCAAGGCGCAACACCGCATTGCCGTTTTTACTTCCGCACGAGTCAATCGCTCGATCCGGTTAAGGCAAGAGTCACTGTGCTGCATCAGAATCGCGTTATTCAAACAGCGATTCTGGAAGCACCAGTTACTATTTCAAAACAGACCAGGAACCTTCGGATCAAAGTAAGCATTGAAGCTCGTGTGCTGCCCCATATCAACGACCTTGGCTCGAGACAGACTTTCGACGCCGCAGTTGTGCTCAACCATGCAAGCGACGGCAATGCATACGCAACGGCGATGGCAGGTGACGACGCTGTGATGTTCTCGCTTGACGAAACATCGCTCAATCAAACGATCCTTACGCTCAATGACGAACTAACAAACCTTGCCGACGACCCTGACAGCTATCCAAAGGACCTCGCGGCCCCGGCCACGACGAAGTTGCTAAACACGCTTGCAATTCACGGCAAGCAACTCTACAACAACCTGTTTACTTACCGTCCCGGGAATGCGTGGCTGGCAGCTAAAGACAAAAAGAAAATTCAAATCATTTCGACCCGACTCGAAAGCGATCTCCCGCTCGAATTCCTTTACGACTACAAAGCGCCAAACCTAAACGCCAAACTGTGTCCGTACGCAAAGAAATCTCTGGCCAAAGGCCAATGTGACAAGGCTTGCGGTGGGCCAAAGAATAAACAGAATGTTGTTTGTCCGCTCGGTTTCTGGGGACTCAACCGTGTTATCGAGCGTCATGCATTCGACGGGACCCGCAATCTTCAAGGCAATACGTACGCGCTGATGGCCTCGCCCAGCACACAGCGTCAGCCGCTTCAAGTTCTCCAGAGCGCATTGTTTGCCGCCAGTGAGGAAGTGGACAAAGCAAGAAAGGGAACGATTAGTAGATTGGAAAAGCTGTTGAAAGAAAAGACGAAGCAGACTAACTACGTGTCGAACTGGAAAGGCTGGGTGGCCAAAGTCAAATCCAGCTCGCCATCTCTGTTGCTTCTCTTGTCGCATACGGAGCCTGACCCGGAACTGAACAACATGCCCGCACTTGAAATCGCCGAGCTTCCCAGACTGAGGGTTGTCGACATCAGCGAGGAGTACGTGCGTAAGCCACGCACGAATACAAGACCGCTAGTCATGCTTGTCGGTTGCAAGACCAACGCACCCGACAATCGTTTGCACAAATTCGTTCCAGCTTTTGGCACTTACGCGGCCATCGTTCTCAGCACGGGGGCGACTGTTCTAGCCTTGCAGGCAGCGCAAGTAGCATCGGAACTACTGCGCGCTCTTTCGAGACTTCCAAAAAACAAGGACGTCACTTTCGGCGACGTGATGCTGGATCTGCGACGAAAGCTTCTCGCGAAAGGCTTGCCGATGGTGCTCTGCCTGTCGGCTTATGGTGATGCCGACTGGAAGCTTAAATGAAATCAAAAGTGCCTGAGGATTACATGCTGAAAATCGAAATGCTCCCAGCGCGACATGGCGACTGCCTGTGGATTGAGTACGGAACGGGCAAAAAAACTTATCGGATGTTGATTGACGCCGGACCAGCGTCAACTTACAAGCATTTAAGAGAATGCATCCTCGAGCTACCTGAGAGGAAGCGTCACTTTGAGCTCTTAGTGATCACACACATCGATGCCGACCACATCGAAGGCGCGGTTATGCTGCTCCAGGACAAGAAACTCAAAGTCACTTACGACGACATCTGGTTCAACGGGTGGAAGCATCTGAAGCGCGTTACCAGCCGAACACTTGGCGGCCCGCTAGGCGAGTATCTAACCTCTACTATCCTGAAAGAAAAACTACCGTGGAACGTTGCTTTCAATGGCGGAACAATTGTCGTCCCCGACAAAGGCAAACTGCCCCTGTGCGAACTGCCCGGTGGCATGAAACTGACCCTTCTTTCACCCACTTGGGATAAACTGGAAAAACTCCGTCCACAGTGGAAAAGAGAAGTTATTGACGCCGGCTTAGTGCCCGGCCACGCGCGAAAAGCTCAGAAGAAACTCGGCCTAACCAAACGCCTGCAACCGGTTCTCGGCCCGCGTACCATCAACGTGGTCAGACTCGCCGGCGCCATCTCAAAATGGGATAGCGCGGCGGCTAACGGGAGCAGCATCGCTTTCATCGCCGAGTACGACGGACTAAGTTGCTTATTTTCGGGTGACGCTTTCCCGGACGTATTGGCTGCGTCTTTGCGCCGCCTCTTGAAAAAGCCTTCTGACAAAATCAACCTCAACGTTTTTAAGCTGCCGCATCACGGGAGCCGTGCCAACGTGAGCACCGAATTAATTGATCTGGTTCGCTGCCCGCGTTACATGTTCTCAACCAACGGCGACATCTTCGAACATCCTGACCGAGAGGCAGTAGCGCGGGTGATTTTGCACGGGAAACGATCCCCAACTCTGTCGTTCAACTACAAAACTGTCTTCAACAAGATGTGGGATAACCAGAACCTGTTTACCGAACCCAGCTATAAGGTCGAATATCCGAAGAACGGGGACGAAGGTCTGCTGCTTGAGGTTAAATGAGTCAGCCATCAATGGGTCCTCAATCTTTCTGAGACAGACATAGGCGACCATGTCCGGCCGCCAGACGTTCATCAGCATACAGTTTCGATTATGAGCGTAAACGTGACCACCGGAACGTGCTTTCGCTTGTTTCCGACCGCGTCAACGTATTCCTGAAAACTGCCAGTAAAATTTTCGGGATCGCCAGGTCGATCATAGGAGAATTTCCTTAGCGGAAAGCGATCCAAAACCTCTGTTGTACAACCGAAGTGATCGGCATGGTAGTGACTGATTATCATGTAATCGATATGAGTTACACCTATCTTTGGAGATACGCGACTGGCTTCTGTTTACACCTGTTCCAACCATTATCGAACAGCAGAACTTCACCCAATGGCGAGATTAGAACCGCGCCGTCACCCTGGCCGACATCCATATAGTGAATTTGAAGCTTACCGTTAGCTTGACCATAAGCTGAGACTGCACAGACTGGGACTACGAGGGCCAGGAAAAGAGCAGCAATAGTTTTCTTCATTGTGGGAGCCTCCGAAGATTGAGGTGGTAGAGCGGGATCAGGCGGAGCTTATATCACATTGGGATGACTAGAGGAATAAAACAATGAGGACTAGGGCTTGACGCCATTGAGGATTAGGGGCACCTATCCAATCTTTTTGCTGGTGGTGCGATTGTTCTAGGTTCTATACCATGCGCTCGTGACAACCACTCCTCGGGGGGATCTCTATCAAGCTCGAAAACCTGCCATTACTGGTTTAGGAAATGAAGACAAAAACCTTCAAGCGGAAGGTCTGAGATGCGTGCGCTTACGCGCCGCCCGCGTGTATCGGCGACCTCTTTCAATTAGTTGAGTCAGATCCAAGTGCCGTTTAAGCCCGATTGGTATCTATATTTGGACATTTGGACCAGAGAATTAGTGTTAAGGTAATGATTCTTACAGATCAGTGGAAGGCAATATTGCCTGAGGAAAAGAAGGTAATTCAAAGTCGAAAACCTATGGTTTCAACCCGTATCTGGATCAACTCGACACCGTCAATCAAATCATGAAAGGAACCGGAGAGACGACTGAGTCGGTTCTCATTAACGCGTTTATTGTGGTTCTGCCATTCCGAATCCCATCGAGTTTCGCGCGCCGAAACCTGCTTCATACCCTACTTCTATTAGCTCTTTGCTTCCTTCAACCATAAACGGGGCGAGCCAGCCTCGAACCTTGATTCCGTGGATGTCGGCCAGCACTGACAAACGCCTTCCGTCCGTTTCCTTTTTCCTGATGTAGCTTTCATCCCAAAGCCATTTCAATCGTCGATCCCCCGGTGCGCGACCATGAAGAACCTCGTATTTACGGCTTAGATTGCGCTGAATGACTTCTGACCAGTCGTCCGTTAGCGAGAGAAAAGTTGGGTGTTCGCGAATGCCGTTAGTTGTCTCGGTAATCGGCGACAAGGCGTAAAAGTACATTCGCTCCTGAATAGTCGGCGCCGGAACGTCTTCAATATTCACCAGCCTCATTACTGCATGCTCGATGTTCAGTTCCCGGGAAATGGAAAGCCCGATTTTGAGATGCTCAATAAATTCCGGTACGGGCGAACTGACCTGAAATGACACCCGAGGGCTATCCAGGACCAGTCGGTTTCCGTTCAGGTGAGCCTCATCGGTATGAAGACGAGAAAAGGTGAAGAGTTTAAATGTCCGGTTGTCGGTGCGGAAGCCAACATCATGGAGCTGGGTCGCGAAACTGAGTGAACCGGAAGAGAGTCGCGCGTAAATCAAAGAGGCAACGGCATGTTGGTAATTCAACGGTAGTTCTGTGCCGCTTTGAAGCGCGTGTAAGGTGACCTTGATGCGCATTAGTTCGGAGCCGGCGATACTGAGGACCTGTTCAAGGTTATAACACTCCGACTAGCGCGCCAAGAGAAAGTTCAATTCCGAGATCGGTTCGATAAGTCACAACCTATGTGGCACATTGTCGGAACAAGCAAGGAAACATCACAGGTTTCAATTCCGAGATCGATTCGATTTAACTCACAACAACGGGTTCGGGAACGAGGTCATGGCACACTTCGAGGGGTTTCAATTCCGAGATCGGTTCGATTAACTCACAACTCCTGGCGCGGTAACACGAAGAACACGTGGCGTTTAATTAGTGGATTCGAGCATCGATCATTTTACAACTTAAGAGTATCAGGTGTAGCGAAGCCTCATCAGCCGAAAAGTGGTTCTTCAACTCACAACCAACTGTTTCGGTGATGGCTGTCCAGCCTTTCACACTTCCGTCAGTTTCAATCCCGAGTCAAATCGACTGTTTGATCCGTGATCTAGAGGTGGTTTGCGTTCGTGTAGTTTCAATTCCGGATCGGCTCGACTAACTCACAACACCCGCCTGAAAAGTTTGATTAACTCACGACACTAATCCTCGCATTTACCCTTTCTATACTGGCTACGGTTTCAATTCCGCGATGGGTTCGATTAACTCACAACCCGGTAAACAAGGCGCCACGAAGGACAGCGGCTGGTACAAGTTTCACTTCTGAGCTCGGTTCGATTAACTCACAACAAGCTGAGTGCTTCATCTTTCGTCGGGTAAAGCAAGACGGGTTTCAATTCCGAGATCGGTTCGATTAACTCACAACGTTGATAAAGAAGAAGTGGCTCCAAACGCCGACATTAGTTTCAATTCCGAGATCAGTTCGATTAACTCACAACGATTAACTCACAACTGGACCATAAACGAGATGTTTGATCTGCCGACAATGTGTCTCACTTCCGAGATCGGTTTCGATTAACTCACAACGCGCAAGAAAGAGAAGGGCGTTATAGCATCTCCCTTCGGTCACTTCTCATGAGAGACCTTGACTTGGCGCGAGGCTTTGACTCTCCGTTGCGACGGCGAATCACGTGTTCAGCCGAAGAAGATGTAACTGTCCTGTTTGTTCGCCAGCCACAACCACACTACCATCGGCTGAGATTGCGAAAGCCCCGATCCAGCCCTCAACACGAAATTCCGCCATCATTTCTGATCTAGTCAAATTCCATAACTTGACTGACTTATCCTCAGATGCAGTTGCTGCGTAATTTCCGTCTGGTGTAATAGCGACGCCGAGCACATCATCACTGTGGCAAGAAACGCCGTCTAGCATGTCTAATTCCTGGTCATAATCCCATGCGATGACTTTCCCAAATCTCAAGCCAAAAAGCGCTCGCTTGCCGCTTGCACTTACGGCCACCGTCGCCGCCAGTGTTCCAAGGGGCAGCGTCGTATTACCTCGTCCAAAGCGATTTGGTATATGCGCACGCGTGGCTCGTTTGATATCGAACACGAAACCGCTATTTGCGATAATGATGTGCCCATTGGCGTTCAGCGCAACGGGCTTTGCCCAAACCCTCGTTGATTCAGCTGGTAATTTCACCGTGCGACCCTTGTTGTGTTCGTCAAGAGGCCAATACTTAACTTCCACTTCTTGCTGCCATTCTTCGGTGAAGGCGCTGGAAATGACAAATCGATCGTCGTCAGTGACTTCAATTTGCATAACGGGTTGCTTGTGTCCCTTGAATGTCCGCATTTCCATCCCTGTGCTCAAATCCCAGATCTTCACCTCACCATCCTCCGAGCCGGAGGCGACGTATCTACAGTCAGAGGTAATTCCAACAGCGTACACGCTGCAGTTGTGTCCTTTTAGCGAAGCCAGTTCCGTTCCACGTACCAAGTCCCAGACCATTACAGTGTGGTCACCGGAGGCTGAGGCTGCAATCTCTCCGTTCCCGTTTAATGCAACTGCCAAGATCGCGTCTTTATGACCGTGTAAAGTCAGGAGATTCTTACCTGAATAACTATCCCAAACTTTGAGCGTGCGGTCCGCTGAAACTGATACGATGCGTTGTGAATCCCGAGATATCACTACATCTGTAATATAGGTTTTGTGACCCATTGACGGATTTCGCCTACCTGCGGCCTTTAAGTCCCATATCTTAAGTAAGTGATCTCCATGACGGCTCATCGGAGATGCACCGGTCGAGGCTGCCAGACGGCCATTCTTACTGATAGTCAACTGAGTCACGCAGGGCACGTGTGCGAGCAAACAAAACAACTCCGCTTGGCGCTTTATGTCCCATCCACGGATCGTGCCGTCCCAGGAAGCCGAAAGAATCTTGTTTGGACCACAAGTGGCAAGCGCAGAGACGCTGTCAGTGTGTCCCTCAAGGCGCGCAATATGTTTTCCGGTCGCCATCTCCGAAATGCGAATGATATTGTCATCCGCGCCTGAGACCACCGTTAGTCCGTCGGCAGCTATAACTACTGACGTTAATTTCAGGCCTGGTTCGCAAAGTACCAGCATGGACTCACCCGTTCGTAGGTCCCAACTCCTTACCGTGCCATCTTCGGACGCTGAAATTAGTCCTCTACCATCGCGCGTGATCGATATTGCTGTTACCTTGGCGTGCTCATTTAATCGATGAGTTCGGATACCGGTGGTTAGGTTATACACGTGAATAATGCTAGCGAATGCTATGGCGATGGACTTGCCATCCGGCAGTACAGATATCGGTCCAATGCTTTCTGTACCCTCTGGCCCTATTATGAATTCCTTAACCACCAAGCCGTTGTCCAGATTCACGATTCTCAGCATGCTGTCCGACATGGCGAGTGCCAGTCCGAGTCCGTCGGGCGTTGGAGCTAGTCCCTGAATTCGACTTTCCATGTTTTCTCTAAGCGTGATTGCTTCACGATAGTCCAGCGGATCCATCAATTGTATTCTGGAGCCACTGCTGACAATGATTTGCTGTCCGTCTGGCTTCATCGCTATTATCGAAAACTCATAACGCTCGCCAGCGAAAGTGCGGAGGAGAGGTCCACCTGGGCCAGGCAAGCACGCAGAAAGCGGACGAAGCCAAAGGAAAGAACGAGAATTCCGGAAGCCGTTCAACAATGCCCGAATGACGGGTTGGTCATCTTGATGTGATTTCAGCCTTGCATGAAGTTGCCCCGGCAGTAGTTTGGGATCATCAGAGATAACATGAACGGCCAGCCTCAGTGCGCTTTGTATTAGCCGATAAGGTTGCCTTGTCGAGAGATAATTGAAGTCAGCAACTAAGGACATCAACTCCATCACATCGGTCTTGGCCTGCAGCCAATGGCAGTCCCGCAGTAATGCCGCTAAAGTCTTCCTCTGATGACCATGATGAAGGTGATACGCGAGATACTTAAAGAAGTACCCATCGTTGGGACCAGTGTGCCAGCCGTCGCGGCATCGTTTGCTATAGGCATCAACGAGTTGATTGTGAAGCGCTGCGACGTTTCCTGAAAGTTGTGCAAACCACCTCGCTGCTAAATCGTGCAGCAGATCGTGTATCCAGACGGTTGCAGGCGATTCCTCGCGCGTGTCAGTCGACCGATCCAGTCGCACTAGTGAGCGTTGCTTGAAATCCACCAACAATCGTCGCGCATGGCGTTCACTCATTCCGGTATGCGTCCAAAGCGTTAGCACGGCCGGCTCGGGCACGTCGATGCCGGTCGGGAACACTGCAAGTTCAGCAAATCGTTGCTGCTCGTTCTCGGGTAAGGTTCTGACGCTGATCTCCATCGCGCGCCAAAGGTTTCGATGATGATCTTCGAGAGCATGCTCGTTGGTGAGGAATTCGAGTTCATGTTCATGAAGAGCATTAAGCAGGTCCCGCCATGTCACACCAGCTTGTAACATACCTCCGCACAGAGCCAGGGCCAGCGGCAACCGTCCACATTCGTTGACGATTTCGGTTGCCATTGCCGGCAGCGATTCGACCGGCGCGGCCGCGGCCTTACCTAGTAGCACTAGGCCCTCAGCTTCGGTGAGCAATTGCACCTCGTAACCAGTAGCGGCCATGGTGTTCACTAGCCCCGCATCGCGCGTGGTTAGAAGAAGTTTGCAGCGAGGGCCCAGCACATCGAAGGCATTCGCATCTGCGCTCTGCCAGACATCATCAAGGATCAGAAGAGTCGAACGTTTTGCGAGCAGTCTTTTAAGTCTTTGTTTGCCAGCGTGTAAATCATTGAAGCGCGCCCGGTCACCTAGTTGCTGGGCAAGCACACGCTGGAGGTCTACCACATTTGGCTGCTGCCCAACTCCCACCCAGAAGATGCCATCTGGAAAAGCGCGGCGGATTTCAAGGTCACGTGCGAGAGCCGCGGCAAGTACGCTCTTACCAATCCCGCCCATGCCCTGCACTCCGATGCGCGCCGCAGCTCCAGTTACCACCAGTGGTCGCTCGAGATTGTTAAGAACAGCGTTTCTCAGGTCGAGAAGCCGGTCAGGTTGGGCGAGGTAATACAGAGGTAACGTTGGGACGGCCACCAGCTTGCCGAGCCGGGGTGCAAGCTCATTAAGCTGACGGACGAGGTTCGCAAGGTGCTCAGCGTAGCGTGCGTCGTCGCGAAAATCCTCCGCATGAAGGAACTTAAGTTCCGCGGGAATCAGTGCATAGGCATCGACCGTACTACCATCGTCCTCTTGGCAATTCATACGCACAATGGCATTAACACACTTATCCATCTCCAAGGCGTTTCGCCATTCCTGCGTGACGTAATCAGACGTCATGGCCTTTGGTCCCACAACCAGAAGTAACCGATCATGATCTGCGATGGCGTCACGGATTTCCTGTAAGAACTTGAGTTTTCGCGAAGGCATCGAAACGCGATCGAACCAAACCTCGAAGCCGTTTTCTCGGAGATCATCGTAGAGCCGTCGCACAAACGCCTCGTCATCACCTCGTGCGTACGAAAGGAAGATTCTCGTCATGCTCGTTTCGCAGAATGATTTGTCCCAGAGCCCGCCGTTTCAATTCCGAGATCGTTCGATTAACTCATAACTTGTTGGTCAAGGCTCAAACGAGAGCGGGAGGGGGGCGGCTAGTTTCAATTCCGAGATCGGTTCGATTAACTCACAATTGTGAGCTTGCCTGGAGGTTTTTGGGCTCATTGCCCGCCTTTATGTCTGGATCGTCTAAGATTGCGCACTGAACGTCAAAGTCCTCAGAAAGCCTCCGGTGTGAAGAGTCGTGCATCGCCAATACGACCACGCGCGTGAAAGGAAATTCGTTTGAGGATCGGCGCGGGCGAACGGTCAATAATAATAAGTTCCCTAATAGTGTTTTGTGGATTAGCTATACTCGTCACAAGATGACGTAATTCTGCATCAAAAGGAGAGAAGCTGAGACCGGCGACAATGAGTCGCGTTGCCTTACTGACTAGCCAATTCGCACTAGTTATAACATTCCAATTATCCGGATATCGTGCGAGCCGCATTTTCCAAAATTGCCACGGCTTCGGGTCGATACCGACATAGATTCGCCGCGTCCGCAGTTTTCGATATGGTTCCCAAGCTATCTCCGCAGGAAGGTACAATGACTCCGCGGAATCAATGTCACCATGAAGATGCGCAACATGAACATTGTCAAAAACTTCTTCCAAAACGAAGTCCCAATTCGTCGTAACTACCGCATAGTTGCTATCGACCGAGAGTAACTCACGAAGCGTGTGAATGAATGGACGAGCGCGGATTTGCTTCTCATCTGCCGCTCTGCGCAGTTCCTGAGCGAGATCGCACAGACCAGACGCTCATAGCGGCCAAGCGCGCTGTTCAGTTGCTGTCTGACACCTGGCGATAGACCATAGAATCCAAATCGTAAGCGCTGGACAATATAGGCTAGGTGACGAAGATCATAAACAATACTCGCGAACGCAAGGTTCTCTTCTCCTTCAGGCACGTAAGGAACTACTGACTGCAGTGCGCGCGTGACCGGCTCCCATGAATTCTCCACGGCTCCAGTTCCAATAAGCAGCACGGTCTCGGGTTGCGATCGCGGCTGAAGAACGATCTTTTGTCCCGTGCGAGTGTAACTGATGTCGATCTGACGGTCGTTGCTCTGGGCCATTCTTTAATTGTGGGATTCTCCCAAGTGAAGTTTGGAAATAACGCGAGGAACTAGCGGCTTATATCACATCATAGAGCGGTTCGGAATAACCAAAAACCGGCTCAACACCGAATAGTTTCAATTCCGGTTCGATTAACTCACAACGGTCCTACTGTTTGTCTACGGAACAAGCCGAGCCAGCGACGGGAGTTTCAATTCCGAGATCGGTTCGATTAACTCACAAGTTGAACTTGAACAGAAGTATCTGGAGTATGTTGAGATTTGTTTCAATTCCGATTGGTTCGATTAACCACAACGACATTGAGAACATCATGGGTGTGCAGTACTTCCAGTTATTTCAATTCCGAGAAGGGTGCGATCAACTCACAACGTTCACAAGATGGCTGTTTGTTACACGCTGGGAAAATTGTTTCAATTCCGCGATCGGTTCGATTAATTCACAACAACCAACAGTGAAGCTGATGCGATTGTGATCGTAACGATTTAATTCCAAGGTCGGTTCGATTAACTCACGACGTATCAAGTTCTACGAAGAAGTAACAATTTTTAAGCAGAACTTGGTGTTTCAATTCCGAGATCGGTTCGATTAACTCACAACCTCAGCATGAACGGGCTGTGCGGCGCCAACGACTGGGGAAAGTTTCAATTCCGAATCAGTTCGATTCTCACAACATCAACTCAGCAAGGAAATCTCGACGGAAACCAAGTCCGACGGCAAGTTTCAATTCCGGATCGGTTCGATTAACTCACAACGAGAACGGGTACGAGGTATTGGCAGTCTTCGATGAAAAGTTTTAATTCCGAGATCGGTTCGAATAACTCACACAAGGCCGAAGCAAGCTCGCATTCGGTTTCCTTCTTGTCGCGTTTCCAATGCCGCGATCAGGGCGATTGACTCACAACACAGCTCAACGTTTGGGATTTTAATGCCCAACGCCATGTGTTTCAATTCCGAGATCGGTTCGATTAATTCACAACTCGCCGTCAAAGGCCAGCGAAGTGGGACAACGCGCTGAGTTTCAATTCCGAATCAGTTCGATTCTCACAACATCAACTCAGCAAGGAAATCTCGACGGAAACCAAGTCCGACGGCAAGTTTCAATTCCGGATCGCTTCGATTAACTCACAACGAGAACGGGTACGAGGTATTGGCAGTCTTCGATGAAAAGTTTTAATTCCGAGATCGGTTCGATTAACTCACAGCGCGATGAGTTCACGGTTTTCATGTACGTAACCGAGAAGTTTCAATTCCGAGATCGCTTTGATTAATTCACAACCAACGTGAGCAGTCGGGCCAGCACGGCTACCGTACGGTGCAGTTTCAATCCAACGTGGGGCCTTAGCACAAGACGAATGGCTGGGTGGTGCGTTTCACTTCCGAATCGGTCCGATTAACTCACAACCCCCTTTCGGGCTTAGAAGAAGCAGCAGTACTCGCTGCCTGTAGTTTCAATTCGGAGATCGGTTCGATTAACTCATAATGTTGTTAGTCATCAACTACTGGAGCCTAGCATCGGTCATCTTACAACCTGAGAATTTACACTCGAGAAACCTCAATGGAGAACATCATAGGTGTGCGGTACTTCCAGTTATTTCAATGCCCGAGAACGGTCCGATTGACTCACAACGCGTAGAGGTCTGCTCTATGTGGATCTTAAGCCGTACGAGTTTCAATTCCAAAATCCGTCGATTAACTCACAAACCAAGAAGACGGGCTGTATGTCTTCGCGCAGACGTCAAAAGAGTTTCAATTCCGAGATCAGTTCGATTAACTCACAACGGTTCAGGTCTACTACGCTTACCACGCCATAATCAGGTTTCAATTCCAAGATAGGTTCGATTAACTCACAACTTGAACTACTCACGACCATTAGCGCAGCCCAATACCGTGGGGAAAAACACGTAGTTTCAATTCCGAGATCGGCTCGATTAACTCACAACCAACAGACGGTTTAAGCTCCCTCAGTGATTGCGATAAACAGACGTTTCAAATCCGAGATCGGTTCGATTAACTCAGAACTCGCATCCAACGCCTGGAAGACAAGATCCTGGAGAAGCAGTTTCAATTCCGAGAACGGTTCGATTAACTCACAATCCAAAAACGGTATGGAATTCGCTCTGTGGAAATCAGTCCGAGAATTTCAATTCCGAGAACGGTTCGATTAACTCACAACAAGTTCACGGACTAATTCCTGAACTCAAAAGAAAGGTGTTTCAATTCCGAGCTCGGATCGATTAACTCACTACGGCTATCATTACCTAACGAAATTGTCATAAGTAGCTGGGCTGACTAGTTTCAATTCCGAGGTCGATTCGATTAACTCACAACTCACTGATCTGATGTCACCTGTCGCTGTTCCAGATGGCAAGTTTCAATTCCGCGATCGGTTCGATTAACTCACAACAATCCAATGCATTACTCTGAATGGACCGAGTGGGGATGAGTTTCAATTCGCGATAGGTTCAATTAACTCACAACGGTTACAACGCAGGTGGCGATCCAGAACACTGGGAGTTTCGATTCCGAGATCGGTTCGATTAACTCACAACGAGAGCCCAATAAGCACCAGGGAGTTGCACACGTAGTTGTTTCAATTCCGAAATTCGGTTCGATCAACTCACAACTCTGGATGAACGGTTGCCAGAAGTACAACTTTGAAACCTTCATCTAGTTTTAATTCCGAGACCGGTTCGATTAACTCACAACCATCGAACTAATAATGGCAGAAGGAACAGAAATCATATTCGCTTCTACGTTTTTCAACCGAAGGTCGTCTTGAATCGGGCGGCGTATGCGCAGGCTGGATTTATGGAAGTTTCCCTCCGCAACGACATGCGAGAAGGCGGACGAGTTTACTTGGTCCATTCGGATGACGTATTGGGCTTGACTTATGATTAGCCAGGTACAAAGCGCATGAATAGTGGAACGACTGGTGGACTATCTCAGTTTCAATCCGCTTTCAAGTGCGATTCAGTCGAGTGAAGGTCGTCCTCTAGCCAATCTTGTATTTGCCTAAACCAAATGCCGTTCCGCTTCCTACGTGTACAAATTCTCCCGCAACCAGCAGAGGGAGCAGTTCCGACAAGACCGGTCCCTCAAAAGTTATTTGGCCCATGAAGCCGTCCAGTTCGAGCTTTCCCTGGCGCCGGGAAAACCGATCGAGGGCTATTAAGCGTAGATTCGATTCGCGAGGTGAAATCCCACGCGTGCGCTCAAGCGTCGTTTTGTAGTCGTAGATCAATCCTGCATCTCCCCAGGTCTCTGCGAGCATTGAAAGCCGTAGAGAGATGCTGCGGACAAGCTGAGTCAAACTGGGTTGCTCGACTACGCGCCCTTCTATCCGCAGACGCGTTGGAGTGAGAAAATGAAGAGTTAATTCATCGCAAGTTGCCGGTTGCCGATCGCGAATTGGTTTTTCCACAGCTGAACCTCCAGCACTTACTACTGAGTACGAAGCGCCGACTGCTAACTTCTGATTCTCGTCGCCTGCGACGGTGGCAGCGGATACTGATTTTATTGAGTTGTACGTGGTTACGTGCTTCGCCAGCAATTGCTGCAGCCTCGCTTGGACCAGCACGCCGAGCGTTGAGTTCGAGCTATCATGTTCCTCGATGTAGTTTGAGCCCCCTGAGTAAATGGTTTTACGATTTCCTTGCGAATCGAGTGTCACGACTTTTTCGAATACAAACGGCACGCGCGCAACGCCGATGCCGTGCTGGGCCATCATGCTGATCGCATGAATGATGTAAGGCAGTTCTCGAAGGGCTCTCCCGAATAAGGACAAACCGAACACGATCGAATCCCCAGCTTTAACGGCAATTCGCGATTTCAATAAATCATCGCAAGCGCGGATAAAATCTTCCTTTCTGGCAGCTATTGGTGGAATAAAGATAAACGGCCGCGGAGCAGCTTGTCGCTGCTTCAACAGCTGAGTTGACTGGAGTACCGCTGATCGAGCGACTCCGGTCGGAGTGGCGCCTGAATTACTCATGGAGAAATCTTGCTTCGACGTCTCTTGGCAGCGATCTTTCGCTCGAGTCTCAAACAGCCGCGGATATAGACAATGCTTGACGAGGAAGCATCGCGAGCAATCACCGTGAGGCATTGAGCAGGTAATCGCTTTTAATGCATGCCCGAAGGCGCCGCGTAGCGTTGTACCCAGAAACGGTGGCAACTCGGCATCAACACATGCACGTAAATGAAACTCATAGCGCCCCAGAGTCATGCTGTTCAGGTGTTCGGTTGTGAGCATCTGTAGTGTTCGGTTGCCTGTGCTCGTCAATCGATGTTTCTCGCTAACTGGCATTCAATTCAAGGCGTATAGATCTCTACTGCGCGCAGGATTGTGTCTGCTAAGGAGCGACTGAGCTTGCGAAATAAGCGTTGCAGGGAAATTCGCAGGAGCAAATGAAGAAAGATCTTTCAAAAATTCTAAATCATCGGAACAGAGTTGGATCGGTTTGTTTTCCAGGTAGAAACCGTATGTGTAGATCAAGAGCGAGATTGGCGGTTGCCTGAACTTGAGGGCTGTCGCGGCGTTTCGCAATAGAGATCTGGATTCCGTGCTGCCGTCAAAGGTGATTATGGTCAAGTCGGCCTTTTTCAGCGCTTCCTTGATCTCAGCCTCTGAATCCACTTTCGGAGCTGCGGTTATCACGCGTGTAAGACCAACCGAATGCAAGGCTACGATTTCGCCCTCGGGTCTCGGCATGTTTTCTCTCAACAGCCAGATCACCTGCTGGCTACCAAAAGAATTAATTATCTCGAGTTGTTCTTGCAGTCTCTGATATTCAACGTTCAAGGGCTCGATTTTTTCTCTCTTAAATCGATCGAGCTCGTCTTTCGCTGATGAAAGCACTGAGCTTTGTAACTCCGACTTGAGCTGGCTAATGATCTCCGTTCGAGTCTGTCCGAACATCCACTTGAAGAACCAAATTACCCCTGTGAAACCGAAGCCCAGAGCTACCAACGAAAGGTAAGCAAATTTTTCGACCCGTGTGTAGTATTCCTTTGACTGATCTTCAAGAATCTTCCGTTCGCTTTCCAACACTTCGCGGTACTCCCGCAAGGCGGTCGCGCGTTCTTGATCATGAGATGGTGAAGGGGATGATGTTGCCGGAGTCGGAGTTGGTGCTCCAGGCTGTGCAAATACAGTCAGAGAAGGGAAAACAACGCTAAAGACGAGCGTAGTCAAAAGAGGCAACGCTATCCTTAGTGATTTGTTAGTGACCGGCATTGGGTTTCCTCGGGGGTCTAAACGTCGCCGCCCAACCTCTTTATCTCAGCGAACCACGATTTTTCTTCAAACTTCTTCCTTTGTTTACCACCAGCTTCACTGATACGCCTGAGTATGAGCTGGGCTACCTTCCTCTTATTCTCTTCACGTAATTGCGATCTCATCAGATTGTTGACTTGCTCAGCCAGCTCACCTGGCAGCTTATGGGAAGGGATCGACTTGATTCCGCGGAGCATCTGGTCCACCTGGCTTTGTTCCTGATCCACTGGTGGTACTTCAAATATTGCGCGTCCATATCCACTTGAAGTCTTGCCTCCGACACCTTCGTGTTTCAACGCTCTTTCGACAATCTGAAAAGCCAGATCACGCCAACTCTCACAACCCTCCGGTGCCGCCAGGGCAATTAGGTACTTCCCGGTTGCTGAGACAAAAGGAACTGGATTGGGATCGTCCCAATCGGCCGGCGGCTGGTCCTTACCTTCGTAATAGCCACGATGGTGTACAGTCATGACATCGAAATGAAGCGGTTTCCGGTCATGCCCTGATCCAGGTGCATAAAGCGCGTCAAAGAACGTCACGTATCCTGCCTCGTCATTCGCTCCGAAGATTATCCGATAGAAAGGTTGCCCGATCTGCCATTCGGCTCCACAGTATTGGCGCGCAAACGCCGCCGCCAAACCTTTAATCGCGCTACCTGGAATGTATGGCACTCCATAAGTTCGGTTAAGCGTCACACTGGTTTCCAAAACACCATCAGATCCTAAACCGACCGCCATTCGGTTCTTGACACGCGCTTGACGTGTTACTGCGCCAATTTCGGCCAGAAAGACCTCCCAGTTTTTGTAAAAGGTTTGGTAGATCTCAGGCGATTGGATTCTGGCCACTTGTTTCGCCAGCTTGGAGCGGCTCTCCTTATCTTCCTTATCCAGATTGGTAATGAATTTGTCCAAACATAATCCTGCATTTGGATCAGTGAGCGCATTTGGATCGCCGAGCGTTTCCAGATCGATTGTCGAGAGCACATCCCTTCGGGAACTCATATTTCAACTCCTGGCGCCGACTGACGTCTCGTCCTCTGCGGATTCAACCTTCAAAACCGACTGCGCAAAACGCTTGTACCAAAGTAGGGCTGCCAACGCCTGATGCGTTAAGTACATGTACATCGAGAGTTGCGCCGTGCGACTGTTGTCAAGCAATTTTTCCACAGCGCTCTGCGCCTTCTCGCCTTTGTCATCGTGCATGTCGAGCGTATAGGCCAGATGCTTCAGCAAGAGCTTTTGATCGTCATTGCCGCGGGAATGGACGAAATGAAGCGCTTGCGACAATCCGGCAACTCTGATTAAGACGGGAAGTTTGTGGGCCATTGAGCCATACTTCGTTTTTTTCTCAGGCGATGCTTGTTCAAGCTCCGTTACCTGTTCGAAGATTTTTGTTGCGTACCGTTGCTCGCGAGTCAACATGGATTCAGCCTCCGTTCGGTATTGCGTTAGTCATTTTCACGCGACAGATGCCGCGACCGACTGTAGCCTTGCCACCAAGTTGCAAAGCCTTTTCCAGCTTCTTTTGAATAGCTGAAAAAATGTCGGCCGCCTTCATGTCGGTTTTCGAATTAGGGAAGGCGAGGGCCAGACCGAACAGAACAGTTTCGGTTGGTAGGGCCTCTTCGTACCATAAGCCGCCCTTTTCAACCGTCTTGACGTCATCTTTGATTTTTATGCGCGCGGTTATTTCCGTTGCGGTATTAAGGAGAAAAGAAAGAACATCGTCATGGACCACACAAAGCCTCTCGGCGAACATCGTTTGCCACGCGCTGCCTGCGGGAAAAATTCTCTCCTTGAGCCAATCAGCCCAGGCTTGAACATGCGTTGATTGGCTATCGTCGGTTCTTAAATCCAGATCTTCGAGGCAAACCTTATTGACGCCTGCGACGATTAATTTGGAGAGATTGATTGCGCAATGCTCGACATCCTCCGGCGTGGGGATAACTGCTGGCACTCCGGTTGCGCCAGCGTCAGTAGCATCGCGTTTGAGCCGGCGAAGGATATAGGGCGACGTCACCCATGCAAACGTGCCTGCAAGGCTGCGCACGGGAAGCAGCGCAAGTGTCTGATCTGTGAACTGAATAGCGCCTGCGAAATCACTCGCATTGTTCTTCTCTGGCCCGAAGATTTTGTCACGCAGCTCATGTAAATCCGGCTCATTAAACTCGTCGCGCAGAGTTCCTTTTAGCGACGACCCGGGCAAGTAAGGCAAGCCGGTGGCCTTTTCTCTGGCGATCGGCAAATCGATAACGCCGACGCCCTGTCCCGTGCCGGCGTGCAGAGGAGAAAGTGCGTGAACAAAGATCAATCTCGTGTTCATTGGAGACTCCTATCTCAAACGATTCAAGAATGCTTCCAGGACCTCAGTCCGTCCCTTTAGTGGTTCGATTGACACTGCCTCATCTTCATTTAGTTCAGCTTCCGGCTGAGGTTCATTCGTTGCATCACCTTTCAGATAGAGACCGCGAGGAGGAACCCTATCCGTTTGCAAGATCATCGCCAGGCCGACTGCTTTACCGTCTTCGCAAGCAAGCGGGCGTAAAATCAAGGGGCTGGCTAGTCTCTCTATATATTTAGCTGAAGGTTCATCTCCCAACCGATTGCCAATAAGATGGAATTCCGGTTTACCGTTGTCATGATGAAAATGAAAAACAATTGGTAATCCAAAAACCGCGCGCGGGAATTTATGAACAAGCTCTACGTCCTCTGCCTCTTCAGCTATTCGCAAAGGCAGGTCCGCACGCCCTCTGATTTCATTCGGTTCAGGCCATTTGCTTTTGCCAAACCTGCCACCGTATCGTTCCTGACGAAAGTCCTGGAGCTGTTCGATCAAAGACTTCCAGGCAGTTATCGAGTTTTCTCTGGTTTTATTTTTGATATCGCGAATATTTGAGAGCGCTTTTATGTTCGTTAAGGCGAGAGATATATCAGGGCTAATTTGAGGAACTCCCGGATGTTTGACGCCACGTAAGGCATGAAGCTCTAATCCTGACACTAATCTGGCTCTCAATTTTGCGATGTTGGCAGGCCAGGGTCCTATCGGCTTATTGTTCACTTTGGTCAAACGCAAAGCTCCAAACCCTCGTCGAGTCCGTCCGCCAATGCCGCCAAAGGTTTCCCAGGCCCAAAGCGCACACATCACTTCGTTTTCAAGGCTGTCTACTTCAATTAACTTCTCTTTGCCGTTGGTTTTTTCGACTGAGAGTACTTTCTTGGGAAAGCGCAGGATCAACCTGAAGCTGACATTGAGGACCACGGCTTCAGATTTCCAGTCACTTTTCTTTCGCTCATTTCTATCAGGTTGCAGTGGAAAGGCTGCGTAGGGAGCTATCCTGGCTGAGTTCTTTATTTCCAACTTAGCTCTGTTCAGTTCCATCCAATAAGCAGTTTCGGGCAAGCTTCCATCATCGACTTCCAGGTCGATAATCACTGCCGACGGGACTTCGGTACTGCCCCAAATAAGATCTTCAGCCTGTTTCATTTCGCCGATTGTTGTGAACTGCCCGCCACGGGTGGCGCGCCACCAGAAACGGAGCTGTCCGCGAATGCTCGGAACACGAATCACGCTCACTGGATCAGCCTGTTGAGTTTTCGTGCCGCCTCCAAAGAGCGGAGTAATCAGTTCGTATTCTCGAGTTTCACGGATGAGGTCTATCTCTTTGCCTGCGCCATCCTGAATCAATCTCTTCCTTTCTAACTGAGGCTCGATTGATTCAGGTGCGACGATCGTATTGCCATCCTGGCCCACCGGCAGTTTTCTTTTCATCCTTCTACTCCATCTTCAAAGATATGCCGTCCCAGGTTCCGAGCATGGCTAAACCAAATCCGTCATGGCGCGGATTCGGAGGACCGGTGGGATCGTCATCGCTGATGCAACGAAACCAGGTGTAATCGATCCATTCGCCAATGTTGTTGCCCGCGAGCTCAAGGAAAAGCACTGCGCCGGCCGGCACAAGCCTGCGTGTGGGTTTGGGCTCGCCTACAATTTGCCTGTTGTTTTTTGTTTGGACCTTCGCAAAATCCCAGCCGGAGACAACCTGATAGTGGTTGTGAGCAATCGCTTTTAGTTTTGCAGTTACGCCCTTGTGCGGTTGCAAAATCCAGTTGGGATAGGATCCCTGATTGAAAAAGGCAGGTGTCAGAAGCACTAAGCGACAGCAACGGCTATTGATGATCTGGGACTTGATTAGGTCGGGACACAGAAGAATATCCTTCGCTTTATCGCCGATGTCTTCCCGCCAGACAACGAGGCGACGCTCGCCACCTAAAGGCGCGACACCAGTCTTAATATTTTGCGCGTGCGCAGAGTCTTGCACGAAGATCGCAAGTGCTAACCGTTTTGCCCCCTGCAACTTCTCTCCATCCTGCGTCCTCCTGAACTCAAGGCCGCGAGTTTGGAAGAGATTGTTTTCGCCGGTCGTGCCTGTCGTAAACGACTCGTTGAGACTGGCATGAACGCGTGAATCTTTGTCGGGCCCATCGTGGCCCAGAGCTTTTCGACAGGCAGAAAAGTCTTTCGACTCGATTAACCATTCTTTGAATTGCATCCAGTGCCAGAACTTTGGACCCCGAGCCGGTTTGCCCTTGCGTAGAGTCCGTACTCCGACAGGAAGCAGAGACGTCTCAATGTTGGTTGGGGACTCTGCGTCATTGATTGGCTTGAGACATCTGATTTGAACTTTCGCTTCATCGCTTTCATCTCGAACGATTAAGGCGTCGCACGGCGCGGGCATTAGCCAATCGCAAATCACAGCATCCTGGTCCAGCTCAATCAGCAGTGGTCCGGCGGTGGCGATCTCTTTGACCGCGTCGATTGAATTCACATCAAACATTCCGTCGTCATTCAATCCCGCGCGTGTGCGAACACCGCCCGTCGTGGTTGAGGGAAAAGGAAAGTCGAGTGATGTGGCTCGAATTCCGGCACCGAGTCCGAAAGGTCTACCGTCTCTCACAATCAAAGAATCGCGAGGCTCGATTATCCAGGTTTTCATGCTGCCTCTTCACTTAATATCGGAGTAAGAAGGCTGTTCAAGTCCTCACCTTTCATTCCTGCTTGCTCGAAGGCCCGGGCGAGTTCTCGCGCCACAATTAATTCGTTTGCTAAATCTCCAACCGAGATCCATTCGCCAGCTAACTGTTCAAACGGCGCCACCTCGTTCGCTTGACCGTCGACCAAGATCGAAACCCTTTCTTTCTCAATACGTTCCTGCAACTCCGCCAGGACTCTCGGATTTCCTATTTGCTTCCGGCCTAAAATCCGCACTGCTTCTCTGCGTGTCGCCTTCTCAAGGGTCTCGTACTGTGGTTCTTCCTTGGTGCAGATCAACCGTAGTTGTAGCTCGCGCAACTCGTAGGCCGCGCCGTCAGGAAGTTCGCCAGCCATGTGAAGTTGAGCAAAACGAATCAGCCGATAGTCGAGTGGTTCACCGGCAGCGGGTTTCCAACTGCCTCTAATGGTCGTGTCAAGTCCACTCCGTTTACTGAGGATGATCGCGAGCGCGTTTTTGCCTTCTGTTTTTGCGATTCTTTCCGCATTCCGAACGAGCGTGAGTGCTCCCTGCAACGGCTCCGTGTGGTGGGCAATGACAACGCCTACGGAGAGGGTAGGTTGAAACGACATTACTTTTTCATCTCTTAACTTCTTCTTGAACTGATCTTCCAATTCTCGCGAACACTGTATGACCGTATGGAGTGGCAAAAATGCGAGCACATCGTCACCTCCGGCGTAGACTAGTGAGCCTTTGTATTTTTCGATAACAATTTTGGAAACGGACTTGGCAAAGTCAGAGAGCTTTTCCGAAAACTGTCGGTGGTTACCAAGGTCTTCAAGTTTATCGATGGCATCTCCCATGTTGTCGCCATCTGCCTGAAGTAGCGCGTAGTAAGGCGAAGGCTTTTCACCATCAAGGGCATTTTGCAAAAAGTCGTTTAGGGCATTTTGTGCTTTTTGTAGATCAGCCCGCGCTTTTTGCTCGGCCTTTTTGTCTTCAATGAGTTCGCCCAGGCGTTCCGCAAAGAGCAGGTGTCCGTCGTAACCAATGCGTCGACCTTGAACCAGGCGCGAGAAGATGCCATGTGCCTTATAAGGCGCTTCGTAGGGAACTCTACCGAGTTCGGGTGATTCTTTCGGCAACTGCAGCGCTGCACCTAAATCAGCAATATAGTTTTCGAGTAGATTTTTTTGCTCGTCGGTTTTCAATCGTTCGAGAAGAGGCAGGCTTGCGACATGCGAGGTGCTGAAAAAACTATCGTCGGTTCCACGGTTGCCATTACGCTTTAACAAACCAACCCCACAGAGTCGCTCACGGCTGCTGACACCGTAGGATTGACGCAACTGCCTCGCGCTTAATGTGTCGTAAGCTTTTTCGTCGATGACCGACTCCCGTTGACCATCGAGCGCGGATTTGGGCGCGTTCGACGGTTTAATCGCAGGGCTAAAGCTTCGGGTAGTTTTTCGCGCAATCAAAAACGACTCGGCTTTTTCTCTCGCTTTTGCATATTGCGCTGCGTCATTAAACGGAGAAGCGGCCCAATAGACTTCGATCAGGTCATCTACCTGCGCGAAGGCCGTCTCCCTGTTTTTGCCGAAATAATCATTTGTTTCGTTGATTCTGCGGAAAGCTATTTCCGTAATGTCTTTCAAACGGGCATGTACGGCCTCTTCCGCCGCTTTTCCGGCGGCATTTGGGTCTTCGACAACGGCCAGGATCTTGTTGACCACATTGAATGCAGAATCAGGAACCAGGTCGCCTGCGTCAATAGTCGCCGGAAAGACGAGCAGCGTCTTCTGACTGGACAACATAACGATTGCTTGGGCAGCGGCTTTCGAGAGTTCGCTAAGAAACCACGAACCGAACCAGAGATCTCGACTGCGCCGTGCAGTCACTATGAAATCTTGCACGGGACCGATCGCGATCGCCATAACGTAGCTCATCAGTGAAATATCCCTTTCGTCAGCCCGCAGGGTAAAGCAAGAGCGCTGGGCTGTATTGACCATCCATCGCAATGTATTCGTAGGTTTGCACCAACCCAAGCGTGTTCAGCAGTTGACCGATCATCATTGCCAGTCCGACGGGAATTGACATGAAGAGGTGGACACAACCAACTTGCCGGTAGCGGTTCCGTGCGCTACGAATTCCATCGATCACAACTTCAGCCACGTCACGCGCTTGGCCGGCGTTTTCGAGGACATGCTTGTCCCCACCGGGCTTGGCGATGCTAACGATTCCTCGGAACGGTGGCAGTTTATCCATAGTGGCTTCGAAAGCTGGTTCTGCGTTTGCCGCCACGGACACCAGCACGGCTATGTCACGAGCCGTGATGTCGCGGTCTATTATTCGCGCGCTAAAACCTGACGTTTCCCTGGGAGCACAAACGCTCCACAGTTGGTCGTCACGCTCGGCGGCAGCTTGACACCAAACCATGTTTACTCCGCGCGGCGCCAAGAAGACGCTACCCAGCGCCGTCCCTATCGGAATTACCGCCAGGCCACTCACCTCCAACACGCGTCCGGGCGCATTGCTTTGCACCGCATCCGCAATATCCTTCAGGGCCGGCAACAGAAACTGCTCCCAGGCCCCAGGTTTTGGCAATCGTCCGTCAAAGTGGTCGACCCAATCGAGCATGAATGCGACGCCCGGTTCGAAGCTTGCCGTAGGTCTCGTGAACAACTTCATGCGCAAGGGTTCTTCTTCGGGCAGGCAATGATGAATTGCAGCCAGGCGGCGGTTTAGAACGCGGCTGGCTACCTTCGCTGCGTCCGCTGGTCCAATGGGATCAGCGTCGACTTTACGCACATTCCAGAATCGCAGGTCTTCGTAGTTGAATCGTCGATCCAGCACAGTTCCAACCCCCGTGGCCTCCATGCCACCAGCCAGTACCGGAACTGCGAAAAAGCCATCTCGTTCGTCCAACTCTCTGCCTCGATCCAGAATTAAAGATGTTTCCAGCTGACGCAGGGGATCCGACTTCACCTCCGGCGTCAGCCACAGGAGAGCATTCGAAGTTAGCGGATCGGCTGCGGTTTTTCTGATCGCGCTCTCACTGTATTCCTCATCAAGCTCTTTTATATTTTCCCAGGTGGGAATGCCTCGATCATGAAGAGCCGTAATCAGCAATTCTGCTTCGTGGGCACGTGTCCTTGTGAAAGAAAGAAAAGATCGCCCGGTAGTATTGGTACGCGACGACGGGAGTATTTTTTCAATTGCAGGTTTTGCTCCGCTCGGTGAAATCGGTACTCTGCCGTGTCGAATGTCTGACTGATCTTTCCATAACGACGAGAGCAGCCCCGGCGGAGCATTAGCAAACATGACTGGAATCGCCCATTCGGCGCTATCAGGACCCAGCTGGTCCTTGATCGCTTCGCGCCCTGCCACAAGGCAGATCTCCAGAGATCGATTCGGCACGAGGGCTTGATAGAATGCGCCGGCAAACTCAGCCGCCGCGCCGTCCAGAATCGTTTGCTGCATCGCAATGACGGCAGGAACGCCAGCGGCGTGCGCCGCATGAGCCACGCCAATCAGTGATTCGTCGAGGGGTGCTACGCCCGTGTCGCAGGCATTCAAAAACAGGAGTCTGACGCTGCTGTTTCGTACGAGATCACCTACTGACTCTCCTTCTTTCCAACTCGAGTTTCCTGAGTCGTCCTCAAGGATGAGATAACCTTTGTCATCTCGAAAAGAGCCATGGCCAACGTAGTGCACGACATCGTAGGACTCGTTCTCAGTGCTCAGGGCGGCGCGCAGTTTCTCTGTAGTAGCGTGTTCAAGAACTTCCAGGCGGCCAAGCTGGCCGGCTTCTTTAAGCTTTCTCAAAGCCGCTTGAATGGTTCGTATTTCCTGTTCGATCTTTGCGAGATGAGCCATGTCGCCGGGCGTGGAAGTAACGAGCAGAACGCTCAACGGCCGTTGACTTTCAACCGGGCGCCTGGAGGGATGGTCCTGCAGATAACGAACCACCGGTGTTCGCACCGATAATGAAAGGTAGTCAGACTGGTCATGAGCGAGTTCCCAGGGAATATTCCTTAGCTCATTAGCGCGAATGTCCAGCCTGAGACGAAGAATACCCTCATCGCCCGTTCGTCCCCGGGCCTCATGCCAGATGTTATTGATCGGTGACGGAAGTAAGGCGTCAAACAGTGTTATGCCTAACAGTCTGTTGTTTTGGCGGTTTCCGATCCGCGCTCGCACGGAGTTGATTCGGCTGGCAAGATCAGATGGTAACTCCATCCGCTGTGGCTCGCTGCGGCGCGAGAGTGGAGAATTGAGCAATTCAACAAAGTAATTCTCGCGCTCGCCATAGAGCTTCAGATCGATGTCTGAGCAGTGCACGATCGATACACTCCCTTTATCTATCCCCTGACTTCTCCTATGATGGCGATTGATAAACGTTACAAGCGACCTGACCTTGTTTGACGCCCGCCCTGATGACAAAGCGATGGGAAGATAATTTTGAAGCTCTGCTGGCCTGGCTTGACCCGGATCGCGAACGGGCCGGCGCAAAGTATGAGGACATTCGACATTCGCTGATCCAGATTTTTAGTTGGCGAGGTGCTTTCGAGGCTGAGGATTTGGCGGATGAGACCATTACTCGGGTTACCAGGAGAGTTCCGGAGCTAGCGCCGATTTACAAGGGTGATCCCGCTTTGTACTTCTACGGAGTTGCTAAAAAGATGATGCTGGAGTTGAACCGGAAGGAACCCAATGTCGAACTACCGGAGTCGGACAAGCTTGAAGATGGGCGCGTGGAAAAACCAGGCGACTTTGAAGCTGAATACGATTGTCTCGATACGTGTCTTGGGACGCTGCCTACCACAGATCGTGAGCTAATCCTGTTTTATCACCAGCAGGAAGAGCCAAAGATCGATGCGCGTAAGAAACTGGCCACTCGCCTGGGTGTTCATCCCAACAATTTGAGGGTGAAGGCGCACCGAATTCGGGCGGGTTTACAGAAATGCATCGAGGAATGTGTACGGCAGAAAGGTGCCGCTGAAACGGATTAAGCAGAAAAGCATTGTCGAAGGGGAGAAAGCTTTTTCTCACCAAGTGCGGGTTTCATGAAAGAACTTGAGAAAGAGCAAATAGTAATCAGGCAGTACCTGCTGGGCGATCTGGACGAAGAGGCTCGGCAACAGGTTGAGCAGCGCGTCATGACCGAACGCGACTATAAGGAAGAAGTCCTTATGAGTGAAGAAGAATTGCTTGAAGAGTTTGCAGCAGGTGCGCTCGAGGGTCGCGAGCGAGAATTATTTCTGAATAACTATCTTTCAGCCCCGCTGCAGAGGCGAAAGTTGAGACTGGTCCAGGCCATCAATAAGTATGCGGCTGACAGGCCGCCATTGACTGCAGTGAAGGTTCCGGAGACAAGCTGGTTTCGCAGATACATCGACGCCTTTCGATCACGCAAATGGTACGTGCAGCTTTCCTGGGCTTTGCTCGTCGTTATTGTGATCGGTGGTTCATGGGTGGCTTTTCAAACCTGGCGCTGGCGGAATCAGCAAGCAGAGTTACGTCAGGAACTGGAACGGCTGAATGGTCAACAGAGTAACGTGCTTGAAGCAGGTAACTCAGTTTTGTCGGCTACGTTGGTTCCTCTTAGTCTAAGGGAGGTTGGCAAAGCTGTGCCGCTAACGATCAGGCATGAGATACAGACAGTGCAGCTTAAACTGCCTGTGCCGTCAGGTCAGCATCAGCGCTATCGCGCGACCCTTAAGAACGGCAGGCTGGACGAGGTTTTCAGCCTTGATAACCTCGTAGTTCGAACCCTGGGCAACGCCAGGGTGATCATCATACAGGTTCCAGCGAGAGCTTTTAGGACCGACGACTACGTGCTTACCTTGAGCGGATTGAATTCCGCGGGAGCGTATGAGGAAATACACGATTACTCCTTTCGTATGGTCCGGGGAGAATAATTTGCCAGACAATTGAATTCCAGTCTTGCTCCTCAGCGTCACGATTGAAACATTCCCTTGTGGAAAGCGAACAGCATGAGTTGTTGTGAGTGAATCAAACCGATCTCGGAATTTGAAACAGTAACGATCTGCACGTCTTCGTTAGGACGAAGGTATACCTGCTTAAATGTTGTGAGTTAATCGAACCGATCTCGGAATTGAAACAAGTGTTTGAAAGAGCATCACCGAGAACACCACTCCTCACAAAGCGAGTTGTGAGTTAAATCGACCCGTTCTCGGAATTGAAACATCTGGTTCGTGGGCTCGTCCCGAACGTACCGGGCTACCGTTGTGAGTTAATCGAACCGATCTCGGAATTGGCCAATCTGCCAACTTACGTGTTGGCCCTCTTACCCTGTCCTCAAACACACCTGCTTACTCGTGTAACGTTTTGCCCTGGCGTGCATAGGTTGCGTAAACGCAATTCAATGACGCGATCTGATAGGAAGATCGTTCCGATGAAAATGTCCAATCTGCACGCTCTCTTAATTGGGATCAACTATTACCTGCCAAACCTGCTTCCCAACGGCCTCTATTTCAACAATTTGCTTGGCTGTGTGCGGGACATCGTTCGTACCGAGACCTTCCTGCGCACACGTCTCGGAGTGCCTCCCGAGAACATCGTCAAGCTCACCTCCTCAAACAACGGCAAGAACGAGCCCACTGAAATTCCTTCTCAATGGCCCACATACGAAAACATCGTGCGGGCATTCCGGAAGATCACAGAGACTGCTCGATCTGGGGATCAGGTTTTTATCCATTACTCAGGGCATGGCGGCCGCACTCGGACCTCAAAACCATTCCGAAAGCTGAAAGGCAAGGACGGAATTGATGAAGTGCTGGTGCCGATGGACATTGATCATTCCGAAGGACGTTACCTGCGCGATACGGAGATTCACTACCTCTTAAAGGCAATGGTTGATCGCGGATTGATTGTTACCAGCGCGCTTGATACGTGCCATGCAGGCGGGGCGGTCCGGGCTCCTGGTGTTCGAGGTATCGGCGTCATAGACACGACAAAGCGACGGTCTGACAGCCTGGTAGCTTCACCGGAGCAACTCGTCGAGGCGTGGGAATCTCAATCAAAACTGATCAGTACAAGGGATGCTGACGCCGGTAGTGGTTGGCTGCTTGAGCCGCAAGGTTTCGTTTTGATCGCCGCGTGCCGCGCCAACGAACAAGCCAACGAGCATGCTTTTGAGAAAGGCGAGACCAGTGGTGCGCTGAGTTACTGGCTGGTTGATTCACTCAAGCAGGTCGGCCCTGGGTTCACTTACAAGATGCTGCACGATCGGGTGCTCGCCAAAGTGCATGGTCAGTTTGTAGCTCAAACGCCGCAGCTTGAGGGAGAGGGAAATCGAGTGGTCTTTGGCTCTGAGGAATCATTGCCTCAATATGCCGTGACCGTAATGAAAGTGAGTTCTAACGATACCGTCACATTGAATGCGGGTCAGGCCCACGGTGTCGCGCCGCATTCGCGCTTCAATGTGTTTCAGTTACATGAAACTGATCTGACAAAAGTCGATCGTCGCATTGCCCTGGTGGAGGTCACCGAGACAGGGGCAGTTGAATCTGAGGCGAGAATCTTGGAACGCTTTGGCGCCGCCGGTATTCCAGAACCCGGTTGCCAGGCTGTATTACTTGACGTCGGAAACCTACGTCTGCGTCGGCAGGTCTTTCTGCAATTCGCCGGCGGGGTTGCTTCAGGGTCCGAACCTACGCACGCAAAAGAGATCTTCGATACTTTTGCTCTGCAACCTAACGGATTTTTGAAAATCACGGCAGATCCCGAAGAGTGTGACTACCAAGTGGCAATTGACCATAATGGTCAATACGTAATATGCGATCCCGCTGGTAATGAGTTTCCAAACCTCAGGCCTCCGCTCCATGCGAATGACGAGAATGTCCGAGTTGCACTGGTCCAACGACTGGAGCATTTGGCCAGGTATGCCAGTGTCCGCGAGCTTAACAACAACGATCCGCTATCACTTGTATCGCGCAAACTGATCGTCGACGTCTTGGGCTGGCAGAAGAACTATGCCATTGAAGAAGAGCCTCGGCCAAAGCCCTTCAAGGGCCCGTACGTGGTGAAACACGGCGAGTGGGTTTTCTTGCGAGTGCGAAACGAATACCCGGAGGTGCTGAACATCACCGTGCTGGATCTTCAGCCTGATTGGGGCATTGCGCAAATGTATCCTAAAAGAGCCGGTGAGTTCGAAACTATTGAGTCTCGCCGGGAGTTAGTGTTGCCGATTCAGTTCACTCTGCCGCCCGATTACGAATCTGGTATCGACATAATCAAGGTGTTTGCCACGGTGGAGCCGACCAGCTTTCGCTGGCTGGAACTGCCGTCCCTGGACCAGCCGGAGTCGACAAATAGGCGTGGTGTATCGGCGAAGGAAATTGAAGAGTTTCTTTCGGCAATTGATCAGATCGATTCCGGCACCCGTCAGGGAAGTGTACCCACTAGATCGAGTGCGTTATGGGCGGCGCGCCAGGTGGAAATCGAAGTGCAGCGATGAGCTACCTTTTGCGGAGCCATTTCGATTTCAACATAGTTACTACGATAACAGAGAGTACGATCATGGCAATCAATGCATGGTTTCTGAAACGATTTGTGTTGGGGACAACAATGGGATCCCTATACTCACCTTGCAGCACGAAAGCGGCCCAAAAGTACGGCGCGTGCCAACGCGGTTGCTGCCACATTGCCTCTTTCGCTTTCCTCAATGCGGCAGCCGGCGTAAGGTGGTCTTCGAACATCGCCTGATAAAAGTGCTTCATCAACTCGGCCGTCGCGCGATCATCTACCTTCCACAAACTTGCAATCACGCTTTCTGAACCGGCGTACATGAAACCGCGGGTCAAACCCATTACACCTTCGCCTCTCACCTCTTTGCCCAATCCAGTACGGCAGGCGCTAAGCACCACCAACTGCGCCTGCGCAAGGTCGAGATTGTAGATATCGTGAAGCTGCAGAAAGCCATTTTCGCTCTCGCCTTTATCGTTCACCAATGAAAGCACCACTCCCGATAGCTCAGGATGTTCTGTATTGACGACACCATGAGTAGCGAAATGAATGATTTTAAATCGTTCCAATTCACCACTGCTGATGAGCGAAGTGGAAGCGTCAAAGTCCATCGCGGTCAAGCCCTGTCCTTGCGGGGTAACCTCCATAATAGCCTTGGCTTCTTGCCTTGTTGCCAGCAGTCTGCGCAGACCGGTTTCGCCGGGGGCCACGATGTCACGCACCGCGTTGTATTTACTCTGGTCAGGAACACTGGACGACGCATCCACGACCGTCTGACCGGGAAGACGAACCCTTGGATCATCTTTTTCAAAGACAGGATCCGCCAGTACGGCTACCAGTTTGCTTTCTGCATTGGTCGGCTTACCGGTGCGAATGACGGCCAAAATAGAACCGGAAGCCAAAGTGACGACTTCATGATTCAAAAACAGAGGGATCGGTTCCTGGTTAATTCCTTCGTCCTGGTGGAACCCGGCAGCAGGATCCGGCAACGCATCGAAAGGCACTTGTTGCAATGCTCCATCGGCAACTACCAGCAGTCTCTTTCGGCCGAGCAACTGAGACACCGGCTTCAGCACCATGTCGCTCAGTATCGCCGCTTGACGCCAGTACTCCTGGTCACTGCTCGCGGCTTGCTCCTCATAGTCAGCCGCTCCAGTTTCAGCGAGCCTTTGGCGAGCCGTGAGCAGTTTGGAGACGTCGCGAGCCGTTGCTTCAATGAGGTCGCCTTTGGGTAATTCAAACGCGTGAAAAGAATCGGATGAAACAGCCCACAAGTAGCTCACTTCGTCTCCAAGAGAGTATTCGAGCAACAACGTGTCCGGATCGCGCAATTGGTCCTGGATCTCGGCGAGCTTTAAAGGTTGGGGTTGCACGAGGCTGGCATATCGAGGACTCTTTTGTTTTATTTCTGTTTGGATCTGCTGGTAGGAGGCAGTAAGCTCGCGAATTTCTTTTTCGGTTGTCTCAATCTCTTTTTTGTCCGCGGTTCCGACTCGCATCTGGTACGCTGCTTTTGCACTGAGTTGCTCTTGTAGCGATCGCTCGCGTTCCAACAAATCAGGATCGGCATCCCCGCGAATCTTTGCGCTGGCCTCGCTGATGATCTCCAACAATGCCCGGGCTCGCGCCCTTTCACTGGCCTCGAACGCTGATTGCGCTAGACGTTTCTCAGGCTGCAGTTTGTCGGGCTTCATTAGGAGGTTGATATGAAGCTCGGAATACTTATTGACTGACGCGAAATATGAAGCTCGTAACTCAGGACTGACAATCTGGGCGCGCAGCGATTCACTGGCCTTGATTGCGTCCTTAATATACTGGAGCGCATCATCTAGAGGCCCTGAGTCGCGCGTTGCCAACGCCATTTGGTAAAGAGTGGTTGATTCGTTGCTGAGATCGCCGGCGGCCCTCGTAAAAGGCAAAGCTCGCCGGTAATAAGCAAGAGCTCTTTTTGTTTGCCCCAAAGAGTGGTAGATGCGTCCTATCTCGTTCAACGCGATCGCTTGACCGCGGCGGTCTCCAACATTCCGATAAACCGCCAGCGCCTGGTTTAACGAGCGCAATGCCTCATCATTGTATCCCTCAGTGCTTCGAGATGCGCCAATGGCGGAAAGAGCGTACGCGGTAACGCGGCTTTGTCCCACCAGCCGGCTTAATACAAGGCTTTCCTTGAAATAGTTCAAGGCCTCTTGTTTATTGCCGAGGGTCATCTTTACCCCGCCCAGGTAATATCTGGTTACCGCCTCAAAGTGGCGATTTCCGATCTGCTGATAGATCTGGAGCGCGTGTTCGTAATTGTCTAATGCGGTATGCGGCTCGTTCAGTTCTTCGTATAGATACCCAATGCTGTTGCGGGTTACGGCTTCTCCCGCTCGATCACCGATCGCGTGCAAGAGTTTCATTGCTTGAAGATGCTCGTCGAGGGCAGTTTGCTTCTCACCCAGAAAAGAGTGAATTGTCCCCTGGGCGGTCAACGTTAATGCCTCGCCACGTTGATCACCGGTCTCACGCCATAAGCCAAGCGCGGTCGCAAAGCATTCTCGAGCCTTGGACAAATCTCCGCGGTCTAAATAGGTATATCCCAGGTTCGAGTTTGCCAAAGCCTGCCCGCCTCTATCGTTTGAATGTTTCCAGAGACCCAGGGCACGGGTGAAGAACTCGATCGATTGACGTAGACGGCCGAGCGAATAACTGGCTTCGCCCGCAGTGTTCTCAGCTTCGGCTTCATGACGTTGCTCGTGAGCATCCGTACCGCGTGAACGTGAGCGAGCGTAATACCTCAATACTCCGGTCGAGGATTCGAGAGCCCTGCGGCTTTGGCCAAGGTATATGTCGACGTAGCTGGCTTTGTTGAGTGCTTGAATTCTTGACTTGCGGTCGGAAGCCCTGAATGTTCTGGAAGCTTGCAGATAGTTTTCTTGAGCTGTGCGATATTCACTGAGCAGGAAGTGTGTATCGCCCAACTCTTCGAATGTCTTAGCTGTTTCTTCAGGGCGGCCGACTTCTTGCCAGACTTTCAGTGCACTGGAATATTTCAAGCTGGCTTCTTTGATGGCCGACTCCCTCCATTCTGCCCTCAGCCTGCCGGCCTCCATCATTAACTTTCGCGCCTCCATGACTTTGAGATCGTCTCCAGTCGGTAGTCCGTGCGTTTCTACCTCAAGATCGTAAGGCGTGGAGGAATTGGTTTGTTCCAGCGAACGAATCTCCAATCGATGTTTTCCCTGCTGTTTCGAGAGAAAACAAACATAAAGTGGTTCATACCTGACACTGACAAACTCGCCCAGAGGTTTCTCCTCTGGCCCAAACACCTGGGCGGCTAATTTCAAGTCACCTTTTCTGAGAACTATTGTGACGTACTCATTGGCCCTCATCTCGATTTCAACCCGGTGGGGAGATTCTTTTGAGATTTGCTTCGTTATCGTGGTCGACTTCGTTAGCAAGGGAATGCTCGATTGTTCAGATTGAGCTCGCGAGAGAATGACTCGGTCTGTAGTACCCGTGAAAACCAGGAGCGCAAACACCAATCCAAAGCGAAGGATGCAATGGCGAAGACCTGCGCGAGAAGTGAGAATCATTGCTGTATCAGTTCGAAAGGGCCGATGCCTCCAAGAGCCGGAGCGCGAGTGTGCGAACATACATCCAAGTAGAAGCTTCCTCCTCGGTAAGTGGATTAGAAGCGACCGAGGACTTTATTGGCGAGACGTATCTAACACGAATGAGGTTAAGACTTCAATTCTTTTGAAGACAGGGGGTTATCAGGGTTGCAAAGCAAATAAGCACAAAAAGCGCAGATGTCTTCGCAAAGACATTGGGCCTTTGTGCTTTTTAGTTCTTGCTTTTAGACAGTAATCCAGGTTGAAAACTAGTTACTGTTTTCGACCTCTCCGTTTGCTGGGTTTAGGAGCTTTCTTCTTAGGACTGGGCTGCTTCTTTTTCCTCTCTTTTGACTGGCTTCCGCCTTTGGTAACTACGGGGCCACCGGCCCGTGTCTTGGTTTTAGATTTAGTTTTTGGTAACTGGCTTGCACCTTTAGTAACTACGGGACCTCCTGCCATGCCTTTGTCTCCTCGGAAGTAGTATGGGCCTTTCGACCATACATGACTCCAGCTCGCAAACATTACAGTGTCGCTCGATCTGTAACGTTTTCTCTTTCACAGCATAGCGGAAAGGGAGACGAACTATCTTTGAAAGGTGTCCCCTGGAAAGTGCTTCTCGAAGGTAGCAAAGACTTCGGCAAAGATAAGCATTAGATCGAATAAACAGGTGGTGTTTGTGGGAAGAAACGATGCTCAAGGCAAAACATCAAGGTAGACTGAAACCGGTTGATCAAACAGGGGTTTTGAGCACTCGCGACCTGCCCGATGACGATTTCGACTTCCTCTGGAAGTCGGTTGTTCTCGATCAGGACAAGAAAGATCGTTTGCAGGCGCATGCTGTGCTCAACTTCACGCTGCGTGCTCGCGTCAAGCGCGCACGAATTCCACTTCATGGCGTTATGCTTCTCGTAGGACCACCAGGAACAGGCAAAACCTCGCTCGGCCGTGGTCTCGCTTCACAGACCGCCAGAAACTTCAGGAAGAAGGACTTCTTGTACCTGGAGGTAGAACCGCATGCTCTGGCGAGTCACTCACTAGGCAAGAGTCAGCAGGCAGTAACTCATCTTTTTGGCACGACGGTCGCGGAATACGTGGCAGCCGGACCTGTGATCGTCCTCCTTGACGAGGTGGAAACGTTAGCTCCCGCACGTTCAAGGATGAGCATGGAAGCTAACCCCGTGGACGTTCATCGCGCCACGGATGCCGTGCTCGCGCAGATCGATCATCTGGCCGACAACCATCGCGAGCTGCTCTTTATCGCCACCAGCAACTTCCCCGCAGCAATCGATGAAGCATTTCTCTCTCGCGCAGACGTAATCCTCAACGTGGATATGCCTGGACGCGAGGCGTGCAGGGCGATTCTGGTCGATGCGGTCGAGGAACTATCCGCAGCTTTTCCAAGCCTGAAAAAACTTCTATCAGATCCGCAACTTCGGAAGGCGGCTGAGTTGTGTATTGGATTGGACGGCCGGCGCATCAGGAAGCTGGTGCCCGCCGCTTGTGCGCTGAGTAAAGAGACCGCATTCGACCCGAGTCGTCTGACGGCTGCTGATTTAGTTCGGGCCGCAGAGGATGCTCATAACGAATTGAAGCTTAACAAAAAGACGCACCCATGACAGTAGTTGCCAGACGCATCATTGCCACTCCTGCCCGCCCCGCCTCCGAAGCGTGGGCAGTAATGGTGAATCTTCTCGCGCCGGACCAGAACAGTGAGGCCCGGAAAGAGCTTGAGAGTGTCTCAGGAATTGCCAGCAATCTAATTGCCGATGAGGCATTCGACGGGACGCCTGGAGTTGTCTTCGGCTCAGGACCACGCGTCCGTCTCTATTGTTTGTACGGGGACACAGCAATTTCCGGTGAGGGCGCCAGCGAGTCGGCATTCGCTTTTGTCCCTACCGAAGGGGATTGGCGGATGTCACTCCCGTGCCCGCCGGACGATCTAGATTGGGTACGTGATGCATTGAAAAACAAATCGAGCCGCATCGCAGCACGTGCAGTCGATGAAGATGTTGATGATAGAGAGGACTCGAAGAGTCGTAGCGATCCATCTGCGTACGAGATAGATCGTGAGACCTTTTTCAACTCATGAGCACGGTTGTCTCGGTCAACACCTACACTCAATCCGTAACCTATGTTACGGACAAGCTATTGACGTCGATTAAGAATATCGTCCGGCTCAGCGGACTCAATCCTGCGAAACTGGCAGACCAGTGGACAGTCTTAGAGCTAGGACTAAGCACCTGGCTTGCCACGCATGATTTAGAACAAGTGCATCTTGAGGTCTACAACCCCAAGACAGATGGGTTAGTCGGGCGCTGGGATTTTGAGATTCACTATAGCTTTCAGGGAGACGGTACATTTTGGCAGGACCCCGAGGCAATCAAGTACCACATTCAAAAGCAGGGACTCTGGCCCAGCGACTGTGAGTATAGGATCGTGACCAGCACAAAAGATGGTCGGCCTGACGTAAACGGGTGGGCGTCGACTACCTTGCGCTCCACCAGTGGTTTCGTCAAACAAAGCATCGGCACAACCATTGACGGAAGCGGCCTCAGTTCAGGCACCGGATATTGGAGGAAGGTTTAGTAAATGCTCACTGTTCAAGATGCATTCAGAAAGTTTCGCAGCCGGCTCGAACTCACCGATAAGGAACAGCAAGATGCGTCATGCAGGCAAAAAGAGATTCGCAGTCTGATGCAGGAAGACTTCGATATCGAACACGATTTTCTTACCGGTTCTTATCGGCGCTGGACAAAGACCAAGCCCCTCAAAGACGTTGACATCTTCTGCGTACTGGGACAAAAGGAACGGCACTACCGTGAGAAGGATCCGTCGATATTATTAAAGGCTTTTGAAAAGACACTTGCCAGGAAATATGGTGCCAGCTGCGTTTCTTGCCAGCGCCGTTCGGTCTCAGTCGACTTTGGTGTCAAAGAAGACGAGAGTGGTGAGACAGGTGAGAAGGTGATGAGCTTTGATGTCGTTCCTGCGTTCACGAAGGACGACTATTATGAAATTACCGACACCGCGACTTCTTCCGGATGGACGAAGACTGATCCACGTGTCCACTATGACAAGGCTGTCGAGGCAAACGATGCTTACGACGGCGAATGGAAAGGTCTCGTTCGGATGATGAAGTCGTGGAACCGGCAACAGGGTAAGCCGATTCGTCCCTCATTCCTCATCGAGGTAATGGCGCTTCAGGTACTATACCCTCCCTGGGGTGGCATCTATAGCCGGGAAATGCAGGCATTCTTCTATACCCTTGCTGACCGCATTCGCGAGGATTGGCCCGACCCCGCCGGCCTTGGGCCGGACGTGAGTGACAGCATGAATGCGAGTGAGCGCAACGCTGCAAGACAGGCTCTGCTGGATGCGGAACGACTGGCCGCCAGTGCGATCCGGCTCGAGCGCGAAGGCCGCAACGGCGATGCGCTGCAGGCTTGGCGAAATCTCTTCGGCAAATTGTTTCCGCTCTCTTGAACTCAAATAGACAATCAAACAAAAACTTGGATACGGGGCAGACGGCCAAGCAAGACGGTACAAAGTTACCTGTTAGTTCGCACTGCCTTACTTTGTTAAGGTCTTTAGAACAAAGCGGATTGAAACCTTTCCATGTTCCGCGAGCCATATTTGGTTTTTACGGTGTGAGACACACCTTCGCGATCAAAGCGGATTGAAGCTTTGAATCAATGAATGCCGCGAAAGCCTGAGACCCGGTGAGGAAGTCACCGATCAAAACAAAACTGTTCACTCGGACTTTCTGCCTATGAGAGAAGGAAGACCTTCTCGATCAGAGCGGATTGAAACTCGTTCGGCGCCCGCTCTACGAAGTCATATCTCGTGAGTGAAGAAGACCTTCGCGATCAGGCGGATTGAAACTCTTTCCTGTGGGCTATGACCGATTCCGTAGCGTGAGGCAGATACTCGCTATCAAAGCGGATTGAAACATTGTCGTCGCTGCCTAATGGCCACTCTTTTCTCTAGGTGAGGAAGACCTTCGCTATCAAAGCGGATTGGAACTCTGTGCGCACTTTGAACTGAAAGAGCGTGTGACAAGGTGAGGAAACACTTCGCGCTTAAAACGGATTGAAACGTCTATACGGACTCGCTGCACTGTTCTCATCAGTCAGGTGAGGAAACACTTCGCGATCAAAGCGGATTAAAGCGCTAGCTATGATTGTTTGATATGAAACCCTCTCTTTACTTGTGGGAAATACTTCGCGCTCAATTTGAATTGGCGTTGTGATTGCTGTCACTCATGAGGATTAGCCTTCCGGGGGACAGCCGCGATCAAAAGGGATTGAAACTCGTGCACTTCTTGTTTAAGCAGTAGGACATTGTGAGGAAGACACTAGCGATCGAAGCGGATTGACGATCGTCGTGGTGGAGCGCAAGTCGAGCCCTAAAAGAAAGCGCCCTCGGCGGTCACTTGAAAAGCGGCCATGTAAGGTCACTTGAAAACCGGCCATAGAGGTGCGGCCGGGACGAGTGGTTTTTTTTACGCGTTCACGAAGAGTTTGTCCATCCTTATTTCCTATCTTAAGCCGTCACGAGTTCCGATTTAGTGCGCCAGCTGCGTGGACCAAACCTCAGGACATGTCCATGATGCAGCAAGCGATCGAGCATGGCCGTGACCGCGGCCGCATCACCCAACAGTTTGCCCCAGTCTTCAACCGGCCGATTGGAAGTCACGAGCGTGCTGGCGCGTTCATAACGGCGCATGATGATCTCCAGGAGGTCTTCGGCCGCTGTTAGGGGCAACTTCCGCATGCCGAGATCATCAATGATCAGAAAAGGCCAGGCCACGACACTTTCAATGAACTCTTTGCGCGAACCATCGATGCTCGCCTCGGTCAGTTCGTCCAGGAGTAAGTGCGTTTCTCGATAGAGCACGCGATAACCTTGTTGAATGACCGCCTGGCCAATGGCTTGGGCCAGATGACTCTTACCCGAGCCCGGTGGTCCAAGGAAGAGCACATCTTCCCGCCGGTTAACAAAGTTGCCGCTGGCCAACTCGAAGAGCAAACTGCGATTCATCTTTTTGTTGAAGCTGAAGTCGAAGTTGTCGAGTGTCTTGAGTGAGTCGCGAAAGCCAGCTTGTTTGCGGCGTCGTTCCAATAAGCGGTCACCACGAAGGGTCAGTTCATCAGTCACTAAACAGGAGATGAGATCAATAGGCGCCATCGCTTCGGCTTGTGCTTGTTGCAGTCGTGTTTCCAGTACAGTGGCCATGCCGCTGAGACGTAGTTGTTTTAAAGCCTGGTGTAACTCAATCAGATTCATGTAGCTTCCGACTCCTTTATTCTTAGTTGAATGACGTCGCGATACTGCTGGAGCTCACGGATCAGTGGATCAACTTGTTGCAGAGTAAGCGGGAGGGCTGGTTGTCGCTCGAGGTAACGCTTCACAAAGTGGTACTCCCGCACGCCGAGTTTGAGTGCTTCAGTACACGCTTCTTCGACTCTGACTGGGCCAAACCGCTTGGCTAGTGAGAGCACACCCAGAATGCGCCGCACACCCATCTGCCCCTGGTGTTGATGGATCGCCTGACAAAGCTTGCCGATATTGTCGCCGGCACGATTAGCGCGCTCCAGCAGTTGCCGTGTTGATGAGGGCGTGCGTGGTGAGCGATCTTCTTCCTGAATGCGATGCCAACCGCGTTTCTGGCGCAGGTGCTCGCGTAAGAGTTGACCACTTTGCGGATGGAGCAAACGCACGTAGAGACCGTCCCATTGCACCGGGAGTCGCCGCCCGATCCAGCCTGGCGGTGCGCTGTAGTAAGCCGCTGCTACTTCCACGCAGCCATCAAGGTTCACTACCCGTTGTCCATATTCATAGAAGCGAAAAGGTTCGAGTGGCAGTGGCAACAAGTGCGTACGCTCCTCGGCAAACATCGCCGCCACTTGTCGTTTGGTGGTGCCGTGAATGCGGGTGTCGGCCCAGTTTGTCTCCCAACGATCGAGATAAGCCTGCGCTGCCTCCAGACTCTCGAAGCGTTGACCTTTGAGTGGCGTTTTCTTGGCATGGCCCACGCCAGCTTCAACTTTGCCTTTGCGATCAGGATCCCTAACGCGACACGGTAGGGCCACAGCGCCGTAGTGAGCTAACACATCACGATAGAGTGGATTGAGCGTCGGGTCATGAATATCCGGCTTCAAGACCCCTTCGCGCAGATTGTCGAGTACAACGACACGCACGCTACCACCGAGACGACGGAAAGCTTTCTCATGTAGCTCAGCCCAGATGCGACTACTGGAACGAAAGGTGAGCAGACGCACGCACTTGCGACTGTAGCCGAGCGTCATCACAAACAGACGCGTGCGTCGGTACTTGCCGCTCTCCGGATCACGAACCCATGGTCCAGTGCCGTAATCCACCTGGGCTTCCTCACCTGGCTCCGTGATGATCACCGCGCGCGCTGGCTTCAGTTCTGGTGGCTGCAGTTTGTTGACGAAGCGTTTTACGCTTTGATAGCTGTGCGCGAAGCCGAAGTCGGTAACCAGGTCCTGGTAGATTGCAGTCGCATTCCGGCCACGACCTAACGACTCCTGAATGAACTCGCGATACGGCTCACAATTGCTGAGTGTGGTCGCTGTTGGCGGCGGCTTGCTCGCTGACTTGTTGAGGCAAAAGTCAGTGGTCACCTGCATGGCCGGTTTTGCGTCTTTGGCGGCCTGATTGTTGGCTCCTTTGTCAGCGTTTTTCGGCTCAGAGTCGGTGGCCACCTCTATGGCCGGTTTTGCTCTTTCCCAGCCGGGTGCTCTTACCAGGACGCCCGCGGCCTTGAGATAGGCGCTCGCCGTCTCGCGGCGCACACCAGTGGCTTGCTCGATGCGGCGCAAGGACCAGCCGAGCCTACCTAAAGCGATTATTTGTTGTCGTTTATCGTCGCTCAATACGTTGCTCATGACGCTGCAGGCTACTGGCCCTGCATGCGTCGTCAACGTCCCGGGCGACTTCTTCTATATGGCCGGTTTTGAGGTGACCTTACATGGCCGGTTTTGGGTAACCCCCGAGGGAAAGCGCGCTCGTTGTTATGATCACAAGATACAAACAGCGTTGCTGAAACGGTGGCTTCTTATTGACTAGATTTGAGGCAAGCACTATTGTCGCCCGAACTCGACCTTTGTGAGTGGAAGCCTTCTCCGGCTCGTTTCGAAAATCCATTTTCATTCCGAGCTCGGTTCGATTAACTCACAACCGATGCTATGCTGCTTGGTAGCAGTACTAACTGTTAACGCGTTTCAATTCCGAGATCGGTTTGACTAACTCACAACTGAAGAGAACGTTAAGATCCGGATTACCAAGGAAACAGAGTTTCAATTCCGAGATCGGTTCGATTAACTCACACCAAGCACTACGGCAATCTCTACTCAACCTGATCAAAGCCACGTTTCAATTCCGAGATCGGTTTGATTAACTCACAACGAGCAGGGCGTTGCGTGCCCAGGTAGGTGGCCAGATGTTTCAATTCCGGTTCGATTAACTCACACACAAATAAGGAGCTGACTAGCAAGACAAAGCGACGTCACTCCGTTTCAATTCCGAGATCGGTTCGATTAACTCACAACGTCCCAAGAAACTACCCTATATACACCTGCAGTACTTCAGTCACAAGTTTCAATTCCGAGATCGGTTCGACTAACTCACAACTTGAATGTTACGTGCATGACTCATTCCGTAGCTATGAAAAGTTTCAATTTCGAAGATCGGTTCGATTAACCCACAACCAGGACAGTTCTTGCAGTTCCCGTTCAACACTGCGATTTTCAATTCCGAGATCGGTTCGACTTATTCACAACTTACCAAATCATCCGCGAGGATGGTTGTACCATCACCCCGTTCAATTCCGAGCTCGGTTCGATTAACTCACAACCTGGAGATTATGGACCGGGAAGAGGCGGATTGTACGCTGTTTCAATTCCAAGCTGGTTCGATTGAATCACAACGATAGGCGTTCATCTGCGGCTAAAAGAAGATTGATTACTCACAACTACAGACGCAGTTTACTTTACAGATATCAAGGAGAGAACACGTTTCAATTCCGAGATCGGTTCGATTAACTCACAACCCGGAAGTGGCCTGTTGCGACAAGCTTCTCAACGAGGTCAAGTTTCAATTCCGAGATCGGTAACTCACAACTGAAGCGCGCCGAGGTCGCTTTCCCCATCCATGAGGTCGTTTCAATTCCGAAATCGGTTCGATTAACTCACAACACTTCGCTGTTCACTTTGTCCCAATGTGGATAGTGACTAAGTTTCAATTCCGACATCGGTTCGATTAACTCATAACGCCCAAATTAACGCGCAGCGACAAACTGCAACCATCGCTGTGTTTCATTCCGAGATCGGCTCGATTGACTCACAACACTGCCCCAGCTTAAAGGCAAGCCGCTGCACCTCGTTGTTTCAATTCCAAGATCGATTCGATTAACTCACAACTCGAGAACGACGCAACGGTGTGTCCTATGGTCGCGATTTAGTTTCAATTCCGAGATCGGCACGATTAACTCACAACAGATGGTTCAGGCCATTAACTCAGCGACAAGCTCCGACATGTTTCAATTCCGATATCGGTTCGATTAACTCACAACGCCGATGCCGATAGGTACTGTATATGCGGCGAGAATTGATACGTTTCAATTCCGAGATCGGTTTGATTAACCGACGAACTATTACTTCACCGACGAGGGCTACGGTCCGAAGTCTTAATTGGGAGATCGGTTCGATTAACCAACAACGAGTTCAAAGTCATCGATTATGAGCCTGTCAGGTTTCAATTCCGAGGTCGGTTCGATTAACTCACAACAGCAAGGGAGAACTACGGCTGATCTTACTCCCCGGTATCAAGCAGTTTCAATTCCGAAAGGGGTTGGATTAACTCATAACTCCAAAGAAACGCTGTCAGTCCAACAGTTTCACTTCGGTGAATTTCAATTCCACGATCGGTTCGATTAATTGACAAAGAGTGGTGAAATCATCTTTCAGCCAGAGCATGTGTTTCAATTCCGCGATCGGTTCGATCAAAGCACAACCGTCTACATGAGCTTTTACTGCCTGTCGCTGATCTTCTACGGGTTTCGATTCCGGGATCGGTTCGATTAACTCACAACAATCATCACCGACATCACGACCACGTTTGATACACATTTGTTTCAATTCCGAGAGCGGTTCGATTAACTCACAACTTCTGCCCACAGATAAACAAACGATCGTCGTGGTGGAGCGCAGTTGCGCACAAAGAGCGGTGCTATGATGAGAAGGTACAAACATCGTTACTGAGACTGTGGCGACTCATTGACTACATTTGCGGCAAGCGCTTACAGCCGTTGTTGGCCGGAATTCGACCTTTTGTGAGTCGAGGCAGTTCTACCGTTCGTTTCGAAACCAAGTTTCAATTCAGATCGGTTCGATTAACTCACAAACCAATTGTGCTCTTTGTTCTTTCTGCTTTGGACTTGTCGTCATGGTTTCAATTCCGAGAGCGGTTCGATTAACTCACAACCAATCGTGCAGATGGGTGTGATCGAAAACAATCACGCTGTGGCTTCAATTCCGGGATCGGTTCGGTTAACTCACAACTGCATTCAGAAAGCCTTTGATACATGTCTGGATGGGGGGTGTGGTGTTTCAATTCCGAGATCGGTTCGATTAGCTCACAACCTACAGGCAGGCTTCCATGCCGCGGAACAAAGCTTCCGAGAGTTTCAATTCCGAGATCGGTTCGATTAACTCACAACAACTACATCACCAAAGCTGAAACCGGCAACTGGTTATTCGCGTTTCAATTCCGAGATCGGTTCGATTAACTCACAACAACTACATCACCAAAGCTGAAACCGGCAACTGGTTATTCGCGTTTCAATTCCGAGATCGGTTCGATTAACTCACAAACCCTGCCGCGGTAACCATTACACCGGGGAGAGCTCAACTACTAGATTCCGAGCATCGGTTATTTTTACAACCTGAAAGTATCACACTTTGGGAAGCTTCATTAGCCGAAAAGTGGATCTTCACCAATGTTTATGCGGGATCGATGATCGGCAATAGTCAGACGACAGATTAAAGGGTTCAACTGCCCTCGAAAGCGGCGTAACCTTGCACCAACGTCGCTCACAGCTACCAAACCACAAAGGACTTGAAACACCGGACGATCAAACCTCGGTAGGAGCGATTAAGTCACAACTTTGATGGACCGCCCTGTTGCGGAAGTTCCTCAACCGTTTCAATTCCGAGATCGGGTCGATTAACTCATAACGAGATGTTTCAGAACAACGTTCTGAGCTTTCCGCTAGTTGCAATCCGAGATCCGTTCTATTAACTCACAACTCTTTACGCGGCGGCCCTGTTCGCCATAGCGCCATTGTTTCAATTCCGAGAACGGTCCGATTAACTCACAACGTCAACAGTTATCCATCTTCTCCGGAAATTCAGAAGTTTCAATTCCGAGAACGGTTCGATTAACTCACAACCGCAGGAAGAGAGCACAGGTAACAATACCGACGGCTCCATGTTTCAATTCCGAAATCGGTTCGATTAACTCTCACAACAGACCAGACGGAGCGTACCTTGTGGACCCGCGTCCAGTGTTTCAATTCCGAGATTGGTTCGATTAACTCACAGCCCGAAGCACGGCTTCAGAAAATGGGTAACGAGCGTACGAAATGGAAGTTTCAATTCCGAGGACGGTTCGATTACCTCACCACACATCGAGAAGCGGAACAGCGATGCGCTCCACTACGGCAGCCTGTTTCAATTCCGAGATCGGTTCGATTAACTAACAACTCCTGACATAGTAACCATAACAGCAGGTGGAGCTTAACTACTGGATTCCGAGCAACGGTCATTTTACAACCTGAAGTATCACACTTTGGGAAGCTTCATCAGCCGAAAAGTAATTCTTCATCAATGTTTATGCGGGATCGATGATCGGCAATAGTCAAAGATCAAACTGCCTTCGAAAGTGCGTAACCTTGCACAAACGTGGCGCACATCTACTCAACTAGCGCACAAAGACTTGAAACACCAGACGATCAAACCTGTGTAGAAGTCTGAAACCATCACCGGTGGAATCCCGCCCACATTTACCGAGCGATTGCGGCACGCCTGGCAAACGCGGTAGATGCGGATATTATCGCATCCGGAGATCAGCCTCTTCAACGCCCTTTCCATTTGTTGTGCTGGGTGAGGTACCCGTTGGCGATCAATGCGGATTGAAACTCTATAAAGAAGTGTTTTTTAGATAGTAACTGTCCTAACGACGTGTTATCTCAGAGTTCGCTTTTTGCAACGCACATTGAAATAAGGCCACCGCAGTTCTTTACAAACTGAGCACTTCAAGCACAATATGCAACGTATGCCCTAAGCGGAAGATCGCGCGTTCGAATCGCTCTGGGGCCACCATTCTTGCGAGTCGGCATACCGATTTGCACCCAAGTTGGAGAGAATTTGATTCTAAACGATCGAAGGAGAGTTTAATTTGCGGAATGAGCAATGGCTGCGTCTTCTGTGGTGCTTCTGGAGGTGCAACTCTTTCGAAAGAACATGTAACTCCAAAGTGGCTATTGGAGCATCTGGAACTGCCTGAGGACGATTTGTTATTTCAGGGTGTCGCGAGTTCCGCAACTGATGATCTCACAAGGTCTCCTCGTATTCATTCGACATTCAATTTCGTTCAAGGTCATGTCTGTCGCACGTGTAACAATGGATGGATGAGTCGATTAGAGTCCACCGCAAAAGGTATAGTCACACCACTTATTGATCAGGATAGATCACTCGCATCTCTATCAACCCAAGAGCTAGAAATCTTGGTTAAGTGGGGAGTCAAGACTGCATATCTCACCAGCCTGACATCGCTCCTGAACCAGCCTCCTCCATCCGAACACATCGAAGCGCTAACTGGAGACGGTGGCAGACCTGCATCCGGGGTTGGTGTGTTTGCAATGCAGTCGGGCTTTGTCGAACAGTACTCCTATTATGTAACGAGGCATTGGCCATTATTTAGCCGCACGGAATCGGCGTCGAGATCGGAAATGTCCCGGGATACTGCAAGCAAATCATACAAGATTGGGCTACAGTTTCGGCATTTGTATTTAGTAGCTGCCTTCTGGACCAACCCTAACTCTTCTTTTACCTTAGCAAAGGGAATCCACACTCCTTTGTTGTGTAGCAAAGATAGATGTCTACACTACAAGTTTAAGGCTCGTGTTGGGGATGGCCCTTTCGATCGCATTGCGCTTTTTTGCAAAACACTTGGACTTGTTGATCCTTAAGTTCCTGTAAAATATTTCTATTTGCCAAACTCTCTTACGGCTGTTCTGCGTCGTATCTACAATTCCATCATCTTTCCCCAACGTTTTGGGACTTTACCGCTACCCGATGGTCGCCATGTAAAACATCGCGGCAACCGGCAGGCGTACACGGAACCTACGATATGTGTCAACATTAAGCCTCTCCCTGAGTCGATTATTATTTGAAGGCTCGCTAGAATCTCAACTCCCGACGCTAACGATGGTCCAGAAAATTCGTTCGTGACGAAAAGGTTTTATGCTTGATCCCATACTGTCTCTGTCGATCTCAATTCAATCCGATCCCGGCGTGTACGCTCTACTGGTTGGTTCTGGCCTTTCACGATCGGCCGGCATCCCAACGGGATGGGAAGTCGTTCTCGATCTGACACGAAAAATCGCTCTGCTTATGAACGAAGACTGTGAGCCACAACCAGACAAATGGTACCGGGAGAAGTTCGGCAAGGAGCCAGACTATTCGCAACTGCTCGACGAACTTGCAAAGACGCCATCCGAACGTCAGCAGCTCTTAAGAAGCTACTTCGAACCAAATCCAATGGAACTCGAGGAACGCATTAAAGTGCCAACTCAGGCGCACCATGCGATTGCGGATCTGGTAAAGCGTGGGTACGTCAAAGTAATAGTTACTCCAAATTTTGACAGGTTGATTGAGAAAGCGTTAGACGACGCAGGTGTGGTCCCGACGGTGATCAGTTCTGCTGATCACGTCTTGGGAGTCCGCCCGTTAGCCCACTGTGCTTGTACTCTGGTTAAGGTTCATGGCGATTACCTTGATACCAGGCTCAGGAATACGCCATCGGAACTAGCCGAATATGATGAACGCTTGAATCGGTTGTTGGATCAGATCTTCGACACGAATACGGCTTGTTGGTAGTGGGGTGGTCTGCCGTCTGGGACACAGCACTACGAGGTGCTATTGAGCGATCCCCAAACCATCGGTTCACGACGTTTTGGGCCGCTAAGGGTGAACCGGAGGAGCAAGCAGCTGGTTTAATCTCTCGCCGAAGGGCAACTGTGGTGCGCATTGAAGGAGCGGATGAGTTGTTCCAGACGCTGTCAGAAAAAGTACACTCCCTCGAACAGATTAAAGGCCAACATCCGTTGTCGGCGCCGGTTGCGGTGGCCACGTTGAAGCGCTACCTTTCCGAGGAGCGTTATCGAATTAGAGCTCGTGATCTGATCTTCGACGAAACAAGAAAGCTCGTCGCGGGATGTGACCCTGAACGGTTCCCCACCGAAGTCGCAAATACCACTTACGATGACATTATCGCCCGGATGAAGGAATACGAGGCGTTAACCGAAACGCTGCTTGCGCTCTTCATAACAGGCGGATACGACGGTGGACCCACATACGAGTCGATTTGGTCTAACTCCTTGAGCGTTGTAGCGGACCGCAAGCGCGTCATGAGTGGGATTACTTCGTACTTAAATCTTCAACACTATCCTGCATTGCTTCTCGCGTATGGCTGCGGCATTGCGGCTGTGGCGGCCAAGAGATATGAGAACGTTGCCGCGATACTCTTGAAATCGCATCGCCAAAACTTCAGTTTCCATACTGATGAGCCACTGGCTATCGCACTGGTTGGTGATGAGATCATCGATCCTGACGCTGCACAGCGAGTCATCAATCCAGGCCAAAGAAATTACACCCCCGTTAACGATTATCTATTTCGAACATTGCGTGAGCCGCTGAAGGATACCCTGCCGCGCGATGCGTCGTTTGAGCAATGCTTCAATCGTTTTGAGTATCTCTGGACACTTGTCAGGCTCGACGTACAGGCGGATCTGAAATACTCGGCCTACGGATGGTTTGTAGGTAGATACTTATGGAATGATCGCAAACTCTACGATTACAAGAAAACCGAACTTCAGCGGCTCTACGAAGAAATAGACCAGGGTGGCGAAAACTGGGCCGGACTAAAAGCCGGATTATTCGCCGGCTCTCTCGAGCGGCTTGCGGCGGCGCGCAAGAAGTTTGAAGAAGAATGTGATGAACTTCGCAACAGACTTCGCATTTACTAACAGAACATACAACTCTTTCTCGCGCACCTTTGCCGATTAATGCCTTGTTGGCTATGGCAAAGCTCGGACAGCTTACTGCAGAGGGCCCTTATCTATTATGCCAACTTGGCCGGTTACCTATATGACGCTGAGAACTTGCCGTACGAAGTAATTTATCTTCTGGTCCAGGGCGAGTGCGATGCGGCATTTGTCAGCCTGGTGGAGGCACCGCGGTGGTGGTTGCCCCCGTTCTCCTTCCAACCGCCTCGCGCCGAAACGGAAAGAATACTGACAGGCAGCCGGCCGACCTGCTTTCGAATGACGGCATACCAAACAGCGGAAATAAGTCGGTAGTGGGCCACGTGTGAGCGCGGGCAGCGTTCAGAAGAGCGGGGAAGTCGGGATACCACCAGCCGTCATTGCCACCTTCTGTGATGTCACTACGGTTCCAGCACAACACCATCGAGATATCGCCGGTCTGGTAACGCACGCAATTCTGACTGCTCTCGGGCAGGCTCCCGCCTTTCATCCCGTAATAAGTGTGAGTACTCGCATCGATTATTGAAGCGCTGTCAAAACCGTGACCTCCTCCGGCAGCCGCGAGGGTAAACAGATTGGTGATTGTCGACGCCTCTAACACCGGATTCCCATTGCGAACGTCAAGCATTGCCAGGAGTCTGGCCACATCGACTACCGCCCCCGAGAGTCCGCCGCCTGCGTCGTCTCGTTCGAGGTTCCAGAAGCCGCCGTAACCCGATGCTCGCAGCCGGCGGTCAGCGTCGACGAGGCTGGCTCCGATACCGAATGACGTCGGATGATACCGCGCCTCGTCTATGGGTTGGTCTTCGGCTCGGGTTCGCGCGAGGCGAATCCGCGTGATGCTGAGCGGCGCAAAGAGGAGCGCGTTCAATGCGGTATCGAGACTAGCGGCGCCAGTGACTGCCATCACGACGTGACCGAGAAGGAAATAGCCCCAGTTGTTGTACGCGGGCGGCGCCGGCGGCATGCTTCCAGGCATCGACAGCAGGTAACGATCAGTCATGACTCCGTTGACAGGCAGGGAGAACAACGGCCCTGGCGAACCGGCGTTGAAGGCCGTCACCACATCCGGTTCGATGCCGTATGGATTGGCGGGCAGACCACTGGTGTGCTCGAGCAGATGCTGAACGGTCACGTTCCCAAAACTTGCGGGCGCTGGTCCACCATTCGGGAGCTGTAGATTGAGAACACTCTGCACGGGCGTGTTTAAGGTCAGCCGTCCCTGCTGAATCAGCCGATGGACAGCGAGCGCGACGATTGTCTTGCTGACGCTTGCCTGTCGAAAGACGGTGGTGGGTTGAACAACTGGATAACCGGATTCCGCGAGGGTATAACCACGAGCGTAGACGAGACGTCCAGCGCGAACGAGAGCCAGGCCGGCGCCGCGGATACGATGTCGCTGCATCGCGAAGCGCATTACATCGTCGATGGTTGAAACCGCTGTGGGTCCGGTCGGCGGGCGCCACGACAACGGTTCGCGGTCGTGTGATCCGGAAAACACTGCGGAGAAGCGCGCCGGTGCGCCGGCTCCTCCGGCCTGTACGGAGACTGGAACCATTCCTTGGGCCACGAGCGTGTCGAACTCGCTTTGATAACCGGCACTGGTCATGTTGTGTCTCGCCACCCAGCCTGGGAAGTGCTCGTCGCGGAAGATCGATGCGTACCTGCCATCGGGTGAAACGGCGGCGATCGCCGGTGCGGCGCCGACCGCTACCAAAGCGTCAAAGCGGTTTTGATACTCCTGTGACGAATCGGCGAGACCATCGGTGGTCCAACAGATACCTTGTGGATTTGCTTCCCAGATTCCGGCATAACGCAAATCGTTTCCGGAGCCATAGACTGCGAGACTTGTCGGGTACCAGTTGTTCCTGCGCGCCTGGTCGATCCAGTGCTCGATGGTATTAGGATCGTTAACGGCGCCGCGTATCAAGCCAAATCGCGTTAACGGTATCGGCAACGGCGACTGTTCGAACGCCCCCGCGAAGACCGGGTCATTTGCCGGGCCGGTCGCCGCCAGCAGCACCGGACGAAAGCCTGCAGCCGCCGCCGCGTTAAATGCAGCCTGGTAGCCGGCTCCGTCCACACCGTGCACGGCAGACCAATCCGGGCCAGGCCGCTCCACCCAAATCGCGGCATACCGCTCATCTCCACGATTGCCGTACACACTCAGACTGATCATGCGAAATCCACGCAAGAAAAGATCGTCGAATTGCGCCTGATGATCCGCGCTGGTCCGATCGTGATACGCCACAAAGTTCATGAGTTCTCCTGCTGAGGTTAACTTCCGAGGAAAGATGTTCGAGTTGGCGGCAAGAAGATTAGCTCTTGAACTCAAAGCGATCAATGGTTGGAATCTACCGTTGAACCCAAGCCAGCAATGTGCCAGGAGACACAAAGACGTGAAGATAACAATGATCCATACCCGCGTACTCAACCATGGCGGACGTGGTGTCGGAAGCACGGCTGACGGTTCGTAACTGAGAATGAGATAGAATGAGATGTGGAAACCGGATAAACTCCGACTCCTATTTCGTTAGTCAGCATTGCTTCGACAGAAGGAGGATGACTATGCGAACCTTTGCACAGAAGCAGAAGCAGCATCCGCGGTCAGCATCCTTCAACATCAACAGGTCGAACCCGGCAGCATCAGGGACGAGTCATCACGCATCCCCTCTGCACTTCCAGCGCACAATTGGAAATCAAGCGGGGCGGCGGTTGCTACAGGCTAATACTGAAGGCCCTGCAGTCGAGCCCGGCACCACCGCAACAACTCGCTTCGCGCACGATTTCAGCCGGATACCAGTGTACGCTGAAGAGCTGTTGAAGACTCAGACAAAACTGGCGGTTAACACGCCAGGAGACGTATACGAGCAGGAGGCGGACCGTGTCGCAGACCAGGTGATGCGCATGGCTGACTCGCAGCTACAGCGTACTGGCGCCTGCGGCGGAGGGCGCCCCAAGTGCAAGGCGGAGCAACTGGACCAAGAACACAAGCTCTTACAAACCAAGACCGTCTCGGCAAACGACGATGAGAAGATCATAGCTCCACCCATTGTCCACAAAGTATTACGCTCACCCGGTCAGCCGATTGACTCGGCAACCACAGCATTCTTTGAGCCACGCTTCGGGTATGACTTCAGCCAGGTGCGGGTGCACACCGATGGGTGCGCAGCAGAAGCTGCGCAGGCGGTTCAAGCTCGGGCATTCACCCTCGGGAAGCACATCACCTTCGCTACCGGGGAGTACCGACCGGAGACCCACGAGGGACGAAGGCTTTTGGCGCATGAACTGACGCACGTTACCCAGCAGGGCGAGGCACGGCCCGGCTTCTGGTTGCAACGGCATCCGAAGCAGACACCCTTCCCGCAACCCTGTGACTACTACAAGCGGAATTTCTACTCCGCCACTGGTTATCCTCCCCATTGCTGCACGGCCACAATGCTCGGCGAACTCCGCTCCTTAAGCCTCAAGGCTTCCCTCAAGGTGCAACACGCAAGAGTTAAGCTGATCGAACAGCCGGCGAGCCTGGCCGAGCCCCTCCGGGCCCATTTCCGCGTCAACCCGAGCAACCCCGACCATGCCGCCCATCTCCGGTACATCGCCGCCCAACTCCTGAACATGGGCGTCGTCTCGTTGTATGAGAGAGCCGTGTTTTACTGCCGCGACGCCGGCGACGAGTACTGCGTGAGCCAGGGGATGGCACAGGCGATTTCGACCAACTGTCCGGGCTCCACTCTCCCCGTTATGTTCTTCTGTGGGTACTATGATGGCGAGCCGTTCCTGGGGAGTGGCTGGCTGAAGACCGTCATCCACGAGTACGCCCACGTCGGCTGCACGTCGGCTGGCATAATCCTCGACGCCTCCAACGAGATCTACAAGGGCCAGAGCGGCTATCCGCCGCCTGCCGACCAGGCGGTCAAGAATGCCGACTCGTACGCAGAATTCGCGATGGAAGTGGGCTAGGCACGTTCTCGAAATACCCGCTGATCAGCAGCGGCCACAATCTCTTCGATGCTCACTTCGTCAGTAGCCCGCAGACCCATTTCCTCCATGATCGCCAGGATGAAGTTACCTATCCGCCGAAACGTCGTTCGTACTGACCCTCGCGCTGCATGGTAAGCGAGAAATTGAAGACGCTCACTTGGCAATGGGCCATCCCCGATGACGTTTCAAAGTTCTTGGTTCTTCGAATGATTGATCGAACATAATCGGATCTCCTGTTTTGAAGTTGGTTTGGTCCGACTATAGAAGATAATTAATTATGTTGCGCAAAGATGCATGAAGCACGCCCTCCCGCTGCGATTGCCGTACACACTCAGACTGATCATGCGAAAATCCACGCAAGAAAGATCGTCGACCTGTGCCTGATGATCCGCACTGGTCCGATCGTGATTCGCCACAGAGTTCATTAGTTTCTCCTGCGGTGCTTAACATCCAGGGTTGCGAGGTGGCGTCACAAGATCTCTTTGAACGAAGCAATCATTGGCAAAGCTGCCGTTGAATCCGAGGCCGGCAAGGTGGTCAAGCGACAGCCTTATCTTGCCTGCACCGTGTGCTCTTCTGTACTTCACTATCGGCACTGGGTCGGGCAGCGTTTCGTGCCTCTTCATTTCCCAAAGAAACTTTTGAACTAGTCCCGGAATAGTGAAGATATCCGCTGAAGGTATATTTTTCTTTGCTGCTCCGGAAGTCCCTTGCGATCGATCTCGGCAACGACGTGATCGCGTAACGCGCGAACCGCAGAAGCGAGAGGTTCTCCAACTGAATTTATTGTTGAATGTTGCTCGAAGCGTCTGGTCTCTATGGCCCGTTCACCTCGGATCGATAGGTGTAGACGGTCTGGGTACTGAGCAAGATACTGCAAGGGTTGACCAGTTTCACCATCCAACTCGCTGGCTAAGACCTGGACAGCAAAAAATCGATCGAACTGCTCTGGCGTAATCGGAGTTTCGTGGTCCCGCATAACCAGAAACTCAGCCGGCGCATATAGCCGGAAACGCTCCCAGCCTGTGCCACGTCCTTCACTCCGCACGTCCGTGTCAATCCAGAAAAATCTTTCCTCGCCATCTATAAAGGATGCGTAAGGCAATCCGTCCATCACCTGATCGCTCCAGACAAGACCAAACTGGGCAAACATTGGCTCCCACTGAACCTGAGGCATTCCCGTTAATCTCATGCTAAGCAGTAATCGGGATAAGATAACTACCCGTGCGATCACCCATCGTCTTGCCACGAGTTTCAAACGCTCAGCACCAAGTAAACGATAATAGGAAATGAGAGTTTGAATTCCCTTAATGGTCGCAGCAAAGAAACGCGGTATTTCCTCATCGTAAAATTTCGAAAACTGCTGTCGAGCCTCGTCGCTTATGGCCGATGCAAACCACCCGTTCATGGATCTAAATGCACGGGCCTCGTCAATCTGTTGCAACAGTTGCTGTGGCGCCCGAAGCTCAACCGGTATTGACCACAGCATGTGATCTGCCCAATGTTCGAACAGTCCCAATGTCTGTCGGAACGTTTCCATATCAGGTTCCAGGAGTGTGTTGAACCGTAACAGCACCGCATCACCTTTGGATGAACTCCCAGGAGATCTCACCCCCGCCGGTTCGGTTAACAGCAACTTGGAAGCGATGAGCTGCGCGAGAGCTTCGGGAGTCTTCCCGGACACGTATGCAATCGAGGAAAGCAAGCCGGGAATTTCCGAGTCATCCAGTCGTACAGGAATGATGTAAGGTTCATCACTTTCCATTGCTCGAGCCTGGGCTGCTTGTCTCTCGATTCGGGTAAAAGGCTTCTTTGCATAAGCGGCTGATACGAAGACGATGCATAGTCGGGCTTTGTTTTGGTAGATCTCTGAAAGATGATCGATAAGATTGCGGCCGATAAGATCTGCTTCCTCAAACTTGTCGTAGAACACTCGCAGCGACTTCCTGCGAAGAGCGTGAGCAACGTCGTCCACATAAGCTTTGTCTTCACCTGCATAAGACAGCGCCACGTCGTATTCTCGTTGGACAGGAGTGCTCGTTTGTTGCTCCCCGGGCGATACCGCTGTCGTACCAGCCAACAACTCATGCTTAGGAGTGTCGCTCGTTGGGCTCTCATAGATTCCCATTGTCCCTTTCAGCTCGTTGATGTAGTCGCACTGATATTCGTATGCATGCAGCAGATTCTTATATCGAGTTACCGTTTTGAGGTCCCGCCATATTCCTTTGCGACGTGGAACTTTCGAAAATCGGTCTGCTATTGCGGGTGGATCAAAACATCTGCGAATGCTGACGGCTGCATCAGCTGACCACTTCTTAAACTTAACTTCGTAATCGGCCAGACCAGGGTCCGTATCTGGTGTATCGGTGAACTTCTGTCCCGTGGTCAGATAGTGTTGCAAGACCTCGCGAACTTCTTCGGCCGGTTTCTTTAGCTTGGTTTCGTCCATCGAGTCTTCTCTTGATCGGGTAAACCGATCCTCCCTCTGGGTGGATGCAACGAGTGAAGATGCGGCTGAGTATCGCGCCAGGACGGCTGATTGCAAAGTGGAAAATGCAATCGAGTGTGTTCAGCTGTTAGGTACCGGGGCTACTCGATATGAACGTCTCGCGTGATACGTGTTCCGGCACTTATTATCAGCCCAATCTCTAAAGTATGGTTGCTAGTTTTAGGGAAATGAAGAAAAAAACCTTCAAGCGGGAGGTCTGAGATGCGCGCGTTAACGCGCACCCGCGTGTTTCTGGAACGACCTTTTGCACTTCGGCCTAAGAGTTGAAGGGATCAGTCAACCCCGATTGCTAAAGTCAAAATCGTCCGCGCTGAAACGCTGAACCCGGATCAAGACCGATGCACCTCGACTTTAAAGTGCGTTTTAAATGAGCGGACAGGATAGAGGGACTTTTTGATTACGTGCTGTAGACGCAAACGATTGATCCTTAAAACTTTAGAGTCTTAAGGTTTTTAAAAGAATTTTCTTAAAGCCTTTAATAGTTCGTGTAAGGCCATTTACCTTCAACAATTTGGCCGTTAAAGTAGCTCTTGTTGGAACAATTCTTTGCGGAAGTTGGAGGTGAGTACCGCATGGGGAAAAGAAGGGTTATGGCGAAGGCCAAAGTTTATGGTTTTAGCCCTTGGGTGGATCAAGTCGATGCCATCAATCAGATTATGAAAGACACCGGCGAAAAGACAGAATCGGCCCTCCTGCGGAAACTCCTTGATGAAGCGCTCGAAGCGCGTCGCAAGAAAGCGCAATCAGAACCACTCGTTGACGAATCACATCAGGAATCCGGCGGCCGTCTTCGTACGATTGAAAACTTGCTAATGCGTCTGGTTCGGCAAGGAGACACCTCTTTTCGTATCCAAGATGTCAGTTTGGCACTCTTACAGGATGCGCTTGCTGAGGCACATGCTACTCGAAGAATCGCATGGGAATCCCTGGTATTGCCTCGACAGCGAGAAGAGGGCGTTGATGAAAGCGAATTAGAGCAGCGATTTATGCAGCAGGTTGAGCAAGCGAAAGACTACGCATACGGTTTAGCCGCACGAATCAAGCAATCTCAGGGATAGCTGGAATCAGAATCTTCGCCGGTGTTTTGATCACCGTTAAAGATGACTGGACCAATTCACATTGGAATTGTTAAAGGGGTTACGCCTTACGTAACGCCTCAACTTGCAAACCAGTTCAGCGCAATAGTTGGCTCAACTAATAGGACAATGCCCGATGACACAGTCTTTTGTATTAGCTCCTGAACCGGTGCTGGGATTTTGAGCACTCGTTGACGGTTTTCTGTGCACTCCGAAAGCGCGTCATTCGATGTCCCGTCTTTTGCTCGGTAAAGTCAACATGCGGGCGGGCACGCCGGATGCATAAGGCGAACGTAGTCCGCGAAACAAACTGCCCCGAATTAGATGTGCGCGGACCGAAGAAATATGACCGAGCGCATTGATGAGAGAAAAATAGCGGCCAGCTTATTCGAGTTGATTACATCGAATTCATCTCCGGACTGGTTTACGGAGAAAGAGCTGGCGGTTTACCTCCGGTTGGTGAATAAGGATGGCAAGCCAATCACATCGGGCATTAGGAAGTGGGCCGCACGCGATCCAGAAAATAATCCTCTACCGCGCCGTTATCTGGGCGACCTCCCACGATTCTACCGCCCGGACATAATCCGGTGGACCGAAGAAGAAACCCGGCGTCATCGCGCCAACGTGAAAATACTTGAGCATCAGGAAAACCCCATAGTGACATCGCTCCCGATTCGGGAGGATAATGCCAGCGCTTTGACGGCTGCTGCGTCTTAACGAAAGGAGACACAGTGGCAATTTATAAACGATGGCATGGAAGAAAGATCACAGCTGACCATCCACAATGGAAACGCGCGCGATGGACGGTTGAGTTCGTATTGAAAGGTCGACGAGTCATTCAGTCTGTGCCTGAGGCGAGAACTCAGGCACAGGCGGAACGAGTTGGGTCGCAACTGCGGGAAGATATTTATAACCACAGGTATGGCCAAGGTAGGACCATGGGCCTTTCAGACTTCTTTGACAACAACTATCTGTCCTGGGTGAAAGAGAACCGGTCGGCATCAGCGTATCGAGACGCTCTATCACGGGGTAAGGGACTGAAAGCATTCTTTAAGAACCAACCACTGCGGGAGATTTCCACTAGCGACTGCGAGCGGTTCAAATCGATGCTTGGCAAAGCCGAGACTCCGCGCAACGAGTTGCGTTCCGGGTCTACGGTTAATCGCTACATGGCACTTCTGTCAGGGGTCTGCAAGCGAGCGATCAAAGAAGAATTAATGAGCGTTAACCCTTGCAGCCAGATCGATGAGGAACCGGAAAACAGTCGAGCTCGATATCTAACCGTCGAAGAACAAACCAGGCTCTTCGCGGTGTTGAAAGACGATCTCGTATTTCTAAATGCGCCAATCACGGTCACGCTGGGTACTGGAATGCGGAAGAGGATTGAATTGCTGACGTTGAAAGTTGGACATCTCAATTTCAGTTCGCGGCCGGTGTTCTATCCTATACGCGGCGGAAGCGCGGAGATACCACCCAATTGGTTGATAGTTGTTCAGGGGAAGGGAAACAAGTTTCGACTTATTCCGATGAACAGTCAGGTCAGAGATACGCTTTTCAATCTCTGTCATGATCGAGCATCGGATGAGTTCGTTTTTGACAAGGACATCAACGATGTGAACGACTACGCATTGCGGTGGGGTTTCGAAGAAGCCTGCGCGCGTGCGGAAATTGCCTTTGGTGAAACCGTACCAGGAGGAATTATCTGGCACGACTTGAGGCGCACATTTGCGACCCGTTTGCGAGCAAACGGAGTTCACGAGTACGACATTAGCGATCTGTTGGGCCACTCAAGGCCAGGCGTTACGAAAGTCTATGCACGGTCTACACAGAAGGTGCTAGAACAGGCGGTTGAGATGTTGACTAAACCGTGGGGTCAACTAGTCGAATTCGAAAGAAGAGCGGGATAAATTTAAGTCCCTCATCTTTCCCTCATATTGTGTAGACCGACGCCAATGGACGAAATATAGGAACAATGCAAGTTGTTGTAGCAGGAAAGATTAAAGTGGTGCCGAGGGCGGGAGTCGAACCCGCACGTCCTTTCGGACAACGGATTTTAAGTCCGCAGCGTCTGCCATTCCGCCACCCCGGCATCTGTAGGCTAAGTCTTACGTTCCCAAGCATTAAGCGTTCTTTCGATCAGTTAAGTCGGCGACCAAAGTGGCTGATGATGTAAAAGTGATGCAATTCTCTTAGCCCGTGCCCGGAATTCTACCACCGTGCTACGTTTCTTGCAGCTAACGAACAATGGACCGCACGTAAAGGGGGGACTTGTCGACCGATGCCGAAAGGCGTTGAGCACCGCGGCTTTGCCGCGGTGCTCAACGCCCTTCGGCATCATCGGAATTCTCACCGTGTGCGTTTATCGAGGCCAAAGTTGAGCGGCGAGTGCTCAACGCCTTTCGGCATCATCGGAATTCTCACTCGTAGAGCGTATATATGACACGGCTACCAAGCTAGTGCTCAACGCCTTTCGGCATCATCGGAATTCTCACGAGCGGAATATCTTTCGGACGTTGCGAAGATTGCCAGTGCTCAACGCCTTTCGGCATCATCGGAATTCTCACGTGTCAAAGAACTGAGAGAGATTTTCTGTAAAGGCGTGCTCAACGCCTTTCGGCATCATCGGAATTCTCACGTGTCAAAGAACTGAGAGAGATTTTCTGTAAAGGCGTGCTCAACGCCTTTCGGCATCATCGGAATTCTCACCCATTGTCTTATCTCCAGGTTCGTAGCCGTTAATTGTGTGCTCAACGCCTTTCGGCATCATCGGAATTCTCACAAGACCAACGGCACTTTAGACGATTTTATCAAACGGTGCTCAACGCCTTTCGGCATCATCGGAATTCTCACGTCTCGCATTTGCCCGAGGATAATTCTTTTCGCGACGTGCTCAACGCCTTTCGGCATCATCGGAATTCTCACGTCTCGCATTTGCCCGAGGATAATTCTTTTCGCGACGTGCTCAACGCCTTTCGGCATCATCGGAATTCTCACGTCTCGCATTTGCCCGAGGATAATTCTTTTCGCGACGTGCTCAACGCCTTTCGGCATCATCGGAATTCTCACGTTAGCGCCCCACACCTTCAACCCCATGCGTTTCGAGTGCTCAACGCCTTTCGGCATCATCGGAATTCTCACGTTAGCGCCCCACACCTTCAACCCCCATGCGTTTCGAGTGCTCAACGCCTTTCGGCATCATCGGAATTCTCACCTTGTTGTTTCCAGTGCGCCACTTGCGCTCTCAGTTGTGCTCAACGCCTTTCGGCATCATCGGAATTCTCACTTCGGGCTGGCAGCGGAGAGCGAAAACTACAACGTGTGCTCAACGCCTTTCGGCATCATCGGAATTCTCACCAGGACTTCGTGATGCTTTCATAAAGAAGCATTCCAAGTGCTCAACGCCTTTCGGCATCATCGGAATTCTCACCGTCACAGTCGGAGCCGGGACCATGAAAACTAACACGTGCTCAACGCCTTTCGGCATCATCGGAATTCTCACATAGCAACGTAACCCTCCACTTTGGGTATAAACTCGTGCTCAACGCCTTTCGGCATCATCGGAATTCTCACCGTGCGTTAGGGTTCGGGTCGGATTGTTCCGATAGGTGCTCAACGCCTTTCGGCATCATCGGAATTCTCACGTCTCGCATTTGCCCGAGGATAATTCTTTTCGCGACGTGCTCAACGCCTTTCGGCATCATCGGAATTCTCACAAAGTACCACCTGAAAATGAATAAATCTTTTCTCGGTGCTCAACGCCTTTCGGCATCATCGGAATTCTCACCTGCACTAGCAGACGTTACGATCTCAACTTTTAGTCGTGCTCAACGCCTTTCGGCATCATCGGAATTCTCACGCCCTTGCAGGATAGCCATGATGCCGGTCTTGAATTGTGCTCAACGCCTTTCGGCATCATCGGAATTCTCACACCATGACGCCGCGAGTCACTGCGCGGTTTAGATGTGCTCAACGCCTTTCGGCATCATCGGAATTCTCACAAGGCATCAAGAAAGACCTGCGATCCGATCTCTCGTGCTCAACGCCTTTCGGCATCATCGGAATTCTCACGTTTGCAAAGACGCAGTTCATTAGCAACATAATTCTGGTGCTCAACGCCTTTCGGCATCATCGGAATTCTCACTCCGTATCGACGTCCAGGTTCGGTTTGTGTTTTGCGTGCTCAACGCCTTTCGGCATCATCGGAATTCTCACCCGCGCCAACGATGTACCAAATCCAAATAGGAATGTTGTGCTCAACGCCTTTCGGCATCATCGGAATTCTCACGCACGGACCACGGCGAACAAAAATCGTAGTGCGATGTGCTCAACGCCTTTCGGCATCATCGGAATTCTCACAATAGTTGACGCTATCACGGGCCGCCCGCAGTTGAGTGCTCAACGCCTTTCGGCATCATCGGAATTCTCACCAGGTAACGTGGGACGGGCTGACCGAGTGCGTCGAGTGCTCAACGCCTTTCGGCATCATCGGAATTCTCACGACAGCAACTTTCGAATGGGTAACGAGGATGGACCGAGTGCTCAACGCCTTTCGGCATCATCGGAATTCTCACACCCTCGAGGCCATTGATGCATTGAAGGAAGGTATTGTGCTCAACGCCTTTCGGCATCATCGGAATTCTCACGTTGCCTGACGATCATTTGGCGTTGTATGTCAGCGAGTGCTCAACGCCTTTCGGCATCATCGGAATTCTCACTTAGTTCACATTTTGTGAACCTCGAATGGCTCCTCAGGTGCTCAACGCCTTTCGGCATCATCGGAATTCTCACAAGGGTTTTGTCGCTCTCCACTCGCCTTGCGCAAAGGTGCTCAACGCCTTTCGGCATCATCGGAATTCTCACTCCCTTGGACCTGGATCTCTCTGCGGTGGACTCAGTTGTGCTCAACGCCTTTCGGCATCATCGGAATTCTCACGGCTACTCAAGGGAAATGTCCGGGCAATCTTCATGGTGCTCAACGCCTTTCGGCATCATCGGAATTCTCACAAGCCATACGTCAGAAAATTCTTTCAAAAATATCAATGTGCTCAACGCCTTTCGGCATCATCGGAATTCTCACACGCGTTGACGCGATCGCGCACCATCACGATTACGAGTGCTCAACGCCTTTCGGCATCATCGGAATTCTCACCAGGCGGGCAAGTAGGGATCGATCCCGGCTTCAATGTGCTCAACGCCTTTCGGCATCATCGGAATTCTCACGCGATACAGCAATGGATAAGTGGACAGCAAACGAGTGCTCAACGCCTTTCGGCATCATCGGAATTCTCACCAAGAAGATCGGGAGTAAGCAGAAGTGCGTGAGTTTGTGCTCAACGCCTTTCGGCATCATCGGAATTCTCACAAGCAAGCCGAAATGCTTGCTGAGATTTTCAACCGTGTGCTCAACGCCTTTCGGCATCATCGGAATTCTCACGGAAACACGTAGGCGCGGCAAATATCGATGTCCGGTGCTCAACGCCTTTCGGCATCATCGGAATTCTCACGCTACTGATTTTGACGATCATTAGCAGATAACGCCTGTGCTCAACGCCTTTCGGCATCATCGGAATTCTCACTCACGGTTTGGCGAGAAGCAATACCGTCGCTTGCATGTGCTCAACGCCTTTCGGCATCATCGGAATTCTCACGAACCTGATACCGCCTGATCATCTCGTGTGTGGTGTGCTCAACGCCTTTCGGCATCATCGGAATTCTCACTGCGCTGGTTCCAACCACATTGTTTGCCGCACCTTACAAGTCTGTTTTCGCGCATCTCTTCGTTTTGCCTTAAAACAGCTCATTCCTCAACCCTGAGTGATTTGTTTTCGGGTGACAATTGCCCAAAGAATCAATCACTTAACATCGACGCAAGTATCTGAACAACTAAGTTACCGAGCCTATCCCTACTGCTCTATTTGGTTTCGGCTTGACAATCGAGCTTCCGGCCCATCAACAAAGTCACATGCTTGCGGCCCTTAAGCGAAATCAAATGGTCGCGACTCATCCAGCCAGGATTCCGGGCGATTATGCAGTCCAACATGGCGCTCGCAGATTTCACAAATGCTCAGAATCAGGAGGCGATCCTCACTGGCATCGAGCATCTCTTCCAGTTCCCAACGCAGCTTCTCTATCTGCCGGCGAGTTAGCCTGCATCGAAAGATTGAATACTGCAATCGCCGACCATACCCATTGAGCTTCTTAAAGACCTTTCGCCACCGCTTGGGCTCGGTGATGTCGTAACAGATCACGTACCACTGCTTTGCTTCCATTGCCTTAGCCTCAACGCAGTCTCATTCGGGCGAACAGACCACCTTCGTCCATCCATTCTTTCTCCAGCAAGCGCACTTCAAGCTCAATGATCCTTGAGTACGAAAGCGATCGGCCCAGGACCGGATGCCTCCAGTAATCACTCTTGCGCCGCTCGTAAATGCTAATCAATTTCTTTCGCCCCTCATCTGACAACCAGACCTGCTGACCAGCCACGTCAAAATCATTCTCAATGTCCCACTGCTTTCGGTTTATCGATGCAATCACGGGGAGATCCACCAGCGGCACGCGAAACAATTCCATCAGGTCTAACGCAAGCGGCGGCGCTTGCGAGCGGGGCCGGTGAAAGAATCCTAACGACGGATCAAGGCCCACTACCATAATTGCGTTTGTCACGTCTTTCAGCAGTAGCGCGTAAGCAAACGACAGCAACGCATTGCAACGATCCCGCGGCGGACGGCGATTGCGGCCATCGGGCTTCATCTCCTCGCCAGCTTCGGGAACAATTAAACCGGGCAGCGCGCGGAAATAATAAGCGCCGATACTTCCTTCATAACCGCGCAAGGAATCAATGCTCGTCGCTCTTAACATCGGCGAGAGCAGTCTTCGGATTGCTTTGATTGAACTCTGAATTTCGGGCGTCGCACGCTCTGTTTCTCGACTTGACCGCAGCAAGAAGCTCAATTGACTTCGCGCCCGCGCCTCCGCCAATCGCGTCGCCAATTGCAAACACAATCCTTGATCGGTTAGAGCGCGATACTGCCGAATGCGTCGTTGCACAGATCCGGTGCCGGAAATCCACGCGCCCATGTATTGGCCGCCAGTTGTTACCCAGTGGACACCGATCTCCTGCTGGCCGCAAAACCGCAACGCCTGTGTGCTGATTTGTGCGAAGCCATGCAGAACAATTTGTCCAATTTCCTGGCCCGGATGCAACTGCGACGGTTCGCCTGTAACTGAAACTTCCAGCCGATCGCCCTTGCGACCGATACGTGCGCCGTGAGTGAGCACATGCAGTGTGCGCCGATCATCATCTGCTGGGAAGAGCTTAAGCTGTCTGACGTCCGGCGTTGGCGGCGGCAATTCAGAAAGCATCGACGCCAATCGAGCTTCTTCCGGCAGACAAACGGGAGCGAGTGAACACTTCACGCAGAGGCGCTCATTATCAGTCACCGGTGGTCGCTCAATAGTGCCCTGCAAGACACGCGCGCGCGCAATCGCTTTTTTGAGATCGTCGAAAGCTGCCGTATCGATTGGCACTCGCACCATCACATTATCTGCGTGATAACGTATGCGCCCCTCGCTGATTTCCTGCCCGCTGTGTTCAGCGACCAAAGCCGCATAAGCGATGACTTGCAGACGGTCGCTGGCCCAAGCCTCGGGTTCGTTATCGGCAGAGCGCGCCGAGCGTCCTCTCTTGTGCTCGTAGGGAATAAGCAGGCCGTCGCGCCGCCGAATGCAATCGACCTTGCCAGTAAGTCCCCATTTTTCGCTCTCAAGATTCAACCGCAGCGGTTCGCCTTCGCCAGGCACACTATCGCTCTCGCCCCCGCTGCTGTCTTTGACTTCGGCCGCGTTTGCGTTTGCCGGTTCAGTTTCCCATGGTGCTTTCTCGCTTTTACCGAAGACGTTCGATTTCTTCTTCCGACGCGGAATGTCGGGTTCAGCTAATACACTGCCCTTCCGAGTGCGCTGGTCCTCCTTCTTCTCGATCTCGACGTGTAGCCGCCGACCGGCATACACTCGTTCGTCGGCCACCCGCGTCTCTTCTACCTCTTCGAGATAGAACAACCGCTCGCAGTATGCGAGTGCATGCAGCGACATGATCCGCAGTGGTTGGGCCATAACTAGACTCCTGGATGATTGTGGAAGGCGGCGCGTTTTCGCCGCCTCCTGATGTTCATCCGCACCTCATTGGTAAAATGCCAATAGCCATGATCAAGCGAGAAAGAGTTGAAAAGCTCCTCAATTGCCAGTCGATGTAACGCCTCCGGGTGTTACGTCGGCGTCAGGAAAGCCTGGTTTGACGATGAATCAGTGATGGCGGTCCTACCCCTCGACTCTGGATTGTTTATTCATGCCGCCGCCAACTCCCGCGCGTGTGGGATCTCGCTGGCCGTGACCGGTCTAACATCCGATGCTTCGACCGTAGCGACCGCAACGGTGTGACCATCCAACGCCACAAATTCCACTTCGTAAGCCTTGCCATCGCCGTACAGGTGAACGACAGTTCCAACGTCACCGGCTTCCAATCCTTCCTCGGCAACGGCCTTAGTCAAAACCACTCTGTCATGTTCTTTAATCATCTCTTGCTGTTCTCCTAACCAGGATAAGCTGTGACCAATCTGGGATTTTCGTTTCCTTTGTCCACAATCCACACCGTGTGGAGGCTTGGAGAGCGACCTGATGCAGTTTCAATCCGGCCAATCACAATATACTTAACGCCGTGCTGCGATTCCACACGCTCGATGACCGGGAAAGAGCCGCCAAGTCTCCGCAGAGCTTCAGCGAAGTCTTGCCATTGCTCCGCCGTGAAGCCGTGTCCAAGAAAGAATTTTGCTTTACCGCCGTTATCAGGATGAGCCGGATTCAAAAGGTAATCCACGATTTTCTCCCGATCGACGATAGCAAGATGTGCGTTCGGTAGTTTCATTTCTGTTTGCTTGCGCGTTGCTTACTGCTCACCGCGTTTTGCTTACTGTCGTTTTGCTGACCTCTGACTCCTGATCTCTGTTCTCGTGACCCGTTCAAAACATTGCGCGACTTTCGAATTGTTGCCGTGATTCAATTGCGCCTCGCCCGCTGGTTCCCGATTTCTGATCTCCACCTTTTAACTAGATGGTCGTCTGATTTCCGTCCAAGCAGACTCTGGCAAGTCCTTGCTCAAATCCGAATCGACGAGCCGATATTGTTTCCATCGCGTCTTCGATCCGACGTGATCAGGCCAAACAGGCAGCGACAGATCGCCTTCCTCGTCTGCGAGCAGAATCTGACCTCGAAGATCAAATGAATCGAGGCGAGCTATGTCGTTCACTAAGTGCGTGCTCTCGCCGAGCGATAATCCGCCAAAGCGCGAAACACTTGCCGGATTATTCAGAGCGTCGTTGACGCGTTCAGCGAGGGAGGGCTCCGTCACTTCACCGGTTCCTCTTCTGACCCAAACTGCAAGATCGACATCCGTCAGTAATTCCTGAAAGTCAGGTCGGCGATTCTCGCCAAGTCCGGGGCCAAGCGCTTTTTTCTTAACGCGCCAAAGAGTTCGGAGCACGACTGAGTAAGCTGGTATGGACATTAAGGCAATCGCGACTTCCGCCCCTTCGTGCGTGCGTCGATTGATCTCGCCAACCATCGATAACAGCATTCCGAAAACTGTCGAAGGAGGTGGGCATGGGAAGGTCTCGAAATACTCGCGAGCGCGTGGCATTCTAAAACAAGCGATGGGAACTGAAAGGTTAAGTCCGATTGCTTCCATGACTCACACTCCCAAGTCTTTTCGGACCTGTTTTTTCAGGGCCTGTGCTGCTGCCTTCACCCCATCATGCACTGAAGCTCGGTTTCCCTCGCTGCTCAAAACTTCTCTATCCTCATTGGAAAGCGCCTTCGCAATGCTACCGCCAATGTACAGCTCGCTCGCTGAGATGTCGCCGCTGCTGACTTTCTGCAAAATTGTGGTGAAAGAAAGATTCGTATGCTCATCCATCTCAAACCCGTAAAGCAAGCGCGGTGCGAAGTCATCAGTCCAACGGAAGACAATCGAGTCGGGAGAGAAATCGTACAAGAACCGGCTCTGATTGCCAGCGACCTCTGATAGGGACACTACAGCGTCGATGACATCTAACACGCGCGTACGCTCGCGCAACGATGCTGGTGTCAATGCAATGCCGTATTGATATCGGGTCGCATGAACTTCTGTTCCGTACAAGCTGGTGCTGGTCTTCGTGCCGCTCTTTGCATTGAACGTAATGTCTCCGGCGAATGGCGAGAGCGAAATAGCGCGAGTAACTTCCAAAGCCCCTCGCCGTTTGTCGCAGGTTCCTTCAGAGAGCACCTTGATCTTATCGCCAAGCTCTTTGCTTCGTTGCTTTAGATTCTTACCGTCGTCTGACTTCTTGTCGTCACTGGAAAGCTGCTTCAGTTGCTCGTCAACAGCTTTCTTCTCTTTCTTGAATTCGTCAACAACGTCACTGCCATCAGTGTTCGCTGCTTCGGCAAGCATGAATCCCATCACATCGTCATCTATGAATGTTGGTTTCTTCCGCACTTCTTCATCCTTGCTGGTCCATGGGCCCCATGTTTGGTCTTGCCATTCGTGGTCCGCAACGTTGTCATCCCACTGACGATTGACAGAATCGCGACCGTTTTTCCTTTGCCAGAAGTATCGCAGCGCCCATCGTATCGCCTCCGCTGAGACGGTCGTGTGAACATCATTTTTCCAAAGAAGTTTTTGTAGTGTGGTAATGTTCCCTTCAGTCTCACCGCGATTGTTCGCCGCTTGACCATAGGGAGTTGCCACCAAGCCAAACAGATGCTTTGTCATGACTCTTCTTCTCCTTCATTTGTCTCAGGTGCTAACGCTTTTTCCTCGACCTCATTCTTAGGTTGATAGCTAATCAGGGCTAGCAGGGCGAGATCCCGAGCTTCACGCCAATTTACGTCACTAAAAAGCGGCAAGACCTTCATCAACCCGTCCGCTTGAAGTTCTTTGTTTGTTCCCCCGCGCGCCCAAAAATCCACGACAGTCTCACGCAGTGTTTGAGCATTCTTACTACGCGCGAATGCAATCCTTAACCTCTCGCGCTCTCGATCTACTAACCGCTTAAATCCACCTTCGCCCAAGTTCTCGCGGCGGGCGCGTTCACCTAGTTTGCCCATCCTACTGCGCCAGCTTTTATGGCAGGCGTGAATGAATCGACGTTTACTTTCGTCGTCGAACTCTGCGCTTTGAACCATTTCATGCATCTCCTTTCGTTCGTAGAACAGTTGTTCTCGGGTTTCTTTCTTTGTCATGTAATCGGCAATGTTGTGATACCAAACATTTCCCGTCGCGATGTTGTCCGCGATCATCTCGCGCGCTGAAAACGTAGTAACAAAAAATCTTTCGGGTTCGACCTCGTTACCTTTGCGGTCGATTCTTGGCGGCACGCGCTGCCAGCGATTCTTGAAGATTGCTGCGGCCGTTCGATAGTTTTCAAGTCCTGGCAAATTGCCCGAGAAAACTGTGCGAACATCAGTGCGTGTCTTTTGCTTCTCCACCCAAGGCACGATTCCAAAGCTAATTACTCGGCAACGAAACGGACCATTCGAACCGACAGAGAACTGCTTGGTTGTGTGACTGGCTTCAATAGCTATTAGCATTCTCAGCGCGGCGTCGGACGCGCTACTTGCGGTCAACTCTATAGTTCCTTGAGCGGCGATCAGTCGGCGACATGCGGCGTGTTCTGTCAGATCGTCTATCTGTGGAACCAACATCGCCAGCCGTGCCTTACGACCCTTGCGCCCCTTAGTCCGCGATCGAATTGCATAAAACACAACACCGACGGGAGCGAAAAGCAGAGCAATTACTCGTTCTGTATCGTCTCCCAATTGAGTCCGGCCAAATTCCCAATGTCTCTTTCCGCCACCAGGATAGAGCCAACTTTTCACCCCCATCCAAGATTTGAATTGCCCATCCGAATCAATGAAGTCTTGAACGACTCCGGAATGTGGAATCTTCTTGATCGGAGCGAAGTCTCTAATCGTGAATGGGCGATCATCGACCTCGTAGGTCAATACTCTTTTATTCTCTGTGGGCCGGTGCGGTCCGAACTGTAAGAAGCTGTGAAGCAACGAATAGTAGAGGAGATAACGCTTGTCGTAATCGGGCTCTTTGTCAAATTCCAATCCTGTCAACCTTATGAAACCTTTGTCGTCAATCCAAAATGACTGCCTGACTAATTCTTCAAAAGCAGTTCGCGGCGTTTCATCTTTCCAAGTCAGCAGAATTTGCTTAGGTCCAAGAGTCCAGTCCAGCCCCTCAATCTCTCGTTTCTTTTCTTCAAATGCACGCAGCGTCATGTAGAGACCAGCGAGCCCAGCTTTGTGCAGATTGGTCATTCCAGGAGCGTTGAGTTTCAAGGTCATTGTCCGAGCCATCGCGCGCCGACCTCCTTACTGTAATCAATTGCATTTAGCGGAGCGATTAAGTTGCCCTTAAGCTCTGGCCAATTTTCCATCCCACGTCGCGAATCAAAGTTCATCGGAATCGCCTTATTAATGATCTGTTTTCTATCATCGCGACAGCTCGCGAAGTCCTCTGTCAGAATCACTGAAACCGAAATTCCCGCCTCACGGATAGGACCAGGAACTGCAAACCAACCGGAGTCGAGCCATTCTGTTTTAAGTTCTAGCCGTTGCTCCTCGATGGGGGGCAGATCCGCAAAGGTTTCGGAAAGATCAGATTGACGTAGCGGTCGGCCCCGTTCGATCAGTTCATTGATCCAAGTTTCTGCCTGATTGAAAAGTTTCTCGCCTTCGTTTTTCGTCTTTCCGTACGGATTGTAGTTGTTAGGAAGGATGAAATGGGCAGAGCGCGGCACGCCCGGATCGCCCTCTGTAACGAAACGATTGAGTCTGCCAAGCCGCTGAATTAGAGCTGCCACGGGCGCAAGTTCTGTAATCAGGATATCAGCGTCAAGATCGAGTGACATCTCGGCAACCTGTGTAGTTACTGCCACAATTCCGAGTTTCGATCTCTTCCGGCCGAAGCTCTTGATAACTCTGCGATGTTGCTTCTTACGATCCTCATACTTGAAACGACTGTGGTATGTGCGGGCTGGCAAACCTTCGTTCCTGAATCGCTGGAATGTTTTCTGGGCTCGGCCTACGGTGTTGCAAATCCACAAGACCTTCTTCTTTCCCTTTAACGGCCTCACGTGCCAATTCGAACGCATCGTCAGCAGCCTGCCATTCAAACAAGTAGCGCGGAATGTCTTCCAGCGTAGTTGGTTTCGGAACCTCCGATAGTTCAAGCTGCCCAAGGAGGAATTCTTTACGCGCTTTGGGAAGCGACGCAGTCATCAACAGGAAACTTGCACCAGGTAGTGCCTTAATCAGAGAGATCACAGCCGCAAACATTCGATCTTCGTAAGCGTGAAGCTCGTCAAAGACGAAGCTCGCAGACAGAATCGCGGGCGAGTTGTACAGCCCCCGACGATTGTTTCGGACAAGCGCGAGAACCGTATCTGCCGTGCATACGACAACCTTCGGACCCCAAGCGCGGAGAGACTCGATTCGCAGCAGATGATCATCTGTTTCCAAATCCTTTCGCACCGCTGCTAATCCATCGAGATCGACTATCGCCCGAGAGTGCATCAACTCAGCTTCCACATCTGTTTCAGCTACATAACCTAAAAACCCTTCCGTCGCTGTCCCCGTCGTCGGATAACAAAAGAAGAGTTTCTTGCCTTCTGCGTGCTTCGCAGCCCAGAGATAAGCTGCTGCCGTCTTGCCCGTGCCACAGCCAGCCTCAACGAGCGTCACGTGGCTTTTCGATCCACCAACAGCGCGCTGAAATGGTCGGGGAAGTGAGCCCTTCAATCGTGCTTCGACCACTCGATCCATTTCGTCGCGCGTGATTCGCCGTGAGAGAGTAGATGTGACCCATCTTCGAATGTCTTCGTTTTCTGGGAGCATCGCACTTCCTGCCACGTCAGCCGCCATTACCAATGCTTTCACCGCAGCCGCGAGGCGCCACAACTCTGGCTGTTGTTTTAGTCGATCTTTCCAACGGTTGCTGTTAACCCGAAAAGGGAATTGAAGCTCGCCCAGGAAATTTGGTTTGTTACCAGTGAGGTCGAAGGTAACTTCAGCTTTGGCTTCTTCTTTAAACAGACTCAGCAAATCAGGATGACTCAGCAGCAATCGCAAATCGGTTCCGCAACCTCCGTTGCGTAAAGCTATCGAAGCTTTCTTCCAGTCTTCATCAAGCTTCACGTGATGGCCTCCCACAGCAGCAATGACGCAATCCAACAGCAGAGAAGCATCATCGTATTTATCGCCCTCGCTCAAGAGTCTGACCGCCAATCTTCGTACTGGGCCGTCTTCAGTTGTGAGCAACAAAGCACTTAGCAATTCATGTCTCACTGGCTGTTGAGTCGGGTGAAGCGATCCGCGAACCATCCTTTGAAAACTTTCATTTGCTTTGCCGATGTCATGACAAAGACAAGCCGTCTTGACCGCGCGCCTTAATCTTGACCGCCAAGGATCGTGTGACAAATCGAGTTGTTTGAGAATCAGTTCGCCAGCCACTTCTACAATTATTTCTCCCGCGCGCTCTACAGCCCGAAGATGCGGGACCAAACGCGCATATGTTGGAGGTGCGTTACCGGCGGCTGCCTCGGAATAGCTTTTGGCCAGGAGATAGTTAATTTGCGAATCCATCTGCTTAGTCACGATCAGAAGCAACAATCGGATTGAAAATTCCACACCCCATAGTGCGTCTGCTGAAAATGCTATGCCATTTAGCAGAACCATCTTCGGGTGAAATAACTTTCACGGCGCCGGCCTGAAGAAGGAGCGAATCTTCATCATTCAATTCATGCACAGCAACTGAGAAGCCGACGACGGCTTTGCCGTGGATGGTGATTATGCGGCGGCGGTTGCGGCCTTGTTCGTCAAACGGTAGTTCGACGCGGCCTTTCACGCCAAATGAATCAAGCTTTCGTTTGACGGCATCGAGAAATGGTTCGGCTTCAGTGAACTTCTTGATTGTTACGACGCGCGCGTAGAGGGAGGGCGCGGGCTCAAGCGGTCGCGCGACGGGGAGGCCGAGGCGGATCTGGTGGCCGCCGATGTCGAGACGTTTGCCCGCGAGCAGTAATACGTCTCTATAATGATCCGCTGGAATCCGCAGACGCAGAGTCGCGTCACGTTCGGGAAGAGCGATGAAACCGCGACCGGAAGGGAAGCCGCTGATCAATTCAATCGCAAGCCAGTCGATTCTATGCAGTGACGAAAACGACTTCGAAATTGCAGAGTAAACCAGGTATCCGTGATCCGCTGGCAGTTGTTTCCCGCTCAACGCAAAACTTACATTAATCGACGGACACTGATTTGACTGAGAGGTTTCTTGGTCTAATGCCTTGATCAATAATTAGGACTCCTTAGTTCAAATGAGAAAACTCAAGGAATGGTCGGAGTATTGCTCTGCACCCCTGGGAAAGGGAGGGCCTGAGTTTACAGGCGGATGGGCCTGTGTTCAAATGGCTGAACCTCGCTTGCGTTAGCTCCGGAACTTGGTTCAAGAAGCTTGATCTTCTCACACCTGTCACGGCGGCAATCGTCACTACTTGTTCACGACCAACCATCGAGGTGGTGGCACCTCCGCTTTGTTGTGAAATTCTGCGACATAACCGAAAATCTCTGTGCTATAGTCCTCGCACCCCTCCAAAAATGAAGCGGGCCGACTTGTGGTAGCACACAAAGCCGACCCTAGACCCTCAACCTTCCATAGAAAGGATGAAGATCATGTCTAATCTTAACAGCGCAACAACGCGCGAAGAAACATCTCACGTAAACCAAACAACCAGACCAACACAATCATCAACGCTCTGAAACGCAGAGCGCAGGCAGTCCTGAACGATCGATCGATCGATGCGCAGAGCCGCGCGATTATCCGTTACGCCCTGGAGATAAACGATCCGTGGCTCGCTAAACTCGTGCGGCGCGCCGATGCTGGCGAAACGATTATCGATGCGGATGGATTTTTGCAAACACCCGAAACGGACGAGGCTGATTCAAGTGAAGAAAAGATCCAGGCACTGGTGGAAATAATTTGTCGGGCTGGTGATCAATCCTCAGCGGCCTTGTTGATACTCATGGCGACGCTTGAAAACGCCGCGCACCCGAAAGCGATTGCGAATACGGTGAAACACTTTGCCTTTACTTGTTGCGGTGAATTGAACTTATGCAGCATGGTTGATGCTCAAGTGGAGGTGCTTGAGCGCGAGTTGTTCGCCGGCAACTCGCTCTGACGCTGTGCCGTCAGCTAGCCGGTTCCCACAGCCGGCTGGGCCAGTTGCATTGCGTGGCTCCTTGGAGTGTCCGGACGACTTGCCGGCGCGTTGGACAGAGCGGTGACAAGGCACCGCACTCCAAGGAGGCGCGTAATGGAAAAGAACGAATCACTTCAAAACGCCGATGGCGAGTGCGCGAGGTTCGAATATATGATTGGACGTCATGCCAGCAAACACAACTAAGACAGGCGCCGCCGCGAAGAAGCAGCGGGCAAAGAAACAACCATCTCGCAGCAAGAAGCAACAAGTCCTCGATCCGCGTGAGGAGCTGCTCCACACAACTGCCAGCGAATACGGATTGATGTGCCAGCTCGCTCTACACATTCAGCAACTATCACCGTGGAATCTCATGGAAGAGACAGACGTCTTTGGATTCCGGGATCCTGAAAGTGGGGCGCTGGGCTTTGTCAGTGTGATGGGCAAACTTGGAGAATTTCAAGCCATCTCCGTTTATCGCGGAGTGGAAGGACTTTACGGTTGGCGGAACTTTGAAGAGCTTTTGCAAATCGACGCTAACAGCGAAGAAGCGCACGATATGGTTTTTGAGATTCCGCAGTTGCAACTGGCGTTTGGCCCACCAACGACGCTTGAAAAGCGAGATCGTGACATCATCAAAGCCTCAGGCTTTAAGTTTTCGAAAACTCAACAGCCTCAATTCCGAAGTTATCGACCCGGATACTTGCCCTGGTTTCTGACGCGAGAAGAAGCATCACATCTCATTTACGCTTTGACACAAACCATCAATGTCGCAGCGCGCTTCTTTTCAGACGCCAATGTGATTCCCTTTAATCAGGATCCGGAAGATCGGGATTATCTGATTCGTATCCCGCGCTTGAAAGACTCGATACCCTATTGGGAGGATTCAATCGTTACTGTCGATCCGCCGCCAACTCAGTTGCTTCAGTTGAGCGTCGACGACATCACTGTTGGTAAGTTAAAAGAGTTTCCCAGATCTGGCGCACTGGAAGTTGAACTCTTTGCTCTTCCGGCAACAGTCGGAAGAAGTCATGAACGCCCGCGTTTAATTTATGCGCTTCTCGCCGTCGATTCGGCGAGCGATTTTAATATGGGAGTGGAATTGATGGAAGCGATCGATGGGGTGGATCTGGTGTATGCCAGTGTGGCAGAAACATTAGCCTCCGACTGGATGCAACATCAGATTGTGCCGCAGGGGATCAAGGTTCGCTCCACCAGACTACTAAACGTGCTGGAGCCCCTTGCAAGTGAACTCGGCATAACATTGTCGTCGGCAAAAAAGTTACCGGCGGTTAACCGGGCCAAGAAGTCTATGATCGCGCACCTTGAGTGATGAGAAACCAGATTTTTGAGAACCATCGCATTGTGAACGATGTTGCGACAAGCTGCTGCGAGACAAAGCTTGCCACTTTGCCTCGAACGAGCGCGGACTCATCACCATAGGTGCGGGAAAGGTGCGGGACTCATCTAGTGATACCTAGCAGGACGTAAGTTGCTTTGACGGCTGAAACGTCGATAAATACTGCTTAGTATCGCTTGGTATCACTAGGTAAGAAGCCGGATGGAGGATTTTAAGTCCGCAGCGTCTGCCATTCCGCCACCCCGGCATGTTGTCCGTAAGCCTAATTGTACCAAGAATTGCCATAGCCCTAAAACCACGAAGATCCTGACGTCGATTCATCGATGAGCCAAAGATGAGTCACTACTGTTATCCGCCTTTCGCTCGAACACGCTATTACCAGTCCCGCTCGCAAGTGAGTCAGAACATATGGCGTCGCAACCACAACTACAGCCAACTACTGAAAAATCGATTTCTTTCGAGAGTCGTACGGGCTGCAGCCTGATTGATTCCCATGGCGGACGCGAAAACCAGGAAGCCATTAAAGAATGCAACCACCCATTTTATAAAACCAGGTTCCGAAGCGATTGCGCGCCGCGGGCTGTGCCGTTCCAGTGTTGATGCTGACTGCACGCGACGCGGTCGAGGACAGGTTGAAGGACTCGATTCGGGCGCCGATGATTACTTGTTGAAGCCGTTTGAATTTGAGGGGCTTCTCGCCAGAGTACGAGCGCTTCTGCGACGCAAACCGGAACTCTATCGCGAGGTGATTGTTGTCGCTGACTTGTCTGTGGATATACGAGCACGTCGGGTGTCACGTGGCGGAAGAGAGTTAGACCTCACAGGAAAAGAATTCGCGCTGCTTGAATACCTGGTACGACACGCCGGTGAGGTTGTGGGCCGAGCGGAGATCTCTGAACACGTGTGGGACCAGTCTTACGATCCATTCTCCAAAGTCATCGACGTTTTTATCCAACGGTTGCGACGCAAGATAGACGAGGGCCATCCTTGTTAATTAATTCGCACGCGACGAGGTGAAGGTTACGTCCTCACCGCAGGGGAGGGCGTTTCGGATGTTTGAATCAGTTCGTGCGCGTTTGACGTTGTGGTACGTAAGTGCCCTCGCGCTAATCCTGGTAGTTTTCGGCGTTGCCGTATACGTCATGCTTTCGCGCGCGCTTCACAGGCGCGTCGACGAAGCGCTTCGCTCAACCATCGAAATCTCGATCACTTCGTTGACGCACGACGCGCAGGAAGGACAATCGCCCGAGAGTGCCGCGCAAAGCACGGCGGCTGAATTGTCTCATCCTCAGCAGTCGATGATGATCTTCGACTCGAAGGGACAGTTATTAGCCGAACATCCTTACGAAGATAACCTTCACATAACTCTGCCTGATCTGAGTGCTATTCCCGCGGACGAGGTCTACCTTTACACGGTCGCAGGTAAGGGCGCAGATGATCGTCACCGGCTTGCGGTTCGCAGAGTTCAGATACCCCCGGCAGACACTCCGTACATCATCCTTGCCAGTCAGCCACTCGAAGCCGTGGAAGAAGAATTGGAGTCACTAAGGGAAGCGCTTTATCTAGCGACTCCGGCGGTATTGCTATTGGCAGGCTTGGGAGGATGGTTTCTGGCTCGCCAGGGTTTTGCGCCTGTGGCAGAAATGGCAAGAAGTGCGCGACAGATTGGATCCGGTAGTCTTGATAAGCAACTTCCGGTGGCGAACCCGCGCGATGAACTGGGTCAACTCGCAACAACTTTCAATGAATTGCTCTCGCGCCTCAATTCAGCCTTTGCAGAACAACGTCGCTTCATGGCCGCTGCTTCGCACGAATTACGCACCCCACTCTCAATAATGAGTGCGTCAGCCGGCGTCACTCTGAAAAAAAGCACCGTGGCGAAGAAGAGTACAGAGAAGCGATCGAGATGATGGCAGAGCAAACGAAACGACTCTCACGAATAGTGAAAGATATGTTCATACTCGCTCGCGCTGACGCGGGTCGCTATCCACTGCAAAAGAAGGCACTCTACCTTAACGACCTTCTGGATGAAGTGGCGCGTGCCGGCGCTATGCTTGCGTCAGGCAAGAATGTAAAGCTGGTAGTGACTGATCTCGACGAAGCACCATTCCACGGTGACGAAGACCTGTTGCGGCAGATGGTGCTAAACCTCGTGGATAATGCTGTGAAATTTACGCCTCCCGGAGGTGTCGTTAAGCTTGATCTGATCCGAAAAGAAAACGAGTATGTGCTTTCAGTGTCCGATACCGGATCCGGCATTTCTCCAGAGGCACGTGATCACTCTTCGAGCGGTTTTACAGATCTGACAAAGCTCGGTCACAGGGGTATGACGGAGGCGGCGGTTTAGGTCTCCCGATTGCCAAGTGGATTGCAAATGCTCACGATGGCGAACTCGAATTAGCAGCTTCCGATCAGCACGGCACTACCTTCGTCGTGCGACTGTACGCTCCCGCTCATAAGTAACTGCCACCACGTCACTTTCCGCGTTTACCGTCCGTTTACCGAGCATCTGCTACTCTCGTTGCCAAATCGCCACGGAGTTGAGTTATGGATGAAAAGAAAAGGCATCATTATTTAAAAGTGCCTAAGAGCGCATTAGTAGTAATTATCGTTTTGATGGCCGGCGCTTTGCTTCTGCTTTCGTCTACCACAGGAACACGGTCTGCGAAATCCACTTCGCCTGCGATGAGAGCATTCTCAGGCGGAACGTTCGAGGCTTCCGGAGTGGCCCATGTCCCCGGAACCAACGGTGTCCTGTTCGTTGACGATGGACGACCCGACCAGATCTTCTGGATGGAACTTGGCGAGGATCTTGTTCAGAGCGGGCCAGTCAAAGCGATAAAACTCGGAGCGAGCGTAATCGATCTCGAAGGCATTACCACTGACGGTTCGCGCTTCTATATCGTGGGATCGCAGTCGAAGTCGAAGGGCGGAGATTTAACGGGACTCGTGCGTTTCAACTTTCATTCGGAAGGCCAACGTGTTGAGGCAGTGGAAACTGTTGACGGACTGAAGAAGTTTCTGGCGGACAGCGTGGCTGAACTGCGCGGGTTGGCTAATACGTCGTACAAAGAAGGCGGTATCAACGTCGAAGGTATAGCGTGGGATGCAAAAGGTGGAAGAATCTTGCTGGGCCTGCGTTCCCCGGTTGTCGATGGTCAGGCGTTGTTGGTTCCTCTAAAGCTGCAAGATCCGCAAGGCCCATTTTCTCAAGATAATTTGAAGGTCGAAGGTGCGAAGGCGATCAGGCTCCCGCTTGCAGGCTCCGGGATCAGGAGTATTGAATTCGACGAGCGACGCAAAGCTTTTGTCATCATCACTGGCGCAGCTGCTAATCATGAGAAAGCCGACTTTAAACTTTGGGAGTGGAATGGCGATTCATCCTCCCCAACACTCCGCGAAACTGAAACCTTCGATCGCAAGTTAAAACCCGAAGGAGTTACACGCTTCTCGACGGGGAAGCGAGATTTTACCTTCATCGTTTTCGACACCAGCGGCTACATTGCAATTGACTAGGAGGGCTCGATGTCCCAGCTATCGCAGTTTGTTTGCAGGTTATCCATCGCTGTGGTCCTGCTGATGTCATTTGCGATCTACGCGGAAGGAGCGGAGCCGTACCCGGAGTTGCCGAGATTACATCAAATCAGTGAACGGTTGTACCGCGGTGCCCAGCCTCTCCCCGGGGGAATTCCTCGGCTGGCAGAACTGGGAATTAACACGGTCATCAACCTCCGGGGGACTAACGCGCAGACACGGGCTGACGAAGCAGAAGCACGATCATTGGGGTTGAACTACTTCAACATTCCCTTGCCTATATGGGGTCGCCCGAGTGACGCAGACATTAAGCGCGTTCTGGAAATCGTCAATGCACCGGAAAGTGGTCGTGTGTTCGTTCACTGCCGGGATGGTTTTGATCGCACGGGCATGATCGTCGCACTTCATCGCATCGGCCAGGAGAGTTGGTCCAGAGAAATGGCGACTGCCGAGACCGACCGCTTCGGGATGCGAGGCCATCAGTACTGGATGCGCGATTACATAAGCGACTTCTATGTGCGACAGCAACGAGCCGCTCTTAATCAACAGGCGGATAAAGGCGAGTTGAACGACAAGATCGGTGTGGGTGTTCGTGTAGGTGAGCGTGCGGTCTTCAGGGCGAAGAAAACCGCGCTTCGTTTGCTTGGGGACGTCTTCTAGTTACTCATAGATCGAATACCTTAACCCACTCCGAACTTGCTACACGATAATTCAACTTCTGCATGAGGAATCTCATCGTGCTTCGCATGTGACCAGCACCGTACACGATACCAATTAGCTTCGCCTCCTGCAGCTGCTGCTCTTCCAGCCTCGCGATATGCTCACTTAGTATCCGGTCTCGCTCATCAACTATCAGTGAATCGAACGGCTCAAAGTCTTCGTCGTGCATGAGGGTCTCCTCAGAAGTCGGTAAGTCATCCAAAGCGATATTCTCCGCCAGCGTTTCTCTTGTGCCAAAGAGGAACAGATAAGCAACGAAAACTGGAATCAGAACTAGTAGCTGTGCTCGCAAGGATATTGGGAGAACTGACCACCGTTCATCAAACGCCGCACCGTCAATATCCGTATTCAAAATCTTCTCGCGGAAATACTCGACCCGCATGCCATCCTGCTGAGTCACCAAGTCCATTCGCCGGATGTGTTTTGCGATTCTATACGAGAGAGTGAGCAGGTTAGCTCTTCTCGATTTCACACCTTCGGCCAGGATCAGATCACAACTTGCGAGTCTCTTGCTAATCTCATCGTAAAACTCAGGTGAGCCAACGTGGATCATCGGAAAGATCAAAAACTCGAGAGCGGAACCATCCTTCTTCAGACGGTAAACCGCAGAACGGACATTAAACGAATTCTTCTCGACGAACTGCATTATCCACAGATTCTATAATGTAATCTGTGTAATCTGTGGTTAGTGATGGTAAAATCTCCAGACTGATGACTACAGCAGAGCCATTAACTGAAGAACAGGAAGTCTTTCTTAAACACATCCAGAAGAAGGGTCTGAAGCGGACGTCTCAGCGCGACCTGATTCTGGATGTTTTTCTGCGCACCGAAGAGCACCTCTCGAACGAAGATCTCTATCAGCTCGTCAAAAAAGAAGATCCGACCGTCGGACAAACAACCGTTTACCGGACGCTCAAACTGCTCACCGAAGCAGGTTTGGCTCGTGAGGTCCGTTTCGGCGACGGGCGCGCTCACTATGAACACAATTACAAACACCAGCATCACGATCACATGATTTGTTCAGAGTGCGGCAGGATTATCGAGTTCTTTTCGGCTGAGCTCGAAGCAATTCAGGACGCAACGGCCGCCAAGCATAAATTCGAAATCACGCAGCATTTATTGCGCATAATTGGCATCTGCTACGAATGCCGGATGGTACAAAAGCAGGCTGACAAGTCCCTCACTGCCCGTTCGTAGTTTTGCAGAAGTCTCCCTCGGATTTACACTAATCAAATAGATCACACAGCGGTTGGAGGTTGGTATGAGTGTCTCGATTACATTTGAGCCTTCCGGTATTAGTGGCGTCGTCGCCCAGGGAACTTATCTCATCGATGCAGCACGCCGCATGGGCGCGCCGCTCGGAGCCGGATGTACGGCAGGGAAGGGTGAATGTCCGGACTGTGTTGTTTCGGTGAAAGCCGGCGCCGATTTGCTTTCGTCACCGAGTCTGGTGGAAGAAAAGCAACTTGGGAACGAACAGTTGGACCGGGCATTACGGCTGGCTTGCCAGGTAAAGATAGAGAATCATGGCGACGTCGTTGTAATGGCTGCAGCGCGACCGCAAGCCAGACCTGATGACGATACCCAAGCCGAACTACTGAAGAAATTTGGCGGATTGTCACTCGCTAAAAAAATGGCGACGCTCGCGCAGTTTGAAGTGATCACAATGTCTGAAGCATTCGATACGGCGATCGAGAAACCGCTCGCGTTCGGTTCGAAGACTTTCGACAAGTTTATGAATCGCAAACGCGCGGCACAGGCAGCCGGCGAAGAACAGAAATAACCATGAGCGGACGCATCGGGAAGCGCATTGGTCTCGCGGCGATTGTGTTGGCGATGCCGCTGCTTTTTGCTGCCTGCCCAAAAGAGGAGCCGCCGCCCAGACCACGCGCCAGCGCCACTACTGGTACGCGTCCGGTAATACCTTCGTCGCCAACCGTGGTGGCGGCGTTCAATGGTGAACGTGCGATGGACCACGTGCGCAAACAGATCGATTTTGGACCACGCCCGCCCGACACTCAGCAACTCGCAAAGACTCGTGCCTACATCACAAACGAATTGAAGTCTTACGGGCTGACCGTTTCTCTCGACGAGTTCAACGCCACCACGCCTCAGGGCGAAAAGAAGATGGCGAACATCGTGGCTGAAATTCCGGGCGAGACGAAGTCGTTGATTCTGATCGCGAGCCATTACGAAACGAAGTTTTACAAAGATATGTACTTTGTCGGCGCAAACGATCCGGCCGCATCGGTGGCAACGTTGCTCGAGATTGGAAGAGTTCTCGGGAGTCGCAAGGAAAAACCAAAGGTGACGTACCGTCTTGTCTTCTTCGATGGCGAAGAAGCTTTCTGCGAAAACTGGTCTGACTGTGGTGACGGAGAGAATCCGGATAACACTTACGGCAGCCGGAACTATGTTTCACAATTGGATGCAAAGAATGAGCTGGAACATACGAAAGCCATGATCCTGCTCGATATGGTGGGTTACAAGAAACTCGAATTGGGTCGCGACCCGCTGAGCACGAGGTGGTTGCAGGACATCATCTGGAAAACCGGACGCGAGCTCGGACACGAAAAAGTTTTTGTCGATCGTGATGAGGGTGTTGGTGGCGACGACCACGAACCGTTTCTGCGAGCCGGTGTAGATTCGGTGGATCTAATCCAGCTCAATTCGTATCCACACTGGCACAAGGCTGACGACACGGCTGATAAAATCTCGGCGCAAAGCATGAAGATTGTTGGTGATACAGTTCTCGCGAGTTTGCCGAAGATCGTTGAACGAGTCATGAAAGAGAAGAAAGAGTAGCCACAAAAGGCACAAAAAGCACAAAAAGAGAGAGAAGGGAGAGATGCTTAAGTCACCTGAAATACTCGTTCCGATGGACTTTTCACCTTGCTCTGTGAATGCACTCAGAGTTGCCATTGGCATGGCGTCGCCGGACGGCGATCTTACGTTGCTTCACGTCGTTGACGAGGATTTTGTGCATGCGGCTGTTGCCGCTGGAATGGGAAGCACCGAGGATATCCGAACGCGTCTCAAGGAACAAGCGGAAGCAAGTTTCCCAAACGTCCTCGAGGGAATTGACGCCGGTCAGGTCGATATCGAAAAGATGATTGTCGTCGGAATTCCGTTTGTAGAAATTTTGAAGATTGCTCGTGATCTCGATCTGCCGATGATTGTGATGGGAATCCAGGGTCAATCAACACCCGCAGAGGAACTGCTCTTTGGCTCAACTGCCGAGAAAGTCCTGCGCGGCACGCGCGTGCCTGTGCTTTGCGTCCCGCTTTAATTGCGACTATGAAAAGAATCGCAGTCATTCCTGGTGATGGAATTGGTCCTGAGGTCGTACGCGAGGCGGTTCGCGTGTTGCGACATTTGCAGGAGACAAAAGGCCTCGAGCTACAGTTCGTCGATTTCGACTGGGGCGCTGAAAAGTTTTTGCGCGACGGTGTCACACTACCGCCGGGCGCGCTCGAGATGTTGACGGCTGAGTTTGATGCGATCCTCGCCGGCGCGTTTGGCGATCCGCGGGTGCCGTCGAACAAGCACGCCGAAGACATTCTGCTGGGAATGCGACGCGGTCTCGATCTCTACATCAATCTCAGACCAGTGCACCTTCTTAACGACCATCTGACGCCATTATTGAATCGCACAACTTCAGACATCGACTTCGTCGTCTTTCGTGAAAACACTGAAGGTGCTTACTGCGGCGCCGGCGGATTTTTGAAACACGGAACTGCCGACGAGATCGCACTCCAGGATGAAGTCAACACGCGCCGGGGTGTCGAACGCATCATCCTCGCTGCATTCGAATACGCGCGCGCTAACGGACGCAAACGAGTGACGATGGCTGATAAGTCAAACGTGCAGCGTTTCGGTGGCGATCTCTGGCAACGGGTTTTCAAGGAAGTCGCGGCCGGTTATTCGGAGATCACTGCCAATCATCAATACGTCGATGCGATGGCAATGTACATGGTGCTCGATCCTTCGCAGTACGACGTCATCGTCAGTAACAATCTCTTTGGCGATATTCTCACGGACTTGGGCGCCGCGATTCAGGGTGGACTGGGACTTGCCGCTTCAGGAAACATTCATCCCGGCAAAGTCTCGCTCTTCGAGCCCGTGCATGGCAGCGCTCCACCAATCGCGGGCAAGGGAATCGCAAATCCAATTGGAGCTATTCTGACTTCAGCGATGATGCTAGAATACCTGGGTTTCCCCTTGTTGAGTAAAGAAATTGAAGAGGCTGTTCGCAGCGCGATCTCTGCAAACGAAACGACCAGAGATCTTGGCGGACAACTCTCTACGGAACAGGCGGGAGCTGCCATTATCGCGAAACTCGGGATGTAGAAGTGGAGGTTGTATGGCGAGTACAGGGAAACTCACGACGAAAGCGATCGCAGTCATTATCGTTGTAGCGATGCTCAACGCAGTGGGGTTCCCACCGGTGATTGTCGTACTAATCACCGGAGCGGTCCTTGTAGTCTGGCTGTGTGCGCGGCGCGCGCAGAGTCGTGAGATTGAACGAATTTTTGACTTCTACATTGCCGCGGAGGCGATCTTGCGCGAAGAAGAACGACGCTGGTATGGTTTTGAGATCGCAGAAGTGATCGAGCATGGCGAGAGTCTGCTCGAGATCATGCCTGACCCGCCACCGTTGAATTACTACGCACTCGGCGCGTTGTACCAGCGTCTCGGCAATCACGAAGCTGCAGTTGAATATCTTTCGCGTTTGAGTGGAGACGAGCATTGTGACGAGACTCATCGTACGTTGGCTTCTCCGCAACTGCGTCGCTACGTGTCGATGCTGCGAAGGATCGAGTATCAGCCGTCAACCGCACCGCAGACTCTTGCTGCGATCAGGAGTTTAGAACGCGCGCGCCAACGCCATGCAGTAAAAATGTTGTGCGAAAGCCGCGGGATCGTTGAAGCACAGAAGAGCGCAGTTAAGGAAGAGACTCACGTGCCTGAAGCGGTTCAGACTCGCGAAGAGGTCAGCTTCTATGCTTCATCACCACTGAGCGCGATCTCTGCGCCGCCGCCGATTTCGAAAGTATTGCATGACGTTTACCAGGACGAAACGAGAGCTAATAATTAACGCGAGTCGCGCGCTTGTTTGAATCTCTATCAGCCGAAATCATTGCCATAGGATCGGAGCTGCTTGCGCCCGATCGCACAGACACCAACAGCCTCTGGCTCACCGAACAACTCAATCGCCTTGGCATCGAAGTCAAACTCAAGACGATCGTCGGCGACGACGATGCCCGCCTCGAAGAAGCAATCAAAGATGCTGTCCGTCGCTCGAAAGTGGTGATCACCACCGGCGGTCTTGGTCCAACTGAAGACGACATCACACGCAAGATCACCGCACGCGCTCTCGGCCGCCGGCTCCTGCTTGACGAGGTCGTGCTCGCAGAGATTCGACAGCGTTTTCAGAGCTTTGGAGTGACGATGCCGGAACGCAATTCGCGCCAGGCGATGGTGATAGAAGACGCGGAGGTTTTGCCGAATCCCAACGGCACCGCGCCCGGCATGTTCATCGATCATCAAGGCACCGCGATTGTCCTGTTGCCTGGTCCACCACGTGAGCTGAAGCCGATGTTTGAAAATCATGTGGCTGCGAAACTCGCTGGACGTGCCGGAAGTTTGCGTGTCGTGCGTCGTATGCTGCGCGTAGCGGGCATGGGCGAGTCGGCGGTGGATGAGAAAATCTCGCCGATCTATTCGCAGTACGATAATCCTGTAACGACGATTCTCTTCAACAAGAGCGAGATTGAGATTCATCTGACCGCGCGTGGGCGGACGGAAAAAGAGGCGAATGACTTACTCGATCGTTTGTCGGTGCAGCTTGAAGAGCGGCTCGGGAATGCGGTGTTCTCATTTGGCGGCGAAACGATGGAACAGGTCGTGGGCTTGAAACTCGCGCTTGGTGGTTACACGCTTTCGGTCGCGGAGAGTTGCACAGGCGGACTGCTGGCACAACGCATCACGTCGGTGCCTGGCTCATCGAAGTATTTCATCGAAGGTGTTGTGACTTACGCCAATGACGCGAAGACACGTGCGCTCGGAGTTGAACCAATATTGTTGCTCGAGCACGGCGCGGTCAGTGGACCCGTTGCGGAGGCGATGGCAGAAGGTATGCGACAAAGAGCGGGGACTGATTTCGCGTTGTCGATTACGGGCATCGCAGGTCCTGAAGGTGGTTCGGAAGAGAAGCCGGTCGGAACAGTCTTCATCGCGCTTGCAGACGAGGACAAAACAGAACATCGCAAGTTCACCCTGCCCGGTGATCGAAACCTCATCCGCTGGCGCGCTTCGCAAGCAGCGTTGGACATGCTGCGACGCCGGCTCTTGTAGTTGTCGAGGTTCAACTGTAGGGGCGGCCCTCCGTGGCCGCCCTCGGTTTGAATCGATCTTCTGGCAACGCGCTTTGTATAAACCGAGGGCGGCCACGGAGGGCCGCCCCTACAGTACGTCCCGTGAAAATCTAGAACAGCGTCGGAGTCGGAGTTCTTGCGACCACTGCTCGTCATAATTATTGCGTACCTGTTGGGTTCGATTCCGTTTGGTTACCTGATCGTGCGCGGCAAAGAGGGGGCCGACATTAGAGAAACCGGGTCGGGTGGAACTGGCGCGACGAATGTTTCGCGGCGCGCCGGAAAGGCTGCGGGTGTTTTTACGCTTGTGCTTGATGCGTTGAAGGGGGCTGTAGCAGTAGAGTGGGCGAGAGTTGTGGCTGGACCAACGCTCACGGCCGAGTGGATAGTTGCCGCGGCTGCAATTGCTGTGATTGTCGGACATATTTTTCCGGTTTGGTTGAGGTTTCGTGGCGGCAAGGGAGTTGCGACTGGGGTTGGAGTTTTTCTCATGCTTGCGCCGATCGCTTTGCTGTGCGCCGGCGTTTTATTCGTTGCGATTGTGTTGTTCACGCGATACGTGTCACTTGGCTCGATGGTAGCGGCGGCAACTATCCCTTTGTTCGTCTGGTTGCAGAGTGTGTTCGTAGTACCCGTTGCAGACTTGCGGCCGTTGCTGACCGCGGCGATTGTGGGTGCGGTGCTGATCATATTTGCTCACCGCGGAAATTTTAATCGATTGGCCCACGGCACAGAGGCCCGGTTCTAAGATGAAGGAGATCGCAATCATTGGGGCTGGAAGCTGGGGAACAGCGCTGGCAGTTGTGGCTGCACGCGCCGGGCATGTTGTTCAACTGTGGTGCAGAAACCAGGCGGTGGCGGATTCAATCAATCGGTACCGAGTGAATTCCCAATATCTGAGTTCTACTTCGATTCCGGCGGGTGTCGTCGCGACCACCAACACTGAGGCGGCACTGAGTAGAGCTTCACTGGTGTTAATCGCCGTACCATCTCATGCTGTGCGAGAGGCGCTGGACGGAATCGCAACGTTGTTGCACAAGAGCGCAATTATCGTCAGTGTGACAAAAGGAATTGAGATTGAAACTACCAAGCGAATCTCGGAAATCGTGAAAGAAGTTGTCGGTAGCGAATATTCATTCGTTTCGTTATCTGGCCCATCGTTCGCTAAAGAAGTTATTGACGGACATCCGACCGCAATCGTAGCTGCAAGTAAAGATGCTGCCGCGGCGCGCGTCGTGCAAAATGATTTGAGTTTTGAGAATCTGCGCATCTACACCAACGCGGATGTTGTTGGCACGGAATTGGGTGGTTCGGTTAAAAACGTGATAGCAATCGCGGCAGGCATGACGGCGGGATTGGGATTCGGATCGAATAGTGTTGCGGCGTTGATCACGCGCGGCCTCGCGGAGATTACACGTCTGGCACTCCGCGAAGGAGCGCAGATGGAGACGTTGATGGGACTTGCCGGACTCGGCGATCTGGTGTTGACGTGTACCGGAAGTCTCTCGCGGAATCGTTATGTGGGCGAAGAGCTCGGTAAGGGAAGAACGCTCGAAGAGATCGTTGCAGAAATGAATGAAGTCGCGGAAGGTATCAACACGGCGCGCGCCGTGAAGAAACTCGCAGATCGCGCCGGCCTCGAGATGCCGATCACGAATGAAGTTAATGCTGTTCTTTACGACGGCAAGCCAGCGCGCGATGCGGTTGCAGAATTAATGAGCAGGCCGTTGCGCGAAGAGATTAGTTAACCGCTTTAATAAAAGAAAAGGAGCCCCATCCATGTTCAAGACGTGTCGTGCTTCTCTCTGTCTCGCCATTGCACTCGCGTTTACGGTCGTCTCGATTTACGCGCAGAATTCGGCGCTCCAACCGAAACCGTCTGATCTGCTGAAGCCGCTGCAGTATCGCAGCATCGGTCCTTATCGCGGCGGACGCTCAGCGGCAGTTGCCGGTGTTCTTTCGCAGCCGTTTGTTTATTACTACGGCGCGACGGGAGGTGGTGTTTGGAAAACCACTGACGGTGGCATCAATTGGGAATCAGTCAGCGACAATTCGGTATTTGGAACCGGGTCTGTCGGCGCGATTGCGGTTGCTGACTCTGATCCCAACACGATTTACGTGGGCATGGGCGAGTCGCCGATCCGCGGCAACGTCTCGCATGGCGATGGCGTTTACAAATCCACTGACGCCGGCAAGACGTGGAAGCGCATTGGTCTCGAAGATACACGACAAATTCCACGCATCCGCGTACACCCGAAGAATCCTGATCTCGTCTACGTAGCCGCGCTCGGCCACATCTGGGGTTCAAACGATCAACGCGGCGTCTTTCGGTCCAAAGACGGTGGCAAGACGTGGGAAAAGATTCTCAGCCGCGGCAACAAGGCCGGTGCTATCGATCTGATCCTCGATCCTTCGAATCCCAACACGATCTACGCGGGCTTCTGGGAAGTCTATCGCAAGCCCTGGACACTCGAGAGCGGTGGTCCAGGAAGTGGAATTTTCAAATCGACTGATGGCGGCGATACATGGAATGAGCTCACGCGAAATAATGGTTTGCCGAAAGGCATGATCGGAAAAGTCGGCATCACAGTTTCACCCGCCAATCCAGAACGCATTTGGGCGATCGTTGAAGCTGAAGACGGCGGCGTCTTTCGTTCCGACAATGGCGGCACAACCTGGACGAAGGTTAACGAAGAACGACGACTACGCCAGCGCGCCTGGTACTACACGCGTATCTACGCCGATCCGAAGAATGTCGACTCGGTTTACGTTTTAAATGTCGGCTTCTTTCGATCGAATGATGGTGGCCGTACTTTTTCTGCCATCGGTGTTCCGCACAGTGACAACCACGATCTGTGGATTGCTCCGGACGATCCGAACCGCATGATCGAAAGTAACGATGGTGGCGCGAATGTTTCCTTTAACGGCGGCAGAAGTTGGACGGAACAGGATCAACCTACGGCACAGTTTTATCGTGTCACACTCGACAACGACTTCCCCTACAACGTCTACGGCGCACAACAGGACAACTCGACTATCCGCATCGCGAGCCGAACAACAGAAAGCGGCATCGGAACCAGTGACTGGTACGACGTTGGTGGTGGTGAATCGGGCTGGATTGCGCCGTCTCCAAAAGACTCGCAGATCGTTTTTGCGGGTTCTTACGGCGGACTGACGACACGTTACGACCGCCGCACGGGTCAACAACGTGATATCAATCCATACCCAAACAATCCGATGGGCTCCGGCGCTGACGTGTTGAAGTACAGGTTTCAATGGAACTTCCCGTTGTTGTTCTCGCCACACGATCCAAACAAGCTGTACTGCGCCGCTAATGTTTTGTTCGTGTCCACGGACGAGGGTAGCAGTTGGCAGGTGATTAGTCCCGATTTGACGCGTAACGATAAATCGAAGCAGGGCGCGTCCGGTGGTCCAATCACCAAAGACAACACCAGTGTTGAGTACTACGCAACGATCTTCGCGTTGATGGAATCGCCAGTGCAGGCGGGAACAATCTGGACCGGTAGTGATGATGGCCTGGTCCAACTGACGCGTGACGGAGGTAAGAACTGGTCCAACGTTACACCGTCCACCAGCATCATGCCGGAGTGGATCCAGATCAACTCACTCGAAGCCTCGCCACACGATCCGGCCACGGCGTATCTCGCCGCGACGATGTACAAGTGGGACGACAACAAACCATATCTCTACCGGACTAGCGACTACGGCAAGACGTGGAAGAAGATCACCAACGGCATTCCCGATACGGCTTTCACGCGCGTGATTCGTGAAGATCCGAATAAGCGTGGTTTGCTCTATGCCGGAACTGAAACCGGGATGTACGTCTCATTTGATAACGGCGACCGCTGGCAGTCGTTGCAACTCAACTTGCCTGTCGTGCCGATTACGGACCTCGCAATCCAGAAACGCGAGAGGGAATTGGTAGTTGCGACACAGGGACGTTCGTTCTGGATTCTCGATGACCTGCCAGTGCTGCACGAGATGATGGATGCGGGTGGTTTCAGCGCCGCGGGAGAAACGAAACTTTACAAACCGAAGCAAGGTTACCGCATGCCGGGAGGTGGCGGCTTTCCGCTTGGACCAACAGCGACGATCGGAAGAAACCCTCCGAATGGTGTGGTGGTCTACTATTCGTTGAAAGCGAAGCCGACTGCGGATGTCGACCTGGAATTTCTCGATTCGGCCGGGAAGTCGATCCGGAAGTTTACTGCTCGTGTGAGGCGTGCCGAAGGTGCGCCGGCTGGACCACCGGCTGGTGAGGGTGGTGGCTTTGGTGGCGGCGGTGCGACGCCTCCTGTCCCGATAGAAGTTGGGCTGAATCGTTTTGTGTGGGATACGCGGTATCCCGATGCGGTGCGATTCCCGGGAATGATCCTTTGGGCTGGTGAGGTTCGTGGTCCAAAGCTGCCGCCGGGTACGTATCAGGCGAAACTCACAGTTGAAGGAAAATCCTACACGCAGAATTTTGAGATCAAACCCGATCCGCGTCTGACAACCACGCCCGCGGATTACGCGAAACAATTGGAGCTGGGTCTGAAGATTCGCGACAAGTTGAGTGAAACTCATAATGCGATCATTCAGATTCGCGACGTGCGTAAGCAGGTTGAGGATCTGTTGAAACGCGTTGCGGGCCAACCCAACTTCAAAGTCGTTAACGATGCGGGCACGGCCCTGAACAAGAAGTTGACGACGATTGAGGAAACTCTCTACCAGACCAAGAACCAGAGCAATCAGGATCCGCTGAATTATCCGATCCGGTTGAATAACAAACTTGCGGCGCTGGGTGGTGTTGTTGGCAGTGCTGAAGCTGCGCCGAACGCGCAGTCCTATGCGGTGTATGACGAAGTGGTGACGCAGATCGATGCGGAGTTACGGAAGCTGGCGCAGTTAATGCAGACCGATGTGCCCGCGTTTAATCAACTGGTGCGCGAGCAGAATATTCCAGCGGTCGTCGTGAAACCGTCGGGCGCAAATCCGTAACAAGTTTTTCACGCAAAGGCGCAAAGGAGCAAAGACGCAAAGAGAAGTCGAGTCATCTCTTTGCGCCTTTGCTCCTTTACGCGAAACGTTCGTAGAATCCAAATCATATGACCGACCTGGTAACCGCCAAACAACTCGCGTCGATAACTGAGGCTAAATTAACAGGCGACGAGACGATCGAAATCACTGACGTCAGTCACGATTCGCGTCGCGCGGGCAAGGGATCGCTTTTCGTTGCTGTTGCTGGAGCACTATTCGACGCTCACAAATTCGTCCCGCAGGTGATGAACTCGGGCGCCGCGGGCGTTTTGTCAGAGCGTCCCGCGCCGGACGATTTCAAGGGCGTGTGGCTTCAGGTTGCGAACATCCGTCGCGCGATGGTACTCGCCGCCGCCGAAGTGCAACACCATCCTTCACGCGAACTACAACTCGTCGGCATTACCGGCACCAACGGTAAAACCACTACCGCTTATCTGATCGCTTCAATTCCCGAGGAAGCCGGCGAGCTCGTCGCAATGACCGGCACCGTGGAATACGTTCTCGGCAAAGAACGTTTCAAAGCCGATCGCACGACCCCGGAAGCTCCCGACATGCAACGCCTGCTGCGACGCGCCGTCGAGATTGGTTGTCGTACTGCGGTGATGGAGTGTTCGTCTCAGGCAATGGACTTTCATCGTTGTGACGAACTGGAATACGCAGTGGCCGTCTTCAGTAACCTCACGCGCGATCATCTCGATTATCACAAGACGATGGAGAATTACTGGTACGCGAAACAGCGACTCTTCGACGGTCGTCTGGGGTCGCGACCGCGCAATTCAGTCATCAATGTTGACGATCCGTATGGTCTGGAATTGGCCGAGTCGTTGGAGAAAGATGGACTGCGTGTCATTCGCTATGCGGTTAAGGGTGACGGCGAAGTCACCGCTCGGGAGCCGCAGTTTTCGTTGAGCGGGATGCGCTTTCGGCTCTCGACGCCGGCGGGCGAATGCGATTTTCATTCGCCGCTTGTTGGTCCCCCACACATTTACAACACGCTTGCGGCAGTCGCGAGTGGACTCGCGCTGGGTTATAGCTTCGGCACTGTAACGGCGGCGCTGGAGAAGTGTACCGGAGCGCCGGGTCGCTTTGAGCGCGTGCCGCACGATGGTGATTTCTCGGTCGTGGTGGATTACGCGCACAGTGATGATGCGCTCTTGAATGTGTTGCGCACGGCGCGTGATGTGGTTAAGGGAAAGATCATCACTGTATTTGGTTGTGGTGGGGATCGCGATCGATCCAAGCGAGCACCGATGGGCGAAGCGGCGGGCAGTTTGAGTGATGTCGTAATTCTTACTTCAGATAATCCACGTACGGAAGATCCGGAACTGATACTTTGTGATGCTGAAGAGGGAATTCAAAAGACAGGGAAGCCGTATCGCAAGATCGCTGATCGCACCGAGGCGATTCATCAGGCAATTTCCGAAGCGCGGGATGGTGATCTCGTGTTGATTGCGGGGAAGGGGCATGAGGACTATCAGATCATCGGCCGCGAGACGTTTCATTTTGATGACAAGGAAGTGGCGAGGGCCGCACTTGCCCGGAAGAGTTGATGGACAGGATTAACAAGATTTGCATGATTAACAGGATGAATCTTGTAAATCCTGAAAATCTTGTAAATCCTGTCTAACTAAATCGAATGCATCTGAGTGCGCTAGTTTTCTCTGTCGTTGTGGCTTTGTCACAGGTTTATGGCCCACCAACGACGATCGCGACTATCAAAGAGAAATCGATTTCTGAAAGCAGCGGACTCGTCGCGTCTCGCTCAACGCCGGGTGCATACTGGACGCACAACGACTCGGGTGATGGACCATTCATCTATGCATTTGACAGGCGCGGCGATTCGTTCGGCGTCTTTCGCGTGACAGGCGCCGAGGCGCGTGACTGGGAAGACATCGCCGCCGGGCCTGGACCACAGGCCAACAAGTCGTATCTTTATATTGGTGACATCGGTGACAACGACGAAAAGCGCGATGAAATAGTTATCTATCGGGTTCCTGAGCCTAAGCTCACCGCGGCAACTCGCAAGTTTACCAAGGCTCGTCCCGGATCAACCGAGCCTGCCGAAGCCATCAGGCTCAAGTATCCTGACGGCAAACACGACGCGGAGGCGCTCCTGGTCCACCCCACGACAGGCAACATCTACATCGTCAATAAAGTCCCAATCGCTAATCCTGTGGTTTACGAAGCGACTGCACCGTTCACGACAGGCAAGTTAGTAACGATGCGACGCATTGGTGAGATTCGAGTGCCCAGTATTTTTGGCGGTGTCGTTACTGGTGGCAGTGTTTCGCCCGACGGACGTCGCGTTGCGCTTTGCGATTATTTTCAGGGTTACGAAATAGTTTTGCCGGCCGGCAGAGATTTCGACGATATTTGGAAACAGAAGATGACTGGGTTCGATCTCGGCAAGCGCAAACAGGGCGAGTCAATCACCTATCGCCTCGACGGCAAAGCGTTTCTCGCAACAAGTGAAGGAAAACAATCCCCACTCATTCAAGTCCTGCGAAACTAGCCACAAAAAGGCACAAAAAGCACAAAAGCAAACTTAATCACTTGTGTTCTTAGGGAATTCTTTGCGGCGCGACAGAAAAAAGTAAACAGGTACGCCCAAAAGGATCAGGCCGAGGCCGATGGCTGACTGTCGTGGAGTGTTTCGAATCGTCATTATTATCAGCGCGGCCGAAACGACCAGGAATAACATCGGCACGACTGGGTAACCCCAAGTCTTGTAAGGCCGTTCTGCGTCAGGCTCGCGGCGCCGGAAAATAAAGATCGATCCGGCTACGAGCGCATAGAACAATGTCAGTGCGAAGATCGCATAGTCAGTGAGAGTGTCGTACTCGCCTGAGAGAGCCACCACACACGCCCAAAAACACTGCACCACGAGCGATCTGATCGGCACGTGAGTTCGTGGTGACACGTGGGCCAGGCTCTTCACGATTAGACCGTCTTTCGCGAGTGCGTAAGGTATGCGCGCAGTGGCAAGAATCGATGCGTGAAGTGCGCCGAACGACGACGTCATCATCGCGGCAGCCATGATAGTTACCGCAACGGACCCGAGCAGTCGTCTCACTACTTCTGCAGCCACCGACGACGACGCCGGCACGCTCGCAATTTCAGTAGGCGTCAGCACGTGAAAATAGTTCACGTTGACGAAGAGATAGAGCGCCATCACTACGAAGCCACCGCCAATCAAAGCGAGCGGCAGGTTGCGCCCGGGATTCTTCACCTCACCCGCGAGAAAAGTGATGTTGTTCCAACCATCGTAAGCCCAAAGCGCACCGATCATTGCAGCAGCAAATCCCGCGACTCCGCCGCTCACGATGTCTACGCCTTCACAGGTTCCGCCGTTATTAATGAGCGAAAGATTGCCCCAATTACCATCGCTGTAGAAGAACGCTCCCAAACCGACACCAACCAACAGCACGACCTTCATACCGGTGAGCACACTCGCGACGCCGCCGCTGACACGAACTGCGGCGCAGTTAATGAGTGTGGTGATGATGATTGCCAGGAGGGCTACGAGTTGCAGCCGAGTAAGTGAGACACTGAATCCACCGGGCAGTGCGAATGGTCCAAGCATCACCGGCTTCAACGCCCCTCCAACCAGATCGTTGAGAAAGATCGCAAAGCCAACTGCGAGCGCTGCGGCCGAGGCCGTGCGCGCGATGAGGAACTGAGTCCAGCCATAGATAAATCCGATCGGCCGGCCGTAAGCATCACGCACGATTCCATACTCGCCGGCCGCGCGAGGTTTCATCGCGAGCAGTTCCGCATAGGTAAGCGCACCGGCCATCGCCAACAGACCTGCCAGAACCCACACGATAAGCGCCTTGACCGGCGTGCCGACGTTGCACGTCATCACACGCGCTTTGAGAAACACTCCGGTGCCGATGATGTTGGCGACGTTGACTGAGATTGCCGCGACTAATCCCAGCCCGCGGATCAGTTGTGTGTGTTGAGTTTGCATCAGTATCCGGTGTCGTTTGTGATCAGATCTTCGTACGTGTCACGGCGTCGAATTAAAGTGGGAACGCCTTCTTTACTGATCAGCACGGCCGCGGGCAATGGCCGCCCGTTATAGTGAAACATCTGGGCCAGCGAGTAAGCGCCACAGTTCAAGAGGGCCAACACTTCACCCGGCCCAACATCTTCAGGCAGTTTGCGATAGTCGGGAAGACGTCCTTCGCGTTCAATGTCGAAATAGACGTCACCTGAATCGCATAGAGGACCGGCAACCTTGTAGTCTCGCGCGTATGGAGCACCTGCTCGCGACGCAGAGATCAAGTGGTAGTACCACTTGTAATTGTTCATCGAGAGCATGATGTTGTAACCGGCATCGGTCAACAACCAAACGTCATTTGTTTCCGGTCGACGTTTGATATTCCGCACCGTCGTAAGCACTAAACCTGCATCAGCAATAACACTGCGCCCAGGCTCCAACAGGATCGTCACCTGATCGAGCAAATGTTCCGCATTCGCAGCACGAGCCGATTCGCGCGCCACGCGCAACGCTTCAGTCAACACTGCAATCGGCTCGAGGTCGGCGCCTAGCATGTCGCGCTCGTGTTCCGGAAGTTGATCGGCCTGCGAACGATCGCGCAGATAGTTGACGGGAATGCCGCCACCAAGATTGATGTGTTCGAGAGTGTGACCTGTCTGACGATGAATCGTGACGAGGTGCTCCCACATGCTTTTGAATGCTTCGGCAAACGGTTCGACGTCGGGCGTCTGCGAACCGACGTGAATATGAATGCCGCAAACGTGGACCAGGTCTGGTTTTTCAAGACCGCGACGAAACGCAGCCAGCACCTCTGACGACGAGATACCGAACTTCGATGTCAACAGTGCTGTTTGTAAACCGAGATGCGAGCGCGTGCCGATTTCAGGCACGAGACGCAACGTGATGCGCGCGGGACCAACGTTTTCACCGTGCGCTCGCAGACGTTCAACCGATTGTTCGACTAAATCGATCTCATAAATTGAGTCGACATTGATGGCGTAGATTCCGGCGCGTACTGCATCGTCGATTTCATCATCCGACTTGCTCGTGCCGTTGAAGATGATCTGATCAGGTCGGAATCCGACACGCAAGGCCTTGAATAGTTCGCCGCCGCTGTTGACTTCAATATCGATTCCCGACTCGAGGACGACCTTCAGGATCGCCATGTTTGAGTTTGCCTTCGACGCGTAGAAAAACTTGATCGGGCGATCGACGGCGTCGGCGGCGCGTTGTAGACGGGCGATGTTGTCGCGAATACGGCCCTCGGAAAAAACAAACAACGGCGAGTTGAATTCTTTAACCAACTCGATGGTATCAACGCCATTGACCGTCAGGTGATCGTCGCGCACTTCGAGGTATCCCGGTATAGACCAGGCGGGACACAGAGTGGCAATTCCAGATGACATTCTGTGATTTTAGCTCCAGTTGGAATATTAGCCGCAGATATAGCGGGTGAAATGCTCAATTCGAACGAACGAAACTATAACTAAGCGTCCCGCTGACTTTGACTGGCTCACCCGCTAACAATGTCGGCGAAAACCTCGCCAGCCGCGCAGCATTTACAGCCGCCGCTTGCAGATGTTGCGGACCAGAAACAGCCTTGGCATCAACGACAGTGCCTTGCTCGTCGATTAAAACCTGGACCAGTACAACACCAGTCGCTTCACCTGCCGGAACCTCCGGTAGCGGCAAGTAAAGAGCCTTACCGTTCAACATACCGCCTGCTATAGGCGCACGTTTTCCGGGCTGATTCTGTTGCTGTGCCGGATTTTGTTGTTCTTTGTTGGGGGCGACACCGGTCCCAGTGCCTTCGGGATTGTTCTCTTTGTTTGGCGTTGCCGGCAACTCAGTCTCACCTTCTACTCCGGCATTATTTTGGACCTGGTTCCTGGCTTCCTGGCCGGTATTGGCGTTCGGATCCACGTTCGTGTTTACGGTGATCTTTGGAGCTTCGTTTACGCGCTCGGGCAGTTCGAACGAGCTAAGGAATTTTTCATCCAGAGCCTCATCCTTTTTGGTGTTGAGCGTAACGATCGCGTAGAACCGCTTCTTTGTTACAAACGCGTTGACGGATCCGGTCAAGTCGCCAAGCGTCATCTTGTAGAATCTGGCGGTGTGACCCCGGAAGGCACGGCTCGTGACGAAAGTAAGTTTCGTGAGCGTCTCTTTTGATCGAACCTTCTCCGGGAAGAACTTTTTGAATGCGTCCACATAAGAGTTGAAACGCGCGAATTCAGTGTATTGCGCGGGATCAGATTTAATACCGCTCAACGAGGCAATGGCGAGCACGGGGCCTGCGGATGAGGTCGCGAGATACAACCGCGCGTTGAGTTCCATCTTGTGATACGGAAAAGTGGTTGACTCTGCGGTTCGGTTCTTCGGCATTTGCACCGTGAACTCTTCGTTCTCGGGGCTGAAAGTCTCCCATTCCGTCCAGACTCCCGCGGGCTTTTGGGCCTGCGCCGAAAACGCGAAAGCGCTTAGCAGGAGAATCGCAAGTGCCAAATGTAATCGACGAAAATACATGTCATTACCTCCCTCAGCTTTGAGCTTTGTCGGCGACCTATGATAAGGGTTTCTCACGCAAAGACGCAAAGAAGCAAAGTGAAGATACAGCTCTTTGCATCTTCGCGTCTTTGCGTGAATTAAGCCGAGGCAAGTTTAGCCTTCTCGATATCTACCAAAACGCGCCGCAGAATCTTTCCCGACGGTGATTTAGGTATCGCGTCTACGAATTCCAGATAGCGAATTCTTTTGTGTGGTGCGACTCGCGCGGCCACGAATTCGAGAATCGCTTCCGGTTCGACCTGCTCGCGTAAGACGAGGATTCCCTTCGGCACCTCTCCCGCTTCGTCGTCGGGATAAGGAATCACTGCCGCATCCGCGACGCATGGATGCATTAACAACACGGCTTCAAGTTCGGCCGGCGGCACCTGAAAGCCTTTGTATTTGATCAACTCCTTCGCACGATCGACGATAAAGAAGTGACCGTCTTCATCCGCGTATCCGATGTCGCCTGTATGCAGCCACCCGTCTGCATCGATCGTTTGCGCAGTTGCCTCCGGATTGTTCAAATAACCCGTCATGACCTGCGGCCCACGCACACAAACTTCGCCTCTCTCGTTTGGACCAAGCGGCTCGCCGGTTTCGAGGTCCACAATCTTGCATTCAGTATTCGGTGCGGGAACTCCAACTGAGCCGAACTTGATCGCTATCGGTGGTGCTGGTGATGAATGAGTAACCGGACTTGTCTCCGTCATTCCATAACCCTGGCGAACACTACATCCAAGACGTTCCATACACGCGCGCGTCAACTCTTCGCCGAGCGGCGCGGCTCCGGAGAAGATCGTCTTGAGGTTTGGTAACTTGTAATTGTCTACAATCGGATTCTTGCTCAAACTCAAAACAATCGGAGGCACGAGGTGCGCCAGACTCACGTTGTAATCCTGAACTGCCTTCAGGAACGACTCCAATTCAAAGCGCGGCATCGTTACGATGGTGGCGCCTGTGTAGAGTCCCATGTTCAGAACTACGACCAGACCATAGATGTGAAACAGCGGCAGCACGCAGATCAAAATGTCATTTTCGGAGAAATAGCAGAGCCCCTCCATCTGACGAAGGTTCGCGACGAGGTTGTAGTGAGTGAGCATCACGCCTTTGGGAAGTCCGGTGGTCCCACTCGAATAGGGCAGTGCGACAAGATCTTTGCGCGCATTGATCGCCACTTGTTCAGCACGACCGTTGTCGACGAGAAAGGAATCGAATGGAGTTGCGTTTGGTGCTTCTCCGAAGACAAAAAGTTCTTCGATGTTCGCGTATTCGGCCCCTGCGGCTGCTTTTTCCACAAAGCTCGGCACTGTCACGAGAAAGCGCGCGCCTGAGTCTTTGAGTTGATGCGCTATTTCATACGGCGTGTACAGCGGGTTGATTGGCGTGACGATTCCACCTAAAGTCGCCACCGCGTGAAAGGCGATGGCATACTCCGGACAATTCGGACTGAGGATGCCGAACACTTCACCCTTTTTGAATCCGCGTTGCTGAAGGTTGTAGGCCGCGATGCTGATCGAGTCGGCAAGTTGTTTGTAACTGACTTCGCGGCCAGTCGGACCTTCGATCAGCGCAGGCTTGTCAGCGAGTTCCTGCGCGCGGTGCAAGGTGAAAGGCGTAAGTGCAGTTTCAGGGATTTCTACATCTGCGTAGGGGCCTTTAATAATCATTTGGTTTTACAGAATTCCAGGATTTTGCAGGATTTACGGGATACTTGGGTTAATCTGTGTTTTGTGAAATCCTGTCGGTCGATACCTTAGCAGCATCATCACACCTCTGAAAAGAGAAAACGAAATGCCGGAAACCGCGAATCGTCCCCTCAACATCATCTGTCTGGCGACCTATTTCAAAGGCGCAGATTTCATCTGCGAGTGCAAACTTCATGGTTGTCATGTGATTTTGGTGACCAAGGAGAAGATGCTTAGGGAAGACTGGCCGCGCGAAAGTCTCGACGATCTGATTGCTGTTCCGAATGATGCAGGCCCGCCACTGTTTATCGACTTACTTGCGTTTCTGGCGCGCAACCGAAAGATCGATCGGGTCATTGCGCTCGAGGAGTTTGATGTTGTGACAGCTGCACTGATGCGTGAGCATTTGTGTTTGCCTGGACTGAGTAGCTCGGATGCGAAAGTCTTTCGCGACAAGCTGTCGATGGCGGTTCACAGCCAGCGAGCGGGAATCAGTGTGCCTGATTTTGTTCCACTCGTTAACGCAGAAGAAGTTGAAGAATTCATGCGGCGGGTTCCTGGTCCATGGGTGATCAAGCCACGCTCTGACGTTTCGGCTATTGGTATTTCAAAAGTGAGTGAGCCGGACGAGGTGCGTCGCGCGATCAGTGAGATGAACGAGCGTGAGAACTTGCGCGAACGTGCTTCTTACTATGTGCTGGCGCGATTCATTCCGGGTGAAGTCTTTCACGTCGATTCTGTCGTTAACGACGGCAAGGTTTTGTTCGCAGGAACGAACCAATACGGACGCCCGCCGATGCAGGTGGCGCATCAGGGCGGTGCGTACATCTCGCGTACGCTTGAACGTGGATCGGCCGACGAGAAAACGCTGCTGAGTATTAACAAGAAACTCGTGCGCGCGCTTGGACTCGAACGCGGCGCCACGCACGCTGAGTTTATCAAGAACGATGCTGACGGGAAGTTTTACTTTCTTGAGATTGCTGCACGCGTGGGTGGCGCCTACATTTCAGACGTGCTCGAAGCAGCATCGGGTGTCAATCTTTGGCGCGAGTGGGCTCGCCTCGAGATCTTAGACGGCAAAGCGCCATCGAAGATCACACCTCTCCGCAAAGAATACGCCGGAATTATTTTGTCTTTAGCCAAACAGGAATATCCCGACACCTCCGCCTACGCCGACGAAGAAATCATCTCCCGTGTAAAGAAGCGCCACCACGCCGGCCTCATCGTCCGCGCCCCACGTCTCGAGCGAGTCAATCAGCTGCTAGACGACTACGGTCGACGCTTCGTGGAAGACTTCGTCGCCGTCGCCCCGCCCCCGGAGCGACCGGAATAAATCCGTTCTTCATCCGTGTTAATCCGTGGCTGATTGACGTTGCAAATACTTATCCAACCAGTCCAGCACCGTGTGGAACCAGAGTTGGGAGTTTTGGGGTTTGAGGACCCAGTGGCCTTCGTCGGGGAAGATCAGGATCTTGGAGTCGATGCCTTTGCGTTGGACCGCGGTGAACAACTGCATGCCTTCACCAATGGGCACGCGATAGTCGAGCTCGCCGTGAATGATTAGTATCGGCGTGTTGAAGTTCTGTACGAACTTGTGCGGCGACCAGCGTGTGTACATCGCCGGGTTGGTCCATGGGGTTCCTTTAAATTCCCAGTCCGGGAACCACAATTCTTCAGTCGTGCCGTACATGCTCTCGAGGTTGTAGACGCCGTCGTGCGATACGAACACTTTGAACCGGACACGCGGATCGTTGTTGTGTCCGAGCAGCCAGTTCACCATGTAGCCGCCATAACTCGCGCCGGCAGCGCCGACACGATTCCGATCGATGAAAGAGTTACGACGTAGAACTTCGGCGACGCCGTTCAGCAGATCGGTGTAAACCTTACCGGCCCAGTCGCCGCTGATCTCGTTCACGAATTGCTGTCCGTAACCGACTGATCCGCGCGGGTTCGGTGCAAAAACAACGTAACCGGCATTTGCGAACACTTGCGGATTCCAACGATAGCCCCAGTTGTCGTTCCACGCGCTTTGTGGTCCACCATGAATCAATACTGCGAGCGGATATTTTCGGCTCGGATCGAAATTATTCGGCTTGATGATAAAGCCGTGATTCTTTTTCCCGAGCGCGCCGGTCCACTCGATCTCTTCCGCCTGTTTCAGATTGGCTTGCGCCATCAACTGCGCATTGGCTGATGACAATGCCGTTAATCCGCTGCCATCTGCATTCGCCTTGTAAATCTCGGCCGGTGATGCCATAGAGCTCGAGGCGAAGACAAACTTGCCGTCGGGTGTAATGCGAAGATTAGTCGCAAAGACGTTGGCAACGACCTTTTGTGGCACACCGCCGCTGAAAGGAATTTTAAAGATCGGGCTCTTACCACGATCAGCCGCCGTGAAGTAAATCGTATTTCCATCCGGCGAAAGGACCATCTCTTCGACTTGCAGATCGAACCCGCGCGTTAGCTCAACACTCGTTCCGGTCGCGCGGTTGTACGCCATCAAGCGCCAACGATCCGCTTCAAAACCTGCCGTCGCTTGTGAGCGATAAAGGATGAACTTGCCGTCACGTGTGTAGACTGGACCAGCATCATAGCCACGGTTCCGCACCGTGATATTCTTTGCTGGACCACCGGAAAGCGGCATCACGAAGATGTCGCTGTTGGTGGAAATAGCTTCAACTTTGTCGGGATTGCGCAAGTACGCGATTTCAGTTGAGTCTGGCGAGAAGGCGTAGTCGACACCCGATGACGCCGCATAGGGTGGCGAGTCGAAATCACCGCTCGTAAGAGCACGTGAAGTTCCACCTTTGCTCGACACCACGAACACGTGGGTGCGTTTCACGTCGCGCCATTCGTCCCAATGCTTGTAGAGTAGTCGCGTGACGATGTGGGCCTTGACCTTGCTGCTTTCCGCTTGTTCGTCACGTTTCTTGTTGCATTCGTCGTTGTCGCAGTCTGGATAGACGTCTGAGGTGAACGCGATCCACTTTCCATCAGGCGACCACACCGGACCGGCGGCGCCTGTTGAAATCTTCGTGACCTGTTCTTTGTTGTCGCCATCGCTATCCATCACCCAGACCTGGCTGCCGGTCGTGTACGCGATCTTCTTTCCGTCAGGCGACCAGCGAGGCGCGGATGACGATCGATCGCCGGAGGTCAATTGTTTCGCACTACCGCCATCGATCGAGGTCGCATAGATCTGGTTGACGACGCGATTCGCATCGAAATTGACGTCGCCGACGGTAAAAGCGACACGCTTTCCATCGGGCGAGACCTGTGGATCACCCACACGCCGGACTTTCAGTAGATCTTCGATCGTGTAGGTCCGGTTTTGTGCAGCCGCGAGAGAGCACAAGCCAACTAAAAGGACGACAACAAGGGCAACAAAACGCTTCATGGATCTTCCTCAGGCAAATGAATTTTGAATCGATTGGGAAAGCATGAGTATTATTGCATCAAACCGCTGAATTGAGCCACAGATGAACACGGAGAAACACGCACCAGCAAATCGATAGCTATGATTCGTCGCGTCATAGTTGCCGTCGTGAGGCTTGCGCTGAGGATTTACTTCCAGCGCATTGAGGTCACGGGTGTCGAGCACGTGCCGCTGAATACGCCGGTGATTTTCGTCCTCAATCATCCGAATGCCCTCGTCGATCCGGTGTTTTTACTGTGTCTTGCGCCCCGACCGGTTTCATTTCTGGCCAAAGCGCCGCTCTTCCGCATGCCCATCATCGGTTATCTCGTGAAGGCACTCGACTCACTGCCAGTCTATCGACGACAGGATGAAGGCCAGGACGTCACAAAGAACGAGGAAACATTCATTGCGGCGAGAAAACTCTTGGCTCGAGGCGGTACCATTGCCATCTGTCCGGAAGGCATTTCCCACGATGCGCCGGGATTACAGCCAATCAAGACCGGCGCCGCGCGTATCTCACTCGCAGCAGTCTCGACCGGTGAAGTCTCCGAACTGAAGATTGTCCCAGCCGGCCTCTATTACACGTCGAAAACACGTTTTCGTAGTGACGCTTTGCTCTACTTCGGAAATCCAATCGCCGTGGCGCCCGTGGAACTAGAGCCTGATGGCACTCCGCCGCGCGATGCGGTTCGTCAACTTTCCAGCCAGATTGAAAAAGCACTCCGCGAAGTAATCCTCGACGCCCAACACGAAGAGGAGCTGCTAACCACAGCGCGTGCAGAACGAATCTTTTCGTCTGCCTCAAACGACGGCGAGCCGGACAGTCTCAAAGACGAGCTACGACTACAGCAAAGGTTCATCAAAGCGTATCCGATCCTTCAGTCGCTTCATCCCGAACGCCTGCGCCGGCTCGAGTTAAGAATGCTGCGCTTCGAAGAGGAATTGAACCAGGCAGGAGTGGATACAGACGAATTATCACCGCCCGCCTCCACAATGAGAGTCGTCACAGCGATTGTGCGCCGATCGATACTGTTCCTGTTGATGCTTGGACCAGCATTGATCGGCACGATCACTCACTATCCGGCCTACAAACTCGGCGGTTACCTGGCAACCAGACTCTCGCGCGATTCAGACGACGTGATCTCGACCATCAAGATCATTTCCGCAATGTTGCTGTTTCCACTTACCTGGATCATCCTGACAGTTCTTGGATACGTGTTCTTCGGCTGGCTGGTCGCGCTGTTGGCACTCGTTGTGATTCCGTTTTGCGGTTATGCCGCGATTATCTTCTACGAAGAGTTGGACAAATCGATAGCAGGATTGCGTGTGTTGACGTTTTTTCTGGTCGAAAGACGATTCTTCGTAAGACTATTGGCGGAACGAAACGCGATTCGAGACGAAATCATAGCGCTGGGCAAAGAAACTCCGGCTGCCAGTGAGTAGAATAGGATTTGTGAGCAAAACGGTTGTAAAACAGGGGGAATCTGTTAGAACTCGATGAAGAGCAAACTACTTTTTGCGCGCTTTGCTCTTGGAGGTCTTACTGGTCGACTTCTTCTTCGAAGAGCTGCGGCCTGAACTCACCGATCTTCCTTTGCGGCCTTCACTCTTCAAGTGTCCAGCTTCCATGAGTTGCTCGTAAGCGCCGCGAACAACATTGCGAGCTACCTTCAATGTGTTGGCCAGGTCACGCTCACTGGGGAGCAAGGTCCCTGCAGCCAACTCTCCTGCTTCAATTAGCGTATTGATCTGTTCCCGAATTTGCCGAGTCATCGACTCTGGCCGTTTTCGGTTGACACGAACATTTAGTCTCGTTGCCATCGTTAACTCCCTTCAAGATTAGTTTTGTTATGGGGGTTCGTAATGGATTCTATGCACCGACCATGCGAGTGTCAAACAGTTTTCTTTTCAGTATGAAAAGGTTAGACCACCGTGAACTTGTCGTGATAGTGCGATTAGCGAGAAGGGCCAATTAGACCATGTTTGCGGAGGACCTCGACCGTACGGTCCAACGGCAACGCCTCCACGGTTCGACCCCTTCCGGAAGTAGTGTTGGCCCGGAAAAGAGAGTTGTAGATTGCCTCTTCGGTGGCTTCGATGACGGCGAGGAAGAGTGGTGAGACAGCATCGTTTGAAAGTGTTTTGACGTTTCGAGGGGTGCTTCGCTCGTTCGGGTTTAGAGGTTTGATGCGGACGTCGGGCGCAGTTGAGAATGCGATGGCGTAATCGCCACTGCCATTGCTGCCTGCAGCGCCGGTCCTGGCCAGTCCCATCATCGCACGGGCGGCCATGCGGTTCAGATTGCGGGCATCGAGCGGGGCGTCGGTTGCGATCACGATGATTACTGAGCCATCCGGAACATTGGCGGGCGCGGAAAGTTCGTCCTGTAAATAATAGCGGCCGAGTTCACGACCCACCGGAGCGCCGTTGATAGTTAAAACTCCGCCGTAGTTTGTTTGTACCAACACCCCGACCGTGAAGCCTCCGAGGCGCTGAGGCAGTTTGCGTGATGAAGTGCCGATACCGCCTTTGAAGCCGAAGGCGACCGTGCCGGTCCCCGCTCCGACACAGCCTTCTGCCACCGCGCCGCCCTTCGCGCCCTTGATTGCGGCGAAGACATCGTCGCGCGAAAGGTGCCGGCCGCGAATATCGTTGAGATAGCCGTCGTTGGTTTCGGCTACGAGTGGGTTGATTGACTGGACGTCCTCATTTCCCGGGAGCGCAAGCATGTAGTCGATCAGAAAGTCGGCCGTGCGAGGGACGCTGAGGGTCGAAGTTAGCAGGATCGGTGTCTCAATTTCACCCAGCTCGTTTACTTGAGTGGAGCCGGCAAGTTTGCCAAAGCCGTTTCCAACAAAGACAGCGCCCGGCACTTTTTCGCGAAAGAGGTTTCCGCCGTGTGGGAGGATGGCAGTGACGCCGGTACGAACGTTGTCACCGCGAACGAGGGTTGTGTGACCAACGAGCACGCCGTCGACGTCCGTGATTGCGTTCAGCGGTCCGGGTGGAATGACGCCGACGGTGATGCCAAGCTCACGAGCACGTGGTCTGTTTTGAGACTGAGCTAACGGTTCCATTAGAGAAACGCTGATTAAAATAACGCAAAGAATTAGTCGTCTCATTGTATCTGGCGCCTCTTTGGAGTGCGCCAACTTGTTGGCGCTTTGGTATTTTTACCAAAGCGGTGCCAAGGCACCGCACTCCAGGGTGGCGTCCTTTTTTGTCAGTTCGTGACTGGTTCGATCGGGAGATTGGCCTGTTGCCATCCATCCCAACCACGGATGAGCGCCCGTGCTTTGGTCCAGCCTGCTTGTCGAAGTTCCTGCGCCACACGGGCGCTGGTAGCTTCGTTTGGTCAAGCACAGTAGGCAATGAGCCACGCATCCTTCGGTAATTTCAATTCGTGCGCCTGCGCCACCACACCTTCCGGGGGCATGCGCACCGATCCCTTTGCCTGAAACTCGCTCGGCTCGCGACTTCGTTCAGTGCGAACGTCCAGTAGAATGACTTTCTCTCCCGATTTTTGTAGCTGCTCGAGTTCTTCGAATGTGATGCTCTGTTTACCCACTGACTGCGGTGACTCGATCACCGGAAGTGACCGTGCTTGCATTGCTGGTTCAGGTTCGGGCGACGGTGGCGGAGGTTTTTTGGGCTCTTGCTTCGGTGCAATACGCGTCAGCAACATCGGCGATGCCCCGTGAACTATCACCGAGATCATCACAACCAGGGCAGCGATCCGGAACAATCGATCACTGCCTGCCACTCCGGCAAAAACCGGCAGCAGTATGAGAAGTAATGAACTGAGCCCGCTCGGTCCGTACCATGCAATGAGCAGGCGTCCCCGACGATCCACGTTGGATCCAATCAATGAGAGAAGATAGACGGGCACACGCACCAGGATGGCAAAAACGGCAAAGATCACGGTCCGCGCATCGAGTCCTGAAAAACCAGTCCAGATTAACGAACTGCCAAAGATCACAAACGTGAAGAGCAACAGCATTTCCGCTGTTACTCCACCGTACTCGATAAAGCAATCGCAAAGTTCGACGTCTAGTGCCGCAATCGTCAACCCTGCTGCAAACGCGGCAAGAAAGCCACTGCCGTGCACGGCTTCCGCGGCGGCGTAGGCTGAGAATGCCACGCCGAGCGAGTAAAGCGATTCATAATCGCGCCGAACCCCGATACGTTTACGGATCAGATCCAGCGCAGAGACAGCTATCAAACCAATCGCGATTCCGGCTCCTGGACCAAGTATGAAAAGTCCGAAACCCATCTTTGGAAAACTAACTTCGTGGTGACTGGCCAGGGCAATCGCCACCACGACGATCGGTAACAACACGACGTCGTTCAGACCGCTCTCGAGTTGCAACGCATGACGAGCCTCGGCTGGAATGTCGCGCCGTCGCAGCAGTCCTCTTAGTAACACGGGATCGGTAGAAGCAAGCGCGGCGCCGAGAATCGCCGCTGACGCTGGTGCGATACCGAGGAGCCACCACGCCGCCAAAGCTGTAAGTGCGGCGCAGACAAGAGTGCCTGGGCCAAGCATGCGGAACGCGAGACCGGCGCGTTGTCCGATCTCTTTAGGGTTGAGAGTTACTGCATCAGTGAAGAGAACGAGTGTCAGACTAAGTGTGGCCACCACTCTTAGTACCGGAGACTCGAGGCTCATGTCGAAGACTCCGAATCCGGCCGGACCGAGTGCTGCGCCGATAAAGATAAAGACCGCTACTTGTGGTAAACCGCTCTTGTCGACAAGCCCTGACAGCAGTGCCGACACAATGATGACAATCCCGATTATTGCGAGACCCGACACTAACGATTCTGTAAACATTTGGCCCATCGTAACGTTAGCCACAAAAAAGCACAAAAAGCATTAGCCACCAAAAAGGCACATAAAGCACAAAACCATCGGCCGCTTCACGAGTCGTTAATTGCAGAAATCATTTTTGTGATTTTTGTGCCTTTTTGTGGCTAATACTTTTTTACTTGACAGATTGTGGCGTTTGACGTGAGATAAGCGCCCGAGTAACCGCCTTTTCTAAACCGACAAAGTAGGAATCCGATGAACCTTTCACTGCTGGATTGGACGGTAATCGTTGCTTATTTCGCTTTCAATCTCGGTATCGCCATTTACTACGCACGCAGGGCCTCCGGCAGTACCAGCGAGTTTTTCTTATCGGGGCGAAACGTGCCGTGGTGGCTCGCCGGCACTTCGATGGTGGCGACCACCTTTGCGGCTGATACACCGCTTGCCGTGACCGGTTTTGTGGCCAATAACGGAATCGCCGGCAACTGGCTCTGGTGGAACTTTGTCATGAGCGGAATGCTCACCGTCTTTCTTTATGCGCGACTCTGGCGGCGTGCGGGCGTGATGACTGACATTGAGTTTGCGGAACTGCGTTACTCAGGCAAGCCTGCTGCTTTTCTGCGTGGTTTTCGTGCCCTGTACCTCGGGCTTCCGATCAATTGCATCATCCTGGGCTGGGTAAACCTCGCGATGGTGAAGATTCTCGAGATCACGCTCGGCGTTGATAAGAGTGGCGCGCTCAAGATCGTGATCGGCATGCTGATCTTCACCGCTTTCTACACCGCGATTTCGGGACTATGGGGAGTGCTTGTTACCGATCTATTTCAGTTTGCGCTCAAGATGGGAATGGTGATCGTGCTGGCCGTTCTGGCAGTCAATGCCGTCGGTGGAATCGATGAAATGAAGGCGAAGATCGGCGCGATGGACGCGGCGGCCGGCGCCGGTTCGCGACTCGCGTTTTTCCCTGAATACGATTCAGCGTGGATGCCCGCGATAACATTGTTTGTTTATCTCGGTGTGGTCTGGTGGTCCACGTGGTATCCCGGCGCTGAACCGGGGGGCGGTGGTTATGTCGCTCAGCGCATCTTCTCTGCGAAGAACGAGCGGCATGGATTACTGGCGACCCTCTGGTTCAACGTCGCTCACTATGCTTTGCGTCCGTGGCCATGGATCCTGACGGCACTCGCTTCGTTAATCCTGTACCCTGAGCTTGTCGATAAGGAATCCGGTTACATCAAGACTCTCCTCGATCCGAACGTGTTTCCGTCATACCTGCGTGGTTTCATGTTGGCCGCGTTTGCGGCAGCCTATATGTCGACGATCGGAACGCAGCTCAACTGGGGTGCTTCGTACGTCATCAACGATTTCTATCGTCGCTTTCTAAACCGCACTGCAACCGATAAACACTACGTCATCGCTTCTCAAGTCGTCACTGTCTTATTGATGATTGCTTCCCTCGTCATCACTTTCTACATGGAGTCGATCGGCGGAGCGTGGAAACTGCTGCTGGTTACTGGCGCCGGTACAGGTACAGTGCTGCTACTGCGCTGGTTTTGGTGGCGCATAAACGCATGGTCCGAGGTCTCTGCAATGATCACCGCCGCGATAGTCTCGATCTATCTGCAAAAGGGATTGGAATGGGATAGCGGTGAGCCGCGACAATTCGCGTATCTAATGTTGGTGACGGTCGGGATAACGACAATCGTGTGGGTTATTGTCACCTTCGCTACCAGCCCTGAACCAGCGGAGAAACTCATTGCTTTCTATCGTCGAGTCAGGCCGGAAGGGCCGGGCTGGAACGGAATTGCCGCGGAGGCAGGTCTTTCCGAGTCGCATGCGCAGGGACGCCTGTCGCTCCAGTTTGTGAATTGGATACTCGGATGCGCGTTGATTTATGGTTCCTTGTTTGGCATCGGTAAATTGATCTTTAAAGAGTGGGGAATGGGATTGCTATACTTACTGGTCGCGATTGTGGCAGGAGCGTTGATCTCACGGAATCTTTCGCGAGGAGAAATGACCGCTGACACGCTCCCAGTTGAACATGCCGAAGAACCCGTCTAGTAAGCGAATTGTTTTCGCCGTCGATCTTGGAGGCACACATTTACGAGTAGCTCTCGTCGATGACACCGGGAGAATACTCCAACAACATAAACAGGATACTCCGAAAGGAGACTCTGCTGAGGACATCATCGACGCTCTGGTCCAGGTATCAGAGCGTTGGGGCTGCAACGAACTACCGGTAATCGCCACTTCAATAATGGTCCCCGGCGCTGTTGACTGCGCGAAAGCAGTGGTCGTGCAGGCGCCAAACCTTCCTTCGTTAGTCAATTTCCCATTAAAAGCGGAACTTGAGCAGAAGCTCGGCTGGCCTGTCTATCTCGAAAACGACGCGAACGCCGCTGCGGTGGGAGAGATGTGGCAGGGCGCTGCGCGCGGATGTCGAGATGTTGTGAGCGTCACACTCGGCACGGGTGTTGGTGGCGGTGTGATTCTTGACGGTAAGTTGTGGCGTGGATCGCATGGTTCTGCGGGCGAGATTGGACATACGACTGTCGATCCGTTCAGTGGTTTGAAGTGCAAGTGTGGCAACACGGGTTGTCTTGAGTTGTTTGCTTCGGCGACCGCGATCGTGAGAATGACGCGCGAAACGTTGTCGTTGTTTCCTGAGACGAGGCTGAAGAGTGATGAGCTAACGGCGGAGAAGGTTTACGACGCCGGACAAAAAGGCGACGAACTGGCGTTGGCGGTTTTCAAGCGCTTTGGGATGTATCTCGGAATCGGTCTCGCGAATCTGATCAACCTGATTGACCCGCAGATTATTGTGATTACCGGTGGCGTGGTGAATGGTTGGGCATTGTTTTCCAGTGAGATGTATCGACAGGTTGAGGAACGCGCTTTCCGCACGACTGCGCAGCAGGTGAAGATTGCGAAGGCTGAGTGTGGAGATAATGCTGGATTGTTAGGTGCTGCTCGGTTGGCTTTACAGGATTGACAAGCTTCATCTTGTAAATCCTGTGAATCTTGTTAATCCTGTCTAAACTGCGTGCTCGGCTACTTGTTTCACAGGATTAACAAGATTTTCATGATTTACAAGATATTGTTTAATGACTGCTCTCATCATTCACGGCCATTTTTATCAACCGCCACGTGAGAACCCATGGACCGGGGAAATCGATCCGGAACCGAGCGCTGCGCCTTATCACGACTGGAACGAACGCATTCATGCGGAGTGCTACGCTCCGAACGTTAGCAACTACCCTCGCATCAGTTTCAACTTTGGTCCAACACTGCTGTCCTGGCTAGCGACTCATCATCGCGACACCTATCAGAAAATCATTGATGCCGACCGAGTGAGCGCGGCAGCAAGAGGTGGTCATGGCAATGCCATCGCACAGGCGTATGGTCACGCGATTCTTCCACTCTGCAATGAACGCGATCGATTAACACAAGTCCTCTGGGGTCTGGCAGACTTTCGTTTTCGTTTCGGTCGTGAAGCCGAGTCGCTCTGGTTACCGGAGACTGCCGCTAACGATCAGGTTCTGGCGTTGCTGATCGAGCAAGGCTTGCGATTCGTAATCCTCGCGCCTAATCAGGCGAAGGGTGCAATTGATAGTTCAAAACCTTATCTCTTTTCACATCCGGACGGATCGGGGCGCTCGCTTGCGGTCTTCTTTTACAATGGACCACTCGCCCGAGCGATCGCTTTCGAACGCGCGCTGGCATCGAGCAGAGGTTTGGTTGATATGTTTATCAGAGCTGGCCAATCTGGAGATCTTGTAAACGTGGCGACGGATGGCGAGACCTATGGACACCATTTCAAGTTTGGCGATCTTTGTTTGGCTCACGCTTTGGAGGTTGAGGCAAAAGAGGCAGGGTTTTGGATCACGAACTACGCAGAGTATCTCGATCGACATCCACCCGAGTTGGAAGTTGAGATTGATAACGGACCTGACGGTGAAGGCACTTCATGGAGTTGTGCTCATGGTGTGGGTCGTTGGTCGCGCGACTGTAGCTGCCACACAGGTGGTGAGCCCGGCTGGAATCAAAAGTGGCGACAGCCGTTGCGCGAGGCGCTTAATTTTCTGCGCGATGATGCGGCAATGAAGTTTGAAAGCGTGGGCGCCGAGTTGTTGTCGGATCCGTGGGCGGCTCGTAATCAATATATCGGTGTGATCCTTGATCCGGAGCGCGGGCGTGAAGAGTTTTTGAAGCGGCATGCTGTTCGGTCGTTGAGTGTGTTGGAGGAGTCGCGCGTTTGGGATCTGTTGGAGATGCAACGAAGCGCGCTGTTAATGTTTACGAGTTGTGGTTGGTTCTTTTCGGACCTCGCCGGGATCGAGACGATCCAGGTAATGCGCTACGCCGCGCGCGTGATCGATCTGATGAATCAATTGGGTCTGGAACCGCCACTAAAGAGGTTCCTGGAGATTCTTTCTGAAGCAAAAAGTAATCGACCTGAAAAGGGAAACGGGGCGGATCTTTTTCTAGAGCAACGTAAACCACGGATAAACGCGGATCTTTAACGGATGATCGGAGAAATTGATCTTCATCTCTTCGGGGAAGGGCGGCACGAGGAGATTTACAAGAAACTCGGCGCGCACGTCACTAAAGTGGGCCGCACGAAGGGCGTCTCGTTTGGCGTTTGGGCGCCGCATGCTAAGGGCGTCAGTGTAGTTGGAGACTTCAACGGCTGGGACGGGCACGCGCACCAGATGCATCTGCTCGGGAACTCGGGCGTTTGGGAGTTGTTCATTCCAAAACTTACGGAAGGCAGTCTCTACAAATTTGAGATCCGCGCGCCAAATACTCCGCCATTTTTCAAGGCTGATCCGTACGCTCAGTGCACCGAAGTCCCGCCCGACACTTCATCGATCGTTTACACGTCTCGCTACAAATTTCGCGATGCAAAGTGGATGAAAATCCGTGCCGGCCGAGAACACTTCCGCAAGCCACTCTCAATTTACGAAGTTCATTTCGGTTCGTGGCGTCGCAAGATGGAAGACGACAATCACCCTTTCACTTACCGTGAGATGGCCGAACCACTCGCCAACTACGTGACGCAAATGGGCTTCACGCACGTGGAGTTTCTCCCGCTCAAAGAGCACCCATATGGACCATCATGGGGTTATCAGGTCACTTACTATTACGCGCCCTCGGCCCGTTACGGCGAACCCGATGATCTTCGTCACCTCATCGACTACCTGCACCAGCGTGGTATCGGGGTGATCATGGACTGGGTGCCCGCGCACTTTCCGAAAGATGGTTTTGCTCTTGGTCGCTTTGATGGCTCCGCGCTCTATGAACACCTCGATCCGCGTAAAGGTGAACATCCGGATTGGGGTACTTATATCTTCAACTACGGTCGCAACGAGGTGCGTAATTTCCTCGTCGCTAATGCTCTCTACTGGTTTAATGAGTTTCATGTTGATGGATTGCGTGTCGATGCGGTGGCGTCGATGCTGTATCTCGATTACAGCCGCAAAGAAGGGGAATGGGTGCCGAATCAGTTTGGTGGGCGCGAGAATCTGGAAGCGATTTCGTTGCTGAAGGAGTTGAATGAGATAACACATCGCGCGTGTCCGGGAATCATGATGATCGCGGAAGAGTCGACTGCGTGGCCCATGGTGAGTCGTCCCATTTACGCGGGCGGGCTTGGTTTTGATTTCAAGTGGAATATGGGTTGGATGCACGACACGCTCAAGTACTTCCAGACTGATCCGCTATTTCGTGCCGGCAATCACAATGCTTTGACGTTTGGTCTGGTCTACGCGTGGAGTGAAAACTTTATCCTTCCGTTTTCACACGATGAAGTGGTCCACATGAAAGGATCGTTGCTGAACAAGATGCCCGGCACGACGGAACAGAAGTTCGCCACGCTGCGTGCGCTCTACGGTTACATGTGGGCACATCCCGGCAAGAAGTTGTTGTTTATGGGTGGCGAGTTCGGGCAGTGGCGCGAGTGGACCGAGACTGAGAGTCTCGACTGGCACTTGATCGAAGACTCACTGCATGGTGGTGTTCAGAAGTTAGTGAGCGATCTAAATCGTTTATATGATCCAGAGCCCGCACTCTGGGAAGCCGATAGCGAACCCACGGGCTTCGAATGGCTAGACGTCGACAACGCCCTCGAAAATATCGTCGCCTTTATCCGCCGCTCCCCTGACACGGGGCGCGAGATCATCTGCGTCTGTAATTTCTCCGCCGTTCCCAAAAAGGGTTACCACGTGGAGCTGCTTACCAAGGGCAACTACGACCTCATCCTCAACACCAACTCCGAAACCTACGGTGGCCACAACGCCGTCTCCTTCGAAGATGGCACGATCGATCTCCCGCCACTCACGACCCTCTGGTTCGCGCCACGAAAAGCCACAAAGAAGAGCAAGCCACAAAAAGGCACAAAAAGCACAAAAAAGAAGACGAGCAGCGAGCGCGCCCGCAAGTGATGTTTGGCGCCTGTTTGCGGCTCAGATCACGTGAATGTACTGCATGGTGATGAGAATATCGATTTGACGAAGCTTTCTTTTTAGCCGCCGCTTGAAGTTCTTGAAGAATTCCAATTCTTCCTTTGTAATGACCTCAGTGCGAATGATGTCGTCAACGAATTCGACACCTCCGTAACGCCAACTGCCTTCAAACGGAGCAAACAGGGGACTCACTGTTATGGCCCCAAACGCAGCCATCAACTGTTGTCGTATCTGTTTGATTTTCTCCCGCTCTATTGCAGCGCCGTTGTTGTATTTTAGCGGCACGTAAATTTCATATTTGTTCATGGTGAGGTCGTGAGGGTTTGGGTAAACGAACAGTGCCAGGCTCGAGCTTCTTGAATGGAATACGCTTTTGCGTGAGCACTCTTAAATGTTCATCAACGACGCCATAGGTGTTTTGAGGCAGACACACTACGGGAGGCCCACTCCTTGCCAATACAAGGAAACCTTGAGCGTCGTGTTCTTCCGGTATCTGAATATATGTCATGAGGTTTCTCCCAGTTGAGAATAGTTCCCAACGAATTACCTGTCAATACGAAAATCAACAATTTTTTTGTGCCTTTTGTGCCTTTTTGTGGCTAAAATGGATCGCTTCTTTGTGCCCTTTTGTGGCCTATGTATGAGAAGTTCAAGCTGATAGACGGTACGCATCCCTGGCGGAACGTCAGCACTGATGGCTACGTTGATTATCAGGCTCGCTATCGCCCGCACGGACGTGTCCTCTTTTTCAACTTTCCACTCGCCAAAGAGATGGGGCTGATCCCATCCGATCATCCCTCAAGCATCAGCAAGGATCTCGAACAGGTAATACTTGATACCTTTTCACTTCAGATCATCAATGAACACGATCTGGAGCAGGGAAAGAAATTTCCTCCGGAAACGATCAAGCCTCACCCTTACATGGCTACTCGCTATCTCCAGACTCAACATCGCAATAAACAAGGCAAGACCTCAGGCGACGGCAGAAGCATCTGGAATGGTTACTTAAAAAGCGACAATCTGGTCTTCGATATCTCGAGTCGCGGCACCGGCTCCACCATACTCAGTCCAGGCGCACAGGAAGCTAAAAAAGTCTTAGCCACAGGCGACACAACCTACGGTTATTCATCAGGGCTTGCTGATCTCGACGAGATGCTTGGCAGTGCTGTCATGTCGGAGATCTTTTATCGCCAGGGAATTCCAACAGAGCGTTGTCTGGCGGTCATTGGATTTCCGGATGCGACTGCGATCGGTGTGAGAACTGCACCCAACCTGATCCGGCCGGCACACATGTTTCGCTATCTCAAGCAAGGTCGGCATCAAGAGCTGAAAGCCTCAGTCGATTACTTCATCGATCGCGAAGTTGAAAACGGTTTCTGGAAGATTCCCGCGGACGAGAAAGAGCGTTACACCACCGCGCTCGATTACTTCGCACGCTCTTACGCAAAACTCGCTGCGTTGCTCGAAGAGGAGTACATCTTCAACTGGCTCTCGTGGGACGGTGACAACATGCTCGCGAGTGGCGCTGTGCTCGATTACGGTTCGATCCGGCAGTTTGCCGCAAAGCATGACAAGTATCGCTACCTGGATGTCGATCGTTACTCAGCCTCGCTTGCCGAACAGCGTGGCTGGGCCAGAACGATCATTCAGGTTTTTGCACAGACAATGAGTTTCATCGAGTCAGGTGTGAAAGGGAATCTCAATAGCTTTAAGAACGCAGACTGCCTGCGCGTCTTCGACGAGACTTTCGCTCGCGAACGAGACCAACGCATGCTCTGGCGAATCGGCTACACTCCGGAACAGATCGAATTTCTGATGAATAACGCCCAGAAAGAGATCAGGGATTTCGATCGAAGTTTGAGCTACTTCGAAGATCGAAAGGTCAGAAAAGGAATCGAAAAACTCCCGGACGGCTTCACCCACAACCCCGTTTTTCTGATCCGCAATCTGCTGCGACTTCTGCCCGCGTATTATGTGGCACAAACAGCCAGTCGTGTTGACGACACCAGCGCTTACATGCCTGATGAGATTTTCTGCCGTATCATGGCTGCATCATACGTCGGCAAGAACGATTTGAAACCGACAGCGACGACGTTGTCGCACGTGAAGGATTTTCAGGAATGTTACCTGCGCCTCGTGGCCGCGTTTGGTGGTCCATTCGACATGGTTTTGAAAACGCTTCAGGAGCGATCGGCAATCATCAATCATCGCCACCGCATCACAGGCGACGCCGTCACGTGGATCATCGAAGAAGTCATCGCCATGAAAGGCAAGATCAGAATCGACGGTTTGCAGGACGCAATCGACGCCTTCATCGACTCGCAAGTGTTGATTCCAGGAAAATGGCAACCTGTGCCTCCGGAGAAACTCAACTCAAACACACTCAAGTCGCAATTGCTGCAAAAGATCCAGCAGAACCTCGAAACCTACAAAGAATCGATTTAACAAAGACATGATCAATTGGGCTGAAGTTCGCGCGAAGTTTCCCGTTACGAGCAGAAGTGTCTACTTAAACACGGCTGCGGCTGGACCACTGGCGGAGGCTACTGCGAAAGCGGGAGCAGAGTATTACGAGCAGATGATGAACGATGGCGACGTTCACTGGGATGCATGGCTTGCTCGACGCGAGGAGATGCGGGCACAGGTCGCGGGTTTTATCAACGCCGAACCCGAAGAGATCGGTTTCACTACCAACACGTCGAGCGGAATGAATCTGATCGTCGATGCGCTCGAGAAGCACGGCGAAGTGATCTCGTGCGACCTGGAGTTTCCGGTGACGACCATCCCGTGGATGCATCGGAGAGTTCCGGTTCATTTTGTGAAGTCGGTTGCGGGTGTTGTGCGTCCGGAAGATGTTCGCGCGGCGATGAACACGCGTACCGGAATCATCTCGATGAGTTACGTTCAGTTTTCCAATGGTTTTCGCACCTGTATCGAGGAGCTGGCGAGTCTTAAAGGGAATCATGCACTCGTAATCAATGCGAGCCAGGCGGCTGGAGTTTTCGAGATTGATGTGAAGCGCATGAAGATCGATGCGTTGTGCACGACGGGTCACAAGTGGATGCTATCAGGATACGGATCCGGATTTGTTTACATCAGCAAAGAGCTTCAAGCGGCGGCCCGACAGAAAACTATTGGCTGGTTGAGTGTTCAGGATCCTTATGGGACGAGAAACGACGAAGTGCATTTGCGTCATGATATGTCGGCGCGCGCCGAGCTCGGCTGTCCTCATTTTGCGGGCGTGTTTGCGCTGGGCGCATCGATCGAGTTGATGCAGTCGATTGGGATCGCAAACATCGAAGCGCGTGCGTTGGAGTTGAATCGCGTGTTGACGGCGAAGTTGAACGAGATCGGTTGGAAGGTTTTGTCACCGCTTGATGACGAGAGGTTTCGTTCAGCGGAGACCCTCGTGGCGGCAGAAAACCCGGCGAAGATTGTTGCTGATTTAGCGGCGCAGAAGATCCTCGTTACTGAAAAGCCGGAAGGATTTCGAGTGTCGACTGACTTTTTCAACAACGAAGATGATATCGACCAGTTAATCCACAGATTACGCTGATTTATTTGTGTAATCTGTGGAAGGCTTTCTTTCCTTTTTTGGAAGTAGTTGTGGGCGCACCATCCTCAAAGTTCTTGTGCGCGAGCGAGACGAACTTCTGCATGATCGGTGAGTCGTAGCCGTTGCTCAACTGCGCGATGCCGAGTTCCCAGTTGATCTGCGCGCCTTCAATCCACCAGCGAATCAGTCTTCCTCTGTCGACTTCTTCCTTCACAGACTGCAGCGGCACAATCCCGACACCCATGTCTTCTTCGACCATTCGCTTGATCGCCTGTTGCCGGCTCAACTCCATCGCGACATGCAGTGTCGCACCGGCCTGCGCAAAAAACTGATCGATCAAACGTCGCGTATTTCCGCCACGCTCACCGAGAATCAGTCGTTCGCCTGCAAGCGTGTAGGCGCTGATGGTGCGTTGCTTTGCAAGCTTGTGATGCGGCGAAGCAATTGCCACCAGTTGATCCTGGCTCAATCGTTCAGTTTTAATTCCGCGCACATCCACCGGAAGCGAAACGAAAGCGACATCGACCTCACCACCCAGAATCTGGTCCACCAGCACTTCACTCGTTCCCGATATGACGGAGATTTCCGCCGCCGGATGTTGTTTTCGCAACTCCTTCAGGATCGCCGGTAGTTGCTCAGACAGGACCATCGCCGACGCACTGCCGATCCTCAGCCGGCCCCGCTCGGCCCCTGCGAGTTCCGCGATTTCGTCAAGCGCTGCATCGTGCTCGCGCAGGATGTGACGCGCGCGTCGCAGCAGTTGCTCTCCCGCTTCGGTGAGGATTACGTGACGCGGGGCTCGCACAAAAACCTTCGCCCCAATCTCAGTCTCCAATTGTCTGATCTGCATGCTTATCGCCGCCTGGGTCACGTGTACTCGCAACGCTCCGGCAGTAAACGTGCCTGATTCAGCGATGGCTACGAAGGCGCGTAATTGTCGAATTTCCACAACAGCAGGCTCCTCCCGATATCAAGATGGATTATCGTAATAATAAAATCTTTTAGTTTCCATTATAAATCAGCGAACCCTAGAATAATCAATAATGTTAAATGGATTGTTTTCTAGTCGGCCCGAGCCCCAACTGTGAGCACCGAACGACGAACAGCAGATGTCTCTCCGGCTAGACGCTTGCACACGCAGACCTCGGTGGTTGGTGTCGACGGCGGCGGAACGAAGACAGAAGCCGTGATTATGGACGCCAATCTACGCGTGATTGGCGACGGCATCGCCGGACCTTCGAACCCCTTGCGAGTCGGAATTGCGGGAGCAGCGGCAGCAGTGCGCGAGGCGATTGACAGTGCCTGCGCAGCGGCGAAGTTGCGGCGCGGCGATCTGATTGCGGCACAAATTGGTCTTGCTGGGGCACGGCGGCGAGAACTGCGCGAACGCATGCGCGAGACTCTTATGCCACTTGGGATCGGGGAGATCGAAGTTGTTACTGACGCGGATATTGCACTGTATGGAGCAACTGATGGTGCGCCGGGTCTGGTTGTCATTGCCGGAACCGGTTCGATCTGCTGTGGCATCAACGCACGTCACAGACGTTCTTGTGCAGGTGGTTGGGGACCAATTGCTGGTGATGAAGGCGGCGGTGCATGGCTCGCACGCCGAGCTTTGCGCGCAGTAGCTTATGCGTCTGACGGGCGTGGTCCGGAAACCGCTCTTACCGATTTAGCCTGTGCGTATTTTCACGTCACCAGTGCTGACGATCTGACGACCGCGATCTATGCACCGACGATAACTAACGAACGGCTCGCCGGTTTTGGTCGAGACGTAGTCGATGCGGCGAAGGCAGATGACAAGGTGGCACTGCAAATCGTTGCCGATGGTGGCACTGAACTGGGCCATGCCGCAGTAGCAGTGATTCGTCACCTGCAGATGGAGCGCGATCGGTTTCAGATTGCGTACGTTGGCGGTGTGTTTCGTTCGGCGGGCGATTTAATGCTCGATACTCTGCGCAACGAGGTGATAAAGGTCGCGCCGCGCGCGTATTTTGAGCCGCCCCACTTCGCTCCGGCTGTCGCTGCCGCTAGAATGGCTCGTGAACGTATCAATCACATCGCTCTCGCAGTCTGAGCCGTAGCGGCACAAGATGAGTACGGAAACCGCGCTTCCAATCACCGAACAAGAGAATCCACGCTCAAAAGATCTAAGTTCACAGACGACCGCGGAAATCGTCGCACTCATGAACGAAGAAGACGCGCTGGTCGCCGCAGCCGTGCAGCGCGTTCTCGGCGATGTTGTCAAAGCGGTTGATGAAACTGTTGCGAGACTCGCGAAGGGAGGACGTCTCTTCTACACCGGTACAGGAACTTCAGGACGACTGGGCGTGCTCGACGCTTCTGAGTGTCCGCCGACGTTTGGTGTTTCACCGGAGTTGGTTCAGGGCGTGATCGCCGGTGGCTACGACGCGTGCCATCGCGCGGTTGAAGCTTCAGAAGACGACGCCGATGCTGCCGCTGCTGATTTAAGGCAAAGAGGTTTTGGACCAGGTGATGTGTTGGTCGGAATCGCGGCCTCGGGTCGAACGCCGTATACAGTCGGCGCGGTGAGGTTTGCGCGCTCGCTCGGCGCTTTTACGGTTGGTCTTACGGTCGTGCCGGGTTCACCGATTACGGAGGCGGCAGACCTGAGTATCGTTCCCGTTGTTGGACCAGAGGTACTGACCGGTTCGAGCAGGCTGAAGGCCGGCACAGCGCAAAAGATGGTTCTGAATATGATCTCGACTGCGACGATGGTGCGTCTGGGATATGTAAGCGGCAACCGGATGTCCCATCTGCAACCACGGAATGTAAAGCTACGCGAGCGTGCGGTACGGATCGTGATGGCGGAAACCGGCGTCAACCAGGAAACGGCGACGTCTGCACTGGAAGCGTCAAATTGGGTCGTCAAGCGCGCAGTGCATCAGGTAAGTAAGCCACAGATCCACACGGATGAAGACCGATGAAGGCTCTGGATCTCCTTATTATCTTTGGGTACCTGATCGGGATCGTTCTGTTTGGCACCTGGTTTGGCCGCAAGCAAAAAAGCACTGCTGATTATTTTCTAGGAGGTCGATCCGTGCCCTGGTGGGCCGTTGCGTTCTCGATCGTCGCTACTGAAACCTCGACTATCACTTTTATTTCCATTCCAGGAATCGCGTTTGCGCGCGGCGGCAATTTCGGCTTCCTGCAACTGGTTTTTGGTTACCTGCTCGGACGAATCGTAATTTCGATCCTTTTCATCCCGTCTTACTTTCGTGGCGAGTTGATGACGGTCTATCAACTGCTCGACCAGCGTTTTGGTGGCAAGATCAAGATGGTCGCTGCTTCGCTGTTCGTCGTCATGCGAAACATCGCGGACGGGATTCGGCTGTTATTGACGGCGATCGTGCTGACTGCCGTCTGCGCTTCTTTCCAAGTTCCCGCAAACCCTGCAACGATAACGATTGTCTCTATAGTTCTGATTGGATTGGCGATGATCATCTTCACTTACTTCGGCGGCATGGAAGCCGTGATTTGGGTGGAGGTAGTGCAACTTGGGATCTACATCGCTGGCGCAGTTGCTGCAGCGATCGTCCTTATCACTTCAATTGACGGTGGACTCTCAACCGTAAATTCGCTTGCAAATCAGTTTGGTAAGTACTCGCTCTTTGACTTTACCCTGGACCATACGCGCACTTTCACGTTCTGGTCGGGTTTGATCGGTGGGTGTTTCCTAACGATGAGCACTCACGGCACAGATCAGTACCTGGTTCAGCGTTATCTGTGTACGGATCGTCCCCGCAAGGCAATGGTCGCCTTGTTAACCAGCGGCGTTATCGTGTTGGCCCAGTTCATTGGCTTCCTTTTCATCGGCGTTCTGCTGTTTGCGTTCTATTACACAACTGGTAACCCCACGGAGGCAGGCGATCGCGTTTTTCCTGACTTCATCACGAAGTACATGCCGACAGGGCTTTCCGGTCTTGTGGTCGCGGCGATCTTTGCCGCCGCGATGTCGTCGTCGCTCAATTCGATTGCCGCTACTGCGGTGAACGATCTCTACAAACCGTTTCGACCAGATCGTGATGACAAGCACTATTTGAAAGTCTCGCATATGCTGACGTTATTCTGGGGAGCTGTACAGATCGGTGTGGCACTCGCGGTCAGAAATCAACCGGGATCGGCGTTGAGCATGGCTCTTTCGATAGCATCGTTAATCAATGGCCCAATTCTTGGTGTTTTTCTGGTAGGAACATTTCTGCGGCGAGTTAGCCAGCCACCCGCGTTGATCGGGATGTTGGTGAGCATAGGCTCGATGCTCTATGTATTCTTTGCGACGAAGATCGCGTGGACGTGGTACGTGTTTCTGGGAAGCTTGATCACTTTTATGGTTGCGTGGGCGGCGAGTTTTGCGTTCGCGCCCGCGGAGAAAGCAATAGGTCCTGTTGGTCCTATGGGACCTATAGTTGGTGAGGAATAGGATGCACAAGCTTAATCGATATTCTGTCGTTGTGGTTTTGGTTGCGCTCATGGCGTTGCCGGTCAGGCCGCAACCGGTCAAGGTAAACGCCTTCAAGCGTGATCCTTCGTCAAAAGCGGTTAAGTGGGCCAACGAGCAACTGCGCAAGATGTCGCTCGAAGAAAAGATCGGGCAACTGATCTCCGTCGGAGTCAACGCGACCTTTCTCAACCAGGACTCCGATACTTATCGTGCTCTCAAGCATCATATCGAAGACAACAAAGTCGGTGGCATCATCCTTTTCCGTGGACCAGTTTATGAATCAGTGATCCTCGTGAATCGCATGCAGGAGTTAGCAAAATATCCGTTGCTCATCTCCGCCGACCTCGAAGCAGGCGCCGGAATGCGATTCGAAGACACGGTCAACTTCCCATGGAACATGGCTGTTGGAGCGACTGGCAATCCCGAATACGCAAGACGCCAGGGTGAGGTAACCGCGCGCGAAGCACGCGCGCTCGGAGTGCAACACATCTTCGCGCCCGTCGTCGATGTAAACAACAACGCCGCGAATCCCGTGATCAATGTGCGTTCGTATGGAGAAGATCCTGCGGAAGTCGCGCGCTTTGGAGTTGCGTTCACTGAAGGCGCGCAGGCCGCGGGTGCGATTGCGACGGCAAAACATTTCCCGGGCCACGGCGATACAGCGGTCGATTCACATCGTGGCTTGCCGGAGATCAATGTGGGACGCGATCGATTGAACTCAGTCGAGTTCGTTCCTTTCAAAGCCTCCGTCGATGCGGGAGTTGGGTCGGTGATGGTGGGCCACATCGCAATGCCGCAAATCGATGCGACTGCCGTCAAGCCGCTGCCGCAGAACGTCAAGTCGAAGCCGACGGACACTGACGAAGCGGGCGAGATAATCGATGAGAAGGCAGCAATGCCGGCCACTATGTCTCCAGTGATTGGCAACATTCTCCGAAAAGATCTTAAATTTCCGGGAATGATTGTCACTGACGCGCTGAGTATGAGTGGTCTTACGATCTATTTCACGCAGGAAGAAGCTGCGGTTCGCGCATTGGAAGCCGGAGCTGACATGTTGCTCAAGCCCGCTGATGTTGATGCGTCGTTTCGTGGCGTGCATGAGGCAGTGAAGAGTGGTCGTATCACTGAGCAGCGCGTTGAGGAATCGGCGCGCAAAATACTCGCGGCGAAATACGATCTGGGACTGGTGGACCAGCGAATCACTCCAGTGGACACAATCGACCGAATCGTCGGGAGCCGGGACGTACCCGCGCTCGCGACTGAGATCGCAGAGCACGCCGTCACGCTTGTGCGCGATGAAGATAAGCTTGTCCCACTGAAGAACCTGAAACCCGAGGCTCGAGTGTTCAATCTTGCGGTGACCAATGGCGAAGATCGCAACTGGATTGCAAATGCTTTTGTATCGCGTATTGGTCGCGGTGGCGTGAAAGTCGAAACCGTTGTGCTTGATGAACGCTCCACGGATCTGGATGTACAGAAAGCGATCGAGCGTGCAAAGTCTGCGGATCTTGTCATTGCGTCGTTGTATGGACGCGTTCGTTCGGGACAGGTTTTGAGTGTGGGAATACCTGATGCAGGTGCGCGTGCGTTGTCGGCGTTGATTACCGCAAGGTCGCCGATAGTCGGGATCAGTTTTGGTAATCCTTATCTACTGCAAAGTTTCCCCGGACTGCGAACTTACCTCGTTGCGTATGGCGACATGCCGTCGTTACAACAAGCAGTCGCGCGCGCTTTGCTGGGCGAAATCGATATTGGCGGGAAACTGCCGATCTCGTTGCCGGGCTTATATCCACGCGGAACCGGAATCCAGGTTAAGAAGACAAAATGAGTCGTAGATTGACACGGATGAAAATGGATCGGGCGTTCGCAATCCTGAGCCTTCTTTTACTGCTTGCCCAGGTCATGTTCGCGCAGTTGCCAGTGGCACGCCCCGAGGCGGTTTCACTATCCAGGCGGCGACTCGCACGGATGGACGCGATGATCGCGAAGGACATCTCAAATAAGCTTTTGCCTGGAGCTGTAGTTCTCGTTGGTCGTAAGGGTCGCATCGTTTGGCGAAAGTCTTACGGCGCACGCGAAGTCGATCCTGTGCGTGAGCCGATGACTTCCAACACGATTTTCGATCTCGCGAGTCTCACGAAAGTCGTCGCCACTGCGACCAGCATCATGATCCTCGTTGAGCGTGGAAAACTGCGTCTCAACGACCCCGTCTCGCTCTACATTCCGGAACTGAAAGGAGAGGGAAGGGACCGAATCACGATAGAACAACTGCTGACTCACGTCTCTGGCTATGCACCTGATTTCGATCTGCGAGAGCGTTGGACTGGTTACGACGAAGCAATCAAACGACTGATCAAAGAACCTCTCCGAAATACTCCTGGCACCCGGTTTACCTACAGCGACATCGGCTACATCGCGCTCGGTGAGGTTGTGGCGCGTGTTAGTGGCATGCCCCTCGATCGATTCGCGCGGAAGAACATTTTTAGACCGCTGCGCATGAGCAATACGGGCTTTCATCCCCATCCGGCATTGAAGCCCAGAATTGCTCCCACGGAAAAACGTAGCGGTCAAATGAACTATCTCGGTGATAGTGGTGTAAACGCAGCAGCAGAAGGTGAAGTCTGGCTGCGTGGCGAGGTACACGACCCAACATCGTATCGCATGAACGGTGTCGCCGGTCACGCAGGGTTGTTTTCCACCGCGAACGATCTCGCTATCTACTGCCAGATGATCCTGAACGGAGGAAAGCATCGCGGCGTGCGCATTCTGTCGCCGTTGACCGTCGCTGAGATGACGCGACCGCGAGTCGTTGCAACCAGCGGCGGCACACGTGCACTTGGTTGGGACATGAATACGAGTTTCTCGACCAATCGCGGCGACCTGTTTCCGCCTGGTTCGTTTGGTCACACCGGTTTCACAGGCACCTCGATTTGGGTGGATCCAGCAAGCCAGATGTTTCTGATCTTTCTGAGCAATCGAGTGCATCCGGATGCCAAAGGCGACGTTGGACCACTGCGCGGACGCGTAGCAACCGTGGTGGCGGCGTCAGTAACTGATAAGGCATTAGTCACACGTGCACGTGAGCAGTCTGCAAAGTTCTACCTGGATAGCTTCAGAACGCTGCGACAGTTTTCCGTGAGCGAATTGGGAAATTCGGTCAAGGTACTGAACGGTATTGACGTGCTCGAACGAGACAACTTCAAACCACTTGCAGGCATGCGCATTGGTCTGGTTACGAATCACACCGGTCGCAATCGCGAAGGTCGGCAAACGATCGATGTGTTGAACAAAGCGCCGGGGGTGAAACTCGTCGCCCTCTTTGCACCGGAGCACGGTATTCGCGGCCTCGTTGACGACAAAGTCTCAGACTCAAAAGACGACGCCACCGGACTTCCAATCTATTCGCTTTACGGTGAAACCCGCCGGCCCAAACCCGAACAGCTAAAGGACCTCGACGCACTTGTCTACGATATTCAGGATGTCGGCGCGCGCTTCTACACTTACATCTCGACGCTTGGCAACGTGATGGAGGAAGCCGCCAAGGTTAAGCTTCCGGTCTTTGTTTTGGATCGCCCCAATCCGATCGGTGGTCTCGACGTCGAAGGCCCGATCGCAGACAGCGACAAACTCTCTTTCATCTCGTATCACACGATCCCGACGCGACACGGACTGACGATTGGCGAGTTGGGCCAACTTTTTAATCGTCAGCGAAAGATCGGCGCGGATCTGCGTGTGATCAAAATGGAAGGCTGGCGGCGTTCGATGTGGTTCGACGAAACCAACCTCACCTGGGTTAATCCCTCGCCAAACATGCGCAGTCTTACCGAAGCGACACTCTATCCGGGGGTGGGTTTGCTCGAGACGACGAATGTTTCCGTTGGTCGCGGCACCGACACGCCATTCGAAGTTGTGGGCGCGCCGTGGATTCAAGGCGATCGACTCGCTGAGTATTTGAACCAGCGTGGCATTCCCGGTGTCCGCTTTGTGCCGTTGCGATTTACGCCGAACGCTTCGGTCTTCAAGGATCAGCAGTGTGGTGGCGTAAACATAATCATCACCGATCGTACATTGTTTCGTCCGTTACTGACGGGAATTGAAATGGCGCTCGCATTGCGGAGGTTGTATCCGAACGACTGGCAGGTGGATAAGTATCTGCGGCTGTTGGTGAATGCCGATACGCTTGAGCGAGTCAAACGTGGTGAGAGTGCGAAAGAGATTGTTGATTCGTGGAATGCGGGTTTACAGGAGTTTCGACGAGCGCGCGCGGAGATATTGCTTTATTAGCCACGGATAACACGGATCCATTTACGGATTGAATTAATTAGGAAGAATTCATTTGCGTTTTGGAATTCTTCGATCGTAATCACGCGCTCCTTGATCTTTCCTTCCGCTAACAGGTGATTTCGAAAGACGCCCGGCAATAATCCGCATTCGATTGGCGGTGTGAAGAGTTCGCCGTCAATTGGAACAACCAGATTTGCGATGCTTGATTCTGTCACCTCGCCTCTCTCGTTCCAGAAGATAACGTTGTCACCCCCGCGTCTATGCGTAGTCTTATGAAATAGAAACCGGTCCGACGAATCGACTGGCTCCGTCGCGAGCGTCACTGATTTCACCTCATCCAACAACCTAATCGGTGTCATCTGTGTTTCAATGCGCCCCTCCTTCCATAAGGTCAGTCTCACTTTAAAAGATCCATCCTTGTTCCCAAGCGCCTCGTTGATTTCACGTATTGGATAATTAAATCCAAAATACTCCGCCGAATCTTTCAGCCGCTCCAGATGCTCTGCCAACAAAAAGTAATCACCATCCTCCAGCAGGATCGACTCAAATAACTGAAACTCCACCGCCGTCGAATGCAGAAACCGGCTCTTCACCAGACACTCTTCATACTCGCGCTCGGCCGTCGAATCGATAACTATGCCGCCACCCACACCGAACGTCGCCTGGTTGGATTCTGTATCAATCACAACAGTGCGAATGGCGACGTTGAAGACGCAATCACCGCCCGGTTGCAAGAGACCAATGGCACCCGTGTACACGCCACGTGGAAAACGTTCGAGCTCACGAATAATCTCCATCGTGCGAATCTTTGGGGCACCGGTGATCGATCCACAGGGAAATAACGCCTGCATCAGTTCCGGCAGAGTTGTTCCGTCGATCAACGTTGATTCGACTGTCGACGTCATCTGCCACACAGTTTCAAAACGTTCGACATCAAACAGCGACGACACGTGTACACTCCCGAGTACAGACACCTTGCCGAGATCGTTACGCAGCAGATCGACGATCATTACGTTCTCGGCTCGATCCTTAGCGGAATGTTTGAGCCAATGCGAAAGCTCCCGATCCTCTTTCGTCCAACGCCCGCGCCGGACCGTGCCCTTCATCGGCTTCGTGACAACGTGATTGCCCTCGCGTTTGAAGAACAGTTCCGGCGATAAGCAAAGAACCTTGTAACGACCGAGATCGATGTAAGCGGAATACTCTGCGCCCTGGGCCAGACAGAGACTTCGATACCACGCGAAATGATCGCCATTGAAGTTTGAAGTGACCGGAAACGAATAGTTGACCTGGTAAGTATCGCCTGCGGCGATCAAGTCTCTGATCCGAGTTACAGCGTTGTCGTACTCAACTCGCTCGACACGTGGCGCCCAGGAGTTCGAAGCGATCGTCCCGATGTCCAAATCTTTTGCTTCTGCGGGGCCTGAAAAAGCGGCAGCCCATGCGAGAGGGAAGTCGGAAAGTTCGTGAACGGCAAACACCGAGTCAAACGCGGGCGCTGCTTCATAGCTCAGCATCACCGCCACATAAGAGCCTGCAAGCGATTCTCTTTCGGCGAATTCCAGTACGGGCAAAACTTCTTCGATGTGTTTGGCCGTGATTTCAGCGGTCGAAGCCGTGAAAGATGCCGAACCAAATACAAATCTTGGCATGCGTGGAGTCTAGCAGATCAGTTAGACAGGATTTTCAAGATGAAACAGGATGAACATGATAAGTATGGGTAATCACCAGCCCGCTATTCATCAGATTTTCTTATCGAAAGGATAAAAATCTTTAGCTACCATTATTCGTAAAGCGATATATAATCCGTCCGAAATTTCGTAGCTCAACCCTTCTCCAAACCGAGGACAACATGAGAAAACCAATTCTTGCGTCTTTGCTCTTACTATTCTGTATGGTCGTAGTTGCAAGCGGGCAGGGAACCACGTCTCGAGTAACAGGAACTGTCCATGACGCCAACGGCGCCGCGGTTGCCGGAGCAATGGTGACTCTCACCAATGAAGCTACCGGAGTTTCTTTTACCACCACGACCAGTGAAAGCGGAACTTATTCATTCGACCTGGTCCAGGTCGGAAACTATTCCGTCACGATCGAGAAACAGGGATTCAAAAAGTTCATCAGCCAGGCGACCCCGGTTAACGTCAACCAGCCTACTACCGTCAGCGCGATCCTCGAAACCGGTGGCGTGGCCGAGACCGTGACCGTTCAGGCCGGCGCTGAACAAGTCCAGACCAGTAGCTCCGGAAACATCGGCAGCACGATCGAGCAGAAAACTCTCGAGGCGCTTCCGATCGTCGGCACGCGCGGCAGAAACCCGCTCGACCTTTTGAACTTCCAACCGGGTGTTGTAATTGGCGGCAACACCGGCGGCGCAGTGAGCGTGAACGGTTCACGCGATCGCGCTTTCAATTTCACACTCGACGGAATCGACATCAACGAGTCGACCGCAGGCGGTTCAAACTTCACGCCGCTTCGTCCGAATCCTGACTCGGTTCAGGAGTTTCAGGTTGTCACCAGTAACTTCACTGCGGAACTCGGTCGCAGCAGCGGCGCTCAGGTAACACTTGTCACACGTTCAGGCTCGAACGACTTTCACGGCAACATCTTTGAGTACTACCGCACGCCTCGACTCGATGCCAAGAGTTATCCGAACACGATCGCCGGAACTCCGAGAGACCAGTTCGTGCAGCATATATTTGGAGGCAGTATTGGTGGTCCACTATTCAACCCCGGTTTTGGTGAAGGACGAAAGATGGGTTGGATGCGAGACAAGGCTTTCTTCTTTACCAACCTGCAATTCCTTCGTGCTTACGACACAGGCCTGGTCACCCGAACGGTTTACACGCAGAGTGCGCGTCAGGGAATCTTTCGCTACACAGTTAACGGGCCCAATGTGCCCGTGGGTGGTACTGGTACAGCGACCGTTGATTTAGCAGGAAATCAGGTATTTGGCGCCTGTCCTAATCCGCTTCCGAATCCGATACCGGCAGGCTTCCGCTGCACTCGTACCTACAACATCACGACGAACCCAGCGGGGATCACTCAGGATCCCACTCTGATGGCTTACCTGAATGCGATGCCGTTGCCAAATAACTTTACGGTTGGTGATGGTCTCAATACGGCAGGTTTTAATTTCGGATCACCACAGCACGAAAAGCAATACGACTTCGTCACCAAGTTTGACTTCAATCTCAACCCGAAAAATCTGGTGTATGTTCGTTACGCGCAAGGGTCTCAAACTACTTTGGGTGATTCAGCGAACACAGGTCGACCGGTATTTCCAGACTCGCCGAACTTTGTTGATACGTTCCGCACACCCAAGAACCTCGCAGTCAACTGGCGCTGGTCACCAACAGGAAATGTTACCAACGAGGCGATCTTCGGTATCAGCAAGTTCTTCTTTACGTTCCTGACGCCGTTCCCCGATCAGAATCTGCCGTTCGCGTTCATTAACACTGCCACACCAAACACAAACTTCTCTTACAACGCACGCGGAGTGAGGACGCTTCAGTTTATTGACAACCTCACTTTCATCCGCGGCTCACATACGTTTAAGAGCGGTATCAATTTCCGCTTCAATCGTCACAACGACGATCGATCGTCTGTCGCTGGATCGGCTATCGAGCCTATAGTTACGTTCGGTGGGACCGGCGGCGCCTTTTTCGGTAATTTCGCCCTTCCGTCATCAGGAAGCACGAGTATCAATGCGAACGATCTCACGCGATTGCAGAACACGATCAGAGATCAACTCGGCAAAGTAAACAGCGTTTCAAGGGCATTTGTCTCTGAGGGAGAAGCGTTTGCCCCCGCCGGTAGCCGTTGGTTGAATCAGGTAACCTATCCGGAGCTGGATTTCTACTTTCAGGATAACTGGCGCGTCCGCTCAAATCTGGTTTTGGATCTCGGCGTTCGTTGGGAAGCTAAGCTCTCTCCGAGAGTTGGCGGTGGCAGGCCGAGTCTCGTTCCCGATCAGCCGGTGAAGCTTGGTGCCGCACCTTCGAATACGTTGAAGTGGGTGGAAGGCGATATCTACAGCAGCGATTTGAACAAGCTGCTTCCGTCGGTCGGCTTTGCCTGGGATCCTTTCAAGAGCGGGAAGACTTCAATTCGCGGAAATTACCGGCTGGCGTCCGATCGAATCGCGACTTTTCTTTTTGGTTCGTCAATTTACCAGAGCACACCCGGTAACAACACGGGGCCAAGCAACTCAGCTTTCGGAGCTTCCGGAGGATTGTTCCGTAACGTTGGACCAGTCATTGCAGCTCTAACCCCGACAAGCACTCCAACTGCATTGCGACAGCCCGGCCCGTTTAGCACAGGTTCTCTGAGCGTGCTGGATCCGGACTTGCAGTTTCCACAAATTCACGAATGGTCAATCAGTTTCCAGCGCGAAATACGAAACAATGTGATCGAAGTTAACTACATCGGAAAGCATGGAGTGCACCTGCTCGGTGGCTACAATGTGAACCAGGTCAATATCTTCGCGACGGTAGCCGGAGCGGGTCAGACCTTTGCCGAGGCTTTTGATTTGATTCGTAACGATATCCGTACCAATGGAGCCCTGGACTCGGACACTAAATACTTCAGTCCGCTAATCAATCTCCTGTTCACCGGTAATCCCAACAACAATGCTGGCACCATAACATTCAGAAACGTGGCTGGGACAAATTCGATCAGCCTTGGGAACGCGGCCTCAGCAGCGTTGGCGGTTTCTCAGCGACAATGTCAGAACGCGGACGTGAACAATGGGATTTGCACAGCCTCCGGTGTTCAGCTCATCGGTCGCACCGTGAACAATCCATTCCTGTTCCAGCCGTTCCCGCAATTCTCGGGAGGCATGAACGTATTCGACAGCAACGACTACTCGAAATATCACGGCGTCCAATTCATCTTTAAACGAAGGATCAGTAAGGGGCTCGGATTTCAGTTCGGTTACACACTTTCCAAGTCGAAGGATAATCGTTCCTGGGATCCGTCACTCAGTACTGTCTCAACTGGATCAGTCCAGTCGGCTTCAAGTACGCCGTTCGATTTACGAGATCGAAGTCTCAACTACACCTGGTCCGACTTCGATCGACGTCACGTTTTCCAGGGCACATACACTTACGAGTTGCCGTTCGGCAAGGGCAAGAAGTTCCTCTCCGGAATACCGACGATTGTGGACCACGTGATCGGTGGCTGGCAGATGGCGGGAACAGTGCTGTGGACATCAGGCAGACCATTCACCGTCTATTCGGGCATCAACACTCTGAGCAACGTGGTGCAGTCAACGGCCGACTGCAATGGCTGCACACGAAACAGTGGCCAGTTGGTTCTCGAGTCCGGCAGAAACTTCTGGTTCGACGCCGCCACGCGTAGTCAGTTTAGCCAGCCTGTTACCGGCTCAATCGGAAATACGGGGCGCAACTTCTTCCTCGCTCCATACTACTTCCAGTGGGATTCTTCGCTCTCGAAAAAATTCAGAATTACCGAGCGCGTGAGTTTCGATCTGCGTTTTGATGCACGCAACGTTTTAAATAACCCGTCGTTTGACAATCCGACCGCCGTCTTAACCTCGAACATCTTCGGACGCATCAACGACAGCGTTACCAACAACGCGCGTCGCATCCAGGTCTCAGGCAAGTTGAGCTTCTAATTAAAGTAGCAGGAGCAATGAACAGGAGCAGGAATAGATTTTCCTGCTCCTGTTTTTCTGTTTGGGTAGCGCCAACGGCGCGAGATATGAAAGCCAGGGGCAAGCGCGAAGCGAAGCGTAGCGCGTCGCCCCTGGTTACGTACCACAAAGCGAGTTCAAAGCCTGAAGGGCCGAAATAAATACGTCCTATTCCGCCCTTTCAGGGCTGGTGCGCTAGTTTGATTTTGTACCAGGGGCGACGCGCTCCGCTTCGCTTCGCGCTTGCCCCTGGCTTTCATATTTCGCGCCTTCGGCGCTACTTTCTTTCTTGCTACGACCATCAGCGATTCTTATCAAACAGATAAGAACATTTAGCTATTATTATCCCTCCTAAGGTCCTATAATTCGGGCACTTCGTACCAGGCAACAAAACTCAGAGCAACGGACCAAACTGGCAGCGTGAAAACGAGTCTCTTCCTTAAGTCTGCAGCAGTGCTGTTGACTGCGCTCGCTCTCGGCGTTTTCCTGTTCACGCGGGTGCGCGTCAACGCCGAAGCGTCTGCTCCTTCCTACGATCTTCTCATCACGAATGCGCGCATCGTCGACGGCTCCGGCAATCCATGGTTCAGAGCCGACGTCGCGATCAAAGATGGTCGCATCGCGCGCATCGGTCGTTTAGGACCAGAGACGGCGAGCAGGACGATTGATGCTCGGGGACAAGTAGTTGCTCCCGGATTTATTGATGTTCACACACACGTCGAATCGATCTACAACCAGCCAGCCGCAGAAAACTTCGTCCGGATGGGTGTGACGACGCTCGTCACTGGAAACTGTGGCTCATCATCAACCGAGGTAGCAGAGTTTCTCGGACGCTTCAAAGAAAAGCCACTCGCAGTAAATCTTTCAACGCTTATCGCTCACGGTTCTGTACGTCGCAAAGTGATGGGACTCGGCGATCGCGCGCCGACGCCGGAAGAAGTCAAACAGATGGAGAGTGTCGTCGAGCAGGGAATGAAGGACGGTGCGGTTGGTCTATCCACTGGCTTGATTTACGTTCCGGGAACGTATGCAAAGACTGACGAGATCGTTTCGCTAGCTCGCGTTGCAGCGCGGTACGGCGGTCTGTACGCAACGCACATGCGCAACGAAGGCGACAAGGTTGCGGATGCAATTCGTGAGAGCATTGAGATCGGCGAACAAGCCGGACTTCCTGTCGAGATTTCACACTTCAAGATCAGTAACAAGAAACTGTGGGGCCAGAGCCCGATGACGCTCGGACTTGTGCGTGATGCTCGAGCGCGCGGTCTTGCCGTCACCGTTGATCAATACGCCTACACAGCGAGTTCAACGTCACTCGACTCGCGACTGCCGTCATGGTTGCGCGCTGGTGGTTTTGAAGAGGCGAAGAAGAGACTCGCCGACAAAGACACACGCGAGCGCGTGATTAAAGACACAAAAGATGCTCTGAAGCGAAGTGGTTTTAAAGACTACTCGTTCGCCGTCGTCGCGTCGTATAGTAAAGACAAGTCTTTCAACGGCAAATCAATCGCAGAGATCACCAAACAGGTAAAGAACAAGGGCGACGTCAAGAGCCAGATCGAACAGATGCTCGAGATGTATGAAGCGGGTGGCGCTTCAATGATCTATCACGGTATGGGTGAAGACGACGTGAAGCGGATCATGCAGGAGCCATTCACGATGATCGCGTCCGATAGTGGTGTACGACAGATCGATGAAAGCGTTCCGCATCCGCGTGGTTACGGTAACAACGCGCGCGTACTCGGTCTGTATGTCCGCGAGTTGAAGTTGATCTCGCTCGAGGATGCGATCAGGAAGATGACTTCGCTGCCGGCGCAGACGTTTGGATTTCGCGATCGTGGATTGATTCGCGAAGGCTTTGCGGCGGACCTTGTGATCTTTGACGAGAAGACAATCATCGATCAGGCTACCTTCGACAAGCCACACCAATTTCCGCTGGGTATCAGTTACGTGCTGGTGAACGGCGCGCCCGTGCTGGAGAACGACCAGGTAACTTCAGCGCGCCCGGGTGTCGCTCTTCGTGGCCCAGGTTATCAATAGGTCAACGACCTTACTCACACAGGAGGAGAGTTTATGTGGAGCCCAAAAACCAAATATCCGATCTGCTTGCTCGGATTAGTTCTTACTCTCGTATTTCTGCCTAAGATTGCATCCGCGCAAACGGTGACTGGAACTCTCCAGGGCACGGTGAGCGATTCAAGAGGAGCAGTGGTTCCCGGAGCTGACGTCGTCGTCCGCAACATGGAAACCGGCCAGGAGCGCAATCTGAAAACGAACGGCGAGGGACGGTATGATGCGACATTTCTGCCGCTCGGTCGTTACTCCGTGACCGCTTCCGGAACCGGATTTAGCAAGGTGGTCCAGGAGAATATCGAGATCACACTCAATCAAACAAAAGTATTGGACTTCACCTTGAATCCGAGTGGCCTGACTGAGGCAGTCATTGTTTCCGCCGATCCAGCACCAATCAATACGACCAATGGTGAAATCAAGGGCTCACTCAATACACAGGAGATTCAGGATAAACCAACCTTCAACCAGGGAAGTTTCCTGACGCTGGCGGAAACGTTTACGGGATTTCAGGAGAACCCCACTTCTGGACAAAATAACCCCACGGCCTCATCCGGATCATCCGTCAATTTCAACGGTACCGGCACGCGTGGCGCGACTTTCCAGATAAACGGAGTAAATAACGACGACTCGTCCGAGAATCAAAATCGCCAGGGAGCGTCGCTCTCCACCATCAAGGAATTTCAGGTCATTACAAATAACTTCACCGCCGAGTTCGGTCGCGGGTACGGCGCCGTCATACTGGTCCAGACCAAGTCAGGCACTAACAGAGTGAGTGGCGACGTTTACTGGTATCACAACGACAGCGCGCTAAACGCCACGAATAACATCGTCTCTCCGGGCGTCAAGAAGGGAGTGACTCGTCGTAATCAGTTTGGCTTCACTTCGGGTTTTCCCGTGGTCTCAAATCGTCTCTTCGCGTTTATTAGCCTGGACCATACCGAAAACACGGGCGCCAACGCTTACAACCGCGATGTGTTCACCATGGCCGAGCGCAACCCTGCAAACTGGTTCTCGCAGACTAAAGCGAACGATACGCCTGCGAATCGTGCTTTCATTCAGAACATCATCGACCGGTTTGCGAATGCGATTCCGAATGATCCGGCAGCGGGTCCACGCGTCTTCCGAACAGTGCAAGGTTTTAATTTTCCGGCGCGAGATTATTCCGGCCGTCTTGACTGGAATCCAAAGGAGTCAGACACGTTCTCCGCTCGCTGGCAATACACTCGGCAGCGGTTTGCGGCGGAAGACATCATTCCCGGTGAGCGAGCGGACCAGAATCACAAACAGCAAAACTTTGGTCTCACCTGGACCCATCTCTATTCGACAACAACCGTGGGTGAATTTCGTTATGGTCTGGGACTGCGCACGACACTTGTTAACGTAACCGCCGGGAACGACACGCCAATCGTTCGGTTTACTAACACCGCTCCCATCACTACGCAGTCGTCCATTGGAAACGCAGGAAACTTCCCCATTCAGCGTTATCAAACGGATAACCAATTCGTTTACAACCTGTCGACTTTTTTTGGTAGCAACCACTCTCTCAAATTCGGCACGGACATTCGTCGTCAAAAACTCGACGATCTTGCAGACAGCAATTCGCGCGGATCGTGGAGCTTCAACGCCACTGCCACGCAGCTCTGTAACACCGTCAATTATGGCAACGGCTTCAACGCGTTCCTTAATGGCTGTGTTGGCTCATTCACCAAGGGCTATGGACCATTCTTTCTCGAAAACCGGATCAACGAAGCAAACTTCTACGCTGAAGATAACTGGAAACTACGACCCAACTTGACGCTAAACCTGGGTGCTCGCTACGAATACGTCTCAGCGCCAAGTGAGCTTGAAAACCGTATTGATTACCTATACGGGGCTGACAAAAACAACATCGAACCGCGAGTTGGGTTTGCCTGGAGTCCTGATTTTGAAGGTGGGTTTTTGAAGACACTCTTTGGGCAAGTGGGTGATTCTTCGATTCGCGGCGGATACGGCATCTATCACGGGCGGATATTTCAATCAGTGTTCTCCCAAACCGGTGCTGCCGTGCGGTTCAATCCACCCAACGCGTTTATGTACGCCCAGTCGGGCAATCTCAGTACGGTTTTTGATCCAAATAATTTACAGGATCCGACCAGAGGCTTCGTTTTTGTCCCTGGGCCTCAAACTTCGCGACATGCGGAGAACTTGATCGATCCAGGACTGGAAATGCCGTACACGCAACAGTGGAATCTGAGTATCGAAAGACAAATGCCGTTCAACTCCTCGTTACGAATGAGTTACACCGGCAACCGCGGCATCGGGCTGCTTCGCTACTCACTGGTAAATCTTCCTTTGAACGACCTCAGCGGCGTGCTTGTCCTTAATCATCCGAACAATGCGCCGGCGGTCCTTTATACAGCGGCGCAGCGCACCCCGGGTGATCCGCGTGGCGTCGATGTTCGTGGTCAGGTTCTCCGACCCGCGGCGAATATTATTTGCGCTGGCACGGGCCTACCGGGAATAGCTACCTCGACGCAATGTCCAGTGGCCGTTCCGCTCGGTCCGCTCGAATACAGTCTGCTTGTTCCACGCACTAACGAGCGTCGGCCGGATGGTCGTTTTACAACCAATACCGCCGTCAGCAACGGAGCGTGGAGCTATTACAACGCTCTCCAGGTTGAGTGGGCCAAGCGTTTGAGTCACAACGTCAACTTCCAGGCTGCGTATACTTTCAGCAAGGCGATCGACACAACTTCGGAAGCGACTTTCGTAGGTGCAGGTGATTCAAATCAAAACGGTAATAGTGCCCGTGACGTTCGAGCACTCTCTCGTTTCCATACGCCGCATCGTTTCACCTTCTATGGAACGTATCGAACGCCGTGGTTCAAGAACCAACGCGGCTTCTTCGGGCAGACGCTGGGCGGTTGGCAGATTTCGACTGTGGTGAAGCTTTCAAAGGGCACGCCGTTTACGGTCGTTACCGGTGCGCGCGATCTGAACTTTGATGGTTTCAACGAATCAAGGCCAATCCTTCTCGATCCTTCAGTGCTGGGTCGCAGTATCAGCAACCCCGCAAACTCTCGGCAGTTATTACCTGCTTCGGCGTTTCGGGCTTTGACTGTCAACGATACGTTAAAGAATCCCATACTGCTGGGACGTAATAACTTTTTTGGAGATGGAGTAAAGACTGTGGATATTGGATTCGCGAAAGTGTTTCCAATGCCGTGGGAAGGACACAAGCTGACGCTGCGTGCAGATTTATTCAACGCATTCAATCACGTGCAATACGGATTTCCCGTCAGCCTTGATGTTGCCAATGTGAACTTCGGGGCCATCACGGGTGTGGCAACTCAGTATGCTCCGCGCACTGTGCAGGTTTCGTTGCGTTACCAGTATTGATGGTCCGAGCCTGATCAGTACTGACGGTTCGAGCCTGCGAAGCAGGCGGAAGCATAAAGCCTGGGGCGCAAGCCCCAGGGACAAAGTTATTTTGTTATTGAGCCCGCGAAGTGGGCGAAAGCCCGATATCATGACGCTGTCGCCCGTTTCACGGGCTGAACGGTTGTTGTTTTGTTAGTTCCTGGGGCTCACGCCCCAGGCTTTATGCTTCCGCCTGCTTCGCAGGCTCGACTTTGTGAAGTTCTGCAAGTCCTATTGATCTGCAACTCCTAATTGAGATGAAATTTGTACTTGGAATTTTCCAGATCGTTACTCTGTTTGCCTCTTGCGCTCTACTCGCGGCGCCGGAACGCTCAATGGCTAATGCGACAGCCGCAGAGAAAAACGAAGTACGCGCACTTTGGGTTGTTCGGACGACATTGACGTCGCCGGAGAAGATCCAGCAATTAGTCAACGCTGCCGTGGACAATGGCTTCAATACGTTGATTGTCCAGATCCGCGGTCGCGGCGACGCCTATTACAAATCAAAAGTTGAACCACGTGCGAGTGAGTTGAAGGACCAACCACTGTCTTTCGATCCACTCGCACTCACACTTGCAGAAGCGCACAAACGCGGACTGAAAGTTCACGGTTGGATAAATACCAACCTGCTCGCCAACCTCGACGCATTGCCGTCAGATCCTGCGCACGTTTACAACAAGCATCCGGAGTGGCTGGCTGTTCCTAAACCCGTTGCTGCTGAGCTCTACGACATGTCTCCGCGCGATCCAGCGTTCCGTCAGAAGATTGTGGAATGGTCCAAAGCTAATCGCGGCGAGTTGGAAGGCGTTTACACGGGACCGGCTAATCCAAAAGTGCGCGATCACATCTACAACATCTGGATGGACGTGCTGAAGCATTATCCGGTTGACGGTCTGCATTTCGACTACGTTCGTTTCGCGAGTCCTGATTTTGATTACAGCCGCACGTCGCTCGAAAAGTTTCGCAAATGGCTGGAGCCGCAATTGAGCTCTGAAGAGCGCGCGCAACTGAAGAGTTTGCTGAAGACGAATCCACTCGCCGCGCCGGAGATGTTCCCGGCGAAGTTTGCAGACTTCCAACGTTTGCAGGTGACAACACTCGTCGAGCGTATTTATAAGGCCGTCAAGAAACGGCGCCCGGAAGCGTTGGTTTCAGCAGCGGTTTTCGCCAACGATGAAATCGCTTACACGCGTCGCTTCCAGGACTGGCGACGATGGTTGCAGATGGGAATACTCGATGTGGCATGTCCGATGGCATACTCAACGGACACCGCAGTGTTTCAGAAACAGATTGAAGTCGCAGTAACAACGGCACACAACGCGAAACGAAGTGTTTGGGCCGGCATCGGTGCGTACCGGATACCATCGGAGTCTGCGGTTGAAAAGATCAACGTTGCGCGGTCGTTGAATACGGAAGGCTTCATTTTATTCTCTTACGACTTTACAGCTCGACCCAGCGAGCTGAACCCTGAGGGCGCGTACCTGGAGCGCATCCGGCGCGCCGCCTTTTGAACACAGATTACACCGATGTCAGATCTTGTTTATCCGCCGGAGCCGGTGTATAAGTTCATGGAAAGTTTCCAGCAATTCTATTTTGCCAAGTCAACATTCTTCCAGGTGGGTAGTCAGCCATTCCGTGTTTCGGCAGCACTCCGATCCAACCACACGTGCGCGAGGAGCATATGAATAAACATCTACTTTGCATTGTGATCTTAGTCCTGATGGGTTTTGCCAATAATACTTTTGCGCAGGACGTAACCGCGCGAATTGATGGACAGGTTACCGATCCGAACGGGGCGGTCGTATTGGGCGCGACCATCACCCTGACGAATACCAAAACCGGCGAAGTCCGCACGGTTGAGTCCAACGACACTGGTGGCTACACGCTGGCTCTGGTTCCGCCGGGTACGTACGACTTATCTGTAAGGGCTCAGGGATTCAAGGAATACCAGAGCAAAGGTATCGAATTAAATGTTAACGATCGGAAGACCATTAACATTGGACTGGAAACGGGTGCGATCACCGAGTCGATCACTGTGACTGCGGAAGCTCCCCTGATTCAGACCAGCCCTACAGTTGGCGACGTCGTGGAGAATCGTCGCGTTGTTGAGCTCCCACTCAACAATCGCAACTTCATGCAACTGCTCACACTCGTACCCGGTGTAACCGGAAGCGGCACCTCGGAGATTGGCATCGGCTTAACCAACGTGGTTGACTTTTCAGTCAACGGCACGCGCCGTAACTCGATCAACTTCCTCGTCGATGGCGTCAGCAATACAGACGTTGGTTCGGGTATCACATTGCTGTCGGTTCCGACGGTCGACTCCATCCAGGAGTTCCGTGTTATCACCTCGATACCGGGTGCGGAATTTGGTAAGTCCGGAGGTGGTGTTGTTAACCTAATCACGCGTGGTGGTGGTCAGGATTTTCACGGCGGTTTTTATGAGTTCTTGCGAAACGACAGACTGAATGCCAACAGCTTCTTGAACAACGCTGCCGGTAGGTTTGGTCCAAACGATGCGAATGTCATAGCAGGTTTGAATTCCGCGGGCGAAGAGCGTGTGCCACGCCCGAAGTTACGCTATAACAACTTTGGTTATCTCGTTAGCGGACCGGTGATAATTCCGGGTCTGTATAACGAGAAGCGAGAAAAGACATTTTTCTTGTGGTCACAGGAGTGGAGACGCATCATCAGAGCTCCCGGTAACGTTGCGCCGATCACAGTGCCGAGTCTGCTTGAGCGCCAGGGAAATTTCTCCGAAGCCGGCAATGTGGGCATATTCGATCCGTTGAACCCCGCAGTACAATTTACCAACAATACAATTCCCGACGCCCGGATCAACCAGGTCGCAAAGGCAATTATGGCGCTTTATCCGGAACCTAATGTCCCTGCGATAAATCCTCTTCGTGCGCCGAATCGTTTTGCCGTTCGAACACCCACCATCCAGAACACGCGTCAGGAGACGGTGCGTATCGATCATAACTTCTCGTCGACACAACGCCTCACTGGCCGGTATACACGCGATCTTTCTCAAACTCGCGAGTTTGGCGGTCTCTTTTTTGGATTGACCATTCCGGATGTCGGAACTACCGACACGACTGTTCCTGGTGAGGTGATGGCGATCAGTTTAACCAGTAGTTTTGGACCAAGGATCGTCAATGAGTTTAGTTTCACTTTTTCGGGAAACAAGATCGACGACACGCTAGCAGGTCGTTACAACAGCGACTTCAACGTACCTAACAATGAACTGTTCCCTGAAAACAATTCCAACCTGCCGCCGGTACTCGACGTCACCGGCTCGCCGACGATTGGTTCCCCTCAATTGGTTTCCGTTAAGTATCGTAACTGGAATCCGAAGGATAACCTGACGATCATTCACGGCAATCACACCTTCAAAATGGGGTTCGACATCAGTTGGGAATCGAAGGACGAAAATGCAGCCAACCTAACGCAGGGACGCTACGGATTCACAGGTGTTCAAACCCGCGGCCCTGCTGGGACCGGTATCGGTTTGGCTGATTTTCTGCTCGGTCGAGCGACATCGTACACCGAACCGGAGCGAGATGTGACCGAACACCTACGATTCGGACGAACGGAGTTCTACATCCAGGATACCTGGAAGGTCAGACCAAACTTCCAGCTCGATTATGGCGTGCGGTACTACCGCTTCCGCCAGCCGATCGATACGGACAACGTGTTAGCGACGTTCTTACCTGAACTGTACAGCGCGGCGCGTGCGCCCATTTGCTCCACTGCTACTTGTCAGGCTTTCAATACTGCGTCGTTCGACGTCACAAACGGCTTTGCGTATGCCGGAAACAACTCGCCTTTTGGTCGTCGAGTCCAACAAAACGACAAGAACGATTGGGGGCCACGAATCGGCTTTGCGTGGGATCCATGGAACAACGCGAAGAGTGTGTTAAGAGGTGGCTACGGAGTCTATTACGATCAGGCACTGGTCGGGATCGTAGAGCAAAACGCATTTACTACCCCGCCGTTTAATAACTCGAATACTATAAACGGAACGCAGGCAGCTCCAATCCCATTTGGTAATCCGGTGCCTGCGAATCCGGCAACTCGAGGTACTTTGGGAACAGTAAATGCCACTACCGCTCCCTGGGTGACGCCGCTGATTCAACAGTGGTCATTAACCTGGCAACAGGAACTCTTTAGAAACGCGTTGGTAGAAGTCGGCTACTCAGGATCGGCAGGTAATCATTTAATCCGACCAGTCGACATCAATGCACCGACGCCTCAGGAGATACTCGCAGCGTCGGCAGGGATCGCTACTTGCGACCCAACACTTGGAGGCAATCCGAATAACTGTACCAACGCAGCACGACCTTTCAGAGGTTTCGGCTCCATTGTTGACCGGGCGACGAGCGCCACTTCTCGTTATCATGGGTTGCTGACTTCGTTCCGCCTACGTCCAACTCGTGGCATAACTGCGCAACTTGCGTACACCTTTTCAAAGAACTTAACTGACGCAACCAATGATCGCGACGCGATCGACGTTCCGCAGATTCGCACCAACCTGCAGTTGGAACGTGCTGTTTCACGTCTCGACCGCACACACGTATTCGTGGCCAGCTACGTTTATGAGGTGCCAACCTTTCATAGCGGGTTTGCGAGTTCAGGCATTGGCAAGGTGTTGTTGAGTGGTTGGGAGGTTGCCGGCATCACAACTGCGCAGACTGGTTTGCCGCTGAACCGCGTGGTCCAGCTTTCGACGGCGATTCCAGCGCGTGGTACGCGTCCCAACATTGTGAGCGATCCGACGGAAAATATTCCAGTGAATCCAAACGGCGGCGTTCCGTACGGGTTCAATCCGCTTGCATTCCGCACGACACTGACGGGACAAATCGGAAGTTCGCCACGCGCGCCTTTCCGCTTCCCGAACCAGTTCTTTACTGATTTGAACCTGACGAAGAACTTCCATTTTGGTGAGCGGTACAAGCTTCAGTTCCGCGCAGAGTTCTTCAACATCTTCAATAAGACGATCTTCACCGACGTCTCTCAGACGATTCCGGATCGGGCGCCGACAGACGCGGCTTTTAACAGCATTTCAAATCTCATTGCTGTTAGCCCGTTTGGGCAGTTTGTCGCGGTGAGAGATCCGAGACAGATTCAGTTTGGATTGAAGTTCAACTTCTAATAAAGCCATCCACAGATTACGCAGACTCTTTCTGTGTAATCTGTGGATTCGTTTTTTTAGGGTTTGCTGACGGCGTCTTCCAAACGCTTCCGTTCTTCAGCGCTCAACTTCTTTGCCGTTGCGAATGCTTTCTGAGCGTCTTCGCGTCTGTTTGCTTGCGTATACGCGCGGCCGAGAAGTGCAAATGCGTTGGGCCATGTCGGATCTAGCGCAGTGGCACGTTCCAACAGCGCAATCGCCTCGTTGATCGATCCCTGTTTCATGCGCGCTTGGGCGAGAGTCTCAATCGCGGGCCGAAAAGTTTTATCTGCTTCAACAACTCTACTGAGTTCGGCGATCGCCTCGTCAAGCTTTTCGCGTTGATAATAAATCTTGCCGACCTGATACCTGGCCAGCAACATCTCCGGATTTAGCTCCAGCTCCTTCTGAAACGCGACCAACGCTTCGTCAAAACTACTGCGCTTTAGATAAACGTGACCCAGCGCATAGTGAGCTTCACGCAACTGCGGATCTAACTGCGTCGCGCGCTGTAGTTCGTAAATCGCACGGTCGGTTTGGCCGGAGTTATCGAGAGCCTCGCCTAGCAGGAGATGTGTCTTCGCCGCCTTCGGATCGAGTTGCAATGCTTTTTCGAATGAGGCGATGGCAGCAGGGAATTGTTTGAGTCGTAAATAAACTTCGCCGAGCGCCACGACAGTGCCGGCGTCTGTGGGCGTGACCTTGACGAGTTTTTCGAGTTCGATTGCGGCCTCTTTGAAGTTTTCTATGCCAATCAGTGCGAGAGCCAGTAACTGCCGGGCCTGCAGGTGATCGGGATCAGACTTCAATGCATTGCGCAGTGAATCCTTTGCCAAATCGAAACGCGCGGTGCGGAAGTAAGTAATGCCGAGATTGAGATGAGCGGGAAGGAGTTGCGGATTTTTTGCAAGTGCGCGCTGAAACGCCTTGATGGCTTCCTCAGGTTGATTCAGACGATTGAAAGTAACGCCCAGATTAACAATCGCCTCGACACATGCAGGAGCGATTTGCATTGCGTCCTGGTACCGCATGGCCGCTGCTGACCAATCGTTTTGCCCGGCTGCCGACTCGGCTGCCTTTAGCTGTTCCTGAGCCGGAACACATTCGGGGCTAATAGTTTGTGCAGTCAGACCGGTTTGGAGGGTAATTAATACCGCGAAAATTGAGAACACGCGTGTCACAGTTTGCATTTTTCACTATCATACGGCCCATGAACAAGTCTCCAGGCAAACTTCTTCTCCGCGATGCCCAGATTGTGTTGCCAAACAGGATCATTGAAGACGGAATGATCCTGATAGAAGAGAAGCGCATCGTCTATGTTGGTGAGAGTCAGAGTGCTGATGCTGAGACGCTTTCTTTAGACGGATTGACAGTGCTGCCTGGCTTTATTGACGTACACATTCACGGAGCGGTCGGAGTTGATGTGATGGAGGCTTCGGCTGATGGTCTCGCAGAGGTCTCAGCATATTTGGCGACACAGGGTGTGACCGGCTGGCTCGCGACGCTTGTGCCCGGAAGTGATGAGAATTATGCGAGTGTGAGTGCCGCTGTCGCCGCAGCCATGAACAGCCCTGAAGGCTCGCGTGTGCTGGGGATTCACTACGAAGGACCATTCGTTAATTCGGCACAGTGTGGCGCATTGCACACTGAATACTTCAAGACGTATAGCAGTCCAAAGGATCTCGATGCGCTGCCCGTGCCGGAGAACTGCGTTCACATGATCACGATGGCGCCTGAGGTTGAAGGTGGCGTGGAACTCGCCCGTGAATTAACGAGACGCGGTTGGGTGATCTCGATTGGTCACACGCGCGCTGATTTGCAAGTGCTCGACGACGCTTGCGCGGCGGGCGCGCGTCATATGACACACTTCATGAACGCGATGGCGCCCTTGCATCATCGCAATCCTGGCCCAATCGCGTGGGGATTGTCACGTGACGATGTAACCGTCGACCTGATTGCAGATGGTGTACACGTTGATCCTTTCATGCTTCGATTGCTGCTGAAGATTAAAGGTGCGAACGGAATCAGTTTGATCAGCGACGCAATTGCGGCTGCAGGGAAGGGAGATGGTGACTATCAGATCTGGGGTGAAACAATAACCGTGAAGAATGGTCGCACTGCGAATGCTGCAGGCAGTATCGCCGGTTCAGTGATCAGCATGCTCGACGCATTGAAACTTCTGCATTCACTCGGCGTTCCGTACACAGATCTGGCGCGAATGGCCTCGTCAAATCCGGCAAAACTACTTGGCGTAGACACAGATTGCGGCTCGATCGAAGTCGGTAAACGAGCCGACCTGGTTGCATTGGATCAAGCCGGCAAAGTCAACCTAACGCTGATCGGCGGCAGATCGGTTCCAAATCCGCGTTAATCCCCAACCACCGATGATCACCAGCGCGAACCCAATGAGAACGTGAAGCACGTCGTCCGCGTAAGTCCAATGGAAATACTGGATCGGAGTCAGACCAACGACATTCGCCAGCACCTGGTAAAGATCGATCAAACCAAATCCCAGATTAAACGAGCTCGCCAGGGCATCGCTATTGGTCATCGTTACTAACAAGCCGATGCAGCCAAAGATGATGTGAAACAAGTTGTACGGAGCGGCGCCGCTCATCAAACTGTACCGTTCCGGTATCACGAATCCCGCGATGCCCGTCAGTATCAGCAGCGGAGCGAAGATGATGAGAGTCTTTTGATTGAGGGTCTTATTTTCCATTCGGCCGATCCTCGTAGAAGCCGGCGCGCTCGTATGCCTGGTCCACAAGCTCGATGGGATGGCAAACCTTCAATTTCATTTGCGACAGGCAGGCGCCCGCGCCGATGTGCATCTGGCAACCGGGATTGCCGGTGGCAAGTATAGCAGCGTGTGTCGAGTTTATGTGGTCCAGTTTCTCCTGCAACACGCGCTGCGACATTTCCGGTTGCATCAGATTGTAGATACCCGCAGCGCCGCAACAGCGTTCGGTGCCGTTTAGCGCGACAAAATTGTCTCCGGTAACTGTGCGCAGCATCCGTTCTGAGGTCTCGCCGCTGCGTTGGCCGTATAAAAGATGACACGAGGTGTCGTAAGTCACGCGACTTTCAACGGGAGTTGGGGCTGTTCGCATTTCCGTCGTGGCGAGTTGTTGGCTGACGTCGCGTACTCTGGCGCTGAAGTTGGCAGCCTTTTCAGCGAGATCTTTATCGTTAGCAAACAGATGCCCGTAGGTTGTGAGCATCGCACCGCAACCTCCGGCGTTTGTGACAATAGGAGCGTCAGAGTTGAAAGCCGCGATGTTCTGGCGAGCTAGTTCGCGCGCGCCATCGAGATCACCCGCGTGGGCATGTAAGGCACCGCAACACACTTGTTCAAGTGGTGTGTTGATATTGAAGTTGTTTGCGCGCAGCACGCGTTCTGTTGCCCGATTGACGCGGGCGAAAAGTCCTTCTCCGACACAGCCCGAAAACAACAAAACCTTTTCGCCGTCTCCTTCTGACTTCGTTGTGCGGCGATTCGAGAACACCGGTCGCGAGTTCTCAAGCAGTGCCAGACCAAACTCGGCACGCGGAGAAATGAGTCGCGCGAGGCGTGACTTCAACAGCAGCCGCGCTAATCCGAGGTCGCGAAAGAGTCTCGAAGCCGTGAAGAACAACCGCAGACGAGTTGGCGATAGCCAGACGTGACGCAGGAGCAAACGTAGCAGCTTGTTGGGGGCGTCCGACTTTAGTTGCGACTCGAATAGTACTTCGCGACTCGCTTCCAACAACTGGCCATACTCAACACCGGCCGGACAAACCTGTTCGCAGGCGCGGCAGCCGAGACACCGATCGATATGTGTAGCAAATGCGCTCGAAGTATTTTCCAGTCGTCCCTCAGCTACCGCTCGCATGAGGTATATCCGACCGCGTGGCCCATCGTTCTCGTTACCCGTGATGACGTACGTCGGACACGCCTCCAGACACAAACCGCAGTGAATGCAGGCGAGTAGTTTATCTTCCTGAGCTGCTAGAGTGGTTGAAAGCATGCTTTACAGGATTAACAAGATTTGCATGATTTACATGATTCATTTTGTACATCCTGAAAATCTTGTTAATCCTGTCTAAGAAAATCCTTCCGACAATCAATACCCGACAGCCTGTCCATCACTCCGCCGCGGATCAGTCGCTCCCAGTCTCATGCCCGTCTTTTCTTCGATCATGATCCCTTCAGCATCGCCGAGATAACGGAGCTTGGCAAGCTTATGACCTCTCGACGTGAGCGCGCGTTGCGTATCGCCAGACAACCCAAACGGCTCGCCCACGAGCTCATCAGGCAGCCACTGGTGATGAATACGCGGGAAGTCGATTGCCTGTTGGATGTTCATTTCGTAATCAATGACGTTTGTGATGATACAAAACACAGTATTGATGATCGTTGGACCACCCGGACTTCCCACCGTGAACCACAAACTACCGTCTTTGCGCAGCACGATCGTCGGCGTCATCGCAGACAGCGGACGCTTTTTCGGCGCCACCGCATTTCGCTCGCCCTGGATTAGCCCGTACATGTTCGGCGTGCCCGGCTTGGCGGCGAAATCGTCCATCTCATCGTTGAGAAGCAGCCCCGTACCCTTCGCCATAGCTGCCGAACCATAAGAGTTGTTGAGTGTGTAAGTGTTTGAAACCGCGTTTCCCTGAGCGTCAACTACAGTGAAATGAGTTGTATCGTCAGACTCGTATCCGGCCGGACGCCCGGCACGCACTTCCGCACTTGTCGAAGCGCGATCAGTTTTGATAGTTGCACGCAAAGTCGCGGCGTATGCCTTGTCGATCAGACCCTGCACCGGAACTTTCACGAAATCACTATCACCCATGTACTCGGCTCGATCCGCAAAAGCACGTCGCATCGCTTCGGCCATGAGATGGTAACGATCAGACGAACTCGCCTCCGTCTTCTGTAGATCAAAACCTTCGAGAATGTTCAGCATCTCGATCAGCACTGCGCCGCCTGACGACGGGGGCGGCATCGAGATAATCTCGTGACCACGATAGTTGCCACGTACGGGCATGCGCTCTTTGGCGACGTAGCCGTGCAGGTCTTCCATCGTCATCAGACCGTTGTTGCGTTTCATATCGGCCACGATCAATCGCGCCGTTTCACCTTCATAAAACTCATTCGGACCAAATCGTTGCAAGCGCGCGAAAGTGGCAGCCAGTTCGGGTTGGCGAAAGAGTTCTCCTTCTTTGTAAAACTGTCCGCCTTTCAAATAGATTCGTTTCGTTTCCGAGTATTTCGAAAGGTATTCGCGGTTGTTGTAGAGCGAGCGCGCGAGTTCGTAGGTTACTGTGAAACCAGCGCCTGCGAGACGTCGTGCGGGCTCGACGAGTTGAGCCCATGTGAGTTTGCCTGAACCATACTTCTTCAGCGCCAGTTCCATTCCGCGCACCGTGCCGGGAACACCAGCGGCGCGGTAGCCAACAAGCGATCCACCTTCGCCTTCAATCAGATTCCCGTTCTTATCGAGATAAACGTCGCGATGAGCTGCAGCCGGCGCCATCTCACGATAATCGATAGCGGTGGTCCTGCCGTCCTTCAAACGAATCATCATGAAACCGCCACCGCCGAGATTGCCTGCGGCTGGATGAGTGACTTGGAGTGCGAAAGCGACAGCGATCGCCGCATCCACGGCGTTGCCGCCACGTTTCATGATGTCCACACCGACACGCGACGCTACTTCATTCGTCGAAGCCACCATGCCGTGTCGCGCGCGAACCGGTTCACGCGCAATGGCGACGGGAACATTCAGCGCCACAACCAACAGCAGAACGATCACTTTAATTGTCTTCATGGTCTTAATCCGTCAACAATCCGCGTTAATTAGCAGCAAAAATATTCTTTGGATCAAGTTGTCTCTTGATCCTTTCCGCCAAAACTTTCGCGGTCCCAGTACGTTCTCTACGGATCCGGTCCTCGCGTGCTCGCTCGGCAGCAATATTGCTCCAAAGATCAGCATCATGCATCACGATCTCAGCATCCTTCAATAGCTTCCGCGCTTGTTCGGTCTGAAACAAAACACCCTTCTCATTCCCGGCAAAACGTACGAGCAACCTCCCTGACAATGGCTCCATAGCGACCGGAAATAATCGCGCCTGCAAAATGGCACGCGCGCCGGCACGTAGATCATCAATCGTGCCCGTCGCAATCACAGTCGCTTCACGGGCAGGCCGTGGCCGGAGTTTGAAATTTAGTTCGGTGATGATTCCGAGGCTGCCGAAACTGCCGGTGAATAATTTGCAAAGATCATAACCAGCGACGTTCTTAACCACTCGTCCACCAGCTTTTATCTGACTGCCATCTGACAACACAATCTTCATGCCGATTACCGATCCACGCGGACGTCCGTAGCCAAACTGTTGCGCTCCACCGATACCCGTAGCAACAACGCCTCCGAGCGTTGCTCGTCCATCGTCCGGCGGATCGAGCGGCAACCATTGACCGTTCTCTGCGAGCTTTGCGTTGAAATTCGTTAGTGTGACACCGGCCTGCGCGATAGCAATCAGATCTGCCGGTTCGTGCTCTATGATCTGGTTGAGGCGCAGAGTGCTAACGACGACATTAGCTGTCGATTTAATCCATCTCATGCCGCCCGCCGGCATCACGGTCCAACGTTCTGAGAAGGCGAGTTTCAGAGTTTCTGAGATCTCGTCCGCAGATGCCGGAGTTATGGTCACGGTTCCATCGTTTAAGCAGATGTTCTGTTCACCAACGATTCGCGCCATTAAATTCCGAGCCCGATCAGGATTGAACTCTGCAGGCGTCGCGACTTCGATTTGAGAATCTGCCACCGGTGCGCGAACAGGCTGCATCTGCAGCGCAGATTCGTTACTTGAAGCAACCGCCTTTGCCTCGCCACAACCACGCAGCATCGGTATGATCTTTCCGGGATTGCAAAGACCCAACGGATCGAACGCCGCCCGCACACTCAACATCGCGTTCATGTCTGCATCAGAGAACACAAGCGGCAACAACTCGCGTTTATCGAGTCCGACACCATGCTCACCCGTAATCGTTCCGCCAGCCGCAACACAAACCTCCATCAACTCGCGACCAGCTTCTTTTACACGCAACACCTCCTCGGGAGAGCGCGAATCAAAACAAATGAGCGGATGCAGATTGCCATCGCCCGCGTGAAAGACGTTCGCGATCCTGAGACGGTATCGCGCCGCAATGTCGTAAGCCGCATCGAGCACTTCCGGCAGACGCGAACGCGGCACCACTGCATCCTGGATCATCGAATCCGGCGAAATCCGACCGATGGCTCCGAACGCACCCTTGCGTGCCGCCCAGAGCTTCTTTCGCTCAGCTTCATCGTGCGCGTAACGACAACTGCGCGCGCCGTATTCCATACAAATGCTTCGTACTTTTTCTGCCTCATCATCGAGACCGGCCTCGATGCCATCTAACTCGATCAGCAACGCTGCACCTGCGTCGGGTGGCAGTCCCGCCGCAAAGACGCTGGCTTCGACGGCACGAATGATTTCACCGTCCATCATCTCGAGTGCCGCAGGCATCACGCCCGCCGCGATGATCGCGGATACAGCATGACTGGCATCGTTTACTTCGAGAAACTCGGCGAGCAGCGTCCGCACAGCAGGTGGTGACTGGGCCAGCCGTAGTGTGGCTTCAGTTGCAATGCCGAACGTTCCTTCAGAGCCGATAAACGTGCCGAGCAAATCGTAACCGTCTGCGTCGGGGCCTCCGAGATCCACGATCTCTCCGCCCGCGAGCACCACACGTAATCCGAGAACGTGGTCCGTCGTGGTTCCGTACTTCAAACAGTGAATACCGCCCGCACTCTCCGCGATGTTGCCGCCGATCGTGCAGGTGGGCTGGCTCGACGGATCGGGAACGTAATACAGCCCATAAGGGGCAACAGCCTTCGAGACGTTCAGGTTGACGACGCCCGGTTGAACCACGGCAATTCGATTCTCCGGATCGATGCTGAGAATCTTGCGCATGCGTGCAAGCTCAATCACGACGCCTGAGTTTAGTGCGAGTGCGCCGCCTGAAAGTCCCGTGCCTGCGCCGCGCGGAGTGAAGGGAACATTGGCTCGCGCGAGCTCACGCATGATCGCGGCTGTTTCTTCAGTTGAGGAAGGGAAAACGACGGCGCGTGGGCGATGTTTGTGTTGTGGCAAACCGTCGCACTCGTAGACGAGCAGTTCATCAGGTCTGGAGAGAACGTTTTCGCGCCCAACGATTGCGCTCAGATTGTCGATTAGATTATCCACGCCGCGACTGTAGATAGTTTAACTAAGAGGTTTTCTCACGCAAAGGCGCAAAGCACGCAAAGAAAAACCATCAATTGCAGCTCTCACTTTGCACCTTTGCGTCTTGGCGTGAGAAATTCTTTCGAATGGAGCCAATATCCGAGATAGATCGCTAATCCAACCGCTGCCGCAAGCGCCGCAGCTTTCGCTTCCTGCAACGTGGCGTTGAGCAGCAACCAAATAATCAACAGCATTGAAAGAATCGCGATGACGGTCCCACCCGGTAATCGAAACGCGGCCTCAGGCCCTTCGCGTCGGGCACGAAAGATGGGCAACGCGAGGCACGTCGCTGCGTACGTAAAAAGCCGTGCAATCGTGCTGATTGTGAGCGCCGCAACAAAGGAACTCTTCAACGTCAAAAACAGCATCAATCCTGCCGTGATCAGGATCGACACGTATGGTGTAAAGAACTTCCGGTGTACGCTGCCGATAAACGCCGGCAGTTGGTTTTGTTCCGCCATCGCAAACGGAAGTCGCGAACCTGATAGCAGAAGAATATTTAGATTCCCGGTTATCGAAACGATGGCGCCCGCAGAGATGATCGCACCGCCTGCGACACCTAGAAACTGTGACCCCGCATCCGCGAGTGGCTTTTGTGATTGTGCGAGGCCCGGCAACGTTCCCACACAAACCACCTGAATCATGATGTAGAGAATCGCGACGACAAGGATCGCGATCAGCAATGCGCGTGGCAGGTTCCGCTGTGGATCGCGCACTTCGCCGGCCGGAATCGTCGCCATTTCAAATCCGGTGAATGCATAGACGAGCAGCAGCACCGACTGTGAAAACGCGCCGGTCGTCGGTGCTGGTCCAAACTCGTAAGCCCCGGGATTAAGAAAGAAAAGTCCCGCAGCGATGAAGATGATGATCGGCACGAGTTTGCCGACCGTGAATACGTTACTAACGATCGCTGCCTGCCTGATTCCGAGTAGATTGATGAATGCCAGCACCGTGACGACGAACACGATTACTGAAGCACGCCAGAAAGGATTTGTCGCGGACAACCAGAAGTAACTCAGGTAGTTGATCAGCAAATTGCAGTTGGCGGCGAAGGCGGTGACGCGTGCGAGCCAGATCAGCCATCCGACCTCAAACGCCACCGCTGGTGCATACGCCTCGCGCGCGTAGAGATATGGACCACCAGTCTCCTCAAAACGACTGCTGACCTCGGCGAAGCAGAGGATGATGAGTGCCACTACAAGGGCACACACCACGAACGCAATCAGGCTGTAAGTTCCAATTAATGAGTAAACTTTTGAGGGAAGCCCGAATATCCCGGCGCCGATGATGCCGTTGATCGCGATCGCGACCAGGTCCCAGCGACGTATGCCACGGACCAGGTCCGCCTCGGGTTGGTTCTGCACGCAAAGCTTATAACAAAATCCGCTTAATCTGTGTAATCTGTGTTATATCGTGAGCCTATGAAGAAGATTCCAGGGACCATTTGCATACTCCTGGCGATCGTCGTTTCTGTTTCCGCTCAGCAAACATCGTTGCAGGATCTCGTCGATCGCGCAGCGAAGACAACGCTGGAACAGTTTGCCGCCAAGAAGCTTCAGGAAAGCGAACTCTCGATAACGTTGATTGATCTCCGCGATGCGAAACGCCCAGGTACTGCCAGCTTTCGTGGCAATGAACGAATCTATCCTGCCAGCGTCGTCAAACTCTTCTATCTCGTCGCCGCTCACCGCTGGCTCGAAGACAAGAAGATCGAACAAACTCCGGAACTGACTCGCGCCCTGCGCGACATGATCGTCGACTCTTCGAATGAAGCGACCCAATACGTCGTCGATGTGATCACGCATACAACCGCGGGCTACGAATTACCGCCGAAAGAAATGGAAGAGTGGCAGTACAAAAGAAACGCCGTGAACCGTTACTTCTCCTCACTCGGCTACACCAATATCAACGTCAACCAGAAAACATTTTGCGAAGACGCTTACGGTCGCGAACGCGTTTCGCGTGGACCAAATGGCGAGAACCGTAACAAGCTGACCACTGACGCGACGGCACGCTTGATGATGGAAATCGTGACCGGAAAAATCGCAAACCCGGCACGCACCGCCGCAATGATGGATCTGCTCAAACGCGAGTACACAGGCCAAAGCAACGATGGGGATAATCAGGGGCTCGGCTTCACCGGAATCGCGCTCAAAGGTCGTGAAGGATTTCGTTTGTGGTCCAAGGCCGGATGGACCAGCACCACGCGTCACGACGTTGCCTATATCGAAACGCCTGACGGCGGAAAGTTTGTCCTGGCAACGTTTACTTCCCAACATGCAAATGAACGCGAGATCATCCCAACTGTGGCCCGCGTCGTTATCGATGGGCTAAAGGACGTGAAGTGAGCTCACAGCCGCCAACTAAAGACGAACTACAGCGACAAGTAGAGGAAGTGAAGCAGGACGCCGACGTTCAGCGCGCGTTGAAGCAAGCGACGCCTGCCGAGAAGATCGTAGCGAGGATTCGAGCGCGCGATAAGTTTCTCATTGGCACTCACGTCGTGATGCTGATCGTTCTCGGCGCGCTGATCCAGGTGCTGAGGTCTCAGTTTCCGGGTTTTGTCGAAAAGTATCCGCTAAGTCTTAAGCTCATCCTTGCGATCGCGGTCGTCGTTGCGTGCCTGATGATGTTGCGGCTGATTGACGTTTACATCATCGGACGCGTCCCGAATGCTGTTTACCAGTACAACTTGAAGCGCGTCTCGCGGCTCGTGCTGTGGCTGGCGATTGCCTTCTTCGTGCTCACAATCTTTTTTCAGAACTGGTACACAGCGGTCGTTTCGTTTGGTCTGATCTCGCTGATACTCGGTTTCGCGCTGCAAACACCGATCACGAGTTTTATCGGCTGGGTTTACATCCTCGTACGCGAGCCGTATCGGGTCGGCGATCGAATCAAGATCGGCACTGCGACTGGCGATGTACTCGACGTCAATTATCTCGACACCACGCTCTGGGAGTTTGGTGGCGACTATCTTTCCACTGAGCATCCGAGCGGCCGCATTATCAAGTTTCCCAACTCAACGGTGCTGAGCTCTCCCGTCTACAACTACACGTGGCCGCTGTTTCCATACATCTGGAACGAGATCAAGTTTCAGGTCGCATACAACGCCGACCTCGAGTTTATCGCGGCGACGATGACGGAAGTCGCAGAACAGGAAGTTGGTGAAGCGATGATGAAACAGGTCGCGGTCTTTCGCGAAATCCTCGCGCAGACGCCGGTCAATCACCTCGAAGTGCAGGAGCGACCAGTGGTTGTGTTTCGCGTGAGTGACAACACCTGGCTCGAAGCGATCCTTCGTTACCTGGTCCATCCGAAAGAAGCCGGGCGAGTGAAGTCGAGATTGATCGTGGAGCTACTCAACAGATTGAACGCCGAACCGAAACGCGTCCTCTTCCCACGCGACAGCGCCCGCTGAATCATTGTGCGGCCACAAAAAGGCACAAGAGTCACAAAAACATCTTCTGTGCTGTTTGTGCTCTTTGTGGCCAACTCTTTTAGCCCTGCCTGCACCTTAGGCTCCGACCTTGTGTCTGTCGCCAGAATGAGTTGTAATCTGGCCCGAAGGAGAACGACTTCCGCATGAAAACCCGTCTTTTTTCCCTCTTTTGTTTGGGTTTAGCCATTGCTGTCGGCGCCACGGCCCAGGACATCACGGGCGGTGGCAGCCTGCTCCGAGATATCACGGGAGGCGCGGCCCTGATCTTTCGCGCGCCCCAAAATCCGTCGGTCCATGTGTCGAGCGGTGGCCAGGGAGCGACTGGCGGAGGACGCGTCAAGCCGACTCAAAAACCGCCGGTCCGAAAGCAGGATGCAATCATCGCCCGTGCTAACGCTGCTCGCAGTGCTCCGAAGCCTCGTTATGAAGAAGCGGAACAGCAGTATCAACTCGCCGCACAGATTGCTCCTGACGACGCGCGTGCTTTCGCCGGATTGGGAAATGTTTATGTGGACCAGGGCAAGTTTGCAGCCGCGGTTGACTCTTATCAGAAGGCGATCAAATTAAAGCCTGACTACAACGGTGCGTACCTGCCGTTAGCGTTTTCACTTGCTCGCCTGGATCGTTATCCGGAAGCGATCGAGGTCTACAACGAGACTTTGAGACGTGACCCGACTAGTCCGGAGGTTTACAACAATCTGAGTTTTGCTTACAACCACAGCGGGCGCCATCAGGACGCGGTGGATGCGAGTCAGAAGGCTATCAACCTCCTCGGCGAGACAGGCGAGGCGTACAAGCTTGGATTTCAGGAAAGAAACGAGATCCGTTCGTATGCATACAAGAACCTCGGCAACGCGTACAACGGATTAAAGAAATACGACGAAGCGGCTAATGCGCTGAAGAAGTCTGCAGAGATCGAACCGAAGAATGCGTCGGCCCATTTCAATCTCGGACTCACTCTTTATAATGCAGGTCGTTATTCGGAAGCGATTGAGTCGTACAAAGAAGTGATCAAGTTGAGACCAAACCTGGCCCAGGCTTACTTCAATCTTGGAATCACTTACTACGCCATTAGCGACAAGACACAGGCGATGGCCCAGTACGAAACGCTCAAGGGCATCAACCCCGAAATGGCGAAACAGCTTTACGACCAGATCAAGCATTAACTAATAAAACATCTCGGAACGTACTGTAGGGGCGGCCCTCCGTGGCCGCCCTCGGTTTAAATCGTGTTCGCCAATTCCGAGGCTGTCGACTCTTGAATTCCGTGCTCAACCGAGGGCGGCCACGGAGGGCCGCCCCTACAGTACGTTCCGAGGCGCTCAAGTTATATAATCCGCCCGCCTGATTTTTTAATCTCACTTAGTGGACCAACGCAATGCCCGACGAGCAGGACCATGCTCAAGTAGGCGCTGACCACTCCGGCCAGACGGTGCCGGGAACTGCTCGCCAGAAATGGACCCTCACGCAGGAAGCGTTTGACAAACTCCTTGTCGCACTCGGCGGAGACCGCGACACTGCCGCCCAGAAGTATCTCGAAATCCGAACCAATCTCACGCGCTTCTTCGAATGGCGCGGGTGCTCGTTCCCTGAAGACCACGCCGACGAAACCATCAACCGGATCGCCAAACGAGTCGCCGAAGGAGAAGAAATACTCAATTATTCGGGATATGCGTTGGGAGTGGCCCGTTTACTGCTGCTCGAAATCAATAAAGGCCGGCAGCGAGAACAGTCGGCCCTTGCGGAAATCGGAACGGCGAGCGAGGTCTACGAAGAAGCGGACGACGATGAAAGTCGTCTGACCTGTCTCAGAAGCTGCCTGCAAACCCTGTCAACCGACAATCGTGAGCTGATACTTCAGTACTACCAGGGCGAGAAAGGCGAAAAGATTCAGAACCGGAAAAAGTTGATGGATCGACTCGGAATTCCGGTTAACACCTTGCGAATGCGGGCTTTACGCCTGCGCGAGAGGCTGCAGTCGTGTGTCGAAGAATGCGTCGAGCAAGCCTGAAAAAAACTTTGTGATGAAAACCGTTTTGTGGCCACTCATAAATGGAAGTTCCCCGCTTTGGCCGATTCTGAAGTGCAAATGTTCAATTCGTGGTTAGTAGAGCCATTGCCCAGCGCTGTGGCGTGAGAATTTCCCAAAACCGTATGGCAACTGACTTAAACAACGAAAATCTTATCGCCCGGTATTTACTGGGTGAATTGTCCGAAGAACAGCAGCTCGAGATTGAGGACCGTGCGTTTGTGGACAAGAACTACCTGGCGAGTATCACGGCCGTCGAAAACGATCTCATTGACGAGTACGTCCGAAACGAACTTTCGGGCACCCAACGGCAGCGGTTTGAGAAGCAGTTCCTCGCCTCGGCGGAGCGGTGGAAGCGCGTCGAGTTTGCACGAGCCCTCGCAGGTGTGATGGAGGAAGAAGCGGTCCCAAAAAAGATCATCGTTCATGAGTCTCAGTCCTGGTCCTGGCGAGATGCCATTTACGCGTTTATTAATGGGCTTGCTCCCTCGGCGAGGATCGCATTTGTTGCGGCGGTGCCGCTGCTGTTAATCGGAGCAGGATATCTTTCCCTCGAAACATTGCGTTTGCGGCGGGAACTCAGGGAGTCACAGGCGCAGCGCCAGTCGCAACAGAACTTACAACAGGCGTTGGAACTCGAGCGCCGTCGCAACGAAGAGTTAAATGCGCAACTCAATCAGGAAAAGCAACAACGAGAGCAAACTGATGAGTCGTTACGCGAACTGAGTGAAGCAGGGGATGCGGTGAATCCGGCGCCGCGTCCAGTGATCGCCTCCTTAACCCTTTTGCCTGGTCTTTCACGCGGAGGCGACGACAAGCCGAGCCTGGTCTTACCAGAAAATGCACGTCTGGTCCGACTTCAAATCGGAATCGATCCGGAAGAGCAGTACAAGAAATTTGCTGTGGAGTTGCGCACCTTAGCGGGGCGCCAGGTGTGGACTCGGGAGAATCTAAACGCCAGAAATCGACGTGGAGCACGCGCCGTCGGACTAACACTTCCCGCAACCGCTCTCAAAGCAGGTGAATATGAACTGAGATTACGAGGTGTTAACGACAGCGGCGGTGCAGAAGACATCGGTTTCTATTACTTCAGTGTGAAGAAGCCATGAAACACATAAACAACCCGGCCTTACCTTACCTGGCTTTTCTGTTACTCCTGACTGCTACAACATCTATCTACTCGCAAACACAATCAACCCCGCTCGAACCCGGAAAGACAATCGAACAAAGCATCAGCCAGGGCGAGAAGCAAAACTTCAGCCTCTCGCTTGCCGCCGGGACGTACGGGCTCATTGTGGTGCATCAGAAGACTGTAAACGTAGCGATTACCGTCTTTGCTGCCGATGGACAACAACTCAGGTGGGTCGATCTCGCAGGCGCGATCGGATTGCAAGAGGAATTCTCGCTGATCGCGCCGGTGGCTTCCAGCTATCGCCTTGAGATCCAGGGACCGGCGAAATTCGACTATCGTGGCAGTTATACAATCACGTTCAAAGAAATCCGCCCCGCAACGGATCAGGATAAAGCTCGTGCCGACGCCGAGGCGCTCACCGAGGATGGTCTGACTTTGTTTCTAACACAGACCGGTGACGCGAAACTCAAGGCACTCGATAAGTTTCAACAATCACTTGGTTCCTGGCGTCTCGCCAAAGACCAGGCGAGTGAAGCTCGCTCGTTTTATTATGTGGCTCTCACCTTCAATGGCTTGGCGCAGTATCAAAAGGCAGCGGAGACCGCGGAGCAGGGAATTCCAATCGCACAGGCGTCTGGTAATAAACGTTGGCACGCTTATCTGCTCGATGAACTCGGAGCCTCCTACAACAATCGCGGTGAAAGAAAGAAAGCGCTCGACATTTTCCTCCAGGCTCTTGCTTTCCGCACCGATGCCGAACCCGTTGGTTTGACAAACACGCTGAACAATATCGCGATGGTCTATTCGTGGATGGGCGATTCCCTCAAGGCCCTGGAATACCTGGAGCGGGTTAGATCCCTCATGCGCGACATGAAAGAGCCCATGAAGGAGTCGACGATTCTTGGAAACATGTGCGTGATGCGCAGAAGTCTCGGTCACTTACAAAAGGCACTTGAGTTATGCACCACGGCTCTCGCGATCAAACGCGACATCGACGATCACGCCGGCCTGCCGTCGGTGACGGATGCCCTCGGTAGTGTTTACGCCAGTTTTGGTGACTACCAGAAAGCACTCGATCGATATCAGGAGGCGCGGGCGCTACGTAAAAAGCTTGGCAATGCCGAGTCAGAGGCAATGACGATCACCAATATTGGTTGGACATACGCACAGCTCGGTGACCATGAGAAAGCCCTCGAGTTTTATAGCCAGGCTGTCGAGCCGTTTCGAAAGTCAAAAAACAAATACGGGAATGCAACTCTGCTGGGAAACATTGGCGTCAGTTGGTCCAGGCTGGGTGACTATCGGAAGGCGCTCGACTTTCATTTGCAATCGCTCGAATTCCGTTCCGAAAAAGACGACCCCAGTGGCAAAGCCGTCTCGCTCAATAACATCGCCAATTGTTACGCGCAACTGGGCGAAAAGCAGAAGGCGCTCGAGAACTACGTTGAAGCAATCAGGCTGCATCGCGTGTCTCAAAATCAACGGCAACTCGCGATCACGCTGAAGAACGCCGGAGTCTTCTATCGTGACGAAGGCCAGTTGGACAAGGCGCGTGAACACCTCAACGAGGCACGCGCCATCAGCACTACCATCGGCGACCAAAACACTGAAGCAATTGTGTTGTCGGAGCTTGCAAGACTGGAGTTCGCCGGTGGCAACCTTACCGAAGCGCTCAAGCTGATCGAGCAGGCGATAGTTGCGACGGAGTCTGTGCGCGTCAATCTGAAGAGTCATCAACTGCGTACGTCGTTTCTGGCGTCGGTGCGGCAGTATTACGAATTCGAAACTGAGGTGTTGATGCGATTGCATCAGCAACGACCCGACGAAGGCTTTGCTGCCGCTGCGCTTCAGGTCAGTGAAAAAAGTCGAGCTCGATCTTTGCTCGAGTTGTTGCGAGAAGCGCGGGCGGAACTACGACATGGAGTCGATCCGTCACTGATCGAACGCGAGAGCGTGTTGCGACAGTCCATCGCCGACGAAGCCGACCAGCAGACGCGCCTGTTAAGTGGAAACAACAGTGACGGGCAAGCGCTTGCAGTGTCAAAAAAGATCGAGGCACTCACCACCGAATACGATCAGGTCCTCACACGTATACGACAAACTAGTCCACGATATGCCGCGTTGGTCCAGCCATCACCGCTGAATGTCGAGGCAATACAAAAGCATTTATTGGACGAGAATACGTTGCTGCTTGAGTATGCGTTGGGTGAGCAGAAGAGTTTTGTGTGGGCAGTCACGCCTGACTCAGTCAAAGCGTTTGAGTTGCCAGGACGAGCAACTATCGAGCAGGAGGCGAAGCGTTTCTACCAGCTTCTGACCGAACAGGGAGCGAGTGTTCCAAACGAAACGCTTGCACAGCGAAAGCAACGATTGGATCAGGCGCAGTCCGACTTTCCACAAGCGGCAGCGAATCTGAGCCGAATGTTGTTGCAGCCACTGGCCGCTGAATTGAAACAGAAGCGAATCGTGATCGTTGCCGACGGTGTTTTGCAGTATTTGCCGTTTTCTGCGTTGTCGCTGTCTGACGGTGGGCGGCCGTTGATTGTCGATCATGAGCTCGTTACGTTGCCTTCAGCTTCGGTGCTTGCGGTGTTGAGAGAAGAATTCGGACAGCGGAAACCGGCAAGTAAGCTCCTGGCTGTGCTGGCAGACCCTGTCTTTTCTGCAAATGATTCCCGGTTTGCTCAGACGACGAAGACTTCGGAGCCGGCCAATCATTCATCGGCAACCGAGGTGCAGCGCTCTGCGATTGAGTCCGGGTTAGGTGGATTGGTGCGACTGCGATTCAGCCGGCAGGAAGCTGAAGAGATTACGCGGCTTGCCGGTGACAAGCGCAACCTTAAGGCCTTGGATTTCTCAGCGAGTCGTTCGCTTGTGACAAAGGCGAATCTTGCCGACTACCGGATTGTTCACTTTGCTACGCACGGATTGATCAACAACCAGAATCCGGATTTGTCCGGCGTAGTTCTCTCGCTTGTCGATGAACAGGGCCGACCGCAGAACGGGTTTCTGCGTTTGTACGATATCTACAATCTAAAGCTCGATGCGGATCTCGTTGTGTTGAGTGCTTGCCAGACTGCACTTGGTAAAGAGATCAAAGGCGAAGGGCTTATTGGGTTGACGCGCGGTTTCATGTATGCCGGCGCGCCACGCGTGGTCGCGAGCCTCTGGCGCATCGACGATCGAGCTACTGCCGATATTATGAAGCGCTTTTACGAAGCGATGCTGAAGGACGGGATGCGCCCTGCAGCAGCACTTCGTGCCGCACAGATCTCGATGTCTCAGGACAAGCGCTGGCACTCGCCACACTACTGGGCGGCGTTTACGCTCCAGGGAGAATGGCGTTAGCCACAAAAAGGCACAAAAAGCACATAAAGGATTTATCTTGTAAATCCTGCTAATCTTGCAAATCCTGTCCAAGGTTTTAGATCTGATCGAAGCTATGGACTTCAGGGTGTTGCTTAACATTATCCTGCGGCGCATTACCTTCGCGTATCGATAACACCGTCTTCATTCCTGCGTCGTGCGCAGCGTCGAGTTCGTCAATCACATCTGAAACGAAGAGTATCTCCCCGGCCGGCAGGTTCACCTTCGCCGCAATACGCCGATAGCTTTCCGCCTCACCCTTCTTACCAACGTTGGTATCAAAGTAGTCGTCAATAAACCGCGTCAAATCTCCAGCCTCGGTATGCGCGAAGAGCAGCTTCTGGGCCAACACGCTTCCCGACGAAAAGATATTGATGCTCAACCCTCGCTGATGCCAGCGTTCGAACGCGGGCGCAACATCCGCAAACACCTGCGACTTCAAACTCCCATCCTGATAACCCTGTCGCCAGATTTTCCCCTGCAATGACTTCAAGCCCGTCGACTTGCGATCGAGCGCTATCAGCCACTCGACATAATCCGCAACTAACGGCGGCGGATTGCGGTCTTGATTCACATCATCCGCATGCTCGTCGTGCAGGAGTGCGATATCTGCACGCACCTCTTCCTTGTCAGCGTTTGCTTGTAAGAACTCTCTGACATGATCGCGAGCGTAGGAGAACAACACGTCATGAACAAACGCTATCGGCGTCGTCGTTCCTTCGATATCAAGCAGAATGCCGCGAACGTTGTCCAAAAAACTCATGTCGTCATTGAAAGATGTGCTACGCCGAAACAGACTGGAAGAAAGTTTTCATCAACACGGCTGTCGGTGTACTGCGGAGTCCATCCGGCCGTGTCTTGAAATAAGCGGATTGCCCTGATGCGACGGTCATCGCAGAGGTTGAACCAATGGAGTGTGCCACGCGGGACGCGAATCAGATCGCCAGCTTCGACTTCAATCGCGAGCACGGCGCCTGTCTTGGCGTGAATGTGAAACAATCCCCGGCCCGCGATGATGAATCTCACTTCATCCTCGTCGTGCCAGTGCTCGCGATTGAACTTCGCGAGCATCGCATCGAGACCCGGTGTTGCGGGGCTGACATCGATGACGTCTGCGGTGACATAGCCACCACGAGTCTTGAGATCTTCAATCTCCTGCGAATATGCCTGAAGGATCTCTTCGGCTGGAGCGTCGTCGGCGATCGGGTGTGAAGGTGTCCAGCGTTCGTAATCGATGCCGTAGGCGGCGAGGCCCGTGGTGATCTCGTCGATGTTTGTGAGTGTTTTGTTTTCGTTGCAAATCGTAACGACAGCCATCAGTCTGACCTCCCCGAAGTGTTTCTCTGGATGCGCAATGTCCTTCCCATTGTTTCGAGCAGAAACTCGAGAATCTCGATGTGTCGCTTGGCTTCTCCCAGTGTTTGTCCCCAGGAATAGAGCCCGTGACGCCGGAGGAGAAAACCATGCGCAGCCTGGTGTTGATTCAACGTTTTACCGACTTGCTCAGCGAGCGCGGGCATGTCCTGTGAATTCTCGACGATGGGTAAAAACTCCGTGTGCTCGTGTGTCCGCACTCCCTGCAAACCCTTTAACATCTCATAGCCTTTGATTGTAACGCCGCCTTCGGATGCATACAGATCCGAAAGGATCGTATTCCAAACTGAATGAGTGTGCAGCACGGCGCCGGCGCCGCGATCTTTCACGATTCGTATGTGCAGCAAACTCTCATCGGACGGTTTACCTTCATGATGGCTCACGATGCGCGCATTCTCATCGATCGATAAAAGTTGCTCCGGCTTTAATTCACCCTTATCAACTCCGCTGGGACTCATCGCGAGCCTTAGCGGCTCCCGCTGGACCACCGCACTCAAATTCCCACTGGTCCCCAGCAACCACCCACGCGCGTGAAACCCCTTCGCCACCGCCGCCAACCCCGTGGCAATCTCGTTGAACTCATCCGGCATAAGGGAAAGATGCCACAACGTGACCGAAAATGCACAAGAACTACAGTGAATTTATTTTGTGAATCTTGTGCATCTTTGTGGCCTAAGTTTCTACTTGTATTTACACTCAGATGAGAGTAGGATGCTCTCGCTTTCGATTGCCGCCGCGGTTACTCACCTGTCAAGACTGCCGGCGCTGCTCATCATTCGTCTCCGACGAGTGCATCGAAGGCATTCAGCCCAAATTGTAAATTTAAAATTAAGTCTGGGTAGCCTGGTGGGGGGCCAGGTTGAGTCCGCAGAGGCATGCGGCGCATCTGGGGCTTCTGCGGACTCGGGGGTTCGCGAGGGTAAATGAATCTCGAAGACGTGATTGAACGCAACTCGCGAAAGAGCAGTAGCGGCGTAGTGTTTGTCGGTACGACAGTTCCAATCAGATTGCTCTTCGAGTTTCTTGAAGATGATCAGACTGTGGACACGTTCCTGGACCAGTTTCCGATGGTCAGTCGTGATCAGGCTCAGGCAGTGCTCGGCGCCTCGCTGAAAATGTTGTTGAGCACAGCCGGATCTGAGATTTGAGATCGACGGATCTTGAATCTCAGTGAGTGGCCTTGGTGAGGGGGCCACAAAGAGTCCGCGGAAGTGATACCGCCCAGTAAGCTTCCGCGGACTCGCAGGTTGCCACAGAAAAAATTAGCCACAAAAAGGCACAAAAAGCACAAAAAATATTATTGAGGTGGCGGCGCGGGAGATTCGTTGCGGGAGAGGATGATAATCTTATCCCATGCAGCTTCCTGTGAACCCGCCGATTTTGCCGATGCTCGCGAAGCGTGTTAGTGAATTGCCGCGTGTGGGCGAGTGGATTTTTGAGCCTAAGTGGGATGGTTTTCGAGCGCTGATTTTTCGCGATGGTAAAGAGGTGATGCTCCAAAGTCGTGATGAAAAATCGCTCAATCGTTACTTTCCCGAATTGATCGAGCCGATCTTAGAGCAACTTCCGGCACGCTGTGTGCTCGATGGTGAGGTCGTCATTGCGCAAAACGGCGCGCTCGATTTCGATTCGTTGCAGTTGCGTATTCATCCGGCTGCATCGAGAGTCAAGCTGCTCTCGGAACAGATTCCTGCGTCAATTGTCTTCTTTGATCTGTTGTGCGAGGGCAAGAACGATCTGAGGGCTGTGCCTTTTGAAGAACGGCGACGGCGCCTTGAGTCGATACTTTCGTCGGCGAAGCCGCCGCTTCACCTGACGCCTACAACGACGGATCTCACTCTTGCGGCCGACTGGTTTCGGCGTTTTGAAGGCGCGGGGCTTGATGGTGTGGTCGCCAAGCCAGCTGCCGGAACTTACGAATCAAACAAACGCGTGATGCTCAAGATCAAGCATGAGCGCGAATGTGATTGCGTCGTGGCTGGGTTTCGTTGGCACAAGAAAGGCGATCGCGATCGAATCGGATCGATGCTGCTGGGTCTCTTTAACGACGAAGGCAAGTTGCAGCACGTCGGGGTGTGTGCGAGTTTTACAGATCAGAAGCGGATCGATTTGGTCGAATTTCTGAAGCCTTATCGAAAAAACGCGCTCGCGGATCATCCGTGGAAAGAGTGGGCGGGTGAAGATCTCGGACAGCGGATGCCGGGCGCGCAGAGTCGCTGGAGTCACGGAAAGGATTTGTCGTGGGAGCCGTTAAGACCAGAGCTGGTGGTTGAGGTTGCTTACGAACACATGCAGGGCGATCGCTTCCGGCACACCGCACATTTCCGACGGTGGCGAACTGACAAAAAGCCGGTTGACTGCACGTATGAGCAGCTTGAAGTAGTCCCGCCGCATGAAATCGAACTTATATTTGGACAGGATTGACAAGATTTGCAGGATTTACAAGATGGAAATCTTGTCCATCTTGTTAATCCTGTAAATCATTTCCACGTTTGCGATGGGCCTCACGCCACTCGCGGGTGGGGTCATCGTCGGGATCAGGTGTCTCCTGCGGCGGCCGAGACTTTTCAGGCACGTTTCGTAAGTTCACTCTGATACGCGTCCACGTCGACGAACGACCGCGCATCGAATCAACCAGCACGTCATCAACCGCCAGGAGCTTCGCGACTTTCGGATATTTCGCTTTCCAACGCTCCAGACCCTCAAGCGCGGCTTTCTTGTCAGGTGAGTTTGCGATAACAAGCAACGGCATTCGCTCGCGTTTCTTCTTCGCCGCCGGTTTTTTCGTTGCCGAGCGCGCACGCGAAGGCGCGACGCGCGGCGCCTCACCCTCCATTTTTTGAAAGTGTGGTGGCCACGGCGCATCGCCTAAACCTTCTGCTTCATCCTTGTCCGCAAGTTCTAAAAGTTTTTCCAACGATCCGGCGCTCGCATCCATTTCGGCATGGGGATCGCCAAGCTCCTGCAAGCGCTTCGGCACAGTCAGCACGGTAAAATCGGCTGGCTCGGAATCAGCAACCTCATCCCACTGGAGCGGCGTCGACACGCGCGCGTCAGGAAGCGGTCGCACCGAGTACGCTGAACAAGTCGTCCGATCTTTAGCGTTCTGGTTATAGTCGAGGAACACACCGTGACGTTCCTCTTTCCACCACTTCGAACTCGCGAGCTTCGGTACACGACGCTCGATCTCACGCGACAACGCAACTGCTGCGCGTCGTACTTCACTAAAAGTCCAACGCGGGTGAATTCTCACGTTGACGTGCATGCCGCGCGAGCCACTCGTCTTGGGCCAACCTCGCAACCCCATCTCTTCCAATAGCGCTTTCACTTCCAGCGCCACGAGTCGCACACTCTCCCATTCCACACCTGGACCCGGATCGAGATCGACACGCAACTCATCAGGATGATCGAGATCAGCAGAACGCACTGGATGCGGATGCAACTCGATACAGCCGAGATTAACGATCCACGCAAGCCCTGCCGCGTCGTCAACCACAACTTCTTCCGCCGTGCGACCAGACGGAAATGACAACGTCACGGTACGCAACCAAACGGGATGATTGTTGGGCGCCCGTTTCTGATAAAAGGCCTGACCCTCAGCTCCGTCAACGAAACGTTTCAGCACGATGGGCCGATCGCGAATTCCGGCGAGTGCACCCGGCGCGACCGACAGGTAGTAGCGCACGAGTTCGAGTTTTGAGAGTTTGGTCTGTAGAGAGAAATAAGGTTTGTCGGGGTTCGTGACGCTAACCTCGCGCCCCTCAATCGTCAGTACTTCTGCCTGTGGCTTTGCCATGAAAAGTTACAAGAGAAGCTTCGACATGTTGATAAAGTGACAGGGGATTTTTGTCTCGATGTCCGGTGGAAATGGAGTCGTTCCGGTGTGAACATATCCGCGCTTTTGATAGTACACCGGCAAATCCTCACGCAGACTCACGATGAGAATGTCCATCACGTGCGAGCCTTGTTCGCGACAATACTTTTCCGCCTCTCGCATCAAAAGCGATCCGAGACCACTTTGCTGATAACCGGGATCGACCGACAGCAAACCGAGATACGATCGTTCACCGCGCAACTCGACGTAGACGCATCCGCTCAACGTGTCGCCGTTTTCAGCCACAATGAAATCGCCCTTCGTCAGCGACTTTTCTACTTCCGCCTGTGTGATGCGATTGCCGTCGATAAAGAACTCTTCGGCGATGCGGAACGCGGCGTTGATGACGGCGGTTATACGCGCGGCGTCAGCCGGAACGGCCAGTCGAACTGGGGCGGCAGTGTTGCGAGTGGTCATAAGAAAATTCAGATAAAACCATACTAAGAGTTCAAAGAAAACCACAAGTGCATTATGCTGGTGCCCAATCCAACTTGCATATGAGCACACAAACCGCTACCCAAACAGCACCAGAAGCACGTTCCGGACTGGACCCATGGCGCGTCGGCGAACTGCCTGTCGCGCCAAGACCGAAAGGCCTGCAATGGTTCAGTGCTGTTGGTCCAGGTGTGATCGTGCTGGGAGCTTCCATCGGCAGCGGTGAATTCCTGCTCGGGCCGGCAGCATTTGTGAAATACGGGCTATCGATGCTGTGGGTGGTGGGTGTGGCCGCTTTGCTACAGACACTCCTCAACATCGAGCTGATGCGCTACACGATGGCTACCGGCGAGCCCATCATGACCGGCTTCATGCGCACACGGCCGCATTCGACTTTCTGGGCGTGGTTTTACGCAGCCTTCTACTTTCTGCAAATGGGCTGGCCCGGATGGGCCGGTGCGGCTGCCGGTGCGGTTTTCTTTCTGGTTAATAAACGCTTGCCGGGCGCGGGCGAATCGGGTGTGGTCTATGGCATCGGCGCGGGCCTCTTCATCTTATGTGGACTGATACTGATGATCGGGCGACGCATCGAGCGAACACTCGAGCTTCTCAATTGGATCATGGTGTCGTGCATCATCGCTGGACTCGGATTGCTCGCAATTTTGTTCGTGCCTTTATCAACGTGGGGAGCAGCGCTTGCCGGCTTCTTTGCCTTCGATGTGCGGACCGGATCGTTTCAATTCGTCCCGGCTGGTGCTGATTACTTTCTGCTCGGCGCTTTCGCAGCGTATGCGGGTGGTGGTGGAGTTGCAAATCTGACGTTGAGCAACTGGGCCCGCGACAAAGGCTACGGGATGAGCAGCAGCGTTGGTTTCATTCCGGCAGCCGTGGGCGGAAAGAAAGTGGCGCTGGCCCACTCAGGTAGTACTTTCGAACCGAATGCGGAATCGCTTGAACGCTGGCGTGGATGGTGGCGCATCGTGCGTGTGGATCAATGGGGCGTCTTTTTTGCCGGCGCGATGCTCGGCATGGGATTGCCCGCGTTGCTCTACGTTACGTTCGTGCCGGCCGGTAGTGATATTCGCGGGTTGGGGATCGCCGCGGCATTGGCCCAGGCTGTCGCGACGCAGAAAGGCGCGATCTTTGGTGGCGTGATAGCCGTACTCGGCGTGTGGATACTCTTCAAGGCGCAACTCGACATTCTTGAAGGAATGACACGCGCGATCACTGACATTCTTTGGACTGGTAGCTCACGGATTCGTGCATGGCGAGGCGGCGATGTTCGCGTTGTTTATTACTCGGTGCTGGCGGTGATCTCGGTGTGGGGGATCATTGCGATGGGTTTGACCCAGCCGATCATCCTCCTGGCGCTGAGTGCAAACATGGCGGGGATTGTTTTCATCATCAGTTCGCTGCACTTGCTGTATGTAAATACGCGTCTGTTGCCGGTGGCTTTACGCCCGCCGCTGTGGCGGCGCCTCGCACTCGTCGCGCTTGCGTTGTTCTATGGAATGTTCCTGACGATGTGGTTGGGGAGTCTGTTGCTGAAATAGATCTCACGCAAAGACGCAAAAGATGCAAAGCAATCCCTTTGTGTCTTTGCTTCTTTGCGTGAGACTGCTTTCGGATTTGCAATTCGAATGAAAGGGATCTATAGTTCCCAGCAACCAGATGGTTGGTGAATCCTTCCATCCAAAGTGGTTGTCGGGGTGAGGACGATGACCACAATAGATTAGGCGCGACGGCCCAAAACTGTCGCGCCTTTTCGTAAACAGTCTCACATCACAAATTCTCAGTGATTCAAATCCATTTAATATGACTTCGAAATTCTTTATTCCCTTACTTCTGTTACTGACGCTTCTCGTTGTTCAAGTTTCGGCACAGAAACCCACGCCGAGTCCAAAGCCATCTCAAACACCGCAAGCGGTTAATGAGCAGGGCCTCTCGATCGAGTTCAGGGTTACTCCAATTGGCCGCAAGGTGAAGAACGACTCCGGGCTGATGGCCGGTGAAGACGCAACGGCGAGTTTCAAGATCATGGGCACAAACGGGTCAGTGCCGCTCAGTAATCTGCGTCCTGCCGTCTGGATCGATCAACGTCCCGGCAAGGATCCTTCTGACTTGACTCAATGTCGTGACAAGATCCAGGCTTTTCTGCAAAGCAGTTTTAGCAAGCGACCGGTCTTGGATCTCAACTCCTATTACGTTCTGGCACTCAATCAGGAGTCAAACATCTCGGTCATCGATCCGCTCTCAGGTTTTGGCGGCAGCAAGCTCTACAACCTGATCGCGTTACCGGGTCCTGGCGAAGACTGGGTTTTGAACGCCGATCAGAATCGACTTTACGTCTCGGTTCCTTCTGTCAATCAGGTTACCGTAATCGACACCGGGACGTGGAAGACGCTTGGAAACATCGACGCGGGAATGAAACCAAGCCGCGTCGCTTTGCAGCACGATGGGAAATATCTATGGGTCGGGAATAACGATGTCGCAACGAACAGCGGCGTAACTGTGATCGATACCTCGACACTGAAGGTTGTCACTCAATTACCTACAGGCGCGGGACATCACGAGATCGCTTTTAGTGACGACGATCGGTTTGCGTTTGTGACCAACAAGCAGGACGGAACACTCACGATTATCGATACCAGGAAGTTCGCGCGTGTTAAGGATCTGAAAGTCGGACTGCAGCCTATCTCTGTTGCCGTATCGTCGTTAAGCAAGGCGCTGTACGTTGCGAATGAAGAGGACGGCAGCATAGCTGTTGTCGACCCGGCACGACTCGAGATTTTGACGCGTTTGAAAACCAGTCCCGGCCTTCAATTACTTCGCTTACAGCCCGAAGGTCGTTACGGTTTCGCTTTGAATACCGCGTTGAATTCCGTGTTTGTGTTCGATTTGCCCTCAAACAAGTTGATGCACAGAATTGCTGTCGGTCCAGGCTCGGATCAGATCACGTTTACGAGGCAGTTTGCTTATGTTCGTGCGAGTGGTAGTGAGTTTGTCACCATGATCAAGCTTGCGGATCTCGAAAAGGAAGCCGCGCTTTCGCGTTTTCCCGCCGGCCAGAAAGCGCCGAAAGAAGCTGCCGTGCGTTCGCTTGGTGATGCGATTGTTCCCGCACCGGAAGAAGGCGCCGTGCTCGTCGCGAATCCGGCAGACAAGATGATCTATTTCTACAGTGAAGGCATGGCGGCGCCGATGGGCAGTTTTCAAAACTATCGGCGGATTCCGAAAGCTCTCTTAGTACTCGATAACGGTCTGCGCGAAACGAAACGTGGTTTGTATTCGTCCACGATCCGGCTCGACACGCCGGGCTATTACGACGCCGTTTTCCTGCTCGACTCGCCGCGTGCAATTCACTGTTTCAGTTTTGCTGTCGACGAGAATCCATCGCTTCCGAAACCGATTGCGGCAGGATTGAAAGTGCAGCAGCTCTCGACTGACATTCCCGTGGTAGGACAGTCGTACACTTTACGTTTCAAATTGATTGACGGTAATACCGGCGAGGGCAAACCAAATCTCAATGATATGGGTGTGCTGGTTTATCTGGCGCCGGGGATCTGGCAAGAGCGGAAGGCTGCGATGCCAGTCGGCAACGGAGTTTATGAAATGAGTTTCGTCCCTCCGCAACCCGGCGTATACTATGTGCACTTCCGAATTCCCTCAATGGATGTGCCGTTCAGCCAGATAACACCGCTTGTTTTGGAAACAAAGAAGTCATGAAAAAAGCGATAACCTCAAGCCTGACGACGATCTTCGTTTTATTCATTCTGTGCAGCTCGTTAATGGCGCAGGAAGCGAGTCAGCCGAATAAACAAACTCCGAGCGCCGATGGTGAGTCGGGCGGAAAAAAATACTTCACTGATGTTCTACTGACGAATCAAAACGGCGAGAAGATGCGCTTCTACAGCGATCTCTTACAGGGCAAAGTCGTAGTCATTAATTCTTTTTTTGCGACTTGCGCTGGGAGCTGTTTGCCGTTAACTCGAAATCTCGAGAAGCTGCAAAAAGCGCTCGGGCCGCACATGGGCGAGGACGTTTATTTCCTTTCCATCAGCGTCGACCCGACCGTTGATACGCCGGCGAGTCTGAAGGCATATGCGAAAAAACTGAACGCCGGTCCCGGTTGGTATTTCCTCACGGGCGATAAGGCGAACGTTGATTTTGCGCTGAAAAAGATTGGCCAGTTTGTCGACAACAAGACCGATCATCTCAACATCTTCATTATCGGCAACGAACGCACGGGCCTATGGAAGAAAGCTTTTGGACTCGCGCGAGAGGATGAGTTGATGAAGGTGGTTGAGAGTGTGCTGAACGACAAGGGTCAGTAACCACGGATTAACAGGGATTTTTATACGGATATGTTGATTAAGGCTTTTGCTATCTTGTTGTTACTTGGTTTTGTTGTGCCGGTTGCTGCACAAACTCGAAAACCCGCGGGGCATTACGAGTGTCCGATGCATCCTGATGTAACCAGCAAAAAGCCAGGGAAGTGTCCGAAGTGTAAAATGGCGCTGCGGTTTACTAAGGACAAACCGAAACAAGAAGCGCCGCCCGCTGAAACTACGTCAACGGCGGTGCGTATTCCGGACGTTGCGGTTCGCGATCAGAACGGAAAATCACTGAATTTCTACACAGATCTCGTGAAGGGTAAAGTTGTCGCAATCAACTTCGTCTTTACTACCTGCACTACGGTCTGTCCTCCCCTAACTGCCACGTTCCGGCGCGTGCAACAGCAGTTAGCTGAACAAAATTCTTCGGCACAATTGATCTCGATCAGTGTCGATCCAGCCATCGACACGCCAGAACGACTTCGCGACTTCGCTGCAAAGTTCAAAGTCGAACCCGGTTGGGCGTTTGTCACCGGCAACACTTCAGATATCAATTCGCTATTGCAACAACTCGGCGTCGGGGTTACTAACAAGAACGATCACACACCAATGATCCTGATCGGAAACGACCAAGCCGGCTACTGGACTCGTGCTTACGGTCTTTCTTCACCAACCTCGCTGGTGAAACTGATCAACGACGCCGCAAATCAAAAATAGAAATCCCGCCCACGGAAGTGGGCGGATGGTTCAAGTCCTTTCTAAAAACGCAATCTAAAACCTGAAATGTAATCCCGCTCACGGTAGTGAGCGTATACTTCAAGTCCTCACTGTTAACCGGAACGGAACAATCCACCCACTGCCGTGGGTGGTATTCAAAAGAAAATATTAGGGACTTCACATAGAAAGGACTTGAACCATCCGCCCACTTCCGTGGGCGGGATTCTCAGAATAGAGAACTTCGCCAACTAATTTTGGCCATATCTTGTTAGCAGCAAGGAATTTTGCTTGACACTTGAAGAGAGGCGAATTAGGCTTCTCGTCGTAATTTGCTAAAACGATCAAGGCGGAAACCAACTTCACTTCCGGCAGTTTCACGCTTCGTTATCAACTGAGTTAGTGTGTCCTAATTCCCGGCTATCGTCCGGCCATTGAAACCTCAACCTTGCTAGTGTGTGTTCCGCAAATGAATAAGGAGAAGCGACATGCTCCGTCAGAAGAGTACCGTGACCCCCGTCAGCTACCTTGCTTTACTTATCTTGTTTCTGTTCAGCGCTAACGCGTCGATAGCGCAGACTCCGCGAACACCATCGGAAAAGCCGATCGAGGAGATTGCAACGCCCGCGCGAGCCACGTCTGATTCGACGAGGGTAACTCCGGACGAAACCACTGCGACCAAAACATCCGTTGAGTCTCCAAGCGTTGCCGAGCCATCAAAAACTGCGACAACGATAACGCCCGTCGCCGGCCCGCCGCCGCCGCAGACTCAATGCAAGCGCACGTTGAAGGCAGACGTTGTGGCCCTCGCGCAACCGATTTTCCTGAACCGTCTCGGTGCCGTGATTCCGAACGGAATGGTTTTCGCGCTCAAGCGCGACACCGTGGGCGGACAAGGGCTTCAACTCCGCGCCGACAAGAGACCACGCCCGATTGTTCTGCGTGCAAACGTCGGCGACTGCATTCAGATCACATTAACCAACAACATACCGCCGGTAAACTTCGCAATTACCACTCCGCCGCCGCCGCCTCCAGGAGAACTTTACAAAACACCCGAGGTTTCACTTCACGTTCAGGGTATGGAATGGGTAACGGGTGCAAAGGACGACGGTTCGTTCGTGGGCAAAAATGACTCGAGCCTGGCTACTCCGCCCGCCCTTCCAACACCGACGCCGACACCACCAGCCGGAACTTCGTGGCCGCCGCAAACCCAGGTCTACACGCTCTATGCAAGAGCTGAAGGTACTTATCTCCTCTACAGCATGGGCGACACGAGCTCAATCGGCAGTCATATAACCAACGGATTGTTTGGTGCACTGAACGTGCAGCCGGATGGCGCTGAATGGTATCGCAGCCAGGTTACCCAACAGGATCTCAAACTGGCATCAAGCGGTTCGACGTCGGACGGACATCCGATCGTTAAGTACGACGCGACCTATCCCGCGGGGTCAACTTACCCGGACGGAACTCCGATTCCTGCGGACACGCCGATTCTGAACATGCTGGATAAAAACCTCAACATCGTTCACACGGATCTGACCGCATTGATTACCGGTCCAAAGGCCGGAAGGTTTACCCAACCGCAAGTCAATTGCGATGCCGGTGCACCTGTTCCACCTCCGGGCGTCGATCCGCTGTTCTGTAAGAATCCAGCGTCACCGGATCGAGTACAGCCGTATCGCGAGATTACGATTATCTATCACGGCGCGCTCGGCGGATCGCTGGATGGGTCGTCTCCGGGTGTAGCAACACAGGCGTTTCCAGTCTTACAGACAAATTCTTCTGTGCGAACGACCACGATCGCTGGTCAGGATGCATTTGCGATCAACTACGGCACAGGTGGAATTGGTGCAGAGATTTACGCCAACCGCATCGGCGTCGGTCCGATGGCAAATTGTGTTGACTGTAAGTTTGAGGAGTTCTTCCTCAGTGCCTGGTCGGTTGGAGATCCGGCAATGATCGTTGACAGGCCTGCAAACGTGAGCATTCTGAATCAGGCTCCGCCCTTGGCGACAACGCCTGCAGCGCCAACCGTGGCGCCTCCGCCACCGATTTGCACGACTGCGCAATATGGCGACACCACACCGCCTACTAATCCTGATCCGAATTGCGCTAATGCGCATGTGCCACCGGCACCCGCAACACCTTACTCACTCTCGATGCTGGCAAAGGCAACTCGGGTCTATTACCCGGACGATCCTTCGAACGTCTATCACACTTACATGAACGACCACGTGAAGTTCAGAATTCTTCACGGAGGCCGCGACGTGTCGCACGTGCATCACCAGCACGCACACCAGTGGCTGCAGTCGCCAAACAGCGATCAGGGATCTTATCTCGATAGCCAGATGATCAGTCCCGGCGCCAGTTACACGCTGGAAATGGTCTACAACGGTAGTGGCAACCGAAATAAGACGGTTGGCGATTCGATTTTCCACTGCCACTTCTACCCGCATTTCGCGGCGGGAATGTGGGCCATGTGGCGCGTACACGATACGTTCGAAGCCGGCTCGGAATTACAGAATGGAATCCCGATTAAAGGCACACGCGCATTACCTGACGGTGAGATTGCGGCCGGCTCGCCGAACATCGCGCTCGTTCCGATGCCAACCTTGCCGATGGCGCCAATGCCTTCTTCGGTTTTCATCGACAACGGACAGATCGTTTTCGGCACACCCGGGACACCTGATCCGAATGGCACCAGCGTTACGGTGAATCCGGGTTATCCGTTCTTTATTCCGGGCGTCGCCGGTGCACGCGCACCGCATCCGCCATTCGATTTTGCACCCGACGGTTCTGGTGGTTTTCTCGATGGTGGTTTGCCGCGTCACGTGGTAATTGGCGGCACAGTCGCTTACGAAAGCCACGATACGAAGGACTGGAGTAAGGATCTCGCGACGATCATTGCAAACAAGCTTCCCGAAGACGGAACACCTGTCGAAAAGGTAGCAATAAAGTTCTTCAGTACGCGTTGCTACCCGTCGTTCTTCCCGAACGGCTCTGCTGGAACATGTCCTTCGTCGAATAGCACATCGCCGCAGAGCACTCTGCTGGCGGCGCCGACCGGCTACATCGTCAACGGCTTACCGCGTGGGCCCGTTCACGGTGCCCCATTTGCCGATCCGGCGATTGACGACAACGGTCAGCCCGTAGGCACTCTGCGTCGTTACAAAGGCGCCGCGATTCAGGCAAACGTTACCTTCAATAAGAAGAAACTCGGTTGGCACTATCCACAACAACGCATGCTGACGTTGTGGCAGGACGCCTCGCCGACGATTCAATACACGACCACGAACGGAACCCAGGGACGTGCGCCCGAACCGTTATTCTTCCGTGGAAACACTGGAGACATTATCGAGTTCTGGCACACGAACCTGGTGCCCAACTATTACAACGTCGACGACTTCCAGGTACGCACGCCCACAGACATCCTGGGCCAGCACATCCACCTCGTGAAGTTTGACGTTACTTCTTCAGACGGAGCCGGTAACGGATTCAACTATGAAGACGGCACGTTCTCGCCTGGTGAAGTACAGGAAATTATCAGGGGAATTAACCACAGCTCGTTCAACGGTTTCAAAAACTTCCCGAACCAGCCGTTAACGGATCCTGCGAGTGCCCAGTACAAAACGAAGTATGCGCCGCCGAAGGAAATCTGGGACTGCACGGCGAATCCTAATTCGATTCGTTGCCAGCCGTGTCCGGAATGGACTTCGGCGACCAGCCGCCCGATTTGCATGAGCTGGCTCGGCGCGCAGACCACCATTCAGCGTTGGTACGTCGATCCTCTGGTGGATAACGCCAACAATGATCGCACGCTGCGAACTGTATTCACGCACGATCACTTTGGTCCATCAACTCACCAGCAAGCAGGTCTCTACGCTGGTCTGCTGATTGAGCCGCAAGGGTCAACGTGGACTGGCAATGACGGAACACCATTCTTCACGCGCACGGACGGTGGTCCGACAAGCTGGCAGGCGCGAATCATTACCCCGAATCCGGCAGATAGTTATCGCGAGTTCATGCTCGAGTTTCAGGATTTACAGCTCGCGTATCGATCAACGTCCAAGGCTAATCCCAGCGATGATCCGAAAGTTGGCTGGATTGACAATGCAAATGCGATCAATCCACCGTGCTACACGAGTCCGTGCGTCGCAACACCTTCACTAATAACGACGGGCGTTAACCTGCTGCCGGCCGGAACACTGTCAGTGAACTACACCAATGAGCCAATTGCGCCACGTCTCGGTGGTTCTTCGGCCTTCCCGGTTGGACCGGGCCAACCAGCCGATAAGCGCACTGACCTTTCGTACATGTTTGATAACTCGGTGGTGAAGCAGATCAACTCGATCCTGCCGCCTGCGCAGCAATGGGCGCCCGATCCAATGACGCCTTTGATGCGAGCGTACCAGGGAGACAAGGTTCAGCTTCGCATGCTGGTTGGAGCACACGTGTTCCAGCACCAGTTCAACCTGCAAGGCCCGGTATGGTTCTCCGAACCGTCATGGAAGAATTCAGGTTATCGCAGTGCTCAGGCGACCGGACTCTCGGAACACTTTGAGCTCGTGTTCACAGTGCCGTCATCTTCGGCGCCGAGCGTCAATCGAAAATGTCCGGATGGACAGTCGAATGTGAACTGCGTTGACTATCTCTACAGCCCGAGCTTTGACGAAAGTGGAATCAGCAACGGTTTGTGGGGAATCTTCCGTTCATACGATCCGGACGCAGCGGCAAACGATCCGATACTGAAGAAGGTGGTGCCGCTGCCAAACAATCCGATCCAGCCGGGTAAACCGGTCTCGTACACGCCTTGTCCTGCCGGTCAACAGCCGAAGGTCTTCAACATCACGGCGGTGACGGCCCAGGCAGCATTGCCCGGCGGTTCGATCGTTTTCAATGACCGCGGGACAAAACTGCAAAACAAGCTGGGGATCATGTACGTCCTCAGTTCAGATCTGACTAACGGGAAGCTCAATGCTGGAGTTCCGGTTGAACCGCTCATCCTGCGTGCAAACGCCGGTGATTGTATTCAGATCAATCTGACCAACGGCATCGCGCAGAATTCGGCAGTTCTCAATACGAATTTCTCGTTACCGCAACCGTTCACAGGAACAGTTAACCCGCACCTTGTTTCGAGTTACATAGGACTGCATCCGCAGCTTCTCTCGTACGATGGTGCGAGCAGTAGCGGTCTTAACGTTGGTTGGAACCGGGAAGGTCTGGCGACCGCCGATCAAACAATTCCGTTCGGAAAGAGTAAGACCTATACATGGTACGCGGGGACGGTCGAACGGGATACTACTACTGGCAATATGAAGTACACACCGGTGGAGTTTGGCGCATTGAATCTGTTCCCCTCCGATCTGTTTTTCCAGAATCCGCAAGGCTTGTTCGGTTCGATGGTCATCGAGCCGGCGAAAGCAACGTGGACGACTGACACAACCAGTCGCAGGTCGGCAACCGTCAACCTCTCGGACGGCACAACCTTCCGTGAGTTTGCATTGATGATTGGAGATTCGGTTGCCATCAACGGCACCAATACAGGCGCAGTCAACTATTCATCTGAGCCGTGGAGCTTCCGTTATCAGAACAACATTACCGGGGACTTCTCCTGTATGTTGTCGAACCAGTTGGCCGGTCCGAGTGGGCAGGTTGGCGATCCGAAGACACCGATACTGACTGCGCAGATAGGCGATAGAGTTCGTTTCCGCATGACGCACCCGTTCGGGACGGGTACCTCGCAGGTGTTCTCGCTGCACGGTCACGTATGGCAACGCAATCCGTACATCAACAATGGCACGGAGCTCGGGAAGAACATTCTGTCGCAATGGATCGGGTCGCGTGACAATCATGGCTCGTCAGATCACTTCGACATAATGATAGACAGGGCCGGTGGAGAATTTGGACAGGCTGGCGACTACCTCTACAGCGTTTTCGTTCCAACTCAGGCCAGAGACGGCGCGTGGGGCCTCTTCCGCGTCGGCACTGTAAACAATCCGACGACACAGAATGCGGCCTGTCCGGCGAAAACTTCGCCAGGGTATCAACCCCCGGTCAAGCTTAAGGATGGCACTGAGCGCTTCACCAGATCGCCATTGCCAGATATGAAAAAACCGTAACCACGATGGTTCTTTGAGGAGGAAAGTTATGGGCGGTAAGAAAAAGGGAAAGGGTAAGGGCAAAGGAAAAGGCAAAGGCAAGGGCAAGGGGAAGAATGGCGGTGCACAAGATCCAGTTGCACTGATAGTCAGAAGAGCCTGCGCTCAGACGCTATACAATATTTTGCCTTCTCTGTATGCATGTACTCCTGATTTGTTTCAGGCAGCAGCTCTCGCCCTCGGACTCAGCGGTTCGTTGATGAAGAAGAAAAAAGACAAGAAGCCGGGCGGCAAGAAATCGAAATACAAGAAGAGCTGGAAGAAGAAAAAGGGCAAACCCAAGCCGAAGCCTAAACCAAAGCCAAAGCCAAAGCCGAAACCAAAGCCCAAGCCGAAGCCTAAACCGAAGCCAAAGCCAAAGCCGAAACCAAAGCCCAAGCCAAAACCAAAACCGAAGCCAAAGCCGAAGCCAAATCCGAAGGCAACACCTAAGCCCGCACCGAAGCCACTTGGTGGCGGAGTACTTGTAGGTAAGCCTGTGGGTGGTGGAACGCCGGCGCCAAAGAAGGGTTCGTCTAAGAGCAAGAAGCGCTAAGCTTCTCTAATTTCTTACTCTATGCGGCTCTGCGTCGCTCTGCGTCACGGTAGTGAACGTTACCGCCGTGACGCAGTGGGCGCAGACGTTCGTTTTATACTGTTAACTACGTCATGTCATCTGCAACAAGGGCGGTACGCAAACCGGATCGAACAAGTCTCTTAAATCTTCTTGCTTCAGAGTTTCACAACCCGGCGCAAGTCTTCGATCTGATCGATGGACTTCTCAGTCACGAGTCTTACGACCGGAGTTTTTGCAAGAAGCTAATCTCGATCTGCAAACAACGATCGGGCCTGCCCTGGAACCTTCGTCGCATCGCCACTCTCGTGCTCGAAAACCAGGTACTAAAAATCGATCCGGAAGATCTCGACACCTTCGATTCGCTACTAGTTCAACTCGATCTCAAGCAGCGTGGTCTGAAGAATCCCTTAAACAAATCGGTGCTGAAGGAAGGATACACATCCACCGATATTCGTCGCTTCGTTCCCGAGTTTCGCCGCCGTCTCGGACGTCTGGCCTGGCTTCACGATCGCATCGAAGGACAAAAGACTTCTCACGCCGTTTTGCGGGATTTCTTCAGCGTCTCGCGCCAGCACTGTAAACTCACACTCGCGCGCTACCTGTGTACGCCGCAGGAAATCGTCGACGAGATCATCCGCCAGATAGATGACACCGCCGGCGTGCGAGACGTCGATCTTTCTGAAATCAAAACCATCAAAGACGAAATCAAGCGGTCTGTCGAGTTGTTGCCCGATTTCGAAGGTGAGATTTTGCGCCGGCTGAGTCAAACCGGTCGCATCTACTGGGTCTCGGAACGGACCAGCTCGCGTCTTAACTCGCTGGTTGAGTATCCACTCACGACAGTAGTCCTGGTCGTCAAACCTCCCGGCAGTGACGTTGAGTTTGAAATCAAGCGCGCCGGACTCAGAGGTGAGAATTCGCTCAGCGTCATCTATGCGCGAAACCGCTATACGGTTCCACCGTCGCACCGGCTGAACGGCGGCAGTATGCAGTGGCTACTGCGTTACGAAGCGGAAGCAGCGATCCGGCTAAATCGCGCGTATCGCCAGGTTCACGGTGTCGACGCGCCGATACCTGCATACATCGCACGCTCGTTTGTTTACACGATTCCGACGCGCAACGGCGTAGCGCGGACGATGGATTACTTCACGCAGCGTCGCTTGTTCGGCAGTGGTTTCAATCAGATGCGTGCGGCCATGCGCGATTCAGTAGAAGCTTTTGCAGGTGAGGGGCACGGTAAACTGCCTCCGCTTCCTGACGGGGTGAGTCTCGCAGCGCAGTTCATCGCTCAAGTGACACCGGGACAGGGAATTCTCACGGGCACGACTGCTTTTCGAATCGATAAGATCGAGAGTTATTTGTTAAAGCATGGGCCTGAACGCTATTTCAAGGCTGGGCTGGGCGTCGACTACTCAGCGGACGAAGCAAAGCAGCTTGCAGACACGATTCTGGAGGAGATTCTCGGAGTTTATCGACCTCCCGACATTCGCTATCGAAACCACGAGCAATACGTCGCGGCTGCTTTGAGCGCCAATCGCGCGCGGGCCGACGAAGTGTATCTGTCGATTGTGGAGCAGATCGCGAAGTTCTGGGGCACGTTGTTTAGTTTGAGAGTTCACACGCGTGGTGAATCGTTCGTCGCGCGGAATGTTGGTCTGAAATCGTGCTGGGAAGATGGCGAGTGGAAAGTGAAGATTATCTTCATGGACCACGATGCCGTGACTCTGCATGGTCCCGAGGAACATTTCTTCTTTGCCGACAGCGCCATTCCCACGATCGCTCTTGATGAGAGTTATATCTGGAGCCGGAATCCGAGACATTTCCCGGGCAGCGAGTTGGGTTACTTGCAGCGCATCTACCAGATCGACAAGTCGATCGACCAGAGAGGTGATGTACTTGCGCGACAGACGCTCCGAGATGTTTACGTAAAAACTCGCAGCGCGCTGCAGACCAATGAACGTCTGCGCCGGCTATACCACAAGCGTTTTCTGGAGCGATACCTTGACTGGGATATCTTCGTAAACGGCTATCTGGGGCTCAACGGGCAAAAAGCTACTAACAAGCGCTGGAAGCAGAAAATGGAAGAGAAGCTAATGGGTAAAGGTTATAAGTCCGGAGTCGTTGAGCGAATGGGAGAGACTGTCGAAAAGAACCGGCAATTCCTTGAGAAGTACTCCTTTCTATTTGAACCCCCATACTAATCCGTCCCTAATCCGCGTTAATCTGTGGCCAATGACGATCTTGTCACCACGTCAGATCGAAGCTTATCGACGCAATGGTTTCGTATTTCCGATCGAGATCTTGTCGCGAGCGGAAGTCGAAGGTTTTCGTGGTGCGTTTGAATCACTGATTGAATATTCGCCGAAGCGATTCGATCGCTTGCACCTGTTTTTTGACTGGGCTCATCAAGTCGTGACACACGAGCGGCTGCTCGACGTGGTTGAATCGATTTTAGGTGATGACATTTTGGTTTATGGGACGCTCGTGCTGGCGAAGCAGCCGCACGATCTTCGTTACGCTTCGTGGCATCAGGACAGTTTCTATTCTGGTTTGCATTTAACGCCGTCGACTACGGCATGGATTGCGCTCACCCCGAGTCACCGAGGGAATGGTTGTATGCGCGTGATTCCGGGTTCGCACCGGCTCGGCGCGCTTGATCACGAGAACGTCGAGGACGAGCACTTGTTAAATCGACGCGGTGAGCGAGTCAAGATGGAGGTGGATGAGTCTCAGGCGGTTGAGGTCGAGCTGCAACCGGGACAGATATCTTTGCATGAGAGCACGCTTGTGCACAGCTCCAATCCTAATGCGTCAGATGAACCGCGGATCGGATTCATCGTGCGTTTTGTGACGAGCCGTATGAGGAATCCGAATACACGGTTGATGCGTGTGCGAGGTGATGGGGATTGTAGTCATCTCGATCTGGCGGAGAAGCCGGTGATGAGTGCGGAAGAAGCGCTTTCGACTTGGCGGGCGTTTAGCTGTGCGTAAGCTGTCCCCATCTACGCCATGAGCAGGGCGTCATTAGGTGAATTAAATACTCTTAAGTCTTGTCGCGAAACCGCATCTCGATTAAAAATCGAGAACCTCTCAAATCGCTCGCGTTTCTCACTGCGCTGATAGTCGTTCGCATCAAACCACGGCGTGAGTATCATCGGCTTACTCGTTCTCAACATCCGCGTCGCCTCTGGCGTCAACATAACGAGACTCTTGAACCCGGTCGCACAATCAAACTTCTCACATATCCTCAGGTTCCCGCGAATGTCCCACTCCTCAACAAACACATTGCTATCCGTGAATATCAAAAACGATCTGTCAGAATCCGCGGCAATTTCGATCCCGGGCAAGTATTTCTGATAAAAACTGGTCAAGAAGTGCAGGTTCTCTGAATCGTTTGCCGTGCGTTTAAAAATCACCGCCGTCTGAGCCAGGATCTGATCCATCCCCGTTCCATGCAGCACCAGCGACTCTTTCAAATACCAGTGATACTTCTGCCGCACCTGCACATCAGAACTGAGATCTTCCACCCACGCAAGGTGTGGCATGAAGCAGTAACAAGCATGCTCGGTCTGTAGCGAGCGGTTGTTGAGATCAACTGCCGTCAGCGCGCGCGTGTTCAGCTCGATAAACGAATCAAACACTGCGCGATTCAGCGCATAAGCAAACGTCGAATTAGCACTCGTAATCCTGACCACATTAGCCGAAACCTCGACAGGCGCCGCCATGTGATTTGCTCCAAAGTGCAACATCTCCCAGTCAGCGGGAACCTGTTGAAAATATGAACTAAATTTCTCGCGTAGCTCGGGATCCAGCGCCGCATCGTCCTCGAAGATCAGCACGTTGGGCCAGCCGAGCCGGCGCGCCTCCTTGATGATCTCGAGATGACTGCTCAGGCACCCGTAAGCACCCGGAGAGTCAGACCAGTTCGCCGGAATCACAGCTTGCCCACCATCGACAGCCGCGAATCGCTGCACGTCCTCAACGCCACAGCGTTCGAACTTCGCGCGCATCTGCTCCCAGCGCTCGGGTCTTCGATCCAGATTGATGCAAAATTTGTGAGGGAACGCCTCGTTTATGTCCGGCATTTAGTTTATGTTGACACTTCTGATCGCGCTTCTCTAGACTGTCGGCACGCACTTCAGGGCCTCAGAATGGAGCACTCATGCTCGCGCCGTTTCCTGAGACACATGAATTACACGTACCCGAACTTCTCGCCCGCGAACTCTTGCTCGCGGCGGAGCGACTGCCGCTCTACGATAACAAAGAATTCTATTCAGTCGAGCTACAGCAGTTTGTACACGATTCGATTCGCGAATCAAATCGCGAAGGTTTCGATGAGTTAGTCAGTTCAATCAAAGACCGACTGCAAAAGCGTCCGTACTGCGTTTTGGTTTCAGGTCTTCGTTTTGACGAGGGCAACCGGTTATTCGTCGCCGTCAATCGCGCCTTTGGCGAACTCGTGGCGCGTCCGTATGAAAAGCCGCGTGCCCAGCTCGTTCATTATATTCAGCCGCAAACGGACATGGCATCGACACGAGGCGGCCGCGAGAGTGAAAGACTACACACGGACTGCGCCGATTGGAAAACGCCTGTCGAACTGATTTCGATGGTTTGCATCAACGCCGATAACGCTGGCGGCGGACGCTCAAGAATCCTGGATCTCGATACGATTCGAAGTGACGTCGCAGAGCGTCTTGGTACGGATACATTAAAACTTTTCGAAAATGAGCCCGCGCCGTGGCAACTGGCGCCGTATCTCGGTGGCGGTGTCGCGTGGCGTCCAGTGCTCACTGAGAAAGCGATTTGCTGGCGACGTTATACCATCGATCTCGCTTTGAGTTGTGAAGGCGCGAGTCTTTCTGAGGAGATGTTGCGCGCTTTGGACGGATTCGAGGAAGTCGTAACAAATACGACAGGCACAGTTGATTTCATGATGCGCGAAGGAGAGTTATTATTCTCCGACAACACGCGAACGATTCACGCGCGCACGCCATTGGCCGACCCGGCAACCTCGACTCGGTTGATGATTCGTAGTTGGATTAGAACTTCGTGAAGAGGAGTCTTTAAATTGCAATTTGCTCAGCTCAGTGATCGCGTTGAGAGTAGTGGATCAAACGCACCGATGGACACCCACGCGTTGCCTGGTGTCTGGATCAACTCAAATCCAAATACCAGCGGCATTGCGCGTATGGTGATGTCTGAATCAGACGGGCACTTATCGTTGCAGGTGTTTGCTGTCGGCCCGAATGGGCTGATTGATTGGGGTAGCGCCCATGTGAACGTCTTTGCGGGAGTGCCGACTTCGAAAGTAGGCGCGGGTTTCACGTGTAATTTTGATTTCGGATTCGCCGAAACAGAGTTGCAGGGAATGATCATGAAGGGGTTGCTGGTCCTCGCGCAGTTTCATCGTTTCAAGGACAACAGCAAGCGGGCTGACTTTTTTGTGCGCGAGTACTTTGCGCTGGAGCATGGACACTATGAGTAGCGCGATTGAGTTCAAACAAACCGGTCATCTCGACCCGGCGTTGCTCGATCCTGCCGCCGCGTCGAACGTTGAGAAACTGCTTGGCCGTTGGGCCAACACGAACCGCGAAACACGTGGAATCGCAGAGTGTGCGATCCAGCGTGATGGCGATCAGTTCCGTATTGAGATCTTCGGGGCGGGCGAGAACGAACTAATTCCGTGGCCACTCGCCCGAACTAAGGCGCTGGCCAATCTCGAGGAAGAAGCGGGTCAACGGACGATTGCTCTCGCGGCCAGTTTCGAATTTGGATTCATGAAGTCGGAGATCTACATCCGCGTGAATAAAGGCGTGCTGGTAATCGTTTTGTACAATACATTTCAGGACGACAGTGGCAGATCAAACTACCTCAATCGAGAGTTTTTTTATCGCGTAGCGTAGTTTCACGCAAAGCCGCAAAGGCCGCAAAAGGACTGACTTTGCATCTTTGCGTCTTCGCGTGAGACAACTTTCAGGCAACCATGACCTTCACTTCCACCAGATTCGGGCAGTTCACTTACTTCTCCACGCAGCTCGGAGACACGAACTGGCGCGGGAAAAACATCCTCGACTTTGGCGGCAATATAGGCAACATCCTCCTCGATCCGAATTCAACCATCGATCCTGAACGTTACTGGTGCGTGGACGTCGATAAAGACTCAGTCGAGCAGGGCAAAGCGTCGTTTCCGAAATCGCATTGGCTCTTTTACGATCGATTTTCCTTTTTCTTTAACCCAAACGGCGTTCGCTCGCTGCCGCTTCCGCAGATGGACGAGTCGTTTACGTATATCGTCGCCTTCTCAGTCTTCACAAATACATGTGAGACTGACATGCTCGAACTCGTCGACGAGCTCAAGCGTAAACTGACAACGGGCGGCGCACTCGCTTTCACTTTTATCGATCCGTTTTACATGAGCTGGGGAGCTGAGCGCGGTAGAAACAATCTCCAATGGCGCCTCGATCTCGAAACAGAAAGGCGTCACGTCACAGAGGCTGAAGCAAACGACGTCGACGCAAGAGCCCAGAACGCGAAGTGGTTTATCCTTGTAAACGGCGGCGACTTGTACATCGAAACAGAAAACGTTCGTTCATACGCTCCTGAAGAACAGCGTACCTTTCACGTTTTTCACACGACGGAGTACATGAGGTCTTTGTTTCCTGAGGCGACGATTCTTCCTCCGGTTAACAACGAGATGCAGCACTGCTGCATAATCAGAAACTGACATGGATTTTGTTCCTCTCACAACCGAACAGCGACAGTCGTTCGATGAGGATGGCTTTCTGGTCGTCCGCGATGTTTTGGACAAACAGACAGTCGAGCAGTTGGTCGAGGCCGGCGATCGGCGCGCGCGCGCGTTTCTCAACAAACCGGAGCTACTCGAGAAAGAAGAATACAATCATCTCGATCTGCGTCCGGGTCTGCTCAAGGAGAAGGCGTTCTTCTCACTGCTGACGCACTCGCCAACCGTGCCACTCGTCGTGCAGTTGTTGAGCCCGAATATTCAACTGCATTCGCTGACGCTGATCTATAAACGGCCAGTAGATCCGGAAGGCGTGCCGTTCAGACGTGGCTGGCACCGCGACATTCGTATTCCGAAGGATCTGGGCCATCGCGACTTGCCGCGCGTGGGCATCAAGATCTGTTACTGCCTGACTGACTTTCATCAACCAAACTCGGGCATGACACTGTTTGCACGCAAGACTCATCTCAGTCCTGAGGCTTTGAAGATCCGCAAAGGAAAGATCGATCCCGAGGGCGTGGAAGTTTGTGACTTAACACTCAATGCAGGTGATGCCGTGCTGTTTGAGAATCGGATTTTTCACACGGCGGCGCCGAATCGCGGGGATCGCACTTCGAAAGTGTTGATATTTGGTTACGCGTATCGATGGTTGAAGCCCGAAGTCTACCTCGAGACTCCGGATGAAACGTTGTTGCAAAAGGCAGATCCGATCACGCGGCAATTGCTTGGCGGTTATCGCGACGTTGATACAGTGCCATGGGCATTGCAGCGTTGGGCCAAAACTCACGGCGTCGAACCCGAACCGGTACCATGGACGGTAGATGTCTGAAAAATCAGTAAACAATCCGTGTTCATCTGTGGCCAGATTCCACTGGATGCTTCCGAAAGGCGGCGAGGTGTCGCTCAACGGTACACAGACACCGCGCGAGGCGTCGCATTATCGTCTCGCTTCGACCCGTGACGGTTCACCCGCGCCGTGCCCGGACATTCCCGGTTGGACACACTTCGGTAAACACGCTGAAGAAGCAGGAATCGAATCACTGCTCGTTTCTTTTAGTAAATATGAACCGGATCCGATACTCGTCAGCGCCGCGCTCGGCCAGACCACGACGAAACTGAAGTTTATCGCCGCTTATCGGTCCGGTTTGATGAAGCCAACGTCATTCGTTCAGCAGATCAACACCGCCTCGGCGTTTATGCCGGGGCGACTCGCGCTCAATATCGTCGCCGGTAGTTCGACCGAGGAGCAACGCGGCTACGGCGATTATCTCGCTCACGATGAAAGATACGTGCGCGCGGAGGAGTTTCTCGAGGTGTGTCATGCCTTTTGGCGTGGGGATGGCGACGTCAACTTCGACGGCAAATACTATCAAGTGGAGCAGGGCAAGCTGCACACACCATTATTCGCCGAGGGCAACATTCCCGAAATCTACATCTCCGGTCACTCAGCACAAGCGGAACATTTGGCAGTTTCAAAGGCCACTTGTTTATTGCGTGTGGCTGACACCGTTGAGAACCTGAAACCCGCTGTCACGCGCGTGCGTGAGCGCGGTATCGAAGTTTGCCTTCGCATGTGTGTCATCTGCAGGCCGAGTCGATCCGAAGCGATCGAAGTTGCCGAATCACTCCTGCCTCAGGACGACATGGGCCAATACGAGCGTAGCGTTGCGGTTAAGAACGATTCACAAATGTACCGTGAGGCTTCTGAGGTTGAGGAAAAGTGGCTCAGCCCGCTGCTTTGGAAAGGCTTTGTACGTTACTACGGTCCTGTTTGGACCACGCTTGTCGGTTCGTTTGATGATGTTGCCGGTGCATTGCTCGAATATAAAGAGATCGGAGTCACGCAGTTCATCATGTCAGGTTGGCCCGAGCTCGACGAAGTCCGGAACTTCGGCAGTGAAGTTGTACCACGTGTGAGGAGAGCAGAGACGTGCCGTTGAGTTTGCGGTTTCACTGGATGCTTCCGAAGGGTGGCGAGGTCGGTATGAAGACCGCGCAGGAAACGTCTCGTGTGCTCACCACCAAGACCACGTCGAAGGCTTCGCTGCCTGACATGGAAGGCTGGGTGAAGTTTTCTCGCTGCGCTGAGGAAGCCGGGATTGAGGCGGTGTTGATGTCGTTCAGTCGTTACGAGCCTGACACTCTGGTAATCGCATCCGCGCTTGGACAAGTGACGAAGAAGCTGAAGTTCATCGTTGCATATCGAACGGGATTTATGCAGCCAACCACGTTCGTGCAGCAGGTCAACACTCTCTCCGGTTTGATCGACGGGCGTGTGTCTCTGAATATCGTGGCCGGCAGTTCGGCGGCAGAGCAGAGAGGTTATGGTGACTTCCTGGACCATGATGAGCGTTATGCGCGTGCGGACGAGTTTCTTGAAGTTTGTCACTTGTTCTGGCGGCGGAATGGCGCAGTCGCTTTTAAGGGCGACTATTTTCAGGTTGAATCAGGTCAACTGTCGACGCCGTTTCTCGCGGCTGATCGCAGTGCTCCGGAAATTTACGTTTCCGGACACTCGGTCCAGGCTGAGCGGCTTGCGCAGCGACAAGGATCGAGTTGGTTGCGCTTGATCGACACGCCTGAGAATCTTGCGCCACTTGTCGAGCGTAATCGAGAGCACGGAATCGAGATGTGTTTGCGACTGTGTGTGATATGCAGGCCGACGCGTGAAGAAGCGCTGAACGCGGCGCGAGCACTTCTACCGGATGACGACACGGAGAAGCAGGAGCGCAAAATTCTTAACAGCAGCGAGTCGCAAACGCTCAAACAGGCTCTAGCGAAGGCGGATGAGGTTGGTTGGATGAATAAGAATTTGTGGGCTGGGCTCGTGCCGTTCTATGGATCGTCAGCCATCACGCTCGTGGGATCACCGCAGGAGTTAGCCGCGGCTTTTCTTGATTACAAGTCTATTGGCATTACGCAGTTTATTATTTCCGGCTGGCCCAAACTCGAAGAGATGGAAATCTTTGGGCGCGAAGTCATTCCTTTGGTTAGAGACGCGGAGAGAGAAGCGGGCGCCTCCTTGGAGTGCGGTGACTTGTCACCGCTTTGGTAAAAATACTAAAGCGCCAACAAGTTGGCGCACTCCAAGGAGGCGCCTGATTAGCTATGACGACTCCCTTACATCATTTCGTCACTCGTTTGCGTGAGGCTGAAGTGTCGCTCGATCCTTACCCACACTTTTGCCTCGACAACGTCTTTCCTGACGAGTATTACCGGGCGCTTTTGAGAAATCTGCCGGCGACTGCGACGTACGAAAACCTTTACGAGGTCACGACGCTGAAACTCGATCACTTCCGCCACAGAGATCAGCGAGACATGAACGCCGGTTGGACCAACGAACTGCCTGACGAGCAGAAAGAGTTTTGGGACGATTTCGACTCGTGGTTTCTCGGCGAAGATATGGCTCAGGCTGTGCTCCAAACATTCCCCGATCAAATGCACGCGCGATTCGGCGAAGAATGGCCGGCAGTCAGTGTTGAGTCTCAACTGATTCGCCACCGTCCCGGTTATTTCCTTGGTCCACACTCTGACTTACACACCAAACTCGTCGTGCTGCTGATTTATCTCGCGCCCGATGAAAGCACAGCGCACCTCGGCACGTCGCTCTATCGCCCAAAAGATCCGAGCTTCAGCTGCCCGAACTCCACGCACTATCAATTCGAAGACTTCATTAAGGTGAAGACTGCGCCATACAAACCGAATTCACTGTTGGCCTTCTTCCGCTCCGACGTTTCCTTTCATGGTTTGGAGCCACTCGGTAGAGATGATGTCCAACACAGCGGCCGCGATGTGATCCAGTATGTGTTGTACGACAAAGCGGCAAGGGAGCAACAACTTCACGAGCGTCGTCTAGCCGCAGCAAAACAGGGAGCACAAACTTGAGCGGCCTGCGTCGCATCGTCTATGTTGCCCGTGGTTTTGCTGGCGAGAGCCTCCGCAGTGCGCGTGCCATTATCAAACTGGAAAATGTCGAATTGTTTGGCATTTGTGATCAGCCTCTGGCGAATAACGACCAAACCTTATTTCGCGACGTGATAAGCGTTCCAGACACGCATGATTCTGGTCAGTTGATCGAGGCCGCCAAAGAGCTCCAGCAAAAACACGGCCCACTGAACAGAATCGTTACCACTTATGAAACACTGCTGGAGCCTGTGGCCCAAACAGTCGAAGCATTCGGGCTCGAAGGAATGAGCGTTGCGACGGTTCGTCGAGCGCTGAACAAGTCGTCATTGATAGCGACGCTCAAAGAAGCCGGAATCGGTACGGCTCAGAGTCAGGTTTGCACAGGCGATGCAGAAGCTCGAAACTTCGCGAGCGAATTGGGCTATCCCATTGTTTTGAAACCACTGAATGGCAGCGGCGGCCTCGCTACCTGGTCCATTCGCAACGATTCAGAACTGAGCCTGGCGCTCGAACTCACAAATCCAACACATACTCGCCCTTTGCTTGTCGAAGAATGTCTGAGTGGTCAGGAACTCTGCATCGACACGATCACGATCGCAAACGAACCGCGCTTCTACTCGATCTGTTGTTATTACCCTTCGATCCTTGGAGCACTTGAAAACCCTGCGATCCAGTGGTGCTGCGTGATGCCTCGCGACATCAACGACAAGCGCTATCAACAATTTATCACTCAGGGACTGGACGCAGTCCGCGCTTTGTCAGTCGGTGATGCGATGACACACATGGAAGCTTTCCTGCGAAAAGACGGGAGGATTTGTTTCACCGACGCCACTCTCCGACCCGCCGGAGCCAGGATTGCTCCAATGCTCGCTTACGCTTATGACATAGATCCGTATCTGGCCTGGGCCAGGGCAACGCTGGACGGATGTTTCGATGGACCATGGACTCGCAAATACGCAGTCGGAACAGTGTTCCTTCATGGCGCCGGATCGGGAACCGTCGAGAGCGTAACTGGTCTTGAGATTGTTGAAAGAGAATTGCGCAAGGCAGTAGTGGACGTTCGATTGCCGCATGCCGGCGCAATAAAAGCTTCTACCTACACAGGTGACGGCTACATCACCGTTCGTCATCCGGAAACAAACGTTGTCGAAGAAGCACTCGACTTCATTGCGCAAACAATTTGCATTAACTACGACAACTCAGAATCATCTGCGACGCTGAGAGACGAGTGGAGCAGGCGCCTACAGTACGATCGACTCTATAAACCAGTGTGGGAGATTGATTCTCACACCATCATGTAAAAGGAGATCATGACAACAGAAGCACCTAGAGCTTTTAACCGGGAGATGTATCACGATCATCCTGAAAACGTGTTCTACGGTACTGACGATGGGCACCAGGACGGATCGTTCACAGAGTTCCAGGGGATCCGCGACCACTACGAGTCAGTTGCCCCCGAACGACGCGAGGACGTTCACATGATCAGCGTAGTTGGCGGACTCTATGGTCTGAATCTCATTCCGTTGTGGAAGCCAAAGTCGATCACGATCTTCGATATCAATCCCACCGCCATCAGCTATTTTCAAATCATTCATCGCGTGCTCGTTAGCAGTCGCGACGGCCAACATTTTATTGAGCGCCTCACGAACGGCGACTACGAAGTCACCTCCGAGCGCGAGCGTTTCGTGCAGGAAAACATTCGTCTTAAGCAGCAAGGTTGCCTGCCGCGTGCACGTGGTTCGACGAAACGCCCGTATGAACAAAGCTGGCAGAATGTTTTTGCAAACTTTGAGTTGACGAAACAGATCCTGTCGGAAGCGCCGGTAGAGATCCGCACGGAGCCAATGGAGAGCGAAGGTTTTGCGAACTGGATTCGGTCGCAGAACAATCTCTGGATCTATGCTTCGAACATCACCGAGTTTCATTACTTCGACCTGGAGTTTGATGATCCTTCGAATGTCGTGGTCGTGCAGATCATCTATCCCGGACTACGTGCAGAGGTGCTGGACCTCGCTTCGCTGAGCGATGGACCAGTGAAGGTACACTTCAGGATCCCGCTGGAAGCGGAGAGAATCGATGCCGGAGAAGGTTCAACTCGAAGTTAATCCTAACTACAGGGTTAGCGGAAGTTCGCGGCCTCTCGAGATAGTGCGCTGGTTGCGCGAGGTAGATGAAATCTCCGTCGTTGAGAACAGTGAAATTCCACCGCTTGCGATTGTTGTGAACAAGCGCGTCGTCGCCGTCGTCGATCCGTTCGATGATGCTGAGCTCAACTCGCGTTGGGATGATGAAGGCTCGACGCGGCAACGCATCAACGATTTGCAGCCGTCGATCATCTTGAAATATCAGTGGCGCCGTGGGGTTGATTACCCGAGCGGTACGATCAGTGCGGGTTATCCTTGCCTTGAAGATGTCGCGCGACCGGCTGATTTGTTAACGCGAAGGCGTCACATCGCCGTCACCGCTCGCATGCGTGCTAACTGGCACTATCATTGGGCTACAGATACTGAGTGGATGAAAGCGCGTTCCTGCATCGTGGCCCAGATCAAGTTGTTGACTCAACTGGGCCATCAGGCACGCGCAGGGCTGACGAGCGCCGTTGAGTACACGCAGGAGCTCTGGGATTCGCAGATCGGTTTTGAGTGGCGTGGCAGTGGCTACCTCACGCATCGACTCATTGAATACATCCGTGCGGGTGTTGTGCCGATTACGCGTCCATTGGGGCGAGATTGGCCAATACGTGAGGACGTCGTCCTCGAAGACGGGGTTCATTGCATCTTCTGTCCCGATCCATATCGCTTCGCTCAGGAAGCAAGCCGGTTATTGCTCGAGCCGCAAAAGATCGCACGCATTCGACGTAACCTGTTGGAGTTGTGGGAAGAGAAACTTTGTCCACGAGCACAGGGCTACTGGCTCTGGGCCAAGATCAGAGAGGCCACAGATTTATCCGTGTAATCCGTGGCAAAAGGAACAAAATGCCGAACAAGACTAGAATCGCAACGAACGCCGCACCTCCATCAATCGGCACGCACTCGCAAGCGATCCGCACCGGCGATCTGGTTTTCCTCACCGGACAAACCGGACGTGATCCTGAGACCGGTGAACTGGAAGAGGGACTCGAAGCACAAACCCGTCGCATGTTGTCAAACATCGACGCCGTTCTAAATGCCGCCGGTTGCACGCCGGCAGATATCGTCAAAGTCACGCTCCTCTTAACCGACATCAAAAACTTCAAAGCAGTCGACGCAATCTATGCAGCATGGCTTCCGGGGCGCGGTGTAACGCCGCTTCCGGCGCGCACTGCTTTCGCAGTCGACGCGTTACCTGCTGGAGCACTCGTAATGCTCGATGTCGTCGCCGCTTACCCAAACGACTAGCCCATGCGTATCACACTCGTTATCGGTGGCCTCGGTGGTGGAGGAGCCGAACGAGTTTGCGTAAACCTTGCCAACTGTTGGGTCGAGCGTGGGCATCACGTCACGATTCTCACCGTTTTTCAAACCGCTAGGCCTGCATATGCAATCGACTCGCGCGTGCAACGACGTGGCGTCGACTGGCCCAGGATGCCAAGACCTGAGGAACTCAATGAGGTTGTGATCAAACCGATAATGCGTGGATTACAACAGGCTGGCTGCGAGCGGCAGCTCACGCAGGACATCGCGCTCTTTGCTTTGATGCGTCACCGTATTCTGGCCCAAACCCCTGATGTTGTTGTGTCGCACTTGGACGTTACAAACCTGCGCGTGCTGGTCGCGATGCATGAGACGAATGTGCCGGTTATCGCGTGCGAACACACGGATGCGACGCGTGTGCCGATGGGGTGGTGGCAAACTGCGCGAGCCGCGTTGTTGCCGCGGGCGCGCTTCGTTGTTACACCGCATGCCGAGAGTGCTGGTTGGCTTTCGAAGTACGACGCGGAGGTCGTCAGGATTCCGAATCCGCTGATACCTCCGAGTGAAGTGCGTGTCGAGCGGAATGGACATCGACGTCGGCTCGTGTCGTTGTCGCGTTTGTCAGCCGATAAGCGACCTGATTTGAGTATCGGTGCATTCGCGAGTATTGCCGGCGAGTTTCCGGACTGGGAATTTGAGATTTATGGTGATGGCCCAATGCGCGCTACTGTTGCTGACATGATTAAGAAGCTTCCGCCCGGCCGCATTCAACTTCGAGGTTTTACGCGCAACCCGTACGACGTTCTTTGCGGTGCAGATCTTTTTGTCTCGACTTCGTGGGTTGAAGGGTTTGGTAATTCGATCTGGGAGGCAATGGCGTGTGGCGTTCCAGTTGTGGCGACTGAGGCCGGGACTACGATTCGTTCACTCGTGCGCGATCGTGTTGATGGGATGATCTCGAACGACACGGTGCCGGCACTGGCGCGAGATTTGGCAACACTGATGCGTGACGACGCGAAGCGCGCGGCAATGGCTCAACGGGCGAGGGAAGTTGTCACTCGGTTTTCACTCGACGCATCTCTGTCAGCCTGGGACAAGTTACTTTCCGAAGCCGCTAAATAGGGCGCCACCTTGGAGTGCGGTGACTTGTCACCGCTTTGGTACGAATACCAAAGCGCCAACAAGTTGGCGCACTCCAAAGTGGCGCCCAAGCTACAGATATTTTCTCTTCAATGTTTCGTAGAGACAACCATCAGGATACGACTTATTCTTAACCTGCCCCGCAGCGCGCCAACGTTCATTCCACAAATGAATCGCATACGAGCGATCACTGAGTTTCAGATCAGCCTCAGGCTCCAGGATCTTTTGCCAGTCAGCATAACCAATAGGACAAAACACCTCAGGCCGCTGCGTATATGTTTCCAACGAAAACTCTCGCACTGCGGCCGCCATTAATCGTGGCCCAGTCTCACCCCAAACAATCGCTTTCGGATCTTTCATCTCACAAACGCGCCACGCATAACGCATCACTTCACTACCAGTCGGGGCTTTGAAAATTCCACTGTTGATAAACTCCTGCCCCTGCGCGAACTCGCTTGAAAACACATACTCCGTATCGAAATCGAAAGGCTTCAAACAAATCGTGTCAGTGTCGACCCACCATCCACCGCGTTCAAGCACGAGCTTGTAACGGAAGAAATTCGAGAACCCCGCATAACTCGCCTGCTGTTTGTACTGAAAGATCATCGATGCCGGAAGGATCTCATTGCCATCTCTGATCGTGGCTCCAGCCGGAATGTTCTTCACATCCTCATAGACGTAAAGATGATACTGATGCCCGTTTCTCAAGAACGACGCAATCGACAACTGCTCCATCACGGAAAGCTCGCTGCCGACCCAGAGTCCCTGGATGACGTGGTTCATGAGTGCTTGTTCAATCTTCCTTTTATTCTCACCGGGACTTTTGAGGCAAAGCTTCTCACCGGGCTGAAGCCCGGTGAGAATGAGATTAATACTCTATCCGATTATGAATGCTGGGTTGCGGGGAGGGCTAGCTCGCGTGTGATGCGGGCGCTCTCGATTTCATACTGGCGAACGTAGTTACGGGCCATGGTGTGATAGTGATAATCGCGCATAGCCTTGTCTCTGCAGGCGCGTGGATCGAGATCGCCGATCTTGTCGATGGCAGTGAGGTAATCGTCGTCTGTGTGACAAACAAACCCGACTTCCGGGGTGATGATCTCGGGACATGCGCCGCGGTCACTGCAGATCACGGGTGTGCCCGACATGAGTGCTTCCACCATTCCCAAACCGAATGCTTCGTCGAGCTTCGTTGGGAAGAGAAATCCTTTCGCACCTGCAAGCAACTCCGCCTTCTCCATGCCACGAACATCACCCACGTATTGTGCACCAACGCGGCGACACATCTCCTGGACCTGCGCGATTCGTTCGTAACTCTCCCCCGTGCCCGCAACGACCAGCTTAAATCCGAGTTGCTTCGCCATCGAGAGTACGATGTCGAGTCCTTTCTTCGTGCCCCAGTCCATCGTCGACATGAACAGGAAATAATCGTCTTTTGTCTCGCTGTAGATGTATTCCGCAGGATCGATGCCATTCCACACATATCGATCGTGCCCGTGTAAGTGGGCGAGGGTTTGCGAGACGAAGATCCAGTTTCGGGTGGAGTGTCCACGTTCGCGTCCGCGTGTCTGTTCGTCCATGTGACAGGTCGCGACCCATGGTTTCGCACGAGCCTCCCACTCGCTAATCAGCGCAGCATCGCGTCCGGAAATGGTGTGCAGAACGTCGGCGTTAAAATCCGGCTCAAAGATCAACTTGATTCCGTCTGGCACCGAATTCGAAGAAAAATTCTCACGTAATCGACGTACGAGATAAAAGACTTCGTGGCCCAGTTCAGCGAGACCTTTAGCCAGCAGATCGTGAAGCATATATCCAGAGCCGGAAGGGAATGCCTTCGGATGCAAACCACTCCCATGCCCATTGCTGGAGGGATATTCGTGATCTGATGAAAGCAATACTCGCATAACTTAAGCAGCGCAAACTGCGTTTATGAATCGCGCCCGATCGCTGGTCTTGTGTTGCTCATGAACAAGGGCCTGACCGTTTCGTCTTATCTGGTCCACCTCGTCGCGGTTACTTTCCGAAAGCACATACTCGATTTGTGACTCCAGATTCCCTTGCGAGACCGGCACATAGTGGCGACCAGCTTCAAACTCGAGCCTCTTGAGAGGTTCGCTGACCGTGTCGTTGGCCAGCAGCAAGGCGCCCGTCGCGGGAATCTCGAAGAACTTCGCCACTATATACGCAAACGGAAAGACACTGTCAGCAAAACCAACACGACATTGCCGAATTTTCTCGGCATAACCACGACCTATTCTTCCGTCTCGCTCGTAGTCGTAACCGCAATAATAGCCGGGATGGCGATGATACCTGATTGCATACGATCCTTCGCGGTGCAACTGCAACATCCGTTGGCGCAGCGGATATGCTTCATTGATGGCGCCACTCAGAAAAATCGCGTTCTCCGCGTCGGGATTGAACGGCAACATGAAATCCGTTGAAGCCGAGTGCGGCACCCATACAACCCGTTTCCTCGAAAGCTCGGGAAACATCCCTGGCAAACGATAGGCAACTGAGCTAAGGATCACGTCTGACACGCCGAAAACAATCACCCTGATTTCGCGCATGCGCCGGTTCCACCAGTGCAGATCGTCGGCGAAGAAAAACTTGCGGCACTTCAGGACCTGTATCTCACGAGCATATCTGTAAACAAGCTCGTAAGCTTCCCAAAAGATGATGATCTCGGGCAATCCGCCGAGCGCGATGCGTATCTTGTGCTCCAGCGAACCCGGGCCGTGCCAGAGTGCATTAGCTTCGATATGTCTCCAGCCATGGTTTGTGATCAGATCGTGCTGGATGTGGTACAACTCACGAGTGACGTAGGTTCGTACCGTCTCCAGGTGAGATACGATCAGCTTCATTTGCCACGGCTATTTAGCCACGGATAAACGCGGAATTAGCTCGTCGAATCGCAGTTGGACCAGGTGTTGTATCTGGCGCGCGCAATTCACGTAGGCAGCCATTCCTTTGCCGATGGGATCGTCGACGTCGGCCTCGTTACCGAGACAGAGAGTCTTGTTTGCCACTGACGGCAGCATCTCGATCACGGCTTTGCGAACAGCGCTGGTCATGCAAAAGATCATTTCTGCTTCGGCTGCCAATTCCGGCGTAAGATTTCGCGCCGCGTGTGGTTTTACCGGCACGCTCAAAGACTCCAGAACCTCCGCAGCTTCCGGTGTGATGGGTGCTCCAACTCTTGCTGACACTCCGGCACTGAGCGCGCGCACGTTCACAGTTTCGAGGGCCTTAAATGGAATACCCCGTCGCGTAGCGATTTCGGCGTTGGCAATGGCGGCGGCCATCGGTGAACGACAGGTGTTGCCGCTGCACACAAACAGAAAGAGGCGCGGTTCAACTGTAACCGGAGCCTTGAAGATATTCGTAAGCTTCGCCAGATACCGATCGATGTGGTGCAACGGCGATAGAAAGAGAAGGGCAACGACGATCATCGCGGCGCTTCCGAGTTGTGCCTCGCTCGGAGGTCTCTGTGCAAAAAGCAGCGCCAGCGCGTAACTAGCGACGACTCCGGCCAGTAGACTTGAACCGCGATTCAAAGGAATACAAAAAGTGTTTTCGCGGCAGTCGAGATAAATGAGAGTGCCAAAACAATAAAGCGAACCGTAAAGAGCACCAATTAAAAACGCCGGCAAGCTAAGGCTGTCTGTCAGCAGACCGGTAAAGCCGTGACGAAGTTCCAACAGGTTCTCAGCCCCACCTACAAGCGCCAACGAACCGGATAGAGTCAGCAAAAAGAAGATCGCGGCCAGCGACTCGTCAACGAAGTAACCGCGAGTAACATTGTCGTCTTGCACCTTTGCGAGTTTTGTGACGCAAGGAAGTCGCAGCAGATAACCAGTTAGGTAAGCGCCAATCGTGAGTGCCGCTAACGTGGTCAGGTGATAATTGTTTACATCGACGAAGGCGATTAAGAGTGCGGGTACCGTGAACCCGAAAGCGATCCACGAAAACCATCGCACGCGACGACGAAATAGCAGATCGACGAGCGGTGCAATCGTCAAAACACCGCCACGCATTAGGAGCAAAGCGAAGAGAATTGAAACGCCGGTAATGCTAAACGCGAGAGTTGTAGTGGCGATGATTATCGCGGTTCCAAGACCTGAAAGGACGACTAATCCACTCGGGAATGGCAAACTCAAACCCATTACTTCTCTTCGTCTCGCATACTTCCACCATCCCTTGAACGTGATTACAGCCGGCAGCACTAAGGCGATCGCTATTATGACGGCGGGAAGTAAACGGAATCCGGAGACAGTTTGTGATACGCCAGGCCAAAGCTTCGTCGTTACTATCTTGATCAAAAAACTATACGGCGTGTAGAAGGCGAAGTAGCCGAGAGCAAGCCACCAAATTCTTAGCTTAAATTGACGATGTGGCGTTGTGACTTTCATGCTGACCTTATGGTTTGTAGAAAGACGGATCGTGAGTTAGACCAAGTATCGACTTACCAATCGTTGCAAGAATCTGATCGTCGTTGTCGTGCCGAACATAAAACGATAAATCTCGATAGACGCGCTCGAGCGAGCTGGGACGGATCAGGCAACGTGCACCACACGCGCGAATCGCTTGTTTGACCGTGTCTTCCGCGAGGTGCTCCATGACGTGCCGCGCACGACTACCACCCAGTTGCGCTTCGAGATACCGGCCCGTTTCCCACAAACGAGCCACCTGCCTTAACCACAGATGTCCGGTTTCGACGTTCACAGACATCTGACCGATATGGTGCTGTACGTATGGATCGTGAATCTTCTTTTGCGTCGTGATGTAATTAAGTGCGTAGTCGTAGGCGGCTTCGGCCGCGCCGAGAAAAGTCGCGGCGTAATGCGGAATGAAACACGTTTGCCAGCCTTCTTTCAGGTACTGTCCGGGGTAACCGATCAGGTCATCGTCGGGAATGAAAGTGCGACGAAAGTGGACCAGGTGACTGGCGGTCGCGCGCATGCCAATCGGATCCCACCACGACGTGTCGATCTCGACGCTCGGATCGGAAAGATTGCACGCCATCATCAACACTGAATCGAGATTTGCGGCGTCTGCATGACGAACTCCGCCTGGTCCGGCGGTGTTGACGAGAAGAATGGCCCACTGCGCGCCGCCCGCACTCGTGGCAAACGCTTTGTTCCCGTCGATGATGTAGCCGCCGTCGACTTTTTCGACTGTGGTGCCGAAGCGAACCGGCTCATCGGGTTTACGAGCTTGCGGTTCGCCGCTCCATGCGACCCACTTTTCACCGCGTTCGACGACGCCCTTGAACCAGCGAGTCTTTTGCTCCTCGGTGGCCATGCCGTCGAGCAGTACGAGAGAGTTGACGTGTCCTTCCCAGCAACGCGCGAGCGAGAGATCGGCGCGTGCGATTTCCTTGGTCATCATCCAGAGCGTGAAGACGTCGCCAGTGTATGGACCAAGGCCGTGACCGCCGTGCTCTTTCGGGACGACCGGAGCGAGCAGGCCGGCTTCGAATAGATCTTCGAAGTCTTCGGTCGGAAAACTTGCAGTGCGATCGTATTCAGCGGCGCGCGACGCGAAGTTTTCACGCGTGAGCAGGCTGACGCGCTTGATCAGCACCTGTTGCTCGATGTTTGAATCGATTGTAATCATGGACGCTTTAGAACAAATCGGACACCTGTGGAACGTACTGTAGGGGCGGCCCGCCGTGGCCGCCCTCGGTTTAAATCGTGCTCGCCAAACTCGAGGCTGTCGATACTTGAATCTGTGTGCAAACCGAGGGCGGCCACGGAGGGCCGCCCCTACAGTAGGATCTCACGGGCTAAAGAAATCGACATCTCTTTACCTGTCATCAGGCGAAACTGGTGGCGTACTTGTGTTACAAGCACATCGCGGCCGTCGATGGCGACTTGCTGTCGCGCGCGTGTGGTGCCAACGAGCGGCGTCGGGCGCGCACCATAAACCAGATCGATCACCACTGCATCGTCGTTCATCGTTTCAAGCTCGAATGGAGCTTCATCGGTGTCGCGTCCGACTGGCGTCGCGTTGACGACGATGTCATAACCTTCAGCATTAAAGTCGCGCAAGGGAATGTACGGAAGTCCAAGCAGCGCTGCGGCATGTTCGCCTCGTTCTGCGCCACGATTTATCAGCGTTACCCCAGCGCCAGATTCAACGAGCGCCGCAGCAATCGCGCGTCCGGCGCCGCCACAGCCGATGACTGCCGCCCGTTTCTCTTTGACGTTCACAATACGATCGCGACTGGCAGTATAGACCACATCCGGATCGGTCGTATCGGCAATCCACCAGCCGTTGTTTCTGACCAGAATGTTGGCAGCTTCAGTCTGCCGCGCCATTTCACTGACTTGCTTCGCCGTCAGCACGGCCTCTTCCTTGTGAGGCGAAGCCACAGTCATTCCATTGATCGGCATCCCAAACTCGTCGAGCCGTCGCGAAACAACAAACTCACGCCAGAATTCGGCAAACGACTCAACACGCAAAGGCACAAACAGCGCCGGATGGTCCATGGCACGATAAGAAGCATTGTGCAGACGCGGCGAGAGTGAATGAAAAATCGGATTACCGATGATGGCAAACAACTCTTTCGCGGGACGCAACTCCGGAAGTCCGTAATCAGCGATCAACTTGGCCGTAGTCGGTTCCATCGTAGCGACCGATCCGCCGGCAACGAGACCAAAGATCGCCGGCGAGCCGACATGCAGCGCCACCAGTCGATTCCAGAATCCGAGCGGTCCATTCGAAAATGCGATCGTGTCGTCACGATTTAGAGACTTCAGCAAAGACAGTGGCAGAAACTCTTCCGCGATCGTCGTCGCATTCGTAACGATTTTGTACACGCTCGCCGGAACGGACGAGATCTGTTCGAACCGATCACTGAACTCCGACAGAGTAGCAACGCTTCCATACCACGACACCAGACGCTTTTCAGTTGGTACGAAGTGCAATAGTTCTTCGGAAAGATCCGTTTCGGCTTCGAGCTCTACGCGGTCGTAAAAGCGAGCGGCTGTTTTCAATCGTTCCGGTCGATTTAACGACCGGTCATGCGTTCTCAAGGCATACAGCAGACGCCCTTTGAAATGCCTACGTAACCAATCGGGATCGATGTCGCCCAACGCGTCCGCGCGCACTTCCAACCATTCCACCGCATCAGAAAGCGCAGTCAACTCTGCTCCATCCGGGGAAGGAGGATCCAGTAAAGTGGCAATTAGTGAGGTCCGTGACATAAAAAGAGTCTTTCGCTTCTCGGGTGATTACTAGTGAGAAAAAATTGCAGTCGTAGAATAGAGCGGCGTAAATATACTTTGCCTGACGCGATTAGTCCACAATTTCCGTAACCACAAATTACACAGATTAAACCCATTCAATCTGTGTAATCTGTGGACAGTTGTTGCCACGAGCAATAATCGCTATTCTAGACCAAAAAGACCAAAAGGATCGTTTGCTCATGGAAGAAGCTTCGACTGACAAGACATTCGCGGTGATGCCAGCAGCGCCTGACTTTAATCCCGTAAAACAGGCCACCGCCAGGGCGGAAGAGCTTGGTGAAAAACAGATAGCCACCACACTTGGCTACTTTGCCACCATGCCCGCCTCTACCGGCATCATCGCCAATCCAGTGCTACATCATACTCCTGTTGATTGTAACGGAACCCAAATAACTCTCGACATAAGATCATTCACTATCCGCGGCACAGTTCCCGAATCAGACATCGTGGGCGGCAAGGTTGGTCCATTTGAGGTCATTGCTACCGGGCTATTTGGCGCTCCCGGAGATATCAAAGGTCTCGAAGATTTTATTAACCAAAAGTATTTTCAGAGTCTGTCCGGTTCTTTAATCGAAGATGTAGCGGTATTTGTCAGTCAGTTTCCCGGGCTTGGTCCGGAAGTGGCGATGCACCACTTTGGGATTCTCGGCAAGGCGAAACTCGGACGCGAGGAACACCAGGATCGAGGCATACATGACGAGCGCGATCCGGAGTCGCTGCTCATCGAGATGATTACTTTTCACATGGAGAACGTGGCGGTGGGTGGCGTGTCAGCCTACATGAATCATCTTCTGAGGGACAATCCGCAGATTTCTCGATCAGCGCTTGTTTCGATCGCCCGGCAAGTCATGTCCGAGGAAGCAGCGGAAAAGAGAAATGCGTTTGAGGTTTCGTACAGCCTGATCCTTGGTCATCACGCGAACGACCACGAGCGACTGATTCTGGAACGTATGGGCACGATTCAGATTCACCATGGTTCTGCCGGCTCGAGCATGGTGGCGAGATACATGGCGACGCTGCACACGTTTTCTGTCGCTGACTTCTTTATTGCATCGCAAATGGCACTCGATGGCGCACGACACTTTGGCGCGATTCACGACATGTCAGACTTTGTTCAGGAGCTTGAGCCGTTGACTCCCGAACAGCGTAGTGCACGAATCAAGGAGAAAATGTTGACCGGAGGTTTGCCAACGTTTGGTCATCCCGAGATCGCAGCCGCCGGCAGAGGCAATCAGGTGCAACAGGATCCGCGGCCCGCGATCTACATCGATCCGGTTTTCAACGCGATCGATGCCGGTCAGTTGAGTATTTCGCCGCGACAGGCTGAACGTCTTTCAATTGCGCGACTCGTTTATCTCACGGCGTTTGTGAATGGTGTGCTCAAGCCGGGAAAAGAAGACAGTCCACCGCTGAGACTGACGGCGAATACGGATTTTGGTGCGTGGTGTGTTCAGGAAGCGCTCGGTGTTGAGGAGCCTGATCGAACGTTGTTGACTTACATCTTCCGTGGATTCGGATGGATGATGGACGCGCGCGAGCAACTACAGCAGAAGATGATCCGTCCGGTGATCGCACCCGATCCGAAGATTGTGCCGAAGTCGAGTGACGACCCAACGATACCCGACCTGGTGGCTCGTGTTCACAAACGCCTGACCCAAGACGACCCGTTCCGAGCTAAAGGATAAGTTTCGCGCCTTTGCGCGAAATATTCTTCCTACATTCCTAAGCCTTTCAGATGATACCGGTCAGTGTCGTAATAGGTGCCTACGTCGACAACATTTATTCCGGCTTCAACAGCCGAAAGATCTACAAGTGAAAACTCACACGCCGGGGCGATGCCGCGCGCGGAGATCATCTTGCCAAAATTCTGGTTAGCCACTGCCTCGGCGGCTTTGGCGCCAAACATCATTCCCATAATCCGGTCGATCGGACTCGGCGCTCCACCGCGCTGCGGATGACCCAACACGACCGCCCTTGCTTCGTATGGAGTCTCGGCCGCGATTCTCTTTGCCAGCACTTCGCCAATGCCACCGAGTCGCACGTGTCCAAACGCATCGTGACGATCGTCAATGGTCACCATCTCACCGTCTTCTGCGCGCGCACCTTCGGCCACCACGATTACCGAGTAACGCGGCCTGCCCGACAATCCACGACTCAGATCCGACACGCCCAATCGCGCGGTCAGTAAATGAAAAACCCGCTCGTACCGAAACGGGTGTTCCGGTATCAAGATCAAGTGCGCTTGGCCCGCCACTCCCGACCAAAGCGCGAGATGACCCGCATGTCGGCCCATCACTTCAACAACTTGCACCCATCCATGTGAACCTGCGGGTGTGCGAGATCTTTCAATAACTTCCGTGACGTTCCGCAGTGCTGTATCGAAACCGAGTGTGTAATCAGTGCCTGCGAGATCCTTGTCGATGGTTTTAGGAACACCGACGATTGGCACACCTCTTTGAGCAAGAATTGCCGCCACGCCGAGTGTGTCTTCACCGCCACATGCGACGAGCGCATCCAGTTTCAGACGTTCGATATTTTCAGTTACTTCATGTGACCGATCGTGTGTTTCGCCTTCCTCGTTGACTTGTTTGAAAGGATTGGTGCGCGATGAGCCGAGATTGGTGCCACCATCACGGTCCCAGCGTCGCACCGTTTCACGATCCAGCGGTAAAACTTCGGGCGCCGGATTCATGAGACTGCGCCAGCCATCAAATAAACCGATTACCTCGAGCCCAAGCTCTGAGCCACGATAAACCAAACCCTTAATCGCGGGATTCAAACCGGGCGCATCACCACCACCAGTCAGAACCCCAACGCGCTTCGCTTCTGCCATCGTATTTTTTGAGTCTCCTAAATCGGACGCCTATTTGGAGTGCGGTGACTTGTCACCGCTTGGTAAAAATACCAAAGCGCCAACAAGTTGGCGCACTCCAAAGGGGCGCCCATTTTTACTGTCTGTTTGCATCTTTAATCAAAACCACGTCGCTCGTGATCACGCCGCGCGATGCCACGAGGCTGCCGTCCTTCGCCCAGTCAAACGCAAGGATCCGGCTGTCTTCGAAATTAGTTAACTGCTTTGGTGTGCCGCCCGCGATCGGTTGTCCCCAGATGTTGTCGATGCCGCCCGCGTGATCGATATACGTTAAATAGCTGCCGTCGGAACTCCAGCGCAACGGCGTATCCCATTGAACCTGCACCGTCTGCGCAACGTCAAATATGTTGAATGTCGCACCACCTTCGAGTTGGACCACTTTCAGACGCCAGCGCGAATTCTGCTGTCCATCGTTGTACCAGAACGCGATCAACTTTCCGTCCGGTGAAACCATTGGTCTGATCGCTATGCCATCAGTAACTCGCTCCGGCGTGCCGCCATCGATTGAAACACGCCACAGCTTGTATGGATTTTCCGGATCGGCATGCTGAAAAAAGAGCCACTTACCGTCGGGCGAAAAAGTGGGCCACGTGCTCTCCGTCGCTTCAAACGTTAACTGCTTCGGGCTGCTACCATCGCGATTGGTTCTCCAGATCTGAAAAACACCGGTGCGGTTGGAGTGAAAGACGAGGTAACGATTATCCGGCGAGACAACGGGCGCATAATTTCGCCCGCCTGCCGAAGTCAGCGGCCTTTCATCACCGCCAGTCACGGCGATCTCGAAAATGTCAGCAATGCCGCTAGCATCCGACGCATAGAGAATTTTATTGTCTGGTGCAATCGAAAGATCGTAGTAGCGGCTCGTGCCTGACCCGATCGGAGTTGGCTTCGCGTCGTTTTTTCGCAGCAGCCAGAGCCGCGAAAGAGTTTGTGTTTGGACAGTGATAAGCGCACTCCCGTCCGCGCGTAAACTCAGTTCACGATAGTCACTTAAATCATTGGTAAGCGTGCGCTGCGATCCATCGCGGAACAGTTGCCAGAGATGTACGAATGCCGCGCCGTGCGCTTTCCCGAGCAAGATGACGCCATTGCCGTCCGGGTGCACTGTCACACGACCGAGCTCGTCGAATCTTTGCGGCGAGAGCGGAATAATACGTTCTGCACCGTTGAGCAGATCCTTTTCCAGGATTGTTACTGAGTAATTTGCAGAAGTGTCGCCGGTGTAAGAAGGATCAGAACTGACGATCGGTAACATCAGCATCTGATCGTTTGCCGCCCATTCGGGTCGCGACAGAGGATCCCAGCCGAACCGCAATGGCCATTTGCGAGTACCAATAACCTGTTCGCCACTACCATCGGCGTTGGCCACGACCAGAAAATCCGTTTGCGCTTGGCGATCGAAACGAATGAAGGCTATGCGTTTGCGATCGTGTGAGAGTGCAGGGAGTCCTTCCTGCAACTCGACCCGCATTGCTGCCGCACCGATTCCAAGCACAGGCAACCTGTAGATTTGTCCGGCGTCGTTGCGTGCGGATTCCGCGTAACCAAAATAGACGTAATTGCCGTCGGGCGAGAAAGCAAGGCCCAGATAGCGCCCCTCTCGCGGCGCGATTAACTGCGCATTGCTATTAATGTCGACCTGTCGCAGCCACAAGCTTTCTTTGCCACTCTCACCTGTCACGTATGCGACGTACTTGCCATCAGGCGAAAGCGCTCCCATGAGAGCGTTACCGTTTGTCGTGAGCTTTGTGACTTCAACACGTTCAAACGGCACGCGCAGCGTTGCTTCGGTCCGAGCCCGAATCCTGTAAATACCATAACCTGCAAGAGCGAGTACGATTGCTGCCAACGCACCCAAACCGATCCACGCGCGCCTGCTTAATCCAACGGGCTTGTGAATCGTCGTGCGCGCCTGCTTCAACTCATCAGTCTGAACCATTCGATCGCGACCTGTTGAAGCGCGCGCATACTCGCTGCCGGCGACACCGGCGCCTGGACCGATCGAACGCTCCAGCATCGAGGACCTTTCCAGTTCTTTGCGCAGACTGCGTAGATCGATGGCCATCTCCTTGACGATCTGGTAGCGCTCGTTCCTGTCTTTGCGTAAAGCCTTTTTGACGATACGTTCCAGCTCGGGCGGCGTGCCCTCGACGTGTTCAGAAATTGGTGGTTGCTCTCGCTCGACGATCGCTACAACAACGTCGGTAGGAGTTTCGCCAGTAAATGGAGCGCTGCCTGACGCCATTTCATAAAGCACGACACCGAGACCCCAGATGTCTGTGCGCTCGTCAATTGCAATACCGCGAGCTTGCTCCGGCGACATGTAGGCCGCTGTGCCGATCACTGTTCCCGGTGAAGAGTTGAACAGGAGGGTCGACATCGTTGTGTGTGTCGCGCCTTTGTGACGTTCAGTAAGTTTCGCGAGTCCGAAGTCGAGTATCTTCACGTAGCCTTCGGGACGGATCACGATGTTCTCGGGTTTGATATCGCGATGAACAATGCCGGATTCGTGCGCGGCTGTGAGTGCGTCGGCAACTTGAATCGCGATGTCGAGCACGTCGCCGAGTTTCATCGCCTGGCTTCTGATGCGTTGCCGCAGCGTCATGCCTTCGATGTACTCCATCGCGATGAATGGCCGGCCGTCGTCCGTTTCACCGACTTCATGAACCACGCAGACATTTGGATGGCTCAACCTTGATGCTGCGCGTGCTTCCTGCGTGAAGCGGCGCAGTCGTTCCGGATCTTTGCTGACGAATGCCGGCAATACTTTTAGGGCCACACGACGACCGAGGATCGTGTCGGTGGCGAGGTAAACCTCACCCATCCCACCTTCACCGATGAGATTCACGATCTGATAGTGCTTTACTCGTTGGCCGGGAGTGAGTTTTTCTTCGGCCGCAAGATCATCAGCGGCTTGTGCAACAGCGGGCGATTCCATGAAACTGCCTGCGACTTCGTATGAGCGAAGCAAAGACTCGACTTCCTCGCGCACTTCCGTGTCGCCGTCGCAAGCATGTTCGAGAAACGATTCACGTTCGGCGCCGTGACGTCCGAGTGCGCCCTCGAATATTTCTTTTACACGTTGCCAGCGTTGGGGGTCCGTCTCGCTCATTCTTATCTGTCACCGCTCAGTTCGCGATGCAGCCATGCTTTAGCCATGCTCCAGTCGCGTTTGACGGTCGCGGGTGAGATGCCCATCACTTCCGCAGTTTCCTCAACCGTCAAACCGCTGAAGAAACGCAATTCGACTACGCGGCTCTGTTGTTCGTCGATCTTCGCCAAACGATTCAGTGCTTCGTCCAGTGCGACAACGTCAAGGTCCTGACCTTTCACAGCAACAGTAGCATCGTCGAGTGAAACCTTGATGTTGGAGCCACCGCGTTTGGCGCGCTTCTTCGTGCGCGCGTGATCGACGAGTATGCGCCGCATCATCTGAGCCGCGATGCCGAAGAAGTGTGCTCGATTTTGCCACTGCACGTTGCGTTGATCCACCAGTCGCATGTACGCCTCGTGGATTAGGGCGGTTGTTTGCAGTGTGTGTCCCGCTTGTTCTCGACGAAGATAACGCGCGGCCTGGCGGCGCAGTTCGTCGTAGACGACGGGCATCAGCTTATCGAGCGATTCCTTGTCGCCGCGACCGTAGCTGACGAGCAGATCGGTAATGTTTTCCGCGTCTTTCGGCACTGCAAGAGGAGCATAGAGGAGTTTCACGCAAAGGCGCAAAGATGCAAAGAACTGCCTTTGCGGTCTTTGCGGCTTTGCGTGAGAAATTTTTTGAGCCCGCTTTCACCGGACTGTCGCGTTTAGTAGTTGAAGGAGGTTCTATGAAAAACAAAATTTATAGGGTGATTGCACTTTTCGGTATGTTCGTGTGGATAGCGATGGTGAACGTACAGGGACAGGCACCAAGCAAGGTCGGGGTTGATATTCCATTCGAGTTTTCCGCAGGGAAGACAACGCTGCCCGCAGGTGTGTACAGCATCAAGCGCATGTCCGGTGAGCTTTTGAGGCTTCGCAGTGAGGACGGCAAGTCAGCAGTGATTTTGCACGCGCCGGTCACGCACAGCTCGAGCGATCCGAATGCAATTGAGCGTCTGGTTTTTAGTAAGCAGGGCGAGGAATATTTCCTCTCGCAGATCTGGCTCACTGCGACTAGCGGGCGCCAGGTTTGGATCGGTCGTGAAGCTGAGAAGGCTGAGCGCATCGAAATCGCTTTGAGGAAATAGGTCGTATAGGTCGTATAGGACCTATTCTTCGATTTGCCTCGCGCAGGTTTCCGAGAGTATTGTGTGCCGCGAGGTGAATCCGATGAAACATTTGCTGAAACATTTCTCTCTGATTGCAGCACTGCTCCTGATTGCCGGCTCGGCGGTGGCCCAGGAGCGCCCAGCAATCCTGACCGGCGCTGAGCTGACGCGCGTAGTTCCAACCGGCTTCTATTTTCAGGGTCTCAGTGCGCCAACTCAGATGCGCAATTCCGCAGCCGTACGCTTTGGAAAAGATCGCTATGTGATTTCCGGTCTGGTTGACACTTCCGGTTATTCCGCCGATGTGAGAGCGAAGTACGTTGGTTTCCTGATCACTGATTCCGCGATCACGCTCAATGGAACGTCTTTAGCTCCCGGCGCCTATGGTTTCGGTTTTGCGACAGAAGGAAAGATGACGGTAATGGATCTTTCCGGAAAAGATTTACTCTCGGTGCCAGTCACTAACGACAAAGCGTTGCGACGGCCGCGTCCTTTGATGATGGCAGCAGACCCCGGCGGGGTGCGTCTCTACAGCGGCAAAGACTACGTTGTCATCGCTGCACAGTAATACAGCGATGCGTCAAAAGCTTTTATTCCTAGTCTGTCTTTCGTTACTGCTTCCGTTTGCGCTCCTCGCGCAAGAACCGCCGAAGAAGCCGGAGTCTCAGCAACCGATGGGTGGCGTCTCCACAGGAACGCCGACCACCTACACTTCGCGTCGCACTGTTGGCATTACCGACCCTTCAGCGCCGGTTATTTTTGAAGATGTAACCGACAAGACTTCACTCGCGGCTTTTCGTCACCTGTCGGGTGAGGCGTCTAAAGACTACATCTTCGACACGCCTTCAGGCGGCGTTGCGATCTTTGACTACGACTCCGACGGACGTCCGGATATTTATCTCGTAAACGGATCGACGATGGCCGCGATGCGAGGCAAGGAAAAAGCGCCGCGCGCCGCGCTCTATCGAAATCTCGGTAACTGGAAGTTTGAAGATGTTACTGCCAAAGCAGGAGTCGCGAACGAGCGTTGGGGTTTTAGTGTCAACGTCGGCGACTATAACAACGATGGACGGCCGGACATGTTCGTGGGTAACTTCGGCGTCTCGCGTTTGTATCGCAACAATGGCGACGGTACGTTCACCGACGTTGCGGAAAAAGTAGGGGTCGCTCGCAAGGGTTGGAGCACAGGCGCGAGCTGGGGCGATTACGACGGCGATGGTCGTCTCGATCTTTTTGTTCCCGGATACGTGCAGATCGATCTCAACAATCTGCCGCCAAACCCATCGGACGTTGGCAAGTCGGGCGCGGTCGGAGCGAACTTCTGTCAGTTTCGCGGCGTGCCTGTGATGTGTGGCCCACGCGGGCTGCCCGGAGAAGGCGACACGCTCTACCATCAAAAGCCCGACGGAACTTTTGAAGATGTGAGCGTTAAAGCAGGTGTTAACGATCCGGAAAAGTATTATGGTTTCAGCTCTGCGTTTGTTCACGTCGACGAAGACAAGCTCCTCGATCTGATCGTTGTAAATGATTCGACGCCGAAACAACTTTACATCAACAAAGGCAACGGGACGTTTGAGGAGATCGGTTATCCGTCAGGTGTGGCGCTAAATGAGAATGGTCGCGAGCAGGCGGGGATGGGTCTCGCTGTCGGTGATTATGACAACGACGGACGCATCGATTTTCATATCACCAACTTCTCTGACGATTCAAACGTTCTTTATCACAACGATGGCGACAACAATTTTACCGACGTAACTTTTCAGACTGGTCTTGGTGAAGTTTCGATTCCATTTCTCGGCTGGGGTACGAGTTTTGTCGATTACGACAACAACGGCTGGCTCGACCTGTTCGTTGTGAATGGACATGTCTATCCCGCGGCTGATGCGCACCAATGGGGAACGAGTTACGCGCAACAGGCATTGCTGTTTCGAAACGTGAGGGGAAAGTTTGAACGCGTGGGAGCGCCGCCCGGAAATGCACTCGCCAACGCGTGGCCGGGACGAGGTCTTGCAGTCGGCGATCTCGATGGTGATGGCAAGCTCGATCTCGTCATCAATAACCTCGATGCAAAGCCGGTGGTGTTGAGGAATGTGGCGTCGAGTGGACATTGGCTTGGTTTGAGGCTCGTTGGTGATGTTGCGAAGAAGAGCCCGCGCGATGCAATTGGCGCCGTTGCTTATCTGACTACAGGAAATGTGCGACAGCGACAGGATGTTTTCAGTGGCGCAATTTACTGTTCACAGAATGACATGACTTTGCACTTCGGGTTGGGTGCGGCGACGAAGGTCGATAAGCTCGAAATCAAATGGCCTGATGGAAGTGTTGAATCTGTCGATGTTCCTGCTATTGACAGGATCGTTACCATTACACAAGGTAAGGGTGTTGTTCGGTAGGAACGTCCTGTAGGGGCGGCCCTCGTGGCCGCCCTTGGTTGAAATCGTGTTCGCCAAACCCGAGATTGTCGGATTCTTGAATCCGTGATCAAACCAAGGGCGGCCACGGAGGGCCGCCCCTACGGTACGTTCTATGGTACGCAGTGACTCTGGAGTTGATTTTGCGACGACTCGATCTGCGAAAAGCTCAGGCAGCGCGCCTCAACACGATCCGCGATATCAATCGGCAGATCGTGTTGAACTACGTGCGCGAGCGCGAACCGATCTCACGTGCTGAGATCGCACGCGAGACTGAACTTCAGCGTTCGACCGTCTCAGCCATCGTCGAAGATCTCAAAACCGAAGGGCTCGTCGAGGAAGTCGGAATAGGCGAGTCGACCGGCGGTCGCCGCCCAACGCTGCTGAAGTTACGTGCGGCAGATCCAATTGCACTCGGCGTTTCAATCACTCCGACCCGCACAATAGTGGCAACGAGCGATCTTGCAGGACGCGTTCTCGATCAGAAAGAGTTTCTCACCGATCCGGAAAAGACAATTAGCGACGTGATCAGTGTCGTTCGTGATTTCACCACACGCTACAAGGGATCGATTGAAGGTGTTGGCGTAAGTCTTCCCGGACTCGTCGATCCTTCGACCGGCACCGCGCTCTACATCCCGTACTTTCTCTGGCGCGATCTTCCAATCTCGAAAATGATCTCAGACGCAGTTGGACTTCCGGTCGTGATCGACAACGACGCCAACGCCGTCGCACTTGCAGAACTCTGGTTCGGACGCCCCGAAGTCAACGACGCCAGAGATTTCATACTCGTACTCGTTGCGGAAGGCGTCGGTACCGGCATCATTTTCGACGGACAGGTTTATCGCGGTCAGCGTGGCGCTGCGGGTGAGTTTGGTCACATGGTGATCGGACGCGGCGCTCCTGTCCCGTGTTCCTGCGGTAGTGATGATTGCTGGGAAGCGTTCTCCTCAGAGGGAGCAGCGATTGCTCGTTACTTAAAATTGTGCGGCACGACGACAAAGTCTTCACTGACTTTTATTGAGCTTGTCGATCGAGCATTGGGCGGTGAAGAGAACGCAAAAACAGCCCTCGTTGAGACCGCGCGGCAACTGGGCGTCGGAATCTCGAACCTGATCATCGGCTTTAGTCCCGAGGCCGTTGTCGTTGGTGGCGAAATCGCCCGTGCCTGGGACTTAATCGAGCATGCGTTAACAGAAACGATTGCGAACAGCGTCCGTCGCGGCCTACCTTCTGCTCTCATTCTCCCTTCGACTTTGGGCGACAATCCTACCCTTCGGGGTGCCCTGAGCCTCGTTCTCGCAAGTAAATTCGCGGCTGCTTTCGCGGCCTAAAAGTTCGCGATCCGTACTAAATCCGCTCTAATCCGTGGCTAAAAAAACTGTTGACAGATTAAACGCACCTGTAATAAAACTTAGTTCGCTGCGACAACAAACTAAGTTTTGAATTGCTAAAACCGAGGCAGGGAGCCATTCGCCCCGGTCAATCCAAGTTAGGTTTTAAGAATAAATTTCATCTGAGCAACGCGGGTAACTCCGCGTCGTTTGTGTCTTTGCTTTCAGCGCTTGAGGAATCAAAAATGAGAAAGCCACTCGTTACGCCCGTCCTGCTTGCCCTTTTCACCTTCATTTTCGCCATCTCCGCCGTTGCCCAAAGCAACAAAGGCGCGATCGTCGGCACCGTTAAAGACCCTAATGACGCTCTGGTTGCAAAGGCGCAAGTCAAGGTTACCAGCGTGAAGACGGGCGAGGTTCGGACCACTGATACCACGGACGACGGAACGTTCATCGTCACGAACTTGGAGCCTGGTCCATACAACGTCACCATCGAAGCCAGCGGTTTTCAAACCGTGACGTTCGAAGGAGTGCAGGTGGAGACGAACGCGCGACAGCCGCTGGATGTGAAGTTTGCGGTTTCGGGAGGTACAACGTCGGTAACGATCACGGCTGAGTCGGCTCCGCTAGTTGAGAGTGAGACAAGCGTTCGCGGTGATCTCATCACCGGAAAGGAAGTCACCGATCTTCCGATCCCGCAGCGCAACTTTACGCTTCTTGCGCAATTGTCTCCCGGTGTAACGAGGCCAAACCTGGGTCTGCTGGGTGGCGGCGGCAACTTCGTCGAGGGTGGCGGTGGTCGTAACAATACCGAATCGACACGCTTCCGCGAATCCGGCGGTTCGGTGATGGTCGTGAATGGCGCGCGTGCGACAAACAACAACTTCACGCTCGACGGCGTCGATAACAACGAGTCGCAGTTTGGACAAATCGCGATCTATCCGAATCCCGACGCGATTGCGGAATTCAAGATCGAGACCAGTGTCCCTTCCGCGGAGTCAGGACGCGCGGGTGGCGCCATTGTATCCACGACCTGGAAGTCAGGTGGAAACGATTTTCACGGTACGGCAGGCGAAGTTTACCAGGGCCGCTTTCTAAGCGCTGCAGCAGCGAAGTTTGACGATCCAACTTCACAGCCCGTTCCGAACTACGTTACTCATAACTTTTACGGAACTATAGGTGGTCCAATTTTCCTGCCGCGGTTCGGCGAAGGTGGGCCAGCCTGGTACAACGGCCGAAATCGTTCGTTCTTCTTCTTTTCACTCAACGGACAACGAAACAGCACGCCGATCTTCGGCGGCGCCGGCGATCCATTGGGCGTGCCGGTACCAACTGCAAGAATGCGCGTTGGCGACTTTAGTGAACTGCTCAGACCGGGACAAACGCGTGAATACAGGCTTGCCAGCGGCGGTACGGTAACCGCTCCGTTCGGAACAATTTTCGCTCCGAACGGCACGCCGATTCCCGGCAACGACCTGCGCAACTGTCCGAGCTGCGGTCCACTTTCAAACTTTGCGCGTAACTACGTAAATGCATTCCCACTTCCAAACCTTCCGGGCACTGGTCGAAACTTTGAAACGAATCGCAAAGAACATGCGGTGGTTGACAGTTACGACATTCGCATCGATCATCGCATCACGCAAAACAACAACATCTTCGGTCGTTACAGCAAATCAGATACAGCGCGCGCGCGTGATAATTTCTTCCCGATCGGAACGTCGCCGACCAATAACGATTTACCGGCTGGTCCATCCGCCGGCGACGAGTTTGGTAACACCAAAGGATTCACAATGGGCGACACGCACGTGTTCTCGCCTTCCGTTGTGAACGACCTGCGCGCTGGATATACCCGAGTCGGCATTGGCATCTTCAATACCGGCGTCAACGGGACCGGCGGTTTTAGTGAGACGATCTCCGCTAACCTCGGTGCTCCGAATATCAACCTTGGTCCAAACAGCAGCGGTATCGTGCTCGTCGGAATCGTTGACGAGTTAACCGGAATCGATCGCGCCACTGAGTTCACCGGGGATGGCGGTCCGTTCTACTTCCTTTCAAATAACTACCACGTTGCTGACGCACTCACACTCGTCAAAGGAAACTCAACCTACAAGTTCGGCGGTGATTATCGCGTGCGGCAGACCAGTGTCTACGACGGTGGTCGCAATAACGGTACTAAGGGTAACTACCAGTACGGCACGACCGACAGCGGTTTCGTGGCCGGCAACTACAACGGCATTGGACCAAACGATACCGGTTCGTCGCTCGCGAACTTCCTGCTTGGCTATCAGCCCGGCTTTGTGGGCCGGGGCGATCCCGGTGGTCCATACTTCCAGTCAAGCAAAGAGATGGCCTTCTTTGTTCAGAACGACTGGAAAGTCAACCCCGATCTAACTCTCAACCTCGGCTTGCGTTACGACATATTTACCGCGCCGACTGAGCGTTTCGATCGCCAGGGCAATTTCGATCCGGCAACCAGGACGATCCAGATGGCCGGAGAGAACGCACCCGGCGGCCGCGATCTTGCGAACACCGACAAGAATAACTTTGGTCCACGCATTGGTTTTGCTTACAGCGGGTTGAAGGCAGATAAGACGTTGGTGTTGCGCGGTGGTTACGGACTGCTCTACGCGGTCGACACCAATCTTACGCAACCGCTCACTTCCAATCCGGGCACAGGCGCTGCGAGCTTTGCATGCACGCCAATAACCGGCCCCAGCGGTTGTCCATCGGTGTTTCTCTCCCGCAATCCGTTCGACAACGGAATTCCCACGGCGCCATTCACGGTCGCAGCGCCTGGTTCGAGTTTCGCCGCACCGACCGGTGGCGGTCTCATCCTCTTCAACGATCCGAATAAAAAGGATGAGATGTATCACCAGTACAACTTCACGATTCAGAATGAATTCCGGGCAGGCTGGCTCGGCGAAGTTGCTTATGTTGGTTCGATGGGCCGTAACCTGCTGGTGCTTCAGAATATCGGCACCAGCCCCGGAACTGATCAGGGTGGCCCAGGTTCTCGTGAAGTGGTGCTGGTGAACAACGGCGTCAATCCGATCACTGCGACGAGGTACATAGGACGCTCCAACTACAACGCATTGCAAAGTAAGCTCGAGAAACGGTTCTCGAAGGGGCTGGCCATGCTTTCGTCGTACACATGGTCTCATTCGATTGACGACACTCCGGGCGCCGTCTGCGGAAACGGTGCGGGTGCTCGTGATTGCGGTCCGGACGATCCGACCAGACGCGAACTCGAGCGTGGCAGCTCTGACACTGACGTCAGGCACCGCTTCACCTTCTCGAATGTTTGGGATTTGCCGATCGGTCGTAACCGGCGTTACGGCGCGGATATGCACAAGGGCCTTGATCTGGTAGTTGGCGGATGGCAACTCAACAACATTGTTACCTGGCAGAGTGGGCCAGTATTTAACGTCACCTGCGACGGAGGACGCGTCGACCTGATTGGAGATCCAACCCCGAGTCAGGCCCAAAGAGATAATGGGTTTGAACTCAATCGGGCGGCGTTTCGATGCTCGACTACGAGAGTTTTTCCTGGGGACCCGCCGGTCGGAGGAACCGTCACCAGAACATCCTTCCCCAACATTGGCACGCTTGGCCGCAACGTTTTCCGTGGACGGCAACAGTTCTACTGGGATGCGGGATTGTACAAAAACTTCCCGGTCACCGCGATCAGCGAGGCTTTCAACATTCAGTTTCGCTTCTCGGCTTTCAACGTGCTGAACCGCGTGAACCGGTCGTTCCCGAACGGAGACTTTAACAACGCTAACGAGTTTGCGCGCGACACGAGCGAGCAACGTCGCCGGCAGATGGAGTTCTCCCTCAGGTTCATCTTCTAACGATTTATCGCCACAGCGAGGCACAAAAGCACAAACGTCTTTGCAAGAGCGTTTGTGCCTTTTGTGCTTCTGGTGACTAGTCGCGCCTTTTGTGGTTAATCGTAATTCTTGTAGTTAGAATCGGGTTCTGTACGTCTTCAGCCCGCAAAGCGGGCGGCAGCATAAAGCCTGGGGCGCAAGCCCCAGGATCAGCGATTCATTCCAAGGGTGGAGCCCGCGAAGCGGGCGACAGCCTGCAATGAGAGTCGCGTGATTATCGATATGGGTGCGCTTTCGCCCGCTATCGCGGGCTCTAAACTTTCCTTGCTTTCTTACCTGGGGCTTGCGCCCCAGGCTTTATGCTGCCGCCCGCTTTGCGGGCTTCTCCTGCTTTTCTCACTATCAAGTTTTGCAGCGGCGATGCCGCAACGCCAGTCGCCGAATGTCGAGACGTTGCTGAGCGAGGCGGGCGCGTTGGTCCAGGCGGGCCGGCTTCAGGAAGCGGAAGCGGCCACGCGCAAGATCATTGCGGCGCATCCACGGAATGGTGAAGCGCATAGCTTGTTGGGTGTGATTCTCGATCAGCGTGGTCTGAGTGCGGAAGCCGAAAAAGAGTACGGCGCTGCTTTGCGTCTGAAACCGAAGCTCGTCAGTGCGTTGTCGAATCTTGGTGTCTTATTGGCGAAGACCAATCGCGGCACTGAAGCGATTGCAAAGTTCGAAGAGGTGTTGCGAATCGACCCAAAACATGACGGGGCCATTTTCAACCTCGGTGCTTTGTACGCGGCGCAGGGAGACTTCAAACGCGCGGTCCCGTTGTTGGAAAAAGCCGCCGGCCAGGATCCAAGGATGCTATTTACGCTTGGGTTACGCCTGGCTGAAGCGCACGAGTATGCCGATGCAGTGCGTTTGTTTCAGCGGACCAATGAGCTGCGTCCGCAAACTTACGAAGTTCTATATAACCTCGGGATCGCGCTCTATAACCTGGACCGTCTCGACGAAGCCCTGCAAACAATGTCATCGGCATCGGCGCTGAAGCCGAACGAAGCTGAGCCGTACTATCGTCTCGGATTGATCTCGTCTGCGCAAGGTGACACGAAAGCCGCGCTGACACACTGGTCCAAGGCGCTCGAACTGCGACCCCTGTTCGCTGAAGTCAACTTCATGATCGGCGAGGAGTTGCTCAAGAACAAGCTCGCTGAAAAGTCGGTTCCGTTTTATGAGAAGGCACTGGAACAATCGCAGGGTCAACTGGTCTATCACCTCCGACTCGGCGTTGCGAATGTGCGTGGCCAGCGCTATGAACGCGCGCGGCAAGTCTTTACTAAAGCGCTCGAGCGTTATCCGGATGATGCGAACCTCTACTTTTTGCTCGGCTACGCCGGGCGAGCGGAAGGACAGTACGACCAGGCAGTAACGGCCTTTCGGCAGGCGCTCAAGTTGCGTCCTGATATGCCGGATGCGCTTGCGAATCTCGGATACATCGCGAGCCAGCGTGGTGAGAACGTTGAAGCTGAGCGCTTGTTGAGACGAGCCATCGAGCTGGATCCAAAAAGTTTTCCTTCGTATCACGATCTCGGTCGTTTGCTCGTGAAGTTGAGGCGGTATGAAGAAGCTGTGCCGTTACTGACGCGCGGCGTCGAGTTGAACGACAAAGATCCGGGTGTCCACTATCAACTGTTCCTCGCATACTCGAGACTCAAGCGCAAGGATGAAGCTGACAAGGAGCTGGCGGAGTTTAAGCGGTTGGATGAAGTGAACCGGCACGGCGCCACACCGCTGATGGGTACGAAGGACGGGGAGGCTCTGCCGCCTTTGCCGGTCTCAGCCGCGGGTGACAGCGCGAAGCCACGCACGCCCAAAGACTAACCAATGTCAACCACAAAAAGGTACAAAACATTTCCGGCAAGCTTTTTGTGCCTTTTGTGCTTTTTTGTGGCTGGCTTTAGCCAAACTTCGTCCGTTACCAAAGTCGATCCACCATCATGGTGGGCCAATCACACGATCAATCCAGTCAGACTTCTTGTTCGTGGCAAGAACCTTAGCGGCGCACGTGTGAGCTCTACCAATGCGTCATTGCGCACTTCGAACATTCGCGTCAACGAACGAGGCTCTTATCTTTTTGTTGACGTTGACATCGATCGTTCGACGTCGCCCGGCAACTATTCGCTCGCTCTCGAAACTTCGACTGGACGTGTTTCGATTCCCCTTAACATTGAAGCGCCGCTCGACACTCGCAACAACTTTCAGGGTATCAACACCGACGACGTGATTTACCTGATCATGACCGATCGCTTTGCCGACGGAGACACCTCGAACAACGCGCCAAAAGATTCTCCGCCCGAAGCTAACGATCGCAACAACCCGCGTGGCTTTCACGGGGGCGACCTGCGCGGCATTATCAATCAGCTTCCATATCTAAAAGATCTCGGCATCACGGGGATCTGGTTAACACCCTGGTACGACAACTGGAACGGCGTGAATCGCTGCGACAAGCCGTGGTGCCCAAACACGTATTACCACGGCTATCACGCGATCGATTACTACGCCGTTGAAGATCGCTTTGGTGATCTTGCGACACTCCGCGAATTGGTTCAGAAGGCGCACTCGCTTGGTATCAAAGTCATTCAGGATCAAGTTGCAAATCACGTTGGCTCGCAACATCCGTGGATCAATGACCCGCCGCTCAGCACGTGGTTTCACGGTACCCTCGCGCAGCACCAGCTCAACAAATTCCGAAACAGCGTGCTGTTGTCGCCGCATTCGAATCAGATCGACATTCGTAACACCCTGGACGGTTGGTTTAACGACGATCTTCCTGACATGAATCAGGAAGAGCCGGAAGTGGCTCGCTATGAAATTCAGAACGCTTTGTGGTGGGCCGGCGTGACCGGCATCGACGGCATTCGTCAGGACACGATCCAGTACATGCCACGTTTTTTCATTCGCGATCTCTCAAACGCGCTTCACCGGCAGTATCCGAAGCTGTGGATGGTGGGAGAAGTATTCGAGCGCGATGCTGTGCACACGGCGTTTTTCATCGGCGGCCACACGGGTTGGGACGGGATCGATACGAAACTCGATTCTGTTTTCGACTTTGCGTTGTGGAATGCGTCGCTGATGGTCTTTACCAACAAGGCGCCGGTTCGATTTCTTCAGTCTCAGTTGAAGTACGACGGGCTTTATCCTGACGTGTCGAAACTCACAGTGCTTGCGAACAATCACGACACGACGCGATTCCTGTCGCTCCAGGGCGCGACGACTGAGGGTGCGATGATGCACACGGCGTTTATTCTGAGTGTGCGTGGCATCCCGCAGCTTTATGCCGGTGAAGAGATCGGGATGGAAGGTGGAGAAGATCCTGATAATCGTCGCGATTTTCCGCGTGATGCATTTCGGGCCGAAGGACGAACGGCAAAACAGCAGCAGATGTTTGGGTGGACACGCGAGTGGATACGCCTCCGGCGTGAGCATGCGGCGCTGCATTCGGGACGTTTGATCGATCTCTATTTTGACGACGAGACTTATGTCTTCGCACGGCAACTCGAGAAAGAGACGATCATCATTGCGTTCAACCGAGAAAATAAAATGAAGCAGGTGAGCATTCCCGTCGCCTCTATAGGGTTGAAGGATGGCGTGATGTTGAAGACGTTGATTGGTGTAAAAATCAACGCGAGTGTTGTGAATGGGGAGGCAGTGATCAGTTTGCCCCCGCAGAGTGCGATGGCTCTTGGTAGTTTTAGACAGGATTTACATGATTAACAAGATGAATCGAGTGAGTGGGATATTGCTTCACCCTACTTCACTGCCTGGCCCTTATGGCATTGGTGATCTTGGACCGGAGGCGTACAAGTTCGCCGACTTTCTCGTAGCGGCGGGCCAGAGTCTTTGGCAAGTGTTGCCACTTGGTCCAACAGGCTACGGCGATTCACCTTACGCGTGTTACTCGGCTTTCGCCGGCAATACTCTGCTCGTCAGCCCGGACCAGTTAATCAAAGAAGGACTACTCGATGCTGCGCCCCAATCGTCCGGCCCGCAAGACAAGATCGATTTTGGCGAGGCACACAGCCTCAAAGATCAAATCCTACGCAGAGCTTATGAACGCTACACGAAAACCACCGACACTACTCTCCGTAGCGCTTTCGAAACGTTCGCACAAGAACAAGCGCACTGGCTTGAAGACTACGCATTGTTCCGGGCATTGAAAGATGCGCACGGCGGTGTTGCGTGGAATGAGTGGGAACCATCGCTCATCCGCCGCACTCCTGCCGCACTCGAACGCGCGCGGGAAGAACTGCGCGAAAAAGTGGAAGCACAAATGTTCTATCAGTTTCTCTTCTTCCGGCAGTGGTTCGCCTTGAAGAGTTACTGCAACGATCGCGGCATCAGCATCGTCGGCGATCTGCCGATCTTTGTGGCCCATGATTCCTCTGACGTTTGGACTAATCCCGAGCAATTCAAGTTAGACAAGAACGGAAAACCACTCGTCGTTGCTGGCGTGCCGCCGGATTACTTCAGCAGCACCGGACAGCTTTGGGGCAATCCGCTGTACAACTGGGAACTCATGCTCGCCGACGGTTTCAAATGGTGGATCGAGCGTGTGCGCGCGACGTTTACCGTCGTCGATATCGCACGAGTGGATCACTTTCGCGGGTTTGCTGCGTGTTGGGAAATTCCTGGTGGTGACAAGACCGCCGAACGCGGGCAGTGGGTGGAAGCGCCGGGAAGAGAACTGTTCACTGCGATTCGCAAGACACTCGGCGAGTTGCCGATCATTGCAGAAGACCTCGGTGTGATCACGCCTGACGTTGTTGCGTTGCGCGATGACTTTGGCTTTCCGGGAATGCGAATACTCCAGTTCGGCTTTGGCAGCGATTCGAAGAACATCGATCTGCCACACAACTACGTTCCTAATGTCGTCGCTTATACAGGAACCCACGACAACGACACGACCGTCGGATGGTTTCAGAGTGTCGCAGGCGAAGGATCGACGCGAACCGCGACGCAGATCGAACGTGAACGCAAATTTTGTATGGACTATTTGAATACCGGCGGGAAAGAGATCCACTGGGACTTTATTCGCGGCGTGCTGGCGTCGGTTGCAAACACGGCGGTGATTCCGCTTCAGGATCTGCTTGGACTGGGAACGGAAGCGCGTATGAATCTGCCGAACAGTACAGAGGGAAACTGGGCCTGGCGATTTAAGTCATTGAAACAGGAACTAGCTGTGCGACTTGAGGATCTATCAAAACTCTATGGAAGAAATTAAGCCACAGATTACACGGATAATCAGCACGATCTGTGTTCATCTGTGGCTAACTCTGACTGTTTTCGCGCAGGCGCCGGAGATTCTCAAAGTGGATCCGCCAAGCTGGTGGACCAGGAGCTCCGTTAATCCGGTGCGGCTTTTAATTCGTGGTAAGAATTTTCAGGGCGCGCGCGTGCGGGTGGACGGAGCAGACCTAAGGATAGTCGGCACTCCGAAGATCAACGATGTAGGCACATACATCTTCGTTGATGTCTTCATTCCACCGAATGCGAAACCCGGAAAGCGCACAATTTCTGTTGGTTCTGCTCGCGCTTCGTTCGAAGTGCTTGGACCATTAAATCGCGCCGGTCGTTTTCAGGGTTTCTCACCGGCTGACGTGATGTATCTGATCATGATCGATCGCTTTGCCGACGGCGATCCGTCAAATAACGAACCGATCTACGATCGTAAGAACAAGTTTTACTACCACGGCGGCGACCTCCAGGGTGTTATCGATCGTTTGCCTTATTTGAAAGATCTAGGCGTCACAGCTATCTGGCTCACGCCCTGGTACGACAACTACGATCGGCTGAACCAGATCGAGCTGAAGGAAGACAAACCGAGTACCGGATTTCATGGCTACAATCCTCAGGACTTCTACGGCGTTGAGGAACACTTCGGAACTCACGCCAAGTTGCGTGAGCTTGTAGAGACATCTCATCGCGCCGGCATAAAAATCATTCAGGACCAGGTGATGAATCACACTGGTCCATACCATTCGTGGGTTGGCGATCCACCGACGCCGACCTGGTTCAATGGCACCAAAGACAAACATTTGAAGAATGTTTTTCAAACATGGGTGCTTCACGATCCACGCGCCGTCGAGTCGCTAAAACGAGAAACGATGGACGGTTGGTTTCTCGACTTCCTGCCGGATCTCAATCAGCACGACCCGGAAGTCTCGCGTTATCTGATTCAAAACACGCTCTGGTGGATTGGCACGACCGGTCTTGACGGAATACGAATGGATACATGGCAATACGTGCCCAACTCTTTCTGGCGCGATTGGACAAAGGCGGTTAAGCGCGAGTTCCCGAATTTCAAAGTAGTCGGTGAAGTGAAGGATGGCGATGTGGTCCATACGTCGTTCTTCCAGGGCGGCAGAGTGCGTTTTGACGGAGTCGATTCAGGTCTCGATTCGTTGCTGGACTTTCCGCTCTTTTATCCGATCCGTCACGCGTTTGCCGAAGGCAAACCAATTGACGAGATTCCGAAGACACTCGCGAAAGATTATCTCTACACCAACTCGGAAATTCTGGTGACGTTATTAGGCGGACACGATGATGGCCGTTTTATGAGCGAGAAGGGAGCAACCATCGCTGGTCTCAAACTGGCGAATGCGTTCATGTTGACGACGCGTGGCGTGCCCCAGCTCTATTACGGCGACGAGCTCGCGTTGGAGGGCGGTGACGAGCCAACAACGCGTGGCGACTTCCCCGGCGGGTTTGCAGGCGACAAACGCAATGCCTTCACCGCCGGGGGTCGCTCTAAAGACGAGCAGGATCTGTTCGAATACATTCGACGACTCACGACTCTGCGTCGCGAACTCGAACCGCTGAGGACTGGGTCGCTTGTTAATCTCTATATCGCTGAACAGCAGTACGCATACGCACGCACTCTTCGAAACAGCGCTGTGGTGATCGTGTTCAATAACGACGATAAGGGGGCTGAGATCGAATTTGACGTTTCACGTACCGGTATTAGAAACGGATCTCTGTTACAGGATCGTCTTGCTCTGGTCCGCGACGCCACTGTTCGCGACGGTAAGTTACGCGTCAATTTACCTAAACGTTCTGTAGCAATCTTTGCCGGCAGGTAAGGAACCTGAGATGAATAAACCACGCTTGAGCTTCTGGCAGATCTGGAATATGAGTTTCGGATTTCTCGGGATTCAGTTTGGCTGGGGTTTACAGCTCGCCAACATGAGCCCGATTTACAAGTACCTGCACGCCGAAGAAAGCTCACTGCCGTATCTCTGGCTCGCTGGTCCAATCACCGGTTTGATCATTCAACCCATCATCGGCTCAATGAGCGACCGCACCTGGAATCGACTCGGTCGCCGTCGTCCTTATTTTCTTGTCGGCGCGATTCTCGCAAGCATCACGCTCTTCTTCATGCCCGATTCATCTGCGGTGTGGATGGCTGCGGGTCTGCTTTGGATACTCGACGCCAGCATCAACATCACGATGGAGCCATTTCGCGCGTTCGTGGCTGATAAGCTGCCGGAAGAACAGCGGACCCTCGGATTCGTGATGCAGAGTTTCTTTATCGGTATCGGTCAAACACTTGCGAATGCGTTGCCTTACCTGTTCACAGCGCTCGGTGTTGTCGGAGTTATGGCGAGCGGGATTCCGCTCTCGGTTGAGTACTCGTTCAAAATTGGCGCACTCGTGTTTCTCGTGGCCGTGTTGTGGACTGTCGTAACTACGAAAGAGTATCCGCCTGAAGACTTGGAAGCCTTTCAGCGTATGAAACGCGAGAGGAAAGGGATCCTCGCGGGCTTCGCAGAGATCTTTTCGTCAGTGACTGAGATGCCGCCGACGATGAAACAACTTGCGGTGGTCCAATTCTTCACCTGGTTTGCTTTGCCGTGTATGTGGCAGTTCTTCGGTCTCGCAGTTGCGCGTCACGTCTTTCTCGCACCGAATGAAGGCTCGCCACTGTTTGCGGAAGGAACCGAGTGGGGTGGTCTATGTTTCGCGGCTTATAACGTGGTCTGCTTTGTCGTCGCCTTTTTGTTGCCTTCGTTGGCGAAGTCGACGAGCCGGAAAACTATTCACACAATTGCGTTGTTATGTGGCGGTATCGGCTTGATCTCTGTCTTCTTCATTTCGAATAAGTATATGTTGTTTGCCAGTATGGCGGGTGTTGGGATTGCATGGGCGTCAATCTTGTCGATGCCTTACGTAATACTTTCAACAGCGGTGCCACCGGCGCGCATGGGTGTGTACATGGGCGTGTTCAATCTCTTCATTGTGATTCCACAGATCGTGATGTCACTAATTGTGCCGAGTATCTTCAACAATTTGCTGGGTGGCGATCCGCGAAATGCGGTCGTGCTCGGTGGCATCAGCCTGTTGATAGCGGCCGCGACTGTGAGGGGAGTGCGTGATGTTCATGCTGAAAACTAGGCCGCGGATTACGCGGATTGTTTTCGGATTGATGGCGTGGTGGTTAGCGGGCTCAGTGTGTTCTGGGCAGCAGGCTGCGCGGCCCGTACGCGACTGGGTGCGCGATGGGGTGATTTATGAGATTTACCCACGCGCGTTTTCACAGCAGGGAAATTTTAATGCGATTACGGCACGTCTCGATGAATTGAAGGACCTCGGCGTTACGATCCTCTGGCTGATGCCGATTCATCCGATCGGACAGGAAAAGAAGAAAGGGACGATCGGGAGCCCGTATGCCGTTCGCGACTACTACGCAGTCAATCCTGATTACGGCACCGCGGATGATCTGAAGCGACTAGTGCGCGAGGCACACGCGCGTGGTTTGAAAGTCATCATCGATATCGTTGCGAATCACACTTCGTGGGACAGCGTGCTGATGAAGCATCCCGAGTTTTATAAGCGCGATGCGAAAGGCAACATCACCTATCCATACGACTGGTACGACATCGCGGCTTTGAACTACGGCAACCAGCAGTTGCGACGTTACATGACGGACATGCTCAAGCACTGGATTCGCGAATTTGACCTCGACGGATTTCGTTGCGACGTCGCCGGCGAAGTGCCTACAGACTTCTGGGAAAACGCGCGTCGAGAATTGGAGCAGATCAAACCCGACATCGTGCTGCTGGCCGAAGCTCACAAAGCAGAGTTGTTAGTGAACGCTTTTGATCTCGATTATTCGTGGCCGCTTCACAGCGCTTTGACAAACGTGTTGCAGGGACGAGGTCGTGCTTCGGATCTGCGCGAGGAGTGGGAAAAGGAAGTCAAAGAGTGGCCCAGGGGCGCGCTGCATATGCGTTTCTCTGACAATCACGACGAGCGGCGTGCGATTGCGCGTTTTGGTGAACCGGCAGCGCTCGCGGCGTCAGCGTTTGTGTTTACGCTTGATGGCGTGCCGATGCTCTACAACGGCATGGAGGTTGGGGATACCACCGAGTCAGGAGCGCCTGCGTTGTTTGAGAAGTTGCCGATCTTCTGGACGATTGCCGAGCGTCGCAAGGAGTTTCCTCAGTTCTACAAGAAGATGATGGCGTTGCGGCGTGGGAGCACGGCGCTAAGACGTGGAACGCTCGAGTGGTTGAAGAACTCGGATGAGTCGCGTGTGGTGACGTTTGTTCGTCGTGCGGGGAATGAAGAAGTGCTGGTGGCGATCAATTTTTCGAGTCGTCCGTTCTTTGGGACGGTTGAAATCGCGAATGCTGGGAAGTTTGTTGATGTAGATAAGCGAGTGACGGGATTGCCGACACTATCATTGGATGCGTGGGGCTATCGGTTTTTTAGACAGGATTAACAGGATTTCTCAAGATGATCAGGATTGCGCTCGTTATTGCACTTGCTAGCCATATGGTGATGGCGCAGGACAATGATGCGCATTGGGCCACGGCGGCGAAGAATGGGTTTGGAACGTCGACGACGCTTTCTTCGAAGGTTTGGTTCACGCTTGCGAACGGCGTGATGACGGAGGTTTTTTATCCAACACTCGATCTGCCCAACGTCCAGACGCTGCAGGTTTATGTAGATACGGGCGAGCGAGGTGAGACTGAAATAAACGACACTATCCATCGCCTCGAACTGCCCAATCCGGCATCGTTGACTTTTCGACAGATCAACATCGCCAAGAGCGGCGCTTACACTATAACCAAGACCTACATCACCGATCCCCGACGCCACACAGTTTTGATCGACATTGAAATTAATTCCAGCCGCGACCTACTCGCATCCGTTATTTACGATCCTTCTCTTAACAACAGTGGATGGCACGATGAGGGGAACATTGTGCCAAATGCAATCCTCGCGACGGACAAGAATATTTCGTCCGCGTTGATGTCGAGTTGCGGCATCCGCGGTTTTTCGACAGGTAGGCGTGCAAAACCTAATCTGGTTCAGGAAATCAGTCTTGACCGAAAGCGCTGCACGCTTGCTTTGGGTTTCGGTGAAACAACAGCACAGGCAATGCGCAATGCACGTTCGTCTCTCGCTCGTGGCTTTGCAGCAACGAGACGCGAATATGAAGCTGGATGGGAGAGGTACGTTGCGACGCTGCCTCGGATCGCGAAGCACCAGCTCCAGTTCAACATGGCGGCCATGGTCCTGAAGGGCCTCGAAGACAAGAAGTATCGCGGCGCTGTCATCGCTTCGCCTTCAACTCCGTGGGGCGGTGGTCCAAATGCGAATGAACCCAATACGACTGGTTATCACGCCGTCTGGTCTCGCGATCTGTATCACGTAGCAACGGCATGGGACGCGATTGGCGACCGCGCTGGTGCGAATCGACTCCTCGACTATCTTTTCAACGTACAGCAGAAACTTGACGGCAGCTTCCCACAAAATTCCTGGGTTGACGGGCGGCCCATTGGCAATGGTTTGCAAATGGACCAGGTAGCCTGGCCACTCATACTTGCATATCAGTTGAAGCGACACGACAGAAAATCGTGGCTTAGTCACATCAAGCCGGCGGCTGATTTCATTCTGAGTCACGGGCCACGCACGGATCAGGATCGTTGGGAAGAAAAGCCAGGCTACTCGCCAGCCGCCATTGCGGCGCAGATTGCCGGTCTTGTCTGTGCTGCCGAAATCGCGAAACTCAACGGCGACAAGCCGACATCAGAAAAGTATTTAGCAACTGCTGACAACTGGGCAGGTAACGTCAACAGGTGGACGGTAACCAGAGAAGGTCACATCCCGGCGTATTACGTGAGAATCACAGAGAATGACGATCCGAACGACGGCGCCAAAATGGAGATCAACAGCAGTAGTCGTATTGTTGAGGAGCGTAAGGTTCTCGATTCAGGTTTTCTTGAACTGGTCCGCCTTGGTATTAAGAAGCCGGGCGATCCAATAGTGGTCAGATCGCTCAAGCTTATCGACCGATTAATAAAAGTTAAGACACCTGTTGGAGACGCCTGGTATCGATACAATCACGATGCTTATGGCGAAACTCCCGATGGTGGTAACTACGATGCACGCACCGGAATCGGGAGGCTCTGGACGTTGTTAACCGGCGAACGTGGTGAGTATGAGCTGGCGGCAGGCAACGTCGCCGAGGCGCAAAAAATGTTAGCCACACTGGCGGGATTCGCGAATGATGGGTTGATGATTCCCGAGCAGGTTTGGGATCGAGAGGAGAGTCCGTCTGCGAATCTTCGCTTTGGCGCCGGAACCGGATCGGCGACACCGCTGGCGTGGTCCATGGCCCAGTTTGTTCGTCTTGCGATGAGTATTGAGCGAGGGAAGAATATTGAGACACCGAGAGTCGTGTGGGAACGGTATGGAAGCCGCGGATAAAACAGATAGGAAGCTGATTTTCGCCGCTGATCTTGGTGGGACGCACCTCCGTGCCGCAACCGTGGATCAGAAGGGGCATATTCACTCTCGGTTCAAACAGAACACGCCGCAGGTCAAAGACGCCAATGCGATTGTTGATACGATCGTGACTGCGGTTCACGAATTTCAAAAAGCGGCTGAGATCTCGGCGGTGTCGTTGGTTGTTCCTGGGACCGTGAACGTCGAAGAAGGTTCGGTCGTGACGGCGCCAAATCTTCCGTGTCTCGATGGGTTTCGTCTAGCTGCGGCATTGACTGAACAGCTCGATCTGCCGGCGATACTCGAAAATGATGCAAATGCAGCGGCAGTTGGCGAGATGTGGCAGGGAGCGGCCATCGGTTGTAAGACGATCATTTGCGTGACGCTTGGTACTGGCGTCGGTGGCGGGATCATACTCGACGGCAAGTTGTGGCGCGGTATGGATGGCGCGGCTGCGGAAATTGGACACATGTGTGTCGATCCTTTTGGGGGTGTTGCGTGTACGTGCGGGAGTCGTGGTTGTCTTGAAGTTTTTGCTTCAGCAACGGCGATTGTGCGCATGACGCGTGAGGCGAGCCCTCGCTACCCGGACTCGGTATTGCACGGCCGGGAGGATCGGACCGCGGCGATGATCTTTGAAGCGGGCCAACAGGGAGATGAGCTCGCGCTCGAGATTTTCCGTCGCATGGGTGTTTATCTTGGGATTGGCCTCGCGAACCTGATCAATATTCTGAATCCCGAAATGATTGTGATTGGTGGTGGTGTGGTGAATGGTTGGGATCTGTTTGAGAAGCACATGAATCACCAGGTTGAGGAACGCGCGTTTCCGTTGCTGAGAGTGAAGATCGTGAGGGCAAAGTGTGGAGATGATGCGGGACTCCTGGGCGCCGCGCGGCTCGCGTTCAAATAATCTGTGTAATCTGCGGATACAAATATGAAACGACTATTAATACTCACAGTTATTTGGGCAAGCTGCGCATCGGCTTTTGCGCAAGACATCACCACGCTGGAAAAAATCGGCCCGGTTGTCAGTCTCAACAAATCTGATAAAACTGTCACGCTCAACTGCCAGGACAATTCACAAGTCCAACTGACAATCCTGGCCCCGGATCTCATTCGCGTCCAAGCATCATTCACAAAACCGATCCCGTCAAAAGATCACTCGTGGGCTATCGCCAAACAAGACTGGGCCACACCGCGCTGGAATCTCAGCGAAGCATCCGATCTCATAACGATCTCGACCGACGAGCTAGAAGTCGTTATCCGCCGTTCACCTTTACTGATCGAGTTTCGCGATGCACGGACACATCGCGTTCTCAATGCGGATGAACGTCCCATGTCGTACGACGCACAGGAGCGTCTCAAAGGCATGATGTTCGATCCAAAGGCGGGCACGTTTGTGGCGGCGTCAAAGAAGCTCGGCTTTAACGAACACTTCTACGGTCTCGGCGAAAAAGCCTCACGTCTCGACAAACGCCGCGGTTCATTCGTCAACTGGAATTCTGATACGCCCGGTTATACCGAAGGAAAAGATCCGATTTATCAAACCATCCCGTTCTACATCGGATTACAGCGCGGAATCGCCTACGGAATCTTTTTCGACAACAGCTATCGCAGCTATTTCGACTTCGGCAAATCGTCGCAACAGCGTGCATGGTTCGGCGCTGAAGGCGGCGAGATGAACTACTACTTTTTTTACGGACCATCGATCAAAAAGATTCTCGGTCGCTACGCTGACCTCACCGGGCACATGCCTCTGCCGCCGCTTTGGGCACTCGGCAATCAGCAGAGTCGCTGGAGCTATTACCCGGAGACGATGGTCGAAGAAGTTGTGAACGAGTATCGCCGTCGCGACTTGCCGCTCGACGTCGTGCATCTCGACATCGATTACATGCACGGTTACCGGGTCTTCACTTTCGACAAGGAAAGGTTTCCGGATGTAAAAGGCTTGAGCGAGAAGCTGGGTCGTCAGGGAATTAAGCTCGTGACGATTGTCGATCCGGGAATCAAGCAACCGCAGGATAAGAATGAACGGTATCACGTCTACGATCAGGGCTTAGAGAAAAAGTTTTTTCAGCATCGTCGCAATGGGGATCTCTTTGTGCCGAGAGTCTGGCCGGGCGAGAGTGTCTTCGTCGACTACACAATGCCTGAGGCGAGACGCTGGTGGGGCGACCTGCATCGTGCCTACACCGACAACGGCATCGCAGGTATCTGGACCGATATGAATGAGCCTTCTGATTTCGTGGATCAGACCGGCAAGAACCAGTTGGACGTCGTCAGCTACGATGAAGGCGAGAAGACAACTCACGCGAAGAATCGCAACACGTTTGCCTTATTGATGTCGCGCGCGACTTACGAAGGGCTCGAGCGTCTCCAACCGGACCGCCGCCCGTATGTCATCACACGCGCAGCGTATGCGGGAATTCAGCGCTACTCGACGATGTGGACTGGCGACACGAACAGCACCTGGGAGTCACTGGCGCTGAACATTCCGATGTTTACATCGCTCGGACTATCAGGTGAACCTTTTGTTGGTAGCGACGTTGGTGGCTTTATCGGGCGAGGGAACGGTGAGTTGCTAGTGCGATCGTACCAGGTGAGCTTTCTGGCGCCGTTTTGTCGTAATCACAAGGTGATCGACGGCTACGATCAGGAACCGTGGCGCTTCGGAAAACATTACGAAGACATCATTCGCAAGTATCTAAAGCTCCGTTACACCTTGTTGCCGTTTCTGTACACGACCCTCGAAGAGGCGCATCGTACGGGCGTCCCGTTGTTTCGACCTTTAATGCTCAATTATCAGGACGACGAGAGTACTTACAATCTCGATGACCAGTTCATGATTGGCGAAGACCTGCTGGTCGCTCCAATCATGAAACCTGATGTGACGCGGCGGCTGGTCTACTTGCCGGCGGGCAGTTGGTACGATTACTGGACCAACAAGAAGTACGCTGGCGGAACAATGATCAGTGTCGACGCGCCTCTCGACACAGTGCCGATGTTTGTACGTGCGGGCGCGATCATCCCCGTTGGACCACTAATGAACTACATCGGCGAAAAGCCAGTCGATCCGATCACATTCAATATCTATCCCGACGACGCGGGCAACGCTTCAACAAAGCTCTATGAAGATGACGGCCTGTCTCCGGCATACAAGACCGGCGCTTTCCGCAGGACGACTGTCACTTTCCGCCGCGGCGTATCCTCAATCGGCGCTGTCGAAGGAACCTACAACCCCGGCCCACGCAAGTTCAACTTCGTCGTGAAGGGATGAAGATCTCGCGCCGGCCAAACATGCGGGCGTCGATCGAAAATGCGCCGGGACCGAGTAATGCGATCGAGATCGACATCACTACGATATCGAGGTTAAAGGCGACGGCTGTCGACACAAGACCAATTAAGACGGCGGCGACTGGCGTCACGAACCCCAGCAAGAGACAGCCCGCGGCGACAAGGACAAGCGCCGCGAGACCCCACGTAGACGCCGAGAGCTCCGACGACCTAACCTGCGTTACGATTTGAACAATCGACGTAACGCCAACCAGCATCCGCAGTAGCAACAAACCGACTCCGGGCCACCCGGCTGGAAACGCAGAGAATAACTTTTGCAGAGGCCATCTCCTTTGGTGAAGAAGCCTCAACTCTATCCGATCTGAACGGCAGTCGAATCCAGCGATAAAGGTAACTTTCGATACCTCTTAAGAGTTATGCCACAAAAGGCACATAAAGCACAAAAAGCACATAGGGTACCTCAAATCTATTTTGTGCCTTTTGTGCTTTATGTGCCTTTTGTGGCCCTTTTGTGGCTATAACTGGATGATACCGCGGCGCAGACCGATGGAGACGGCCTGGGTGCGATCGGAGGCGCCTAGCTTCTCCATGATGTGCTTGATGTGAACTTTGACGGTTTCTTCGGAGATGAAGAGTCGTGCGGCGATTTCGCGGTTTCGGTTTCCATCGGCTACTTCCCGAAGCACTTCGATCTCGCGCTCGGTAAGAACCTCGTCGCTCATGTGTTCGAGAAGTTGAGAAGCAATCTCGGGTGGAATCCGTTTCTTGCCTGCGTGAACCTGGCGAATTACTTCAAGCAGCTCAGTTGGCGGCATGTTTTTGAGCAAGTAACCGCGTGCGCCTGCCTGTAGTGCGCGTTGAATCTCGACGTCGCCTTCAAAGGTGGTGAGCATGATGATGCGAGCGTCAGGAAACTGGCTGCGAATTGCAATCAGCACGTCGATGCCGCTCATGTCCGGTAGCCGCAAGTCCAGCAAAGTGACATCGGGCATATGTTGCTTGAATAAATTAATGGCTTCATGGCCGTTCGATGCCTGAGCGATCAGAACCATGTCCGGCTGGCTGTTGACGAGTGCCGCGATGCCTTCGCGCAGCAACGGATGATCGTCGACACTAAAAACTCGGATGGGAGATTTATTACTCATGATGCTTTCTTTTCTTTTTGCGTAGTTACAAACGCGACCTGACTCGGGATCAGTAATTCGACTTCCGTTCCGGCGTTGGCTCGGCTCCAGACTTTCAGACGCGCACCAATACTCTCAGCGCGTTCGCGCATGCCTGCCAGTCCCCAGTGTCCGTCTCGTCCTGATTGCAGCACTTCAGGGTCAATTCCAGTGCCGTCGTCACGAACGAGGATGCGCAGTTGTTTAGTGGAATATTCAAGTTCGATCTCAACTTTATTTGCTTGTGAATGACGAAAAGCATTCGCCAGCGCTTCTCGGCCAATGCGATAAGCCTCGTCGCGAATGATTGGGTGTAACTCTCTTGGCGTACCTTCAACGATCACGCGGCAGTCTTTTACTTTCTCATTGGCAAACTCCTGTCCGGTTCGTGATAACGCAGTCTCGAGATCGTCTGCAGTGCCGCTTGTCGAGCGCAGACCTCTAACTGCGTCGCGTCCCTCTTCGATCACTTGTCCCATCAATTGCATTACACGGCCAACGAGAGGTTTGGCCGGAGAGTTGTCGTCTAGATGATCATTAGCTACGTGTAACTGCATCGAAGCACTCACGAATCCCTGCAACAACGTATCGTGCAGATCCTGTGCGATGCGTGTGCGTTCTGCGAGGCGTTCTTCGAAACGCATTGTTAGTTGTTTACGCAGCTCGTGCACGCGCCAGCGATATAGCGCGACTAATGCAAACGCTCCGAGTAATGCGAGTACGAGACGGAACCACCACGTGCGCCACCACGGCGGCCGGCCCTCGACGATCGTTACTGCCACCACACCATCGCCCGCGTTTGGTAGACCCAGGGTAAAAGGTGGAGGCACGTAACCCGGTTGGACCAGCAGCGCGGCATATTCTGTTCCCAGATGAGTTGAATTGCTCCAGGTGCCATCTGGAAGAATTTGGGTGAAAGGCGTTTCCACGAATGGTTGCACGTACCAAGCTCCGCTACGCGCGTAGAGCACCACCTGTTGCCCGCTGCTCGCACCGGTTACGTGTCCGCTAATTATGTCGAGCTCGGGTCCGCCACCTTTTTCCGCGGGAGGGAGGGTTGTTATTTTGATGGACGGTTGCGTTGAAGTGGAGCAACCACTCGCCACAAGTACACACAACCACACTACGCCGTGGAGGAGCCGCCCGAATGGCCCAGGGGTCGGACCAGTGTGATTGATTTTCATTTGGAAGGATTATTAACCGGATTGCATGTCTTTTCAATTGGCCAGTACCACGATCGTGGTAGACAAAAAACCTTCGATTGCGTGATGTCAGACTTTCATATTTCAGAGATAATAACGTTATCCACGCACATATCGATTAATGGAGGCACTATGAGCACGATTACTACAAAAGATGGTACGCAGATCTATTACAACGACTGGGGCAGCGGCCAACCCGTCGTCTTCAGTCATGGCTGGCCGTTGTCTGCCGATGCGTTTGAAGATCAGATGTACTTTCTCGCGTCGCGCGGATATCGCTGCATCGCACACGACCGCCGTGGGCATGGACGCTCGAGTCAGCCGCTAGGTGGAAACAACCTCGACACGTACGCTGATGATCTTGCCGAGCTGGTCGAAACGCTTGATCTGAAAGATGCAATTCACGTTGGACACTCGACCGGCGGCGGTGAAGTCGCACGCTACATCGGTCGGCACGGCACGAAGCGCGTCGCAAAGGCCGTGCTGATCGGCGCTATTCCGCCGTTGATGTTGAAAACCGAAGCGAATCCTGGTGGCTTGCCGATCGAAGTATTCGATCAGCTTAGGGCCGGAGTTCAAGCCGACCGTTCACAGTTTTTCAAAGATCTTTCCGAGCCGTTCTACGGTTTTAATCGGCCTGATGCGAAGGTCTCCCAGGGATTGCGCGATTCTTTCTGGCTGCAAGGCATGCTGTGTGGATTTCCAGCCGCGTACGAGTGCATCAAGGCCTTTTCGGAAACTGATCTCACCGAGGACCTGAAGAAGTTTGATATCCCGACATTGATCATGCACGGCGACGACGATCAGATCGTGCCAATCGGTGCGTCAGCGTTGTTATCGTCGAAGATTGTTAAGAATGCGACGTTGAAAGTTTATCCAGGCTTCCCGCACGGAATGTGCTCGACGCACAAGGATGTGATCAACGCGGATCTCTGGGCGTTCCTGAGAGGCGAGAAGGCGGCGGCAGCGTGAGGCGAGTGAGTCGGATCACCCATGTGTTGCTATTATTAGCGAGGGGCGAATACCAGCATGGCTGATCCGATTCACATTCTTTTGCAAACTACAATTCCACCTGTCGAAGACGACTGGCACGTAGATCGGTTTTCTTTGTTGCGAGAGCATCTCGCTTCGATCAAAAACGGCCACGATACGCCTGTCTACAAAGTCACCGCACGCAATCGTGAGCTTAACTCGGAAGGTAACGATGCAGTCTTGAGTGTGCTCGACACGACGGACGTTGATGAGCTCTGGATTTTTGCAGTTGATACAGGTGAGGGATTGACGGCTACGGACTGTCAGGGAATTACGCGCTTCCATCAGAATGGTGGTGGAATAATGGCGACGCGCGATCACGCCGATTTGGGATCATCGTTATGCACGCTGGGTGGAGTTGGTCGCGCACACTTTTTTCATTCGCAACATCTCGATCCTGATCCATCGCGTCATGTGCGCGACGATCAGGTAACCACGATAATTACATGGCCGAATTATCATTCAGGCGCGAACGGTGATTACCAAAGAATTACGGCGGTTGAGCCAGTGCACGAATTGCTTCGCCGTGGTTCGGGTGTGATTGAGTATTTTCCGGCTCATCCGCATGAAGGCAGTGTCGGTGTGCCTGACGATGAAGAATGCGCGCGAGTTATCGCAACCGGCGAGAGTCAGGTAACCGGCCGCGACTTCAATCTGGCAGTAGCGCTTGAATGTAGAGACGATGGGCACGGCAATCGACTCGGGCGAGCTGTTGCCGAGTCGAGCTTTCATCATTTTGTCGATTACAACTGGGACACGTCGAAGGGCTGTCCAAGCTTTCTCCTGGAACCACCGGGCGACGAGCTCAAACGTCACCCGGAGCGCCTCGCGGACATCAAAACGTACGTCACCAATCTCGCCCGCTGGCTAGCGCCACAAAGAGGTTAAGCCACAAAAAGGCACAAAAAGCACAAAAAGATGAATTCTACTTTGTGCTTTTTGTGCCTTTTTGTGGCAAATTACCGGCTATGTTATTAACTCTTCTTCTACTACTTGCGTTCGCGGTTCCTTCTGTTCAAACCAAGCCTGAGTCGGCTGTTGTTAATTCTTCTGACGGTATCCCGATTCACTATTCCGTCGCGGGAAAGGGCGAGCCGGCGCTCGTCTTTATTCATTGCTGGGGTTGCAATCGCAGCTTTTGGGAAAACCAGGTTGCCGAATTCTCGAAGACAAATCGCGTTGTAACGATAGATCTTCCGGGACATGGCGAGTCGGGCGCAGGCCGGAAAAACTGGTCCATCGAGAGTTACGGCGACGACGTGAAAACAGTCATCACGAAGCTTGGACTCAAACGAGTTGTCCTCGTCGGTAGCTCGATGGGTGGACCTATCGCCGTCGAAGCGACTAGGCGCATGCCCGATAATGTCGTGGGGATCGTTCCGGTCGACAGCCTGCAGAACGTCGAAGTAACGATAACGCCTGAGCAACTCGATGCAGTGATCAAGCAAATGACGGCTGACTACAAGGGCGCCACCACCGGGTTGCTGAATCAGTTTTTCTTCTCGCCCACCACACCGGAAGCTGTGAAGACCCGGATCATCAACGAGGCGCTCTCGCGTCAACCGGAGACGGCCGTCGCGATACTCAAAGGTATCTTCGCTTATAAGTCCGGCCCGGCGTTGAAAGAAATAAAAGTTCCGATCAAGGCGATCAACGCCGACCGGAATCCGACCGAAATCGAAATCAATCGGAAGTATGCGCCGCAGTTTGATGCGGTGATCATTAAGGGCACGGGCCATTATCCAATGCTGGAAGATCCGGCGCGCTTCAATCAGATGCTTGCGGACATTTTGAAGAGTCTGCCGCGCAAATAAGATTGCTCGACCTGGTTGGTGGTGAGTGAGAGAGCGGTTTCATAAGCTGCGATGGCTTCGTCATAGCGACGCAGCCGTCGCAGCAGATCTGCGCGAGAAGCGTGAAAGAGATAGTAATTCTGCAGCGCGCCATCGGCTCCGATAGCGTCGATCAACGCCAGCCCTTTTTCAAATCCTTCGGCCATCGCGACGGCCGCCGCGTGATTCAGAGCCACAATCGGCGACGAAGTAATCCTCATCAACTCTTCATACAGCGCGACGATCTGTCTCCAATCAGTTTCATCCGCGGTTTTTGCTTCGGCGTGTACTGCGGCGATCGCAGCTTGCAGTTGATAATTACCAACTCGTCGCAGCCGTAGCGCTTTTTGAACGAGACTTATACCTTCGTCGATCTCAGTGCGGTTCCAAAGCGATCGATCCTGCTCTTCGAGCGTAACCAACTCGCCTTGCTTGTTCACACGAGCTTCGCGCCGCGAGTTCTGCAATAGCATTAAGGCGAGCAAACCAAGATTCTCGGGCTCCTCGGGTCGCAACTCGCAAAGCACACGCCCTAGCCGAATCGCTTCCGCGCACAGATCATTTCTTATCAAGCTCTGCCCAGCACTGGCAGCGTAGCCTTCGTTGAAAATGAGGTAGATAACCGCTTCGACTGCCGCCAGTCGATCTGCTATGCGTTCGAGTGAGGGAATCTCATAAGGGATGCCCGCCAGACGAATCTTCTGCTTTGCCCGCACGAGGCGTTGGGCCAGGGTTGTTTCGGGTACGAGAAACGCGTGTGCAATCTCGGTAGTTGTCAGCCCGCCTAATGTCCGCAGCGTAAGCGCGACTTGTACTTCGCGTGTAAGAGACGGATGACAACAGGTGAAGATCAGACGCAAACGATCGTCAGGGTATTCCACAACATCCTCAAACAACTCAGGCTCGACGTACTGCCGCAACCGGTTCGCTTCGTAGGTCAGTTCCGCTTGTTTGTCAGTTCGTGTTTTGTCGCGGCGCAGCGCGTCGAGGAGTTTCCGGTGCGCGACGGTGGTCAGCCACGCGCCAGGATTGTCAGGAGATCCTTCAAGTTCCCACTTCGATACGGCGGCGATGAATGCTTCCTGTAAAGCTTCCTCCGCCAGATCGAAAGAACCTGAGATACGGATCAAAGTCGCAATGATCCGACCGTATTCTTCGCGGAAAACGTGTTCAATATCAGCCACGGATTTACACAGATTGTAAATCCGCGGCTAAAATTGTTCTATGCGGAAGCTTCGGCCGCGGTTTCGACGAGTGGTCGGACTTCAACCGTGCCCGTTCGTGCGGAGGGAATTCGTGCGGCGATGGCAGTGGCTTCGTCGAGGTTTGCCGTTTCAACCAGAAAATACCCACCCAGTTGTTCGTATGTCTCGGCGAATGGTCCATCAGTTACCAGCTCTTTACTATCGCGCACGCGCACAGTCGTCGCGGTGGCGATCGGCTGCAGTTGAGAACCGTCAATGAACTGGCCGCGCGAAGTCAGCTCTTCTCTCAGTTTTCGATACTCAAGATAAATTTCCTGGCGCTCGGCCTCAGTGATCGCGTCCCAACTCGGTTCGTCGTGGTAAATCAGCAACATGTATTTCATCTCATGACTCCTGTTTATCTGTTGAAATCTTGCCTTTCAGCCTTACGACGTGTGGGAAGTCGACAATCGACTCTGGCTCCGGGAAATTTTTAACCTATTGTCCGTCCATACCCGAGCCACTTGCGAAGAAAACTAATCTGACCGGTATGATAGGTATCGTGAAACGCCAAAAACGCGACCGATCCACTCACTTGCTTATCGAATGACGGAATGCCTTCAGCCGACGGCTTTGCAAGCACCTCCGCGGGCGACTCGTTGAGCGTCGCCTTGATCTGTTCCGAAACCTGGTTCCATGCTTCGCGCATCTCTTCGACGGATGGATACTGCGCTGCGTCAACTCGCTCCGTCCCGCGAGCAAACAGCGATGCCCATGAAGCGTTCCAATCAGCACCGACCGTTTTGAGCACGAGGCCACGGTGAACGACGACGTGGCCCAGCAGCCACATCAGGTGATTTGAATCGTCGCCGGGCTGCCGGAACCAATCTTCGGCTTTCACGTCTGCGATCGCCATATTGATAATGTCAGTATTAGTCTTGAACATTCCCTTGATATTGGAAAAACTCGTCTCCATCTCTGCCTCCTCATCCTGAAAAATCTTGTCAATCTTTGTCTATCACTCCTCCAGATCTTTCGGCCTGACCAGCCAATCGAGCGTCGCACGTTTCTCAATCGCCGTCGTCCACTTCGTCGTCTTGAGCAATAGCTTCGCAATCGCGCCCGTCGGCATCACCTCGGTATTACCCGTAAACAGTAGCAACAAATCTTCAAGCCCCGGATTGTGCCCGACCAGCATCGCCACTTTCCGATCGTTATCAATTTGCGATACAACTTCAACGAGCCGTTGCGCACTCGCTTCGTAAATGCGTTGATCGTACCGCACTTCAGTGGCCCATTTGGATGCTTTAAGGACCATGTTAAGTGTCTCGCGAGCACGCTCGGCAGGAGAGCACAGGATCAACTCGGGAACGCTGGCGCTGGTCTTGAAGTAACGCCCAATTGTCTCAGCCGTTCGTTTACCACGACGATTTAACGGGCGCTCGAAATCGGGTAAAGTCTCGTCTTTCCAACTCGATTTTGCGTGACGCAGAAGGAAAAGTGTTTTCATCCAGATTTAGATTAGATATGGTTTACTTTGCTGTAACACAGTTTACCTAAAGTGCCTGCAATTGAAACTCGCAGCGATAGACATCGGATCTAATTCCATCAAACTCGCCGTCGTTGACGCGGCCGACAGCAATTCGTTTGCAGTCGTCACACGCGAGAAGGAAGCCATCAGACTGGGCCGTGAGACGCTTCAAAAGCGCCATCTCTCACGCGACGCGATCGAACGCGCGCTTGGCTGCATCCAGCGATTCAAGACAATTGCCGAAACTCACCAGGCTGAAAATATCGTCGCCGTTGCGACTGCGTCCGTGCGTGAAGCAAACAACGCCGCGCATTTTATCAAGGCTGTCGAGCAGAACACGGGCCTGCGAGTCGAGGTTCTGTCTGGCGTCGAAGAAGCGCGTCTCATTGGTCTGGCTGCGTCTCACGGTTGCGCTCTCAGAGATGCAACCAACCTCAACATCGACATCGGCGGCGGTTCAACCGAGATTTCGGTTTTCTGCAACGGGACCTCTGTCTCGCTACTGTCGTTAAAACTCGGAGCCGTCAGACTAACAGAACGTTACCTAAAATCCGATCCACCAAAAGCCAAAGAGATTGCTGCCCTGAAAGCTGAAGTACACGCGGCTTTCGAACGGCCGCGACGCGAGCTTCGCAGCGCTCGCTGGCAACAGGCATCGGGCACCTCAGGAACAATACTTTCGATAGGCACTACGCTGCGTGATGCCGGCTCGAACAACAGCGACCGGAAGAACCAGGCGGTTCAGCCTACTGAAACTGATATTCCACTCAGCAAACTAGCCCAGCTTAACGCGCAACTCGCCAACATGGACATGGCCCAGCGGCGCGCACTGCCCGGAATCACTTCACAAAGGTCTGAGATAATAATTGCCGGCAGCCTCATTCTGGAAGAAGCGATGCGGGCACTTGGGATTAATGTCATACGAACCTGCGATTGGTCACTGCGCGAGGGGGTGATTATCGACAGTTTGCGCGAAGTCGAAGATGAATCGCAGCCTGCTCCGAATTTTGCCGATCAAAAATTGAGAGCCGTGCATGCGGTCGGTCGCAGGTTTGGTTACGAGGAGAGTCACGCACGGCAGGTTGCAAAGCTCGCTGAAAAGATATTTGACTGTTTGGCGCCAACTGAGAATCTTTCGAGGCATCAGCGCACACTTATGATGGCGGCCGCATTGCTCCACGATATCGGGTATCACATCGCGCACGACTCGCACCAGAAGCACGCACTCTATTTGATAAAGAATTCCGAGTTGACGGGTTTTTCGGAGGCCGAGCGTGCGGTGATTGCCAACATTGCACGTTATCATCGTGGTCCATTGCCAAAGAAACGACACACCGATTTTGCGGCTCTCAACTTTCCCGACCGGGAGATTGTTTGCAAGTTGGCAGCGATCGTGAAACTGGCGGATGCGCTCGATCGAAGTCACGATAGTCGTGTTTCCGATCTACAGTTTAATTTGCAACCAGGTCGTCTGCGGGTGGAGTTGCTCAGCGAGTTGGATGTTGAAAATGAGTTGATGGAAGTGCAACGAAAGCGAGATCTTTTTGAAGAGTCATTTAAACGAAATCTGAGTTTCGGCGTGCGCCGTCAAAAAGCGCAGCGCGCCTGATTTGGAGTGCGGCGGCCCGGCGCCGCTTTTTTATCGAACAAGCTCGATCGATGCCAAAGCGGCGCCAGGCCGCCGCACTCCAAAGTGGCGCCCAAATAAAACTGGATGGCAAAAGCCAAACGAATCAAGGGAATTAATTGCAATTCCGAAGCTCCTGCCGGGATGAGGCATGTGCTCGTGACGCGGTTCGGAGAGTTATATCACTTCCGAACTGCCGCACTTGATTGGAGCGATCCTGAAGGAGTGCACTCGATGCGCGTTGCTTCGCGCCGTTTGCGAAGTGCGTTGCGGGATTTCACGCCCTATCTGCACAAACGTCGACTCTCTTCTTCACTCAAATCTCTGCGCGATATCGCCGACGCGCTCGGTGAAGTGCGCGACCAGGATGTCGCGATTATGGCGCTGGAGAAGCTGCAAACACACTCATCCCATGACGTTGGGCCTGCTCTCAAACAGTTCATTGATGCGCGGAAGGAGATTCGTGATCAGGCGCGCGAAGAACTCGTGACGATGTTGGCGGACGGCGAGCTCAAACAATTGGAGCTTAGTTTTACGACGGCTGTTGATGAGGCAACGGCTGGAGGAACAACGCGGAGCCACGCGCCACTTTTAATCAGTTTCCGTAAGATGTCGCGCGCGATAATTCTCGACCGGCTGAAAGAGCTGGAAAAACTGAGTAATGGATTGTTCCGTCCTTTCGAAGTCGAGACGCTTCATGAGATGCGTATTGCCGCGAAGCGTTTACGTTACGCGATCGAACTGTTCCAACAGTGCTGGGGACGATCGATTGCGACGTACGCCAAACGTGCGGCGCAAATGCAGACCGCGCTGGGCGATGTTCACGATTGTGACGTTTGGATCGAGAGTTTCGGCAATGAGATCAACAAAGCACGAAAACAGAAACAGGACGAGAATCTCAAAGCCTTCGTGTGGTTGTTGAGTCATTTTGTTAAGCTTCGGACGAAGCACTTGCGGAAAGCGTTGCAACTGTGGAGCGACTGGGAGGCTAAAGACACGAGCGGGAAACTGCGAACCATTCTGAATACGGAGCCAAAGCCCGCTCGCCGCCGGCGGAAGAGTGTAGAAGAGGCTTTGCCTCAAAAATCAGAACCTGACTTGGATAGGGTCAGTACCACAACGTGAAAAAGGGTAGTTAAAATTGTGTGAGGGGGAAACAATAGTTTATGCCATCAAGAAAAGCGGAAGCTGAATGGTTAGGTAATCTGGCAGAGGGAAGTGGCAGGTTGAAGGTCGGTAGTGGTGCGTTTGATGGTCCATATTCATTCAAATCGCGATTTGAAGAGGGTGAACCGGCTACCAATCCGGAGGAGTTGATCGGTGCGGCGCATGCAGGCTGTTTCACGATGGCACTCACCGCGGCCTTGTCGCGTGCACAGATCAAGCCCACGCGTATTCATACCAACGCAACCGTCAAACTCGAAAAGATTGGCGAAGCGTTCTCAATAACAGGGATTGCCCTCGAGACGGAAGCGGAGATTCCCGGGCTCGACGATGCGAAGTTCCAGGAGTATGCGCAGAGTGCAAAGCAGAATTGTCCGGTATCGAAGGCGCTCGCGGGCACGGAGATCACGCTCGTAGCCCGGCTAGAGTGACCTTTTAGCGTCTCTTTTTTCGCGTATAAGGGTAGGCTTAGTGTTTATGTTCGAACTGCGGCTCGAACTGGACAGGAGGGCCGCCATGAAAAGATGTCCTGTATGTGGAAAGATTTACGGATTTGAATCGCTGCGGTTTTGCCGCTTCGATGGCTCGCGCCTGGTTGATGCCTCGTCGTGTGAGGCGCCGACGATTCTGTTGAATCCGCATGAGGTGCCGCAGAAGACTGGTGGACTGCGCATCGAGAGTGTGACTGGCGAGCACAAGATCCACCACTTTAGTTAGACAGGATTAACAAGATTTGCATGATTTACAAGATGTATCTTGTTAATACTGCAAATCATGTTAATCCTGTCCCACTATTGCCAACCGCCACCAAGCGCCTTGTAGAGTTGCACCACCGAAACCAACTCATCACGCTTCGTCTCCGTCAAGTTCAACTCGGCATTGAACACTTCTCGATCAGCATCTAGCGCGTTGAGTAACGTGTCTACGCCTCCTTCATACCGCAGATACGCGAGGCGCGATCGATCCTGAAGTGTCTTAACGAGCAACTCCTGCTGAATGCGAATCTCCTTCACCTTCCGGTACTGCACGAGCGCATCCGAAACCTCTCGAAAAGCATTTTGAATCGTTTGCTGATACGCCACGAGCGCCAGTTCCTGTTCCGCTTTCGCAAACCTGACGTTCGATTTGAGCCGGCCTGCCGTGAAAATTGGCTGCGTTACCTGCGGCACAAAACTCCACGCGCGGCTTGGTCCTGTGAACAGACTCGACAATTGATTACTTTGGAAACCGAGCAATCCAGTCAAACTGATTCGCGGAAAGTACGCCGCCTTTGCAGCAGAAACGAGAGCGCGTTGGGCCACGAGACTTTCTTCCGCGGCCCTGATATCTGGTCGACGTTCGAGTAAAGACGAAGGCAGGCCGGCGGGCACCGCGGGTAATTCTTCCTGTTCGGCCAGCGGCTTTCCTCGTGCAATCGATCCGGGGTTGTTTCCAAGGATGAGACTGATCTGATTCTCGGTCTGTTCGATTGCACGTTCAGTATCGGGAATTGTTTGCGATGCCTGATAGACGAGTTCTTCCGCCTGCCGTACGTCCAGCATCGTTGCGAGACCACCTTGCTGACGAGCCTGAATCAAGCGCAGCGAATTCTCACGTGTGGCGAGTGTTCGCTTAGCGATGTCGAGCTCACTATCGAGTTCGAGCAGATTAAAGTATCCGGTCGCAACATCACCTACAACCGTTGTCATCACTGCTTTGCGATCTTCTTCCGTAGCGCGCAAGTCCGCGCGAGCGGCTTTGGTTTGATTTCGTAGACGGCCGAAGATGTCGATCTCGAACGTCAACAGATTTAACAGAACACTGCCGACACTACGACGCTGACCGCCCTGACCTGTTCCAGCCAGTTGACCGTTTTGTGAGAGCCGGTTGCTAGTTAGATCAGCACTCGCCTGAAACTGCGGAAACTGATCGGAACGTGCGAGACCGAGATTCGCACGTGCTGCATTGATTCGAGCGCCCGCGATGCGTAGATCGTAGTTCTGGACCATCGCGGTCTTGATCAGATTTTGCAGTTCGGGATCTTTGAAAACCTCGAACCATTTCAGATCACCGATTGAAGTTTGATCGATTGACTCGCTACCACGAAAACGGTCGGGTGTTTTGATCGGTGCCGGTTGATACTTCTGTAGCTTTTGATTTTGAGTCGTCGTAGACGCAACGGGTGTTTGGCCCGCTACGCTGCCGACAAAGCTGCTTAGTAAGCCTGCGAAGCAGGCGGCAGCATAAAGCCTGGGGCGTAAGCCCCAGGTAGCTCGTAAAAATAAAAGTTTGAGCCCGTGAAACGGGCGAAAGACTATGAAATTCATGAATCCGTGATGCATCTCGTGCGCTGTCGCCCGCTTCGCGGGCTCAATATCAATACCAATCCGTGTCCTGGGGCTTGCGCCCCAGGCTTTATGCTGTCGCTCGCTTCGCGAGCTTGGCGCCCACGCCCCTACGTCAGGTTAATCTCCTGCTACGTCAAATTAATCTCCTGCCTACGTCAAGTTAATCTCCTGACGCAGGTTCCAATTGTGGAGCCGCGCGCTCGGGATGCTTTCGCCCGAAGCGCATTGAAAACTTCTCGACCGCATAAAAACTCACCGGTATCAAAAAGCTCGCAATCAATGTGTCAGCAAGCATGCCTGCGATAACCACAGTGCCGAGGATCTGTCGTGCGGCGGCACCCGAACCGGTTGAGAACCATAACGGCAAACACCCGGCGATGAAGGCGAGCGACGTCATCAGCAAGGGTCGACGTCGCAATCGTGCGCCTTCAAGTGCCGCATCCAACAGATCGCGCCCTTTCTCGAATTCCATCTTCGCGAACTCGACGATCAGAATCGCGTTCTTCGCCGCCAGACCGATCACGACAATCAACCCGATCTGCGCGTAGACGCCGAGATCAAAACCTCGCAACCAAATGCCCATGAACGCACCAAACAACGCGATCGGCACAGTCAACAAAACAGAGAAGGGAAGCGACCAGCTCTCGTAGAGCGCCGCGAGAATCAGAAACACGAAAATAAGTGAGAGGGCCAAGGCCTTAATCGCCGCGCCTGAAGTCTGTTTCTCCTGGTATGAAAGATCCGCCCAGTCGTATCCAATCTCTCTCGGCAGTGTTTCGCGAGCGACTTGCTCGAGCGCCTCCATTGCCTGGCCCGAACTGTACCCGGGCGCCGCAGCACCAAGAACCTGAGCACTGCGATAGAGATTGAATCGATTCGTATACTCCGGTCCGCTGATCTTCTTCGTGGACACTAAGGCCGAGAGCGGCACCATCGTCCCTTCGTTATTCCGCACGTAGTAATTCCCGATGTCTTCTTCGGTCCGTCGCATCTCACCTTCAGACTGCAGAAACACGCGCCACTGGCGTCCAAATCGATTGAACTGATTCAGATAAAGCCCGCCGAGATACGCTTGCAACGTCTGATAGACATCGGCAACAGCAACACCCTGTTTCAACGCCTTGTCACGATCGACGTCGGCGTAGATCTGCGGCACGTCTGCCGAAAACTGCGACATCACACCTGCAAGCTCCGGTCGCTTCTGCGCGGCCGCCAGAAATGCCTGCAAATTCTGATCGAGAAACTCGACCGATCCACCACTTCGATCCTGTAACCACAACGAGAAACCGCCGGCACTACCGAGACCTGGAATCGACGGCGGCATGAAAGCAAACGCCTGTGCTTCGGGAATCTGCGTGGCGAGTTCGCCGTTGATCTTTCCGACGATTGTTTGCGCCTGAAGCGCGTGTGACGTGCGTTCATCCCACGGCTTAAAGCTCATAAAGAAAAAGCCCTGATAACTTGCCGAGATACGATTCAACAAACTAAAGCCACCAATGCCTGTGTAATAGCGAACGCCTTCGGTGTGACCGAGAATCTGTTCCACTTTCTTCAGTACTTCGTCAGTACGCTCGAGCGAAGCAGCCGGCGGTAGCTGCACGTGCAACATCGCGTAGCCGTAGTCTTCTTCCGGCAGGAAGCTCGTCGGCAGCATTCGGCCCATGAATACATCTCCGAGCGTGAAGGCGCCGATGATGACCACGCCGATCACGGCTTTGCGCAGTAATGCGTGACTCCAGTTCAAATATCCATGCATTACCTTGTCGAAGCCGCGATTAAACCAGCCAAAGAAGCGCGCCAATATTCCAGTTGATTTCTGTCGCGGTCGTAACAACAACGCCGCAAGCGCAGGTGAAAGTGTCAACGCATTGAACGCTGAGATCAGCATCGAGATCGCGATTGTCATCGCAAACTGATTATTGAGACGCCCCTGAATCCCACCCATAAAAGCGACTGGCAGAAACACGGATGAAAGAATTAGTGCGATGGCGATCACTGGTCCGCCAACCTCTTTCATCGCCTGTATCGTCGCTTCGCGCGGAGATTTACCTTCTTCGATGTGATGCTCGACCGCCTCGACCACGATGATCGCGTCATCAACCACAAGTCCAATCGCGAGCACGAAAGCAAACAACGACAGCGTGTTGATCGAGAAACCAAGTAACGGAAAGATGGCGAAGGTGCCGATGAGTGATACCGGAACAGCGATCACCGGTATCAATGTCGCACGCCAGTTTTGCAGGAAGAGAAACACGACGATGATCACAAGCACCATCGCTTCGATCAACGTGCGAACAGTTTCCTTAATTCCTTCGCTTACTGGAAGTGTTGTGTCGAAGACAACGGCGTAGTCGAGATCGTTTGGAAAACGATCTTTCAACTCAGCCATCGTTTTCTTCAGTCCTTCGGCGGTTGCGAGCGCGTTTGATCCAGGCGCCTGAAACACAGCGACGATCGCGCCCGGCTGTCCATTCATACGCGAACTCTGTTGATAGTTGAGCGCGCCCAGTTCGATTCGAGCGACGTCGCTCAAACGGACGACTGAACCGTCTGTATTTGCACGCACAACGATTTGTCCAAACTCTTCAGGAGTTTCGAGACGTCCCTTTGCGCGGACGGTGTACGTCTTCTCCATGCCCTCCGGCGCCGGCGCCGCGCCAACCCGCCCCGACGGATTGACGTTACTCTGTTGGCTAACTGCAGTGACCAGATCCGGAACTCCCAAACCAAGCTTTGCGAGCACGTCCGGCTTTACCCAGATGCGCATCGCATAGTCGCTTGAACCAAACACTCTCACTTCGCCGACACCCGGTACGCGATAAAGAACATCGTTCACGTTGATGTTTGCGTAGTTGGCGAGAAAGAGTGAGTCGTAAGTCTTGTTTGGCGAGTAAAGACAGAAGACGAGCATCGGCAGTCCGGTAGACTTCCGTGTCGTCAAGCCAAACTGATTTACGTCATTCGGAAGATTCGGCTGCGCCTGGGCCAGACGATTTTGCACGTTGACCTGATCGATGTTGACATCGGTGTCGACACCAAACGTGACCGTCAACTGCTGGCTGCCGTCGTTGGCGTTGACCGACTGCATGTACAACATGTTGTCGACGCCATTCATCTGTTGCTCGATCGGCGTCGAGACTGATTGCTCGATCGTGATCGCGTCAGCACCTGTGTAGTTGGTAGAAACGATGATCTGCGGTGGCAGGATTTCGGGAAACAGTGCCAGCGGCAGACCCGACATCGCTATCAACCCACCTATCACGGTGACGATCGCGATCACAATCGCAACGATCGGTCGCCTAATAAAGAAACTCGAAATCATTTGTTTATGGATTCTGTAGCCACGTATGGCTTCGTCTTGACGACCATTCCCGGTCGCACTTTTATGGTGCCTTCAGCAACAATGACGTCACCTGCGGAGAGTCCTTCCTTTATCACCCACATTGATCCGGTGCGTTCGCCGACTTTCACCGGACGAAATGTGATCTTATTGTCCGCCCCAACAACTGCGACCTGATATGTGCCCTGCAACTCTGACACTGCGCGTTGCGGTATCATCAAAGCGTCCTGCTCGAGACTCGTAACCGCCCGCACTTTGCCAAACTGTCCCGGTCGCAAACCATTGTTTGGATTCGGAAAAATTCCAGCGATGCGAATCGATCCCGTCTTCGGATCAACTTGTCGATCGGCGAAATAGAATTTGCCTTTGTCGGGATAATTCGATCCGTCTGAAAGGATTAGCTCTAGCTCCAGGTTGTCGAGACTGCCGCTCTGTTCCGCTTCGCCGAGAAACGGTTTCGTGTAGCGCAGGTAATCCTGTTCGCTGAGGGTGAAATAAACCTTGATCGGATCGAGTGTCGAAACGGTTGTGAGCGCATTGCTCGTCGTGCTCACCAGATCGCCAACCTGCGCCTGGGCCAGGCCGGCCACACCGTCGATTGGCGAAATGATTTTGGTGAACCCGAGATTCAGTTCCGCAGTCTTAACCGCCGCCTGAGCATTCGCAAGTTGTCCGGTTGCAGTCGCGACTCCGGCTTTCGCAGTGTTAATTTGCGCCCTCGCGTGTGCAATCTGGGCGCGCGCCGCCTCGACGCCGGCTCCCTGCGCGTCGACTTGCGCCTTTGAAGCAGTATTTGACTGAAGCGCGTTATCGAGATCCTGTTGTGTAACGGCCTTCTGCTCGGCAAGTGGCCGGTATTTCTTCACGTCGAGATCAGTCTTGACGTGGTTTGCCTGTGCCTGCTCGAGTTGCGCCTGTGCTTGCAGGAGCTGACTGTTGGCCTGGGCCAATTCGGCTTCAGCCTGCGTAATTTGAGAGTTAGCCTGGGCCAACTGTCCCTGATATTGCGCCACCTGGCCTTTGGCCTGATCGAGTGCTGCCTGAAATGGTCGCGGATCGATCTCAAACAGGAGTTGGCCCTTCTTCACAAACGAACCTTCTTTGTAATCCTGTCTGAGTAGATAGCCGGTGACTTGCGCCTTGATCTCGGCGTTGACCATGCCTTCAGTTGTTCCGATCCATTCACTGTAAATCGGCACGCTCTGTTGTTCGACTTTGACAACTTCAACTTCCAACACCGGTGGGGCTGCCTGTGCCGGCTTGCTCGAACGCGCGAAACCTAGCAACACAGCCAACGCCGCGACGGCGATAAGTGTTAAGGAAATTCCCAACTTACGTTTTCTTAAAATCGTGTAGTACCTGGCCATTCGAAATCTCGTCATTTGTTTTCTCCGATGATCCCCCCGAGCAGGTGAACTCGCTGCCGTGCCCACAATTTCGGAGCGAGTTCACCTGCTGTCGCACACAGGCCGCGCCTAGCCTGTGCAACTCAATGTTGATTAAGTCATTCACTTCGCGAGGCAACTCAAGCAACCGCTTTGCCATTGCGAGTTCTCAAGGGTTTGGACCAATTGGAGTGGAGAGTGATGACGATACTTGGTCAGATGACGAAATGTTGTCACTGTTCGCGGTCACTATCTTCGCCACAGATTTCAGCGATGAGGCATTTGCTCATGAGGCTACAGGAGACGAGTTTGGCTCCGTTGTCGTGCATTTTTTTGAGTAATTGCTTGCCGCGATCGTCGATGAAGCTAACGCTGCTGAGGTCGATCAAGAGGGAAGACCATTTATCTGGCGCTTGGTGCCAGCATTTGTCCAACTCGTCAACACACACGCCTGCCAGCTTTCCTTCCAGCACGATCCGCGTATTTGCCGTTTCGCTGTGACAACTAATTCTTATGAGTTCATAAGCCATGCGCGAAAGCCCCGTGCAATCTCCTTGCCACAATAAATTTCACGCAAAGACGCCGAGTGCGCAAAGAAAACATTGGCGACTCTTTGCGTCCTTTGCGCCTCTGCGTGAAAATCGTTTATGCCTTTTGTGCTTTTTTGTGGCCATCGTTTATTCTAAGTCAATGCAAGTCCCCAGCGTCGATGTTCAAACGCAGAATTACCTGACACTGCTTGAACTCTCAAAAGCCATCGCATCTCACCGCGATTTATCCGAACTTTTCCACGATATTGCTTGTCGTTTGCGGAATCTCTTTTCGTTCCGCGATCTCGCCGTCATGTTGCACGACGACGAGAAGAACGTGATGCGATCGTACTTATTCGAAGGTTGTGAACCGGACCAGTGGGAAAACAAGGAACGGACTGAAGTCGCGATCGACGAGTCAATCAACGGTCATGTGTGGAAAACTCAAGAACCGTTAGTCGTGCGCGATCTGTCGCAGGAACACCGGTTTACCTCGGCGCAAAAGCTGCGCGACCGGAACATCAAATCGGTGTGTTGCCTGCCGCTGACAACCGTTCATCAAAAACTCGGCACGTTGAACTTATGGAGCGAAGAAGTCGGGGCGTACGACACGTTCGACCTCAAGTTCGCGCAGCTTGTCACTTCTCAAATCGCCGTTGCGGTCGAGAGCCAGTTTTATCGAGAACAGCTCGCACGCGAACGCGACCGTTCGCAACTGCTCTTACAGGTTAACAACACGCTGGTATCGAATCTGAACCTGCGTGAGCTGTTGAAGTCGATTTCGACTTCGCTAGGAACCGTGATGCCGCACGAGGCAGCGGCCCTCACACTCTACGACGAACCACTCAATCAACTAAAAGTGGCAGCGTTTGATTTCCTCGACCACGAAAGCCCGTGCACGGCTGGCAAGGTTATCCCGTTCGAAGGCAATCCAATTGGTGAGGCGTTCACGACGCGGAAAACAGCCGTCATCGACTACGATCCTGCGGTCCATGGCATGGCCACGGGTTGCGCATCGCCACTTATCTTCCGAGATCGTGTGCTTGGTGTGCTTGCCATAAAAAGCTCCCGTCCACACGCATTCTCGCGAGAAGACTGCGAATTGTTCGAACAGGTAGCGAACCAGGTCGCGATCGCAGTTGAGAATGCACTCGCGTACAACGAAATCGAAACGCTGAAGAACAAGCTCGAAAAAGAGAAGTTGTATCTCGAAGAAGAGATTCGCAGTGAGTACAACTTTGAAGAGATCATCGGCAGCAGTCCGGTTCTCAAGCGCGTTTTGCAGAACGTGCAAACTGTTGCGACCACCGACTCGACGGTTTTGATTTACGGCGAGACCGGCACCGGCAAAGAACTGATCGCGCGCGCGATTCATAATTTGAGTGAGCGACGTGAACGAACGCTCGTGAAAGTGAACTGCGCTGCAATTCCGACCGGTCTGCTGGAGAGTGAGCTGTTTGGTCACGAGAAAGGCGCCTTCACCGGAGCGATCGATCGACGCGTCGGCCGGTTTGAGCTTGCACACGAAGGCACGATATTTCTCGATGAGGTTGAGGACATTCCTCTCGATCTGCAGTCGAAACTGTTGCGCGTGCTTCAGGAGCACGAGTTTGAGCGCCTTGGCAGTTCGCGCACGATGCGTGTGAACGTACGCGTGGTTGCGGCAACGAATGCGGATCTCGCGCAACTAGTCGAAGAAAAGAAGTTTCGCAGTGACCTCTATTACCGGTTGAATGTTTTTCCGATTAATGTGCCGTCGCTTCGCGAACGTCCCGAAGACATTCCGCTGCTGGTGCATTTCTTCGCGAACAAGTTTGCACAGCAGATGAGAAAGCGAATCGAGAGTGTGCCCAGGGACGTGATGACTGCACTGGTTGGTTATCACTGGCCCGGTAACATTCGTGAGCTTCAGAATCTTGTGGAGCGTGCCGTGATTCTTTCACGCGGCGCGACACTCGAAATACCACTGACGGAACTGAAACAAGCGCCGCGAGCCGCGACACACTCGAACGGAACCAACCTCGAGACAGTCGAGCGCGACCACATTCTCAAGGTCCTCGACGATGCCAAATGGGTAATCGGCGGCCCCACCGGCGCAGCCGCACGTTTGGGCATGAATCGCACGACGCTCAATCATCGCTTACGCAAACTCGGCATCAACCGCCCACAGCCTGCCAAAGTTGGCTAAACCGCAGGCTGGGCGAAATGAAAAGGCACTGAGACACATATACACTGACATCACTTGTGTTTTTGTGCTGCTTTTGCGACTCAGCTTGTAAAGCGCAAATTCTTCGGAGCTCCCACCGGAAGCTCCAACTCTTTTACACGTCGGAGGCCCTTCTATGGGTAATCGCGTCCTCGTGAAGCTTATGCCCATGCCGGCATTGGCTGCGGCTTCATCCAACATCAAGTTAAGACCTCTCTCCAATCAACCCACAACGCAAAATGTGTTTGGTATGAACACTGATCCTGCGTGGTATGTTGCAGAGTTGCCTGACACGGTCGGACCAAATCCTTGGGACGTTGCGCATGCGCGCGTTGCCGATCAGCTTGGCATCGATGAGTCCGGGGTGCTGTTTGCCGAACCCGACTTGGAACAACGATTTGAAGATCAGGAGTTCTCGAGACCGGGTGGCTTTGGTTTGGGTGCAGAACCAGATCCATGTTCTGCAGCCACGCAGGATGCAAATAAGAATAAAGCCGTCGGACCTGCCAACATTTATGCCTGGCATCTCGGCGATGATTACTCACAACTACGTTCGGCGCGAAATGCAGTAGCTTTTTCAGCGCCGCGCACTCGAATCGGCCACATCGACACTGGATACGATCCGAACCACATTGCCCGTGCTCAAAACATTGTGCTCGAACATAGTTTTGTCGAAGGTGATCCTAGTCCCAACCAAGCGCGGTCAACTCCGCGCGTAAATCTGCTTCCGGAGAATCTCGACCACGGAACTGGGACAATGGGGATTCTGGCTGGCGGAAAGATTCCCAATCTAAACGATGATTTTCTTGGCGGTGCACCCAATGCCGACATCGTGCCGCTTCGCATTGCCGACTCGGTGATTCTCTTTCGTACCAGTGCTTTTGCTGAAGCTCTTAACTTCGCGATCGAGAATTTATGCGACGTTATCTCAATCAGCATGGGTGGTTTGCCGTCGAGGGCCTGGAACGAAGCGGTGAACAGAGCCTATTTAAATGGTGTTTGCATAGTTGCTGCGGCTGGAAATAACGTTGGCGGAGCACCCTCACATCACGTGGTCTATCCGGCCCGGTATCATCGCGCGCTTGCAGTTTGCGGTGTGATGGCTGATGGACGCCCCTACTGGGACATCACGCCCCTTGCATTACAGGGAAGTTGGGGTCCGGACAGTTGCATGACGTCTGCAATTGCGGCCTACACTCCAAACATTCCCTGGCCAGTCTTTCAATGTCCAAATAACAATATTCGTGAGAACGGTGAAGGCACTTCAGCCGCAACTCCTCAAGTGGCTGCGGCGGTTGCGTTGTGGTACGAAAAATACAAGCAGTTTATGACGCGTAACTGGAAGCGTGTCGAGGCCGTTCGACATGCGCTCTTCCAGTCGGCAAAGGACCAGAATCGTAATCCGCAGCATTTTGGAAAGGGCATACTACAGGCTAACAGTGCCCTTGCCATTCCACCTGATCTCAATCGTCCTCAAACACCACCCGACAACGACTCGTTCTCTTTCTTCAGAGTCATTACCGGTCTTGGTATCAGTGAGCAACCGGCACGGGAACAGATGTTCAATCTCGAGCTCACGCAGCGTTACCTGATGAGCCCAGAGTTACAGAAAATAATTCCCGATCCGGAAAATAAGGTGGACGAAGCGACGCTGCGGCAGTTCATGGAGGCAGTGGTTGAGGACGACAAAGCGTCACTTGCGCTGCGTAAACATATTGCCGAGCGATATTCTTCAGTAGTTGGAACCACGATTCCTAATGCTCCATTCGAAGTGAGGCCTGCGCAAGAGCCGGCTTGTAATTCGCACGTTTCGATTCCCGATCCGGCATTTCGGCGCATTCGGACATATGCGGTTGACCCGAGTCTTTCCACTCGCCTTGAAACTGCCCATATCAATGAGGTGACGCTAAAGGTGAAGTGGGAAAAACTTAAGCCTGGCCCAACCGGAGAATATTTGAGGGTATACGATAAAGATGCGCAGGAGTCTGGCCTGCCAGGCTCACACTTTGATGCGGTTGATCTAAACGAGCCACGTTTGCTCGCCCAGGATGGATGTCCGCCATCGGAGGGTAATCCCGCATTTCATCAGCAGATGGTTTACGCAGTGGCAATGAAGACCATCGAACATTTTGAGCGCGCTTTAGGCCGGCCTGTGCTTTGGCGCCCGAAAACGGTTCCTGACAAACCATTTGACGATAGCGTGTTTGTAGGGCAACTGACGATCAAGCCACACGCTTTTCAACAGGCAAATGCCTTCTACACTCCCAAAGATGTGGCGCTGCACTTTGGGTACTTCCAGGCGTCAGCTAACGATCCGGGAGATCACGTGCCCGGCAGCACTGTGTACTCCTGCCTGTCGCACGACATCATTGCGCACGAAACTACACATGCGATTCTTGATGGTATGCATCGTCGTTTCAATGAGCCAAGCAATCCGGATGTTTTGGCGTTTCACGAAGCTTTTGCGGACATAGTCGCGCTAATGCAGCACTTCACCATTGCCGAAATTGTCGAAAACCAGATCACGAAGACTCGCGGGGATCTAGAAACGGAATCGATTTTTGGCAGCCTGGCAGTGCAGTTTGGAAAGGCAACCGGCGGACGCGGTGCATTGCGTGACGCGATTGGTAAGGTTGACGAAAATGGTGTTTGGAAGCGGCTAAAACCGAATCCGGCGGATTACACAACAATACTGGCGCCTCATTCGCGCGGTGCGATTCTCGTCGCCGCCGTTTTCGATGCCTTCCTGGCGATTTATAAGAGTCGCACAAACGATCTATTTCGCATCTATACGGGCGGGACGGGTGTGCTTCAGGCGGGTGCGATTCATCCGGATCTGGTCAGTCGATTGGGCGCCGAAGCGGTTAAATCTGCTACTCACGTTCTAAACATATGCATCCGTGCCCTCGACTATATTCCTCCTGTTGATATTACCTTTGGCGAATATCTACGCGGGCTGATCACTGCCGATTCCGATCTGGTGGGTGACGACAAATACAATTACCGCGTCGCCTTTGTCGAAGCATTTCGCCGCCGCGGAATCTACCCCCGAGATCTGGAGACGCTTTCAGTAGATACTCTTCGCTGGGAAGGTACTGATCTCGTCTCCATGGCTGGTGAGTATCCGGAGTTAGGAAAAGGCTTGAAACGTGTCATTAAGCAGCTGAAACGGTACGCCGATGCCTGCACCTATATCGTGGATCGTAAACAGTTATTTATTGAAACTCGTCGCCAACGCAAGGTCTTGCACGATATGCTCAAGGAAGTCTTTGAGTCGTTGCCGGAGAAAGCTAAGAACAAGTTTGGTGAAAGACTAGGATTGGATCCGGCGGAGGATGGCTTCGAGGTTCATGAACTGCGGCGGTCGATTCGAGTTTCGCCGGACGGGCAACATCTTCCGCAAATAATTCTTGCGCTCACACAGAGTGCGGAATTAAAGGTTGATTCTTCGACTCAAACGTTTCGTGGCGGATCGACGCTCATGGTTGATTTAGCAAATTCCAATGTGAAGTATGCAATCCGAAAAAGAGTTAACAGTCCCACGCGTAAGAAGAGGACGGAAGAATTTCTGAAGAACGCCCTGGCCGATCCGCTCAAATCATTGTTGCTTGGGACTGGAGAACGAGAGCCCTTTGCGGCTCTACACGCTCTCGCTGACCTCGCGAACTAGAATTTGCCGCACTCCAGGGAGACGCACTGCACTCAGCCTTTCGGCAAAAAGTCACAACAATGCTATCTTGTTACGCCTCGGTTAATTAATCGGGGAGTGTTCACGCCGAAACGTAATCAATCTAAAGGTAAACAATGCGCCAAAATTCAGTACAGGATTGGATCTCTCGGCTCTTGTTTGTTTTTGCTATTGTCTCTATCGCCACGCAGGTACGGGCTCAACAAGTCTGTTTTACCGCGCAGGAGCGCGCTCGCGCTGAGCAGTCGGCCAAAGTTTATCGGGCACCCGATCCCGGTTACGATCCGGTGCTTGGCTATAACCCGGCTAGCGGGCCGCGCCGTGGGGCGCCGCCAGTTGATGCAAACGGGCTTGCGAAACCAATAAATTGTGTCGCCAACAAGGACGAGTCTCCCGGCGCCGGCACGACACCAAAATTTCACTGCTCCGTGCCGGGCGTGACAGACGAAGACGGCAATCTCATCCGTTACAAGATCAAGCCTCACTTCAAAGGACAATCGACTGATAAAAGGAACGGCGAGATCTATGGCGAGTTTTTGTCGTCACGGTTTTCAAAAGCGCTCGGCTTCTTCGCGGATGACGAATGGGTCGCAGATGTTAAATGTCCTGATTGTCAGAAGAGTTTGACAAAGAGTTATCAGGGCGCCAGCTTTACCGGATTCGAACCCGCGGCCGGAATCGAGTTGTCACTTGGACGGGGAATCGACGTGGACTGCAACAACAAGGACTCGGGTTCGCTGGCTGAGTCGCTGCAAAAGATATCCGCGAGTGCGCGCGCAGAGGTTGACGCCTTCAAGATTTGGCTCGCTTTCATCGAACACGGCGACACGAAGACTGATAACCACAAGTTTGCCTGTCTCAAGTCGAGAAAGAATGCCGATAACACGCGTGTCTGCGAGCCTGGCGAGGCGGTGTTCTATGTCGGCGACATGGGATCGACTTGGGGGTTCTCGAGTGCCAGCGAAAGAAAGGCGCGACTCGACACGTGGAAAAAGAAAGAACCAATCGTCGTGAAGGACGGCACTTGTACGGCGAATGCGAAGAGTGTCGGCGATACTCGCGTCAGCGAAGCCGGTAGGAAGTTGCTCGCCGATAACTTGCAACGCCTACTCACTGCTGAACAACAAAACCAGACAATCACGAAGGTCTTCCGTGCCTCGCGAAATGCAGAGCGCGATCGTCCCGCGGAAGAGTGGACGGCGGAATTTATCCGCAAAGCGCGGACGATCATCGACGCACGTTGCTCAAACTAGATTTGTTTCCCGCAAAGGCGCAAAGGCGCAAAGAAAAAGAAACCTTACGGGTATGACTTTGCGCCTTGGCGCCTTTGCGGGAAATGTTTTAGGGTAAGGATTAAATGCATTCAGAACTTACGGGTGATCTCAAACCAAAACGCTTTTTTTCCTGGTCAGTACTCAACCGGGATTTGTGCCAGCTGGAGTTCTTTAGGCGAGTGCTTGAAGAAGCAACGGACAAATCAACTCCGGCGCTTGAGAAATTGAAGTTCCTCTCGGTCTTCTCCTCCAATCTCGACGAATTCTTCATGGTACGCGTGTCCGGCATCAAGGAGATGTTGGACATTGAAGACATCGGACCGATGCCGGGTGAATTGACCCCTGTGGATCAACTCACAGTTATTCGCGAACGAGTGCTCCCGCTCGTTGAAGAACAAACACGTTGCCTTCGCGACGAAGTTCTTCCGGAGCTCGAATCTCACGGCGTAGTGATCGCTCGTTACGACACGCTTTCTGAAGAGGAAAAGAACAGTCTCGCGCAGTACTTCACGAAAAATATCTTTCTGGTTTTGACTCCGCAGGCAGTCGATCCCGCTCGTCCGTTTCCTTACATTTCAAATCTCAGTTTGAATATCGGACTGACAGTTGAAAGCCGTCCTGAAGACACTTTTGCCGGAACGCCGTTGGGAAATGAGATCAGGTTTGTTCGCATAAAAGTTCCCCCCGTGGTGCCGCGTCTGATTCCGGTTGGTAAAGACCAGTCGAAGTTCGCATTAGTCGAAGAGGTAATCGAAGCGAACCTCCATTCACTGTTTCCGCGGATGAGGTTGAGCAAGGGACATCTATTCCGCGTCACACGTGATGCCGACGTCGAGATCCGCGACGATAAAGCCGCAGATCTTCTAGCACTGATTAAGGAGTCGCTGCGCGAGCGACGTTTTGGTTTGGCTGTGCGACTTGAAGTTTCGTCAACGATGCCCGCCGAGATGGTTGAGTATTTGACGGCCTCGCTCCGGATCGAACCCGACGACGTTTATAAGATCGATGGCCTCCTCGATGTTGGCGATTTGATGGAGCTTTACGGTCGCGTCAACGATCCTGACTTGAAAGACAAGCCGCTAAAGACGGTCCTGGCTCCGGCGTTGCGCGGTAAAGAATCAATTTTCGCAGCGATGAAAAAACAGGATGTGTTGCTCCATCATCCTTACTCTTCATTCGGGACTATCGTTGACTTTATCGATGCGGCGGCCAAAGACCCGGATGTTGTGGCTATCAAGATGTGTCTCTATCGAACGGGGAAGAAGTCTCCGATTCCACAGGCATTGATCGAGGCGAGCGAGCGTGGCAAACAAGTCACCTGCGTTGTCGAGATCAAAGCCCGGTTTGATGAAGAGCACAACATCGAGTGGGCCAAGCGGCTCGCGGAGTCCGGCGTACACGTTGTTTATGGGTTGGTGGGATTGAAGACTCATAGCAAAGTCGCACTCGTTGTGAGGCGTGAGGAACATGGCCTGCAAACTTACACGCATATCGCCACGGGCAACTACAATCCCACAACCTCGAGGTTGTACACAGATCTCGGACTCTTAACCAGCGATTCAATGATCGGCGATGATGCGTCTGACGTGTTCAACTTTTTGACCGGCTTTTCGGTTCAGAAAGAATACAGCCGCTTGATGGTTGCACCGCTCAATCTTCGCAAACGAATGATGGCACTGATCAAGCGCGAGACCGAGCATGCTTTGGCCGGACGACCTGCGCACATCCAGGCCAAGATCAATCGTCTGACTGATCTCAACGTCATCGAGCTGCTTTACGAAGCATCACAGGCAGGCGTGAAGATCGATCTCATCGTGCGCGGTGCGTGCATGATTCGCCCTGGCGAACCGGGACTCTCGCAAACGATTCACGTGCGCAGTGTAGTTGGACGATTCCTCGAACACAGTCGTATCTTTTACTTCGCCAACGGCGGTGAAGAAGAGCTGTACATTGGGTCTGCCGACTGGATGGCACGCAATCTCGACCGGCGCGTAGAAGTAGTGACGCCTGTGCTTGATCAGCAGTTGAAAGATTATCTAAAGAATACGGTCCTGGCTGCATATCTCCGCGACAATGTAAAAGCCAGGGTCATGAACTCTGCCGGTATTTATGAGCATCCACCGATGGCCGAAGGCGAAGAGCCCTTCAATAGCCAGCTATTCTTCGAAGGTCCAAACAGCTCACCGCCCGTCGGCAACGTTCATCCATTGAAGAGCAAGCGATTGTGGTCTAAGCAATAATCGCATTCCGGCCACGAAAAGGCTCCAAAACGTACAAAAATTTCGCGTTCAAGTTTTAGGGTCTTGTTTTGTCCGCATTCCGTTGAGGGCCTGAACCTGGAAAGGACATCTCGATATGAACCGTGTAACTCTTGCGGTGCAGGGAATGTTTGTCGTCATTCTGATAGCCAGCGGCATTCTTACTTACATCTTTCGCGAACCGTCACCATCCACGGTCGCGCCTGCGGCGGTTGCCTCTCCGTCACCGGGAACTCAGCCAACAACTGAAATTCCGTTGCTGGGAGAACTCTTTGGATCGGAGGCCACAGGGCTCACACCGCCAACTCTCTCGAGCTGGGAAGCAACTTCGGCGCGCATTGCGTTGCGATTCTCGCTTGCTGCATTTCTCGCCGGCTTGCTGGCCTTTCGACCGCGACGTGGTGTGTCTATCGCGCGCCGCAATCCTTACGTGGCACAGACACAGATTCTGATGGCAGTCGTAGCGGGTGGAATGATGATGGTGGTGGGCGACAGTGCGGCGCGTGCGTTTGGAATTTTTGCGGCCGCTTCACTCGTGCGCTTCCGCACCAACATTCGCGATCCAAAAGAGACAACGGTGCTGCTCGTTTGTTTAGGCGTGGGTCTCGCAGCCGGAGTGGGCCGTTGGGACATGGCGATCATTCTGACGTTGTTTGTGCTGCTCTCTTTGACGGTGCTCGAATACTTCGAACAGTTTCAAGTCTTTCGCTCGATGGAAGTTTCTGTGCACAGCCGGAGCGTTGATCGGACTGACGAAATACTGAAGAACCTCTTCACCCGTCACGGGTTTGATTACGAGTTGCGCGAGCTTGACCGCGAGGATCCGGACGAACCAATGGGCAAGGTCGTCTACCTCGTAAATCTCGATCCGGTTGTCAGCACCAGCAAGCTGAGCGCAGAAATACTCTCAGCAGATCGCGACAACATCGACAGCGTGGAGTGGGAGCAGAAGGACAGCAAGACTTACATTTACAAGTAATCTGCGTAATTCACGCAAAGGTGCAAAGAACGCCAAGAAATGATCTTTGCCGTCTTTGCGCCCTTGCGTGAAACTTCCTACTTGTTGGTTGTTTTGCTGCTACTCTGTTGCATCTGCGCGGAGTAGTCTTCGACGAAGTCCTTAAACGCTCCGTGTCCCCACCTGGTGTAGAAATCGTACTGCTTCATTTCTTTGTACGCCTGCTCGAAATTCCAGTTGTAGAACTTGAAGCGATAGACGGCGCCCATCACACCTGTGCGGTGGCGTCCGCCTGCGCAATGAACAAAGAATTTTCCGGTGGCGGGATCGTTTACAGTTTTGAGAAACAACTCGGTTGCTTCGGGCGTGGGATACTTCTTTGCGATCATGGGAATGTTGATGTACGTCATTCCCAGTGACTCGGCCATCCGTTTCTCGTAGGCCTCGGGATCATCACGAAGATCGATGATGGTTCGAATACCAAGCTGCGCCAGGTCTTTGTAATCTTTTTCCTTTGGCTGAGCGCCGCGGAAGAAGCGGTCATCCATCTGGCCGAAATTCTTAATCTTGACGCGCGGGCTCTCAGTGGTTGAGGTTTCCTGTGCCGGCGCAACCGCCGCTAACGAAAGGATCGCGCTTACTACGAATAGAGCGTAATGCAGCCTGAGAGTCCTGGAATTCGCCATTAGTACCTTCCTGGTTTTGAAAAATTTCCGCGATTGGTCTTACTTTGTCTGTCGAAGATATCATTACCCCGGCCTTCAACTCAAGATTCTCTGTTTGCCTGAATTCTTGCTATGCAATAGACTGCGAATTTGAGAGCAAAATGCATCGGAGGGGCTGATGGCTGGTCGCAGAATTGTAGTGGGAGATCTTCACGGTTGTTACGATGAACTGATCGAATTACTCGAAAAGATCGGTATCGGCGACGACGACCGCGTGATTTGCGTCGGAGACTTGATTACCAAAGGTCCGAAGAGCAAAGAAGTCCTCGAGCTGTTTATGACTGACGCGCGCTTCAGCACCGTCATTGGGAATCACGATCTGGCGTTGCGTCGTAAGTGGAACGGCGAGGACATCGAATTAAAGGCAGCCCAAAAAGAAGCGCACAAAGAACTACGTGGCGAAAAAGACGCTTACGCCAGCTTCTTCAACCGGATGCCGTTTACTATCGATCTCGAAACGCATCTTGTTGTTCATGCCGGCTTGCGTCCAAACATCGAACTCTATTCCCAAACCACCGGCGACCTGACTCGCCTGCGAACTCTTGGAGCAGATCGTGAAAGTGAAGATGGAACTCCGTGGTATCACGTCTATCACGGAGAAAAGATCGTCCTCTTCGGACACTGGCCTTCTCCAGAGCCCCGTCGTGGACGCAAAGCCATCGGCCTCGACACCGGCTGTGTTTACGGCTACAACCTCACGGCCTACATCATCGAGAGCGACGAGTTCGTCACCGTCAAAGCCAAACGCGCCTACGACGAGTCGTAACTCTTGCCACTTTGCACCGGTCAAATTTCCCTTGTGATGCACTATTCATGATGGTAAGCTCCCCGCGCCTTTAAGTAGCCGGTCCGACCAACTCTTGACTGACTCCCAGTCAACTCATCTGTCTTGATACACCCGGCTCAATCTCCCAGAACGAGAGGTCCCCCCCAATGAGCTCAGCTTCAAAATTCCCTGTCAGTCCGACCGCAGATCTTCCATCTGAATACGGAATCGGCGGTTACTACACAAACTCTAATCTCGACCTGATGTTTGCCTTCGATTACAAATCCGTAGGCAAGCTCGATCATATTGTCGTCTACCGTCCCGGCAGCGGCATTTGTTGGATTGTCGAAAATCAGAACCCCGCGACACAAACGGCCGTCTATCAGCAGGTTTATCAACAAGGCGATCCGGCCAACGGGGGAATGGGCGCAGGTATCGGTGGTTACGATCTCCGATCAACGGCCGATCGCGTGTTCGCGTTCGATTACGAGGGCAGCGGCAAGCTCGACGATCTTGTCTTATATCGTCCGGGAACAGGCATTATCTGGATCCTTCAGAACGACACCACCAAGCCGGGAACCTTTACCGCTGTCTATGCAAGCGCGGCGGGCGGGGGCATTGGTGGCTATGACCTGATGTCGACGGCGGACCAGGTGTTTGCGTTTGATTACGAGGGCACCGGCAACCTTGATGATCTTGTACTGTTCCGGCCGGGCGTGGGAACATGCTTTGTACTTCAGAATAATCATGCAACTGCTCCCAATCCCGCGAGCTTTACGGCGGCGTTTAACACGATCGGTAGTGGTCCTACCAGTACCGGCATCGCTGGTTACGATTTGCTCGCCACCGTCGATCAGGGGCTCGCGTTGGATTTTGCGGGCACAGGAAAGTTGGACTATCTACTCTTCTACAGGCCTGGAACCGGAGCGGTAACGATCCTCGAAAACAATCGTTCGACCCCCGGCAGCTTCAATCCCGCGCCTTACAACGTCGGCCTGTCGAGCCTGGCTCAGGTCCAGCAGAATCTGAACAACATGATTGCGTTGAACACCACGCTGGGAACCTACGCGCAAAACGAAACCTTTAACGCTTATCTGCTTCTTACAGGCAGCAAACAAAACAGCACGTCGTGGGGTCAGACCGTGGGATTTGACATACTCGCTGGCGTGTTCGCGGCGGCTGCCGGAGCGCTCGGCACCATCACGGGCCTTGGCCCCGTAATCATGGCGACCGTCGGTTTTGCCTCGACATTCGCACCTGGAATGATCCAGGCCTGGATCTCGGCCGGCACAGCTCCCAACAATGTTGATGTGAATACGACCGTGGCTGGCCTGGTTCAGAGCTTAATAAACGCGGAGGGCTCTATGAACAAGGCCCTTGGCGACTTCGCGAACCGCGTCGAAGGGTCATGGTACCAGTCGTATACCTTCAACAATCAGACGACCGCGATTAGCGACCTGGCCAACACCGTATTTCCGACAGAAGGTCCGGCGTACGATGCGTTGAATCAGAGCATGAGCAGCGCGTATTTGACTCTAATCTGGCAGACGATTCTGAGGGCCGACTACGTAGTTACATCGTTCGCCGGCTATCTGGTGCCACCCGGGAACCCGGATAGTTCCTTTTACACCGAGTATTACGCCAAGAACTCCGCTTATTACCTGAGCTATGACGCTTCAACCACCGTGTTGAGCTACTGGAATATCGGAACCGGCGTCAGCTCGATGTATCATTTGGACGGGAGCGACGGGCACTTGAACGATCCTACGTGCCAATATCTGTTTGGGCCTGCGCAGTTCGATCGCGCGACACTGCTGCTCGATTGGCAAATTCCAACGGCGATATGTGGTGACCATCCGCCCGGTCCTTTGCCGCCCAACGCGGTTTGACGAGTAACCGAGACAAAAGAAGGTAAACTCCATCCACAGATTACACAGATGCTGTAAATCAATCTGCGTAATCTGTGGATGCTCTTTTGGTAAGCGTCGGCGCGTTTGCTATATTGAAGCGGAATGAAGTCTGTCTTAATTGTGGTGATCGTTGGCTCGTTGTGCTTCTCGGTGGGCGAGGGACTACGACTCACGCCTTTTCCCGTCTCACATCTGCTTCAAATTGAAGAACCGAATGGTTTATCGGTTGCGAAAGACGCCGGCGGTCTAACACGGTCGACATATGGTCCGCTGGATATACCGTCGCAGAAGCGGAGCAAACGTCAAACAACCGACTTTGGTTCTCAGCCTCAGGTCGAAAATTCCCCGATAGTCGCTTTTGTCGCGCATCGCTTTGAAGATAAATCGGTCCAGTTAAGATCTACTCTGTTTGTCGCACGCCCAGCCGGTCGCGCTCCACCTTTCGTCTCCTAAAGCAATTCGAAAATATAATCGTGCGCCGCAATCTCAAAAGAGATGTCTGGGCGTACTGTATCGATCCGTTTTTCAGTTGACGGAATAAGAAAGGATAGTCATCACATGTCGACCATTAGAGAAACATCACTTCCGGGTGTCGGGCGCAAGTTCCAGATTGAAACGACGAATGGGGATAGGCTGGTGATCGTGATTCACGATGATGGAACTCGCGAGCTCTATCACTTCACTCGAAAAAATCCAGATCGTGTTGCTTCGGTCGTCACGCTCGCCGACAGCGAAGCGAGACAAATCGCGGGAATCATTGGTGGACTGACTTACGTTCCCAAGGCGCTGCCTTCGGCTGAGATTGTCTTAGATGATTTAGTGCTTGAGTGGTACACGATCGAACCTAAATCAGCCTGCATCGGTAAGAGCATTCGCGATTTGCAAGTGCGTACGGCAAGCGGCGCCTCGATCGTATCGATCATCGAACCAGATAGAATCAAACGTATCAACCCCGAAGCCGATACGATCCTGAACGAAGGTGCAACGCTCATTTTGGCGGGCGATCGCCGTACCATCACAAATCTCAAACGACTGCTGGTGACAGGGAAGGTGGATTGAGATGGACCAGCACCTTGTACTCGAATTTGGCCTGGCCTTAGCCCTGATCGCCCTCGCAGTTTCGCTGGCGGCCAAGCTTCGATTATCCAACGTGCCTTTCCTCATTCTGATCGGAATGGCAGTGGGGCCTCACGCGCCGCAGATTGGCGTGTTCGACTTTCGTTTTATCGATAGCGCCTCGCTGATTGATTTCATGGGACGTGTCGGCGTTCTTTTCCTGCTCTTCTACCTGGGTCTCGAATCGAACGTTAGCCGTTTAATTCAGGCCGGACGTTCAATCTTCATTGGCGGATCAATCTATATCGCAATCAATTTTTCTTTCGGAGTTGGCTATGCCTGGCTCACCGGATTCTCCGTCAAGGAGATGTTGGTCGTGGCGGGCATCACGACGATCTCTTCCAGCGCGATCGTTGCCAAGATCCTTTTCGATTACCGTCGCACGGCGAATCCCGAAACAGAACTTATTCTCGGGATCACGATGTATGAGGACGTCTTCCTCGCGGTTTACTTATCGTTACTCTCCGGCATCGTTTTGAGTGGCGCAACCTCGATTGGTGGAGTTTTGAAATCAGCCGGCCTCGCGCTTGGCTTCATCGTTGGGCTGCTTGTTATCGGTCGCTGGATTACGCCATTGCTCAACTGGTTGTTTCGTATTTCGTCAAACGAAGTATTTGTGATCGTTGTTTTCGCTGCGCTTTTTATCTTTGCCGGACTCGGCGAAACAATTCACGTCGCTGAAGCTATTGGCGCGTTGCTGCTCGGGCTAATCCTCGGCGAGACCGAACACAGCGCACGCTTGGAACGATTGGTTATTCCGTTTCGAGATTTCTTTGGCGGAATTTTCTTTTTCGGCTTTGGTTTGACGGTTGATCCGTTTGGCCTGGGCGGCGCGGTTTGGTTGTCGATTGGTGCGGCAGTGTTGTCACTGATTGGCGTGATCGTAGCTGGTCAATTAGCGGGAAGAATTGCAGGACAATCAGGTGCGACATCCCTTAACGTTGGTCTAACTCTACTAGGCCGCGGCGAGTTCTCAATCATCGTCGCCAAACTCGCACAAGCCGGTGGCCTGGTAGCGTTGATCCAGCCCTTCGCAGCTCTTTACGTCTTAATCCTCGCCACTTTCGCGCCACTATTGGCAAAGGAATCGGAACGTATCTACACGCTGGTCGAGAGAGTCTCAAGAAAGAACCGCCGTACGAGAAGTGAGGATCTTCTGAGTGAGGTGGATATGGAGTAATTGTGAAACCCGCGCGAGCATTTGAACTCGCGCGGGTTTCTTCACGTCTAAAGCGTAACCCTGGCGACGTAGATACGATTGTCGCTTTGGTTGGCGATAAACAGTTCGTCGGTTATGGGATTGAAAGCTAAGCCTTCTACTTTTGCAGTGCCTCCACCTGGCGCAGCAACGATTCCACGGACCGCCAGCGTAATCGGATCAAAGATCACGATCGTGCCGGCAGCAGTACCGCAGAAAAGAAGTCCCTTGCCGAAGGCCAGCGCGCGACAAGTTCCTCCTCCCGGAGGAGGGAATGAGCGAACAACTGGGAATGGCGCGGTCGCCCTGATAACGTGAATGCGAGTGATAGTTGAGTAGTAGAAGAACGTGCCATCGTAGGCGAGTCCTTCACCACGTCCTGCCGGAGTCGGAATGGTTCCGATTTGTGCCCCGGTATTCGGGTTGATCGTGTTGATGGAACCTGCTCCGGTCGTCACGTTGGCGACGCGAATGTTCGTTCCATCCCACTCGAGACTGCCAATTGTGTCGTTGGCAACCGGATCAACTGTCTTCAGCACAGCGCCCGTAAGCGGGTTCAAGAAGAAGACTTTTTCCGAGAACGGCTGTTGCGTCAGGAACAAGAGCGCGGGCCGAGGCAGAGGAAAGATGAAAACCAGCCTCGCAAACGCCAACCCCGAACTAGACCCACTGTTATTCTGCGGAAAAGGAAAGTTTCGCACCACCTGAAATCCGACCGGAGGCGGTGGCGTAGCCTGGAGGGCCTTGAACGCATTTATTCGACCTTTGCCGAGCCTACCAGCAAACCCCGGATTCAGCGCGTCGATGTTGTCGCCTGTGGTTTCAATGATGTTGCGAACCTGCGCGTTAGTCAAAGTGCGATTGCGGGACCAGATCAAACCCGCGAGTCCGGCAACATGCGGTGAAGCCATTGACGTTCCGCCCAGAAAACTAAACGTGTCGTTCGGAAAGGATGAAAAGATATTCACCCCGGGAGCAGAGACATCCGCGGCGGCTCCAAAGTTTGAGAACGTAGCTCGTTTGTCGTGCTGATCGGTAGCGACAACGGAGATCACTTCAGGATAGATTGCCGGGTACCGCGGGAGGGCGCCTCCGATGTCAGCGTTCTCGTTCCCAGCGGCGAATACGACAACCACATTTCTATTTACCGCGTTGATGATCGCGTTATGCACGCCCGCGTGGTCGCCGTTCATTTTCCAACTGCAATTAATGACATAGCGGCGGGTCGGATTCGCTACTGCCTGAGCGGCGACGTAATTGATCGCGTCAGCACGGTTCTGATTCATGCCGGCCGTCAAGTCGACGCGTAGCGGCATAATCCGGCATTTCGGTGCCACGCCGATGACGCCGATCGTGTTATCAACGCCAGCGGTTGTTCCGGCAACGTGAGTACCGTGGCCGCCAGTGTCGTCCGGGCTCTTATCTACAGCATCGGCAAAGTCCCAGTCTTCCGCTCCGATAGGCAATAAGTTTGGCGCCAGATCCGGATGGTTCATGTCCATGCCGGTGTCAATTACTGCCATGATCACGTCCGGGTGGCCCCGTGTTATGTCCCACGCTTCCGCTGCATCAATGTCGGCATCAGCAGTTCCAGCCACTCCGTTCACAACCTGACCCGTGTTACGTAATCCCCAGAGTTTTGGGAAATCAGGATCATCGGGAATGTAAACCAGTGCGTCATTGAATCCGGCTTCGCTCGGTTCCGCAAAGGCAACCTCGTTTAATGATGAAAATTCACGCAGCGTCTCAAAGAGACCTTTTCCTTCCGGCACCGCCAGGGTGTAGTAACCAGGGGTTCGTTGCTCAACCAGGACGCGGCTTCCTCGATCTCTAATGATCTTCTCCGCTTGATCCTTATTGACTCCCTCACGAAACTGCACTGTAAGTTCGTCCGGGAGGAAATATCGCGTTTTGCCTTCGTCGTCGATCAGTGCTGGTATCGCATTTGCGACTTCGGGCTGAGTTTCAAGCGTGTCCGCCGCCGTGCTCGCGTCCTGTGCCGGCGCAGCCTGGAAAACACCAAAGCCACGCTGGTAATTGACGCCCTGGCTCACGGCCAGAGATGTAGCCTCTATAGTGTCGTGAACTGTTTCCTCGCTGGGCTGCGGCTGGAAGGTTGCGACAACCTCGTCGGGCTTAGCGGCAAACTTAAGCTGTTTCTTGTTGAACTTGTTGGTGTAGGAATAGTCAGTTTCTTTCTTTACCTTATTCTTCTTTTCAGTACTCATCGTGATCTCCTGTTGGGTTGTGAGTCGCCGGTTCAACGTGCTCTCCGGTGGGCAGAAATACGAACCTGCGAGGTGAGTTAGAGAGAGAGGAAGTTATTCATCTGAGGCTATAGTGCATGCTCGTGAATACCTCAAATTGCAGATCTATAGCAGCCTGGGCCGAACCCGGCGGTTCAGGATTCTCGTCTGCTCACTTATTAATGATCAGGACGGGGAAAATATGTCTGTTTGTGAGGAACAAAAAAAGTTCTCACGAAAGCCTTCAGTTCGAGAAAAAACTCACTCATTTCGGAGCGCTACCAGCGGATCGACTTTTGTTGCTCGCCGCGCGGGAATATAACAGGCCAGCATAGCCGCCACCGAAAGAAGCGCGGGAGTAATCAGGAACGTCAACGGGTCTGTGGGGCTGATTTCAAATAACAAACTTGAAAACAGACGCACGCAGATCAAAGAAGCGCCTAATCCGATTGCAAGTCCTGCCGCCAGCAAAAGTGCTCCCTGCCCGAGCACCAGGCGAAAGATGTCGCGATGACGAGCGCCTAAAGCCATGCGTACTCCGATCTCGTGTGTGCGTTGACTGACGAAATAAGACAGCAAGCTAAACAGACCCGTAGTCGCGAGTGCCAACGCAAGTGAAGCCAGTAGTCCAAGCAACCACATCGAGAAACGATCCGTTGCAACAGAACGAGAAACCAGCGTCTCCATTGTCCTGATATTACTGACAGCTTGCGTTGGATCGACTTCTCTCACTTGACCCTTGATGGACTCAACCAATCGATTCGAGTCGGAGGCAGTTCGCACTACGAGATTCATTGGCAAGTAGGCGTTCTGCGCGTGTGGGATAAAAACTTCCGGGCGCGGCTCTGCCTTTAGCCCGTAATACCTGATGCCCCCCGTTACTCCAACAACCTCGTAAGCGTACTTGCCTCGATTGTAGTCAAGCATCAAACGCTTGCCGACAGGATTTTCATTGGGCCATACCTTGTCGGCCATCCCCTTACTCACCATGATTACCGCGACAGTGTCTCGTCGATCCTGCTCAGTGAAAATGCGGCCTTGCAAAAGCGAGATGCCCATGGTTTTGAAGTATCCAGGGGTAGCCATGCGTACCGCTACCTTCTCTCCGTCGCCCACGGGTTCCGCGTCTCCCTCACGCCAGTAGGGTCGTGTGAAGTCGACACCGACGTCACTCATGGGAAGAGTTGAAACTGCCGCCGCGGAAGTCACCGACGGGAGCGATTCAATGCGCTCTATAACTTGTTTGTAGTACTCGCCAGCCCGACGGCCATATGTCGCACCATCAAGCGTGATATGCATCGTTAACAGATTCTCGGAATTAAATCCCGGATCAATCGAAATCAGTTGCACAAAGCTCCGCACAAATAAACCTGCGCACGTAACCAGCACCAACGCGAGTGAGACCTCCGCAATAACAACTGCGTTACGCAATCGATGGTGGGAGAGTCTTCCAGTTAGTCCCTTGGTGCCTGCGTCCTTGAGTGTCGTGAAGAGTTCGGCCTTCGAGCTCTTCAGTGCCGGCAACAAACCAAAGACAACAGCGGTCGTGATCGAGATTGCGAGGGCAAACAAAAGCGCTCTTGCATCAATTGCGACTTCGTTGATTCGTGGCGTATCGACGGGCGCCAGCGATAGCAGAAGATCGAGCCCCCACCAGGCAAGCCCTACGCCGATAACACCGCTGGCGAGCGCGAGCATGAAACTCTCTGTGAGCTGCTGTCGAACCACTCGAGCGCGAGATGCTCCGAGCGCCAGACGCAATGCAAACTCGCGTTTACGCGACGTTGACTGGGCCAACACCAGACCGGCAACGTTCGCGCACGCCAGCAACAGCACCATTCCAACTGCTCCGGACAGGACCAAAAGAATCAGCCGGCTGGAACTCACCACTTCCTCGTGAAGTGGAGTAATGCCTGCGGTCCATCCGCGATTTGTTTCGGGAAACCTTTCGGACAGTCCACCAAAGAACAGTGCCAGCCGTTTTTGTGTCTCTTCGGTGGAAGTGTCCTGTTTAATTCGGCCGAGGGTGTTAAGAAAACGCCAATCTCGAGGTGGTCCTTTGGGAAATCTCTGCGTGTTATAAGTGCCTGCGATGTCCCAGGGCAGCCATATGCCAGTCTCCTTACTCGGGATGCTGAAACCTGCGGGCATCACTCCAATAACTTCCCACTCGTTGCTATTGAGTGTGATCTTTTTTCCGATGATCGAAGGATCGGAGGCGTAGCGACGTTTCCACAGCGCGTCGCTGATAACGACCATGCGATCGCCACTAAGAAAACGTCCAACTTCGAATGCTGCGCCACTGATCTCCGGCGGAAACGGCTGGCCCAACGCGGGTTTGACACCGAGAGTCTTAAAGAACTCGACGGAAACTTGTGCCGTCGCTACTTGCTCGGTGTCTTGTGATCCCTGGAGCGTGGTCGCCGTTTCATAGAATGCGGTGACTGAGTCGAACAGTCGTTCCTGCTGGAGGTCCAAAAAATTGCCGGGAGATACACTGTTTCGTTCGACAGTTTTGGAAGGATTCTGTTCCTTAACAACTACGAGCCTGTCCGGGTCCTCATACGGCAACGGCGCCAGTAGAACCGAATTCACAACCGAAAAGATCGCAGTATTGGCGGCGATTCCGAGCGCGAGGATTAAGATCACAACAATCGTGAATCCAGGTTTATGGATCAACCGTCTGAAACCATAGCGCAGATCCTGTCGAAGGGTATTCATATCGAGGCTCCTCCGAAAACTTATGCGTTACATTTACGAAACCCGATCAGGCGAGCGAATGTAGTGCTGACGGACTAACGACAGAACGATATCAGAAGTTCGAAATCTCTAGCTAACGCGGCTTTGCACAACTCATGAGATCGCTCTTCTCGATAGTGGGTCAGTTTAAGCAGGTTCACGCAAAGGCGCGAAGGCGACGCAAAGGAACAAAAAGATTTCTTAGCACCTTTGCGTCTTTGCGTGAAATATTCTTCAAACGCCGTCTAATGCAACTACTCATACTTGAGCGCGACCAACGGATCTACTCGTGAAGCCGTCCTCGCCGGAAGAAAGCCCGCCAGCATTGCGCTGCCGACCAGGGTTATGACTGCCATGGAAACGCTGATCGGATCGGTTGGGGTGAGACCGTAGAGCAGACCTGAAATAAACCGAGTCGCAGCAAGAGCTGCGGGTATTCCTATGACCACACCCACAATCACTAACTTCAGAGTGTCGCGCAACACCATCCAACGCACGCTGGCGGGCTGCGCGCCGAGTGCCATTCGAATGCCGATCTCCTTTGTTCTGCGAACGACTGCGTACGCCATTACGCCATAGAGTCCTATCGAGGCTAACAGCAGGGCCAGCACACCAAAAAAACTGGAGAGCTTTGCCAGGAGTGCTTCCAGAATCAATGACTGATCGATTAGTTGAGGTACGGTTTTGATTCCGGAAACCAGTAGATTCTTATCAACGGCTCGTATCTCGTTTCGGATTGAAGTAACGACCGCGTCCGGTGCTCCAGCGGCACGCACCACCAGAAGCTGTCCTCGATTACCAGGGAAGTAGATCAAAGATGAAGTCTCTTCGCGCAGGTTGCCATAGACGGCGTTGGCCGCAACGCCAATGATTTCAATGTCGTACTTGACGTCGGGTGGATCACCCCAGCCAAAGTGTTTCCCAACTGGATTAGAGTTGCCAAAATAACGACGGGCCATGACCTCATTGATAATGGCAACTTTCCCAAAAGAACCCGGCGTCTTTTGCGGGCTCAAGTCTTGCTGCTGAAATTCCCGACCCAATAGCATGGGCAACCCGATAGTTTTGAAGTACCCAGGTGCGACGCTGCCGGTTTGGATTTGCCGATCTTCATTAGCATTGAAAGTATAACCCTCAACTGCAACGCAACAGGTCCTGGAGCTTCCCGTTCTAAATCCACTACTTGACGTGCTCGCAGATACGACGCCTGGAACAGACTCGATTGATGTCAGCAGCCGCGTGTAGAGATCTGCAAGCTGTTCATCCTTGTAGCCGGCTGATTGAGCGTCGATCCTAACCTGCAAGACCTTGTCAGCTTCGAAACCCATATTACGAATACGGAGATTTCGTAGAGTTTGAACAAACAGAGCAGCTCCTGTGATCAAGAGTAGCGACAGTGCAACTTGAACAACTACCAGGAGTCGCGAGAGGGGAAGTCCGGGGTTTGCAACTGTGTTCACCTTGAGCGCGGTATTAACATCCGGTCGCGTTGCGGACAACGCGGGCGTAAGGCCAAACAGGATCGCGGTGATCAAAGCCACCAGCATTGTAAACCCGAATATTCTCACATTCAGAGAGACATCAATAGGGATTGGACCAGCGCCTTCTGAAGCCATGCGAAGTAGAAGCCTGCTACCCCACGATGCAAGGATTAATCCCAGAACAGCACCGGCGAAGGCTAGTAAAAGAGACTCGGTCAGGAATTGTCGGATCAGTCTCCCACGGCCCGCGCCAATCGCCAGACGAACGGCAACTTCCTTTGCACGCGCCGACGCTCGCACGAGCAGAAGGTTCGCGACGTTCGCGCAGGCGATCAAAAGCAAGAGGCCGACCACAGCAGTTAGTATCCATAGTTGTTTCGAAAACTTATCGCGCGTCTCTGAGAGTCCTCTGCTTCCCGGTACTACTTCTACTCTGCTTAACCGTCGAGCATTCCGCCCGAGTTCACCCTGGTCTGTCTGAACCTGGCTGAGCCAGACTGCCAATGCCGCCTGCGCCTGTTGACGGCTTTCGGCGGGGTCAAGCCTCGCCATCACACGAAGCCAACCCATATTTGGCATGCCGAGAAACGATTCACCGCGATCAAAATTGGGTTGCATCATCAGCGGTACCCAAATGTCGGGCGCCCGCCCAACAGATTCTCCAAAAAAGTCAGGAGGAGTTACTCCGACGATAGTGAATGGTTGATTCTTTAACTTGATGCTCTTGCCGACTATCGAGTTATCTCCTCCAAGCTTGTTTCGCCAGAAGGCGTAATTGATAACAGCGACGGGGTGCGCGCCGGGCACCTTATTGTCTTCAGTCGTAAGCGTACGACCAGTTATGGCATTCACGCCCAAGACTGGAAAATATTCGCCAGATACAAGCTGAACTTCTACCTGTAATGGTTGGGAATTCGCCGGTCCAATCATTTCCATGTTGCTGGTCCCATCGATAGCGGCGAAAACTCCCTTAAAGGTACTGGTGCGATCGCGTAGTTGTTCGAACAGAGGATATGAGAAGTTAGTGCGCTCGCCTCGTTGACTGAAGGTATCAATCGCTACGAGTTGTTCGGGGTTGTTCACCGGCAACAGCTTGATCAAAACCGCATCTACAAGGCTAAAGATCGCGGTATTAGCACCGATGCCGATTGCAAGAGTGAGCACGACAACGGTTGTGTAAACTGGACTGCGACGTAAAACGCGAATTGCGAACCGAAGATCCTGCAACGTTGTTTCAATTAGCGGGACACCTCTGCGGTCTCGATACAATTCCTTGATCTGGTCCACGCCGCCGAAGCTTCGTTGGGCTGCGTATCTAGCTTCTTCGAGCGACATTCCCTTGCGAACATTCTCGTCAATCTGCATCTCGAGGTGCGCCTTGATCTCGTCGTCGAGTTCGTGATCAAGCTTTCCTTTTCGGAACAGACCCAATAGTCGATGAAGCAACACTCGTAACGCCATTTCTACTTCTCCTCTGCCGTCGCCAGAAAACGAAGCATAATTTCGGAGGTACGCCGCCAACTCTCTTCTTCCGCAGTGAGCTGCTTGAGCCCTTTTTTCGTAATCGAGTAATACCTGGCGCGCCGATTATTTTCGGACACACCCCACTTTGACTTGATCCAGCCCATCTGTTCGAGTTGCAGGAGCGCGGGATAGATGGTTCCCTGGTTCAACTGAACCACATCGCCGCTAATTTGCTCGATGCGACGTGCGATACCGAACCCGTGTAATGGACCAATACCATGCAGAGTTTTAAGCACCATCAAAGTGAGAGTGCCGGGCAGTATTTCATTCTTTGTTTGAGCCATTTGTGTGTTTATGTTGATAACCAACAGGAGACTACTTGATCTTCCTGTAGGAAGTCAACAGGAGTGCTCACTGATACGTCGAACTCGCATTGGGACGCTCTATTCAAATCGGGTGGCTGTCGTAGTCTTGAACAGCTTACTGGATTGAAACTCAGCCTGTCGCAAGTCAATCTCAGCAACAGACCACCAAGCAGCGGAGGAAAGGCGGCCTGTCCTCGGCCCGCTTTGCCTCAATAGTCATAATCGGTCCAAGTAAAGTAAAATGCCTGGGCCGGGGATTAGTGACGGTATCCAAGAGTCTTCACAAAGCTGCCTGGCAAAGTCAAAATCGTGTCTGACAAGCCGCATACTGTTTCAGTCTCACGTCGGATCAATCCAACGTACATTTTGAGCGCGGCGAGCATCACGCTCGTCATCGTCATAGCGCTGTTGGTCGTTTATCAACTGAATCCTCCGCGACCAGCGGCAGTCAGCGCACCCCTGACGGAGTTTTCTGGAGACCGGGCCTTAAAGCATCTGACAGTCATCGCTCAGAATCCGCACCCTGTCGGTACCGCTGAGCACGCGGCGGTCGCCAGTTACATCCAGAACGAACTGGCCGCCTTAGGACTCAGCCCAGAGGTCCAACGAGCACCAACCGCGACGAATATCCTTGTTCGGTTAAAGGGAACGACTGATGAGAAGGCCGTCTTGCTTGTAAGCCATTACGACAGTGTGCCGAAAAGCCCGGGCGCTGGTGATGACGGCTCGGCAGTCGCAGGGATACTGGAAACTTTGCGGGCCTTAAAATCAAGTCAGCCGTTGAGGAATGATGTCATCGCGCTTTTCTCCGATGCTGAAGAACTCGGTATGCTCGGAGCCCAAGCTTTTGTGTACCGGCATCCCTGGGCCAAAGATGTTGGAGTTGTTTTCAACTTCGATGCGCGCGGCAATAGTGGTCCAGTCATTATGTTTGAAACTAGCCGCAAGAATGGCTGGCTCATTAAAGAGTTTGCCAAGGTTGCTCCACACCCGGCGGCTAATTCGCTCGCGCCTGCGATCTACGAGCTGATGCCAAACAATACGGACTTGACCGTTTTCAAGGATGCGGGTTTTGCCGGACTCAATTTCGCTTACATCGTAGGCCTCAAGTATTACCACACCCCACTCGATAATCTGACGAACATAGACCATCGCAGTATTCAGCATCAGGGCTCAACTGCGCTCGCTTTGACGCGCCATTTCGGCAATCTGAATTTGACAACCACGGCCCAACATAATGCAGTTTATTTTGACGTCTTGAACTTCGCGATCATCTCTTACTCCGAGCAGTGGGTCGTGCCCTTGGCGGTTGTGGTCAGTTTGATCTTTGTCGTGCTGGTAGCGTTCGGTTTCAAAAACAAGCAGCTCACCGGCTTTGGGCTGGTCGCAGGTTTCATGGCCGTTCCGTTGAGCGTGATAAGCGCCGCTCTGATTATGATTCCGATGAGGCAGCTGCGGATAGTTATCTCTCCGCAAGAAAGCAATCTGGACCTGGTGCTCTTTATAGTCATCACGATCTGTGTGCTGCTGGTGGTAAACGCTAAGCTTAGTCGGGCGGTGGGCATTTCAAACTTAATGGCCGGCTGTTATTTCTGGTCGTTGATTTTGCTGGTGTTGACCAGCTTGTTCTTGAAGGGCGGCAGTTACCTGTTTACCTGGTCCTTATTATTTAATCTCGGCGCGCTCGGATTTGTGCTGGCGCGGAAGGAGCGCGAGATCCTTTCCATCAAACACCTGATGCTACTGGTAATCGGTGCCGTCCCCGGAATTATTCTATTCATTCCTCTCGTTTACTTAATCTCGGTTGCACTCACCTTACGTTCATTCGTAGCTTTGTTCGCGACCGCGGGAATAATGGTGTTGCTGCTCGGTCCACTCACGCCGCACTTCGCCGCTGTAGCTGCAATACGGAAGGCTTTCCACACCATACCAAATAGTTAATACATACCTGACTTGGCGTAGCTTGAAGCCTCAAAAGTCACTGTTGGATTAGGTCAGTACCGTAGCCAAAACTTCGATGGCACGCACGGTTGAAATTTTAAAGACTTCGATAGAGAATATTTTCGCGGCTTTCTATTTTCGGCTAGCGCCGCCATATTGACAGAACACGGAAGCACGTTTGGTTCGAAGCAGACGAATGCAATCCAAAATTATTCAAATCGCGGGCTTCGCATTCACGATTGCTTACGCCGTATTCATTGTCTGGATCTATGCCACCGAGCCCCGCACGTTCGACGAGGTGGCGACCAGCGCTCAAGTTGCTGCCGGTACTTACCAGATAAACCAGGAAAAGTTTAATTCTGCGCTGGATCTCTTTCGACGGGAACAGTTCCGAGCGGCTCGCGACGAATGGCAACGCGCTGACCCCGCCCAAGGCGATCCGCGGACACAGTTCTATATTGCTTATTCCTTTTATCGTGAAGGCTGGGGCCGTCTTTATCACGACCAGCAGTTGTTCAAGCAAGGTCTGGAGGCAGTTAATCGCGCCATCGGTCTTGCATCCGCTAGCCCGTTTACTGTGGATGATCCGAACTTGCGGATGCACAGCGCTGCAGAGTTGAAGGCGGAATTAGAGCAAGGCACCGAACGCAGCTGGAGCGACGTCAATCCATTTAAGGTTCTACGCACGAGGAAGTGAAGGGAATCGATCCGAGGACCAAAGACTAAAGATTAAAGACCGAAGCTCAACTGACCCATTGACAACTAACAACATAACGCAGACCAATCGTTCCAGGAATCGCGCGCTATTGAACTATGTTGCGCTGCCAATGCTCTTTCTGACGGTGGTGCTACTGGGCGGGCTGCGCGTGGGTACAGAGAACCGGACCCTGATTTTCGTAGCGCCGCCGCTGGTCACACTCTTGCTCGCAGTTCTATTAATGCTTCTCCTCCTACGCGGCCGTCTAATTAGATTTCATCAATGGGTCGCGAGCGATCTTCCGCCTCTTACGAATGTTGTCCATATCTGGATGCTCATCACACTCTTTTTTGCCTCGGCCCAGGCTTTCAACTCTGTGCTCCCCGAGCGCGGCTTGCTTCACTGGTTGTTCTCATTCTTTTTTCTGTGGACGCTTTGGAACAATCAATTCTCCTCGTTTGACCCGCGCAGACTTTTGCGGAGCCTCGCGATACTCTTCGGAACGGCTTTCGTTCTCAAGCACATGCTACTGGCGAGTTTGTATAGTCCGGAAGGTGGGTGGCTGAAGCGTGTAGCAGGGACGCTGGTCCAGGGTGTTTCGCTTGGCACGTTGGACACGCCAAACTTTGCGCCCGCCACGGGTTACATTTCTTTCTTTACACTGGTTCTTTACGTCGCGGGCTTGATGCTGCTGGCATTTGCAGGGAACGACGAAATCGACCGGGTCGTTTCTCCGGTGGTCGAGGACCATCGACAACTGCCTGCTACCGATCGGCTGGAGGTGCGCAACCTACAACAACAATCCATAGAAGAGAATACCGATTCCCATAACTAATGCAGAGATTCCGGCTAATAAGAACGCCGATGATTCTGCTTGCTTAAGACGTACAGGACTAGTCTTCATCAACGCTTCACGTAGACCTGCGTTGAGCGCCAGAACGATTTCAACAATTCCGATCACTAAAAGAGTAAAGGCCAGAATATATTTCCACATGGCTTTTGCACAAAAAGTCTTAATTCAGTCTGCGGAGCGCCAAAGGCGCGAAATATGATAGCCAGGGGCAAGCGCTGAGCAACGCGAGGCGCGTCGCCCCTGGGTAAAGCATATTGAGCGTGAAGCTCTGAAAGAGCGGAATAACTACTGCCGATATTTCGCACTTTCAGTGCTCTCTTCATTGATAACGGCTAACCAGGGGCGACGCGCTTCGCGTTGCTCAGCGCTTGCCCCTGGCTATCATATTTCGCGCCTTTGGCGCGCCCACCGGATTCCGACTTTTTCAAAGCCGTTCCACATTTTCCACATAGCCATATCACTGCTTAATCATTTTTTCGATCTGCGCAGCCGGGACATCCTTTCCTACAATCTCGCGGATGGCAGCCTCCAGCACTTCATCGCGCCCGGCACGGATGCCGGTGATAGTAGGCTTTACTTCGCGGTCCGGAATTATCCCGACGCGCTGAGTTGGTTTCTTGTCAGGATAGAAAACCCCAATTCCGCTAATCAAAGAGCGGAAGCCGCCCGGCAAGGGAATCGGCGAGACGTTGCCATCGGCGCCAGCGGTCGTGCTGCCGATAACCGTGGCTCGCGGCGAGGAACGGAACGCCATCGTCGTGTATTCCGCCTGACTTTGCGAAAGTTCGTCCACCAGAATCACTACCTTGCCTGGATAATGAGGCTGCTTTGGCTCCAGAGAGAGTGGCGACCCCCAATGAAAGGCGCCCGGATTCGACATGTCTCCCTGAGTGAACCGGGCAAAAGCAGTTTTCTTATCAACAAGGAGCGACCCCAGAGCAAAGACCACAAACTCTGATGGATAGTTGCGAATGTCTACAATCAAACCTTTCGTCCCCGCCGCCGATTCGATGTACTTCGCAGCCTGGTCCACCTTCACTGTAGAGAGCTTCAGATAGGCCACATCTTTCGACAGCAGTCGGAAGGTCTCACCCGAAAGGTCATGCCTAAATACAATGCCGGTGAGGTCCTTCGAAGGCACACGTTCCGCGCTGATCTCCATCGCGGCATTATCTCGTCGGATGCCTATCCTCGTCTTGCCACACTCTCCGCGTGTCATCTGCAAAGCGATATCCCGCAGCCGTGTTGGCTCGTTGGACGCAGCGTAGTACGGCTTCCAACGGTCCATGAGCTTCGCCACTGCCACGCCATCGAGCTCTGTGATTACGTCGCCGGGTTTCATTCCGCTGGTTTCACCACTCGGCCCAGCGTAGCCGGAAATCACAGGACGGCCTTCTATGAAGCGGACATTCACGGGAAGCTGGCAAGTGCCGGCAGGTGGCCGGAGTTTGAGGGAACTCCATAGATTCGCGTGGGTGTCGTGGACTGTGGCTATCAACTCCATCATGGCAAGTTGGTAAGCTTCCGGATTTTTGGCCAAAGCCACTTTCGGGAGTAAATCCATCAATACTTTGTCCCAGTCCCCCGGCACAACGTCGCGATATGGGAACCAATATTCGATGATGTTCCAGAATCGATACAGCGCCAGAACCTGGAATCCGGTATCTGGCAACTTGATACTCTGGTAACTCAGTTCGTTATCGAACGATGGGTTCCCGACGTTCGGCATTTGGGAGACGTAGAATTGCTTCGTTCTAACAGGGCGGTTAGCATGAATCGATTGCAGGCTTGCGCTCAACTCAGTACCGAGCAGTTTATTGTCCGCCAGCCACGCGAGTCTGGGCCGGAGATGGATCTCGTTCTCGGCGAGTTTTACGCAGGCGCAAGGTTTGACTGGTCCAAGTTCTGCAATCCATTTGACAAGGGCGGCGTTAGCCGTGACGCGATCGGGTGCAGCAAGGATCGCAGGCAGCACTCGCAATAAGTCGTAATCCCAATGGCGCTCGCCTGCAGTAATCAATGGATGGTGATACTTCAGGAATCCCCAAACCTTCCCGGCCGTCGCCAGGTTCTGAATTTGAACGGTGGAGAGTTCGGAGAGCGCGATACGTGACCCACTGTCGTATTCGTGATCGCGATCTAAAATTGTCGTTGGTGTTGGCGTTTTTGATATTTCCCAAAGGGGCCGGCCGTCTATGAGAATTTGTAAGTCGTCCGCCCACGCTTTTCCGGTTCCGGCCATCAAGACTCCGAAAACCAGCGATCGCGTTTCTGCGTGAATCGGTAATGTGATCTTGTACTCGGCCCAATCGCGCGTTCCTTTCAACTGCTGGCTCTCCATGTTCTCGAGCGAAAGCATCTCCTGTCCTTTGTCCTGGCGCATCCATAGTCCGGCGTAGCCCGTGACATTCTCAGTTCGCAGGAAGCCGCGTATCTCAATGTTTTTGCCCGAGAATTCCCATGAGATTGCCCTGCCAATTACCGAAAACCCGCCGGCGCTTTGGGCGTTGCGCTCTACGCGCACCGACCACTTGCCGCTGTGGATGATCTTGTCGTCGTTGAAAACCGTGCCGGGTGGATTGGCAAACCAGCCACCTGGTGTGTCGCCGCTATGCTCATTCTCGAAGCCAAGGATTTTCGTAAGACTGGTCTGGTCGGTAGGTGTTGTTTGCGCGAAACACGACGCTGCAAACGCGAGCATCACCGCAGAACACAATAGGAGGAGGCAAGAACGTCGAAGCATGGCGTCATGATAGGAGGCACCTATGGCGCCGTCAATAAAAAGCAAGACACGGTACTGGGTCAGTTTGAAGAATATTTCACGCAAAGACGCAAAGGTGCTAAGAAATCTCTTTGTTCCTTTGCGTCGCCTTCGCGCCTTTGCGTGAACCTGCTTAAACTGCCCACTATCGCAAGACACCAGTTGGTTGAGTTAAGGAGAGTGCAACACGTTGAGATTGCGACGGGAGCCTTCGTAGATTCCTCGTCGTCTACTGAAGTCGATTTCAGGATCAAAGTCGCCAGGCAGCAACTTCAACGCTTCTTGATACAACTGCCTGGCCTGTTCACTTCTGCCTAGCCGGCGGTAGATCTCCGCCGCCGCATAGGCTTGCCTTAAAGTCGGAAATCAGTCCGCGGAGCGCCAAAGGTGCGGAATATGATAGCCAGGGGCAAGCGCCGAGCAGAGCGAGGCGCGTCGCCCCTGGATCCCACGCGCAAACGACCTTGAAGCTCTGAAAGAGCGTAATAATCGCGATGATATTTCGCACTTTCAGTGCTCTCTTTAATTGATTCCCGGTAACCAGGGGCGACGCGCTTCGCGCTTGCCCCTGGCTATCATATTTCGCGCCGTTGGCGCTGCGCCCGACCGGATTCCGACTTTCAGGGCAAAGCCCCCGCAGCACCGCAGCATAATTGGCCCATGCACATGTTGGACAACTATCCAGTTGAAGATCGAGGGGCTTCGCGAGGAGTCACGCGTACGAAGAGAACAGGGAGTGCTTCAACGTTCGCTAAGACTTCTTGTCAATGGAAATTGTTTGCTACGGCAAAGAGAAAAGGTCGCCGGACTTGATTCCAGCGACCTCCCGTCAACAACGTGTTAGGCGTCCCTGTACTCTGCGATTAACAGACCGCTGATCGTAGACAAATATCACCAGGTTGGAATATGGTTTTAATGCCGGAGTGGGGGCGCGACAGCCTCGGTGGAGGATTATCTGATGTCTAAGACTACTTTCAGAATTATTGTCTTCGTTGTAATCCCGGTGTTGCTTCTGGTCCAGGCGAGCTCTTCTCTCACGTTCGGACTACATCCTGGAAAATCCTCTCAACCTGCTGAAAAGTTCCGACACGCTGTTACTCGTTCTGAGGACGCAGGCAGAATCATGAGCATACTGGCGCAGCTCCCCGACAGTGGAATGCCCAAAGAGCTGATCGACCGGGCAGAAGCTATCGCCGTGTTTCCTAAAGTTGTTAGACACACGGATATTATTACGCACGTGAGTAAAGGCTACGGTGTAATTAGCGCGCGTCAGGACCAAGGTTGGACGATGCCGGCTTTTTACCGATTTCGTGGTGAAGGTTTTGGAGGTCCCTTTTCAGATCCCGATGCCAAGTGCGTCATTCTCCTCTTTATGAATAAGGACGCCCTGAGCTGGTTTGAAAAAGGTGGCGTGCCCTTGAAGAACGAAAGAAAGGCAGTTGAGGGACCAGTAGGAACCATTACTGTAGAGCAACGAAAGGAATTGGAGAACGTACCGATTCTCGCCTATTCCTATTTCAACGGCGTACTTAAAGGCACCGCATTCGGGAAGAGCTTTTGGAAGTCGTTTAGCCTGAACCCCGATAACAACATCAACAAACCCGTGTATGGCGTGAAGGGGCGTGAAGTACTGACGGGGAAAAAGATGGATCCCGCCAGCGTCCTAACCGGCATATCCGCGTATCGCGATGTGCTGAGCAGATACTACAGCCGCTCTTAATTATAAGAACGGTCCAATGACGTGTTTTGCGCGCGATGGAGAAGATAATTCAACGTCATTCTTCGACAATCGAACGGGCGCGACACGCGGCCCATATGCCACTCCCCATCGGCGGCACTACAAAGCATAGCAGCAAGATTAACGACGCTATCATTCCTGAAAGAACGAAGCTCTCACCAAACTGAATTTTCTGATATGCCAAATTGCCGCGCAAAGGGAAGAGCACAATGGCTGCGCCGAGATTCAAAGCAAAGAGTACGTCACCTACCGCGATTAACCACATCCAGCCTCCCTTTCCCTTTGCTACAGTGATCCATGCCGCCGGCGAGGGCCCAGCCCAACGTTAGGAACCCGGGAATCACTGCCACTCGCCCATCAAAGCCAACGAAGCCAAGCTGCCATCGATAATCTGAATTAAGTAAAGCTCGGAAGGGAGCAACTGAGAGCACGGAAGCAAGAAGCATGTGGAACAAGCCTACCACAAGGGCAGCGGCATTCCAGCGGCGGCGTGAAAGCAAGTAAAAGAAGACTGCCCAGTAGATTGCGTTAGTGACAAGAAATATCGGTGTTCGGATAAAATCGCCCTTTGCCAAAGAATTGGCGTTAACCGAGCCGGTGAAATTCCTCTAATAACCTGTCAGCCTGGTCCAGACACTCGATTCACCTTGACGGCGAATCATTTCGGCAACCATGAGATACGCTTCAGCGTAAAGTGTGCGCATCTCTACTTGCGTTCGCGCACGCTGTAGACGCTGCTCCAGTTCATCTTCTGCAAGCCGGCGCCGCGTAACGTAACGCGAAATCGCTTGACCCTCAGCCGCCAGATAAAGCGCAAAGCCTTCTTCCAACCAGCGCGGTGCGCGCTTGTTGCTGATGGAATCGATCATGATGTGCGCTAATTCATGTCGAAGCGTAGTGAAAAGAACACCGCGCTGCTTCAGGATCGCCACGGGTTGCAGTTCAATCCGGTTGCCACGGGTCGCGGCTGCGGCCCACCACGGCTGGCCCGTGCGTGATGTGAAGTCACCGGTGCTTTCATTGAGTCGAATTTCGACTCGAGGGATATTCACCGCGGTAGATGCGGCTGAAAGGCGGCGCAGATAATCGTTGCGAGTCGATTCCAGCACATTCAGAATCTGGTTAACGGTGCGCCGATCGAGATCGGCGGGATAAGCGAGGCGAAAGTTCTCGGAGGAGATGGTTAGAACTCGGGAATTAGTTGTGAGTCCAGCGATAAGGGAATATCTATGGCCCAACGTGCTTAGCAAAATGTCCGCCTTCGATTCGCCGGTAACATCAACTTTCGCGGAGGCGCCCTGTCCCTGCTTCTTCACGACTGTCCCTGGGAAATATTTCTCGAGAATCTTTTCATAGCTCGCTCCACGCGCAGCCATCACATGTGCGCCTTCCTGACAGAGGCCGAGCCCATGACCAAAACCGCTGCCTCGGAAAATGAAGTTCGATCCTGAACGAGCAACTTCGAACCGCGAGCTCTTCAAAACATTCCAGCCGAGGGCTCGCCCCACGATAATCTTGAAACTCCAGCCACGAACATTTTTGTGATGCTCACCGTCGAGCGTGATGAATTCTGCACGACCCGTTTCGTCGCGCTTACTGACTAGAACATGGTCCAGCCGGCTGCCGACATCAGTTCGCGAATCAGTTTGCAGGGCCCGTAGGAGATCGGCACGGCTAATGGTATCCGTCCACTTCGCGTGCGGACCGGCATCGCAGTATTCATCGCGCACGCCGCGCAGATAGAAAGCTGGAGTCACTCCCCAGAGGTCGCGTATGTTGGCAGTTTCGCCACCACAGGAAGCAGCGTAGTATGCGTCGATCGGTTGCGCATGATTGTCGAGCAGTACCTGACCTTCGGTGGCCCGAACTGCGGTAGAGACTCGACTGTCCAGCAGAGAACCATTCATCACGGAGCGGTCTCTGCCAACAAACCTCTGACAGTGTGTTGTCGAACAAAAGTCGTAGCCGTGTGTTGCATGACGGCCGAGGTTCTTCAGCGCGTACGTACGAATCGTGATCGCAAGCGCCTTCAATGCTTCCGCCTCAGGTTCCACTGAGCTTTCGCCGCGCAGCACTCCCGCGACATAGTCTTCGAGTGAAAGTGTTTGTGTTACTTTCTCGCGCACGAGATGAACTTTGATGGGTGAGGCCGCGTCTGAGGAAGCATCGCCGGGTTTGGAAAAGCTTCTCGAAACTCTGGATGTGTCTCTGGATGTGTCTGGGCCTCCGTGGCTAATCTTATTTGCGTACGTCTCGAAAATCGGCCGCGCCAGCTTTGCGGCATCTGATCCGTGCGCCCGCGGCAAGAGAACCAGTACTGCCAAATCGATTTGCGCTGAGTCTAATTCGCCGCTGCTCTGAAACGGGGCCGCGAATCCAACAAACCAACCGTTGTTACGAAACCCTGTTGCAGGCATCGCGGTACCGGTCTTGCCAATGATGGTTAACGGCAGCGAATCGAGTCTTGCTGCGCGCGCCGTTCCGTAGCTGATTGCGCCGCGCATCCCGTCGATTATGACGGCGCGATGTTGTGATGCGATGCTGATGTTGGACCGCTCGACCGGTTCAAAATGATTTCCTGAAACCATTTGGGGTTTGAACAAGTGCCCCCCATTTACCAGCGCTGCGTAGGCTGTCAACAATTGAATGGGAGTGACCTTGATGTGATTGCTTTCGCCCACGGCTGCCCTCTCGAGGCAATCCGATTCGTCAGCCACGTTGGGTTCGGATCTTCGCACGCGCGCGCTGCTTCCGATCTCACACTGACGCAAGACGCCGCTAAGTTCTTCTTCCGCAATCCCCGTCGCCCGACCAAAATCAAACTCGCGTAGAGTCGCCACTAACTTGTCTCTACCGAGTCGCTGGCCGGCGGCCGCGAAATAGTAGTTGCAGGAATAGGCGATCGCCTGCGATGGTGAAAACGGCGGCAGGTGATCCGCGTGTACACACGGGAGTGAAAAATTTAATCCCGTGAAGCGACCGGGACAGACAGTGCGCGAACCTTGATCGATCAATTCGGAGCGCAGTGCGGCTAACGCCGTGAAAGGCTTCATAGCCGAGCCGGGCATTAACGCCTGAGCATAGGCCAGTTGTGGATTGATTATTGCGCGGACACGACCCGTTCGCGCCTCCATGATTATGATTGTTCCGTCGCGGTTCGCGAGCGCCGAGTTGGCTGCTTCCTGAAGCGCGGCATCGATTTCTGCTTCGTTACTATCAGAGGTGTCGCCCCAGTTGAATGCAATCCGTTTGGTATGCGAAGGAAGGGTGAGAAACAAAATCGCCGCGCCAGCGAACGAGAGAAGCATTGCATGCCCGCGCGTCATGCGGTTAACCTCTCGCATTCCTGACCAAAGAAATCTCATATCTTTAACGAGACTTTGTCTCAAGAGTCCAGATTCGCACTTGGACACAGTCAGTACCGTCCGCGGTAGCAACTGGGTACGTCGTAGACGCGCTGGGATCCAACAAGGCTGCGCACCCATCCGCTTGTATGTTAAGTCCGTGCAAGTTATTCATTGCCTGTGCCAGTCGCCAGCTAGAAAGCGATTGGTCCCAGAGGTGCAGCAGATCGTTCATCCGCTTGGTTGCTTCGAGCCCGTGCGGTAGCCTTTTGATCGTTGCGCCTCGTTTTCCATAAACCCGAACAGTTGCTTGGGCCGCGAGCCCGCATTCGCAAGCTTGGGAAGGAGAACCCCATCATGTCTAAAAAACAGTCCCGGCCTTTCATTGGTATTGACGTTTCCAAACAACAGTTGGAAGTGGCCGTGCACGAGCGCGACTACCAATTCCGTTGTCCCAATAAAATGAACTCCTTTGGCCAACTGGGCGCCGAACTGATCGCTTTGCGGCCGGCGCTGATTGTGCTGGAAGCTACCGGTGGTTTGGAGCTGCCTGTAGTCAACGCCTTGCATGCGGTCGGTTTGCCGGTGCGCGTGGTCAACCCCAGGCAAGTGCGCGCTTTTGCCAAAGCCCTCGGCCAACTGGCTAAAACTGACCGCCTTGATGCGCGTGTGCTGGCCCACTTTGCGGCTGCCATAAAACCACCATTGCGGCCCATTAAGTCAAAGGACGAGCAAGAGTTAGACGCCTTGATGGGCCGTCGCGGGCAACTCGTGGAAATGCTCAGCGACGAGAAAAATCGGCGCGGGTCCGCGACTTCCGACACGGTGCGCGACAAAATCAAAGAGCACATCGATTGGTTAGAGGACTGCATTGCTGAACTCGACCAGCAACTCAAAGCGCTGTTGCAAACCTCGGCCTGCTGGCAAGCCAAAGATAAAATCTTACAAAGTGTCCCCGGCATTGGCCCGGTGACGTCTTTCACGCTGATTGCCGATTTGCCGGAACTGGGTCAGCTTGACCGGCAAAAGATCAGCAAGCTAGCTGGCGTCGCGCCACTTAATCGCGACAGTGGCCAGCAACGCGGCACCCGTCATATCTACGGCGGCCGCGCCCAACTGCGCCGCGTACTTTATATGGCTGCTCTGACCGCCTCACGCCATAACCCAGTGCTCAAAGAGTTCTATCAGCGGCTGCGCTCCAACCAGAAGTCTTTCAAGGTTGCTATCACTGCTTGCATGCGCAAACTGCTGGTGATCATTAACGTCATGATGCGTGATAGCACCACTTGGAAAAGTCCGCAGCAGCCAGTTGCTGCTTGACATCAAACACAGTTGCTACCGCGGACGGTACTGACTGTGTCCAAGTGCGACGTCCTCACTTTGAGGCAAGGCCCTTTAACGAACTGACCCTCAAGCGGCCGACTCTGTTGGTAGTGCGACATTCGATGCCGAAACCTCTGTAGGCAAAGCGGGTACAGTCCTCGCAAGGGCGGTCAACGTCGATGCCCAACCAATCAGGCTGAACAGGAATGCCAGCAGCAATCGCAGACCGAAAACCGCGAACTCCGTCTTGTTGCCTCTAATAGTAAACGTAGGTATCAACGTGATGTACGGCAACACAAAGAAAATGATCAGGCCCAGCCCGTAAATCAAAACAGAATGTGACGAAAAGGCGCGCGCGAGCGCCGATCCTATTCGTTTGAAAAAGGATTTTGCCCCATCTCGGAAAAGAGTGCGGAGCTCACCACCGGCTACAGCAATCCATAGATGAATTGTCGCCAGCGGAAACGCTACACCCCACAGCACAAAACGCAGCGTGGTAAAAACCAGGCTTGGCCAATGAATCGGTGGTGTTGCCGGCGGAGTTTGCGTTGTTGGCGGAGCCGCCACGTTGATTGGGGGCACTTCTATTACTGGAGCCGGATAACGAGCCGAGATTTTGTTCAGCAGGTAATAGAGTAGCCACACAACCAGCAGCACCGGAATCGTCACCGCCAGGAACTTCAGGGCATCAATCAGGATTACACGCCAGCGGAATTTCTGATCCAATACACGATTGATGATCGAAGCTTGCAGGGTGAAGAAGCCAATCGGAATCAGAATCATCAACGCGTAGGTAATGAGCACTTGCCAGATCGTCGCTTCGCGTATCGAGATAAAGAGGTAAGACGCGACGAGCAGAACCGCGTAGATGGTCGCAAAGACCAGTAGCGCGCCAGGATTTGCGAGCGTGGTCGCGATTGCGCCGAACCAGAGTTTCGGAATATTAGTCATAATCGTCTCACCGATTCAGATCGTGTGACAGCTTTGCACAAGAATAGGAATTCTGTCCGGAGCGCCAAAGGCGCGCAATATGATAGCCAGGGGCAAGCGCCGAGCAGCGCGAGGCGCGTCGCCCCTGGATCGACGCATTACAAACAGTGAAGCTCTGAAAGAGCGCAATAATGGCGGACTAAAATTTCGCACTTTCAGTGCTCTCTCCTTTTTATTTTTGCTTACCAGGGGCGACGTGCTCCGCTTCGCTACGCACTTGCCCCTGGCTATCATATTGCGCGCCTTTGGCGCTGGCGTCGTCCTTCCAATTCACTTCTTATCCAGAATCCTCAAGCGGTCGTTTGCTGTATTCGACTGCACCGTCGGTTGATACATCAGTTCCGCGCGGGCGGGTGCGATCTTGAATTCGCCAGGCACCTCGACGCGCATCGCGTATTGCAGCGTCGCATCACCGTCAAAGTAATTCATGAAAATCGCCGTGCGGTTGTCGCGGAACTCACGATTGCTGTACCAGTCGCTCCATTGGCCAAGCGAGTAATTCAGATAAATCCCGCTCACGCGCACAACTTGCTCTGCGCCGGCGGGAATTGGATCTTCGATCATCAAATACTGTGCGCGCGGGCCAGTCAGCCGCAGCCTAACGACAATCATGTCGCCTGAACGTAGCTCGCCGGTGAGTGCTTCTACCTTCCAGCTCGCCTTGCCGTTCTCGTCTTCAGAGACGCGCAGTCGCAGATATTCACGGGTGATCTTCAATCCGCCTGCCGATTGCGCCGTCACGTTTTCATCAGCGGTAAAGTATTCAAGTGCACTCGAAACATATAAAGCACCCTTGCCGTGTTTCACGATTCGGATTTGGTTTGATGGACCAATTTCGCCGCCCTTCTTCCAAACCGTCACAGTCTCTGCATTCGTAGCATCACCGGCTCCAACGTGTTGTCCCGCAACCTTGATCCCGTTCAAATAAACCTCGAACGTGTAGTCGGGCGACAGTTCCTTGCTTACTTTCAGGTAATCACTGAGCCCGTAGATCGCGAACGCAGTTTCCTTCGTCGATAGCCAGTAGTACCCGTTGCGCCGGTTCTGTACCAGCCAGCGTGCGGCTTTAGGAAGCAGAGACGAGCCAGGGTTGATCTGCGACAGCGCCTTCAGCGAAAGCGACGTCGCTTCGGCGTCAAGATAAACGTCTCGACCGTAGTCGTTCACCCGTGCCGTCTGCCAGTGCGCTTCGAACTCATTCTGTCGGGCCGAGCTTTCGATCAGCTTCGCGACTTCCTGTGCGCGTCCGTCTTTGCGCCCCTGCAAAGCCAGCGCCAGCAGCGCGCGCCCATATGCCCCGAGGTTGTTGCGCTTGCCGTACAGTTCTTCAAGATAGCGAGCATCGCCATCACCGTTTTCGGTAAACGCATAAATCATGTAAGCACGTGTTTCGTCGTCGATTGGGTTTCCGTTATCGTTCTTGCCCGCATCGAGCAGTGATGACAGTTTTTGCCGGCCCTGTGAGTGGCGCCACTCGTCGACGGGATAACCTGCACGACTCGCCATCGTTAGACCATCAACGACGTAAGCCGTCATAAACGGATCGCTCTTGTCGTCTTTCCACCAGCCCCAACCACCGTCGCCATGCTGATACGCATACAGCCGATCCAGACCTCTTCGGACTTTGCCATCGAGATCGTTGGACGCGCGAATCTTTGCTGTCGGAATGTCTTTCAATGTCTGGGCCACGACGACGTTCGGCAGGAAGCTGGACATCGTTTGTTCAGTGCAGCCGTAAGGAAAACTCGTGAGGTAATCAAGCGCACCGAACAATGCACCAGCGATGGACGGCGACACTTCGATCCGCAGAGCCCGGGCCTGCGTATTCGCACGTCCCGGTACATCGAGATTAAAAGTTTGATCCGCGTCATTTTGCGTAACCGTCGTCGTGTTGCCTGCAGTCTTCCTTAGACCATGTGGCACGATGTCCATCGTCATCTCGACTGCATCGGATTCAGTGTCAGTGAGCGCTTTCGCGAGTAACGTCAGTCTCCCGACGGTATTCGCCTGTACGCGCCAGTCAACGCGATGCTCGCCGTTCGGCCGAATCGTTACTGTTGAGTCAGGCGCATCGAGTAACTGCGCGCCGTTTAATTCCAGCGAAATTTTGGTGGATTTGTCGCTCTTCAGGAAGTTATGCACGACTCCTGAGATGGTGACTGTGTCGCCTTCCGTCAAAAAGCGCGGCATCTCCAAACGCATGATCACGTCTTTGCGCGCAATGGTTTTCTGCACGGCTGAACCGACACGCGTGTCCGCCGTCACGCCACGCGCCGTTGCCCGCCACGTTGTAAGGTTGTCGGGCAGCTTAAAGCTCACGATCGCTTTACCATCCCCGCCCGTTACCACATCAGGTTGCCAAAACGCGGTGTCTTTGAATTCTTTACGAATAGTGGTTTCAGCGTAGGCACTGTCGTTCTTGAAGTCAGCAAGCTGATAAGCAGACTTGTTCTTAGCTAAATCCGCGGACTTTTCACCACCGTGACCCGTGAACGTGTAATGAATAGCAAGACTCGTCTGCACTTCGTTGTAGCGCCGTCCATAGAACTCGCGCTTAATGTTGCCGGCCGTTTCGGCTGCAATGCTGTAAATTGCTTCGTCAACTATTCCCAGGCTGACTTCCGTGTTCGCTGCAGGTGAGCCGTCGTCGTTGCGGGCGAGGATCGTGTACGACGCGACGTCGCGAGGCTTAAACTCACTCTTGTTCGGAACGATGTCGAGTTTCAGCATTTTGTCCCGCGCAGGCACACCAATGATTTGGCTCTGGTTGTACATATCGCTGTTCTTGACGAACGACACATCGAGGTAAACGTTAGGCGCGTACTTCTTTTCTATTGGTACGTCGATCACGATGCTGCGACCGGTGGCGTCGATTTGGCGCGCGCTGAGGACTTCTGACAATTCCGTCGTCACGAGCAAGTGCGCTTGATCCGTCGGCAGCATTACCAGCACGTGCGCGGTTTCGCCTGGCTTGTATGACTTCTTGTCAGGAACAAGCTTGATCGATTTCTCGTCGTAATCCTGATATGAAAAATCCGACCACTGGCCCTTCTTGTCGGGGGCCCAAAACGACCCACCGCGATTCACAACCTCTTTGCCATTTTCGGTAACGATTGTTTTGACGTAGATGCTGCCGGGCGAGGGAACTGTGAAATCATACGTTGCGTTGCCCTCGCTGTCGGTGTTCACTTCGCCCGTGCCTAATTCGCGTTCGTGAAGGATGTAATCGACAACCTCATACTTGTAGCCGTTATTCTCTTCCCACTTGCTTTGCCTCTCCCACTTTTGTTCGATGAATTTCAGCGTGACTTTTTCGGAGAGAGGTTTACCAGCGTAATCCGCGGTCTTCACGCGAATCTTAGCGGCGTCGCCCTGGTAATAAAGATAGCGTTCCGGATAGGCGTCGGCGACAGTCTTGCCGCGCGTGCCGATGAATGAAGCGGCGCCCTGCATCTCTCGGCGTGAAGCGTCGGTGACCTGCGCTTCCAACCGGTACGAATAGTCCCATTCTTCTTTCGGATCAGGCGCAGGCACTTCGAAGTCGACATAGGCATCGCCTCTGGCATTCAGCGTGGCGTCGCCTTCAGTTACCAGATCGGCGCCGTAGTAGCCGGAATCCTCTTCGTCGTCACCTTCATTGCCTGGGCCAGCCGCGTCGTCGAACTCGTCCGCATCGTTGTCCCACCACCAGTGGTAATAACGTTGTTTGTAAACGTAGTAGTGCACCTCGGCATTTGTGACCGGCGCGCCAAAAAAGTAATTCGCGTTGATCGTAAAACGAACTTTCTCGCCGACGGCTACGAATTGTTGGGGCACCTTGACGGTGACTTTGAACTCGGGTTTCTTGTATTCCTGAACTTCGAAATATCCACTTGCGGTGACTTCGCCAATTGACGCGGTGATGTTGTAGCTGCCGAGCGGCGCTTCCTCACCCACGTCTAGCTGGCCGCTGAATGTGCCACGGTCCGAAAGCGGCAGTTCCTTTTCAAAAACCTTACCGTTGTTTGGATCTTCGATCTTAACGTTGACAGTCTTGCTGTCGATTAGTTTGTAACCGTTTGTGGTCCATTGGCGCAGAATCCCTTTAAAGAAGACTGATTGCGCAGGGCGGTAGATTGGACGGTCGGTGTAAATATAACTGGTTACGTCTTCGCCGGTGAGCACGTCGTCTTCGCCACCGTAACCGCCGAAGTAAAACGAGTCGACGTCGGAGATGACGAAGTTGTCGCGTTCACGAGCCATGATTAGAAACGGCTTGCTCTGCGATTCATCCGGGTTGAGGTCTTCCGCCGGAGTCTCCGGTTGGTCGGGAACCTTAACGTTCGTTTTGAAAACACCGAATTTGTCAGTCTTACCAGTGGCCAGGGTGTTTTTCGCGTTTGTGACTTCGACAGAGACGCCTTCATGTGGCGCCCCTGACTTGCGGTCCACGATGTAAACCATGACCTGACCATGACGGTTCGTCTTTTCGATCATCGTGAGGTTAGTCACGATTGCGATCGAATAAGCGCGCATACCGCCGTTAACACCTTCAATCAGGTAAACGCCTGAATCCATCTTGCCCAGCGGAATCATCCGGCTGTCGTATTCGTTTTCCAGTGCAGGCAACTTCTCGCGCCAGTCTTTCACTTTCTGATCCGGATTCAGCAACGGCACGCGTGCATAGTCAGCGACGTTCAGGGGGGTGCGTTCAGCCGGCGGCTCTTTGCGAAATTTTTGATTGAAAGTTTCGCGATGCTGTCTCAGCAGGTGAGAGCGGACATAATTCTTGACTGCTCCAAAGAGCGAAGTCTTCAAGTGGTGCGTACGCTCAAGCAGAGACGGACGCGCACCGAAACCCTGCGAGATTTCCTCTTTCTCTTTCTCGCCCATCTCGTGGGGATCTTCGAGCTGCTTGAAAAACTTGTTGGGGTCCTTGATGCGATAGACGCGGAAATCCAGATAATCGATGTTTTGGTAACTGGCCCACAGCCGCGCCGATTCGTTTGGCGAGTAAGAGCGATTCGTCGTCAGCGAAAAGTACTGCTTAGTGATCGAGACGGTGGGAGGTTTCTCCGCTGCCGGTTGTGTTGGCGGTGGCGCAGTGCGCGCGCGGATAACGTTGAAGCCAAAGACCGAAGCGACGAGCGCCAGATAGATGATACCGGTCGCAAGATAGCGACGGATTTTAGTGTTAGCCAAGTTATTTAATCCTCCCGCGTCGTAACACTCACTGCAAGATCTTCAAGCGATAGAACCCGAGAAAATTCTTGTTACGCTCAACCGGCCGCCAGCGCGGATCGGGATGCTGATCGAGCACTGAAAGCTCGACCTTCTTCACCGTTCCTTTGTCGATTGGCGATGAACCGGTGTGATAAACAACCCAATCCTGCGCGCCATTGGGTGCAATACGCGCCGGGCCCAGAAATACCATCACGTGATACGGAAACTTCTGGACCCACGGTTGGTAATAGAAGAGGAGATCGCCGGGCTGAGCCTCGCGCCGATCGCGACTGATGAACACGACGTTGAAATTCTTCAGGGTCCGGGCGTCGGCAAATTCCGAAAACCGGCCATTGTTAATGTCGTTTTCGCCAAATGATCCGAAATCCGTGCGAAAGATCTTTTCGCCGAACGGATTGCTGTCCAGGTTAAAACTCTTAACGTCCGGCGCGACGGTTTGGTATGCCGGTCCCATCTTTTGAAACCAGATACGATCGTGATGCCGCAGGGCCTCGCGCATTGCGAATCGCGCTAATCCGGAACAGTCGCGCTGCTCAGCATTCCATTGATCGCTGAGCTGATAGAATTGCGTTTCGGCGATCGCCGTGAACCAGAGGCGAAAACTGTCGCGATCCTGAAAGCTGCGCAACTCAATGAAATCCGGTATTCCGTCGTTATCAGAATCGATCAGTTCTGCTCGATTACTCGAGGGCGAGTTGGATTTCCGGCCCATGCTCTCCCTCTTTCGTGGGGTGGAAGTCCCTTCGATTTTTTCGGTGTGATGACGGCGTGTAAAACTCCAGGCAAGTGCTGTGGTAGATAAAATGACGACGCCTGCTAATGCTAACCAGCGTTTCGAAGAGGAGCGCATTTGGGGGGTCTCCAGCATTGCTGCCTAGATTACGTTTGGTTTGGCCCGAGCGATACGCGGATGCTATCACGCATAGGCTCGGCCAACCACTTTTTCGTACTCGTAGGTACTGTGGCGAGAATGTGGCTTCCCTCAGTCGTGAATCGATGAAGCTGCTCGCACCGGCACAGATTACGAATTAAACGATGCCCGAAGCGACCGAATGGCGATCTTGATTTCCTGCGCCTAAAAAACGCCTCTGGCATTAGGCGCGTTCACGCGGTGTGCGCGAGCAGCTTTCCTGCCGGCGAGTGCGTATTTTTGGCCAAGTATTGGCCAGTTGGAATCCTAAAATCTTAGGATACATACAGCCCTAAAGAACCGTTTCAACGCGGCAAATACAACCACCTCGCTGATCTAGTTTTTGGGTGGTGTTAGCGGTGTTCTCTAACCGCTTTCGGAACCGACTTTGGGGCAGGGTCAGGAGAGTCTGAGCGACTCTGATGGTCAGCTGTTAGTTCCAAATCCCAAAGTTTTTTGATCTGCACAAAAACACCAGCGACCAGAAAGATGAAGGCAAGTAATCCGGCACTTTGACGTTGGAAGTTACTAACTAGCTCTACTGCTGGTGGCTGAGTTAGAACCAGCATTGAGAAGAGAACAGGTGCGCTATATAACTGAAGAAAGGTAAGCCCCAAAGTTAGAGCCTCTTCTCGGGTGGGCCATCGTTGTTTCCAAAGCCTTAAAATAATCGTAAAAACAGAGACAAAAGCGACTGCGACGATGATCAACCAACGTGTATCGAGTCTGAGAATAAGTTGGCCAACGGCATCGAGAATATCACTTTGGGGATTATTGTCGGTATTCATATGCGTCGCCTTTCGTACTGACCGATAGCATTTGCAACAACCGCTCCAATTATTGCGCCGACAATTCCACCCCAAACCCCCAAAAGCCAGAGGCCTATGACGCCGCCTATAGCTGCCCAGACAACAACGACTCCCAACCTCTTTTCCACGTTGGTTTACCTCCCAGCGAAGAGACTATCGTGAAGTAGTGTCATTAGTCGACGCGAGGTTCAAAAATGATAGTCCTCAACCCGATAGTCCGCAAGGTCTAAAACAAGAAATTGTCCTCACGCTCGGCAAACGCTGTGACCTCCTACCTTGAAACACTGCTATTGAAAACTTAGAGGATTCATGGTCCAATTTTTCCATTTTAGGCCGGTAGCGGAATTGGGGGGAGCTCAGCGCTCGGAAACTCAAGTTTTTAATGACCACGATTTGAGGGATGGTTACAGAGCCTTCGAGCGTGGCCTTACTCAGGATAGCTATCGCTTAGCGGTAGCCAAGGTTCGCGGGTGTAATTCTCATAACTGAGTAGCGTCGCGGCGTTGTTTATGGAAAGACCGAGTGCGAATGGTCTCATTATCTGTCAGGTTCGGACACAGTTGGCGGCGCTGGTGCTTAACGGATTTATTCTCGGAACCGGTTCGTGTAACGGGCCACAGCGGATTTAAGGCGCTCGCGAAGTGACCTTTTCTGAGGGTTAGGCAGTAATTGCGAGATCTCCATCTGGAGCAAGATGCCACCTACTAATCTCTCCAAACGTGCCTGTCTTGAAAGCATTTGTCGATCGCTCGTGCCGTAAGCGATTCGTTGTACCTCTTCAAGCAACTTTACGTCTATCAATGCTGGAAAATGGTCCAAGATCTTCATGATCGTGGGTTCATCGTCAAAACTCATAAGCAGACAAGTGAGTCTCCTGCGTAAAGGCCAGCGCGACGTGAGCCGCACGGCTGTAGAAAATTTGCCTCCCTGACGCGCGAGGTGGGCTTCAACCTGTTCGAGCAAAGCCGCGGCCTGGTTCTCAGTCTGCCGCTCAGGCAACACTATTTTCCAAAGAAACTCATCTATAAATTTTCTATCAAGATCTTCTTGCTTGCTGGCGGCAACCATGTTGGATTTCAGCTTCGGCGGATTCGGAAGCTGTTCCGGCACTAAGCGATTCAACTCCTTCGCAAGCAACCGAACGAATCGCGCCCAACAGTCACCATTCTCAAGTGAAATCACCTTACCGTAATCGATTTTGGTAAAGAGGTCTTCTTGATCCGTTCTCTTCAAATCATTTAGCGATGCGCCGTCCGCCAGTAAATAAACGATAGACGTACAGACCGACGCAGCTCCCCTGTTCCGCGCCGACCCAGGGTTTTTTGAGACTTCGCGGCGTCGTTAGAAACACAGTACAGCGCGAGAGGCGCATCTCGTTATGAAAATAGAGCGGATCTTTATTGAAACGTTCCAAGTCCTCCGGATTCGTATGGAAAATTCGAAGTGATGGCCAAATGCTCCTGAGCCATTGAGCTATCTCGAGCACCCACTCGTTATCTTCGTGAGCGTGGGAGAAAAAGACGTCGTTCCGCTTCTCTTGCTCGATAGAAGTGACGTCGGATTCAGTTTTCACGGCGAGTTTGCCGTCTTTGACGGTGACTGCATGAATTGCCTCTCGATCGTTGAATACGATCAGCCGTGACATCAGTAGGCGATTGTTCTCATCGAGTACGAACAAAGCGCAACGTGGTGTTCCCCAACAGAAGCGCCTGGCGATGTCATGTCCTAGCAACGGTTGATAGTCGGTGGGCAGCAGAACTGGAATCCCTTCCAACTCTGTATCACCAATTGGGAAAGGGTTCAGGTAGTTCACACCAGAAAGGGTCGCCCGGATCGTCAAATATCACCGGCACGACCTGAACTATGAGAGGCATGCTCGGTATGACCGCTTCCGCGTTAACAAGGATCTTGACCGGAGTGCTTGAGGTCAGTGGACCGCGAAATAAATTTCGCTGATGCTTGACGAATATTGCTGGAATCAGGAGTCCATTATTGCGAACGACGTCGAAGCGACAAATATTAGAACCAGCCGTTTGGAGAACTAAGGCCGGTGCCTTGATTGTACCGTCGCGCAAGCCCTCCCACCCGGGATAGCAAAACGGATCGAAATACTGCTCTACTTCCCGCAACGCGATGGCAGCTTCAGGGAACGTCGGATCGCACCGGAGGGCTGATTCCAAGTGGGAAATATATTCTTCCTTGCCTTTGGACAAATACCTGCTGACGAACGCCAGGAAAAAATGTCTGAGTGGTTCTTCGCTGGACGAAGATCCCTTCTCTTTCAAAAAACGATAGGCTGTTGTCAGAAGCTCATGCGACTTGTCGTCTCTTAACCGTGCATGCGTTGAACGACTCGACTGTTCGAGACGCTCACGTGTCGTGAGAAATTCAAACGGTACATTCGAAGGATCGAGGTAGCCTGAGGGTGCAAACGCGCGCTCAAGAATTTCAACAACCTCCGTCACGCGGGTCATGATGTATGACGCCTCCTTAACGTCATTCGCGATGCCGGCTCCGTAGCCGTGATAGAAGGCGCTTTGCTAATCCCCCCAAGCCATGCCTTCGGTGAACATCAGCTCTCATGTATTGATAGTCGATTATGTAAGACTGGATAAGATCGAATTCCGCGCCGACACTAGTACTCACAAACTGGACCACGGGCTTAGCCGGCAATTCTTGCGGCGTTGGTTGTCCAAGTAATACCGCCAGTGACGCGGCAAGCTTCCGCCAGGCGTCTTCTTCTTCCAGGGAGATAGCCTTCGAGAGATCCAAAGATAAGAACAGATTGTTATGTAGCTTCTCGTTGAGCTCTTGCGGCTTGGTTCCGAGCAATAGGGTGATTATCGGTTTGTCGGCGTTGATGCCGATTTCTGTGTCGATCATAGGGCGCTCTTTACTGTGCGGTGTAAACAGGTACAACAGACACTTCGCACGTCGCGAATCATCGATAAAATAGGTCGGCTTCCTCTTAAATAAGTCGTCGCGTCCGGGTTTTGTGAAGGCGATTCTGATACGCGGAAAGACATGCTTTAGCCATCGGGCAATCTGCTGTGCGGAGGAAGAGTCGGCATGAGCGTGCGAAATAAAAACGTCATACTTCGCCTTCGACTGTTTTGCCGACTCGATAACTGCCCGCCGATCTATTAGGCGATTGTCCGCGACCTGGATTGAGAGAACATGATCCGCAGTAGCGATCAGAGACCCGGCATTCGCAGGCAGAGATCCATTCGGGCGCACGATGATTTCCAGGTTCTCGCTATTTGGAAGCGGAACGGAAGCGCAGAACAACTCATCGAGCACCTGTTTCGGTGTGAAGAAGTCGTCGTTATGACGTTCAATAGTGAATTTGCTTAGAAACTCTATGACTTCAGCAATCTCTCGCCGTCGAACTTCATTGGGACGTGTAATCTTGATTATGCTTGCTTTCCGCACGTTGAATTCTTCATTGAACAGGATAATTCCGCACTGAGACGGAGACTGGCAAAGCCAGCTGACAATCTCCCGCGCAACCAAGTAAGTCGGAGCCGCTGTCAATTCGTCTGGCTTAGGTAGTCCAGAGAAGGGAAACATTTTGAGACAAGTCACAGTTGAAAACGGCTCGTTGTAGTCATCAAAAATAACCAACAAAATGTAAGCAAGGGGAGTTTGATAGGGAAAAACGGTAACCACATCAAATTGCACGCTGGTGAACGTTAACGCGTCGATGGGTTTTCGGAATACACGGTCGGGATACCGCATAATAATGGTTGGTAAAGTGGTCTGGTCGTGACGCAATAAGACGATACTTCCTACGTGAGTTAGTGAGGGATTCTGCAACCACTTGAACATCCGTCCTTTGCTGGCAAGGACATCATTCCATGTCGGCAGTGAGGGAAGATCGGCCATAACTCTTGGTTTACTGAATGAGCTCAACTGGACGTAGCGGTCACAAGCGAGGAACGGAGGAAAGTTTACCCCTTTCGTACATGTTCTACCAAACCGTCGCTCCTAAGCTCATCAGTCACCCATTCAACCGGAGAAAGAAAAGACTTACATAGTAAAAAGCCGAACAGACTAAGACAGGAGTGTCTGAATGTCTGAAAGTTATTTGGGGAATAAGAACCTGGTTATCGTGATGAAAATTGCTGCCGCCTGCGCGACTGTTTCCGCAATCAGCGTGAGGATCAACTTCTCAGATAAAAGCATCTTTCCAAAACCGCCACATACCGAGTGGCTAACAAGTGGACTGTGGATCAGTTTTTTAATCTTGTCGATGATTCCGGCCAAGTCGAACGGCTTGCTGAGGCATAAAGTCGCGCCGGCTTGTTCCGCCTAACTAAAGCTGTCAACTCGCGCACTAAGGACCACGATCGGAAGATGACTAGATGACTGTTGCGACTCTTCGCGCTCTCGAACTTCTTTGATTAACGCGATGCCATCCTTTCTTGGCATGTTTAGATCTGTCAATAGAAGATCGGGACGTTGATGTTCGATGCTTTGCAACGCGTCGACTCCATCACTGACCCACACCGAGTCAAGCCCTTCAATAGAGAGAGACGTTTTTAGCATAAGAGCCGTGTCCGCGTGATCTTCAGCTATTAGCACTCGAATTTTCCTAGTTAAGTACATGACAATATATCCTTCCTAGAGCTTTTTGGCGATGAGCCGTCCGAACCGATTCATGATTAGTCGGCTGCGCCACCAACTGCCATCAACATGAGTGGAGTGGTCTGCGCGATGTTCGTCACTGCTGCAAGTGACTTGCCATACTTTTGCAACTGGAATCCAACACACGGTGGCAGGTGGAACTGATTGACGTGAAAGTCTTATGTTTTATGGAGAAACACGCGGTACAGTTTTGGAAAGTAGCATCCGCGATGCGGCTGCCCGCGCGTCATTATTCAGGGCGTCTGCGTAGCCGAAACAAATCACTCTGGGCTGGATATGCAATAACAACTGCCAGGCGACGGATCTTCGTGAGTGGTGACTCTGGTTACGGACCGCACTTCGCTGAAATCGGTCATCGATTCGGAGGGTTTGACCTCGTAGTCCTCGATACCGGCCAGTATGACGAGCAGTGGCCGCACATCCATATGACCCCTGAAGAAGCGGCACAAGCCGCACAAGACCTGCAGGCAAATGCCTTGCTTCCTGGCCACGTCGGCAAGTTCTCTCTTGCCAGGCACTCCTGGGACGCCCCTTTCAGGCGCATCACCGCCGCAAGTGAGGGGCGGAGCTACCGGCTTCTCACGCCGATGATTGGCTCGCCCATGTTGCTTGATGATCGGGAACAGCGCTTCTCCCGCTGGTGGGAATACTTGGACCAGTCCCCTGCAGACCCAACAGTAGGGACGTCAAGCGCCAAGGAAGGCACGCGTTGATTGCCGGCATTCACGTGGCCCCGGAACGTGAAGGTGGGGGCGCTTTTCCCAACGGCGGTGTACGCACTGCATAACCAGAAGTAAAGCCCATGAGCACACCCGCGAACTTCAACGGCGCCAAGCCGAGCATGGCTAAGATTACGGTTATCACTATCGCCCCATTAGCAACCCATCTTACGACTTTGGGAGCAAAGCAATTTCAGATTTAGGGGATGATTTCCAGCGATTTGATCTTTTCGCCATCCAGTTCGAAGAAGAAGCGAAGATTCACAGGGCTGCCTGGAAAGTTACCGGTTAGACGACTCGTCACCACCGCTTTTCGGTCTTCTTGATCCAGGGCCAAGAGCTCACTCGTATATTGATACTTTTCTGAGGCGCGGGCCTTCCATTCTTTGATTGCAGCGCGACCATTGTAGGTTTGCCCTTCGTCTTTTACGACTGCATCTTCGGTGAAGCACTGAGATAACGTTTCAGCGCCATCTTCGTCAGCCGCGAAATAGTCAGCAATTGGGTTCGGCAGATCCAGAACTTTCATCCTTCGACTCCTCGATGATTATTTGTGATTATCGTTTTCGAGGAAATTGTCGCGCACACCGGACTTTCATACAATACGGATAACAAATACAGTAGTGGATAAATTTATCCCAATAGCATAAACCTGGTCCGATTTATACTCTTGGTTTGGCGCGCGCGTTTCGGTATGTATAAGAGAAAGACTCAAATCGAACTGAACTGCGGACTCGATCTGGTCAGGGAAGTTTTGAACGGAAAATGGAAGATACACCTTCTGTATTTCATTTCCGAAGGCGCAAAGCGTCCCGGAGATCTACAGAGAAAAATTCCGCGAGCAACGCGCAGGGTACTGAATGTTCAATTGAGCGAGTTAGAAAAGCACGGGCTGGTATCAAGGACCATTTACGCGGAGTTGCCTCCGAGAGTCGAGTATGAGTTAACCGCGTTGGGACAAACCGTGCTGCCGCTAATAACTGCGTTGGGAAAATGGGGCGACGATCATCAAAATCATTTGCGTAGGGTGATTACTCAATCGACCCGCTTCTAATCACGTCCCAAAGCAGATCCACAGATTGCATAAGTGGCCTCGCGTCTGGACCCGCGACATAACGAAGCTGATCTTTGCCGTCAGTCGCAGCTTCGTACACCGCCTCAGCAATCTGGGCCCGAGTCGAATGCAATTCCATCTGTTTAGGATCGGTGATAACACTCATGATCTTGTCCACCAATTTGTCCTAAGCTTTGTGTCGGCCCGTGTCAAAGAGCGCGTAAAGAAGTCAGTCTTCGTTCCACCCGGCCACGATTTTCAAACCGATACCCACTGACCTAACTCAAATGCCATGCTTTCACCCAAGCTCTCCAGCGCCCATTTTGTTGCATGGTAGACTGAGTTGAATGGAAGAGAGATTAACCCGCCGAGGGAGCTTGTAATGATAAAGAGTCCGGCCCGCTTCTCTCTGAAATGAGGAATGAAAGCTTTGGTCGTACGAATCGCGCCAGCATGTTGGTCTCCACCATGCGATCGATTTGCTGATCTGTCAGGCCTTCGAGCGTCCAACGGCAGCAATACTAAAGACCACTTCCCCGGCTATATTTTCCCTGCGCACCAACCCTCCGCATTACACTCGAAACTAACAAGGTTAAGAAATGTAAATACTTGGCGACGTAAAGCCAACGGACAGTTTGAGATTTTTATCTACCTATCAACGATGAGGAAGGTTAGTGACAGTTGTGACATCGTAAGGAATTCTGGTTGAGGCTCATCCGCGTGAGACTCTGTTCGAACGCGCTTTGGAGAAACTTGATAAGTGTCAGAACAAAGACATGATTCTTGTTGATCTTAGTTTCGATGATGAGAACCGCGAGAGCGCTTCGGTGCAATACGGTCGTGAGCTTGCCCTCAGGTTGCGCGACTATTACGGTCGATTACAGGGTGCACGACGCTGCGCAATCGTTTCTCGTCGACGACCCGATCCTGAGGGACGCGCTCAGCGACGAGTTCGCTGCAAGGGCCTTGTTCCACCGTCATGCGGTAACGCATACGTGACCTTTGCTGTGACCTCTGATTTCTAATAGAACATAAACTCTCGTCTGTGAGGCGAGCTTTTAAAACATACCCTCAACAGTAATTAAAACAGAGCGGCAGCAGCATTGCCACGCCACATTTCAAATGGAGTACCGTCTACGCGGCACCGCCCGTCGTCCAGAATCTCGGGGGCATGATTTACAGTTCCCCAGAATAAAATGTGACAGTCCTAGAACTCACAGGACGGGTTTCACGAGCGGTGACCGCGCTGTGGCATCAGCCGTAACTTCGCCGAGCCAGATCTTTAAAGAAGCTCATTACCGTCCAGTGCACAGGCTACGAGCATTGTCTGCCCAGTGACGGCGTTAAACTCTTCACGTCCCAGATTGTGGATCTGTGGCTCTGACCCGGTCAGGAACGCCAATCTCAGCGTTTAGGTAATCCTCGGTGCAATCCAACCGCTTTACAAAACTCAGGATATTCGCTGCTTCCCCGAATGATGTCGCCGATCATCGCGAAGCTCTGCGCGACGTAATCGACGAGCTAAATCAAACCGTGGCCAGCGATCGTGGTTTAGTGCTGCAGTTTCTGACGTGGGAAAACGTAGCCGGTGACATGGGCCGTGCGGAACAAATCATTCTCGATCAAATTGGCAAGTTCGATATCTTCATCGGCGTTATGGGGCGTCGATTCGGCACCCCAACAGGTAAATACGAGGGCGGTACGGAGGAAGAGTTTCATACTGCCTATACGAGGTGGAAGGAATCCAAAACCCGGCGGATTCTGTTCTACTTCAAGGAAAGAAACATCGCTCCAAATACGCCGCAGGAGCTTGACCAACTAAGGAAAGTAATAAAGTTCAAAGGCATTGTCGAGAAGCTCGGCCTTGTAAAGAAATACAAGAACAAACAACACTTGATTGATCTCGTGCGGCGCGACCTCATTGTGGTTCTTCAAAATATGGACAACCGCGCTAAGCCAAGGGCGTCGGCGAAAGCAAAAGAGCTGACCAGCGCGAGCGACTACCGCGACCTCGAGATTCCGCCGCCCACTAACATGACAGCGGCGCTGCATCAGCTTCGCGCGCCCGTCGGAGACTTCGTCGGCCGCGAGCAGGAGGCCGAAAGTCTGATCATTGCTTTGCGTCGTGATGACAGGCGCGCTCGCATCACGAGCATCAGCGGTATGGGGGGCATCGGCAAAACCGAATTGGCTCTGCTGGTAGCATCACGTCTCACAGCCGATTACTCCGACGCACAGTTTCTCGTAAACCTGAAGGGCACCGATCAGAATCCACGTTCACCGCAAGAAGTGATGGCTACCTGCGTTCGCGCTTTCCTTCACCCGGGAGCGAGCCTGCCTGAAGACTTGGACCAACTTTCGCAACTGTATCGCAGTCAGTTGAACGGCAAACGCGTTCTGCTGCTGTTCGACAACGCTATCGACACCGCGCAGGTGCGTCCGCTAATACCGCCGGCGGGTTGTGCAATGCTTGTGACGGCACAGCAAGCCATTACTCTCCCAGGAATGACGGCGTTTCCGCTCGATCCTCTGCCGAAGGAAGAAGCCCAAGAACTATTATTGAAGATCGCGCCTCACGCCAAATCATCCGCGAAAGAGATTTGTAAGCTTGGTGATTACGTACCTGTGGCGATCCGCGCAGCGGGGAACCTGCTCGCTACCACGCCAGACCTTCCCCCAGCCGTCTACTTACGGCAATTAAAAGACGAACGTAAGCGCCTAAAACGGATTGGTGAAGAAGGTGTTGAGATCGGTGTGTTAGCGTCCTTCAATCTTAGCTACGCGCAGCTCGCGCCAGAGGCTGCCCGCGTTTTTCGGTCGTTGTCGGTATTTGCCAGTACATTCAACGCGGCAGCGGAAGAAGCGGTCTGCGCTGACCCTAATCACGCGCAGCTCACGGATTTGGTGAAGCGGAGTCTGGTATTGTACGACTCAACCACGAAGCGCTATCGCTTGCTGGATTTGACGCGATTGTTCGCGGATTCGAAATTGAGGGACGGAGATCGCCGCGTCGGTCAGAAGCAACTTACAAAGCGCCGGCACGCCGATTACTTTCTTGCGGCGGCTGAGACCGTTGAACCACTACTCGGTGGCACGCACCTCAGGAAACACATGGAATGGTTCAAGACAGAGCAGGACAACATGCGGGCTGCATTGTCGTGGTCCCTGGAAAATGATGCTGAAACGGCATTGCGTTTCGCCTACGCTTTGAGCGGTTTCTGGAACATACTGGGCCAGCTCAATGAAGAACGGAAAGCGCTGAACGATGCGTTGAAATCAGCAACTAAGAGCTTTGCCAAACGTTGGATGCGTGTTTTGGGACGAGCCGCGGTCAGGCAGTCAGGTTTAAGCCAGGCAAGATCCATTGCGCAAACGCATTTCGAGTTAAGTCGGCTCATCGAAGACCAATGGGAAGAAACGTGGGCGCTGCAAAATCTCGGAAGGATCGCGCAAGCTCAAGGCAGATTGCCCGAGGCTCGCGAGTTACAGGCGAAAGCCTTGAACCTGTTTCAACGACTAAAAGAAAAGCGCGGCATGGCGTCCGTGCTTTTGAACTTATGCGTTGTTGCACTTGATGAAGACGACCTTATTTCCGCTCGAAAATTTGCAACAAAGAGTCTTAAGCTAAGTCAAGAAGTGGGTGATCGAGGCTTTGTACCCATAGCCGGAAGCTACCTGGCATTTGTACTGCACAAGAGCGGAAAAAAGACGGAAGTTGACGAGTTGATAAACCACAGCCTTGACATGCTTCGGACCGATGAGAGACAGAGCTGGCTACCATGGGGATTACATTGGAAGGGGCGAATAGAAATCGATAGGGGCAACTTCGAAACCGCGTACGACAGCCTCGCAGAAAGTCTAACCCGCTTTCAAACGAATCAAGATGCTGACGGGAAAATTCGGTCGCTGTTAGCTTTCAGTTGGCTTTGCGCACGTAAGAAGCTATGGGAAATAGCCGCTACTCTACTCTCCGCCGAAGAGTGGCAACGTAATCAACGACACCTACCCGTCGCGCCAGATTGGCGACGAGAAATAAAGTTAATCAAGACAGGTACCAGGCGAAGCTTAGGTCCTGCGGGATACGCACAGGCTTATGCACTGGGAAAACAAATGACGCTGGACCAGGTAGTGGCGTATGCGTTGAAACTATGCAGCGAGTACGGACGGAAGAGATGAGCCACTGACTGAGGGATTTTCGTGGACAAAGGTGAGGGATGCGTTGTGTGAACTGCTCCCGCCCGCGGGCATCTTCTGTCGACGTCGGTTGCACGAACGTTGCCACGTGAAGTGCATCAGTTCGCAGGCGACTCGCTTAAATTCCGTCTGAGAACTTTCGCTCCCTCTTATTCGATACCCATAGCGCGCCGATCGCTTACACTTCCTAGGCGTTTTAACTCGCTCTGAGTGAATTAAGGAATTCTACTTTACAATCAAACGACAAAAACCAAGTTTCTGCGCTCGATCGGAAATAAGATCCATGTCTTCATTCGAACGAGCGGCGGTGAAGTCGCGCGAATTACGGAACTGTGTACCGTTTTGGCGTAGGCCGGCAATGCACCTTTTATTGTCCAGAGATTATTTTTACGATCCGTCTGAACGAGAAGTTACAAAAGCAGCATAGGGCATTGACTGATCATCGCTCGCTCTTTAGCATCCCGCCACTCTCAAAAAAGAGGTGAGACCCTGTGTCCGTTGCCCACGACCTAAGCAGCGAAATAGCTGCGGCGATTCTGGATCGTAAAGAAGACTCCAAGAAGTTGAAAGAGCTTAAAGAGATAGTGCTACGCGTTCATAACGAACTGCAGAGACTAACAGCGCAATACCGTAAAGAGCACCCCTCACGATCGTGCCGCGCGAATTAATCCCACTCCCAGAGTCAGGACCGGGGAAGCCGGCAACAGAGCGCCAATATAGGCAAGGTTGATTAGCTCGCGACGCACCTATTTCCCTGCAAGCGATCGCTTCCATGTTGCTGCTGTAGCTTCAATTCCAGCTTAACCATCTGGTTCAACGTCAATTCCGAATCGCACGAGTGGGTTCCGGCATTGCATGAAATTGTCCGGACACTTCATCTCCCTCGTTAATTTCATTTATTGATAAAAGCAACGAGCTCAGGAATAACCTGCCCTCGCGCTTCTTCCATCAACCAATGGCCCGAGCCCTTGATGACGACTCCCTGCACGTTCGAATCAACCAGACGAGCTTGTTCAATGAGGAAGTCTCCGGATGCTTTCTCTCCAGTCAGGACCAGCATCGGCATAGTGAGTTTTGTCTGCGCGAATTCAGCGAAGTCTTTAGCGTCCTGCTCAAAACTACGAAACACTTCGAAGCCTGCACGCATTGCTCCGGGCTGCCCGTAGGAAGCTGCATAAAAGCGCCGATCGGCTTCAGGGACGGAATGCTTTGGGTCGGCAGCAAAGTCGTTCCAGAAATGTTCGAAGTAGATCCGTTCTCTGCCCGTCACAAGCTTTAGGGGAGTCTCACCATAGAAGTGAAAATGCCAAAGGTCTCGTAGCAGCCAAACCGTTTTCCAGTCGCCAACGCCTGGCAGAAACGCATCCATCAGCACTACTCGATCAACTTCATTCGGGTACTGAGCGGCATAAGCGTACGCGACCATTAGTCCGATGTCATGGCCCACCACGGTCGCGCTTTTTAATCCGAGTGATAGGGCCAGCGCATGAATGTCCTGCGCCATCGTCTTCTTGTCGTAGCCATTAGCCGGCTTTGATGATTGGCCGAACCCCCGCAAATCAGGGGCGAGTACGGTATGAGTTTTCGCGAGTTCAGGAATCAGCGGTCGCCACATGTGACTGTTTTGGGCGTAGCCATGCAGCAGAATAACTGGGTGGCCCTTTCCAGCGACCAAATAATGAAGTCTAACGCCGTTTACGTTAGCGAACCGACCTTCGATCCGATTTTGCGCCTGAGCCGGAAGATAAGTCATCAGCGCGAAGACCAGAATTGCCGTGACCCTATACACTGCACGGGTGATCATTTTCATTTGAGACTCCCTCGCTATTGCCGCGGCGACGCAGTTTACTCAGCGCCCCACTGATTCCGCCGGGCCTCTCGGAATTGAATGCGTCCTTCAGTGTCGGTTGCACGATCGCGTCCACCAGACTCTCGGCGTCAGTCGCGCCGGTGTAGCGCAGTTCGTTTATGTAGAACGTCGGCGTGCCGGTTACGTGTTCATCGAAGAGACTTCGGTTGTAATCGGCTTCGATCCGCTTAAGGAAAGCAACTTTGGCGGAAAAGGCCAAGTAGCCGGTGGAGTATTTACTCCTTTTAAAGAAATCTACTGGTTTGTAGGTCATATACAATCACATTTCTTTTATCTATATGGCACCGTTAACGCAGCACTGTTCTTTTTAATCCTCGCCGGTGATAGCCTCTATAAGAGTTCGATAGATTACAGATTCATCGCTGCTATAGCTATCTTGCTGTCAACGCTTTTTCGACATTTGGTCTGGCGCTCAAAAATTTATTGAAAGTGGACAAATAGAAAATTCCGTCATTGAAAAGACCAGATCGAGAAGTATTACCGACGGTGGGTTGTGCGAATCGAGTGAAGCCCTCAAACCTCTTCACCTGTCAAGACTGTAAGTGATCGCATCGATGAACTCACGCATTGTTAGTTGCTGGCACAAACGGGGTTTCGCGTGAAATCATGTCAAAGAGTCTCCTGCAGTACTGACCGCCATGCTTGCAGTGCTAAATCCGCGCAAAACGAGGACCGAGTTACAGCGAAACTGGACCACCAATTTCGTCCAGTTGTTTGCCGTCTAAAAAGAAGGGAAGATCAATCGTTCTGAACTGACGATTGAAAGCGGGAGGACCAAACAGCCTGGCGCCGAATTGCAGACTGATCCTGATCCAGCTTGATACTGTGATCTCATTCCCCAGACCTTCTGACGATTTGTACCAGAGGCACTTATGACCGGGTAGCGGCGCCACTCGCAGTTGCGGATGAAGATGTCCTTCACTGCTCAATTGTTCAAATATGCGACCAGCCTGCATCGGGTCTCTGGTAGAGAGGGAAAGCGAACCAAAAAGAAATCTTTTGTCTTTCCGCAACAACGAAAGGGCCAGGCCTTTCAACAGTAATATCTGTGCTTCCGTGTGGCGATGGGTTTTGGCGATGCAAATGCGTCCCACCTCGATCGCGTTCGCCAGTACTTCCTGCGGTAATGCACTAAGGTCGAATTGCTGGGATGAATAAAAGCCCGCGGCCGTTTTTGCAATCTCATAAGTACGTAATCTGAAAGTGCCGATCACGCGACGCTGCAGGCGATCGACGATAATCAGGTGTTCGGAATCTGAATCAAAGTGGTCGCGTTCCTGTCCGGTGCGAAAGGCAGATGCCAGGCCCTCACCGAGTTCGAGGTTGAACACTTCAAATCTCAGCTTTAAGGCTGCTTCGATGTCTTCAGTACTACGGGCAATGCGAATGGAGAGGTTCCCGTTTAGGTTGGGCAGTGAGGAAATGCCCTTGGAGTTGAACGGCAACCCAGGGCGAATCCTCGGCGGGATCCTCAGGGTTGCTGCACTCATATTTACCTCCATCGCTCCGAGTCGTAGTTCATAGGGAAACCTTGATAGTAGATTGGACCACTAATGTGAGGTTCTGATTAAGAAATTCTTACTTTGAGATTAACTTACATGCGCGAAGTTAAACTCTTTGCGAAGAACCCTCGTGCTAGCCCTTTAGGTGTCTAATACTTGTTCATTAACATGATTCTTACATTGCTTTAATAAACCGCACACATCGATTTAATCGCCGCCACTTAAACTCAGCGATCGGCAACCCATCCATTCATCTGTGTAACGCACGCCGTTGAACACGCCTGCGTAACGGATCACTTTGCAAAGAGCGAAAGGAAGAGAATATTTCGATGTCTAACAATGATGACGAGAGTATTAGCAATCCATCTGACAACAAGACGTTTCAGGAGATAGTTGCAGCCCGATTTTCACGGCGAAGTTTCCTTGAAGGCGGACTAGCAGCCGCCGCTGGCGCAATGTCTATCGGAGGGATCAGCTCTTTGTTGCGAGCGGTTCCGGCCCACGCCTCACCTGTTGTGCCGCTTCTGGGATTTAGCGCCATTCCCGTTTCTTCAGCAGATACGTGTGGTTCCGGAAGGCTACACCGCCAGGGTATTGATCGCGTGGGGGGATCCCGTGTCTGATGGACCTGCTTTCAAACCGGATGCAAGCAATACTGCCGCCGAACAAGCACAGCAGTGGGGCATGCACAACGACGGCGTGGTCTATTTCCCAATTCAGGGTTCGCAGAGAGGCCTGCTGGTTCAGAACAACGAGTACATGGATGACGCCCTGTTGTTTCCTGATGGAACTGCAAACTGGTCCGCCGAAAAAACAGCCAAAGCCCTCGCGGCTCATGGCGTTTCGATCATCGAGATCAAAGAAACGTTGGGCACGCAAGCAAAGGGTGGTCGACGTCCGCGTGAGTGGCAGGTCGTGCGCCCCTCGAAATATGCGCGGCGCATCACAGGTTCCACACCTATAACAATTGGTGGGCCTGCTGCCGGAGATCCGAGACTAAGAACCAGCGCCGATCCGGCCGGAGGAACGGTTCTGGGCACACTAAACAACTGCGCCATGGGTTACACACCATGGGGCACTTATCTGGCGTGTGAGGAGAATTTCAACGGCTACTTCCGATGACGCCGACGAAGCTAACGTTTGGGACCGCTGCCACGAGGCGATGACCGGTGGCCTGGGGTGGCCGCAGGTAGTCGAGTAGAGTTTGCGAACCAGACCTCGAGCAGCGTTGGATCTTTGGTTGCAGACGATAATTCGATCAATGCTTGCCCTCCCGCCACAGCAGTGCAGGCGCCGCTGTTTCCTCACTGCAATCAACGGCGAGGAGATCGCATAGCCGAAAACATCACACGGTATAGGGATGTGCGATGATCCAAAGAGAATCGCGGGTCAATGTCGTGTTCGTACAGGCGAACCCGAACTTATGGTGATGACGAGTTTGACGAGTTCGCAGCTACCGTTTTTAAGCGTAGTAGCGTGGTAGCCATGCGAATCAAGAATATAACCCCGGTTCACTAAGGAGGAAACGATGGCGACAAAAAAAGGCGGAAAGAAAGCTGGGAAAAAGGGTGGTAGTAAGAAAGAGGCGAAGGAGAGTGGGAAGGCCCCGAGGAAAAGCGGGTGGTCGGGACCAAGAAAGAAGAAGTAGACCTTTTGGTCCATTATTAGGAGGGTAACGGATGAAAGTGCCGCTAACGAACATCTATGCGGCTCTGGACTTTGCGTCAGATCGCATATCAACACAAGTTCGAACGTTAGCGGTCGGCGTTCTCGCCGTAGTTTGGCTCTTTCTTTCGGGAAGCAAGGACGTTGCTGCTTTAAACCTCAGTGCCGGGAACAGACAACTGCTCACAGTTGCTGGGTTATGTGTTCTTACGCTTCTAATAGACGCAGTTCAGTATGTAGCGTCTTACCTCTCTTCTAACGCTGTCCGAAAAGCGGTAGAGAAAGCAAACGAGACCGATGCCGAGTACGACGAGAATAGTGTAATGCGTCGCATACAACAGGCGTGTTTTTGGGCCAAACAGATCACAGCAGTTCTCGCAACGGGCTGGTTACTTGTCATCATAGTCAGAAGTATTGATATGAATTGAGCTGGATTAACGCTGTACTCGGTTGATAACAACTCAATGGACATAATCGGCTGGAAGTAACGCGCAGCCCCCTAAGCTGCCATGAGGTCAAGTTTTACAGTCTTTCGATCATTTGCGATGCCGCTTAAGGTGACAACGTCGGCGTTGGGCCATAAAGAAAGCGCCTTGTCGGCGGTCCAATGCTGAGATCAAGCCTTCGTGTTTCTCCACCGACGAAACACGGTCTGTAGGAACTCGGACAAGCCGTGTTTCAAGAGTGAAAGTGTTGCCAGCTTAGATCCTTGCTGGCAAGGGAATAACCGATGCCTTGCACGGAGCAACTCGCGGCGATAGTGTAGGACCATTCCGTCGTAGATAGTGCCGATCGTTACCTAACTGTAACTCTCGCTCAGAAAGAACTACGCCGGAAATATTGACAGCCGCCCTGAAACTGAATAAGTTGCGCGCGATCGAATCTCAGGCGGGTCGGCCATACCTTGCAAAACTTACGAACCCCGCCTAGCAGACATTTTTAATCCTCAATGCCGATCCTCGCGGTAGGCGGCAACGAGACTCTGCCAGGTGAATCAACCATGCGATTCAGATACTGCTCGCCTTCTCACACTTCGGTGACTGTGGAAGTTACATGGGACTGCGAGCAATCGTTCGAAACGCCACACCGCTGTGAACGCGTCGATTGGCGCATGTAAAAACTTTATTTCGATAAGTGGAGAAGGAATGCGGCGTTCGTGGATTAGAACAACCGTGGTCATCGTCAGCGGCGCTTTGCTCGTCGCTGGAGTCATTCTGCTCTATTTAACGCTTTATGGTCGGAGACTCTTCTACAGCCAGACGTACCATGCAGTTGCCGAATTGCTACCGCCTATGCTCAACATTTGGACCCTGATTGTCGGATTGCAATTCGTCTTGATGTTTCTTCTCTTTACCGTGTTTCCTGGTGGGAAGTTCCGCACCATTGAGTTCATGGAAGCCCGACCGCGGACCCGGAAAGCTGTCGGAACCATTGGGCTGAGCCTATCCATCGTTGTGGGACTCTTCTTGATGAGCGGGGCTGTCTTCAATCACCCAAGGCTGGTGGCGCTACTTGCGCGAGGTGCCGTCTTCGTACCTCTCGTAATCTTCGCAGCTCTCTCTCTTGCTGCATTTGTTCTAGCATTTTATCCGGGTGGCGTGCGCCGTGAACTTGTGAGGCCCAGCTGGGTCCTCCGCTTGGGTGCTGGCTGCCTCAGTATTCTCTTGGCAGTCGTTGTCACCTCGGTCATAGAAATCACGCTCACGCATCCGCCGGCGGAGCAAACTGCCGCTCCAGACGCAGCCGGAGCGACGCATGACGTCTCCGTGATTCTCTCGGAGTATCCGGCACATTTGCGGCCTGGTGATTCAACCCCGATCGACCTGCGTTTTCGCATCACTAAGCATGTAGAGCAAGAACGCACGACAGCGTACCGCTATCCGATTACCCTGCCGGCTGACAAGGCGTTATCGGTCGGCGTAAATTTTCAAGCAAGCGGCTTTGACGTTATATCTCCGACGCCCGAACAACTGAAGCCGCGCCCACTCATTGTGGATCAACAACTGACTTGGACTTGGCTGCTGTCCCCAAAAGAGGGCAAGGCAGGAACATCTCAGACTGTGGCGTTCAACGTGTTTCTGCTGGAAGGCGCAGCTGGCAGCATCATTGCAGAGACACCTGTCACAACCATCCGCCTCGCTATCGGGACGCCATTAGGACTGCCAACTTGGCTGCTTTCGCCGGGCGTCGGCGTGGGGACGATCATCGGTGGATTGATAGGACTGCTCACGCCCTGGATGCTGGGACGCTTGTCCACCGCGCTCGATGCGCGGTCTCAACGCCGCAAGATCATTAGCGGTAGTTAGCGCGGACACTAACCCATGCGCAGAGATCCAAACACCGGGCACTGGGTAATAACGACGACTGGCCGTGTCATTGATTACATGACCCGTGATCGAGCACTTCGTCTGTTGCAAGCTGAAGACCCGCAAATTGCAAAATGGAATTATTGGATGGACATGCCGGCCCTTAGCAAGCTCTTGCCTGATCTTGAAAACGCCAACCTAAGCGGCCTCGGTATGGAAGGTATCAGATTTCGATTCGGCTGCCTGGCAGGTGCTGATCTTCGAGATTCATGGCTTTATTTTGCTGATCTTCGCGAAGCTCAGCTAACGAACGCCAATCTCAGCGGTGCGAACCTTTCAGAGACCGACCTGCGGGACGCAGAGTTGACTGGAGCAGATTTGACTCGGGCGTCTCTCAGGTCAGCGAATCTTAGCGGATCGATACACTTCGATGAATTTGGTTACGGCCGGCTGAATGGAGTAGATCTCCGGAATGTGAAACTTACAAACGCAGACCTCATGACCGCTCAGTTACGTTGTGCTCGCTTGGCAGGCGCTGATTTGACTGGTTGTGATCTTAGAGGTGCGGACCTTACCGATGCGGACCTGGACGGAACGAAACTCGACAATACAATTTTGGGCTTAACGTACCTCATTGACATCGACCTTACTGCGTTTTGCGAAGCATCGGATATTATTCATTTTGCACCAAGCGTTATCGACTGGTTGAGTGTTTCCAAATCGCTTCATTGTAGCAATTTGCATGATTTCCTCATCAGAGCTGGGATGCCGGAAGTAGTGGCATCATACACAATCGATATAGCTCGTTCCCCAAAGAACTCCCTAACCTCTCTAATGCGGTCCGCGTTTATCAGCTACGGCGGTCCAGACGAACACTTTGCCAGGCGTTTGTATGAGACGCTGCATTCCAACGGTGTGCAACGGCTTTTTCTCTTTCCCGAGAGTGCCATTCCGGGAGATCCGATTCACAGCACGGTGCGCAAGGGAATTGGAACGCATGATCGGATGCTACTTGTATGTTCCAGGGCATCTTTGGATAGACGGGGCGTTCGTGACGAGGTTCTGAAACTGTTAGCTCGCGAAAGCCGTGAAGGTGTTGACAATCTGCTCATTCCAATCGATCTCGACGGTTACGTACGAGGTTGGAGGCCTCACGAGGATTCGACGTTGGGTGAAACTATTCGAGATCGAGTGATAGCGGATTTTCGCGGCTGGGATAATGATGACCGTGTGTTCAGCAAAGGGCTTGCCCAGCTACTATCGGCCTTACGGAAGCTGACCTAAATCTATTGCTACAACAGCGGCTCACCATGTATACACTGCCAAGTTGCTGTACGAACACCGTCGAGATATGAATAAGGCAAAGCCCGAACCCTCAGAGGAGTATCAGAACTTCGAGAAACTAGCGAGCAATTGATCTCCGTGCCAAGAGTAAACTCGACAAACGTGAGAGCTGAAATCAAAAGCATAAGAAGTCAGGAAAGAAAAGAGGATCGCATGACCGAGACAAGCCCGCCGAACGAGTGGGGGCTGGTCGTCTTGTGCGGAAACTGTAAAAGCAGTTGCGTGTCTAACCGAGCCTGGAAGATTTTCAGCTTAAATGCGATAGATGCGGTCTACTATCAGACCTATCAAGCCTCAGATATCCAATGGCGCCAACTGCAAAGTGGCAATGAAGGTTCTTGTCACTAACCCGCCGAAATACAATGTTGATATCGTTTCCTTAGGTGAGGTTGTAAGTCTCCGTTTTAATGAGTGGCATTGCTTGCTCGCTAGCCAGTAACATTCGATGGCGAATCATTTAGCCAGGTTTCGACTAACCCTCCAAGAGCCGCGGTAAAGAAGTCACCGACGCGACCATAATTCTTATCGAGCTTCTTAAAACAGAAATCATGTAAGCGAGATCAGTTCGTCGATCAGCTCAAGCAATTGCGAAACCTTGACATGCGCTATTGACAGTTCTTTCAGTCGCATTAACAATCACGAACCGTACTCGAGCGTTTGGCCTCAATTCCTTATGAACCTCACGCTCAATCAGTCATTTACCGAACTCTGAAATACAAGTGGATGTTCGCAGGCTTCCCAACTTTGTCCTCGCCGAGCAATGTACATCAACCTCGGAGTGACAACCTCATATAGGAGCAGATTCAGATGGTACACAATAGAAAATTGGACTTTTGCGGTCGGTTGGCGATTGGACTACCAGCATTACTCCTGGCACTGGTGATTCTGTTGCCAGCGCAGGATATCACGGCACAAACCATAAGTTTCAACACGGGATTCAACCAGGGCACCTCGCAACTAATACCCCTTTCCCAACCGGACGCCGATTGGCAAGTGACTATCGATCCTATCAATACGAATGTGCCCCGGCAGGCTACGGTGGTCGATCACTTTGCCGGGGCCCTCAGTTGGCCTACGCCTCTCGCTAACAGCAGGTGGGTCTCACCGGCCGCAAATAAGCATCTCTTCGCCTTGACTGGCAACCAGCGAAGATCTTTCACGTACAAATCGTGTTTCAACCTGCCTGCCTCTTTCCTGGCTCCTAAACTTAGCATGCTGCTTAGAGCCGACGACATAATCAGGGAAGTGCGTCTCAACGGCACCGTGATCTTTACCGACCCAAACCCGAGTGTGAGCGCTGGCGCGAACGTGCTTGGTAGTCATTTAGGCTCACCCCTGTCAATCACGTACCAATCGGCATTTCAGGTGGGGCAGAACTGCCTCGAAGTCGTGTCGGAGGATGTCGACCACGTTATCACCGGTCTCAATCTAACAGGCGCAGTCACCTACGAACCGTTGCTGGGACGCTGTGTGGCGGGCAGCGCAAAACAAACAGATCTAAGCACTGGCAACAAAGGCACTCCGCCTATGGGTGGCGTCATGGGCCAACCCGACGCGAAATGGTTCACTGCTTCGTCGCCCGGAAACCCCTCCCCCACGCCGGCTTACATCGCTTTTCCGAATCCAGGGTGGCTGATTATTAATACCACCCAGCCCGCAAACTGGATTCAGCGCAAGCCGAACCCGAATGCGAACTGGTATGCGTCAGACATGCCTGGTGATTATACATATCGACTCTTGTTCGCTCTGGATCCCAGCCTCTATAACAATATCCAACTAAAGTTGCGTTATGGTGCCGACAATTACGCTGTCGTTAACTTTAACAACTCCCCGATAAGCTCATGCGTAGGAGTGCCCGGAGGTACCTGCGCCAACAGTTGGAGACCGTCTGCTACCGGGATTACGCTGACGACATTCTCTTCAGGGGTTAATTTCCTGGATGTGGTGGTCACTAACAACAATCCGAGCAATGGTAATTCACCAACCGGCGTGATCGTCGATGCCACTCTTCGCGCTACTTGCAAATAACCGTAACAGGCGCAGCCCATAACCCCGATGCAAAGGAGCGCACAGACCTCTTTAATAGGCCATCAGCGGCAGTATCTAGGCTTCAAATCTCGACAATCTGGCTTCGGATACGCTGAAGGCCTGGTCCACGTTGCAGCCCAAGAACTCATTCAACCAGAGGGCGCATTGCTGATTCTCGTGACCAATCGTTGGACCGGAGCGCGCGGCGTTTTTCCAACTTGATTTATTGAGTCGTCGTTGAACGTAATCGGCGCGCCCGGGCCAACTCCGACCTTAGCCACATCGAAGAACGATGAGATTCGCCCTCATCGGAGGTACCAGATCTGAGGCGCTGTCGGGCGCTTCCGCCGTGTGCTGCTTCTGCCACGGTCAGATGATCGCCAAGTGTGGCGAGAAGGTCCGGTGGCATTGGGCTCACGTGCCGCGGCCGTGCTGTGATCCCTGGTGGGAAAACGAAACGGATTGGCATCGGCACTGGAAAAGCCGGTTTCCCATCTCATGGCAGGAGGTCATTCATGTCTGTCCGACGACTGGAGAAAGGCATGTCGCCGACGTGAAGACGGATTCGGGATTGGTTATCGAGTTCCAAAACTCCCCCATGGACCACGACGAGCGTGCTGCACGTGAAGCCTTCTATAGATCCATGGTATGGGTAATCAACGGGTCGGCTTTCGAGTTCACGATCACGGAACCGATGCCAGATCCGGCAACCGACCTCGGGACGGACCTTGAGTTCGTTCATCCGCAGGCCTTTCGCCGAAGGTCAGATGGTGAGACGAACAGAATCTACCTTCGCCCTTGGGAACCCGAGCTTGAGAGTCGGATCCTGGATGCGTCCAATGGACATCATGCCTTCGAGTGGAATCGCTCTCGCCCCGTATGGCTTGGTAGCCGCTGTCCGGTCTACTTTGATCTCGGCGGCGATGAACTCTGGCTTCTAGTGTCTGAGTTTACGGGCTACCTGGACCCGCGAAAGACGTTTGCCTGCGGAACGGTGAGACGCATTGACAAGGCTACGTTTGTTCGAAAGCACCGGGGCCTCGAGGGTGTTTAACAAGTGTTGGACCAGATGGCGGATACGGCCCGCCGGTCAGCGCCAGCATTAGGCCACTAGGGATAAATGAGCAGTACGCCCTTCCTTTGAGATCTCACCAGCTGAATAATTAGATCTCAAATGGATCTGTTCGTTCAGCCCTCCTAAGTATGGGACCTAGTGTGATGAGTGCTATTGACAGTGCTATCGACCGGTGCTAGCAATTGCGTATTGTTGGCGAAGGTCCGCCAGTGCTTATGAATCTGGGAATGTTACTTGATCCGGCACCAAATAAGTCGGCGACGGATAGGCCAGATGCTACAAATGCAACGAACAAAGATCGGCAGAATGGAGTCGGCCTCTGTCGAAGGAAACGAGGTCAAATCGCTGGATTCTTTCCATGGCTCACAGCATGTCGAGATGGAGTAAATCCGCAAACTTGGAGATCGTTTTCGTTACTCGCGACGATCGGCCATGCGGCGAGCACTGCGTAAGAACGCTTTTGTTACGCAGCTAACACATAAGAAGTAAAGCAATGGACAAGTCCTCTCCACGGGTTTTCATTTCTTACTCATGGGACTCAGAAGACCATAGGGCATGGGTGCGCAAGGTTGCGGAACAGTTAGCCTTTGTTGGCGTCGAAGTCCGCTTGGATCAGTGGCACTGTCCTCCCGGGCAGAGTTTCACCCAATTTATGGAACAAGAAGTACGGGACGCGGATTTCTGTGTCGTCATTTGCACGCCTGAGTATGCCAGGAAAGCAGACGCCCGGACAGGCGGAGTAGGATATGAACAACAGATAATTTCCGGCGATTTGATGTCCGGAATCGAACGAGCCAAGTTCATTCCAATCTTGAGCTCTGGTGAATATACTCATGGCCCAGAACATGCCATACCGGCGGCTTTTAGTGGAATTGCGTTAATCGATTTTCGTTCAGACGTTGCTTTCAAGAGCAAACTTGAGGAACTGTTACGTGTTATCTACGCAAAGCCGAAATATACGCCTCCAGAGAGAGGCCAAACCATTCTTCTACTGCCTGAGCCACATAGCACTCCGATTTTTCCTGAACAGGCCAGAAGGCCAACCATCTCAGCGCACATAGTCGACTGGATTCACCTTGATACGCTACAGTTCACGCGCGATCTATTTGCGCTAGCGGACTCCTCGGAAATTAATACCAACCTGGTTCTTGAAATTTCCGCGCCGGATCTCAACAGACTGATCAATTGTGTTAAGTCGCAAAGTGATCTCCAACAAAATTCACAAATTGTTTTAGAGCAGCTGGGCGCTATTCAAATTGCCCGGAAAATACTTGAAGCTGCGCAGAAAATTAGTGCAGACCTGCTCAGCAATGTCTCCACCCACTACGGACTTCGCGTCGCCATCTCCTGCATAAGCCGCTACCTGAAACTAATAATGGCGATCACGGTCTACAGGCTTGGAAAGTATCAACTCGATGATGGAAGCGCGATTTTTTCCGATTTCAGTCATTGGTTTGAGGATCCACATCCGGCACAGGTCGCTCAATTTGCCTATGCGCAGCCAGCATTGATCACGGTGATAATTAGCTCGGACTTATCTCCCAAGAGTAATGACAAGTGCGCCGATGTGTACTTGCCACTGGGGCGCATTGAGAATGATGGATTGGGTAATTTGATATCCTTTCTGTGGGAGTCCTGTGAGTACATCCCGGATGATGTTTGGGTTGACTATGTAATCCCTCAGCTGGCGCTTCAACGCACGGAAGGTCGATCGAGTTACACAGCGTGGCTAAAAGACTCAAGCGTATATTGTACGGAAGGCATTGTCTGGAGAGGTAGCTCTTCTGACCCTGAATTTACTAAACGAATCAGCGCACAGCATACGATCATTCCACGGAAATAACTGTAACCTAAGCTGCCATAACAAGCGTCTGCAGTTCACGCTCTACAGCCGTCCGCGGCGCTCTCGCTTCCTGGGTGCTGAGCCGTATCGTTAAACTGCTAAGACTCACAACTTTTACTTGAGGAAGAGAGTATTGAATCGCAAGAGCTCCGTTGAACTACGCCGAGGCGGTGTGTCACGGATGCACATAGTTCGGTGTAGCCGCCATCTCACGTTTTCTCTCGTTCGACATGTAACTGATAGCAATGGCGGAGCAGCCATCGTCAACACGGGTTTATTGAATACCCGGAGGGAAACGCACTGTGACCAAAAGTCAAAAATTTATAGCGGGACTTAAAAATGTTCCAGCTTGGATCAAAGGTGCCATTGGGTTCGCCACGATCATTATTAGTTTCTTTCTACTGATTCAACAGAATCCTCCTCTCGGAATTACCGTCTCTGTCTTTTAGTTTTAATTGCTTTGCTAGGCGTTAGTTTCTATGTAGCTTTTTCCAGGACCTCATCTTTAGTTGTTGAGGGAGGACAGGGTGTACACCGCTTCCGCAAGCTCTATCGAAGGATGGCCCTGGCCGGTATTGCAATTGTCCCGATTTCTGCTGTGACGTTGTTGGGTTTGACACACACTCGAGAATTCGCCCGGGAAGCACTATCACCCACGGGGGAAATTAGGCCCATCACCATTGAGCAGATACTACCCTCAGCCTCTGATCACGACCAGAAATACACGTCAATTCATTTGCTCTTACCGAAATCCTTGCGTACATATGAACTAGATGGCGGAACGCGCTCTTTCGATTTAGATGACTTAGACTTTTACCTCTATTTAGAAATCGGACTTTGCCTGGATTCTAAAAAGAATCCCGTATTACTTGGGAAGGGTAAAATCGGGGAGCGCTCTATAGAGGTAATAAACTGTAACGACTCGAAGATCGAAGCTATGACGCTACTCTATCGTTTTCTTCCCTGGAGGTTGTAAGTTTCCGTCACAAAGAGTTCCATCGCTTTCTTTTGGACCAGGCATTTAATATCAAGGGCGAATCATTTACCCGGGCTTCGACGAGACTTCAAACGCACCAGTAAAGAAGTCACCGTACCGACCAGATCTCATGAGCTTCTTAAAACAAAATCATGTATTCGAGATCAGTTCGTCGATCAGCCTCAAGCAATTGCGAGACCTTGACATGCGCTATTGACAGTTCTTTCAGTCGCATTAAACAATCACGAACCGTACTCGAGCAGGTTTACCCGACACCAGTATTCAGACTTTCGCGAGCCGGGCTTCGCGACCGCAATCCTCCGGAGCAGTACATTAACCTCCAGACCTACGAGAGATACCTTGCCAACAACCCACACAACGAATTTCGCTCTGTCTTTCCTGTCCATGCTATCGCACTGCCCTCCGTAGCCGACTACGTGCGCCACGATATCGAACTTGAATTGAAACCGCGGGTGCAGGTATTTGAACTTTGCCGGTTCGTCGCTGACATCGCGCGTGAACAGGTGTTGGCGACGCCGGAGGAACGGCGTGTCAGCATCCTTCCAGAAATGGAGGAGATTCTGCTACTGGAAGAATGGCATCACCCAAACGTGGTTGATGATGAGGAGCGGCCGAGCGGCTCAGAAACATTTCAACAGCTTGCCGGCGTGCTCGCTACCGGTGATGTGGGACTGTACCAACCATCGCAACCCCCAAACACACATTGGCGTAATTGGCCTGAGGGTGGGAGCCTTTAACTAAAGTTGTAAGCACGTCACGCGACATCGCGGGCGAGTTCAATCTCTTGTTCTATTGCCGCAGGATGTTTTGCTCTTACCGTGGAAGTTGACGTCATGAATGGTCGTTCACAGATACGAAAGTACAACCATGCAAACGCGACCGACAAGGGGATCATTATTAGCAGTGAAATTGAGCGAATGTGCAATTGCGTAAAACCGAACCAGTACCAGTGCATCAGCACGAAAGAATGAGTCAGGTAGAGTGAGTAGGAGATAATACCAATTGATGCGAGAGCCGAGATCCAATACGGCACCCGCCGTAAGGTTTGGCGCCATCGCTGCTCTGCCGTGATGGAGTAGTTCACCAGGATGAAAAATCCGAGTCCCCACGCCGGGTTCATCAGTAGCCAACCAATATCATGAACCCAGCTTATATTCACGATCGGTAACAATTGAACCAGGGCGATTGCGCAACTCAGAGCCAGAACGGCGTGTGCCGGCCTGTAACACCATTGCGGAAGCTTTACTATTCCTAAAGCTGCTTCCACGCTTAGCGCACCTAAGGCCCAGATAAACCAATTTGCCGCGGCCGCTTCGCCAATAGGAATATAAATCCCGAAGCGGAAACTCAAATAGCGGCTCATAATCAGCCAGACGATCCGCGCGGACAAACACCACAGCAACGTTTTGGTCCAACCAAAGCGAATGCGCAGATAGAGGAGCAAGAAATAAGCCAAATACAACTGTTCTTCGATTGCGAGTGTCCAGAAAGCGCCGTTGATTGTGTAGGTGGTGCGAATATCCAGGTTGTGTAACATGAACGCGTGAAGCAGCACGTCCCACACGTAAAAGCCGGTGACGTGAACGGGGGTTTTGTATGCGAGGTAACACAGATACAAGGTAAGAGCCAGAATGTAAGGAGGGTATAACCTTCGAATACGGCGTTTCCAGAAATAGGAAAAGTCAATCAGAGGATGGTCCACACCTGCCGCGCGTGCTTGAGCCCAGAACAGGTGGATGCAAAACCCGGAAATGACAAAGAAGAGGTAAATGCCGGCAAAGGCGAAATAGACTAAGCCATAGGCGATCTGCGGCAGCCACCATTCCCAACCGGCGAATGCTGTTTGCGGCGCCACGCCAAGCGCGTGGTAGGTAACGACAGCCAGAGCCGCGCCCCCGCGCATCGCGTCCAGGCTCAACATGCGGCCTAGAGTTGTCTGTACTCGGTAACTTTCCATTAGGCTCGGTAAAGAGGGGTAAGAATAGAGAGAGGGGGGCCCTGGATATCCTCCAATAACATTCTTCCGGGTCTTCTAATTGGAGAACTTGCTTTCAGTTGTGCAAAAGTCTTGCACAGTTATGTTTTTGTGCGGATTAGGTGCTATCGCTCGACAGTATTTCGAGCCATATTTGCTAACCTTCATCGAGGACCGAGAGCATTGAATCATACTGCTCGTTTCTCGTCTCCGGTTTCACTCCGGCTTAATTAGTTATAGCCATCAGCATAATAGTAACTATTGGTCAAAATTTACCGGGACGCCGCGGCGAAGTCCTCCCACATAATTCTTTCGGTACTCTTCCATTTCTTTGGCCAGCATCGAATCAAGCTGCTTCAATTTCTTAAGCTCTTCGTCCACCGTTTTGTTTTCGTCCCGATACATGAATGCCACCTCAATGTATCCCTTGACAATATTATATTGAGCTTTTGCATAGTTCGGCCTTATCTCGAGCGCTTTTTTGAAATAGACAATCGCACGTTTTTGGCGGCCGTCGAACACCCAGACTTCTCCATCCATCACCGCTAATCCCATATCCACAAGAGCATCCGGATCGTTCGGTTTTTGAGCCAGCACCTCGGTGGCTTTTTTCAGGTTCTCAGCTCGTTTCAGCAAATCTATGAACTTCGGCGAAATGTTGTCTTTATCGGAGCTCCTGCCCTCCCAAAGCTCGCGCGCCTCCGTCAACCGTCCTTGCTTGACCAGCAAACGGCCGAGAGCGAATCGACCGCTCATGTGCGTCGGGTCAACGGCAAGCGCCTGCCTGAATAGTTCGTCCGCTCTTTTTTCATCTTCGGCGCGTAGCACGGTTTGGCCGAGAGATTCATACACTGAGAAAAGACGAGGGTTGATTTTGAGTGCAGATTCGTATGCCGCGATTGCCTCTGATCGCCTCTCTTTGTTCCATTGAAGCACGTCTCCGATCTCAGCGTACGCCTCAGCGTAGTTGGGATCGAGCTCAAGCGCCTTTTTGCATGCCGCGATCGCGTCCTCGGTTGCCCCTCGTCGCTCATCGACTGTTGCCTTGAGCAAGTACAACTCTTTTGATTTAGGTTGCAGACGGAGCGCATTAGCGAACGCTTCTGAAGCGCTCTTCAATTTCCACCTTTCACGGTAGATATAGCCCGCCAACACATAGGGGCGATAATCCTCCGGATTTAGGGTGGAGGCCTTGAGACAATTCGCGAGAGCTTCGTCGAAGTTCTTTTTGCGATACAAATCCAGCGCGGTTGCAAGAAGAGTTTCGGCCTCCGCAAATTTAATTTGTTCTTGACCCTTTTTCTCAGTGGACTGTTGTTCACGCTTTGACTCAGTGCCTGATATCCGAGACGTGGCCCACGCCTTGGTGTTGGAGGTGGATGCAGCAAGGTTGATCCAGTTAAAAACTGTGAGTACTAGAAGGAGATTTCGTAAGGTATCCATAGGATGGGTCTCTTGATTATTAGATATGAGATCAAGTTTCAGTTTCGGCCATGGTGCAACGACTATGCCAGCAGCGACAAACTAGTTTTAGTGAGCTATTGTTGGGTGGCGGAGCAAAGTGTTGCGACGAGTACACGGGCGTTTAGCCCTTTGTGTCGCCGGGAGTGGACAGTTCGTATGATTTCTGGTCGGACCAACAAAGACAAATAAAATGCGGGACTGAAGAAAGTTTAGGTATCTCAGCCTCACGGCGGAACTTCAACCGGGAAACTCCATGCATTGACGTCGGCCTTTAATTAAAAAAACTGAGGCCACGTTCATGGGTGGCCTCTTGAATTTGATTAAGAATAGCGCTCCCCACACTGGACAATCTTAGCAACTTCTTTCTGAAGCCACCGACGGAAATGCTCAGTTCTTCAAATAGTTGCTAGCAGCATTCTAGTCTCGAAGTTGTCTCCGGCCATGCGATGTGTCCGATAAGAGCCCGCGAGTTGGGCTTCAGTTAACGAATCGGCGTAACCGAAGTCTAATAGCCAAAGCCCAAGTCGCTGATTGTCAAAGCCAAGCCGTTTGTTAATCTATGGTGAGGGCCAGTTACCAGTCGGCGCATTTGCTGTAGCACGTTCCACGCCGTCTATGTCTGCCCCAAGATCTTTACCATCGGTGGCTGCGTTCTTCCACGTGCTTCCACTCGCAATGCGGTAGTTCCCGTCCAGTCCACTATTAAAGTTAACAAGCTGTGAACCCCAGGATGTCACCCATAATTGGCCTGTAGGATAATTCGGGCCTACCCCGGCAGCACGCATTATGCCGTTGTTGGTGAAAACCCATCCGGTGAATACTCCGTTGAGGGAGCACGTCGCGTCGGATCCGTTACACCCGCCGCCCGCGACTCCGCAGGCGCGGTAATCAGAGATGTTGTCTTTGAACACAAAGCCCGCCCACTTCGTCGTGACTGGATCGCCGACCGTAATCATCGATCCGTCACTATAGATGCTGTTACAAGTCGAACTTTGACTTGGATTCGCATTAACGACGGTGTTGTGAATTACTTGCAAGTCTTCCGTGCCGCTAAGACTCCAACCCGTAGCATTAAAGGATCCGGATGATGCACCAACTTCCGGAGTCCAGGTAGTAGCATCGAGTTCAAACACGTTGTCGCGCACGAGCACCCTGTCGGGCTTGTTTGTGCATGACTGCGCGCCGACTGTGCGCCCAACGATGTCCCAACCAGCGTGCAGATTTTTGCCGAAGTTCTTGTAGAACGTGAGGTCCTCCATCAGATCGCAGGTAGTTGGACCAGCAGAATTTTGCTCGAGCTTGATGTTGATAGCCTTTGATTGCGCATCGGGCCAGAAGCCACCCTGCGAATCACTCGTGCCGCCAAAATAATTTCCGAACACGAGAAGCTGTGCGCAGGTCTTGCACTCAAAGAGATTCTTCTCTCTCCAATCAAAGCCTCCATAAGCACCGCCGCAGCCACCGTTTACTTTCCACGAGCAGGGCTTATACATATGGTTGCGTGAGAACTCGAGTCCACCGATCACGTACCCGGAAACACTCAGTCCCGTGCCGCCCCACATAAAGTTTTCGCCGTCGGCAATAAGAGTGTTGTTGAGAACCTTGTTCCGCTTTCCAGTAACCAGAAGGATCGCCTGGCCATCAGAGTTAATGTCGTGAAACTCGCTGATGTGGCTATCGATGATGAAATTGTCTTCACCTTCCCAATAGAAACCGCGGCGGTTGTTTTTATTGGTAAGGCCATGAATGTAGGAACGATCAATGCCGATGAACTTCGCCAGGTTGGCTGAATTGCCGCCAACATTTTTGTTGAAGTTGATGTTGCTGTGAATGATCGCACCACCAGGCGCGTCGGCAGCAGTGCTTGGATCAATGGTCGACTCCATTCCGATGATACGAATATGGTTCGCACCGGCTGCAGTCTCGATCGCACCGTCGACCTGGCTGTTGGCGACCACTTTAAACATGTTGCTGGCGTCGCTTGGTGTAACGCGCTTGCCTTCAGGCAGGTTTGCGTGAGCCGAAGACCGGACGATGATCCAATTGCCGTCTGTGTTGGCAGGAAGTGTGAATGAGCCAGTAAAGCTCAGCCCTGCATCCACAGTGACAAACCGCTTACCGCTGTCGGTGCCCGCCGTGTTCAATGCAGTCTGGAAATTTGTAAAGCAATTACTGATACCAGTGCAGTTGGACTTAACAACATACTCAACTGCCCCCGTCATATCCGGCATGCGGCTATCAACCTGAACTGGTAAGGCCGGACAGGCAGCTCCGCTCGACGCCGTAGTAAAGGTTTGATCGGCACTCTGCGTTGTTCCATTGCTGTTCGCATTAACACGGAAATGGTAAGTGGTATTCGCAGTGAGTCCCGTTAACTGAATCGCATGCTCCGTGTAGAACCGCACCGGATCATCAATCGTGGAAGACCCGTAGCTGGTAGTCGTTCCATACTCGATGAAGGCTCGTGCTGCAACATCGGTGTTGAAGTTGATCAAGGCACTGGTATTACAGTTCACCGCGACGTTGATGCTGGAGATCTGTGCTCCGGAACCAGAACCTCCGGGAGTATTCTCAAAGGTTGGGTTGTTGGTGAGGGTTAGGTGAAGGCCATTTCCCGATGAGTCCGCACCGTCATCATTGTCAAAAGTATATTTAACTAGGAAAGTTCCAGTTGGCACTTCAGCTCCGGGAAAATTTCCACTACCCAAAGCGTCTGCTCCTTGTTGCCAGCACCACCAATCTACATGTGCGTCAGACGGGCCTACGCCATAAGAATTGGCTCCTAAGGTTAGGTAATGTCCACCTAAATTCCAGTTGGTAGTTGTGGTTATTGTCTCTGTAGTGACTACATAACCAGTGCCATCAGCTTTCCATGATTCCAACGTCCACCGCGAGTTTCCCGGGTCGTATTGAAGTTTAAATACAACATCAGTAAATGTATCGGGGGCGTGATAATCCTGTATCGCATCGCGATTATCGTATAAGTCAATTCTTTCAGGATCACCTCCTCCGCCTTGGAATAAAGTAAATGGAAAACTCACCTCCGGAATACCTAATGACGCAATATATCCTGATATGGATGACATTCCTCTAAGTCGACCCATGATCTTAAAGGCTCCCAACGAGGTCCAGGGCGCAGAATTTGGCAGGGTTACACGAGCATATTGGTTGGTACCATTGAAGACATTGCTCGTGACCCGACCCCTCGATTAGTAATAGTTGTCGCGAAGGTTAAAAGGACAACAAAGCTGGCAATTATGGTTAATCGTAGTAAAGTGGATTTCATTTTGATCTCCCCGGTATAGCAAGATTGGTTTATTTACACCCTCTTGACTCAACATGAGGCAGATCCCAGTGGTAGAAGGGTGAGCTGTTGTCGGGAATCACTGACTACTGTCAAACTTCAGAGCAGTTCGTAACTATGCTATTGCAGCAACATGCCAAAAAAAGCCGCAGATAAATTCCAGAGCTTCTAACATACCTGGACAGTTGCTAGTAGCTATCGAGTCTGTAGTGTTTTTACGCGGGTTTCAGGGTCGGGAAACTGCTTCTAAAGATCCTAAGCCTATCGTTACGTATTCTCTTCCATTTTTTATTTCGGAAGTATGTATTTTATGACGGTCCAGGAAATGGTTCCCCACACTGGACAATTAGACTTTATCCGATTAGAACTGATTTGGAGCAATTCTAATCTTCGCTTCGTTACTAGCCAGGCCTCGCACAGTGATTTTCACCAACATGTCTCCGCCAGCCGATAGTTCGTCAGGCAAGCGTAGGTTTATCTGAGTCAGCCAATCAAAGTTTGGTACTTTGCCGACAAATTCAACCGGCAACGAGAATACTCTATGTTGCGAGTCTTCGGCTTGAGCGCTGACAACAGAAATGTTTTCGCTCGGCAGCAACTCAACATTCAGAGCAAAGAGACTAATTCGAGTTCGTTGGTCTGAACTGAAGTTATGTATCGTTCGCAGGGAGAAAGGATCGCGCACAAATGTTACCGAGTCTAAAGCAACGGCCGCGGTCGAAGACTCCGCACTGAGCAGCGCGGGATTCGGAGCAGACTGAGTGACTACGAACGGTTGGCCAGCGATGACGATAGTTCCAGTACGGGGATAACCGTGCGGGTTTGGCTCAACCGAGAAATTAACAACGGTATTGCCGTTATTGCTCGTGTCGCCCGACGTAAGTTTGATCCACGGCGCGTTGCTGGAGGCCATCCAGCGACAACCGCTTCCCGCGCTGACGTTAACAACGCCTGTTCCGCCGGATGGCGAGGCGCTCTGGCTCGGCACCGAAAGTGAAAATGTGCAACTGGCCGGCTCATACAAACCCAGTCCAGCGCGATACGCTGCATCCCAATCACCGATGAAGTGCCACCAGTTTGTCATCCGATTCGCACCATAAGGAATGGTGTTGGCATATCCTGGCAAACTCTGCCGCCAAAAAATGTACCAATTCGCCTCGATTGCAGAGCTGCCATAGCCTTGAAGATAGTTATTCGGAAACTTATAGGGCACGTTGCCGTAAGTCGCGGCGCTAAAGGGCGTAGTCTGTCCGCCATCGGGTTTCCAGTCCATGATGTCACTATCAAACGGTGCAAAGTTTTGGTAGTCGTAATCAGTGACGGCGTTCGGCGGATGATGCGTGTCGCCACTACGCCCGCGCTGCCATGGGCCCGTCGCTGCGAACCCGACGAACTTTTGCCAGAAAAGCTGGGTATCACCCGTCTGTCTCCTGTTAACGGCGTCGAACATTTGTTCCAACTGATGGCCGTCCCCATGAATTGTGACTGGGTCTAAGCGCCGGATGTTTCTCCCGTAAACGATGTACGACCGGTCATAAACAGGGAGGTCGGTGTTGTCGCGATTGCTGTTGGAGACGTCGCCAGTGGTTGGGCTCGACATGTTCGACTCCCAGCCCTCGCGCATGTTCTCCGGCGGATGGATAGTCGGGTCATAGCTTGGAATATTCGGTTGCACTCCGCCCCAGTACAGCCAAACTTCTTTCACTCCCATCTTGTTGACATAGTCTTGCATGCCAAAGCGCTCAAAAATTTGAAACCATTCCGCATCGTAAAGCAGAAGTCCTGACCCAACTTTGGCTTTTCCCGGTGGAGTGGGTTCATAGACGGTGATGATTGCGACCACCCGATAGCCAAGTGAAGGCGGCGAGGCCTGACTGCCGTAGCCCCTGAACCTGCTGCCCTCTTCAAGCATAAACTTAAGGGTCTGATCATAAAGATCCAGGTTCTGCTCCAATTGGACCAGCGGAATTGGGTTGAGCGAAAAGAAATCCGGGGACCACGCCACGTCCAGAGTGCGCCCGTCCGCGGTCGGCAGGTAGCGAAGAATCACCACCGGCATCTCGTACAATGCGCCCTCAGCCGGAGTCGCCAGATAATTGCTGATGGTCTGAATTCGCGGTTCTAAAAGTGGCGCGTGGACGTTTATGCTGAGGCTGGTGTGGAAGCCCTCGAAGGTTGCCGTCAGCAGCGCGGTCCCTGCTCCTACGCCCACGATTTTGCCGTCTGCAGTCACCATCAAGACATTGGGATTGGAACTGGTTAAAGTAGCCGCGGAGACGGGAACGTTAACTGTTCCCACAACGGTGGTACCCGTAATCGTCACCGGGATGCGCCACGTTTTCCATAAATTTCTGGTGGCCAGGTTGATCGATAGGCTTTGAATTGGGAGCGCGGCCTGCATGCGAGCTTTAATCTCGGCCGGCGTACGAGCGATATTGCTGATTCTTAACTCATCGATGATGCAGTTGCATTGTGCGTTGTTTTGAACACTACGGCTTCCTATGTTCAAGGCTGAGGAAATTGGAGAGAGCACGTCCTGGCTGGTCGACTCGTGATTGATCCGTTCGAACCCGTCAATGTAAGTAATCATGCGACCAGGAACGGTCCAGGTAACGGCGATGTGGTGCCACTGGTTGGGATTCCAAATCAAGAAAGCAAACCGTTCGGCTTCAGAGTCGTCCGCGTTAATTATGAAGCGGAAGTTTAAAGCGCCATCCTTTAATAGAACAAAGTCGCTGTTTGGACCGCCAGACCCCAGGCTGAAGAAGTTCCGAAGTTGAGTGTCGAATCTCCCAAAGCGCGGCTTCATCCAAAACTCGATTGTGCCCTCAGGCATGTTGAAATTGCCCGCTGTGGCGAACTGCAAAACGTCCGAGCCATCAACCAGGACACCCTGGCCTAAAACTCCATTTTCAAAACTTACCCCGAGGTTTTGAACCGGCGTTTCGCCTTGCTCGCCGTTAAGCGTATTCTCAAAGCGCAGCAACAGTAGGGTGTTTGCGTCAACGTCGCTTTGCGCAGATGCAGATATCACACCACTGAGGAGGACGGATATTAGTATGGAACAGCGAACGCTGTTCTGACGCAGCGCGGAGAGGATCTTAACCATGTGATAAGGCTCCAATCGTGAGTATTGCCAGAGACTCTATCACTCGGCGTCTTCCATGTCACTTATTTAGTCGAAGAACACTCCTCTGGTAAGAAGTTCGAAGGTAAAGACCAAAACTTTGTTGAAGTTGCACCCACATGCCGGGAGGTCGATGTCTCAGCGAGCGAAGCTTAGGGAACCGCAGATTACGCGGCTAAGATTTTGCTTTTGTGTCTGTTTGTGGCACCATTCCTCCCGTGCCATCATAGCCCATTGGATAGGGAGTCTGACTTCGGATCAGAAGGTCAGATTCGAGCCCTGCTGGTGCACCAGAAATCCCAATCTTTCCTCCAAGGTGTCCTCAACATGTCCCGCATTGAAATAAGAATTAATCCTAGCTACAAGTGGCAAATAACATTGATCATATTCGGCTGCATGATCTTGCTTTACTTCTATTTGGGCTATTTGCGGGTGGAGCTTTGGGTGCTCGGTGGACTGCTTGTCGTCTTTTTGCTGTAGAAGGTGGTGCGTGGTGAAAGTAAAGATCCCTGTATCGTCCTGGATGACGAGGGCGTGTTTGACAGAAGACTCAAAGTCGGAGTTATTAGTTGGGACGATATCCGCAAAATCAAACTCTACGATCGTGACGAAGGTCATTATATCTCGCTTGAGCTTCATGACGCTCTGAAGTACGAAGCTCGCCAGCCGTCATGGGTGAGATTGATTTCCATGGCGCATCGTCTCCATGGCATGAGTGCGACGTCTATTAGCACGAATGGCCTCGATATGGATCGACACACCCTTGCTCACAAAATTCAAGAAGGTTGCGAAATGGCGAGTCATAGAACTGTTCCAGTTGAGTGAGGAACTGGCCACATCCATTTCGCAACAGTTTCACCGTTAGCTTGCTGGCTGTAACGTCTTTTTCAACTTCTCTGAATAAAATGCAAGCAAACCTGCGCAGAACCACCAACCACAACCGGTGACTATTATGGTAAGTGACTAAAGGGCTCAGCGTAGGAAGAGCCCGCGCCAGAAGGCGCTAAACTCCCGTGGAGCTTGATCGCAAGTGAATTGATGGTTCACGTGAGGCCACTGCTTTGACAGTGTCCGTGGCTGCGAGCGCTTGTGATCCCCGCGTTCACCGCGTCAGTTGATCACAGAGGTTGGCCGCCAAAACAGATGATGTAGCCGTCGGGATCCACTACATAGAAATCCTTCGTACCCCACGCGGTAGGTGTGAGTGGCTTCAGAATCGTTACGCCGTTGGCGACGCACTGCCTGAAGAAGGCTTCGATACCATCTACGCCGGCGGCAGCATCGAGGTGCTCATTGTCGTGACGGTGTCTACGCTCGTCCAGGTTCTTCGGCGCTTCCTTAAGGTGTAATTCGAGACCGTCCAGATGGCCGATGGCGTAGAAGCCATCCCACGATTCACCGAAGGTGAAGCCAAGCTTCTTGTAATATCCGATCGAGCGCTCAAGGTCGTCGACAAGAAACTGTGGAGCAAAGGACGTGACACGCGGCTTCATTGCTGTAGATTACCAGGCTCAGAGGTTAGAGGTCGCTCAAAGAACACACGGAGCCAGACATCGATTGAGCGATTGTTCGCAGGCGCGCTCCTGGTCAATGGGCCACTTGACGTTTCATTCTTGCGTAGGCGGTGGCTCCATCACCTTCTTATAGCTTGGGGGTACGCGGAACAATTCCTCGTCAATTACGAGTGAAATACCTTCAAGCTCGGTAAGATACCTTATCCCTCCTCCGGGCGTTCCTGCCACAAACATTTCTGTCCGGATGACTAAATTTTTTAGCTCTGGGGCCACCCAAAACAGCAACTTCACTCGCTTTAACTTCTCAGCTTTGGGCGAGACTTCAATCTTTACGCAAGTATATGCCCCCCACTTTTTCTACGCCCGCCGATTTGAAAACGACGTCGTCGCGCTTGGCGACGTTTCGTGGATTGGTCAGCTCTTCCGGAGGCTTGCTCAAATCATCTCTCTTCTCGGCTGGCGTTTCGGAGTATTCCTGGCGCTTGGGAAATACCTTGATGGTTAGCTTACCTGGTTCCCGGATCACAATCGCGTTCTCTGACACGTTCGCCAGCTTATCCCCCATCTTCACTACTTTGCTGGGCGCACTCATTGGCGCCGGTTGCCGTGTAGCTTTCGTACTGCTTTTACTGCTCGGATTAACAGTCATGATCTTCTGCTATATTTCACGCGAGAGGCGCGGTGTTGCATCTTCCACCTGATGGACTGCTGCCAGCGCCACTGGTTGTCGAACTACTGCACATACAATGCGGCGAGTCCGCCCTAACAGCTTAACCTTCTTGTTACGGTGCTACATCGACCGCGTTAATCTAAACGAGTATAGACGAGTTGCGTACACCGAAACTAGAGAAGGGCACAACGCATGTCAGCAAGCATGGTGATACGATTGTGGCCGAGGTGCGATCATTACGATCTTTCGCGGATTCGCCTCACCTCAAATGAGGTTCTTGATTCCTGTCGCATTTGAAAGGGAACGCTTGTGACTTCAACTAATAAACTTGCGGTAGGAATAGGAATGATTATTTCGTTTCTCAGTGTTAGCACCTACGCACAATCCGCTGGGCCCGAATTAAATCATTTTGCCGCCGCCTGGATTTCCTTTGATTATCCCTCCGGGATATTCAGTTACAGACGAGACCACACCAGAAGCCCAGCAGTTTGTAATCAAGCGTAAAGGACGTTCGGTTCAGCTTACGATTGTTGTAACGCAGCGCCTGGTCCTGCGGAATGAGTTGCCGTCTCCCGGAGGTTGGCATTTCTAAGTCGCGCCCCGTGCAACCTCGCGCCTCTGAAGCCTTGTCCCTGAAGATTGGAGTCAGATAGGTCAACACCTTCGAGAGTTATCCCTTTGAGATCGGCGCGCCGAAGGTCGGCATTAAAAAAGGTGGCTCCTCGAATCTTGGCACTCTGAAGGTTCGCTCCGTAGAAGGTGGAGCCATGTAGATTGGCCCCCTCGAGGTCCGCTCCTTGGAAGTCAGCCCCATTGAGATTCGCGTTAAAGAAGTTTGCACCTCTGAGATCAGCCGACCTGAAGGATACGCCGTCAAGGCTGACGTGATTTCCTATGCCAATTCCGCGAAGGTCTTTGTTACTAAAGTCTGCGCATTCGCCTCCTTCGCTAAAAACGCGATCGGTACCAGGTATTTCTTCACCGCTCAACAGCCATCGTTTGTGCTGACTAAGGATGTTCTGCAACTCTCTTTCTTCAATTCGCCTCTTCATGACAGTTGATCGCCGTTACTCGAGAGTCCTTCGCTCTCCTTCAACTTGCGTTTGCGATTCCCAAACGGCGTAGTTGTGGGAAACTGCCTCCTGATGTTTTGGTCCTATACTATGTATATCGGGGTTCCTGATAAGATTCCGCCCCACTTACGGCCCGGGATAGGCAAACTAGATGAAAGTTCGCGTTACTGTCCTTGTTCAGTGACTCCACCTCAGGCTGGCTTTGCCTCAAAAGTCGGAATCCAGTCGGGCGCAGCGCCAAAGGCGCGGAATATGATAGCCAGGGGCAAGCGCCGAGCAGAGCGAGGCGCGTCGCCCCTGGTTATCGGAAACCAATTGAAGAGAGCACTGAAAGTGCGAAATATCTTCGCTATTATTGCGCTCTTTCAGAGCTTCACGGTTGTTTACGCTTGGACCCAGGGGCGACGCGCCTCGCTCTGCTCGGCGCTTGCCCCTGGCTATCATATTTTGCGCCGTTGGCGCTGCGCCCGACTGGATTCCGACTTTTGAGGCAAAGCCCCTCAGGCTACGGAGTCGAAGTTTTATCCGGTTCCCGCATCTCATTCTATCTCATTCCCGTCAACAAGATGTTAGCTGATCTGACACTGCGTCCGCCTGGTTGAGTACGTGGGATCATTAAGATTGGAACGTACGTTGAGAGAGACGCGGGCTGACTAGAATCAGGACCACTTCCGGTGGGTAATGCGGGCACGTTCTAAAGCAGCTCGAGAGTACGTAGACGATGGAGTAGGCTCGATCCTGCGCCTCGAATTGCACTCGGGAAATTGCGCCGGCGCTATCATGCCAACTGGCTGGTTACCTCTATGAGGCTCGGAAGCCGGAGTTATTGATTTAGGAAAATGAAGACAAAAAAACCTTCAAGCGGGAGGTCTGAGATACGCGCGTTAACGCGCACCTGCGTGTAAACCGAAAGGTCGCTTTTGCACTTCCGGGTTGGAGTTGAATGGTTCAGTCGATCAGATTGCTAAAGTTTGCGCGGCGTTGCGGCTCCGGTTGCAACAAGTTTTCCATCGCAGTCTGGTCTCGGACACACGTGGGACACGGAACTTGTACGAGAAGTCGGACGGATCACCGCCCAGGAAGCGCGGGCGCTTGGATACACAAATATTTATGCCCCAACTCTCGACGTCGCACGGGATCAGCGCTGGGGAAGAGTTGAAGATACGTATGGCGAAGATCCATACCTTGCATCAACTCTCGGTGTTGCGATGGTGAAAGGTCTGCAAGAGAACTACACGGTAGCGGCTACTGCCAAACATTTTGCTGTTTATAGTGTGGGCAAAGGCGCGCGCGAAGGGCAGGCACGCACAGATCCCCAGGTCTCTCCTCGCGAAGTTGAAAATATTTTGCTGCCGCCGTTCATTGCCGCGATTAAACAAGCAGGCTTGTTGGGTGTAATGAGTTCGTATAACGACTACGACAGCATTCCAGTTACAGGAAGCAATTACTGGCTAACCCAACGATTGAGAAAAGACTTCGGCTTCAAAGGTTATGTCGTCTCGGATAGCGCCGCGGTCGAGTATCTGCATAACAAACACGCAGTAGCCGCAGGCATGAAGGATGCGGTTAGACAATCAATCATGGCCGGCTTAAACGTGAAGACAAACTTCACCAGGCCGGAGGACTTCATTCTGCCGCTACGTGAACTCGTCAAAGAAGGCAAAGTTCCAATGCAAATTCTGGGTGAACGCGTCAGGGATGTGTTGCGCGTGAAGTTTACGACTGGCCTATTCGATCATCCATATATCGAAGATGCAAATAGGACAAAGAGGATCGTTAACTCGGCAGAACATCAGGCGATCGCTTTGCGTGCAGCTCGCGAGAGTCTGGTGCTGCTGAAAAACGATAAGGACGTTTTGCCTCTCAGCAAGCAAATCAAATCGGTGGCGGTTATTGGTCCAAACGCTGACGACCCCGGTTTGGTGCAGTATCGCTATGGTCCATCAGCGGTTCCGAGTGTGACGGTGCGACAGGGAATTCAGAACTTGCTTGGCAGTTCGGTAAAGGTCAACTACGCGAAGGGCTGTGAAGTCGTGAGCCCAAATTGGCCGGAAAGTGAAGTGTTGCCGGAGCCGCTGACGGATCTGGAAAAGCGCCAGATTGAAGAAGCAGTTGAGACTGCAAGGGATTCGGAAGTGGCAGTCGTTGTTCTTGGGGATTCGGCTAAAACGGTTGGTGAGAGTGCAAGTCGAACGAGTTTAGATCTTCCCGGCAGGCAGTTGGAGTTGGTTCAGGCTGTTTATGCGACGGGAAAGCCTGTAGTCGTTGTACTACTGAACGGTCGTCCCATGAGCATCAACTGGGTCAATAGATATGTTCCCGGAATCATTGAGGCATGGTTCCCAGGTGCGCAAGGGGGAACTGCAATCGCTGAAGTTTTGTTTGGCGACTATAACCCAAGCGGCAAACTGACAATGACATTTCCAAAAACAGTTGGCCAGATCCCCTTCAACTTTCCTACGAAGCCAAACGCACAATGGGAAGGCGAGAAGTCGCGAGTTAACGGTGCGCTTTATTACTTCGGGCACGGACTTAGTTATACGAAGTTCAGTTATAGCAACCTAAAGATCAACCCGACAAAGCAAAAGGCTAAAGGCTCCGTAACTGTGACGCTCGATGTCAAAAACACAGGTTCACGTGAAGGCGTCGAGATAGTGCAAATCTACACTCGTGACTTTGTGAGCAGTGTGACGACTTATGAGAAGAACTTGCGTGGCTTCGCTCGAGTGAGTTTGAAACCGGATGAGACAAAGACGGTCTCGTTCATCTTGACGCCGGCCGATTTGAGTTTGTGGGATCGAAATATGAAATTCGTGGTCGAGCCCGGACGGTTCCGAGTAATGGCTGGAGCATCGTCGGAAGATATTAGACTCAGTGGCGAGTTTGACATTCTCCCGATTAGCAGGGAGTGAACGGGGTGAACCCTGATTCGAGATAGCGATAGCATTTCAATTCAGATTGGAATTGTTCAAGAGTTCCAGCCTTGACGTAACCATGAGGTACATCCACGCCACAGATCGAGGAAAGCGTGGGGCGATCGTGGTTCTGTCAGAATACCGACAGAAACATCGTCAGAAGAATGGTCACAAGATGGTCACAAATGAAAAGCGACAGGCTGTGCAGCCTGCCGCAAGTCATTGAAATAAATGGTGAGCCGAGCAGGGCTCGAACCTGCGACCCGCTGATTAAGAGTCAGCTGCTCTACCAACTGAGCTATCGGCCCTTATGTGACGCGCGGAAAATTATACGTGCGGGGATTGGAGTGTCAAGCAAGCTAACTAACCCGCCGTTGCGCATTCACTGTTTGCAAGAAGTTCGTGGACAGCGTTGATGAGACCTTCGACGTCGGGTTTGGCTACGAATGCGGCAGCGCCGGCGGCGAATGCTTCGCGACGGTGAATCTCGTAGGCGTCGCCGGTGTAGAAGATACACGGCACTGCCGGCGAGATTGTCAGCAACCTCCCGCACAACTCTACACCCGTGCCGTCCGGCAATCGCTTGTCTAAAACGTAAAGATCATATTGGGTTTTTGCAGCCTTGAGGCATGCTTCCTCCATAGTTGCGGCAGTGTGAACCTGGTAGTTTTCTTCCGAAAGCAACATTTGCAGCATTTCAGAAGTGTCGTGATGATCATCTACACACAACACACGGCATTTGGGGTTTGCCATAGAGAACCTCCTTGCACACACTCAGAATGTCCGGGTATCCACTGAAAGCAGGAGAAAGCAGTGGGAGTAAATTATATCCGGGACAACTCATTTGTGCTACCACGGAACCAGTTGTTTTTCAGGATTGATCTGGAACCTCAGCTTGATTGACGTTTTCATTAGAATACCTACGAAAACCGGATCGTTCACCTTTCTTGCGATCCGATAGTAGCCAGGTGGGCAGCCCTCCTGCCCACCACCACCAAAACCGTTCAAGCTTCCGAAATTCCTAGTTTATTTGCGATGGCTTCTGACTCTTCATCGCTTTCAAGAGCCGGTTTAGCACCTCGAGATCTTCATCTTCAGGCTCAAGCTGCAGGTACTTCTCAAGCGTTGTCGAAGCTGCGTTCAGATCCCCCAGCTTGTGATACACAAGTGAAAGGTTGAAATAGACAAGAGAGAAGCCCGGCTCGATCTGCGCTGCAGCTTCGTAGTGAAGTTTAGCAAGCTGCAAATCGCCTGCGTCGTAGTAGAGATTCGCCAGGTTGTAATGCGCTTCGACGTGCCGCGGATCGTTTTTCAGAGAAAGCGTAAAGTTGTCGAGCGCATTCGAAATCTGGCCGCGCTCCAGATTGATAATCCCGAGGTTGCAGTAAGCCTCCGCGACGTTGTCGCCCTCTTTGATTGCTTCCTGGTAGTGCTCGGCTGCTGCTGTATCACCTTGCTCGTGTAAAAGTAAGGCTTCTTCAAATGGAGTCAGCAGACGAGTGATACGCGGAGTCTCCACTCGAAAGAGGTTCAACTGCCCCTGCAACTCAGCTTCGATCTGTCTAATGCTGTGACCCTGTGCGCGTAGTTCACGCACGCGACGAAACTGCGTCAGCGCGTTGAAATCGTAAACGAAGTCGGGTGCTTGCGAAGACGGCGCAGCCTGGATGATGCCTTGTTCAGTCCAACGGCGAATTGTCTTTTCGCTCAGACCGAACAGTTGTTTGATCTCTTTGACTGAATAGGAAGATTTGACACGTTGGTAATCTGCCTTTGAAGGGACAGGTGAGGGAAATGAAATTACCTTAGTGCTCTGATCTTTCATTAGCCACAAAAAAGCACAAAAGTCACAAAAAAGAAATTCAGTGGCTTAGCCAACCTTGCGTTTCTTAGCTGCACGAGGTTTGACGAGCGTAATTTGCGGTTTCTTCTTTTCCGCAGGTACCGGCGCCTTAACCATCGGTTTGCGGCTTGATGCCTGCAAACTCTTCTTCAGCGCGCTCATGATATCAAGTCTCGGAACTTCTTCAACCGGTTCAAACTCGACAACTTTCCGACCCTTGATCTTGGAATCGATCAGAGTCCGGAGCGCATTGAAGTAGTTGTCTGCTGTGTCTATCTCTGAAAGTGATGTGGCCATTTCCTGCACGAGCGTCGTGGCCAACTTCAATTCGTTCTTGTTCAGTTTTTGTGCATCGAGTTTCTGCACGTTCTCGAGGTCGGGCACATCTTCCATTTTCCGCAGCTCGTGTGGGTAGTGAAGTTTTTGCAGCACCAAACCATCGTCGTGTGGGAACACGGCAACGAGATCTTCGCGATCTCTAAGGACCACTTTACCGACTGCGATCTTCCCGGTCTGCTTCATCACCTCGCGCAGCAGCGCATATGGCTTCTCTGACACTGGACCGTCCGGACCGGCAAAGTACGGCGCATCGTAGAAGGTGCTCGGTATCTCTTCGCGATCGACGAAACCGACTATATCGACTGCCTTGGTCGTCTTGATCTTTATCTTTGCGATGTCGTCGGGCTCGACTATCGCGTAGCGATCGGGCTCGTATTGATAGCCTTTCGTGATCTGATCGTTAGAGACAACCTGGTCGCACTTCTTGCAGCGTTTGTCGTAACCGATTGGACCAAAATCGTCGCGGTGCAATTGGTTGAAGGAAATCTTTTCGCTGGTTTCGATGGCGTTATAGATACGGACCGGGATGGCAACCAACAGGAACCGTATGTGACCCTTCCAGATGGACCTCATATAAACAACTCTCCTCGGGCCGGATTATGCCACGGATTGCACGGAATTTCACCGATTATATTGAGTGCAGGAGGGCATTTCGCATTGCCCCGGCGCTTTGCCAGCGTTGTGCAGGATCCTTTGCAAGGGCGCGATCGATGATTTCGCAGACTGCTTGCGGGATGTGCGGAGCCCGTTGCCGCAGAGGAATGGCCGGTTGTTCGAAGATTGCCCGGATCGTGTCGTTGACGCTTCCGTTCTTGCTCAAATCAATCGCGAGAGTGCCGGTCAACAGACTGTATGTGGTCATACCAACAGCGTAAATGTCAGACTGCGGTTTGACATCGCGAAAATTGCGCAACTGTTCCGGCGGCATGTACGCAAGCGTGCCTGCCATCTCACCGGCCATTGTTACACCGCTCATTCCGGAGTGCGTAAAACTCTTCGCCAGACCGAAGTCAGTTAGTTTGGCCAATAGATTCGGCGAGCGACCGGCGACGAGGATGTTCTGGTCTTTGAAGTCGCGATGGATGTAGCCCTGATCATGTGCAAACGCGAGCGCGTCGAGCGATTGCGAGATGATCGAGATGCCGTCTTCGTAAGAGAGGTGTCCGCCGTGTTCTTCGGCGAGTTTTTGCGCGTCGCACCCCTCGACAAATTCACTGACCAGATAGACCACGCCGTTGTGCGTACCGCGATCGAGAAACTCGACGATGTTCTTGTGTTTCAACGCTGCGGCGACGTCGATCTCGCGCATGAAGCGGCGCATCGCTTTGTCACTGACCGCAAACTCAGGCAACAACGTCTTGATAGCAACTGCTCGTCCCGTGCTTTGCTCGCGTGCGAGCATCACACAGCCCATTCCACCCCGCCCCAAGAGTTTGACCGTTTCGTAACCTGGAATGGACTGGGGCGAACGTTTGAGCTCGATACGACAGTCTTCACAAAGGAACGTGAGATGTTCATCAGGCGACGACGCCTGAGCCTGTTCTCGTCGACCGCAATTAACACATTCGACCATCACGAGCACAGGTCGTTTAGGTACGGCAGCATCCTGAGTTGTTTCAGAAATATCGTTCGAATCCGCGGTGACTTCGACGACCAGAATCGTTTCACCACACTGAATTCGATCGCCATTCTTCAAAAACGCATCTTTAACTCGATGACCGTTGAGGAAGGTGCCGTTAGTCGAGTCGAGATCGCGCAAGTACGAGTGCGGCGGATTCATTTCGAGCAGGCAATGATTACGTGAGAAATACCGATCATTCGGCAAACACAGGTGCGCGTCGGGACTACGACCGATCAAAAAGCTGTCGTGCTGAGTAAACGAAAAGATGCGGCCTTTGTACGGGCCCTCTGTGACTTTCAGGTTGACCTGCATTGGGGATTAGCGCTTGATCGATAGATCGTCAAACACAACTTCGTGGATGTCGCTGGTGTAGAGTCCGGCTTTGCCATGTTTGAAGTTTTCAGTGTCGGTGATACGTGTCAAAAACTGACCATTGGCATAGAACGACAACTCAGTGCCTCGGATTCTAACTTCGAGCACATTCGGAGTGCTGCCGGACTGGATCGCACTCGATTTTGTCTTCGTCACCACAGGAGACTGGGTGCCGTTTTTATGTTTGACGATCTCATACTCCGGCTCGTCACCTGGATAAATCAACAGCCCGTAATCTTCGAGTTGCTTTGCTTTCGACAGAGCACAATGGACCAGCAAACCAAAGCCCGATGATGGCACCTCGCCATCCACGCTGCGAGCCGTAACTTTCACGGTTGCATTTTCAGTGCTGTAGTCGTCGGAAGGCGCATACATCACAACGAAAGTACCACCCTTCGAAACCATGTGATACTCGCCGTCCTCATACCAGATGCGGCCGTACTGCCCGCTGCCGACGTTCCATTTCTGTTGGCTGAAATCGTCGTCGAGTGATGTTGGAAGAGAAGCGTTTGAATTCGCGTTGGTGTTGGAGATGTTGGTGTTGACCGCAACGTTGCTGTTGCGATTGTCGTTACGGTTGGTTAGGTTCGAGTTGTTGGTGTTAGTTGAATTCAGACTTGCTAACGCGATGATCATCACGACGAGGCCGACGCCGATAACCAAAAGCGCGGCCAGTCCGCCGAGAATCCACCAGACCGCATTCGACTTTTTGCGCGGCGGCGCAGCTGTTACGGGTGGAGGTGTCCATTGTGGTCGGGGCTGCGTCGGCGGTGGCGGTGGTGCTGTCTGTCGTGGAGTAACGACAGGCGGCGGTGGTTGATAAATCTCCGTGGGCGGAGGTTCCGCCGTGTCTCTCGCTGATGGATAACGGATTGTGGCGTTGGGATCTACCGGGGGCGCATCGGCCGCCAGCGGAGTGCCGTCCTCCAAACAAAAGTTCAGGGAGAGATCGGTATAAGTGCGATTGCAAGTGGGGCAGCGCTTCATTTGTGACGGCACAGATTATCGGAAAAGCTCAACTCTTCTCAAGCTCTAATCAACGACCGCAGCTACACGTACCTCCTTGGAGTGCGGTGCCTTGGCACCGCTTTGGTAATAAAGCGCCGACAAGTCGGCGCACTCCAAGGAGGCGCCACATTCTAAGAAAGTATTTTTAGGCCCTGATGGGTTTGCCGCAGCGGCCGCAGAACTTGGTCCCCGCGGGATAACTGGTGTTACATTCGCGACAGAAAACCTCAACCGGCTTTGGTGTGCGCCAATTGAGTGCGGCCGTACCAATTGGAATTCCACAGCGTCCACAAAACTTCGTGCCCGCTGCGTAGTCGTGGTGACAACGCGGGCAAGTGACGCTACTTGACGTCTTTGGAGGCGCGGGCAGTTCGCCAGAGACGGGCTGAAAAGTCGTGTTACCACAGCGGCCGCAGTATTTAACACCCTCCGCAAAACGCGAGTGACATTTCGTACACATCACGACCACGAGCGTCGTCGAGTGTCCACCGTGTTTACTGTCGAGACTGCCGCCGCGCGATGGAGACAACTGATTGCTCGAGACACCGATCTTCAGTTGCGCTTCGATGATCTGTTCGGCGATGTCGCTACGGATTTCGATCACGCGTTCATCGTCCGCCTCGCCCGACTTTGACACTCGAAGCACGTGTTGACCGGGCGCCAGCGACGTCAGAATAACTCTTCCAGAACGACCGACACTTCCGTAGCGTTCATCGTCGACGTACACCTCAGCGCCTGACGGCGCCATGATCACCAGCCTCGAGTCCTTACTCTTTACTGTATCTGAGCTTGTCGTCACAGCACCGGCAAAACTCTCAAACCATTCAGTCGCACTCGATGGACGATCATTAACATCCTTAGCGAGCGCTTTCATGATCGACGCTTCAAGTTCAGCACTGATGTCCGAACGCAAACTCGAAAGTGCAGGCGGCGCCTGGGTCAACTTCTGTGCGATCAATTGAGTGATGTTGCCGGTGAAGGGAGGACGTCCGCCGAGCAAGTGATATGCAATCGTGCCAAGCGCGTAAATGTCGGCGCGCGCATCGAGTTGCTCGCCCGGTTGCATCTGTTCAGGCGCCATGTATTCGGGCGTGCCGATGATGCCCCTCGAAGCTGGACCACTGTCAGAAGTCACATCGGATCGATCCGCGTTTACGATCTTTGCGAGTCCGAAGTCACCCACCTTCACGAAGCCGTCTTCACCGCCGGTCTTTCGCTTCTGTTGCATCAGAAAGATGTTTGCGGGTTTGAGATCGCGATGAAGAATTCCGGCATCGTGAGCGGCATCCACTCCTGCCACAACCTGCTGCATGATCGTCGCCGCTCTTTGTGGACTCACCGTGCCTTCGCGTCGCAACAGGTGAAAAAGCGTTTCACCCTGCACGTACTCCATCACGAGAAAGAACACGCCGTCAGCACTCTGGCCAAAATCGTTAACGTCAACGACGTTGGGATGACGAATCGACGCGGCCGCGTGGGCTTCACGTTCAAAACGCGCGATGGCTTCGCCTTCCTGTAAGTCTTCGTCGCTGAGAATATCAGGTCGCACAGTTTTGACTGCGACTTGACGCGTCAACAGGTTCTGATCGCGCGCGAGGTAGACCTGGCCCATTGCGCCGCGACCCAGACGTTTCTCGAGCAGGTAGCGTGAGGCAAGTAGTCGTGGTCCAGGCAGAGTGTTCTTGGTGTTTACCTGATCCTGTGGACAGATCTCGACAGTGTCTTCGAAGCAGAATTCACATCGGGGACACTCGCGCATGGAATCAGGATTCTAGCAGAACATTTTCACGCAAGGCGCAAAGCTGCAGTGTTCTTTCTTTGCATCTTTGCGCCTTGCGTGAAAAAGATTTACGCCGTTACAGGAAGATCCGCACAACACGCCGAGCAACGAGTCGCTCCCAGTGGAATTGCTGTAAGGCAACGCGGGCAGTCTTTCGTATTTGGTGGCGGTGGTGGCGCAGCACGCAAACGATTGACGGCTTTAACGATCAGGAACACCACAAAACCGATGATGAGAAAGTTGACGATGTCGTTGATAAGCATTCCGTAGGCAATAACCGGCAGGCCTTTCAACTGCGCGTCAGCTAATGAGACCGGACGCTGTCCGGAAATATCGATGAAGAGGTTTGAGAAATCGGCATTGCCGAGTGCTAATCCGATGGGCGGCATGATGACGCCTTCCACCAATGATGTGACTATCTTTCCGAATGCGGCGCCGATAATTACTGCAACTGCCAGGTCGATCACATTTCCTCGAGCGATGAATTCTTTGAATTCTTTCCACATGGCTGTGTTCTCCTGTTGGTTTGTCAGTGACAGTTCTTCGCTGCTTTGAAGCCGGCCTTCTCCGCTTCCGCGGTTGTCTTAAACGTTACTTTGCTTGCTTCAGCAATGTCTTTGGCCGGCTGGCAGCCGTTCGGGTAGTACGTTTTCGATTCTTTGTCGGCGATGATTTCAGAGTCGTCAGTTGCTGCCGCTTCGGCCGCTGCGTCCTGCTCCTCTTTCACTTGTCTGCGTTCCGCAACGAGATCCTCGGCGCCGATGTCTAGCAGACGGAAACTTGGACCACCGGCAACGGTAGTTACGATCAGTTGAAAATCGGCGCAGCGCAGCTGTTGTCCTTTGGATCGATAAGACGACCAGTTGCCGTTAACTTGCAGCGACTGTGAGATCAACTTAACAAACTCTTCGGTAGTGCGGACCTTGTACGTCTCGTCGAATCCGATCCAGATCGATGTGAGCTTGTCGTCAACAAGATCGAGCGAGATGCTTCGAACTCCCTGAAATTTTGTTTTATCAATCGTCTCGTCGAAATAGGGGTTGATTGTCGTTTTAGAGACCCCGAAATGATCCGCGCGTCCAAACTTTGTTTGCGGAACGCGTGCCTTGATCTGTTCTTTCGTCATGCCAAGTTGAAAGCCTGACAACTCAGGCGCCGCAGGTAGTTCGCTGATCTTTTTCGTGCACTGAGCAGACACAGGTTGGACCAGCAGGAGGAGCAATAGTGGGAACAAGAAGGCTCGTAGCATGCGTGAGATTATACGCACCCGGGCGCGTATTGCACTAAGCGTCAGGGATGGACCAGGTCCCGAATTATTCCTTCGAGAGTTGCCGGTTCAAAAGGCGTCGAGACGTATTCGTTGCAACCGGCGGCGAGTGCCTGCTCGCGAAACTGGTCGGCGCCGTAGGCCGAAACGGCGACAATCGGCACAGAGTTCATCGACTCCAGATTGCGTATCCGCCTCGTGGCAGAGAGGCCATCGAGCTGCGGCATCTGCATATCCATGATGATCAAGTCGGGTGACTCGGTTTCGGCCTGATTTATCGCTTGAATTCCATTCTCAGCCTCGACCACACGAAACCCTCTGCGTTCCAGCCAGGTACGCAGTAAGAGACGCGTATCGTCAAAATCATCAACAACGAGGATCGTGCGTTGACCGTTGGTCACCGTGCTCATACAGAACCTGAGTTTCGGGGGACCTTGGGGGGTTGGGTGTAAGCCTAACAAAAAACGTGAGTTTGGGGAATGAATTTCGCCGCGGATGAATGCGGATGAAGTCGGAGAAAGACGGAGGGCAGTCTGAGGACGTTTGTTTCAGTTGAATCGATCGGGTACGAGTGACGAAAAATGGAATCGCTCCTGATCTCTAAAGAAGTGATCTGGAAGACCGCACTGGCTAAAGATTCTTGTCCATAACATTTGTAGATTTTGCAATGGAGGAAGTTTTTGGTCGATTCTGGCTGCTGGGACAACAACTGTGATTCGAACGGTTGAAAGATCAACTTTTTCACGAAAATCGATATTTTTTGGGAACTGAGTTACTGAATTCGTAAGTATGATCTTCTGTCCGAGAAGACGACTTTCGCAGTCCTCCAACATGTCGCTGAGGTAGATGAGCTCGTATTGATATTCATTAGGGTCGTAGCGTCGAAAAAATCGTTGAGCAAACGGCAACGAGTCGATGATGCAGCTAGCATTTCCCAGCGACCGCGCCGGTGCTTTTGCAGCAACGTCCATGCGCTTAAGACGTTCCTCCTCTTGAAGTTTTGCGTCGGTGGATGCGGCTTGAACTTCACCGGTATCTAGAACTGTTGGTCTGTCCCAGTCTGGCTGTAATTGGTAAATACTGTAGGAAGCAGGTGCTGCGTGCGTCAGAATTTGATTTGCGAAGGTTGAAACCTGTTCTCGTTGTGCCAAGGAGAGACTGGGTGAGAAATCAACAATCACGAGCATCGCTTTCCGCCTTTGACGGGGATTAATGTTACCGCCAGGTGTAATCAACGAGCCCGAAGCCGAAACCGGTGATTTCTCTAGTCCGCCAAAAAATCGATCCTTAATCTGAATGCCTACAAATAAAACTATAGCCAAGGTCAAACCTATCAGTAGAAATCCCCATTGCTTTCTAGTCAGAGACATTTTGGGGGTTTGCAAGGAAGACTTCCAGCCTACACCAACTTTTTGTGGATGAGTGTCATCTCGACTTGGGCTGGCAGCAAGGAACTCGGAACCTCTTAATCCAGATAATGCTCGGAGGAGTTCTGATCTTCTTTCTTGTGTATTTAGAGACTTAACGTAGATTCGATGTGAAAGAATCGGGGGTAAAGGTGTTTCATCTAGAAGAAGCGGAATGATGCGTTTTTGAAGAGTAAGAGCGTTTGTCCACTCGAGGTTAACCCAAAACGATTCTGCACTGGTCTTGGACCACACCAAGAGGAGTGTATTGCACCAGCTCAAAGCCTTGCTGATTTCATCAGGTAGATTATCTCCCGCGCGAATGCTGCGGTCATCGACCCAAACCTCGACCCCCGCTTTTCTCAAGTCCGCTTCAATTTCTCTGGCCAGCGGGCTGTCCTCAGACGAATGGCTGATAAATATTCTAGGCTCATTCTGCATAAAAGATTCGTAGCGTAGACCTTGTGAGATTAAATGGTGAGTCCAATTAACGGACTCCTGATAAGATCGTTGGGCTCGTCAATCTAGTCTAAGTCAAGCTAACGGTAAATACCGGCTGCATGGCATCGAATCACACCGTAAGATAGTTTCTTGGTACCCGCGGCAGGGGTCGAACCTGCGACCTTTCGCTCCGGAGGCGAACGCTCTAATCCACTGAGCTACGCGGGCCTAAACAAAATGGCATGTTTCAAAGAGACGAACCAGGAGTGTCCCCCTTTTTGTCCCCCTTTTTTAACCGTTTTTGTCCCCCTCGTCAAATATCGTGCCGCTGCGGATAATGAGCCCGATTGGCGCGATTGATGAACCGCTTTAGCGAAGGGAAGAATCTGAAAGCTGGTCCTTTGGCTATTAGGATTTCTGTGGGGTGGGTGAAACGGTTTCTCGCAATCTTCCTTTCAGCAGCTATATTTGATCGACGAATCAACCCCTTTTCAAAAAGCTAATGCCACGGCGAGCCATTGTGAGAAATGCCAGGCAGGAGGGAACCTACTGGCCCGTCCGCTATTCGATGTTTTGACTGCCATACTACTCAGTAGTATAGTCATAATGTATGGGGAGAACAGATGGTATTGTCTGGTTTGAATTCGTTGAATCGAAGGTCTTCTCCAAACAAATGGGTGCATTGCCGGCTGAGGTCTTGATTAACATTCAATCTGAGCTTGTCCAAAATCCTCAGCGTGGTGATATTGTGAAGGGGACTCATGGCGTCCGAAAGGCACGAGCGGCTGACCCAGGCTCATCGCGAGGCAAGAGCGGAAGCTACCGATATTTGTACCTTTACCTCGAACACGCCGGCAGAATTCATTTGTTGTATCTATTCAGCAAAGGTGACCAAGCCGACTTATCACCGGCTCAAACGCGCATCATTGGCGCGCTGAGCCAGCGGATTAGAAGGGAAAGTGAGTCATGAAGACAGGAAAGACTCGGAAGGTGCAGACAAATAAAACGAACTATATGAGTGACGAGGCATTTGCCGATCTCAAGAATGCCATGGAAGATGCACTTGCCTTTGAGCGTGGCAAGGGTCGCGATTTAAAGGTAACGCGAATTCAAGCTCCGCGTCCGCCTAAGGCAATGTCACCCAAGGATATTGCTCAGATACGACAAAAACTGAATTGCTCTCAAGCGGTGTTCGCAATGATGCTGAACATTAGCACGAAAACGGTCCAAGCATGGGAGCAAGGCTCGAGAGAACCCGGTGACGCAGCACTTAAGCTATTAACCATCGCTAAAAAACATCCAGAGATTCTGCTTGAGGCTTAAGAATCGAGACGCAAGCATATTCAGGACGAAACTGTCAGACGAATGTGAGTGTGAGAACATCAATAGTCGGATTGCAGGTTCGAGTCCTGTCCCCTCCGCCGCCGCTGAAGAGTTTGTTCCCTCCTCTCTACTACTATGTGTGTGACTTGAGCATAAATTTGCCGCTCCGGCAGCTTATTTGTTCAAATAGTCTCCGGCATTAATTGGTCCGATTTTTCGAAAAGTACAGCCTACCCCCAAATTCCTTCGTAAATTGTTACCCGCTCTTCTTTAAACGCAGTCTCGGCAACTTAATAGTTCCAAAGCGACCGGCAATTTATTGGTTCCAGTTTTTGGAAAGGTACAAGTATCTTGAATTCCTTCGTAATTGTTGCCGGTATCTTTTGAAACTTAGTCCCGGCCAGACTCCGTCGGCGGGTTTTGAAGGGACCATCTATGGCGGATTTTCTTAGTGCCAACGAGGTTGGGCGCGGAGCATAAAATGAGTTCTTCTGATTCGGAGGATTACAGTATGCATATGTGTTGGGAGTAGGGGTTGCTTTCCGCTTTAGCAGTGTCTTCTTGCGCCACTCTACTTGGTTCTAAACGACCCCTGTGCAAGCAGCAAAAAATTCGACAGGCAGAGATCTGCTTCCTTTGATTCAATCGATTGGCTTGATATTCCTGCACCGCTGCGCTATTACGTCTCTATCGCGACGTGACTATTCCCGAGACGACATCTGCCGAAGGTTTGGAACGCTATTTGGGTGGGAAATGTCTGCTCCACAGTCGCGGAGAGGCATGGCGCGACCTCAAAGCGTGGATCGTGGCACAACCACCTGAAGGTGATACATCGACCCTTCCGTCAGTCAGCGAGCCATTCCTCGCATGGACCCTTTCAGGTGAGGTCGATTTTCAAGAGCGAGAATACAAACGCCCTTGGATCACTCATCGGATCAGGAAAGGGTCTTTCTTTCTCACGACGGGCGGCGCTCCTTATGACGTCCGCTGGAAAGCAGTGACCGCGGAACCGTTTCAGGCCATGTTCGTGTTCGTCGAGTTGCCGGTGCTTCAGCACGGTTTGGAAGAGGTCTTCGGAGCCGATGCGCAGAAGGCACAGCTGCGCGACGTTTCAGCTTTCACAGATGACGCGTTGAATTCTTTCATGGAGCGCTTACGCGATGAGTTGATGCGTGAAGAAGCGAGTCAACTGTTCGTGTCAGCGATCGCGCAGGCAATCGCAATCCATATTGCTCGCAATTATGCGGACAGTGTCGATGACGTGCATGCCACTAGTCCATCCCTTCCGGGTTATAAACTTAAAGAAGTAACTGACTGGATGGCCCAACACATCGCCGAAGATCTCAAACTTGATCAGCTGGCTGCTCAAGTCGGATTGAGCAAGTTTCACTTTGATCGACTGTTCAAGCGCGCCATAGGCCTCTCACCTTCTCGCTACCAGATAGATTTGCGTATGAACGAGGCGCGACGACTGCTTCGCGAAACCAAGAAGAGCGTTCTCGATGTCGCGCTGGATGTTGGCTATACAAACCCCAGCCATTTTGCAAAGCTATTCCGCAGAGAAAACGGCCTGACACCAAGCAAGTACCGTCAGCAGCGCTGACTTCAGGTTCGCTGTGAAATCCTAAGAAAAACCACATCCGTTAAGAATCGCGCACGTTTCTGCACTGTTCCATGACTGCCTTCTCTCGCCCGTCTCAGGTTTCATTTCCAGCAATATCGCAACACGTCGAGCAATAGCGCATGCGACGGCTGAGTGCGAGATGAGTAGGATTGCAATCGTTCGGAGGATCAGAGGAACAACAATGACCACATGGTTGAAAAACGAGTTGCAAAAGATTGTTGAGGCCGATGACCTGCACATCTCACCATTCCGTGAGGACGGCAAGACCTACGGCACTCCGACGTGGATTTGGTCGGTCGCAGTCGACGACGAGCTCTACGTGCGCGGTTACACGGGCAGAAGTCTGGTTGGTACCAAGCGGCAGTAAGGCAAAAATCATGAGTGATCCAAACGAAGAAAATCCACAAACCCCTGGCACGACCGTCGTCCGCCGCCGTGAGTTTTTAACCTACGCGGGCCTAGCCGGAGTAGCGTTGGCAATTGGTGGGTCGGTATCGTTTGCGACCCCAATAGCGGAGCAATCCGCGGAACTCGAAAGAGGAGGAAACAAGATGAAAATCCGCAAACTCGGCAAGCTGGAAGTCTCGGAACTCGGCTTCGGGAACATGGGCCTCAGCGGCGGCCACTACGGCCCGGGCGTAGATAAGGTCCAGGGCATCAAGCTCATTCGGACCGCCTACGAACGAGGCGTCAGCTTCTTCGACACCGCGGAAGTCTACGGTCCCTACGTAAACGAAGAGCTAGTTGGGGAAGCGCTTGCGCCCGTCCGCGATAAGGTCGCCATCGCCACCAAGTTCGGCTTCAAGATCGACGGCACGAACGGGTTGGACAGCCGACCGGAACGTATCCGCAGGGTCGTTGAGGAATCGTTGAAGCGTCTCAAGACCGACCGCATCGATCTTTATTATCAGCACCGGGTCGACCTTACCGTGCCGATCGAAGATGTGGCTGGCACCGTCAAGGACCTGATCAAGCAAGGAAAGGTACTTCATTTCGGGCTGTCCGAGCCGAGCACGAAGACCATTCGACGTGCTCACGCGGTGCAGTCCGTCACGGCCATTCAGACCGAATACTCGCTCATCGAACGGAGCGTGGAGCACAACGGTGTCCTACAAACATGTGAAGAGCTTGGCATCGGCTTCGTTCCGTGGGGGCCGCTGGGCCAAGGCTTCCTGCCCGGCAATCTAAAGGTAGATGCACAGTCCACGTTCGACCCGAAAACCGATCTGCGAGCGACGTTCCCGCGCTTCTCCCCCATGGTCATGAAGAACAACCAGCCGATCATCGAATTCCTCACGAAGTTCGGAGCGAAGAGGGGTGGCGCAACGCCTGCGCAGATCGCTCTGGCATGGTTGATGGCGCAGAAGCCGTGGATTGTTTCGATCCCTGGCACGGGCAACATGGATCACCTCAACGAGAATCTGGGCGCGGTCGATGTCAACCTCACGCCGGCGGACCTTCGTGAGATCGAGACCGGCTTCTCCCGGATCGAGATCTATGGCGGCCGAATGGATGCGAGGCAGATGGCGCAGATTGGCCAAGATTGAGAACAGACATCAGTATGGCCAAAAGTCATTTCACTCTGAGGAGAACGAAGGAGCAATATGAAATTCTTAGTTGTAATTATGGTTTCAGTAGCGTCTCTTTTCGGCGGTTCTGTCGGTTGCAATAGAGACCACTCTGCAACTGTCGTTAATGCAAATACTTACAACAAAGTCAGTTATAACTCCAGCAATACTAAAGGAACTAAGATGAAGATCAAGATCGGTTCAAAAGTTTTCAGCGCCACACTCTTTGACAACCCAACGGCGGCTGCCTTTAAGGCGAAGCTGCCGTTGACGCTGAATATGGACGAGTTGAACGGCAACGAGAAGAAATACGATTTCTCAGAGTCCTTTCCTACCAACTCCTCAAACCCCAAAACTATCAACAACGGTGATTTGATGTTTTGGGGAAGCAATACCTTAGTGCTTTTCTATAAGACATTTCCGACGTCCTACAGTTACACAAAACTCGGACGCATCGACGATGCTTCAGGGCTTGAAGCCGTAGTAGGAACAGGAAACGTAACGGTTACTTTTGAATTGGATCGATCTCCGCAGGAGTAAGAATATGAAAATACCAACGGTGGTACTGATATCGTGCGCGGCCCTTTTCGCTGCCGCGTGCGGCAGTGAGCAGATGGCCACAACGAACAAAGTAAAAATGGAAAATGCGGAAGCCAAAACTGAAAACACGATCTTTCCGAAAGGCGAAAAGGCCCCGGCGGAAACATTTACTGGAACCGTCTATGTCCAGCCGCTTGCTCCAAAGAACGAGAACAATAACTTCTCGGTTGCCAGCGTAACCTTCGAGCCGGGCGCCCGCGCGTTCTGGCATTCCCATCCCGCCGGGCAAACGATTCTCGTGACAGATGGGAAAGGGCTCTACCAGGAGAAAGGTAAAACAATCAGAGCTGTCAGCAAGGCCGATGTGGTTCTTTGCGATCCCGATATAGAACACTGGCACGGGGCCTCACCCGAGACAGCGATGACGCACATTGTCATTACTAATTACAAAGGCGACACCCAGGTAAACTGGATACGGCCCGTTACGGACGAAGAATATACAGCCGCGATCAGATAGCAATATGAAGGAAATAAGCACGATGAGTGATCGTAAGTTTTATGTGGGTAACGTCGCATTTGTGACCGCCGGTGTTTCATAGGCTCTGGTGACGGAGGTGACCGGCGATTGTTTTAGTCGATCCCAGTTTGGAGTTCACGGATTCCATCTGCCGCTCACACACAAAGAACAGACCAAGTGTTGTTGAGACGAGGAGTTGCCGTTTTTAACTCTGAACTTCCGGCAAGCCTTAAGTTCCAATTTGCACTTCTGGCAACTTAATGGTTCCAAAACACGAATCGCAGACAACGGCGAAATCTCTAGGTTTGATTGAACTTGCGGCAAGTAACTGCTTCCACTCGCGGCAAGGAATTGGTTCAAGTCACATCTGTTGTCTCACTCTCTCTCTCCTCCACCAACAACAACTGTGAGTCTTGCAGTCATTTTGTTTTCAAAAGGTTGCGTATACGAAGCGAGTTTACAGGCTGGAGAGAGCTATGAATTATGGCCATCCGGAGATCTCGAGGTAACGCCCGCACACGTTCATTTCACTCCTTGTTCAACCCTCTCCAAATACTTCGTGACGTGTTCTTCAGAGAAGCGTAATGTTCGACGTGCGCGATAGCAGGCCAACCGCTTTCGTCGAATCTCACGCATCACTGTAGAGCGGGAAATGCCGCCACAAAGCTGCCTAACATCCTCAACGGTGTACTTCGCTCGCTTGCGCTCCAGAGTCGGGCTAGTCTCCACTTGCTTCTCTTCCTCTTTCATAGTGCTCCTGCGTGAAAATATGACTTCGTTTCTTATCTGAGGATTGGGCAAGGGGCACGCTGGAACTCCAGCACTGGCTACGTGGCACCTACTGTGCCAGGGTCAGTTGGACCAGCCATTTTTATAAGTCCGATCTTTGTCGTATCTCGAAAGGCTTACTTAGGGAACCCTCGTTGAGTGAACCATTGGCCAAAGAGTGTCGGCATATGACGACACTTTTTACGTCCAAAATCGTCATATGACGACAGCTGCTTCGCCAACCGATGTCAATTGACGTCCGCCAAGAGACGAGTTGTTGTCGGCGGTGCGTTCTTCCCAATAGCCGTTAGCCGCTCTCCGCTTCATTATTAAAGGTCTGAGGTTCGCATATACGAACCATGACCCTTATTTCTGGTTCGTATATGCGAACCGTTCAGCGTCTAGCTGGGCTTCACGCCGGTTTAGGGCTTGACTCGCGCAATGTTGAAACTTTCGCCGCGAGGAGCTAAGCGGTGGCTTTCATTCGCTGCGCGAGCCCTTCATTCGACGCGTAGACTTTTACAGCACATCCGGTGCCGGCTTGAGATGGTCCTCGTAGACAAAAACGGTTGAGAGATTTGTTTTTGGCCTCGTTTTATTGAGAAAAGCGCCTAAAAAAGTGTCGTAATGGACCTCAATAAGACTGATTGTCAACTCTCATTCGTTGCGTCTCAATCGTTGGTCTAGCCGCTCAAGTGTTAGGTTAAATATTGGGGTGTTAGCGATCGCTAACACCCCCCTCGGTTAGTTTGAAGCGCAGATGCGAATCTCTCAGCCGTCCATCTGACCCTTCAACTCTCTTTAGTGCTTGACTCACGCAATTGAATGACCTCCGCTACACCGCCGGATCTGGTTGTAGAAGCGGGGTTTTATTATGAATGGACCACACAAGATCGCCTCTTGCAAGAAAACTGACTAAATAACAAACCCTTCCTGATAGCTCGATCACCTCGCGACAGTTAACTCATGGCACAGCTTTTTCTAGACGATGTCGCCAGGTCGTTTCATCACGTCTCGACTCGAAGAAGAAACTAGTGAGGTTGAAAACATGGATTCACATACTTTGAAAGCGCCGGACATAGTCCACATTCGATTGGAGAAATGGACTCGAAGAGCGAAGTCAATTTCTCGGACAAACTGGTCTAAGACTTGAGCTTACGAAAAAAAACACGATCAAGTGCCGCTTGAAAAATCAAGCAACGGTTGAAATTAGAAAAAGACAAAAAGGAGTCATATTGTATGAATGAAGCAAACCCGTCAGAGATTGAAGTAGCAACGCAAGCGCATCAGGTTCCCTGGGAAGAACAGTTTGAAGATCATGAGAATAAAATAGAAGAGTACATTCAAAACTGTATCTTTCGTGGTTGCAGTGTCGAAGGAACCATTCGCCGAAAAGCTGAACTTCAAACAGTCTTTCGCCGCATCGAGGTTGCCGACGCAACTCACCCTGCCGGTCGTAGACAGCTCATAGTATGGGACCTACTCAACCCATCTCGTGGATCGCATTACGTTGACCTGATCATCTCATCGTTGCTGAAGGACGATGTAGCGCTGGGAACCAGGCGCAAATATATAGGTGCGTTGCGTTGGTTCTGCGACTACGTGGTGGCAAAACCCAACCTTCCCGGTAGCAGTCGAGTGAGCCTGCCTGAGAAATACGGACCACTAGTCACATCCTTCACTAAGTACGATCTGCCTATTCATGCCGCAGACAGGCCACGTAAGAAACGCTACGCCCTTTCACCGAGGTTGCGAGACGACTTTTTTGAGTTTCTCCGACTCGAATACTTACGGAATCATTTCCAGCCGCACGTTGCCGCGCGAAACTACACAGCCATAATCGTTCAAGCCGAAATTGGAGCACGCAGCAGTGAGCTGCTTGGCATCCATTCGGAGGGGGAAAGCTGCGATATCGATGAACTCAACGGCAGGATCAGGTTGTATGGCAAAGGCAAGGCATATAGCGGGAAACGGCTGCGGTGGGTTCCTCTTACGCCCCTGGCAAGTGAAGTATTAAGGAGCTTTCTTAAGTTCTTCAAACCACTGTTTCCTAAGTCTCCAGACTCTGACTACCTGTTTCTTAGTGAAGATGGAATTCGGCTTACAACCTTTGCGTATTGGAAGGTGTTTCAGAGGATAGTGAAGCGCGCCATCGAATTCGGCCTTCCATTACCAGCGGATCTAAGGCCTCATGACCTGCGCCGTACGTTTGCAACTAACAAGCTTCAGAAAACTCCGCTCGCGTACCGCAAAGTGCTTAAACATCTCGGTCACAGTTTTCCGAGTTCGGCTGCCCCTTACCTCATTGCTACAGATGAAGACGTCGAGGAACAACAAGGCGACCTCATCGATATCTTTATTGATCCCTACATTGAGAGGAGGGGGGAGAACTAATGCCTATTAAATGGAAGTTGCGAGAGTGCCTGGAAGAACGCGGAATTACCAGCGCATCTCAAGTGAGTAAGCTGGTGCGCGTTCGCACCGGGTATGTGCTTTCCATACAAGCAGTCTGCGATCTTTTTAATGGGCAACCAAAAATGATTCGCCTCGAGACGAGCGAGGCGCTCTGCAACGCGTTTCATTGTTGTCTGAACGACTTCGTCGAAGTAGTACCTAAGCGGGTTTACAACTCGCCGGCAAACGAACCCCGCGTGTTCAAAACCGATAATGCGATTAGCGAAACACGTGAAGGCGCCAGGAATAACGATAGTAAGGATGGGAGGTCCGGGCGCGAAAACTCCGACCTGGATTTCGCAAGCTACTTTCCTGATGCTCGAAAGTTCTCGTCGTAATTAGAGCCATATAAAACTCGCGACGAAAACAGCAACGGCCGCGCGAAATGCTCGCAGCAGGCCGGCATGTTGGAGGCAAAGTGTATGTCACACCCGATAAGACGTTCCATAATCTGCCAGATTTGCAATCGCGCTCGCCAAACCCAGTCGTGGTTTGACGTCTGCCCCAGATGTGCGCGCAATCATCTTCCAAAGATGCATTGTGACGCATGCAACCAAACGAAGTTCCAGTTACAACCCAATTCTGCAATTTGTCATGGGTGCCTTAAGACCTTACTTAAAGAGAAAATAACGTGTGCGGCATGCGGCGTGACCGACTACCCGTACATCTCTGATCCTGCTCATTGTCGCAACTGTCATCAAAAGGAGTACGGGCGCAATTGGAGGAAGTCCCTGAGAGAAAAAACGATCGTATGTATCTCATGTGGGAAAGAGAAGCCGGGATGGAAAAAGAGAGAGAGGATTTGTTTCGTCTGCGACGAGAGGCGAAGACTCGGGGACGCGAAGTGCGTGTATCCAGGTTGCAATAAGCAAATCGATCGTAAGGAATCGCAACTTTGCGAACGGCATCATGACGACCGTCAAGCAGCTACATTATTGAGAGAGTACGTCAATACTTACACGTCCCCTTTTCCGCAGAATCAACGCTATTGGGCGCAACTCGTTTCAGCAATCGACTGGAAGGCGGTCGATAGGGGTCTTATGAATATCCGGGGAAGGGATTTTAACAGGTTTCGGGCGTTCGCCAGTTTCTTGAAGACATATGAACTTCCGGAAGTCCTAACTTGGCATGCGATTGACCAAGCCCTACCGCGAGTAGGTCAGACTAATGCTATAAAAATCGGGTTCATTCGTTCGTGCTTGTTCGAACTAGGCGATCTGCTTGCTTCGCGAGGTGAGCTGCAAGAGCGCAGTTCATATCTGTACGAAAACGGCTTACGTCGATTCGTGGAACGTTCACCCGCTGTCTTTCTAAGTCAAGTCTCTGATTTTCAGCAGTGGCTGTTAAACGGAATGGTTAAGCCTAACGTGGAGGGGGCTCAAGGTGCGCTGACTATTGCTCCGCGGACGATGCTTGAGAGAATCAGTGCGGTCACACGCTTTCTGAACTTTTGCGTAACTCATAACACAGCTTCGCTCGCTCAGATTGGGCCATCGCTGATCGCGAAGTATCAACAGACCATGTTGTGGCAATTGGAGTGCAAAGAGTGCCACAAGCGCGTGCCTTTTGATTCTGCGGGATCAATCAAGAAGTGCGCTAACGCTGAATGCGGCGGGAGTAAGTCTTATATCAGAATTAGGCGACTCACTCATGGATCGCTCGGTGGTGCGATCTCACATCTTCGGGTGTTCTTTGATTGGGCCGAGCTTCATGGGTTCATAACGTCCAATCCATTCGCGACCATCGTATGCGGAGGGTCGAAAGCGTTTACGATACGCAACGAGCGCGGTGAGATGATCGAGATCGCAGAAGCAATTAGGCGATACGATGATTCGGTAGTTGAGAAGCTTTGCGCTGACATTGTTGCGCCTGACGCTGACCCGGAAGAAGCTGTGGTCCTGTATTTTATTATCTTTCACCTTCTTACGAACTGGGACTTGCGAAATCTTAGAATTCCTTCGAGCCAAGCAAGGCATTTCGAATACCTCGAGGTGCCGGTGCGCCTGGTAACACGGGGCAAGCGCTCAGTGACACGCAAAGAGACAAAGATCACGTTTCATCCGAAAGCGTTACCCTGGCTTAAGCCAATTCTGGAACGCTATTATGAGAAGCGTGCCTCAATGGTTAAGGTTGAACATCAACAGCACTTCCTGGTCAACGAGAGAAACGCGCGCTGTAACAAGCCAGTGACAAAGATCTACGTGACCGACGTTGTGCGAAGGGCTTCCCTTAAGGTGTTAGGCGGAGTAGTGACAGCTTCTGAATTGCGAAATACTGCTGCCGATATGTTCGTGCAACATTCGGATCGTCGTGGCGCTATCCTCACTCGCATGGGTTACAGTGCATTGGCGGCCACACGGTTCAACTATCTAGAACGGTTCTCATTACAGACTAACAAGACTCCACGTCGACGTGGTCTAACAAACCGCGCAACGAAGCAGTGGCTGGTCCATAGGTCCGCTAAACAAGCCAGTAATCAAGTAGCGCCAGCCCCCAGGGGGGCGTAGCGAAGTGAGCGGTGCGAGGTGCGCCGAGCGCGCGAGCGAAGCGGGCGCAAGGGGGAGAACGAATAAAGTAAGCGGGCGTTTGATAACAGCGATTCTGTTCGGGAGCGCCGCCAGGCGCTGTAGTTGGGAGAACAGAATCTTCTGTTATCAGATGACCGTCCTTATTGAGGCTCTTTGTGCGGAAACCCTCAAGTTTCGAATACGATCGCAAGTGCTTTACTGCGGGCCGTGATTCTTTAATTCAGGTGTGGAGATTGTTCGCGTGGATTAGGGGAAACTCTAAAAAAGAGCGCGGACTAATTCGGGGGGTATCGCGTCGTCGTCTTCGAGAAGAACATGGGGTTACATCTGCATGTACGATAAATTGAGACATGAACCATGCTTGCAGTTGGGATAGAAGACGAATTGGGCCAAGTGTCTGTAACGTCCAAGACATAAACGGAAGGCCAGCTTGAGAGCTGGCCTTTCGGTTGGGCGAGACATTCAGCCTCGTAATCCGTTTTTCACGAGTGACAACCTAGGGCGAGCGTCAGAAGTGTCACGTGGTAACACGTGACGCTTCTGACAATCTCTAACGTGGCGCTCAAAGTCGAACCGAAGGTGCCGGCTGAGTTATTGTCGAGGGCAACGACAATAGCTCAGCCCGATGCTATGAACTCAACAGAGGCCAACCACCTCGCCAATATTTGTGAAGTGAACTACGTGCAGAGGGGATACTACTACAGAGAGGATCACCGCCAGTGAAACGCAAGAATTGTCGCGGCGAAACCCGCCGACGAGTGCAAGAGAGTTCCGGTCACAATCGCTTTCATGGATTAGCTTCTCAACGCAGAAATTTTTCGCCAGCCAAGTGCTTTTGCACTTGGCTGGCGGTATCTCAGGGGAGTGCGTGGGCCTTTAGATAGTTAACTGCCATTGCTTTCTCGCAAGCGTTGAAGCTGATAGGCGGACGGGGCGAAAGTGCTGGTGGATGTGCTGGACTGGCTCGCGAACGACACCGCAATGTAGCAAGACCGGAAACGTTTAGATAAGATCTGGGGTGCGCCGGAAACACCGATTCAGTTGTAGGGGAGATCTAAGCCAGTCCCTATATCAGCTTCATGATGACCTAATTCCAAGTAGCTTTTCTAGCGTCTATTTCGTAATCTTCGAATGTTATCCCCTCGGGAAGCTCCCACTCTCCGCAATCACAAATGACAAGCCGCGTAAACGGCACCTTAACAACTATCTCTCCCGGCAAGGTACTGTCTGTGCCGTGCATCACAACTGCCGTAAGCGAGTCATCATAAGGTGTCACGTACTCAGGAAAGCTGCCGGGCGGAGCAAATGCAATCAGGAAGTAGTGGCCCGGATCATCTTTCAAGCGGTAACAATCTGCGGAGCCGGGAAACTCCGCGCGCGCCTTCTCCGCTATTGGCGCTGGAAATGTGGCCAGGGATTTTTCAAAGATCCGCCGATGAGCTTCTCTTGTTTGTTCGTCCATTTGAAACTGCTTTCCTCTTTGAGGCTTTGTTTGACTTTCGAGGCTTGGCCTTTTCCTTTGCTTCGTATTGCTCGATCAGACCGGCCTCCGTTCGTAGCGCAGTCCGAAATTGTTCTAACTGGTCAATCAGTAGATCAATCTTCCTCAAGCTCTCACGCCGCACGCGAAGAGTACCGAGAAAAAATTCGAGCTGGATACGACGCCGACAGTCAGCCATCGTTAACATACAATGGCCCCACTTATACTCTCCGCCTCGGCTTGATTCGACTTCAGTAAGAATGTAGGACGTGTGGCCCGTCGAAATCGAAGCTAAGAACACTCTTTTGCGATAACCGAATATGGACATAGCGACCTCCTTCAGAGTCGAGATCTGTGAGCCGCCCTTTTTTCTTGCGGGTTTCGCAAATTGTCGAAGCGAAGACATTTGGAATGTCTCCGGTTGAAACTGTCCACAAACGGAAATTTAGCTATTGGACCAGAGAGTATCGAGCATCAAACACGGACACTCGTCGAACAATGTAGACTGCGAGGCACCAGCGGCTTTGCTGATGCTGCCTCGAAGTAATAGGTTTTGATCGGAATCTTCAGAGATCTTACAAAGCAGCAGCGGCAACTGTACCGGGCAAAACTTAACTGACCTTTAAAGTCGCGGTAACGTCTAGTTAGGATCATTACGCTAAAAACAGAATTGTCCTTTCAGTTGCACGGTCAACTTTATATTGATGGACTTTCATTCCACAGACGGTGCCTGAAGGGATCCCGCCAGCAACACTCCACCCACGGTGACACGCCCCGGGAGACCCACCCCGGGGCTGTTTGTTGTTGGAGAGTTGCGCCAGACTTTGTCAGGCTGAAGTTCAGCTCTGGTTAAGCTTTGACGCTGCATTTTTCACGTCACCATCTCGCGCTCTCAACTCGTGATGTAAAATGTTTTCGCTTTTGGAGGTTTCACGATGTATTGCCATAAGTGTGGCTCTCCTAACCAGAGCGCAAAGGCTTACTGCAAAAGCTGCGGCGAGTGGCTGCCGGACCTTAACGCGAAAACGCGAAACACGTTTGGTGGTGAGACGCCGCAGCAGATTGTTTTCACAAATCTTTTTATGAGCGCGCTCAGTACGCTAGCAGCGCTCTTTTCCGCATTCGCACTGTATATCACTTATCTGGGTAGCGGCGATGCGAAGTGGTCCATTTACATTGCCGGCGCTTTCTGTTTGTGCATAGCAGGTTGGCAAGCGTCGAGTTTCTTTGCCACCCTTCGTTTGAGACAAAGGCTCAAGCATAGTCGGGACGGTTTGGCATCTCCTTCGGAATTGCGTGAGATGAAGAGTGCTCCCGCACTCAATCCCGGCGACCGGAATGGATTTGTCGGTGTGACAAGTGTCACCGAAAACAGTACTGAACTTTTGGAGCATGTCAGACGGCCGAAGCGCGACACGCAGAGGTGAGGATCTTATGTATTGCCCGGCGTGTGGAGTGGAGAACAGCGACGAGGATCGCAGGTTCTGTCGGTCCTGCGGCACTGATCTGCGTGTCGTGTCTCAAGCTCTGAGTCAGAGCGTGCCGGTGAAGATTGCGAGTACTCTCGATGCCTATCTCGAGAACCGCTTCCAACGAAATTTCATGAATGGTGTTTTGAACCTGATTGCGTTTCTTGCGCTTCTGGTTGCGGGAACAATTAATCTGATTTCAGGTTGGAAACTCTTCGGAGGCTTCCTGCTGGGTCTCGGATTACTTTCGCTGCTCCTTGGGATTTGGGACATCTGGATCTATCGCCGCAACCTTCCACTCGTTGCGAACCAGAAGTCAGTCGAGCCAACTCGTACCACAAAAGAACTAGCCATACAAGGCACGGAATTGAGTCCGCCCGCTAGCGTTGCCGAGTCGACGACACACAAGCTCGATCTACCAATGAAGTGAACTCAAAAGGCGGCGGCGCAAAACGTTTGCGCCGCCGGGAGCAATAGGTCTCACTGTAAAGCCTTTTTAACTTGCCCTGGTGGATAGAGTGGGCTGGGAAGGAACTGCTCCTGCAAGTTAATGAGTGAAGGGTCAATGGCAAAAGCATAAATTTGAGTTGCCAGACTTGGGTTCAGATCATTGTCACTGATGACGTAAAGCACATGTCGTCCGTCAGGTAAATCCGGTCCCCACGCAAGTCCTTCGATCTTCTCAGGAATTGTCGCCGAGAGATTCAAATCAGGATCCAGCAAGCTGATGAACAACTGCTTGGTTACGGGTGTCACACCAGCAGGTAAAGCGCCTGCAGGTAGACTTGCAATTCCGGAAACATCTGTCGCGCCCGTGAGACTGATCTTGTAAATCGTCTTGCGTGTCGGCGCTTGAGGTGGTGTTTGCAGGTTTGAACGATTATCACGTTCGACTACGAGAAACTCGTGATCGTTAATTGCGAGAATCTCACACACGCCTTGACCACGATTTATAGCGTCTAATACGTAAACGTATTCATGCGTCTCACCTGTTACGAGATCGATTTTGAGAATGCGGTTATTCAATCCAAGTCGATCCGTAGTTCCAGGATTGAGTCCGTGATCCTGAATCAAAGCCATTCTGCATAATTCCAAAAAGTGTTGCGCCGTCCGGACTGATTGCTAAACCTTCCATCCCGCGGTTTCCCTGACGTCCCGCAGTATTGGCAAGCAATTCCGCATTCGGATCGCGTCGGGGGGAAGAAATAAAGAACTTGGACGGGATCTCGATGCGCCGGAGAAGATGACCCTGGCGATTGAACTCAAAGAGATATGGCCCATACTCATCTGAAATGTAAAACGTTCCGTGCGGGCTGACGCGAATACCCTCCGGATCAAGTCTCAATGTGGCCAACTCGTCATTTACGACAAAGGAGCCTGCCGCACCAACAAAGTTCTCTCCATTCTGATTCTTCAGAAAACGAGTATCGAGCAGAACGGTGCGGATATTAGGAAATGCAGCGCCAAGGTCTGTCGTGATGTGCAAGAAATAAAAACGATCAAGGTAAGGAACGTCAGTCAAACCATCGAAAGGGCCTCGATCGGGCGCGGCTATGAAGACGTTGTCATGACCTGTATAGCTTATGTCAGATCCAAAGCCACCAAAGATTGCCCCCGGCACACAATTGGCCGGCGCGCTCGCCTGGCAAATGTTTCCTGTGAGGCCTGATTTGTCGAGCGCACTCCCGCTAATCACGCCTTTACCAATCAACGTGATTCCAGCCGGTAACAATTGCGAGTTGGCAGCAGAAAAACAAAGAGTGGAGGTAATCAGAGTAACAACGGCGAGTGCCAAACCCAGCACACGAAGCATAGGCAGATGTCCTTTCAGAAGTTTTTGAGAGGCTAGTGAATGGCAGTTAACGGGCCATGATCGACTTATGAACAGTTTGTAAACTGTGGTTCTTGTTTACTTCACTTGCGGAGTTATCGAGAAAGTTCCACGATGCGATGATGACGTCCCTTCTCCGACATTTCCTGGAGCGTGGCGTGGACCTTCATGCGCAGTCTCCAAGTCAAAGAGTACGAGTCTACTTCGAAAGAAATTCTGCCAGAGCATCCATCGTTTCCTTGGGTCGCTCTTCCATGAGCCAGTGCCCGGAACCTTTGATAACAATTCCTACAACACTCGTATCTACAAGTCGCGCCTGATCAATTAGAAATTGTCCCGACGCTTTCTCTCCTGTTAGCACTAGCATTGGCATTGTGAGCTTGGTCTGCGCAAACACAGCGAAGTCTTTCGCGTCCTGCTCGAAATTGCGAAACACTTCGAAGCCAGCTCGCATGGCGCCAGGCTGCGCGTAGGCTCTTGCATAGAATTGGCGATCAGCTTCAGGAATAGAATGTTTTGGATCCGCCGCAAAGTCATTCCAAAAGTGCTCGAAGTAAATCCGCTCGCGACCGGCTACCAGTTTAAGGGGTGTTACGCCGTAAAAATGAAAGTGCCACAAGTCTCGCAACAGCCAGACAGTCTTCCAGTCGCCAACACCTGGAAGGAAAGCATCCATCAACGCTATCCGATCGACCTCCGTTGGGTACTGCGCGGCATAGGCGTAGGCCACCATCAATCCGATGTCATGACCCACAACACTCGCGCGGTTAAACCCGAGTGACGCAGCGAGGCCATGGACATCCTGGGCCATCGTCTTCTTGTCGTAACCACCGGCCGGCTTTGATGATTGTCCGAATCCGCGCAGATCGGGCGCGATTACCAACCGAGTTTTGGCTAATTCGAATCATCAGCGGTCGCCACATGTGACTGTTTTGAGCGTAACCATGCAACAAGATAACTGGCTCGCCTTTTCCAGCTTCGAGATAATGAAGTCGAACGCCTCCGACAGTCGCGAATCGATCCTGGACCAGCCTCCGATTCTGGGCCTGAATAGTCATAGTCACGACCATACCGATCAAGAAAATTGCGGCGGTAACCGACAGTGCTCTTACTAAAGATTTCATCATGTCCTCAGTTCCCGAAAAATCGTTGACCCATGGCTTGGCGAAACGCTTCGTCACCAACCTGCAATCGCATCGCATACGTCGCTTTCGCATCTTCACCAGCGACATAGCGGAGTTGATTCTTACCGTCAGTTGCGGCTTCGTACACAACCTCAGCGATCTGCTCAGGTGAAGAGTATCTTTCCATTTGCTTGGGATCGGTGATTACGCTCATGACCTGATTTACGAGTTTGTCATAAGCCTCGTGCCGCCCTGTGTCGAAAGAGCGAGTAAAGAAATCAGTTTTCATTCCACCCGGCTCCAGAATTTTCAATCCAATGCCAAACTGCTTCAGTTCATACGCCATGCTCTCACCCCAACCTTCAAGCGCCCATTTCGTCGCATGGTAGAGAGAGTTAAATGGGACAGTGATTAACCCGCCGATGGAGCTCGTGTTGATGAAAAGTCCGGAGCCTTTCTCTCTGAAATAAGGAATGAACGCCTTTGTGGTGCGGATCGCGCCCATCAAATTGGTTTCGACCATGCGAACCATTTGTTCATCCGTTAGGCCCTCCAACGGACCCGCCAGACCGTATCCGGCATTATTGAAGACTACGTCCACTCCGCCCATGGCCACGACTTGATCGACCGCACTCCTGATTTGTTCCGGATCGGTGACATCAACTGGCAGCAAAGCGACGCCGGCGAGTTGATTGAGCTCTGTTTCCTTCTCAGGGTTGCGCATGGTGGCAATAACTTTCCATCCCTTTGAAGCAAACAGTTTGGCGGTAGCTCGACCAAGGCCAGAAGAGCTGCCGGTAATAAAAATCGTCTTTTGGTTTTGAGTGCTCATGGTGTCTTACCTCATCTTTCGATCAAACTCTTGCGAGCGCGATGAGATCGCGGTTCTCAAGCACTCGTTTGTCCGCGCCCTCGCGCGCGATGCGGATCATCGCGCGGCCCAACTCCTCGGTGGTGATCATTGTTCCCGGTGCGATTACACGGACCAACGGCCAAAACGGCCGAAACACCGCATAGATGATTCTCGTCCAACGCGTTTTCGAGACCTCGCCGTGCATGGCCCGCAGAGCGCCGATGCGAAACATGTACGCCGACGGGAACAACGCAAGCAGCGCATTCTCGGTGCGACCTTTCACCTGCGCCCACATCGCTTTGCCGCCGGTGCCCGCGCCTGAAATGTAGACGAACGTCATCGTTGGATTGATCTTGGCCAACAGTTGCCCCCAACCAAGCGTGAGATCGAATGTCAGTCGAGTGTAGTCAGTCTCATTCATGCCGGCAGAGGAAACGCCGAGACAGAAAAAACAGGCGTCGTAGTCTTGCAGCTCAACCGCCACGCCGCCAAAGTCGAACAGATCGGCTCGTATCAGTTCTCGCAGCTTCGGGTGCGTTCGCCCAGTTGAACTACGACCGATCGCGAGGACGCCTTCTATTCCATCGTCCTGCAAACATTCTCGCAGCACACCCTGCCCAACCATCCCCGTCGCTCCGAACAGGATTACTTTCATGTTGGCTCAGGAAAATGCAGGTGCGTAGTCACGGGCAAATTGGTCAAAAGAGCGCGGCGGCGAACCTGTTACATCATGAACTCCTGAAGCAATTGCTGAAGCTTCACCGTCCCGGTAGTGCGCATAATCTTCAATTAGACCAGCCACCTGCCATTGCGGGATTCCAAATCCGAGCAACGCGTCCATCATCGCCTCCGGCGGAACATCAACGTACGTGATCTGACGGTCGAGTGCTTGGGAAAGCTTTTCCGTTATCTCATCATGTGTTAATGCTTCCGGTCCTGTGAGGTTATAGATTTTCCCCGCGTGCCCTTTTCCCGTTAACGCCGCAGCAGCGACGGCCGCTATGTCGCGTACGTCTACCGCGCTGATTCTCGCATGGCCAGCGGCGGCGAAGAATTTGTTTTGAGATACGATGGCTTCACGAAATGCTAATAGTCCTTGCATGAATAGGTTCGGTCGCAGAAACGTAAACGCGATTCCCGAATCCCTGATCTTTTGCTCAATAACCGCGTGATATCGGAGGAACCGCACGGGCGAGTGAACGTTAGCTGCCCACTGCGATAACTTGACGATGTGCTTTACGCCCGCACGCTTTGCCATTTCTATAAATACCGCCTGCTGGGTTTCCGCGCGTTCGGACGAATTCGTCAAAAGGAATGCGCGGTCCACTCCCTCGACAGCATTCGCCACCGAAGTCGAATCATCAAAATCCCCGATCACAATCTCAGATATCTCCGTCTCGGCCAGGTACTTGTCGTTTTTGTTAGATCGAACCATGACCCGAATTGGAACTTGTCGTGCAAACAGTTCTTTAACGAGCTCACGTCCAATGTTACCTGTAGCTCCAGTGATGAGAATTTTTGGCTTTGGCATGGATTCTTTTTGACTCCTCAGACCGCAGTCTGATCAATCAAGGTTCTCGTGCACGCGCCATGGATTCCTCGCGGGTGTGAGCCCGAGCCTCACGGCCATTTTCACCAAGTCGGCGAGTGAGTCAGCCCTCATTTTTTGCATAACTTTACCTCGGTGAGCCTTCACCGTAATCTCGCTGATGTCCAGTTTTAGTCCGACCTGTTTATTCAACAGGCCAGTGACAATCAATTTCATGACCTCCTGTTCGCGAGGAGTGAGTGATGTGTAACGCTCACGGAGCGCTTGCATTTCACCTTCATCACCAAGCGCTGCCGAGCTGCGCTCGATGGCGTGCCGAATGGCACTTAATAACGCATCGTCGTCGATCGGCTTCGTCAGAAACTCGACCGCTCCCGCCTTCATTGCCTGGACCGTCATCGGTACATCACCATGGCCAGTGATGAAGATGATGGGCATGTCGATCCGATCTGGTGCGATTAACTTCTGCAGATCTAGACCGTTGAGATCCGGAAGCGAAACATCGAGCACCAGGCAACTCGGAACATCGGGGCGTGGCCGAGCGAGAAATTCTTCTGCTGATACAAACGTTTCCGCTTGCCAACCGGCAAAGCTGATCAGCGTTTCCAGTGATTCCCGAACCGAGATGTCGTCGTCAACAATGAAGACGATTGGTGTTGCTTCCGCTTTACTCGGACTCGATTCAGAACTCTTTGTGCTCGCTGACTTCATATAGATGTTCACAAGAAAAGGTGTCATTCAAGTGCGGCATTAAGCGCGTCACTCAACGCCGCCTCGCTGAATGGTTTGTACAGACATTCCGTAGCACCCTGCCCAAGCACCAGGGAGCGAATAGTCTCATCTCTTTGAGCCGTGATGAAGATAATTGGTATCGCCTGCCGGCGATTCTTCAACTCCTGCTGAAGCTCGGGCCCAGTCATCCCGGGCATGGCGATGTCGAGGATTAAGCAGCTTGTTTGACCGACGCAATCAGACGCGAGGAACTCCTCCGCTGATGGAAATGCCCGCACCGCAAAGCCGAACTCTCGGAGCAGGTCGGGTAGTGATTCGCGGATGGACTCGTCGTCGTCAACCACTGAGACAAGTGAAGGTGTTGGTGTCATAAATGTGTTATGCCAGAGGCACCTGCCTCGGCAACCCCCTTGAATTTGAACGATCATGATGGGAGCAATCGCTTTGAGGGGCTCCTTAATCAGCATGCGCCGTATCTCGAAAGACGTCTATAGTACTTAGGTATTGGGTTGTTGTGTTGGGCATCGGGGCAGTAGCCCGACGTAAAGAAGGTGTAAACGCCGACCACCATAAGGCCCTTTAACGTCGGGTTACTGTCCCGGAGAACTTCAATTCAAGCCGCCGACGGCGCGAGGAATCGAGAATGAAAAT
>CAWBPY010000010.1:0-147351 GCA_963790745.1 uncultured Acidobacteriota bacterium
TCAAACGCAATCAGGTAATCGCGCGTGAAGGCGACACGGTAACTCCCAACATTATGGCGCAGATCGCGGCGATCAAGAGTGCCGGCCACTCAGGCAGACCATGGCATAACTTCTTCGGATTGTTGTTGGTAGTGATTGGTGTTTACTGGGCGGCGTGGAAGTTTGCGGAACACAGAAGCAGTGGCAGTCCGCTGAGTTTGAGTCAACACAAAGCGTTTGCTTTGGTAGGTTCTGCCATCCTGATCCAAACAGCACTCATGAAAGTCGGTTTCGCTTTTGGCGAAAGCATGGCGGCACGCATGCAACCGCCTTTCAACGACCCTGTCATCTGGAACTTCGCGATTCCTTTTGCTGCGGGCGCACTGCTGGTGGCGATGCTTATCGACACTCAACTCGCCTTCCTGACCGGAATCATCACTGCTCTTTTTGCAGGCATGCTGGCGCCAGGTGGAATGCAAAAAGCACTCTTCGCAATGGTCTCGTGTTCGGCAGCGATTTACGGAATCGGGCGTTATCGCGAACGCCAGTCAGTCACGCTCGCTGGTCTGCTTGTGGGTGCTGTAAACGTAGTCATGGCTCTCGCCCTCATTGCGTATTCCGAACAACCTCTCACGTTTAAAACTTTTCTTCTTGCCCTCGGAGCAGGCATTGCCGGAGGACTGTTGACGGCTGTGTTTGCGGCGGGTGGATTGCCGATTAATGAGTCGCTGTTTGGAATACTGACTGACGTAAAACTGCTGGAGCTTTCAAACGCCGATCTGCCTGTGTTGGGCCAACTCGCCTTGCGCGCGCCTGGAACCAATCAACATTCGCACGCGGTGGGCCAACTCGCAGAAGACGCATGTCGCGCGGTGGGAGCAAATCCGCTCCTGGCGCGTATCGGAGCGCTTTATCACGATATCGGCAAACTCGCTGCGCCGGAGTATTTCGTTGAGAATCAGCAAGGCGATAATCCGCACGATCGACTGCGTCCTTACCAGAGCGCCAAGATCATCACGAGTCACGTAACCTACGGTGCGAGATTGGCGAAAGAGATCGGTCTACCCGAGCAGATCGCCGACTTCATTCCACAACACCACGGCACCAGAACGCTCCATTACTTCCTGCGCAAGGCCCAAGCGCAAGCGAAACCCGGCGAGACCGTAAATGAAGCTGACTTTCGTTATCCGGGTCCCAAGCCACAGTTTAAGGAAGCAGCGATTATGATGCTGGCTGACTCCTGTGAGGCGGCTGCGCGTTCACTGGCGCGTCCCGATCCAGAAAATATTCGCGCGATCGTGATCAAGATTGTCGATGCGATCATCAGTGATGGCCAGCTCGATGACTGTGATGTGACGTTGCAGGAGTTAACTACGATCCGTGAAGCGATGATCAGCGCGCTGACGGCAATCTATCACGCACGCATTGACTACCCCGGTTTCAACCCACCAGCGATGACAGGACCACTGCCGCCATTACCTGCCGGCAACCTCGACAGCGAAGAACGAGGCATCAGTTACAGTAAACCCTCCGACGTGCCGATCAGTCTCGGCGGTGAAGTCGAAGACGAAGCGGTGCCACGAAAAGTCAGCAAAAGATAGTAGCCACAAAAAGGCACAAAAAGCACATAAAAGAATTTTTAAGATCCGTTCTAATCGGATTGAAAAATCCGTGTAATCTGTGGCTAAAATTTCGGGTGGAGTTTGGAGTACGTGGTGGCGAGGTCTTCGGGGATGACACGGGATTCCCCAACCGTCGTCATGAAGTTTGTATCGCCCGACCAGCGTGGCAGCAGATGAATGTGCAGGTGGTCTGCGATGCCGGCGCCTGCTGCGGAGCCGAGATTCATACCCATATTGAAGCCTGACGGTGAATAAACCTCACGCAATGCGGTTTGCGACCGCTTTGCCATATCCATCAACTCATCCGTAATTTCTTTTGGCGCCGAATCAAACTCACTCGTGTGCAGATAAGGCACTACCATCAGATGCCCGGTGATGTAGGGATAAAGATTGAGGACCACAAAACAGTGCTCGGCTCGATGCAGCACAAAATTCGTTTCATCCTGATCGGGATTACTCGCGATCAGACAAAACACGCAACCATCGCGCTGCGCATCGACGCCTGATGCGATGTACCTGGCTCGCCAGGGACTCCACAATCTCTCCAATTCAGGCACCTCTATTTGTTAGCAATTAAAGAATAGGCGGACGATGAGTGTCGTCGCTGATCGACCGTGAAGGATTTGTCGCCGATGCGTGTGAGCCGGGATTCTCGTCGTTGATGAGTTCTTTCAGTTCTTTACCGGGTTTGAAATATGGAACACGCTTGGCAGGAATACTGACCGGGTCGCCTGTCTTCGGATTTCTACCCCGGCGCGCACCGCGCTCCCGCACGCGAAAGCTGCCAAAACCACGCAGCTCAATCTTCTCGCCCTGATTCAGGGTTTCGATGATGCTTTCAAAGACAATCTCTACTAAACGCTCAGCGTCCTTTTTCGTGAGTTCAGCCGCCCGAGCTACGTCTTCGACGAGTTCTGCTTTTGTCATGCATCACCTCGGTTGATTTAAGTATAACGTCTTGATAATGGCGAGGTTATGTTCCCGTACACTATCAGAAAATCGACGGGAGGAGCAAGATTAATCCACAGATTGCGCAGATTAGGCATGATCTGCGCGATCTGTGGATTTGAGGAGTTGAAACTATTCGTCGCTGTTATCGGACTTGCTCAGTCCAAAGTCAGCCAGCTCACCGAGGGAGGCCATGCCGCCGCCCGCCTCTGACGAGTAGATCTTGGTGTCGATAATCGGCTCGTCCTTACCGACTGCTCTCGCGGAAAGACCAATCTTCTTGGTTTCAGGATCGATACGCAGGATCTTGAAATCCATTTCCTGACCGAGCTGGACCACGTCTTCAGGCTTTGCCACCCGCTCTTCGGAAAGCTCCGAGATGTGACAGAGGCCTTCAAGATTGTCATCCAGTTCAATGAAAGCGCCGAAGTTAGCAAACCGCGCTACCTTGCCATGGACCACGTCGCCCGGTTTGTGTTCGTTCGTAAACTTCTCCCAGGCATTCGGTTCCAGGTCCTTGATGGAGAGCGAAAGTCTGCGGTTCTCTGTGTCGATGCTGGTGATCACCGCATCGATCTCCTGCCCCTTCTTCAATACTTCGCTGGGATGCTTGATGCGTCTGGACCAGGAAATATCCGACACGTGAACGAGTCCATCAACTCCGTCTTCGATCTCGATAAACGCACCGAAGTCAGTCAGGTTACGAACGCGTCCATGAACACGTGTGCCGACCTGGTAACGCTCGTGAAGTGTTTGCCAGGGATTCTCCTGCACCTGCTTCATGCCGAGACTGATGCGACGCGCACGCGGATCGACACTCAGGACTTCGACTTCAACAGCGTCGCCCGGGTTAACCACTTTGCTCGGGTGCTTGACTCGTTTTGACCAGCTCATTTCGGAAACGTGAACGAGTCCTTCGACGCCTGGCTCGAGTTCAACGAACGCACCGTAATCAGCAACGCTCGCGACTTTTCCACCCACGCGAGTGCCCACAGGAAAACGTTCCTCAACACTGGACCACGGATCCGGAAGCAGTTGCTTGTAGCCAAGCGAAACGCGTTCGCGCTCGCGGTCAAACTTCAAGACCTTGACCTGAATGTTGTCGCCAACGTGGAACAACTCATTCGGATTCTGCAGCCGTCCCCACGACATATCAGTGACGTGAAGCAAACCATCGACGCCGCCAAGATCGACGAATGCGCCGTAGTCGGTGAGGTTTTTGATCTGACCCTCAACGACGATGTCTTCTTCGATCTGCTGCAGCGTTTGATCTTTCCTGCCAGTGTTTTCCTGCTCGATAACAGCCTTGCGCGACAACACCACGTTCGACCGTTTGCGATTGAGCTTGATTACTTTGGCTTCGATTATCTGATTGCGCAGACTGTCGAGATTTCGCACCGGACGTACGTCCACCTGCGAACCGGGAAGGAAAGCAGCAATGCCATCAATGTCAACACGTAAACCGCCTTTGATGCGATCGATCACGCGGCCTTTTACACTCGTGCCGTCGCGATACGCTTTTTCGAGGTCGTCCCAGGCTTTCATCCGCACTGCATCAGCGCGCGAAAGAACCGGCAGCCCGTCGGCAGTTTCCATGCTCTTGACGAGCACTTCCACTTCATCGCCGGCCTTGACGGTAAGTTGTCCGTTCTCGGTGAACTCGGCCGGGTTAACGATGCCTTCGGATTTGTAACCAAAGTCGATGACCACTCCACGTTCACTCAAGCCGACGACGGTGCCACGAACTACTTCGCCTTCTTCGAGGGTCGCCTGTTCTTGTTCGAATTGATCGAGGAGTTGACCGAAATCCACGTCGCCGCCGGCGCGTATCTCGTCTGATTCATCAGATTCAGTTGTGATGGGTGCTGGTGCAGCCGATGTAGATTGGGAAGCCATAACGTCTGTGTGCGGCGGAGCCTGTGGCTCGCCGGAGGTTGAGTTATTGTCGACCTCGCTGTTGTTCAGCTTGGGTTGTTCGCTAGACATTGATACTCCTGTAGTCCCCGGTACTCTTCAGCGCGTGGACGATCTTATCGCGCTTCACTAGTCCAAACAATCAGCGCAGGTCTTCGCTGACTGACGGACAGTGTACAGCGGCCTGTAGCTTGGTTGACCTGGGCGTTGTCGGGAGTTGAAGGCTGGCGAGGAAGCGAGCCGTTTGGATTTGAAATGTCGAGCTAATTTGTTTCGATTACCGCCCTGCCGTAGTTACCCCGCTTGGTCCGACAAACACCCGCCGCCTTTTTACCGGGTAGGGCGGCAATGTACACGCCAGTATAAGCGCGTGTCAAGGAAAGACGGGGGAAGTCGATCAATATAGGTCCTATAGAACATATAGGACCTATTTCTTGTTCATCACTGAGCTGATGAGATGGCGTCGTTGCTCCGCGGCACCACGTACACGCCTGCCGAGTGCGAGCCAACAAAGAGCACGTTCTGATCGTGCGGGTCAAACGCGAGCGCCCAGATTCGCTGGCTCGGTAAACGACCGTCTTTCGGATCGATCCGCGTCCAGCTCAAACCTCCGTTCGTGCTGCGATAAACACCGCCGCCGACTTCCGTAATTTGAAAAGCGTTGCCGGCAAATATCTCGTCGCCGTTACGCGGATTGATCAGGATGCTGGTGAAATCACCGAAAGGAAGATTGCCACCACGAACTCTCCACGTTTCACCACCATCATGCGAACTGAACAAAGCCTGCTTGGTTCCGACGTAGACGTAACCGGGTCGCTGTGGATCCTGGGCAATCGTGTTGACCGGCGCCTCACGCGTTACACCGTTAATCTGTCGCCAGGTCTTGCCGCTGTCGCGCGAAATCAGAACTCCGGAACTGGGCGTTCCCACCCAGATTGTTTCCGGTTGCTTTGGACTGGTCGAAATGCATGTAGTGCGCGGATCGAAACTTCCGTAAGAAAGTTTCTGCCAACCCTTGGTCGGATCGAGAGTGCGATACAGACCCGAGTTGGTCGCCGCCAGAATTGCGGGTTGCTGAGTTTCCGGATCGACCGTATGGACCAGGGCGTTGACGGCATCAGCCAGAATCAAGTCTGAGCGTTCAGTCACGGCCGGATCGCTGCCTTTACCGATTCCGAGTGCTGCGATAGTAATCGCATCGAGCTTACCGGTGGCCGGCAGGTGTCGATCAACCTGAAACTTCTTCAGCGCAGCAGTGGTTGCGGGACCAGACTTTCCATCAAGCTCGCCAAGCTGATAGCCGGCGGCTTTCAGTGCTTCCTGCGCCGCTATAATTAACTCGGCAGGCTGCGCTGGTGTGCGTCGCTTAGGCGTAACCGCGGCTGCGCGTTTGGTTGTTTTCTTCGCCGGCGACGTCTTTGTCTTGGGCTTTTCGATGGCCCATACCGGGGCCCACGAAGCAGCGCGATCAGTTGACCGGTAGACGCCGAGATTAGTGCCGAGATAGATCACGTTTGCATCACGCGCGTCTTGCAGGATCGCATAAGTGATCAGACGTGAAGGCATGCTGCGCATCGATGGACGCCAGCTTCCGCCATTATCGTCGCTAACAAAAAGGAATCCGCCTCCAGTAGCTGTGTTGATTGTGGAGGCATAGATCCGATTTGGAGTTTCACGATCGGGAAGAATCGCGTTAGCAAAGCGCCCGCTGAATCCCCCATTAGTCGGAATAAAAGTCTTTCCACCGTCGTTCGAAACCATCACGCCATAGTTATTCGTGCCGATGAAAACCATGTCAGGTCGTGACGGATGAACCGTAATCGAGTTGATCTCGAGTTGGCGGGAAGTCGTTACCATCCACGAATCCGCGTCGCCGCCTTTTTCCGATCTCCAGAATCCTTCAGTCGTTCCGGCAAAAACGATTCCGGGAACAGATGGATGCTGCAGGATGGCGCGAGTCCGGCGCGACTGCGACGGAATCCCCTGCACTTTGCGCCAGCTCTCGCCGGCGTCCTTGCTTTCGTAAATGCCGCTGCAGGCGGAAGCAATGATGTGATTCGGATCGCGCGGATCTATATCAATTGCGAAGATGTCGGAGTCGTCAATGATTCCGTTCTTGATCGACTTCCAGCTTTTCCCGCCGTCAACTGATTTGTAAGGCAAATAGAAGGTGCCTGCATAGATTGTGTCGGTAGTACGAGGATCGATCGCGAGAGACTCGACGTGGATCAACCCCGGAGTGCTCTGTGTCGGCAGTTGCTTCCACGAGTCGCCGCTATCGTCGGAGCGGAACACGCCGTTGAAGGTACCCGCGATGAGCGTATTAGGATTCGACTCGGACTGGGCGATTGAATGCAGCGCTTCATTCTTGAGTTCAGAACTCTCACGCCAGGTGGCACCGCCGTCCGTTGACTTAAAGAATCCGCCCGGCAAATTGTGCCGGTGCCCCGCAGCATACAAAACGCGCGAGTTGCGCGGATCGACGATGATGTTGTCGACAAACATGCGCGGCTTGCCGAAGTTATAAAGGAGCCGCCAGGTCTTGCCGCCGTCTGAAGACGCGTAAATCTGCCCATCAAGCGTCCCGAAATAAAAACGATCAGGATTCTGCGGATCGACAACGAGTGCGCGAACGTCGCCTCCCGGAGGGCCGGTCGTGCGCCAATCGTTCGAATACAGTGCAGGATCAGCGGCGTCACCTGCCGCTAAAGAGACACTCGTGTTCGGAGCAAAAGCGAAAATGGAGAGTGCAAAGAGAGCAATAACCAGGGGGAGTAGGCTAGAAATTCTTTTCATCGTTATTCGTCCAGGGCCTCATTAGTCAGGAGCACATCGCTCACCGCTGCCCCTAGTTTATTACAGTTTTGGTCCTTTGTGTTCTAAAAGCTCAAGCCGAGGTAGGATGCGCCACAAATAAACCCTCGTTGCTAGCCACAAAAGGCGCCCAAAGTACAAAGCGCAAAATTAACTAAGCAAACCTGACGCCACTTCTAGTTTGTTCTTCCCCAGGTGTTGTCCATGGGATTTTTCGTGCCTTTTTGAGGCCTAAACAGAAGTCGGGCGATGCTCGAGAGCATCGCCCGACTGGTTAAGGTTTGGCTAAGCCAAGCCTGGTTTATTCTTCGTCACCTCTGCGGCCTGGACGGCGTGTACCTCTCCGCCTGCATTCCGGACACGGCGAGATTGCACCCGAGGTATCAACCTGTGGAGCATCTGCGCCTGCCGGCACAATCCAGAGCTGGACTGTCAGGTCTGAACGGCATCCACCGTCAACGACTGTGATGCGTCCAGCCTCGATACCGCGCGTGTTGACGAGATAGTCCTTAGCACGGTCGCCACGCTGTTGACCCTCACCAGCACATGTACCGTAAACGATGATCGTTCCGGCTGAGCCAGGCTGATTCTGGAGTTGGATAGCGTAGTTGTCGAGTCTGGCCTTCTCATCGTTGAAGCGGATGTTGCCATACTCGTCAAACTTCTGAGCTATCGGCTTCGGCGGCTTCACACCAGTGGTGCAAGACGCTGTCGTGCCGGTGCAGCTCGGATCCGCGCCGCCAATGCTTACGGTAGCGGTTACGCTCTGACCTGCGAGACCGCCGGTATCAACGGTGATCGTCGAGGTTCCCTGACCGCTGGAGATTGTTCCGGCGGACACTGACCAGTTGTAGGTGAAAGTCGCACCCGCTTCACCACCGGAAACGCTGGCAGTGAACGTGATCGGCTGACCCGGCTCAACTTCGTTCGGGCAGCTGACCGAAACAGTCGGACACGGCGGTGGCGGCTTCACGCAGTCAGTACAGTCGGCAACTGTTACAGTTGTCGAACCGGTGGCTGTGTGCTGATTACCGTCATTCACCTCAACCGTTGCGGTGTAGGTTCCATTCGCGACACCTGTCAGATCCCAGGTTACCTGGCGACCTTCGCCGCTCAGGCGACCACCAGTTACCGACCAGGTGTAGAGCAACTGATCGCCATCTGGGTCGGAAGCGTTCGCAACCAAGGTAACTTCATTCGGAGTCGGGCAGTTCGGCGACGTGCCTTGTCCCGGCGGGCAAGCCCGACGGAGCGCACTGATTGACGGACTTACCGAAGTCACGACGGGTACCTGGTTAACCACTGGCGGTATTCGCGCGTTGCGACGTCCAATCCAGAACTGAGCGATAAAGCCGTTCGGCTCTTCGGACGGGATGAACCCAATTGGGAATCCCTGCGAAGTAACCGCCCTGGATGTACCTGGAACAACTACGACACCTCTGCCAATAACGTTAACGTTCGTGATCTGCTGAATCGGAATGTTGAAATCAGCCGGATTGAAGTGATCCAGGTCCTGTTGGTTCAGGTGTCTGCGGTAAGCGAGACCAATACCGAACCAGCGACGCGGATAAATCTTGACACCGCCGAGCACATCAACCGGATTGTTTCCAAACGCATTTGGTGTACGGCCACCAACGTAGGTGGTTGATCTGACTTCAGCGATCGGCTGGAAGTGCTCGTTGATCGGGAAGTCGAGACCGATACCCGCGAGCAGTTCATCCGGACGATCCAACATTACGAAATCGTCTTGATCTTTCGGATTGCTGTTCAGCCAGTAGCCGCCGTTGGCTGAAACGTTCACGTGTTTGCCAAGACGACCATCAACAAAACCGACGATACCGAAATCGCCGATATCACCGCCTGGGCCGGCCCCTCGCTGCATCTGGTTGAAGCCGGAGAAATCATTACCCTTATCCATCCACCAGCGATACATCGGGATAATGCCGACGCCCAACGGATTGTTTGGTCCAGTGAAACGAATCTTGGCGCCAAACACCATGTTGTTGAAGTTGCTCTCACCGTACAGGCGGTTCACAAACGGAGCATCCGGCAAGTATGTCGGAGCAACGGTGAACGTGAGCGGTACGGTAATCGGCAGGGTCAGCGCGGTTGCGGGCAGCGTCGTCGTCGCGAGCACTATACCCGGCAGGATGCCGCCAACCGGCGAGCCGACACCCGGGAAGTTGTCAGCCGTGCCGAAGGTGCCACTGTTCGGTTGCGTCACCGGTGGTCCAAGCAGGGCGTTGAAACCCGGGAATCCAAACTGCTGACCAATCTGACCTGGTCCCAAACCAAACGTTCCCGCGGTACCACCTGTGAACGGGAACTGAATGAATGGCTGATTGTTCAACGGACGAAATACTGCGGTGCCCGCGAGCGTGCCTACGTTTGGTCCAGACGGCGACAACACGATTGCAGGTGGACTGCACAGCGTAGCGCCACAGAACAGTTGAGAGTTTGGAAGATAGAAACTGGAAAGATTTTGCGGATTGTTAACCTTGATCCCGCGGTAGCCGTTTGTTTTGAAGAAGAGCTCAATGTGATCGTTCAGACCAACGTTGAAGCTCAACGGCACGTCAACGATATCAACGTTGCCCGGATCACGATCGAAGTTGCTGTACGCAATACTGAACGTGAACTCCCCTCGACGCAACGTTGAACCATCGTAAATAGTGAAAAGACCGGTTGGTCCACCTTCTGGACCACCGGTACCTACTGCCGGAGACTGATTGCGCGGGTCGTTTGGCGACCGCAAAGTCTGTGCTGATACTGCGGCACACAGCACCAACGAAACGAGCGCAGCTATAAGCGCCCTATGTGCGAGTCTCATCGCATTCCTCCTGCGAAATGAGTAATAAGAATTCGTAATAGTGCCGCCAGAACGGAACAAGTACCAACGACCTTCTCCCGCGGAGGCCCCAACTACAGTTGTCAATTCATTTGAACCGCATGGACCAGCAAGGGCCAGCGGCGTCGCTCGGACCGCGGCGTAAACAGAGCACTTCGGCCTTTCTGAGAGTGCTCCAATACCGCCAATTACTATTCCCGAGTGGCTCCTGAACTGAGTTCATTTCTTATAGGAAATGAACATCCACTTGTCAACGATTTCGTCCCTTAAACCATTGCGTAATTATTGAGAAATCTTAACGCTGGTCCGAGCCGTAAATCCAGCCAGACCATACTCTACCTTAAATCGGAAATCAAGCCTTTTTCATAACTTACGGCGCTTAGATTATGTTTTTTCGGTCACGCATAGATGCCTCTCATGCGCGTGTCATAGGCCACACGGTCTATGGCCAACATATACGCAGCGGTCCTGGTATCAACATTGTGCGAGTCGGCATAACGACACAGATCGTTGAAGCTCGCGACCATCTTTTGCTGCAGTCTTTCGTTGACCACATCCTCGGGCCAGAAATAGCCCATGCGGTCCTGGACCCACTCAAAATATGAAACGGTCACACCTCCTGCATTCGCCAGAATGTCGGGAACGACGAAGATCCCTTTTTGGTGCAATATCTCGTCAGCGGCCGCAGTTGTTGGACCATTTGCACCTTCCGCCAACACTTTGCACTTGAGCCGGTCCGCATTATGAGACGATATCTGGTTCTCAGTGGCCGCTGGGACCAGCACGTCACACTCAAGCTCTAACAGTTCCTGGTTGTTGACAAATTCCACACCCTCGTAGCCTTCGAAGGACCGCGTAGCCTTTAGGTATTCCAGGGCTTTAGGGATATCAATACCGTTACGGTTGTAAATCCCTCCATGAATGTCCGATATTGCTACAACCTTGTAACCGGTCTTATGGAGTAGCTCCGCCCCGATTCCGCCAACGTTTCCCGAGCCTTGCACCACAACACGGGTCTCGGCCGGAGTCATCTTGAACCGCTTGATGGCTTCGTTGACAACAAAAAGTATGCCGCGCCCAGTCGCTTCGCGCCTGCCCGACGAACCACCAAGGTCGATCGGTTTGCCGGTGACCACGGCGGTAACGGTGTGACGCGCGTGCATGGAATAAGTGTCCATGATCCACGCCATCGTCTGCTCATTGGTGTTCATGTCCGGAGCGGGTACGTCCTTCTCCGGTCCAATAAAGTCGAGCAGCTCGGCTGCGTAACGGCGCGTCATGCGTTCCAGCTCGCCCATGGACATTTGCTGTGGATCGCAGATGATGCCGCCCTTTGCGCCGCCGAAGGGTACGTTTACGACAGCACATTTCCACGTCATCCAGGCGGCGAGCGCCCTGACTTCGTCGAGACTCACGTCCGGCGCGTAGCGTATCCCGCCTTTGGCTGGACCACGCGCGAAGTTGTGTTGTACCCGATATCCTTCGAAGACCTGAATGCGTCCTGAATCCATCTTGGTGGGGATGTAGACTTTCAACTCGCGGTTGGGAACCCTCAACACCGCGTAGAGGTCCGGATCGAGATCCAGCAACTGTGCCGCGCGATCGAACCGCGACATCATCGACTCAAACGGATTCTCTTCTTTGATTTCCCGGATATCGTCGACGTAAGTAGTGCTATACATGCTTACCATTGAAGTCTCTCCATTAAGACCTACTTTAAAACTTCGTTCATCGATCCACTTCTGAACCCTTCGAGATCGAGCGTCACATACTTAAATCCCAACTCACGAAATCTCTTTGCCAGCTCGTCGAGCAAATCTTTGTGCAACACACGGTCCATCTCAGACTGCGCGATCTCGAGTCGTACCAGTTGATCATGATGACGCACCCTGAACTCTCGAAATCCAAACTCTCTCAAGATCTCTTCACCGCGATCGACTTTACTGAGCCGTTCAATCGTCACAGTCGTTCCGTATGCAATCCGTGACGACAGGCATGGACTCGCAGGCTTGTCCCACGTCGGCAACGTTGCTTTGCGACTCAATTCACGCACTTCACTCTTACTTAGACCAACTTCGATTAGCGGACTGCGCACAGCATGCTGCGCTGCTGCCTGCCTTCCAGGCCGGAAGTCACCCAGATCATCCACGGTAGAACCATCAACTATGCTTTTGATTCCGCGACTTTGTGCTACCGACTCGAGCCTGCTGTATAACTCGTCTTTACAAAAGAAGCATCGGTTCGCATCGTTTGCGCGATAAGCCGGATTCTCCAGCTCTTCGGTGTCGATCAACTCATGTTGGAAACCAAACTTTTCGACAACTCGATCGATCTCTGCGCGTTGATAAGCAGGCAGACTTGCTGACTGACCCGTAATGCAGAGTGCACGCGAACCCAGTTCTTCATTTGCGACATACGCAACGTAACTGCTGTCGACGCCGCCTGAGTAAGCAACGATTACCGACTCCAGTTCACGAAAGAGCTCGCGCAGTCTTTCTTCCTTGGTGATTGTATTCATTGGAGGACGGCATGTTAGCTTATGCATCAATTGCTACGCAACCAGCATCTCAGCCACAGATCGCGGCATCCGTGGCAAGAATTCTGCGAGGAATGTGCTAACATCAAATCCTCCCCGGATCGTTCTTCAATGTCTGAATTGAGCGCCTCATTCTGGAAGAGACTTTTGCCGATCGCTGCGTGCCTCGCGCTGCTTTCGGTGGACTCAGTCGTGTCCGCGCAAACAGTGGAAACGTTTGGCGACGACGCGACGGATCCGGTGCGATTGTTCGAACGCGGACAAGGCGCGCACGCGCGTGGCGAACTCGAAAAAGCAATCGGATTCTACGAGCAGGCACTCAAGGTGCGGCCGGAATTTCCGGAAGCAGAGTTCCAGCGTGGCAGTGCCCTCGCCTCGCTCGGCCGTCTGGCTGAAGCTGATGCAGCCTTCCGTCTCGCGATCTCTTACAAGAAAAACTGGTCGCTTCCTTACTCCGCACTCGCCGTCGTCTTGATGCGACAGTCTCGCGACAAAGACGCTGAACAGTTTTTCCGTCAGGCTTTGACTGTTGACAACAAAGATGCCATAGCGTTGCGAATGCTTGCGGAGTTACGAATGCGAGCAGGTGATTCCAAAGAGGCGCTTGACCTCGCAAAACGAGCGACGGCCAATCCCGAAGCGGCAGCTTCTGCATGGGTTACTCTGGCGATTGCTGAGCGAGCCAACGGCAATAAGGTGGCAGCCAAAACAGCACTTGATCACGTGCTCGCGGATGAACCGGAAAACGTCGCGGCGCTCATGGAACGCGCTGATCTCCTCAAAGATGAAAAGAACTTCGACCTCGCAATAACCGATCTCAGAGCGGCCGCGAAGTTGAAGCCAAACGATAAGGGTGTTGCATCGCGATTGGCTGAAGCACTCCAGCAAGCTGGCAAGACAGAAGAAGCCCTCGCGGTGGCGAAGTCGGCAGGACTTGAAGTCCAACAAACCACTGGAAACGCCAGCAGCGTTGTCGGAACTCCCGAAGAGATTGAAGCGGCAAACAGTGACGATCCGGCCATAGCTCGCAAAGCGCTCGAGAAACTTCTCGAAATAAATCCGCGCAATGCAATGCTGCTTGGACGACTCGGCGCTTCGTATCGCACAGACGATCCCGCGCGCTCACTGGAGTTCTACCGCAAAGCAGCTGAGATGCAACCAAGCGCTCCCGAGTACGCACTCGGTTATGGAGCGGCGTTGGTCCAGGCACGTCGCTTTGCCGAAGCCGCACACATTCTGCGCCAGGTGGTAAAAGTTGTTCCCGACAATTACGTTGCGCGAGCAAATCTCGCAACCGCGTTGTACGAGTCGAAGCGTTACCCGGAAGCCATTCCTGAATACGAATGGATCCTGACAACTAAACCGGAAATCGGCGTGGCCCATTATTTTATTGCCACCGCACACGATTATCTTGGAGAATACCCGGCAGCACTCGCATCATATGAAAAGTTTCTGACGGTCGCCGACGCGAAAACAAATCAGCTCGAGATCGACAAAGTCAAACTGCGACTGCCAACGCTCCGGCGACAAATTCAATTAGGAGAGGGCGTGAAGAAAAAGCCCTGATGCACTTCGCATGACTCGCGGAACACAACGCAGGTTCGTATTGCCGGCACTATTGCTGCTGCTTGCTTGTGTCCAGGCAGTCAACGCCCAGGACGCGCAACCATCAAACAGTCCGCAACCATCGCCCACTCCACTGACTGCGCCACCGCCGTTCAAGATGATCGTCAAAGAGGAGCGGGCGCAGATCGAGCACACCACGGATTTGTCAAAGCGGCTCAAACTCACGATCAATTTCGCGGGTGCACATCTGACTGCCGCCGAACAGCACACCGCACGAGAAAACTATGAAGCGGCTTCAGTGGAAGTCGGGATGTATCACGCCCTGATAGAAAACGCGCTGGCTTTTCTCGAGTCAGTCAAGCGCGACAACAACAAGACACGTGATCTATATAAACGTCTTGAGCTGGCGCTTCGTGCTGATGGACCACGACTGACCGCAATGCGCCGTAACACACCGCTCGAGTTTGCTGTTTGGATAAAACACGTGGAAGACTTCGCACGTGACGGACGAACCGAAGCGCTAAATTCGTTCTACGGGCACACCGTCGTACGCGAACAGAAGACCGATAAGAGCAACGAGAAGCCCAAAGAAACTCCGACTCCAACCCCTAAGAGCAATAATCAGCCATGACCAGACACATCCTCCTGACTTTTTTGATCGCCCTATTTGCCGGATCAAGTTTCATCGCCCAGGCTACTGCACAGCAGCGAGACCATCTGACGCAGCAGGAAGTTGATTTGGTGAAGGAAGCTCAGATTCTCGACAAGCGCATCGAAGTGTTCATTAAAGCCGCCGAGCGTCGCATGATGGTCATAAACAATTCGGCGGGAGCGAACGCTAAGCAACTGAAGAAGGATTCTGAGCGATGGGGCGAACTTCCGACCGGATCGCGCGCGGAACTCGTCTCAGACATTGCGAAGATTCTTGACGAAGCGATCACAAACATCGACGACGTCAGCGCTCGCGATGACCGCAACCCGCTGATTGCGAAATCACTAAGAAAACTGGCCCAGTCAGTAACCACCATCATGGGCCAGTTAAAACCACTTGCCACCGAAGCAAAGAGTGACGCTGAAATCGCAAGCTTCGAATTACTGCATGAAGACGCGCAATCAATATTAGAGGCCGCGAATAAACTTCCACCCGAAGTCGAGAAGAAAGCAAAAAAGAATAATTAGCCACAGATTTATACGGATTTTAAAGTTCGCGTCACGCGCTTGATGGCTTCCACGATCCTCGCTAACGACTCCTTCGTGTTCGCCGCATTCCGATCGTCTAATGCCTGTCGAAAATCGGTTAACGGCTGTGCCGCGTAGCCAGTGTAAAAACCGGGCGCATAGATCTGATGCTTGTACCACGCGCGGCCGCGCAATCCCCTGGCGTCGATAAACTGCCGCTCAGCCTGGATGATGGCATCGTTAATCTTCGTCAGTCGCTCGCGGTCGGCGTTTCGTACCGCTTCCTGCCGATTCTTCTCGACTCGCTCCGCTTCTTTCGTAAAATCGTCAATCGCGGATGTCATCGCCTTGTCGTCAAAAGCACTTGCCAGATTGCGAATACGAGCAAGCCTCATCGCTTCAGTAAAGAAATCACGGATCTGCGCGGCGTAATCGGTGTAATCAAAAGAGAGCCCATCGGCGTCTGCCAGACGCATTGCAAGCGTGCCCCAGAGTTGAGCTGCCGCGACGTGATACTTAAAACCCGGATCGCCGAAGTGGTCCATCCAGTAAAACGAGTCGTACGCGGAGTGGTAAACACCATAATCGCCGTTGAATCCCATGTCAGTGGATGCAACGCCGAGATGCTGGAGAAATGGTGTGTAATCCGATCCTGAACCAAGGGCGCCGATACGCGCTTCGGGTGGGTGTTGCTCGCCTTCGGGGCGATTCTCGCGCGAACGATCCTGCCACTGTTGATAGACAGTCTTGCCTGTTTTTGGATCCTTTATGTCGCGTGTGGTTGCGCGCATCAGTTTCCACAAGGAAGGAACTGACGATGCACCAAAGTGTGGACCCGAAACAGCCGCATCGAGATTCAGATAAGCAACTGCCTTCTCCCGAAGCTCGTCAGCAAATTCTTCAGCCCACTCAGTCGAACCGATCAGTCCATACTCTTCCGCGTCCCAACTGCAAAAAATGATTGTGCGTCGCGGCTTCCAACCCTGCTTCAACAACGCGCCAAATCCGCGACCTACCTCCAACATCGCTGACGAGCCGCTATTTGGATCTACTGCACCGAACACCCACGCGTCGCGATGGTTGCCGAGAATTACCCAACGATCCTTCTCTTCGTTGCCATCGATGCGCGCAACGACGTTCCAGATCTTGCGCAGCTTGTAGTCCATGTCAGTCTTCAGACGCAGCTTCACGTCGTTCGTTCCGCCGATGTGATAAGCGAACGGCAAGCCGCCTTGAAATCCACGCGGGCGCACCGGTCCTTTGAGCTGCGAGAGGATCGTCCTGGCGACGTCATAAGCAATCGGCTGCACGGGCAGTCGTGTCAGATCAGTCGCCTCTTCGGGTTTCAAACGCTGCACTCCCGGAATCGCCGGTTTGCCAGGCGTGAGCGGATCGCCCGGATATTCAAACAAGTACTGCACTGAACCGCGTTGTCCTGATGCACCCGGACGCCATGGTCCCTTCGGATACACATCGCCCTGCATGTAACCGTCGTCTTCCGGATCGGAGTAGATGATGCATCCGATGGCGCCTTGATCTTCCGCAACCTTCGCTTTCACACCGCGAAACGAGTTGCCATAACGCACGATCACGATCTTGCCTCTGACATCAACGCCGGCCTTCTTGAGCTCTTCGTAGTCGCCGGGCAAACCGTAGTTCGCGTAGACCACAGGCGCAGTCACATCGCCACTCGCGCTGTAGCCATTGAAGAGTGGAGTGATCTTGGGATGTGACGAACTCGGATCGCCGGGCACTACTGCTTCCTGAGTGCTCAGTCGTTGACGTTTTGTAGTGATTAGCTCGAGCGTGCTTGGAGCATTCGGGTAGTTGAGCCAGACTTCATACTCCCGAAGCTCCGCTGAGAGCCCATAGCTGCGCAGTTGATCGCGAACGTAAACTGCGGTGTCGTAATCTTCCTTCGTGCCGGCGATATGCGGCTCGAGCGTAAGACGACGCAAGTGCTCGCGTGCTGATTTTGGATCCGGTACTGCGCGAAACTGTTCTTCCCAACGTCGCTGCGACGCGGCGCGTGCAGGACTAAACCCATCAATTGCAGTCTGTGCAAACACCAGTGGCGATTGCAACGCCACGGCTACAAGTAAAACCAGAACGAGTATATGTTTCATATTGATAAGCTTGGACGCCTTGAACTTCAGACACTCTATTGCCGTACAATGACGCGAGTTCGCACTGAAAGGAAGCATAGATGGACAGTAGATACTATCCGGGGGTAGAAGTAGACGTTCCCACGCTCAGCACGGAACTGCGAAATCTCTTCGACAGCGAGTATGAAGTGCAGGCGTTTCAGGTGTCGGCCACCAGCGTTTTTCAGGCGCGCAAGTCCAGCACCTTACGCGATCTGACGGGGCTCTCCTCGGCGCTCACGATCAAGATCACACCGGAGTCCGGGGGCACACGCGTAGAGATCGGAATGCAGAAGTGGTTCGACAAAGCCGCCGTTGCTGCTGTCGGCGCCATCGCGTTTCCGCCTTTACTCGCGTTGGCGGCACTCGGCGCTTACTGGCAATACAAACTTACAGAAGACGCTTGGAAGATAATCGAAGATCACATCGCACGCAAAGCAGGCGGCTATGTTCCCCCACTTCCAGGGCGTTGCGGCACATGCGGCAGTGCGAACAGTGTGGGTGCGGACTTCTGTTCGTCTTGCGGGGCGAATCTCAAGATTGCGGCGAGCTGTTCGTCGTGCGGCGCACCACAGAAGGATCCGTCGGCGCGATTCTGTAATCGGTGCGGGAAACCCCTAAACAGTTAAGAAATTTCACGCAAAGACGCAAAGGACGCAAAAGAGATTTCTTTGCGGCCTTTGCGTCTTTGCGTGAAACTCAATCATGGCGCAAGGCGCGCACAGGATCAATACGCGCCGCTCGCGATGCCGGATAAAGCGCAGCGAGGATCGAAATGATCAACGCAAACAAGATCGCTCCCAGCGACAAGTAAATCGGCATCGAAAAGAAATCGATAAACGACGCGCCTTGTGGCTTTAGAACAAATCGGTAAGCAAGGCGGTTCGCGAGTTCGGCAACTCCCCACGCAACCAACACCCCGACGATTCCGCCAACCACACCGATCACCGCCGCCTCGACGAAGAAGATCAATCTGATCTCACGATCCTCCGCGCCGATCGCTTTCATGATTCCGATCTCGCGCGTGCGTTCGAGTATCGACATGATCATTGTGTTTGCGATTCCGAACGACGCCACCAGCAGTGAGATTCCTCCAAGCAAACCAAGCACAGAGTCGATGATGAGAAACACTGTCCGGATCTGATCGATCTCATCCACAATTGAGAAACTCGAGAATCCAAGCTCGGTGATTTTCTGTCGTACCTCGGTCAGTTGCACGGGATCTTCAACACGCACGACCGCCCGGTCGTAACCTTCTGTTTGGCCTTCGCCAAGGTTGCCGCTTGCACGCGCGAGTGCGAGTTCTACCTGACTCATGGGACCGCGATGCTGAATGGTCCATTGATGGGCCATTTGCAATGGAAGGTAAATCCCAGCGCCAGGCATCATGCCGCGCAAACCGCCTTGACCAGCGCCTTCCTTGATCTCAGTGCTGAGAACGCCGGCAATACGAAGTTTTTTGACTTCGAGATCGGCACTTGATTCGTCGAGTCCGGGATCGTCTAAAGGAATGCCGAAGAAGTTTGGAGTCTCTTCTTCCTCCGCCTCATCCTTTTCCTGTTTGTTATCCGAAGGCGGCGCGAGCAATTCGAGTGTCTGGCCGACTGCATCAGCAGGTTTCGCATAACCAAAGTCACGGATGAATCGTTCGGAAACTACAGCTTCATCTGCACTAGGCGACGAAATCATTTTTCCGGCAGCGAAAGTTTGGAAACGAGTTGCGGCGTTGGGAATGTTCGCGCCACCAATTGTCTGAGTAAGCAATTTGCCGTTGGCTCGAACATAGGAGCCAAAATTCACGGCGGGCTCGACGTACGCGACTCCCTTAATCGCGGAGATCTCCTTGATGCCTGCGTCGTCGAGAATACGTGTTGGTGCACCGCGGCGTCGGCCCCCGCGTTCACCTTCGTCTCTGCGGCCCCCACGATCGAGACCGGCAAGGTTGCTAAGACCGCGGCCGAAGACTTGTATTTCGTTGAAGAGATCGAGCGCTTTGAATCGCTCGAGCATGTTGCTCTGAAGTCCGAGACCGAACGACATCATCGTCACGATCACTGCAACACCAATAATGACGCCCATCGTCGTCAGGACCGCGCGCAGCTTTGCCTGCCGCAAATTTCGAAGCGCGAGATGGAGAATGTCGAAGAAGCTCATTGTCTAAAACAGTCTCTTAACCGCATCAACCGTCCAATCAGCCAGACTCGCCGTGACCACATCAGCACCAGCTTCCCGCAACGCTGCCGCCGGTACTGTATTGGTGATACCCAACGTGCGCATCCCCGCAGCGCGCGCGGATTGAATACCCGGAGGTGAATCTTCAATCGCCAAACATTCTGATGCCAGCAGCGGAAGCTTTCGTTCGTGCTGCCGCTTCTCATTCAGCTTTGTCAAACCCGCGAGATAACAATCGGGCGCGGGCTTACAAACAGTCGCATCTTCAGCAGTCACGATCACCGAAAAAAGCGGCGTCAAGTGCGCGCGCTGAAATACGTAGCCGACTTCAGCCTTGTTCGCCATGCTGACCAACCCGAGTTCAAACTCTCGCGCGGCGGCTTTGAGAAACGTCACCACCCCCGGAAACAGCGGCAGGTCTTCAATCATCTGCCGGTGCAGATCGGTCTTGGCGTCCATCACCTTTTCCAACACGGGATCAGTCAACGGCTTCTTAGCGTGCTCAAACATCGAGCGGACAAACGTCCGGTCGTCCATGCCGAGCGCTCCAAAATACAGCTCCTCCGTGAGAGCGATCTCGTGGCCCTTCAAAACTTGCTCATAAGCCTTCATCTGAATGGTTTCGTCGTCGATGATGACGCCGTTGAAGTCGAACAAGATGGCTTTGATCATTTGGTCTGCGCTCTCAAGTCGTCTATCAGTTTTGGCAGGCGTTCACTTTCGAGCACATCCAAACGGCGCAACACTTCTGCCAGCGAGAGTTCGTTTTTCAAATTCACCTGGTAATCAAGATCGGCGCGCAGGCGATCCTTCTCGCCCTGCCGGTTCTGCGACATCATGATGATCGGCGCCTGCATGCCGGCGATCACCGCCAACACAAGATTCAGCATTTGATAAGGCGCGGGATCGAAACCGCGAATCAAAATCCACGAGTTGAAAATGATCCAGAAGATTATCAGCGCGATCGAAACGCCGATGAATTTCCAGCTACCACCAAATTCTGCGATTAGATCGGCGGCTCGATCTGCCAACGTCAAGCGCGCTTTTTCTTCTTCGTTCGCATTGCGCGAAACACGCGAGCGCAGCAGTTCGTCCGTGCGGCGCAGTCTGTCGGTAAGCGCGCTCAGCATTTCGAGTGCGACATCAGGATTACTTCTAACGAACGAAAGAAACGTGTCGCGAGGAAGAATCGCGAATTGTGCGTCTTCGATGACCTTAGCATCAGCAGATCTCTGGCGGCCGTCAATAATCGACATCTCGCCGAAGAAGTCGCCCTGCGCAAGTTCCGCAAGCGTCAGCTCCTGATCATCGTCGTCGCGAATACTGATACGCACGCGTCCACTCTCGATCAGGTACATCGCGTCACCTTTGTCGCCCTGCTTGAAGAGACGCGTGTTCTGAGGCACCTTTTTGTCGGAAAGCAGACTGCGCAATTCCTTCGCCGCTTCGTCATCGAGAGAGGCAAACAACGGCACCGAACGAAGCGCCTCGAGCGTCATTTGAGTAGCGGGCTGTGACATGATTCCTCCGATGTTTTAGCCGCGGATTTACGGCTATACAATCCTCCCATCCTTCATGAACACAATTCGATCGGCAAAACTGTTTGCCAGCTCCTGGTCGTGCGTGACCATCAGAATCGTCAGCGAATCGTGATCCACCATTTCACGTAACAGCCCCAACAGCTCGTGCGCGCGGATCGAGTCGAGATTTCCGGTGGGTTCGTCTGCCAGCAACACTTTCGGATTATTCGCAAGAGCACGAGCGATGGCGACACGTTGTTGCTCGCCGCCTGAAAGTTCCGAAGGTTTGTGCGACAAACGATCGCCAAGACCGACGCGCGCCAGCAACTCACTCGAACGCGTCCGTCGTTGCTGACCACGCAAACCTCCAAATGCAAGTGCAAGCGCAACGTTCTCACGCGCCGTCATCGTGGGAATGAGATTGAAGTTCTGAAAAATCATCCCGACTGAGAAACGCCGGTAGCGCGCCATCTCTTTTTTCGTAAACGGCCCCAACGGTCGCGACGCAAAAAACACTTCGCCCTTCGTCGGGTGATCGAGACCGCCGAGCATGTTTAGTAGAGTTGATTTGCCGGAGCCGGAAGTGCCTTGAATCGCAACAAACTCGCCCTCGTTGATATCGAGCGAGACGTTGTCGAGGGCAGTAACATTGTTACTGCCCATCTGATAGATCTTGGAAACTTCCTGTGCAGCCAGGAGAGCGGGCATCAGTGCCTACGAACCCTCCATAGCTCAAAACGTTCGTCTTCAAAACCTTTTAGCAACATATCAAACGGCTCTGCCGAGAAACTATCAGACTCGATCAACTCCTGCACCTTCGGATCTTCATAAACCGAGCGTGAGATTATCACGTCTGAACCGGATGAGAGACACTCGAGACGCGCAGCCATGTTTACGGTCGAACCAAAATAATCGAGTCGATCATTCAATGTGACGGCGATACAGGGACCGGTGTTCAGTCCGGCTTTCAGTTGCAAAGGTTGAGTGCCTTCACGGGCGCGGCAAGCCGTTGCTGCACTTCGAGCATCGCCAGTAAACCATCGACAGAAGATCGAAACACAGCCATCACGGCATCACCAATCGTCTTCACCACCGCGCCATCGTGCTCGACGATCGCTTTCTTCACCACATCGAAATGACTCATCACGCGCCCAAACGCAGTCGCGTCGCCGATCTCTCGATAGAGTTGAGTCGAGTTACGCAGGTCAGTAAATAGCACCGTTAATGTTCCCACGGAGATCTGCTCACCGGGTCGCAGTGCTTCAGTCGCAAACAGATCTCTGAACATCTGCAGCGCCGTGACTTCAGCAGCCGTCGTCGCCTGATCGCTCCATTCCAAACGCTCGAGGATCAAGAGTTGTTCGGCGTCAGTATCATTTTTCAGCGCGAGAGAAAACTCCTCGCCGACGCGCAAGGTTTCTTCGCTCCAACCGTCTCGCGAAAGCGTTACTTGCGCCGACGTCGCCCCTTCAGGAGAAACTGTGACGTCCTGCGATCCGGGGAGTTCGAGTGCACGAAGTCGATAGTTGCCGGACTCAAGCGGTAATACGAGCTCACGTTTATCGCCGGCCGGGAGTAGTTGTTGTGCCACTACATGCGGCGTCCAGTGCGGACTGCCGATGCAAAACGACGACACATTTAAACGTCTCACTGCCGGGTTGGGTCGAAAAGTCAGTTCCACGTAACGATCGAAATTGACCGTGAAATCGATCATGCAGGAGTCGCAATGAACATCCGTCTTGATGTCTTTCAACGATAGCCCACTTTCCTGTGGACCACGACAGAGCGGGCAGAGTAAATCCCACTGGAAATCGAGCAATCCGACTCTCGTCGCACGCAGGCAAACTTCAAGGACGAGACGACGAGGCTCGTGCCAATCGTCTGCGAGCTTGTACGGTCGAATACGTGCGACGGCGAAATCATCACCATGTTCGAGAAAGTCGGCCAGACGTTCAGCGATGGCTAGTTTCTGCTCCGGTGATTCTGTCGTCTCAAGATCTGCGATCAATTTCTGCTTGAGCGCTGTGAGCCGTTGCAGGTCAAAGGACGACTGCGAAGTGTTCGGGTCAGCGGCTTCGACAGCCGCGCCCATAAAAGCCGAGTCGTCATATTTGCGAATGGAGTCGCGAAACCTGCGCGCGACGACGAAATTGATCTGCACCGGGATCGCAACTGCGCCGGGAAGATTTCGCGGAGTGGACCACACCTCGTAAATCAAATGCGTGCCGCCGTCGGGCTTCGGTTGTAACTCCGCGCGCATTTTTAGTCGCACGAGCGGGCCTTTGCTATAAACACGTTCGACACCGAAACGCGCAGGCTTTACCCATTCGAAAGGTTGTTCTTCCCATTCAACAGGCAATCCGTAGATTGAAAGTCTTACTTTGCGGCGGGCATTGCGCAGTCGTTTGTCAGACGAGTCGATCTCGATCTGCGGGACGCCTGTGTCGCGATTGAATCGGTTCGTATCAGCGATGAACGGCCACAGTCGCTCGGGACTCGATTTGAGATCAAACTCCCAACGTTTGTGATACTCGCGCAGAGGCATCTGCGTAATCTGTGGATTAGACTTCTTTGTACTCCGAATCCACGTCTTCGTGCGACAGTGCGACGCGGTAGTTTTTTGACTGTAGTTGTTTGGTGATCAGTAAATCATCCTTGGTCTTGAGGAGATCTGCGCGACTGTAAACTGACAGTTCGAAGTTGTACCCGTGAGTGATGGCGTCTTTCGGGCAGGCCTCGACACAGTAACCGCAGAAGATGCAACGGCCGTAATCAATGTTGTAGACGGAGGCATAGCGTTCATCGACGCCCACACGCTGTTCGGGTGGCCGCGGATCATCCGCGGCGACGATGTAGATGCACTCCGAAGGACACGCAGCAGCGCAGAGATAACACGCCACACACTTCTCGCGTCCGAGCTCATCAACGTGCAGCAGGTGCTGCCCGCGATAACGTGGCTGGACAGTTACGGGCTCGTCAGGATATTGGACCGTCCACTTACGTTTGGGAATGTAAGACAGAGTCACACCCATTCCCTGAATAATTGCTTTCGTCGATTCGATTACTTCGCTGATGATTGACATTCTATTTATGCATTTTCTTTGCTCCGAAGGAGCAAAATGTACTTTATGCTTGTGCTCCGGAGGAGCAACATGTTTATAGCTCCCAAAACCTATGATCTTTTCGCTCCAGCGGAGCGAAATGTCAGCGTCACCACATGGCGCTCCGATGGAGCGCAAAATTAAAATTCAAAATTAGGCTATAAACATCGTGCTCCTCTGGAGCACTTTTGGTTACAGGCTAAATGCTCCTCTGGAGCACTTTCGGTTACAAGCTAAATGCTCCTCTGGAGCACTTTAGTTAAAGGTCTACCTCCGGAGTTCCTCGTCGCTTTATCTCCGCGCCAGTCGCCTGCCACCGGCCATTGCGCCACACAAACTTATCCGTGAAATCAAAAGATACACTGCGCTCGCGAAGGAAGTAAGTGATAATCCCGGTTAACGTCGCGCGATCTCCGACGAGAGTAAGTTTCAAGTCGCTGAATTCCCACTTGTCGACGTCCGTGTTACGTTCGATAGTGCGAATGTAATCGGCTTTACTTTCGAGCTGATTCTCCTCACCCTGGCCCACAAAATCGTCAGCCAGAATTCGATCGAGCTTTTTCTTGTCGGCGTTGAGATTCGCAACTGTCCAGTCGTTCTCGATGTCCGTTAACTGCGCTAAAACTTGCTCGTGATCGGTCGGAGGCGGAGTATCAACGTTTTCGTTCGCGTTGGAGCTTGAATTGCCGTCCGTGGCGACATTCGAATTCTCTGGTTGATTGCTGTTGATACTGACGCGCTCGTTCCGCTGTGAACGCATCATTCTTGGGAGAAGAATGGCAGCGGCTATCGAGAGCGCCAGAATTCCGAGAATAAACGCACCGACGACCCCCAAAACCCAGGGCCACGCTCGCCGTCGCTTCGGTTCTGCACCCGGAGGAACGTACGAGGCCGGCGGCTGGTAAGCCGCTGAATTCCAATCGTTATCTTCAGTGTTTCTTGGCCTGACGACGGTTGTATCGTCGTCCGTATCAACCGTTGTCAGTGGTGTGCCGTCGTCGATACAGAAACTGAGGTTCGGATCTTCGTACGTCCTGTTGCAGGTGGAACAGCGCTTCATTTCAAATGAATTCTAAACCACCCCTCACGAAATCAACTAAGGGCCGACGCCAGAGCCCAGAAGATCAACAACAGTATGTAAAAAGCGATGTTGACTGCGCCGATGACGATTCCCGCTATCGCCATTCCTTTCCCAGTGTATTTCTCGGGCGACTTTTTGATTTGCGAGAGAGCAACCAGCCCCAGGACTAGCGCGACGATTCCGGGAACCGGGCCGAAACACCATGACAGAAGAATTCCCGAGAGGCCGACGATCATCGAGGCCATGGCTAAATTCTGACTCGGCGAAGGTGTGCGCGGATACACCGCAGGTGGACGTGGAGCTTGCCACACACCCGGGCTCATTGGCGGACGTTCATCAGGCGCGATCCACCCACCGGCGACGGGCGGTTCGCGTGGAAGCCACTGAGTTGCTTGTTCGTCCGGCGTTTGTACTTGCGGCTCGCGAATTCTCGGATCCCAGTTGGGATCAGATGGAGGTGTCAGTTCCTGTACGAGCGGCGTACCATCGTCTGAACAAAAGCTCAGCCAGGCTTCGTTGAATTGTCTTTTACATTGCGGACAGTACTTCATTGCGGATCAAACAAGTTCCAAACGACTGAAGAAGTAAGCGACTTCGATGGCTGCGTTTTCGTCTGAGTCAGAGCCGTGGACGGCGTTCTCACCAACGGAACCACCAAACTCTTTTCGCAGCGTGCCGGCATCAGCCTTTGCCGGATCCGTTGCGCCCATCAAATCACGCCAAGCCTTCACAGCGCTCTCTTTTTCAAGCGCCATGACCACACAAGGCGCACTCGACATGAATTCTGTTAGACCTGCGAAGAATGGACGCTCGCGATGCACGGCGTAAAAACCTTCTGCCTGATGTCTGCTCATGTGGATCAGCTTGAGTCCACGAATTTTGAAACTGTTGTCGAGAATTCGTTGAATGATCGATCCAGTGTGACCCGCGTGCACTGCGTCGGGTTTGATTATTCCGAAGGTTAGATTGGACATGCGTTGGTTATTGTATCCTTAGGTTTTGTTGGACAGGATTAGCAAGATTCTCATGATTCACAGGGATGAATCTTGTTAATCCTGCAATATCTTGTTAATCGTGTTAAAGGGCTTCCTTCATCGCCTTACCGATATCAGCAGGTGACTTCACAACGTGGATACCGGCCTCAGCCAGCGCTTTCATCTTCTCGGCCGCTGTTCCTTTGCCGCCGGCGATGATCGCTCCGGCGTGGCCCATGCGTCTTCCCGGTGGCGCTGTTTGACCGGCGATGAACGCGACGATTGGCTTGGTCACATTCTCTTTGGCAAACGCGGCGGCTTCTTCTTCAGCAGTGCCACCAATCTCGCCAATCATCACGATTCCCGTTGTCTCATCGTCAGCCTGGAAAAGTCGTAACGCATCAACGTGCGTGGTCCCTACGATCGGATCGCCGCCGATGCCGATAGCTGACGACTGGCCCAACCCGAGTGCAGTCAATTGTCCGACAGCTTCGTAGGTCAACGTTCCGGAGCGCGAGACAACGCCGATGTTTCCTTCGCGATGAATGTGTCCCGGCATGATTCCGATTTTGCATTTGCCCGGCGAGATGATGCCCGGACAGTTTGGTCCAATCAGTCGGGTCGGCTTGTCCTTCAGATATTCCCTCACCTTGACCATGTCGAGTGTCGGAATTCCTTCAGTAATACAAACCACAACGGGTATTCCCGCGTCAGCCGCTTCCATCACTGCATCGCCAGCAAACGGAGGCGGCACATAAATCACCGAAGCATTAGCACCGGCTTCTCTAACGGCATCGGCGACGGTATTGAAAACAGGAATTCCCTCGTGCGTCGTGCCACCCTTGCCCGGCGTCACACCACCAACGACATTCGTTCCATACTCAACCATCTGCTTGGCATGGAACGTTCCTTCTTTTCCTGTCAGGCCCTGAACGATCAGGCGCGTAGATTTATCGACTAGTACGCTCAATGACGATGCTCCTTAAGATTGAAGTAAAGTTTCACGCAAAGACGCAAAGACACAAAGAGAACGATAAGTTTCTTTGCTGCCTTTGCGTCTTTGCGTGAAACATCATCCCTGATAAAAGCCGAAAGTTTACACCAGCTCAATCTTTTCTCCGTACTGCGGAACATGAACGTTCCAGCCAAACTTCTCCTTGATGTGTCCGGCCATCGCATTTGCCGCTTCCGGTTCGCCGTGTGTTAAGAAAGTTTGACGCGGCACACCGCTCTCGATCCCTCCCAACCAGCGCAGCACTTCTCCATAGTCAGCGTGCGCGGAGAAACCACCGATCTTTGCGATGCGGCAACGCACCGGAACCCTTTGCCCCATAATCTTCACTTCCTTTTCACCGTCGAGTATGCGACGTCCGGTCGTGCCGGCAGCCTGAAAGCCAACGAAGACGATTGTTGCTTCCGGATCGGGCACGAGACGCATAGCGTGATGCAAAACGCGCCCGCCAGTCATCATGCCCGATGCGCTGATAATGATGCGTGCACCTTTCGCGTCGTTGAGGCGTTTCGAATCGTGGCGCGATGATGCTGTAGACATCGAATGAGTTCGCAGCGGATGTCTCTGTTGCGTGAGAATGCTCGTATACTCTTCATCCTGTTCTTCTTTGCGATTGGCGTATGCAGCCGTGGCGGCAGCGGCCATCGGTGAGTCAACCGTTACCGGCAAAACCGGAATCGTTTTTTCGTCTTCCAATTCACGAATCAGGTAAACGATTTCCTGTGTGCGACCGACCGCGAAAGCAGGAATTAGTACTGGAGCGTCACGTTCTGCGGCATCGTTGATGATTCGAGCGAGAGCAACTTTTGGATCTTCGGGATCGTGCAGGCGATCGCCGTAAGTCGATTCAACCAACAAGTAATCGCAAGCGGGTGGCGGTACAGGATCCTGAATGATTGGTTGATCGTAATGACCCAGGTCGCCGGAAAAGAGTATGCGGCGGTCTTGTCCGTCTGCTAAAGCATGGTCCACTTCGAGCAGTACCAAACTCGATCCGAGAATATGCCCCGCGATTCTGAATCCGGCGCGAATCCCCGGAGCAACTTCTGTTGCCTCGCCCGTATTCGGAAGCGGTTTCAGCAACTGCAAAGCAGCGAACGCGTCCTTTTCCGTGTATAGCGGAAGAGCAGGAGTGTGTTTGGTCAGTTTATGACGATTGCGATAGTCGGCATCTTCTTCCTGTAAACGCCCCGAATCCGGCAAGAGAATCTTTAACAGATCGGCAGTGCCTCGCGAGCAGTAGACCGGCCCGCGAAAACCCTGTTGGACCAGGCGCGGAAGATAACCAGTGTGATCGATGTGCGCGTGCGTTATGAGAACCGCATTGAGCGACCCTGGCTCGAAAGGCGGGTCTTGCCAGTTGCGCTCACGCAACTCCTTCAGTCCCTGAAACAACCCGCAGTCAACAAGGACTCGGGCTCTGTTAGTTTGGACTAAATACTTCGATCCGGTAACGGTGCCGACACCACCCCAAAATTCAATACTGGCCACTTAGTAACTCCTTCCGAGTTCAAATCCGTGGCTCATGCAGCCAAGCCAACAACCTTCTCGGCAGCGTCTTTCATACCGTCAGCCACGGTAAAGTTAAGCCCTGACTCCCGAATGACTCTCTGACCTTCTTCGACATTCGTTCCCTCGAGTCGCACAACCACTGGCACTTTGATCCCGAGGTTCTTCGCGGCTTCCACCACACCACGCGCTACCATGTCGCAACGCACGATGCCGCCGAAGATATTGATCAAAACAGCTTTCACATTTCGATCAGCAAGCAGGATGCGAAATGCAGCTTCAACTCTCTCCTGTGACGCGCCACCACCTACGTCGAGAAAATTCGCCGGTTCACCGCCCGCGAGTTTTATGATGTCCATTGTTGCCATCGCGAGACCGGCGCCGTTCACCATGCACGCGATATTGCCGTCGAGCTTGATGTAGTTGAGATCAAACTTGGACGCTTCGATTTCCAGCGGCTCTTCTTCATGAAGATCGCGCAGGTTGAGAAAATCTTTGTGACGAAACATGGCGTTGTCGTCAAAGTTGATCTTTGCGTCAAGCGCCATCAGACGGCCATCCTTCGTCAATAGAAACGGATTGATCTCGGCGAGTGACGCATCCATCTGTTCGTAAGCGTTATAGAGCGACTGCATGAACTTCACTGCCTGGCTCACGAGCGGACCCGGCAATCCCAAACCGAACGCGAGTTTGCGCGCCTGAAATGATTGAAAGCCAACGGCCGGGTCGATCGTCTCTTTCATGATCATTTCCGGCGTCTTCGCTGCGACTTCCTCAATGTCCATTCCACCTGCTGACGAAGCCATGAACACCTGTCTGCCTGAGGCGCGGTCGAGCACGATTCCGAGATAGTATTCCTTATCGATAGGCAAGCCTTCTTCGATCAGTAGCACTCGTACTTCCCTGCCCTCGGGACCGGTTTGATGTGTGACGAGTTTCATGCCCAGCATTTGCCGAGCGATCGATTCTGCCTCATCGGCACTGCGGGCCAACTTCACGCCTCCGCCCTTACCTCGTCCACCCGCATGAATTTGCGCTTTCACGACGACGAGGTCCCCGCCGAGTTCTTTTGCGGCGTGATACGCCTCTTCAGGCGACCGCGCCACAATCCCGCGCGGAACGGGCACACCATACCTTTTTAACAGTTCTTTTCCCTGATATTCATGAATCTTCATGCAACAGCCTCAGATGATTTCGGATCTTATTGGAACGCGCGAGTGTAGCCGCGCCCCTGAGTTCACCGCAAGCTTACACACATTGCCTTGTATAATATCCGTAATCTGTGGATAGAACGGAGCAACTCACATGAGCGACGTCGTTGTAACTTCTCAAACAAACCTGCGGAATGAAGTGCGCTATGGCGAAGGGCATTCTTTCGTTACCGATGAACCTGTTAGTGCGGGTGGCGAGGATGCGGGACCGGATCCGTATACGTTATTGCTCGCCGCACTCGGAACTTGCATCTCGATGACCGTCACACTCTACGCGCGACGAAAGCAGTGGCCCCTCGAGCAAGTCACAGTGCGTCTGAGGCAGGGACGAATACACTCTAAAGATTGTCAGGAATGCACGCAGAACGCGGAAGGCTATATTCACCGCATCGAACGATCGGTAAGTTTTACTGGCCCACTCTCCGAAGAGCAACACGCGCGCCTACAGGAGATCGCGCGCAAGTGCCCGATCCATAAAACTCTTACATCCCCGATCGTCGTAGCCGATCTGAAAGATGATTCTAATTAAGACGTGCTTCGACGTTCTTCTGTGCGCCGAGTTGGCCCGCAATCAGAAGCAACGCGGTCTTGGGTCATGAGTTTTCAATACTGAGCCACCAGTTAAGTGGTGTCTTTCCATCTTTCGGATTCATAGACGTTGCCATAGAGCCATTGCGTCCCCGGCGTGTTTTTTACGAACCCAGTGAACAAACTTTCGATCTGTTTGAAACCGACCGCGACGGGAATGGTGAAGACTATGCCGTGTTCGATTGAACCATCCGCGGTACCGCCTAGATCCTCGACTCTTTTTGTCAGTTCATCTTTATAAGGTTCGATCGGTTCATTCGAGAAGACCTGCACTACAATGTTTCCTGATCGTTTAATGACCTCGAACTCGCCGTCCTCATTCAGCAACTTGAATTCATCGCCGGCGGCGATTCCCTGAACAAAACCCGGAGATAACAACAATTGATAGCTGCCATCGGCGAGCATCTCCGCATGCACAAATTCACATAACGGTTTGCCGTTCCGGTACTCAACTAGAAGTTGAATGTGATCACTCATTGATTAAGTTATAAGCGAGGCTTGCCTCAAAAGTCGGAAATCAGTCCGCGGAGCGCCAAAGGCGCGGAATATGATAGCCAGGGGCAAGCGCTGAGCGAAGCGAAGCGCGTCGCCCCTGGTTAATGAAATATTAGCCGTTAAGCTCTGAAAGAGCGGAATAATGAGCTACGATATTTCGCACTTTCAGTGCTCCCTTCGATTTATTTTTGCTAACCCGGGGCGACGCGCTTCGCTTCGCTCAGCGCTTGCCCTGGCTATCATATTTCGCGCCGTTGGCGCTGCGCCCGACCAGATTCCGACTTTTATCTGGCGTGGCCTTGCACAAAAAGTGCGGTTCTAAGCCTGCGAAGCAGGCGGAAGCATAAAGCCTGGGGCGCAAGCCCATCAGGATCAGAATGAAAATGAATTGCGAGCCCATGAAAATGGGCGGCAGCTTGTTGGCCGCAAAATCGTTAACATTTCATTGCGAGCGCGCTGTCGCCCGCGTTCGCGGGCTTGAAATCTGTTTGCGCTGTTGACCTGGGGCTTACGCCCCAGGCTTTATGCTTCCGCCTGCTTCGCAGGCTTAGACCGTACTTTTTGTGCAAAGCCATCTGGCGTCTGGGCGCGTGCTCGGAGTGCTCACTCACCGGTGTGCCAACCACTGAGCTATTAGCTCTCTTCGATCAGGCGTTTGTTTACGAAGCCAGACATTCTTCTTTGGGTTATCGGCCATCCCGCACGGGTCAGGACCTCGAGGGCAACTTCGCGTAGAGGGCGATCACCATTGTCAACGCAAAAGTCTTCAACCCTGGCCTGGTCTAAAATGCCGTCGAGTTCCACAGTTCGATCGAGGTGCCAGTTTAAGCCGGCGCCCTTTTCTCGGACGCGCAGACGTTCGCGCCTGAGTTCAAGGTCAGCCGTGAGACGACACACGTGAATCTCCGCGTTAGGAATGCAGCGACGGTAAACTTCCAGATCCTCCGAGCTTTCGATCACTCCCGCAATCAAAAGATGTGTGGCGCCGGCATCAAGGAAGTTCGCGATCAAACATGAGAGATTGCGTTCAACCATCACCTCGTTAAACCGGCCTTGCGCCGGCCACGAGTAACCCAGAGCGTCACGCTCGACGCAACCGTGCGGTATCTTCTCGTATTCAAGGATGTCGTGAAGTTCAACCAGTACGGACGTCTTCCCTACACCGACTGCGCCAGATATCGCCAGGACTGGGAAGCGACTTAACATATGAGACTAGACTGTTGAGTCTGGGCGCTGTCATGCTGATGGGGTGCGACTGCATCTGTAACGTCAGCAATGTTTTCATCCTCAAGCCATATTGCATCTATGAGCTCGAATACTTCGCCCGCAAGCGGCGTATTAATCACATCTGATCGTTGTAATGCCCTACCTACAAGTGGGTGAGTTGCAATACACGTCCGATCTGCATCAACGATACTGAAGCCGTGCCGATCGTCCTCAACAAAGAAGTGAAGAGCAACCGCAAACCTATCTGCGGCGGTAGTACCGTCTCCAAACTCTCCAAGTATGATGTAGAACTCGGCTCCATGTTTGATGACTTGATCCTTCGTCCAATGTACTTGATAAGCAGCATATGGCTCATGATCACGGCTTACCAATCCGCTGGTTATAATGCTAGTGCCTCCGCAGCATTCGCACGGTCCGTAGTTTGTAACTGTTCTGTGGTCAAACTGAAACATGATCCCCCCATATCGGCGCGTTGTTGGAGGGCTGGAAAAGAACTTCAGGCAAGCTTGTTCTTTTCATCCCAGATCATCGGCTCCCACAGTTCCACTTTATTCCCCTCCGGGTCCATGATCCATGCGAACTTTCCGTTTTCATGGGATTCCGGGCCTTTGATGACTTCGACCCCGTCCGCTCGCAGTTGTGCGATCATTTCGTCAAGGTTGTCAACTCGGTAATTGATCATGAAAGTGGAGTCGCTGGGACTAAACCACTGGCTTTCTTTCTCTGCTAGATGCCAGACAGTAAGGCCCTGGTCTTCGGCCTTGTCGTCCGGCCATTTCAGGACAGCACCGCCCCAGCTCTCGATTGGCATGCCCAGGTGTTTCTGATACCAAGCCACAAGCGTAGCGCTGTCGTTCCTGCTCTTGAAGAAGATTCCGCCGATTCCCGTAATTTTAGCCATCGTTGCCTCCAAATTAGATAACGAGCGTGGCAGCATAACAGACCTTTCGTCACCTAAGGCAGTGCTCGGCATCACTGGGGCTGAGCATCATGCGCTCGGGACTTTGACCGAAAAGCTGCATACAAAACCAGGCTTCCAGCCACGGCAAGATTTAATGAGTCGGCTCCGCCCACCATCGGGATGCGAACAATCTGTTGGCAAAGTGATCGTTGCTCATCTGTCAGCCCCGAACGTTCGTTGCCTAACAACAGAACTGTGGGCCGGGTATATCGAACACGATCATATTCAACCACTCCATCAGGTGACGCTCCGATAACTGGCAGATGATGTGTTTGTATCCAACGTCGGAAGCGTTCGACGTTTGTTCGCACGAGTGTTTGCTTAAACAGAGCGCCCATGGTAGCTCGAACCACAACAGGCTCATACGGGTCTATCTGTTCGCCGAGTAGGATAAATCCAGTTGCACCGATGGCGGCTGAGGTTCGTAAGAGTGTCCCAAAATTACCAAGCGATCGAACCTGACCCAAGACCGTCCAGCAGGAGAATTGATCAGGTTTAATCTCTTCGAGTGTCCGGATTCGCTGATGAAGAATGGCGGCGACGCCGGACGCGTGCTCAGCTCGCGAAATACTTCGAAACGCTTCTGGTGAAACACGAGCAAACGGAACACCGGCTCGCTTCAACTGACGGACAAATTTTCTCGCCAGAGGAGCCGTCAGTAGCCTTTCACTGTAAAGCAACGTCTCGATGGGACACTTCTGATCGACAGCTTCGACAAAGTTACGCACTCCTTCAATGAAGAAGAGTCGGTGCTGGTCGCGATAGCGGCGGTCGGTTTGAAGTTTCCTAATTCGAGAGAGAGTGAGCGCAACGTCTAATTGCCGATAATCGGCTCGATGTTCATCTTTCATCCTCCGTAAGTTGAGCCGATTGGCTAAGTAGGTGTGGATTCATGTTAAGTAGTTATTGAGTTGGTTAGTTGGTTGATAAACTGCGCGTTATTCGATCGCGCCGCCGCCTTTATCGTGGCAGTCATACATCGGCAACACTAAGCCGCTTGAAATACACGATCTCCGGATCACCGTCATCAAGATTATGAATTACGCCGCTTAAAACATAGTCTAGTTTCGCAAGCAGTGACTGCATTGGCAGATTAGAAAGGTTTGTCGAAGTGAACAATTTCGCGGTCTTGCAGAGTGATTCCATGTGCTTTAACAATTCGGTACCCGCACCACACCGCCGGTGATCAGAATCAATGTACAGCATGTCAATGCAGCCGTTCTTAAAAAAGGTGTAATTCAACACTCCGTAGCCGACCACCGTTTCGTTCATAACGGCGACAAAGCAGTTACCTGATTCAACTTCACGCCGAATAAATTCCCGCCGCTCATTCTCTTGACGCGCAATGTGATCGAGTGAGCAAAGAGCTTGTATGTCAGCTTCAACGGCTGGACGTATCGAGATCATAGGGAACTTTTCTAAAGACTAATTGTCTAAGGATCATTGCTTGAATAGGAGAAGTGTATGGACGTCAACAAACTTGCTGGCGCCTGTTTGATCGTCTTAGGAATCATAAACGTGCTTCACGAATTCGTCGTGAGATCAACAGGACGAGGCGAACCAGGTATCGGATATGCATTTGTGACCGCGCTGTTCTTCACTTTCGGAGTTGCGCTACTCCTCCGCAGGAATGTCGATCACGCCAAGCATCGGCAAAAAGTGAAAGGGTCTTTGATCATACACGATTGAAGCAATTGTTATCACAGTGCGTAAAGGTTTTGTATTAGAAATCCTAAGCGAACCATTCGCACAACCGTACACTATTTATCGAATTCAAGAGGTTCCGGGAACGTGGTTCCGGTGATCGTGCTGAGCTCAAGGGTCGTGAAGGTGGTGCCGGTCTCAAGCGGCCGGACATGGACCGCTCCCTGGGTATCCACGAGAAATTGCTTTTATTTTGAGCAGAGCTGGAGAGAGCGCATAGAAGTAAGATCATGAGCAGGACAACTTTCATCTTTTTTACTCCTGAGTGTGGGCGGACCTAATCATTCTAATCCGGGTAGTGGGGTAATAGTGTGTTGCTCAAACATTGCTGGGTCCCGGAGGGACCAAATGTTTATAGCCACGCGGCTCCAGCGGAGCCGAATGTTGCTGCTGCACGGACACATCGCGCTCCGCTGGAGCGCGGTCCTAAGGCTGGTGGTGGCTATAAACATCTGGCCGCGCCGCGGCCAATACACAATTACACCATTACGCTAATCCGCGGGGTCTTCGGACTTTGTTTTTGACGGGGGTACATCAGGGGTCAGCCTTTGTAATAATTGCTCCAGCATGGCCCGCTGCCGGCGTTTCTCAAGCTGGTAAGAGGAGAGTTGATCCAAGTCTGGTATGGCGCCCTCCGTTGAGACCGCGGGCGGCGTCTGCCGGCGGGAGTTCTTGATGGATCTACGCTCACGTTCGGAAATACTGACGAGCGGAATTCCCGCCTTGCGCAGATCGCGAAGCGCGGCTTGCGCATCCCCGTGCGAACCGGAGTCTTGGAGCAACTGAGCCAGGTTGCTGCCGCCCCACGGAATCGGCACCCGCTCCAACTCGCCGTCGAGCCCAACGCGTAGAAACGCTCCCGAAGGCTCGTACTCAGGGAGTTTGATTCCGACAGACTCGAAAGCAATGCGGGCAGTATTCCAGACCGGCTCTCGTTCGATCTCCTGATGGATATATTCAAACGTGTCGTCGGTCGTATGCTTACGCACACCGGGTTGGTTAGGCGGCATCAACAGCGTCACCTTGGTGGTATGCTCATTTATGACGCTCTGGACTTCCGTTAGCAGGCCGTCAGTATTCTCCGGGAGAATCAAGATAGCCTTCGCATGCCGTGCAAGAATCTTGAAGGCCTCAAACCAGTACTCAGACGGCATATTCAGCATGAAGAGATTCTCAAGACGGCGCCCATTGCCGATCCCGACAAACGTTTCACGCTCACATGCCCTGAGAAGCGCACCGAAGACATCGCTCCCGAGCACTCGATGGGTTGAAACAGGATCACCATCGGCAGTCGGTCGCGTCCACTGCTCTTGAACGTACGCCATACGATCCGCGAACGATCGTAGGACCAGCACGAAAGGTCCTTGAATGCGGCGAATCGGAGCGTCGAAATCATAGATTCTTCGAGCGATCCAGCCGCGTACACCGAACCATGCAGACGCGACGCACCATGCTACCAACACGGCAATGCCCGCCAAAACGGCTACGATCACGATCCCAATTTCGGACAACACATTCCGAATGCGCGTCATATCACGCCTTCCTGGGCCTACCAATTTTGGAGCACTGCCGAACGCTTCGTTTGATCGACGCCTGGAGAATCTAATCAGTTTGAGAATTGTTCTGAAATAAGGATCGCTTCTTATCTAATTCGCTCATCTTCTCAGCCGCGTATCTCGATCGTGCCTTACCATTGTTTTCCAATCCGCGTTCGTTACACCAGCGGATTAACGCTTCGCTATCGACATCAACTTTCTCGACTCGAACCCCTGCACTTTGGACCTCCTTAAACCTTTCTTCGGCAACTCGCAGCCACTCCGAGTAACTCATTTCCAATTCCTCAGCATCAGTTGCTGTCTCGCGAATACGCTGCCACTGTTCGGGTCGATACCAAACAAATGCAATAACCATTTCGTCGTGAGTTTCTTTAGTGTCCATAATCGCTGTCCTTACTTTTTTGGTGGTGCAGTCTCGATCACGATCTGCCGGATGGCTGCGTCGCGCGAAGTCTTGCCGTCGAGGTAAGCCTGCCAGTGTGTTTCGAGTGATTTCCTGTACCCGCGATAGCCGCGCTCGTACATACCTAAGATGACGGGTTGATAGTTGCGTACGCCGCGCTTGGCCAGAGCGCGCCGCGTCAGCTCGCCCGACGTATAAAATAGAATGGCGTGCCAGAGGTTGGAGTGCGGTCTAATATTTAGTTCGCGTGAAGCGAGTGCGAGGTCAGCGCCAATTGCCGCCCGTGAATTGCCATCCACAATCGCGTGTGAAGGTTCGTGCATCAACATCTCGAGGGCTGCGAAGCCTTGGTAGCCCGGCTCCGTACTCGTGACAACCACGTGCGCGTGCGCTCCCTCTCCGACTGTGTATGCGCCGAACTCCCATCCGAAAGGCGAGACGTCAACGAGAATGTCCGTCGGAAAGGGAACCCCGTATGCCTTGGCGTGAGCAGCGGCTAACTCCTCGGCGGCTGATGCGAGCAATGGCTCTGCCATGGCGATCCAAAAGCGGTTCGCACGATCGTCCTCCTCCCACTGCGCAACCCGGTAGATCGGCATTGCGTTCTCGAGTGCCGTCGCGGCCGCTTTGGGAAGCGATGCGGGCAGCTTCGATGTGCTCGTTGCGGAGAGTGCGGCGTTGAGGCTTATCAACTCAGCGTCGAAGATCGGGCTTCGTTTTCCCAGAAACGCGCGGTAGGTCTCGACGGCTTTGTTCCACTTCGTGAGATCGTCGCCGGCGAGTGCCGCCGGGGTCGTCGCCTCGAAGCGTGCCGCATAAAGAAGCCGTTGATGCAGATTGATCCAGGGATTACTTTGCAGGCGATAGCGACCGACCTTCACAGACAAAATTGGTTTATCCTGCGCTGATGCATTAACCGCCAGGATGAGTCCGGAAACGAGTGTCGCTACGACGAAGGCTAAGCAACGATTGAAGATCATAGTCATCCTCTTTTGGACCTTAGCGTCCCGCAGGAACCCCCGCCCACGCAATAATATGCGTGCCGGCACCAGGCGACTCGACGCTTGCGGCCAATTCTGCTTCGAGGAGCCATTCCCACTCCGCGCTGCCGATCTCCGGCAGATCTTCGTGAATGGAAACAAGGAAACCGGATGCCGACAGCTCGACATCGACAAGGCCGGCATCGGTCAGCAGTGCGGCAAGTTCATCAACGCGGAACATATGACATTCGTGACCCGAAACTTCACGCGGCAGATCACCTGATGCAACTATCCGGCGATTCAACTCCAACGGCACGGCCAACACGCCACGGAGGTGGTGATGAAGCGCCCCATGCAAACTCATGACGGACACACCGAGCAAACCGCCCGGGCGTGTGACGCGAGACAACTCACGAATCGCACCGTCAACTTGATCGAAACAGTATGACAGTGGTCCACCGAGCGCGAGACAGAGGTCGAACGAGGCATCCGCGAAGCGGCTCAGATCCGTTATCGTTCCCAACACATAGTCGTCGGCACCAGGAGCTGACTCACGGCAGGCCGCAAGCTGGACGGGCGACAGATCCAGACAGGTCACTCGAGCGCCAAGCTCCATCGCAACGCGAGCATACGTTCCAGGACCACATCCGCAATCGAGTAGCCGGTCGCCGGGACTCACGCGCTGGCGCAAATGACGAACGTAGATCTCATACTGCATCCTGGCAGCGGGGCTTTTGGACCAACGCTCGGACTCCCGGTCACCATATTCGTCGTACCAGGACTGCACATACTCAGGGTCGAAATGCGTCATGAAGACTATTGAACGGGGACGCTCTCACGGCTATTGACACTGCCGCTCCTTCCACTTTATGCGAACTTCAGTAATCTTAAGGTCCGCCTCAGGCCGGCCCACGCCAACCAATACGGTACGGATACTCACCTTCTCGTAGTTGACCAAATTCACCGAGGTGTAATTGCCCATCGTTATGCCGCGAGTATACGGGCTCCGCAGTGCGACAGGCACTATTTCATCAACAACCTGGCGCGCCACTACCGCGGGTATTCCCTTATCGACATCAATGCCTGACTCCGTTACACGCTTAGGTTCGATCACGACCTCGCACACTTGCTCGTCTGTCGCAAATGAGGCAGTCATGATGATCCCGGGGCGCACTTCAAAACCAACCCGCTGCACCAAATGATTGGAACGCTTCCCGTATTTCCGCTCGAAGTCTGAAGACGATTGCGCCACCGTTGGCAGGCTGGCGAGTAGCACAAAGAACACCATCTTTAAAGACCACCACTTCGACATCTCCGTTCCTCCTTTGTAGTACGACGCGCGCGCGCCGCGTACCCGCCGCGGCTTACGCTCGATGATTGCCGAAAAACAAACCATAACCATCAATGTCCTTGACCACGAAACCTCTGACACCATCATCGTCTCGATCGGTTAGGGGCACGGAGAAAAGAACGCCGCGCGATGCGAACTCCGCTGCCAACGCGTCTGGATCAGGGACATCAACGTAAGCATCCCAACTAAACGTCGGTTTACGGCTGTAGTTTGGGAGCGGTTCAACCTCGTCGAGCGCCTTAAACATGATCATTGCCCCATCACGACGGACAATCCCAAAAAACTCGTCCTCAGGCGTTGGTCCTCGGAATGTAACTTCAAATCCCAGCATGTCCTGATAGAAGGAGAGTGTTGCCGTAACGTCGGCGACGATAAACAACGGTGAGATGCTAGAGATCGCTGCTCGAGTCATTTTTTAACGCTCCGATCCAGATCCACTGGCACCGGTTATACCGATTTCACTGCCGCTGCGGACCGCCGCGCCGCCAGTTCGTGCGCCTTGCTTTCCGCTGGCCGCACAACGTGCACGAGCAATCCGGCGCGCAGGTCAGCGAGGTCAGCGTACTGCCAGACCTTAAGTACCCAGTCATACTTCCAATAGTCGCTAAACATTGAATACACACTTGCGCCCTTCTGGATAATCGGCTGCACCGGCACCGCAAGCCGCGGAACGATCGCCTCAAGCTCCTTGGGAATGCTCGCTGGCTCGGTGAGATCGGCAACGATGAACCGAGCCATGTGCGCCAGAGTGACAACCGTTTCAGTGAAGTCGCGGCTCGTCGGGCGATCGAAGTCGAAGATCACTGGTACATAGTCGTGTGCGTGCAGCCAACGTTTAGTCTCCTCAAGCACAATCTTCCTCTGAGGTGTAAAGCGGCCAAGGATCAGCACCAACTTGGTCGTCAGCGTGTCGATGACGTTGCGTACATTCTCGTTGTTGAGGATCGTGTGGATGAACTGGGCAATCTTTAGGTCATCTACGGTGATAGTCCCTTCGTTAGTTTTAGTGATACGTAGGTTGTGCTGTTTTGCCTTCGTGAGATCCACGTTCCATGCCGAGCTACCATAGACAAACGATCCAGATAGATCGGCGCCTGTGAGCTGTGCCTCGTTGAGGCTGGTAAACGACAGGTCGGTGTCACGTAGACTCGCCCGCGTCGCATCAACGCGGTCGAGGTTGCAAAGGCGCAACATCGCACCATCGAGCTGGGCTCCTTTCAGCGTCGCAAAGCGCAGAATGGCACCGTTCAACATCGCGCCACGAAGATCACATTTGGATAGATTGGCATTCGTCAAGATCGTGCCGCCCAGGTTTGCATTGCGCAAGTCGGAGCCGCGAAGATTGGCGAGCATCAGATTGGCACGACTGAGGTTGACGTCTTGGAGGTCGCAGTTGTGTAGGTCAACCGATGTCAGATCGAGTCCCGAGAGACCACTCTCGTCTGCCGGCGCCCGTCCGGGCATCACTTCGTTGACCACGGCTCCGGCAAGCAGGCCGATCTGATGCTCGACGTCCGAGACGGGATCGCCGCTGAGGTCGGGCCGCAGGCTACGGTGTTTGCGCCGCCAGGAATTCCAGGCCTTGGTGCCGTGCTTCAACAACTCGAGGTGGTCTGGATTGGCCATTGTCTGTCACGTGTCTGCCACCAATTCAAAAACGGCTGCCAAAGTTGGCAGCCGTTAATGAATGATCGAAAATCGGCCTCCGGTGTGAAAATAACGTGCTCAATCATGCTGCGTCCGTGCCCGCTGCTTCACCTGCTCCCACGTGCGACCTGATGACGGATGCTGTAAAAAACGTTCCTTGCGACGGCGTAATTCAGCGCGCTTCTCTTCCGAAACGGACAGTTCTGCGTCCTCTTGGACGATACTGTCCCAAAGGTCTTCAACGAGCTGAAGGCGCTCAGCGCGACTGAGCTTAAAAAGTGGCTCAAACTCGGTGTTCATAGCTCATCAGAATAAAGGTCTTCACGGCGTCGTTCAAGCAGTGAGCAACTCTGGCTGCCTGCATGCAAAGATTTTCTCGTGCCGGTCAAAGCCCTCTAGTCAATCTTTCGGGCCAAGTTCGTGAGCAGTTATGCCGGAGTGATTTATTCAAGCAAGGGTCGGCGCAAGTTTGGGGCGAAACGCTCCCGCCGCTCGCGTCCAACGATTTGTTACAACAATCCTTAATTCGTTTCGTTTTAGGCGTCATCGCGGCGTAGTACTAGGTGGCGATCGGACATAGGATGCTAGCCAAATGCCTTTGCGGCCAAGCCGACGACACCTGCTAAAAGGGAAAACAGCGCCGCAAGTACCTTGGCGTCCTTGAATGGATTCACCCATGGGGCAATGGGGGAATCCATCAACACCTTATTGACAAGTTCGAGGAACTGCGCGTCATTGGCAAACACTTTCGACTCATCTGTGGACCGCCGAAAGATCGCGTTTGCTAGCTTGAGACCATCGAATTGATCAAGTGGAATGGAGTCCATGCTGGTGTAAAGGATGGCTCTCCCCTTCGGATTGTGCTTCTTAAATTGCTTGAGGCAGACATAGCCGGAAGGATTGCCACCGATGTGGGCAATGAGCATGTCGTACTTGTTTGTTCGAAATGGTGCGAGCTTCGCGTGATCGGTATCCTTCTTCGAGTCGTAAGGGTCAGTGGCGAGCTCATGCACCTCTGCCTTGGGAATTTGCTCGCGAAGAGCTTGTAGGACGTGCAATCGGCGTGGCGCCGAAAAGTCAGCAACAATGATTCGTTGAGTCATGATGCCTCCGAGTGAGATACATGTACCCCTTGACGCCTAACGCCGGCGTTCAGCCGCGGGCCGAGCGAAGCGAGGACCGTCGGCTGGAACGCGTTTTAGGCAGCGCCCCTTGTACTATGGTGCCTGCCCCGTAACAGCGGCGGGAATAAGGACCAGCCGGTTTAAAAGAAATATGTCACAGTGAATATCACTGCATAAACTTCACTCCTGAGATGAAGCCCTTATTCTCGACCCGCAGTGGAACGTCGTTCTTGAGCCAGCATTGATTTGAACTGACGTTGAAACTGAAGGACATGCATTTCGGATCTTTGAGGCAGGAGTCGCTGCACGCCTGGACGCTCGGGACGTAGAAATCTCTGTAGTCTCCGCCAGCGTAACGATCAATGCCAATCTCAAGATCGGACATCCGCGCACTTGGGCGGTTAACGTAGTCCAGAAGTGCCACAACCCCGCCCCCGGCTGCGAGTAGTGCGATGACGATACCGATAAACCACCGCATCCCGCTATGTGTTTCGCTCATATCAAAATCCTCCTGCTAGGCAAGGTAGTCTGAGTGGCCCTCGCATGTAAGCCTTCTGAAATTAGATGAGCTGTTAAACCAGTCGTCCCGCCGCCTAACGATTGAGTTGACGCGGCGGCGCGATTCACGAACGCATCGCCGCAGGATCATCTTACGAAACGCGCTCCCGCCGCTCGCGTCCAACGATTTGTTATGCGATGCAGCGGTCAGATTCAAAGATTGGGGAGATTGTTTGACATTGCGCTTGTTTGGAATCCGCCAGACTTCTTTGATGTACGCAACGTCAATCGGTACTCCATGATCCGAGCGCGGTTGGCCGCGCTACCCCTCCCACTGCGAAGAGTATTTGCCTCCCAGGGGCTTGCGAAGCTCGTACGTTAGAACGACATATGGAAGGATCAACAAGAGCAAGCCAAAGATGGGCCACAGCGCAGCAATTCGTACGCCCCAGAAGCCCACGGTAGCATAAACGACCAGTACGGCAGGCGCTAACGTTAAGAAAACCCGCGGACCATGAGAGGGCAGAGTAGGAACTGCAGGATACGAGAGCGCAGCTGACAATAGTTCTGCGTCCTCGCCATGCATGACTCGAACGAGGCGTCTAGCGCGTTCGACAAGAACGGATGCCATCGCGCCAGCTGACCAATAAACCGCTAGCGAGATAGCGATCGCGAGCGATGTGGAAACAGGCAAAGAAGAGCCCACCGCCGGAGCTTGGAGGTGCACCTCTTTCGTTCCCGTTGCCACCAGCAAAGCGAAGAATGCGGCGGCTCCGAGTCCCGTAACCATGTACCGTTGAAGCAGCCTTACCGATTCTTGAAGACTGGTGATCAAGAGATCAATTCTCGTAGCCATCACGGCCTCCTCGCAGCGCATAACGCTGCTCTTCAGCAGCTCGCCCACGCAAACTACCCCAATTCACCACCATTTTCATGGAGGGGCTCGTCTCGAATAAAATCGGAAATGACATGCCAAAGTCATGCCGTTTTATCGCACCAAGAGCTTCGGCGTTGTTGAACGCGATCGTGATTTGAACCCCGAGGTCAGTCAATATTCTTCGAAGATAGAAGTTGTTTTCCGGATGATCGTCCACCCACAGTACGTTCAGATCTTTGAGCGTCGGGCGCGGCAAGTTTGAGTTTTTGGAACGGAACGTCGGTCCATGCGGGATTATTCCTGTCTATTTGTCAGCGGATCTTCTATTTCTTCCACACGAACACCACACACTACGCCTTTGATAAGCGAACTACTTGGATGAATGGCTGGTGCTTGAGCAAAAAAAGTTTCGAAAGTCGTTTTCCTGTTCGATCTGCTGTTGTAATCCCGCTTGGCTATAGCCCGTCAACCAGCAGATGATTCGGTCAACTTCTTCTTTCGTTCGATTCTTGCGTTCTGCTTTCTGAACGTATAACGGATATACCTTTGCAAATTTGATCGCGAAAATGTGATGTTTAGGCATCTTCATTCCTCTTGTCGGTCGAGGCCCGAGACGCACGCATGCTGTCTTCAGAGCGCTAACGCTCGAATTAACCCGCCGCCTGACGCGACCACACAACGCGGAAGGAACCACACACCGATGATGAAAGGCAAGCTAAGGGCGGTCGGGTTGAATGAGTTGTTGGGCTGCTCGTGATTGAAACGGATCCTCTTGGGCAGTTTCTTTTTACTGCCATTCGAGTTTTCTCCATTGAGCGCAGTTACTTATTGTAGGCTAAGAAAAGAAATTCTCCCAAAGCACGCCCAAGTTTGAGTGCTAAGAATAAGCTGACAAAGAAAAGAGGCCATCTGGCGGCATCACCCCATCCAATTGGGTCCGACCAAGATAGAGGGGGAGGTCAGATATAGAAATCTTAGCCCCACCTACGGGAACAATCCCATTCAAATATATGTCTCTTTGGTTTTCACCCAAGCCAATGCGAGAGGTCCAAGATGGCGTCGCGAAATGAAAGCGCATCGTTTAAAGTAGACTCGAAGCTAGACTCTTCAGCATGGATGTGTTCGCCAGAGCTAGTTTCGCCCCCACGATGAAGAATGCCATTTCGCAAGTCTTGATAGTCGGAATACCGAGCCGATAGTGTTGCGTGGGCATCGGTGCCCCAAACGGAATCAAAGCAGCCAGAGCCTCGGCAACATGCGCGGCTTTATATCTGTCGCCTGTCGCACGTCGCAACGATTATCGAAATCGGCCTGATCGAGATTCACTGCAATCGAAGCTGCATATAGACTACCGCGCACACTTCAGCCTTGCCGCCCTACGGACAGCGAGACTCAGTTGAGAGCGATCCTGGTTTAGCGACCGATCAGCGTAGTAATGATCGTGAGTACCACATTAGTTAGTAATGTGCTCGACGGTGCAGACTGAGCAGTTGTTGTTGGCGGTGGTGGCGTCTCTACCACGCCGTTGGTCGGGATATTGCCAGCCAAAACGGGCACGGATATTAGCCCCGTGAGTGCGACAGCCAATACAAAACGTTTCATCTTGAGTCTCCTTTGCGATTGAGGATGCAACCGTAGTTGTATCAAAAATCGCAAAGGCTCAGAAACTATTGCGGATAGGCGGCAGCGAAGGTTAATATCCCGCCCGCAAGCTCTCTTACTACTCACCGCAAAAGGTCTATCTCTTGAAGTTAGCCTCACCAAGGCTGGACGCGTCGCATCTGTCTCGGGATGAGGAAGCTCTGTCCAGATGCAAGATCGCACTAGAACAAAGAGACAATGAAACGCCACAGGGCGCCCTTGAGATCATGCGCCCGTTATGGCATGGAGTCGGCACACAGCCCGACACTCAAGGTCTGCAACCGGAGACTGCTGCCTATGTTTTCTTTTGTACTGGCACCCTCACGGGGTGGATCGGCAGTCGCCATCAAATCAAAGACGCACAAGAGACAGCACGAAATCTAATCACTAAAAGCATTAGTTATTACGAGGCGCACAAACTCAAAAGAGAAGCTGCCGAAGCACAGTCAGAGATTGCGTATTGCTATTGGCGAGAAGGTCGGGTCAACGAAGCACGGATCATGCTTCTTGAATCGTTGGAAGGACTGCCGCCTCGAGGGGAAAAAAGAGCGCGGGCACTTCTCAAACTTGCTGATGTAGAACAATCGGCGGCGAGAAATTACGATACGCTAAAACTTCTCACTGACAATACTGCTGTGTTTGAGAATATCAGGCATGTAGTGGTTAAAGGCTCATACCACAATGAACTTGCCATGACATTCGAGGAAATCGCAGTTGCGGATAGACGGCCCGATTACTTTCAACGCGCCCTCACCGAATACAAAGCGGCAGAGCATCACTTCAAGTTAGCAAAGAATCATATCAATCGTGCCTCCGTCAAAAACAATGAAGCCGTTGTGCTCTCAAAGATAGGTCGCTTCAAAGAAGCTCACAAGCATTTAGACCAAGCGCGACAGGTAACAGTCCGTTTCAAGGATCGAACTCGAACGGCAATGATTGACAGCACTCGTGCGGACTTACTGATCACAGAGGGAAGATTCAAAGACGCCGACGCTGTAGCCCGCAGAGCAGCAACAGCATTAGAAAAAGCCGGGCACAGATGTTGGCTCGCAGACGTACTTATCCTACAGGCAATCGCTCTGGCCCGTTTGGAAAAGCAGGCCCGCGCACACGTCACCTTACAGCGAGCGATAGAAATCGCGCACGAAGCAGACGCCCTCAACAAAGCAGGACTGGCGGCGCTCACTTTGATCGAAGAAGTAGATCGCCTATCACCGAATACTTTGCAGGCGGCATATCAGCAAGCGCGTGAGTGGCTGGCAGACTCGCAAAGTCTGGACGTGCTATCACGATTGAATGCGGCGGCGGGAAAACTCGCTGCCAGTATGCGGCGGAAATTGAGCAGAGACGAAGCGGTTGACCTTCTCTTAACCAAGCCGTACGACATAGACCAAAAGCTATTGGAATATGAGCACGATCTAATCAAACAGGCGCTCATACAATCGGACGGCAAAGTAAGTAACGCGGCGAAATTGGTCGGCAAAAGCTATCAGGGTTTAGCGAAGATGATCGCAACTAAGCACCCTGATCTAATACCGCTACGGACGCCAGTACGCCGCCGATCACGAAGGACAGGCGAGCGAAAAAAATAGTAGAACTCCCCTCAAAAGCCACCTAAAGAGCACCGAGGAAGTAAACGGGTCGCGATTCCGGGATGGAACGCGGAGCAGGCGCTTACTAACTTGAACATCGAACGAATCGCTTTTGATCTCATGGATGGCAACTGTCAGGGTTTCGCAAAGTTATGTTGTCGACAACATAACGAATAGGATTCTTTCCGCAGTGCTCGCCGCCTCCCACGAGCTGTGGTTTACTCCATCTTGACAGGCGGCGAGACTGCGGAAAGAATCCTATTCGTTAGGCTCACCTGCAACTACGGACATGGAAAAATGATGTCAGAGAAGAAGCGAATATTCATCAGTTACAGCCACAAAGACCGTCGCTGGCTCGAAGAGTTGCTGACACATCTGGCTCCCCTCCGCGACACATTTGAGGTCTGGGCAGACTCACAGATCGACGCTGGCCAAGACTGGGAAGAACAGATTAATTCCGCGATCGAGAAGGCGGACGTCGTAATCTTACTTGTCACAGCCGACTTTCTTGCGTCGAAGTTCATGCAGGAAGTTGAACTGCCGAGGATTCTCGAAGCTTCCCGATCAAGAGGCACTCTCGTTCTACCGATTCTCGTCCAGCACAGTCTCTGGAACCACACACCTCTAAGGGAGTTCCAGTTTCTCAACCCGCCTGACAAACCTTTAGCATCACTCTCTCGAGAAGCTCGGCATGCTGCTTATGTGCAGATCGCCCGACGCCTTGATTCTGCGCTGACCCTCAAGGCGCCAGAGACACCCGGGCCGGTTGCCTCGGCAGATTTCTCGGAGGAGATCGCACGTAAAGTGTTCGCCCTGATCAAGGCCGATCTGGCTGCTCCTGCCAGTAAAGCCTCCAAGAAAACTCAGGCAACACTGCGTGACGCGAGTTCTCTCGTTTTTGTCATATGCTCGTTCTCGCCAGATATGGAACCCGTATTCGAAGGAATGAAAGCGGCGGCAAAGAAATTCGGGCTTGAGGCAAAGCGTGTGAAGGATGTGATCGGCGACTACCAGATAACCAGCCAGATCATGAGCATGATCGCCGACGCGCGTCTTATTGTCGCAGACCTCACGGATGAGCGACCCAACGTATACTTCGAGCTTGGCTATGCGAGAGGGCTTGGCAAAACGGTCGTGACCTGTGCTCGACAGGGCACAGAAATTCACTTTGACGTAAAAGACTGGACTTACATTCCATACAACGACTCACGTGTCCTTGAGAAGGCTCTCGGCGACCGTTTTCGATTCGAGATCGAGAAAGGAGCCTAACGGTATGCACCCGACGGCCCATCACGGTGCCTCTTATGAATCTTGAATAGGGGCGCGGGTGATGCTGGGCGTTAGACGTAACGAAATTGGGACTTGTTTGATGAGTCAGTTTGGTTGCGACAAATGTTGGTCATCCGAAGCGTCGGACGCGTGGGGGGCGGTTACGAGCACACCCATTGAGACACACCTGATTGACGAGTCACATTACATAGTGAGTATTCGGGCTTGCCCGTCTTGCTCTCAGCGCTATCTCCAAGTAACGACTGAGGTAGTCGACTGGGAGGATGGTGAAGACCCGATCTATCGAACGATCATCCCTGTCAACAATGCAGAGAGAGCCAGGTTGATTATTAGCAAGCCCCTGGACACCAGCATCATAGAGGCCATCGGAGTAGGGAGGCGTTCACTGAGATACGCCTGGCCCAAGGGGCAAGATCCAAACACCTACTGGGATACCGGAGTTCATGTTGGCGTACACGATTAGGGTACGTCTAACCTTTCGCTCCAGCGGACTGCCTCCGGCAACCGCTGAGCTCAAGCGTTAGCGTCCTCGGTCTACTCGGATAATGGAGAGGCGATGCAACTTCCAGGAATGCTCATCGAGTACCTCATCACAGGGGCATGCGCAATCCCATGGCTCTACTCCTGGTACTCATCGCAACCGGTAAGCCACTCGCGCTCCCGCTCGAGTTCAAGCTAGACGCTGGTCTAGTCGCGCTACTCGTTCCAATTATCTATGTTGTTGGAATGATTATTGATTTCCTCGCGCTCATGCGTGTGTTGCGCGAAAATGTTTGCCACAAATCTGCCACAACAGCAGAACGGCTGCCAAAGCTGGCAGCCATAACTGCTTGATCGAAAATGGTCGGGACGGCGAGATTCGAACTCGCGACCTCACGCACCCCAAGCGTGCGCGCTACCAGGCTGCGCCACGTCCCGTCTCCCTGACTTAGTATCCTGCCAAAGAACAAATGTCAAATCATGATTTGCGGCTGGTTTCCTGTTCGAGCAGCGATAACAGTTCGCGCAGTTCAGCAGCAAGCTGCTTTAAGCCCTGTCGCTCTTCAGCAGTACGTGGTGGAACTTTACTTGTGTAGGTGGGTGTTGCGGTTGGAAAAGGATCGCCGTCAGCAAATTCAACGGGCGCGCTCTCGACTTGTCCTTCGTCGTCAACGCCGACAACTTTCAGCTTTCCACCACCGCGAAGTTCGTTAGTCAAACGCTTCTTCGCACCGGCTATCGTGTACTGGTCCTCGTAAAGCAGTTCTTTGATCCGAAGCGCCATTTCAACGTCGCGTTTGCGATAGACGCGTTGTCCAGCGCGATTCTTTTGCGGCGCCAGCATCGGAAATTCCGATTCCCAATAGCGCAAGACGTGCGCCTGCACACCGGCAAGCTCACAAACTTCCCCGATCTTGAAGAACAACTTTTCGGGAATGGCTACAGCAGGACGACTCATTCGGATTAAGCCTCGACCAGATTTCTCAGAGCTGACACTCTCTTTATCGGGCCTAGAAAGTTTGGAAAGTCTTTGGCGAGTTTGCCAACGTCGTACGAACGGCAAGCATGTTACCCGCGTGCACTTTGACGTGTCAATACTTACACTTAGCGCCTCTCACTTAAAACTGTTTCTTAAAAGTAACGGTTGAGGATCTTTGTTCTTGGAGCTTAGTACTTTGTCGTGAAAACAAAGCACAAAACACTAAGAACAAAGCACCAAATTGGACTCAAGCTCAAACGGCAAGCTATAATCCGGCTTCCCACGCACAAAGTCGGAAGGAAACGAATCCAAACAGTGACAACCTCGCCAACGGTTTTGCGCCTCGCTTCGCGACTCGAGCAGGTCGGCTTTTCCGATATCGTCAGGCTTCGCAATCGCGTCATGGAGTTGCGCAAACAGGGCGCAACGGTTCACCAGTTCGAGGGTGGTGAACCGTTTATGCCGACGCCCGACTCAATCAAAGAAGCAATGAAGCGCGCGCTCGATGAGAACCAAACTCGTTACGCACCTTCATCCGGCATCCTCGAACTTCGCGAAGCAATCGCAGAGAAGTTACGCACGCGAAATAGCATTCCCGCACAAGCGGAGAACGTGATTGTCGTCAACGGCGGTATGCAGGGTTTGTTTGGCGCCTTTCAGTCAATCGTCAATCCGGATGATGAAGTGCTTCTCTTTTCACCTTACTGGACTCCGATCAAAGATCTAGTGTCGCACTGTCAGGGCCGCAGTGTTCTTGTGCCAACAGATGAAGCGCGCGAGATGGGCTTTCAACAAACGCTCGCACGATATTCAACGGAGCGAACGCGAGCGATCTATTACAACACTCCGCAGAATCCGAGCGGTGTTGTCTTTACACCTGACGAAGCAAAAGCTGTTGCTGAGTTTGCGCAGGATCGCGATCTTGTAGTTGTCGCAGATGAAGCATATGAAGATCTCGTTTACGATAGCGAGCACTTCTCGATCGCATCGCTCGAAGGAATGTTTGAACGCACGATCAGTTGCTTCACGTTTTCGAAGTCTTTTGCGATGACTGGTTGGCGACTCGGTTACGCAGTTGCAACTGAACCATGGATGACTGGTCTGAAGAAAGCAACACTCTATTCGTCGAATGGTGTTTCGACGCCGACGCAGTGGGCCGGACTCGCCGCAATGAAGATCGATCCGGCGACGCTCGCTGAGATCACAACTCAATACAAGTTGCGTCGTGATTTGATGTTGTCCGGATTGAACGAAATCGGACTCCACTGTGATCCGCCGGCAGGAGCGTTTTATGCATTTCCGGATGTGAGCCGGATTAGCAAAGACAGTCGCGAAGCTGCGGAGGCATTACTGAATCGCGCGCAGGTCGCAACTGTTCCGGGAATTGTTTTTGGTGCGCAAGGAGAAAGTCACTTGCGCTTTTCCTTTTCCACTTCAATCGAATCAATAGAAGCAGGACTCGATTCACTTCGTCGTAATCTTTGAGGATGCGAGACGAACAAGAACGTCCCGACCACAACAGTTCCACTAAAAGCGAATTCGATTTCATCGATGCCCTGCGACAACGCGCCGGGGTTTCGGGACATTCGCTTGTTGCAGGCATCGGTGATGACGCAGCCGTCCTGCGCAGCACACCGGGCAAAGAGACCGTCATCACTGCCGATCTGCTGGTTGAAGACATCGACTTTCGCCGCACGACCACGCCGCCTTATCTTCTGGGCCACAAAGCACTCGCCGTTTCACTTTCAGATATTGCAGCGATGGGTGCGAGACCCCTTTGGTCCATGGTCTCCATAGGTGTACCTGAAGACGTTTGGCAAACGGATTTTGTCGAGCGGCTGTACGATGGTTTGTTGGACCTTGCGAATCGTTACGGAGTGCAGTTGATTGGTGGCGACACTTCACGCACCAACGAGCGCGTCGTTATCGATTCGATCGTCAGCGGCGAATGCGGGGCTGGAATGGCCGTCATGCGCTCGGGCGCGAGTGCGGGCGATCAGATTTTTGTAACCGGTTCACTCGGTGCTGCTGCTGCAGGATTGCGGCTCATCGAGCGTGGCGCACATCTCGCCGAACAGAATCTCGCCGACGAAGATTCACAAAAACTCGATCATATTTTGTTGCGCCAGCTTCGACCCGAGCCACGCGTTGGTTGGGGTATCGTGCTTGGTGAAGAACGTCTCGCCACGTCGATGATCGATTTAAGTGATGGTCTGTCGTCTGATCTCAATCGACTGTGTTCGGCGAGCAAGGTTGGGGCTCTGATCGATTCCGCTTTGTTGCCCGTGGATGAACGTGTGACTGAACTGTGTGGGCGGCGTGCGCTCGATCCGTTGCAGCTTGCACTGCACGGCGGTGAAGACTTCGAACTGCTTTTTACTGTGAAGCCGAGTGATGTTTCGCGGCTTCCTCGTCGCGTGGATGGCGTTGAGATCAGACGTATTGGTGAGGTTACGGACGTGTCACACGGCGTGAAAGTTTCCGAAGGCGCACGGGTTTGGGAACTCACGCCTGGAGGGTGGGTTCACTTTTAAGAGGGATTCTCACGCAAAGGCGCAAAGAGGCAAAGGTGATCTCGAGTTCTGACTTTTCCTTTGCCTCTTTGCGCCTTTGCGTGAGACTGCTTTATCCTGCCTAGTCCATGCTCAAGTTTCGAAACACTCTTACTGGCCGCGTAGAAGAGTTTCGCCCGATGAACGAGGGCGAAGTTCGGATGTATTACTGTGGTCCAACCGTCTGGAATTACGGACACATCGGAAATTTTCGCAGCGCCGTTGCCGTTGACATTCTGCGTCGTTACCTGAAGTTCAAGGGATACAAAGTCACTCACGTCATGAATATCACTGACGTGGACGACCGCATCATCACCGAGTCGCAAAAAGCCGGCTTAAGTATCGACGACTACACCGCGATCTACATCGACGCATTCTGGGAAGACTTCGACGCGCTCGGTTGCGAACGGCCTGAGGTCGTGCCGTGCGCCACACGCCACATTCCGGAGATGGTTACGCTGATCGAGAAACTGCTGGCCTCTGGTCACGCCTATCGATCGGACGACTCGATCTACTACCGCATCGCTTCGTTCCCGGAATACGGCAAGCTCTCCAAGATCAACTTCGAGGGAAACATCGCGGGGGCCAGTGAACGAGTCGATACGGATAAATACGACAAGGAAGATGCGCGCGACTTTGCGCTTTGGAAAGAGCCCGCTTCGGAAACCGAACTGGCATGGGACACTTCAATCGGTCGCGGCCGTCCTGGATGGCATATCGAGTGCTCGGCGATGTCGATGAAATATCTTGGCGAAACGTTCGACATTCATGCCGGCGGAATCGATCTCGTGTTTCCGCATCACGAAAACGAGATCGCGCAGAGTGAAGGCGCGACGGGAAAACAGTTCGTCCGTTATTGGATTCACTTCGAACATCTGAAAGTCGACGGCGAAACGATGTCGAAGTCAAAGGGCAACTACTACACGTTTCGCGATGTGACCGCAAAAGGCTTTTCGGCGGCGGCTGTTCGCTACTTTCTTTTGAGTGTGCCTCACAACAAGCAGCTCAACTTCACTTTCGATGCGCTCGCAGGCGCTGAAAGAACAGTGGCTAGTCTGCGTGACTTTCGCGCGCGTCTCAGCGAGGCCAAAGCCGAGCCTGGTAAAAACGAGAAGCTCGCTGAAACTGCTGTGCGTGCGTTGCAGGAATTTGAAGCAGGAATGGACGACGATTTCAACACGTCGATCGCGCTTGCAGCAGTTCACAATCTTTCACGCGAAGTGAACACAGCACTCGCTCGCAAACAGGTCAAAGCCGACAACCAGAGCGAGCTGCTGGCGCTTATCGATCGTATTGACACGGTCTTGAATATCTTTGGCGAGCAACAGACGCGAGATGCTCGATAGTGAAGTTCAGTCGTTGATCGACGAGCGTCAGGAAGCGCGACACCGCCGCGACTTCGGACGTGCGGACGAAATCCGCGACGAACTCGCCAATCGCGGCATCATCCTCGAAGACACGAAAGACGGCGTGCGCTGGAAGCGTAAGTGAGGAGTTTTCACGCAAAGGCGCAAAGGACGCAAAGAAGCAACTACTCTACTTTGCGTTCTTTGCACCTTTGCGTGAAAAGTTCATTAGCTGAGGATGGCAGTTGCCTGGGATTCCGGCAATTCTTGCTATGATGGCCCTAATGTCCACCACATCGAGTCAAATCCAAACAGAAGTCGCGTCTATTACGGAAATCAGAAAACAGTTTCCCGCTCTCGAACGCGTCCATAACGGATTCCCGGTGGCGTATTTCGATGGACCAGGCGGCACACAAGTACCGCGATACGTCGTCGAGCAGATGAGTGATTATCTTTATCACCACAACGCAAACACGCATTGGGCTTACCCCACGAGCGCCGAAACGGATGCGGCACTCGAACATGCCCGCGAGGTGTTTGCGGAATTTCTGAACGCATCTCCAACTGAGATAGCTTTTGGCGCAAACATGACCACGTTTACGTTTCACCTGTCGCGTGCGCTCAGTCTGAATTACGAGCAGAACGATGAGATTGTGGTCACGGAATTGGACCATCACGCCAACATTGATCCGTGGCGACGGCTTGCAGTGGAACGTGGCGTCACAATTCGAACGGTAAGAATGGACACTGCAACCGGTCAGCTTAACTCCGAGGATCTCGAGCGTTACATCACTCCGAAGACAAAACTGGTGGCCATTGGAGCTGCTTCAAACGCCCTTGGAACCATCAACGATCTTCAGACGATCATTGCGATGGCCCACAATGCAGGGGCCCTCGTGTTTGTCGATGCGGTGCACTACGCACCGCACGCGTTGATCGACGTGAAGGAACTTGATTGTGACTTTCTGGGAATGTCGGCGTACAAGTTTTATGGACCACACATCGGCGTGCTCTACGCCAAACGAGCGCACTTCGAGCAGATCGATTTTCCGAAGCTTGTGCCGGCAGCAGACTATGCGCCGGAGAATGCGGAGACAGGAACCCAGAATCAGGAAGGAATGGTGGGAGCAGGAGCGGCCGTCGAGTTTCTGGCGTCGCTGGGCGGGCAGTCGGAGCGGCGCGAGAGTCTGCACAGCGCATTTCAAGAGATGCACGCGCGCAATTCTTATTTGTTCAACCGGCTCTGGAGCGAATTGACTTCGATACCGCGTGTCACGCTCTATGGTCCACCACCCGATTCACTACGAACTCCAACTCTGTCCTTCACGATCGAAGGTTGCGCTTCCACCGATGCGGCGCGTCAACTCGCGGCAAAAGGTCTCTTCCTGTCGCATGGGGACTTCTACGCTTACACAATTGTGCAGCGTCTCGGCCTCGCACCAGAAGGACTGATACGCGCCGGTTGCGCCTGTTACACAACTGAAGAAGAAATCGATCGTTTGATCGACGGCGTACGCGAAATCTCCTCGACCTAATCCGTACCCAATCCGCGTTTATCCGCGTTAACAAAATCGGCAAGCAACCCGTACGCAGTGCTCTGCAAATTCGGCCGGTGCGAAATGATCGTCAATCCTGGAATCGTATCGAGCTCAAAGTGAATCGCGAGCGAAGTGCCACGTACGCCACCCAACGGATCATTCAAAGCAATCTGTTCCGGCCTGACAAAAGCCGATACTGATCCATCTGCATTCACCGTCACTCGTGAAAGTAATTTAAACGGCTTGCCTTCAGCGCGCGCCGCCTGCAACGTCACTGAATCCAGATCGCGAATTCCCTCACGTCGCACGTCAGCCGGTAACAGCGGCGCACGCAGAATCACTCGCGCAATCGCACAAACCTTCATGATCGAATCCCAACCATCGACGTCGTGACTGGGATCAGTTTCGGCAACACCGAGTTCCTGCGCTGTCTTCACTCCCTCGGCGAAGCTTCGGCCTTCCTCCATCGTTTCCAGGATCACATTCGTCGTCGAATTGAAGACTCCACTGAAGCCACGAATCTTCACAGCGGGAAGAGTCTCGCGAAAGAGTGAGAACACGGGCGCGCTATCGAGCACAGTTGATTCAAACATCAATCGTTTACCCTGCGCGACTGCGATTCCATTTAGCTCGTCGTACGCATAAACAATCGGAGCTTTGTTCGCCGTGATCGTATGCGCACCAGCTTGGAGAGATTTCCTGAGGTACTCGATCGCCGGCTGCCCCGTTTCAGGATTCAGCGAAGTGGTTTCAAAAACAACATCCGGTTTCGCAAGCGCCAACCATTCATCGATGCCGTGTACCGCTTCCGTCTCATCATTCCCGCCCAACAAGCTCACGACATCAATCGCATTCTCACTCGCGCGCCAACCCATCCGCCGCGTCGCAATACCTACTATCTCCCACTCAATCCCATAATTCTCACGCAGTTCCGCCGACTTCGACACGAGCAATCGCGCGAGCGCACGCCCGACGTTACCGAATCCAAGGAAGCAGAGTCTGTAATGTTTCATCGACAGGATTACAGGATTTACATGCAAATCCCGTAATCCTGTCAACCTAATTGTTAGTTACGGTTGTAAGCCGATGGTATCGGCACGTCGCCAGAAGTACCCCAAGGCCCGTAATACAGCGGTGTGCCGTTGGAACTTTGATAGATGTACCAAACGCCATCGCTGGGTCGCCAAACCGCAAGGTCTGATTTGCCATCACCGTCCCAGTCCGTAGCCGATACAGGGATATCGCTGCTGAAGCCCCAGGGCCCAATAAAGACCGCCGTGGCAGTGGTACTCTGTATGACCCAGAGACCACTTCCCGGTCGCCACACCGCGACATCAGCCGAGCCGTCGCCGTCGTAGTCTGAAGGAACCATGATGTCGTTAAAGCTTGTTCCACCAAACGTCTCGTAGCGAACCACACTGGTTGCACTTTGGAGGATGTACCAGGTGCCATTGCTCGGTCGCCAAACGGCGAAGTCAGCCTTTCCGTCACCATCGTAGTCAGCGGCGACTGGTCTATCTCCCGACGTTCCGAACGGGCCGCCACTTGTTGACCCGGTCGAGCTGTTGATGATGTACCAGGTGCCGTCGCTTGGTCGCCAGACCGCCAAATCGGTCTTCGCATCGCCGTCGTAATCGGCAGGCACGGGTATGTCTCCAGACGTGCCCCACGATTCAAAACGCTGCGAGTTGTCAGAGCTATTAATGATCCGCCATTGACCCGTACTCGGTCGCCACACGGCGCGATCGGCTAAACGATCTCCGTCGTAATCTCCCGGCACGATCTGATCTCCTGATGCACCCCATTGCACCGAGTTCCAGGTGCTGGTGGTGGGGAAGTAGACGTACCAGGTGGTATCGCTCGGACGCCACACCGCGAGATCGGCTATCAAGTCACCGTCAAAGTCGGTGCTCGTCGCGCGTGGCGGCAACGGTAAGAAGTTTGAGTAGAGGAGACGGTTTGGCGTGTTTGGTCCAGGATTGATCACCACGCCGGTTGTCGCGTTATTAACGATCGCTGCATGGACTGTAGCAGGTGAAGCAGTTGGATTAATTTGGAGATACTGTGCGATGACGCCGGCGACGTGTGGCGTTGCCATCGATGTACCACTGATGGTTGTCGACGAGGTATCGTTATCGATCCATGTGGAAGTAATGAACTTCCCAGGAGCAAATAAATCTACCACAGAACCAAAGTTCGAAGAGGAAACCCCGGAGAACACGGCTCGTGTATCTGTGTCGTCTGTCGCAGCAACGGTGAGACCGGCCGTCACATGGGCCGGACAAGCATTGGCGGCATCAACACCATCGTTGCCTGCACCTATCGCGACCGACAGTCCCGAGTTGATGGAGTTGACCACAGCTTGGTGGAGAGCGGTGTTATGAGCGGCCGTGAGACTTAGGTTAACGACTGCCGGATCTATGTGGTTGAACCTGACCCAATCGATGCCTGCGACAACAGTCGAGATTGGGGTAGTTGGACCGCAACCGAAAACGCGCACACTATGAAGGTTTACTCCCTTGGCAACGCCGTAAGTCCATGAGCCGAGAATACCGGCGACATGTGTGCCGTGCCCGAAACAGTCAAGTTGTCCATCGCCGATAAAATCTGCCGCAACCGAAGCGCGCCCGTAAAAGTCCTGATGCGTGACGCGAATGCCAGTGTCGATCACATAAGCATGGACTCCGGCGCCGTTGGGTTTGTACATATAAGAATTGTTTAGTGGAAGAAATCTCTGATCGATGCGATCAAGACCCCAGTTCGGAGGATTCAGTTGTGTGCCGGAGACGCTTGCGACACCATCTTCAACAACGTAGTCAACAGACGAATCATTGCTGAGGGCGATCGCATTAGTCTCTGTGGTCTGAAGCGAAAAGCCTTTCAGGGCATGTTCGTAAACGAATCCAACCTGACCGCCGTACGTTGACGCCAAACTCTGCGACGCCGAGGCTACTTCAGTGATTTCATCGTTCAAGACCACGATGTATTGATTGGGGATCGCGTTTTCAGTGTGTTGAAATTTTGACTCCTGTGCTCTGCTTCCAGAGGACATGAGAAGAAATCCGCAGATAGATACAACTATAGCTGCGGTGAGTATAGGGGCTCTCTTCATTTGAATTTTTCTCCTTGTGTGACTTGCTTTTAAGCGAGCTGAGTACGTGAGTCCGCCGGGACAGTGATTACTTGAGGGGGAACTTCTCTGAGATAACGGAGAGCATACTCTTTAAAGAAGCGTTGTCACAAGTTATATTCATAGCGAAAACTTTCATGAAACAGTATCACGATCTTTTGCGATCGATTTTAAAGAACGGCTGTGAGCACCGAGATCGGACTGGTGTCGGTACCATTTCACATTTCGGTTTTCAGACGAGATTCAATCTGCGCAAAGGGTTTCCGATCGTAACGACGAAGCGCGTTCCGTTTCGCTGGGTGGCAGAAGAGTTGTTCTGGTTTTTATCCGGCGATACGAGTGAAACGAATTTGCGCGAACGCGGTGTTGATATCTGGGCGGAATGGGCCGATGAAGAACACACCGCGAAGTTTGGACGACCAGCCGGCGATCTTGGTCCGGTTTATGGTTATCTCTGGCGCTCGTTCGGTGGCAATTATCCTCAGAAAGATGGTGTGGACCAGATCGCAAATCTGGTAAAGCAAATTCAAACGAATCCGGATTCACGCCGCTTGATCGTGACCGGTTGGGATCCACACCAGGCTGACAACGTCGACCTGCCGCCGTGCCATACGTTGTTTCAATTCAAAGTGGAGAATGGGCGGGTTCTTCACTGCCAACTCTACCAGCGTTCTGCCGACGCGTTCCTCGGCGTTCCTTTCAACATCAGCTCCTACGCGCTACTGACACACATGATCGCGCACGTTACGGAGCTCGAAGTTGGAGACTTCGTCTACACGCTGGGCGACTACCACATCTACAAGAACCATCTCGAGCAAGTTGAACAACTGTTATCTCGAGAACCACTGCCGCTGCCTGAATTGCAGATTAACGATACCGAGAATAAACTGCGTGGTCTCGAAGGACTGTTGGCGATGAAGTACGAACACTTAAATCTAATCGGCTACAAATCACACGGAAAGATCGCAGCGCCAGTTGCGGTGTAAAAGATGATCATCGGTATTGCAGCAGTCGATCGTAAAGGCGCCATCGGAAAAGGTGGCAAGCTACCGTGGCACTATTCGGCTGACATGAAGTTCTTCCGTGAGACGACGACGGGACACGCAGTCGTGATGGGGCGGAAGACATGGCTTACGATCGGAAAGCCGCTCAAGAACCGGCTCAACATCATTCTCAGCCGCGATTCAAATATCGAGCCTCAGGAATCGCTCTTGGTGTTGAGCGACGTGGAATCTGTGATTGCGTTTAGTGAAAAGCTCTCGACAGATCTATTCGTGATCGGAGGAGGGCAAATCTACCAGGCGTTTCTACCGCACATCGAAAAGTGGATCATTACTCAGGTGCCGTTGACTGTGAGCGGAGCCGACGCGTTTATGCCTGATGGATATCTGGAAGGATTTAAAGAGGTCGATTCGAAATCTCTCGGTGACAACCTTGTCGTCAAATACTTAGTCCGTGGCTCAAAATAGTTCGTCCAGCGCTTCATCGACAGATTTCACGCCAACTACTCGCACACCCAATAATCGTTCCAGTCCAGCAACGTTCGAAGCCGGCATCACGATTTTTTTGAATCCGAGTGCCTGTGCTTCACGTGCGCGCACCGAGGCCTGCATTGCTCCGCGTACTTCGCCCGTTAGTCCAATTTCACCAAACACTGCCGTGTGTGGATCAACCGTGGTGTTCTTGAAACTGGAAACAATCGCCGTCACGACACCGAGATCTGCCGCCGGCTCATCGACCTCAAGTCCTCCGGCGATGTTCACAAACACGTCGTCGCCAGTGAGTTGCAGTCCAGCGCGCTTCTCGAGCATCGCGATCAAAAGTGCGACACGATTCTGGTCGAAACCCTGCGTCATTCGCCGCCCAGATCCATACTTCGTCCCCGAAACTAATGCCTGAACCTCGACTAACAATGGCCGCGTGCCCTCCATGCAGGCAGTGACGATCGAGCCGGCGACGTTCTGCGGTCGTTCCTGTAAAAACATCTGCGACGGGTTTGCCACCGGCATCAGCCCGGCGCCGGTCATCTCAAACACACCGACTTCATTCGCTGCTCCAAAACGATTCTTGACCGCTCGAACAATACGATGGTTGTGATGTCGTTCGCCCTCGAAATAGAGAACCGTGTCAACGATGTGCTCGAGGATCTTTGGACCAGCGATCGATCCTTCTTTAGTGATGTGGCCGATCAGAAAAATCGGAACGCCGCGATTCTTCGCCAGCAAGAGAAACTGATGCGCGACTTCCCTCACCTGTGAAACCGATCCGGGCGCTGATTCGATCGCGCTCGAAAACACAGTCTGGATCGAATCGACGATGATCGCGCCGGGCTTCAGTCGTTCGATTTCGTTGATGACGTTTTCGAGATTGGTCTCGGGCAGGAGATAAACGTTTGTGGCTTCGACGGCGAGTCGTTCGCCTCGCAACTTGATCTGGCGTTCCGATTCTTCACCGGAAACGTAGAGCACGAGCGCGCCGGCGGCGCTCAGTTTGTCCGCCACCTGAAGCAACAACGTGCTCTTGCCAATGCCGGGATCACCGCCGATAAGCACGAGTGTGCCGGGTACGATGCCGCCGCCCAGGACGCGATCAAACTCCGTGACCCCGGAAGGAATACGAACGTCGTCCTGTGATTCGATCTCTATGAAAGGAACTGCGGAAACGTCGCGAAGTTTAAAGCCGTTCCGGGAATTCCGGGATTTCTGGGCCTTTTCCTCGACGAGTGAATTCCATTCGCCACACTCGGGACACTTACCAAGCCACTTGCCAACCTTGTTACCACAGTGCTGGCAAACGAAAACTGTTTCTTTTTTCATTGAGTAGATTCTCACGCAAAGACGCGAAGTGCGCAAAGTGAAATCCTGCTTTTCCTTTGCGCCCTTCGCGTCTTTGCGTGAGACTTACAGCAACTCCTTCACATTCTCAGTCGGACGCCCGAGCACCGCACGATCACCGCGTTCCACGATCGGGCGCTGGATCAGATCCGGATGCTCGACCATCATCGCGACAAGCTCGCTGTCGCTGAACTTGTCGTCGCTCAATCCGAGCTCCTTGTAGACCGGTTCACTCTTCCGCAAAAGATTCCGCGGCTTCAGGTTCATTTTACGGAGCAGCTCAGTGAGTTTCTTTTTACTCAAAGGCTGAATGTAATAGTTAACTTTCTCAAACGGAATGCCTCTTTCGCGAAGCAGCTTGTCCATCTCGCGACACTTGGTGCACGTTGGTTTTTCGTAAACTGTGATCGAGTCAGGCAAACTCACGGGAAGATCCCCCTTACGCTTGTTGCTTCAGCAACTCTTCCGACCGCGAGAATATAAGCACCGGTGCGCATGTCGGTGTTGTAACGCTCGGCAGTCTCATGTACTGATTTGAATGCTGTCTGGATCGTCGTCTCGAGTGTTTCGTTAATCTGACGTTCCGACCAGAAGAACGAATTCTGATCCTGCACCCATTCATAATAACTCACTGTCACGCCGCCCGCGTTTGCGAGAATGTCAGGTATGAGGAAAACTCCCTCATCCTCGAACACACGATCGGCGCCGGGCGTGGTTGGTCCATTTGCCAACTCGGCAATGATCTTCGCTTTCACATTGCCGACGTTTTTCATCGTGATCGCGTTTTCGAGTGCCGACGGCAAGAGGATGTCGCAATCGACTGTCAGTATATCGTCAGGCGCAATCTCTTTCGTGCCGGGAACTTCGGCCAGCGATTTTGTCTCAGCTTTATGCTTCAAAGCCTCGGCCACGTCGATACCGCTCGACGAATAAACTGCGGCTTTGGAGTCGCACGCGGCTACGACTTTCGCACCGTCCTCTGCAACCAGGCGGGCGATATTCGCGCCAGCATTTCCAAAACCTTGCACTGCAACACGCGCGCCGTTCAAACTAATTCCTTTGACGCGACAAGCTTCACGCAGTGCGTAGAGACAACCACGCGCCGTCGCTTCTGCGCGCCCCTGCGATCCACCGAGAGAAATTGGCTTGCCGGTGACCACCCCGAGCTCCGTATGCCCGCGTACCATCGAGATCGTATCCATGATCCACGCCATAGTTTGTTCGTCAGTGTAAACATCGGGCGCGGGAATATCTCGATCCGGACCAATGATCGGTGCGATCTCGAAAGCATAGCGACGTGTTAGTCGTTCCAGTTCGTTTCGCGAAAGGCTCTTGGGATCACAGACCACTCCGCCTTTGCCACCGCCGTAAGGAATGCCCACAGTCGCGCACTTCCAGGTCATCCACGAAGCGAGGGCTTTGACCTCGTCGAGAGAGACGTTTGGGTGATAACGAATGCCTCCTTTTGCTGGTCCACGTGCGATGTTGTGTTGCACTCGATAACCTTCAAACACCTGCACGTCGCCGCCATCCATCTTGACCGGGATCGAAACAATGAGTTGCCGTTTGGCATTCTCCAGAACGTGTCGCATCGATGGGTCGAGATCGAGGTAATCAGCAGCGCGGTTGAACTGCTGCTTAGCAATTTCAAATGGGTTGAGTTCTTCCTGAAACGCCCGTTGGGTCGCCATGCAATCTCCTCCAGGTAAGTGTGTAGGGTCTCGGAGAGCGGCAGTAATCCTATGCCGGGCGCGAATATGTTTCAAGCGAGCGGGAACCACCGGCGCGAGCCGGTGTCTAATCAGCCGAGTAAGCTCCTGCGACCCGAATGGCACCGGCAACTAGTGGAGGACTCGATGTTTAATAACCTGATTGAATCAAGCTCGCACGTGAAAGAATTCAAGCGCCGCGGGTCGTTTGTACTGTTAACTACTATCACTTATGGGGTGCTGCTTGTAATTGGCGGTGTTGCGAGCGTCTATGCTTACGATGCACATCTCGACAGCCAGAGTTACGAATTTGAAATCACTTTTGTGCCGATCCTGCCGGAAGCGGCGCAACCTGAACCCCCACGAAATACAATTCGTCCAGCGTCGACTTCGGATGCGACTCCGAGCCGCTCCGTTCGTACCGAGATGATCGCCAGCACATCTGATCCCACAAACGTACCGCCCGATATTGGAGTCAAGGCCAGTACGGTACCACCAGCACGATCGGACTCGATTGTCGGAACCTTCAATGCCGATCCTCCTACGCCCGCGTTTAGTGGACGTGGCGTTCCTAACGGTACCGGCAATACACCGGCTGTCGATATCGACACTCCCCCACCACCGCCGGCTGCGACACCGAAGCCTGAGATCCCAAAGGTGCTCAAGGTTTCACAGGGAGTTCTCACGAGCAAAGTTCTCCAATTGCCAAAGCCGGCCTATCCGCCGCTGGCAAAACAGATGAGGCTGCAAGGCTCGATCAGTATCCAGGTACTTATTGATGAGGATGGCAAAGTAGTTTCAGCGAAAGCGCTCTCGGGCCATCAGGTTCTTGTCAGGGCCGCCGAGGCCGCAGCAATTCAGGCTCGGTTCTCGCCCACGCTTCTTAGCGGTCAGCCAGTGAAGGTTTCAGGAGTGATCATTTACAACTTTGTGTTGCCTTAGTTTAGACGTGTCCTGCCAAAGCAAAAGAGGTACGGAAGACAAACCTTCCGTACCTCTCCCGCCGTTTGGGCTGAGATTTATTCTACGGGGTCACGAATGATGCCGCGGCCACCGCCGGTCATCACTTCTTTTCCGTGTTGATTAGTGCAACACCACTCGGTGTTGATTTCCAGATAACCATCAGCCGGCGTCGCCTCGATCAACGTCACCACACACTCAATCGTGTCGCCTGAAAACACGGGGCGGTGAAAACGAAAGAACATCTCACTGGCGATCAGATTCATGTCGCCGCCGATCTTCGTCGGCAACGTTGCAGTCAATAGACCATGGGCCATCAGGCGTCCATTTGCGTCGTGTACGAGATGATGCTCTCCACCATCTCCGGAAACAGTTGTGAACAGGCGAATGTCTTCTTCAGTGAATATCCGCCGCCACGACAATGTGTCTCCAACTTTCAATCCGTGTAATCCGTGGCTTATAAAGTACGTGCCCAACGGTCGATTTCGTCCATTGCATTTTCGAAAATCTGGTCCGCTGGCATGCCAAATTTTTTCGGGACCTTGAAGGAGTGATCACCGCCTTCAATCGAATAAATTTTCGCAGCCGGACGAAGATTCTTGATGAATGGTTTGATTTCGTCTGGAGCGCCCAGAGCGTCGCGAGTGCCTTGCACAAAGAGCATCGGCTTCTTGATGTGTTCGAAATGTTCGACGCGAAGCTTGCTGGACTGCCCGGGTGGATGGAGTGGATAACCGAGAAACACCAGCCCCGCAACTTCACCGGCAATCGATTCCCTCGCTTCACCCGCCATCACCTGCGACGCAATCCGGCCGCCCATCGACTTCCCACCCAGGACCAGTCGATTGCTCTTCAACTTCTTGTGTTTGAGCGCTGCTGCGATTACGGCGAGAAAGCAACCTTCGAGCTTGTGCTTCTGATCTGGAACGGAGCGCTCCTGCTCCATGTAGACAAAGTTAAACGTCATCACGTCGAAGCCACGTGACGCGAGCCCCTTCGCAAACGTGCGCATGAAACCACTGGTCTGGTTAGCGCCCGCACCATGGCCCAATATGACAGTCAGGCCCGCACGGTCCTTTTTTTCGGCAGGATAAAGAAGCGCAGTCACTGCTTCTTTATCATTAACATCGATGGTAAGTTTCTCTGCTTCGTCTGGCATTCAGGAATTGATTAAACTTCTTTCGCTAGCATGGCCAGAGCGTCCTGGAGCTCGTCTCTAAATCTTCTTGCAACACCCTTCTGAACACTCGGAGCACTCTTCGAGAAATAAGCCAGATTACCGTCGGCTTTCTTTTTGCCACGCTCCGCATAGATCGCGCGAATCACTTGCTCATCATAGCTTGGATCCGTCTTAGAAACAGAAACATTTGCTAACGCTCGGTGTACGATCGGTGTCGATCCGCCATGCTGTACGGCAGTGGACCAGATTACGTCTTGAAGCGCACGACATCTCTTGTTCACGTCGAGACCGTCGTCGTGCAATATCTTTGCCGCAAGTAGATCGTAATGAGATCTCTTAATGAATGCGTGCTGTGCTCTTTGAAAAGCGTTAGTTTCGGCGGCGGCGATCCGTTTCCAGCACGCGGTAAATGGTGCGGTACCGGCCTTCAGACCCTGAAAATCCGACAGCCAGGGAAATTCGGTCTGCGTGACGAAACGAGTCGGAACACCCATTTTGCTGGCCATCTGATAGGAGCCGTAGGAAACACCACCGGGATCACCGGCGCCTGTCGACACCGTGCCTGGTCCGCGCCCACCTGTTTCATATTTCGCCGAAAGTTCCCCCAGCAAATCGGCCAAAGCTTCACCCAACGCTCCGGCGGCCGCCGCAGCAGTGGTAGTGGGAGTCACAGGAACAAAGTTCGCGGGGAGGGGCCTGGTGTTTTCCGTGGAAGTGTCGGGAAGATTGATCCTGTCGCCAACCCTGAGTTTGTTTGGGTTTGTAATAGAGGGATTAAGCTTAAGTAACTGGGCCAGTGTGATGCCATTGCGTGTCGCAATCTTCGAAAGCGTATCGCCAGCCTTCACAACATACGTCATCTGAGGGACTCCTTTTCCACCTTCACCGAATCTGTAGTCGAGCAAGAGCAGTGCGGGGATCTCGAATAGTAGTAAACGGTTAGAGACTGAGTCAATCCACAGATTACACAGATTTACTAAACATACAGTCTGGGTACGCGATCACCCACACCGCACGTAATTTCATAAGACAGGGTCCCCACGATGCGCGCCAGATCTTCCGCCGTTATTTTTAGTTCGGGACTATTACGAGTCCAACCAAGCAACGTGACCTGATCGTCGATCTCCACGCCCGGAACGTCAGTCACATCGATCAACGTTAAGTCCATTGATATCCTTCCCACCACAGGCGCATACCTGCCGCGCACGGTCACGTGAGCACGATTCGAGAGCCCGCGCATGTATCCGTCGTGATAACCAATCGGGAGGGTAGCAATCAAACTCTTTCGAGAAGCTTCGAATGTGCAGCCATAACCGATTGTCTCGCCGGGCGGCACCCACTTCAACAGACTAATCCTCGAGTGCAGCGACATCACCGGCAGTAGTTCAGGATCCATGGTCGGGAGTGGAAGAACATCGCGCCACAATCCGTACAACACACCACCAGGCCGGATCAAATTCCCCCAAGAATCGCGATGCCCGAAAATACCGGCTGAATTAGCAAGATGCAGATGCGTCGGACGATATCCGTGGTCACGAAATATCGCCACGGCATCTTCGAAGCGCTGAATCTGATCGCGGGTCAGAGGTTGGCACGTCGCATCGTCGGCAGCAGCCAGATGAGTCATGACTCCATCGATGCGCACATTGCGGAATTGGGCCAGTCCAGGGACGAACTCATTCAACTGATCGAAACGAACACCCAACCGGCCCATGCCTGTGTCGATTTTCATGTGAACGTCGATCACAATACCGGCATTTGCGGCTGCCTGATTCAGCGCCTCAAGCATGTCAAGACGATAAACGACTGGAGTCAATTGGTGTTGAATGCAAGCAGCAGCCTGACCAGGCCAGTAACCTGCGAGCAACAGGATCGGCTCTTTGATTCCAGCCGCGCGTAGTTGAATCGCCTCTTCAGGTAAGGCCACGCCAAACCAGTCGGCGCCTTCACGCGAAAGCCGTTGTGCACATTCCACCGCACCATGACCGTAGGCATTCGCCTTGAGTACGGCCATGATGCGAGCGACTGGTGTGACACGTCGCCGGATGCTGTTGAAGTTTGCTGCCAGATTGTTGAGATCGATTTCGGCCCAGGTCGGACGCCGGGCGACAATTTTTGCTTGGTCCTCAGCTAGAGACATGGTTTAGTTTACTGTAAGAAGATTGATTGACTGAACTGTCTTGCAGACTTAAACTCCGCCTCGCTCAATGCTCAACTTTCTTCCCTCGGAAAGGAGTTCAACAAATGAACAGAATGGTGGTTGGGTTATTAATTGTTTGCCTGTTATCAGTCAATAGTTACGGCTATGGACCACGTGGACATCAGCTTGTGGGAGCAATCGCAGATCAGCGGCTCGCAAAGAACGAGACGATCGCAAAGAAAGTTCGACACCTCCTCGATGGTATGACTCTGCAGCGAGCGTCCACTCTCCCCGATGAAATCAAGAGTTGGCAATGTGGGAGACAGCCTTTTGGTCAGAACCGGATCAATCGCGAACTCCAGGCGTTCGTCAATGCGAATTGCAGTGGGAACCCAAAGCATAGTGAGTTTCACTACACTGACGTTCCCGTGACTGGGAACGAGAAATATGCTGACGGTACAGTCGGACGCTTCGAGTTTGACGTCGTAAAAATGATTCCGTTCTGTATTCGTGTGTTGAAAGGAGAAGTACCGGAGACAAACGAGCGTGCGATCACGAAGTCGATAGCAGTGATTCTGCTGACGCATTACATGGGAGACATACACCAACCACTGCACGTTGGCGCCGAGTTTTTCGATGCCAACGGAAAGCCGTTTCAGCCAACGCCGCAGAACATCGGGTTTGCCACTCAGGGTGGAAACAAGCTCACGCTTTTCACTTTCGTGAGCGGCCAGAGAAGATCGGCAGGAAAGTTTCACGGCTATTGGGATGGACAGACAGTCGAGAATGCTTTCGGCACACAGCAAGACGCGAAGGTGGCGAAGCGACTGGGATCGAAAAAACCATCAGATTGGGAGTTAACCGGAGGAGTCGAGACGTGGGCAGAACAGTTGGCGAACGACATCCTTCCCACCGCCCGTGAGGCGCATGCGCGTCTTCAATACCGGGACATCCAGTTCGAAAGTGGCAAACCTGAAATCAAGAGCGGGCGTGCGGAAGAAAGAACGCATGCACCGGGTGGAACCTTTTACGCGCTCTGGGCCGCCGACGTGGTGAAAAGCGAGATCCATAAAGGTGGCTGGCGCCTCGCCGCACTACTCGAACAATCCGTGCAGTGATTTTAAGCGCCTCCTTGGAGTGCGCCAACTTGTTGGCGCTTTGGTATTTTTTACCAAAGCGGTGCCAAGGCACCGCACTCCAAGGAGGCGCCCGTCGACCTGGAGTTTCTGTGTTACACTGGCCTCAACCTCGATTAAAGGAGATCGATCCTCATAATGACAAACGAAGAATGGGACAGAAAAACAGAGTTTCTCTTAAACCGGCAGGCGCAGTTTGATGTCGACATGGAGAAACTAAAGGAAGCTCAGAAAAAGACCGAGAAATTCCTCGCGCAAACCGCCGAGATGATATCGAGTTGTGCAAGTGTGATGTTTGAAAGTTTTAAGATCACGGATGCCAAGATTCGAGAAGTAGCCCAAGAGATCCGAAATCTCAACGTTAAGGTCGATCACCACATCGACGAAGCCCATCCGAACGCTGAGACATAGTATTCCTAATAACTAAACCCTTTACTGCTCCCCGACAGGAAAGGACTATATGAAGATCTTCATCGCGCTGATTCTTGTCGCACTATGTATCTTCCACAGCGGTGCAGCACAGGCGAAGCCTCGCCTACTCACAACACCGCAAGCCCGGGACACATGGCGCAGCGTCCGCACGAACAACATGTTCGTGATTGGCAACGCCGATCCGGAAAAGCTTCGCCAAGTAGCCGCCTGGCTCGAATTTTTTCATCGCTCTTTCGCACGTCTGATATCTCGGAACGTCATCGATTCGTCGGTGCCGACAACAGTTATTGTCTTTCGCGACGAGGCTTCGTTTCGCCCATTCAAGCCAATCTACCAGGGACGCGCGGCAAATGTTGCCGGCTTCTTTCTACCCGGAAACGACGTCAACTACATCGCAATCTCACTTGATGCAGGCGACCGCGATTCCTTCGGCACTGCATTTCATGAGTACGTACACCTGCATCTCAAAGACAACATCCCCGGAGCACCGTTGTGGCTAAACGAAGGTCTTGCCGAACTCTACGGCTCGTTACAGTTTTCAGGTAACGATGCACTACTCGGTGCGCCAATCTATCCCTACATTCAACTGCTGCGCGGAGAGGGACTCTTACCACTGAAGACCCTCTTCTCCATCGGCACTGACTCGCCGCACTACAACGAGGACGACAAGACGGGAATTTTTTATGGACAGTCCTGGGCGCTGGTCCACCATTTGATGCTTGGTGATTCCGGACGCCAGGAACAGTTCAGACGATTTCTGCAACAAGTAGGTAGAGGTGATGACGCAGCGAAAGCGATCGAGAGTTCGTTTGGCGTCAATGTTGCCACGCTTGAAGAAGAACTGCGCTCGTACGTGCGCCGTGGAAATCTGACAGCACAGCGCATTGCTACCATCGATCCACAAACCTATGGTTCCTACCTCGCGATGCAACGCTCAGCACTTTCCGAAGGCGAAGCCAACTATTACCTCGGCGATCTATTGCAGCACTTTGGTCGCGATAACGATGCTGAACGCTATCTCAAGCAGGCCGTGGCTCTCGATCCGGGTTTCACTCCTTCGTATGCTTCGCTCGGTGTCCTTTACGTTCACCAGCGCCGCTATGCAGAGGCGAAGAAGTACCTGCAGAAAGCGACTTCCTCGCAGCAGAGTTCCCTCGTCCATTATCTCCATGCGTACGTATTGAGTCGCGAGAACATCTCCGCAGACGGTCGCGTTTCGGGCTACTCGGCCGAGAACGCTGCGATGATGCGCGAACAACTGCTACGTTCAATCAAGCTCGATCCAAATTACGCTCCAGCGCCGTACCTGCTGGCCCTCGTCGATCTCGTACGAAACGAACGGCTCGACGAAGCAGTTGAGATGGCCCAGAAAGCGCGGCAACTCGCACCATCGAAAACGGCTTATGCGTTGCTGCTGGCACAAATCTACCTGCAACGTTCGGAGACGTCTGCAGCGCGCCAGATTCTCGAGCCACTGACGCGCGACTCGGATCAAGCTGTGAGGTCTGAAGCACAAGAACTGGTTCAGTCGTTGAACGAGAATCGCGCCCCAACTCGAAGCTCAGCGCCTGCAGTCAACACCGCGATGGTCGCAGAGCCGCAGCCAACCGGAAAGTCACGCATGCTTGGTGGCGAGACTGGCGGGGCCTGGGTGGCGATGAATGACGGTCAGACGATCTCATCGTCCGCTTCATTGCCAGTGGATGAAGTTCTCGCGAAGTATTTGCAAGCGATGGGCGGTCCGGCGATTGATGCCGCGACGAGTCGCGTCATCAAAGGAGAAGTTGTCATTGTCGGCGCCAGTCGTGGTGGAAGCTTTGCGCAATACGCGCAAGCTCCCAATAAGGCCTCAAGTACGATAGAAGCGCATCCATTGGGAAAGGTGAGTGAGGGTTTCAATGGTCGCTCGGGGTGGTTCCGGACGGCTGCTGGTGTTCGGATACCTAAGGCTATGGAGCTTGCGTTGCTGAAGCGCAACGCGGATTTCTACGGGCACTTCAAGCCGAAAACTGTTTTTAAGAAAATCACTCTGGCAGGCATGAGCAAGATCGGTTATCGCGAGGTTTATGTGCTTGACCTGCAACCTGTCGCGGGAGAGAGTGAACGACTTTACCTGGACTCGCAGACGTTTTTGCCCGTGCGGAATAATATGTCCCTGATGATTGGGACTAATTTAGTACCGGTTGAGATTTACTTTGACGAGTGGCGGGAAGTTGATGGAATCAAGTATCCGTTTTATGTCAGTCAAAGAATGCCTCAGATGACAATGGTTCTTAAGGTCAGCGAGATCAAGCATAACGTGCAGATCGAGCCGAAGGTGTTCGAGCCTTGAGACTGTTTGAGACAGGAACTCACTCGCGATACAAATTATCAAAGCGCATACTCGACGGCGTGAACCTCAGATCAACCGTTCCGGTTGGACCATTGCGTTGTTTCGCGATGATCAGTTCAGCAATGTTCTTTTGATCTTCAGGCATCGCTTCGCGCTCGTCCGGCGTTTTGTAGACTTCCTCGCGATAGATAAACGCCACCACGTCCGCATCCTGCTCCAGCGCCCCGGACTCGCGCAGATCTGACAGTTGCGGGCGGTGTTGGGTACTCGCGCGCGATTCGGGCGCACGTGAAAGCTGCGACAAGGCCACGAGCGGTACGTTCATCTCTTTCGCTAACCCCTTCAGCTCGCGCGAAATTTGCGACACTTCCTGTTGCCGCGATTCCACACGCTTCGACGAACCCGACATCAACTGCAAGTAATCGACAATAATCAGGTCGAGCTTTTTCTGTTCCGCAGCCAGACGTCTCGCCTTCGCACGCATCTCCAGTACGCTCAAGCCCGGCGTGTCGTCGAGAAAGATCTTCGTGTCAGCAAGAACGCCGAGCGACTTCGCGATCTGTGCCCACTCGAGACGCGAAAGGAAACCATTGCGGAAACGCTGCGCGTCAATATTGCCCTGCGAACACAGCATGCGCATCACGAGCGACTCTTTCGACATTTCCAGTGAAAACACGCCAACGACGGCCCCGGAAAGAATCGCCGCATTTTCAGCCAGCATTAAAGCGAAACTTGTCTTCCCCATGGAAGGCCGCGCTGCAAGGATGATGAGATCGGAATTCTGTAGACCCGAAGTGATCTTATCGAGATCTGCGAATCCGGTGGTGAGTCCGGTCAAGACAGCCGCTCGACCTTCCATCTCCTGGACCTTTTCGAGCAATTGCTCCGCGATCGGTTTGACGTGCATGAAGCCCTGTCGAATCCGTTCGTCGGCAAGCTGAAAGATAGCCTGCTCGGCGTGGTCGAGAATGATCTCGGGCTCATCCTCTTCAGCAAGTGCTTCCTGTGTGATCTTGTTCGACGTCTTGACCAGTTGTCGCAGCATCGACTTGCCACGCACGACTTTTGCGTAGTGAGCGATGTTGGTCGAGTGTGGCAGACCGTAAGTCAGGTTGGTAATGAAACTGATCCCACCGACCGCTTCGAGTGCGTTCTCTTTTTTGAGCTCTTCACCGATCAGAATCGGATTGATCTCAGCGCCGCGTTCGAAGAGTGCAATCATCGCGACAAAGATGCGACGGTGCGAAGGAACGTAGAAGTCTTCCGGACGGAGTTGTTCAATCGCCTGACTGATCAGGCCGTTGTCGAGCAGGATAGCGCCAAGAATGGCGCGTTCGGCTTCGGCACTGTTTGGAAGCGCGCGCTCGAAAGGTTGGTCACGAATTGGGTCTGGAGCTGCCATAAGAAGAAGACGCTGCAAGTCGTATTAACATGCAGCGTCAATAATGCGCAAAAAATTTTCGGTTTTAAATCCGTGCCGAAGGTCCGTGTTATTCCGTGGCTTCAGATTCCTCAGCCTTCACCAGCTCGGCTTCCTGTTCCGGCGTCAAGTGACCGACGATAACCTCGCCTTCCGGAGCCACTCTGACCTTCAGGTCAATCGTAACTTCGCGGTGCAGTCTGACCGGTACTGTGTACTCACCAAGTCGCTTCAACGGCTCGCGGAGATGAATACGGTGACGATCGATCTCGTACCCACGCTCTCGCAAAGCCTCTGCGACATCCATCGAGGTCACCGAGCCGTACAACGCACCCTGCTCGCCTGCTTTACGCTTGAATTCCAGATCGAGCGAACTCATCTGTTGCGACTGAGCTTCAGCACTGGCGCGTTCCTTTGCTTCCTTCTTCAACAACGCCGCGCGTTCGGATTCAATGCCTTTGACGTTGCCCGCACTCGCTTCAACTGCGAGATTGCGAGGCAACAAATAGTTGCGCGCGTAACCGGCTCTCACTCTGACGATTTCGCCGCGCGCACCCAGATCATCCACGTCTTCACGCAAAAGTACTTTCGTGTGTGCCATCTTCCTTCTCCCTGTGCTTTAATCGGTTGTGTACGGAAGCAGCGCGATGTTGCGGGCACGCTTGATAGCTTCCGCCAGCATGCGCTGATGCGTCGCACAATTACCGGAGATTCGGCGCGGCAAAATCTTGCCACGCTCGGGAAGGTAGTTCTGCAACAACCTGACGTCTTTAAAATCGATGAGGTCTACCTTGTCGATGCAAAAACGACAAACACGTCGCCGGTGCATGCGACGGCCACCACCACGACCGCCCATTGGCCGTCTATCGCCGTCGTCGTCACTGTCGTAACCACCGCCGCGCTGGCGGTCTTCATAATTGGCTGACATAAATTATCCTCTTAACTCGTCGGTCCAAATCTATTCGCCCTATCTATTCACCCGCCGCGTCCGCAAACTCCATTTGTGGTCCACGACGCGAATGGCCGCCGCCCGGTGCTGGACGCTTTGCCGCTTTGCGCGCGCGGCGATCTTTCAACTTTTCTGCACGACGGCGATCCTCATCGACGCGCACCGTGATGTAGCGCAACACGCGATCGTTGACGCGCATGCGGCGTTCGAGCTCGGCAATCTCACGGCCCGATCCCTCGATCTCGAGCAGCACAAACGTGCCGTCTTTGTGGTGCAGAATCTCGTAGGCAAGCTGCCGTTTGCCCATGGTCTCGGCCTTGGTCACGACGCCGCCCTGGTCGGTTATGATCTGCGAGAAGCTCTCGGTGAGTTTCGACACTTCGTCGTCGGCCGTTGGGTCTACTATGAAGACCACTTCGTACTGTCTCTTCGTTTCCAAAATCAAACCTCCAGTAAAGGTCACCCTCTTACTAATTTCGTTCAATTAAATTCGCTCATCGCCCGTAAAGCGCCATCCCGGATTATTGTTCGTATCGCTTGTGCGCTCTGCTCGAGTGTCTCTTCTACAACTGCTCGCTCGCTCCGCGGAAATTCATCGAGCACAAACCGTTTTGAATCTGAGATCGGGTGGTCGGGCTGAATTCCGATCCGCAATCTCACAAATTCATTCGTACCAATCGACGCAATGATCGACTTGAGCCCGTTGTGACCACCTGCTGAACCGCGTTCGCGAATGCGAATCGTTCCGAGTGGCAATGCCAGGTCATCGGAGATAACCACGAGCTGGTCAATCGGCGACTCGGTTTGCAGTTTCGACAGCAGGCACGAAACTGCTTGTCCACTCAGGTTCATGAAGGTCTGCGGTTTCGCGAGCTTTGTCACCGCGCCTTCAATCTCGCCGCGACCTACGAGCGAACTGCACTCGCGGCGGCTAACCGTGATCCCTTCGTCGTGGGCCAACTTGTCAATCAGCATGAAACCGAGGTTGTGGCGCGTCCACTCGTACTCTTTCCCAGGGTTTCCTAAGCCTACGATCAACATTGGACATGATTAACAAGATTTTCAGGATTAACAGGATGCATCTTGTGAATCTTGCGAATCTTGTAAATCCTGTCCAAAAACTTATTCGGACTCTTCGCCCTCTTCTTCCTTCTTGCCCTTGCCAATCACTTCTGGCTCGGCGGGCTCTTCACCTTCAGCCGGAACTACAGGCTCGACCTCTTCCTTCACAATACCGACAGTGGCAATCACCTGCTCAGGATCGGTAAGAATCTCAACCCCCTCACCCACCGGGATGTCGGAAACGTGTAAAAGGTCGTGCACGTCGAGATTGGAAACGTCCACATCCAACGAGTCGGGAATTTGTCGTGGCTCGCACCGGATTTCGATTTCACGAATGATCTGTTCGAGCACGCCCTGCTTCTCTTTGACACCGAATGGCTCACCAACCAGATGCAACGGCACCGTCACCTCAATCTTCTGTCCCTTAACCAACCGCGTGAGATCTGCGTGAATAAGCCGGCCCTTCACCGGATCGATCTGTCGATCGTGAAACATCACTTCGCTGACGCCAACTCCCTCGACTTCAATCGTGAAAATTGTATTTCGCCCGGCTTCGGTGCGAAGGATTGCAGCGAGGTCACGGGCCGGAGCAACCGCGGCAAGAGTCTCTGCGCCACCGCCGTAAACTGTAATGGGCACCATGCCATCGCGGCGCGCGCGCCGCGCATCGTTTTTGCCGCGACCCTCACGCAGCTTTGCCTGCACCTTGAAATCTTTTTTCTCCGCCATGAGTTCTCCTTACAAACTTTCAGCGACCCGCATCCACAGATTAAACAGATGAAAACTAAATCTGCGTAATCTGTGGATACCGGTCGCTGATGGTCTTCGTTTAAGCCATCAGTGTTTGCCCTTCGCCTAAACGAAGAGCGAGGAGACAGAAGTTTCCTCGTGGATCGACTTGATCGCTTTCGCCAGAAGCGGCGCGATACTTAGTACTTTTATCTTATCAAGCTCGCACGCGTGATCGCGTAGCGGAATCGTGTTTGTAACGATTATCTTTTCTATATCCGACTCACGCAGTAGTTCAACTGCCTTGCCGGAAAACACCGGATGCGTGAAGCACGCATGTATTCGCTCAGCGCCCGCTTCCTTCAAAGCGCGCGCGACTTTCGTCAACGATCCGCCGGTGTCGCACATATCGTCGACGATCAAACAACTACGGCCACGAACGTCACCAACCACGTTCATAACCTCGGCCACATTGGCCTTTTCACGACGTTTATCGCAAAGAGCAAGCTCGGCATCGAGCCGTTTTGCATAAGCCCGGGCGCGCTCAGCGCCGCCGGTATCGGGAGCCACTACCGTCAAATTCGGCAGCGGATGCTCCTGATAGTAGCCGATAAAAACCGGTGCAGCATACAGGTGGTCCACCGGAATATCAAAGAAGCCCTGGATCTGCGCGGCGTGCAGGTCGATCGTCAGCAATCGATCGGCGCCGGCAACTGTGATCAAATTAGCGCAGAGTTTCGCTGAAATCGGAACTCGCGGACGATCTTTTTTATCCGACCTGCCGTAGCCGTAATAAGGAAGCACGGCCGTAATGCGTTCAGCTGATGAGCGACGAAACGCGTCGAGCATCACCAGCAGTTCCATCAGGTGCGCATCGGTCGGAGGGCAAGTCGGTTGCACGATGAAGACGTCGCCGCCGCGAACGTTTTCGTCGATCTGAAAATTGAACTCGCCGTCAGAAAAACGCTCCGGATACGCTTTCCCCATGTCACAAGTCAAATGGCGGCAAATCTCTTCCACCAATTTGGGATTCGCATTTCCAGAAAAGATCTTGATGCCGCCGGTTGTGCTCATAGCTTCGCTCGGTGCTCAGTTCTTGTGCCTGGTACTTTGTGCTTTGTACTTAGTAATTTGTAATTGCTCAAGCACGCAAAACAAAGATCTAAGCACGAAGCACAAAGTACGAACTTGGCTGGGGCGGGTGGATTCGAACCAACGAATGCCGGTTCCAAAGACCGGTGCCTTACCACTTGGCTACGCCCCAGTATCTGTTTGTCTGTTTGCAGTTTTAAGAGAGCGTAAAAAGCGGGAACCCCAATGAATTCATTGCTCTGAAATACTCATCGCGTGAAACGGTCTCACAAGAAAATACTCGCCATCCTGCTTCACGTTTTAGATTGTCAAAGGCGCGATCCCTCGCCCCCTCGTCATCAAAGACACCAAACACGCTCGAACCACTTCCAGCCAGCAAAGCGCCCCGCGCACCTGCGTCAAGCAACGCCACTTTAGCGCGCTCGATCTCAGGCTCTATCTCAAAGATCACCCCTTCAAAGTCGTTCTGCAGAGGCCATCGCCCACTGCCGGCGGAAAACATGTCCGCAAGGGAACTTGAAAGAATAGAGTTCGACTCCGAAGTTGTCAAGGAAGCAGCATTTAGAGCTGCGTATGCATTTGCGGTTGCGACTCTGGCGTTCGGAGTAACGACAATCAGGTACCTTTTTGGTGGATCGTGAACCGGCTTGACCGTCGTTCCCGTTCCGATTCCGAGGCACCGGCCGCCGACAAGGAAAAACGGTACATCAGCACCTAAACCACGAGCGATCAGCCATAGATGATCAACCTTTAAGTTGCCGCGCCATAACGCATTTAAGGCGAACAACGTCACAGCGGCATTGGATGAGGCGCCTCCGAGCCCGCCTTGCGCCGGAATTCTTTTCGTCAGTGTTATTTCCGCGCCGTGCGACGACTGAAGACGTTGATTTAACGCGACGGCAGCTTTGACGATCAGATTGGTTTCGTCAACGGGTATTGCCGGATCATCGCAGTGAAGGACAATCTGGTCGTCGTCGCGCAACTCAAACGCGAGCTCATCGCTAAGCGAAACCGTCTGGAGCAGTGTCACGACCTCGTGATATCCGTCGGATCGCTTACCGAGAATGCGCAGGAATGAGTTGATTTTGGCGAAGGAAGAAAGCTTAAGAGAAGTATTGGTCAACGCGTAATGAATGTCTGAGTCAGATAAACGGAGCCGTCTGCGGCGACAAAAGTTCCAATCGCCATCGCGCGATACTCTGTGGAGAGGATATTAGCGCGATGCTTCTCTGATTGCATCCAGCGCTCGACCGCAAAAGCTCCCGGATCCGCGAAACCCTGATTGTACGCGATGTTCTCACCCATTACGGCATACCTCAGAATACCTACCAGACGCGCGCGATCGCGCAAACGCATACCTTCCGGCGTTATGTGTGAGAAGAATCCGAGACGCGACATACTTTCGGAGTGCATTCGGCCCATGCGACAGAGTTCGGAGTCCCAAACAAGCGGCGCGAGTCCATTTTTTATGCGCACGATGTTGGTCTGTTCAAAAGCTCGCTTTTCGATGTCGTTCGGTTCGACGGGAGTGAGATTGGCTGGTCTTGCCGCGACGGGTGTGAGTGAGGTGATTAACCTCGCGACTGGCTGCGGCTTGGCGTCTTGCGCAAACGCAGAGTGACAGAAGAGGACTAGAAGAAATGCTGAGATAGGTATAAGCCGTGACATAGCAAAGACTCAAAGCCACAGCCAGAGTACCAACCGAAAAAACATGGATCAACAAAATTATAGTTCCAGTGATTTTTGTGAATCCGCTCACAGTTTGAAGCGGGCGTAGCGCCAACCGCGCTTAATATGATAGCCAGGGGCAAGCGCCGAGCAGGGCGAGGCGCGTCGCCCCTGGAACAACCCATTGTGGACCTTTAGCTCTGAAAGAGCAGAATAACTACTGAGAGATTTCGCACTTTCAGTGCTCTCTCACTTTGTATCTGCTAACCAGGGCCGACGCGCCTCGCTTGCTCGGCGCTTGGCCCTGGCTATCATATTTCGCGCCTTTGGCGCTGTACGAACTGATAGCTGACCTTGAGACAGAGCCATTGAGGATTAGGAAGGCTGTTTTTCGGTGAATCTATAGAGCGCGCGGAGCCAGGAGGATTTGGTTGGGTAACAGTAGATAAACACGACGACCGCGATAGCACCAGCCCAGTAACTATATCGCTCATTCCCGGTCATGAGGGTTGAAATAAAGCCGATGGCGGCGATGGTAGCTCCCAACACGGCAATCTGGAGCGTCGTCTTCTCGAGCGTTTTCAGCAGAGCTGTGACACCGCCTAACCCCGCGATGTCCTGGAGTCTCATGGGCTGAAACTTTGTGCGCCTCCACACCACTGCTCCCAGACCCAGAACTAAAATGACTATGCGAACAGCAATATCAAGTGGAGGGTTAGGGTTTTCGGTGTAGTAAGGCCGCCCAAGGAAGGCTACGACTGAAAGCAGGACGGTCGCCACCAATAGACCGAGTACGGTCGTGGCTGCGGCTTTATGCCTTTTTGCTAACTCCGCCTGCGCTTCGGGCGACGTAGGGTCCAAATTTTTCCATCTCCGCTGGGGGCGGGAAACAGTTACGGCTTAACCACGGCCGCAGGCGCCGCACCATTGCCGTTGGCATTTTTGCCTTTGGGATCCGCTGCGGGTGTTGCTGGTTTCGGCGTGCGCTGTGTTGGCGCATCAGGCGTCGTCATTTCCGGCAGCGAGCCGTTATAACGGAGAGCTTCGTCGATCAGGTCAGTGCCTTCTTTTCCGTCTTTGCTGATTAGAATGCCGTTCTTATTGATCGTGACGTTAGCCTTGCCCGAAACCTGCTGCATCAGGTTACCCATAAAGCTCTGCGGTTGGCGTTTGGAACACGGATTTGGCGTGCCCTTCTCGGGAATCGGCGCGCCGATGATGTTCAGCTGTTCGCGAGCTTTCTCGTTGAACTCGCTTTCAGGAAACTCCTGGACCAGCTTCTGATAATACTTCGCGGCCTCGTCGGGTTCTTCTTCAGCCTGGTAGGTTGCGCCCAACCGGTAAAACACTTCGTCGTTGTAGGAGAAGCACGGATACTTATCGACAATCTCCTTCAAGCGTGACTGGGAACCTTTGAGTCCACCTTTGTCGGTCAGGAATTTCACGTCGTAATAGAAGCGCGCGATCTGCAAGTTGTGCATCGCGAGATTTTCCTGCACCTCTCTGAGACGAGCCTCGACGGTTGCACGAAGCGGGCTCTTCGGATACTGCTGCAGCAAAACTTTCAGCCGTTGTTCCGCTTTGCGGGCGTGGGAGATGTCGCGATCGGAAAGACCCATCTGTCTCATCTCCGCTTCGGCCACTTTCAAACTCGCATCATCTGCCAGTGGATCGGTCGGGAAAAACGTCAGCCAGTCCTGATAAGCCTGCGCGGCCTGAATCAAGGAGCTGGTGGTACCTTCAAGGAAGAACGAGTCAGCGATTGCGAGTTTCGCGAGCGCCAGAAACGGTGAATCCGGATAGGTGTTGATAATGTTCGCGAAGAGCAAACGACCCGTATCGTAGCTACCTTTGCGGACCTGTTTTGTTGCCTCTTCAAACAGGACACGATCGCGCCCGGCTAAAGCCGTGCCGGTCAGGTCTGCGTACTTGTCCTCGCCGCCACCAAACAGACCCAGGAATTTTCCTTTTTTCTTCTTCTTTTTATCGGATGAGTTCGCAGTGGCGACGGCATTGCGAGCACTGGCGGTTTCCTGCAAACCGGAATCAACGCGGGTATTCAATTCGGCGACTGAACCCTCCAGACGATCCAGGGCGGTCGCATCAAACTTCTCAGCCTTGTCGTTCTTGGAGCGGATATCGTTGGCTTCGGAAGCCAGGGTGGAAACTTCCTTCTGGAGTCCCTTCAAACGAACGACCGGATCGTCAGCGTTAGCTTTCTTGTCCTTGTCGGTGTTCTTACTCTCCATCGCTTTGACGGCACTGCTCAGCGAGCGGCGCATCAAGTCGAGTTTTGAGTCCATGACGTCTAGCCTTTGGTTGGTGGACAGGTTAGTCTGGCCACTGGGTTGTTGTTGGGCAAATCCAGCATTCGGAAGCCCAAAAACGATGGCACAGAAAACCGCCAAAATAAACAAGCGAGACTTCATAAGATCAAACCTCCAGCAAAAAACTGTTCTTGGTGCGGGTTAAGAGACTAACGGCTATTCGGATTCAATATTCACGCTGCCGGTTTGCCACACAGAGGCACAAAAAGCGCATAATCAGTCTCTAAACCCATTGGACTGTCGCATTTTTGAGTTCTTTAACTGCGGCTTCGGCGTCGGGTGTACCAAAAATGGCCGATCCGGCCACGATAATCTCGGCGCCGGCGGCAACTACGGTTTCGATGTTTTTCCGGTCGACTCCGCCATCAATCTCGATGCGAACGTTCAATTGACGCTCTTCGATCATGCGGCGCAGTCGCTTCACCTTGTCGATTGATTGCGAAATAAACTTCTGGCCACCGAAACCAGGATTAACAGACATTACCAGAACATAGTCCGCAAACTGTAATGCTTCCTCGACTGAAACAACCGGCGTCGAGGGATTTAACACGACTCCAGCCTGTGCGCCTGCGTCCTTAATCGCCAGCAGAGTTCGATGCAGGTGTGGGTCAGCTTCGACGTGAACTGAGACCATTTGCGCTCCGGCGCTCACAAACTGCGTCGCATACCTGCCGGGTTCTGAAATCATCAGGTGTGCGTCTATCGGCAAGCGAGTAAATCCGGCAAGAGACTTAACAACCGGCAAACCCACGGTGATGTTCGGCACGAAATGCCCGTCCATCACGTCCACGTGCAACACACCGGCGCCACCGCGTTCGACGGCTTTGATCTGATCTCCCAAACAGGAAAAGTCTGCCGAAAGAATCGAGGGCGCGATCTCGATGTTCCGATCTCTAGTCACGATCACTAATCACGATTTGGTGTGGGCCGAGGAACCACTGGACGTTTATTGTCATTGGCTGCTGCCGGTCGCGTATTCGTGTTTCGCTGATCCGGGCGATTTACGTTACTTCGGGGAGTGGCATTCACGTTCGGGCTGGCGTTTACGCCAGCCCGGTTCACGTTAGTAGCTGGTCTATTCGTATTGCCGTTCGCGTTGGCGTTGCCGTTTGTATTCCTGGGCCGCGGTCGCTTCGGTTTGTTCTCGTTGTTATTGGCCGCGGAGTTGGTGTTGCGATTCTCGCTTGGTTCGTCGGGTGTTACGCTCTCAGGTGTCTCGCCTTCTTTAGTCTCGCGACTGATATCCATCGCCACAGTTTGACCGGTTTTCACAACCTCACCGGGACGAGGCAACTGAAATAAAACCGTATTGCTGGCCTGATTACTGGGTCGGGTCGCACGGACACGAAATTTCAAATCCGCGTCAGCCAGAATTCGTTCCGCCTCATATTGATTCTTGCCGACAACATCCGGAACTTTAACTTCGGGGCTACGCAGAGATAGATAAACGGTGGTTGCTACTCCGAAAAGAAAAACCACCGCGATCGCGATAACGATAGCGATACTACGGAAAATGGACGCAATTCTGGCAAATAAACTCACCAAGTTGCGAAGTCTAGCACCCGCTATGATGAGGAGCAAGGCGTGCCTCCTTGGAGTGCGCCAACTTGTTGGCGCTTTGGTATTTTTACCAAAGCGGTGACAAGTCACCGCACTCCAAGGAGGCGCTCAATGTCTACGTTGAAAGATCGAAATAAAGAACCCATCGCAGCCTTGGCGCTGTGGCCAGGTTCGCGTTGTTTTTAGAAGCTTGAACTGTTCATCAGGCGCGAGCGCCTCGTCAATCACTTCTTCATTCTCTTCAGGCTCGACTGAACAGGTCGAATAGGCCAAACGTCCACCAGGTTTCACCACCTCAGCGGCCCGCCTCAGAATCTGTTTCTGCTGCTCCGCGAGCTTCACGATATCCACGGGAGTTAGACGCCATCGAATCTCCGGATTGCGTCGCAACGTGCCCGTTCCCGAACAGGGCGCGTCGACCAGGACTTTATCGAAACTGCTCTCGACAAACGGCAACGATTCGACAGCATCGAGGATAGTAGGCTTAATGCTCTTCAGTTCGTGCAAATGCATCGTGTTCACAACTGTCGCCATTCGTGTCGCTGAAATGTCAGCCGCAACGATGAACGCGGAATCCCCACTGTGATCTGCCATCAGCGTCGTCTTTCCCCCGGGCGCCGCACACAAATCGAGCACTCGCTCGTTAGGCTTCACCTCCAACTCCCGTGCGACAAGCTGCGACGCCTCGTCCTGCAGATAAACCTCCCCGACGGAGCTCAACTCTCGCAGCAGCGACGTTGCACCTGACACACGCCAAGCCCCATCGACAATGTCTGACGATCCAACTGTTGCGCCGGTCGCGCTAAGTTTTGACAGGACATCAGACTGATTCGCTCGATTAACCACTACGCGAAAAGCCGTCGGCGGCATCATGTTGTTGGCATTGGCAAACGATTCAGCCTCATCGAGACCAAACGCCTGCACCCAACGATCGATCAACCAAACGGGATGCGAAGTTTGAATGGCAATTCTCTCAATCAAGTCTGAGACTTCCGCCGCAGGGTCGTATTCAGCTTCTCGCGTTGCCCGTCTCAGCACCGCGTTGACCAAAGCAGTCGCCGAACTCAAACGTGCCGCACGAACCAGGCTGACCGATTCATTGACTGCCGCAGAAGCAGGAATCCGAGTCAGAAAGCGAAGCTGGTAAAGACCGAGTCGCAGCGCGATGCGCACCGGCGAATCCAAACTTTCAATTGCGCGTTTGGAAAAGTGTTCGAGGATCTTGTCGAGTCGTAGTTGCCAACGCAGCACGCCGAGGACAAGTTCATGACAGAGTGCTCGATCGGCAGTTTGCAGATGCGGTTCTTCTGCCGCCAGAAGAATTGAGGAAAACGCGCCCGTCTCCACTTGCATGAGGACGTTGAAAGCAGCAACGCGCGCGGGTGAGATCTCTTTCGACGGCTTAGCCAAAGCGCTCGCCAACTTTCAAATGCATCCCGTTGATGAAGTCGCGCACCGGAATTCGCTTGCGCGCCTCGGGCTGGACTTCAAATAATCTCAAAGCAGTTTGCTCGCCACATTTCACAAACAATTCATCACCTTTAGCGACGATCACTTCGCCCTCTACGACATCTACAGTTACGGCCGGCAGCGGTTCAGCTTCCCAGATGATTAGGCCTTTTGATCTGAAACTAGTATATGCGTTGGGCCAGGGCTGAAGTCCTCGAATACGACGTTCAATCGCATGCGCACTTTGCGACCAGTCGATCAATCCGTCTTCCTTCTTCAATATAGGCGCAAAGGTCGCCGCTGAATTGTCCTGAGGTTGTGGCGTTAGCTGATCAAGCCGCGCCAGCGTTTGACCGAGTAATTCGGCGCCAATACCGGCCAGTCGCTCCATTAGATCGGGCGCTGTTTCCTCTTCGCCTATCTTCGTCGTGGATTGGAGGAGAATCGGACCAGTATCGAGCGTTGGTTCGATGAACATCGTCGTCACGCCCGTCTCTGTTTCGCCGTTAATAATGGCCCAGTTTGTCGGAGCCGCGCCACGATACTTCGGCAGAAGAGAAAAGTGAACGTTGATACATCCGCGACGCGGTGCACGCAAAAATTCTTCCGGCAGAATACGACCGTAAGCGACTACTACCGCGAGGTCAGCATCGTGTGAGGAAAACAGTTGCTTCGCCTCGTCGTTCTTGATCCGTGCAGGCTGAAACACACTCAGCCCTTGTGAGAGCGCAAACTCTTTAACTGGAGAGAAACTTACTTTGTTGCCGCGTCCGGACGGTTTATCCGGTTGAGTCCACACAGCCACCACTTCATGGCTGTCTTCCAAACACCGGCGCAGAGTCGGGACAGCCGCCTCAGGTGTCCCCATGAACACTATTCTCATGGCGGGCTCCGGATAAATCCGGATTTATTTTTCCGTTTAATCCGTGGCTCCAACTCTTTCTGAAGCAACCTTCGCTTGCAGGAATAACAGCAGGTAATCGCGTCCACCTGCTTTCGAATCAGTGCCGGACATGTTGAAGCCGCCGAAAGGATGCACACCGACGAGCGCGCCAGTGCATTTGCGGTTCAGATACAAATTACCGACGTGAAACTCTTTACGCGCGCGATGCAGCTTCGCTTCGTCGCTGCTGTAGACCGCGCCAGTTAGACCAAACTGCGTATCGTTCGCGATCTTGAGTGCATCGTCGTAATTCTCTGCCTTGATCACGGCGAGCACTGGTCCAAAGATCTCTTCCTGTTCGATCGTCGCGCCAGGCTTCACGTCGGCAATCACTGTCGGTTCGATGAAGAATCCCTGTTCGCCATCCGAACCACCGCCAGCCACAACGCGACCACCTTCGCTCTTCCCTTTTTCAATGTACGAGTTGATGGACTTGAACGCCTTGTCATTTATGACGGCGCTCAGGTTCGTAGACGGATCTGACGGATCGGCAAGCTTGAGCTTTTCCGTTCGCTCGACAATCTTGTCGATCATCGTGTCGTAAACCCGAGCATCGATGATCGCGCGCGAACATGCAGAACATTTCTGCCCCTGAAATCCGAAAGCTGCCTGTACCACTCCCGTCGCGGCATCGTCGAGATTCGCGTCGTCAGCAACAATGATCGCGTCCTTGCCACCCATCTCCGCCACGACGCGCTTAATCCAGATCTGGCCATCATGCACTTTTGCGGCGCGCTCGTTTATTCTGAGTCCGACCTCTTTCGATCCGGTAAACGCGACATAACGAGTCTTCGGATGGTCCACAACGACGTCGCCCACCTCCGCACCAGATCCAGTCATGAAGTTGACCACTCCCGGAGGCAGTCCGGCTTCTTCGAGTATTTCGAAGAACTTGAACGCGATAGTCGGAGCATCTGACGAAGGTTTCAAAACGACTGTGTTGCCGGTGACGACGGAAGCGACTGTCATTCCCGCCATGATTGCGAGCGGAAAATTCCATGGTGGAATAACAGCACCGACGCCGAGAGGTATGTAGTCAAGCTCATTCTGTTCGCCCGGGATATTAACGAGCTGCTGATCGCCCGCATAGCGCTGCATTTCGCGACCGTAGAATTCGCAGAAGTCGATTGCTTCGGCGGTATCGCCATCGGCCTCGGCCCATGTCTTCGCAACTTCGTGAATCATCCACGCCGATAATTCGTGTTTGCGTTCGCGCATGATCTCGGCGACACGAAACAGGAGGGCGATGCGATCCGAGGCAGGCGTGTGTTTCCACGTTTCAAAAGCCTTTGCTGCTTCTTCCACGGCGCGGCTTGCGAGTTCTTTGGTCGCTTTATTGAATCGACCGACTACTTGTGTGCGATTGGCGGGATTGATGCTCTCGAGCAGGTCGCCCGTTGCGATTCGTTCGCCGCCGATTACGAGCGGATATTCGCGTCCAAGTTGGCTCTGGACCTTCTGGAGCGCCTCGCGCATCGCCTGCGCGTTCTCTGACTTTGTAAAATCTGTAAACGGTTCATTACGAAATTCGGATGACATCTTTTGCTCCTAATTTTGGGACACAGATGAACGCGGATTTTTTACAGATATCCGTAAAAAGATCCGTGAAGATCTGTGCTAGTCCCACTTGCCGGCTTTTTGAAGTTTCTTGATCTTGCGTTTTACGATCTCGCGTTTGAGGGCGCTCATCTTGTCGAGAAACACGATCCCGTCACAGTGATCGGTTTCGTGTAGCATGCAGCGCGCTGTCAGTTCCATGCCGTCGAGTTCGAACCAATCGCCTTTCACATCCTGTGCGCGCACGATCGCTCGCAGGCTGCGTTCGACGGGTGTGAAAATTCCCGGAAACGATAGACAGCCTTCTTCGCCATTCTGATTTCCTTCGACGCGCAGCACCTCGGGATTGATCAACGTCACGCGTTGCGACGGATCTTTTCCACCCGAGCAGTCCATCACAAACAATCTCTTTGGAACACCAACCTGCACGGCCGCGAGACCCACACCGGGCGCGGCGTACATCGTCTCAAACATGCTGCTAACGAGCTTTGCGAGATCGGCGTCAAACTCGGTCACCGGATCTGCAGGGGTATCGAGCACCGGCGCCGGCCACTTAACTATTTCCAGTAAAGCCATATGGTGATTCTAGGTTATCTCACGCAAAGGCGCAAAGACCGCAAAGATTGAGCCTTTGCGTCTTTGCGCCTTTGCGTGAAACTCTTTTAATACCCTCTGAGCTGCTCTCGATACCCTTCGAAGTTACGCTTCATCTCACCCAAACTGTCGCCACCAAACTTCTCTCGCATGGCGCCGGCGAGCACGAGCGCGACCATCGACTCTCCTATCACTCCCGCTGCCGGAACTGCCGTCACGTCCGAACGCTCAAAAGCCGCGGCTTCCTCTTCCTTCGTGTCGATGTCGACTGAACGAAGTGCGCGGCGCAAAGTAGAAAGCGGTTTTAGATGTCCTCGTACGCGTATCTGTTCGCCGTTCGTGATGCCACCTTCAAGTCCACCGGCACGATTCGTTTCGCGAATGAACTCGCGTGTCTCGCCGTTGTAAGCAATCTCGTCGTGCACTTCAGAACCCGGCAAGCTGCTGGCTTCCGCGCCGGCTCCAATCGCGACCGCCTTCACAGCCGGTATCGACATCACTGCCTGGGCCAGGAGTCCATCCAGCTTCAGATCCCAGGAGGTGTGCGAACCGAGACCCGGAACAACTCCACGCGCTGCGACCTCGAAGATGCCTCCAAGCGTATCGCCTTGTCTTCGCGTTTCGTCAATCAACTCGATCATCTTCTGTTGTGCCTCGTCGTCGGCACAGTGCAGCGGAGCATCGTCTGGAATTGCAGCGAGTTGATCCCAACTCAACTCGAGTGGCGACTCAGGAATACCGCCAAGTTGGATCACGTGACTGCGAACCTCAACACCAAAGACCGTGAGCAACTGTTTTGCGAGAGCGCCGCAGGCGACGCGTGCTGTTGTCTCGCGAGCCGAGGCACGTTCGAGGATGTTTCGGAGATCGCGCACATCGTATTTTAAACCACCGGGAAGATCTGCGTGACCGGGACGCGGACGCTTCAAACGGCGCGATTTTTCCGGTGCGATGTCGCGCGGTTCTGAGGCCATGACGTCGGTCCAGTTGGGCCAGTCTTTGTTTTCGATCAGGAGAGTAAGCGGCGAACCGAGGGTGAGACCGTGTCTGACGCCGGTAAGTAGCTCCGCGTGATCGCGCTCGATCTTCATGCGGCCGCCGCGGCCGTATCCGAGCTGTCGACGGCGTAACTCGTTATTGATTAACTCCTGGTCAACAGGCAAGCCCGCGGGCAAACCTTCGACGATCGCGATCAGCGATCGTCCGTGTGATTCTCCGGCTGTGGTGAAACGAAGCATAGCCACAAAAAAGCACAAAAGGCACAAAAAACACAAAAGTGAATCGGGCGCGTCTATCTTATCTGCGAAAGAAGGTCTTCGGAGAAGATGTTTCCGCGTCCGAGAATACCATTTGGATCGAGCGTGTTTTTTATAGCTGCCATTTCGCGGAGTTGGTCGCCGGTGTAGAAGAAGCGGAGGTATTCGCGCTTGAGTTTGCCGACGCCGTGCTCGGCTGAGAGTGTGCCGCCAACCGATGCAGCGTATTTAAGAAACTGAACATACAAGTCGCGGGCGTGTGCGCCTTCTGCATCGTTCCGCGGAAGGATGTTCACGTGAACGTGGTTGTCGCCGATGTGTCCAAAAATCGTGTAGCGCAGGCCGCTCGCGCGCAACGTGTCCTTATATAAGCGAAACAACCCGGGAAAAGCTGCGTCTGGTACCGCCATGTCGGTCGAGACTTTTCGTTGTTTGTAGTGCGCAAACCATTCGTTCATCAGCACCGGCAGTTGATGACGAAACTCACGCAGCTTTGCCTGATCCTGTTCGTTGGTCGCAAACCAGGAATCCGGAAAGGCGTGATGTTGATCCAGCAACGCCTGCCACTGGCCGAACACGCGCTCTTCGTTCGTTTCATTTGTTTCCTGTTCGAAAAAGATTGCGCCCACGGCGTTCGCCGGTATGGTCGGATACTTTTCGCGCAGGAAATTCAACGACTCGTTATCGAAAAACTCGAGCGCCCGCGCATCGGCATGCTCTCTTGCGTCTGCAACAAGTGCCAGCACGTCGGCTTCGTCGGCAAAAAATACGACGCCACTTAACAGACCTTGAGGTTTTGGTATCAGCCTGACTTCAATCTCACAGATCACGCCAAGCGTGCCCTCACTGCCGATGAACAGATCGATTGCGTCCATTCCCGGTGCAATGAAATAGCCGCTCGCGTTTTTTCGAGTGACGGGCCGGTGATAGTTTGGCAGTTTCAGTTCAATTGAGTGGCCGAGTCGGAGTAATCCGTGGTCGTCAGCGTCCACTTCTCCGCGACGCAGATCGAGGACTTCACCGGACGCCAGGACGACTTTCAACCGCGAGACATAGTTGCGTGTTGGACCATACTTGAAGGTGCGTGCGCCGGAAGCATTAGTAGCGATGGTTCCACCGACATAACACCCGCGCTCAGTCGGATCAGGTGGATAAAGGAGTCCTTCCTGGTCCACCGCACGCTGTAGATCCGAGAGGATGACGGCAGGCCCGACTACAGCCGAGCCACCGTCTTCCTGATGAACGATGCTCTTGATGCGATTCAGTTTATCAGTAGCGAGGACGATGCCTCCGAAGGCAACACGACCGCCGACCGTACCCGTACCAGCGCCCGAAACTGTCACCGGAGTTCGAGCCTGATTAGCGCTCGCGAGAACTTCGGACACTTCGTCGATGTTCTCAGGAAAGACGACGCGCTCCGCGTGTCCTTCGCGGATAAAGCTCGCGTCAGTTAGATATAGCTGAACGTCTTCAGGACTGGACTTCACTTGCATACATGATTAACAAGATGAACAGGATTTACATGATTTATCTTGTGAATCTTGCAAATCCTGAAAATCCTGTCTCTACATCACCTGGAGTTCACGCTCTCTGAGCACCTTGATGCGGTCTCGCAACTCTGCGGCTTTCTCAAACTCAAACCGCTTCGCCGCCGCTCGCATCTCGACTTCCAACCTCGTAATCGTCGCTTCGATATTCGCGGGTGAGTAATCCTCGATCTCCTCAACCTCGGAAGGAACCTTGAAATAGTCCGCCTCGGACGCTGTAATCAACGTCGCTTCGATTGGCTTTACGATCGTCTGCGGCGTGATCCCGTTTTCGCGATTGAATATCTCCTGTATGCCGCGACGTCGTTCTGTCTCACCAATCGCACGCTTCATCGACTCAGTAATTCGATCGGCGTAGAGTAACGCTTTACCCTGAGCATTCCGCGCCGCGCGCCCGATCGTCTGTATCAACGACTGTTCGGAACGTAGAAAACCTTCCTTATCGGCATCGAGAATCGCGACGAGCGACACTTCAGGCAGATCGAGTCCTTCACGCAACAAGTTGATCCCGACCAGCACATCAAACTCACCGCGTCGCAAGTCGCGCAAAATTCTGATTCGCTCGAGAGTCTCGATATCAGAATGCAGATAGCGAACCCGCACGCCAACCTCTGTGAAATACTCCGTCAGATCCTCAGCCATGCGTTTAGTCAGCGTCGTAACCAGCACGCGTTCGTGTCGCTCGGCGCGCTGCCGGCACTCTTCCAGCAAGTGATCGATCTGGCCTTTCACCGGATGGACTTCCACCTGCGGATCCATCAATCCCGTCGGCCGGATGATCTGCTCGACAACTTCACCACTCGCCTTCGTCAATTCGTACGGACCCGGCGTCGCCGATACATAAATCGTCTGTCCGATGCGTGCTTCAAACTCCGCGAAGTTCAGCGGCCGGTTGTCTAACGCTGAAGGCAAACGAAATCCATACTCGACGAGCGTCCGCTTGCGCGACTGATCGCCCTCAAACATTCCACGCACCTGCGGTACTGACTGGTGCGACTCGTCGATAATCATCAGCGTCTCGCGAGGGAGATAATCGAGCAGCGTCGGCGGCGGTTCGCCCGGGTTCTTTCCGGTCAAATGTCTCGAATAGTTCTCGATGCCGCGACAGAATCCCATCTCCTTGATCATCTCGAGATCAAACATTGTGCGCTGATGCAATCGTTGCGCTTCGACCAGCTTTCCTTCGGCGATCAACTTCGGCTCCCACCACTCGAGCTCTTCCTTAATCGTTTTGATGGCCCGTTTGATCGTAGGTCGCGACATCACGTAGTGCGTCTTCGGATATATCGGCACGCGCGACGTGTGTTTCTCGATCACTTCACCCAGCAACGGATCGATGGTCGAGACAGAATCAATCTCGTCGCCCCAGAGCTCGATGCGATATGCCTGATCCTGATAACTCGGATAAATCTCGACGACGTCGCCGCGCACTCGAAACGTCCCGCGCTGAAAGTTGATGTCGGAACGTTCGTACTGCAACTCAACCAGACGCTGTAACAAAACGTCCCGCGACATTCGCCCGCCCGGCTCAACGAAAAACAGCAGGCCGTAATAAGCATCCGGATCGCCGAGACCGTAGATACACGAAACACTCGCCACCACGATCACGTCGCGACGCTCAAACAACGCCCGCGTCGCCGACATTCGCAATCGATCGATCTCTTCGTTAACGATCGCCTCTTTTTCGATGTAGACGTCGGCTGCCGGAACGTAAGCTTCGGGTTGATAGTAGTCGTAGTAAGAGACGAAGTATTCGACAGCGTTCTGGGGAAAGAGCGATCGAAACTCCTGGAAGAGTTGCGCGGCGAGCGTTTTGTTGTGTGCCAGCACGAGGGTTGAGCGCTGCGTGCGCTCGATGACGCTCGCAATCGTGAACGTTTTGCCGCTGCCCGTGATTCCCAACAGCACCTGATCTTTGGCGCCGTCGTTCAGCCCTTTGACGAGCGATTCGATCGCCGCAGGCTGATCTCCCTTTGGTCGGTATTCCGAATGAAGTTTGAAACGCATAACAGGATTTACATGTACATCTTGGTAAATCTTGTAAATCCTGTCAAAAATGACTCGTAGCTAGATGAGTTGATTGATGGATTCGGCGGCGGCAGATCTCAGTTCCGGGGCGAGCGTTGTGTTTGCGGCAAGCCGCTCCAATGTTGAAGCAACCTCGGGTTCGCCGCTTGAGGCGAGTAAGCGAATGACGGCAAGACTCAGATCAAGACTCGGATGTTTCTCAATCACGCTGCCCAACGGCGCAACCACGCCCGCTTTCGCAACAAGAAACAACAGAGAAAACGCGCTGTAGCAGTGTTCGTGATTCGCCGCCATCAGGTCGTCGATGGCTTCGTAGAGCAAACCCGAGTCTGCGAGGGCACTACCAATACGCCGGCGCTCCTCAGGCGATCCATCGCGCAAGGCATCATTTACAAGCGTCGCAGCCCGATCGGCATCGAGTTCGTACAGATCCCTGACGGCTTTCTCTCGCACTGCCGCCGACGGATCGTCCAGCAACTCCGCAATCTGATCAAATTGTGTATCGGCAGGTGATCTCTGAGCTTCACTGCGACGCTGTGCCAGCTCCTGCGCGGCCTGTCGCAAAGTAGCAATATCTCTGCTCCAGCGCTCGTCTTCCGTGCGTCGCGCTTTTTTCGCGTGCTTCATTGCAAAGCTTCGGGCTGATCCGGATCGCGCGCGACATCGTACACGTCACCGTTACTTCCCGATGCGTGTGCGGCTAGCGTGAGCGGCGCGCTCGGAACGAACTCAGGTTCACCGGTCGTCACAACTTCCGCATCCTTAGGCGCCGCGGTGCGTCGTAGTTGGAATTTCGTCAGCACCAAACGACTGACCGAGAAGCCGATATTGCCGTCCAACACGCAGAGTTGCTCCGCCACCACTCGTTGCGAAACTCTTTCGAGCGCCTGTTCCAATTCGCGGCCAGCCGATGCAGCATCATCAGCCACAATCATTTCGAAATCCTGACCGCTGCTGATGCGGCGGCGCGAGTGATTCTGCAGTAGCACGCCAGCTTCCCTGTGTATCCGGCCAGTTGCGACGATAACGAGGTGCGAAGCTTCAGTGTCGATCTCCTGATCGATCGTCCAGCGTGCGAATGCAGGAGTGAGGTCACCGTCACGAGTTACGATCAAAAACGACTCGCCGCAGATATTCGCCATTAGCTGACCATAACCGGTTCCTTCCGACGGTCCAACAGCAATCTCTCTTTCCGGCACACCCATTTCGCGCAGCAGAAAATGGATTCGGCTGATCAGCCACGAACCGTCTTCGAGCAACGACGACGCGAGCTGCGTCGGCGCAATCACTTCTTCGACATTCTCATCAGCCACTGGCGCGCCACACTCGCTACAAGTCGCGTCGCTTACAGTCACAACGGCGAGCGCGTGTGGATTCGGCAAGCGAAACAATGCGTGGCCCGTCTTCCTACAACTGATCTGCACTTCTCTCTCGACCAAACCGGCATCTTCGAGCCGTTGAATCGGAACGTCCTTTGATTCCGTGTGACCGGTGAGCAGTTTGGCGGCGTACCCTTCCTGGTGCGCATTGCGCGCCGTGCGCAAGAACACGCGCGCCGTTTCGTCTTCGAGTTTCGACGCGGCAAGAATGCGCTTGCTCATCGTTTCCTTACGCAAGCTGGTGTAAAGCGAGTCGGCGTCCTGTCTCTCGACGAAACTACGGAATCCTTGCGGCATTGCGGGAGTGCTTGTTTGCCACTCCGGAAAAGAACCGGCGTTCTGCGGGTTCCGCAGGATCAGGTTCCGGATGTCATGGCAAAAAGAGTCGAGCTTTCGAAATGGTTCGGCGGTGTTCGCTTCGTAAACAATTCCGGCGCGAATAAAAGAGCTCGCCTCATCATCGTCCTCGAAGACGAGGAAGAGAATGTAATCTTCGAAGGAGAAAAGGTCGCCACGAACGTACGGTTCGCCCGTCGTCGACTCAGTGGAGGCTGCCAGCGCCGTTTCCATTTCATTGATACGGTCGACATCAAGCAGAACGTCTCTGAAACTGCGCAGCCGGTGGGAACGGATCAGCGGAACGAGATTTCGCTCCTGCAATTCCTGCAGCAATGCGAGCCGTCTTTCGGTATCGAGTGGATGATTGAGAGTCTTGCTTTCGAGAAATAGCATCGGGAGTACCTCTGGGTTCAATCAGGAATTCTCACGCAAAGTCGCAAAGCCAGTAAGAAAGATGTTTTCACTTTGCCGCTTTGCGTCTTTGCGAGAAACAATCTCTTTAACGGTTGACACTGATCGTGATCGTCTCGCCACCGTTCATCGTTGTTGGATAACGACGTTGCCTTGCGATGCGTAATGCGAGCGCTTCGTAACTATTCATGCCGGGTTTGGGATTCGCGATCGAGGCTTTTAAGACGCGACCATTCTCGATCTGCATTACAACTCTGATGGGCTGTGAACTGGGCTCTGCCTCTTTCAATGTTTCCGCCGCAGGCTGTGTTTCTGCAACTGGCTGTGGTGTTGCCTTCTCTTCCTGTTTACTTTGCTTTTTTGGCTTCAGGACAGTAGCAGCGAGTGATGCCTGACTCTTTGGCGACTCAACCGGCGCGGCCGCGGGCGCCGCAGGAGTTTGCGGTTGCTGCACTAACGTCGCCTCGGGCTGGTTCTTTGTAAATCCACCCGTCACTGCAATCACGGTCGAGAGTCCAACCACCATCACAACTGCGGCGGCTGCAAGAATCAGCGAGCGTCGCTGGATAAGCACTGATGGTCCAGGCGGAAGCGCCAGCAACTCAGAGCGACGACCCGTGAGAGTTTTAGCGGGCGTATCGCCTTCAAGCGCCACCGGAGATGCTACTCCTTCAATTTGCACCGCACTTTCATCCCAACAACCAAACAGCTCCGACACCGCGCGTTGTAACGAAGGCTCAATCGATCGCCGCGGGCTTTGAATCAACGGATTGAAGTTGAACGACGCTTCCGGTTGCGCAAGGGCGACACAAATCGCCTGCAAGCCAACGAGGTTGTTCATACGTGCGTCGATCAGGTCGCCATTCTGAAAGAAGAACGTCGCCGGACCTTTTGGATATTCGATCAACAGCCGGCCTGACTTCTTTTGGTGACGCAGAATTCCGACGAGATCAGATAGGGGATAGTTACTGAGGTGTCCGGTCAAAACTACAAAACGATTGTTCTGCATTAACACTCCTTAAAACTAGGGGCAGCCCCGCGTCAGACGACAGGAGAAATTGTGTTGCGGGAAAGTCTGAGCCAACTTCTTCGCGAGCATCTTGTCCAGTCTTTCCAGGATCCGGTACTCCTCCATTAACTGCGATTCCATACCGAGTTCCTGGTAAGCGAGACTGAGTCCGTAGTGAGCCTTTGCCATCGTGGGAGAAAGGACGGTCGCCTTTTTAAACGCATCCGCGGCTTCTCTGAACTTTCCTAGGCGGAAGTTCGAAAAACCTAATCCATAATGTGTCTCGGCGTTGTTTGGATTGAGTTTAATGGACTCCTTGAAGGCTTTTATCGCCTCGCGATCCTTCTGCTGCTTCAAAAACTCATGGCCGAGGGCCAGTTGGGCATCCGCATCCGTGTTATCCGTGGCTGGTTTGGCCACGGATGACACGGATTTGAGTAATGGTGGCGACTCAGCAAGCTCCGCTGATGGGATTAACACGGATGAGGGTTTTAGCTCCAAGACCTCCTGCTCTCGAATATCCGCAGCGGGTGGCTCGGGAACGCCGGGCGCGTTTGTGACTTTTGGTTCCTCAACGATCTTCGCAACCGTGTCGTCGAAGTAATAAGTAACCGTTCTGTACGTGACCTCGATTGGTTCGCGCTTCAGTTCGCCGTTTTCAAAGACGACGAGACTCGTCATCATCTTTGTCCAGTTACCAAACTTGTCGAACTCATAGCTGTAGGCTTCACGACTGAGAATTGCGCCGCGGTCGTCGCGCACAGTCATCTCAGTGATGTTGCCGCGCTCGTCGTACTTATATTCTTCTTTGCCTACAGGGCCGGACTCGATGGGGTAGGAAGTATTCTCAATGCGATTCCCCTTGATACCGTAGGTCGTGATCTCGACCAGTTGCGGTAATCCTTCGACTGGGCGGCCATCCTTGAGTTCGATTTTGGCAGTTTCAGTTTTGACTCGACGCACGGAGCCAACCAGGCCATCCTGATCCTTTGTGCTGTCGAGGACTGTTATGGCAGGTCGGTTAGAGACTGATGCAGGGAGTTTCACATCTTGCGCCCTGGCAGGCGCACACGTCATGAAGACAGCTATCCACAACAGTAAAGCGGGCAGAAGTCGCCGCACAATCAAATTCATCTCGACTCCTCCAATTTCAAATAGCGTCGGGGGAACGGACTACTGCGAGCCCATATGTTGTACAAACTGCCGCGAAGAATACAATAAGTGGGTGGGAATTGCTATGGAATTATTGCGGATAGAATGCGAAATGAAAGCAATAGGTCCTATCGGACCTATTGCTCGTCGCTGAACTTGTAGCCGATACCCCAGACCGTGAGCACCATTTGCGGGTTTTCCGGGTTCTCTTCGATCTTGGCGCGGAGGCGATTGATGTGTGAGTCAATCGTTCTGTCGTAGCCTTCATACGAGTAGTCCCAAATCTTCTCCAGCAAATACTTCCGCGGGAAGACACGACCCGGATTCGAGGCAAATAGACGCAGCAAATCAAATTCTTTCGGCGTCAACTCGACCTGCCGGTCACCGATAGTCACCTCGCGCTTCGCCGAGTCGATCCGGAGCCGGCCGCGGACAATGGGCGCCTCATCGCGCATTCCTTCGGTGCTCGGGCCGTTCCGTGTGCGCCGGAGTACAGACTTGATGCGGGCTTCGAGTTCGCGAAGACTGAAAGGCTTGGTGATGTAATCATCCGCGCCCATCTCCAGTCCCAGCACCTTGTCGACTACGTCGTCCTTTGCAGTGAGCATAAGGATCGGCAGATAGCCGACCTTCTCCCTGAGCTCTTTGCATACTGCCAGACCGTCCATCTTGGGCAGCATCAGGTCAAGGACCACTGCATCGGGAGGATCGTCAAGCGCCGCTTTCACGCCGTTCAGACCATCCTCAACCGTTTTGACGTTGTATCCCGCACGCGAGAAGTACTCGCTAATCGCAGTCGAGATGTTCTCGTCGTCCTCCACTACCAGAAGCGATACTTTACGTTCGCCGGAGTCGGGAGCCGCGAAGTTTTCTTTAGCTGTTTTCTGTCTGTCAGTAGCTGTAGCCATCATTGGATATTAGTCGTCGATCTGAAACTGACAGGAGGCTCAGAAGGGCAAGCACCACGGGGTCATTGGCGCATCTCGGTTCTGGGGGATAGTACAGGAGAAATGACCCAGTGTTCAAGCCCAAAGTGTTAGGATATTGCCAATTGCCGATTTCCAATTGCAAAGGACCCTATATGCTGACACCCGAAGAACGAGCTGAACTCATCGCAACGTATGCTGCCGGTTACGACGAAGTCATGAACGCCCTCGACGGCTTTCCCGCCGACAGCTTAGGAGCGCGTCCGATTCCTGGCAAATGGACTGCACGCGAAATCGTTCATCACCTTGGCGACAGTGAAAGCTTCTCAGCCGCGAGACTACGAAAGCTTTTGGTCGAAGACAATGCTGTCATTCAGGGATACGATCAGGACGAGTACGCAACCAAGCTTCGTTACAACGAACGCGACATGGCACCAGCACTCGAATCTTTTCGAAGCGCGCGTGAAAGCACCACACAACTTCTCGGCTTAATGACTGAGGATGACTGGAAGCGCGAAGGCACTCATACCGAGAGTGGCAGATACACGACCGAGAACTGGCTAACAATCTACGCCGCACACGCACACAACCACGCTGCGCAAATCCGTAGATTGCGTGAAGCCCTCTGATCCCGTGTTCATCGCATTTCAAGATCCGTTTTATCTGTGGCTACTGTCTTGACAAAGTTTTTTAGCGCGAGCAAAATCCGGCATCCGCCTAAACAAATGAATACTGCAACTGTCCTGCAAACATCTCTTTCTGATCTGAAGTTACACCGGCGTGGAAAAGTGCGTGACGTCTACGAAGTAGATGATGAGAGCTTGCTCATCATCGCCACGGATCGGATCTCCGCATTCGACTGCATACTGCCGACACCGATCGAACGTAAAGGCGAAGTGCTCACGGCTCTCTCCGAATTCTGGTTTGAGAAGCTGAAAGACGTTGTCGCTAACCATCTGATCGAGAGCAATGTCGACGCGATGCCGCCCGCGGTTCAACGTCACGCCGAAACTCTCAAAGGCAGAGCGATGCAGGTGCGTCGCGCCAAAGTGTTTCCGGTTGAGTGCGTAGTGCGCGGTTATCTGGTCGGCTCCGGATGGAAAGATTATCTAAGGACTGGCTCCGTGTGTGGTCACAAACTTCCGGAAGGTTTGCCCGAGTCAGCCAAATTACCTGAAGCGCTCTTTACTCCTTCAACGAAAGCAGAAGAAGGACACGACGAAAACATCACTGAAGATCAAGTACGAGAACTGATCGGCGCCGAACAAACTGCGTTGCTGCGAGACACTTCGCTTCGTCTCTACACTCAGGCTGAAGAGTATGCACGGCAACGCGGCATCATCATCGCCGATACGAAATTCGAGTTTGGATTGGATAAGGACGGAAAGCTCTTGCTGGTTGACGAAGTGCTGACGCCCGACTCCTCACGATTCTGGCCCGCGGATGAATACCAGCCCGGGCGTTCGCAACCTTCGTTCGACAAACAATTCGTGCGCGACTATCTCGAGACACTCGACTGGGACAAGAAACCGCCCGCACCGGCGATTCCTCCCGAGATTGCCGCAGCCACGACGGCTCGTTATCTCGACGCATATAGATTGTTAACCGGAAAAGAGCTTTGATGCGCACCCGTCTCGAAAGCCTGATCGACGAAATGCTCGAGGGCCACATCCTTTTGGATGAAGCCCTGTGCGAATTCGAAAAGCTTTACATCAAGAAAGCCCTGGCGCGGCACAAGCAACACATCTCAAACACCGCCGCCATCCTCGGCATTCACCGCAACACCCTCGCCAAGCGGGTCGCCACTTACCAGAAGCAGGAATCGCCACAAAAAGGCACAAAAAGCACAAATCATAAGAAACTCACGCATCGCCTCAAGGCCAGCTGACTGCTCATAGAGCGCCTCCTTGGAGTGCGCCAACTTGTTGGCGCTTTGGTATTTGTACCAAAGCGGTGACGAGTCACCGCACTCCAAGGCGGCGTCTCCTTTGGGCGGTTGACAAGCGCCTCCGGGTGGCCCTATCCTTAGCACTCTTACTCAGAGAGTGCTAGCTTTTATCTATAAAATTCACCAAAGCTTGAACAGAATTGAAAGGAGACCAAGGTCATGGCAACTAACATTAGACCTCTTCATGATCGCGTCATCGTGAGACGTATTGAAGAGGGCGAGCAGGTGCGGGGCGGCATCATCATCCCTGACACTGCTAAGGAAAAACCCCAGGAAGGCGAAGTCATCGCGGTCGGCGAAGGCAAATATAAAGAGGACGGAACCCGCCAGCCCCTCGACGTGAAACAGGGCGATCGCGTTCTCTTCGGCAAGTACAGCGGCTCTGAAATCAAGATTGACGGCGAAGAGCTTCTCATCATGCGCGAGGACGAGATTCTCGGAATTCTCGAGCGCGCCGGCGCTGCGAGCGGCGGCACCAAGAAAGGTGGTAAATAAGAATGGCAAAGCAGGTTATTCACGGTGAAGACTCGCGTGCAGCGATTTTGCGCGGCATTAATCAACTCGCTGACGCAGTGAAGATTACCCTCGGTCCAAAGGGTCGTAACGTTGTTATCGACAAGAAATTTGGCTCGCCCACGATTACCAAAGACGGCGTCACCGTCGCAAAAGAAATCGAGTTGAAAGACGCGCTCGAAAATATGGGCGCTCAGATGGTGCGCGAAGTCGCTTCCAAAACTTCCGACGTTGCCGGCGACGGCACCACCACCGCGACCGTTTTGGCCCAGGCAATCTTCCGCGAGGGCGTGAAGACTGTCGCCGCCGGTGCGAATCCGATGGCGCTCAAGCGTGGTATCGACAAGGCTGTCGAGCATGCCACCGGTGCGATCCAGAAGCTCGCAAAGCCAGTTAAGGGCGACATGATTGCCCAAGTCGGAACAGTTTCCGCTAACGGCGATCAGACCATTGGCAACATCATTGCTGAAGCAATGAACAAAGTCGGCAAAGACGGCGTCATCACCGTTGAAGAGTCGAAGACAATGGATACCTCGCTCGAAGTTGTGGAAGGAATGCAGTTCGACCGCGGTTATCTCAGCCCCTACTTCGTCACCGATCCGGAGCGCATGGAAGCAGTGCTCGACAATCCGCTCATCCTGATCAACGAGAAGAAGATCAGCTCGATGAAGGATCTGCTGCCGCTGCTCGAGCAGGTTGCCAAGCTCGGCAAACCGATGCTGATCATCGCCGAAGACGTTGAAGGCGAAGCGCTCGCGACTCTCGTCGTAAACAAGCTGCGCGGCACGTTGAACATCGCTGCCGTTAAGGCTCCCGGATTTGGCGATCGTCGCAAGGCGATGCTCGAAGACATCGCGATTCTGACCGGTGGCAAAGTCATCAGCGAGGATCTCGGTATCAAACTCGAGAACGTCAAACTCGAAGATCTCGGCCGGGCCAAGAAGATCACGATCGACAAGGACAACACCACGATCGTGGAAGGCAACGGCAAGCAATATGACATCGAAGGCCGCGTCAAGACTCTGCGTGCGCAGATCGAAGACACCACTTCCGACTACGATCGCGAGAAACTTCAGGAGCGACTCGCGAAGCTCGTCGGCGGCGTTGCGGTAATCAAAGTTGGCGCTGCAACTGAGACCGAGATGAAAGAGAAGAAAGCGCGCGTTGAAGATGCGATGCACGCGACACGTGCGGCTGTCGAAGAAGGAATCGTTCCTGGTGGCGGCGTCGCGCTCGTGAGAGCGGCGAAGGCGCTCGAGAAATACGTGATCAATGCGGACGGCGAAGGCGACCCCGATGAGCAAATCGGCGTGAACATAGTTCGTCGTGCGTTGGAAGAGCCCCTGCGTCAGATCGTTCAGAATGCAGGTAAGGAAGGCGCTGTGGTTGTCGAGCGAGTTCGTTCTGAGAAGAACGAGAACGTTGGCTTCAACGCAGCAACCGAGACGTTCGAGGATTTAGTGAAGGCTGGCGTTATCGACCCGGCAAAAGTCACTCGCACGGCTCTTCAGAACGCAGCGTCAATCGCAGGGTTGATGTTGACTACTGAAGCGATGGTCTCGGAGCTTCCCGAAGACGATAAGGGCAGTCCCGCAATGCCGGGCGGTATGGGCGGCATGAGCGGCATGGGCATGTAAGGTAAACCATCCACAGATTACGCAGATTTACATAATCTGCGTAATCTGTGCTTCTATTTCCCGTTCCTCATCCACTGGCAGAACGTCCTCAAGAATTTCTTCAATCAGCTTCGCAGACATATCGAGCGCCGTAAGCACTGGATGCAGTGAAGTGTGCTCGCTGACGTATCCCTTGGCAACGTCCTGCGCAAACGCGAGCGCAACATAAGCGCGCGCTAGTCGCTTGCTATCGAGATTTCCAAAATAAGGTGTGCTCATCATAGTTTAGACGTTAAGAAATGCTCGCACCATAACTACCAAAGCGACGGCTCCGCCACTGATGGTAAAGACCCACTCCACGACCGGACTCGGTCGGCCGAATATACGCCGGCAGATCACCATCCCGCTTTTCCATCCGTCGAGCTGATAAAGTGGGATTAGATTCCCGATCGCGAGTGCCAGATTGATGACGCTAAAAAGTGATCCCCAGGTTAGAACGCAGAGTACAAGATTCACTCCGACTCCTGCGCCGAGTACAAATAACTGTTGCACCAACGGCCGACTTTGCAACGCCCTCATATCCATTTGCACGTAAGCACCAACTGGTAGCAGACGCAGTTGGCAGTCGACTTGATTCAGTCGCACTCCAAAGAGTTTCGGTCCCCAACCAAGACCTGCCTGCTTGACGGGGACGGCACACATGCGCGCCGCAAAGTAATGTCCCAACTCGTGTAAGACGAGTGAAATGATAAAGCTCACGGTGGCGTTGATGATAAAACCGTTCATGTTTATTAATTCAATTGCAGAAGTTTGGATACCTGTTGTTCGAGGTCCTGCAACATGTTCAACTCAGCCTTCAGTTCCTGTAAATCGCTTCTAACATCGAGGATCAAATAAACGATCGCGCACGTAACTACGATCGCTTCGAGAATTCCGAGACCACGGTTCGCGATCACGAGGATCAGAAAGCACAGCGTTAATGCCGAGATGTATAACCTGATAGACAGCATGTTTAGCTCAACTAAAAATTTGACATTTCAATGTACGATAGCGCGCAGACGCCAGCCTTGAGTGACCCCATAGTGTGCCCTCATTTTCCGCGACACTTGAATTAAAGGTGCAATGCGCGAGGCGTTCCAGCCGTGCCCTTACGATCCAAATCCGCGATGATCTTTTAAGGATCCGTTCGATCCGTGTTTCCGAATTCTAGAATGAGCGTCCAGATGCTGGACAAACGACTCGTGAACAACAATTTTTACTGCGTGTTCTTGAGGAATTGTGCAAAAGGAAATATTGCAATTTGATGGCCCCGGGTTTGCTTATCGACTCACGGATTCACGCGTCTAAGAGTAGTTAGCTTCAAAGGGACTGATCGAGTTAGTGACGTTCTGAGCTTTACCCAAAACGTGTAAGGTTCTCGCCAGTTCTCTTATTCATTCGCAAGAAAAGATAACGTTGTGCTTCGCCCCCCTGGGCCATGAAGTGTACGTTATTGAAATAAGAACCAACGGTCCGTTGTTTGAGATGGCGGCTTAGGATTCGGAACATCAAGGCATTTAGGTGTTTTGTTATTCCAGTCTCAAGAGAAACACTCCCAGTTTTATCTGCAAAGAGACTGATTGAGCCGCAATTTTTACGAGGACTTAACCCCGAAGGAGTTAGTGACATTAATGCCCCTAGCAACTCCCACGGCTATCGATGGCTGGTCCACCAATAACCACGCCCGGACCACTACGATAGCCACCGACAAGCAGGAAAGTTTTAGAACAAGCAATTCCAAAACACCAACTCTCATTGGCGAATCGCCGGTGATGAGAAAACTTTTTTCCGTAATCGAACGCGTGGCGCCAACCGACGCTTCCGTTCTGATTACTGGTGCAACCGGAACCGGAAAAGAACTCGCCGCTCGCGCTATCCACGATCTAAGTCCCCGACGCGATCACGCTTTCGTCGATATCAACTGCTCTGCTATCCCTGAAACACTAATCGAAGCTGAACTCTTCGGACACCAGCGCGGCACCTTCACTGGCGCGCACGAGAACCGCAGTGGTCTCTTCGAAAAAGCTTCGGGTGGCACGTTGTTTCTAGACGAAATCGATGCATTGAACCTTTCAGCCCAGGCAAAGTTACTACGCGTTTTGCAGGAAAGAACCGTACGAAGAATTGGTGCACGCGCAAACATCGCAATTGACGTTCGCATCATCTCGGCGACTAACTGCGACCTCGCCCAGGCGGTCACTGAAGGTCGCTTTCGCCCAGACCTTTATTACCGGTTGCGTGTTTTGCCGTTGCACGTGCCGGAGCTCTGCACGCGCGGTGACGATGTGAGGCTGCTCGTCGAACACTTCCTGCGTGTGAAGTCGGAAAGAAATGGGCAACCACTCAGAAAGTTCACACCGGAAGCGATGCGTGCTCTTTCCGAGTATCCGTGGCCCGGAAACGTTCGCGAACTGGAAAACACGATCGAGTACGCGCTCGCGATCGGTCTTGACGACGAGTTAGGCCCGGGGGATTTGCCGCCCGAGATTCTGTCGGCGCATTCGCAACCCAGTGCCGACGACTTTAGGCAAGTGCTTCAGGCTTACATGAACGACACGGTGCCACTTGCAGAAATCGAGAAGCGTTACATTCTTTCAGTCCTGCAGCAGTTTGGTGGAAACCAGGTACGAGCCGCAGCCGCACTTGGAATCGATCGCAGCAAGCTCTATCGCCGTCTCAAGCAATATGGAGTAATGGCGGTGAGATTTATTCAGGAAGAGAATATAGACGGGCACCAACTCCTCTCGCATTAATTTCCAGCCCCGACGGTTTGCTACGGGTGGTCGCATGCAAGTGCGGCCACCCGCCGCGTTTTTAGCCACAAAAAAGCACAAAAGGCACAAATGTGGTTTGTGTTTTATGTGAGGTCTCAGCGAATAATAGTGATCGAAGCTTTGTTCCCTGCCGTGCCGCGGAAGGTGATGCTGATGAGGTGGTCGCCTTGGATGTCGATTGAATCGGGTAGCTTCACAACGATCTGTGTGAGCCAATCGAAATTCGGTACCTTGCGGACGTCCTCGACCACGAGCGGATAAGAGCGATTCAAACGATCTTCAATCTGAACATTAATACTCTCGTTGGGCATCAGATCAATACCGCTAGCGAAGAGCACGACGCGTGTGCGATGGTCCGCGCTGAAATTATGAATCGTCGTTAACGGGAATGGTTCTCCCAGGTGAGTAACAGAGTCGAGGGCTACTGCGCGACCGGTGCTCTCCTCGATGATAATAAGCGGCTTATCGTCATCGAGAATCGTGATCGTGCTCGTGAACGGGCTTCCTTCGAGAAGGCCGCCGGTCGGTGAACTCAACGCGACGTTAATATTCTCCGGCTGCTCAATCGTCTCATCATTAATTATCGGCGCGACAAAAGACTTAACCGTCTCTCCAGCCGCGAACTGTAGTGACCCGGAGCTACTGGTGTAGTCGCCAGGCTGAGTCGCAGTGCCGTTGCTGGTTGCGTAATTGATCGTCACGGCGTTTGACGTGTTACCGAACCGCGTCACGTTCACAGTTACGCTGCCCGCATTTTCATTCACGATATAACTGGTAGCGCCGAACTGAACGCTTTGCGCCGAGAGAGATGACGCGAACTGTCCGCGAATCTCACCTGCCGGAAAGTTCGAACTGTGAACATTGACGTAGAGCAAACCATTCTTTAGATCCTGAACCTGCGCCGGAGTGAGGTTGATCTGAAAATCGCTGATCTGGCCCAATGGCAACGGGAAAACCGGCGGCGCAGCGACACCCGGTATCGCTGGTCCATGAATATGAGCGTCTGTTTGTGCGCTCGTGAGACCGCTAAAGACGAGGGAAACACGCGCAGTCTTTTCGTCAGGACTCAGAAGTAGTGTCGCTCTGCCCGTGGCAGTGGAGTTGTTCGGCGGAGTCTCTTGCGAGCCATTTAAGGTCGCGACAAACAATGCTCTCGGCTTCGACTTGATCTCGTAAATCGCCCCATTTGAAAGCGACACGACAAATACGTTTCCATTCGGTCCGGTTTGAATGTCGGTCGTGATTCCGAAATCTTTTCCTATCAGCAGACTCTCACTCTCGGTTTGATCAAACTTATCAACGTTGTCAGCCACTCGATCAGCCAATCGCGGGTCACTCAACGCAAAGTGCTGTCGATCGGCGTTCAACTTGAACCGGAACAGGAATCCATTGAGCAACGTGGTGCGCGATGCCCCGACGAGTAAATCTCCTTCAAACTGCGGACCGAGTCCCCTGCCCTTCACAAACCCAATCGGCGACGGCGCGACTGCATACTTCCAACTGAACTCCGGATCGACATATTGCGCTGCGGGTAGCATGCCCATATGTATCAGTGCCTGCTGCGGCTGGGTCTGGATGTTACTCGGCGGCCAGCGGAGCTGCTGCAGATTTCCAGCGCCATAACTCATCTCAATCGATCGGTATTCATCTACACGGCTTATAGGACCCATTGCCTGTATCCAGCCGCCGTTAAAACCGGGTGTGACGCGATTGATCTCGTCGAACGCATCGTCGCCGTTTTCCTGTGTCCACAACGCACCGCTGAGCGGATCGAAATCCATCCCGAAGCTATTGCGAATTCCGTATGCGAAGACTTTGCGGATGTTGTTTGCGATTTGCAAAAGTTGAAACGGCGGAATCGCGTTGATGAATGGATTGTCCGTGGGCGTCGAACCGTCGTCGTTGAGCCGGAGAATGACTCCGGTCAGATGGACGTCGTCAGGATCCGGTCCACCAAACTGATCGTCGGGATTTGGACCACCCTGCACAAGATTCTGTAGGAAGCCACGTCTGCCGTTGTCGCCGAAGATAATGTACAGCTTGCCGTCCGGACCAAATCGCAGCACGCCACCATTGTGATTGCCGCGTGACGGCTGGCCCGCATCCTGCTGCAACGCGCGCAACTTGATGAGATTGCGATCGAACGTGAGCGTTGTTCCATTCCACAAGTAACGATCCACGCGGTTTCCGAGAAGCGGCACCTGATCGATGTTTGCGGTATCTGATCCGGTACTGCTTTCAGTCCAGAAGAGGTAGACGAAGCCATTCTGCGCAAAGTTCGGATGCAACGCGATGCCGAGCAGTCCGCGTTCGGAAGCGTTGTTGACCGGCAAATCCAACGAGGTGCTGTGCAGGGCGCCGTTAACTATTCGCTGCACCTTCCCGGTCGCTTTCTCCAGCACAAAGAAATCGTTTGCGCCAATAAATGCGAGGCCGATTGGTTGATCGAGTCCGGCGATCACTGTGCTCACAGTGAGATTGTCATCCAACATCGTCGGCGACGACGCCGCGGGTTGGATAACAGTCGTGGTGGCCGCGGTGTTGTTGGTTGAATCAGAGTCAGTCTCACTCGCGCTGACTGTTGCCGAATTCGTTATCTGACCGGCTGATGACGGTACGATAACGATCGTCACGATCGCACTGCTATCGACTTCGAGAGCACCGAGATTGCAAATCACTGGGCCACTGCCATTGCAGTTGCCCTGCGTGGCAGTTGCAGAGACAAATGCAACTCCGGCGGGGAACGTATCGGTAACGGTTACATTTGTTGCCTCTTTTGGTCCATGATTGGTCGCGATGATGCGGTACGAGAGACTGACGCCCGCCTGCCCTGGATTCGGTGAGGCTGTGTTGGTGATCGAAAGATCCGCACTTAACGGACTCACGACGTTCAACGAGGCCGGGATCGAATGCGACGTTGCTCCCGATTGTGCGTTGATGTTGAAGGTGTGATTGTTTACGGGCGTGTTTGGACCACTGTCTAAATCAAGAGTCGTAGTTTTTGAATTGGCGTCCGTGATATCGACTGATACCGGATCAAATGCAGCCGTCGCGCCTGTTGGCAGATCACTCGCGCTCAAAGTGACCTGTCCGGTAAATCCCGCTAATGGCGTCACTGTCACGGTATAGATTCCGCCGCCACCCGGTATCACGCTTCGCGAAGTGGGATTCACGCTGAGGGCAAAATCCGGCGTGGTTGAAGCGGGCGCTGAAACTACAAAGGTTTTGTAGATGTAATCGCCTGAGGTGTTGCCATCGTTGTTGGCGTGATTGCCTGCGGCGTAGAAAGTGACCGGACCAACATCAACGAGTGGCGCGGTCCAGTTAAATGTCCAGCTCGCGCCGTTCTGTTGGCCGATAAAAGTGCCCGCCGCAGTGTGCTCAATATATTGACGCGCAGAATTTGGGCCAGCGTTATTTAGAACCTGCGTCAACCCATCTGTGTTTTGCAGCTCGCCAGCTTTTTCGTCCGAGGCAGTATCCAAAACTGTCAGTTCAAAACCCCAGCGAAGTCGCGTTGGATCCGGATTCATGTGACTAACGGTGATCGCGTAGGTCTGTCCGGGAACATAGGTTTGCGGCGCGGTAATGGAAATCCTGCCACTGCCCGCATCAGGCGGCACATGACATTCGGCACAAGCCTCGGGTTCTTCGTTCGGAGCGCCCGTGTAACCTGCAGGTGGTCCAGCAGAGAATGCATGCACGGGAGGTGTACCGGCGTTGTGAGACAGTAGAAAACCAGTGAGTGCAGCGAGCAGAGATGCTAAGACAATAAGCCTGGCGAGCCACAGAGAATTACCCGAAGCACAAACATTACCTTTACTCTGTCTGTGCTTTTTGTGCCTTTTTGTGGCCATTTACTTTAAGCCAGGAATCCCAGATCCGCAGTAGCGAAGCGCCCAATCAACGGAAACACCGCCGAGAGATCGGTTGACGACAAACCGTACCAGGTCGCGAGTGTTGCCGCATATTGCTCAACGGACGTCGTCGGTATCCAGCGACCACGCGGGTTTGATCCACCGTCAGTATCGTCAGGACCACCGAGTGCCAGGGTCGGATAAGTACCATACAACGTATGTCCCAACACCGCGCCACCAACGATCAGTTGATGATTTCCCCAAGCGTGATCGGTACCAACGGCGGGGCCGGAGCCTGCCGGCTGGAAGGTGCGTCCAAAGTCCGACATTGTAAAGGTCGTTACTTTGTCCTGAATGCCAAGTTCGATAGTCGCCAGGTAAAAAGCATTGATCGCCTGACTTACCTGAGTCAGCAAGTTTACCTGTCCCGGGATCTCCGCTGAATGTGTATCAAAGCCGCCGATTTGCGTAAAGAAAATCTGACGCTTCATGTTTATTCCTACGTTCGCATCGGTGCAGGCTTTGATTAAAAGGGCGACTTGTTTTAGCTGGCGACCAAGCGAGGTATTTGGAAACACTGTTGTCAGAGTTGGGCTAACACTGCTCAGCGCATTGTCTGTTTGAATCGAGCTCGAGCGCGTGTCACTCGCGGCTTTCACGAGTTTGAAATTGTTATCGAGCGTTCGCAGTTCGGTGAATGAAGCTAGTCGTGCGGTCTGTTCGGCCGTCGTGGGGGCCGAGTTGAGTTGCAGAACATTCGCGAGCGACGTATTCGAGTCTGCAACAGCAAGTTGTCGCGTGTCGACGCCGCTTAACAAGAGATTGATACCGGCGATCGAGATGTTGCTCGGGAAAGTCGCCGAACCATTCAATCCGTGCGTCTTGTCTGCCAACCTGCCGCCCCAACCTGTTTGACTGACGTTGTTTGCGATCGCCGTTTGGAACAATCCGACCTGATCGGAATGGGAAAAGAGTTGGAGTGGTTTCTTGCCGGTGCCGTTCTGATACGTAGTCCTGGTGATTGGTTCGACTAGCGGACCATTGTTACAGAGCACTGCCAGTTTCCCCTGGTTGAAGAGATCGCGCATCTCGGGCATGTTCGGATGAAAGCCATAAGAGCCGCCGCTCACAGGAGAAACCGAAAGCAAAGACCCTTGAGCAATCGCCAGACCTGCATTAAAACGGACATTTGAATAAGAGGCGTACTGGTCTAACGACACGAACATGTTGTTCCCGTCGTTGCCGCCATTCAGAAATACGCAAACGAGCGCTTTGTAATCACTCGCAGCCTGGGGTGTGAGCGCATGGACCACACTGAAAGTATCGATACTTGAAGCCAGCGCCATACTACCCACCGCACATGCACTTGAACGTAAGAAGTCTCTTCGTGTTATCGCCATGATAGTTATCTCTGAACGTCGTACTGAGAAGAAGTTGCGACCAGGTAGACTGCCATTCGCGCGCGCTTCTGGTTGCGCGTCGTGACGTTGGCATCGTTGATGGCATTCATCGCCGTTATGATCGAGCTGCGCATTTGCGGGTGCATCGTTCCGTGCAGCAGCAATGCGTCGAGAGCGTTGACTACGTCAACCGGGTTTCCCGCGAGCGACTCAAGATTCGAGATGTCGATCGAGGTGCCGCGCGGTCGATCCGGATTAGAGGCTATAGGCGTGGTGGTGGTGGTTACACCGTTATAGATCAGCGTGTTGATGTTGTTTGCACGGCGCAGCGTGGTGGTCGTCGAAAGAATGCCGAATGCTGGGCCAAGGATCTTCGTTCCCGGCACTTCATAACCCGGCTGGTAATAGCTGAACACTGTCGGCGGCTGGAAGATCCCCTGGTCGAGAGTGCCGGTAAAATCTCCGCCTCTGCTACCCAGAACGCCGTCACTCGTGTTCGTCTTGTCGAAGGATTTGACGTTGAATGCGCGTAGGAAACCGTTGATGTACTGGGCCGGTTCGCGCAACTTGCCATAGTTTGGATCAGTCTTTACGTCGCCGCGTGCTTCCGGATCCAGCAGGATCGCCTGCACGACGAGCTTCAGGTTACCGCGAACATTCGTGCAACCCTGCGGATAGAGCCCGCTACAGTCATTGTTGAAGACTTTCGCAACGCGCTCAACGTAAGCCGGACTCGGATTACTCGTGACGAGATGCTGAATCAACTGCTTGCTGATGAATGGTCCAACATTTGGATGGTTGGCCAAATGATTCATGACCGCTGCCATGTCTGACTGGGCACAGGCAATATTTGCAGTTCCATTCGGACTCGAACACGCGGCGATGCTAAAGCCATTTAAAAGCGTCTTCGCGCCGGCATCGTGATTCTGACCACCGCGAGGAGCCATCGGGTCGCGGAAGTTTGTGATGCCTCCGCTGAAAGCCGTGGCAAAGTTCCAACCGGTAAACACACGCGTAAACTCATTCACGTCCGCCTGCGTGTAGGTCGGGATCGTGTTGCCTTGCGCGTCGCGTTGTGGTGTGCCATCCAGGTTGAGCACGTCGGTTCCAATCGAGAAGAGCTGTAACACCTCGCGCGCAAAATTCTCATTAGGGCTTGTGCGCGTACTGAGACGCATGTCGAGAAACTCACCCATAGCCGCAGTGAGCGTGATCTCGTTTAGCAGCGCTCTGTAGTTGCCGAAAGCGTTTCGATCGAGAGCCTGGAGATACGGAGTCATCCAGCTTGGACGATTGACCTCGCTGCTGGCAGACACCACCATGATCTGGTGCAACGCAAAAGCCACGCGCTGCCGCAACTGATCGTTTCCGTAGAGCGCTTTGCTGAAGAAGGTCCGGTGCACCGGGTACATCGAGAAGTTATCGCGGAGGCAAACCGACTGGTTGTAGCTGGGATCGAAGATGATAGGAGTGACCGGGCACTCCTGGCTCGAATCGTCCACCGGGAACGGCAAATCAGGATAATTTGAACCCTTTGCCGGATTGCTCGGCGCGAGGCTGAACTGTTCGATGAGATAAGCCATGAAACCCATGGCTTTAACGCGTGCGATTTCGGCAGAGGTTGGTCCCCAGCTTGCTTGTTCGAGAAAGCGCACCGTGTCGGCATCACTTGCTGGCCCGGTAAACGGATCCGGAACCAGGGGTGGATCTGCACCCGGCGGAGTTTGCGGAGCCGGCGTCGCCACGGCGCCTGCATCGTCGGCTGGTCCACCGCCACTATGTCCAATTGCAACCCGCACTCGATTACTGGCCATTCCGTGCAGATTGAGACGCAGTAAAACGTCGCCCACGTCGCCGAGGTCGTCGGCGAGTCTGACGACAATCTGGGTAATCCCGGGAAAGTTTGGAACCTGGCCCACGAATTCAACACGCAGTGGATAAATCTTTCCGCTCGCGTCCTGCACATCGGCAGTAAATGCGTTTGCGCCCTCGCCAGGAAGCAGCTCGAGGTCCATTGCGAAGATCGAGATTCGGGTTCGTGTATCGCTGCTGGTTAAGGGATTCGAGGCCGTCAAAGGAAAGGGTTCGGCTCTAAACGAAATCGTTTCGAAAGCCACGGCCCGGGTGCTTGCAGTCTGGCTAATCAAAACCGGTTTCTTGTTGGTGGCTGCCTTCGCTGGGATTAGGCAGACAAGCAGGAGAAAAGAAAAGATAAAACCCTTAGCAGCGCAGCGGAAATAGCTGGTTTTCATAAAGGGACGGCTCCGACACAATTTCCGAAATGACTCTTTACTCAGGTGAGTTCTGGCGCTCGTTCGCGAGGGGCGACCTTGGTCCGTAACCAGGTTGGAGTCAAATATACCATTTTGGCTTCGGACCTCAAGAGTCTTTTTGACTTCCCCGATGCTTAGACGAAGAGCGCCGGAGAATGGTCGAAATTTGTCTCAAAGAGCAAATTTGGAGAAGCGAAACCTGTGCTTTTTGTGGTTTCTTGTGGCTTACTATTCCTGAGGCAAACTCAGATGAAAAATCCGTTACCTGACGAGGCCCTGGGCCAACTCTTTCTTGAGGCGCGAACGTACAATGGCTGGGTCGATAAACCCGTCCCCGAGGAACAGTTGCGACAGCTTTACGACTTGATGAAGTGGGGGCCAACGAGCGCCAATGGCAGCCCGGGTCGGTTCGTCTTCATTCGTTCGCCGGAAGCGAAGGAGCGACTACGACCGGCGCTCTCTTCTGGAAATGTTGATAAAACGATGGCTGCTCCGGTTACCGTCATCGTTGCTTACGATCTGCTTTTTTACGATAAGTTGCCAGAACTCTTCCCGCATAAGCCGGCGATGCGCAATCTGTATGCGTCGAACTCGAAACTCGGCGAGGAGACGGCGAGACGAAATTCATCGCTTCAGGGAGCGTACTTAATCATTGCGGCACGCGCTCTCGGGTTCGATTGTGGACCGATGTCCGGGTTTGATAATGCAAAGCTGGATGAGGAGTTCTTTCCTGGCGGCGACGTCAAATCGAATTTCCTGTGCAACATCGGTTATGGCGATCCGTCGAGCTTCACCACGCGGCTGCCACGGCTTGAGTTCGACGACGCGTGCACGGTTCTTTGAGCAGGAGGTTGCCTCAAGTGCTTTACCTGAAGAAGTCAGAACGTTACTTGGACACAGTCAGTACCGCCTCGCGGGGCTTTGCCTCAAAAGTCGGAAATCAGTCTGCGGAGCGCCAAAGGCGCGGAATATGATAGCCAGGGGGCAAGCGCCGAGCAGAGCGAGGCGCGTCGCCCCTGGGTCCACGTGTAAACAACCGTGAAGCTCTGAAAGCAATACTAGCGAAGATATTTCGCACTTTCAGTGCTCTCTTCAATTGGTTTCCGATAACCAGGGGCGACGCGCTTCGCGCTTGCCCCGGGCTATCATATTTCGCGCCGTTGGCGCTGCGCCCGACTGGATTCCGACTTTTGAGGCAAAGCCGCCTCGCGGTAGCAAGCGGGTGGGTGCATGCGCAGCATCGACTTCGTACCCACCCGCTTGTATGTTAAGTCCGTGCAAGTTATTCATTGCCTGTGCCAGTCGCCAGCTAGAAAGCGATTGGTCCCAGAGGTGCAGCAGATCGTTCATCCGCTTGGTTGCTTCGAGCCCGTGCGGTAGCCTTTTGATCGTTGCGCCTCGTTTTCCATAAACCCGAACAGTTGCTTGGGCCGCGAGCCCGCATTCGCAAGCTTGGGAAGGAGAACCCCATCATGTCTAAAAAACAGTCCCGGCCTTTCATTGGTATTGACGTTTCCAAACAACAGTTGGAAGTGGCCGTGCACGAGCGCGACTACCAATTCCGTTGTCCCAATAAAATGAACTCCTTTGGCCAACTGGGCGCCGAACTGATCGCTTTGCGGCCGGCGCTGATTGTGCTGGAAGCTACCGGTGGTTTGGAGCTGCCTGTAGTCAACGCCTTGCATGCGGTCGGTTTGCCGGTGCGCGTGGTCAACCCCAGGCAAGTGCGCGCTTTTGCCAAAGCCCTCGGCCAACTGGCTAAAACTGACCGCCTTGATGCGCGTGTGCTGGCCCACTTTGCGGCTGCCATAAAACCACCATTGCGGCCCATTAAGTCAAAGGACGAGCAAGAGTTAGACGCCTTGATGGGCCGTCGCGGGCAACTCGTGGAAATGCTCAGCGACGAGAAAAATCGGCGCGGGTCCGCGACTTCCGACACGGTGCGCGACAAAATCAAAGAGCACATCGATTGGTTAGAGGACTGCATTGCTGAACTCGACCAGCAACTCAAAGCGCTGTTGCAAACCTCGGCCTGCTGGCAAGCCAAAGATAAAATCTTACAAAGTGTCCCCGGCATTGGCCCGGTGACGTCTTTCACGCTGATTGCCGATTTGCCGGAACTGGGTCAGCTTGACCGGCAAAAGATCAGCAAGCTAGCTGGCGTCGCGCCACTTAATCGCGACAGTGGCCAGCAACGCGGCACCCGTCATATCTACGGCGGCCGCGCCCAACTGCGCCGTGTACTTTATATGGCTGCTCTGACCGCCTCACGCCATAACCCAGTGCTCAAAGAGTTCTATCAGCGGCTGCGCTCCAACCAGAAGTCTTTCAAGGTTGCTATCACTGCTTGCATGCGCAAACTGCTGGTGATCATTAACGTCATGATGCGTGATAGCACCACTTGGAAAAGTCCGCAGCAGCCAGTTGCTGCTTGACATCAAACACAGCCGCTACCGCGAGGCGGTATTGACTGTGTCCAAGCCTGAGAATTAAATACCATGACGTCAGTGGAGCGATGGCGATCGGTTTGGCGTGAGCTTGGCGTGAAGGACGCGGACGAAGAGCTCTACCATCGCCTTGTCGCGTGCTACTCAGAGCCGCATCGCAAATACCACACGATGCAGCATTTGAATGAATGCTTTGCGCATCTCGAGAGCGTGAGTTCCTTGGCGGAACATGCAGCCGAAGTCGAGCTGGCACTCTGGTTTCACGACGCGATTTACAATACCCACGAGAAAGACAACGAAAAGCGCAGCGCCGAGTGGGCACGCGAAAGTGCCCTCGCTGCCGGCGTAAAGAGCGAACAGGCTACTCGAATCTATGATCTCGTCATGGCCACGATGCACAATGCACTGCCGGTAGGCAGAGACGCAGAGGTTCTGGTCGATATCGATCTCGGCATTCTCGGCGCAGAACCATCCCGGTTTGACGAGTACGAGCTTCAGGTTCGTGAAGAATATTCGTGGGTTCCTGAGTTCATGTACCGGGCAGGAAGGCGAAAGGTATTGCAGGAGTTCGTGCATCGCGAGTGGGTCTACAGCACCGAACTCTTCCGAGCCAAATACGAGGCTCGCGCCCGTGACAATCTCAGTCGCTCACTTGCGCGCCTTTAAATTAATTAAGGCATTAATAAAGAAAATGATGTCGATTTCGAGCCGCGGCGTTCGACTTACAATTGGATTTGACAAGATTAACGAGTTAAGAGCATCGTAGCAGGCCAATCCGGTTGGGCATTCAAAAATTTGGGCATTTACCAGAACCTTTCGGTGGTCGGTGCGTACTCACTTTACCGTCCACAGCTCTGCGCTCTTAAAAGAAGGTGAACTGCTTATGAAATATGCAAAGCTGATCTTTAAGAACATCCTGCGTAACAAAAGACGAACTCTGCTGACGATTTCGAGTCTGGTCGTCTCGCTCTTTCTGATCATAAGTTTGGCGACCATTCTTACCGAGTTCGACCGCGGTACCGAAGAAACGAGTCCGCTTCGACTTGTTTCGCGTCACGCGGTTTCGCTCGGGTTCGTGATTCCCATGGCCCATCTTCAGAAGATGAAGACCGTGCCGGGCGTGAAGGAAGCAATGCCGTTCAGTTGGTTCGGCGGTATCTACAAAGACGAGCGCAACTTCTTCGCGAACTTCGCCGTCGATGCACGCAAGATGCGCGACGTCATCCCCGAGGTAAAGATGTCAGACGCCGACTGGCAGGCATTTATTAATGACCGGCAGGGAGCGATCGTCGGAGCGAAACTCGTCAAACTCCATGGGTTTACTCCGGGACAACGTATCACTCTGAAGAGTCCGATCTACAATCAGGAAGTCGAGTTCATCATTCGCGGCGTGTATACCGGAAGCGATGAGAAAACGTTGTACTTCCAGTACGACTATCTCAATGAGCTACTGCCAGCCTGGGCCAAGGATCAGGTCAGCACCTTCAGCATTGTCGCCAACACGGCCGAAGACGTGCCGCGCGTGGGCCAGGCGATCGATTCAATCTTTGCAAATTCCGACGCGCCCACGAAGACTGAAAGCGAGCGCGAATTTGCTCTCAGTTTTCAAACCATGATGGGCGGTGTGAAAACGTTTCTCTACGCCATCATGGCCGCAATCACGTTCTCACTGTTGCTCGTAATGGGTAACACGATGGCTATGACCGTGCGCGAACGCACGAAGGAAGTGGGAACATTGAAAGCGATCGGTTTTCAGCGTGGCACTATCACCGCGCTGTTTCTCGGCGAGGCTCTGATAGTCGCATGCATTGGCGCTGCGATCGGCATTGGCGCCGCATTTGTGCTTTTCCGTTCAGTAGATCTGAGTCTTTATATCCCGAATTTCATCTCGTTCGTTCCTACCAGCGAGACACTCGCGATAGCCTTCGGCTTATCGATTCTGGTGGGATTCGTCAGCGTGATTTATTCGGCTTATCGCGTTTCCGGTTTGACGATCGCCGAAGCCCTGCGGAGCACTGAATAAGATGGCACTACCAATAAAGTACAACATCAGAAACATCATCGTCAGAAAAGGCAGCACGCTCGCCACTGCCTTTACGATTGGCCTAACTGTGGCCGTCTTCTTAATGGTGATGGCACTCGCGCGCGGTATCGACATGACGCTCTCGAGCAGTGGCGAACCGCTGAACATGATCGTTCTGCGTGAGGGCAGCACGGCCGAGTTGAACAGCTCAGTGACACGCGAGAACTTCAACGACCTGATGTACCTCGATGGAGTTGAGCGCGAAGCTGACAAGCCACTCGCGGCGGGCGAACTGGTGACGCTGATCTACAAAGCTCGCAAGGGAATGAGTCAAGGTTCGAATGTCACGGTGCGTGGCGTTGGACCAATGTCGTTCAAGCTGCGCTCGGGATTTCAAACCGTCGCCGGAAGATTATTTGAGCCGGGTCAGACGGAAGCAGTTGTCTCGAAGCGTATTGCGGAAAGATTTCAGGGTTTGGACGTTGGAGACAAGTTCCGCATTCAGACGACTGATTACACGGTTGTCGGTTTGTTTGACTCCGCCGGAAAGGCTTTTGAATCGGAGATCTGGGTTGATAACAATTCGCTTGCCAGTACGACGAAGCGCGAAGGTGGTTACTCGTCGGTTTTGATGCGTGTAAAAGATCCGAATACCCTGACGGCGCTCAGCAAGAGAATCACAGACGATCCCAAACTTCATTTGAAAGCAGTTTCCGAGCGAACGTTCTATGAGGATCAACAAGGCACGGCGTCGGGTGCGCTGAAGGGGTTGGCAGTGTTCATCTCTTTCATCATGGCCGTCGGCGCCGGCTTCGCCGGGATGAACACGATGTATGCGGCAGTGGCGCGACGCACGAAAGAGATCGGAACGTTGCGTGTGCTTGGGTTCAGCCGGCTGAGCATTCTGGTGGCGTTTCTTTTGGAGTCGATCGCGATTGCGTTGATCGGAGCCGCAATCGGAATCATCCTCGCGTTGCCGTTGAATTTCGTTTCGACGGGCACGTCGAATTGGGTGACGTTCAGTGAGATTGCTTTCAACTTCAAAGTCACGCTTGATCTGATGGTCTGGGCGTTGATTTTTGGCGGCATCATCGGCTTTATCGGGTCGTTACTGCCGTCGATACGCGCATCACGATTCAAGATCGTCGATGCGTTACGCGCTTAGCTTAACAAGATTTACAGGATTTTCAAGATTAACAAGATTCATCTTGTACATCCTGAAAATCTTGTTAATCCTGTCTAACAAAAATGGCAACGAATCCAACATCAAAAGAGTCGCAGGACGATCTCAATAAGCGCCTCCGTAGTCTGAAAATCGATCGCGGACCGGCGCCGGTGCCCGCTGCGAACAATCGTTCGCCGAAACTCTTGTTGCTCGGCGTGGCGGTTGTGCTTGCCCTCGCTGCGCTCGGTTACGTGTTTTTCTTCTCGAGCACCAAGACGATCTCGGCAGCTCCGGTGAGAGTCGAGACTGGTGCAGCATCTGCCGGTGAGAGCGTTTTATCAGCTTCCGGTTACGTCGTGGCCCATCACAAGATCGCGGTCGGCGCGAAAGTGATGGGACGCGTTGCGTGGATCGGTGTCGAGAAAGGCGACATGGTTCAGCAAGGACAAGTCCTCGTCCGTCTCGAAGACAGTGAGTTCGTCGCCCAGGTGAATCAGGCAAAGGCAAATCTCGCGGCCGCTCAGGCCCAGTTGGACCGTCTCCGCACAGGTTCACGTCCCGAAGAAAAGTTGAAAGACAAAGCTGCTGTCATGCAGGCCGAAGCAAATCTTAAGAATGCTGAGGCCGAGTATCAACGCACCGAATCACTGTATCGCTCCGGTGTTGCTTCAAAAGCCGAGTACGACCGCGCGCTCGCTCAACGCGATAGCGCGGCGGCGATGGTCCAGGCAGCGCGTCAATCCAGCACCATGACTGACATTGGTCCGCGCAAAGAAGATATAACTGCCGCCGCAGCTGCGGTGAACCAGATGAAGGCAGCACTCGATTACGCCAACACGCAACTCGCTGCCACTCAGATTACAGCGCCCGTAACCGGGACTGTGCTCGCGCGAAGCGTTGAGCCTGGTGAGATGGTTAGTCCGTCTGCATTCGGCGGTTCCGGCGCGCGCACTTCAGTTGTCGACCTCGCAGATCTAACGGATTTACAAGTCGAGTTGGATATCAGCCAAACTGAATTCGCGCGCCTGACGCCTTCACAGCGCGCCGAGATCATTCCCGAGGCTTATCCGAATCTGAGATTCACGGGCTTCATCGAAGAGATCGCGCCTGAAGCAAACCGCGCGAAGTCGACGGTCCAAATCAAGGTCAAGGTTGAGAATCCAAACGAACAACTGCGACCCGAGATGAATGCTCGCGTCAACTTTCTTGCTGACAAACCTGCGTCATCTGACAACAAACCGGTGGCGCGCGTGCTCGTTCCCAAAACCGCGGTCGTAAAGGCTGACAACAGTGCTCATGTTTTTGTCGTAAAGGGTAACAAAGTCGAGCAGCGAACGATCCGTACAGGAGAAGAGCAAGGTGATGCTTATGTAGTTCTCGATGGATTGAGTGGCAATGAAACTGTGGCGATCGCCGGCGTTGATAAGTTGCGCGATGGCGATCGAGTAAAAGTTCAATAGGCTTGAGGATGAAAAACTACTATGTCTGATCCGATTGTGAGAGTTCGTAATGTAAGCAAGCGTTTCAATCGCGATGGATTCGAAGTCGTCGCCTTGGACAACGTCGATCTCGAGTTACATCAGGGTGACTTTCTCGCGTTGATGGGACCGAGTGGCTCCGGCAAGTCGACTCTGTTGAATCTGCTCGCCGGCATCGATCGTCCCACGGGCGGCGAGGTCGAAGTGATGGGCACGCAATTGACGCGGATGACTGAGAGCCAGCTCGCCGTTTGGCGTAATGCTCACATCGGTTACATCTTTCAAACTTTCAACCTCGTGCCGGTTTTGACTGCATTCGAGAATGTTGAACTACCATTGCTGTTGACGAAATTGTCGAAGGCAGAACGCCGCAAGAATGTTGAAACTGCGCTCGATCTCGTCGGCTTGAGTGACCGCATGCATCACCAGCCGAAGCAGCTCTCCGGCGGTCAGGAACAGCGTGTCGCGATCGCGCGCGCGATCGTTACCGATCCTGATTTGGTTCTGGCAGACGAACCGACAGGAAATCTTGACGCGCGTTCCGGTGAAGAGGTCATGCAAATACTTTCAACTCTCAACCGCGAGTTAAAGAAGACAATCATGCTCGTGACCCACGACCCCCACGCGGCAAGTTTCGCGTCAGAGCAGATGCACTTAGAGAAAGGCGTGCTGACGGAATTGGAACCCGTCGCGTCACGGCAAGTCAGCGTTTGAATCCGTGGCTAACTAATTTGAAGTCTTTCGGCGCTTAAAGTAGAAAGCAGGATCGTTCGGAGGTCCGGCTACTGTCACCAACTCCCAACCGTTTGCTCCAAACCGGTCCATGTGCACCTCGAGGACGTATGCCTCACGTGCGAAACCCGAATTTGATTCCTTTCGCGTACGCCCGGAACCGGTGGCTGAGAAGTTTGTCGTAGTTGGACCAGCAACCACGAGGTACTCCCATTGCTCAGCTCGCTCGTTTGAGTTCGATTCCTGTCCCGATGTCTTTACCACAGCAAACGAGATCGCGATAAGAGAAAGAGCCAACGCGGTCAATAATCCTCTTTTAAGAACTTGCTTCCATTCCATACGGACCTCCAGTTGTTCAGGTAGGCACTGCTCTGGCTATTCAACGTCCAAGTGCCGTGCACCGTTCCCAAACATTGTCTTAATCAGCGTTGCCTCAAAGTCAGGATCGCTGCTTGGAGGAGGTCAGTACCGTAACGCGGTAGCGTCGGGTCGATGTTGTACATCAATAATCGAGGCAACTGCATTTACAGGACTCACCCGACGCTACCGCGTTACGGTACTGACCTCCTCCAAGCAGCGATCCTGACCTTTGAGGCGACGCCGTCCCAATCTATTCTGGGGATTTATAGCGTGAGGCGAGTAGACCCGTGGCAGCGGTGAGATCGATGTCGGCGAACAACAAGCCTTCTTTGCCGTAGGGTTGATAACAGAGCAATGTACCGTCGGGGCTCGCTACTGCTGAGGTGGTCGGCGATCCGGCGCTGGCGTAGTTCACAGTTGCGAAGTAACAAGTGTTCTCGGCGGCGCGACACAAAACTGCCTTTTCGTGGAATGAATTCTGAGGGTCTGCGTAGCTTGAAGGAACATAGCTCCCAGCTTCATGAAACTGTGGATGAAAGACGATATGTGCTCCGTGTCGCGCGGCCCAGCGCACCGTTTCCGGATAGCGCCAACCCTCATGACAGATCACGACGCCAAACTTCAGCTCACCAATTTGAAACATCTGTCGTCCTGAACCGGGCCAGTAGATCGTGTCTTCGGAAGGATCGAGTTGAACCTTGTCCTGAAACCCGGCGACGGTTCCGTCACGATTGATGACAAGAGCAGTCGCTAACAATGCATCGTCGACGATGCGTTCCGTTCCGAGAATAACCGCGACGTTTGCTTTTGCAGCAGCCTCGCCGATCCTGGCCCACGCACGTTCGAGAAATGTCGCATCGGGCGGCGGCACGCCCTTCCCCTGCGCACGATAACCAGGAACGAAGCATTCAGGAAAGCACACAACCTCCGCCTCACCGTTTGCGGCATCAGCGATTGCGCGCTCCGTCAGCGCGATCGATTCTTCGGGAGTTTCAGGAAAGCGAATATTCGCAAGTGCGATTCGAACCATGCCCCGGATCTCAACCCGCTTCGTTGGGTGCTGCATCTCACCAGTCGCCGGAACCGGATCACCTCTCGTCGAGCGTTTTCTTAATCTCCGCCAGAGTTTCTTGCGCTGATTGCAAATTGGGCGATTTCAGGCGCGTGTAAATCTCGACGGCACGGCGGGAGAGGGATAAGGCTTCATCCAAGTTCTTATTTTGTTTGAGTAGGGCTTCGGCGAGGCGGTGACAATCGTTGGCAATCACCCCCTGCCGCCCGATTTTTTCTGCCAGCGCCAGGGCTTCGCGGGCAAGGGACTCGGCTTCTGCCCATTGCTCGCGGTCGAGAGCGAGGTTTGCCAGGTTGCCTGTGATGTAGGCAACGCCTTCCAAATATTTGACTATCTTCGCAATCCGTAGGGCTTCGCGGTAGTCACGTTCGGCGGCGGAGTAATCTTTCTTGACGCGTTCCGCGGCCGCTAATTCGTTTAGCGTCATGGCGACACTGGCGCTTTCGGGGGAAGTGGAACGATACATTTCCAACGTTTCGCGGTAGGCAACGATGGCAGCGGGGTAATCAGCGTTCAGTTTGTGACCGAGTCCGCGTAGGCGGATGGCATTCGCCTTATTATATGGGGTGCTATCCTGCCAGTGTTCAGTGGCGCGGGCGGCGCACGCCAGCACTTCGGCGGGTTGGTTGCGAAGGGAATAAGCATATCCTGCGCGATATGCCTGCCACCCCGCTTTTTCTTTGTCGTTAGCTGCGAGCGCGCGCGATTCGGATTGATCAGAGAGCCACACCCACTCGTCCCATCTGCCAGTGAATTCAAAGAAAAAAGTAAGTTTACCGCACACCGTTTGCAGGCGGTCATTAACACCTGTCAGCAGGCGCGGGAGGGCGGCGGAGATAAAGTCCCATTCGGCGTCTAGCGTACGGAAACCTTCGTAGTTGTCGTTTCCGCCGTATTGCAGGGCGAGGGCATAGGCGCGGTCTGTGAGGGCGTCGCCTGTCTGGGTAACGGCTTCCGGGCGGCGCGTGCGGATGAATTTCGCTGTCAGCGGGGGTAAAAAATAGGTTTGGGCGGACAGGTCGGAAGTCAGGATGGAGCGGTCGGTCAGGTCTTCCAGCGCGGTCTCGGCAACGCGTTCGGGCAGGTCTGTCATGTCCGCGATCCATTTGAGTTTGGCTGGCAGACTGAAATACGTCAGCGCGGCGAGGACTTTCGTCTCGTTGACCGTAAAGGTCTCCAGCAAGTCGCCGAAGATGTATTCGAGCGGGTCGTTGTCTTTGGGGGCCTTGTCAATGAAGGCGCAGGCTTCGGCGATGGTGCGGCATTGCGAGCCTTCGCGCCCCAACTGCCCTGCGATCCAGCGGATGAAAAGTGGGTTACCCTGCGTGATCTCGTACAGGTCTTCGCGTTCTTTTTGGGAGGTGCGGGCGAGGCGCGGAGTTTTGGTGGCGAGCTCGGCGATGAGTCGCAGGGCTTCGTCGCGGGAGAGGCGGTCGAGGCGCACGATGCGCGCGTCCACGTCGGGGCGGCGGCGGGAGGTGACGATGGCTTTGTTCCCTTCGGGCAGGCGCGAGAGGAATTGGACCAGGCGCGTGCGCTCTTCTTCAGGCAGGGTTTCTAAATTGTCGAAGATGATCAGCGCCTTCTTGCCCGCCAGCGCGAGACGCAGTTCGTTGGGGCGCGCTTCAGGCGCGAGTTTTTCGAGTCCGTCGGCGCCCAGTTCCTTGCCCAATTCGTCCAGCATGGCGATGTAGGTCGGGCGGGTGAAATCGGTTAGTTTGGCTTCGCCTTCGGCGGTCAGTTCGCGCACTTTGGCGGTGATGAAGATCTTACGCTCGAAGAGTTCCCCTGGCGCGTCGTGTGCGGCTTTGATTGCCAGCGCAGTCTTGCCGATGCCGCCGGGTCCGTCAATGAGTGCGCCCCAGGTGCGGGAGTCGGGGGAGAGGGCGGATTGGAGTATTTCCAGTTCTTTGTCGCGCCCAACGAAGAACCCCACTTGAGGAAGAGTGGAACCTGTGGGTTTAGGAGGTTGGTAAATCGGTAATTCGGAATCAGGAATTGCTTTTTGACTTGCTACATAATTGCTAAGCGCATTGGCTACTTTCGCCCTCAAATCATCAGGGGTGGTGAAATAGGCGCAAGCGTGCTGCTCCTGAATTAGTTTCTTGAAATCTTCGAGTTTGGTCTTTCCCGGCTCGCCCTCGATCCATTTTTTGAGCCAAGGCTGATTCTCTTCATCGAGCAAGAAGCAGTAGATTAGTCTGCCAAGTTTCCTGGCGTGGACGTATTCCTTTTCCGTAATTGAAATATCTGCTCCCTCGGGAATGAATCCATAACGTAAGGCGTAAATGCCAATGAATAAATTGCTTTCCTCCACTTCTTTCAAGCAGGCATCCAACGGCTCGTCAGGTCGCGCACCAAAAACTTCCATCTTGGAAGCTTGGTAGTTTGTGCCTTCTACGGCACGAATAGCCGCGGTGCGGTAATCAATGAGGTCTTTGTAAGTGGAACTGATGAAGACTTTCATGGAGACTTACGTTCGGGCCGTGCGGCAACTGCCGAACATTATCACAAGTCGCCTGACCTGATCAGCGAGGAAGAACTGCGCGTACTGGTTCAGTTTGAAGAATATTCCACGCAAAGTCGCAAAGGAACGCAAAGCAATAAGTCATTCCTTTGCTTCTTGGCGTCTTCGCGTGAAATATTCTTCAAACTTTCTCTTCGTCAAGAATGTCAAACACTACTCCCGTAGACACTGTACTTGAAAGTGTCGCTGCCATGTGAGACTTTTGAGGTGCTCGTATGACAGCACCATTCATCCATGAGAAAGCACTCGTCGAGACGGATGCGATTGGCGAAGGTACTCGCATCTGGGCGTTCGCTCATGTATTGAAGGATGTCCGTATCGGCGCACATTGCAATATCGGCGACCATGTTTTTATCGAGAGGGGAGTTACGATCGGCAACAACGTGACAATCAAGAATGGAGTGTGCGTGTGGCAGCACGTGCACGTAGCCGATAACGTGTTTCTTGGTCCAAACGCTGTGCTAACTAACGATCTCACTCCGCGCAGTCGCGACGCGAACTGGGTACCGGTGGAAACGTGGATTGAAGAAGGAGTCACGGTCGGCGCGAACGCAACAATAGTTTGCGGTGTCAGACTCGGCCAACGTTGTCTCATCGGCGCGGGCGCGGTTGTCACTCACGATGTTCGTCCGCACGAGTTGGTCTACGGAAATCCCGCGCATCACGGTGGTTGGGTGTGTTTTTGTGCGCAGTCTTTGCGACCGGACCACAAACCGGTTACGACTTGTGATCACTGCGGGCGAAAGTACAAAGTTGGAGACGACGGCGTCCAGGAGCTCGCCTGACGCGTCGCTATGGAGTCTTGGTTTCTGCGGGACGCTTCGGCGTTACTTCGGTGATCGCCTCAACCTTACTTCGATCCAGAAATGAAACAACGCCACTCCGCCGGAACCAGATGCCCTGCTTGTCTTCCCACGCAGCATCAGCTTCGAGTGACGATCCATCCTTCATCTTTATGATCGTGCGTTCGCCTTCTGCCCCCTTCTTGCCACCAGTCGCAATTGGACCATTGTTGACAACTACGGGTGCCGGTGTAGCTGCGGCGGGAGCCGCCGGACTTGCTTCTGGACTGGCTTCGGCTTCGGCAGGACTCTCAGTCTCAGTTGGTGACGCCGTCTCGCTCGGCTGTATCTGACTCGGCGGCACCACTGCTATCTGATTGGATTTAGGAGTCGTAGTTTCGGTGTTCTGATTGTTCTGACGATCCTGCAATGCGGTCTCGCGGCTGGGCGCAAGAAAAACGATGTACAGAAGCGCGCAGACGATGATGCCGATTAGTCCGCCAATCACTCCTGTCACCCAAACAGGCGTCGGCCCTGACGCCGGCTTCGTCTCGCTAATCGCTCGAGGAGAGTCCGTCAGCTTCACAAGCTCGGACCCATCCATATCGCAAAACGCCTTCTGATTGTCGAAGACCTCATTACACTCAGGACACTGTTTCATATTTCACTCCAGCCACAAGAAAGCACATAAAGAAAAATCAGCCACAAAAAGGCACATAAAGCACAAAAAGTTTTTTCTGAAAGAACTTTTACTTCCCTTCATTCTCTTTTATGTGCTTTTTGTGCCTTTTTGTGGCTACACCTTTTGTGTGCCTTTGTGGCTACTTAAGCAGACTGAGAATGTTGGAGAAGTCGTCAGTCCAAACCATGTCTCCCTGCAATCGGGTCCAACGCGAATCGTTTGCAATCGATCCCAGTGCGGCGTCATTGCGGGCCATCACTACCCAGACCGACGGGTATTTGCTGGCTTGACTTCGATCCGTGTCCCTGCGGATGAAGCCGGTGAGCCCCGCGCGCTTCGACAATCCTGAGAGCAACGGCTCAAGATTGAGATAGCGATTACTTATGTGAAACGCAATCATGCCGTCCCCGGCCATCTTACTGACATAAAGCTCCATCGCCTCGGTTGTCAAAAGATGTGCTGGCACAGAGTCGGAGCTGAACACATCCATGATCAGCAATCCATATTTTCCCGCCGGCGCCTCGCGCAATTTCAAACGCGCATCACCCAAAATCATCCGCACCGAACCCTTGGTGCAACTGCTGATAAACGAAAAATAACTTGGCTCAGACGCAATGCGCACGATCGCCGGATCAATGTCATAGAAGTCCCACTGCTGGCCTGGCAAAGAATAAGTTCCCAGAGTACCTGATCCTAATCCAGCCGCGGCCACCGGCAGGTTTGCAGGCTTACTGTTGTGGGCATCAAAGATCTGTCCCACCGGTCCGCTCGGGTAATAGTATGAAACCGGCTGACACTTTCGTGCTTCATCTTTCATCTGCACACCATGAACCGTGCTGCCATGGTAGAGACGTCGAAACTCTTCGTTCGGACTGGTAGTCACGCGCCAGACACCAAAGAAGTTCCGCTCAGTTACCAGAGTCTCGACCGAAGCATTCATATACGGAATCGATGCAAACATCAGCGCCGCCAGCGACAACGCGAAGATAAAGGGTCGCCGGAAACTAAAAACAAAAACCAGCAGGAGCGGGAGCAGCAGCACAATGCCGTGCTCGAATTGTGCACGAAGCTCCAGGCGTGGAATTGTCAGCGCCAGAGCAAACGTCAGCACAAAGATGAGAACCGGAAACGTGGTTCGCATCAGCGACTTCGTCTTCTGTTCCTGCGTGGTCACCGGGCGTATGAGACACGCCAGAATTATCGCTGCCGGATACTCAAACGGCGTCGAAAAGATCATCGGTGCAAGAAGAGCGTTGAAAATACCACCGAGCACTCCGCCTACGGCAATCCAGAGAAAATACTCGGGCAACTTGCTCACGTGCGGACGGCTCTGAGCTAACCTTTGATGACTTACGAGCGCGGCGAGGAAGAAGACCAGCAAGTGTAGCGTGATCGTTACCCACACCGAGATCGGTGGCGACAATATTATCAATGCTCCGAGAACCAGCAGGGCGATCGGAAACAAGATCGAGGCTAGCGGCAACTTGATGATCTGCTTGTTTCCAAACGCAATGATGAACGTCAGGAGATAAAGAGCTAAGGGAATGATCCAGATCAGCGGCACCGACGCGACATCGGTTGCGATGAAAGTCGTCACGCCGAGCATCAAACTTGAGGGAACGAACGCGAAGAGAACCCATTCAAATCGTTGCGTCTTTTCAACTTTTATCTCAGTGTGTTCGACTGCGACTTGATTCTGGTCTGAGGTAGCTCTCCTCCCGTTGAGCAGTATCGCGCACGTAATGATCAGCGCAACCAGAGCGACGTAACCCACAGCCCAGAAGACGCTTTGTGTTTTGATGGCAAAGGCCGGTTCAAGCAGGAATGGAAAGCCGAGTAGCGCGAGCATACTGCCGGCGTTACTGACTGCATAAAGAAAATAAGGATCGCGGGCTGCTTTATGTGTCGAATGTGAAAACCAGCGCTGGAGGAGCGGCGCGGTAGCCGAGAGAAGCAGAAACGGTGGTCCAACAGTTATGGCCAATGTGGTCAGGAGCCAAAGTATCGGACTGCTTTGTGTTGGTAATGACGAGAGCACACGCTCAGATAAGCCGAACGGTAAAACCAAGCCGGCAACCAGGAGCAACACGGCGTGAACAATCGCCTGATTTTTTAGTGAGAGGCGCTGTGAAACGAAGAGTGCGTATGCATAGCCCGCCAGCAATAACGCCTGAAAGAACACCATGCACGTGTTCCAAACCGCGGGCGCGCCGCCGAGTAACGGCAGGAGCATCTTTGCTACGAGCGGCTGCACCCAGAAGAGCAGCGCCGCGCTCGTAAACAAAGCAAGCGCAAAGACCGGTGCGAGTGCCGACGCACGGGCAGCCGTAGTGTTAACCCGATTCAGTTCAACGTCGATGTTCATTTGTTTGCCCTACCCGAAGACTTTGGTGTGACCCGGCGGTTCTGCCGGCTAACTAAGCATAACAGGGTTTAACCCGCTTCGGGTGGTAAAAATTCCTTCAATTCCTTCGCAAATCCAATACCCAAGCAACCTCATGCCCCCATTACACGGCGTTCCTTTATAGATCTGCTATTGACCTCACTTGCCCCCTGCCACAGCGGTCTGCCCTCTTGTTCAAACTGCTCGCTGGCGAGCATCTGTCGCTAAATAGCGCACGCCAAATCCTCAAAGATCACGAAAATCCACGAAATTTCGCGGCATGTCCGTTGCTGAAGTCCTTTGCTCCAACCTGACGAGGTAGAAGTGTCATGCAAGGTAATCGGTGGGTGGTTTGCGTATTTCTGCTCATCACCGCCTGCCCGATCATAAACGGGCAGAACCAGACGTCTGCGGGTATGCCAGGACGACCACTCCGGAACGGCGACATAATCCGGATGGTCGAAGAAGGTCAGAAATCTGGTGACATCATCGGCAAGATTTTCACGTCGCATTGCAGCTTCGACATCTTCCCTCCGGTGCTAAGAGATCTGAAACGGCGAGGCGTGCCGGACACAGTGATCCTGGCAATGAAATCCGCGCCTAACGGTCCGCCTGCACTTGCTGAGGTCGAATCGAAGGTTGCGGCTCTTACGGCGCTGGTACAGGTTCCCGCTGGAACCGTAATCGAAGTGGAAAGCTCACGGGCGTACTCCTCCGGGAATATGCCAGTTGGGAGCTTGATGACTTTCGCAGTCACGCGAAGGATCTTTGTAAATAACGTGCTGGTGGTCGAGCGTGGATCTGCTGCTGTGGCTCGTGTTGTTCAACGACAGCGAGCAGGGCGGTTGGGCCGACCTGGAATGTTGGCGTGGGAAATGTTGTACGTGATAGCCGTTGACGGCACGCAGGTTCCGATACAACTCGCCGGAAAACAGCACGGAACAAGTCGACGCGCCGCGGTAGTCGGCGGGGCAGTTGCGACTGGCGCATTGATTTTCCCATACACGTCACCGGTAGCACTGATTTGGGGATTGAAAAAAGGTGAAGAGGCAGTTTTGCGTGGTAGCAGGCTCTTTTCAGCTCAGGTTGGAACTAGTGCTGAAGTAACGGGTTTACAGCCCCGGCCGGCTGGGGTGGTGTATCGCGACCGTGAAACGGTCAAGGCAAGCACCGCCCCACCAACGAACACGCAATTTGAGCGTAAAAGCGTTAAGCCGACCGGATTAAAGCGAAATTAATTTTAGTGCGGGCTTCAAGTGAGCAGATAGTTTTGTGGTGCGACCACAGGTTCTACGAAATAAAACTTAATCAAATCCAAAGGAGTGAGTTATGAAATCAATCAAGAAGTTCCTGGCAGATGAGGGTGGTATGGAAACCCTGGAGTATGCCGTGATCGCCGGCCTTATCGCCATTGCAGCAGCGGTTATTTACGCGAGCAGCGGCACGTGGGCGACCACCATCCAGAACCGACTTCAGAACGCCGCCGCCCAGAGCTAATCACGACAAAGTTCTTCGACGTTCTGCTACCGACACCAATTGAGAGGCTGGGCAGCGCAGTCGCTGTCCAGTCTTGTTTCCTACCTGGTCCTGGTTGGGTCGGACGGCTTTAGTCTCGCGACGTCACAACTTCACACCAAACTCGCGCCGCTTTTCTTCCTGCAATGGCAACAGGTGTCTACCAATCATCCTCGACTGTTCTTACACATTCGAAGCTCGGATTAATCGTGCTTCTGATTTGCTCGAGTTTCTTCGCGCTCTACCACTCCAATGCTGCTTACACGTCCGATGAAGTTTGGAGTGTAAACACAGTCCTCTCGGACAATGTGATCTCAGCTCTAAAGGCTGATGTTCACCCGCCCTTCTATTTCCAGTTGCTTGACGTGTGGGTTTCACTGTTCGGACATCACGAGCGAGCCGTTCGTAGTCTATCGGGATTGTTTTACATTCTCGCCATAGTGGCATTGTACTGCCTTGCAAGAGAGCTTTATGGAGACGAGTTGGCACTGCTGTGCGCGGTACTGTACGCATGTAGCCCTTTAGCGATTCTGTCGGCACAATTCGCGCGAATGTATTCGTTATTGTCGTTCCTCTCCATCGTCTCAACATTGCTGTATGTGCAGTTCTGGATTAAGGACCGAACTAACCTATGGCGATTTGCAGCTTTCGTCGTCGTTAACGCACTTGGAACCTTTACTCACATCGCGTTCTTCTTCGCTTTGTTTGGGCAAATCGTTTTTCATGTGGTCTATCAGCGCACGCGATTTAAGAAATTTACGGTTGCCGCCTGCTTATCTGTTATCCCTTACCTACTGTTTTGGACACCCGTGTTGCGCCATCAGCTCGAAATTGCAGCCATTGGTCTGGTTTGGGTGAAGAAACTGTCATTCTCGATGTTGTGGGATGTCCTTTTCCTCTACGGTGGTGTTCTATGGTTGGCACTGCCTGTGCTCCTGTATATGTCATGGCGACGCGGCATAAGATTATGGAGTGAGATCAGGCCACAACAATTACCGTTACTCATGTTAGCGTTCACGATATTCCCTCCGCTGCTAATCTCGGTCATCAGGCCAGTTTTCAATTCGCGCCTGGCGATGGTCGGTCTGCATTTATTTGCGCTGGGAGTGGCCCCGTTTTTCAGACAAATGGCGGGAAAATATGTGCTTCCGATTGTTTTGGTTTTGCTGACGGGATCGTTCCTCGTGGCAGTGCATCCTGCAACTGAGAAGTGTGACAATCGTTCGCTCGCTACTTACCTGGTCCAGAACACGCGTGACAATGATGTGGTGATATTTACAAGTCTTACGCGCATGCCAATCGACTACTATCTCGCACAGTCAGGATCCAGAAAGTTATTCGAGACTAGCTTCCCTGGTGAAATCGACAAACATCCCGGTTACGAAGGCAGGGCCAGAGATTCGTCGCGAAGAACTGAATTGGAATCTGAGGCGCGCGACTTGATGACTAAGATTCACGCGATGCGATCAGCGAATGCTGGCTTAAGGGTTTTCTTTCTGCATGGCTTGCATCCCGAGATTGATGGGATCCTGGAGAAAGAACTGAACAAAGAGTTCACGTTACGGTCGGATCAGCAGGTACACTGCACCCAAGGCTCTCCTTACCTCAAAACAATTTCAGTGTATCGTTGATGCCCGGCCGCTTTGCACAAAACTCCTAATCCCGCCCACGGCAGTGGGCGGATACTTCAAGTCCTTTCTACAAAACCTCATCCCCAACGAGGTTCCAATCCCGCTCACGGCAGTGAGCGGATTGTTCACGTCCACACTATTCATCAACAAGCCACGACGCCGGTGGCGGGGACTCAGGATAAATAGTAAGGACCTGAACTATCCGCCCACTACCGTGGGCGGTATTCAGATCTCTAGGTTGGGTTTTATGTAGAAAGGACTTGAACTGTCCGCCCACTGCCGTGGGCGGGATTTTTGCAAAGCACTCCGGGCTTCCGGTGGTGAATACTTTCAACTTCGGAGCTTCACTCGATAGAGTGTGTAATCGCCGTGTTGCTCACCCGCATCCCGTTCGTACCAGCGATCGATGGCCGGCAGATTTGATGCATTTGTCTTCGTCACTACATAGGTGATGGGGTGAGCCAACACTTTCTCTCTGGAAAAACCCTTCACGTAATCATCATAAACCTTTACCTGTTCTTCTATTTCGGTCGGCTGAATCGGGCGGAAGTCCGAACTCAAGATCGGCAGCACGCGTTCATGACCAAAGATTGCGATGCGCGCGTAGTGGCCTGCAAAGAAATCGTCGGTTGTTCCGCTCAGCAGACTACGTAAACCTTGAGAGTCGATATCCGAGTAGTAGAGGAACATGTAAAAGGATTCTTTTCGCTCACCGTGTGTAGCGGTTCCAAAGTCCAGCCCACCCATATTCAATAGGGTTCCCTGCGACGTCCACGTCGGGGCCCATGCCATTACGTCACGATGTGGGGAAAAAATCATCGTCGGAGTCTTGCCGGCGGTACGTAATCCCTCGAGCGTTCCGTCCTGCGTTGACAGTTGATCCAAACGTCGCAGCACCGGAACTATTCGATCGGCGGCGAGGCCCGATTTGAAATGGGCCAGTATGTCGACAGTTACTTCAGTAGCACCCCAAAGCAAACATGCCATTGCAATCCACGCTAGCAATCGGCGAACCTTCGGCTCCCACGAAATAACGGCGAGAATTACCAGGGCGATCAACGCAGCGTAGTTAACTACAAAAGTTTCAAAGTGGTACGGCTGCATTGTTCTGCCAGTCAACACCTGCTGGTTAAAGACCACAAGCGGAAGTAATGCAAAGGATGCGGCAATGATTGCGCGCGGGTCGGTTCTTTCAATCACTTTGCGACGGATTGCAAGCAACAGCACCGCAAAAACTACGAAGCCAATGAGTTCAGAAGTGCGAAACAAGTCTGGCCAGCGCGTGAAGATCATCGTTTGCGCCTCATCCAACTCTCGCGCACGGTTGGAAATAAGGTTGTAGTAAGGAACAAGGGCCAGTATCGCGAGTCCGCCCACAATCGCAAACGGCTGCCAACTACTAAATCTTTCAATCTCGAACCGCGAACCGAGCCAGATCACGGCAACTAAGACTAACCACGCCACGGCTGTGGTCCAGAGATAAAGATAAGAGAAGATCAATACCGCTAATACGAGACCACTTAATAACGAATAGATGTTCCTTCTAGTGACGAGAGCCTTCCAGAACCACGCACAAAAAACGAAGAACAATGGGAATGCTACGAGTGGCTGATATCGCCGGAGAAAAGGTAATCCTAAAAACAACACGTCGGATTTGAAGAAAAGCCCGACTAACCCCTGACCCGCCGCAACTGCGCCAAAAGTTATAACGAAGAGCATACCGACTCCGCTGAGTAGTCGATTGCTTGTAATCGTATTCAACAAAAACAGCACAGCCAGTCCGGCAAGGGCTCCACCTATCGCCAGCGAGGCTATGAAAAGCGTCGCCGAAGACGCGCCAAAAACCCGGCCAATCGAAGTGATTAGATACGAAGGTATGAATTGAATTGAAAACGTTGAATCAGGAAGTGGTGACGTTGGGGTACTGTCCTGCCCGGCGAATGGATCGTTACGTCTAGGCCGTCCGTGCAGTAGTGCATTGATGTAACCGGAATACAGAAATTCGTCTCCCTGGATACCGGCATACGCGCCATTCCACTCAGAGCCTCGACTCAACCATAGATGAACTTGTGGCGCCAGGGATAAGAGAACAATTGCGAGCAAAGCGACGACACAGAATGTGTTCGCTCGTGGAGAAAAAGAATTCATCTGTCTATCGAGCTTTGCACGAAAGTCGCGATCATTGGTATCGAGGGTTCTTGCTCCGGAGGAGCAATATGTTTATAGCCTCCGACCTTTACGTACCCCGCTCCGTTAGGAGCGGAATGGAAATTGAACGCCCACATCACATTGCGCTCCGCTGGAGCGCAGAGCTCTTAATGGTGTGAGGCTATAAACATCGTGCTCCTACAGAGCATTATGGGACAGAGCATCAACCCCCCTTAACCACTTTTTAGTGCAAGTGAGTCTATGGGCTATTGAGGTTGCTGCTCTTTCAGCACCAGAATAACGGCCTGTTTATCTTCAAACACTTTTTGCCAGCGACTATCGTTGCTAAGCAGGCTTGCAATAGCGCTGTCGCGGTTAACTAAAACCGTTTTGGTTCCATACTGCTGAAGCAGTTCACGCCATCGTGGTTTGCCGTCATTCACCTGGACAAACTCTTCTACCAATCTCTCTCCAAAGACATCAGCGCGGCCATCAATGTGAACCAGATAATCAGGATACATTCGCCAAATCAAGTAACCGCCCCAGGAATACTCATTGAAGATCGGTTGCGGCGGACGCTGCTGTTGTATGTAGTCAACAGCAGCTTTGGGGAATTGCTGTTCCTCAGTTGAGGGTTGTTCCTTCGCTGCGCGTCGAGCTGCAAGACCGCACAAGCTCAACGCTAACACGATTATCAATGAATTAATCGCGATTCGAGGTATCGATCGCTTCCCTGTTTCGGTCTGAGTAGAAGCAATTAGACGAGCGGACCACGGTTGTCCCTTCACCCATTCCCACAAATGCTCCGCAAACAACGGTGTCGCCACAAGGGAAAAGAATGGAATGTTGCGGCCAGCGCGCAGCATCGCAAAACTGGTAGCCAGTAGCATCAGCAATCGCCCTGGACGTTCACGTTTGTTCGATATGGCGAGCAAAAAAAACGTCGCCAATAGCAGTATCAGCACAGCTTGAAAATGCGGTTCATGGAAATCGGGCGATCTCCATTCTTCTACGTATCGCATAAACGTCCTGGCAGTTAACGTTTCAAAGGGATACGAGTACATCCGGGGACCGTCGGGATTCACACAAACTGCCGCACTACACGCGATCAGCACTCCAAGCAAGGCGGGTGCTCGTTCCCTAAGCGTGTCGCGCGATTCCGTTCCTAACAGAACATCCAACAATAGCCCCGAGAGAGTCAGGGCAATCAATACCAATCCAAGCATCCAGCCGGCATGCAGATTTACCCAAAGGACCATCAAAGGAACCAACAACCAAATGGCCTTCTCAGATTTCTTCCCGTAGTAGTTATCCAATATGTATAGAAAGATACTGGCTAACAGAAGCGTGAAGATTTGTGGGCGTGCTCCCCATACAAGCGTGGTAGCGGCAGCTCCTAATAGCAATGCCAATGCGGCTATAAACGGATGTCCCACGCGAGATCGAAACCGGATGTAGATAACCCAGAATGAAGCTGTAATCAATAACGCGAAAACAACTATCAGGCCCGCGAAACCGGCGATACGATAGACACCGTACATGAAAACCTCTGATAGCCATTCGTGCGTAACCCACTCGCTACCGAGTCGTGTGTGGGAGAACACGTCGGCATGAGGGAGGCCGTGATTCTGAATGATGTATTCGCCCGTTTTGAGATGCCACCAAAAATCCGGATCTGTAATGGGCTGGAGAGCCGTGACGAAGATCACGACTAAAACAATTAGAATCACTAGTGAACGCGTCGAAGTAATCATTCTTTACGTCTCGTTAAGTTCACACAGACGCACCACTTTGCGTCAAAAGTTAGGACCTAATGCTTGGACACGGTCAGTACCGTCCGCGGTAGCAAGCGGATGGGTACGTAGTCCAAGCGCTCCGATCCAGCAAGGCTGCGCACCCATCCACTACCGCGGACGGCACTGACCGTGTCCAAGTACCACGACCTAACTTTCACCGCCATCTAAAGACACTTAGGATGTTTGAATAATCGTCGGTCCATAGATGTTTGCCGTCGGCCGTTAACGAAGACGCAATCGGAGCTTTAGCGAGCACTTCACCATCGCTCTCTTTGCGCGTCATCACGACCCATGCTGAAGAATCCTTTCCCTTCGCAGTATCGGATACAGGATCCCCAAGGTACACGCCCGTTAAATTTCTGCTTCTCGCAAGATCAGCCACGACGGGCCTCAGATCGAGATTTCTGTTTGAGATGTGAAATACCAGCAAGCCACCGGGTGCGAGTTTTGATAAATAGAGGTCCAACGCTTGTTGGGTGATTAGATGAACTGGTACGGCATCGCTACTAAAAGCATCCATAACAATCAATCCATACGTAGCGTCAGTTGCCTCACGCAATCGGAGTCGTGCGTCTCCCAACACGACATTAAAAGGGACTTGGGCGCATTCGCCCACGTAACTGAAATATCGTTTGTCGCGTGCTATCTCGACGACTGCCGGATTGATTTCGTAATACGTCCAGTTTTCCTCCGGCAAGGCATGAGCAATGATTGCGCCTGCTCCCAGACCAACTACCGCAACGTTCTTTGGCGCAGGAGACGCGCGAAACGCCGCAAACAGATGACCCAGTGGACCTTCCCGGTGGAAATATGAAATGGGCTCGCACCGGCGCTCCTTAGACGTAAACTGCCTGCCGTGAACCGTACTGTCGTGAAAAATCGCGTGCATGCTGTCGTCGGCATTGCTCGTGACCCTTAAGACACCAAAGAAGTTTCTTTCGACATGGAGCGTTCGATCATTAACATGTACAACGGTCAAGCCAACAATGACAGCAGCAATACAAAGAACAAAGATCAAAGGCCGGCGCCGTGATGTGTAAGCCGCGATCATCGGCAGAACAAGCACCACCAGCAGCCCCGATAATGACCCCGGCGCCAGCTTATTGACTGCTATTCCAAGTATCAATGTGGCGATAAGAATGACGACGGGCTTCGCATAATCCTTCAAGCGCAGTTGGGCCAAGCCGGGTTCTCCTGGCTCTCCTGGAAGTAGTAAGCAAGCCAGCAACACCATCAAAGGATATTCGACTACGGAAGTGAAAATGAGTGGTGCAAGCAAAGCGTTGAAGATTCCACCAAGGACGCCACCCAGCGAAAACCACAGATAAAACTCCGTGAGATGTTTAGCGCCGGGCCGCAGGTCTGCGACACGAGTGTGACAAGTCAGAGCGGCGACGAAGAAATAGATAAGACTCAGAGCAATCATCCACGAAGGTTCTATTGAGATGCGGGAGAAATATACGAACAAAAATAGAACTGTTATCGCCGGCAAGACGATAGTCAAACTGCGCAGAGAAATAATTTGACGTCTTGAGAATGCCAGAACGAGAGTGAACAAGTAGATTGCCAGTGGTACAACCCAAAGCAGCGGGAGCGACGCTATGTCCGTGGTTAAATAGTTTGTCACGCCTAACATCAGGCTGGACGGCACAAATGCGAGTGCTATCCATCGCATTCGCTTTCCGGTAGACGGAACGTCGTCGACTGAGGCCGTAGCGTAATCAGCATCAGCTAACTCACCGCCGCTTTCACTCGCCACTGTGCGAGCCCTCGATCGCCAGAGCATCAATGCACAGACAGCTATCAAGCAGATAAGAAGCAGGTAGCCGATGGCCCAAATCCGACTTTGCAGTTGTAGATTGAAGTTCGGTTCGAGTAACGCGGGATAACTCAGTAACGCAACAAAGCTGCCGGCGTTTGAAGCAGAGTACAGAAAGTACGGGTCTGTCGCAGACTTAAGGCCTGTATTAGAGAACCACTTCTGCAGCAATGGACCATTACTGGAAGCGATGAAGAACGGCAACCCCACCGTTGCGGCGAGACAAGCCAGAAGCCAAAGAGCTGGATTACTAGTCGACGGAACAGAGTTCAACCAGAATGCCGACAATCCAATCGGGAGGCTCACGCATGCGAGGAGTAATAGACACAGTTGGAAAATGATTTGCTGACCGACACTCCTCTTCGAAATGAACATTGCGTAGGCGTATCCAGCGAGCAACAAGCCTTGAAAGAAGACCATGCAGGTGTTCCAGACCGCTGGCGTCCCGCCTAACAGAGGCAACAGCATCTTCGCCACCATGGGCTGCACCGAAAAGAGCAACCCGGCACTTAGAAACAAAGTTAGACCAAACACAGCCGTCACCGCAGATTGCGTCAATCTAATCCTGCGGGTACGTGGTGTGTTAGCTGAATAACGTTTGTCGGCAGCAATATCCATAGGTTGTTAAAAACCACCAATAACTGGGTTTGCACAAAAACCGTACTTAAATTTCTTTTCTCTGTGCAACCTCTGCGTTCGCTGTGTCTGCTCTGAAAAAAACGCGCGTCAGAGAGAACACGAATGGTGTTCTGCCAAGAGGCAGAGGCTAAGCCGAAGTATTATCTGGCGGGTTCTTCAGGCCGCTACGGACAATTCTTCGACGGTGACTTTTAGGCCGAGCATTTGCAAACGACGCAAGTAGTATTCTCGTTGCTGCTCGACATGTTGACGATCAAAGTAATCACCGCCGAGTTCGGTGTAAGTTTGATCGTTCTGCAATACATGAAAGATGATCACCAACAACGAATGAGCCACGGCCACCAAAGCTTTCTTGCGGCCCAGGCGCTTGACCAGGCGGAAGAACTGACTGCTCAAGTAGCAGTTTTTCTTCCGGCTGGCCCCCCAAGCCGCTTGCACCAGCGCCGAACGCAAATAAGTGTTGCCTTTGCGGGTGCGGCCCGACAATCGCTTGCCGCCCGTGGCTTTGTTGCCGGGACAGATACCGGCCCAACTCGCCAGGTGCGCATCGCTCGCGAAGGTCGCTTTCATCTCTACGCCAATCTCCGCCACGATGATTTCAGCCGCTCGTGGCCCAAGTCCGGGGATCGTATCCAGGTTGTCCCGGGCTCGGGCCAGCTTAGGGCGCTCCTGCAAATAGCGGTCGATCTCTTTAGTGACGCGCCGATCCGCCGCCTCCAAATCTTGCCAACGTTGCAGCAATTCTCGCAGCACGAAGCGTTGATTCACCGTCAAGCGCCCGTGCAAGGCGCGCTCCAACTGCGGCCGCTTCTCTTTGAGTTGCCGCTGGGCCAGGGCCGCCAGTTTCACCGGGTCAGTTTCCCCCCGGGCCAAAGCCCACAAGATCGTTCGTCCGCTCGCGCCCAAGCGCATCGCTGGCCACCTGAGCGAGCTTGATGTTGCCACTCTCGATCAGCTTCTGAATGCGATTGGCCACGGCGCTTTGCTCGCGCACCAAGCCCTCGCGATATCGCGTCAACTCACGCAACTCACGAATCTCCGCTGGCGGAATGAAACTCGCCCGCAGCAAACCGTGCCGCAACAGATCGGCCAGCCACTCCGCGTCTTTAACATCGGTCTTGCGACCACGCAAAGCATGCGCATGTTCGGGATTGATCAAGATTACTTTGAGCGCGTCTTCCAGGATGTTGAAAACCGGCTTCCAGTAAACCCCCGTGCTCTCAATCGCTATGTGCGTGCAGTGCGCCGCCAGCAGCCAATCGCGCAAACGCAGCAGATCATCGGTCATCGTCGAGAAGGTGCGAATCTCCTTCTCCCCATTGGCCAACAGCAAACATGCCACCAACATCTTGGCGTGCACGTCAATCCCGCAACAGATTTCATGAACGACCTTCATCGATGCTCCTTTCAACCAGCCGGGAAAGCCTCCATCAGAAAGATTCTGCTCTCCAAGTTCGCGCGCGCACGCGACATCATTCGCTGGTACCTCGGCAAGGCTCTCGGATCAAACTCTGTGTCGGGCTCGGCGAGCAGCCACCGGCGCCAACCACTAGCGACCTCCATTCCACGCTGGCTGAAAGTTAGCTTACTTATGCTTTTTCAAAGATCAACTTTTTCATGTTCGGTGGTGCGCCACCGCGCATGCTTAACTCTGTGGTTAAGTGAATTGTAGAAAACATCACCACAGAGACACAGCGAACGCCGAGGTTGCACAGAGAAGAGGGATCAGACCGATTCCACCTGTGAAGAAAGTTTCGTTCCGCGCTGCTCGAGGTTGATCTCTCAATAAATCATTCGACTGCCGCCACTCGACGCCCATCAACAACAGAGTGTTCTGCCACAGATGCTCGCCAGCGAGCACTGTTGAACGTGAACAACACTCGTGCTTTCGACCCACCAAACTCGAAATCGCCTGCATTTATAAACGCTTTCGGCCAGTGCGTTAGAGCGCTTGGAGTTGGCATACCTGTTGCACCCATGGCGGCGCACTAGAAATGTTGCCGTGATCGGCAGGAAGCGATCACTCAGGTTTCCTGAGATGACGCCTGCATTTCTAGTGAGATCTATTTGCCCGAACCACGTGCGTACGTACGGGCGCAAAACCAATCCCAGAAACCATAAGGAGCAAATCATGAACACAATCAAGAACTTTCTCAAAGACGAGAGCGGCATGGAGACTTTGGAATATGCCGTGATCGCCGGTCTCATCGCAATCGCCGCAGCCGTTATCTACGCCAGCAGCGGTACCTGGGCGACGACGATCAAGAACAGACTGCAGAACGCTGCAGCGCAAAGCTAATTGCTCCCAAAAGAGCAATGGTGAACAAACAGTATGACGGGCAGGCGGTCGGATTAACTGGCTGCCCGTCAATACTCGTTAGGTAAAAGGGAGAGAAGGACCCCCAGATGCTGTCAACTTACACCGTATCGATCGCATTGGTTTTAGTGCCGATGGCGATCATGATCACTTACATGGATATTCGCTACCGGCGGATTCCAAATAAACTCGTTCTTATCACTCTTATTGGCGGCATCGCTGTGAATACCGTGGCGCGTGGTTCGTCTGGCTTACTCGCGAGTCTGGGCGGAATGGGTTTGGCGTTTGGTCTGATGTTCTTTCTGCACGCGTTCGGAACCATGGGGGCAGGAGACGTGAAGCTCTTCGCCGCAATCGGCTCGGTTCTCGGCATATCACTCGTTCTTCCAACGCTGGTTGTTGTTGCTGTTACGGGTGGCGTCTTCGCCATTCTGAAAATGATCCACGCGAAGCGGGTGACATCGACGATGTTTGGTGTTCTGCAATTTTTTATCGGCCTACTTCCAGGACAGCGAATACCGCGGTTTGAAATACCTGCAGACCGCAGTTACACGTTGCCGTACGCACTGCCGATTTGCTGCGGCAGTCTCATAGCTTTTCTTGTGTTTCACCAATGATCTGCCGCTGCCACTGCGTGGAGGCAATGTGCATTAACGAATGAATGGAGATTGAACATGCGAAATAGACGTCTCATCCTGGCTCTAACAGGCGCGGTTTTGTGCGGTCTGCTCGGTGTTACGCTGATCACCCGCTACATATCTAATATCCAGGCCTACACGAGAGACCTTGGCGAAGTGGTGGTTGCTAAAACAGACATTCCCCTCGGAGAGAAGATCACGGCGGATCACCTGACTCTCCTTCCGATGCCAAACGGCTCAGTGCCTGAAAATGCTTTCCGGAAGACGGATGTGGTCGTTGGTAGAGTCGCAATCGTCCCAATCGGTGTTCGCGAGACCATCACCAACTCCAAGCTTGCGCCTGAAGGTACAGAAGGCGGGCTATCTGCCGTAATCCCAACGGGATATCGGGCCATGACAGTCAAGGTTGACGACGTAGTCGGTGTCTCGGGATTCATCATGCCCGGCTCATTCGTTGACGTGGTTGCCATCATCGTACCTCCGGGCGCTGGCTCAGAGCAAAGGGGTCCGATCTCAAAAATCGTTCTGCAAAGCATCAAGGTTCTGGCCAGTGGTCCAAAGATCGATACACCCGAGAATCAGCGCACGCCTTCCGAAGTAAGATCTGTAACTCTTCAAGTCACTCCCGAACAAGCTGAAAAACTTGTTCTCGCGGCAAACGAGGGCAAGCTGCAGCTCGTTATGCGCAACTACTCAGACCAGGATGACGCTGACACTCGCGGAGCAAATAAGAATTCTCTGTTGCTTGGCGAATCCCTCATTCCGCAGCCGGAACCACCAAGCGAGAAAACGGAGAAAAAGCCAGTTCAGTCCAGGCCGCAACCAAAGCGGGTAACCCCTGCCCCGGTACGTGAGGAAAAACCAGCGCCACTACCCGTTGCCCGTAAGTCAGTCGAACTTATCGAAGGCTCAAAACGGCGAGACGTCGAAATCCCATAGGTGTGATTAACCAAAGTCGGTCCACCGCAATGCAAAGGCATCTTCTACAAGTAAGGAGTCAAAAAATATCATGAAGCCCCGTTCAAACCGACTACTTGCGTTAATCGCAATAGTTGTCTGTTCCGCAATACAACTGAACGCGCAGGACCAGAGCACCAGTGTGGTCTTTGGAACCAAGGACGTTATTCCCGTCAACGTACTCGTTGGCCAGTCGAAGCTAATTACTTTCAATCAATCAATCGAGCGGTTCTCGGTGTCAAACCCTGATATCGCTGAAGCTGTCCTCGTTGCCGGCAATCAAGTGATTGTTAATGGAAAAGCGTTCGGACAGATCAATTTTATTGCCTGGGAAAAAGGAACAGACCGTTTCCTGGTGTTTGATGTTTACGTTCGCACGAACCTGTCACTCATCGATTCACAAGTGCATGCTCTGTTTCCGAAAGATGACATTCGGTTGAGCCAGGCAAACGGCTCTGTAGTTATCTCGGGATCAGTCAGCGACCCTGGTATTGCCACTCAGGTTGATGCTGTTGTTCAGGCAGCGGGCTTCAAGACAGTCAATCTGTTGCAATCTCCGGTCAAGAACGCCACACAGGTCCAACTGATGGTGCGTGTTGCTGAAGTTAACCGCACTCGAATGCGTGAAATTGGCACGTCTTACGGATATCAAGGTAGTCCAGGCGTCGGCGGATACATGAATAGCGGCGGCGGTCCGAGCTCGCTGGAAAAAGTTGCCGGCGGTGTCTTGACTGGGACCATCGGCAGTTCGCTGAACCTGTTCGTGATGGGCGGCAATTCGTTGTCCTTCATTCGTGCGCTCCAGCAGCAAGGTGCTCTGAAAGCACTGGCGGAGCCAAACCTGATTGCCATGAATGGACAGGAAGCCAGCTTTCTGGCTGGCGGTGAGTTTCCGATACCGGTTGTACAAGGTGGTGGTGGACTCAACACCGTAACCATCGTTTTTAAGGAATACGGTGTTCGGCTCAATTTCAAACCAACGATCATTGATGAAGATCACATTCGTCTCGAACTCGAACCCGAAGTTTCGACACTCGACTTCGCTAACGGCATCCGCATGGATGGTTTTGTCATTCCTGCCCTTAGAACACGACGCGCAAAGACCGGTGTCGAGCTGCGCGATGGCCAGAGTTTCGCGCTAGCTGGTCTGCTTGACAACAACGAGACGCAGCAACTCTCAAAGGTTCCCGGACTGGGTGATGTCCCGATTCTCGGAAATCTTTTCCGCTCGAAACAGTTCCAGAAAAGTGAGAGCGAGTTGATGTTCATCGTCACCACTCAAATCGTGAAACCTGTGAACCGTGACGATCTGCCGCGCATTCCTGCGGTCGAGAATATGAAGAATGGTTCACTGCTCGGAGTTGAACCAAAGACCATGGGTGGAGTAACTGGACCAACCACCGGCACGGTAACTGGACCAACTGGATTTATCGTGACTCCGACTAGTGAGCCAGCGGCTCCAGCCGGAACTACAACACAACCCAAAACGGTGCCAGCCGTACCCCCAGCTACAACTGGAGAAAAGCCGGTAACGGCGGTGCGTCCGGGTTCAGGCACGAACCCTTAAGACTGAGGCGATCCACCTGAGGCGGATACTCATTGATTGATGTATCCGTCTCAGGGAATGCAGAGACTAAACGGAAGTTCAGGAGAAGATGACGATGGTCTTCAACGGAACAAAACTGAATGATCGAAAAGGAGAGCGGGGCTCCATAACGATCATGACCGCAATTTTTGCGGTGATTTTATTGCTCATGGTCGGCCTGACCATTGATATATCGCGTATCTATCTGGTCCGGAGCGAACTTCAGAACGCAGCTGATGCCGCTGCGTTAACAGCAGCTCGCGAATTAAATGGCGGGGAGGGCGGCATTGATGGTGCCGTCGACCAGGCTATGAATGTGATCGCGAACACTCAGGGGCTTCGAGCAAAAACGAATGTGGCGATTGCATCGGTAGAATTCGCTGTTGACCTGGACGATGACCCTTACATGGATGCCACCGCGGCCAAACTAGTCGCTCCTACCATTCGCTTCGTCAGAGTTACTACCGCAGCAACTTCTACGACAATCCTCTTTGCATCCAGTGCACTGGGAGTATCGAATACCCAAACAAGGGAAGCTGTGGCCGGAATGTCCGTGGAGCTTGGCTCACTCTGCGACTTCTTTCCTGCGGCTGTCGGTTTAGCTGATCCCGACCCTACTCCCGGCACTAATATGACGCTGAAATTCGCGCAGGGCACAGGAACCACTGCCCATATCAACGATATGGATTACATCGTTCTTGAGGTGCCTTGCATTACCGGCAATGGCGAGGTGGAGACCGCGAAGCTCGCCGCTGGTGAACCATGCGCGTGCGCTGGCCTGGGCGACGATATTGCCATGACGCCGAGTTCGAATTTTGGCAATGGAGGAAGGGCTGCGGGTGACGGAATGAATACACGTTTTGGCATTTACGCAAACGGGTACTCAAACAGCCTCACAGCCTCCAATTACCCTTCTGACACCAATGTCTCTCAAACCATTACATACACAGATTACATAAACAACAATCCGAGCGCTGGCAACGATCGGCGCGTTGTTATAGCCCCCATCATTGAGCCAAAGGACTATCCGGCCGCAACCAACGGAGAGATTTTGGGGTGGGGGAAGTTCTTTTTAAGAAAACAAATGTCCGTGCCCAACGGCAACTGCTCGACTCAGCCGCCTTGTGGCTTCATGGAAGTAGAGTACCTGGGTAAGGCAAATATCGGGGCCTCCGGAACTGTTTCTTGCGGTTCAGGACTGACTACAGCGGTTCTCTACAGGTAAGGCAAGAAAATGAACCCATTCAAGATCCCAGGAGATTTGAAAGACGGGCTGACGCGAATAACGCGGCGCGAAGATGGTGCCTCCACCATTGAACTCGCGATCTTATTTCCGATACTGGTGATCCTGTTTGCAGGAACTGCCGAGTTGGGTCGAATGTTTTACACCTACACGACGCTTGCCAAGGCAACTAATGTCGGCGCGCGCTACCTCTCCACTTCACGAAACGCTGTGAATGGTACCGCTACCGAAAAGACAAATGCGAAGAACGAAGCAAGGAATCTGGTTGTTTGCGGGATCAAGAGTACCTCCTCAACCGCTTGCAACGGCCAGACGCCCGTCGTCCCTGGACTCACAACGGCCAACGTATTGATCTGCGACAACTTCTCCACGCCGTGTTCACCAGTCTTACCCGGCGCACCGGTCAAGTACTTCAAGGTGGAAATTACAGGCTTCACGTACCAGGCAGGAGTTTTTAATCTCGCCAGCAAGACAGGATTGACATCCACGACTTTTTATTTCCCGCTGAAACCGGGCACAAAAGCCCGCTGGATGCAGTAGTGGATGGTCCAAGACGAGGGTTTTCGAAAGATGATGAAGCGCAGGACCAAAAAAGAATCTGAAAGCGGCACGGCCATAATCGAATTTACGATTACGGCTGCGGCCTTTCTCATGATCATCATGGCCATTGTCTCCGCTGGGCATTTGTTCTTTACGCACAACGCACTGGTTGAGTCTACCCGGCGCGGTGCGCGTTACGCTGCCATGCAGGCAAGGCCGGGCACGGAATTCTGTCAAAACAATTCGACCATGGTTGACCCTGTTAAGAATATGGTGCTCTACGGCACGACTACTGCTGGCACGGCGCCCCTCGTCAACAATCTTCAGCCTTCGAATATTACTGTGTGCTACAGCGCAGATTACGGCGTAGGCCAGGGCACCGTCTCCATCAAAATCGAGGGTTATTCCTACACGTTCGCTGTAGGGGCATTCAATATCAATATGCCGGCATACCAGACGACAGTGGTCGGCGAGAGCGCGGGCACCGTACCGGGAGTCACGTGTCCAGACTAATACAGAGAAACAGCAAGGAATATATAGAGGAAATCATGCAGCCATTAACGTTCATAACGCTAAGCAAGAACGAGGAAGTCTCTCGGGAGCTGAAAGAAGCGCTTGTTGGAAGTGGCCGCGCACGACTGCTCTCCGCTTGTGACACTCCTGAACAGCTGCTAAGCGACTTAGTTCGGTTGCGACCATCGGCGGTAATAATTCACGTAACAACTGCTACCTCGGAAAAAGATTTCGCATTAATCAAACAGTTGATCGTCAAGAGTCCAAACACTGCCATTATCACAACTTCCGAAGAACCGGTGCCCGCTTTGATCCTGGGCAGTATGCGAGCAGGAGCACGTGAGTTTCTCCAACTACCGATCCTGCCGGATGAATTCCGAACCGTAATGGATCGCATGATGGAGTTTTCTGCCACCGTAGAAAGCCCGACAAAAAGGAAAGCTCATGTGATAGCGACGTTCTCCGGCAAAGGTGGGGCGGGTGTTTCTTTCCTTGCAACGAATCTAGCCGCAGCTATGCCTGATTCGACGTTAATAGTCGATCTCAATTTGCAGGCCGGTGACATCGCGTCGTTCCTCGGGCTCGACATCAAGTATTCGCTTACTGACTTTGTTCGCAATCGGACGAGACTGGACGATTCACTCATGACCAGTCTTGTCACTCAGTATTCGAACGACCTGGCGCTGCTGCCTGCACCATTGGAGGCTCATGAGGCAGAGGACATCGGGCCTCAGGATCTTTCGGAGATTCTTTTTCTGCTCGGCCAACGTTACGAACACATCATTATTGATTTGCCGCACACATTCGATCCGGTGACTGTCGCTGCGCTTGATCTGGCGGACGACATCCTGCTCGTCCTAACGCTCGACATCCCCGGTATCCGCAGCACCAAGCGTGCTTTGAAAGTATTCGACCGCCTCAACTATCCCAAGAAAAAGGTACACGTCATCGTTAATCGATTCAGCAAGAACAATGACGTGCCCTTACAAAAGGTTGAGACACACCTTGGCGAACAGCTTATCGGGTTTGTGCCGAATGATTATCGCAAGGTCATGGACTCGATCAATCTTGGTAGACCGCTTGTTCAGAGTGATGCCGGCTCGAAGATCAGCCTCGAGATTAAGAGAATCGCTGCTCTCGTGAAGGGCAACAATCACGATGCATCGCCGCAACCACGAAAGGGGTTATTCAACAGCGTCTTTGGACGTTCCAAGTCGCAGAATGGGCTGGAATTTTCAGCGGCTCCTGATACCGCCTGAAATGGTTGGTTAGCTATCGTTAGAGTTCCGAGGGAAGGACCAAGGTAAAAATAATATGGCTTTACGTGAAAGATTCGTCAGAGATCAAAACGGCGACGGCGCCGCCACAGCACTCGAAGAGTCAGTGTATGGCAACCAGAACTTTCAGGATATTAAAGCGCGGTTGCACAAGGCAATTATTGCCAGACTTGACCTGACCAAACTGAACACCCTGGCGCCAGACCGAGTTAGAGCTGAAGTATCGCGGTTAGCAGAAGGACTCCTGCAGGCCGAGAGCATGCCGCTCTCGTCGGCCGAAAAGGATCGTCTTGTAAGTGAAGTTCACCACGAGTTGTTTGGTTTAGGACCACTCGAGCCGTTGCTCGCCGATCCTACTATTTCGGACATTCTCGTAAATACTTACGCGAATGTTTTCGTCGAACGGCGAGGCAAGCTTGAGAAAACAGCGATCAGCTTTAAAGATGATGAGCACCTGAGACGGGTGATTGAGCGCATCGTGTCAACTGTCGGACGACGAATCGATGAAGCGCAACCAATGGTGGACGCAAGATTGACCGACGGTTCGCGTGTCAATGCGATCATTCCTCCCCTCGCGATTGATGGGCCAATCCTTTCAATCCGGCGTTTCGGCGCGGATCCTCTGAAAATGCATTCGCTCATCGAGAACGGCGCTCTCACAAGAGAGATCGCCATCTTGTTTGAGATGTGCGTGAAAGCTCGTCTGAACATCATCATCTCGGGAGGCACTGGCGCCGGAAAAACGACGTTGCTAAACGCTCTTTCCGCTTACATCCCTAGTGACGAACGAATTGTCACGATCGAGGATTCCGCAGAGCTACAGTTGCAACAACCGCACGTCGTGAGATTAGAGACTCGCCCTCCAAACATCGAGGGTCGAGGTGAAATCACACAACGCGACCTGGTTAAGAATGCGCTGCGAATGAGACCAGATCGCATCGTGGTCGGTGAGGTCAGATCCGGCGAGGCGATCGACATGTTGCAGGCGATGAACACGGGTCACGATGGTTCGCTGACAACTATTCACGCAAATACGACTCGCGATTCACTGTCGCGTCTCGAAACAATGATCCAGATGACTGGAATGAGGCTTTCCGATCGTGCTATGCGCCAACAGATCGCGTCAGCGGTCAACCTTGTAATTCAGGTCGCACGATTGACGGATGGCACGCGCCGGATCACTTCAATCTCCGAGATCACCGGCATGGAGGGTGAAATGATTACCATGCAGGAAATCTTCATGTTTGAGCGAACCGGTGTAGATCAGATGGGCAAAGTGATCAGTCGCTTCCGGTCAACGGGTATTAGGCCGCGGTTCGCCGAAAGGTTGAAGCAATACGGCATGCAGTTGCCCGCGTTCTTCTAGGAGTAAAAGCAGATGTTACTGTCACTGACTATTATATTTCTTTTCTTCCTGTTCTTGACGTACGCGCTCTTTCTGCTGGCATCTCGCAAGCAACTAGCCGATCAAGAGCGTTTGGAGCAACGCGTTCGTGAAGCGTTCCAGGAGACGATGGATAGTCCGGAAGGCGCGATCCAGCTCGTCCGGGAAGACTCCATCGGCGGCAATGCCACCATTCGTCGCCTGCTCTCGTCGCTGAACTATATGAATCGCCTGGACCTGATGATCAAGCAAGCTGACGTGCAGATCACGGTTTACAGGTTGCTATTGTTTTGCGTGCTCGCAGGCATGATGGCTGGCCTTGCAGCCGCAACGCTCTTCAACATAGTCGCAGTGGTCGTCTTTGCTCTCATAGCCGCGGTAATACCCATATTGCACATTGCACGAACACGTCAGAAACGATTACGCGCTTTTAACTCCCAGCTTCCGGATACGCTGGATTTGATGAGTCGCTCGTTAGCGGTTGGCCATGCATTTTCTGAGTCTCTTCATCAGGTGGCAATGGAAATGCCGGATCCAGTGGCCACTGAATTCCGAATCACGTTCGAAGAACAGAAACTGGGACTCTCATCCAAGCTGGCTCTCGATCGATTAGCTGAGCGTGTACCGCTGTTAGATTTGCGACTGTGTGTCACGGCTATGCATATTCAACGAGAAACGGGCGGTAACCTCGCTGAAATCCTGGAGAAGGTTTCGCTGACGATCCGAGAACGCTTCAAAATCATGGAAGATTTCCGCACCCTGATTACCAGTTCCCGGCTGTCTGGTTATATTCTCTGCGCCTTGCCGTTTGTACTTATATTTTTGCTCACTTTGTTAAACCCGGAATACATGTTCGTACTCGTGCGTGATAGCCGGGGTCACTACGTTCTTGCGTTCGCTTTTGTGTGGCAGATGTTTGGCATGATTTTGATTAGGAAAATCCTAAACATCAAGGTCTAACGTTACCTGCACGAGCAAGAAGGAGTAATGTCTAAATGCTTATATTCATCGTTCTTCTAACATTTGCTTCGCTCACGCTAGGCGTGATGAGTCTCTACTGGTTGTTCGG
>CAWBPY010000011.1:0-245797 GCA_963790745.1 uncultured Acidobacteriota bacterium
TTGAGTAAGGGATTTCAGGCTATGTGTGTTAACGCCCAGACCGTCGGTAAGGGCTGGTCCAAACTGATCATTCAACAACCAACAAAACCAAGACAGCCACACAACAGGGATTGATTTAATAACTCCACAACTATCGAGTAAGGGAACATTCCTAATAGAGCAGTACCGAAGCCCCGAGCAGTCTTGACAGGAAGCGTCAATTCGGCGGCCACAAAGGCGAAGGCCGAGCAGATAGTGAAAGCTGTCAGAGGCGTGAAATCAGTCGACAATCAGATTGTCGTTTTGGGCTAGAAGCCTAACGACTACTTATCCCAGCAACCGATTAAACTCATCTTTGACCACGCGGTAACATTCACAGACGGTTTCTTCCAACTTCTTGCGGTCGAGGATCTTGATGTGACCGCGGACGTACCTAATCGCTCCAGAATCTTGCAGTCGACCGGCAGCAACGGTAACGCCTTCGCGGCGTACTCCCAACATGTCGGCAATCAATTCCTGAGTCATGATCAACTCATCGGCCTTCACGCGATCGTGACTTAACAAAAGCCAGCGACAAAGTTGCTGCTCCACTGAGTGAAGACGGTTACAAACCGCTGTCTGTGAGATCTGGGTAATTAATGCTTGTGTATACCTCAGCAATACATGCTGAAATTTTCCACCGCGCGCGAATTCATCTTGCAGCACCCTTGCCTTCATCCGGACTGCGCCACCGGCACTCTGTACGACGGCACGGTTGGGCATAGTGCCGCCTCCCATGAAAAGAGCAATCCCGACCACGCCATCATTACCCGTCAAACCCATTTCGGCGCTCGCTCCATTTTCCATGGTGTAGAGCAAAGAGACGATTGCCGTGGTAGGGAAATAGACATAATCAAGCTGTCCGCCGAATTCGTAAACAACTTCCCCGAGATCAAATGAAACCTGCTGCAGTTGTGGGAGCAGGCGCTCATACTCGTCACGTGGAAGCGCGGCGAGCAGCCGATTTTCAACTGGCTCAGTCGGTCGAGTGCGTGTAGCCATTAGGTGATCTCCACGCCTTGCCCTAAACGAAAACTCAAACCCGTGAGGCCTCAGAGCAAGCACAATCAATTAGCTTGGAGAAAAGTATAGCAGGTATGTGGCAGAGCGCCATCCACCAAAAACACATGGACGGCATGAACGCTGAGATGAAGGCCAAGATGCAGACGATGATGGAGAAGATGGGTAAAGAGCACTCGATGGTGAAGGACCAGGTCACTGCGCTCGAGACTGATGTGCTGGCCGATACGCCAGACTCGAAGCGAGTGGCAGCGCACTCCAACGCTTTGCTCAAACACTTCGGCATGATGTCGAAGATGCATGGTGGACGCAAACCAGGTAAGAAGATGGAGATGACGAAGAAGATGGACATGAAGATGTAAGCGTTAAAGTCCCAGTTCACTCAACGGTTTGGTCACACAGCGTAATCCCGGTTTTCGAGGAGATAACAATGTCAACCACTGAACTCGAGCGCACCGCATCCAAGATTCAGCCCAACACCAACTCACAACCACCACTCGTGCCTGCGAGCGCCGCACCTCTAAGCACCGCCACTAACATGAAAGCGCTGGTCTATCACGGTCCGGCTCAGCGTGCTTGGGAGGACAAGCCGCGCCCTATCATCCAGGATGCGGGCGATGCCATCGTGCGGATTACCACTTCGACGATCTGCGGAACCGACCTTCACATTCTAAAGGGCGGTCTCCCGGCGGTGATTGATGGACGCATTCTCGGCCACGAGGGCATCGGGGTAGTCGAGCAAGTAGGCGCCGGCGTTTCGGAATTTCAGGTGGGAGACAAGGTCATCATCTCGTGCGTCTCGGCCTGTCTGAAGTGCGACTTTTGCAAAAGGGTATGTATTCGCATTGCCGGCACGGCGTCTGGATTCTGGGCTACACCATCGACGGAACTCAGGCCGAGTACGTGCGCATTCCCCACGCTGATGGGAGTCTCTACCACTTCCCTGCCGACGCCGATGAAGAAGCCATGGTCATGCTCAGCGACATCTTGCCAACAGGCTTTGAGTGCGGAGTTCTGAACGGTGAAGTTAAGCCTGGCGACTCGGTCGCAATAGTGGGCGCTGGACCAGTGGGTCTCGCCGTTCTGCTAACCGCGCAATTCTATTCACCGGCCGCGATCTTCATGATCGACTTGGACGACAAACGGCTGGCGGTCGCCAAGGAGTTTGGCACCACTACTCTGATCAATAGCTCGGATGGACGCACGGCCCAACGCGTGCTGGACCTGACGGAAGGGGCCGGAGTCGATGTGGTGATCGAGGCCGTTGGGATTCCCGCGACCTTCAATATATGCCAGGCAATTGTTGCGGCCGGCGGTCGCATCGCTAACGTGGGCGTCCATGGCAAACCGGTGGAACTGCACCTGGAGAAACTCTGGGACCGCAACATCGCGATCACCACCCGACTGGTGGACACGGTAACAACGCCGATGCTGCTAAAGGTCGTGCGCTCGGGCAAACTACAGCCGAGCAAGCTCGTAACTCATCGCTTCGCGCTGAACGACATCATGAGGGCGTACGACACATTTGGAAACGCAGCTAAAGAGGGCGCACTCAAGGTGGTGCTCACGAATAGCGCGGCTGGTTAACCCATCATCTGCAATTAAGACAACTAGAAATGTTGGTCTGTTCGCCAGCACACAAAGCCAAAAGCAGTACAGAGGAACGACTGCACTTCCCATCCGAGTGAGGGCTGTCTCAGCTGCAACGACGCCCAAAGGCTTTGCCCCATCCCGGCCAGCGCAATGAAGCTGACGGCGGTGACGACCGTCCACAGCACTTCCGGGCGGTTAGACCGATCTCGTTGACCCCTCGCTTCCGCGACGCAAACTGCGTGACATCTACACCTTTTAGAAGTCGAACTCGAACTTGCCGCGCACGGACGTACCGAGGCTGTTGAAAAACTGGCCCAGTTGCGGGCTGGCGATATTATTTTGCACATCTCTGGGGTTGAAGTGGTTAGTGGCGTTAAGAACGGCCACGCCGATTCGCGCTCGCCGTCCTCCAATCCTGGGGACGGCCTTTGGTATGGCGAAACCTTTCGTGCCTTGCACGGCGAGCGACAGAAATGTTGGGAAGCGCCCCGCCTGGTTGCGTGGGCCGACAAAATCCAAGCGTTCATCAACGAAGGAGAAAGGAAAGCCCGATCGAATCTCGACCAGGGGCGAGATGTTGATATCGTAGCGCATTCGCAACTGGCCATAGGCAAGGAATCGGTGCGGCGCGTCAAAGGGCTGTGGCCCATACTCGTTCCGCCGCACTACGAACGCCGGAAAATCGCCGAGAAAGTTATCAATAGAGTTAAGATCGCCCCGAGCCTTGGACCACACGTACGTAGCGTTCCACGCGCCTGTCCGCGGGTTGTCATAGATTGCGACGAGCTGCAACTCGCGGTATTGCGAACGGCCGAGGTTGCTGAGCACAAGGGCGTCATCGTTTGATCCGCCTGATGCGTCAATGCTGTCAACGATGAAATCGTCGGTCGTTGAGCGTTGCAGATAGCCGATGCGTCCCGTCAGCCTGCTCATGATAGGGAAATCAATTTGCAGGCTCGACCGGACGCTGCGTGGATTGCGCAACCGTGCTGCGACTATGTTGGCGAAACGACGCGGGCCGTCAATTATCGAGATGCCGTCTGCTGCAAACGACGTAACAGTGCGCTCGGGAAGCTGTGTGAAGTAGCCGACGCTAAGCGGGGCGCGATCATAGAAGAGGCCGACTCCGCCGCGTATGACCGTGGCGTGATTTTTAAGCGGCAGGTACAAAAACGAAAGGCGCGGCGAGATGGTGTTCTGCCCGGCGAGCTGGTCACGGTCGAAGCGCACCCCGGCGTCGACCGTAAGCTTCTTATTGACGACCCACCGGTCCTGCGCGAAGGCGGTGAATTCGCTCAGACTGCTCAAAACCGTGGCCGCGGCTCCGAACTCTATGCGCTGGGCAAGTGTTTTGTCTTGGCGTCTGATCAGTATCGAGTTTTCGTTGAACACACCCGTGACGCGCGAATAATCAATTTCCCCGCCGAGCTTCAAGGAATGCTGACCGTGAAATTCAAGCCCGTACGCGTAGTAAATTTCCCGCCACTGAAACCGTTCAGATTGCCTGCGGATGTCGGCAAAATAGTTACCGGTGTTACCTTCTGGCAACAACTCAAGCGGAGCCGTCCCCTGCCCGAAGACGTCAAGGTCAGAGGTCTTGTAGCTCAAGGTGGAAGATAGAAACGAGGCATCCTTGAAGATTGCCTGTTCGGAGATGGAGACGAGCAAGCCTCGCTTCTTCGTATTCGATGTTGTCGGCTGCGGATGGAAAGTGTTGAGTCCGGCGAAGCGTACCTTCTCCGGGAAAAATGCCGCGATGAATTTGGCGCTGTTAGTCTTGCTGATGTTGAAATCGAACTGCGTGAATGAGTTGAAGGTCTCGGATGTTGACTCGTCTCCCGGAGCAGCGAGGCTCGGCACTCGAGTGCGTGTGAAGCGGTACTCAAAGGACTGCAGGAAGAAAAGACGATCGCGGGCTACAGGGCCGCTGAACGTAACGCGCGGACGAAATGAATCGATCTGGCCGGAGAATGTATTGCGAAAAGTTGGAAAGAAGCGCGCGGCGGTGACTTTGAAATTGTTGCTGCCGCCTTTGGTTTCGAGATCGGTCGAGCCGCCCGTAAGCCGGCCAAACACCGCCGAGGCCGGGTTCTCTTCGGTTCTTACGTTTGCTGCCGCTTCGAGCGGGATGTCGAAGGCGAGGTTTCCAGTAACAGGATCCGTGATGTCCACTCCGTTGACTGTGTAAGCGCTCTGGCCTGCGCGGGCGCCTTTCTGGTGGTCTACTCCGTCCATTCCGTGCACAACACCGGGAGTCAGCAACGGCGCGCTCTGATAGTTCTCTGCCCGTAGCGGCACATCCTTCAGTGTTTGGGAGCGAACGGTATTGCTGGTGGTCGTTTCGGCCGTACTGAGCAAGCCCTCTTCCTCTAGAATGGTAACCGATTCGGAAATCGTAGCTTTCATCACGATTTCAACGGTCAGCCCTACACCGGACGCCAGACTGATTTCACGCCTCACGGTGGCCAATCCATCGGCCTCAACCGTGAGCACAAACGTCGCCGCTGGCAGATCGGTAAAGATAAAATTGCCCACATCGTCAGTGACTACCTTGAAAAGTTGCTCCGGCAGGTCACGATTGACAAGCGTAAGCCGCGCCCCGATAAGTAGAGTCGGAGGCACATCTGTGGCTTCACTAGTGACCTTAACAGTACCCTTGATGCGGCCAGTCAAGTGTTGGGCGGCCAGTGTGCTGGGGAGTAGGACCAGTAGACTGAATATCGCAGTACACAGCAGGACAGAGTAGAACGATTTGCAATCACGCGAAAAAGTCGGGGGAGTCGAGTGAGTCGAGGCGTGACTTCTCAGTTTTCTGTTCATTCCACCTTCTTCGAACTCGCCTAAGAGGAGCCCGCGAATCCTCCGCTTGGATCCTCAAGCGCGATTGGATCGTCATCCTTCCTATCCGGCGCGAGAAGTCCGTCGCCGCTGTCAGACCCGATCTGTTCAGCAAGCACTGTTTCGGCAGCGTCGGCCAGACGTTCCTCCAGAACCAGACTTGGAGCTTCAGCTGCCGTGATGTCTCCGGCGTGATAAAAATATGAGCCCGTGTAGAGTTCTCGGAGAAACTTCAAGAAAACCTTGGCGACGGCAATGGTAGGCACTGCGAGGATGATGCCGAGTAGACCGAAGAGCTTGCCCCCGATAAGTAGACCAAGAAAAACAGCCATCGGATGCAAACTCAAACGACGGCCGAGAATACGTGGCGTGAGAATGTAGCTTTCGATAATCTGCACAAGCACAAATACGCCTACAATGCCTCCGATACGCCAGAGCCCGCCTCCGTCGGCCAGCGTAAAAGCGGTAGCGAGTGCGAGACCCAGGAACGTCCCGACGTAAGGAATCGCGTTCAGAAGTCCCGCCAGAGCAGCGATGCCCGCCCATGCCGGTACCCCGAGCGCGGCAAAGCCGATGGCATACAAGACGGCCATACAAAGTGCAATGAAAAGCTGTCCACGGGTGTAGGCTGCGAGGATGCGCCCAACCTCATCGAAGAGTCGGCTAAAGGTGTCGCGAAAGCGCGGCGGAATCAAATCCTCCATCGAATCTCGCCACGTACCGAAGTCTATCAAGATGTAAAAAACAAAGAACGGGACAACAAGTAGGTCCAGTGATGCAACGGCGGTCGAGAGAAAACCTGATAGACCACCCGCCGCTAGCAGAGCCGGCGAGCCTATCGATTCGGCGGGGTTGCGCATGAACTGTTCGATCCGGTTACCCGCCATGCGATCGAGGGCGGGCGAATAGCGTCGTAGTGTGTCGCGCTGTCGGGCGGCGTTTTCCGGCGTGAAATTACGCAAGATTTTCTGAACGGCGTCAGTGCTTTGTTCCCAGAGATCTGGAATGACAAAGGCAAGAAAAGCGACCACCGCGAGCGTGACCAGCAGCAGAGCGAGCGCGGTCGCAATGGGACGCGAAAGCCCAAGCTTCTCTTCCTGACTGACGACGGGGTTTAGTAGGTAGGCCAGTGCGAACGACGCGAGTACAGGCACCAGGGCGACGCTCCCGACGATGTACAGAAAATAGAGGATGAGTAGAGTGAGGACGACGGTCGGAATCCAGCGCAGCCACCAAATTGCAGACCTTTCTGCGGGGGGAACCGGGACGGAAAGTTTTGGCTCTCATTGAAATCTTACGAATGGCTTCTTAGTGATATTAGTTAGTGAACAAACTCATTCGAGTTATGCCCAGAATCAGTCAACCGTTTTGGGCTGCCCACCAAAATCGCAATGACGAGATCGCTTCAGGCGAATGGATTCTCGTCCGCGCTCGGGCCGTATATAGAGGGGATGGGAATGTTCAACTCGCGCAGATACACCGTCAATTGGCCGCGATGGTGGTACCAGTGGTTCAGCATGATCGACCGCAAGAGCGCCAAGCGCGGCAACGCGAACACTTCACGTTCGCCGTGCATCATCCGCCACGTCGCCATTATCGTAGCGTCATCCATGCCGCCGAGAACCCGCTTCGCTTTCGCGATGCTCTCGTCGAGCGCAGGGATTAGTTCAGCAGCACTCGGCGGGCTTGGATCGATGAAATCAGGAACTTGGGCGGGCGACGGGGAGGCTATAAACTCTCACTAACGCTTTTGATACGTGCTCTTAGCCGCCGTCGCGAGCGATTGTTGCTAGCGAGGGGCACGCGTGCAGCAAGCGTCTCACAAATCGCCGCGTCCCTCTATCACATCAAGCAAGACATAAGTGCCCGCCATCCGGCAACGAATTGACTTTGGTTGACGCCCTTGGCGGGTAATCACTTCTCCTTGTAGCCAGCCGTTACCTCGTCCTTATGCGCTGCGAACGCGGCGAGAACTTCTGCCTTCTCACGGGCAGGCACTTTAGCGAAGTCAAGCGAGCGCCCTAGCTCGGCCGCGACCTCGTCGAATTCCGCCGGCGAAATCTTCAGGTCACGATGCGCCTCCTCAAGGCCCAAATGAGTTTTACCCGGCTTTGTTGGCGAGAATTTGAACGGCCCGCCTGTGACCTCGCAGACCCAAAGGGTTCGCATGAACTTGAGTCCGGGCAACCTGCCCAAGTTCTGCGTGTGCCATTTCCTGAGGGCTGGGTTCTTCGAATTCTTTCCCACGATCGGGTTCTTCACAATCGCGTCGCTAAAGTGGTCAACTACTACGGCGATGGCGAAGACGCCGCCAAGCCGTTCGTACAGGCTCTTCTCGGTCTCCTGTGCTTGCACCGAAGTCGCGACGAGAAGGCCTGTTAGAGTCATTGCTATCGCGAGTGATTTAATGATTGAAATTTGTCTTTTCATGATTGTATTTCCTCCTGGTTTGCTTTTGTGTATCCCCCCGCCACCATCCTCCGCGATTACGCAGCGATCTCGACAGGTGAGGTAGTTTTGGATTCCGCGATCAGTCGTGTCACTTCGGCTATCAACTGGTCGCCGTTTGCGGGCTTAACCAAGTATCCCTGAGCACCCGAAACGCGAGCTGCTTCCCGGTCAGTCTCGTACGCCGCTCCTGAGTAGAAGAGAACGGGTGTCTTTAGATCGAACTGGCGTAACTTTTCGGTAAGCTCCGTACCGGAAAGACCAGGCATCCAGTTGTCTACCAGATACAGATCAAAGTTTTGGGTTTTTGCTAGATCAATAGCCTGAACGTTGCTTCCTGAGCAGACTACCTCATAGCCATACTGGGTTAGGACAAAATCAATCAACTCGCGGGTATCAACATCATCCTCAGTACAGAGGATACGCCCTTTTGTGGATCGCATTGGGGAAGCCTTTCGGTGTTGCTCGTTTCCGAGCAGTGGCCCTTAGGTTGGATGGACCAGAGTAAAAGGCTTCTGTTGCGGGGTCTGTGCGTTAGCACACATTAGCGACTGGGCAGAAAACCAACGAAAAGTAGTTCCGAAAATCCAGCGTCCATAAATGGAGGCGCAAACCTTTAGGGATCTCCTCCTACGGTATTGTCAGGTTAACTGGCGGAGGATGAGATCAGACTGCTCATGCGGCATACTGCACTGATGAGCACCTCCGCTTCTCTTTACCATCGTCATCGCTTCCTACCGAGATCATCAGTCATTGCGTTTGGTTGTATTTTCGCTTCGCCCTGAGCTTCCGTGATGTGGAAGAAATGTTAGCGATGCGTGGCGTTGCACTCTCTTACGAGACAGTTCGAGAATGGTGTCTTAAGTTCGGTCAGACTTACGCCAAAGGCTTGCGCCACAAGTCTCCTCGGCCGGGCGACCAATGGCACTTGGATGAGGTGTTTCTCAGAATCAACGGACGCGTGCATTACTTATGGCGGGCAGTAGACCAGGATGGCGACGTATTGGACGTCCTCCTCCAGAGCCACAGAGATAAGAAAGCGGCCAAGAAATTCTTTCGCAAGCTGCTAAAAACCTTGCGCTATGTCCCACGGGTGATCGTCACAGACAAGCTGAGGCTACAGTGCGGCGACAGCTGAAGTGATGCCGAGCGTCGAACACTTCCAGCAGAAGTATCAGAACAATCGAGCCGAGAATTCACATCAGCCAACTAGATTGCGCGAGCGTGTGATGACGATTCAAGTCACCGGGGCCACGCGCAGCGTTTTCTCTCGGCCTTCGGAATCATTACCTCACACTTCCGAGTGGGAAGACATCTGTACAGAGCTAGCGCTTACCGAGCAGTGATGAAATCGAGGTTCACCATATGGGAACAGGTGATCTGCGTCAAGGCGATTGTTAATTGACTAGATGACGAACGGCGATTCATCTTGTCTGATTCCCTATTCTTGTTTCTTCTTGAGTTAAGTTGACAATACCACCATAAGCATGGCCGCCGTTGCTATTGCTTGCGTGGTGGTGGTGTTGCTGACACTGTTTCTGCTGAGGCTGAACCTAAAGAATTTTCAACGTGAAGAGATTCTTACTAAGTGGAAATGAAACGCACTCGAATCAAGCAGATCCTACTGCCACGTCGACATGATGAACGACACCTCACGAAGGCTGCCCGGCTAACAACTTTCGGACCTTGGCGACCACTTTACCCGGTGTGGGATACCACAAACGATTCGTGTCAATGACCTTTGCCCATCGATCGAAACGCTAAACTCACCCAAACCGCCTTTGGCTGTTTCCACCTCGAGGTCATTCTCTTTCGACAGTTGAGCCGCCACACTGGCAGCCATCGCTTTTTTAATCAGTCACACCGAGCAGTAATGAATTTCTATTTTTCTCATGAACAGCAGTCTCCTCTTGTCAGGGTTAGAACGCAAGTGGGCATTCGGGAAGAACTTGGGCACCTACGCGCAAATTAAACTCCACTTTATAACTCGAACCGCATCTACTAATTGACCAACATTTATCGGGACTAACCAGTGGGCATTAACTAGATTGCTTCTACCGCTGGCGCAAGCGAGCACACATGGTTTAAGATGCGTCCCAATCAATCAAAACTTCGGCTGGATGACTGGTCTATCCTACTGTTGCATCCACTGTAAGTTATTGATTACAGCCCGCTTAGCTCAGTGGTAGAGTTCTCGCTTCACACGCGAGGGGTCAGTAGTTCGAATCTACTAGCGGGCACCAAGATTTAATTAAAGAATGGGCGACGAATGTCGCCCGTTTTAGTTTGCTTTGGCTTGCTCCCATCGAACGAAGGTGAATTCGCGAGTCGGCTGGAGAAGTCCATGAGTTCAAAAGAAGCAACCGAGAATCTGTTTTCTTATGGAACTCTTCAACTCGAGGAAGTTCAACTCGACACGTTTGGGCGCAAATTGGACAGCACGCGCGACGCTCTGCCGGGATACAAAGTCGTGGGGATAACAATCACTGACGAAGACTTCGTGGCCAAGAGCGGCTCTGCAGATCATCGCAACCTCCAATTCACCGGCACGTCTTCAGACGTCGTCGAAGGCGTCGTACTCAAGGTCACCAGAAATGAACTTGAACAAGCGGATGCGTATGAACCTGAAGGTTATGGACGTGTGAGGGCTCAGTTGAGATCTGGCGTTAATGCGTGGGTTTTTATTCACAAATGAGAGTCGCGGTTTCCGGAACACATGGCGTCGGCAAGTCGACACTGATCGACGAGTTTCTGCTGCGACATCCGGAGTTTGTTCACGAGCCGGAGCCGTACACAGTGTTGGTGGAGGATTTGGGAGAGGAGTTTGCGGCGGAACCGTGCGTGGAGGACTTTCGAAGACAATTAGAATTCAACATCGATCGCTTGCACCAACACGCACCGGGAGAGAATGTGATTTATGAGCGATGCCCGGTCGACTTTCTTGCTTACATCCACGCACTCGATCCACAAAGTGCTGACGCCGTGCTGGAATCCGTATCCGAAGCAATGCAGCACCTCGATCTAATCGTGTATCTTCCACTCGAAGCGACCACGGACGAATTTCCGAAACTACAACGAGCAGTGGACCGCAGACTGACGTCGATCCTGAGAGAAGATGAATTCGGGATCATGAGCTCAACGAATGCTAGCACCGTCGAAGCCGAAGGCCCAACAGATCGTCGTCTACGCACTCTCGAAAACGTGATCTTATTGAATATCAAACACGCATCCCTCTGACGCCTCGCACAGTATTACGTCGTAACTCTCCAACAACGGCATCGCAAGTCCTTCCAGCTCGTTCTTCCACAACTCCCCACCGTAAAACGCATCCCTCATACGCTCGCGTTCTTCCAGCGAAGGAAAGCTGCGCAAGAATACAAACTTGTTCGGGTTCTCGACATCGAGAAATGGACCAGTAACCTTCATTCCATACGTGCGCTGACCGGGTATTGCACGAGTTTCAAATAACTTGATGAACTCTTCACGCTTGCCGGGCTTGATCCGATAGCTGCGGACTTCTACTATCATCCTTAACCTCCAAATTCTGTTGTCGAGAAGGACTGTAAACCGACTTATGAGCGCCAGCAAGAAGGCACTTTCCGGTAACCATCAACCCCGCGTCCGGCCCAATCCGGTCGAAGGCTGCCCACTCACCGCCGCGCTCGCGGCCATCGGCGGCAAATGGAAGTTGATAATTCTCTACTGGTTAGCGGAATCCCCAAAACATTTCGCGGCCCTGCGAAAAGCGATGCCGAGCATCTCGCAAAAGGTTCTCACCCAGCAATTACGTGAATTGATTAACGATGGACTCGTGAACCGCGACCCTAAAGGCGCAGTTCCCGCACCCGTCGAGTACTCACTCACGGACTATGGCCGGTCAGTGTTGCCACTCGTCGAAGACGTTCGACTGTGGGGACGGGGCCATCTCGAACGCTCAGCAAAATAATTTTTTTCCATGTCGATCTGAAGTCTCGCCGTTCGATTAGAAGGTGAAAGACCACTTTAAGGAGCACACTAATGCAAAAGATCACGCCGTTTTTGTGGTTCGATAACAATGCCGAAGAAGCCGCGAATTTCTATGTTTCCATCTTCAAGAATTCAAAAGTCCTCAGTGTTTCGAGATATGGCGACGCCGGTCCCGGTCCGAAGGGCACTGTCATGGTCGCCGAGTTTCAGATCGAAGAACAGAAGTTCGTCGCGCTGAACGGTGGTCCAAGATTCAAGTTCGACGAAGCGATTTCGTTTGTTGTTAACTGTGAGACGCAAGACGAAGTCGAATACTTCTGGGAACGACTGTCCGAGGGCGGTAAGAAGTCGCGCTGCGGCTGGCTGCAAGACAAGTTTGGTTTGTGGTGGCAGGTCGTGCCGACTGAGCTGGGCAAGCTGATGAGTGACAGCGATCCGCAGAAAGTAAAGCGAGTGACTGAGGCGATGCTGCAAATGGACAGGATTGACATCGAACCGTTGCAGCGCGCTTACGAAGGAAATTAGGACGCGGATTATACGGATTTGCTAAGACGATTGAGGGCGTGTTTCAAGGATGCGTTTTTCTTCAGAAGATCGGACCATAAGTCGCCGGTAGCTGCGATGCGTTGGGCCATCGTTCGTAAAGTGAACGTCTTTGGCCCAACTTCCCCTCTTTCAATTTCTTCCCAGGTGCAAGGCGCAGACACAGGCGCGCCTGGTTTGGCGCGCACTGTGTAGGTAGCTGCATACGTCGCGCTGTAACCATTGCGACCAGTATCCACGAGAATGCGCCCGGCGCGATCAACTTTGTGGAACTCCTGCGTCAAGTTATCGGGATCGCGGTTCACCAGAACTCTTCCGACCGTGTGAGCGAAACGGGCCACTTCGCCAAAGTCAGTCTTACCATCAAGTGGAACGGCAATGTGAAATCCTTTCGAACCGGAAGTTTTGATCCAGCTCGGCAGACCCAATTCGTCGAGCAGCTCTCGCAACAGCAACGCCGCTGCTCGTAACGTGTCAAGATCGTCTTCTTTTGACGGATCGAGATCGAAGATACAAATATCCGGGTTGTACAAATTCGGAGTGCGCGAGGGCCAAACGTGAATCGTGATGCTGTTCTGGTTCGCAAGCCAAAGGAGCGAGCGAGTGTCGTTTGCAATGGGATGATGGACCGTGCCGCCGTGTTTCGGCACTTCGACACGCTCCAGCCAGTCAGGAAAACCTTTCGACACGTCTTTCTGAAAAAATCCCGGCGAGCCGATGCACGATGATAACGTTCCATCGTGATCGGTCGCCGGCGCAGATGCGGCAGCATGACGGGCGCAATCGCCTCGTAGTACGACGCAAGCTCGCCTTTAGTAATTCCCTCCTCGGGAAACAAAATCTTTTCAGGATGAGTGATCATTCAACGACGGCGAGTAGACGGGGATGGCGCAGTTTGCCGTGCACCGTCCACTCGATGAAACCGACCTGGACCACGATCTCCGGCTTCACCCAGTGCGCACGGACACGCGGTAGACCGACCGCTTGAGTAAACGGAGACTTTTCTATTTCGAGCTTGTCGAGTCGGGCACGCAGGTCCAGTAATAGTTTGGTGTCGAAACCAGTGCCAACTCTTCCCGCGTAAACGAAGTCGTCATCTTTGTTGTAACCGACAAGAAGCGCTCCGAGTCCGACACGTTTGCCCTGTGGATCCGTAAAACCGCCCACCAAAAAATTCTCCGACAACTCGCATTTCATCTTCAGCCATTCTTTAGACCGGCGATGCTCGTAGATCGATCCGCGTCGCTTTGCAATCACACCTTCCCAGCCTTCTCGCTGAGCACGTTCCCACGGTGATGCATCTTCGACGACAACTACACTATGAAGTGGCTCCTCAAAGGGTAGTTGGGCCAACAACTCATGACGTTCTTCGAGCGGCAGTGTTGTCACGTTACGTCCGTCAATCCACATGATGTCAAACACGTGATACTTGACCCTGCCACCCGGCCATGTGATCTCGCCGTCAAGAATCAACTCCTGATGCGGCAAGCGTTCGATTGCGTGTTGTACAGGTGGAATGTGCTGCGGCAGATGATTACGCGAAAATAACTGAACGTCGTTTCCCTTTTTGTAAGCGAGCAGGCGGATGCCGTCAAACTTCTGCTCGAATAGCCATTCCGGCCCACTGAAACGCTCCTGAGTCAGAGTCGCCGCCATCGGCACGAGCCATTCCGGAAAGGAATCCATGTCCAAAGATTACGCAGATTGCGCAGAACAGTAAATCTGCGTAATCTGCGTTGTCAGTGAACAAACTGATCAATCGACGCGGTTTTCTGGGCGGAGCAGCGACCAGCGCGGCGTTGCTGGCACTGCGTCCGGCGCTGGCTTTCGATACGAAGCGGCGTTTCGCACCCGTGAAGGTCGCACGCAATCGAGTTATTCGCGAGGTCGTTGGACTAAGGCCGTATCGTCCGAGCGGTTTCGTGGTTAATGCGCAACGCTTCGGAAACAAGCTGCTTGTTCACAACTACGGACACGGCGGCGGTGGCGTCACACTTTCATGGGGCACTGCGTCGCTCGCGGTCGACCTGGCGCGAGACTTCCTCATCGCGCGCAAAAGCGCACGGCCAACACATTTCGCTGTGCTTGGCTGCGGAGTAAGCGGTCTCTCTACAGCACGACTGTTACAACGTCGATTTCAGAATGGTCCTGGTACTGTAACCATTTATGCGAAGGATCTTCCGCCGGACACAACATCAAACATTGCCGGCGCGTCGTGGGCGCCAACGTCTGTCTTTGAAACGATGACGCCGAAGTTCAATGAACAGTTTCGCCAGGCGTGTCGAATTTCAAATCGAGCCTTTCAATTGCTCGTGGGCCCTGAGTATGGCGTTCACTGGATAGATACATTTGAGTTCAGCAATCACGAGTTGTCACTACAGCGCGAACTACCCGGTGGCAACGATCTTTATCCGCAAATCGAGACGCATCGAGATCCCGCAAACTACTTCGGCTTCCCTTTTGTGCGACAGTATTCGACGATGCTGATCGAGCCGTCGATCTATCTGAGCGCGTTGCTGCGCGACTTTTACATCGCGGGCGGCAGAGTTGTTGTGAAGGAGTTTCGCCGTAAACAGGAGCTGGCGCGATTGCGAGAGCCTGTTATTTTCAACTGTACCGGCCTTGGCTCACGCGCCCTCTTTGGCGATGAAGAACTGAGTCCAGTGCGCGGACAGTTGGAAATACTACTGCCACAGCCGGAGATTGATTACTGCTACTTGAGCAGTGGCTACATGTTTCCGCGTCGCGACGGCATCGTTCTCGGTGGCACATGGGATCATGGCGACTGGTCTCTGGATCCCGATCCCGAACAAGCAACCGGCATCCTCGAAGCCCACATAGAAATCATGAAGAACCTGAAGTAGAGATGATGCTGTGGAGATAGAAAGAATCTAGTAGCGCCAGCTCTTTACGTCAGCTCCGGGTGGCGCGCTCTTCAAAATCCTCTTGACAATCTTCGGTGCGTAGAACTGGTGGTACCTCAGTCGCGAGATCGCATTCGGCCGGGTGTGATCGCCGTTCCAGCAGTGCTCCGCACGCGGTTCGTAATCAACTTCGCCACCGTAATACGGGTTCTTAGTGCTCTTTAAAAAGTCCTCGACCAAATACACTGCGTTGTTAAGAAAGTAGTTGTCAGCTTCGCCGACGTAGATGTGCAGCTTGCCTTCCAGCTTCGGACCGAGTTTGGCCCAATCGCGCTTGAGGATGTAACCCAAATCGTAATTCTCTCGCCAGTACTCGGCGACCAAACGATCGATCTTTCCTGTCAACTTGTCCCAGATTGCTTTCGGATAACCGTCGCTCCCGACTGGTGAGTAAACCGCTTGCCAGATGTCCCACTGCCCACCCGATCGACTATTTGTACCGAGTGCCAACTCCATGTGGTTCATGTCTTCCACGGTCGCCGAGAGTTCGCCAAGATAATTCCGCTTGCCAGGACGTGGCATTCGCTTCCACGGCGAATCCGCATAATACGCATTCTCATGCTCATAAATATTGACGACCGTGTACGCGCGGAAATCGATCGGATCGGGACAGGCGATCCAAGCGCCGTTGTATTCCTCCGGATAGAACACCTGCGCTGCCATTGCTTCCCATCCGCCAGTCGATCCGCCGTAGAGAAAGCGCGCCCAACCCTTGCCAATGCCACGAAAACGCTTCTCAATCTTGGGAACCAGTTCGTAGGTGATCGCGTCGCCATATGGACCGAGATTGGCTGAGTTGACGGCATAGGAGTCGTCATAATACGGATTAGCGTGCTGGATCTCGACGATTATGAAGCGCGGAAAGTTTGGACCAGTCCACTCTTTGTAAAACTGATAAGCATTTTCCTGCACGATGCGGTTGTAACCTGATAGTTTGAAGCGTGCATTGTAATCCGGTTTCAAATTCGGATCTGGCGGTGTCTCGCGAAAACCGCCGAAGTCTGCGGGAAAGTGACCGTGGAAAACGACAAGTGGATAACGCGCCTCCGGATGTGAGTCGAATCCTTCGGGCAACAAGACGTGCGCGCCGAGATACATCGGACGTCCCCAAAACTTCGTTAACCGTTCACTCTGAATCTTGATGTGCTTGATGTATTTTGTGTCTTTTGGTGGCTCGATTGGCGGAATCACTTTGTCAAGCGTGATCGAGATTGACGAGGTACTGGCATCAATACGGATCTGCTTCGGCGTGCTGTAAAGATTGCCGGGAGCGCGGTTCCACTGCTGGCCTTCGCCGCGGTCCATGGGCAACTTAACCGTATGACCATCCGAGCGTTTGAAAGTTTCGTAACGATGCAGCAGCGCCTGTACCCAGTACTCACCAGGTTTAATGTTTGCCATGCTGCGCACCGGATACCCAAAAGCGTTTTGATCGACAGTCTTTGTTTCGCCGGCTTTCCAACCGTCAACATCGATGCCAAAGACCTGTTGCGTGATTAGATCTTCGCTGATCTGAAGACGCGGCTCGCGTTCGTTATTGGTCGAAATCAATAACAGGAGACGTCCATCCAACCCGTCCTTGCTTGCACTCGCTGGATAGGTCATATCGAAACGAGCGCTCGCAACGCCTGCCGCGGACGACGAGTTCAATTCCGCACCAGCAGTAAGAGCTATTGTGAGCAGTGCGAGGCACAGCGTGATCATATTCTTCATGAACCTAACTCCTCTGTGTAATCTGTGAAAGATTACGCTTCCACCGGCAACCCTTCAAGCCTCATGATCTTCAATGCGTTGGTTGTCGGACATGGTCCTGGTCGCAAACGGTAGTCAAAAACCATTCGACCGTCGTGCACTTCTTCGCGGAAGTGATAGTTTGTTACTCCCTCGATTTCATCAGCCAATTTGATCAGTTCGAGATCGTGAGTCGCGATCAAACCCATTGACGGCCCTTCCGACAAAGTACGTATGTACGATCGGCTTCCGATCAACCGCTCACGACTGTTTGTGCCGCGAAAGATTTCATCAATGAGAAACAGCACTGGGAACCTGTCATCGATCTTCGTCGCTCCAAGCAGTGCCTGCAACCGTTTTACTTCGGCGTAAAAATACGAAAGTCCATCCTGAACGGAGTCGCTTACCTTGATGCACGTGAACAGACGAAACAGTGAAGTCTGTAAGTGCGACGCATTCACAGGCGCTCCGGCATAAGCGAGAGAAAGATTGACTCCAATGGTTCGGAGAAGTGTGCTCTTGCCTGCCATGTTTGAACCCGTGAGTATCACGATCCTGTGTTCACGGTCCAACGCGAAGTCGTTACACACTTTCGAATCAGGCTTCAGCAAAGGATGGCCCAAGTCGCGAGCAGCAAAGCAATCTTCTTCTGCAATCAACTTCGGAAAGACGTAATGCGGATTCAGATAGGCAAAGTTTGCGAGTGAGTTCAAAGCTTCAAGCTCGTGCCACGCATCCAGCCAGCGAGGCAAAAGGTGCGCGATTTCTTTCTTTACCTGCTCGAGCCGGTAAGTAAAGATGAAATCCCACGGCACCACGAGATGAAACAATAAATGCAGAAGCGGATTGGTGCGGACACCCAACGCTGCGGCCAGGCGTCCCAATCGTCTCATCTCAATCGAAGGTTTCTTGCCCTCTTCTGCAAACGAGGCACAAATCTCCGCGAGGGCGGGTGTCTTTTTATAGCTGCGCGATTCCAGGTATCTAAAAACAACTTGGAAATGTGTCAGGGCTTTTTCCAGCTCCTGGAGTTCGCCCCACGCACCTGCGATCAGCGATTGCCGCGAGTACGAAGCACCGATGTAGATCAGCAAGACAAACGGCCAGATTCGTGGAATCAGCTCGAGACCCCAGAGGACGATGCTGGCTATGTTGAGGGCCGCCAGAATCGATAGAAGCACGAGTGTCGGTAACAAAGAACGCTTTGGTCCAGTTCGTTCAATCCAATCGACGAGTACCTTTGAATTCCAATGGCTCGAACCACGTTTCGATGGCGCCGGACCGGTTGTGTTTAGTCGCGCAACGGCGGAGAGGAGTTGCAGCTTGTCGCGAAATAGAGAATGGCCCTTCAACTCTTGCACCAGCTTTTGTTGGTGAGAAATTAGCTGCGCATCAGGACGAGGACTCAGCAGCCAGGATCTCAAGCGCTCGCTACCCTCTCTCGTGACGGCACAATCGAGGAGCCGGTGCAACGATCTTTCGCCGGTGATGTCGAGATCGGTTTCAAAAGGATGGCTTGCGTCGGGATGTCTGGACTCGTCTGTTGCCGGCAGGCGTTCCCACTGCAACTGGATACGGGCTATCTGGACCTGTTTGATTTCAATCAGAAGCCCGTTGCGCGTGAGACTGTCTCGCACTCTCGTATGAAAAACGGTGACGATCGTGAACACAATCCCGAGCAGAGCCCCAACGAACCACGCTGACTTTGTGCCTGCGAAGTTGCAGAACGCGAGGGCCAACAGCGCACCGGCAATAAAAACAATTCTGCGCGCGGTCCAATACTTACCACTGATCACGTTGAGCTGATCGGCCCGACGTTCAAGGCGCGCAATCTGCTTCTCTAGCTGCTGGAATCTATTCATAGAATCCACAGATTACACAGATTAGTTATGTACATGGGGGCGTGGGGCATTGGGAGTCGTGAATTGCAGGGCCGGGTTCTTGACTGAACGTCGTGATCAGTATCACTGAACTTACAATCACTGCAGCGGCCAACAACATTCGACGTGTGAGAGGTTCTCCGGCGATCAGCCAACCTAAAAACACGGCTACCACCGGATTCACATATGCGTAAGTGGTCGCCATCGCAGGCGTGACGTTGTTCAACAACCAACTGTAAGCAGTGAAACCAACGAGCGAGCCAAATACAAGCAGGTAAAAGAACGCGCCAATCGAAGTCCACGAGGCATTAGCGAGATTCAAACGACCGGCATCGCCCCACAACAGCGCAAAGATCAAAAGCAAACACCCTCCACTAAACATCTGCATGCCGGACGCCATCGACGTCGAAGCACCGATTGGATGTCGATTCGAATAGACCGAACCAGCCGCCCAACCAAACGCAGCCAGAATCACCACAGCACCACCAACTAAACCCAACCACGACGAGTTACCATTTCCTCGCGACAATCCATCGCTCACGAGCATCGATACACCGGCCAGTCCAATCAGGATACCGAGCAACACTTTCGAGTTAGGACGTTTACGAGTAATTATCCAATTTAAAATCACTACCCAAAGCGGCTCCGTGGAAACGAGCAGTGCTACCAGTCCCGTAGCGACATGCTTCTCCGACCACGTCACTCCGCCATTGCCACAAAGCAATAGCAGCCCGCCAACGATCAGTGCTTTCTGCCATTGACTCACCGACGACACAAACCGTTCGCCTTTGAGTCGAGACCATGTGAGAAGGATTACACCGGCGAGGGTAAAACGTGTGCCTGCCATCAAAAACCCCGGCAGAGTTTCAATAGCGAGGCGAATGCCGAGGTAAGTTGAACCCCAAAGAATATAGACGGCGGCGAAAGCAAGGACGACTAGTAAGCGAGATGGTCTGGTTGCCGGCATCTGAAAAATGTACAGATTAACAGGAAACCGGTGGCGCGTCGCATGCCCAATAACAAAGAACCTAATCCTCGGATTAGGTTCTCGTGTGGTTAAGGTGTCTTATTAATTGATGCCTTGTGGGCTTTAGTCTGGACGGTTGCGCTTGCCCTGCTTGGGAGGTTTCTGATCGTTGTTCCGCGGCGGCCGCTGATTTTTCTGGTCATTTGTAATGACCTTCGCGGGCTCTTTGGGCGGTCGCTTGTCGTCTTTCTTCTGGGCAAACGCGCCGACGGACACCACGCCGATCATCGCTATCACCAGTAATTCTCTCATTAGCCTAATCATTTTCAGCCTTTTCTCCTCTTGCCAAGTTCGGCGCAGGAGGGAGAAAGAGATGCGCTGACCCCAGAGGCAGCAAGACAGGTGCCACGTGATTTTGGCTGAAGAGTCTAACAAAATGGGCGGAAATTCGCACGGTTTCGAATTGAGCCGCACCTTATCGTGCGCAAGTGCCACGAAGACGAATAGCCACAAAGAGGCACAAAAGGCACATATGCATATTCATTAGAGGCGTCCAATGTTCTCTCGGGTTTCTGTGGGCGCCTCCCAATGAATAAATCATTTGTGCTTTTGTGCCTTTTTGTGGCACCTAACGGCGGACGGTGACGCTCAGGGTGCCAATGTTGCCGCTGGTGTCAAAGGTTCGGATCGAGATTGTGTGCTCGCCCGGTCCAAGGGCGGCGAAGTCGAGGGTGTAGACCTCGTGACCGCTATCCGCAATTCCGTCGTCCGGAAAGACAGGGATCCATGTGGCTCCGTCCAGACTCGCGTCCGCCTTTTTAATCTTGCCCGTGGCATCGTCAACGGAAAAAACTACCTTAACTGAGTCTCTCGTTATTTGCGGCTGGCCCATCGTTTTTACGACCGGCGGCGTGTTGTCGATGTCCACCGGTTCACTCAACCTCTCCCCGGTTAGCTTTTGTCCGGGCGGGTTGTCAGGCGCGTCCGAAGCAATAACTTTGATGATGTAACGGCCATCCGCGAGCGTCGCCCCATCAATCGTGTAGAAGTTATCTCGCAGCTTGTCTTTCAAGAGCCTGAACGTCTGCTCATTTAACGCGCGGTAATAGATCGCATATTCGAGCGTGTCGGAGTTGCGGTCCTCCGCCTGCCATTGAAACGAGCGCGCACCGCGCTGGTAGAAACGTCGCGGCGGAACCTGGGCCACTGGTCCAAACACCGATGGATCCAATCCCGACGACTCAACATTGGGATCTACTGACACCTGTGCAAGCTGCTGCAGCCCGACTCCGATCGGTAACGCAGTTATCGAGAGCACTTCAGGCGCGACGTTACGCGGAAGATAAGCAACACTCACGTCTTCTATCGACGATAGCGTTGCCGTCGAGTTGGAAGCACGAACTGTCGCACGCCATTGAATGAAACGTGCTCGCGGACTCGAGATCTGATTGCCTTCAGGATCTCGATAAGCAGCACTCCAGTCACTCCAGGTTGCGTCAGGACGCTCACCGTTGCCACTACGAGTTTGCACTTCGACCGATCCCGCGCCGCGCCACCAGATGCGTCCCCATGATGCGGTTAACTTCGCATCCCTAACGGGCGATTCGAAGGTGCCTTCACTAACGAGCTCACTTCCAAAACGGAAAAGTTTTCCCTGATTACTCGAGGCTGCGTAGATCTGGTTGTTCCTTACTAATAACGAAGAGATCTGTCCCTCAGGAGATTGCAGGAGAAGCGTGTCGCGACCATCGTTAGTGACTGAGTAAATCCGTCCCTTGTCAGCCGTGCCGATGAGCACACTACCCGGTTGCAATGCCGGTGCGATCGCGAAAGCAGTTACAGTCGTTGAGCTCCAAACAGTATCGGTTGCCCCATCAGGAAGGATCCGAAACACCGCGCTGCGAGCGTTTGAGACGTCGTTGCGACTGCGTGATTGTCCTGTTTGACCCTGGATCGGCGCACCACTCTCGTCAATTGGTGTGATTGTTACTGTAGTGCTTGCAGTTGCACCTTCCGTAGGTTGTGCGGTCGTAACCTGAGGCGCCGAAGTCGCGCGTCCACTCGCCGCTGCATCACTCAGCGCGAGCGCATAGATCGACCCATCAGCCGCGGGTGCGAGCGCGTGAATCTCTCGCAGTTGCGTATCGAATAGAGCAAAGGTCTTTCCTTCAGGAGAAACTCTCAGGACCAGGCCGCCCGAGTCAGTGCCGGCAATCAGATCTCCTTGTGGCGTGACCGCGAGTGAGATGACGTGCGTTTGATTTGTGCTGACCAGCAAAGACGATTCGGGAGACGCTCCCGCTGCGCGCACTCGATAGAGCTTGCCGCTGTCGCCTGTGCCCACCGCGAGTGAGCCATCGCTCATGACGGCCAACGACCAGATGTACTTGTCGCCAGGATCGAAATAGACGTCGGCCTTTCCATCGGCGGTGATGCGATAGACCTTGCCGTCCGGTGATGTTCCCGCATAGACCGCTCCATCACGTCCGATTGCGAGGGCCGTTACGTCAAGCTCCGCAGCGTCGTAAAGCAGCGAACCACTGCCGGTGCTCGGCACTTTGTAGATCTTGCCGTCGTGTCCGGTACCAAGAAACACATTGCCCTGGTTGTCGACTGCACTGGACCAGACATAAGTCTGTTGCGTATTAAAAACTTCGTTGAGCTTTGGCGCGAGCATCAGAACGCCGGTGTCGGTGATCGACACGCCGCGCGCGTCGCCCCTTAACAGTTCCGTACGCCCACTCGTCTCCCAAACTGCGGGCTGGCCGGCCTGCACGGGAAACATAAAAAGAGTGAAAAGTAATGCTGCAATGATTGCGAGGCGTTGTCTTCTGATCATCTTTTAGTCAGGTTCCTATGTACTTAGCATAAAGCGAGCGAGCGATTGCGATTTCATCGGTACCGCGAATTATGGAGCGTGCATCCTGGAAGACAGTGAGCTCGAAGTTTCCGGTCTTAAAGCGCAGGAGATATTCGTTGAACTTTACTTCACCCGCACGCCGGAGTCTCTCTGCGAGTGCCGAGAAATTAATGTGCGTTGGCTGAGCAGGAGAAATCTGGATCGCGTCGCGACCACACAGCACGGCAGCTCCCTCACCTGCATGCGAGAGTGTTTCGTAAAGTGCGAGTCCGCAGGTAGCACAATCTTCGCGCCGCGTGCCGGTTCCGATCCTGCGCCATTCATTGCGCCAGACGTCAAACTGCATTAACGACGCGTGAAGAGCTTCGACCTGTCCTATGATTAGCTTGAGCGCTTCCGAAACCTGCACGGCCGAAACGATATTTATGATCGGCATGATGACTCCGGCAGTATCGCAGGTCGGCGCACTGGCGGCAGGCGGCGCTTCTTCAAACACGCAACGCAAGCACGCCGTCTGGTGCGGACGAATCGTCATCGTCACACCGTATGAACCGACCGCGGCGCCGTAGATCCAGTTTGTGTTGTGCTTCACGCAGGCGTCGTTGATGAGGTAGCGAGTGGCGAAGTTGTCAGTGCCGTCAATGACGACGTCACAGTCGGCAAGCAGACGCTCGATAGTCGAATAGTTGACGTCGAGTATGTGAGGTTCGACTTCTATTTCAGAATTAATCTCGCGCAGGCGATTGGCCGCCGCGATGGCTTTTGGCAGACGCTTTTCGGCGTCACTCTCCGTGAACAGCGTCTGTCGCTGCAGGTTGGAAGGTTCGACGAAGTCACGATCAACAATGCGCAGGTGGCCCACACCCGCACGCGCCAACGATTCTGCGTGGGCCGATCCCAGCGCACCGCAACCGACAATCAGTACTCGCGCGGCAAGCAGCCGTCGCTGTCCTTCCTCGCCAATTCCACTGAAGAGAATCTGTCTGCTATAACGCTCGTCCACCGCTCGTCAGTATAGCAGTGAACCGCCACAGATCAGGACTTAGGCCATGATCCCGTAACGCTTGATCTTGGCATTTAGCGTCGTCGGCTTGAGGCCGAGCAGTTTGGCCGCACGTGTCTGGCTACCGGAGGTACGGCCCAGCGCCGTGCGGATAAGACTCACTTCAAACTGCCTTACTTCGTCTGAAAAACGCGCCCCATTCCTGATGTCCACTGGTCTGGAGATCGCCAGAGACTCAACTTCGTCCAATAGTTGTAGAACTGTCTCGCGCAGAGTGTTGAGCCTCACGTCGACGGTAGTGTCAGAGGGCTTTTGCTCACCCGAATCAGGTCTGTTTAGTTCTAATCCCAAAATCGATTCGCTTGTCATATCTCCTCCAAGAGATGCGGCAGCAGCCACGCCGCCTGGGCAAAAACCGGGGAGTCTTTGGTGCGGCTGCAGTGTGAATATTCGCAGACTTCTGCGCCACCAGATTCCGATCTGTGACGGAACGGCTATTTTTTGGGATGGACTGGATTATTGGCCACAAAAAGCACAGAAAAGGCTAGTCACAAAAAGGCACAAAAAGCACAAAATGATTATTGATAGAAAGGCGCCCACTTCTTTTTGAGGTTTTTGGGCGCCTCCCATGAATAAATATTTTGTGCTTTTTGTGCCTTTTTGTGGCTAGCTCTTTCTGTGCCTTTTGTGGCTCTAGATCGAATTCCCGACGGCGCCCTGGAAGTTTGCGCGGTAGTTGCGGCTGAGGGTGAGCTCCTTACCGTTCTCCATGATGATGCGGTATTCGCCGTGGAACCATGGCTGCATCTCTTTGATCCGGTCGATCTTAACAATTGCGGAGCGATGAATGCGCCGGAACTGCTTCGGGTCAAGCTGCTCCTCGAGGTTGCTGATCGTTTCGCGCAGGAGATAGCCCTTCTGGTTGTCGTAGACGCGCACGTAGTTTCCCTCTGACTCGATGCAGTAAACATCCTGCACGTTGAGGAAGAACACGCGGCCGCCGTTCTTGATCACGAGTCGCTCCAGGTGGCGCGGTCCCGATTTCAACTCCTCCAACAAAGCCAGAATGTGTTGGTCTCTTTCCCCACTCTGGTCACCTTTGATTTGGGCTTTGACTCGTTGCCACGCGGCATCAAATCTCTCGCGATCGAACGGCTTCAGCAGGTAATCGAAAGCGTGCACTTCAAAAGCGCGCACCGCATATTGATCGTAGGCAGTGACGAAGATTATGTAAGGAGTCGACTCCTGCTCAAACGAGGCGAGCACCTCGAAGCCGCCGAGTTCGGGCATTTGAATGTCCAGGAAGACGAGATCGGGCCGTAACGATTTGATCGCATCTACTGCTTCACGACCATTCGCACACTCCGCAACTATCTCGACTTCAGAATCATCCGCCAACATCTCGCGAATCATCTCGCGAGCGAGTGGCTCATCGTCGACGACTAACGCGCGTATACGTCTTGCGTTCGTCACCTTGCCTCCTAACAAACTGTGAATAACGCAATGAACGGTGAAATGAGGTCACACAGTAAATGAACACCGCAGTCGAATTACTTGTGGCGCTACAAGAGTGCGTCTAAAGCAATTTCTATCGGCTGGTTACGATAAATTTGGATGCGATGTTTCGTGATTGAGTTACGCGTGAAGGTAAGAAAATTTCTGGGACGACGAAAAAGTGGAAAGTGGTGCGACTTTCCGTACGAGAATTAACAGATTACCGTGGGATCTCGAGCGCGACGATCAGTCCGCCCGTGGGATTATTGGACAGCTCGAAGCGCGCGGCGTCGCCATACAGTCCAGCCAGTCGTGCCTGTGTATTAGCCAGACCAACTCCTCGCCCACGCCGGGACTCAACGAGTTGTTCAGCCTGAATGCCTGGACCATTGTCTTTAACTTCAATCCGCACGACTCCGTTTCGTGGCGCAGCAATCACCTCAACCCGACCGGCGGTAGTGTTTCCAATAGCGTGTCTCATCGCATTCTCGACGATCGGCTGCAAGATCAAGTTGGGCACGCGCACATCCAGCACATCCGGGTCGACTCGAATTTCCGTAGTGAGACGATCCTGGAAACGAATGCGCTCAATCTCGAGATATCCATTGAGGAACTCGATCTCCTGTTGCAGCGTGACCTCCATCGAACCTGAATTCTCGAGCGTGAGGCGCAGGAAGTCGCCGAGTCGCGTGATCATCTTGCGCGCGCCTTCAGCGTCCTTGCTGAGCAACGCCGAGATTGAATGGAGTGTATTGAAGAGAAAATGCGGATGGATCTGCATTTTCAGGGCTTCCAGCTGCGACTGCACGAGTTGCGTGCGAAGCTCAGAAGCCTTCAACTCGCCTTTACGGAAACTGTTGTAATAACTGAACGCATGGCTCATTCCGAGGATGAACCAGTAAATAAGCAGCCATTTATCGAGATTGAAGAACGTGAAATTGAAGACTCGGAACCACGAAAGGCTGCTCGCCCGTCCCATGACAATCATATACAAGAGAAAATGAGTCACGAGCAACGCACTGGTCAGAAGGATGCTTATGCCGAAATGAAGAGCCGCTCGTCGTCGCCAATTGTGACGTTCGATACAATAACGCCGGGAAAGCCAAAGGACGAGTGGAGTCGCGAGCGCCCAAAGATAGCAAGTCGAGGCCTGGAAGAGAAAATCGCGAAAGCGGATTGGCTGCTTTTCGGCGGAGTGCATCACGTAGACCTGGGTGCAGAAGAAGAGTGCGACGATCGTCCACACTCCCCAGATCAGTCCGTAATGCACCAATCGTCTGGACAAAACCGGATTTGGATCATCCATGGCAGGATCACTCATTGTTGATGCGGCGCGGGACACGGGAGGTTATTGGTAATGCAATCCCAAGCTATAACCCCTGAGTAAACATCGGAGGGAGAACTTTGTGACCAAAAGGACTGATTGAGATGCAAACGGGCTTCGGAACGATGGTCAGGTTGCCGAGGGTATTTACTGTAGGGGCGGCCCCGTCCATAATTCGAACTGGAGTTTTGCCTGGGCGATCAGCATTTCGAGGCCGCCCAGTGTTTCGCAACCTGCTGCGTGGGCCTCACGCATTAATCTCGTCTCTCTGGGATTGTAGATTAAATCGTAAACGCACCGAACGCCGTTCAATTGCTCTGCGGTTGCTGGAGTTTGATCGATGTACGCGCCGGATCCCAAAGGCGTCGTATTGACCACGAAGTCATAACCCGCGAATAAAGCGCCCGAGAGCGACTCGCAGGGCACCTCTAATAACTGAGCCTTCAAAGTGTCACGCGCGAATACGGTGACTAGCGCGTTTTGCTCTCGGAGGGCATAAACAGCCGCACGCGCAGCACCACCGGCGCCAATAACTGCAACCTTCGCATTACGTAAAGATCCAAAACGAACGAGCAACGGATCAATAAATCCTGCAGCATCTGTGTTGTATCCAAGCAAACGGTCGTGATCGATAACCACTGTGTTCACAGCGCCAATCTCTTCCGCCTTCAGATCGATCCAGTCCAGACACTCCATCACCGTCTGTTTATGCGGAGCCGTAATACTTAGTCCACGCAGATTCCAGCTCAACTCTCGCGAGCGTGGATGGACCATGCGTCTGAAAAACTCTCTAGCGTCTCTTACTTCAAATGGAAGGTAAACGCCGTTAATTCCTTCCGACGTGAATGCAGCGTTGTGAAACTGCGGCGAGACGGAGTGCATCACCGGCAAACCGACCAAACCGCAAATCATCGTTTCGTCGTCGATCTTGTCAACGTGATACAGCGAGCGCAGTTTATTAGCCGTAACCTGTCCTGGGGCTGTGGAACTGTCATCGTCCAGCGCACCGTAAGTGAGAAACGATCCGCGTGATGGGCCAAGTATGCGAGTGGCGATGCCTGCATTCCCCATCGCGATGGCAATCAATTCCCTGCCCTCACTTCGTGCGCGATCGAGCAGATGAAAAACAGGAAGACAGTCAGTGATGTCAGTTGCCTGCACTGCAATCTTCACCACTGCTGCGGGTGTGCCGGCGAGTCTCTCGTAGATTTGTTCGAGATCGTTTGGCACTCCGGAGAAGTCGTGATGAGAAACGATGATGCGCGACCAGTCGAGCGAAAGGTCCTGGACCAGATCGCCTTCCACGTCCCACCAGTCTGACTCAAGTCGCGGCGCCAAAGATGTCCAGAAGGCTTTTCGTTCAGCGTGAGTTGAGTCGTGATGGCCGCCCTGTTCTGTTGGACGATAGGTGAGAATCACCGGGCGTGAGAAATCCTTCAATACATTCGCGGCGTATTCGGGAAGTTCTTTGAGACAGTCAAGACGCAACTCAATCACGTCTGCCCACTCGGTCGCGAGTTCACACCCATTGCGCATCGCAGCGAGATCCTTCTCGCACACCGGCACGCAAACACGTGTTCTCTTACTTGCGCTCGTTTGCATCGAATTGGCGAGTTGGTGCTTCGACGCCGAGATGTCGCGTGGTCCCTTCTGTAACACTCGCAACGGGGGCTCTGAGTTCTTCCGGTGCTCGCGGTTGCTGCACAAATGCCTGCCTCGCGGGTGGCGGAGCCGTCAGAGTGCGCTTCTCTCTTTCCCTAATCCGAATGTATTGCGCGATCCCGGTCCCCATCATCGAGAACGCCGGCAATAACATCCAGAACCACCACCCCTGTCCAATAGTTCGGGAGAGCACGATCGCCACGATCAGAAACCCGATGCCCATGAAGACGTTTTTGAACGACTGGTCCAGCGTGACTTCACCTTTTTGTCGGCGACGATTACGGGGTCCACTCTCTTCAACTTCCTCAACGGGAGCCTGCATCATCTGGCCCGTCAGAGCCTGCGGCACTAAACTGATATTTGCTCCGCACCCGCGACAGAAACTCGCACCATCGAGATTTTGCGTGGCGCACTTTGGACAGAACATATCTATTCCTCGCCTCTCAGGTTTAGTGTTCGCTGGCGTCTCGCTTCGTAAAGCAGCACTCCCGCAGCCACCGATACATTCAACGACTCCAATCGACCGGCCACGGGTATACGCACGAGAGTGTCGCAGTGTTCTCGAACCAAACGGTGCAATCCGTGACCTTCACTTCCGAGAAAGATCGCGGCCGGCAGCTTCCAATCCCACTCCGTATACGACTGTTTTGCTTCGGCCGCGGCTCCAATCACCCAAATGTTACGTTCTTTCAACTGCTCTATCAATCTAACGAGATTGGTGACACGCGCCACCGGAACGTACTCAAGGGCACCGGCTGCAACTTTGGCAACCACGCTCGTCAGTCCGACAGCGCGTCGCTCCGCAATAAAAACCCCATGAACACCAGCACACTCCGCCGTGCGCACGATCGATCCCATGTTGCGTGGATCTTCGAGACCGTCGAGTCCGAGCACCAAGGGCGGATCGGCGGTTCCGATTCTCGTCTCAAGCTGGTCCAACAAGGCTTCGGCGTCAGCATAACGAGCGGCTGCGATACGCGCCACCACTCCCTGATGCCTGACGTCACCTAGTGTTCGATCGAGATCCAGGCGCGGTACACGATGGACCGGCACTCCTTTTTCACGCGCGAGATCAAGTAGCGGCTTCAGACGCTCGGGTCGGGCGCTTTCGAGTATCGTGATCGTCTCGACCTGGCGTTTACCTGCCCGCAACGCTTCGAGCACAGCGTTTGGACCATAAATAAGATCCTGTTTATCTGATCTTTTCGAAGTCATGCGTCTCCTGGAGTGCGGTGACTTGTCACCGCTTTGGTACAAATACTAAAGCGCCAACAAGTTGGCGCACTCCAAGGAGGCGCCCACTATTCACGATTACAGAAGTAATAACGCAAACGCGAATAACGCGTAAACTGGCTTTCATTACTCTTCGTGGCAGAAAGTCCAACACTAAGCTTGCCTGGCCCAGTACGACGCCAACCACTCGACTGATTTTCCTGCTGTGTGCTCCACGCCAGTTCTAGCAGATTACGCACGCGATGATACCCGTCATCAAACTGCGCGTTCACAGCTCTCGCAACGAACACTCGCTGCAATCTCGCAATGTTCTCATTTGCAATGAGCGCCTTCTCGTTTCCCAAACATGAAAAATCGACACCACTCGCACCCACGCGCCAGGTAAACGGGTGTGTTGCTGTGTAAAAATCGATAACCGTTTCGTCTCTGAAGTATTCGCTCGTATCAAGCAGTTCCTTTTCCGGTTTTCGAGTCAGACGTTCTGTGATCTCGACTCTTGTTTCGATGAGTCTGCCGGGGAGGATCAAAATTACTTCTCCCCAAGAGACCTCAATCTCTTCTCCTCCGGCCAGTTGAATCGTTAGAAAAACTTCATCGAAACGCATCCCTCTCACACGCTTCAATGTATTGTCTGAAAACGACAGACCGAGGTCTTCGTCACTCAGAGTTGTGCAAGTTAAGCCGAGATCTCTTAGTCTGTCTGTTACCAATTCCGCTTCTTCCCGACTGGCTGTGCGAGCCACCGGCATTGGTACGCTTTGAGACATTAGCGCTTGAACGTTCTCCGGCGACAACTTTAGCAGCGCTGCCGCTTCGTTCACGGTTTCATCAGATATGGCTCGATCCGGCGGAATTAGAATGTTGTTATAACCCGGCTGATGTTTTTCCGGCTGGCGCAGGGCCGGCTTCCGAAGCTTTGCGGAGGATTCAGTTACTGGCAACGGAGCGCCACAATAAAGACAACTTACTCTTGTAGGAGGATTTGCTCTCAGACAATCCTCGCAACGGATCATTTGTTCTGCCGAAAACCCCTGCGGCTCCGATGGTTCGATTGGTCCAAGGAAGGGAATGTTTTCGTTATCTTTAGGCAACAGCTCCTCCAAGTATTTTGATTATACGACGATGAGAAAATTCGAGGCTAAGAGAATGAGTGCTGGTACTTCTATCGGGAGAGGTTTAATACTGACAGTCGCCTTCGCCGCCGTGTTGCTCGCGAGTGCATGTGCCGCGTTCCAACCGACTGACGCCAACGGTCCAGCATCAAATCTCCCTCAATATCCAGTCGCATTGTCGGACCTCGGGACCAGGCTGGAAGAAGCGTCCGTGGCCTGGTATCAGTTGTCGCAACGCTATGGTCTGCCCGGCAAGACTGAAGCGAATCTGCATCCGTACACAGGTACTCTCGAAAGTTTGCCTGCAAACCTTCCCGCGCCGATTTATCTCCCAAAAGTCGGTTCGCAAACAACCCCGACTGAAGAAGAAACGCGAGAGTCGCTTCGCAGATTCATTGTTGAATGGCAACGACTAATTGGTTCCGACCCAAACCAACTTTCTCTCGTTGAAAGAATTGACGAACCATCAGGTGTAAAGATTGCTCGTTACGAACAGAGACCGTTTCGTTATCCGCTGCGTGGTGGATTCGGAAATCTGGAGATTCGCTTTCGTAGTAACGGACAACTGATCAGTTTCTCAAGCAACTGCATTCCCAACGCCGATCGTCTCCAGGCAACGCTCAGCGGTCTCGCTCCCAAGGTAACTGGGGAACAAGCCGTAAACCATATCAAGACGCAACCGGTCACTGTTACAAATGCAACCGGTCAACAACAAAGCGTGTCGCTCCCCGCGAACGCTGTAGTCGAGGCCCGTCAGCTCGTAGTCTACGTCCAGCCCTCAAGAGTCCCACCCAGCGGTTTGGAAATCAGACTCGCATGGGAAATAGACATCACCAATGGCCCCATTAGTAAGGTCTATCTCGACGCGATATCTGATGAAATCATTGCAACATCATGATAGACGGTCCACCAGACCCTGCTTACTTGACCAGTGAACTGCAAACCAGCATTCTAGGTCTAGATCACGGAGGGTGTTTTCGGAGTCTTTTATGCACAATTTTGATCCTACGAATAACATTTCATGGCAACTAGGTCATCGCGGAAGAGTAGCAGTTTTTATTGATGGTAATAATCTTTTCCATGCAGCCCGCTTTCACAACATCGACATCGACTACAACAAATTATTGCGTGTATTGTTGGGTGACGGCAGACTGCTGCGAGCCTTCTTCTACACAGGTGTTGATGTCGGAGCAGAGCGCCAACAGGGTTTTCTTTTGTGGATGCGTCGCAACGGTTTTCGAGTAATTCAAAAAGAGCTGAAGACGTTTTACGACGGCACCAGAAAAGCAAATCTCGACGTTGAGATTGCGGTCGATATGCTGTCGCTTGCGGGTCGTTACGACACCGCAGTGCTCGTCTCGGGCGACGAAGACTTTGTGTATGCAGTCAACGCCGTTGCTTACAAAGGATGTCGCGTGGAGATTGCCGGTTTCCGGTCAAACACAGCGCCAAAGCTGATTGACGTTTCCGATTACTTCATCGATCTCGGCGAGATCGCAGATAAAGTGCGCAAGGAGATCACGCACGGAACGCGCTATGATGAGCGCGATTTGCACGATCCACTGCCCGCGCCGTACGTCCCGGGTGAGATGGAAATGCCGAAATCGTGTGCCGACGACTTTCAGGCCGCGATGCGTGTGGTGATTGAAGCCGAAATCGAAGAAGAGGCTGCGGAGTTTGAGGCTGCCACGGAGTTTATCCGGATTACAGACGACCATTGAAACCCAGCAAATGAAGATCTTCACCCTTCAGGAAGCCAATGCGCTGCTTCCCAACGTGAAAGTTATCGCTGGAAAAATTCAGCGCGCGCATAGGCGTCTTTCTACCTACCGCGACGAGGCGAAAAAAGCTGCCGAAGCAGCCGAGCAAGGCGGTGGCGGGCTAACTGACGGCGTCGCTTACGCAATGATTTTGACTGAATTAACCACGCAGCTTACTGAATTGGAGGCTTTGGGCGTGCAACTCAAAGATTTTGAGCGAGGGCTGGTCGATTTTCCCTCACTGCGCGACGGCCGCGTGGTCCTGCTGTGCTGGCAACTCGGCGAAGGCGATGAGCTGGAATGGTGGCACGACGTCGACGCAGGATTTGCCGGTCGCACTCCTCTATAACGTTTTCAGCCACGGATTGACACCGATAACCCTTACGCCTGCTTTATTTTCTCATTGACCACTTAAAGTTACTCCTGATAGTATGCGGCCTCGTAATGGAACCTTCCCCCGATTCAACTCGGCACACTGAAAAGAAGTCCACACTGATCGAGTTTCCAGGCGTATCGCGAAACTCGATGCCGGAGTGGCGTAAAGAGTTGAGCGAGAGAGTGCGCGAAGTGCAGGAAAAACGTGCACGCGAAGCCGCTCGCGAAGCCGCCGAAGCTGAACGACAACGTCTCGAGGCAGCAATCGACCCGCCTCAGCTTGAATTACTGCCGCCCGCACCGCCAATGCCGGCCATGAATCCACTGGTCGCTGCCGCTCTTAAAAGAATCGAAAGAGCACATCAACCTGCGCCAACTGAAAGTCGTCAACCTCGAACAACGCTGGCGACTGCCGTGGCGTACGCACCAGAACGAGAAGATAACGACATGAGCGATACGGTTCCCTCGACTCCGCAACTCGCTTTTGAAGAACCAGAGATTCTGCAGGCCGAACCAGAAGTTACGGTGGAGAAAGCTCACCACCTTTCAGTGGTACCAGTGAGCGAACCCGTCGCACCACCGATTGAAATACCGAAAGCACCGCCGAAACGCCTGATTAAAGACAACGATCCGGCCCTCAATTATCTCGACTCTATCTCGGGAAATCTGTGTGTTGACGATCAAAACAGGAAGAGTGCTTCGGCATTTCGACGTATCGTAGGTGCTGTGCTTGATCTGATCTTCTGCGGAATACTAACTGCGCCGATTGGCGGTGCAATGTATTTGACGGGCAGTAATCTGCAAGACCTGCGTGCGGTTGGGGTGCTGGTAGGAAGTTTGGTAGTCGTAACGTTTATTTACCTGACGCTCATGACTGCATTGACGGGACGCACATGGGCCATGCGCCTGCTGTCACTCCGCGTGATAGATACCAAGACGGGCTTGATCCCCACTGGTGGTCAATCAATCGGGCGATCATTTTTTTACCTCATGTCGCTGGCAACTGTGTTTGGAATTCTCTTCGGACTCATTAGCCGCGAAGGCTATACAATCCACGATCGCTTCACCCGCACAGCAGTCATTACTACCTGAACATTTTTGGATCAGAGTCTTATCCATCGTGTCGTTGAAGAGCTGCGGATCGCGCTCTCAGACCGATACTTCGGCAAGATCTATCAACTCTCACCGGTTTCATTCGCGATCGATTTTGGATTGCGGGGCAAGTTTCTTTTAATCAGCGTAGATCCTTCCAATCCGCGTTTCTATTTGACTCATCGCCGCACGAAAGATCTGGAGAAGCAATCACTGCCGCTAAACGCCTTCGGACAAGCGCTTCGTACGAGACTCAGCGGCGCAAATTTTATTGAGATTTTAAAAGATCCATTGGACCGTATCGTTCGACTCACATTTCGCCGCGATGATGTCTTCTGGAGACTCGTGGTTCAACTCACCGGCCGCACGGCAGACATTTTTCTCCTCGACGAACTGAATCGCATTGTCGCCGTTCTGCGTGAAGATACAGAGACGAGACTGAATCAGGTCTATCAACCGCCACCTCGACCACTAAAAGACGCACCCGCGAAATTAGTCTTGACAGATGGCCCCGCCTCAGCACAGTTAGACAAACACTTCGCCGCCATCGACGCCGCCAGAGCCTTCGACTCAAAAGCCAAAGCCATTCGCTCAAGATTGACAAAGTCAATTCGCCAACAGGGCAAGCTCCGTAAACATCTGCACGAAGATCTTGTTCGTCATGGCGATCCCGAAGAACACAAGCGCGCTGGCGATCTCCTGCTAGCGAATATCGCAACCGCTGTGCGCGATGGAAACAAGGTCCGAGTCACTGACTACTACGCCGACGGCGCACCGACGATCGAGATTGAAGTCGACGAGAATCGCTCACTTCAGGACGAAGCCGCGGTTCGTTTTCGTCAATACACAAAAGCGAAGCGTGCTGCTGAGGAAATTGCGGAGCGACTGAAACAAATCGATCTGGAAACAACAACCCTGGAACGGCGCCTGGAACAACTCGATCAAATCATTCAATCGAGAGACGAAACTGCTCTGGATAGTTTTGAGAAACCGAAGCCTGTTCCAAAGACTCAGCCAAAAAAATCCGCAAAGCGCGAGAAGCTCAGCGGCGTGCGTCGCTATCTTTCCACCGATGGTTACGAGATTCTGGTCGGACGCGCAGCGCGCGATAACGACAATCTAACGTTTCGTATAGCGCAGCCCAACGATCTCTGGATGCACACCGGCGATTATCCTGGTTCGCATGTCGTCGTCCGCAATCCCACGCGAAAGGAAATTCCGCATCGTACGATCATCGAAGCAGCTCAACTTGCCGGGCGATTCAGCCAGGCGAGTGATGATACGAAAGTGGTGGTGCACTATACTGAACGCAAGTTTCTGTCGAAGCCAAAGGGAGCGGCGCCCGGATTAGTGCGGCTGTCCCGCTTTCGATCGATTACAGTCGAACCAAAGGAAGCAGTAGAAAGATTGTAACATGCGTTCAGATGAACTATTTGCAACAGCCCAAACCTTAATACCGGGTGGGGTTAACTCGCCCGTCCGTGCGTTTCGCGGCGTTGGTGGAACACCGCGATTCATCCGCTCCGCACGCGGCGCCACAATCACAGACGTCGACGGAAAAACCTACATCGACTACGTCGGCTCATGGGGACCGATGATCCTCGGACACGCTGACAAAGAAGTTGTCGCTGCAGTACAGGAAGCCGCAGCTAAAGGCACGAGCTTTGGAGCACCGAGCGAACTGGAAGTCGATCTGGCGCAGGAAGTAATCGACGCGGTTCCATCAGTTGAGATGGTGCGCCTGGTGAGCAGCGGCACCGAAGCAACCATGTCAGCGATTCGCCTCGCGCGCGGCGTGACTGGACGCACAAAACTCGTGAAGTTCGAAGGCTGCTATCATGGACATGCTGACAGTTTGTTGGTTAAAGCCGGTTCTGGCGTTGCGACACTCGGACTGCCGGATAGTCCCGGCGTGCCAACCGCATTAGCCGAGAACACCCTTACACTTCCCTTCAATAATGTTCCCGCACTCGAAGACGTCTTCGCGCAACACGCCGACATTGCGGCGGTAATCATCGAACCAGTCGTGGGTAACATGGGTTGCGTCCCACCTCGCGACGGATACCTCGAAGCGGTCCGCAAAATCACTCGCGACCACGGAGCGCTTTTGATATTTGATGAAGTGATGACGGGATTTCGGATTGCACGCGGAGGCGCGCAGGAACGCTACGGCATCATGCCCGATATCACAACGTTGGGAAAAATTATCGGTGGCGGTTTGCCTGTCGGCGCTTATGGCGGTAGTCGTGAGATCATGAATCACATCGCACCGGCAGGTCCTGTTTATCAGGCTGGAACCCTGTCGGGAAATCCTCTCTCGATGACTGCCGGTCTCGTCACATTGCGACGGCTGCGAGACAAAACTGTTTACGATCGATTGGAAGCAGCGAGTAAGAAGCTCTGCGACGGACTGACCGGTCTAGACATTCCGACGACCACCAACCGCGTCGGATCTATGTGGACCAGTTTCTTTACGAACGAGCCGGTTGTGGATTGGGATACGGCAAATAGATGTGATCGGCAGGCGTACGGCAGGTTCTTTCACGCGATGCTTGATGAGGGCGTGTATCTCGCTCCTTCACAATTCGAGGCGGCCTTCGTGAGTTTGGCCCATACAGACGAAATCATCGAACAAACGCTGGAGGCTGCGCAGAAAGCCCGCCACAGATTACACGGATAAACAAATCCGATTTTCAATCCGTGTAATCTGTGGCCTAAACCGGTAAATCAATACTGAACTTAGATCCTTCCCCTGGTTCGCTGGCGACGCTGATCCTTCCGCCATGCTGTTCCACAATCTGCTTCACAATCGCAAGACCAAGACCGGTACCGCGCTTTTTGGTGGAAAAGAATGGTTCAAACACTCGATCGCGCGTGGCCTTGTCCATGCCTCTGCCATGGTCGGCAATCGTGATGCGCGCGTAATGCTTCGGCGGTTGCCCGTCGCCATCTTTCTCAGGCGGCAACATCTGGGTCGAGATTTGCACCGCAGCGTCTTCCTGGCTGGCGTCCACAGCATTCGCAATTACGTTCACAAAAACCTGCCGCAACTGGTACGGGTCCCAATGGCCCACGATTGACTGGCCCGCGTAGTGCTTTTCAAGCGTCGCATTCTTCTCGCGTATTTTGTCACTTACGAGGTCGATACTGCGTTCAAGTGATTCGTGCAGTTCGACTGAGGATCGTTCGAGTTCCTTTTGACGGGAGTACTGCGTCACGTCAACCACAAGTTTATTCAGATGTTTGATGCCACGTTCGACGAGCTCGATCGTATTGAGGGCTTCGGCGTCGTTAACACTGTCGCGCAGCATTGAAACTCCGAGGCGAATGCTGCCGAGCGGATTGCGAATCTCATGTGCCACCTGTGTGGTGGCCTGACCCACGGCCGCGAGTGATTCACTGCGTCGCAGCGTAACTTCAGCCGCCGCTGCTTCGGTGGCGTCGACAAGCGTGACGATCTGTCCGCGCTCGTCGTTGATTGCGAGTGGTGACGAGTAGACGTCGAAAGATTTATCTTCGTCATCAACCCGTGCTATCAAACGTCCGTGATAGGTGTTTTTGATAACGCGAATCGACGTCACGGTCTCCAGCATCTTCATAGCATCGTCTGCGCCTAGTTTCTCGAGCACCGAAGCACCAATCGTGGCGTTAGGAAAGATTCTGAAGAAGGCTGCGTTCGCACTGCGAATTCGATCGTCGTTATCGATGGCGGCAACCGCGCTCACCATTCCCTGTAATAACTGAGTGGTAAATGTTCGCTCGCGGCGAGTTTCCAACATGCTGCGCCGCATCTGGCTGAAATGACGTTGCACTTCCCAGATCGTTCCGGCAGCTACAAGGGCGCCGACGAGCAGCGCTACGATGCTCCAGGTAATGATCGCCTTCCTGGAGCTTTGTTGCCCCGCGACCACAGTGTTAACCACTTCATCTTCTTTGCTATGCACCTTGTCAAATAGGGCGTTCAGATCGTTCTCAACGACGCGGAACCTCTGGAACCCCTTCTGGTTGTATAGTTTCGGGTCTTCCGTGGCCTCAATGAAGCTTTGGAGATCATCGCGCAGTTTTTGCCACTCTGGTTCCTGTGAAAGAGGAGGAGTGTCTACCTTTCGTGCTACCTCTCTAACTTCATCGCGAGCAGTGTTCAACTGTAAATCGAGAGGAGGAGTGAGTTCCGGAGTCCTGGCTTCAGTCCGGTCGCGAATACGCGCCTCGTTATTAAGCTTTGTGACTTTTAGTCGCAGTTCCCATAACAAACTGATTCGCGCGGAACGTTGCACCCCAACATCACGGGCCTCAAATCCGACCTTGCCCATTTCCCTGACGCTCACGATGCCGACGGTCAAGATTAGACCAAGCAGGAGAACAAACCCGATTATTAAGAAAGTGATTGCCGGCGCAACACTTCGTCTGCCTGACTCAAGAGGTCCGGTCGGCGATTCCGCTGCGCCTGGAACAGGCGTGCGACGGTAAACGACTTCAGGTTTTTGTGGAGCAGGTTGCATACAATCTCTAAGGCTTCGCGTCCATCCAATTGTCGCCCACACCAACATCAGCCACAAGCGGTACGTCGAGCGAAACGGCAGTTTCCATTTCGTGTTTCAGTATCTCTGTGACCTTCGACACCTCTTTCTCCGGTACTTCGACCAATAATTCGTCATGCACCTGCATCAGCAAACGCGATTTTAGTCCCTCTCGCTTGAACTCCTCATCAACTCTGAGCATCGCGATCTTCACGATATCACTTGCGGTTCCCTGGATCGGCATATTAATCGCTTCTCGTTCAGCCGCTTTGCGAATGTTTGCATTGCGATCCGTGATGCCGGCCAGTGGTCTGATGCGTCCGTAGATTGAACGGACATATCCGTGTTCGCGCGCGCGAATCGGCACTTCCTCCATGTAACGACGCACACCTTTGTACGTGTTGTAATAATCATCGATAACTTTCTTTGCTTCCTGACGTGAAATTCCGACGCGCTGCGACAGTCCCCACGGTTCGATGGCATATGCGATCGCAAAGTTTACAATCTTTGCAAACCGACGTGCCTCCTTGAGCTCTTCGTCCGTTCTGGCGCCAAAGACGAGACGCGCCGTTCGCGCGTGAATGTCTTCACCCTTCTGAAATGCCTCCAGCATCACGGGATCCTGTGTGATGTGGGCCAACAGACGCAATTCAAGCTGCGAATAGTCGGCGGAAATGATCTTGTTTCCCTTTTCCGCAACGAACGCCCGCCTAATACGTCGTCCCATTTCGCTGCGAATCGGGATGTTCTGAAGATTCGGATCACTCGACGACAGTCGCCCGGTAGCCGCGACAGTTTGATTGAGCTGGCAGTGAATGCGTCCGTCCGTCGCGATCTGATGAGGCAAGGCGTCAGTGTAGACGCTCTTCAGCTTGTCGAGCTCGCGATACTCGATAATCAATCGCGGCAACTCAAACTGCTGGGCCAACTCTTCGAGTACTGCTTTGCTGGTTGAGATACGCCCAGTTGAAGTCTTGCGACCGATGTCGATATTCAGATCCGAAAGCACTTCACCGACTTGCTTCGGAGAGCCAATGTTGAATTCGCGTCCGGCAAGTTCGTAGATCTTAAGCGTGCGTTTGTGAAGCTCCTGGCCAATGTAACTCGACAAATCTGCAAGAACCTTTGGATCCACTTTGAGTCCTGCACGCTCCATGCGATAGAGCAACGGCGCCAGAGGTAGTTCAACTTCCGAGTAGATCGTCTCGAGATTCTTCTCGAGAATTCGATTGCGAAGCACATGAGCCGTCTGACGGGTCAGATCTGCTGCCAGAACAGTTTGCCACGCAGTGCCGGGCCAATTCGCTGCCGGCGTATTGTTAACTTCGATTCCGAGCGCTTCACTTGCCAGGTCGTTAAGTTCATATTTACTGCGTGTTGGATCGAGAAGATAAGCGGCGAGGTACGTATCGTCTTTGACTCCTTCAAGCATGATGTTGAAACGATCCAACAATCCGACAGCTCGCTTTACGTCGTGAACCGATTTCTCAATCAAGCCATTCGACAACACATCACGCAGTGTGCCGATTGCACCGTCAAGGCCGCCGGAAAACTTTTCCAGATCCAGATACGCAGAGACGCCTGCCTTCGTGGAAAAAGCGATTCCGCGTGTTGCTTGTAACTCAGTGAAACACTCCTGTTCTCCTGTTCCCGCAGGAGTTGAGTCAGCAATGGCAACACCTATGCTTTCCGCGTCGAAGAGAGTTTGTACCAGAACGTCGAGGTCGCTCTTTTTTTGAATGATCTTATAGTTACGTGCAGATTCAGCGGATGCTGGTCGCTCCACTGCGGCATCAGCGTAATCTTTCGCCAGATTTGCAAATTCCAGCTCGTGAAAGAGCTCATAAGTGGCTGCTCGATCCGGCGGTCGTGCTTTGATCTCGTCAAGATCGAGAGTCATCTCGAGATCGCAGCGAATGCGAGCCAGTTCTCTTGACTGCCGGATCAGGTCGGCATTGTTGCGCAACGACTCACGGTAGGTCTTGTGCTTGACTGACCCCCAGTCCGCGAGTGCGGCCTCGATCGATCCGAACTGCTGAATAATCTGCACAGCGCCTTTCGAACCGATGCCTGGTGCGCCGGGAATGTTGTCGATCGAATCGCCCATCAGTCCTAACAGATCGACGAGTTTGTCGGCAGTAACACCAAACTTGTTCTCGACCCACGCTTCGTCACACCACTCAATCGGAGGCACAGGTTCTTTACGCTTCACAACCTGTGAATTCTGACGCATGCAAATGATGTAAGGATCGTGCACGAGCTGGCACATGTCCTTGTCGTTGGAAACGATCACCGCCTGCATCTTCTTTTCTTCGACTTGCTTTGCGAGTGTGCCAATCACGTCGTCGGCTTCGTAACCGGGAAAGTTGATCACCGGAATGTTGAACGCTTCGCAAAGTCGAAAGATATAGGGCATCTGTTTCGACAGATCGTCCGGCATCTCGACCCGGTTCGCTTTGTAGTCGGCGAAGGTTTCGTGTCGAAACGTCTTCTCGCGCGATTCAAAGATGGCGGCGATGTAATCGGGTTGCTCTTCACGCAACAGCTTGATGAGCATGTTGGTGAAGATGTAGACCGCTTGCGTAACAAACCCCTTGGATGTCGCGAGCGGCTGGGCGCGATTCTGCATCGGCGCAAAGAACGCGCGAAAGATGTGCGACATCGAGTCGATTAAAAAGACACGTTGAGGCCGATCATTAGTTGCTACAGATTCTTTGGCAGGCATGTGAGGAGATCATATCTCCACAGATTACACAGATCAATCAGCGTGATCTTTGGCTAGCTCCGTCACGTGGGCACGTACGGTTTCGCCGAGGGTTTGGAGGTTGTAACCGCCCTCGAGACAGGAAACCAGTCGTCCGTTGCACTTGCTATCGGCCCACTGCTTCAAAGCGCGTGTCATATCCACAAAATCCTGATCCGAGAGTAGTAACTGGCCGAGTGGATCGCCACGGTGGGAATCAAAACCGGCGGAAATGATGATCAGGTCAGGGCTGAAGTTCGCAGACATTTCTTCCAGTGCAGCTTCAAAACCTCGTTTCTGTTCGACCGCAGGTGTCGCTGCACGCAAAGGGAGATTTAATGTGAACCCCAGGCCGCGGCCCGTGCCCTTCTCGCCACGCGAACCTGTCCCCGGATACCACGGATACTGGTGCGACGAGAAAAAGTAGACGGTAGGATCGTCGTAAAAAATGCCCTGCGTGCCGTTGCCGTGATGCACGTCCCAATCGATGATCGCGACCTTCTCGATCTCCGGATACTTCTGCTGCGCATAACGCGCCGCCACCGCCACATTATTGAAGAGACAAAAGCCCATCGCGCGTTCTTCCGTCGCGTGATGGCCCGGCGGACGCACGGGAACAAAGGCATTGTTTACATCGCCGGCCATAATTAGATCAATCGCATGGCACGGTGCGCCGGCCGCACGTCGTGCAGCGTCGAGTGAACGCATCGACACGATCGTGTCCCCATCAAGATAGCCAATCCCTTCACTTACGACTCTTTCGACGTGCTTGTAAAGCTGCGGCGAGTGAGCGGCTTGAATGTCACCACGCGGTGCTTCTCTCGCTTCGACCTCACGCAGTTTGGACCACAATTCCGTGTCCGCGCGCAGAGCGTCCATCACCACTGTGTAACGTGAAGGATTTTCGGGATGGCCGGGTCCGGTGTCGTGTTCGCGAAAAACGGGGTGATGAACGATGGCGGTGTTCATGAATGACAAAGTACTAAGCACAAGTACAAAGATCAAACACTGTCTTGATCCAAATTAAGAACCGTACGAAATCGAAACGAATAAAAGACCCGGCCGATCTGTGTTTCCTGTACGTTCTTCAAACAAATCAGCGGTTTATGGCTGAGGAATGATGTTTGCCAAAGGCCAGCATGAAAGCGCCAAGGTCAGCATGAACATTAAGCGAAGTATTCAGGGAGATCAGCGATGAAGAGGTTATTCGCCTTAATACTATTACTGAGTTTACTCGTCTTGGGGGGAACGCTCGTTTCGGCAGAAGGCCAAACACGTCACAAAAGATCAATCAGTTGTAATACTAATCTCGACAAACTGTTTCGAACATACGGAGGCAAGTGATGGCATACGATGAAGAACAAGCAAAAAGAAGCCGAGTGGTAGTGGAAACACCAAACGAAAGACGTGAGGTGGTCCATACACAGTCGGTGCGGGATAACAGCGGCATTTCCGCAGGCATGGTCGGCGTACTTGTTGTGGTAGCTATCGCATTGATAACAATGCTGGTGCTGTTTTGGATGAGCAGTCAGCCCGCAACTGACAACGCAAATCTGGCGGCTCAACAACCGACAACGGTTGTGCAGCAACCGGCGCCAGTGCAACAGCCTCCGGTGATCATTCAACAACCGGCGCCCGCAACGCAGCCGGCCCCAATCATCGTAACACCACCGGCAGGTGGTACGACATCAACATCGACTGACAGCATGAACCTGGATTCAACGATTCAGGCGGCTGTTGACAAGAAACTATCGGACGATCCGGAAGTTTCTGCGCTCGGTATCACAGCTTCAGTGGTGAACGCGAAAGTGATGTTGATTGGAACCGTTAAGACTGAGGCGATGAAGGCCCAGATCGAGAAGATTGTGAAACAGGTCAAGGGTGTGAAGGCAGTCGACAATCAAATCTCGGTGATTGCCGAGTAACACGGATGGACGCGGATTGATTACGGATTATCCGTTTTCAATCCGCGTCCATCTGTGGTTAATTGATGTTTCGATTACCAGGTTTCTCAGCTCACCGTGTAGAACCAACCGCCGCTCGTCTCCATCTTCAAACAATTCAACTGACTCGATCGGATTCGGTTCGTAGCTTCCTGTCTCCAACTCATTGACGAAAGAGCGCAGTTCATCCACCTCTCTAATCGCAACGGCTTGCGGCACCAATCCCATTTCCATGTCGAGATAGATGTTCCACATGAAGCCGATGTCGAGCAGTAAGTACGCAGTCTCATCCCAGATAAAGTGACCCAGCACAGTCGCACCGATCACATGCGCAATGACATGATCCTGATGCGTATTTGTTTCGGCTGCCGTCCAGGTCATCTACATTTCAAACTTCATCAGGCTTTTTGACTTCACGGCCGCGATCGCTGCGGCGATTAACGAACCAAGTCCGCCAATTACAACCGAAAGCGGGGCGCCGATAAACCCGGCAAGCACGCCCGCCTCAAGTTCGCCGAGTTGTGGGCCGCCCATGAAGAACATCATGTTGATCGAAGTCATGCGTCCGCGGAGATGATTCGGAGTCACGAGTTGGCGAATGGTCTGACGTAAGACTGTGCTGACTGTATCCGCTGCGCCCGTGATTGCAAGCATTAGCAATGAGACCCAGTACACTGTCGAGACTCCGAATGCTGCGGTGGCAACTCCGAACACTGCCACTGAAGCAACCACCAATCGTCCCTGCCGTCGCAGAGTTCCCAGGCGCGCCATCACAAGCGCAGTTAAGACAGATCCGACTGCTGGAGCGGCGGCCAAAAACCCGTATCCACGAGCGCCGACGTGCAATCGTTCCTGCGCAAAAATTGGCAGGAGCAAAGTCGCGGAAGCAAAGAACGTCGCAACGAAATCGAGCGTCATCGTTTGCACAATGATTGGAGTGTGCCAGACAAATCTCAGCCCTTCTTTCAAAGCCGCGAGGCTAAGTGCGTCTTTGCGTTCGGTCTGCAAGTCTGGTTGACCGCTGGCTCGCATTGCGACGAGTGCCGCGATCACTGCGAGAAACGAGATGGCGTTAATGCCGTAGATAATCGCCGGCCCACTTTCGGCAAGCAGGAACCCTGCGATCGCCGGTCCAGCAATCGTTGCGACGTTGAAAACAATGACCGCAAGGCTGACAGCGTTGGGAAAATCTTCGATTGGTACGAGAGTGGGCATTAATGCCTGACGGGCGGGAGTGTCGAACGCTGTTGCCGCGGACGCAATGCTGCTGAGCACATAAATGGGCCAAACACTCTCAAAGCCGGCGATTGTGCCGGCAGTGAGGAGTGCCGCACTTGCAAGCATGACGGTCTGCGTCACGAGCATCAATCGCTTACGATCGATCGCGTCGGCTATAACACCGCCTGCAAGAGAGCAAATAATTATTGGTACGCCGCGGAAGAGCCCTACGAGGCCGAGGGCAAAAGCAGATTTTGTGAGGACGTAGACGTGCCAGTTGATCGCGACAAACTGCATTTGCGATCCGGTGACGGAGACAATCTGGCCCAACCAAAGAAGCCTGAAATCGCGGTGACGTAGAGCAGCAAATGCCGAATTGTTCGAAGACTTCACGTATCGCCGTAAGATTCGTTCAACTTACGAAAATGGTAGGCCATGGCGGCATGGCGTAGCAACTCAACCATGCGGTCGCGATGTTTGTGCGCAGCCTTGAGGAAACGCCAGAACTCACGCCGCTCGGCATCAAGCACTCCCAACTTGAACGCGATTCGCAGAAACGCTTTTAGTGCCTTAAAGCCGTGATACTGGTGCGCTTCAGGAAAATCGTGCGGCGTGCGTTGCAGCGAGTCGAGCGCACGGCGGTAGTACTCGCTGGGCTTATAAATCGTGCGCATGATTCGTTGATACCCAGTGATGAGTTTCTCGACGTCCATCTTTGGAATGAAGTTCACAGTCGCAATCGTGTTGTTGCCTGTGGCGTCTGCGCCGAGCAGTCGTCCTTCTCTTTCCAGACGCTTCCACAACTGCGTGTCGGGGAGTGCATTCAACATTCCCACCATCGCCATCGGAATTGCGCTTTCGCGGATGAAGTCGATTTGCCGTTCGAAGATGTCATCCGGATCGTTGTCAAAGCCGACAATGAACCCGGCCATCACTTCCATACCGTGACTCTGAATCTTCCTCACTGACTCGAGCAGATTACCGCGGTTCTGCGGCTTCTGCGCTTCCTTGAGACTCTCTTCAACAGGAGTTTCGATACCCAGAAAAACGCGACGGAAACCAGCGTCCTTCATCGCGGTTAACAGATCATCATCATCCGCGAGATTCACACTCGCTTCAGTCAGGAGCGAAAACGGATAACCGTTTTTCTTCTGCCATTCGATCAATGCAGGTAAAAGTAATCGGACGTTCTTCTTGTTACCGATGAAATTATCGTCGACGATAAATAGTGGACCACGCCAACCGAGTTGTTTCAATGCGTCAAACTCGGCGATCATCTGCTGGTTACTTTTGGTTCGCGGCACACGTCCGTAGATCTCGATGATGTCGCAAAACTCACACGAGAACGGACAGCCACGCGAGTACTGCACCGACATGCAACTGTATTTCTTGTGATTGACAAGTCCGAAGTCAGCAACCGGCGCCAGCGACAATGGAGGACGCTCCGGTGCTTTGTAGGTGCGTTTCGCTTCACCGCGTTCGAGGTCGACAAAGAATTGAGGCAGCGTGGTCTCGGCTTCACCCTGAAAAATGTGGTCAGCGTACGGAAGTTCCTCGATAGTGCTGGTGACGTAGGGACCGCCGAGTACCACTACCTTACCGAGATCCTTACAGCGCTTCACAGTCTCATGAAGCGATTCCTTCTGAGCCAGCATTCCGGTGAGGAAGACCATATCGGCCCATTCAATCTGGGAATCTTTTAGTCGCTCGACATTAAGATCAACCAAGCGACGTTCACATGAACGGGGCAACAACCCCGAAACAGTCAACAAACCGAGCGGCGGGAACACGGAGCGTTTGCCTTCAAACGGCAGCGCGTATCGAAAGCTCCAGTACGTTTCGGGAAACTCCGGATTAACCAATAAGATCTTCATTGCGTCCTCCCCCAGATTTGGGCGCACTATTCTTCCTTAACCGCGAAGTTTCTGAATGAACAGATTGCGACCGGCTTTGGATATAAACGATGTTAGATTGCGAAACCAATTCAAGCGAGTAATAGTTGTGTAACACTACGGCAACTCAAGGCTCGATGCAAACATCAATGTTGTGCTATAAACTCTGCTTAACACGCCCTATCTCTAAAAGAAGGTATACCGAATTATGAAAATACAGCTTTCACGCGCACTTGCCACAATTTTAATGGTTATGTTCTCACTCTCACCGGCATGGGCCACTTGCGGTGGCGGTGGCGGCGGTGGAACTGGCGGCGTTGGCGGCGGTGGTAGCAGTGCGGGCCCCGCGCCACCTGTTTACAACGTGCCGTGGAGGATTTGGGAAGCGCGCTCGGCGCCAAATAAGGGATTGGTTCTTTACTGGTTCCCGACGCCAACAGAAAACGTTAAGAAATCGAATCTGATGTCGTCGCGAATTCTCACGCTCTACTCGGCGCAGTGCGTGACGATGACGATCGCGGGCGGCCAGACGCCGGAATTGCAATCAATCATCGGCAACTCCACTATGCCTGTCGCAGTGTTGGCGAGTGCTGATGGAACTCCGATCAATAAAGTCGAAAACACTGGCGGCAAGCTCAAGATCGATCAGGTCGAGAAACTCGTCGAAGCTGAGATGAAACAGCGCGAATCCTCTCTCGACACGCAGTTGAAACAGGGGAAGGAAAAAGCTAAAGCCGGTGACAGCCAGGGCGCCATCGCACTACTCAAACCTGTCGCTGAAGAAAAATGCCTGTTCCCGAAAAAAGCGAAAGACGCCACGAAAGAGTTGAAGAAACTCGGCGTGGAAGAGATCGGCAGTATTCCTGACGCACCGATACTCGATCGCGTTCAGGGTGCTCGAGTGGAAGCCGTGCTTCGCAGCGGTTTGATCGCTGAAATCGAGGAACGATATGTCACTGCTCTGAGGCTCTACCAGAAAGCGCATCGGATGGATCCCGCCGATCCAACGCCGCTGCGTTACCTCGGCGAACTTTATCGCCATCACACCGGCGAGTGGGACAAAGCAAGAGAGACGTTCAACACGATTCTCAACATGCCCGCCGACGCTATTGCGCGTGCAGTCGCACTGCACGGCCTCGGCAAGATGACGATCCATGACGGCGAGTTCAAGAAAGGCTTGTCGCTGATGGAACAGTCAGCCGCTGAGTTTCCGCTCGCACTTACCTATCGCAATCTCGCAGTTTACTGGAACTCCGAAGGCGATCTGGAACAAGGAAATGCGTACACGAAAAAGGCGCTTGCTCTCGATCCGAAGGATCCATACAACCTCGTGTTCGCAGCGGTTTTCATGGCAGCTTCAGGACACGGTGACGAAGCTCTGAAGATTGCACGCGCAAATCGAAATCTGTTACCGGCGTCGTATAACCTCGCGGCAATTTACGCGCAGACTGGTCACAGGCGTGAAGCGCTCGCGCTGTTGCAACGACACTTCTTCCGTTACGAGCGTTATCAGGCTGTTCGCGCTAAAGAAATGATGGAGGCGCGTGTTGATGCGGTATTTGATTCGCTGCGCCAGGATTCAGCGTTTTTGGCACTTACGAGTGGCGCCGACGGCAAACTTCAGATGCCCATGAAAAATATGACGGGCTCGGCTAATCGAGATTGATCATCCTGATAAAAGCCACGGATTTCACGGATATACACAGATTAATCCGTGTTCATCCGTGAGAATCCGTGGCTAATAGGAGTCTTCCCATAGACCAAGTCCGCGACTATCGCATCTGGCAAGTAATCACAGCCTCCGCCGTCGGTACCATGATCGAATGGTACGATTTCTATATTTTTGGCATTCTCGCCGTAACTATCTCGCCGCTCTTCTATCCGAAAGGCAATAACACACTCGCGCTCATTGCGTATCTGTCGACGTTTGCAGTTGGCTTTGTAGTGCGACCCTTTGGCGCACTCTTTTTTGGGCGTATCGGTGATCTGGTAGGACGCAAGTATGCGTTTTTGATGACGCTGATCATTATGGGTGGCGCCACTGCGGCAATCGGTTTTCTGCCGACCTACGCGACGATCGGTCTTGCAGCTCCGATAATTCTATTGTTGATTAGGGTTCTTCAGGGACTGGCGCTGGGTGGTGAGTATGGTGGCGCCGCTGTTTACGTCGCTGAGCATGTGCCTGATGGCAAGCGCGGGTTCTACACAAGTTTTATTCAAATAACGGCGACCCTTGGACTGCTTGTCTCCCTCGTCGTAGGTGTCGTTGTGCAAAACTCGATGAGTGGCGAGGCATTCCAGGCATGGGGCTGGCGCATACCATTCATTATCTCGATCTTTCTGGTCGGTATTTCGCTTTACATTCGCTTGCGCATGAAAGAGTCGCCGATCTTTCAACAGATCAAAGGCGCGGGCATGACGTCATCCCGCCCGCTTGTTGAAGCTTTTACGCGTTGGGAGAACCTGAAGCGTGTTTTGATTTCATTGTTTGGGGCGACGGCCGGACAGGGCGTAGTGTGGTACACCGGTCAGTTCTATGCGCTCTTTTATTTGCAGACTGTATTGAAGGTGAACCATCGCTCGGCGCAGTACATCATTGCCATCGCGCTGCTATTAGCGATGCCGCTGTTTGTGTTTATGGGTGCGCTTTCTGATCGCATCGGGCGTAAGTGGATCATGATGCTGGGATGTTTGCTGGCGGCGATTTCATATATGCCGATCTACGGAGCCATGCAACGTGCGGCAGGTTCGAACGTTGTTACAACTCAATCGAAACTAGATCCGGTGACGGGTGCTATAAGCCTGATCCCTCAAACAGATGTTAATGGCTCACTTCAAGCGGCGAATGAAGTGCTGACTTATGTGGATTTTGAGACGTTAATTAGTTCCCCAGCAGCACAGAAACTCATCCTGCTCGTGTTCATTCAGGTCTTCTTCGTGACGATGGTCTATGGGCCAATCGCCGCTTACCTGGTCGAGGCGTTTCCGGCAAAGATCAGATACACATCGCTCTCGCTTCCCTATCACATCGGCAACGGGGTGTTTGGTGGACTACTACCTCTAATCGGCGTCACAGTAGTCGCAAACACCGGGAATATCTACGCCGGTCTTTATTATCCAATCATCGTTGCGAGCATTACGTTTATCGTCGGCTCGTTGCTGCTGAAAGAGACGAGGCACACGCTGATTTGGGATGAAGTTAGCCGCAGATAAACGCGGATTTTATTACGGATCATTGCGACTGTTTGTATATCACTCCGTTCTTCATCACAAACGTAACCTTCTGCATGTTCTCAATATTCTGCAGAGGGTTACCTGAGACGGCGACGATGTCGGCCCACTTGCCTGATGTTAATGAACCTAGATTCTTGTCCCAGCCTAACAGTTTCGCGCCGTTCGAGGTGCCGGCGACGATTGAGTCCATGGGGCTCATGCCACCCCATTGGACCATCAGCGCAAACTCGTGTGGGTTTGTTCCATGAGGCACAACGCCGGCATCAGTTCCGAGCGCAATCGGAACCTTGTTCGCAACAGCAAGTTTGATCGCCTGACGTACGGCAGCAGCAGCCGCCAATGCTTTTTCGGCACGAAACCCTTTCAACACGCCCGACTTCGCAGCTCGTTCGACCGCCTCTGCCGCGGATAGCGTCGGCACCAGATACGTGCCGCGCTCCTTCATCAATCGCGCCCCTTCCTCATCGAGAAACGAACCGTGTTCAATTGACGAGACACCCGCGCGGACGGCGATCTTGATTCCTTCAGTGCCATGCGCATGCGCAGCCACTTTCCGCTCCAGCTTGTGCGCCTCATCGACCATCGCTTTCAACTCTTCAAACGTGTACTGAGTCGCACCAACAGCGTCTCCTTCGGATAACACACCGCCAGTGGCGCACGTCTTGATTACGTCAGCACCGTACTTGATCTGATAACGAACTGACGCGCGAATCTGCTCTGGTCCATCGGCAATCCCTTCCTCAATTCCACGCTCAAACAATCCCGGCCGAAAACCATTCTCATCGCAGTGCCCGCCACGAATGCCGAGCGAATGGCCCGAGGCCATCATTCGTGGTCCAGGTGTCCAACCTTCATTGATGGCTTTTCGCAAAGCCATGTCATCAAATTTTCCGAATGCGCCGACGTTACGCACAGAAGTGAAACCAGACATCAAGGTCGCCCGCGCATTTTCCACACTGAGAATCGCCGCAAACGATTCGAAATCTCTCACCCCAGCATTCTCACCCGCCGGATCACCAAGCACACGTCCGACCAGGTGAGTGTGTGCATCGATAAATCCGGGCATAAGCGTTACGTCACCGAGATCGATCACTTTCGCATTTGCGGGAACGTTCACGGATCCAGCAGCGCCAACCGAGGTGATCATGTTGTCCGTCACCACAACGACGGCGTTGTTGATCGGAGCGGCGCCTGTGCCATCGATCAATCGAGCCGCCTTCAGAACAACTGTGCCCTTCCCTACGGGAGCTTGCGGCGTGATCCTTGGAGCGGGAGTTTGTGAAACGACTGACAGGTAAAGTGAACAAATCAGCAACAGTACACGGAAGACAGACCTCAAGTTTTTCAATGGCTTTTCCTTTGAGCGGGAAATCGAGATCGAGCCGACGCATTTTAGTAGAGATTTGATCGATAAGAAAACGTTCCTAACGAGGCGCTTTGATTGACAGCCGCACCAGTCTTTAGCAACTTCTATCCGCGAGCCACTTTCCGGTTACATAAGAGCGCTAAGTAATCACGCACGATGTCAAGGCGCTGGTCTGCTAAATCTCCGATGTCCGGCTATGCCGTCGCCATTGCTGCGACGGTGGCTGTCGTTGTGCTCAGGCTCCTTCTTTCCAACGTCCTGGGCGATTCAGCATATTTCTTCCCGTTTGTAATTTCGGTAACTCTCTCCGCCTGGTATGGAGGACTCAAGCCGGGCTTGCTTGCAACGGCTTTGGGCGCGTTTGCAGCCATCTTTTTCTTCGTGGAGCCCTATTACACTCTGCAAATCTCCGATTCACGGATCGCAACCGGGCTCGTCTTCTTTCTGATTGCCAACGTCACGATTTCGCTTGTTTGCGATGCTCTCCACAAAGCTCTTAGACGTGTCGAACTCAGCGAAGCCAAAGCAGTGCAACACCTCAAGGACATCGAACATCGCGACCAGGCGCTGCGCGATGCTCAAGAGCAGTTGCACCTTATAACCGATTCGATGTCGGCTCTCGTGACGCGCTGCACACCAGAGTTGAAATACTCCTGGGTGAGTAAACCTTACGCCGACTGGCTGCAAAGATCTCGAAGCGAAATCGTCGGCGCTTCCATTGAAGAGATTATAGGGAAACCGGCGTTCGACGTTTTGCGGCCTCATTATCAAAGAACTCTGAAAGGCGAGACTGTCCGGCTGGAACTCGAAGTCGAATTTCAAACTATCGGTCGCCGCTGGGTGAACTCCGTTTACACACCCACGTTTGCATCCGATGGTAAACCTGACGGCTGGGTCGCCGTTGTTATCGATATCGACGCACAAAGATCTTCGATATGTTTACGCAGGCAGATAACTCTTTAGAACGGCAACATGGAGGACTCGGAATCGGACTGGCGCTGGTAAAGCGGCTGGTGGAGATGCATGAGGGCGAAGTGTCGGCCGGCGCCAACCCTGCCGGGGCAGGCAGTGAATTTCTAGTGAGACTTCCGCTTATGATAGTTCCTGAATCAAACGAATCATCAACTCCTCATTCTACTGGTCAAACGCCGGATGCTACGCCGTTGCGTGTACTGGTAGTCGATGACAACAGAGACTCCGCTGAAACTCTGAGCATGCTGCTCGAGTTAATGGGCAATGAGATCAGTGTTGCGTACGATGGAGAGCAGGCGCTGGCAATAGCAAACGAGATCAAGCCCGATGTCGTGTTACTGGACATCGGGCTTCCCAAAATGAATGGCTATGAAGTGGCGCGACAGATCCGCCAGGAACCGTGGGGTAACAACCCGATACTGGTCGCCATTACCGGTTGGGGGCAAACCGAAGACAAAGATCTTTCTCGTGAGTCAGGCTTCGATCATCATCTCGTGAAACCCGTCGATCACGATCATTTGCTCAAGCTAATTCAGAAGCGCACGAGCGCTACAGCGTGATCTTCGTCAGCAGGACACCGGAATATTTGTTCCGAAAGCCGCGTTAACATAGGCCAGAAAGCCCTGCGCCGAGAGTGTATCCAACCGGTAAGCAACGTTCGTCGAACGGCAGACTGAGTCGCCGGTGATTGTGATCGAAACAATCAACTGCTGGCCGTTTACCGTCAGGAAGTTTGGCCCACCCGAATCGCCAAAACACGTTCCGCCATTGCCAGTTGATGGGTTCTGCGACAGATGCAGATTGGCTCCGTTCAGCGAGTTGAAGCTCGAAAACGAGAACATACGTGGGACAGGATTGATATCCTGAAAGAACGGAACGCCTCCGCCCACCACGCGGTTTTGCAATCCATAACCGGCATTCGTAAACACCGCATTTTTTAATCCGTTTTGGGCCGAAAGCTGGTCCAGGAGACCACAACTCGGCAGCACCGCCGGTGTAACGCCCCGTACATTCCGCTCCAGAATCAATGCACCGATGTCGCCGGAGTCGCTCTGGCTCTGGTTGAAATTCGGATTTGTGACGACGTGGGCCACCGCCAGGAGAGTGGTCTTATTGTTTGTAAGTGCACCGAAAGGTATTGATTGATCAAGACTAACGTAAGCGACGAAACCTTCGGGCGCGAGATCCTGAGTGTAGAAAATCGTGCAGTGGCTGGCTGTAAGAAAAACGTTGTCAGTGATCATTGTGCCGGAGCAGATCGGAAAGATCTGTCCAGTGGTGGGCGACTTGACGATGAATGCGCCCGTGTTGCGAAACGCATTGTTTGAATCGACGAAGCCATAGGTAATCGCGGATGCTTTTGGCAAGAGCAACAACGACGCAGACAGCAAACTCATTGCAAGTATAAAAACACCGATTACTCGTTTCATAGGAGTTCCCCTTTTTGTGAAGCTTGCAGGATGGTCGGGCGCGTGCATTCTACCTCCACACACGCGTTGTCTCAAGGTTGCCCGCCTGAAGACATTACGATAGTCTGGCTGCACTTTACCGTAACATCTCTACGCCCATGAACATCAATCGTCGCGAATTCAATTACGGACTGATTATCAGTGTTGGCTCGTTAGCACTTCATCGCTTTCCTGTACAGTCAACAATACGCGTCAACGGCAAGCGGATCATGGACCACATTCTGGCGTTGGCCGAGTTTGGCAAGAATCCCCAGGGCGGTGCGAGTCGCGTTGCGTATAGCGATGCTGATAAACAGGGCCGCGAGTACGTGCTCGGACTACTTCGAGACGCGAAACTCGACGTCGCGATCGATGCCGCCGGCAATCTCATTGGACGCCGCGCCGGAAGCGCCAACAACCTCAAACCTTTGCTGATCGGTTCACATATCGACACGGTTCCTGAAGGCGGAAACTACGACGGCGTGGTCGGTTCGATGGGCGCGATCGAGGTTGCACAAACTCTCGCTGAAAACAATGTCACTGCTCGTCATCCTCTTGAGGTCGTCATTTTCCAGAACGAAGAGGGCGGACTCATCGGCAGCCGTGCAATGGACGGTGAGTTGACTGAGAAGGAACTCGACCTCGTTAGTCGCAGCGGTAAGACAATTCGCGAAGGAATAAAGTTCATCGGCGGAGACGTCGGGAAACTCGCTGAAGTTCGACGACAGAAGGGCGACATTGCCGCTTATCTCGAACTGCACATCGAACAAGGCGCAATTCTCGACACTGAAAAGATAAACATCGGAGTGGTTGAAGGAATCGTCGGTATCAACTGGTGGGACGTGACGATTGAAGGCTTTGCAAATCACGCGGGCACAACTGCGATGAACAATCGACAGGATGCGCTACTGGCCGCGGCAAAGTTTATCGAGGCCGTGAATCGCATCGTGACGAGCGTGCCCGGCAGACAAGTAGGCACCGTTGGCAGGATTAACGCACTGCCCGGCGCACCGAACGTGATTCCCGGAAAGGTTGTGTTGAGTCTTGAGTTACGTGATCTGGACGCCGCGAAGATCAACATGCTCTTCGAAAGAATTCAGGCTGAGGCACAAAAGATCGCCGGTGACAGTAAGACGAAATTCGACTTCAAAGAGATCAACGTCAACATCCCGGCGCCCACCGATCCACAAATCCGCTCATTGATCTCCGAAGCGGCTCGCGATCTCGGTCTAACAACTAAACTGATGCCCTCGGGCGCTGGCCACGACGCCCAGGACATGGCCCGGCTCGGTCCAGTCGGCATGATCTTCGTCCCGAGTGTAGGCGGCATCAGTCACTCCCCACGCGAGTTCTCTCGTCCGGAAGATATTGCCAACGGCGCAAATGTCTTACTCCACACCCTCTTAAAATTGGATAAGGGTTAATTGATTTTGTGCTTTTTGTGCCTTTTTGTGGCTCTATTCGTATCTTAGCGCAATGATCGGATTCACCCTCGTGGCACGTCTGGCCGGTATGTAGCTGGCGATTGCAGCGACGGCAACCAGCAACAGCGATATCAAAGCGAACGTAGTTGGATCAGTTGCCGTGACGCCAAAGAGCAATGAAGACATCACTCGCGTCAATGCAAAAGCAGCGATGAGACCGATCGCGATGCCGGCAAGCACAAGCTTCACGCCATAACCGACAGCAAGTTTAACCACAGCACTAGTTTGCGCTCCGAGCGCCATCCGAATGCCGATCTCATGTGTTCGTTGGGCCACTGAATAACTCATCACACCGTATATTCCTACTGCCGCAAGCACGAGGGCCACAGACGCAAAGATAGCGAGCAGTAACATGCTGAAACGTTGCCGTGCGATCGAGTCGGCAAGGATCGTTTCCATTGTTCGAATGTTCGAGACGGGCTGGTCCCTATCAATCTCCCAAACAGCTTTTCGAACTGTGCTCGCCATGCTTGCCGGATCGACATCCGTCTTAACGACGAGATCTCGAGCGTCGAAGAAGCCGAACTGCCTGTAGGTAAAATACATTTGCGGCTTCGGATCAGAGTTCAATTCAAACTGTCGCACATCTTTCACCACGCCAACGACCTGAATCCAATCTTCCGGTGATCTGATTCTGCCTACCGCGATACGTTTGCCGACCGGGTCCTCACCCGGCCAAAGGCGACGAGCCATAGTCTCGCTAATCACGACTACATTAGGACTGTCGTCTGTATCCTGATCAGTTAGTTGCCTTCCTTTTAACAGCGGGATACTCATCGTGTCGAAATATCCGGGACTGATCATTCTGGTAGTTATGATCACTTCCTGTCCCGGCGGTGGTTCGGGCCTGCCTTCGATGCTGATCGAGATGGAGTTTCCCTGTAAATAAAGTGGCAGGTTCGTCGTAACGGCTGCCGATCTAACACCGGCAATTGACTGAAGTCGCTGAATCAGCTCGGAGTAGAACGCCGAACGCTGTGCCTTCCGCTCGTACTTCGCATCCGGCAACACAATCTTCATCGTCAACAAATTCTCTGGCTTAAAGCCCGGATCGACATTACGTAATCGTAGAAAACTATTGATCAGCAATCCCGCGCCAATCAGCAACACAAGCGAGATCGCAACTTCCGCCATCACGAGCAAGCCACGCAAACGTTTACCGCTACCACCGGTTGCCGCGTCGCGCCCGCCTTCTTTCAATGTTTCGATCTGGTTGAAACGAACAGACTGAATCGCCGGCGCCAAGCCAAAGAGCAAACCGGTCGCGACCGAGACGAGCAAAGTGAAGCCGAGAACTTTGTAATCAATCGAGATTGCGCGCGCCTGGGAAATGTTTTCAGGAATGAAAGCTTTTAGTACGATGAGTCCGGCGTAAGCGATCACGAGGCCGACGACTCCTCCTAAAGTCGAAAGCAAAACACTCTCAGTTAGAAACTGCCGGATCAGTCTCTGTCGTCGCGCACCGAGTGCCACGCGTACCGCGATCTCTTTTTGTCTGACTGCTGCTCGTGCAAGTAAGAGATTGGCGACATTCGCGCATGCGATCAGCAACACGAGCCCCACTGCGCCTAACAGGATCAGCAACGCCGGTTTGATATCTCCGACAATATGCTCGTGTAACGGCGTAATCACTGCGCCCAGATCCGTATTCGTTTCGGGGTACTGTTGTTGTAATCGTGTCGCAATCGTACTCATATCGGCCTGGGCCTGGGCCAACGCAACGCCGGGTTTGAGTCGCGCAACCACCTTAAGATAGTGTCGACCACGGTCTGCCGCTTCCTCCTGAGCAAACGCAATTGGCACCCAGGCCTCGTCATCGGCCGTTGGAAACTGAAAGCGCGGGGCCATTACACCCACGACGGTGTAGCTCACACCGTTCAGCGTCAAAGTCTTGCCCACGATGCCGGCATCACCGCCAAACCTTCGTTGCCACAATCCATAACTCAACACAACCACCCGTTCTGAACCGGGTTGATCTTCTGTCGCAGTAAAAACGCGCCCGAGTTGTGGCTCTACTCCCAGGAGGGGAAAGAGACTGGTGGAAACGCGTCTGCCTTCCAACCGTTCCGGATCACCTGAGCCAGTTAAGTTGAAACTGGTATCGGCCATGGCAGCCATGCCTTCAAAGACCTGGTTCTGATCGCGCCAGTCGACGAAGTTAGCCGCAGCCGGCGTGTCTTGTGGATAGCCGGCCTTCGTCGCCTCTTCCCAAACCATTACCAGTCGCTCGGGATCCTTATAAGGCAATGGCCGCAGCAACACGGTATTCACGACACTGAAGATGGCCGTGTTTGCGCCGATTCCCAAAGCCAACGCGATGACAGCAACGATCGTAAAGCCCGGGTTCTTCCGCTGCAGTCGTATGGCATAACGCAAGTCGTGTAAGAAATCTGCTAACAAGTTGGTTCTTCCTCCTCCCGCAACGGATGACTCTTTCGGAGCTTTTTGCGAGTGCCGCAGTTCTCGCATTAGATCGGCATCGTCGAGTTCCACGAGTACCGCTCGTTTTGCTTCGGCTTCAGTTAGTCCGGCTCTGAGTGAACGTTCGTAAACATCACCCAGATGCTGGGCCAACTCTTCAGCTATCTCGGCCTCATGAGCCGGATCCAGATTGAGTCGCGACAAGCGCCGCCGAACTTCTTCTTTCCAGTCAGGCATGCTCAATTCCGGTAATGCGGTTGATAGCTTCGACAAACTCCTGCCAACTGTGACGTTGTGCGGCGAGCACCTTCCGACCCTCGGCAGTCAAACGGTAATAACGACGACGACGCTGGCCCGCTTTCTCGACCCAACGCCCCTGAATCCAACCACGGCGCTCGAGTCGATACAGCAGCGGATAGAGCGAGGCTACATTAAAACGCAGCCTCCCCCGCGAGCGTTGTTCAATCAGGTTCCCGATGTCATACCCATGCCGCGGCTGGTCTTCAACCAGCGAGAGTATCAGCAACTCCGCACTCCCCTTCTTCAGCTCGCGGTCAAGCATCTGCGAAAGCTTATATGGCATAGCGATATATTATTGAGGTGTATATCGAACGTCAACCTTGGAGTTTTCGGGTGGTGATCCTGTTTTTAGTGGCTCAGGGATACAAACCCAAAGCAACCCCTCTCTCACGTAAGCCGGCTGCCTAGGTTCATTCTCAAAAGCTTCTCAGTCGCCCGACTTGTTGGTGTTAGTGGATCGAGTCTCGCCTAGCAATTTTAGGCGTTAACAATAAAGGCCGGCCTCGAACAGTTGGACCGGCCTTTCGCCTTTGAAGATTCAATGGGTGACTACGCTACAACAGGCTCTTAACCGCACGGACAAATAATCACACCCTCGATCGTGCCGATCACAGCACCACTCCCTCCTTTTACTGACGGGTCAAACTTGATACGGTAGGCCGCTATTACCTGGCAGCCTTTGAGCGCTGGATCTTGCGTGGCTGTGACTTGTCCACACAGGCGACCTTCCATGATTCCCAGGTCACTACATTTTTGACAGGCCTTGATGGGCAGACGGTGCGAACCTTCGTTGGTAACGCCTGACATGCGTCCCTCGACTTTGAGGCCATTAATTCCCAACCAAACAAAGTCCGCAGCATGAAAGCCACGATGCATGCCGTCCGTATCAAAAGCGGTGGAGAGATTGCCGAATTCGAGGCCGCCGTTAAAGGATTTCGCCAGTCCTGAATCGCAGTTCGTTCCCACTATAGTGGCTTTCATTTCGTGCTGGGTGCGAAGCGTTATGCATTTCGGTTCCTTGCACTCCTGTTTCTTGCTACTACGTAGTGGCATCTTGCCCTTCAGGTCTTTAGACAAAGCGCTAACACAAAATGGTTTGGTGAGGATCCCTTCGGGATCGTCAAAGCATCGGAATTGAGTTGCCATTTTATTCTCCTTCTGGTTGACGAGGATGTTGAGTGATGAGGAGATCGCTTCTGGTGGCTCAGGCGACTCCTCCGTTCGCGAGTTGTTCTTGAATTCAAGCCCTCCCCGAAGGCTGAGCTCATTTCGCGTGGGCGCACGGGAGGCGAGAACTCGTGAGAAATTTCAGCCCGACCGCGAAACAGCGTCGCCACAATATTCCCATCTGCGGCTGAAAGTCAATGCGTGGAGTTTTCGATGTGGTGATCCTTATTCCAAACTGGTTTTGCTGAGGCTTGACCGTGTAGAATGCCGAAGTTTGATATGAGCCTAACAATACCTGCACATTTTGATGGCCAACATATCCTCCTTGACGAGGCGGTGGAACTTGAGCCAAATACAAAGTTGCTGGTCACAGTGCTACCGAAGGACGCGGATGTAGACGTCTGGCGCGCGCTCTCCGCGAAACGTCTCGAAAATGCATATGCTGAAGAGGAAGAAGAATACCCTTTAGACCTGATTAAAGAACCAAACACCGAATAATGAATCAAGGTGATGTGATCCTCACTCCCGTCCCTCAAGTCGACGGGAACATCAAGAATCGTCCAGCCATTTTTCTCAGAGAAATGCCGCCTTATCGCGATGTGCTTGTGTGTGGTGTGAGTACACAGTTACATCGAGAGGTTAAAGGCTTTGACGAAGTAATCAGATCAACTGATTCGGACTTCAGCACTACGGGTCTAAAGACGGACTCATTAATCCGATTGGGGTTCCTAGCGGTGATACCCCGAAAGGCTGCGCTCGGTTCTATCGGCACAATTTCGGCAGGGCGACATAGACGTTTGTTGAAGCGGCTCAGCGATTATCTGACGCGATAGGCTTTAAACCACAGATCAACGCGGATGAAAACCGATCTGTCTTCATCCGCGTTTATCTGTGGTTAAGTTTTACCTGTTGACTACTTACACTTGCTGTACCCGCAATCCCTGCAGAAATCGCAGCCGCTCGCGTGTTCTAGTTGGCCGTGGCACTCGGGGCAGATGCCGATCATGTTGGACATGATGGCGCCGGTGACGGGTTTTTGGGGGTGATGCTGTTTATTTGCCACGGCGCGGGCGGAATCGGGAAGATCCTGGACACGACGGACTGTGATCATGATGCACTCGGCAACGGCCTGCTCGGGTGAAGTAAGCAGTCGCTCGTTGAACCACACCGCGTGCGTGCCAGTAACCTTGTTCAAGCTGTACGCGACTTCTGCCGCATCGAAACCTCCGCGCAGCATCTTCGACGCCAGCAAGCCCACGCCGCCGCTTATTGGACCAGTCGCGAAGACTTCCTGGATCATCTTGCCGTCGTGGTTAACCGTGACATAGAGATTCTGGCCATCAAATGGAATCTGCCAGGTTGCGCCACGCAACTCACGCGGACGTTCGATCCTGATCGCGGTCACAGCCGGAACTTTGATTGTCTCCGAGTGTTCGCGAGTAATCGCTTCCTGACGAGCCGAGGCATCGTCAGCAGCCGTTGCTTCCGCAGCACTCACACGTTCGTCCAACGGCTCGACCACCGCTTCCGGATTGCAGGCAACTTCACCTTTTGGATCCTCAGCCTTCATCGACGTGAGCACCTGATTATCGCGTGAACCATCACGATAGTAACTTACTGCCTTGCAACCAAGTTGACGTCCGAGGCGATAAAGCGCATCCACCGACTCCACCGTGTCGTTCACCGCACCATTGCAAGTCTTCGACACACTATTGTCGACGTTGCGCTGAGCAGCCGCGAGCACATGAACGTGCTGCTCAGCGCTTATGTTCATCGCCGAGATAAAATGTGACGGCAGCTCTTGTTCGTGTTCCACGACGTAAGCTGCGGCCGCATCTATCGATTCCTGATCATGCTGGTCGACATCGATACCAAGCGCATTCGCCGCAAGTGTGTGCACGTAAGTCCGCGTGCCCAGCGTGTCTTTACGAACGTAGGCCCAGGAGAAGTTTGGCTCGATACCAGAAGAGGTCTCCGCAACGAGCGAGATCGTTCCGGTCGGCGCGATCGTCGTCACTTCATAGTTACGCGGTGTCAGCGGCGTATCCTTCGGTATCCCGATCTGATTGTAGAGAAACTCGGTATAGGCTTCGCGGTTTGGCTCAAACTCCGGAAACGCGCCTTTCTCTGCGCCGAGACGATTGCTTTCCATCCACGACTCGCGTCTTACGAACCCCATCACCTCATCCATCAGATCGATCGACGCCGGAGAGCCATAAGTTACGTTGAGGTTCAGACAGAGATCCGCAAAACCCATGATGCCCAAACCCACAGGTCTCGTACGATGGACCACGTCGTTAATCTCGGGCAGCGGCCAGGCACAAGTATCGATCACGTTGTCGAGAAAACGAGTGCAGAGATGCGTCACATTACGTAGACGATCCCAGTCAATCCGTTTTTCGGGATCGTAAAACTTTGCGAGATCGATTGAACCCAGATTGCACGAGTTTGAGAAGTGGAGAAACTGTTCGCCGCACGGATTGCAGGAGTAGATCGGCCCCATCGACTTCATCATGTGATTGTGACGATTCACTTCGTCGATGAATGCGATACCCGGTTCGGCGTACTTATGTGCACTGGCAACAATCCGGTTCCAGATATCGGGCGCAAAGATCATTCCCGCTCGCGGTGGTTCTTCGATCGTGCAGTTCGAAAGATCAGCCGCGAGAAATGCCTGTCGATCACAGAATGTCACAGTTGACCCATCCGCGGTTCGATAGACGACATAATCGCCGTCGCGGACGGGATCGTGAATCGGTTCGGTCCATGGCTGGTCATTGAATTCCAACTGAAACCACTCATTGTTATCGACCGCTTTCAAAAACTTATCCGTGACGTTCACAGAGATGTTGAAGTTCGTCAATGAATGCTGATCGTTTTTGGCGTGAATGAAGCGAAGCACGTCAGGATGCGTGACGCGCATCATTCCCATGTTTGCGCCGCGTCGCACACCGCCCTGTTTCACGACATCGGTCACCTGATTGACGATGTTCATGAACGACACTGGACCAGACGCCACACCAGTCGCCGAGCTCACCATCGCTCCATGCGGCCGAAGAAATTCATACGTCATGCCTGTGCCGCCACCGGTCTGGTGAATCGTCGCAGCGGCCTTCGCGTGTTCCATGATTCCAGTCAGTGAATCCGGGACCTCGAGCACAAAACAGGCGGCCAGTTGTCCGTTGGACTTGCCGGCGTTAACAAGACAAGGGGTGTTGGGGATGAATTCGCGCGCGAGCATCACTTCGCTCATCGCGGCAAAAAACTTATCGCGCTTTTCGCCCGTTTCCGCCTTGGAAACGTGGCCGACTACGCGTTTAACGATGTCAGCCCACTCCTCAAATGGCTTACCCTTTGAATCCTTCAAAGAATACCGCTTGCTTACTACTTTTCTGGCATTAATCCCGAGCTGCTGCGACCTTCGACGGGGTGAAACGGCGGGGGAAACGACACTGTTTTGTCCGACTTTTTTGCCGATAGCTGCGCTCATCAATCTCTGCCTTTCTAACGGGGAGCCCGAAGGTAAAATCGCGTTTTCAAAAACGGTTCTGCCAGGCGTATGGCTACGCAGGCAATTAACTTAGAGTGTGTTGCTTTTGCTCTGGTTGGCTCTTTTCGAAGCGCTAAAACCTGGCTGGAGTGCGCTCCGGGGGGCGGCCGCTGCACCAGTTTACTGCTTCGTCATAAGCGGAGCGGAATATACTCCTTTGGAAACGCACTGTCAACACTATATTGTGGTGCCTAGTGTTTTAGGCGCTATCCAGTGTATTTTGCCGCAGATTGCGCGGATTTTGCGACTATTACTTTCCAGACGTTCCGGTGTTGGAAAGCAGCAGCTCGTAATTGCCAATGTCCCGGTTATGGCTGTCGAGCGCGGCGAAGGTATCGGAGGTCTCTTCGAGCATCTGTTTGGTCATGGCGATCGAGTCGCTGAGTTGCTCGAAATCAAGAGAAGAAACACGTTCGGGTGTGGGCAATGTGACCACCTGATCGTTCACAAGGCCGAAGAAGTTTTCGATCGACTGCAACTGACCTTCAACAAGTTTCACTGAACGCTCGATATCGTTGAAAGCAGCAACACGGCGTTTAAGTATTTCGACGTTTGCCTTCTGGATTCTTTTCTCGCGATCATCTTTCGCCGCTTCAACCGATCGCTCCGCCTGGACCAACTGGTTCTGTACTGCCTGTCGATTGATCGAACGCAGGTGATGTTTCCGTCGACGATAAACATCGAGCAGATCGACGAAATCTTCCCAGCGTTGATCGAGGCTCTGAATGTTGTGAGGAATCTGCTTCGTGCCGGTGAATTTTTTATAGTTCGAATAGATCTGATTCTTCATCCAGCGCAAGTACTCAACTGCTTCGCGCTCGCGGGGGTCAAACAATTTAATCTGCGCTTCACGCTGCTGCTCTCGCAACTTCAACAGACGCTGCTTCTCTCTTCGATCAACGAGGCGACGATAAATAGTACTAGCCGGCACTGTCGCTAAGTACAACGTCTCGGTCGCCAACGCGGCAACGAGCGGAGTTACATCCTGTACATATGCAGCAGCCACTGCAAAACCAGCCATACCCCAAAAGTTTATGGGCTCTTTAAACGCTTCTTTCAGATACTTGAGATCGATCTTAGGTAATTCCATAAGGACAAGTATGGCCGATTACACAAATGACTTTTTCAATTGACGCGGCCCCCACCGGTGCCGTTCTGCCCGCCAGTCGTCTCGCCTTCAGCAGGAAGAGCCTGTGGCGCCGAGGAACTTGCGCCTGTGCCCAACAATCCCATGTCGCGTTTGTATGCGGCCAGTTTATCCTGCAACTGCATGTCTAACGCTTCACGTTCAATGTCCTGCATCTGCGTGTCGACATTAGCAGAACCCAGTTGCATCTTGGCTTCTGCAGCCGCTGCCCGCCTGTCGATCTTGTCGCGCATCTCGTTGAATGTCGATGCGTCGTCGCCAAGCTGGAACGACTCCATTGTCTGCGCAAGCTGTTCCTGAAGTTTTGCCTGCTTCGACTGGTTTATCAACTGCATCGCCTCAGCAGTACGGCGCTGCATCTGAAGCACGTAATTGTCGCGCGCTTTAAGTGCCTGCTTCGATGCCCCGGTCGCATGTTCCAGTTGCTGCGAGGTTTTCTGAAGATCGAGCTGTGCCTGCTGCAATTGGCCGATGTAAGCGGTGGCGATGTCATCGCGACCCATCTTTACTGAAGCGCGAATTTTTGAATCGAGGTCGACGACCTGAGTTTCCAATCGCTCTTTGTTTTTAGCGAGCAGTTTCTCAGTTGCCATGACCTGTGCCACCGAATTATTCAGCTCCGGCACGCGGTCGCGCATATCGCGAATAGTCTGCTGAAGAATGAGTTCGGGGTCTTCAGTCTTTTCGATTATCCCACCGAAGAGGGCGCGCACTGAGCGCTTCAATCTTGTCCAAACTCCCATTTTCGCTCATCCTCCGACAGCGAAGTGTGAAATCCAAAAACTATGATTCCAGCTTTCCAATTATCGCCTTTATAGCAATTTGCGACGATTTGATGTACGACGCATACGCTCAGGCGGTTTCAACTCCGGCAAACTGAGTTTGAGTATAAGCGCTCGCGGGTATTTTTTGTAGGGGCGGCCACGGAGGGCCGCCCCTACGTAGGTTCTTCAGCGACCGATATCTCGGCGGAATTGCATGCCTGGCCAGTGAATTTTGCCTAATGCTTGATAACAAAGGCCAAGAGCATTGGTTAAGCTCTCAGCGCTCGCTGTAACGCCCAAAACACGGCCGCCGGTCGCAATAAAACGGCCGTCAGCATCCTTCGACGTGCCCGCATGAAATATCTGAACGGAATCCTGACCCACATCCTCAAGACCTTCAATAACGGCGCCCGTTTCGTATTTTCCCGGATAGCCCTTGCTTGCCGCGACGACGCACGCAGACGAACCCTCGGTCCAACTCACGTCCAAACTTCCAAGTGTCCCGTTGTACATTGACTCAAATATCGAAACTAAATCCGTTTTTAGACGAACCAGAATTGCCTGTGTCTCGGGGTCACCAAAACGCACATTGTACTCGAGCAATTTTGGCCCATCCGGTGTCAACATAAGCCCCAGAAACAGGACGCCTTTGAAAGCAAAACCCTCTTCACGAGCACCTGCCAACGTGGGTTCTACAATTTCACTTATGACTCGCTCCTGAACACTTTTCTCCAGGACCGAGGCATCGGTAATAGTTCCCATTCCACCGGTGTTTGGACCAGTATCATTCTCACCAATCCGCTTGTGATCGCGCGCCGCCGGCATCAGTACGTAATCACGCCCATCAGCAAAAACAAGTAGCGATGCTTCCGTTCCACTTAAAGCCTCTTCTATTACCACGCGACCAGCCGCGTCGCGTCCGGCAACGTGATGAACCATGAGATCCTCGATTGCTTTCTCAGCTTCAACACGACTCGCAGCGACCACTACGCCTTTTCCTGCTGCCAATCCATCGGCCTTAATTACGACCGGACTCTCGACGGAACCAAACGCTCCACTTCTTAGACACTCAATTGCGTCTTCCGGCGCTTCGGCAACACGGTAAGTGGCCGTCGGTATTCCGTGGCGCGCCATAAAATCCTTCGCAAAAATTTTGCTGCCTTCAAGCCGCGCTGCAGCTGCAGTGGGTCCGATGATCTGTAAACGACGTTCTGTAAATGCATCCAAGATTCCAGACACGAGCGGGGCTTCCGGACCGACAAACGTGAGATCGATACTGTGTGACTCGACAAACTCTGCGAGAGCCGAATGATCGCTGAAGGGGACATTGCTAACACGGGCTATCTGCTCGATGCCGGCATTACCCGGCACACAGAAAATCTCCACTGGCTCGTTTGAAGTTTGCTTTATTGCCCAGACGATCGCGTGCTCGCGTCCACCAGACCCGATAATCAGTATTCTTTTCATCATTTAGAGTGCGGGATGCTGCCACCCTGCAAGAAACCTGTCAAGATAACCTGTTTTAAGTGGGATTTACCTTGACACATTTTCGACATAGTTATATACCAGTTGTCAAAGTCGCGGCCCTTACAGGCTGGAACCTTTACCCTCCTTGGTAACAACTGAAGAGCGTATTCGTTCAACGGATTTTCTTATCGCCCGCCGGCATCATTGTTTTTTAAGGCTAACGGACCCGAGGGGAGTAGATCATGGCACAGACGGAAACCGTTCAGGTAATGGAGAGGACACAGGAAAGCGAGCATCAAGACCGGGCCATCAAATGCGTTGACTGCAACGAGAACTTCATTTGGACTGCAGGCGAGCAAGTTTTCTTCCACGACAAAGGGCTAAAAAACGAACCCAAAAGATGCAAACCCTGCAAGCAGGCTAAGAACGAACGCTTAGCTGCTATTGCAGCCGCGCAGTCGTCGGGAGTGCGACAGCGTATCGAGGTTTCCGTGCAGTGCGCACAATGCGGACAGCAGACCACCGTTCCCTTTTATCCATCACAGGGACGCCCAGTCTACTGTCGCTCGTGCTTCCTGGCGGGAAAAACTTCAAACGCAGAAGGCGCATAGCTATAAACGCCTGATTCCGATATCAAGCAGTCATCAGCGGTGATGCATCAATGTCAGCCCCCACTGACCCGACCATAGCTCGATCAATCACCCGCCAACATGCACAATCGGACGTCGATTAGAGTCCTTTTCTGCCTTGCGTAACACCTCATGTGTGACAGGCGCAGTGTCACCTTCACCGAAGGCAATGTACTTCAGCATATACGAAATCGGATTACCCTCGCTCCAGCCAAAATAGACGTGCGGGAGCTTGCCCATCTCATCGCGCAGGTAAAGTAGAAACGCTGCGATCGCGTTGGGCACTGCCGGCGATTCTGTGCGCAGGATCCGGTAGTTGTCGACAGTCTCGCCTCGAATAGACAAGGTACCGGAAAATTCAGAAGCATCACCCGGAGTCACTTCGAAAAACAGGATTGGTTCGCCTGTGGGAATGTGATTGCTCGTGCGTTTCTCGTGTTCCTTTTGTGCATACTCGTCCGCGTCACCTTTGTCTCTCCGGTTTGTGATGATGCGAATCGTTCCCTTTGCGGCATCCTTAATGAACTGTCGTGCCTTATCGTCCAGCTCGATGCGCTCAACTCGCAGTTCAGTGGACCGATAGACGCGCGAGAAAAGCGACGCGAGAATGATCGTCAGAATAAAGAACGACGCGATCTTGATACCTTCCGGCCGTTCGTGAATATTCTGTATCGTGGTGTACACGAAGATTACAGCAATGCCTAAGTAGGGATACCAGTTTCGTTGTTTCCTCCGTGCCGCGAGAGTTACTGCAATGGCGGCCGAAGTCATCAACACCAACACGCCTGTCGCATAAGCCCCGCCCTGCTGATCCACATCGGCTTTGAAAATTAACGTGACGGCAAAAGCGATTACAGTGATAACGATCACTAACGGACGTGCGGCTCTGGCCCATTCGGGCGCCATACCATAACGCGGCAAGTATCGAGGCACGATACTCAACAAACCAGCCATCGCCGATGCGCCCGCGAACCAGAGAATCATTATTGTGCTGAGGTCATAGACAGTTCCGAAGATATCTCCAAAGAAGTGATGTGCGAGATAAGAGATTGCACGTCCATTTGCTTCTCCACCATCGACAAATTTCTCCGCCGGAATCAGGATTGAAGTCACGAAACTGCTGCTGATGAGCAACACGCTCATGATTACAGCGGCGGTGCGAAGCAACTTCTTAGTGTTTCGAATACGCCCCCTCAGTAGAGGTAGCGCCTTGGTCTCGACGTGGCCCGTGCGAGTGGATTGGATATTGGCCCAATCGTCCTCACTCAAATCTGTGTCGCCTTTTACCAGCGGCATCACGGCAACACCGGTCTCAAAACCAGAGAGTCCGAGTGCCAGCTTGGGAAATAGCATTAGGGAGACGCCGATGATCAGCCACGCATTTCCGTGAACATTCGGATGATTAAAGAGTGCCTGCTTCCATTCCGGAAAGTGAAAAGGATGTGTGAGCAGTTCAAACAGCCCGAAAGTAATCACAACTGAGTTCAGCAGCAGATAGACGGCAACAAGCGCTACAGCAATTCCAATCGCTTCCTTGAACCCGCGTAAGAAAATCACACCCAGCACTGCGATGAGCGCCAGCGTCACGCCGATCTGATGTTTAAGAATCTCCGGAGTGAATGGATTCTCGATGACGTGGGCCGTCGCGTCCGCAGCAGAGAGCGTGATGGTGATAATGAAATCGGTAGCGACGAATCCCAGCAGCACAAGTACGAAGAGCTTTCCCTTCCAACGTGAAAGCTGGTGCTCCAACATCGAGATAGAGCCTTCACCGTGCGGGCTGTCTTCAGCGACGCGATTATAAATTGGCAACGCACCGAAGAGCGTGAGCAGCACCAGGATGAATGTAGCGACAGGCGAAAGCGCCTGGGCCGCAAGAAATGCGATGCCGGGTTGATAGCCCAGAGTCGAAAAATAGTCGACTCCGGTCAAACACATCACCTGCCACCATGGATGTTGTTTGTGAGGGCTGGGGTGTTCGGCGTCTTGTTGAGCGGACCCTTTAAATAACCAGAGTTTGAACCGTCGTCCTGCGGTTCTTCCAATTAACCTATTGAGCAATTCTGCCCTTCCCTTACGCCTACGAGGTTAGCTGTCGGGCTCGAACAGGAAGTGTTCTTCGTGGCAATGAAGCTCACGATTAGCCCCCGTTTCGCGATGCGAAACATTGGTTCCCCCGCGTTGCTGAGCCAATTTGGCTCAAACAACTTCGGCAGACATTAAATTTTCAACGTTTGTGATGTTACTCCCGCCGCCAAGTGGAAGCAACACACCTATCCACAGATTACACAGATTGAGTCTTAACCACCGACGTGCACAACTGGTCTTTGATCCGGATCTTTTTCAGCCTGACGCAGAACTTCGTGTGTCACCGGAGCCGTATCTCCTTCTCCAAACGCGATGTACTTCAGCAGGTACGAAACGGGATTCCCTTCACTCCAACCGAAATACACATGCGGCAGTTTTCCAGTCTCATTTCTGAGAAACAGCAAGAACGCTGCGATTGCGTTCGGAACGGCCGGCGATTCTGTGCGCAGGATCTGAAATCGGTCAACATGCTCTCCTCGAATCTTCAGCACACCCGAGAATTCGGAAGCATCTCCCGGAGTAACTTCGAAAAATAGAATCGGTTCTCCGGCGGGAATGTGATTATCAAGTCGTTTTTCTTTCTCTTTAGTTTCGTACTCGAGCGCGTCTCCACGATCGCACCGGTTCGTGATGATGCGAACCGTTCCTTTTGCCGCCTTGCGGACAAACTCACGCGCCGCGTCGTCAAGCTCTATTCGGTCGACTCGCAACTCTGTCGAGCGCCACACACGAGAAAAGAGCGAGCTGACAACAATAGCAACGATGAAGATCAGCGCGATCTTAATTCCTTCCGGTTGTTCGACAATATTGACAACGGTCGTATAGATAAAGACCAGAGAGATCAGCATGAACAACCATTGCACACTTTGACCTCGTCTGCGCGCTGACAACGTGACCGCAATCGCCGCGGAAGTCATGAGTGCAAGCACGCCAGTCGCGTAAGCACCTCCCTGCGCATCAACATCGGCTTTGAAAAGAATCGTCACGATAAAACAGATCAAGGTGAACACGACCACCAGCGGGCGTGTCGCACCGGCCCACTCGGGCGCCATTCCGTATCTAGGTAAATAACGCGGAACGATATTGAGTAGACCTGCCAATGCTGATGAACCGGCAAACCACAGTATCGAAATAGTGCTTAGATCGTAGATAGTGCCAAATATATCGCCGAGATAAGTGTGTGCCAGATATGCCAAAGCTCGACCGTTGGCGGCTCCCGCTTCCTGCGTGGCTGTCTCCGCTCGGAATTCCTCCGCAGGAATCAGCATCGTCGTGCAAATACTGCTCGCAAACAGCAGAAAGCTCATTATCAATGCCGCAACTGTGAGCAGTTTGCGAGTGTTCTGTATGCGACCACTCAGGTGCGCCGCTGACTCACCGGCACGTGTTCGATGAGAAGAAATTGGCTCCGGGAAACCTCCATTGACGTCACCTTTCACGAGAGGCATCACGACCACACCGGTTTCAAACCCTGACAAGCCAAGCGCCAACTTCGGAAAGATGATGAGAGCAGTTCCGATCATCAGAAAGGGACTGCTGTGCGTTTGGAAGAGAAGACGTTTCCAATCCCAGAAAACGGTTGCATGCGTCGCGATTTCGTAGAACCCGACGGCGATCACGGTCAGATTCAGTGCAAGATAGATCGCGACCAGAAAGACCGCGATGCCGATGGCTTCCTTAAAGCCGCGCAGAAAGATAGCTCCGAGAGCCGTGATTAATACCAACGTAACGATCGTTCGGTGGTGCAGGAAATGAAGATGTGCGTGGACAAACGGGTTCTCAACAATATGGGCCGTGGCGTCTGCCGCAGAGAGAGTTATGGTAATAATAAAACTGGTAGTAGCGAAGCCGAGTAAAGCAAGAACGAAGAGTTTTCCCTTCCAACGCGAAAGCAAATTCTCGAGCATCGAGATCGAGCCGTCGCCGTGTGGACTCTCCGCAGCAACGCGCCGGTACATTGGCAGCGCGCCAAATAGAGTCAGCAGGATCAGTACCAGAGTAGCTATTGGTGAGAGTGCGCCTGCAGCAAGGAATGCGATGCCAGGTTGATAACCAAGAGTGGAAAAGTAATCCACTCCGGTGAGGCACATCACCTGCCACCAGGGATGTTGCTTGTGCCCACCAGCGGACTCTTTTGTAGAACCGCTTTTTCTTCTGCCCGCGTAAAGCCAGAGCTGAAACTTACGTCGTGATCGTTGCAGCCATCCCATCGTGATTTCAATCAATCACAGGCATCGTACCTGTCATTGAACAATATGTCATGACAAAAAAAGCGGGCGGGGGCCTCCCACAGCCCCCACCCTAAGGCCACGTGTCCTCACCCCACGCGACCACTTCGTCCACCGGGGAGGTGAACGCATGCGGATTATGCAATAGTCCGACTAAAGTTTCAACCTGGTTATTTATTTTTATGGTAACACGCAACAGACGTTGCATTGAGGCATCAGTGAAGAAAAAACTTATAGGCCATATAAGCAACTTCAATTGAGAGTAGTGAGACGAAACTGACCCTACTCTCAATTGAGATTTGCCTTTTATCGTTCCTTATTTGCAACACCTGCTGCATCGCTTGCCTGGGCCACATTATGTCCAGCCGCGTCGCCATGGGCCAAGTCAGAAAACGCGACGATCATAAGCAATCCGGCAATACTAACCGTTGACAGAATGTAAAGGATGGCTGTCCGCTCGAGGTAAATCAGCGTGATTACAAGAGCGGCAACACCTAACGCCCAAAGCACGGTGATCATTTTCCGACGCCGGCGATCACCGGCTAATGTTCTACGATTCATTCTCCAACTCTTTCCTAATAGATTATTCGGCTCGGCAAATACGTTCCCGTAGTTGAAATAGCGCCAGTTAAGCCGCCGGTCAATGCACCAACGAGGGTTGAACCGATACGACTTGATGAGAACATGCCAGCCTCAGTTACTTCGATAACGTCATACGCCTGCAGCAAAAAGTCAGGCTTTTGATTCTTTTTAATGGCGGCTACGTCGACGTGTATGACTTCCTGATTCGCGCTGCCAGGAACCTGTCGATATACTTTCACGTCGTTCAGCTTCGCCTCTTTCCGAGGGCCTCCCACCATAGCCAAGGCGCGACTCAGCATTAACTGATCGCGAAGATAAAGACCACCAGGCGACATCACTGCGCCCGTAATATAAACAGGCTCAGCTTCTGTGACTAACACGTAGTCTCCGGGACGAATAACCGGATTGGCGTCTGGTAGACCAGCACGCAGATCCGAAATCTTGACGATCTGAAGCGGGATTTTGGTGCCGTCGATTGGCGCCGCCAGGGCTTCTTCGCCGGGCTCGGGACACATCAATGGTTCGGTGTGCAGTATTTGAATCGTGCCCGCAGCTCGTTCAGTAAATCCGCCTGAAACAGCCATCAATTCATTGAGGCGCACCTTTCTTTTCATCTCGACGCGTGTGGCCTGGCGCACCGCTCCAAAAACCGTGGCCGGCTGTCTGCTGTTTCGTTCCGTGATGCGCACACTTACCTGCGGATTGTTGATGAACTTCGCGTATGCTGCCGTGATGTCTTTCTGCACGTCCTTTTCAGAGCGGCACTTTGCTTTGATCGGCACTTCAAGAAATGGTAACGAACTAAGATTGCCGTCACCGTCGACCTGCACGGTACTGCTCAAATCCGGTTGACCAAACACGCGGATATCGAGTACATCGCCTGGGCCAAGCAAATAAGCCTTAATTCCCTGAATATCCATGCCGGGAGCTTGCTGTGCGACCGGTTCGGAAGGTTGGGACTCCTGTGCATAGACGGAACCCGCAAACATGCATACAAACCCGATCACCAAAACCAAAGATTGCTTTACTTTCATTCTCAGTTCCTCAATAGCTGAACTAACCATTACGGGGGCTAGCGCCAATTACTACATTTTACGGTATAGGCACTGGCAGAGAGTGTCGCATTCCACCGAGGAATATACCAGCCAGGATTTCGACAACACCAATACCGTTTTCCGAAACATCGATCACATCGTAAGGCTTCAGAAGAACGTCAGCGGTTTGATTCTTCTTGATTGCTCCAAAATCAACCTTCAATATTTCCTGGCCAATCGACCCGGGAATCTGCCTGAAAATTCTAACTTCCGAGTCCTTTGCATCTTTTCTCGTGCCACCAACCTGTGCCAGCGCACGACTCAGAGTGAGATTGTCACGCATCATGATGCTGCCAGGCGACACAACGCTGCCCGTAATGTAGACGGGCTCAGCCTCAGTCACCAAGACGAGATCGCCGGGCCTGATGACCGGGTTGGTCATGCCCTTCAGCAAATCAGAAATCTTCACTATTTGTAGCGGTATGGAAGTACCGTTGACTGGCAAACCCTCGGCTTCTTGTCCGGGCTCAGGGCACATCACCGGCTCTGTGTGAAGTATTTGAATCGTACCGGCAGCTCTTTCGCTAAAACCTCCCGCTGCTGCAATCAACTCATTCAGTCTGAGGATGCGAACAGTTGGAACCTTTGCGTTCTGTCGTACGGCGCCAAAAATGGAAGCCGGTGTCCGGCTGTTGCGCTCCGTTACAAGCACGGTGATAAATGGTTCTTTGATGTACTTGTCGTAAGCGGTCGTTATGTCCTGTTGCAGCTGACGCTCAGTGCGACATTTTGCTTTGATCGGATCGATGAACGGCAAAGAAGTGACGTAACCATCGCCATTAACCTGAACTCGTCTGGTCGGATGTGACATCTGATCGATGGTGACTTCGAGCACATCGCCTGGGCCAAGAAGATAAGGTCGTGGGGCTTGGGTCTCTATGGAAGCCAGCTCTGGTTTAGGAGTGACGGGTTGCTGCGCCTGAACGACACCAAAAACGCAGCATGCTACTACGATTGGTAAGCCAAACAGTCGTGGAATGTTCATAGCAACTCAGCTTTGTCGAGAGGAAAAGACCGGCAACTAAGAATGCCGTTCCGAAACTTTGTGACGACGATGCTTTCTGCGACGGCGAAAGCTTCCGGGCAACGCAAAACCCGTAAAAAGTAAGTTGCAATGATCGCACAAAAGGTGGTAGATGCCAACCAGACGCATCGGCAAAGGGGTCCTTTTATACCCTTTGCGAATGCGGGCACTACCACATTTCGGGCACTTCTGCGTAAACATTAATTCCTATTCGGATCAGTGTCTTCCGGCCTTTTATGCAGTGAGCCGTTGTTGGACCGGAGACGCGCTTTCAACTTCTCGATTTCGCGCTCGATTTTCTCAGTTCCTGCAAGCCGCACTTCTTCCTTTACCATATCCTGATTGAGATAAAAAAGTGCATCCCGGTAACGATCAATCGCGCGGCGATAGTGTCCTTTGAAAGCCGACCGCTCCGCGAGCTCAACCCAGTGGGCCACTTTCACGGACGCGATAAACTCTCCGATCGCAACTCTCGATTCGTTGAGTTCCGTTTCGTCAGGATAAACTCTCAAGGCTGAGTCGATACAATCGATCGCGCGTGTCGCAGTCTCGATTTTATCAAACGTACGCGCACGCTGTTGGGCCTCGTGCGTCAGGAGTTGCGATTGCGCCCTTGCCCAGGTCAACAGGTGATGGCGATGTAGCGCGCGCACGCGTTCCTGACCGGCTCTCAGTGCGATTCCCTTTTCGCTTCCAAAGCTTCCTGATCTAATTGCTTCATCAGTGCTCGCCAGGTAATCGTGGCAGAGTTGGGCCACATCGAGATGCATTTCGGGAGTTGAGCCGGGGCGGTCCGCTGCCGTTGATTGTTTCTGAATTGCACGCAGTGCGGCGGAGTGCAGCGATGCAGAAAATCCCTTCTTCTGACTGCGACCACTTTCACGAGACCGACTCGACGAGTTTTCGCGAATGCCGTTTTCCAACAGGTAACGCGTCCACGCCCGGCGCATCACAACTTCCCTCGCCGATAACGCAACCAACAGCACCACACTTGCTGCCAGTCCCGCAGGTAACCAGGGAGCTTCGTCGCCGCCGCTGACGAGAATCCACCAGAGTCCGAAGAAGAGACCAACGGAAATTACAATCGCTGAGACCAGGTATCCGGTACTTGAAGGCATGCGACTGCGAGTCGGACGACCACGCAAGTCGTCAGGAGCACGCGAATGAGATCGCGGGTTTCTAGGGAAGAACTGATCCGCCGAGTTGTTTCCCAAATACTAACCTCAACATCCAAGGCAAACGGTGTCGCCGCATATCACGGGGGGATGACCTCACAACGCTATCAGGGTAATAATAGTCAACTTTTTGGGATTGTGCTGTCAACATATGACCCTCTTTGGCAAGGAACCAACAAAATGAACGAAAGACAATTTACCGGCAAGGTCGCCTTCGTGACCGGCGCCACCTCAGGAATCGGACAGGCCTGCGCAATTGCTTTTGCAACAGCGGGAGCAAGAGTTGTTTGTGTGGGACGAAAAGCAGAGGCCCTCAAAAACGTCGAGCAGAAGATTCGTGAACTCGATATGGAAGCATTAACAATCGCGGCGGATCTGTCTCATGAACAGGAAGCGGAACGTGCGATTCAACGTGCAATTGAAGCCTTTGGCGGTATCGATGTGCTTGTTAACGCTGCCGGGCACATCAGCACCGGCACGATTGAAAACACGTCACTTGAAGCGTGGGACGAGATGATGAATGTAAACGTTCGCGCGTCGTTTCAGTTGATGCAGAAAGCCCTGCCGAGTTTGATTGAACGGCGCGGAAACATCGTCAACGTGTCGAGTGTTACCGGGCTGCGTGCGTTTCCGGGCGTGCTTGCCTATTGCGTTTCAAAGGCTGCGGTTGATCAGTTAACACGATGCGCGGCGCTGGAACTGGCGGCGAAAGGCGTGAGAGTAAATGCTGTTAATCCGGGTGTCGTAGTGACGGAGATTCACAAGCGCGGTGGCATGAGTGACGAAGCGTACGCAGCATTTCTGGAGCACTCAAAGACGACACATCCGTTGGGCCGCACAGGACGACCGGAAGAAATCGCATCGCTCGTTTTGTATCTCGCATCAGACCAGGCCTCGTGGATCACCGGTGCAACGTATTCGATCGACGGCGGCCGCGCTCAAACCTGTGCCCGGTGATCGATTAGTGAGGCGCTTTTTTGGAGTGCGGCGGCCTGGCGCCGCTATGGCCTCGATCAAGCGCGATCGATAACAAAGCGGCGCCAGGTCGCCGCACTCCAAAGAGGCGCTCAATTTCAAAATGACCTGATATACTGCGCGACTCAATGAGCACCCCAGCACCAACAATCGTCATTCGCAGGTCGCCGCAAATCAGCGCCATCCGCCTCGTGCTGGCAATCGTGGCCGGGATGGTCGCTCTACTCTTAGGTTTGCTGGTCCTGCTCTTGATCGGCATCGAGACCGGACCGATCGCGCTGTTACTTGGCCTGGTGACCGCGATGATTCCCGTTCCGCTCTACGTTGCGCTCGTCTTGTGGATCGATCGTTACGAAGCGGAGCCTCTCTGGATGCTGGCCACAGCTTTCTTCTGGGGCGCACTAATCGCCACGTTCTTTGCGTTCCTTCTAAACACTGGTAGCGGAACCGTAGTTGGGTTGCTCGCAGGTGAACAAGCCGGCGAAGCATTCTCCGCAGTCATCTCGGCGCCAATTGTTGAAGAAACCGGCAAGGCATTAATTCTTTTCATCTTCTTCTTCTGGAAGAAAGATGAATTCGATGGAGTCGTCGACGGCATCGTCTACGCTTCAATGTCTGCGCTGGGATTCGCAATGACCGAGAACATTCTTTACTACGGTCGGGCTGCACTTGGCGGCGGTGGCACGCTAACAGCGATCTTTATAATCCGCGGTTTCTTCGCGCCGTTCTCTCATCCATTGTTTACGAGTTTGACCGGAATAGGATTGGGCCTTGCCAGACAGTCCACCAACACTGCCGTAAAAATCTTCACGCCCGTTATTGGTCTATTAATGGCGATCTTCATGCACAGCATTTGGAACGGATCCGCTGTGTTGGGTGGTGGTTGGCTTTTTCTGCTCACTTATATTCTGGTGATGGTGCCGGCGTTCTTTATCATGCTGATCGTGATCGGAGTGGCGCTGCGTCGTGAAGGACAAGTAGTTCGTGAGCATCTCGTTATTGACCTCGAGCGTGGTTTCTTAACTGCCGAAGAGTACAAACAACTCGGTTCGATCATGGGAAGGATGGGCACATCGTTTAACTCTTTCTCACAGGCTGGTGTGAAGGGTTGGCGCTGCCGCATGCGTTTCAATCAATTGGCAAGTGAACTGGCTTTTCATCGCAGTCGGGTTGCGAGAGGCGTGCATTCTGCGAACCAGGATGTCCTGGAGGTCGAGGCCGCCTACTTACATGCGTTGCAAGGCCTTCTGAATGAACTTCGGAATCGCTAGCACGCATTCCTCGCCTTATTAATGCTCGCTGGCTATCCACTTTCTGTCTTATACTTGGGCGCGGTTGCGCAAGGCATTTCAGCAGAGCTGAAAGCTCGTGAGAATCCAACTTCTACCCAGCACCTTTGACGCTCAGGGAGTAGCGACCCTTGAGCAACGCCTGACTTGTTTTCTAATCGACGACTGCGTGGCGATTGACGCCGGCAGTCTCGCGCTCGCTTTGCCCAACGACCGGCGATCCCTGGTAAAAGATATCATCGTCACTCATCCTCACATGGACCATATCGCCACCCTCCCGATATTCATCGACGATCTGTATCCATATTTGCAGCAACCGATGCGTGTTTATGCTACCGAGGAAGTGATCGCTTTGCTTGAGCGCGATGTTTTTAATTGGAACGTCTACCCGCGTTTTTCCGATTTGAAAAACGATTATGGTCCAGTGATGGAATACGTCCCGATCCCGCTTGGGAAACCATTTCCGGTAGCCCATCTGACGGTGTGCGCAGTTCCCGTGAATCACATCGTGCCGACTGTTGGTCTTATAGTTTCGGACGGGCAAAAGAGTGTTGCCTTCAGTTCAGACACTGCTGAGACTGAAGAGTTCTGGAAGATCGTGAATCAGATGAAGGATCTTGACGCGTTGCTGATTGAGACTTCCTTTCCGGATCGAATGGCCAAGCTGGCCCAGGTCTCACGTCACTTTACACCCGCGACGTTGGGGCAGGAGTTGAGAAAGCTCACTCACAACGGCATGGACATCATGGCAGTCCATCTCAAGCCAAGCTACCGCGACGAAATCGTCGAGCAACTCAACGCACTGAACATTCCGAAACTGTCTGTGATGGAACCCGGCAGGGTTTATGAATGGTAATTAATCGGCTGGCCTATCAAACTGAACCGGATCAAATTCTTTTTCCACATGCTCGCCGTCAACGCCATGGAGTGAAACGCGCCCGCTCGCGAGCAACTCTTTAACTAAAAACGTGCGCTGATCCCGATCTCGTCCCGGCATCAGTTCAGCCCGGAACGTCACCGGCATTCCCGGCCTGGCCCAAACATTGCCGACTTTCTTTACGGACGGCACGTCCTTTTTCTTCCAGAAAGCACTGACAGCGCTGATGACTCCTGCGCCAAGAGCTAAACCGCCGAGAAGCCATCTCGTACGCTGTTTCATTAAAACTCGCCTATTCGCAAAGCGGATCCATCCTTGCGGTAATCGTCGGCAACCCGCTCAACGCTCGTTCTGCATTGAGTGGTGTAAAGCTCGCCCACTCCGCGGGGACGGATGCTTCCGCAAACACTGCCTCCACCGGACATTCCGGAACACACGCGTCACAATCGATACAAGTCTCGGGATTAATCACCAGCATGTCATCATCGAGGTGAAATGCCTCGACTGGACAAACAAGCGCGCAATCAGTGTAACGACAGTTAACACACGGTTCGGCGACGACGTAGGTCATATAACTCTGACTCCTTGAACAAGAGGGTTATGAAAACGTCACGTATGCAAATCTTAACCACAAACGTCACGCGGAGACAATCAAAGAGTTTGGCAGGGATGCTCCTCGCACTTTGATACGGTCAGTACCGTCCGCGGATGGGTGCGCAGCCTTTGTGTGCCAAGTGATGACTTGCCGAACTTACGCTTGACTGCAGGCTCCGCACCGCTTTGCCTCAAAAGTCGGAATCCAGTCGGGCGCAGCGCCAACGGCGCGAAATATGATAGCCAGGGGCAAGCGCGAAGCGCGTCGCCCCTGGTTATCGGAAACCAATTGAAGAGAGCACTGAAAGTGCGAAATATCATCGCGATTATTACGCTCTTTCAGAGCTTCAAGGTCGTTTACGCGTGGATCCAGGGGCGACGCGCCTCGCTCTGCTCGGCGCTTGCCCCTGGCTATCATATTCCGCGCCTTTGGCGCTGCGCCCCATATTTCGCGCCTTTGGCGCTCCGCGGACTGATTTCCGACTTGTCGGAGTAGGGATGGTCATTGCTGACCACCCCCTCCACAGATCTGGACGTGCGCTACTAACGCATCCGGCTCCTGTCGCAGGTCATAACGATTCGTATGTACACCAATCGTATGCAAGTTAGTGCCACTGGCAGGTCAAGTCCGGTACTGAGCCCGGAACCTGCTGCACGCCCCTGCATTGCCTTTGACCAGCCGCCTTCCCTCCATCCGTTCCGCCCTGACCAAAAGCATCAGTTTGTTCACAGACTTCGTTGGTACTACGCAGCTGTCCGACTTCCTGCGTCCGTTCATCATCGCCGTGCGTCCTTAGACTTCTCGATGCGTTCCCAGCGTGGAGGCTGGGAAGAACGCAGGAGCTCCCGGTTCTCGCGCAAGTTGCTTCCATGCATGCCTGGGGTCTCAGACCGCGCGGGATACCACCGTGCCTCGCCAAGGCGGCACACTGGTTGTTGCCTTCCTCCTGCCTCAACTGAGTCGGCATCCCGAGTTCGGCTACTTTCGCGGCTCAATACCCTGCCTGCACTTTCCCCTGTCAACGCTTCGCCGTCACTCTTACGAGCGCCGCCGCATGACTCGGGGGTCGTTATGGTTGGCTAGACCTTTAACGTGTGACTCTTCATTCACTGCAACCTGCCGGTTTATCCCGGCGCACTGAGGCAAAGCCAGCTACTTTGCAAAATAACACTCAATGAAGCTTCCGTCCTTGAGGCGAAAGGCAAAGTAGGGTGCGACGACGTTCCAGTTACACATCCCGGTGAAGACATGCTCACCTTCAAACGAAACAAACATACTGAGGTTATGGTTGAGTAGAGAATACGCCGCAGACACGACCAAAGGCGAACGAGCGGCACGTTGGAGAGCGTGCTCCTGGATTGAAAAAGAATCCGGCTGCTCCGCAGAAGCGGAGAATTCGATTTCACCCAGAGTTACGCTCTCCTCAACCCGATCGTTAATGGTTTGCTGAAAAGTAACCTTCATGCATTTCACGGCAGCATTAGATTCGGTCCCATCGTAACCACGGTAACTGGGACAAGAGTACCGAATGCCCCTGGCTTAACCCACTGGTGTGGGTATGGGGAATTAATGAGCGGAATAAAGTCAATCGAGTCAAGTGCGACAAACCAGTTCACGTCCTCATTCTCATTGCCCCCGTAGAACAAAGCCGACAAGCTGCGTTGTGTGTATCCGGTATCCCATGGTGGGATGTCAGTGGCGTATGCGCCTGATGTGAAGCGAAAGCCACGAGCGTCGAACCTTGGTGACGCGATCATTACGCCCGTCCCGGAAATGCCTATCGCACCTTCTCGGTCAGTGTAGTGAAAAATAGGGATGATATTTCGACGCCTTGCTCTTGCCTTAACTCTCTCCCGGGTCTTGACCCGTTCCTGCTCCAGCGCCTTTTGTGCAGCGACGTTGGCCTGAATCGCAGTCGTGACTTGGACAGCCGTGTAGGTGAGCACGCCAGCGGCGAGAAGGACGACACCGACTTGCGCGATGATCCCAACGGACGACGGGATGGCGATGCTAGTCAGAGCACCGTGCAGACTGATACCCGCCTGCTGCATGGTTAGCGTGTAGTGACCGCTGGGGTCTAACTTGTTTATCGGGTCGGCATTCGCATACAGATACTTATGCAGGCTGACGGGATCCTGGATAACGCCCTCGAACGAATCCATCGTCTGAAAGCGACCGCTCTGCGGATTCATGTACCTCGCCCTGAGGTAGTAGAAACCAAGGTTTGCGTCGTGGCGCTCCCCAACGTACAGATAATCGTTCGGCGTCGTCCCCGTACTTGCTATCAGGTTGCCGAAGGCGTCAAAGGTGTACGTGTCGGACACGTTGCCGTTGGTATCTGTCAGATAACGAACCGAGCCCTGGCCGTCGTAACCGTAGAAGCTAGCCTGCCATTGGCCGTTGAGGATCTGCCTCTGGCTGATGAGGTCATGACCGTAGGTGTATTGTCGCGTGACATTACCACTGACAATCTCTTCGACTACTTGCGCGTGCCCGGTGTGGTTATTCGTATCAACAAGATAATCGGTGGTGATGCCGCCGACGGTTTTCGATACGAGATGGCCATCGCCATCGTAACGGTACTGTGCTCCGTTGGTTGAGACTAAGCGATTCTCGAAGTCGTAAGCGTAGGTTGCACCGGTTGCTGAAGTAAGCGTATTGCCGTTCGGATCGTACGTTTCGTTTTGAGCACGATCATTGGCGTTATAGGTAGTGGTGGTTGAAGGGAGTCCGGGTACAGTTGAGTTGCGGGTGAGTCGATTGCCTACTGCGTCATAGGTGTAGCTGACCTGTCCGTTCACCTGCGCGTCGCCGTCGATCGTCTCTGTTTTGAGGCGGAACAACGCATCGTAAGTGTAGGTAACAGTCCGGCCGCCGAGCTCGCTTACAGAAAGGCGATTGCCTGCGGAACCCAGCAGGTAGTTGTAGCTCGCGACAGTCGCAGCGTTAGCTGCCGCACTCACTTTCTTCATTCGGTTGAGAGTATCGTACGTGTAAGTTGTAACCACGCCGTTCGGGTACGTAGTGCTCTCCAAATTTCCATTCAGATCGTAACTGTAAGCCGTCGCTCCAACCGTTAGACGATTATCGGTGACGGTTGTAAGACGGTTGAGCACGTCGTAAGCGTAATCTACGCTCACGCCATTGACGTTCGAGGAGCGCAAAGTCTTCAAATTACTCGCGTTGTCATACGTGTAGTTGAGCGCACCTCGTGGCGAAGTCTGACTGGCAAGCCGCCCTTGCGAGTCGTACGTGTAGGTTGTCGTGCCAGTGCCATCTGTCATTGACTCACGTTGACCGGTTAGCGTGTAGGTGTAAGTCACCGTGGGCTGGCCCAGACTGACGTCCGGCACTTTGCTTACCATGCGATTCAACGCATCGTAGTTGAAGGTAGTCTTGAGGCCGCGGAAATCGACACGGTTGATCAGGTTTCCTCCCTGATCGTATGTATATGTCTCAGACATCCCCAGCGGCAATGTTCGTTTTGTCCGCCGGCCCATTCGGTCGTATTCAAATGTGGTGGTGTGGTTGTTGGCATCAGTTTGCGTAAGCTGATGCCCGAGTTCGTCGTAAGTGTAGCGGGCGACGCCACTCAGGGCATCGGTAACCTTTGAGAGTTTACCGCGCTCGTCATATTCAAACCGCGTGGCGTTTCCGGCCTGATCAGTCTTGGAGATAATCTGTCCCGCGCCGTCATAGGCGGTGATCCGAGTAGTATCATCCGGATAAATCTCTTTGGTGCGATTGTTTGCGGCATCGTACTCGAAGCGTGTGATCTGGCCTTTAGCATCAGTAACTGACGTCTGATTGCCATTAGCGTCAAAGGCAAACGTCGTCACGTTGTCGAGCGCGTCCGTGATCTTTGTTCGTTTACCCGCCGCATTGTATTCATAGCGGGTAAGGTTCCCTGCAGCGTCTTTCACGGAAGTGACTTGACCGAGCGGCCCGTATGTCACGGTGCTGAAGGTTGTGTCCGGATAGGTCGTCTTCTCCAGCCGCCCCAGCGAGTCGTAGGCAAACAGCGTTGCACGGCCGGCGCGGTCTACGGACTTGGTTTGCCGTCCTTCAGCGTCATAGGTTGTTTCTTCTTTGGTAGTGTCGGGATAAGTCGTGGTAACGAGTCTTCCCATGTCGTCGTAGTCGTACGTTGTGCGACGACCGAGCCGGTCAACTGTAGCGCTTTGCTTACCAATGCCGTTGTAAACCGTTTCGGTGGTTGAATTGTCCGGGTAGGTTACCTTTACCAGTCTGTTGAGACGGTCGTACTGGTAGGTCGTAGTGAGCGTTTCGGTGGAACCGTTGATGTTGCGGCTCAAAGACTCAGTGAGACGGTTTCCATTCGCATCATACGTCAAAGTAGTGATGTTTCCGGATGCGTCAATCTGTTTGGTAAGGTTGCCAGCACTGTCATACTCATAAACAGTTTTACGATTGAGTTGATCCGTGACAGAAGTTTGCTGTCCCTTATCGTTGTAAGTAGTGACGGTAGTACCGCCGAGTTCATCTTTGACGGTTGTGAGATTACCCTTGGCGTCATAAGTGTTAACGGTCTGATTGCCGCGACCATCAGTGACAGTTAAGACTTGATTCCGGCTGTTGTAAGTGAAACGCGTAATGTTGCCTAACACGTCTGTCTCTGTCAGGCGATTGCCGGCTGCATCATACGAATAACTAGCGGTCTTCCCTTCCGGATTCGTCTCGCTGAGCAGGTTGTTACGGCTATCGTACGTGCGCGTGACAACATTGCCCTTCGCATCCGTGACCTTCACGATGTTGCCGAACGCATCGTATTCACTGACGGTAACGTTCCCCAGCCTGTCGGTCGTCACCTCTTGCCGGGTACTGTCGTTGTGCGTGAGGTTCAGCGTTTTTCCAAACGCATCTGTCACGCGTATCAACCGGCCCGCATCGTCGTACTCGTTGCGCACAGGCTGTATACCGCGCGGGTCTTTAATCGTTAACAAGCCGTGTGCGGAGTTGTAGGTATAAGTTGTCTCGTTGTTCTCGCGATCGCGGAAACTGACGAGGTCGCCGTTTGCGTCGTACGTGTAGGTCATCGAAGCGCCGAGCGGGTCGGTGATTCGAGTGATGCGCCCCTGCGCGTCACGCGTGAAAGCAATGCTCTTGCCGCTGGAGTGGATGAGACCGCTGGCGCTGACGTTAACCGTATTGCCATTCGGGTCAACCATGCTTTGGAGACCGGCTTTCTGATCGATGACGTAGACGTAACCTTCGGCCGTGGTGAGTTGGAAGCGCGTCGGGTTGTAGATATCCACGGTATCGGCATCGATCAGTTCCACGTCGCCCGGCGCTGCGCCGGCGACGAAAACATCACTGCCGTCGAGCGAAATGAGCTTAGCGCCATGTGTGCCGGGGCTTCCCGGTAACTGGTTAAAGCCGACAGTGGCGAAATCGTAAGGCGCGATCAACTGGCATTGCGAGTTGAGCGACGCCTGGAATTTGTAAACCCTGCCGTCCGGGAATGTGACTGTCACCAGCGGCACTCTTGTCGGTTGCAAACAGAATGTCGGCAGGAAGCCCTGCGTGACAGTTTGCTCCCAATTGAGGCCGAGCACGCCTGACTTCTCGACGCGGACATTCTTCATGCCGAGAGTCCAACCCACACCGAAATCCCCGATGCGCTTCTCACGGCTGTCGTAGGTGCGGACTACTTCAATCGGCAGCCCGGCAACAGGCACGCTCAGATCGGTGAATGAGACCGTGAAATTACCGACCTTTAATTCACCAGCGACAACTGCGCTGACCGTATTTACCGAAGTCTGTCCGCCGGCATTCGTAGCGATCAGACGCACGGTGTAGATCCCGTTAACGAGCACAGTGGGATCGAAGGTTCCGAGTAGACCGTTGGTCACAGGTGTCGAGCCTGAAGCAAAGGTGGTCCACACTTGTGCGGGAGAGCCGTCGTCTGTGTTGAGGTTGAGGCTGTATTCGAGCTTCCACACCGAGCCCTCACTCACACTACCGATAAAGCTGGTGCGGTTGGTGATGGTCGAGCCGTCGGCGGGAGAGTTAATAGTCACTGTCGGCAACGGGGCCGCAGGTCTGACTTCGACGTTGACGTCGTCGCTGGTAGTCAACTCGGAATCGTTGGCAGTTAGACGCAAGACATAAGAGCCCGGCGTGTTGAAAGAAGCGATCGACGCGGTCCGATTTACTGGATTGAAGCCGGCCTGGCCGGGTCCACTCACCACACTCCACAAAACTGACAGCGTGCTTCCGCTGGGCAAACCATCATCAGTGGCTGTGCCGTTGAGAAGCGCAGTGCCGGGGAGAGTGATCACGAGATCAGGTCCGGCATTGACCACCGGCGCTTTATTCGTAGGTTTGACTGTGATGGTGACGTCTGCAAAGCGCGTCAACTCTGAGTCGAAGGCGGTGAGACGCAACACGTACGTTCCGGGAATGCTGAACGTCGCGGTCGTCTGCGCCTGATGGGCGTTAGCAAAGCTGACCTGACCTGGACCACCCACAACCGACCATGTGATCGCGAGCGTGTTGCCCTCAGGTAGACCATCGTCTGTGGCAGTGCCATTGAGTGTCGCACTTTGCTCGATCTGGATCGTCTGGTTTGCCCCCGCGCTAACCGCCGGCGGTTGGTTGCCTGCACTTGGATTAACGGTGACGACGACATCGTCGTCGCTTATCAGATCAGAGTCATCGGCGGTGAGTCGCAGGACATATGTTCCTGGCAGGCTGAAAGTGGCTGTTGTAATTGCGTGCTGCGGATTCTCGAATGTGACCGTCCCTGGCCCAGAGACAACACTCCAAATGGTTGCGAGTGTGCTGCCTGCCGGTCTGCCGTCGTCCGTGGCTGTTCCCGTAAGATTTGCTGTATCGCGGACTGAGATCGTTTGGTCCGGTCCGGCGTTCACCACCGGCGGATGATTGACCTGGTCCTTGCACATGCCACCGCTTTGAGCGTTGTAGATAGCAAGCATCTCTTGCGGCGTAAGTGCACGATTGAAGAGATTCACTTCATCGATCTTGCCGCGGAAGTTGAAGCCGCCGGGTGAAGCACCCACAGTCACGGGCAGGTTGTTTGCGAGCAGCGGCGCCGACGTTTGCCGCGAAGCTTTGAGCACGCCGTTGACGTAGATCTGCATCACACCCTGCGCGGGATCGATGATGCCGGTGACGAAACTGTACTGACCTACAACAAGTGAAGTGGGCGATTCGAGGAAGATGTTTGTGCCGTTGACGTAGCTGAGGTGCAGACCGCCATCGGGCTTCATCCATAAACCCCAGTTACGCTGAATGCGATTGTCTTTAGCGATAATCGCGCAGTAGCCGCTGTTGTCAACGTTGGTGCACGACAGACTCGACGGATTCACCCATGCGGCGATGCTGATCGCGCCGGTGAATTTGAGACTGCGCGCGTCGGGGACGGAAAATCCACTCGTAGAAGTGCCGTCGAAATTAAATGACTGCGCAACCATACCCGGAACAAACGTCGCTCCGCTCGGCGGATTGCCGTTGTTCGCGCTGACAAGTTCCTCGTAATTGCCATCACCTGGCCACCAACTGACAAGACCATGCGGAGGTGTGACGCACGGGTAGGGATTGACCGTAATCGTGACATCGTCGCTCGCACTCAACTGTGAATCGTTGGCTGTGAGTCGAAGCACATACGTGCCAGGCACAGTGAACGTAGCTGTTGTCACCGGTTGGTTTACGGGTGAAAACGTAACCGCTGCTGGACCACTCACCACACTCCACGTGTTCGTGACGACACTGGTTGGCAGGCCATCATCGATGACAGAGCCGTTGAGAGTGGCTGCATCCGGCAGTGTGACCGTCTGATCGTCGCCCGCACTGACCGTGGGCGCTGCGTTAAGTTGAATGACGGTGACTGTAACGTCGTCCGAGCTGAGTAGCGCAGTATCGTTCGCTGTCAGTCGTAAGACGTACGTTCCACCTTTACTGAATGATGCTGTCGTTACTGGAGAATTGGGGTTAGCAAAGACGACCGTTCCCGGCCCGCTCACAACGTTCCACGAAACAACCGGAGTCGTGCCTGCCGGCAGACCATCATCACTAACTGTGCCAACGAGGTTCGCTGTTGCGGGTAATGTAATCGTCCGATCCGGCCCTGCGCTCACCAGTGGCGCTTTATTACGCGGATCGACGACGGTCAAAGTAAAGCTCTGCGTATCGAATCCGCCGCGCGGATCTGCGACTTTGACGACCACGTTGTGCGCGCCCACCTGGTTGATACTCGGATTCCAGGTGATGAGTCCGGTAGCGGAGTTGATCTCCATTCCCTGCGGCGCTGTCAGGAGACTGTACAGAAGCTGCTCGTTGTCAGTGTCAACAGCCTGCACCTGGTACTTGTACTGTTGATCCGGCGAAAGGCCGATGCTCGTCTGGAGCCGGAAGTTTGAGTCGGTTGTGTGCCGTTCCGCGAAAAAGAAATCGAACTTGTACGTGTTGCCGGGTGTCAGACCAAGAGTGTCGAGGTTGACGGAGCCGGACGCGGCGCCATGAACACCGCCGAGGTCGACCACTAAACGATTGTTGATGAAGACCCAGATGTCGTCGTCACCCGTAAACTGGAACACTTCGCCGCCGCGATAGGTGAAGTTAGTGTGCAGCTCGAGGGTGAAGTGGTAGTTGTGGATGCGACCCTGATTGCCGAATAGCTGCCCATCAATTGGAAAGAACGCGTTCGACTGGAAGGAGAAGACGCCCGACCCGGGTGCAGTTTCGCTCAGTACCAGCGGAATGATCGTTTTCGAATTTACGGTTGGATCGTCGTTGTACCACTGGTTAAAGCTCGCTGTACTCGAGATCGCGCCGCGACCATTTGGACCAACAAAGATCGGCTTGCTGTCTGCTCCGAGCTGGGTTTGGACCAGTCCTGTGACTAAACCGGAAATTCCCTTCTCGAAATCGGGGTGAGTGTCTCTGAAATCTCTAACCGTCCCGTTCAGGACGATTGCTGAACCCGTGGTTGTGGGTGGTTGATAAGTAAGGACCGGCTGCGACGTGATGCGTGGCGCAGTGTTGACAGTGATGGTGATGTTGTCATTTCCGGCAAGGCCTGAGTCGCTCGCAGTGAGCCTGAGAACGTAGACACCGCTACTGCTGAAACACGCACTGGTCACTGCCGCTGAAGCATCCGCAAAGGCGACCGTGCCTGGTCCACTTACTTTGATCCACCGGTAAGAAAGCGTGCTGCCGGTTGGTAAACCGTCGTCCGTCGCTGAGCCGGAAAGCGATGCGCAAACAGGAAGCGTGATGAGTTGATCTGGTCCAGCGTCGACCACTGGAGCCTGATTAAACTGGCTCAAACTAACAGTCAAATCGTCGCTGGCCGAGAACTCTGAATCAGTCGCCGTCAGTCGCAAGGTATAAACACCCGGCGCGCCGAAAGTGACCGAAGTGTTAGGCGAATGTGAATCAGCAAACGTGACGTTGCCTGGACCACTCACCTTGGACCACGTGCTCACGAGAGTACCGCCGATTGGCAGGCCGTCATCGCTAAGAGTGCCTTGCAACTCGAGACCGCCACCGGGCCACGCTGATGTGCGGTCGGCTCCGGCGTTAACTACAGGCGCTTCGTTTGCCGGCAGGACAGTAATCGTGACGTCGTCCGTTGCAGTGAATCGAGAATCGTTTGCAGTCAGTCTCAATACGTACGTGCCGTCTGCTGTGAATGTCGCGGTTGTGTCGGCGGCAGAAGCGTCGGCGAAAGTGACCGGCGCTGGTCCACTCACCTGAGTCCACGTTGAAGTAAGTGTGCTGCCGTGCGGAAAACCGTCGTCGTTCACGATGCCCTGAAGATGTGCAGTATTGGGCAGACGAATAGTCTGATCTTCTCCGGCGTTAGCAGTAGGAGGCTGGTTCTCCGGGAAGACCGTGATCGTGAGCTGATCTTCGACAGTAAACTCAGTGTCGTTGGCTGTGAGCTTGAGTATGTAAGATCCGGGCGCGCTGAACGTGGCCGTTGTAGTCGCAGCGTTTGCGTCAGCAAAAGTGACGTTGCCAGGACCGCTAACGACGCTCCAGTTCACCGTCACGGTTGCGCCTCTCGGAAGTGCGTCATCACTTACTGAACCGTTCAGAGTTGCAGAGTTTGGTAATTCGACCTCCTGATCCGGCCCGGCCTCAACCGTTGGCGGCTGATTGCGCGGGATGACGGTGATCGTGAGTGTGTCAGTGCTGAAGAGCTGGCCGTCTGAAACCTTCAACTCGAGGACGTAATCGCCTGGATCGACGAAGGTCGCGCTCGTTGTCAGACTACTCGCATCTGCAAACGTGACCGGTCCGGGTCCGCTAACCTTTCGCCATGAAGCGCTGAGAGTGCTATTAGCAGGCAGACCGTCGTCGGTCGCGGTCGCGCTCAAGCTGGCGGTGTCAGTTGGAAGTGTGATGGTCTGATCCGGTCCCGCATCGACCAAAGGTGGGCGATTGACCGCTGGTAAAGGAACGTCGTTTTCGGTGATTTGCAAGACACCATTGCCATTGATCTGGAGTCGATCGCAACTCACCGTGCCGCGCACACGCGACTTGCCCGTAATCGACACTAAACCTTGCGGAGCGCGAACGATGCCGTAAAGCACAGCTCCGCCACTGACGCTCAATCCCTCGCCTGCAATTCGCAACGACAGGCGCTTCGGATCGTCTGCCGCACCTACAGTCGAACCTACGAGCGACACTTTGTTTTTTACGTTCAGGATAATTGGGCCAGCCAGACGCAGTTCGCTGCTGCCGGAAAGATTCAACTCTTCGAGGTTGTAGGTGGACGGTTCGGTCGCGTTTGCGACGCCGAAAACAAAAGCCGTGCGGCTCGAAGCTGCGAACTTGCCGTAAGTGCCGGGAGGGACGATAACGACGCCCGCATTTCCCGAGAGTGAGAGGTCACGCAACGTGGAGAAGTCCCCGGCGCTTTGACTTGTTTGTATTAGTGAAACGATTCGTGTTCCGGCTGGTTGCGGTGGTAATGCAACCGCGGTCATCGTCATCGGATCGGTGCGTGTGATCAGGAACCGGAGCGAAGCGTTGCCGCTTAAGTTTAACTGGTAGTTTGACGGTTGCGTGCTATCACTTCCCTCAATCACGCCACCGAAGGTTGGATTACCGCTGCTGATGTTGACTGTCGGCGTACCCGGTACGAGAAGATCTGAAGTGATGATGGAGTTACCGGCCATGTCGATGTTCTCGCCGAGTAACTGCCAGAGGGCGCCTTCGACGCGGCCGTCGTTGAGCTCGGGAGCGTGTCGCACGACGGCAATGTTGTCGAAAACCTGTTTGACTGTGTGAATCTCGGCGATGCCGGCGGGAGCGAATGTGATCTGCGCCCACTGAGGAACTTGTGCGATGTGGCGTGTCTCGAATTGTGTTCCGGTCCAGCGAACGTGCGTGAGCATGCCGGATGATTCAGCGACGAGGATATCGCCGATCATGTCTGCAAACGCGTCCGCCGGCGCACCCCAGATTTTCCTGCTCAGCGGATCGACGCCGAAGAAGTTTTCGTGCGCGGGAATCAGGCGAACGTCAACGGGATTTACATTGAGCGTGTAGGTGGCGACACTGCCGTTGACATCGACAGCGTAGATAAGTCCCTGGTCCTTTGCGCCGGCCAGAATCTTTCCTGACCACGGACCATATTTCTCGGGCGCTTCAGGTATCGTAGTGACTCCGGTCAGCGCGGTTCCAAGTAGTGCGACTTGGGTTGCGAGGCCGGTAGCGTTAATCCTCCAGATGCCGCCACTCGTCGTGACTGCAATCACATCGCCGCCATAGATCCCGGTGCGATCAACATGAAGTCCGCTAACCAATCCGGTCTCACCGGTCAGCGTGGCCCAGGGGTTCTGTACGGTCCCACCGTCGCTCGCGACACGGGCGACAGCGCCAGGTGCGTCCGTTCCGGTAAAGAGATCACCAGGTTTGAAGCCTGCTAGACTGACGCCGAAGCCATCATCACGCGCCGTGGCGATCTTCAGTTCGCCACTTACGCCACTAACATTTGAAAAGTTCGCATGAACGCCATCAGCTTGAATCAGCTCAAAATTGTTTGGCTGTCCGATTGTCGAATTCGCTGAGACGACGACCTTTCTGGTCCGCTGGTGATAATCGATGCCGGCGTGATTGTTGAAGGCGGTGTTGAGCGCTGTGAGCTCGACGCCGAAGCTGCTACTACTCGCGGTAGCGGGAGTCTCCTCAGGCGCTTGTCGATCAGCAACTGTGTTCACTTTGCTGGTTGCAGATGCAGGAGCGTTGTTGTTAGCTGCAAGAAGCGGAAGCGGTTGTAGAAACGTTAGAAGAGCTAACACACTGGCGATTAGCTGGCGTGTTGCGAGGGATCGGGGGACGAAAACACCAAGGCGCGAGTAATGAGATTTTTTCATGGGTTCCTATTCCGCTTTAGACACAGATCGGCGTATGAGAGCCGGGCAGACTCGTCCGGCGCGATTGTTAACACTTAGTTAGCAGTGAAAAGTTGTAAGGGCTGCTTCGACGTGCGCTGAGCGAGATCAGACAAACCAAAGCGGAGCAGGGTGCAACGATCAACCCACCTCAGGTGGACCCCACCGGATCGTTTCACCTCGACCTTAACGAACTAATGACAGATTGTCTTAATACAGATGGGGGAACAAGGCGGGCGCATCCTACCTGTGATTTCTTTACCTGTCAAGAAAGCTGGCCAACAGAAAGCTGGCCAGCGAAAATGTAGTCAGTCTCGAGATGGGATTCATTCGGAACGCGAGACTTTGTCTATGAACTTGACCAACTCATGCGGCAACAACAAACCGTTAGTTGAGATCCACACACCTGTGCGATCATTGCCAATCAGTATCAAGGATTCGTGCGTCGCCTGACCGACCCCCTCAAAGGCTATATCCCGTAGCAGTTTTTTTATTACTGGCTGCTCGCCGGTGACCAGCGTCCAACCAGCACTCACATCATGGGCTTTTGCCCATTTGCTCAGTTTTTCAGGAGTATCGTTTTCCGGGTCCTTACTGATGGAGATGAAGAAGACGTCCTTCCCCAATCTGCCTCCCAGACGTTCTTTGAGCCTAACAAACGACCTGGCTTGCATTGGGCACACATAATCACAACTCGTGAAGAAGAAATTGATTACTACTACTTTGTTTTTGACAAGATCCGAATAGAACCTCACTTTCTTTCCATTCTGGTCGACCAACCAGCTATCCGGAATTTCCGAACTGAGGCTGGCGAGCTCAATTCGACCTGGCCCTTTCACGCGCGGCCGCTCACTCGACGCCGACTGTTGCTTAGCGTCGAGTGAGTGGTGTTGTGCGACACTCGCGGCAGATGGTATGAGCAAGAAAAAGAGCAACAAGCGCGCGATGGAATTTATTGAGAAACTCAACTTATCTCACCTCCTCCTCTAACTGCCTCGCCGGCTCTTTAACGAAATCTGCGAATCCGACTAAAAACTTGAAGCATTCCCACCGATTCGAACATACCCCACCCACGACGACGAGCTTCCGGGTGAGGCCTGAACGTTGTAGTAGAGTGCATTGTCCACTCCTCTAACGATCGCCGAGAGCCGGCCGTTGGCATTCCGCGCCGGAGCGGCGCCTGATGTCAAACCCCCTCCAAGAAATGCGTAACCTGACCAAACACTTCCCGACGGTGTGGTCTGCCAATTGTGCCAGAGCGCGGTATCTGTGCCACGTACGAAGACCTCCAACCTCCCGTCATTATTGATACCCACGGTTGGATCCGAGGTAAGAACGCCACCGAGGGATGTGTGATTCGGCGTCCAGCCACCAGGAAAACTCGACGACTGCCTGGTGAAATAGAGACCGTTATCTCCACCGCGGTAGAACACTTGTAAGGTACCGTCGGTGTTGCGAGCCACTCCACTTTCACGGAATTGATAAATCCACCTAAACTAAACCAGGTGGACCAACTACTGCTTCCAGCAGCGTTTTGCCAGGCGTGGTAAAGAGCGTTGTCGTTGCCGCGGATAAAGATCTCAACTCTGCCGTCAGCATTTAGGACCACAGATGGATCTGACGTGAAAACGCCTCCAAGATTTGTGGGAACCGAGCTCCAGGTTGAAGAACCTGGCGAAGTCTGCGCCGTTGTATAGACAGCGTTGTCTGTACCGCGATAGATGAGCTGGAGTCGACCATTACTATTTCGAGCAACCGCCGGATCGCCAGCGGCTGAATCGGCAAGCTCGACCCGGCCGGACCATGTACTGCCGCCCGGTGACAGTTGCCACGCGTGATAGATCTTGTTGTCAATGCCTCTGGTAAACACCTCAAGCCGCCCGTCTGCATTGGCAATAGTGACCGGGTTTGAGGCCATGTCGCCTCCCATCCTGAAGTGCTCCTGCGACCATGCGCCACCGGCGGATGTTTGTACTGTGAAATAGATGGTATTGCTGTCGTTAGGGTTTTTGTAGAAAGCCTGAAGACGCCCATCGAGATTTCGAGCTACCTGCGCGCCTACTTCGAATAGCGGGAATGTAGCGGTTGGTGGCGCGGTGACCTTTATGAACTGAGCCACAGAAGGCACACCATTGGAAATAACAAACATCATGTAGTAGCCGGGCGGGCAGATGGCTCCCGAGATAGGCATTGTGACGGTCAGATTCGTTGTTGTGCTCGAAGCTTGAGGAAGCAGCACGACGCGCCGCTGATCGAAATTCAAACCATGCGTTACGGAAGGCAGGCGGATGAGCGCCACCTCTTCAACGGGCGAATTGCTACTGATTGGTATGTTGAATGTTTCACCGAGACTGGCCGACATTGGCGGCGAGTTTGACGGTCTATTGATTGTTGGGCGTGCGGCTGGCAGTCCGTTCGCCTGAAACAGATAAGGCGGCGAGAAGATTTCCACGTCTTTGTGGCCGAAGTGTCTGCACAGTGGGGGATCACTCTTTGTGGGATCAGTATCTACGACGCCCGTGCAGGGGACTATTGTATTCGTTTTGGTATCCACCACCTTTTCACCCTTCGCCGCCGGCAATCCCCCACCGCCAACAAGCACTCGCGCATCAGGAAGCAAGAGCGCTATCGAGTGATAAATTCGTGGCGTGCGCGTTGGGTTACCTGCAAGGTTGGTCCAGGTTCCAGTTGCGGGCTTCCAAATCTCAGGTATGAGCGCAGGACATTCAGCGTTCGGTGTCGAACCTGGGCAAGTTTGACCACCGGTTGCGAGCACCTGACCGTCGGGAAGGAGCGTCAGGTTGTGATATTGACGGGCAAAGTTCATTGGACTCGGCGAAGGCGATGCGGCCCAGGTCTGATTTTTCATGTCGAAGATTTCGACCTGTGATGTTGAAGGCCCGTCCGATCCCATATCGCGACCACCTGCCACCATTACTTTTCCAGCCTCTGCGTTATAGAGCACTGAAGATCCTTCAAAATGATGGGTTGAGGACTCGGGCGGCGACGTTGAGATGGATTCCTGAGAAGATGGATCGAAAAACCATTGAATCTTTGCAGCCAATCCGAAGACTTTACCGTCGCCGGCCAAATGCAGGTAAGGGTAATTACGAATACTCAGCTCTGCCGGAGAATGGTGCAGAGTATTTTGTAGAGTGTATATACTCGCCTGGGAATTTGGCGCGGTTTGTGGGTTACCGTCACCATCGAGAGTATGACGATCCCAATACGTGCCGGAAAAAATTGCCGTCTCACCGGAACTGAGCGTCACGCTCGAGGGATACCAACGGCCTTGTTCCATCTCAAACGGACTCAAACTATTCCATGTATTCGTTAAGTAATCAAAAATATTGATGTGGGGTTCGCCTATACCTTCCTGATACGGATGACTGTTATCTCGAAAATGTCCACCAGCGACCTTCAGACGACCGTCAGGAAGAAAACTGTGTGACGAACAAAACAGATTTGTTGTTCCGTTTCGGATTACCCCGCTCTTTGTCTTTGTAATCGGATCCCAGGTGTAGGTATTGCACCCACTACCCACATCCGAACCGTCCCCGGCAGCAGGGTCTGTGATTTTATCTCTGCCCCAGTAAAGTAGCCGGCCATTCGGCAGCAAACTCATGTGAACCGGCACGGTTTCGAGTTCCTCGCAAGGCGCCCACTTACCTAACAAACCGGGATCACTTACTGCTTCCGCATCGTCATTCTTGATGGTGGCCTGGCCCTGTCCATCTGCAATAACTGCGTTGACTGATCCGGAAAGATTGACGAAGAACGTTTCGTCACCCTCCACCAACGTGTCGCTTCTGGCGAGCACTACTATTCTCGCGGTTGTTTGGCCACTTGTAATCTTGACTGTCCCGCTCCGAGCTATGTAATCGGTCGAACTTGACGCACTCCAATTCGAAGTGGCGAAGTTCACGCTGACGTCCTGGCTGGTTGTCCCGGAAAGATTCACGTTGAAGACAGTGCCCGGCGTGCCGAAGCAACTACTCTCTTCGAAAACCGTGGCATCGCTAATCGAAATCGAGACCGACGCTGGTACGTCGTCGTTGAGGATGGTGCCGACGCCCTGACCATCAGCTAGTGTTGCATTAACAGGGCTCGAAAGGTTGATGAAGAAGTTTTCATTTGCTTCGACTAATGTGTCGCCCACGACCGGTATCGAGATCGTCTTGCTTGTTTGTCCAGGGGTGAAATTGACGAGGCCACTGGAAGCCAGATAATCGCTGGGACTGCTGGCGGTGCCGTTCGCAGTCGCATAGTTAACACTGATCGGCTGTGTACTCGTGCTCGAGAGCGTCACAGTGAAGACCGCCGAGGTATTACCACTGTTACCTTCATTCACGGTAACGTCGTTAATCGAAACAGTGGGTTGGACTGGCGCCGCTCCAGCGTACTTGCCGGCGTGATCCCAAGTCGCTCGTCCATTGACTAACGAAAACGCCATGCCATTAAGCGTTCGTCCTTCCAATCCCACGAGACTGGCGGGTACCTCCAATCGCACCCATTGGCCAGTGGGTGGCAACGCCCCCATGTTTTGCCGGCTAACCGTTCCGTCAGTTCCCCAGGGGAACTGGTTCGTTCCCCAGTAGGCGCGATGCTCCCACCAGCCGTCGTTCCATTGCAGCATTACTGAAGTCGGTGGATTTGCCGGATCGAGGTAGACGTGCGCTACCAGAGTGTCCCCAGCGTTGACTGTTAAGGTTTGTGTAGCGTTGGTGAAGAAATGTTGATGTACACCGGCGACGATCTCTGACATGTGGGCCAACGTGCCCGAAAGTTGCAACGGATTGAAACAGGTCCAGTTCCAACCTTCGAATGAGCCATTAGGGATAGCGCCCGATGGTAGAGCGTCTTCGAACCAGACCACATCGTTTGGAGCGGCAGCATTTTCCCAGGCCTCAATCTCAACTAATCGGCTCCAGTTGTTTCCGAAGGACGTGTAATTAGCGCCCTTGTGGACTGCCACTCGAATCGCATTGGTAGTAATCGGCGAAAACCGAAACTGCCGTCGGACCTTATTATTATTCGTCACTTTTCCGCCCGGTATCGTTCGCCAAACACCCCCTGACAGATACTGCACGTCATAATCCGTCATTCCCTCGCCAGTGTTGTCGGCCGTCGAGAAGGTTTCGAAGATTGTCGGATCATCCGTTTTGGTACTGTATCCGTCACGCAATGTATACACGTCGATCTCGTCGATGCGATGCTGCCCACCCGCAAAATCAATGCGCACCCAGTCAATTGAATACTCGTTCTCAGTGTTGTCATTCCACCCGCTTGCGAAAGCAGTGCGATTCCAATTAAAACCCGTACGGTCACCATCGTTGACAGCGCTCACAGGGAGGTTAGGACCAATCTGAGACGACGCAGTCGCTACCGCGCCATTAGCAGCGGCCGCGAGATTGAACCCGGCGGTTCGCCCGTATGCTTCTATCTCGACAATACGGCTGTAGTTGATTGCGATCGTCGTGAATCGCGCCGCGCCATGGACCTGTACGCGTACCGCGCCGGCCCAAACCTCCGGAAACGTCAACTGGCGCCAGATCTTGTTGTTGTCTCGCACCAAACCACTCGGCACGGTGATCCACATCGAGCCGTTCCAATACTGCACTTCGAATTCGGTTATGCCGAATCCAGTGTTTTCACAAGTGTTGAAGGTTTCGGTTAATGTCGGAGGTGTTTGATTATCTTGAAAGTTATCGCGGAGGGTGAAGACGTTTATCTGGCTGACGAAATTGAAAGCCGGAAAATTGATTTGGACGATATCACTGGAGTAGTCACCGTGGGTGTTATCGTTCCAGCCTCCGCCGTTACCCCAATTCATAGCTTTGCGATCACCGTTGTTGACCGCCGCGATTGGATAGAGTCCACTTGCGTGAACAGAGGATGCGGACGCTACTGCGCCGTTTGACGATAATGCAACGTTGACCGGCGAGGGAGATTGCATTACGTACGAAGCTCGCTTGGCGTTAGTGCTGAAAGCAAGCGTGATCAAGCCGAGAATCACAATAGTCAAAGCGCAAACGGCGGTTAAATAACGAATTCGCATCTTGTACCTCTTTCTTACCCTGGTGAAAACTTTCTTTACTCAAAGGAGGAGTCGGCCCTATAATCCGCACCTCGGATTCCGACTCTTTGATTTCAACTGCGACTGGCCCAGGTCCCGACAACCTCATGCGACAGTATTCGGGAGTTCCTCATGAAAATCCTTAGAAGCCTCCAAAGGAAATCCAAAAGAATTCCAAAGACTTCTGTTTCAACTGCTACCTCTCAAAAGGCAAAGCGTATCTATCGTTTTGGTTCTTTCACTCTCAACGAGGCAGAGCACCAATTGCTGCGTAATGGCGAGCCTGTTCGGTTGGCGCCAAAAGCGTTTGATGTCTTGCTCGTGTTAATTCAGAACCGAGGTTCTCTGGTTACAAAAGAAGAACTGCTGGAAGAAGTCTGGCCCGATGCGTTTGTCGAGGAAGCCAATCTGAGTGTGAATGTAGCTTCTCTGAGAAAGGCAATCGAGGAAGGTGACGAATGGCGGTGCATCGAGACTGTTCCCAAACGCGGCTATCGCTTTGTGGCGCCTGTGTCGGAAGTTACTTACGAAGGCGCGAGGACACGAGAAGAGCCTGGTCTCAATTACCATCGGAATGACGACAAGCGAACTGAGGTTCTCAACTCTGTAGCTATATTGCCATTTAAAAACGAAGGTTGTGGTTCGGCCGGAGACTATCTTGCGGCAGGATTGATGGAGAGCATCACTAATCGTCTCTCGCGGTTGCGAGGCCTACGAGTAATGGCTCGACACACGGTGTACTCTTGTCACCAACCAAACATGGATCCACGCGAGGTGGGACACAAGCTAGGTGTTCGCTCGGTGTTGGCGGGAAGAATTCTTACTTTAGGTGACGAGCTAATTATTAGGACAGAATTAGTTGATGTAATAAAAGGATGGCCGCTTTGGGGAGAGCAGTACCAGACCAGGGTCTTGGATGTTTTGATAGTTCAACAAGAACTCGCCACAGAAATATCTGAAAAGTTGAAAATCAGATTGTCCGTAGACCGTGACAAGCTGGTGTCAATGAGCATGGACAGACAACTCCGAACCAGTTGGTCTTAGCACGCTATCAGGAGCCTCCGGGAGCTAAACGAACCAGACGGACCAGAACGCCAGCGCTCAACTGGGTCGTCAACGGTTAACTCGGAATCCAGTCGTCCTCACGGCAGTTTAGGAGGATATACATGACTCTTAACTGTTATCTTAAAATCGCGGAGATCCTGACAGGGCCTCAGTTCAATCTCAGTCTTCAATTCTTCCGCATCACGGCGCAACCTTGCGCGCGTCTCTGTTTCGTCAGGGATGCGGAATCGAGGGAATGTGGATAATGCATCGCCGACTGCGGGTTGAACCAATATCCAGTAACGTCCCGGCGCGAGATTAACAAGCTGTATCGTTCCTTCGGGGCTCACCGTTGCACCGTAAAAACGCAACGGATTGCCGGCGTGCTTAGGCTCTGCCGGAACTAAGTACGCAAACAACTTCTCCAGACAATTGTCAGGCGAATCACAAACCAGTTGCCCGTGAAACGATGCAGCGCCTTGGGCCAGCCTGACAGTTAGTCCGGATAGCCGGTCACCACTCTTGATCGTGGTCCAAACCCGTGTCGTGTCAATCGGCTTACTCACCGTCTTTACTCCAGCCGGCGCCGGTAGAGACAGCGAAATCGATTGCAAGTACCACGACTTTGCAGGGAAACGCGCGGCGAAATGATACTGCGCAGGCGCCAGATTGATCAGAGAAAAATTACCCGTCTCATCGGCAGAAACCGGCGCACCCAATAACCAGATAAATTGCGGTTGATTTTTCGTCGCTTCGGTTTGCCTGGGACGTGCGGAGACTGAGATGTCCTTGAATGGCGGCGCCTCCTTTCCCTGACATTCGCTTGCCTTTAATGGTTCCAAAACCACGCGCCCATTCACAACACCCAATGGCTTCACCGTCAACTCTATACCGTCAACGTCTGCGCCTCTGAGTCTTACTAACTTTGATTCAGAAAGGCTGGCTTCTCTCCCTGAAAGATAGGTTCGCAGAGTCACATAATAGTCGCCATCCATGAGGCCAGTAAAAGCAAACTGCTGGCTGTCCGGTTGCTCAAATTTCGAAGTGTTGGATTGCGAGCCGCCGAGTGCAATAGAAGTCAAAACAACCGTGAATCCACCTGGGACCGGTGGGCCACCCACGGTTCCGCTGATGATCCTGCCCTGCTCGCCGCGGTAACGAATGTCGATGTTGCTCGTTTCTTCGCCCGCGCGCACACTGATTTCCGCCGCGGTATCGCGCGTTGAAGACGGCGCGTACGTCGGAATATCGTTACTGAACGGGTTGATTCCCCAATCCATGTACTGATTGGTGCTGCCGGCAACGACGATATAAATTCCGTCTGGCAGTCCGTAGATTCTATAGACACCGCGATCGTCCGTGCTAACACGGCGCTCGACACCTCGAGCTAATCGCCGGCCCTTACTATCGCGTATCATCTGGGCAGAGACGTTCACGCCGGTCACCGGATTACCCGCAACACTCATGACGGTTCCTGTGATGACACCGCCTTTGATCAGGACAAAAGTGACTGAATCGCCGCCCTGGTATTGCTTTTCGCCACGCCCTTCAATTTCAGAAGGCGGACTGATGTATGCCGGCATAGAAACGTTGATGCGATAAGGAACGGATTCCAGTCCATCCACTGTGAAAGTGCCGTTACGATCGGTAACTGCAGCCACGTTCGGACGCTCGGCTCCAATTTGTGATACCGATATCTTCGCGTTTGGTAGTGGTTCCCCTCTCTCGTCGACGACTTTACCGGTAATCGAACCTGACTTTGAAGTTTCGGCTGCGGGCCGTTGTGTTTGAGCCGTCGCGAGGAACGCTGTCAACAAGACCAGTGTGAGAGATTTGAGCATTGCTAATTCCTGGGCTAAGGCCGGTTAGGAAAAGACAAAGGCTGGAGTGTCACTGTGATGTTCACCACTGCGCCGTCCGTAACTGTTACCTGCTGTTTTCCGCTGAGGATTTGGCCACGAGCTTCATTAGGAGCATAAGACTGGGCCGTCACTTCATAAGTGCCTGGCAGGAGCCCTTCGGCTACGAACTGACCGCGAGCGTCTACTTCGGCCGATCGATAAGCACCTGGTTGATCAAACTGTGCAACAGGCGCGCCAATCTTTTTCAGCGAAACAGAAAATTTCGCGTTTGCCGGAAGCGGCGCATCGTTAGGAAGCTTCAACACTCCGCGAATGGATGCGTCGCCGTAATGCACAATAAGCCGGAGGCCACTTATTTGCTCTCGGTCACGAATCGTGATCCCTGCCGGGTGGACCACTCCATTGCGTTCCACGCGAACGAGTTCAAGGCCGCTAGCTTCGACTGCGAAAGTGGCGACTCCCGCCCTCCAGCCACTAAACCGAAAACTTCCATCAGGTAGTATTCCAGTTGTGGTGGAAGTTGTGCTCTTATCTTCGTTTTCTATCCGAGCTGACACACGGACTCCCCTGAGCTTTGCGAGCACACTTTTGTCGTCTGTGCCTTCCAAAATGATGACGCCCGAAACAGTGATTACTTTTATTCTTTTAACTACAATGCCCGTCACGTCGCGATCGCTCACCTCGAAGGGCGCTTCCTCAAACGACCGATCGCCTTCGGACGGACTGGTTACGTAAACTGCATATTTGCCAGGCCTCAGGTTGTCCCATTGGAATTCACCGTTGCTGTTGGACACTGAACCATCCGACAATCCACTTCTGCTGTTTGGGGTTAGATACACTGATATCCCGTAACGTACATTTGCTAGAGGCTGGCCAGTCTCGCCGTCGATAATTCGACCACGAACAGAGTACGTGCGGCCCGCTTCTTTAATCGTAATGTCAACATTCGTCGTTTCGCTTCCTTCAGTCACGTTGATGGTCGTTGCCTGTGAAGCGTCTGTTACGTCCTGATGAAAGGTCTGGCGAAACCCGGATTTTTCCCAGGAGGGAGAAAGTTCATTTGTTCCCGCGGCAACCTTGTAGTTCCCCGGTGCGATACCAAAGATTCGATAGACCCCCCTGTCGTCGGTTCGCGTACTACGATGCCAGCTTATGGAATAACCGGAACTCCGGTTGGACTCCTCACTGGAAATGGAAACTTTTTCTTCAATTACGGGACGGCCGTCTGAGTCCGTCACTCTGCCGGTGATCACGCCACCACGTATCAGTTCAAAATCAATACTCTCTACTGTTTCATCTTTATTAATTAGCAGCGTCTTCGACTTGTCGAACGGATTCGGCAACTCTGCGACAGCAACGAATTCCGACGTCGCTGTTGTCGCATGATAGTTTCCCGGTGGCACATTTGTAATTCGATAAGTTCCCGTGCCGTCGGTGAACGCTCTGTGGCGCGTGGGCCTTTGGCGACCTTCCACGTTTTGAACCAGGACTACAGCGATTCCCGGAGCACCTTGGCCCTTGATTGTTACTTTGCCGGTGATAGTCGCGCCTGAAGTTTTATCGGGAGCGCCCTGCGCTTGAGCAATGATGACGGTGCTGAGAACCAAGAGGATGGAGGAGATTGCATAACGGCCAGAGGAAACCATAGCTGCTTCACCTTTCAATCGAGGAGAGTCAATGATACCTCAGCCCCGCGCAGCGGAGAAAGTCGCCCGAAACGGGAAGCGGAACCTGAACCGCTCCCGTATCTTTTGTTTGCAGACTCGACCATGAAGCTGACGTAACTCGGCGACGAAGCTTACATGCGTCCGAACACCTATGCGAAGAAGGTCAAACCGACCTTCGCAAGCTACACGGGAGTGCGGCAGGGCGTAAGATGAGAAAACAGGGGACGTAATGATGTCGCGATCCTTAAATCGAACCGGATGGACCAGAGCGCCAGCGTTCGACTGGCGCACCGGCTTCAAAATCATAGAAGTGCAGATCGCTTGCTGTGAGTAGTTTAGTCAGTAAGAAAATTTGCCCGGCATGCATCGAAAAATGTTCCGTCACGTGGAAGATGGCTTCGAGGATGTCGACGTCGTGGCCCTGGATTTTCCGTTGCTCAAGGACGGTTGCAGGATCGAGCGTTTGGAGCGTGATTTGGATTTCGGAGAGCGTTGAGCGCAACAGCGTCAGGAGCTCGGTGCGAGGAATCGGATCACGTTGCTGAAATTCTGAATCCCGGTTGCGATTGTCTGGTTGAGAGCCAACACCGCAAATGATCCACTGGCGCGCGTTTCCACAAAGGTGCAGGATGAGGTTGCCGATACTGTTTGACTCCTCGTTTGCGCGCCACCAAATCTGTTCGTCCGTTAACTTCTCGAGACAGCGCTCAATCTTCGGCAGATACTCGTCCACCAGAAATTTCGAGGCGCTGGAAATAAATGCTCGCGAAATGGCGTGGTCCGCTTTTTGAACTATTGCAGATTCAGACATCTTCGTCTGTCGTTTCCGGACGGCGTTTGTGCTTGGCTTTCCGACCTGCCGGACGCGCTACTTCGTCCGGCTTGGCACGTGATAGCGGATGCCCTGGAGGCGCCCCAGGCTTACGGATGCTGTCAAACACAGGCCGCGCCTGCTGACGCTTCCCTTTTCGTGGAGAACTCTTTCTAACCATAATCAGCCTCCACTCGATTCTTGTTGGGTTCAATTGCGGATGCTACGCCCGGCGGAAATCGGATGTCAACAAAAGGAAAGGGCGCGAGATGGCCGAAGCCGTCTCGCGCCGTAGTTTTGAGTTCGGCGTTCTTATTTAGCTGAAATTAGGCTTCGCTGCCCCGTGGCGTTTTGGAAAGCATCCTTAGCGCAATTGTCGTTTCGTCGCGTCGTTTCTGCTGAAACTCATTAACCCAATTGGTGACGGTTTCAACCATATCGCGCGCCGTGTCACGAGCCGAAGCAGCTTTTGCCTTAACGATTGGACGAGTTTTCTCGCCCTTTTTTATAATTCGAATTGTTTTCTTCTCAGACATTGCTTTGATTTCGAGTTCGTTTGAATCTGTAGTTATCCAAACGAAATTCTCGCCACACAGTTCCCAAAATTAATAAACCCTAGAACGTCGAACGGCGAATACGCTTGCAAAGAATAGGCCACATCCGCTAACGCGCACGTCGCAAGAAAAAAGGGCCACTTCTCGCAAAAAAATATTTTCGAGGACGGATTAGGGATACAGACGGTCGCAAACCGTACACACTTGGCAGAACAGTGACACCGTACGAGGACACGCTAAGGTTCCCGGGCGAGTTGGGCGTTCTTTTGCTGCATGTCGAGCGCCCAAACAACCTTGTGGGTCTTGTAAATCATGAGAGCGAGGCCGATTGCGCCGCCAATATTCACGTATTTCAACCCGTTGATCATCGGGCGCGTGCCGTAGTGCACAAGCAGCGCGTTGATGATAATCAGCGCCAGACGAAATTCAGTCGGTCCAAACTTCAGATAACTGATCTTGAAACGGTCCGTCGTGGAAAACATTAGAAAGGTGCTAACTTCATAACCCGAACAAATCGCCAGCAGGATCAGAACCTGAAGTCGCGATTGTTCCGGAAGAATGAAGGCGTAACCTATGATCACCGAAGACAGGAAAAAGTAGTCGAGCAGGTGATCCATGTAATAACCCCACTTGACCAGACCCGTGCCGCGATACTTGCCAATCTTGCCGTCGTAATGGTCGGTGACGTATTGCATAAAGATCATCGCCGACACGCCCCAGAGCCAGCGCAAATCGCGGGCGGCCCAATAGGAAAACAGCAGGATGAGCGACGACCAAACGAGCGTCAGCATCGTCAAGTGATAGGTCTGCAGCCAGGAGGGGAAATGCGGCAGTAACCTCGGCGCAAGCCGGCGCTCGAATGGTGTCAGAAAAGAAGTGTTTGATTTGTTCGCACCAGCGAATTGTTGAGTTTCAATCATGTCGTTTTCTCGGAACGGGAGAGCTAACGGCAGTTACCGCAAGTGCAAGTGACAAGCCAACCACTTTTAGGCTTTTTGAAGGTGTTTTGATTGAGGTGTTTTGAGATTTATCCGACGGGTGTCGGTTTTTTGTTTGATCTGTGAGGATCCGAAAAGGTATCCCTCCAATCTGCGGTTCAGATAAAAACGACTGACTGCGAACTCGGAATCTCAAACCGGCGCCGGCAGCGCGCGTTTCGGCAAGCCAGCATATCGTCGATTCGCACGAGGTAGTCGCGTGATTTTTCAAAACGCGCGCGATCGTGTTCGTTCGCACCGCGTGGCGGCTGTGGCTTCCTCGTGCGTTTTAACCAGCGAACGTCGTATTCAGCACGCTCACGACAGTGAGGACAGCTATAAGTCGCCTTCTTTGTTTCTTCTTTCTCGTTGAAAAAATCGCGTTCGTTCATATTGCGGCACCCTTACTTTCACACAGCTCACGCAGGTATCGAAAACTGTAAATTCCGGTTTCGTGACCGTCGCTCCAGCGAAAGTTGAGCGCATAACGCCCGACGATGCTGAGGTCTCGAATCTCAATAGTCTCAGAAATGCTCTCGGCCTTCAACACTCGTTCACCAGTCCACTCGTTGACACACTGCGCACACGGACACGCGCGTCGCAGGTCAGCAGCACGATAACTGCAGCGCTTGTCGTCGGCCCAGACGATGTTCACCGTGAAATCGTCTTCGTGTTTGATTTCTCTCGGCTCAATCGCCGGTCCGCGTCGTTCCATTTATCGAATTAGGAGTCGTGCGACTTATCAACTATGAGATTCGACTGCTTTCATGACGTCAGCAGCAACGACGTCAAAGTGTGAAGCATCCCAAACCGCCTTACCGTCACGCAGGATTACTACCTGTGGAGTTTCGTGACGGACACCCGTTAAGGTAGCGAATTCGTTCGAAATAGCACGGGCGGATTGAACCTCCAGGATATTTACTCCATCGACCTTTTCCATTTCGCGATACGCTCGGGCGCTGATTGAGCAAGCGTTGCTGTGCTTAAAGACGATCACGGGTTTCTTTGTCGAGTCTGTTAACAGATTCTCGAGCGCCAGGTGGTTGTCGATTTTGAAGAATTTGTTTCCCATAGTTCGATTGTTCCTCTGCGGAGTCATTATAACTGGTCAGTTTATTATGCGCCTCCTTGGAGTGCGCCAACTTGTTGGCGCTTTCGTATTTTTACCAAAGCGGTGACAAGTCACCGCACTCCAAATACATTTCTATTGACGACCAAACAGAATCGTCATATTGTGCCTGAGCTTACAGAGAAAGCTTTGGCTGTCCTCAGAGCCTGGCCTAACTTTTCGACGAGCCTCACGAGTCTCTTAACAAAGATTCTCCTGCTTTCTCAATGAAGGACGATCTGCGTCCAAAAACCTCATCAAAAGGAGAACGTGTATGTTTTTAAGATCGAATTTGCGTCTCACCCGACGAATTCCTTTCAACCTCATCTGTGCCGCGTTGATTTTTCTCGCAGCTTCGAAAGCAATAAACGCTGACGAACTCGCCGTCTGGAACTTCAACGACTCAGACCTCAACGTGGACCACGGCAGCGGCACACTGACAAGCAATATCAACGTCGCGAACATTTTGTTTGCTGCGGGAACTGCTACCAACGCACGACAGGGAGACACCGCCGGGCAGGCGCTTTCATTACAGGGTGGAACCGGAACTGCCAACAATGGCAGGAACATCACCTTCGCTGTTAGCACGGTTGGCTTTGCCAATATCGTCGTGAGTTTTGCGACTCAGGGGACGAGCACCGGATTCAACAGTAATCTGTTCCAGTACAGTCTCGACGGCGTTTCGTTTGTCGATTTTAGTCCGCCGTATACGCCTACAACTACGTTTGGAGCCGTGCCACTTGTTTTCAGTCTCGCGTCAATTGTCGGCCTGAACAACAATCCGAACGCTGTATTTCGAATTGTCTTCAATGGTGCTTCGTCGTCGACGGGAAACAATCGTATCGACAACATCGTGGTTGAGGGAACGAGTACCGCGAGTGCGACGATTCCCGAACCTACGAGCGTGTTGTTGTTGATTAGTGGTTTAGGCGGCGCTTATAGAATGAAGCAGAGATACAAAAAGAGGCACAAAAGCTAAGTTCTCACTTGTGCTTTTTGTGCTTCTTTGTGGCTAAAGAAAACTTCGCGGCTAATTCCAGTCGCCGACAAGAACAAACGGCGCCCAGAAGAACGGTGCGCTGTATTTCTTGCCGGAGATCATGGCTAACTGCGCGCCACGGAGCGCGCTCGAGGAGGTGGTGCCTTCACCCGAGGTTAAGAGTCGTTTGTAGAAATCAGTCATCAGGTCGGCGGTGGATTTGTCTGCCACCGACCAGAGACTAACGCCAACAGTCGGCGCACCGGCGTACATGAATGCACGTGTGAGTCCCATTACGCCTTCGCCTCGCTTCTCTTTGCCGAGACCTGTTTCACAGGCCGAAAGCACCACGAGTGGTGAGCCGAGGCGAAGATTGAAGACTTCATCCGTGCGGACAAAGCCATCGTGTGTTTTGTTGCCGACAAGCGACAACACGACGCCAGTAAACTGCGGGCGTTCTGCGTTCAGCAGGCCATGCGTGGCAACGTGAATAATTCGGTACTTGCTGATGTCACGCGTGCCGAGATTGTCTTCGTTTGCGTCGAGATCGAGCCAAACGTCAGCCTGGCCTCCTGAGGCTTTGGCGAGCTTGGAGATCTGATCGGCTTCAGTACGTGTGCCGTTGAGGCGTGCGAGTGGAAGTCCTTCCATTTGTCCGCTGGGTGCTGTCGGAGCGGAGCCGCTCACGTCTGCGAGCGCACTTTGAATGCCAAGGCCTCTGACCTCGGCATCACTTGCGGGCGGAGCTGTTCTCTTTTGAGCGCGCGCGTCATTTGAGTTGAACACCGGGTCGGCGATGATCAGCATCGCGCGGCTGGCGTTCTTCGTCCGTTGTTGTTTGATGGCGCCCACAACTGAAGCTGACGGCGCATAAACGACTTCGTTTGACTTGACGAGGTAGTTGAGTGACGAAAAGTCTCCGGGGTCTGTAGTCTTTAGTAATACTTCGAAGGGAATGTAGTTGAGCGCGCCATCTGCGACGACCATCAGGCGCTTCTCTCCGATCATTCCCGCAGCCGGCTCAAGCACGACTTTGTACAGCGCATTCGATGCCGCAATGAATGGCGCGACGTCTTCAGGCGCAGTCGATGCGATCCCAAGGCCACGATTCGCTTCAGTGACGTCGATACCGACGATCCGGCGCTGCAGCTTCGAGGGGATCAGTTGTGCGCGTAGATCCATCGCGAGCTTGTCGATGTTCATTCGCGGTGGCAACTTGAACAGATTCACTGCTCCTTTGCTCGCCACGAAAAGATATGAGTCATCTGGTTGCAGCGCATACTCAACCAGCACTGTCTGATCGTCGAGCACGTTCTGCTGCACGTCTGCGAGCGTCAAAGGTTTGTTAGCGGTTAGCGATGCATAGCGCGGACTCGCTGTACGGATCTGGTTTTCGATCTCTTCATATTCAAGCTGCAACTTTTCGAGATCGGCGTCGAGCTCGGACGGTTTCTTTTTTACTTCTTCAGTGGAGATGTTAATTCCGGTCAGAACGTCGGCGATGTCCTGCTGACGATCGAGGTTTTCCTGTTTCCGTTTTAGCAACTCAGCGGGAACACCTTCAGTTATCGCAGCATCGGTTTCGCTCAACATGTCGAGCAACGAACGAGCCTTTGACTGTTCGCTGATACGAAACGCTTCGCCGGCATACTCAAGTGATTTGCCACTGAGTGGAGCACCCGGCGACGGGTTTGTCATCAGCGCGAGTGCTGCATTGGCTGCGGCGGCCTCGTCAAAAACGTCTTTGATGGATGCGAGAAACGTGGTGCGTGATTCGTCGGCGCGCAGACTTCCCTCTCGCAGCGTTTCGATGGTGCCGAGTGATTCACGATAGTTCGCGACCGCCTGCTCTCGTAACGCCAACCCTTTCTTCTGATCCTTTTCCTGCGCCGCCTGGAGCCATAGACTGCGACCCAGACCGCGTTGCGCCGGCCACATCAAATCGAGACGTTTATCATCCTGAGCGCCTTTCTTAGCTTCGTTATAAAACTTTGACGCGTCTTTGAACTTTCCTTGTCTCAACGCGACGTCACCGAGACTGGTTCTCGCCGCAGCGCGAAAACGTCGCACCTGTCCGAGCTTTGCAATGCCGGCGATAGAGCTGCCTGAGGCCTCAAGTGCGTTACTAAAATGTTTATTCGCTGCTTCGAGATCTCCGTCGGCGTAGGCAAGGCGCCCCATTCCCAACTCATAGCTTGAATACACGATCGATACGCGGTACTCGTCGAGTTCCTTTTTCGCTTCGAGTGCTAAAGTCAGTGCGCTAGTCGGCGCTGACACGCTGACCTTTCCAGTTGAGATGGCGCCCGTGATTGCGCTCAAGCCTCCAAAGCGTCGACCCGCCTTCGCAGCGGCGCCTTCAGGCTTTTTCACCACCATGCGCCCGTACGCCGCTTTGGAGTCTGCGGTCTTCCCGAGACGGAAATTCACTTCACCCATCTTCGCCAGCATCAGGTTTGCGTTGTGCCTATCGTCACCGACCGCGGCAGCGGCTGAGGCCGCAGTCGTCACGGCTGCAGGCGCCGCCGCCGATGCGACTCCTGAAGTCACTGCATCCTTCTTCGGATCGCCCGCGATAAATCCGTCGAATGCTTTTTGGTAATGATTGAGCGCGACCGGATACTGTCCTTGTCGCAAAAAGAGATCGCCCAGTTCTTTGTGTGCGGCAGCCATGCCGCTGTTGTTCTTCGCGGCGGTGTAGAGATTGAGCGCGTTGCGTAATTGGATGAGGGCCTTGTCGGCCTGGCCGCGCTTCAATAGTCGTCGTCCCTCACGCAAAGCCGTTCCCGCCTGGTCAGATTGTTGTGGGAACAACGAAGGAGTGTTCGCGTGCGCGGAAATGACAGGCGCAAGCAAAAGCACCGCGACCAACGAAAGACTCATGACTTTCTTTGTAAAACTCATTTCACTTCCCTTTCGAAATGCATGAAGACTGCGGAAGTCAGCGCCTCTTGGAGTGCGCCAACTTGTTGGCGCTTTAGTATTTTTACCAAAGCGGTGACAAGTCACCGCACTCCAAGGAGGCGTCCGACATAACGTTATTTATGAATTAGATCCAATGTTGCGACGAGAATCGAACGAGTTGATGAAGCCATCATCACCAACGAGGGCGGCGGGTCATCCTTAGCTAATCCAAACCCGCGCGCAGTTGCCTCCTGCTCACCGGAAGTTTGTGCCCGACCGTATTGCTTTGTCTTGTCTGTTTTGAGCGGCTCCTGCATCTCTTTTTGAACAACTGCCCAAACTTCGCCATTCGGTTTGATCGGACAACGTCCATTCGCTTCGCTGCAATAAGCAATCAGCTCGTCCTCGAGAGGAATGCCGCCTAAAGGTTCACGCGTAAAAACGAAGAATAATCGTTCAGTGCCCGCAACCTCGTCGAATGCAAACCAACGCAGTCGCTCCTCGGCCGACGAACTCGACGGAATCTCAAACGGCACGTGTGCCTGAAGGTAATTCCCCGCCTCGTCGAGCGAAGCATCGGGATAGATCAACGTTGCAGGGCCATCGTCCGTCGTGTTGAAGATGTAGAGATATCCGTCACTGTTCGTTTCCAACAAGATTCGAACTCGATCGCCTTTGCGAAAGACGTGTTCCGGATCGACGCGAACTGCGAGGCCATTGGAGTCGCGCCTGAACAACGTCACGCCGAGTCCGATGCGCCGTGCATTGACCGGCGTCATCGGATCGGATGGCTGCGCCGGTTTGTTCCCTGAGTTCTGCGGCTTTACGGGAGTCTTGTCCGAAGATTTATTTGGAGTATTGGAACCTCCACTCGATTTGGGCCGTCGTCGGCCAGGCTTAGCTGCCGTGCTCGAAGTCGCGGTCTTTTCCTTTGGTCGTGAAGTTAAAAATGCGCCACGAACGTCTTCATCGTCCTGCACGATCGGCGCGGCAACCCCAATCACCAAAGCACAAACACAAACGAATCCAAAAACCATCACACTTAATCGCATTCGGGGATCTCCTTGTTGTTCACGTCCAATAGAAGCTCTTTTCGGTCAGAGGCTAAATAGCGTGTGCCCGGCAAAGGCTAATTGTGCTGAATACGGATGTCGAAGACAATAGGATTGTTGCTTGGGTCAGAAGCAGTTTTAACCTTCACAAACTGCGCGTTCGGGTTTGACTCGTCAAGCTCGGTGACAGGTGGTTTTCCCTGATACTTCGATAAAAACGCTTTGAAATCAGCCTGCTGACTGGCCGATAGGGGCTCAAAGTTAACCTGCATATCTAAAAATGACGGAGATGACAACTGTGACTTCGAAAAGATGATCGTAAAGTTGTCGGTACCGGGATTCGTGTCGAGGCTCAAAGTGTCGCCCTTTGGAAAACTAATTTCATTTCCTTTGCTGACTTTGTTTGTAATAAATCCCGTGTCAGGGGAAGGCTTTGTTGTCAAAAAAGCGGTGGCCTGATTGTTGTGGCCTGGACCAAAGATGTAGAGATAACCGTCTTCATCAAAGATAAAGTGAAAACTGAATCGCTGACCGGAAGCGACCGGCACTAATCCTGCAACTTGCGTTTTCGGTCCACCTTCCTTGGCGGGTTCAAGCTCGAGCCAGTAGCGACTGATCTCTCTTGGCGTGGTTGCCACTTCTGTTGAGTTGTTGGTGGAATTGGTTGTGGCACCGCCACTCGAGCTCGATTTTTTCCAAAGCAAAAAGCCTCCAACACCAGCGACGAGCAAGACTACAAATACGGCAGCAACACCGATCAGTAATCCCGCTTTGCTCTTTTTAGTAGGTACGACAACCGGAGCGACTATCGGTGCTTGCGGTGCAGGTTTTTGGACCTGCGGCACAGTCACGCTCGATGCCATTGCAGCTGACTCAACGACAGTGGCCGAAGTGTCACGACCCAGCTGAGGCGGTGGCACTGGTTGCGGTTTTGCGGGTTCGTAAACAGTCCCATCATCCTTTGGAACCGCTCGTCCCACAGGAGACGTCGGAGTCGCATCGGCAGTGAGTATCGTCGGCGCGTTTACGTCGGCATTTGTTGCCACGCGATTGTTGACTGCGACGGTTTCGGTCAAATCGCCGGCCTGATCGCTAAGTGGACTAGTCGATCGACTCGCTGTAGCCAGCCCAGCGCGCAGTTCGTCAGCAAGAACACTCGCAGTGGCCTGACGGTCGCCGCGATCCTTCGCAGTGGCGCGCTCGATTGCTTCACTAAAACCGCGGGGAACATCAGCCACCACTTCGTGCAAAGGTCGCGGTCTTGTGTTCACGTGCTCGCGTCGCAACTCGTGCAACGTGTTGCCCGAGAAACACCGCCGGCCAAGGATCATTTCGTAGAAGACAAGACCGAGGCTGTAAATGTCTGCACGACCATCGATCTCAGTGCTCTCATCGCGCGGGATCTCTCCCCACTGTTCCGGCGACATGTAATAAGGAGTGCCAAGAACTTGTCCGGCCATCGTGAGCGCGGTGTTGCCTCCGTTGTCGCCGCCCGCGATCTCACGCATCTTCGCAATACCAAGATCGAGCAACTTCACGACCGGCTCACCGTTCTCTGCCGGTTTTCCCACCATGATGTTCTCGGGTTTCAAATCACGATGCACGACACCCATTGCATGAGCGGTGTCGAGAACGCTCATGATCGGTGTGAGAATTTCGAGAGCTTCTTTAGCGGTGAATTTTCCGCGAGTTTTGATCTCGTGATCGAGAGTATGACCTTCGACATACTCCATCACCATGTAGATGGTGCCGTCGGCTGCCGTACGAAGATCGTAAACAGTAACTGAGTTGGGATGTCGAAAACGCCGCGCTGCCTGACCTTCACGCCTGAATCGACGCAACCACTCGGCATTGGTTCTGACTTCCGGCGGCAGCACCTTGATAGCCACACGGTCGCCGAGCAGGATGTGGCGCGCGCGGTAGACTGCTCCCATTCCGCCTTTGCCGAGCAGTGCCTCCATCTGGTACTGCCCGTCGAGGACGGTATCGACGATTGAAGCCGGATCGGCCTCCAGAACCTCACCGTCAATAGAACAGAAGCTAATGCTGTCGTCGTATTTTGCTTTGCAGGCAGTGCAGTATTTCATTCGGGAAACTTGGCACAACTAGTGGCGTGTTAGTCTAACACGCTTGGCTACATAAACTGAGGCCTGTGGGCGCCGAGCACCGTATTGTAGGGGCGGCCCTCCGTGGCCGCCCTCGGTTGGCAGACAAGTTCAAGAAACGGACGCGCCCTAGCTTTGGGCGCCGATCTCAACCAAGGGCGGCCACGGAGGGCCGCCCCTACAGTACGTTCTAAGCGCTTGAGTAGATTCTAAGTGCGTACTCTTCGACCATGCGGTCGCTGTTGTACTTTGGCGCGAGCGTCTGGATGGCGCGCTTCATCATCGCGATCCAGTGGTGCGGGACGCCATCCCCCTCACGATGGTAGAAAAGCGGCACGACTTCCAGTTCAAGCGTGCGATAAAGCGATTCGGCATCAAGCACGTCGATCTTCGAAACCTCGGCGCTATCATTTCCATTACCAATCGCGAAACCATTGCTTCCGTCATAACCCTCGAGCCACCAGCCGTCGAGTATCGATAGATTCAACCCTCCGTTGATGGCAACCTTCTCACCGCTCGTCCCGGAAGCCTCCTGCGGCCGGCGCGGAACGTTCAACCAAACATCGACCGATTGGACCAACTGTCGCGCAATCTCCTGATCGTAGTCTTCCAGAAAGACGGCGCGCTGTCTGACAGCCGGATCGTATTTCCACTGAGCGAGTTGCTGCAGCACGAGCTTCGAACCTTCGTCCTGCGGATGTGCTTTACCCGCAAAGACAAACTGAACCGGACGCTCCGCATTGTTGATGATTCGCAGCAAGCGCTGTGGATCGGTCAGCAACAGATTCCAACGTTTGTATCCGGCAACACGACGCGCGAACCCGATCGTCAACGCTGCCGGATCAAACATCGTGTTCGCCGCTTCGATATAGTCAGCGCCTTCTCCCGCTGCGAGTCGTGTTTGCAATGAGCGATGTCGAATGAAGGCAACGAGGCGTTCTTTCAAACGAAGATGCGCGTTCCATATTTCCTCGTCTGAAATGCTCGACACTGCTTCTGACCAAACGTTCTGGTTGCGAAGCTTTGTCTCCCAGCCCTGGCCCACATGCTTTTCAAACAGGTCACGCAGGAGCGGCGAGATCCATGTCGGTGCATGAACGCCGTTGGTGATGTAACTAATAGGAACATCTTCGAGCTTCTTGTTGGTCCAAAGCCTTTGCCACAACGCGCGCGAGACTTCTCCGTGTTTGCGACTCACACCGTTGGTGGACCGGCACATGCGAATAGCCAACGGTGTTAGTCCGTAACGTTCAGTCTTGTTTGCCGGATCGACACGACCAAGTGCGAGAAATTCCTCTTCAGTTAGCCCAAGCTCCTTAAAGTAGCCCGGTCCAAACGCACGCGTGACAAGCGCCGCATCAAACTCATCGTTGCCGGCAGCGACCGGTGTATGGGTAGTGAAGACACACTGCTGTTTCACTCTTTCCATCGCTGTCGCGAATGGTTGTTGTTCCGATTGCACGACCTCACGTGCCAGCTCGAGCGTAAGAAACGCAGAGTGACCTTCGTTCAGATGAAAGACGTGCGGCGACACGCCGAGTTTGCGCAACAGGCGAACTCCACCGATACCGAGCAACATCTCCTGCACGATTCGCGTTTCGCGATCGCCGCCGTAAAGATGTCCGGTGACCCAGCGATCGGTCTCGGCGTTTTCAGGAATGTTTGTGTCGAGCAGGTACAACGGTACACGACCGACATCCGCTCGCCACACCTGGGCCAACACGTTGCGTTCACGAATCAATACTTCTATGCGAAGGGGTGTGTTGTCAGCATCTTTGATCAGATGAATCGGTAGATCGTTTGGAAACGTCTCGCCGTAATGTTCTTCCTGCCAACCGTCGTTGCGCAGTCGCTGGCGAAAGTAGCCGTAACGATAAAGCAAACCAACTGCGACAAGCGGCAGACCGAGATCACTTGCTGACTTGAGATGATCGCCGGCCAGGATGCCGAGTCCGCCTGAGTAAAGCGGCAGCGAAGTATGAACGCCAAACTCAGCGCAGAAATAAGCCACAGGATGTTCAGGCGTGATCGCGATGTTTTGCAGATGAGGCGGCGATCCCATGTACGCCTCAAAACTCGCATCAAGTTTGCGCACTCGTTCGAGGTAAACAGGATCCGTGGCAGCTTCGGCGAGCCGGTAGGCTGAAGTCTTTGCAAGCAGTTGTCGTGGGTTATGTTCGCATTCTTCCCAGATCTCGGAATCGAGATCGCGGAAGACACTGGCGCCATCAGCGGCCCAACTCCACCAATAGTTCCAGGCCAAACGCTCGAGGGGGATCAGTGGTGCGGGTAACTCATTCTTCCGCACCACACGTTTGTCGATTTCTGTGGATTCAATCATCGTCTATTGTTTTGCTTGGGCTTGCGTCAAAGTCCAGACCTGACTTGGACACGGTCCAACAAACGCGCCAACGCGCTCGACTCTTAAAGCAAAGCCCCTTGCGCACAGCAAAGCTGGAGAGTCTACTAAAATTCCTGGTACTGGAGAAACACGCGCGCGTCTCTTTGCTGGAAAAAGACGAGTCGTACCTCTTCGATTTGCTGGTCCGCGGTTAGGAATTGCTTGATGGCAGCGGAAGCAATTTTGGCCGCTTCAGCCTTCGGATAACCAAAGGCCCCTGTCGATATGGATGGAAATGCGATCGACGACATCGCGTGCTGGCGTGCCAGTTCTAAAGAGTTTTGATAACAAGCGGCGAGGAGTTCTGACTCACGTTCCGGTTCGCGGCCGTAGATGGGTCCCACGGTATGAATCACGTATTTGGCGAGCAGGTTTCCGCCGGTTGTGAGCACTGCCTGGCCTGTGGGTAAGCCATCGGGATAAACGGTCTTACGAATCTGCTTACACTCTTCGAGTATCTTCGGTCCGCCGGCTCGGTGAATCGCACCATCGACACCACCACCGCCGAGCAGAGTCGAGTTTGCTGCGTTGACGATCGCGGTTACGTCCTGCTGCGTGATGTCTCCCACCAGCACCAGAACACGACCCGCAAGAAAAGACTCTTCACTCGGGCTGTTCACTGCGTGGCTCGGTTGTAATTTCGTCAAACATGTCCTGGCGTCGCAACGCCTCTGCAACCGCTTGCGCCTTATGTTCGGTTAACGGGTGTTCGGGATCTGCGCTGGCAATCTCAAACACGCGTTCATCGAGCATCACCACTCCGAGCGATCCCAGTGTCACGCCCGGAGCGATCAGGATTTCGTCCATGTTGTGGATACGGAAGCGGCCGGTTTGTTCAACCCAATCTTCTATGAAAGGATCGCGCAGAGCGTGCTCGGCCTCAGACTCGGAGAGATACGCGCCTTCGACGATGAGACAATATTCGCGCACTTCTTTGGACTTTTGAGTAGGTCGTTTTTCAGGACAAGAGCGCCGCCGGCAGGTGTCCGGACAGGCGCTAATTTACCACAAAAAAGAAAATAGGTCCTATATGACTATAGGACCTATTCCTTCTTTTCGACCTATTCAGTTATCGCGCCCGTGCGTATTGCCGGTTCAGCGTATCGCTCAACCGCTTAAAGTAAGAATCGAAGGTCACAAAACCAGTCGTGCCCTGGAAAAATGCCCGGCCACCAGTTTCGTTGCTAACCCGGTTGAGTGAACTCTGTCCATAGCTTGAAGCCAAACGACTGTGACTCGTCAGTCCAACCGACGGTGCGTAGAAACTGAAGATCGCTACACGACGTTTGTTTGCTTCACGAATCGTGCGGTCAATGTCAAGCGTCTGACCTGCCGCGCTTGAATCAAATCCACGCGACGTGTCCAGTCCATCTGAAATTAACAACACCGCATTGGCGTTGGTCCAACTACTGTCGAACTTCTTCAGTGCTTCCAAAACTTCAACATACGGGTTGAAAGGAGCACTTCCCGTGGCTGCCAACGGAATACGCAGCGACTTCGCAGCCCTTTCCAAGTCAGTGGTAAATGGTTGCCTGACCTGCAATGTACCGGCAGTGATGTAACCCACCATCACCCGGGAACCTTCCGGCAAAGAGCGAATAAAATCGCGTGTTACGCCAAGCTCGTTTGCCACCTGGGGAATCAGATCATCCTGAATAAGTACCGCAATATTCAGTGGCTCAATTCCCTGTAAATTTCTCTGCTCGTCTTTACTAACACTCGCTTTGGCTGACGCTACTCCGAGCGACGAAAGTGCAATCAAAACTGCTACTGCCCAAGCGAGGGCCTTCCTGTAATACATGTCTTTTACAATCTCCTATTCCAGGGAGGTCAGATGCAATTGCGGGGCCGAAAGATGGCCGAACAGTTTGGCCACAGATGAACACAGATTTAACAACTGGATCTGCTTCATTTCCGTGTAATCTGTGGCTCAACTTGCCTTAACTTTCACCGTCAGATAAATTACTGCCTCAACACCTTCGCCAAAAATTCGCCATGCCTGAAAGGAATCAAACATATGAAAGTCTATCCGACCGAAGCCATCAGAAACCTCTCTGTCATTGGACACGGCGACGCAGGGAAGACGCAGCTCGTCAGCTCGCTTCTCTACGTCGCCGGAGCCACACCGCGTTGGGGAAAGGTCGATGAAGGGACCACGGTTACCGACTTTGAAGAAGATTCCATTGCCCGCAAAATCACATTAAATACCGCACTCGCACATCTCGAACATCGCGATACAAAACTTAATTTTATAGACACTCCCGGATACGCAGCTTTCGTTGCACACGCACGCCCTGCGCTCCGCGTCGCTGATTGCGCCGTCGTCGTGGTCGACGGTGTTAAGGGCGTTGAAGTGCAAACGGAAAAGACGTGGGCCTATGCCAACGAGTTCATGGTCCCACGCGTTATGGTGATCACTAAACTCGACAAGGAGCATTCAGATTTTGGTTCCGCGCTCGAAAGCGCACAAAAGACATTCAGCAGAGCCATCATTCCTTTCACATTGCCGATCGGAAAAGAAAAAGATTTTCGTGGTGTGGTGGACGTGGTCCACATGAAAGCTTACGAGCTTGGCGCCGATGGTCAGGCGAAAGAGATCGATATTCCAAGCGAAGGGCGCGACATCGTCGACAAGACTCGCGAACGATTGGTTGAACTCGTAGCGGAGTCGAACGATCAGTTGATGGAGAAGTACTTCGAACAAGGAACACTTGACGAAGAAGACATTCTTCCAAACATCAACAACGCCATTGCGCAGAGCAAACTCTGTCCCGTGTTCGCCGTCTCGAGCATCACGCAGGTTGGTCTGCGTGCGTTGCTGAATGGACTCGTTGAATTTGCCCCCGATCCTGCGCATCACGAAAATGAATGGGGCAAACCAGTCGATGCGGGTCCGGATGCTGAGCGAATCGGACGCAAGTACAGCGATAGCGAACCATTCTCAGCCTATTGCTTCCGCACAGTTGCCGATCCTTTCGCCGGGCGCATCAACATCTTCAAGATCATCAGCGGTCATTTGCAGACGGACGCTAACAGCTTCAATTCCAGTCGCGGACTTGCAGAACGGCTCGGCGCCCTACACGCAATACAGGGCAAACAACTCGACAAAGTTAGTGAAGCGCACGCCGGCGACATCATCGCTTGTGTGAAACTGAAAGAAACACAAACCGGCGACACGCTTTGCGACAAGCAGTCGCCAATCGTTTACGACGCGGTCGAGTATCCCGAAGCCGCAATTGCTTTTGCGATTGAACCAAAATCGCGCCAGGACGAAGAGAAGATCAGTGTGGCACTGCACAAGATTCTCGAAGAAGATCAGGCGCTTCACTTCAGCCGCGACGCACAAACCAAAGAGTTTTTGCTTGCGGGTTCGGGACAGTTGCACGTCGAGACGGTCGTGGAGAAGTTGAAGAAACGTTACGGCGTTGAAGTAACTCTTCACCCGCCCAAGGTTCCGTACAAGGAAACCATCACGCAGCGCGCAGAGGTCCAGGGGCGGCACAAGAAACAGACCGGCGGTCGCGGACAGTTCGGCGATTGCAAGTGCGTGTTTGAGCCATTGCCGCGTGGTGGTGGATTCGTTTTCGAAGACAAGATCTTTGGTGGATCGGTTCCGCAACAGTTCCGGCCGGCAATCGAGAAAGGAATCGTCGAGGCTGCGAAATCCGGCGCTATCGCTGGTTATCCGCTCGTGGATTTCAAGGTGCAATTGGTCGATGGTTCGTATCACCCGGTGGACTCTGACGAACATTCGTTCCGAGCCGCGGGTCGTAAGGCATTTCGCGCCGCGATGGAGAAAGTTAAACCATCGTTACTCGAGCCCATAATGGACGTCGAGATTGCGGCACCGCAGGAGTACGCCGGCGACATCATGGGCGATCTGAACTCCCGTAGAGGTCGCGTGCAGGGAATGGAGACGACCGGCAAGCAGCAGGTGATTAAAGCGCAGGTGCCGATGGCTGAAATGCTCAACTACCAGTCGACACTTAACTCGATCACCGCCGCACGTGGTTCTTTCCACATGCAGTTTTCACACTACGATCCGGTGCCGGGTCAGTTAGCGCAAAAGATTGTGGAACAGTCACGCGCTGAAGGACGCATCAAGGGCGGCGAAGAAGAAGAATAGAGCCACAAAAAAGCACAAAAGGCACATAAAAGAGTGTTTCTGCTCTTTATGTGCCCTTTGTGCTTTTTGTGCCTTTTTGTGGCTATTCTGGATTTGATTTTTTACGTGGCAAGGGCGCGATCTTTGGTCCAAAGCCGGGACCTTCCTTGACCGTGTAGTCGGACGGCACTTCGAAAAGTGACTTCGCCGGTTCGGTTCGATTGATGTTCGTGAGCTTGTAAGTCGTCTCGCCAAAACGAGGATCGCTGTGACGAGTCATCACCACGAGCTGTAACTCCGGTGAATACCAGCGCTCACTGACGATCTCGATCGGTCGCTCATTGCCGATTTCACCCGCGGGGATCGTGACCTTGGTGCGCGTGCCCTCAGCTTCAACGCCTTCAATATTTTGTTTGCCGAGTTGTTCTTTTACCTCGTTGGCGTTAGGGCCGGGCTTCGTTCTGAAAACATAACTCGACGCTCCGGCTTCAGCTCGCAACTGGTCCAATTCAGGGTGTGGCATGCGAGTGCCAGCGCCAAGCGGCGCGGCCATGATCATGCTTCCGCCAGCTGCTGTTCCTCGTTCAACTCTGAACTCAAATCGCTGTCCTTCGACACCCGAAATCACAGTTCCCGCTTTATCAAGTTTCTTACTGAACTCAAATGTGAACGGAACGCTCTTGTGCGCCGTTTTTGAATGTGAATCGAGGGTAAAAGTCACCCCTGCGACGGGATCGTTGATGAAGATCGTCTGGAAAGGCTCTTCACCGGTGCCGAAAATGCCAAGACCCTTCAAACTCTGTTCGCGGCGCGTGCGTCCTTCGCCGTCACGATAGACCGAACTCGTCATGCGGTTGACGATGCGATTGCCATCGGAAAGTGTCTGGATCGTTTCTGTGACGGACTCTGCGGAGTACGGAGCTCCTTTCACAACCTTGCCACCAAAACTCTCAGACGCGATGAACACGAAGTTCGCGTCCGGCGGCGGTGGCGGTCCACCTTCCGGTCCCTGCATTACTCGCTGCCTGATTATGACGTTGCCTTCCGGTCCAGCCTGCTGCGCTAATGCGACACTTGCGAAGGCTAGCGACACGAGTGTCGCAACCAGAACTCCAGATATTCTTTTCATCTTCTCTTTTCCTTTCCGAGCTACTGAACAAAACGTATGGCGCGGGCCGTCCCATCGACTCCAAATAAAACGTCAGCCTTAACTTTTTCGTTGTAACGGTCCATATTGACGGGAAGACCAAAGTTCGCGAGTGCCGAACGCGGCAATTGAACTCGAACTATCTGCCCGCCATCCTGAAGACTAGCAGTGCTCATATAACTGAGCGGAATAAAGTCCGTCGCAACTTCGTTCGTCACGTGATTTGCGACTTGCGCGTTAGCAGGTCGACGAAAACTCGCCGGACGATTTCGCCTTGGCTTCGGATGTTGAGGCAAAACATCAACATCATTCGGAACAGCAATGTCACTAGCCAACTGTGGCGTTGGGTTCTCGACGACTTGAGGTTTCCTTTGCGGCTCTTCCGGCCGGCCGGCTTGTTGAGGCTCTTCAACCGGTCGATTGGTCCAGCGAAACACAAATACGCTGATCGCGATCAATAACATCGCAGCGACTGCGGCCAACCAATACGCAGAGTGTGACCGTCCTTGTTGAACCGGAGCCGGAACAACTGCCTGACGTGCACGAAAAGCCATGAGCAAATTCGCTTCTATATTCGCGGGCGCCTCAAACGATTCCATCTCTGCGGCGAGCGAGTGCAATCCACGCGTCAACATTTGTTCGTCGCGAAGCCGCATCGCGCAATCCTCGCACGCGTCACTGTGAGCCAGCGCTTCGCCACGTTGCTCCGCGGCCATCATCTGGCCACGAGCTAACTCACTCACAACACTCTCGAATTTTTGACAGTTCATGCGAAACACCTCGCTGACTTCACAGTCGCTGAACTCGCTTCTTCAAACTCCCCCACCGGTCTCAACTTGGCAAGTAGAAGCGCCCGCGCCCTGTGCAAACGCGAACGGACCGTCCCGATCGCACAACCTAAAATCTCTGCCGTCTCGCCATAACTGACGTCCTGAAGCTCACACAACACCACGACTTCACGATATTTCGCCGGCAAACTCAACACTGCCTTCCGCACAGATTCAATCGTCTCCGCACGCGTCAGATCCTCAAGCGGACACAAATCCTTGCCGGCTTTCAGCACAGGGATGTCGTCGTCCGATTCGTCGTTGAGCGGCGCCAGCAGTTGTTCGACTCGCAAACGGCGGAGCACGTAATTCCGGGCCACACCGAAGAGAAATGCGCTCACCGACCCGCGTGCAGGGTCGAAAACATGTCCCTCACGCATCAGGAAGAGGAAAACTTCCTGGGTGACGTCCTCAGCGATCGACTTCGACCCGCTCATTTGCAGGGCAAATCGATACACCCCGGCCTGGCGGCGACGATAGAGGAGGGTTAGTGCTTCATCGTCGCCCGCCAGCATCGACCGTAATAGTTCGGTATCGCTAAGGTCGTTTTTTAGGTTCATTAAGCCTGCTTGCCCGCCGGTCATTGGTATTCGTTCTGAAACGTGGGAAAGTTCCAGAATCTTGGCGGTGAACTCAGGAAAGAAAGCGCTGACGAAATTCGGCTGTATTCTGTCGTAAAGTGAGCCATTCCGCGAAGATCTGCGGGTTTTGCAGCCAAACTGTCAGCCACTGCGCGACTTCAGCCGCTAGTGGTTTGCTGGCGGCAAATGAATCAAGCTCGCTTTTTAGCGATCGAACCGCTTGGCGCAGACGTTCCCGCCCCGGCGGATCGCTTTCAGACTGGTGCCACAGATGCTCAAGTTTATTGATCAATCTGTTGGCTGCTTCGAGGTTGACGAATTCGAGTTCTTCCGCGGTGAAGAGCGACTGTTTTTCACGCCAACGTGCGTCGGCTTGAAGAATTTCGGGATGCCCGAGTCGCGCTCCATGATCTGCGAGCACGCGAGCAATTGATGCCGGACTAGCGCCAGTTCCAAAACGTTCGACAAGAGCGTCTTCAATTAGATCGAGTTCGGAGGCGCCCACAACCTCCTTCCGCATCGACTCCCACACTTCAACAATGAACTGCTCTTTGGTCATAGCCACAAAAAAGCACAAAAGGCACAAAAAGCACAAAAGATCTTCCAAATCTATTTTGTGCCTTTTGTGCTTTATGTGCCTTTTGTGGCTTACTTCTCGATTTTCTTAATCAATCGCAGGGCGTGGTTGCGGGCGATGAGCGGGATGTGTTCGTCTGTGCTGAGTTCCTGAAGCAGTTTGAGGAGCTGGCGTGGATCAGACAACCCGTCTCGTTTCAAAAGTGCTTCGAAAAGTTCCATCAGCTTTGGCGCATTCAGCGGCTGGTTCTCCCTTGCGAGGGCGATATCGAACACCAGCATCGCCTGATCCGCAGCCTTGCGATACTCATTAACAAGCTTAGAAGCGACTGAGTTGTTGGTCCAATTGAATTCAGCGACGCGTTTGCGCTCACCACGCTGCATACCGATGCGCATCGTGCCAAGATGAGGAAACTGTCTGTCTGACTGGTAGTTTGTATCAGTGTCAAGAAACTGCAGGGCTTGCCACCCAGAGGTGATGCGCGCGAGGGCTTCGGTCGAAAGCTCAATCGGCTCGCTTATCGGCGTGTCTTCATTCAATCGCTCAAACGTAACCTTGCCCCGTCCATTTGCGTCATGTTCGAGAACTATGTGTTTGACGTAAAACTTAGGCTGCGAAAACTCATAAGTGTATGTGACTGCATCAGTCTTCGCCGTTTCGCTGACCGACGAGGAGTCCGCTACCTGCTGCGGACGCGAATTATGCTTTGCATCTGGCTGTGTCTGAGCACAAATGGAAATCGCCGCGCTCAAAACTATCAGCGCGGCGGGGAGACCATGCAACAGTGACTTTTTCTTACTCACTCAAATTTTACCGACACTAACTTGGAGACACCTACCTCCTCCATGGTCACGCCGTAAAGCGCACGCGCCATCTCCATCGTCCTCTTGTTATGCGTGATAACAATGAACTGGGTGTCAACGGACATCTGGACGACCTTATCAGTAAAGCGTCCCACGTTTGCTTCGTCAAGTGGAGCGTCGACTTCGTCCAGTAAACAGAACGGCGCCGGGCGATAATGGAAGATTCCCAGCACGAGTGCAAGCGCCGCCATCGCCTTTTCACCACCAGACAACAGCAACACATTCTGCAGTCGCTTACCCGGCGGCTGAGCGACGACGTCGATACCCGATTCGAGCACATCGTCGGCATCGATAAGACTCATCTCGCCGCGTCCGCCACCAAACAACTCCTGGAACAATACGCTGAAGTTCTTGTTGATCTGCTCAAACGCCTGACGGAATCGTTCGCGCGAGCGACGTTTGATCTCGCGCAACGCTTCTTCGGTTGCGGAAATACCCTCGACGATATCCTGACGCTGGACGGTGAGGAAGAGTAAACGCTGTTCTGCTTCCGCAAGTTCTTCGAGCGCCATCATGTTCACGCCGCCAAAACCTTCGAGCCGGTTGCGCAGCTCTTCGACACGAGAATGGCTAACATCGAGATCGAAGTCTTCCGAAAAAGTTAGCTCACGTGCAAGATCTTCAAGCGACTGGCCCAACTCCGTCTGGCAGTTTTCATGAACGAAAGTCTGCCGTGCCTGTGCCTCGGCTCGCTGCACCTCGAGAGCGCCACGGGAATCACGCACTTCAGCCGCTCGGCGATTCAAATCAGACAACTCCGCGGAATACTCGTCAGCCTGCCTGCGAGCTTCCTGGAGTCTGTTGGAGAGATCTGCAATCTGCGCTTCTTCGCGAGCGCGATCACTTTCAACTGAACTCGCTTCCAGCTCCAGATCTGCGATCGAGAGTTTCAGCTCGTCACTGCGACCGCCCATCTCCGCCAGATCCATCCGGTATCGATCAACTCGGGCAGCAAAGTCGGCGAGTTCGCTTTCGGTTCGTCTCACTTCGGCAGAGGTGGCGCGACGACGTTCGGAAGCGGCAGCCGCGGCGGCTCGCTGTTGCGTGAGTGATTCGCTTTCTGTCTCCAACTCCCGTCGCAAGTCGTTCAACAGTTGCGAAGCTTTTATCACGTTGTCAGCGGCTGTTTCTCTTGCCTTCTCAGCAGCTTCAGCGTCCAACAAGGCCTGCGCCCGGCGGTTCTCGACTTCCAGCCGCTCTTCCTCGACGCGCATGGAATCCTGTCCGACAACACGCATGTGACGTTCGGTCCGTTCAACTTCCTGCTCGAGCGAAGTGGTCGTGTGTTCGCGCGCAAGTGCTTCACGTTCTTCGCGACCGATAACTTCGTTGAGAGTGAGCACAGCGTCTTCCAGTTCAACGAGACGAGCGCGAGCATCTTTAGAGGTTTTTGCGGCGACGTCAACTTCGCGCGACAGGGCTTCAGCACGCGTTTCGAGTTCCCGCAACTCTCGTTTGAATGCGAGCAGACCCGCTCCTTCTTCGAGATCTCGTGCGTCGCCGGCGTTGACGAATTGTCCGCTTGCGATCCAGTCGCCGTTCAACGTCACGTACATCTCACCGGTCGCGATTGACTTGACCATCGCGTCTTCAAGATTCGCGGCGAGACGTGCGTTTACTTTCTGCGGCAATGTGCGTTTGAGAACAGTTACGAGTTGCTGTGGAGCGCCGAGCAGATCGCAGATGCGAAGGTCTTCACGAATGCCCTCACCCGAGCCGTTTGAAAGGAGCGGTCGCTCTTCTAACCTGCAGGCGAGGGTAGTAATTGTGTTTGTCTCAATTTCATCGCTCCCGCCATGCAAACCGGCCACAAGAAAACTGGCGCGGCCACCGTTGTTTTCGCGAAGCCATTGTGCGGCGCGAACGGCATCGTCAGGGGTCGGCACGACAATCGACTGTAGTGACGATCCAAGTACACCTTCGACCGCACGTTCCCACTTCGCATCAACGTTCAAAGCATCAGCGAGCGTGCCGATGAAATGAAAATCACGCGGCGTTTCACTCGGGGAGAAGATAAGCTGCACGGCCGGGGAGTAGTACGCTCGTCGCTGGTCTAGCTCTTTTAGACTTTCGAGACGATGACTCGCGCGTGAATGCTCGTCACGAACTCGGGTCAACTCCGCTTCCGTATCGCTGACGGATTCATGTCCACGAACCACGGCATCGACGGCCGTTTCGCGTTCGGCTTGCAGCTTCGCGACGCGTGCGCGCGCATCAGCTAGTTCGCGCGCAAACTTCTCGGCTTCCAGTTTTCTCTCAGTATGTTGGCTCGCAGCACGATCGCCTTCGCGCGCGAGTCCCTCGGCCTGCTGCGATAGGCGCTCCAATGTGGTTTCGAGCTGTCGCGCAATCTCACGCACTCTTTCCGCGATTGCTGTTTGTGCGAGTAGATCGGCGCGTGAGCTTTCAATTTCAATTTCGGCAGCGTTAGATCCGGCGAGCTTCTCCGCATACGACTCTTCAGCAGTCCGTAGGAGAAGCGCACTCTGATCAAACTCCGCTCGCAGCCTCGCGTCTTCTTCCTGCAAACGACGGCACTCGCCTTCAATCAACACAAGACGCGAGGTCAGTGCTTCAATTTCGGCCGTTACCTCACCTTTGCGCTTTTCGATCTCATTCAACTGTTCCGTCTGATAGACGCATTCACGAGCCTGTCTGTCTCGTCGCAGCACTGCTTCAGCAGCCGCGGCCCGCGCAACCGACAAGTCGTCTTCGATATTACGTGCTTCCTGAGTTGCAGTACGTGCCGCTTCTTCTCGTTTGCTGAGATCATTAGCGATGGCTTGTTCAAGTTCGGTAATTTCGGTGAGCTTCGCTTTTGTTTCTTCGAGGATAGTCGCGAGCTTTTGATCTTCGGCGACGTAAACTTGCCGCAGCAGTTCGCGCAGCTCTTCGCGCAATACACCATAGCGACGCGCCTTCGCCGCTTGCCGTCGCAAGCTATTTACCTGCCGATCGATCTCCGAAACGATATCGGAAATGCGAGAGAGATTACTGCGAGCGGATTCAAGTCGCGCTTCAGTTGCTCTCTGGCGAACGCGAAACTTGGTGATGCCGGCAGCTTCTTCGATAATCGTGCGCCGGTCCATCGGCTTCGCCGAAAGAATCTGTCCGATGCGACCCTGCTCGATGATGGCGTAGTGACCACCAGCCAGACCCGTTCCCGAAAAGAGATCCTGGATATCGCGCAGCCGACAAATCTTGCCGTTCAGCAAGTACTCACTCTCACCCGATCGATACAGTCTGCGTGTGACTGAAACTGCTTCGCCAGGCGCAAATTCGAGCGCAAGATTGCGACGACGCCAGTGTCGCTTATATGTCGCCTTGTGAACGGGAGTCGACTCTGAAGCAGTGGCCTCTGGAGGTGTAACCTCGGCAGGGGTTTCATTCCCTTCTGCTACTTCGACCGGTGTGGCTTCGACGACCTGCGGTTGTTCCTGCGGCAGAATCTCATCGATGTTCACGAGTTGATCGTCGATCTTCTCAAGTGTTGAATCGATGTCTTCGATATCGGGTTCAGACTTCAGCACTTCATCACGCACCAGGTGCATGACCACTTCGGCCATGCCGCTGGGCTGACGGTTGCGTGAGCCCTGAAAGATGACGTCCTTCATTTCACCGCCACGCAGGTGTTTGACGCGTTGCTCGCCCAAAACCCAAGCGATCGCGTCGGCCACGTTGCTCTTGCCGCAGCCGTTAGGTCCGACGACGGCGGTTATTCCGTCTCCTGTGAAGATTATTTCGGTGTAGTCGGCGAATGATTTGAAACCAGTGATTTCGAGGCGCTGGAGTTTGAACATTACGGGTGAGCCACTATAAGTGGGAGTGCTTAGAATGTCAACCACAACTTAAAGTGAGACCCCCTTAACTGAAGTGAGGAGCACGGTTAAGCAGCGCCACGAATTTCTCACGCCAAGACGCAAAGACAGCAAAGTGCTGTCTTGGCATCTTTGCGTCTTGGCGTGAAACCTTTTACGGATTTTGGATCGATGGAGGGTTGACCTGCGGTCCGGTTTCCGGTCGCCGCACATACAGAAGCAACTTCACGCCCGGCCGCAATTCATAACTCCCGCCCGCCTCCTTCGAGGGCACCTGCCGGTAGAACTGACCGTAAGTGGTCTCCATCTCCGCCTTCTGACTCTCATTGGAGATGACGATTGGCTCATTGGAGGCAGCCATGCGGCCGAAATATCCGACGCGACTGAAGTTTCGGAAATACCACGGCAACGGCCAGTAGTCGGGACTCACGATCGTTATTCCAGTAAGTCCACCAGAGTTTTCCTTCGCAATCTGTTCTACCTGGTCGACCAGTTCGAGCATGCCTCGCCGCGTGTGTGCGTAGACGTAAACATACTTCGGATTGTCGTTATCGTAGTTAACGAAATTCAGATCGATAGACTGATAAGTTGTCACGCCTGTTGCCACCAGCAAAACTACCGAGGCCAGTCTCAACTGGGCGTGGTCCATATCGTAAATTGCCTGGATCGCGTAACCGGAAATCAGCGCGAGCGGTACGACGAAGTTCAGCACCAACCACGGTGTCTTGTATGGAATGAGTGAATAAGCTGCGATGAGACCAAATGACCACAACGCGCAAAACAGTGCCAACGAGTTCTTTGGTTTCAAAACGACAATCGCTGCGCCCGTGGCGCCGAGAAACAATAAGGGCGACTCCAACCTAAACAGCCACGTGATATACATACTCGCCGGATGCACGTGCGCCGTAGTGCCCGTCTTGGTCCAAATAGCAAACGTCTGCAACGAATCGGCTATGCCTTTGCCGTTGGTGAAGAACGAGGAGTAAAAGAGCAGGTACAACGCAAAGAAGACAAAGAGCGCGGTCGCGATGGCCGGCATGACGTTGCCCGTGCCACCCATCTCGTCAATTATGCGATTCAGTCCGCCAGCCGGTTGTTTCCGTTTACTTCCATGCTGAACCGCCGGCTGGCGATTGAAGCGCATGTAAACCAGCGTTAGCGCGAGCGCGATGATCAGCACTCCCGCAGAGATCATTGCAGTCTCTTTCGTTGCAAAAAGAAGAGCGGCGCAGGCTGCTCCGTAAATCAAGTAACCTGGCCTCCGCGTATCGTAGGCCCACACGCAAGCCACCACTATTCCGAGTGTAAAAAAGACAAACAGCGATTCGTGGATGAAGTAACGCGAGAGATAAACCGCGCCGGGCGAGACGGCTAGTAAAAGACCGGCCGAGAGTGTTGCCACTGTTCCCAATCTCCGGCGCAGCAGAAACACCAAAACGATCGTGCCCAATCCAAAGAGGACCGTTATCAGTCTTATATTAAATGTCGTGAGACCGTAATTGTCGCGAACTGCAGAACCGAACAAAACTTTTGTGATCCACGGGATGATGGCTGAGAAGTAGTAAAGAGTTGGGCCGTGGTAGTTTTCCGGATCGTACGTATAGAACCCTTCGCGCACGAGCCGCACCAGAAAGTTTCCGTTTACACCCTCGTCGTGATGAAGCGGCACAAGGTTCAAGTTGTAGAACCGGAGCACTGCGCCGATCAGAAAGATTACGATCGCTCCGATACGCCACACCTGCTCCGGAATGTCCTGTACACCGAGGGCCGCAACCTCACTCTCCGTGGCCGGGCCCTTGGCACGCGTCTTTTGACTCCTACCTGGTTTTGTAGAGTGTGTACTCACCAACTTCCCCAACTTTCTGAAAGCGAGTAAAGAATACTGGGTTCAAGGGAGTCACAACTCGCTCCTGAGGTCCGACTACAAGATACTCGATGCCGTACTTTCTGATTAACTGCTCCGCGTCGGGCATACCAAGATAAATGCGCTTGATCTCTCCTTCACGCTGCACAAATTGAAGCCCGTGTGTCCAGATGTGGCCTGGATATCCCATGAGCGAACGACGACCAGTCAGGAAAACCGGTGTGTTGTGTACCGGGGCATGAACGATCAGTGCACGCGGCGCCGTTTGAGCCTTCACAAGTTCCGCAAAGCGAAGTCCCGCAGCATCGAAGACCTGGTATTTAGTTGAACGCAGGGAAATGCCCGCAACGTCGAGGGCACCCGCGAGTGTTACGCAAACAAAAAGGACAATGGCGATCACTCGCCGCAAGGGTCCCTGATGCCAGAGTCTCGCCAGCAACAATGCAACAATAGGCGCTGATGCGAGCCACCAGTAATACAGTACTTTGATGTTGTCCCAGATCCACGGCGCCATCTTGATCAGGTTGGGCACGATGAAGCAGAGCGTGAACGGCAGATAAAAAAGCAGGATGCGTTTTGGAACGAGGTATCCGTCGCCTCTCATGAGAACTGCGATCAGTATCAGAGGAATAAAGAATCCGGTATTCATAAACCAGAACAAGACCGGATTCTGCTGTCCGTGGTCCCAACCTACTTCCCACGCGAAGAAGCTACTCGCATCCACTGCACTGTGGATAGTCGACCAGAGCAGTTGCGGAATCGCGATCGCAGACGCCACGACAAAGAAAGTAATCCACTCGCGCCAGCGGCGTTGGATCAACACAAGACAGCCCGCCATCGCCATTACGACGACAAAGCTGTGAGCATGGACCAGTGGCAACAGTCCTGCTGCGACGCCGGCAGCAATCATTCCGCGATTTGCCATCACGACACGCGTCGCTTCCTGCTGCTGCCAGGCAGTTCTCTGCTTTTCGCTTGCGCGTGTCTTTTTTCCGGTTTCAGTCGCTTCCGGTAGTCGTTTCTTGTCGTTGGCGATCCACCAGTATGTGAAAGCGATGACCGCCAAAGGCAGGCCCATCAGGAATCCGCGTTGGGGAATCAGAAGTGCGGAGATGGCGTTACCCCAACGCCAGGTCGTCTCCGGAACAACTGTGAATGAAGGCGGCGGATCCATCAGGACACCCCAGAGTCCGCCTTCATGTGTTCCGGCTTTCGTAAACAGTTGTGTCCAGCCGAGACCGCCGTTGAGTAGGACCAGCAACGGTGTGATGATGGCCGCGAACTTGTCGCGCAACATCACCAAGGCCCAACGATGAACCAGGCCGACAAATGAGATTCCGAGAATGTAGTTCTCAATGAACATCGATTCGCGCAGGTTTGCGCCGCAGCGCACAAACATCGCGGAAACGAAGTCGGAGATGAATGGATAAGTGAATCTGACTCCGGCGTAAGTCGGATCTTCAGGCGGAAAATTATTTCCGAATGCGAAACTCGTGATCACGCTGATGTGAAATGGAAGATCGCCGAAGTTATTTAGCAGGCCGGTGCTGAGACCGGTACTCTCCTCAATGACCGCGCGGCTAAACACCTTCCACAGCACGACTGCAACGACAGCGTAAAAAAGAAAGTATCCGATCGATGTTGCGTCCGGTTTTGTGACAAGCCTTCGAGCACCGATCCAAGCTGCGTCGAGATCTCTTCTCAATTGCCGGACGATCGCGCCATCACTCAGTAGAGCAAGTGGACTGCAACAGATTACTGCGCTAAACAGCACTGCAGCTCCACTGAGACCAATTAATGAAGCAACGACAAACCCGACCAGCCCAAGGGCGGCCAATCCCATAGCTCCGCCAGCACACAGTCGTGCTCCCAACGACGCGTTTTCGTCGTAGAGGTAAGTCGCAACCGTGCCGCTAAGTGTGACTAATAAGGCCAGTAATAAAGACGCGATCATCTATCGGAGCCGAGAGTTGCCGCCTTTGTTTTGTGGTCCCCAATCGCTCCGGATTATACCCGCTTTTGCATCCGTGTTTGTAATCGGTTAGTTTTCTGCGCGAGGCAAATGAATGTTAAGAGCAGGTATTGTTGGACTGCCCAACGTGGGCAAATCGACCTTATTCAATGCGCTCACAGCGCAATCCTCCGCTCTGGCGGCCAATTATCCATTCGCGACAATCGAGCCGAATGTTGGCGTGGTTTCAGTGCCCGATGAACGATTGGAGCCGCTCGCTCGGATAGTGAAAACGGAAAAGATCGTGCCGGCTACGGTTGAGTTTCTCGACATAGCAGGGCTTGTTCGAGGCGCTTCGAAGGGTGAAGGCCTCGGAAATCAGTTTCTCGCAAACATTAGAGAAACCGATACGGTGGTCCAGGTGGTGCGTTGCTTCGAGGACGAAAACATCGTTCATGTCGAAGGGGCGGTGGATCCACTTCGCGACATAGAGACTATTCAGATCGAACTCGCTTTGGCCGACCTTGCGACTGTCGAACGTCGACGCGAGAAAGCACAAAAGAATCTCAAGAGTGGAGATAAGGTTGCGCGTCAGGAGTTGGACGTGCTCGACAAGCTCCTGCCGGCGCTGGAGGAAGGACGCTCCGCGCGAACTGTCACACTCACCGATGATGAACGTGCTGTCGCTCGCAACTTCTTTCTCTTAACAACCAAGCCAACTATCTATGCCGCGAACGTTGAGGAGTCAGCGCTCGCCGATCTCGACTACAACTCGATGGTGAAATCAGTTCGTGAGGTCGCGGCGAAGGAAGCAGCGGAGTGTGTGGTCATTTGTGCACAGCTTGAAGCAGATCTGGTGGCGCTGCCACCTGAAGAACGTGTCGACTATTTGCAGAGTCTCAATGTGACGACAAGTGGCGTGGATGAGCTGATCAAGAGCGCCTATCACCTGTTGGGCTTGATGTCGTTTTTGACTGCCGGTGAGAAAGAGGTACGCGCCTGGACGATCCCGCAAGGCACTCGTGCACAGACCGCCGCGGGCACAATTCACTCCGACATCGAACGTGGTTTCATTCGCGCCGAGATCGTGAGCTATGACGAACTGATGTCAGCAGGCTCCTACGCCACCGCGCGAGAGAAAGGACTGCTACGGCTCGAAGGAAAAGACTACATCATGCAGGAAGGCGACGTAGTTAACTTCCGCTTCAATGTTTAGTGTCGTCAGTAGGAGCGTCAGGCCCTCTGCGTCTCTCTTCTTCTTCGCGTTTTTTCTGTCGTCTTGCGGCGCTCTTTTTTTTGCGCTCAGCCTTATCGGCTTCTTCGCAACGTATGAGCATTCTTTCCAGCCGATCGAGTTGATGGCTCAGAATCCGCCGCTCGTCTTCTGTCATTGTCTTTCTTTTCTGATGAGGTTGCCCCAGTTAACTTGAGGAGTTCCCGTTGCCGCCCTTTCGCAGACTGTCAAGGAACGCACGCAAACTTCGATCAGTTTCGCTTTGTGACTTAGCCAAGTCTTTAACCATAGCGCTGGTTTCCATCTGACAATTGATCAGAATATTGATCTTTTCATTTAGCTCCTGAGATTCGGCCTGCCGTACATCGCGGTCTCTCTCATACATGTTGATGAGGGTATTCATCTTTTCGTCCTGTTCGCGTGATCGCACACGCCAGCGGCGCCCTTCCGTAACGAAGAGACCCAATATCCGCTCCACTCGATTGAGTCGTTGTTCTGGGGTCATTTACTCCATCCTTCAGGTGAGGTGAAAAATCGACAGCATGATCTCATGTGCGTATAGGGCCGGTCAAACTTTTAGAGGTGCGGAGGGACTAAGGTGGGTACCGAAACGGGCAACCGAGAGAAGGAGCATCAACTCTGGTTGCCCGTGAACAGTCAGCGTAGCAGGGCACGAATTCCGACTAGAACGAGGTAAGCAATCGCCAGGGTTACTGCCACCTTGATCAATAGCACCGCAAGTCCAATTATGACGCCCAGTGTAATTCCCACTACCTTCAAAACAAGTGGGAGTACAACTAAGAAAACGAGAACCCCCAGGACAATCATGCCCGAAATTCTCAAAATGTCTCTTCCATTTCTCATCGTCTGCTCTCCAATCGCATCGCGGCCCCTAAATCCTTGGGGTTTGTCGCCCGCAGCCAACTATACGCAGATTCCCATAGTCGCGTTCCAATGAAGATTCTGGATACTTTACCCGAAAAAATTGCGATTTTTGAACCTTTTTTGTCGGGCTAAAGTCGCGTCAGATAATCCCGCCGGTCGCTAGTTTAATTCTTTTCGGCGATAATTATACATCCTTTTTGCGCCATGGACGGATGGAATTCAAGAAGTCTGTTTAGCGACGACCCCCGACACGTCGACCTACCTCTCGAAGGCACTCCACTGGCCGAGCGCATGCGACCGCGTTCATTGGCGGAATTTGTCGGCCAGGCACACCTCGTGGGCGAAGGCCGTATCCTGCGACGACTGCTCGCGGGCGGTGGCGCGTTGCCCTCGTTGATTCTGTGGGGCGCTCCCGGCACAGGAAAAACCACACTCGCGCGTCTGCTGGCCGATAGCAGCGGACTGAACTTCATCGCCCTATCCGCCGTCTTCTCCGGCGTGAAGGATCTGCGCGAAGCTATTGACCGCGCCAAGGCTGAAAAGCGTTATGGCAAACGCACAGTTCTTTTTATCGACGAGATCCATCGCTTCAACAAGTCGCAGCAGGACGCACTCCTTCATGCTGTCGAAAACGGCACCGTCACACTAATCGGCGCCACCACTGAGAATCCTTCTTTTGAAGTCACTGGCGCACTTCTGTCACGCTCCAGAGTTTTGGTACTCAATCAACTTTCTGACGACGAGATCAAAACCGTTCTCCAAAATGCGCTTCGTAACGAGGAGCGTGGTCTCGCCAGTTTCAATCCTTCGGTTTCAGACGAACTGTTGGAACGGATTGCACACTCTGCGAGCGGCGACGCGCGAGTAGCACTCACAGCACTGGACGCAGCCGTTGAATCCACAACGCCTGGTGAAAACGGCCTAAGGACAGTTTCAGAGCAAACGGTCATCGAGGCACTCGGCCGCGCTCATTACGCCTACGACAAAGGTGGCGAAGAACATTACAACCTAATCTCCGCGTTGATTAAGTCATTGCGAAACTCAGACGTCGACGCCGCGCTCTATTGGCTCGCGAGAATGATTGAGGGTGGGGCTGATCCGATTTTCATCGCACGTCGATTGTGTATTCTCGCATCGGAAGACATCGGCCTTGCAGATCCACAAGCAATGGTCCAGGCCGCTGCCGCTGCTGATATCGTGCAACTGATTGGTCTGCCCGAAGCGCTGTTTCCATTATCACAGGCGACGATTTATCTGGCGCGTGCACCTAAGTCGAATTCGGTCAAGAACGCGTATCATGCGGCTCTGGTCGATGCGGAAGAGACAGCACGAACCCCAGTGCCGCTTCATTTGAGAAATGCAGCGACGCCGTTGATGAAGCAGATCGGTTACGGCAAAGAATATCGCTACGTCCACAGCGATCCGGCAGCAAAAGAAGAAATGGAGTGCTTACCTGAACAACTACGCGGCAGAAAATATTTTTCGGACGAAGAACTGCCGCAACAAGAACAAAATTTGGGTGAGGATATTGAGAGTGACCAGTAGCAAGTCGGATAAGGAACTCGCATTCCTTCAGGACTTATTTATCGCGCCGGATTGGGGCGAACGTTTCGCCGAGTTAATCGATGAGCACGTCGAACTTCCCAAAGAAGGAAAGGCGCTTTACCTTGGCGCCGGAACCGGCGGACACGCGATGGCATTGCACGAGCGTGCTGGGGAAAAACTCGAACTGCTTTGCGTTGACGAGAATCCTGAATGCACGGAGTTGGCAAGAGCAAAAGCAACCGCAACGAACGAACAGATCACTTTCGATACCGCGCCAGTCGATAAACTCAACTTGAGTGACAACAGTTTCGACCTGGTTATCGGAAACGCTTCACTGGTTTCACGGCAAAGAGTTAGAACAATGTTTTCAGAGCTCGTTCGTGTAGCCGCGCCGGGAGCCACTGTTGCTCTAACACTGCCGACCGCATCAAGCTTTGGCGAGTTCTTTTCTATCTACTGGGAGGCACTGCACAATAGGGGTCTCATCGATCACGAATCAGACGTGGAACAGTTGATCACGGAACTGCCCACTGTTTCTGACATCGAGAAACTGGCCGAGGATGAAGGACTCAGAGATGTTAAATCGTGGACTCGAATCGAGGAGTTTGATTTCGAGTCGGGCGAACAGTTTCTAAACTCTCCGCTCGTCGCAGAGTTTCTAATGCAGGATTGGTTGGCCCTCGTACCTTACGATAAGAGGGCCGGTCTGTTCAGCGAGATCTCTCGATTAATAAACGAAGAGAGGCATGAGGCGGAGTTCGCGCTTTCCGTGAAAGCGACTCTGATCGTCGGACAGAAAACTCACAGTCACTGACAACCAGAGCTTGGGTCTTGGATCTTTGTGCTTGGTAGGTTCGGTATTGACCAGGAGCGCGACACTTCAAAGTACAAAGCACGAAGTACAAAGATCCGACTTACTCCTTCACTTCCTTACGCGCTGGTTCACGTTCGCCTTCTTCGATTCCCTCTCGAAACGCCTTCTTACTTTGGCCCAGGGCTTTCGCCAATTGAGGCAGCCTGGTCGCGCCGAAAAGCAAAAAGATCACGAGCACGATGATTATAAGCTCCGTCGGGCCGAGTCCCGCGATCGCTAAAAATGTTTGATGCATGATTTCCTCTTTCTATGGGGGCCGCGCTGAGTTGAAGCCAGGTTATTCTCGACCGTCTGATTCGTAGAACAGATACTTTCTCCACGTCTCGTCAGCTCTCCCCAGGTACCGCATGATTTGCCGGTTAATGTGAAGCGAGAACCCACGAGGCCTGCGCAACAAATGCATCGAGGATTCCTCCGGAGTCCGGTTTCCCTTCCGATGATTGCAACGCTTGCAGCAGGCAACCAGATTATCCCACGCGGACTCCCCTCCGCGCGAGCGTGGAAGCACATGATCGAGCGTCAGCTCCGAGGGTGGATACTGCGTGCCGCAGTACTGGCAGGTCGAATGGTCGCGCAGAAGAATGTTTTTCCGCGAGAGCGATCGACGTTCAAAAGGAATGTGGATGTACTCCGTCAAACGAATAACAGAAGGTGCGTGAATGGTGAGTTTTTGCGAATGGAGAACGTGACCATTGTGCTCCTCCACGCGCGCTACTCCTTTAAAGATCATCACTACAGCGCGCCTTTCGGTGCACACATTGATGGGCTCAAAAGAAGTATTAAGAACTAAAACCCTGCCATTCATTAGGGCTGATATTACGCGAGCGTGGAAGAGGGTGTCAAAATTATGTGGTTACAGGCGGGCTCAGGCCCTGGCTAAAGTCAATACAAACACGCTCTTGGCGCCCGCCGCCATCAGCACCTCGGCACAGGCAGATACGGTCGCGCCAGTGGTAAACACGTCGTCAACCAGCAGAATATCCTCGCCCGCAACCAGCCTTGGATGGCTGACTTTGAACGCTCCAGCGACGGTGTCCCGGCGTCCTTTAACATCCAGACCAGCACGGTATTTTTCCGACCCCGAAACGCGCAACAGGCTTACCTCGTCCAGTGGCAACCGCAGGCTCTTCGAGAGCGCCTGTGCCAGCACCGAAGCCTGATTGAAACCTCTCGATCGTAGTCGTTCCGGATGTAAAGGGACGGGCATGACCGTCGTGCTGGCACTTATCGGCTCGCGCCTGGCCGCAGCCATCAAAAGTGACTCGAGATGCAGCGAGGCGTGCGGTTCACGTTTCAGCCTCAACACCCCTTCGCGAAGTGCACCTTCATACAACCCAACGGCTCTCGCAGCGGTGAAAGCGGTTGCATCGCAGCGATGACACCTCACATGTTCACGAAGCTCCTCCGAAACTTCACCCGGCGCCCTTACCCCACACTTCCAACACAATGTTTCAGTCCCATCAAAAACCGGCGCCTTTATCCAGCACGCCTCGCACGCCACCCCATACTTTCTTTCCTCAACACTACGCGCACAAATGGCACAAGCCTGCGGATACGCCAGCGTCAACAAAGCATCACCAAACATTCCTTTTGTGCCTTATGTGCCTTCTTGTGGCTAAACAAAGCGGCCTCCCCGAATTGAGGAGGCCGCTTTATGTTCTCAACCGTAAGACGAGCTTATTCTTCATCCTCGCCGAGCAATCCGCGCTCCTGCAGATCCTGGCAACGAACGCAGTGTCGCGCCCACGGCACCGCGTCGAGACGCTTCTCGGGTAGTGCTTCACCACAGTGAACACACTTCCCATAACCCGATGTTTCGATTCGCTCTAGCGCTTCATCGATCAGGTTCAATAACTGACGATCATTGTCAGACATCGATACCAGTAATTCTTTTGTATAAGCATTCGCCGCCATGTCTGCCGGATCCTGCGTGGCTTCCGCATCGCGTTCGCGACTATAAAGCTCCGCCGCCTGCACTTGTCCGACCAGACCTTCACGACGATCCAATAATTTGTCACGGAAAACTTTTGTGCGCCTCTTGTCCATTATCTATCTCAATCCTCCACCCTACTTGATATTAGCTGCCGGTCGCGATCATTTCTGATATGGCAAACCATGAATGATCGTGTACGCTCGATATAACTGCTCAAATAACAGCACTCGCGCCATCTCATGCGTCAGCGTCAGACGTGACAGGGACCAACGTTTGTCGACGCGTGCCTTGAAGTCATCCGCAACACCGTTAGGTCCGCCAATGACGAAGGCAACTTCTTTGATCCCACTTCCCTCCCAGCTCTGCACCTGGGCAGCTACCTGTTGGGACGTCCATTCAACGCCGTCTGGATCCAGGAGCACCGTAACCGACCCAGATCGGAGTCCGTCTGAGATGCGTTTCGTCTCCTTATCGATGCCCGCCTTGTCGGTACGTCCAAGCTCACGCAGCTCAGTCACTTCGCAACGGGCAAAATGTCCAAGACGCTCAGCGTAATCATCAATCAGCGCGCGCAGCCTCGCATCTCGAGTCTTCCCGATCCAGATGATTCGCAGCCGCATCAGAGCTTGTAACGCGCAATCTTCTCGTAAAGATTCTTGCGACTGATTCCGAGTATGCGCGCGCACTCGGTCTTGTTACCGCCGGTCGCGGCCAGAATCTCCGAAATATAAGCCGCCTCCACCTGCGCCAGACTGCGCGGCTTCTCCTTCAGCTGCTGCGCGCTCACAGCCGCACTCAATCCGGCGGGCAGGTCGTGCTCTTCAAGCTTCTTTCCCTCGGCGACAATCACCGCGCGCTCGATGATATTAGCCAGCTCGCGAGCGTTACCCGGATAGTCGTAAGCCTTTAGCAAGGTACGCGCATTCGCTGTGGGCTGGTGGACATGTCGCCCATGTTTCGCCGAATACACCTTCAGAAAATGCTCGACCAGTTGAGAAAGATCTTCCTTGCGCTCACGTAAAGGAGGGACGCGAATGTTTATTACGTTAAGACGATAAAAAAGGTCTTCTCTAAATCGACCAACTTTCACCGCCGCATCGAGATCCACGTTCGTCAGGGCCATCAGACGTACGTCGAGCTTGATCGTCTTTCGTCCACCAAGACGTTCAAATTCGCGTCGCTCAATCACTCGCAGCAATTTTGCCTGCGCGTCAGTTGAGAGGTGCGCGATTTCATCGAGCACGACTGTGCCTTTGTGCGCAGCCTCAAAGCGGCCTGCTTTCGCCTCAACAGCACCCGTAAACGCCCCCCGCTCGAAACCAAAAAGCTCTGCTTCCAGCAATTCGGCCGGAAGCGTCGCACAATCGATCTTCACAAACGGCTGCGCCGAACGCTTTGACTTCAAGTGAATGAACGATGCGAGAAGATCTTTTCCCGCTCCCGATTCACCCGTGATCAAAACATTCGCATCGGTTGAACTCACGCGCTCGGCGAGACTTACAGCCTCGCGCATTCCCGGGGAGCGCGCAAATAGTTCGATCACGATTCTCTTCTCAAAGAACTGCCATTGCCGCCGGTAAATTCCGCCGGCAACTCGACTCGCTTCGACTCGCGCCAGAGACGCTCGAGGTCGTAGAACTTCCGCGCTTTTTGCTCAAACACGTGCATTACAAAATCGCCGTAGTCCAAAAGAATCCATTCGGCCGTTTTATAACCTTCCATGCGCGCTGCCGCGTGGCCTGACTTCTTCAGACTCTCGTATACCTCATCCGCAATTGCCTGCACCTGACGTTCGTTTGCACCACTCACGATCACGAAGTAATCCGTGAAGCTGGCGATCTCGCGCAAATCGAGCACAACGGGTTCGATGGCCTTCTTCTCACTTGCAGCGTGAAGAGCAGCGAGCACGCGCTCGTCGAGGTTCTCAGACGGCGCAGATGGAGTGGACCGCACGTTAGGTTGCGGATTTAACGACTGTTCCTTAACTGTTGAGTTTTGCTTCATTCAATTCTCGATAAATTCCGTATTTCTTTATGTACTCAAGCACTGGCCCTGGTAAAAGATCGGTTAACTCGTCGGTTCGACCTTCACTGGCCAATCGTCGAATCCTCGTCGCCGAAACATCTTTCATCACCACATCGGTGAAGAAAATACTTTGCGTCTTCCTTTGCGCCTTTGCGCCTTTGCGCGAGATCTTTATTCTGCGCAAGTCGACGATTCGTTCGCCAACCGCACCGACGTGTGTCGTCAAAGGTTCATAACCCGGCCGCGTGACGACGATATGATTAGTCATCGTCAACAAGCGTTCCCACTCACGCCACGTCGTAATCTCCGACCACGAGTCGGCACCCATCATGAAAAAGAGCTCGGTTTCGTCACCCAGCGCGCGCTGAAAGTGGGCAACCGTGTCTACCGTGTAGCGACGATCAGGATCATCGAGTTCATAACTCGAAATCGATAGCTGCGGATCGTTTTGCGTCGCCAACGCCAGCATCGCATAGCGATGTACGGACGGGGTTACAGGGCGACCGACTTTGTGCGGCGCCATCTGAGCCGGAATAAAAACAACTTTCTCAATCTCAAATAACTGTGAAACTCGTCGTGCAATTTCAATATGCCCTACATGAACCGGATCGAACGTTCCGCCATACAATGCTATCCGCTTCTGCGCGCACATCTCTTACAAAGTCAGCTCCACCGTGTCGGCTCTGTTGCCCTCTGCATTCAATTCTTCGAGCTTCGCCGCCATTGCGTTTACAAGTTCACGAACGCCGTGCCCCGTCGCGGAAGAGATCGCGAAGAACGACTTCTGATCTTCGATCGCCTTCTGCTTTAGCGACTCCAATCGCTCGGGCTCATCGAGCGCATCAATCTTTGTAGCAACCACAAACTGTGGTCGCGTCGCTAGCTCCTCGTTGTACGAAGCGAGCTCGCGATTCACCGTCTCGTAATCACCCACGGCATCCCTGCCCGAAACTGAAGAAACATCCACGAGGTGCAACAACAACTTCGTGCGCTCGATGTGCCGTAAAAAACGATCACCCAAACCCGCGCCAGCGTGAGCGCCTTCGATCAGCCCCGGTATATCGGCGATTACGAAAGTACGAAAGTCACCGAGGTCTACCACACCAAGATGCGGCTCTAGCGTCGTGAACGGGTAATCGGCAATCTTCGGACGCGCCGCTGAAACAGTCGAGATGAAAGTCGACTTCCCTGCATTCGGAAACCCCACCAGACCGACATCGGCTAGTAGCTTGAGTTCGAGCTGGAGGTCCAACTCTTCTCCCTTGCCTCCATTTTGATGGTAGCGAGGTGCACGATTGGTTGAGGTCGTGAAATGCGCGTTTCCAAAACCGCCGCGGCCTCCGCGAGCTGCCAGCCAACGATCGCCGTCATGGTTCAGGTCGTGAAGCAGATCACCTGTTGTAGCCTCAAAGATCTGTGTTCCAACTGGAACTCGAATTACCAGATCCTCGCCGTTATGCCCGGACCGGTTTGAACCTTCTCCATGCAAACCGCGCTGCGCCTTGTGCAGCGGGTTGTAACGAAGGTGCAGCAACGTGTTGAGCGACGAATCCGCCAGAACGATCACATCGCCGCCACGGCCACCATCTCCGCCCGATGGACCACCACGCGGGACAAACTTTTCGCGCCGGAAAGCTGTAACACCGTTACCTCCGTCTCCCCCTTGCACGTGAATCTTGGCGCGATCAATGAACATCCTAAAAATCGAAAACGACGCCTGGGCGCGCAGTATTGCTGCTCAGGCGTCGCGAACTTTTACACAACTTTTCTAAGCAGCAGTTTGCTCCAATGGATAAACGCTGACAAACTTTCCGGAGCGTCCCTTGTCTTCAAACTTGACGACGCCATCGATCAACGCGAACAAAGTATCGTCCTTGCCGCGGCCGACATTGTTGCCGGGTTTCCACTTGGTGCCACGCTGGCGCGCGATGATGTTGCCACCGAGAACTTTCTCACCGCCAAACTTCTTCAGTCCGAGTCGTTGCGACTGCGAGTCGCGACCGTTACGAGATGAACCAACGCCTTTTTTGTGTGCCATTGTCTTTACCCAATCGAATCAATCTTCAAGGTGGTGTAACCCTGCCGGTGACCACGCGTGCGTTTGTATTGTTTGCGACGCTTTTTCTTGAAGACAACAATTTTTTGATCTTTGCCGTGGGCGACCACCGTCGCCGAAATCTTGTTCTCGGAGCCAGTGCTCAGCAGGGCATCGAGCTCGACTGAACTTCCGGCGTCTGCCTGGAGTGAAGGCACACGAATCGTCTGGCCTTCCTCAACAAGGAACTGTTTTCCACCGGCTTTTATAACTGCGTGCGACATTTCATTCACCTCTCAGACGAGTCGAGTCGTCGTAGAAAAGTCGGACATTATAGGGTAATTGGATGGCGCTCGGCAACCGCGCAACGGCTTTACAGGATTTACAAGATTTTTCAGGATTGACAGGATTCTTCTTGTAAATCCTGAATAATCTTGTAAATCCTGTCCTATGTGGCCGCCGCCTTCTTCCCGTTTTTCGCCAGGAAATACTCCATGAAATCCGTCCCGATGTCGCCGGCGCGGAAACGCGGGTCGTCCATGATCTTCAGGTGCAACGGGACGGTTGTTTTGATCCCTTCGATCACCATCGCTTCCAGCGCTCGCTTCATGCGCGCGATGGCCAGTTCACGAGTCCGGGCGTGGACAATCACCTTGGCAATCATCGAATCGTAAAACGGCGTCACCTGATAACCCGAGTAAACAAACGTATCCACGCGTACACCCGGGCCGCCCGGCAGATTGAAGGCTGAAATGGTTCCCGGCGAGGGCGCAAACGTCTCCGGATTTTCTGCGTTAATGCGACATTCGATCGCATGGCCGACGATGAGCAGGTCGTCCTGCGAATAACCCAGCGGCTCGCCTTCTGCGATCCGGATCTGATTACGGACGATGTCGGCAAGCGTCACCATCTCCGTCACTGGATGCTCGACCTGGATGCGCGTGTTCATCTCCATGAAGTAAAAGTTACCGTGCACATCCAATAGAAACTCACATGTGCCTGCGCTTGAATACCCGAGCTTCTTGCACGCCGACACAGCGGCGTCACCCATCTTTTTGCGCATCTCAGGCGTGAGAACAGTCGAGGGTGCTTCTTCCATCAACTTCTGATGGCGCCGTTGAATCGAGCACTCGCGCTCGCCAAGGTGAATGCACTCACCAAACTCGTCTGCCAGCACCTGGATCTCAATATGTCGCGGCCGCTCAAGGTACTTCTCGATGTAGACACTGCCATCGTTGAAAGCGGCTGCGGCTTCAGTCGATGCGGTCTCGAGCGCTTTTCCCAACTCCTGTTCGGCACGTACGATGCGCATACCACGACCACCACCACCTGCTGAAGCCTTGACGATGACGGGATAACCAATGTCGCGAGCGAGCTTGATGCCTTCCTCTTCTGAGTTAACACTACCAGGACTGCCCGGGACGATCGGCAAGCCCGCTTCGTGCATCACACGCCGCGCTTCGATCTTGTCACCCATCAGTCGAATCACACTCGCCGGTGGTCCAATGAACTTGATATTGCACGCCTCGCAGATCTCGGCGAAGTAAGCAGACTCAGCCAGAAACCCGTAACCCGGATGAATCGCATCGACGTTAAAGATTTCCGCGGTGCTGATGATGGCGGGGATGTTGAGATAACTCTGGGCCGAAGGTGCTGGTCCAATACACGCAGCTTCGTCGGCGAAACGGACGTGCAGTGAATCGCGATCGACGTCGCTATGAACGGCGACCGTCTTGATACCCATCTCCTTGCAGGTCCAGATGATGCGACAGGCTATCTCGCCACGATTGGCGATCAGGATCTTTTAAATTTGCGCGGATTGAAAGCCATATAACTTCGCCACAAAAAAGCACAAAAGGCACAAATTCTTTCTTGTGCATTTTGTGCTTTTTTGTGGCCTAACTGCGAATGCCAAACAGGGGCTGCCCATACTCGACAGGCTGCCCATTCTCAACGTAAATCTTAACGACCTCACCAGTCGCTTCTGCCTGAATCTCATTCATGAGTTTCATGGCTTCGATGATGCAAACGACCGACTCCGGCTCAACGCTGCTGCCAATCTTCACAAACGGATCGGCAGTCGGAGAAGGCGAACGATAGAACGTGCCCACAATCGGCGACGGAATAATGTGTAAGTCCTGATCCTGAGCGGCCGCTGTGGTCGCTTGTGTGCCGGGATGCGCAGGAGCGGATACCGGCGGAGGTGCAGGAGCAGGTAGCGGCGGAGGCGGTGGAGGCGCAGCATGTGACGGCTCAGACACCGTAGATTCGCGACGGAGACGAACACGAAAGCCTTCGTTCTCGAGCTCGAGCTCAGCCAGTCCGTTCTCACGCAGGAGGTCGATCAGCTCACGCAACTCCTCCAGGTTTACGGACGCCGCCGGTCGTTGCGCGGAGCGAGCGCGCTTGCCTCCCGTTTCTCCGTTTTCTTTATCTGCTGCCATTCATTAAAGCCACAAAGAAGCACATACGACACAAATTCAGCATTTGTGCTTTTTGTGCTTCTTTGTGGCGATCCTTTGCTAGCCCTCGTTGGCTTCGGTTTCGGCTGCTTCTTCCTTAGCTTCTTTACCGCGACCTGACTTCTTCTTCTTTGAGCTGGCTGACTTAGCTCGTTTCTTTGCAGCTTCAGCGGCTTCAACTTCACGAGGATTGTCGACAAGCTCGATGATCGCGAGCTCGGCGCGATCGCCTTCGCGGTGGCCGAACTTCAAAATTCGCGTATAACCGCCGGGCCGATCCTTGTAACGCTCTCCAAGATCAGTAAAGAGTCTGCGTAGCGCTGCCACGCCGGCAGTCCGCGACGGTCTCAACTGTCCGCGCTTACCCGTAAGCTCACTGACTGTGGTGTTGCCGGCGTGAAAGTACCCGGCAGCCTGGCGTCGCAAGTGCAATGCACGTGCGTCAGAACCATTGTCGGCAAAACTGCGAGCTTTGCGCGACAACGTAATGGCGCGCTCGACAAACGGTCGCAACTCCTTCGCTTTCGGCAAAGTCGTGACGATGCGTTCCTCGCGAGAATTGATCAGAGAAGTCGCCAGGTTACGCAGCATCGAGTGACGATGCTCACTGGTACGACCAAGTTTTCGATGTGCCTTCAGGTGTCGCATGACTCTAACCTACTGTTCCTCGTCGCCTTCATAATCCGAAAGATCGGCAGTATCGCGACCGCCCGTTCCCGGAATCGGATTACCCTGCTCGTCAAATTCCATTCCGAAGTCGAGCCCCATGCCGTTCAAAATCTCTTTGATCTCATTGAGCGACTTCTTGCCGAAGTTCTTGGTGGCCAGCATTTCGCGCTCGGTACGTTGGACCAGATCGCGAATCGTGCGAATGTCGGCATTCTTGAGACAGTTGTAAGAACGAACTGACAGTTCGAGCTCATCAACTGAGCGATCCAACTGATCGTTGCGCGGCAATGGCGGACGCTCCATCTTCGTGTAAGCGAAATCGTCCGTGTCTTCTTCGAAGTTGATGAAGATCGACATGTGATCCTTGATCAACTTCGCCGCCAGACCGATTGAATCTTCCGGCTTTACTGAACCATCGGTCCAAACTTCGATAGTGAGTTTGTCAAACTCGGTGTTCTGTCCGAGACGAGCTGCCTCGACGTTGTAATTAACTTTCTTGACTGGGGTGTGCACCGAATCGATCGGGATATAACCCAGCGAGAGATCTTCGTCGAAGTTTCTGTCAGCCGAAACGTAGCCTCGGCCACGCTTCAGACGCATCTCGACTTTCAAAGATCCGTTGTCGCTGACGGTTGCGATGTGGACTGACGGGTCGAGAATTTCGACATCAGCATCGGTCTCGATATCAGCCGCAGTAACTTCGCCGGCTTCTTCCTTCGAGATTCTCAGCGTCTTGGGCTCGCTGCTGTGCAGTTTAAAAGGTACCTGCTTGAGATTGAGAATAACGTCGGTGGCATCCTCCACCACCCCCTTAATCGATGAAAACTCATGCTCGACGCCTTCAATCTTGACTGCCGTAATAGCAGCGCCTTCGATTGAAGACAGAAGTGCGCGACGAAGAGAGTTACCCACAGTGGTTCCAAAACCTCGTTCGAATGGCTGCGCTGAAAAGCGCCCATATCGCTCGGTGAGGGTCTCTGCGTCAGCCGCAAGACGTCGCGGCATCTGAAATCCTGTCCAAAGATTATTTTGATCCATAGCCATAGTTAGTATCCTAAGAAAAATGCGTCGGACCAGGTGATGACGAGTGGCGGCGTCATCCCTGGTCAGGTTAACTACTTACTATAAAGTTCAACAATTAACTGCTCGTTGATGGTGCGATCGATATCGTCACGCACCGGCAAACTGGCGACACGCGCAGTCATCTCGCCGCCGCCGTCTGCATTAATCCACGACGGACGCCCACGACCAGACGCAGTTTGCCATGCGCCTTCGATGTGAGAGTTCTTGCGACTCGCATCTCTCACACTGATCACGTCACCCGGTTTTACCTGAAAAGAGGGAATATCTACTTTGCGATCGTTTACCTGAATGTGACCGTGGTTGACCAACTGCCGCGCCTGACGGCGTGAGGTCGAAAAGCCCGCACGGTAAACCGCATTATCCAACCGGCGCTCAAGCAGGAACAGAAGGTTCTCACCGGTAATTCCCTTCATGCGAGCGGCACGTTCGAAGTAGTTTCGGAACTGCCCTTCGAGAATGAAGTAGATACGTTTGACCTTCTGCTTTTCTCTGAGCTGCTGGCCGTAGCCGACCAGTGCTTTGCCGCGGCGCAGCGAGTTTCCGTGCTGTCCGGGCGGTTGCGTACCACGTTTTTCAATCGGGCAAGCCGGTTTGTAACAACGATCGCCCTTCAAAAACAGTTTCGCGCCTTCGCGACGGCAAAGGCGACACACCGCATCTCTATACCTAGCCAATTATTTGCCTCCAGTCTAAATGCTTAGACGGAAAAGTTTACAGGTTGTGCATTAGCACGAACCCTTCATCCTTTGGGTTGATTGAACTCAAATAGGTCCTATATGTCCTATAGGACCTATTCTCAAAAACTAAACTCTACGTCGCTTCGGCGGACGGCAACCGTTGTGCGGAATCGGCGTCGTGTCGCGAATCGTCATGACTCTGATGCCCGCATTTGCGATCGCACGGATCGCTGATTCGCGACCACCGCCTGGTCCCTTCACGCGCACTTCGCACTGATGCATACCGGCTTCATGCGCTTTCTTGGCCGCCTCGTAAGCTGCCTGCTGCGCGGCGAATGGAGTGCCCTTACGAGAGCCACGAAACCCACGCGCGCCTGCCGATGATTGTGCGATCAGATTCCCTTCGAGATCCGTGATCGAAATCATCGTGTTATTGAACGACGCTGCGATATGCACGATGCCGTTGGGAACGTTCTTCTTCTCTTTCTTCCGAAAGACCTTCTTTTTTCCGCCTGCTTTAGCCATAACTTTTCAGTCGAATATCAAAACTACTTCTTGCCCGGTGCCTTCTTCTTCGCAATGGTTGCACGACGTGGGCCCTTGCGTGTGCGAGCGTTCGTGTGTGTTCGCTGGCCACGTACCGGCAGAGCACGACGATGGCGCAAGCCGCGATAGCAACCGATATCCATCAAACGCTTGATGTCCATCTGAACGCGCTTGCGAAGGTCGCCTTCGATTTCTCCCTGCGCTTCCAGAATGGCACGAATCCGGCTCAACTCATCTTCACTAAGATCTCTGACACGAGTGTCGAGATTGACGCCCGCTTCCTTGAGCACAGAATTAGAGCGCGAGCGGCCAATGCCGTAGATATAAGTGAGACCAATCTCGGCTCGTTTGTTTGGTGGTAAATCGACTCCTGCTACACGTGCCATTGTATTTCTCGTTATCCTTGTCTCTGTTTGTGTTTGGGATTAGAGCAGATCACTCGCACCACACCCTTGCGATGGATGACCTTGCACTTGTCGCACATCTTCTTTACTGACGCACGGACTTTCATGACGTAACCTCGTTACCTATTTATAGCGATAAGTGATCCGGCCGCGATTGAGATCGTATGGCGAAAGCTCAACTAAAACCCTGTCACCCGGAAGTATGCGAATAAAATGCTTGCGCATCTTTCCTGATATGTGCGCAAGCACCTGATGCTGGCTATCTTCCAACTCGACCCGAAACATAGCGTTAGGCAAAGTCTCCAGCACCTTTGCCATGACTTCTATCGCCTCTTCCTTCGCCATATCCTCTCAGAATGGAATTTTGACGCTGCCGACAAACTGCGAATAATAGCACGCGGCATTCCCTTTGCCAAATCCGTACATCATCCGCGCAAATCTGTGGCTAAACTACTGCTGGCTCGAGCGGCGCCGTTGAGGGGACGAGCGTCAGCACCTCCGGCCCTTCTTCCGTAATGGCTATCGTGTGCTCGACGTGAGCGCTTGGCTTGCCGTCGACCGTCACCACCGTCCAGCCGTCAGACAGGACTTTGGTGAAATGTGAGCCCTGGTTCACCATCGGTTCGACCGCAAAGACGTACCCGTTCTTGATCTTGGAACCCAGTCCCGGCCGCCCGTAGTTCGGAATTTGCGGATCCTCGTGCATCCGGCGACCGATTCCGTGTCCCACGTAATCGCGAACCACCGAATAGCCATTGGCTTCCGCATGCTGCTGAACGGCCCAGCCGATATCGCCCAAATGGTTCCCGGCACGGCATTGCTGAATGGCCCGCTCCAGACACTCTTCCGTGACGCGAATCAACCGGAGCTTTTCCTCGTCAACGTTTCCAACCGGCACCGTGGTAGCGGTATCGCCGACAAAACCTTCGAGCGTCACGCCACAGTCGATTGAAAAGATATCGCCGTCCTTCAGGACGTACTGAGACGGAAAGCCGTGAACAATTTGTTCGTTGACGGAGGCACAGATTGAATATGGAAAACCGTTATACCCCTTGAATGTTGGGAGTGCGCCGGCGTCGCGGATCATCTTCTCCGCCGCGTGGTCGATCTCTATCGTCGTGATTCCGGGTTTAACCATTGTGCGAAGGTGTTCGCGCACCTGGCCGACCAAGCGTCCAGCGGCGCGCATCTTCTCGAGTTCTCGTTTTGATTTACCGATAATCATTGCGAGTTTATTTTAACCGCAGATTCACGCAGATTCACGCAGATATCTTCGTAGATTGCCTCGCGGTTACGAGCGCCATCAACGGTGCGCAACAGACCGGCTGCTTTGTAGTAATCGATCAGCGGGCGCGTCTGCTGCTCGTAAGTTGCGAGGCGAGCCTTAACGGTTTCCACGTTGTCGTCGGCGCGATGCACGAGTTGGGCTTCCGGGTGAAAGTCACAAACATTGTCGTGCTTCGGCGGCTTGAAATAGATGTTGTAAATCTCGCCACAGACAGGACAATTTCGTCTTCCCGTCATTCGCTTCTCGAGAAAATCCTGCGGCACGTCAATCAGGATCGCGATAATGCTGTTGCCCTGCTCTACTGCCAGCTTTTCAAGACTGACTGCCTGCGCCGGAGTGCGGGGAAAGCCGTCGAGAATATAGCCGTCGCGCGCATCTTCCTGCGCAGTGCGCTCTTTGACCAGTTGAATTGTCAGCTCATCGGGAACGAGTTGTCCCCGCTCCATGATCTCTCTAACTTCCTGTGCCAGAGGCGTTTGCGCGGTCTTCAAAGAGCGAAAGATATCTCCGGTAGAGATCTGCGGCATCTGCAGACGCTCTTGAAGCAAGCGCGCCTGCGTGCCCTTTCCGGCACCAGGCGCACCCATGAGTACAATAATTTTCGCCATATGTGGATCAGGCTCGACGTCCGCGCAGACGGCCGCCACCGCCGAGGAAACCCTCGTAGTTGCGCATCACGAGTTGAGCCTCAATCTGCGCCACGGTATCCATTGCCACACCCACAAGAATCAGCAGTGACGTACCACCGAAATAGAAGTTGTAGCCCATGCCGGTCGGGATCCACGAGAGCCCTGGAGTGGTGCTGACAAACGAATCAAGCGTGCCGCCGATGAGCGGTATGCGCGCGAGTTTGAATCCGCTCAACATGAACTGGGGCACGAACGCAACCAGTGCGAGATAAATTGCACCGACAGTTGTTAAGCGAGTCAGGATTGTATTGAGATATTCAGCTGTGGCTCTGCCGGGACGAATTCCGGGCATGAAGCCGCCGTGCTTACGAAGATTGTCAGCCACTTCTTCCACATTGAAAACGATCGAAACGTAGAAGAACGTGAAGAAGAGAATCAGCGAGAGAAAGATTAGTTCGTAATACGGATCACCCGGGTGGAACAATGCAAAGAAGTTGTAGATCTTGGCCCACACCGTATTCGGATTAGCTGGATCAGGTGGAAACGCAGCAAAGATACTTTGCGGCATGGATAAGACCGACGACGCAAAGATCACAGGGATCACGCCTCCCATGTTTATCTTCAACGGCATCGTCGTTTGCTGGCCGCTGACCATCTGACGACCCACATGTCTCTTGGCGTAACTGACGGGAATCTTTCGTCGCGCAGCTTCGACAAAGACGATGAAGGCGATGATCAGGATCATCGCCACAACCATCGCGAACACGCCGATGATCGCCATTGTATCGCCGCCACTGAGCCGGTCTGCCACCTGCTTCACGCCGCTCGGCAAACCAATCACGATACCTGCAAAGATCAGGAGCGAAATACCGTTGCCTACGCCGCGTTCAGTGATCTGCTCTCCCAGCCACATCACGAACATCGTGCCTGTAGTCAGAGTCAAAACAGTGCTCAGACGAAAGCCCCAGCCCGGTGCGCCAACGCCGTTAACCTGCAGCCAGTGGGCCACGAACGTAGTCTGAACCCCAGCGAGCACAACCGTGAGATAACGGGTCCACTGGTTGATCTTCTGCCGGCCCATCTCGCCTTCTTCCTGCAACTTCTTGAGCTGCGGCGAGACGACGGTCATGAGCTGAAGAATAATGGACGCAGTGATGTAAGGGGTGACGCCTAAAGCGAAGACGGAGATAGTGCGAAAGTTTCCACCGGAGAAAAGGTCGAGAACGCCGAGGAGAGTTCCGGCGACGTCGCGCCAGACTTCATCCAGGCGCACCTTATTAATTCCGGGAGTGCCGACGTGCGCGCCAAACCGGTAGACCGCGAGTAAGCCGAGGGTAAAGAAAATGCGCCGGCGCAAGTCCGGCACATTGAACATATTTCGAACCGCGGCGAAAAACTTTTCCATAACATTCTCCTGCCGGCGATTCCAGGCTATCCGGCAATTTCAACTACCGCACCGCCAGCCTGCTCGATTTTTTGTCGAGCACTCTTTGTAAACCGGTGAGCTGAAACACGAAGTGGTTTGGAAACCTCACCATTACCGAGCACCACCACGTCGTGCTTTGCTTTCTTGATCAGACCGCGATCGTGCAGCACTTCCGGCGTTATCTCTTCGTTCGCCTCAAAATGCTGATCGAGAGCGGCGAGACTGATCTCCACCCACTGCTTCTTGAAAATGTTAGTGAAGCCACGCTTTGGCAGACGCCGGTGTAAAGGCATCTGACCACCTTCAAAACCAATCTTGCGCGAGTAACCTGAGCGAGACTTCTGTCCCTTCTCACCGCGGCCCGCGGTCTTGCCCAGACCTGAACCTGGTCCCCGTCCGACTCTTTTCTTTTTATGAGTCGAACCCTTTGCGGGCTTTAGACTATTAAGACTAATCGCCATTATCAACTCCAGTTAATCCGTAAAAAATCCGTGGCTACTATTCGACGATTCGCAGCAGGTGCGGCACCTTTGCGACAGCGCCTCTCATGGAGGCGTTGTCAGGACGCTCAACGACTTGATTAAGCTTTCGCAAACCAAGACTGCGCACAATCGTCTTGTGTGTCTTGGGTGCAGCGATAAAGCTTCGATAGTACTCGATGCGAATTGTACCTTGTGATTCTGCGTTGCTATTTTCTCGACGAGGCATACGCTTACATCTCCTCAACCTGCTTGCCACGCAAGCGAGCCAGTTCCATCGGATCCTTCATACGCAGTAACGCATCGAAAGTCGCGCGCACAACGTTGTGCGGATTCGTCGAACCGAGCACTTTGGTACGCACGTCTCTAACGCCGACTGCCTGCATAACCGCTCGCACCGCGCCACCCGCGATCACGCCCGTACCTTCCGAAGCCGGCTTGACCAGCACACGCCCCGCACCGTATTCACCAATCAACTGATGCGGCAGGGTGTGGTTAATCAAAGGCACGCGAATCAAGTTCTTCTTCGCCGCCTCAACACCTTTCTTGATTGCGAGAGGCACTTCGCGCGCTTTGCCGGTGCCAAATCCGACGTGCCCACCTTCGTCGCCTACTACTACGAGCGCGGCGAATGAGAGGTTCTTGCCACCTTTTACGACCTTGGTGACGCGATTAATCGAGATCACCTGGTCTTTCAGGTCGAGCCCCTGGGCCGGAATGCGTTGCTTGGGTTGTCTCATAGTCTATTCTTGTTTCTTCTTCTTGGACTTCTTTTCCGTTGGTTGTTCGGGTTCCGCAGCCGGCTCTTCCGCTTCAGGCTCCGCCACCACTTCGTTCTTGTTCAAGCCCGCTGCACGTGCAGCATCGGTCAAGGCCTTCACGCGACCGTGATAGAGATAGCCGCCGCGATCAAACACTACCTGCTCGATTCCCTTGGCAATCGCACGCTCAGCTATTGCCTGGCCAATGCGACGTGCTGCGTCGAGATTTCCGCCGGTGCCAGTACGCAGATCCTTCTCCGTCGAGGAAGCCGACACGAGTGTTTGACCGAGTCGATCGTCGATCACTTGCGCGTAGATGTGATTCAAGCTGCGATAGATCGCGAGCCGCGGGCGCTCCGTGTTTCCTTTTACTTTGCGACGAATCCGCGAGTGAATCGCGGTTCGCATTTCTGCTCTATTTGTGTGTGCCATCTCGCCTCTAATTGCGTTCCGTTACTTGCCGGTCTTGCCGGGCTTCAACTTAATCGGAACATTCGCGTAACGCACGCCCTTGCCTTTGTAAGCATCGGGCTTGCGAAGCTTGTGCATCTCGGCCGCGACCTGTCCCAGCTTCTGCTTGTCGATACTCGTCAACGTCAAGGTCGTTTGATACTGCTGAATGCTGCCCTTCGTCGTCAGACGTTCTGCTTTGGCTTCAACTTCGGCAGGAAGGGGAAACTCGATCGGATGCGAGTAGCCGAGCGAAAAGACGATCTTCTTGCCCTGAACGTCGGCCTTGTAACCAACGCCGACCACATCCATCTGCTTGCTGAATCCTTCGGTCACGCCAACGATGGCATTGTTCGCCAGCGCTCGCGCCAGACCATGCAGCGCGGCCTGCTCGTCGGTAGTACGCTCAGCGCGCAACTCCTCACCTTCGAGCTTGAAACTGATTCCCTGCGGAATCGGCGTCTTCAACGTGCCTTTCGGACCCTTCACTTCGAGCTCCCGCTCGTGAACAGTGACGGTCACGCCCTTCGGCACCGCGATTACCTTTTTTCCAATTCGTGACATAAATATATTTCCGCTTTCCCAAGATCAATAAATCTGGGATCAATAAATCTGGGCCAACAGTTCGCCGCCGATATTCTCGCGCTTTGCTGCCTTACCGCTCATCAACCCTCTCGACGTCGAGACGATATTGATGCCGTAGCCGCCGAGCACCTTCGGAATCTCACCCGAACCGACATAAACGCGGCGTCCCGGCGTCGAGATACGCTGCAGGTGCGTGATCGAAGACGTACCGCGGGCGTCGTAGCGCAGAAAGATTCGCACGGTGCGCTTCAAACCTTCGCCCTTGATGACGAAGTTGTTGATATAGCCCTCTTCTTTCAGGATGCGGGCAATCTCAAGTTTGAGCTTTGAAGCCGGAATATCAACTCGCGAATGCTTTGCCGCAATGGCATTGCGGATTCGCGTCAACATATCGGCAATAGGATCAGTCATGAAGTAACTCCGTTAGTTGTCAATTACCAGCTCGACTTAACAACGCCAGGGATCTGACCCTGCAGCGCCAACTCACGAAAACAGATGCGACACAAATTAAACTTCCGCAAGTAACCTCGCGGCCGTCCGCACCGTTTGCACCGTGTGTAAGCGCGCACCGAAAACTTCGGTTTGCGTGCCGCCTTCGCAATCAATGATTTCTTTGCCATATCGTTCTTTTATCCGTGTAATCCGTGGCTAAGTTCTAAACGGCATTCCCAAACCCTTCAGAAGGGCTCTCGCCTGCTCGTCGTTCCGTGCCGTCGTCACAATCGAGATATTCATTCCACGTAGCTTGTCGACCTTGTTGAAATCGATCTCCGGAAAGATCAACTGCTCACGAATTCCAATCGTATAGTTTCCGCGGCCATCGAAAGCTTTCGGTGAAACACCGCGGAAGTCTCTCACGCGCGGCAGTGCCACTGACACGAGCCGATCGAGAAACTCGTACATGCGATCGCCCCGCAGTGTGACTACCACACCGATCGGCATTCCCTGCCGCAACTTGAACGACGCGATCGATTTCTTCGCCTTCGTAATCACGGGCTTCTGACCAGTAATCGCACGCAGTTCATCAGCCGCCGTGTCCAGTATCTTCTGGTTCGCAATGGCCTCACCCATACCCATGTTGATGACGACCTTTTCAACGCGAGGCACGGCCATCGGATTGGTGATGCCAAAATCCTTCGCAATCTGCGGCGCTACGTCTTTTTGATATCGCTCTTTTAACCTTGCAGACATCTTCAGTTCCTCTAATCAACCGCGCTATTACTTCTCTAATGAATGACCACTATCCGCTGCGATGCGCGTCTTCGAGCCATCACTCTCAACCTGATAACGTGCACGCGTGGGCTTGCCTGATTGCGGATCGATCAACTGCACATTCGAGATATCGATAAACGCTTCTTTATCCACAATACCGCCGCCGCGATTCTGCTGCGGATTCGCCTTCTGATGGCGTTTGATTATCCCCGCGCCTTCGACTTTGACTTTGCCCTTCTTCGGCAAAACCTCCAGCACGCGTCCACGCCTGCCCTTGTCGCGCCCGGCGATAATCACCACTTGATCATTCTTCTTAACTTTCGAGCGCTTTATTCCTGCCATTCCTAAATCACCTCCGGCGCGAGCGAAACAATCTTCATGAAATTCTTGTCGCGCAGTTCGCGTGCAACTGGTCCAAAAACGCGTGTGCCGATGGGGGTTCCATCTTCCTTGATCAGCACGGCGGCGTTCTGATCGAATCTCACGTACGTTCCGTCAGCGCGGCGCACTTCTTTTCGCGTACGCACAATCACCGCATCCTGAACGGTGCCCTTTTTAATAGTTCCGTCGGGAGACGCCTCTTTTACGGTTACCTTGATACGGTCGCCCAGGCTGGCAATTTTTCCGGTGGAGCCGCCTATCGGCATGATCATCTCCACTCGTCGTGCCCCCGAATTGTCAGCAACCTCGAGAGAGGTTTGCATCTGGATCACTGTCGTTACCTCCGACTACAATCTGCGTAATCTGTGGATTACTTCGCAGCTTTCTGAACTATCTCAATCACACGCCAACGCTTGCGCGCTGAAAGTGGACGCGTCTCGACGATCCGTACCTTGTCGCCAACTGTCGCCCCGAGCTCGTCGTGGGCCATAAACTTCGACGTGCGACGCACGTAGCGGCGATACTTGCGGTGACGGACCAGGCGGTCTACACGAACCACAACGGTCTTCGTCATCTTGTCGGAAGCAACTGTTCCAACCTTTTGCGACCGGTTTGCACGGCTGGCTTTTTCCGGCGTGCTTCGGTCAGCGCTTATGTTTTCTTCATTCTCTGCCATTCTTAACTCCGGCGTTGGCCCGCGACGGTTTCAATCCGCGCCAGCGCTTTTTTCTCCTGGCGAATGCGCTTGATCGCATCAAGCTCACCCAGTGCTAGTTTGAAGTTCAAACGGAAAAGCGATTCACGCAAACGCGCAGCTTCCGCACGCAACTCGTCTTCGGCCATCTCGCGATACTTGTCGAGTTCTTCTCGCCTCTTCATTACTAGATCGCGCCCCCTTCCTGATCAGCGCGGGTTACAAACTTGGTCTTGATCGGAAGCTTCTGAGCCGCGAGACGCATAGCATCACGCGCCGTGTTTTCATCTACGCCTTCGATCTCGTAAAGAATCCGGCCCGGCTTTACGACTGCCACCCAGTATTCCGGCGCGCCCTTGCCTTTGCCCATACGTGTTTCCGCAGGCTTCTTCGTGACGGGCTTGTCGGGAAACATCCGAATCCAGATCTTGCCGCCGCGCTTGATGTGACGAGTCATCGCAATACGAGCAGCTTCGATCTGGCGATCCGTGATCCACGCAGGCTCCAGGCACTTCAGCCCATACTCACCGAAGCTGATCTCGCTGCCACGAGTCGCGACGCCAGTCATGCGTCCACGCATCTGCTTCCGGTGCTTAACTTTCTTCGGCATCAACATGATGAATGCGTCCTGTTAGTACTTTTGTTCTTTGTACTTTGTTCTTTGTACTTTGTGCCCTAAACAAAGATCCAAGCACAAAGTACCAAGCTCTAATTCCTACTGATTTTCCGGTCGTGGCCTGCGGCCGTCCGATCCGCCTTCGCGTTCACGTCGGGTGCGCGGGCGACGCTCACGTTCGCCGGTACGCGTTTCGTTGATCGGGTCCGAACCAGTACCACGTGCCATCGCAGCCTTTGGATCAAGGATCTCGCCGCGATAGATCCAAACCTTCACACCGATCTGTCCGAAAGTCGTCTGCGCTTCGGCGAGACCGTAATCGATGTCCGCGCGGAGTGTGTGCAGCGGAAGCTGTCCCTGCAGGTGCCACTCACTACGTGCGATTTCAGCGCCATTCAAACGACCACTCACCTTGACCTTGATTCCCTGCGCGCCAAACCGCAGCGACTCTTCCACGGCCTTTCTCATCGCACGGCGAAACGCAATGCGCTTCTCGAGCTGGGCCGCAATCTTCTCCGCTTGCAGTTGCGCGTTGAGCTCAGGCTTGTGGATCTCCTGAATCGACACCAGCACTTCGCGGCCGGTCTTCGACGAAAGATCACTCTTGAGCTTATCGATCTCCGCGCCCTTGCGACCGATGATGATTCCGGGTCGCGACGTGTAGATAATGATTTTGAGGCGATTAGCGGCTCGTTCGATATCGACGTGCGACACACCGGCGCCGGCGAAGCGCCGCTTGAGGTCTTTCTTTAACTTCAGATCCTCGAGCAGAAACTCACCGAACTGCTTCTTCGCAAACCAATGCGAATGCCAGTCTTTGTTGTAGCCGAGTCGAAAACCGTATGGATGAACTTTTTGACCCACAATCTTCTCCAGTATGTTTACTCTTCTTCGGTCTTAGCCTTCTTCTTCGAAGCCTTCTTTGTTGCCGGCTTCTCAGTGGTCTCGGGCTCTTCCTTCTTCGCTGCTCGCTTTGCGCGCGGCGCTGCTGCGGCGCCACCACGCTTCCTGCGCTTGCTTTCAGCCAGCTTCGCGGGCTTCGCTTCCGCACTGTCCTGTGACTTGCCACCCTTTGTCGGACGCTCATCGTTACTCAACGAAATCGTCACGTGACAGAAGTGTCGCTGCTCTCGATAGGCACGGCCCTGCGGCGCTGGTCTCACGCGACGCATGTTCTTCGTTGGTCCAATATCGACAAACGCCGTTCGCACCCACAGATCATCGGGATCGATCGAGACGTTTGCCTTCTCGGCGGCTTCGTTTGCATTCGCGATCGCGGAACGCATGCACTTCTCAATCTTAGCGGCGGCGCGCTTCTTCGAAAATCGCAGAATCGCCAGCGCTTGATTGACGTCTTTGCCGCGAATCATATCCACGACAAGGCGGGCCTTCTGCGCCGACCCCCGTAAATACTTAGCACTCGCTGTTGCTTCCATTTCTGAATCCTTATCCGCGGTTAATCCAAAAGCCAATCCGCGTTATTCCGTGTTACCTACTTCGCCGGCGCTGACGCGACCTTGCTCGCCTTTTCGACTTTCGTGCCCGAGTGGCCCTTGAACGTGCGCGTCGGCGCAAACTCGCCGAGCTTGTGGCCCACCATATTCTCCGTCACGTAGATCGGGAGGTGACGTTTGCCGTTGTGGACGCCGAACGTCAGTCCGACCATGTCGGGGGTGATTGTCGAACGCCGCGACCAGGTCTTGATCACTGGCGGACGCTGTCCGCCACTGCGGGCTTTCTCAACCGCTTTCGTGATGCCTTTGTCGATGAACGGTCCCTTTTTAACTGAACGAGCCATTACTTAGTTCTCCGATCCTTCAGGATCATCTTCTGCGTTCGCTTGTTGCTGCGCGTCTTGTAGCCGCGTGTTGGTTGTCCCCACGGCGTTACAGGATTACGTCCACCCGAGGTTTTACCTTCACCACCACCGTGCGGGTGGTCCACCGGATTCATCGCCACGCCACGAACCTTGGGACGCAGTCCCATCCAACGCGATCTACCGGCCTTACCGAGCGAAACGTTCTCGTGCTCGATATTTCCGACCTGGCCCACCGTCGCTTTGCAAACGAGTGGAACTCGTCGCACTTCACCCGACGGCATACGCAATTGCGCGTAGTCACCTTCTTTAGCGACGAGCTGCGCAAAGGTACCGGCCGAACGCGCCATCTGCCCGCCTTTTCCGGGTCGCAATTCGATGTTGTGAATCTGCGTACCGAGCGGGATATTGATCAGCGGCAAAGTGTTGCCCGGCAGGATGTCGGCATCAGCACCGCTCATGATCGTCTTACCAACTTCCAAACCCGTCGGCGCGATGATGTAACGCTTCTCGCCGTCCAGGTATGTGATCAAAGCGATGTGAGCCGAACGATTCGGATCGTATTCGATCTGAGTGACGCGTCCGGGCACGCCATCTTTGTCGCGCTTGAAGTCGACGATGCGATAGAAACGCTTGTGCCCGCCGCCGCGACGACGCACCGTGATGCGACCGTCGTTGTTGCGACCTGAAATTCGCTTCTTAGGCTCGAGCAGAGACTTTTCGGGAATGGCCCCGACCGTCAACTCGTCACGCGTCAGATACGTTTGATAACGTCGCGCTGCCGATGTGGGTGTAAGTTTCTTTATGCCCATCTTGTTAGTCCACTAAATTGCTTCGCCGTAATCAACCGGCTTCTCGCCTTGCTTCAGAGTTACATATGCCTTCTTCCAGGAAGGCTTGCGACCTACGAACTTGCCGCGGCGCGCCATCTTGCCCATGAAATTGATCGTGCGCACGTGGTCCACCTTTACCTGAAAGATGGTCTCCACTGCCGACTTGATCTCGGGCTTGGTTGCGTGCCGATCGACGCGGAAGGTCAGCAACTGCTGCGTGTCCTGCGTTTCTTCTTTGGCTGCCAGCGCCTTTTCAGTAATTACGGGCGACTTGATGATGTCCCAAACTGTTCTCATGCCGCCTCCTGCTCCTCAGTCTTGCGTGTTCTCTTCTTCTTCGCGGGAGCCGCTTCGTCGGTACCTTCCGGGTCGGGCGTTCCTTCCACTGCCCCTTCCGCCGTGGCGTTACCGAGCAACTGATCGAGTTCCGTCGCCGCTTCGCGCGAAAGCACGAGGGTGTCGTGATAGAGCAAATCGTAGATATTCAAACCAAAACTGTTGACCACTTTCGCGTGGCGCAGATTACGCGCCGACAACAGCAGGTTATCGTTATCGAGTGAATCGACGATCAGCGTCTTGCCACCCAACCCTAGCGTCGTCAACGACTGCGAAAAATCTTTGGTCTTCGGCTTGTCGAGATTCCAACCATCGACCACGAAAACACTTCCTTCACGCACACGCTCTGAGAGTGCCGAACGCAACGCACCCTGGCGCATCTTCTTCGGCATGTTGTAGGACCAGTCGCGTGGCTGTGGTCCATGCGCGTTACCGCCGCCTTTCCAGAGCGGCGAACGCAGCGACGCGATACGAGCGCGGCCAGTGCCCTTCTGCTTCCAGAGCTTTCGTCCGGCTCCGGATACATCGCCGCGTGTCTTAGTCGCGGAAGTACCCCGTCGCGCATTGGCCATGAAATTTCGCACGGCCGCGTGAATCAATCCTTCATTTAGAGGCGCGCCAAAAACAGCGTCAGACAGCTCGACCTCGCCAACCTCTTCATTTTTTACGTTGCGCACCTTGACTGTCGGCATACCAACTCCTACTTCGTCTTCTTCGTCGCCTTGCGGACAACGACAACAGTTCCATTCGCTCCGGGCACCGCGCCACGAATCATCAGGATATTGTTCTCAGCATCAACGCGAGCCACGGTCAGCCCTTTGATGGTGATGCGCACATCGCCCATGTGACCCGACGAACGGTTCCCCTTGATAACTCTCGAGGGGTAGGCCGAAGCGCCGATCGAACCGGGCGCGCGCACGTTCATAGAACCGTGCGATTCGGGTCCGCGATTGAAGTGGTGACGTTTGATCGTGCCGGCAAAACCGCGACCCTTCGAACGCCCAATCACATCAACCATCTCGCCGTCAGAAAACTGATCGACCAGCACTTTGTCGCCAACGTTCATACCGTCGCCCGACTCCGTCAGCCGAAACTCTTTCAGGATTCGCGTCGGCGGAATGCCACCACCAGTTTTCTCGAAGTGCCCGCGCATCGGCTTGGTAACATTCTTCAACTTCAGTGGCTTCTCATCCACCAAACCGAGCTGCACCGCATCGTATCCGTCAGGACCGGCTGCAGACTTCTTTTGCACGACGACACATGGGCCAGCCTTGATTACCGTCACTGGCGTCACCGTGCCGTCCGGCGCAAAGATCTGCGTCATGCCGATTTTTCTTCCGATGATCCCGTTAATCATTGTCGTTCAATCCTATTGCCTGCCAAATGCTTTGATCTCAACGTCAACGCCGGCCGGCAAATCCAGCTTCATCAACGCATCAACCGTTTGTGGCGTCGGGTCGAGAATATCCATCAGCCGCTTATGCGTGCGAATCTCGAACTGCTCGCGCGACTTCTTGTCGACGTGCGGCGAGCGCAGCACGGTCCACTTGTTCTTTACCGTCGGTAAAGGAATTGGACCAGCAACACGAGCACCGGTGCGTTTTGCAGTCTCGACGATTTCCGTGGTCGACTGATCGAGCACGCGATGATCGTAGGCTTTTAGACGAATTCGAATTTTTTCGTTCATAGTTTTGTGCTTTGTACTTTGTTCTTTGTACTTTGAATTCTCATCTCAGCGCCTTCCAACAAAGCACCAAGCTCAAAGTACCAAGCTCTTACTCAACAACTTCCGAAACTGTGCCGGCTCCGACCGTGCGACCGCCTTCACGAATAGCGAACCGCAACCCCTTCTCCATCGCGATCGGCGCGATCAACTCGATCTCCATCGCCACGTTGTCGCCCGGCATCACCATCTCCACGCCTTCCGGCAAGTGCGCCACGCCAGTTACGTCCGTCGTGCGGAAGTAAAACTGCGGCCGGTAACCGGTAAAGAACGGCGTGTGCCGCCCACCTTCTTCCTTCGTCAACACGTAGGCTTCCGCTTTGAACTTCGTGTGCGGCGTGATCGAACCAGGCTTCGAAATTACCTGCCCGCGCTCGATGTCCTTGCGCTCCACTCCGCGCAGCAACAAACCGACGTTATCGCCCGCTGTGCCCTCGTCCAAAAGCTTCTTGAACATCTCCACGCCCGTCACCACCGTCGTGCGCGTCGGCCGAATGCCCACAATCTCCACACTCTCGTTCACCTTCACCTTGCCGCGCTCTACGCGACCGGTCGCCACCGTACCGCGGCCCTGAATCGTGAAGATGTCTTCCACCGGCATCAAAAATGGCTTGTCCATTTCGCGCTCCGGCGTCGGAATGTAGCTATCCACAGCGTCCATCAACTCCAGCACCGTCTTCTCCCACTCCGGATCGCCTTCCAGCGCTTTCAGCGCCGAACACTTCACCACCGGAATGTCGTCGCCAGGAAACTCGTAGGAGCTCAACAGCTCGCGCACTTCCAGTTCCACTAGCTCCAGCAACTCCGGATCGTCAACCGCGTCCACTTTGTTCAGGCAGACCACCATCGCCGGCACCCCTACCTGGCGCGCCAGCAGAATGTGCTCTCGTGTTTGCGGCATCGGACCGTCAGTGGCGGCCACCACCAGAATCGCGCCGTCCATCTGCGCCGCGCCCGTGATCATGTTCTTCACGTAGTCGGCGTGCCCCGGACAATCAACGTGCGCGTAGTGACGGTTCTTCGTCTCATACTCCACGTGCGCCGTCGCGATCGTGATCCCGCGGGCCTTCTCTTCCGGCGCCTTGTCGATCTGATCGAAGGCCACAAACTGCACTTTCGGATTATTCTTCGCCAACACCTTCGTGATCGCTGCCGTCAACGTCGTCTTGCCGTGATCCACGTGCCCTATCGTCCCGATGTTCACGTGCGGCTTGGAACGGTCAAATTTTTCCTTCGACATCTTTTTGTCCCCGTGTTCGCAGACTCAGCTGCGTTTTAAGTTTGAAAAGAAAAGGCACAGACCCTGTGAGCCTGTGCCACTCCAACCCCGTTACTTTGCAACCCCCTGGACCTTTGCAATGACCTCTTCGGCAATATTCTTCGGCGCCTGATCGTAGCGCTCGAAGTGCATGGTTGAGGTTGCGCGGCCCTGTGTTGCTGACCGTAAGTCGGTCGTGTATCCAAACATTTCTGAAAGCGGCACGAAAGCAGTGATCACCTGCGCGCCACCTGGTCGAGGCTCGGTTCCCTCAATCTGACCACGCCGGCGCATCAGATCACCATTAACCGCACCCATGTAGTCATCAGGAGTCACTACCTCGATGCGCATGATCGGCTCCAGCAACACGGGCTTTGCTTTTCGCACCGCGTCCTGAAAAGCGAGCGAACCTGCGATGTGGAACGATCGCTCATCCGAATCCACCTCGTGGTAACTACCGAATACCAGACGCACCCTGATGTCCACCAACTCGTAGCCGGCGAGAAACCCACGCTCCATCGCGTCTCTAACACCGCTCTCGACAGGCTTGATGTACTCCTTGGGAATTGCGCCGCCCGTGATCTTGTTCTCAAAGACAAAGCCCTCACCCGGAGCCGGCTCTATCTCGAGCTCCACGTGTCCGAACTGACCGCGACCACCAGTCTGCTTCTTGTAGACCTCTTTACCCTTCGCGGCCTCCGTAATGGTCTCGCGATAAGCCACCTGCGGTTTGCCGACATTCGCTTCAACGCTGAACTCGCGCTTCATGCGGTCGACGATGATCTCCAGGTGCAACTCACCCATACCGGCAATAATCGTTTGGCCGGTTTCCGGGTCTGTTGAAACGTTGAACGAAGGATCTTCCTGGGCGAGACGATTCAGCGCGACGCCTAGTTTGTCCTGATCCTGTCGCGTTTTCGGCTCCACAGCAACACGAATAACAGGAGCCGGAAACTCCATCTTCTCGAGAATGATCGGCTTGGTTTCGTCACAAACAGTGTCGCCAGTAGTGACCTGCTTCATGCCGCCGATGGCAATAATCTCACCAGCGCTCGCGTCTTCAATGTCTTCACGCTTGTTGGCGTGCATTCGCATCAACCGGCCCACACGTTCCTTGCTGCCCTTGACCGGATTGTAAGCATAGGAACCGGCCTTGATTGTGCCGCTGTAAATGCGCACAAACGACAACTGGCCCAGGTGCTTGTCCGCCATGATCTTGAAGACCAAACCGGCAAATGGCGCAGAAGCCTCCGCGGGACGACTTTCAACCACATCGGACTTTGGATTCATGCCCTCAACTGGAGGCACGTCGAGCGGCGACGGCAGATAATCAACCACTGCATCGAGCAACGTCTGCACACCCTTGTTCTTGAAAGCCGAACCGGTAACAACCGGCACAAGTTTCAGACCAATCGTTCCGGCGCGTAGAGCCTTGCGAATCTCGGCTTCTGAAATCTCTTCGCCTTCGAGGTACTTGTGCATCAAGTCGTCGTCGATGCTGGCAACAGCTTCGATCAACTTCTCGCGCGCGGCGGTAGCGGCATCCTTCAAATCTTCTGGGATGTCGACAACTTCGTATTCAGAACCCTTGCTTTCGTCTTTCCAGATCAAACCCTTCATCCCGATCAGGTCGATGACGCCTTTGAGCTGATCTTCGAGACCAATCGGAATTTGTAGCGCTACTGGATTTGCACCGAGACGCGTGATGATCGACTCAAACGAACGATCGAATGACGCACCGGCGCGATCGAGTTTGTTGATAAAGCAGATTCGCGGGACGCCGTACTTATCAGCCTGGCGCCAGACAGTTTCTGACTGCGGCTCGACACCCGCGACACCATCAAACACGGCCACTGCACCGTCGAGCACGCGGAGTGAGCGTTCCACTTCCATGGTGAAGTCGACGTGGCCCGGAGTGTCGATGATGTTGATGCGATGATCGACGCCGTCTTTTTCCCAGAAACAGGTCGTCGCAGCGCTGGTAATGGTGATACCGCGCTCCTGCTCCTGCTCCATCCAGTCCATCGTCGCCGTACCCTCGTGCACCTCGCCAATCTTGTGCGTGATGCCCGTGTAATAAAGGATCCGTTCCGTGGTGGTGGTCTTACCGGCATCGATGTGGGCCATGATGCCGATATTCCTGAACTTGCTTAAATCGTGCTTAGCCATTGCTTTGAATTAATAGGTCTTATAGGGCCTATAGGTCGTATAGGGCCTATTACCACTTGTAATGCGCGAAGGCTTTGTTCGCGTCCGCCATGCGGTGCGTGTCTTCCTTCTTCTTCACTGCGTTACCGCGGTTGTTTGCCGCGTCGAGAATTTCGGCCGCCAGGCGATCGGTCATCGTCTTTTCACCACGACCGCGGGCGTAGGAGACGATCCAGCGGATGGCCAGGGCACCGCGCCTTTCCTGGTGCACTTCGATCGGCACCTGATAAGTTGAACCGCCAACGCGTCTCGACTTCACTTCCACCGTCGGCTTCACGTTGTCGATTGCCCGCTTGAAAACTTTCAAAGGCTCTTCGCCTGTCTTGTCGCCGATCTGACGCATCGCGTCGTAAAAGATGCTTTCGGCCACGCTCTTCTTGCCTTCCCACATCACGCCACTGATGAACTTGGTCACCAGCGGACTGTTATAGACCGGATCCGGGAGTACATCGCGTCGTTCGGCTACTCGTCGTCTTGGCATATATCTCTCTCGTTACTATTTTCCGGCACTTGCCTTGGGCCGTTTAGCTCCATACTTCGAGCGTCCCTGCTTGCGGTCTGCGACGCCGACTGAGTCGAGCGTGCCGCGAATCACGTGATAGCGGACGCCCGGGAGATCCTTCACGCGGCCGCCTCTGATAAGCACAATCGAGTGCTCCTGGAGGTTGTGACCGACGCCCGGGATATAAGTCGTCACCTCGATGCCGTTGGTCAGGCGAACGCGAGCGACTTTACGCAGCGCCGAGTTCGGTTTCTTTGGCGTTTGCGTGTAAACACGCGTGCAGACACCACGCTTTTGCGGAGAACTCTGAAGCGCGGGACTGGCCGTCTTGTACTTCACCTGCTGGCGGCCCTTGCGAACAAGCTGATTTATCGTCGGCACTGTTTTCCTCTTAATCGGGCGCGTTAGACGCGCAAAAAGGCCCCTTGCCTGCCTCTTTCCGGAACCAGTCCGGCAGTCAGCGCAGGCGGCTGCCCTGTTAAAGATTAGTTATAGGGATGTTCTGACTTCGCTATGCGGCGGGTGTGGATCGTGGCTTCCCTTAAGCCGAAACTTTTCTGTGGCGTCGCATTATAGGCGAGAAGTTTCCTTCGCGCGGGTAAGCGCTGGACGCAGACCATTTACGCCACAATAATTGTCAACGACCGTATTGCCGATGGTCGAGCAACGCCTCCACACCTACAGAACCGACCGGACGTTGCTTTTGATTCAGACTGTCAGTCCGAAACGGGAAACTATACGGACGTGATTGGAGTCTGTCAAGCTGTGAACCGACTATAGCTTAGACAGGATTTACAAGATTAGACAGGATGTTCATGTTAATCCTGAAAAATCTTGTAAATCCTGCTCTAAAACAACGACTTGATTAAATACCAGATCCCATATCCCGCGGCGCCAATCAACAATATCAACAACAACGCCAGCCCGATCATCACGACCTTGAACTTCCGATACCGACCCTTGTCAGGTGGAGCGAGTGAACTCTGTGGGAAATACGGGGGTGGTGTGTAAGTAGCCATATTACTCCTCCGGAGTCGGCGAGGCGGCGGCTGCACCGGCCTTCTTCAACTCCGCTTCTTTCTGCTTCTTCAAAAGAGCTTCTTGATGCTTCCTGCCGGCGCGGATACGCTTGATCCCTTCTTTTGCCTCGTCCAAACCGTCCTGTGCCCGGTAATAGTCGGGGTCAATCTCCAAAGACTTCGAAAACGCGGCCGCAGCGGCGTCGTACTGAGCCAGCTTCGTATGGGCGACGCCGAGATCGTAGTAGATATCCGGGTCGTCGTCCCTTAATTTCGTCGCCTCCCGATACTCGCGTATCGCCTCACTGTATTGACCCAGATTGGCGTAGGTCTGTCCGAGGGCGTAATGGGCCTCACCGTCGTCGCGGTTTTCCTCGAAATACTTCTTGTACGCCGCAACTGCCTTCTTATACTCGGCCTCGGCCTCTTCGCGCTTTCCGAGCGATTCGTACCCCAGTCCAAGCCGGAAATGAGCTTCAGCGAGGTCCGGGTCGAGTCGAACGGCCTCCTGGAAGGCCAAAACCGCTTCGGCGTCATGGTCGTCGCGGTATAGGTCCTTGCCTTTCTGCAAGTGCTCGCGGGCACGGGTACGATCCTCCGCTAAACTGTTGGACACTTGCGGGCTTCCGGCACTATTATTCGTGCTTTGCTGACCGCTGCGCTTACAACCGATGGCAAATATCATTAGCCAAACGGCGCAGATTAAGAGAATCGATCTCATCCTAAGGAAACTCTGCCACTGTTGAAAAGCACGAAGGTTGGGGAAGCAGCAAACGTATCTAACGCAAATTCGGTAGCAGAGTCAAACCAGCGCCGGCCCCTACTTGGTAAGACAATGGAAGTTAAGCGTAATTAAGACTTTCTTCCGGCAACAGCTTCATTCACGAAGTCGAAGGAGTGCAAATGTTAAGTAATAAATCCCGGCTCTTAGGATATTTGGCGCCAATTGCCCTGGTAGCCTTATCCGCCCCGCAAGTTTTCGCCCAGAAAACAACTGTCGTTTCTGCAGTCAATGCCCCGCTTTCACTCAGCCTGAAAGCCGACTCAAACATCGTGACCGCCTGTGCGGACGGCGGCGCGCCGCACGTCAAACTAACAGCGAATGCCGTTTCACCCGGTGGCTATCCGATTAAGTACCGCTGGACGACGAGCGCCGGAACCATCATCGGGGAAGGTCCTGTCGTCGAGTGGAATCTCGCGGGCTTGAAGCCTGGCTACCACAAGGCGTCGCTTGATATTCAGAGCGTTGGCAGCGATGGCTCGTGCCAGGCGTTTTCATCCGTGAATGTGCTGGTGAATCCGTGTGTGGTTGTGCAACCAGTTTGTCCAGCGATTGAGATCGTTTGTCCGTCGACGGTTGAAATTGGTCAACCGATCACGTTTAGTTCACGTTTGACCGGCGGAGTACCGGCCAACACTAATGCGGTTTACAACTGGACCGTCTCGGCGGGAACAATTATTCAGGGCCAGGGAACGGACACGATTCGAGTCGACACGGCGGGAGTGGGAGGCCAAACTGTAAGAGCATCGCTCTCGGTCGGTGGGTATAACCTCGAGTGCGCTGCCGACTGTGGCGTAGCAGTGCCGTTGCCTAAATTGGTTAGCACCAGGTTTGACGAGTTTCCAGACATCTCTCGCAACGACGAAAAAGCCCGGCTCGATAACTACGGGATTGCACTACAGAACGATCCGACGTCAACGGGTTATGTAGTCGTCTATCCCGGACGCTCCGGCAAGCGCGGTGAAGTTCAACATCACGCCAACCGCATCGTCGAGTACCTCGTTCACTCACGTGGTCTCGATAAGAGTCGCATCGTCACTCTGGTTGGACCAGTAAGAGATAACCTCTTCGTCGAGCTTTGGGTCACGCCCCAAGGCGCGACACCACCTAATCCCTAAACAAGGGTTAGCCACAGATGAACACGGATGACGCGGATCAGCAATTCTGATCCGTGTCATCCGTGTTCATCTGTGGCCTTTTTTCCGCCCGGTATTCGCGTTGCTTTATGATAGATGACCCGACGAATCTTGTACCAGAAACCTACAGGTAGGAGAGACTCAATCCATGTTCCGTACTAAATCCGCTTATTGGTCCGTTTGGCTGATGGTTTTAATGCTGGCACTGCCCTTCGCAGCAGCAGCCCAGGACAAAGAGAAGAAGGATAAAGCCGAGAAAAAAGTCTATACCGGCACTCCCGTCATGTGGCGCGAACCCGCCGACATCGCGAGCCGAAATCTGCTCCTCGGCGCGGGCGGCGAAGCGATGAAGCCCGACATCAGCAAGTTAACCTTCATCGAGCAGAAAACTGGTGGCTTTTCGACCAAATATCGCGTACGTGATGCCAAAGGCAATGAATGGATCGCAAAGATTGGCAAGGAAGCTCAGCCCGACACGGCTGCGAACCGCTTGTTGTGGGCATTGGGTTACGAAACTGAAATCGCTTACCTCGTACCGAAAGCGAAGATCGAAGGCAAAGGCGAGTATGAAAATGTTCGGCTCGAAGCCCGGCCGGACGATGTCAAACGAACAGGAAACTGGATGTGGGAAAACAATCCTTTCATGGATAAACCAGAGTTCAAGGGTCTGAAGATTTACATGCTCATGATCAATAACTGGGACATGAAAGACGATAACAATGAGATCCTCGCCCACAAAGGCGATACCACCGGGGAGTTGCGCTACATCATCAGCGACCTTGGCGGCTCATTCGGCAAAACGGGCGGATTTTTCTCACGCAGCCGCAACAAGCCTTCTGATTATGTCAAAGCCGATTTCATCAAAGCCGTGAAGGGCGATGTGATTGACTTTAATTACGGCGGCAAGAATCAGAAGCTCTTCGAGAACATCACGGTTGCGGACGCACGCTGGCTCAGCGCTTTGTTGAAGAAGTTGAGTGACGAGCAGATCAAGGACGCGTTCCGATCAGCGAACTACTCAGCTGAAGAAGTCGATCAGTTGGCAGCGGCGTTTAGAGAACGAGCGAATGCGCTTGAAAACCCAGCGAATTAATTAACCACGGATTTCACGGATAAAAAAACCGATCTGCGCAGATCGGTTTTTTTATATCCGTAAGATCCGTGGTTAATTTACTTTACGACGTCGATCGCGATCAGTTGTTGTCCGGAGATCACAAACTCCGCAGGCGGTAATTCCATTTCATAAAGCGGTGAAAGCACCGTAGGCGTGTAGCCACCCGACGTTCGATCACTGTTCAGCGTTGCAACCATTGACGGAGGCAGACTCGGAAGCTCGCTCGTTCCAATGACCGCGCCGTTCGTGATGCGAAATAGCTTAACGTAGAGCCGATCGCTCTTCTTCACCGTATTGATAGCTTTAACAAGCTGGCTCAGATCCTGTGGCACAAAAGCCTTCGCCGGTGAACCTTCCTGCAACGCGCCTCCATCACCGACAAACACGAGCAATTGTCCCTCAGTCGCATCGTTCGGAATCTGAACCGGAATTCGCTGGACAAACTGCTTGCCAGACTCAGTCCTGACGTAAGCCTGCACTTCGATTTTTTCACCGCGTCGAACTTCCGTGCGGTCGAGTGTAATCCGCTCAAGCGTGCCAGCATACTTCGTCTCGGTTGACGAAATATCGAGTGTAATGCCGTCGAGCTGAACGTCGTCAAAACCACTGGTCAACAACGAACTAACAGGTGCTGCGATTGAACCCGCCGCCAAGATCGGCGAGTTATTTGCCGAGAACCTGCGATCGATCCGGATCGGCTCCTGGCCTTTTACTTTGATCTCGCCCTTCACACTAATCGTCGAATCACCCAACGCGCGTTCACTCGACGTAATCGTGTTGAAAAGCGTGATATTGAGCAGCAAAGGCGTCAGGAACGAATCGTTTGCGAGCTCATAATTATAGGTCTCAGTCTTGTCCCTGCTCGTGTGCAAGTTCACCTTCACCGGAATCATCTTCGGCGCCTGACGCAACAAACCATAGATTCCCGAAGCCCGATCCTGCGAAATAGACCCAACCATCCGGCCCGGCACTGCAAGCTTGAACGAGTTGTTCATGTTGGAGATTACAGTCACGACCGATGATTCGCTCATCGGCATATCCGAAGCACCGAGACTCAGGAACGGGTGACCAAAAGCGTAGATTCGATCGCCATCACGCATCGTCACAGTGCCCGCTGCTGCAAGTGAATAATCGCCACGCACGAGTTGCACGCTGATCGAACTACCCGCCGGAAAGGTGTTTCCGTTAACTTCGGCAAGCGGTGTGATCGGCGCCGAACCGCCAGCCCCCGAAACCGGCAGCAGTCCACTCGCGACGAGCTGTGGCGCATACGCAGCCAACGACTCCTGGCTGATTCCACTGAATACAAGCGGCGTGGCTATCGGCGTCATCTGTTGACCGATGAGCGGCAGCAATGGCGAACCAACTGAAACCGGAGCCAAAAGTGACACCGGCGACACCGCCGGCTTCGGCAGATTCGGCTTCCAGTCAGTTCCTGCGAGTTGTGCAAACGAAACTACGCGTGGTTCTTTCGGTTTGACTTGCTCCGACCCTTTGTTGAAAAGCTCGACCATCTGCTTGATCGGAGTGATGCCCGCAATCGGTTCTTTTGAAAAAGGAAAACTGAAAGCGATGGCGCCGACAATCTTCCCGTCGATGTAAACCGGCGAGCCCGACATGCCTGCAAATACGCCTGTCTTCTCAACGTTTGCCCCGCTGAGTCGCGCGATAATCGCAGACTGGCGTGGTCCAGGAAATCCCGGCAGGACGCCGAGGATCTCGACGCCGAACTCTTCAGTTCCGGAGCCGCTGAAGACGGTCCTCGCGGTTCCCTTCATTCCCGGTCGAAGATCTTCGAGCGGAAACAGTTCCGGAGCTCTTGGGGCGATGTCCGCGGGTTGAGCCACGGCTATTGTGGCAATCAGGGCGACGAGTATTGCGCTGAGAATAAGGGTAAATCTGTTCATCGTTAGGACTATAATCTTCGGCCAAGAAAGCGGTCAAGGTTTTCCACCGATTACGCAGAATACGCAGATTCTGTGTAATCTGTGCTTATGAAAGACACGGAAGCTTTCATACTCGCTGGCGGCGCCTCCAGAAGAATGGGAACCGATAAGTCTCAGTTGCTGATTGACCGCCAAACGTTCGCCGAAAGAATTTCAGAGACGCTACTTAAGGTAACAGATTCAGTAACTATAGTCGGCAGGGAGACAGACGAATTGAGGCTGCCGAGCATCGCAGATGTCTATCCACAGTGGGGTGCTCTTGGTGGTTTGCACGCGGCTCTCACTGCCTGCAAGCGCGAGTGGGCCATCGTCGCTGCCTGCGATCTCCCGTTTGTCACTGCAGATCTGTTCTTGTCACTTGCGGCACAAAGGTTGGACCATGAGGCCGTGGTACCAATTCAGCCGGATGGTCGCCCTCAACCACTGGCCGCGCTTTATCATGTTGATCCTTGCCGGCAACGGGCCACAGAGCTAATCGATGCAGGCCGGCGGCGACCGTTGGACCTACTTGAAGCAGTCAAAACACGCTGGGTTTCATTCGACGACCTGAGGAATCTCGAACAGGCGGAAAAGTTTTTTGTTAACATCAATACGCCGTCAGACTATTATGAAGCTACTCGAGGCTACTCACCCTAATGCCACCACGAAGACGATTTGGTAAAAGACTCGTTAAGTCTTTCCTGCCAATAGCACTGGTAATCGTGCTGGCTGTGGTGGGTGCCACCTCGTATATCGTTTACTGCGTTTCACATCCCACGAAGCGTCCTTACGTAGTCACACCAGAATCGTTTTCAAGAATTAGTGGCCGAGCGATTAAGGTTACTGATGAAACATGGACCACGCTCGATAACCGTCGTGCGCGCGGCTGGTTGCTCAAAGGAGCGGAAGGTGCGCCGGCCGTCGTCCTGCTTCATCGTTACACCGGCGACCGCTCGTGGCTTTTCAATCTCGGAGTCAAGATCAACGAGACGACGAACTTCACGATTCTCTGGCCCGACCTGCGCGGGCATGGCGAGAATCCCTTGATCAAGTGGAGTTCGCTCGGCGGGCGTGACGGTGACGATCTAAAGGCTGCACTCAACTTTCTGCGCAGTCTAAAGTCGGAGAATCAGAAGACGCTGGTTGGAGAAAGTTTTGGGGTCTATGGTGTGGAGCTTGGTGCTTTAACCGCGCTCAATACAGCACGCACCGAACCGCAAGTAAAGGTATTGGTGCTTGATTCCGTTTCGAGCACGCCGAGAGATCTACTGAAAAGTGCGGTCGCGAATTGCGTGGGCCTGGATAACAGTTTAGTTCAGATGTTGTCTTTCCAGGGAATGAGGCTTTATCTGATAGGAAGCTACGCGGATGATAGTGCGTGCGAGTTTGCGCTTGGACTGCGCGAACAGCGTGTGCTGCTACTTTCGGGGAATGATGCGGGCAGCTTGCGCGATATGACGGCTGCGCTGCAGAAGTGTTTTCCTGTTCCGGGAAATGTGGAGTTGAGAACAGATCTGCCGTTGAGTGGGTTTAGTCTTCCTTCGGCGACCGGAGAACAAAGCGAAGCGTACGATCGGATCGTGATTGAATTCTTCGCGCGCAATCTGAGGTAATCTGTGTAATCTGTGGATGATCATGGTTGCCACCCAAGCACCGCAGTGTGACCATTATCCCCGATGATCTCGATCCGAGGCGTTCCTCTGTAGTTCTCGACATACTGCACTGGAATAAACACCACAAACTTTCCACCTAGCGCCCGAGCAGCATCGACAGATATTTCATCAAAGGTCATTACCTCTCCATCGGCACGGTAGATAACTCTTCCGTACGCATAAAACTCCGCTGAACGATCGTCCCCTCGCTGCGCAATCACCGGCGCGTTCGCATAACCACGCGCATCAGCCATTGCGAGTAAATCTTTAACTGACTCGCGCCGCGCAAACGGCATTGCAAAAAAATTCAACACGACCACGACCAACATCACTGTCGCAGCCGCAATCACCAACGGCCATCTCGCTTTTTGGACCACAGTCAAACGATCAGCAACCAGCAACGCAGCCGCCGGAACCGCAGGCAGGATGTAGCCCGGCAGTTTCGATCCGGAAAATGAAAAGAAGAAGATCGGCAATAACAACCACGCAAGCGAGAACACTCGAACGATGCTCGCGCTTTCTGCCCCACGCCACTGCCACTTCCGTGCTTTCACCAGTGCGAGGATCAAATGCACGGTCCACGGAAGCACCAGCATCAGGATAATTACGGGATAGAAGTAGAACGGCTGTGGATGGTGATACTTGTTCGAGACGTAGCGTGCAAAGTGATGCTGTACAAAAAACTCATCGATAAACGTCCAGCCGTGTCGGGCGATGACTGGGCCATACCATGCTGCGGATACGAGCAGCGCCAGTGGTATGCCCCAGAGCAAACTCAGCCACACTGAACGTTGCGGCCACGCGCGTCTAAACAAATAGTAAATACCAACAACACCAAACGGGATGACGACTCCAACCAGGCCCTTCGCTAAAAGCGATAAGCCGACGAACACGTAAAAGCCCGCCAAGAGTAGACGCTTGTTTTTAGTCGATGGCAGTTCGTGTAAAAGGAAAAACGCGAGCGACCACGTAGTGGTCATCGTGATCACGACGTCAAAGCTCGTCGCACGTGAGAACACGATCAGTCCGAGGCACGTCGTGATGGTCAAAAGACTCCAAAAACCGAAGCCGCGCGAATCGTCCGAGCGATCCACTTCACGCCCAACACACCAGACCGCGACAATCGTCAGCAACCCGCAAATCGCCGGGCCAAGTCGTGCAGACCATTCACTTACGCCAAAAACCTTGAACGCCGCGACGATCATCCAGTAAAGCAGCGCTGGTTTTTCAAACCACGTGTGACCGCCCAGTGTTGGTGTAATCAGATCGCGATTGAGAAACATCTCCCGCGCCACTTGTGCATAGCGCGGCTCGTCTGGTCCAAGCAACGGCAATTTGCCAAGTCCATAAAGGTAAAAGACGATGATGATGGCGAAGATTACAAGGTAGACTCGCTTGGCAAGCGTCGAAGGATGCAAGTATATTCGGCTCCGTTAATCCTGATAAATCTTGTAAATTCTGTAAAAGCTGACCTCTGATTTAGAGCGGCCCAGACTAACACATAATGTTACGCACAGCAGTTATCGGAGTTGGCAGTCTCGGACGGCAACATGCTCGCATTCATGCCGATCTCGCGGCAGAAGGCTTGTCGGAATTCGTCGCGGTTTGCGATCTGAACGAAGAGACAGCGCGCTCGATCAGCGACGAAAGAAAGACTGAGTGGACCACCGACTGGCGCGCGCTTGTCGGCCGCATCGATACCGCTAGTATCGCCGTGCCCACAGAAGTGCATTGCGAGATTGCATGTGGCCTACTCGAATCTGGCATTCATGTCCTCGTCGAAAAACCCATCTCGCGAACGCTTGAAGAAGCGGACCGCATGATCGAAGCCGCGGAACGCGGCAACGCAATTCTTCAAGTCGGACATCTCGAACGCTTCAATCCGGCAATGGTCGCTTTGCGGCCACACGTTCGCAAGCCTGTGTATTTCGAGATACATCGTGTGGGCCAGTTTACCGCTCGTTCGCTCGATATCGACGTCGTGCTTGATTTAATGATTCACGATCTCGATATCGTGCAGTGGCTCGTCGGCGAAGACGTTGAAGTCACGAACATCCACGCCGTCGGCATCGCAATCCTCACAAACAGGGTCGACGCAGCAAATGCACGGCTCGAGTTTTCGTCCGGAGCGGTGGCGAACATCACTGCTTCACGCGTCGGAACCGAGAAGATTCGCAAAATGCGCTTCTTCCAGCCGCACGACTACATCGCCATCGACTACACAACCAAACGCGCTTCGGTCAGCAGTCTTTCGCCGCCGACTGCCGGTGGCTCGTGGCCCGGGGTTCACATCAAACATCTTGACATAGTCGACGTGGAACCGTTGCGCGCGGAGATAGTTTCGTTTCTGGATTCGGCGCGCGATGGAACGCCGGCGGCGGTATCCGGACTCGAGGGCCGAAATGCCCTCGGTCTGGCGCTGCGGACGCTGGAAAGAATTCGCGAGCACGCGGAGCATCCGGGTGTGAGTGAACTCAGCACGAATGTTCGCTAGACTGTTGCTGCAATGACATCGGCGAACGATCAACTGTCGGCGCTACTGGAACAACACATCCAGGCGGGTGAGTTTCCCTCTGCGGTATATCTCGTTGCCGAGCGCGATGAAATTCTTTACACGGACGCGCTCGGGCATTCGGTTGTCGAACCTTATCGCGTCGCGAACAAACTCGACACCATCTACGATCTCGCCTCACTCACGAAACCACTGATCACCGCTCTACTCTGTGCGCGCCGAATCGAACTTGGCGAGCTGACACTCGATAGTTCAGTTTCACACTACCTGCCGGAATTCGATCGCACCGACAAGCAGATGATCACCGTTCGCGAGCTTCTGACGCACACTTCGGGTCTGCCCGCATGGCGTCCACTTTATATTTTGACTGAAGACGAACCGGAACGAGCTGCGGGCGCGATAGCGAATCTCGATCTCGAGTACAAACCCGGCGCACGCGTAGTTTATAGCGATTTGGGATTTATCGCGCTCGGCATCTTGCTGGAGCGCATGACGGGACATCAACTCGCAGAGTTGGCGAAGAAGGAAATCCTTGAACCACTTGAGTTGAAACAGACTTTCTTCAATCCCGAGGTCGCCATGCAAACGGGGATTGCTGCGTGTGAAACGGGTAACGCGTATGAGGCTGATATATGCAAACAGATGGATGCGGGCGTCTACGCTAATTCACGGCAACGTTTGATCTGGGGTGAAGTGCACGATGGGAATGCGTATTTCCTGGGCGGCGCTGCTGGCCACGCGGGACTTTTCTCAACTGCGAGCGAGACGTTTCTGTTGGCGCAGCAGTTTCTGAGCGAGTCAACGAAGTTGCTCAAGCCGGAAACGTGCCAGATGTTTCGAGAGAATATGACGCCGGAATTGGAGGAGGCGCGGTCGATCGGTTGGCAACTGGCCGCGTCGAAAGACTCGTCCGGAGGGGTCGATCTTCCTCCAGATAGTTTTGGTCACAACGGCTTCACCGGCACGTGCGTCTGGATCGATCCGCGCCACCGGCGCGTTTTCATTCTCCTCACCAATCGCACCCACGCCCACGCGCTGCCGTTTACGAACATTAATGCGGTGCGGCGCGAGTTTAATGGTCTGGCGATCAAGGCTCTAAAATAAAGTTTCATGCAAAGGCGCAAAGATGCAAAGAAGAACGCCCTTTTCCTTTGCATCTTTGCGCCTTTGCGTGAAACCAACCCTATAGTCTGAACCTCAACGTGGTTCCAAGGACATTCAGATCTCCGGGAAGGCTCAATCCATCGTTCTGCCGGAGATAATAAAAATCTTGGGTGAAGTGTTTATTGAAGACCTTAATCCCACCAACTGAGAAGCGATTGCGCACCCAGCGGTCGACGCTCCAGTCGTAAAACACTTCCTCGGCGACAAACAACGACAGGGCCCACTTTGCTGAACCAATTGGATGCTCAACTTGAAACCGGTTGCGATACCGCGTCGCCCTCGCTCCTGAATTTCTTATGCGTCGCTCAAACTGGTTCCGATCACTAAACCTCCACTTACCGGCGGTAAACCGAAGCGTGACGGGCACCGTCAGTCGATTCTCCCAAATCTTGCGTCCGCGAAACGGCTGCATGCCAATGTGCAGATAGTTCGGCGACACAGTGAAATACTGTCCCCAGCGGAAAGTGAAACCTACGCCAACACGTTCGTCGACGGGATGGCTGATATCACGACCCAAACGCAACCCACCGAGAATGTTGAAATCAAAATGCTTCGTGACCGGAACCGCCAGTTGAACGTCGGTCCACAGTTGATTGTCACTCTGGCGTGGGATTACTGCTTGCGCTGAGGCGAGGCTACTCAGCGCACAAATAAATAGAATAACGCAGAGGATTCTTCTCAACTCGCGCCCTTTGACGGCAAGACTGTGAATGATGTCAGCGCTACCACAACCCGCTCGCCAACGTGTAATCGCGTGGCGCTCGCTTCCGGCTTCGGTCGCGTGGCAATAATCGATTTCGTCGACTGTCTCTCCGGTGGCTGAGTGGTCAAATAATATGGAGTCTCGTCAGTTTTGCATTCCTCCGCAACTTCCATTCGCAAACGAACGCGCTCATAAGCGCCGACAAAAGCAATCTCCTCGATAAGCGCCTTCCCGAGACGAGACGGCCCGCGCACAAGGTCGCCACGATCACGACTCAACGAAACGTCTTCCGGTCGAAAGACTATCTTCACGCAGTCGCCCTGTTTGAACTTTTCTCTATCAAACGTTCCGGCAATCTGCGCCGAACCGACTTCCAGGTAATCGTTTCGTACCACCGCATCGAGCACATTCGCGGCGCCGAGAAATGTCGCGACATACTCGGTCGCCGGCTGGTTATAAATCTCAAACGGCGTTCCAATCTGTTCGATATGGCCCACGTTGAGCACAGCCACACGATCGCCGAGTTCGAGAGCTTCTTCCTGATCGTGAGTTATAAAGATCGACGGCACGTTCACCTTCTTCAGCAGCGCTCGAATTTCGCGACGGAGGTGAACGCGCGTCTGCGTGTCGAGCGCACCAAACGGCTCGTCAAATAACAGCACTTCGGGGTTGTAAGCGAGCGTGCGCGCAATCGCCACGCGCTGCTGCTGCCCGCCTGAAAGTTGTGACGGATACTTCTTGCGGTGTTCTTCGAGTTGGACCAACTGAAGCAGCTCGTTCACGGTCTTGCGAATCTCTTTGCGCTTTCGTTTCCGGATTCGCAACCCATAACCAATGTTCTTTTCGACGGTCATCTTCGGAAACAACGCGTACGATTGGAAGATGACGCCGACACCGCGTTCGCGCGCCGGAAGCTCAGTGACGTCTTTGCCGTGAAGGATCACTTTGCCCGTGTAAGGCATTTCCAAACCCGCCATGATGCGCAGGATTGTCGTCTTGCCACTACCCGAGGCGCCAAGCAACACCAGCACTTCACCTTCAGCGACGTCGAAGCTGATGTCCTCAAGCACGCTGGCCTGTCCGAAGCGTTTACTGAGTCCTGTCACACTGGCGGCGGCCGGTGACGACGGTGTGTACGACGACGCCGGTTCGACAACCTTTGGAATCAATGTCTCTTTAGCCTTCACCATCATGCCTCAGTCGACATCAAGCCAATCGCGTGCCAGAAAGAGCACGCTGAAAATCAGAAATGAAAAAAGTGCGAGCACAATCGCGATCGCGTTTGCCGCTTCGATCTGGCCCTCGTTGAACTTTGCAAAGATGTACAGGGGCGCCGTTTGTGTTCGTCCCGCGAGATTTCCTGACACCAGGATCGTCGAGCCAAATTCGCCGACCGCACGTGCAAATGTCAGCAATGCACCTGAAACGATTGCGCCACGCAGCGATGGAAGTGTCACGTACCAGAAAGTCTGCCAGCGAGTGGCGCCGATAGTCGCCGAAGCTTCTTCGAGCGATCGGCTCATGGTGTCGAAGACGGGTTTGATAACTCCGAACGCGAGCGGGAAAGTCACGAAGATATTTGCGAGGATGATCGCGCCCGCAGTGAACATGACTTGAACACCGTGTGGTGATAACAGTCGTCCAAGCGTGCCGTATGGTCCCCAGAGCAAGAGCAATGCGAAGCCTGCGACGGCGGTTGGGATTGCGGTCGGCAGGGAAATCGTGACGATAAGAGCGTTGCGGCCCAGGAAGTTGTAACGCGAGAGGACGTATGCAGCGAAGAGCCCGAAGATCACGTTGAAGACGGTGGCCCAGAAGCTTGTCGCCATCGACAGCTTCAGGGCAAAGATCGCTTCCGGTTGCATCAGTGCGGCCCAGAATTTATCGAGCCCGTTGCTGGTGCCGAAGATGAAAATTGATGCGAGCGGCAGAAAGACGAGCGGCAGCATCATGAAAATGAGCATGCCGATGCTGAGCGGTCGAACAACATCGAACCCGCGGACGTGACGCATTGCTGGAGCTACAGTACTCATGTCATTGCTTCACAGGATTAACAAGATTTGCATGATTTACAGGATGCATCTTGTGAATCCTGAAAATCTTGTTAATCCTGTCCCCTACTTCTTCTGCACCTGATCCCGAAAGATTTGTTCAATCACTTCCGGGTACGCCTTCTCCCAACCACCAAAATACTCAATCGTGAACGGCATCTCGATATGACCAAAATTCGGATTAGCCTGATTGAAAGCGTCGTTCGTACTTGAATAAAAATGAAACTTAACGAACGCCTGCTGCGCTTCGTCGCTCCAGAGATACAGCATGAAAGCGTCGATCACAGCGCGCTTTGCTGCCGTTACATTCTTATCGATCACCACCGCAGGATGCTCGCTGAAGATCGTCGATTGCGGCGTCACAACTTCGATCGGCGTCTTGGCTTCTTTCATCAGCAATCCTTCGAGTTCGTAAGTTATCAAAGCATCGCCATTGCCGAGCTCGAAAGTCGTTCGTGCCTCGCGTGCAGATCCGGGCGTCGAGAACACGTTCTTCCAGATTGCTCGCAGCGTTTGCAGCGCGCGGCCTTTATCAGGCTCGCCTGATTCCTTCGTTGACTTATTCAACTCTGATCCGTAGATCGCGAGTATGGACCACTGCGCGCCGCCGGAACTGATCGGATCGGGATGGATCAACCGAATTCCCGGTTTCGCAAGATCCGAAAAATCACGTATGCCCTTCGGATTTCCCTGGCGCACGATGATCACGAAGGGAGTTTTATTGACGATTCCCTGACCCGGCAATGAATGCCAGTCGGAAGTGACAAATCCGGCTTGTTTGAGTCGTTGCGGGTCGCGTTCAATTGAGAAAATCGCAACTTCTGCGGGCGCCCCCTGCAGGATCTGGTTAGTAACGGTTTCCGACCCGGCGAATGACGACTGGAACTGCACAATCTGGCCGTGTGTCTGTTTCCATCTGGCGGCGAAACCAGGAAAGATAGCCTTCTCGAGTGACTCTTTCATCACCGAGAAACCGTAAAACGTGATGGTGATATCGCCGCTTTCGGCCGGCGGCTGTGGCAGACACGAGACAACCAGCAACGCCGAGACAAACGCCGCGGTCGCAAGAAACGGAACGCTTTGGGAAGTAGTCTTCCTCATGAGGACCGTTGGGCCTCCTGATTTCTCTGGACAACCTAAAAGCCGCTGCCGCTTATTCTTTGCTACCGGGGGTTGCACGTCTATACCACATAGTTGGTGCTCGTGGGAATAGTGTTATTCCTGATCCACAGATTACGCGGATTTGTAGTAGTATCCGCATGATGTGTAGTCCCCTCGTTCGGCGAGTCATCACATTACTGCTTGCGCAGTCGCTTTTTCTCCCCATCGCATCTGCTCAACAACAAGAAACACGGCCGCGGCGCACGCAGCCTGTTTGGACGCCTCCGTCTGCGGCAACTCCAATCATTTCTTCACCGGCTCTGACAACTACAACCGGTCCCGAACCAATGATCCGTGTCGCGCTAACAACCGACGCGCGTTCTGCCGTTATCTCAACTACGGGCCATCTGATGAATGCAAGTGGTGGTGGCTCGACTCTGACGGCCATGGACACTTCGCGAGTTCGTGTCGATCCGCGACTGTTGTCTCCACGACAAACCGTTGCCGACGACGCAAAATTTCGAGTGATTGTCGGCGGCGCAGCAACGCGTGAAGAGGCGGAAGAGAACGAGAAAGAAATCCAGAAAGCAGCCGGCGAAGACGCGCACACAATCTACGACACCGAAACGAAGACGTGGGGCATGGTGATCGGAACCACGCATCCGCGCGAAGAAGCTGAAGAGATCCGAGCGCGGCTTGAAGCAGCGGGTTTCGATGCGACGATTGAAGGAAAGGAAACAGTCGCACAAACACAAGCGCCCGCAAGCAACAACACCAGTCCGGTTCGATTAACGTCGCGTTCATCATTGCCTTCTCGCGAAGTTGTCACTTCATCTACAACCGGAACCATCTTCAGTTCGAGTGCTCCAGTCGCCTTTGCTTCTGACGACGAGAAGAACGCGCCGGTGCGTTTCAACGACAAACCGTATCGCGGCCGTATTGAAGTGTTCACAAACTTGCGCGGCAATCTGACGGTTGTGAATGAACTGGGACTTGAAGACTACGTGCGCGGCGTCGTAGCAAACGAGCTTTCGCCCGGAGGCTATCCCGCGATCGAGGCTTTGAAGGCACAGGCAATCGCCGCTCGCACTTACGCACTCAAGAATCGCGGACAATTCATGTCGCAGGGTTTCGACATCCTGCCAACTACCCGCTCGCAGGTGTACCGCGGACTTACTTCTGAAAACCCGCTCTCGACACGCGCTGTCGATGAAACGCGCGGTATGATCGCCACTTACAACGGCGAACCGATTAACGCGCTCTACACGTCAACCTGCGGTGGTCGCACAGAAGACTCGGAAAAGATCTTCAACGAAGCGGTCCCTTATCTTCGTGCGCGCGAATGCACGGCTGAAGGCGCGACGTTCGATCGCTTTGTGATCAAGACCTCGCGCGAGCCTGCCGAGTTGCAGGATGATGCGAACGTTGTGCTCGCACGCGACGTCAGTCTTTTACTGACGCAGAATTTCGGCACGTTGCGTGAGCGTGTTTCGGATGCGTGGCTTTCTGGTGATGCGACCGTGGGCGAAGTGCATAACTGGCTCGCGAATGTGGCGCGTGTTGCGCGACAGACGATGCCGGTTGTTGCGCAGGATGTTAATCGACCACCTGCTTTTGCCACCGCACTCTCTGCTGCTGTCTTTGGCGAGAGCCGCGCTGGATCACTGCTTAATGATGCTGACGCCGATTACCTGCTGGCCGTGAAGGATGCTCAGGATGTGCCCGCGCAGAATCGTGCGGATCTCGCGATGTTGCTGCGTGATGGGCATCTTTCAGTTTATCCGGATGCGACCCTCCGACCACGAATCCCTTTGACGCGCGCGCGTGTGTTACATGCGATCGCTCGGCTTCTCGAAGCGCGCAATCTACTGCAACTTCAGAAAGCCAACGCGCGTCCGACGAGTGACGGACAACTGATTCTTCGCTCCAAAGGCAAGGATCAACCGATCAGAGTCAACGCTGACGCATTTCTGTTTCGATATCTCGGCGAGCGTCCTTACGCGGTTTCGTCGGTGGCACTCGTCGGTGGTGAACCGGTTATTTATCATCTCGCGCCCAACGGGCAGATTGATTTTCTCGAAGTTAGGCCTGCCCCAAACGGTGCGGCGGCTGATCGTTTTTCGCCATTCTCCAATTGGACCAAAGGATTAAGCCCCGCGCAGGTTCAGGCGCGTTTGGCGCGTGCGGCGAAAGGGATTGGGTCGATTGTCGATCTGCGTGTCGTGTCGCGTGGTGCGTCTCACAGAGTTACCGATCTCGAGATTGTCGGGACCAACGGAACGGCTCATGTTCGTGGTGGTCGCATTCGTTCAGCGCTCGGCTTGCGGGAACAACTCTTCGTCATCGATCGCGAATATGATGATGCCGGACGCGTGACTGAGTTTAGATTTGTCGGGCGTGGATGGGGACACGGCGTGGGAATGTGCCAGGTCGGCGCCTACGGACTCGCGAAACAAGGCTGGACGTCGGAGCAGATACTTAAAGCGTACTATTCGGGTATTGAGATTAGTCGGATGTATTAGACAGGATTTTCAGGATTAACAAGATTTACAAGATGAATCTTGTGAATCCTGAAAATCTTGTTAATCCTGTCCATGAATTTCTCTCGCAACCAACTCGTCGGGGCTCTTCTGCTACTCGCCCTCATCTGGGCCGTGATACTTTTCCGTATGTGAACCCTGTAATCGCTATCGTTGGTCCCACCGCATCCGGCAAAAGCACACTCGGAATCGAAGTCGCCCTGCACATCAACGGCGAAATAATCAACTGCGACTCGGTCCAGGTCTACAAAGAGATTCAAATTGCCACAGCCAAGGTACCACTCGACGAACGCAAAGGCGTCCCTCATCACCTGATCGATTTTGTCTCGCCTGACATCAACTACACCGCCGGCGAATGGGCTCGCGAAGCCGCAAAGAAGATTGAAGAAATCGAGAACCGCGGCCGCGTTCCCCTCCTCGTCGGCGGCACAGGTTTCTACTTACGCGCCCTTCGCCAACCATTCTTCGCCTCTCCACCAACAGACGAATCACTGCGCCAACGTCTTAATCGTCTGCGCGAAAAACACGGCGCTGAACACCTGCATCGACTCCTGAATCGTATCGACCCGGACGCCGCCGCACAACTGTTCCCACGCGACTGGCCACGCGTGCAAAGAGCCATCGAGGTCTATTTCCAAACCGGCCAATCGATTGTGGACCAGCAGCCAGTTCGACCCGAACCGCACGAAAGTTCGCGCCGGCTGCGCATCCTCGCCCTCAATTCCCCGCGTGCGGAACTATACAAACGAATCAACGAACGTACCGAGCAACACTTCCGCGCCGGTCTGGTTGAGGAAGTTCGCGCACTGCTGGACCATGGCTTCTCACCCAGTTCAAACGCACTTGGAGCACACGGATACCGCCGGGTTGTCGAATTCTTGCAGGGCAAACGCGACCTTGAGAGTGCGATCGAACAGACCAAACTCGACGTACGCCACTACGCCAAACGCCAATTGACATGGTTTCGCCATGAAGCAGATGTCGAGTGGTTTGAGGGTTTTGGCGAGGAAAACCGCACTTTGCAATCGGTTCTGGAAACTCTCGCGGCTGGCCCGCGGTCCAAATAATCACCTTTCTCTCACATCTCCGCCAATCTCTTGTAATGCAAAGATCCCTGTTGTAATCTCATTGCAACCGCGCGATCTATAATTCACCCCCAGGTTTCAAGCATGTCGGACGGTAAACAGGCACCACAAAACATCCAGGACGCGTTTCTCAACACGGTACGGCGTGAGAAAACTTCCGTGGTCGTGTACCTCTTGAATGGGGCCAAACTGACGGGCCGTATTCGCAGCTTTGATAAGTTCTCGGTGCTGCTGGAATCCGGGTCTCAGGAACAACTGATTTTCAAACACGCCATCTCCACCATCTCACAAGCGAGACGCGCTACCGGCGAACTGCATTCGCAGACTAACGCCGAAACAAACCCGCGAGAAGTCCGCAGTTCTGACACCCATTCGCCTGAGGCGTAAGATTCGATTACACTGTCGCCCGCGCTTTGCACAAGAGTTAACGAAAGGATTTGAGCGCCTCCTTGGAGTGCGCCAACTTGTTGGCGCTTTAGTATTTTTACCAAGGTTTGTGAGGACCTGTGCCTGGAACTTTCATTACTTTTGAAGGTATCGACGGCAGTGGGAAATCGACTCAGTTACGACTACTGGGCAATTTCCTGCGCGCCAACGGTTGTGATCCGCTTCTGACACGCGAACCCGGCGGAACGACTCTCGGGCTGCGACTGCGAGCAGCATTGCTCGACGCGATGGAGGAAGTCGATCCCCTGACCGAACTCCTGGTCTTCGCCGCCGACCGCGCACAACACGTGCGACGCAAGCTGCGTCCTGCTCTGGAAGCCGGACAAGTGGTGATTTCGGATCGATATGCCGATGCTACAGTCGCATATCAGGGCGCCGGAAGAGGTTTCTCGCCGGAACTGATTTCGCAGATCGTGCAACTGGCTACTGATGGACTCAAACCCGATCTAACGCTGCTCTTTGACCTCTCGATTGAAGAGTCGACTAATCGCACGGCACGACGCACGACTGGAAAAAACTCAGGCAAGCTCTCACGCGATCGTCTGGATATCGAGGCTGCCGACTTTCACACTCGCGTGCGTGATGCTTACTTACAAATCGCGCTCAGGGAACCCGAGCGCGTGAAGTTGATCGACACTAGCGGACCAGTGGAAAGAACGCAGGAGCGCCTGAGAGAAATCATCATCCCCTATCTCCAAAGCAGAGGCCATCTGGCCATGAAGTATGTTTGACGAACTCACCGGAAACTCTCGAGTCAAAGCGGCGCTGAAACGATTGCTGGTTAATGACCGGCTTCCCGGCGCCATGCTGTTCACGGGTGAAGAAGGCATCGGCAAGAAGCGCTTTGCACTCGAAGTCGCGCGCGCGTTGAACTGCCGCACACCGAAGGATCACGAAGCTTGTGGAGTCTGCTCATCCTGCGTCCGGATTACGAAGTTGAACTATCCGCAACGTGAAGATGCTGATGAATGGACACAAATAATCTGGACAGACCATCCGGACGTTGGACTCGTCGTGGCGCCGAAACGCGTGTTGCGCGTCGAGCAGATGCGACAGATTGAGAAAGAGGCCAACTTTCGGCCGTTTGAAGGTAAAGCACGTGTTTTTCTGATCGATGAAGCTGACAAGCTCAACGATAACTCCGCTAATGCGCTGCTCAAAGTTCTTGAAGAACCGCCGAGAACATCGCATCTGATCTTGATCACCGCGCGTCCGGCAATGCTTCTGCCGACAATCCTCTCGCGTTGTCAAATGATTCGTTTCTCCCCCTTGATGCCAGAAGAAATAGAAAGCCACTTAGTCAATAACAATCTCGCGGACAAGAAGACAGCACGGCTACGCGCGCGTGCCGCAGGCGGCAGCATGGGACGAGCCCTGGCCGGCGATCTCGTGACATTCACCTCGCAACGAAAAGCGATGCTCAAGGTGCTCAACGCACTTGTGGTCAGTGAAGATCGTGCGCAGTTGCTGCGTTCAGCGGAACAACTGAACGAAGCGCAGTACAAGGAAGAGTTTGAAGAACGACTCGACGTGCTTGAGACGCTGATTCGTGATGCCTGGATGTTGTCGCTCGGCGTAGAGCCGTCTCAGCTCGTGAATGAAGATCTGTTGCCTGAGCTGCGCGAAGTGGCTCAAAAGATGGATTCAAGCCGTGCGGGCGAGTGGATTTTGCAGATCGAATACGTGCGGGAGCAGCTTATTGTTAACGTGAATCGGAAGATTACGACGGATGCGTTGTTCCTGGTAATGGCGGGCGACGTTGCTGCTCCGAAGCGAATAAAAATCAGGTAACACAGATAAACACGGATTTGTTACGGATTTTTTATTTCAGCAAGTAGTTTCTCCGTCTCCATTACGAATGCTTCGACAATATTCTCACCAGCGACCTTGCGCATCGGCACGCCGTCTTTGAAGATCATCCCCACACCACGACCAAACGTGATTCCGAGTTGGGAATCGTGAGCCTCGCCGGGACCATTAACCGCACATCCCATGATCGAAAGATGTAACGGCTCCTCAATGTGCGCGAGGCGGCGCTCGATCTCCGTCACGATGCCGACAAAATTATCAACGTCGAGACGCCCACACGTCGGACACGCAACAACCGTCACGCCACGTGTTCGCAATCCAAGCGATTTAACAATCTCCCACGCTACGCGAACTTCTTCCTGCGGCTCTGCTGCCAGCGACACTCTGATCGTGTCTCCAATTCCCTCATGCAACAGTATGCCGAGACCAATCGATGACTTCACCGTACCACTGAACGACGTCCCGGCTTCCGTAACACCGAGATGAAACGGATAGTCGACTTTCTGCGCCAGCAGTCGATACGCCGCGACCGTCCGGTGCACGTCGGAAGCTTTCAGCGAGACGATGATGTCAGTGAAATCGAGGTCTTCGAGAATCTGTATATGACGCATTGCCGACTCAACCATCGCTTCGGGAGTCGCAGTGCCGTACTTCTTCAGCAGATCCTTTTCGAGTGACCCACCATTTACACCAATACGAATCGGCACTCTCTGCACCTGTGCTGCGCGCACGACTTCGCGAACACGTTCGTGAGAACCGATGTTCCCGGGGTTCAGTCGCAACTTGTCGATGCCCGCCTCGAGCGCCAGCAAGGCGAGTTTGTAGTGGAAGTGAATGTCGGCGACGATCGGAACATCCGGCACACGTTTCCGGATCTCTTTCAACGCGACCGCGGCGTCATTGTCAGGCACTGCAAGCCTGACGATTTCGCAGCCGGCGCGGACCATCTCTTCGATTTGAGCTACAGTGGCGCCCACATCAGCGGTATCAGTCTTTGTCATCGACTGAATCGCTACGGGAGCACCACCACCGATTTGAATATGCTTGACCTGAACTGGTCGCGTAGTGCGCATTAGCTATTTTGCCGGGGCAGTAGCCGGTGGTTTCTCCGGCTCGGGATTTCTACCACTAATCAACTTCAGGAAGTCGTTACTGAGTACGAACACCATCAACAGTAACACCATCACAAAGCCGACTTGCTGAATACGCTCGCGGACCGCGGTAGAGATCGACAAACCTATGAGAGCAAGAAGTCCCTCGATCAGGAGGAGAAAGATGGCGCCGCCATCAAGAACAGGAATTGGTAACAGGTTGAAGATACCGAGATTCAGACTGAGAAAACCGAGCATTCCGAACGCCCCGTCCCAGCCTAGCCTCTCAATCGATTTTTGCGTTGCCTGGTAGATTCCAATTGGCCCCGACAACGTATTACGAACCGATCGCTCACCGGTGAACACTTGTCCGAGGGCTTTGCCCGTCAAGCGCAGAATCTGGATGTTTTGGTTGTAAGCGTACTTGCCTGCTGATGCAACAGTCGCGGCGTGCAACGGAAATCGTTCCGAGACAGTAAATCCTAATCTGTTGCCGTTAACCCGACGTTCATCAGTCATCAGCTGAACGGTTTGACCGTTGCGCTCAACAGTGATCGCGATTTTTTCTTTATCGTGAGTGCGAACATACTCAGTAACCTGTCCAGAACTCCTCACGTCCTGACCGCCGATTGTGACGAAACGATCACCTTCCTTCAGGCCTGAGGCAGCCGCAGGTGAATCGGGCGCGACAGTGCCAACAATTACCGGCAATCCACCGTAGTCAGGGATGAAATCGAGCGTGCCGGCGGCCTCTCCATTTTCTACACGTTTGGTCGGCGTGATTGTTAGCGTGACTTCCAAGCCGTTTCTATTTACGACTACCGGCAACGCCTGATCCGGCGAAAGCAGGGCATCGCCAGTGATAACGTCCCACGATGGATCTCCTGTGCCGTTAAACGAGATAATTCGGTCGCCTGGCTGGAAACCAGCCTTTTCTGCGGCGCCGCCGGGCTCAACGTAATAAACAACCGGCGAAGGAGTTGCCGGAACCCCGTACATAAACGCTGCCGCAAACGGGATCGCCAGGGCCGTCAGGATATTCATTACCGGCCCGGCAAGCGCCACCATGATGCGCTGCCATCGCGGTCGCAGGTTGAACATCTCCTCGGGCGGAATGTCCGGGGCGCTTTCGCCTTCGAGCGGAGCGTTTGACTCATCGCCACCCAGTTTTACATAGCCACCAAGCGGTATTGCCGAGAGCCGGTAGTCCGTATGACCCCATTTCTTGCCGAATAGGCGAGGACCAAACCCGACGGAAAACGTCTCAACGCGGATTTTGAAGAGTTTGGCGACGATAAAGTGACCAAATTCGTGAAGGACAACAGCAGAGCCCAGTATGAATATGAATGCCAATATGTAGATGAGATAAGTCATTCAGCGCCTTCTTCTCTTAGTCTTACGTAAACGTCTTACGTAAACCAACCACGTTTAGACTCGACCAATTTCGGTCGGGTTGCAAACGAGTGTACCTAAACTTTGCGCCACAAAGAAGCCCAAAAAGCACACGAGATTGTGCGCCTCCCTGGAGTGCGCCAACTTGTTGGCGCTTTCATACCAAAGCGGTAACAAGTTACCGCACTCCAAAGGGGCGTCCATTTTATACGGTGGCGTTGGCAAGTTTTTCGATGGCAGCAACTGCGGCCCGTCGCGCCTGGTGATCGGCTTCGAGGATGGTTTGAATGTCATTCGCAGGTTGATTTGAATGACCATTCATCACGGTCTCAATCACTTCCGAAATCTCGGTCAGGCAGATTCGCTCGTTGATAAAAGCACTCACTGCCTCCTCATTCGCAGCATTCATCGCCGCCGGAAGCGTACCTCCCTCCCTCAACGCTCGGTATGCGAGAGATATGCACGGAAAACGATCAAGATCGGGAGTTTCGAAGTGAAGACCCGAAATCGAAGTTAAGTTCAGGGGCGGCAATTGACATTCGTGTCGCTCGGGGTACGTGAGTGCATACTGGATCGCATGACGCATGTCCGTAACCCCCATCTGTGCAATCACTGAACCATCGACCATCTCAATCATCGAGTGCACCACTGACTCGGGATGAACGATAATGTCGATCGCTTCCGGTGCGAATCCAAATAGCCAGTGTGCTTCGATGACCTCGAGGCCCTTGTTCATCAACGTGGCTGAATCGATCGTGATCTTCGCGCCCATGTTCCAGGTTGGGTGCTGCATCGCCTCCGCGACACTCGCAAGTTTCATTTCCGCTTTGTTTCTCGTGCGAAATGGTCCACCTGACGCAGTGAGAATGATCCGTCGCACTTCCTCGTATCGCTCGCCTCTCAAACACTGGTGCAAAGCGTTGTGTTCCGAGTCCACGGGCAATAACTCAGCGCCTGATTTCCGCGCGGCTTGAGTCATCAACTCGCCCGCCATTACGAGAGTTTCCTTGTTGGCGAGTGCGACGCGCTTGCCCATTTCCAGTGCTTTGAGTGTGGGAACAAAACCGACGGCGCCGACGGTTGCAGAAATGACGCAGTCCGCCTGTGGGTGAGTTGCAACTTCAATAAGTCCGGCTTCGCCGATGACGATGCGCGGCAGATCGATATCTCGAGCGAAAAGCAGTCCACGCAGATCGTGGGCGGCAGTTTCCGTGTCTACCGAAACTACTTCCGGCAAGTGTGCTGCAATTTGATCGGCGAGACGCTCGACATTAGTTCCCGCTGCGAGCGCAACGACGCGCATTTCCCTCGATGCCAAAGACTCAATAACTCGAAGACTGTTGCATCCGATGGACCCCGTGGAACCAAGAATCGCAACTCCAGTAGTGTTTGTTGTTTCCGTCATGCAATCAAGCGGGGGATCAGTGTTTTTGTGTCGTAGGGGTCGAGAAGTTCGATTGTTTGACCGGCCTCGTTGACGTATGAACCAGAACTCACGCGCCACGTGCCGCCTCTTACGAGGACGAGCTCAACGGTTGCGTTAACGGTCTTGCGATCGCCGATCACTTTCAAATGCAAGGTCGCATCGCCATTGCCGTTGTGAAGATTAACGCTTCCCGTAACTATACTGCCGAAATCCTTTACTGGGCCTGTTTCGGCCTTTAGTTTTTCACTGCTCCGCAGAAAATCCTTTGCTTTTGCCGCGGCTTCACTGTTGCCGATCTGATACAAAGCAAAACCGACAATTGCGCCCGCAAAACAGATCACCAGAAACGCAAGCACCACGACCACTCCGCCAACCATCAGAACGATCTTTTTCGTGGTCATGAGCTTTCCTTCGCTAGCGATCAGCCTTGGAAGTAGAAGCGTGCAAAATAGTAGATGAGGGGCGCATTGAAGAGCAAGCTATCGAGCCGATCGAGCAGACCGCCATGGCCTGGGAGAATGCTGGCGGCGTCTTTTGCACCGGCGCCTCGCTTGAGTGCGCTTTCGGCGAGGTCTCCGAAGATTCCAACCACCGTCATGATAACGGCGAGGGGAAGAATATATTTCAGTGGCAGTTCACGAAAGAACCAAAAGTGTGCGAGTGCGGCCATGGCGAGGGCCGCGATGACGCCGCCGATCGCGCCTTCCCAGGTCTTGCCCGGACTGATTGAGGGCGCGAGTTTGTGTTTTCCCAGGGCGCGCCCGACGTAGTACGCGCCCGCATCTGCTCCCATCAGGACGAGGAAGAAGAACGACAGCAAGTGCGCGGACAGAGTTTGATCGAAACCTGTGCGCAGTGAAACTAGATGACTGCCGAGAAGGGGGATATAAAGGACGCCGAGGATTGTGGCGCCAGCGGAAGCGAGCATCGTATCGAACGGCGCGCCACGAAGAGTCGCCGCGATCAGCGTGCCGGCAGTCAATACAATGATTACGAACATAAAAAGCAAAACATTGATGCCCGGATCGCTTTGCGGTGTCAGTGTCGCGACCGTGATGATCGCCGCGCCAGCGAGGTAACCGGCCGCAGCGTCTGGTTTTAATTTTAGTTTTTTGGCGAGGAGGTAAAACTCCCAAAGTGCGATGACCATTGCCGCTGCGGCGAGCGCAACAAATAGCCACCATAACCAGGGAATCAAAATTGAAACGATAATGAGGGGTAAAGCAACGACGGCGGTCAGGATTCTTTGCATTAGTTGTTTAAATGTCTAGACAAAGTCTAGTACCAGGAAATCGAACGCCTCCTTGGAGTGCGGTGACTTGTCACCGCTTTGGTAACATACCAAAGCGCCAGCAAGTTGGCGCACTCCAAGGAGGCGCCCTATTTCTTGGAAACCACGAGCTTCAGTCCGCCAAAGCGCCGGTCGCGACGCTGGTAGTCAACCACTGCTTCGAGCAGATGGACGCGACGGAAATCGGGCCAGAGGGTTTCGGTGACGTAGATCTCACTGTAAGCACTCTGCCAGAGTAGAAAGTTTGAGATCCTTAGTTCACCGCTGGTCCGTACGAGCAGATCGAGTTCCGGCAGATTGCGCGTGTAAAGCTCGTTCGCGATCCGTTCTTCAGTCAACTCATCGGGACGGCTGCCTTCGTCGACTAGTCGCCTCACTGCCGCTCGTGCTGCATCGACAATCTCGGCGCGTCCACCGTAGTTCAACGCTACGGACAGGACCATTCCTTTATTTCGAGAGGTCTGTTCGGTAGCACGCTGAATTTCGTTACGAACGCTCTCGGAGAGAGCGCCGATTCTTCCAATCGCCTGAAACTTGATGTTCTGACGATCGATCTCATCAAGCTCGAGTCGCAGGTAACGCCGCAACATGCGCATCAATGCATCAACTTCGTAACGCGGTCTTTTCCAGTTCTCAGTTGAAAACGCATATAGCGTGAGCGCACCGAGACCCAGACGCGCGCCCGTATCGACGGCGGCCCGCACAGCTTCGACGCCTGCTTTGTGACCGGCGATACGAGCCTGCCCGCGTTGAGCGGCCCAGCGCCCGTTGCCGTCCATGATGATCGCCACGTGACGCGGCAATCGATCCCAGGCTACCGCAGCTAGCAGCGCCTCTTCTCGTGTACCTTTTTGAACTACGCCGGAGAAATCAGAAAGCATAAGAATTGGACTATATGACCTATCATTGATAGCGAACCGAAAGCAAGGTGAGACCGCAAGCTGGCGCCGTGACGGCTGCCGTTGGCCGAGCGCCTGTCTCGACGGCCGCGAGGATCGCATCGCGGTCGAGTTCGCCGCGCCCAACGGCCATCAGCGTTCCGGCAATCGCTCGCACCATGTAGCGTAAGAAGCCTTCAGCGCTAACTCGAATCTCAATCAGCGAGCTACGAGAACGTTCGTCTGCTCTTTCGCTGATTTCCACCTGGGTGACTGTGCGAATGCGATCCTCAACATCCGATTGTGCTGCCGAGAATGCTGTCCAATCGTGCTTGCCGAGAAATAACTCCGCACAGTTTCTCATTTTCGCGAGATCCAACGGACGCGCCTCCTGATGTACATAACGCCACCAGAACGGCGATATTACAGGTTCATTGACGATTCTATAAACGTATGTCTTCTCGAGTGCGGAATAACGCGCGTGAAAATCGTCTGGGACAGTCTCGACAGCCAGCACGCGGACATCTTTACTAATGTTCGCATTGATCGCAGCGCGCAGTTTGTCAGTCGAGATCTCACGTTGAATCTCGACGCTCGCGACCTGTCCTTCTGCATGTACTCCGGCGTCGGTGCGACCTGATCCATGAACGTTAACGCTGCGGCCATCGATCAACGACAGCGCTTGTGTCAACTCACCCTGAACGGTCCTTAGATCTTCCTGAATCTGCCAGCCGTGGAATTCTGTGCCGTCGTATTGAAGCAGAAGCTTATAATTCATGGTCTCTTTGGAGTGCGGTGACTTGTCACCGCTTTGGTAAACATACTAAAGCGCCAACAAGTTGGCGCACTCCAAGGTGGCGCCCATTTCTAAACTTTCTGGGTGCGACTACCCGGTTTCACCACAGGCTCGCCGAGCTTACACGCGTCACAAACATCAGCTTCAACCGACAATACTCTCAGCGATGTAAGCGCCGTAAGCGGCACACCGACGTCCGCACTCCCCGCCGATCGATCGATAATCGACGCTGCTGCAACTACATCTGCCCCAGCTTTTTCGAGCGCTTCAATTGTGTCGCGAGTTGAACCACCGGTTGTGACAACGTCTTCAACAACCAGAGTCTTTTCACCCGTTGAAACAGTGAAACCGCGACGCAGCGTCATGTGGCCCGCTTCGCGTTCGGTCCATATAAACCTCGCACCTAACGCGCGCGCGACTTCATGACCAATAACGATTCCACCGATCGCAGGCGACGCAACGAGCTGAATTCCCTGCCCCTGAAACTTCTCCGCGATCGCTCGTCCGAATGCTTCAGCCTTGTCAGGAAACTGAAGCACGAGCGCACACTGTAAATAGACCGTGCTATGCAAGCCGCTTGAAAGTTGAAAATGACCTTCCAGCAATGCGCCGGTCGTTCTGAATTGATCGATCACGTGTTCAGCGTTCAATTTCTTACCTCGTTCAATAGGTACATGCTACAATTCGACGCGAATGCCGCCTTATCCGAATTTAGTTTCTGATTCTACTCTCGTTCAGGACACAATCGACCTTTTGACCTGCTCCGGCGGACGTGCCGCTGCATCGGAGATCGCTGACGCGGTTTTCAAACTCTCTCACATCGACAATGAACTTGCCGGACTACTCGTAGCGGATCTCATCAGAAACGATCGGCGCTTCAAGATTATCGAGAACAACACCGTCGAACTCCTTCAGGACGACCGTCAATCACGACGGCTGAAAGACCTCGACTTCGTGGTGATTGACGTCGAAGCTACTGGCGCCAAGATGCCGCCGAATCGTTTGATCGAACTCGGCGCCTATCGAATCCACGGGCGAAGAATCGTCGATAAGTTTCTGTCACTCGTCAATCCGGAAATCCCGATCCCGCGTTTTGTCGCATCGCTCACCGGCATTTCAAACGAGATGGTCAGGAGCGCGCCCGTCTTCGCGAATGTCGCGCCTCAGTTGCTCGATTTCGTGAGCGATTCAGTGCTGGTGGCCCACAACGCGCCATTTGATACGAGTTTTCTGAATCACGAAATCTCGCGTGTTTATCCGGGACATCGCATGATGAATCCGCACCTCTGCACAGTCAGACTCGCGCGGCGTGCGTTTCCCGATCTTTCCAATCACCGTCTGGACACGATTGCGACTCACTTTTCGATCCCAATCGTCAGCCGTCACCGCGCGGGCAGCGATGCACTCGCCACCGCCGAGATCTTCCTTTTGTTACTCACAGAACTCGAAGAGACACACGGTATCAAAGATCTCGCAGCAGCGCGTAATTTCCAGTTTCCAGAATTAGCCGCGGATTTTCACGGATGATCGGTCACGATTTCCGTTCTTTTAAGTTTTTGTCTTAGCACCAAAAACACCACGATCACCACTACAAGCCCGAGTCCAATAATCGGATAATACTTCGCCAGAATCTCCTTCGCCTGGGCGCCGTACCGCACAGCAAGATACCCCTCGAGCAGAAATCGAAACGCACGTCCAACGATGATCGCCAGCATGAACCGCACCAAACTGAATCTAAACACGCCCGCCGTCACGACAAACAACTTGAACGGAAAAGGCGGTGGCAGCAACGTCGCTACGAGCACGGCAAACGCGTCGTACTTTTCGATCCAATTCTTCACCCGCTGCTGCTTTGCCTCTGAGAACCTGTTGAGCGCACGTGAGCCAGCCCGTCGGGAAATCAAATACAAAATCCAGCAACCGAGCGCGGAACCACTCGTCGCCATGAACGCGTAGAGCAACATCCAGCTCGGATTCGTCGTCGACAGAAGAATCATCAACGCATCCGCGCTGCTCGGCAGGGGGACAAACGTGGAATCAAGGAGAGCTACTGCAAATAGACCAAAGGCGCCGTATGTGATCAGATACTCAGAAAGACGCGTGAGCCATTTAGTAATAAATTTCAATCAGGCGTCCTTTCAGTCTCTAACACTTCTTCGGCGCTTTTATTCAAGTCTACATTTTTATTGAGGCGCCGGTTAACAAGGATATAAATAATTAAGCCAATCAGTACGATAGACGCGACGATGCTGATCACAACAAGTCCATTATCTTTCATGAAAAGCAAAACTCGACGGCCATAGAAAACAGCAAGAATGCCCTCGACGTAATACCGGAAAGATCTCGCAATCATTACTGTCAGTAAAAACTTCCAGCGCGGATACTCAAGCGCGCCCGCAGTGGCGACGAAGATCTTAAACGGCAGCGGAGGAGGAAGAATCGCAGGGATGCCGATTGCCAGAAAACCAAAGCGCTCATATGCTTTCTCAACACGCCTTATATGTTCCAGTTTGAAGCGCTTGCGCAGCACAGCCTGGCCACCACGACGAACAATCGTGTAAAGCAAATTGCATCCAATTACGCTGCCAGTGGCTGCAAAGAGGGGAAAATAAAACGCGGCGCTCGGATCTTTGATACAGCGGCCAACAACCAGATAATCGTTGATTTCAGGCAGAGATAATAGCGACGAATCAAGCGCCCCAATAATGATCATCGCGGGCGCCGCATAATATAGCGGCAACCCAATAACGTTTACTTCCAACCACCTTGCAATCGCCAATAACCAGTCGTACATGCGGCGGCTATAAAAACACAGATGCACATCCGTATCAAAATCCGCATTGATCTGTGGCTTATTTTACTGGCGCGAAAACCGAAGGTGTGTCGTAAGTGACGCCGACCGTAAATCCGGAGTTTGGACTGAAGCTCGTGAGGCCTTTGATGCCGGCGAAATCGAATCGCAGTCCCGACGCTCTGATCTGCATTCCCAGTCGTGCTTCGCCGTAAGATTCAGTGCCGAGCGGACCGTTGCCCGGACGCGTGTTGGCGCGGCCGTTCACTTCACCCGCAACGCTGAACTGTTTGTTGATGCGAAAGATCCCGGCGAGTCCGTATGTAATGACGTCGTTTTGTGAAAACAGCTCAGTCGGAGCCGTGAGAATGGCGATGCCTAGATTGCCGAAGGTATTAAAGCGTCCATCGGGTCCGAATTTCTTTCCTACCAAAATCGAACCGAAGGCGTTTGTCTGATTGATGCCGATGCCGCGCGCCTGGTTTGAATTCGGAAGCTGGACGCCAAAGCGAAATCCGAGCGACGGACCGCGACGAGTTTCATTGCGCAGTTTGAATTTAGCGGCGAGGGTGAAGTCGCCTGTATCATTCGTTGAGTTCGCTCCCGGCGCAAGCTCTAAAGGAATTGCCGACACACCACGTGAATTGATGCTGACGTAATTCTGCGCCACGCCTTCGATTTGAAACTCGACGTTTGGTCCCATTCCAAAATTGATACCGATAACGCCGACACGCGTCAGATCGCCTCTGATACCGGAGACGGTGTACTTCGCGCCTTGCATGAAGTCGATGCCGGCTTCGATGCGGATCGTTCCCGGTGGGATGATGTCTACGTCTTCAGTGATCAGAGGTCGTTGCTGCGCGGAGCCGAAAACAGCACAGCAGCTCAAGAGGATCAAAAGAAAGAATAGGCGCCTCATTGCGGAGGATTCTAAGACAGGATTACAGGATTAACAAGATTTACTACAATCTGTGGACTCTGTGGGTAAAGGAAACTAAATCTATGCGACGCGTTGCTGTCCTCTTTCTGGCGCTGGTTTGTCTCGTAATCCCTCTGAACTCGAGCCAAACTGCGCCGCAACAGACCGCGGTTCAGATCAAGGGCATTAAAGATCGCATCACGATCCGGCGTGACGAACGCGGCATCCCTTACGTCGAGGCACAGAACGACGAAGATCTTTTCTTTGGTCAGGGTTACGCCACCGCTCAGGATCGCCTGTGGCAAATCGATCTGTTCCGTCGCACAGCGCGCGGCGAGCTTGCGGAAGTTCTCGGCGCCGGACCGGGCAATATCGCGATAGATCAGGACAAGCTCCATCGCACCTACGGTTTTGCGCAGGTCGCCGAAGCAGAATGGGCGAACGCCTCACCACGAACGCGCGCGATGATGGAAGCTTACGCGCGCGGTGTTAACGCTTATGCCTCGTCGCTCGATCCGAAGTCGATGCCGCCGGAATTTCAGCTTTTGAACTACAGCTTCCGTCCTTGGACGCCGGCCGATTCCTTCGCATGCATCAAAATATTTTCCGAAGCACTCTCCGACACGTGGCGCCTGGATATCATGCGCCAGGCGCTCTCGGTTTTACCTGCGGAAAAACGAGCTGAGCTGTTGCCGGAGATTTCGCCCATCGACGTGCTCGTTGTCGGCAAAGACACCCAATCGAAATCGTCCTCAGCACGCTTGAAACCCGAGCCTGTTTCGCCGGCAGTCCTGGGAACATTGGCTCATAATGAGATGATCGCAGCAGCCGCCTTGGCTCGCATCGGTCTTGACACTGACGCGCTCGCGGCCAGCAACAACTGGGTGGTTAGTGGGAACCGAACTGTTTCCGGCAAACCACTGCTTGCTAATGATCCACATCTGCCCCCATCAGCACCCTCGATCTGGCACATGGTCCACCTGGGCGCACCTGGTGTTCGCGTTGCCGGCGTCGTCATGCCAGGACTGCCCGGCGTCATCCTGGGGCACAACGAGCGAATCGCATGGGGATTCACCAATGTTGGCCCAGACGTGCAGGATCTATACGTCGAGAAATTCAATCCTGACAATCCAAAACAGTATCAAACACCTTCAGGCTGGCGGGATGTTGTCATTCGGCGCGAAGAGATCAAAGTAAGAAAAGGATTCGGCAGTTCAGAACACGACATTGTCACTCACGAAGTGACCGTAACGCGTCATGGTCCCATCATCTTCGAAGGCGATGGTAAGCGCTATGCACTCCGCTGGACCGCCCTCGATCCCAGTAAGAACAACGCGGATTACATCTTCCTTCTGAACGTCGCACGCAACTGGAAGGAATTCAACACCGCGCTCGAGTTATTTACCGCTCCAACAATGAACATTGTTTACGCCGACGTTGACGGCCACATCGGATATCGCGCGGCGGGGGTGATTCCGATCAGGAAGTCGGGTGACGGCAGTGTGCCTTATGACGGATCGACTGATGCCGGTGAATGGACCAGTTATATCCCAATTTCGAAGTTGCCGACGCTCTACGATCCGCCGTCGGGAATAATTGTCACTGCCAACCAGAGAATTGTCGGGACTGATTATCCTTATTTCCTATCACATCATTGGGCCCAGCCTTACCGCGCTCGCCGGATACTCGATCTACTCAATGAGAAACCAAAACTTTCGTCCGAAGACTTCCGTCGAATCCTTGGAGATGTTTATTCAATCGCCGGCGTGTCATTTACTCGAGAAGCAGTGAAGTTACTGCGACCAAAGTTGACGCCCGCAGACGAGAAGTTAAAGGCGCACCTCGATGCATTCGAAAAGTGGGACGGACGAGTTAACGCTGAATCTACCGTGGCTCCACTAATGGCACACCTGCGTCTCGCTTTTCGCTCAAAGATTTTAACTGCAGCGTTGGGCCAGGAGCTGGTGAGAAACTATCAATGGAACAACTTCGATACGACTCTTGATCGAGTAATTAAAGAACAACCGGCGGACTGGCTGCCAAAACAATTTGCAAGTTACGCCGATTTGTTGCGCGTTTGTTACGATGAAGCAATTAGTACACTCACTAAGAATCTGGGCCCCGATGAGACCAAGTGGACCTGGGGTGAGATGGCTAAAGCACGCTTTCGACACCCACTCAGCGGAGCACCGTTAATTGGCGGGCAGTTCACCATTCCGCCGTTTCCACAGAACGGAACCGGAGGATTCATCGGCGCGACGGTGAATGTCGGGTCGGGGGTTTCGATGCGATTGATTGCAGATCCGAGTGATTGGGACAAGACGCAACAAGGCATCGCCCTCGGCGAATCAGGCTTGCCGAAGAGTCCGCACTGGAGCGACCAGCTGGCAGACTGGCGTGCTGTAACACCCCGTGAGTTTCCGTTTACTCAACCAGCAGTATTAAAAGCAACGAAAGAAACACTCGTCCTCGAACCACAAAAATAGATGAGTCGTTCAAGGCAGCATCGAACGTACTGTAGGGGCGGCCCTCCGTGGCCGCCCGTGGTTTGAATCGTGTTCGCCAAACTCGAGGTCATGGTTTCTTGAACCCTGTGTGTTCAACCACGGGCGGCCACGGAGGGCCGCCCCTACAGTACGTTCAATGAAGACCACACCTATATCGTGGCGCGTGTTCTGCGCGGTCGAACTTCCGCCGGAGGTGCGTGCGCAACTACAGGATCACATTGCGAGATTGCGGAAGGAGATTCCGAATGTGGCGGCGAGTTGGAGTCGAGTGGAGAACATTCATCTGACGTTGAAGTTTTTCGGGAACGTCGCCGTGGATCGAATCGAGACGATCTCGCGTGCTGTCGATCAAACAGTGAAAGAGTTTTCGCCGTTCGAGATCAGTGTTGGGGAACCGGGGGCCTTTCGCACACAAGTGCTCTGGATCGGTGTGAAGGATCTTTCGGGAAAACTCTCTGGGTTACACAAAAGGATCGACGACGAATGTGCGGCGGAAGGTTTCGAGAAGGAAGATCGCGCTTACCGGCCGCACTTAACAATAGCGCGCATTAGACGACCTCAAGGCGCGCGACGCCTCGCAGACGCACATCTTCAGATGCGCTTCGATCCTCTGCCAGTACCATTAAAGGAAGTCATCGTCTTTCGGAGTGAGTTGAGTAGCAGAGGTTCGAATTACACATCACTCTCACGCCACCACCTGAGCTAAGCTACTCATCCACACGAAGACGCAGCAACGTGTCAGTTCCACCAGGTTCCAGCGGGGGATGAGCCATAGTGCAGATAGCGTACCGTGCATTTGGTTTTCTTTCTCCCAAATCAAGTTCGTTCACGATGTCGCGCACCATCTCCTTAAAGTCGTCTATTTTAATATTCTTAAGGTCAGCACGGCTTACTTCGACCAGCACCGGATGAGCACAACGGCACAATAACAAGCTCGGAATTATCTTCCGCACATGAGTCACAGGGAATATCTCCGTTTCAGGATAAAAACGACACATCTCTCGGACTGTCCGTCCATTGAAAGTGAACGGAAACAAACCGATTGCGCCGTATTCATTGGCTCGGAAGACAGCCGCGATTGCAAAATCCGTGGTCCCAAGTTCTCTTTGTTTGTCGATGGGAAGGTTGGGATCTCGCATGTCCGTGCGCATCCTCTTGTGAAAAGCTACTCGTTCGACTCGCGGAGTTTTTCATAATGATTCTCCCCCGAAGGATCTCTTTGGTCCTGCGTAATGAGATCGATTTCGTCACTCTGTATTTGTGATGCTAGAGCTTTAACCACCTTTTCAGGATCATGTGTTCCTCCTTTAGGTGGTTAAAAGAGAAATCCCTGGCTTCCCAGCAGTTCGTTCTTCGTTAATTGATATGGGATTAGGTGAGCTTCTCCAGAGAGTGAGAAAACCGCTCTTGTGAGAAATTCTCCTGTAAGAACGTACGCTCCAGCCCTTCGTGCGGACTGAACCTTACCACTGAAGCCTTCTTAAAGGGAATAGCCAGCGTCTGGTTTTATTGCGTAATCATTTAGCGTGGCAGTTCACGTGGGCGTGGCGGCGGAGGCGGTGGTTGATCCTTTTCGTCCTTCTCGCCCGTCTGCGACAGCACTTCCTTAATCGCACCAAGACTCGAAAGCATCGCCGAAGTCTCAACCGGCATGAATATCACTTTCGAATTGCTGGTCCGCGTCATATCTCGCAAACTCTCGATATAACGCACCGTGATCAAATACTGCTCCGCGTTCCCATCCGGAATTGCCTGAGCAATTCGATTCAACGCCTCCGACTCTGCTTCAGCATTGCGCAAACGTGCCTGCGCGGCGCCTTCAGCAGCCAGTATCGCCGACTGCTTTTCACCTTCAGCGCGCGTCACAGCCGCCTGCTTCTCACCCTCAGCGCGCGTGATTGCGGCCTGTCGATCGCCCTCAGCCTGCAAAACAAGCGCACGACGGTTGCGTTCCGCCGTCATCTGCTTTTCCATCGTGATTCGCACATCTTCCGGTGGATTGATGTTCTTGACGTCGACGCGTGTAACCTTCACGCCCCACTTGTCAGTCGCCTCGTCAAGAATCACACGCAGCTTCGCATTGATCTGATCGCGGTTCGAAAGCGTGTGGTCCAGGTCCATCTCACCCATCACCGCACGCATACCAGTGATCGTCAACTGGACGATGCCGCCTACCAGATCGTTGATCTCGTAAACAGCCTTGATGGGATCGGTGATCTGCCAGTAGACCACTGAGTCGACGTGAATCGTGACGTTGTCGCGCGTAATGACCGGTTGCGGCGGCAGGTCGATGTACTGCTCGCGTTTGTCGATCAATGTCAGCCCGGGACGCATGTTGGTCCAATAGACTGCGCGTGGTTTATCGAGAAACGGGACCAGGATGTTAAGTCCCCCGTTGGCGACTTTGTCGAATTTGCCGAGACGCTCAACGATCATGGCCGCAGCCTGAGGCACGATTCGGATCGTCTTTACCGCAATCACGAGCAACACGATCGCGATAAATCCGAAGAACAGAACGGCAAGAAGCGTAGCAAGTGGGTCCATTGTCGAGACTCCCATCCATCCACAGATTACACAGATTATATATCCAAAGCTTTTTCTACGATCTCAGCGGCAGCAAGAACCTTCTCCTCGGCGAACGGAGTTCCGGCAATTTGTACGCCAATCGGCAGACCTTCGTTCGATCTTCCCGCCGGAACAGTCACCACGGGTAAATCAAAGACGTTGAACGTTTGAGCGTAACTGAATGCTCGAAACGTGCCGAAAGTTGAACCACGCACAGTGACTTTGAGTGTGTCGTGTGGATAAGCAGGCGTGGCGCCAACCGGCGCGATGATGATGGGCGTCGTTTCCATCCACTGAAGTAATTCTTCACGCAGACGATCGCGCTCCATCCAGCCGGCAATGTATTCATCCAACGTCGGCGCGGGAGTGTCGTCAGCAGTTCCGAGACGCCAGCGCACAAAGTCACCACCTTCACTCTCGCGCCCCTCGTAGACAGCACGCAACTGAACAACCGATGCCCGTGAAAATATCTTCAGCCACATTTCGTTTCCACGATCGACGTGCGGCGGCCTGCGCTCCTCAACTATCAATCCGGCATCGCTCAACGCCGCGGCTGCCGCGGCAACAGCCTTGGCAGTCTCCTCTGTGACCGGAGCAACTCCGTCATCCGTGTACCACGCCACGCGCGACCCGCGAAGATCAAATGAACTCCGCTCAAAAGGATCTTTACTGAGAGCAGCAAACAACAAACGCAAGTCGCCGGCAGTGCGCGCCATTGGTCCAATCACTGCTCCGAGTGAGTATGGACCAGTACTCGGAGGAAACTGCATCTCACCTGGAATGCGACCAGTCGTCGGTTTCAATCCACAGATTCCACAGAAATGTGCCGGAATTCGAACCGAACCCGCAAGATCGCTTCCGATGCCGCCGGGAGACATGCACGTCGCGATCGCAACAGCTTCGCCGCCACTCGAGCCACCGGGCGTTAGACTTGAATCAAGCGGATGGTTGGTGCGACCAAAGACGAGATTGTCAGCATTGTAGTCCATCGCCATCTCAGCCGCGTTGGTCTTTCCGAGAACGATTGCACCCGCAGCTTTCAGACGCGTCACCGCAGGCGCATCGGTCTCCGCCACATAATCAGCACGTATCTTCGAACCACTCGTGGTTCGCAAACCCGCAGTATCAATCGTGTCTTTAATAGTCAGCGGCAATCCGTGCAACACCCCAACCTCATCCCCTCGCAGCAACGCCGCTTCCGCATCTCTCGCACGCTCAACCACATCCGGCGCAAGCGTAACGATCGCATTCAACGCCGGATTCAAACTCCCTATCCTCTCCAAATGCGCCTCCGCTACCTCAACCGGCGACGCCTCACGCTGCCGAATCATTCTACCAATCGCTCTTAGAGACTGCTCTACGAGTTCACCCATGAGTTTTGTGCCTTTTGTGCCTTATGTGCCTTTTTGTGGCATAATTCAACTTGCTCTTGAGACTCATTAACAACCTGCCTGACCAGCTTATCGGCAAAGGAGTGAATTCTTGGCTATTCGTTTGAGCAGGACCTTCGTCTTGCGCAAGCTGCATCAGCTTTCCGGTATCGTTCCTCTTGGACTCTTTCTTTTAGAACACTTTTACACGAACTCAAAGTCGTTGACCGGCGCGCACGATTTCAATAAAGCGGTCACAGACCTGCAGTCGATTCCCTACATTCTTTTTGTAGAGATCGGCGGCATCTTTATTCCGCTAATCTACCATGCTGTGTACGGCCTGGTGATTACAATGGAAGCGCGGCCCAACAACCTTGCTTATCCGTATTCGCGAAACTGGTTTTACCTGATTCAGCGAATCACCGGTGTCGTGCTGTTCTTCTTTATCACGTTCCACTTGCTCAACTTCCGGTTTGGATTGATTCCCGGATTGAACGACATGTCGGTAGCTCACAATCCTGATAAAGCTTTCGACATTGTTGCGCGCGAGTTTCGCATGGTCCCGATCTTTATTGTGTACATGATTGGAATCACAGCGACTGTTTGGCACCTCGCGAATGGAATCTGGTTATTCATGGTCGACTGGGGCATCACGATTGGCGAACGCGCGCAGCGTTTGACCGGTTATGCATGTATCGCGTTTGGCGTAGTGTTGCTTTTGGTCGGCATCAACGCTGCTGTCGCTTTCATCCGTCCCGGCGGATTGTTAGGAGGACTCATTCATTAATGGCCAGTAACGGAATGAAAATCGCGATTGTCGGAGGCGGGCTGGCAGGACTTGCCGCCGCCATGAAGATCGCGGAGGGCGGCCATGCTGTCGATCTCTTTTCCGTCGTTCCTGTGAAACGTTCGCACTCGGTTTGCGCGCAGGGCGGCATCAACGGCGCTGTCAACACCAAAGGCGAAGGCGATTCCACCGCAGAACATTTCGACGACACTGTTTATGGCGGCGACTTTCTCGCGAATCAACCGCCTGCCAAAGCAATGTGCGAAATGGCGCCGTCGATCATTTACCTGTTCGACCGCATGGGTGTTCCATTCTCGCGTACGCCTGAAGGCTTGCTCGACTTTCGTCGCTTTGGAGGCACCAAACATCATCGTACTGCGTTTGCCGGCGCCTCGACGGGACAACAACTTCTCTACGCGCTCGACGAACAAGTCAGACGGTACGAAGTAGCCGGAAAAGTCAGGAAGTTTGAACACTGGGAAATGATGTCGCTCGTGCTCGACGATCATCAGGTGTGTCGTGGATTGATCGCAATGGACTTGCAAACACTCGAGCTCAAGGCTTTTCCGGCTGACGCTGTAATCATCGCTACTGGTGGCCCAGGCCTCATCTTCGGTAAATCAACAAATTCGATGGTCTGCACCGGCAGCGCGGTCTCTGCGTGTTACCAGCAGGGCGCGAAGTATGCGAATGGCGAGTTCATCCAGGTTCATCCGACGTCGATTCCGGGCGAGGACAAGTTGCGACTGATGTCGGAGTCGGCGCGTGGTGAAGGCGGGCGCGTTTGGGTGCCACGCAAGAAGGGTGATGTTCGTTCGCCGTCTTCAATTCCGGAGAGTGAACGCTGGTATTTCCTCGAAGAAAAGTATCCTGCTTACGGCAATCTCGTGCCGCGTGACATCGCCACGCGCGAGATCTTTCAGGTGTGCATCGACGGCATGGGTGTCGGCGGTCTGAATCAGGTCTATCTCGACCTGACACACATTCCCGCCGAAACTCTCGATCGAAAGCTCGGAGCCATTCTCGAAATTTACGAGATGTTTGTCGGCGACGATCCACGGCACGTGCCGATGCGAATCTTCCCAGGCGTGCATTACTCGATGGGCGGTCTCTGGGTCGACTTCAATCAGCGCACAAATATTCCGGGATTGCTCGCGGCCGGTGAATGCGACTATTCAATTCACGGCGCAAATCGTTTGGGAGCAAACTCGCTTGTCAGTTGCGTCTTCGGAGGCTTTGTTGCAGCCCCCGCCGCGATCGAGTACGCAAAAAATGTCGAACGTAACGGTGCGGATGGCTCGCGTGTTTACGATCAGGAGCTAAAACTTCAGCAGGAAATCAACGACAAACTGATCAAACAGAGTGGTAACGAGAATCAGTATCTGCTGCACAACGAGATGGGCCAGTGGATGACTGATAACGTCACCGTGGTTCGTTACAACGACAAACTCAAAGCCACCGACAATAAGTTGCTGGAGTTGATGGACCGCTACAAACGAATCTCGATCAACGACTCGAATCTCTGGGCGACGATGGCACTACCGCATGCACGTCATCTCGCCAACATGCTCGAGCTCGCGCGCGTGATCACCCTTGGCGCGCTGAATCGCAATGAGTCGCGTGGAGCACACTTTAAACCGGACTTTCCTGACCGCGACGATGAAAACTTCCTGAAGACGACTATTGCCGAGTACTCCGGCGAAGGCCCGGTCTTTTCTTACGATCCGGTCGATATCTCTCTGATTGCGCCGCGAAAGCGCGACTACAGCAAAGGTAAGAAGGAGACCGCGAAGGCTTAACAGCGCTATGTCATCACATCCATCGAAGACCGTTGAAATTCACATCCGTCGCCGCGCCAATCCCGACTCGCCACAGTACTGGGAGCAGTTCGAGATTCCCTATCGACCGAATCTCAACATCATTTCCTGTTTGATGGAGATCCAGAAGAACCCCGTGAACAAGGCGGGCGAACCCACGACGCCGCCGGTCTGGCACATGAACTGTCTGGAACAGGTGTGCGGCATTTGCACGATGGTGATTAACGGTCGCGCGCGGCAGTCGTGCTCGGCTCTCGTCGATAATCTCGAACAACCGATCAAGCTTGAACCGATGTCGAAGTTTCCGAACATTCGCGATCTGATCGTCGATCGCTCGCAGATGTTCGATCATCTTCGTCGTGTTAATGCGTGGATCGAGCTGGATGGCACTTACGATCTCGGACCAGGTCCACGCATGGACCAGGACGACGTGCAGGAGCGTTACGCATATTCGCGTTGTATGACTTGTGGTTGTTGTCTGGAGGCGTGTCCGCAGTATGAGGGCGACAACTACATCGGGCCACAGGCAATCGCGCAGGTGCGTCTATTCAATATGCACCCAAGCGGCAAGATGAATCGCAATGATCGACTCGAAGGAATCATGGGCGAGGACGGCATCACCAACTGCGGCAACGCACAGAACTGCGTGAAAGCCTGCCCGATGAACATCCCGCTCACGCGCGCGATCTACGAGGAAAACCGTGAAACCGTGCTCCACGGGCTACTCGGCTGGCTTAAAGGTTAGAACAAATGGTCCTATTTGTCCTATAGGACCAATATTTCTTTAGACTCCAAGCACGTCGACCAATTCCTGCACCGCTGACGCACTCTTCTGCAACGCGATTCGCTCTTCCGCGGTCAAGTTGATCTCAATAATCTGCTCCAACCCGCGAGCACCAAGCTTGCACGGCACGCCGACGTAAAGCCCGTTGATCCCATACTCACCTTCGAGGTACGCCGCGCACGGAAGAATCTTCTTCTTATCTTTCAGAATCGACTCAGTCATCTCGACTGCCGCCGCCGACGGCGCATAGTAAGCCGATCCCGTCTTCAACAAACTCACGATCTCAGCACCGCCTCCTGCCGTGCGTTTCACAATCGCGTCGATCTTGTCCTTCGGCAGCAGCTCTGTGATCGGGATGCCGGCGCAGGTAGAGAAACGCGGCAATGGCACCATCGTGTCGCCGTGTCCGCCGAGAACGAACGCCGTGACATTCTCAACTGAAACGTCCAACGCTTCAGCAAGGAAACAACGCATACGAGCCGAATCGAGCACGCCTGCCATTCCGATCACGCGATGCTTTGGAAAGCCGGAGCGTCGCAAAGCAACCTGGCACATCGCGTCAAGCGGATTCGACACGATGATCAAAATCGTATTTGGTGAACGCCGGACAACTTCGTCAACCACGTTCGACACAATGCCAGCATTCGTCTTCAGCAGATCATCGCGACTCATTCCGGGCTTACGAGCGAGACCGGCGGTGATGATCACAACGTCGGAATTATCTGTTTCGTCGTACGTGTTTGCACCAATCATGCGCACGTCGAACCCCTCGACAGGTGCGGCTTGAGCCAGATCCAACGCCTTGCCCTGCGGCACTCCTTCGACAATATCAACCAGCACCACATCGCCAAGTTCCTTCGCGGCGAGCCAATGTGCCGCAGTCGCGCCGACATTACCTGCGCCCACAACCGTAATCTTCTTTCGCGCACCCATTTCGTTTGATTCCTTTGATTTAATTGTAGGATTTGAAACAGCGGAGTTTACAAGTGCGTCAGAGGGGTGTCAAATCAAGGTATGAACGAAGATGACTTCGATAATCCGTTTCCAGAGCCGGTCGAAATCGAGATCACTGACGTCTTCGATCTACATACTATTCCGCCGCGCGATGTTAAAGCGGTGGTCGAGGAGTACCTGCGCCTGGCCCATGAAAAAGGATTTAAGGTCGTGAGGATTATTCACGGTAAGGGGATCGGCGTGCAACGTGAAATGGTCCGCTCAATTCTCGCGCGCACTGAATTCGTCATCGACTGGACCGACGCGCCTCCACAGGCCGGCGGGCTCGGGGCAACAATCGTGAGACTAGCCACGGATTAACACGGATTGAATCCGCGTTAATCCGCGGTTAATGCAATCTCATCCGCCTGGCAGCAACGGCGATGACTTCCTCCAGCCGCCGGAATTCATCAAGCTGCCGCGTCATCATCCGTCCGTCACTGCTGAAAGCGATCAGCTGGCCGCCTGAGAGCTTAAGACCAATCGCACGGAAATCCGAGGGAACTATAGACTTCGAAAACAGCTTACCGCGATACGTTTCCCAAAACGACAAATTCGAGTCGATTAGATACTTGTTGTTAACGCCGCTGGCAAGTATCTCCCCGGAAATTGTAGATACTAACTTGCCATCTTTTGTTTGTTCGATCACGGTCTTGTCCGCCAGGTCGTAAGTGAAAACGAGGCTGCTGTCTTCGCTAAAACTCCATTTCATGACAGCTTGTTCGTGCGTGGCGAGCGGAATTATGTGCCGAGTGAATGGTTGCCACAGCCACTGCGCCGCCGCCTCTTCGCGCACTAAAATATATTTTCCATTCGGACTAAATCCCAGTTGATAAAGATCCACCGAATCGATGCGTACCTTCCCGAGCTGTCGCCCCTCTGGAAACGACCACAGTTGGACCATGCCTTCTTTGGAGCACGTTGCGACTGATTTTCCATCCGGACTAAATGCAATACTCACGATCTTTGCTGAGGCATCTCCAAACTTCCTGATGATCTTCTTTTCCGAGATGCTCCAGACCAATCCAGACTCATCATTCGTCAGCGCCACAAGCTTGCTGTCAGCACTAAAAGCAGCTCGCGGAGCAGGATTCAGATCTCCCGGCAGACTGGTCAAGAAGGTTCCTTCCGAATCGTATAGTTCGACCGTTTTGTGATTATTGACAGTGTCCTCTACCTGAAGCAGTAACAACTTTCCATCGGGACTGAAGATCGGACTTCCAACCAGCGCCCGAGGCCCGGACGCATTCCGGCGCTGCTCGCTGAGAAGCTCTACTTGATGACCCGACTTGGGTTTCCACAAATATGCAGTGCGACTCGCCGTCGCCACCAGTTGATCGGCGAACGGACTGAACGCGATCTCTCGAAACGAAAGTCGGTCGGCGCTATCGAGTCGATTTTGTTTTGAATCGAAGACGGACGTGGTCCAAATTCGCGAAGTACCATCAACGCCCGCCGTGAGAATCAAATCGCCTTTGTGACTCAACTCAACACTTACAATTTCCGCAACATGACCGGTTAACTCTCCGACCTGTTCAAACATCAGAGGTGATGATTCCGCTCGCATTCTCCAGATGCGCAGCACGTTGTCGTTCCCCGCCACCACGATGTGCTGCGTATCCCGCGAAAAACACATTCCTCTAACTTGCGTGGGATGGCCGTTAAATGAGCCTTGCAATTCACCAGTCTCTGACTTGTACACGCTGACCAGTCCGTTATTTTCTCCGACAACAATCAGACTGCCGTCACGGCTGAACTCCACCGCATTCGCTTGTTTCGAAATACCGGCGACGACTTTTCCTGAACGTGACTCGATCAGTAACAGATCAAAGTCGAACATAGCCACGACCATTTCATTTGTTGGCGACGTGATGAGTCGCACTGGTCCACCCGATTTGATTCTTGCTACTGAGGTTGATATCGCTTTGTTGAGCGTAGGATCGACGACTTGAATTTCCGCAGTCTCATCCACTCCACTGACAAACAGAATTCGATTATTACCGGTAAAGACTCCCGGGCCGGATAAAGCGTCATTGAGAAGATGGACCACTCGACCTGTCTCTAACTCCAAAATGGCAGTCGGAGTTGACGACCAGGTTGTTAAATTCGCCCTCGTGATCGGCGCGTCGGAAACAATCGCAAACCGGCTATCGGTGCTAAAGTTTATTTGCCCACCGGAGACGTCGGTAAGTTTGTGAACGGTTTTTCTGGTGTCAAGAGAGACGACTTCTGTAAACGGGTTCGCTTCGCCACTGGATTCGCCGAAGTTCATCCCGGATAACACGATGTACTTTCCGTTAGGACTAAACGCTGCACTGAGAATTGGCGCTCGAGGACCTTCGAAAGTCGTCACTAACTCACCGGTGCTCACCTCGTACAAGCGTGCTTTTCCGTCAAAGCTGGTCGTGATTACATGAGCGTCATCTGCACTGAACTCAGCAGTTCGTATTTCCTGCTTTGCTCCGCTCAAGATTTCGTGTTCAGGGAATCGAAGTAGAGTTGACCTGAGTGCGTCCTGCGCTTCTTCAGTTGGCTTGATTCGAACAGCTTCAATCGCTGCCAACACGGCGGCTCGTGGATCAACTGGAGAGATCGCTTTTGCGTGAGCAGAGAGCTCCTGAGACCGAGCGGTGCGAATGTTCTCTTGCGCTATCGCCGTCTGGTGCTTTGCTTCTCGAGACTTTTGGTCCGCAATCTTCTGTTGTTGTTGGGCCAGGTTCGCGTTCTCTTTCGCTCTTTCGGCTTCTCGCTCAGCGTCGCGCTTGTTCGTGAGTGCTGCATCCGTCTGAATCTTTGCGTTGAGCGACTCTTTGTTTGCGCGTTCTGATTCAAGAGTTGCGCGCAGCGATGCCGCTTGTGCCTGCTTCGCCATGTATGCAGCAAACACGCTTGTGGCGACGGAAGCTATCAGCAGAACCATTGCGACCAGCGACAGGAGTCGCATTCGCTGGGATCGCTTTGTGTAAGAGTTGGAATTGACGATGAGTCTAACGACCTCCTCGGATGGGAGACCTTCTTTGCCCGCATCGTTGGTTTCGGGAACCCGGTACAGGCCCGTGAGTTCGGACCAGTTCAAATCACTCAATGCTCCATCAATATTGATCGGGAGCACGGGTCGCGGCGATTGAAACCATCGTCTATTTGAAAACAACTGCACTTCTCGTCGTACGAGAGGAGACTCAGCCGCTCCGGCCGTCCCGATCAGGACAAGCATGTAACTGTGTTTGAGCGCGCGCAGTACCGGCGTTGACAATTCGTTATCGGCCGAGGCGCCCCATTGATCGAGAAAGCACGAATAATCATTGCCGCGTTTTGAGAGTTCATTCGCGAGGGCCGCGGCATATTTCGCTCCGTCTTTTCGTGAGTACGAGATAAAAATATCGTCGGCAAACAGAAATCTTCTGATCATCGGGTGTCATTGCCTCCAAATACTGCTCCGACAGTAGTGGTCAGTATTTGGATTTCATTACCCGTGATTAGTTTAACGAATCGACAAAGGAGCTGAGTGCGTCGCTCCAGCGAGCTCTTGCTGCGGAGCCGGTTTCACCGCGCCGGCTGAAGGATAACGAGTGGTCAGTGCCTCTCGCCTGGCAGGCGTAACTCTCATCCAGAGGCAGGCAGTTCATATCGTCGAATCCGTCGAAGTCTATTAACAGGGAGCGAGGATCACCCGATCGCCGCAGTTCCCAGGTAGCGGACACCCTGTAATCATCACCCGGCAGCTCCGCAACCACACGCCACCCTTTGCGTTCAAGAGCGTTGCGAAGTTCGTCGAGGTGCCAACGTGCCATAACAGAGCGCCAACGGCGCGGAATATGAAAGCCAGGGGCAAGCGCGAGCGTAGCGAAGCGCGTCGCCCCTGGTTAAATACCTAAGCATCGCCAAGGCCTGAAGGGCCGGAATAACAACCGCCGTATTGCGCCCTTTCAGGGCTACGAATGCATTTTGATTTTGTTACCAGGGGCGACGCGCTTCGCTTCACTCGCGCTTGCCCCTGGCTTTCATATCCCGCGCCGTTGGCGCTGCTAGATAACTTTCAATTTCCGCCGTGGCGCTTATTGGTCCAAGTGGTCACTCTAGAATAAAGGTTCAAGCATCCCAACGCCTGGCGAAGACATGAATCGCAGTGCCGTAAATAACGTTTGCTGCAAACGCGACTGCGGTTACCTTCAATCCCGAAGGTGAAACCGGTGAGATCAAATGAAAGGGCCAGCTCTCCATAAGGCGAGGAATCATCTCAAGTATCAGGAGCAATACCCAACCAGCAATGACCGACAAACCAATGTACTGCCAAAGCATGAAAACAGAAGTTTCTCGTTTTGAAAGGAGTCGATAGACCACCAGGGTGGCAAGAACATACAAAAGAATATGTAAGCCTGAAACCCAAACCCACCAGTAGGGACTTCGTATCTCGCCGTAACATCCGATGCGCTCTATCACGAAGCCCTGCGCACGAAATTCTGTAATCAAACTTGGGGGCTGGTCCATTTCATAGGCGAGCAGACACAAACCACTCGAAAACAAGCCGGCCACGAGGCCGAGTAAAACAGTGCGCCACTGGTTCTTTAAGTTGCCCATGAAATGTATATAGCAAACCTTCATCAAGAGCTCTTGTTTGTTCTGGGGATTGGGTTTAATTCGCGCGTCGTCGTTTCAGTAACGCTCGCCGGCGCGCTTAGAAGCGGCGTTGTTTCGGGCTCATTACTTGCACCGGCCAGATTCTTACGTTCCTGTTCAGCTCTCATTAAAACCAGCCGTGCTTCTCGCTGCTTCAATCTCTTGAAGAAATCGCCCCGGATCAGATTCGCTAATCCGACTCCACCGATCGCCAACGAACTGACCATAAAGAACAGCCATATCCAAAGAAACACGGGGTTCGCCAGATGCGGTAACGCGACTACACCAAAGACCAGCAGGAAGTTCAACAGCAGCAGGACTGTGGCCATCATCAACCCGACGCCCGTGAGCTCTCGCTTTTCACGCTTCAGTTGAGTGCTACTATTGGAGACCAGGTTAGTAACAAGACCCAGCGATATACCGCAGCGCGAACAGAAGCTCGTATCGTCAGAAACTTGCTGATGACCACATTGAGGACAGAACACGGGCACCTCCTGCTAGTCCCAACTTTTCTTAGTCTGCCAAAGTGAGCTTGAGTAGCTTAAAATAAACCACCATGGCGTTGAACCGAAGCCGAATCTTAATCCTCATATTGTTTTGTGTGATAGTAACTGTTGCTCTCGTCTTCGCCGGTCGAAAGCAGAATCCTGGATCGGAAGCCGTAAAGACCCCATCTGAAGCCCAGGCGTGGGCCCCCGATCCGACTCCGAATGACGCTCATGATTATAAGAACGTAACCGCGAGGCTCGAAGTTGAGAGAAAGGCGCTGGCTACCCGGTACCAGCAGGCTGTTTCCCCAGTCGAACATGCCAACGTCATTGCTCAAGCTCGCACCTTTGTTACTCGATCTATCTACGCTGAAATCTTTCCTTCCTGGTATGGGACCGCCTGGGATTTCAATGGAACTACAGAAGTTCCACAGCAGGGCAAGATCGCTTGCGGATATTTTGTATCGACAGTGCTCCGGGATGCCGGGTGGAGAGTGCAACGAACTCGACTGGCGCAGCAGGCCTCGGAAAATATCATCCTGAGTTTGACAACTGATTCTTACGTAAAACGATTCAGGCGGGTAGCGATCCGGGAATTCGTTGACGCCGTTAAGAACTGGGGACCGGGGATCTATGTAGTGGGTCTGGACATACACACCGGTTTCATAGTTAACACCGGCAACGAGGTATATTTCATCCACTCCTCTTATGTTGAGCCCTACGCAGTTGTCCGTGAAAAGGCGATTGAATCAAAGATCCTGACAGCTTCAAACTATCGCGTGCTGGGAAAGATCACCGCCGACGATCGGTTCATAGAGAAGTGGTTGCTGACGACCACGATCGTTACCCGAACCACCTGAGAAGTCCAATTGAATTTGGACCTAACAGACCAATCCTGTCTCGTCATATCAATTAGCTATGCGATACAAGGCTTTCATCTCCTATAGCCATCGCGCTGACGGCAAGCTCGCTCCGGAAATTCAACGTGCCCTGCACCGAATCGCCAAGCCGTGGTATCGGCTACGCTCGATGCGTGTATTTCGCGATCAGACCAACCTCACTACCAGCCCGGGACTCTGGACATCGATCGAATCGGCACTCCGCGAAGCCGAATACTTCGTCTATCTAGCCTCCCCAACGGCAGCGGCGTCGACATGGGTGCAGCAGGAAATAACGTGGTGGTTGACGAATCGTTCGCACAAAAGCTTTCTCATTGTGCTTACAGAGGGCGAAATCGTCTGGGATACCGAGGCGAAAGATCTCGACTGGGACAAAACGAACGCATTGCCTCGTAAGGTATCCAAGGTATTTTCAGAAGAACCACTCTACAACGATGTCCGCTGGGCCAGGACTGTGGACCAACTGTCGCTACGACACACACAATTTCGAGCCGCCATTCTGGATCTCGCCGGCACACTACTTAAGCGCGACAAGGACGAGCTTGATGGTGACGACGTTCGACAGCATCGTCGCACCAGGCGTGTGGCAGGCTCGGCAATCATTGCCCTCAGCGTCTTGTTTGTTGCCGCTTTGTTAGCCGCATACTTCGCGATGCAGCAGAGCCGGCTGGCAACCGCTCGCGCATTGAGCGCGCAATCAGAGGCTGTGCTGCCAACGAATCCTGAACTCGCGTTGCTGCTGGCACACGAAGCTCTGAAGTTCAAAACTGACGATCAGGCAGAATTTGCGTTGCGTCAAGCGTTTATTCGAAACCCGCAAAGAATGATCCACCATGGACCAGCAGGACGGACGCTGGTCGCCAAATTTGTCGGCTCGAATACAGTTATTGCAGGTGAACGCGCAAAGCAGGCAGCAGTTTGGGATGTTGACACGGGACGGCGTGTCATGGATCTGCCGGTCGAAGTATACGATGATCTGAGAACGGCCGAATCGGTGGATCATTCGTTGGTCATGATTCCGGCCTCGGACGACAAGACTTTTACTCTATACGACAGCAAGACCTGGAAGCCATTACCTTCCCTGCCGGGAAGAAGTGCTCGCTTCAGTGGCGACGGCAAAGTCCTGACAGCAATTGAAGGAGAAAGGGTGCGGCAATGGAGTTTGCCTTCGCTTCGGGAGCTGGAAGCGAATGCTACCGTTCCGGAAGACAACTCTATACAAGACGTCAGCTTTGATGGCAGTTTGCTGCTTCTTGCGAGAGTACCAGGCGCACCAACCGAAGGAATCATCGTTGAGGCACGTACAGGTCGGACAGTGGCAAGGATTCCAGACCGTATATTTTATGAAGGGGGCAGCTTCAGCCCTGACGGCCGATTTCTCATTGCTGAGCGTAAAGACCCCGTAGGGATTGAGTTGTGGGATGCTCACAACGGAAGCCTCGTCCGGGCCTTGTCAGCTACGGAAGAGCTCGGCTGGACCACATGCGTTGCCTTTAGTCCGGATTCGAAAAAGTTTATTACCGGTAATCGCAACGGCATTTTGCAAGTATGGGACATTGACACTGGCGAGCGATTTTACTTTCTCGATTCACAACGGAATGACATCTTCCGTATCGAATTCAGTCCTGACGGTAAATCTGTACTGTCGGTCGCCGCGGACGGCATCGCGTTTTTATGGGACACCGACGCTATGCGATCTGTTGTGCGTTTGGGAGGAAAAGGTGACGAGGCTGTTTATGTTGCATTCGCCTCTGACAGCAAGCATTTTCTAACCACTCATAGCGATGGCACGGTGCGCGTGTGGAACCGTGAAGTGTGGCAACCGGCTCAATCCCTTCAACTCGCAAACACAGCCTTGAGCGACGACGGTCATTTCGTAGTTGGTAAGACGGAAACAGGAACTGTCGTGTTTCGGAATACGACGGACGACACATCGAAAACAACGCTCGAAGACTCCGCAAACGAAATTAAAAGCATCGCCCTAAACCTCCCGGCCTCACTCGTTGCAATCGCACCAGTTGAAGGAGTAGTCGGCCTCTGGAATACAAAGACAGGTGCGCGCACTCTGCAATTCGCGCCAGCTTCGGCCGGAACAGAGGCGATGGCCTTCGATCCCACCGGCGCACAATTGGCCACCGGGGGCCGAGACGGAAAAATTCGTTTCTGGAGCACCAGTGACGGCAAACTACTGTCTGAGTGGCTAGGGAATGCGGAAGTAGAAGTTCACCGCATCAGGTTTCATCCGGACGGAGAAAGGATCATCGTCACCTCTGCCGACTCCCTCCAGGTAAGAGACAGAAAATCGGGAACGATTCTCTTTCAAACTAAGCTCGGTGAAGAGCGCTGGGTTGAAGGCGTAGTCCTAAATGCGGATGGAAGTTTACTCATGATAACCGGCGAAGAGTTCCCTCAAATTTGGGACATGAAATCGTATAAGCCACTGCAAACACTGGAGGGTCATAGTGACGAAGTCTTCAGCGGGGCATTTGCTCGCGACGGGCGCTGGGTGTTAACCGGAAGTGGCTACCAGCGCGCCCGCGGCGAAGCAGCAGAAGATGCGAATGCGGTGTTTATCTGGGATTCAAGAACGGGCCGTCAACTCTTGCAGTATTTCTCAGCAGAACTAATGGTGGAGACCGTCACGTTTGCTAATGATGAAAGAACAATTCTTGCAGGCAGCGCAGATGGCTGGCTACGTCGCTACAATTGTGAGGCGTGCTTACCACTACCAGCAATACTCGATTTGGTTTCTTCCCGAACAGCGCGCGAACTGTCAGCGGACGAGCGTGCACGATATCTTCCGCAAGGCACACTCGCCAGCCTCATCAATCGTCTGCCACTGTGACGCAGCGACTGGCGCTGGCATTCTGATTGCTGAATTCCAAACGTGTCTAAAATTCGAAAGGAGTTGTACTAACTAAGTGGGTCAGTCTAACGACTTAGACGGAAATGCGCCCGATGAGTCTGACATCGCGATCGTTCTGATTGATGTCATCAACGATCTTGAATTCGACGAAGGCGATCAACTCCTGGAGACTGCGCTTCCTGCGGCGAGGAACATCGCACGTCTCAAACAACGGGCACGTGAGGCGAAGGTCCCGATAATCTACGTAAACGACAACTTCGGTCGCTGGCGTTCAGACTTCAAGAAAATCGTTGATCGTTGTCTACACAGTGATGTGCGTGGACGACCAATCGCGGAGTTGTTGGTTCCTGATGAAGATGACTACTTTGTGCTGAAGCCGAAACATTCGGGCTTCTTTAGCACTACGCTCGATCTGCTACTCGAGTACCTTGGTGTGCGGACGCTGATTGTCGCCGGATTTGCCGGCAACAACTGCGTCCTCTTCACCGCAAACGATGCCTACATGCGAGATTACAAGTTGATTATCCCTGCTGATTGCACAGCTTCAAACACGCCAGCCGACAATGAAACCGCATTGCAGCAAATGAGCCAGGTACTAAAGGCAGACATCAGACCTTCAACCGAGATCGACTTTGCTAACTACAACCGGCAACACGCGAAAGCGATTACTTAATTATTTGTTCGCGCGCAAATCTTCGCCGGTATCCTCTCGTCTTGTCCGGATTTGAGTAAAAATAAAGCGTGCAACGAGCTCGGTTGAGCTCATTGCACGCTCTTTATTATTGGCTAGTTCAGCGGTTGCCCTGCTTGCCGCCCTTTTGGCCGCCTTGTTCACCGCCTTTGTTTCCCTGGCGAGATCCTTGATCGTTCTCGCGTCGGCCGGGTGCTTGTTGACCGCCGCTCTGTTTACCACCACCCTGATTACTCTTACGATCCTCAGCCATAATCCCCCCTTGTTCGATCTTAATTTAGTTGCGTTAGTTCACTGGCTGCACTTATTCAAGACATAGTTGCAACCACATTTGATCATGAGCAAAGAAAATGCCACGTTCTTATTGTGCTTCACCCTGTTCGTCAAGATCAGGTTCGACACCTCGCTCCATTGCGAGTGCCCTCGCCTTTAGAAGTACATCGGCATCGATGGGTTCGTTTCCACTGAACCAGCCTTTTACTTCCTCAGGCGTGCGTCCAAGTGCCAGGGCCAGCGCTTCATCACTTGATCCAAAAGCTTCGTCGCGAAGTATTTGTAAGATTTCCGCAGCTTCTTCTTGAGAAGTTCCCTGGTCGTCGATCGGCTCTGTCTCTCCTCGCGTTGCTCGGGCTGTTCCGTTTTCGATTGGAGACATGGACGATCTATTGTCACTCGACATTTCGTCGTTGCTTTCCGTTCGTGCGGTCTTCGTTGATTGTTGACTGTTCCCGTCTGTCATAGTTGCATTCCATCCCCTTAGTCTTATCGTATGGTGAACTGCAAGACTCACCTGCAAGATTGAGACCATCAGACGCGATCAAAGCAACTGTAGGGGCGGCCCTCCCAAGAAACCCCTCGGCCTAAGCGATCATCGGGCAAGTTAAATGCTCTGCTATCAAAGTGATCGTAATTGAGCTGAGGGGTTTGTTTGCTCAAGTAGCAAGAGTGCTAGCTGTTACCAACACAAATCCCATCAGAGCCGCCTGTTTGTGCAATGCTTTCACACGTTGTTGTTGGTATTTTTCTTCGTAAGCTTTCTCGCCAGCTTCGACGTATTCTTCGCCGTACTTCAGTAGTCGATAATAGATTTTGGCGAGCTTGTGAGCGGTGGCTGTTACCGCTTTTGCCTCTCCACCTCGGGCTCTAATGCGACGGTAGAAAGCACCCAAGGCCGTCGGACTGCTGCGGAGGGACGCGGCGGCAAGGCGAAAAGCTGCGGCCGCTCGATTACGACTTCTTTTCGTGCGCCGGGAAAGCACTTTGCCGCCTGACTCTCTGGTTCCAGGACACAGACCGAGCCAGGAAGCAAAAGTCTTTTCTGATGGCCATGAACTCATGTCAGTACCCACCTCACCACTTAAGGTCATCTATGAAGCGTCGTTTGCTGTCAAGCACTTTTTGAGCAGACTTCGAACGTGACGCCACAGCGCCTCCGGTGTTGTTTAGTTTGTCGCTCTTTGACATGAGACTGTTAGTTTTTAGTTTACCGCCGTTAGCGGTCCTCAACTGAGCAAGGCTGTCAAGCCACGCTCAATCATCTATGCGGTCATCGTCCATGAGGTTTACTTCGCTCTCTCCGGAGCTGCCCGCCGAGCGAGCCCTCAGTGAGCTCGGCGAGGCGGGCAGCGGCGCTAGCTAAGCGTCTGGAGAGGTCGACCGCCCAATCAGTACCTCGGGCACCTTAGTTGGCCCTTGACCTTGTCGGGCAAGCCGAACTGCGACGGCTCGACGTCGGAATTCCGCATAATCGATCTCATCCCGCATCATGATGTAAGCGCGGATGAGTAGTTTTCTGGCAGCGGCCACTTTGGCCTTCGGGCGGCCGCGTCGCTCTGCCAGGCGTTTATAGAAACGCTTTAAGTCCTCGTCATAACGCATCGCTGTCTGCACTGCCTCCACCAACAGGTAACGCAGCATCCGTGACCCGGCTTTGCTGATCCCCAGAAAGTGTTGCCGCTCGGCTGAGGAACGTTCCACCGGATCGAAGCCCGCATAAGCCGTCACCTTGCGCGCATTGCGAAAGCGACTGACGGGTTGCAGCGTGTGCAAGAGGCAGAGCGAAGTCAGTAGCCCAATGCCGGGATGCGTCCGCAAGCGCTGGATACCGACATCGTCTTTGCTTTGCGCCTTGAACCAGACCATGGTTTCCAACAGTTGTTGGTTGAGTGGCTTTAGCAGTTCGAACCAGTGCTCGCGTTGCCATTGCAGCACGGGAGACATGGCCACCACCTGGAACTCCTCCTGGCCGGCGCCGGTGAACAACTGCTTGCCTTTGGCTAAGCCGGCTTGCAGGGCGATCGCCTGCAGACTGTTTTTAGTCATGGTGCGCAGCTTGATCAGCTTTTGCCGGTAACGCAGCATGCGCAGGACTTCGCGACTCTGCACTGCCGGGCGATGCAAACGGGGAAACTCATCGTGGACCATTAAGTCCCAAATGAGTTCCGCGTCGCGCCGATCGTTCTTCTGGCGCCAACGTGCCCGGCGCCTGATTTCGGTGGCGTGACCAAGCCAGACTTCGCAACCCAGTTGCTCCAGCAGCGCTTCGAACCAGGGACTGTATCCACTGGCTTCCAGGCCCACGATTACTGGTCCCTGGAACTGTTGGTAGAAAGCACGTACTTGCTCTTTGTCCTGGTGCTGCAGTTCAGTAATGACGAGTTCGCCAGTTTCAGTTTTCAAATAACAGAGCGTCTGTTGTCGTGCATGAAAGTCAACGCCGATATATATTTTGTCCACAGCGCCTCCTTTCAGTCTCATATCAGTAAGCTGAACGTGAGTTTAACAACTCACGAACGGAGGCGCTGCTTCATAACATCAGTAAGGTATCTGGTCCTAATCCCGGTACGCGAAACAGGTCTACTCCAGTTTGCTTGTACAGCTCGTTCCGCACATCTATCTCGCCGCGCACTTTATCGCGCCGCCGCAACTTCCGTCCGAAGGCCGGTGGTTCGGCTTCCGTTTTATGCGGCCGCGCTTGCATTAGCTTCATCAACTCCCGCTCACATTCCTGCAGCTTCTCTTGATAAACCTCATAAAGTTCAAAGGCTTGTCGTAAAGCAAACAAATGCTCTGCGCGATAGTTACCCAACAACGACGCTGCGATTACCGCTTCCGAGTTCTTACATTCCCGAGTGCGATAACTGGCCAGTACTTGTGGCTCCCGTTCACCCTTGAGGATTGCTTTAATGATTCTTGTGCCTGTTACCCCCGTGATATCCGAGACCACATTGTCCAACCGTAGATTCATCTGGGCCATGGCTTTCTGCATGTGTTGAATATGCATGGTTGAGGCCTGCACTAACATCTCCCGCTGTCTCATAAAGCCACGCAACACACACACTTCATCCGGTGGTCGAAATGCCCCTTTTAACAGCCCTACCGTATGCAACTCTCGTTGCCATTGGCAGTCCAACATATCGCTCTTGCGCCCACTCACATTCTTGGTTTGCCGCGCATCAATCAGCTTTACTTCAAACCCTTTCCGTTCCAGTAACTCAAACACCGGAATCCAGTAGTGACCGGTACTCTCCATCGCCACAGTCGTTACCCCACACTGATGAAGCCACTCGGCCAACGTTTCCAAATCCCGCGTGAAGACTCCGAATTGCTTCACCGAAACGCTGTCCCGTCCTTCGGGCACAGCCACATAGTGTCGCTTGCTGCCAATGTCGATTGCCGCCGCGTTGAGATTGACGTTCTTTAACTCTATCGGTAGCTCAACCCGCACCGGCTCGTGGCGCGCACGCTTCTGGTTTGCTGGGGCCATGGTTTTCTTCTGCCTCTCTGCTGGAGTTCACTAGCGCAGACGCAGAAGAGCCACTTCGTTCTCTTACTCTCCCAAACGGGATCCTTCCTCAAATGAGAAACGTCACCATTGACATGATCTCAGCTCTCCCAGACCAAACTCCGTGACGGGCAATATGCACCAATGGGCCGTCGGTCTTTGTGCCTGCATTGCTACCCTATCACCTCATCACTTCCGCTTGCTAAACCGGGTTTCCTGTTAACATGTGCCCGCAAACTGCGGGCTGGTCAACTCCGTGGCCGCCCTCGGTTTAAATGGCGCCTGTGGACACAGTGCTGATCCAAACCAAGGGCGGCCACGGAGGGCCGCCCCTACAGTACGTTCCATGGAGCTCGATGTATTTTTCGCGTCGAATTTTCGTTGACCGCTGAGTGCATCGCGTGTATAAGGGGCGCGCTCCGCTCTTTCAAAACAATCCCCCTGATCCGCCGTCCGTTTAGTGACGCGTATGAACGCTGTCTGGTCCCTGATTACCGGAATTGTTAATGTGGTGCTCACCGTATTTACCGGCGGTGCGCTACGCGTTCTGTTTCACCCCCAAACTCACGTCAAAGAGTTTTCCGTCGAGGTGGTGAGGCCGGACGACCTGCTGGTCCTCACGCTGGATTTTTACAACATCCGACTACAAAGCACCGGCCCGGGGCCGCTACAACTCGATCGCGTTGCAACGGGAGACGGTTTTGTCGTCGCGCATTTCCAGCCGCAGAGTTTCGGCGAGCAGGCGTTTTTCGAAGAGTCGCCTGGCGTTTCAGACCCTTCCGAACCACTTTCGCCGCCGCCGGTCGCTTCGCGAATCTCCGGACCAAGCCAATTAGTTTTCCGCGTTGCGCCAGTGCTGCTGCCGTTCGCATTTAATCTCGACACGATTCTGCAAGTGTTAACGCAATGCGAGCAGGCTACCCAGGACACAATCGACCGCCCTGCTCCCGTCCCAGCAGTCGGCATGCGCGGGCGCTTCGGCGGATTCCGAGCGCAGTTCTCAAGGATTGAAGCTCCGTATCGCGTCGTTCTTTCGCCCGACGCTGAAAGCCGTTGGACGCACGCGTTTACACCCGTACAGGATCCGACCAACAAGCGAACAGAGCTGTGGCATACGCGACTCAGTTCCGGCGCCACAGCGGCGGCCGTTTGGTCTCCTGACTACAACGAATCCAACGTCTCACCTGCGAATGACGACTTGCCGTTTCGCATGTCGCTGAAACGGAAAAACCGGCATGAGATCGTTCGTTCAACTTCGGATCCCGAGTTGTTTGCTTCCCGGCCAGTTGATGTGGCCCAGATGATGCTCACGTCACAAGGCGCATGGCTGAATGTTCATGGCCAGTGGGACCCGCCGATCGGCGGCATGGCTCTGGTCGAGTGGAAACACGTCATGACAGGCGGCCGCGATCAATACGCGCGAATCATCGAGGCCGGTTACCTTTGTCCGCTCGGTCACCGCTGCGTCCTCGTCACGATCACCGAACGAAAAGTCCAGATGGGCACGTCCGGCAATGCCGAAGGTCAGCCGATTGCTTACCTGCGACAACGTAAGCTGATCTTTTTGCGGCAGTTCACCAAGAGCTACGGGCATCGCGATTCGCCGTTTCGCACAGTTACTTTCAAGACCGACAAAACACCGAACCTCGATCTTCCTACCAACAGCCAGATTTTGTCGTTTGGCGAAGACGCTTTTTGGCCACGCGTGAATGGACAGGAATTTTTCTTCCACGTGCTGGCGACTGATTGGGAAGGAAAGGTCCACGAGTATCACACGCCGCAAGCGTTTGTGATCAAACCTCTGGCCGATGACCCTAATCACACCAGAATCAATCAGGTCATCGGCCACGTGAATGGTTTAGCGCCCACCGACGAGAGGCGCAATCGGCCGATGCGTGGACAGAAGATCGCTTATGCGCCGTCAGTCGTTCCCGGCGATACGACGTACGAAACCGAAAGGATCATCTTTGGCGCTACAGGCACGACGGTGTCTCCGTTCTTTTTACCGGCGATGACCAAAGCGCGTGTTGACGTGCCGGCGGTGCGTCACATCACCGGGAGCCCGGCGTTTAGCGAGATTCAGTATCAGAAGGATTACCTCATCACGCCGGGAAATAGCGTCATCGGAAATATCGGCGAAATTTTCGCTGAGCTTGTCGCCCCACAGACGCCCGTTACTTTTTCTTCGGATCAAACGGGCGGAATGGTCGCGCCAAACTTTGGGATCAGCGGACTCTCGCGCGGCGCTGGCCCAGTCGGAGGCGATGCTGCGAAGTTTGCGGCCGGCAATTTCAATCCCGCCGACATTTTCAAGAACATCAAACTTTTTGGCGGCGTGGACATTGGCGGCGGGATTAAGGACGGAAAAGAGTTTGCCGGTATTGTCAGGAAGATTGTAAATCTGATTCCTACCGGCCCGTCGATTCCGAAGCTCAAGACCATCCGCACCACCGCACTGATCGGCGCAGTTTCGAAAGAAGTCTTCCAAACGAGTTACCGGTGGGATCTCAATGCCGGTGGTCTCGTGGATCAATCGATCCTGCTCACTAAAGGGATGTTCAAGCCTCAATCGAACGCACGCTTTCTAATTGAAGCGGTGACTAATACTCCACTCGATGGATCGTCGGGAACGTCAACAGTTCATGGTTTGATCGAGAACTTCACGATCACTCTCATGCCGGCAACACCGCTGGTCGCGCTTCATTTCACCAAAGCCGAGTTCACAACACAGCCAAACGCCAAGACCGATTTTGCGATCATCTTCGACAAGTTCGAATTTCTCGGCGTGCTTGCGTTTGTCAACAAGCTTTTGGATGTGATTCCCCTCGACGGTTTTGACGATCCGCCGTTTCTCAGACTTACGCCACCGCCACAACCCGGCGTCGAAGTCGGATTCACGCAGGGCATTCCCACCATTGGCATCGGCATCTTCACGTTACAGAACATCAGCTTTGGCGCCAGTTTTTATCTACCGTTTCTCACCGGCGCAGCGGTCATGCGTTTCGCATTTTGCGAACGTCACCAGCCTTTCACGCTGACAGTCATGCTGTTTGGTGGCGGCGGGTTCTTCGCGATCGAAATCGGACTCGATGGGGTGAAAGCGATCGAGGCGTCGTTGGAATTTGGCGCGTCGATCGCTCTGAACCTGGGCGTGGCTTCCGGAACAGCGTGCATCATGGGCGGTGTTTATTATCGCGGTGGTCCAACGGGTTTCGTCCTCGTCGGTTACTTTCGAGCCGCAGGCTCGCTGACGGTGCTCGGGTTCATCACTGTTTCAGTCGAGCTGTACGTCGGTCTTGGTTACGCGTCGAAAGGCGTGACGCCGCACGGCGGACACTTGTGGGGCCAGGCGTCAATTTCAGTGAAAGTAAAGATCGCGTTCTTCAGTGTTTCGGTCAGCATCAGCATCGAACGCGAGTTTGCCGGTTCCGATCCGAAGTTCATCGAGAGCGTTTCTCCGTCGCAGTGGATTGAGTACTGCAATGCCTTTGCTGACTGTCCCGCTTAAGAGCGACGATCGACTTGGATTGCTGACCTTTGAGGCAAAGCATTAACGACGATGGAAAAACAGACCATCATCTTCACAGCACTTCCAAACGGCCGCGAGGCGGATGACTCGCTGCTGCTCTCCGTCTTCATCTCGCCGCGTTTATGGGACACGGACGCTTCAGTCAACAAAATGAAGTTGTCGCAGTTCGATGACTTTGGCGACTGGCCAAATCGAGTTAACGGTGCGACCTGGCAAGTTGTATTCGAGGGTGGGCCAACACTGAACGCGACCGTGCCGGGAGGTCCAGTTGCAACTCAAGAATTTTGGACCGCGCTCTTCAAAGACAACACTGACGTTCTACCCTATCGCTTTGACGATTATCGCGGTGCGGTAATCGAGACGTTTCCGTCAAACGTCATTCACGATTTTCTCGTGGGTGTGTACACGCGAGCAGCAAGTGATCCCGCGTTGGGCGCCGGCCGGCATCTGCCATCACTCGGCGCTCTCGCATCCGATCCGGATATTCGCGACATTGCGGACGACGTCAAACTACAGGAGGTGCCGTTGCCTGGTCCACCCCCGCCACCGCGCGATGAAGGCGGACGAGTGCCGGCGCCAGAACCTGAACCGACAGTGGAGGAACCTTCCACAGGTTGCTGTCTGTGTGGATGTTTGATCGGGATCCTGTTGATGTTGGCGGCGCCGTTTCCCGGGCTCAGATCGCGCCTGAAAAAATTCTGTGGGCAACGTCAACCGGCGCCGGCAAAGCCCGCGCTTTCAACTGAACCAAAGCCAGTGCCTGAGCCACCGGCGCCGCCGTTACCTGTTGTGCTGCCACCTGCGCCACCCCCAAAACCGCCTAAGCCGCCGTCAGTTAATCGCTCTGCATTCGCTGATCTGCAAACGTTCTTGACGCCCGCGACTGAGATTTCACATCCCCTACCGACGGCCGAAGAGATCAAACAGAAATACGATTTTCACCAAATGGTCGCGGCGCTGGCCGACTATCCGATGCTGCTGCGAAGGTTTGGACTCGTCGTCGATTTGCGCGTGGAGTTAAATGGCGCGGCGGTGCCGGCCCAATCGAGAGTAAGTGTCGTGCCAACTTTGAATTTGACTGATGCGGCCGACACGACGATCATCAGTCCACGAACGAATTACCAACTCGACGCTGACACGTTTGGCGCGCTTCCGCGTCCGGTCGATCCGGAAATTAGCAACGGCATGTTGCGCTTCAACGACACGAATGCTTTTAACGTCGTGCAGGTTGATGTCGTCGGCGGTGGTGCAAAAGCTCAAGGTGCGGCGAACAACATCGTCGCTGCTGCAGTGGATCCAAACCGTTCGCTTGACAACAGCGGATTGCCCGCGCTCCGCAGCGGCGGAATCTCTGTCATCCGCCTAAACATGGCTACCGACTTGATCGGACGTTTCAGGAGATCGCACGCATTGCAACAGTTCGTTGCGGTGCGAGACAGCGCGCCACAGCGACTCGATCCGCCAAGCGCGCCTCCAGCGTTGCCGGCAACGGATGAACTCTTTGCTGAAGATTTGGTCCACGGCTATCGCATCGACGTGTTCGACGCGAAATCGAATCGCTGGCATTCGCTTTGTCAACGCGTCGGTACATATACATTCCTCGATGCACCCGATGCGCCGGGAGGAAGCATCGTGCTCAACAATATCGAGGACGAAGGCTTTGTCCAATTTGCGGCAACTGAACCGCTTGGGTCACAGGCGCACGAGAAACTGCGAACGCGCGACTCGCTGTTTGTGTGGGAAGGTTGGAGTCTTTGCGCACCGCGTCCCATGGCGTCGATCATGCCGAACAAGCCGACCGATCCGCTCGACAAAGTCACGCTCGACACTCCGAAGAACGAAGCCATCACCAACTTTAAACTGGAGACGAGTTTCAAACCCAGGCCGTTGTCGTTGCCACGCTTGCGCTTCGATCACACTTACCGCTTGCGCGCACGTGTTTGTGATCTTGCAGGTAACAGCATCTTTGATCCTGACGATGTCGAATTCGCCAACGACGTAACCGAACAAACTCCCGACTTTCACTGTGCGCGATTCGAACCGATCGGTCCGCCTGCGATCATGTTGCGCGAGGAGCCGGTCGAGGGCGAGTCGCTCGAGCATCTAGTCGTGCGCTCGCCTGCTGTTGGCGGCGAATCGCAAACAACCGAACGTCACATCGTGCCGCCCAAAGTTTCCCAACTACTGGCTGAGCAGCATGGGAAATTCGATCTCGCCAGTCTAAAAATGGACAGCTCTACAACGACCGGCTACAACACAGCCGCGCGTGAAGCTGGCGCCTTGAACGATCCGCCCGCGGTCGAAGTAAAGAAAGATGTCTGGGTAAACGCGGCTAATCAGTTTACGGTCAGTTACCTTCCCGATCCGGCATCACGCGGTACGTTGCTGATGGGACTGCCGGGCATGACGAATGACGACGAGATTGTTGAGCCGACGGCGACGAAGCGAGTGAACAAGATTCCTTTTGATGGAACATGGCCCAATCCACTGCCGTTTCGGCTGCGGCTGGTGGCGATTCCGGACGGTCAGGCTCCAGCGGAGCCAAAATGGGAAGACGCGCCGGGCGACCCGCACGTGCTCGTGGTCGAGCTGGCTGAGTCAGAGAAGAAGGTTGTTCGCATAAGTTCGTATCTCGCAGCAGAGGACATGGACCGGCAGGGTGTGTTGCAGTGGACGCGAGAAAAGGCGCCGCCAAACCTCGCGGCGATCGAGACCGACACTGAATCGGGCCGAAGCTGGTTGCATCTGCCGTGGCGCGACATCATGCTCGTGCATGCGGTGCAGAAACCTTTGGACCCACCAGCGGCGGCAGTTGACACGCCTGCCGGAAAGAATCTCGGCGAAACGTTTGCAACGATCACCGGCACCCTGACGACGCACGTTGCAAGCACAGGTAAAGTCGATCTGATCGGTAACTGGAAAGATCCAATCGACGATCCGACTCAACCCAAACCCGGCGAGCAAGCGGGCCAGGCATATCTTTGCGAAGTTCTGATCGACGAAAAAGACGTCACGACGCCGATCAAGTCCAGCGCGAATAAGAAAAATCCGATTCACAATTTCGGCGACACAAAGTTTCATAAAGTCACCTACACGCCGATCGCGACGACGCGTTTCCGCGAATACTTTCCGCCAAGTATCACCGATGTTCCGGCGAACATCACGGTGGCTGGTACTCCGTCGAACGAGGTCATAATTCGGAATTCAGCCCGGCCGGAAGCGCCCAAAGTGTTGTACGTGATTCCCACTTACGAATGGGAAGATGAGCCACCCGCGGGCGGCAAAGTCACACGCAAACGAAAAGGCGGGCTGCGTGTTTATCTCGATCGGCCGTGGTACTCGTCGGGCGCAGGCGAGTTGCTCGGCGTTGTTTATGTGGACGGCGTGAACTTTACCGACCTCGATGAAAAGGTAAAGCGACTGGTGACGGTGTGGGGCGCCGATCCGATCTGGTTAACTGGGCCAACTGAGGCAAATGCCACTGCGGCCCGCTTTCTCGGAACGAAAATAGATCGGCCCGGATTAACGATCGCAGAGCATCCACAAACGGTTTCAGTCGCCGGATACGAGCCGCAGTTTGATGAGACACGGCGGCTTTGGTTTGCCGACATTCAGATTGATGTAGGCGACTCGTACGCGCCGTTTGTCCGGCTGGGGCTGGCGCGCTTCCAACCCGAGTCAGTCGCGAACGCGCATTTGTCGCGCGTCGTGCGTGCACAGTTCGCGCAGCTTGCGCCGGATCGAACTGCAAGCATTACGACGACAACTACGGCGTCCAGTGCGAAGTTTGAGATTTTCGTCAGCGGTTTGACGTACGTGGCGTCTAGTGCGACTACTGGCATTCGTTTGCGCGATACCGGCCAAGCCGAATTCGAAGCCCTCCTGCAGAAACGCAGCGGAACGATGGGCAACGATCCTGATATCGGTTGGGACACCGCGGCCATGATCATGCTCACACCCGAATCGACCTTCGGCGAATGGAAAGGTGAATTGAATCTCGCCGAAGCGCTCGCCCCGAACACATGGCGCATCCTGATCAAAGAATACGAATGGTACCGCTCGGATTTTCAACCCGAAGACGCGCGCGAAAACCTCGACTTCGCCCGCCGCATTGTCTACGCCGTAGCAATCCCGCTGGGGTGATGGAAATGGTTTAGCCGGGATGTTATTCAATTCTTTGCTTGACCTTGGAACTAATTCGAAGGTGTAGGATGGCGGATGATGAAACAAAGCGGTTCGAATAATGGCACTTGGCGAATCGGTGACCTCGCACGAGCTAGTGGTGTGAGCACCGATACGCTGCGTCATTACGAGCGAAAGGGAGTGTTGCGCTCACAGCGATCTGGAAATGGCTATCGCGAGTATGTCGCAGGCTCCCTTGAACGAGTACAGATGATCAGAAAGTCTCTGGCGATTGGATTCACGTTGGACGAGCTACGAGAAGTCCTTCACGTCTTTGATCGTGGCGGAGTTCCCTGCCAACAAGTGCGGAGCTTGGCGGCAAGTAAGCTCTCCCAGATTGAGGTTCACTTAAAAGAAGTGATCTCACTGAGAGACGAATTAAAAGACGCCTTAAAGGACTGGGACAAACGTTTAGCGAAAGCAACTTCCGGTCAACGAGCCAATCTGCTAAAGACCCTGACTACTCGGAACGGCTTGCATTCATCAACTGGTCTCCTCTTACGCAAACCTTCGAGACGGAAGAAAGGTCAGAAAGCATGAATAATCGAAAAAGATCTTGTCTGGTAGTTGGTGCAATGAGTATCAGCCTCGTGTCGGCAATCCTCGTCCACGCGCAACACCAGGAAAAACACGTCGACGAGATGAACAGGCGCGGCGATAAACACATGGGTTTCGATCACACGAAAACTACCCATCATTTTTTACTCGCACAAGATGGTGGCGCGATACAGGTTGAAGCTAACGATACAAAGGATACCAACAGCCGCGATCAGATTCGCGGTCATCTTCGGCACATCACGATGATGTTCACCGAGGGTGACTTTGAGATTCCCATGCTCATTCATGAGAAAACACCGCCAGGAAGCCAGGTCATGACGAAGCTCAAGTCGGAGATCAGTTACACATATAAAGAAACCGATCGCGGCGCGCTGATCCAAATCTCAACCAGAAATGCCGAAGCTCTTAAAGCAATTCACGATTTCCTGAGATTCCAAATCAAGGAACACAGAACAGGAGATCCGTTAGAAATTAAGAACGGCGCTGAGGAGCTTTCAGAAAATTCACTGACTGACGAAGTTATAAACGATCACCCCGGTCACTTTCACAGGCTTGCCCGCAAGCTTGGTGGGTAAAACGCTCCCAGCACTTTAAGGAGTTGCCATGTTATCTCGCGTCCGCGACCTCCTCAGTAAACTCAATGCGCCTCGCGTAGCAACTGACACCAGCCCCGGCCAGATGTATTCACGAATTCGACATCCGGCACTCGTGTTTGACAAAGAAGAAATGGCCGCAGTCGCGCCATTTCCAGAACTCCCTCCTGACGCTCCTGCATGGGGCGCGGTAATGGAGATTGCGTATCCTGGATCTAGTGGGACGTTGACTGCGTTCGGCAACGGCCAGACGGGTCTCTACAACAACGATGGTCAGGGAATCGTCGGTGACCAGGTTATGGTTGGTCACGAGAACAGCGAACGGATCCGGAGGGCAAATGAAAACCTGATTGCGGCGGCAAGCAAGGCCATCCCGTATCTCACGCCGCGCACAACTTATGAGCTTCCTGCTCCCTGGCAGGCGGTCCTGTACGTACGCACCGATTCCGGCAATCTCGCTGTCGACGTACGTGGCGAAGATTTTAGCAATAAGGGCCATCCATTGTTTTCGTTGTTCGCTGCAATCAACGAGCTGCTCACCGAATTGAAGATTGTTAAGGCTGCCCAGCGGAAGAATGATGTGCTGACGCGCATGTCCTGGCGGAATGAAGCTATCGCGAATAAACCGAACGATGGTGAGCTCTATTGCCTGCGAGCCGAGGTATACGCCGAACTCGGAGAATTTGATAAGGCACTGGCGGATTTTGAAAAGGTCCTGGAGCTCTTGCCAATCGCAGACGCCTATCTCGGTCGCGGATGTATGTACTTGAATATGGGAGATATCCCATCTGCGCTCGTTGATTTTAATCGTGCGATCGAAATGGAACCTGCCAATGCGATGGCCTATTCAAACCGGGGTGCTGCTTATTCAAAGCTCGAGGACATGGAAAACGCTTTGGTGAATTACGATCGTGCAATTCAATGCGATCCTAACTACGGAAACGCTTACGCAAACCGAGGCTTCGCTTATTACAAGCTGGGTAGGTATGAGGATGGTGTTGCGGATTTCACTCGTTCCCTGGCACTCAGGCCCGATCACCCAAACACTTGCAGCGACCGCGGACTTTGCCGCGCCGCACTCGGCGACAAGGAAGGCGCGCGTACAGATTTCAACCGCGCTCTCGAATTAACACCCCCACCGAGCGTGATCCAGGAAGCGCTGAGCGGCTTGTATGCTCTCGATCATCCCGGTGAAGCTATACCCGACTGGCAGAGTCCCAGCCTCTGGATAGTGAGCTGTTGACATACAAGATACGTGAAATAATGTGGCTCAAAATCGATGATAGAAATCACTCGAAAAGTTCTCTTAAATCTTGGCGTTCTGATTCTGACGTTTCTCATCGGTTGTATTGTGCAATTCAGCTTCGTCCGATCTGAAGCTAACCAAACCGTCGCTCACCCTCCAGCGTCGAATAATGTTCAGACGCCACCAGGTTGGAGAAGAATCACGATCGGAAGAGTGTCGTTCTGTGTGCCGCCCGAAATGGAGCCATCGGAGCGACGCGGAAATGACGGCGTGGTGCTAAAGCCAAATTCCGACAACTCACAGTACCTCGTTCTTTACTACTCTTACGGTTCAAGAATCAGCACCGATGTTAATGAAATTTCGCGCCAGCGGAAGCAAGTTATCAGTTTTAGCCACGGATTTGCGCAGATGAATACTGATTATTCCTGGAAATGACGAATCGCGGTTCCCCGAGGTTTGGATCATATATCATTAATTCCTAAACTAGGTCGCCCGCCCGGTTCTGAATGCTTGTGGGAATCCGCTTGTGTGACCTGGACTAGGAGCAATGCTAAACTTCGATTCAGACAGAGGGCTGATAACCATGCAGCCCGACAAGGTCATCTCACATGAAGGAGTTTAGCGAACGTGAGTAGACTCGAAAGCGAAATTGAGAGCTTCAAGAGGCGCGAAGAAGCCGCTGCCCAGGCACGCGCTGAAATTCTTCGTCTGGCCCAAGGCCAACGAACTACTCTCGCGACCGAGTTTGGCGATCTGCTCGGCGATGGCGGACCCTCTGACGAAACGGCTGATGAGATGATTCAGGCGATTAGGGAGTGGCGTGACACCCCATCAAATAGGAGCCTCGATTAGTGCCGCTCGTTCTAGACACCGACGTGCTCTCGTTTCTTTACAAGCGAGACACGCGGGCCAAGTTATACGAACCTCACCTTAACGATCCACCTTTTATCATCTCGTTCATGTCTCTTGCTGAACTCCGCCGATGGACTCTTGACCGCAATTGGGGCGAAAAACGGAGGCAGGAACTGGAAACGTATCTCACGAGATATTTGATCCTTCACTCCGATGATCAAATGTGCGACCGGTGGGCTCAGGCAATCAACAGTGCGCGACTGCACGGGCGGCCCATTGCACCAGCGGACGCATGGATTGCCACGACCGCCCTGCTTCTCGACGTGCCGCTTGTAACGCACAATGTCGCTCATTACGCCGGCATCGATGGCCTACATGTAATTTCAGAAGCCTGATGGAGCGGCGGAATAGTCCGCTAAATAAACAAGTGCGAAGGGTCGAGGTCTTCGCGAATGATGCGTAACTCTTCGTTACTGGGACTGGTTGTGGTTGTCAGTTGCGGTGAAATGTGGATGTCCCAGCCGGTGTTTTCTTTTACTTGTTCGACGGTGCATCCGGGATGCAGTGAGGTGAGCACCATCTCGCCGTCAGAAAATTCATAGCATCCCAGATTCGTGATGACCATTACTGGACCACCCCCCGGTAGGCCCAGCTTGCGTCGAGCTTCAGGTCCGTCGATGAATCCGGGAGACGTGATGAAATCCACGCGCTCAGGAAAAGAGCGTTTGCTTTGTGGGGCGATAACGAATACTCGCTTTGCCAGGATCGCAATCTCACAGGCGCCACCACTACCCGGCAAACGCACTTTCGGATGCTGATAGTCTCCGATAACAGTTGTGTTGAGATTTCCGAAGCGGTCGATCTGAACGCCCTGCAGAAACCCCACATCGATGAGTCCGCGTTGCAGGTAGAAGCTGAACACATCAAACATCGAAAAGACACCAAGCGAGTTGGTAACGAGCGACGGATCACCGATTGAAATTGGCAAGCGTTTCGGGTCCGCACCAACCGCGCCTGATTCGTAAATGAGAACAAGTTTCGGTGCGTGCAGGCGGCGAGCGAGATTACACGCAAGGTTCGGTAATCCAATCCCAACAAAAACTACTTCGCCATCGCGGAGCTGACGTGCTGCCTGGCAGACCATCAACTCTGGCGGACTGAAATGTAGTCCATCAGTAGCCATAGTTGACAGGCTCACAGTAATGCGGTCGCGCTTTCAAACGGTCGATGTCAGCACCCATGCGCCTGACATACTCGCCGCGATCGCGCAGCCCGTATACCCACTCTTCCAGATATCTATTGAACAACGCTTCGTTTTGCGAAATCTCGCGCCACCGAACATAAAAGTCGTTGTCGCGATCATAAAAGCCTTGCGCGAAGGAAGGATGGCAGCCAAAGGGTTCATGGACCACGGCGCTAACGATCATTCCCGGAATCAACGTTCGATTTGGATCGGAGCGAATAACACTCTCCGAAACAATCTCTTCAGCGACCACGATCGTGTTTCGTGAAGCGAATGCAGCTTCTTTCTGCACACCGATGAGTCCCCAAATTTGGGCGTTGCCATTCTCGTCGGCGCGTTGAGCATGAATGATCGCAGTGTCAGGATTCAGTGCCGGCACGGCGGCCAGTTCTTCTCCCGTGAACGGACACGAGACTTTCTTAATCAAGGGATTGACGCGAGGGAGATCGCTGCCCATGTAGTTTCGCAACGGATAGAAAGGCAACTTTGCCGCGCCTGCAGTCAAGCGGGCGACCATACCGTAGTGCGAGTACTCTTCGAGTTCGATTGAATTCGGAATTCCCTGCTCGACAGCTCTGCGGAGTGCATAAAGTGGACCAGCGCCTGGATTTCCTGCCCAACTAAATACCAGTCGTCGTACGCAACCGGCTCCGATTAGTAGATCGTAAATGAGATCGGGTGTGAGGCGGCATACGGTTAGATCGCGTCGTCGTTGACGAATGATTTCGTGTGCGGCAGCAAAACAGATGAGATGCGTGAAGCCTTCAATGACGATAACATCGCCATCATGCACAAAACGGCGGATGGCCTCATCCATCGCCATTATTTTGGTTTGCTTGTCCTCCACAGATTACACAGATTACACAGATTCTATTAATCTGTGTAATCTGTGGATATGTACATCCGGGTTTTGTTTCTTGTTGTGTCCCTGCTTCTCGCTGGTCCTACCTGTCACGCCGTCGATATCGATTGGACCAAAACGCGCGCCGAAGCCGTTCAACTGCTGCAGGAGCTAATCAGAATCGACACTACCAACCCGCCCGGTAACGAGCGTGCAGTCGCGTTGCACCTGCAAAAGCTTCTCGAGTCGGAGGGGATCGAGACTCGAGTGCTAGACGTAGCACCGGGTCGTGCGAATCTCTACGCTCGCATCAAGGGCGATGGCAGTCGCCGTCCGCTGATCCTGCTCAGTCACACCGACGTCGTGATGGCCGAACCACAACGCTGGACCATACCTCCCTTCAGCGGCGAACTACGCGACGGTTTTATCTACGGGCGCGGTGCAATTGATATGAAGGGCACCGCGACAGTTCATGCGACGCTAATGCGTCTCATTAAGCGGCTCAACGTTCCGCTGAAGCGCGATCTGATCCTGCTCGCTGTTGCGGACGAAGAGGCGGGTGGCACGGGCGCCACTTCGATCATAGAAACGCATCCCGAGCTGATTCGCGGCGCCGAGTTTCTCCTGAACGAAGGCGACGTGGTTTATGTAAAGGATGGCAAGGTACAGCAATACGGCGTCGATGTGATGGAAAAGGCAGCGCTTTGGCTTCGAATCATTGCGAAAGGTCCGGCCGGGCATGGCTCAAGCCCGTTGGCTAATTCCTCCGTTGAACGTTTGCTCCGAGCGCTCGAACGGCTGCGAAGATGGGAGACTCCGATTCAAGTTTCGCCCGCCGTCGCGGAAGGCTACCGGATGAAAGCTCAACAACAAACTGATCCCGTTCTAAGAAATGCATATTCCAACCTCGAGAGCGCGCTCAAGAACCCGGCGTTGCGTAAGAAACTTCTAACTGATAGCACTCTCAACGCTGAGGTGAGAAATACATTTACAATCACCGGTCTGCAAGGTAGCGATAAGGTCAACGTCATTCCCGGAGTGGCCTGGGCCCAGATTGACGCGCGCCTTCTCCCTGGCGAAACACCTGCAGGCTTTATCGCGACGTTGCGCCGCGTGCTCAACGATCCGGAGTTGGAAATCGAAACGCTTGAAGGGTCAACGCCCACGGGATCCAGCGCCGATACCGCCCTGATGCACGCAATTCGCAAAGTTGCAGCACGACGTGATCCGGGGGTGCCGGTGATCCCGACAATGCTTACAAGCTCGACTGATAGTGCCAAGTTTCGCAGCGCCGGCATTACTGCCTATGGCTTTGAGCCTTTCAAGTTGGACGATGGAGAACTGAACCGCTCACATGGCGACGATGAACGTGTCTCAGTGGAAAATCTGGGTTTCGCTCTACAGTTTCTTTACGAGGTGATAATGGAGTTGAACTAAAGTTCAATCACCGACGCCGCGCGCTTGAGAGCGCGAGTGAGACGCTCAACTTCTAAGTTCGCGCGCGACTGGTCGCGTGCTTCGATTGCTTCAGTGAGGGCCGGAAGGACAAGGGGTTTGTAAGTCGGTCGCGGCGCGTAGATCAAATGCTTGAACCAGGGTCGACCAACGAGGCCTTCAGGATCCAGAAGTGCGCGCTCAACCTTCATCAATCCTCTGTGTACGCGCTCGACGCGAGCCGTGTCGCCTGCTTCGACGGCTTTGCGCGCGACTTCGAGCGCCGTGCGACCGTTTTTCTCCCAAACTTTAGCAGCGTCACGAACCTGTCTGAAATCGACATCGACTCCTAAACGGCGCGCCGCAGTTTCAGTCTCATCAAGATATCTTTGCACTTCCTGCGCATAAGCGGCGTAGTCCAACGGCACATAATCGCATTCGGAGAGTTGCAGCGCGGCGACTGCCCAGTATCTTCCCATAGCTGCGTGATAGTAATAGCCGGGATCACCAACACGATCGACCCACGTGAAGCTGTCGTAAATAGAGTGATAAACACCGTATGGTCCATCGAATGTGAGATCGGCAATCGGCAGGCCCAGGAAGTTGAGGAAGACTGTGTAATCCGAACCCGATCCAAGTCGTGTTGTTACCTTGGGCTGATGGGCATCAATGGCCTCTTTGGTGTCTTTAGTTTGACCGAGCCACGCGTCATAAATAGAACCGCCGCTTGGATCAGGAACATCTCGCGCGACCTCACGCAGGAAGTTTGCGAGCGCCGGTACTGCAGCGGCTGTGAAGTTGTTGCCTGAAGACGAACTGTCAACATTCAGATACGCAAGCGCACCCGCCTGAAGTCGTTCGGCCTCTAGCTCGCCCCATTCAGTACTTCCGGTGAGAGTAAACTCTTCCGCATCCCACGACGCAAAAACGAGCGTGCGTCGAGGCTTCCAGCCACTTCGCTTGAGTTCCCCGAACGCACGCGCCGTTTCCATTAGAGTCGCGCTGCCACTGCTCGGATCGACACCTCCGAAGACCCATGCGTCGCGGTGGTTGCCAAGAATCACCCACTCATTCGGTCGTTCGGCGCCGCGTAAGCGACCCACGACGTTCCAGATCGAACGCACTTTTTTGTCATTCTGGATAACGAGATGAAGCTTGTCTGATGTTGGACCAAGACGATAAGTGAACGGCAATCCTCCTTGCCATTCAGTCGGAGCAACAGGTCCAGTCATTTTTTCCAAAAGACGTCGAGCGTCTTTGTACGACATTGGCGCCGCCGCAACGGTGGGCATCGACACGGCCGACTCGGCAGGAAGAAAACGACCTCCAGGAACCGAAGCCCAGCCCGGTGTACGTGGATCGCCGGGCAGATTGAAGTCGTAGACAATCCCGCCTCTCTGCAGATGACTTTCCGGACCCCACGGACCCCACGGATATACGTCACCTTTCTTATATCCATCGTCAGCGGGATCGGAGTAGAGGAGTAACGCAGCAACTCCACGTCGCTGGGCGGTTAGAGCCTTGAACCCACGGTAGCTGTAAGGCACCGAATAGCGCGCGAGTGCGATTTTGCCTCGCACGTCAACTCCTCGCTGTGCAAGCAAGTCGTAGTCTTCGGGATTACCACTATTGACATAGACCACCGGCGCGGTCACGTCGACATCTGCGGAATATGCGCAGTAAGGAATGCCGACGTCTTCGTTATAAGAATCCTTGTCTTGCGGAATTGGCTCTTCCTTTAGAGAGAGCTTTTCGTTTGAACCGACGAGTGTTGCTTCGTAGCGAATGGGCCAGGGTAGGTAAACGGGATGTTCGATGAGTTCCACATCCTCCAGTCCATATTCTTTCCATTGCTTCGCAACATGCTGCGCGAGTTCGTAGTTGCGAACCGAGCCTGCCATGTGTGGCTTCTCAGTGAAGATGCGATGTTCGCGCCGGCAGTTTTCGGGACGGATAGTTTCCAGCAGTCGAGCCTGAAGAGGTTTAAGCCTGCCAGTGTTAGCGAGTGAAAACCCCTCACGAGTATTCTCTGGAACACTCAGAGTCGTGGCAGTTATCAGCAGGAGCAGAATGATCGTGTAACGGACCAAAGTGCAACTCAGGTATCACGTCCGCCAAAGAGGTGTCAAGGTTTTGAACGATTTGGCTTTTATCCACAGATTACACAGATTATTTATAGAATCTGTGTAATCTGTGGTTATTGAGTCTTGCGAAGCTTTTGGGCGTTCTGTTTGAGATCGACGGTTAAGAGGAGTACTTGTTCAAGATCGGCGCTCGCCTGTTTTGCCAGGTTAACATCCACCGTGTTAGCCGCTTGAAAAACAGGATTGTTGACGAAGCTCATTATCTTCTTATCAAGCAGCAAAAGTTCCTCACGAAACTGTCGAACTGAAGTGACTAACGGCATCTTCAAGTCTGTCTGAGGATTTTCCGACTGGGGCAAAGACAAGCCTTCTTTTAGATCATTAGCCTTGCCTCGAATTTTGGAAACCATGTCCGCTATCGAAGAATAATCAAGCGCGTCTTGCAACCAGGCGTCTGCCATCATCTTGTTATTCAATGATTGCAAGTCTCTGAAGTTGTCTTTGATCTGTTGAGCACGACTTACTCGCACGGCTTCAGATTCTTTATCGTTCGGTACGGCCCAGAGCAGCAGCCTGTCCATCTCAGCACGCTCAACGCGGCGGGCCTGATCTCGGTTGCGAGAACGAATCTGACCTTGAACGCAGGTAAAAGAAACTAATAGCGCCAGAGTGAGCAGCAGCAACTGGAATTTTATTCGACATGACATAGGCGGGCTCCTTCGACGGGGATTATCCTCCTAAGCGATGGATTTGCACAACAAAAAGGTGGCGAAGATTACTTCGCCACCCTGACAAATGAAGTTGTCTTGAAATGGCGCTTAGAAATTAAACCGCGCCGCAAGTTGAATCACGCGAGGATTGCTGCTCAATACCGTAGATGGATTGAGGAAATCCGGCGTGAGTGGTGTTACCTGGTTTAGAGTCGTCAAACCCGTAGTCCCAACCGGATCCACACTATTGACTGAACCGGGTACATACTGCGGATGATTGAACGCGTTAAAGAAGTCAGCGCGAATTTGGATGGACTTCGTTTCCCCGATTCGGAAGTTCTTCAAAATCGAGAAATCGATGTTGTTAATCGGGTCCAATAGGAACGTATTCCGTCCAATGGTGGATTCCGCGCCCGCGCCAGTTTGAATGTAACGAGCATTCGGATTGTTTGCGAGGTACGCAACAACCGGTCCTGCTCCGGGTGCAGTGCAACTGCTGGTGAAGCGGCATAGTGCGGTGACCGAACTGCCGACGCCCTCGGTACCACTCGGATTGAGAATCGCGCGATCGCCGGCATTGTCGCCGTTTAGATTCGCATCGTTACCGCTCCGTATTGTGATCCGCTCGCCCGCTTCATAGGTATAGGTACTGGAAAGTTGAAAGCCACCCAGAAGTGTCCTGGTCAAACCAGTGCTCTTCGCAAACCACGGCAGCTCGTAAATGATCGCAGTCACAAATCGATGCCGGTGATCGAGCGCCGAAAGGGCTCGTTCTCTGCGTAAGTTCTGAAAGTCCTCCACACGTCGTGGTGTCAGTACAGTGGAAAACACTTCTGCTGTTGTGTCATCGATTAGTTTACTGAACGTGTAAGCACTGTTCAATTGGAAACCGCGCGAGAAGCGTTTGGTAACCTGAGCGGAAGCACCGTGATACGAAGAATTTCCGTTCGAAAGAAACGCAACCACAGCAGCACCATCAAAACCAGCATTCGCAAATCGAGGTACTAGATTCGGGCGTGCCTGGATCTGATTTAAATCCAGCGTTAAGGCGTCGAGCGTCGCCTGAGATGGAGCACTCAGGAACGTCGGCAGACCGCGACGACCGTCTTCCGGCGCCACTTTCGCCTGGGCATTAAGCCGGTTCTGCGTTATCAAGTGGATGCCACGCGTACCGACATAGCGCAGTTCCGTTGACCAGTCATTACCAAACTGTCGTTGAAAACTGCCGGTCCAGGTTATCGAGTAAGGTACTTCCTGATCGGTAATAAACGATGCAGTGTTCTGTCGAGCAACAACCGGATCGGTTATGAACACTGGTGTGTCCGGAAGGCCACCATTTGCCAAAAAGTTTGCAGTTGGTGGTTCACTCGTGTCGACGCCATTGGTCTGCTGCAGTTGCGGAGGATTAGACAGGATGTACAGATTATCAAAAATGTAATCGTAACCCATCGAGAATCCAGCGCGGATCGAACTCTTTCCACCTGAGCCAAAGATACGGCCCAGCAATCCGCTGTTATAGTCGGGCGACCATGCAAAGCCAAACTTTGGTGCAAAGTTTTTCGTTTGCGCCTTCGGTTCGCGGAATTCCAGCACACCCGGAACGGTTGAGATGGAATTCAGAACCTGACTTGTTCTCGCACCTAGCGGCACTTGCTGATAGGAATAGCTGACGCCGAGATTCAACGTAAAGTTTGGACGAACGCGCCAGTCGTCTTGAGCAAATGCGTACAGCACCTTTTGGTTTCCGTAATAGATGTTGTTGCCTGCATTGCGCTCACCAAACGCATCCGGCGACAGGTCTAACAGGAATGTCTCCGTCGTCAGATATTCATAATCACCACGAACACGTTGCGAAAAGCTCTGCGGAGAAATGATCCAGCGGAGGTCGCCGCCGAACTTAAGTGTGTGATTGCCTCGCAACCAGGTCAGGTTATTGACGATTTGATAGTTATTCTCGATTCCGAATTGTGGTGCATTCGGATTAGGACCAATGTTTAACCCCAGGTCGTCGAGAATAATGTTTGGAAAAGCGGCGAGTCCCGGAAAAGTGATATTTGGGACCGGGAAATTTGCGGACGAACGCCGAAAAGCACCGCGGGTCTCATTGATCAATCTCTCGGAGAAATTGTGAATCAGCGTGTACGAAAACAGTCGCTGTTTGCTTGGCAAGGCGACGAAGAACACTGGCAGGTTTGCAGTATTGTCGATATCCGCGCCGTTCGTAAACGTGAAACGGGTGTGATGCTGCGTTGAGGAACTCTGCAAGTAATCGAGGTTGATCACCGCGTGATTCTGTTTGAAGAAGTTCGGAGCTAAAAAGGAAACGTCACCCACAGGGATACTGCGGCCAAGCACTTCGATTGTTCCCTGATTGTTAACGGGAGCTGCCGGGACGAAGGTGTTAAAAACACCGAGGTTAGTTGCCGACAGTCCTGGAATTGTATTTAACAGCGCAAAGCCAGCCGCTGTCGGGGTGACAAGACCTCCTGCACCAGCTGCGCTGCCGGTTTGGATTCTCTCATAGGACGTAAAGAAGAATAGCTTGTCCTTGGCAAGCTTAAATGCCGGCGGCATGCCCTCACCGAATTGAGGGAGCGGAAACGGCCCACCGATGTTGAAGCCGCCTCGGAAGTAGTCGGTACGCGGCATGAATAGGTCGCCGTCGGATTTATCTCTGGTGATACCGGCATTCTTCTGAATCGTATCCAACGCATTCAAGTAACGGTTGCGGAAGAAGCCGTAAGCCGTGCCGTGGAAGTCATTGGTGCCGCTCTTGGTTACGGTGAGAAAATTGCCGCCGTTTGAGCGAGCAAATTCCGCCGAGAACTGATTTTGCAGCAAAGTAAACTCTGCCACTTCTTCAGGCGAGATATAAGACTGTGGACCGGTTACAGACTTGTCGTTGTTATCAACGCCGTCAACCACAAAGTTATTATTGCGCGGGCGCTGCCCTCCTACCGAGCCTCCTGTACCTACGCCAACGCCGCCAGAGCTGGTAACACCCGGAGCAAGTAGCGCAAGATTGTTCACGCCGGCAGGACTTCCCGCCGGACCGGCAGTAGTTTGAGCAAGCTCTACTACCTGTCGACTGCTGAAGGCTTTCGACAAGTTTGCTGAAGTAGTATCAACCAACTCGACACCACCGGCTGTTACGGTAACGGTTTCAGTTACCTGGCCTGGAGACAGCTCCACGGGTAGGTCGGTTGTCTGATTCGTGCTCACCCTGACATCGGTGAGTGAAACATTTTTGAAATTCGGTGCTTCGACGGAAACACCGTAATCGTCGGCCGGCAGTATGTTGGTAAACTCAAACTGTCCCGAAGTGTTTGTTTGGGCTGTTTGAGTTCCGCCGGTTGATTTCCTGGTGAGGGTTACCTTCGCGCCGGAGACCACCGCTCCGTTTTGATCCGTAACTACTCCGCGGACGCTACCAGTGGTCGCCTGGCCATGCGCTGAAACAACGCAACTCACCGCGAAAAGAAACACCCATAAAAATCGGTGCAGTCCTAGGTTTTTCATTAGAATTCTCCGTAATGTGAAGTTCAAAGGGGGAGCCGAAGTTTCCAGTTCGCAACTGCTATTCCCTGATGGCGTGTCATCAGCAACCGGGCGATTTTTCGAATAAATCCCCTGTTCGCAGGCAATTTTTCGTGCCTTGTGAAAATTTCCGTAAACGGAAGTCATCCAAAGACCGCGAGAAAATCCAGAAATATGGAATCTTGAGGGATATCGGGGTCCGCTAGCAGGCTGCGGTATAATGGCGCGATGAAAGACCCAAACGAAGAGGTCAAACCTGGCCGCGACTTCGACCCTGTCATTGAGGCGTACAAGAAGCACATCGATGTCACACTGATCCGAGAGAACCTGCGCCTCACCGTGGACCAACGTTTCCAGCAGTTAATGAAACTCCAGCAATTCGCCGAAGACTTGCGCCGCGCCGAAAGAAAGGCCCGCTCGCAAAAGTGACCGACTTTAACGCACTGCTCCGTTTGCTCACTAAGAATCAAGTCGAGTTCATTATAGTCGGCGGCGCCGCGGCCACTGCTCACGGCTCAGCTCGGCTGACACTCGATCTGGACGTTGTGTACGAACGCAGCCGAGAAAACATCGCTCGAATAGTTAACTCACTTGGGCCAATTCAGCCCTACCTCCGCGGTGCTCCACTTGGACTCCCATTTGATTGGAGCGTCGAGACCATCGAGAGGGGACTAAATTTCACTTTGATAACTAAACTTGGAGCTTTGGATCTCCTGGGCGAAGTGGTGGGCGGCGGAGGCTATCAGCAGTTGTTGCCGGAGACTATCAAAGTCGAAATCGAAGGTATCGAATGCCTCTGTCTCAACCTGCCTCAATTAATTGCGGTGAAGCGTGCGGCCGGGCGACCGAAAGATCTGGAAGTCATCGCCGAGCTTGAGCAGATTCGAGACCAGACATAGCCAAAGCGATAAAAATCAAAGCGACGGTACACACCCGCTCTTCCTTAAAGCTTCTACTTAAAATGGTGCCCCTAGTGCGATCCCAACACGCGACCTTGAAGTGGTTTGTAAAGAACTGCGGGACAACTTGGACCAAGCGCAACGTGACCGAACGTTAACAAAAATTCTTCATCGTCAACTCCTCCTTTCTCTACGATCTCGTTTGTCGATATGGGTCTGAAGGTAGCTATGTGATGGCGTTCGCGATCCGATGGGAATTCATCGGTTCACTCTGGCAGAACATAATAAGAGGGCGGCGAGTTGGAAGGTCCGACTCGCCGCCTGGAAATGAATACCAGTCAGCATTCAAAGTGCTCACTACCTCCGCAATCCTAAGTCACCATTCTCAGGTTCGGCACGGTGGCGAGCGAAGCCGCATCTCTGCCGTCAACCTCGCTCTTCGCACCTGGCCGGTCAAAATGGTAGCGTTGTCCCGAGACGGGGCTGATGACCGTCATCGCCGTTCTGCCGACGTACTCGAAAACGACGCTGGAGCCTTGTGGGCGCGGCGAAACTTCGGTGCCCGCGTCCGGCGGCGCGGCGCTACTCATTGTTTCCCGAACTGTCGCCCTCTTCTTCCCGCAACACGGCATCGTGTCTCTCCTCACTGTAGTAGACCGCCGGGGCGGGCGGCGGCTTCGAGCTGGCCCTTTCCAGAAGAATAGCTCCTGCCGAGAGGGCGGGCCAGAGCAGCAGTCGCTCTCCCCAACCTTCGCCTATGAGCAGGGCGAAGGGTATTGCGACCCAGAGGCTGAGGCAGTAGAAGCAGTCGAGCAGGGCACCCCAGAACCCACCCCCGGCCAGACGGCGCAGACGAAACAGCAAGTCCCACGGCCCGTCCTCCGCGTACAGCAGATGCGTAATCCGCCAAACACATAGCACGCCGAGCAGGAGCCAGTAGAATCGCAAAGTCGGTTCACTTTAATCTGATATCTGATAACTTATCAAAGAGGCATCCGGCTGCGATGGATCCCCAGATCAACATGATGCCGCCGTATAGCCAGAAGGCCGGCTTCCAAGCGCACGGCACAAAGAATCCGAAGAAAGCCAGCACTCCCCCGAGTGGCCCGAGAAACATCATGTGAATGGCCGCCACCTTGCAAATATCCCACTCACAGTCGGAGCCAAGACTCGTTAGCCATGCGAGGGCCATCAGGACTCCGTACAGACCAATCAGCGCCCAACCCGCCACAAATGCGGCAGTCTGTAGTTGCGGCACCCCGAGGCACATGTGAGACGCCAGCGTGATGATTCCCCCGCAAAGCATGATGACTGCAAAGAAGACCAGACCGTAGCCGCATTCGCCAGGCCCCTCACCGCCGGGCGGCGGCGGTGTGTCGCAGTCAACGGTGGCGCAACTCGTGTTGTCGCCCATGTAGATGCCGCCTTTGTCGTGACATTCCTTCTTGGTCATGTCCTCGCAAATCACCATCAAAGGAGTCTGGATACAGCATGCCCCGATCGGGCCGCAAGGCTTAACGTCGATCTTGAGGGTGTCGTTTCCGCAGACCGCCGGGTTGAGGACCGTGACTTTGATGTTTTGCTCCCCCGACGGGGAGTCGAAAGAACCGCTGAGGGTAAGCGTGCCCTGGCCCGATTTCGGACCGTCGAGCGTTTGGTTTCCTTCTACCCACTTGAGCTCGGCTTCAATGTCCATCGCAGGGTCCGCCGACGTGATCGTGGCCGTGACCACGACCTTCCGGGTGCCGTCGTCATTGCAATTCTCGGCGGCGTCCGACGTCAGGGTGACGTCAGGGCAGACGAATTCGGGTTCGCACTCCAGCGTTCCGCTCCAAGTCGTCTCACAACCGGGGACGGGTTCTAGCTTAGGCGGTATCATCTGCGTGTTGAGATGGAGGCACTGGACGTGGATTGTCACCGTCGCGTCGCAGTTGCAATTATTGAGCGCGAGGGCGTCCGTCACCGTCGCGCTCCACGTGCCGTTAACGACCTTGGAGGTCGTTATGAAGGGGAAGCCCTGACATATCAACTCCAACTGCACCGAATGGCAATCCGGTACTGACGCCGTACCCGACACCTCGATGAAGGTAATGTTTTTATTCTGATCCGTAGAGCCTTTTATGTTGTCGATCTTGACTTCGCACATTGCGGAACCTCCTCATGTGACTCTCTTCCCGCATTTTCGCGGGCGCGAGTCTGGTAGGCTATTTCCTTCCGACCGGATAACCGAAAGATCCCTTCGGTTCACCAGACGGGCGAAGAGCGATAATGCGTTTGGGTCTTGTCCCGTGACGCTACCTATCGACTGACGGTTGCGTGACTGCCGCGAACACCCTGGGGTAAAAGACTCCGATAAAAAATTAGTGCCGAGGCTGCGGGTAACGTAATGCCAACCTTAGGTAGGCTGACGAGGCGCCCAGACGATTGAGGATCGATTTCATGATCTCACCTCGACGTGTGAATAATGAGAAGACCTGAAACACAGAGTGCGCGTCCTTTGTAAGGAAACGAACCGGAAGCGGTGACAAAATACTCCGTATCGTCCATGAAATCAACACTCAACATTCTGTTGGGAAGTGTCTAAATCATGGTTGCGAGCGGGGCGGGGTAGCGCCAGTACTTATCAGAGTGATGCACACGGTGAAATCGCCATCCCAACGACGTTTTATGCATCAACACGTGCGCGAAGTATGTAAACAGATCCAAGGCCATAATGCCGAACAGTGCGGTTAACCAGGATGGCATGGCGAGCAGGAAAAACAGCCCAAGCCTTTCGTTGTTTCCGAAATTGGCAACGGCGGCTGTAATGACTGACAACGCCAAATTCGTAACGACTAATAGAAACTGTAAGCGCAATATTCGGGAGTGCCCGACACAAGCGATGTTTGTCATAACCGTAGAGCGGTCCTAGCGACTCCACGCACCACAGAATCGTCGCGCCGATAATCAGTGCTAACAAACGTGATGATCGGAAAGCAATGGCGACACTACAAGCCTCTCTATGGGTCAGTAAGAGCTGGCGACAATTAGGTCGGCCCTCGAAAGGGTTACAATCGCTATTGCGCGAGATCCAGAGTTCTACCGATCCCTTTGTCAACAGCTTTCTTATATACGGTTGCCGCGGTGATCACATCTTGAAGCGCCATTCCGGTCGAGTCGAAGATAATGATTTCGTCCGACGATGTACGTCCGGGTTTTGTTCCGGCAACGACCTCGCCGCGACCTTGGCCGATATTGTTGTGAAAATGAAGAACGGGCGAATTGATGAAAGCAATCTTACGTTGATGCAAGGAGTACGGTGATGAAAGATATATCAAGAAGAGATGCCATATCGAAAATCGCGGCGGGTGCTGCGGGTTTGGGATTAGTGGCCGCGTCCGGTGAACTGGTAACTGCAAGCCAGGGTGTAATCGCTGATACAACGCCAGCACGCGCATTTCGCGGTCAACATCAACCTCGTCCATTGCCATTCGATCCGGCGAAACTCAAAGGACTCTCTGAAAAACTGATTCGTTCTCACTGGGAGAACAATTACGGTGGTGCCGTGAAGGCGCTCAATGCGGTCGAGCAACGACTTGCAACGATGCTTAAGGAAAAAGATCTTCCCGCATATATGTATGGAGATCTCAAACGCGAAGAGTTGGTCCGGAGCGGATCCGTAGTGCTTCACGAATTGTACTTTGCCAACCTCGGTGGTGACCCAAAACTGGCGGTAAGGTACTCGATGTCATCAAACAATGGTTCGGCAGCTACGAACAGTGGGAAGATGAATTTAAGAAAACCGCGAATGCTCTGGGTGGTGGCTCGGGCTGGGTAATCTTCGCGCAAAACGCTCATACAGGTGAGTTCCACAACTACTGGTCCTGGGACCACATGCACAACGTTCCGATGGGCCGACCATTACTCGTGCTCGACATGTACGAACACGCCTACCACATGGATTACGGCGCCGCCGCGGCGAAGTATGTAGATGCATTTCTACAGAACGTGAATTGGGAAGAGATCAACCGGCGTACGCAAACGCATTAAGTGGTTGAGTGGTGCTCATTGCGAATAGCTGAACCGGGCTTCATAACAAACACCACCCGACTACATGGTTCGTTACGGCTTGGCGAGACACCATCAATCAAGTTAAAGAAAAGCGGCGTCGACCGATCGGGAGTTGGTAAATACCTCGCGACCCAGTAACGGCCAGTAGGATTTACGGCAAAGCAGCGTTAATGCTCTTCAGCGCCTGCGCCGCAATTGTAAGCGTCGGATTAATAGCCAGTGCGCCCGGAATGGCTGCGCCGTCCACGACATACAGGCCCGGGTATACCTCGGTCGATCCGCGCGGCTTATTGCCATCAAAAACGCGACCGAGTTCGTCCACGACGCCATCAAAGCTGGTCGGCGCGATCGGACAGCCACCGAGCGGATGAGTGATGGTCAGTTTCTTATTCCCTAAACCCTTCCAGAACGGGAATGGGAGGTAACTTCCACCCATTGACTCGGAAAGCGACTTCAGCAGCGTCTCAATCTTTCCGAAGATAGGCGTGTCGCCGATCTTCTTATCCCAGTCGAGCTTAAGCTTGTCGTTATCCAGGGTGAATTTGCCGCTAGCGTCGTCCTGACCCATTGCATTGAAGAAGAAGATGTTAGCCACCATCTCTGCTTCGGTCTGCTAGCTGTGGGGATCATAGGTATCGGGCAGCTTGGGGGAAAAAGTCGCGTAGATCAGGCATCGCCATTGACGTGAAAGCAAACTTCATTTTTGCCTTCAAGGCCTCGCGCTTCGCGAAGTTGTCGAGTACGCCGAGCGTGGTACTGGCAATCGCGGCGAACATTTCGGGGATTCCCGCATCTTCCACGTGTATATGGAGGCCATCGAACTTGGCGTGGATCCCGGATGTGTTGATTGGGCCACGCGTGCTGTGGACCGGCTTCGTCGTGCCAACACAGAACGCTCCGAAGTCACCATTGCTTGAAAAGTGTGTGCCAAGCTTGTCGGTGAGTCCCACCTCCCTCGTCATGAGAACGCAGTAAGATTTCG
>CAWBPY010000012.1:0-472442 GCA_963790745.1 uncultured Acidobacteriota bacterium
ATCGAGGTCGCATCACGATTGACAACGGCAAAGTCTATGTCACTCGCCTTGCTCATTCGATACGCGAACGGACCGCCAACGACAAACAGTTAATGGGCGAACTGGAAAGCGACACACGGGAAGTCCATTTGCCGCCTCCGGATAACGCGCTCTCCGTCTTCTACAACGATCTTGCCGGTGCAATTAACGGTCAAGGAGAGTTGACTTGCCGAGGAGAAGAAGGACGCGACGCCGTAGAATTAGCGAACGCGTTCATTCTGAGCTCAATTCGTGGGGAAGCAGTAAATCTGCCGCTGAAGCGCGGAGAATATGCTGAGTTTATGGAAAAGATGACTTCGCGCGAGCTGCAAACTGCTTAAGGGAAGTATGTTTCACGCAAAGGCGCAAAGTCGCCACGAAAACGCAAAGAAAACCAGAGGTTCTCTTTGCTAGCTTTGCGTCTTTGCGTGAAACAAAATCTAAACTATTCGTTGTTTGAATGAAAACGGCACTGGAAGTCACTACTGCTAAAGAGGAGAACCGGCTACGTGTTGGGTTGTTAGTTGACTCCTTCCTCCAGCCGCGTTGGATTCACTCAATAATCGAGGAGATCCAATCTTCATCAATTGCGGAAGTAGTTCTTGTGGTGAGGAATGATAGCCCTCCTCCCGAAAAGAATTCCAGGCTGAGGAATTACTGGAAAAACCGCCATTACCTTCTCTACGCTGCATATAATCGCCTCGACGAAATTAAGACAAAGCCTCAGCCTGACGCTTTTGAAACCGCCGACATATCACCTCTTCTTCCAGACGTGGCTGTCGTCGGAGTAGTACCTGTCTCAACGAAATTCACGGATCGGTTTTCGGACGAAGATGTAGAAAGAATCAAAGCATCGAAACTGGATGTCGCCTTGCGTTTTGGTTTTCGAATCTTGAAAGGTTCAGTGCTGGAGATCGCGAAATACGGTGTCTGGTCTTTTCATCATGGCGATGGTTCAGTCAATCGTGGGGGACCGGCGGGTTTTTGGGAAATTATGGAAGGTGAGCCTGTCACCGGCGCAATGTTGCAGGTACTCACAGAAGAGCTCGACAACGGTAAGATCATCTTCCGATCATGGTCGCCTACGAGTGACAGATTCTCGGCGCGACTAAATCGCAATCATTATTATTGGAAAGTCTCTGCTTTCGTTATGCGGGCACTGAAGCGAATTCATTCTGGCGAGGAGCTGCTCGAGGCAGATTCGTATAGGCCGTACAGTAACCAACTGTACACTACGCCGACTAATCGCCAGATGATGCGATTGGCTTCCAACCTCGCCGCAAAATATGTAGTAAGCAAAGCCCGGTCGGTTCATCAGTTTCCTCAATGGGTGCTCGCCTACAGGTTTAGGACAGGGAAGGATGATCCAAACAACAGCTTCTACAAGTTCAAATTTATCGTCCCGCCGAAGGACCGCTTTTGGGCGGATCCTTTTTCCATCCGCGTGAATGAGAAGTACTTTGTTTTTATCGAGGAATATCTATACGCGACCCGCAAAGGGCACATTTCCGTAATGGAGGTGAACCGAAGCGGATACACTAATCCGATCACTGTTCTCGAGAAGAACTACCACTTGTCGTATCCATGTATATTCTGGTTTCAGGAAATGCTGTACATGATACCTGAAACACGTGACAACCAGACTGTTGAGCTTTATCGCTGCACAGAGTTCCCAACAAAGTGGGAGTTAGATACAGTGTTATTTGAAAATGTTAATGCCACTGATGCAACTGTGATGGAGCACAATGGAAAGTGGTGGATGTTCGTGAACCTGGGTCAGAAAGATTACCCAACCGATTGGGATGAACTCAGCCTTTTTTATGCTGATACTCCGAAGGGGCCCTGGCAGCCGCATAAACGAAACCCAGTCAAATCCGACGTTCGAGGATCTCGACCTGCCGGACACGTTTTCAATTGGCGGGGCCACCTCTACCGGCCGGCTCAAAACTCATCAGAGTTCTACGGCTACGGGATGTCGATCAATAAGATCAAGGAGTTGTCGTTAGATAAATATGAAGAAGAGCTGGTGGCCACTATCTTGCCGCGCTGGAACAAGAAAGTTATTGGAACACACACCCTAAATAGCTGCGAGGATTTGACAGTAATCGACTGTCTTATGAGGCGAAGGCGCCTTTAGTATTTGCAGGCCGGAGCGAGTTTTTACATGCACGTTCACTACGAAGATCTGACCGACGTCGCGCGTTACATCGAGAATCATGCGCATGTAACGCTGGAAGATCAGAAAGCGACGCTCGACAACATTCTTCACAACATTCAGCGGTTCAAAAAACTCGAGCCGGGCGCGAAGGTTCTGGAAATCGGAGTCGGCAGCGGCTGGTTTCAGATCTACTGCAAACAGCAGGGAATCGATATCCAGGGACTCGAGATTAGTCCGCAACTGGCCCAGGTGGCCCAGGGTTTCGGAGACCGCTACAACCAGCAACTCGATTTGAAGGTCGGCAATATCGAAGAGACGGAGATCGGCACAAACCGTTTCGACTGCATCGTTGCTGCATCCGTCTTCGAACATGTCGAAGATTGGCAACGCGGAGTGAAGAAGATCTACGACGGGTTGAAACCTGGCGGGGTATTTTATTTCGACAGCACGAACAAGTTTAGTTTCACTTCGGGCGAATACAACTTTCCGCTCTATGGCTGGATGCCCGATCGCATGCGTTATCGTTTTCGAGTAGCGAGGCAGGGTCCGGATATCATGAAACTCGGGATCGACTTTCATCAGTTCCGGTATCCGTTGCTGCGTCGCTATTTCAAGCGTGTGGGCTTTTCAAAAGTAGTCGATTTCGTGGATTTCAAAGATCTTTCGCGCAAGAATCTTAACCCTCTCAAGAAGGGCGTCTTTCGTTCGCTGAAAGCCGTCCGGCCTCTCAAGCATATGGCCCTCACGTTCGCCCCGGCGACTATTTTTATTTGTGTGAAATAGGATCACTTAGGACATGTGCGGTATTACGGGTTTAGCAGGAAGTTTTGAGCGCGAGCACGGCGCAGACCAGGTCGCGGCCATGGTCGATGCTGTTGCTCACCGCGGACCCGATAGTAGCGGCATCGACACGTGGTCCAACTGCATCCTCGGACATCGCAGGCTGGCCATCTTCGACTTAAGCGAATTGGGCCACCAGCCGATGGTCTATGCAGATCGCAGGTATGGCATCGTTTTCAATGGCGCGATTTACAACTTCCGCGACTTGCGTCATGAGTTGCAAGGGCGCGGATATACATTCAAGAGCGAGACGGATACCGAAGTCTTACTCGCCGGCTACGACGCGTGGGGGATTGACGAGCTCGTCAAGCGACTACGTGGAATGTTTGCGATTGCGCTTTGGGACGAACGCGAACAGAAACTCCTGCTGGTGCGCGACCGGCTCGGTGTGAAGCCGCTGGTTTATGCAATCAACGGCGCGACCCTCGCGTTTGCTTCAACGAGCAGGGCACTCAAGCTGGGTGGGTTTGCCGCGGAGATCGACGACAAAGCGCTGCTCGAATATCTCGAGTTTGGTTATGTAACCGACGATCGCGCGATCTATCAGAATGTAGCTAAATTGCCGGCGGCCTCGATCCTGGAATGGTCCAACGGCCGAGCCGAGGTGCGCGAAATCTGGCAACCACCAGAAGTCAATGAATCGTCGTCACCGAGCTTTGACGAAGCAGTAGAAGAAACCGAGCGATTGTTCGTTCAGGCAGTTGAACGCAGGCTGCAAGCGGATGTACCTGTAGGCGCTTTACTAAGCGGCGGCGTCGACTCCAGTCTTGTCTGTTGGGCCATTGCGAAACTCGGAAGCAATGTCACCGCCTTCACTGTATCCACTCCTGGTGATCCGTTCGATGAAAGCGCCGACGCACGCGCGACTGCCGCACAGCTCGGCATCCGACACCGCGTGCTGCCGTTAGCTTCGAATGAAACTGCAAGGTTGGCCGACCTCACCAACGCTTATTCAGAGCCGTTTGCATGCGCATCGGCGCTCGGCATGTTGCGCGTGTCAAAGGCTGTGCGCAGTGAGGCAACAGTCCTGCTTACCGGCGATGGCGGCGACGATGTGTTTCTCGGATATCCGGAACATCGTAATTTCTGGATGGCCCAGAAGCTGGCTGCAAAAATGCCTGACGCTGCTGCGTCTTTGTGGCTTCAGTGTAGGGAGAGTTTTCCACGTCGCGGAATGCTCAAGCGTCTCGGTTCGTTACTCGATTACTCATCCGGCGGACTCGGCGCGGTTGCGTGTGCGCACGATGGCTTGCCTGTCTATCAACAAAACAATCTTCTCGGCGATCGTCTAAAAGAGGCGACTGTCGATCAACGCAGCATTGCCTGGTCGCGAGTTTCGGCGCGCGAGCTGCTCCAGAACTTTCTGCGCTACGACCGCAAGACGCGATTTGTCGGCGAGTACATGACCAAGGTTGATGGGGCCACGATGTTTCACGCGCTCGAAGCTCGTTCGCCATTTCTCGATCAGGACCTGTGGGAGTTTGCGGCAACGCTGCCATTCGAATTGCGGCTGCGGCAGAACAAGCTGAAGGCAGTTTTGCGTGAACTCGCCCGCCGCAAGCTTGGCGAGCGAGTTTCGACTGGCCGGAAGCGTGGTTTCAGTATTCCTGTACAGCGATGGATGGCAGGCCAGTGGCGCGACATGATGCGAAGCTTGATGAGCAACTCCGTTCTCGATGAGCAGGGTTGGATCAGATCCGACAACGTTATCAAACAAGTCGATCGCGCCGCGGAAGCCGGATGGGCGCCAAATCAACTCTGGTATTTATTAGTGCTGGAGCTTTGGATGCGAAAAGAGAAAGAGCCGAGATCATCTGCGGATAATCCGCGCGCTCTGATTGACCTTCCGATTGCAACGCGTGGAGACCAGAAAGTGATACTTAGGTCGTTGTGATTCAGTTGCACAGCGCTGAGGTAATTCCGTTTGCATCAGCGCCGAAGGCGCAAAATATGATAGCCAGGGGCAAGCGCTGAGCGGAGCGAAGCGCGTCGCCCCTGGTCAGCAGGAATCGAGAATGAGCACTGAAGGTGCGAAATATCGAGGCGCTTATTACGCTCTTTCAGAGCTCCAAATGATATTGCTTTTTTACCAGGGGCGACGTGGCTCGCTCCGCTCGCCACTTGCCCCTGGCTATCATATCTCGCGCCGTTGGCGCTAAGCGGACTGAGTTCCGACTTTAGGAAAGGCACAACGAACACGTACAAGAGGATCAGCAGTTTGCCCGGAACGAATGCGCGAAAACCGAATGTCCTTGTCATGGTCGACAGCTTTGATATGGGAGGCGCTGAGAGCCAGACGGTTCTGCTTGCCCGCCTTTTGCTCTCTGATGGGCGTTACGGTGTTCATGTAGCGTGCTTGCGTCGTGAGGGTGCACTGCTTCCGGAGGTTGAGAGTCTGGGACTAGGCGAGATTCCCGAATTTCGTCTCACCAGTTTCTACGACCTCAACATGCTCAAACAACTTCTCGCTTTCAGATCTTTCCTGCGTAAACACCAGATCGATGTGGTCCATCCGCAAAGCTTCTACACAAACGTCTTTGCAATTACAGGAGCTTTTTTAGCGCGTGTGCCGGCTCGTATCGCGTTTCGGGGCGAAACAGAAGGCTGGCGCACTCCGGCGCAAGACTTCATAGAGCGCTGGTCCTACAGGCTGTCACACCTCATCCATGCGAACTCAGAAGCAGTCAAGAGGTTCCTGGTCCAAAGAGGAGTGCCGGAAAGCAAAATTATGACGGTGTACAACGGCCTCGATATGGCGAGAGTTATGCCGGACTCTTCCATAACTCAGGAACGGGCACTCGCGCTTTTCGGATTACCCGCTCATCGGCCGCTGATCACGCTCGTGGCAAACATGCGACATGAGGTTAAGAATCATCGTATGTTTATCCGTATGGCCCAACGAGTTAAGGAGGCTTTTCCGGAAGCCGCTTTCGTTCTCGCGGGTGAAGGAGAAATGTCGGACGAAATCAAGGCTCTTGCCGCTGCTGCCGATCTCGCAGCTGACACTTTTTTCATCGGGCGCTGCGACAACATTGCCGAGTTGCTTTTTGTCTCAGACATTTGTGTGCTGACGTCGTGGGCCGAAGGCTTCTCAAATTCGATTTTGGAGTACATGGCTGCAGGCTGTCCGGTTGTAGCCACAGATGTCGGCGGCGCTCGTGAGGCGATTGCTCACGGCGAAAGCGGTTACGTGGTGGCATCGGATGACGATCAAAGCATGGCCGAACACGTTGTGTCATTGCTTCGCGATCCGGAGATCTCGCGACAGATGGGCAACAAAGGTCGCGAGATTGTGAGAGAGCGCTTTTCCGATCACGCGCAACTGAAAAATACAACTGCGATGTATGAGAGATTGCTGTCGAGGTCGACACGGCACGCTCCAGAGCCACTGAAACATGCCGGTGCCGAGCCGGGTTGAAAACATAGAACCCGGATGACGCACTCGATGAAGCACATCTTGATTCTCGTGGCTGTTTTAGCAGCTACGAGTTTTGTTTACGCAAAGCTTCCAACCGCATACTTCTGTGCTTACGACGATTTTCTGGAAGTGCATCGCGCGGCTTTCGAGGATACAAGGGAGCCGGCGCGTGTCTTAACCACTACACATTTCGAGTCGTACAAGTATCGACCGGTAAATCGTGGTCTCAACCTGCTGACGTATTGGTTTCGAGATGGCGAAGCGTCAAACTTTCGCACGCGAAACGTCCTTTTTCATCTGTTGAATGTGGTTCTACTTTACGCATTGGCGTGGCTTCTTTTCCATAATCGCCTCGTTGCTGGAACGGCGGCATTGTTGTTTGGAGTGCACCCGTTTGCGAACCATGCGGTTGTTGGAGCGGTAATGACGAACTCGGCGGCGCACTCACTCCTGCTGATTTCAATCGTCATGTTCATCGTCTCCACGCGCACGCCAACGTTGATGCGCTACTTGTTGTTGGCGATAGCGCTTCTTTGTGGCTGGTTGAGTTTGTTGACGTATGAAGCGTCGCTTGTGGCTTATCCGCTGATGTTTGCTTACCTCGGCATACAATTCTTCGCGACGCGACGATGGCCCGTGAGCAGGGCTTACACTATTGCTTTGACGTTAGGGTGTTTACTTTTTTCCGGACTGTATTACCTGATCCATACCTGGTACGTTCCTTACAGCGCCAAAAAAGCAGTGCCACAAATAGGCACGATGGTGAAGAGCACTGCGATGTACTTCGCCGCCCTGCTTTTGCCGGTCGATCCTGTGATGGCGAATACATGGTTTGGCACGCCTTTGCCGTCAGATATCGAGGTCAGTCTCGGCAGTCCCTTGATACGAATTACGGCGCTGGCGGGATTGGTCGTCGCCGCTGTTCTGATTTGGTTAATTGTTAAGTTTCGACGTGACCGTCTCGTCAGTCGTGATTGGCCGGCGCAGTTGTTTGTGGCGGTGGGCGGGATTGCTGTGATTGCGCCGTTGATCATCTTCACTGACAAGCCGTCTGAAACTTACATGTATTTGATGGTGGCGTTTGCCGCGCTCCTGTTTGCTTCGATACTGGTGCAACTGCTCGGCTCGCACGCCAGCCGCAGAGGGCAAATTGTTTTTGCTGTGATTGTGGGAGCGTTGGCTGTTTCATATGGAACTGCGACGTGGGTGCGCAACAGTCGTGTAGCTCGATGTGGTGAGACAGCGAAAGAGATCGTGAGCGCGTTGCAACAGGAAAGATTTAAGAACGGTGTTTGGTTTGTGTGGCTGGCGCCGGCGCGCGGCGAGCCGGGCTCACATCGTTATGGAATGTACGGCTGGCGTGGAGTTGATACGATCGGCTACACCGCTGTGGAGTCGGCGGTTCAACTCGTAAACGGAAACGAGTCGTTGAAGGCTCGGGTGATGACTCCGGACGAGTTGGGGACCGCCTGTGGCGTTCCGCGAGGCACTTGTTTCATCGTGCACGAAAGCGGCAAAGTTGATGAAGTCAAATAGGTCTTCTAAGTCGTATAGGACCTATTTTTAAGATGGCAAAGATTTCGAAAACGGTCGACGTGTTGAGCAAGCTGCGCGGGCGCAGTCTTGATGAACTGCGTGTGCGTGGGCGACAGTTTTTACTGACGCGTGCCGAGCTGCACGGAATCTCAAAACTCGATCGAATTCCCTCAGATGAACAGTTTCGTCAATTGCTCTCACTTGATCTTCCGCGCGAGGAATTGGGTGAAGCTTTGCTCCGGCATTTCCTGGCCCGAAACAGTCCTAACTTTTTTGGCGCCTTTCAAAATCCGGAGACTGCGCGACAGGAACTCCACCGTCGCTTCGCTGCAAATGAAACTGTGGTTGTCCAAAAGAGTGAGCGCATTGTCACTGGGTGCTTTGATCTGCTTGGATTGAAAGACCTCGATTTCGGAACGCCAATCAACTGGCATCTCGAACCGACCGCCGGCACGATCGCGCCGCTCGTTCACTGGAGTCAGATTGATTATCTCGATACGAATCTAACCGGCGACAAGAAGATCACCTGGGAACTGAATCGCCACCAGTATTTCGCAACTCTTGGACGTGCTTACTGGTTCACGAATGACGAACGCTACGCGGAAGCGTTTGCCTCACAGCTTCAAAACTGGATCGACCAGAATCCGCCAAAGCTGGGCATCAACTGGGCCAGTAGTCTGGAAGTTGGATACCGGGCGATCTCCTGGTTGTGGGCCATCCACTTCTTCAAAGGGTCCGCAGCACTCACACCTTCATTGTTCGTACAGCTTTTGAAGTTGCTCTACCTTCATGCGCTGCATTTGGAAAGCTACCTGTCGACGTATTTCAGTCCCAACACACATCTCACTGGAGAAGCCCTTGCTCTGTTCTATCTCGGCATCGTGCTTCCGGAGTTCGAGGCTGCTGAGCGTTGGCGGCAAACGGGAGAAGCGATCTTAATCGCGGAATTGGATCGTCATGTACTCCCGGACGGCGTTTACTTCGAACAGTCGAGTTACTATCACCGTTACACTGTCGAGATTTATCTGCATCTGTTTCTCCTGCTCGAAGCCAATCAACAACAGGCACCGGAAGAATTGAAGACTAAGCTGATCGCACTGCTCGATCACTTGCTTTACATAACGCGTCCGGACGGTTCGTCTCCGTTGTTTGGCGATGATGATGGTGGGAAGCTCGTGATGCTTGACGAGCGACCGCTCGACGACTTTCGCTCAACTCTCGCGACCGCGGCCGTTCTTTTTAATCGTGCTGACTACAAGCACGTTGCCGAGGAAGCGACTGAGGAGAGTTTTTGGTTGCTCGGTCCGCGAAGGCTGCAGGGTTTTGATCAGTTAGTCGCGGAGAGCCCGAGCCACACTTCACGTGATTTCCCTGTTGGTGGGTACTACGTGATGAGAGACGGCTGGTCCAAATCAGCTAATTACATGTTGATCGATTGCGGGCCACTAGGCGGGCTCAAATGCGGCCATGCGCATGCTGATGCATTGAGCTTTGAGATCGCCGCTCACGGTCGCACGCTTCTCGTAGATCCCGGTACTTATACCTACACCGGTTCTAAAACAGATCGCGACTACTTCCGATCGTCATTGGCTCATAACACAGTGACGCTTGATGGCGAGTCATCTTCCGTGTCGCAGGGGCCGTTCTCATGGCAATCAATAGCAAATGCGAAATTGTTGGAATGGATCAGTAAGCCGGGATTCGATTTTTTCAGTGGCACACACGATGGTTATCTGCGACTCTCAATCCCCGCCACGCATCGTCGCGACGTTCTGTTTCTGAAAGACTATTACTGGATTGTGGTTGACGAGATCGAGAGTAGTGGCGCGCACGAGTATGCCTTGCCTTATCACTTTGTTGATTCGGCGCGGCCGGAGTTAACGGTCGAAGAAGGATTCAGCGTGATTCGCGAGCGTCCACAAGATGACGCGGGTATCGAGATCTTCATAAGCTCGCCGAATGGCGAATGGCGCGATGAGACGAGTTGGGTTTCGCGAGCGTATCGGCAACGCGCCGCCGTGAAAGCGCCAACACTACGTTTCCGTGCTGCGGGTGCGACGCAAATCGCAAGCATTATTGTTCCGCGACAAGTGCATGACGCGAACCTGACCGTCCGCAGTTTAGCAGCGGAGGAAGGCAAAGCGTTTGAGGTAGTCGATGGACAGAAACGCGATTTCGTATTGTTGGGTCCGGCCCGCGTCAGCAGCCATCAAATCGTTTCAGACTTTCAATTGGTGTGGTTGCGCTTTAATGTAGGATCGGAACCGGAGGAGATGCTGCTCCTGCACGGACAACGATTGACATTCGAAGGCAGGGAGTTGGGTGCTTATGACAAGGCCGTCCCTTTTGTGAACGGCCTCAAAAGTCCAAAATCGTTGTTGGAGGAGGTCAGTACCACTTCGCGGTAGCAACTGTGTTTGATGTCAAGCAGCAACTGGCTGCTGCGGACTTTTCCAAGTGGTGCTATCACGCATCATGACGTTAATGATCACCAGCAGTTTGCGCATGCAAGCAGTGATAGCAACCTTGAAAGACTTCTGGTTGGAGCGCAGCCGCTGATAGAACTCTTTGAGCACTGGGTTATGGCGTGAGGCGGTCAGAGCAGCCATATAAAGTACGCGGCGCAGTTGGGCGCGGCCGCCGTAGATATGACGGGTGCCGCGTTGCTGGCCACTGTCGCGATTAAGTGGCGCGACGCCAGCTAGCTTGCTGATCTTTTGCCGGTCAAGCTGACCCAGTTCCGGCAAATCGGCAATCAGCGTGAAAGACGTCACCGGGCCAATGCCGGGGACACTTTGTAAGATTTTATCTTTGGCTTGCCAGCAGGCCGAGGTTTGCAACAGCGCTTTGAGTTGCTGGTCGAGTTCAGCAATGCAGTCCTCTAACCAATCGATGTGCTCTTTGATTTTGTCGCGCACCGTGTCGGAAGTCGCGGACCCGCGCCGATTTTTCTCGTCGCTGAGCATTTCCACGAGTTGCCCGCGACGGCCCATCAAGGCGTCTAACTCTTGCTCGTCCTTTGACTTAATGGGCCGCAATGGTGGTTTTATGGCAGCCGCAAAGTGGGCCAGCACACGCGCATCAAGGCGGTCAGTTTTAGCCAGTTGGCCGAGGGCTTTGGCAAAAGCGCGCACTTGCCTGGGGTTGACCACGCGCACCGGCAAACCGACCGCATGCAAGGCGTTGACTACAGGCAGCTCCAAACCACCGGTAGCTTCCAGCACAATCAGCGCCGGCCGCAAAGCGATCAGTTCGGCGCCCAGTTGGCCAAAGGAGTTCATTTTATTGGGACAACGGAATTGGTAGTCGCGCTCGTGCACGGCCACTTCCAACTGTTGTTTGGAAACGTCAATACCAATGAAAGGCCGGGACTGTTTTTTAGACATGATGGGGTTCTCCTTCCCAAGCTTGCGAATGCGGGCTCGCGGCCCAAGCAACTGTTCGGGTTTATGGAAAACGAGGCGCAACGATCAAAAGGCTACCGCACGGGCTCGAAGCAACCAAGCGGATGAACGATCTGCTGCACCTCTGGGACCAATCGCTTTCTAGCTGGCGACTGGCACAGGCAATGAATAACTTGCACGGACTTAACATACAAGCGGGTAGTGGGGTAATAGTGTGTTGCTCAAACATTGCTGGGTCCCGGAGGGACCAAATGTTTATAGCCACGCCCCTAAAAGTTAATTACGGCTCCAGCGGAGCCGAATGTTGCTGCTGAACGGACACATCGCGCTCCGCTGGAGCGCGGTCCTAAGGCTGGTGGTGGCTTTAAATATCTGGCCGCGCCGCGGCCAATACACAATTACACCACTTCGCGGTAGCGGTGGGTATGAAGTAGAAGCACTTGATTGCTACTATTCGCAAAGTAATGAGTTGGTCTTTTTACGAGAAGCATAATGTGTGGAATTAACGGCATCGCATTTTCATCACGTTCAGGTCGCCAGGTAAATAGCAGCGACCTGAAGCGCATGCGCGACGTCATCACTCATCGTGGGCCGGACGATGAGGGACTGTTTATTGCCGGACCTATCGGTCTGGGCCACCGCCGTTTGAGCATTGTTGATGTGAGCGCGGGACATCAACCAATGACCAACGAAGACGACTCGATCCAAATCGTCTACAACGGCGAGGTCTATAACCACGCGGATTACCGAACCGAACTCGAAGCCAAAGGACACGTTTACAAAACTCACTGCGACACCGAGACAATAATTCATCTGTACGAAGAACACGGAACGAATTGCGTCGACTACCTGCGCGGCATGTTTGCCTTTGCCCTCTGGGACCAACGCAAGCGCGAACTCTTCATCGCGCGCGATCGCTTCGGAGTTAAGCCGCTTTATTACGTGCACACGCCGGACGGCTCTCTATATTTTGCCTCCGAGATAAAAGCACTCCTTGAAGTTCGTGCCGTCAAACCCGAACTCAATTACGCAGCGTTACCTGATTATCTTGCGAATCACGGCACGTCGAACGACGAGACACTTTTTGCGGGCGTTAAGCGTTTGCCTCCGGGGCACGTTCTCACGTGGCATGATGGTGAGCTCAATATCCGCGAATACTGGGACATTCCCTTCAGCGCCGAAAACGCCGATGCGAACCGGAAAGACGACGATCTCATCGACGAGTGGAAAGAACTGTTTACCACTTCCGTTCGCCTGCGCTTGATGGCCGACGTGCCGCTCGGGATGTTTCTTTCCGGTGGTATCGATTCCTCAGCCATTGCCGCGGTGATGAGTGGCATGGTCCGCGAGCCAATCAAAACGTTTTCAGTCGCCTTTGCCGAACGAGAAGCCAACGAGCTGGAATATGCACGGTTGGTCGCAACGAAATTCAAAACTGCGCATCACGAAGTGGTGGTCACGCCGGAACAGTTCTTTGCGACGTTGCCACAGATGGTGTGGCATGAAGATGAGCCTCTCGCCCATCCTTCGAGCGTGGCTCTCTATTTTGTGTCGCGACTAGCTTCGGACCACGTAAAAGTAGTGTTGACGGGTGAAGGTAGCGATGAATTGCTTGGTGGCTACGAGCGTTATTACAAGACGATTTACAATCTCGCGCTTGGTCCAAAGTATCACCGGTTAACTCCTGGACCCGTTCGTGAGGCACTCGCGACACAAATTCGCTCGTTACCACTCGACTCGCGCGTCCGGCACAAACTCACGCGAACATTCCTGTGCTTGAAGCCGGATATCGAGAATCTTTATTTCGATAACTTCGCCGTGTTTACGCGGTCTACGCAACGAGAGTTACTGACCAATCGTTCGCAGGAACTCGCAGGTCAAATCGATCCCTACCGCGATATGCGTCGCTACTTTGAAACCACCAACGCGCGATCGTTACTCAATCGCATGCTCTACACGGACACAAAGACGTATCTGCACGAGTTGTTGATGAAGCAGGATCAGATGAGCATGGCGGCCTCGATTGAGAGTCGCGTTCCGTTCCTCGATCACAAGCTGGCGGAGTTTACCGTCAGGCTTCCGGAGCGGTTGAAAGTCAGACGCGGCTGGACCACTAAATACGTATTGCGTCGCGCAATGAAAGATGTTTTGCCGCCGGAGATCCTGTCGCGCAAGAAAATGGGATTTCCGGTGCCGATCGGAAAATGGTTTCGCGAGAAGTTTCAGCCGGTGATCGAGCAATACGTATTGAGCGAGAGGGCATTGCAGCGAGGCATTTTTGAGCCCGCATTTGTACGCTCACTCGTTGCGCGTCACCAGGCAGGCGAGAACCATTCGGAAAGGCTCTGGGCTCTGCTCAACTTTGAACTTTGGCAGCGTCGTTTCTTCGACGGAGACGATGGCGGACATTCTCCCGAGTTAGAACCGGAGCTTATGGTCCATAGTCAAATTTAGCCACGGATTTTACAGATAGATTACTCACGCCCAATTTGCGAATACTGTGGCTCAAAACGGAACTTTTGCACCCGGTCGATAAGGGAGGCCGGATACGCACGTATAACATGTTGCGCGAGCTCAAACGCGAACATGAGATCACGTATCTTGCCCTGGACGACGGTGCGTCCGGGCCGGAAGAAAAGAAACTCGCAACTGAGTATTGTCACGAACTAATCTGCGTACCTCACCGGCCAGCGCCAAAGTTCTCGCCCGGTTTCTATCGCGATCTCGTTGCCAATCTTGCGTCGCCTTTGCCTTACTTCATGAAGAAGTATGAGTCGCAGGGAATGCGTCGTGAGATCGAGCGTCTCTTGAAAGAACAGACATTTGATGTGATGGTCTGTGATTTTCTTCAGCCCAGCGTCAATGTTCCCGCGGACGTTCCGGTTACAACAATACTTTTCCAGCACAACGTAGAGGCGATGATCTGGAAGAGACATTACGAAGTGCACAAGAATCCATTGAAGCGTGCTTTTCTCTACGACCAATGGAGAAAGACGTGGCGCTACGAGCGCAGCGCGTGTCAGAAGTTTGATCTCGTAATCGCGGTATCAGTCGCTGATGAGCAACAGATGCGCGAAGAGTACGACCTCCAGCGTACAGCGGCGGTGGCGACCGGAGTCGATATCGACTACTTCAGACCGTCAAGCGACATAACGCCCGAGAAGCACAACATTGTGTTCACGGGCTCGATGGACTGGCTGCCGAATGAAGATGCGATGCAGTACTTCATTCGGGAAGTCCTGCCGCTCGTCCGCAAAGAGATACCGGACGTCACGCTGACAGTCGTTGGGAGAAATCCATATGCGAGTTTGGTTGAGCTCAGCAAGACCGACCAGAGCATTGTTGTAACGGGACGAGTCGATGATGTTCGTCCCTATATCGAGCGAGCGTCGATTTACGTGGTTCCGATTCGCATCGGCGGTGGAACGCGCCTCAAGATCTATGAAGCGATGTCGATGGGCAAGCCCGTCGTATCGACAACCGTCGGAGCCGAAGGCTTACCGGTAACGAATAACCAGGAACTAGTGCTGGCCGACTCGGCCACGGAATTCGCCGCGGCGTTGATTCGTCTGTTTCGCGACGGCGACTGGGCCGCGGAACTTGGCGGGCGTGCAGCGAAACTGGTGCGGGAGAAATTTGGCTGGCGCGGAGTCGCGGAATCATTCGCCGCCCTCTGTGCTGAAGTCGCCAGGTCGCCACAAAAAGGCACAAAAAGCACAAAGAAATAGCTCATCTCTTGAAGATTCTGACATAGTGACGGTTTATGGAGAGTAGAGTTAATTCGGCGTTTTTCAAGTTGAAGAACGCTAGTCAAAGGTGTCTGCGGAAACATGAATCCGAAACTGTCGCTCGTTATCCCTGCCTACAATGAGTCTGCGCGTTTGGGCAACTCCTTAAAAACCGTCTTTGCTTACTTGAACCAGGCTGATCTTGGAGCCGAAGTGATTGTCGTTGACGATGGCTCGAGCGACGACACGGCCCATGTGGCCCAGCAAGCGTTCGCAGCCGCGGGCAACATTCACACCAGCCTTATTCCCGTTCGTCCGAATCGTGGTAAGGGACACGCAGTGCGCACCGGCCTGTTTGCGGCCCGTGCTCCGATAGCGCTCTTTTTTGACGCCGACTTATCAACGCCAATCGAAGAAATTCCAAAAGTCGTGAATCCGATTGAGCGTGATGGCTACGACGTCGTATTCGGATCGCGAGCATTGGATCGAAATTTGATCGGCGTACATCAACCGTGGCGCCGCGAGATGGGCGGAAGAGTTTTTAACCTGATAGTTCGCCTCTCAACCGGATTGCCGTTCGCGGACACGCAGTGCGGCTTCAAAGCTTTTCGCTTGAGCACCTGTCGTCAGATGATCGATGCGGCTGTCATCGACCGCTTTGCGTTCGACGTTGAATTGCTTTATTTGGCACAATCAATGGGCCTGCGCTTGAAGGAGGTTCCCGTGCGCTGGGACCATAACGACGGCAGCAAGGTTAACGTATTGCGTGATAGTCTGCGGATGTTCAGGGAAGTGCAGTCAATTCGGCGACGGAGTCGTGCTTCCTTGAGTAAGATAGCTGCAAGCGATGTTCGTTCTTACAAATACACAGAACACTCCACTCCCTGAGATCTCGATCATCATTCCCTGTTACAACGAAGAACGCTTTATTTCTGGTGTGTTGGAGCGTCTGGTCCAACAGTCGTGTGACGCGAGGTATGAAATCGTCATCGTAGACGGGCGATCGACGGATGGCACACGGCAAGCCATCGAAGCCTTCTCTACTGAGAATAGCGATGTGTCTTTGCGCGTCATCGACAATCCGGCACGAAATATTCCGACGGCACTGAATCTCGGCATTCGCGCAGCTAAAGGTGAATTGATTGTGCGCATGGACGCGCATTCGGCGCCCTCGGTCAATTACGTTGCGCGCTGCGCAGAATTGCTGCGAGAGCAAAAAGCTGCGATCGTGGGCATGCCGTGGCACATAAAACCGGGCGCCGACTCGTTGATGGCGCGTGCAATTGCGGTCGCGGTGTCGCATCCTTTGGGAGCTGGTGATGCGAAGTATCGCTTCTCGGGATCGGCAAGTCAGTTTGTCGATACTGTACCTTTTGGAGCCTTTCACAAGTCGCTGTGGGAAGGTCTCGGTGGTTTCAATGAAGCGCTGCTGGCAAACGAGGATTATGATTTCAACTACCGGACGCGGAAGAGCGGCGGCAAGGTTTTACTCGACAACGAGGCACACAGCGACTACTTTGCGCGATCAAGTCTAAGCGAGCTTGCGAAACAGTATTTCCGTTACGGCTTATGGAAAGCACGGATGGTCAAATTACATCCGACGTCGATCAAGTTGAGACAACTTATTCCGCCGTTGTTTGTGATATCGCTGCCGTTATTGGCTGGATTGAGTTTAGTCTTTCCAGTTTTGGGCTGGTTGCTGCTGGCGGTGTTGAGTTTTTATCTCGTCGTAGTTGTAGCCGGCTCGTTGCAGTCAGCATCACGCGCACGCGACTTAAGACTCGCGCCCTATTTACCAGCTATCTTTGTAGTGATTCACTTTTGCTGGGGCACAGGTTTTGTAGTTGGGTTATTGAAGTCCGCGAAAATTAACGCCGTTTGAGTTCGGGCCCTCCTTGGAGTGCGGTGACTTGTCACCGCTTTGGTCGTAAACGATACCAAAGCGCCAACAAGTTGGCGCACTCCAAGGAGGCGTTCAATGAAAGTTAAGGGAGAAGCAAATTGAAGGTAAGTGTATTCGGACTCGGATATGTTGGCTGTGTATCGGCGGCTTGTTTTGCCAAAGAGGGTCACGACGTCATTGGTGTTGATCCAAATCCGGTTAAGGTTGAGATGATCAACCGCGGCGAGAGTCCGATTATCGAAGAGGGGATGAGTGAGCTAATCAAGGAAATGGTCAGCGAGAAACGGCTATTGGCAACGAGCAGTCCCGCGGAAGCAGTTAACCAGTCAGAGATTTCGCTTGTCTGTGTAGGCACACCGAGTAAGGCAAATGGTTCACTCGATCTGAAGTACGTAAAAAGTGTTTGCCAGGAAATTGGTACTGCGCTCGAAACCAAACGTGGTCCACACATCGTCGTGGTGCGTAGCACCATGCTTCCGGGAACGATTGAAGAAGTAGTGACGCCAACGCTTGAGGTTTATTCAGGTAAGAAGCACGGCCGCGATTTTCAGGTTTGCATCAATCCCGAGTTTCTGCGTGAAGGAACTTCAATTAGAGATTTCTATTCGCCTCCGTTTACCTTGATTGGCGCAGACGACGAAGAAGTTGCGAGGAGCGTGCGGCGCTTGTACGCAGACATCAATGCTCCTTTGTTCGTTGTGTCAGTTAAGGCGGCCGAGATGGTGAAGTACGCGTGCAATAGTTTTCATGGTCTGAAAGTGAGTTTTGCGAACGAGATTGGAAATATCTGCAAGGGACTCGGAATCGATAGTCATCAAGTGATGGAAGTGTTTTGTCAGGATACAAAACTCAATCTGTCGCCCTACTATCTGAAACCGGGTTTTGCATTTGGTGGTTCGTGTTTGCCGAAAGATTTGCGCGCGATTGGTTACAAAGCAAAAGAGCTCGATATTGCAGTGCCGGTGTTGTCGTCGATCCTGCTGAGTAATCAAAACCAGGTCGAACGCGCCTTGGAAATGGTGAAGGCTACGGGGAAGAAACGGATTGGCGTCCTTGGTTTCAGCTTCAAAGCCGGAACCGACGACCTGCGCGAATCGCCGATTGTGACCCTGATCGAGACGCTTATCGGCAAAGGATACACGCTCTCGATTTACGACGCTGACGTTTCACTCGCGAAACTCATGGGCGCAAACAAGCAATACATCGAGCAGGAAATTCCGCATATTTCGCAACTCATGCGACAAAGCCCGGCGGAGGTCGTCGAGGCATCCGACGTACTAATCATCGGCAACAAAACGGCAGAGTTTCGCGAAGTCGCCGAGCAACTTTCAGGCGATAAGACCGTCATCGATCTCGTGCGCTTATTTGAGGACCGGACCTCGGACGATTCATATCAGGGAATATGTTGGTGAGAAGTGAGGCAGACAGGTTGGCTTTTGCGTCGCGTGCCCCTTCGCGGAAAAGTCTGCTGAAGATTTTGAAGTCGCGCCGGACGCTCGTCTGGTCCATTGCCATAGTCGTAGTTGCCTGGCCGCTGCTGGCGTGGATCGCAGCGAAAGGGCTGATCGTTAATGCCGGAGGCACTGAAAAGGCTGATGCGATCGTTGTGTTGTCAAATACTGACTTCCTCGAGGAAAGAAGCCGGCGTGCCGCTGAGTTGTTACTTGCCGGACGTGCTTCAAGAATCGTCCTCACTAATGAGAATCAAATCAGTCGTTGGTCTGAACCGCAACAGCGCAATCTCTACACTCATGAATGGGAAAAGGAAGAGTTACACCGCGCGGGTGTCAGCGACGACAAGATCGACGTTATAACCGAACCGGTTACCGGCACTTATTCGGAAGCAGTTCGCGCTCTCGACTACGCGCGGAAACATGAACTCAAATCACTCCTGATTGTGACCTCTGCGTATCACTCGCGCAGAGCTTTGTGGACCTTCCGGCAGGTATTCACCGACAGCGGGATTGCAGTTGGCGTCGAGCCAGTGGCGACTGGACAACAAACGCCGCAGCCGGTTTCGTGGTGGTTCAAACCATCGGGATGGAAAACAGTCGCGACGGAATATCCCAAGCTCGTTTATTACTGGTTTCGCTATCGCTCAGGAGCGACGGATCAAACCGCAAAGCTGCAGCGGTTTGTTGGGCCAGAAGTAAAGACTGCTGTTGGTGCGAACCAGGCGGGGATGGTGTTGTCAGTTGCTGCGCCAGTGAGTGCTTATACGAATGAAGTGGTTCTGATCGACGCTCGTAAATCCACGGGTGTTCCAAACAAACCTCAAAGCGACGGCACGCCGTCAGTCACGATCGACTTTGGAGATGGTCTGACGTGTAACTTGCTGGCCTGCGGTCATGCATATCGCAGTGCAGGCACTTACACGATTACCGTGAGCGCAAAGAATCGCGGCGCCGCAGGCGCGTCTGTTAGCACAACGATTCGAGTAGCTGATATTCCCGCGGGCCAAAACGTGATCGATATGACCGCTGCTGGAAACGCGTCGTTTTTTGTCGCGCAGAATAGTTTCAAGAACGCGACCGCGAACGCGAAGAAGCTTCAGGCTGCGATCAATCTGGCGGCAACACGCAATCACGTGGAGCAAGAGATCGTGTTGCCGGCCGGAGCCGTGTTTGCGGGGCCGATCTACTTGCCTACACCCGCCGGTGGTAAGTACATCACGATCCGCAGTAGCAGTTTGGCGTCAATGCCGGTTGGTAATCGAGTGGGACCAGGAAGTGGAAGTTTGATGCCCGTGATCACCGCGCCGAGTTCGAGTGGAGTAACGCTTCCGGCGCTGGGAACTACAGTGCCGGCGCCGGTTACGCCGCCGCACCACTATCGCATTCAAGGGATCCATTTGCGGAAAGATGATGAGACGAAGCCGTTACAGACGTTGCTGAGTATCGGGACTGATAGTGGCGGTGGGCAGACACTGATCTCGAAGATAGCGCACCACTTCATCGTGGAGCGCTGCTGGTTTGATGGGGGTGCGAGCGACCGTTCGCAGATGACCAACGGGGTACGGATCTACGCGAACACAGTGTCGCTAATGGACAATTATGTCGGCGAGATGCGGTTAATCGGAGCCGGTGTAGATGCGGCGGCGATCTCGCTGACGACGGGCGAGGGACCGTATGCGTTTTGGAACAACACCATGATCGCGACGTCGGAAAACTTCAACATCGCTGGTGGGCCCACGGAGCTGAACAGTGCGACGATCTCGAACGCGACGACGACGAGCGCGACCCTGTCAAACGTAACGAACCTGGAGTTGGACGAAAACATCGCGCTGCCGGTAGGTGGCACCTACGGACCGGTCCAGAGCACCGTGGTCCGTGGGATCAGTGGGAACACGGTGACCTTCGATGCGATCCCGACGGCGCCTGACAACGGGGGCAGCGCGAAGTGGGGAGCGACGCCATCCTACATCGAGTTTCGCGGTAACTATTTATACAAACCATTGAAGTGGTGGCCGCAACATCCAAGTTGGAATGGGATCACGTATCAGATCAAAAACCTGTGGGAAACGAAGTTCAGCCGCTATGTAGTGGTGGACGGAAACGTGATGGAGAACAGCTGGATAGCGGATCAAGCGTACGCGATAGTGCTGACGGTGCGAAATCAGAATGGCGGCGAATCGGCAGCGGCGGTAGTGCGGGAGATGCAGTGGAGCAACAACATCATTCGCAATGCGGGAGCCGGGATCAACATATTATCGGATGACTATTTTGGGGCGACGCAGAGGGCCAGCGACATTACGTTTCGGAACAACCTGTTTCAGAATGTGGGCTCGAACTTCGATGCGACGGGAGCGGCGCACATGCTGATCAACATGCAGAACAGCAACGTGCGCTTGAAACGAATCTTTCTGATCCACAACACGCACGACAACGGGACGCCTGACAACACGAATGGCATGATCACAGATTTCGGGGAAACTGGTGGCGCGGACGAGTCGATGTGGTTGAACAATGTGCACCAGCACGGTGGTTATGGTTTCCGCAGTAACGCTAACGTGGGCGATGCAGAGGCGAATATTCGCAGGTTTCTTCCGAACGGTGGACCAGCAGTTTGGAACAAGAATCTCGTTGCTAATATCGGGAACGCGAACTATCCCGCCCGGCCGAGAGGAATTTATCCTTCGGGCGCGTGGCCTGCTATGTTTGTGAACTATGCTAAAGGCGACTTCACGCTCACCGACAGGAATCCCGGAAAAAACGCCGCCGCTGATGGAACCGATATGGGCGTGAATATGACACTCCTGCGAGCAGCCACACAAAACACCGTAACGGGCCAGCGAACCGCGACCGTGCAGCTAACACCGCAACCCACACCCGAGGTCCGTCCCCGGGTCGTCAAACCAAGGAACTAAGTAACCATTTGGACCAGAGCGCACGTTGGGTGCAAGGCCCAACAGCGCCGACGGCGCGTAATATGAGACAGGGGCAAGTGCCGAGCAACGCGAGGCGCGTCGCCCCTGGATCGTGCAGAAGAAACGAGCGACGAGCCCTGAAAGGGCGAAATACGGCGGCGAATATTTCGGCCTTTCAGGCCTCGATGCGTGCTTTTTTGCACGATCCAGGGCCGACGCGCTCCGCTTCGCTGCGCGCTTGGCCCTGGCTATCATATTTCGCGCCTTTGGCGCTGACCCGCTGCTCTGTTTCCCAATTTGGCGCTGCTTGCGCCCGGTTTGACGTAACTTTCTTGAAAAAGTGAGCTTTTTAGCACTTTAAAGAATTGAGTAAGGCGGCCTGCTCGGTTATTCTGCTCGCGTCGTTTTCCTGGCTCTACTTTGATGAACCTTAAAAAACCAATTCTGCTTCTTTTTTTGTTGGCCGCTTGCGCGTCGCCCGCGTTTGCCGATCCGGTGCAGATCAGTAACGGAACGATAATCTATACGAGCAGCGGGCCAGGTTCTTTCACGCTTAACGGCACGGGAATGGCCGTAACCGGAATAACTGCGCCACTGATTTCATCAGTAAGCTTATTGTCGAACGGAGTGGTCGCTCCCGGCGGTTCCCGCCAGACAGGTGGGAGCATCGACACTCAGGATAGCGAATGGGTGGTGACCTTGCCCTTCACGGCCGAGGGTGTTTCCCAAACTCCAGGTGCTTCTCTACTAGCATTACACTTTAGTTCAGCCTCTTTTACGGCTCCACTTGGGCCTGCCTCCGGCTTTATTGTGACTGCGCCATTTACCATCACTTCAGGGTTATTGGAAGGTTATCCCAACTCCCTTGGAGACGTTCCGCTATTCAGCGTCCCACTCACTGGACAGGGAAGCACCATACTCACATTCCTGTTGGAACCCAGTGGGGTGTATCGACTGCAAAGCCAGATTTTCGTGTTTGGCACGACCGTGCAAGGGGTTACAGTCCAGTCCATTCCCGAACCTGCCACCGTTTTACTCTTATTGACCAGTTTTGCCGGCCTTGCGGGATTTCGACGAAAGCGATCATAGTCCGGCCCCGGCTGCTTCAATGATGGATGTGATTGACAGCGAGAGTGAAATCCGCCCCGGCGCGAATTCGATAAGAGTTCTTATCATCGCTCCCTCACTGGATATAGTCGGTGGCCAGTCGCGACAAGCAGTGCGTTTGATGGAGGCCTTTCGTCAGGACTCTTCACTGCGCATCGGCTTCGTGGCGCATAACCCGCGGTTACCGGGAATCGCCAGACATCTCCAGCGCATTAAATATCTGCGCACGCTTTTCACAACGCTCTATCAATGGCTGTTGTTGTTTTTTACGATCCCGCGCTACGACATCATTCATATTTTTTCGGCATCGTATTATTCATACCTACTCGCTGCTGCTCCGGCGATTCTGATCTCTCGCCTGTTTGGCAAACGGTGTATTCTGAACTATCGCAGTGGTGAGGCTGAGGATCACCTGGCCAACTGGCATTTAACTGCCATACCGATAATCAAACTCACCCATGCGATCGTGACACCGTCAGGATACCTGGTAGATGTCTTTGCAAAATTTGGATTGAAGGCGAGGGCTATATACAACATCGTCGAGCTCGAACGCTTTCCTTATCGCGAAAGAGAACAGCTTCGTCCGGTGTTTCTTGTCAGCCGCCTTCTGGAGCCGCTTTACAACGTGGCCTGTGTTCTGCGTGCATTCGCAATCATTCAGCAACGCTACCCCGAGGCCAGATTGACTGTCGCTGCGGATGGTTGGTTGCGTTCCGATCTGGAAGAACTCGCGCGACAACTCGGCTTACAAAACACAGAATTCATCGGGTTTGTGCCGTTTGATAAAATGCCGGACTTATATAACGAAACCGACATTTATCTCACTGCCACTGACATCGACAACATGCCGAGTTCGATTACTGAGTGCATGGCTTCAGGCGTGCCTGTAGTAACAACTGACGCCGGTGGTATTCCCTACATCGTAACCAATGAGGAAACATGTTTGATGATCCCGCGCAACGATCATCAGGCAATGGCCGAAGCTGCATTTCGTTTACTGAGCGATCCGGCGCTTGCGAAAAGAATTACTCGGAACGCGAGAGAGTCGAGCAAAAAATTCATGAGCCCCGGTGTTCGAGCTGAGTGGGTACGACTCTACCGCGAATTGCTGCCGGAGAAATTCGCGCCCGGCGAGAGCCATAAAGAGGCAAACAAAATCCTTATCAACTGATGAAACAGGTGATCAGAAAAGGACTGAAGGAAATAATCGTGGACGAAGTCCCCGATCCCGTCGTGACTTCTCATCACGTCCTTGTTCGTCCGCACTGCTCCTTGATCAGCAGTGGAACCGAAACCGCAAGCATTCACAACGAAGGGTTGATCAAGGAAGTTAGCGAGAATCCGCGTCACGTTCGCATGATTTGGAACGTGATGAAAGATAAAGGCCCGGTCAGAACCGCGGCTGAAGTCCGTGCAAAATTTAGCGAGTACGCGGTGCTCGGATATTCGGGCGCGGGAGTAGTCGTCGATAAACATCCGACCGTAACCGACCTTGAGATTGGCGATCGAGTCAGCTACGGGGGCGAAGGTACTGGACATGGTGAAACGATTCTAACGGGACGCAACCTGGTCGCACGCGTGCCGGACGAAGTGCCTTTTGATCACGCGTGTTTTGCAACGCTCGGAAGCATCGCTCTTAACGCAGTGCGAACTGCGACCATTAGCCTCGGCGATGTGGTTGTCGTCGTAGGGCTGGGGCTCGTGGGACAGTTAGTAGCGCAACTTGCGCGATTGCAGGGTGCAGTCGTAATCGCTACTGACTTGAAGAATGATCGTGTGGAGCTGGCGCGAAAACTCGGCGCGACTCATGCCGTCGTCGGCAGCGACGCGGCGCCTAAAGAGATTCTCTCGTTGACGAATGGCATGGGAGCCGACTGCGTGATTGTCGCTGCCGCCGCGAAGTCTGCGGCGCCGGCGCGACTCGCGCTCGATGTTTGTCGTGATCGTGGACGAATCGTTGTGGTCGGCGCGGTCGAAATGAGCTTCCCGTGGGACGTGATGTACATGAAGGAGATCCAACTCTTCATGTCGAGAGCTTATGGACCAGGGAGCTACGATCCGAATTATGAACGACGGGGACAGGATTATCCCTTCAGCTACGTACGCTGGACCGAAAACCGAAACATGGAAGAGTTTCTGCGGTTGGCGGCGACGAAGCAGGTCGATTTAGCTTCTCTCGTCACGCATGAATTTCCGCTCGAGCGCGCGCCTGAAGCGTATTCAACGATTCTCGATCCCGCGTCAAACAGTCTCGCAGTGCTCTTGCGTTACCCCGCAGCCGAAGAGCCGCAAGTGAACTTCTCACCGGTTCGACGAGTCGAACTACAGCAGTCTGGAGGTAAGGCTTCGGATCTGAAGGTCGCTCTAGTAGGTGCTGGAAATCTGGCTCGCTGGGCGCACTTGCCTAACCTGAAAAAGATCCCGTACGCAAAGCTTCACGCCGTCTACTCTGCGTCAGGTGCGAGAGGTAAGAGTTATGGACGTCGTTTCGGAGCAAGCTATTGTTGTTCTGATTACGAAGAAATTCTGCACGATAAAGACATTGATGTGGTGCTGATTCTCAGCCGGAATCAATACCATGCACAACAGGCGGTTGCTGCGTTGCGTGCCGGCAAGCACGTGTTCCTTGAGAAGCCGATGGCGCTGACGGATGAGGAATGCCGGGAAGTTTATCGAGCGGTTCAGGAGTCGGGGAAGCAGTTGACGATCGGATTCAATCGTCGCTTTGCGCCATTTTATGTTGCGCAAAAGCGCCAACTGCGGAGTCGAAATGGTCCGGTTGTTATCAACTGCCGCGTCAATTCGCCAGGCATTTCAGGATCTTACTGGATGGCCGATCCTGCAATTGGCGGTGCGATTCTCGGCGAAGCCTGTCACTTTGTGGATCTGATGTATTGGCTGCTCGAGTCGGAACCAATATCAGTTTCTGCTTACTCGCTGCCGACTGATGTCGAAGAGCCGGTTGGACAAAACAATCTCGCAGCGACGCTTCGTTTTGCAGACGGATCAATTGCGAATCTGACTTACTGCACCGTTGGTAGCAACAGTTCCGCGGGAGAACGACTCGAGGTATTTGCTCAAGGCTTAGGTGTGGAGACACATGACTTCAAGCAGCTCAACGTCCACACTCGCATTCGCAAAAGAAGGTCGTTGTGGTGGGCCGATAAAGGATACATGGAGCAGTTGCGTGGCTTCCTCGATGGAATACGCGAGGGCAAAAAACCCGAGGTGGACGTAGTGGACGGGACGCGCGCCACATTAGTGTGTTTGCGCATGTTGGAGTCAGCGCGGACGCTGCAGCCATGTCAGATTGACCTAGGCGAAGTACTTAATAGTAATTGACACGTCACAGTCAAACAGGGTAAAACAGCGTTGACCGTAATTCGGTCGTTTTGAGAGCCGATCTTTCCAAACGATTGCGTCCGATAAAGGCAAACTCGCTGTGAGGCGAGGACTGCAAAGCCGTGAGTCTCAACAGGGAGTATGGAACTGTTGAGATAGTCTGGTTACCGAAGGTGGAATCGAAGAAGCCGGATTGTCTTTTGCTATTCGCCCCCGTTGAGGCAGTGGGCCTGTAAGGTCACCAAAGTCCTTCTCGCTAAACGCAATCCCATCCAACTCCGGTTTATTGCTCTACTCTTCCTTTCCCATTAAAACCACGGCTATGCCGGCTGCAGGTGATCTACTTGCAGCGTTCTCTTTGCTTCCACAATTTAATTCTGTGAATTAATGCGAGTTGTAAGCGGCTGGTAATGCTGCCACACCCGGGCTCCGGGGTGTGGATTATTGGGTTGCTTAACCTTCGGCTGACTCTCATCTACAGCCAAGCTAACTACCAATTGGAGCAGTCGCATCAAGGCAGGTCTCCGGGACACAGCCTCTGAGACTGGCCGATTACCGAAGCGAGGAGTCAGATGTTCCGTTCCCCTAAGCTTATTTCACAATTCGTTTACACGTTCTTTGTTGCGACACTCTTCATACTTTTTACTGGCAGCTTTCTAGTAACTAACGCGGCCACGCCATCGGTTTCAATAAATGCGCCCGCAAGTGCGTTTGTAGATGAAGTTATCCTGGTTGATGGCCGTCAATCGACTGGGTTTTCAAGGATCCCGCAGGCTGATGGCCGACCGTCCATCATCATGGATTTCGGTGACGGGTTTAATGCCAACCTGCTTGCGTCCGGTCATGCTTATCGAGTTCCGGGAACATACACAATAACTCTGACGCTTCGAGGAGCTGCGGGCGAAGCTGCCGCGGTTCAGCGAACGATAGTAGTCTCTCCAATTCCTGCCGCAACCAGCGGCAATATCCAAGTCCTGACAAACACCAACAACGCCGTACTCAATGCAACCAACTTGCAGACGGCGATCAATCTGGCGGCGTCGCGAAATCATGTAGAGCAGGAGATCGTGTTACCGGCCGGAGCCGTGTTTGCTGGGACGATAATTTTGCCTACACCCGTTGGAAGTAAGTACATCACGATCCGCAGCGGTAGTTTGGCGTCAATGCCGGTTGGTAATCGAGTGGGACCAGGAAGTGGAAGTTTGATGCCCGTGATCACCGCGCCGAGTTCGAGTGGGATAATGTTTCCGGCGCTTAGGACCATGGTACCGGCACCCGCGAGCCCGCCGCACCACTATCGCATTCAAGGGATCCATTTCCGGAAGGATGATGAGACGAAGCCGTTACAGACGTTGCTGAGTATCGGGACTGATAGTGGTTGGGGGCAGACATCGATCTCGAAGATAGCGCACCACTTCATCGTGGAGCGCTGCTGGTTTAATGGGGGTGCGAGCGACCATTCGCAGATGACCAATGGGGTACGGATCTACGCCAACACAGTCTCGCTGATGGACAATTATGTCGGCGAGATGCGGTTAATCGGAACTGGTGTGGATACCGCAGCGATCTCGCTGACGACGGGCGAGGGACCATATGCGTTTTGGAACAACACCATGATCGCGACGTCGGAAAACTTCAACATCGCTGGTGGGCCCACGGAGCTGAATAGCGCGACGATCTCGAACGCGACGACGACGAGCGCGACCCTGTCAAACGTAACGAACCTGGAGTTGGACGAAAACATCGCGCTGCCGGTAGGTGGCACCTACGGACCGGTCCAGAGCACCGTGGTCCGTGGGATCAGTGGGAACACGGTGACCTTCGATGCGATCCCGACGGCGCCTGACAACGGGGGCAGCGCGAAGTGGGGAGCGACGCCATCCTACATCGAGTTTCGCGGTAACTATTTATACAAACCATTGAAGTGGTGGCCGCAACATCCAAGTTGGAATGGGATCACGTATCAGATCAAAAACCTGTGGGAAACGAAGTTCAGCCGCTATGTAGTGGTGGACGGAAACGTGATGGAGAACAGCTGGATAGCGGATCAAGCGTACGCGATAGTGCTGACGGTGCGAAACCAGAATGGCGGCGAATCAGCGGCGGCAGTAGTGCGGGAGATGCAGTGGAGCAACAACATCATTCGCAATGCGGGAGCCGGGATCAACATATTATCGGATGACTATTTTGGGGCGACGCAGAGGGCCAGCGACATTACGTTTCGGAACAACCTGTTTCAGAATGTGGGCTCGAACTTCGATGCGACGGGCGCGGCGCACATGCTGATCAACATGCAGAACAGCAACGTGCGCTTGAAACGAATCTTTCTGATCCACAACACGCACGACAACGGGACGCCTGACAACACGAATGGCATGATCACAGATTTCGGGGAAACTGGTGGCGCGGACGAGTCGATGTGGTTGAACAATGTGCACCAGCACGGTGGCTACGGCTTCCGCAGCAACTTCAATGTTACTGATGCTAACAGTAATATTCGCAGATTCCTGCCCAGTGCCGATCCTGCCAATTGGAATCGAAACCTGATCATAAATAACGGCGGCGCCATTTATCCCGCCACGGCTGTTTGTGCAACTACTTCCTGGACCAGCCAGTTTGTCGATTACGCAAACGGAAACTTTGCGCTCGTTGCCGGCAGTCCGGGAAAAGGTGCGGCAACTGACGGCCTCGACATCGGTGTGGACATGCCGGGTTTGAAGTACCTGACTCGTGGTTCTATCTCAGGCGTGTGGGACGGATCGCAAGCGCCTCCAACGCCTACACCAACCCCGACACCGTCACCGACCCCGACACCGTCACCAACTCCGACTCCGAGTCCGACACCCGCGGGAGACTTTGTTTGGGTGGATGATGCATTGCCTACGAATGGAACACCCGGTGGAACCGGCGAAACCTGGAATTGGGTTAGCTCAGCGCCCGGGCCGTTCTCAGGTTCGGTAAGCCATCAGTCGGCTATCGTTTCCGGCACACACCAGCATTTCTTCGCTTCTGCGACGTCTACGATGCCAGTCAACACTGGTGATTACCTGTTTACTTACATCTATCTAGACCCGGCCAACATGCCGAGTCAGGTCATGCTGCAGTGGTACGACACGAATTGGGAACATCGTGCATATTGGGGAACCAACAACATCAACTGGGGCACCGACGGAACCGCAAGCAGTCGTTACATGGGGCCGTTGCCTGCGGCAGGTCAATGGGTTCGCCTCCAGGTACCAGCGAGCCAGGTAGGTTTGGAAGGCAAGACCGTTAACGGAATGTCATTCGCGCTGTTCAACGGTCGCGCCACTTGGGATCGCGCAGGTAAGTCGTCGCAGGCCGGATCATCACCGACACCGACTCCGACACCAACCCCGACACCGACGCCAACTCCAACACCAACACCGACTCCAACACCAACACCAACACCGACGCCGACGCCGACACCAACACCTTCGATAACGGTGACGATGACGGTTCCGGTGACTAACTCGACGTTCGCTGTTGGCTCGAACGTGGCGTTGACCGCGACTGCATCAAAACAGAATGGTTCGATCACGAGTGTGACCTTCAAAGCCAACACGCAAAGCGTCGGAACGTCCAATACGTCGCCCTACTCCGTGGTGTGGACCAACCCGGCAGCCGGAACCTATACGGTGACGGCAACGGCGACGGACGATAAAGGGCAGAGCGTTACCTCAGCACCCATCACTGTAAAGATCAGTAAGGCTCTGAAGTCCGTCAGAAACGGCAAGGGAAGTGCGAGTTCGATCAGCGGTTCGCTTACTTCCGGTAACAGTTCGTTTTCGTCAAATGGACCTGTCAATAACGAGGCTCAGATGGAGTCGCTCATCTCCTCTCTCGAACAGGCATACATAGACTTTACGTCAGAGAGAGAGATGTTTACTGGGGCTGCTGATATCAACAGGTATCTCTACGCCGCTCTGTTCCTCGCTAAATCGGGCGCGAGCTTGTCGATGCAATCGACACCCACGTCGGGAGTCACTGATCGGATGAACAAGATCGACTCCTATCTGTCGTTCTGCGAGGACTTGATGGTTGATGGAGTTATCTCGAACAAGACTCTGAATAGCGCCAATAAAGTCAGCGCCCGTGTTGACGTCTCCATTAGGCAGTCGGACGTACTGCCACTCGGCACTAATGGTGTCAACTTGATGCAAGGTAACACTGGCTCGATAACATCTCCGAGTTCAAATCCGTTAACGAACGTCGTCGATGTCGCTGCCAACGCAAGTTCGTACGAACTCGGAGGAGTGAGCGTAACGATCGGTGGAGAAGCAGTTCCAATGATCTCTGTTTCACCGACGGCAATCACTTTCTATGTTCCTTCCGATCTACAGGGCGGACTCGCGGATGTGGTGGTTACCACGCGTGACGGTTACATCTCGCACACGACCGCGAGCGTCAGTGGTCTTAACCCAACGATTCTCGTATGGCAGGGTGAGTCGAGCACCTCGGGGGCGATTCTTAACGCTATGGAATTGCACCGCGATGGTTTGTCGGCTTTGACATCGTGGACGCTTGGTTCTGACCTGCAAACTCGCTTGTCTATCCTGACGACAGGTCTCAGTTCGGGACTGACTGACCGGGTTCCCGGCGATGAGTTCTGGTCAGGTAACGGTACGCGGATCGAGAATTATAAGGAAGATGTTCAGGTCGAGATTCGTACTTCGGATAACCGAACTTTCACGCTGCCGGTAGAATTTGCGGGTGCGAACGGCACAATGCGTGGATTAGACCAGGTAACTTTCCGTGTCCCGTCCGATTTGGCTGGAGTGGGAAGCGTTCAGGTCACGGTCATTGCAGGCGGTCGACGTAGCAACATGTCTGTAGTAATGATCAACTAGCAACGACCTTAGTTTGATTAATGCGGGGTGACTCAAAAAATGAGTCACCCCTTTTTATTTTTATCGGTTAGAATCTGGCGCTCAAAAGATACCTGCGGTCCGCGGAACGTACTGTAGGGGCGGCCCTCCGTGGCCGCCCTTGGTTTGAAATCGTGTTCGCCAAACTCGAGACTGTCGATTCTCGAATTCCGTATGCTAAACCAAGGGCGGCCACGGAGGGCCGCCCCTACAGTACGTTCCGAGGTACTTAAATAAAACGAAAGGCTGGAAGGTGATGAAGAAGATCCTGCTGGTTCTTACTTTGTGCGTGAGCGCACAGGCGCAGAGTGCTGCACACTGGCCGCAATGGCGTGGCCCATTCTTCAACGGCGTGGCGCGTGGTGATGCGCCAACGGTGTGGAACGACACAACCAATGTCAAATGGAAAACACAGATCCCGGGTCGTGGTCACTCAACGCCGGTCATCTGGGGCAACCGGATCTTCCTTACCACCGCAATTCCGATCGGGAAACCGCCTGAGGCGCCGGCCGCCAGTGAACAGGGCGGCCAACGACGAGCCGCTGCTGGACCACAAGTCGAACATCAATTTGTCGTTCTCAGTCTCGACCGCGCCACGGGCAAAATTCTCTGGCAGAAAACAGCTCGGACAGCAACGCCACACGAGGGCTTCCATCGCGCCTACGGGAGCTTCGCTTCCAACTCGCCCGCGACGGATGGCAAGTACGTCTATGCGTCCTTCGGTTCACGTGGCATCTATTGTTACGACTTCAACGGAAAACTGATCTGGGAAAAAGATCTCGCTGTGCAGATGAAAATGCGAAACGCGTTTGGCGAGGGGACGGCACCGCTGCTGCACGGCGATCGACTCTTTCTCGTTTTCGATCACGAAGCAGGCGATTTCATTGTTGCTCTCGACAAGCGCAACGGCAAAGAGTTATGGCGCGCGGAACGCGATGAGCCGAGTTCGTGGAGTACTCCGCTTGCGATCGAGCATGGTGGTCGCACGGAGATTGTCGTGCCCGCAACAAACAAAGTGCGTAGCTACGACGCAGCGACGGGCAAGGTTGTGTGGGAATCAGCCGGCCTCGGATCGAACGCCATTCCAGTTCCTGTCACGCAGAACGGAATCGTTTATGTGATGAGTGGACATCGCGATCCAAAACTGATGGCGATCAAACTCGGAAAGCAGGGTGATTTAACCGGCTCGGACGCGATTGTCTGGAGTCATACGCGCGGCGTGCCTTACACAGCGTCGCCAGTGCTCTACGACAACAAACTTTATGTCGTCACAGATAGCGGGATGGTGAGTGCCTTCAATGCCACGACAGGTGAGCCTCACTACCATCAGACACGCCTGCCGAAGAGTGCCAACCTGAAAGCCTCCCCGGTTGGCGCCAACGGGAAGTTGTATCTTGCCACTGAAGATGGTGACGTGGTCGTGTTGAAGATGGGTGAGAAGTTTGAGGTTCTTGGGACCAACACACTAACTGACCAGGTCTTTATCGCAACGCCAGTGATAGCCGGAGGAGAGCTATACCTGAGAGGTCAGAACACGCTTTTCTGTATTAGTGATAAGAAGTAATCTGTCTTGTTAATCCTGTGAATCCTGTTCATCCTGTCCATGTTGGACATGATTAACAAGATTCACAGGATGGACAAGATTCAGGAATCAGTCGGCCTTTAATCCTTTTCTAAATCTGTTGAAAAGCGGTGTCTGTGATTGTCACTTGACGCCAAGTTGAGATAAGCTGCTCTCGCATTAAACTTAGTTACGGGTGAAAGGTCTTCGGTCACCTAAGGTTTTCGTAAGAAAACTTGCCCTTTTCGAACGAAAATCATCAAGGAATACGGAATGAGTGTCCCGGCCACAAAGAAGCAGTGGTGGCAAGGTATAGCCATCAGTTTCGCCATCGTTTTTGCCTACGCCACGGTCCTGGTGAAGCTTGCCCAAGACTGGTGGAACGACGAGAACTATTCCCACGGTCTCTTAATCCCATTCATCATCGGCTACATCCTTTGGAGTCAAAGGGAAAAACTTGCCCGCGTGCCCGTAAAGTCAGCGACTTTTCTGGGTGGGACAGCCGTCATCCTTGGTCTTTTCGGACTATGGGCCGGCGTGGCAGGCGCTGAGCTATACACGCAAAGGCTTTCGCTCATGCTGTTGTTGGCCGGCATTGTGGTCTACTTCTGGGGTGTGAGGCTCCTGCGGTATTTGCTGGTCCCATTTGGCCTCTTGTTTCTGGCCCTTCCCATTCCGGCCATCGTCTTCAACAAGATCGCTTTTCCGCTGCAATTATTTGCTTCGCGCTGCGCCGTATGGTCCATGAGCCTGCTCGGTATCCCTGTTTTGAGGCAGGGAAACATCATCGAGCTCAAGCCGCTGAATTCTTTTGACACCAAGAAACTCGAGGTAGTTGAGGCGTGCAGCGGCATCCGGTCGTTGATGACTCTCATCACCCTTGCCGTAGTGTTCGCCTATTTTACGCATTCTCCGTCAGACGACACGCCCAGTTCGGGTAAACGTCTTGGCTGGCTACGGAGTTACTGGTTCTGGCGGTCCACCATCATCGTTATTTCTGCGGTCCCAATCGCCATTCTGACGAATGCATTCAGAGTGAGCGGCACGGGTGTCCTGGCGCACTATTATGGGACAGAAGTAGCCGACGGATTTTTCCACTCGTTTTCAGGTTGGGCCATCTATATCGTGGCTTTTATCCTGTTGTTTGGTATTGGCATGATTCTTGATCGCTTCAGGCCCGCTCAGGCTGAAGGCGAGCAACCAATCGAAAGGAAGTCGCCCGAACCGGACGCGTCTGTTGCTATCAATCCGGTGGTTTCGGCCAAAGGCTCAGAGCTATGAAATCGTCATTACGTTTCGGTGTATTACTGATCCTGATTCTCGTGGTGGGCTTGTTTGTTAACGGCTGGTCCTATCTTGGCGAAGCACACGTCGAACGGAAAGAGCTAAAGGATTTTCCTCAGACTATAGGCGTTTGGCAGAAGACCGGAATCGACCAGATACTTGACGACGAGACTATGAAGGTATTGCGGGCAAGTGATTATTTGCTGCGCGACTTTCGTAAACCAGATGGCTCTGTTGCGAATTTCTACGTAGGTTACTACGCAAGCCAGCGTTCCGGCGCCACCTACCACAGTCCGCTGAACTGTTTGCCAGGTTCAGGGTGGATGTTGAGTGAGCCCGGCAAAGCGACGATCAATTTGCCGGACGGATCGAGTTTCGTCGGTAACAAGTATGTAATCCAAAACGGCAACTATAAGAGCTTTATGGTCTACTGGTACCAGGGACGAGGCCGAAATGTTGCGAGCGAGTATTGGGGGAAAGTCTACACGGTATTTGACAGCGTTCGTCTGCGACGGTCTGACGGCGCTTTGGTTCGTGTAACGGTCCCAATCGGTAGCTCAGAGGCGGAAGCCGAGAAAACAGCCCTCGAATTTGCTTCGGCGGCGTCCGGTGTTCTGCCACAGTTTGTACCTTAACGTACTTAGTGAATGGGGACGAACGTTTATAGTTTCGGAAAACGATAGTAATTGACCTTTTTTGAACACTGTCTCGGGTTCAAGGAAATTCCGGCAATTGCCCGCCGGGTGTCTGAGAGAACCTGAAACAAAACCAACGGCTGCCCCAATCTGTTTGTGGCAGCGATGATGGAGTGAATTGATGAAAAGCGAGTGCCGCGGCGTTATCTATCAGATAAGCCTATTCTGTCTTCTTCTGTCAGCAGCCATTTTTCTTGCCGGCTGTACTAATCCCGAAAAAGCAAAAGCTCAGCATCTGGCCCAGGGTGAAGCTTACCTGAAGGAATCAAAGTTTCAGGAAGCCACGCTCGAGTTTCGCAACGCAATACAGATTGACGATAACTCAGCACCAGCCCACTGGGGGCTCGCGCGCGCATACGAGGGACTCGAGCGCTATCCGGAAATGATTGACGAGCTCCGGAAAACGATTGCCAAGGATACAAACAATCTCGACGCGCGCATCAAGCTTGGTAACTACTATCTCGCCGGCAGCAGAGGCAGAACCGACGTCATTGGTGAGGCAGAACGACTCGCGAAGGAAGTCCTGGAAAAGGATCCCAAAAGCATTGAAGGCCACATCCTGATGGGAAGCGTGCTGTTCCAGCAGAACCAGAAGGACAAGGCGTTTGAAGAACTAAATCACGCAGTGCAGTTGGACCCGAACCGAGTTGAGTCGTACCTCAGCCTCGCTAAGTTTCACGTGGCCAACAGGGCGCCTGAAAAAGCAGAAGAGATTTACAAGAAGGCGATTTCTTTAAACGCCAATTCACCGCTGGCCCATTCGGAATACGGCAAGTTTTTAGCGCAATCAAATCGACCGGCAGAAGCAGAAGCAGAGTTGCGCAAAGCGGTTGAAGTTGGACCAAACGATAAAAACTCACGCTTCGTGCTGGCCAGTTACTACCTCGTCAATCGCCAATTCGATAAGGCCGAAGAGCAATACAAAGCAATGGCCGCCCTGGAACCCAATAAACCTGAGAGTCAGGTTGTGCTGGCCGATTTCTACGCCGCGACGAACCGTATCGACGATTCAATACGGGTCTATCAGGAAATACTTTCAAAGTCGCCGGACTTCGTACAGGGTCGCTACCGCCTGGGCGAAATTTTGTTAGCCAAAGGCGATACGCAAGGTGCGAATCAACAAGTCGAAGAAGTGCTCAAGAAGGATCAGCGCGATCGCCAGGCCCTCCTCTTGCGCGCTCGCTTGCGTGCTCAGAGTGGTCAGGCCGACGGTCTGAAAACCGCGATAGCAGATTTAAACGACGTGCTGACACAGGATCCAAACAATCGAACAGCCTTGTATTATCTGGCCCAGTACCATTTCAACCTCGGTCTGATAGATCAAGCGCGTACCTTTGCGGCTGAGCTGGAAAAGAATTATCCGGACTATCTGCCTGCGAAGTTGGTGCAAATTCAGCTTGCCCTTGCCAGTGGCGACCAAAAGGGAACGAGCCTTCAAGCTACCGAGTTGCTCGCTCGTGTCGACAAAGCATCTCCCGACCGCGATAACTCGGCACAGTTAATCCGAGAGATTCGTGAGAAGACTCTTCTCTCTCGCGGCACTGCGCAACTGCAACTGCGAAACAACGCCGAGGCCCGCAAGGATTTTGAAGCCGCTCGCGATACGAATCCGAACGATCCGGTGGTTTACAACAGCCTCGCATTGGTTTCACTTGCTGAAAATAAGCCTGCCGACGCGGTCAATTTCTTCGAGACAGCTTTAAAGGTTGATGGAACAAACTTTGACGCAATCAATGGTCTGGTCACGCTTTACTCCAGAACGAAGGAGCTTGATAAAGCCCACGCGCGAATCGATCAGGCGCTTGCGTCGTTTCCCAATAACGCTTCGTTGCACTACCTGAAGGCGCAGGCTTTTGGCTTTCAACAAAACGCACAGAGCGCCGAAGCAGAGTTGAAGAAAGCGCTCGAGTTGGACTCGAACTATATGCCTGCTTACTCCGCCCTCGGAGCGCTCTACATCAACACCAAACAGGAAGATCGCGCCATTACGGAGTACCAGAAGATCATTTCACTGCGCCCGGAAAATGCTACGCCCTACACGTTGATCGCAATCCTCGAGGATCAGCGCAAGAACTACGACGTTGCAATCGAGAATTACCGTAAGGCCCTGGAGAAGGATCCGAATTCGATTATTGCCGCCAACAACCTCGCATGGCTGTACGCCACGACCGGAAAAGGAAATCTCGACGAAGCAATGAAGTTGGCCCAGGGTGTGGTCCAAAAGAATCCAAACATAGCCGGATTTATAGACACGCTCGGCTGGGTCTACTACAAAAAGAATCTTCATACCGCGGCTGTCGACCAACTTCGAAAAGCCGTGTCGATTAACAATGCAGAAGCGCAGAGGGCGAACATTTCGCCCGCTGCCAGTTATCACTACCACCTGGGAATGGCTTTGAAAGGAGCGGGCGACCGGGAAGCGTCGCGGCGCGAGCTCGAAACCGCGATCCGGCTTGCCGATAAGTCTCCTTTTGCCGAACTCGAGGAAGCAAAGAAGGCGCTTGCTTCACTGTAAAAGCAAATAGGTCATATCTGTCCTAGGACCTATACGAAGAATAGGAGTGCGTTATGAGCGTTGATTTCAGACAACGAAAACCCAGTGAATACCTAAAGATTTTGCGACGCAGGAAATGGTTGTTGATTCTTCCTGTCATTGCAGTCACGACTGCAGTTGCATATGTCGTCTACCGGCTCCCGGACGTCTACGAGTCAGAGACGCTCATCGTTGTCAGACCTTCAAATCTTCCCACTTCAGTCGTAACCGGAGTTAGCGAGGACACCATGACGCGGCAGTTGACGGCTATCAATCAGGTCGTTGCGAGTCGCAGCTCACTCCAACCCCTGGTCGAAAAGTACGATCTGTACAGAGTGGAGAGGGGGCGTGGTGAGCCGATGGAATCCGTTATCGACACGATGAGGGATAACATCAGGGTCGCAGTCAACACCAGCCGTAACGACATCACCAACGGTTTCAATATCGCTTACCGGTATGCCGATCCAAGAGTTGCGCAAGCCATAACGGCCGAGCTCGCAAGCAAATACATCAACGTTCAGACCGCTGAAGATGTAAACAGAAATACGGCCGCGAAAAAGTTTATAGATGATCAGGTGGCCCAGGCACAGGAAGCACTTGCCGCCATCGACAGGCAGCGTGTGGAGTTTATGACCGCAAAGGTGGGTCAACTGCCGAGTGAAGCAATATCGCTCCTGAACCAACTGACCGGACTGCGTGAAGAGCAGAAAGCTCTCATTTCGGAAGTAGGGCGGCTGCAAGATCGTCGTGCCGCCACAGCCAATCAGTTGGCCGTACTCCAGCAGCAGAATGAGTCGGCGATCGGAGATGTAGCCGAGACTCTGACCGATCCAAAAACAACCCTCGCATGGTCGAATTTAGTTTCGCGAAAAGCTCAACTCGAGGGCGAATTGACCCGAATCAGGCAGGAATACACACCAAAGCATCCTGACGTAATCGCGAAGGCGGAAGAAGTTAAGAAGGTCCAGGACGAGATGGACCAGATGGTCGCTGAGTGGAAAGACAAGATTAAAGAAAAAAAGGCGAAGCTCGAGGGAAAACCCAGTGCGCAACTAAACGCAGTACAAAACGAAATCAAGCTGATCGACGGAGAGATAAAACGGCAGCAGAAGTTGTTGGGCCAAAACGAACAGAATATCGCCAGTCTCGTCACTCGAATCAACAACGTCCCGGGCGTCGAAGTGCAACTGACAGCTATCGATCGTGACTATCAAACCAAGAAATCCGCGCTCGATCAGCTTTTGCTGCAACAGCAGAAGATCACGTTGAACAAGGAAGCGGCTACGCAGCAGCAGGGCGAAGGAATCGAAGTCGTAGACGCCGCGAATCTTCCATCGCAACCAGTCGCTCCAAAGCGCTTGCTGCTCTCCAGCGTTGGGCTCGGCGTTGGTCTCGCACTCGGCCTGTTGCTCATCGCAATCTTCGAAGGCCCGCGTCTGCTGACGATCCAAAACGTCGATGACGCCAGACACTACACCGGTCTACCGGTGCTCCTCTCTGTGCCCGAATTGTTAACTCCCCAGGAAGCGCGCGCAGTACCTCGTCGTCGCAGGTTGTTACTTGCCGCCGGCGTGGTGGCAACGCTCGTGAGTATTCCAATGCTGGCACTGGCCCTCAAGCTCACGCACATTTTCGAATACCTGATGACGGCATCGGGTGGTCGTTCGTAACTGGAGGTCCAACAGAGTGTACGCAGAATTTTACGGTCTCAAAGAGTTGCCATTCGCGCTGACTCCCGACCCGCGCTTCATTTACTTCACTCCGTCGCACACGGAGGTGATGGCTAACCTGCACTATGGCATTGAAAGCGGCAAGGGACTCGTGGTGGTAACCGGCGAAGTGGGAACTGGCAAGACGACGATCCTGCGCTGGATGATGGAACGTCTCGATCGCACAGTGCTCGTCGCTTATATCTTCAATCCACGCTTGTCGGTGCCGGAGTTTTACCAGCACGTGTCGACACTGCTGGATGTGCAGAAGTGGGAAACGAAGTCGGAGTTGTTGCTCGAGCTTGGACGCGCATTGGAATCGCGTCACTCGCGCGGTTTGCGAACTGTGTTAATCGTAGACGAAGCGCAGGGGCTCTCTCCGCACGTGCTCGAAGAGATTCGACTGCTTTCGAATTTCGAGTCGAACACGGCCAAGCAGTTGCAGATCGTTTTGACTGGTCAACCGGAGTTAAGAGAAGTACTGAACAATCCGGACCTGCGCCAGTTGAAACAACGCATCGCTCTACGTTGCGTCATCAAGCCGCTGCCAAACGTCGAAGAGACGGATCGTTATATCACCTCGCGTCTGCTGGTGGCGGGCGCGGAACGTACTGACGTTTTTTCACCTGAAGCCGTCGACTATATCTTCCGTTGTTCCGAAGGCATACCACGAAACATAAACAATCTCTGCGATAACGCGCTCCTGGCCGGTTACGCCGCCGGCGACACAACGATTGGTCGCTCGATCATCGAAGACGTCGCCGACACGTTCGACATGTTGCCGCGCTCTGATCGAGGTCGGGGACAAACCGGAGAGGAACGTGAAGCACCCGCGAGAATCTTTTCTTCCGCAGGCCGAGCCGAACTGTGGAACGCGGGAAAGACAAGCGGTGACACGGATTAAGTGCTTTGTACTTGGAACTTTGTCCTTTGTATCTAGGGTCCAAAACAACAAAGAACAAAACACAAAGAACAAAGAACAATTGATGAGGTGATTCGATGGGAAGAGTTTTTGATGCCATGAGACGACACAGCGCCACCGATAAGAGTGGTGCTGCAAAACCAAATGAAAAATTAACGCGCCGTAACGACAGCCCGCAAGTTCCCATTCCAGGGCTGCCGTCTGCCGAACAGATCGAGGAGCAGTTGTTGAGTGGTTCCTCAATCATGTCTGTTCCTGGCAAGGCGGTGCGAAGTTCAGCGTCCACTGCGCACACTGCGGATGTACCCGGCGGGTCGGCACTCCCCGACGGAATTGCTTCGCGTGATGCTGGGGCAACTTTGGGCGCTGCAGGAGCGACGCGCGCCGGAGGCTTCGTCACTTTTGACGTTTCTCCGTCGCGCGTCGAGCCTCATCTGATTGCGGTCAGCCAGCCTCGCTCTGCGTACACCGAGCAGTTTCGCTCGTTGCGCACGAGAATTCTGGAGGCCGGCGAACGCTTGCAGATGCGCGCGATTGTCGTCACCAGCGCCGGTATCGCCGAAGGCAAAACATTAACGGCACTCAACCTCGCATGGTTGCTGGCACAAACCGAAGGCGTGCGCGCTCTCGTGATCGATAGTGACCTGCGCCGCCCCTGCGCCACTGACTATCTCGGCATCGATGCACCGGTTGGTCTCTCGGAAGTACTTGGCGGTCAACTGAACCTTGAAGATGCCATCGTTCGCCTCGAACCCGCGGGCCTTCACCTTTTGCCGGGTGGACGGCCGCGAGACGACGTCGCCGAATTGCTCTCTGGACCGAGCTATGGCCGTGTACTTTCGGAAGTCCGACGCATGTTTGACTACATCATCATCGATGCGCCGCCCTTGGGAATTTTCACTGACGCGAATGTGTTGATGTCTCGAGCTGACGGCGGTCTCCTTGTAGTACGAGCCGGTAAGACACGTTACTCGGCGGTAGACAAGCTTTTGGATCACGATGCCGAAGGAGCGACTCCTCGGAGTGGTCCTGAATCGCACTGAAGAGCAGCCGGATTCAAACTCCTACTACTACCAGCATCGCTATTACAACCGCGAAAGAAGGGGAACTGAAGTGCAGCCGATTCCGGCTGACAGACTCGAAGAGGAGGTAGCAGCCGTCAATTGAGAGTCTTGCGTTTCAACGGACGAATGATCCTGTTGATCCTCGCCGAAGCGGCGTTGGTCTACGGCGCGTTGATCTGTGCCGTCTACATTCGCTTTGGTGTGACAGACGCGGCTTTTGAGCTGCTCCGCATGAATGGATTTTTGAAAGCGGCGGTTGCAACCTTCTTCTGCCTTGCCGCTTTCTACCTTTTTGATCTTTACGATTTTCTGTTGATGCACGACCGTCGCGAGCTCGTGCTCCGTCTGATCCAGGCGCTCGGACTCGCATGGATTGTACTCGCATTCTCGTTTTACACGTTTCCGGCAGTGATGCTGGGTCGTGGTGTTTCGTTAATTGCACTGCCAATCGCGCTCACGTTGATGGTCGGCTGGCGCGTGTCGATTCACTGGTTCCTGGGCCATCCCGATTTCGGTGAACGCATTTTGATAGTCGGGTCCGGCAATCTGGCGGTGGAAGTTGCGCGTGAGGTATTGGACCGTCGTGATGCCGGTTATCGCATTGTTGGGTTTGTCGGCACTGACGCCGAATTGCTTGGCAAGAGTCTTATCAATCCACGCGTGATCGGAATGACAGAGGAACTCGACGACATCGTCAAGCGAGAGCATATCGATCGCATCGTCGTGGCAATGGGAGAACGTCGCGGACAACTGCCGACAAACAAGTTATTGCAACTGAGTTTGGCGGGCCAGGTGAATATCGAAGAGGGCGCCTCGTTTTATGAACGAATCACCGGACGCGTTTCTCTGAATATGCTTCGTCCTTCCTGGCTAATCTTCACCGGACGTGGACGCCAGGCGAAGATCGCCGAACTTGCGCGCAACGTGGTCCATTGGCTGGTAGCATTGATTGGCGCAATTCTTTCGTTGCCAATCGTTCTGGTCACGGCTGTGCTGATCAAGCTCGAGTCGAAGGGTCCGATCTTTTACAAACAGGAAAGAGTCGGCAAGAACGGGCGCACTTTTGTGCTGACCAAGTTTCGCTCGATGCGAGTTGATGCTGAACAAGCAGGTCCGGTTTGGGCCAGCAAGAAAGACACTCGCACGACGCGTGTGGGTCGCGTCATTCGCAAGATCCGAGTCGATGAGATCCCGCAGTTTTGGAACATCTTGAAGGGCGAGATGAGCTTCGTTGGCCCAAGGCCTGAGCGGCCGCATTTTGTGGCTCAACTGGCCGAAGAGATCCCGTTTTACGAGCAACGGCATCTGATTGCGCCCGGCCTGACGGGTTGGGCGCAGATTAAGTATCCGTACGGTGCTTCAATCGAAGATGCGAGGCAGAAGCTTCAGTACGATCTCTTCTACATTAAGAACCATGGATTGTTTCTTGATGCCATCATCATGTTTGAGACCATCAAGATAATTCTGTTTGGGCGCGGTGCCCAATGACAGTTGGTTGGAGGTTGAGATGATAAATACGAGACGAATAACACTGGCAACGCTCGTGGCTGTAGTATTGGCTATCGGAGTCGCCGCCCAGCCGCAGGGTGATCCGCAAAAGGCGAGACCGCGAACCACTACTCCAATGACCGAGGAGCAGGACAAGAAGGTTCAGACGCCGCTGACCAGCAGCGACGGGCTTTCTGCTCAGGCAAGCAGCCAGGACGACGGGTCGGAAGAAGCTAACGTTGTCACTCCCTTTTACAAAAACTTCTTCAATAATTACAGGCTTGGACCAGAAGATATCATTTCGGTAGAAGTGTTCAACCAGCCTCGTTATTCCCGCGCCAATATCATCATTCCACCAAGTGGCCGCGTTTCACTGTCGCTGATCAAGGGCGGAGTTCTCGTCAATGGCAAGACTGTCGATGAAGTGGCAGAGATCATCAAGAAGAGTTACAACGAATACATCATCGATCCGCAGGTGACCGTCTCGCTCGACAAGGCGATGTCGTATCGCTACAGCGTGATCGGCGACGTGGGCCAACCCGGTATTCGTCTCATGAGTAAACGCATCACGGTCTCAGAGGCGATCGCGGAAGCAGGTGGTGTGCTGCAAACGGGCAAAAAGAGCGGCATCCGCGTATTACGACGGAACGAGGCGACCGGCAAGCTCGACCAGATTGCGGTCAACTTGTCCGAAATCTACAAAGGCAAAGCGCCCGATAACGTCTATCTCGAGCCGGGCGATCAGATCGTCGTGCCTGGCAACACACTCAAGAAGATCCAAACCATCATGAGTCTGACACCGATAGCGAGTTTCGCTCGCATCTTCGGCGCCCCAGTGCCGTAAGCACCCTACAGCAATGCGCATAGCGCCCGCATCATTCCTGGTTCTGTTTCTCGCCGGCGCGACCACGTTTGCCCAGACCGGCACGTGGGCGCGCCAGAATAGCGGATCGATGGCGTGGCTACACGCGGTCTTTTTCCTGGATCAAAACCGGGGCTGGGTCGTTGGCAGCAAAGGTACTGTGCTTCAGACACGTGATGGCGGTAACACCTGGACCGCCCGCGCTGCGTCAACCGACGACATAGTGCGCGACATCTTCTTCATCGATGACCAAAACGGCTGGCTGGTGTGCGAAGTCAATGCCTACCAGCTTCAGACCCTGGAACAGCCGCGCGCGTATCTGATGAAAACCACCGATGGTGGCGAGCACTGGAAACGAGTCGAGATAAAAGGATTAGATGTCGACTCCGTTCTCGTGCGCGCGGTGTTTAGTGGAAAGGGCCGTGGGTGGACCTTCGGTGAGGCCGGCTTGATCTATACCACGCAGGACGCGGGTGATACATGGGTACTGTTGCGGCCGCCGACAAGGCATCTGCTTTTGGGTGGAATCTTTGTCGACAACGATCGTGGTTGGCTTGTAGGAGCGGGCGCGACAATCATTCAAACCTCAGACGGCGGAGATACGTGGCACCGATCAACACTCCCCCAAGTTGAAAAAACAACTCGCTTCACCGCTACTTCATTTATTGACAATCGTAATGGATGGGCGGTGGGCAGCGGCGGCAGCGTATATCGCACAGTGAACGGTGGTCGCAACTGGCACCGACAGGAGTCGAAAGTTGACGTCGATCTGTTTGACGTGAAGTTTGTTGATGCTCTTGAAGGTTGGGCCGTCGGTGCAGAAGGCACAATTATTCACACCACTGACGGCGGGGAGCATTGGACCACCGAACGCAGCGGCACCCCACATCCACTCGAACGTGTGTTCTTCAGCGATCGCAATCATGGTTGGGCCGTAGGTTTCGGCGGTACAGTCGTGTCTTATCTAGCCACAAAAAGGGATTAGCCACAAAAAGGGCCACAAAAGGCACATAAGGCACAAAAAGCACAAAGGGCGCGTCCAGTGCCCCTGATCTTTTGTGTCTTATGTGTTTTATGTGCCTTTTGTGGCCCTTTTTGTGGCTAATCCTTTTTGTGGCGTAGGTGCGGGAAGAGGATCACATCGCGGATCGACGGTTTGTTGGTTAGAAGCATGACGAGTCGATCGATGCCGATGCCGATGCCTGCGGCGGGTGGCATGCCGTACGACAGCGCGCGGATGTAGTCCTCGTCCATCAACATCGCTTCTTCGTCGCCTCGCTCACGCTGCTTCACCTGGTCGCGAAAGCGATCGTACTGTTCGACGGGATCGTTCAGCTCCGAGAACCCATTCGCGATCTCCATACCCGCGATGTAGAGTTCAAAACGTTCCGCGACGTGCGGATTTGCAGGCGACGCTTTCGAAAGTGGCGATATCGGTTTTGGGAAGTCGGTGATGAAAGTCGGTTGCACAAGTCCGTGTTCGACGTGTGTCTCAAAGAGCTCGAGCACACGCTCGTTTGAGATCTGATCCGCTTCAACCAGACCTGACAAACTTGCTTCCATGCCAATCCGTCGAAACACGCTGCCGAAATCGAGCTCGTGATCGCCGAACTTAACGTGCGTGTGACCCAATACCGTAAAGACAACCGTTCGCAGCATGTTCTCACAGAAATCCATCATCTCGTTCACGTCCGCATACGCCCAGTAAAACTCGAGCATCGTGAACTCAGGATTGTGTCGGGTTGAGACTCCCTCGTTGCGAAAGTTGCGATTGAGCTCAAAAACTTTTTCGAAGCCACCCACCAAAAGCCGTTTCAAATACAACTCGGGCGCGATACGCGCGTAGAGATCGATGTCGAGTGTATTGTGATGAGTCTTGAAAGGACGCGCCGCTGCGCCGGTGGCGAGTGGCGTCAACATTGGAGTCTCGACTTCAACGTAACCGTTGTCTTCGAGAATGCGACGCAGTTCGCGCACTGTCGCGGCACGTCGCTCGAACACTTCTCGCGATGTTAACGAGTCGTCCTGCTCGTGTTTCAAACTTCCCGCAATCAGATCGGCGTAACGTTGACGTTGCCGAATCTCCGGATCGTGAATTCCGTGCATCTTGTCAGGCAGCGGCAAAAGCGCTTTGGACAAGAATTGCAGCTTCTGCACGTGTACCGAGAGTTCACCGGTTTTAGTGACGAACAGATAACCCTCAACGCCAATGAAGTCGCCGTGGTCCAGTAACTGAAACAGCTCCCAACCATCGGCGTCGCCGCCTTCGGCGCTGTTGTACACGCCGGTCACATCAGCTTTGCGAATATAGATCTGGAGACGTGCGATTCCGTCCGAGAGATGAACAAACGCAGCTTTACCCATCACGCGCGGCGGCGATGCGATACGTCCGGCGAGACGAACGACGAACTTGTTTAGCTGCGCGTTGGCTTGATCGAGTACTTCGGGGGAAGGCCGGCCTTCGTCGGATAGCGTCGGTTCGAAGCTGCGAAACTTCTCGACGACGCTACTGATCGTGTCTTCTCTTTCCGTATCGACAATCCGACTGCGCTCGAATTTGTTTGGATAAACGTTGCCGACGAGCGCGCGCAATGCTTCGAGATGCTCGCGCCGCGCAAGTGTTTGATCGTTATCTTCGAGAAACGGTATAGACATAAAAGTGGTGATTATACAGACATCCGGTAAATCCTGTAATCTTTCACTATGATCGAAAAGATTCTGAGCCCGGAGCAGATGCTCCGGGAACGCAAACGTCTGCGTGCGGCCGGCAAGCGTCTCGTTTTTACGAATGGTGTCTTTGATCTTTTGCACGTCGGACACGTGCGTTACCTGGCGCAGGCGCGCACGCTCGGCGACGCTCTGTTAGTCGCCATCAATAGTGATCAAACAGTGCGAGAGTTAAAAGGTCCGGATCGGCCGATCTTCAACCACCTGGAACGCGCGGAGATACTCGCCGCTCTGCGCTCTGTCGATTACGTAACCATCTTCGACGACATCTCGCCGCGTAGTTTGATTACCAAACTGCTACCGGACGTGCTGGTGAAGGGCGGAGATTATCAACTCGATCAAATACATGGCCGTGAAGAAGTCGAAGCCGCCGGAGGCAAAGTGATTGCACTGCCGTTTGTCGATGGTGCTTCGACAACTTCTCTAATAGACAAAATCCGTATTCATCCGTGAAATCCGTGGCTTAGTTTTATGCTGCTACAACAGATCACAGAAACACGGGAATATCAGAAATTGCTCGCCGAGCTGCGAGCGAACGCGCGTGTGATCTCAATCAGCGGTCTCGTCGCCGGCGCTGCGCGTGCGCTTGCAGTCGCTGCACTTCAAGGCGAAACGGGCAAGACGTTTGCAGTCGTATCGCAGTCCACTCGCGATCTCGAATCGTGGGAGCGGGATCTGCGATTCTGGTATTCCGCGCTTTCGGGACAAGACGCAGACAACGAGATTCTCGTCCTCCCCGCTTCAGAAACAGATCCATACGCCGGCACATCGCCGCACGCGCAAACACTCGAACGACGCGCACTCGCCCTCTGGCGACTGAGACAACACTCATCGAAATTCGTATTGCTAACTGCGCGTGCCCTCGCGCGGAAAACAGTCACTCCGGAAGCGATCGCTAAGTCGGGAGCCGTCTTGCGACGTGATGAAGATTACCCGCCCGAAGATCTCGTCGAGAAACTCATGGCCACGGGTTACATGCGTGAAGATCCGGTCGGCGCCGTGGGCGAGTTTTCAATGCGTGGTGGCATTGTCGATGTGTGGCCGCCCGGAAGAGATGCGCCAGTACGTCTTGAGTTCTTTGGCGACACGGTTGATTCCGTTCGTGAATTCGATCCTGAGAATCAGCTCTCGACCGCGCAACTAAAAGAAGTTGAAGTCCCGCCCATGCACGAGTTCGCCGTGACGGCACTCGATTTCCAACTCTGGAGCGAAGCGGCACGCGAACGCTGGGGCGACGAGCGTTACGATCGCTCGCTTCGCGACCGCACTGCTTTCGCGGACGAAGGCGAAGCATTTACCGGTTGGGAATGGTTGATTCCCATCATCAAAGACTGCACGGCCAATGTGTTCGATCATCTCGGCGATGCAGTGTTAGTTATCGACGAGCCGGGCGGCATCGAAGCGTACCTGAGTGAGTTTTACGAGAACCTTTCGGATCGTTACCGGCAGATCGTCGAGGCTGACGACATCGCACTTGCACCCGAAGAGATCTTCCTCACCGCCGAAGAGTTGCGCCAGCTTATTCCCACACGCCAGCGCGTTGAGTTGCGCACGCTTGGTCGCACGGCAGTTGAGACAGATTTCGAGCTTGCACTTGAAGCTGAGACGCCGAAAGTTCAACTTGGCCGCACACGCGGCACACGCCAGCCGGTTTTTCTGTTTCCAGTTGTTGAGAGCGCGATCGAAGTTGAATGGCAAGCACAATCCACGTTGCGTTATCACGGGCGCATCGCCGATCTCGCGGCTGAGGTGACGCGCTCCGTCGAAGAAGGAAGGATGACGTTCTTCGTGATGCCGAGTCTTGGTGTTGCGGAAAGAATTGTCGAGATCCTCAATGAATATCAGATCGAAACACGTCTGGCGTTTACCACTGAGGGTTCGGAGAGATATCAACCCGTTATCGTGACCGTCGGTCGTATCAGCGGCGGGTTCGAACTGCCGCAATCGCGACTCATCATCCACGTCGAAGCAGACGTTTTTGACGAAACCACTGATTCAGTTGAACGCCGTCCTGCGGGCGCAGAGCGATCGCCAAGGACCGAGAAACGGAAACGCAAATCAAAAGCCGCTGCCTTCCTTTCTGACTTTCGCGATCTCAAGTCGGGTGATTACGTGGTCCACATAGATCACGGGGTCGCACGCTTCGGTGGTTTGCAGACTCTCGATCTTGGACCACGCACCGGCGAGTTCATGCTGCTCTTTTACGCGGACGAGGCGAAGCTCTATGTTCCCGTCGAACGTCTCGACCTCGTGCAACGCTATTCGAGCGCTGAAGGACATCAACCACAACTCGATAGACTCGGCGGCCTCGGCTGGCAGAAGACAAAGGCCAAGGCGAAACGCGCCATGCGGGACATGGCCGACGAACTCTTGCGTCTCTATGCGGAACGGAAACTAGTCGGCGGTTACGCATTCGCCGGCGACACACCGTGGCAGCGGGAGTTTGAAGACGGCTTTGCATTTGTTCTCACTCCGGATCAGGAAACCGCGATCGAAGACGTGAAGAAAGACATGGAAGAACCGGTGCCGATGGACCGTCTGCTCTGCGGCGACGTCGGTTACGGCAAAACGGAAGTGGCCATGCGCGCGGCTTTCAAATCGGTGATGGAAGGAAAGCAGGCGGCGATATTAACGCCGACAACAGTGCTCGCGTATCAACACTACGACACGTTTCGCAATCGTTTTGCTCCGTTCCCGGTGAAAGTCGAATTGCTATCGCGCTTTCGTTCCTCGAAAGAACAGAAGGAATTGGTGAAGAGGATCGAGACCGGCGAAGTGGATGTGATCATCGGCACGCACCGGATTCTTTCAAAGGATGTGCAGTTCAAAGATCTCGGCCTTGTTGTGGTCGACGAAGAACAGCGTTTCGGAGTCGCGCACAAAGAACGGCTCAAACATCTCAAGAAGAAAGTCGACGTGCTAACGCTTTCGGCGACGCCGATTCCGCGTACGCTCAACATGTCGCTCAGCGGCATGCGCGACATGTCGCTGATCGAAACCCCACCTCGCGATCGACTCGCGATCCAGACTCAAGTGGTCCAGTTTTCCGAGATTGTGATCAAGTCGGCGATCGATCTGGAACTGTCGCGCGGTGGCCAGGTGTTCTTCATACACAATCGGGTGGAGACGATCGAGACGGTTGCGGCGCTCGTAAAACGTCTGGTCCCGCAGGCGCGGCTGGCCGTGGGTCACGGGCAGATGAACGAAAAGGAGATGGAGCGGGTGATGCTCGACTTCATCGACTATAAATATGACGTTCTGGTTGCAACCACCATCATCGAAAACGGGATAGACATCCCGCGCGCGAACACTATCATCATAAATCGCGCCGATCACTACGGTCTTTCTCAGCTTTATCAATTACGCGGGCGTGTGGGGCGTTCGAGCCGGAGGGCTTACGCCTACCTGCTGATACCCAGTGAACAGGAGCTTTCACCCATTGCCCGTCGACGTTTAGCAGCCATTCGTGAGTTTTCTGATTTGGGCGCCGGGTTTCGTATCGCGGCCCTCGACCTTGAACTGCGTGGCGCCGGGAACCTTCTTGGAGGCGAGCAATCGGGGCACATGGAGGCGCTCGGCTTCGATCTTTACACGCAGATGCTGGAGCGTACGGTCGCCGAGCTGCAAGGCGAAGAAGTTGAGGACGAGACGAGTGTTACGCTCAATTTGGGCGTAGATGTGGCGATTCCTGACGAATACATCTCCGACATGGGGCAGCGGTTGAGAACTTACAAGCGCGTCTCTTCGGCGCGTGACGAAGCGACCCTCGCGAGTATTCGGACGGAGACTGAGGACCGATATGGACGCATTCCGGTGTCGGTCGACCGGTTATTTGCATACGCACGTCTACGGCGATTATCGGAAGAGCTGGGGATAGTTTCGATTGATCGGACGCCGGACGGTGTGGCAGTCAAGTTTAGTGAAAAGGCCCGGATTTCTCCTGAGAAATTGAGTGATTTCGTAAGCACGACCGGCGGAGCGCTTTTCACGCCAAACGGTGTTTTACGGCTGGTTTTGACAGAGGATGAGCAGGACGAAGTGCTCGACGTAGCTCGTGCCGTGTTGCTCCGGCTTCGCGCCAGCGATTAGAATCTGCGGTTTAGTGTTTTGGCGCACCTCCTTGGAGTGCGGTGACTTGTCACCGCTTTGGTATTTATTCCAAAGCGCCAACAAGTTGGCGCACTCCAAGGAAGCGCCCAATTTAGAGGAGTACCTTTGTGAAATTTAAATATCTTGCACCCTTCGCGGCACTAATCATCCTGACGTTTGCCACCACGAGTGTCTTTGCCCAGGAAGGCGAAACAGTAGTCGTTGACGAAGTGGTCGCCCAGGTCAATGACGATGTCATCACGCTCTCGATGTTGAAGAAGGAAACGAAAGAGCGCATCGAGGCTTTGAAACAAAACGGCATGACTGAGCAGCAGGCAATTGAAGAGGTCAACAAGCGGCAGGCGGAACTGATTGCTACGCTTATCAACGAGAAGCTGCTGCTGCAAAAGGGCAAGGAACTGGATCTGGCAAGCGACATCGAAGCCGAGGTCAACCGGCGCATGCTCCAGATTGCGAACGAGCAGGGCATTACCTCGATCGAAAAGCTCTACGAGGCGATGCGTGAGAACAAACTGAATCCCGAGGACGTTCGGAGCACAATGCGCACCGAAATGATGAAGCAGGCGGTGTTGCAGCAGGAAGTCGACCGTCGCGTGTATTTTGGCCCCTCCAACGATGAAGTTAAGAAATACTTTGACGCGCATCCCGATAAGTTTCGCAAACCAGAGAGCATCAAGCTCTCCGAGATTTATCTTTTGACAACTGGAAAAGACGAAGCAGCGGTGAGAGCGAGGGCGGTCGAACTGATAACACAGCTTCGTGCCGGGGCTGATTTTGGCGCGATCGCTGCGGCCAACTCGGAACGCGAGAAAAACGGTGAGCGCACTGCTCCTAAGGATAAGGGTTCTGTCGGTGAGTTTGATGTGCCGAGTTTGCGTGAAGACCTGGCCGTCGCGTTGAAGGATCTCAAGGCTGGCGGAGTAACAGATCCTATCCGCACCAACGAGGGTTATCAAATTCTTCGAGTCGATGCTCGCATACCAGCGGGCGCTACGCCTGTGTTCAACGACAATCGCGTACGTGAAGCGATGCTGATGGAGCGCCAGCCGAAGGAGCGTGAGAGCTATCTACAGACTTTGCGCAATGAGGCTTTTATCAAAGTCACTGACACTTATCGCGCCAGCGTCGAGCCGCTCTTGAAGATCGCCGCACCAGTTGCCGCCAAGGGCAAAGAAAAGAACGACGACAAAAAGTCGAAGAAGCCCTAGTGATTCCAGCCACGGATGACACTGATAATTCCATTTCTGATCTGTGTCATCAGTGTTCATCCGTGGCAATCCCCGCCAGTGCAGAATCCTCGCATAGTCGTTTACAAAAGCGAGCGCAAACTCGAATTCTATTCAGATAAAACTTTACTGCGCACTTATCGCGTCGGACTCGGTTTCAGCCCGATTGCGGATAAAGTGCGCGAAGGTGATGGCGCGACACCGGAAGGCGAGTTCTATGTCTTCGTCAAAAACAACAAGAGCGCTTATTACCTGTCACTTGGCGTTAGCTATCCAAATGTTGAGGATGCCCGCCGCGGTCTACGCGACGGCTTGATCACAAAGCGTCAGCACGACGCGATTGTTGAAGCGCACGGGAAGAAGATCGCGCCGCCGCAGTACACGAAACTCGGTGGTTTGATCTACATTCATGGGAACGGCGCGAAAAGCGATTGGACATGGGGTTGCGTCGCGTTGGAGAATGCAGACATGAAGGAGTTGTACGACGCAGTTTCAGTAGGAACGCCGGTGACGATCAAACCGTGATAGCAAACCGTGATAGCAAACCGTGATGGCAAACTGTGATGCCCGAGATTAAGCCATTTAAGATCCGTGACGTTGAGATCAATCCGCCGTTGGTTCTATCGCCGATGGCAGGCGTGACGGACGTCTCTTTTCGACGCCTTTTGAAACGGCGTGGTGGTGTCGGTCTGTCTGTGTCAGAGTTCATCTCGGTTGAAGGATTGACGAGAAACAATCCGAAATCAAAACGGCAGATGCGGTTCTACGAAGACGAGCGGCCATTTGCGGTGCAGATCTTTGGCGGACAGGTCGAGCGGATGTGCATGGCCGCAGAGATGGCGCAGGAAGTCGGCGCCGATATTCTGGATGTGAATTGCGGCTGTCCGGCTCCGAAGGTTGTGAAGCACGGCGGTGGCTCGGGATTGCTCAAGGATCACAACCGGCTCGCTGACATTCTCAAAGCAATCAAGAAAACGATCACGATTCCGCTGACGGTGAAGATCCGCGCCGGTTTCTACGATCACACGATCAACGCCGTCGACACCGCAAAGCTTGCAGAAGACTGCGGCGTGGAGCACATCGCTTTACACGGTCGCACGAAAGAGCAGGGCTATCGTGGTCTCGCAAATTGGGATCTCGTGAGACAGGTTAAGGCAGCGGTGCGTGTGCCGGTGTCAGGCAGTGGCGATGTGACGACGATTGAAGGCGCGTTTGCGAAGTTTAGCGAAACTGGTTGCGACGGCGTTCTGATCGGTCGTGGCGCGATGGCGAATCCGTGGATCTTTCGTCAGATTGAAGATGCGATGCATGGCCGTCCGATCTTTGAGCCGACGTTAGCCGACAAGCGCGCGATACTTCACGAGTATTTCGACATGCTGCGTGAAGACATGCCTGAAACTCCGGCGATCAATCGCATGAAACAACTCGCGGGACAGTTTACGCGCGGGCTTCAGGGTGGCGCGCTGTTTCGCACTTCGATCTATCACTCTCACACCGTTGAAGAAGTCCTCGATCGGATCGAAGAATATTTCGAAGCAATCCAAGACGGCCGCCCTTATTACGGCGAAGCCGGGCCACCGATTAACACGGAAGAAATCACGGATTGTAATTTCTTCACGTCCTAATCCGCGGTTTTGATCCGCGTTTATCCGTGTTCCCTGTATCGAGATCAACGGGCGCCGGATAACCCTTCTCGGCCACCGAACCCAGATCGATCACGATTTCGTTTTGAGGCTTCGTTGGCTTTTTAGTTTTTGCAGTCTTCTTCTGCGGTGACGCCTCAGGTGATGGGGATGGAGCGGCAGTCGGGTTTATTGACATCGCATTCAACGCGTTGAGTATCTCGGTTCGTTGTTGCTCCGGCAGTTCTTCCAACCTGACGCCATTCGCTTGCAACACAGCTCGCAGATTCTCCTCCGTGTTCGTATCCTGCGCGTAGACGTCTTTGTAGATATGCAGCTTCCCGTCTTCCAGCACGATCGTTTCGTAACGCAGTTCGACGGGAATGGTTTGATTGAGTTTTACCGTCTTCGTTTGCTCCTTGTCCTGCAAGTACGAGGCGATTGCGCTCTCCGAGATCTCCGAAGTGTTTGAGGCTTTTGCGAGCTGTGCCGCAAAGTCTTTCACCTGAGCATTCGTCAAACCAACACAACCGTGTGAAGCAAACTTCCCAATCTTCGCCGGAGACTTTCCGCCATGAATCAGCGACGGCAATCCGATCGGGATCTTGATTGGCCCAAGCGGGTTGTCTTTGTCGCCGGCTTTAACAGTTTCGCCGGCAGTCACGTTCTTCATCTTTGCGACCCACGGCGAATCCGGCGGCGTCCAGGTTGGATTGAAGATAATCGTTTGCGCTTTGCGTAATCCGAACGGGAGAGGAAACTCCGGATAACCAATGCCCACTTTGTACGACTTCACGAGCGATCCATCTTGAAAGAGGTCCATGCGAAACGCCGGAATGTTGACCACCACGCGCGTGTCCGAGGGCACTGCGTTTGGTCCTTTCAACATCGCGACCGTCCCAGCTTTGTCGCCTGACGATGTCGCCTCGTCGCCTTTGGACCAGTATTCGTGAACTACCGTCCCCAATTGTTTTGCTTTCTCATCGCCCAGAATCTTGCGCAGCTCATCTGATGCGCGCGTGCGGGCGTCGGTCGCGTTGCCGTCCGTGTCTTCAGCGTTGATTTCCTGAAGTCGCGCGATTTCAGCACTCGATGTGCGTTTGAGCGCAGCTATCTGTTCTTCGGAAAGTTTTAGATCCTGCTTCAATCGATCCACAAACTTCTCGTCGGTGAGTAGCGCATCAAGCAGTGGCAACGTCATCTGGACTGAAGCTGTTTCTGATGATGTTACCGGCGCAGTTGATGCGGCTGGAGAAGGCGCAGTATTGGCGACTGAAGTGTTTGAATTGCTCGGTGGCACAGTGCAACCGGTTAACAAACAAACAAGAAAAGCGAGACTCACAAACCACCGAATCACGATCATTTTTGGCTCCCCTTAGACAGTGTGTTTCCCGGTGAATTGAGCAATGGGCGTTCCAGTGACGCGCCACCGTTTACACGGATTTTCTGCACGATTTGCGAACGTTTGGGAAGTTAACGCGCTCGGTTCTGTAGCAGCGGATAGGGATTGATGTTGGTCCCTTCCCAGTAGCGTTTTGGGTCGGTGACGAGGGCAATCGAGAAGTGAAGATGGTAATTACCCAGACCGGCATTGCCGGTGTCGCCGACGTAAGCAATGACCTCACCTTGTTTCACGAGACTTCCTTCAGTTAGTCCGTTCGCGTAGTGAGATAGGTGAGCGTAATAGAAGATCAGTTCCTGGTTTCCGGAGAGCTGATAAATCGTGATGCCGCCGCGTTCGCTCTGAAAGAGTTTCAGTATTTTGCCGTCGGCAGCAGCGAGAACCGGAGTTTCAGCGGGCGCCATAATATCGATGGCGTCGTGCGTTCGGCCTTCGGATCGTGCGTCGGAATACGTGTCGAGCAACTGCTCCTGACGCACACCGGCTACAGGAATAATCAGGTTCATGCGGCCGACGAAATTTGCAGGTTCTGGAGTTGGGGTTGGAGATTCTGTCGGTGGTAGTGGAGTACCGACGGCGATTGGAGCGCTGGGAGGAAGATCAATTGCGGGGAGTCGCGGTGTTGTTCGAAAACTGCTCAGGATCGATACGATAGAGACGATCACCAGAAACAGAACACATAGCAGGATTCTGAGCTTCCACGGTCCCATGGAACGCTTACAAACAACTCGCGTTCCAGAAACCCAAAAAATTATTCACGCAAAGACACAAAGACCGCAAAGGAAGACTCATTCTTTGCGGTCTTTGTGTCTTTGCGTGAAATAGCTTATCGCTCGAATCCAAGCGGCAAGAGTGGCTGTGGTGTCGTTCCTTCAAAGAACCAACTCGCGCCGACGCGAAGCCGGTGATGCCAAGTTGGCAAGCGCGACGTGTACAAAGCGAATCGAGCTTGTCGAGCCAGTGCTCCGCCAAATGCCTTGCCACCTGTCAATACTGCTGCTCGTTCCGTTCCGAGGCTGAGTGCTTCACCCAATTCTTCGAAATGCCTGGTCTGCATTTCTTTTCCTTCAAGAAAAGCCTTTACGTTGCGACCAGCCATAGTCCCTTGTTGAAATGCCAATTGAGCAGTACCTGCGAGTGTTGGCGTTGCGTCAGGATAGAAGGCGATGTCACCGAGCGCGAAGACGTTCACGTGTTCAGATAATTGCAAGGTTGGGTTGACAATAAGCAGCCCACGCTTGTTCTTCTCAACATCGAGCTGCTCAATTAAAGGGCTCATCTTCACACCACCGGTCCATACCACCCCCGCTGTTTTAATGCTTTCCTGATTTCCCTGGTGCTCGAAGACGAGTTCGTCCGGCGTCACTTTCACAACCCGTGTCTGCGTGTGTACTTCAACGCGAGATTCATGCAGGGCCGCATCCACAATCTCCCGAATCTGATCACCCATTCCGGGAACGACCCGATCGCTCATTTCGATCACCAGCACGCGTGGTTCTCCCTGAAGCGCGCGACGCTGAAACGCATCGTTGAGCAGATCAGCCATCTTGGTTGAAAGCTCACATCCACTCGCACCTGCGCCAACCACAGCGAATGTCGTTTCACGGCGCGCGTCCTGTGGCGCGAAATCAGGCGGGACGTTATCGAGCGCAGCTACCATCCGCTGTCTCAAATTGTCTGCATGGCTGAAGCTTTCGAAAGGGCAGGGAATACTCTTCCGCGCCTTCGACGCCGACATAATTCGTCACACCGCCGACTGCCAGAACCAGCACATCATAGTTAAGCGTCTTTTCGTGGCTTGTGACTGACACGGTCTGAGCTGCGAGGTCGATTCCAGTGACCTGGGCCTTAACGGAATGCACATTATCATCAAGCAACTCATCGTATCTTGGCGCGATATGCCAGGCTGCAACCTCTCCGCTCAGGTACTCATAGAGCATGGGAGTGAAGAGAAAGTGGTCTTCATCGTTGACAAGGGTTACGTCCGCAGATCCGGCCACCTCGAGGGCCGTAAAAATACCCCCGAAGCCACCTCCGAGAATCAGAACTTTAGCTTTTGACATTTGCCGCGATAGTACCATTGAAGCCACAAAAAGGCACAAAAAGCACAAAAGAGAAGCTTCTGATTGGGAGCGCTCCATTAGTCCCGGCATAGATTAATGAGCGCCGTCGATGGTCAGCACGTTTTGTGCTTTTTGTGCCTTTTTGTGGCTGATCTCTTATGCGTTTGTGCCTTGTAGCGGCCTCATGTTACATTGACGTTGCTTTTTAAGTTTAGCGGTTGCCGCTTTTAGGCGGAGTTTACTGCGGTCGAGGAGGACCATTTAAGCAAGTGGCGTTAGCAAAACAAACCAAGGAACAGATAGTTACTGACTTCCGTACGCATGAGTCAGATACCGGTTCACCACAAGTACAGGTCGCACTTCTGAGTAAGAGAATTAACGACCTCACTGAACATTTCAAGACCCACAAGAAAGACAATCATTCGCGGCGCGGCCTGCTGAAAATGGTCTCGCAACGTCGCAGTTTGTTGGATTACTTAAAGCGCACTGATATAGAACGCTACCATGAAGTGGTAAATCGTTTGGGTCTGCGCCGTTAGTTTAGAAAGATTGAGAGAGAGCTTCGAATCTCTGTTGAGTTAAAGCCCGCGTCTATCGAAGAGCTTGTAGCAGTGCCGAACGTGACGGCGATTGACTGCAAACAAGCTGACGTGTACGGCCAAAAGCTTCGAGCATTAAGGCGGCATGAGCTTCACGGTTCAAGAGGCTCGTGCCGCCTTTTCTTTTAGCCCATAGACTTACCCCGCATCACGTTGGCGGTCCAAACTCAGCAAGATTGCTTGCTCTAAACAGCGATGGCGCCCAAGTGTTTGGCGACGCCCGCGACCTGAAAATGTTCAGGTGTTAAGTTCGAAGGAGAACATAAAATGCCAGAAAAGAAATACCTCAAAGAGTCAATCAAGCTCGGCGAAAAGGAGTTGACCGTTGAAACCGGACGCGTTGCCAAGCAAGCGGACGGGTCAGTCGTCATCCGGTATGGCGACACGATGTTGTTGGTCGCTGCCGTGAGTGCTCCTACCCCACGGGAAGGTGTTGACTTCTTTCCTCTCACGGTCGAGTACCGTGAATCAAACTATGCCGCGGGACGCATCCCCGGCAACTACTTCCGGCGCGAGGGCCGTCCCAATGAAAAGGAAGTCCTCACCAGCCGTCTTATCGACCGTCCCTGCCGTCCACTATTTGCCGAAGGTTTCCGAAATGAAACCCAGGTTATTGCGAGTGTAATTTCAGCAGACCCCGACAATAATCCGGACGTTATTGCTATCACGGGTGCTTCATGTGCCCTTTACCTATCAGATATTCCGTTTCTAAATCCCATTGCAGGCGTGCGCATCGGGTTAATTGAAGGACGTTACATCATCAATCCAACTTACGATGAAGTGCGTGAGTCGCGATTGAATTTGATTGTCGCCGGAACTGAAGAAGCGATCGTGATGGTGGAAGCCGGGGCCAACGAAGTTTCAGAAGAGATCATGGTCGAAGCGCTGATGTTGGCCCACAAAGAGATCAATAGGCTCTGTCGTTGGCAAAAGGAACTCTACAAAGCGCTTGAGATTCAAAAGCGCGAAGTGCCTGCAGCAGAGTTGAATGCGGATATGGTGCGGGAGATTACCGAGAAATTCAGCGAACGGTTGCAGGGAGCGCTTGACACGTCAACACAGGAAAAACGCGCCAGCTATGCTGCTGTGGACGCTTTGAAGAAAGAAGCTGCTGAGTTGTATCCGGAAGATCAGCCGGAGCAAAGAGCGATGGCGAAGACAATCTTCGATCAACTCAAAGAAACCGTTTTCCGCGACGATATTCTCAACAAGCGTCGCCGTCCCGATGGCCGAAGGTTTTCTGAGATTCGACCGATCACGTCGGAAGTTGGCTGGTTACCGCGCGTACACGGTTCAGCGCTTTTCACGAGGGGTGAAACACAAGCCCTCGTCTCGACTACACTCGGCACCAAAGAGGACGAGCAGTTTATCGACGACCTCGAGAAGGGCGAAGTGAAACGTCGCTTCTTACTGCACTACAACTTTCCGCAGTATTCCGTCGGCGAAGTCGGCCGGTTTGGGTCGTCTAGCCGGCGTGAGATCGGGCACGGCGCCCTGGCGCGACGTGCACTCGAAATAGTTCTGCCGGACGATGCCGACTTTCCTTACACCGTTCGCATAGTTTCAGACATCACCGAATCAAACGGTTCATCATCCATGGCAACAGTTTGCGGCGGAACGCTTTCGATGATGGATGCGGGCGTGCCTTTGAAAGCGCCAGTCGCCGGAGTCGCAATGGGACTCGTGATGGAAGGAAACAAGTACGCGATCTTGACCGACATCGCCGGCGCCGAAGATCACTACGGCGACATGGATTTTAAAGTAGCAGGGACGCGCAACGGTATCACTGCGTTGCAGATGGACATCAAGATCGCGGGCATTAACGCGCAGATCATGGCTGAGGCACTCGAGCAGGCGAAGAAGGGCCGGCTCTACATTCTCGGCGCGATGGAGAAGACTCTCGCAGAACCGCGTGAACAGATTTCCGCTATTGCCCCGCGCATCATTCAAATCAAAATCAATCCCGATAAGATCCGCGACGTGATTGGACCAGGCGGCAAGATCATTCGATCGCTGGTGGAAGAGACTGGTGCGAAGATCGATGTGTCTGACGACGGCACGATTTCGATCGCAACTGCCAGTGGCGAAGCAGCGGATGCTGCTGTGAATCGTATTCGTGGTCTAACTGCTGAAGCAGAGGTGGGCCAGACGTATCTCGGCACAGTCAACCGGATTGTCGACTTCGGAGCATTCGTCGAAATCTTTCCGGGCACTGATGGGCTGCTTCACATCTCGGAGATCGCAGATCGTCGTGTCAAGGACGTTCGCGATGAGCTCAAGGAAGGACAACAGATCCTCGTGAAGTGCATCGGCCGCGAAGGCAATAAGATCAAGCTGTCGCGGAAGGCTGTGTTGAAAGAAGAGAATCGAAAAGCCGAAGCCGCGAGCCAGAGCGATGGTGGTGGCAGCCACGACACCGGCGAGATGTAATTCCGGCTCACTGAAAAGGACGCCTCCTTGGAGTGCGCCAACTTGTTGGCGCTTTGGTTTGAGTTCCAATCAAGCCTTACCAAAGCGCCAACAAGTTGGCGCACTCCAAGGAGGCGCTTTATTTATCTGCTCGTCCAATTCTCAGATCTCTGTCCAGGATTCAGACGGGCCCTACTGCGTTAACCTCGAAACACTCCGTTTTTCCCACCTTTTCTATCGGTCTTTAATTTGCAGCAGAAGTTAGCACCTTTATGTGCTTGAAAACCGAAATGCCCCTCATGCTGGAGTTTCCCGGGCATTAGCAATGTCTTTGTAAGTGGATAAAGACAACCCGAATAGGTGGGACTATCGAACTTTCCAGTCGATGGTCCAGTCAGTTAACAGATGAATTTACTTTTCGCTCAGGTCTTAAGTGCAAGACTCCTGCAAAGTGGCGGACGCGTCGCTCGCGTACTCCCTGCGTTGCTTTGCTTGCTCATTTTTTCCGCGGTGCCCGCGTTTGCTGATCCCGTAAGAATCAATCAGGTCATCCAGACAATGACCACTCCAACGGGTGCTCTCGATCTCAAACTAAACACACTGGTTTCCCAACAAGACCCGGCTAAAAGTTCCAATCAGACTGGACCAGGTAAAGACGGTAACGGAACCCAAGCTCCCAAGACCGATTCGGTTATTTCCGGCGTGACTGTGACCGGTCAAGGCCAGCAATTAGGCGTGCAGATTATTGAAGAAGCCGAAGTTGACGGCACGATCTGCGATTGCGGTGAAATCTACATCGCTGGTGGTGGTATTCCAAAGTGGCCGTTCCTCTTTCTTGCGGCGGTCCCGCTCGTCTTCATAAACGATTGTGACGATTGCGACACGCCCGATTCATCAGAATCGCCGACTCCGACTCCAACTCCGACTCCGCCGGCGACACCTACGCCAACTCCGCCTGGAGTTCCGGAGCCTGCTTCAATGGTGTTGTTGGGAACGGGTTTGGCTGCGTTTGGTGCAGGCCTGAGGCGACGTTATTCAAAGACGAAAGCAGTCAAGCAGAACAAGGAGGAAGAATAAAATGTCGACACGTAAATTCATCCTCGGCTTAGCGGTTCTGCTTGCGTTTGTCTCTTTTACAGTTCAAACGTCGACCGTTTCGGCAAAACCAAAAAAGGCAAAGAACGGCACCATAAAGATTCTGACGAACCCGGGTGGTCTCTTACTGACGATTGATGGAAAACCTCGCGGTGAAACTCTGACTGAATATCGTGCTATCGATCTTGAGCCAGGCGTACACAATGTTCAGATCACACTTCCGAACGGCCAGTACTGGATCCGCGAAATCGATCTACCGGCCGGACGCATTAAATGCGTGGTCGTGAATTACAAACCGTTGCCGCCACTGCCGAAATCGCCGTGCCCGTTCCCGTTGAATGTCTCTGCACCGAGGCAGGTGACTGAAGGCGAGATCATTACTTACACGGCTGATGTTTCATACACCGGCAGCGCTCCGCTGAAGTATACGTGGAAGGTGACGCCGTCTAGTGCCAAGGTAATCAGCGGCCTGGGGACTGCGACGTTGAACGTCGACTCAACCGGACTCGGCGGTCAGCGCATCACTGCGACTTTAACTGCTGACGATGGTTCCGCGGATCCGGCGTGTGCTCAAACTGTTCAGGCAGTGTCTGTCATTGCGCCGATTGAGAAGAAGGTGATTGTTGCGCGCGAGTTTGACGAGTGTAACGCGTGCACCTTTGACGATCAGAAAGCGCGGCTCGACAATCTCGCAGTCGAATTGCAAAACGATCCTTCGACTCGTGGTTACATCCTGGCGTACGGTGGACGAATGAGTCCGATAGGCCAGGTCGAAAAGCTGATAAGTCGCGCGCGTGATTATCTCGTCACGCAGCGTGGGATTGATGCTTCGCGTCTCGTGGTTGTTAATGGTGGTTTCCGCGAAGAAGACAGCGTGGAACTCTGGGTCGTTCCCAGTGGCGCCGCAGCACCGAAACCTACACCAACGGTGCAGGCGGGTGAAGTCAATCCGGGCAAGCGTCGCCGTCCCTAAAAGTCCATTAAAAGAATAGGTCATGTGGGTCCTATTGGACCTATGTGACCTATTTGGTTTACAGTTAACTCTCCCCGCCCCTTTAGCCCCTCGGTTTAATTCGCTTCAACAACAAGGAGGCCTTCATGGCCGAAGAAGGTGGAGGCAGCGGCAATGTCGGCGTTGTCGCGATACTGGTGATATTTGTGCTCGTGATTCTAGTCGGGTTGTATATGTTTAGAGGACGAATATTTGGAGGTGGCGGAACACAGAAGATCGACGTCAACATTCAAACACCAAGCAAGTAGCAAAGCCACAAAGAAGCACCAAAGCACGAATTGATTTTGAATAAATCTCTTTGTGCTTTTTGTGCTTCTTTGTGGCTTAATATGATCGTGCCTGCACCAAACATCGACACCATCGTTTCTCTCGCCAAGCGGCGAGGTTTTGTTTTTCCCTCTTCGGAAGTTTACGGCGGCCTCGGCAGCGCCTGGGACTATGGTCCACTCGGCGTTGAGCTTTGCAACAACGTGAAGCAATCGTGGTGGCGCTGGCTTGTCTACGAACGCGACGACATTGACGGAATCGATTCTTCGATCATTCTCAACCGTCTGGTGTGGAAGTACTCGGGTCACGAAGCGACGTTCAATGATTGGCTGGTTGATTGCCGCAAGTGTAAAGGTCGTTTTCGAGGGGATAAGATTGTTGACGTATTCGGCGAGGACGAAGGAAAACCGATATTCAGAGCCAAGGAATGTCCTTCGTGCGGCGCAAACGACTGGACGGAAGCTCGCCCGTTCAACACGATGCTGCAAACCAAATTGGGAGCAGTCGCTGACGATGATCCGACCGCGCTCGCCTATCTCAGACCCGAAACCGCTCAGGGCATATTCATCAACTTCTTGAATGTGCAGACTACGATGCGGCGCAAGTTGCCGTTTGGTATCGCCCAAGTTGGAAAGTCGTTTCGCAACGAAGTAACCCCCGGGAACTTCATCTTAAGAACGCGTGAGTTTGAGCAGATGGAGATGGAGTACTTTGTTTCACCATCTGCGGAGCACTCGAAGTTAGTGGACTACTGGGTGGAACAATACCTTGAGTGGTTTGGCTCATTGGGTATTGATCGCGAGAATCTTTACTTGTACGAAGTCCCGCAAGAAGAGCTGGCACATTACTCGAAACGTACAGTCGACATCATGTACAGATATTTCCCCGAGCGTGAAAAACCCTGGGAAGAATTGATGGGAATAGCATGGCGAACCGACTTCGATTTGAGCACACACTCGAAGAACCAGCTCGACGAGGAAGGGAAGCGCGTTAATCCCGATTCGACCGAGGATCTATCGTATTTCGACGAGCCCACAAAGCAGCGGTTTTATCCGCATGTGATTGAACCTGCTGCGGGTGTTAACCGGACAGTGCTGGCAGTGTTGATGGATGCGTATTCGGAACGAACGAACGACAAGGGCGAGACCAGAGTTATTCTGAGACTGAGTCCACAACTCGCTCCGATTAAAGCTGCGATCCTGCCGCTCGCAAAGAACAAACCGGAAATTGTGGGAATGGCGAAGGCAATAAAGCGTTCGCTGCAACCCGTGCTGCGAGCGGTTTACGACGATACGGGTGGCATCGGAAAGCTCTATGCTCGTCAGGATGAGATTGGAACCCCGTTTTGTATTACCGTCGATCACCAGTCGCTCGAGGACGAGGCGGTTACAGTGCGTGACCGCGACACGTGGGAGCAGGAGAGGATCAAAGTTATTGATTTGGCGGAACACTTGCAGAAACGTCTGAAGCCATTTCCGATTCCGCCACCGCCGGAACCGATCTGAATCTGTTATGCCTGTAGTTAAGAAACGAAATCAGCAAACTGAGACGAGGCTCTTGTTGGAGTCTGAGGATCCGGTTGAGCTGCCGCCGGCTGAGATCGACGATGCGGCAGTGCTGGTCCAGTTTGAAAAGTTCAAGCCGTTCATCCCGGAGCTACTCGAAACCTTGCGCGCTGGAACTGTGGCTGAGCCGGTCCCGGTCATGATCGATGGGTCAACGTTTGCGATTCATGGGCCAACGCGAACTTTCTGGGTGAAGCTCTGGCACGCGGCGGGCACCGACATGGTGAAGATCGATCGCGCGCAGGTGATTAGTTGTTTGCCGTCTACACGCGGCGTTCAGGTGCTGGTGGAATCGCCCGAAGAAGAATAATTAGCCACTGATGAACACGGATCTCCGAACCCGATCCGTCATAAATCTGTGTTCATCCGTGGCTATTTAATTTTGTATGGTCCAATCACCTGACAAGGTTTTATCTCTCGCCAGCGCGATTCACAAGGCGGGTGGTCGTGCACTGCTCGTTGGCGGTTGTGTGCGCGATGCGCTGATGGGGGCGCAACCGAAAGACCGGGATCTCGAAGTCTACAATCTCGAGCCAGCACGTCTTCGGGAAGTGTTGGACCAGTTTGGTCCAGTCAACGTTGTCGGCGAATCATTCACTGTCTACAAGCTCGGACAACACCTCGACGTTTCAATCCCGCGCCGTGAGCGTAAGACGGGGCGCGGGCACAAGGGATTTGTGATCGAGGGCGATCCGTCGATGAGCGTGGACGAGGCCTCGCGACGCCGCGACTTCACAATTAACGCGATTCTCCAGGATCCGCTTACAGGTGAATTGATCGATCCGTACCACGGTCGTCGCGATATCGAGCAGCGAATCTTGCGAGCTGTTTCAGCCGAGACGTTTTCGGAGGATAGCCTGCGTGTGTTGCGTGCGGCGCAGTTTGCCGCTCGTTTTGAGTTCGACATCGATGCTGACACGGTTGCGCTTTGCCGCGAGATAGATCTCACGGATCTTCCGGCTGAGCGAATCTGGGGAGAGCTGGAAAAATTACTACTCCAGGCACAACGTCCATCTGTCGGACTCGAGTGGTTACGCAAGCTCAGTGCGATCGAACAGATCTTTCCGGAGATTCAGAGCTTGATCGGCGTGCCTCAGGATCCGGAATGGCATCCTGAGGGCGATGTCTTTGTGCATACGCAACTCGTCATCGATCGCGCGCGCGAGCTAGTTGACGAACTGTCGTATCCGCGAAAGGTGACGGTGATGCTTGCGGCTCTCGCTCACGATTTTGGCAAGCCGGCTACGACAGAGTTTATTGACGGCAGATTGCGTTCGCGTGGACACGAAGAGGCTGGGGTGGCGCCAACTGAGAGTTTTCTGGACCGCATCAATCTCCACACGATCGATGGTTACAACGTGCGTGAGCAGGTGATCGCCCTCGTACGCGAACATCTGAAGCCCGGGGAGTTTTACAAGAAGCGCGACGAAGTTGGTGAAGGGGCGTTTCGACGTCTCGCGCGCCGGTGCGAGCCTGATCTCTTGTACCGCGTCGCAAAAGCTGATTCGCTCGGGCGCAATGCTGAGTGGGTGCCCCGGAAGCAATGGTACGGAGCTGAAGCACAGGAGTGGTTTATCGAACGCTCGCGAGAATTACAGGTAGAGCAGCGTCCGCCTGATCCTATATTGCTAGGGCGGCATCTGCTCGATCTCGGGGTTAAAGCTGGACCAGAGATGGGCGAGATCACGCGCGCGGTTTACGAAATGCAGTTGGATGGGCGTGTGCGAACTCTCGAAGAGGCGATCGCGGAAGCTAAGAAGATTATTGGTTAGGCTTGGGCTGCTGTTGTGTCACGCAGTGGATTGTTCCCATGCCCCAAACTAGGGGTTCACAATTGATTGGAACGACCTGACGAGTAGGGAAGAATTTCTGGAGCGTATCGACCGCACGTTGATCGTTGGCATGCCCGAACACCGGCGCGAGGACGACATTGTTGGCGATGTAAAAGTTTGCATAGCTCGCCGGCAGGCGATCGAGGTCACGAGTGCTAGTGCTCGTACCGCCGACAATGCCAGGCATAGGTAGAGTGACAATCTCAAACGGTCTTCCTTCCGCGTCAGTCATCGATCTGAGCCGCTCGAGATTGTCCTGTAATAACTCGTAGTTTGCGTCCTCTGGATCGTCTTCGAGAGCGCAAATGATTGTATTGGGTGCAACAAAGCGGGCGATGTCGTCGATATGCCCGTCTGTGTCGTCTCCGACAATCCCTTCACCAAGCCATAGAACTTTGCGCACACCAAGATAATCTTTCAGGTACTGTTCGATCTGTTCACGAGACAATTCGGGATTGCGATTCTGATTCAGCAGGCATTGTTCCGTCGTCAGCACACAGCCGGCGCCGTTCACCTCGATTGAGCCGCCTTCCATCACGATTCCAGGTGAGAATCTTTTCAACTTCAGAAATGGTTCCAGGCGACGCGGCACACTGTCGTCTTTCTTCAGCTCTTCGTACTTATTTCCCCAGGCATTGAAAATCCAGTCGTTGAACGCGACTTCGCCGTTCGGGCCAGCGAGAAAGTTTGGCCCATAGTCGCGAATCCACGAATCCACGGTTTGAATGTGATGGAAATGAATTTGCGCCGCGGTTGCAGAGTTGACTCGATCGCGAATCGCGCGCTCCGTTTCCGCGTCGTCAACGAGCAGGTTGACGAACTCGTGCGGCGTAAGCGCGGCGATCATGTCGAGATAGATCCGTTCTACGTGGGTCACGCGGTCGGGCCATGTTTCGGGATCCTTGGGCCACGTTAGCCATGTCGCCTCGTGCAGATGCCATTCCGCAGGCATGCGGAAGCCCATGGCTGCCGGAGTCTTTAGCTGTGATTCATCCATCGAGAGTTTCAGATCTGAGAGCCTTGAGTCGGAAGTACCTGTACATCCCGACAAAACTTATCAAAACCCAGAACACTTCCATCAGCAGAGCGGAAAGATTGAAGTCGAAGAGCAGTGAAACAACGATCAGGCTCGCCCCGATTGCATTCAGAAGCGAGTAAGCCAGTCCGTCACTGGGGAGTTTGTTTAGCTGCAACATCAGATAGGTGACGATAAGTATCACCACGCCGATGTTGCCGACGAGGTCTAGAAGGCCGTAGCTCATATCGATCCACCGAATCTGAATCGCAGTCCTTCATAAGCATCGATGCGGCGGTCGCGCAGGAAGGGCCAGTTTTGGCGCGTCTCTTCAATCTTTGAGAGATCACAATCGACGACGAGCACTTCTTCCTGATCGGCAGATGCCTTGGCAATGATCCGGCCGAACGGATCGACTACGAACGAGTGTCCCCAGAAGGTCAGCTTTCCTTCATGGCCCACGCGATTCACTACTACGACGTAAACTCCATTCGCAATCGCATGACCGCGCTGGATTGTTTCCCAGGCCGAGTGTTGGGCCGTGTTCATTTCCGGCTCTTCATCAGGAAGCCAGCCAATTGCCGTTGGATAAAATAGAAAATTAGCGCCACCTAACGCAGTTAATCGTGCGGCTTCGGGGAACCATTGATCCCAGCAAACGAGCGTGCCGATCTTGCCGTAGGTTGTGTCGTGAGTTTGAAAGCCAAGATCGCCCGGAGTGAAATAAAACTTCTCGTAGTAAAGCGGATCGTCGGGGATGTGCATCTTGCGATACTTGCCGGCAATCTTCCCGGAAGCATCGAGCATTACGGCCGTGTTGTGATAGACACCGGCTGCTCGCTTTTCGAAAAGTGAGGCAACAATGACTACTTTGTTTTTACGGGCCACCTTCCCCAACGCCTCTGTTGATGGCCCAGGAATGGTTTCGGCCAGTTTGAAGAGTTGGATATCTTCCGTTTGACAGAAGTACTGGGAACGAAAGAGCTCCTGCAAACAAACGATCTGAGCACCGCGCTTTGCGGCGTCGTTAATACCTGCAATAGCCTTCTTCAGATTGGTTTCCGGCTTGGGCTCACAACTCATCTGCACCAGACCGACGGTGGTTACGTCACCGGCTCGATTTTTCTTCGGCATGGGCGAAGTATAGCCACAAACAGTCAGAAAATGCACAGTTAGCCTGCTAAATGATTTTGCGCTTTTTGTGCTTTTTTGTGGCCTCCGGTAAGATGTCCGGTCATTTTTATCAGCCTACTGGAAAGAGTAATGAAATGATTGATTTTGAACTGACCGAAGATCACAAGGCACTCGTGCAAACGGTGCGCGAGTTTGCACAAAAAGAAGTCGCGCCTCACATCAAAGAGTGGGACGAGAAGCAACATTTTGAGCCTTCAGTCCTGAAGAAGATGGCCGCATTGAACCTGCTGGGTGTTTGCATTCCGGAAGAATATGGGGGCGCCGGCTTTGATTACATCTCGCTGGGACTTGTTTGTGAGGAGCTCGAAGCAGTCGATACCTTCATGCGAGTAGTGATGTCGGTCCATACGGGTCTGAATTCCTTGACGCTTTTTACCTGGGGGAGTGAAGCGCAGAAGCAGAAATACCTGGTGCCTCAGGCCAAGGGTGAAAAGATTTCCACTTATGGTTTGACCGAACCGGGCGCAGGTTCTGACGTGGTTGGAGCGCGCTCGACGGCCCGTCGCGAAGGAAACGAGTGGGTTTTGAACGGCGAAAAGATGTGGATCAGTTTAGCCGACGTGGCCGACAACTTTCTTTTCTTTTGCTGGACTGATGAAGAAAAGCGACGCAAACGCGATCACACGGGGATGTCGTGTTTCATTGTCGAGCGCAGCATGAAAGGGTTCTCCTCGGGAACGATTCATGGAAAGCTTGGCATTCGTGCGGGCAACACCGGCTACTTCTCACTGCAGGACGTGCGCGTGCCGCAGGAAAACATGGTGGGTGAGGAAGGCGAAGGCTTCAAGATTGCGATGTTTGCTCTCGAGCAGGGACGTTACACAGTTGCGTCCGGAGCCACCGGAGTAATTCGCGCCGCGCGTGACGCATCGGTGGCTTATGCAAACACGCGCGAGACGTTTGGCACTCGCATCGCGAATCACCAGCTCGTGAAACAGAAGATCGCCGAGATGGAAGCCGATTACCAGATGAGCCACTTGTTATGGTTGCGCGCCGGCTGGCTAAAGAACGAGGGCCTGTCTAACGCCAAGGCGACGAGTCTGGCGAAGTGGCAAGCCACCACGCGAAGTGAAAAAGCCGCCTCGATGGCCATCGAAGTTCACGGCGCGAATGGTTATTCCAACGACTATCCGGTCGAACGCTATCTGCGCAACTGCAAAGCCGCAATCATCTACGAGGGCACGCGTGATATCCACACCCTGATGCAGGCGGACTGGGCCCTCGGATTGAAGAAAGAAAAACCAGCCCGCAAGACGCTGCCCACCTGGAAGAAATAGAATCCGTGTTATCCGTGGCAGCATTAGCCGCGGATAACACGGATCGGAAACGGATTTAGTGTGCGAGGAACACGTCCCATGCCCAGCGTCCGACGTTCGCATTTGTAACGTCTCGCACCTTCGCGCGGTACTTAAATTCGTTTCCGTACTCATCCACGCGTTTCGACTCCTTGAAATCCAGTTCGAGTGCCATCACGTTTAGTGACGCGAGCGTGTGCAGTTCTTCAGCCTCGGAAATACCGTTGTGATTCTTGTCCTGCCACAAACGAAGCTTCTCGAAAACCGAATCGCGACTGTCAATTAACCCGTCGCCATTCCCGCCATTCGCAGGCTTATCAAACTCCGCGAGTGCCAGAAACCCATTCTTGTTACTCGAGGCAGGCTGCGGTGTGAAGTCGCCAAACAGTTCGGCGCCTCTATCGACAGTTCCATTGCCGTCGCGGTCCAGCGCCAGCCAAGCGTCGTCTGAGTCTGGTTGAGTCCAACCAAGACGATCTCTAGTGCCGTTACCATTGAGATCGAAATCAACTCCGCTCGCCGGGTTCGTCATGACAATGCCATCACCGGCAATGTCGATCACGATCGGAGATCCGCCACAGGTGTCGCAGCCCAGACAGGTGCAGGTGAGGAAATCGTAATCGCCGCCATACATCATGCATTTATTGGCGAAAGCCGTGCCGCAGTTTCCGGTCCCGCTCGTACTTGTACAACACAGTCCCGATCCGTTTGGACTAGTGCCAATCGGGCAAGTGCCATTGAATGATGGTGTCGTGCAGGAGCCGCCAGCGGTCGCTGAAAGATTGCACCTGAACTGCTCGGCATGTGCGTCACGCCAGAGGTTGCCACCACTGACGCTTGCTGAAACGGATGCAACTAAGATGCTTAGCGATAGATTGGCACTCCCGCCGCAATTGGTCGCAAAGAGACACGATGAGAAAGCTACTCCAGTTCCGGACGTACACGAGACAGCGCTGCCGAGAGGTCCTGTGCCATTCTCCGTCTTCTTGTCCTTTGAGCCGACGTGAAAGAAGAAAGGTGTCAGATTACTCAAGGTCCCGGTTTCGAACGCAACAAAGTTGTCAACTCTTACTGAGCAGCGTTGCAGACTTCCCGGCATCTTTTCACAAACGCCCGTGAATTCGGCGGTACCTCCATGCCGGCCCGATGCATGTTCCTGATTATCACCACTGAGCCACAAAGGCAAAGAAGTCGAGCTTGATGTTTGTGCAGACGACCCGCCGTCCTCCTCGGTAACTGTCTCATCCCCATCACCGCCCCCGCCCACGTCAATGTCGCCCTCACCATCACCGTCTCTCCCAGGCAATGTTTCACTATCCGATAAGGCTGAAGTCTGCGTTGAGCTCTCGACCGAGAGTTGTGTCTTCGCCTTGTATGCCGGACGCTTCTCCTCCCAGACGTTACTAACCCCATTCACAATTGTGTCCCAAAACTCGGGAAGATCTGGTCCATCGCGAAAGAGTGCGAGCGCGCGGTAGCTGCGGGATCTTCCTTCCAGCGATACCGTCACCTGATACGAGGCGTAAGTCTTTACGTTAAAGTACCGCGCTGCTTCGATATGAAAGACATCCGCCACAGTCCAACCCGGATCGAAGACTGAAGCATATTGACCAGGTTCCCAGGCAGCGCCGAATGTCGCTTCCTGTGGTCCACCATTCAGAGAGTGGCCGCCACGCGTCAGCGATACGATATCGCCGGTTGGCAGCGTCACCAGATCTCGATAAGGTGTGAAAAGTATTTCCTGAATATTTCCCACCCGAAAATCACTAAGTACAAACTTCAAGTTCGCATCCGAACGAAGAGGCTTTCGTGTGGATTCATTCTGAAAGATTTGAGCGGCGGCGTTGTAGGTTTCGAGCTTCCGATAAGTTTCGCGCACGATCTTTTCCTGCTGCCTGGATCGATTCTGAGCGAGCGCGGTAACGGCTGTCAGTGCAGACAGCAGAGCTATGGTTAAGACTAAGCAAGCAATTCGTTTCATGTGAGGATCTCCTAGTTGGTTGAGGACTGTTTTTGACTAACGTTGCGACTTAGCTCCTGCTCGATAATTTTTTGGAAATCGGCAAAGCTCAGCGCCCCTTTAATTAGTTTTCCGTTGACGATGAAGCTGGGTGTGCTGTCAATTCGAAACAACTTCGCAGCTTCAAGATCTTTGACTATGGCAGCGCGCGACTGCTCCGAATTGAGGCACGCCTGAAATTTTGCGGGCGCCAGCCCGAGATCGGCTGCAATTTTTTCGAGTACCGGTGGCGAAAGATCACGCGTCGAGAAGAGTGCATCATGAAACTGCCAGAAGCGATCCTGCTCGGCAGCACAGTAGGCTGCACGCGCGGCCGGGAAAGAGTTTCGATGTCCCTCCAACGGCAGGTGTTTGAAGACCAGACGCACATCCCTGCCATAACTTTCGATAATCTGCTTCAGCGTGTTCTGTACCTGGTTACAAAACGGGCACTCAAAATCCGAAAACTCTACAATCGTCACTCGTGGATTCGTGGATCCTTTAGCGGGCGAGACTCCGTCGTCCAACTCTGTAACAAACACCGGTGGCGAAAAGTCGATACTAATGGTCCATTTCTTTCGCAAAGCTTCGAGACTCGCACGATAGTTTTTCATGCGCGCCTGATTCTCCAGATCGAGCCGCAAGCGCTCACGCGCTTCATCCGGACTCATCGACGCGAAGAACGAAGCGTTCTGTTTATAAGCCTCTTCAACCTGCGCGCCGGTCACCTTAATCTCGCTCTGCGTCAGTTGTTTGCGAAGATCTTCGACAGAGACGCCTCTGTCCGCTGCCTCGCTTTCGAGAATTCTTCTAGTAACAAGGTTCTCGAGCGCTGCTTTCCGGATTGCATAAAGCTGTTGCTGCAACGGATAGATTTGCGCAGCGATCGAATCGTCTACCTCTTTCTGAGTGATCACTCTATCATTGACTCTGGCTACGACTGTCTCAGGCGTCTGGCCCAACACCGGAGCGGCAAGGAAGAGAATCAACAGACATATTCCGCGTGAGGACTGGCAAGACATTTTTCAAAACTCCCTTTAAATGATTTATCTAGTTGGGTGGGTGAGACGGCAATCTATGCTCAGTGGCGAGCGTAGTCAATGACTGTTTGTTGTCGAAAATGGCTAAATTTTGTCTGGATTGGCTAAAGATTTATTTTTTCGACGTCGTCGACGTTTGGCGGTGCGGCCGTTGGTGCGGCGATAGGCTGTGGGTGTGATTCCGTAGAGCTTCCGAAAATCATGTACGAAGTGAGCATTCGAACCTAGATTTACTTGTTTCAGGATCTGCTTGATTGTGAGGAACGAGCTGCGCAAAAGCTTCGCCGCGCGGCGCAGACGGACCTCCTTCAGATATTGGGCGGGAGTGGTTCCCGTTTCCTGTTTGAATAGATGGCGAAAGCGCGAAGGCGAGAGATTTACCTGCACAGCGAGCGCAGCAAAGTCCCACGCCGCTGCTGGTTCGGTTTTTAGTTTTGCGATGACGAGGTCTATTCTTCGATCCATAGTGAGGACCTGAAACGAAGAGGCCGCGGGAGAGTACTATCTAAGAGCCCGTTTGTCCACAGGAATCTGTGTAATCTGTGGATACGAAGTTACAAAATTGTAGGATGCTCTGCTAGTATGAACGGGCATTTTGGCCTGATTCCTTAACCTGGAGAAGCAGATGGGTGACGACCTCAGAACAGAGCGCGAGCTGTCTCTGGATTTCTTGCGCGTAACCGAAGCCGCGGCGATTGCTGCCGCCCGAACAATGGGTCAGGGTGATCGGAAGGGTTCCGATCACGTCGCCGTCGAGGCGATGCGGGAAGTAATGGACAGCGTTCCCATGCGTGGACGCGTGGTGATTGGCGAAGGCGAACGCGACGAAGCGCCAATGCTTTACATCGGTGAGGAAGTTGGCGGCGGGTTTGGCGTCGGCGAGGAGATTGCCGAATCGTGTCCGGAGGTTGATATTGCAGTTGACCCGCTTGAAGGTACAAACCTCTGCGCCCTTGGCGCCAACAACGCGATCGCTGTCCTGGCTGCTGCCGAACGTGGCGGGTTGCTCAATGCACCTGATATCTACATGGACAAGATCGTAGTTGGGCCATCGTCGCGCGGCGTCGTCGATATCGATGCACCCGTGAAAGACAATCTCAAAAACATCGCGCGGCGACTGGGACGCGATATCGAAGACCTGACTGTGATTGTGCTCGATCGTTCGCGACATAAAAAACTGATTGGTGACGTGAGAAATGCAGGCGCACGCATTCGCTTAATTTCCGATGGTGACCTGTCGGCAGGTATCTCGGCGGCGGTAGCTGGAACAAACATTCACGCATTGATGGGAATCGGTGGCGCGCCGGAAGGAGTCATCACGGCCGCGGCGATGAAGTGTTTGAACGGTGAGATCCAGGCACGGCTGGTGTTTGATCCTGATCGGCTTGGGGTTGATAAAGACAAAGTGCCGTCTCGTGAGGAAGTGCTCGACCGGCTGGCAACGATGGGGATCAGGGATCCAAACAAGGTGTATGACACTGACGACCTCGCACCCGGCAGAAAGATCATTTTTGCTGCAACTGGTGTGACCGACGGAGCGTTGTTGAAGGGTGTGCGATTCTTTGGATCGGGCAAGCGGACGCATTCGGTTGTGATGACAACGGAGTCGCGCCACATTCGCTTTGTCGACACGCTCCACATCGAAGGTGGACCAGACACAGTAATTAGGTTTTAGCCACAAAAAGCACAAAGGCAGGATGAATCAATATCTACCGCAGGTGGTGCCGACTCGTAGGCCGCTGGTCTTTTGGTTGGTGAGTGCGGTGACTGTGACGCTGATCGTTTCGCTAATAATGGTTGCACCGTTGGCGGCGGTGAGTGGTTACAGCGAGGTAGCTGAGGGGATCTACCGAGGCTTCGGCATCTTCTGCCATCAAGATCCGGATCGGTCTTATTTTATTGAAGGGCACAAGCTGGCAGTTTGTTCGCGTTGCACCGGGCTGTACGCAGGATTTGCATTCACACTCTTGATTTACCCGCTGTTGCGTTCTCTGAGAAGCGCCGCCACTCCCCCGCGAAAAATGTTATTCCTTGCGGCCCTGCCACTACTGATCGATTTCAGTCTGACTTTTCTGGGTATTTGGGAAAACACGCACACATCTCGTTTGTTGACTGGCGCGTTACTCGGGAGTGTCGTTGTGTTTTTCGTCATGCCCGGGATTGCGGATTTGAGCCTGCGGGGCTTCCGACCAAGCACGCCCGCTGGTCCCAGGTTCACGCTCGCCTCCCCGGACAGTATCGCGGCCGCCCCGAGCGATTACAGCGCTCCAGAGCGGCGAATTTAGCCCCTCTTTGGAGTGCGCCAACTTGTTGGCGCTTTAGTAGGCATTTGGGCGAGAACTAATACCAAAGCGCCAACAAGTTGGCGCACTCCAAAGAGGCGCCTGAACTATGCAATGTGCCTCTCGATAGGGTAGAATCTGGCGCTTTTGGATTTACCGTAATTCATGATTTTTCAATCTCCAGCACCAACGCCATGGCCCGATCCGATAGGACCTCCGCCGCAAGCCATCTTTGAGCGTTACTTTCACGACCTCGTCAATAAAACCTGGGGCAACATCAGCCCACTCTACAAGCTCGACACTTTTGACTGGATCATTCTGAGCGTCTATTTCGCGATTCTCGGCACGCTCGCAGTTTACGGTGCCTATCGCATCAAGCAGGTCATCGACTTCTGGCGGTATCGCAGGTTTGTCCCTGAGCCGGCGGCCAGATTTAGCGAGACCGAACTGCCGCGAATTACGGTCCAATTGCCACTCTTCAACGAGCTTTACGTGGTCGATCGTCTGCTCAAAGCGGTCACTGCAATCGATTACCCGCGTGAGAAGCTGGAGATTCAGGTTCTCGACGATTCAACCGACGAAACGGTGAAAGTCGCCGAAGCCGTAGTCGCGAAGTATGCGGAACAGGGTTTTGACATCCACTACATCCATCGTTCGGATCGCACGGGTTTCAAAGCCGGCGCACTCGAGAACGGCAACAAGTCGGCGAAGGGCGAATTGTTGGCGATCTTTGACGCCGACTTCGTTCCCAAACCCGATTGCCTGCGCAAGCTCGTGGACTTCTTCACCGACGGAATGGTTGGTTGCGCACAGATGCGATGGTCGCACATCAACGGTCAATACAATCTTTTGACGCGACTCCAGACGATCATGCTCGATGGCCATTTCGTCGTCGAACAAACCACACGGAATCGCACCGGTGGCTTTTTCAACTTCAACGGCACTGCCGGCATTTGGCGGCGACAAGCGATTGAGATGAGCGGCGGCTGGCAGCACGACACGTTAACTGAAGACACCGATCTGAGTTTCCGTGCGCAGTTGATGGGATGGAAATTTGTTTACCTGCTCGACGAAGAAGCGCCCGCGGAAATTCCGGTTGAGATAAACGCCTTCAAAGCGCAACAGCGACGTTGGGCCAAGGGCGTGATGCAGGTTGGGCTCAAGCTTTATCCGCGCATTTGGCTGGCGCCACTCCCGTTACGCGTAAAGCTGGAAATGTTCTTCCGTTTGACGGGCAACATCAGTTATCCGCTGATGATCGTCGCCAGCTTTTTGCAGTTTCCGTTATTGCTGGTGCGTTACAACCAGCCGTTCTATCACCTGATGGTTTTGGACCTGCCGCTCCTGTTCTTTTCGTCGATTTCGGTGGTGTTGTTTTATGGATCGGCGGTTTGGTATCTCGACGAGAAGCGCACGCCGCGACTGTTGCACCTGCCGCTCGTGATGGGGCTCGGTATCGGCCTCGCGTTTTCAAACGCGCGCGCGGTTCTGGAAGCGCTATTGGGTGTGAAGTCGGAGTTTGTGCGAACGCCGAAGTATCGTGTCGAGGAAGCTACCGACGCCACCTGGAAACGCAAGAAGTACAAACGCAAACGCGGTCTACTGCCGTTGCTCGAATTGGGTTTCGCTGTCTACTTTCTGCTCGCGATTATTTATTCGGCTCGTTTACACATGTGGGGAACGATCCCCTTCCTGGTACTGTTCTTTTTCGGGTTTGGATATATGGGCGTGATGAGCTTGTTGCAGACGGCGAGTGGGAAGCGAATCGCGGCATTTTGGCGTCCAGTAAAAACCTAAGATCTTTCCAGCGAGGCGCGATCCCATTTCGCTAAGTCTGCCCCCGCCTCATACGTGCTTTGCAGAAATTCCATCAAAGCAGCATCCGGATCCGCTGCGTTACGCACGTCGTCATACATCAATAGAAACAAACCCATATCTTTGTTGTAGATCGCCTGCTCGGGTCGCACTTTCGCTTCGCTCAAGCCATCGGGCGCGGGGGCGGTGTAGGAATAGAACGCCGGCTTGCCGAGTGGTCCTTGTCCGGGCCACCAACCGTGACTGATAACTTCATGCGAATACGCTTCACGCGTGATCACGTCAGCATCGGGTCGCGGTGGCGCCGGCCTTCCTGAAAATCTCGTCACTGCAAGATCGAAGCTACCCCAGAAAAAGTGTACCGGACTGCTTTTACCGATAAAACGTGATCTAAACTTCTGCATCACTCGGTCTGATGCACGCAGCACATGCCAGCACCTCTCGACATATTCGCGATCGTAAGAAGCGTGTTGCTCATCCTGATCAAACGGAATGGGATCGGGTATCTCAACCGGCATCTTCCAGATATGAACTTCAATACCCAGCTTCTTCAATGCCGCCAATGTTTCGTGGTAGAACGTCGCCACAGACTTCGGTTCCAGCGGCACGAGCGCACTCGTCCCATCGCTGCACGTAGTCACGAGATTATGATCGACGAAGTCAAACTCCATTTCGAAGAATCTCTCTTCGTAAGGCATCGCCGTCGTCGTTAATCCACGAGCCGAAACGTAGAGCGGCACATTCCACCAGTGATTAACCAGCGGCGTTTGCGCAAGGCGAACTTTGCCTACGATCTGCGTCCACATGTGTAGAGTGGCGAGGCTGTCTTTCCACTCTTCGAGCGGTAATGATGGCCATGTATCAGACATGTGCAAAGAGTAACGATAACCCTGCTTGACAGTCAAAAGAGCGCCGCCTATAGTTTTCCACGTCATGATGATGAAGGCCTGCGCATGTTGTCTCTACTGTCAGCGGTGTTATCGCACCGCGACCGAGAGGCCGTTTGCGGGCAGGAGTAGCGGATAAGCTAACCACCAGCAGAATTCAACGCCGAACCGGTCGCACTTTTCGAAAGTCGCGACCGGTTTTTATTTCGAACCGGGAACCGTATGCATCTGGATGTCTTGGATAGTTGGAAGGTCGGGATTGAGCCGGGAACAGTAGAAGCCCAGGTCGGTCACACACCACTCTTACGATTGCGGCTAATTGATAAAGAATTGGACCGCGGCCTCAAGGTTTTTGCGAAGGCAGAACATCTGAATCCGGGTGGCTCTGTAAAAGACCGGGCCGCGCTCTCGATGATTCTCGAAGGCGAACGCAGCGGCCGTTTGAAGCCCGGAATGACGATCATCGATGCGACCAGCGGCAACACCGGGATCGCCTATGCGATGATCGGCGCGTCGCGCGGGTATCCAGTCAAAGTTTGCCTGCCGAAGAATGCCAGCCCCGGACGCAAACGAATCTTGCGAAGCTACGGTGTCGAGATCGTGGAAACAGATGCGATGCTTTCGACCGACGGCGCGCAGCTAATCGCACGCGAGCTCTTTGCTGCGAACCCGGAGCGGTATTTCTATCCGGATCAATACAACAACGACGCCAACTGGCTTGCTCACTATGAAACGACCGCCAACGAGATCTGGGAACAGACTGACGGTCGAGTCACGCACTTTGTTACAGGCCTCGGAACTTCCGGCACGTTTGTCGGCGTGTCGAGACGTTTGCGCGAACTAAACCCAGACGTAAAAACGATTGCCGTCCAGCCCGAGTCGCCGTTACACGGCCTCGAAGGTCTGAAGCACATGGCGACGGCCATCACTCCCGGAATCTTCGATCAGACGCTCGTCACCGAAACGCTGGAAGTTGCTACCGAAGATGCGTTATTAATGACCAGTAAATTAGCCCGAGAAGAAGGATTGCTGGTCGGCCCGAGTTCCGGAGCCAACGTTTTTGCTGCCTGGCGAGTGGCAGCGTCGTTGCGGGAACCGGCTTTGGTAGTGACTGTGCTCTGCGACAGTGGCGAGCGGTATTTGAGTGAGAATGGCTGAAAGAATCTCTCACGCAAAGACGCAAAGCAGCAAAGGAAGACCAAGCATCTGAATTGCAACTTTGCTTCTTTGCGGCTTAGCGTGAGAAACCTTCGATGACAAAACACGACATCACAACAAAACTTGTGCACAGCGGTGAGCGACGAGCGTTGCCGGATGCGATGCCCGTGTCGACTCCGATCTACGCCAGCGCGACATTCACTTACGACACGATGCAGGAGATCGATGATGTCTTCGCCGGTGAGAAACAGGGATTTATCTACACTCGTTACGGCAACCCGACCACTGCGGCACTCGAAGAGGCTGTGCGCGAAGTGGAAGAAGGTGCGACGGCATGCGCGTACTCAACCGGCATGGCAGCCGTGCACGCGGCACTGATCGCGTGTGATCTCAAAGCCGGATCGACGGTTTTAGCTTCGCAGGATCTTTACGGAGCAACGACTAATCTACTCAACACCGTCCTCGCAAATTTTGGCGTCAAGACCACACACATCGATTTCAGTGACATTGCGGCAGTGCGTGAAAAAGCACGCGAGATTCGACCACAGATTTTGATCGCGGAAACGATTTCGAATCCGTTGTTGAAGGTGTGTGATATCGAAGCGTGTGTCGAGATCGCGCGTGAGAATAGTGCGCGTTTGATTATCGACAACACGTTTGCGACGCCGTATTTGCGCCAGCCGTTGAAGCTAGGTGCGGACATGGTCGTGCACAGCGCGACGAAGTATCTCGGCGGGCATGCTGATGCAATGGGCGGGCTGGTTGTTTCTCGGGACGAGTTTGACAGTGCGGCGCTTGTCAGCGTGATGAAGCTGGTCGGCGGTGTGCTGGGGGTTTTTGATGCACACGAGATTCTGCGCGGCTTAAAGACACTCGCGGTACGAATGGATCGCCACTGTGAAAACGCGCGGACGCTGGCCGGTCACTTGAAGGAACACCCGGATATAGGTCGCGTTCATTATCCGGGAATTGGCGGGCTTGTTTCGATTGAGCTGCGAGACGATACGAAGGAAGCCGCATTTCGTTTTATGGATCGGTTGAAATTGATTGTGCGCTCTACGAGTCTTGGAGATGTATTTACCAGTGTGCTCCACCCAGCGACTGCTTCGCACAGGGATCAAATTCCAGCTAGGAGACAAGAATTGGGAATCGTTGATGGACTCGTGCGTATCTCCGTTGGGATCGAGAAGATCGACGACATTATTGCTGACATTGAACAAGCGCTATCCAAATGATCAGCATTTCGGAACAGCTATTGTCGGAAATTCGAGAGCACGGCGTGCGAGATTATCCGTACGAGTGCTGCGGATTGCTGCTCGGGCGTTTCGAAGCAGACGCGAAGGTTGTTCAAGAGACGTATCCGATTTCGAATGCGCGCGAAGAGAGTGCAAAGCGAAACCGGTTTTTAATCCAGCCGGAAGAGCTCATGCGCGGTGAGCGATACGCGCGCTCGAAAGAGCTCGAAGTTGTCGGGTTCTATCATTCGCATCCGGATTCACCGGCGGTGCCGTCACAGTATGACCTGGAGCACGCATGGCCCACTTACTCGTACATCATCGTTTCGACGAGTGAGGGACACGCCGGCGATCTTTATTCGTGGGAACAGGAACCGGATCGATCGCGGTTCAATCAAGAGGCAATAAAATCCTGAAGAGGTAAATCATGCCAGTCACAATCACAATCCCGGCGCCGTTGCGACAGTTCGCCGGTGGTCAGTCGCAGATCGTTGTCGAAGCAAAAACTGCGGGTGAAGCGCTCGATCTGCTCACGTCGAATCATTCCGCGTTGCGCCGCCACCTGTTCAACGATCAGAACGTCTTGCGCAACTTCGTCAACGTCTATCTCAACGACGAAGACATTCGACACGCATCCGGTCCAGCCACGCCGGTCAAAGACGGCGACACGCTCATGATCGTTCCTTCAATCGCCGGTGGCGCTGTGATCGAATCGGAAGTCGGGCAAACTTTGCCGGAGCTTTCAAACGAAGAGATCCTTCGTTACAGCCGTCACCTAATCATGCCTGAAGTCGGCATGCAGGGGCAGCGACGACTGAAAGCCGCGAGTGTGTTGATGATTGGAACGGGTGGACTCGGCGCGCCCGTGGGCATGTATCTCGCGGCGGCTGGTGTGGGACGGATTGGCATTGTCGATTTTGACGTGGTGGAAGAATCGAATCTACAACGCCAGATTATTCATGGCACCAAAGATCTCGGCCGGCGAAAGATTGAATCAGCACGGGATCGTTTGCGCGACATCAATCCACACATCGAGATCGAAACGCATGAGACGCGGCTGACAAGTCATAACGCGATGCGCCTTTTCCGCAACTACGACATCATTGTCGACGGCACCGACAACTTTCCCACGCGTTACCTCGTCAACGATGCGTGTGTATTGAGCGGCAAGCCAAACGTCTACGGTTCGATATTCCGGTTTGAAGGTCAGGCAAGTGTCTTTTGGGCCGAGAAGGGCGCGTGTTACCGGTGTCTTTATCCGGAGCCGCCGCCGCCCGGCCTTGTGCCTTCATGCGCCGAAGGTGGTGTGCTTGGTGTGTTGCCAGGCATCGTGGGGGCGATCCAGGCGAACGAAACGATCAAGATCATTCTCGGTGCAGAAGAGTTGCTGATCAATCGTCTGTTGCTGTTTGACGCCTGGCCCATGAAGTTCCGCGAGTTCAAACTGCGGAAGGATCCGAAGTGTCCGGTTTGTGGTGAACAGCCGAGTATCAAAGAGCTGATCGACTACGAAGAGTTTTGCGGTGTAGCAGCGCATCAGACGCCGCAGCCTGACTCGAAGCTCGAGGAGATCTCTGCGACTGAGCTCAACGCGCGTCGTTTGCGTGGCGACAAGATGCAGGTTATCGACGTGCGCGAACCGCACGAGTTTGAGATCGCGCGGATACCGGGAACGAAGTTGATCCCGCTCGGTCACGTTGTGAGTCGTATGAACGAGATCGACCCGCAGGTTGAGACGATCGTTCACTGCAAGGGTGGCGTGCGCAGCGCGAAAGCCATTGAGGCACTGAAGCGCGCAGGATACTCCGGACGGCTAATTAATCTGAAAGGCGGCATCACGGCCTGGTCTGAGGACGTAGATCCGCGAGTTGCGAAATATTAAGTGTAATCGGACGCCTCCTTGGAGTGCGCCAACTTGTTGGCGCTTTGGTAAACCCATTCAGCAATTAATACCAAAGCGCCAACAAGTTGGCGCACTCCAAGGAGCGGTTCATCCCACCTGACGCGCAGTTTACCGCGATATTCACACAATCTGGAACAAACTAATTCCGACGTGTATCGGTTGGCCCTAGACTGTCCAAAAATCGCTCTCGCCTGGAGGTAAAGATGAAGAGAAGAGAATTCATGAGTCAAAGTGCCGGTCTAGGATTCGTCATCGCAACTGCATCTGTCCCAACCGTTCTTGCTAATAACTTTCTAACATCGGAAAAAGCCGGCAAGCTCACCGCTCCTCCCAAAGGAAAAATCCCGGTCGCATTTCCGATCTCCGACGGAGTCACCGTGATCGATTTCGCCGGTCCGTGGGAAGTCTTTCAGGACGTGATGATCCCGCAACGAGGCCAGGACCATGACGACCACATGCCGTTTGAGTTGTTCACGGTATCGGAAAAAACCGAGGTGTTAGCGGGCTCAGCCGGGCTCAAGCTCGTCCCGGATTACACTTTTGATTCCGCGCCGCAACCCAAGGTGATCGTGGTGCCGGCACAGCGAGGATCGCAAGCGCTGCATGCATGGCTGCGAAAGATGTCGACGTCAACGGACGTCATCATGTCCGTTTGCACCGGCGCCTTCCAACTCGGCAAGGCAGGTTTACTCTCGGGCAAGGAAGCCACCACGCATCACGACTTTTTCGATCAATTTGCCAAGGCGTTCCCCGACGTTAATCTGAAGCGTGGGCTGCGTTTTGTCGAGAACGAGAAGATCTCAACTGCGGGTGGTTTGACTTCCGGAATCGATCTCGCGCTGCGTGTGGTTGACAGATACTTCGGCCGCGAAGTTGCGCAGACTACGGCGACTTACATGGAATACCAGAGCAAGGGTTGGATAGTATAGGTCCTACATGTCCTATAGGACTGATTTGAAGACGTGGCTCATCGTCGTTGCGCTCTGGGCGATGCTCGGGTTGATCTATGCGGGGCCCATCTATTTCGAGGTCGAGGCGGCAGGAATGGGCCACGACGCGTGGCGCATTTTTACCTGGGGCATCCTCACGTGGTTGGCATGGGCTCCGCTTACTCCAGTCATAAGCTGGCTTGCGCGCAGGTTTCCGCTGGTTGGCGAGACGTGGCTGAGAAGCCTCGTCGTTCATTTACCCGCGTTCTTCCTGATATCAACTGTCCATAGCGTCGTTGCGACAGCGATTAACGTAACCATCAATCCTTTTGACAACATGGGTGAGAGTCCCACGGAGTTCTGGCCGCAGTTCTTCTTGCGTATGAAAGGATCATTTCGTTCTGATCTACTGATCTATGGCGGCGTGATCGGAATCTGTTATGCGCTCGACTACTATCGCAAGTATCGTGAGCGCGAATTCCTGGCGACACGACTAGAAGCGCAACTCGCACAAGCGCAACTCGAGTCGTTACGGATGCAGTTGCATCCACACTTTCTCTTCAACACGCTGAACGGCATCGTCGGTCTGGTGCGAGACAATAAGAATCAGACGGCTGTCAACATGCTTGTTGGTCTAAGCGATCTCTTGCGTCACGCGCTCGATCACTCTTCAAAACATGAGGTTGAATTGAGAGAGGAGATCAATTTCATTAAGCTGTATCTGAGTATTCAGCAAATGAGATTTTCCGATCGGCTGCGTATCCAATACGACATCCATCCCGGCACCATGCGCGCCCTCGTCCCAAATCTGATTCTTCAACCGCTGACGGAAAACGCACTGCGACATGGAATCGCTCGCAGCGCAGATTCAGGTGTGGTTGGAGTTAGTTCCACACTCGAAAATGGCCACTTGCGGTTAACTGTCTACGACGACGGCGCTGGTTTGCCTGATGACTGGCAATTGAAAGGCAGCGCCGGAATCGGTTTGGCAAACACTGCCGCGCGTTTACAACAACTCTACGACGACGACCATCAGTTTGATATTCGGAATAGACCTGCCGGCGGCGTTGAAGTAACGATACTGGTCCCGCTCAGGACTTCGTCTCAGTGACCGCGAAGATCAAAACATTGATTGTCGACGACGAGCCGCTGGCGCGTCGTAATCTTCGTGTGTTGCTGGAAAAAGATCCTCAAATTGAAATTGTTGACGAGTGTCGCAATGGGCACGAGGCCGTCAAAGCCATCAACTCGCACTCACCGGATCTGATCTTTCTCGATATTCAGATGCCTGAGATGGACGGATTCGATGTGCTTGCGCGCGTTGGTCCCGAGCAGATTCAGGCGATCATCTTTGTTACCGCGTTCGATCAGTATGCGTTGAAGGCATTCGAGGTTCATGCGCTTGACTACCTCTTGAAGCCTTTTGACGACGAGCGATTCGTGCGGGCACTTGAGCGCGCGAAGTCACAAATTGCGGCGAGCGAGATCGACAAGTTGAGCCAGCGACTTCTGGCCTTGCTCGAAGATCGCAAAAGCGAACGCAAGGGTTCTGACGAGCAGCAGAGTTATCTGACGAGGTTGATGATCAAGACTTCAAATCGGATGATGCTCGTAAAAGTTAACGAGATTGATTTCATCGAGGCAGACGGCAATTACGCGAAGCTGCACGCCGGACGCAAAACGCATCTGCTGCGCGAAAAGATGAACGATTTGGAAGGACGGCTCGATCCGGCGAAGTTTGTCCGCATCCATCGTTCGATCATCGTAAATCTCGATCGCATCAAGGAGATGCAGCCACACTTCAACGGCGACTACATCGTTGTGCTCGACGATGGCAGACAATTGCGGCTCAGTCGTAGTCGACGTGAGAACCTGGAAGCGAGGCTAAAATTTAGCCACGGATGAACACGGATTTTCACTGATAAGAATAATCCGTGTTCATCCGTGTAAATCCGTGGCTCAACTATTGTTTATCTTCCGAGCTTCGGTATTTTTCCTTTTCCTTTTCACGTTGCAGATAGGGAATTCCTTTTTCCATCCACTCCGGAGCGGGTGCGCCTTTCAGGAAGTGATCGAAGAATTCCTGCAAGCGACGCGTGTAGTCTTTCTGGTTGATGCGCTTTCGGAGACCATGCTTCTCGCTGTTGTAGTTGAACATGTACGCTTCCTTGCCCAGACGGCGTAGCGCGAGGAAGTACTCGATTCCCTGGTACCACGGCACCGCATCGTCTTCGTCGTTGTGAATCATCAGCAGGGGCGTTTCAACTCGATCCGCACGGAAGATCGGTGAGTTGTCGAGAAAGCGCAACGGATAGTCCCAGAGACTGCCGCCGATACGCGATTGCGTGCGTTCATACTGAAACTGCCGCGGCAGGCCTGTTCCCCAACGAATGCCGCTGTAAGCGCTAGTCATGTTTGCCACGAGTGCTCCGGGCGCCGCCGCTTTGAAGCGATTGGTCTGCGTCACCATGTACGCGATTTGATAACCGCCCCAACTGTGTCCCTGGATGCCGATCGCTTTCTCATTCACGAAGCCACGATCGACGACGGCCTGAATTCCCGGCAACACACACTTCAAGGCGCTGCTACCCGGATAACCGATCGTGTAAACGATATCGGGCATGTAGACGAGATAGCCGTTGCTGACGTAGTAGCTCGGATTGATCGACGTTCCCGGCCCGGGATTGCGGAAGGCGTGCAATCCCTGCGAGAGCCGTTCGTAGATGTAGACGATCATCGGGTACTTCTTTTTTGGATCGAAGTTATCCGGTTTGAGAAGCAAACCCTTGAGGGGCACACCGTCTGTGTTTTTGAAACTCACAAGCTCGCTGGTGCCCCAGTTGTATGCCGCGCGTTGAGCATCGCCGTTGCTAACGCGCTTCAGCTCCCTGAAGGTGCTGTTAGTCACCCATACATCGGGAAACTGATCGAACCGCGATGCAGTCATGACCAGCACATCAGCATCTTTAGCTTTCGCCGGATTGTTGAAATCCTTCGCGGCCATGAGAAGTTTCTGTGGCACCGCAGTGCTGTTGACCTTGTCACGATAGAAGCCCGAGTCACGCGTCTCCTGGTGCTCGGCCGAGAGCAACATCGGCTTGTCCGGATCGATCGAACGCTCGCGCGGATCGAGTCGCACATAACGCAGGGTTGTTGATTCCTTGCGGCCGACACCGTCAGTGAGATTCTTCGCACTGCTGCCGTCCGGCGAGATCTGCCAGATGTCGTAACGATCGTAAATCAAAACGTCTTTATCGTCTTTCGTCCAGCCTGCGATCCCGTAAGAGCCGGGTGTTGACGGCGTGTCGTTCTCTTCGTTGTAGAAGTTTGCCGAGATGCTCTTGGTCAGGTTTGTAGTGGAACCATCGGCGACGGAATAGGAGTTCCAGTCTTTGCCGTCGAAGTAGATCGCGTACTTTGCGTTGGGTGATAGAGAAACGTTGCCGCGTTGTTTGGATAGGATTGGTTTACGCGATCCGTCCTCGGTGTTGATGAGGTAATAGTCAGTGAAACCCGGATCGTAGTCAGACATGGTCCGGTATTTACGATTGTCGGTGCCGATGGCGTAACTGCCGTCGTTCGAAGGCGAGATGTTTTCCATCGACTCATCTGCGAGCTGGACGAATTTCTTTGTCTGTAGATCGTAAACGGCGCGATACGATCGATTGCGATCCTGCTCAGCGCGGATTCGCTGAATCGGCTGCACGTAATCGTCTTTCCAGTGCCATAGATCGACGATCACTTTTTCATCAGCCGGAATTTCCTCATCGGGATTCTTCTCGGGTTCAGGTGGTGGCGCCGTACCGAGGAACAGATGACTGCCGTCGAGGGAGAAACTCAGATTCGCACGCTCACTGACGACGAATTCTTTCCGGAAGCTCGGCGAGCTTACAGAAACAACTTCAGTTGCTTGCGGATCTTTGCGATTCCAGTGGTAAACACGAAACTTCGGTTGTTTCGCGTCAGCGTCTTCCTTATCGCTGGTGAAGGCGAGTTGAGTGTTTTCTTCGTCCCACGTCAGACGTTGGTATTTCCCTTTACCGCTGAGAAGTGCGACCGGTTCGCTATCGCTGTCAGTTGTCACAGCATAGACACCGTTGTTCTCTTCTTTTCGCGCTGAGGTTGTGAAAACGAGCGTCTTTGCGTCTCGGCTGATCGTGAAGTCCAGCACGTCGCTAAACTTTCGTTCGTTCGCTGTCGCGGTGTTACGGAGCACGAGTTCAGTGCCGTATTCCTTTTTCTTTCCACGAGGCGATGAAGCACGCGGTGTTGGTGAGGCGGACGGCGCCGGTGTAGCTGCGGGGGCAGTTACTTCGCCTGTAGGGCTCGGCTCGGGGGTTGGACTCGATTCGGGGGTTGGACTCGACTCGGATTTTGGTGGTCCACTCGGTTTCTCTTCCGCTTTCGCCTCCATCAAGTAAGCAAAATGACCCGAACCATCTTCTGGGACACGGAAGGTCTTCACTCGCTCAACTCGTGTCACAGTACCGTTTGAAAGATCCATGATTCCGAGACCATTCTTCGGCATCTCCTCGGGCTTCTTCTTTTCTTTCTTGGCTTTGTTTAGCTCGGCCTTAGTTGGTTCAGTGCCGAAGATAAGAAAACGACTGTCTGCAGTGAAGACTGGACGCAGCAAACGCGCCTGCTCGGCCTGAAACTCAGCGACGTTTGTTCCCGGATCGTCCGGAGGCGGCACAGGCGGACGGTATCCGCGTGGCGCGCGCCAGTCGACGCCGGTAGCGATATTGCGCACGACAATCTCGCCGTCGCCATCCTGAGGCACGTATGCATACGCCACAAACTTCCCGTCGCGGGAAACCTGCTGCGCTGAGATGGAGCGCCATGAATCGTAGTCCTGATGAGTTAGTGGACGTTTTGTAGTTGCGGGCGCTGCTTGCTGCGCAAAAGCCATGCTGGTCAGCAAGGCCACAGTGCAAAGCAATGCGACAGTTCGCCGGAGCTTCATGGTGTTTACCTCACAAATGGTAGGGATACAATCAAAAACGCGGATGACGCAGATCAGAACAGATCTGCGTTATCCGCGTCAATGAGCCGCCAACTGATTTCAGAAGAACAGCGAGTACAGTAATCGGTTTGGTGAACCGGTGCCTGGGTTGCCCACAACGTTGGTCGTCGCGTTGTTGACGATCGCGTTGCGAATGGTAGTTGACGAAGCTGACGGGTTTGCTTGTTTGTAAAGTGCTGCCACGCCGGCGACGTGCGGTGAAGCCATTGAGGTTCCACTTATCGTCGCTGTGGCAGTGTTAGAGGTCGACCAGGCTGATAAGATTCCCGAACCTGGCGCAAAAATATCCAGACATGTGCCGAAGTTGGAGAACGACGAGCGTGAATCACTCGTGGTGGTTGAGCCGACTGTGATCGCGTTGGCTGCACGAGCTGGTGACGCGTTGCACGCATTCGCGTTGCTGTTACCAGCAGCGACTGCGATCGTCACATTAGCATTGTGAAGGTTGTTTACAGCCGTGTCGAGCGCACTCGAGATCCCGCCGCCGAGACTCATGTTGGCTACGGCCGGTGCGACGTGATTGTTTCTCACCCAGTCCACGCCCGCAATTACGCCGGAGTTCGAACCGGAGCCGGAACAATTCAACACCCGCACACCGCGCAGCATGACGTTCTTCGCGACGCCAAAGGTTGAACCACCGACGGTGCCGGCGACGTGAGTGCCGTGACCGTTGCAGTCTTGTCCGTTGCCGCCGAAGGCGTCAAAAACGTTTGAAGCACGTCCACCAAACTGCGTGTGGGCGGTGCGAATACCGGTGTCGATGATGTAAGCGCGAACGCCTGAACCGGTCCAGTTAAATGTGTAGATGGCATTCAAAGGCAGGTTGCGCTGATCGATGCGATCGAGACCCCAGGGCGGATTGCTTTGAGTTGCACCAGCAGTGACAACACCGTCCTCTTCAACAAAGAGAACACGGTAATCGTTGCTGAGTGCTTCAGCTTCTTCCGGCGTCATCTCCACCGCAAAGCCATTGAGCGCGTGTTGATACACGTGTTTGAGTTGGCCTTTGTGCATGGCGGCCATTTCCGCTGCGATATAGGGAGCGATAGAGAACTTTCCTTTTTCGCCCACCCAGTTGTCGTCAAGCACTACGATGTAATTGTTTTCGATCTTATTTGCGTTCTTGCGCATCTTGTCTTTTCGGCCCTGGCTGCTCGCCGTTGGGGACGAAATGAACACAGCGGCGCAAAGGCCGGCAAAAATAAGTAACGCACAAACTTTCTTCATACTCTTCTCCTCCAGTAAGTAAGGTTGATGGGGGTGTGGGCGCCGCCCGCAACGGCCGCAAGAACGAGCGGGAAGGACATCGCGGATTTGATAAATGCGAAGTGCATAGATAGCCGTGCTTCCCTGGGAGGTGAAACGTATGAAACCTGGAGTTATAAAACTTCTCTTTTAGGAGTTGTGTCTGGGACGGAGGCGACGCAGTATGGCATTAAATTTTTTAATCTGCAAGAGCGATTTTGTTATACAGGATTGCGAGGATTTTCGGATTTACAAGAGAGGCGTGAATCCTGTAAATCTTGTGAATCCTGAAATCCTGTCTAAAACCTGAATGAGTAAACAGATCCGTCTTCCCAAAACCCTGCTGCTGTGGACAGCTTTACTGAGCCTTGTCTTTGCCTCGACCGTACGTGCGCAAGACGGCCCGGCCAGCACTTTTGACAGTTGGGTCAGTCTCGACGCTCCGCCGGGACGAGAAAACTTCGGAACCAACAATTCATTTCCCGGTTGGAAACGTGATGCGTTGGGCAATCTGATCCTGCGCAAGGGAAGTGGAAGCCCGCGTCGCGTTATTGCCTGCAGCCTCGATCGTCCATCCTTTGCAGTTACAGAGATCACTGACGACGGATATCTGCGGCTGCGAGAGATCGGCGCCGGACGCCAACATCCACTCTGGGTACAGTTTCACGAAGGGCAGCGTATCAAAGTGTTGACGCGTCGTGGCGGCGTTCCCGGCGTAGTGATTGTCAAGAGCACTCACCTCCAGCGAGGGCGCGTGGCAAACGCGCCGGTGACGACACTAGATGATTTGTGGGTAGACATCGGTGTAGCGTCCAGAGTCGAGGTTCAGCGTCTTGGGGTCGAGATGTTGGATCCTGTGGTGCGCGATGTGCCAGCATGGACTTATGGCGATGGCTTTGTGGCGGGCCAGCTTGCCAGTGTGCGTGCCGGCTGCGCGGCAATCTTTGATGTCGCACACGGTAACGTTAGCAAGGGCGAGACTATCTTTCTAATCACCACTCTGCGCAGCTTTGGTTTTGATGGGCTGGAAGCAGCGTTGCGCAGTCTTGGGCGCCTGGATCAAATTTTTCTCCTGGAGCGGCCACCCGATGACAAGCTCGCTGACGATGGCTTTTTATCGAGACCGGTAGAGAAACCACCATTTCTTCCGGAGTCTACCGGTCTGACATCCGTAAATATAGTTTCGCTACCTACTCGGTTCCGCAGCTCACTTGTCGAGAGCGTGAGACTTGAAGACGTTGGAAGATTCCGCAGAATTGTTGCAACAGCTGCAGGCATTGATAGTGAACCTGGCTCGGTTAGCCCTGAATTCGAACGCACTGTCATGCGAACACCGCCGGCGGACATGCTCTCGGCCACTGCAAAGTTGCTCAAGACTCTGGCTGATATTCCTGCTGTCTCAGGTCACGAGCGTCCAGTTCGCGAGGCGATTCTGGCAGAACTACCGGCATGGGCGCGTTCATTAACCCGCACCGATAACGAAGGCAACCTCATACTCGAAGTAGGACCGGACCGCGATCCGGTGATGTTTATCGCGCACCTGGACGAAGTCGGCTTTGAAGTGACCACCATCGCCGACGATGGAACAGTGTCACTGCGCACGCGTGGCGGACTCTTTCCGTCGCTGTGGGAAGGACAGCCTGCTTTACTTCATTTCGATCGTCCCGGTGAAGCGCCACTCAAAGGTGTTTTTGTTCCCAGGGAAACTGCGACCACAAAACAACCAGAGGCATTGACTGCCTGGTTTGGTTATAACGGTGACGAGTTGAAACGCCGAGGTGTTACCAGCGGTTTGTCGGTCACCGCTTTTAAGAGTGCGACTCGTTTAGGTAACACTCGCTTCACTGCTCGCGGGCTTGACGATCGCGCTGGTTCAACGGCGCTTGTGCTTGCGGCAAGGAGAATGACGCCTGCAACGCTCAAGCGCAAAGTTATCTTCGCCTGGTCTGTACGTGAAGAAACGGGGCTGGAGGGCGCGATCGCGCTGGCGAAGCAGTATGGTTCATCTGTGAAGAGAGTTTACAGCGTTGATACGTTTGTCTCGTCTGATTCGCCGGTTGAGAGCACGCGCTTTGCGTACGCGCCGCTTGGGCGTGGCGCGGTTATTCGCGGGCTCGACAACTCGTCTGTCGCGCCGCTTCCGGAACTGGATCGAATTCTGAATATCGCGCGGACGGATGCGATACCGATCCAGGTGGGAGCCACGAATGGTGGCACTGATGGTTCAGATTTCGTGCGATACGGTGTGCTGCACGCTGGTTTGTCGTGGCCCGGACGGTATAGTCACTCGCCGGTTGAGGTGCTCGATCTTCGAGATCTGCAGGTGCTGGAGAAGCTCATTTATTCGATCGCGATCGCACCTTGAGGTAGTTGGGAGACAGGATTTACAAGATTTGCATGATTCACAAGATTGAATCCTGTCAATCTTGTAAATCTTGTTAATCCTGTGAAGCCAATTCCAAGTTTAATGCGCGCCATAATTCTTCTCTGCCTTCTTGTTCTCCCACTCAACGTGTGCGCGCAACGAGATCTAACGCGCTACGTTAACCCATTCATCGGCACTGCAGGTCATGGCCATACATTCCCCGGCGCGATCGTCCCTTTCGGCATGGTCCAACTCAGCCCCGATACACGGCTCACCGGCTGGGACGGTTGTTCTGGTTATCACTACTCGGATTCGACCATCTACGGCTTCAGTCATACACACCTGAGCGGCACCGGTATCTCCGATTACGGCGACATTCTGTTGCTACCCACTCTTAAACGCGCCCGCACCGCTGGTTTCCAACATCACAATGAAACAGCCGCGCCCGGTTACTATTCGGTCAAACTCGACGACGACAATATTTTTGTCGAACTCACCGCCACCGCCCGCACAGGCCTGCATCGTTACACTTTCCCCAAAACTGAAGACGCAAACATCATCATCGATCTTGCGCATCGCGACAAAGTCATCGACTCGGATCTCCGCGTCACGAGCAACACGACGATCGTTGGCTGGAGACGCTCGCAGGCTTGGGCAAAAGATCAGATTGTTTATTTTGCCGCGGAGTTTTCGCAGCCGTTTACATCACACGGTCCGACAGACCGCGATTTAAGAACTTACTTCCGCTTCGACACACGCGGCGGCGCTCCCGTACTGGTGAAAGTTGGAATCTCTTCAGTTGACGTCGATGGCGCGATGAGGAATATGCGCGCCGAGTTAAGTCACTGGGATTTCGAAAAAGTCAGAGCAGACGCGAAGGCAGCTTGGAATCACGAACTGAACAAGATAGTGATCACTGGCGGAACAGACGCGCAGTTGACAAACTTCTACACCGGGCTCTATCACGCGATGACAGCGCCCAATCTCTTCATGGACGTTGACGGTCGTTACCGCGGGCGAGATTTTAAGATTCACAAAGCCGAAGATTTCTCGAACTACACCGTCTTCTCGTTGTGGGATACGTTTCGCGCCGCACACCCGCTTTACAACATCATCGATCAAAAGCGCACGCGCGATTTCATCCGCACGTTCCTTGTTCAATACGACCAGGGCGGGCGTCTGCCCGTCTGGGAGCTAGCAGCCAATGAGACTGACACGATGATCGGTTACCACGCTGTTTCCGTCATCGCCGACGCGGCTGCGAAGGGAATCGACGGCTTCGACCTGAATAAGGCTTTCGAGGCGATGAAACACAGTGCAGAGTTCAGGCAACATCGAGGACTCGGCGCTTACATCGATCATGGCTTTATCTCGATGGGAGATGAACGCGAATCAGTGTCAAAAGTGCTCGAATACGCGTACGACGATTGGTGCGTCGCGGAAGTAGCGCGGATGCTGGGCAAGACCGCCGATTACGAGCGTTACAACGCACGTGCGCAGTCGTACAAAAACGTCTTCGATCCTTCGTCTGGATTTATGCGCCCGCGCAGCAATGGTAATTGGCTCGAGCCATTCGATCCGCGTGAAGTCACGTTTGGATTTACCGAAGCGAATTCGTGGCAGTACACGTTCTTCGCGCCGCACGACGTCAGTGGTCTTATCGCGGCGATGGGTGGTCGCCGGCAATTTGCCGAGAAACTCGATCAGTTGTTTGCAGCGGATAGTCGCACTACTGGTCGCGAGCAGGTAGACATCACGGGGTTGATAGGTCAGTACGCTCACGGCAACGAGCCGAGTCATCACATGGCCTACCTTTACAATTACGTGGGCCAGCCGTGGAAGACGCAGTCGCGCGTGCGCCAGATCATGGACCAGTTTTACAAGCCTGATCCCGATGGATTGATTGGCAATGAAGATTGTGGGCAGATGTCGGCGTGGTACGTGCTGAGTGCAGCCGGGTTTTATCCGGTGACTCCAGGTTCGACGGTTTATGTGATTGGTTCGCCGTTGTTTCCCGAGGTGCGATTCAATCTGGAGAATGGCAAATCATTTGTAGTTCGTGCGCCAGGAGTCTCGGAGCGCAATGTTTATGTTCAGTCGGCGACTCTGAACGGAAAGCCCTACACTAGGTCGTTTCTGGGGCATAGTGATTTGATGGCCGGAGGCGAGCTCGTTTTTCGAATGGGACCGCGGCCTAATTTGAAGTGGGGAACCGGGATTGGGAACGAGCCTGTTTCGCGTATAGCTGGTCGAGAGATTGTTCCGGTTCCGGTAATTAAGGCGGCGGGGCAAACATTTAGAGGACGGCAAGAGATCTCGCTGGCGGCGATCGGTGGTAAGCCGGTCGAACTCTACTACACCACCGACGGCTCAGAACCAAGCACTAACTCAAAGAGATTTTCCAAACCATTTTTCATCGATGCCGATACGACAGTGAAAGCGTTTGCTGTTGCTGGTGGAAACCGTAGTTTGTTTGTGACTGCGAAGTATCATCGCATCCCACACGATTGGAAGATCACGTTGCAGTCAAACTACAGTTCGCAATACACGGGCGGCGGCAATCTCGCTTTGATAGATGGGATTCGTGGAACTACGAACTGGAGTGGCGGCGCATGGCAAGGCTATCAGGGTAAGGATCTGGTTGCTTTGATAGATCTTGGAGAAGTGCAGCAGGTTTCGAAAGTTGGCGCAGGCTTCCTACAGGACATTGGCTCGTGGATCTGGATGCCGAGCCGCCTCGACGTTGAGCTATCGACAGACGGCAAGACGTTTAGCTCAGCCATTACGATCGGAAACGACGTTTCAGAAAAACGTGAGGGTGCGATTACAAGAGAGTTCGTAAAATCGATCCCGCCGAAGAGTGCGCGCTACATTCGGCTTCGCGCCGTCAACTTCGGAAAGATCCCCGCATGGCATCCGGGAAACAGTGGCGATGCGTGGATCTTTGTGGACGAGATCATTGTTGAAAAATAGGTCCTATAAATCGCTATAGGACCTATTTCTTTCTACCAATCCAACGTAAATTCGTAATTGTCCGCACCGCCGCGTGAATCCTTGATGCGAATGATCGCGGTGAAGTCGTTATCGCGCGATGGTTGTTGCTCGATGAAGATGTCGCCGCGACCGCGTATTTTTGTCAGTCTCACGGTTACGCGTCGATTTGGCAGTGAACTGGAGAAGTTCGGTTGTGCGTCGTAATAAGGAGTGCCGCCGATAGTTTCGACGTCTGCCGTACCGCCGCGAATACTAATTCGCACGTCGTCGTCAACACGGCCGCGCCAGGTCATACGGCCGCTACGATCACCTGTGTCGGGAGGAAATGGTCCGGGATTTTGATTAGAGGAAACCTCACGCGCGATATCTGACAGCAGCCGCTGAATGTTGAACCACGAATTTCGCTGCAGGTTATTCTGCTCCACCGAACGCGCCATGCGTGACAACACATCGAAAGCTTCACGCAGATCCTGGTTGCGACGACGATCGACGACCATGCGATAAAAAATCCGCGACGAGGCGGCAAACTGTTGCGTGATCATCACGGCCTCGATGTCGTTCCGGTTGTTGCGAGTTGAATTTGTGTAACTGCTATAGTTCGCATCTGCTAAGTCATCGGCCTCACGCGACAAGCGCGCGGCCAGATCCGTCAATCGGTTTGATTGACCAAATTGGCTGAACGCCGGGGTGGCAAACAGCCCGATTGCAATCACGACCAAAAAGCTTTTAGTGAACATAGCTCCTCCTCGGTTTCATTCTCCCCATGCTCGCGAATGATAATTCCTCCCCTCGCCCGCTGTGTCAAGTAACTTAGAATCGGACGCCACCTTGGAGTGCGCCAACTTGTTGGCGCTTTGGTAAGTCTTGGGAGCGGCTCGAATACCAAAGCGCCAACAAGTTGGCGCACTCCAAGGTGGCGCATTGTCTCTCGTAATTTGACTTATTGGAGCACGGACGCTTAAATCGACTCGTAATGACTCCTCACAAAGTTTGGCCTCACTCGCCAATTCATCGTATTGGCCCCGATGGTGTTTACATGGTCACGGGAGCCACACTTTACAAGAAGTTCCTCTTCTCCAATGCTGAAAAGTTGACCCTTCTTGAAGATCAGATACTTACGCTCGCCCGATCGTAGTTGGCAATTAGAAGCTTGGGCGGTCTTCATGAATCATTACCATCTGATTGCCCGAGGAGAAGCATGCTCAAAACGCCTTGATAGGTATCTTAAACACATTCACGCCAACACCGCGCGCGAATTGAATGTCTTGGATCAGGCGATTGGTCGCGAGGTTTGGTATAACTTTTGGGAAACTCGGTTGACATACGAACGTTCTTATCTCGCGCGCCTCAATTATGTTCACCAAAATGCGGTTAGGCACGGAATTGTATCAGTAGCCAATCAGTACCACTGGTGTTCGGCCGCATGGTTTGAACGGACCGCATCTCCGTCTGCCGTAAAAACGATCTATAGTTTCAAAACTGACAACCTTAAAGTGTACGACGAGTATTGAGCGCCAAGGTAGCGCCTGAAGTCGGCGGGGATTTGGTATAATGGGGGCGTTTGAAAACGGTTGGGATGGCCCAACAAGGAGTTAAAAGATGAGTTGGAATGAATCTTCGTTTGTTTCCGCCGATGTTCGAGATGTTCGAGTTACGGCGTTTTTGAGCAAAGTTTACGGCTGGATGTTTCTGGGGCTGTTGCTCACGGCCGGGACCGCCGTGGTCGTCGCATCCTCGCCCGCGTTAATAGAAACTCTGATTCTCAATCGGATTTTGTTCTGGATCCTGCTGTTTGCGCAGCTCGGACTGGTGTTTTACCTTTCCGCACGAGTCGATAAGGTGTCGCCAGCAACGGCGGCAGTGCTCTTCCTGGTGTACTCTGCGATGGTCGGAGTCACGTCGTCGGTCATATTCCTGATTTACACAGGCGCATCGATTATCTCAGCCTTTGTGGTTGCTGGTGGAATGTTTGGCGCAATGGCTGTGTTTGGCACAGTGACGAAGCGCAGTCTCGCAGGCGTGGGCCAATTCATGTTCATGGGACTGATTGGTCTGATCATCGCATCGGTCGTCAGTATCTTCTGGTTTAACGACGTGCTGATGTTTGTGATCAACGTGGTAGGCGTACTGGTATTTACCGGTTTGACTGCCTGGGATGCGCAACGTCTCAAACAGATGGCCGTGGCGTTGCCTGATGGACGCGTAGGATCCTACGCCATAGTCGGAGCTCTCTCGCTCTATCTCGACTTCATCAACCTCTTCTTCTTCATCCTGAGGTTGATGGGAGGCCGTAAAAACTAGCCAGTATTTCACGCAAAGACGCGAAGGCCGCAAAGAAAGAGCCTCTCTCTTTGCGGCCTTTGCGTCTTTGCGTGAAATATTTGTGGCTTAGCTTTTAGAAGCGAAGCCTCGCTTCTTCATTAGTGCATCGACCTTCGGATCGCGCCCGCGGAAGCCGCGATAAGCGTCAGCCGGATCGATGGTATTGCCGACTGAGAATACAAATTTGCGCAGACGTTCTGCCACTGCGCGATCGTATGGTCCCTTTCCTTCAACGAAAGCTCCGAAAGCGTCCGCTGTGAGCACGTCCGACCAGAGGTAACTGTAATAACCGGCCGAGTACGAATCGCTTGAAAAGATGTGAAGGAAGTGCGGTGTGCGATGACGCATTACGATTTCTTTCGGCATGCCGAGTTGGGCGAGAGTTTCGCGCTCGAATGCATCCGCGTCGATCTTGCGGTCGCCTGCAAGATGCAGCTTCATATCGACTAGCGCCGCCGACAAGTATTCGACTGTTGCAAATCCCTGATTAAAGGTCGCCGAGCGTTTGATTTTGTCGACGAGCTCCTGGGGAATTGGTTTTCCTGTCTGGTAGTGAAGCGCAAAGCGCTGCAGCACTTCAGGAGTTGAGAGCCAGTGCTCGAGAAGCTGTGACGGAAACTCGACATAATCGCGCGCGACGGCAGTTCCCGACAACGACGGATACGTGACGTTGGAGTTCAAGCCATGCAGAGCGTGTCCAAACTCATGGAACATTGTAGTGGCATCGTCCCAGGAGATTAGCACTTGCTCGCCTGGCTTGCCTTTCACGAAATTTGAGTTGTTGGAAACGATCGTCGTGATTTCACCATTCACACGTTCCTGAGTGCGATAGGCATTCATCCACGCACCTGAGCGTTTGCCGGCGCGCGCGTAAGGATCGAAATACCAGAGACCGATGTGTTTCTTTGAAGTCTTATCCGTGACTTCCCAGACGCGAACGTCAGGATGAGCAACAGGAACGTTTGTGACTGGGGTGAAGTTAAAATTGAAGAGTTCGCCTGCGACCCAAAAGATTCCTTCACGCAGTTTCTCGAGCTGGAGATAAGGCTTGATCTCGTTCTGGTCCAAATCGTATTTGGCTTTTCTCACCTTCTCCATGTAGTAGCGATAATCCCACGGCTCAATCTTGATCTTCGCGCCTTCTTTATCGGCGAGTGCCTGCATGTCAGCAACTTCCTCGAGCACGCGTGCTACCGAAGGCTTCCAGACCGCTTCCATCAATTCCATGGCCTTCTCAGGATTCTTGGCCATCGAATTTTCCAGACGCCAATGCGCGTGTGAGGGGAAGCCGAGAAGTTTTGCGCGCTCTGCACGAAGCTGAAGGATTTCGGTGATGATCGCATTGTTGTCGTGTTCGCCGCCGTTATCGCCGCGATTGACGAACATACGCCACGCCTTTTCGCGAAGATCACGACGATCGGAGTAAGTCAAAAATGGATCGATCGATGAACGGGTGTTCATGATCACCCACGTTCCTGGTTGCTTCTTAGTCTCAGCGGCCGCGGCAGCAGCATCACGAAGCGACTGCGGCAGTCCGGCAAGTTCGTCCTCACTCTTCAAGACCAGAGACTGATCCGTTTCCTCGGCGAGCACGTTCTGGCTGAACTTGGTGTACAGACCGGCGAGCTGTTGATTGATCTGCGAAAGGCGTTTCTTTGCGTCAGCATTCAAACGTGCGCCAGCGCGAACAAAGTTTGTGTAGTAGAGCCACGTCAGGCGTTGCTGTTCGGGGCTTAGCTTTGCTTTGGCTGGTGAGTTGTAAACGGCTTCGATTCGTTTGAAGAGAGGTTCATTCTGCGTGATCTGATCCTGGAACGCAGCAAGACGTGGCGCCATCTCTCGCTGCACCGCCTGGTAGGCAGGACTCGCCATTGTGGATCCCCAAATGGCATACAGCGTTCCCACGCGGTCGAATGCCTCGCCTGTACGTTCGAGGGCAACGATCGTGTTCTCAAAATCTGGTGGCGCAGTGATTGTTGGCAATCTTCTCGATCTCGGCGAGCTGTTCCGCCATGCCTGCTTCGAGTGCTGGCTTGAAAAGCGGGATTTGCACCCGGTCAAATGGTGGGACGCCGCCGTAAGGGCCTTCCCATTTCGCGAGCAATGGATTGTCTTCGGTGTTTATGTTCATCACGGTCGCAACGAGCAGCACAAAAGTGATCAAGGCACGCATAGTTGGGCATTTCCAATCTGTTTAAGTTGTTGCCGGGTAGTATAGCCACAAAAAGGCACAAAAAGCACAAGACAGGAACCTGAATTTTGTGCCTTTTGTGCCTTTTTGTGGCTGGTTTAGTGCTCGGGTTCGCCGTCGCCTTTCTTCCCCTTCTTTTTGGCGGGTTCCGCTTCGCGTGGACGTGTTGCGGGTGGCGGAGTGGCTTCAACCTTCGGTGATGGAACCTCCGTTTTTGGTTGTGCCTTCGGCGAATCTTCGTCAGCCTTCGGCGGTGGCGGCATTGTCACCTGTTCCAACTTGGGTTCAGTGGTGCCGTCCGGCAGTGCGTTTTCGTCCTCAGTCTTTTCAGCTTGTGCAGCCAGTTCTGCACGTTCTGCGGCCAGTTCTCGCTGACGCTGGCGGAAAAGTTCTCGCATGTCTTCCGGCATTTCCGGAGCCTTCGGAAACTCTTCCTTGGGTTTGTCTTTGAGAAATGTCTTCATGAATTCGACAAACATCGGCAGCGCGCCCTTGCCGCCCGTCATGTCGTTGCCAAGCGGTTTCTTTTTGCCGGGATAACCCATCCAAACGCCGGTGACGTATGTCGGTGTGTAGCCGATAAACCAAACGTCTGTGTGATCGTTGACAGTGCCGGTTTTACCTGCAACTGGCACTGGAAGGGAATTCGCGGCAGTCGCGGTTCCTCCGGTTACCACGCCGCGCATCATCGAGACCATCGTTAAGGCGACATACTCATTCATCACCTTGTAAGTTGTTCTTTCCCACTCCTCGAGAGCTGCGCCATCGCGATCGAGAACTTTGCGGATCAAGTGTGGCTCGACACGGATTCCCTTGTTTGGAAATGCGGAATACGCCGAGACCATTTGATCGAGTGGAACTTCAGTCGCGCCAAGTGCGGACGGCAGATAAGGAGACATTGGGACCTTGACGCCGAAACGCCGGACCATCTGCGCCCCAGTCTGAATACCGACGGTTTGCAGGAGGTGCACTGCGGGAATGTTCATTGACTTAGCGAGCGCTGTCTTCATCGGCAGGTCGGAGCCACCAAGCGAACCGTCGTAGTTGTGTGGTTGCCAGTCGCCGATACTGATCGGTGCGCCGCTGACAGGAGTTTCAGGTGTCATTCCCCACTCGACCGCGGCCGTGTAAATAAACGGCTTGAAGCAGGAGCCGGTCTGTCGATATGCCTGCGTGGCGTTGTTGAATTTGTTGGTATAGAAATCGTATCCACCAACCATCGTGATGATCTCGCCCGTTTTCGCGTTGAGCGTCATCATCGCGCCCTGCACACCGGGAACCTGCGAGAGCTCAACTTTCAAACGCCGGTTCTTTTCATCGACTTCCTTGATCTCGAACTCCGCCAGGTGGCCGTTCTTGAATTCGTTTTCCGGTTGTCGTTTCCCCCAACCCATCTCGGCGGCGGTCAGGGTTGCAGTGAAATTACCGAAACGAACGGTTGCTTCGTCGCGCGCGCGATCGACTTTCATGATCAGGCCCATCAAGTGTCGGCCTGGCTCATAGTCGTTGCCGTACCAATCCGGATGTTTGTAGTTGCTGAGTTCCTGTTGTGTTGCCGGACCTTCGCCGTTGTTCACGGTGGTCGGAATCATCGTGTAGTTCGAACGCCAACCGCTGTGTGTGCGATCGTATTGTCGCAGACCGGCGCGCAGCACTTCGTAAGCGCGCTTCTGCGCTTCGACGTTGATACTCGTGTAAACGGCGAGACCACCCTGAGCGACGCGTGTGGTGTACTTGTCTTCCAGTTCCTGACGAATGTATTCGACTGGGTAATCGAAAGGAGACGACTTGCGCTGCGATTGATAATAAGCAGTATCGGCAAGTTGAATTGGTTTCGCTTTCGCGGCATCAACATCAGCCTGCGTTGCGAATCCATTCTTGGCCATCAGATCGAGCACGAGATCGCGTCGTTCTTTTGCTTTCGCTGGATTTGACGTTGGCGAGTAGTCGCTGGGAGCTTTGGGAATCCCGGCGAGCAACGCTGCTTCGCCAAGCGTCAGATCCTTTACGTGTTTACCGAAATATGTTTCGGCGCCTGCTTCCATGCCGTACGCGTTTGCGCCAAGGAACATGTGGTTTGTGTACAACTCCATGATCTGGTTCTTGGTGTAATACCGCTCGATCTGGAGTGCGAGAATCCACTCGTTTACTTTGCGCGTGTACGTTTGTTCTTTTGAAAGAAACAGGTTCTTAGTTAACTGTTGCGTAAGAGTCGATCCGCCTTCGACTTTGTCCGTGGTGATATTCTTCCACGCGGCGCCCATGATGCGGATCGGATCGATACCGATATGATCGTAGAACCGCACATCCTCCACAGCGAGAATTGCGTTTTTCAGCACTGGAGGAATTTCTTCGTATTTGAGTGGGATTCTTTTCTCGAGGGCGAATTCACCGATGACCGTTTCACCGTCGTCGGCGTAAACCCTTGTGACGACGCTCGGTCGATAGGTCGCGAGGGCAGCGACTTCATTTGCTGCGCGCGAGTAGTTCAGCTCGTAGGCAGCGATGATGCCTGTCAGCCCGCCTGCGGCGAGGGATAAAAGGAGGACTGTTGGTAACCAAAGTCGTGCCAACAGGTGTCTACGTTGTTCAGGAGGTGTATTAATTATCGCGGTTGGCGAGTATTTCGAATAATTTGAAGCCATCAGTTAAATTTCTCCCAAAACAACTTGCCTTGATCATGTGGTCAGGAGCAACGTGGGTACCCACAGAAGTTGAAATTATGCCGCAAAAACGCGGAAAAAGCATTTACCAGCGGGTGGCGCTAAGTGGCGGCTTTTTTGTGCTTTTTGAGGTTCTTCTGAGCGAGGTTATAATGACTTGCTCGCAAAATGGGGGCGACAGGCTTCGACAGGAACCTGAACGATCGTCGCGATGCATGCCGGGCTACCTTATGCAGCTCGTTAAAACGCGTAGGGAAACACAACTGCCAATAACAATGAATTGGCTCTCGCTGCCTAATTAAGCACCGAGCGTCTCGCCGCAAGTTGCTCATGCGCGCGGAGTGAGATGTCACTTAGATGAGCTGGCCCGCTGTTTCGGTCCGTGACAGTGGGCGAGATCAAAGTCGGGCTAGCTCGTGTCGAGGTCTTGTCGCTTCACTGACTCGGCATTGAGCGAATTTTTGTCAGGCTTGCCTGGCAAGAAAGAGAAGCGAATAAGCATGTAGAGTCCTTCGGCGTTGGTTTTTGGATCCGAGTTCAATTCTCGGCGCCTCCACCATTAACAAGATTGCGGGAGCCCTCACTCCCGGAAAGACCCAGAGAGATCTTATGAGCACTACAACTCAAACTCACTTAATGACTGCAGAAGAATTTATGAACATCGACGACGAGCCGAATCGTCACGAATTAATCAAAGGAGAACTCCTCACGATGCCTTCTCCAAAGCCTCTCCACGGGCGCGCTGTCGCCAACCTCACGATGCTTCTCGTACAACATATCAAAGCCAACCGACTCGGCGTCGTTTACACTGAATCCGGGTACCACCTGGAAAGCGATCCAGATACCGTTTTGGGTCCGGACATGTCGTTCGTTTCAGCGGAACGTGTCGATCAGTCGGACGAGCACTATTACGAAGGTCCACCCGATCTTGCTGTTGAGGTGTTATCTCCCGGCGATAGAAAAGGTTATGTCGAACGCAAACTAGCCCTGTATTTAGAGACAGGCACACGATCAGTATGGCTCGTCAATCCTCGGCATCGAACCGTTGAAGTAATCTCGTCATCTGAGAGGAGAACACTTCACGAAACCGATGAACTCGTCGACGACACGATCCCCGGCTTTCGTGTAAAAGTCTCAGAGATCTTCGAGTAGGCCGCCAACACTTGGACCGCAACCTTCCCATCGGCATCTTCGACAGCGGCGTTGGTGGATTAACAGTCTACAAAGCCCTGCACGAACGTCTGCCAAACGAACGCTTCGTTTACCTCGGCGACACTGCGCGCGTTCCATACGGCACAAAATCACTCGCAACAGTCGAACGTTACGCCGTTGAGAATTCCAGGTTTCTCGAGGCGCATGGGATTAAGTTACTCGTAGTTGCCTGCAACACTGCTTCTGCTCTTGCATTACCCGCGATTCGCAAAGCCATCAAAGTCCCTGTGATTGGTGTGATCGAACCAGGCTCGCGAGCCGCGGTTGAAATTGCTCAAGGAGCGAACATCGGAGTCATCGCCACGGAAGCGACGGTGCAGAGTCACGCCTACGCGAAAGCAATCGCCACGATGGGAGCGACCGGTGAGGTTATCGAGCGTGCGTGTCCACTCTTCGTTCCTCTCGCAGAGGAAGGATGGGCAGACTCAGACGTCGCACGCACCGTCGCAAATGATTACTTGAGCGAGTTCACTGGAAAGTCATTAGGCGCTCTGGTGCTTGGTTGCACGCACTATCCCATCCTGCGCGACGTGATTAGCGAAACAGTTGGCAAACAAGTCGATCTAATCGATTCAGGCGCCGCAACTGCACGCGACGTCGAATCGCTCCTCGACAGTTCAGATCTAACTCACGAAGACACTCTCGGTCTTTACCAGGAACGCCATCTCTGTGATGATCTAGACCATTTTTATGTGACCGACGCAGCCGAAAGATTTGCTAAAGTAGCCGAGAGATTTTTAGGATCGGCTCCTTCCATTCTTGAAGCCGTAGAGATTTGGGGACACGATGAGCTTCGCACGCACTGACGGACGCGCTCCAGATGAATTGCGTTCGGCACGAATCACGCCGGGCTTCTTGCCGTACGCCGAAGGATCGGTGCTGATCGAGATGGGAAACACTCGCGTCGTCTGCGCCGCCTCGCTCGAAGACCGCGTTCCACCATTCTTAAGAAATCAAGGACAGGGATGGTTGACCGCCGAGTACGCCATGTTGCCGCGTGCAACACAAACTCGCACCGCGCGCGAAATCGGACGTGGTGGACCTTCCGGCCGCACACACGAAATACAACGACTAATCGGCAGAAGTCTGCGCGCAGTTGCGGATATGAAAGCACTCGGAGAACGCACGATCACGATCGACTGCGACGTCCTGCAAGCCGACGGCGGCACGCGCACCGCTGCGATCACGGGCGCTTTCGTCGCCTTCGCTCTCGCTAATCACCAGTTGCTCAAAATAGGAAAGATCACAAGATCGCTAACGACGGATCAGGTGGCGGCCGTCAGTGTAGGAATCGTCGGAGGGACGCCGCTCCTGGATCTGAAGTACGACGAAGACTCGCGCGCCGAAGTCGATATGAACATCGTCTGCACCGGTGATGGTAGATTTATCGAGCTCCAGGGCACCGCAGAACGCGAGCCCTTCAGCCGCGCACAGATGGATGAATTGGTGGCTCTTGGAGAGCGTGGAATTCAGGAGCTGATTGAGATCCAGAAGAATACTATTTCGCAGATGGTGTAGGACGCTACGTTGGAGTGCGCCAACTTGTTGGCGCTTTGATAAGCCACATCGGAAACCATAACAAAGCGCAAACAAGTTGGCGCACTCCAACGTGGCGCCCTATAAACCGGGGGAATTGAGCAACGACGGGGTTAACGCTTGGCATCTGACAAGCTTTGGAGGAGTGAATGCGACGGATTTTAGCTTTCGCCTTGGTTTTGATTGCACTGGCAGCGCCGCTCGCGTTGGCGCAGCAAACCTACACGCACGACAAAGTCGAGTACACTTTCGAAATTCCTTCACCGACGTGGCGTTCGATCCTCGAGCCGGATGCAGCTCACGAACACCCTGAATTTGTTTATGGCGACCGGCTTGATGGATACCTGACGATTCGCAAAGAAGTCGTCGACGCCGGCACAACACCCGCAGAGCTCGCGCGTCGCGATCAGGATCTCAGACTGCGATTTCTGCCAGGGTTTGTTGACGGCAAACAAGAATCCTTCAACGGCAGACTCGACGGCGTCACAATGTCCTATGAATTTGTCAGAACGGGTAAACCAATGCTGGGCCGCACGTACTACTTGCAGGCTGATAACCGCACGATTTACGCATTGCGCTTTACTGGATTACGCGACAAGCTGGCTCGCATTCGCAATCAAACCGACTTAATCGCGCGCACCTTCAAACTCAAGTAAACCAAAGATGAAGCTGGCCCACGGACTAGCAATCAAGCCTTCGCCGATACACGGCAAAGGCTGCTTCGCCACCGTACCTTTCAAGAAGAGACACAAGATCGCAGAATATACCGGCGAGAAGATCACAAACGCTGAGGCACGTCGCCGTGCACATCGAAAGATGCTGCGGATTTGTGAAGTTAACAATCGTTGGAGTCTGGACGGCAGTCGCGGCGGCAATGGCACACACTACATAAATCATTCATGTGTGCCGAATGCTTTCATGCAGATCCTCTACGACCACATTCTCTTCATCGCCTTACGCGACATTGAGGCGGGCGAAGAGATCACGATCGATTACGAATCGACGTTGCACTCAGACGACAAGCGTTGCATCTGCGGCACTGACATCTGTCGCGGCACCATCAACCGTATATAAATTTTGCGGTTCATAATCGCGGGAGGGTAAAACTGAACTTCGAACCGCGTCCCTCTTCCGAATCGAGATCAACTCGGCCACCATGTTGCTCGATAACCTCACGCACAAACGATAATCCGAGGCCCGTCGATTCCTCGTCCTTCTCCTGGCCCTCGCGAACGACACGATAGAACTTGTCCCAAACGCGTTCCTTCGCTTCAGCAGGAATACCGAACCCGCGATCTTCGACACAAACTCGAACTGCTTCAGCCTCGAGCGCTGTTGAAACCGTTACCGTAGTTCGCTCCGGACTGTATTTGATCGCGTTGTTGACCAGGTTCTTCACCGCTTGCGTAATCAGGCCCTTGTCAGCGGCCACCGGAGGAATGCGATGCGCAGGTTGTTCGATGAGACGAATGCGCTTCTTCTTAGCGACTGGCTGTAGCGACGTGATCGTCTCGCGCACGACTTCGTCGAGACGAAGCGGAATCTTCAGGACTTCCTGCTTGTCTTTACGTTGCAACTGCGTCACGGAAAGGAATGTATTGATCATGCGCGACATTCGTTGCGATTCGTTCGCAATGATCGAAACGAACTCGCGCGCTTGTGGCGGAATCGTATCGTCTGCGGTCAGCAACTCTGCAAAGCCGTTGATGCTCGTGAGTGGAGTGCGAAGCTCGTGTGACATCAGCGAGATCATGTCGCTCTTTAGCTTCTCGTACTCTTTCGTCGCGGCTACGTCTTTAACGTAGAGTGCGATGCCGATGGGTTCGTTTCGCTCTCGAAGTAGTGAGATCCTCAGGTTGAGAATTTGGTTCTTCGGATCGAAGTTGAGTTCACCTTCGTACTCGTCGCCGGTTTGTAACACTCGTCTTACTGCGATCGCCGGTTCATCAAAAACATCCGTCCGAAATTTGTTGAGCAAGTCGAACAGATCCATTGTGGAAACCTGCTCAGAAGTGAGACCGGCGAAACCGAGAAGTGTTTTATTGACGAGTGCGAGCGTGCCATCGAGGTACGCGATGGCGACGCCATCATCTATATGCGTAAGAGTGCTCGCTTCACATCGCTGCTCGACTGTCACCGCTTTCAGCACATTCAGTGCATCGATTTTTCTCTTGCTGCCACTTTGCGAGAAGTAACTGAGCAACTGCGAGCCCGCCCGGTTTTTAGAGAAACTTTCGCGCTCCAAATTGCGAGCGAACTGAGACCCAACGGCCGCAAGTAGTGGTGCATCGTCAACAGAGAATTCTGAAGCAAGTCGAATGAGCAAGACCCCGGCAGTTTCGTTTTCGTGAAGCAGAGGCACTGCAACAGTTGAAGACCTTTTATCCGGTGATGTTTGGCTCTCCAGTTTTCCTGAGGCTACAGCACGTTGGCAGAGATCGATGCCTTCACGCCAGACGGAGTTACGACGTGGGTCTTGTGCGTTGGGTGCCGCACCTTTGAAGCGTGCGACAGGTTGCAGCCAGTCTGTGTCGTCGTAACGAAAAACCACTGCTTCACTCAACGGCAGGACAGTGTTCAGCAGTTTTAGCCCGCTCATCAATCTCGCGTTTGCGCCGATCGCGTCGTTAGTTCCTGCGGAAGTGTGGAAGAGTGAACGAGTCAGCTGGCGGTCAAGAGACCAGAGACGATTGATCTGTGTGAGCAGTAACGAAAGCCCGCCGCTAAAAAGTAGCGGGATTGGCAGCAGGTCGAGGTTGAAGACCAGGAAACCAACCGTCCCGATGCCGCACACCGCGACTAAGGTTACTAAGAGCCAGCGCCAGCAACGACGCAAGCCAAAGCGATTCAGCGTCAAACTCAAGGCGAGTGCGAACACAACGAGGCACGCCGCTATGACTGAATCATCAAGGATTGTGAGGTCGGTGAGCGAAGAGGTGGGGACAAATGTCGCGAGGTTGGGCATGATGCCCAGGGTCTGAAGCGCATAGCCCGTCAGACCGGCGAAGATGCCGATAACAGATGCAGAAACGTAAGAGGTTAGTGCTTTTGTTTGAATCAAGACGGAGAGTGAAGCCAGCGGAGCGATGGCCCGGAAGGAATTCAAAAGCCGCACGTATTATACAATGACAGGCATTGTTAAATCTAGACGGAAAAAATAGCGGCGCTCAATTCAGGCGTTCCAAAGCTTGTCGCAGGAGTGAAAGTTGGTCTTCAAACACGGTGCGCAGATCGAGCAGCACCCTTCCCTCAGAGATGCGGCTGATGATTGGAGGTGAGGAGGTGCGGAGCTGGTGCTCGATTTTCTGTGCCGACTTTTCTTGATGGGTGATACCGATGAGTGTGGTCGGAAAAGTGGAAGTTGGCCCGGCACCGCCACCAAGTGCGGACTCACCTTCCAGCAACTCAACGTTGAGCTGGTTTACGTTCAAACCGTCGACGATACTTTGAGCGCGCTGCCTGAGTTCCTCACCAGTAAGCGACAGCATTTGAATCACGGGCACTTCCGATTGGGCCATGTCCATTTGATGTGAGAGAAGCGTCGCTTCAAGAGCCGCAAGCCTTATCTTGTCGCTTCTTAGCGCACGATAGAGTGGATGCTTTCGTAACCGAGAGACGATCGCGTGTCTGCCTACGATCAACCCAGCCTGGACCGATCCGAGAAGTTTGTCGCCGCTGAATGAAGTGACATCGACTCCAGTCTCGATGATCTCGCGCACAACCGGTTCATCAATCACTCCGTACTTTCGCAAGTCATCTAACTGTCCGGATCCGGCATCTTCATACAGCAACAATCCGGCTTCGTGTGCAAGCGTGACCAGTTCTGCTCGTTCAGGCGAGCTCGCAAAACCGACGATCCGATAGTTCGATGGATGAACGCGCATGATCAATTGCGTATTAGAATTGATCGCGCGCTGATAATCATGTAGGTGAGTGCGATTTGTGGTTCCTACTTCAATCATGCGCGTGCCTGAGCTTGCCATAACGTCAGGCACACGAAAGTCACCACCGATCTCGACGAGCTCTCCACGCGAAACAATCGTCTCTCCGTCGTCCGCAAGCACTGTCAAAATCAACAATGCTGCGGCGGCACAATTGTTCACCACCAGAGCATCCTCAGCTCCAGTTAGATCTTTCAAGAGTGACTCCACTCGTGCCGCTCGTCCCCCACGGCCTCCACTCTCAAGGTCGTATTCAACGGAACAGTAACGTGCCGCCTCGTCCATCGCAGTTCGCGCTGTGTCTGACAATGGCGCCCGGCCCAGATTCGTATGCAGGACAACACCGGTCGCATTAATAACGGCTTTAATACCGGATTGGCCTTCGCGACGCGCGTTCGTTTCCATTCGCTTGACGGCTTCTGCGAGAAGCGCTTCCTGATAGTTGCCGTTGTCGATGGTGAATTCCTGATTAAGGACCAGAGCACGAATCTCAGCCGTAACTGAACGAGCGATGCCCGTCAATTTTCTGAGTCCAACGAGATTGCGCAGCTCACGCGCTGCGTCGGTACGCAACAGCGAATCAACAGACGGCACGTCGCGGAGGCTGGCGTGTTTGCTTTCAGGCATAGGCTTCGAAGACGCGAGGCTACCACAATCCTCCTTGGAGTGCGCCAACTTGTTGGCGCTTTGGTATAAACGAGAATACCAAAGCGGTGCCAACGCACCGCACTACAAGGCGACGCCCAGCCAATCCACGAGCTTGAAAACAAAAGGTTTGACACATCGCTTTCTAACCCCATAGACTGCAATCGTCGCGTCCAATCAACGACGCAAACCCCGCCCTACTTTTCCTCGCCCAGGAGATTCAATTCAGTGGGATTACGCCAAAACAAACTGCTTCGATCAAAACTCCAAGTACAGGCCAAGAGCAAGTTCTCTGTCGGCGAGAACCAACCAACGCCCGACGAACAACTGACCCGTCTCGAGGAAGACATCCGCCGGCTGCGGGTCGAGTTTGACATCTTCTTCAACGGTGGCTCGAAGCGACCACCGTACGACACCAAAGGACGCGTTGAGACTCTTCTAAAACGACTGGGAGACGATCGCAGCTTAACGTTCGCGCAGAGATATCGATACAACTCGCTGGCAGCACGCTATAACTCGTTTAGAGAACTCTGGCGTCGCACGATGCAGGGACGTGAAGAGGGCCGTGATGCGGTTTCCGCACATCGCGCAAGTGTCCACAAAGAAGCAAGCGCGCCCAAAGTGGAGCCAGTTTCATTTGTTTGCGCAGACGCACATCGGGAAGTGGAAGTCGTTAAGAATCTTTTCGAGTCACTGATGGAAGCGAAGCGCGTTTGCGGCGAGACGGAAGATCTGTCATTCCCCAAGTTTCATCGTTTGATTGCGTCAAAGGCAGATGGGATGAAGGAAAAGCTCGGTTGTGATCGCGTGCGGTTTTCAGTGTCCGTTGAGAATGGTCATGTAAGCTTTAAGGCTCGAGCGGAGTAGTTTCACAAGACTCGCAGACTAAAAGAAAAGGCGACCAATGGTCGCCTTTTCTTTTAGTGAGCTTACCGGACCCGTGACCGGAAGCAAGTCAGTGGCTTTGCGGAAGGCAAGCCGGGGAGACACTACATCTTCGTAACTTTTTCGGCCTGAGGTCCCTTTGGGCCCTGGGTTACCTCAAACTCGACTTCCTGACCCTCTTCGAGAGTCTTGAAGCCGTCGCCCTGGATGGCGCTATAGTGAACGAAGATGTCCGAAGAACCAGGCTGCTCGATAAAACCGTAGCCCTTCGAATTATTAAACCACTTGACCTTACCGGTTATTCTAGACATAACAACGAATCCTCCTAACGATTCGGTAAAACGGACACGAAGCCACTTTAGGGCGTCGAGTCGAGGTTAATGCTTGTGAGCCGGGTCGCACCTTGAAGTGGCGCTAGACGGAAACACACAACCAACAAAAAATGCATGATGAACAGCGCGGGGAGCGCTAATTCAACATGCACAGACTTACGGGGGCAAAACTAACGAAACTCATTTACGTAAAGCTTGTGGATCGGGATGCTGGGCTCTGAACTTGCCGTCCCTGCATTGAAACGACGGCGCATATTAGGCGAAGTTGTTAAACCTGTCAAGCAAGAAAGTTTTGGCTAAGTTAAAGCGATATCTCAGGTTAGCTAACCCACCCTGTTTTATTTCATCTCAATTCGTAGCCGAAGTCGCCGCCACTTTTGTGCTCAACAGCAAGTACGGTAGCGGGTTTACCGCCTCATCGTTGATCCGAACTTCGTAATGCACGTGTGGTCCGGTAGAGCGGCCGGTTGAGCCCACTTTCCCCAATAATTGTGCACGTGAGACGGTTTGATTGAGTTCGACGTCGATGTGTGAGAGGTGACCGTATCGTGTGGTGAGACCGCCACCGTGATCCACGACCACTAGCTGTCCGTAGCCGTTTTGCCAGCCCACAAATGAAACTCGACCGCTGGCCCCGGAGACAACAGGAGCACCCCATGGCGCCTCAATGTCCTGTCCGGAATGAAATTCGTAACCCCCGCCTCCGAATGGATTCCGGCGTCCCCCAAATCCACCTTCGAGCTTTCCATCGACCGGCCAAACGGTCGGCGTGTACCCGCGTTGCCGCAGAATACCCTCGTAGGCGCGCAGATCTTCCTCGAGACGGTTTGTTTTGGCGGTTAGGGCCGCAATACCCATCTCGTCCATCGGCAGGGCTGGGCCGCCGGTGCCGGGCAGGGTCGCGTTCTCTTCAACCACACCTGACTTCTCGGCTAGTTTGCGAGACGTGTCTTCAACCTTTTCAACCCGGTTGTTTAGTTTTTCCAGTTCCTGGCGCTGGCGCTCGTTTTCCGTGCGTAAACGCTGATTCTCAAACTCCGTGCGCAGGTGTGCTGCCTGTTGGGTCAGGCCGTACAGTCCATAAAAAAGTCCGACGCCAAGCACCACGAGAAGTGCACAGAAGATGGTGACTGACTTCTTTTCGACGCGGATTCTTTGGACTCGGGCTTTAGAACGGGACGTATGGGCGATTATAAAGGCATAAAAACGGTCTTCTTTGGCCATTTTGATCGTGCTCCTGTTGTTGCGCAGAAAGTCGGAGACGCAACAACCGAAAGGCACAACTCGCCAAAGGCGATTTGCGCGTAACGGGGAAAGTTGTTTTTGCTTACCTACTTGAGATTTGCAGCGGGTGGATTAAAAAAACCTCAAGGTCCCTCCGAGGTGAAATCCATCCGGCCGGTTCTGCAAGGCCCTGACCCTATCACAGGCCTATAAATTGTTGCAACTTTGTCGGTGAAATATAAGGAAGGTGTATTTAAAACAGAATAGGTCCTATAGGATTTATAGGACCCATTCGATTTATTGGATCTTTCGGCTAAACGCCTTCGCGCTTTCTGCGCGACCAATCACGGAAAATTGCCACCGCGATCAGCACCAGGACGGCAACAAAGACGACGACGATCGCAACCTTTATCGCCGTAATGAGGAAGCCGACGAGCAGAATAAGTTGTTTCAGCAGCGCGATGATAACGAGAATCAAAGCAACGATTGCTCCGAGTCCGCCAAAAGCTTTAAGAATGCCACACATAATTTCAACCCCGTAGCTAAGTATGAATTACGATCTTCGTTCGAACGGAAGCGGAGTTACATCCCGGCGGCCGAACTGCGTTGTCTCACCGGTGCGAAAGTTGGTTGCGTCAGCCGGTTTTGTACTGGCCACAACTGACGGCGGCGGTCGTCTCGAGTCAAATCGTACAATTCGATCGGACGCTCTGCCGCGACGAATAATATCAAACAACATGTAAGCACCGAGCGCCACCAGCGCGACCGGCAACAATTCCTTGATCGGCAACGTCATTCCCAGCAACGTGTGTAACAGGAAAAGCGTGCCAATAATAATCAACGTAGTACCCCACGCAAATGGATTGCCGTAGAGACGACGGGCAATCACGTCATCCTCTGCGTCCGGGCTCAATCCCGCTCTCATCAACTGTGCTGTCCGGCAAGCATCGACAGCGGAAAAGAGCCATGTGCCGATAACGCCAAGAACGAAGAAGTGCATTCCCTGCGTGACTACCGCCATTTGAAAGAAGCTGGCGAAGACTGCGAAGTGCACGATGGCTTTCGACGTCTGGCCGTTATAAGCAGCGCCCAATCCGGGAACAAACGAAAGCAATGTCGCAACGAAAGGAGAACTCTTTCTTCTCAGAATCTGAGTCGGACTCGTTGATTGATGCCGCAGCAATTCAACTCCAGCCACAATGCAGTCCTGACAGAACGGAAACCCTCGCACCCTATGATCGCAGGCAGGACACAACCAGCGCGCACACTGATTGCACTGAACCACCGCCGGATTCTTAGCATGGTAGCCACAGTACATCATTGTCTTAAAACCTATCTCCTCACCGATTGTTATTGCCGTTGCCTTCGGGCTTATTGCCGGAAGAGTCCTTCTGCTGATCCGCTCCCTGGTTTTGTGCGGGAGGCGCTGGGGGTTGTTCACCAATGATCGGGTAGTCAGTAATCGATCGCGACTGTCCGGTTCGTTCAGCTAACTGCAATCCCGCGTCGTAAACACCACCAATCGAACCGTCTGCCGAAACAGTATTGGTCAGCACCAGAATCGCGACCAACAACATTGTCGCTACGGTGGCGAGTTGAGGCGACATAATCGGGTCTAACAACGAGCGGAACCGAGAAGCGATGCGCGCTCCCCAGGGAGCCTTCACTTCGTGTGATGTCACGGTTCCCAAAGTCGCTTGCAGGATGCGTTCATTTAATCCCTGAGGGACAGGTTTGTCTTCGGAGATGTATGTGTAGCAGGCGCCAATCGATCGCACGACCTCACCGGGAAGTTCAGTGCAACGATTGCAAAGTGCCGCATGACGTTCCCATCGATGATAAAGATGAGCCGGCAGGAAACCGTCGAGGTAATCAGTGAGGCACTCTTCAAACTCTTCGCAGCCCATCGCGGTCTGAGGAACTGTCTTCTTCAGAATAAGAGCTTCAAGTTCTCTCGAAGGCGCAGGAACCGTGGCCATACGACAAGTTTCGATTGCGCTGCGAACCGCCGAAAGAGTCTCATGGCACACGGGACACTTCATCGCATGCTCGCCCATGAGCCGATTAGTTTCAGGACCCACTCCTCCCTCAAGGTAGTCGGTCAAAAGGTTTTCGAAATCCACACAAAGCATCTTTATTTTTCGCTTCCCGCCGCTTTTTGTTCTGGCTCATTCCCCCGCCTGCCAGCATTCGAATGAGCCGTGGTTCTATGCCTCACTCATCGCAACAACTTTCATTCTGCGAAGAATCTTCGCGAGCTCAATACGTCCGCGATTGATTCTCGACTTGACCGTTCCTTCGGGGATCTTCAACAGATCCACGATCTCCTGATAACTCAGCTCTTCAATGTCTCTCAGTATCACGCACGTTCGTAAATCGGGTGATAGCTTGTCTATGCCCGCTTGTACCTGAGCACCGAGTTCGCGCCGCTCCATTTCCTTTTGGACTGAGTTGGTGCGCGTGTGCAGATGGTAGCTGTGATCGGCGAGGTCGTCAGCGAGGTTATCGTGCGGTGTGCGCTGGCGCTTGCGGTAATCGTCGATAATCAGATTGCGCGCCAGCCTCATCAGCCAGTTCTGTAAATCACCCTGCTTGGGGTCGTACTGATCCAAAGAGCGGTAAACCCTTACGAAAACTTCCTGCGTTAAATCTTCTGCCGTATCGGAACGCGAGGTAAAGCGGTAAGCAAGGTTGTAAATGCGGCGGGAATAGGTCTGCACAATCTGCTCCCACGCCGCGCCGTCGCCTGCGCGACACCTGCGAACCAATTCGGCTCCTTCACTAACTGCCAAAGCCTTAACAGCTCCCACCGTATCTTCTCCAGGTACCTGTAGGTCGGAAATCGTCCAAGGCGGCCAAACCCTCGTCCGAGCGGATTACGACAGGCACCAAACTAAAGTTCAGCAAAGTTTGCCACAAAGAAGCATAAAACGAATAGCCACAAAAAGGCACAAGAAGCACAAAAAGAGCAAAGCCGAATCATTATGTGCCTTTTTGTGGTTAATCCGTTTGTGCTTATTTGTGGCATGTAGTAGGCTTTGCGACCGGCCCAACATCTTGTGGTTTTGGACTGAGATCACGAATGGCGAACGCTAAGAGCTATCGCAAATACATAGAATTCGGCGTTCTCTGTTTGCTTGCCTCGGCACTCCTGTGGTTCTTCGGACGAAATTTGGACTGGGTCGAGGTACGTCGCGCGCTCAGCGAAGCCGATCCATACCTGCTCGTCGCTGCAGTCTTAGTTATCTCGTCAGTTTACTTTTTTCGAGCCTTTCGTTGGGGTGCGTTACTGAAACCACTAAGCGCCGCCCGGTTTTCTGACCTCTTTGCAGCCACGACGATTGGTTTCAGCGCAGTCTTTCTGCTCGGACGGGCCGGTGAGTTTGTGCGTCCAGTCGCACTCTCGATGCGAGATCCGCGTGTCAGACCGAGTGCGTCTCTCGTCACAATCCTGGTCGAACGCATTTACGATTTGGCGGCTGTTGCCCTTATGTTCGCCATCAACCTGATCTGGTTTAAGCCGCCATCTGCTCTCGAGCTCTCTTTTGACCGGGTGCGAACCGCGGGCTTAGTGCTACTTGGTGCAACGGTCCTCGGCATTGCATTTCTGGCGTGGTTCAGAATGAAATCGGAGCTGGTGATCGGACTTTTTGAAAGCCTCTTCGCACGGTTGCGCTTTATCCCGCAGCGGCTCGCGAAGCTCGTTCTTGGCATTCTCGAACAGTTGGCGCAGGCGCTGCGCGTGCTAGTAAATCTGACTGAACTGTTTGAGACGATTGGCTGGACGGCTTTGCTGTGGTTTGCCATCGCCGCAGCGAATCTGCTCGTGATGAGAGCGTTCCATCTACCCGTGGGATTTCCAGAAACGATCTTCGTGCTTGGCTGGGCGCTGGTCGGATCTCTTGTCCCCACGCCTGGTGGAGCTGCCGGCGCATTCCACGCCGCCACGGCCGCGGGACTGTTGTTTCTAGGCGTCCAAAAAGAAACTGCGGCGGCTTTGTCAATTGTTCTGCACCTCGTCGATTTTGGTCCGGCAGTTTTGTTTGGAATTTTCTACGTGATCCGTGGGGACCTCAGTATCGCGAAATTACGCACGATGATTTCACCGGAACAGGTACAGGAGCAATGAATTCCGCGAAAGGATTCAACTAAAATATGAAGTGTCCATTCTGTGGATATCTCGAAGACAAAGTGGTTGACTCGCGCGAGTCGCGTGAAGGTGATGCGATCCGGCGCCGGCGAGAGTGCCTCCGATGCGAGCGAAGGTTTACATCATACGAACGTATCGATGAGATACCTTACATGGTCGTTAAGAAAGATGGCCGGCGCGAAACGTTCGACCGTAACAAAGTCATGGCGGGTCTATTGCGCGCCTGTGAGAAACGTCCAGTCCCTTCAGCTAAACTTGACAGTATCGTCAATGCGATCGAGAAGTATGTGCAGGAATCCCCCGAACGCGAACGACCAACAAGCAAAATCGGAGAGATGATCATGCGACGCTTGAAAGAACTTGATAAAGTCGCATATGTTCGCTTTGCTTCCGTGTATCTGGAGTTTGAAGACGTCTCGGAATTCATGACCGAGCTGAAGCATCTGGTGCGTACACAGCGGAGCAGCAAGTAGAACGCACGACATCGAACCGGGGAATTAGTAATGATCAAACCCATTCGCGCGACCGGATTAGAACGGCTTGAAGTGCAGCGGCTTCGTGATCGTGTCGGACGCCTCTATGCGGCGTTGCAGGAAGCAACCGAGGCAGAGAGTCCTTTGGTTTCCGGCACCTGGGCGCCGCCAGTCGATCTCTGTGAAACAGAAAAGGGAATCTGTATTCGTGCCGAACTTCCGGGAGTAACGGCCGACCAAATCAAGATCGGAATCTGCAACACCAAGCTCAGAATCTGGGGTGAAAAGAAACGACGACCCAACCGCCGTCGAATTATTTCCTACCATTGTTCAGAACGCAGTTTCGGAAAGTTTGGACGTATCGTGCCGTTGCGTTGGACCTTCAGTATCCGCGACGCGTGGGCTGAGCTTAGCAACGGTGTGCTGCACATCTACCTTCCAAAGATTGAGGATCGCAGAGGAGAGGAGGTCCTGATAGCAGTTAAGGACGCGACGACAGAACAGTCATAAAGGTTACATCATGGCAGCTAAAGAACCAGAGTTTACCGAAGCAATCGAAACGACAACTGACAACGATCAGCAACTACAGATCCCGAGTGAACTGCCGGTGTTGCCCTTGCGCGACATCGTGATCTACCCGTTCATGATCGTTCCGTTATTTGTCTCGCGCGAAAAATCGATCAGAGCAGTGGACGAGGCGCTGTCGGAGAATCGCATGATTCTGCTTGCGTCGCAGAAGGATCTGGACAAGGAAGAACCGACGGCAGAGGATCTTTATGCCGTCGGCACTGCCGCCGTCATCATGCGAATGCTCAAGTTGCCTGATGGGCGCATTCGCATCCTGGTCCAGGGACTCGCGCGTGCTCAGATTGAAACGGTAGATGCAACCGGTGAATATCTGCGCTCGCGTGTGAGCGTGATGCAGGAAGTACTTCCGCCGGAACGTTCGCTGGAAGTCGAAGCGCTTGTGCGAAACGTACGTGGGTCGATGGAGAAAGCTATCAACCTCGGAAAGAATATTTCTCCCGAAGTGATGGCCATAATCGCAAACCTCGACGACGCCGGGCGACTCGCAGATCTATCGGCCTCAAATCTGGAGTTAAAAGTAGAAGACGCACAGTCAGTGCTCGACATCGCTGACACAACCGCACGTCTGCGACGTGTCAACGACCTTTTAAATAAAGAGATCGAAGTCCTGACCGTCCAACAGGAAATCAACACGCAGGCACGCGCAGATATCGATCGCTCGCAGAGAGAGTTTTACCTGCGGCAACAACTCAAAGCGATTCAGAGTGAACTCGGTGAAGGCAACGAGTTAGCGGAAGAGATCGCGCAGTTTCGCGAAAAGATCGAAGCCGCGAAGATGCCGAAACCCGCCGAGGAAGAAGCTCTCAGACAACTCAAAAAACTCGAGCGCATGCATCCGGACGCGGCCGAAACAGCCACGCTCCGAAACTGGATGGAGATCATGACCGATCTGCCGTGGTCCAGATCATCAGTCGACAATCTCGATCTCCAGAAAGCGGAGAAAGTTCTAAACGAAGATCACTACGGTCTAGAAAAAGTCAAAGATCGAATCATCGAAGCACTTGCGGTGCGCAAGCTGAAAGAAAAACCCAAAGGTCCGATTCTTTGTTTAGTGGGCCCGCCGGGTGTGGGTAAGACTTCGTTAGGACGTTCAATCGCGCGGGCTCTCGATCGAAAGTTTGTACGACTCTCGCTTGGTGGTGTTCACGATGAAGCTGAGATTCGCGGCCATCGCAGAACTTACGTCGGAGCGATGCCAGGCAGGATTGTTCAAGCCATTCAACAGGCCAGCACGAATAATCCGTTAATCATGCTCGACGAGATCGACAAAGTCGGCGCGGACTTTCGTGGCGACCCGTCGTCAGCCTTACTCGAAGTTCTCGATCCGGAACAGAACAATTCGTTCCGTGATAACTATCTCGGCGTCACGTTCGATCTGTCGAACGTGATCTTTATGACTACGGCGAACATACTCGACACGATTCAACCGGCATTGCGCGATCGCATGGAAGTGATTCGTCTCGCCGGCTACACAGAGGAAGAGAAACGCGAGATTGCCATTCGCCACCTGATGCCGAAACAAATGGAAGAAAACGGGATCACGGCAAAAGATCTGCACGTTTCAAAGACCGCACTCACCGCCATCATTCAGCAATACACGCAGGAGGCGGGACTGCGACAACTGGAGCGCGAGATTTCCAGGATTTGCAGGAAAGTCGCACGCAAGATCGCTGAAGGTCATAAAGGTAGTGTCAGAGTTTCACTGAAGAATGTGCACGAGTTTCTAGGCGCACCGAAGATTATTCCTGAGGAAGCATTAAAGAAGGATCAGGTCGGCGTGGCCACAGGACTCGCATGGACCGCAGTGGGCGGCGACGTGCTCTTCATCGAAGCGCTGAAAATGAAAGGCAAGGGAAATCTCGTTTTGACGGGACAGCTTGGCGATGTGATGCGAGAGTCTGCACAGGCAGCTTATTCATACGCCAAGTCGCGCGCAAAAGAGTTGGAAATCGCCGAAGAAGACTTCAGCAATTACGATTTGCACATTCATATTCCGGAAGGTGCGATTCCCAAGGATGGTCCATCCGCAGGGATCACACTCGCAACTGCGATGGTCTCTGCTTTGTCCACTCGACCTGTTCGTAAAGACGTCGCAATGACCGGCGAGATCACATTGCGAGGAAACGTCTTGCCGATTGGTGGTGTAAAGGAAAAGGTGCTTGCGGCGCGGCGTGCGCGAGTCACCACGATCATCTTGCCGCAGCAAAACCGGCGCGATTTGGACGAAGTTCCAAAAGAACCGTTCAAGGACATCCGCTTCGTTTTTGTTGACAACATGCGACAGGTATTTCGCGAAGCGCTCGGTGAGAGAGTGGTGCCGCCGGCTAGTCCGGCGCCAAAGCCGCAGCGTCTACCGCAGGCCGCAAACGCGAGAACTGCTGTTTAATACAATCTTTCACGCAGAGACGCAAAGGCCGCAAAGAAGAGTTCTCTTCTTCGCGGCCTTTGCGTCTCTGCGTGAACAATACTTCTTACTGATACAAGTACGAGTAGCTCTTCTTCTGATCCCACTCAATTCCCTGAACGTTCTGTCCATCGATCGCCAGAATATCCGCACTGATTTCATCGGTGCTCACTGTCGGGCTCACGTCGACTGAATACACAATACTTCCCGGCGATTCTTCCGTAGCTTCTCGATCGACCGCTCGTAGTTCCTTATCGAAACCATGCGTCTTTAACACCTCGCGCAACGCCTTCTGCGTGGAGACGACATTCTTCGTCATAACCTTCAATTCCATCGAGCGAAACACTTGCTCAGGCTCACGCCACTCAAGTAGATAAAGAACTATCAACGAGAATATTGCCAGAACGAGCGCCAGGTCCCAACGCCCAAATCCCGACGCAAGTCCCAACGCGAGACTGATCAGAAGAACGGTAATCTCCTTCGGATCGCGAATGTTGGTTCGAAATCGCACGAGCGAAACTGCCGCGAAGATGCCAAACGCGCGCGCCGCGTTATCACCCACAATGATCATTAAGGCTGCCGCGACAACGGCGAGCAGGATCTGTGTTTGCGAAACGTAAGGGTTGCGCTTGAGCGCGAGTATTCGTTTTCGCGGACGAAATGCGAGAGCTGCTCCCAGTAACGCCGCGAGCAGTAGTCTCAATGTCAGGTGTCCCATTGTCTCGAGCCACGTCGCGCCACCCGCGTTTGGCGCACTGTGTTGTGTCCCGAACAGATTATCGATAAAGGTCTCACCCGAATCGATCTGAGCCGGAGTTGGCGAGGTGCGCGTCTCGGGTTGTCCTAGAACCGCATCGGGTGATGGACCCTGCTGCCTCACCGTTTCCGGAGTGGCCCGCCGGCCGCCGCCAACAAAGTAGACGATCAGAGCGCTCAGCAAGACCACTCCGGCGAAAACGATTACAAGTGTGAAAACTTCTTTTCGTCTTTGATTCACCATGGAGTTTATTCGCCTCGTCCAATCCGTGGACTCGGACTCAAGCTAAGCAGGTCGTTCGTGCGCTCACGTACCTCGCTCGCAAGCAAATTGATTTGAGACGGACTGTAGTTGGCCGCACGAAAGGCGTCGCGAATCTGGCCGTCGCTCAGTTGTGAGAGCAAACTGGCAATCCACTGCGCATCCTGGACAGTGAGGTCTTTCATGATGCCGCGATTCTTGCCGCCGAAGTGCAGCACGACGCGATTGCCTTTAACCTTCCCGAAGAAGTTTGACTTCGCGTAATTGACCGGGTTGTTGCGGCTTCTGGTTATTCGCCAGAAGATCGGAGTCGTGCTCGCATGCCCAAACGTCGCGCCCAGATCGCTGATCACGTAATAAAGTTTGTCACTACCGCGAGTCTTGATGATCACATTGTTAGAGTCTTTCAGATCCCAGTTGTTGATCAGAGCCATCATTATCTTCAGGCCCTGCAACTCCGAACTGCGGCTGAACGGATTGCTCTTCCATTTCCACTCCCCCTCTCGATCCCACTTGTCAGGACGTGCTTCAAACCTGACGTTTGTGAACGTTCCTTTTCCGGGAATGGTTACACGCGGCGCGAGATAGTTGACCTCGGTGTAGTAACCGACGCCCCAAAGCAACCTGATTGCTGAAGTTTCAGACTGTGCTTCTTTGCCGATCTTTACGACCCACTCACGCCCAGAACCGTCGCGCACCCGATACTTCTTCGAATAGCCACCTTTTTCTTCCTTGATAAAGGTGATGCGACGCAGATCCGGCCGCATTGCCTCGCCGCCCGGTCCAAGAAACAAATCACGTGATGAAATATCGTCGGGGCGCTGCCAGAGAATTGGTGTTCCGGTTAAAGCTTCTTTTTTCTTCTTTGGTTTGGCGAAACCAGTATCAATCGAAGCAAGGGTCAGTATGAGCGCGACGACGACAAGCGTCCGCAGCTTCTTTACGGTGTTCATAGCAATCTCCGCGAATAAAGGACTAACGCAGGGGCAACAGGGGAAGTAGAGGAGGGAACGCGATCAAAGGATGAACAATTTCTTGTTCATCCTTCTAATCAATACCGCGACGGTCCATGAAATACGCCTGACTATTGCGTGCTTCCGAGCCTCGCTCGATAGGGACGTACCTGCCGTCCGGCTGTAACTCACGTGCCTTCGTGTTGTCGCTCAGATAGGTGTCAAGCAACACATCACGCAAATAACGCTTCGCACGCGGTTCGGTGACCGGAGCAACGACTTCAATGCGGTTTTTTAGATTTCGCGACATCCAGTCGGCACTACCGATGTAAACCTGATCGTCGCCGCCATTCGAGAACCAGAACACACGGCTGTGCTCGAGGAAACGACCGACCACGCTTCGCACTCGGATGTTTTCCGACAGGCCCGGAATTCCCGGACGCAACATGCAGATGCCTCTAACGATCAGATCGACCTGGACACCTGCGCGCGAAACTTCGTAAAGCTTCTCCATGATCTGAAGATCGGCAAGACGATTGAACTTAGCGATGATGTGCGCTGGTCTGCCTGCGCGTTGATGTTCGATCTCACGATCAAATAGGACATTGAGTTTCTCTCGCAGATCGACAGGCGCCACCATGAGCTTGCGATAATCTGTTTGCTCAGAAAAGCCGGTGAGATAGTTGAAGAGTTCAGTCGCGTCGCGGCCAATCGCGTCGTCGACGGTAAACATGCCGAGATCCGTGTAGGTGCACGACGTTGTCGGATTGTAGTTTCCGGATGCAATGTGGACGTAACGTTTCAGCGTGTCGCCTTCGCGTCTGATCACAAGTGTCAACTTGCCATGAGTTTTCAGACCGAGAATGCCATAGACGACGTGCACGCCGGCTTCGTCCAGCTTGCGCGCCCATTCGATATTGTGTTCCTCGTCGAAGCGTGCCTTCAGTTCGATAAGCGTGGTCACTTGTTTTCCCTGCTCGGCAGCGCGGATCAGTGCCGGCGGGATTGGTGACTCAGGACCAGTGCGATAGAGACAAATCTTGATCGCTACAACATCGGGATCTTCTACGGCCTGATTAATGAAGCCGGTCACACAGTCGTAAGAATCGTATGGGTGATGCAGCAGGCGATCGCGGTCTTTGATCGCTTCGAAGATATTGTCGTAGTTCTCAAACCAGTCAGGCATTGACGGCGTGAAAGGAGAGTCTTTTAAGTCAGGGCGATCGCAATCATAGAGCGACATCAGATCCTGAATGTGCAGTGGTCCATCAAAAACGTAAACATCATCGTCTTCCAGAACGAGTGATGCAGTCAGATACTCGATCATGTCGGCCGGCATGTCAGGCGATATTTCCAGTCGCACCGGTGCGCCGAATCTTCTGCGGCGCAGCTCTTCCTGGATCTGGCTGAGTAAATCTTCAGCTTCTTCTTCCCTGATCTCAATATCCGCATCGCGTGTGACACGAAAACGGTGACATGGACCAGGATCCATGCCCGGAAAGAGCACCTGAATATTCGCTTCTATGATCTCTTCGAGTAATACGAAGCGAGTTTTCGAAGAACCAACCTGTACCAGTCGCGGCACAATCGACGGCACCTTGATGCGCACAAAACGCGACTCGGCGTCTTTCCGGCGCCCGATAAGCCTCACCTCTCTCGGCGCGTGGACCATCAGGCCGATGTTCACGCTCAACGGCGAGATGTAAGGAAACGGGTGACTGGGATCAACTGCCAGCGGCGTTAGAATCGGATACACCTTTTCCATGAAGTAGTCTTTGAGACTCTCTTTTTCATGGCGCGACAGAGAATCGTAAGAAATCAATGAAATCCCGGCATCCTTCAGTTGCGGCAGTATCTCTTCGCGTAAGCATCGTGCCTGTTCATTGATGAGCACGACCACTCGCTCGCGCGTCTTTTCGAGTTGCTCTAGCGGAGTCAAACCGTCAGGCGAGACGACATTGGCATCTTCGAGCTCCTCTTTGAGCCCGGAAACGCGAATCATAAAAAACTCGTCGAGGTTCGAAGAGAAGATCGACAAGAACTTCAGCCGTTCGAGCAGCGGATTGCGGTCGTCGAGTGCTTCTTCCAAAACTCTTGCGTGGAATTCCAAGAGACTCAACTCGCGGTTAAAGAAGAACTGTGACTTCGAAGGGACGGCCCCGATCTCTGCGGGCCTGGGGAATTCATGAACTCGTGTTTTGACGACTGTTGACATGATTATTAAGGGAATCACTTAATTTTCAAACTTGAGCCACTGGGACACACCTTGATGGCTCCTGACCTTCTAAATTCTGACTTAGGGAGAGCATGCCCACAAACGGGTGGCAAGCATCGTTCCATACGAGCGTTACGAGGGCCTGACCGAGGTAAGAGTTGCTCTTTGAAAGAATTAGCTATTTTGTTGCGAAACAGAGTCGAAAGTAATGTGTACGGAATCGATGCTTGGGGCTAGGGATGAGATCAGAATATTCCGAGCGTCACTCATCCAAATCCCGCCCACGGGCAGTGGGCGGATTTTTCAAGTCCTTTCTTCAAAACACACCTGCTAAACAGTTTGAATCCCGCCCACGGCAGTGGGCGGATAGTTCAGGTCCTCACTATTCATCCTAAATCCCGACTACAGGGCTTAGTAGTTTATTGATAAATAGTGCGGACTTGAATGATCCGCCCACTTCCGTGGGCGGGATTCAGAGTTGCCGCAAAGAGGTTTGTAGAAAGGACTTGAACGAATCCGCCAACTGCCGTTGGCGGGATTTGAAACCCGATCAGCGGCGTTCGTTGTTTTTGCAACCAGACGATATTCTTGGGCGTTAGAGATCGGGTAAGCGAGGGGCGCAACCCGGTAAAGATTCGTCGCATCAGTAACGTTACCTATTTGGTGGAAAACTTTACCGTTTGAGCGTGTATTTCAACTGTGGTGTCTGGTTGTCAGAACTGTGGTGTCTGGTTTGACACCCCAAAAACCGTGTGGTAACTTCCAGTGTGATTTTTGGCTCCTTCGGCGAGTCCTGCAGTTCAAATCATAGAGGAGCCATTAGATACCGCACAATTTAAGGAGTAAGACGAATTGATGTCAGCGAGCTTTCCTCGTCTGAAAGCCTGTGTGGCTTTACTAATGGCGCTCGCCGCTTCGGCGGCAACCTCCGTTGCTCAGATTCCAGTAGCTTCTTCTGCGAGAACAATCCCAACTGAAGTTGAACAGTCTGAAGGACGCATCGCACAGATCATAACGCGTGCGGAGGATCACTTCCGCAAGGGTAAGCTCAACCTCGAAGACAGCAAGCGTAATCAGGCTCGCGAAGAATTTGATAAAGCGATCGATTCGATACTTGAATCGGGATTTGATGTCAGGGCAAGCCAGCGTTTGCAAACTTACTATCTCGAGCTCGTGGAGCGCATCTATCGAGAAGAAGTTCCGCTGCAACAACCGAACACCGCTCCGGTAAATACACAACTCGTTGCTCAGAACACACAGACTCAGGATCAGAAGACTCCACCTCCATCGCAGGTCGGTTTCCGCGATCAGAAGTTTGAACCTTCGCCACTCGATGAGTTGAGCAAGCTGGTTCTCACTGAGAACGAACAGCGAGTGTCAAATGAAGATATCGTGGCGTTGGAGCAGGCTCAGAAGAACGTCAATTTTTCGTTCACTCTTAATCCGCTAATTCAGCAATTCATCAATTACTACCAGGGCCGTAATCGTTCCACCATGGAGAATGGTTTGCGCCGCTCAGGTCAGTACATGAAGTTGGCGCGAAAGATTTTTGCGGAAGAAGGTGTTCCGCTCGATGTCACCTGGTTGGGTCAGGTTGAAAGTGCGTGGAAGCCGAAGGCCGTTTCGTGGGCAGCAGCATCGGGGTTGTGGCAGTTCATTCCGAGCACCGGTCGTATGTATGGTTTGCGACAAAATGCATACATCGACGAGCGAAACAGTTATGAACAGGCAACTCGTGCTTCGGCTCGCCACTTGAAAGATCTGGCAAAGCGTTACAACGGCAATTGGGAACTGGCGATGGCCGCGTATAACACGGGCGCCGGAAATATCGATCGCGCCATTTCTCGCGCGGGCACAGCCAACTTCTGGACGATTTATCCGTACATCGCACAGGAAACTCGAAACTACGTGCCAAACATTCTGGCCGTAATCCTGATCGCCAAGAATCCGGAAAAATATGGATTCAAAGGAATCAAGCCGGATGCACCGCTGTCGTACGATGTGGTTCAGGTGCCAACTGCGACCAGCTTGCAGTTGATTGCTGACGCTTCTGACAGCAACGTTGATAACATTCGCAGCTTGAATCCGGAGTTGAAGCGCGAAATCACACCGCGTGGCGACTCTTATAACGTTCGTATTCCGGCCGGTCGCGCGAAACAGTTTGCGGCTTTAATTCAGAAGATTGCTCCTGAGAAGCGTGAGACTGCAAGATTGATTTCGGTGGTGCCGGGTGAAGACTGGCAGAGCATTGCGAATCGAACCGGCTTCAACGCCGCTCAGCTTCAATCGCTGAACGCCGGCATTGATCTGAAGTCAACTACAAAACTCGTTGCGCCAAGTAGCAGCCTCAGACTCACTAAGTGGGTAAGATCGTCTGCGAATGAGACGTCTGCGCCGGCGGGACTCAACAAGGTTCGTGCTCGCAAGGGCGATACGATCGCCAGCATTGCAGCTGCACGTAGCCTCGACGCTAACGACGTTGCGCGACTCAACGGAATTCCGGTTGACTCTGAACTCAAAGCTGGTCAGGAAATAAAGATTCCATCGACAGCGACTGCCCCTTCACGGCGTCGTTAATCAGTATTCGAATCCACAGATTACACAGATTGATCTTAAAGAATCTGTGTAATCTGTGGATACTCATTTCTCAAATTAGGAGCCGCCTCACATGCTCTTTCGCACACTCTCTGCCGCCGTCTACGGAATTGACGCGGATCTGGTCGACATCGAAGTCAATCTAACTCCGGTTCGTGGTGAAACCGATCAGACGCCGCCCGTCACGATTGTTGGTCTTCCCGACGCCGCCGTACGCGAATCGCGTGAGCGCATTAGGGCTGCCATTCAAAACTGCGGTCACTTCTTTCCTTTTCAAAAGACCACTATCAATCTCGCTCCAGCAGATGTGCGAAAGGAAGGCGCGAGCTTTGATCTGCCAATCGCACTCGGAATTCTCGGCGCGAATGGCGAACTCGCCGAAGCGCACAATCTGATTCACGTTTTTTGCGTTGGTGAACTTTCGCTCGATGGACGCGTGCGCCCGATTAAGGGTGCGCTGCCGATCGCGATGCTCGCGCGTGAGGGTTCGATCCGGCATTTAATTCTGCCGGAGGAGAATGCAAAAGAGGCAGCCGTCGTTTCCGGCGTCAATGTCTATCCGGTTGCTGATCTACGCAGCGCCGTGAGTCTTATCGCGGAGTTACGCTCCTCGACGCCGCCCGAACCGATGAAGGTTGATGTCGACGAGATACTGCGACGGACCGGTCATTACAGTGTCGATTTCAAAGAAGTTCGTGGACAAATGTCAGCCAAGCGGGCTTTGGAGATTGCGATTGCGGGTGCGCATAACATCCTTTTGATTGGTCCACCGGGTTCTGGCAAGACGATGCTGGCGAAACGTCTGCCAACTATCATGCCGCCGCTCGAGTTTGACGCTGCTCTCGAGTTGACGAAGATTCACTCGGTTGCGGGATTAACGGGACGTGCGGGACTTGTCACTGAGCGCCCATTTCGTTCACCGCATCACACGATTAGTGATGCTGGTTTGATTGGCGGCGGCACTATGCCGCGGCCCGGCGAAGTTTCACTTGCACATCAGGGTGTGTTGTTTCTTGACGAGTTGCCGGAATTTGATCGCAGTGTGCTTGAAGTCTTGCGACAGCCGCTCGAAGATCAACAAGTCACGATTAGTCGCGCTTCAATGTCTTTGACTTTTCCGGCTTCATTCGTACTGGCAGCGGCCATGAACCCTTGTCCCTGTGGTTTCTGGAATGACCCGACGCGCGAATGCCGTTGTTCACCAAATCAGATTCAACGCTACGTGGGAAAGATCTCCGGACCGTTGTTGGATCGCATCGATATTCATATCGACGTGCCGGCGGTAAAGTTTCGCGAGTTGCGTGGCGAGACTTCACCCGAAACCGATAGCTCCGCGGTGATTCGCGACCGTGTGATCAATGCGCGCGAACGTCAACATCGTCGTTTCGCAAAGGAGAAGATCTTTTCAAACGCAGCCATGACTCCGCGCATGATTCGTGCCTTTTGCCAGATCGATTCCCACAGCGAAAAGATGCTCGAAACCGCGATGCGACGATTAGGTCTCTCGGCGCGTGCTTACGATCGCATTCTCAAGGTGAGCCGCACCATCGCGGATCTGGAAGGTGCGGAAGCAATCAGCTCGAATCACGTCTCCGAAGCTGTGGGTTATCGTTCACTCGATCGGACTTATTGGACGTAGAATTTACAGTACTCAGGAACTCGCGGTTTTCTTTGTGGTGTAATTCATCCGACGACCTGGCGTGTTGGTAGCACAATGACTAGGGCCTAAAAGGGGCGTATAAACGCCTTACTCGACTGATGCACAACCTGCTCTTGTTGCTGTTCCCCATGGATGGCGCCGTTCATATACATGTGCTGTGCACTCCTGATCGAGTTAGTGTTCATCCTGGCCCCGCCCCGCTGGCGGGCACGAGAGAAACAACTTTCATTAGCCACATGGGTAACAACCGCATGCATGTTTAGACGAGAGCCCTACAATGATCCGCGAGTGTTTCGTCACTCCCGCTTTCGAATGAGGCCTGACGCGCTGGCAATTAACAGCGGCCACATCACCCAGCTTAATGCCACCACGGTCATCGCATATGCCTTCCAACCTGTTCCCTTAGGTTTGGCTTTTTCCTCCACTCCGAGAGAAATAATCGGCACGTGCAAGCGCACTGCAAAAAGAGCGGAATCACCTCTGCTCCAGCTTTCAGGAGGTATAGACATCTGGGGCTTATCAGGTTGAGGGGCGTCGTATACCACGCGATTGCGGTCACTAAAAATCCAGACAGAAACGCCAAACCAAAGAAGCATGATGATGATCAGTGGTACGCTTGTTGTGCCGTACTTGATCGTGAGGTGCAGGAACACATCTAAGAGCCATCTCGGAAAACTTCTGAGAGGAGGTCGATCGTGCCGGCGCATCAATACATGCACTTTATCTGCCTCTGCGTTATATCCGGCGTTCCGCAGTTGGTGTTCGATTGCAAGATAGTTGCTCTTCCTAAAAGGATAGGAGTTCGTGACCATGTTCTGATAGATCGAAGGATCCTCTAGCGAATCCAAGCGGTTCACTTTAAGGTTGCTTAAGTCCAGCCTGCCGGGCAGTGGCTTAATAATCTGCAGCCGCCCGATCGTTGCCCGTTCCATCCCGACTCGGACTTGTTTCTCCGTGGCCTTTTCTTCGATTTCGCGAAAATTTTTGCGAGAAATAATAACGTGCGAAATTTCTGCCGCGTTTATCCGCAGATCGTCATGAATGTAGGTAATCTTGTTAGTGTAATGGGGATCATCCATTAGAGGGTCTCCGTCGTCCATAGCCGGATATAATTCCAGACGACCACGGATCCGAGCGGCTCGCAGGATCAAGTCGCCATCACTTCCAGCCGGTGGTCTGCCATTAATAGTCAGCCCCGTGAGATTGATATCACCAGTCATATCCAACGTCTCTAAGTCCGCTCGATATACCGACGCACGAAGAGGTGATTCTCCCGGACCGAATTCGATTGGCTTGCAATTGATATTGGCCCGTACAATTGCGTCTCGTAAGTCCAACTCCCCCTCGATAGTGACTCCACTCAAGCAAATATCGCCAGACACCTGGGCTCTAGTTAGACGAAGATCACCTTGTATTAAGGTCTGTTCTTGGCGAGCCTGATGGAACACTGCGCGCTCCACTTCGGGCGATATCTCTCTCGCCCGATACCCCGCTATCTTTGACTGCACAATCTCCGAGACCAAATTCTCCGAATATAGCGAGAACTCCCCCTTAATGTGCGCTCCAGGGAAGTGTACACCTCGCTGTTTGACCGTGGAGTCGCCCACCGCGCCATCTATAGGGCCGACGGTCAGACCCATAAGCATCACGCGGTTACTAATCGTCGCAGCCGTGCCGTGAATTCTGCCGCCGACCCGTGACTGTATGATCTGCCAGTCGGCCTCATCATCGACATCAAAAGCTGCTATAAAGCCCCCGTCTATAGAAGCGCCATCTAAGTTGAGTTCGCCTCGCAGAAGCACTCCCGCTAATTCAGCTGCGCCACGTATGCGAACGCCGTTCAAGTAGGTGTTCCCATCAATCTGGGATTGAAAACCACCCAAAATCCTTCCCAAGAAATTTTGTCCGATGTTCGCGTTTTGCATAATCAGATCACCGCCTATATGAGCACCACTGATATCAACATTTCCGATAACAGTAATGCCCAGCATCCATGCTCTCTTAGTTACCTCGCAACGGGTGTTCTTTTTGACCCTGCATAGGAGGTTGCCATCGATCTTCGCCGCTTGCCCTAACAATTCTCCGCCGATAACGATACCGACGAGGCGGACGTCGCCGGTTATAGAGGCTGAAGTGAGATCAAGTGTGCCATGCACGCGGCACGGCTGGTCCTCGGCACCCCCGGCATCCAAGTTCTTGTCAGTGCGGAGTTCGCCTAAGCTGGTATGCCGAAGAGATAGGTTTCCGTATATCTCTGCCCCATCGATAGAGAAATCGTCTTCGATCTCGGCATAATTGCAGGATAGCCCACCGAATACGATGGCCTTCATCATGCTTACGCAGCCTGCAATGCGCACATTATCGAACTCCGCAACGGTTTGGCGGATCATCTTCACATCGGGGGCGTACGCTGTTTCAACGCCGATAACAACATTATTCAGCGTCAGCGGCCCTTCCACGCGTGTGTCCGATAAGATCAGCTTCTGAAAACGAGACCCAGCGAAATCAACTCCGCGTTCAAACCGAACTTGGCTCAGATTTACCGTGCCGGTAAAAACAGCGCCCTGGATCTTTAGCGGCTTTTCTATAGTCTCGCCCGTGAGGTCCACGTCACCCGAAATCTGGTATCCGTTCCAGTCACGGACCACCCCCTGACGAACGGCATTGATGAATTCCTCTCCAGTCAATACTTCGGGCCGACTTGTTGACCCGTTTTTAACAGCAGACGCAGCAATGGGCGGTGTTCCTAAACTGTCGGAGTTCTTGCACATTAGTGACCTCCCGATTACGGATGTCTACGAAATGGCTCAGTGAATGATTGTGCATGAGGTTCATAAAAGACTTGGTAAAAACGGCTCGTGAGCGATGGCAGTTGTTAACACCAAGCTGTAGGCGCTGTCAATAGCAAAGTCGTTCGTCGGATGGGCAACTCACGCAGCACTGAGAAAATCTGCACGACGTAGGTGATTGGACTAGGAATCACCTCTCTGGAGGATAACGGCATATTTAACGGACAATAAAGAAAAGGTCAAAGTGGTCAAAGTCTTCTTTGGACCTGATGCACAAGGTATGTACCAAAGAGAGGGTAAAAAGCAAAAGAAGCAGAACTGAGGAGTGTGACCAAATAAATAGATTCGGATGTTAGGTGTGCTCGGCGGAGATAAACATCGCCCGCAGCTTAAAGGCTGCGGGTGATCCCTTTGTGCGGGCAGATTGTTTATCAGGCACCTATGTTCAGAGGAATCCAGATCCGATCAGTCTCGTGATAATCCTTGCCCCTGCGGTTTTTGGAATGACCCAAGCCGCGAATGCCGTTGTTCACCAAATCAGATTCAACGCTACGTGGGAAAGATCTCCGGACCGTTGTTGGATCGCCTCGATATTCATATCGACGTGCCGGCGGTGAAGTTTCGTGAGCTGCGCGGCGAGACTTCATCCGAAACCGATAGCTCCGCGGTGATTCGCGACCGTGTGATCAATGCGCGCGAACGTCAACATCGTCGTTTCGCAAAGGAGAAGATCTTTTCAAACGCAGCCATGACTCCGCGCATGATTCGTGCCTTTTGCCAGATCGATTCCCACAGCGAAAAGATGCTCGAAACCGCGATGCGACGATTAGGTCTATCCGCGCGTGCTTACGATCGCATTCTCAAGGTGAGCCGCACCATCGCGGATCTGGAAGGCGCGGAGGCAATCAATTCGAACACGTTTCAGAAGCAGTTGGCTATCGCTCTTTGGACCGAACTTATTGGACCTGACCACCAAACCGGATAGAATCTGCCGAGGAAGAACAGCCATCTATGAAAGCCAAATTTATTTTCAGCCTACTCGTAACGTTTGCGTTAACGACAAGCATACTTGCGCAAGGCGGTCCAAAGAAGCCGCGGGAGCTAGCAGATTACACCCCACGAACGCTAAGCGAAATCTCACAATTGAAAGGGACCTCAGCCGAGACTTTCAACAGAAATGTGGTCATCCAGGGAGAGATCTTTCCCACGCGAGTGAAGGTTGTTTACGGATACACTTCCCGAGCAGTCAGTACAAGTACGAAAAATGCTATCGCCGCGTGGGCGAATCGGTATGCGGGCGCTCCGGAGACTTACACTGCTCCTTACCAACGAGAAGTAGTCTTCAGCGAAAATGGTCAACGATATTGGCTCGCAGTCAGAAAAGAATTTCTATCAAGATTTGAAGAAGAATTGAGTAAAGGCGACACAGTGGAGCTCTTTTTGATCAAGCTTGGGAGCGCTCGCAACGGCGATAAGTGGGAACCGGTGCTGCTGGTCGAGAAATTCCTCAAACCCTAGATCCGAATCCGCGCTTGTCAGCACCAGTGGCTTTCACCTATCCTGCAATCCAGCCGTACGAAAGTATTGATTCGGCTGGGGAAATCACTATTTTTAGGGTCGGGTAAGGCAACGACGCGCGCGAAGCGCCGCATCACAGCCGCGTTGAGGGTACTGGACCTTCGCACCGCATCCCCACGCGGGCAATCTAAGGAACTGGTGCTGCTCCCTTGAAACTCGCGGAACCGTGACATCGTGCCAAACAAGCCTGAAGTTTTGTGAAATTTCTTCCGAGCTTGCCCGAATTACGCGTCACGTGACCGCAGCCGAAACCGAGACACCGCAAAAGACAGACTTTGAGCTGGCGCAGAAAGCTGCCAATGGCGACATGGTTGCTTTCGAAGAGCTTTACCAGCGCCACAATCGCCGCGTCTATTCGCTCTGTCTAAGAATGACCGGGAACGTCTCGGAGGCAGAAGATCTCGCACAGGAGGTCTTCATTCAGCTCTTTAGAAAAATCGGTAGTTTCCGGGGCGAGTCCGCTTTTACTACCTGGCTACACCGTCTCACCGTCAACCAGGTGTTGATGCACTTCCGCAAACGCGGCGTGCGTATGGAATCGACGACTGAGGATGGCGAAACGCCGATTCAGATAGTAAAAGGCACGGAAAACCCCAATTCCATGCCTGTAGTTGACCGGATAGCGTTGGATAAAGCAATTGCTCAACTCCCGCCCGGTTATCGAACGGTATTTACGCTTCACGACATCGAAGGTCACGAGCATGAGGAAATTGCCAGGATGCTTGGGTGTTCGGTAGGAACTTCGAAGTCGCAGTTACACAAAGCCAGGATGAAATTGCGCGGACTTTTGAGGCAACAGAAATTGGCGGAATAGCCTCGAAGGTATGAGCCAACAAATTGGTTTGTTCAACACCGGCTTCAAACGCAGTCTTCCCTTGATTGATGACAACCGGGTTTAGGTTCTGTCAGACAAGTTTTGATTCGAATTGTGCGCATTTATGAGACAGGACGAAGGTGGTAAGCAATGAACTGCGAGACATGTCAGGAACTCATCCAGGATCTGATTGATGGATCGATTAGCCAGCGAGATGAGTTCACACTTAATACGCACCTGAAAGAGTGTTTGGATTGCGACGGCGTGCGCCAGGACCTCGCGTCGATTGTTGGTTTTGCCCGCACTCAGCGAGAAGAGTACGCAACGCCGCCAAACGAACACGCGCTGTGGCTGCGCATTCGTAACTCCATCGAAGCCGAGCTGCCGAGCCGCGTTGCGGCGAATACCGAGCGCCAAACTTCCTTCTTTGGCAGGTTGATGGGCCAGAGTTGGCAACTTTCACTGCCGCAACTGGCAGCGTCCGCTGTGGCGATTGTGTTGTTGGTTTCGCTTGCAACAGTCGTGGGTCTGCGTCGCTGGGGTGGTTATGGTGTGCCGGCTGCTCCGCCCGAAGTCGAAGCGTCGAATGTAAACGACCTGATGTGGAGACACCGGCAGGCGATTGAGTACTGGAATCAACGCGTTGAGCTGAGAAAAGCTCACTGGACTCCTGAAATGCGCGCGAATTTTAATGACACGCTGGCAGTGATCGATCAGCAAGTCGCAGACTCGCTCAATGAGCTGAAACAGAAGCCACACGACAATGTGTCCGAAGAGCTGCTCAACGAGTCGCTGAAAATTAAACTTCAATTCCTGAAGGACTTCGCCCCACTCTAATGAAAACGAGATTTCTAACCCAGAGGCCCTCGGTGCGCGCCGGCTTACTCGCAGTTGGCGCTCTCCTCTCACTGACCTTCGCCTCTTTCACCATCAACGCGCAACAACAACTTTCCAAACGCTATCCGGCGGGAAAGAATGTTCGTGTCGAGTTGAGAAACATCTCCGGCACGATCGTCGTCGAGTCGTGGAACAAAGACGAGATTCGTCTTTCAGCAACGATTGAATCGAAGGGCGCTCACGTAGTTCCCAAACAAGTGAATGACAGCCTCGTAGTTGATGTCATGAGCGACAATCGTGGCAAGGGCGATGTTGGCGATATCAATTTCAAACTGCAGGTGCCGGTTAATTCATCCGTTGATCTGGAAACTCGGCGTGGCAATATCAGTGTCTCAAATCTTCGCAGTGGATTGGTGCGCGCGTACGTTTCGTCGGAAGGCGACATCGAGTTGACGAATGTGACTGCGTCGCACGTCATCGCGCAAAATGTTATCGGCAACATATTTTTCGACGGCGAGTTCTCGCGCGGTGGCACTTACGAGTTCAAGTCAAACAAGGGCGACATAACGATTCGTATTCCGGGTAACTCGGCCTTCCGCCTCGAGGCTGCATCGCCAGCACGAAAGATCGCGTTGAATGATTTCTGGAATAACAACTTCAAGACACAGGACGGAAGAAAGTATGTCGGCGACGTCGGTGACGGCCGATCTTCCGTGTCGATCATTAATTTCAGTGGTCAGATCACGTTTCTGCGAAGATAAGCTTCGCAGTTCCAATGGCAAGACACAGGTTGAGGACGTTGCGATCGAGCAGCGTTCTTTTTTTGTTAGTAGTGGGGTAATAGTGTGTTGCTCGAACATTGCTTAGGTCCCGGAGGGACCAAATGTCTATAGCTACCGGCCTAAAAAATTACGGCTCCAGCGGAGCCGAATGTTGGTGTTACACGGACACATCGCGCTCCGCTGAAGCGGGGTTCTGGGGAAGGGTAGTAGCGTAGTAGCTATAAACTTGGGTCCCTCCGGGACCTAAGCAATGTTCGAGCAACACACTATTACCCCACCAGGTTTTTGTTTTCGAATGTATGAAACGAGGCTACTATGAGGTCCAATGGCCAAATTGAAAATCCTTTTCGTCCTCTTAATATTTGTCAGTCCTGTCTATTCGCAGAAGACAGTCGCGCCTGAGATTCAACTACTGACACGCACTTCGACGCGACGTGAGACAGCGCGGTTTTCTTACGGCGGAACTGTGACTCTGATCGCGGCGCCGCGCGGTTCAGTTACTGTGGAAGGTTGGCAGCGCAATGAAGTTGAAGTGACGGCCAACATCGAGCTCAAAGGTCCAACCGAAGCAGACCTGGACCAGCTCGCTAAAGTGAATACTTTTGTTTTTGATGAAGACCTGAATCACATCAGCATACTCACGACCGGCACACACGATCGCGCCTTCATGAAGAAATCGGCGAAGAACTTTCCGAAGAAGCTGCTCAATTTGCCTTGGAAGATCGACTATCGAGTTCGTGTTCCGGTTAATACTGACTTGGAGGTGAACGCGGGTCACGGCCAGGTAAAGCTTTCAGGTGTGGAAGGCGCGTTGCGAGTTAGCGCGACTGAAAGCGACACTGCACTCACTCTCACGGGCGGCACTGTTTCCACAACTGTCACTGCAGGTTCGATAACCTTTGCGATCCCGGCGCGAACTTGGCGCGGCGCCGGCGCAGACATTCGCATCGCTTCAGGAACTATCAACGTCGACCTACAGCCAGGCTTCAGCGGCGACATCGACGCCGACATCCTGCGCACAGGCAAGATCGTAAACACCTTCGAAGGCCTCACCTCTCGTGAAAAACCCGGCATAACAGAACGCACCGTCCGCGCACGCGCCGGAGTCGGTGGTGCATCCTTCAAGTTCACAGTTGGCGATGGAACCGTGAACATCAGACGGGCGTCGCAGTAGTTCTGTTTTATTTTGGACTGGTGTTTGGTGCTTTGTTCTTTGAAAGTCTAGAATGACCGACTGTTTTGATTCGTCCCGTTAGGGACGAGATGTATATAGTATCGTTCTATTAAGAATTGGCTGCGCTCCATAGGAGCGCGATGTTGTTACATTTCGCTCCTAACGGAGCGAGAAGGTTTGTTGAATTGAAAGCTATAAACATGTCGTCCCTACAGGACGAATCGGGTTCAGTTTTCTTCTACTTCCAACTCAAATACGAAGCATAAATGAGCATCAAATCAGATAAGTGGATCCGAAGAATGGCCGACGAGTACGGCATGATCGATCCGTACGAGCCCGGTCAGGTTAAGCTCGTCGATGGCAAGCGAATCGTCTCTTACGGGACATCGAGTTATGGTTACGACATTCGCTGCGCAGACGAGTTCAAACTCTTCACCAACATCAATAGCACCATCGTGGATCCAAAAGAGTTTGACGAGAAGAACTTCGTCGACATCAAAGGCGACTCAGTAATCATTCCGCCGAATAGTTTCGCGTTAGCCCGCACCGTTGAATACTTCCGCATCCCGCGCAACGTGCTCACGATCTGCCTTGGCAAGAGCACCTATGCACGCTGCGGCATCCTCGTGAACGTCACGCCGTTTGAGCCCGAATGGGAAGGCTACGTCACCCTTGAATTCTCAAACACCACACCGTTGCCGGCAAAGATCTACGCCAACGAAGGCGTCGCCCAGGTAATCTTCTTCGAATCCGACGAAGTCTGCGAAACCTCCTACAAAGATCGCGGCGGCAAATACCAGGGCCAACGCGGCGTCACACTGCCAAAGATGTAGACGGGAACATGCTTACTACACTGAACGCACTTCGCTTCAAACAACTTGATTCGCGTGCGGTGCTCCCGAAGCGTGGGAGTGCGCTGGCGGCGGGGTTGGATGTTTGTTCGATTGAGGATTTGAGCATTGAACCTAAGCAAAGGGTGATGGCCAGGACGGGGTTGGCGGTGGCGATACCGCAGGGGTTTTATGGGCGGGTGGCGCCGCGATCCGGGTTGGCGGTGAAGAATGGGTTGGATGTGCTGGCTGGGGTCATCGATTCTGATTATCGTGGTGAGGTTTGTTGTTTGCTCTATAACACTGGCGATGAAACGATTAACCTGCCAGCAGGGAGTAAGATTTGTCAGTTGATCGTTGAGCAGATCATCACGCCGGAAGCTGAGTGGGCGACGGATCTCGATGAGACCGCGCGTGGCGCCGGAGGATTTGGATCGACAGGCTGACTGATATTCTGCTAATAAATACCATTGGGGCGGCTCTGCGTGGCCGCCCCGTTTTCGTAATAGAAGGACTAAAAGCAAGTGAAGTATCAAGAAAAATATCTCTCAGTCGTACTCGCAATTCTGCTCGTCACCTCGACCGCGTTCGGCTGGACGCAGGCGACGGCTCCAGCAGGGGCTCGCGCGCTCTCGACCACCGAGCAGCAACTTGTCGATAGCGTCAGCCTCGCAACCATCAAAGAAACAGTCAACGCGCTCGCCGCTGACGAAATGCAAGGCCGAGGTACGGCGCAACCCGGTGGCGACAAAGCGGCCACCTGGATCGCTGATCGTTTCGCAAAACTCGGACTGAAGCCACTCGGCGCAAATAACTCTTATCTTCAACCAATCAAGTTCCGAGAGACACAGTTTCTACCGCAAACAGCGTTCACCATGGGCAATCAAAGCCTCAAGATGGGCTCAGAATTCTTCGTGATGCCACCGTACAGTGGTGACGAAAACGTCAACACGAAGATCTACTTCGTCGGCTACGGAACCTCGCTTCCATTCCTCAAGCGAAACGATCTAGCGGGCCTCGACGTGCGCGGAAAGATCGTCGTACTGCGTGACGGACCTCCACCCGAGATCGGGAAGGAGCAATGGAAGAAAGCGCAGGCCCAGGGGAACGTGCTGCGCGCGCTGATTGCACGCGGGGCGGCCGGAATTGTGATAATCGGGCAGAACACCGAGACCCTCACCTTCCCAGAACTGGCTGATTACCTATCGCGACGGCAAATCGAGCCCGACGGTGGAGACGAGATGCCTGATTTCCTGCCGCCGTTCATAAGCATTAGCGAAGCAGGCGCGGAAAAGTTGTTTGCGGCCTCCGGATTCACCCTCGCAGAAGCTTTAGCCAAAGCGAAAGGCGAAGACTTCACGCCGATAGATCTGAAAGAAACGGCGACGATCACGGTGAAGCTCAAGAAGAGCAAAGGCGTCGGCAATAACGTTGTCGGACTGCTCGAGGGTTCCGATCCGAAATTAAAAGCGGAAGCCATTGTTTATTCAGCTCACTACGATGCTTACGGACTTTCTGATGACAATCGGATCTATCACGGCGCTGCAGATAACGCACTCGGTGTCGCCGAGATGTTGGCAATTGCCGAAGTGATGTCGAAAGCGCAAACGAAACCGAGACGTTCCATTATCTTTCTCGCTGTGACGGGAGAAGAATACGGCGGTTACGGAACGGATCACTGGGTGAAGAACCCTACATGGAAAATCAAACAGGTCGCTGCGGATCTGAACCTCGATGGAATGGGAACGGAAGTTTATGGACCAGTGAAAGTGCTTGTCGGTTATGGCGCTGAGCACTCGTCACTTGGCGCTTTGCTGAATGAAGTTGCCGCAGCGAGTGGCTTGAAAGTGATTCCGGATCCGAGGCCGGAACAGAGAACGTTCTACCGTTCCGATCACTACTACTTTGTGAAGAAAGGTATTCCGGGAATCATGATTCTGGGTGCGCCAGATGGTGCGAAGGAAGCATGGATGGATCGTCTGAAGAAGTGGGAGAAGACTGATTATCACCAGCCGACCGATGTCGTGCGGCCCGATTGGGACTGGACTGGACCACGCACCATCGCTGGCGTGATGCTGGTGATGGGACTGCGAGCCGCTAACGATGAAGCGATGCCAGCCTGGTTGCCATCATCAGTGTTCAACCGCGAGCGCGGGATTGACAAGCCTGCACCGCCCGAGCCGTAAAAAAGCATTTCACGCAAAGACGCAGAGAACGCAAAGAAGGAAAGGAACCCCTTTTCAGCGTCTTTGCGTCTTTGCGTGAGACTCCGCCGACCATCCCAAAAGGTTCATTCCGAACGCGAGCCTTACCTTTTCCTCCATGAACGCATAATTAATCCGCGTTCCCACTCCAGTTACTACAGCTTTTGCATGCTACCGCACTAAATCCTCAAACTACTGCCATTTTGCTCGGCATTGTTTGAAGGTGAGTCAGCGGTACGTATCATTTTCAGCCTGTCCCGACGCCCGGGTTCTCCCTTTAATACACCCAGCCAAGCTGAAATACCGCCCGCATGGCACAAAGTTTGACATGCAGACCCTGGGTCTGAAGGAGGAGAAGAGATGAGAGTAATCAGAAAAACAATTTTTACGACCTTCCTATTAGCGCTGGTGACCGCGGCTATGGCTACTACAGGCATGGCACAGTTCGGCACCAACGACGCAACCATTCGGGATGTCGTGCGCCGGATTCAAACGCGCACCGACTCTCTGCAGCGCGCAGTGCAAAATGCTGCGGATCGAAACAACTATCGGGTCGATGACATCAACCGTATGATCCTTGATTTCGAGAGTTCGCTAAATCAACTCGATCGGCGGCTTGGTACGCGACGTACGGGTACATCTGACGCTCAAGCGGTGCTGGACCGTGGCGCCCAGATCGACAATTTCTTTTCCGCCAATCGCCTTGGCGCCGGCTCGCGGCGCGAGTGGCAGGCAATCCGCACTGACCTCGATCAACTCGCGAGTTTCTACAATCTCAACGTGTCGTGGGGTTCGGGCAGCGTTGGCGGAGGCGGAAGCAACGATTACAACCTGAGCGATGTTCAGATGCGACAGCTAATAGACCGGCTGAACCTTCGGTCAGCCACCTTCAGTCGCAATCTGCGCCAGGATTTGAACCGCGCGAGTAACGATCGGTATTCACTCGATGAAATTCGGCGCCAGCTAAGTGACTTCGAGACGGCGCTGACGCAACTACGCAATCGCGTGAACAGCCGGCAAGTGAGTTCTTCTGATGCTCGCAACGTTCTGGACCGTGCGGCGTTCCTGAACAACTTTATTGCCGATCGCCAGTTGTCTCGTCAGACGGAAAACAACTGGAACACACTAAGGCCAGATCTCGATCAGCTCGCGAGTGCTTTCAACATCGCGTCGAACTGGTCCACTTACCCCGGCGGCAACACCGGTGGCGGAATTGGCAACAGCCGAGATTTGACTGGTACGTTCCGACTCAACTCGAGCCGTGGTGACGACGTGCGCACTGCGGTAGATAATGCGACGAGAAACCTTTCACTTGCAGAACGCCAGCGAGTTTATGACTCACTGCTGCGTCGATTGGATCCGCCGCAGATGATTGCGATCGATCGTCGCGGAAATTCGATTACGATCGCATCCACTCGAGCCCCGCAGATCAACTTCGTCGCCGACGGTCGCGAACAGGTTGAGACAACGAGCGGAGGCCGTACAGTTCGTGTCCGCTCCAGCCTATCGGGTGACACGTTGTCTATTACTCGTACTGGCGAGCGTGCCAACGATTTCACAGTGACTTTCGATCCGTCGTCTGACGGCCGTGAGCTGCTGGTAACGCGCACGCTTTACAGTGATCGCGTTAATCAGCCAGTCATGGTCAGGACTTACTACGATCGGACTTCTGACGTAGCGCAGTTGAACATCTATGACACGAATCGCGAAGGAGTCGCTGTTGGTGAACCGAACCCAACGGGAACCTTCATTGTTCCAAATGGGACGTCGCTCGTTGCGGTGCTCAACAATGATCTATCGACGCAGAACGCTCGCGAAGGCGAACGCTTCACGATGACTGTTCGTTCGCCGGGCCAGTTTGACGGTGCGACGATTGAAGGCGTCGTGTCGAGCATCAATCGTGGCGGCCGAGTTACCGGTCGCTCCGAGATGACTCTCGATTTCGACACGATACGTATGCGAGATGGCCGAAGCTATCGCTTCGCCGGTATTCTCGAGACGGTTCGCACGCCGACTGGCGACGTCGTTCGGGTTGACAATGAAGGTGCGGTACGCGAAAGCGACCAAACCAACAAGACAGTCACTCGGACCGCGATCGGTACTGCAGTCGGTGCCATCATTGGCGCGATTGCCGGTGGTGGTAAAGGCGCGGCAATCGGTGCTGTGATTGGCGCCGGAGCGGGCGCCGGATCGGTATACGTTCAAGGTCGCAACGATCTCGATCTGACTGCCGGAACAGAAATAACCGTGAGGGCCACTGGTCCAAGGGGTTAGCCGCGAAAAGGCACAGGACGAAGTTAGCCATAAAGAGGCACATAAGGCACATAGATTTGTGCTTTGTGTGCCTCTCTTAATTGATGGTGATTGTTGCTGGTTGGGGGAGGCGCTCGACCGTCAGGGTGAACTGTTGGCCTGAGCGCACCGGAAGCTTGTCGGGAGTTTGGAAAAAGAGGAAGCCGTGGCGCCGTGAGTCGCCGGATGAGAGCGGCGTCTTCAGATCGATTGCGTAAGCGTTCATCTCGCTCTCAAACTGTTTGCGTGAATTTGGATTGTAGGCGAACACTCCATTCCCTTTCATAATTCGCGAGACGGCACTCTTTGCTGACAGCAGTTTCCACTCGCGGTTTTGACTGTCACGCAAACGAAATCGCGCACGTCTTAGCTCTACAGGCACGCCGCTCTGAAAAGCCATATCGATTCGTAACGCCAGAACGCCGCTGAGTGGGAGGTTGGCTTCAAACAACTCCTGACTCTCTTCGTCTGTGAGCAGCGGAGCCACGCGAATCGTTACACCTCCGGCATCCGCGCTGCGCGTGTTTGACGGTAACGGCGGTAGTTCGTTGACGGGCTTTACTCTAAATAACGAGCCGGTACACGACGTCGCAAGGAGCGCTACCACCAGTAAAAGCAGGCGTCGGGTCATGGGCTCAATTTAGCATACGTTGAGGGCCTTTGTACTTGGTACTTGGTGCTTTGTAGACACCAAGCAAAGTTCAAAATACCAAGCACAAAGCTCAAAAGGACCTGTGTTACTATCTTCGGAAAATCATGATTAGACCGTTCCGTGGGGTTCACCCGCAGATTCACCCGACCGCGTATGTCGAACCCAGTGCCCAGGTAATAGGCGACGTTCATCTTGGAGAAGAGGCCTCGATTTGGTGCAACTGCACTGTCCGCGGTGATATTCATTACATTCGCATCGGCGACCGTTCCAACGTTCAGGACAATTCTGTGATCCACGTCAGGAACGGTTCTCATCCGACGATTCTTGAAGCTGAAGTGACGGTGGGCCATAGTGTTACGCTTCATGGATGTTACATCGAGCGCGGCTGCTTGATCGGGATCGGATCAATCTTGCTGGACGACGTTCGCATCGGCACGATGTCGCTGGTAGCGGCTGGGTCGCTTGTCAGTCCCGCCACGATTATCCCGCCGCGATCGCTGGTGATGGGATTTCCGGCAAAAGTGAAACGGGAACTGACAGATGAAGAAGTAGCGGGACTGGAAGTGTTTTGGAAGAATTACGTTGAGTACACTCACGAATATCGTAAAGAGACGCAGTAAGAAAAACGGAAAAAAGGATTCCTAAATGACACGTTGGTTAATGCTTGCCTTGATTACTTTGTGCGCCTGCGTGCCTGCGTTCGCACAAACTGATGACAACCCGTTTCTTCTCAAGCGAGGAGACAACGAATGGGGTTTTTGGGCTGGAGGATCACCGAAAGCCTCGACGATCTTTGGCGGCCTGCGTGATGACGAAGCCGACGATCGTAAATTTTTTGTTGCGGCGTTACGTTACGGACGCACGTTAGCTGCGAACGACAGTCTCGCATTGCAATACACGCTCGACGTGGTTCCGGTTGCAGTGGCAACGGGAACTATTGTCTCGCGCACAGTCACGCCTGCCGGCACTACGTTTCGTCGCGAAACGGCATATGGTGCGGGATTCACGCCGTTGGGCTTGCAACTCGATTTCGCAAACGGCAGCAAAGTGCATCCATACGCTCACGTAAATGGCGGTTTCCTATATTTCAACAAATCGGTGCCGATTGAGGATGCAGGTCAATTCGCGTGGGTTGGTGAAGCTGGTGGTGGTGTGCGCATCTTTACTTCTGAGCGACGTGCAGTGAACATTGGGGTGAGATTTCATCACATCTCCAACGGCGATCGACAGGGTTCCAATCGCGGCTTGAATCAGTTTGTGATCTACGCCGGTTTTTCCGTTTTCAAGTAATGCCTTCCGCAAAGACACAACCAGCGCGCGGCATGCGCGACTTTCTACCCGAAGACGTTCGGAAACGCGATTACGTCATTGGTGTGATCAAAGACGTCTACGAGCGTTACGGTTTTGAGCCACTTGAGACACCGGCCGCCGAGAATATTGAAACGTTGATGGGTAAGTATGGCGAAGAAGGAAACCAACTCATCTTCAAGATACTCAAGCGTGGTGTTCATGAAGGAACGGGCGAAGCGGATCTCGCGTTGCGGTACGATTTGACTGTTCCACTTGCCCGAGTCGTGGCGGAGTATCGCGATAAGCTGCCGAAGTTTTTTAAGCGTTATCAAATCCAACCTGTCTGGCGAGCAGACCGGCCTGCGCGCGGGCGCTTTCGTGAGTTTTACCAGTGTGACGTCGACGTGCTTGGATCACAGTCAATGATTGTCGAAGCGGAGATTTGTGCCGCTGCCAGTGAAGTTTTAGTGAAGCTTGGCTTTAACGACTTTTGTGTGCGACTCAATCACCGCAAAGTTTTGACAGGGATTCTCGGAATTGCGGGTGTCGCGTTGGACAAGCACGATGCGGCGCTCATCGCATTGGACAAGTTGGACAAGATTGGCAGTGACGGCGTCAAGAAAGAGTTTGCTGCGCGTCAGATCGATGAATCCGCAGGCGATCGATTGCTTAGGTTCTTTTCTGATTTGAGTTCTCTCGAACACGCGGCCGAGATTGCAGCCGAGGACAATGCGCAAGAGGCGTTCAATAAGGCTGTGCTTGGTCGCATCGTGGAGTTTGTGAAAGATAATGAACTGGGTGCCAAAGGTGTCGATGAGTTGCAGTCGATACTGGAATTTGCGGATGCGATGGGCATCACGCAGCGAATCAAGATTGATCCGAGTATTGCGCGCGGACTTTCTTACTACACCGGCGCGATCATGGAGATCAATGTAAAGGATCTTGCCGGCAGTCTTGGCGGTGGTGGGCGCTACGACAATCTGGTTGGGATGTTTTTGGGCCAGGAGGTGCCCGCGTGTGGGTTCTCTTTGGGTCTCGAACGAATTCTCGTCGTAATGAGTGAACGAAATATGTTTCCCGCGTGGTTGGATTCCTCGCCGGCAGACGTGATGGTTACGATCTGGAATAAAGAGAGTGTGGCGGAGTCTATTAAGTTAGCGCAGGAACTTCGCGCCGCAGGCTTGCGAGTCGATTTGTATCCGGAGGCCGACAAACTCGGAAAGCAGTTTAAGTATGCGTCGTCGCTCCGCATTCCCTTTGTCGCAGTCCTGGGAGAAGAGGAGCAAGCGCAAGACCTGGTCGCGCTCAAGGACATGCAGAGTGGAGAACAGCGAGCCGTGACGCGTGCCGATGTGGCGCAGCTCGTAAGGGAATTACTCGCGCAGCGCCAAAGGCGCGGCACATGAAAGCCAGGGGCAAGTGCGAAGCGAAGCGGAGCACGTCGCCCCTGGTTAGACATCCCAAAGCGAGGCCGAGGCCTGAAGGGTCGAAATAGACACCGCTGTATTACGCCCTTTCAGGGCTGATCGCCAGTTTGAATCTTTTTCCAGGGGCGACGCGCTCCACTTCGTTTCGCGCTTGCCCCTGGCTTTCATATTCTGCGCCTTCGGCGCTGGGGAGTGTGATGTGTCAAGTGAAGCTATTGTTCAGAACTATTTCGACGACGCGCTAAAAGCGTTTCGCGCATACAAGAAGCTCGCGGAAAAGGCGATTGCACAATTGCAAGATGAAGAGTTTTTTGTAACTCTCGATGAGGAATCAAACAGCGTCGCCGTGATCATGAAACACATGGCCGGCAACATGCTCTCGCGCTGGACCGACTTTCTGACGTCTGACGGCGAAAAACCCAATCGCAATCGCGATATGGAGTTTGTGATTGAACCGCAGACTACGAAAGACGACGTGATTGCTTACTGGGAGCGTGGCTGGAAATGCGTTTTTGATGCGCTCGAGCCGCTGCGTGCGGAAGATTTAGGCAAGGTCGTTTTGATTCGTGGCGAGGAGCACACCGTCGTTCAAGCCATCAATCGTCAATTGATGCACTACGCTTATCACATCGGTCAGATTGTTTTTCTTGCGAAGCACTACCGCTCTGCCGGATGGAACTCGTTGAGCATTCCGCGAAATCGTTCGGCGGAGTTCAATCAGAGCATGGCAAACAAGAAATGAACGCGCACATCCATCACGTCAATGTCACTGTGCCCAAGCCGCTGGAAGACGCAGCGAAGAATTTTTATGGCGTCGTGATGGGATTGCAGGAAGTGCCCAAGCCGGAAAGTTCTCGTGGACGTGGTGGAGCGTGGTATCAATTAGGTCCGCTGCAGCTTCACCTCTCGATCGAAAATCCTTCAGGTGAGAATTGCATCAGCAAGCGACACGTTTGTTACACCGTCGCAAGTCTTGCCGAAGCTGAGGAAAAATTTCGTCGCGCGGGTGTGGAGATTCTGCCCGACGATCAGCCGACACCAGGCTGGTCGCGCTTCTACGTTCGCGATCCCGGCGGAAATCGTTTAGAAATTGCTCAGGCTATTTGAATCACGGATTACACGGATAATGTTGGATAACCTCGGAAACTTAGAACGCACGCATTCATGTGGAGACCTGCGTCCAGGCGACATTGGGAAGCAGGTGGTACTGATGGGTTGGGTCGCGAAGCGGCGCGACTTTGGCGAACTTACTTTTGTCGATCTGCGCGATCGCGCCGGTATCACTCAGGTCGTTTTCAACGCTGAAGATTCGGCTGAAGCACACGCTAAAGCAAAAGAGCTGCGGAGCGAGTATGTGATCGCGGTCAAGGGGACAGTGGTCGCTCGCGCGGAAAACACTCGAAACCCGAAGTTAGCGACCGGCGATGTAGAAGTTCACGCGCGGGAGTTGTTAACGCTTAACGATGCGCGTACGCCGCCATTTCAACTCGACGCGAGTCCTGATGCGCTGGCCAGCGAAGACCTGCGTCTCAAGTATCGTTACCTCGATCTGCGGCGACCTCAGTTGCAGTCGAATCTGTTTCTGCGTCATCGCGTTCTCAACGAAATCCGGCGTTACATGACCGAGCACGGGTTTAACGAGATCGAAACGCCGATCCTGATCAAGTCCACGCCGGAAGGCGCTCGAGACTACATCGTTCCGTCGCGCATTTTTCCTGGAAAGTTTTTCGCACTGCCACAGTCGCCACAACTCTTCAAGCAGTTGTGCATGATCGGAGGAGTGGATAAGTACTTCCAGATCGCACACTGTTTTCGCGACGAGGATCTGCGCGCCGATCGCCAACCGGAGTTTACACAGCTCGATGTCGAAATGAGCTTTGCGACACTCGATCAGGTTTACACGTTGATCGAAGGTCTCTTTGCCTCTGTTTTCAAACTCATCAATGTCGAATTGCAAACGCCGTTTCCACGCTTCACGTTCGCAGAAGTGATGAACCGATTCGGTTCCGATAAACCCGACCTGCGTATCAACGGGCTCGAGTTGCAGGACTTTGCACAGGCTGTCGAGGGCACTGAGTTTCCGCCTTTCGCCTCTGCGTTATCATCCGGCGGGCAGGTAAAGGGACTGGTTGTGCCCGGCGGTGCGACGCCTTCGCGCAAGGTACTCGACGACCTGCAGGAGTTTGCAAAGCGTTATGGTGCTGGAGCGCTGGCGTGGATCAAGTTGGGCGACGAGCTTTCGTCGTCGCTATTGAAAGCTCTCGGTGCTGAAGTCGTCACGCGGATTGCAGATCTTGCAGGCGCAAAAAAAGGCGACGGGGTTTTGATCGTTTCGGGCAAACCAAAAGTAGTTGCCGCAAGTTTAGGTGCATTGCGTAACGAGGTTGCAAGACGCGAGAACCTGATCCCGGCGAACGTTTATGCCCCGCTCTGGGTGACTGACTTCCCGATGTTTGAGTTTCACGAAGAGGACGGTCGCTATTATTCGATGCACCATCCATTCACCTCTCCGGTCGATGAGGATCTCGTCCTGCTGCAACGTGCAGTCGAAAATGGCGAAACGAATTTGTTGGCTCAGATTCGCACCAAAGCTTACGATCCGGTCATCAACGGCGTGGAGATGGCGAGTGGCTCGATTCGTATTCATCGCCGCGACGTGCAACGTCTCGTTTTCAAAGCGTTGGGAATGTCGACTGAAGAAGCTCGCGAGAGATTTGGATTTTTTCTGGATGCACTCGAATACGGCACACCGCCTCACGGCGGAATCGCGCCCGGCATCGATCGACTGATGATGGTGTTGGCCGGTACCGACAACATGCGCGACGTGATCGCGTTTCCGAAGACCGCCTCAGCGGCAGACCTGATGATCGATGCACCGGGTGCAGTCGATCCAAAACAGTTACAAGAGTTGCACTTGAGAGTCGTCGAAGATTGACCACACTGCCGATTCAACTTCGTCGTGAACATGTGGACGCAATGATCGCCCATGCTCGCGAAACGGCCCCGGAGGAATGTTGCGGCTTAATCGGCGGAGTCTCTGAAACCAAAGCGGTCACGCTTTACCGTCTTCGCAACGTCACTCCAAATCCTGAATCAGGCTACGAAGCAGCGCCCGAAGATCTGTTCGCTGCGCAAAGGCAGATGCGCGAACGCGGCGAGGAGCTGCTGGCGATCTATCACTCCCACCCACGCGCAGCGGATCCCAGTCCGTCCGAAACGGACGTGCGGCTTGCCTATTATCCGTCGGCTAAATACCTGATTATTGGTCTCGGTGGTCTAAACGCCGTGATCAGGGCTTTTTTGATTTCTGAGCGAGAGCAGCGGTGGCAACAGGTTGAGTATGAGATCACAGACTAGTAAGATTAATGGCAAAGAGGCAAAAAAGCACAAGAATTGACATAAACAAAGCCTCTTCATTAATCGTTGATTAGTTGTGCTTTTAGCGGAGATGGAGAAAAAGAACAAATACGATACTAACCCGCTTGATCCGGATGTTGAGCGGAAAGCCGAGGAAGTTTGGGGTGAGCTCGGAGGTTCGACGCCAACGCAACAAGTCGGTGGCGCGACTCGCGAAGTCGGAGATTCGCCTAACGAGAACGCGCGCCGGAATGTCTATTCTGAAGCACCGACTCGCCGTTACGACAATCCTCCGCTCGAAGCACCTTACCCGTCGGTATTTGTTCCACCAACCTACGCGCCTCCGACACAATATCAGTCGCGACAGAGTATCTATCAGGCCCCCGGCAGCGTTGCTCCCAATCCAAGATCGGTTGCCGGTATAGGAGTGCCGGAGCGTTGGGCGACGACGTTTGCCTACGCTCCCGGTTACATCGGCCTCGTGATCTCGCTGCTTGAGCTGTTTCTGGTGCCACGTAAAGAAGGAAAGGTTCGCTTTCACGCCTCACAGGCATTGGCTTTACAGATTGCGATCCTGATTATCCAAATGCTTTTTGGTGTGATCAGCACCGTCACTGGCAGTTCGTTGGGCGGCACACTGTTTAAAATCGCAGCATTCTTCTTTTTACTTATCTCAATGCTTCGCGTGTGGAAGGGCGAACCGCATCGCATCGCGGCGCTCGGGGAGCCTGCGCAATGGTTTAACGACCACATCGAACCCCGCAATCGAGGGTAGACCCCGGCCATCTGGCATTTTCATTGCATTACTAACCGTCCAGGTCGGTTGGGCGCGATTTGTGCGATATTCACGGAGTGAAACCGGTCTTTGGCAGGTGTTTCTGCGTTTCGTTTTGGTGCATGACCCACGAAATGGGCTATGAAAATGCAGTATGCTGTTATCGGTGGAGGTAAGAAATCGATGTTAAAACGACAAAGTTTGATTGCGTGGATAGCGCTGGTCGCGATCACCGTAATGCCGTTCTCGGCATTGGCGCAGACGCAAATCAAGTATCACAGCAACAAATACAGTATTCAGGACGACATTAAACTCGGGCGCCAGGCTGCGCAGGAAGCTGAAAGTCAGTTTCCAATACTGCGCGATCCAGCAGTGGGAAGCTATGTCGAGAATGTCGGACGCCGGCTAGTTGCCGGTATTCCTTCTGAATTTCAACATCCCGAATTCCAGTATTACTTCAAAGTCGTCAACGCGAGAGACATCAATGCTTTCGCACTTCCCGGTGGTCCAATGTACGTCAACCGTGGAATGATCGAAGCGGCAAAGACCGAAGCTGAGATGGCGGGCGTGATGGCCCATGAGATTAGTCACGTCGCGTTGCGACATGGTACAGCGCAGGCAACCAAGGGTCAGAAGTACAGCATACTTGGCGGCATTGCCGGAATCGCCGGAACGATTCTGGGTGGACCAGGCGTGGGCCAACTGGCGCAGGCGCCGTTTGCAGTCTACCTGCTGAAGTTCAGTCGTGAATACGAAACCGAGGCAGACATTCTTGGCGCGCGAATTATGGCCAATGCTGGTTACGATCCTCGTGCCCTTGCAGAAATGTTTCGCACGATTGAAGCGCAGGGCGGTGGCAGTAGCGGTGGATTTTTAAGCAGTCACCCGAGTCCAAACGATCGTTATGCACGCATCAACAGGGAAGCGCAGTACCTGCGTGTTACGCCATCCGGCAACGACTCGCGTGAGTTTGCGCGCATTCAGGAGCGACTGCGTGGTCAGCAGCGGGCTCCATCGATGGCTGAGATAGCTCGCACCGGACAGCGTTATCCAACTGGTGAACAAACCGGTAACTATCCGACGAGCAGCAATCCGCCGACCGGACGCGTTTCGTATCCGTCGTCGCGTTACCAGAGCTACAACATCTTCAACGGTGGCGTGCAGGTAAACGTGCCGAACAACTGGCGCCAGGTCAGTGATGGCAGTTCGGTTTGGTTTGTACCTGAGGGTGCTTATGGCTCGGTTAATGGCCAGGCGGTTTACACACACGGTGCAAGTTTTGGTGTCGCGCAAACGAATAATAGAAACTTGCAAGGTGCGACGCAGGAGTTCATTAATAGTCTCGCACAGGGAAATAGCAACCTGCGCAGTGGAGGTTATCAACGAACAACGCTCTCGGGACGCACGGCGCTCTTCGTGAACCTGAGCAACGTGAACGAAGCGACTGGTCGTCCGGAGAATGTGCGCGTGATCACGACGCAGCTACGCAACGGGCAATTGTTCTACATGATTGCCGTCGCGCCGCAGAACGAACGCGGTTTTGAGAATGCGTTTCAGACGATCCTGCAGTCGTTGAGGATCAACGATTAAAGACAAAACCCTATCCACAGATTACGCAGATTTATCTGTGTAATCTGTGGATGGCCTTTTCGCTTCCTGCCACAGCTCTTCCAATTCATCAATTGACGTTTGATCAAACGCCTGCCCGCGTGTATGCAGCGCGTTCTCAATATATTCAAAGCGCTTCCTGAACTTCCGATTCGTCAGCTTCAACGCCGCTTCCGGTTCGACCTGCATGTGTCTCGCGATATTCGCCGCGGCAAACAGCAGATCGCCAATCTCTTCACGAACACGCGCGTGATTGGCTTCGTCTTTGAGTGCTGAGTGGTCCTTGATTGCGGTGCGCAGCTCCTCGATCTCTTCCTGTAGTTTGTCGAAGATGTCGTCGACAGACTTCCAGTCAAAACCGACGCGCGCAGCCTTAGTGGATAGCTGATGTGCTTCCATCAACGCCGGTGCTTTGGACGAGACGCCCGTGAGCAGTGAAGAATTTGTCTCCTCGCTTTTCCCTGCCGCGCGCCGCTCTTCAGCCTTCATCGTCTCCCAGTTCAGTAACACTGTCGCAGCATCGTCGGCAGTCACGTCGCCAAACACGTGCGGATGTCGACGCACCATCTTGTCGTGAATCGCGGTGGTGACGTCATCGATGGTGAACTCGTCCCGTTCCTTGGCCACCTGTGCATAAAAAACTATCTGAAACAGCAAATCACCGAGTTCGTCGCAGAGCTCGCGCGGCCGTCCTTCACGCGCATCTTCGACGGCTTCAAACGCTTCGTATGCCTCCTCGAGAAGCATCGGAGCAAGCGTGGCGTAAGTCTGTTCGCGATCCCAGGGACAGCCGTTGGGCGAACGCAGGCGATCCATCAGGGTGATCAAATCATTAAATGTCGCAGGCATGCGGGTAGTCTAAAGTGCCTGCGAAAGAACCACAAAGGCGGCAACAAAAAAGTGCCTTTTTCGTGTTTTCGTGCCTTCGAGTCTTTGTGCTTTAATAAAGCCATGCAAGAGGACCAACCCACTTTCAAAGTTACTGATCGGCGTCTTTTCAATGCTGACGGAAGTCCACGCGATCTGCCTCCTGAAGAGAAGCCCGAACCTAAAGTAGCCACGGTGCCGGAAGCGGCAGCAGCACCTGCTCCAGCGCCCGAGGCGACGATACCCGAACCCGAAGTTCCGCCAGCCGCTTCACCCGAAGCGGCGCCTGAGACGGAAGAGGAGTTTTCCGAAGAAGATCTCGCGGACGCGCGCGATCCGGCGAGCTTTGTTAGCTTCGTGATGTCGATAGCTTCGAATGCTGCTTCAGCATTGGGAATGATGGAACATCCCGTGACGCACCAGCGCGAGGTCGATATCGAACTGGGCAAGCACTGGATCGACGTTCTAGGTATGATGCAGAAAAAGACGGAAGGGAATTTGACGCCTCAGGAAAGGCGAATGCTCGAGGGGCTGCTGGCTGACCTCCGGATGCAATATGTGTCGCTGGTTAACTCGCCTCAACAGGCGCGAAGATTTTCCGGCAGCGACATCACTGGTGGAAGATGAAGCTCACCTTTTTAGGTACGGGTACTTCCACCGGAGTGCCGTCAATCGGTTGTGAATGTGAGACCTGCATTTCAGACGATCCTCGCGACAAACGTCTGAGAGTTTCAGTCATCATTGAAGAAGCAGGACGAACTGTCCTGGTCGATACGTCTGCAGACTTTCGTCAGCAGGCTTTACGCTTCGGCCTGAAACATCTCGATGCCGTTCTTATCACTCACTGTCACGCCGATCATATTTTTGGCCTTGATGACATCAGGCCGTTGAACTTTCGTTTTGGCGCGCTTGGTGTTTACGCGAACGAACGCGCGTGGGTGGATATCAAACGTATCTTCAAGTACATCTTTGAGCCATCGCATTTTGGTGGAGGCTTGCCTGAAGTAATCCCGAACATCGTTACGCCCGGTGCGAGTTTTTGCATTGGGAAAGAGTTGGAGATCACGCCGCTGGAAGTAATCCATGGTCGTTTACCGGTGATGGCCTATCGTTTCAACGATTTTGCTTACCTGACGGATCTCAGCGAGATTCCACCCGCGACAGTCGAAGCTTTGCAGGGTTTAGACGTGCTCGTCCTCGACTGCCTGCGCTTTAGAGAACATCCAACGCACTTGTGGGTTGATAAAGCGCTCGCGTACGTAGACCAGTTGAAGCCGCGTCGAACTTTCTTTACTCATATCGCCCACGACATCAAGCACGCTCGCGACTCCGCCAGACTGCCGGCAGGAGTCGAGTTTGCTTACGATGGATTGGTAGTCGAGTGATTGCCAAATTTCCTATGCGTCTCTTTCACGGAACTGACAACGCCGAGATTCAACGACCGACGGTACTCACGCTCGGCGTGTTTGATGGTCTGCATCTCGGGCATCAGTTGATCATGCGCACTGTAGTTGAGCGTGCGCGTGCTGTGGGTGCAGTGCCGACTGTCATCACTTTCGATCCACATCCGCGAGCGGTGTTACATCCTGAATCCGCCCCGCCGTTGCTGCAGACTTTCGATCAGAAAATCGAAGCGTTTGGCGTTCTCGGGATCGAGCAGACGATCGTGGTGCGTTTCACTAAAGAGTTTTCATCAATCCGCGCCGCGGATTTTCTCAGCGATGTGATTGTCGATCGTTTACACGCGAAAGAGGTCTATCTCGGCAAGGGGTTCGCGTTTGGCCATGACCGCGAGGGAAATATAGATCTACTCAAACGCGTCGGCGCTGAGCTCGGCTTCGTTGCCGGTGAAGTGCCGGAGGTAAAACTGCGTGTCGTGCGAGTGAGCTCGAGCAGAATTCGTCAATTGCTTGCCGCCGGCCAGGTGAACCTTGCGAGACGCATGTTGGGCCGTCCCTACGGTGTGGAAGGGCAAGTTGAACGTGGCGCGGAAAGAGGCCATAAACTGGGTTTTCCGACGGCCAACCTCCACCCACCCAACCGCGTCATACCCCGGAATGGCGTGTACGTCACGGGCACATTGATTGACGGCCAATGGCGTCGCAGCGTGACAAATGTGGGGCTGAGACCGACGTTTGCGGATGCAGTGGAACCTTCGGTCGAGACCTACGTAATGAACTGGGACGGCGACCTTTATGGCGATGTGGTGCGTGTTCGTTTCCTGTACCGTTTGCGAGACGAGCGAAAGTTTAATTCAATCGACGAGTTGAAAAGGCAGATAACGAGGGACGTAGAGCGAGCTAACAGTTATTTCGAACGAGCGGGCACGAAGCACATGCTCTCATTAATATAAAATGACTTCAAATCAGGCATTAATTAAAAGAATTCCTACGAATGGTAATGGAAACGGATTGGCAGTGAGCACCGCGCAGGCGCCAAAGCCGACTGCACAGGTGCGACCTTTAACGGAAGAACTAGTTGACGAGATTCTGAAGGGAAGAGACCTTCGTGGCTGGCTGCGTGCCGCAAAAGTTGCGCGCATACTCGGGCTCTTCTCACTTTACCTCTTCCTTGATACTTACGACGTAAGAGCGGATTTCAATCGTCGAGCCGTTGCGCGACTACGCGAGCGCGCGCGCGACAAAGGCAGGCGTGCGCGACTCAAAGCGTGGTTCAGCGAACAACTCTATGTAGCCTTCGACCGCTTCATCCGCGTGCTCCGTTACCTCGTGTTTCGCGGTGCCGAAGGTTCTGCGAAAAAACAGGCACGTCTCGAAAAGCAGGCTGTTTGGTTGCGCGAGTCGTTGATTGGTCTTGGGCCAACTTTCATCAAGATCGGCCAGGCACTCGGCACGCGCGCCGATCTGTTGCCGCTGGAGTATGTGAAAGAACTGGCGACACTGCAGGACCAGGTGCCGTCGTTCTCAACGGCGGAAGCATTCGCCATCATCGAGTCAGAACTCGGTCGTAGTCTGCACGAGAGCTATGTTGAGATTGATAGCGAACCGATTGCGGCTGCGTCTCTCGGACAGGTCTATCGCGCACGACTCCACACGGGTCAGGAAGTTGCCGTAAAGGTTCAGCGTCCAAATCTCGAGTCGACGATTGCCTTCGACGTGGCGATACTCTTCCGTCTTGTGAAGCTGACCAATCGTTTCTTTCCTAAAGCGAATGAGAATGCTGATTGGGAAGGAATGCTGCACGAGTTTCACTCGACCATCTTTGAAGAGATGGACTATGTGAAAGAGGGTCGCAACGCCGACAGGTTCCGTTACAACTTTCGCACGTGGCGCGCGATTCGTGTTCCAAAGATTTACTGGTCACACACGAACACGCGAGTGCTTACACTCGATTTCATTCGCGGCACCAAAGTGGTTGACCTTGAGGGTTTGCGAGCGCAACGAATCTCGCCCGTTAAAGTTAATCGTCTATTGATTCGAACGTATCTCAAGCAACTGCTTGAAGACGGTTTCTTTCATGCGGATCCGCATCCGGGTAATCTGCTCGTGATGGATAGCGGTCATCTTGCGTTCTTCGATTTCGGCATGGTTGGACGAATCGACCCGAAATTGCAGATGCAGATGATCGATGCGTTTTTCCATGTGGTCAGTCGCGATGTGCATGGTTTGGGTCAGGACATTATCGATCTGAACTTCCTCAAACCGGGAGTCGATCCCGAAACGGTGCGACCAGTGGTGGAGAGTCTCTTCACGCACTATCTGAATCTCAAACTCGGCGAAGTGAACTTCAAGGAATTGACTTACGATCTCGCTGAGGTGATTTACGAGTATCCGTTCCGCTTGCCGTCAAACTTTACTTACGTCATGCGCGCGCTGATGACTCTTGAGGGTATTGGCGTGGTGACTGATCCCGGCTTCAGCTTCTTCGAAACGGCGAAACCATTTGCGAAGGAGTTTATGCTCCGGCGTGAAGGACGTTTGTTCCGCAAGATGATCTTCGACAAGTTAACGGGCCGCGAGAATGGAGACGGACGTATTGCGTGGTCTCGGGTTTGGAAGCTGACGAAGATGGCCGCGCAGATGTATTTCGAGAAGTGATTTTTTATCTGTGGCTTATTTCCCGAGTTGTCCTCTCACCGCGCCGTTCGGATATTCCTCATTGTGGACATTCACGTAATACTTGGCGGGGTTCTTGATGATGTCCATGATCTTGTCGCGCGCGAGTTCTGCGCAATCTTTGGATGAACCATTTGCCGGGGTTGTAAGCGTCACGATTGGCGGACCGGCTTTGTCGACGGCGCCCTCGTGTATGTGAGCTGCGGTCGCAGTTCCAATCTTATCCACCGTCAACTCATAACAGACCTGACCCTTGCCAGGATTTAAGGTGATGGTTGCCGTGCCGGTTCCGTCAGGGTCGCCGGGGCCCGGGACTTCTGCGGGGCCAGTTAGCGTTGTTATTAGTGGTCGTCCACCTTGCTGCGGATCCTGGGCTGATAAAACCAGACTGACTCCAGCCACGAAGAGAATCAATACAACCAGGCCAATTGATTGTTTCATGGTGTCCCCTCCTTGTTTTTGGCGTCAAAATGCGGACGGAGGAAGTTTGCGGGTGAGAAATTACCCCACTTCGAGCAAAAAGCGGTTGTGATTCTTTGTCTTTTCTGTGGAGATGAAACTTGGAGTGCGGTGACTTGTCACCGCTTTGGTAAAAATACCAAAGCGCCAACAAGTTGGCGCACTCCAAAGAGGCGTCCATTCACCTTATCTCGTGGGTGCTTTTTCCCCATTTTGGCCGGGGATGTTTAGCCGCTCGCGAAACAGGTTCATCAGGAGCAGCGTGCCGATGCCACCGCCACCCTCGGCGCCGCCACCGCTCGCCATAACGTCGGGCGTGATACGGACACCCTTCTCGCCTATGACCTTCAGGGTTTCAACCAGCGCGACACCCTGCGCACCAAGCGCGTTGACTTGCTCGCGATAAGCGACGCCCTGAGCCTCACCCATCAGACGAACTTTTTCAGCCTCGGCGCGGCCCGTCTGCTGGATATAGTGGGCCTCGCCCTCGCCTTCAGCTTTACGCTGCTCAGCGCGTTTGCTCGCAATCTCGACACCGACAGTCGCGGCCATGAGATCCTTTTGGTTGTCGGCCTGCGACTTGGTCTTCTCGAGTTGAATGCGTTTCTCTTCCGCCTCGCGTTGAGCGTTGTACATGTTCTGACGCTGCTCGGCGAGAATCTTTTCGGTTTGAGTCTTCATCAACTCTTCCGGCAGATGAATGTGACAGATGAGCACGTTCACCACGTCAACGTGGTACTTGAGCAAGTGTGCCCGCACGCGAGCCTCTGCGCGTTCCTGCTCTTCGTGTCGATTCTGCAGGTACGCCATCGCCGACGATTCCGAAGCCTGGTTACGGAAGATCGAGTCGATCAGCGGATGCATCACGTTTTGAATCAAGCGTTCGATACCGCCAATCTTCGCGACCATGAAGGGCGCGTCTTCAGGCTTAACACGAAACACGACGCGTACTTCCAACTGCATCGTGAAACCATCTTTGGAAATCACCTCGAACGGATTGAATGTATTGGCAACTTCGCCCGCGGTCCATTCCACCGTTTGGTTCGTGGTTGGGATGACGATCGGGCTGATGGCCAATGTGTTCACGTAGTAACGTCCTGGTCCAACAACCGCTTCCTGAATACCTCGGTAACCATCAGGAACGACGTACGCTTCGTGCGCGCCTTCGTCGAGACGTCGATCGGCAGGATCGCCAGTCATCAGGTCAGCCTTGATCTGTTCGACAGTGCGACTATCGTCCATCATCACGTCGAGGCGACTGGCTGATTCTTCAACCTGCTCCATCTCTTCCCGTTCCATTCGTTCCCGCACTTTCGCAGCCATCTCACGTCTGACTTCCTCTGAAGGATCCTTACCGACGTTCGAGACGACTACCGCAACCTCACCGGGTTTAATCTCTTTTGCTGTCTCCGGAATGACTTTGAACAGCAGCGGATTTATGTAGTAGGTGCCGGGCAGCAGGATGTCTTTTTGTGGTCCACGCTGGCCACCCTTGCCGATGAATTCCTGTCCATCCTGAAAATTGTCGTGACCGGCGAACGACTCCGCAACGTAGTCGCGCGGGTTGAGGGGAGCACCGTCCAAAGCCTCGACGAGACCAATCTGATTCTCATTGATCACAGTCGCATCGAACAGTCGCACGTTAAAGAGACCCGGTTTGGCTTCATTGGAACCTTCAAGCGCTCCTGATTGCGTCAGGATGCGATAAACGCCAGGCGTCAGGATGTCGACTTGCGGCCCCTTTTGGCCGCCTGAAGCGATGAACTGTTCAGCGTCCTGGAAATTGCGATGGTCTGAGATCGCTTTACCGAGCAATCTACCCGCATCAAGTGGGCCACCGTCAGCGGCAGTGATCACGCCAACCTTGCCTTGCGGCACGAGCGTCGCTTTCGCAATCGAAACGCGAAACAGGTAAGGATGGATGGGCCAGAGACCCGGAGGAAGCGTTCGTAGCTGAATACCTTTTACGCCGCCACGTTTGATAAACGCGATCGGATCCTGGAAGTTGTTATGAGCATTTTGGGCGCGATCCGGTGCGAAGATGCGACCTGGAGGCATCGGCTCACCGTCAACAGCTTCGATGACTCCCAATTCGTCCGCGCCAATCTCAATTAGAGGCACCTTCCGAACGACTTTTTCAAAGGGAAACTTAATGAGATGCAAGCCGGGCTTTAGCACATCGGCTTGAATACCAACTTCTCCTTCCGTAGCTACCACTCTTCCCGGTGGCATTTTTGCACCCAGGTATCTTCGTTCCTTGATTGCGATTTCGCGTGCGCCGACGTTAACGAAGATTCGGTTCACGACGATGAGGAAGACGATCAGAAGAACGAATGCTCCGATGAGCAAGGGGATTACCGTTGCGATATCAAAATTTTCCATTGTCTTTCTCTTTCAAAGTTCAACTTGGTGAAAGTTGATGGTTAGATCGGGTTATTTGTGGATTCGAGTTCGCGATTCGCGGTAGAAAGCGTCTCTTTCAGGACAAAGCCAGCGCCTGACGTGCGAGTGCGAGATGATAAAACCCAGTATTGACTATTGAGAAGCGACTGAAGATCACGCGCTGATAAGTCTGAGAGGCTACCATCTCTCCAGGACATCAATACCAGTTCAATTGCTCTGCCATAGTTCTTCGCATCGTCAGAAAGCGCTGCTGCGTGCAGCAGGTCTGCAGTCGAGTTTTTATTAGGCGACTGTTGAAAAGATTTAATTGCCTTAATCGCTTCCTGAAACGTTTCTGCGTCTACTTTCTGGCCTTTGTCCGAAAGCTCCTCACTTACCGGGGGCCTAAGCTGGTTAACAGCGACGTCGGGAAACAGATTCCGTGGTTCTGGAGGCGGAGGCAACTCGTCCGGTTGTGATGTGTTCGCAGCTTTTTGCCAGAAGTAGATGGCGATTGCGATTAAACCGAAAACAAAAACCGAAGTAATTAGAAGGGTGACCATCGTGGTCCGGCAAGGCTTCGGAAGTGCTCTTGGAGCGTTTGCCGAGTAATTGAGTTATACGCCTGTCCATATGAAAAGTTCAAGGATCTGAGAAGAGGGTTTCGCGCAAAGGCGCAAAGAATAAAGCTAAGACGCAAAGCGGAGTTCCTTACTTTGCGTAAACTTTGCGTCTTTGCGTGAGAATCCCTATCTCGACGCTAAAGCGTTGAATAATAATGGGTAAGTTGCGAGAGTTTGAGCTCGATATTGCGGCCGGAAGCCGAAAAGGATCACGCGGCCTTTGCCCATCGTCACTTCGACCAGCGCTGCCTTGCCTTTGATCAGATCCCCACCAAGCAGCCAGCCTGAAAGCAGCGGGTCTTTGTCCGCCGGATACGACGCGACTACGCGCACGTTTGCAGCCGGTACACTCGAATTCGGATCGTCAGTTACTTCAAAGACAGGTGAATCTTCAGCCCATGCGATCGTCTCTTCGGGCATTCCCTTCGCCAGCGGGTGTGACGTGTCGAGTTTGATTCGCAGGATTGATCCGGGAACGTAAAAATCTGTTCGCGGCAGGCCGGCGACGACATTGCGCAGCGGTAGTTTGAATTGCTCGATGGCAAAGTTTGAGGAGCGATTGAGAAAGATCAGTGTGCCGCCTGTTTCAACGAAGTCGCGCAGGTGCTTAACACCTTCAGGACCAAGGCCGCCGGTTAATTCAGGTGGCATTGCGCCAGTGCGATAACCCTCAAGCAGAGTGCGCGCTGGTTGATCCGAAATGAGCATCGTGTAGTACTTAATAGTCACATGTGCTGATGGCTTGAAGACAGTAACGCCCGCGCGAAGTTCCTTATCACCGAGCAGCCCATAAGAAATCTTTTTCGAGTCGAGGATCCATCTGGTCCAACCCTCATCCTGACTGGGCACAGACGAGTGATACAGCGCCAACAAATCCCGGCCAGAGGACAAGTTCACCACTGCCTCAGTTAATCCAATTATTTCAGGCTCTCGTGAGTATCGGAATGGTGCTTTAACCGGATGGACGGTGACACCCATCAACAGAGGCAACGTATGCGCTGTTACATCGTAAGGCGGAATCGGATGTCCGGTCTCATCTCTCAGATTTGGATAACGCTGAACTTCGAGCAACGATTTCGCAAACGCTCCGTATGGCTGGTCCATCCTCACCAGTCTTGTCCCGTCTGGAAACTCGCGGGTTCCGATCTTGAAACGTGCGGCCGATGTGGTGAATTCAACGCCGCCTCTTTGGAGGATATTTACTAGTGACTGTGAGTTTTTCGACGGTTCGACAAGAAAACCAAAAAGCTCGCCCGGCCGTCGCGGGCGGACGGCTTCCTTACCAACCGAGTAGAACCGTCGCAACCATTGCTCGCGATTCGTGGAGGCGTGGTCTAACAAGAGAAATGCCACCGTGGTCATGTACTTCGTGATGTCGCTCAAGTGCCACTCGCCGCCTTGCCACACTGGACCAAACTTCGGCGATTCTTTTTGCGGATCGTACCCTTCACGCGAACGCAGCTCTTCAAACTTCAAAGTGATCGGTGTTGCGATTCGCGCCGATGCCGTCTCAGACAGAATTCGGACGCCGGCGTGGTAATGCGAATAGGCGCGCGCGGGAGTCCACGCGTCGTAGGTCGAGTTGGTTGTAATTCCTACGAAGCCTTTGGCGCGCATCTCGGCAGCCATCCAGTTGCCGAGTTCCGTGTAACCCTGCACGAGCGCGCGCGGCACATTTGGTTCGACCGGTTGCATATATGGCGGCAGGAAGAGACGTGAACCGAATGCGCCCTGTTGATGAATGTCGTGCACGATCTGTGGACGCCACTCGTTGTGGATCTTGTCGACAGTGATTTGCGTTTCGACTTGCGTGAATGCATACCAGTCGCGGTTGTTATCGTGACCCGTGTACTTGTGATAAAGCTCCGGCGGATCTGTTCCTTCGAAAGGCGTGCCGAGTGTTTTGTCGTACCAGTTTTTGACGATGTCTACACCGTCGGGATTCAGAGACGGGACGAGCAGAACGATCGTGTTGTCGAGAATCTTTTGAATCTCCGGTTCGGTTGACGAAGCGAGCCGGTGTGCGATCAACATGCTGGAGAGATACGAGCCAACTTCGGTCGAGTGGATTCCGCACGTGATCAGAACAATTGTCTTACCGCGACGAATCAACTCCGCTGCTTTGCGATCGCGTGTTGCCAGTGGTCCGAGTTTGCGCGGGTCCGCAAGCTGGCCCTGAATGTTCTTGAACTCTTCCAGTCGTGCCAGATTCGCCGGCGTGCTGATGGTCGCCATTACAAACGGCTTGCCCATCGTCGTCGTGCCAAGTGTCTCAAAGTTCACTCGATCGCTGGCGCCATCAAGCCGTTGAAAATAATCGACCACCTGATCCCAGGAAGCGAGTTTTCGATCCTCGCCGGGCGTGAAAGCGAGGACCTCTGCGGGCGTAGGAATCTTTGTTTGGCTGGTTCCAATGGAACTCAAGCAAACCAAAAGCAGCAATAATGCACCTATTCTGGTAGCCATTTGATTTCTCAGGGGTCGAGTTTGAAAGCGCTTGCAGTTTATCCAAATGCGCGCAGTTGGAGCCACTAAAAAGCACATGATCCATCGGGCCTGACGCCCGCTGTTTGTGCTTTTTTTGCGTCTTGGCGGCCTTGCCGAGCGCGAGCGGCCCGTGTAAAGTAGCGGCGTTTTCAAACCCCTGCGCACTCCCCGTTTTTCAAAACTTGTTGGAGGTCAAACCGGATGTCTTCTGAAAGCGTCGGTGCGAATGAGTTTCCGGATATAGCCGGAGTTAAAGCTGGTCCACCTGATAATCCGTTACTAGCCAATTTCCGGCCCTATATCCCGGCCAATACGCATGTACGTGAACTCACTGCACTCCCTCTCATCATCGGCACGTTGCTGGGAATGGTTTTCGGCGCTTCGTCCCTGTGGCTGGTCCTGAAAGTGGGACTGACGGTCAGTGCGTCCATTCCTGTCGCGGTAATCTCGATCTCGCTGTTTCGCCTGCTTGGGAAAATTGGTGTACGCGACGCAACCATCCTGGAAAACAACATCGTGCAGACGGCGGGATCTGCGGGGGAGTCGATTGCTTTTGGTGTGGGCGTAACGATGCCCGCCATCATGATCCTGGGATTCGACCTGGAGTTCACACGCGTCATGCTCGTTGCGGTGATGGGCGGATTACTGGGCATCCTGATGATGATCCCGCTGCGTCGTGCGCTCATAGTCCAACAGCATGGAATACTGAAATATCCCGAAGGCACTGCTTGCGCTGAGGTATTGAAGGCAGGCGCCTCTGACGAGTCTCGCGCTGCTGCGGACCCGATTTACAAGGCGAAGGCCGGTGAAGCGGATGAGGCGACTTCAGGTGCAAAAACTATCTTCACTGGATTCGGCATCGGACTCGCTTATCAAGTTGCGATGGCCGCACTGAAGCTATGGAAAGATGTTCCCAGCAAAGTTTTCGGTGCGCCTTTCAAAGCAGGATCACTGTCCGCTGAAATCTCACCGGCACTGCTCGGAGTGGGCTACATCATTGGTCCACGTATCGCATCTATCATGTGTGCGGGTGGCGTGCTTGCTTATCTGGTCCTGATACCGGCGATCAAATTCTTCGGTGAAGGCATGACCACTGCACTCCCGCCGGGCACTGTACCTATCAGCGAGATGGAGCCCGACGCGATTCGCGGCGCGTACGTGCTTTATATCGGCGCCGGCGCCGTGGCGGCCGGCGGAATCATAAGTCTGTTCAGATCACTACCGACCATCTGGCACGGCTTGAAAGGTGGACTGAGCGATCTGCGTGGCGGTCAGGCCGCCGGCTCGAATCTGCCGCGAACAGATCAGGATCTGTCGATGAAGGTGGTCGCGGGCGGTGTGCTTGTACTTATCGCGATGATAATGATCCTGCCGCAACTCCATCTTCAGTTCAATCTTCTTGGCGCAGTATTGATCATCGCCTTTGGTTTTCTGTTCGTAACTGTCTCCTCGCGTTTGACCGGTGAAATCGGATCGTCGTCGAACCCGATCTCCGGTATGACGGTCGCCACGCTGCTACTGACGTGTCTTATCTTTTTGATCGTCGGCTGGAGTGGTTCTACTTATTACGTGACGGCACTTTCAATCGGCGGCCTCGTCTGTATCGCTGCTTCAAACGGTGGTACTACGTCGCAGGACCTCAAGACTGGTTTTCTCGTAGGTGCAACGCCGAAGTACCAGCAGATCGCCATCCTCATCGGCGCACTTGCGTCGGCATTGATTCTGGGACCAATTCTGCTCCGGCTTAACGACCAGAGCACGGTTTACGTGCCGCAAACTACGTTCAAAGCGGTGACGGAGTCAAAGCAGGTAGATGGTGCTGCTTTGGCTGCTCTTCCGGCGTTTAATGAAGAAGTGAAACCTCCCAGCGGAGGTAACTTCCGGTTACTGAAGAATGAGGCAGCAGCTACGACAGTCGCCGGGCTTGAACCGGGCGAGTATCTCGTGGACGAGTCAGGGAAAGTCGTTCAGAAGGTCGAACGTAACTTCCCCGCAACTCTGCGCCCTGACACCTCAAACCTCGGCCCACCAGAAAAAGTGAAGGGTGGACTTGTCGTACCCGACAACAACGAGTATCCGACCTGGCACAAGATCGACGAGAAGAATGGCCCTCCAGGAAAATATCTCATTGGCGCTGACGGTGTGCCGAAATACTATGTAGATCCTGGAATCAACGGCACACATCGCACCGCGCCAGATGGCTCGTCTGTGACCAAGTACGACGCACCTAAGGCGACGCTGATGTCCTACATCATCAAGGGCATTTTGAATCAGCAGTTGCCGTGGGGCCTCGTACTGCTGGGCGTGATGATTGCCGTCGTGCTCGAGATGGCCGGCATTCCTTCGCTTGCTTTTGCGGTCGGCGTCTATCTGCCGCTGTCATCGTCAAGTCCGATTTTCCTCGGCGGCATGATTCGCTGGCTGGTGGACAAGTACCTGCGCGGTAAGTTCAAGGGCAGGAAAATGACAGAAGAGGAGTTCGTTGCTGAAACTGATAAGAGTCCAGGCGTGCTGATGGCCTCAGGTTACATCGCCGGTGGTGCGCTGGCAGCAGTGTTTATTGCATTCTTCGCCGGTGTCTGGAAAGAACGAAGCGATCTGGTCGAGCATTGGTCCAGAGAGCATAACCCGTTCTTTAACGGCCCATGGTCCAACTTGCTATCGTTGCTGCCTTTCCTCGTCCTGATGATTATTCTTTATCTCGTGGGACGTGAAAAGCTGCTTGCTTCGAAACAAAGCCGACCGTAGTTTACTCACGTGTGTTAACCTTCATTCAAGGGCGCGCTGCTAATCCGGGGCGCGCCCTTTTCATAAACAGAGGTGCGATCTTGAAACTGCTCAGAGTCCCAACGCTTTGCGGTGCGCTGTTGCTTGCGGTGTTCACAGGTTCCACAACCATGTTTGCGCAATCTCCGCAGCGCTCGCCAACCGACACAATGCGCGATTTCTACCGCATGATGCGTGAGAAGAAGTATCGGGAAGCGTTTGGCATCTCGATCTACCGGCAGGCGATTGAAGGGCTCTCAACTGAGGAATATAACGATTTAAAACCAGATTTCGACAAGATGGCGATTGCTGTCAGCGAGAAAATTCCGGAGAAGGTCGATATTACCGGTGAACAGATCAGCGGCGATGTTGCGACGGTGTTTGTGAAGGTGGCCGATGCCGATGGGAAGGAAAGGGTCGAACCGGCTTCGCTGATCAAGATCGATAACGCCTGGGTTGTGGGCGACAGGGAAAACCTCGAACTCGTGAAAAAGGCGGGCAAGAAGTTTTTCTTTGAGGCTCGAATCAGTGCTCATCACAGCGACGTTCAGGACATGTTGACGCGCATCACACTCGCGCAAGTCGCCTATAGCCAGGGCCATAACGGGCAATTTGGGAACCTGGCGGAGCTCATCGCCGCCGGATATATTCCCAAAGACCTCGAAGGTGTCGAATCAACCGGCTACCGCTTCCAGGTGATCCGTCCTGCGGACGGCAAATCGTGGTACGCGACGGCCGAGCCCGCTGAGTATGGTCGCTCGGGCCGTCTTTCGTTCTATCTGGACGCTTCGGGCGTACGCAGCGCCGACGCTGGTGGAAAACCACTGGTCGTAAAGAATTAAACTGTTGCGTCATTCCGATCAGGTTTTCTAGAATGTCATTTGCGACCGGCCCCCAATCGCTTCCCGATCTGTGCCCTGCCTCAATTAGCGGCTTCAAACAATGTCGGAATTACCCCGCAGAATTGTGTCACGACTACGCCGTTTCGTTGGCAATCGGCGGCATTCTAAGCGTGTGCAAGCCCGTCTGAGTTTCACCTTAAGCCTTTCAGATCCGCGGCTAAGTTCGAATGGACATCGACGTTTGCCGTCGCTTGATGGGCATACGCTTGATGTAAGTGCGACCGGATTGGCGCTGGTTGTGCCCGCGATTCGTCTTGGCGAACACTACCTGGCCGGAGATGAGCGAAAACTGCACGTCAGGCTCGACTTGCCGGGTGGACCAGTTGAGATGCGAGTAGCGACAGTGCGGTATGAGAGCCTGGAGGATGGAACCGGGTATTTAATTGGGGCTCGAATTCTGGAGATGAGCGAGTCCGATCGGGCCAGTTTTGACAAGTACGTCGCGAAGGTGGCGGCCCACCAGCCGGGTGCTTGAGGAGTGTTTCACGCAAAGGCGCAAAGACGCAAGAAGAGTCGGAATGGGATTTAACTTGGTGTCTTTGCGTCTTTGCGTGATAAATCGTCTTCTACTCGAAGCGCAATGTTCCGAACACCTCCGGGACGTGGAAGTTGGGTTCTTTGGTTCGGGTGGGTAGCCACGCCAGATAACGCTCCGGGGCTTCCGGACCGACGCAACGAAACAGATTCACTCGCCATAAATCGCCGGACTTTGGTTTCGGAATAGCTTCACTCCACGGAATCCTCATTCCAACCAGCAATTGTTCCTGCTCGAGTTTTGCGGCTGTTTTGAAGCCGGAAACGAATTCCCAGTCAGTTTCTCTTCCCGAAGGTTTCACGGTGATTCCGAGGTCGATCCATTCGCCTGTGGGGGCTGCTTCAAACTCAAAATAATGTGAAGGATTCGCTGCGTCGGGCGCGAGGAAGATCTCGCACACGTCACGATCCCATAATCCCAGTGTCTTCTTATCAGTTTGCGGATTGTCGGAGACGATCAACGGCTCACGCTGCACGCCAATGAAACGGACGTGAAGCGCTTCATCAGACCAGCAAATCCTCGCTTCTGCGTGACGATCTGGTGTGGCTGGTTCGCCGGACCAGTAATGCTCGATCGTGATTGGTTGGCACTGCTGCCAGATTGGATTGTCGAAGTCGGATTCAATTAGTGGGTGGCTCGCGTGACGAGCGACGATTAGAGTCATGGTAACCAAAAAGTTAGCTTCACAGGATTACAGGATTAACAAGATTTACAAGATAATCCTGTTAATCCTGAAAATCTTGTAAATCCTGTGAAGCTAACCGTTGAAATTCAAGCAATCATCAATCAACTGCTCCGGGTCATCACTGTGAAAAACTCGCGCTGTTGTTCGTTTGCCGAAGCGCTGCAACAGATACTCGGATTCATCAGCGACGCCGCCGGTGCCCGTTAGACAGCCGATAACCTTTCCTTCGTCGTGCGCGATGGTGAACTCGTTAAGTGAGCCCATTGCGCCGGCGATGAACAGCACGATGTCGCATGATCTGACCAGCACAACGTTTCGACCTTTCAACCCAAATCCTGTGTAGATCAACGCGTCGCAAGCATCTGTCGGCAACTTATAAAGCTCGCTGTGTTCGCGTTCATTACTTCCAGGCGAGATTCCGATGTGAAACGCACCAGCCTCGTGAGCTGTTTTCCCGACTACATAAACAATGCCGGTGGTGGCGCCGGTAAGGAGCACGACGTCCTTGCTGGCGATCGCTTTTGCGAGACTTTCCGCCTTGGCTACGAGTGTGTTTCCAGTCTCCAGACGTGCACTCTCGGACGCCGCCGATCCCATAACTCCGACTTTGATTCGCATATCAGCCATCACTCTACTGAGGTATGTACCACCTGTTGCTCACGGGCGTCATCGACTCGCACCGTTCGCGCCGGCTCACGCGTGGAGCGGTTCCACCACCGCCGGGTCAGAAACCAGGCAACACCGGGCAACAAAAACACGACACCGACGCCGACAGTTACTGTTCGCGGCGACATGTTGAAGCGTGTGAGCAGTTCACCGGTAACGTAATTTGACGCTGCCATCGTCAGCGTAACGAGCGCCAGCTCTGCCGCAAAGACACGCCCACGAAAATTATCGACGACTTCTCTTTGTAGTATCACCGTGGAGAAAACCCACAGAATGCTTCCACCGCAATGTGCGATTCCAAGCACAACGAGTGCAAAAATGAAGTTCGTTGCGCGACCGAAGGCAATGTAAAAAGCGCCGCCGATGAGAAAGGCAATACCGATCCAGGCTTGCATGCCTTTGTCCCCGTCACCGGAAAGGCGTCTAGCTACGAGCGGGCCAATGGCGGTTCCGATTCCACGCGCGGCGAATAGTACACCGATTCCGCCACCCGCATTCTTGCCCATCGGAAAGATCCGTTCACCAAAGACAGCCAATAGCGTGAGTATTCCTCCACCCAGTCCCCAGGCAGGTTTTACAAGCAATGCTGCGAGCACTCTGGGTCGATCTTTGACGTACTTAATACCCTCGATCGTCTCGGTTATACCCAGTAATCGACCCCACGATAGCTTTTGTCGCTCACGTTTCGGACGCTTCGGAACACGGATGCTGGCAATCAGCACGGCCGATAAGATGTAGCTTGCTGCGTCGAGAATGAAAGCAGCATCAGTTCCGAGAGTGCCGGTAATCAGACCCCCAAGTGCCGCGCCGAGGGTGAGCATTGCCGACCACGTCACCGAAGATATCGCGTTCGCCGTTACTAGTTCACGAGGTTCAACGACCGAAGGAATTGCCGCCGTTTTCGCGGGCTCAAAAAATGTTGAGAGTCCTAACTGCAAAACAGTGAGCACATAAATTAACCACAATTGATCGGCACGTCGCACAAAGAGAAAACCCAACACCACGACCGCGCGCAGAATGTCGGAGATGATCATGATTCGTTGCCGGCTAAACCGATCAGCGACCACGCCCGAAATCGGTCCGAAGAAAAAACTCGGCACAAAGCGGGCGACGAGAAGCAAACCTACATCACGACCTGACCCTGTTAATTGCAGAATGAGGGTGTAAAGCGCGAGCGTGTCGAGCCAGTCGCCCATCTGACTGACAACCTGACCGAGCCACAGTTGTCTGAAGCTACGATTGCGACGAAGCAGATCGACGTAACCAACCTGCGTGTTGACGACTTCCATGTAGTTTGAATTGGGCGTCTCTTTGGAGTGCGCCAACTTGTTGGCGCTTTCGTACTCTTACCAAAGCGGTGACAAGTCACCGCACTCCAAGGAGGTGCGCACTCCAAGGCGGCTAGTTTATCAGCTTGACTGAACTTCTCAATCTGACCTGTCAGAATGGAATAAAGCGCGCGAGTTGATCGAGAAAACGCGGAAATTTGAGCGGCACGGCAGTTGAAAAGTAGCACAGCGCGGCGAAGAGGCCTCCGGGCTTCGCGGGCTCTCCGCACGGGGTCCGTAGCCGCAAAGTTCTATGACGACAACAAGTCGTGAGACATCTCACCCAGCACGGCAGCCCGCCCGACATGGGCTGCCACTTGCCCAATTCGCCGGAGGCAGATCTGAGTTGCTCCCAGTTCTGTCTCCGGCAGCTTCATTGCGCGAGTTATTGACCCATTGGTGGCGCGCGAACCAGCTATGGATCGCGTGGACGTTGCTTGTCGTTCCGCTTGTGCTCGAACTGGTCTACGGCACGTTTCTCTTGCCCTATCTCATTCTCACTCCGATTTCGATTCTTGCAACTTATCTCATCTATCGCAGTGCTCGATCGCGTTTGCAGTCAAAGACAAACGAGGTCGAAGCACTTAGCCAGCTTCATCTCGCGACGGCCGAAGCTCTCGCCACCGCGATCGATGCCAAAGACCAAACAACACATTGCCACGTGCGACGCGTACAGATTTATGCGGCGGGAATGGGTGAGGTGTTCGGGCTCGATACGGATGAAATAGCCGCGTTGAAAGCAGGTGCGTTGCTTCACGACGTCGGCAAGCTGGCAGTACCACCGCACATTCTCAACAAGCCTGGGCCTCTCACTCATGCAGAGTTTGAGAAGATGAAGATCCACACGGTTGTTGGTGCCCAGATCCTCGGTCGTGTGGATTTTCCGTATCCTGTTATTCCCATCGTCAGGCATCATCACGAACAGTGGGACGGCCGCGGTTATCCCGACAGACTACGTGGGGAACAGATTCCGATCACCGCGCGGATTATTTCGGTGGTCGATTGCTTCGACTCGATTCGCGAGGATCGACCGTTTCGACGCGGCATGACGCTCGATGAAGCAACTGCGCTGTTGCGTCGCGGTGCTGGAATCCACTTCGATCCGGTCGTAGTGGAACAGTTCATCAAAAACCTGCCACGATTTGACGGCGAGATCGCAAAGCTGGGACTTGAACATCAACCCATCAATTACTCGACCGAGCCGCCGATTCAATTAAGTGAAGTGGACATGGCTCAGACTCGTGAGCGTGGCTCATACATCGCTTACGATCAGATCAAGAATGCACATCGCGAAGTGTACGCGTTGTATGAAATCGCGCGTACGTTTGGGACTTCGCTCGACGTGGAACATACACTTGAGATTCTCGTTGACAAGGTGGGCCACGTCGTCCCATTTGACACGTGTGTTGTCTACTTCTACGACGAGAACAAAGGCTACGCCTCGGCTCGACACGTGGTTGGCAAGCACGCTCAGAAGTTAGCAGGCCGTTGTATTGCCCTCGGCGAAGGCGTCACTGGCTTTGCACTCGCGAATCGCAGTGCTGTTAATCAACTTCATCCGAGTCTTGATTTCACAGATATCAATCCTGAAGCAGGGATCAGGTATCGTTCGATGGCGTCGTTGCCGTTATTTAAGGACGATGTCTTGTTAGGTGCCATCTCGGTTTACTCGAGTGATCTGGAGCAATACACCGACGATCAAATGCGATTGCTGGAGACGGTGACGCGGCTCGCTTCAGACGCGCTCGGAAATGCTATGCAACATGCTGAGGCGGAGTCGAATGCGTTAACTGATCCGCTGACGGGCCTGCCAAACGCGCGTTATCTGGCTTTGCGTTTTGACGAAGAAGCAGCACGAGCACGACGCACGGATCGATCGTTTCAGGTGATGATGCTAGACCTCGATGAATTTAAGAACGTAAACGACACGTACGGTCATAACGTTGGAGACAAAGTGTTGCGCGAAGTGGCACATCTGATTCAGGGACAGTTGCGCGAGTATGATTTCCTGGCGCGTAACGGTGGTGATGAGTTTGTGGCGCTCGTGCAGGAAGTTGTAGGCGCGCAGGTTGAAGACCTCTGTATGCGCATCGAAAGTGCGGTTTCGAAATTCTCACTGCCAGTCGGTAAGAACCGTTTTGCGAGCGTCGGAATCAGCATTGGCACCTCGACATTTGGCGTTCATGGCGAGACGTTGGACCAGTTGGTCGTCGCCGCCGACAACGAAATGTACCGGATGAAGTCAACTCACCGGAGCACTGCTCCGGCTAGATCAGAAATCCCCATGAGCTCTGAAATCAGTAACTAATCCTCAAATTGAGCGCCACCTTGGAGTGCGGTGACTTGTCACCGCTTTGGTAGAAATACGAAAGCGCCAACAAGTTGGCGCACTCCAAGGAGGCGCTATCTGTAGCCGAAATCTTGACATAATCCTCCTCATCGCTTTCAATCGCACTGAGGCGTGTCTTCACGACGTGCCCTGCTGAAAGCATGGTAGCTCCCGCCGAAAATCACAGCGCAACACTTTTAATAGTTGACGACGACGCAGCGGCTCGCGACAGGCTCCGCGAAATCTTCGAAACGGCCCACTATCGTGTTGTGACTGCCACCGAAGCAGCGTCAGCTTTGCGCGTGCTGAAAGGTGTGCGCTGCGACCTCGTCGCGCTCGATCTCGAGATGCCGGGTGTCGATGGACTCGCGCTTTGCAAACTGCTCCGCGCTCAGCCAACTACGAGCAAGTTGCCAATCATCGCGCTTTCGGAAAGTGACGATGAAGCACGCAAAGTACAGGCATTCACAGCCGGCGCCGACGATTACATCACCAAACCTTCAACTCCAGGCGAACTGTTGTCGCGTGTCAGCCTGCACGTGCGGACATCGCAACGCGAGTGGGCGCTCATCGGCAGTAATCGCGAGCTCAGGTTCCTGTCAGATATCGGTCGCGGACTGCTGCGCGCACTCGAACCCGAGCAGCTAGTCCGTCGTGTAGCCGGAGCGACCTTCGAAGCGATTGACGCTTCGATGTGTGCGGCATACGTAACGGTCGGCCGCGATAAAAACGTGATGTGCGTGTTTGATCGAGAAGGCAGTGCCGATGATTCGACTTTGCTGGACACCGACGCGATGCAACTGTGGTTGCGCTCGGCTGAATCGGCAAACTCGGTTTTGATCACTGAAAAGAGTTCTTTTCTGCTTCGCGACGACGCTCACGCCGTTGAGTATGTATCGCCGTTTCGGTTCGCGGGACGATCCAAGGGGGCGCTTATCGTCGCGTTCGATCGTCGCGAGGAATGCGGCGAGACGGAGCGACGTTTGATCGAAGCAGCCGCGCAACAGACCTCACTGGCGGCACACATCTGTTCTCTTTACCAGGCTGCACGGGATACGTCTGTAAGTCTTGCGAGAGAAGTTGAAAGACGAACGGCGGAGAGTGAGGCGCAAAAGAGATTCATCGAAGCGATCGTAGACAGTCTGCCGTTGTCGCTTTATGCCATTGATCGCGAGTACCGAGTGGTAGCGTGGAATCGCAATCGCGAACTCGGCGAGCTTGGTATCCCGCGTGGTTCAGTGCTTGGCAAGAATGTTTTCGAAGTGCTCACGCGACAACCGCGCGATGTGCTGGAGGAAGAGTTCGCGCGTGTGTTCGAGAGCGGAGAGATCGAACGCATCGACCAGGAGACCCCATCGCCAAAAGGCGACATCCGTCACTGGGTGATCAGTAAGATTCCGATGTGGGCCGACAACACGGGCCAGGTAAGTCACGTCATCACGGTAGGCGAGGAAGTCACCGATCGAGTGGAGGCAAATCGCGCGATCGCGCGCGCTGAGAAACTTGCGGCCGTGGGTCGCCTTGCGGCGGGCGTGGTTCATGAAATCAACAATCCTCTCGCGACGATTTCAGCGTGTGCCGAATCACTCGAAGCTCGTGTGAATGATGGAGAGTTCGACGGTTCACCGGGCCTCGAAGATTTGCGCGAGTACCTCGGGCTGATTCGCAGTGAGGCGTTCCGTTGTAAGAGCATCACGATGGGATTGCTCGATTTCAGTCGCACACGAACATCAGACCACGTGATCATCAATCTCGTAGACGTGATTCAATCGGCTGTCAGGTTGTTATCGCATCAGAAACGTAGTGCTGCAATCACGTTCAAAGTCGATATCGCTGATAACTTGCGTCCTGTTTCAGGCGATCCCGGGCAATTGCAGCAAGCCGTCATCGCCCTCGCGACCAATGCGCTGGATGCGATGGGTGAGAGTGGTGTGCTAACAATCGTTGGACGCAATGAGGACGAGAAGGTAGTGGTCGAAGTGAGCGACACGGGCGTCGGAATACCGCCGGAAAACCTCCCGAAGATCTTCGAGCCATTCTTTACTACCAAGGAAATAGGCCGTGGAACCGGTCTCGGACTGGCGGTATGTTATGGTATCTTAACCGAGCATGGCGGCACTCTTGACGTGCAATCAACCATGGGAGCAGGCACCACTTTCACGATTACCCTTTCCGCAGTCAAGCTAAGCGAGGAACAGACAGGTTGAGTGAGCAGCAACAGCAGGCACGAATTCTGATCGCAGAAGACGAGGCTAACCTCCGACTTGTTTTGCAGAAGGAATTGGAGCGGCTGGGTTATCGAGTTCAAGCCGCGCCTGACGGCGAAGCCGCGTTACGCAAGCTCGAAGAGAGCAATGTCGACGTGTTGCTGTGTGACATCAACATGCCGCGCATCGACGGTATGGAGTTGCTGCGGCGCGTTCATCAACGGCCTAATCCGCCGGAAGTGATCATGTTGACAGGACAGGCGACGGTCGAGACCGCTGTGGAGGCGATGAAGCTCGGTGCTTACGATTACCTCACCAAACCCTACAGCATCACTGAACTCGACGTTCGCGTGAAGCAGGCCGCTGATAAACGCAGACTGCGAGTCGACAATACTCGTCTGCGTGAACAACTCGCGCGACAGTCAGCGCTGCCCGAAATCGTTTCTGTGTCGGAGCTGATGAAGGAAGCGATCCGTTTGATCGAGCGCGTGGCGCCGTCGGAAGCGTCAGTGCTGATCACGGGCGAATCCGGAACGGGAAAAGAGCTCGTGGCCCATGCGATTCACCGGCTCTCGAATCGCGCCGACTCTTCGTTTGTGGATCTGAACTGTGCTGCGTTTCAGGAGTCGTTGCTCGAGTCGGAATTATTTGGTTACGAGGCCGGAGCGTTTTCAGGAGCCAAGGGCAGAAAGCTTGGGCTCATTGAACTCGCGGACGGCGGAACACTATTTCTCGACGAGGTCACGGAGCTGCCGGCGCAGTTGCAGGCGAAACTCTTGCGCGCGATTGAGACGCGCACGTTCTTCCGGGTTGGCGGCGTCCGCAAGGTCGAAGTCAATGTGCGAATTGTCGCTGCAACTAACCGGAATCTCGACACTGTGGTCAACGACGGCGTGTTCAGATCGGATCTACTCTATCGAATCAATGGATTTCAGATCAGTCTCGCGCCGTTGCGAGAGCGACCGGAAGATATCGAGCCGCTGGCACGACACCTGCTCAAGCAGGTTGCCGGTACTCATCCACCTGAGCTGACCGAGGAAGCATTCACGGCGTTGCGTTTGTATCACTGGCCCGGCAACGTGAGACAGTTGAAGAATTGTTTGGAACGCGCGGTGATTCTTTCGAACAATGGCCGAATCACCCTTTCGGAGCTGCCGCCCGAAGTGACGCGACCAGCCGTTCCTGCACCGGCGATGCCGAGTGTTGCGGCTCCGACCGTGAATGGTGAGGTTCCTGTCGCAGCTCAGCCAGCCGCATCAACGCCTGGCTCGCTCAGAGAAGTTGAACGACAACAAATCCTTGCAGCCTTGGAGCAGACGGGTTGGCACCGGGGCAGGACTGCTGAGATCCTCGGGATTTCTCCATCCACACTCTATCGCCGGTTGCGCGACTACGATCTAGAGCGCCGCAGGTAGTCTTTCTAATTCAGTTTAATCGGACGTCTCTTTGGAGTGCGGTGACTTGTCACCGCTTTGGTAAAATACTAAAACGCCAACAAGTTGGCGCACTCCAGGGAGCGCCCGTTTGCGTTGAGGTTACGATTGCTTGCGCCGTCGTCGCTTTACATAGAGACCTGCCAGTCCGCTACCAAGCAGGACCATACTCATCGGTTCCGGTACTGGAGCATTTGGAGTAGTTGTGTAACTGAATACTATTCCGTTGTTCCAGAAGTGACAGTCCGAATCAAATCCGAATGCGATGTTTTGTCCGGAATTAATATAGGCCGTCAACGCTGCGAGTTGTGCAGCGTTGAAGGTGAAGACGTAGTCCTGGGCCACGTAAGTACCTGGTCCAGCGAAATTCGCGCTTGCACCCTGACCGACCATATTGAAGCCACGTTGGAACAGGAAAGTATTGTTGGAACCTCCTGGTCCAAGAGTGTTAGCGCCGAGGAAATAGTCGTCAATGCTGGCCGCAGGTACGGGCGTTCCAGTTTCATCGACAACGCTTGCGATCTGGTTATGACCGTTAAAGCCTGCATTGGCGCTGTTCAGTAAATGCACGAACAGCGTATTTGCGTTTGTGTCCCAGTTGGCTATATTCCGGAAAGTCAGCGTAGCGCTGGTAATCGTCTGTCCCGCCAGGCTGGGGATGTTGTTGATTTGCCATGTGTACGCTCGGTGGTGATCGAGATCGAACTGGTGAGAACCACCTGCGTAATCAGTTTCGTTTAGGTTGTCAGTTGCACCATTGGTATTGGCGGCGGTTGTGGGAGATGTAAACGTGACCGTATCAGCCAGGGCTGATGCGGGCAACGCTAACAACACGAACGCCGCAGTTATCAAGAGGGTCTTTTTCACGGAGTTCTCCTAGGGTTTCAGAGTAAAACTCGCTAACTTTTAGTGGGAGCCGCACCTACCCTAAGACATGGGAACCGAAGCAATCGTAGAATGGGTTTTCTACGGTGGGTCGTGGAAAAGAAATCGACTCGTAAAGCTTGGGTTGCCGATGTTCCGCAATCGACGGGCCAGTGATTTGAGGCCGTCAAATTCATTAAATGTCTAATAGAAAAGGATTCGAGCTTAATTGAAGGGTGGTTGGGTTCCCAATCTCAGACAGGGGGGTTCCAGAATCCGGACGAATTACAATTGGCTTTTTAGTTGCCGGCGATCCATTTTGCCGCGATCGTTTTTTGGAAGAGAGTCTACGAACTCGACCCAGCGTGGGTATTTGTAAATTGCGATGTGGTCCTTCACGAATTGTTTGATCTGTTCGGCTAGTTGATCTCCGCTTTCAAAACCCTCACGCAATACAACAAACGCTTTTGGTTTCACGAGGCCGTCTGCTTCGTGGCCCACGACTGCACATTCCAGCACCGCCTCGTGTTGGAGCAGGCAATTCTCGATTTCAGCGGGCGCAACAAACACGCCTGAAACCTTCAGCATGTCGTCGGTGCGCCCGTGATACCAGTAGTAACCATTCTCATCGACGTGAAACTGATCGCCGGTGGTGCACCAATCACCGGCAAAAGTCTCTTTCGTCTTTTCGTGAGCGTTCCAGTAGCAGAGTGCCGCTGAGTCGCCTTTGATCTTAAGCGTTCCCATCTCGCCGGTCGCGACCTCTTTCCCGTCCGCATCGACAATCTTTGCCTGGTAACCATCAACGATCCGGCCAAGACTTCCGGGCTTGATGTCGCCAGGTCGATTAGTGATGTAAATATGAAACATCTCCGCGGAGCCGATGCCGTCGCAAATATCGACACCAAACGCATTCATCCAACGTTCGTAGAGTTCTTTCGGCAGTGCTTCACCGGCGGAATAACAGAATCGAAGGCTCGAAAGATCATCGGCTGACACCCCCGGGACGTTCAGCATCGAGTTAATCATCGTGGGAACGGTCGTCAGGATTGTCGGCTTGTACCGCTTGATGACTTCAAACATCTTTTCCGCCGTCGATCGTTCAGCAAATAGGGCGGTTGCTCCACCGACGGCAAACGGGAAAAGCAGATTGGTCCCGGTCGCATAGCCGAAGAAGAGCTTCGGCACCGACACAGTCAGATCGTCAGCGCTCACTCCCATCGCAGCTTTGGCAAACACTTCGGTGTTGTAAGGTAGATCGTGCTGAAGATGGACCGCGCCTTTCGGATGGCCGGTCGAACCGGAGGTGAACAACCAGATCGCGATATCGTCACGGCGCGTGTCGGCGGGCGCACATTCTTCTGAGCAGCCGTTTATTGTTTCCTCGAATGGGACCCATTTGATGGTTGTACTCTCAGGCAGCTCCGCGTCACCAACAACCAGAACGCTTCGCAAGTAGCGCGCACTTGCAGCAGCTTCGGCAAAAGTCTTCAACACCGAGTGATGAACAATCGTTACTTTTGCTCGTGTGTAGTCGAGGTAGTACTCGTAATCGGCAGCCGGCAGCAGCGGATTAACCATCGTTATCACTGAGCCGATGCGCGCAGCCCCAAACCACGTCCAAACAAACTCGGGACAGTCAGGCAGGACCATCAAAACGCGGTCTTCAAGGTTTGCACTGAATTCCCGCAGTGCGTTGCCGGTTCGGTTTGAGAGTTGTGCGACTTTTCCGTAGGTCCACTTTTGGTCTTCGAAGTACAGGCAGACTTTATTCTCTCGACCTTCCTCAAGATTGTGGTAGAGGAAGTAGTCGGCCATGTTGAAGCGTTCGGGAAATGAGGTATGCAATGTGGGGTCCCTAGGTCGTCTTCTGGCCTTGCGACTGGAACAGGCCTTCTAAATACTTCGCCAATGCGGCTTCGTCTTCCGGGCTACTCGAATTGAACTTCAACGCGAAACCGATCTCCGAAGCTGTGTCAACAACTTCAGCCCAGAAATTGACTGCTTGCTGATCGGGGAGTTGAATCTCCAACGAGACGAGTTCTTTCACTTCAACCTTGCCACCGGTGAGCACGAAGCATCCGCTGCGGCTGAGATCGGTAACAGTCGCATTCTCGCGGGACAGCACACCTTCCCAGCGAGCCGGCAATTTGACTCTCACACGCGGGGCTGATCGTCTGTCTCTCTCCATTATCTTTTGTTCCAGGCGCCTCCTTGGAGTGCGGTACCTTGGTACCGCTTTGGTATGTCTCCTGAGCCTTGTTCCAAAGCGCCAACAAGTTGGCGCACTCCAAGGAGGCGCCCATTTTAATCAGTGTGCAAACGGACAACCGCTCTCACCGTGGCTGGTGTCGAGATATGTGCGTGCTTCCCAAAGTTCAGGGAAGAATTTCTTGTCGAGGGTAGTTTTAAGATAACCGATTCCCTCGGATCCGCCAGTGCCGCGCTTCGCTCCGACCATGCGCTCGACCATTTTGATGTGATGCGAACGCCAGAGCGCGAAGTATTCATCGTGTTCGATCAGTGCTTCGGCGAGTTGAAACTCTTCGTATCGCTGTTCGAAGTGAGTCAACACTTCGAGCACGGCCCGCGTGCGTTCCTCATAATCTTTTTTCTGTTGCGCCTGATCGGCGTCCGTGCAGCTTAACGGAGAGCGCAAGCCACGACGTTGCAACACACGATAAAAACACTCTGCCAGAGTCGGTCGCGCCATGCGCGCCTGCAGACGTTCGTTAGCAAACTGATCGCTCTCAAATTCGCGCAGAATACCTTTGTCTTTCAACCCGGACGAGAATTCGATCTCACGAAACTGCATCGACTGAAAACCACTGGCGGGATTGAGTTGATCGCGAAACGCGAGAAAGCTGATCGGAGTCATGCTTTCGACAATGTGAATCTGATTCACAAGCAACTTTTCGATATCGACGATGCGTTTCAGCGCACGCGTAGCAGCCGGCACGCGATCTTCTTCGAGGAACTGTATGGCCGCGTCGATCTCATGGAGAATCTGTTTGAACCACAGTTCGTACGCCTGATGAACGGTTATGAACAGTAATTCATCGTGATGAGCGGGAGACGAAAGACAGTCCTGAAGATTGATCAGATCTTGGACACGAAGATACTTGTTGTATGAGAGAGGCGGATTGTCGCCGTAGTTGTTGGGCATTTAGAACGCTGCCCCCGCTGCTTCGTGTCCGAGATAGCTCTCACTGTCGCCGATCTTCTTCAGCTCTTTGATCACGAGTTCCAGTTCATCGTCAGTCGTGTAGAAGTGTGGCGAGATGCGAATGCCAGCGCCAGGCCTGTAATCAACAATAAACTCCCGTCGGATGAGTTCCTTTGTGACGGCGCCCGCGTGCTCGTGTGCAATCGTGATCGTCCCTCCACGCTGGCTGGCGTCCTTTGGACTCGTGACTGTGAAGCCGGCTTCTTCGGCGAGATTAATCAGGTAATCCGTTTGACGCATGCTCTTCTCGCGGATCCTCTCCACTCCGATCTCATTGATGATGCGATAACCCGATTCGGCTGCGTAGAGCGCCGGAATCGCAGGCGAGCCGTGCAGGAACCTCGTGATGTTCGACGCGTAATGGAGCTCCGTGTCAAAAGCAAAAGGTGCTTCATGGGCCATCCAGCCCGTGGTCTTGGGCTCGAGTTTGGTTTGCAAGTCGGGTCTGACGTACAAGTAGCCCGCGCCTGGTCCACCACACAGCCACTTTACGGAGCCGCCTGTTGCAAAGTCCGCATTCAACTCTTTCACACTGAACGGAACTGTGCCCGCGGACTGATAAGTGTCAAGCACCACCATCGCACCGACTTCATGTGCCCTGTCGATGATCGCCTTAGCATTCTGAAGAAACGCGCTCTTAAAAAGCACATGAGAAAAAGGAACGAGCAGAGTCGTTTCGTCTATCGCGGCGAGCAGTCGTTCGAGTGGAACGGTCATGCCGTCGTCGGATTTGACCACCTCGATCTTGAGACTCCCGTCACGTGCGTGAGCCTCATAGACGTACATCACCGACGGAAAGTTGAGCTCGGAATAGACAATCTTGTTTCGCTGTGGCGTGGGTTTCAGACAGGAGAGAACCAGCGATTGGCAGATGGAAACGTTCTGGTGCATCACCACCGTGCCGGGATCGGCGCCGATGATGCGTGCGACTTCGTCGCCCACGGTGACGGGCATGTCCCACCAACCCTCCGCCCACGCACGAACGCCGCGGCTTGCCCAGATGTCAGCGTACTCCTGGAGCCGTTCGTGCGTCGCTCGGGGCATCGCTCCCAAACTGTGCGAGATGAGATAAACCGTCTTATCGAGAATTGGAAACTCGTTGCGCCACTTTAATAAATCGTCAGACACGTATCGACCTCCTGCTTCGGTTAATTTAACAGATTACGCATATCTGTGTAATCCGTGTAATCTGTGGCAAGAGATGTGGAAATTTAAGAATCCAATCAAACACCCGATCCTTGAGACGCGGTGGCCCACGGCCGACGAGGCCGCGCGCTCTCGGCTGTTCAGTCCAGTAGCCATCGGAAATCTTGAAGCACGAAGCCGGACGTGGGTTCCCGCGATGGTGCCCTGGCGCGCGACTGCAGACGGTTTTGTGACGCAGCAAAACCTCGACTGGTACCAGCGTTTTGCAGAGGGACGGCCGGGAGTGCTCGTCGTCGAAGCCACTGGCGTGCGCGACATTCCGAGCGGTCCGTTGCTCCGGATCGGCGACGATCGATTTATTCCCGGATTGCGCAAGCTCGTCGATGTTGTACGTGAAGCAAGTGACGGGCAGACGTTGCTCTTCATTCAGATCATCGACTTCCTCACGGTTAAGCGACGTCCCGAGAAGTCGAAATATTTTCAACGTTTTTTAGTAATAGACGATCATCATCGTCGCGCTTTAGCTGAAGCGACTGAGCACACCGCATGGCTCGCGGCGGAAGATGAAGAAGTTCGTGAGTTTTTACAGAACGCTGGCGATGAAGTTGTTGATTTTGTCCTCAGGCCGCGAGAACTCGAAGCGCTTCGCTTCGGATATCGTGAGCGCGTTACCGATACGCACTTGCAACACATTCGCGAGTTGCCGCAGGAGTTGCCCGGGATCTTTGCAGCGGCGGCGTTGCGAGCACGCGAGGCCGGCTTTGATGGAGTTGAGCTTCACTACGCGCACGCTTACACGATGGCGGGATTTTTGAGCGCGCAGAACGATCGCCCGGATGGCTATGGCGGATCGCGCCAGCATCGCGTTCGTCTGCCGCTCGAAGTTTATCGTGAAGTGCGAAATCGTGTGCGAGACGATTACGTCGTTGGTGTGCGTTTCCTGGCGGATGAAGTTATTGCCGGCGGAAGTCGAGTCGAAGACGCGATGTACTATGCGAGGGAGTTTGCGGCTGCGGGCTTTGATTTCCTGTCGCTTTCGAAGGGTGGAAAGTTTGAAGACGCACAGGAGCCAAAGGTGGGCCAGGCTGTTTATCCTTACACCGGCCAAAGCGGATATGAATGCATGCCGACAGTGCTTTCCGACGCAACTGGTCCATTTGGACGAAGTGTTCCGCTTGTTGCGGCAATCAAAGAGGCTGTAAACGACGCCGGGTTTGCGTCACCGATTGTTGCGACTGGAGGTATCTCGACGTTCGATCAAGCAGAAGAAATTTTACGGTTGGGGCAGGCTGATATTGTTGGCATGGCGCGGCAGGCGCTTGCCGATCCGGATTGGTTTATTAAGGTGAGGCTTGGTCGTGGCGATGAGGTGCGACGTTGTACGTATACGAACTATTGCGAAGCACTCGATCAGGCGCACCGGCCAGTTACGTGCAAGTTATGGGATCGTTTGGATCTCGATGAAGAGGGAATTGCGACGGTTGATGATGGACGTCGCCGCCTGGAGCCTCCGCGTTGGGTATCAGTGTAGATCTGTGGCTAACTCGTATTGGTTTATGAACTCTGGGGCACGGCGTTTTAGATCTTCGTACGTGACACGCCCGCTGCGCGTCATTAACACAAACGCAAGCTCCATCGGACTCAGGTGCATGTATGACGCGGCGTTCTCAAACCAGCGCATGCTTTCAAACGCTGCTGCCTGGTAGTCTTCGATGACTGGCCGGCGTGTTTGTGTGAAGTGTTCTAATGCCTCTGAGACACTAGCTGTTTGCTGGAATGATTCGGCGAGGGCGATCGCGTCTTCCATTGCCAGTTTCGTTCCTGATCCGATCGAAAAGTGCGCCGTATGAAGCGCATCTCCGATAAGCACCACGTTCTCGAAGAACCAGTTCCGGTTCTTAACCAGCAGAAAGTTGATCCACTTTGAATTGTTCGAAAGCAGTTTGTGACCGTTGAGGTCGTTCGCGAAAACCTCGCCAAGGTAGTCTAACGTTTTGTCGGCGCTCATGTTCTCACAGCCCGCGTTGTTCCATGTCTGCGGATCGCATTCGACAATAAACGTGCTGGTAGTCCGATTGAACTTGTATGAGTGCGCCGCAAAAACGCCGGCGTTATTCTCGCGAAACGTCAGGGTTAGTCCGTGGAAGAGTTGGTTCGTGCCATACCAAATGTAGCGATTAGCACGAACGTCGAGCTCCGGTTCGAATTGTTCCGAATAACGCAACCGGACCGTGCTGTTCACGCCATCGGCGGCGAGTAAAAGATCGCAATCCTGCCGCAGTGATTCTACATCCTGAATCTCACTGTGAAACTCGATCTCCACACCCAGTTGTTCGGCACGCCTTTGGAGAATCTTAAGCAACTGAAGTCGTGCAATTCCGGAAAAGCTGTTGCCGTGAATTGACACCTTAGCGTCACGATGAACGACATCAACATTGTCCCAAGCTTCAAACTCTCTAGTTATCTCTGTATGTGAAACTTCATCCGCCGCACGCAGATTCGCGAGTGTCTTTCCGGAAAAAACAACTCCCCAACCAAAAGTATCATCAGGACCATTACGCTCATAGATCCTGATCTGATGCGAAGCATTCGCCTTCTTCATCAGTATCGCGAAGTACAACCCCGCCGGCCCACCACCAATGATGTTGATCTTCATCGTTGCCTAGTTTTCTTTAACTTCCGCGAAAGCTCTTTGCAGTAACTCCATCAATTCAAGCCGGCTGGCCCATGCTTCCAGATACGCGAGATCCAAACTGTTGCGGGAGGTCGCTAAAACGCCCAATACATCATTCCATTGCGTACTCGAAGTTTCGTTTCCCGCCCGATACCACTGAAGCTTGGCCAAAACCGTATCTTCAGCAGTAGCGACATACACTGTTTCAACTTTGTCTGGAGACAGTCTTCTTGAAACTCGACGATTTAGTTGTGCGACAGCGAATTCGTCGGATCCGGCTATAAAGATATCTATCTTGAAGACTGAATCGAAATGGATGGCATTGAAGGAACGTGATTGAGTAACGGCGTCACGCATTGTGTGCTCGTCCAGGTAAAAACTCTCGCGCAGAGCCTCAAAAAGCGGACGAACTTGTTCTAACTTGATATCTGCGAGGATATCGATGTCGGCTGTGGACCTATACATGCCATGTAACGAACTAGCAAAGGAGCCGACTAAAATATAAGCAATGCCTTCTTGTTCGAGAATGCTTGTCACTTGCGACAACACTGAAAGCGGCAGATCCATTAGAGTTCAAAACCCCTCCGCTTTAGGATCGAAACCGTAGGCACGAATCACATCCTGCCGAGGTAAAACACGGGCGATAAATCTGCGTCTGAGTTCTTCGGGATCTGCTTGAGGATACCGGTGCCGTAAATCTGCCAAAACGAGCTGGCGGGTAGTGTCAGTAAGTGCAAAAGCCATCGAAAGTCTTTGCTCAGGGGATAGCTGCCGCATCAACTCATAGTGTTTACGCTGAGCATCCACAGATGTATCTGGCGAAAGCGGCTTCATTGTTGTTCCTTAATCAGTTGACCGGCGATTACAAGCTTTTGGATTTCGGAGGTGCCTTCGTAGATGCGGAGGGCACGGACGTCGCGATAGAGGCGCTCGACAACTGTGCCGCTCACGAGGCCGGCGCCGCCGTGGATTTGAACGGCACTGTCGATGATTCTTCCGGCAGCTTCCGTGGCAAACAACTTTGCTTCACTTGCTTCGCGAGTCACTCTCTCGCTGGTAGTGTCACGAGCATAGGCAGCGCGATAAACGAGAAGTCGCGCGGCATCGAGCTCGGTGATCATGTCCGCGAGTTTGGCCTGGACCAGTTGGTGCTCGGCGAGTAGACGTCCAAATTGTTTGCGTCCTGACGCGTAGCGAACGGAGTGATCGAGAGCGCGACGCGCCATACCGCAGGCCGCGGCTCCAACACTGGCGCGAAACGTGTCCAGCGTTTCCATTGCCAGTTTGAAACCATCACCTTCGTTTCCAACCATGTCCTCGGCAGGCACTCGGCACGCATCGAAAGCAATTTCTCCGATCGGGTGGGGCGCTATCATCGAAGTGCGTTCGACTACGCGAAATCCCTGCATCTTCGAGCCGACTACAAAAGCAGAAAGCACGGGCCGCCCATCTTCGCGTGTTCCTGTCCGGGCGAACACGGTGTAAAAGTCTGCGATGCCGGCGTTGGAAATGAAACGCTTGCGGCCGTCTATAACATACGTTTCGCCGTCGCGGCGTGCGGTGGTTTGAATCGCCGAGACATCAGAACCTGCGTTGGGTTCAGTGAGTGCGAAGGCGGCGATTGCTTTACCATTTGTCGTGCGCGCAAGCCAGAAGTCACGGACGTGATCGGGCGCTGCGCGAGCAATCGCGTAAGTTCCAAGACCTTGCATGACGAAGGCGAGATCGGCGAGTGACGAAGAATAGGCCAGCGCTTCGCGAATCAAGCAAAGAGAACGAACGTCGAGATTCGATTCGGCAACGGCGTAATTCAAGATACCGGCTTGCGCCAGCAACTGGACGAAGTCTCTGGCAAGACCATCAACATCGTCCTCATCTGCAGCACGTGGCTCAATCTCCCGGGCCACAAACTGCGCCACACTCTGCACGAGATTGTGGTGTTCGGGGGTGAAGAAGGGAAGTTCTGTGATCAGGCGATCCATCGGCAGTCACTTAAACTTTGCTTCACGCTTTGCTACAAAGGCCTCGTACGCTTCACGGTAATCCGGATGCTGCATGCAGATGGCTTGTGCCTGCGCTTCGCTCTCGAGAGCAGTTTGCAAATTCATATCGAGTTCGCGATTGAGCATTTCTTTTGTCTTACCAAGCGCGAATGCTGGTCCACGAGCCAGTTTTTCCGCAAAGGCTCGTGTGGCTGAAGGCAGTTCTGCAGCCGGCACGACACGATTATATAGACCGATTCTTTCCGCTTCGGTTGCGCTGACAAAGTCTCCCGTGAATAGCAGTTCGGTGGCTTTCGAAAGTCCAACCACGCGCGGCAGCAGATACGAGGCAGCCATGTCGGTACCAGCAAGGCCGACCTTCACAAACAGGAAAGCGATCTTTGCTTCTTCACTCGCGAAACGAATGTCGGCAGCAAGAGCAATGCAGGCGCCCGCGCCCGCGGTAGTGCCATTTAAACTCGCAATCACAGGTTTCGGTAGCGCACGAATATTTTGAATGAGCTCGCACGTCATTCGTGTGAACTCGAGCAGACCTTCCATGTTCCTGCTAAACAGTTCGCCGATGATGTCGTGTACGTCGCCACCGGAACAGAACGCTCTGCCGGCACCGGTGATTATCACAACTCGCACTCCCGGTTCATCCCGCAAAGCAGCAAACGTATCCGTCAGTTCGCGATAGACCTCAAAAGTCAACGCATTGAGTCGCTCAGGGCGGTTCAGCGTGAGCGTCGCGATGCCTTGTTCGTCCTGTTCGTAGAGGAAGGTGGATGGCTGTTTCATGCAGGCAGCACCGCCATGGCTTCGATTTCAACCTTGGCTGCATCCTCGAGTAGTCCTGCCACCTGGACCAGGACCATTGCAGGGAAGTGCTTGCCGAGGTGCTTACGATAACGCTGGCCAACTTCCCTCGTTCGCTCGCGGTATTCGATTTTATCGGTGACGTAGATTACAAGCCTTGCGATGTGCCCCGGTTTGCCACCCGCAGCACTTAAAACTGTGACTACGTTTGCCAGCGCCCGATCGAATTGCTCAACAAAGTCGTCGCTGACAATTTTCTGCTGTTCATTCCAGGCGATTTGTCCGGCGATGAAGAGCAGTTTGCCGTTCGCATCGGCAAGGAGGCCATGCGAATAACCATTGGGTGCACCGAGAGAATCAGGATTGATAAGCGTGAAAGCCATTGTGAGGAGAGGTTATCAGATCCGCGTTCATCCGCGTAAATCTGTGGCTGGTTTTTACAGGAGCTTATCGAGTCGGGAGGCGAGTTGCCCGGCAAGATTTCCGTTAGGATCGAGACCACCGATTGGCCCACCCGACATGTTGCCTTCTTTGTCGAGAATCACTATCGACGGCAGTTGGTCAACTCCGAACTTCTTGGACACTGCACCGTCGTGATCTCGCAGTACAGTCACCTTTAGACCATACTTTTGAGAGAATCCGCGTAGTTGTTCGTCGCTGGCGAAATTCTTCGACTTCGGATCATCCGACTCAGTGCTGACCCAGTAAACTACTACGCCGCGATTGCTGTAATCGTCGGCCAGCTTTCTGACGCCCTGAAGTTGTGTTTTCGACAACGGCAACCACGAAGCGCCAAACGCCAGCACCACGATTTCACCGCGAAGACTTTCGGCTGTAACGGTCTGCCCGTCGATAGAGCGCAGTGAGAAGCCCACCCGATTGGTCGGGTTCTGCGCCAACGCCACGCTGCCAGCCAGCAAAATCATCAATCCGGCCAGGACTCGTTTTCGACTTTTTCGAACCATCTCTCTCCTTCGCCAAACGCTTATGTTGACGTTCGACTTGGTGCGTTAGATGAGTGCGTCCAGCGTTTCGTTGGTCTAATTCTGCGGAGGCTCGGGCGCCGGTTTGCCTGTAGCCTCCAAGTGTAAGGCCCTGTAATCATCCCATGTATCCATGTCGCGAGCAATGAAGGGCGAGTCAACCGGGACACGCCTGACTGCCTCCCGGTGCGTTTCAAAGAGTGCTCGCAGACCGCCGCTTCCCGGCAAAGTCAACAATTCAGGCCTGAAACTGAGGTCGATGAGAATTGGATGGCCGCCACGCCCTTGCCACGTCGGAATCACGATGCGAGCACCTTGAGTCCATTCTTCAATGATTGTTGAGACGACTGTGTGCGGAACTGCGGGGTGATCTGCGAGAGCAATAAAGGTTGCCTGAGCGTCGTCAGGGAGTTCACGCACACCGGCGGCGATCGAGGCTCCCATCTCGCTGTCCGGATCCGGATTGACGGCAAATCTGACGCCGGTCAGTTTTCCGCGCACATCATTTGCACGATGGCCAAGCACCACGACGATTGTTTCCACGCCACCTTCGCGCAATGAATCGATGCAGCACTCGATCACGGTTTTGTTTCCGAAGGGAAGAAGTGGCTTGAACGCGCCCATGCGACTGGAGCGCCCGGCGGCGAGGAGAATGGCGGTACAGGATTTACAAGATTTCACATGATTATCTTGTTTAATCCTGTAAATCCTGTCTAGTTAACTTTGCAGGTCGCGAAGTGCGCGCAATGTGTACTGACGCGCCATTTGCTTACGCCATTGAGAGACGAAGTCTGTGTTGTCGAGTGGTCGAGCTTTTATGTATGCAGCTTCAGCGGCAGCCTGGATTGGCTCGTCGGTTAGTGGCTTTCCGATCAATGCGGTCGCTGCTTCTTTGATTTCAACTGGCGATGGCGCGATGCCGCCGAGCACGATGCGAGCGTCGGTAACTGTATCGCTTTCGGTTGAGATCCACGAGGCCACGCCCAGCACCGGAAAATCGAAAGCACCGCGACGCCGCAATTTTTGATATGAAGCACGCCAGCCGTTGGTTGGTGGGAGTTGAACGTCGACAAGGAGTTCGTCCGGACGCTTGTGGAGGTAATCGATACCGTCGTCGTTATACAGACCGGCGGCATCGATCATTCGTTCACCAAGTGTGGATGCGAAGCGCAATTTTGCGCCGATCGCGACCATCACCGGAACAAGATCCGACGACTGAACCGCCCAGCACTTTGAGCTTCCCGGCGCGACCCAGCAAACGTCGCCATCTTTCTTGAGACAGAAGTTAATGCCTTTACGCCACTCGTAATTCTGGTCGTAATAGTTGCAGCGAGTATCAAGCAGCAAGTTGCCGCCGATCGTTCCCATGTTTCGCAGTATCGGCGTGGAGATGGTGCGCGCGGCTTTGGCAACCACTGGATAGTCGCGATTGATGATCGGGTTTTCGCAGATTTCGGTGAGAGTAACTGAAGCACCGATGCGCAGCTCGCTCTGTCCATCTCCTGTAATTTGGTTGAGCTCCGCGAGACGCATCACCGAGATCACTATCTTCGGCGTCTGCTGCCGTCGCTTCATATTTGGATACAGATCGGTGCCCCCGGCAACGAACTGTCCCGCAGGCCCTGCATCGCCCATAATCCTCACCGCCTCCGCGACGTTCTGCGGAACGTGATAGTCAAATTTGGGCAATCGCATCATACGTGAATAATGAGTTTCTAAGCCGCCTCATATTTTCGAAAGTGAAGCTTCATCATCTGCTCTGGACGCAACGCGACAAACGCGTATGCTCTGCCCGAGTCGTCGCTAAACTCCACTTCGAAAACACCATTTCTGTATTCATCAACTATTGTACCTACCTCACCACGACGTAAGCCTTCTGAGTCCATATTTTCCGTTAATGCCACAACATCGAGCAATTTAAATTCGTCCATTTTGTGTGCTCCTTACAGCGTTGGGGAGTTTCATCCGAATACCTCATGAATGCACAGCCACGCGTGGCATCTCGCTCCCGTCGCCGCCTTCCGCGGGCGTCAAGACTTTCAACGGGTCGGGCCAAGCGACGAGCGGGACTGAGTCTGGTCCATAGCGACCGTCGCGTCCGCGTGCTTTGTCTTTCAAGGCGCGTAAGACTTTCTCGGGCGTGATCGGAACCTCGTCGATACGCACGCCGACCGCGTTGTAAACAGCATTCGCGACGGCCGGTGGCACAGGCAATAGCGGTCCTTGTCCGACTTCCTTCGCGCCGTATGGGCCGTTCGGATCCGGATCTTCGATGAGGTACGTCTTAACGTCGCACATCTCCATCGTCGTCGGGCTCTTGTACTCCAGCATCGATGGAAACTTGTGTACGACGTTGCGATTGTCGCGATACACCATCTCTTCCATCAGGATCTCGCCGAGACCCATGTAGACGCTGCCTTCAACCTGGCCCATCACCAGCATCGGGTTGATCGAACGACCAATATCATGCGCGATCCAAACGCGTTCGACGACCACGATTCCTGTATCGGGATTCACATCAACTTCTGCCACAGCAGCCGAGTAACTGTAAGCCGGTGATGGTCCAACTCCCGATCCTTTGAACTTGCCCGGCGATCGCGGCGGCGAATACGACCCAACAGTCCCGATCGTCCCGAACTTCGACTCCGCGAGCACAATCGCTTCTGCAAACGAAACACCGACGTCAGGATTCTCAACATCAAACACGCGGCGCTCAGCCAGCGAAAGATTCTCGATCGGAACACCAAGCTTCTCCGCCACAGCCATCACCAGCAGTTCACGCGCCCGTTCTGCAGCCTGGATCGCGGCGTTACCCGTCATCAAAGTGACGCGACTTGAATAACTCCCGAGATCGACCGGCGTCAAATCCGTGTCAGCGGTGACAACGCGAATGTCGAACGGATCAATCCCGAGAACTTCAGCGACGATGTAAGCGAGAATCGAATCAGATCCTTGTCCGATGTCGGTCGAACCACACATCACGCAGACGCCACCTTGTCGATCGAGTCGAAGCTGCACACCAGATTGCGGCATGTTGTTCCAGTAGATCGGCAGGCCCGCGCCGCAGATGTACGAGCTGCACGCGATACCGATGCCTTTGCCGAACGGAAGCTTGCGATTGTTTTGATCCCAGGAAAAGCGTTCGCTCCAGCATGAGCCTTCAGCAACTTTATCGATGCAGGCGCCCAAACCCATGCTGCCGATGCGCAGGTAATTTGCGGTTACCGTGTTGGGTGCAACGAGATGGTTGCGGCGAATATCAACGGGATCGAGTCGCAGTTGCTCGGCTATTTTGTCCAGTTGGACTTCGAGCGCGTAACGCGGCTGCGGCGTGCCGTGCCCACGCTTGGGACCACACGGCGGTTTATTTGTAAAAGTGCGTAGGCCCTGAAACTTATAGCGCGGCACGTCATAAGTGACTGTCTGCAACGCGCCCGTGTAGAACGTACTCGCGACACCGTAACTCCCGTATGCACCGCCATCGAGATACGATTGAAAATGCATCGCCGTAATCGCACCATCGTTCTTCACGCCGGTTTTGACTTTCATCAACACCGGATGCCGGCCACGATGGCAATAGAAAACTTCTTCGCGTGTCAGCGTCACTTTCACTGGACGACCGGTCATCATCGAAAGCTTGCAAACCACGACTTCGTGATTGAACGGATCGCTCTTGCCGCCAAATCCGCCGCCATTCGGCGTTGCAATCACACGGATGTGACTGGCTGGCAAGCCGAGAACTTTCGCAAGCGCGCGATGAACGTAGTGCGGAGTTTGCGTGGAACTCCAGAGCGTTATCTTTCCGTCTGAATCGAAGTGAGCAACGGCAGCGTGTTGCTCCATCGGCAAATGCGTGTTGCCTTCGTAAAAGAAAGTGTCTTCACGAACGAGGTCAGCTTCGGCAAATCCTTCATCAACGTTGCCGAACTCAAGCGACACTCTTTTATGAATGTTGCCAACGTCACCATAATCGTGAATGCGTGGCTCCTCGATCAGCACCGCTTCCTCAATGGTTGAGACGGTGTTGAGTGGCTCGTATTCGACTTCGATCAGATTCATCGCATCGAACGCAACGTCTTCGTCGATCGCAGCAACAGCCGCGACCGGATCGCCGATGAAGCGGACCTTGTCGGTACAGAGGGCGTGCTCGTCCTGACTTACAGGCAGGATGCCGTACGGAATCGGGAAGTCTTTTCCAGTTACCACTGCAAAGACGCCAGGGACTGCGAGAGCTTTCGAAACATCGATGCTTTTGATCAGCGCGTGTGGCAGATGCGATCGCAGCATCTTGCAGAACAACATTCGTGGCAGAACGATGTCGTCTGCGAACTTCGTTTGACCGACACACTTCGCACGAGCATCGACTTTCCGAAAAGGCTTACCAATAATGTTGAGATTCTTATCCACAGATCTCATTCAAGGCCAAAGATACTTTCTTTCGGAAGTTCCATCTCTTCTCCGCGCATGCGTGCGGCGGCGAGTTCGACAGCCTCGTAGATTTTAATATAACCGGTGCAACGACACAGATTTCCCGACAACGCTTCCTGAATCTCAGCGCGCGATGGCTTCGGCGCCTTCTTCAACAACTCCTCCGCCACCAGCAAAAAACCGGGCGAACAGTAACCACACTGCGCCGCTCCAAGATCAGCAAACGTCTGTTGTAACGGATGAAGCTCTGCGCCGTTTGCCATTCCCTCGATCGTCTTCACTTCACGACCTTCAGCGTCAAGGCCGAGCATCAGGCAGGAAAGAATCGAACGTCCATCGACGAGCACCGCACAGGTGCCACACTCACCGAGTTCGCAGCCGTGTTTTGTGCCGGTGAGATTCAGATCCTCACGCAAAACTTCGAGCAGCGTCTTGTGCGGTGCGAAGGCGACCTCTGTTTGTTCGCCGTTGAGTGTGAAACGGATGTGCTTCTTACTGTGGAGCGGCAACGTCTTTCTTCTTTACCTTATTCAAAATCGTGTTGTCGATCAGTCGCGTTTTGCCGACGTACGCAGCGAGGGCAATAAGTGTCGGACGATCGTCTACTCGGTCCAATTTTTCCAGTGTCTCGGCATCAGCAATCGTTACATAATCGAGGCGCGCGCGCGGCTCAGATTCGACAGTTTGTCGAATCAGATCGGTAAGACGGCTCGCATTTCGTTCGCCGTCCTTGAAAGCCTGCTTTGCCTGGACCAACGCTTTATGAAGCACAGTCGCTGACTTCTGCTCATCGGAATTCAGATAGAGATTGCGCGACGAGATCGCCAATCCCGAATCCTCACGAACGATCGGTAGTATTACTATCTCCGTATCGAAAGCGAGATCCTTAACCAGACGACGAATGACAAGCGCTTGTTGCGCATCTTTCTGTCCAAAGAAAGCAAAGTCAGGTCTGATTGTGTTGAGCAGGATCGTTACTACCGTCGATACTCCTCGAAAATGACCCGGCCGTGAAGCGCCCTCAAGTTGTTCTGAAAGACCTTCAACGTTTACGTAAGTCGCAAACCCTTTCGGATAGATCTCCTCGACTGGCGGCGCAAAGATGTAATCGACGTTGTAGTCAGTCAGCAGCGCAGTGTCTTTAGTCAAATCGCGTGGATAGTGTTCGAAGTCTTCCCCTGGTCCAAACTGTGTCGGATTCACAAAAACTGAGACGACCACCACGTCGCACATCCGCCGCGCTTCACGCACAAGACTCAGATGCCCTTCGTGAAGCGCGCCCATCGTCGGCACCAGACCCACAGTTCGATCCTGTTCACGACGGATTTTGCGCGCGACGGAACTCATGCGCTGACGGCGATTGATGATCTCCATAGTTGGGGTTGGATTAGGACTTCTCGGCCTTTGAGTCTCTCGATGGGATCTCTATATCCAGTTGTTCGGCAGCTTCTGCGGGCAGAGCATACGACTCCGCTTCGGACGGATAAGTGCCATTCCTCACGTCGTCCGCATATCGAGTCACTGCATCAGTCATGACTTCACGCAGATTTGCGTAAGGTCGAACGAAGCGAGCCTGTTTGCTAAACCCCAGCCCAAGCATGTCGTGCAGGACCAATACCTGAATATCGCAATGAACACCGGCGCCGATTCCGATCGTCGGAATGCTGATGCTCTGGGTAATCATCTGCGCTATCTCGCGCGGCACAACTTCGAGAACGACTGCAAACGCGCCCGCATCTTCCATCGCCTTCGCATCGTCGATCAATTGCTGCGCTGCTTTAGCGGTTTTACCTTGCACGCGATAAGCACCGAGTTGGTTGATCGACTGCGGCGTCAGGCCAATATGGCCCATCACGCTGATCTCCTCATCCACTAAACGCTTCACGAGATGCACACGCTTATGCCCGCCCTCAAGCTTGATCGCCTCCGCGCCACCTTCTTTTACGAGACGTAACGCATTTCGTACCGCGTCGTCGTCGCCGGTATGAAAAGTTCCATACGGCATGTCCGCGACCAGCAAAGCGCGTTGTACAGCTCGTCGCACAGCTTTCAAGTGAATCAGAATTTCGTCGAGGGTCACGGGGACAGTGTTGCCGTATCCCAAGACGACGTTGCCGAGGCTGTCGCCGACGAGGATGATATCGATGCCTGCTTCGTCAACGATGCGCGCAGTCGGGTAATCGTAGGCTGTCAGACATACGAGGCGTTCGCCGCGTTGTTTGCTTAATCGTAAAGACGGTGCACTGACCTTTTCGGGCCTTTCCGGTTTCAGATAGGGCATGTTTCAGCTCTCTTTACACCACGATGTGTGGACAATTGGATTGCCAGTGAAACGAGGAGTTTGGAAATTTTGTGGGCGTGCTAACAAGTGGGGGCATTATAGCGGGAAACATTCGGAAGGGAAAAGTGCGCATTGGAGTGCACAAGCCGTCTTCGCTCCAGAGGAGCGAAATGTTTATAGCACCCCACATTACAACAAGATCGCTCCGTAGGAGCGACATGTCTCACGGACACATAGCGCTCCTACGGAGCGCCATGCCGTTTGTTATTGCGTGCTATAAACATGTTGCTCCTACGGAGCAAAGGCTGATTCTGAGTTTACGACGGTGTCCAGCGGACCACTGTTGATCGATCTTTAGTCTGTGACAACAGTTCGCTGAGTGGTTTGCCGAGCACGGGATGAATCAGTTTAGGAACGAGCTCAGTAAGAGGGACAAGAACGAAACGACGAGCCGGCAGGCGCGGATGCGGAAGCGTCAGAAATTCCGTGTCTGACTCATAATCCTTGAAAATAAGTAGATCAAGGTCAATCGTGCGTGGTCCTTTGGGGACGTCTCGCGTGCGGCCCAACGCATATTCGATTCGCAACAGCCGCGCCATCACCAGATCCGGTGCGGGCAGCGTCGAACCGCGCAACTCCGCAACCATGTTCAAAAACGGTGGCTGGTCTTCGTGATCGACCGCTTCAGTTTCGTAAATGCTTGAGAGTCGAATAACATCCAAACCGGCGTCGAGCATTCCGCGAACGGCGAGCAGTAAATAGCCAGCGCGATCGCCGAGATTGGAGCCGAGTCCGACGTAGGCGTTTTGAATCATTAATCAATGTCTCAACTTCTCACCTTAATCTGGCTCAAGTGGCGACTGTTGCGCAACTCGCTTCGCTCGTCGAAAGCAGTCGTAAACAAAGTCGCGTCGATCCTGGGAATGCTTCTGGCTCTTATGTTCGCGCTCACGTTTGCGCTGATTCTGGGATTTGTTTCGTACTGGCTCGCTCAACCTGAAGGCCTTGGCAGCGCGTTACAACGTTCGGCCGTGAACGAACTTCCAGCCGGTGCTTCGACCGAGTTTATCTTCTTTTCCATTTTCGGAATTATTTATCTGATGTGGGCCACCGTCCCTCTGAGTCTCGGTGGTGGCAAGCAGTTTGACGCCGGCAAACTGCTGATGTACCCGATCACGCTCCGCAAACTCTTCGCGGTGGATCTCATCAGTGAATTTACAACGCTGCACTCAGTCTTTCTTGTACCGGCTGTGCTGGCGTTGTGCATCGGTTCAGGACTTGGCTCAGGTAATCTTTCGACTTCGCTGGACGCCGCGGTTCCTATAGTGCTCTTTGGGGTCGCATTGTCGAAGTGGCTCTCCACGATCATCGGTTCAATTCTTCGTCGCAAACGTTCACGCGGCGAAACCATCATCGCACTGATCGGCGCTATTGCCGGCCTCGGAATTGCGGCGGTGGGTCAGATTGCGCCTATTCTTTTCAAACACGCTGAATCGTTTCGTTCTTTGCGTTGGACTCCTCCGGGAGCAGCGGCGTTTCTCTTGATGGCTGACGTCACAAACGATCCGCTTCCTTATGCCGTTGCTTTCGTAACGCTCAGTGCGTACGCGATCGCGTTGCTCATCGCGACTTACTGGATCGCACGCCGAGCGGCGCTCGGTCTTGAACGACGGCAAAAGCAAAAGCTTTCAGTGCAAATTACCGGCGGCGAAGGTTACTCAGGTTGGCAAGTGCCGTTTTTGGCACCGGATGTCTCCGCGATATTTGAGAAAGAGCTTCGCTATGCGCTGCGTAACGCGCAGGTGAGAATGATGGCGTTGATGCCGTTAATCATTATTGTAATTCGTATGGTGAACCGGCAAAGGTTTGGCAGTGTCCCGCATAGCGTTTCCAGCGGTTTCCTGACCTACGGTTCGGGCCTACTTCTAGTCGGCGGATTACTCTACGTGTTTATGATCCTTTCCGGACTCTCGTCGAATCTATTTGCATTCGAGGAAGGGGGCATGCGCACCTTCATTCTTTCGCCTGTCGACCGACGCAAGATTCTTTTAGCAAAGAATCTCGTACTCACACTCATCGCGTTTGTGTTTGCCACAGTACTGCTTATTCTCAACACGATTCTCTTTCAGGACACTACTCCAGCCAACCTGCTGTTCCTGTCGTTGACGTTCATTATTTTTGCAGCGATTAGTTCGGCCGTTGGCAATTGGGTCTCGATTAGATTTCCGAAGCGCATGAAGTATGGAAAGCGTGCGAATTTGTCGGGCGTTGCCGGGCTCTTTCTGATTCTGCAAGTTGGGTTGATGGTGGTCCTGCCGGTGCTGGCCACCCTGATTGGCTATTCGACGAGCAGTTTGGTCAATGAATACCTCGCGCTTGCATTCTTCACACTGCTTGCAGTGGCTTTCTACTCAGTCATGATCAATTGGCAGGGCAAATTGCTTGCCCAACGCGAGATCGAAATACTGGATGCCGTGCGCGAACCGCCTGATGAATAGGTCCTATAGAACCTATGTGCGTTCTTTGTTACACTAACCACCCGGCACTTTGAATCCAGTGATGCTTTTGCGGCGTCCGGGCGGGTTTAGAGCCCCGTCAATACACAAATGGCTCGTAGAAGATTTCGCAGCAATCAGCGGCACGAACCCACCACGGAGCGTTCCTTTCAGGAATACATCCTTTCGACTCCTGCACCGCAAACATCCCGCACTGAACTACTGCGGCTCATCCGCGGCGGTGAAGACACGTTTCTCGAACTCAAAGTAAAACTCTCAAACACGGAAAAGATCGCGCAGGAGATCGTCGCCCTCGCAAATACGGGCGGTGGCGTGATTGTTTTTGGAGTAAACGATCAGTTGCGAGTTGAAGGTGTTGACGATCCGGAAAGAGTTCAGGAAGACCTCGTGCGAATCTGTCGTGAGGAGGTCCAACCGCCGCTCGTTCCATTCATCGATCGCATCGCGCTCGACAACGGCCGTCGCATCGTCGCACTTGATATCGAGAGCAAGCGACGCCCGTATCGAACACGCGATGGACGCTTTTATCTGCGCATCGGAGCAGAGAAGCGTGAAGCGTCGCGCGAAGAGATCTCGTCGCTGCTCGAGGAAGCAAGGCCGCTACGTTACGAAGATGTTCCCGCACTGGGCGCGACTATTGCCGACATCGACGAGGCGCACTTGTGGAGCTACTTGCGCGAGTTTGAAGGCGGAGCATTTGAGGAAGCCACAGTCGTTGGTTATCCGACAGCAGAAGTTCTCGAGCGAGATCTGTTGCTGGCTACGAATGATGGGCACGAGATTGTTCCAACAGTAGCGGGTTTACTTTTGTTTGGTCATGATGAGCGTGTCGCGGAGTTGCAGCCGCGTGCGGCAGTCACTGCGACAAGGTTCTCCGGGGACTCTTTGCAGTCGCCGATCATTGAACGCGTCAAGTTATCAGGTAACTTGCTCACGCTTTACGACGGGCTCTCGAGTTTTGTGCACCGGTATTGCGACCTTTCGGAAGTAAGGCCGAAGAGTTTTTCAGAAGACTCACCCGTGCAGGCGCGTTCGAGTTATCACCGTGGCGTGGTAGCGGAAGCGATTACAAACATGCTCGCACACAGAGATCTGGCACTCAGAGATCTGCCGAGCCGGCTGAACGTATTTGATCACTCGCTTGAATTTGTAAACTCGCGCCGCAGCGTTGGCTTCTCGCCGGTAACGCAAAAAGCGATAAGGTATGGAATGCCGGAGCGTTTGAATCCACGATTGCAGTCGGTGTTGACGAACTCTGCGTATGGTCTGAAACTCACCTTGCAGGGATTACCGGCGCTGTTGCGTGAGGCGAAGCGATTCTCGAATCGAAAGGCTGAGATCGTTTCGTTTAATGATGAGTTTCGGTTGAGGATTTACGGAATTTTTTAGACCAGGATTATTTCACGCAACGACGCAAAAGCCGCAAAGAAAAACTCAATGGCTTTCTTTGCGGTCTTTGCGTGAAATAATTCTATTTCTTGCCGTCGGGCTTAGGTGAATTGTAGTACTGTCGCGCCTGGACCACGAATTCCTTGTCGTCATAGGTCCCATCGCCATTGACATCAACCTTCACTTGCAGCTTGTGCTGTTTGCCGTCGCGCACGTCCCCAGGATTGAAAGCGAGACTGTACTGACTGCGTAACAGCGCGTTAATGCTACTCAGCACTTTCGGCAACTCGCCTTCGAACGTCACCGGAAAATACGCGCCACCAGTTTCCTTCGCAAACGTCTGTAGCGTGTTATCAGCCTGAAGCCACGTCATTCTGCCCGGCATGCCGCCAAGTGAGTCCGTTGCCGGCAGGTTGTCGCCGTAAATCTTCTTGAAGAGGTTTGCGGTGCCGATGATGTAAACAGGAACGCCTGAGTTCTGAAGCACCTTACGCGCGTCGCCGTAATTGATCTTGCTGAACGTATCGATACCTGAGGCGACGAGGATCACTGCACGCCGCCGTCCCTGAACGGAAGCAAGACCTGCATAATCTGATTTCTCAGATTTCGAATCTTCCAATACGACCGAGTCGCCTCGACCACCAACAAGCACAAACTTCAACGCGTCAAACAGGTTCGTTTCGCGAAACGCCGGTGTATTCCTCAGCAGCAGAGAAATCACTTGATTCAGCCGGGTCGGGTCGTTCGTGAAGTCGGTTAAAGGAGTCGGACGAATATCAAACGCGACTACTGAAACATAATCGTCGGGTGGTTTGATGAACTGTGAGAGAAACATCGCCGTGGGTCGAATCACTTCGTAAGTGCCAGGCTCATAACCCCTGCTTCCGTAAAGTCCGAACAATTCTGACCACTTGCTGTACTCAACCACCATGGCGACTGTGATCGGCGCTTCCGGTGTGGAGAAGTTTGTGATCGTCTGCTGAACGCCATCGGAATAGAGGGCGAAGTTTATCTTCTTTAAATCCGTCACGATCTGGCCGCTCTTCTTGTGATAAACAACGGCATCGACGTTGACGATCTGAGTCGAGATCGTGACCTTTTCAATGTCCTGGGGCTTAGTTGGTTCCAAGTCCTTCGGCAGAGGCTCCTGACTCGGATCGCCTGGTTTCGTTGTCTCGCCAGGTCGTTTGTTCTTCTTTTCGTTGGATTGGGGTGGTTGGCGTCTGGACTGCGACCACCCAGGGTTAACACTTGCGCCGAGCAGCAATAACGAGAGCGCAACAGCAAAAAACCGATATGAACGTTTAAATCTCATAAGTTTCGACTCCCACGGACATAAGCGAGGAAGGACGGCGCCTTGCCTTGGGCAGGGTTCCAGTCAAGCGATTCCGGCTCCGATGCGTTTCAGTGGTCTGATGCGCGGGCGTTGACCCGAGTTTACCCAACCTAACGGCCGCTGGCCTCTGCCTCGATTACGATATCGTAACTCCCGGTATTATCCGTCAAATCGCCTTCATTTACACCCAGAAACAGCACTCCATCGCGCTGCGCGACAAACTCCCGGCGCGGACCAATCAGGATGAAGTCGTCGTTGTCGTCGCCAATGACGGCGATTAAGGCTCCGGTGGCCTCGTTGCGCATCAACTTGTCTTGGTCCTGAATACTCGTCAAACCTCCCGGGGTTGCAAAGCGTCCTCTGCCAAGTGAAACCCGTCCGGAAGCGCTGATCCGCAACCGCTGTCCCTTACGAACGACCAGGCCGCTGTTTGTCCAGCCGTTGTTTGAGTTGTCGGCTTTGACTCCGACTTTGATCGTAAAGAAAGTCGGAGTTGATGACGTAATGGGTACTGTGTCGGGTGTACGATCTACGGTGTTGTTGTCGGGCCGGTTGTTATTCGGATTCGAAGGCCGCACTGGAGGAGCGTTATTCCGTGCACTGCCGTCATCGGTGGCGCTTGTGTTGCCGGAGTTTGCATCAAACTCGATCGATTCAACGTCCTCAACATAAACGGTGGTCTGCCCGCGTCTGCCTCTCGCGCTGCCGCCGATCAGAATAGTGAATTGCTGGTCCTTAAACCCGATCACCTGACCACGAATAACACTTCCATCTTTGAGACGAATCGTGTCGGCGAGTAGCGGCGTTGCCATTGAAACAAGCAATAATGTGGAGAGCAGAAGGTGAAATGTTTTCTTCATGATACTTCTCCTATAAAGAGGGCATTCCGTTCACGAGGTTTAGCAAGACTCTGGTGCTTTTGCAAGCGGGAGAGGACAGGGAATAGCCGGGTGTCGGATGCGCGACGAATTAGAAAAGGTTGCGAACAGGAAAATAGGTCCAATAGGACGTATGGGACCTATTTGTCCCAGCGCCGAGCGGTTGCGTAGATAACGTTGGCTTCGAGTTCCTGGACAGACGTGCGTTGGATGAAATCGAAGTTCGCGCGGCGCACACGCTCGCGATCTTCAGGCGAGAGTTGCTCGACCGTTCCGCGATAGCCCGAACCCATGATCATGGCCCACCAGTCGTCCGGCGCGTTAACCGTCTGCGAGTCGGATTCAGCAACCGCTTGCGGATCACCGAAACCCGCGCGCGCGAACAGTTGGAGGACAGCATCAACTTCTGAAATCCGATCCCATGGATTAAAGCCTTTGTAGAGATCCGGTCTGACGTCACGAATCGAGTTCCAGAAAACAGAGGTTGCCGGTTCGAAAAATCGCGGTCCCCACGTCGTGATTCCCACTCGGCCGCCTTTGCGTACGACACGTTTGAGTTCACGCAACGCAGCTTCCATGTCGGGCACAAAAATATTCCGAACACACACACCACAGTGTCGAAGCTTCCGTCGTCGAAAGGCAGGTGCATCAAATCGCCGGATTGGAAATGAATGTTCGTGAGACCGCGTTGGTTCGCTTTTGCGCGTGCGAGTTCGAGTAAGTTCTCCGCCAGATCGACACCAACAACTGAGCCGTCTGCTCCAACGATCTCTGCAGCCGGAATAGCCGAAGCGCCGCTTCCGCAGCACACATCAAGCACACGTTCTCCTGACGCCAGTCCCAACCGCTCGACAGTTCGTCGCCCGTATCGTCCCCAAAAAGTATTGGCAGGATGATCGTAGTAATCAGAGGCAGCGTTGTAAGTGGTTGCCGCCTTCTTCTTTGCGTCTTCTAAGTCACTCATTAAACGACATAGCTTTGCCTTAAAAGTCAGTCTGCGGAGCGCCAAAGGCGCGGAATATGATAGCCAGGGGCAAGCGCCGAGCAGAGCGAGGCGCGTCGCCCCTGGTCCACGCGTAAACAACCGTGAAGCTCTGAAAGAGCGCAATAATAGCGAAGATATTTCGCACTTCCAGTGCTCTCTTCAATTGGTTTCCGATAACCAGGGGCGACGCGCTTCGCGCTTGCCCCTGGCTATCATATTTCGCGCCGTTGGCGCTGCGCCCGACTGGATTCCGACTTTTGAGGCAAGCCAAACGACATAGATTCTTTACAAGTCTTCTTCGAAAGAAAACGAGAGTGGATAGTAAATCCTGAATCTTCGAACTCGCAATGCGTTTCGGCAAACAAGCGACATACATTCTTTCGTACGTCTGCGCGCATTCATTTTTTTGCGCTGTCTGTCCCACTCTATGAATTGAATTCATCAACTTGTAAATAATCCGAATTCCTCAACATGCGAGCGCCTCAAGAATGGAAATTACAAAAGCATGGAGAGTCGTCTTGTAGAGGGCACACTCTTTGCACCTTTCACTTCGTCTTGTTCGGTCTTTTCTGAACAGGAGAAAGGGAAGCCCGAGGTTAATCCGAAAATATAGATTGATGTAGGGGCAGATGTCCCTCACACAAGTTCTTATGTGTCTTTTTAATCTCCGGCTTTCGATATTGAGATTCGACTCAATGACGTTTGCAAGTTGTGTCGAATCGTTTTCATCAAAAGGTTACGCCATCAACCAAGGTTTGTAGACTCCGCGTCTACGAACCAAAACAGAATTAGGAGAAATACAGACATGACGAAATTTACATCGTCACTGATCGCCGGCGTTTTCTTACTTCTCTTACCAGTCGTGAGTTTTGCACAAACGACATCGTCGAGCTCTGCAGTCACTGGCACCGTTACGGATGCTCAGGGCGCAGTGATCGCGGGAGCGACCGTTACACTGGTCGACTCCAAGACTTCGCAAGAGAAAACAACGACCACCAGCGATCGGGGCGTATATTTGTTTGCACAGATTCCACCGGGGCAGGGTTACACGCTCAAGTTCAGTGCTGCCGGATTTGAAAGCCTCGAGCTTTCTGGAATCGTGTTGGGTGTAGGAAACACCGAAACTCACAATGCACAACTGAACGTAGGACAAGTGACCTCGAATGTTGTGGTGACAGCCGAGGCCGGCGCCACACTGAACACAACCGATGCCAGTATCGGAAACGTAATTGACGAGCGGCGCTTGAAAGAGCTGCCAATCCAAATTCGTAGCTCGCCGGCTTCACTCATCGGTCTTCAACCGGGCGTTGTCGGTAACAACGTAGGCACTGGAGCCACTAACCGCGTAGGCTCAGTGACTGGTTCGCGTGCGGACCAGGGCAACATCACCGTTGACGGAATCGACGCGAACGATCAGGCCACGGGCCAGGCGTTTGCAACCACCGGCAACGCACCGATCGATGCGATTCAGGAGTTTCGCACCGTAACGGCGAATCCAGCAGCATCAGAAGGTCGCAGCAGCGGCGGTCAGATCGAACTCATCACCAAGAGCGGTACGAACGAGTTTCATGGTTCACTCCGCGAGTACAACCGCACTGCAGCCACCGCAGCCAACAGCTTTTTCAACAACAAGAACGGTGTGGAAAGACCGCAGCTTACGCGCAACCAGTTTGGCGGAAGCATCGGTGGACCAATCTACCTGCCGCGCTTTGGTGAAGGTGGTCCAACCTACTTCAGTGGTAAGGATAGGGCGTTCTTCTTCTTCGATTATGAAGCGAGACGCGATGCGCAGGGCCAAACTTACACCCGCATCGTTCCGCTCCCACACTTTCGCGCTGGCAGTCTCGCATTCGTCAACCGCAATGCAGGTTGCGCAGCGAACTCCAGGCTTGCTACCGCTCCGCAGTGCATCACGATCTTGACGCCGGCACAAGTGGCGGCAAACAACGATCCGCTGCATATCGGCGGAAACCAGACGCTTTTGGATTTTATTAATCAGCGCTATCCACTGCCGAACGATTTCACAGTCGGCGATGGCGTCAACACCGCGGGTTTTCGATTTAATGTGCCTTCGCACCGTGCTGACAACACCTACACGGGTCGCACTGACTTTAATATCTCAAACCTGCAGCGGCTGTTTATCAGGGCAAACAAGATCAGCGCTGTGCAAACGGATACCGTTAACTCCGTAGCCGCGCAGTTCCCGGGTGATCCGGAAACATCTCAGATTGTTACGGGCGATTGGGCCCTTGCTGTCGGCCACAACTGGACACTTACTCCGAATTTTGTGAATTCAGCAACGGTTGGAATTACTAAATCCGTTCTGAATTTTCCAAATTTCTTTCATCCTTCGTTGCCCAATTCGTACACGTTCACGCCACTTGCGGCGCCCTTTGCCGATTTCCGCACTCAAGCTCGCGACGTTCCTGTCTGGACCTATCGCGATGACGTGACCTGGAATAAAGGTAGTCACGGCTTTTCATTTGGCGGTTCACTCAAAACCATCAATCAGCAAACAGTTCTGACGAGCGATTACAATTTCCCGACAGTGGGCCTCGGTGGTAGCTTCCCGACCAGCCTTGGAACCAGTGCCGCTGCCAATGCGCTTCGTCCGGCCACCCTTTTCAACAACACTACCGTGCGTAATAATTTCGACTCCGCGTTGGCCTTTCTGTTGGGCACTATCCCATCAGTGTCGACGAGGTTTAATTACGACGCGACAGGAACCGCCCTGCCATTAAACACAGGAAGGATTCGCGATTGGCGTTACGTCGAATACGAGTTTTATGCACAGGATAATTGGAAAATTCGCAACGATCTCAGCCTGACGCTTGGAGTTCGTTGGCACATCTATCCTTCGCCGTATGAAACACAAGGGCGCCAAACACTTCAGGATGTGGATTTCGAAACGCTGTTCAATCAACGCATCACCAACGGTCTTGCAGGTATCGCAACTCCGTCGTCTGAACCGTTTCTCACGTACACCCGCGGCGGTAAAGGAAACGATGCGCGGCCGTTTTACGAGACTGACCTCAACAACTTCGGACCGCGTCTGGCCTTTGCCTGGAATCCATCGGTTAAGAGTGGGTTGTTAGGCAAACTGTTCGGTGACCGGAAGACTGTAATTCGCGGCGGCGGTACTGTTACTTATGATCGGCCCGGTGGTGCAATAACGTTCCTTCAAGATCAGAGCACCTATATTCTGGACGCGCTCGTGAATAACAATTTCCCCGCAACTAACGGAGCTGTTGCGCTTGCAAACTTCCCACGTTTCCAGAATATCAACTCAATCCCGGTTCAAAACGTAGCTCCGCCGGTGTCGGCTCCTTTCACTCCAAACGTGGACGGCGGCGAGGGAATTGGAAGCCAGATACAGGCAATAAATTACGCGGTGGATCCCAACTTCAAGATCCCGTACTCAATCCAGTATACGTTTGGCTTCCAGCGTGAATTGCCCGGCAGCTTTATCTTTGAAGCATCGTATGTGGGCCGTCAGGCGCGAAAGCTATTCACGCTGGCAGACGCAGCTCAGATCGTTGACTTCAAAGATGCGGCGTCTGGTCAGTTCATGATTGCTGCTATGAACCAGCTTCAGGATCAGGTCAATGCTGGTGTTTCTGGAAATTTCGCGCCGATCGCGTGGTTTGAAAACCAGATGAACGCCAACTCGATCGCTACGTTTGGCGTACCCTGCGGCAGTCTCGGGCTTGGTCCAAACTGTACTTCCGTGGTTGGTAATTTCACTGGATTCGAAGTGTCCATTGGCGACACGGCAGATACCGTCGAGGCTCTTCGTCGCAATGGTCTGCTCGGTCCCAACGTCGGACTAAGCTCACAGTTTGCCACGAACGCTTACGTCACCAACAAAGGCTCGTCAAGTTACGACGGCATGTTGCTGAGTTTGCGTAAGCGGTTCTCCAAAGGCTTCCAGTTTGACGTAAACTACACGTGGTCACACTCAATCGATAATCAGTCAACCGTGGCGAACACTTCGACGTCCGGTGGTCTCATCTGTGATGCGACCGACCTTCGCGTGTGTCGCGGTAACTCAGATTTCGACATTCGTCACCTGATGAACGTAAACGGAATCTGGGAACTGCCTATCGGTCGTGGACGCATGATTGGTGGTGACATGCCAGGCTGGGCGAATACGCTTATCGGTGGCTGGGAAATCACGGGTATCTTCACGGCGCGCAGCGGATTGCCATTCAGCCTGGCAACAGCTTCGTGGCCACGAACTTTCATCTTCGACGGTGCCAACGGCGTTCCGGCGATGCTCTCCGGAGACCCGAGTGTTCTGAGAGCCTCGATTCACGACACGCCCAATGGCCAGATCCAGTTCTTCGCGGATCCTGATGCAGTTCACAATACAGATGACGGATCAGGCGTGGCGCAATATCCGCGTCACGGCCAGGCCGGTAGCAGAAACGTTCTTCGGTCACAGCCGTTCTGGAACGTCGATGCGGCTCTGTTGAAGAACTTCAGACTGCCGTGGTCAGAGACCCAACGCATACAGCTCCGCGCTGAGGCGTACAATCTGTTCAACAACAATGTCTTTGCTCCACCTACTGTTGACATTGGATCAGTAAACCTGGGCAGCATCACGACAGTGCAAAGCACTGCTCGCGTAATGCAGTTCGGGATACGTTGGGAATTTTAGTCTCAACTTTTACTCATCTATGAGTTTGTGGGGCTCCCGAAACCTGGGAGCCCCTTTTTGTTTGTGTAAAACTCTTGCAATACCCACGGTTTGGTGGACAATACGCACATGAAACTCGAACTGAAACTGCTGTTGCCGGTGGTATTGATGACGGCTTTGCCAGTAACGGGTCAGAGCGGTTACACGCTGTGGGGCGATGTAAAGATCGACGATAGTAAGGCGGAACAGGCAGGCCCTTCGAGCGTCACAGTAGTCTTGTATGACCAATCGACCAAGCTCGTTGGGCGTCAAACAATCGGCAGTCGAGGACGTTATCGCTTCACAAATCTACGCACCGGAGAATACGACATCGCAATTGAAGCTAACGGTGGCGAGATTACGCGTCTGCGTCTGACTCTCACTGGGAACCCCACTTCGGATATCCGCCAGGATTTCGAATTCGAGTGGAAAGAAAAGCCTGGAGCGAGGACAAGCAACGCCGGCGTCGTTTCTGCTGCCGATTTTTATGATCGACCCGCAGCTAATAAGTCATTGTTCGACAAAGCGCACGCAGCGGTTGAGAAAAAGGATTATGCAAACGCGGTCAGGTTGCTGAATCAGATCGTTGAGAAAGATAAGAACGATTTTCAGTGTTGGACCTTGCTGGGAACGCTCTACCTGGTCCAGGAAAAATCTGAGGACGCTGAAAAGGCTTACCTAACTGCTATCGAACTCAAGCCCACGTATGCTCTTCCATTAATTAACCTCGGCCGGTTTCGATTCTCACAAAAGAAATTCGAAGAAGCAGTCGATCTATTAACACGGGCTGTCGATCTGCAACCGCAGTCGCCTGATGCGAATTTACTTTTGGGCGAGGCTTACCTTCGTTTGAAAAAAGGCTCCAAAGCGATTCCCTATCTGAACGAAGCAGGGAAGCTCGGGAAGATAGAAGCCCATCTCGATCTGGGCTGGCTTTACAACGCAGCCGGACTGAAAGAGAAGGCCGTTGTTGAATACGAAGAAGTGCTCAGAAAAAAACCTGATTACCCCGATCGAAAAAAGCTCGAGCAGTACATCAGCGAAAACAAAAAACCCTAAGCCACAAAAAGGCACAAAAGCAAATATCTGCTGTTTTTTGTGCTTTTTGTGCCTTTTTGTGGCTAGTCTTCTTTGTGGCTAACTTTGCCTTAGTGGCGGCATCGGGATAGGAATGCCGTACGTAGTGGCCCCCACTCCCACACCACCCTCACAGGAATTCGGTGGCACTGTACAAACGCGCCTCGTCGATGGACATTCCGCTGCCCAGAACATGTAGCCCAACATACCACTCGTCGTGCCCGCACCGTTTGGCGCTACTGTCTGCACATAATTACCCGTTGAATTGATCAACGAATTCGTAAAGTTTGTACACTCCGGCGCGGCCTTTGTCCCGGTAACGATGTACAGAGCGCCTGTAAACTTCGCTGGCGCTAATGGCAGAATCGGAGGTGCAAACTGCGGTTTACCATCGACGTGTTCCTGCCAATCCTGTTGCGCTGTATTTGCAGAATTAGGTTGTCTCGCCGGAACCATCGCATTCGCATAATCCAGCACGGGCGTCGTCGTGTTTAGCCAATCAGCAGTTGCTTTACGCGTGAGTGCGATCAACCAGCGATCGCCGGCAGCAAGGTCGATAGTCAATCGCGCTGCATGATTGTTTCCGGATGCGTCGTAAGGCAGTACCGACCTATAGGCATTGATGAATGCCTGCAGACCTGTAAGGTTTGGGTTCGTGTTTTCTTCATAGTCGATCTCAATCCCGACACCCAAACGTTGAGCCGCTTCGGCTGCATTCAATCCAAACTGGACCGGGTTGGTGGCGAGAGCCTGGTTCCACGCATCCGTATATGTGATCCCACCGATGGACAACATTACCCTGACGCCGCGGCTCTTGAAGTAATCAACCACGGCCTGATTCATTCCGATCGGAATACCTTGCGACGTGCCCGCATCGTTCGTCTTGTTCAGCAGTCTCATCGGATGAACAAAACTCAAAACCACCAGGTTCACAGACGGCGTCCCATCACCACGGTCGATCAGCCAACGATTGCGCGTGTTGAAGTCGGTCATGTTGCGAACGCTGGCCCAGGTGCAGAAGTCATTTCCACAATGCCATGATCCATAAATCGAAATGTTGGTGGCAGCAGTAACTGTCTTCGGCTGTGAAGAAAGCCCGCCGAAAAGTGCGGCGAATACAAGTAAACTCAGCACAAGCATTTTCTTATACATCTCAGTTCTTCCTCCCACGAAGTTTGAGATCGATCGATTGAAGGGGGTTAGTTGAAGGCTAGTGCGGAATCTTAGACCAACTAATGAGATTGATCAAAGTTTTTCGGGAGGGAGTTTCACGCAAAGACGCAAAAGACCGCAAAGAAATGCGCGTTTTCTTTGCGGCCTTTGCATCTTTGCGTTAAAACTTACTTTTGACCAGAGACTTCTGACTTCAGATCTGAGGAGCGTCGCTTTTCAACAGACGTCCGCAACTCTTCGGGTGTCGTGGGACGACCGTGTACGCCGTAGATCTTATCGATCTGCAATCCTAGCTGTTGCAGCTTCTCGCTGAAACTGACTGTCGCGTCCTGGGCAATCGCGATCGATCCATTCGCGGCAGGGTTCAGCAGATCCGCCTGAAACAGAATCTTCTCTTTCGGCAAATAAGCAACGAGGATCTCATTCGCGTGTGGATTCGGGCCGATGTCGTACAGCTCAACCACATGCTTGTCGTCCTGAAACACACGCTTCTTGTTTTCCACCAGCTCGATCTTCAACTTGTTATCCAGTGACAACTTCGGCAGTAGACTCGACTGAAGCGCCGTGGCTTTTTCAAGAAAACTCTTGTTCCCGGCCGTGGTTACAATCGTTGCGCCTTCGGCGACGTACTCGCGAAAGCCACCCGCGTGATCTGAATGATGATGAGTCAGGATGAGATACTTGATCGGCTTCCCGGGCACCGTCTCTTTGATCTTGGCCAATGCCTGAACCGAATTGCTGTTGTAAAGAATCTGCTCCGGAGCTTCCAAGACGAGAATGTGATCGTTGAAGGCCACAAACATGATGTTATGCGTGCCTCCAGCTAATCCATTCAACATGTAAACATCTTCGGCGATCTTGACCACGGCCGCTGGCGCTGGATTTGCTGGACCGGCCGCGAGCTTCTCAAATCCGTCGGGTCCTTGAAACACACTCTCCGCTGGTTTTGTGTTGATCTGGATGTCGACGTACTCCGCTTCCTGAACGACTCCACCGGAGTTGTAAAGAACACGCGCGCCGGGCAGCTTCAACTTTCCGACCGTGCGATAGTTTGAATAAGTTTGCGCGATCTCCGCGTCGCCTGCGATTGGATCTGCGTAGAGGTAGCCGTACTTGGTTAGCAGATTTGTTTGCGCGTCAAAAGAAAGCGCGAGCTGTTGATTGTCGGGCCGTATGACGCTGATGACCTTTTGCTTTCGGCCGGCGATTTCGTCCTCACCCAACCAGCGAAGAGTTGAGGCGCGATCCAATGCCTCGAGTAAAACGAACGGAGGCAAGCGGCGCATCTGTGGGCGAAAGTTGTTCGCAGAAGCATTTGCGATGGGCGTGGCCGTCCTGGACCACATATCAAAGTTTTGACCTTCCGTGCCTTTGATGACAGTCCGGTTCCAGTTGTTAAAGCCGGCATTTGATGTCTTCAAATCATCGTAGACAAATCCACGTTCAGTATCGACGATCAGAGTTTCTTCCGACGTGCCAACAACAAACGGAGGCTCCGCAGCCGGGCTTTGATAGCGCGCATGGAGTTTGCCTTTTTCTTTGAGCGTAAAATCCTTGATTGCGCGTAACGCTTCGACTCCGCCGTGCGCCGTGATTGCATCGTCGAGTACGCGACGGGCTTGCTGATACGAACGCTGCGAAGCATCCAGTTGCTGCGCACTCGCAGCAGCAGATGCTTGCAGAACTATTAGTGTGGCAACGACAAACAGTTTCAGCTTCATTGTGGTGCTCCTCTCCAAAATCTGGCAGGTATTCCGAAAATTTCGGAACAAAGGTGGTGTTGGCGCGCGCTGGGAAGACTGTCTGTCTAATACTTAAAAAACGCAGTAAATGTTCAGTGAGATTGTGCGTGCAAAAAATTGGAAATATGTACCCACCCCCGGCTGCTGGGAGATCACTGGCGAGTACAAGGGCGAGAAGTTGAGTTATGTCGTCTGGCTACAGCCGTTACGGAATTAGCGGAACGTGGAGCGGCGTTGATAGAAGAGATGTGAGAGCGCAAGGAGAACGAGCGCGATGATCAGAATGTAGACTCGGTGTTGCGCAATTTGAGAGACATTACGACCCACTAAATCTGGATACTCCCATAGCCTAAATAGCAGCGGATTGTAGAGCCATCCTCTGTGGCCCTGGCTGTAAAAATAGAAGAGCCCGCCGCCAATCCCAATCGCCGCCATGTAAGTAACATAGCGATCCCGCAACAATACTTTGAGGAACGTAGCCGCCGCTGCGAGAAAGATCGCGTTCGGAATCAGGATCCAAAAGTAAACACGTAGATACGCCGTCAACTCAACCGGCCAATCCCCTTTTAATGTTTGGGTTAACACTGCGATTAAGCCGACCGAAACCAGGAGAGTGCACACTAGCAAGAGCGTCGCAAGAAACTTGGAAAACAGCAGCACAAAGTTTGGAATTGGCTGGCTCCAAACCAGTGGCTCAATTTTCAAATCGCGATCGCGTTGCAGTGTTTCTCCGATGTAGAAGATGCTGATGCCTATCATGAAGAGCAGGGAATTACCCGCAACGTTGGTGACGTACCCGGCTGAGTAAGATCCGTCGGGACGCACATTCCAAAAAATCACTTCCATCGTCGACAACAGGACCGCAAAGGGAATGATGACCACGATACTGCGCTCAGCAAGAAGCAAACGAAACTCAATAGTCAGGGCGGCGACTAGTTTTCTAAAGCTCGGGCGCATTCCGCTGTTGGCGCTCGTGACGCAAGGAAGTGCAACTGGCGCTCTGCGGACTTCGGGCTCGATCCAGTTGTCTCGCCCAATTTCGGACTCAAAAGAAATCCTTTCGCTCGCAGTCGACAAGTTGAGAAATGAGAAATGAACCGTCTGCGGACGCTCGCCGATGATGAAACGACGATAAACAAATGTGAGTATTCCTGCCGCTATCAACAACATCACTACGCGGTTGATAATCAGCTCCGCGTCATAAGTAGTCACCAGTTGATTGAACACCTCAGGGCTGGCGGTGTGAACACCTTCCTCTTTTTTGGCCCACCTCATAAGCAGAGGATCGAGCACGCGTTGCCAACCCAACGGCAAACCGTTCATGAAGAGAATCTGGTAGCTGATGTAGACCGGATAAAAACAAACTCCGAGCGCGTATACGAGCTTGGCATTTCGTGTCAGCGTTCCAACGGCAAAATACAAAGCCGCCAAAACCAGGTGGGAAAGAACCACAAAAACGAGGAAGTGTTTGAAGTAAGGAACGACTTTCACATCCAGCACGACCATGCCCGGGCGGCTGAACCACTGCAGCACGAACAATGTGATTACAAAAGCCGCTTGACCGCAGGCTAGCACAAAGAAACTGCCGAGAAACTTTCCGAGAAGATAGGTAAGCCGGCCCATAGGCTTTGAAAAAATTAACGGATCGATCTCGGCGCGGAAATCTTTGATAATCGGATCTGCCATGATCACGGCTGTAAACAGTGGCAGAGTCATGAACGAAAAGATCGGCAAAACACCGGAGATGAAAGCGTCGCTATTTGGAGCAATACCACGTCCCTGGGCGGGGCCCCAGCCCCACCAAAGAAGCGCGTTACCACCGCAGAGCAGCGCCATTACATACGGCGCCACACGCCTTGAGTTAAGCAGAACCTCAGTTCGAAATATGGTGAAAAACGGCGTGTGTAAAGGATGGGCCATCACTAATGAGAGACAAGGTTGAAGTAGTAGTCTTCGATCGTCGGCGTCGACTGATTGAATTCTTCTCCGGGTCGTTCACTCGGCGAGAGAACTCGAACCCGCATCATGCCGTTGTACATCTGCGAGGAAATTAGTTTGTAACGGGATTTAACTGCGTCGATCTGGTCGCGGGTTAACGACGCTTCCCAAACCGAGTTGTCTAATTCTTTGATGGCTTGAGAGGGAGAGCACGAAGCAATGATCTGGCCGTTACGAATGATGGCCATATTTGAGCAGAGGTTCGAAACGTCTGAGACAATATGCGTTGATAGAAGCACCACACTCTCTTCAGCGAACGTTTCTGCGAGCAGATTGTGAAAACGTGCTCGTTCTTCAGGATCGAGACCGGCAGTTGGCTCATCCACGATCAGCAAAGCCGGCTTTCCGATTAGCGCTTGCGCAATTCCTAGTCTCTGCCGCATGCCGCCGGAGAATCCGCCGACTTTCTGCCGCCGCGCGCTTTCGAGATTGACTCTCTCCAGCAAAGCATTCACCAGAGATTCGCGCTCCTTTTTGTCATGGACGCCTTTTAGTCTGGCGAAATAATGAAGCGTCTGTTCGGCGGTGAGTGTGGGGTAGAATCCGAAATCCTGCGGAAGATAACCAAGCATCATTCGTGCTTGATGCTTCTGAGAGATCAGGTCCGTGTCGCGCATCCGCGCCGAGCCTGAATCCGGCTCGAGCAGAGTTGCCAGAATCTTCATGAGCGTCGTCTTGCCGGCGCCATTCGGTCCGAGCAGTCCGAACATTCCCGGAGGCACTTCGAGGGTGACTCCTTTAAGTGCCTGAACCCCACTCGCGTAAGTCTTGTTCAACCCTTCGATGGCGAGCATTCAGCTAAAGATCGAAAACGATGATGGTTTGTTTCTGGGAAGAAAACGTGATGGACTCAAACCGCGGACGTAAAGAAGTAAACGGCCTGCGACGGCGATGGCGATCAGTGTGCCACCGATATGAGCTATATGACGATCTGTGCTGGCAATACGGACGATAAGTCCGGTCAGAGCGAGAAGAATCAAAAATATCTTGAAAGCGCGTTGAAGCGGATGGCTCCTCCTGCATATCGCCACACATTCGTTCTTGACTCTGTCGAAGTTGCCAAATCGTTTTAGCGTTGCGGCTCGCGCTTCTTCAGGAGACATGCCCCGTTGGATGTATTCACGCTGCAGCAGTTCAACGTGAAGACGCAACTCTTCATCAACTTCGAGTTCGATCTCTCTGGGCTTGCGTAGTCGTTTGAGCAGGTTATTCATCGATGCACTTCAAGCAGTCTGTAAGATCCGGGAAATCGCTTTAGAGACGCGCTCCCAGTTCGCGCGCTCGCGTTCAAGCTGCTTTTGTCCCGCTCTTGTCAGTTTATAAAACCTGGCCCGACGATTATTTTCTGAAACTCCCCACTCTGACTTGATCCAACCACGTTCCTGCATGCGGTATAGCGCCGGATACAACGATCCGTCTTCAACCTTAAGTAAGTCTTCCGCCGACTCGTGGATCCTTTGCACAATCCCGTAACCGTGTAACGACTCATGCTCGAGTGTTTTCAGAATCAACAACTCCAGCGTGCCCTGCATCAGATCTGTCCGCGCCTTCGCCACGTAACAACCAACCTCCCCTAGATTATCTAGGCCAGAGACTAACCGCATCCTCCCTAGACTGTCAAGGGTAGACGAACGAAGGTAGTGGGTCAGTTTAGATTTTGTTTCACGCAAGGACGCAAAGACAGCAAAGAGAAACGTCTGATTTTCTTTGCGTTTTCGTGGCGCCTTTGCGCCTTTGCGTGAGACATACTTAAAACTGACCCATTACCACGAACGAATATCGCAATCTCAGAATACAACCCCGTTTGCCAAATTGATTCGTGGTAGCTCGTTTGCTAGGTTCGTCGTCATGTCCGAACGTTCCACCGAGCAGATACGCGAATTGCTCGACTCCCTTTATCGCGTGGATTCGGGACGAATCCTGGCAACTCTGATCCGCTTGCTCGGTGATTTTGATCTTGCTGAAGAGGCGATGCACGAAGCCTTTGCGGCTGCGCTGAGCGTGTGGCCGCGGAGTGGAGTACCAGGCAGCCCGCGACCATGGTTGATTTCGACGGCCCGATTCAAAGCCGTTGATACTCTGCGTCGACAAGCAAGATTTGATGCGTCTCAAGACGAGCTCGCGCGATATCTCGAAGCGCGGTTGAGCTCGGCGGAAAAGTCCAATGAAGAGGACAGCCTTGAGGATGGCCTTGAAGATGACCGCCTGCGCCTGATTTTTACGTGCTGTCATCCATCCTTGGCGCCGGAAGCGCGCGTTGCGCTCACCTTGCGCGAGGTGTGCGGGCTGACAACCGAGGAGATCGCCAAGGCCTTCCTCATCACTCCGCGTACCCTCGCGCAGCGCATTGTGCGCGCCAAGGCAAAGATTCGGGAGACACCGATTCCCTACGAGGTGCCGGCGCCGGAGGAATTGCCGGAGCGACTCGGTGCCGTGCTTCACGTCATCTATCTCGTCTTTAACGAGGGTTATTCGGCTGCGGCGGGAGCGCAGGTAACGCGGGCCGAGCTAACCGGCGAGGCGATTAGACTGGGCCGGTTGCTGGCCGAACTCCAGCCAGAGCCCGAAGTCATTGGACTGCTTGCCCTGATGTTGCTACAGGAATCCCGTCACGCTGCGAGGACCTCTCCGACTGGAGAGCTAATTTTGCTGGAGAACCAGGATCGCTCGCTCTGGAACCGAGAGCAGATTGCGGAAGGAGTGGCGTTGCTGGAGCAAGCCCTGAAGTCCCGTCGCTTCGGCGCGTACACACTGCAGGCTGCGATCGCGGCTGTCCATGCGGAGGCGGAATCGTCCGCTGTGACCGACTGGCGGCAGATTGTTGCGCTTTACGACCGGTTGGTACGAATTCAGCCTTCTCCAGTTGTGCAGCTAAATCGTGCCGTGGCAATTGCAATGCGCGATGGTCCAGAGGCTGGTCTAACCCTTATCGACGGTATGTTGGACCATGGCGAATTGGCAAATTACTACCTGGCGCATTCAGCCCGCGCGGATTTGTACCGCAGGATGGGCAGGACCGCTGAGGCCCGGTCCGCTTATGAGAAAGCTCTGGCGCTGACCCAACAGGAACCGGAGCGGCAATTCCTGCAGGAGCGGATTCGGCAGCTGAAATAAAAATTGGGAACGGTGTCGATTTTCCGTCTCCCCAACGACTATAGGACGAAAGAACGATGAGCTATGGCTCCTGAATGAACAGGAAACGAGTCATCGGGACAAACCACAGAAACCAAGGAGAAAAGTCATGCCACAGTATCTGGTTGCTAACTACCTGCCCGACGACTTCGACCCGTCCACTGTAACCGAAGCGATGATCGAAGAGATCCACGCGCTCAACCGCGAAATGATTGCTGCCGGCGTGAGGAAGTTCGCCTGCGGAATTTCCCCGGCCAGCAACGCCAAGACGGTGCGGAAGCAACCTGATGGTACAGTGCTCGTCACCGATGGGCCATACACCGAGACCAAGGAGCACATGGGCGGTTTCTGGATACTGGAAGCCGGCGATATGGACGAGGCACTTGCGTGGGCGCGCAAGGGTGCCATCTCATGCGATGCGGCGGGGGAGGTGCGCGAGCTTCTATTCTTCCCGGACCCGAATGCAGCAACGGAATGAAACAACTCGAAGGAACGCAGTCATGAGAAAAATTATTGTGCTTGAACATATTTCACTTGATGGTGTCATACAAGCCCCAGGCGGGCCGGACGAAGATACTAGCAACGGCTTTAAGTATGGTGGATGGTCAGCGCCCTTTGACGACGATGCGATCGGAGCGGCCGTGAAAAAGATGTTGGATATGCCGCTCGACCTGTTACTGGGGCGTAAAACTTTCGATATTTGGGCGGCGTTTTGGCCGCAACATGGCGACATTTGGCCCAACGTCAACACGGCCACTAAATACGTCGCCTCGAACACCATGACTTCTTCCGAATGGCAACCCTCGGTGTTTTTAAACGGGGAGGTTGCGAAAAAAGTCGCTGAACTCAAGCAAGGGGAAGGACCCGATCTGCACGTTTGGGGAAGCGGTAATCTGCTCCAGACGCTAATGAAGCATGATCTGGTCGATAACTTCTGGTTGATGATCTATCCGATAACTTTGGGCGAGGGGAAACGGCTGTTTGCCGAGGGCACGATCCCGGCGGCCTTCAAGGTGACAGAAAGCATAGTCGGCTCGACTGGCGTCATTCTCGTGAATTACGAGCGTGCAGGCGCAGTCCAAACGGGAACTCAATAAACATTCGCGCCGGGTGATGGGTCAGTTTAAGCAGGTTCACGCAAAGGCGCGAAGGCGACGCAAAGGAACAAAGAGATTCTTAGCACCTCTGCGTCTTTGCGTGAAATATTCTTAGAGGGGGCAGGACACTCAAATGAGAAATGTAATCTTCGCAATCAACATTACCCTGGATGGCTGCGTTGACCACACCAAGCAGGTTGCTGATGACGAGACACATGAATTTTTTACGGACCTCCTGCGAGAGGTTGACCTGCTGGTCTTTGGGCGTATCACCTACCAATTGATGGTCCCTTTTTGGCCTGAGGTCGCAAAAAACCAGTCTATGACAAAGGCATCGAACGAATTTGCTCAAACGTTTGACTCCATCAACAAAATTGTTTTCTCACGATCACTAGAAAGTGCTGAAGATAAAAATACGAGAATTGTTCGTGGGAACCTTCACGACGAAATACTCAAACTGAAACAAGAACAAGGCAAGAATATTTTACTCGGTGGTGTAAGTCTTCCTTCACAACTTATAGAGCTTGGTCTGATCGATGAATATCTTTTTGTCGTTACGCCAATCGTTGCAGGAGAAGGGAGACGGTTGTTGGAAGGTGTTAGCATGGAGACATTGCAATTAAAACTCGTTGAGTCAAAGATTTTTAAGTCAGGATGTGTTGCGCTTCGTTACTTGAAACAGTGACAGCTGGCTTGCCACCAAGGAAGAACAATGAAATACATCTGTCTGGGATACATCGAGCCAGGAACATTCGAAGGGATGACCGAGGACGAGCGAAACGCAGTGCTCGACGAATGCTTTGAGCACAACGACCATCTGCGCGCCAACGGACATCTTGCTGCCGAAGTATCTCTTGAATCTCCGGAGACCGCCGTGACCTTGTACTGGAAAAACGGCAAAGTCGCGACGACTGACGGCCCCTATGCGGAAACCAAGGAACAGCTCGGCGGCATTCACATCCTCGAGGCGCGAGACCTCAATCATGCCATTCAGCTTGTCTCACAGCTTCCAGGCTTTAAGTATGGACTTGGACCGGTTGAGATACGTCCGGTCGCGGATATAAGCGAAATGATGAAGGAGAGCGAACAGCGGCGACGAAAGGATATCTCGCAATGAGAGCGGCCACGACAGAAATATTCTCTGTGCAACCTCTGTGTTCTCTGTATCTCTGTGGTGTCCTTATTTCTTAGGTCCCATTAACCACCGAGACACAGAGAACACAGAGGTTGCACAGAGAAAGCCAAACTAGGGCAGTAACACACTTAGCTGACCGGGTCTTTTGCTCCGGAGGAGCAGCATGTTTATAGCCCGGCCACCACACAAATGGGTCGCTCCGTTAGGAGCGAAATGTAGCTGGTGTCTACATTGCGCTCCGATGGAGCGCGCGTTGTTTAGGTAGTGACGAGCTATAAACATGTTGCTCCTCCGGAGCAAAGACCCCCGGTCAGCTAAGCATGTTATTGCCGTATCAAGCGTCTCACGCTCAAATGACGAGATTCAAACATTTGTCACCGGCCGTTCTGATTGTCGTCCTTGTCTGTGTTCAAGCGTGCCAGCGCCCCACTCCCAGTAGCCCACCACATCAGCAGCAAACTTCGTCCAACGTCTTCGACGCCTATCTTGAAACTAACATCCCGCCCGCTGACGGTTTCGATTTTCCCGTGGGCGACGCTAATGCCACAGGTCCATACACGGACATCGCGACCGGGATCGGATATCACGGCTGGCGCATCGCTACTCACTTTGCGGAAAACTATGAGCTCGGCATTCACACAGGCGAGGACTGGAATGGCAATGGCGGCGGCAACACCGATCTGGGCCAGGACGTTCATGCTGTCGCGAATGGTCGCGTCACGTTTGCGCAACACTGCGGCCGCTTGTGGGGCAATGTCATAACCATCGAACATCACTTCTACGAAAACCACGAGCATCGCAAGATAATTTCACTCTACGCTCACTTAAATGAGATCAAGGTAAAGGAAGGCGCCGTCGTACAGCGCCGGCAGGTAATCGCAACTATTGGCCAGGATCCCGAAAAACTGTTCGCTGCGCACCTGCACCTGGAGCTGCGTTGGGACGACAGCCTCTCCCCAACTTACTGGCCGTCGTCAAACGGCAAGAACGAAGCATGGGTCAAGGAACATTATGCCTGGCCCAGCGCGTTCATCAACAAGCATCGCAAACTCTTCGTGCCGCAGAAAGAAGCGAAGCTGATCGTTGTCGATCAGGAAAGTTACAAAGCGAGGCTTTATCAGGCGGGTGTCTTGAATCAGGAGTACGACGTGAGTTTTGGTCAAGGCAAGGGGCAGAAGCTCGTCGAAGGAGACAACAAGACTCCGAAGGGTATGTACTTCGTGATTAAAAAACATCGCGGCAATTTCGACGGACCATACGGTGCCTATTACGGTGGGCACTGGATCAAGATCAACTATCCAAACAAATACGATGCGGACCGAGGCGTAGCGCAACAGATGATCTCGCGACAGCAGCAGTCCGCCATTACGGCCGCCTGGGAAAACCGAGTCGCAACACTCGAAACCACGAAGCTAGGCGGGGGCATCGGTTTTCATGGCTGGATCAGAGAGTGGGAAAATAGCGGCCCACGTCATCTTTCCTGGGGCTGCGTCGTGATGCACCTGTTCGACATTCAAAAGCTTTACGATCAAATCCCGGAAGGGACGATGGTGGTGATCCGTTGACGGAAATCCAACTCGAAACCGGTCGCCTGCTACTGCTCACGAAGGAGTCATGGGAAACTTAATGTTAGACTGCAAAAGCACCAGCGTGAACTAAGAATAAAGTGGCCCACATTTCGAGAAAACTATGTCTCCACTTCGCGTAAGTCTTTGTGTGCTCACAATCTTGCTGTGCTTGATCGGCAGCGGTTCTTTGGCAACGACTCAGGAAACCAAGTCTGATCCTGGTGCGGCGTACCTTAATCCTAAGCTTCCGGTGGAACAGCGCGTTGACGATCTGATCTCGCGCATGACACTCGAGGAGAAAGTGTCGCAGATGATGAACGCTGCGCCGGCTATTCCACGGCTTGGCATTCATCAGTACGATTGGTGGAACGAAGCTTTGCATGGCGTTGCGTTCTCAGGTGTCGCGACAGTTTTCCCGCAAGCCATTGGGCTCGGAGCAACCTTCGATCCGCAACTCGTCAATCGCGTCGCCACTGTGATCGCTGACGAAGGACGGGCCAAGTACCACGAAGCACAACGAAAAGGTAACTACAACCGGTTCTACGGTCTTACATTTTGGTCGCCAAACATCAATATCTTTCGCGACCCACGCTGGGGACGCGGGCAAGAGACTTACGGCGAAGACCCCTACTTAACGAGCCGTCTCGGAGTTGCATTCGTCAAAGGACTACAAGGAGACAATCCGAATTATCTGAAAGTTGTTGCCACTCCGAAGCACTACGCCGTTCATTCTGGTCCGGAACCGGAGCGCCATCGCTTCGATGCGGCTGCCGCTGAACGTGACCAGCGCGAAACATACTTACCAGCTTTCCGCGCCACTGTTATGGAAGCTCGTGCTGCGTCGGTGATGTGCGCTTACAACCGCACGAATGGTGAGCCTTGCTGCGCAAATACAAATCTGCTCGGCGATAGGTTACGGGGTGAGTGGGGATTTAATGGTTACGTCGTCTCCGATTGTGGTGCGATCGACGACATCTACAAACGGCACAACTTCGTGAAGACTGCTGAGGAGGCTTCGGCCCTCGCGGTGAAGAGAGGAACCGACCTGGAGTGTGGCGAGAGTTACAAAGCACTCGTGAATGCTGTGAAGCAGGGCTTGATTTCGGAAACCGAGATCGATCGGGCATTGAAGCGACTGTTCGAAGCCCGGTTTCGGCTTGGGATGTTTGACCCGCCGGAGATGGTCCCTTATTCAAAAATTCCGTTCTCAAAAAACGATTCACCCGAACACCGCCAGCTCGCACTTGAAGCTGCACGCGAATCGATAGTTCTCCTCAAGAACGCAAATAACACGCTGCCGCTGCGCAAGGATTTAAAGTCGATTGCTGTGATTGGACCCAACGCCGATGAAGTTCAGGTCTTGCTTGGTAACTACCACGGTCAACCGTCACGCGCAACTACGCCGTTGGCAGGCATTCGTCAAAGAGTGTCACCGCAGACGAAAGTGTTGTATGCACTGGGGACGACGCTCACAGAAGTGTCCGTAGTACCTGTGCCGGCTTCGGCTTTGCGTGGATCGGAAGGCGAAAGCGGTCTCAAAGCTGAGTATTTTTCAAACAAGGAACTCAAGGGTGCGCCAGTGTTGACGCGCGTAGAGCGAGAAGTGGATTTCGACTGGGCAATGATGAGCCCTGGACCAGGTGTACCCGCCGATGATTTTTCTGTGCGCTGGACCGGCAAGCTGGTTCCGGCGATGACGGGTAAATATCGCTTTGGCGCAATCGCCGATGACGGAGTGCGAGTGTATCTCGATGGCAAGTTGGTCACGCAAGAGTGGGCTGATCACGCGCCAACAACTGTAACGGGCGAAGTGACACTTGAGGCCGGCAAAAGCTACGACATCAAGATGGAGTACTACGAGAGCAAGCTAGGTGCAGTTGCGAGACTCGTGTGGCAAACACCCGCCGTCAAAACCGAATCGCCGTATGCCGAGGCGATTAAAGTCGCGAAACAAGCAGATACGGTGGTGCTGGTTCTGGGTCTTTCTCCACGTCTTGAAGGCGAAGAGATGAATGTACTTGAACCGGGCTTCCGGGGTGGAGATCGAACAGATATCAAACTGCCTGCGCGTCAGCAGGGATTACTTGAAGCAGTCGCGGCAACTGGCAAACCGGTAGTGCTGGTTTTGTTGTCCGGAAGTGCGCTCGCTGTGAACTGGGCCAACGAGCACATTCCGGCTATCGTGCAGGCCTGGTATCCGGGTGAAGAAGGAGGAATAGCGATTGCCGAGGCGCTTTTCGGTGACTACAACCCGGGAGGACGCCTGCCCGTCACGTTTTACAAATCGGTGGACCAGTTGCCTGCGTTTGACAACTATCAGATGGATGGAAGGACATACCGGTTCTTCAAAGACGAGCCTTTGTATCCGTTTGGCCATGGTCTAAGTTACACCCGATTTAAGTACTCCGAATTGACCGTCTCATCGCTGCGCGTAGCCGCAGGAGAGAAGCTGGTCGTAAGCGCGAAGGTTGAGAACTCAGGCACTAGAGCTGGCGACGAGGTGGTCCAGCTTTACCTGACTGACCTGGAGTCATCTGTTCGAGTTCCGATTCGATCTCTCGCGGGAGTCGAGCGAGTACATCTGAAGCCAGGTGAGCGCCGCGTGATTCAGTTCACAATTGAGCCACGTCAATTGGCAGTAATTACAAATGATGGCCGAACAGTGGTTGAGCCGGGTGATTTCAAGCTTACTATCGGCGGGAAGCAGCCAGGCTTCACCGGTACTGCCGACGCCGCCACGACCAGTTTCATCGAAGGCCGTTTCTCTGTGACGGGACGGGCAACGGAATTAAGGCGTTAGTAGTGGAGGACTACGGTGCGAGTCGCGCGGCTTTGCACAAAAAGTTGGTTTTAAGCCTGCGAAGCAGGCGAAAGCATAAAGCCTGGGGCGTAAGCCCCAGGATCAGAATCGAATTGAAATGCGAGCCCATGAAATGGGCGGCAGCTTGGCTGCAAGATTCCTTAGCATTTGTCGCACTCGCTCTGTCGCCCGCGTTCGCGGGCTTAAAAATCTGTTGGGGTTTTTGACCTGGGGCTTACGCCCCAGGCTTTATGCTTCCGCCTGCTTCGCAGGCTAAGACCGCACTTTTGTGCAAAGCTGAGTCGCGCTTGGCGGAATTTGCCTAAGGAATAAGTCCGCGATGATAAATCGGAAAACATTTGGTGTCTTAACGCTTGTTATAGGTTGTTCCTTTTGGCTCACAGTCGCAGCCCAAGTGCAGACCGAAGTGCCTCCGGTCGTTCCTGGTGCAAAGCTCGTTAAGGTGGAACGTATAAAGATTCACGGGCCATCCCTTGAGGGAAATTTGGAAGGTAACGCTGTCGACCGCGACGTGCTCGTCTTTTTGCCAGCTAGTTATAACAAGCTGAAGTCCCGGCGTTACCCGGTAGTATATGCGTTACACGGTTATTCGATAGGTGCCGAGCAATGGAGCCGCGAAATACATGTACCACAAACCATAGAAGGCGCTTTTGCTCAAGGTACTCGAGAAATGATCGTCGTGTTGCCCGATTCGAAGACGCGGCACAATGGCTCTATGTATTCGAGTTCCGTTACGACTGGAGACTTCGAATCGTTTATTTCGCACGACGTCGTCGCATATGTCGATGCTCACTACCGCACGATTCGAGATCGAATGAGCCGCGGACTGGTTGGACACTCCATGGGTGGCTATGGTGCAACTCGCATTGGCATGAAGCATTCCGGTGTATTCGGCAGTCTGTACATCATGAGTCCGTGTTGCTTGTCTCCGCGCACCGGTCCCTTCAATCCAGAACTAGCAAAAGCGCTCGATGCGGTGAAGACGCCCTCAGATTTGGCAAGTCTACCATTCTTCGGCCGCGCTCAACTTGCCAGCGCAGCGGCATGGTCACCCAATCCAAACAATCCTCCCCTTTATCTTGATCTACCCGTGAAGAACGGCCTGCCTCAGGCCGATATCCTTGCAAGATGGACGGCTAATGCGCCCCTCGCTTTTGTGGATCAATACATCAGCAGCCTACGCCGGTATCGTGCAATCGCGATCGATGTAGGTGATCAGGACGGCTTAAGAACCGATGCTGCCAAACTCCATGAGGTTCTTAATAAGTACGGAATCGCCAACAGCTTCGAAGTATATAAAGGCACTCACACAAGTAAGATGGCTGATCGTTTCCAGAATCATGTGATGAAATTTTTTAGCCGGAACCTTTGTTTTCAGCTTCGTTGCCGCTAGCCTCGAGCAAGCAACGTTGAAATCTGGCTGGCGCACGGACCTTACGAGCCGAGCGCGGCACTCAGCTCACTTATTGCTTCTTCACCCTGGCCATAATCTGCTGATACTCCGGATCGTTACGAATAGAATCGAATGCTTTATTAGCGATAATCATGGCCGCATCGGAAAAGCCTTTCTCAACTGCTGTGTTTAGGGACTGCAATGACTTCTTCTTGTCGCGGTTCGCAGCATAGGCCCATGCAAGGTAAAAGAACGGGCCGGGTCGATCAGGGTTGACTTCGGTCGCCAATTTAAGAGGCTTGATGGATTCGGAGTAATTCTTTTCCGTTTGCAGGAGTCCTATGCCTTGCTCCACGAGACCTACGAATAAACCATCCAACACGCGACGAGCAATTCTGCGCTGAGTGGAGTCTTCAGACGCTTTTGACTGCCTTCGCAAATCGTTGAGAATTTTCGGCAACAGGTTCGCGGAATCAAACCCTTCTTGGCTTTGATTAACCGAAGTTCCGCCATCACGGCCGGCAATCAAAGAATTTAGTCGACTCTCCAACTCTCGTTGTTTTCGAATCTGCCCTTGCTCTTCGCGGATTGCGGCTTTCACTTCGCGACTGTCGCCGAGTTGGTTTATCTTCGTTTCAATCTCCGCAACGTCGCGCAGTCCTTTGAAGCTCTCGGCCAGATCGAAATAGAGCTGATACGCTTCACTGTATTTCTTCGATTCCTCAAGTGTTCTTGCCTCATTGAGGAGCTGTTGCCACATTGCGTTTATGAAGCCATCATCGCGCGGCCGCTTGCCGGCCTTTATTGCATGCAATTCCATCCACTCAACTGCCGCCGTAGCCACCGAGACCGGCGGCCATTCGTGACGACCTTCAAACGTCTGAACTCGATGGGTGATGCCTGCTTTGGTTAGCGATTCTTGAAGGCTCTTAAGTTCGGGATAGTTAAAGTCATCGACGCCGGCTGCACCAAAGAAAACAAAATGCATTTGTGGTGACGGAGCCAGATCGATGGGAAACCCCGCGCCACTGGCGATAACGCCTGCCAGGCATTTGCAACCTACCGCAATGCGGACTGCAGCGCGTGCGCCACCGGAAAAACCGGTCGCGTACGAACGCTCATCATCGATCGCAAAACGCTGATGAGTATCCGTCAGCATTGCGTTCCACGCATTAACGGCAAGTTCCCATGGACCATTGCGTGAATTGTTCGAGCCAAGCACGATCCACCCGTATTTCTCCGCCGCCTCCTTAAAACGCTCAACCGGCACGCGGCCTCGCGCACCCGGGTCGAAGGCGTACAGAACCGGCCATTTCCGATTTGGCGTGTAATTTGACGGGAGATAGAGCGCGTAACTTTGCGACGAATCGCTGAGCGCTTCAATTCGCTCAACGATTTGACCTCTTGGGATCGACTCAGTTTGTGTGACCGCATGTGCGGCTGAGTGCGCCAGTAGCACGACCATCACACTCCACCGCACAAATGAAGAAATAATCATTGCCGCACTAGAATCGCGACACGATAAACAGACTGCCACCGATCGCAACCAGGTCCTCGAGCATAGCAATGTTGAAATCTGGCTGGCCCAGGGACCTTACGAGCCGAGCTCGAGCCTGATAGCCTGCGAAACAACCAACGATTCCGCCGAGCAGTCCCAGCCCAGCGCCAACGTAAGCCGACTGTCCACCGCCAAGAGAAACGCATGCGCCCGTTAAGCCACCTGTCACGATGCGGGCGATAAGTCCTGGAGGAGCAGTGCGGTTCGGAGTATTCGGCAGCTTATCAAAAACTACTTCTGAGATGGCCAACACGCTCAGAATTATTGCTGCAGGAAGCGAGCCGATGAGAGACAGTGGGCGCGTAAGGTTGAGCCAACCCAGGTACGTGGCCCACGCGACCGCCGCAGGAGGCGTAAGCGAGCGCAACCCCGCGAAGAGTCCAATTAGAAATGCGAATAACAGCGTCATCTCTCGATTATACAGATCTTAAATCCAGTGATTGCAAAGAAGACGCTTGTGTGAGTCAAATCGATTGGTGACAAACGAAGACTTTGGCGCTACGTTGCTGATCACTCACCTAATAAAAAGAAGGCGTTTGGTCCTTAGTTTGGCTTTCTCTGTGCAACCTTTGTGTCCTGTGTGTCCCTGTGGTTGAGGTTTTAGTGTGCATCAACAATCACAAAGGCACAGTGGTTGGCCAGAGAAAGCCAAACTAAGACACTACCAACGTTCTCGTAGTGGTGTAATTGTGTATTGGCCGCGGCGCGGCCAGATGTTTATAGCTACCACCAGCTTTAGGACCGCGCTCCAGCGGAGCGCGATGTGTCCGTGCAGCAGCAACATTCGGCTCCGCTGGAGCCGTAATTAACTTTTTAGGGGGCGTGGCTATAAACATTTGGTCCCTCCGGGACCCAGCAATATTTGAGCAACACACTATTACCCCACTACCAACGTTCTCACACTATTGGGCGTTCGGATCGACGGTGATAGACTGAGAGGCAACATGGCAACGCTGGAGCAAATCATAGAAGAAGTGAAAAAACTTCCCACCGAGGAGAAGCTTCGTTTACGAGCGGCACTTGAGCAGCTTACTGGCAACGGCGACGAACTATCACCGTATAGAACTCGCGAAGATGAGAGAGCGTGGCTGGAAGCGCATGGGGATGAATTCCTTGATCAGTGGGTGGTGCTTGAGGCAGATCAATTGGTGGCGCACGGCACCGACGCTCGAATTGTGTACAACGAAGCTCGGGCTAAAGGCATAGGCACGCCTTACCTGGTTCATGTTATTCCAAAGGCCGGTCCTTACGTCGGCGGATGGTGAGCTCCGTGCATCTACTCGAATTTGAAACTCTTCACAACTACGGCAGAGAGAAGGATCGCATCGAGGTGCCAGTAACACTTCGTTCTGGCGAAGAAAGCGTAAGTTTTCCCGCCCAGCTCGACACCGGCGCTACTTATTGTGTCTTCGAGCGCACCTATGCAGAAATTCTGGGCTTATCTGTCGAATCAGGCACGCCTCCTACTCAGCGATCTCGATTATATAGATCTTAAATCCAGTGATCGCAAAGAAGACGCTCGTGTGAGTCAAATCGATTGGTGACAAACGAAAACTTTTGCGCTAGGTTGCTGATCACTCACCTAATCAAAAAGAAGCGGGCCGACTTGTGCTTGAACCACAAAGCCGACCCTAGATCCTCAACCTTCTATAGAAAGGATAAGGACCATGACAACGCATGGTAGCGCATCACCGCGCAAACGCACACTCGACGCCAATCTAAAACGACGCGCTCGAAAACTCGCAACCGACAGCAGAGTCGATCCAAGAACACGTTCATTGATCCGTTATGGATTGGAGATCAAAGACGAATACTTGGAGCAAATAGTGAATCGAGTTGAGGCCGGCGAAACGAGCATCGACCACATCTACTTGGAGAGTGATTAAATTCTCCGCGCCGCTCCGTGTCTCCGCGGCATAACCGCCGAGACGCGGCGCCCGCGCTCGCCGTCTCCGCGATCATTCATTCAGCCGCGTTCCCGGAATAGCGGGTCGGCGGCGAGGAGACGATCAGATTTGATCTGCGTGCGGAGGGCTTTCCTGATAGATCTGGCTTTGCCTCAAAGGTCACATTATTGGGCGACCTTTGAGGCAAACTGCATCTCTGCACCAAAACTAATTTGACTGAGGCGTTCAGCGACCCTACACGGTCACAAACTTGGACCAACCTACTACAAAATCAATGAGCGGTTCGTCAAGGCTGACGTTCGATAATTGCAAACAGTAGAAACCAAAACTATCATGTCGAAGATGTCAACTCCTACCCAATCTAGACGAGCAAGTCGCTTGTCAGAGGGCACGACCCCGCGCGCACTGGATTATGAGATTTCCTACGCTGGCAAAAAGTCAACTCATGAAATCCTATCAGGGCCAAAATCCGAACTGCAAAAAGTATTTTCTGTCACACGATCAGGCGAGGCTTGGCGTAATCGTCTGTATCACGGTGACAACCTCGGAATACTTCGCGCGTTGTTGCAGGATTCAGAGATATGTCAGAAGGTGAAACTTATCTACATTGACCCACCGTTCGCCACCGGCTCAGTTTTTGAATCCCGTAATGGTAATCGAGCTTATGAAGACGTAGCTTCAGGAGCGGCTTATATCGAGTTTATCAGAGAGAGAGTGATCCTGTTACGCGAGCTGATGCACAACGAAGGATCAATCTACGTTCATCTTGACGCGAAGATGGTTTATCCGATTAAGGTCATTATGGATGAAATCTTTGGTCCATCTAATTTTCGCAATTTCATTACACGCAAGAAGTCGAATCGCAAGAATTACACCCGTAAGCAATACGGAAATATCTCCGACTATATGCTGTTTTACACCAAGACCGATCTTTACACTTGGCATCGTCCGCATGAACCTTGGACGGGGGACTCGGCGATTGAATACAACTACACCGAGCCTGAGACGGGCAGACGATTTATGAAGGTGCCAATTCATGCGCCTGGAACACGCAACGGCGAAACCGGAGAGCCATGGCGCGGCATGATACCGCCACCAGGGAAGCACTGGCAATACACACCCAAAAAACTAGATGAAATGGATGCGCGAGGTGAGATTTATTGGTCACCAAACGGTAATCCTCGTCGGAAGATTTATTTTGACGAGAGCAAGGGTATTCCTATCCAAGATATTTGGCTTGATTGCCGCGATGCGCATAACCAGAACATACAAATCACTGGCTATCCAACTGAAAAACCAATTGAAATGCTTCACCGAATCATCAATGCATCATCTGATATTGACGATCTCGTTTTCGATTGCTTTTTAGGTTCAGGTACAACGATTATCGCGGCCGAAGAAGCGAATCGTAAGTGGGTCGGCATAGATTCTAGCTTGGAAGCGATTAGCACGACCGTAACACGCTTAGCAAAAGGTTCAGAACCGATGGGTGATTATGTTACCGGGAAGAAGAAAGAGCGCAGTTTGTTCAATCAGCTAGGCCACCTCAGAAGCGCAGTAGATTTGCACGCTGACCACACGCTACCGAAATCTTTATTGGATGAGTGGAAGAATCTCTTCTAATTGGCGTTTCGAAGCCAATCGAGCGTGACTCGCTGATCAAGCAATTTTAATGTCGCAACGCGAACGTTATCGTTCCAGCTTCCATCAAGTTTGACAGCCTCGGACCATGTGTCGCTATGAGCGAGACCTGGGCCATCCGCTACAAAGATAATGCGAAGAGGTTTAATCGGCGGCTTACAAAACGCTAGAATCATATAGACTTTTGCCGTGTTACCGCCGGTGCGATCGTCAGATTGTGCCCCGCCACGCGTAGAATCGTACCGGGCGAATCCAACGGCAATAACGTCCCGATTGGCGTATTCGCGTATGACAAAATCACAAGGGCATGATCCTGTGAACGTTGGCAAAACCGAACACAACTCTATATCCTTTCCCGCACCTCGAGGGCCTTCAATTGTCAGTTCCTTACTAAACTTCGCGTCAAACCAATTGAAAAACTGACTAGTCAAGGCATAACCTTGTTGGCCTCGATTGTCGTACTCTCCAATCGATACCGCTAGGATTGCGATCGATAGATCGCTAAGATTTGCAAATTGCTCTTTCAGAACAGAGATCGGTTTAAAGTAATCTCCATAGTTTTCGATCAGAGTTGAAGTCGGCACATTTGAGATCTTCTTTGACATTTCGGTGTCGATCACACCAGCCACAGTACGGCGAAAGAGCTTTAAAAAAGTCATTCGTTTCGGAGCTGGAATACTCGGCATTCGTATGCGGCGCAACAAATCTCCGCTGTCCGAGGATTCGGCTACGATCTTCGCAAACTCCCGAATCGAAGCCTCGTACTTTGTTCGCATCACAGGAATGATTTCAGGAAATCGCAAACCGCTTTCCTGTGGAGTGATGATCGTGTGGGGATCCGTTACCGTCGCGAGAAAGGAGGTCATGGCGGAAAATTATGCCGCCATAGGCTCATTTTTGCCAGGCGGCCAACGCAAACAAACTCAGAATTTTGCGGCTCATTAGCTCGCAATCAGCGAATGGAGTGTAAACGATTGCGCTTATAGCCAGTATTGAGCACCGCAAGGTTCAGACTAAGGAGCGCTCCTTCTTTCAACCCCAAATCTACTGTCGTCGGTCACGCCCTATTTCGGTATATCCGGAAGAATCGTAGGCCTCTAACGGCTTGCTGGTGCGCTCGCCGAAGCCGTGTTGTCGTCCAGTCGACCATCGTTTCGAAGAAACCCGATGGGAATCGTTTGAGGCGGACATACTCGTTGGGATTGTCAGGCGGAACCTCCATCAGGTTGTGGCTTCCGTTTGGGTAAACCTTTACGGTCTAATCCCGGCGACCAGCCTGATCCAGGATTTGCCTGATCGCAGACACATTCGCTTTGACAGCCTCAGGAGTATCAAGCTCGCCAAAGATCACCAGCAGCGGAGCCTTGGAAGCGCGCAACGGCGGCGCCGGATCGTGAACATAAAAGCGTCGCATGTGAGTCCAGAAAGGATCGTCGCGGCGCTCTGGACCAAAGACATCTATGCCCGGCTGGCGAAACCATTTTTGTCTTTGGCTATGGCTGAGCTTTTGGCGTATTCGAACAGTTTCAGGTGGCGGTAGGAAATTAGTTGGGTGTCTGAAGATTGTCTTCATTCCGGAGGCGTGAAATGTTTATAGACGCGGGACAGCATGATATTGTCTTCGCTCCGCGCGGAGCGAAATGTAGACAGTTCCGGACATCGCACTCCTAACGGAGTGCCGACTCCACAGCGACTCGCCGGCTATAAACATGTCACTCTACGGAGTGAAGAGCGACATTCAAGGGAGAGGTAAATGCTCTTCGCTAGCAACAATGCGACATTGCGCCCTATGCTGCTGGAAACTAGTTGCCCACAAAAGAAAAAGGAGAATGAAAAGTGAAAACAATCATTTGCTTGAGTCTCTTCGCCGTCTGTGCCTTGCAGGCCACTCCAGCGAACACTGCGGTATTCAATGACAACGCCGAACCAAACATAGTCGCCACGAGTTTTAATCCGCCTATGCCGGATTTAATCGTCAGGGGAAATGAGTTCGAATTCGCCGGAAATAAAGTGGTGAATGTTTATGTTTCCAACAACGGTGATAAGCCATCAAAGCCGTGCGTTCTGGAGTTGACTGTTCGCAAAATCGGTGACAGCGCCGTGGGCCGAGTGAAGACGGCGAGAATCCCAGTGATACAACCGGGCAAGTTCGTGAAAATTCCGGTGGACGCGACGAGTATTCTGCCCAACACTGTCAACCTCAAAGACACAACCTTTAAAGTGATTGCCGACTCAACCAACCTCAATGCCGAATCCAACGAAGGCAATAATGAAAAATGGCACAACTTACAGCCGTAAGGGCTATCAACTGAAAGAAGCCTTATGTTAGATAGCGGTTGCTAAGAAGCGAGGCCGTCATTTGCAGGTCCACGCGCCATTCAACTTGCAATTGCCTGGAGGAGTATTCAGCATGCGTCGTTCTAAACTTCCAATCTTCACGGCTGTCATCGTAGTCATCGTACTTGGTTTTGCCGCACACGCATTTTCGCAAACACGGCTCGCGCCTGACAGCGCCGAAAAGATTGACAAGCTGGTAACAGAGACACTGGCGCGGACTGGGGTGCCGAGTGCATCGATCGCGGTCGTCAAAGACGGCGCACTCGTGTACGTCAAAGCGTACGGCGATGCGAAGATCGAACCGAAGGTGCCGGCGACCACACAGATGCGTTACAGCATCGGTTCGATCAGCAAACAAATCACGGCGGCGGCGATTCTGCTTTTGCAGGAGCAAGGTAAGCTTTCGCTCGATGACAAAGTCGCGAAGTACATTCCGGATCTGACGCGCGCGAATGAAGTCACGATTCGGCAACTGCTGTCGCACACGTCAGGCTATCAGGACTACTGGCCGCAGGATTACGTAATGAAGCCAATGCTCGAGCCGATAACCGCCCGCAAGCTCATGGACACTTGGGCGAAGATTCCGCTTGACTTCGAGCCGGGCACGAAATGGCAATACAGCAACACGAACTATGTGATCGCGGGCGTGATTGTCGAGAAGGTCGCGCGTATGCCGTTCTTTCAGTTCCTGCAGCAGAACATCTTCAAGCCGCTCGGAATGACTAGCGTCATGGATGTCGATCAAGAGCGACTCAGTGAGAGCGATCCGATCGGATATGTGCGGTATGCGCTCGGCCCTTTGCGAGTCGCGCCGAAAGAAGGCAAGGGTTGGTTGTTCGCTGCAGGACAGTTGGCGATGACGCCTGAGGATCTCGCGAAGTGGAACATCTCGATCATGGAACGGAAACTCTTGAAACCGGCTTCGTATATAGCGCTCGGCACTGAGTCGTTATTGAGAGACGGGCTCGGTACGAATTACGGACTTGGCGTGACCGTCACTTCCGCACTCAATCGCCGCGCGCTGTCGCACGGTGGCGGTGTCTCAGGCTTTACGTCGACGAACATTGTCTTTCCCGACGATCGCGTGGCGGTAGTTGTACTGACAAATCAAGATAGTGGCGGCGCGTCTGGTCCAATTGCCTCAGGCATTCCACCTTTGCTGTTCGTAACGAACGATCCATCGACAGCTGCAAAACTCGAACAAGCGAAAAAGATTCTCGAAGGACTACAGCGGGGAGAGATTGACCGTTCGCTCTTTACCGACAATGCGAATGGTTACTTCAGCGCACAGGCTTTGGAGGATTTCAAGAACAGCCTTGGCCCACTCGGGAAGTGGGAATCCTTCAATCAAACCAGCCAAAGCCTGCGCGGCGGCATGACCGGCCGCGTGTACTTGATTCGGTTCAAAGACAAAAGCATCCGCGCCTGGACTTATGAGATACCGGACGGAAAGCTCGAACAGTTTCAGGTGGCGGTTGGGAATTAGTTCTGAGTCCAAGGGTCAACAAGCGATGCCTGATAAGCCGCCAGTGTATAAGGAATTTCTCGTAGGGCTGATAGTTGGAGGACTCTTCGGTCCCGTCATTGGATGGTTCATTGGAACTTGCGCTACGTTATTTGCTGTTACTGCTATGACTTCCGATGTGCGAGGCCTGAGAACGCCCGCTTTCATTGGGGGATTAATGGGGATTCCCCTGGGATTGGCTACGGGAGTCATAGTTAGTCTGCCCTTGAGACTCATTTCGACTCGGGGTCTGGCATTGCTCAAGAATCCCTGGCTCGCCGCATTTGTTGGAGCAATAATCGGCTGGTTTTGCGGCTACCTCATTCTCACCGCTTGGTATCCTACCTTTGGCAGTCTGCTATACATAGTAATTGTGTGCATGGTTGTTGGCGGCGTGACGGGTAGCGTTGCGGTAAGCGCAAAACCAAAGTGGTTATGAAGCGCCTCGACGTATATTGTGCGAATTTCACGCGGGCGTTTGGGCGGCCACCCGCATAGGAGGACCAACTGAGTGAGCGAGATATTGAAGTTCGCCACTGTCGTGGTCTACGCGGACGACGTGCCCACGACGGTCGCGTTCTACCGCCGCGTGACCGGCTTAGAGCCGACGTATTACGACGCGGATCTCGGATTCGCCCTTCTCGGAGAGGACCAGGCCGTGGCGATCGCATCGCACGACGCCGGGATGCTGATGCTAGCCGACGGCTACGGCCACGTGCGCAGCAACCGGGTGCGCGGGACTGAACTCGCGTTCTGGACGCGCGATGTCGACGCCGCATTCCAGGTAGCTGTGGAAGCTGGGGCGACGGCGCTCACGCCACCCCGAGTGATGCCGTGGGGTCAGACCGTCGCCTACGTGCAGGCGCCCGAAGGTACGATCCTCGGCTTCGTGACGCGCATCGGTGAGTAACGAGTCCGCGAAGGTTTAAATGAATTGTTGGCGTGAGATCGACAAATGTGAAGCTGAGTATCAGCGACAGAATAATTCTTTTTAAAGAGTTATGATAAGGAGGGCGGAGGGGACAGGGCTCGAACCTGCATAGCCTTTCGGCATCTGATGGCGAGTTGAGGGAGAAGTTCGTTCAGAGAATCGTTTGATGGCTGCGCACCCTGATTTATTTGGTAAATCCATGGAGGTTAAGTTCAGAAATTGAGCAGGTCAGCGGGAAGCTCCGTCTTTCTCCTCAGAAATGTTCGAAGATCGCTCAGATCCACTCCATCGCGTTTTGCTCTTAGACATCGAGCAGCACTTCTGGATGTTTTCGGGCGATCGTGAGTAACTAAAGTGCAGCGTCGCCGGGCTCTCTTGAACCTTGTTCCCACGCCTGAACAGTCTTGGGACTGATATTTAACATCATTGCAAACACCGCTTGCGAGCAGTTGAGCTTTTCACGTATTCGCGCAATGTCTTTAGGCGACATTGCCTTCGGCGGACGCGGAGCTTGAATTCGGGTCACCTTTAAAGCGCGCCGTTTGCCGCGCTCGAAGGCAAGTGCATCTTCCATGGCCTCCTTCAGTTCGGTAAATGCCTCATCTCCCATATAGTTCGTCTTATTTGTCTGCACCTTCCGAGTCTTTCCTGTCTTCATGACTCACGTTCCCTTCTAATCTGCTGGCTCAGCGCGCCGATAATGCGCGTTTGATCCGGTGATAAGTCGGCTTGCTCACCTTTGCTGAATAGGTACAGCAAGTGAATTCTGCCGGCGTGTTCAAGGTAGAGATACAAATAACGGTAGCTACCGCTCTTTCCGCGTGACGAGCCCGGGTCAGCCACTCGCGCTTTCCGAACGCCGTGCGTCCCCTTCACAATGTCACCACGCTCCGGATTCTGGACGAGGTCGGATTGAATGTTAGTCAGGACCTCGGCTGACAACTCGCCAACTTGTTTCGAAAATACCTTCGATTCAACGAATTCAAACCAGACAACATCATCCGTTCTTGCCATGCGCCGTTACTATACCACTGAGTAGGATAGGAGTAAAATCGGAGGAAAGCTTAGGATGGCGAAATGGTGCCAAGGGAGGTTGAGCGAATGAACGAATGAAGAAAAGAAAGCAGGAAAGAAAAACAGATTTGGCTGGGAGGCAGGGACTCGAACCCCGATAGCCAGATCCAGAGTCTGGAGTCCTACCATTGGACGACCTCCCAGCACGGGGTTTTGAATTTACGTATCGTTGGTACGCTTGTCAACCAGAGCCAATCTTTGGTAGTGGGTCAACAGTGTGGCTCACAGCGTAAAGGAGAAGATTATGCAGCAATGGGAATACAGGGTTGTTGACTGGGGGCAGATAGAAAATGCGGCGAGGCGCGAAGCGCTGTTCAATGAACTTGGGCAAGAGGGTTGGGAGTTAGTATTAGTAACTGACGAGTATGCCTATATCTTCAAACGCCCTAAATCCTAAAACAACACGCTATTACCCCACTACCCAATCTTTTGTGCTTCTGTGCTTTTTTGTGGGAATGTTCGCAACGTGACTCCGTTATTGGAAGTGATCGTGTGTTCGGTGGCCGATGCAATTGAGGCTGAAAGAGGAGGGGCTAACCGTCTCGAGATAGTTAGAGATTTGCATCGAGGTGGCTTAACTCCCTCGCTGGAACTCGTGAACGAAATAAGCCACGGCGTCGAACTGCCGGTTCGCGTGATGTTGCGCGAGAGTATTGGCTTCCAAACAAATGGGCCGGACGAAATCGATCGCTTGTGTCGAGCCGCAGAAACCTTTGCAGCGCTTGAAGTCGATGGTGTTGTCCTCGGGTTTTTAAACGATGGTGAAGTTGATGTCGAACTGACGCAACGCATGCTTGCTAACGCTCCGAATTTGCGAGCAACTTTCCACCACGCGTTTGAGGATGCGAAAGATAAGCTACGCGCGTTAAGCGAAATTAAGCGACTGCCGCAAGTTGATCGAATTCTTAGTAGCGGCGGCACAGACGCGCTGAGGTCGAGAGTTCAACGATTCGCCAAATACGAACACGCGGCCGCTCCGGAGCTAACGATTCTCGCCGGTGGCGGCATTGACGGTGACGCCATCGTGGAGATCAAGCGCGCGACGAGTATTCGCGAGTTCCATGTAGGGCGCGCTGCGCGCTTGAATTTTCAGGTTGACGGTCCTGTGCAGGCTTCGCTTGTTAGTGGTCTGGTTCAAAAACTATCTACAGATTAAGCATTGTCCTCAACACCTGCCATTTTGAACTGACCCGCTGCGGCCAACTGTGCGGCGTCTGTGGGACGATATTCCCAGTGCCATGATTCGTTCGAGACGGTGCGAACGAAGCCGTGCTTTGGAGCATTCGCTTTCAGCCACTCGTAAACTTTGTCAGAGCCGTCAAACACGTTGTGACGAGTGTTGAGATCGAAGGCCTGGCCGTGTTGATGATTTGAGTGACCGGCCTTCGCGGCGAGATTGCCCTGACCTTTTTCAAACAACCTTCGTAATGCAGCTTGTCGCTGGAACGTGCGAAAGGCGCTGTTGATTGAGATCGAAATGTTCTCCGCCTCCGCGGCGTCTTTTAACTTCTGGTAGGGAGCGAGACTGTCGAGCGTGATCTGTTCCATCTCGGCGCCAAAGCCGACGATGTTCACGAGTAGTTTTGGACCAAGGTACTCACCCCTACGCCAACACGCATTCGGTCCTTTCTTGTCGTTCCACTCATCGGAGAAATAAAGATCGGAGCAGCCGTCTTTCAAGTTTGCGGCTTTGGTCCAACCGAGCTCCTCACCTGCCTGCATCTGGCCGTCGACGATCTCGACCTTGCTGACTTTGACAAACTTACCATCGGGTGACGTTTCAGTTACTGCCACAAACGATCGCACAGGGATCGACGTGCCTCTGGAAGCAAAGTCGGGTGCGCCATCTCGAATTAACGCGTTCGCATCGATGCAGGTCATGTTGGTTCCTGACGGTTCGAGATCCCACTTCGCCGGTGCGAGACCCGCTGTTTCGTTCTTGAACCCGCCTTCGAGGTTCATCGCTGAGGTCCAACCGTAAGATTGATCACCAGAGGCAGACACAGCGAAGACAAAAGTGTGCCTGCCGGAATCGCTCGTAACATCCGTCACTTTTATTTCTGTTCGTTGCGGAATTATTTTCACGTCGCCGACGCGTTTGCCCGGCGGACGATCCTCACCCGACTTGTATTTCAGTTCTTTAAACTTCTCATCGCGAATAATTGCCTTGCTCGATTCAACAACAAATACTTTCCCTGAATAGCTTCTAAAGTTCACGGTAACAACCTCCCAAAATTAAATGCTTGAACTCTGGACCTTGCGGATGCACAATGTGCACGTCTGTAGCAGTATTTTGCGGCGCACACCTATCGAAAACAAGACAATCGCTTTTATCTTTTAGTTTCCCCTGAAGACACGACGGAGAGTCGATGACTGAACACGAAGACCAGATTGCACAATATCGTCTGAAGCTCGAGGAGACTGCCGCACTCGTGGCGCGTATTCGTCATGAAATCAATAATCCCCTGACCGGCGTGTTGGGCCAGGCCCAACTCCTGTTACGAGAAGACTTGAGTGAGCGATCGCGAAAGCGAGTGCAAACGATCGAGGATCTTGCGATACGCTTGCGCGATATCGTGGCCCAATTACGCGAAGTGCAAAGACCCGGCGGCGACGGCGACAGCTAAATGATGGAGACAGTTTAGACAGGATTTTTCAAGATGTAACAGAATTCACAAGATAATCTTGTCCATCCTGAAGAATCTCGTTAATCCTGTGAACTGACTTCGAGCGGCTTGCCTTTAATCTTTGTATCGCCGCTGACGAACACGCTGTAGCGATTACCGGCAGGTATGATCGCGGGCTTACCTTTCTTCAGACCCCACAACAGACCAAGTGGTCCAAGGAACACGGTCGTTGCAACTGCCGCAACAGCAACAGTTCCACCTTTACTGTCGCCAACCTGTCGTTTCGTAAATCTCGAGGGAATGCGGTTGCCGTCGGCCGCCATCACATCCTGCATGGCCCATTCCAATTTTCCGGCTTTGCCCCAGTGACCGGCTCTCTTGGCTGTAGTGATGCGAGCTCTGGCGGCTGCTTCCTTTTCGAAGATCGTCAGGCCGTTTACCTGTACCGGCTTCACAACCACGAAGTCGACGATGTCGCCGACCTTCAATTCTTCTCCTGAAGCATTGTTTTTCAACTGAATCTCGATCTCCATTCCGTCCGGCACAGTCACTATGCCGTCGGCCGGTGGAGCCCCGCCGGAGTTCGCTGGTCCATTGACCATAGCGAGGATGACGGCGTCGGGAACGTTTGCGGATTTCAGTTCGGCCAACGCTGCCGGAGTCGTATCAAAGCTCGTCGCCGACGACTTAATCTTCGCGAGGATCACATCGGATGTGAGCCCCGCTTTGACCATGTCCAAAACATCTCTGTTGGTTAACGAGGTTGAGGTTGTTGCCGGCTTTGGTTCCTGTGCGGCTGGAAGAGCCACTACACCCATGCTGATCGTCAGCATGAGAATCAGAGACACGAGTTTTTTCATGGGGGTTATTCTCCGTCCAAATTGACAAACTTACAGCGTCGAATTCTTAAACAGAAAACGGGGAGAGTGGACCCGGGATTAGGACAGAAAGCAAACTAGAACAAAGTGGGCTACGCTAAACAGAAACCGTCTCTTCGTCTTCGACGAGATAAGGACTTACATGAACCGGCTTGTCTTCGGCGTCTTCCGCCAACACAGCCTGAATAATCGGCAGACTCAAGGAATGTTTGGTTGTTGTTAACGGCACCGGTTTGCCGGCGGCATAGACCTTGTGACGGCCATGCTCTTCGTACCACTCGGCGAGGCCCGCGGTCTTATGCATGTTCTCGATGATCTGACGCCAGCCGACGCCCGTGTTGTATGCGCAGAAGGAGATCTCGCCTTCCTGAGTGCCGTAGGGAATTACGCACATCTCAGTGCGACGAAAATCGTAATTAAAGAGATCCTGGAACCACATTCCCTCGACGCAGAGCACGCGCCAGATGTCATTGTTATCTGCACTCTTCTGCGCCATGCGATCGTTACGATCGGAATTGGAATTGGTTGACGAAGGCTTAAACAGGTTGATGATCTGCGAGATCGGAAAACCTTCCGGCGCTCGCTCGGCGCTGAAGTTTCGCATAATCGCCATGCCGAGTTGTGCGTAAGAAAGTTTGCGACCGCGCGCTGTGTCGGTAATCACCGCCACGTCTTTCATGAACTGTTCGTAGTTGAAGAACTCAAACAGCGATCTGAATTCACCTGTCTGCCTATTCACGACCAGGAGCGTGAAGATGCCGCAGTTCGGGTGACAATTGCACGACGACCAGCCCCACGGCGCATCAGCACCCTGAAGCATGTCCATCACACTCGTGAAAGCCGAGTATGACGAGAGCGGGAACCAATCGCGCAGAGGCTGAATGTGACCGCCGAGCTGATCCTTCAGATCGTGTGTCATGCCGGCGAGCGTGTAGCGCCACTTCTTGCGCAGCTCGTCAGAAATATCTTCGTCGCGTCCGGTAAACGAAACCGGTTGGAACGCGATCGTCTGCACCTTGTCGATGTTCTTCGCGGCGAATTCGACAATCTGTCCGATACCATCGTTGTTGAGATTGTTGACGATGGTCACGACGAGTGTGACTTTGATTCCGGCTTCAGCGAGATTCTCAATCGCGCGCAACTTAACGTCGAATAAGTTGCCGACACCGCGATGCTTGTTCTTCTCTTCGCTCACGCCGTCGAACTGTAAGTAGACGCCGTGTTGTCCTGCAGCCTTGGCCGCTTTGCAGAACTCGAGGTCTTCAGCGAAACGAATGCCGTTGGTCGCTGCGAGAATTCGATAGAAACCGATCTTCTTCGCGTAAGCGACTGCCTCGAGATAATAAGGCGAGAGCGTCGGCTCGCCGCCGGAGAAGAGAATGATTACCTGTCGTCGTGGTTTAAAGGAGACGGCACGATCGAGTATCGCTTTGGTGTCTTCAAACGTTGGCTCGTGAACATAGCCAACCTGGTTCGCATCCATGAAGCACGGATTGCACATCATGTTGCAGCGGTTGGTCAGGTCAACAGTCAAAACAGCGCCGCGTCCAAACTTGATGTTTGAGGTCCCGTGCTTGTGCACGTCTTTGTCTTCCGCAGCGCGGAAGTCACGACCAAAGAAGAGTGATTCAATCCTCTCAAGAAACGCCGGATCGGTTGACATCACATCTTCGAACTCGCCGTGCTTCGGACAAGTCTTTTTCATCACGACCTGGCCGTTGTCTTCGACGATCTGTGCTTTGATCTCACCGGGATGCTCGTGCATTAACGTTTCGAGCGGCACCGCGCCAGAGATCACAGCATTGCGAACTTCTTTTACGCAGGTTGGACAGAGACTGTCGGTTTCGCGTGGGAAACCAAGTGGTGGGGCACTACGTTCGTAGGATTTGAGAAGAGGACCGGGCGCCCAGTTGGGCCGAATGGCTTCGCCCTCCGGCAGCCGCTGGTTGACTGACTGAAACGCGCGCCAGGCGACATCCGAAAGACCGGAGATCAGCCGGGAGCTTTTCACTCCCGATAACTTGCCTTTATCTGACTCCCCGCGACGAAACTGATCACTAAACAACGGTCTTTGGTCCCTCCAATTAATAAACCCCTAAAACAGCCAAGCATCATAGTGGCCCCCACTGGCAAAGGCAAGACCAAAAAGGCCTGAGAATTTAAACATTTTGCTGGTTTTGCCGGAAAATTGAGGTGTTTCCCTTTGTTTCTGGCATTCCCCCGCTGACTCGGCTTTGCGCAAATAGTTCTAAAATCCCGCTCACGGCAGTGGGCGGATTTGTTCAAGTCCTTTCTATATGAAAATTGTTTTGTGAGATCCGAATCCCGCCAACGGAAGTTGGCGGATTGTTCAAGACCTTACTGAGTGCGGACCTGAAGTATCCGCCCACTCCCGTGGGCGGGATTAGAATTTGGTTTTAAGAATCGGTTGTAGAAAGGACCTGAACCATCCGCCAACTTCCGTTGGCGGGATTTTCGACTTTTTGTGTAAAGCCCGCCGGGCGTTTAGAAACAAAAGAATGACAATTGACATAGTGTGGTTGGGAGCGTATAAGCGCCGTGTTTCCATCACGATCCTCGCCTCGCGGCGATCGCCGTACCATCCAATTGACACAGTTCCGCAGGAGTAACCCGAATGTTCAACGAACGCGCCTTTATCTCCAAAGTCGAAAGAGCTAATCCTGAAGAGTTAACGACCCTCCTCATCCGGCCCAGTCTTGAGGAAGAGAAAGCTTTGCGCGCGTATCTGGGCGATGAACGCTACCAGCGAATGCACAGCATGGCGGTGAAGCGAAAAGTGAGTCGCGGCCCGACCGACAAGCCAAAAGGAAATGTTGTAGTCATACACGGCATCATGGGTGCTGAACTTAGCGTCAGCAGCGGCGGAGCCGGCGATCTGACGTGGGTGAACAGGTTCCGCATCCTGCGCGGATGGCTGGATCGTTTGCGTCTGACCGACGATGGTCTCAAGGAAGCGAATTCGAAATTCACCGTGAAGGCGAGTGGCACTATGAAGCGTTACTACGGTGAGATGATTTTGACGCTCGGTCAAAACTGGAACGTCAAAGACTTCTTTTTTGACTGGCGAAAGGACCTTGTGCTCGCAGCCGATGACTTGAACCGCAAACTCGGGACGTGGTTCGGTCCTGAAGAGCCAGTGCACATCGTGGCTCATTCCATGGGCGGACTCGTTGCGCGGACTTTCCTCAAAAAATATGCTGAGCGCTGGAAGTCGATGTCGGATCAACAAGGAGACGGCACGAGTGGTGGCAGGCTCATCATGCTCGGCACGCCGAATTACGGGTCATTTGCAATTCCACAGGTCATGACGGGTGTGGAGAGTCTGGTACGAAAGCTGGCATTACTCGACTTCCGACACGACGTTTCTGACCTTCTCGACACCTTCAATACTTTCGTTGGTTCTTATCAGATGCTTCCATCGCCCGAAGTGATGACCAACATTGACGCTCTTTACGACGCCGGAACCTACACCAAATTCAATGTCACCGTCTCACAAAACCATCTCACGAGAGCCAGGAACCACCACGAATGGTTGAAAGACGCGGTCGTGCCCGCGCGCATGATTTACGTCGCCGGGTACGGTCAGGCGACATTTTCCGATATCGGCGATTGGACCAGGTTAGACAGCACGAAGGGTTATTCGATGACTGCTGATGGCGACGGGCGTGTACCGCACCGACTTGGGCTGCTCAAGGCGCCTGATGGAACGCCGGTCAAGACGTACTACATTGAAGAAGAACACGGCAATCTCTCGATCAACAGAAACATATTAGGAGCACTGGACGATCTGTTGGCAACAGGCCAAACGGAAGCGCTGCGTGCTACGTTGCCGGACAAACGTGAGGTTCAAGCAGTCAGCCAGGAAGACTTAAGACAGCAGTATGAAGCGGCTCTCGCGGCAGATGAAGCTACATTAACGCTATCGCTCAGCAGGATGACCGGCAGAAGTATTTCGCTCGATCCTGCCGGTGAGGAAGAATGTCCTGAAGGCCGCGGCGAAGATCCATCTCCACCTGTTATCAGTCCTGAAGAACGAAAAGTTGAAGAGGCGATCACACGGGGATTTTTAGCTTACCGAGGTGACGGTACGACGATGGACGATTCAGTAGAGATTGATACCGGTTCGGAGCATGCCAAGATTGAGATTGGGCTTATTTGCGATGGTATCCAGAGTATTGATTACGACAACGTGCGCAGCTTAAACGGCCATCCCGTCGACTGTATTTCAGTGGGTCATTACATCGGCGTTCAGCCGCAGCGAGCTGAACTCGCTCTCGATGAAGCCATTAGCGTGGCCTTGCTTCGAGAAGGGGCGGAACTCTCCAAAGCTGATCGGATCCTCACTCAATACACGGAACGAGGAATCATCTATGGCCAGTTGGGCCAACCCTTTTTAATGCCGGATCCACGGGTCAGTTCTAAATCAAAAAATCAGCGTCTGATTGCTATTGCAGGTATGAACGAGCCCGGTCGTTTTGGGATGCCTGAGTTGACCGTACTGGCACGGGAGCTCAGTTGGGCCCTTGGCCGGTTGAATAAAGTTCACCTGGCTACAGTTTTGATTGGTAGCGGCGAAGGAAACCTCGCGTTACGTGATGCGGTATCTGCATGGTTAGGAGGGATTCGACGTGGTATCGCTGGTTCAGAATTCGATGCCGGCAGAAGACTAAAACGAGTCACGTTCGTTGAAAACGACCCTCGTAAGGCAATCGAATTAGATAGCATCTTTGTCGAGCAGAAAGAACACAACAAATGGCAAAACTTCGAAATTGTCTATGAGAGATTCGACCAAAGCCAGATAACGGCACTGCAAAAAGAGGCTATGGCGAAGGCTCAACGGGACTTAGCTAAAAATTGGTTGAAGACGAACAACGCCGAACGCAACGCCATTCCTTCTCGTGTCACGCTGAGCCTGGATCCCGAAAAAAATACTTATCGCTTTGGTGCGATCACTGAAAGTGCATCGATTCCAGAGCGCGACACAGTCATCGATCCGAATCTGGTTTGGAAAGCCAATGATGAGCTTGCGGGCGAGCAAAATCCTGAGCTTCAACTGGAGCGAGGACGATTTCTCGAGGGATTGTTGATGCCCGCCGACCTGCGAAAGCAACTTTACGGTCCAGCGCCGCTCGTCATGATGCTTGACTCGACAACAGCCCGAATTCATTGGGAGATGGTGGCCCAGCCTTCACTCGATTCATCGCCGCTTCGCCGGCCGCCTGCGGAGCCAGGTCAATTCGAGTACGCAGATGGTTTTCTCGCAACGAGCCGTGGCTTCACGCGACAATTGCGGACGACGTTTGCTCCGCTACCCGAGCCGCCGCCGCCGCCGCAAACTATTTTGAGAGTTCTGATCGTGGCTGATCCGGCCGAGGACGCACACTTGCCAGGCGCCGAGGAAGAGGCGGTGACTATTGCTGAGCTGTTTGAGGGTTATAACGCCATTCAGAAAGATCCCAATGCGACACGGGTAGAAGTTAGACGTCTATTTGGTCCAATTGATGCAACTCGCACAAACGTGCTGCGTGAGCTCATGTTGCGTCGCTATGACATCCTGCATTTTGCCGGACATTGCGTGTTCGAATGGAAAGCCGCCGGAAATGGTTCCGGATGGATCTTCAATGTGAAACGCAGAGAATTGCTGAGTGCAAATGAGCTGAGAAGGATCGATCGAATTCCGAAGTTTGTCTTTTCAAATGCCTGCGAGTCGGGAGTGATGCCTGATCGCTCCAGCGATCGCAACGATCAGCTTGCGCCAAGTTTTGCGGAAGCATTCTTCAATCGTGGAGTTGCAAATTTCGTTTGTACTGCGTGGCCGGTCGACGATGTAGCTGCGCGCGAGTTTGCATTTGCGCTGTATTCCAATCTTTTAGGAGTGCAAAAGGCGACGGCGTCGCAGCCTGCCGATGGTCCAGTTTCAATGCACGAGGCAATGAAACGGGCGCGGTTGACAATCGCGGCCACGCCGAACGGGAGAAGCACGTGGGGCGCGTACCAGCATTACGGCAATCCTTACTTCCGGTTGTTTTATGAGACGAAGGAGAAGACAACAACGGACCAACAAAAAACGAAACGTAAGGCGGGTAAAAAAGCTCGAAAAACCACACGACGAAAATCGCGCTAGACAGGATTTACAGGATGATTCAAGATTCACATGTAAATCCTGAAGAATCTTGCTACGTCTTCGTCCATGCCTTTTCACTCCACAACAATTATTGGCGAAAACACTTCGATCGCCGCCAACGCACGTATCGGCCCGTATGTCGTAATCGAGGACGATGTTGAAATCGGTCCTGATTGTGAGATTGGTGCGCACGCCGTCATCAAGCGCTTTACGCGCATCGGCGCGCGCAATCGCATCTATGAGCATGCGGTGATTGGCGGTGAGCCGCAGGATGTGAAGTTCAAGAGTGAGACGAGTTATCTCGAGATCGGCGACGATAATATCATTCGCGAGTTTTGCACGTTTCATCGGGCCAATGGTCCAGGGGAGACTACGCGGATCGGTTCGCGCAACTTTTTCATGGTGGGTGTGCATGTCGCGCACAATTGCGTTATCGGCGACGATAATATTTTTGCCAACGAAGTTGCGCTCGCTGGACACATCACGATCGAGGATCACGTTTTTCTTTCCAACAACGTCGGGGCGCACCAGTTTGTGCGGATGGGCCGTTATGCAATGATTGGAGGGAAGTCGAAGATCGTGCAGGATGTGTTACCGTTTTTTATCACTGACGGTAATCCGCCGCGGGTGCGTGGTGTGAATAGCGTTGGGTTGCGACGCAGCGGTTTCAATGAAGACGAGAGACGCGCGTTGAAGGATGCATACCGCATACTCTTTCGATCTGCGCTGCCGCTTCAGAATGCGTTGCAAACGCTCGATGATTTAGACGACGAGCACGTGGCCCATCTTGTAAATTTCATTCGTGGCTCGAAGCGCGGATTTGTAAGAGCGTGAGATGAGAGTACAGGAACTCGCAGAGATCGTGAGTGGTCGCGTGGTCGGCGACGGTGGATACACAGATTGAACGGATTGCCGATCTGGATCACGCGCGTGAGGGCGAGATTGCGTACGTCGATAATGAGAAGTTGTTTGCCGCAGCCGCAGAGAGCCATGCGTCGTGCTTGATCGTGCGAGATGGGATTGATGAGCAGTTTCCGGATCGAACGTTGATCGCAGTTACAAATCCGAAGCTGGCCTTTTCATTGATCGGAGCGGCGCTTCATCCAGCGGTGCGTCGCGAGCCAACGATTCACCCAACGGCGGTTGTTGCTGAAACTGCCGACATTGCGCTCACAGCGTATGTTGGTCCGAATGTGTGTATTGGTGAGTTCACGCATGTGGGCGCTTACACGCGACTTGAAGCGGGTGTGGTTCTGGGATCGAATGTAACTGTTGGTGATGATTGCGTGCTGCATCCGAATGTTGTTTTGTACGACGGCGTTTCGATCGGCACTCGTGTGCTCTTGCACGCAGCAGTGTGTCTCGGCGCCGATGGCTTTGGCTACGTGCGGCACGATCTCGGTTATCAGAAGTTTCCGCAAGTTGGAACGGTAGTGATTGAAGACGACGTCGAGATTGGCGCGCATTCATGTGTGGACCGCGCCGCGCTCGGACGCACGCGCATCGGTCGTGGCACAAAACTCGACAATATGGTCCACGTCGGTCACAACTGCGACATCGGCGAGCGCGTCGTGATTGCGGCGCAAACAGGAATCAGCGGCAGCGTGGTGATCGAAGACGACGCGGTGATTGGCGGACAGGTGGGTTTTGGTGATCACACGCGCGTGATGAAGGGCGCGGTGATCGGTTCAAAAGCCGGAATCTTGCCTGGCAAGATCGTGCGACCAGGAGTTTGGTGGGGCATACCCGTTCAGCCACTCGATCAATACAAACGCATCAACGCGCACATGAACCGCCTGCCGCAGATGCGCGAGGATCTCAAACGCCTCGAAGCGGAGATCGAAGAGCTTAAAAAGCGATCCGCAGATTAATCCGCGTAGTCTGTGGCTAAAAATTTAGCGATCGCTTCCGCGGCGCGTTGCGATGCACCTGGATCGCCTAGTCGATGGGCCACCTCACGCAAACTTTCACGCATCGTTTTATTCGTTTCCGGTTCAAGAAGCTCCAGCAGTCTAGCCGAGAGATTTTCGGCTGTGAACTGATCTTGCATAAGTTCTTTCGCGATCTCTCGTCCAGCCACGAGGTTTACCAAACCGTAATGTGAGACTGTGATCAAACGTCCGAGCGTGTGCCAGTTGATCGTCGACTCTTTGTAAACAACGACCATCGGTGTTTCGAGCAATGCGGCTTCAAGCGTTGCTGTGCCGCTTGCGATGGCTGCTGCATTTGAAGCGGCGAGGGCTTCACGCGTTTGGTGTTGGACCAGCTTAATACCTTGAGCGTCGTGTTGCGCGAGAATTTCTCGCGTCTCTTCGGCGGTCCGGCTTGGCGCTACTACTACTACAGTCTGGACGTCAGGTCGTACGTCGCGAAGTTGTTTGATCGCCCCGATCATCGGCGGCAGAATTCGCTGTAATTCCTTTATCCTGCTGCCCGGCAGAAACGAAGCGATCGGTCTGGATGGATCGAGATCGTTACGACTGCAAAACTCCTCGCGTCCAAAGCTCGCCTTAACCTCGCCTGATAATGGATGGCCGACGAATTCCACGTGGGCTACGTCTCGATCTTTGTACCATTCAGCTTCAAACGGCAGGATCGATAAGAGCAGATCCACGTCGCGTTTGATGTTGCGAATGCGACGCGGACGCCAGGCCCATAGTTGAGGACTGATGTAATAAATCACTTTCAAACCGCGGCGATGCAGACTCGAGGCGAGTCGAAGATTGAACTCCGGCCAGTCAACGAGAACAACTGCGTCGGGTGATTGTTCAATGGCAGCAGCTTTTAGTTTGCGAAAGGCCTTGAGGAATTTCTGAAAGACGCGCCCGACTTCGACGATTCCCATGATGGCGAGTTCGTCGGAGTTGACGATTGTCTCGACACCAACCTCACGCATCAAAGGCCCGGTGGCCCCGAAGAGTTCGAAATCGCCATGTTCTCGAAGCGCTTTGACGAGTGCTGCTGCGTGAGCATCACCCGACGGCTCACCGGCCACGATCATCAGTTTGTGTCGCATGGGCACGGCGCGGATGATACCAAGTTTTTTGTGCTTGGTACTTGGTGCTTGGTACTTGGTGCGGACGCAAATTCCTAAAACAAAGAACAAAATACAAAGCACCAAGCACAAAACCCGACATTCGTGCTAGCATCCACCCGCAATAGATATGACCCGTTATCTACTGGCTTCCCTAATACTCATATTTGCTTGCCAGTTTGTATTCGCGCAGCAAACGAATCCGGTCGATCGCAAAGTCGCGAATCCGATGACGGATACTCCCAACGTCAATCCTCTTAATACTGATCAACCGCCGCGCCGGCCCAGGCCGCAAGGTGGTGTGGAGGGCGTTTCCACGGACGAACTCAAGGTTTCCGCCGCGAAGGAGAGTGGGTCGGGACCGGAAAACGCGCGCGTCGTTCTCTATGAAGGCAACGTCGATATTCGTATCGGCACTTACCGTTTGCAGGCGGACAAGGTCACGGTTTACGACGCTGACAACAGAGTAGTCGCAGAAGGCAACGTCGTTTTCGATCAAGCGGATCAGCAGCGCATTACCGGGTCGCGTGGCGAGTGGAACTATCGCACGAAGACGGGTTATTTCGTCGACTCAACCGGCTACACAAATCAGACTCAGGACGGCACGCGTATTTATTTCACCGCCGATCGCGTCGAGAAGGTCAGTTTAGACACGATTGTCGCGACGAACGTTCAGGTAACTGCGTGTGACGAAGACGTTCCGAAGTGGAGTTTTCATGCGAGCAAGGCACGCATCAAAACCGGCGATCGCGTTTACGTCTATGGACCGAAACTGAAAATGAAAAGCGTTCCTGTGTTCTACCTGCCATATGCTTCAGTTTCGATCAAAACACGCGATCGCGCTTCGGGGTTTTTGACGCCGACGTTTGGTGGTTCAGGCGCAAAGGGCGCGCGTTTGTCAAACGGCTACTATCTAACATTAGGCCGGTCCGCCGATTTCACCTTCCGCAGTGACATCTACACTTCGCGCGGGCTCGGATTTGGTGGTGACCTGCGCACACGCGCCAACTCGCGCTCTTATCTCAACTTCGGATTCTATGCAGTCAAGGATCGAATCTTCGGACCGTCTGCTGATGAGGCTAATCCCGATCAAGGCGGCTCGAGTCTCTACGTCGACGGTGTTCACTATTTCAAAAACGGCTTCATCGCTGTAGCCGACGTCAACATCACTTCCAACCTCGCTTTCCGGCAGGTGTTCTCAGACAACATACAGCAAGCCATCTCGCCGGAAGAGACTTCACAGGTTTTCATAAACAAGGATCACAACGAGTACAGTTTCAACTTTCTCGCGCGCACCCAGGTTACGTCGCTTACGAATGCGCGTATTCGTATCCGCCAGTTGCCGAGCATCAGCATCGACAAGCGTCCGGGCATAGTTAGTTTCTTCAAGAATCTCCCGCTCTATTTTTCGTTCAGTGGTTCTGCCGACGGTGTAAGCCGGAAAGAGACTGTGGAAGACGCGGTGCAGTTTGTGAATGACGTCGGCGGGAATCCGATCATCACGCCGTCCATTGTGCAGCGACTCGATCTGCACCCGCGATTCGAGTTGCCGCTGAGCTTTGCCGGTTGGAATGTCACTGCATCAGGCGCGGGACGCGTGACGTTCTACTCCAACTCACTCGATCCAAACACGCGTGATGTTCTTAGTCGTAACCTGACGAGATCTTATGGAGAGTTTGAACTTGACGTGCGTCCGCCGGCGTTTGCGAAAGACTTTCGTCGTGGTGCAAATTTTTTCTTTCGTCACGTTATCGAGCCGTACGTGACCTATCGGAAGCTCACCGGCATTAATAACTTCGATCGCATCATCCGGTTCGATTACATCGATGCCATCGCTGACACCAATGAGATCGAATTCGGCATCGCGAATCGTTTCTTCACCCGTCGCTCGACTGAGAATGTGAGTGACGTGCCTGTGAAAGACACGAACGGGCAGGACAAACCTTTGTTGTCGAGCCAGCCGTACGAAGCGCTGACTATAACGCTGCGCGGCAAATACTTTTTCGATCCGTTCTTCGGCGGCGCTCTCATCACGAACCAGCGCAATCAATTCTATCCGCTGAACACGCTCTCAGGATTTGTGTACGGCGGCGTTCCACGTCGCTTTTCACCAATCAACATCGATGCTCGATATCGTCCGCGCAGGCATCTGTTTGCCGATTTTCGGACTGACATTGACACGCGCAGCGGCCAGATGCGTGCGCTGTCGACGACTTTTGGACTCACGCGTTCGGTGTTTGAGATTTTTCAGAGTTTTTACTACACGCGAGCGATCGAACTCTCACCCGATCTAGTGAGGTTTGCTGATTCGCGTGGTTTGGAAGCGGGAACTGTCCGTGGTTCGCAGTGGAGTCCATCGGCGTTTCTGGGCAATCGTGACCGCGGTTGGTACGGCGGCGCCTCGTTCTTTTTCGACTTTCAGAAGCGGCCCGGCAGAGGCGACAGTTCGCTCATCAGCTCAACGGTAACGCTCGGACATGCATGGGACTGCTGCGCCGCGACAGCTCAGTTTTCCACTTTCAACGTCGGTCTCCGAAAAGAGAACCGGGTCGTTTTCGCCTTTCGTCTCAACGGAATCGGCAGCTTCGGAACCGAGCAAATTGGCCAGCGCTACCGGTAGCCGTGGCTTTACACAATCCCGCCCACGGCAGTGGGCGGATGTTTCAAGTCCTTTCTATTAAACGGCTTCTTCTTTTTCAGATTTGTAATCCCGCCCACGGTAGTGGGCGGATACTTCGAGTTCGAACAATCCGCCAACTACCGTTGGCGGTATTCAATGTTGATTAAAAATCTACGAGATAGAAAGGACCTGAAGTATCCGCCCACTGCCGTGGGCGGGATTACAAATCTGAAGAAGAAGCTGTTTGGTAGCAAGGACTTGAACGAATCCGCCCACCTGCCGTGGGGTAGTGGTGTAATAGTTGTTGCTCAAACATTGCTGGGTCCCGGAGGGACCAAATGTTTATAGCCACGCCCCCTAAAAGTTAATTACGGCTCCAGCGGAGCCGAATGTTGCTGCTGTACGGACATCGCGCTCCGCTGGAGCGCGGTCCTAAGGCTGGTGGTGGGCTATAAACATCTGGCCGCGCCGCGGCCAATACACAATTACACCACTACGTGCCGTGGGCGGGATTTGTACAAAGCCGCGGGGTGCTGCAAACTTTGCCTTGAACCAAGTCGTAGGGCGCGCCATAATAAGAGGGCAACCCAGTCGGTTGCTTTTGCCTCCTAGTTCGGCTTCACCTGACGGCCCAGCGTTGTAAGTCTAGAAGTATTGACGTACGCCCCCGATTTAGTGCGTCTGATGATCACACGGCAAAAATCACAGGGCAGTATTGGTTCTCCAGACTCCCAGAACAGGGTGTCAATCAACCAACGAAGAGGGACGAATGAAAAAGCGTAAGAAAGCAAAAAAGAGTGATTCCGTGACTACAGCCCGTAAGCCCGCATTAATTGCTTTGGCTGCGGTTGTTCTCGTTATCGGAGCAATTTCGGCTGTCTCGAGGCAATTAGTTTCCGAGAAACAAAGCGCGCAGCCCGAGAATACCGCCGCGTCAAAAGATTCGAACCCTAAAAAATATATGACAGTAAAAGCCGCCGGCCAGGACGTTCAGATTGATCCGCAAACCGGAAAGCTAAAGCCGCTTACCACGCAGCAAGCTCAAGAGCTCGCTGCGGGACTCAAGAAAATGCTGAATAAGTCGGCGGAGGGACTCACCGAAGTCCACCACGAAGACGGTTCAACGTCGATGGAACTCAATGGCCGGTTCCGAAATGTTGTTGTCGCTCGTGAGAGAGAGGATGGCACGCTTTCAATGTCGTGCGTTGACAATCCTCAGGCGGCCGCATCCGCGTTAGGAATTGATCCAAAGCTTCTCAGTGACACAAAGCCGGCTCCGACCGTACCACAGCAGAATTAACTGATAATGAATAAGCATTTACTCTCCAGGCACCGTGTGCTCCTGCTTGCGTTTGCGGTAATTCTTTTTGTTTCCTCATCCGCCTTTGGGGCGGTAACGGTCACCATTAGAAATAACGACGCGCCAGGCGTTGGTTTTAACGACCCTTCACCCCGGTCTCCGGTTGGCGGAAATACCGGCACGACGTTGGGACAGCAGCGACTGAATGCCCTTCAACATGCGGCAAATATCTGGGGCGCGGTTCTGACAAGTAATACTCCGATCGTCATTGGTGCAACGTGGGATACCTTGCCGTGCCAGGACAACGGAGGCACGCTCGCCTCTGCTGGAAGCAATAGCGGGACGAGGAACTTTCCGGGCGCAGGTTTCTCGAATACCTGGTACCCCCTGGCTCTCGCAAACGCGCTTTCAGGAGTTGATCGAAACGGCACAAGTGTCGAAATACTTGCTGACTTCAACATCAATCTTGGCACTCCAGGCTGCCTTTCCAGCAGAACATGGTACCTCGGGCTGGATAACAATCATGGTTTCAATGGCGTCGATCTCGTTACTGTGGCCCTGCACGAGTTTGCTCACGGTCTTGGCTTTTCCTCATTCACCAATGAGGTAACTGGAACGCAGCCTTCAGGATCGCCCAGCATTTACGACCGATTCCTGTTAGACAACACCACCGGCAAACTCTGGCCTCAGATGACTGATAGCGAACGCATCGCTTCTGCGACCAACTTCCGCAATTTGGTTTGGGTCGGTTCTCAGGTAACTGCGAATGTGCCTAACGTTTTGAGTTCCGGTGCTGATGGGTCAAATCGTGCACGTGTGTATACACCCAATCCGGTAGATCCGGGATCGTCAGTTTCCCATTTTGATCTCAGTCTCACACCGAATCAGCTGATGGAACCTAACATCAGCGGTACTCTGACGCACAATATTGCGGCGCCCCATGATCTATCGTTATATCTTTTGATGGATATTGGCTGGAACACCGGCCCGGCGCCTTCGCCAACACCGACGCCATCGCCACCACCCAACGACAATTTCGCCAACGCACAGGTAATTAGCGGGTGCTCGGGATCTGTGAATGGCACTAACGTGGGTGCTACTAAAGAATCCGGAGAACCGAATCACTTACCGGATGGCAGCGGCGGTACTCATTCTGTTTGGTATCGGTGGCAGGCGCCAGTCAGCGCCAATGTCATAATCGATACGATCGGAAGTAACTACGACACTGCGCTCGGTGTTTACACGGGAACGGCGTTCAATAATTTTGTAACGATTCGGCAGAACGATGACATCACTCCAGCTGTTGTGCAGGTTAGTAGGGTCACGTTTGACGCAACAGCCGGTACCATTTACAGAATCGCTGTAGACGGCTTCGACGCCGGCGATGGTGGAGATGCTGGTTCAATCACACTGAACTGGAACCAGTCCAACTGCACTAGCGCACCGCCACTTCAACTCATACTCGAAGTGTCGGGACCGGCCCTGGATCAGGCGGCAGCGTTCGACTCGATACTATGGATCAGAGATCCTTTCCCGATCGTCAATAGCGGCAATCTGCTTGTTCCGGCATCGGATCGAAACACGAGAGTTGCGATCTTCGTGGCGAACATGCCGAATGTGGCAGCGTCTTCAGTTGTGGTTAATCTCATCGACAGTAATAATACGTCGTTCGATATAACCCCACAGGACGTACACGAGTTTACTGAGTTACAATTCACTCAGGTGACGTTCCGGCTACCAAACGGTATGGCATCGGGCACCTGTAGGGTCAAAGTGACGACCCAAAACCTGGTTAGTAATACGGCTACCTTTAGAATTCTCTAATTACTAAGGGGGCTCGGATTGCGGTCAGGTGCGGAGAAAATTTTCAGACCATGGCCCCGGATTGGAGCATCAAAAGGCTAAAATTTCCGGGTCATTTGTCGTGTAATGTTCTAAAAGAAAGCAAGAGCTAAACAGTGTTGACAGAATGGTTAAAGCGCAAGTATAGTTCTGGTCAAGCGGCCAGAAAGGGCTCGCCCAGCCTCATTCCTAAATTAGAACCGCTCCCCAGGTTCCCCAAGTTGGAGTTGAATATGAAGAAGATTGTAGCCGCATCGTTCCTGCTGGTGCTCGTTTCCATCGTCGGTTTTGCACAGTCGCCGCCGACGTTGAGAATTGTTACCGAAACGCCCGGTCTGCCATCGGAGCTGTTTTATGGTGACATCAAGGTCAAGCCACTGCGGTTGAGGCCGGGAACCAATCAAGTCATAACCATTAATGACTTTGATTTCTTCGTGTCGCAGCAATACATCGACTTTCTGAAGCGTTTTCCGGAACCGGATGGGTTGCAGTTTTATCTTGACACCCTGAATCCCAATACGATCTGTGCGCCCTCAATGGATATCGAGTGCGTTAAGACGCTTAGGGGTATCGTGGCCGCGAATTTCTTCCGTTCGCCGGAGTTTCAGCGTAAAGGCTCATACGTGATGTTCCTCTACATGGTGTCTCTGGGCCAACGTCCCCAAACCGTGGCTGAGTTGAGCGACCCGTCCAAAATTGACCGTCCTCATTACGCTGAGTTCATGACGGATCTGGCAGCAATCTCAACACCGAATGACGATCCTGCATTGACTGAGCAGAAGAAGAATCAGCTCGCTGATGCGTGGATGCTGCGTCCCGAAGTTCTGGCCAAGTACCCGGCTGGTATGTCGAACGCGACCTTCGTGCAGACGTTACTGAATACTGCGGGGGTAACGAACCCAAATCAGGCTCAACTGGTGGCAGACCTGAATGCAGGTACTAAAACACGCGCTCAGGTGTTGCGAATCATTGCTGAGAGTACACAGGTCAGTGACAAGTTTTACAAGCCGGCATTTGTGACGATGGAATACTTTGGTTTCCTGCGTCGCGATCCGGAACCCTGCGTGGGTAGTCCTGACCCGGCTAACTGTGGTTACATCTTCCACAACGCTCGCTTCAATCTAGCTATCGATCCCGCGGTCATCGAGAATGTTATCGTGCGCGGTTTTATGGAGTCGCCGGAGTACCTGAACAGGTTCTAGGTGAGACATTAGCATCGTAACTTTTGAGGCTGGCATTCTCTGGAATGGCCAGCCTCAATACTTTTAAACGATGTACTGAATATTTTTCTCGAGAGTCAGAATTTAGTATGCGCAGCGCCAAAGGCGCGAAATATGTCGCAGCGCCAAAGGCGCGAAATATGTCGCAGCGCCAAAGGCGCGAAATATGTCGCAGCGCCAAAGGCGCGAAATATGTCGCAGCGCCAAGGCGCGAAATATGTCGCAGCGCCAAAGGCGCGAAATATGATAGCCAGGGGCAAGCGCTGAGCGAAGCGAAGCGCGTCGCCCCTGGTAAAGAAACATCAAGTCCGTGAAGCTCTGAAAGAGCGAAATAATCACCGACGATATTTCGCACTTTCAGTGCTCTCATCGATTGATTCCTGCTAACCAGGGGCGACGCGCTTCGCTCCGCTTCGCGCTTGCCCCTGGCTATCATATTTCGCGCCTTTGGCGCTTCGCGCTTGCCCTAGCTAGCATTTGGCGCTTCGCGCATTGGACTCCGGTTTAGAGGAAGCCCTTTGAATATGGACGTCGGACTGGATGGCAGCCCGCTGAATCAATCATTGACGGGAGTGGGCCATTACACTTTGGAGTTGGCGCACGCGCTGGCCCGGATTGCTCCGGAAGACAGGTTTGAGTTGGTTTCTCCTTTGCCGAGTTTGCATCGACCCGAATCGCCGGCAAACCTGTACATCACTCAGGCGAGGGTAAACAGACTAAGTCGCCGGTTCTGGTGGCAGGTGGGACTGCCTCGCTACATCAAACGATCGAGATTCAGCGTCTTTCATGGCACTAACTACAGTGTCCCGCTTCGGAAGGTGTGTCCGACCGTCCTTACCATTCACGATCTTTCGCTACTCCTATGGCCTCAAACACACGCGCAACACCTCGCGCGCCGTGCGCGGTTGCGGTTGCCGTTAATGGCCCGCCGAGCTGATGCCATCATCGTGCCTTCACAAAGTATAAAGACGGAAGTTTGTGAGCATCTGGGGAGCCATGAATCGCGAATCACAGTGATACCGGAAGCGCCACGCTCATCGTTTTGGCAAGTGCCAATCGCTGAGACGGTTGCAGTTCGACGACGTCTAAATATTAGTGATGACTTTATCCTGTTCGTCGGCACGATCGAGCCGCGCAAGAACCTGTTGACGCTTGTTCGCGCGTTTGAAGAAATTCTCCGCAACAGCGTGTCGCAGACGCAACTCGTGCTTGTGGGCAATGAGGGTTGGCTGACAGATGAGTTACACGACTTCTTAAGAACCGCCGATTTTCGCGAGCGTGTGAGGTTTACTGGCTATCTTGCCGATGATGATCTGCGGGCACTTTATTCGTCGTGCCGCGTGTTTGTTTACCCATCGCTTTATGAGGGATTTGGTTTGCCGCTGCTGGAGGCAATGGCCTGTGGTGCTCCAGTTATCACGAGCAACATACCGGTTATTCGGGAGACTGTCGGAGACGTCGCGCTGCTCGTTTCACCAACCGACGTTAGTGAATTGACACGCAGCCTAAAGCGACTGTTAGAGAGTGCTATCGAGAGGGAACAACGATCCGCTGCGGGTAAACAGCATGCCTCGAAGTTTTCCTGGGAAAAGGCCGCCGCTGCTACATTAGACGTTTATCGACGTGTATCCACAGATTACACAGATTCCCTCAATCGAACACAAAAGAGAACCGCTTCTTGATGTATTCTCGCCGGCTTTCCAGGCTTAGTCTCCACGCATCAGCGTCAACCACGAAGTGGGCCATCGTCGCTCCCAAAACTGCTCCAAACAAGAAATCCGCGCCTCTGGCATAAGTCCAAGTGCTCTTAACTATTTCGAAGTCTCTCAGGTCGTTCACACGCCAAAACGCGAAACCAACGATTAGCAGCAGCACGGCAAGTTGCGCGAGACTCTTGTAGGAATATGACTGTATCGAACCTCCGGTCGTTGCGGAGATCACAGTCATGAAAATGATGTACTGGAGTCCGTGTGCCATCGCATAACTGAGGAAGCCGATGTTGTTGTCGGTCGAGATGAACACCGGCAGAAAGAAGAATACGCTTGTAAAGAAAAGTAGAGTTTTGAGAAACGTTGTGTGCTTAAAGAATTTGACGTAGACCACAAGACTGAACACAGGAACGGCAAAAAAGGCTACCAGTCCAACTTGATAGAACAGATCAAAAGCGCGGTGCAGATACTGCGGTGCTACTGCCGTACCGAGTATTTTGAAGGTACCGAGAATCGCCAGGATTGTTCCGAATTCAATAGCGAGCTTCTCTTCCTTGCGCGGGCTCGCTCCCGTTTCTGCTATCGACGCGAAGGCGTATATGCCGATATTCTGCCGCCCGTAGTGAAATGCCTGCCAGGCCCAGTAAGCCAGTAAAACGAACGCTTGTGTAATTGTGTTGGCGAACGCGAAGAGTAACCCTGTAATGATGATTAAGAAGATCGGAGCGTAGATGTATCTAACTGGATGCTTCCTTCTGATATCGGAAAAATTTTTGTCGAGATAGAAAAACAGGGTAGCTGGAACATGAGCGGTCCCCAGGAAAAGAAAAACAGTCTTGATACCTGCGAAGCCAGTAAGCTCACCACGCGAAGGAACAACGAAAATAAAGAACGCAATGGGCAGCCACGTTGATATTAATAACGCCACGAGGAACCAGCGTTTGCGCACCAGGTTCTTCGCAAGCTTCCGCTCCTCAACTTCGAGTGCCATTGGGTTAGAGGATAAATTCTCCATACTGATAACTTTGCGTTAGAACTCGAAGTTCATTATGTGCATCCAAAGGCACCAAATTACACTGCGGAGCGCCAAAGGCGCGAGATATGATAGCCAGGGGCAAGCGCTGAGCGGAGCGAAGCGCGTCGCCCCTGGTAAGCAAAATAATAAAGTGAGAGCACTGAAAGTGCGAAAATATCGACGTTAGTTATTTTGCTCTTTCAGAGCTAAACGTTCACTATGACTTTCCCAGGGGCGACGCGCCTCGCTCCGCTCGGTGCTTGCCCCTGGCTATCATATTTCGCGCCTTTGGCGCTGCACGACTGAATTCCAACTTTTGAGCAAAGACTACCGGCAGTGCATTTACGCGTTTACTGTCTCAGCTGTTGCCCGGCGTATTCCAATCCGTCGCAGCGAAGCGGTGGCGTTAAGGTTCGTCACACCTTCCATAGCCGTGGCGCTGATCACGCGGAAAAATACCGCTCCATCGAGCCAGTCGAAACTGATTGCGTCCACGCTGTGTACGCCAAACGTTAAAGAATACGAATCCGGCGCCAGCCAGCACGAGAAAGCAAAACTCACTTCGACAACCTCGCCTCGTTGCGCCGGTCCGAAGTTCACTTGTTGCAAGTCAGTGTTCGTGCCATAAAGATGAATACCGTGCCGGTTTCGGATCAGGAAGCCGCAAACGGGTGCTTCCACGTCGTCGTGAAAGACTACACGAACGCGCACGATAACCTCTTCGCCCGATTCGACAAACTCAATTTTTTGGTGCGCCGCATTGAGCAGTTCAACGGCGATGATTTCGGCGCGGCCGTCGCCATGACGGTACGTGTAAGAAAGTTTTGGAATCGTTTCGGTGTCGAGCTCTTTCAGCGGCGCGCCTGACACCTCCTCTGTCATTTCATACGCGCTTTCGCGAGCCATGATCAGTTTTTGATATCGATTAAGAACATCCGCAGGTTTACCTATCGCCTCCATTCGCCCGTTATGAAGCAGCAGAGCGCGCGAGCATAATGCTCGAATGGCATTGGGATCGTGTGAGACGAGTAATATCGTCATGCCGCTTTCTTGCATCTCGCGTATTCGTCTCAGACAGCGATGTTGAAACATCGCGTCACCGACAGCGAGTGCTTCGTCGACGATTAGAATCTGCGGCATGGCACTGATGGCGGTGGCAAAGGCCAGCCGCACGTACATTCCGCTCGAATATGTCTTGACTGGTTGATTGATGAACTGGCCAATCTCTGCAAAACGTTCGATCGAGGGAAGCATCGCTTCTGTTTCAGCATGCGAGAAGCCCATGAGCGATGCGTTCATGAAAACATTTTCTACGCCGGTGAATTCCGGGTTGAATCCCGAGCCGAGCTCGAGCAGCGCCGAGATGCGTCCGGCGTTCCAGGTCTTACCTTCCGTTGGCTGGAGGGTGCCGGCCACAATTTGAAGTAGCGTCGATTTGCCGGATCCGTTAGGTCCTACGATGCCAAAAGTCGTCCCTTTTTCAACTTCGAATGAGACGTCACGCAGCGCCCAGAATTCCCGGTGCGTCCGCCAGCGCCCGCGTGTCAACATCTCCTTGAGGCGATCGGAAGCGCGATCGTAAATACGATATTGCTTCGAAACACCTTCAACTCGCAGCACAGGTTCCATTGGTGGTTATTATCCACAGATTACACAGATTTTATAAACCAATTAAGACGCCTGACTATTTTGAGATAGAATTCCCCACGTAATGACCACTGATAGGCTTCACATCAGCAGCTCTGACCTGGACGTCGAGCGTTTGATGTATGAGATCCGCAAAAATGTAAGTAGATCGTCGCTACCGCAAGAATCGGTTAGCCCGCTACCCAGTGAGGTAAACGGCTCTTTTAAGCTGCAACCTGCATTTCAGACTAATCACGACAATCGATATCACGTTAATGATTTGTTGAAGTTTCATGGTCAAGACTTCGTGCGTAACTCCTATCGGGCGCTTTTATTGCGAGAGCCTGACGATGCCGGCATGGCCGAACACCTGCAAAGTCTAGCGAGCGGCCGTTTCAATAAGATCGATGTTCTCGCGAGTTTGCACTACTCGCCTGAAGGACAACGGAGCGGGGTGACCGTCTCGGGCCTATCAACTCCGGCCACCATAAGACGGCTCGGACGAGTCCCGGTTCTCGGTTACCTGATTCGCATGATCATTGCTGTTCTTCGTTTGCCGTCTTCGGTGCAATATCAAAATCAATTCGAGCAATACTCGTTATCTCTGCAGCAGCGTATCGTCGATCATCAAAATCAGAATCAAAGAGACTTGAGTAACGCACTGTCGCAGCTCGCAGCGGAAATGCTCGAAACTGTGCAAACAGTAACCAAGCAACAACACTCTATCGAGTTAGCGTTGCGACAGCACGAAGAGTTAGCCGGACGGCACAACGATCTGGTAAAGAATCTCGAACCGCGCTTTGATGAAGCCCGACGTTACGTCGATGATTCGACTGCACGCATCGCAACTCAAACACAGGAACTCCGCGATCAACAGCAGACTATTAGCAATCGACACGAGGCAGACAAACAGGAGCTCCTGGACCAGCAACGGCAGCTTCTGGACCAGCAACAACAGCTCAGATCCGAGCAAATAACAAAACACGAGCAACTTGGATCCGAGCTCGCCGAGCAAGTCACAAAACAACAGCAGCTTCGGTCGGAGATAGACGAACAATTGCAGCAACTTGTTCAACGCCAACAGCGAGCACATGACGAACTGGCAGCACAGGAAGCGCGACTGAGAGTTCTGCTCGAAGAAGTCAGCCGGAATGGGGAAGCCACTCCAGGTTCTTCTTTTGTTCAACTCGCCGCGGAAGAATCCGACCATCTGCTCGACGGGTTCTACGCCTCCTTCGAAGATCAATTTCGTGGTGAGCGCGACGAAGTACGGCGTCGACTACAGGTCTATGTTCCGATTCTCAAGGAAGCACAGATTACCGGCGATGTTCTCGACATCGGCTGCGGCCGCGGTGAATGGTTGCAGTTGCTGGAAAGCGAAGGCATTAAAGCTCAAGGCGTGGACCGCAACAGAGTTTTTGTTGAAGAGTGTCGTCGCGCTGGTCTAACTGTCATCGAAGCGGATGCGTTAACGCACTTGCGCAGTTTGCCTTCGGAAGGTCTGAGTGTGATAACGAGTTTTCACCTTGTCGAGCACTTGCCGTTTGAGACGTTGATCAAGTTGCTGGACGAGATGGTTCGTACGTTGCGGCGCGGGGGCTTGTTGATTCTCGAAACACCAAATCCGGAAAATCTCCTCGTTGGCGGTTGCAACTTTTACGCTGATCCTACTCATCGCCATCCGATTCCAAGTCAAACGCTACAGTTTCTGCTTGAGTCGCGCGGCCTTCACGACATCAAGATTTTGAAGTTGCGTCCATGGGACGAGGCCAGGATTGAAGGTAACAGCGAAATAATCAAGCGATTCAACGACATGTTTTATAGCGCCCCGGACTATGGAATCATCGCTACCAGGACTTAATGTTCAATAAAAAAATCTTAGTCATTACGCCATGGTTTGGCTCGTTTGCAGGCGGTGCTGAACTTCTGGCGAGAGGTATGAGCCGCGAACTGAACAAACGGGGCGTTGAGACGATTGTGTTTACGACCTGTTCACGTTCACCGTATGACAGTTGGTGGTCCGATCATTTTGCACCAGGCACTTACGACGTCGAGGGGATACAGACGCAGAGGTTTGCTACGGGGAAGAAACGTGGACCATATGACGCAGTCATCAAAAAAATAGGCCTCGGAAAGCAATTGTCAGCGCAGGATGAGAACGACTTTTTTGACTACGGCATCAATAGCCCTGCTCTGGTTGATGCAGTCGGAAACTACCTGAGCAATGATTTCGAGCTCATTGCCCTGCCATATTTTCACGGTGTAACTCATTCTGTCGTCAATAGGTATCCGGGCAAGGTTTCTGTCGTTCCTTGCTTTCACGATGAGCCACAGTTTTACTGGGACGCCACCGAACGGCTATTACAAAACTCCAGGCATATCTTCTTTAACGCACACGAAGAAAAGCAGTTGACAATCAAGCAATACGGGGTACGAGTTGGGCGCCGAATTGTTGAAAGCGTAGTGACTGGTGTTGGCGTCGAACTTCCAGCGAACGGCGAGCAGCCGGGCAAAAGACCCGCGGACATTCCGGATAGCTACTTCATTTATGCGGGACGTAAAGAACGAGGTAAGAACGTTCACGTGCTGTGTGAATGGTTTCGCCAATATACGAGAGACTTTAAGCGAGGTACGAAGCTGGTTTTTATCGGTGGTGGTGACGAGTCGCTGGTACCACGCAACGATTGTTTCCTCGATTTTGGTTTTGTTTCAGAGGCAAGGAAGCTGGAGCTCTTGAAGTATTCAAAGGCAGTGATCAACCTGTCGGAGAATGAGAGTTTTTCGATCGTGATTATGGAAGGCTGGCATTGTGGCGTGCCCAGTGTCGTTTCGGCGAATTGTCCCGTTACGATGAATCATGTTCGTCGGTGCAATGGTGGATTGTTTGTCGCAAACAGTGATGAATTTGGACTGGCCCTGAAATATCTCGAAGACAACGAGAACATCCGGCGCGCCCTGGCCGCAAATGGCCAAACCTATCTCACACGCGAGTTTTCTTACGACGCCGTGTTGTCGAGATATCTGGACCAACTTGGTTGTTGACTCAGAATGGCTTAGTTGTTGACTCAGAATGGCTTAGTTGTTGACTCAGAATGGCTTAGTTGTTGACTCAGAATGGCTTAGTTGTTGACTCAAGACGGCTTAGTTGTTGACTCAGGACGGGCCAAACGCTCTGCAGGCGCAGCGCCAAAGGCGCGGAATATGATAGCCAGGGGCAAGCGCTGAGCGCAGCGAAGCGCGTCGCCCCTGGGGTTAAGTCCCCCAAAAGCGCGGCAAGGCCTGAAGGGCCGAAATAACGCCGCTGTATTACGCCCTTTCAGGGCTGGTCGCCAAATTTGGTTGTTTTCCAGGGGCGACGCGCCTCGCTCCGCTCGGCGCTTTCCCCTGGTTAAGTCCCCCAAAAAGCGCGGCAAGGCCTGAAGGGCCGAAATTAACGCCACCGTATTACGCCCGTTTCAGGGCTGGTCGCCAAGTTTGGTTGTTTTCCAGGGGCGACGCGCCTCGCTACGCTCGGCGCTTACCCCTGGCTATTATATTTCGCGCCTTCGGCGCTGCGCAGTTTGAATCTCGCCTCTTGAGTCAACCTGCAGACAACGCACATACGAATGAAAATACTGATCGATGGACAAACGCTCCTGACTCCTGAAATCAACCGGGGAATTGGGACCTATTTCAAGAGCACTGTCGAGCAGATGCTTGAGAACGACTTTACGAATGAGTTCTATCTCAATACTGCGGCCGGCCCACACGTTGAAAACCTACCAACCTGGACGCGAAATAAACTGTCGCTTATTCATAACAACAACTACAACACTGCCGGTCGCAAACGACATCTACCAGAACTCTACTCGGACGCCGTAAATAATGACATCGCTAAAATCGGCATCGATCTCTACTGGTCTCCCAACGCCTTGATGCACAACGTATTCATTCCATCTCGAGAAGCAAATAGCTGCACCTTCGCGGTCACGATCTTTGATCTCATACCCTTGATAATGGAAAAGGAGTACGCAAAGCATTTATCAGCCTCAGCCCAAGAGGTCTATCAGCGTAAACTCAATCAGATGGAGACAGACTTCGATCTCTTTTTGCACATTTCAGAACACACCTGCTCCGATTTCGTGAGTTCGCTGGAGGTCAAAGACAAAAAGAATGTAGTGACGCCACTCGCCGCGGGCGGTGCCTTCAAACCTTATCCGTTTCCGCGGCAGTCTTCCGGAAATGATTATGTGTTTTATCCGGGAGGCTTCGATCCACGCAAAAACATGAATCGAGCGCTCAAGGCGTTTGCGAAGTTACAGTCGATTCATGGCTCGGACCCAACGATCCGAGCAACCGATTTTCTAATTGTGTGCACTCTGGATGACGCTTCAAGACGGATAATGATGAACAGCGCCAAAGACCTCGGGATAGCGGAACGAGTTCGACTGCCCGGATATGTTGACGACAGTTCACTGGTGAAGCTCTATCAAAAAGCGCGGTGTCTTTTCTTCCCGTCTCTTTATGAAGGATTTGGTCTGCCTATACTTGAGGGCTTAGCCTGCGGTCTTCCAGTGGCCACAGCAAATACGTCCTCGTTGCCTGAGGTCGCGGGCGACTTTGCTTTTTATTTTGATCCTTACGATATTGACGGAATGGCCCAGGCGTTATATCAAGCCTTACGAGCACCGATCGATCAGGAAGCGAAGCATGCACGCTACGAATACTCGAAAAACTTTTCCTGGCAGAAAACAGCTCTGGCGACTCTCGATGCGTTTCAATCGTCGGTGAATCTATGAATCGTCGAACTGTCGCCCGCGAGATTCTAATCTTCCTGGGCTTCCTTGCATTAACTGTCCTCATGACGTGGCCATGGGCTCTTCATCTTCGTGACGCTGTCTCTGATCGAGGAGATCCTTACGCAATCGCTTACTATCTCTGGTGGGATTATCATCAGACTTTTCATGATCCCTTTAACCTCTTTCAAGCGACAGTTCTGTACCCGTACAAGTACACCCTCGCGTTCACCGAGAGTGCCTACGGTGTGTCCCTGTTATTTTTTCCACTGTTTGCGCTTGGCTTCCAGCCTCTGACTATACTTAGTTTCGCGACGCTCATTGCGTTTGCCTTCTCCGGTTACGGCATGTTTCGTCTGGTGAGGACGTTAACAAACTGTCTGGGTGCGGCGTGGATCGCAGGAATAGTTTTCGCTTTCATCCCATATCACTTTCAACGTCTCCCGCACCTGCACCTGCTCTTCACTGCATGGATCCCGCTGTTACTTGAAGCGTTGGTCCTGTTTGCGGCTCAGCGAACCTGGCGAAGGGCAAGCTGGCTCGGCGTCACATTTGTAATGAATGCGTTGACGTCTGTGACGTGGTTTATTTTGACCCTGGTTCCTCTCACGCTGTCCGGCATTTTCCTGATCGCCTGGTGGCGCTTACTGCGAGATCGCAATTTCTGGATTCGTGGCGTCGCTTTGCTTGGCTTAGCCTCTTTAATTGTCCTTGGTTTTTTGTATCCCTATTATCGCGTTAATCAACTTTATGGTTTTGAACGGAGTCCCGCTCAGGTGATCGGGCTTTCGGCCTGGCCGATTCACTGGCTTGCTGTAAGTGAGCGAAACAAACTCTGGACTGGTCTCGGCGGTACGGTGGCGAGGGACGAGCTGATGCTTTTCCCCGGGTTTCTTCCGCCACTTCTTCTGGTGGCGTCCTTCTTACTTGTTAGACCTGCGGCACGACAATTCACGACCCTAACAACAAGGATCAGGTCGTTCGTTCCTTTCAAAACACTAATCGTTTTGTTGGATTGTCTTGCGGTGTTACTACTCCTTATTTGTCTCTTAACGATTGGTTACAGCGGGAGTTCTAAGTTGTTTGGTGTCGAGTTACTGTCCACTTATCCAACTCGTCTACTCTACTTTTTTATAATCACAGTTGGTATCCGGCTGGTGCTTGCGCCACCTCAGTTTGTTCATCGACTACTCGAGAAGGACTACGTTTCCGATATTCGGTCTAATCCACGCACAATCGCATATGTTGTAGCGTTGATTTGGACCGTGACCGGCTTCCTCGGTTCGCTCGGAATGAATTCTTTCTTCTACCGCTTTTTGTACGACACGATTCCGCTTTTCAGGGGTATGCGGTCTCCAGCTCGTTGGGCGATGATCGCATACGTCGGACTCGCTATTCTGGCGGGCATTGGTTCTGCTCAATTTGGGGAACTGCTGGTTCGTTGGCGGCCCAAACTGAAGCGAGGCTTGATCTATAGCACACTTGCGATATTGGTGCTGTTCGAACAGCGCGTAGTTCCGCTTCAATTTGTGCGTGGTGAGGTAGATCCGGACGCCATGACTCTACGCCTCAAAGCCACACCGATGTCTGGCGGAATTGTTCATCTACCAGCGGAACGAGACAACTACGCCTACTTCACATACACGCTTCGCGCCGCGGACCACGGCCACCCAGTCGTAACCGCAGCCTCAAGCTTTGTACCTCCGCTGCTTCAGGAAATCGAAGCGCTAACAAGAGAACGTCCCATCCCGAACCGTTTTCTTGATGTTCTCGAGGGTATTCCGACTTCGTACCTCGTGGTCCACAAAGAACGCTTGAAACCTGACAGTAAGAGTGCAATTGAGACAATTATCGAGCGTGGAGTAACCGCGCGCCGGCTTAAATTGATTCATCGTGAAGGTGATTCCGACACCGGTGATGAACTCTACGCGTTTACGAGGATAGAACCGCCGTATCCGAATCCAATCGATGATGCTGGTTACTTAGTGCGTCAACAATACCTTGACCTGCTGGGTCGAGAACCGAAACAGGATGAGTCGGATCAGTTAGTGCACTTTATCAATGAGTGTAGCGGCGATCCAAAGTGTTTGACTCAACGGCGCTCTCAAGCTGCGTTACAGATCTTTCGTTCCGACGAATTCAAGAAGACACAGCTTATGTTGTATGGCTCGTATTTCCTGACTTTTGGACGTCGTCCGACTTATGACGAGTGGACGAAAAGGGTTCCGCTTGAAGAGTTGGTGAAGACATCGGAATTCAAAGCTCGCTATCCAACAACGAATGCTGAGGCTTTGCGTAAGCTTGTCGAAGTGTTATTGAGTAAGGAAGATGAATACAATTCGGCATTTGTGGCGCTGTGTTACTTTGATTACCTGAGACGAGATCCCGATCCTCAGGGCCACAATTACTGGTTACAGACGCTGAAAGAGAATTCAAATGATCTGTCGGCGGTAATCACTGGATTCATTGCTTCGAGTGAATATCGTTCACAGTTTGGGCGGCCGTGATGGTTTTGCCTCAAAAGTCAGGACGTCGCACTTGGACACAGTCATCTATGAAGCGTCGTTTGCTGTCAAGCACTTTTTGAGCAGACTTCGAACGTGACGCCACAGCGCCTCCGGTGTTGTTTAGTTTGTCGCTCTTTGACATGAGACTGTTAGTTTTTAGTTTACCGCCGTTAGCGGTCCTCAACTGAGCAAGGCTGTCAAGCCACGCTCAATCATCTATGCGGTCATCGTCCATGAGGTTTACTTCGCTCTCTCCGGAGCTACCCGCCGAGCGAGCCCTAAGTGAGCTCGGCGAGGCGGGCAGCGACGCTAGCTAAGCGTCAGGAGAGGTCGGCCGCCCAATCAGTACCGCGGGCACCTTAGTTGGCCCATGACCTTGGCGGGCAAGCCGAACTGCGACGGCTCGACGTCGGAATTCCGCATAATCGATCTCATCCCGCATCATGATGTAAGCGCGGATGAGTAGTTTTCTGGCAGCGGCCACTTTGGCCTTCGGGCGGCCACGTCGCGCTGCCAGGCGTTGATAGAAACGCTTTAAGTCCTCGTCATAACGCACCGCTGTCTGCACTGCCTCCACCAACAGGTAACGCAGCATCCGTGACCCGGCTTTGCTGATCCCCAGAAAGTGTTGCCGCTCGGCTGAGGAACGTTCCACCGGATCGAAGCCCGCATAAGCCGTCACCTTGCGCGCATTGCGAAAGCGACTAACGGGTTGCAGCGTGTGCAAGAGGCAGAGCGAAGTCAGTAGCCCAATGCCGGGATGCGTCCGCAAGCGCTGGATACCGACATCGTCTTTGCTTTGCGCCTTGAACCAGACCATGGTTTCCAACAGTTGTTGGTTGAATGGCTTTAGCAGTTCGAACCAGTGCTCGCGTTGCCATTGCAGCACGGGAGACATGGCCACCACCTGGAACTCCTCCTGGCCGGCGCCGGTGAACAACTGCTTGCCTTTGGCTAAGCCGGCTTGCAGGGCGATCGCCTGCAGACTGTTTTTAGTCATGGTGCGCAGCTTGATCAGCTTTTGCCGGTAACGCAGCATGCGCAGGACTTCGCGACTCTGCCCTGCCGGGCGATGCAAACGGGGAAATTCATCGTGGACCATTAAGTCCCAAATGAGTTCCGCGTCGCGCCGATCGTTCTTCTGGCGCCAACGTGCCCGGCGCCTGATTTCGGTGGCGTGACCAAGCCAGACTTCGCAACCCAGTTGCTCCAGCAGCGCTTCGAACCAGGGACTGTAACCACTGGCTTCCAGGCCCACGATTACTGGTCCCTGGAACTGTTGGTAGAAAGCACGTACTTGCTCTTTGTCCTGGTGCTGCAGTTCAGTAATGACGAGTTCGCCAGTTTCAGTTTTCAAATAACAGGGCGTCTGTTGTCGTGCATGAAAGTCAACGCCGATATATATTTTGTCCACAGCGCCTCCTTTCAGTCTCATATCAGTAAGCTGAACGTGAGTTTAACAACTCACGAACGGAGGCGCTGCTTCATAACATCAGTACCGTCCGCGGTAGCGGATGGGTGCGCAGCCTTTTGGATCTGAGGGCTCCGACTTCGTACCCATCCGCTACCGCGGACGGTACTGACTGTGTCCAAGTGCGAATTGGACTTTTGTGGCAAAGCCATAGTAGCGATATGTGCATTTAGAAAAGTATGAAGGCAGAAGAATACTCAAAAATGTACGAGCTCGAGGATCGTTACTGGTGGTTCATTGGGCGTCGCAAGCTCGTTAATTGGTTGTTGCGCAAACACAATCCAAATGGCACGCAATCTTTGCTATTTGATTTAGGCTGTGGAACTGGTTTGAATCTCTCATCTTTTGGAAGCGAATTTAAAACCATTGGCAGCGATATCTCACGAGAAGCTCTTGGATTTTGTCGCGAACGAAACCTTGAAGGCCTTTTCAGTTCCCAGGCCGAAGCAATCGCTCTCAAGGATGAAAGCGTCGATATGGTCACGGCGTTGGATGTGCTCGAGCATGTTCGTGAAGACTTGCCTGCTCTTAAAGAGATTAATCGTATCCTGAAGCCGGGCGGTAAGCTTATAGCCATCGTGCCCGCATACGGTTTCCTCTGGTCTGAACATGATGAAGCCTTGCATCACTATCGTCGTTACGTCGCGCGTGAGCTGCGGGCAAAGCTAACGGTTTCCGGTTTTGAGATAGAACGTTCTACCTATTTCATTACGACACTCTTTTTTCCTATCTTGTTTTTTCGACTCTGGCAGGGGTTACGTAGAACATCAATCGAGGCATCAGTTTCGTACCGGCTACCACCCGCCTGGGTCAATCAACTCCTCGTAACCGTCCTCGATATCGAACGAGCTCTTATCAACTCTTTCAATTTGCCCTTCGGAGTTTCGCTGATCGTCGTCGGTCGAAAGCCGCGCCAATCTTGAGTGTCAACAATGGATCCTGAATTGAGCGAAAGCCCAACAACAACGGCGATTGAAGAAACAGCATCGCCAGACGAGGCGACGGCAGAAGATATCTACTACTGTTACCGGCTTCTGCTGATGCGAGAACCGTCGCCGGAAGACGTGGAGTACTGGAAGGAAAGAGTTAAGGCGGAGCAGTTAACGTATGCGCGCCTGGCAGCATACTTTCGTAAGTCTCGGGAATATGTCATTGGTAGAAAGGCGCGTGGCATCACGTTGCTCACGCTCGACGATTTCGAATTGTATGTTCCGGAGCACGACTGGGACATCGGGGAGAATCTCATCGAGACAAAACTGTACGAACCTCACGTCACCAGTTTTCTAAAAGAACACCTTCAGGAAGGAATGACGTTTGTTGATGTCGGCGCGAACGTGGGTTTCTTTACACTTACTGCTGCCACAAAGGTCGGAAAGTCGGGCAAGGTCATTGCCGTGGAATGTAACTCTCGGAATGTTGAATTGATCTACATGAGCCTGCATCGAAACGGACTCGATCACGTTACGGTTTATCCCTTTGCGGTTGGTGATACTCAGAAATTGATGAGTTTCTCGTGGGGATTTAGTAACGGGTTTGTCGATGAGTTGGCTAAGGATGAAGAAGAGGCTTTCATCGTTCAGGCTGTAACGTTGGATTCTTTACTCCAAAACGAGCCCCGGGTAGATGTGATAAAGATGGATATCGAAGGTTCCGAGGCAAAAGCGTGGCAGGGTATGCAGCAAACAATCACGAAACATCATCCGGTGTTGCTGATGGAGTTCTTTCCTGCCTTGTTGGAGCGAGTTTCCGGTGTCAAAGGAGATGATTTCCTGAATGATGTTTTTGCCTGCGGGTACAGTGCCGGTGTTCTACGGCGCGATCAAGAGATGGTCACAACTCAATCAACAAGCGAAGTGATTGCGGAATGGGAAAAAGACCGCGAGCTGGTTGGAGATGTGGCTAAAACGTATTTGGATCTGGTCTTCTTACCTCAATAGCCGCATGACTCACGCTGTAAATCGGAGAATCGCCTGGCTGTCTCCGTTACCGCCACAGAAAAGCGGCATCGCAAACTACAGTTACTGGCTAATAAACGCTCTCAAACCACACCTCAAGATCGATCTTTTTTACGATACTGAGTTACCCGCGCCTGAGTTGCAGAATGAGTATGAGGTTTATCCGATACAGCAGCTTCCGGAGCGTCGGGAGACTTACGACGACGTTATTTATCACCTCGGAAATCACAGTGGCTTTCACAAAAAGATTTATCAGCTGGCGTGGAAGTTTCCCGGTACGGTTGTGCTACACGATTACAACCTGAGCGCGTTCATGCACGATGCGTTCTATCTGCAAGCTGATTGGCAGCTTTACGAACAGGCTTTGGTTAACAACAGCGGTGAGCCGGAACATAAAGGGCTGATGGGCTTGGTGCCGCAGCTTAGGCGAAATGTGAATGGCCTGCCGATGTCATATGCTGTCGTTAACAGGAGCCGGAGAGTTGTCGTGCATCACCGGTGGGTTAAGAATCAGTTTAGTAACAACGATCACGTCGAAGTAATTCCGCATTTTGCCAAAATCAATCTGTTTCCGACGTTGGACCAGATCGAAAAATTCAAAGAGAAGCATTCCATCAACGACACGCGTTTTCTGATCGTGTGCCTCGGGTTTGTGAATCGCAACAAGTTGCCGGAGTTACAGGTGCGCGTTGTCAAAAAATTGTTGGCCCAGGGATACCCAGTGCATTTGTTGTTTGCGGGTGAGACTTCGCCGGAGGTGCGCTCTCTTCAGGCGGAAGTGGAGGCGAGTGAATACCGGGAACACATCACGTTCACGGGTTATCTCGATGAGGCAGATTATTTCTGTGCGCTCTTTGCGTCCGACGTCGTGATCAACTTGAGAAATCCTTCGATGGGCGAAGCGTCAGGCACGCTGATGCACGCCCTCGCGGCAGCTAAACCCGTAATAGTCAGCGATAGCAACCAGTACCGGGAGTTTCCCGATAAAGTATGCTGGAAACTAACTCACGATGAGAACGAAGCACAGTTGCTCTGTGATTATCTCGCGGTGCTTCTTTCAAACAAGAACGTGCGAGCCGCGATGTCGGAGAATGCAGCCAACTACGTCAAGAGCGTGTTTGCACTGGAGAAGGTCGTCCCTCAGTGGCTGCGAGTAATTGGGAAGTAAGAAGCCGAGATCCGAATCCCGCCCACGGCAGTGGGCGGATTGTTCAAGTCCTTTCTATAACCCTAATCCCTAAAACCACATTCTAATCCCGCTCACGGTAGTGGGCGGATATTTCAGGTCGACACTATTCATCAACAACCCACGAACTCCCGACGACGGGATTTAAAATAAATAGTTAGGACTTGAACGATCCGCCAACTTCCGTTGGCGGGATTCAGAACGTTCGTTTAAGGATGAGGTTGTAGAAAGGACTTGAACAATCCGCCCACTGCCGTGGGCGGGATTCGTGAAGCGGAGCCGAAACGCAAATAGCAAAGAACCTTAAGTATTATTCCCTGAGCTTTGCACCCGTGCGTCTTTGCTTGAAGAACCCTGGTGCGCGGCGGCGATGGCGGCAAGATCCGAGGCCACCATCTCGCGGACCAAATCGCGGAAGCTGTAGGTTGGTTCCCAGCCGAACGCCTTGCGCGCTTTAGAGGCGTCGCCGATCAACAGATCAACTTCCGCTGGCCGGTAATATCTTTCGTCGACTTTCACATACTCACGATAATCCAGATCCACTTCAGCAAACGCGATTTCACACAGCTCACGCACGCTGTGAGTTTCTCCAGTCGCGATCACAAAGTCGTCTGCTTCGGGTTGCTGAAGCATTGAGTGCATCGCTCGCACATAATCTTTCGCGTGACCCCAGTCGCGTTTGGCTTCGAGATTTCCGATTCTGAGTTCTGAAGCGAAACCAAGTTTTATTCGTGCCACGGCGCTGGTCGTCTTCCGGCTTACAAATTCAAAACCGCGTCGCGGGCTTTCATGGTTGAACAGAATGCCACTGACGCCAAAGAGCCCGTAAGCCTCGCGATAATTTCTGGTTAAGTGAAATCCGGCCACCTTGCTAATTCCGTACGGGCTGCGCGGTTGAAAGGAAGTGGTTTCTTTCTGCGGAACCTCGTTGACGTTTCCAAACATCTCGCTGGAACCCGCGAAGTAGAAGCGGCAATTGGGCCGAAGTTCCCGGACCGCCGCCAACACATAATGCGTACCGTTGATATTCGTGTTCATTGTGGAAAAGCCGTCAGCGAAGCTCTCCGCCACGAAGCTCTGGGCCGCGAGGTGATAGCACTCATCAAAATCATGGGCACTGATAACGTGGAAAATACTGGCGTAACTCTCGAGGCTGGCCGGGTGAAGCGTGACGCGGTCGAGGATATGCGCGATGCGTTTGAACCTCGTTTCGGGGGCTTCGAGCGCCACGCGCCGGACCAGGCCATGCACCTCATAGCCCAAACTCAACAGGTAATCGGCGAGGTAACTGCCATCTTGCCCGGTAATTCCAGTAATCAGCGCTTTTTTGGCCATCCAATCCTCCTGATAAGTGTCATAGGTCCTATAGGCCTGTAAGAACACTATTGCAGAACAGGACATTACCAAATCCGTTCCTGCTTGCGAAGCGGAGGGGTTCTGCTTAAAATGGCGGGTCTTTAATCGTCGGTGCCGGCAATAATACATTCACCTGCGTACGACGCTGCTCAGCTCCCCGAGGCATCTAATCTGTTCGTATCTGCGTCTTTGTTGCGGAGGAATTCGTGAAGCAAGGTTTCTGGTTTCTGTGCGCCATCATCGTGGCTGCGCTTATCGGTGGCTCGCTTGCCTCCGTTTCAGCCCAAACTTCGAGTCCCACTCCGGACCCGTTTGCCGTTCAACTTACTTCCAGTCCGACGGCATCTTTCACTTCGTTGACGGGTGACATCAGTGCTGACGGTCGTTTCGTCGTGTTCACTTCAAGTGGCGACGTCGCGACGGTGAACAAAAACAACGCCGACGGCAATCGAGAAATCTTCCTGTTTGACTACGCCCAGCGTCGCATTTACCAGATAACGAATACCAGGAACGTTCCTAACCCGACATCCTCCCCGAGTCCAACGCCGACTCCGAGTCCAACGCCGAGTCCGTCGCCAACGCCAAGTCCAGTACCAACACCTGCGGACCGGTCGTTGGTGAAAATCGAGATTGATAATCGGAACCCGATGATTTCGATGGAGCCGGTGCTCGATGGAGGCGTTCGTCGTTACATCATCGTGTTCAGTTCCAATGCGCCGCATCCGGCTAACTTCAATGGAGCCGATAGTACCGGTCTGAGTGCTGACGCCAACTCGGAGATCTGGATTTATAAGCTTCCTCCGATTGCCGACGTTGATTTAACGCTCGGCACTGATATTCCGACGCCTTTGGATTTCCCCGTAGCAGAAACAGATTTCGAACGAATTACTAACACTCCTGCGAGTCGTGCACCGACACCCGGATCAGCCACTGCGTCTCCGTTTTTCGCTGACGACAATCGCGAAGTTACGATATCCGACGATGGGCGGATTATTGCCTTTATCTCGACCAGAAACTTTCCCGGCGCCACAGGCGCGGGCAATCCGGATTTCAATCCGGAATTGTTTATCTTCACCAGGGCGAGTTCGGGTACGGGCGGCACTCTCAGACAGGTCACGGATAATAAAGATGCCACTCTTGGCCTCGGTTTTATTTTTCAAACTAATCCATCTTTGTCGCACGATGGATCCATAGTGTCGTTCATGTCGAGCGCGAACAGCTTCAACATGAGCAGCCAAAATCCGACCAACTTCAGCAACCCCGACAACAACGCAGAGGTCTTTTACGCAGAAGTGGGCGGCACCATAACTTTTCATCAGGTTACGCGTACGCTAAACAACATCACGACTGCAAATCTACTGAGTCCAGGCCGCAGGTTGAGTCGCGATGGAAAACTCATCGCCTTCGAATCGAGGGCGACTGATCCCAAGTCGGGCGCCGCTCCGAGTGGTCAGATTTTCGGAACTTTCGTCTACACAATCGCGGGCGACACATTTAATGAGGTTGGGACCAGACCTCCACTCGGCGACATCATTCGTTTTCCAACCTTTACAGACTACGACTCTTCTCTGGCTCCATCGTCTCTTGTTTTCTCGTCGTTCCTGAATTTCAGACCTAATGGGACATTCCCAGACTCGACAGCGACAGCTAACGAGGGTATGAACACCGATAACTCTGCAGATCTATTTCTGACGCAGGTTCCGGTTTCAACTTCAAACACTTTTACCCGTATTACTAATGTGGTTGGCTTCTCCGGCGGTACAAGGGGAATCGCAAGCGCGAGTCGTAAACGCATCGCGTTCTCAATCGGCGGCGTTGAGTTGGGTGGTGGCAATACCGATGGATCCACTGAACTGTTTTATCTGCTGACGCCGACAATCACGACACAATCGTCTGCGGCTCTCTCGTTCTTCACGGGTGCTAGCGAAATGCCGGTTGCGGCTGCGACACCGCTTCCAAGTCCGAGTCCTTCGCCAACACCAACACCCAGTCCAGTTCCGGGTCAGCCAATCGGTGTTGCGCCGGGTGAGTTGACTATCGTCCGCTCGACAGTTGCGCTTGCGCCCTCAGACGCGGATGCGACGGGAGACGTGAGCGAAACGAGTAGGACTCCAGCTTTACCCATCGAGCTCAACGGCGTCTCGCTCTCCGTTAACGGCCATGCTGCAGGTCTCTATCGGGTCCGTAATGCCGCCAGACAGATTAATTTTGTGGTCCCAATTGGTACCACTCCAGGTTTAGCAACGGTTGCTATCAACATCCTGGATACCGGTGCAAACACTGACACGCTGCTTCGTGGTCTGTTGCAGATTATTCCTGCACAGCCCGACATTTTCACGTTCCCTGGCAACAGAGCCGCTGCGTTAACCACCCAGGGACTTGCAGAGCCGTTCGATGTCGCCACTGGAGGTAGTCCGACAGTCATCTCGCTGAGTGTGACTGGTGTTCGCTTTGCAGCCGCGGGTGAAGTCACCGTAACAGTGGGAACCACGGCCATCACTGGCAGCTCGATTGTGTCGGTCAGACCTAACACGAATATGCCCGGCTTTGACATTATTGACTTCACCTTACCGGCTTCGCTGGCAGGAGCTGGAGACGTGCCGGTACAGGTAACGGTTACGAGAACGACTGGCACAACAGTCAGCCGGCCCGCGGATACCGCACCACGTATAACGATCAATTAATCAAATACCTCGGAACGTACTGTAGGGGCGGCCCTCCGTGGCCGCCCTCGGTTTTTATACAAGGCCTGTTGCCAGAAGATCGTTTCCAACCAAGGGCGGCCACGGAGGGCCGCCCCTACAGTACGTTCGGAAGGTTTTTTGTGCCTTTGTGCGGCTAATCCGTGGTACCATGCCACGACTGGCCGCTCCCCCTCCCAGCGTCCGCGCTTTACCTTAGTTTTCGACGTAACTCGACCTCGCCAGGAAGTTCTAACATGCAGTATCTGGTCGCTATCATTGCGAGTGCAGCAATGCTTTTGACTCTCGGTTCGAGAGAGCGACTGGAGATCCGCGACTCGTTCGAGTTTGAACCCACAGCCCAATCTGCTCGCAAGATTAAATGGCCCAGGAAGACTATCCAAGTTGCACTCTCGACGTCGTTAATTTCTCCCGGCGCGAACATCAAACCCGATAGCGACGTTGTCGGTGCCGCGCGCCGCGCATTTGCTCGCTGGGCCAGTTTGTCGAACATCAACTTTGTAGTCACTTGGTCGCAGGCGACTTCGGTCAGTCCGGCCGATGCCGGCGACGGTATCAGCCTCGTGACGATCGCAACCACATCCGAAAACGAAGCCTTCAATTCTGCTGCGACCACCGGACGAACACGCGTCTTCTTCGATCCGGAGACCGGCAACATCGCCGAAGCAGACATCATCATCAATCCACGACCAAAAGCCGAAGACGGAACTGAGCTACAGTTTTCCACTGACGGCACACCGGGTACGTACGATCTCGAAGCAACCTTCACTCACGAGATCGGTCATCTGCTTGGGTTGGACCACTCCGCTGTTTTGTCTTCGACGATGCAGGCACGTCAGGCTTTCAATGGAACCTTCGGGTTGCCGGCTTTGACCGAGCGCACCTTGAGCGAAGACGACCGCCAGAAGGTCCTCAGTCTTTATGGTTCAAGACGGACATCCGGACGAATCGAAGGTCGACTCATCGATAACCGCACGTCCGGTGCGTTGACCGCGCTCAACGGCGTGAACATCTGGGCCGAGAACGTTGTTAACGGTCGAGTGATTGCGAGTGATGTAACTGCTGAGGATGGTACTTATCGTCTCGAAGGTCTTACGCCCGGTCAGTATCGCGTGATTGTTTCAGGGCCGTCAGATGGCGCGACACAGAAGCTTCGTAGTTTCGAGCTTTCGAATCAGGTCCTGGTCAAGGCTGATGCAGCGACAACGCTGAGCTCGAGCCTGGTACCGCAACAGGCCGCTGCGCTCAATCCAAAAGTAATCGGACTTAACGCTGAGCTTTCGACTGTTGCGTTGCCACTCGCGGCTGGCAAACGTGTGAAGATCTATTTTGGCGGTGAGGGAGTCGATCAGGTGCCGGGCACGAGCATCAGTGTCAACTCACCCTACTTCACCGTTGATCCGGCGACGCTGGCGCGCGAACAGATCGCGGCGCCTTATCCGATCGTGAGCGTTGAGCTGACGGTGGCTCCGAATGCGCCTTTTGGCGATTACACTTTGCGACTCCAGTCAAACTCCGGCGAAACCGCGTTCGTGCCGGGCGCGATCACGATCGACCCGGGAGTGGCGTTGTCAGCCGCAAATCCGGTGGATGATTCTCGTTTCTTTATCACTCAGCAGTACGCGGATTTGATTGGTCACGAACCTGATCAAACGACTGTCGAGCGGCTCATGACGCAGCTAAACGCATGCAATTCTCGCAGCGATTGTTTGCGCGCGCGCAGAATCGAAATCTCGACCAATTTGCTGGTTGAGCATGAACTGTCGGCGACGGGTGTGTTTCTGTACGGGTTGTATTCCACTGCTTTCGCCCGCTTGCCGCGATTCATGGAACTGGAGACGGATCGCGCGCTGATAGTGAATCAGAAGGGTGAGCTCGAGGCCGTTCGCATGGCACTGGCGAATGCGTTTGTGGAGAGGGCGGAGTTCAAGCGAAAGTTTCCGGCGACCATGAAGCCGGCGGAGTTTGTTGATTCGATCGTGGCCACGTTGGCCCAGACTTCCGGTGTCGATTTCGGATCCGATCGAAGTTTACTGATTAACCTGCTCGACGACGCTGCGAATGGTCGCGCGATGGTGTTGGCGCGTCTCGCCTCCGATCAGCGCGTGGTGGATGCCAATTACAATCAAGCCCTCGTGCTCTTCCAGTATTTCACCTACCTGCGACGCAGTCCGGATGAAGCCGGATACAACGCCTGGGTTAACACGCTGAAAAGCAAACCACTGCGTGACGCTGATGCGGCGCGTTCGTTAGTCTGCAATTTTCTCCAATCCGCCGAGTATCAAAACCGCTTCGGGATGGTCGCCACTCGCAATAGCCGCGAATGTAACTAGTGCCACAAAAAAGCACAAAAGGCACAAAGAGCACAAAATAAACAGCAAGAACTCCATTTTGTGCTTTTTGTGCCTTTTGTGCTTTTTTGTGGCATTGCTATAGTGGCTGGGCTTGAAGAAGAGTCTATTCGCGTATCTCATCTGTCCATCGTGTGAAGGATCTCTGGATCTCTCAGTGGCTAAGACCGAAGCTGAAGAGATCATGGAGGGTGAACTGCGTTGTTTATCCTGCTCGTCTTCATTTCCGATAACTTCCGGAATTCCGCGTTTCGCCAATCTCGAACAGGTTGAGAGCGACAAACGCGAAACAGCGGCGAACTTCGGCTGGCAGTGGCAGCACTTCACACAGGAAGACGAACGATACGCAGAACAATTTCTCGGCTGGATCGCTCCCGTCACGCCCGAGTTTTTTCGCGACAAGGTTGTGCTCGAAGGAGGTTGTGGCAAGGGCCGGCATACGCAACTCGCGGCACGTTGGGGCGCTCGCGAGATCATCGGCATCGACCTGAGTGTCGCGGTTGAGACTGCGTTTGCCGCTACTCGATCGCTGCCCAACGCACACATCGTTCAGGCTGATATCTATCACCTTCCGTTGGCGCGAAAGTTTGACTACGCTTTTTCAGTTGGCGTGTTGCATCATCTGCCCGATCCGCGCGGCGGATTTCTGTCGCTGGCGTCGAAGGTGAAGCCTGGTGGATACATCTCGGCGTGGATCTACGGAGCTGAGAACAATGAGTGGATCACGCGTTGGGTGAATCCAGTCCGCGAGAAAATCACGTCGCGGATAGATCAACGTTTACTGTTGCAATTGTCAAAACTCCCTGCGGCCTGTATGTATCTGGCGACGAAGTTAGTTTATGGACCACTTAACCGAAGCGCCTCATCGCTGGCGAGACATCTTTTTTACAACGACTACTTGAATTCACTCTCACGCTTCGGCTGGCGCGAGCAGCACACGATCGTTTTCGATCATCTCGTGGCCCCGACTGCGTTCTACATTTCGCGTGATGAGTTCGAAACGTGGTGGCGCGACATCGGCGCGCGCGACGTCGAGATCGGGTGGCACAATAAGAACAGTTGGTGCGGCAGGGGAATGGTTCAGTGATGCAATCCACGACACATCGCAACGTCTGGCAACCACTGTGGCAACTCCCATCACGGGCGGAGCTGATCTTCTCGTTTGCCAAACGAGAGTTGTTGGCTCGTTATAAAGGCTCAGCACTCGGCATCGCGTGGGCACTTCTGACACCAATCGTGATGATTGCGATCTTTACATTCATCTTTGCCGGCATCTTCGGAGCACGTTTCGCCGCAAATGATTCTCACTGGGACTACGCTCTCTATCTCTTTTGCGGTCTTTTGCCTTGGACCATGTTTCAGGAAGCGACACAGCAATCGGCCAACACGATCGTGGTCCACTCAAATCTCGTCAAGAGGGTCGTCTTTCCACTTGAGGCACTGCCGGCGGCGCAGGTCTTTGCGGCACTGGGTACTCAACTATTCGCGACAGTCGGATTGCTGCTCGCAACGATCATCATCCGGCAACGTGTGGAACTAACCGGACTCTGGTTGCCGGTCCTGCTTATCCCACAACTACTGTTTGCCCTTGGCTCCGCATGGCTCATCGCCTCGCTCGGAGTCTTTCTCCGTGACATCACTCAGGGAATCACGTTGTTGTTAATGGCGTGGATGTATCTGACGCCCATAATCTACCCGGAATCGATCATCCCGGAACGTTTCCGCACCTTCATCAACATAAACCCCTTCACCTCGCTCATCCGTAGCTACCGACGCATCTTCCTCGACGGAGCCGCCCCCGACTGGCGCGGCCTTGCCTACTTCAGCGCCTTCGCCATCGTCATCTTCATCTTCGGCTACTGGTGGTTCGCCCGTACCCGCAAGAGCTTCGCCGACGTCGTTTAATCAATGGTCGCGCGTGAAGCCGAAAGCAAGCCTGGTCTTGTCCTGCACGCCTCGCCAATCGCGGTCCGTAAGCTTGCCAACTCTGAGCCGTACGGCTGATCGTGGTAGCGTTGCAAAAAACGCTCGAAATGTAGACGGCCGTGTTAGCTGTGCTTGTGACCAATCCTGCAAGAGATAGTCTGTTGGTCCACCAACTGCCTTTGTCTGACTCGTTACCAGTCCCAGGATAAGGTCCGACCGTACGCGGTTATACATCCGGGAAGACAGGATTACAGCTGGACGTACTTTAGTCTGTTTGATGCCGGGAAAACTGAGTAGTACTACGTCGCCTGGGTCAAGTTTTACTTCTATATTTTTCATGAGGATTCTCGCTGTGAGAAAGCGCGAAGGCGGTCAGATCCTTAAGATCTTGTTCCGTCCAGCTATCGCTGTATTCGATATTTTTGTCATCGACAACCATTTCGTTGAGGATCATGATTGCGAGACGCAAACGTTCTTCGCGTGAGAGTTTTTGGACGCTTGAATTGTAGAGGTCTTTAGCGTTTAGTCCCATAGTCCGCAGCCTAACAGAAAACTGACAAGAATCGCAAAGCTCTTGTTATGCTCAGCCCGGTGGGTGCTGAGATTTTGTGCTTTTTGTGCCTTTTTGTGGCATGATCTTCCCCCTGTCTTGGAAGAGGTATTAATGAATAAAGCAAGATTAATAAGCGGCGCAATCGTCCTACTTTTTGTGGCAGCAAGCGGTGTTAAGGCACAGGATTGGACGCAGTGGCGCGGGCCGGCGCGCGATGGGTCGGTGGTGAGCAAATACGCGCCGGCGTCGTGGCCGGCGTCATTGAAGCAAAGCTGGCGCGTCGAGATCGGGGAAGGGTATTCATCGCCGGTGGTCGCCGGTGGCAAGGTGTTCGTGCACGGCCGTCGTGATCCTGAAGAGATCGTGGCGAGCATAAATCTCGCCGACGGCAAACTGCTATGGCAGCAGAAATATCAGGCTGAATTTAAGAAGAACCAGTACGCCACCGAAATGGCGAAAGGACCAAACGCAACCCCGCTCGTAGTTGGTAATCGACTGTTTACACTCGGCGTAACCGGAGTTCTTAGCGCGTGGGACACCGCGACTGGCAAACAACTCTGGACCAGAGACTTCTCAAAATCGATCGACACGACGAAACTGTTCTGTGGCACAGCGGCTTCACCGCTGGTCGTTAACGGACGTCTCGTGGTCCAAATCGGCAGCGATATTCACGGCGGACAGGTGCTTGCACTTAATCCCGCTACCGGAGCAACCGAATGGGAGTGGCGCGGACCTGGACCAGGCTATGCTTCGCCAGTGGTGATCGAAGTCGCCGGCAGTCAGCAGATTGTTACGATGACGGAAGGCTCCATCCTCGGTATCGACGGAAAGACAGGCAAAGAGTTGTGGTCCGTGCCGTTTCCGGATGAATGGCACGAGAACATTGCCACGCCCCTTTGGACCGGCGCTCAACTCATCGTGTCCGGAACACGACAGGGAACTCACGCTTACACGTTGGCTCAAACTGCCGGCAAGTGGCAAGCAACCGAGATCTGGAAAAATCCAGACATCGCTATGTACATGAGCTCGCCGGTTTTTGGCGACGGTTTGGTCTATGGCCATTCGTCAAAGAGGAAGGGACAGTTCTTCGCACTCGACGCAAAGACAGGCGCCGCGCGTTGGACCACTGAGGGTAGAGAGGGCGAGCACGCTTCTTTGTTGCTCACTCCGCAACACGTAGTCTTTCTGACAAACGGTGCCGACTTGATCGTTGCGAAGCGCGGTACGCCGGCGTTTACGGTCGAACGCCGTTATGAAGTGGCGCAGGCATCGACCTTCGCTAGCCCCGTAATACTTGGAACGAACATTCTGGTCCGCGACGCGACCGCATTGATGCTGCTCACGTTTGGACAATAGACCACAGATTCACACCGATCCGTGGTTCCCAAAACTTGAAACGCAACTCCGCACAACTACTCGAGCGAATGATCGACGCCAGCGTCGACGGTATATTCGCGTTTGATAACGATTGCCGGCTCATAGCCTGGAATCGAGCGATGGAGCAAATCTCCGGCTTCAGACGCGGTGAAGTGCTGGGCAAACGCGTGGTCGACATCTTTCCTTTTTTGCGCGAAGGCGACGCCGACACTTGCTTTTCTGTGGCCCTCGAAGGGCAGGAATCAGTTACAGAGAGTCATCTTTATGGTCCGTCGGAGACCGGCGTTTTCGAGAGTCGTTATTTACCTCTTCTTGACGGGCAGAACAACGTCGCAGGTGTCATCGCCGTCATCGCTGATATCAGTGCGCGCAAGCAAGCCGAAGAAGCAACCAGACGCCTGGAATTTCACGTGGAGAGTTCGCCGCTCGCCGTTGTTGAATGGGACAGCGACTTCCGCGTGTCGCGCTGGTCTGTGTCTGCTGAACGCCTCTTTGGTTGGAAAGCGGAAGAAGTACTCGGCAAACACGTCAACGAGTGGCGCTTTGTTTTTACAGACGACGTCGATGCCGTGGCACTCGTGACAAACCGCCAACGCGAAGGCGTAGAAGTTCAGGGCGTGACTCGTAACCGCAATTACACGCGCGAGGGCTCTATTCTTTACTGCGAGTGGTACAACTCGGTACTGCGTGACGAGCGGGGCAAACTCGTTTCGGTTCTTTCACTCGTTCTCGACGTAACAGCGCGACAAAGTGCTGAAGAAGAGCGAGCGGCGTCGCTACTGCGCGAGCGCGACGCGCGCAGACACGCCGAAGAAGCAGATCGACTCAAGGACGAATTTCTCGCCACGCTCTCGCACGAGTTGCGCACGCCTTTAACGTCGATACTCGGTTGGGCCTCGATGATCCGCAATGGTGAAGTCGAAGGCTCGAACGCTTCGCGCGCGATTGAAACCATTGAGCGTAACGCCCGTTCGCAGGCCCGGCTGATTGACGATCTACTCGATGTTTCAAGGATCATCACCGGTAATCTCAGGCTCGACCTGCATCCACTCAATCTCGCACCAATAGTCGAAGCTGCCCTCGATGCATTGCGCCCAACCGCAGACGTTAAAGGCATGAAACTGCAAACCCGTTTTGCGCCGGTACAGTGTCTAGTGAAAGGCGATCCAAACCGTCTGCGACAGGTGATCTGGAACCTGCTCTCAAACGCGATCAAGTTCACGCCGCGTCACGGTAGTGTGAGTATCGATCTAACGTGTGTGGAATCGACTGCGCGATTGACCGTCAGCGATACTGGTGATGGAATCGCGCCGGAGTTTCTTCCGTACGTGTTCGATCGCTTTCGGCAGGCTGAAGGTTCAATTTCGAGAAAGCAGGGCGGTCTCGGGTTGGGACTTGCAGTCGCGCGACATCTGGTTGAGTTGCACGGCGGAACGATTCGTGCGGAGAGTGAAGGACTCGGTAAAGGCGCGGTTTTTGCAGTCGATCTTCCCCTCGCGCAGGAGCGCAGGGATCCGGCTCGTGCCGAAGAACGCAAAAGAGAGGTTGAGCGGCGACGACGGAGCCGGAGCGGTGCGGTCAGACTGGATGGCGTGCATGTGTTGCTAGTGGAAGACGACGACGATTCACGTAAACTGCTGGGGACGATGCTTAAGCGTTACGGCGCGCGTGTGACATCTACCAAATCGGCGGCCGAGGCGCTCGCCGTGTTTGAAGGTGAGTTGCCGGATGTGTTAATCAGCGATATCGGGATGCCGGATCAGGATGGGTACGAGTTGATGCGAAGGTTGCGTGCGTTGCCGCCGGAGCGAGGTGGCAAGACGCCGGCGATTGCGTTGACTGGTTACGCCTCGCGCAAAGATCGCGAGCGCGCGCTTAGTACAGGTTACCAGCAGCACATGGCGAAGCCGATCGAGCAGGCGGACATGATCAAAGCGATCGCCGCGCTCGTTGGTCGTGGCGATTAGTTTAATTCTTTGCAGACTTCGCGTCTTGGCGTGAGAATATTTCACGCAAAGCCGCAAAGCCGCTTCGAGGTTTAATGATGAAAAGACGAATTCAAATAATCCCAATCTTCCTTCTCTTAATACTCCCCGTTTTCGCGCAGCAATCAGATCCATCACTTCTAACGATCGATTCGCTTTTCACTTACCGCACCAGATCGCTTGGTCCGGTTCAGTGGCAGAACGATGGCAGCGGCTATCTCGCCCTCGAACCATCGCCAACTAAAAAGAACTCTCTCGACATCGTTCGTTACGATGTCGCCACAGGCGATCGCACGATCAAAGTATCAGCCGAAAAACTCACTCCAACGGGCGCCGCAGAACCGCTCACCGTCGAAGAGTTTTCAATGACCGCCGACGAACAGAAGATCCTCATCTTCACAGAGTCTGCACGCGTTTGGCGCAGCAACACACGCGGGAACTACTGGGTGCTCGATCTCAAGACGAATACGTTGAAGAAACTCGGCGGTCCCGACGCGAAACCATCGACCTTGATGTTCGCGAAGTTCTCTCCTGACGGACAACGCGTCGGTTACGTTCGTGAAAACAACGTCTACGTCGAAAATCTTTCCGGCGATTCGAAGATCACAAAACTCACCACGGACGGCTCGCGCTACATCGTCAACGGCACCTTCGACTGGGTTTACGAAGAAGAACTCTTTTGTCGCGACGGTTTTCGCTGGAGTCCCGACAGCAAACAGATTGCGTATTGGCAGCTCAACTCCGAAGGCGTGAAGGAGATGACGCTGGTCAACAACACCTCAGCGTTGTATCCGGTGATCACAACCTTTCCATATCCCAAAGCTGGTGAGACAAACTCCGGTGCACGGGTTGGCGTTATAGACGCGAATGGCGGTCCAACTCGCTGGATCGAGATTCCCGGTGATCCACGAAACAACTATCTACCGCGCATGGAGTGGGCCGCTAACTCCACCGAAGTCGTGATTCAACAACTCAATCGCCGACAGGACACAAACATCGTGTTCCTTGCGGAGGCAAGCACCGGCAAGGCTCGTCCTGTTCTGACTGAAAAAGACCAAGCCTGGGTCGATACCGCGTGGGGCGACATCGATTGGGACAAAACCGGACTCGCGCGTGGCGATGTCGAATGGATCGATGGCGGCAAGCGTTTCCTTTGGGCCAGCGAGCGTGATGGCTGGCGGCATATTTATTCCGTGTCACGCGATGGCAGCGATGTAAAAACGATCACGCCGGGCAATTACGATGTGATCAGCGTCGAACGAGTTGATACGCAGAACGGTTGGCTCTACTTTCTCGCCTCGCCTGAAAACGCAACGCAACGATATCTCTATCGGGTTCGCATCGACGGCACTGGTAAGGAAGAAAGACTCACGCCCGCGAATGTTCCGGGCGTGCACAGTTATAACATCTCGCCACGCGGCGACTCTGCGATTCATTTCTACTCGAGCTTCAACAAAGTTCCTGTAACCGAGGTCGTGCGTTTACCGCAGCACGCAATCGCGCGAATTCTGATCGACAACAAACAGGTTCAGGATCGCCTCGCGCAGTTGAAACAAACTCCGTCAGAGTTTTTCAAAGTCGATATTGGTGATGGCGTTCAGCTCGACGGCTGGATGATGAAGCCGCACGACTTCGATCCGCAGAAGCGTTATCCGGTGCTGTTCTACGTTTATGGTGAGCCATGGGGACAGACTGTGATGGACAATTGGGGTGGTCGAAATCGTCTGTGGCACCAGATGCTGGCGCAACAGGGCTATCTCGTGATGAGTGTCGATAATCGTGGGACACCTGCGCCGCGTGGTCGTGCGTGGCGCAAGATCATCTATCGCAAAATGGGAATAGTGAATGCCGGTGATCAGGCGGCTGCGGCTCGTGCGATTGGGAAGTGGCCTTTTGTCGACCCGGCTCGCATCGGAATTTGGGGTTGGAGCGGCGGCGGCTCGTCCACTCTGAATGCGATGTTTCGTTACCCAGACGTCTATGCGACCGGCGTGTCGGTCGCGCCCGTGCCGGATCTGCATTACTACGACACGATTTACCAGGAACGGTACTGCGGGCTGCCCAAGGACCATCCCGAGGAGTGGAAACAGAGCTCGCCAATCACATTTGCTGGACAGTTGAAAGGAAATCTCCTCGTCATTCACGGAACCGGCGACGACAATGTCCACTACCAGGGCACGGAGGCGTTAATCAACGCTTTGGTCGCGGCGAACAAGCAGTTTTCGATGATTGCGTATCCAAATCGGTCACACGGGATTTTTGAAGGGTCGGGGACACAGCGCCATCTGTTTGGAATGATCACGAGATACCTGAATGAACGGCTACCGGCAGGTACAGCCCCCGCGATAACCAGCTCAACCCGTTAATTAGGCCACGGATGAACGCGGATTAAATCCGGATCTATCCGTGTTTATCCGCGGCAAACAATTCCATTGAAAATATCCACCCAACTCTGTTAGCCTAGTCGAGCGGTTGACGGCCAACCCGCTTGCCCAAAACTCACCTCTCCGATTTCAAGCGAAATCTCTCTTTATGGAAACCAAAGTCGATGCAGCCCTGCGGCATTTGGTCGCGACGAACCTTGTCGCCGTCCTATTCACCGATCTGGCCGGAAACATTCTGGATGCCGACGAAAGTTTCCTGAATCTTGTCGGTTACACTTCCAAAAACTTACCGCGCAACATTCACGACCTGACACCGCCCGAACATCGTCGCCTCGATGACGAAGCGTTCGAGAAGCTGATGGCTTTTGGCGCCTGTGCGCCTTTCGAAAAAGAGTTTCTGAAACATGACGGTACACAGATTCCCGTTTTGTTTGGCGCCGCGTTGCATGAAGACGAGATTGCCTGTTTTGTCGTCGACCTTTCTCAGAACCGTCAGACTCAGGAAAAACTAAACCACCTCGCCTATCACGACGCGCTAACCGACCTGCCCAATCAGGTTCTGTTCAAAGACCGACTCAAGCAGGCGATAGCACTCTCGCGTCGAAGCGATCAGATGCAGGCCGTCCTGCTGCTCAATCTCGATCGCTTCAAGACTATCAACGACTCGCTTGGCTACACCTCAGGCGATCGTCTATTACAGTCGGTGGCCCAACGTCTCAGCAGTTGTGTTCGTGAAAGCGATACGGTCGCGCGGTTCGGGGGCGATGAGTTCGCAGTCTTGTTGACGCAGATTCCGCGCGCTCAGGATGCTGCGAATGTAGCGAGCGCCATCAAGAGTGCACTAGACCAGGCCTTCCTCTTCGAAGACAAGGAAATCTTCGTGTCGAGTAGTATCGGTATTAGTCTCTATCCTCACGACGGTCGAGACACGGCGGGGCTGTTGAAGAATGCCGGTGCTGCGCTCGATCGGGCCAAGAGTCTGGGTGGAAACGTCTACCAGTTCTACACAGCCGGCGGAACCACGCGCGCTCTCAAGCAACTCGTACTGGAAAGCAATCTGCGACCCGGCCTCGAACGAGCAGAGTTCTTTGTTCAGTACCAGCCACAGGTTGATATTCGTGGTTTTCATCTCGTCGGGATGGAAGCACTCGTGCGCTGGCAACATCCCAGTCTCGGATTGTTATATCCGAATGAATTTGTGCCGCTGGCTGAAGAGAGTGGCTTGATCATTGCGCTTGGGGAGTGGGTTATGCGCACTGCGTGTGCACAAAACAAGGCGTGGCAGGATGCGGGCTTGGTGCCGTTGACACTGTCAGTAAACTTCTCGGCGCGGCAGTTTCAACAGCAGACCTTCATCGCTGATGTTGCACACATCTTGAAGGAGACGAATCTGGATCCGCGTTGGCTTGAACTCGAGCTGACGGAAAGCTCGATCATGAAGGATCCGGAGGCGGCGATTGAAAAGTTGCACGAGTTGAAGTTGATGGGAATCAAGGTCGCGGTTGACGATTTCGGCACCGGCTATTCATCGCTCAACTATCTGAAGCGATTTCCGATCGATACGTTGAAGATCGACAAGACTTTTGTTTCGGATGTTTGCAAAGATCCGCACGACACGGCGATCGTGCGCGCCATTATCAATTTGGGCCATGCGCTTGATCTCACAGTGATCGCCGAGGGCGTGGAAACGAAGGAACAACTTCAGTATCTGAGCGCGCTCGAGTGTGACGTCGTACAGGGGTTTCTTTTCAGCAAGGCGTTGCCCGCGGCGGCGTTTGAAGAGTTATTGGTTGAACAGCGACGCGTAAATTCCGGAAGAGATGTGTCGGCAACAACGCCGCTGTCAGTTGAATCACTCGCGACGGCTATTTGATCTCACTAGCAGCGTCTTTATCCAGCATCCATAGCAACTCGCCTTTTGTTGGCTTAACAGCCTGTGCCGGATAGTTTTGCGGACCTTCAAAAACCTGCTTCACGATATTCGCTTTTTCAGAACCGTTAACCAGAAACACGACTGAAGCGCCATTGTTCAGGAGCGGCAGCGTCATGGTGATGCGATAACTCTGGAATTTCTCGACCCATGGCGCTGCGACGAGGCGTTTTGTTTCATGCAGCACCTCGGAGCCGGGAAAGAGCGACGCCGTGTGACCATCAGTGCCGAGACCCAGCAGGATCAGATCTAATCGCGGTAGAGATTGTTGCGTTGTCTCGATTAGTGTTTGTTCGTATTCGGTTGCGGCCTCGGCGGCGTTAGGATGCTCACTCGGCACACGATGAACATTGTTCTTTGAGATGGGGACGTGTGAGAGCATCGCTTCGTTTGCCATGCGGTAGTTGCTCTCCGGGTGATCCGGAGGGACGTGTCGCTCGTCTGACCAGAAGAAGTGAATGTTGGGCCATGGGATCTGATCGCGAAACGGTTCGTTCGGATCGGCCAATAGTCCGAAGAGCAGCTTTGGCGTTGAGCCTCCGGATAGCGCGACGGTAAACGATCCGTGTTGCTCGACGGCCTCACGGCTCCGCGCGACAAAATGCTCCGCCGCCGCACGCGCAAGATCCTCGGAGTTTGGAAGAATTTGAATCATCAGAATTGGGCGCCTCCCTGGAGTGCGGTACCTTGGTACCGCTTTGGTAAAAATACCAAAGCGCCGACAAGTTGGCGCACTCCAAAGGGGCGCTCGATTTACAGTAGCGCGATGATTCGTAGTGGTCCGCCACTGCCGCCCTTGATCTTCATCGGCAGCGCGATCACCGAGAAGCCTTTCACCGGCAATTGATCTAGATTCGCGACATTCTCGAACGCCGGAATATTATGCTCAAACAAGATCCTATGACTTTCAAACAGTGTCGATTGACCGTGGTCGATACTCGCCGTGTCTAACCCAATCGCTTTGATCGATCGATTCTCTGTGAGCCAACGAGCCGCCGCCGGATCCAATCCCGGAAAATGCAGTTTCGCAACTGCTGCCGCACCTCGTTCATCTGTCCCCAGATAGCTCTTGCGATCCGGGTAATACTTCCCAAAACCCGTCCGCAAGAGGACGATTGTGCCAGGCTGAATCCTTCCGTTACGTCGTTCCCAGTTCTGAAAATCACCGACGCTTACAAGATAATCAGCATTTCTCGCGCACTGCACAGTCACATCCACAACGACAGCGGCGCCCATCAGTTGCTGCAACGGAAGTTGATCGACCGTGTAACGGCCCTTCGCAAAATGCACGGGCGAGTCGAGGTGCGTGCCGCCGTGTTCAGCCGCCGAATATCGATAAGCAGAGTAGAAATAACCTTTATCTGTCGTTCCTTCAAAATCAGTGTCAAGCTTGAACTGTTCTGCCGTGGGCCAGTAAACGCTGTTCGCGTCAAACGCATAGGTAAGATCAACGACGCGACGCGGCGGAAATGCGCCCGATCTCTGCGCCATAACGGGAACTACGAGTGCCAATAGAATGACAAGCAGTCGCAAACACTTCATCTGGAGTGCTCCTTACGTTCAAGTTTCTGTTATCTTCAGGTAAACACGGACACATAGCAAGGGAGCTTTTTTAATGCAAATCGGAATGATTGGACTGGGGCGCATGGGCGCCAACATGGTGCGCCGACTTTTGCGTGGAGGGCACGAATGCGTCGTCAACGATCGCAGCCCCGAAGCTGTTGAAGCGCTTCTGGCTGAGGGCGCAACCGGAGCCGCATCGCTCGATGGTTTTATCGCGAAACTAAGAGCGCCGCGAACAATCTGGCTGATGATACCCGCCGCGATTGTAGACACGATTCTGAACGATCTCATGACTGTGTTATCAGCCGGCGACATCGTCATCGATGGTGGAAACTCCTATTACATCGACGACATTCGTCGCGCGCGCGAACTCAGAGCTAAAGGTATTCATTATGTCGACGTCGGAACGAGTGGTGGAGTTTGGGGACTGGAGCGTGGTTACTGTCAGATGATTGGCGGCGAAAATGACATCGTTACTTATCTCGAACCTATCTTCAAAACACTCGCCCCTGGGCGTGATGCTGTTTCGCCGACGCCAGGACGCGCGGCTGACGCGGGTACCGCTGCCGAAGGATACCTGCACTGTGGACAAGCGGGCGCCGGTCACTTCGTGAAGATGGTCCATAACGGCATAGAATACGGATTGATGGCCGCGTACGCTGAAGGACTGAACGTGTTGCATCACGCGAATGAAGGGAAGGCCGAAAGAGCTGCGGATGCTGAAACATCGCCGCTGCGCTATCCCGATCACTATCAATACGATTTCAACCTGGCCGACATTACTGAGGTGTGGCGACGCGGCAGCGTCATCGCTTCGTGGCTACTCGATCTCACGGCGATTGCTTTAGCAGAATCACCGCAGTTGGAAGGGTTCTCGGGACGTGTTTCCGATTCGGGTGAAGGTCGTTGGACCATCAATGCGGCAGTTGAAGAAGGAGTACCGGTGCCGGTGTTGAGTGCCGCGCTGTTCCAGCGGTTTAGCTCACGCGGCGAGGCCGACTTCGCGAATAAGATTTTGTCCGCGATGCGATTGCAATTTGGCGGGCACGTGGAACGAAAGTAAATTTTGACAGGATTAACAAGATTTTCAAGATTGACAGGATTATCTTGTACATCATGGAAATCTTGTTAATCCTGTAACCATCTACCTAAAGATAAAGTCATGTCAGCATTAGTTGTAGAACCAAATCCAGTTCAGTTTGAACAACCAACACTGCCGCACGCGGAGCCGTGTGTGGTTGTAATTTTTGGCGCCACGGGCGATTTGACCAAACGAAAGCTCATGCCTGCCTTGTGCCGTTTGTTGCAGATGGGATGTTTGGATAGCGTGCGCATTCTCGGAGTCGGCCGCAGTGCCATGAGTGAGGAAGAGTTTCAAACGCTCGTGCACGAAGCGCTGCAAGACTCAAACAAGATCGAGCATCTCGAGGAACAACAGTGGCAGAAGTTATCGGAACGTCTTCACTACATGGCCGGCGAGCTCGATGACGCGAACACTTATCGTCATGTTTCCGATCGTCTCGCCGAACTTGTTTCTGAAGGCGCGAGCAAGAATCGTCTCTTTTATCTGGCGACGCCACCATCGATGTTCTCCACCATCGTGAAGCGTCTCGGTGAAGCCGGACTCGCTAAGGAAGACGAGGGCTGGAGTCGCATCGTCATCGAGAAACCTTTCGGGCGCGACCTCGAATCAGCGAAGGCATTGAATGCGACGGTGGCTGAAGTCTTCAAAGAGAATCAGGTCTATCGCATCGATCACTATCTCGGCAAAGACACGGTTCAAAACATCCTCGTGTTTCGCTTCGGAAACTCGATGTTCGAACCGATCTGGAATCGCAATTACGTCGAATATGTCGAGATTACCGCGGCCGAGAGTGGCGGCGTTGGCAGTCGCGCCGGTTACTACGAAGAAGCCGGTGCGCTGCGCGACATGGTAGCGAATCATCTTTTGCAACTTCTCACGCTCACCGCAATGGAGCCGCCAGTGGCATTTGAGGCTGACTTAGTCCGCGAAGAAAAGGTGCAGGTATTGCGATCGATTCGTCGTATGAAACCGGAACAGGTCGCTGAGCGCACAGTGCGGGCACAGTATGGACCAGGCGAGATCGATGGCGAGAAAGTAAAAGGTTACAAGGAAGAAGAAGGTGTCGCTGCCGGTTCCGTGACTGAGACTTACGCGGCGGTTGAATTTATGATTTCAAACTGGCGCTGGTCGGGTGTGCCGTTTTATGTGCGTACGGGAAAACATCTCGGTCGCAACCTGACTGAGATAGCAGTGCACCTGAAGCGCACGCCGCAGGCTTTGTTTGCGCGCACGCCGACTGACGAGATCGAGCCGAACGTAATCGTGTTGCGGATTCAGCCAAACGAGGGAATCATAGTATCGTTTGGCGCCAAGCAACCGGGATTCGAGATGCGCACCGCGACTGTACACATGGATTTCTGTTATCAGAGTGTGTTTGGTGTCGAGTCGCCGGACGCTTACGAGATGTTATTGCTCGACGTGATGCAGGGCGAAGCAACGTTGTTCATCCGCAGTGATGAAGTTGAAGCACAGTGGCGTTTGATTACACCCATCGAAGAAGCATGGGCAAGTCAGAACGTGAAGGAGTTACCAATCTACGTATCCGGCAGCGATGGTCCATCAGAATCTGACGATCTCCCAAGAGGCAACGGCCACCGCTGGCGACAACTATCAGAGAGCCAAGCCGGCTGTGATTAGATCCGTAAACAATCCGCGTTCATCTGTGGCCCAAACTTGCGACGACGGCAGCGAGTTCGAATCGATCGACCGGCTTCGCCAAATGAACCTGATAGCCTTCTGAGAGAGCGCGCACGCGATCCTCGGTTCGCGCATAAGCGGTCAGCGCCAGCGCCGGTGTGTGTCCACCTTTCTTCTTGGGCAGCGCGCGCACTTTCCTGATCAACCCGTATCCATCTTCAACCGGCATCCCGATATCGGCTATCAGCACGTCGGGTTGCCACCTCTCAATTGACTCCAAACCTTCTCGCGACGAGCCGACTGCAATCACCTGCGCTCCACACTTCTCGAGCATCATCGTCAACAATGTTCGCGCATCAATCTCGTCGTCAACTACCAGCACCCGCAAACCCTGAAGTGATGAAGGCCGCTGGTCGCGTGTTTCCACTTCAGCGATTGCCGGTTGTTTGAACTCCTCCGGAAGCGGATGGTCGTCAGTGGTCATGGCGGGCAGCCTGATGGTGAACTTCGAGCCCTGTTGTTCACCGGCGCTCTCGGCCCGCGCAGTTCCGCCGTGCAATTCCACAAGGTGTCGAACGATCGCGAGTCCAAGTCCCAGGCCGCCATAGTTTCTTGTCGTTGAGCCATCGGCCTGGCGAAAGCGCTCGAACACAAAAGGCAGAAAGTCGGAACTGATACCCACTCCAGTATCATTCACCACTATTTCGACATGAGAATTGATCCGCTGCAACGTAACCTGGACCAAACCGCCTCTGCGCGTAAACTTGACTCCATTTGACAACAGGTTCCACACGATCTGTTGCAGCCGCTCCCGATCGCCAAACACTGGGCCAACATTTGGTTCCAGCAAAACCTGCAAGCGAACGCCCCGAGCTTCCGCCGTCGGGCGAATACTCTGCGCTGCCGCTTCAATAACCGAATGAAGCTCGCACGCGACAAATTCCAGTCGCAACTTGCCGGTAATAATGCGCGACACTTCGAGCAGATCGTTGATCAACTGGCACTGAGAATTGGCGTTGCGGAAAATTGTTTCGATGGCCTGGCGGCGTTTTTCCGTTTCCACTTCGTCGTGTAACAGAAGGTCGGACCATCCCATGATGGCAGTTAACGGCGTGCGTAGTTCATGCGAGAGTGTTGAGAGAAATTCGTCTTTGACGCGATTGGCCGCTTCTGCTTCCATGCGCGCTTCTTTTTCTCGCCTCAGCGCCTGGCGCCGCTCAGTCGCGTCGTGGGCCATGCCGCGCACGATTGGTGTCTCGACGCCTTCAGTGCGTAGAGTGTTGTAATACTCCCACAATCTTATTTCACCTGTGGCCGTGCGTACTTTCATAACGCCGCGGGCCGAGCCTTCAGTGATTACAGTGCGCATGTATTCGTCAAACTGTTCGCGATACTCAGGCAAGAGCCCGTCGCGGATGTTTATGCCGATGAGAGAGTTCTGCGGATAACCCAACACGCGTGCGGCCCAAGGATTTACTGAAAGCACGCGTCCTTCAAGATCGTGCGTGCAGATAAGCTCGTGGCTGTTATCCACCAGATCTCGATAGCGGTCTTCGCTGATTCGCAGCGCGGTCTCCGCTTTCTTTCGCTCAGTAATATCCTGGACGAGAACAAACTCCGCGGACCTGCCGGCAAAGACCAACCGGTTCGAAGTGATCTCGACATTGATTACCGCTCCGTCTTTCTTTTTATGCCGCCATTCAACTCCCTGTTCTATTCCAGCATCGGCATCAAGATACTCTTCGAGCCGCTTCAGATCTTCCGCAGGCCGGATGTCCTTGATCGTCATATCAAGGAATTCTGAGCGGGAATAACCGTAATGACGCACTGCCGCATCGTTCACTGCGATAAAGCGAAGCGTAGCGAGGTCGTAAACCCACATGGGTTGTGGATTTGATTCAAAGAGCAGGCGATACTGCGCTTCCGACTTTCGCAGCGCCTCTTCAATCCGCGTCGCGACCGTCACGTCGAGCACGAGTGAAAGAACCGAAACCAGCTTTCCGTTTTCGTTATAGAGTGCGGAGTTGTACCACTCGCAATTAATAATTGAACCCAGCTTGTTGTAATTACGGTTGCGCGAAATGCCGTGACGTTCCTGCCCCTCGTTTTGCCGGTGACCCACCTGGTTGACCGCTTCGATGTCATCGGGAACTACAAACTCCCAATCGCTGAAACGCTTGCCAAGCACTTCCTTGGCCTTCCAACCGAAGAGTCTTTGTGCAGCGGGTGACCAGCGCAGCACTCTGAATTCGTGATCCCATTCGATTACTGCGAGTGGTGTGTTTTCGACGTGGAAAGCGAGTCGCCTGTGATCGTCGGCGGTTGCTGTTTCGGCGAGTTTGCGTTCGGTGACGTCGCGAATGATCGCGACGCCGCCTACAACTTCGCCATTCTCGTCGTGACGTGGTGAGTAGTAACCATCAAAGAAACCGTTGCAACCGGATTGGGCGATGATGTAGGGACGGTTCTCAGCGACCGCGCTTTTGCCGGCGAGCGCTTCGCGATAGTACTGGTCTTCTCCGGTTTGCTTGAGACAGGGAAACAGTTCGAACGCGTTTTTACCGATAACATCTTCGCGCTTCACACCGGAGATGTGCTCCATCGCGCGATTCCAGGTGGTATACCGGTACCCGCGATCGAAAGCGAGAATGCCATCTACATTCGCTTCGAGCAGGCACTTGAGAAAGAGATCTTGTTCTTGGGGTTCGTAAGACATCAGCTTTAATCAGGAAGACCTCTGCTTCGGAAAGAGGAAAAGGTAGGCACATTTAACCACCGACGATAAGGATTCGCAAACAAGTATGCAGTATCTCGTCCAATCCGTGCGTCGTACGCACTTGGACACAGTCAGTACCGTCCGCGGTAGCGGATGGGTACGTCGTAGACGCGCTCGGAGTCAAAGGCTGCGCACCCATCCGCTTGCTACCGCGGACGGCACTGACTGTGTCCAAGTTAGCATTGAGGCAGCGACGCGGATAAGATGATCCAAAGAATCGAGGAGGATTCCTTTCAATGACGATCAGGGTGCTGGCTGTGTGCGGTAGCATGCGGGAGAAATCGTACAGCAGTCGGCTGGCGATCATCACGTTGGCGGCAGCACGGGAACACGGAGCTGAGACGCGCCTGCTAGAACTGGGCGCCATCGACCTGCCTACCTACAACCCCGATAAAGAGGCGATGGACCACCCAGGACTGCGCACCGCGACTGAGGCTGTCAACTGGGCTGAAGCCTTCCTGCTGGCATCCCCTGACTACCACGGCTCAATGTCTGGCGCGATGAAAAACTTCCTGGACTTCTACTGGGCCGAGTTCGCTGGAAAACTCTTCGGCTACCTCTGTGCTTCACATGAAAAAGGTTTAACCGTGATGGAACAGATGCGCACCAGCGTGCGCCAGTGCTATGGGTGGAGTTTGCCCTACGGAGTGTCTGTTCACGGCTCGAATGATTTTGATTCGTCTGGTCTCACGAACACTCAGGTGGCTCGGCGTCTGCAAATGCTTGCGCGTGATCTCGTCGTATACGGCGCATTAATTAGAAAACAGTTTCAACTCGACCTGACTAACGGAGTAACAGACAGCTTCGCCGCGCGTTATACGACTTGAAGCACAACGCTAGACAATTTACAGTCACGCGGACGGTCAGAAACCAAATTCAATAAATGTTTCAGCAGTCACCTCCAACACTAGGCAATCAATACAACGACGACCTGCTTTTGCGTTCGTATCTCAAGCGCGTGCTTGCGCCAGGCGTGTTGCGTGACATTGAGGAGTCGCTCATGGAGATGGGACGCCTCGCCGGAGCTGAGCTTTACGAGCTGCAGTTAGCTGACAGGCTGAATGAGCCGACTCTCACGCAATGGGATGCGTGGGGGAATCGCGTTGACAAGATCGAGTTGACGCCTCTGTGGCGTTTGGCTGAGCGCATTGCGGCTGAGCATGGCGTGGTTGCTACGGCTTACGAGCTGAGACATGGCAGTCTTTCGAGAGTGCATCAGTGTGCGCTCGCTTATCTCTTCACGCCTTCGACGGATATCTACAGTTGTCCGCTCGCAATGACTGATGGCGCTGCGCGCACTCTGCTCGGTTCAGGTAATCAAACGTTGATCGATCGCGCGGTGCCTCACCTGATCACGCGTGATCCGCAAGAGTTCTGGACCGCCGGTCAATGGATGACTGAACTCACCGGCGGCTCTGATGTTGGAATTTCGGAAACGATTGCAAAACAGGATGGCGACGTGTTTCGTCTCTACGGTCGCAAGTGGTTTACGTCTGCGATCAGTTCACAGATGGCGCTCACACTCGCGCGTCCGGAAGGCAATCCACCGGGTGGACGCGGACTCGCGCTCTTCTACCTCGAAACAAGAGACGATGTTGGTCGCCCGCAGAACATACAAATCAACCGGCTCAAAGATAAACTCGGCACACGCAAGGTTCCCACGGCTGAGTTGACTCTCGACGGCACGCCGGCGCAGCTTGTGAAAGGTCCGACTGACGGCGTGCGTAACATCGCGCCGTTGCTGAACATCACGCGTCTGTGGAACGGCATCAGCGCCGTCTCTCTCATGCGACGTGGCCTTGCACTAAGTTTCGATTACGCACACAAGCGTGTAGCTTTCGGCGCGTCGTTGTCAGAGAAACCGTTGCACCGCGATACGCTTGCAACTCTGCTCGCGGAAACAGCCGGAGCCTTTCAACTTGCTTTCTATGTCGCTGAGTTAACCGGTCGCAGTGAAACTCGCGAGATCAGCGACGATGATGCACTACTGCTGCGTGTGTTGACACCAGTGATGAAACTCACGACAGGCAAACAGTCGGTGATGGTTGCGAGTGAAGTGCTCGAGACGTTTGGTGGCGCCGGTTATGTAGAAGACACTGGGCTGCCGGTGTTATTACGCGACAGCCAGGTGCTCCCGATCTGGGAAGGGACGACGAATGTGCTCGCCCTCGATACACTGCGAGCGTTGCAGAGTAGTGATAACGATCTAAAAAGCGGATTTGCGAGATTTGAAGCGGCCGTTTTGAAATGTCTCGAAAACGCCGGCGACACCCAGATTGCACGTTCAGCTTTGCAGCATGCGGCGAGTTGGTTGAACGAGGCAGTGCGCGCAGGTCAGCCTGCACTCGAGTCCGGTGCGCGCCGTTTCAGCCTCACTTTAGGCCGGGTCATGGAATTTGCATTGCTGATCAAACACGCTCAATGGTCTAAGGAGCACGAACACGACGAGCGGGCAACAGCGGCCGCCCGTCGTTTCGCCGCGTCCGGCATCGACCTCATCGGCGAGTATGATGTTCAGGATGTGAATACCTTGCTGTAGCGTCCTACCGGGGTTTTGTTAGACAGGATTTACAAGATTTTCCATGATTTACCAAAGGAGATTTGCCATGAGACGTGTTTCACTGCTTGTCCTGATGTTGTTGATTGCTGCGTGGCCCGCGGTTGCGCAGCAGAAGAAAACACAACCTGTAAAGGAGTACACCATCGAGCAGTTCATGAACACTGTTCGCATCGGCGGCAGCTCCTTCTCATCCAATGAAAAGTCAGTTCTTTTCCACACAAACAAGACGGGTATCTACAACGTCTATTCTGTTCCGGTGAGTGGAGGCGCGGCGGCGCAGTTGACGAACTCAACTAAAGAAAGCACGTTCGCCGTTTCATATTTCCCGAAAGACGCGCGCTTTCTTTATCGATACGATCGCGGCGGCAACGAAAACGAACACCTCTACCTGCGCGAGCTGGACGGCACCGAACGCGACCTCACGCCAGGCGATAAGGTCAAAGCAAATTTTCTCGGCTGGAGCCAGGACCGCAAGTCGTTCTTCTACTCGACGAATGAACGAGATGCGCGTTACTTCGATATCTTTGAAATGCCGATCGACACCTTCAAACCTACGCTGATCTACAAAGACGAAACAGGTCTGGACATCAGCGCGATTTCCGACGATAAGAAGTACATCGCCTTTCAGAAGAACGGTGCTTCGACGTCCGATTCGGACATCATGCTTTACAACACTGCGACCAAAGAGATGAAGAACATCACCGCTCATACTGGTGAGGTCGGGAACGGCGCTGAAACTTTTGACGTTGACTCAAAGTATCTCTACTACCTGACTGATGCCGGCAGCGAATTCAAGTACATCGCTCGTTACGATCTGGCAACAGGCAAGAGCAATGTGGTGGAGAAAACACCGTGGGACATCAATTACACCTACTTCTCGAAAAACGGAAAGTATCGAGTGACAGCGATCAATGAAGATGCACGCACGAAGATCAAGGTCTACGAAACCGCAACAGGCAAGCTTGTCAGTCTGCCGCAACTTCCGAACGCAGACATCACGGGCGTGAATATATCGCCGAGCGAGAAGCTGATGGCGTTTTATTTGAACGGCGATCGCAGTCCGAGCAATCTTTACGTCTACGACTTCGTGACGAAGAAAGCGACAAAACTAACTGATAGCTTGAATCCTGAAATCAACCCGGCCGATCTCGTTGATTCACAGGTGATTCGCTACAAATCGTTCGACGGTGTCGATATACCTTCGATTCTTTACAAGCCGAAAACTGCAAGTGCTACAAACAAAGTTCCGGCACTCGTGCTGGTCCATGGTGGTCCCGGTGGGCAAACGCGTGTTGGCTACAGCGCGCTTACGCAGTATCTCGTGAATCATGGTTACGCGGTGCTGGGCGTCAACAATCGCGGTTCGAGCGGATATGGCAAGTCGTTCTTTACTTCTGACGACGGTAAGCACGGACGCGAACCGCTTTGGGATTGTATCGAAGCGAAGAAGTATCTCGCGTCGCTCGGCTATGTTGATGAAAGGAAGATCGGGATTATGGGCGGATCGTATGGCGGTTACATGGTTCTGGCCGCGCTCGCGTTCAAGCCCGAAGAGTTTGCTGTTGGCGTTGACCTGTTTGGAGTTTCGAACTGGGTCCGCACGCTGCAATCGATTCCACCGTACTGGGAATCGTTCCGCAAGTCGCTTTACAGGGAGATTGGCGATCCGAGTAAGGATCTCGAAAATCTCCGAGCAGTGTCACCGCTGTTTCATGCCGACAAGATCGTGAAACCGTTGATCGTGTTGCAGGGTGCAAACGATCCGCGTGTGATCAAGCCGGAGTCGGATGAGATCGTTGAGAATATCAAGAAGCGCGGCGGGGTTGTTGAATACGTGTTGTTTGACAACGAAGGACACGGGTTCACGAAGAAGGTCAATGAGATCCGCGCGTATAAAGGCATTCTCGACTTTCTCGATCGCTACCTCAAGAATGGCGATGCGGTGAGTAGTATGTAAATCTCCAAAAAAACGCAAAAGCGCAAGGTCAGTCACCAGCTTAACCTTGCGCCTTTGCTCTTGCGGGGGATAACTATTGGATGGGGAATGCCTCGCATTTTTCTCCTGCCTGCGGCGCGATAGGTTGCAGAATCGTGGCATCTCTCGAATAAATCAGCCACAAAAAAGCACAAAAGGCACAAAATAGGAAACCTGCTTATGTGCTTTTTGTGCCTTTTTGTGGCTAATTAATCTTTGTGGCGAGGCGTGCGGCTTCGGAGGTGAAACGTGGCGATTGGCAGTCGGCGACGAGCGTTTGGTATGCGGCGAGTTGTTTCGCGGCTTCTTCGCGCTTTTGTGCAGCGAGTAAGACTTCGATGTAGAGTGGCCCAAGCCATAAGCGACTCACACGCGACTCAGTAGGTGCGACGAGTTCTTCTGCCTGGCGGCAGAGTTGCTCAGCGTCTTCGATCTCGCCACGACGAAATCTCACTTCGGCAAAACATCTGAGCGCTTCGAAATGTGAATACAACAAACTCGGCGATGAGCGTTTGAAAGTTTCTTCGGCTGTTTGCAGTGCCTCGTCATAACGACCCTGAATAGCCTGCGCAACCGCGAGACTGGACCGCAGCAACGACACCGCACGGTTCTCTCCAATCGCTTCGCCGAGCGCGATCCCGTCAAGAAACTCTCGTTCTGCAAGCTCCGTCTCACCGAGGAAGAGACGACACTGCGCTGCGTAGAAATGCGTCCACGCACGACGCTCGCGTGAGTGCAGTTTGTTGGCTATCTCGATCTCGCGTTCGGCATACTCGAGGCCGGTCTTGAAGTTTCCTGTATGGATGCAGTTTTCTCCGAGAAACTCGATGCCGGATGCTTGTGCAAACAAGATGTTGTGCTTCTCGCCAAACGCGATCGCGCGTCGTGACCAGTGATCAGATTCCTCGTAAAGACCATAGTGTTGATAACCGCCGGCTGTGTAAGGATAGATCTGAGAAATCACCTGCGCGGTAAAGGGGCTGACGTGGTCACCCTCAGCAGCCGGTGCTACCAGTTCAACGGCGCGCAGCAACAGTTCAATCGCTTTCTTATGACGACCAGCGAGATGATGAAAACGCGCTTCGGTTGATAACGCATTTGCGGTTTCAAGTGGGTTCGTCAGCGGATCCAAAACCTGTAGCGCTTCGTGCAGGTATTCACTGCCGCGCGGATCGCCAGTAGTTACAAGAGATGCTGCCGCCTGGCACTGTAGACGCACGCGTGTGGTTGGATCTGTCGTGAGTGCGAGCGCTCGCTCGAAATGTTCGGCAGCGAGGATCGTGTCGCCGTGTAGCATGAAGGCTTTGCCGATTGCTTCTTCCTGCGCCACTTGCTCGTCAGTCAGTCCGAGAGCTTCGGCGCAATCACAAGCCCGGCCGTACGCGGCAATCGCTTCGTCGAATGCAAAAACACGCGCTGCTTCGGCGGCTGCCTGTTTAGCGTATTCGAGACCACGTTGATGATCGCCGGCTTTAATGTAGTGATGAGCCAGCTTCTCGACTGCACACGGAGACGTTTTGCACTTGCGTTCCAATCCTTCGGCGACGTGACGATGCAGGCGACGGCGACGGATCGGATTCAATTCTTCGTAAAGCACTTCGCGAATCTTGTCATGTGTGAAACTGAATGTATCGCCTGAGCCGGCCGCGATCAGTTGTGCGCCGGTAGCTTCATCAAGAGCGTCGAGCAGCGTGTCTTCGCTTTGCTGGGCTGCGGCTGACAATTCTTCGAACGTGAAGACCTTGCCGAGTATCGCGCTCACACGCAGCACTTCGTTCGTGTCCTGACTGACTCGATCCAAACGATTGCCGATCGCTTCTTTCACACTCTGTGGAATCAGCATCTCGTCCACATCACAACGCCGCCAGCGTCCACTCTCACGCCGCACCGAGCCGCGTTCGATGAGTGCCTTCAATACTTCCTCGACAAAGAACGGATTGCCTTCTGTTTCGCGATGAACAGCAACCGCAAACTCACCACTGACCTGTTCACCAAGCAGCGCGCCGAGTTGATCGCTCGTTTCAGATTCATTGAAGCGACGCAGCGCGATGCGTGTTATTAAACGCTCGCGATTCCAGTCGACAAGGGATTTCGCAAGCGGGTGCGCGCGGTCGAGTTCAGTTTCTCGATAAGCGCCGAGAATCAGGACGCGCTCATTACGTAGCTGACGCAGTAGATGGCCCAGCAACCAGAGCGTGCCGCGATCGGCCCAATGCAAATCGTCCGCATAAAAGAGCAACGACTGCCGCCGTGCGATGTTGGAAAACACTTTCACGACAGCATCGAAGAAGAGCAAACGTTCTTCGTGTGCTGCCAGCTCCTGTCGTTCAGGAAACGGACCGAGTCGCGTTTCGATCTCGGGAGCGAGTTTCGCGATCTGGGTTGCGGTTTCACCGAGACTCTCGCGTAGTTTTTTGTCATCGTTTTCTTCACGCACCCAGCGCCGAAATGCCTCTACAAACGGGAGGTAGGGCGTGGCCGCTTCATACTCGTAACAGCCGCCAGAAAGCACGAGTGCGCCGTCAACCGCGGCCTGGATCGTGACCTCGCGCGCAAGACGAGACTTGCCAGCGCCAGGCTCGCCGCTGAGAAGCACAGCATGTCCGCGTCCTTCGCGAGCGCGTTGCCATAACTCGCGTGCCTCCGCGAGCTCGGTACTTCGTCCCACCAACCGGCCACGTGAAAGCGCGTCGAGAATCGCAACCACCGGCGCCGTTTCAGTAGGTACCGATTCGGTGTTCTTTAGTGAATCGAGTAACGCAGCGCGAGTTTCAGCCGCCGTACCGAAACGTTGTGCGGGATCTTTCGCGAGCAGCCGAACGATGAGTGTTTCAAGAGCGGGTGGAATGTCAGGACAAAGCACGCGCGGCGGAACAATGTGCGCGTGAACGTGCTGGGAAACAATCGTCAGCGGATCGTCGCCGGTGAAAGGCACGCGCCCGGTCGTCAATTCATAAAGCAAAACGCCAAGCGCGTAGAGATCTGTGCGACCATCGACTGTCTGGCCCAACGCTTGTTCGGGCGCCATGTATGCGGCTGTGCCGACGATGATACCTGCGCGCGAGATGCGTGCGCCATAAGCAGGTAGAGCGAGTCCGAGATCCGCAAGTTTGACGTTGCTTGCCGCGCTCGTTCCTGATAGCAGCACGTTATCAGGTTTCAGATCACGATGAACGATCTGATTGTTGTGTGCGTGTTCGAGTGCGTCACAAATCTGAACTGCGATGTTGACGATGCGCGTGATTTCAGTTGGACGTGCCTGGGAGAGACGCGGACCTGCGACGAGCTCCATCACCAGAAATGGAAATCCACTCGCTTCGCCGACGTCGTGAATGGTGACGATGTGCGGGTGATTTAGTGCGGCTGCGGCGCGCGCCTCGCGCACGAGGCGTTCACGCGCATCGGAATTCTGCGCAGTGGTTGCGAGAACTTTGACGGCGACTTCTCTTTGGAGCTCGAGATCCGTGGCGCGATAGACGGTACCCATGCCACCGCGACCGAGTTCGCTGTCGAGTCGATAGCGGTCACGCAGGATTGTGCCCAGGAGGGGAACAGTCGTGCGCAGCTCATCCGGAAGGATGCGGGTCTGCTGGGAGTCGACCATGCCACAAAGAATAGAACCAGCCACAAAAAAGCACAAAAGGCACAAAATGATCTAACTAACTATTTTGTGCCTTTTGTGCTTTTTTGTGGCTGGTTTTAAGGCTTGAACGTGTAGGTGATCGTTCCTTCGACTTCGCGGGTGCGAAGTTTTTGCGGGTCGAAGGTTGATTTCATCGCGGCTTCTGTTGAGCAGCCGCGCATGAGCCAGTCGCCGCCGGATCCGCGCGCCCAGCTAACCTGTCCGCTCCTGTCGACCAGGACCCGAACTGTCACGGTGCCGGACATCGTTTCCGCTCCCCTCATAGGACATTCAGCTTCAGGTAATGAAACCGCTTTGCCGGCCAGTTCTGTGCCGACTTCAGGCGTGCCTTTTTGCACTGTCGGCTGTTGTTCAGCGGCGACAGGGCTAGCAGCCTGGTTTGATCTGTACACGTAAGTGGTTATGAGTGAGCCCAGGACGATCGAGCCGGCGAGAGTGATGACTAGCAGTATCCAAAACATTGCGCCATTTTTTGTTTTTGGCGCCTCTGCGACGATGGGTGCATCCAGGTCAACGAGGGGCACCATATGTTGAGAGCAATACGCGACCAGATCCGCGTTGTAGATCTCGTTGCACTGTGGGCATCGCTTGCGCTTGGCTGATTTACCAGGCTCGACCGGTGGTGGCGCCAAAATCCTCGGAGCACCGGTAATCATCGTTTCTCTCGGCGGTTCCGGCGGTGGGGGTGGCTCCTCGCTAACTAAAGGCCGCTCGAGCGGCAATTCATTCCGATTGAGCCGGCGCATGGCTTGCTCATCAAGCCGTTGCTTTACTCCCTCGACCCAACGTTGACTCTTTTCGCCATCAGAACCGGTACTCTTTGCTTCATCATTACGCGGAGCTGGGGGCGTTTCAACGACCGACTTCTCTGTCTCTTCGACAGGAATCACGATTCGGCTGGGTCGAGTGGTAGGTTCAGGACGGGTCGTGAGGATAGCGTACGCTTCGTGGAGTCCTCTGCGTTGTGCCCACTCGACCGCGTTAAGACCGAGATTGTCGCGCAACTGCGGATTGGCGCCCGCATTCATCAACATTCGTACAAGATTTGTGCGACCGAATATGACGGCGAGGATGAGGGCCGTTTGACCGCCGTTCGTAGTCTCGTTTACGTCCGCGCCGTTAGCCAGCAAGGCGGACACAGTCCTTTCGTCACCGGAAGTAACGGCGTTGGTTAATGAAATCGAAGAACTCACCGCACGATCCCTTCGAGAGAACTCTCAGATATAGCCAGAGGGCTCGTGCGTTATTCTACAGGATTGCCCCTTGGAGTGCGCCAACTTGTTGGCGCTTTGGTATTTTTACCAAAGCGGTGACAAGTCACCGCACTCCAAAGAGACACTCAACTACTTAGAACGGCGGTGGAACGAAAGCCGAATTGAATCCCAGCGCATTCGGAAATGCCGCCGCCGTCGGACGTGCTCCGGTGCGCACCCACGTGTCAATCGCGCCAATCGCAGTCAGGACCTGGGGTCCAGTCAAGTTGCAGTGACCGACGCCGGTCGTGAATGTTTGAAAAAGCAGTTCCTGTTTTCCGGCCGCCGCATTCAACTCCGCGTATGCCTGTTCATTCGCAACCACCAGCAATGGATCGATGATCGTGTGTACGCTCAGAATCGGATTGCGAACACGTCCGTTGAAGTCAGTGTTGTTGCGCACGTAATTTCTCGCCGACTGTTTTGCTTCGATGTTTCGTCGTGCGTTCATTTGTGCGAGCCACGCATCCACCACGGGTGTTGGCAGTCCGATGCCGGCGAGATAAGCCTTTTCAGCAGCAAGGAGATCGTAACTCTGATCGAGGTTCTGAACGATTGGACCACCCGCACGACGTTGTAACTCCGCGCGCGCTTCAGTGATGAAGAAAAAGTCAGTCACAGCCCAGCCTGGAAAGAACGCGGGTGGCGGTGGCGGCGTAATGCCGCGACCGGGATTCTTGGCCACCAGTCGAAGAAATTCAAACTTAGGAAAGTTTGCGATGTTGCTGAGCTCGGGCGCGAGTTTCGCGAGCACTTCAGTGTCGAAGTCGATGTCGTTTCTGACTTCACCAACTGTTCCCCACGATGGAGGGATTCCGAAGACGACGTCGTAAGCGAGATAAAGTGGTACGCCGCTGTCCCACAGACGAGTCGCGCCGGCGCCGGCACTGCACAGGCAGAGTGCGCCGTCGTAGATCCCGTTGAACTGTTCCATGCTCTTGTAACCGACGAATGTTCCGAGCGAAGCGGCGACAATGATCGTTCGTTGTGGCTTTGCAACGTTTTCGCGGAAGAAGACTGCGAGATTCTTTGTGTCCTGGATTGCGTCTCCAACTGCCCAGCCATTGTCTTTATAAGCGCTTCCGGCAAGAGCAAAACCTTGCGCGAGCAACGGAGCTTCGAGCGCCGCGTTTGGTGCAATGTCGGCATTTCGATTATCGATCTCGCCTGGATGATCAGCCTTGTCACGGTACCCGTGAGCGAAGATGAGCAGTGTTCCATTCCAGACTTCCGGCACTCTGATCCGGTAAGGCGCGCCATGAAGTTCTCCGGAGAGATCGAGCGGCGCCGCTTTGGCTGCCGGCGAGTGATCGATCAGCGTCAGAGAGAGCAGCAGGCCGAGTGTGGCAACGATAAGAAGCCTCACAGTGAGTTTCATCTCGATGTCTCCTATAGGTTTGCGGAATGGGGAAAGTGGAGGGCAGACTATCACGCAACACTGACGGCGGCAATAGTTCACGAAGCCTGACTTCGCAAAGTGCCGGAGTCGCCCGCTGAGAGAAGACGAGCGATGAGTTGGTGCATGCGATCGAGGTCGATTGGTTTGGTTAAATAGCCATCCACGCCGACGTCGTAAGCGGCGCGTTGAAAGCCTTCGGTTCCAAAAGCTGTGAGAGCGACCACGGGTACACCTTTCAGTGTGTCGATATCGCGGATTCTGCGTGTTGCCGCCAACCCATCCAACTCGGGCAGATTGATATCCATCAGAATCAGATCGGGATTTGTTTGTGCAGCTATTTTGATTGCATCTTCGCCGTTAATTGCGGTTACGACTCTGTAATTTTGTTGCTGAAGATCGAGGCTAATCATCGCGAGGTTGTCTGGGGAATCGTCGACGACGAGTATTAAGAACTTTGGCTCAAGCGACGGACTGGGCTTCGATGCGTCGTCCCGTTTAAATGTGGGAAGTCCTGAGGTAGCTAGTGGATCCTTAGTTGGCATATGCGTGAGATTATATCGGTCAACTGCGTAAACTTATAATCTGTGGAAGAAGGTAAGTATGGAAAAGAGATTTCACCCAGCCATGGCGGCAATTAAAGCCGGTGACCTGGAGAAGTTTAAGGAGCTTGTCGCCGCGGATCCCGCTCTGGCGACTTCGCGATCGACGCGGAGCCATCCGACGTTGCTTCAGTGTCTGGTGTTAGACGGCAAAGACAAACCGAACGCTGTCGAGATGGCGAAAGTCTTAATCGATGCGGGCGCTGAATTGAATGAACCGCTCGTTGCGGCAGGCAGCATCGACAATCGGCCGGTTGCGGAACTGTTGCTCGATCGTGGAGCAGCTGTCGACGGCACAGGCGGTTGGACGCCATTGGAAGAAGCGTTGTACTGGAACAGCAGAAACGCGATCGAGTTGTTTCTCGAACGTGGCGCAAAGATTCAGAACATTCGCACGGCTGCCGGGCTCGGCCGTGTCGATCTCATCGAGGGTTATTTCAATTCGGATGGAAGCCTGAAGCCCAAAGCGGGTCGGATTAACTGGCCCTGGGGTGATCTCGAAACAATCGCCGCGTCGAATCATCCTCCGAAAGGAAAGGAATCACTTTCGGACCGCGTCAACGCGTGGTCGCAGGATCGTCAGGGGATCGTCAACAACGCGTTCGTCTATGCGTGTATGCACGGACACATCGACGCTGCGAAACTGCTGCTGGAGAAAGGTGCGGAGATCAATGTCATCCCCGGCGGGTTTGATTTCGCCGGCACCGGCCTGCACTACGCCGCTCTTAACGGACACCGCCCGATGGTCCAGTTCCTCCTCGACCACGGCGCTCATCGAGATGTAAAGGACACCAAGGTCAGCTCAACCGCCGCCGGCTGGGCCGAGCACGGTGGGCACACAGAGCTACTCGACTTGTTGCGCTAAGTGTGTTTTCACGCAAAGACGCGGAGAACGCAAAGAAAACTCGAAAGTTCTTTGCGTTCTCCGCGTCTTTGCGTGAGAGCTTAATTTGCTTTTAATTCCGCGACCGCTTTGCGGAACTCTGCAATCGTAGTCGGGGTGCCGTGGACTGGGATTGTGACTTCGACTGCAAGTTTCTTCGAATCAATCCAATTCAAGAAGTGAGCTGAAGTGTCGTTCGCGATCGGAAAGTCTCCGTTCGATGGGCGGTTGAGAAGGTCGCCCTGATAGATGAACTTATGATCCGGAAAGTATGCGACGAGCATGCCCTCGGTGTGTGGGCCGGCACCGATGTCGTAGAGTTCGACAGTTGTGGTCCCGTCAGTCAAAACGCGCTTTCCATTTTGAATCGGTTCAAACTTCGGCTCGCGCGGGTTCCGCGTCAACGTGTCCGGATCCACCTTGAAACGCACCGCACTCACCTTCTTCAAGAACGCTTCCTCACCCGGAACGATGATCAGCGTCGCGCCTTCGGCCATGTACGCGCGAATACCGCCGGCATGATCGTCGTGATGATGCGTCACGGCAACGTACTTGATCGGCTTGTTCGGTATCGTCTTCTTGATCTGTTCGATTGCTTGTAGCGAGACGCGATCATTGCCCGGCGCTTCCATCACAAAGATGTGATCGCTGAAGTCTACAAACAAGACGTTATAACCACCGGCACTCGTCGTGTAGATCTTTTCCGCGTGTTTAGTAACCGGCGTGGGAGTCGGGAAGGTAACTGCACGCATTCCCTCGGGCACCTTAAAAGTTTCCGGACGAAGCTCGGTGTTGAATGTGACCTCTGCGAGTCCGAAGTCATTTGTTATTTCACCATTGATGGCATTCATACGGCGAGCGGGAACCATGTAGTTACCGACTTTACGCTGGCCGGTAAAGCGAGTCTCAAAAACAGAGTCACCGGAAAAACGATCCGTGCCGATCGTCTCATACTTTGAAAGCAGACCGGTTTCCTGATCGATGTAGAGAGCGAGACGTGAGCCTTCGCTGCCGACATAGTCGATCACTTCGTGTGGTCGTTTGTCATACTCCGCTTTGCCGAGATAACGCAGCGTGTCCTGCCTCTCGAGCACATTCAAGAGGACGAGTTGAGGCAGCCAGCGACTGTTGGCTTTGAAAATGGCTGGCGTGATCTGTCCGGGTGGGTTCGAAGTTTTACGAATCAGATCGAAGCTTGTCCGGTTGCCTGCATCGACAACGAAGCCCTGATGCCAGTTGAAACCGCCGGGGTAGTGTCCCTTTTGCGTCTGCATCGCGCGCGAGTTTTTCACGTCGAGCACTAGTTCGCCGTTGTATTCAGTTCGATCCATCTCGCCGGGACGCCGGCTCTGATTTCGATGCACTGACTCACCAGCGATTTTTATCGAGACGTTTCCGATCGAGTTCAGCGCTTCAGGCCCGCCGTACGCCGCAATCGAGCGGTCAAGCACAGTCTTGGCTTTTGCAAATGAATCGAGCGTGAAGCTCTGCGGCAGTGCGCTGGCGGCGGCGAGCAGGACGATAAGAACAGCGACAAAGGCTTTCCTCATAGATTTCTCCTTAACGGTGAAACACCGCCGTCCTGTGTTTTGCCACAAAAAGGCACAAAAAAAGGGATCTATTTCGTCATGTCGATGCGGGCGTAGAAGATGTTGGTCTCGGGAAGTTTCTCGTCCTGGGCGACGATGATTGCCAGTCCCTCGTCCTTGCCGCCGTCTTTACGTTGATAGAGACACACGACTCCGTGGTTATTCTGCTCATCTTCCGTATCGCCGACGCATCCCCTCTCGTCGGCGTTCCAGCCGGCCGCCTTCATACGTTCCTTGGTATAGAAATCCTTCACTTCCTGCGCCGTCTTATTTGTCTTGAATGAGATGAAGTTAACCTTGCCTTGCATCATGCCGCGAATGAAGAGGCGCGCTCCCAGAGGAATCTCGAGGTCTGCTTTCGTCGCGCCCTCGAACGGTGGCACGTCGGACCAAAGCGTGCTCACAGTGCCCGCATTCTTATCGCCTGCAAGTCGTTCACCGAGCTTGCAGGAAAGGGCCACGCTAAGAATCAGAGCCAAAGCCAAAATGAAAGCCGGTATTCTCATACTCGCCCTCCTATTAACTTGTGAACTCGGTTGCTTAACGCGTCACGATGTTCTTCACCTGGCCGCGTTTCAGCAGGGTGACAATCCCGTTGCGGCGGTACCATACACCATCTTTGGTCCGCCAGACCTCGTCGGCATCGATTTTTCCGCCGCTGGTCAGCATTATTACGGGTTTACCACCCTGTCGGGTTCCGATTCCCGGTCCACTGGTCGAGACTGGATCCCCCGTCGCACGTGTATGGGCGGTCGAAATTGATGGAGAAGCTTTCGGTGAAGCAGCAGGTGAAGGTGATGGTGAAGGCGAGGGAACTGGCGACGGCGATGGTGAAGATGCCGGCGAAGGTGTGGCAACTGGCGGAACTTCGTTGGAGCTTTCAGTTGCGGCTGATGCTTTTTGTGATTGCCGGCCCAATTCGTAGTAGAGCGCTACCGCTAACACACCCAGAATCAGTGCAACTCCCGCAACGACAAACAGAGCGCGGCTTTTCTTCGGGCGAGTCGCGGATTCAACTGCTGAGTCGTCAACGACCTCGAGCGTCGTTTGATCGAAGTCACACTTTTCGTCCGAGTCAGGAAAGAGGAAGAGACATTGGGGGCAACGCTTCATGGGAAAGGATTAAGAGGGTTACATGATGTTAGAACTTGAAGGGCTTCTTGAGAATGCGACCGGTCTTCTTGAGGATTGAACCTACCTTGTTATCTTCTTTCTTTTCTGCGGTAGCAGGTTTGGTTTGTGAACTACTGGCAGTTTTTGTCGAAGCCTTTTTCACAGGTGCTGCGGCTGCCGCAGGTTTTACGATGGTCTTCGGTTCCTTTGGTTCCTCAACCGGCGGTTGAGGCTCTGGCTCGGGCGCTGACACCTGCACTGGACTTTCAGCAGGCGCGGGATTTGCGCTGCTTTCGACGGTTGCAGGCGTATACGCGGTCTGTGCCGCTTTCCGTTGTGTGGAAACGAAGTAAACCATCCCCAGCACGAGGGCGAGAATCAAGGTGGCAAACGCGGGCACGGCGCGGTTCCGCTTTGGCGGAGCCTTGGTGGTTGTCAGCGCGTGCGTATTGGGCAGAGTGCGAGAATCGAAGACGAGGAGAACTCCATCCATATCGCAAAGACTCTGGTCGTCCTCGTAAATAAACTCACACTGGGGGCACCTTTTCATCCGCGATTCTCCTGGAGTGGGTGTGGTGGATAGGGGCCTGCGGACTTTAGAGCCGGAGTGAGTGATCTCCGCAGGGCTCCAGAGTACACCCGATGGGGTGTGTAAAACAAGATTAAAGATTGACAGTATTTTTCAGGAATTCCGAAAAATCATGTAAATCCTGCTCAAATCCTGTTAATCCTGTCTAAGATACCGCTCGGTAAGGACGTTTCGATGGTGGGCGACGTGCCCGGCAATAATGTAAGCCAGCGAACGAACGGTGAACGGATAATCACTGGCGACTCCAGTCTTTGACCACGCCTCATCCGGAAGGTTCTTGAAAAACGAGATAGTTGCCAGCCGGACGGTCCTGAACTCTTCGACCAAATCCGTCCAGGAAGTATTGTTCGCGTGTGCCGACTGGACCGCCTGATCCTGGTCAAAACTGGGGAGCGCGTCCTGAAATCCGCGTGCAAACCAGAACGCACGATAGAGAAAGAGCCGTTCTCCGTCGTTTACATGATTCAGAACCTCGCGAATCGTCCACTTTCCAGATTCATAAGAGTGCCGGCTTTGTTCCTTCGAAATGCCCTGAAGAAACTGGACAGTTTCCTCCAACTGACTCTCAATCGCGGGCACGATCTCGTCGCTGGTTATAAGGTCGATATAGTTGAAATAGTAGGAAGCAGCTTCTGTTGTTTGTGGTCGTGTCATTTGGATGGAAATCGTAGCAAAGAATCGCCATTTTCGTAACCAACCACTGCTCTCGAGTGTCTATCTAATCTTCAAGGAATGGGGGGAATTTAAAGGATGACAAACACAAAGAATTACTCAATTTCACGGCTTGTAATCAGCGTTTTTGCGACGCTGTTACTCGCTGTCATACCGGCCGTAGCGATGGCTCAGGGTGCGACCAACCCGCAGCTTGCCAGACAGGTTCGGCGTGAGCTGGTGACGCTTCCTTACTACGGCGTATTCGATAATCTCGCATACAGCATCAACGGGGGGACGGTTACCCTATATGGCCAAGTAGTGCGTTCGTCGACGCGTTCTGACGCCGCCGGCCGAGTGAAGAGACTCGCCGGTGTGACGCGCGTGGTGAATAACATTGAGGTGTTGCCATTGTCACCCATGGATGATCGACTTCGCAGAGCTACATATCGATCGATTGCACAGATGGGTGGACTCTATCGTTACCTGCAGGGTGCGAATCCATCGCTGCACATAGTCGTCAATCGTGGACATGTGACACTGGAGGGTGTGGTCTCCGGCAGCGGTGATCGAAACCTTGCTTACCTCGCGGCGAATCGTGTTCCGGGTGTGTTTTCGGTGACGAATAATCTTCGCGTTGAAGGCGCAGAACCTCGGTAAAGCCAGCCACGGATCTTAACGGATTGATTACGGATTATCCGTTCTCAATCCGTGTAATCCGTGGCTAATTCCCATCAAGAACCAAAACATCATCGCCACTTCAGCATCGCCATAGTTGTAATTCACCAACGAACTCGCGAGAAATCCTGTCAAAGCGCCAAGAATGCCCAGCAGAATTCCGTAAGAATGCGTATCGCTCTGATCAGCCGCAGCCCTTTCCGCACGAGCAATAAACAACCAGAACGCGATCATCAGCCACAGCCAAAGCGCCAGCATCGGCAGTCCACGATCGAATGCCAGTTGTAGAGGCGTCGAATGCAGGTGAAGCATGTCTTTGCCGGGAAAACCCCATTCGGTCCAGTGCTTCTGCATCGCATCCATGCCGTGTCCAAAGAGCGGATGAATCAAAATCCGCGACAGACCAACACGAGCAACCTGCATCCGCAGTGAAGAGCTCGAGTCACCCAGCAAGAGAGCACTTGGATCGCGTGTCTGCCACACAACCACAGCGCCGAAAGCCAGCACAAAAAAGAATGCAAACGTAAAAACGATCTTCATCTTCCCGCGCAACGATCGCAGCGCAATAACGGTCGCGCCGATCACAAACGCAACGATGACGGTTCTCATCGCCGTGAACACAAGGCCAGCGGTCAACAATGCTGCAGCCACGATCGCGACTCTAAAATATTTGTTTGGACCGTGATTACGTAAATTGGCAAGCGCGAGACCAAGGGCGAGGAGCGCAATCATTTGCATCAACTCTGCAAACGTCTGGTAGTGACGAGTCCAACCCGAGGCGCGAAAGTGATGATTACGCTCAGTTCCAACTACGCCCGAGGCGGTTGGCTGAGTGCGAGTGAATGAACGTTCAACCTGCTCACCCCGCGAGATGATTCCTACTGATACCGGCGTGTTCACCGGCGCTTCAGCCAGTAATCGATCGACATCGGTTGTCGAATAAACACGACGACGATTGACCTGCCAGATCGTGTCGCCCGGTTGAATCCCGACCTCTCGCAATGGGCTGTTCGCCGCAATCGCCTCAACCACCACTCCACGTCCACGCAACAGATCGAAAGCACTATAGAGTCCTCCCACCGAACCGGAGACAATCAACAACACAGTCAAAGCGAGTGCTGACGAGCGCGTGATCGTCGCGCGGGCCAGGTAAAAGAGAAAAGCGCACCACGACGCCTGAAGCTTGGCGATGCTGATGCGGGGTTCTTCAGAAAGCAGTGCGGAAAGAGCTGTCCAAAGCAGTGAAAAGACGATGATCAGGTCAAATTTCGACCGCCGCAGACCCAGATTTCCGGTGCTGAGCGTTCTGATCAACCATCCGAGTCCCGCAATTCCGACGCCAATTGCACTCGCCGCCACTGAATGCGGCGCAGATGCAACGTAGATAGCGAGTCCGGCGAGAGCAATTTGCTGTCCCAGTTTGCCGCGCGAATTTTGATCGGTTGCGGACATAGCTTTTTTGCAGAAATACTTGCGTTGACACCCTTTATTTACGCATGTTAGCGTATCTCGCGGCTGTTTTGCCGGAAGTTGCTAAAGTCGAGTAAGAACGCGCGCTTAACTGGAATGGCATTGTCCCGCTGCCCGCTGCTACTATTAACGCCGCCGACAATCGTACTAACGAACTAAGAATTCCTGATGGCTTTCGAAAAAGCTAAGGTCCTAAAAGCCGCTGAGAAATTCCTGTCCCAAGGGAAGATCAACGCAGCAATCAAGGAGTATCGTCAAATCGTCGATAACGACGGTGACGATCTCACTACCTTGAACATGCTGGGTGATCTTTACGTGCGTTCGGGCAAAAAAGAGGAGGCAATCCACTGCTTTGAACGCATTGCCCAACACTACAGCAACCAGGAATTCAATTTAAAAGCGATCGCGATGTACAAGAAGATCGAGCGGCTTCGGCCGCGCGATCCAATTGTAGCTTTTAAGCTTGCAGAGCTTTACGCCACTCAGGGACTGGTCCACGACGCACGTTCGCAATATCTCGTAGTTGCCGACGGTTATACACGCTCGGGCGACAATAAGCGCGCGCTCGAAATCCTGCACAAGATTGCCGACCTCGATCCCAACAACACTGAAATCCGTCTGAAACTCGCCGATGGCTATCTAAAAGAAAACATGAGGCGTGAGGCGGCAGCCGCGTTTGTGCAAGCCGCAAATCGTTTTCACCACATCGGATCACAGGACCAGGCGCTTGATGCTTACTCGAAAGCGTTGCAGCTCGTGCGCGACGATCGAGAGGCACTGCGCGGCATGCTTGAAACTCACATCGCGCGAGGCACAGCCGATGAAGCCGCAGAGGTGCTCGAGCGCGTTGTCGAGACTAACGAAGAAGACAACGAACTCGTCTCGATGCTCGCGCGCGCGTATCTCGAGGCCGAAGATCCAAAAGGCGCCGAGAAAGCCACGTCGCTGTTGATGGCCCAGGACGCTTCGAACTATACGCAGTTTCTGCCGGTCACACGTCTTTATTTAAAACTCGGTGAAGTAGACGAAACGATTCGCATTCTCTCGACGATCATCGAGCGCATGCTCGCAGGTCGGGAAGAACGCGAGCTGCTGGAAATAGTCAATCAGGTTCTGGATCGCAATCCCGATCACGTCGCTGCGCTGCGAATGCTTGTTCGCATCAACTGGTGGCAACGCGATATGGACGCGTTGCGTTCCTCGCTCGAGCGACTCGCGGAATCCGCCGAAGCGTCGGAGCTGGTTGATGAAGAACGCTACGCGCTGACACAGCTCGTACGACTCGCGCCTGACGAACAACGCTATCTCGATCGTCTCAATCTTCTCGGTGGTTTGCAGGAAGAGACTGTGGAAGATTTTGCACCGTTGCCGGAACCGGAAAGTGACGTTCCGCAGTTTGAAACGTTTGCAGTCGTTCAGGACGAGGACGAGATTGCGCCGGCAGCGCCAGTCGCGGCAGCAGACGAATTTGAGACCAACGCCGCGGCCACGTTTAGCGATCCGACTTCGTCGTTCGCGGATCTCAACGAACAGTCTTTCGCAGATCTGAACGACGAGAAAGCGGCGCCATTCGCAACTTCCGCAAACGATTTTCAGGAAGTCGACTTCAGCATCGTTACTCCGGTCGACACACCCGCCCCCGGCGCCTCCGAAGACAGTCCGGCTGATGGAGCGCGGCACGATAACATGATGCGGCAGGAGCTCGAGAGCGTTGATTTCTACATCGCACAGGGTTACTCGGATATTGCCGTTGACACGCTCGAGATGCTCGAAAGGCAGTTCGGCCCGCATCCGGACATTCAAGCACGGCGTGAGAAGCTTGCCGGGAGAGATAAGCAACCTGAGGCGCCCGCGGTATTTGAGTTTGGCGGAACCGAAGAAGTAGCTGCGACGCCTGTGACTGAAACGATAACTTTCGCCGACGATTCCGCGTATGAAGCACTTGCCGGGGACGGCGGCAACAATGTTGGCACGGCCAAGCCTGTCTCGCCGTCAATTGACGCAGGTCTCGCCGAGCTCTTTGAAGAATTTCGTGCGGCCGAAGAGGGCGACGAGGTTCGCGAAGATTACGAAACCCATTACAATATGGGTACGGCGTATAAAGAGATGGATCTCATGGACGAGGCCATCCAGGAATTCCAGACCTCTGCGAGTCTGGTGAAGCCGAGCGATGGGACGTCGCGATTCCTTCAGTGTTGCAACATGCTTGGGCATTGCTTCATTCACAAGGGAATGCCGGAAGCAGCGGTGCTTTGGTTCAAGAAGGGACTCCAGGCGCCCGGGCACAGTGAAGACGAGTATCAGGCATTGCGCTATGAGTTAGCTTCAGCATACGAGCAACTCGGCGACTTGAAACAGGCACGTGAGTTTTATACAGAAGTTTACGGCGTCGACGTTGGGTATCGCGAAGTGGCGGAGAAATTGAGTCAGTTAAGGCAGAAACAGGAATAGGCAGTTGTCAGCGAAATTAAGCGTTATCTTTTACATCATCCTGTGCCTCGAGATTGGTATCTTTCTCACTGTGGCGCCATGGTGGCCGCACGGAATGTGGGGAATCAGCGACTGGGGCAACAATTATTTTCTGCTTTATGCCGCGCGCAAGACGGGCATTCAGGGATTGCAGGCAGTGGTTGCTTCGGGTTGGGTCCGCGGCGCGGTGAGCGGTATCGGGCTTTTGAATCTCGGAATCGCTTTCTGGGAGATCTTCAACTTCAAACGCACCGTCGTCGCTTTGCAAAACGAGACGAGTTCGTCTAAGAAGTCAACGAACAATGCCGCTGAAGCTTCCACTTCCGATTATCTATCCGATCACGAGCGGCGCGACGAATCCGCAAACAACTCCTGACGATCCGCAATTCGCAGACATCCTCCGGCTCGTTCGAGCTGCCGTAGACGCAGAAGTTACTCTTTTTCAAATACGTGAGAAGACGTTGCTGGACGGGGTTCTTCATGAGCTCACGAGTCGTGCGGTGGAAATCACGCGTGGCAGCAAGACGCGTTTGATCGTGAACAGTCGACCCGAGATTGCCTGGGACTCTGGCGCTGATGGTGCACATCTGAACCTGCAATCATTCTACGAAAAGTGCGGAGGTCCTTGGACTGGAGTACCCTGGCAACGCTATTACGAGGGTACGCCAACTCCTCCGCCCGCGCCGGGAGTGGACGAGAAATTTTTAATCGGTGTCTCGACACATTATGTTTCAGAGGCGGAAGCGGTGTCGATTCTGGGTGCTGACTTCGTTGTCTTTGGCCCGATCTTCGAAACCGAATCGAAGCGTGCCTACGGACCACCGCAGGGGTTGAGCAAGCTACGTGAGGTAGTTGGGGCAGTTGATGACATTCCCGTCATTGCGATCGGGGGAATCACGCTCGACAACGTGACGGATTGCTTCAAGGCGGGCGCCAGCGGTGTTGCGGCAATTCGTCTGTTCAACGATCCAGAGAAGATGAACGACACCGTCAAAGATATTAGACGAAAGTATATTGAAGCCTCGATCCGAGAACGACAATGAAACCTGTGGTGCTTACTATTGCGGGGCTTGATCCTTCGGGAGGGGCGGGGATCGTTGCCGATATCAAAACGATCGCCGCGTTCGGCTGTTTTCCTGCGGCGGCGATAACGTCGATCACCTTTCAGAACACGACTGGCGTGTTTGGCGCCGAGCATCAGAGCGCCGCGAGTCTGCGAGCGCAGGTTGAGCCGATCGTCCAGGATCTGAATGTGGCCGCAGCGAAAACAGGAATGTTGCCGACAGCCGAGATCGTTGCGGAAGTCGCTCGATTGTTTGCGGCAGAAAAACTGCCTGCACCGGTTGTCGATCCAGTGGTGGTAGCAACGTCAGGCGATGTGCTGATCGACGAAGAGGCGTTTGAGATTCTGAAGAGCGAGCTCTTTCCACTCGCGCGCGTAGTTACACCGAATATTCCGGAGGCAGAAAAGCTCACCGGCATAACCATTCAGAGCGAAGCAGACATGCGACGCGCGGCAGAAGCAATTCAACTACTCGGCGCGCGTGCAGTTTTAGTAAAGGGCGGACACCGGCACATCGATGCGCAAGCGCTCGACGTCCTCTTAACGGAAAACGGAATCTTTACGGAGTTTCGGACTGATTACATCGATGCCGGTGAAGTGCACGGCTCGGGTTGCACCTTGTCTGCCGCACTTGCTGCTTGTCTCGGAAAAGGCTTGAACCTCGAGGAAGCAGTCAGCGCCGCAAAGAAATACGTGACCGACGCAATTCGCAATGCGACTCGCCTCGGCCACGGCTCGCTTCCCTTATGATCCGCGTAAATCTCTTTTAAGATCCGCACAATCCGCGTTACTCGATCGTCACCTTCTCCATCTTCACTTCCGACACCGGTCGATCTCCAGGCGCAGTCTGTGTGGTCGCAATCGCATCCACCACGTCCTGACCTTCAGTCACCTTTCCAAAGATCGTGTAGCTCGGTGGCAACGGATAATCGGCGTGCATGATGAAGAATTGCGATCCATTTGTGTTTGGACCAGCATTGGCCATGGCCATCGTGCCTGCTTTATAACCGCGCTGGTACACAAGCGATCTCGGATCGATCTCATCGTTGAACCGTCCGCCCCATGCGGATTCGCCACCCCGCCCGGTGCCCGTCGGATCGCCACCCTGGATCATGAAACCCTTGATCACGCGGTGAAAGATGATGCCGTCGTAGTAGCCACGCTCAGCGAGTGTAATGAAGTTCTCAGTGGTCTTGGGTGCATCCGACTCCAACAACTCGACTCGAATCGTCCCTTTGTTTGTTTGGATCACTGCCGTTCGATTTGCCATGGTTTCTCCTTACTGGTTGATTAATTGCGCTGTTTAATATGAATTGCTCAATATGAATTGGTCGATCGCTGCAGCTACGCCGTCCTCCCGATTGGAAGCGGTCGGATGCAAGCCCGCAATTTCGCGCAGCGACAGTGGCGCGCTGGCCATCACCACGCCAGTGCCCGCGAATAAAAGCATTTCAAGATCGTTGTAATTGTCGCCGATAGCCATTATCTCTTCGCGACTCACACCCAACTCCGCGGCTGCGGCGGCAACGCCTGCGCCTTTCGACGCCGCGGGATTCACGACGTCGAGGAGCGTGAAATCCTGTTCGAGATACTTCGTGCCGAGAATCTTCACAGTCGAGCCGAGTTCCGCTTTGAGTACTTCCTCGAGCCGGTCCATCTCCTCGCAGCCGCCCGAGAACGCGAGATGAATCGGATCATGATCCAAATAATCTTCGAGTGAGTTCACTTGCTGCACTGCGCGAGCGCCTTCCTCCTCGCCATGAATTCGTCGTGCCCACGAGATGTATCTGTGAGCCGCTGAATTGCCGCCGCGAATATGATCGTAAACAAGTACACCCAAACCTTCATGGTCGTCGCTAAGCAGCGCATCAGCGCCGGCTGCGCGACCCACTCGCAGTGCGTCGCGTGCGGCCGCGAGGGGCAGTGGCAACACTGAAACGGTTTGCAGCGTAGCGGCATGTTTGGTCAACGCGCCGTTATGTGAGATCAGTGGCACATCCAGACCCAGCTCGAGGGCGACAGGTCGCGAATCGCGAAAACGACGCCCGGTAACGAGTGCCACATGCACGCCCTGCCCGCGCGCATTATCGATGGCGACGCGATTTCGCTCAGAAATATGGCCCCGGGAATCGAGCAGCGTCCCGTCGAGATCGAGGGCGAGCAGGCTTATCGTCATAAGGAAAGCCACAAAGTAGCACAGAAAGAGATGGCCACAAAAAGGCACAAAAAGCACAAATCGCCGGATCTGAATCTTTTGTGACTTTTATGCTTCTTTGTGGCTAATTTCCGCAATTGTGATATTATGCGCCCCCCACTTAGCTACAACAGAATCTTGGAGGGTAAACGAATGCGAAGACTAGTAATGTCTCTTGCTGTAATTGCCGTGGTGTCGGCCTCAACCGTTGTTTTTGCACAAGGCTTCAAGAAAATCAGCGAATTGCTGACTGGATGGGAGGAGGTCCCGTCAGTTTCGACTACAGGAAGTGGAACTTTTAATGCGCGAATCAGCAATGACGAGTCGCGTATTGACTGGGAACTCAGCTATTCCGATCTTGAAGGCGCTATCCAGCAGGCCCACATTCACATCGGAAATGTTGGCGTAAACGGCGGTATCACCGTGTTCCTTTGCACCAATCTCGGCAATGGACCCGCCGGAATTCAGCCTTGCCCGGCGCCACCAGCCACGATATCAGGCACGATTCTCGCCGCAGACGTCAGTCCAAACATTCCTGCGACTCTGGCGGCGCGAAATCAGGGTCTGAACACAGGCGAGATTGACGAGTTGATTAATGCCATACGTGCGGGTGCGACTTACGTCAACGTTCACAGCACAACCTGGCCCGGTGGCGAAATCCGCAGCCAGATCGACGGCAACAGTGGCCACAAGCACTGATCCGTTGGAAAGAATGCTCCTTCTTTCAAATTAAGTGCTTGCTCCGAGTGCAATAGGTTTGCGGCACCACGCGCGCAAACCTATTGCACTTATGTTTCCTGCCTCAATTCAGTTCCGCGTTACCTCAAATCTCCATTTCTATCGCATACTTGCAGTTGTTTGCCAGAATTCCCCCAAAAACAAGGAAGTTAGCCAATGAACGTCACTCATCTCGAATGTGGCCTCTGTGGCCTGGAGTACGAGGCACATCGGTTGCACAATCTTTGCACTGCCTGCGGTAAGCCATTGTTGGTTCGCTACGATTTAGAGCGCGCCAAAATGACTTTGACAAAGGAGTCACTCGCGTCGCGTCGCCCCGACCTCTGGCGCTATCGCGAGGTGCTGCCGGTCGAAGACGACAAAAACATTATTTCGCTTGGTGAAGGCTGGACGCCGTTGCTACATGCGCCACGTTTGGGTAAACGCGTCGGCATCCATGAGCTTTACATCAAGGACGAATCGCAGAACCCGACACAGAGTTTTAAGGCCCGCGGAATGGCTACGGCCGTGTCGATGGCGAAAGAGCTGGGAGCCGCAAAGCTTGCAGTTCCATCGGCCGGAAATGCTGCGGGTGCTTTAGCTGCTTACGCCGCTCGAGCGGGCCTGAAGTCGTACATCTTCATGCCGCGCGACACGCCGCGAGCGAACATTGTCGAGTGTGAACAGACCGGCGCTCGTGTCACCTTGATGGATGGACTCATCACTGACTGCGGCGCGGAAGTAGGCAGGCGGAAAGAAAAAGAGGGCTGGTTCGACGTCTCCACGTTGAAAGAGCCTTACCGGGTCGAAGGAAAGAAGACGCTCGGATACGAAGTCGCGGAGCAACTGAACTGGGAATTACCCGACGTGATCATTTATCCCACCGGGGGCGGCACGGGCTTGATCGGAATGTGGAAGGCGTTCGACGAGATGGAACGCATGGGCTGGATCGGAAAAAGGCGACCACGAATGGTGACTGTGCAGGCGGAAGGTTGTGCACCAATCGTCCGCGCTTTTGAAGAAGGGAATCGGTTCGCGGATGAGTTTCCGAATGCAGCGACAACCGCGTCTGGACTGCGCGTGCCGAAAGCTATCGGAGATTTTTTGATTCTCGACGCGTTGCGCAATTCGGGTGGAACTGCGGTTTCGGTGACTGATGAAGAATTGATTGCGGCAACTCGCGAGATCGGCGCGGCTGAAGGAATCTTCTGCGCACCCGAAGGAGCTGCGTGTTTGCCGGCGTTAAGGACGTTGATGGAGACAGGTGAAGTGAAGCGCGGAGAGCGCGTGGTTTTATTCAATACGGGATCGGGTGTGAAGTACATGGAGTCGTTTACGGGCTCGGCTTAACACGGATTATTTACGGAGTAGTTGGAGGGAAAGAATGAAGTGTGTTGGTGTTTTGGTTTTGTTGCTGGCGGCGACTTTTGTTGCGACTGCGCAGCAGCCTTCATCCCCATGGTTAACGGATGCAGAACGCGCGCGATTCGAAGAGTTGCGGCGCAGCGGGCTCGATGCTCTTTACAACATCGACTACGACAAAGCACAGCGGGACTTCAAAGAGATCGTTCAACTCTTTCCAAATCATCCCGGAGGTTATCAACTGCTTGCGGCGCGCGTCTGGATCAAGACTCTGTATGAGTCGCGACGTCTGCAAGTTTCGCTTTACAGCTCCGAGTCGTTTTATTCAAACGGCGACGACAAAGTCGATCCGAAGATCGTGACTGAATTTCGCAACCTCACGCGGGAAGCGAAACGGCTCGCCGAAGCAAAACTCAAACAAGAACCGAAGAACATCGAAGCGCTGGATTTCCTGGCCAACACTGAAGGATTAAAGGCGTCGTTTGAAGAGGCTGTCGAGCGGCGTCACTTTGCAGCACTGCGCAACGGCAATGATGCTGTGAATCATCATCGCGAAGTGTTGAAGCTCGATCCGAAATACATCGACGCGCAGATAACGATCGGTTTGTACGAGTACATAGTTGGTTCATTGCCGTTGCCGGTGAAGATCATTGCCGGTGCAACCGGTTATCGCGGTTCGAAGAAGCGTGGGCTCGCGATGCTTGAACAGGTTGCGAGAGAAGGTCGCTGGTCGCAGGACGACGCGAAGACTGTCCTCGTGCTGCTTTACACGCGTGAAAAGCGTTTTGCTGACGTGGTTAAACTTACGCGTGAGTTGAGTGCGAAGTATCCGCGCAACTACCTCCTGAAGATCGAGACCGCTGATGCACTCGTATCGCTTGCGGGTGTCAAACGGAAAGAGAAAGATTTGGCAGGCGCGGTTCAGGCGGAAAAGGAAGCATTCGCAACGTTTGACGAAGTGCTGCGCGACCGTAACGTGCGCGACAGCGCAGCGCGAGCGCTTGATCTGATTCATTTCAAATATGGTGAAGCGTTGTTGATGGCGGGTTACCACGATCGTGCGGCAAAAGAGTTTCTCGCGGCGACGAAGGCTGAGCGTGCAGAGGCAGGCTTGGTAACGATGGCGCATCTGTACGCAGCGCGGTCTTACGATGCGGCCGGCAAGCGTGATGATGCGTTAGCGCAGTACAAACAAGTGCTGGCGCGTCCGAACGTTTACGACGCGCATGACGAAGCGAAACGAGGGCTGCGCCAGGTGTACAAGTCAGAGGGTTCGAAACCTGACGCAGAACAGTAACCACGGATAAACGCGGAAAAAAGCACGGATTTTAAAATGACTAACCAATCACGTCCGCGACGTTTGCTGCTTTGTCTGGATGGAGTTCCTCACACGCTGATCGAGCAGGCAAAGAGTCGTGGCTTGTTCGATAGTTTCGGACCACCGGCACGTCTTCTTTCACCGTTCCCAACGATGACGAATGTCGCACTGTCGGCCATGCTCGGCGCCTCACCGCCGGCGGGTTACGAGAGTTTGTATTTCGATCGCACCGCACGCGAATTACGAGGCGGAATCAGGAAATACATTGGTCGTCGCACGCCGGACAAGGTTCCATCGTCGTACATGGACGAACTCGATTATCAGGAACCGCTGGCGTTCGAGTTTCTGATTTACGTCGCGCCTGAGAAAGTCTGGCGCGCCGACATGCAACGGTTCCGCGAGCGATTCAAAGCAGCGCCGCGAACGCGCGACTACTTTGCATTTCTCAAAGCCACTGACGGGCTGCTTCACAGTCAGGGTCCCGAGCGTCTCGGCATCGCACTCGAATCACTCGATAAGATTCTCAAGGAGATTCATGCGGTTTGTGGTAACGAGACGGAGATCATGATGTTCTCGGATCACGGCATGAATCTCGAAGAAAACCGGCGCGCTGATCTTGCATCGACTCTGCAACGGCGAGGTTTTCGGGTAGTGATTCCTGCGTTTGGACTTTGCAGTTACGCTGCGATCTATTGTCCGGACGATCAGCGTATTCCTGAAGTGGCGTCTGCGAGTGTGGAAGTGACGGGCATCGATTTCGCCGTCTACAAGGATAAGACCGACGTCGTTGTGGAAAGTACACGCGGACGCGCGAAGATCGAATACGACCCGGCCGTGGATAGTTATCGATACCTGATAGCCACAGGCGATCCGCTTGAGCTCGGTTCTTTTCCTAACGGCTTCGCCACCGACGCAGTGTGGTTCGAACGAACTGCCGGGCATCGTTATCCGAATGCAATCGCGAACGTCTACAAGTCGCTTTTTACGCCGCGTGTGAAACATACTGCCGACGTCCTGCTCAGTTTGCATGACGGTTACTACTACGGCTGGTCGCCTTTTGGCCGGTTCGTGCGGCTAGCTGCGACTCACGGCAACGCACTACAAGCCAGCTCAAACGCCTTTCTGATGAGCACTCACCAACACCTTCCCGCATACGTTCGCGCTGACGATGCGCGATCTTACCTGCGCCATTAGCCATCCGTTCTAAATCCGCGTTAATCTGTGGCTAATGTCTGAAGCAACGCCGGCCGTCGAGACTTTTCAACTAGTCAAACAGTTTGCGAATTTCGTCGCAGTAGATCACATAAACCTACGTGTGAATCGTGGCAGTTTCTTCGGATTTCTCGGTCCGAACGGCGCGGGAAAATCGACGACGATCAAGATGCTGACTGGTCTCCTCGGACCAACCAGCGGCACATTAAGCGTCCTCGGTCTCGATATTTCGAAAGAGCCATTGGAAGTGAAGCGGCGTATCGGTGTTGTGCCTGAAGACCTCAACCTGTTTGAGCGATTAACCGGCGCAGAGATGTTGTCGTTCACGGGACGCATGTACGGGCTGCGCACGGAAGAGATTGCGCAACGTTCGAAGGAACTCCTCGAACTGATGGATCTACAGGATGAACCCGGCAAGCTGATCATCGAATACTCGCACGGCATGAAGAAGAAACTCTCACTCGCCTGCGCGCTCATTCACCGTCCGGAAATACTGTTTCTGGACGAACCGTTCGAAGGTGTTGACGCGATTGCCTCACGAACGCTGAAGGATCTGTTGTCGCGATTGACAACGAGGGGACTGACAGTGTTTCTCACCTCGCATGTGCTCGAGATCGTGGAACGTCTTTGCACTGACATCGCAATCATCGCGCAGGGCAAGTTACTCGCTTCCGGATCCCTGGACGAGTTGCGCAAGGGAATTCGTGTCGAGGGCGACGGCCAGGGACCAGTCTCGCTCGAGGAGTATTTCATTCACGTCGTCGGCGGCACACGCAGCTCAAATGAAGAAGAAGTGTTGCAGTGGTTGACCTGAAAGCGTAAAAAACTCTTGGCTTGACGGGGCGTCCTCGGCTAGAATCAAAAATCGGTGGGTCTTCTTACCCCGTCTTCAGTACCAGGCCCTTCCGCCCAGAAACTTCCTTTCAACTCGTTCTCCTACGAGGTCGCGGTTTATTTATGGATTCGAATGTTGGTTTGGCCATTCAGTGCGTGGGTATCCTCCTAATCACGCTACTATCAATCTTCATGCGGTCGTCGATTAAGAGCAATGCTCTTAACTACTGGACTGCTTCATGGGCAAGCCTCTCCCTGTCACTCATCAGCCTGTTCGTCGCGTTCCAACTCGATTCGCAGCAGACACTTCTCCACTCGTGCTACTTCTTTGGCGAGTACGTCTTCGGACTGCTGTTCATCGCGGGTTGTCGCGCACAAACGACCGGCGCAACGCTTTCCAAAAAGCACGGCTACTTCCTGATTCCAGGGCTGATAATTTCACTCGCACTTCCATACGCTTCGCGCGACTTCAACGACGTGTTCATGCTCCACGCGCCGATCGTGGCCGCGATGTTCATAATCTCGTTCTTTGCTCTACGCAGAGGAGTGCGCTCTGAAGAACGGAGTCCGGGTATTCGTGTAATGTCGACGGCGTTGTTGCTTCTGGGGATCAGTTTTCTGGTCTACGTGCCGGCGTTCGGAGCGCGCAAAGGACTCTGGGGGTTCACAGTCCCACAGAGTGTTTTGCACTACACTTCGGTCTTTGATTTGGTGTTTGAAATACTGCTCGGCTTTGGCACCGTAATGGTCCTGATGGAGAGTGTTCGTAGCGAAGTGGAGATGGCGAATCGAAAGCTCACGCAGGCGCGCGATAAACTCGAGTTGCTGGTGCAGATGGATCCTTTGACGGAGGCACTGAATCGTCACGCATTTCATTCACTGTTGCGACGACCGGAAGCGGGGCAGAATGATGCCGTGACTTCAGGCAGCGTGGCCGTGCTCGATATCGACAATCTAAAACCGATCAACGACACGTTGGGCCATACGGCAGGCGACAAGGCGATACGTGCGGTTGCACGAGCGATGCGTTCCCTCGTGCGTGCGGACGACATGCTGTTCCGTTGGGGTGGTGACGAGTTTCTGGTTTTGATGTTCAAACTACCGCAACCCGAAGCAAGCCGGCGCATTGAGAAGTTGAATCAGATTCTGGCGGAGAACAGCGAACGCTGGATTGGACAACCGGTTAACGTCACGGTTTCTTTCGGCGTAGCGGGATTTACCTCACTAGCCGATTTGGGTCAGGCAATCGAGCAGGCAGATAAAGCGATGTACGCACAGCGTAATCGTGTGCGAAACGTGAATCGAGTGGTTCAAAAGGGACTCGGTGAACCTGTCTTCTGAAGAGTGTTTTCACGCAAAGAAACAAAGGACGCAAAGAAAGAGTAAGAGCTTTGCGTCCTTTGCTTCTTTGCGTGAAAGTTATTTATGGGGCTTCGACGATCAAATCGCGTCCGAAGGTGAAGTTGGGTTTTTTACGACCCTTCATGTACTTCGCCGCGGTTTGCGAGAGCGACGTGATCAGGATCGGAAGAGCGATCGTCGCATCGCAGGGAACATAAGCAGTGTGCGCGCCGCGTGCAAGCTTTCCATAAATCAATCCTTCATCAAACGACACGGCATTCGATCTTCCGCCGGGATGCGGCGCGTCAGTCGAGATCTGAATCGCGTACTTGTGCCCGTGATGATGTTCCTTCTGCATGAACGACGAGATCGTCGCTTGTTGAATAAAACTCTTCGTGGTTCCACCACCGAGATTCAGGATTCCTGAAACCCGCGCATTCGCCATGACATTCATCATGTCGAGCACATCCTGAATCAGATCGAACATAAAATTGTTCTTCTTTTCAAAACGCGCCCCGGCGATGCCGACTGCAAGACCGCTGTCAGCAATGGCCGGACAGAAAATCGGCACACGCGCCTTGTAGGCCGACGTAAGCACACCGTCTTCCGAAGCGATCTCCGCTAACTCTCGGCCCAGTAAATGCAAAAACTCACGCGGCGAGTATGCGCGTGTTTGATCTAGTTGGTTTGTGAAGCCGCCAATCCATTCTTTCGCTTCACGATACTCTTCGTCACTTGCGAGTAGATCCCACATGCGACTGATCTGTGCCGACTCCAACTCAGCGTCGGTCATGCTTGGATGTGCCTGAAAGTGATAGCGCCCGAGTGTTTCGTGTAAATCGTGAAAGAGCACTGCACCCGAAAGGACGAGGACGTCAACGAAGCGGTTCTTGATCACGTACGCCAGCAAACGGCGCATGCCCGCGGGGATCAGCGCTCCTGAAGCAGCGACCATGATGGTCGTGTTATCGCCAAGCATGTCGAGCCAGATGCGATGTGCCTCGGCGAGTTGGCGGCCTCCAAAGCCTGTTCCTTCCATCTTTTCAAGAAGTCCGGCCACCGAACGATCGCGGTCCACTTGTACGGGCCGCGTGGGTGTGGTCAGGTACTTCGATGCTTTTGGTTTTCGTTGAGTGACCATGCAGGTTGTCAACCTCTCGGATTGAACGTTCCTTTTTAGAATTTGCTCGGTATTACATCTTAATAACCAGTCTAATAATCAGTGCGGCGCCGTGAACGAGTCTTGACGCCGTTCACGGCGAGATAGGTATAAGCCTCGTAACGTGATTCGTAGAACTGGGCCAACTCAGCTCCGTCAGCCTCGCTCAGCTCGCCCTCTTTGACGCGTCGAGTAATTAAACGGCGAAAACCGTCGTGCAGCAGACTGCGCTCGTAACGAGCACGCTCCGCAGCGGCGCCGACGGTAGTGCCTTTGATCACTTTCTTGATCAGAAAACCTTCTTCGTCGATGTGCACGTGTGCTTCGTGCGGCGCTCCGAAGAGATTGTGATTATTTCCCATCGCTTCCTGGTATGCGCCGACCAGCAGGAACGCCAGGTAGTAAGGTTCCTCCGGATTGAGAGAGTGAAGTTCCAGGACCGGTTTCACGTCGTGCAAATCGACAAACTTATCGACGATGCCGTCAGAATCGCAGGTTATGTCGCACAACGTGGTGTACTCGGTTGGCGTCTTGTTCAGATGGTGAATCGGAACGATCGGAAACAGTTGATTGATCGCCCAGTGATCGGGCACCGAACGAAATACAGAGAAGTTAGTCAGGTACTTCGCGCAGAGCAGGCGACGCAACTCCCCAAACTCCTCTGACACGTATTTCGCCTGTTGCGCGTACTTATCCGCACGCTCACACACGTCCCAGAAGAGCACTTCGCCTTTCGCGCGATCTTCGAGCGAGATCAAGCCGAGATTGAATAACGTAAACAGCTCTTCGCGATGTTCCAGAGCGTCGTGATAGTACTCACGATAGTTCTTGACGGTGATCGATTCGCGCAAGTCGCCGAGTTCGATCACTACCTGTGGATCGTCTTCGCCGATCTCGATTGGAGTGATGTCTTCGACTACGGTTTCGATCTCGTCGAGAACATTCGTGACGAGGATCGCGTGATAAGCGGCCAGGAAACGTCCTGACTCCTGAATGATCGTCGGGTGCGGAACGTTCTCGTCATCGCATACCTGTTTGATGGTGTAGATGACGTCGTTGGCAAACTCCTGCGCCGTGTAATTCGCGGAAGAGTCGAACGCTGTTCTTGATCCGTCGTAATCGACGGCCATGCCACCGCCGACGTCAAGCAACTCGATTGGAACCTTCATCTGGAAAACCTTCGCGTACACGCGAGCCGCTTCCTTCATCGCATTCTTGATGCGCTTGATATCGGTGAGTTGCGAACCGATGTGGAAGTGGAGCAGCCTGAGCATGTCCATGCGATCGGCTTCCTCGAGACGACGGATCACTTCCAGAAGCTCGGTAGTAGTCAGACCAAACTTCGCGGCCTCGCCACCGGATTTTTCCCAGCGACCGGAGCCTTTCGAGTAGAGCTTCACACGCATGCCGAGCATCGGGAGCGCGCCCTCGTGACGCTCAACTACATTGAGAACGTGATCGAGCTCGTTGAGCTTCTCGATCACTATCACGACTTTCTTTCCGACCCGCGCGCCGGCAAATGCAAGTTCGATGAACTCCTCGTCCTTAAAACCGTTGAGGACGAGCAGGCTGTCGCCCGGTTGTTCGAGCGCGAGGGCGGCGTAAAGTTCCGCTTTCGAACCCGCTTCGAGTCCGAAATCGTAGCGGGAGCCTTCGCGTAGATATTCCTCGACCACGCTACGTTGCTGGTTCACCTTCATCGGGTAAACACACATATGCGCGCCTTGGTATTCAAACTCGCGAATAGAGCGACTAAACGCGCGCTGAAGTTTTCTTACTTGAGCTGCGACGAGTTGCGGAAAGCGCAGCAGCACGGGCGTGGTGATGCCACGTTTGGCAAGGTCGTCGATGATCTCTTTGAGGTCCGCCGAACGTGGATCTCCTTCGACAGGGCGAACGATAAGATTTCCCTTGCGGTTAACATCAAAGTAGCCAGCTCCCCAGTTTTCGATTCCATAAGTTTCGAGCGTTTGCTCGATTGCCGTGGTCAATTGGCGGTCTCCTGCCTTAAAAATAAAACGTGAACGATATGAATGCTTTTAGCTGAAACGCAGATGTACATTTTCCGAATCGAGTTGCGGAGTTTGTTGTTTGGGTGGAACGCTTTAGTCGCGCAATGTAACAGAAAATGGCCACAGCGGTCCATAACTTTTTACGGCAAATCCATCCACAGATTACGCAGATTTTGATTCAAATTTGTGTGTTCTGTGGATAAAGTTTGCGAGAAGTAGAAGGGAACTGTCCCAGTTTTGCCCTTGACATCGTCTCACCCATAACTATAATGGCAGCTTTTTACGAATTGTCCTTCAATGCCGCACGACTGTTTTCCTAGAGTCGTTAAGCACGCCAAAATACTTCGCACCAAAGACCGCGCCGGGGCGAAGAGCACCCCCAACACTCCCTTAATCTTGCAGGAGATCAAATGAACCCTAAGACTGTCTTGAAATATGCTACCGATCAGGGCGCCAAATTTGTTTCTGTTCGTTTCACGGATTTGCCCGGTTCCTGGCAACACCTTACCTTCCCGATTGCTGAACTCGGCGAAGATCAGTTCGAAGATGGCTTCGGCTTTGACGCCTCTTCGATTCGCGGCTGGGCTGCGATTCACGAGTCAGACATGCTGCTTGTCCCGGATGCTACCCGCTTCTGGATGGATCCGTTTGCGGAACAGCCGACGCTTTGTTTGATCGGCAGTGCTGTCGATCCGATAACAAAGGAAGGATACGCTTTCGATCCGCGTTCGGTTGCGCAGCGCGCCGAGAGTTATCTCAAATTCACCGGCCTTGCCGATACCGCCTACTTCGGTCCCGAAGCCGAGTTTTTCGTGTTTGATTCAGTTAAGTTTCATAACGAGCAGAATTCGGCCGGCTTTACTCTCGATTCCGACGAAGGACACTGGAACAGCGGTCGCGATGCGAACGAGTTTGCCGGATCGAATCTTGGCTACCGCATTCGCCCGAAGGAAGGTTATGTGCCTTGCGCCCCGACAGACTCGCTGACGGATCTCCGCTCTGAAATTTCGTTGACTTTGGGTAAGTGTGGCGTAACAGTTGAATGCCACCACCACGAAGTAGCCACCGCCGGACAGTGTGAGATCGATTTTCGTTATTCCACTTTGCTGGGAACGGCAGACAATCTTCAGATATTCAAATATGTAGTTCGCAATACTGCACACCAGTTTGGAAAGACTGCGACGTTTATGCCGAAGCCTTTGTATGGCGATAATGGTTCGGGAATGCACGTTCACCAGTCGTTGTGGAAGAGTGAGAAACCGCTCTTTGCCGGCGATGGCTATGCGGGCCTTGCGGAAATAGCGCGTCATTACATCGGTGGCCTCTTGAAACACGCTGCGGCAATCGTCGCCTTTGCGGCGCCGACGACGAACAGCTACAAGCGTCTTGTGCCTGGCTTTGAGGCGCCGGTGAATCTCGCTTACTCCGCGCGCAACCGTTCGGCGGCGATTCGTATTCCGATGTTTTCGACGAATCCGAAACTGAAGCGATTGGAGTTTCGTCCACCCGATCCGTCGTGCAACGCTTACCTCGCGTTTGCGGCGATGCTGCTTGCGGGACTCGACGGCGTTCAGAATCGAATCGACCCAGGCGATCCACTCGAGAAGGACATCTACGATCTGTCACCGGAAGAACTGAAGGACGTGCCGACTCTGCCGGGTTCACTCGACGATTCGCTAAAGGCGCTGGAAGCCGATCACGACTTCCTGTTGAAGGGCGACGTATTCAGCCCGCAGCTGATCGAGCGCTGGATTACATACAAGCGCGATCGCGAGATCACGCCGCTTCGCATGCGCCCACACCCGCTCGAGTTCTCGTTGTACTACGATATCTAATCGGTGAAATTGGACGCCTCCTTGGAGTGCGGTGACTTGTCACCGCTTTGGTAAAAATACCAAAGCGCCAACAAGTTGGCGCACTCCAAGGAGCGCCCTTCTTCGAGTTGCTTCTTGTAGAATGGGCTCTGTGCCCAAGCCTGAACCTAATCTCGAATTCCTGCTTCGCGATTTGCCGGATCAAAACGGCCCTCGTCTTTTTCTAGAGCGATTAGCCAAAGAACAGCCGCGTGCTCATCAAACCCTCCTCAAGCAACCAGCCTTGCTCGCAGACGTTCTCGCTTTGGCTGCCTGGAGTCCCCTGCTTGCCACGACCATTGAGCAGAACCCTGAATATCTCTCGTGGCTGTCGCGTGAACGCGCCGATCCGCGCGTCAGGACGGCGGACGAATTCAAAGAATCACTCGCTCGTTTCGCTCTGACTAACTCAGCTCTGAATCCGCAGGTGTTGCTCGCGCGTTTCCGTCGCCGCGAGTTGCTGCGCACTTACCTGCACGACATCCGTCGTTCGCAAACACAGGTTGAGACGATGGAAGAGTTGTCGAACCTTGCGGACGCGATTCTCGATTACGCGCTCAGTCTTGCGCGCCAGGATCTCGACAATCGTTACGGTTTGCCACGCAGTGTTGACGATCGCGGTCGCAGCGCAACCGCCGAGTATTGTGTGATCGCGCTCGGCAAACTCGGCTCGATGGAGTTGAACTACGCGTCTGATATCGATCTCGTCTTTCTTTATTCGGACGATGGGACCACATCCGGCACTGGTCAACGAGGCGAGGTAAGCAATCGCGAGTACTTCGTGAAACTCTCAGAGACGATTGCGCGTCTGGTGGGCCAGTCAGGTGGCGAAGGAGCGGCGTATCGAGTCGACCTGCGTCTACGTCCGCACGGTCGCGACGGCGCGCTCGCGTGTTCTCTTCAGGAAGCAGTCCGGTATTACGCGCAGACTGCGCAGGACTGGGAGCGCCAGGCCTTAATTCGATCGCGAGCCGCAGTCGGCTCTGCCGAATTATTCTCACGTTTCAAAGTTGCTGTGACTCCTGCGATCTTTCGGCCCGACGTTTCCGTCACTGGAGCGCTTGCAAGTGTTCGTCTCGCCAAGCAGAAGATCGATCGCAAGGTCGAAAAGAAAAGTGGATTCAACGTGAAACTCGGGCGCGGTGGAATTCGTGAGATCGAGTTTATCGCGCAGGCACTTCAGTTGGCCCATGGCGGCCGCGACGATTGGTTACGGGTGCCGCACACGCTCGTCAGTCTCGGCCGTCTGGCTGATCGTGGCTTCATCACGCAAACGGAGCGCAGCGATCTGTCCGATGCTTACTACTTCCTCCGCTATCTGGAACACCGGTTACAGATGGAGCACGGCTTGCAAACACATACCGTTCCTGAAAGCGGAGACTCGCAATCGCTCGTTGCGCGGCGCATGGGATTCGCGGGCGCCGAGGATTTTGCCGCCGCGTTGAAAGCGCACACGACAAACGTGCGCAGCGCATACGATCGACTGTTCGCTGAAGCTGAAGAATCTGCACCGGTAAGTGACGAAAGTTTACGCACGGTTCCGGAAGTAGTCGATCAGGATACATCTTTGGCGATGTCATCGGCTCGGGTCTTTGCTTCGCACATGGACCACAATTCGGAGAGCAGGCCCAGATCACTTGCGACCCTTTTGCTGGCGATGTCGCGCAAATCACTAAATCCTCATCGCGCCCTGCTCCAGGCTTCCCGGATAGCGGCGTCCCTCGAAAAAACTGAGGGTCACTACGTGATTTCCGAAGTAAATCTCGAAACACTGCTGCAACTCTGCGGTACGTCGGATTCATTTGCAGAGGCGATTGCCGCCAACCCCGCCTTGATTGTTTCACTCGGTCCACCGACAGTGGCCTCCTTGAGACGCGACTACCGCGCGATCCTGCGTGCCGCCGTGGATGCCGAGCGCAATTTTCCTGCGGAACTCGCCGCGCTGCGATTGCAGTGGGCTGAGTTGATGGTCGAGATCGGCGCACACGACGCCGCGAACGAACTCTCAATCTTCGAGGTCAACCATTTACAGTCGGACCTAGCAACGGCAAGCATGAACGTCGCTTACCTCGTCGCACGGCGCGAGATGGCACGTCGTTATGGTTCGTTCAGCGGTGGTCCACGCATCGCGTTTTACGGACTGGGACGATTGGGTACGGGTGGTGTGGATTACGGATCCGATCTCGACATTCTGATCACTTACGACTCGCTCGTTCCATCGCCTATAAAAACGTTGACGCAGGACGAGACCTATTCGCGTCTGGTTGAGCTGATGATTGCGGCGCTGTCGAGTATTACGAGGGAAGGCTATCTCTATCGCGTCGATATGCGTTTGCGTCCGCATGGTAAGAACGGACCACTGGTAACGAGCTCCGAAGGGTTTCTCGATTACCTAAAAGAGGAAAGCGCCCCGTGGGAATGGCTCGCCTACGTCAAGATGCGTTGTGTCGGCGGCGATCAGGAACTCGGCAAGATGATCGAGCTGCATGCGCGTCACCGAATCCACGCGAACGCCTCGCGAGTCGATCCAAAAGAGTTGAAAGCCGTGACGCGTCACGTCAGAGATCGACTTGAAAAAGAGAAGGGAAGTCGTGGTCGAAAGCTCGGGACGGACATTAAGTATGGTCCAGGCGGAATGCTTGATGTCTACTTTGCGTCGCGTTATTTACAACTGCGCGATGAAGTGATGGACGAAGGCGATGATCGTTCGACGTCGTTCACGTTGGAACGTCTGCGTGAGGAAGGTTCGCTTAATGACGAGGATTTTTCGGCGTTGAGTAGTGGCTATAGTTTGTTGCGCTCGATAGACCACAACCTCCGGTTGATTGTGGGACGCTCGACACGCTTGCCCGATCTGAATCACCCAACGGCGCGCGATGTCGCTACGCGCGTAGGATTCGAGTCAGCGTCGGAGCTACATACGAGTTTAGCAGATCAAATGCAGGCAATCCGCGCTACGTACAAACGTGTATTAGCCACAGATGAACGCGGATGAAATACAGATCATCCGTCAATCATCCGTGTTCATCCGTGGCTAAGTCCTCGAACCAGCAGCGCGTGCACCAGCGACGTGACGCCTTCCGTTCATCAAGTGAGTAATTGGCGGAGGCCGGTAATCGCTTGACGACTTCCCGCTCTTCATCGCTCAAGTCTTCCCATCGTTTGAGCCCGCGTTTCTCGCATCGCGGGCAACTGCCCTGTGACTTCATGTTAAATAATTCTTACCCAATGAACTTAGATATTTACTACCAAACTGTCCTCGTGTAACTTAGCAATAGCGACGCGGGAAACCAAATTGTTTCCTGCACGCATCAACGTCCTGGAGAAACGGTTAACGGAGACTAAATGTTTCGAATCAAGGCTTCCTACGCGGATCAACTGGAGTTACGAACCACCCTCGAAAAGGCACGGGAGTTTTTTGGTGAGCTCCGTAATTTTGCGGACCTAATGCCCGGCATCGAGGGAATTCGCAAGGAAGCCGGCGGTATCATGCGTTGGATGGTTCGCGCTGACGTCCCGGTTATTGGTGCCGTCCACGCGGCATTTACCGTTGAAAAAACTGAGGATTCTCCAGAACGCCTCGAATGGTCGCCGGCCCGCTCCGAAGTGAAGAACTACCTGCGTTATGCGGCAGCGTTTGAAGAACGCGGCCAGAAGGTTTTGATCCGGATCGTCCAGCACGTCGAGCTACGCCGCAAACATGCGATGGAACTCCATCGTCTCGCGATTCTCGTCGGTGAGGGCAGAATCAGTGCCGAGATGCAAAAACGCGTCCGGGAAATGATCAAAACATTCCTCGAACGCGCCCGCGTAAAACTGGAAGAAGAACCCGAGCAAGAAGAAATGCTCGAATCCCCAGCCTAGTCCGTGTTTATCCGGTTTTCAAAATCCGTCATATCCGCGGCTAATTCTCTTTCCTTCTCCCATAACTGATCAAGTTAGCGAAGAACCTGTAGCCTCCCGGCAGTCCCGCACGCAGTTGTCTGTACCAAACATAACTCGTGTAAATGTAATTTCCGCGGCCGTAAGGCGCCACCAGCAATCCGCCTTTTAGCGGTGGCTCGCCTTTGTCGTTTGTCGAGAGGATCGCTGTGTAGCGCTGGTCCCACTCGCGCGGAAAGTAGAGTCCGCGCTCTTGTACCCAGTTCGTGAAATCCTGTTGCGTGATCTTGTTTGGGAAGTTAAGCAACGGATGCTTAGGCACGAGGAATGATACTGGGGCATCTTCTTCCGTCACCCGGTCGTCGTCGATGATGATGGGATACGGCGCAAGCTGCGGACGCCCGCGTTGCTCATTTGGATTCCACTCATTCGTTCGATGATAAAAGACGAGCAGTGTGCCTCCGTCTTCCACAAACTTCAGCAGACGATTATTGACCGGAATCAAATCCTGATGCGCTTCGTAACCACGATTGTCGATGATGATCGTATTGAATGACGAAAGATCGCCCTTCGCAATCTCCTCAACTGTCAATTGCTTTGAATCAACTCCCAACGCCGCGAGCGCACGTTCGATCGTCCGATCGTAACTGGGCAGATAACCAACTCGTCTTCCGCTGGCCACTATTGCGTTAGCATAGACAAGTGGCACGGTTCTCTTCGCGATCGGTTCTTTCGGAACCGGCAAATCCACTGTGACGTCAATGTTCGATCCCTGAATCTGTCCAGTCAGCGGCAGTGGTCGCACAACGAAGTTGGTGGTATCCGCCTGATCCGGTCGAAGAGTTATTTCGCGACCGGTTTCCAGCGTTGGACCACTGACCCGCAACAGCCCGCGAAACTCAGAATTGAGATGATTCTTCAACGTGATTCTGAAATCGATTGGCTTCGGGAAAGTAGCGGGAGTGGTGACGTAGGGAGACGGCTCGACACTGACAATCTCTACCGCGGGCGCCACTTCTCTGCGCACTTCGTTTTCGACGGTGAATGAGACGCCTTCGACTGTTAGTTCAGCTTCTACCCGCAACGGCTCGCCGAAGAGCCGGCCGTCATAAAGATGCTCGGACGACGGCACAGTCAGGCTCGCAGTTTTCGGTGCCGGCACTTTAACTTCAGCAGCAGTATCGGTCCCCGGCAACATCTTGTCCGCAGTGTTGAGTTTTGTTTCGACGCCGAGTCCGCGAAATTTCAGTTGCTTAACTTGAATCTCGGCAATGCCTGCGTTGCTAAGGATCACTGCGAGTTGAGCTTCTTCACCAGGTACGAGCACTGAGTTTTCTGAACCCATTGTTATAGAAGCGCCAGACGCCGCCGCGAGTGCTTTATTAAGCCGCGAGGCCATCAGTCTGAATCGTTGTGGGTCGAGGTCGAAAACTTCTTTTGGTGCTGTGAAGACACCGCGCCGCTTTGCGCTCAGCAGCGACACGAGCAGTTCGAGTCGACGATCGGTGAACTCTGTCAGCGGCTTGTTTTCGATCGTCAGTGGGACCAGCTTCGAAGCGACAGCTTCGGGCAAAGTCAGTCCGTCAACCGGTGTCTTTGCGTTTGCCGGAAGCGAAGGCGTGTTCGGACCTTGTTTCACAAGCGTGTAACGAATCTGCCGAGCACCGCTCGCTGGAACTGTCTTGGGCCATGGTCCCTGGGAGGCGTGTTTGTGTAGACCGGCAAGTGCTTGTTGTGCGTAAGTAGTGCCTCGAACCGGATCGGTTTCGTTCGGATCCAGAGTTACGAGTTGCGCTCCGGCGGCAGCCTCGCCACGGGAACGCACGAAGAGCCGTTGCACCTGCCATGTTCCCGCCTGTGCAAGTTGTTCGGGAAACTGTTTCGGATCGGCGGCGGCATCGAATGCCTGTAGGATGGTTCGTCCGGTAGCCTGGTGATGTCCGTGACCGCTCGTCGTGTCGTGATTAGTAATGATCACATCCGGACGAAGCAGACGGATCTGGAGCACCATGCGGCGCAGAAGTTCTTTCTCTCCCCACGCGCGAAAAGTTTCTTCAGCAGATTTTGAAAAACCAAAATCGCGAAAGCCCAGGAAGTGTGGTTCAGAGCCCTGCACTTCAGCCGCGGCCATCGTTTCGCGAGCACGAATCACGCCGAGTTCTTCGTAGAGCTCAGGACCGACCGCGTTTTGGCCGCCTTCACCAAAAGTTGAAAAAAGCGAGACTGTGTGGACACCGTATTTGCGACGCAGGATCGTGAGCGTGCTGCCGTCTTCGTCATCCGGATGCGCAGCGACACACATCACCGTCCATGGACTGTTGAGATCGAGCAGCGCCTGATGAAGCGCAGCCTTATCGATTCTATCGTTGCTCCCTGAATCCGAAGTTTCAGTTTGGGCGTACGGCTGTTCGGAGAGAAGAAATATGCACAGCAGCAGTGCAAGGTAAGTTCGTAAATGTTTTGTTTGAAAGTGCCAGAATCCCATTAAACTTTTCCTGTAATTTCACGCAAAGACGCTAAGAGGCAAAGGAGTCAACATTGAATAACTTTGCATTTTTGCGTCTTTGCGTGAAAACTTCCCTTATCCTCTCAACCTTTCAAGACGTCCCGCCACGATCATGCTGATCGAAATAATCACAATCAAAACCACTCCATACGCCGCCGCCGAGCCGAGATTGAAGTCCCGCAACTCAGATGCAATCGCAATTGAAATGGGTCGATTTGCGGGCACGAACACCAACACCGAAGCCACATATTCTCCCAACGCGATCACAAATGCCAGCAGGGTACCCGCGACTGCGCCCGGCCACACCAACGGAAGAGTCACGCGCATGAATCTCTGCCATGCACGGGCGCCGAGGGAACCCGCGGCTTCCTCGAGTGTCGGATCCACCTGCTCCATGCTGGCCTGGAGTGCGCGTACAACGAGGGGCATGAAGCGCAGAAAGTAAACTACCGGCAGGATCCAGAACGTTCCGACGAGCACGAAAGAACCGAGCAACCAGCTCGGTCCGCCATAAGCTTCAGCCACCGAAACGGCAACGACAGTTCCAGGCAATGCCCACGGAATCAAAACCAGCAACGACAAAAGTCGACGCCATCCCTCACCAACAACCTTGCTGGTTTCTCTTTGCCTTCGTAACAAAGTGACGATGCAAAAGCTCCACAACAATGCCGCCACCGCCGCAATTGCCGACATTGTGAGACTGTTGAAAAAGACTTCGGCCGCATACGTGTCGCTGAAGATACGTTGATAATTTGCGAGTGTGTATGCCGCCGGCAACGTCTGCGTGGTCCATGATCCTTCCTGCGCGAAACTTACCAGAAACAATGTCGCCACGGGCAACACGAGAATCACTGCGAACGCAACCGCGACGACCGTCGCCAGCAGGCGTGCAGCACCGCTTGAGATACTTACGCGCCGTCGCGGCGCACCTTTCATTGCCGCTGCCGCAAACTTTCGCGTCCCCTCATAGCGTTGAAAGATGATTAGCGCGCCGAGAGAGATGATCGCGAGAATGACTGTCTCAGTGATGGCCATCACGAGATCCCCACGTTGTCTTGCTGTAAAGATCTCGAGCGTCAACACGCGCACGTCTCCGCCAAACAATAACGGCGCACTAAACGACGCCATCGAAGTCATGAACGTCAGGAGGGCAGCGGCCACGAGTGATGGCGTCAGTTGTGGGAGCAAGACGCGTCTAAGAACCGTGATTCGCGATGCTCCGAGAGCTCGGGCTGCCTCGGCTAGACTCGCGTCGATCCGGCGCAAGCCGGCGCCGGTCAGCACGTAGAAGAACGGGTACATCGTGTAGGTGTGAAACAACAGGAGCGCCGGCCAGCCGCGCAATCGCCACGGCGGTTCTGCCAGTCCGAAAAGATTCTGAATGGCGTGGGCCAGGATACCCGTCTCGCCGCAGAGAAAAATGAAAGCTACCGTGCCGACGAGTGGCGGCAGGACTAACGGGAGGGCAGCGAGTGCGGCGAAGATCCGGCGGGCTGGAAAGTCGAAGCGTTCGAAAAGAAAGGCGAGTGGGACACCGACTAGCGCACAGAACACGACTGTGCCCACCGACAGTCCGAGACTGCTGACGATCGCTTCAATGACGATTCGTTGCGAGAGTATTTCGCGGTAGTTCGCGAGTGTCCAGCTACCTCCACGCTGAAACGACGTCATCACCACTGCGAGGTTTGGGTAAATCACTCCGTACAACAGCACGATGGCTGTGACCAAAAGCAGGGCCACAGATCTCCACTGATGAAGACGGATAATTTTCTTCACTTTAGAAGGGACAAGTGATCCGGGGAGAGGATCACGTTGCAAGGCTGGTTTACTTCGAGGCCGTCAGTACGTAACACGAGCGCTTCGAGTAATAATCCGTTTGCATCTACGCGGACGGTTGACGTTGCGCCTGCGAAAACGATTTCGCGAATGTGGCCGGGCAGGGAATTCTCGGCGCCGGCACCATTCAATTGAACGTGCTCGGGTCTGATCGCGAGATAGACTGGTTTGTTCAGCGGGGCCAGATCGCTGTGCTTCACCGCCAGGTGAAGTGTATGGCCGCCTTCCAGCGTTTTGAATTCTCCAACATTCGTTTTACTCGAACTCAAACGCATCGCTTTGATCAGGTTGTTTCTTCCCAGAAAACTCGCGACTGCGATCTCTGACGGTTGTTCGTACAGCTCGCGCGGTCGACCCGTCTGCATGAGTTTTCCACCAACCATCACGCTGATGCGATCGCAGAGAGCAAACGCTTCTTCCTGATCATGTGTGACGTAGACGGCCGTGAGCCCGAGACGTGTGACAAGCTCACGCAGTTCGCTGCGTGTCTCTTCACGAAGCGAGACGTCGAGGTTCGACAGCGGTTCGTCAAATAACAACAGCGCCGGCTCAATTGCGATCGCGCGTGCAATCGCGACGCGCTGTTGCTGGCCGCCCGAAAGCTCGTCCATCGCACGTTTCTCATAACCCGGGAGTTGGACCAGTTCGAGCGCGCTCGTGACGCGCTCGGACATTTCGGCTTTCGTTTTGTGACGTGCGCGCAATCCGAAGGCGACGTTCTCAAAGACGTTGAGATGCGGGAAGAGTGCGTAGTTCTGAAAGACCATGCCGAAGCCACGGCGTTCGGGCGGGAGATTCGTGATGTCGGCGTTTTGAAATTCGATCGAGCCCCCGTTGGGTTTCTCGAGACCCGCGATCATTCGCAGAGTCGTCGTCTTACCACACCCTGACGGTCCAAGCAGTCCGAAAAACTCACCCTGATTGACGTCGAGTGAAACGTCCGCGACCGCGCGCGTGGTTCCAAAAGTGCGGGAGAGGTTTTTCAGCGAGAGAAGCGGCATCTATTGGCGATCTCGAATTTCGGTGTCCCAGTATCTTAACCAATCGCTGCCATTCTTGCGCAAGAGATCCCAGTCGAGAGGCATGCGTGTGAACGACTCATTCATCCAGGCCGGCAGTTGAGAGCGATCGAGATCAGACCGCACGGGAAGGCGGTAATACTTGTGAGCCGCGTAAGCCAGACTCTCGGGCGTCGTCACAAACTCATAAAATCGTTTTGCTTCTTCTGTGTTTGGTCCACCACGAATGATCGCAATACCGTCGATGATCACAGGCGTGCCACTTGCCGGTATCGCATATCCCACCGGAAAATTTTTCTGCTCTTTGTAAAGCCGAACATCGGGCATATTGTAAAGAGTGACCAAGCCCTCGCGCCTGCCGAGCTTCTGCATCAGGAGCGTCCCGTCGGCCGTGTATTCGTGAACGTTCGTATCGAGCTTACGCAGCCAGTCATAGCCCTTATCCGGTGAGCCGGTGTCTTTGTAGAATCGCCAGATCATCGCGCCGAAGATTACGCGCATTGTGTCCGACGGATTGGGATTACGAATCAGGATCTTGTCGCGCCACTTCGGATCGAGAACGTCGTCCCAGTCATGTGGCGCCTCTTCGGGTTTGAGGGCGTCGCTGTTGTAAGCGATTACCTGCGGCGTTTCGTAAGTGCCGTACCAACGGTCGCCGTTGTCACGTGACGATGCGGGAACCTTGTCAGCCCACGTTGGGCGAAACTCAAGGAGCAGATTCTCCTCGGCGGCAGTCTGAAAAGTCATGTGGGAAGCGCCCCACCAGAGATCTCCCTGTGGCCGGTTTCGTTCGACGCGCACGCGTTCGAGAATCTCACGCGAGCCCATGTCGAGAAACTGGACGTCGGCGTCTGGATATTGCTGCTTGTAGCGCGCGATGAAGTCTTTCAGGAGATCCTGACCATGTGGTGTGTAGATCAGGAGCCGGTTCTTGTTACCGGCGCCGGGACGACAGGAAAGTAGCAACGCAATTGCGATAATTGCGCAGGCCAGCGAAAACAGCTTGAGTCGCATCAAAATGCATGCTATCACGTTTAGAGGTAAACGATGACGACGACTCTCAAACGCAGAATCATTAGGGCCGGTGGCTGGGGCATCGCGAAGCGCCTCATCAAACCCATTCCGATTATCGGGTCGATATTTGCCGTTAGTCTGGCGGGATACGAGATCAAAAAGAAAGGCTTGCTACCGGGCGCCGTTCACGTCGGCCTCGACGTGACTCCCGTCGTCGGCACCGCCAAAGGAGTGGTCGAACTCTTCACCGGCGACCTCATTCCAGATAAATCCGACCGTCAAAAATCTGTGAAATCTGTGGTTACGAAGCGCTGATTGGCGGTCGTTCCAGGAAGGGACGAGACTGTTCGTAAGCGTGGCTTAGCCTGAATAGCATCGGTTCGGACCAGTATGGGCCAATCAATTGAAATCCGATCGGCAGACGTTCCGATGACAAACCACAAGGAACGCTGATGCCAGGAACACCCGCCAGATTCGCCGTCACCGTGTAGATATCGTTCAAGTACATGGCGAGCGGATCGTCTACCTTTTCGCCGATGGCAAATGCGGGAGTTGGTGATGTGGGCGTGATGATGGCGTCGCAACTTGCAAACGCCTTGAGGAAGTCGTTCTTGATCAGCGTGCGGACTTGCTGGGCCTTGCGATAGTAGGCGTCGTAATAGCCGGCGGAAAGCACGTATGTGCCGAGCATGATGCGACGTTTAACTTCCGGTCCAAATCCTTCCTCGCGAGTCTTGCGATACATCTGTCGCAACTCGGGCGCATCTTCCGCACGGAATCCATAGCGAACACCGTCAAAACGAGCGAGGTTTGAAGAAGCTTCAGCGGTGGCGATGATGTAGTAAACAGCGATTGCGTAGCCCGCGCTCGGCAGATCGACGTCGACAATCTCAGCTCCAAGTTCGCGATAGACGTCGACCACGCTCTCCACCGATTGCTTCACTTCGTCATCCAGACCTTTGCCAAACAGTGCGCGCGGAAACCCGAGGCGTGCGCCTTTTAGATCGCCAGTCAGTGAGGCGGTGTAGTCGGGAACGGGAACATCGGCAGTGGTTGAATCGTGGCTGTCGCGTCCGGCGATGACGCCGAGCACGCGCGCCACGTCTTCAACCTCGCGCGCAACGATGCCTATCTGATCAAGCGAAGATGCAAATGCGACGAGACCGTAACGAGAGTTGCGACCGTAAGTCGGTTTCAATCCGACAACGCCGCAGAGTGACGCGGGTTGTCGCACGGAGCCACCGGTATCGGAGCCAAGCGCGACAGGGACGATTCCGGCAGCAACCGCGGCAGCAGAACCTCCTGACGAGCCACCGGAAACGCGTGTCGTATCCCACGGATTGCGCACTGGTCCAAAGGCGGAGTTTTCATTTGACGAGCCCATCGCAAACTCGTCGCAGTTTGTTTTCCCGATGATGACCGCGCCCGCATTCGTGAGGCGTTCGATAACGGTCGCGTTATAAGGCGGATAATAATCGCCGAGAATCTTCGACCCACACGACGCCTGCAAACCCTTGACGCAGATATTGTCTTTGACGGCAATCGGAATCCCCGCCAGTGGCCCAGCATGCCCGCTCTGCTCAATCTCCGCAGTGCGCCGCAACGCCCCCTCACGATCGATTTGGAGAAACGCGTTGAGAGTCTCGTTCAGCTTCTCAGCTGCAGTGATTGAAAATTCAACAGTTTGACGCGACATATGCTATTGAAATGGCTCCGCACCCATCTGCTACCGCGGACGGTACTGACTGTGCCCAAGTGCGACGTCCGAGTCTTGAGGCAAAGGCGTTATGATTTGCCTGCGAACGATGCCACCCGGGTTCGGAATCTTCACCCGGTGTGAGGAGCGACACCACAACATCCAATCCAGCGTCTCTCCATCCGACAACCTCATCAGCTAACCAGTCTTCACCTCTCGGCCGAGCCAGAAATGGCGAGCCTGCCTGGCCATGATCCCTCTATCCAGTAAACACTTGGTTTCATTCAATCGATGAGTCGTCTTACAAAACCTTCGGCACACGGAAATGGCCCGACGCAGGGTCGGGTGCTTCGGCGAGCGCGACCTTCTGCCCAAGCGAGCCTGCAATCTCGTCTGCGCGCGATGTATCAGTCTTTTCCCCTTCAGCGGTTAAACCGCCAATCGCCGGTTCGACGTTGCCGGTATCAATCTCATTGAGTTGTTCGACGTAGCTAACAATCTCAGCTATCTGTGGACCAAAGGTTTTGAGCTCCTCTTCAGCCAATTCAAGATGGGCCAGTTGCGCGACCTTTTCGATGTCGGATTGATTGATAGGCATGTCTAATCTTTGTGTCTCAATGAAAGTAAAGCAGTCTTCAAGAATTTCTTGCGCAGTTCTTTGTCCTGAATCGCGTTAGCCGCCGACCATAATTCGAGCGGCACTTCGTTGTCGAGCAACTCGTCCCGTTGTGCAGGCTGTTCCGCGGATGGCTTCGCGAGCTTTGGATCGACTACAAAATCGAGGGCGCTGACGAGTGGTTTACCCAGGAGCGTATTAACTCGAAAGAGAAGCTGCCCTCTCATGGAGTTCAACTGCTTTTGCCAGATCGCGTCCGCGACTGCGATTGTCAACGTTCGATTTTCGAGTTTCAACGGTACAGCGTGCTCTTTCAAACCATCACCTGCCGCATGCTTCCACGCCGCAAGGGCGGCGGCTTCGGCGACCTCTGTCGAGTCGCCCGCGGCGCGCAACACTCCCGGTAACGATTTGATCAGTTGATTCATGTTTATGCTATAGACTAATCATGAAACAAAACGCAAATCATCTCCGCGAAAAACTCGTGCTCGCATCCGGCAGTCCACGGCGTGCGGAAATACTGGAGCGCGCGGGCTGGCCACACGAAATCATAGTCGCCGGGATCGACGAAACCTTGTTACCAAACGAAGAAGCAGCGGCGTATGTGCAACGACTCGCGCGCTCGAAGGCAGAGAAGGTCGCAAGTGGTTTGGACCATGGGTTGGTACTGGGTGCGGATACAACCGTCGTCGTCGCAAATCAGATCCTCGGACAGCCGGTCGACGAAGCGGACGCTGGCAGAATGTTGGATCTATTGAATGCAAAGTGGCACGAAGTTCTGACGGGTGTGGCAGTCGTGCGTGTTGGCGGTGAGACGTGCGTTGCTTACGAGACCACGCGCGTGCGTTTTGCGGAGATGAGCGACGAAGAGATCGATTGGTACATCGGCACGGGTGAGCCGTTCGGCAAGGCGGGAGCTTACGGCATACAGGGGAAAGCATCGCTCTTCATCGAAGAGATCGAGGGCGACTACTTCAATATCATGGGATTGCCGATTAGATTGGTCTATGAACTAGCGGGTTAAGATCTTTTTCACGCAAAGGCGCAAAGAAGCAAAGAAAATTAAACTCTTCTTCTTTGCGCCTTTGCGTGAAAAACTTCAAAACAACACCGACCCCCCATCGATATTGATCGCCTGCCCGGTAATTCCTCGTCCTTCGTCTGACGCAAGCAACAACGCTAAGGCTGCAACTTCTTCGGACGTTACAAGTCGATTCTGAGGGCTCATTTTCTTGAGTGTGTCCAGAGCTTCTTCGGCAGTGCGTCCGGTACGCGATGTTATTCGCTCGACGCCACGAGACGTCATTTCAGTATCGACATAACCTGGACAGATCGCGTTGACGGTGATTCCTGACGTGGCGACTTCGAGCGCGATCGAACGTGTGAGACCCAACACACCATGCTTCGATGCGGAATACGCAGCGATGTAAGGCGCGCCGGTCTTTCCTGCGATGGAGGCGATGTTTATTACGCGTCCCCAACCTTTCTTTAACATGGCAGGCAGTGCGGCGCGCGTGCAATAGAAAGTGCCGGAGAGATTGATCGAGATGTGACGGTGCCAGTGCTCGTCGGTGGTGTTGACGAGGGTTGCGCTCTCTGCGATGCCGGCGTTGTTGACAAGAATGTCGATATCGCCGAGTTCGCCGAACATTTGTGCGACGCTCTGGGGATCTGAAACGTCGCAAACGAGTGCGATGGCGCCGTTGCCGATCTCGGTGGCGACTTGTTCCACCTGTTCAGCGGTTCTTGCTGCGACGGCGATGCGGATGTTCTCGCGTGCGAATGCGAGTGCGATCGCCCGACCGATACCTCGGCCGCCGCCAGTGATCAGAGCTGTTTTAGCCACGGACGACACGGATTTTATCTCGGATTAGTGACCGGTGAATTTGGGTTCGCGTTTTTCCAGGAAGGCGTGAACGCCTTCGTGACCGTCGTCAGATTCGAAACAACGCAATTGTGCTTCAGTCTCGTAACGAAGCATTTCATCGAGCTCGGCCGCCTGGCTCATGTAGACCGCGTGCTTTGCGGCAGCCAGGGCGATGGGTGGCGCGGCTCGTAAACGTTGGGCCAGTTGCGTTGTTACGCTTTCCAACTCTTCCGGCGCCACAACCTGATTCACGATTCCCAATCGAGCAGCTTCGGCGGCGTCGATTGATTCTCCTAGAAAAAACATTTCACATGCTTTATTAGGTGTGACAAGACGCGGCAGGAAGTAAGTCCCACCCCAGTCCGGATGAAGTCCAACCTTGGCGAACGATTGACTGAAAGTTGCATTGTTCGCAGCGATGCGGAGATCACAGGCCAAGGCAAGATTACATCCCGCGCCTGATGCCGGACCATTGATCGACGCGATCACGGGTTTCGTCATTTGGCGAATCGCCAGGATCACGCGCCTTCCGGCCCCGAGGATGCGCGAGAACTCATCCGCGTCACGACGCTGCATCAACTCAGCCATAAACGCAATGTCACCACCCGCGCAAAACGCACGACCCGCGCCAGTAATGATCACTACGCGAGTACTGCGATCGCTTCCGGCGTGCTCGAGTGCTTCAGCCAGATCGCGTCGCATGTGACCGATGAAAGCGTTCAGTTTGTCGGGACGATTCAGAGTGATCGTCGTGATACCGTCAGCCTCGGCGACTTGAATGTGTTCGTACATTCTAGCGTCCCTTAAATTCAGGCTTGCGTTTGTTCACGTAAGCATCGAGCCCTTCTTTCGCGTCCTCCGACTGGAAGAGTTGTTGCTGTAATTCGCGTTCGAGTGCGAGTGCCGGCTCAAAAGAGATCTCCGAACCAGTCTGCACCGCGCGTTTGATTCGACCCACGGCGTGCGCGGCTTTGTTGGGGGTCGTGAACTGCCGCGCGTATTCATGGACCATCTCAGCAAAACGTTCATACGTATCAGCGTCGAAGAGCTGGTTAACGATGCCAAGCTCCAACCCGCGCTCGAAATCGAACAACTGTCCAGTGGCCATCAACTCAATCGCTTTCGACTTGCCAACAATTCGCACCAGACGCTGTGTGCCACCAGTTCCCGGCAACACACCAAGTCCTACTTCCGGCAATCCTAACTTTCCTGCGCCCTTTCGCGCGACACGAATGTCTGCCGCCATCGCGACTTCGAGGCCACCACCAACACAGTGACCATTGATTGCCGCGATCACGAGTTTCGCGGTTTGTTCCAAACGATTGAGCGTCTCGTTTGCGTGAAGGCAGAAGTAATACTTGAAGGTCGGCGTCACGTTCGCGAGCATCTGGATGTCGGCGCCCGCGCAAAAGAACTTCTCGCCTTTGCCCGTGATCACAATCACCTGAACAGCTTCGTCCATGCGCGCATCGAGAATCGCACGATCGAGCTGCTGCATCATTTCATAGCTGTACGTGTTTGCGGGTGGATCGTTGAGTGTGATGATGGCGATGCCGTCCGCAACCTTGTAATCGAGTTTTGATTCCGTTTGAGTCATATCTAAAACGTAAAAACTGAAATGTGCTTATTGCTTTTAGAGGAAAATGGTTCGCGTTGCCAGTTGCTCCAACGCTCGCGCAACCGCAAACCTGCGAGCTGGGCCATCAGGTCAAACTCGGACGGCCATGCATAGCGTATCTGCACGGGATAGAGTCGCACGTCGCCATCTTTTATTACGACTTTCTGACTAATCACCTGTTGTGTAGCGGCATCGTGCCGGCCCACGTCCAACTGCACTTCGTCGGTAGTGACTTGGGTGGCCCAGTTAACCTGTCCACCAGTGAACCGATTTAGGTCCGGAACAAAAGCCTCGATTACAAAACAACCATCGGGCGACAAATGAGCAGCGACGTTGCGAAAGCATCGCACCTGTTCGTCCTGCGATGAGAGCGCAAAGAATGTGTTGAAGACGATGTAAACAAGCTCGAACTTGCCGGTTACGGAAACGTCAGCGAAGTTTCCGTGGGTGATGGTGATCCGATCGGCTCCCTGTTTCGCGCGCAGCCGTGAAATCATCGACTCTGCCGCGTCGATCCCATGAACTTCGACATTCTTCCCCGACAACGGCAGCGCGATACGACCCGTGCCAATGCCCAGCTCTAAAGCGCGGCCGCCATGCGCTAACTCCGCAAGCGCGTCGATAGCGTGCGGATCGTACTCTGAGTACCACTCATCGTAAACGCCCGCGACGCTTTCGCCGTAGGTTTCGTCGGAATAAAAATTCATCAGCTTGCTGTGCCGCGCCAGATGCTAAGGTCATCCTGGTGTTTCGGCAGGACCGTGGAAGTAGCTGGCTGCAAAAGCAAACCAGGTGAAAAGCCCGCCACGAAAAGTTGAGTCAGGTGCTGTGCAAGGTCGTTGACCTTCAGTTTTCCGCTTGGATCGTACCAGTTATAGATCCAATTCATCATGCCGAACAGCGCGTAAGTCGCGACGGTTAAATCTACGGGTTGTTGATTCTCCCTCGAGGTCTGCACTTCGCGAAGAATCAGGCGCGCCAGTTTCGTGTAGTTGTCCTTGCGTGTCGAAACATGTGTATACAAGTCACCACGCAGAGACTCCGCTTCGTGCGAGAGTACTTTCATCTCTGACATGTTTGCGGCGAAGAACGAGAGATGGTTCTCGATAAAGATGCCGAGTTTGGTGATTGGATCTGTAACATCCTGTAATCGATTTTCCAACGTTTCAAGTACACGTCCGAAGCAGTTGTCCTGAATGAGGAACAACAACTCTTCCTTTGATTTACAGTAATGATACAGACCAGCAAGACTGATATTCGTCTCACGTGAGATGTCGCGCATCGAAGTCGAGTGATAACTCTTCTCGGCAAAAATGCGTGCCGCAGTGCGAAGAATAAATTCGAGCTTCTGGTCGTAACGAGTCATCAGTTAAAAATCAGTGTTCATCTGTGGCTAAACTTCTCTATAGCCTCACGTACTCAAACTCAAACGGCTTACCCTTGATCCCTGCTGCTGGTGGTGCAATCCAGTTGGCGATCTTGCCCGGCTCGTACACCGGATGCATCAAGCTGCGCACATATTCCCGATCCTCAATCGTCGGCAGCCATTCAGATTTGTGTTGCTCAAACTCTTCACGCGAGATCAAATTACCCTGCAGATCGAATGTGTGCCCGGCGTACTCACCGACGTGCCGGTGGAAACGCGGATGCGGAAGATAGAGACGTTCACTCACACCTTCCTCGGCAAGCACCTTGTTCCAACGTGCCAGACCTTTTTCACAGTCTTTCACATACTCACCACGCAACACTTCATTCAACGCGTTTCGCAATCCAACTTCGCGCGTCTTGAGTTGACCATCTTCGACGACTGTCATTGTGAAGGTTTCATTTGTGGCGAGATGATCAGTGTACTGATCCTGTTCCTTGTAACGACCTTTCAAACCTGCGGCGAAGAAGTCAGCAGAATTTGAGCTGATCTCGCCGCCAAACAGATCGAGCGAGTAACTGAACCAGAAGTTGATGTACTTCTGAATGATATCGAGCGGAATGCCGCCGAGCTCACGCACGTCGCCTTCCTTCATCAGTTGTGCCGTGCGCCGGCAAACGCGGCCCAAACCCGTGTCGCCGACAAACATGTGATGCGCTTCTTCCGTGAGCATGAATTTGCACGTGCGTGCAAGTGGCTCGAAACCCGATTCCGCGAGTGCGGAGAGCTGATACTTGCCATCGCGATCGGTGAACATCGTGAAGGCGAAGAAGTTGAGCCAATCGTCACATGGCTGATTGAACGCTTCGAGAATGCGCGGCTTGTCGGGATTGCCGCTACGACGTTGCAGCAGGTCGTCGGCTTCGTCGCGACCATCTCGTCCGAAGTAACCGTGCAGCAGATAGACCATGGCCCAAAGATGCCGGCCTTCTTCTACGTTCACTTGAAATAAATTGCGTAGATCGTAAAGCGATGGACACGTCTTGCCGAGTTGTCGTTGTTGTTCGACTGACGCGGGCTCCGTATCGCCTTGCGTCACGATGATTCTGCGCAACGCATTGCGAAACTCGCCGGGCACTTCCTGATACGCGGGCCGTCCGTAGTTGTCGCCGAAGCCGACTTTAGCGTCCGGCTGTGCTGGTTCGAGAAAGATGCCCCAGCGATATTCGGGCATCTTCACGTAATCGAAGTGAGCCCAGCCTTCTGAGCCGACGTCGATGGCAGTGCGCAGCCACACATCTTTCTCCTGAAACCCCTCAGGTCCCATCTCGCGCCACCAGTCGAGATAGTTTGGGAGCCACTTTTCCAGCGCCCGCTGAAGCTTCTTGTCTTCCTCGAGGTTAACGTTGTTAGGAATGCGATCGTATAAGTTCATCTTTGCCTCAAAAATAGATCAGCCACAAAAAGGCACAAAAAGCACAAAAACACTTATTGAGTTTGGACGCCTTAATTCAAATTTCATTTTGTGCTTTTTGTGCCTTTTTGTGGCTATGTCCTCTTGTAATCGAATTGTGGCTGCGTGGGCTTGCCGTAGTTGGTTAAGGCGCCCTTTTCGCCGACCGCGTTGGGGCGTTGGAAGATCCAGTTTTGCCATGCGGTCAGGCGGCCGTAGATCTTTGTGTCCATAGTTTCCGGGCCGGCAAAACGAAGCGATGCTTCCATGCCGGTAAGCGCGTCGGGCGACAACGATGTGCGTTCTTCAATCGCGACGCGGATCTCGTCTTCCCAGTCGAGATCGTCGGGAGCAAAAGTGATTAGTCCGAGCTCCTCGGCTTCTTCTGTGTCGAAAGATCCCTTATCGCCAAACACTTCGTCGACCTTTTCGGGCTCCGCCAGGAAGCGCGACTGCATGCGCGTCAGACCATTACTCATCAGAAACGCGCCAGTGTTCATTTCAGACACGGCGATCGAAGTTTCTGACGCGTCCGGATCGTTGAGCATGTAACTGCGATCGGATGCGAGTAGCAGTTCGAGAAGGTTCCCTGCGAAACAACTACCAGGCTCGATGATGGTAAAGAAACTCTTCGCGGTGAGATCCAGACGTCGCAGCACGCGAGCCATGTGCAGGACGGTCTCGCGCACGAGCCAGTGATCGTGATTGGCAGCCAGTGTCTGATCGATTGCCAACACGTCTTCAGCTTTACCTTCAGTGCGGATGCAGACCAGACCAATCAATGGTTCGTTGACGCGAAGATGAAGGAGCGCGTCGTCGAGTTCGCGATAAGCTTGCAGCGGCCAGTACGCGTCACCCAGTTCGTAGATTTCATCTGCCGTGGTGGGTTGCGGGCCGTCGGGCGCGTGAAGCGTCAAGTCTGCATAACGCTGTTCGCGATTCAGTTTGAGCTTTACGTATTTGTAATCGCGCGAGTTGTCGGTTGTCTCAAACTGCAATGGAGTGAGTTTGATCCCTTTATCCGACGACGCACCTGCCAACTCTTTGACGCGCGCGTCAATCGACTCCTGAAACTTGCTCGTCGGAAAGTAACCGTCGATCAGTCCCCATTCTTTCGCACGCTTTCCTTTCAAACCTTCGGCGAGTGTCGAAAAAACATCGGCGCGATCGCGTCGCACCTTTCTCTTATCGACAAGACGCGTCAAACCGCCGGTTCCGGGCAACACGCCGAGCAGCGGAACTTCCGGCAATGAGACTACGGAGTTGCCGTCGTCGACGAGGTAAATCTCATCGCACGCGATCGCCAACTCATATCCGCCGCCTGATGCAGTTCCATTCAGAGCCGCGATGTAACGACGGCCTGAGTGCTTCGAATCGTCTTCGATTGCACAGCGCGTCTCGTTGGTGAACTTGCAGAAGTTGACCTTGAACGCATGCGACGAGCTGCCGAGCATGTAGATGTTTGCGCCCGCGCAGAAGATTCGAGGCTTCAAGCTCGTGACCACGACGACACGAACTTCCGGATGCTCGAAGCGAAGTCGCTGAACAACGTCTGCCAGTTCGATATCGACACCGAGGTCATAGGAATTGAGTTTGAGCTTGTAGCCGTCGGCGAGCGTCTCGTCTTCCTGGACGTCCATCGAAAGCGTGGCTACCGACCCATCGATCGCAAGCCTCCAGTGTTTGTATTGCTCAGGCGATGTTTGGAACAAGCTTTCAGGATTTAACATGATTAACAAGATTTTCCGGTTCGAACGTTCGTTCGGATATTAGACGAGCCACGCTTGAAGGTCAAATCTACGGGCATAGCTTGACAGTCCAGCCCGATGGCGCGTAGGGTTTCAGACTTCCGACAATCCGGGCCTCAGCTTTGGAGGCGAATCTGTTCTGGTGAACGGCGCGGTCTTCAAAACCGTTAGTGAGACCGTGAGAGCGGGCTCAGGTAGGTTCGATTCCTACACGCCTCCGCCAGCAAGGAGTCGGCGTAAGTAGTTCTTTTACAAGGAAATTCCTCACATGATTAGAGATTGGGTTGAGCTGAATATGACACCCGGCATCGGACCTCGCGCCGCTGCCAAACTCCTCGAGCGTTTTGGTTCTGCCGAGGCAGTCTATAAGGCGACACGAGCCGAGCTGGAGCAGTTGCGACTGCCGCCCGAGGCAGTAGATACAATCATCTCCCGCGACTTGCTCTCTCGCGCTGAAGCCGAGATTTTTGCGGTTAAGAAGCTCGGCGGCGAAATCCTTTTGTTGGACGACGGGGTTTATCCCTCACCGTTAAGAGAGATCTACGACCCGCCTATTGTTTTGTATGTTAAGGGCGCATGGTCAGATTGTTTGGATCGACCCTGTATCGGTGTGGTAGGGTCGAGGAGGTGTTCGACCTACGGGCAGAACGCGGCAATCATGCTGGCGCGCGATTTGGCGCAGCGCGGCGTGACGGTTGTTTCAGGGTTTGCCCGCGGGATAGACGCTGCGGCGCATCGAGGCGCGCTTGAGGCTGGTGGCCGGACGGTGGCCATTCTCGGCACGGGGATCGACGAGGTTTACCCTCGTGATCACAAGAAGTTAGCGGCGGAGATACTCGAGCGCGGCGGAGCGTTGGTGAGCCAGTTTCCGCTGGGCACGCCGCCGGTCTCGGAAAACTTTCCGTACCGGAACCGCATCATTAGCGGACTGAGTCTCGGGGTCGTAGTTGTGGAAGCGGCCGAGAATTCGGGGTCTTTGATAACCGCGCGCCTGGCGATGGAGCAGAATCGAGAGGTGTTTGCTGTACCGGGAAATATCACTTCTCGAAACTCGTTCGGCACTAATTATCTAATTAAAGGTGCGGGAGCGAAATTGGTGCAGCAGTGGCAGGACATCGCCGCGGAGTTACCGCCGCAGATTGCGGCCACGCTTTTGCCGCCGCCTTTTGGTGATCGTAAGAAGGAACCGTCGATTTCGGATCGGTTGGCGCTCGTGCCTGAAGGACTTTCGCCGGCGGAGACTTCAGTGTTTAAGTTATTGACGCCCGACAGCCCGGCACACGTAGATTGGTTATTTGATAAAAGCGAGCTCCCGATTTCGGAGCTGACGGCAGCGCTGCTCTCTTTGGAAATGCGAGAGCTCGTAAGAGCGCTGCCGGGACGATATTTTGTGAGAAAACTGTAAATGGCAAAGAACCTCGTAATCGTTGAGTCGCCTGCAAAGGCGAAGACCATAAATAAGTATTTAGGAAAGGACTATCTGGTTAAGGCCTCGATAGGCCACATCAAGGATCTGCCTTCGAAGGGACTCGGAGTCGACGTCGAACACAATTTCGAACCGACGTACGAACTCATACCCGACTCGAAGAAACGAAACAACAAGAAGATTGTTGCTGAACTGAAGAAGGCCGCAAAAGAAGCTGACGCTATTTATCTTGCCGCGGACCCCGATCGTGAAGGGGAAGCAATCTGCCAGCATCTCGCCGAAGAGATCGTTCCGAAAAGACCAGCCAAGCCCGCGTATCGCGTGATGTTCAATGAGATCACGAAGCGTGCGGTCAATGCTGCGTTCGACAATCCACGCCAGATCGATGGGAACCTTGTCGATGCGCAACAGGCGCGTCGCGTACTTGATCGTTTGGTGGGTTACAAAGTGTCGCCGTTGCTGTGTCGCACGATTGGTGGACGCTTGAGTGCCGGACGCGTGCAGTCAGTAGCGCTGCGAATGGTGGTCGAGAGAGAACGCGAGATTGAGCAGTTCATCAAAACTGAGTATTGGACCATCGGAGCGAATCTCAGTTCGAAACTGCCACCGGCGTTTGATTCGCGTCTATTCAAGATCGGTGAGCAGACAGTCAAGACGAGCGGGTTCGATCAGGATCTCAAGAAGAATGAGATCCTCGTCAAGGATCAGGCACAGGCTGACGAGATTGTTACCGAAGCTAAGCAGCAGTCATTCGTTGTCAGCGACGTCACTACCAAGGAACGAAAACGCAATCCGGTTCCGCCGTTCATCACGTCGAAACTCCAGCAGGAAGCTTCGCGCAAACTCGGTTTTGCAGTGAAGAAGACGATGATGCTGGCTCAGAAACTGTACGAAGGCGTCGAACTGGGTGATGAAGGTTCTGTCGGTCTGATCACTTACATGCGAACGGATTCGACGCGTGTTTCTGATACGGCGCTAGGCGAAGTTCGCGAGTACATCGATCGGCAATACGGAGTCGCTTATCTGCCTGAGAAAGCAGTTCACTATCGCTCGAAGAAAGACGCGCAGGACGCGCACGAAGCGATTCGTCCGACTGAAATTTCACGCACTCCCGACTCGCTCGCGAAGTATCTCAAGCCTGAAGAACTGAAACTGTATCGTTTGATCTGGCAACGCTTTGTCGCGTCGCAGATGATGCCGGCAGTTTTCGACCAGACGACGATCGACATCCAGGCAGGCAGATTTATCTTCCGCGCCACTGGCTCGGTACAGAAGTTTGACGGCTTCCTGAAGATTTATCAGGAAGGCCGCGATGAGAAGTCTGAGGAAGACGAAGAAGCAGAACGCAGTCTGCCCCTCGTAGAAAAAGGCGAGACTCTGAAGCTCAACTCGATCACGCCCGAACAGCATTTCACGGAACCGCCGCCACGTTACACGGAGGCGACGCTCGTAAAGGCGCTCGAAGAGAAGGGCATTGGACGACCTTCAACCTACGCCGCGATCATGTCGACGATCCAGGAACGCGAGTACGTCGAAAAGATCCAGAGCCGTTTTCATCCCACTGCACTTGGAAAGACGGTCAACGATCTACTGATCGACGGTGGCTTCGACGATCTCTTCAATGAGAGTTACACAGCTCGCATGGAAGAAGAGCTCGACGAGATCGAGGAAGGGAAGATCCGTTGGACCAAAGCGCTGCGCGAGTTCTACGACAAGTTCGAAGGCGATCTCAAACGGTTTCAGGTTTACATCAAAGACATCAAAGAGACGAGTGTCCCGACTGATGAAGTCTGCCTGAAGTGCAACACGCCGGGCATGGTCCAGAAGTGGGGACGTTTCGGTTCGTATTTGAAGTGCCTGAACTGCGAAGCGACGCGCGATGCCGAGCCGCCGGCAAACTCAGACGGCGCCGGAAACTCCACCGAGCCGCAGGCCGCAAATGGTGAGGAAGCGGAGCCTGAGACGTGCGAGTTATGCGGAAAGCCGATGCAGATGAAGCGTGGACGCTTTGGTCCATTCCTCGGATGCACCGGTTATCCCGAATGCCGAAACATCAGAAAGATTGGCAAGACTGGCGTGGCCGCGCCGGCGCCAGTCCCGCTCGATGAAAAGTGTCCGGTTGACGGCGCGCAGCTCGTGAAGCGTTTTGGACGCTTCGGAGAATTTATTTCCTGTTCGAACTATCCGAAGTGCAAGTACATCAAGCAGGAGACTGTCGGCGTCTCATGTCCTCGTCCGGGTTGCAAGGGCGAGATTGTCGTGAAGAAGTCGAAACGCGGCAAAGCATTTTATGGGTGTTCGGAGTATCCAAATTGCAACGTCGTCTACTGGGACAAGCCTGTCCTCGAAACATGTCCTGACTGCAATGCTCCATTTCTTCTGGAGAAGACCACGAAGAAGCAGGGCACCTTCCGCTACTGCGCCAACGAAGAATGCAGCAGCCACGATAAAGCACAAAAAGCACAGAAGATTTCCTAAGGCGGTTCTGTGCATTTTGTGCCTTTTTGTGGCAATATTAGCGCCGTCCATCCTACTGTAATCGACAACTCGAGGAGACCCATCATGAAACTGCGGCGCTCTGCAGCTCTGCTGCTGCTCCTGATTTTGATCACTTCGCCGGCCACACTGCTCGCCCAGCAGGCTCAAGCTCCGGCTCCAGACCCAAACGATCCAATCCAGCGCATCAAGGACGAAGGCATGAAACGCTCGCAGGTAATGCAGACTCTGAGTTACCTGAGCGACGTTATTGGGCCACGCCTGACTAACTCGCCGGGCATGAAGCGCGCAAACGAGTGGACCCGCGATCAGTTAACTAAGTGGGGACTTCAAAACGCGCACCTCGAAGCCTGGGGGCCTTTCGGTCGTGGCTGGACGTTGAAGCGATTCTCGGCCCAGGTCGTCGAGCCGTCGGCGATTCCGTTGATCGCATATCCGAAAGCATGGTCTCCGGGTTTGGCCACGCCACTGACATCTGACGTCGTTTATTTCGACGCCAAAACCGAAGCCGACTTCGAGAAGTTCAAAGGCAAACTCGCTGGCAAAATCGTTTTGACGGCCCCGACGCGCGAAGTTCAGGCACACTTTGAAGCACAGGGCACGCGCTTGAATGAAAAAGACTTGCTCGTACTCGCAGATGCTCCCGAACCACGTCCCGGCGGTCGCGGAAACTTCGGCAACCGAGCGGGGCAGGAGCTGGCAAACGCTAAACTGCGTTTCTTCCAGTCGGAAAACGCCGCAGTGCTGATCGATCCAGGTCGTGGAGATGGTGGCACAATCTTCGTGCAATCAGCCGCCGTGCCACAGCCGCCACGCGATCCCAACGCGACCACTCCCGCTTCTGGACGCGGCACTCCGCCATACGACAAGAGTGTGCCGAAAGTCACCCCGCAACTCGTCCTCGCCGTTGAGCATTACAACCGCATCGTACGCATGTTGCAGGCAGGCGAACCCGTGAAAATGACGGTCGATCTTTCCGTCGCCTGGCAGGACGCGGATCTGATGGGCTACAACACGATTGCTGAAATTCCCGGCACCGATCTCAAAGACGAGGTCGTGATGTTGGGTGGTCACATGGACTCGTGGCACTCCGGCACAGGCGCCACTGACAACGCCGCGGGTTGTGCGGTCGCGATGGAAGCAGTGCGAATCCTTCAGACACTCGGACTCAAACCACGCCGCACGATTCGAATTGCACTTTGGAGTGGTGAAGAACAGGGCCTGCTTGGCTCACGTGCTTATGTTGCTGAACACTTCGGCAGCATGCAGAACCCTGCAACCTCGGCTGCACCTGCAACCGGAGGTGCGAACAACAACGCGATGGGTGGCGGGAACGGTAATGGAAACGGAACAGCTCCGGCTGGACCAACACTTGTTAAGAAACCTGACTACGAAAACCTGAGTGGTTATTTCAATCTCGATAACGGCACCGGCAAGATCCGCGGCGTTTACCTGCAAGGCAACGAAGCGATTCGTCCACTGTTCCGGCAGTGGCTCGCTCCGTTCAGAGACATGGGCGCGACGACGCTCACGATTTCAAACACGGGGGGCACGGACCACCTGGCGTTTGACGCGATCGGATTGCCGGGATTCCAGTTTATTCAGGATGAGATTGAATACGACACGCGTACACATCACTCAAACCAGGATGTGTTTGATCGTATTCAGGCAGACGACATGAAGCAGGCCGCGACGATCATGGCTGCGTTCGTCTACCAGACTGCGATGCGCGATCAGAAGTTACCGCGCAAGCCCGCACCGGGATCGAGATGATCTGTGCAGATTATTGTTTGCTTACTCCGCCGCCCGTGAGTACGTAGTCTTTGACGTAGCGGCGTAACTTTTCAAGGTTAGCTCGTCGATAGTCTGAGAAATCCTGCGCAATACCTGCGTCCGGAAGGGCCAGGAGAACGAAAGACTCGAGCAGTCCTTCCTTCTCGAGTTTTTGCAGAATTTGAAGTGACGGATCGACGTTCTTCGGATCAAGCTTCTGATTCTTCAGGGCTTCGATAGCACCCCGCAAAGCAGCCGCTTCCTCTTTCAAACTGTGGCGATACGTTTTTTCATTCGGATACTGCTTCGTGAATTCTGTTTGCCAACTGGCACGAATGATTCCATAAGCCATCCACGCCGCTGCAGCGCCGCTCTTGTCGCTCTTAGTCAAAATATTCGCATCGATGGTGATCGTTGTGCTCTTGTCTTTGCTGGTGACGTCCGTAGGAACATCCACTTGCGGATGTGCGAGAGTCATGTGAGCCTTCTCACCCCAATTCAAAAAGCCCGCGCGGGAGAGACGGCTGTAAGGCTCGGCAAGATATGCTTCAACAAACTTGTCTCCGGCGTCACTAAAGCGACCTTGCTTCATCAGTGAATCACCCCAGTAGCGGTAAGCCGTTTCGCGATCCGGGTTCATTGCAATCGCGCGCCCGTACCACTCACCCGCATTAGCGTGATCCGCTGATTTGAAGTAGACGTCACCGATGAATAGCGCCGCTTCGTAGAGCTTTGGATCGAGGAGCAGCGCACGTTTATACATCTCGAGCGCTTTAGGGAGGTTGCCACTGGCGAAGGCCTCTTCACCTTCGCGCATTGCGTCGTCCACCTCTTTCTTGGTTGAAAACGCGGAGTTGTCCCCGCCACCCTCCGGAACAACTGACTCCAGCATCCATTTCACAAGAGTACTATCTGCTCCCAGTGACTGAGCGCGCAGTAGGAGCTCACGTGCACGCACTCGCGCCTGCTTGCGAGCCTCCGGATCTTTTAGATAGGCCGTTTGCGACGCAGTCATGAGACCGAGAGCTTCGATCACGTCGCGGTCATCTGGATGGGCGGCAGCAAGCTTCTCGAAGAGCGGCAGCGCTTCGGTGTATTTGACGTCTTTGTAAAGCTGAAAGGCGCGCCTGCGCTCGTCATCCTGTGCGACGGCGGTGACCGACAGCAAGAGAAGTAGAGTGCAAAGGATCTTCAGGGGGGTTCTGAGCATGGCGGAGAGTCTACCACGGAATTTTCGGATCAAAATACAGATAAACACGGATCAGATGGTCTGATCCGTATTTATCGTTTTTATCTATCCGTGTTATCCGCGGCTGCGTTCCAGCGAAGGTTGATAAGTTGACGACGACGAGCTCGGTTGAGACGGTTGTTTCTCAACGTTGGGAAGATGATCGCCGATAAAGTTTCTTAGCGAAGTAATCAGCGCCGGAAGCACTACGGTTTTTGCTGTCTTAGAAAGCTCCTGCACAATTGCATCGCCGATATTTCCGGCTTCATCGCGAACTTTTTCGAACGCCGGGGTTTGAGCGACTTTCTGGAAGAAGCTCGGTCCCGTGTCATGCTTTCCATTGTCTTGTCTGGAACGCATCGACGGCTCAGACGGAACAGCCATCGTGGCATAGTGTCTCGACTCTTCGCCATAACGATCGATCGCCGAGTCGTAATCCGAGCCCTCGCCTTTGGCATATGAAGCGATGCAATAGCCGGTACAAAAGCCAACTCCCAATGCCGCCGCGCTCCACGCTACGGGCCGTCTCTTAAACTGCTCGCGCCAATCGAGAGTATCTTTAACCGCTTGAACCTGATTTGCTACTGTTTCTTTAATCTCTGTCACCGTACTTGAGATCGAATCGCGCGCCTCACCCAAACGACGCTGAAGTTCCTCTTTGGAAGGCTCTTCAGACGTTCGTTCCTCTACGCGAGCCAACCCTAGAGTTCGTTCTTCAGCCATTGTTTATCCTTTCTCAGTTCGTCAACTGTTCTCTGGGGTACCAGATCCTGATTGGCAAGCCGGTTCTTCATGAGCATCACGACTACCGCGCCCACCAAAACATAGAAACCACCAGTAACGACAAAGCCGAGCGCGTAACTGGCAGGTTGACTGAAATTTGCCTGAGCGAACAGAGTCGATACAGCGAAAGCGATCGCTACATTCAGCAGTGCAAATCCAACCGTGGCGATCACAGCGCCGATAGCGATCATTGTTACGCCACGCGCGTAAGCACCTGCCTCTTCTTTGATCTCAACTTTGAATAGAGCGAGCTGCGAATTGAAGAGCTGCATTACGTCATCGCCGAGACGACTGAAAAGAGTTGGAAGACTTTCAGTGTCAGTGCGTGTGGCTAGCTCGTCAGTCCTGGTCAGACTTGTTTTTGTTGCCGCCATGTTTGTTCACCCCCTGTTCGGTTGTGGGCAGCCGGCTTAGCGCCGGCCCCGAATAATCAAACCGAGTAACAGACCCGCGGCTGCTGAGATGAGTAGCGCCTGGCCGGGTTTCTGTCGCGCATATTGTTTAGCGTTTTCTGCGAGTTCGCCGAGATCCGCGTTCTGGAGCTCTTTAAATTTGTCGCCGACGACTGAAACCTTGTCGGTTACGAAATCCTTCGCGTAGCTTGCAGCGTCGGTAATTTTGTCCTTGTAGTCGTGTGCAGTTTGTGAAAGTGCAGTTCCGGTACCGGTTCCACCTGTTGATCCAGTGGTTCCCGTTGTTCCAGTTGTTCCTTCGGTGATGCTTCCATTTTCTGGCATGTCAGAATACTCCTTCTAAGAAATAGGAATTTAGCAGATACAGTTGAGCAAGATTTGTGCCGACAGATCACGCGCAAAACCATCGCATTTCGGCTCCAGTCTTGTTGCGAAAGGATACAAACCCTCACCGAAAGGATCGGAACCGTACAACAATCAGTCGACGAGGAAAAGGGGCACCACTTTGGAGTGCGGTGACTTGTCACCGCTTTGGTAAAAATACAAAAGCGCCAACAAGTTGGCGCACTCCAAGGCAGGGCTTGACAGCCCCGTTCTCAGATGGTAAGTAAGTACTTACTTTACCCGTGGGGGTGGAGAGAAACTGAGGAGAGCAATTGAGTAAACAGATAACGATTGAGGGCGCAGTTGGGGGTGCCCGGATGGCTGGAGAAGAGCGGCGACTCCAAATCCTCGCCGTGGCGGTGAGTCTTTTTTCCCAAAAAGGCTTTCGAGGCACCACGACGAAGGAGATTGCCCAAGCCGCTGGTGTGTCGGAGGCAATGGTTTTTCGACACTTCGCCACCAAAGAGGAACTTTACGCCGCCATTCTCGATCACAAAGCGTGTTCGCATGACGGCTTCGATCCGGCCGAAATGGCAGTCGACGCAATCAAGCGCAAAGACGACCGCGCGGTATTCGAGACACTCGCGCTTGCTGCCTTGAATCATCACGAAAAAGATCCGGAGTTTCAGCGGCTGCTCTTGCACTCGGCACTCGAGAAGCACGAACTCGCCGAAATCTTTTTCGACAAGTTTGTGCGCCGTGTTTATGAATTTCTCGGTGGTTACATCCGTGAGCGCCAGCGCGAGGGAGCTTTGATCGAAATCGATCCCGCCGTCGTGGTGCGCAGCTTCATCGGGATGGTGATGCACCACTCGCTCAACAACAATTTGTGGGATCCATCGCGTCGACTTGTGAGTATCTCGAACGAAACTGCGGCAAAGTATTTCACCGACATTCTTTTAAATGGAATCACTTCGCCATTGGCAAGGAAGTAACACGAAAATACAAATGCGATTTCAAGGGAAATTAAGAGTTCTGATTTTGCTTCTGGCGCTCGTTGCGGCGGGAGCGTTTGTGGCCTCGTGTCGTGGTTCGAAGGCGAACGTCAGAAAAGACGAGTCGAACGCGAACACGCAGCCGCCAGTTGTCGAAGGAGTGACGACTGCGGCGGCAATCAAACGTGAGCTGCCGCGATTCTTCGAAGCGACCGGCAGTCTCGCTGGCGATCAACAGACTGACGTGGCGCCGCAAACCTCCGGCAAAGTCGTTGCCATCGGCGTTGACATCGGCAGTTATGTGAGACGCGGCCAAATGCTGGTCCGACTCGACGATGCTGAGTTGAAACTTCGCGTCGATCAGGCAGCCGCGCAAGTCGAACAGGCGAAAGCCGCAGTCCGTCAGGCTGAAGAGAAAATTGGTTTGCGTCCCGGGCAGGCTTTTGATCCGAATCGCGTGGCGGAAGTCGCGGCTGCGAAGGTTACGTTAGAGCTGGCCGAGAAGAACTTGCGGCGCGCTGAGAAACTCATCGAGTCGGGCGACGTGTCGCGCTCTTTTTACGACGAACAGCGTGCGCGACGAGATCAGTTAAAAGAGCAGTACGAAGTTGCGCTCGCGCAGGCGCGTCAGAACTACGCTGGGGTTGATGTGGCACGGACCAACGTCGCGAACGCTCAAGCGGCCCTGGCGCTCGCGCGCAAGAGTCTTTCATACGCGATCATTCCTGCACCAATCGATGGTTTCGTGGCGGAGCGGACTGCGGATCTCGGTGAATACGTTTCGCCGCAGCAGAAAGTGGTGACGATCGTTCGTACCAATCCTTTGCGCATTCGGATTGATATTCCCGAGCAGGCGATTCCGGAAGTGAAGGTGGGCCAGTCAGTATCGATCACGACTAGTGCGTGGCCTGACAAGAATTTCGCCGGGCGTGTCGCACGCATTGCGCCGAATGTTTCGGCAACTTCGCGCACGTTGAATGTAGAAGCCGAGATCGAGAACAGCGGTGGAGCATTGAAGCCGGGCCAGTTTGCAACTGTGAGAATTTTGCAGGAGCGTGCTGATCCGGCAGTGCTTGTTCCCGCTCGAGCTGTTGTTAACGAAGCTGGCGTTAGTCGTGTGTACGTGATCAAAGACGGTCACGCAGAACAGCGACTCGTGCAGACGGGTCAGACAGATGGCGACTTGATTGAGATCAAATCCGGAATCGCCGCGGATGAACTCGTAGCTACAAGCAATCTTGAACAGTTGAGTGATGGCATCGCCGTAAGGTAGCCACAAAAGGCACAAAAGAAATTATTAGTCATGCAAAAGCTTGCTGAAATATGTGTTCGCCGGCCGGTGTTTGCGACGATGCTGATTCTCAGCCTGACGGTGGTTGGGCTGTTTTCTTACCAGTCGCTGGGCGTCGATCTCTTTCCCAAGATCGACTTGCCGACCATCACTGTAACAGTGGTAAACCCTGGTGCGTCGCCACAGGAGATCGAGACTGAAATCACAGATCAGGTTGAAGGCGCGGTCAACACGATCTCAGGTATAGATGAGCTGCGCTCAACGTCTGTCGAAGGCGTTTCGCAAGTCTTCATTACCTTCCTGCTGGAAAAGAATCCAGATATCGCGGCGCAGGAAGTTAGAAACAAGATCGATCTGATCGTTAACGATCTTCCTGTCACTGCGGAACAGCCAATCGTACAAAAACTCGACACTGACGCGGCGCCCGTGGTTCGTATCGCGGTGTCGGCGGCACGCTCGTTGCGCGAAGTGACCGACGTTGCCGACAAGAAGATCAAGCAGCAGATCGAATCGATCAATGGCGTGGGCGACGTGCAGATCATTGGTGGTCGCCGGCGTGAGATCCAGATCTGGGTTGACCCGGACAAAATGCGCGCTTTCGACGTGACTGTTGCGCAAGTTGCGGATGCCGTGCGCGCACAGAATTTGGAAGTGCCGGGTGGCCGCGTTGACGAAGGCGCGCGCGAGTTGACCGTGCGGACGATGGGTCGAATCGTCGAGCCTGCCGAATTTAACAATCTCGTTGTCGCGAATCGCGGCCCTTACTCGGTCAAACTCAGCGATATAGGTTACTCCGAAGACGGAGCCGAAGAACCACGCACCGAAGCGCGTTTGAACGGTCAGCCAGCCGTTACTCTGATCGTTTCCAAACAATCCGGACAAAACACGGTCGCAGTTGCAGACGCCGTGAAGGAGCGTTTGGCTGAGATCAGCAAGGCGTTGCCGCCCGGCTTCAAGACGGAAGTCGTCGGCGATCAATCGATCTTTATTAAAGCCTCAATCGAAGCGATTCAAACTCACCTGATCGAAGGCAGTATTCTCGCGGCGATTGTTGTTTTCGTCTTCTTGTGGAGTTTCCGCTCGACGATGATCGCGGGTCTCGCGATTCCGACTTCGTTGATCGCCACTTTCGGCCTAATGGCCGCGATGGGCTTCACGCTCAATCAGATCACGATGCTCGCGCTGACGTTGATGGTCGGTATCGTGATCGACGACGCGATCGTGGTCCTCGAAAACATCTTTCGCTTTATTGAAGAGAAAGGTGTGCCACCGTTCCAGGCGGCAATTGAAGGTACGAAGGAAATCGGCCTGGCGGTTATGGCCACGACGCTGTCGCTGCTTGCGGTGTTTCTGCCGGTCGGTTTCATGGGCGGCATCGTTGGCCGGTTCATGTCGTCGTTTGGTCTGACTTCATCGTTCGCGATCGCCGTGTCGTTGCTGGTGTCGTTCACCCTCACGCCGATGCTGGCGGCACGTTTGATCAAACGCAGTGACGGCGAGAAGGAGCGAGGTCTCGAGCGAAACACTGAGTCCGCCGATCATGGTTCTAAACAATCGCGGTTTTATCGACCAATCGATCGCACCTACACAAGGTTGTTGACGTGGTCCATGAGGCATCGCTGGGTGATCGTAACTGCCTGTGTGATCGTGATCGTCAGCATCGTGCCGCTTTTCATGTTCGTCGGCAAGAACTTCCTGCCCGTTGACGATCAGGCACAGTTCGAACTCAACGTGCGCGCGCCTGAAGGTTACTCGCTTCCAGCGACGTCTAACCTTGCCGAACGGATCGCAACGGACGTGCGAGGTTTACCCGGTGTGACTGACACGCTAACGACGATCGGCGGCGGGCAGCAGGAGCTCGTGAATGTTGCGACCATTTACGTGAAGATGACTCCCATCGAGGAGCGCAACATTTCGCAAGAGGATTTGATGGTGCAGGCACGCAACGAAGTGCTGGCCAAGTATCAGAAATTTTATCCGGGACAACTGCGCACGAGTGTGCAGCAGGTTGCGGCAATCTCGGGAGGTGGATTCCGCAACGCCGATATCCAGTACGTCCTGCGTGGTCCGGATCTCAACAAGTTGCAGCAGCTTTCCGATGCGATGCTGGAGAAGATGAAGACCATTCCGGACGTGGTCGATGCTGACTCAACGCTCATCAGCGGTAAACCGGAATTACGAGTGGTTATCGATCGCGCACGCGCAGCGGATCTGGGCGTGAGAGTCGGCGACATCGCACAGGCGCTCAATTCACTTGTTGCTGGTCAGAAAGTCTCGACCTTCAACGCCGGAACTGATCAGTACGACGTGCGCGTGCGTGCGGTCGGAGAGTTTCGCACGAGTGTCGAAGGTTTGAAGCGCATGATCGTGTCGTCGGCAAAAGTTGGTTGGGTCAGTCTCGACAATCTCGTGAAGGTCGAAGAGGGAACTGGACCGGCGGCGATCGATCGTTTGAACCGGCAGCGACAGGTGATGTTGCTCGGCAACGTCAGACCCGGCGGTTCACAAGCCGCGGTGATTGCGAAGCTAGACCAGTTTAAGCAGGAGATGAATATCGATCCTGCTTACTCGACCGGATTGGCGGGACGTTCGAAAGAACTCGGTCGCGCGGGTTACTACTTCGCACTCGCTTTTATTCTTTCGTTTGTCTTCATGTACATGGTTCTGGCGGCGCAGTTTGAGTCGTTCATACACCCGATAACGATTCTTCTAACACTACCGCTCGCGATTCCGTTTGGAATCCTGGCGCTGCTGATGACGGGGCAGACGGTCAACATTTTCTCGGGGCTCGGATTACTCCTGCTGTTCGGCGTGGTTAAGAAGAATGCGATTCTGCAGATCGATCACACGAACCAGTTGCGCGCACGCGGCATGGAACGATTCGAGGCAATCGTGCGTGCAAATCGAGATCGCTTGCGACCGATTCTGATGACGACGATCGCACTCGTCGCCGGCATGTTGCCGTTAACCATCTCGACTGGTCCAGGTTCGGGTACAAACAGATCGATCGGCGTGCTCGTAGTTGGCGGACAGACGCTTTGTTTGTTGCTGACGCTGTTGGCAGTGCCGGTTTTCTATTCACTTTTTGACGATCTGGCGCGCAGTCGTGTTTGGGGAATGATTCGAGATCGAGTGCAGGGAACGTTTGGGCGTGCACGTCGCCGGGTTGCAAGTGCCGCCGCTGGGTTGATTTCGAAGCAGTAAGTAGCCACGGATGAACGCGGATTTTTTACGGATAGGTAAAGTAATGCAAAAAAGCATTTTGTTATTAATTGTTCTGGTATTGAGTGTTGGTTCAGTTGCAATAGCGCAATCGGAGACGCCACTGCCTGAGTTGAGTCGCGTCGGTGTTGATCTTAATCGCCAGCGTCCACTGGCCCTTCGTGAAGCGCTCTCGATGGCGCTGGAGAACAACAAAGACATCGAAATCGCGCGCGAGAATGTGCGGATTGCGGAGTTTGATCTACTCGGTGCGCGAGGCGTTTACGATCCTCGACTTTCAACGCAAGCGTTTTATGAACGAACCGAGAGTCCCATCGCGAGCTTTTTGGCTGGTGGACAAAACGGATCAACCATCAGCAGCGATTACACGGGCACGATGCGACTTGAAGGTCAGTCACCGGTTCTTGGTGGCAGTTATCGTTTGGACGCCTCGTCGGTGAGGTTGAGGACGAACAACCAGTTCACCTCACTGGATCCGCAGTATCCCACTGGCGTGACGTTCAACTACACGCAACCACTATTGCGCGGACTCAAGATTGACAACAGCCGCCGGCAGATAGAAATTGCGCGAAAGAATCTTTCTTTAACTGACTCTCAGTTTCGCCAGCGCGCGATCGACACCATCACGAACGTGCAACGTGCTTACTGGGATCTTGTGTTTGCACTGCGCAGTCTTCAGGTGCAGCGCGATGCGGTTTCAGTGGCGAACACACAGCTCGAGCACAACAAGCGTTTAGTAAACGAAGGTCAATTGGCGCCGATCGACGTCGTCGCGGCTGAAGCACAAATCTCGACGTACGAACAGCGTGTGTTCAGTGCGTTAGAAGAAGTCTCTCGAACCGAGAACAACCTGAAGAATCTGATAGCTCAGGATCAAAAAGCGCAACTTTGGAACGAGTCGATCGTGCCTACTGATCCGGTTGATCTTGCTGTGCCTAACATTTCACTTCCTGATGCGTTGAAGACCGCGATGGAGAACCGCCCCGAGTTGCAGCAGTCGAACGTTTTGAAAGAGATCAATCAGATCGATCAGCGCTTTTTCAAAGATCAGACGAAGCCGGCCATCGACCTTGTCGGAACGTATGGCATCGTCGGTCTCGCGGGCACTTCCAGCCTATCGCGTGTGAATCCGTTCACCGCGTCGAGCTTGGAGGTGCGTGATCGGGTAAATGAGCTTTCGCGCCAGTTGGGTTTTGATCCGTTGCCGGAATTGCCCGTGCAAACCATCGCCCCCGACCTGCTCGGCGGGTTTGGACAGTCGGTGGAGAATCTGTTGTCGAACCGCTTCACCAATTTCAAGGTTGGCGTGCAGATCAGCCTGCCACTCCGTAACCGCACTGCCGAAGCGAACCTGGGCCGCTCGCTGGTCGAAGCCGAGCGTATCGGAACTCAACGTGAGCAGCTTGAGCAAACAATTCAGGTTGAGGTTCGTAATGCATTGCAAGCGATGCGCAGTGCTGAATCTCGTCTGCGTGCGGCGATTGCGACGCGTGACGCAAACGAGCAACAGTTTGCGAGCGAACAAAGGAAACTCGACGCTGGTCAGTCGACAACGTTTCTTGTTTTGGAACGACAGACTGCATTGACGGAAGCGCGTGGATTGGAGTTGAAGGCGCAAACAGATCTGAACAAGGCGATTGCGGATTTACAACGAGCCACGGGTAATGCGTTGAGAGTTAACAGTATCGTGGTGCGAGTGCGCTAACAGGTTTCCCCGTATTGCAGCACCTCATCACGACCGGCGGTGGGTTTTCGGGGGCGAAACCCACCGCCAACCTTTCAGAGAATTTTCGCGCAAAGCCGCAAAGACAGCAAAGAAAGAAAAAACTTTGCCGTCTTGGCGACTTCGCGTGAAAACCAGTTTAAGGACCAATCATGCCTGACAATCAACTACTTGAAACGTGGCAGATTCACGATCGCATCAATCTCTATCTTCTCGATGCCGTTGATCCGGCATCACTCGACAGTCATTCGGCTTCGAAAGGCCGGAGCGTTGGTGAACAGTTTGCCCACATCCACAATGTGCGTCTGATGTGGTTGAAGGCTTCGGCGCCTGACCTGCTGCAGGGTCTTGAGAAAGTTGAGGCTGGCCACGCAAAGGACAAAAAGCACTTGCGCAAGTCGTTAGTCGATTCAGGTGTTGCGATTGGAAAACTTTTGGCGAACAGTCTCGAGGCGGGTGGCAAAGTTAAAGGCTTCAAACCGCATGCGGCCGCGTTTCTCGGCTACTTGATTTCGCACGAGTCGCATCACCGCGGACAGATTGCGTTGTCACTCAAACAAGCCGGCAAGCCGCTCGATAAGAAAATCGGTTTCGGAATGTGGGAATGGGGTGTGAGGTAACTACAGGATCGCTTCCACCATTTTGAACGCCACGAAGAGACCAACAACAGTTACGATACCCGCGAAGAAATACCACGCTGGCAGTTTTGTACGACAAGCCTGACAGCGGGCACGCGTCGGGGCCACGACCCTCTCGCAGTTATGACACTTCATCAGCCACTAAAAAGCACCAAAGAGATTTAGCCACAAAAAGGCACAAAAAGCACAAAAGACAGAAAACAGTTCGGCTTTATTCCAGGCACGAAGCGAGTCCGATTTTTTGCACTTCGCAAGCAGATTTTTGTTTATGTGCTTTTTGTGCCTTTTTGTGGCTACATCTTAACATTGGTCCATAACGGATAGTGATCAGAAATTTCGATCTGTCGATCGATACCGCAGCTTGAGGCTTCCAACCCACGTAACCAGACCCAATCGAGCTTCAGTTCAAGGGGCACAAACATGATGCGGCGTTTGAATGTTTTCTTACCGTCGACGAATGGCGTTTTAAGACCTGCATCTGAAAACAGTTTGACGACTTTGTCGTGTGCGTTCGGCTCCCAGGTATTAAAGTCGCCCATGATTATCGCGGGCATAGCCTTAGGATAGGTAGCGAGATCGTCGAGGACGGCTTTGAACTGTTCGAGTTTCTTACCGAACTTGATTCTTGTCTCAGCATGCACTGAATAGATGCGCCACTGGCGATTCTCAATTTCGACGGTTGCTCCCAATGCGACGCGCCGGCGTTTACCTGGACCAGGATGAGGCAGGACAAAACGTTTCACGTCTGACAACGGGTAAACACTGAGGATCGCCACGCCTGTTTCTTCTTCGTCGGTCGGTTTCACAGTCGGCGGCGCAGTCCATGCATAATAAAGACCCAATTCATCCGCGAGAATCTTGGCGGTGTTGTTGTTGCCGCTGCGTTTCTTGCGGCGGTCCACTTCCTGTAGGGCCAGGATTGCGGCGCCGCCGATCTCCGGATCGTCTTTGAGCAGTTTGATCATTTCCTTGAGGTCTTCGCCGCTACGCCAGCGGATGTTGTACGAAAGAACCTTGAGTTCAGCAGGCGTCGAAGTCAGCTTTCGCAATGTCGTGCCCTGACCGGATTCCAATAAAGGCACATCAGTGTGGGGGAGCAATAGACAAAGTAAAATTAGTAATGGTTTCATCATTATCAGATTAGTTTTTCACGCAAAGTCGCAAAGAACGCAAAGGGAGAGTTATAGATTGTGCCTTGTTCTTCCTTTGCAACTTTGCGCCTTTGCGTGAAACATTCTTTAGACTTCCGTTCTCAATCCATCTTTCGCTTCAATCGTCTCGCCCGGCCATAACGCGCGCGCCTCTGAGACGAGGTCGACGTCGTCCCATTCCGGATAAAGATGGGTCAGGACGAGTTTCTCTGGCGCGCAGTCGTGGGCCACACGCATTGCGTCCGCAAGTTCGAGATGCTTCTGCATTGGTTTGTTTCGCCTGAAAGAACATTCCATCAGCAGCAAAGCGGCGTCTTTTGCGAATGGTGCCAAATCATCCGAAAAACCGGTGTCAGAAGTATAGACAAAAAGTTTCGAGTCCTCGACTTTAATGCGAAGGGCCAGGCTTTCTTCCGTGTGAGGCGTCGATAAAGTGTTGGCAGTAATACCGGGCAGGATTTCAAACTCGGTGCCTGGTGAAACTTCAACGATTTCGATCGCGAATGGTTGTTCGAACAGGTGATAGTCATTCGACTCGTTAACCGCATTGACGATATTGCTGAGACCGTTTGGTCCGAAGATTCGTAGTGGCCGAGTACGGTTTTGGGTTTGCGGCGCCCATTTTATGCCGAAGAGAAAAGGCGTCAGTCCGCCGACGTGATCCAGATGAAAATGGCTGATCCAGATGGCGTCGAGATTGGGCCAGTCGAGGTTCTCCTGCGCCATGCGGTGCGGAGCATCGGCGCCGAAGTCGAGTGCAACCGTGCCTTTTGAAGTTTCGAGCCAGTGTGCAGGTGTCGCACGGTGTGGATGCGGCACTGATGTGCCTGAACCAAGAATCGTTAGTTTCATGAAGGTATTTTAAGCTAAACTCCGGCAATGAGTTCGGCCATCAGTTTGACAGGGACACAGCTCGATGTGCTCGCAGTTTTTTCTCATCCGGACGATGCGGAGCTGTCCGTCGCGGGGACGCTGCTCAAACTCAAATCTTTAGGGTATCGCACAGGCGTTTGTGATCTCACGCGCGGCGAAATGGGAACGCGCGGCACTCCCGAGATCCGCGCAAAGGAAGCACTCGATGCGGCGCGAATCATGAAGCTCGACGTGCGTGTGAATCTGGACCAGCCTGATGGGCATGTTTGGGCGACTGAAGTTGCGCGCACAGCGTTTGTGCGAGTGCTCCGCACACACAAGCCGAAGGTGCTTTTAACGACGCACGAAGACGATCCGCATCCGGATCACGCGAATACGTCGGTGATTGTGAGGCAAGCGGCGCGGCTGGCTACGATGAGACGGTACGATGATGAGTCGGGACTGGAGCCAGTGCCGATGCCTGCGATCATGCATTCGCTTTTTTCACGACGCATCGTGCCGTCGTTTGTGGTTGATGTATCTGGATTTGTTGATGAGAAGATGGATGCGATCAAGGCCTACGCTTCGCAGTTTTACGACGCTGCGTCAAAAGAGCCCTCGACGCGAATCAGCCAGCGTGGTTTTCTGAATGAGATTGAATTTCGGATGAGATATTTCGGTTCGTTGATTGGCGTTGAGGCTGGTGAGCCCTTCTACGTGCGTGAAGCGCTGAACGTTGACGATCCGCTCGCGTTGCTGACACGACCGATGAATATTTATTCGTGAAGTTGTAATAGGACCAATAGGACCTATTCGACCTATTTCTTCTTCGGTTCCAGGATCGCTCTCGCGATCGCTATCGTCGCCACAGCCCGCGGACCTTCGCCTTGAAATCCACGCGCCAGCTCAACCGCACGGTCGTAATCTTTTAGCGCGAGATCTCGAAATATCCCATCCAGATCGAATTCGGGAACGTCGTTCGATCGGGCCGACGACTGCCCTTTGCTCTGAAACGACAGCAGCAACTCACCGTCTTCACCCGTGAAGCCTTCAGCAGAATTTGCGGCTTTAACGGCGTCGAACGTTGCATCCCAGACGCGTGGTGGTTCGATCTCTTTTAACGCATTCGCCACGGCAATTAGCCCCCGCGCGAGTGCGGGATCCGAGCCTTCAATACGGCGCGCTTCAGCTTCAGCTTCGGCGATCAGTTCCAATGCCTTATCACGATCGGTTTTAGCCAGAAGCACCGCACATTTAGTAAGTACCCACGTCCGGTGAATGTGACTCAACTCACCTTTACGAGCCATCTCTAACGCCTGGTCAGTGTTCTTCTTCTCCACATGGTAAATCGCGAGTGACGGGTCGATATACGCCTGTAACCTTTTGCGAAGCTCAGAGTCTTCGATTTTGCTCACGTAGTCCCGTGCTTTCAATTCACCTTTGTTTGACGTGACGTAAGCTAACTCGATATAGAGTCGATCGCGATCGGCCGAAGTCTTTGCTCGCTCGATACGGTCCAGTATTGATTGTTCGCGATCAGTCGCAGGCTTTTCCGATTTGAGGCCTCTGTTAACCCAATCATCATCGCGACGGCGCGTGTCTTCAGATACCACGCTGTTCAAGGCGTTCAAATGAGTACGAAGCGCCTCAACCGTTTCCACCGGAGCGCCCTGCTCGAAGAACGGTAACAGTCGTTTTATAACCAGGTATTTTCCATCTACACCTGCTGACGTTTGGTCCGGCTGCCCGGGGGCAGGTAATGGGCGTAACAGAATCGACCCGCCTGCTTGATAGAACGTGTTTCGCAGTTCCGGCGACACCGCTGCGGGTGTGATCGTCTGTGTATTCTGCGAACTCGAACTGCCGCCGCCGCCAGTGAACGTCACAAGCAGGCGAGGCGTGAAGATATACGAAGAGAGCAGCGACACTGTGTTAGCGTCTGCCTGGGGATTGTTTGCCGCACTGTTGAGTAACGCCGCATATCGTTTGTCGGCGGCGTCTGCATTTTTGTCCCGCACGTCTGAGAGGAAGTTGATGGTTTGCATCGTTATCAGCGAGAGTGCTGGGTCAGCGAGCTCGAGAGCACGATCAGTCTCACCGATGTGAAGCAATTGTGACGCTACTCCGATGCGCTCGCTCAATGCTTCATTAAGACGATTCGGATTTGGCTTTCCCGACGTCGCCGAATTCGCGGCTTCGAGCTTTTGCGCTTTATACTTTTCGAGAAACTCCTCGACGAGAACCCGTTCATGCCGTGCCGCCAGCCGCAACACTTCCTGGCGAATGTTGGGCGGCGTGTTGATGGCATAGCCGCCGCCCGTGATAGATTTCACTCTATTGATCTCTTCCTGGAGCTTTTTATCGTTTTCCAGATCGGCAACTTCAGCAGCTTCCCATGCTTTGCGAAACAGCAGGCGACCTTGCTCGGCATCGACTCGCCAGAGCGCATCCGCGATGCGTGCGAGTGATCTGGCTCGCAGCATCTGGTCGTGAAACGCGCGAGCATCGCTTGAGAGTGAGACCAGTAGAGCGCGGGCTTTGACGCGACGCTCTCTGAGTCTGAGTTCCTCTTCCGATAAGGCAGCGGAGTTCGCTCCCGGAACTTTAGCGGGTGCTTGTTTCGAAGTGTCGTTCGTTTGCGCGTGAGTGAGGGTTGCAGATACCAGTAAGCACAAAACAATCCAGAACTCTTTCATGCTTTCCACTCCTAAAAATCTGCGTAATCTGTGGATGACCTACGCTACGTCTTTTCGTTTCTCGAGCACGGAACGCGCGATCGCAAGGGTTGCCACTGCCCGAGGCGCTTCGCCGGTGAAAGTTTTTGCGAGCTGAATCGCTCGAAGAAGATCGGCGCGAGCAAGATGCCTGAAAACCGCGATCAAGTCAAAGTCTTCAGCGGTGCTGTTGTTCATCACCACCATAAACTTGGTCTGGAGTCGTGAAGAGACCCGGCTGTCTTCGCCGGTGAAAGCGTCGGCACTGTTGGCCGCCTTCACTACTTCACCGAGGATTTCCCACGAACGCACGCGATCGATCTCGCCAAAACCAACGGCCACAGCCGTCAGCGCTCTCGCGCGATCCGGATCCCCCGCGCTGATGCGACGGCTCTCGGCAAGTGCCTCTTCGAGCATGTCGGCCGCACGCGATCGTTCCGCTGCGATTACCAGCTTTGCGCTACTTGTGAGTGCCCATACTTTTTGAATGCTGGTGAGTTCGCCTGATTTGACGAGTCGAGCGACTTCAGCGACGTCTTTATTTCGAATTGCGACCTGAACGAGTTGAAAATCAGTATAGGCTTTGACGCTCTTCCGCAGTTCGGTGTTCTTGATCTTATCGACCAGATCTTTCCCACGCGGATCTCCATCCTGTGAGAGTGAAACTGCATAGTCGGCATAAATCGCGTCGCGATCGTCCGAAGTCTTTGCGCGGTCCAATCGTTCCTGCATGCGCTGCAAAGGATCGCCTTCTGATGACTCCGGCTGAATCCCGACACTCACCGCGCGATTCTCGCCTTGCTGCATGTCGGGCGGCACGTATGAAGCAAGCGCCGTCATTTGCGTGCGCAGGTTGGGGGCGAGATCGGCCGCGTACTGTTCGAAGAGCGGCAACAACCGTTTGATCATCAGATACTTTCCGGTTCGGCCTGACGTGGAGCGATCCTGGTCGGGCGCCGGAACAGGTTGCATCAGAATATTGAATGCGACTTTGAGAAAGTTGTTCCGCAGTGACGCATCGATTTCGGGTGCGGGTGTCGGTCCTCTTTGGCGGCTTTGATTAGATCCGCCCTCCTTCTCGAAGGTCACGTAAAGAAATGGCGTGAACAGATACGACGACAAACCTGAGACTGTATTGGCGTCGGAATTTGGATCGCGTGCGGCGAGTGCAAGAAGGTTAGTAAAGGCGCCATCGGCGAGTTGTGCATTCTTCTCGCGCAGGGCTGAGAGAAAGAAGATGGAGTCGGGACTGACTGTGTTGAGCGCCGGAGTGGCGAATTCGAGCGCCCGTTGAACTTCACCATCTTCGACGAGTCGTCGCGCTAGTTGCAGTCGCTGCGAGCCGCCAAGCCTGCTGCCGGGATTATTTCGCTGATTCGTCGCGGCCTCACTTTTTTCTTTTTCGGTCGCTTCGTCCAGGGCCTTGAGAAACTCCTCGCCGAGTTTGCGATCGCGCTTGGCCACCAGGCGCAGAACTTCGCTGCGCAGGTCTGGCCCGCCACGCAGGACGACCGGCCCGCCGTCCGCTTCCATCCGCTTCATGTCTTCGGCGCGTTTCTTCGCTGCTTCGGCGTCGACAATCGAGGCAGCTTCCCACGCGCGTCGGAAAAGTTCTCGCGCACGCTCCGGATCCGTATCCCAGAGCACATCCGCCGCCCTTGCCTGCACACGTGCCCGTCTCGTCTGATCCTTAAAACTCCGCGCCTCATCCGCGAGACTCGTGACAAGCGAAATCGCGACCGTACGCTGCTGCGCCGCCTCGGCCTCCGCTTCTTCGTTGTTGGGTTTCGGTTTTTTGGGCTGGGCGAACGTGACCGAGGCAAACACACTAAAACAAACACTCAACGCAATTGCGGCGAAGGGTAGGCGCATAAATACTCCTGTAGTTGCAACGCGGGATGGATATAGCCGGATAGTTCACGTAGCGAGAGGGTTTCGGTTCCAAAATTGATTGGACGCTGCGGAACGTACTGTAGGGGCGGCCCTCCGTGGCCGCCCTTGGTTGGGCAAAGTATTCGCACAATCAGCACGCCACAATTTTGCGGTCGCTGTTCAAACCAAGGGCGGCCACGGAGGGCCGCCCCTACATTACGTGCTTCAGCGCCAATTAAACCGCGATCACTTCCAACTCGGGATCGACTTCCTGCTTCAGCATGCTCTCGATTGCCATCAGTGTGCCGGTGAGGGAGCTGGGGCAACTGCCGCAGGCGCCCTGGTAGCGGATGCTGAGGGTGTGGTCAGTAAGGCCGATGATTTCGAGATAGCCGCCGTCGCCCATCAGGGCTGGACGTACTTTTTCATCCAGTATTTCGTTGATTTTTAATAATCGCGGATCGTCACTCGTTACCGCTGCAATCGGACCACCAACCGCTGCTGCTGCCGCTGCCGCCGCTCCGTTGACTGCTTCGGCGGCACGAATCGGTACTGCGAGCGCCGGTAACAATTCATCCCAGTCGCCTTCGTCGTCTTTCTCGACCGTAATCATTCGGTCCATGTAAAAAACTGACACCACATGACCAACGTCAAACAGCGACTTCGCAAGCGAATCGTTTACAGCCAAGTCCGCCGAACCGTATTGCCGTGCGACACCATTGCTCACGGCTTCGCGAAGAATAAATTTAACGGCATTCGGATTCGGGGTCTCTTCAATATCACTAATCTTCGGCATTTCTAACTCCTCTATTCGTGGTCACATTATAGCCTTTTTGCTGCGCATTCGCAGTCAGCGACGGGTTCGAAAGCGTACGCTTATCGCAATGCTAAATCTTTCTTATACAAAAGCTGGTCCGACGTTGCAGAATTGATTGCTAAAAATCCGGAGCAGGCATATACTCCCGCCCTCACTTGCCCCTCTCAGAAGGTGAGTCAAGTTGAGATAGAGGCAGGCGATAGCGAGGGTCGCCTGCCTCAACATTTTTACGGGTTGAACTTGGACTTTGTGCTTGGTACTTTGAAAGCGCAATGAACATCGGCATAACGGTATATTCCTCCTACGGCGGCAGCGGTATCGTCGGCTCTGAACTCGGCAAAGAACTCGCTACACGCGGTCACACCGTTCACTTCATCTCTTCATCGTTACCAACTCGTTTGACCGAACTCAACGAGCACGTGCGTTTCCACGAAGTCGAGATGATGTCGTATCCGTTGTTCGAACATCAGCCGTACACACTCGCACTCGCTACAAAAATGGCGACGGTCGCTGAAGAAGAAAATCTCGATCTGTTGCACGTTCATTACGCGATTCCGCATTCGATCAGCGCGATACTTGCACGCGAGTCGCTCAAACCACGCCGGCGTCTGCCGGTTGTTACCACGCTGCACGGAACTGATATCACGCTCGTTGGCGCGGACCGATCTTATCTGCCGATCACGCGCTATGGCATTGTGCAGTCTGATGGTGTGACGGCGATCTCAAAGTATCTGAAAGAAGCTACGCGCGAGATTTTCCACTTTGACGATATCAAAGTGATTCCAAACTTTGTTTGCCAGTACGACTACGCGCGCCTCGAAGTTGAAAACCTGCGCAAAACATTGGCACCGCAAAACGAACCTTTGCTGATTCACGTCTCGAACTTCCGCCCTGTAAAGCGACCGGTTGATTGCGTCGAGATTCTCTCGCGTGTTTTGAAAAAGGGTGTGAAGACGCGTTTGATTATGGTTGGCGACGGCAGTGAGCGAACGAATTGCGAGCATCGCGCGCGTTGTCTCGGCATATTCGATCAATGTTCGTTCGTCGGCAAACAACCGCGCATCGTTGACTATCTTTCGGCGTCAGACGTGCTGCTGTTACCTTCAGATCAAGAGTCGTTTGGACTGGCGGCCCTGGAAGCGATGGCGTGTGAAGTTCCAGTGATTGCTTCGCGAGTGGGTGGGATTCCGGAAGTCGTGACAGACAGTGAGACTGGTTATCTCAGCCCCGTCGGCGAAGTCGACAAGATGGCTGCAGATGCGGCGCGTCTCCTCACTGACGAGAAACTTCGCAAACAGATGGGTCATAGCGCAAGAGAGTCGGCGATCAGTCGTTATCGCACCGACGTAGTGATTCCTCAGTACATCAATTTCTACGAACAGATACTTGCAAAACAATCCGCGTAATCCGTGACTAAACATGTCCTCTATTATCGTTGGCACCGCCGGTCACATTGATCACGGAAAGAGCGCACTTGTACGCGCTTTGACGGGCATCGATCCCGATCGCCTTCCCGAAGAAAAACGTCGTGGTATCACCATCGATCTCGGCTTTGCAGATCTCGAGCTCGACGATCTGCGCATCGGATTTGTTGATGTTCCCGGACACGAACGCTTCATCAAAAACATGCTTGCAGGCGCGCACGGTATCGATCTGCTTGCACTGGTGATCGCTGCGGACGAAAGTGTGATGCCGCAGACGCGCGAGCATTTCGATATCTGTCGTCTGCTCGGTGTCAGCAATGGCCTTGTTGTGATCACCAAGAAGGATTTGGTTGACGAAGAAATGCTCGCGCTTGTTGAAGACGAGGCGCGGGAATTGGTCAACGGATCTTTCCTGGAGACGGCACCCCTCGTCGCTGTGAGTTCGCGCACGGGCGCGGGTTTGGACGACTTGAAATCGCGACTGACGGAGATGGGAAGACGCGTTCCGCCGAGGTCCCAGGATTTCACGATGCGTCTGCCAATCGACCGCGGGTTTTCGATGAAAGGCTTTGGAACTGTTGTTACAGGCACACTGATCTCCGGAAAGATCACCGAAGGTGAAGAGTTGGAGTTGTTGCCCTCGAGGTCCAACGTTCGTGTTCGTGGGTTGCAGGTACACAACAAGTCAGTTCGCGAAGCACATGCGGGACAGCGTACCGCAGTGAATCTCGCGGGCGTCGATACTGCGCAGATCAAACGCGGGATGGTGCTGGCTCCGGTGGGACGTTTACGGCCCACTCAGATTGTCGACGTTTGGATTGACGTGTTGCCGGGCGCGTCGCGCGCTGTGCGATCGCGTTCGCGAGTTCGTTTTCACGTTGGCGCCGCAGAGGTGTTGGGACGAGTAAGAGTGCTCGAAGGATCTCCACAGATCGTGCCGGGAAGTAGCGGCCTGGCTCAGTTGAGACTCGAAGCGCCGGTCGTGGCAGTACACGGCGATCGGTTTATTCTGCGAAGTTACTCGCCGGCAGAAACGATTGCGGGCGGAATGATCGTCGATCCTTTTGCCACAAAACATCGTGGACGTGAAATGGAGCACACGCTCGAACTGCTACGCGCCTTAATGGCCGAAAAGCCTGCTGCAAAATTCGAAGCCTTTGTTCAAACCGCAGGCGATCAAGGAATAAGACTCAACGATTTAGCCGCCGCGACAGGTTGGACCAACGAAGTCCTTGCACGCGTGGCCTCAGAAGTTCAAAAAACAGGTTCGGTGATTGAGGTTGGCGGGTTGTTTATTGCACGTTCGAGTCTCGATCGAGTCAGCGATGCAGTCGTTGCTGAACTCGAGCGCTATCACAAACGCGAGTCGCTTGCGCGCGGCATGTTGCGCGAGACTTTGCGCGAGAAGTTGTTTACACATTCGGCGCCCGAGTTATTCAACGGTGTGATTGCGCGACTCGAAACACAAAGCAAAGTGGTTTCTGAAAAGGATATCGTTCGCTCGAGCAAGCACAGTGTAGGTTTATCAGAACAAGAAGCCGAGCTGAGCAAACGCATCGAACAGGTCTATCTCGCGGCCGGAGTCGAAGCGCCGGCAATCGATGAGGCAATGACGAAAGCAAGTGTGGCCGCGCCGCAACGACCCCAGGCACGCAAAATCCTGCAACTCTTGATAGACGATCGAACCCTTGTGCGAATTCAGGGTGAGATGTTCATGCACACCAAAGTGGTCCAGGATCTGAAAGCCAGACTGCAGACCTATGCCGGGCAACACGAGCCGGATCGTTTGATTGATGTTCCCGCTTTTAAGGATCTCGCCGGCGTCTCACGTAAATATGCGATCCCTTTGCTGGAGTTCTTCGATCGCGAGCAGGTCACTCGCCGTGCCGGCGATAAGAGACTTATTTTGCTGGACAGGATTAACAAGATGTAACAAGATTCCCACGATTCATCGCTCAACTCACAACGATGGTAAAAGGAGCTGTTATGAGAACTCTTCGCAATGTCAGTCTGGTCCTGGGCATCATTTTGTTGTTTACCACCTCAATTCAGGCGCAAAAGTCTTCAACGCCGGAAGAGAGGGCACAAGCAGTAAAGATAGCTCGGCTGCTGGAAACAGATCCCTTTCACAAAGAAGCCAAAAAGATGCGCCAATGGTTTACGGTATGGCTAATCCAGGTACCAGATATCAGCGTCGAAATGTGTGGCTCCTACCTTGGACCAGTAGGCGGTTCAGATAAGAATTACAGCGGCGATATTTTTACACAGATGGCCTTCTCGAGCGCAGCGTTCAAGATCGAGCATCCGGACCAGGCCAACGATCGCATTGCCGCAAACCTTGCTGGAGTTGAGGGTGCTCTGAAAATTTACGAGAGCATTTTGACGACGAAGCCCAAGGCTAAATCAGAATTTCTCGATGGACTCGTCGAAAAGCGCAACAAAGGTGAACTGCGCGCATATGTTGAAGAAGTAACAGTCGCCAAGTGTAATAACAAAAAGGCGTAACCTCGGATTCCTTAGTCCTCGCCCGGTGACGATCGTGAAGGACTATCACGTCAACATCTACTACAGTGAGAAAGATCAGGGTTATGTCGCTGACATACCCGATCTCGATCTCTTCTCCAAACCCTCGAAGTCTGCAGCCGAGGCTTTGGCCGACATCGAGCAGGCAAAGACGCAGTGGCTCGCATCAGCTACTGACGAACAGCGACCGATCCCGCAGCCCACTTACCAGTCGGACACGTACAACCGTGCGAGAGTAGGTGAGCCTAAACAACAAACAGAAGCCAAACCACTCAGCGCAGAGCAACCATCGTATGAGAAGGATCTTGCCTACATTAAAAAGCGGATAGCGGCGCGTGAATGTATTCTCTTTCTCGGTTCCGCGATACACGTGCCTCCTCCGCCCGAGCTCACGCAGTACCAGTACACACCTGAGAAAGCGCCGCCAGTCGGGAGTCAGCTCTCAAAAATCCTGGCGGAGAAGTGTGGCTATCCGAACGCGGATTGGTGGAACCTGCAACGAGTTTCTCAATACTACGAGACGGAAACCCGAAGCCGGTTTCGACTGGTGGAAGAGATTACGGATGCCGTCCATGCGAATCGCGAACCGTCGCCCATCCTTCGTATGCTCGCAGATTTCGAGTTTCCGATTGTGATCACCACCAACTACGATCACCTTTACGAAAAAGCGCTCGAAGCAAAAGCCAAAGCAGAAAACATTGCCACCCCGTATCAGGTAGCCGTCTACAATCCGAATATCACCAACAAAACGGAGACGCTCGATTGCCCTCGCAACCCGGATCCGAAACAACCTTATTTACTTAAGATCCATGGCGACGTGGATACGCCGGAGTCCATCGTCCTCACCGATGAAGACTACATACAGTTTGTGCTCCGCATGAGCGACAAGCCGCCTTATCACCCGTTTGGCAACAACGTCCTGGCGCATCTGATGAAGTGGCCCACGGTATTCGTAGGGTACAGCTTGATGGACTACAACCTGCGCCTGCTTTTTAAGACGCTGCGTTGGAAACTGGATGCTGCACGCATTCCGCCAAACTATTCGGTCGATAAGAAACCTGATGTTCTCATTCGCGACGTTTGGGAAAATCAGCGGCGTTACGTTTCATTCATCGTTCTCAATCTCTGGGATTGCATTCCCAAGCTGCATGCCGATCTCGGAAAGGTATTCAAGCCGTGACGCCAATTGCGCAGGATGTAAAACCTCTGCCTGAGATTCCGTATCGCGGGATCGAATCGTTTCGCTATATCGATCAGAGAGTATTTTGCACGCGTGAAGAAGAGACGTGGGATCTGATGCGAAATATCCTGATCAACCGGGGCGTCTTGCTTTACGGCGATTCCGGGTCAGGCAAGTCGTCACTTATCAATGCCGGTTTGATTCCCGAGGCAATCAAAGAGAATTTGTACGCTCATCGTTTGCGCGTCCAGCCACGACGCGGACGCGAGATCAAAGTCGAACGCATTTCGACAGAAACTGACGACGGTCCACCGTATCTTCCTTCAGATCTCGTTGACACAACAGCGCCTAACGATAACGCGCTTAGTTTTGAAATATCGCTCGAAGAATTCTACAAACAACTCGATCGACTTCGGCACAAACGCGTCGATGAACCTCGCCCGCTCCTGATCTTCGACCAGTTTGAAGAGTTCATCACGCTATTTGAAGAAGCATCGCCAAGCGGTGGTGACGCCCCATCGAAGGACGCTCCATCAACAATTCAGGGAAATATTCTGACTGTATTGACTTCGATCCTTCAGGACGAATCTTTGCCCGTCAAGCTGCTCTTTGTTTTCCGAGAGGAATACCTGGCCAAGTTGAACATTCTCTTCAAGGCGGCGCCGGAGTTATTGGACCAGTACGTCAGATTGCTGCCCCCGCGCGTCGAAGAGGCTCAGGACATTATTCTTGCGCCTTTTGCCGATGAAGAGGTGAAGCAGAGGTTTGCAGGAAAACCAAACCACGTCAGAGACCTGGAGCATCTCGCAAAACAGATTGCAACACAGATTCAGCAGCGCAGCGACAATGGTTTTATCAATCTCACGGAACTCCAAATCGTCTGCCGTAAATTGTGGGACTCACGTGATCCTGCGAGGTATTTTGAAAGCAACGGATCCGACATTCAGAAAGTGCTCGAGGGCTACTGGGCCGACGGATTAAAGAAGTTGGGAGACTTGTACGATCCGGCGATAGCGTTGTTGGGACATATGGTTACATCAACCAACACCCGGAACATCATTTCTGAGCCTGACCTGAAGTTTTTCGAAAAGGATAATTTTTCCGAGGAACAGATCACCAGAGCTTTGAACGCGTTGGTTGAAAGTCGGATGGTCCGGCGTGAGCCTCGCCACAGGATCTATTTCTACGAAATCGTCAGCGAGTTTCTGGTTCCCTGGATACGCGATAAGAAAGCCGCTCGTCGCGCGCAGATCGAAGCGAACAGGCTGGCTGCCGAAACGAAGCAGAGACTTAAACAAGTTGAAAGAGAGCGTCGGTATGTTTCGATCTTCGCTATCGTCCTTGGCGTGTTGCTGGTTGCTGCCGTCTGGTTGACTTATCAGACGTATCGCTCCAGGCAAGCAGCGTTGGCGGCCCAAAAGACTGCGCAGGAGGCTCAGAAGGAACTGCAAAAGGAACGAGATCGTTCCAAACAACTCATCGACCTCTTGAACCAGTTAACGGCTGACAACCCGAAAGACAGGTTGGCAGCCGTGAATGGTTTTAGGAAGCTCAATGAAGCGACAAATGAAGAAGAGAAATTACCGCGCGATCTGATCTCGGTGATCGTGGCTGTTACTGCGAACGATGCAGACAAGGAAGTGTCGGCTGCTGCCAGTTATTTTTACGACACATTGAGTGAAATCAAACAGGTTCAGCAGTCGAAATCTGCCTTGACGAATTCAATCATCCAGACGGCCGAGGAAAAGAATGCGACTCTGACGGAAACCCAACTAACTATTTCGCTTCCGCCGCGCATGTATTTTCAGTTAGCAAATGAAAACCAGCGTCCGCGCGCCGATAAGCTTGCGGCTGCATTACGGAGTATTGGCTTTACCGTTCCTGCGTATGAAATTGTTGGTGGTCGTGCGCCTGCCAGTAGTGAGTTGCGTTGGTATCAACCAGCTAACGAATCGGATTTGCCATCTGTTACCGACAATCGCGACAAAGCTCTACAAAAGTGCAAGGAAGTGGATGGGCCAAACTGGACGGCGAGAGTAGTTAGGACCTCTTCTTCAGCGCGGCCTAACCACTTCGAGCTATGGTTTGGTGCGGACCGTCCGGCATCTACACCAACCCCGACGCCGACCGCAACGCCAACGCCGACTCCCACACCGGCTCAAAATGTGGTGCTGAAACTCTCCCTGGTTAATGAACAGGGAAGACCCATCGCGTATCGTGATCTCCAGGTGCAATTGAGAAGCACGACTGCTGGGGGACGTCCAATCCCCGGAACTTCAGCCATGCTGACCGCCCCGCCCGGTAGCTACATCCTGAGTGTCCGAGTACCCGGTTACCAGACGTATTCCCAAAGAATCGTGCTTCAGGGGTCGGAGGTCAGTCATCAAGTCAGGCTAGTGCGCCAGCCTCTCATCTACCAGCCACAAAAGTGACGGGTATCGAAAGGTAGTCTCCCTGGTTTGGCTTTCTCCGTGCAACCTCTGTGTTCTCGGCGTCTCTGTGGTGTCCTTTTTCAACCTCCCAGTAACCACAGAGTTAAGCATGCGCGGTGGCGCACCACCGAACATGAAAAAGTTGATCTTTGAAGTAAGCTAGCTCCAACCAGCGTGGCCTGGAGATCGTAAGTGACTGGCGCCGGTGGCTGCTCGCCGAGCCCGACACAGAGTTTGATCCGAAAGCCTTTCCGAGGCACCACCGAATAGTGTTACGCAGGTGCGTAAACTGTAGAGCAGAATCTTTCTTTTGGAGGCTTTCCCCGCTGGAGAATAGGAGCGCAAATGCAAATCGTTCATCCAGTGTGTTGCGGTATTGATGTGCACGCCAAGATGTTGGTGGCGTGTTTGATTTTGGCCAATGGCGAAAAGAAGAAACGCACTTTTTCGACCATGACTGCTGATCTGTTGCAGTTGCGGGACTGGCTGGTAGCTGCCCAGTGCACGCATGTGGCAATTGAAAGCACCGGAGTTTACTGGAAGCCGGTTTTCAACATCTTGGAAGACGCGCTGACGGTGATTCTGATCAACCCCGAACATGCGCAGGCTCTGCGTGGGCGGAAGACCGATGTCAAAGATGCGGAGTGGTTGGCGGACTTGTTGCGCCATGGTTTGTTGAAACCCAGTTTTATTCCACCTCCGGTAATTCGCGAGTTGCGGGAACTGACGCGCTATCGCGAGAGCATCGTTCGGGAGCAAGCGTCGGTGGCCAATCGCATTCAAAAATTGCTGGAGAGCGGCAATATCAAACTCGGGCAGGTGGCCAGTGATGTGTTGGGGGTCAGCGGCCGGGCAATCTTGCAGGCTTTGGCTAAAGGTGAAAACGACCCGCGGAAATTGGTCGCCTTGGCGCGTGGCAAACTCAAAGAGAAGAGTCTCTCTTTGGAGCAAGCGCTGCAGGGACGGTTGACCGTGAACCAACGTTTTGTGTTGGGTGAATTGTTGGACCGTTGGGAACAATTGGAAGCTGCGGATGCCCGTGTCACCAGTGAGATTGATAAATATGTGCAGATAAACCCTAAGCTGGCCCGAGCTCGCGAACTTTTGGATAGCATTCCCGGGATCGGGCCACGCGTAGCGGAAGTAATCATTGCTGAGATCGGGATCGAAATGACCTTGGTCTTTGCGGATGCCGCACACTTGGCTAGTTGGGCGGGGATATGTCCCGGCAACAAAGCTACTGGAGGTAAACGCCTGTCCGGCCGGACGCGCAAGGGCAATACTTATTTGCGTGCCGCCCTGGTGCAAGCAGCTTGGGGTGCGAGCCTGAAGAAGCACTGCTATCTGAGCAGTCAGTTCTATCGACTGGTCAAGCGCTTGGGACGCAAGAAGGCCTTGGTGGCGGTAGCCCACTCTCTGTTGGTGATCATTTTTCATGTATTGCAGAACGATCAAACTTACACCGAACTCGGCGGTGATTACTTTGATCGTCATCATGTCGAGCAACAACGCGAATATTACCTGCGCCGTTTACAGATGCTCGGCCTAAAAGTAACTGTCGAAGAATTGCAGCAAGCAGCCTAATTTGCCGCTCCCTTATTCGACTAGCCGCTGCGCACGATGGCGCAGAACGTTTTTCGTGTCTCGTCTGCCAGCGATCTTTTTCAGAGCAGACACCGAGAACACAGAGGTTGCACAGAGAAAACTGAAATTAGGGAACTACCCATCGAAAACGAGGCTTGCATTCCTTCACGGCGCGGCGTTAACATGACTGCATAAATTAGCGCAAAAAGATTCGGCTTTTTCCTTAACCTTCATAATTAATTTAAACCTGGCCGGAGGTTCAAAATGAAAAGCCTGAAAGATATTCTCGCGATATTGGTGGGCATTGCAGCCGCCATCGGCGCGATCTTTTACTTTTACAAGTTTGTGACCGATCCGAACCCCGCCGGCGGCCATTCCTCAGGATGGATCGCACTCGGGTTGGCAGCAGTAGCCTTTGTTTGCGGTTTGATTTACTTCCTCGGACACGTAAACAAAGAGGAAGAGATACACATTACGCAATAGCGGCGCTGACTACTTGTGGACAGCGGGCCGAACTTTTCCCGCTGTGGGAAATTGCGCCTGTTGCCCGACCCCCATCTTGGACGCCGTTTGTGCACATTCCAAAGCGGCTTACGTGCGCAGACGGCGCTCGTTTTTGTTAACAAGATTTATCGCAATATGCGTTGATTTAAATCAGAATTCAGTATGCACAGCGCCAAAGGCGCGGAATATGACAGCCAGGGGCAAGCGCCGAGCAGAGCGAGGCGCGTCGCCCCTGGGGTTAAACCGTAATGACGTTGAAGCTCTGAAAGAGCGGAATAACTAATGATGATATTCCGCACTTCCAGTGCTCACCAGGGGCGACGCGCTTCGCTCTGCTCAGCGCTTGCCCCTGGCTATCACATTTCGCGCCTTTGGCGCTGCGCACTAGATTCGGACTTTTAAGGCAAGACATAGCAAGGTTATAACGAAGGAGAATCGCACTGAAAATGTTTCCACTGCTGATGGAGTTCTTGCAGCCGCAACTACGGGCTACGCAGCCAAATTATTTCTTTCCGGTCGTCGTGTTGTTATTGGTTGGGGGAGGCGTTGCGTGGTTGATAGCGTCCGTACTCGGTTTCCAACGATCCGCGGCTTTTGGGCCCTCTGCCCGTTGGTTCTCTTACGCAGCCGTCTGCATGGTCATCTATCACCTCCACTTCCTGTTGTTCGGAATATTTGCGGTGCTGGGTATCTCGGCGAATTCCGTTGATCTCTCCATGGCACTCGGCGTCGGCGCGTTCTTTAACCTGTTTGTGGTGTTGGGCGCGGTTTGTGCGATTATTGGCTTCGTTAGAATGACGAATCCGAGATAGTTTGGTTGATTGTCCCCTATTACTGCGTTGATGAATAAGAAGCTGCTTGCGGTCGCCGCGCTCGTAATTGTCGGAAGCGCGGCGGCTCTCTTTTTAGGTGCCTCCCCAAACGACGCCAATAACAGTCCAAAGGATCAGTTTGTCCGCCAGCGAGGAGGGCGGTTCGTAATTGGTCAAAAACCGTTTCGCTTTGTTGGTGCGAACGTCGCACTAATGTATCGCGACGAGGATCGTGAACGGATGCCGGAGACTCTCCGCCAGGCTGCGCAGGCTGGAATCAAGGTGGTGCGTGTTTGGGCGTTCGGTGAGGGTGGTCCAAACGACGTCAAGCCGACGGCAGACTTCGAAGATTGGCCACGTCATCACTATTTCCGCCTCGCACCCGGACAATGGAACGAAGATGCTTTCGTGCATCTCGATAAAGTGATTGCGGAAGCAGCGAAGAACAACATCTACGTGCAACTATGCCTCACCAACTGGTGGCGCGACACTGGTGGCGTGACGCAGTACCTGCGCTGGGCCGGAATCAACGATGCCGCCGACGATAGCTACGAGTTTGGTATCAATAACGAAAAGGCGATCCTCTTTTACACGAATCCGGAAACGCGGCGGCTCTATAAAGAACACCTCGAAAAACTGGCGACGCGAAGAAACACGATTACCGGTGTGCTTTATCGTGACGATCCGGGGATCTTCGGATGGGAGTTGATGAATGAAGCACAGGTGATCACCGGGCGCTGGGCCGAGCGACGTGCGTGGTTTGCCGAGATGAGTGCATATCTGAAGTCGCTCGACCCGAACCACCTGATTGCGCCGGGCGCCTGGGGATATCGCTCGGCGTCTGAACGTCGTGAGTGGTTGGCCGATCACGCGATTCCGACAATCGACTATTGCGATGTGCATATTTATCCACGGCCCGACCACAACAGTTTTGTAGATTCGCCAAAAGCCTTGAAAGAGTTTATCGAGAATCGTGCTGCTGCTGCGTTTTCACTCGGAAAGCCGCTTGTGTTTGGTGAGTTTGGGATGGGCGTCGAAGGCCACAATGGTGCTTCGCAGCTCGATTGGTACAGAGCCTTTTTCGAAGGCAATGTGAGAGCTGGAGCAGGTGGCGCGATGTTCTGGATTCTCACACCTGATGTACGCAGAGGTTATGGAGTTACTTATTCGACACCGCGAGATAAAGAGTTGCTGGGTGAGATCGCGCGGGCGTCGCAAATGTTTTCTTCGTTGCAAACTGCTGAGATCCCGGCGCAGTTGCAACAAAGTGAGCGGCATTTGATCCCGCGACAGTTTGCGTGGTCACGTGCAGAAGGCGATGCGGCAACGTTGCCCCAAATGACGGTCCGAGGCGACAAGACGATTCTCTATCAATTCAAGCCGCAGATGGCGAGTGCCGAACGTTTTGAAAAGATTGGTGAGGGAGTTGGATACATCTGGGGATTTGGATCCGGTTTTCTCGAATACACGATCCCCGAGCGCGCAGACCGGCGACGGGTTAGCGAGATCGTTGTGCGCGCGCACATACAGCCCGTGTTGCCGATCGATGCGCCGCCTGGTTTTGTGAAAACTCGCGTGACTCTCTTTGTCGAAGGCTGGGATGGTGGGTCGCGATTGATTCCAGTCGAGCCACAAGGACAACCGCTCATTCAGGAATGGCGCTTGACGGGAATGTTTCTCCGCCTGCGAGCAATGCGCGGCTTGCCGCTGAAGCTTCGTTTCGCCGTCACGCCCGAATCGGACTGGCTCTACGGCGTGAACATCTCAAACTGGCCCGAAGGCTACGACTCGAAAGACGCGAAACCGATCGAGGTTGAGTTAAGACATTAGCCACAAAAAGGCACAAAAGGATTAGTCACAGCACAGTCGGGTGTATACTTCACCGATTGAATTAAGTGGGATTGGAAGCAAGCTATGTCGAGAGTTAAAACCTTACCTAATGTTGAGAGCATTGTTGCTGAGATTCAGCATCTTTCCGATGAGGATCGGCGAGCTTTGGCAGCCGCAGTGTTGCAGGATCGGAGTCTCGAAGCTTTCGTCGAAGAACTCGAAGATCAGCTTAGTTGTGAAAGGGCGGTGGCGGAAGGATCCGCAGAACCCTTTACCGCTTAACTAAACCTCAATGAAATCCCGCCCACGGCAGTGGGCGGATTATTCAAGTCCTTCTCTATCAGAAAACTAATTGTGAAATCTGAATCCCGCCAACGGAAGTTGGCGGATTGTTCAAGTACTAACTATTCATCCTAAAACTCCGCCCACGGGAAATTGTGGATCGTGATGAATAGTGCGGACTTGAACAATCCGCTCACTGCCGTGAGCGGGATTCGAATCCTTTAGAATAGGTATTTGTAGAAAGGACTTGAACGATCCGCCAACTTCCGTTGGCGGGATTCTCGCCTTTTTGTGCAAGCAATTCGTCAGCGAGCGGTGAAGAGTTGCACGATTGAAAGTGTGCTTTCGTTGAGTTCGTAGAGTTTGGCTGAGAGAACGATGCCGAGTTTGAATTCGGCGCCGGGGACCGTGTACTTCCCGAGTGTGGTGATGAGGCCGTCGTTGCTGAAGTAACGGCGTCCGCGGGCGACGATTATGAAGTCGCCGGGGGTGAGTTGTTTGAGCGCTTCTGGGTCGGAGAGCGATAGGCAGATGAGATCGCTCCGGTTCGCACGTTCCGCATAGTAGGTCGCTAATGAGGGGCTCTCACTCGCAACGCGCGCACCGGGTCGAGCACGACGCGCGACTTCGGTCATCACGTCGCGCATGCTGGCATCGTAGAATTCATCGTGCGGGAAGTAGTAACCAGCCCACGCAGTGCCACCACCAATCGAGTTTGTAAACAAGCGAAAGTGCGGCGCCGCCTGAACCGAATTGACCACTGACGCGACAATGACAATCACCGCGAGGCTTGCCGGCACGTAGTGTCTTAGATTGTTGGGCCTGCTGACCCAATCAAAACTCGCTATTCCGTTGGCGAGAAAACGACCTGCAAACTGAATTCCCAGCGCACTCGTTATTAGCACTGCAGGCAAAATCGTCGTGTAGTAACGTGTGAACTTTCCCCCGGGGAAGGCGAACGCGACGAGCCACAACATAAACCAAAACAAAATGAAATAACGCCCGTCGCCCAACTTTCGTCGAAACAATAACGGCAATCCCGCTACGAATCCGAGCACCGTCAAGAGCGGCAGTTTGACGGCGGTGAACACAAAGTAGAAGTAAACCGGAATACCACGCAGCCAGTCGTCAAATCGCTGCGTGTAAAGTTTGTTCATGAACTCGTAGCCATCGTGACTAATGCGCTTGCCGCCGGCAAACAAGCCCATCTGTTTCCACGTCTCGGGAAGCAGGACCGTTGGACTCAGCACAAGGAACACAAGGCCCATAATGATGAGGAACGTCAGCAGGCGCTTTTTGCCTAAACGCCAGCGAGTCTCGGGAATGTTCTGAAACATCCAGTAGTAACAGATGCTGATCGTGAAGAGGTGCGGTACGTACTTCGAAGCGACCATCGCGCCGTAAGAAGCAGCAGTGGCCCAGTAGTACTTGTTCGGATTTTGATTTGTGCTTTCTGCGACACGTTGACCACGCAGCCAAAACACATTCGCCAGCAAAAAGAAGAACAGCAGGAACGTGTCTTCCTTCGCCACGCGATTGAATCCGATAGCGCTGGGATCGAATGCCCATAACGCTGCCGCAATCAGCGCGACTTCAACGCCAAACAGCTCTGCTGCGATCAGGAAAATTAAAACCGCACTCAATGCTCCGACGATTGCACCGGGCAATCGCAAGGCAGTTTCAGGGGCGATCTGGTTTGCCGGATTTGTATTGTTCCATTTTTCGGCGAGGATAATGGTCGTGGCCTGGAATGCTTTCATGAGCATCGGATGCTCACCATTAGCGCCCGTCAGACCGTTAGCGCGATAATCCGCAACCGCGCTGAGTTTGTTGAGCTCGTCCTCCCCTAAACTTTCAGCGCTCAAGCCGTTGACGCGAAACCCAAAACCAGCGACGACGAGAACGATCAGCGCAGTCAAAACAAGCGATCGGCTGTTGGTTAAGACACCGCGTCCGGCGAAGAGGTCAGGTCTCAGACCGGCGGTGATGATGGGTTCAGCTTGTGCGGATAGTTCGTGCAAACGCGAAGGGTACCGAAGACTTGTGTGACTGTCAAAAATGGGGACAGGATTAACAGGATTTGCATGATTTACGAGATTCCAAGCGCAAATCCTGTTAATCTTGTGAATCCTGTTTATCCTGTCCAATGGACCAGACGGAAAACGAAACTCAACTAGCACGAAGACTCGGCCTCTTCGATGCCACCATGATCGTGATGGGCGGCATTATCGGCTCGGGAATCTTTATGAACCCGTCGGTAGTCGCGCTTCAGGTTCATACTCCATTTCTGATTCTCGGTGCGTGGGTGCTCGGCGGACTGTTTGCACTCGCGGCCGCATTTATTTGGGCCGAACTGGCTGCGCTGCGACCGGACGTCGGCGGTCAGTACGCTTACCTGCGAGAAGCATTCCATCCGGCGGTCGCGTTTCTGTATGGCTGGGTGTTGCTGCTTGTGATTCAAACAGGTGGCATGGCTGCCGTGGCAGTCACGTTCGCACGCTATTTTGTTGAACTGGCCCACGTGCCGATTCCATCAGCTTATCTCGCCGCGATCGTGCTCGCATTACTGACGGTCATCAACTGCCTTGGCGTGCGCGCCGGCAGCACAGTGCAAAGCATCCTGATGGTGCTGAAGATTCTGGCGATCGCGATGTTGGTCATGTGCGGGTTCATCTTCGCGGGTCGAAGCACGAATCCTTCCGGTTTGTTGGATCGACCAGTCTCGCCAGATCTCTTAACAGCATTTGGAGCCGCGCTCGTGCCAGTCATCTTTGCTTACGGTGGCTGGCAAACAGCAACCTTCGTTGCCGGTGAGATCAAAGAGCCACGCAAGAATCTGCCACGCGGACTGATACTGGGTGTTATCGGTGTAGTGCTGCTTTATCTTGCGGCGAATGTGGTTTACATCAGTGTTCTGGGAACGGAAAGTCTGGCAGTTTCGAAAGCACCGGCGTCAGACGTGATGCGAAGTGCACTCGGAGATTTCGGCGCGCGCATCATTGCAGCCGGAATCGCAATTTCGACCGTGGGCTTTCTGAGTCAAAGCATGCTCACTGCGCCTCGCGTTTACTTTGCGATGGCAAAGGATGGATTGTTCTTCGAGCAGGTCGGTATGGTGCATCCACGCACGCGAGCGCCGATCGTGGCGATCGCGCTCCAGGGATTGCTGGCGATCCTGATCGCTATACTCGGAACCTACGAGCGCATCCTCAACTACGTCGTTTCAGTCGACGTCATTTTCTTTGGATTGACTGCGTGCTGTATCTTCGTCTTTCGCAGACGCGAACAACCGGGAGCAACCCGAGTTCCGGGTCATCCGTTTACAACGATCCTGTTCATTGCTGTCTGCTGGCTGGTGGCAATTAATACGGTCTTTCATTTCCCGACAAATACTTTGATAGGAATCGCGATCCTGATCGCGGGTATTCCGGCGTACTGGTTTTGGAAGCAGGTGAACAGATGACAGCCGCTCGTGAGGTGATGACTTCGTCGTACATGAACTGGGCCAAGACGAGCTCGGTCGCAAAATACAATCTGGCAACAAGCGGCGTCAGCAATCTGAAGCTGAGTGAGCTACGCGTATCGCTCGAAGATCTCGAGATTACAAACGGCGGTTATGGGTACAAGCCACTGGTTGATTCGATTGCAACTCGTTATCGAGTCGCTGCGGAAGAAGTTGTGACGGCAGCAGGAACGACCTTTGCGAATCACCTTGCTATGGCGGCTTTAATCAAACCCGGCGATGAAGTGTTGTTTGAGCACCCGGCTTACGAACCGATGCTCGCCCTCGCTTATTACCTGGGCGCGAAAGTGAAGCGTTTCTCGCGCCGCTTTGAAAACGGTTTTGGCATCTCGCTCGACGAACTCGAATCGCTGATCACTCCAAACACCCGCTTGATCGTCATCACCAATCTTCATAACCCGAGCGGTGTACTGATCGACGATGCGACGATAAAACGGACCGGCGAGCTTGCACGCAAAGTTGGCGCGCGTGTGCTTATCGACGAGGTCTACATGGAAACATTGTTCGAAGAGTCGCCGCGTACAAGTTTCCATCTAGGAAACGAATTTGTGGTTACGAGCAGTCTGACGAAAGCGTTTGGACTAAGCGGGCTTCGATGCGGTTGGATCCTGGCTGAACCGGAACTCGCTAAACGGATGTGGCTACTCAACGATCTATTTGCGTCAACCCCCGTGCACTCAGGCGAGCGACTGAGCGTCGTCGCGATGCAACAGCTCGAAGAAATCGGCGCACGCGCGAAACAGTTACTCGATCGAAATCTACAGCTACTCAATGAGTTTCTCGATACACGCGAGGATTTGGAAGTCGTCAGACCGCAGTTTGGGACGGTGATGTTTCCGCGTGTGCGTCGTGAAAGTTCGGAAGAGCTTTGCCGGTTGTTGCGTGAGAAGTATGAGACTTCGGTTGTACCGGGAAGATTTTTCGAGATGCCTGCTCACTTTCGGGTTGGAATCACAAGCGAGACGTCTACGCTTGAAGAGGGACTCGATCGGTTAGGGAAGGCACTGGATGAATCCGGCCACAGATGAACGCGGATTGGATACGGATTGGTTTAGTTCCTCTTCCGAAGATCTTGGACTAAAAGCCAGTCGCGGACCTGTTCTGCGGCTTCGATGCCGACGGCTTCCGTGGTGATCCTGATCGGCGTTCCCGTCGGCCAGTTATCCTTCTTCAGCATCGGACCGCCCACAGCTTTGTAATAAACCTGTCCTTCAAACTTCTTTTGTCCCGTCTTCGGTTCAAATATATAGACATGAACTTCCAGATCGGGTGAGTTTAGAATCAGAGTCCCGCTCTGAAACTCGTCGACATCAAACTGGAGCAACACAACCAGGGAATCGGTCTCGCTCTTCGCACGCTTAACAGCGCGATCGCGTTTGATGTCGCCTATCGACGTATAGCTAACGTTCTTGAACTCGCCGAGGTGTTTGAGGAAGTTCGCAAAGATGGCGTCTTCGCTGAGCAGATGTTTCGAAGAAGGTTCGACGCCGGCGAGCAGCGAAACCCTCTGCTTTAACTCTCTTGCGCTATTTTTCGAAGCTTCAGAATCGGTTTTAGGGGTGCTGACGGGCGGCTCGGCAGGCTTCGGAGCACGCCGGCCTGACTGTCCAACTGTCTGCGTGGCGAGCAATAGCAGCAGCAGGCTTGAGGCCGCAAAAAAGCCTCTTCTATGGCGGTTTCGCTGAAAGCCGGGGAGCATTTTCATGCGATTTTCTCCAGCGGTCTGACCTTAGAAGCGGGCTTAGTCTACAGGGTTGCAACAGAGCTGTCTAAGATTCGGCTGGGTCGGCGCGGTTAGGTAGATCTGGACCGCCGCGGCTTTCCTCAGTTCCTGTGCGTAGGCCTCAGACCACTTTCGTCCTTCCTGCTCCTGTAGAAATTGCATGATCTGAAACTTATGCTCGGAAAATTTGCCTGAGAACAGAGCCTTCTGTTCCTCGTAATACGCGCGCGCCTGCTCTTCGCTGACGATTGGCGCCTTGGTCCTGACGTTAAGATCGATCAATGCCTTCGGAGTCGTCCCGAGCCGTTTTGCTTCCTGCTCGAGCAGGAAATCGTTGATTCTGATATCCAGATCGCGTTTGCGAATTTTGTAGACCTGTTCCTGGACCATGAAGATAAAGGGGAGCAGGCTTTTCTCGATGTCCTCTGAAGTGATGTTTACCCCATTGACGTTAGCAAACACGCGCGACAGGTCCGCCTCGTTTTCAGGCGGTGTGACTTGCAGGTTCGACATAGTGATTTGTGCGCCCGCTCGCAACGCGTTTGCGTATTGAGTAGCACGCGCGTTCATTCGTTCACTATGCAACTGCGCGATGATATCTTTCTTTACACTATTAAAACTCTGACCAATACGCTTCTTGTTCTGATCATAAAATGCACGGGCCTCTGCTTCTGTCGGTTCAGGCACTCTGGCTTTGACTTCAAGCACGAGAAGTACAGAACTGGTAAGTCCGCGCCTCTTTGCTTCTGCGTCGAGCAGCATCTGGTTGATCTGCCGATTCAGTTCCTGCGCACGTGCTGTAATGACCGTTTCCTGCGCGAGACTGACTTGAGTTCGGGTGTCGATGCTTAAGTCTTGTTGCGTGATCTTTATGCCATTGACTACTGCGAGGACGTTGAGTTGAGGCTTTTGTTCACAACCGCAGTTTGGTGTTTGGGCGAAGGCCGTTGAAACCAAAAGAAAAAGTAGCCACGGATTTAGACGGATTTTTAACACGGATTACTTGATTAAGATTTTGATTGCTTCGCGGGCGTAGTAGGTCAAGATGATGTCGGCGCCGGCGCGTTTGATGCTGGTGAGTGTTTCCATCATGACGCGTTCCTCATCGATCCAACCTCTCTGGGCGGCCGCTTTAATCAATGCATACTCGCCCGACACGTGATATGCCGCGATTGGAACGTCGAAGCGCTCGCGCACCATACTCAGCACGTCGAGATAGACCGTGGCAGGCTTCACCATCAAGATGTCGGCACCTTCTGAGTAGTCGAGTTCAGCCTCGCGCATCGCTTCACGAGCGTTTGGCGGATCCATCTGATACGCCCGACGATCGCCAAACTCCGGCGCACTCTGCGCTGCCTCTCGAAAAGGTCCGTAAAATCCGGAAGCATACTTCACTGCATACGCCATGATCGCGGTGTTTTCGAAGCCTTCGCGATCGAGGATTTCGCGAATGGCTCCAACCTGACCGTCCATCATCGCCGAAGGTGCAACAATGTCTGCGCCTGCTGCTGCCTGGCTCAACGCTGTCCGGGCCAACAGCTCAAGGGACTCATCGTTGATGACGTCACCATCGCGAACAACACCACAATGACCATGCGACGTGTATTCGCACAGACACGTGTCTGCCATGATGATCATCTCCGGTGACGACTGGCGCACGGCACGTATCGCACGTTGCACAATTCCGTCTTCAGCGTAAGCGCCGGAGGCGACGAGATCTTTTGTTTCCGGCAGTCCGAACAGGATGATGCTGCGCACGCCTGCGTCGTAAGCTGCGGCGACTTCTTTTGTGACCTCGTCGATCGAGAGATTGAAAACGCCTGGCATCGAAGAGATCTCGCGACGCACTCCCGTTCCAGGACAAACGAAAAGCGGCAAGACGAAGTTTTCCGGCGCAAGACGAGTCTCGCGCACGAGTGAACGAATTGCGTCTGATCTGCGAAGTCGACGAGGACGGTGAATCATTTCAAATCTCAATTCGAAACTACCAACGATGATATGCGGGATGGCCTGGTTTGACGGCGACGAAAGTACCGCGGCAAGTGGCGCAAACTTTCTCGTGCCCGATTAGCTCGCCTTCGACTATGGCGCGATTGTCAGTCGATTCGACGATTCGCGCGACGAGTTTCAGCGGTTCATCGGTCGGAGTCGGGCGCAAAAGTTTGATCGTGTATTCAGCAGTGACTGTGCATGGCGGTTTGTCAGAATTACTCTTCTGCATCAGGTGCCACGCCGCCGCCCAGTTGCAATGACAATCGAGAAGCGTGCCGATGATCCCGCCATTCAACATGCCGTTATAGGCTTCGTACTCCTGGCTCGGCTGCCACTCGGCGACGACCTCATCACCGTCCGGAAAACTGCGGACGTGCAGGCCTTTGGGGTTTGCCGGTCCACAGCCAAAGCAGGCTAGGTTTGGAGCGAACGTTTCCTGAATGCTGTTCATTAATTCTTTACTTAATTGCTGCCGCAACTTAAACCGCTGAATTTTCCCCGTCGCCGTGTACGGCAATTCGTCTACGAACACGTATCTGCGTGGTTGTTTGAAGCGTGGCAGCGTCTGACCCGCCAGTTTGCGCAATTCGTGCTCAAGTCGGTTCGAATCGAATTCTAACTCCTGCTTCACAACAAACGCACACGCGCAGGGCAGCCGATCGGAGTCAAAATCTTCCACCACTGCGACACGAGCCACGCCCTCGTGGCGCAAAAGCGCGCCTTCCACCTCAACCGGCGAAACCCACTGCCCGCTCGATTTGAAGCAATCATCGCTGCGACCCATGTGATACCAGTAACCGTCATCGTCGCAACGATAGAGATCTCCAGTTCGAACCCAGCCGTCGACAAAAGTCCTTGCAGTAGTTTCAGGTCTTTCCCAGTAATACATTGAGGCGCTGTCGCCTTTAATCCACAAGTTGCCTTCGCTGCCGGCGGGTGACGCCTCGCCGTGTTCATCAAGCAGTCGTGCTTCGTATCCTTCTAGCAAGCGTCCGCTGCTGCCGTACCGTACGTCGTTCTCATGGTTCGACATAAACATGTGCAGCATCTCGGTCGAGCCGATTCCATCAAGCACCTGAACGCCAAACTCTCGTTCCCATTCTTCGCCTAGATGAGCAGGCAATGCTTCACCCGCCGCAATGCACAAGCGCAGACTCGAACAGTCGAGCGTGTTGGCGCGGCGGTGATGTTCGAGAAGGAGGTTGTAGACGACCGGAACTGCAAAGAAGATCGTCGGACGATGCTCAGTGAACACTCTTGCGATCACGTCGGGCGACGGCTTTTCGCGCAAGAGGATTGTTGTCGCTCCGTTCAGCAGTGGAAATGAAAAGCTGTTGCCCAGGCCGTAAGCGAACGGCAATCGCGATGATGAGAAGAGTCGATCCTGAGTGCTAAGCCGCAACACTTCACGACAGTAGGTTTGAGTTGTATAGAAGATGTCTGCCTGGCTGTGAACGGCGCCTTTGGGCTCACCTGTGCTGCCGGATGTGTAGAGGATGAAAGCCGGTTGGTCGTCGGCTGGTTCGGGGAAGTGCATCTCTTCTTGCACGGGCAGCTGCTCCAGGAAGCCCTCAAGATCCTCTGCGTTAACAGTGTTTTTCAGTGACCGCAGCTTTTCTGGCGCATGTGTCAGCAAGTGCTGGCGGATGTCCGCTTCCATGATGGCCAAACTGGCCCCGGAATTGTGAAGGATCGAACACTGCTCCTCGGCGCGCAACGCCATGTTTATGGGAACGGCGATTGCCCCGAGCGAACACGTGGCAATGAACGCTTCAACAAACTCGGGCGAATCATTTAGCAGCAGGGCGACGCGGTCGCCGGGCTCGGCGCCAAGCGAACGAATAAGCTGGGCCATCTTCAGCGTCTCCGCGCGCAGTTCGCCGTAAGTGATCTTACGCCGGCCGAAAAAGATGGCCGGCGACGACGGGTCGTGCGTGAAGATTGCGTCGAAAAGATTCATTGAGTGTTGCGGATCACTGGTTTTAGTCGCTGTGGACAAGCAAAAGCCTTTGCTCTGGAGGAGCAAATCAGCCTTCGCTCCGGAGGAGCAAATCAGTCTTTGCTCTGGAGGAGCAAATCAGTCTTTGCTCCGGAGGAGCAAGATGTATATAGCACCCAAATAAAAAATGACCCTGCGCTCCGTAGGAGCGCCATGTTTGACATTCGGCTCCTAACGGAGCCGTAAACAAGTAGAGAGCGGCGAGCTATAAACATATCGCTCCTACGGAGCGAAGACAAATGTTTTCCCTCGGAGCGAAGACAAATGTTTTCCTACGGAGCGAAGACAAATGTTTTCCCTCGGAGCGAAGACAAACGTTCCTTCGCTGCGAATGTAAGTTAGCACCGGCGGACAAAGGAAAGTTATGGAAGTTCTGTTCGTACTGTTCATCTTCCTGGCAATCATCACTGTCGTTGGTCACGTAATCTGGTTGGGCATAGCTGCAATTTTCCGTTGGGCCTTCGTCGATGAAAAGGCCTATCGCACGCAAGTGGTGCCGCGCCATGATCCCGTCCTTTCCAAACTCGTCAATCTCAAGACGACTGAACAACAGATCGTCCAGTTTTATCAGGACGGAAAACTAAACGATCAGACATACGAAGAAGTGATGAGTCAGATTCGTGTGGAACGAACCAGACTCGTTAATCCCACTCCAAAACCCGACAAAGCTCCCGCGCCGGCTCCAGCGTCGCCTCCCGCTCCGTCTCCTATCGCAACGACGCCTGCAGTTGTTTCCGTGGTCCAGGTAGAGGATAACGATGAAGTTGTTATCAAACCCGTGCCGACGTTTATGGGTGACGACGATGCGCCGCCACGCGTCGAACCGCCACCCGCACCAACACGCCCACCGCGCAGATCTTTCTCTGAGGTGCTCAACTCCTTCATGGAAGAGAGCAACATTCGCTGGGGCGAGATTATCGGCGGCCTGCTGATCATCGGTTGCTCGACGGCGCTGGTCGTGAGTCTCTGGGCACAGATCTCGCAGATTCCCGTGCTCAAGTTTTTGATCTTCACGACCGTCACCGCAATTCTTTTTGGCATCGGTCTATACACCGAACACCGTTGGAAACTTCCGACAACCAGCCGCGGCATTCTGACAATTGCCACGCTCCTCGTGCCACTGAACTTTCTCGCCATCGCCGCAGTCTCGGCGAGCAACACCTCGGGAGGTTTGGTAATCGGCAGTGAACTCGTGGCTCCTGCGATATTCCTCTGTCTGGTTTATTTCGCGGGACGGATCATCACGCCCGGGTGCGCACACGTCCTCTCCGCAGGCGTGCTTGGATCATCGGTTGGACAATTGCTTGTGCGACACTTTGCTTCCGCGGACGCTTCGCCGTGGCTTCTGATCTTTCTCGGCGCGTTTCCGGTGCTGTGTTACGTGGTGACAGTCGGACTCGCATTGCGCGTCGTGCTACACGATCGCGAGATCGACGAAAACGAAACCACTACAGTCTTCACAACCCTCGGCACGATGAGCTTTGCGGCGCTGTTGCCGTTTGGTCTGTTGCTGCACAAGTCTGGTCCAATCGGCATGTCGATGATGTACCTGGCTCCACTCGTCACGTTGTGGGGCCTGCCGATGCTTGCCACAGGAACAATCCTTTGGCGAAAGATTTCCAACCGGGAACTCGTCGCATCGAGAACCGCGGGTACGGCGCTCGGAATTCTTGGTCTGATGATCGTTCTCGCGGGCATGATCCTCGCGTGGCCCAATCCTGCGAGTATTGTTCCGGCGGCACTGCTTAACTTCGCAGTATTCACCGCCCTGGCAGTCGCGCTGAGGCTCCCGGTTGGTCATCTGATTGCAGCGATCAGTTTCGCGCTCGCATTTCTTGTGACCGGACATGTGATGGCGGGCAACATCACGTGGGAAAACCTGCGCGTGATGTCACTTCTCAGCGTGAGTCTCTCTGTCAGCAGTGGACAACTGCTAATCGGCGCAGTCGCACTCTTCATTGTTGCTTCAGAATGGTTGTCGCAACGCGGAAGATCGGGCGACAGCTATTACTATGTTGTTGCAGCGTGTGTGACGGCAATCGTGAGTCTCGCACTCGCGACTCTCATTGGCATCGATGCTTTCGAAGCATACTCACTGTGGATTGTTTACGGGCTCTACGCTCTCGGAGCTTTCTGGATCGCATGGCGACGCCAGCTCGTGCCATTCACGTGGGTCGGGGCTGCACTGCTGCTGTTTTCGCTCGCTCATAATTTCTCGCAATTTGGGTTTGCGTTTCCGTGGCAGACAGCGCTGTTCGCGCACGCGACGATTTGCGCTCTAGCCGCGATCATCAGTGCCAGTTACAGCCGTGGCAAAGTTCTCTCAAAGGCGCTCAACTACGCGGCGCTGATCTCAATCGTGCTCGGTGTAGTCAGTCTGTTTCAGGCGAACACGTGGGAAGTCACGTGGATGCAGGCGCAGAGAGTCTTCTGGATTGCGGGAATACTCTTGCTGCTGCACTGGCTCAACCGCCGGCTCAGCATACTCAACGCATTTCAGATCGCGATGATCTGCGCGCTTGTGTTGACGGTCAAAGCCGCTCTGCAGGGGTTCGAATGGTATTCGTATTTGCCGCACGCCTTTCTGCATCCCGCGGCACTGCAAATCCAGGGAACTGTTCTCACGTTGTTCTGTCTGACGTGGATTTCGCTGCGTTTGTTTGTGCGACGTGGATCTTTGGAGTGCGGCGGCCTGGCGCCGCTTTCTCCTCGATCAGACGCGACCGATAACAAAGCGGCGCCAGGCCGCCGCACTCCAAAGTGGCGCTCGATTGTCGACTACCGGTATACCATCGACCAATTTTTTGTTTGGCTGCTTATTCCAGCGTTTCTGCTGCTCGCGATCTACGGAGCGTTTTCCGGCACTATACGTGAACTGCTCGGGCTCGGAACTGAGTACGCTGGCTACGATGTCGCGAACTTTCCGCACGCCGAAGCGCTCGGGGCGGGCTCGTGGATCGTGCTTGGCTTGCTGACCCTCGCGATGTTGCTGGCTTACTGGGAGCGTCGCCGCAGCGCGTTTCTGCTCGGAGCCATGGCAGTGCTTTCGGGAATCATTCCGTTGCTGGCCGGACAATTCGAGAATCAGATCGCCACTGTGACCGCATGGCGCTGGCTCGCCGCCGTATTTCTGCTTGTCGGTTCGCTAGTGATCTGGTACCGGCGCAAGATCGCATCGTCTCTGTCCGAAGTGTTTGTCGGTCAAGCTCGAAACGTGCTTTTCGCGCTCACGGTCGCGCCGATCATTGTGCTGACGATTCTCCCGACCTGGCGCGCGATTGTCGGCTTTCCTGTTCAGACTCCGATCAGCGGTGTCTTCTCGCTCTTAGGCAATGACTTTTCTTATGGTGTGCCGCTCGTATTGTTGGCGCTGGTGCTGATCGGATACGCGCTCCGTGAGCGCATACCTGAATTCGGCCTCTGTGCCGGTGCTTGCATCAATGCGACCGTTACACTCGCCTTTCTTCTTGCCGTTGTCACCGCGCACGCATCGATTGATAGCGGGGTCATAGTGCGCCTGGCCCAACTTAATGCAATCACGTTTGCGATTTATTTGTTGCCGTGGTTGAGCACGCGCCGGCATTGGCAAGCAAAACTCAGCGAGGTGGATCAGCGATTTGCCAACTTCCTGTTGAAATTTCAACTGTTTCTTGCTGTCGTGCTCAATGGTGTTCTGCTGGCCCTGGGCTTGATTTCAGTAATGCTGATGTCGAGACAGGTGGGAGGCACGATCGCGCTTGGAAGTTCGTTGGGTTGGTTAAGTTTGTTTACGGTTGTCGTCGCCGCGTTCTCCTTGAGTTTGACTCGCACGATAAGACTCTCAGCCACCACTCTCGGTGCGTTGCTGTTGGGTGTTGGTTGTTTGACCGCGGTTCGTATGTCGGGCCTCGGTGATGATGCCGGAGTGCATACGTTGACTGTGTTTGTTGCCGGCATTGTCTGGTTATTGTTTGCGGCAGCGGAACTGACGCAGGAACGCTGTAAGACGGCTCCATTTCCGATCAACCTGGTACCACACGTCTTTGATCTCGATCGCAAGTGGACGCCGCTGGCGAGAGCTCTGGCGACGGTCGCAGGTGTCTTTGTATTCGTACTGAGTATCCACAGTTCTGCTTCTCCTGAAGCTCACAGGTGGTGGTCCATCGGGCCTTTGCTGGTGATGACATTGTTTGCGGCAACGTTCAGTTGGCGTACAAAGATGCGCGCCTACATCTTTGCCGCAGGATTACTTTTCTACATCTCAGTGTGGTGGGTGCTTGTAGATTTAGAAAAGTGCCGCAACTTCATTGAATTCCTGCTTGACCTTCTGATCGCGAATTCACTCGCCGGTCTCGTATGGCTATGGCTCGATCTGCGCGCGCGACGAAGTGAAGGAGCCGTCAAATACTATTTCTCCTTCCACAACATCACAGCCATATTCGTGCTGGGCGTGTTAACGCTGCTTGTAACTCTCAACTTAAGTGTCGATCTCGAAAGCTATGCGTTGTCGACTATCCCCGGACCGACGTGGCTCGCGTTCCTTTCCGTCACAACACTAATGATCGCGTGTCTATTGGACCGCTACGCGAAATACGCGGTCGTCGGTCTTTACATACTTGGTCTGATCGCGTGCGCGATTGTGTTGGCGCAACTGAATTTGCCTTCGACGCGTTTCGCCTGGTCAGCGACACTAGTTCTGTCCGCCTACAGTCTGTGCGTAGCGCTTGTCTGGCATTGGCGTCGACGGATCATCAGCTTCGCTACGCGGCATCACGTGCCTGAACGAATGAAAGCCGATGCCACACAACTGTGGTGGCTAAGAGTGTTCACTGGCATTGCTTTAGTAACAACCGGCATCCTGACTTATTGGATAAACGCCAACTTCATTGACTTCCATCTGCGTGTGACGGCTGCACTCGCATTCCTGGCACAATGTCTGGCCGTTGGATTGTTAGCGGAGGGTGTCGAGGCGAAAAACTCGCGACGTACGGCCATTCTGGTCGCAGTGGTTGGCGCGATCTTCATTGGGTGGTCTTGGCTGACTCCGGGCGTTAATAGCACTTGGCTGAATCGCAGCGTGATCTTGATGGTCGTGATGTTTGGTCTGACGGCGCTCTACGGTTTAGTTCTCGACAAACTGAGTGCGCGTTTTTCTGAATGGACCACGGCTGCGCGTGCGTGCGTGCCATGGGTGATCGGCGCGGGCGTGTTGGCACTGTTCTTCTGTTTGGGTACAGAAGTGCGCTATCAACTCGATTTTGGCGCTGTGCTCATTCATCCGCTGGCGCTGATTACTATTGCTCTTACGCTCGTCGCCGCTGTCGTGATTTCCGTGCTCTTCGCTTTGTCGCCGAATCACGATCCATTGAGTCTCACTGAGCGCGGACGGATGAAATACGTCTACGCGGGTGAAGTCATGCTGGCGTTGCTGTTTCTGCACATTCGTTTGACGATGCCGTGGTTGTTCACCGGCTTTATAGAACGCTACTGGCCGTTGGTTGTGATGTTAGTCGCGTACTTCGGTGTAGTGACGAGCGAAGCGCTGCGGCGACGTCAGTTGCTCGTGCTTTCAGAACCACTGGAACGCACGGGTGCGTTTGTACCGTTGTTGCCCGTGCTTGGGTTCTGGATCGTGTCGTCGGAAGTCGATTTTTCATTGCTGCTGTTTATTGTTGGTGGACTTTACGGTTTGTTGTCGATCCTGCGTCGTTCGTTCGGCTTCGGAATTGCTGCCGCACTCGCGGGCAATGCGGGGCTCTGGTATGCGTTTCAGCGCACACAGGATTATCAGTTTCTACAGCATCCGCAGCTATGGCTCGTTCCGGTTGCTCTTTCAGTTTTGATCGCCGCGTACCTGAATGAAGAGAAGCTGACGGAAGATCAGATGACGGGTGTCAGGTATCTGTCCCTCGTCACGATCTACGTTTCATCGACGGCGGACATCTTTATCAACGGAGTCGCAAATTCGCCCTGGTTGCCGTTGATTCTCGGATCGTTCTCACTGGCTGGTGTGTTTGCCGGAATTCTGTTTCGCATTCGCGGACTGTTATTGCTGGGCTCGATCTTTCTCTTGTTGTCGATCGTCACGATGATCTGGTACGCGTCGGCAAACTTCGGCTGGACGTGGTTGTGGTACGTGGCTGGAATCGTCACCGGCGCCACGATCATCTTTATGTTCGCAGTGTTTGAGAAGAAACGCGGCGAGGTGCTACGTGTGGTTGACGGCCTCAAAGAATGGGATCGTTAGCAGCCACAAAAGGCACATAAGGCACAAAAAAGCACATAAAGAAATGGCATTTCTTTATGTGCCTTTTGTGCTTTATGTGCCTTTTTGTGGCTACTTTTCGTCTAGTTTGCGGCCGGCGTTGAGGTTGTCCCAGTTCATGATCGCGTTGAAGATCAGGAAATAGCTACCCTTCGTTTGTCCGCGCCAGAAGGGATTGGTTGAGAAGAGCAAAACGTGGCCATTGCCGGAAGGCACGTCAATGATTGCAGCTCGCTGAGCGATCTCGTCGCCACCATCCAGCAATCCGGAAACAAATAGATCGCGACTGTCTGCATAACGCAGCACCACGCGTGGACGCTGGTTGGGTGGAATTAAACCGATTGCATTACGAAGTTGTTCGTCAGTTACCTTCGGCGCCTCCCATGGCTCGACGCGCGGCGGTGGCTCAGGTATTTCTGCCGGCGGACGTCCCTGCGGCACGTCAGGATCGTCCGGTGTTCCTCGACCAGTGGCTCGCGGCGCCTGGCGTCCACCACGTCCTCCGACCCCGTTGTTGATGTTGTAAATAGCGCCGTTGAAACAATACATCGCCAGCGAGTCGCCATAGCCGTACGCTATCGGACTTGCTGCATCGACTGTCTTCGTCCGTAATATCGCGCCAATTGCACGCAGACGCTGTGAACGACTCGCAGAAACTCCGGCAGTAAGTCCGTAGTTCACTGCGAACTCCGATGTGTCGTCGACCGTGATAAACAGTCCGCCGTCTTTCACAAACTTCTGCAGGTTCTGCAAACCGTTCCAACCAAGTCCCGGTCGCATGTCGTCAGTCTCGTCGATGCCGCCGAGATTCGGCGTGAGTTGTGTTTTCTTCCAGGGAAGTGGATTGCCGTACATCGGCATGCCGTTGATTATTGCCTGCGCGCCACGACCCACCGGCGCAAACAGAATCACGTCGTACTTGCTCTTGAGATTCGGATCGCGCGAAACGTCCTGCGTGCTGATGTAAGCGAACGGAACTTGCAACTGATCGAGCCCGATGCGATACCAGCCTTCATCCTGAGTGCTTAGCCACGTGTGCATCATCGCGATCCGAGCTGCTCTAACTGGATGCGTCTTCACTGACGGCGCATCCGCGACTGCATAGACTTGTATCCCTAGTTGGTTGGCAACTCGTCGCAAGTCGTCGCCATTACCTTTGCGAATGATGAACGATCCACGATTGAACTTGCGTCCGGCAGCCTCGAAAGGTTCTTCAGCCGCTTCCATCTCGACGTCCTTCAAACGATAACGCAACGTCACGAGTGCATTGTCGGCGTTGTGATTGATCAGGAAGACGGAACCCGCATTCGCGATTCCGCCCGGAGATCGCACTTCGCCCGTGACTCGCTCCATCCCCGCCTGCAGCACCTTCGTATCCACTACGCGCACGACTTCAACGTTCGCGAGTTCACCCATGGTCCAGGCAGTGTCGTCGTAAATGTCGGTTTGCGGATCGTTTGGCGCCCAGTATTGGTAGTCAAGCAGCGCATCGGCGATGCGGCTGTAGGGTTGGTCCATGCGGACAATGTAACTGCCCGCTGGAAATGTTCGATCTTCTGTCTTTGATGGAGACGGAGCTGGCGAAGCGGTTGGTCTCGCCTGGGTATTACCCGATCCAGGTTTCCTACGCACCGCGACAGTAAACGGCGCTGTTGCTTTGCTGATTTCGACGCCTTGAGCCTGAAGTGTTCGCAGCAGCTCAGCCTGATTACCCGGTCTCACATCGTCGCCCGGCAAAACGTATGCCGCCGGACCTTCGTTCTTTGGCTTATCGATCGAGCGTTTGCTCTTGATGTAAAAATTTTTGAGAAACAGTTTGCTGTTATTTCCGAAGTAATAGAGCGACGTGAGCAGCGCGGTCTGCTGGTAATTGTTGTTATTTCGCTGTGACCATTTTGCTTTCGGAAGCGGCGGGTTCTGTCGATACCAGGTTCGTTGATACTCGCTCGGCGACAACGTTCGCTCGAGTGTGTCGGCGCCCGCGTTGCCGAAAGTTTCATACAGGCGGCTAATTCCATTGTGAGTCGCAGCGATGAACATCAGATAGCCTGGCGACCAGGTGTCAAAGTTGCCGTGCGCGAACACGCCGGGCATGCCAAACTTCGTCATCTCCGAAACATTGTTCCAGCCAATCATCTGCCACTCGTCCGTCAGAATCGGATCGACCCACGCGTTGTATGGACCATCGCCAATCGTGTTGTCATAAAGATAGGGCACTGACTCGTGCAGATCATGCAGCACCTGCGGTTTCCACGAGAGATAAGTATTCATTACGTTACGCGTCAGCTTAAGCGAGAGCCCGATCGCGTCGCGGTTATTGTCGTGAGCAACGTAGTGACCCCAATAAACGAGGCCGGGCCAGTTTTGATTTGGATGGGCGAGGTGCCAGTTGTAAACGTCGACCATGCGATTGCGGCCATCAACTTCGACAACCGGCGTGATCAAAGTGACTATATTGTCGCGAATGAATTTGACATACGGGCTGTTGTCGACGACGAGTCGGTAAGCCAACTCCATCAGCGCTGTTGGTGACCCGGTTTCAGGCGAGTGAATCGCGCCTGTGATGTAATAGACTGGGAACGAGGTTGCGACGAGGCGATCGGCCTCCGCTTCGTCCATGTTGATCGATCGGGGATCCGCGAGCTTCGTGAGTCGCGCACGATTCTCATCGAGTTTTGAAAGCAGTTGCTCGGACGCGACCGCCACCGCGATCATCTCGCGACCTTCTTCGGTAGTCCCGATCGAAAACACTTTCACACGCGGGCTGGCGCGCTCGAGCATGCGCATGTATTTGTAAACATCTTCGGCGTACGGCAACTTGCCGGGTGCGCCTGCGACGTCGCCGAGCACAGCTTTGGGTGTGGGCACGTCAGATGAAGCCGGCAGATAATCGGTCAGTGGAGAATTGAAATAGGGCGCGGTTGTATACTCGCGAATCTTATTGGTGTATTCCTGATCGATTGGCTGATTCGGATCGCGAGCCGGTTTGAGTTGTGCGTTGGCGATTGTTCCGAAGGTTGAAAGGCAGATAACGTAGAGAAGAAGCGACCGAAGGGGACGGAGTCGGATCATATAGTTTTTTCCTCGTAGGGGCTTTTAACACAGATTCGTATAATCTGTCGAAACTGATGGCTGATGAGATAAACAAAGCGAAGGCGGCTGGTGGTCTGCCCTCCATAATTGCGACGGTTAAGGCTGTCTCAGACGAAATGGGACTCGTGCGTGGCGCGCGCACGATGTTGAAGATCAATCAGGTTGGTGGTGTTGACTGTCCGGGTTGTGCGTGGCCAGAGCCGGATCAGAAGCGCTCACATTTCGAGTTTTGTGAAAACGGCGCGAAGCACGTTGCTGATGAGGCAACCACGAAACGCGTCACTCCTGAGTTTTTTCAAAAGTGGAGTGTTGCCGAACTCGCCGAGCAGTCGGATCAATGGCTCAACGCCCAGGGCCGGCTTACTCATCCGATGCTGTTGAATCGCGGTGCGAGTCACTATGAACCGGTGAGTTGGGACGACGCATTCGAACTTCTGGCAACCGAGTTGAACTCCCTCAACTATCCGGACCAGGCAATCTTCTACACTTCGGGCAGGACCAGTAACGAGGCAGCATTTCTGTATCAACTCTTTGTCCGCCAGTTTGGCACCAACAATCTTCCCGATTGCTCAAACATGTGTCACGAGTCGAGCGGTACGGCGTTGAGCGAAACGATTGGTGTCGGGAAGGGAACTGTCACGCTCGAAGACTTCGATCAGGCACAGGCAATCTTCGTCATCGGCCAGAATCCCGGCACAAATCATCCGCGCATGCTTACTTCATTGGAACGAGCGAAGCAAAACGGTTGCAAGCTGGTTCACATCAACCCGCTTCCGGAAGTCGGGATGACGCGCTTCAAACATCCGCAGCATTTGCTTGGATTACTTCGTTCAGGCACTAAACTGGCAGATTTATTTCTGCAAGTGCGGATCAACGGCGACGTCGCGCTGCTGAAAGGAATTGCGAAGGCGGTGTTGGCGCATGAAGACGCGCTCGAACGAGATTTTATCAATCATTACACTAGGGGATTTGGGGAATTTGCGGCCGCATTAGAGCGTGTTTCCTGGGAGGAGATCGTCGAGCAAAGTGGAGTGGATAAAGATCTGATTGAACAAGCAGCGCAGATCTTTTTCGTGTCAGAACGCACGATCTTCTGCTGGGCCATGGGACTCACGCAACATCGAAATGCAGTCGCAAACATCCAGGAGATCGTCAACCTGATGCTGCTGCGTGGCCAGATCGGAAAACCGGGTGCAGGCTTGTGTCCCGTGCGTGGTCACAGCAACGTGCAGGGCGATCGTACAGTCGGTATTTGGGAGCGGCCGACCGAGGCTTTTCTCGACAAGTTGGGCGAAGCATTTGATTTCGAGCCGCCGCGAAATCACGGCTTCGATACGGTCCGCGCTATTCATGCGATGCACGATGGTGGGGCTAAAGTCTTCTTCGCACTTGGCGGCAACTTTCTTTCCGCCACGCCCGATACGGATTTCACTGCTGCTGCGCTACGCCGCAGTCGCCTGACAGCACATGTCTCGACGAAATTGAATCGGTCGCATTTGATTACAGGCGATCGAGCACTGATTCTTCCGTGTCTCGGTCGGACAGAAATAGACGTTCAGAAAACTGAACCTCAGTTCGTCACCACAGAGAATTCGATGGGCGTAGTGCAAATCTCGCGTGGCTCACTTGAGCCAGCTTCTTCAGAGCTTTTGAGTGAGCCACGGATCGTTGCGCGACTTGCGCGAGCGACTCTCGAACATCGCACCACAGTTAACTGGGAAGAGCTTGCAAACGATTACGGTAAAATTCGCGAGGCCATCGAGCGAGTCGTGCCAGGCTTTGACGATTACAACGCGCGCGTGCGTGAGCCCGGCGGATTTTATCTTCCCAACGCTGCGCGCAACCGAGTTTTCAATACGAGAAGCGGCAAGGCTGAGTTTACCGTCCACGAATTGCCCAGACACGATCTTGGCCCAGATCAGTTTTTGATGATGACAATTCGCAGTCACGATCAGTTTAATACTTCGGTTTACACGCTGAATGATCGCTACCGCGGGATCTACGACGAAAGGCGCGTGGTGTTTCTCAACAGCGAAGACATCGCCGCGGCGGGCTTCAAAGCGCGACAAGTTGTAGACTTGGTGAGCCATTTTGAGGGCGAAGAGCGCGTCGCACGGCGATTTGTTATTGTGCCCTACGATATTCCACGTCGCTGTGCGGCGACGTACTTTCCCGAAGCAAATGTTTTGGTGCCGGTGCGCTATGTCGCCCTGAAGAGCAATACGCCAGTTTCGAAATCAGTGGTGATTAGCATCCGGCCTGCAACGGAGGAATCTGAGCAAACATGACTTCTGTATCCGCGAAGAAAAAACCCACCAAAAAGAAAACAGTCGCGAAGAAAACCACGAAGCGTGGCATAGCGACGTCGACGAACAACGCCAAGCCGAAGCTTTACGCGAGTCTTGTCGTGCAGTTGCTGAGCCTGCTCAAAGGTGAGTACGACTTTGTCGCCAACGCGGCGAATTTCAGTGCCCTGCTGTTCAATTCGCTGCCGAATGTGAATTGGGCCGGCTTCTATTTCCTGAAAGGCGAGGAGCTGGTGCTTGGTCCTTTTCAGGGAAATCCCGCGTGCGTGCGAATTCCGATGGGAAAGGGCGTCTGCGGAGTTGCGGCGCAGCAATGCGAGACGATCATTGTGCCCAACGTGCACGAGTTTCCGGGTCACATCGCATGCGATGTCGCCTCGAACTCCGAAATCGTCGTGCCATTGTTTGATGGAGAACGTTTGCTAGGCGTGCTCGATCTCGACAGTCCGACGATCGGCAGGTTCGACGACCAGGACGCCGAAGGATTGAATGAGCTGGTGACAGTGTTTGTGGGCCACGAAGAAGGCTTGGAGTAAGAACCAGCAAGGATTTTTATTGTTTGTCAGTGAGACAGGATTAACAGGATTTTCATGATTTACAAGATTTCATCATGTCAATCTTGTAAATCTTGAAAATCCTGTCTATATGTCAACTCCATCTCCACGCCGCTGGCAAGCATTAACCCTCTTATCAATCGCGGAATTGTTCGGCATGTCGCTGTGGTTCAGTGGCTCAGCCGTTGTTCCTGCTCTTTCGTCTGAATGGCAACTATCGCCCTCACAGATTAGCTGGATCTCTATTGCCGTCCAGCTGGGTTTTGTCGCCGGCACGCTCATTAGCGCCACACTCAACCTGGCCGACATCATCAGCACGAGACATCTTCTGGCTGTTTCGGCATTCCTCGGCGCTGCCGTGAATGGAGTTTTTGGTCTATACGTTCACGATCCGGGACTAGCGATTGTCCTTCGTTTTGCGACAGGCGTTTGTCTCGCCGGTGTTTATCCACCGGGAATGAAGATCATGGCGACGTGGTTTCGCGAACGACGCGGAATGGCGCTCGGCGTTTTGGTCGGCGCACTGACGATGGGAAAAGCCACGCCTTATCTCGTCAACGCGCTTGGAAGTGCTAACTGGAGATCCAATGTCCTCTTCGTTTCGCTCCTCGCAGTAATCGGTGGGCTCATCGTGCTTTTCTTTGTCGAGGATGGCCCATACGCACTGCCGGCTGCGAAGTTTGACGTGTCGCAGATCGTGCGCGTGTTCGGTAATCGCGGTGTGAGACTGGCGAGTTTTGGCTACTTCGGGCACATGTGGGAACTCTACGCCATGTGGATCTGGGTACCCGTGATGATTCGTGCGAGTCTTGCGACTCACAATGGAGATCCGCGACTTGCGGAGGTTGGGTCGTTCATTGTGATCGGCGCCGGCGCAGTGGGTTGTGTCGTTGCCGGATTGCTCGCAGATCGTGTGGGGCGAACATTAGTCACATCATGGGCAATGGCGATTAGCGGCACGTGTTGTTTGGTGATTGGGTTTTTGTACGGCGGCAACCCGTGGGTGCTTTTACTCGTCGCGGCGATTTGGGGTGCAACGGTTGTGGCTGACTCAGCACAGTTTTCTTCGTGCGTGACTGAGCTAGGGGATCCGCAGTACATCGGCACAGCGCTGACTGTTCAGATGTGTATCGGGTTTCTGTTGACAACGATCTCGATCGAACTGGTGCCGAAAGTTAATGACTGGCGGTACGCGTTTATGATTCTTGCGGCGGGGCCATTGTTTGGGGTGATCTCAATGTTGAGATTGCGTCAACTTCCCGAAGCGGTCAAGATCGCTCAAGGAAAACGGTAACGCGGATGAACGCGGATTGGAGACGGATTTGTTTGCGTAAATCTATGGGTGTGTATTATCCTCTGCCTCACAGGTGATTCGATGAAATTTCTCTGCTTCCTCAGACTTAGACTGACCCGGGCTTGATTCGGGCTTAGTCGCTCTCTTTTTAATCCAACTACAACCGAAGTGTGTTTTCGAGTGGAGTCTCTTTTGAGCGATCCACTTTTGAGGTTTGATCATGCAACAACAAGCTATTCAGGTGCGCAACCTTCGCAAAAGTTTCAGCAAGCGAAACGGTTTCAGGAAAAGGTCCGAGCTCTGGGCCGTCGACGATGTCTCGTTCAGCGTCGCCCAGGGGGAGACGTACGGGCTGCTTGGACCTAACGGCTCCGGGAAGTCGAGTTTGATCCGGATCCTTTCGACTCTGCTGATTGCTGACAGCGGCTACGTGGAAATGCTCGGCTTCACTTTGCCAGAGCAGGCGGACGAAGTGCGTCGCATCATCGGTCGCGTCAGTGTCGACGCAGCTTTCTACAAGAAGCTGTCCGCGCGCGAGAACCTGCTGTACACGGCGCTGCTCTACGGTCAGAACGCGCGCCAGGCAGAGCGCCACGTGATGCGGATCCTCGAACAGTTGGGAATGGAAGATACGAAGTTCTCAACGCCGCTCGAGGAAATGAGTCGCGGTATGCAGCAGAAGATCAGCATCGCACGCGCACTGATGATCAACCCACCGCTGTTGTTGCTGGACGAGCCGACAACCGGACTCGATCCAAAGAGTCGTCGCGATGTGCAGTCGTTCCTTGAAGATCTGCAGTCTCGCGAGGGCACGACAATTCTGTTGACGACGCACGACATGGCGGAAGCGGAAAGACTGTGCGTGCGCATCGGTTTTCTGGCGCACGGCAAGCTCGTCGCTGAAGGAACGGCGACGCAGTTAATGCAACGCGCGGGCACCGCGACGCTCGACGACGCCTTCATCCGGTTAACCGGTGAAGAACTCGTCGAAGAGGAAGAGATGGCATTGGTGGAGGATTGATGATGGAAGCAACACTGAGACAAACGTGGGCCTTCCTGTTTCGCGGGTGGCATATCACGCGTCGTTACATCGGCTGGGTCGTCGTTTTTAACTTTTACGCCCTCGTGACTTCGGCGACAGTGGCGCTGATCGGCGTTGCGGAGAAAAACTATCAACTGACTCTGACGCTCGTCGTTGGAGCGCTGTTGTGGAACTATCTTTCCTGGCTCTACCAGGAGATTGCGATGTCGATCGCGTATGAGCGTTGGGAAGGAACACTGGAATACACGTTCATGGCGCCGGTCTCGCGAGCGGTGCACCTGTTGGGTGTCAGTCTGTATTCATTGCTGAACAGCATTGTGACAAGTGTGATCGTTCTTGTCGGCTTGATGATGTTTACAGACCTGACTCTGCGTGGCGCGAATCTGTTCGGCGTGTTCGTGGTTTTGGCCGTGAGCACGGTTGCTTTCGTGGGTCTGGGGCTGTTTGCAGCGGTATTTCCGGTGATGAGTGCGGAAAGAGGCGCAGAAGCGACGCACATCTTTCAGGGCTCGCTTCTGCTCGTTTCCGGAGTTTATTATCCCATCGAAGTCCTGCCAGCATGGTTACAGCCGCTGTCGAAGATCTCACCGGCGACTTACACTTTGACTGCTTGCCGGAAGTTGTTCGGCGTGGGAAACACTAATTCGACGGCTGAACATCTCGCGGGCGCATCACTATCGGCAGTCACACACGAGCTGCTGGTGCTGGCATTGATGGGAGCAATACTGCTGCCGTTGGGCCTGCTGGTCTTTGTTCGTGTCGAGGCCTGGGCCAAGAGAACAGGGAAGTTGAAACGAACAGGATGAGTTGATGGTCAAACGCGAGAGCAGCGAGGAGCTGAAGAAACGCACGCGCGACATTATCCGGCGACTCAAGCGAGCATATCCGGGCGCGAAGTGTTCGCTAAATCATTCAAACCCGTTTGAGTTGTTGGTTGCGACAATTCTCTCGGCGCAGTGTACGGACGAACGAGTCAACCTCGTGACTGCTAATTTGTTTCGGAAGTACACGAAACCGGAAGACTATTTGAAGGTGGCGCCGAGAGAGTTGGAAAAGGACATTCAGTCGACCGGGTTCTTTCGGAATAAGACGAAGTCGATTCAGGGCACGTCGAGGGTTTTGACGGAGCAGTACCACGGGGAAGTTCCGCAAACGATGGAGGAGTTGCTGGAGCTACCCGGCGTGGCACGCAAGACCGCGAATGTCGTTCTGGGAAATGCGTTCGATATAAAGGCGGGCGTGGTCGTCGATACGCACGTGACGCGGCTCTCGCATCGACTCGCATTCACGCAACAGAAGACTGCGGAAAAGATCGAGCTGGATCTGATCCCAATCGTGCCGAAAAAGGAGTGGGTGATCTTCCCGCACTTGATGATTTATCACGGCCGAAAGATCTGCAAAGCGCGCACCCCTCTGTGCGCTGAGTGCACGATTGAAAAACAATGCCCGTCTTCGTTTCTAAAGACGGGCGTTAGGCCAGGAAGCTGAATGTTTCACGCAAAGACGCAAAGACGGCAAAGGTTTTCTTTGCAGTCTTTGCGTCTCTGCGTGAGACTCTATTATTTTGCGTCTGCGAGCATGGCCTGGGCGGCTTGCTGGACCAGAGGCGTGATGATGTCCTCGCCGGCAGATTTGGCCTTGCCCTTGTACTGCTGTGCGAATTTTGGCGACGTGGCGCCGGGGCGCTCGAGTCGCACGTCGAGTGTCATCTCATCTTTAGCCTTGATGTTCTGCGCCACCGTAGCAGCGACAACAGCGTTAGTAGCGACGACAGCGGCCGTGCCTGAGCCGTACCCGACATTGCTTGCAACTTTCCCAGCCGCGCTATTCATAAAACTGCCGAAACCCCCTCCACCTTTCTTATGCGATACGTTCGCGAAGACGAGGTAGTCACACTCTTTCTGCTGTGCTTCGGCTTGAATACCGCCAGTACCGTCAATCGGAATCGCTTCAACGTTGCTCGATTTCAAATTCTCCACGAGGGTGTTTTGCACCGCGACAGCGAGCTGTTGTGCGTTCATACCCTCTGCAACGTTGCCGGGTTTGACCGCTACGACGCCGATGCGGATGACTCCGGCGCGTTTGGGGCCAACTGTTGTTGACGGCGCTGTGCTTGGTTGACTCGAAGCACCAGGGTTGACGTTTGCGGGCACATCCGAGTTCGCAGCGGACGCTTGCGGGTTTGCGTATGCAGCACTGAACGCACTCGAGAAGTCTTCCACCTGACGATAGTCGGGCGGGATCTCAAACAGGCTTTGCTCCAAGGTCGCCTGTGAAATCTCGACCACTTCGTTAATGGTAGAAAAACTCTGCGCGCCCGACCCAAGCATCGTCATCTTCTCGTAAACCGGAAATCCTTTTTTCGCCGTGCCGATCGTTTTCGTCTCATAACGATCACGGCAACCGCCTGCGCCTGCCGGTGGTCTGTAGGTGTACTGACGATTGCTGTCGCAGTCGAGCGCAAAAGTCGCATCGATGTACCAGCCGTCAATCTCCATCTTCGTATTGTTCTGCGAGCAGGCGTCAGGCGACGATTCGATCGACATCGTAGTGATGATGTGACGCGCAGTGTAGCCAAACATCTGCTTGCGCTCGCCTGTGTCTCTTGTAGTGACGGTGGACGTAACAAGGCCGCCTTTCGTAACAACACCGGGTTGTGCGGGCGAGGTGCTTGGTTTGGCGCTGCTGCTGGGCGTCCCATCGTCGTACGGATTAATCACGTAGACCTTGGCCGCGGGCATGAGCTGCAGGTTACGTCGCAAATCGCACTGCTCGATGGTGACCATCTGGCCGCCACTGACTTCACTGCGCTGGCGCTTGCCTTTTATGTAGCTCGTATTTTCGTAGGTTTGACCGCCACTGGTTTGCCGCGACTTAACCTTGGTGTCGGCGGCGACAATCCCGGTAACGGTCAACATGCAGGAAATTGAGAGAGCAGTTCTTAATATCGTCTTTGTAAACATAACCCCTGAGATGTTCTCCTGATTTCTTGTGTGTGAATGGGAAGACGCTGCAAAGTTGAGCACTCATAATAGAACGCGAAAGCCGGAAAGCAAAAGGGTCAAGGGTGGATTTCTCCCGCAAAGGCGCAAAGGCACAAAGATGTTTCTTATTCTTTCTTTGCGCCTTTGCGCCTTTGCGGGAGAAAACCCTAGAATCTGCTCACCGTGAGCTACAGATTCCCCTGGCATCGTCTCAGCGACGAACAGTTGCTTGACCTGCGCATTTGCGACCTTCCCATCAAAATCAAGGGGTCGTTCCTGGAGCCTCACATAAAGCGCCTCTACAGCGAGCTCACCGCACGCGGAATTCGCTTCAAACCCCATGTTTGGCTGTCGGAAGAGTGGTTTTCGCCGGACGGCGTCCCGGGAATCGCGATTCCGTTTTACCTTGCGCACCCCCGGCTGATAAAGCTCGAACGGAAGCAGATGCTGGAAGTTGAAGGCGGGACCGACACCGAGTGCATGCGCATCCTGCGACACGAAGCCGGTCACGCTCTCGACACGGCCTTCCGGCTTCACTTCAGACGCCGGCATCGCGAGCTCTTCGGCTCGTTCGCGCAACCGTACCCGGATTTCTACAAACCAAAACCGAAGAGCCGCAAGTATGTGCTGCACCTGCCGGCTTGGTACGCACAGGCACACCCGGCGGAAGACTTCGCTGAGACGTTTGCCGTCTGGCTTTCGCCACGTTCGCAATGGCGCCGGCGTTATCGCGGCTGGCCGGCGTTGCTCAAGCTCGAGTACATCAACAACTTGATGGGTGAACTCGACGGCACGAAACCGAGAAACAGAACACGCACGAAGATCGAACCACTTTCCGCATTACGAGGAACACTGCGCGATCACTACCGTCGCAAGCGCGAGCGTTATGACTTCGAATGGCCCGCAGTTTACGATCGAGAACTACATCGAATTTTCTCTGACGATCCGCGTCACAAGAACAAACTCAGCGCCGCGCTCTTCCTTCGCAAGGTGCGTCGCGAGGTGCGACAGATCGTTGCTGAAGGCACCGGTGTGCATCAATACACGATCGATCACGTGCTGGAAAATATGATCGATCGTTGTAGAGAATTGAAACTTCGTGTAGCAACCCCCTTCCGCGAAACGCGCCGACGTGTCATGATAGTGCTGACTGTGCAAGTAATGAACGTGCTCCATTCAGGTTATCATCGCATAGCCGTATGACCTTTGAGCCGCGAAAGAAACTGCGCATCATAGTGCTAGTTCACGAAGACCTCGTGCCTCCAGATTCGTTGGACGGTCTTTCCGACAAAGAAAAACTCGAAGTCAAAACCGAATACGATGTGATCTCGACGCTCAAGAAGATGGGCCATGAGGTATATCCTGTTGGTCTCTACAATCAACTCAACGTGATCGGCAACGCGTTGATGGAGCACAAACCTCACATTGCTTTCAATCTCCTCGAAGAGTTTCATGGTTATCCACTCTACGATCAGCACGTTGTCAGTTATCTCGAACTGATGAAGCAGGCTTACACGGGTTGTAATCCGCGTGGAATGACGCTGGCTCACGACAAAGCGCTGACGAAGATGATCCTCTCGTATCACCGTTTGCTCGTGCCGAATTTCGCGGTCTTTCCGATGAATCGAAAGGTACGACGGCCGAAGCGATTGAAGTTTCCAATCCTGGTGAAATCAATAAGCGAGGAAGGGTCGGTTGGAATCGCGCAGGCGTCGATCGTCCACGACGACGAAAAGCTGACGCAGCGTGTTGAGTTTATTCACCGTCAGAACAAGACCGCGGCGATCGCCGAGCAGTACATCAAGGGCCGTGAGATCTATGTTGGTGTGATTGGCAATCAGAATATTCAGACTTACGCGCCGTGGGAGCTCGTGATGGAGAAACTGCCGGAAGGCGCCGAGAATATCGCGACGCTAAAAGTGAAGTGGGATCCTGCGTACCAGGAGAAGGTGGGGCTCGCTACGCGCGCGGCGGATTTGACGCCGGAACAGGTCAAAACTCTCGAGCGACTGTCGAAACGAATCTACCGCTACCTATTTCTGAGCGGTTATGCGCGACTCGACTATCGCATGACGGAAGAGGGGCAATTTTATTTGCTGGAAGCGAATCCAAATCCGCAAATCGCGCACAAGGAAGATTTCGCTGACTCGGCTGAGTATTCGGGAGTTCCTTACGATCAGTTGTTGCAGAAGATCATCACAGTGGGCTTGAACTACGCCACCGCACATAACGGAGCTGATCGCACAGCGTGACGTTTAGGAACATTTTCCTCATTGTCACTTTAATAACTTCATACAAACGAATTGATTCTTTAGGTTGTCGGGAGTGGTCTGCCCCATGACACTAGCTCTTATTCTGCTTTTTACCGTGACGTTATCTCTGAAGGTCCAGAAGGATCCGCGGTTTGCGCGCGCAAATGCGCGAAGAAACAAGCCCCATTAAAAGTTTTTTCTCGGACAGCGCGTCCACATTCTCGTAATCCTTTATGGTCCAATTGGTTCAGATTGACCGATTGTTGATCTGAGCTCGCCCAATTCTTCCTTATAAACACGGTTGCAAACGCCTCTCATCCTTGCAACTGATTCGTGACTTCTTTCAGTGCAAACCGCTCATTTGCTTAGCGTTTCGTCACGAAACAGTCACATTGCGTGTTGAAGCTCACAACTTGAGCGGCTAAGATGCCTAAGTCTTTTAGCGGTGCCCCCCTCACGCAGAAATACCCAAAAGTAGAAATTAATCAGGAGAAGGTAGTTCCCTGTCTATGGAGTTAAAAAAACTGTTCCCTCGTGTGTTGGTTGCCACATTAGCTTTCTCAATCTTGTCAGTATCAGCGTTCGCCCAAACTCGTCCACGAGTCGCGAACGGCGGTGACGTAAACGAACTGTCGTGCGCACCGGACGAGTTTGCTATGCTGGCATCCGCCGAACCCGCACCAAAGCCCACATGGGAAGCAAAGCCAAAGCCGATTATTGACCTCGCGCCCTCGCCCGGTTCACCAAGCTCCGGATTCATAAAGTTTGAGCCATTACTCATGGCCGCGATCGATCAGCGTCTTGGATCGCCGTATCGATGGGGAGCGACCGGACCAAACAGGTTCGACTGTTCAGGATTTGTTTGGAGTATTTTCCAGGCGACTGGGGTCAACTTCGAAAGAGTGAGCGCGCGTCACTTGTTTACACGTTTTGCAGCGCCACCGGTTGAAGAGCAGTTCAAGTTTGGAACCCTCGTGTTCTTCAGTGGTCTGACACACGTCGGCGTCGTTGCTGATGCGCATGGCTTCTATCATGCGTCACGTCGTCACGGTGTGATTTATTCAGAGTTTAATGAGTACTGGCTGAAGCGCATCGACGGCTTCCGTCGCGTGCCACTCGCCACACAAGTCACCGACTAGAGCCACAAAAGGCACATATAGCACAAAAGGCACAAGAGATTTCTTTTGTGCTTTTTGTGCTTTATGTGCCTTTTGTGGCTACTTATTGTTTTGTGGCACGAAGCCGGCGCGGTGTTCGTCGTCGCGCGCTTCCCAGACCACGATGATCTTGTCGATCGCGACGTAGCATTGTTTGCCGTCATCGTCGCGCAGATGCAGGACGCCCATTTCCACCTTTTGCACTTCACCACGTAGGCTTGATCCGGCGCCACAGTAGATATCAATCTTCTTGCTGATCAGTTTCGCTAAAAAGTCTTCCACCTTGCCCTACTTCTTTCCGTTCTTAAATGTAATCTTCACCAAAGGTATCGTGTTCGGATCGTCCTGCTGTTCGCGTTCGAACGTAAGCAGATCGTAATACGCGCAGCGTTTGGTGATCGGAAACTCTCGACACACAGCCGGTCGCGCGTGATAGATCGAGCAGCCACGCGTTTCAGGATTGATGAACTGACAGGCCTGGCCAAACAATGCATCCTTCTTACGGCGCAGGACTCTTTCCTTCTCGTAGATCTTTGTGTAGCGAGCGGTGGCTACTTCTTCGGTGACGCCGAAGTATCTCGCTAATCGCCGAATGTCTCGCGGTGTCACCTGTACACGTTCGTACACTGAACAACAGTAGGCAGGGCAGTCAACGCAGTCGTAATAACTCTTCGGCTTAGCGGTCGCACTTGATTCAGCCATGATCGCCGGTTGTCTCCATTCACCCTATCGTCGTTTTGATTTTTTGTATTCCGCCAGCAGCAGGTTCATGAACTGCTCGCGCTTCTCATACAAGCGTTTCGGTTCGCGCGGTTCGTGACGAGTAAGAGCATAAGCCGTAATGAGCGGAAGCGCTACTGTAGAATCAACGTAACAAACAACTGCATCGGGAAGTCGATCGGGATCAACTTTTCCCCACGATACTGCTTCACCAGGAGTCGCGCCTGATAAGCCACCGGTATCCGGACGCGCATCTGTTATCTGGAGAAAGTAATCGTGTCCGCGCTCGTCGATGCCAAGCACTTCCTGAATCTGCGGCTCAGTTTGTAAAAGAAAATTCTTTGGTGAGCCACCACCGAGAATGAAGACTGCTGAAAGCCCTTTTTGTTTCTTACCGCCGGTTTTCACTTCACCACGTTTAGCCGCGAGCACGATCGAAGCTGTCTCGTTTACGTCGAGTGATGGATCAAACGCGAGCTTGTTTCCCTGAATTGCTTTGGCGGCGACATTCATGCCAATCGAAGAATCGCCCGGAGACGAAGTGTAAATCGGCACCGCATATTCATAAGCGACCGCCAGCAACGATTTCTCTTTGATGCCTAGCTTCTGTTCGCGTTCGTGAACATAACGCCCGCAGAGGTAGTGAAACTCAGCCGTCGACATCGGACGCTGAAACTCAGGCGCTTCGATTATCTTGCGGAAGAACGCGTCAGTATCCAGCAGCACCGAGTAATCGAAGAAGATGTCGTAGATACGGACTACTTCTTCTTCGCGCAGCACCACATCTGATGTATGCGCGTTACCCTGATGCATCGCGAGACCGATGCCGAAGTGCGTATCGTGATAGAGATTGGCGCCGGTCGAAATGATCCAGTCAACAAAGCCTGCCTTGATTAGCGGAATCAGCGCCGAGATGCCGAGTCCCGCAGGCGTGAGGGCTCCAGTCAACGAAAGACCGATCGTGACCTCCGGTTCCAGCATCTTTTCCGTGAAGAGCTGGCACGCTTCGCGTAATCGCGCGGCGTTGTATGCAAGGAATGCTTCGTCAATCAGATCCGCGACAGTGATGTTTTTTTGAATTGGTGCTGGGTCGATTCGTTTACCGCGAAGGAATTTGCTCTTTTGTTTACCCATTGTTCTCGCCTAAGACATCTGTGCCTTTTGTGATTCTTTGTGATCTACGTCTGCTTCGTTCTCTTCCGGTGCTTTTCTTACGCGCACACGAATTATTCGGCGTTCGTCTGCTTCGAGCACTTCGACTGCGAGGCCGCGGATCGTGAGTAGTTCGCCGATCGCAGGAACCTTGCCCGACTCGTTAATCACGAGGCCGGCGATTGTCGTGAAGTCGTCGTCCTCGATCTCCATGTCAAACAGTCGTTCAATCTTGCCGATCTCGGTTGACCCCTGTACTTCGTAACTGCCGTCGTTGGTTTCGACTATCTCTTCGAGCTCTTCGCCAAGGATGTCTTCGTCTTCAATCTCGCCGACGATCTCTTCGAGAATGTCTTCAACAGTCACGAGGCCACAGACTCCGCCGTACTCGTCGATCACCATCGCGAGTTGGAAGTGAGCCTTCTGCATCTCTTCGAGCAAATCCGCGACGGGTTTGGTTTCCGGCACGTCGTAAACTGGACGTACGAGAGATTTAATACACTCATCTTCGCGACCATCAGCCCAACACTGCAACAGGTCTCGTACATAAATAATGCCTTCGACATTGTCGATCTGGTCGCGATAGACAGGCAGGCGCGAGTATTTCGATTCCAGGATAATGTCACGGGCTTCGCGCACGGTGGCACTCGCAGGAACGGCGACGATTTCAGGACGCGGCGTCATGACTTCACCGACGCGCGTGTCGCCAAACTCAATGATCGAATGGATCAGTTCGCCTTCTTCTTCTTCCAGGATACCTTCGGCTTCGCCGACATCGATGAGTGCCTGTAGGTCGCCGCTGTCGTTATCCTCGTCCTCTTCGTCGCCATCTTCAACCACCTGATCTTTTCGACGCGAACGATCGAAGAGTCGCTGAAAAGGATCGGCAATAAACGTCATGACTGGAATAAATGGACGAACAATCGGAAGCAGGAAGAGCAGTGTGCCTTCGGGATTTCGGGTGGAGATAAAGAGCGGTATCAGTTGACGAAAGATTCCCGCGAGGATTAAGCCGGCGAAGAGGCCAACCAGCACGAGTCGTGGATCGGGAAACAGATAGAGCGAGATCGACGTGATGAGAACAGCGACAACGACGAGCAGCATTTGGATCGTCGCCGCGAGAGCGAAGCCAAAGCGCGGGCGATTCTCCAGTGCTTGTCGCAGGAAGAGTTTTGATCGTGGCTCAGGCTTGTCTCCATTTTCGCCAATTAAACGGCGCAAACCCACGTCGCTCAACTGGGCGAAGGCCATATCGACCGTAGCCAGCAAAGAGAGCACTATGAGCAGAACGAGCGCAAGCCCTATTTCAAGTTCCATCGATGAAGAAATAGTATGGACATGATTAACCAGATTTACAAGAATTACGGGCTATCCTGTTAATCCTGTCCATTGATTTTTAACTTCCTCCTTAACCTTAATTCCAGGCGATTCATTTCGCCATTATCGGTTTCGTGATCATATCCTGATAAATGCAGCAAGCCGTGAAGAATTAGCTGCGCGATTTCATTTTCAAACGATAGACCGTTTTCCTTTGCTTGCACGACTGCGGTTTCGACTGAGACCGCAACATCGCCAAGATTAGATTCTTCCTCGGCCGGAAATGACAACACATCGGTCGCCTTATCAATCCCACGAAACTGACGATTCAGCTCTCGAATATGTTTGTCTGAGACAAAGGCGATCGTTGCGGACGACTCATTCTTTCCGATTACGCTGAGAGCCCGGGTCGCGAAAGTGGACCACGCCTCCGTATCGAGCTGCAAACGTCGCTGACGATTGACGACCTCGACCATCGTTAAATCTGGCTCTTCTTGCCTTGCTCTTCGTACGCGCGAATGATCAGCTGCACCAGCTTGTGTCGCACGACGTCCTTGTCAGTGAAGTAGACAAACTCGATACCTTCGAGTTGTGAAAGTATTCGTTCTGCTTCGATCAAGCCGCTGCGTTTGCCGGTGGGTAGATCAACCTGAGTCACGTCGCCGGTGATCACGGCCTTCGAACCGAAACCGATGCGCGTGAGAAACATCTTCATCTGTTCGCTCGTGGTGTTTTGTGCTTCGTCGAGAATGATGAATGCATCCGCCAACGTTCGACCACGCATGAATGCCAGCGGCGCAACTTCAATCACGCGTTTCTCGAGCAGTTTCGTGACGCGTTCGTAGTCGATGAGATCAAACAACGCGTCGTAAAGCGGACGGAGATAAGGATCAACTTTGTCCTGCAGGTCGCCCGGCAGAAAGCCAAGCTTCTCTCCAGCTTCAACAGCCGGACGCGCAAGCACGATCCGGTTCACCTGTTTTTGCATCAACGCCTGGACAGCCATCGCCACCGCCAGGTACGTCTTGCCGGTGCCGGCCACACCGATACCAAACACGACGTCCTTCTCCTGGATCGCCTGAATGTATTTACGCTGGTTCGACGACTTGGGCGCGACCTGTTTCTTTCCGGCAGGGTTGAAACGCGCCTTCGTGAAATAGTCGCGCAGGCTGAACGCGCGGTCTTCGGCGATCTGCGCGAAGGCTTCGCGCAGTTCTTTGTCGGTGAAGTGTTTTCCTTCCTTGAAGAGGTCAGAAAAATCTTCGAGGATGCGTTGGACGGTTTCGACGTCGGCGGGGTCGCCATCAATCGAAACGTCCTGACCGCGGGCGTCAATTCTTACGTCAAGCAGAGACTCCAGGTACTTGATGTTTTGATCGTGAACACCAAATAACGTCTCTAAACCACGAGGCGGCAACTCAATCTTCTTCAAACTCTGTTAACTTTCTCCTTCGCGCAGCAGGACCGATCATGTTGGTGTGGGGTTCGGTGAGCAATTGGATGATTTGCATAGATTGCAAAGTTGACGCTACTACAGCCTTTACCGGGTGTCAATCCACAGATTACGCAGATTCTTTTACCAAAATCTGTGTAATCTGTGGATAAAGACTCCCCGCCCGGTCGGCGTCTCCTCGAACATCGTGGAGGCAAGCAGGCGCGGATTGGTGGATTCGGTGGAGTACAAGCTGATGAAGGACGGCGTCGAGCCTGCCCACCGGAGTGATCTGCGTCTGCCCATTGAAAAAAGGGCGTCGTCATCAGAGATGGCTAATTAGATTGGCTCGATTGCGCGTAATCAATCGCTGCAAGAATATCTTCTCTTTCCAGCTCGTCATAATCGGCCAGAATCTCTTTGAACGTCATTCCCGAACTCAATAATTCCAAAATGGTCTCGACAGGATAGCGTAGTCCACGAATGGTCGGTTTGCCGTGACAAATCTCTGGGTTAATTGTAATACGCTCGCTTAAACTCATAATCCAATCTCAATTGTGATTCTACCATTGCTTCAGACAGTCAGGACGTTATTGCTTCTGTTGTGCCTCGAAGACGCTCACATGTCGCTCCTACGGAGCGAGAATTTATTTCTTGTTTTCAGGGCTATAAACATTTCGCTCCGCTGGAGCGAAACCTGGCTCGAGAAATAACGAACGCTCGTTGACCTTGAGCGTCTCGACTCGGCTCGCTCCTTTAGGAGCGAAATGTCTATAGCCCCGCAATCCTAAAACCATCCGGCTCCGTTAGGAGCCGAATGTGGCTCGGCAAGCTGCTTCTCGGCTTGACACTGGGTGGGGCGGTACTTATACTCCGTCGCTTGCGCCGGAGATGGTGGGCGCGCGAATAGTGGGTTTTTCTTGAGTTTTTGGAGATTTGAATGCCGAATCATAAATCAGCAGAGAAGCGCGTAAGGCAGAGCGAGAAGCGTCGCGTCATCAATCGTAGCCACAAGACTAAGGTCAGAACGTATATCAAGAAGCTGCGGGCGGCGCTTGATGCCGGCAAGAGTGACGAAGTTCAGAAGGTTCTGCCGGACGCCATTTCCGTGATCGACAAGTCGGTCCAGAAGGGCGTCTTGCACAAGAACGCTGCGGCACGTTACAAGTCGCGGCTGACAGTTCGCGCGAATCAAGTGGCGGCTAAATAGACCAGCCAACATCCTGAAATCTACCGAGGCGGATCGAATTCGATCCGCCTCGGTTTTTATGTGCGCCCGGCAGGGCGTTCTTACTAGGGAGTGAAAGTCTCCTACGAACCCGACAGGGGGAATCGTTAGCCGGACGGCAAGGGTATCCATCGCGAGGTGGAATCTGAAGGAAGCCGCAGGCAAAGCGCTGGCTCGACGAACAGAAATCGCATATGAGGCAGGCAAGCTGGATGAGAAGGCATATATCTTCAAAGTCCAATACCTGTACGGAAAGCTTGGCTGTAGATGCGGCGGGCATAAGCGTGAAGGTGAGAGCGCCTTACCCGGGGAGGTCTGCAACTTTGCCAACTGGGCTACTGTCGTCGTGAGGCGGCGGGATGAAGTTGCAGAAGTCAGCCGAGGGCATAGTAGGTTTATTCGACCGAACCGAAGGCCCGAACATGAAGTAACGAGCCAGAGACTCAAGTTTCGATGAGCAGCAGAGACACGGATAGTAGAGTTGAAACACTCGACTCCCACCCGGAAGGTAGCCAACGGAATTGGCGAGCAGAAGGCTTGGGTGCGTCAAGCGTCACGGCAACGAGAGATAACTCTGAACCGGAAGCACTATCGCCGCTGCTGTCAAACATCCTGCTCGACGAATTGGACAAGGAGTTGGAGCGACGCGGTCACAAGTTCTGCCGTTACGCCGACGACAGCAATATCTATGTGCGGTCGCGGAGTGCGGGAGAGCGAGTGCTGAAGTCGCTAACCAGGTTCCTTGAACGACGCTTGCGGCTGAAGGTGAATGCGGAAAAGAGCGCAGTGGCTCGTCCGTGGGAGCGAAAGTTTCTGGGTTACTCACTGACGTGGCACCACGAGTCGCGACTCAAAGTGGCGGCTGGCTCAGTGCAACGTCTGAAAGAGAAGCTAAGGGAAATCTTTCGCCGCGGGAGAGGACGCAACTTGAGCCGGTTAATCGCAGAGGAACTAACACCATTACTACGCGGCTGGATGAACTACTTCCGGCTGGCGGAGGTGAAGGGAATCTTCGAGGAACTGGATAGCTGGATACGCCGCAAACTGCGTTGTGTTATCTGGCGACACTGGAAGCGACCTCGCACTCGTGTAAAGGGTCTGATGCAGCGAGGGCTCACAGCAGCGCAAGCCCGAAAGTCAGCCATGAATGGACGTGGTCCCTGGTGGAACGCCGGAGCCGCGCACATGAATGCTGCTTTTCCTAAATCCTACTTTGATCGCTGTGGTCTTTTGTCACTGCTGGAACAACGCCGACGCTTCCAGCTTGCTTTATGAACCGCCGTATACGGAACCGTACGTACGGTGGTGTGGGAGGACGGCGAAGGTAACTCCGCCTCCTACCCTATTTGGAAAGGAGTTTGTGATGGATACGTACCAATCGGAAGCCGAGATCGAAGAGATCGTACACGGATTTGAGTCGTGCCAAACCGGTGCGGATGATTTCAAACACAGCCATCATTTAGTGGTTGCGATCTGGTATCTGCAAACGATGAACAGGCAGGCAGCGCTCGGTCGAATGCGTGAGGCGTTGTTGCGCTTCCTGGACCATCATGTTGGGGAGACGACGAAGTACAGTGAAGAGATCACGAGCTTTTGGATTGATACGGTTGCGGAGAAGTTGGATGAATTCGGAACCGATTGCTCGCTCGTAGAGAAGTGCAATCGGATTGTGGCCTCTACGGATTTTGGGCCACGGATTTACGCGGATAAAAAAGCGGATTAGCCGGCTAATTCGCACACGAGCAGCTCGAGTTGGAGGCGAGGAGTGGCTTGAGATGTTTTGATTGCGAGATCGGCGGCGGCGGTGAGCTGGATTCCACGCGCAATCTTTTCGGCGCTGCTACGTTGTAGAGTGGAGATGTACGAATCACGTTTGAATGGCGGCAAGGAGATGTTGCGAAAGACCTCTTCTCGACCGCCGCGGGTCAGCAGATGTTTACCCAAAGCGAGCCGGTGATAGTTGCCGGAGATCAGCCCAACGAGCATTACCGGTTCCGCACCGTCTTCGAGGAGACGGTGTAAAGTTTCGAGTGCCTTTTTGCGATTGCCCGCCATCAAGTGATCGGCCAGCTCAAAATTCGACAACTCGCGGGAACGGCCGATCAGTTCATCGACAAGATCGAGAGTGATGCGTGCACCCGAGCTTGCCGCGGCTGAAGCGAGTTTTTCCAGTTCGTTGAAGAGCGTTTGTACGTCAGTGCCCACCACGCGAATCAACTCACTCAACACCTGATCATCGGCAGAAACTTTCAATTCCTTCAATCGCGTTTTGGCCCAGGACTTTGTCTCCGCGTCTTTGAGTGGCGCGAACTCGACAACGGTGCAGGTATCCAGGAGCACCTTGCTCGACTTCTTTCGTTTGTCGAGCTCGTCGGCAATGAAGATCATCACGGTTGTGGGCGCTGGATTGTTGAGATAACGAATGAGAGTGTCTTCGTCGGCCTCGCGCAGCTTCGCGAAGTCGCGAATGCGTACCACGCGCATGTCCGACATCATCGGCAGTTGCTCAGCCGCAGCAATGGCCGACTGCACCGGATCACTCAACAAACTGAAAGCCGATTCGTTGAACTCGCGCAGGAGTGTGCGGCTGAGTGCAGTCTCAGTGATCGTCTGGGCTGCAACTCGACGCAGATAGACTTCCGAGCCAAGCAGTAGGTAGAGCGGGCGCAGACCTTCCTTTAATGAGCGATCCAGCTCGGCTCGCGACAGCGTTTTCATTTCTTTTCGATTTGGACAGCGTTGATGAGCGTTGACACGATGCTTTCGGCGAAATTACGCGACATGCGAAGTATTGCCGGATCCTCTTCGTTGAAGAAGCTGCGCGGGTCGCTCGCAAACTCATACTCGCCGCGAAAGACGAAGTTCTGATTGTCGTAAAGCACGCGATTCTCAGTTTGATCACGCACGGTGACCGCAGCCTCGATCGTAACTTCAAAAATCCGCGCGCGTCCCTTGTCATCGAGGAGTACGCCGCCGAAATAGAACTTCTTGATAACGCCCTCGATTACGGCGTCAGCGCCCTCGCGTTGTCCCTGCACACGCAGCCCACGCCCACGATGGACAAGCTCTCGCATCACCGCATCGGTGAAACGCGACTCAATCTTGTAGCGCAGCGCCTGGCTTTCCATCTGAAAGGCGGGCACCGCAACGGTCTTGATTCGAGCTGGAAGTTGATTCTTTGTAACCGGCTTATAGCACTCGGCAAAACCGGAAACGAACGCGAGCATCAGCATGAAGAGGGAAACACGTAGAAACTTTGTCATCGGCGCTGGATTCTCTCACATTTGCCGCGGATTATCACGGATGCTTTCAGCAACACGGATTGTTTCGATTGTTGCCTTCACGTCGTGAACGCGAACGATGTGGGCGCCTTTCAGCACCGCGGCGGTGATGGTGGCGAGGGTGCCGTGGAGGCGATCTTCCGCTGGAGCCGGATTGCCGGCGTCGTCGGCTAGAAGGCGGCCGATGAAGGATTTGCGGGAGGTGCCGATCAGGAGGGGGTAGTCGGGGAAGGCGGCGATTAGTTGATCGAGCTTTGCGATTAATTCCAGGTTTTGTTCCTGACTCTTTCCGAAACCGATTCCCGGATCGATCACGATTGATTCGCGTCTTACGCCGCGACGCTCGGCCATGTGGATACTTGCACGGAGGCTGTGTGTGACTTCGTGCATGATGTCTGCGACGGGCGGCAGACGATGCATCGTGGCGGGCGTGCCGCGTGAGTGCATCAACACGAGTCCTGCGCCGGCGCGTGCGACAACATCGGCGACGTAGAAATCAAAACGAAGTGCTGAGATGTCGTTGACGATTGCTGCGCCGGCGTCGAGTGCGGCGCGGGCGACTTCGGATTTGGTTGTGTCGACTGAGATAGGTGTGTTGGTGCGTTTGGCCAGAGCCTCAATTACAGGAACGACGCGCTTAATCTCTTCTTCAGCAGATACAGGCTCGCCACCGGGACGTGTGGATTCACCTCCGACGTCGATGATGTCTGCGCCCTCCGCGATCATCTGCTCGGCGTGGGCCAACGCGCTGTCGGTCGTGAGAAACTGTCCGCCGTCGCTGAAAGAATCAGGCGTGACATTAAGAATGCCCATGATGAGCGTGCGCTCACCTATGGGCATTCTGTAGTTCTTAATTTGCCAAGCCTTCCTAGCCACAGATTACACGGATCTGTGATTAGGCAGGTGCCGGATTGCCGCCGGTTATAGGTGGCAGAATCGGCTTCAACGGTTTAGCGGTCGGCTCCTTCAACTGCGGCCGATCCTGATCGTTTCCGGAGTCTACCGCAGGCGGATTCTCATCGAGCGGCAAGCCCGCGACAATCCTGCGAATCTCGACTCCATCCAGCGACTCACGCTCCAACAGGCATTCAGCCAATCGAATCATCGTGTCGCGATTCTCTTCGATGATCGCCTTCGCGCGCTCATACTGCGCTGTGACGATCTTCTTCACCTCTTGATCGATCTTGATGGCGGTGTCTTCAGAGAAGTCACGATGCTGTGCGATCTCGCGTCCGAGGAAGATCTGCTCTTCCTTCTTACCGAAGGTCAGCGGACCCATCTCAGACATGCCATACTCGCAAACCATCGCTCGCGCGAGCTCGGTCGCACGCTCGATATCGTTTGAAGCTCCAGTGGTGATGCTGCCGAGGAAAGTATCTTCAGCGATTCGTCCACCCATCAGGATTGAGATCTGGCCCAGCAGATACTCCTGACTGTAGTTGTGACGGTCACCTTCGGGAAGCTGTTGCGTCACACCGAGGGCCATTCCACGCGGGATGATGGTGACTTTGTGAACTGGATCAGCGTTTGGCACTTTCAGACCGACGAGCGTATGACCCGCTTCGTGGTATGCAGTAACTCGCTTCTCCTCGTTTGAAATCACCATGCTCTTGCGCTCAGCACCCATCAACACCTTGTCCTTTGCCAACTCGAAGTCGCCCATTGCGACGAGCTTCTTGTTGTAGCGAGCGGCGTTGAGAGCAGCTTCGTTAACAAGGTTCGCGAGGTCCGCGCCAGTAAATCCGGGAGTACCACGTGCAATCACGGAGATATCCACATCTTCACCAAGCGGAATCTTACGAGTGTGAACTTTCAGAATGCCTTCGCGTCCGCGAACGTCAGGTCTCGAAACCACGACGCGACGATCGAACCGGCCGGGTCGCAGCAACGCAGGATCGAGAACATCCGGACGGTTGGTCGAGGCGATCAGGATAACGCCGTCGTTCGATTCGAAGCCGTCCATCTCGACGAGTAACTGATTCAATGTCTGCTCGCGTTCATCATGTCCACCGCCGAGGCCTGCGCCACGATGACGGCCCACCGCATCGATCTCATCGATGAAGATGATGCAGGGCGCATTCTTCTTACCTTGTTCAAACAAGTCGCGCACGCGCGATGCGCCGACGCCCACAAACATCTCGACGAAGTCAGAACCAGAGATCGAGAAGAACGGAACGTTTGCTTCACCGGCGATGGCACGGGCCAACAACGTCTTGCCCGTTCCCGGTGGTCCCATCATCAAAACACCCTTGGGAATACGTCCGCCCAGCTTCTGAAACTTCTGTGGTTCCTTCAGAAACTCAATGATCTCCTGTAACTCTTCTTTCGCTTCTTCAACACCCGCAACATCCTTAAATGTCACACGCTTCTGCTGGTTGTTGAGTAGCTTCGCACGCGACTTACCGAACGACAACGCCTTGTTGCCGCCCGACTGCATCTGTCGCAGCATGAAGATCCAGATTGCAATAATGAATAGCAGTGGAGCCCAGGTGATGAGCATGGGCCAAATGAAACTTGCGCTCGATTCTTCTTCAACCTTTGGAACGCGCGACTTGCCGTTCACGACTTCGCGCGCTGACTTGAGCAGGTCTGCCTTCGAAAATTCATTCGACAATGCTGCTCGAAATTCCTGGTTATTAACGTCAATCGCTACGCTTTCATTCTGTTTTACTGTTAGCTGTTTAAGATTCCCGCTCACGATCATCTGATCCATCTCGGTTAACGAGATGTTCTTATAGGTGTTCCCTCGCGGATTAACGAGCTTATACAATAGGAGTGCCCCTGCGATAATCAGGAGCCAAAAAACGATTTGTCTTGCCGTAGAACTCAAATTCATCAACGCCTCCGACCCCCGATAATACCTTATCAGGGCGTCATTTGTCGCCGTCCACCTTCGACGGGCTTTTCACGAGTCAAGAGTAACTAAAAACAACTGTTCCTTTGATGCAGATCCGCCCGTTTGGTTCCCCGTCGCAGTCGCCACAGGCGAATCCTGAATAATCTTGTAGATCCTGTCAAAACTGTCAATCATTTTCCGACTCAAACTCGAGCCGGTTCCGCCTGCGTCTTACCCGTCCGCCGTTAGGCAATTCCGCGACTTTGCCGCCTGAATTGCCTTCTAAAAGCCTTTCCACCGCCAGCAGATGAACCATTTCCAGTCTTCGCGTGCTGCCCCTTGCGTCCGAAAGCCATTGCCGAAGCGCTCGGCGGCGCAGGGCGGGCGGCGCATTGGAAAGGACCTTTACGTCGAGAGCGGGTGATTTAGTTTCATCGCTCTCCTCGTTAGACACCGCCGCGCGTCGCAACAGTGCATCGGAATCGTTAAAAAGTACGGCGCCGTCTTCACGCAACTGGGTCGCCGTGCGCGAGAGGGCTTCGACGATCCGGTTATTGAACGACTGCATCAGGGGCAGGAGTTGTTTGCGGACCTTTACGCGGGCAAAGCTCAGATCGTCGTTCATCTCGTCAGAAAGAAACTTGATTCTCCGGACGCGGCAATATTCTTCAGTGTCGATACGGCGTGCCCACAGGAGCGGTCGCACGAGTGTGATCGAGCTGTTTTTGGCGAGTGGCCGCAAGGCTTCCATGCCACCGAGACCGAAGCCGGCACTGCCACGCATCAGGCGAAGCAGCACTGTTTCCGCCTGATCGTCCATGGTGTGAGCGGTCAGGACGTAGTTTGCGGAGACTTTCTTAGCGGTTCTTTGGAGAAAAGCGTAACGGGCGTCTCTCGCGGCTTGCTCCAGGTTGTCATTGGTTGCGTCCGCTTCATCTGCGACCTTGCTGCGGCCGATCACGCTCTTGAAACGGAGTTTCGTAGCGAGGTCGGAAACCCATTTTGCGTCTTTGCTGCTCGATTTTCTGAGACGGTGGTCGAGATGAGCGACGCAGATCTCGAGGTAGAGTTTGTCGTGACGTTTGAGCTCTTCGAGGGCGAGCAACAGGGCAGTCGAATCCGCGCCGCCTGAAACTGCGACGACAATTGTTTCGCCTGAAAATGGCAGTTTGAGCTTGCGCCAGTCGGAGAGCAGGAGCCGCGGAAATTGGTTAAGCCTCATCGGTATGGATTCTAAGCTGAATTGAGCCGCGGATAAACGCAGATAACTGACAATTTCAACAGTGCCACAAAACATTTGCGGGTGGTGTTTACCTCACAGAGCACCTAGTGCTCTGCTTTCTTTCATTCAAACCCAGTTTGGAGTGCACCCATGAAATCTTCACCCGCCCGAATTGCTTCTATTGCCGGATTATCAGCCGCACTGTTGTTGCTTTGGGCCTGTTATCCCGCCGCCGAAGTCAGCTACTCAAACCCGCAGGATTCGGTTGCGAGACAGTGGCTGATTGAGTTCAGGCCGAGTGAAAGCAAGCTCCAACTCAGCATGAGTTACCGGCGTGCAAATAACAAAAATAATGGCTTCAGCTATAACAACACTGATTTTGGCGTCACCCTCGAGCAACTTGTCGGACTGACGCGCGAGCAGGTGATGTCATCGATCGGCACTAACGTCCAGTTCCAACTAAAGCGCGATGCCGGCACGTTCAATTTCGAGGGCTGGTTCAAAGACGGAAACGGATCCGGCCACTTCACTTTCGCGCCCAGCCAGGCTTTTGCGTCTGAACTCTCGCGACAAGGCTTTGGCAGAGCAACCGACGAGCAACTCCAGACACTCGCGCTCAACGACACAGGCCACGCGTACATCAACGAACTGAAGAGTCAGGGCTACGACACTGCGACGGTCGAACAACTCGTCCGCATGGGCAATCACGGCGTTAGACTAGAATATCTCCAGGGTCTGAAATCGCTCGGCTACCAGGTAAAAACAACAGACTTGGTTGTCCGCATGAAAGATCATGGCGTCAGTCTGAACTTCATTCATGAACTTGCCGGCCTTGGCTACAGCAATCTAAGCCCCGAGGAACTCGTTCGCACGAAAGATCACGGCGTCAACGCGAAGTACATCAGTGAATTCATCGCCGCAGGCTACAACCGCGCGACGCTCGATGAGTGGATCAAGCTTAAAGATCACGGCGTCAGCACCACGTTCGTAACAGAGTTGAAAGCTCTCGGTTACGAGCGTTTGCCACTGGACGATCTACGCCGCATGAAAGATCACGGTGTCAGCTCCGCTTTTATCAAGGAACTCCAGGATCTCGGATACAACAATACGAGCGTCGAACAACTGGTTCGGCTCAAAGATCATGGCGTCAGCGCCAGCTATATCAAGCGAATGAAGGAACGCGGTTACGCCGACCTCAGCCTCGACGAATACATTCGTCTTCGGGACCGCGGCGAGCGCGAATAGGCCTTCTTGCATCGCGAATAGTCCGTCTTGCATCTGACCGTTTCACAGTTTCCCTGCTCAGGGTGTAATCTGTGGTATCTCTGCCCAAAACACTGTTTTATTGAGGATTGATATGAAATTGAGAAGATTCCTTTCTGCGCTGTTGCTGGCGCTCTTCAGTTTACAAACACTCCATCTCACTGCGCTGGCTGACGAAGGCATGTGGACGTTCAACAACGTCCCACGCGCAGAAATCAAAAAGAAATACGGATTTGAGGTTACTGATGAATGGCTGAATAAAGTTCGGCTGGCTTCGGTGCGCTTCAACAACGGCGGTTCCGGTTCGTTTGTTTCGCCGAACGGCCTCGTGCTGACGAACTATCACATCGTCGAAGACATCGTCGGCGAAGTCAGCACGCCTGAAAAGGATTACGCAAAACAAGGCTTTGTCGCGAAGACACGCGCCGAAGAGATCAAGGCGCCGAGTCTCGAACTGAACCAACTGATCAGCATCGAAGACGTCACCACGCGCGTAAACGGTGCGGTGAAGGCCGGTGCCACAGACGCTGAAGCATTTGCAGCCAGACGCGCTGAGATCTCGGCGATCGAAGCAGAGTCGACGAAAGCTACCGGCTTGCGCTCGGACGTCGTCACGCTTTACCAGGGCGGTCAATACAATCTTTATCGCTACAAGAAGTACACCGACGTGCGTTTGGTGTTCGTGCCTGAATTTCAGGCAGCCTTCTTCGGCGGCGATCCTGACAACTTCAACTTCCCGCGCTTCAACATCGACATGGCCCTCGTTCGTGTTTACGAAAACGATCAGCCAGTGCATCCGGAGAATTACTTCAAGTGGTCCACCACTGGCGCCAAGGAAGGCAGTCTCGTTTTTGTGACCGGCCATCCGGGTTCGACATCAAGACTCAACACAGTGGCCCACCTTGAAGAACTAGGCGACACCAGCATTCCGATCATCATCCGTTTGCTTGAGCGTCAGGAGGCGTTGCTCAAAAAGTACATGGCAATGGGTGAAGAGCAAACTCGTCAGGGTCAGAATGAACTTAACGGCGTACAGAACGCCTTGAAGGTCTATCGTGGACGGCTGAAGGGTTTGAAAGACCCAGCGCTGATGTCTCGCAAGAAACAGGAGGAGCAGGCATTGCGCAAAGCAATCGCGGCAAAGCCCGAGGAGCAGAAGAAGTATGGCGAGGCATGGGATGCAATCGCAAAGGCACACCAGACATATCCAAGCTACATAAAAGAGCGAAGAATCTTCGACCAAATGAGTGGGTTCAATAGCGACTTGTTCGGTTTTGCAAGAACGTTGGTCCGTCTGGCAACTGAGAATGAAAAACCGAATGCCGAACGACTGCCGGAGTACACCGATGCACGTCGTGCTTCGCTTGAGTTGGGACTTTACTCACCGGCTCCGATTCACGTCGACTTCGAAAAACTCAAACTCACCGACTCGCTCGGTTTCATGGTCGAGTTGCTCGGCGCTGACAACGAGCTCGTCAAGCAAGTTCTCAATGGCAAGACTCCGGAAGCACGCGCCGCGGAAATGATTGCAGGCACGAAGCTGAAGGATCCAGAATTTCGCAAAGAGCTGGCAAAAGGCGGCAAGGCCGCGATCGATGCTTCAACTGATCCGATGATCGTTGTGGCGCGCCTGATCGATCCGAAGGCTCGCGAACTGCGGAAGCGTTACGAGAGTGAAGTGACCGGTGTCGAGCGTAGCAACTACGCGAAGATTGCGCGCGCATTGTTCGATACACAGGGAACCAAGTTGTACCCTGATGCGACGTTCACGCTTCGTCTTTCGTACGGTGCGGTGGAAGGCTACATGGAGAACGGAAAGAAGGTTCAGCCGTTCACCACGTTGGGCGGCCTCTACGCTCGTTCGGACCAGTTCAAGCAGCAGTTTCCGTACAATCTGCCGCCGCGCTGGATGGAAAAGAAGAGTGCGGTAAACCTGGATACGCCGTTTAATTTCGTTTCGACCAACGACATCATCGGCGGAAACTCAGGCTCACCGACGATCAATCAGAACGGCGAACTCGTCGGTCTGATCTTCGACGGCAACATTCAATCACTCGTCGGCGACTATGTGTACGACGGGGCAGTGAATCGAGCGATCTCGGTTGATTCAAGGGGAATGTTGGAGATATTGAAGAAGATCTTCGGGGCTAACGAAATCGCGGCTGAGTTAACTGCAAGCTAGTTTTAGCCACGGATGACACGGATCAAATCCGTGTCATCCGTGGTTACGCTTTTTCCAAGCCAGCGTACTTCTCGACTAATTTCTTCTGCCCGAAACCGGGGAAGCTCACCGTTAGCTTGGTTGACTCACCGGCGCCTTCGCGTCGCAGGACCAAGCCTCGACCATATTTGGAATGCTTCACGTATGATCCCGGTGTGAACTCCGTCGAGGTTGAGGAAGTAGTTGGTTGTGGATTTTTGGGCAGACTACCGGACGTTTGGCCCATCTGGCGATTGCGTTGCTTAAAGAAATCTGCAATTGAATCAACGCTGTCGTATGTCTTACCGGTGTATTTCTTCCGTTCCTTTTTATACTCGCCGTGCTCGTAGTCGATGTTCGACGAACCACTCTTAAACGACAGCCACGACTTGCCTAAACTTAGATCCTCGAGCAGCTCGGTTGGCATTTCATTCAAAAACTGAGACGGTTCTGACGCGAGCTCTTCGCCATACACACGGCGCCGCATGGCGTGTGTCACGTAGAGATAACGCTCAGCGCGTGTCATCGCGACGTAGGCGAGTCGCCGTTCTTCTTCGAGTTCAGCCCGGTCTGTTGCCGAGCGTGAGTGTGGAAACAAGCCGTCTTCAAGTCCGACGACGAACACTAACGGAAACTCGAGACCCTTCGCCGAGTGCACAGTCATCAACGTCACTGGTGCGTCGCGTTTGTAGTCGTCCTGATCGGAAACGAGCGCGGAGTGATCGATAAACTCTCGCAGTCCTTCGATTCCTTGTTCATCGTAGTCGACGGCTGCGTTGACGAGTTCCTGCAAGTTCTCCAGGCGCCCTTCGGCTTCGTCAGTGCGCTCACCACGCAGCGAAGCTTCGTAGCCGGTTTCGATAATTGCTGCACGGACGACTTCAGACACTGGTTCTTTACTTGTACCGTCCGGCGAGTCGGCTAGCTTTGCGAGCTTATTGACGATGCCGCGAAAATTCTTCAGCGCACTGATCGCCCGTGGGCCGAGATCTCCCGGTTGCTCGATCGCGATACCAATCGTTTCCCACAAACTGAGTTCATAATCTTTTGCGCGTCGTTCGAGCTCATCGATCGTCGTTTTGCCGATGCCACGCGGTGGGCTGTTAATCACGCGCCCGAGCGCGATCGAATCGTTTGGATTCAGCGCGAGTTTCAGATAAGCGATGATGTCGCGCACTTCCATACGCTCGTAGAACGAGAAGCCGCCGATGATGTTGTACTGCAACTCGGTACGACGCATGGCTTCTTCAAACACACGCGATTGTGAATTAGTGCGGTAGAGCACCGCGGCGCGTATATCAAACTCATCGCGCCGGTGTTCGACAATTTTTTTCGCGACCCAACGCGCTTCTGCTTCCGCATCAAGGGCCTGGTAATAACCCACATGACCACCGCGCGGATTCGAAGTCCAGAGACTTTTGCCCTTGCGTTCGAGGTTGTTCTTCACCACCGCGCCGGCAACATCGAGAATAGTCTGTGTCGAGCGGTAGTTCTGTTCGAGGCGAATGGTTTTAGTGTTCGGAAAGTGCTTCTCGAAATTGAGAATGTTGCTGATATCGGCGCCGCGCCACTTGTAGATCGACTGATCCTCGTCGCCGACTACGGCGATGTTTTTGGACTTTTCTGTAATTAATCTGATCAGTTCGAATTGGAGCGAGTTGGTGTCCTGGTACTCATCGACAAGAATATAGCGAAATTTATTGTTGTACTTTTCCCTGATTTCCGGCACGTCGCGCAGCAGTCGCACGGTTTTGATCAAAAGATCGTCGAAATCGAGCGCGTTGTTTCCGTGCAGACGCGCTTCGTACATTTCGTAAACCTTGGCCATCGTGGCGCGACGCTCGTCCATGTACTCAGCGCGCGCGGCGAATGCAGTCGGGTCTTCACCGTGGTTTTTCGCCGAGCTGATCGTAGACTGCGTGGCGCGCGGACCGAGATACTTCTCGTCGTAACCGAGATCTCTGATGCACTGTTTGATTAAACGTATCGAGTCGTCCTGATCGTAGATGGTGAAGCGACGCGTGTATTTATCGTTTAGCTTTTCGATATCCTGGCGCAGGATGCGAACACACAGACTGTGGAACGTCGAGACGAGCGGCAGGCTCGCGCGTTCTTGTGTGTGAAGAAGCCTTTGCACGCGCTGGCGCATCTCATCGGCGGCTTTGTTTGTGAACGTTACCGCGAGGATATTCCAATACGGAACTTTCTTCTCGGCAATCAGGTAAGCAATGCGATGCGCGATGACTCTTGTCTTGCCGGAGCCCGCGCCGGCGAGGATCAGGAGCGGGCCTTCGGTGCTAAGCACAGCCTCGCGTTGTTGTTCGTTTAGTTGTGACAGGAAATCAGAGTCCACCGGTGAGTGCATTTAAGCACATTGGTCGAGGCTTACAAAATGCGATGAGTTTTTCTCACGCAAAGGCGCAAAGAGGCAAAGAAGCATGAGACTTTCCTTAGCGTTCTTTGCGCCTTTGCGTGAAACTTTTTCTCCCGAGTTTGACCGCAAGAACCAGATAGATCGATGATTGTTTTTGCTCTAAGCTACTCCACATGAACATGACTAACTTGGCACTAAAAGACGATCAACTGTGGCAAGCGGTGATGACGAAAGACGCACGCTTCGATGGGCAGTTTGTTTTTGCCGTCAGTTCGACGGGCGTTTACTGCCGCCCGTCATGCCCTTCACGTCGCGCACACCGCGAGCGCGTCCAGTTCTTCGAATTACCCGAAGCAGCGGAACAGGCAGGCTTTCGCGCTTGTCTGCGCTGCCAGCCGCGACGGGCACGTATTTTGGATCCGCAAATGGAGCTGGTGCAGCGTGTCTGCCATCTGCTCAACTCGGACGATAGCGAATCACTCAAACTTGCTGAGCTTGCCTCGCAGGCGGGTGTGAGTCCATTTCATCTGCAACGCACTTTCAAACGTGTGATGGGTATCAGTCCACGCCAATACCTGGCTGCGCGCAAGATCGACAACTTCAAAACTCTCGTGCGCAGGGGTGAATCGGTAACGACTTCGCTTTACGAATCGGGCTTCAACTCCAGCAGCCGTCTCTACGAGCATGCTGCAAAGGAACTCGGCATGACGCCCGCGACGTATAGTCGTGGCGGTCGCGGCATGGAAATCAGTTACACGATTGCTGCTTCGCCGATGGGACGTTTGCTGGTGGCTGTCACCGAGCGTGGTGTGTGTGCAGTGCGAATGGGCGACAGTGACGCTGAGCTTGAGAAGGATCTGCGCGACGAATTTCCAAACGCACAGCTCAAACGTGACGATTCAGCCCTGCGCGAATCGGTGCAGAAGATTCTGAATCATCTCGAGAAGAATGAGCCGCGTCTCGACCTGCCGCTCGACATCAAAGCCACTGCCTTTCAACGCCAGGTTTGGGAGCAGCTGCGTTCTATTCCTTACGGCGAAACAGTCTCGTATGGCGACGTCGCGAAAGCCTTAGGTAAACCTGGTGCAGTTCGCGCAGTCGGCCGCGCGTGTGCGACGAATCCAGTCGCCCTCGTCATTCCCTGTCATCGTGTTGTGCGTGAAGACAAGACCCTCGGCGGTTATCGCTGGGGACTCGATCGCAAGAAGAAATTACTCGAACATGAACGGCGCGCGCAGAAAGGCTGACCCTTTTTCCGCTTCGGTTGCGCGTTAGGGAAAGGCGGGGGGCAGACGGCTCGTAGCCAAGAGCACTGTAGGGGGATGCAGTGCCTCACAGCCGTTTGCCCCTGAGGGGAGCCACAAAAGGCACAAAATGCACAAAAGGCACACGGAACCTGTTTGTGCTTTTTGTGCCTTTTGTGCTTTTTTGTGGCTCTACTCGACGGTCACGGATTTGGCCAGGTTGCGCGGCTGGTCGACGTCACAGCCACGCCGAACGGCAATGTGATACGCAAGCAGTTGCAGTGGAACGATCGAGAGAATCGGAGAAAGAAGATCGCTCGCGGCGGGAATCTCGATCACGTGATCTGAAACCACTGAAGAGATCGAGTCGCCTTCCGTCAGCACGGAAATCACAATACCCTCACGTGCCTTAACTTCCACGATATTCGAATGCGTCTTCTCGTAGCGCAACTCTGAGGCGCGGTTGCCCTCTTCTCGAGTGTTAACGAAGAGCACTGGCAGACGTTCGTCAATCAACGCGTTTGGACCGTGCTTCATCTCGCCGGCCGGATAGCCTTCGGCGTGAATGTACGAAATCTCTTTCAGCTTCAGCGCGCCTTCGAGCGCCACCGGAAAATTGATACCGCGACCGAGATACAGAAAATCGGTGGAACGGAAAAATTCCTTCGACAGTTCCTCGATGCCGTCTGAATCATTGAGCAGGTGTTCGAGTTTGACGGGAAGCTCCGCGAGTTCCTGTGCGTGAAAGCGAGCCTCGTCTACAGATAGCACACCGCGCACCTGGCCCAGATACATACCGAGCAGGTAAAGCGCGATCATCTGACTCGTGAAAGCTTTTGTTGAAGCGACACCGATCTCCGGACCGGCGTGAGTGAGAATCGTCCCATCCGCTTCGCGAACGATCATCGAGCCCTGAACGTTGCAGATCGCCAACACGCGCGCGCCGAGTTCTTTCGCTTCACGCAGTGCCGCAATCGTGTCGGCAGTTTCCCCGGATTGAGAGATGACCAGCAACAGCGAGTTATCGTCCATCACGGGATTCCGATAACGAAACTCGGAAGCGTAATCGACATCAACCGGTATACGCGCGAGCTGCTCGATCATGTATTTGCCCGCGAGACCCGCGTGCCACGACGTACCACAGGCGGCAATCTTGATCGAAGTGAACCGTTTGAAATCCGTCTCGGTGACGTTGCTCATCTCGTCGAGATACACCTGGCCACTGTCGAGCGATATTCGTCCCTGCACCGTGTCGCGAACTGAGCGCGGCTGCTCGTAAATCTCTTTGAGCATGAAATGCTTGAAGCCGCCCTTCTCCGCCATGATCGGATCCCAGGTGATTCTCTGAATCGAAGGCTGAACGGAATTGCCTTCGAAGTCTGTGACTCGCACCGCGTCTCTGTTGATGACCGCGATCTCGCCGTCGCCGAGAAAGAAGACGTCGCGTGTGTGTTGAAGAATTGGTGGAATATCCGAAGCTACAAAGAATTCTCGGTCGCCCAGGCCGATCACAACGGGCGGACCCTGCCGAACAGCAATGATCGTGTCGGGTTCGTCGGCGTTGATAATCGCGAGCGCAAAGATACCGCGCAATTCCATCACAGCCGAGCCCACAGCTTGCTCGAACGAGGAGTTCTGTTTGAGATATTCCTCGATGAGGTGGGCCATGATCTCTGTGTCGGTTTCAGTAACGAAGTGGTGATCCGATTTGCGCAGTCGTTCTTTTAACTGAAGGTAGTTTTCGATGATGCCGTTGTGTACGACGACGACACGGCCGGTGCAGTCGCGATGTGGATGCGCGTTTTCTTCAGTGGGCCGGCCGTGTGTGGCCCAGCGTGTGTGGCCAATGCCGTAAGTGCCGTCGAGTGGACTAAGACGAATCGTCTCTTCGAGGTTGCGCAGTTTTCCTTCGGCGCGGCGAATTTCGAGATCGTGTTCTTCATTGACGACTGCAATACCGGCTGAGTCGTAGCCGCGATATTCGAGTTTACGCAGCCCATCGATGATGAGCGGCACGACCTGCTTATTTCCTACGTAACCAACAATTCCACACATGCTTAACTCCCTGTTGTTTAGCCACAGATGAACACGGATCTTAGTTTAGTTTCTTTTTTACTTCGGCAGGTACGCCGGCTACCAAAGAATCTGGCGGTACGTCTTTCGTCACCACCGATCCCGCTGCTGTCATCGAACGAGCACCAACACGAACGGGGGCGACCAGCATTGTGTCCGAGCCGATTTTGACGTCGTCTTCGATGATCGTTTCGTGTTTGTTTTTGCCGTCGTAGTTACACGTCACGGTGCCGGCGCCGATGTTTGTTCGCTCACCAATCGTCGCATCGCCAAGATACGTCAGATGCATCGCCTTGGTGCCGCGTTTCAACCGCGATTTCTTGACCTCTACAAAATTTCCGACCGTCGCTTTTTCTTCGAGCACGGCGTTCATACGCAGGTGTGCAAACGGTCCCACGGCGCAGTTAGATCCTAGCTCCGAATCGACAACAATCGAGTGATCCTTCACGACCACGTTGTCACCCAAACGGGAGTTTGTGATGCGCGCACCGGAAAGAATCACGCAGCCTTCACCGATAATCGTTTTTCCTTCAATGCTCACGTTCGGATGAATAATCGTGTCGCGGCCGATCTGTGCTTCGGCGCTGATGTATGCGTGAGACGGATCGATAAACGTCACGCCATCTTCAATCATCAGTTTTCGAATTGCGGATCGGCGGATGAGGTTCTCAAATTCTGCGAGTTCGGCGCGGGTGTTGATTCCGGAAACCTCGCGGCTGTCGCCGTGAAGATAAACACTCACGGTCTCGCCACTCGCAAGGATGATCTCGGCAACGTCCGTCAGATAGTACTCACCCTGATCGTTTGCCGGCTCGATTTTGCGCAACGCTCGATACAACTGTTTCGCGTCAAAACAGTAGATGCCGGAGTTGATCTCTCTGACCTGGCGCTGCTCTTCAGTCGCATCTCTGTGTTCGACGATCTTTTGAAACGAATCGTTCTGATTTCGAATGATGCGCCCGTAGCCGGTCGGGTTTTCAAGACGAACGCTCAGAATCGTGCAGGCTGCGCCGGCATTGTTGTGATGCTCGATAAGCTTCCGCAGCGTTTCAGTCTTAATCATCGGCACGTCGCCTGAAAGTATCAGCACGAGGGAATCAGTGTTCTCGAGTTCGCTTCGCGCAGACTCAATTGCATCTCCGGTGCCGCGTTGTTGTGCCTGCATCACGAAATGAGCAAGTCCGCCAACTTCAGCGAGTGCTGCATGCTCAACTTCTTCAGCCTGATGACCCACCACCACCAGAATCGCTTGCGGATTCAACGCCTGAGCCGCTCTGACGACGTGCGCAATCAACGGCGAGCCGCCAAGCTCGTGCAGGACCTTCGCACGGTTTGACTTCATTCTGGTACCGAGACCTGCGGCCATGACCAGTACGTTTAGCGGTTTTTGCGAGGAGGTGTTGTTGGACATCAATAAGTTATCTCAGACGGTGACCGGGGCGAGTGCCTGCTTTCGGCAATGCAGCACAACTTCTGCGAGACGATCCGAGTTGTGTCTGACTTTTTCGCCGGTGTACAGCAAGTCTGCGCGCACGATTTCGGTCGTCTGATCAAGCGCGTCGTCAATCGGATCGTCTATGCCGATCTGATAGGCGCCTTCAGCGGCGTAAAGTTCTGCCTGTTCCTTACTAATTCTTCGATTGTTGACGACGACAAAGTTAAAGTGGATCTCAGGGGCGTACTTTTTGATCGTTTCGAGATGTTTTCGCGCGCTATAACCGTCTGTTTCGCCGGGCTGAGTCATCAGGTTGTTGACGAAGATTTTTGTCGCGCGTGTTTGACCGATGACGCGAGCTACCTGGGACACGAGCAGGTTCGGCAGGATGCTTGTATACAGCGAACCGGGACCGACGGTGATGATGTCTGCTGCACGAATGGCTTTCAGTGCTTCAGGCAAGGGAAGACATTTCTCCGGTTCGAGTCTGAGTCGTCGAATCGGAATCTTGGACGCTGAGATCTGCGTTTCGCCGCGAACGACTGTGCCATCGTCCAATTCTGCTGCCAAACGGACGTCGCTAATCGTTGCTGGAAAGATATGACCCTTACTCGCGAGCACTTCCGAAGACAGACGGATCGCTTCGGTAAAGTCTCCAGTGACTTCCGTGAGCGCTGCCAGGAAGAGATTTCCAAAACTGTGTCCGCCGAGTCCGCCGTCGCCGCGAAAGCGATGACGAAACAGACGTGCCAGGAGTGTCGAGTCTTCCGAGAGCGCGATCATGCAGTTACGGATGTCGCCCGGCGGGAGCATTTGCAGTTCGTCGCGCAGGCGTCCGGAACTACCGCCATCGTCGGAAACGGTCACGATGGCCGAGAGGCTTTCGATCCACATCTCCTCTTCGGTCTTTCCAACTAGCCGTTTCAAACCGGCGAGAAGAGTTGAGAGCCCCGTGCCACCGCCGATGGCTACCAGCTTTTGACCACCTGTGTTCGTTGTTTGGTGCAAATGAGTGCCTCGGCTCGGAATCATACCTTAATCTCAAGAATTGTTTCCCGCAAAGGCGCGAAGGCGCAGAGTAAATTGCTTCAAGTGGAAACCTTCTTTCTTGGCACCTTTGCGCCTTTGCGGGAAAACAGTTCCGGGGTCTAAGACGGGTTGCTGATCAGACGATCGAAGTCGGGATCGTTGCGTAGCGGATACAAATCGTGGTCGTGTTGTGCCTGAACGCGGAGGCTTGGTTTCAAGTCCAGAGCTTTCTGAAGTGACTCCAATGCCAGATCGATCGAGCCGAGCCGCGCACGAGTCGCTGCCAGGCCGTAATGAATGTGTGCTGCTTCCGGTTCACGCTTCAGCGCTCTTTCGAACATCTCCTGCGCCGCGACATACTCGCCTCGATTGAGTTCGATAACGCCGCGGTCATAGAGCGAATCGGCATCGCGTGGAAGAATGCTTTCAGTGCGCAGGCGCGACTCCGCGATCGCGAGATACGTGCGAGCGCGAGCTGCGACTTCCGATACTTGCGAGTATTTGTCCAAAAGAATTCGAAACTGATTCCGCGCCTCAGCAAACCGGCCTCTCACAAATTCCTTGTGCGCGCGTTCGAAAGCGACAAGGGCCGCTGACTCATCCACCGTCGGTGGACGTGGCGGCGGAGGTGGAGCCGGAGTGAGTCGAATGGCTCGAACCGCAGCTTGCTTATGCGTCGTTTTGACCCTTGATACTGTTGCGACTTTCTTCGGAGCAGCTTTGCGAGCGACAGTCTTAGGCGCCGCCTTCTTCGCTTTCACCGCCGACCGAGACTTGGCTGCCTTCTTTTTGGCCGCAGTTGGTCTGGCCACCTTTCTTGCAGTTGTCTTGGCGGTGGTGGCTCTCTTAGCTTTGGGTTTGGAGGGCGTCTTCGCTTTAACAGCGCGCTTTGCGCTTTTCGCAGCTGGTTTAGCTTTTGAACGCGATGCTGACCGTCTCAACCCTTTTGTGAGACTGCTACTCATGTGCGGATCTCAAAAGGCTGCTCGCCTGAAGCGGGCAGCCGTGGAATCGCCCGGAGCTTACCATAGATGACCCTCTAAATCAACGGAGACAAGTATTTGCGGGTGCTTTACCAACCGAAAATCCGGCCCGAGTTTCGCGAAATGTGTCAACAAAGAAAAACACTTGATGGTCATTGTTGGGCTATGTTAAAGTGCTTTCGGCTTACGGGAGGCTTAATCCACCTCGGCAAATAGCCCCAACCGAATAAGTAACCTCTTTTAGTTTCAGAATTTGCAATCCGCGGAACAGGCGTTTCAGGTTTAACTCTCCAAGGAAACATCCCGCCCCGGCCTTCAATAAAGAGTCGCACAATGGCAGACACACCAATCCTGTTGCGTGAACAGCAATACCACCAAATAAAGGCTGTCCTGGCGCGATTGCGAATGGACGCCTCGGCCAAGGTGGTCTTTCTGGTAGATAAAGACGGTCAGGAGATCGCATCCCAGGGCGAAGTGGGAAATCTTGACACAACCAGTTTGGCATCCCTCGCTGCCGGTAACGTAGCCGCGACGGGTGGCATGGCTGAACTGATCGGAGAGAAAGAATTTCCGACGCTCTCTCACGAAGGCGAAAAAGAGAGCATTCACATCTCCGTAGTCGGCAGGCTCCTGCTCGTGGTCGTCTTTGACGAGCGCTCCAGCCTCGGACTAGTGAAACTCCGCAGTAAACAGATTTCTCATCAACTGGCCGCAATGTTCGAAGAGATTGCAGCCGGAGACTACGACGACCTCGATTCACCCTTCGCCGGCATCACCGACGAGGACATCGACAGTCTTTTCAGCTAACGACACGCCATGACCTTTATTAATTACGCTTCCAGAGAAATCAACTGCAAGATCGTTTACTACGGCCCAGGTTTGTGTGGTAAGACGACGAACTTGCAGTACATCTTCGATTCGACTGCGCCACAGGCGCGCGGCAAGCTGATCAGCCTTGCGACAGAAACTGACCGCACGTTGTTCTTCGATTTCATGCCGCTCGAGCTGGGAACGGTTCGCGGGTTCAAGACGCGTTTCCACCTGTACACGGTTCCGGGTCAGGTCTTTTACGATGCGTCGCGCAAACTGATTTTGAAAGGTGTCGATGGAGTTGTATTCGTGGCAGATTCGCAGGAAGAGCGAATGGACGCCAATATCGAGTCGTTGTACAACCTCGAAGAGAACTTGCAATCACAGGGTTACGATCTGCTGAAGATCCCCTACGTGCTGCAACTCAACAAACGCGATCTAGGAAACATCATTCCGGTAGAGGATCTGGCCGCCGAACTGCAACGCAAAGGCGAACCTGTTGTCGAGGCCGTTGCCTCCACGGGTCAGGGCGTGTTCGACACGTTGAAAGCGGTTGCGAAGCAGGTTCTAACCGAACTTCGAAAAGGGTAACGCTGATAATACAGATCGGCGTAAATCGATTTACACAGATCCGTCTTATCTGTGTTACTTATTCGAGGCTTTTGAGCATTAGCAGGCCGTCGCCGCCATTGGAATAATACTTGGGAAGTTTTTGAGTAACTGAGTAGCCGAGACTCTCGTAGAGTTTCTGCGCGGCGATGTTCATCGTTCGGACTTCCAGTCGCACGAGTCTCACGTTGCGTTTACGGAAGCCGTCCTCGACCTGTCCCATCAGTCTCTTCGCCAGATTGCGTCGTCTATGTTCCGGAGCTACTCCGACTGTCGTGACGTGTCCGGTATGATCCGGTTCGACGAGTCCGATTACAAAGCCAGCCATCATTCCGCCTGTCGTTACCGCGCGGTACGAAACCGATTCGGGCGCGGTCAGCAGGTAGTCGAAGGTTTCGCGGCTATAGGCTTCACCGTCGATGAAGCAGCGCTGATCAAGCCGCCAGACTTCATCGAGCTGCGAGATGGTCAGCGGCCGGAGGTCATAGGTCGTATTCCACGAAGGCCTCGGAGTACTCTCCTTTTTTTCGCCGTCGTACTGAACCTCCGACTGTGACCACCAGCGGGAACGAAATTTCTTTAGTACTGCCATAGCCTTGTGGTTTCGGGAGAGAAAAAACCGGGGTTTAGTTTACCATCGACATTTAGCTTACGCCTACAGGATTAACATGCAGTCGCCATAACTGTAGAAGCGATATCGCTGGGAGACGGCGTGCTCGTACGCGCGCAGGACAAACTCGCGGCCGGCGAAGGCGCTGATGAGTATCAGCAGCGAAGATTGCGGCAGGTGAAAGTTGGTGAGCAGTGCGTCAGCGATGCGGAAGTGGTAACCCGGTTTGATTGTCAGACTCGCAACACCACTGCCGGCGACAACGTGCCCGTCCTCTGATGCCGCGGACTCGAGGGCTCGCATTGTTGTGGTTCCGACAACGATCACTCTGTGCGCTTCGTTGATAGTTTGCGCCGCGGATTCCGAGATCTCGAAGCGTTCGCTACTCACCGAATGTTGAGCCACATCCTCAACACGCACGGGCTCGAAGGTTCCGTAACCAACGTGCAAAGTCACCTCAGCGATCGACGCAATCTCGGCAACTTGTGCCAGCACCTCGGGTGTGAAATGCAGGCCCGCCGTGGGTGCGGCGATTGCTCCGCGATGTTTGGAATAGACCGTTTGATAGCGGTCACGATCTGCATTCGAAACACCGGAAGGTCGCTTGATGTATGGCGGCAGCGGTGTCGAACCAATCTCCGCAAGCGCGTTGTCAAAAGAGCCCTCGCAGTGGAAGCGCACCTGCCGCAATTCCGCTCCCGGTTCATCGAGCAATTCAGCGATCAACTTGCCATCGCCGAAGACTGCGCGTGAACCCTTTTTCAATCTCGCGCCCGGACGAACGAGAGCTTCCCAGACGTGAGTTTCAATCTCACGAACGAGAAAGATCTCGACCTGCCCGCCTGATCCTTCACGCTGTCCATTCAATCGAGCCGGAATCACACGCGAGTTGTTTACAACGACGACATCGTTTGGGCGTAAATACTGAGTGAAGTCTTTGAAGGTTGAATCATTCCACTCCTGCTCGCGCCGGTTCAAAACGAGCATTCTCGAAGCATCACGTTCTGCCAGCGGCGCTTGTGCGATTAGTTCAACTGGCAGCTCATAATCAAAATCCGCGATCTTCATCCGTGTTTATCTGTGGCTGAAGGATGCTCGTAGTGGAACACTGCAGTGAGTTGAGCGCCGAAGAGCAGGATCAAACTCGAAACATAACTCCACGTCAGAACAGCAACTACAGCACCAACCGATCCATAAATCTGGTCGTAGTGAAAGTAGTTCAAGCTCCATGCAAAAACGTACTTCGCAATTTCCCACAACGCTCCGGCAAGGAAAGCACCCGGCAACGTGTCGCGCAACGTCACCTCAGCTTTCGGCATAAAGCGGTAGACCAGCACAAATAGCGCCACCGTAACCAGATAACTGACTGCTGCAAACAACACTTGCCAGAACGCACTGCCGACCGAAGCCACCAACGTATATCGTTCGAGTTGTCGTGGCGAGAGCCGGCCTGCCATTTCACGAAACGCAACCAGGACCGACGTCGCCAGCACAGAAAGTGCGAGCAGCCCCCCGACCAGTCCAACCATTCCGATTGTGAGCGCTCTTCCATGCAAGAACGTTCTCGACACTGCGCCCCAAATGCGATTGAGAGCACGTTCGATTACGGCAAATACCCAGGAACCGGCCCAGAACACAAGCACAATGCAGGTAACGATTGCACCGAAGCCAAGATCTGAAAACGCTTCGATGGTCTCACGGAGAAACTTCGCAGAGCCCGGATATACGTCGACGGCATGAGTGAGAAGTTGACTACCTGCTGCGAGTTTGTTGCTAAGCGCGAACATCAGCAGCAATGCAGGGAAAAGCGCCATCAGCCCGAAGTAACTCATCGCTGCCGCTGAGGTGAAGAGATCGTTTTCATGAAACTGGTGCAGCGAATGTCCGAGCATCGATCGCCAGGGCGAGCGATTCCGAACGCCGAACGAATGACGCGAAAATGACGAGAAGAGCTTCATTAAATTTAGCCGCGGACGGACGCAGATTAACGCAGATTTCAGCGGGGGTCGAACAGGTTGGGTACCCTTGAGCCGGGAGGGTTAATACCGAAATGCTCGTATGCGAGCGGCGTCGCCAAACGTCCGCGCGGCGTGCGATCTAAAAATCCAATCTGAATCAAGTAGGGTTCGATGATCTCCTCTATTGAATCTTTTTCTTCGTGAATCGAAGCCGAGATCGTGCCCAGTCCGACTGGTCCACCGCTGAACTTTTCGATGATCGTCAACAGCAGCTTGCGATCCATTTCGTCGAGGCCATAGGTGTCGACCTCCATACGATTCAGTGCATCATTTGCGACTTTTCTATTAATGCGACCGTCGTAATCAACTTCAGCATAGTCGCGGACGCGACGAAGCAGGCGATTGACGATGCGTGGCGTGCCGCGTGAGCGACGTGCAATTTCACGCGCGCCGTCATCGTCGATCTCGACGCCGAGAATCTCCGCTGAACGTCTGCAAATCACTTCCAGATCTTCGTGCGGATAGAAGTCGAGATGAAAGACGATACCGAAGCGTCCACGCAAAGGTGCGGTGATTAGACCAGCACGCGTAGTGGCGCCGATCAATGTGAACTTTGGAAGCTCGAGTTTGATCGAACGCGCGGCGGCGCCTTGGCCGATCAGTAGATCGAGTTGATAGTCCTCCATCGCCGGGTAGAGTTTTTCTTCGAGCGCCGGTAGCAGCCGATGGATCTCGTCGATGAAAAGCACATCGCCTTCCTGGAGGTTGGTCAGCAGGGCCGCGATGTCGCCCGCCTTCTCGATCGCGGGACCGGCGGTCGATCTCAGCTCGGCGCCCATCTCATTCGCGATGATGTTTGCGAGCGTAGTCTTGCCCAAGCCCGGTGGACCAGTAAGCAGCACGTGGTCGAGGGCTTCGCGACGATTGCGCGCAGCCTTCATGTAGACACGAAGATTCTCCTTGACCTGTCGCTGTCCGATGTATTCCTCGATGCGAGTTGGGCGCAGCGTCAGATCGAGTTGACGATCGTCGTCGTTCGGAAAACTGTCTTTCACGCGCGCTGATATTGGCTCAGGAGGCATGGTGTTTTCAAACTCTGGCTAACTTCTTCAGACCGCGTCTCAGGATTGACTCGACTGTTATATCACCACCTTCGCCGAGTGCGGCATCGATCGCCTTTTCGGCGGCCGATCTTTGGTAACCGAGATTGACCAAAGCAGACAAGGCATCGCCGCGAACGCTATCTTCGGAAGCAACGTGGACAGTTTCAGCTTTTACTCCTGTTTGGTCGGCAACTTGTTGTTGTGACAACTGGGTCATCTTGTCGCGAAGGTCTACGACGAGTCTCTCTGCGGTTTTTCTGCCGACGCCGGGAATTTGGGTAAGTCGGGCGAGGTTGTTGGATTTGATCGACTCGATTAGTTCGTCCGCTTTCATGTGCGAAAGAAGCGCGATACCCAATTTCGGACCGACGCCGCTTACGGAAATGAAATTGACGAAGAGCTTACGTTCATTCGCAGTCTTGAATCCGTAGAGCTGCAATGCGTCTTCTTTGACGTGCGTGTAAATGAGCAGTTGAACGGCTGACTTCTCGTCGTCGAGGTCGTAGAAGGTCGAGAGCGGGATGTTGACTTCATAGCCAACGCCGCTGACGTCAACGACAACATGGTTTGGTTCTTTGGAGAGCAGTGTGCCGCTGAGATGCGCAATCATTTCGGGCGGGATTGTAGCAAAAAGCACCTCCTTGGAGTGCGCCAACTTGTTGGCGCTTTGGTAATGCGGGTTGAATACTAATACCAAAGCGCCAACAAGTTGGCGCACTCCAAGGAGGGCGCTATACTGGCTGTGCTCATGAAGTCCGAGAAAATATCAGAATTAACAACCAGCCGTTTGAGTGTTTACCTGCGTTGTCTGAACGCACTTCATACGGCCGGGATAAAAACGATTTCGTCGCAGGCGCTGGCCGATCAGTTCAACCTGAATTCCGCGCAGATCAGAAAGGATCTTGGTTACTTCGGCGAATTTGGTGTACGCGGCGTTGGTTACTACGTTGACGATCTCCGCGATCACATTACCAAGATCCTCGGACTCGACAGCCCACACCGCGTGGGCATCGTCGGCGCCGGTCGATTGGGCACAGCGCTCGCGAACTACAATGGCTTTGGCAGATCAAACTTCACCGTCGTGGCGTTGTTTGATAACGATCGCCAAAAGATCGGTCAGCGGATTGGCGATGGAAAGATCGCCGTACGCGACGTAGACGAGATCGCGAACGTGATTCGCGACGAAGCAATCGACGTAATGGTAATCGCAGTTCCGGCAAAGGCGGCGCAAAGAGTTCTGAACCAGGTGACGTCCGCCGGCATTAAAGCAGTGCTGAACTTTGCGCCCGTCTCACTGACTGCTCGACGTGGAGTAAAAGTCAAAACAGTCGATCTGACGACTTCATTAGAGTCGCTGTCCTATTTTCTATCTCAGCCTTCAAACAGCACGGTCACGCAACCACGACGGAGAACTTCCAGCAAACAAGCATGGATGAGCAAACAGCCAAACAAGATCTGATCCGCGTTTGCCACCTGATGTACGAGCGAAGCTATGTCGTCTCGTCCGACGGCAACGTGAGCGTCCGGCTCGACGACGGTCGCATCCTCGCCACGCCAACGATGACGTGCAAAGGTCGCATGACCGAGGACCTGATCGCGGTTACAGATCTCGACGGCAAAGCACTCAACGATCGACGCGCTTCAAGTGAGCTTGCCATGCATCTTTTGATCTATCGCGAGCGTCCGGATGTGAAGGCTGTGTGCCATGCGCATCCACCACACGGAACCGCCTTTGCCGTCGCCGGGCTAGCTATAGATCAACCGATCCTTTCGGAAGTGATTCTTACGCTCGGATGTGTGCCGCTAGCCGCTTACGGAACTCCGTCAACAGAAGAGTTGACTCAAGAGATGCAGCCATTCGTGAAACATCACAACGCATTGTTGATGGCGAATCATGGCGCGGTCGCTTATGGTGCGGATCTCTGGCAGGCCTGGGACCGTCTGGAAACTCTCGAACACACGGCGAAGATCGCGATACTCTCGCGCGTGCTTGGCGGCTCGAAGAATCTTCCACCAGATGCAATTGAGAAGTTGATTAATGTACGTGAAGCCGCGGGTTACCTCGGTGAGTCCGCACGCGGACAAGCGTGTGGATACTTGCACGAGAGTCCGGTGGAGAATGGCGGCAACAAGATCTCACTTACACGCGAAGAGCTGGTCGAATTGTTAAGTCAGGCAGTAAATGGTAAATAGTCCTTTATTAAATCTGTGTTTATCTGTGGCTGAAGGAGCATAACGAATGCAAGAAGCACTCGGAATGGTTGAAACTAAAGGCCTGGTGGCAATGATCGAAGCGGCCGATGCGATGGTGAAGGCTGCGAATGTCACGCTCGTCGGTTATGAAAAGATCGGCGCCGGTTTTGTGACTGCGATCGTTCGTGGCGACGTTGCGGCAGTGAAAGCTGCGACTGATGCAGGCGCCGCGGCCGCGCGACGTGTGGGTGAGTTGGTAAGCGTGCACGTGATTCCGCGCCCGCACGGCAGCGTCGATGAAACTCTTCCCATAGGACTTGATCGATAATCCGACATGATCATTGCTCGCATTCTCGGGACTGTTGTCGCTACCCAAAAAGACGAACGGTTGAGCGGAAAGAAGTTGTTGATCGTGCGACCGATTAATGTAGATGGCAGTGATACGACCGGCTATGTAGTTGCAGTCGACACAGTGGGCGCCGGATTTCATGAGCGCGTGCTGGTCGTTGCCGGCTCGAGTGCGCGACTGGCCCAGGGGATGAAAGACGTGCCTGTGGATGCGGCAATTGTGGGAGTGATCGATACGGTCTATGTGAATTGAACTATGCAACTCGCGCGCGTCATCGGCACAGTGGTAGCAACAGTCAAGAACGATTCGCTTGAAGGACGCAAGCTGTTGATCGTGCAGACTGTCGATAGAAACCTCGAAGCATCCGGCAAGCCGATGGTAGCTATCGATTCCGTGGGCGCAGGTGTTGGTGAACTGGTGTTCTGGTGTCGCGGCAAGGAAGCGAGTTTTCCTTTCAAACGCGAAGACACGCCTACGGATTGCACGATCATCGGGATTGTTGATTCCGAGAAGCACGTAACCAGATGATTCTCGCGCGCGTCGTTGGAAATATCGTGGCCACGCAAAAGAACCGGCGCTATGAGAATGCGCGCGTGATGTTGTGCCAGCAGATCACGCCGGAAGGTGACGAGACGAGTTATTCGGTCCTGGCACTTGATTCGGTGGATGCGGGTGTTGGTGATACGGTGTTGATCGTTCAGGAAGGTTGGAGTGCGTCGACTGCGGCGACAGGGCAAGCAGGAGCAGCGATCGATTCAGCGATTGTCGGAGTGGTGGATCGGATCGATCTGTTATAGCGATGGAAGATCAGGCGAGAATGATGGCGGAGAGAATCGCGCGGCGTGTGGCTGCGAATTCAACCGCGCCTCAAAGCACTGACATCGGATCAGAACTGGCCGCAATGCGTGCGACTCTCAATGAACTGCAAAACCGTTTGATTCAAATAGAGTCTAAAGTGAGCGGTCCTCGTGTTCATTCACCGTGGCATCCGAGTCTCGACCGCTTTGGTGTTGAAGAAGCTACCGTTTCGGAGCTTGTTGATTTCTTTCAAAACGACAAGGCTTGCAGCCTTGAACCAGGCGGCAAGCCTTGTGACCATTGTGCGATGTGTAGTTCCCTTGGTTTTTAGCCACGGATACACACAGATTTATTTGCTATCGGGCCGCAATGAGTTTGCGTTTATCTGCGGCACAGATCTCGCACCCTCCTCGGCCTTAAAGTAAGGCTCCTCTTTAAATCCGAAAAGCTTAGCTCCAATCACCGTTGGGAAACGGGCGCGCGTTGTGTTGTAGTCCTGCACGGCGCCGTTATAGTCGTTTCGCGCAGTGGCGACCCGGTTCTCAGTGCCCGCCACTTCATCCTGCAATTTCATAAAGTTTGCGTTCGATTGGAGAACCGGATAGTTCTCCTGAAGCACGAGTAGCCGGCCCAGCGTTCCACCGAAGCTGTTGGCAGCATCGATCACGGCCTGCTTCTGCTCGGGCGACTTGTCGCCGCCTTCACCCTGTGGCGCTGCTTGTTGTGCATTCAGCAGTTGCGAACGCGCACGCGCGATTTGGCCAAAGACTTCCTGCTCCTGAATTCCCGCCATCTTTGCTGCTTCGACGAGGTTATTTATCAAGTCGCCGCGACGTTGTAACTGAGTTTCCACTCCGGCCCATTTGCCTTTTACGTTCTCGTGTTTAGTCGTCAGCGTGTTATAGCCACAGCCGCTGGCAGCCAAAGCAATCAGTACCAGGCCGGCAAGAGTTATTAGTCTACGGATCTTCATCTCAAATCTCCCATATGTAAGTTACTGTGTTGCTTTCCAAGCTCGTCAACTGCTTCAACAACCTGCTCGATCTGAAACAGGTAGGCTCCGAAAAGATCGTTCGCATCTTTTTCTGACGCGGGACGACGATCGCTCGCGCGAAATTCAAAAATTCTTTCGAAGGGTATCGGGTCGAGTTTCAACAACTGTGCGGTCGCGCGCACGCAATCAGGTTTCGACACCGGCGCTTCGTGGCCGTGCAGCAGCAGCACAGCGCGAAACAATGCCGCGAAGCTCGACAAACTATCGTTCATCAAATCGCACAACTTCTCAGTCGAAACTGAAGCGGGGATATAGAGACGGCGCAACTGAATCAACTTGCTTCTGAGTTCGTACTCCGTTTGGTGTCGCAGATTCACATCCGAAAGTTTTACAAACTCGAACGGATCGTGACCGTAGAGAACAATGCGCGCGTTTGCCATCTGATGAAATTCGATCGGAAAAACGTCAGCTGCGTCGGAGAGTTCTTCAACAGTGAAGTAGACAGGCAGTGGATGGCCCAACCGTTGCCACTCACGCATAGGCGCCTGTGCCTGCCGTAGATCCTCCGGTGTGATCCGAGTCAAAGCGATCAGGATGTTGTAATCAGAGCGCAACTCGATATGATCGCCGGCTGCGGCCGAACCATACAGGACCACAGACGCCAGATTGTCTCCATGCGTCGCACGCAGATCCTCCACGAGTCCGTTAAGTGCTTCTTGTACCGTCGTCTTAACCATGAATTTAGCCACGGGTTATACGGATTAATCTCCGTTACCAACTGCCGCCCGCGCCTCCACCACCAAAGTCACCGCCTCCACCAAAACCGCCACCAAATCCACCACCACCGCCGCCACCGCCAAATCCACCACCGCCGAAACCTCCACCGCCCCAACTGCTTCGTCTGCTTCCACCGCTCAAGTTGCTGAACAAACTTCCCAACAGCAGCGCCTGCAAACAACCGCCGCCTCCACCTCTTCCACCTCGTCGCGAAACAAACGAAAGAAAGATCACAATGAAGATGACCACAACTAATATGCCGCAGACCGAGCTCAAGCTGGTTTGCGCAGGTCTTTGCGGTTGCTCTCTGACCCTGACTGCCTGGTTTTCACCGATGCCTTCAACACTGAAACCACGCTTCGCTCCGAGTGTCGCAACGTAAGCCTCGATCGTGTCGCGAATGCCTCTGCTGTAATTCTGTTGTCTGAACTGAGGCACCAGTCGCTCACGCTGAATCTGACCAACTAATCCGTCCGGTAGATCACCTTCGATATGACGACTCACTTGCGTGAAATACTTGCGATCCTGAATCGCGACGACGAGCAGAAGACTCGCCTTCTCACCATCCTTTGGTCCAATTCCCCAACCACGAGCAACTGCGAGTGAATAATCAAAGATATCGAGATCACCGGTCGTAGGGACCGTCAAAACTGCATATTCGATATTTCCGCGTTCCTTCAAATCGCGATAGATCTGTTCCAGTCGAGCTCGGGTTTGAGCATCGATAACGTTCGCGTTATCGACGATTGGATTGAAGGGAACGGGGAGTGGAACGGGTGATGGAGGTGTGACCTGGGCCTTTACTTCAAACGCCAGCAGCGAAAAGACCAAAACCAAAAGGCCGAAACTGGCCCAGGCAAACTGAAATTTTCTCAAACGCAAACGCAATGGCGAACTTCTCGTCAGTGCTAACCCTCGATCAACCTGTGCAAAACATAGAAGAGGGCGACTCCTCCAAAAACGACAATTGACACCGTGGGGTTTCTTTCTTCTTTATGGTTCACCTCTGGAATCAGGTCGCTCGCGGCTACATAGAGCGTTACACCAGCCGAGAACGGTAATGCATAACCAACCACGTTCGTCATTCTTTCGTTAACCAGAGCAACTCCAATCACGCCCGCCAGAGTTGCTGCACCAATCACGGCGGTTGCAAGCAACGCCGTCCTAGTCGAACGACCGCTAGCTAGCATGATTGATGCCACAGTGAAGCCTTCGGGCATTTTGTGAAGCAGAATCGCGATAAAGACGAGAATTCCGACTTTGAAGTTGACGAGAAAAGCGGATGCAATTGAGACACCGTCGAAGAAAGTGTGAATCCAAAGTCCACCGACAGCGGTGTAGGCGGCTGAAGGTTTCATAAATGACTCGGGGTGAGTTTCAGCGCCGAAATGGAAGTGTGGCGCGAGGGTGTGCTCGAAAAACTGAATCGATAGATATCCGGCGAGCAGCAGTGTCATCGCCTCGACTATCGCTTCCGGAGCTGATGTGCCCTGGGAGCGCTCGAGCCAGATGCCGACAGTTTGCGGGAGAATTTCGATGAAAATCGCGGCCAGCATGAAGCCGGCACCCAGAGCAACGAGGTATTTCAAAAAACGCTCGCCCAGGCGGTGAGCGCCTGATTTAACCAGAATCAGCCCTCCGAGGACATTGGCGCCCGCAGCCAGCAACCCAAACAGGAGAATAGAGGTCATTTGTCGGTGGGAGAGTGTAACATCGAGCGCACGCAAAACGGTTTTCTCACGCCAAACCGCAAAGAACGCAAAGATCAATTGACTGCCTCTTTGCGATCTTGGCGTCTTGGCGTGAACCAAAAAGGCTGACAAAAGGCGATCATCTCGGCAACCCAGCCTATTGACACACTCTAAAGCGCGGCGTAGTATCCGGCCTTGGGTGGTCAAAAGTGGTCGGAAGTGGGTCCAACCTCGTAGCAACACCGATCATCAAGCAACACTTTTCCTTGGGGCCACCCACCAATGCTCTCTCGTCAGGTCGAAACTATGCTGCGAGGAAACTACACGGCGCGAATTGATGTAAAGGGGCGTCTCAAAGTTCCCACGGAATTTCGGCGACTGATTGAAGAGAAACACGGCAAAGATTTTTATATCACGAGCCTTACTGGAGAGTACGTTCGAATTTATCCATTGCCGGAATGGGAATCGGTCGAACAGCGGCTCTCGTTGTTGCCTTCAATGGATCCGGCGCGAAGAAAGTTCCTTGACAGAACGAACTACTACGGTCAGCAAGCCACGATCGACGGGCAAGGCCGTCTTCTGATTCATCCTTTACTGCGCAAGAGTGCTGAAGTTTTGGGAGATGTCGCGGTTCTGGGCTATCTGACCTATTTGGAAGTTTGGGAGCTAGACAAGTTCAAAGCTCGCATGCTCGCCGATCCATACACGGAAGAGGACGAAGCTGCGATCGCGAGACTTGGTATTTAGTGCTTTGTACTTGGTACTTTGTGCTTTGTGAAAAGCAAGTCGAAAAACAAAGTACGAAGAACAAAACGCAAAGCTCAAAAGTTCTTTGAACGAGATCACGGGGCGGTGGTGATGGCTGCGCCTTTGGGGGGCATGGGCGCGCCCCATCGCCCCGTGCTGCTAGAAGAGACAATAAGGTTTCTCGCTCCTGAGCGAGGAGGTCTCTTTGTTGATTGCACGGTTGGTCTTGGCGGACACAGCGAAGCGATTCTGAAATCCTCGCAGAACACTCGCGTACTCGGAATGGATCTTGATCCGGCGGCGCTGGCTTACACCCGACAGCGTTTAGCACCCTTCGGAGAAAGATTCCGCGCCTTTCAAGCCAACTTTCGCGCTATCAACGACGTCGTGCAAGAGGCGAATGAGCGCGATCCAAACGGCATTCTTGTTGATCTGGGCGTCTCTTCACTGCAGTTTGATTCACCCGAGCGTGGGTTTAGTTTTCGTTTCGATGCTCCTTTAGATATGCGGATGGACCCGACCAGAGGCGACACCGCAGCCGATCTTCTACAGCAACTTCCCGAATCGGAAATTGCCAGAATCATTTTCGAATTCGGCGAAGAACGACACTCACGACGCATCGCCCGTCGCATCGTTGAATGTCGCGAACAAGGGAAGCCGATAACGACCACTACGGAGTTAGCAGACCTTGTGCGGCAAGCTACCGGCGGGCACAAGCGGAATCAGATTCATCCGGCGACGCGCACATTCCAGGCTCTGCGTATCGCCGTTAATCACGAACTCGAAGGGCTGGGAGAGTTTGTCGAATCAGCAGTCGATCTTTTAATTCCTGAAGGCAGATTTGTCGGTATCAGTTTTCATTCGCTCGAGGATCGGATTCTCAAACGCGAACTGAAAAAACTTTCGGGTCACTGCGAATGTCCACCTCGCTTGCCGGTTTGCGCATGTGGCGCGCGCAAGGTTGTTGAGGTGCTGACGCGACGACCCGTGGCGCCCGGGTTTAGCGAGATTGACGAGAACCCCCGCGCACGCAGCGCGAAGCTGCGAGCTTGCAGAAAGCTATAACGATCATGAAGAGATTTCCTGAGCATCAACTCAACGCGAAGATTCGCCGCTCTCGAGACACCACCGCACTGTCGCGATTGGGGCTGTTGTTGTTCTGTGGATTGATACTGGCCGGCGGTTTTGTCTTTGCCGCTAAGCAACACTTTGCGGCCGTGCAGTACGGTTATGAAAACGAAACGTTGCGCACCGAGCGCAAGCGATTAATAGAGGAGAATCAACGACTCGCTCTCGAAAAAGAACGCGCCATAGCTCCTGACAAACTCGAACCCGCCGCTCGGCGTCTCGGGTTGAAGCCGGCGAGACCCGGACAGATTGGTAACACGGATAAACACTGATCCGAATCTGCGGCAACAATAAAAGCGTCCTCATCACGCTACTGGGTAGGGGGAAACAAGTAGGTGATGTTGGCACGCCTCATTGCTCGATCAAAATCCAGACCGGATGTTTCATCAGGCCGCGTGCTTTTTGTCGCGGCTTTTATTGGCTTCTGGATGTTAGTGATTTCTGCTCGCCTCGTTTACTTGCAGTTTTCCCAGTACGAAGCCCTGGCCAACCGCGCTCGCCAGCAGCAACAGAACACAATTGAAACAAGTCCACAGCGTGGTGAACTCCTCGATCGACAGGAGCGCCAACTCGCCCGCAGTATTCAGACTGTTTCTCTCTTTCTCGATCCGGATGGTCTCGATGTCGCGACTTTAGATCGCAACGCGCAGCAACTCTCCAAGTCACTTGGTCTAAAACAAGCAGAGCTCGCAAAAGAGTTTCATGATGCCGCGGCGGCGAAGAAAAGATTTATCTGGATTGCGCGACGTTTGGACGCGGACTTCGCAAACAAGACCGTCGAGTTGAATCTACCGGGTGTACAAATGCAACTCGAGCCGAAGCGCTACTACCCGAATGGCTCGCTCGCTGCGCACGTACTCGGATACGTCGGACTCGACGGCAAAGGCCTCGGCGGTGTCGAACAGTTTTACAACGCCAAGATCTCCGGCGAAGCAGGAAAGCTGTTTGTTGAAAAAGACGCGAGCGGTAAGCCGTACGAGAGTTACGAGATCGCCTCAAAGCCCGGACAGACGGTCGTGCTGACGATCGATCAGACGATTCAGTACCAAGCCGAACAAGCATTACAAGCCGCAGTGCAACGATCGCGCGCGAAGTCCGGAACGGTAATCGTGCTTGATCCGCGTAGTGGCGAGATCCTCGCGCTCGCAAACGCACCAACGTTTGATCCGAACAAAGTATCGGAGGCTAAGCCGGAAACAAGATCGAACTGGGCGCTGCAGAATATTTACGAACCCGGTTCGACGTTCAAGGTTGTTGCGTTCTCCGCAGCCCTGGAGAAGAAGCTCGCGAAAGTTGACGATCGCATCGACTGCCAGATGGGTGCGATCACTGTCGCCGGACGTGTGATCCACGATCATCATCCATTCGGATCGTTGACTATTGCCGAAGCCCTCGCGAAGTCGAGCAACGTCGCCGCAATCAAACTCGGTCTGCGAGTCGGCGATCCAACGATGTACGACTACATCAAGCGTTTCGGCTTTGGTTCAAAAACAGGCATTGAGCTTCCCGGTGAGACCAACGGCATTCTTCGCAAGGTTGAGCGTTGGCAGCCGTCGTCGATCGGCTCGATCGCAATCGGTCAGGAAATTGGCGTTACACCGGTGCAGATGGCCGCGGCGTTTGGTGCACTCGCGAACGACGGCGTCCGAATTTCTCCTCACCTGATTCGAGAAGTTCGTGATGCCGGCGGCAACGTGGTCTATCGCGCTCAGCCGGAACAACGACGAGTGATCAGTGCCGAGACTGCGATCGCTCTGCGCGGCATGCTTGAAGGTGTGACGCTGAACGGAACGGCGAAGAAGGCTCAACTCGATGGCTATTCAGCCGCAGGCAAGACAGGCACTGCGCAAAAGATTGATCCTAAAACGAAAGCTTATTCCGCTACGAAGTTTGTCGGTTCATTTGTTGGTTTCGCGCCGGTGAGTAATCCGCAAGTCGTCATCATCGTCGTGATCGACGAGCCTGCCGGTGCTTATCACGGTGGCGACGTCGCGGCGCCGATCTTTCGTGAAGTCGCTGAACAAGTTCTGCCGGCGCTCAACGTTATGCCTGACATTGAAACGAAGTCGGCTCCGGATTTGATCGCACAAAGCAACACCGATCCCGAACGCGCTGCAAAAATTCAGGAAGAACAGGCGCAATCGGAAAAGCAGCGGAAAGCCACAATGCCAACCGTGGATAGCAACGGGGGACGAAGCGGTGAAGTTGTCTACGCTGTAGCAACGAAGAAGGCGATGCTAATGCCTGACTTGCGCGGGCGTAGCGTGCGAGACGTCGCCCGGACTTGCGCGCAACTTGGACTGCAAGTCGAGGCGCGGGGTGAAGGACGAGTTTTGAAGCAAAATCCCTCAGCGGGAACAGAGGTAAACACGGGGCAGCTTGTCTATGTTGATTTTGGGAGGTTGCAGTAATTTGGAGTGCGGCGGCCTGACGCCGCTTTGTTATTCGAAAACGCATGATCGAGGCCAAAGCGGCGTCAGGCCGCCGCACTCCAAAAAGATCCCGACACTGCTATGGATGAAGAAACTCTCGAAGATGACGTAAACTACGGCATTGCTGACTGCAGAAGACGAATGCGCAGCCAGCGTTCATCCCTCCGGGCACAACATCATCCCCCAAAAGATGGCTCGAATGGTGACATGCGTTCTGCCACTAGTCGTGTTGGAAGCTTTGCCGAAGTTTTGGCAAACGTTTCGATGAACCAGAGCTCGCTTTCAAGACTCGTTGAATGCCTGCTCGAACCGGTTAACAACACGGCTTTGCAGGATGAAACAATGGAGCAGGAAGAGGCCGTAATCACGTGAAGGTTGGCGAGGCAGCAGGTTTGATGGGCGCGCATGTGACGAGCATCAGCCCAGAGATATTTGACAAACAGATAAGAGATTATTCCATCGACTCGCGTTCGGTTGGCGCGGGCGAACTGTTTTTTGCGCTCTCGCAAAAAGACTACGCCCGCGCCGGTTTTAATGGTGAGTTCGTCGATGCTCATCGCTTTATCGGTGATGCGTTTGAGCGTGGCGCGATTGCCGCAGTAGCACGAGAAGATCATGTCGCCGGCGATTCGTATTTGGAAAGCGTGAAGGATCGATTGCTTTTGGTTGACGACGCGATCGCCGCGTTGCAACTGCTCGCGCATCGCGTCTACACCGCGTGGGGGAAACCCGTAGTAGCGATCACTGGCAGCGCCGGGAAAACTACTGCGAAAGAGTTGACGGCACACATTCTCAAGAGTGCCGGCCATCGTGTTCTAAAAAGCGAGCGGAATTACAACAACGGTTTGGGATTGCCGTTGTCGGTTTTGCGGATGGTGAGTGAAGACCGTTCACCGGATCAATTCGATCTCGCAGTGTTGGAGATGGGCATGTCGTCGCCCACACACGAGATTCAGCGGCTCTGCAAGATCACACCGCCGGATGTTGCCGTGGAACTGATGGTAGCGCCGGTTCATCTCGAATACCTGGGCACGATTGAAAACATCGCCGCCGCGAAAGCAGAGCTGATTGAGGGACTCAAACCAGAAGGCACTGCGATTCTCAACGCTGATGATGAGCTGGTGATGAAGATGCGCGACAAGCATCGTGGTCGCACACTGACGTTTGGTATCGACAATGTGGCCGATGTAACCGCAACGGAGATTGATACCAACTCGCTCGGCAGAATCGGATTTCGTTTGCGAACGCCATTGGGTGAGGCGCAAACGATACTTGCGATGAGCGGTCGTCATAACTTGAGCAATGCGCTTGCAGCGTCAGCGGTCGGCACGGCGTTCTCGATCACGCCGGAAGAGATTGCGAAGGCTCTGAAGAGTGCGCAACCACCAAAGATGCGCGGCGAAGTGCTCGACTTCGCGGCAGGTTTTACCGTGATCGATGATTCGTACAACTCGAATCCGCGTTCGTTGCTGAATATGGTGCGGACGATGTTGGAAGGTAGTCAGAGTAGTAAGCGACTGGTTGTTATCGCCGGGGAGATGCTCGAACTCGGACCCGATGAAGCATCCTTGCACCGGGACGTTGGACGAGAGATCGCTGGTAGCGGAGTTAACTTGCTCTGGGGAGTGCGGGGGTTGGCGAAAGAGATCGTCGCGGGTGCAAATGAAGCAGGACTCACGGCGGCAAAGTTTTTCAACTCTTCGGATGAAGTTGCGGCGGAGTTGATCAGGGAAGTCAAAGAAGGTGATCTGATTTTGGTAAAAGGCTCGCGCGGCGTCGCGACAGATAAGGTGGTGAAAGCGCTGCGGGAGCAGTTTCCATTGGCTGGAGAAGACGCGAAATGATTTCACGCAAAGTCGCAAAGTAGCAAAGTTTGATCTTGGCGGTCTTTGCGTCTTTGCGTGAAATATCGATAGAACTCGATGATCTACTACTTCCTTTACGAGCTTCTTTACTTCCACTTCAAGGACAAGGATTGGTATCTCGTTAAGGGTCTCAACGTTTTTCAGTACGTCACGTTTCGCACTGCGTACGCGACGATCACGGCGTTGCTGATATCACTCTTCTTCGGCGGCAAGCTGATCGAGGCACTGAAGCAGTGGAACGTGGGCCAGCAGATTCGAGAAGAAGGTCCGCAGGATCACCAGGTCAAACGCGGCACGCCGACGATGGGCGGTGTGTTGATAGTCGGATCGGTCTTGATCTCGACGTTGCTGTGGTCTCGCTTGTCGAGCGTTTTCGTTTGGACGGCCATGGGCGCCACGTTGTTGTTCGGGTTGATCGGTTTTGTCGACGACTACTGGAAGATTGCGAAGCGGCGCAGTCTGGGGTTGACCGGGCGGCAGAAGCTGTTGGCGCAGTTGCTGGTGGCAGTCATGGTTTGGGCGGTGCTGTTTCTGTCGACAAGGTTTTGGGGAGGTAACGACTACTCCTGGAATTTCAGTATTCCGTTCATCAAAGCGACTGCCAAACCCTTCGGACCAAGTTTCATTGGACCGTACCTGTATTTAGTGTTGATTGCGGTCGTGCTGTTGGGATCATCGAACGCAGTGAATTTGACTGACGGCTTGGACGGGTTGGCGATCAGCATCACCGTGATCGCGATGGGGGCGTTGACGGGTTTCACTTATATCAGCAGTGACGCGCGTTGGGCGAACTATCTTGACCTTACTCATCGACCCGAAGCGGCTGAGTTAACTGTCTTTTGCGGTGCGATGGTCGGAGCCAGTCTCGGCTTCCTCTGGTACAACGCGCCACCCGCACAGGTTTTCATGGGCGACGTGGGCAGTCTTGCCATCGGCGGCGCGATGGGAACGGTGGCCGTGCTCACGAAGCAGGAGTTCATGTTACTGATGGTGGGCGGCATTTTTGTGATCGAGGCGCTCTCGGTGATGCTGCAAGTGAGCGTGTTCAAGATGACACGACGCACTACTGGAACCGGCCGGCGCTTATTCAAGATGACGCCGTTGCATCATCATTTCGAGATGCAGGGCTGGAAAGAGCCGAAAATTGTATTCCGGTTTTTGATCCTGGCGATCTTGTTTGCGTTGTTAAGTCTTTCGACGTTGAAATTACGGTAACGGGTTTGTGCTTCTTAGTGGCAAGAAAGTTTTGATAGTTGGTGCGGCGCGGAGTGGGATCGCAGCCGCGAAGTTTCTGTTGGCCCAGGGGGCGGTTGTCGCGCTCACCGATCAGAAACCGCTTGAGAAGTGGACGCCAGATGCGTTAGCGCTGAAAGATTCAGGCGTCGGTTTGTTACCCGGTGAACCGCCAAGCTGGTTACTCGATCAACTCGATCTGGTTGTCGTTAGTCCAGGAGTTCCGGCGACGATCATTCCGATTCGTTATGCCGAGCGAGCCGGCGCGGAAGTAATTGGTGAAGTAGAGCTCGCATATCGTTATTTGAAAGGCCGCATCGTTGCAATCACGGGCAGCAACGGTAAGACAACAACAACGTCGCTCATCGGCGAACTATTGCGCGATGCCGGATTAGCGGTGCAGGTCGGTGGCAACATCGGCAAAGCGCTGATCTCGATGGTTGAGACTTCGCGAGACGACGGTTGGACGGTCGCAGAGCTTTCCAGCTTTCAGTTGGAGACGATAAAGACCTTTCATCCGGCGATTGCAGTAGTGCTCAACGTGACGCCGAATCATATGGATCGTTACGAAACGTTCAATGATTACGCTGCGGCGAAACACCGGATCTTCATGAACCAGACTCCTGAAGATACGGCCGTGCTCAACGCAGACGATCCGACAGTTTCATCGTGGGCGAGCGGCTTGCGAGCGAGAGTGTTGCACTTCAGCGTCAGAAAAGAAGTCGAGAGCGGAGTGTTTTTGCGAGGCCGTGAGTTGGTTTTTCGTGGGCTGGAAGGTGAACGGGTGTTGCTCAATGTTGAGGAGATGAAGTTACGCGGACTGCACAACGTCGAGAACGTTGCTGCAGCTTTTGCGGCAGGCATCGCGGCGGGTGCAGGAATCGCGTCAATGCGTGAAACCGCGAAACGGTTCGATCCCGTCGAGCATCGTCTCGAGTTCGTTGCGGAAGTTGAAGGCGTGAAGTTTTACAACGACTCGAAGGCGACGAGCGTCGATGCAACGTTGAAAGCTCTAGAAGCATTCGCGGAGGAACCGGGAAAAGTCGTGCTGATTCTCGGCGGACGAGGAAAGAAGGCGCCATACGCGCCGCTCGAACCGTTGATTCGCGCAAAGGTGAGAAAGCTAGTGCTCATAGGTGAAGATGCTGAGACGATCGCGAATGAATTGGGAAGCAGCGCACCAGTCGAGCGTGCAAGTGACATGAAGGACGCAGTCGCACGTTCCTTCAACGCAGCCGAAAAAGGCGACGTGGTTCTACTCGCGCCCGCATGCGCGAGTTTCGATATGTTCGACAGCTTCGAACATCGCGGGAAAGTTTTTAAAGATGAAGTCAGGTTTCACGCAAAGACGCAAAGCAGCAAAGACGGAAATTAGATCTTCTTTGCATCTTTGCGACTTTGCGTGAGACCTCTTAGACGTACTGAAATGGCTCGGAAACTTGCTCCAGATAAATGGCTCTTCGCGGCGACCGTCGGGCTCGCGCTCTTCGGCGTGGTGATGGTCTACAGCGCCTCGGCCGTCCTGGCGCAAAAGGACAATGGCAACCAGTTTCACTACGTGCTGAAACAGGGTGTTTCGGTTTTCATCGGCTTCATCGTGATGTTGCTCGCGATGCAGTTCAACTACCAGCAACTGAAGAACCGTCGCATTGTCTACGGTTTGTTGGTTATCTGCACGATTGGTTTGATTGCCGTCTTTGGTTTCAGCGCCACTAACGGCGCACATCGCTGGATCAAGCTGCCTGGGTTTTCATTGCAGCCCTCGGAGATTTCAAAACTCGCGTTGATTATCTTTCTCGCGTACTTCCTCGAGAAGCGCGCCGGTGAGGAAGGTGACTTCTGGCGCACGTTCGTTCCGTGCGGCATCGTGACTGGCTGGCTCGCGGCGCTTGTCGTAATCGAACCGGACTTCGGCACCGCGATGATGCTGGTGCTGATCTTTACAGTCGTTATTTACACCGCCGGAGCGCGTTTGCTGCACCTCGGAATTGCCGCAGCGCCTGCACTCGTCGTCGCAGCAGGTTTATTGATCTTTGTGCCGTGGCGATTGAAACGCCTGATCACGTTTCTCGATCCGTGGGCCGATCAGCAGGGCGCGGGATTCCAGGTGGTCCAATCACTGATCGCGATTGGCTCAGGTGGAACGAATGGTCTCGGTTTCGCACAGGGCAAACAGAAGATGCTGTTTCTTCCGTTCGCGCACTCGGATTTCATCTTTGCTGTCGTCGGTGAAGAACTGGGCCTCGTCGGCGCTCTCGGCGTCGTGGCAGTGTTTGCGCTTTTTCTCTGGCGTGGCGTGCGCACGGCCTTGCTGGCGCCGGATCGGTTTGGAATGTTGCTGAGTCTGGGGATTGTCACCAGCATCGTTGCCCAGGCGCTCTTTAATATTAGTGTGGTGCTCTCGCTCGTGCCGACAAAGGGAATTCCACTGCCCTTCATTTCGTATGGTGGATCGTCCCTAGTGCCAACGCTTGCGGCAGTGGGAATTCTGCTCAACGTGTCGCAACACGCGAGCGGGACAATTGCCGATTTCCGATTGCCAATTGCCAATTTAAGTAAAGGGTATGAGGAGCGTTTAAATCGGCAATCGGCAATGGGCAATTGACAATGAAAGTGATGATCGCTGCCGGTGGCACGGGCGGACACATTTACCCGGGAATCGCGGTCGCGCAGGAGATCATGCGACGCGACGCGAATTCGAAAGTGCACTTCGTCGGAACTGCACGCGGACTCGAGACGCGACTCGTTCCGCAAGCCGGTTTTGAGTTATCGCTCATTGAAAGTGCGGGACTAAAAAACGTGAGTCTCGGTGCGCGCTTAAAAGGAGTCGCGATACTGCCGAAGAGTTTTTTCTCGGCGCGCAGGTTGATGCGAGTGTTTCAGCCTGACGTCGTAGTAGGTGCCGGCGGTTACGTTTCAGGTCCGGTGGTGCTGACCGCAGCGTTGACGAAACGTCCGACACTCGTGATGGAGTCGAACGCATTACCGGGTTGGACCAACCGCATGCTCGCGAGATTCGTGGATCGCGCGGCCGTTTCGTTCGAACAGGCGCTGCCTTACTTTCGCGGCAAGGCGAAAGTAACGGGCAATCCGGTGCGACGAGAGTTTTTTGAAATACCGCCGAAGCGACGCGAGCCGGGAAAGTTTTCGTTGCTGGTGTTCGGTGGTTCGCAGGGAGCGCGCGCGATCAATGAAGCGATGGTGGCTGCGTTGCCGAAGCTGAAATCCATTCCGGTCGAGCTACGGATCAAACACCAGACCGGACCGGCGGATTTTGAAAAAGTGAACGCGGCATACGTCGCCGCGGGTTGGGGCGAACGTGGAGACGTTCGCAGTTACATTGACAACATGATGGCGGATTTCGCGGAAGCTGATCTCGTGCTCTGTCGCGCGGGCGCGACGACAACCGCGGAACTGATCGCCGCCGGTAAAGCGTCGATCATGGTCCCATTTCCGTTTGCCGCCGACGATCACCAGCGCAAGAACGCGGAGGCATTAGAGGCAGCGGGCGCTGCACGAATGATCTTGCAGCAAGACTTAACCGGCGAGCGACTCGCAACAGAAATCGAGAAACTCGTAAACGCGCCGGACGATCTGAATCGCATGGAGGAAGCAAGTAGAAAATTAGCGCACGGCGACTCCGCCGCCGCTGCCGTAGATATGATTGAAGAATTAAGCAGGTAAGTTTTCGAATCTCATTTTTGTTCTTTTGTGCCTTTTTGTGGCTAGTTTATGTTTCGAAGAATTCAACACGTTCATTTCGTAGGCATCGGAGGAATCGGCATGTCCGGCATCGCCGAGGTGCTCGTCAACCTCGGATTTCGTGTGTCCGGATCCGATCTGAAGCGCTCCAATGTTACCGATCGCCTCCAGCATTTGGGTGTTGAGATCTTTGAAGGTCACGCTGCTGAAAACGTGGGCCAGCCTCACGTTGTCGTTTGTTCGACCGCCGTGCGTGACGACAATCCCGAGGTTCTCGAAGCGCACCGCCGTTCGATTCCAGTGATTCCGCGTGCCGAAATGCTGGCGGAGTTGATGCGACTCAAACCGCACACTGTCGCCGTCGCAGGTTCTCATGGAAAGACGACCACCACGTCAATGGTCGCCACAGTCTTGGGCCACGCGGGACTCGATCCCACGATGGTTGTCGGAGGCGTTGTCGGCGCATACGGTTCGAATGCTCACTTAGGCACGAGTGATCTGATGGTTGTTGAAGCTGATGAAAGCGACCGCTCGTTCCTGATGTTGACGCCGACTATCGCAGTCGTCACCAACATTGATCGCGAGCACATGGACTATTACCACGACATGGACGACGTTCGTGCCTGCTTTGCGAGTTTCGTAAACAAGGTGCCGTTCTACGGTTCATCGGTTTTGTGTCTCGACGATCCAAACGTGCAAGCGATCATTCCGCTGTTAGAACGACGTCGACTTACTTATGGGTTCAGCGCGCAAGCCGATGTCTCTGCTCATGGAATTCGTCATGATAACAACTTCGGATCGTCGTTCACCGTTTGGCGTGGAACAGATGTGATGGGCGAGATGAGCCTGCGCGTGCCCGGCATGCACAACGTCTACAACGCTCTCGCTGCGATAGCTGTTGGGTTTGAGTTGGAAGTGCCGTTCGAAAAGATCGTCGAGGGACTGCATAGCTTTACAGGAGCGGGCCGCCGATTTCAGTCGAAGGGCGAAGTCGATGGGGTGCTGGTCGTTGATGATTACGGACATCATCCGACGGAGATCAGGGCCACACTGGCTGCTGCAAAGCTCGGATCCGGTGGCAGGCGAATCGTGGTTCTCTTTCAGCCGCATCGTTACACGAGAACACATGATCTGATGCAGGAATTTGCGCGTTCATTCAATAACACAGACGTGCTGTTCATCACAGACATCTACGCGGCGAGCGAAGATCCAATCGAAGGTGTAACGGCCGAAGCGCTGACTGCCGCGATCAAGCGTTTCGGTCACAAGGACGCGAATTACGTTGGACCACTGGAAAACGCCGCCGCCGCGCTACGCGCCACGGTCCAACCTGGCGATCTTGTGTTGACGCTCGGCGCCGGCACCGTGAGTCGCGTTAGTGAGCAATTGTTGGATTTGTTGAAAGAGAAGACAGTTGGACAAGGATCAAACGGATAAACGGGATCGAGCAATTGAAGAAATTGCAGCGCGATTGGGAGTTCGTGCAGAACGTGGAAAACGTTTTGCTGACCTGACGAGCTTGAGAGTTGGCGGCGCAATCGATTGGGTGATCACTCCCGACACCGAAGACCAGGCCGCCGCAGTTGTTTACGAACTCGAGAAGGCGGACATCGGCTGGCGACCACTCGGCTCAGGCAGCAACGTTCTCGCAGATGACGGCGACCATCACTACGTGGTTTTGAACTTGAGCAACATGAAAGGCGAAGTCCACATCGACGGCGATCTCGTTTCAGTCAGCGCAGGTTATTCGCTGCCGCGACTCTGCATCGATGTGGCACGCAATGGGTTGTCGGGGATCGAAGGACTCGGTGGCATTCCCGGCACGGTCGGTGGCGCGCTCTGGATGAACGCCGGTGCTTACGATCATGAGATTGGGACGGTGACTGAAAAGGTGCGAGTCGCTCGTGAGGGAAAGGTCGTGGAAATTCCCGGCGACAGCATTCAGTGGAACTATCGTCACACTTCGTTTCGAGAGGGTGAACTGTTACTCGGCGCAACCTTGCGGCTGAAATCTGATGATCCGGATCTCATCAAGGCACGAATGGACGAAGCCAAGAGCCGCCGCCTGGCAACGCAACCACACGGTTCGCGGTCTGCTGGTTGTTTTTTTAAGAATCCCCCGGCTAGCAAGATCGGGACTGGCAAGATGATCGACGAGATGGGAATGAAAGGACAGCGCCGCGGCAGCGCCGTAGTCTCGCCCAAACACGCAAACTTCATTGTCACTGAAGGTGAGAACGCACGCGCAGAAGACGCACTCGCCCTCGCGGAAGAGATTCGCGAACGTGTCAAGCGTGAGCACGGAATCGAACTGGAATATGAAGTCGAACTCTGGCGCGCAGAGCCGCCCAAAGATTTAACAGAGGAGGACAGTGAGCTATGAGAGAGCAGATCGTAGCTCAGAAAGTCGGAAATCGTAGCGGGATTGGCAAGAGCCGATCCGGTGCGGGTCAGCGTCCGGCAAAACGTGGAGCCAATGAATCCATTGGGACGCGGTTCAAGTCTCTGCTGGGGTATGTGCCACTCGCGTTGCGCATCGGCGTCATTGCCATCATCGGGTTGATAATTTTTGTTGGATATCGCGCGGCCGCCTCGGCAAGCTTCTTTCAAGTTCGAACTATCGAGACGCGAGGCGTGTCACGAGCTTCGGTTGACGAAATCAAGAACGCTGTGCGACGCGACGTGAGTGAAACGGGAGTCTGGCGCGCCGATCTTCCCGAGCTTAGCAAGCATCTCGAGCGTCTGCCGTGGGTGCGCACTGCTGTAGTGACGCGTGTCTTGCCTGATGGCATTCGCGTGCGGATAACCGAACGCGAGCCTAAAGCCGTGGTGCGCACGACAGCAGGACGTTTTATGTGGGTCGATGACGACGCAGTTTATCTCGGCGAAATGGCTTCGACGGATCAGATGCCGGCGTTCTTCCTCCGGGGCTGGAGCGAAGACAACACGACGGCGGCGCAGGCAGAGAACCGCGATCGCGTTCGCAAGTTTCTCGAACTGCAACGCGATTGGAGCGCACAGGGGACGTCGGAGCGCGTGAGCGAAGTGAATCTTCATGATTTACGCGATGTGCGTGTGCAACTCGCGGGCGATGACTCGCAGATTGAAGTTCGACTCGGATCACAGGATCAGAGTGCGAGATTGGGAAAAGCGCTGAATGTACTCGATGCTCAACGACAGACGTCGCGCGGTCCGCTGATCAGCTACATCGATCTCACACAGGGTAAGCGAGCGATCGTAGGGTTAGTCACCGGCAGCCACACGGTTGCCGAAGCCAAAAATGAGTAAAAAATCTTTCACGCAAAGATGCAAAGAAGCAAAGTAGAGCGCACCAACCTAAACGAGAATTTTTCTTTGCATCTTTGCGCCTTTGCGCGAGACCTTCTTTAAAGCAGAACCCGACATGGCTAAGCGAACACACCACACCATCGGTCTCGACATTGGGACAAGTAAGGTGACGTGTATCGCCGGTGAACCTGGTGAGGGGAATTTGCTCGAGGTGGTTGGTATCGGAGAAGCCGAAGCTCGCGGTCTCCGCAAGGGAGTGATCGTAAATCCTGATGCGGCAGTCGACGCGATCAAGAAAGCCGTCGAAGAAGCGGAACGCATGAGCGGGCTTGAGGCAGAAGAAGTGACGATCAACCTCGCGGGCTCTCACATCCTCGGGTTCAACGGTCAGGCAATCGTCGCTGTCTCTGGTCGCGATCGTGAAATCGTCGCCGAGGATGTTCGTCGTGCGATCGATTCAGCCTGTGCGATTCAACTTCCTGCGGGCCGTGAGATTGTCGATCGACTCCCGCAGGAATTCATCGTCGACGATCAGGATGGCATCAACGATCCCATAGGAATGATCGGAGCGCGTCTCGCGGTGAAGGTTCACATCGTCACGAGTCCGGTCACAGCGCGCCAGAACGCCATCAACGCCGTGAATCGTGCCGGACTGGTCGTGGCGGACATGGTTTTGGAGCAGCTTGCCGCCGCCGAAGCGTCGCTAACTGAAGATGATAAAGAGTTTGGAGCAGCGCTCGTGGACGTCGGCGCCGAGACAACGGGACTCATCATCTACCAGCGTGGAGCTGTCCAACACACCGCGGTTTTCCCACTCGGTGGCTCGCACTTCACCAACGACATCGCTTTCGGTCTGCGAACACCGATTCCGGAAGCGGAAAAGATCAAGCGAACAGTTGGTTGTGCGTGCAGTAGTTCTTTGAGTGAGATGGAACGTGGCGAGCTTGTCGACGTGCCGTCGGTTGGTGGACGTCCACCACGCCAACTCTCGCGCCAGATCCTTTGCGACATCCTTCAGCCGCGTGCTGAGGAAGTGTTGATGCACGTTGCAGACGAGATCAAAGACGCAGGCTGGGAACGACAACTCTCGAGTGGTGTCGTGTTGACTGGCGGTGGCGCATTGCTGCACGGCATGACTGAGATCGCGGAACAGGTTTTTGATGCGCCGGTGCGAATTGGGTATCCCGAACGAGATCGCTTCGGTGGTTTGGTTGAAGACATCCAGAGTCCTGCGTGGACAGCCGCCGCGGGTCTCGCACTGCTTGCACATCGCGCGCAGGCAGCCGAGATTCGCACAGGTGTCAGCAGGCGTGGATCCACAGGGAAGCTGACACATTTTGTGTCAAGATTTCGAAATAGATTCGGTAGTATTTTCTGACCATTTGTTGTATGCTTGCGCCCCGGTTGCACAAGATATTGTCCGCAAGATATCGATGCCGATGGCTCAAGACACCCAACATAGAAGGAAGCGGCCTTGGAAGCCATCCCGTTTTGGGAGAGAGGAACTAAATATGACACCGGACACTCGTCAACCGGGAACAGGCATTAATATTTTCATTGATGATGATCCGCCACTCACCGGAGCGCGGATAAAAGTGATCGGCATCGGCGGTGGTGGCAGCAACGCCGTCAATCGCATGATCGAAGCCGGCATTGAAGGTATTGAATTTCTTGTCGCCAACACAGATCTACAGGCGCTGAAGCGCTCCCGCGCGCCAATCAAGATTCAGCTCGGCAGTCGTCTCACAAAAGGACTCGGCGCCGGCGCCAATCCAAATGTCGGTCGTGAAGCTGCGCTGGAAGACACGGACAAGATCATTGAAGTGCTCGAAGGCGCCGACATGGTCTTCGTCACAACTGGTCTTGGTGGTGGAACCGGTACAGGCGCCGCACCGATCATTGCCTCACTCGCTACTGAGCTCGATGCGTTGACAGTCGCAGTGGTGACCAAGCCTTTCCATTTTGAAGGTCGTCGTCGCATGCAACAGGCCGATAACGGATTGCGTGAGTTGCGCGAGTGCGTCGACACAGTCATCACAATTCCAAATGAACGACTGCTGCACACTGTTGAGCGTGGCGTTTCACTCTCCGACTCGTTCAGAGTTGCCGACGACGTTTTGCGCCAGGCAGTGCAGGGCATCAGCGACCTGATCACTGTACCGGGGCTGATCAATCTCGACTTCGCGGATGTGAAGTCGATCATGCAGGGAATGGGAATGGCCCTGATGGGTGCCGGACGAGCTACTGGTGAGAACCGCGCGATCGAAGCGACTCAGCAGGCGATCTCGTCGCCATTGCTAGAAGAAGCAACAATACAAGGCGCAAAGGGAGTTTTGATCAACATCACCGGCGGACCGGATCTGACGTTGTTTGAAGTGAACGCGGCTTCGTCAATCATTCGTGAGTCTGCTGACGACGATGCAAACATTATTTTTGGCGCAGTGATCGATGAGACTTTGACCGATGAGATGAAGATCACTGTCATCGCCACAGGATTTGACAGAGAGGCCACATCAGTTGCGTCTGCCGCTGCGACAACGGCGATTCCCGCGCCGCCACCACGTTTCGTAGCACGGCCGGCGGACGATCTCCCGCGGCCTATGATGGGTACTCCACGCGTTGACGATCTCGACGTCCCGACTTTCATTCGAAAGAAGGCTGACTAGGGATCACCTCAACGCCCTTTAAAAGGGAAGGCCGTCGGGGGCCTTCCCTTATTTTTGTGATCGGCGCCACTTTGGAGTGCGGTGACTTGTCACCGCTTTGGTAAAAGTACCAAAGCACCAACAAGTTGGCGCGCTCCAAGCAGGCGTCCGATTAGACAACTTCTTCTTGCATCATTTCTTGCATGTAAATCTTTGAAATCAAACACGCTTTTCCCCTTTGCATTTTCGTCTCTTGTTGTGTAGCATGTCGGTCATTCCTTGCAGGAAATTCCATTACGGGTATTGTACGTTCCTCTCCTCGGATGGGCCGCAGCCTGCGAGAGCTTTGACACTATCTGATATCTAAGCCCTGTGTCCTATACATTGCTAGTTCTCGACCGGCTTGAGAGAAAGCCCGTCATAGATTTTTGGAGGTAATAATCAAGTGAATCGTAAACTCATCAGAACCACACTCGCGGAAGTGAAAGGCAAAGCCCGAGAAGTTCCGCAGCCCAGAGAGCGTTCGAATGGGAGCTCCCGCGCCTCAAACGATGGTGGCCAGCGCGAACGCGCTGCGCAACAACACGCACCTGTTCAAGTTAAGAAAAGAGTTCCGCCTCCCAACGAAACTAATGCGGAAATCTTTTATTACAAGAAACAGATCGACGCTCATACACTGATGGTGATTGTCCTTCTTGACGGCGAGGAGATTGAAGGCACTATCGAGTGGTACGATCGCGGTGCGTTGAAGGTAAACCGAAAGGGTGCGCCGAATCTACTCGTGCTCAAACGGAACATTAAGTACATCTACAAGGCCGACGAACGGGTAGAAAACGCCAGCGCGTAAGCGCCTGGGGAGATAGCGAAAACTGAGTACAGCCTCGCCCTGAGTTCTCGCTGAAACAGTGCGTCGCCTCAAGCAATGCGACACTCCGAACAAAGCTCAGCCAATCCTGGTCCTCGACCCAGGAGAGTTTTGCCGCGCATCGGCATCACGATGGGAGACCCTGCCGGTATCGGACCGGAAGTTGTTCTCAAAGCGGTTGCCGAAGATGAAATCAAAAGGGTTTGCGTGCCGGTAATCATCGGCGATGCTCAGTTGCTCGCTCACACGGCACGCACTCTGGATCTTCAATCTGGCTACGACATCATTCGCACTGGAGAGTCGTTTCCCGATCAACATTCCGAACCAGTCATTTATCATCTCGACAATATCAGTGGACTTATCGAACCCGGCATCGAGTCGGGTGCGGCTGGTAAAGCAGCGGCTGGTTACATAGAAGCCGCCGTCGAGTTGTGTGCGGCGGGCAGTATCGACGCAATCGCAACCGCGCCGATCAACAAACGCGCATTGTTTCTTGGCGGTTATAGTTTTCCTGGTCATACGGAGTTTCTCGCCCATCTGACCGGTGCGGAGGAGTATGCGATGGCGTTTGTCGCCGCAAATCTTCGCATCGTGTTGTTGTCAACGCACGTCCCACTCTCTGAAGCGATCCGGCTGGTCGAGCGCGATCGGATTATGAAGGTGATAAACCTGACGCATCGTGAACTTCAGCGTTGGGGCATTGAGCGTCCGCGGTTGGCGGTGGCTGCCCTGAACCCGCACGGAGCTGAAGGTGGATTGTTCGGAGTTGAAGAGGCTTCGGAGATCATGCCTGCAATCGAATCCGTGCGTCGACTCGATGATATAAACGTGCAAGGCCCATACTCGGCTGATACAGTGTTCTTGCGCGCTTCGCGTGGCGAGTTTGATGCAGTCGTTGCTTGTTATCACGATCAGGCGATGATTCCTGTAAAGTGTTTGTCGTTTGGCGAAGCCGTCAACGTGACGTTGGGGTTGCCTTTCATTAGGACCTCAGTCGATCACGGTACGGCCTTCGACATCGCCGGCAAGGGAGTCGCGGAACACTCGAGCATGGTGGCGGCGATCAAACTTGCCGCAGAGCTTTCTACGCAAGCGGGTGAGAGCTGTCGAGCAGTCGAGGTTTGAAATTTTAGAGAAAACACTCACATGGATAACAACGACCTTACGAACGAAACAGAAAAGCGCATGCTGGTGGCGGATGACGATCCGGCTATTCTTCGATTGATCGCTACGATCCTCGAGAAAGAAAACTTCAGCGTGGTGACAGCGCGTGACGGGCGCGAGGCTTATAAAATCTTGCAGGCGGATCCGAATTTTACAGCCGCCATTCTCGACGTCGTCATGCCACACATTTCCGGTCCCGAGTTAGTCCGCTACATGAAATCCGAAGAGCGGCTGAAAAAGATTCCGGTGATGATGATGACGGCCGAACAGGATCCGAAGCTGTCGTCTGACAGTTTTTCCGCCGGCGCGATCGTTTTTCTGCCGAAGCCGTTCACGACCGCACAACTGCAAATCATGTTGCAGATGTTGATTGGCAAGAAAACTGCTGAGTAGTTGCCGATGCAACAATTATTCAGATCAGCGTTTATCCGCGTTCATCTGCGGCTTATAACTGTCCTCTTGCTAGCGATAGTCGGTCCCACCTCTGCGCACGCAGATATAAGTCAAAGTCAGGCGCGCAAAGCTATCCAGACTATGGGGGGCTGGTCGCTGCCGGGCAGTGCTGTTCGTCTTCAGATCCGATCGAACAGTGCAGGGAGTGCGGAAGTCAGCGCCGAGATTCAAACGGTGTTTCGGCTGCGATTGTACGAAGGTCACTGGCAGCTGCGAGAAATCAGAACCGCGCCCGAACGCTGGGAACAGTTGGAGATAATTGCGCGCGCCGCGAAGGTTGAGTTATCTGCTGGAGAATGCGACGCGCCGCCGCTGTTTGCCCGTACCAGGTTGGCTACACAACTGACGACGAAACGAGCGCGTTGTCTAGTTGCGAGTCTGCTTGGTATCGCACTTCCTTCGGACGACGTGCGGATCAAAGAGATCAGTCCGTTCGGTCTTTCGATCGGATCTGAGTCGGCAGCGCTTGTTACGGCGCTGGTTCGAGTTGATTTCCGTCTGGCGCGTGAAAAGAGCGGTTGGCATGTGACGGAGTTCAAGAGCGGTATACGCGACTGGGTGAACGTTAGCGGTCTTCCGGCAGCGATTGATGAGGTCAAGCGCTCTGCGGCGTCTGCGGATCTTTCAACGCTCGCGAAAGCTCTTGGCGACTACCGCCGCGACCGCGGCTATTTTGTGGTTTCCGACAAAGAATCGGTCCTGATCGACCACCTCAGCCCACGCTATCTCGACCGCGTGATCCGCGTCGACCCCTGGTATCGTCCCTATCAATATGAGGGCCAACAAGATCGCTACTCCCTCCGTTCGCTTGGCCCCGACGGCAAACCCAACACGCCCGACGATGTGGTCGTCGCTGGCCCGTAAATGTTACCCGGCTAAAACAAACTCTTGACTGCCGCTTACCGCGGGTGTTAGGTTTTCTATCGGGTCTCTTCCCGAGACTCGCTTCGTGAACTTGCCCGCGCCATTCGTGCATACGCACTGGGCCCCGCCGATGGTGCAAATTCAGCTAAAGGATTCGCTTTGCTAGCTGGACGCAAACTCCTACTCGCCGACGATTCGGCCACCATTCAGAAAGTTATCGACCTTACGTTCGCTGACGAAGGTGTGCGAGTCGTCGCCGTTGGCAATGGCCAGGACGCAATTGATCAGCTCCTGGAGCTTGAACCCGACATAGTTCTAGCAGACGTTTTCATGCCCTCTCCCGATGGCTATGAAGTGTGCAGATATGTCAAAACACACGAAAAGCTGAAACATATCCCTGTAGTGCTGCTCGTGGGCTCGTTTGAGCCGTTCGACGAAGCGGAGGCGCGCAGAGTTGGCGCGGATGATATCTTGACCAAACCATTTCAATCGATTCGACGACTAATCGACCGGGTGGGAGCTTTGGTAACAAAGCCGCCCGTCGAGAAAGAACGTCCAACCGCTGAACTGCCGAAGGTTGAAGAACCGGCGGACGAAGAAGCGTTTATGGACACGTACGAGTTGGAAGTCGTGACGGCGGATACCCGCCCGCTCGAGGACGCGATAAAAGAATCCGAACATAAGGTGGAACAACCGGTTGCCGCAACGGAATCGTTTCCACGTGAGGAGAACATGGAAACCGAACCACGAACCGATTCACAAAGCGATTCCGATGTGCTGTTGGATCTCGGCGAGTATGAGCCCGTGCAAGCAAGTGCGGACGATGATTTTGTTTTAGATCTTGATGACGAACCGAGTGTAGTAGCCGAGCCTGCTTACACGGCGACACCGATGCGCGCGTTTGTTGAGCCGGAGGTTAAAGAAACAGTTGCCGCAGCAGCCAGTGGTTATGAATCGACTTACCAGCCCCAGGTTCACTCTTCGTTTGCTGACACGCAGGAAGTTCCATACGCGTCTGATGTTCAGGATGTCGAAGTTGTCGAACCCGAACCGGAGCCAATGTTCGCTGAACCCGAACCGGTTGTCGTTGCTGAGCCCTCTGCTCCTGTCAGCGTCGACGGTTTGACACCGGAAATGATCGACGCCATCGCGCGACGCGTCGTCGAGATGATGTCAGACAAAGTGGTCCGTGAGATTGCGTGGGAAGTCGTTCCGGATCTTGCGGAGTTGTTGATTAAGCAGCAGTTGGAGAAGACGAAGTA
>CAWBPY010000013.1:0-752118 GCA_963790745.1 uncultured Acidobacteriota bacterium
CTTCATGTTTGCGATGCTCGTCCTCGTAATGGGTTCAAACTTCCTGATGATGTTTGTCGGTTGGGAAGGTGTGGGTCTCTGCTCTTATCTGCTGATTGGTTACTACTTCGATCGTCAGGAAGCTGCAAACGCCTCACGTAAGGCATTCATCACGAATCGCGTCGGCGACTTCGGATTCGCACTCGCCATCTTTGGCATCATAGCGACTTTCGGAAGCGCCCAGTACACGGAAGTTTTCGAACAAGCAAAATCTTTTCCGATTGAACTGCTCGGTCACTGGGGCATTCTTCGTGGATTGCCCTCGGACTCTTTATCGGCGCCTGCGGTAAGTCTGCACAACTGCCGCTACACGTGTGGCTGCCCGACGCGATGGCTGGTCCAACACCAGTCTCTGCGCTAATCCACGCAGCGACAATGGTCACCGCCGGTCTTTACATGGTGACGCGTACCAACGTCATCTTTCAGCACTCACAAACGATGTTGCTGGTCGTCGCGCTTGTCGGCGCCGCGACCGCCATCTTCGCCGCCACGATCGGAATCACGCAAAACGACATCAAGAAGGTGCTCGCTTACTCAACCGTCTCACAGCTTGGCTTTATGTTTATGGCCTGCGGCGTAGGCGCGTTTGCGATCGGCATCTTCCACGTGATGACGCACGCGTTCTTCAAAGCCCTGATGTTCCTCGGCGCCGGCAGTGTCATTCACGGCATGCATCACGAGCAGGACATGCGTCGCATGGGCGGGTTGAAGAAGTACATGCCCTACACCTACTGGACCTTCATGGCCGGTTGGCTTGCGATCTGCGGCATCATTCCGTTCAGCGGTTTCTGGTCCAAAGACGAGATTCTCTGGAACTCGGCATCGACGACGTACATTCCGCTTGGCTGGCTTGTCTGGTTGATCGGAACTATCGCCGCCACCTGCACCGCGTTCTACATGACGCGTCTGATGGCGATGACGTTTTGGGGTAAGGAGCGATTTCTCGAGGGTGCTGGTGGTGAAGCGGACGAAGCGCACGCCTCCGCCTACGACAAAGGACTGGCAGCACATGACGCCGTGCAGCCTTCAGCGGGAGATCGCCCGCGACACGAACCCGGCGAGCATGTTGGACCAGTGCACGAAGATGTTGGGCATCACGTCGCCACGCACGGACACGGCGGCGGGCACGGTGCGCATATGCCGCACGAGTCGCCACCATCGATGTGGGTACCGTTGGCTGTTCTGGCGCTCTTTGCGATCATCGGTGGCTTTGTCGGCATTGGACCAGCGTTCCGAACTATAACCGGCAGCGAGCATCCCGGCGGTCGCCTGCATATCGTCAACTGGCTCAATCCGATCATCTGGGATCCCGTTACGCGCGAGTTCAATCCGGGCGAAGGTGCCCATGATGCTGCGCCGGCAGAAGGCGCGCATGCCGCTGCTCCTGCACCGGCTGAAGGTGCTCACGGTAGCGAGTCTGGCGGCGCTTCTGCTTACGGCGATACCGGATTCAATCTCGCCCATTCAGTAGAGAATACGACCCACAGCGAACTCGCGACAGAGTGGATCTTCATCATCATCTCTCTCGTCGTCGCAGGTATCGGAATGTTACTGGGCGGGCTGTTCTACGTTTGGCGTCCGGAACTGCCGAACATCTGGGCGCAAAGACTGCGACCACTCTACAACGCCAGTTACAACAAGTATTGGATCGACGAACTCTATGGCCTGACCGTCACACGCCGCACGATGGATGCCGCTCGAGGTGTCTACAAGTTTGATTCGAAAGTGGTTGACGGAATCGTCAACGGACTCGCGTGGCTAAGCCGGCAGTCTAGTCGCGTCGTTGGCGGTGTAGACAAGTATTTCGTCGACGGCCTCGTCAACACCGTTGCCGCGTTCATCGCGCGTTTGATGTCGCCATTGTTCCGCGCTGCGCAAACAGGATACACACAGAATTATGCGCTCGTGATGGTGTTGGGATTAATGATAGCCGTCGCTGCATTTTTCGGAAAAGACATCTTAACCGCTGTTCGGAACATTATTGCTACGGTTTTCTGATCTTCGATTGACGGGTGTGCCGGCAGAATTGATATGAACAACTACATTCTTTCTTTCATCACCTGGGTGCCGGCGATCGGCGCCATTCTCATTCTGGCGTTCATGAAGAAAGATCAGTCGAGCCTGATCAAGAAATTTGCCACCGGCTGGTTTGCGCTCGACTTCATCATCTCGCTCTGGCTGCTGAAGTACAACCGCGGCATCGGCGGCATGCAGTTCCTCGAAGATCACGAGTGGATACCGATCATTGGTGCGCGTTATCAAATGGGTGTGGACGGCGTTGCCGTCCTGCTGATCGTTCTGACCACACTGCTCGGCCTCATCGCGGCGTTGTCGTCCTGGGAATACATTCAAAAACGAGAGAAAGAGTATTACGTCCTCTTGCTGTTGTTGCAGACGGCAGTGATTGGTGTGTTTGCTTCGATGGACCTGTTTTTGTTTTACCTGTTCTTCGAAGTGTCGCTCGTCCCGATGTATTTCCTGATCGGAATCTGGGGTGGCGAGAATCGTTTGTACGCCGCGATCAAATTCTTTCTTTACACACTCGTTGGTTCAGTCGTGATGCTGTTGGGCGTCTTGAAGATGTACTTCCTGACCCAGGACTTATCGATAACAAGCAAGATCGTCCCAGGGACACTAAACGCTCTGGCAGGAAACGAACAGGCAGTGCAACTGGTTGCGCAAACGTTGCAGGCAGCAGCACAGAACGGCACCGGCACATTCAACATCCTCTACATGCAGGCGATGGGTCCGGCGTTGCCGACGGGCACGTTGCAGATACTTCTCTTCGCGGCGTTCGCGCTGGGTTTTGCGATCAAGGTGCCGATGTTTCCGTTTCACACCTGGTTGCCGGACGCTCACGTTGAAGCGCCGACAGCCGGTTCAGTGATTCTTGCCGGCATCCTGCTGAAACTCGGAACTTACGGTTTCTATCGCTTCAACTTGCCGATGTTTCCGTGGGCATCGCGAGATCAAAGCAGTTTTGGCAGCTTCGGCGTGCGCAGTGTCGTCGTCTTTCTCGCGATCGTCAGCATTATTTACGGGGCACTAGCTGCGATGTATTTCGTGGTCAAGAAAGACGGCGACGTGAAGAAACTCGTCGCGTACTCGTCTGTGTCGTCGATGGGTATGGTGATGCTCGGACTGTTTGCACTCAATCCGAATGGCATCAATGGCGGTGTGATGCAGATGATCAACCACGGCATCTACTCCGGCGCGCTGTTCCTGCTGGTCGGAATCATTTACGAACGGCGACACACACGCAACGTCGCTGAGTTTGGTGGACTGTCACACGTGATGCCGGGTTACGCCGCGATCTTCCTTGGCATGGTGATGACCGCGATCGGTTTGCCTTTGCTGGCAGTCTTTATCTCGGAGTTCCTGGCGCTGCGAGGAGCATTTGAAGCAAATCCATATTGGGCCGGTTGGGCGGCTTTAGGAATCATACTCAACGCGGGCTATTTCCTCTGGTTGTACCAGCGAATGTTTTTCGGAAACATCGACAATCCGAAGAATGAGAGTTTACGCGATCTCAAAGTGCGCGAGTGGGTCTACATGGTGCCACTGATGATCCTCTCGTTGTGGATTGGTGTTTATCCGAAACCGTTTCTTGAATACATCCAGCAGCCTGTGAATGCGCTGGTGAAGCAAGTCAGACCCGATTACGTGATACCGGGAACGGCCGCACCGGTCGCAACAGAAAGAGCGGAGAAGTAGCCACAAAAAGGCACATAAAGCACAAAATTCATGTTTCTTCTGCAAGCCAACACCACCTCTCTCATAAGCGTCGCCGATCTGCGGTTGATCGCGCCGGAGTTGATCCTGACTGCCTGCGCCTGCGTGGCACTGGTGATGGAAGTGATTCTGCCGTATCGCAAGAGCAAGCTCACCGCTTACTTCTCGCTCGTTGGTGTAGCACTCGCTTTTGTTTCACTTTACTTGCTGATGGGAAATCAGGGCGACGGGTTTTACGGGATGGTGCGAATCGACGGCTTCGCCCTCCTCTTTAAAGCAATATTTCTGATTGCCGCTGCCCTCGCGATCGGCATTTCGACACGCTTCCTCGATATTGAAGGAGAGCAGCACGGCGAATACTACGCACTCATTCTCTTCGCCACCGTCGGCATGATGTTTATTGCCTGCGGCTACGATCTCATCTCGCTTTACATCAGTCTAGAATTGATGGCGCTGACGTTTTACGTGCTCGTCGCTTTTACGAAGCGCGAGAAGAAGTCGAACGAAGCGGCCATGAAGTATTTCCTGCTCGGTGCGTTTTCATCGGGCGTGTTGCTCTACGGTATGTCGCTGCTTTACGGCATCGCGGGCTCCACAAATATCGGTGAAATCGGAGTCAAGCTTTCGGAATTAATGCCCCGTATTGAAGGTGCGCTGAGTGCCACTGACCAACCACTCGCGGGTCTCAGGCCGATGCTGCTCCTGGCGATGATAGCCCTCGGCGCGGGACTGTTTTTCAAGGTTGCTGCCGTGCCGTTTCACATGTGGGCGCCTGATGTTTACGAAGGTGCACCGACCTCAGTGACGGCATTTCTCTCGACTGGATCAAAGGCCGCAAGTTTTGCGTTATATGCACGCATTTTCAGTGAAGCACTCGAGCCGATGCGCGCCGATTGGGCACCGCTTCTTGGTCTTGTCGCCGCAATAACGATCATGGTCGGCAACTGGGCCGCCGTAACACAGGAAAACTCAAAACGACTGCTGGCATACTCGTCGATCTCTAATGCTGGATATTTGCTGTTAGCACTCATCGCTCATAACGAGTACGGCGACATCGGTCTGATCATCTACCTGTTTGTCTACACGCTCATGAATATGGGTGCGTTTGGTGTGATCATCAGTTTGCGGCGCCGCGGAATCATCGGCGACAACGTCGACGATCTGACCGGGCTAGGCCAAAAGGCGCCCGTCATGGCTGCCATGATGGCCATCTTCATGTTGTCTCTCGGTGGCCTGCCGATGACCGGAGGATTCATTGGGAAGTATTTCCTCTTTGGCGGATTGCTCCAGCGTGGCGCTGCGGATCAGAAGAATTGGTATTACTGGCTGGCGGGTTGGGCCATTATCAACACGGTAGTATCGTTTTACTATTACGTACGTTTCATCAAGGTGATGTATCTCGGCGACCGCATTGCCGATAACAAACCGCTGGCACTCTCACCCGCGCTTCAAGTGGCGTTGGTAATTTCTGTGGTCGGAATTATAGTGATCGGGGTTTATCCGCAGCCCTTCATCGCGCTGGCCCAGACATTGATACCATCGCGGTGATGGTTTTCTTCTACGTCCTCGCCGCACTCTCCATCTGGTTCGGTATTCAGTCGTTATTGAATGGCATCCGTTATGCCGCGTATATGCGGCGTGAGGCGAGTCGCGCTTTGCCGGAGTTTCAGCCGTTTGTTTCAGTGATCGCGCCGAGCAGGGGACTGGAGCAGGGGCTTAGTGAGAATCTTCAGGCGCTGCTGGAACAGGATTATCCGCGCTATGAGGTTTTGTTTGTTTTTGACCACGCCGACGATCCGGCGATTCAGATTATCGGACACGGATCTTCGCAGATGGCAAGAACGATCATCGCTGGATCAGCAACGGACAGCGGGCAGAAGGTTCACAATCTTCGCGTTGCTGTGACTGAGGTTGATCCGGAAACGGAAGTGCTCGTGTTCGTCGATACAGATGCTCGACCGGCAAAGGACTGGCTCACACATTTAGTGGCGCCGCTCGCAGATGAAACACTCGGCGCTTCCACTGGTTATCGCTGGTTCATACCGAGCAGAGGAGGGGTTGCGTCGCGACTTCGAGGTGTTTGGAATGCGTCGGTAGCGTCGGCGCTTGGAAGTGATACTGCAAAAAACTTCTGCTGGGGCGGCTCAACTGCAATCAGACGGAGCGTATTCGGGAAGCTAAATGTGATTGAACGGTGGCGTGGAACCGTCTCTGACGATTTCACCATCACACGTGTTCTGAAGGAAGCGAAACTTCCGATTTACTTCACGCCACACTGCCTGGTCGCGTCCGTCGGCGACTGCGACTTCAAAGAACTCTTCGAGTTCACCACGCGTCAAATAAAAATCACCCGCGTCTACGCCTCGCATCTTTGGCTCCCCCTACTACTCGGTTCCGCTCTCTTCGCGCTGGTCTTCTTCGGCGGCTTTATCTTGTTAATCCTGCAAATCTTGCAAATCCTGTCTCCATCTTTCATTTTGCCCCTGGCCCTCTTAGTGATTTTCACACTCGGCGCAACAAAGTCATTCATCCGCTGGCGCGCCATCAACATCTCTCTTACGCAATACCGTTTGGCACTCAGACGCGATCTACTCGCGCACATCTTCCTCTGGCCCTTTGCCTCTCTCCTATATCTTTACAACGCTATCGTCGCCGGCTTTTCGCAGCGCATCACCTGGCGCGGCATAACCTATGAATTGAAATCACCCACCGAAGCTGTCATTATCTCCCGTGACCGCTAATGCCCAACAAAGCCGTCCAATTTGTGCAGTTGTTACGTTCGACGAAGCGTGAAAAACGTCTCGGTACAGTGATCTTGTTCGTCACTTCGCGCTGTAACGCGTTCTGCAAGACCTGCTTTTATCACGAAGAGTTGAACCAGCCGGGCGACCTGACCTTTGCTCAGCTCGAAAAGATTTCGCAGACGATGCCGCCAATCACAGATCTGTGGCTCTCAGGCGGTGAGCCGACTCTGAGACGCGATCTTTCTGACGTTATCGATCTGTTTGTTTCGAACAACGGCGTCGATCGAATCATCATTCCTACCAACGGCTTGATCAAAACGCGCGTTTATGACGTCGTCGATCGCGCACTCGGAAACAATCCCCAGATCGATCTTTATCTGAACATCGCGCTCGACGGTTATGGTGAAACTCACGATCGCATCCGTGGTGTTCCCGGAAACTGGGAGAAAGCGCTCGAGTGCATCGAATTTCTTTATCCACTAAAGTCAAAGTACATCGATCGTTTTCGGCTGAACGTCAACACAGTTGTCTGTGCGGAAAACTACACCGAGATCGAGATGCTCTCAGAGTTCATGTGGGATAACTATCGTCTCGACGGTCAGTACTTCAACATCATTCGCGGTGAGACGCTTGTCGGCGAACAGATCAAACAAGTGCCGCCGGAAGTATTGCCGGCGATGTACGCGCACGTTTCGAAATTGACGAAGCGCTACGGCGAGCGAATGTTTGCCGCAGACGACGCCAGCAAGCGCTTTGTGAAGAATGCTGTCTACACTGGAACGATCATCACTCACTATCGCACGCAACACGTAAACTTTCAGCAACCAACACCATGGCCATTCCCCTGCACCGCAGGTGAAACAACGGCGGTGATCGACTACAACGGTGATGTGCGGGCGTGTGAGTTGCGAGAAAAGTTTGCGTCACTCGCCGACTTCGATTACGACTTCAGTGCTCTCTGGGCTGCTAACGATCGACAGACAGAACTTAATGCCATCGATGGCGGCAAAGCTTGCTGGTGCACACACGTATGTTTCATACATGACTCGATGCGCCATTCGCGTCGTGCTTTGCTTTATGAAATTCCCAAGAACTACCTCACGCGCGAGAGCTGGTGAATGCGTTGGCTAATAGACAGGACCAGGAAGAGAATCGGAAAAGCGGTTTTGCTTATGCCGCGGCTATCAGCTTGTTTGCGTCAGTCGTTACTTTCTGTGGGCTGGGTTGGATGCTCGACAAGTGGCTGGGCACGCAGCCCTGGTTCTTGATCGGCGGCATCGTCCTCGGGTCTGCGGCTGGTTTGTATCAGTTCGTCCGTCTTAGCTCCAGGACATATTGAGCCACGTATGAACGCCGATCTGCGCGTAATGGGGTAATAGTGCGTTGCTCGAACATTGCTTAGGTCCCGGAGGGACTAAATGTTTATAGCCACCGCCACGCCTCATGACCGCGCTCCAGCGGAGCGCGATGTATCTGTGCAGGAACATGCGGCTCCGCTGGAGCCGAAATTATTTTTACGGGGCGTGCTATAAACATTTGGTCCCTCCGGGACCCAGCAATGTTTCGAGCAACACACTATTATCCCACTACAGATCTGCGGCCAAACTCGACAATTCACTGAAATCCCAGTTAAAATCACCAGCTTCGCAATGCTGGAATACAGAGTGTTTTACAGTATGGTCGTCGCCAGCGTTCTAGCAGTGACGATCTCAGCTTTTATTGCGCCTTGGCGCGTGACAGCGGGACTTTTAGTCGGTGGTTTGTTGGCGCTTTTCAGTCACCGCTGGTTGAAAAACTCGGCGGCAGCGGCGATTCAGCTTTCAACTTCTGGTGGTACGCCGCAACTCAGGCTCGCACAGTTTGTGTTGCGCTACGCGGTAGTCGCTGCGGTAGTTTTCAGTTTATATACGCTCGATCTGATATCGCTGCCGGCGGTTCTCGCCGGGATGTCGAGTTTTGTTATAGCCATGTTGGTCGAAGCCGTAAGAGAGTTTTACTTCGCAATCACGAAGCGAGAGGAAAATTAGTAGATGTTCTGGTTTGCAGAAGAAGCTGCTCACGGAGCTGCTGAGCACGCCGAAGAGGCGACGCACCCCACTCCGATCGTCGTGCAGTTGGTTAACAGTTGGTTCGGCGAGTACGCGCTTCGCTTTGAGAAGGCCTACACCAAGCCGGTTTGGGACAGGGTTCTAGGCTGGTTTGGCACCACGCCGGAAGCCGCCTTTGGACCTTACACAGCCGAGAACGCGATTCCCTGGTACACGGTGATGTTTTTCATCGCCTGTATTTTGAGCGTGGTCATCATCTGGATCCTGAAGGGTAAACTTTCTGAAAGCGAGCCGGGGGCTGGACAGCAGACACTCGAAGTGAGTGTGCTTGCCGTGCGCAACATGATCGAAGACATCATTGGTCCACACGGTCTGAAATATTTCCCGGTGGTGATGACGTTCGCGGTCCTGATTCTCGTCTCAAATCTGATGGGACTCTTCCCGTTGTTTATGAGTCCCACTTCGGCAACGAGCGTGACGTTTGCGCTCGGTTTGAGTTCATTTCTTTACTACAACTACATCGGCATCGGTGAGAACGGTCTCTTTGGTCATTTGAAACACCTGGCTGGTCCAATCTGGTGGATCGCGCCGCTGATCTTTCCGATTGAGTTGATCAGTAACTTTATTCGACCGTTTTCACTCGGCATTCGTCTTTTCGGAAACCTCTTTGCGGACGAGAAGGTGCTGGAAACACTTTCCCACCTTGCTCCGCCGGCGACGTGGTTTGCGCCGATTCTGCTGATGCCGTTGAGCGTCTTCGTAGCGTTGATTCAGACGTTTGTTTTCATACTGCTCTCGCAACTCTACATCAGCGAGGTTTCGCACGCGCCGCATGATCATGCTCACGATAAGCATGGCGCGCACGGCGAGGAGGAGTACGAGGGCGACGAATATATAGCTCCAGTTCTTACCTAATGGCTTTATGAGCGCGCGGCGAGCGAGGTGGGCAAACGCGTTCACAAACGTTGTCGCGCAATGCAAAGACTCATTCAAACGGAGTAAACCAGACAAATTCATAGCAAGGCAGGTCTGTCTCGCTGGAGCGCCGTTGTAAGAGGGGCGGTGGATACCGGATGCAGGCGAAATTATCTCGTCGCGGTTTGCTCGGGTAAGGTGAGTTGCAATGCAGATTAGAGGAGGAAGCATGAGTAAATTCAGAATGTTGCTGTTCGCGGTGGTTGGAATCCTGATGAGCAGCATGAGTGTATTCGCGCAAGCTGCGGAAGCAGGCGACAACGCGAGTTCCGTCAGCAAGTATCGCGCGCTAGCGGCAGGTATCGGATTCGCGATCGCGGTGTTTGGCGGTGCGTTGGGACAGTCGCGCATTGGCGCGGCAGCGTGTGAAGGCGCCGCTCGCAATCCGGGCGCGGCCGGACGTATTCAGACGATGATGATTCTTGGTCTGGCGCTGATCGAGTCGCTGGTGCTGTTTGCGCTGCTGGTGATCTTCGCAGTCGTCAAACCGAGCTAATTTTTTTAGATAGGGTATTAGCCGCAGATGAACGCGGATGAACGCTGATCATGATCGGCGTTCATCCGCGTTTTAGATCACTAAGACTGTGTGTTAGGCTGGCATCAATGAAGAAGTGTCCAAAGTGTGGAGTCGAGTATTCTGATGCGACAACTCTTTGTCCGGCGGACGGGGTTGCGCTTGAAAAGGATCCCGACTCACTAGTTGGCACAACCCTCTCAGGAAAATATCGCATCGATGCACGCCTAAACGAAGGCGGTATGGGAACCGTCTATCGCGGCACACACGTGTTGATGGACAAGACAGTTGCCATCAAAGTGCTGCGTCCATCGCTTGCTGCCGACGAAAAGATCGTGGCGCGATTCTCACGCGAGGCGCGCGCCGCTTCGCGCATCTCACATCCAAACGCATTGACTGTTACTGATTTTGGCGAGGACGAGAGTGGACACGTCTTCCTCGTGATGGAATTCCTGAGTGGCAAAACTCTCAAACAGTTGCTACGCGACGAAGGCCCGTTGCCACTGGCACGAGTGGTCGATATCACACGCCAGATCGGAGACGCACTTCACGCTGCGCACGAACAGGGAGTTGTGCATCGCGATCTCAAGAGCGACAACATCATGCTCGTCGATACGATGGCGGGCGACCATGCCAAGGTGCTTGACTTCGGCATCGCGAAGATCCACGAGCCGGATGGAACCCCAGTCGATACGAGTTTGACTGCACCCAACCTCGTAATTGGCACACCGCAATACATGTCGCCGGAACAGTGTTCACAGGAGACTGAGATCGATTCGCGCTCTGACATCTATTCGCTGGGTGTGATTCTTTTCGAGATGCTGGTGGGACACGTGCCGTTTTCAGGCGACTCGCCGACGATGGTGATGATGAAGCACTTGCAGGATCCAGTGCCTTCAGTCATGGAAGAGCGAACGGATGTGCCCGCGTCAGTGGCGCGCGTGGTGGCGCGTGCGATGGCGAAGGTTCGTGACAATCGTTACCAGACCGTTGCCGAGTTGATCGAAGATTTGACGATAGCGGCAGGCATGACGATCCACCGCATCGGGCCGGTGACGCCTAGTGCCGAGCAACCTGCATCCGTGCCCGACGATCCTGACGAAGTAACGATGGTGAGGGCGCGTGCAGAGCCAGCGTACATGCCACCGCCAGTCCAGCGACGGGAACCTGTTAGGGTTCCGGTTTCGGGCGAGATGCCGCCACCGCAGGCTGCTTCGGGGTTTAATCCTTTAAAGATCATTGTTCCATCAGTGGTGGCGTTGCTGGTGGTGTTTGTGGTGGTCTATGCGTTAACGAAGAACACGGGTGCAGGCGAGGCCAACACGAATCAGCAACAGAATACGCTCGCGGCAGATCCGAACAGCCAGCCGGTTCAGCCATCGCCGCCGCCGAGCGGAAAGGGTGAACAGGGGATTCCCGTAGGCGGGAAGATTACTCCGCTGGCAAATGTGAATGCGAGTCCGAATGCGAATGAGGCAGTTTCACCTGAGCCTGACGAGGAAGTGACTCCCGCGGCGAATGCAAACGCCAACGGGAATTCAAACAGTAACGGCAACAGCAATAAAAAATCACCACCATTGCCGGAACCGACAAAGAGCGTTTTGCCCGAATCACCACCGCCGCCCGCGCCATCAGCGAGTAAACCGGCGGAGAAACCATCACCAACCCCATAAGATCTTTTCACGCAAAGACGCAAAGATGCGAAGAAGACTTAGTTCTTTTCTTTGCACCTTTGCGTCTTTGCGTGAACCTTAGCGTCCGTCTGCAGCCCTCGAGACCAACCGTGTGAATTCCTCCTGGTTCTCGATCGCGATCTCAATCTCCGACACATAACACGGAATAGAAAACGACAGTGCCCGCAGCTTTACGGCATCTTTCGCAGTCGTTATCAACGCGTCGGCCCTTGTCTCTTGCGATGCCTTGATGATGGAATCGATCTCGTCCTGTGAATAGACGTGATGATCGGGGAATGATTTCTCCACCGCGAGCTCATAACCCACTCGCCGCAAATTCTCGAAGAACGACGCTGGATTCCCAACCGCACAGAACGCCGCGATTCGCGCAGGCGCCGCGAGCGTCTCTCCACCATTCTTCAACGGCGATACACGCACCATCCGCATCTGTGACTCGAAAATCGGTTTGCCCCCCGTCGATCTCGAAATCTCTTCCCGCAAAGCATCGACACTCTTTACGTGATCGCCTCGCGTAATCACAACGCAATCAGCCCGGCTCATTCCCTCAATCGACTCACGCAGTCGGCCGTGCGGCAGAAGACGCCCACCACCCCACGGATTCGTAGCATCAATCGTCACGACGTTCAGATCGCGCGCCAGTCGCAGGTGTTGGAAGCCATCGTCCAGAACAAAACAATCCGTGCCGAAGTCTTTAATCGCCTCCCGTCCTGCCGCAATTCGATCGGCACTACTAATCACCGCCGCCAAACCCTTCAACTTCGTCGCCAGCAGATACGGCTCGTCACCCGCTTCACTCGGCGAAGCAAGCACGCCAAAGCCATCCGAAACGATCACTTGGAGGTGTGGATCCTTACGACCGTAGCCACGCGTGAGAATACAGACCTTTTTACCTTGCGCCGCAATCAACCTCGCGACGTATTCCACGAGAGGTGTTTTGCCGGTGCCTCCAGTGGTGATGTTTCCGATGCTGATCACCGGGCGATCAAGTTTTGTGGTGTGAAAAGTCCCACGACGATAGAGGGACAGACGAGTCCGAGTGACTGCGCCGTACAGGAGACTCAATGGAGGAAGAACTATCGATTTCATGAGGTGTGAGTTGCGGCCAGTATCGGATCAGAGTTTGAACTTGCGCGACGCGCGGTTGAGAAGAGCGGCGCAATGAGCTGCATTGTTCTGTCAGCGGCCCCCTGGTTATCCGTGACCAGTTGTTTTGCGCGACGTCCCAACTCCGCTCGCTCCTCTGCGTTTGCAAGAAGTTTAGCGAATGCATGTGCAACCTCATCGCTAGCGGCAGCGCCCTCGAGCGGTGGTAACTGAACTATAGCGTTCGCTTCGTGCATTAGTTCAACGATCGCCTGGAAGTTATGTGTGTGTATGCCGGTCACGATCGCTACTCCGCTCGCGGCGGGCTCGAGCACGTTGTGGCCGCCTTTATCGACGATACTCCCTCCGACAAAGACGATGTGCGCAAGCTCGTAAATGGCGGGCAGTTCGCCGATGGTGTCGAGAAGAATGCCACTCGCGTTGGCATCGTTTGGATCGGGCAGATTTGTTCTTCTGGTCCAGCTCAGTCCGGATTTTTGAATCAGACCCGCGACCTCTTTGAAACGTTCCGGATGTCTTGGCGCGATCATCAATCGTACTGGCTTTGTTTCCCTGAGTTTTTTGACGCCCTCAATGAGTATTTCCTCTTCCGTCGCGTGTGTGCTCGCTGCGAGGATAAGCGGCGCACCAGTGTCCAATCCAAAGCGCATTCTGATTTCTTCAGTCTTGTTTGCCAAACCGCCCGCAACTTCAGCGTCAAATTTGAGATTACCTGACGTGAAGAGTCTTTCCTTCGGCATGCCGAGCTCTCCCAGCCGTTCAGCATCCATTTCAGACTGCATCACTGCAATGCTCAATGACGAAAGCACACGACGAAGAAAGAACGTGATCAGCTTATACCGACGAAAAGATTGTCTCGAAATTCGTCCATTAACGAGTGCAACCGGGATTTGTCTTGCTTTGCATTCGCGCAGGAAGTTTGGCCAGAGTTCCGTCTCCATGATGAGCACTGCGTCAGGATTGATGGCCTTCAATGCTCGTCGAGCTGTCCAGCGCCAGTCGAACGGAAAGTAGAAGACGCTGGCGGCCTGCGTTCGAAAAACGTCGCGCGCGAGATTCTGACCGGTGCGCGTTATCGTCGATACAACGAGCGCATGATGCGGAAACTGCTGTTGCAGACGCTGTGCCAGTGGTCGTGCCGCCTGAGTCTCACCGACTGAGACACAATGCAGCCAGATAACAGGTTTACCGTTGACTGGAGGAACCGAGCCGAGACGCTGGCGCAATCCAGCGATATATTTTCCGTGCGCCAGCGCTTGAAAAAGGAAGTGAGGAATCAGAACCAGCAGGCCGAGCGATAGCAGGAGGCTGTAAGCCAGATACATAATTCTTGATCTTTGTACTTTGTGCTTTGTACTTTGAACAAAGAACCAAGTACAAAGCACTAAGAACTATTTAGCCCGCTCGATGTACCGTCCTTCCGTGGGATCGACGCGTATTCTGTCGCCTTCATTGATGAAGGGCGGGACGGTGATCGTTACACCATTCTCGAGGGTCGCGGGCTTATTAACATTTGAGACCGTCGCACTCTTGAGCGTCGGTTCCGTCGAAGTGACGGTCAGTTCCATCGAAGGTGGCAGGTCGAGTCCGATTGGCGAACCTTCATAAAACTCTGCCTGGATCCTCATACCCGGCATCAGCCACTGTGCCGCATCGCCGAGGTCTTCTTCACTCAGCGCTGTCTGTTCATAATTCTCAGTATTCATGAAGTGGTGATGAGAGCCGTCTGAGTAGAGATATTCCATCTCGTGTTGTTCCATCGAGGCCCGATCGACCGTGTCCGCGGAACGAAAGCGATGTTCAAATGATGCACCGGTACGAATATTGCGCAGCTTGGTTTGGATCATCGCCCGCAGGTTACCGGGCGTGTGGTGTCGAAACTCAAGAACCTTGCACGGCTGGCCTTCGAAAACGATAACCATACCGCGGCGTATCTGTGTTGCTGGAATAGCCATATAACTGAATTCTCCGTCTAAAAAGGTAGGATCTTAGCAAAACGCGTAGTTTAAGGGGCGCCACAAAGAAAAGCCAGCCACAAAAAGGCACAAGAAGCACAAAATGAAATTTTTCTTCTTGTGCTTTTTGTGCCTTTTTGTGGCTAAGAAGAAGGGCGGGTTTCCGAAATCGCTTCCAGAAAGACCGCCCTTTTTGAGGAGCCCACCTACCTCGTTTGTAGAAACGCTAACACTGCGAAATAGTTCCAAGAGTTACGCGGCGCGCGCTCGCGGCACTCTTCGCAGCCGTGCAAGGCGTTCGAGCCACTTCTGCGCCTGTTCGTAATGCGGAAACTTGCGCTCATCGAGGCGGAATGCACTGGTGTGATAATAACGCCGGCCGTTGATCAAACGTGCCGGGTGTTTAATGTGCAGCATCTCGTGATAGAGAATGTATTCAACAAACCAATCTGGAATTTCACTCGAATCCAATGTCTTGCTGATGGTGATGCTGTCGTAAATATGGTCGTGATGACCGAGGATGCTCTTAGTCCGGCGTTGGGACCACGTAATCGTCGGCTTCGGTATCGCTCCGTCGAAATAACGGCGATTCAACTTTGCAAACATCCGATCAAGATCATAAACCTCACCCTGTGCAGACGAGATCATCTTTCGCCCGCGTCCACGACGAGCCAGATCAGATGAACGCATTACTGAAGGTGTGAGGGAATAATCCCGATAAACGCGATCGTGAATCGTGGGAATTCGCTTGCCGAGCAGCCGCGCTACAAGAATAAAGGCCAGTGCCCGCAAGGCTTCCGGTGGCGCATCTTTACAAATATCGGAGAGGCGTACGTAAACTCGTCCCTGTCGCAAACGAATCGTATGTCGCAGTCCTGCGTACGGGTAAAACCGCACTTCGATCACAGGCAGACCACGGTTGCCGCCCATATGTCGAAATGCGTCGGCGAAATATTTACTAACTTCATTCATGCGGTAACTCGTGGCGGCAAAAACAGCGGTACGGGGAACTAATCTTAAGGACGGCAGCGGTGAGCAGTCAACCTTTGCCGGGAAGGGACAATAAAGCTCACTAATTCAACAGGTTACACAGGCCTTCAGATTCTCAAAACAGCACCGATCCGGCCTAATCTGTGCAATCTGTGGATAAGTTTGTATACTGCGGAGCAATGCCCCGGAGAGCCACAAATCTTCAAACCACAGAGAAAGGCGGCTTGGACTCCCGCGCGGAGGTGCTGCTTGCTGCTTTGATCAAGGAACACCTCGTCACGGGCGAGGCTGTCGGCTCTCGTGTTCTTTCTGACCGTTTTTCACACGGATTTGGATGGAGTCCAGCGACGATTCGCAACGTGATGGCCGACCTCGAAGAGGCCGGACTTGTCGAACAGCCACATACTTCGGCCGGTCGCGTGCCCACAGACAAGGGCTACCGCTACTACGTCGACAACATGCTCGGCGAGGCGCGGCTATCGCGCACCGATCTAAAAGCCATCGACCACATTTTTTCCACAAGCGATCTCGATGCGGGTTCGTCGCCCGATCGACTGATGGAGACGGCGTCGCACGTTCTCTCAGCGCTTTCGCAGAACGTCGGGATCGTGATTTCGCCTTCACTGGCTGACAACCGGCTCAATCACATCGAGTTCGTGCTGCTGCCGGACAAGCGAATTCTGGTGGTTCTGGTCTCAACTGCAAACATCATCCACAACAAAGTGATCAGAGTCGCCGACGATTTGACTCAGGACGACCTCGATCGTACGGCTCGCTATTTGAATACGGAATTCAGTGGCAAGAGCCTGCTTGCGATCCGTGCGGCGATCGTTGAGTTGATGCAGGAAGAGAAGGCGCTCTACGACAAGTTGCTGCAGAACGCGATTTTGTTGTGTGAACGGAGTCTTGAGGGCGAGGAGACTTCGGGCGATGTTTATGTCGACGGTGCTTCAAACATTCTTACGAAGCCCGACTTTGTTGACATCGAGCGCATGCGCGAGCTGTTTCGAACCTTCGAAGAGAAGTCGCGTTTGATCAAGATACTCAACGAATGCGTTCACGATGCGGCAAATTATTCGGGAGATGTGCACGTCGTGATCGGACGCGAGCACCCGGTGAGTTCAATGCGTAATTGCGCTTTGATCACGGCGCCGTATCGTGTCGGATCTAATGATAATGTCGGCACTCTCGGCGTTATTGGTCCGACGAGAATTGAATATGCACGGATAATGGCTATGGTAAACTACATGGCGCGATTAATTGAGCATCGACTTAGCGACCAGACTGCTCGTTGAGTCAGTAAAGTTCCGACCCTTCCTAATGACATCAGACAGAGGCAACAAAGGTTCGCATCGCATCCCAATCAGATTTACTGACGCTGACGACGAGGCAGAGTCTGCGGAGACCACACCGGCGGACATGGAGAGTTCAGACCCCGACAACGATGACGTGGAAATGATGTCCGGCGAGGACCCATTCGACGAAGAGTTCCTGGCTGAGGACGAAACGGGTTCGGACGAGCCCGCCGGAGGTCCGGCCACCGCTGAGCTGATTGCGACGCGAGCCGAACTGAAACGAGTCGAGGCCGAAAACGCCGAGCTCAAGGATCGTCTGGCGCGCCGGCAGGCAGACTTCGAGAACTACCGGAAACGAGTCGATCGGGAACGTACTGAAACCTACAACCGTGTCGTTGCGGACATTGCAACGAAGCTCTTGCCGGTAGTGGATAATCTCAAGCGTGCGCTTGAAGCTGAGGCATCGGTCGAGTCGTCAGAGTCTGATGAGTTTCGACACTTTCTGAGTGGCGTGGATCTCATCAACAAACAACTGAATGGCGTGCTGGATGCCTTAGGTGTGAAGCCGATTGCCGCCGTTGGCGAACCATTCAATCCGCATATTCACGAGGCTGTAGTAACTGAAGCTACCGACGAGTTTGAGCCTGACACAGTAATGCAGGAGATAGTTGCCGGCTACCGCCTCGGCGACAAACTTATTCGTCCCGCCCTTGTGAAAGTTGCAACGCGTAAATGAGCCACAAAAGGCACAAAAAGCACAAAAGGCACAAAAGAAGAGTGGAATTAATTTGGGCGGCTCATAACAAGAAATCGTTTTGTGCTTTTTGTGATTTTTGTGCCTTTTGTGGCCGCTAAATGGAGTAATGGGAAAGTCGATTGGAATAGATTTAGGGACGACTAATTGCTGCGTGGCTGTGCTTGAAGGTGGCGCGGTGCAGATTGTCCCGAATAAAGAAGGTGGACGCACCACGCCTACCGTTGTCGGCTTTACTGAAAAGGGCGAACGGCTTGTGGGCCAGATTGCCAAACGCCAGGCAGTCACGAACGCAGCCAATACTGTCTACGCGGTGAAGCGACTCATTGGACGAAAGTTCAGCTCGAAGGAAGTTGGCAAGATGCGCGAGACTTCGCCGTTTGAGATAGTTGACTCTCCAAACGGCGATGCTCGCGTTCGAGTACAGGGCCGCAACTACAGTCCTCCAGAGTTGTCTGGCATCGTTTTGCAGCGTTTGAAAGCCGCGGCGGAAGACTTTCTCGGCGAAGCGGTCACCGACGCGATCATCACTGTTCCCGCTTACTTCGACGACACGCAGCGTCAGGCCACGAAAGATGCAGGCAAGATTGCCGGGTTGAAAGTCGAGCGGATCATCAACGAGCCCACCGCGGCGGCGCTAGCGTATGGCCTGGGCAAATCGGATGTCGAACGCATTGCGGTTTACGATCTCGGCGGCGGAACTTTCGATATTTCGATTCTTGAAATGAACGACGGCGTGTTTGAAGTGCTTTCAACTTCGGGAAACACGTTTCTCGGCGGCGAAGACTTCGACGAACGCATCATGAGCTGGATGGCGGGCCAGTTTCTCGCCGACACCGGAATCGATCTGCGACAGGATCGACTGGCATTGCAACGACTGAAAGAGGTTGCCGAACGCGCCAAATGTGATCTTTCATCGGCTGCCGAAACCGGAATCAATTTACCGTTCATTGCTGCCGATGCTACCGGTCCGAAACACTTCAACAAGACGCTCACACGGCAACAGTTCGAGACCCTCGTTAGCGATCTGGTTGATCAGACAATCGAGCCGTGTCAGACGGCTCTGAAAGATGCGAATCTTCAACCATCGGACATTCACAAAGTGATCCTCGTCGGAGGTCAAACGAGATCTCCGATTGTCGAACGAACGGTCGAGAAGATCTTTGGACGCAAGCCTTCTTCAGAGATCAATCCCGACGAAGTGGTAGCGATGGGCGCGGCGATTCAGGGTGGCGTGTTGAATGGCGAGGTGAAAGACATAGTCCTCCTCGACGTGTTACCGCTCAGCCTCGGTCTCGAGACTCGTGGCGGACTGTTCACCAAGATCATCGAGCGCAACTCGACGATTCCACTGCGCAACAGTCTCACGTTTACCACCGTCGTCGACAACCAATCGTCGGTTGAGATTCATGTGTTGCAGGGTGAACGCGAAGTGGCGCAGGGCAATCGCTCGCTCGGAAAGTTTGAGCTGGTGGGAATTCCGCCGAATCCGCGTGGTGTGCCGCAGATCGAAGTTTCATTTGAAGTCGACGCGAATGGCATCGTCTCGGTTTCGGCTCAGGACAAAACCACTGGAAGCGAGCAGCAGATGCGAATCACGCCGACCTCGGGGCTCGCGCCTGACGAAATCGATCGCTTGATCAGGGAAGCCGACGATTTCGCCGACACAGATCGCACAGCGAAAGAAGTTGTGGTATCAAGAAACAAGTTGGATTCGCTGTTAAGAAATACTAAGAAGTCGTTTGTAAAGTTTGGTGGTTTGCTGTCGGAGCCGGAGCAGGAAACTGCGGAAGCGACTTTCGCTGAAGCAGAGGCAGTCACCAACAGTGAAAAGCTTGATGAGATCAACAGAGCATTGATTAAGTTGGAACGTGTCGCCGGTCAACTCACATCCGCAATGTTGAACCCCACGCCAGACGAAACAACTACGGAAGTCTAGTCTGATTCACTATTTTTAGATTCACTATTTTCGAGGTTTTTGATGAGTAAACGTGATTATTACGAGGTACTGAGCGTTAGCCGCACCGCTACCGATCAGGAAATTAAGAGCGCCTACAGGCGTCTCGCGGTTAAGTATCACCCTGACAAGAATCCCAACGACGCATCGGCGGAAGAAAAGTTTAAGGAAGCAGCCGAGGCTTACAGCGTGCTCTCCGATGCCGAGCAGCGTCAGCGATACGATCGCTTTGGACATGCAGGCGTTTCCAGTAGCGCCGCCGGTGGCGGAGCGTGGGGCGCACCCGGGTTCGGTGGAATCGAAGATATCCTCGGAGACTTGTTTGGTTTTGGTGACGTTTTTGGCGGTGGCCGCGCCGGCTCGCGTCGCACGTCGGCTCAACGAGGCGCAGACCTTCGCTACGATCTGGAGATCACGCTCGAAGAGGCTGCCCGTGGAATGACGGCGCAACTCCGGATTCCGCGTCTGGAGGCTTGCGATACGTGCAAAGGATCGGGAGCCGCGGCGGGAAGTCAGCCTGAAACGTGTTCGACCTGCACTGGATCCGGTCAGGTTCGTTACCAGCAGGGATTCTTCTCGGTTGCGAGAACGTGTCACGTTTGTCGCGGCGCCGGACGCGTCATCAAGAATCCGTGCCCGGATTGTAAAGGCACAGGACGCGTCGAACGCGAGAAACAATTGGAAGTAAAGATTCCGGCAGGGGTCGAAACCGGCTCTCGTTTACGCGTTTCAGGTGAAGGCGAGGCAGGCATGCAGGGTGGCGCGTCGGGTGATCTTTATGTGGTTATCCACGTGGCCGAGCATGACCAGTTTGAGCGACAAGGTAGCAACCTGTACGAGGCCGTCCCGATCACCTTTGCGCAGGCCGCGTTGGGCGCCGAGATCATGGTCAAGACGCTCGAAGAAGATGACAAGGTTAAAGTCCCGATGGGCACTCAAACCGGCACCGTGTTTCGACTCAGAGGCAAGGGAATGCCTGTTCTGGGTGGACGCGGTCGGGGCGATCTCTTTGTGTCGGTGACTGTTATTACGCCTACGACGTTGACGAGGGAACAGCGTCGCCTGCTCGAGCAGTTGGCTGAAGTAGAGAACAAGGATCTGGAGAACAAAGGGTTAGTCGATAAAGTCCGAGATATTTTTGGGTAAGTATCCACAAAGAGAGGCATCATGACCCGACTATTTCTGCTGCTTGCACTAATAGCTTTGACGTCGTTCAACGTGTTCGCCCAGGACACGATGGACGGGCTGAAAGAGCTCGACTTCAGCAAGACCTCCATCAAACAAGCTCAGGTCCAGAAGCTGGCGATGGAGGATCTGAAGTTGTTGCGTGGGATCATCTTTGGTCGTCACGGCCGTGTCTTCAAAGACAACGACATCAAGGTGTATCTCGAAGAGCAGGCGTGGTACAAGCCTAATCCGGACTTCAAAAACTCGATGCTAAACGCTACGGAGCGCCGGAACCTCGACGTTATTCGTATCGCAGAAGCCTCCAAGCACGAAACTATTCAACCGGGTGACATGCGTTACTGGCGCGATCGACAGATCACGCCGCGAAAGCTCGGCAAGCACAGTGGCGCCGAGTGGAAAGTATTGACTGCGGAAGTCGAAGCGATTCACGGCAAGCGTTTCGACAACGACCCGTGGCTGCAGCAGTATTTCGAGGAGCGTTACTGGTATTTCCCCAACGCGAAGTACGACGCGAAAAAGCTCACCGCAATCGAACGAAAGAACATCGAGATCCTGAGCACCGCACAGAAGAAGCAACGCAATGTGGCGATACTGCCGGGCGACATGCAGTTCTTCGAGAACAAAGCGATTTCCGAACAGATGTTGCACGGATTGAGCCTGCACGAGCTGCGTTTGCTGCGAAACGAGATCTACGCGCGTCACGGTCGCATGTTTCGCGCGGAGTGGTTGCAGCAGTACTTCTTCTTTCAGCCGTGGTACAACCCGGATGAGAACTTCAAGGACGAACAGCTTTCCGGCAACGACAAAGTCAATGTCGAAACGATCGTCAAGTATGAGAACAAGATTCACCAGGAGTTGAGCACCAAGCCGATCACGCGTGCTTTGCTAGAAGGCTTATTCCTCGAAGATGCGAGCCAGATGCGGCAGGAGATCTACGCGCGTCACGGCAAAGTGTTCAAAGAGCCCTGGCTCCAGCAATATTTTTCCAGCTTCCCCTGGTACAAAGCTGATCCCAACTTCACTGACGACGCTTTGACTGAGGTGGAGAAGAAAAACATCGCCACCATTGCGGCGTACGAAAAACGCGCCGTAACGGCGATGAGTACGATAGAGGGTTGATAAGGCCCACTCAGGCCTCGCGTGACGAGGCCAGAACCACAGATTACACAGATTTGCGGCTAAAAAAGCTCAGAGCCGAATCGCCCTGCTTTAGAATTCGACTCCTCTGCAAATCGCCAACAACATTAGGCAGTTCGGTTTTGTGATGGTGTTCCGCGATGACAAGCTCGTTGTAGCCGAGTAACCGAAGAGTTTTGAGATAGTCGTCTTTGTACGGTGGATCGAAGTAGACGATGTCCCAACGCTCATCTTTAGATTGCCGCAAAAACTCGTTGACCTCAGAACAGTAAATGTCCCACTGTTCCTCCGGAATCCGGCAGAGCTCGACATTCGCCTCAATCAACTTACACATCCGGCGCGAACGATCGACAAACGTGGCATGACTCGCGCCGCGCGATAGCGCTTCGATACCGACGGCGCCCGAGCCTGCACACAGATCGAGAAACCGAGCATCTTCGATACGCGGCGCGATGACGTTGAAGAGCGTTTCGCGAAGTCGATCAGACGTCGGCCTCACGTTCATCGACGGCGGGCTCTTGAGATTTCGTCCCTTGTACGCGCCTGCAATAATCCGCATATTGTTTCACGCTAAGACGCAAAGACTGCAAAGTTGCGGCTTTGCGTCTTTGCGCGAGACACTTCACCCGACTGCAGCCAGTTCAAACCTTGGATCCTGTTTGATGCGCACCATCATTCTCGCGGTGACAACCGACTTGGGCTTTGCGAGGTAAAACTCGGCCTCTTCACGCGCCTTTTCAAGCAACTGCTGATCGCGAACGATGTTTCCGATCCGAAACTCGGGCAATCCTGATTGCTTCGTTCCCAACAACTCGCCTGGTCCACGCAACTGAAGGTCTTTCTCTGCGATTTTGAATCCGTCGCTGGTCTGCGCCATGATGCCCAGTCGTTCTTCAGCGACCGCTGTCTTTTTATCGCTCGTCAACAGTATGCAATAACTCTTCTCAGCACCACGACCAACACGCCCGCGCAACTGATGAAGCTGCGAGAGTCCAAAACGCTCTGCATGCTCAACCACCATTACCGATGCATTGGGAACATCAACTCCAACTTCAATCACCGTCGTTGACACGAGTATCTTGATCTCACCAGCGACAAACGCGCCCATCACTTTCTCTTTTTCCGCCGGCTTCATCTTTCCATGCAGCAAACCGACTGAGAGTTTCGGAAAGACGGTGTCGCGCAAATACTCGTAGCGTCGCGTGGCGTCCTTCAAGTCCATCTTCTCCGACTCCGCCACCAGCGGATAGACAACATAAATCTGCCGGCCTGCCTTGACCTCGCGTGAAATCAAACTCTTCACTTCCTGGCGCTGGTCTTCACCAAAAACCTTCGTTTCGATGGGAGTTCGGCCCGGCGGCAGCTCGTCGATAATCGAAACGTCGAGGTCTCCGTAAACAGTCATGGCAAGCGAACGAGGAATCGGCGTGGCCGTCATGACGAGCACATCGGGATTGAGTCCGCGCGCGCGCAACTCTGCTCGTTGCATCACGCCGAAACGGTGCTGTTCGTCGATCACCACGAGCCCAAGCTTCTCAAATGCGACGGCTTCCTGGATCAATGCCTGCGTGCCTATGCAGGCGTGTATCTCGCCTTCTTTCAAAGCCGTTTGGAGTCGTCGTTTTTCTGCGGCTCGCAACGACCCAGTCAACAGCTCGACGCGATAAGGGGTCTTTGCCAGCAGACGCTTAATGCTGCGTGCGTGTTGATCGGCAAGGATTTCCGTCGGGGCCATGAGCGCAGTCTGAAGGTCGTTTTCCATAGCCGCAATCATTGCGACGACTGCGACGATTGTCTTACCGCTACCGACGTCACCCTGCAGCAGTCGATTCATCGGCGCAGTGGATTTCATGTCGTTGAAGATCTGCGCTGTGACCTTGCGCTGTGCGCGAGTCAACTTGAAAGGCATTATCGAGGCGATTCGATCCTGGACCGCTTTATCGATTCGCATGGGTGTGTCTTTCACTTCTTTCACCCTTTGACCCCGCTTCAGACCGATCGCGAACGCCACCCAGAAAAAGTCCTCAAAGATCATCCTGATGTGAGCCGGGCTTCGCGATAGCTCATAATCCATCATCGAAACGTCTTGTGGTGGAAAATGAATTTCGCGTAGTGCCTGGGCGCGGCTGATCAGTCGAGCTCGGTGTCGTAGGTCGGCAGGCAAGGTTTCTTCGATGTCCTTGTCGTTCAGTAACGCGAGCACAGCGTGCACGATTTCGCGAACGCGCTTTGAATTGAATTCACCAAGCTTGCGATAGACAGGAACTCTGCGTCCGACGTGAATTGCAGCGAGAGCAGGATCGGGCAGGTTCTCTTCACTTTGTTCGGGATCGAGTTCTGTCTGAGTGTCCGCGTCTTCCGGCGGTAGGAGAATCTCGAGTTCGTCGGCAGCGTTGTTGAGACGAAGTTTGTACGTATTGCGGCGCGCTTCCCATTCCCAACGACCAAAGGTGATGAAGCGTGTGCCGCGCGTGAGTTTCGCGGTGTAATACTTGACGATGTCGTAAGCGCGACGGCCGGAAACAAACCACCAAACAATCACTTCGCGGCCGGTCATTGGGCCATCGATACCCGCGACCTCGAAGATGTAGAGTTGCGGTCTACCGTAACCGCGCTGGTTTCTCACTGCGTAACCGTGCGCATGAGTAACTGTAAGTTCGAGCGAGGCCTCGACTCCCTCTTTGAGATCTTTGATCAAAGCGGGATGGGATCTATCTTCATAGCGCATCGGAAAGTAGGTGAGCAGATCCTCGACCGTGACCGTGGCAGAATCTTTCTTATGGGTTTGTGTTGCGAGGGCTTTTGCGAGTTTGCGAGAGAGAATCTGACCTAATCGTGCGATTTTGAAACTGTGAAGATCCTCAATCGAAGTGTTGAGGGAGATGGCGCCAGGCATCGCCGCGATCATAACATAGCGAACAGAGGGGAACCGTTATGGAGAACGAACGAGCAACGGACGAAACACGTGAACGGCTGAAAGTATTACGAACAGGATTACTGCGGCTGCATAAAACGCTCCTGGACCTGGAGCGCCGGGATTATGAGCGAGCACGCGGGCGGATCGGCAATAGTTATGAATTTCTACAGTTAGTGTTGAAAGACCCGTGGTTCGATTGGTTGCATCGTCTTTCGGAGTTGATTGTGCAGATTGATGAGGCTCTGGATCCACATGCCGAGATACCTGCGACCGAAGCCGACGCGACGGCATTAGTCGAAAGGGCGAAAGCGTTGCTAGCGCCGGCCGAAACCGGCAGTGAGTTTCAGAAGAATTATTTTCTCGCGTTGCAGCAGTCGCCTGATGTGGTGTTGTTACATTCTGAGGTGATGAGGTTGCTGAGACAGGATTAACAAGATTTGCAAGATAAACAAGATGAATCTTGTAAATCTTGTTCATCTTGCAAAATCCTGTCCCTAAATACTGTTTGCAATCACGCCTGACAGTGCTGCTCAAACGCCTTCGTCAACTCACCCGCAATCTGTTGCGCGTCGCGGCCTTCGATCTGGTATCTCTCTAACATGTAAACCAACTCGCCGTCCTTCAGCAGTGCAATTGACGGCGACGAGGGTCCGTAACCAGTGAAGTAGCTGCGCGCTCTTTCGGTTGCTTCGATATCCGCGCCGGCAAAGACAGTCGCCACCTTGTCAGGTTTTACATCATGCTGCAGTGCCAAAGCGACACCCGGCCGCGCCTTTCCCGCAGCACAACCGCAGATCGAATTCACCACGACCATCAACGTCCCCTTACTATTTCGAACCGTCTCATCAACCTCCTCAGCACTTCTAAGTTCTTCAACACCGAGCCGAGTCAAGTCCTCTCGCATCGGGCGTATCATGATTTCAGGATATGGCATTCATTGTTCTCCTTCTGTAGTTGTCTGAATTGTATCACGATGATCGTAGCAGTTGACCAATCCTCGTTCCAATCGTACAGTAAGTCTGTACAAGTAAAAGGGGGCTTTAGCCATGCCAATACAGACTACCTACAGCAGTGCGCGCGCAAATCTGGCAAAACTTTGCGATGAAGTGGTGGAGAACCAGCGAGTCGTAATTATTAGCCGAAGAGGCAGACATGATGTTGCTCTCATTTCAGCAGACGAATTAACGGGATTACTTGAAACTGCACACCTCCTGAGCTCGCCCAAGAACGCTGAGCGTTTGCTTACAGCCCTCGATCGAGCAAAGACGAAGAAGTTACGAGCAAAGAGTGTAACGACTTTGCGCAAGGAGCTCGGGCTTGGCAAGACAAGATAAGGGCACCAAGTCGAAGACTGAGCGCATAGCAGTTTTTCACCCGGAGTTTATCGAGGATTTGCGGTATTGGGTTGATCGAGACCGGAGAGTCGCACTCAAGGCCTTTGATTTAATTGAAGCGATATTGCGCGAGCCATTCTTAGGGATTGGTAAACCGGAACCTCTTAAGTTTCGCCTGGCCGGAACATGGTCGCGGCGCCTCACACAAGAACATCGCATTGTGTATCTCGTTGGTAAAAATCAAATAGACTTCCTCCAGGCACGTTATCACTACTGATTTTTCTTCCAGCTCCTCACGGCAATTCGCCGGGTGGGTCGAGGGAGCGGATGGCGTCAGAGAAGTGTTCGCGAATGTCGGAGGCGAGTATCGTGCGCATGCCGAGTTGTTTGGCGGCGAAATCACCGGCCAGGCCGCCTACGTACAGTGCGGCAATCGTGGTGGCGATTGGATCGGCTTGATCTTCGAGAGTAGCGTAGGCTTGCGCGAGGAAACCCGAGATTAGACCAGTTAGAGTGTCGCCTGCGCCGGCGGTGCCGAGTCCCGCGTTACCCGTTGGATTGATAAACACGCGACCGTCAGGCGTAGCGACGAGTGAACGCGAGCCTTTAAGAACGAGAATGATGTGATGCGCGGTGGCAAACTCACGCGCTGCGGCGACTCGATCGTCAAGGGCGGACTTGTCTTCGGCGCCCATAAGCCTGAGCATCTCGCCTGGGTGTGGCGTCAGCACAAGTGGATGCTGATCCGACCCTTTAAGATTTGCCGGCCACGGTGCGAGGGAATTCAATCCATCAGCATCAATCACTACTGGCCGCGTGCGACACTCGACAACAGTGCGCACAAAGCGACGCGTGCGTTCATCGTCCGAAGTGAGTCCTGGTCCAACCGCAACCACGGTCGACTTTTCAGCAAGTTTCAAAAAATGATCTGCTGCCTCATCGCTCACGGCACCTCGATCTGTTTCTGCCAGAGCCGTGGTGATCACTTCCGGCATCGCGCTGCTTGCGACGGATGTCTGCGCACTTGAGGGAGTTGCGATCGTTACCAAACCAGCACCCGATCTCATGGCAGCGTTGCCAGTGAGCGCTGCCGCTCCTGAATAGCCGCGCGAACCTGCGGCAACCAAAACGTGACCGTGCGTGTTTTTATAAGACTCGCGTGTGTAGCGCGTGCTCACGAGCCACTGGCGTGCTTCTTCCGCCTCAGTCAAAAACAGCCACGGCCTCGTGGCTTCGATCAACGAAGTCGGAGAACCAATGTCAGAGACAATCAACTCACCGCCAAAGTCACATGCCGGGGACAGAACGTTCGCGAGTTTGGGGGCAGTGAATGTAACGGTAAGGTCAGCCTTGACCGCTGGGCCGATAGGTTTGGGTTTATCAGCGTTCAGGCCGGAGGGAATGTCGATCGAGAGGACGAGGGGCCGCACGCCTGAGGCTCGGTCGCGTGCTTCTCTCAGCATCGACAGATGTTCGATGACTTTAAGAAATACGCCTTCGAGAGGCCGTGTTAGGCCAGTCCCGAAGAGTGCATCGACGATGACGTCGTAGGCACTGCGCGGTTTTGCCAGTTGTTCCCAGGCGCCGACACTTTCACACTCGATAAAGGTGAGTGGCGGCGGCGACTCATGCGAGCCGGCCTCGAAACTTGCGAGTCGAGCCACGGATTCAAAGTTTGTGCGGGCATCGCCCGATGTCTCGGAGAACTTCCCGAACAGCACGACGCTACAATGCATCCCGGCACGTGAGAGGGCTCGCGCCAGAGCCGCGCCGTCGCCGCCGTTGTTACCCTTCCCACAAAGAATCAGTGCCTTTTTGTTCTCAAGGTTACTATCCAGGCGAGCTCGGATAGCCTCCATGCAGGCGGCACTGGCAGCTTCCATCAGGAGCAGGGAAGACGTGTGATAGTTTTCGACGGTAAGACGGTCGATTTCGCGGATCTGTTGAGCGGAAAGTACAGGTTGCACGAGCCACAGATTAACGCGGATTAGCGCGGATCAGGAAGAGACCAAACACAAAAGCGCGGACCGAGCCGCCCGCCTGCCCGCCGCTGCACCAACTATCCGTTTTTCCAGGATATCTAATCTATATTTCCAATACGGCGAGGTCTCCAGAAAAAATTTAAAAAAATTCTGGAACAGGTACCAGTCCTGTTCCAGATAAAAGGAGCACTTACTAGCGGCTATATTGTGATTGCAGCGCGAACGTTGCCGTGAGCGTTCGGCTGACTGTTATCAGTCGCAGACGATAAACCTGCGCCGATGATGTACATCAGGGTCTCACAAACTTCTCTTGAGCCAGTTCCTACTACCTGGCCCTTTTCATCCTGCAGAACGTAGATTCGACCGGTCGATTCGAGGGGAAGAATCATTGGCCTCGTATACATTGTTCTGAATCTCCTGAGTTTCTATTAATCCTGATTTTTGCGGTTCTTTAGACGACGACGGAGCGCGCCGGCAGTTCCCACCAATCCACTACCAAGCAGGAACAGGCTGGCCGGTTCCGGAACCGGGTTGTTGGCTGGCGCGAATCCACCGAGACGCCATTGGTTGATGTCCTGGAAGGTTGTGCCGCCTAAGCCCTGAACGGTGACGCTGTTGATTACCGCGCCTTCCGCGGCTTCAATTCCGAAGAAATTCTGTCCATTCGTGTCGACTGAAAAGACCTGGCTGAAGACTTGCCCGCCCGCCAGGGTGTAGTTAACGGTGAACTGGACCTGTGTTGGTGGTGGTAGACCGGCGGTGACATCGATGTTCAGGATAACTTTTGTGAACGTGGCGCCATTCTCTAGTTGAACGGTGACATTGGAAAACGGGTTGTTGCCGGTACCGCCTACGAGCACGGCCTGACCACCGCTCACGCCGAGGTTGCCGCTGCCGGAAGTCGAAATGAAATCGACGATAAAACCAGCGCCCGAGCCGTTGAAATCGCCTTGTACCAGTAGTCCGGTGTGGATCAGGTTCGGGTTATTGAACAAGACGTTGTCAGTATTCTGGTTGTTTGGATTGCCGACTGTGATTGTGATCGGGTCGGCAAATGCGGTCGACGAGGCCACTATCATGATAGCGAACGCCGCTGAGGCTAGTATCAGGCGTTGCAGGTTAAAAAACTGGGGCATTTACAGGGGACTCCTTGTCCTTGGTTAATTTAGCTGTAGAGGAGAAAGTGCTAATCCAGAAGGACTTCCAAGACAAGAGTTAGACAGGATTTACAAGATTGAGCAGGATTGACAAGATTTCATCCTGTTTATCCTGAAACATCTTGTGAATCCTGTCTAACTGCGCTGTTAGATACCGTACTCTTTGATTTTATTCAGGAGGGTCTTGTAGCTGACGCCGAGGTCCTCGGCGGTCTTGCTCTTGTTGCCCAGATTGGCTTCCAACGCCCGTGCGATCTTTTTGCGTTCAACCAGCCGCAGCGCACGATGGGCCACCTCGGAGAGCGTTCCCGAGAGGTCAAGTTGCTGGATCGTTTCGGCTTGTGTCGCGGCTTCAGGTCCGAGTCCCAAATCACTCGGTTCCAGCACGAGGGTATCGGAGATGATGCAGGCGCGCTCGATCGCGTTCTCGAGTTCACGAACGTTTCCGGGCCATTGATGCCGGTGTAGTGCTGCGCTTGCTTCGGGACTCAACTGCGCTTCACGCCCGCGCAACTCGCGTCCAATTTCAAACGCGAAGTGATGCGCAAGCAGCAGGATATCGTCGCCGCGCTCACGCAATGGCGGTACTTCGACAGGAAACACTGCCAGGCGAAAGAACAAGTCACCACGAAACTGCCCATTCTCAATGGCTGTCTTCAAATCTTTATTAGTTGCCGCCACAACCCGAACGTCGACCGGGACGGGAGCGCGTCCTCCAATGCGATCCACTACTTTTTCTTCAATTGCGCGCAGCAGTTTCCCCTGGACGCCGAGCGGTAATTCGCCGATTTCGTCGAGAAAAACAGTGCCACCTGAAGCGAGTTCAAACTTACCCTGGCGCCGATCGGTAGCTCCGGTGAAAGCACCGCGCTCGTGACCAAAGAGTTCATTCTCAATCAGCGTCTCAGGAATCGCGGCGCAGTTGATCGCGACAAACGGATGGTTGCGGCGCGGAGAAAGATGATGGACCGCGCGCGCGAAGAGTTCCTTGCCCGTGCCTGACTCTCCCAGAAGCAGGACAGTCGTTTCAGTTTGCGCGACGCGCTGCGTTTCGCCAACTGCACGTTTGAGTGTTTCTGACTCGCCGATGATTCGCGGGAACCCATAACGCCGCGACCATTCTTCACGCAGCAGCACATTCTCAGTTCTCAGCCGAGCTTGTTCGAGCGCACGCTCGACCAGCAGCAGCAGATGATTGGAATCGACTGGTTTTTGCAGGAAGTCGTGTGCACCGTCTTTCATCGCCTGAACAGCTTCGTCAATCGAGCCGAAAGCCGTCATGACGATGACGGGCACGTCCGCATCCGCGGCACGAGCTGCACGCAGCACGTCCAAACCCGAGCCATTCGGCATGCGCAAGTCAGTGAGGACAAGCCGGTGACGAGAATCTGCGATTTCGTTAAGAGCCGCGCGAGCGTCAACCGCTTCCGCGACGCTGTAACCGGCATTTTCGAGAGTTAGTCGCAGTACGCGACGCAGGCTGTCTTTATCTTCGACAAGTAGGATATCGGCCACTGGCTGCAATGATCGATTTTTCCGTCGGCGGGTGTCAAGGAACTTTTGAAGAAAGGATACCTCTTTGGAGTGCGGTGACTTGTCACCGCTTTGGTAAAAATACCAAAGCGCCAACAAGTTGGCGCACTCCACGGAGGCCGCCAATTCTAGTAGGAACCTCATTACCCACCATCGTCACCAAAAGTAACAGCTCGCCAGAAGCAGCGCCTCGCCGACTACAAAAAGTCACGATTTTCGGCCCCTTTCCCAACGGAACAGTTGTTGCCGACAGCGGAGCGGACGAGTTGTCCGGCCTTCCAGAGAACTCCTTGTCGGAGGTAGACGCGCAAGATGAAACGTAACCACAAAAAGCAGCAACATGGGTTCACCGTCATGCAGATGGTGATCACGATTGCGATTGTCGCCATCGTGTCGACTTTTGGAGTTCTGGGGATCAGAAACGCACGCGCCGAATTTCGTCTTCAGAGCTCGGCCAGGTTGTTTGCTTCCTACATCGAGAAGGCACGCGCTGACTCTGTCCGCCGGCACGCAACGGATGGTAACGAAGCCTCAGTTGAAACTTTTGGCGCGGGTACAAATACCTACGCGATCACGATGGACTTCGGTGCGGGTGTTGTGGAAACGAGAACCTTTCAACTCGACCCCGGAATCGACTTCGTGACAGACCCATTAAAGGTAACGTTTGACTGGCGCGGCAGACTCACAGTGCCGTGCGTAGTTACCAAATCCTGTGTATTTCAGGTTCGCAGTCAATCTCTTGATAAGGCCATTCCGGTGGACGTCTCCGGTTCAGGTGACATTACCGTCGACGAACAACATTTTCCAGACCAATTGATTCCGGAGATCGAGATTAGTCAGGTTCAACCCGACGTGAGTCCGGAACCGGCAGGAACTCCCAATATTGAACCGTCCCCCGGTGGAGATGAAACAGACCCAATTGATGAAGCGACACCGACTCCCGAACCTACTGCAACGCCAACTCCGACTCCGACGCCAAATGGAAATGGCAATGGCAATGGAAATGGCAATGGCAACGACGGCGACAACGGCAATGGAAACGGAAACCCAAATGCGTCGCCCAGTCCAACTGCCACACCTGTATCGTCCCCAACTCCGATTCCACAGTGTTCAGCGTCGATCAGTCCGAGCACTCTTTCCTTAAGCCAAAGCGACTCCACGAGGAAGACGGGAACAGCGACGTTTACGATGTCGGGCGGCACCGGAACTCGCACTATCAGCGCTGTACAGGACGGGAGTGGAAACAGTCTGGTCATAGGAATGTCGCTGGTAAGAATTGACGGCAGTGGATCGAGCACAATCTCAGTTACGACTAAGAACGGCGCCGGTAACCGCGGAACATTCTCGGTAAAAGTTTTAACCGATCCGTCGTGCGGTTCCACGCAAATACTCACGGTTATCGTAAGCAACTGAGGATCAATATGAACCGCACGCATACGCAAAAACCGCTTCGAAGAACTGCCGCCTCGCAAAGCGGATTCACTCTACTTGAAGCCGCGATCGCGCTCGTGATCCTGATGGTCATCGGACTGGGCATCGCTTCGTTGTTTACCTATTCGATTTCGGCAAACAGCAAAGCAGACGATCGCGAGCTGGCGATGGCCATTGCGCAGAAGCGAATGGAGTGGTTGCGGACAATACCGTTCACAACGCAGACGAGAAGTCTGGCTTATTCGTATCCGGATGGCGGCCTGGGCGCTACTGCTACTGCCGGCGTTTCGGAGACTGTTACAAATGCAGGCCGCAGTTATACGGTCAATACGACCATTTCAGATCTGAACTTTGTTCCCGCCGGACAACCAGATGCGGGCGCCTGCACGCTCAAGCGTATTCAGATGTCGGTTACTCCGGCCACTGCTACGACCAATTTTGAAACGGTCACCGTGTACACGCTGCGATCCACGCAGGTCACCGGCAGTTATTAACGCCATTCAGATAGTGAGGAATTTATGAGTTCGTCGAACAAGAATGCTACGAGCGGTGGTTTCTCTCTGGTTGAACTTCTAATCGCGATGGCAATCACGATGGCGTTGATGACTGCGGCCGCAACTCTGCTGGCAAATGCTCTTCGCGTGCGCTCTCGCGAGAATCAAAAGTCGGACGCGCTTGCCGACGTGCAACGCGCTCTCAACATTATGTCGCGCGAAATCGCGAATACCGGATTCAATTTGACCAACAACGGGATTGTCGTTGCAGATTCGGGAATAAACCGCCTACGCATCCGCAGCAATTTCAACCGGTTCGACGTCGAGGGGGGATGGACGAGTACCCAAATGGGAAATGTCGGCGAGGCTGGTGAAGATATCACTTACTTCATTAACGACGCCGACAATACAAAGTACCTCGCGCGGCACGACCTGTTTGGAACTGGTAGTACGGTGCTGGCCAACCGCATTGACAGCATGAACATTCATTACTTCGATCAGAAAGTAACGTACACCGCTCTGCCTGGCGATGATGACATTACCAGTGTCTCGGCAGCGGAGGTGGTTGATAAGACTACTGCGAAATACATCGTCATCGCCGTCTCAGTGACACTGGACGAAATTGGAACTCCTGGTTCTCCCGGTTATCAACCACCGTACTCAGTCTTACTTTGTTCCGACGTCACGCTACGCAACACAGGACTTTGGAGTTACTAGACTAATGAGATCACAAAAGCCGACTTTCGAAAACCGTGCAAACGAAAAAGGCGCGGCACTGATCACCGCGGTTCTCCTCTCACTGTTGTTGCTGGCCGCTGGTGGCACCTTGATTTTGACGACGACGATGACCGGCATCACAGCCCGTGACTCGACCGCCGAGATGCAGGCTTACTACGCAGCCGAAGCCGGTGTCTCGAGAACTCTCGAAGTGTTGCGAGGAAACGTAGAATCGAGTCCGGCGGGCACGCGTGCTTCATTCCACAACGTCCTATGCACCAAGACTCTTTGGACGGCAACTGCCGGCGGGTATGTAAACGTTGCCAGCGACGGGGCAACCAGATTTCAAGTGGAATCAATTGTGGATCCTGACAATTTGGACACTCTCACCAATTGTCCCGACGCTGCTTACAAGCCGGATCGCCTGAGAATCCGTGTATTTGGGCTTGGTCCAAACAACAGTCAAAAGAAAATGGAGATCGTCGTCAATCGCTATACGCTCGAATACGACGTGAACGCGGTTGTCACCTTGCCGAACGAATCAGGAAATCCGCTCGCCTTTGCCCTCGGTGGAAGTAATGTGACGTCGACCTCAGGCACTGATGCTTCGGGAACGGGAACCAGCCTCGCGGCATACGCAGTCAGTAACGGCGACTACAACACGACCAACAACGTCATCGACGGGTGTTTGCCGGATGGAAGCAACTGCAGTGGCAGCGGACCAAACGTGACGCCTGGGGATCCTGCGGTGCTGGTCAATGACAACACACCGAGCTTTCTTCAGTCGGTTACCAACGCAAGAGAGTTTCTTTACGGTACCGAAGGAATGAAGAATGCAGCCATCAACCAGGGGAGATATTTCACGACGGAAACGGCTGCGAAGACCAGTGCGGCAGGACTTGGCGCAAATAATCCCGACGGCGTTTTAACTTTCGTCGATGGCAACCTGACAATTGGTCCAGGCAATCCGTCAGGGCAGGGAACGCTGATTGTGACCGGCGATCTTACGCTCGATGGAAACTTCAATTTCAATGGCGTGATTATGGTTCTCGGGTCAGGGCGTGTTTTTCGCAACGGCGGTGGCCACGGAAACCTCTACGGAGCAATGTTCGTCGCGAAGTTCTCGGCGACGGGCCTTGCTAGTGATGTGTTTGGGGCTCCAACGTTTGATACGTCCGGCGGCGGCACGGCGAATATTCAGTACAGTTCTGATGCGGTTGATAAAGCCAAGGCAGTCGGCGGGCATGCGGTGAGCGGCGTGCGAGAATACTAGGTGGACGCAACATCACCAGCAAAGTCGTTGGACAGGATTCACAAGATTTGAACAGGATTGACAAGATTTATCCTGTTCATCCTGAAACATCTTGTAAATCCTGTCCAACCATCCTCTGGAATCCCTACCCCTTTACAAATTTGATCACTCTGTAGCCAAGGGAATCGTCCGCTGCTGTTGTGGTGCCGCACGCCGCAGGAGTAGTTGGACGGTAAAGCGCCCCGTCCATCTTCGGATGGACGGGGCGCATTTTTGTGAACTTTGTTTAGTTATCGGAGCGGGCAGGCGGTTCGTATTCCTCGCCGTTTCCCACAGTGCTTTCGGTGTGAGAGAGCTGCATCGACAGCATCAGCGGTTTGTAGTCGAATGCTTTGGGTCCACCACGCGTGTTCTGCACCAGCATCACGAGGTAGTCCTGATTCTCTCTAAATCTCCAAACGCTCCCGCGCTGATTCATGATCACAAACAGCAGGATTTCGCCGTTGGCAGCTCGCATTTGACCCACAAGGGAGCTGGCGCCACCGTCAGTCCTCATCAGTGTGCCGGTCTTTGCGATCACACTTCCACGCCAGGCAAGACCCGTGAATCGATCTTCGAGAGTGCCGGGATCGATACCCGCCACCGGCATTATTGCTGCCGGCGAGAGTCCGCGTTTCTGTAACTCCACGCGAAGCTCACGATAGATCTTCATCATCACTCGAGGTGAAACACGGTTGACGCCGAGTCCACTCAATGAGGCAATCCTGATTTCATCTGGGCCGAGACCGAGTTCACTTGTTAGTCGTTGACGAACTGCATCGGGGCCGCCCAGCGCTTCGCCAATGCGGTCGGCCATGAAGTTGTTGGAGTAGCACAAGAGCACTTTGAGAATATCGACCAGCTTGCTCGATCTCTGCGTCAACAACAGTTTGGCCGATGAAGCAACCGGAGCGACTCCCACCGCGCCCATCACAGCCACACTCGGGACTGTTTCCAGGCCGGCACGATCGTTGAGCAGCGTGCGTTCATAGTTCCAGGCACGCGTTGCTTCGGCGGAACGAAGCGTTGAATCGAGGGTATCGTATAGGCGCTCTCCGGAGCGTGTCGCGGAGGCGCTAAAGTTCATGGTGAACCCTGGCGCAACGATCAGATCGCCAGTCACTTGCTTGATACCGAGCTTGTTCAACTCACGCGCCAGCAGCACACCGTGTTCGTAATGAAATGAAGGATTGCGGCCGGAGATGTAAAGACTACCGTTAATGACACCGGTTGCTTTATCAAGCACCCCATCAGTCCACACACCGGTTGCGAAACGATGGTCGGGACCAAGCGTGCGCAACGCTACGAGAGCGGTTGCGAGTTTCAGCGTTGACGCGGGATTGAACTGGTCATTCTCAGCTTGCGAAGAGACGACTTTGCCGTCGAGAGTCTCGATGAGTACTCCCTGCAAACCATAGAGTGGTCTGCCTTCACTGGGTGTGGGAGTTGGCGACGTCTGAGGCGAGGCTAGTGGTTGCGGACTCGCAAAAGGCACCTGGCCGGATGCGCTCACCCCGACGCAGAGCACAACCGCAGCGATCAACCAACTCGTCTTTATCTTGTTCGTGATACTTAAACTCATACCTGCATTCGCGGAGAGCAACGTTTGATGCACGACAGCTTTGTGGGGATGTTCAAGTCGGCGGGGCCACCCGGCAACCATCATAGCAGGAATCAGCCACGGATTTACACAGATAAGTGGCTGAACATATCGTTGACAAGCTTTCCAGCACGCTCATAGAATCGCGGTATTGACAAACTGCAGTGCAACGCAATCAAGACCCTGTCACAGTTGAACGAGTGGTGGCCACTCACCGAGCGCGACGCAAGGAGATTCGAAAGAGGCTCGGTGAGTTTGATGAGATTTGGCGCCAAGGATCTGACGCCAGGCTCTGGGAAGAGTTGGCTTACTGCATTTTCACTGCCGGGGCTTCGGCCCGCATGGGATTGAATTCGGTTGATGCCGTGCGGCCGCTGTTGCTTGATGGCGACTCTGATGCCATGACCGCAGCTTTGAAGGAAGCAGGTGCGCATCGTTTCCCAGTCGCTCGGCCGCGTTACATTGTAACTACGAGAAATTACTTTCACGCAGACTGCGGCATGAAGTTGCGAAAGCGTTTGCGCAGTTTTAGAGATCCTTTCGAGCGGCGCGACTGGCTGGCCCAGGAAAAGCAGGTCAAAGGATTGGGTTACAAAGAAGCCAGTCACTTCCTGCGCAACATCGGCGTGAAAGGTCATGCGATTCTTGATAAGCACGTAATGCGATGTTTGGCTGAAATCGGAGTGCTCGAAACAGCCAAACCACCTTCAACGCGAAGGAAGTATCTCGAAGTTGAGCAGCAACTGATTCGGTTTGCTCGCGACGTCCGGATAGATTTTGACGAGCTCGATCTGGTGCTCTGGTCCATGAAGACGGGAGAAGTCTTAAAGTAACGGTTGCATGCTCAAAACTGACGATCATTCAGAAGGTGTGAATCATGCAAGGTAATATGATGAAGTCTCTTTTCCGGATGGCGGCCTTTAGTGTGGCCGCCTTTGTGTTTTGTGTTGCCCTCACCGGTGCGACTCAGATCGCCGCCGGCGCCGCTGATAAGAAGGCTTACAACAAAGGCTACCGGGCCGTTCGCAAAGGTGACTACGAACACGCTGAGAAGATCTTTCGTGAACTCCTCAACAAAGATGCGCAGGACATCGAGGCGCGTTTGGGTTTGAGTTTTGCACAACTTAAGCAGAGGAATTTGCAGGGCGCTTACGACAATGCCGCGCGCGTGATCATGCTCGATCCGCTTTCAGCCCGCGGTCATGCTTTGCTCGGCACTGCGATTCTCGGTGCGGGCGAGTTTCGTTTGTCGGTGGAAGAGTTTCGCACCGCTCTGGCACTTAACGAGAACGAAGCCCTCGCGGTAGCTGGACTGGCGATGGTTGATCTTTACGAGAACCGTCTGCCGCTTGCACTTCCCGCGTTGCGTAGGGCAGCGAGTATGGATCCGGACGAACCTGACTACGTGTTCTCTCTGGGCCAGGCGGCAGCTCGCAGTGAGAAATACAAGGAGGCCGCTGACGCCTATGAGCGCTTTCTAATGATCGCGCCAAAGACTGATTACGATCGCCGCGCACGTATTGTCGGGCTGATCGATTTTCTCCGTTACCTCGGCAGACAAGGATCACTTTACGTTCCGACCGGTGAGTATCGTTCTTCGGTTCCCTTCGAAGCGACTGACAACCGTCCCATTCTTCAGCTTCGTATTAACGGACAGAAAGACCCGCTGCGTTTTGTACTCGATACCGGATCCGGCATGTCAGTAATCTCGGAACAAACGGCCAAGCGTCTAAACATGAAGCCTATTGCGAAGGGTGGCCAGGCTCGTGCTGTTGGCGGTGGCGGAAGGTTTGAAATCGTATACGGCTTTCTCGACTCGATTGAGATTGGTACGGCCAAGATCCAGAACGTTCCGGTTTATATTCGAAAGTTCTTCGACAGCCATATTCCAGTCGACGGATATCTCGGTTTGTCTGTAGTCTCGAAGTTTCTTACGTCGATCGATTACGGAACCAGACGAATGTCTCTGGTGCGGCAGAATCAGACGGACCAGGTCGAGAGTTGGACCATGGTGCGACGTCCTGAAACCTATCAAATGCTCATTCCTGTGGCGCCAAACGACGGCTCGGTTGAAGTTCCATTACGCACGACGTCGAGTGGATTTCTGAGTGGTGAAGTCGGGCTCGATGGATTCGATAAGAACGTCAATTTTATTATCGATACGGCAGCAAGTATTACGGTGATTTCAGAAAAGCTTTCGCAGCAGGAACAACTGTTGGAGCTACTGCAGCCCTCCAAGATGCGCGTGTTTGGAGCTGCGGGTGTGGCGGAGGATGTGAAGCTATTGCAACTCCCGCGACTGAGTCTCGGTTTGAGCAAGCTCGAGAAGATCAATGCCGCAGTGCTCGATCTGGAACCGGTTAACGAGACTGCGGGCTTCACGCAGAGCGGCATTCTTGGCGGTAATTTTCTGCGGCACTTCCGAATCTATTTTGATTTTGCAAGGGGGGCAATGCGTTTGGAACCTTTGAATAAACCCAGAAGCGTCGAACAAATCAATCCGGAAGTTGTAGTAACTCCATGAAACAAGCGCTTTATCTCGAAACATCTGTGATTGGCGCTTACCTCGATAACGGTGAGCCTTTTCGGCGCGATTTGACGATCAGATGGTGGGAACATGAGATGCCCGGCTATCGCGCGGTTGTTTCGCCGCTCGTGGCGTCGGAGTTGGGACGCTTGAAGGAGCCGCATCGCAGTTCGTATCTGAAATTGATCAGCAATCTGGAGCAGGTGGATCTCACGGAAGAGGCTGCGATTCTCGCGGATGGTTATATTTCACGTGGGATCTTTCATCGCAAGTACATTGCCGATGCGTTGCACGTAGCCATTGCGTCGGTTCACAAGATCGATTATTTGGTGACGTGGAATTTCGGCCATCTTGCAAACGTGCGCCGGCAAGCGCGAATCCGGTTGTTCAATACGGCCGCAGGGTTTTATGTGCCGATGATCGTGACGCCGGAGTTTTTGGTGTCCGAAGCCACAGAGCAGGTAGTATAGGTTTTGCTCGGGAGTCGAAAGTTTTAGGTTTTTGCTCCGGAGGAGCAGGATGTTTATAGCTTTAACCAGTCAGGCATGGGCGCTCCGTAGGAGCGCTATGTGCCGACGAACATGTCGCTCCTTACGGAGCGAGAATTCAAATTAGAAATCGAAGCTATAAACATGCTGCTCCTCCGGAGCAAAAACAAAGCAATTAAGAACAATGTATCGTCGCCCAAAATTTTTAGAGGTCCTGCACGCGATTCGTGAAGAGATGTCGCGTGAAGCAGACTATGATGTTGATCTGTTTACCGAGATGGTACGGTCTGGTACACAGCCGGCGCATGGTCCACAACGCGTCATTCGTGGTTTCAGAACTCGTGCGCCGCGCGCTGAAAACACCAACGGCAAGCCCGCGAAGCATAGACAGCGAAAGCGTAGCGCGTAATAATGTGCGCACAGTAAACTTTGTGCTTTGTATTAGTGACCTGAACCTACAAAGCACAAAGAGCAAAGTACCAAGCACCAGATAATCATGAATCCTACTTTCGAAACGATCGGGTTGGAAGTTTCAAACGAGAAGGCTTTCAACTATCTAGCGGAGCGAGCAGGTGACCAGGGCGAGGCCACACAACTCACCAGACGTGGCGCTGTCCTTCACGGGCGTTGCTGGAAACTCGGAGAAGGTCTCGAAGTCTGGACCGTGCTTTACGAGTCAGGCAGCGGCGACCTCTTCTACGCGGATTGCCGTCCCGGATTTCGCGCTCGTTACATTCAGACGATTGCGCCGTGGGCGTTGACGGAATACGACGAAGAGGGCGAAGCGGTGATCCACGGTTATCGCGAAGGAACTGACTGCGAAGTTCTTTTCGAGTTACAGAATTTGACTGAGGTTGGCCCAACGGGATTTGGCGCGCAGGAGTTGCACATCGGACTTTGCGGTCTCGCTTATCGCGCGCGCGTGCGTCGCAGCAAAGGCAAGACCCGTTGGGTGCCACTCGAAAAAGCCGCGCCGGCTCGAGCCGCACACGAAAACGACTGGAGTCTCTCGGGTCGAATTATCGCGTTCAAGCCTTTGAGGAATCCGCTTTCCGGAGGCGAGCTTTTCTGGATTCATCTCGATCTGGAACGCATCAAACTAGAAGTGCTGGTCAACCGTCGCGCGCTTCGAGGGTCGCTGGCGGTTGGCGCCACCCTCGACGCCGAGGTCTGGCTTCAAGGCCACGTGCTCGACGAACACGCACTACGTTCGCGCTACGAAGGAATCGACTACGCAGTTCCGCGCGCGAATTTTTGGTCAGGTCTGAGAAGAAGAAATTAATTGATTGCTGATGAAGCGTGTTCTCGTTGTCATTCTTTTAATCCTCATACTGCTGCTTGCCGCTTACGCTTTCAATAGTTATTGGACCCACCGTTTCGACGCCTTAATCGCACGCCAAGCATCCATCTACCGCGTCGATCCCGATCTCGTTTGGAGCATCATCTACGAAGAGACTTACTTCAGTCCGTGGAAAATCGGCAAAGATGGTGAAATCGGTCTGATGCAAGTGACACCGACTGTCGGTCGTGAATGGGCCAACGAGACCGGTATGCGCGAACTTCAGACTCAGATGGCGAACGATCCACAAGCCCTGCTGCGCGATCCGGAACGAAACATCCAAATTGGTTGCTGGTATCTCGAAAAGATCTACGAGCAGTTTCAGGACGCGCCTGAAGCTGAAACGCGGATGGTGGCCGCATACAACGCCGGACCAAGTCGTGCAGTCGAGTGGAGTCGTTCCAACCAGCCGGGGAATACTCAGTCAGGAGCGGAATTCATCAACCGCATCGACATTCCTTCAACCCGCGCGTATGTGATTTCGATCATGCAACGTTATCGACAGCTCAAGAGCGCGAAGAACTCGAGCGCCGCGCTGCAGGAGCCTTCAACCGCAAAATGAGCACTGTCTATTCGGCGCGTTGGGTCGTTCCCGTTTCGGCTGCACCGATCGAGGATGGCGCCGTCGCCGTTGAAGATGATCTGATAGTTGGCGTCGGCAGTCAGCGTGAGATCATCGAGAGGTTTCCCGAGTTCAGGATTGAATCTCTCGGGGAAGCGATCATTCTTCCGGGGCTAGTTAACACTCATACACATCTGGAACTCACCGCGATGCGCGGCTACCTCGAAAACGAGGAGCGCGACTTCTTTGCGTGGCTCAGGAAACTAACAATCGCCCGACTCGAACGTCTGACGCCTGATGATATTCGTGTTTCGGCAACGTGGGGCGCGTGTGAGGCAGTGCGAGCAGGAATCACGCGTGTTGATGATGCGAGTGACTCGGCAATGATGAGTATGCGTGCGTTGCAGGACGTCGGGTTGCGAGGGGTTGTTTATCAGGAATCGTTTGGACCAGATCCACGATTGGTTCCTGAGAACTTTGAGAAGCTCAAAGGTAAGCTACAAGAACTCCGAGCTGTTGAGACCGCGTTCGTGCGTGCCGGTGTTTCGCCGCACGCGCCTTACACGGTCTGCGGGCCGCAACTGGAATTGATCGCAGATCTAGCAAACTCGGAAAGCTTGCCGCTGATGATGCATGCCGCTGAATCAGAAGCTGAAGATAAGTTAGTGCGAGAAGGTTGCGGCGCTTTTGCCGGAGGATTAGCGCGGCGCGAGATCGAGTGGAAAGCGCCCGGTGGCTCGACGATTCAGTATTTGAAGCAGGTTGGCATTCTTGAAACTCGTCCCTTGCTTGCTCACTGCATTCGAGTTGACGACGAAGATATCGAGACACTTCGAAGTTCCGGAGCTAAGGTCGCACACTGTCCGAAGTCGAACGCGAAGCTGGGCCACGGACGCGCGCCGTTTGCGAAGTTTATCGCGGCTGGAGTGTCGGTTGGATTGGGAAGCGATTCAGTCGCAAGCAACAATACGTGTGACATTCTGGAGGAGGCGCGGTTCGCGACGTTGTTATCACGCGCTGCCGGAGCACACCTGAGCGCTGAAGAGGCACTAATAACAGCGACGTTCGGAGGGCAACTCACCGAAGGAGCCCAGGCTGATCTTACAGCCGTGTCGTTAACGGGCACGCATCAGATTCCGGGATACGATCCGATTTCAAACTTGATCTTTGCGTCAAGCGGAAGGGATGTAATCCTGACGGTAGTCGCAGGTCGTGAGGTATATCGCGACGGGCGCGTAAGCAACGTCGATGAAGACCGCTTACGCGCCCGCATGCATGAAATCGCAGAAACCTTACTTAAAGTGATGCAGTGATCGCCTCGTCGAAGAGCTCGAGTGCGACGTCGACATTCTCCTTTGTGAATATCAACGGCGGTGACCAGCGGATGGTGCTTGTCCCTGCGCCAAGGATGATCAGTCCACGCTCGAAACAGGCCATCTCGATCCGATCACGCAACTCTGGATCGGCCTTCAACGTCGCTTTGTCGGTAACAAACTCCACACCAAGCATCAGTCCCATGCCACGCACGTCGCCGATGCAGTCGTATTTCTCCTGAAGTTTTTCCAATCCCGCTTTCAGGTATGCGCCGACTTCCGCCGCATTCTGTACCAACCCGCCTTCGAGCAGTTCGATGGTCTTCAACGCCGCCGCAATGCAAACCGGATTGCCGCCGAACGTCGATGCATGTGCGCCTGGTTTCCAATCCATCAGATCCGCACGCGCAACACACGCGCCGATTGGCATACCCGAACCGATACCTTTCGCAATGCAAACAATGTCAGGCTTAACATCGTAATGATCGCACGCGAACATCTTTCCCGTGCGACCCATTCCAGACTGTACCTCGTCGACGATCAGAAGAATCCCGTGCTCGTCACAAATACGACGCAGCCCTTTTAGAAAACCTTTCGGAGCGGGCACGTATCCACCTTCACCCTGAAATGCTTCAAGTACGATTGCTGCGACTTCTTCAGGCGGTGTGGTCGTTTTGAACAAACGCTCCTCGATCCAGTTGAGTGCGCCCTGGCTCGCGCCACCATCGCCGCAGTCAGCGGCACTGAATGGATTGCGGAACTCGTTTGGATAAGGCACGTGGACCACGTCGAGCGCCTGTCGCTTGAATCCATTTCGCTGCGCTGACTTTGACGAGGTCAGTGAAAGCGAGCCGAGTGTTCGTCCGTGAAAGCTGTTGAAAAAACCGATGAACTTTTCTCTACCCGTCGCGTGCATCGCGAGTTTCAATGCCGTCTCGATTGCCTCGGTACCGCTGTTTGCAAAGTGGGTTCGCGTCGGCGACTGCACGGGCACGATCGCATCAAGCTTTTCACCGAGTTGCGGCATGTGGCGGTAGTAATAGTCAGTACCGCACATGTGAATCAGTTGTTCTGCTTGTTCCTGGATTGCGCGAACGACTTCCGGATGGCAGTGCCCGGTTGAACAGACGGCTACGCCGGCATTGCAGTCCAGAAATATGTTCCCGTCAACGTCTTCAACCCAGACGCCGCTGGCACGTTCGGCGACGAGCTTGAACGACGGTCTCGGATAGGAAGGGGTAACAAACTTGGCATCCGCTTCGATGATTTTCTTTCCGTTTGGACCGGGCAGCGCGGTCTTAATCTCGGGACGCTTTGGTGGTGCGAGTACGCTGGTAGACATTTTTGACTCCCTTGTCATGATGGCCAAAAGAACGCCAAAACCTTCAAGGTCAGGCGGAAAAAGTATCGGTTAATAAAGGGAGGAAAAATTAGTCGGCGAAGAGATTAGCACGTGATTCTAGTGGGTTAGACATCGAACGAATTGTACTAGATCCGTGTCATCCGTGGCTATTTACCTGACATGGACTTTAGCCCCAGCTTTTATTAAGATTTCCGTTCAAATTCCTGCCCGCGGAGATAAGAAACATGAATAAGAGTCGAAGTTTGTTTGCGTTTTTGTTTGTGGCTGCTGTCCTTGCACTGGCCGCAATCGCGCCTTTTTTGACCGGGTCGAGCGCGCAAAGTGTTGCACCCGGCACAGGGACAGGGTCTGTCAGCCGCTCGTCTTCCGATCACTCAAAGATCGCCTACCCCGAAAGTAAGAAAGTCGATCAGGTCGACGATTACTTCGGAACCAAAGTGGCCGATCCATATCGCTGGCTTGAAGACGAAACCTCCGCGGAGACCAAAGCGTGGGTTACTGCGCAAAACAAAGTCACCTTCGCTTACCTCGACTCGATCCCGTACCGCGAAAAACTGAAAGCACGTTTGACGCAGCTTTATAACTATCCACGTATCTCCGCGCCGTTCCGACGTGGCGACACCTACTTTTTCACCAAGAACGACGGATTGCAGAACCAGAGCGTCTTCTACATCCAAAAAGGCGTTAACGGAAAGCCGGAAGAATTTCTCGATCCAAACAAGTTTTCGGCCGACGGTACCTCGACTCTGAGTGGGTTCTCACTTTCAAAAGACGGCAAATATGTTGCTTACGGCATTTCGCAGGGTGGCTCCGATTGGATAACACTTAAAGTGATGGAAGTGGCCTCTCGCAAGTTGCTCTCGGATGAGCTCAAGTTTGTGAAATTCTCTGGAGCCTCATGGCAAGGAGACGGTTTTTACTACAGCCGTTATCCGGAACCGGAGAAGGGCAAAGAACTCAGCGGCAGAAACCAATTCAGAACTACCTACTTTCATAAGGTCGGCACGCCACAGTCAGCCGACGTACTGGTCTACGAAGACAAGGAAAATCCACAACGGTTCCAGGGAGTGGGCACGACTGAAGATGAGCGCTTCGTGATTCTCAGCACCTCAGACCAGGGCAAGGGTAAAAAAGGAAACGCCGTCTTCTACAAAGATCTCTCGAAGGGTGAGGACAAGTTTTCTCCTATCATTCCGGAGATTGGCAACGACAGTTTTGGTGTTATCGATAACGTCGGCGACAAGTTCCTGATCCGCACCGATCGAAATGCGCCAAACGGTCGCGTCATCCTCGTCGATCCAAAGAACCCGGACGAAAAGAACTGGAAGGATGTTTTGCCGGAAAGAACCGAGCCGTTGCAGGGTGTCGGCACTGCCGGTGGCAAGCTCTTCGCTTCGTGGCGTAAAGACGTCGCCACGCGCGCGTATGTGTTTAGTCTCGACGGCCAGCTCGAGAATGAGATCGTGTTGCCGGGTGTCGGAACGGCCAATGGCTTTGGTGGTTTAAATGACGACAAACACGTGTTCTACACTTTCACGTCGTTCAATTCTCCACCGACGATCTACAAGTACGACATCGCCACTAAGAAATCTACAGTCTTCCGCACGGTCGACATTCCGGGATTCAAGTCTGATGACTTTGAGACGAAGCAGGTCTTTTATAAGAGCAAAGACGGTACGCCCATTCCGATGTTCCTCGTCTACAAGAAAGGACTTAAGCTCGACGGTAACAATCCGACTCTGTTGTATGGCTACGGTGGCTTCAATGTTGTCCAGGCGCCGTCTTTCAGTTCGCTGCGTATGGCGTTACTCGAACAGGGCGTGGTCTATGCGGTGGCAAACCTGCGCGGCGGTGGCGAGTATGGCGAGAAATGGCACGAGGCCGGCACGAAGCTCAAGAAGCAAAACGTCTTTGACGACTTCATCGCCGCGGCCGAGTGGCTGATCGAAAACAAATACACATCGTCGAACAAACTCGCAATTCAAGGTGGCTCAAACGGTGGACTACTTGTTGGTGCAGTGTCGAATCAACGTCCCGAGCTGTTCCGTGCAGTGGTTGAGCAGGCAGGGGTGATGGATATGTTGCGCTTCCACAAGTTCACGATCGGTTCGAACTGGATTGCGGACTATGGTTCGAGCGAAGCCAATGAAGGGGAGTTCAAGGCGCTCTATGCTTACTCGCCGATACACAACGTGAAGCCGGGAGCGAAGTATCCGTCGACTCTGATCACGACCGCCGATCACGACGACCGCGTTGTGCCCGCGCATAACTACAAATATGCGGCTGCATTGCAGGCAGCGCAGGGTGGTTCAAACCCGATTCTCATTCGCATCGATGTAAACTCGGCACACAGTGCCAGCAACACCACGAAGTCGATCGAGCAGACGCGAGATATTTATGCGTTTCTGTTTGAGAATCTGGGCGTGGAGTACAAGTAAATCTGTATTTATCCGCGTAAATCCGTGGGCAAAAGAGGAAGGTGGATATCGATCACGAGTCCACCTTCTCGTGCGTTGTAAGCCTCGATTGTACCGTTGTGGAGCTTTACGACACGGTCTGTGATCGCGAGTCCCAGACCCGCTCCACCACCTTGCCCGTTGCGATGAAAGGGCAGAAAGATCTTATCGAGCATCTCAACGGGTACCCCTGGTCCGTGATCTCGTACACGTAACAATGCAAACGGTTCTTTACGTTCGATGGTGACCTCAACTGTCGTCCCCTCTACCGTGTGCCGTACGGCATTTCGAACTACATTCTCGACCGCGCTGCGAATCAATTCCGCCACACCCGTCATCGGGCAACTCTCCGACGCCAGAAATCGTACCGCTCGATTCTGCACGCGTGCTTCAAAGTCACCATCAGCGGTGACTTCCTGGACGAGGTTCGCGAGGTCAAAAGTCTCGCGCAGGGTTGAGTCAACACCACTATCGATACGCGTCAACGTCAGGAGTTGCCCGATCAACTTGTCGAGTCGTTCGGCCTCGATACCGATTCGAGTTTGATACTCGGGGGCCTCATCGCTCTGCGCCTGCTTCAGCAGACTCAACGCAACGATCAGTCGAGCGAGTGGTGAACGAAGCTCGTGTGAAACGTCGCCGAGCAGATTTCGTTGTGCGGTGACAAGTCGTTCGATCTGTTCCGCCATTCGATCGAAGTCGTCACCCAGCAACGCGATCTCATCGTGTCTCCTGCCGATCGCAGGTTTCACTCGCGTTTTTAGACGGCCATCGGCGATGTCGCTGGCGGCTTGTCGCAGTTTCCCTAAAGGTCGCGTGATGTGGAGTGTCAACGCGAAGCACAAAGCCATTGCGACGAGAGTGATTGCCAGTAGCCGCAAGTAAGGATGCTTTCCAATCGCCTCCGAAACCGGGACCAGGTGACTAGGCGAGGTCTGAAAAGCCAGACTGTATTTTCTTCCGCTTGGTGCAGTGACCTGCTTGACTGCGATGCCCAGGCGAACACGAACTGCCGAGAGTCCCTGTGCCGTGGTTCTTGCCATGCCTTCTTTATTCCTTGCGACCTCCAGCACGGCCGGTGGCGCGGGTCGATCGAGCAATACGTTGCCGTCTTCATCAAAGAAGTAGAACCTGACCGTCTTTCTGCTTTGCAGCTCATCGAGATAAGCGCGCAGCTTGTCCGGTCCTTCTGTTTCGTACATCACTGCTGCTTTTTCTGCCTCCATCGGCATGATGCTGTGCAGCGTCGCTTGCCAGCGATCTTCATAGAAGCGCGCCAGCAGTGCCGACGTCTCCAGCGACGTGCCAACGAGCACGATGATCACCAGAAAGCAGAAGAAGATTTTGAGAAACAGTGTTCGCATCTGTGTTCAGGGGCGAGGACGAAGCGGGAGCGCGTAGAGATAACCGATGCCGCGAACACCCTTGATGCGATCGGTACCGTCCGGCAGTGGTCCAATCTTTTTGCGCAGGTTGCAGACGTGTGTGTCGATGCTGCGATCGAAAGGGGAGAAATCACGACCAAGAATATCGCGCGTGAGTTTTTCGCGATTGACGACCTGACCAGCCGCACGCATCAACACTTCGAGCAGATCGAATTCGACAGTAGTGAGATTAATCAGTTGATGTCCGTGACGGACTACGCGCGATCCGGAATCGAGTTCGATATCGCCAACGGCGATGGTTGTGTTAGGCCCCTGTGTTGACGCTGGTCCTGGTTTCGCGCGTCGCAGGATAGCGCGGATGCGAGCGGCGAGCTCGGGCGGACTGAACGGCTTCGGGAGATAATCGTCCGCGCCCATCTCGAGACCCAGTACCCGGTCGAGTGCGTCGCCACGGGCAGTCAGCATGAGCACCGGCATAGGCGACTCAGCGCGGATGCGTCGCAGCACGTCAAAGCCGCTCATTTCCGGCATCATCACGTCGAGAACTACCAGGGCGTAATCGCCCGAGAGTGCCTTCTCGATGCCCTGTGCCCCGCCGTTAACTGCATCAATCTGAAAACCTTCGCGCACGAGAAAACGCGAGACGAGATTGCAAAGCTCGACATCGTCGTCGATTACCAGGACGTGTTCGGAGGTTTGTGCGGTTTGAGTCTCCATAAATCGAGGACTGCATTTTAATGCGGTTGGGCGGTTTATGCAGTCAAGAAATGTCAAGAAGAGTTTCACGCAAAGACGCAAAGCTGCAAAGCCTGACCTTAAAGGCCTTCTTTTTGTTCTTTGCGTTCTTTGCGCCTTTGCGTGAACAACTCTCTTAACACTTCTTAACGGAGGCTTGGCAATTCTTGACCGCAGCAAGTGCGAGAGGCGCGTATAAGAATGGCATGAAGCTACTAATTCTCGTCGTTCTATTGTCGGTTCAGATTGAGAGTTTTCCGCAGACCCCAACCCAGCAATCGAGCGTGGTCGGCACGGTCGCGATTGTCGATAAATCCGCGAAGACGATCTCGATCAAGACTGATCAGAACGCAACTATTGCTATCAGAGCCAACGATACCACCGCATGTTTGCGTGTCCCTGCAGGAGCGCAATCGCTCGAGAAGGCCACGACGATTCTCTTTGACGACATCGCGAATGGAGACCGCGTGCTTGTTCGTGGCAGCAAATCCCAGGATGAGTTTGCTGCATTGAGAATCGTCGTCCTCTCGAAGGAAGACGTTTCCAAAAAGCGTGAACGTGATCTCGAAGCGTGGCGAACGCGTGGTATCGCGGGAGTCGTGAAAGCACTGAATCCCTCGACGAACGAGATCAATCTCGAATTGCGTGGAACCACGTCGGCCAGTTTGATTGCGATTAATGCGAGTGGCTCGCAGTTTCGACGTTACACCACCGCGGCGATCAACTTCGAAGACACAAAGCAGAGCAACTTCGGCGAGGTCGCGGTCGGCGATCAACTACGCGCGCTTGGTGATAAGAGCGCCGATGGCAAGTCGTTCAAGGCTGAAGCTGTCGTTTCCGGTTCATTCAAGACGATCGGCGCAACGTTAACGGCCGTCGATCTTCAAAACGGCCAGATCTCAGCCACGACGCTCGATCAAAAGAAACCAATCCAAGTCGCCACGCTAAAAGAATCAACTATTCGTCGCATTCCGGCAGCCTTAGTTCCCGCGATCGCACAGAAGGCGCGCGCGGCGAATCAGTCCGGCGAGGTGCAGCAACTGATCGAGGCGTTGCCAGTCGTCGCTCTGTCGGATCTGAAGGCCGGCGATGTGGTTTCGATAACGGGAATCAGAGAGAAAGACGACGCTCACATAACCGCGATCAAGTTAGTAGCGGGTATCGATGCGGTTTTGAAAGCGATGGCCCCGCAACCCGGACGTCCACAGACAGTGCGTCTGAGCGCTGGTTTACCAAACGCATTCGACTTTAGTGTCATACCGCAACCGTAACGCGGATAAACGCGGATTTGAAGAAGGATTTTTATGAAAGCAAAACTCATTATGTGCCTTTTGTGCCTTTTTGTGGCTACTTCTTCTGTAGTGGCTCAACGTGGTGCCGTCGTGCGTGGTGTCGTTTCAGATGAGCTCGGTGGAATCATTGTCGGTGCGACAGTTTCACTCGTCGACCAACAGGGCAAGGAACAAACCACCGTTACTGATGCAAGCGGCGCGTTTAACTTGAGCGGCATCGCCCCTGGTACTTACACGCTCAAAGTGGCGCAAACGGGATTTGCCGAGTTTCAGCAGGCGAACATCACTCTGAGTAGTGTGCAGGTACGATCGATCAACGTCATGCTCAGAGTCGCGGCACTTGAAAGCCAGGTCACTGTCGATCCGGGTGCAACAGTCAATCTCGATCCGAGTAGTAACAAGAGTGCGCTCGTGATGAAAGGCAACGACCTGAACGCGCTCTCCGACGATCCAACCGAGCTTGCGGCTGAGTTAAGCGCACTTGCAGGACCGGCGGCCGGTCCGAGTGGCGCACAGGTCTTCGTTGATGGCTTCACTGCTGGTCCAAGTTTGCCCGATAAACAATCGATCCGCGAGATTGTCATCAATCAAAATCCCTTCTCGGCTGAGTGGGAGCGCATCGGTTTCGGCAACATTCAGATACTGACTAGACCCGGCACCGGACAATTTCACGGCAACGGCGCCTTTACTTTCAGCCATGCCGTGCTGAATTCACGCAATCCATACGCGGCCAATCGTCCAGGCTACCAGCGACGTATATATGACGCCGGCATCAATGGTCCACTCTCGAAACGCTCGTCGTTTTTCCTCGCCTTCAGCCGCCGCGAGATTGACGACACCGCGGTTGTGAATGCCACGGCGCTCAATTCGTCGCTGCAACCTGTCCAGATCAGCGAAGCGATTGTGACGCCGCGAAGATTGATGTTCATCAGCCCACGATTTGATTTCCAACTCAACAAGGCAAACACGCTCAGCACGCGTTACCACTACAACTCGAACGATCTCGAAAACCAGGGCATCGGCGGATTCTCGCTCGCATCGCGCGGATTTAGTTACAAAGATCAACTGCACATTGTGCAAGTGATCGAGACGGCAGTTTTAAGCCCGCGCGTCGCAAACGAAGCGGCGTTTCAATACATCTGGTATGGCATTAAGCAGCGGACGAACGATCCCAGCGCCGGGCTGATAGTGCTCGACTCTTTCTCAGGCGGCGGTTCGCAGATTGGCAAATACGTTTTTGATCGTAACGAAGGTGAGCTGCGCGACTACATGACGATGAGTCTGGGCCGGCACAGTTTGAAGTTTGGCGCGCGCTTGCGTTGGGCTCGGATCAACGACATCGCGCCGACAAACTTTGGCGGCACATTTACTTTCTCGGGTGGTCCGGGACCGCGCCTCGACTCGTCAAACAACATCATTCCGGGAACAATTGACGATCTGAGCAGTTTGGAACGTTATCGCCGCACGTTGCTCTTTCAGCAACTCGGTTTGTCGCCTGCTGAAATTCGTTTGCATGGCGGCGGCGCGTCACAGCTAACGATCGCGAACGGCGGCGCGTTTGCCGAGGTGCGCCAGTGGGATCTCGCGCCGTTTATTCAGGACGACTGGAAATTGCGACCAAACTTCACGTTGAGTCTTGGACTGCGTTATCAGGTACAGACAAACATCAACAGCCGGAAACTCTTTGCGCCGCGCTTGTCATTTGCGTGGACACCGTGGGCAAGCGGTAATGGGACGCCGAAGACTGTCGTGCGCGGCGGCGCCGGTGTGTTTTACGATCTGATCCGCACCAACATTACTTTGCAGGCGAATCGATTCAACGGCAGCAACCAAACTCAATACGTCGTTGATGACCCGCTGCTGCTCGATCTGTTTCCAAATGTCCCGACTGATGCGGCGCTCGAGGCGTTGAATCAGCCGCAAACAATGTGGCTCAAAGAAGGAGGTTTGACCCAACCTTACTACATTCAATCGTCGCTCAGTGTGGAGCGAAGTCTGCCGCGAAACGTGACTCTGAGTCTCAGCTACGTAAACACCAGAGGTCTGCATCAACTGCGTTCGCGCAACATCAATGCACCTGCGTTTCTCAATCAACGTCCCTTCGCAACGAACAATAACTTATATCAATACGAAACCAGCGGTATCTACAAACAGCAACTCTTCGTCGTTGCCAGTACAGTGCGGCTCAATCCACGCTTCTCGTTGAATGCCAACTACACGCTCGGCAAGGCCGAAGGCGACACTGATGGACCAGGAAGTTTCCCGTCAGAGTCGTACAACCTCGGCACTGAATTCGGCAGGGCGTCGACTGATATTCGCCATCGATTCACCCTGGCGGGCAACATCGAAACTCGCTGGGGTCTCAGCTTTGCACCACTGATCGTCGCTCTCTCCGGCGCACCCTTTAATATCATCACGGGCGCCGATCGCAACAACGACTCGATCTTTGCCGACAGGCCAGCTTTTGCAACAGATCTGAGTCGGCAGTCAGTGGTGCAAACCTCTTTTGGAGCATTCGATCTCGCGCCGCTGCCGGGTAGTACGCTCATTCCGAGAAACTTTGGAAGTGGGCCGGGCTTTTTCTCGGTCAACTTGCGCGTGTCGAAGACGATTAACTTTGGACCACTGCCAAAGCCCGCGCCGGGTCAGCGGCCGTCAGAAACTCGACCTTACCGGCTGACGTTCAGTGTTGCGATGGCGAATTTGTTCAATCACACAAACGCTGGACCGCCGATCGGTAATCTGACGTCGCCGTTGTTTGGGGTTTCGAATTCGCTAGCGCAGTTTGTGCCGCTTGGCACTGGTGGAAGTGCCTCGACGAGCAATCGCAGCTTAGCGTTACGGGCTCAATTCAGTTTTTAGCCACGGATTTTACGGATTGAGATCGGATGCGCTTCCGTATTGAAGATCACCTGATCGAAGTCGAGCGTGTTTGGTGGAGCGAAGAGCAGATAGAAGTATTTGAAAGTTTCTGCGAAGAGAAAGCTCTGCATCGAGTCGGTCTTTTCTTTAGTCTCCACATTCTTCAGCGCCGCATAAGCTTCATCAGTGCGGCAGTGTTTCACGAAATCACGCCAGAGCTTCTCGCCCATCAGTAGATACTTCTGATCTTTCGTGTAGCGATATAGATAGTAGGTCGATTCGATGATCTCCGGTCGCAACGGATAGCCCGGCGAAGTGATCTTGCGCGCCGCGTAATCAAACTCTTCCGGCTCGATGCCTGCGTGATTCCACATCCTGAACGATGAATCCTGCAAAAGCTTCGCGCGCTTCAAATCGCCTGACAGCGCCAGTACCGCGGGAAAGAATGCGTCGAGTGCACCGTACGTCGTTGCGCGGCGTGCTCCGGTATTCATGTCCGCGTGCCCGTACCAAAGCTCGCCACCGAAATCATTCTTCTTTTCATCGGCGAGGTATTTGTTAATGGAGGCGATGCTGTCGGTCCACATACGCTTGCAGTCCTGATCGCCAAACAGCAAAGAGCATTTCAAAAGATATTCGTAATAACTGTCGATCGCGCCGCTGATGTGACTATCGGTGTTGGTCCATTCGCCTGTCTCGACGTTGATCCACTCGCCGACCAAACCGATCTTCGAACGACGGTTGTAAGTTTCCACAAGTGCTCGCTTGGCCTTCTCGAAGAAGATCGGTTTGCCGGTGAGCTTACTCAGCGTGCCAAACTCGATGATTAGCGTACCGGTTTCGGCGGGATTGCTGATCGGCTTACTCACTTTTCCGGTCTTCAGGTTCACATAGCGATACGGCATGCCGGTTGGTGAGTTGAAGACAGGCAAGAGACGATTACCGAGGTCTTCAGCGAGATTCAGGAAGCGCTTGTCGTTCGTCAACTGGTAATTTGTGAGCAATCCGCCCAGGAGTCTGATCGTGATCTCAAAATTCTGGACCTCAATGTCTTTGTCGAACGAGAGATTGGCGAGAATGTACTGCTTCGTCTTGGCCGCCTCGTCGTCCATATCCATCAGAATCATGGTGTCGAGCGAATCGACAGCAGTCATCAGGAGTGGCTGTGGATACCAATCGTGATGAGTCTTCGACAACGGTTTTAGATCGTCGTGTCCCCAGGCGTATTTCTTGTAACCATTCCACGCATGTAGAAACTCAGCCTTTACCTCAGCGGCGAGCTTCTTGTTTTGAGACTGTGCCTGTGCCTGGATTGATGGTGGCAGCAGGAGTAATAAAAGAAACAGGATTTTCATTTGTGCTTTTTGTGCCTTTTTGTGGCTTAGACCTTTTCAAACGAACGCCGGATCGCCTCTTTCGGCGGCGGCTCGGGCCAGATCGAGATGCGCTTGGACCAACGATGTCGCAACACGCAGGCGCGGAAATAGTGCTCGTGTTCCCACTCAACTTCTGCCATCGTCAACAAACAGTCGATTAGATCCTCTCGACCACAACGGAGCGCATGTCTCGCAGCTATTTCATACTCGACAATGTTTCGACTCTCCAACCGTCCCGCGCCGTACATCGGCGCAAACCACCCACTGAGGTGACACATGAACCCCAGCACTCGGCCCACCACCGTCGCACGTATCTCTCGCACTTTGTTTGGACCAGCTCCGAGGCTCTCCAGCATTTCGCCGACGAGCTTCCGATGATGCCACTCCTCGTCTTCAATCTGCTTGATACGGGCTCGTTCTTTGGAATCCCGGACCGAGTGCCAGTGGCCGCGATAGGCGTACCCGGCCGCAAGCTCGCCCGAATAGGCCATTTGTAACACGGAAATTAGCTGTGCTCGCGGAGTCAGTGAGTCGTTTGATTCCATGGGGTTGGAAAGTGGGATTATAGCCGCATTGAGCTTTTAACTCATTCGTTAAACGAAAACTGCAGGAACGCCCGGAATGGGGCTGGAGTTCAGCTCGCAGAACTCTGATTTTTCAGCTTCTTTCATGTACAAATTTATCGTTTCGTGCTACTACTGGCCAGCCGGAGAGCGTGGTCTTCGGCTCCGAGCCTCGACAATTAAACATCTTGCGGAAACAGGCTACGGTCTCGATTTCGCCCGACTAGGAAGACTGCCCAGCTTGGAAAAGATTGCCTCCTCGATTGAACGTCGCAGAATGCGCAGGATAAAGGCGCGTTGTGAGGTAGAGTTGACGGCCACTCTGTCTCTTCTGGACAACGACGTTCAGAATTGTGAATCGTCACTGATTTTTCTCGGACGCACTCATGACCTCAGCTCTGCAGGCATGTGCATGGTCCTGCCCTCGACCATAATCGATGAACGATTTTGCTCAGGCGCAAACCGGCTGAACCTTTCGCTGCACGTTCCCGGGGGTGTGATTGGGTTGGAAGTCAGTCCGGTACGGTGTGAGAGACTGAATGGTCCATACGTCGGCCACGGTTATTTGTTGGGCACGAAGATCACAAACGTCGACGATCCGGTGAAATTTGAGAGTTACCTGGAGACGCTCTCGGGAGCAAAACCGAGGTTACAGATCTAATCCGCGGAATCTGCGGATAACAAGAAATCTTTCGTGCGAGCGTCCTGAGGTGAGTTCATCACCGCATCGGTTGGTCCAAACTCAACCGCAACCCCACCTTCCATAAACAAGATATTGTCGGACACGCCCGCGAGAAATCCCATCGAGTGGGAGATGATGATCATCGTGTGACCTCGATCCACAAACGTTCGCAGCAGTGCGCGCAGGCTGTTGATACGACGCGGATCGAGTGCACTCGTCGGTTCGTCGAGTAGTAACAGCGCCGGATGCATTGCGAGTGCGCGCGCAATTGCGACGCGCTGCTGTTCACCGCCTGACAATGACCCTGGATATCGGCGCGCCGCGTGCGTCATTCCCACCGCCTCAAGAAGTTCATTGGCCTCAGCCTCAGCAGTTTTCTTCGGCGTGCGCAGCACGTGCACCGGAGCCTCGATGATGTTTCCGACGACAGACAGGTGTGGGAAGAGATAGAAATGCTGGAAAACGGTGCCCACTTTCAGCCTAAGATCTTTCACTCGCTTTCGATATTCCGAATGCGAAAGGCTTGCCTCAAGCTGAACACCATTGCATTCCACGGTCCCGCCGCTAATCGTTTCCAGGCCGTTGAGACATCTCAATAGCGTCGACTTTCCACTTCCCGACGCACCGATGACACCCAAAACAGTTTTTGGCGGCACTTCGAAGCTGATCCCTTTAAGGATTTCGCTACTGCCGAAACGCTTGCGCAGCTCCGTGACGCGAATCATGCGAGAGCCTCCTCTTCCACTCGCTCCGTAGCGCGATCACGCAGTCGTCTCTCGAGCAGTCGAGCAAGATGGGCCATCGGCAAACTCATCGCGAGATAGAACGCCGACACAATGACACCCAGCAACAAGAACTGTCCCGACGCATTTGCGAGTTCGCGATAAGCGGTAGCCAACTCCCAGACGGAGATCGCAAAAGCTACTGACGTATCTTTGAAGAGCGACACGAAGTCGTTTGTCATTGGCGGGAGGGCAATGCGAAACGCCTGCGGCAGGATGATGCGACGAAAGGCGAGTATCGGCCCCATGCCGAGTGAGTACGCCGCTTCCCACTGGCCATTCGGAATTGCCTCTAGCGAAGCGCGATAAACTTGCGATTCGTAAGCAGCGTAGTTCAATCCGAGTCCGACAAGTGCCGTCAGCCAGCCGGGCATGGCGATCCCGATCACCGGTAAGCCAAAGTAAAGAAACAGCAATTGGACCAGCACCGGTGTGCCGCGAAAGAATTCCACGTAGACCGTGCAGAACGCGCGCAACCACGCGGGACCTTTCCATTGCCCGACAGCTAACGGCAATCCCAGGACGACGGCAATCACCATCGAGCCAAGGGCGATGAGCACAGTAACGGCGGCGGCTCGCGTCAGTCGCCACAGTGCTTCACTCCAGTTGAACGTGACGTTGGTCGTCGTGTATTCCTCGACTTTAGCCGACTGAGTTCCGGCGCGAATAGGCGCCTGAAACTCGACTTGCGCGTCGTTCCAAAGACCCCACTTCTTCAGAATCGTCTCGAGCGTTCCGTCAAAGATGATCTTGTCGATCGCGGCGTCGATTTCTGCTTTCAACGCGTCGTCGCCTTTGCGCAGACCGATTACGTACAGGCCACGCGTGAATGGTGGCCCGGCAGGTTTCAGCTTCGAATTGTTGCGCGCGTAGAAAGCTTCAGCCGGAACATCCATCACGACTGCATCAATCCGTTTTAGTTCGAGATCGCGATAGGCGCCGACTGGATCGGCGTAGCTGCGCATCGGAATGTCTTGTTGTTCCAGGAGTCGCGAGGCGGCAGTGTTTGCGAGTGTGCCTACTGTGCGGTTTTTGCAGTCGTCGATCGAGTTGATGCGATTGTCGTCGCGACGCACGGTGAGTTGTAGTTGAAAGATGTAGTAAGGCTTGCTGAAAAGTATCTGCTGCGCGCGATCACCTGTGGGTTCGAGCCCATTTACGATCACGTCAAACGACTTTCGTTGCAGGGCGGAGACTAGTGTTTCCCAGTCACTCGGTACAAACTCCGCTTGCCGGCCCATCGCTTGGGCCAGCGCGTCGACCATCTCTTTCTCATAGCCGATGTACTGATCGGGATTGGCCGGATCGGTGAAGACATACGGCGCGCCGCCACTCGGATCAGCGCCCCAACGCAAGACTCGCTGTCCCGCCACAGAGCCGCAACAGAAGCACAGCAACAAAAAGGCCGTCAGACGTTGAACTATTAACACTTGTCGTTGTAAACCCGCGTCGAGTACATTCTTGCGGTTGGATCTTGGCCACAGATTAACACGGAAAAGACGGATAAATTTAAATGTGTACTGATCGCAGGGACTTTCTACGTTTGTCCGCAGGCATCGCCGGAGCGACGCTGTTTGGCGAATCACTTGTTCAAGCGCAGCAGGGAACGCCACCTGAGCCGATTCGACGTTTGCGTCGCATGACCGACAACGTCGTTCCAATCACGCTCGAGGAACGCAAAGGCCGGATCGAGAAAGCGCAGAAGTTGATGCGCGACAACCGCATCGATGCGATCTACGTCGAGCCCGGCAGTAGCATGTTCTACTTCACAGGCATGCGTTGGGGCACGAGCGAGCGAATGTTTGCGGCAGTGCTTCCGGCGCGCGGAGAGATTGCGTGGGTGTGTCCGAAGTTTGAGGAAGAACGTGCGCGCGAACTGATAAAGATCGGCACAGCCGACATTCGCACGTGGGAAGAAGACGAGAGTCCTTACAAACGCGTCGCAGAGATATTCAAGGATCGCGGTATTCGCACGGGCACTGTCGGAATTGAAGAGCGCGTCCGGTTCTTTTTGTACGACGGCATTCGCCAGGCAGCGCCTGCGTTGAAATTTGTGAGCGCGGATCCGATCACTGCCGGTTGTCGCATGTTCAAATCACCGGCCGAAATCGCGTTGATGCAGATTGCCAACGACATCGCGATAGTGGCCTACAAAGCGACACGAGAAAGTATGGTTGAAGGCATGACGCAGGGCGAGTTTGCCGGCAACTGTTCCGCCGCGTTTCGCGCGCTCGGAACGTCGGGTGGAATTTTCGTCAGCTTTGGAAAATACACTGCGTTCCCGCATGGCAGCAGCGTGCCACAACGCCTGAAGGAGGGCGACGTCGTGTTAATGGATGGTGGTTGCAGCATTGATGGATACCAGTCAGACATTACGCGCACGTTTGTATTCGGCAAGGCGACCGATCGACAGCGACAGATCTGGGACCTCGAACGAAAGGCACAGGACGCCGGCTTTGCGGCAGCCAAGGTTGGTGCTCCTTGTGAAGCTGTGGACGCGGCCGCACGTAAAGTGATCGTTGATGCAGGCTTTGGTCCGGACTACAAAGTACCGGGGCTGCCGCACCGAACCGGCCACGGGATCGGTCTCGATGGTCATGAATGGACCAACTTTGTGCGCGGCAATAAGACGCCAATTCAACCGGGCATGTGTTTTAGTGATGAACCGACAGTCGTAATCTACGGTGAATTCGGAATTCGCCTCGAAGACTGTCTCTACATCACACCGGATGGACCAAAGTTTTTCACGAAACAAAGCGCATCGATTGACGAGCCCTTTTAGCCACGGATTCACACCGATTAAATGGGTAGATGGGTTTTAGCGGCGACGATTCTGGCGTCGAGCATGGCTTTCATCGACGGCACGGTCGTCAATGTGGCCCTTCCTTTTCTCCAAACCAACCTCAACGCCACCGCGATCGGAATTCAATGGGTCGTTGAGGCCTATTCACTATTTCTCTCCGCACTCTTGCTTGTCGGTGGATCGCTCGGCGATCGGTATGGGCGCCGTCTCATATTCAACATCGGTGTTGTTGTCTTCGCGATTGCTTCTGCTGGTTGCGGCTTGGCGGCCAACATCGAACAACTAATTGTCGCGCGCTCGGTGCAGGGAATTGGTGGTGCGTTACTCGTGCCCGGCAGTCTTGCGCTCATTAGTTCGTCGTTCAATGAAAAAGAACGCGGCCGAGCGATTGGAACGTGGTCCGGTTTTTCAGCGATTACTACAGCGATTGGACCAGTCCTTGGTGGCTGGCTTGTCGAACACTGGTCCTGGCGTGCAGCGTTTTTTCTGAATCTGCCACTCGCGGTCGCGGTGCTCGTGATCTCAATCTGGAAAGTGCCCGAGACTAGCGAAAAGGATCATCCTGGTGGATTGGATTGGCTGGGAACCGCACTGGCGACGATTGGACTCGGCGGAGTGGTCTACGGGTTAATTGAGTCACCACGGCTTGGTTTCCGAAATCCAGTTGTGTTGGTGACGCTGATCGGCGGCGTCGTGGCGCTCGCTGCCTTTGTTTTCAACGAAGCTCGCGCGAAAAATCCGATGGTGCCTCTACGTCTCTTCCGCAGTCGAGACTTTTCCGGCGCGAACATCCTGACATTGTTCCTCTACGCCGCTTTGAGTGGAATGCTTTTCTTCTTCACACTCAACTTGATTCAGATTCAGGGTTACTCAGCGACTGCCGCCGGCGCCGCATTGCTTCCATTCGTCGTCTTGATGTTCTCGCTTTCGCGCTGGTCCGGAGGCTTGATCGATCGTTTTGGCGCGCGCCTGCCGCTGACAATCGGTCCTACGATCGCGGCAGTTGGTTTTGCGTTGTTCGCGGTTCCATCGATCAGTGGAAACTATTGGACAAGTTTCTTCCCGGCAGTGATGGTTCTTGGACTCGGTATGGCAATCAGTGTCGCGCCGCTGACGACGACGGTGATGAGCTCTGTTGGTGAGGAACAGGCCGGGGTGGCGTCAGGAATTAATAACGCCGTATCGCGCACAGCGGGACTGCTGGCGATCGCTGTGTTTGGGGTGGTTATGTTGCATGCATTTAGCCAACGGTTGGGGACTCGGATGAATGAGGTTCATGTGGATGAGCAAGTGAAACATTCGATTTACGAACAGCGGGTGAAACTTGCGGCGCTTGAAGTACCTGCAAACACTGACGCTGCGACGCGGGAGCAGATAAAGGGTGTAGTCGCGGATTCGTTTGTGTTCGGTTTTCGGGTCATTATGTTCACGGCAGCGGGATTGGCCCTGGCGAGCGGCGCCAGTTCGTGGTTCTTCATTAGAAAATCAGGCTTGGCCAAACCCAAGAAACAGGGAAATTAGCCAGACCAGCACGAACGCACCGACGGCAACTGCCGCACTCAGTAGGTAGATAAGGGACGTTTCGATTAGTTCGGAAGTCTTTTTTGAGTTGATCATGGGGAGAACCCTCTATTTGTCTGGAGCGCAGCGGCCGGGCGCTTTGCTTCGATAGCGCCGATCGAGAACAATGCCGCGTCAGGCCACCGCACTCCAAGCTTGGTCTTCGTTGCTCGCGGTCAGTGGTTGCATTACAATCACTTCCGCCTCAAAGAACTTGTTTTAGAGCTTTTCGAGCGTGTGAATCTTAGTCTCGTACGCCGGACAAGTCCTCAGGCAGCACTCAAGATTTCCTCAAAGATATTTCTCAAGGCCGGTTTTAATGGCTCAGCAGGACAATCACAGTTACGAATTCGGCCGTTTCCGCCTAAAACCCGCGGAACGCGTCCTGTTGCGCGAAGGTGAACCAGTTCCACTCACTCCGAAAGTATTCGACATTCTTGTGACGCTCGTGGAGCACGGTGGGCAGGTCGTCGCCAAAGACGACCTGATGAAACGTGTCTGGCCCAACACGTTTGTCGAGGAAGGAAATCTGACGCAGAACATCTCGCTGCTGCGGAAAGCACTGGGCGAGAGTCCGGGCGGCGTTCAGTTTATTGAAACTGTGCCCCGGCGCGGGTACCGGTTTGTCGCCGATACCAATCAATCGTGGAGCGAGGAAATCAAGCCCGAAATTCCGGATACCCAGATTGAGTCAACTCCCCTTGTTTCAATTCCCAACACAAACAGTCAATCTGCTGGCATCAAAAGAACTCCGTTTTATGCCCTCGCGGCGGGTATCGTGGTCATTGGCATCATCGGACTGGTCTATTTCACCAGCGCCGGCAAGGCGGAGCCGTCCGCTATCGGGTCCATCGCGGTCCTCCCTTTTGTTGATGAGTCATCAGATCCCGATGCCGAGTACATCAACGACAAGATTGCCGAGAGTTTGATCAATAGTCTTTCGAAGCTGCCGCAGTTGCGCGTGGTACCGCGAAGCGTTGTGGCCGGTTACAAAGGCAGGGACATCGATCCGCGAAAGGTCGGGCAGGAGTTAAACGTGCGCGCGGTTGTCACTGGCCGCATGCGCCGGCACGGCGACATCATCAGCATTCAAGCGGATCTCATCGACCTCCAGAATGTGTCACAACTTTGGGGCCAACACTACGATCACAAAGTTTCTGATGTGCTTCTCGTGCAGGACGACATCTCGCGCGATATCTTTGAGAATTTGCGTTTGAAGTTGAATGTCGAAGAGAAGAAACAACTCGAGGCGTATCGTCTTTATCTGAAAGGTCGCAACGCCTGGAACAAGCGCACTGGCGATGCATTGCTGCAAGCGGTTGAATTCTTTAACCAGGCGATCGCGATCGATCCAAACAACTCCGCCGCGTATGCAGGTTTGGCTGACTGTTACAATATGCTGGTTGTTTACGGTCGACTTGAGCCGAAAGAAGGTTTTCCCAAAGCGAAAGAGGCTGCCACAAAGGCGCTCGAGATTGATGAGAATTCGGCGGAAGCGCACAGCTCGATGGCGTTCATTAAGTTTCGCTGGGACTGGGATCGCACTGCGACCGAGCGTGAGTTTCAGGAAGCGATTAGACTGAAACCTGCATATGCACCCGCGCATCAGTGGTACAGCTCGTATCTGGTTGCGGTCGAGCGTTTCGACGAAGCAATCGCAGAAGCGAAACGAACTGAAGAGCTCGAGCCGCTCTCGTTCGTTGCGAGTTCGCACCTCGGTTGGATCTATTACCTGTCTGGGCAAAACGACAAAGCGATCGAGCAGTGCCGCAAGATTCTCGAACTCGATCCGAGTTCGTTTCCCGCGCGGCGGTATCTCGGTCTTGCTTATGAAGCAAAGGGAATGTATGCGGAAGCGATCGCGGAGTTTCAAACAGGGGTAAAGCTTTCAGGCAGTCCGTTGATGCTTGCACTGCTCGGACATGCGTACGCTGCTTCGGGAAAGACCGCCGAGGCCAAGCAAGTGCTCAACGATCTGCAGCAGTTGCAGGACCAGCGTTATGTCTCGCCGTACACAGTTGCTGCGATTTATGCGGGGCTCGGCGATCAAGAACAGGCATTCAAGTGGTTAGAGAAGGCAGTTGAAGCGCGTGACATCTGGTTGATGAATCTCAAAGTCGATCCAGTCTTTGCGAAACTTCGTTCACAACGCCAATTCACAGACATCCTCGCACGCATCCGCCTTCGACCTTAGCCACGAAAAGGCACAAAAAGCACAAAATAACGAGAACATGTTCTTGTGACTTTTGTGCTTTTTTGAGGTTAACTTACGCGTTAACTAGTGTAGGAAAGTAGGTGGAGGGAGATGAAACGGAAAACCAGTTTGGTGTTGTTGGCGTTGTTGATGTTGTCAGTCAATGTTTACGCGCAGGAGGCGGCCGAAAGAGTAGAGAAATTGCGCGCGCAATTGCTTGAAGTGCAAACCAAAGAGAACGCTCTACGCACCCGGGCGGAACAATTAGAGGAGAGTATCAAGCCCGAAAATATCGAGCGGTCACTGGCCGGAATCGGTTCAACTAAACCGGAAGAATTACGTGAGGCGCGTCGGCGCCAGTTGACGATTGAGAGAGACGGCGTACTGGCCCAACTCAAAACACTCGAGACCAGTCGGCAGCGTTTAGAATCCGCAATTGCGAATGCCGAGGCGCTCGCGTATCAACAGAGTGCACGACCGGCGCCAACTGATATGAATCAAATGATGGCAGCTTCGTCGGCCACGAGTTATCAGTGGGTCCTCCTTGGTGGCGGTGGCTTAGCGATGCTGGCGCTCGGCGGCGGCGCTTTAGTCTACAGACGAAGAACCCGAGTACGTTAGTAAATCCGTCCCGAATCCGTATAATCTGTGGCGCAGGAATCAATCAGGAGGATTGCACCATGCGCTACCTTGCTGCTCTAGCCCTCGCTTTGCTCGTAGTCGTATCGCTCTCGAACTCGCATTTCTCGCAGACCGCTCAAAACGAAACTTCCATTGGTGTTGCCGGGGGCGGGATTTCTGTTCCCGGCTGGACCGGAAAGATCGACGCCAAAGAAGTCGCCGCCGGATTGACGCTCAACAGCGCCAAGCTCGCGAAAGATGGCGACCGTCTGCACGTCATCACGGGTCCGGCTGTAACTTACTGGGATCCGAAAAACACGGCGAAGGGCGATTACACTGTCAAGGCCACATTCAACGAACTAAAGTACATGAGCCTAAACAATCATCCTCATCCTTACGGTTTGATGATCGCGGGCAACGATCTCGGCACGGACCAACAGAGCTATCTCTACTGTGCCGCGTATGGCAATGGGAAGTTCATCGTGCGCGGTTTTGGACCAGAACCATTTCAAATGAACGGTCGAGGTGCGGAAGATCCGGCAGTGAACAAAGCTGCGGGTGTGGGCCAACCAGTGACGCAGGAGATCGCGATCTCGGTTAAGGGCGACAAGGTTGAGTGTTCGATTAACAATAAGGTCGTTGCCAGTTACGACAAGACAGCCCTTGTCACGGCGGGCAAACTCAAATCGACCGACGGCATTTACGGCATCCGCTTCGCACACAACACCGAAGCGTTCGTGACTGGCCTCAAGATGACTAAAAATTAACGAATGCCGACCAAGCCTTGGACCGACTGGATTAATTTTTCACTGTCGTAGCCAACGCCGTCTTTGAAAACGATCTCGACGTTCTCGATGTCATTGATGGTCGCGGCGGGATTACCTTTCACGACCATCAAGTCTGCCTGTTTGCCTGGCGCAATCGAGCCGATGCGAGTGTCTTCGCCGAGAAATTTAGCACCGTTCAGTGACGCGATCATGATTGCCTCGGTTGGTGTGAAGCCCGCCTCGACTAACAGTTCCACCTGACGCAGATCTCCAAACCCAGCGACGATGCCGCCGTTGCCCGTCGGGTCGAGTCCGGCAATGAGTAGTCCGCCTGCCTTAACAAACGCCCGTTCAAATTCCATTGCCTTGCGCATCAGCGGCAGGAAGTTCGACTCCGGAGAAACGCGCGCTCGCGCTTGCAAGTAACGAACACGCGCGTCTGTCGACATCACATTCAAAACCCGTTGATTCAACAGTGCGCTGCTCGCGCCAATACCGCTTTGAGCCAGTGGCGCACCACCGGCTTCGAAAACCGGCAACGTTGAGGTGATTGCCACATTCTTAGACACGAGCGTGCGAATCGTTTCCTGCGCCGCGGCGCCATTCAGATCGAGTTGTCGAAGACTATTTGAAACGCCTTGCGGGCACTGGTCCGGCTGTTTGTTGGGAACGAATTCCGAATCTGCAAACAAGCCGTGTTCGAGATTGTCGATCCCGATCTCGGCCGCTTCTTTGTACCCGATGGAACAGAGATGCCCGGTCACTTTGAGGCCACGCTTGTGTGCTTCTTCGACCACTGCGCGTAGTTCGGCGCGAGAGATGTTCATATATGCCTTGAACGAAGTTGCGCCGAGGTCGGCCCAGAAATTCACCATGCGACGCGCGTCTTCGGCTCCGGTGAGCGTGTGCATTACGGGCGTAAACGAACCGCGCCCTTCGAGATAAGGAGCGGTGATATGCATCTTCGGACCAATCATTCGTCCCGCATCGATCAACTTCTTGATCTCGAGATCGGAGTAAGGCGCGACGCTGCCCGTGGTCCGAATTGTCGTGACACCGAGTGCCAGATAAAGGCGCGGAAAACTGATGCCCATGTTGGAATACATCGGCGGTGAGCCACCCATCGGAAAGAACATGTGGTTGTGCATTCCCACCAGACCCGGCAACACTGTGTAACCCTTGAGATCGAGAGTCTGAGCGTTTGCGGGTATCTTTGCGGTTGCAGCGGACTCGACAGACTGAATCTTTCCGTCACTGATAACGATCGTTTGATCGTCTTTTGCCGCGGCGCCAGTGCCGTCGATCACGCGCACGTGCGTGAGCGCAATCAGCTTGGCGTCAGTGCGGATAAACTGCCGGTCAGGAGTTTGCGCGAACAACGTCGTCGCACAGCACAAGAGCAGGGGAAGAATGGAGAGTTTTGTCTTCATTGGTTTCCGTCCGGAGCGTTTTTGGTTGGGATAAGATAGCAGAACCTGTGTCGTAGCGTTATCGTTCAATTTACCAACATGGCCGTCGCGTTCGTCATTTCCATCGCAGTTCTGCTTGGGTTGCTGCTCTTTCTTTACCACGAAATTCGACGTTCTACCGAACCGATGCAATGGGGCCACACTCCTCGTTGGGGTAAAAGACTACGAATTGTGTTTGCCGCGATCGTGTTGTTTCTTGCGGGCTTGGCCTTCTGGGGATTTCTAATAGAACCAGGCAGGCTGGTTTGTTCGCGAACAAACGATCCGGATCGATAACTGGCCGCAGGAACTCGATGGCCTGCGAATCGCCGTCCTTGCTGACATCCACGTTGACGACTGGTTCATCGATTAAAACGAAGTAACTGAATTCCTTTGGTAAAGCCGAAGGCGTTCGCCGTTTCGATCCCAAACCAGAATTTGCAGAACCTCTCACCTAACGCCGAAGGCGTTCGCTAACCCCAGCCCAGGGTTGGAGCGCGAAGCGCGACAACCCTGGGACTCCAATCCCCCAACACGTTCAACCCTGAAAGGGTTCCTCGGATACAAATCATGCTAGACTTGTTTCAAACCTACAACGGATAAACTAAATAGGAGGCATCCTCACTGTGGCTCAGTCTTTAGCGCGTCTATGGACGCACCTCATTTTCTCAACTAAAGATCGATTTCCTTTTTTACGCGACAAAGTATTACGCAGCGAAATGCACGCATACCTCGCAGAGATGCTGCGTACGCACGACTGTGAAACATTGATCGTCGGGGGGATCGAAGATCACGCCCCATTCATTGTTTGCGCTTTCACGAACCCATTCGATTGCAAGCGTCGTGAAAGAGGTCAAGCGAACCTCGTCGGGTTGGATTAAGACGACCTCCCGAAAGCTCTCAAAATTTCATTGGCAGGCAGGGTACGGGGCGTTTTCCGTAAGTCAATCGAATCTCACGGAGGTTATTCGTTACATCGAGAACCAGGAAGAGCATCATAAACGGGTAACGTTCCAGGATGAGTACCGTGCGTTTCTCAAGGCGTATGGCGTCGAGTTTGACGAACGATACGTTTGGGATTAGGGCGGGGAGAAACCCTTTCAGGGTTGAACGCTATTTCTCGATTTAATCCCCAGGGTTGTTGCTGCGCTCCAACCCTGGGCTGGGGTTAGCGAACGCCTTCGGCGTTAGGTCGGGTGATGAAGGGGTTGCGTGCCTTGGCGTGACGATGGAGGTGTGGTTGTGTTGTCTGCGCCTTCTTGTGGTTAAAGTTAACGTAGACCGGCATGAATATGGTGGTGAGATCTTGTGATGCTATGATCTTCAGCTTATAGAATCTTTTCGGAGTCGATAGCTAATGGATTTTGAACTTCAACATGCGATGGAGATTCTCGGACGTACACCAGCAACACTCAATTCAATGTTGCGTGATGTTCCGGAGGCGTGGCTTCTTCAGAATGAAGGGCCGGAGACGTGGAGTCCGTACGATATTGTGGGTCACCTTATTCATGGTGAGGAAACTGATTGGATTCCACGTGCGAGGATTATTCTCGAACACGGTGAAGCGCGAGCGTTTGAGCCGTTTGATCGTGTCGCAATGTTTGAGAAGTCGAAAGGGAAGTCGATTGCGGAACTGCTCGATACGTTTGCAGCGCTCAGAAAGGAAAGCCTTGACGAACTAAACGAGATGAAACTCACGCCAGCGTTATTGGAAAAGCATGGCAAGCATCCCGAACTGGGTGTTGTCTCACTGAAGCAATTACTTGCCACTTGGGTCGTTCACGATCTCGGTCACGTGAGACAAATCGTGCGCGTGATGGCCAAACAATACCGCGACACTGTTGGCCCATGGCGCGCATACCTTTCGATACTCGAAGAATAAGGGCGACACGGCAAATAAGATCTTTAACCACGGATTACGCGGATCAAGTTGCGTCTTTGATGAGAACTGCTGCTTGCCTTCGACGCCTGCGTTCAGCGTCAGGCCAAAGTCGAGTACGCCTGATAGCCAGTGAGAATCTTGAAACTACACGTGGTGTTGAAAGCAATCAGGTGGACCGGTCCTAAGGTCCATTAGAAATTCTCAACGCACGCCTGCGTCGCCTTGGACCTGTGTGGAAGAGCATCTCTAGCCCCCTGTCATGTTCAAATCGCACAAATGTCTGTCTAGGTAGAACCCGACTTCTTGCGTACTTCCTCAGCAGCCTTTTCAATTCCTTCGATCACATCTCGCCATGCGGAATCTCTCTCGGGCCATCTTGTGATGGCCCTACCATTGTGGGGAAGTGAATGGAACTTAGCGAATGGCGTGCTACTCCAATCGACATCTCGTATTATGATGGGGATCAGCCGCACATCTTGCTTATCAGCGCGTTCGAGCGCACGCTTAACTTCTACATCATAGCAGTAATCTGAAGCGACAAAATCAGCGCTTACGAGCAGGAGGATAATATCTGCACGTTCGATGTTTGCGTCAATTTCATGGTGCCAATTAGTCCCAGGCATTATCTTGCGGTCGTGCCACGTCTCAATAACCCCGCGACGCTCCAATAGCTTGAGGTATGTTAGCAACTCGTCACGGAAGTTCTCATCTTCATGAGAGTAACTTACGAATATTCGTGGCGGTTCTATTTGTTCAGCAGATGGTCTATCGGGCCTGGCGTCAAGGTCTACGCTATTTAGCAGCGCGTGTGCATCAATTTCAACTATCTGCCCTCTTGCGAACTCGGGAAATTTTCGTATACCGTGTCTCTCCATAGCCAGAAGTTTCTTATAGGGAACAACCAAGTCCGGGTGGTCGGGCAACGGCACCATTTCTTCGGGTTGCAGATTAGGAATACTATGATGGATCCGATCAAATTCGTATCGGATAAGCGCTAACAATTGTCTGCGGCCAGTGACAGGGCCAGCAACAGTCACGAACACCTTCTGTTCCACTGTGTCAGCTCGCACCAATGCCGAGTTGTTGTCTAACTTTAGAATCACACCCGTGCGCCAGCGGGGACACCCTCCGCTCAGTACATGAGTTCGCACTATGAACCGCGGCAGTAAACCGGCAGGCAAAACAGAGTAGAGATACTGGAAATTTAAACATTCGTCCCGCCTAAATTGGCGCACCTCGGTCGGTTCCTGTCTGTCCAACATTTCCGGGATCAAAAAGCGGTTATCATCTTCTGGTAGAGTGAAGCAGAGCTCGAATCTCTTCATTAAGTCAACAAAGAAACGGTGCATATTTAACGGATATTCAGCATTGTTGAGAATCTTTGGAAGGTCCGAAAAACGTAGCTCACCATTTTGACTATGGAGCCGGGAAGAACCAACAATGTCGTAGATGCCTTTGGTCACCCATCGCGGATTTAATACAAGGGTCTTTTGTAGCTGCGGATCATCCCTATAATTGAGCATAATGCCAAGCCGGTGTAAAAATCCCGCCAGATCTTCTTGACCCTTTCCATTTGTCTCGCCGTTCTCTTCGCAAATTCGCCGATATTTCTCGAAAGTCAGATAGTTTTCTTTCATTGAGGAAAGTCGAGCCTTTATAGCAAACCACTCCGAGGGAAATGGTTTTCTCAAGTCCTCAAGTCGGTCTATTTCTCTTTTGATTGCCTCTTTGAGTTGCTCAATGCCAGTCCCATCGGTGCAATCTGTACTTACAAATTCACGAATAGAGTACTTCTCTTGCAGCACACGCCGGTTTACGTCGAATGGGTATTCTCCAATTTTATTGAGAACCACGATGACAGGGGAATTCCCGCCAAAGGTCTCAATAAGTTTCAACCAGTATTCGGCATCGGCATCTTCATTACCAATCCGACCGTTTAAAACCAGCAAGTAAAGACTACGTTGCGTAAGAAAGTATTGGTGGGTGGCATGCATGATTTCCTGGCCGCCAAAGTCCCAAATATGGAGTTGAACGTCCTCGCTACCGTTAAGCCGCAGTGTCCAATTTGTAATTTCTATTCCCTGTGTTGGCTGGTCTTGGAACGTATTGCGAACGAGACGATTCACTATCGATGTTTTTCCCGCTCCGCCTCGTCCAAGGACGATAAGCTTTGCCTCATTTAATGGAATCTGTCCCCCTCTAACACGGAAATAGTATTCAAGTATATTGGCCGGATTGGGCGTTGCTACTTGCTTTCCTTTCACATCCTTCCGATTGGGCCCGAGCACCTCCGTTGGGAGACCGAGCAAATCGTTTCCGTGGAGGAAAAGTCGATCCAACAGCGTCAGCTCTCGCAGCCATACCGGTAGTGCTGTCAGTTTGTTTCCTGAAAGATCTAATGTGCGAAGCACTCTCAAATGAGTGAGGGATTGAGGCAAAGCGCTGAATCGATTATTAGCCGCGCCAAGAAATCTAAGCTGAGATAGGTAACCGATAGAGGTTGGTAAGCTTGATAACCGATTTGCTGACACGTCCAGCGTCCGTAGCTGAGTTAGTTCGCGAATCGAGTCTGGTAATGCCGTGAGCCTATTGCTGGAGAGCAATAGAATCCGAAGTTCAGTTAAATTGTGGATGGACTCAGACAGTTCACTTATTTTGTTGCTTGACAGATCGAGACTCTGAAGTTTAGTGAGTCTCTTAATATCGTCAGACAATCCATCCAACCGGTTTCTAGCAGCGCTAAACACTTCAAGATTGGTCAAGGTCCATAGTGTATCCGGCAGCGTCCTAAGTTGGTTCTTCGACACATCAAGTCTTTGAAGGTCTCTCAACTGCCCAATGAACTCGGGCAACGTACGTAATTGATTATTGGAAACATCCAAGTGCCTGAGTTGTTGCAACTGTGTAATTGCTTCTGGCAGAAAGTTCAACCTCTTTCCAGACAGGTCCAACTCCTGGTATTTCATTTCCCTGCCGGAGAGACCCATAGGCAGATTGGGTTTGAAAAGGTTCGGAGCCTTTCTAGCTAATCCTTCATAAACTACCGCAGCGCGCAAGACAGCGGCCAGTGCTGCTTGATTGAGTTCAGAAGCCTCGTAGGCGCGAGCCAAATTGCTTAGGCTTCTAGCGAGGTCCGGGGCTGAAGCATCATGGTTATTCTTCCATAATTGTTCATAGAGGTCTGTCGCTCGTTGAATGAGTTCAACAGCAATCGGGAACTGCTCTACTGTCATGTACGCCGAGCCAAGGCTCGTAAGGCAACCTGCTAGATCCCGCTCGAATACTCCGGGACTCTTGGCTGCCAGCCTCTCATATAGCTCGACTGCCTGATTGGTAATCTCGATAGCTTCGGGCCAACGACCCATTACTCCCAAAAGCGTCCCGAACTTCCCATAGGCATTTGCAAGATTTGAGGCCACTTCAGGAGAATTAGGGACCATGAGTTCGTAGCTCTCTATCGTCTCTTTTATTGCACCAAGAGCTTCCGGGAAGCGACCGAACATTTCCAATTGCGCTGCCAACTTGCCAAGATTGTTCGCCAACAAACGCTGAGCAAGCTCGTTTCCCGTGGATATAACTCGCAACATGGCGATGTTCTCGCGAGTTGCCGCGATCGATTGCTCAACTAGACCCTGATCATGCATCCGATCGGCTAATACATCCAACGTCTTGGCAACTGAAATGATCCACGCATGATCGCTCGGATCATCGGTATTAGCCGAGATGAGGTTGCTCAGTCGGCTATAGGCCTCACTCGGTTGGAGTTCTAAGAGTTCCAGTAACTGCGAGTGTCGTGGATCCCTCAGAGCGAACCGTCTTGAATATCGATCTCGAATCTCATCTCCGAGGTCAGGCACTGTTAAAGAGCCTGGCTCGATTCCCCGGACCGTTTCAGTCAACCACACCATGTCATTGAGCAATGTGTTTCGCTGATTGGGCAGATCCTTGAAGATCGCTAGAGTTTCCTGAAAAGAGAAATCTGAGTAGTGGGGCACCTCTGCGGCTTGCCAATACTGGTCGAGAGCATCCGTCGCGAACTGAGAGACCATGAATGGCTCTAGCAACTCTCGCGCAACGTTCTTCGCTTCATCGTAGCCCTTTACGCTTCTGTCCGCTCGCATCGCGACTGGAAAAAGTTGGACGCTTTCTCCACGCTGTACCCGGATGGATTTGGCGACAGCTTCCACACCTTTCATGCTTTGCCGGTTATAGGTGAAACATAAGACCACGGCATCTGGTATTTCGATCGTACAAATGCCTGATGTATCAGCCACTCCAGTCCTGCTATCAATCAGCACAAAATCATACTGGTCCAGAAACCTTTCTCGGAGCTTTTCGATGAAGTCCCCCCCTCCCAGTCGTCCATAGAAAGCAGTCCAATCAAAATTACGGACTCGAGTGGCGTACGTTGCTTCTTGACAGCCAGCTCCGAGGAAATGGATGCAGGCATCTGGATGTGGATAAGGAAAGTGTAAGGGAACAGCGTATCTTTGGGCATCGGCAAATGCGAGAGGGTTCTCGATTCCGGGCGGCCAAGATTCTTTTGGTGACAGCACTAAATCTGTATAACTCCAGAAGAGATCAATTAGTCCTTGTGTGTTTACAAGTTCTGGATCATCAAGAAACGGCAGAAAGTAACGGTGAAGACCCGGCGCCTCCAAATCCCAATCGATGGTGAGTACTCTTTTCCCGTCAAGCGCAAGAATCCAAGCGACATTCGCAAGAGCCATGCTCCTGCCAGTGCCCCCCTTATAGGAATAGAAAGTGACGATTCTACCGTTTTTCAAATCAACTACCTGATGGCGACGTGAGACCGGGCATGGTTCTTGGTCTAAAGATTGCGGTAGGTAAAGAATGACGCATTAGTTGTCTTTTTATTGCACTCAATACCGAAGAAACTGAGCTAACGTATGTGGCTCTATCTCGCGGTACGTCCCAAATATGGTCCGAAAAATTTGGCACGCCTTTGAACTTAAATACTTCCCTCACTTGTATCTCATTCACCTCAAGTCCTCCGACAGTGACGAGTCCACAGTGTTCAAAGTTTTGACCCCTGTCGTATTTGGATAATTGGCTTCTCAAGTGCGGGATGCCGAGAGAACTACGATCAAATACGATAAGCACAGGGCTTTTCTTACGTTGCGCCGCTTCGATCAACCCTAGTAAATCGTCCGGAAATTCAAAGCTGCGTAACTCTTCTAGACCTGCTAACCTTACTCCTTCCTCGGTGAGGATTTTTACGGTCGCGCCAGGTGCTTCTGGAAAAGGACACCAGCTCTCGCGTTGCTGCGCATATCGTTCAAATTCTGAAACGCCCACTTCTTGCATCTCGTCCCGGGTGCCCACCACGAAAACAACGTTCGCTCCCACCGGACCGTTAAATACAAGTTTGTCTCCAGCTTCTCTTTCCAGCTTTACGAATATACTTTCCAGCCCAGAGAAATCTTCGGATCCGGTAAGCTGCGGGAGTGGTGGCAACTCATCGGCCAATTCCACAATTCGTCTAGCGAGTGTATGACAGAATCGCTCGTAATCATTCCCTGTTCGCAGTTGGCAGATTTGAGATAATCCAACCGCGGGATAGTTTGCAGGCATGCCTTCTTGACTGAAGTTGAACTGTTTAAGGTATCTCGAGATCCCTTCTGATGCTTTTTTAAGACAAATTTCTGAGTTTTGCCAAAAGATCGGGAGTATGCGGTGAGGGTGATCGCCGCCGTGCTGGATGTGCTCCTTCAATCGCTTGTCGAAAAAAGCAAGCTCGCGACCGCAATCAGCGCTTTGCAGATAATGGGGCGAGATCAGCGAAACGAGAACTCTTGATCGTTGCAAACCGGAAACTAGATCGCGATTCCAGAAATCGGCGATCTTTAATCGAGTTCGGTCCCGATAGGCTACCCTTTCCTTTGGGCGAGCGGTTTGATCGCTTACCTCTCGACATAACGCATCAAAAAATTCGTCGAGGTAGTTGCCGCTATTGCCTTGCTTCTCCCACCTAGCATTGAGGTGGTTGGCACTCGCATAACTGAGAAAGAAATAGTCGTATTCAGGCATAGTCGTTATCGGGTAAGGAACGACACGAGCAAGTGTGAACAACTAGATCAACGCGGCCTCGACTGCAACAAACTCTATGCTTGGACGAGTCCTAACGTCAACATGACGATTCAGATGGCCAGAGACAAGATTTTGCGGACAACTGTGAAGCCGATACGAGCTCAATTGCTTCTTTGTTGGTTGTTCGACCCGTGCAGAGAAGTATTTACGTTTTTCACATAGTGGTGAGCCGAGCAGGACTCGAACCTGCGACCCACTGGTTAAAAGCCAGTTGCTCTACCGACTGAGCTATCGGCCCATCTACATGCAGAGAGCACGCGAGGCGTGCTCTTTGAGAACTTCGAGGGCATTCTACAGAACACACGCCTGATTGTCCAAAAGCTAATCCCTGAGCCAGCCACCTAAAGCGGAATCCTGCACGATAATCGTTTGCATGCGTTCGGGGCCGGTGGAGACGAGGCCGATCTCGGTGCCGATCTGTTGGGACAGGAATTCGATGTAGCGACGCGCGTTGGTGGGGAGGGCACTGATCTCGGTTGTGCCGAGGGTGGAGCTTTTCCAACCGGGGAGTGTGGCGTAAACGGGTTCGACGCGTCGCAGGTCCTGGGAGACTGCCGGTAACGATTCGCACACTTTCCCGTCGAGCTTGTAACCGATGCAGACTTTGATCTCGTCGAGCGTGTCGAGCACGTCGAGTTTTGTGAGGGCTACTGAAGAGAAGCCATTGATTTCTGCCGCATAACGAGTCGCAAACGCATCAAACCAGCCGCAACGACGCGGGCGACCAGTCGACGCACCATACTCACGACCACGCTCGCGAATCATCTGGCCCAACTCCGCTTCACCTTCAAGCATTTCGGTCGGGAACGGCCCTTCACCAACGCGGGTGGTGTAAGTGCGAACAATGCCCAGCACGCCCGTCAAACGGTTAGGTGCCAGACCGGTGCCGATAATCGCACCGCCCGCGACTGTAGTTGACGAAGTAACGAACGGATAAGTCCCGTGGTCTACATCAAGTAATGTGGCCTGCGCGCCTTCGAGAAGAATCGATCTTCCTTCGGTCGCAGCGACGTTCAGATAGTGTGTAGTGTCAGCGATGAATGGCCCAAGACGTTCGGTGAGCACCGACATCTCATTGAAAATTTGATCTGCATCGAGGCGCTCGCCGCCGTAAGCTTCAATGATGCGATTTGCGTCTTCAAGATTTCGCTCGATGCGAGAGCGAAGCACGTCAGGCACAAGCGCGTCGGCGGTACGAATACCACGTCGCCCGGCTTTGTCTTCGTACGCGGGACCGATGCCACGCAACGTCGTTCCGACCTTCTCATTCCCGAGTCGCTCTTCGCTCGTGTGGTCTAAAGCGCGATGATACGGAAAAATGAGATGCGCGCGCGAGCTAATCTTCACGCGTTCCGGTGAGACTTCGATGCCCTGTTGCATGAGTCGATCGGCTTCAACGAAGAATGCCTTAGGATCGATAACCATGCCGTTCCCGAGCACGCAAGTTTTGCCACGGTGCACGATACCCGACGGCAACAGGTGAAGCACAAACGATTGATCGCCGACCTGGACCGAGTGTCCGGCGTTGTGACCACCCTGGTAGCGGGCAACGATCTCGAACCGCTCCGCGAGCAGATCGACGATCTTGCCTTTTCCTTCGTCGCCCCACTGGGCGCCGATTACTGCGATTACTTTAGACATAGTCCACAGATTACACAGATCAGAGTCGTGCCATTTCCTGGTACAACTCGAGGTACTTCTTAGCAGCAGCCTCCCAGGAATTATCGACTAACATTCCGTTGTGCTGAATCTTTTGCCACTGTTCTGGCCGCGCATAAAAGTAAAGGGCTTCGCGTATTTTTTCAAGCAAAGCACCTGCTTCATACGGTCCAAACTTGAATCCTGTCCCCGATCCATCAGCCGGATTGAACTGTTGGACCGTGTCGTCGAGGCCACCAGTTGCGCGCACGATCGGAACAGTGCCGTAACGTATGCTGTACATCTGATTCAAACCGCATGGCTCATACAGCGACGGCATGAGAAAAATGTCGGCGCCCGCCTCAATCTGGTGCGCGAGCGGTTCACCCGCGTAGCCTTTGTAAATTCCAACCTGCCGCGGCGCTGCGTCGTGCCAGCGTTGTAAAAAGTCTTCGTATTCTTTGGCACCGGCTCCGAGCGCGATGAAAAAGGATCCGGTTTCGAGAATCGACTGAGAGATCTGCCGGATCAGGTCGTAACCCTTTTGCCCGACCAGTCGCGAGATGATCGCGATAATTGGTCGCTCAGGTTCTTCCGGGAGTCCGAAACGGCGCAACAGATCGATCTTGCACTCGCGTTTGCCTGACAAATCGTCGGCGGAAAAGTTTGCTGCGATGTGCGGATCCGTTTCCGGATTCCATATGCCGTAATCAACTCCGTTAGTAATTCCCGCCAGCCGATCCCTGCGTGCGCGCAAAAGCCATTCGAGCCCGTGGCCGTGGTCGCGAGTTTGAATCTCACGCGCATAGCGCGGGCTTACAGTTGAGAGCACGTCCGCTGCCATGACTCCGGCCTTCAGTGCGGACGCGTGACGATCGAGCGCGAAGTAGTCACGTTCGGGTGGATCTCCGAATCCGAGCCACCATAGATCACTTGAGTCAAAGAGACCCTGATAACCAACATTGTGAAGGGAAAACAGACTGCGACTTTTCTGAAAGAACGCTTCGTAGCGGCGTCGCGCACTCAACTCAGCGATCGCAAAGCCGCACGGCCAGTCATTTCCGTGAACGACGTCAGGCTCGAAACTCAGATGTTTGAGCAAGGCGAGGGCAGCGCGCGAGAAGAAAGCAAAACGAATGTGATCGTCGCTATGACCGTAAATTGTTTGACGCGCGAAGAACTCAGGCGTTTCAAGCAGGTAAGCAGGCGCCCCTGCGGCATCGCTGTACCAGAAACGGACCAGATGAACCTGTCCACGCCACTCAACGCGAACATTTTCGACTGAGCCACCATTCAACACCGTTCGATCGACTTGCTCGTAAAGCGGAAGAATGAGTTTCGCGTCGACATCCAGCTTAACCAACGCTTTTGGCAACGCGCCTGAAACGTCAGCTAGCCCGCCAGTCTTGGCAAAGGGCACAGCTTCAGAAGTCAGGATTGCGACGCGCATTTACAGAAGCATCCACAGATTACGCAGATTTCTTTCTGTGTAATCTGTGGATGGATTTTACTTTTAGCTTTGCATTGAGGCGAGAAACTCGGCGTTGGACTTGGTCTTCTCGAGTCGCTCAAGGACGACTTCCATCTGTTCGACCGGTGACAGCGGATTCAGAACGCGCCGCATCACCCAGATGCGATTGAGATCTTCCTTGCTGATGAGCAGTTCTTCCTTACGCGTGCCTGAACGTTGCAGATCGATCGCAGGGAAGAGACGCTTATCACTCAAACGACGATCGAGGTGGATTTCAGAGTTACCCGTGCCTTTGAACTCTTCAAAGATCACGTCGTCCATGCGCGATCCAGTATCGATAAGAGCGGTAGCAATAATCGTCAGCGATCCGCCTTCTTCTATATTGCGGGCGGCGCCGAAGAAACGTTTTGGACGTTGTAACGCGTTTGAATCGATACCACCAGAGAGAATCTTGCCGCTCGGCGGTACGACTGCGTTATGCGCACGCGCGAGACGCGTGATCGAGTCGAGCAGAATCACGACATCGCGTTTATGTTCGACGAGTCGCTTCGCTTTTTCGATCACCATGTCTGCGACTTGTACGTGGCGTGTCGGCGGTTCATCGAACGTGGACGAAATCACTTCGCCGTTGACCGATCGCTGCATGTCAGTGACTTCTTCCGGTCGCTCGTCGATCAGCAGCACGATCAAAGTTGTTTCAGGATGGTTCTGCGTCACCGAGTTGGCGATCGTTTGCAGCAACATCGTTTTACCGGTGCGCGGTGGAGCGACGATCAAACCGCGTTGACCTTTGCCAAGCGGCGTCACCAGGTCGATCACGCGCGCGGAAAGATTTTCCGACAACGTTTCCATCTTCAACTGCTCTTCCGGATACAGCGGCGTGAGATTGTCGAAAAAGACTTTCTCGCGTGCCTGATCCGGCGATTCAAAGTTGATCGCCTCGACTTTGATCAGTGCAAAATATCGTTCACCCTCTTTAGGCGGCCGGATCTGACCGCTGACGGTGTCGCCGGTGCGCAAATCAAATTTGCGAATCTGTGACGGCGAGACGTAGATGTCGTCGGGACCCGGCAGATAGTTGTACTCAGGCGCACGGAGAAAGCCGAATCCATCCGGCAACGTTTCCAACACGCCTTCAGAAAAGATGAGACCGCTCTTTTCGGTTTGTGCGGCCAGCACTTTGAAGATGAGCTCCTGCTTACGCATGCCGGTTGCGCCCGGCACGTCCATGCTTTTCGCAATTTGCGTAAGTTTGGAGATGGACATCTCCTTTAGATCAGCCAGATTGTGAAAACCCTCGTTCTTGCCGCCATCGCGGCCGTCTCTGGATTCTCGTTCGGGAGCTTCGGCGGTTGCTACGGTAGCGCCGCCGTCTTCACCGTTGGCGTCGTTGTTCGCGCTTGATGATGCGCGTGAACGTGTTCGTTGTGACATATCAGTTGTTCTCTGTATTTCTTTTACGCAGTTTCAGCGTTGACCAATTAACTTAATGATTGAAATGAACGATTGTGTGGTAGAGCGAGATGCAGGACGCGCGCAGCGACCTCCCACTTCATTCGCGGGGCAATAATCTGATTCTCCTCAAACGGTATAGTGCAATGTAACTCAACTTTTCGCGCGCGGCAAATCGGTAATGTCTATGATGCCACCCGCTCAAGGGGCGTGGCCCAAAATTCGAGATTGACCAAAAGGGGGCTGATGAGATTTTTCGGATACAGTTCAGGATACTAACTTAGCATTGCAAAGCGCAAACATGAGCAACACATCTGTGCGCAAACTGTGGATAAAAATGTCCACATCTTTACACAACCAACTTCAATGCTGATCAATTGCACTTATTATCGCACGCCAGAGCTCTTCGCGACCGCGGCCGCTTTTGGCCGAGTAGGCCATTACGCTATCGTCATTGAGCACGCGTGCAATGTGCCCCAGGTTCTTCCTCAACTCGTTGTTCGAAAGCTTATCGGATTTCGTGGCAACAACTAACTGCGGCTTGTTATTTTCCTCAAGCCATTCGTGAAGCTGCAAATCCTGTTTTGTGGGTTCGTGGCGCGAATCTACGATGTGAATTGATAGCACAAGCTGGCGGCGCTTGGCAAGATAACTGGTTGCCATCTCGCCCCAAGTCGATTTTATTTCCTTTGGTACTCGGGCGTACCCAAATCCCGGCAAATCCACAAAACGGTACTGATCATTAATCACGAAGAAGTTTAACGACTGCGTTCTGCCGGGCGTTGAGGAAGTGCGAGCGAGACCACGGACACCGAGTAAGGAATTGATCAGGCTCGACTTGCCGACGTTTGAGCGTCCCAGAAAAGCGATTTCACGTTTAGAGTCACGTGGCCAATCGGCTTCTGTGAATGCGCTCTTAAGGAACTCGGCAGTAACAACCTTCATCTGTCAAAAAACCGTTTTTCTCACGCAAAGACGCAAAGGAGCAAAGGATTGTTTGGAGTTAACTTGGCGACATTTGCGTCTTTGCGTGAACCTTCTTGGCGTACTAACTGCCGGCGGCGGCAGCCTGTGCAGCGGCACGTTGCTGGTACAGCGCGATTAGCTTCGACATCCGATCTCGGATGTTCGCCAGTTTGGTTTCGTAATCGGGACACTCTTTAACAACCTTTTCCAGGTGCGCAAGGAAGTTGGGATTTCCCATCTCTTCACGCAACGCGGGAAGGAATGGCTCCAGTTTGGCGTAAACGAAGAGGTGCTCGCCATTGGCATCATTGAACATCTGCGCATCGATCGCGCCGTTGTTTACAAACGAGCAGGCCATGTCCCAGTAGGAAATCACCATGCGATAAAGACCACTCTTATCGCTCGTTAATACATCTATAAAATCTTCTTTGCCCTTGGGGTTGAACATGAAAAACCAAGTGCGCGCTTCGCGCATGGTTTTCTCGCGACGAAGGTCGTACAGCTTCAAGATCAGATCAGCATCTTTATATTTGCTCATTACTATCTCCTGTTAGTCCACAGATTCGCAGATTACACAGATCCTTTAAAAGAATCTGTGTAATCTGTGGATGGCTTTGCGATGATATTTAACTAGTCTGAATTCCTTGTGAAGGCTGCTCGGTATTCCAGATCGGCGGACCTTCGTCAGCAGCGGCCTCAGTCGGGCACGAGTCTTCGAGCGCGAGAGACAAAACCTCATCAATAGTCTCGACGAGATGGATGGAAAGCATTTCGCGAACTTCCTCTGGCAATTCAGTCAGATCCTTCTCGTTATCCTTTGGCAGGATGATCGTGTCGATGCCAAAGCGATGGGCAGCGAGCAGTTTCTCTTTAACTCCGCCGATGGGAAGCACTTTCCCCCGCAGCGTGATCTCACCAGTCATGGCGACATTCTTCTTGACGGCCACGCGAGCTAACGCAGAAGCCATTGCGGTCGCCATCGTAATGCCCGCGGAAGGTCCATCTTTTGGAATGGAGCCTTCCGGAATATGAATGTGCAGATCACGTTTGCGAATGAAGTCGAGACTCATGCCGAGGCGTTCAGCACGCGCGCGAATACAGGTCAACGCTGCTTGCGCTGACTCCTGCATCACGTCGCCGAGCTTGCCTGTCAGCGTTACACCGCCACGACCTTTAACGAGCGTGGCTTCAATCTGTAGCACTTCACCGCCGATTTCAGTCCAGGCCAATCCGGTTGCGAGTCCGACTTCACTCTCCGCCGCGACGCCTTGTTGTCTGAACTTGATTGGCCCAAGCATCTCGCGAACGCGTTCCGCGTTGACTACGACGGCGTCCGTGTTTTCATCTGCGTGTTCAGAAACAAACTTGCGTGCAAGCTTGCGACAGCAGGAGCCGATCTCGCGTTCGAGATTGCGAACACCAGCCTCACGCGTGTAGTGACGAATGACTTCGAGAATGCCTTCATCAGTGAAGTCAAACTGGTCAAGCTTGAGACCGTTACCTTCGGCTTGTTTCGGCACGAGGTGACGCTTCGCGATCTCGAGTTTCTCTCTTTCTGTGTAACCCGAGAGCCGGAGAATTTCGAGACGATCCTGAAGCGCAGGCGGGATCGTGTGCAGCACGTTGGCTGTGGCGATGAAGAAGACCTTCGAAAGATCGTATTCAACGTCGAGATAATGATCCTGGAACGTGTGGTTCTGTTCCGGGTCGAGCACTTCAAGCAACGCCGCACTCGGGTCGCCACGGAAATCCGCGCCGAGCTTGTCCACTTCGTCAAGCAGCAGCACAGGATTGACCGCACCGGCCTTCTTCATCATCTGAATGATCTGTCCCGGTAGTGCGCCGATGTAGGTGCGACGATGACCGCGAATCTCAGCTTCATCACGCACGCCGCCTAACGAGAGTCTTACAAACTTACGTCCAGTAGCTCGCGCGATCGATTTTCCGAGACTTGTTTTACCAACTCCCGGAGGACCTACGAAGCAGAGGATCGATCCCTTCGGGTTCTTCACCAGTTGCCGAACCGCGAGATACTCGAGAATGCGTTCTTTGATCTTCTCGAGACCAAAGTGATCGTCGTTCAAAACCTCTTCAGCTTTGACTGAGATCTTTGATCTCTTTCGATTTCTGTTTCCAGGGCACACTGATCAGCCAGTCGATATACGTTCGCGAGACTGTGCCCTCGGCAGACATCGGCGGCATGGCTTCGAGGCGATGCAGTTCCTGCATGGCTTTCTCTTTAGCCTCGTCAGTCATGCCGGCTTCTTCAATCTTTTTCTTCAGCTCTTCGAGTTCTGCCTTTTCATCTTTGCGACCAAGCTCTTTGTGAATCGCTTTGATCTGCTCGTTGAGGTAGTACTCCTTCTGAGCTTTCTCCATCTGTCGCTTGACGCGAGTTTGAATCGTGCGATCGAGTTGTCGTTTCTCGATCTCAGTTTCCAGTAACTCGATCAAACGTTGCAGACGTGCCTGAGTAGAGAAGATCTCCAAGAGGCCCTGCTTGTCTTCGACAGAGATTCGCAGTTGCGATGCGAGTGCATCGGCGAGATGCGAAGGCTCCTGATTGCGAAGCGCTGTTTGGAGTGCGTCGGTTTGCGTGTCAGGCGCGAGTCGTAGGTGTTGCTCGACGAGCTGACCGACTTTCTGGATCAGTGCGTCGAGACGTGTGCCTTCTTCGTTGACCACCGGCGCGCGACGAACGAGAGCCATGAAGGCCCCGTCGGTGTTTTCAACACGCACAGTTGTCGCACGTTCGCGACCTTCAACCACCACCTTGATCTGGCCGTTCTCCTGTTTTTGCGACTGGAGAATGCGGCCGAGAGTGCCAACTCCGTAAATCTGCCCCGGAGTGGGCTCATCGACGGTGGCGTCGTGCTGTGTAGCTAAGAAAATCGTGCGATCCGTCGCGAGGGCCTGTTCGAGGGCCCTGACCGATCCGGAACGACCTATTTTGAAAGCGACTTTAGTAAAGGGGAATATCACGACGTCGCGGATTGGCACCATCGGATACCAGGCTACGTCGGAGGGGGTTCTGTCTGAATATTCTTCCATGATTGAAACAACTCTACCTGAGAAAGAGGGCTAATTGTAAAACATTTCCGGTCGGGCGCGCTACTTTAGGATCTAGCCACAAAAACGCACAAAAAAACAGCAAATAAATCTCTTCTGTACTTTTTGTGGCTACTTTCTTACGCTGCGGCGCCGTCGATTCCGGCGAGGCCTTCACCCGGAATAGCTCGGCGACGTTCGACCATTTCGCTGGTTATGACGAATTCTTTGACTCGTTTCTGAGAAGGAAGGGTGTACATCGCGTCAAGCAGCAGTTCTTCGAGAATCATCATCAGGCCGCGGGCTCCGACTTTCCGCTCAACAGCCTGTCGGGCGACGGCTTTGAGCGCATCCTCAGTGAACTTCAGCTTAACATTATCGAAATCAAACTTCTTCTGGTACTGCTTGACCAGAGCGTTCTTGGGTTCTGTAAGAATCTTGATGAGTGCTCCCTCGTCGAGTTCGTGGAGCACGCCACACACCGGCAGACGTCCGACAAACTCCGGGATCAATCCAAAGCGAATGAGATCTTCAGGCTGCACCGCAGCCAGAGCTTCTGCGTGGCGGTGCATGCCTGACTTCACTTCGGCATGGAATCCGAGCGACTTGTTTCGCAGCCGTCGCTCGATCACTTTCTCGAGTCCGACGAAGGCGCCACCGCAGAGGAAGAGAATGTTGGTCGTGTCAACCGGGAAGAATTCCTGATGTGGATGTTTGCGACCACCCTGTGGTGGAACATTTGCGACCGTGCCTTCGAGGATCTTCAGCAGCGCCTGCTGCACTCCTTCGCCGGATACGTCGCGTGTGATCGACGGGTTCTCATCCTTACGACAAATCTTGTCGACTTCGTCAATATAAATAATGCCTTGTTGTGCGCGTTCGACGTCGCCGTTCGCAGCCTGAAGCAACTTCAGAATAATGTTCTCGACGTCTTCACCAACATAGCCGGCTTCAGTCAACGTGGTCGCATCAACGATCGTGAAGGGAACTGCGAGCATGCGTGCGAGCGTTTGCGCCAGCAACGTCTTACCGGTGCCCGTCGGTCCGATCAGCAGGATGTTTGCTTTCTGAATCTCAACATCTGAGCGACGACGTCCGAGCTCGATGCGTTTGTAGTGTTGATACACGGCGACGGCCAGGCGCTTCTTCGTTTCCTCCTGGCCGATCACGTATTCATCTAAAAAATTTTTAATTTCTCCGGGCTTCGGAAGTGGCGGGCGAGTGGCGACTGACTCAGCCTGTTGATCGTCGGTGATAATCTCGTTGCAGATGTCGATGCACTCGTTGCAGATGTAGACAGTGGGTCCTGCAATGAGCTTCTTCACTTCGTTTTGCGACTTACCGCAGAACGAGCAGCGCAGAGTATCATCAGTTCGTCTCACCATAATCTCGCGATGAAGCTCCTTTGGGGGACCGCCGTCACACTACTCTCGGTGCGCGATGACCTCGTCTATTAAACCATATTCCTTGGCCTGCGTGGCAGACATAATTTTATCGCGTTCAACATCGCGTTCGACAGTGTCGTAAGATTGTCCTGTGTGTTTGGCGATAATTTGGGAGGTGAGTTCGCGCATTCGCAGGATCTCTTCTGCTTGAATACGGATGTCTGTTGCCTGGCCTGATGATCCGCCTGATGGTTGGTGAATGAGGATACGCGAATTAGGGAGTGCGAAGCGTTTTCCTTTTGCACCCGCAGCCAACAAGAGAGCCCCCATCGATGCACATTGTCCGACGCAAATGGTCGTGACATCCGGGCGAATGAATTGCATCGTGTCGTAGATCGCCATGCCTGCTGTGATCGAGCCACCAGGTGAATTGATATATACGTTGATGTCTTTTTCGGGATCTTCAGCTTCGAGAAATAAGAGTTGGGCTACGATTAGGTTGGCAATCTGATCGTCGATCGGGGTACCCAGGAAAATAATGTTGTCTTTCAGTAGTCGTGAGTAAATATCGAAGGCCCGCTCGCCTCGCGAAGTTTGCTCAACGACCATTGGGACTAGAGCCATACAGTCTAACCTCTTCAAGGAACTTGGTGCTTGCTACTCATCCTTCGGCGCTTCTTCTGGTTCCCTTGATTCGGTCCATTCAGCGTCTGTGATGTTCGCGTTTTCAATCAAAAGTTCAAGCGCTTTACGGCTGCGCAATCTGTGCGCGATGCTACGTTCGCCTCCATCCTTTGTCAAGGCAGCACGCACTTGTTCTTTCGTTTGTCGTGATGCACTTGCGATCGATTCGATCTCGGCATCAATTTCTTCGTTGGTGACGTTGATATTCTCGGTCTCACCGATCTTATCCAGCAGCATCGAAGAGCGCACATCTTCCTCTGCCTGACCCTTCAATTCTTCACGCGCACTCTCCCAATTAAGGTCCTGTGTACGTGGATCTATTCCGCGACTCATCATCTGGCGCACGACACCTTCGAGACGAGTTTGCGTCTGTTGTTCGACGAGACTTTGCGGTACTTCAAACGGATGCGCATCGAGCAGCGTGCGTATTAAATCGTCGCGCAAGTTGTGATCGGACTCATACGCGGCTCTCGCTTCGAGATCCTCACGTACTTTCGTCTTGAACGTTTCGACTGAGTCAAACTCGCCACCGAGACTCTTAACCCATTCGTCGTCGAGTTCGGGAAGTTCTTTTTGTCGAACAGATGTGACCTCAGTCGTGTATTCAACTTTCTTGCCGGCCAGGCCAGGTGAAGTAAAGTCTGCGGGATAATCGACCAGGAAGGTGCGCGTATCATCGGCGTTGACGCCGGTTAGATTCTCAGTGAACTCTTTCTGCACTCCTGGACCACCGATCACGACCTCGACGTCGTCTACTTTAATATCTTCCGTTTCAGGTTCATCGACGAACTTACCGCGCGCGTTGACTGTAACAGTGTCGCCGAGTTGCGAAGGGCGGTCCTCGACCGGTTGAAGAGACGCGGAGGCATCGCGCAGGTTCTCGATCATCTTTTCGACGTCTGCGTCGGTAATCGGTCGTTTACGGCGAGTGACTTCGAGTCCTTTATAGGTCTCGAGTTTTATTTCGGGCAGCACTTCGACGCCGACTTTGAACGTCAGTGGTTCTTCACCTAAGCGCTCGAGCGCGGTAGTGTTATCAAGCTCGACGTTTGGCTCGCCGAGTGTGTGAAGTGAATGTTCGATGATTGCGTCGTTAACAGCATCGGGAAGCAGTTCGCGCAGCACCTCGGTTCTTATCTCTGATTTATAACGGGTGCGCACGACTGAAGTTGGTGCGTGTCCGGGACGAAATCCGGGGACGGTTGCTGCCTTGCTGTACTGCGCGCTGACACGGTCGAGAGCACTCCGTATCTGCGCCGGCTCGATTTCGATCTTGATCTCCTTACGAGTTTGAGAGAGGTCAATAAGTTCAGTTTTCATTGTTTGCTTTCAGCTAATGGTGCGAAAGGGGGGACTCGAACCCCCACACCTTTCGGTACCAGATCCTAAGTCTGGCGCGTCTGCCAATTCCGCCACTTTCGCAGAGTCTATAACTTACGGGTTTTCAATCTAGCGCGTTTATCCGAGTCTAGTGCGTCTCGGCTAAATACGTTTTTAGACTATATCATTCTCGTTTGTTAACTATATAATCCGCTCCCGAAAGAAGGACTAGATGATACGCGCAAAATTTTTGATTCCTTTTGGGGTTTTTCTTATCGTGCTGGCTTTTGGTTTGGGCTACTGGAACGGGACCAGTGCCGAGCCATTCATGCCAGAGGACGGGGTTGCTTATATTGGCGGTGCAGGAGTGCTTATAGCCGCTCTTGGGTGTCTTATTTATTTTGTCAGCAATCTCTTTGGAATGGCTAAGGCGACAGCCGAGCATGCAGCAACACCGGAAGGCAAAAAGCGAATTGAAAATGTAATTGATGCTTATGAGGATGTGCAAAAAGCCCGTGCAGAGTACCAAAAACAAAAGAATGACCCATTGAATATCAGGGACGAATAGGAGGCTTCTATGTTAGGACGATTTCTCATTATTCTCGGCGTACTTTTCATAGTCATCTGTTTGGGTTATGCACTGTGGATAGACACACACCCTGATTCTGAAGTGGGAACTACGGCAGTTATATTCGGCGTGATTGGGGCGGTTTCTCTTTTTACAGGAATAGGTCTGAAACTTCTTAATGCGGTTTTTAATACAGCGGATACAGCGACGAAATCGGCGGTCAAATTCGTTAGAGCGGAGAACGAGTTTTTGCAAACCGATGAGGGCAAAAGGCAAGTCAAACAAACCTATCGTAGGATTATTAAAGCCCAGAAAAAAGCCAAAGACCCACTAGGAATCAGAAGAGACTAAGATGCCTACGATTGAAGATTTAGGAAGAAAAGTAAAAGCCAAGTATCCGGGCAAGTATGACGATATGTCTGACGCCGATGTAGGCAGACGGACAAAGGATAAATACCCTGGTGCTTACGATGATTACGTTGAAACAGGGCTATCCGTACTAGGAACACAATCCATAGTTCCCCATGTGGATTACTCCCACCACCAGAAAAAGTTTGAAAGTCTCACCAAGGAATTAGTCAGTTACTACAATCCAAAGCTGGGCCGATTAGCTTCGTGGAACAGGCGAGGCAAGGCTGAATCACGGATAAGGCTCCTCAACGTTTTGAATGAAGAACAGTGGCTTGTGCTTCAACAAGGCGCTATGGCTGAAGAACGGGCCATGCACTCCGAAAGGAAGCGCAGGGAGTTTGAACACTTCATAGCGAACCACGTGATAGAGCTGATGGAGCTTCGCCTTAGCGCAAGTATCATTGACCACGCTCTCCAAATGGGAGTTGATAGGGATACCGCCATTCACGTAAATCGGGTAAGAGTATTAGACCAATTGGAAATGGAGAAACTTGAAAGGGAGTCCTTCATAAGGACAGCGGAATATCGGGATAAGAAAAAAGCGGACAATGAAGCTCTGGCAGAAGGGTATAAAATTGACCACGAGAATATTACCCGCACCCAACAAGAGCCTCTTGAGTTAATAGACCGTGCCACGGAAAGACTTTTTAAACTGTACGACCAGCGCGCAGAACTTGAGCGTTCTACAGATAGTGCAAAAGACTCTAAGCTGGCCCGACTGAATAAGAATATTCAAACAGCGGAGGATGACCTAGATGCCGCGCAAGCTAGACTTATATCGGTTGAGGCTAGGGAAACCAAAGAAAGATTTGCCGCGTCCGATGACGGCGGAGGAGTCTATCAAGAGACGGTCGCTCCGGTTGATGAGCCATTCCCAGATTAGGGAACTAGGACGCGGCGAAGAGATTATTTTCCTATCGGAAGAAGAACGACAAGCCAACGTCCACGTTATAGGCGCACCCTCCGAAGGCAAGTCAAAGTTTTTAGAAGATTCAATCAGAAAAGATATTGACGCTGGGATAGGACTCACGCTTTTGGATTCGTCAGACGGCGGGAAGACGTGTCAAGACGTTTTGAAATACTGCGCCTCCATAGGACACAGGAAAGTAGTCTTAATAGACCCGCGTACTTTGGTGGACCACCAGAGGATAGCGGCCATCAAGCTCCTGGATAAGTACGAGAAGCTTTCCATTGACGGAATCTTTGAAGCCATCAATATTCTCTTTAATACCAAGTCAACCGAGACTCCACGAATCAAGAGACACTTATCAGCCCTTCTTAAAGTCCTGTCTAAGACGAAATTAACCCTCGCAGAGACACGATATTTCTCAACCTACTCAAGAGGCGGGGAAGTGCGTGAACGCCTCTTAGAATCGCTTCCAGAGGACGACAGGGACCGCGTAACGATGAGTGAGCTGTTCAGGAGCCAGTTTCACTTTGAAACCTACTTCTCCTCCACGATAAACCGTCTTGACATGTTTTGGGACGAACCCCTGTCTTTGATGTTCGGCTCAGACACCGGAATTGATTTTGTGAAGATGATTGCCGAGGGTTGGACCATCTTGGTTAATTTGTCCCCCGGCAAGTATCTTTCCGCAACCGATTCTCAACTCTTGGGTGTTCTCGTAATTTCTCAACTCATAAAAGCGGCTGACGTTCTTTTTGAAGCCGACCCAAGGGGAAAGTACAAGAGAGTCCACTACCTTTACATTGACGAAGCCGGCAGGTTCGCAACCCCGCAGATAGATACCCTTCTCTCTTTCAAGAGAAAGTCAGGACTCCGACTCATCATCGCCCATCACTACTTTAACCAGTTTGAAAATCGGAAGGTATTGGATTCAGTAAAGCAGAGCGCAAGGATTAAGGTGATGTTCAATACCCCTAGCTACGAAGACCGAATGGAGATGTCAAAGCTACTAGGATACGGAGGTGACATTTCACACATGGACGCCACTTTCGCCAACCAAGACCTCCGACGCCAGTACGCTATAATCAAGAAGAACAAAGAACCACCCCGAAGAGTCCGGGTCCCCGACGTTCCTGAAACTAAGGTAGCGCCTGGAATCCTTGGCGCATATATAAAGGACATCCTCTCCCAGAATTGGTATGTAACCCGGCAAGAAATTAACGACCAATCAATAAACCGCATTGACGCCCCTAGAACGCAGACAACTTATCCTAAACCTCCTAAACCTAGAGCCGCGCCTAACCGCCGAGCAGGTAGCAAAGCTGGCGTACCCGACTCAGGAGACAAAGGAAGTAAATGGAAGGCTGTATCCCAAAACCTACCAGTCAGCCCGAAACATGCTGATAAGGATGACGGAAAGAAACGAGATTAAGCAGCAGACGTTTACTCTCTCCATTCCTGATTTCTTCATGCTCAAAACCACCGACCGACTGAAGGGCTACGACAAGTTCAAGCACGAAAAAGGAGGAGGAGACCTCTTCGTTTCCATGTATCCGTTTATGAATGCCTGGAGCTTTGAGCCGCCCATCGGAGGGGAGCGCGGGGACCGGGGAATGAAGTTCGGTGAGAAGACAGTTTACTTTGAAATTGACAGGTGTACCGAAGGGTTGAAAGTCATTGACCGCAAGCTTGAGTCCTACATCAAATACGCTTCCCAATCCGGGGAGCGGTTCTATGTAGTCTTCTCAATAATGGGGACCGAGCGGGAAGTGGAGAATCGGGGTAACAATCTAATCCCAATTCTTCAGTCAAAAAGACACGGCCACCAGTTCCTCATAGCCAACCACTCCAATCTCTTGAATAATCCTCTAGGCGACAATTTGTACTCTCCGCTGAATGAAATCCTGTCTTTAGGTGCGTTGGAATAGGTTATATACGTGCGTTGTGTGCGTGTTATAACGAGTCTTATCTGGCTTTTCTGTTAAGTCATTACATATCCGCTTTTACAGGCTTTTCGTTCTGCTTACATAAGGCAGAAGAACGGTAGACTTCGTCCACCAGTTACGCTCTCTGTCGTTTGCTACAAGGTTAATTGGAATTGAGAGCAAAGTTTTAGTTTTTGAGTGACGTACTTCGGTACGTCTCTTTGTTTGTGTGTTGGTGTTTGGTTTTAGTATCTGTTGATTTTGAGATGGATACTAAGTTGAGAGTTAGTTTGCTTTGGGAAGGACAAGTTATTTCCGGTTGGTCAGATGTAGGTATTTCAGGGTTGAAGCTTCGGGGTTCTGAATGTGGGGAAATGTGGGTACGGTGATTTGAGTTTTATATTAACCGTGTTAGAGGTGGGGTAGTTAAGATAGATAACCAGCTAAGTACCAGTCCTATGAAATTGCATAAGTGCCGGGCGACGTAGGCAAGACCTATGACAGCGGCGAAGCCGACTGCTCTGGCCGGGTAATTAAATGAAATAATATGAAGTATGCGAAAGAGGTTTATATCAAACGATGGAACGGGTACCGATGGGAGTTTAGAGAGTTACCAAGGAAGAGGACGAAGTTTAGTTGGAGGAGTATTTTGTTCTTGGTTGTGTTGTTGTTCGGTATGTTAGTTGGAAGTTTGATTTAAGTTCGGTTCTGTTTTTTCTTTCATTCAACCCTCTTAAGTGTAGCAGTCGTTTCTTGCAGTCAAGGCCTCGCACTATCCCGGCAATTATAAATTTCTAAGTGACAGCCGCCGCCCTTGAGTCCCTGGCGCTGGTTTGTAGATTTGATATCGTGATTAGGTAGGCAGACCTGCTTTGGCTCAACGCACGGCCAAACTTCGTTCCATAGCCCGTAATGTCGGTGTGTAAGATTGAACCCGTTTGGGGGATATGCAGAGCCGGAGTAATTGGAGAATAGTCTGGTGAAATGTCTGTAATGATTCTCCTTAGTTACAGGATTGTTTGCCTACTGCGTTTATGGAAAACCGCCCTTTAGTTGGGGCGGTTTCCTTTTGTTATTTAGTCTTGATAAATCCACTCTAAGAGTTTGTATATAGGGATAATCATGAGAGCGACGGGGATGAAAACATATTGGAGTGCTTTTTTCATTGGAGAGCTTCGCTTATTTTTTTATCTTGGTCTGATACTGCTTGGTTGTAGCCTTCGCTTCGTTCTATGTTTATTCCTCTATCGTCATCGTTCCAGCTATCCCATTCTCTGATTGGTTTCTTTTCTAGCCTGGTTGATTTTAGTAGTTCAGTAATCTTGGAGCGGTAGAATTGTTTAACTTTTTGGTGGGTATCTGGCACGAGGTCTTTTAGGTATAGAGCCGCTTTGTCAAAGTCCGTTTCTATTTGTGAGATGTTCATTGGGTTTTGTTAATTCCAAATAGCCTGTCTGCTTCTGCAATCGTCTCTGCTGATATCTCCTCTGCGATATGTGAGCGAAGCGAATCATTCGCCAACAGCCGTTCAATAGCTTCACTCTTATTCTTTAGCTTGTTCTTTTTTTTATACTGGGTAAGCCGATAATTGACGGCTGGTTTTACACGTATATTTTCTGATTGCATAGAGGTTAGTTAATTGGAAACGGTTGCGTCTGATTCAGCCTTCGGCTTCACAGAACGCTGGTTATAAAGTTCAGCTAGAATGGAAAAGAATATGTTTTCAGCGGGTAAAGCTCGTCCACCAGCTACCCAATGGTCTCCGCTAATCTGATTAAAGCGCTGGGCAAATAAATCGTTGTCTCCGTTGGATACTAACTGGTAGTAATGCTCGTTATCGGTAAATTCTATTTTGTACTTCACTCCGCTATCTGAGCGTAGCGAATGATGCGGTTTATTCTTCATTGGATTATTAGTTAATTGATTAGAGGGGCGGCTGAGTCACTTCGTACCCAGACCGCAGGAGTTCAGGATTTTTGTATATGTTGCCAATGACCCCAATCTCTTTTTCGTTTAATGTCCATTCGTGAAGAGGGAAAAATCCGCCTTGATGGTCGTTACCACCAAAAGCATTATCGGTAAATACAATTTCATATTTATAAACGCCGCTTTCAAAACGAGGGTCTTCCGCTTCTATAATATCCCCCTCATAAATCTCTTTTCCGTTCTTGTCTAGGAGTCCGGTGAACTGCATGACTTTCCATGTTCCGAAATCACCTGCTTGCAGCCAGCTAAAGTTAATTTCGTGATGTTTGAGCATCTTACTGCCGTCCCAAGCTCTAAATTTTATTGGTCTCATTGTTGTGAGGTTAATTATTTGCAATTCATTCGCTACGCTCAGAAACTGCTAGTTCTGTTAGTTCAGCCTGGACAAGCGTACAGCCTTGGAAATTCTTCTTTTTGCTCGTGGTTGCTTCCCACTGTTCCATAACGGCAGACTCATATCCTGGACTTTCAGCTTCCCAGATTCCAGCTTGGGGACGCAGTACGCCTTCATCATCTTTCACGCATAATACTTTCATTGGTTTGCTTGTTTCCGCCGTTCCCGAATGGGACGGCATTAGGTTGGTAAAAACTTTCCTGAGCCTATTGACCTAGCCCAGGTACTTGTTAGAGTAAAGGTATAGGCACTTCAACTTATTGACTTACAGCCGGCAACGTTGCTAGATGATACCGGCAAGCCTAAGCTCTTTTACATATCCGCAAAAGCTCTTTGTATTATTTCCCAGGCTTTGAGTTGGGCTTTGATTTCCTTATCAGCTTGGCAGAATTCGCACCCTCTGACGGGCTTGGTATGGTGAGTATGCTCAGTGAGTTCTTGGTTTTCGTATGACATTAGAATATGAGGTTAGTTAGTCTTAGGTACTCCCGATAGCTTATCCATCTTTTCAAGTACCACTCCGTCACGATATTGAGTTCTTGTTCGTTCATTGGTTTCCTTTCGGCATATTCCAGACGTCAGTCTGGTAATTGCCAATTACTTGGGTTATGAAATAAAGCTAAGGCCTTAACTTCCATCTGGTCTATTTTCTCAAGTGTCTCCGGACTGGCGTAGAACTTAATCCGCGCCCTCCAACACGTCTGCAAATAGATTTCTAAATCTTCTTTGGTCATAGCCATTTATCTCTTAGTTGTTGTTTCATGTCTTCAGTAAAACCACCGCTATCAGGTATATCCGCTATCAGTTTTTCTACAATTTTTTTGGATATGAATTCTCTGACTTGTGGGTATATCTCAGAATCTCCGAACCCATCCCGGCCAAATTCTTTATCAAACTGTTCTTTCCATTTCATATAGTTCCTGTCGGGCATCTTTTCGCCAAGGGCGAATAAGTGCCAATTAATTTCCTATCAATATCAGCACCACTAAAACTACAAACAGCACCACTTCCTTTCTACTTATTTTCTCCTTCTCCCTCCACTCCAACGTCTGAGGGTAACTCCTGATGTATTTCATTTGATTAGGTGTTATGAATTTCTTTTGCGGTCTTCTCTGCGGCTTCTTCCATAGATTGTGCTTCTACTTCCCAAGCAAAGTGGTCAAGCCCGTCCATTTGCTGAATTGATACTTTATAAGTACTCATTTTTGATTAGGGGTTTCTGGCTCAGGACGAGCCTTAGTAATTGATACATTAAGTATGACAGATTGCGTACAACTGTCCAGACATAGGCCATAGAAAATAATGCGTTGTGCGACATACTCCACGTTCTCCGCTTAGGTAAGCCAAAAGAAACGCTCAGTTATCCACATTCAAATTCTCTTAATAGCTAATTTTTAATACTTGACCGCAATGCGAAAACCAAAGCCAGGTTCATTTGTAGACCGAGCAGTAGCCAAAGCCACTTTCAATAAGGACAAGCAGATAATCTTAAAAGATTATTGGGTAGGTAATGACGACACCGAGTTATCACCCGAAAGGGTTGCGTCTTTGAGCGAAGCGAATAAGCGCCAATGAAACTAATCCACGGCAAGCAATACAAGATAAAATGGCTGGATGCATTCGGGGACGCAAACTGGACAGATGCAGAGCAATTAGAAAAGCTAATCAAGACCTTTGAAACACCATCAGAGCAAACACTTTACTTCATTAAGCAGACCAAAGACTTTTATATCTTCACATCAGGCAAGCTAAAGCCCGACAGCCCATACATTGATATCCACGGAGTACCGAAAGGCTGGGCGATAAAGATAACCCTGGTTAGATAGTCCCCCGGCATACCTGACGACCGGTAGCCGAAGGCGTAGGGAGGAATGGTTGCCACCCCCTTGACCCACAGCCTAATTAGACCATACTAAAGAAAACAGACCTCATGGAACTTTTACTGTTTATCTCGTCGCGCCTTCATCCTGCGAAGCCGTTCAGCTTTATCCATGAGCTTCACACGCGCTCGTTCAAAACTTAATGCGTTCAGGAAAAGTCCTATCAAGACGATTCCTAAGATAGCTTCAATTGATACCAAAAGTCTGGAGGTTGTAGTTATTGGAACGACATCTCCGAAACCCAAAGTCGTTATGGTAACGGCACTGAGATATAGCATTCTGACAAAATTCCCGCTGATGCCAGAAGCAAAGCCCTTCACCCCGTTTGCATAATTCTCAATTTTTTCAGTCAAGTCAGTGGGGACTACCACGAGTACAGGCAGTTCTGGTATCGCATTTCGCGTAGCAACTGGGAATAGAATGTTTGCTACCTGTCGTTGATGCCACTCATCTGCAAAAACGACACCATCAGATAATCCTTGAATCATCACAGCCTTTTATTTCACCGCCCCCAGGTGGAAACCCAATGTCCGGGTCTTCAACAGTAATGGATTCTTTGTAAGAAAACTTTGCCTTAGGAATAATTCTTTTTTCTTCATCGCCGCGATTAGCTCCTTTTACCGTCAAAGTGAAACGAAAGGCTATTTCATCTCCCTCTACTTGTACTGCAATTATTTCACCTAGCGTAAATCGCCCACTCTCTATGTACGCAGTGTCATTGGGACTATATCTAATATCCCCATCGTGCTCGGTACGAAACTTAGTGAAGAATACTCTTGATAACTCTTGCTTAATAACCTCGGTATCCTGGCTCATTGAATATTTCTTGCTGAATGGTGGAGTGGTAAAAATGTTGGGGTAGGTAATAGTAAATAAGAGCGAACATGGGAATAAGTAAAAGATACGTAAACGCATACGCTAGACTAGGGATTGAACCAAGCCACCGTGAAATAGCCAGAAGTTTCAGTCTTGTAGATTTGCGTTTTGTGCCCACCAACTAATTTATATACATGCAATTTACCCAAGAACAAAAGGATTCGTATTTAGATAAGCTTGCGCTCCTCACTCAACAGGGAATGTGGCAGACGGATATGGCCCTGATGAAGCACACCGAACAGCTAGCCAAGAAGAAAGCCCTCCTCATTGTGATAGACCAAAAGCTGGCAAACAAAGAATACCCATCGGCAAGAGACGGTAAGAATGAAAAGCATCAGGTTGAAACGGATATTGTGAATTTAGAGAGCGAGATTCAGGAAGCCAAACTCTTGATGGAAACCGGGAAGACCGATTTATGAACTGCACCCTTGACTGACACAAAAAGTTAAGCACATATCCCTAACGGGAAGGAGGCTTAACGATGACCAAGAAGGGCGCAGGGGCCGCCAAGCCAGCGGCACTCAAACGGCGCACATTCACGCGCGAATTCAAACTGCAAGTCATCCGCGAAGTCGAGGTCGGCAAGACCCAGGCGCAAGTGGCCCGCGATTATCAACTCAGTGACAACACCATCTCGAAGTGGCGCCGGGAGCTGCGCAAATATAAGGAGCGCGCGTTTGCCGGTCGCGGTCACGCCTACACCGATGAAGCGCGCGTCAACGAGCTGGAACGCATGGTGGGCCGGCTCACCATGGAGAACGACTTTTTAAAAAAGCTTTTGCAGAAACTGGAAACCGAGAACTGAACCGGCGACAGGCGCAACAATACTTCATGAACTTAGTGCAAAAGGAACTGGAAGAGAGACCGACCGCCGAGCGAGCCCTCAGGTCGCTCGGCGAGGCGGTCGGGCTCTCGCGTTCGACTATCTTTCGCCACCTGCATTCGTCCGGTGCAAGTGCGTCGCACCACGAGGTCGCGTTGCGCGGGCAGATTCAGAGCGTGGCCCTGGAGATGCGTGCTTACGGTTACCGACCGATCACCAAAGAACTGCAGCGTCGCGGAGTGCTAGTCAATCACAAGCGCGTTTTGCGCTTGCTGCGCCTAGACAATTTGCTCTGTCTGCGGCGGCAAGCGTTTGTGCGCACTACCGATTCCAATCACTCGTTACAGGTTTATCCCAACCTGGCGCGGGGGTTGGTACTGTCAAACATCAATCAACTTTGGGTCTCAGACATTACTTACATCCGACTGCGGCGCGAGTTTGTTTATCTGGCTGTCATCCTCGACGCTTACAGTCGGCGCTGCATCGGCTGGGCCCTCTCGCGTCACATCGATACGCAACTGACGCTCAAGGCTTTACGCATGGCCCTGGCGAACCGCACCGTGCCACCTGGCTTGGTCCATCATTCCGATCGCGGCGTGCAATATGCGGCTGCAGATTACGTCGCGCTTTTGCAAGAACATAAGATCCAGATCAGCATGAGCCGCACCGCCAATCCCTATGACAACGCCAAGGCCGAACGGTTCATGCGCACGCTCAAGTACGAAGAGGTTTACTTGAATGACTACGACACGCTGGCTGAGGTGCTAGCCTCAGTCCAGCATTTCATCGAAGCGGTCTATAATCGGAAGCGACTTCATTCGGCCATCGGCTATCGGCCGCCAGCCGAGTTTGAAGCTTCGCTTGCACCACCAATACTTTCTTAACTGTTTGTGTCATTTCAGGGGTGCACTACATTAGAACTCATTGAAGAGTACAGGGCAAAACCCGTTTAGATAAAACCGAATCAATTAATTAATGCCGTATGGCTGGACGCAAATCCCTTAAAGATGAATTGAAGATGTTTGAACGCTACTCTGAACTCACAGAGCCGTATTTCCGCGTCCTCAGAAAGCATTTAAACAGTAATAACGTACTGAACGAGAAGTGGGCTGTTGAACAGCTTACGAAAGCATTTGTGAAGATGGTTCCTCAAGACATTGATATGACCACCAAAGGAAAAGCATTGAAGCCCACCGTCATTAAGATAGTTACTCCCGATGGAATTGACATTCCGGCCCTCACCAAAACAATTTCAAGCGTGGCAATACCTGACGGACAGGATAACGACTGAAGTAGGCTACGGAGGCGCAGCGTATGGAGGAAAGACCTACCTTGAATGTTTCTTTATCGTCGCAATGTGCGAAGCCTACCCAGGCACTGGATGGCTGCTAGGCCGCAAAGAGTTACTGAACCTCAAGAGAACTACCTTACTGACCTTTCACAAAGTCTGCGATGAATACGGATTCAAGCCCGGAAAGGATTTTACTTACAATCAGCAGTCCAACATCATCAACTGGCACAACGGCTCACAGATATTCCTATTTGACCTAGGCTACCAACCGTCGGACCCGCTATACACTCGTTTAGGAGGTTTGGAGCTTACTGGCGCCGCAGTAGACGAGAGCAACGAAGTCCCGGTCCAAGGCATTAACATATTAAAGACCCGCATAGGCCGAAGGCTGAATGATAAGTACAAACTCACGCCGAAACTGTTAGAAGGATTCAACCCGGACAAAGGCCACGTCTACACCCGCTATTACAAGCCATGGAAAGAAGGAACCCTGCCGGCCAACAGGAAATTCATAAAAGCCCTACCTACTGACAACCCCACTGTCACTGAAGAATACTTGGACCAACTAAGAAACTCTGACCCGATTACTAGAGAGCGCTTACTGTTTGGAAACTTTGAATACGATGACGACCCAACCGCTTTAATTGAATACGATGCGATAGCAGACCTCTTCACCAACACCGTCCCCGAAAGCAATGACAAATATCTGACCGTTGATGCAGCGCGATTCGGAGGAGACAAGATTGTCTTCACCCGATGGAAAGGACTGCGAGCGTACAAAATTACCTATAAGCAGAAGCAAGGCACCGACAAAACCGAAGAAGACCTAAAGCAGATACTCCAGGAAGAACAGATTCCCCGCAGCCACACGCTTGTTGACGAAGACGGCATAGGGGGTAGCGCGGTGGACCACGTTAAAGGCATCAAAGGATTCACCGCAAACAGCACTCCCGTTGAAATATGGGACACCCACAAACTAAAGAAAGTACCTGCCAACTTTGAGAACCTAAAAGCCCAGTGTTCCTACAAGCTCGCCGACATAGTTAATACCCGCGAAATGGCTATTGACTGCGAAGACGAGCAGGTGAAGGAATGGATTATTCAGGAGCTTGAATGGGTTAAAAGCAAAGACGCTGATAAGGACGGCAAGAAGAAAATTCTTCCGAAAGACGAAATCAAACCGCACCTAGGAAGAAGCCCAGACTTCTGCGACACGCTAATGATGAGAATGTATTTTGAACTTAAGAAGGCTCCGATTATCACAACCCCCGCCCCAACAGGCGGAGTACCAAACTATTATCCCGAACTAGGAATTTAATGCAGAAAGTAGACTACCTAAAACTCACCCCTCAATTAGACGCCAACGAAAAGGCTGACTTTAACTATCAGGAACGCAGACACCCGGAATGGACCGAGAACTACCAACTCTACCGCGATAAGGTCATAGTCAACCGCCTCACCCAGAGGCAATCAATCAACGTTCCTCTAATCAAAGGCGTTATCAAAACCGTTCAGGCGAACACCGATGAGTTCCCGGACATTGAGTTTGACGAGCAGGGGAATGACAAGGACAAGGAAATTGTCTTTAACGAGTTGTGGAAAGATTTTGTTATCGCCGACAAGATGGAAATTAAAGATGTCGTTGATAAGAAGCAGGACTTCATTTATGGAAAGACTTGGACCAAGTTCAACTTAGTCAAAGGTAGGATAGTCACCGAGATTAAGGAGCCCTTTGACATCCTCGTGGATAGGTTCGGCGACCCAACCGATTTAGAAACCTTAGACCACCTTTCAGAGCATGGAATCTATAGGACCATCGGCCAACTAGAAGCCAATCCCGCATACGACCGAGCAGCAGTCAAACGATTGAAAGTCTTCTATGGCACCAAGCAAGGACTCTTGAAAGCAGAAGAGACCACCCAGCTCATGCAAGCCAAGAATGAGCGCATGGCCCAGATGGGAGTTGGGGATATTGACAACCCCATACTCGGCCAGACAGTCGTTCAGCTCAAGCTTCATCTTCAGAAAGTCTATGACCTCGCCGACCAGAAAGAACATTGGCATGTAATTGTTAAATGCGACACAGAGATTTTGTTTGCCAAGCCTTTAATGGACCAGATGAATATTGATTTCCTGCCTTACGTTACTTGGTCAGACGACCCGGAAAGGAACGACCACTACCCCGATGGAATAGCAGACATAGCCAGGACACCGAACAAGCTTTTGAATGCAATGATTTCGGCGCTTGCAGAGAACAGAATCCTCCGCAACTTCGGGATGAACTTTTACAACTCAAATATGGAAAGCTTTGTACCCCAGAGTTTCCAGCCTATCCCTTTTGGCTGGTATCCAATTCCAGTTCCGGATGACAAGAAGTTATCCGATGTTTTTCAACCCGTACAAATACCTGACATGTCCGAGTCCCTAGATGAAATGGAGTACGTCAGGAAGATGGTAGAAACGGCAGTAGCGGCCAACTCTACCATCCAAGGCGAGACGCAGCAGAAGAACAAAGTCACCTTGGGAGAAGTTGAACTCGCTCTAGGAGCAGCTAAAGAGCGCATCTCTTCAATAGCCAAGTTCTATATGCTTGCGATGAAAGAGAAGGGCGACAAGTGGGCCAGAATAATGAACGCGAACGCAGACAAGGTGGACGCCATTACTCTCTACAAGAAGTCTCACAAGGGAAATTATTTTGAAAAGAAAGTCTCAAGCAAGGATTGGAAGTCCGACACCGGCTATACCTGCCGAGCCGTATCAACCTCCGAGAAAGAAAAGAAGAACCTTGAATCCTTGCAGAAGCTACAAGCTGTTAAAGCAACATTCCCGAACAACCAAGCGATGAACCGAATCTACGGCACTAAGATTTTGCAGTTCGGAGAACTCAACTCCGAAGAAGTAAAGGAAGTGATGGACGAAGAAGCGCAGAACCAACAGGCCATGATGGCCCAAGGAATGGCACCAGACGCGTCAGGAGCCTCACCACAGCCCGTAATGCCTCCGATTGACCCATTAGCCATAACCCAACCAAATGCAGTCCCTGCTTGATAAATTCAACGTTAAATATGAAGACCTCAACCCGCTAGAAAAAGAAACCCTCAACCAGTGGCAGAAGGCTTTAGAGTCAAAGCAAATCACTCTTGAGGATGTCAAAGACTACCTTAGGAATCTCATAGAAGCAGTTGAACGAGAACTGGCAGACACCCAGGAATACTCCACAGCTATAGGTTGGTTATCAAACCGGAAGAAAGACATCTTCTTAAAAGCCAGGCTTAAGAACTACCTCATGCTCCACGATTTTCTATCTGGCCCAGAGAAGGCTAGGAAATATATTGAACAATCATTAAACAACATCCAATGATGTACATATTGAAAGAGATACTGCGAAGAATGTTTAGATTCATTCGCAAGTGGTTCCGATACGTCTATCAAACATGGAAGCAAGGTTACGCAGTTATCGGAGTAGCCAGAATTACTCCCGGCAAGCGCCACGCTTGGTTAAACACCAGCATAGGACTACTCAGAAAGCCATTAGGCACTTTTGAAACAATTAATTAAGAAAGGAATCATTTATGAATCCCGAAGCACGCACAGAGTTAGACAGAATCGTTGCCCTATCACCGGCTGAACTGTCTGAAGCACAAGCCGGATTTTTACGCGCCCGCCGCTCGTACCTAAACGAGGAACAGCGAACCGTATTCGCAGAAGTCTTAGCCGCCGGTGGACCGGTAGCCGACTCCGCTGCCGAACAGGCAAATACCGACATCTCTGGAACCCCCTCTCAAAAGACCGAACCAAAGAAGGGGCTTAGAAAAGCCGGTGTATAAAGCCTATCGGCAGGTGTATTGACGATACCTCGCCAACTATCAGCTTAAAACCGCCGATAAGTAGCAAAAGAAGCAGAATAATCCGCAGGATTATTCGCTCTAGCGTGTCAAACTTATCGTCGTGACTTGGTTCAAATTGGTTTTTGGAAGACATGATTTGGCGACTCCTTTCGAGAAAAAGGTCCGCGTTCATGTAATTCTCTTTTAGGTTGTTTTGAGATTAATGAAGGGTGAACTGGATTCAAACCGCGTCAACTACGCGGACCCGAAGTTATTGGCTGAAAAAGATTGGCTGCCTAAATAACCCCGAGTTTTCACTCTAGAGCCACTCCAGAAACGGCGTGGTCAACAGACTTGTGAGGCGATACAAAGCCAATGAGGGAAGAGGACTTTAGTTTCACTCAAGTCTGTTGTCAAGAGAAATATTGCCAAGTCGGAAACGGAAACTAAAAGTGGCTCCGCCGAAGCAGAGCCACAGGTAAAGGTTAAGAGTTGTCTCAAGAATCGGCTTAGAAAAATACGCCGAACTTAGCTGCTAGTATCTGAATCATCGTAATCAGAAAAACGATGAGCATGAACCATCGAAAAAGATGGTATTCAACTTTTGAATAAGAATCCGGTCCTTCTGTCTCCATCAGCCATAGATTCCTCCCCGTATAGGTAAATTGAACTCCAGGTTTGGAACCCGCTGATGATTCAAAGCTTAGCTACATGGCTCGATTTGGCAAGAAATGTGAAGCCCAGAGCGTTGCTAATTCCATAGCAATTCCCAAACAACTAGCAACTACTGTACCAGAAAATCACAAGAATGTCAAGCAGTTGCAATATTTAGGTGATTTCCTCAGTAAAACCGCAGAAAATAATTACATAATGTAAGATTAATTTGCCAAACTCCGCTAATAACGGAACGGCACCAACAAAATGCCAGATATCCAAACTCCCCCCGAGGGAACGGACAAACCGGAAGAGCAACCGGCAGTGCCTAGCACTTCAAACGCTCCAGAGAATCCTGTAAATCCAAGTGAAGACCCGGCTCCACAGCCGGACCCTAAGCCACTTGAACCCGCACCCGCGCCAGCCGCTGACCCCAGCGACCCCGATTACAAACAGAAGTTTGTTGAATCCCAAAGAGAAGCGATTCTCTTAGCTGAACGGAACAAGGTTAAAGACGCTCAAATTGAACAACTAACAAAAAAAGATACTCCAACAGATGAGGCAATGCGTTTGGTCTATCCCGATTGGGATACCTACAACGACATAGCCAAGCAAGCTTTCATCAAGCAAGAGTCCCAAGAGATGCGCCTTCGCGCTACTGAAGCCCGACAAACCGAATTGGATAGCAGACTGAAACAGGACGAAGAAATTCAAACCCAGATTCAGACCAATCCAAAACTCCAGGGCAAAGAATCCGAGTTCAAACGATTCGCAATGAATCCAAAGAACAAAGGAATCAGCGCGGAAGTTCTCGCTAAAGCATTTCTCTTTGATGTAGAGGTCCCACCGGCTCCCGCCCCCCAGGGCGAAGCATTACCGGCTGGTTCAGGTGGTCCAAGAGGCGACCTAAGCCCGAAGAAAATCTCAATTGAAGAAGCCGCTGAAATCCGCAAGACGGACAACAACCGCTACATGGAACTCGTTAAAGCAGGAATGATTGACGACGACATCTAAGCTCTAAGAAGTATCTAGAAACACCACACACACATGGCTGCTAGTGCATACGCAACTAAGCTGGCTGAAGGCTTTTCCAACAAGCTGATTAAGCACATTTATGAGAACGCTCCGATTGATGAAATCGTGAACCGTGATTATGAAGGTGAAATCAACGCGGTAGGTTCAAAACTAAACATTTTGACTCTCTCCCGCATCTCTGAAAAGACCTACTCCGGCGCAAACCTTACTGCCGATGACCTGACTGAAGTAAACGCTCAGTTGGTCATAGACCAGTACAAATCTTTCTACTGGAAAGAAAAAACAATTGATAAGTGGAAGTCTTACATCAAGAACCCTAAAGGCACTGTTCTTACCCAGGTTGCCAACGAGCGCAAAAAGAACATCATGACCTACCTGTTAGGTTTTTATTCTGACGCCGCTTCGGGTAATTGGTATGGAACTTCCTACACCACCGGGACTGTAACCGTTGACGTTACTACCGGCGCTGTTACCGGTTCTGGTACTACCTTTACCGCTGGCATGGTCGGAAAGCCGTTCAAGGCTTTGGGCCATACCACTTGGTATCGCGTAAAGACCTTCAGTTCAACCACTGCAATCGTAATTGAAGACGACTCCGATGACACCACCTCCGGTTATACCGGCGGCGCTATCGGCGCAGGCGCTACTTACGAAATCCAGGCTAACACCGTAAAGACCATTGACAACGGCGGCTCAAACCCTTCGTTCCTCACTTTGGTTCTTACCTTGAAGCAAATGTTGGATGAAGCGGAAGTACCAGACGAGGACCGCTTCCTGATTATTCCTCCTGCCGCATGGACCACTTTGGCTAAGGACACCAGCATTAAGCTGGCTGTGACAGCCGCTTATGAATCTTTGGTTATCAAAGGTTACATGGGCGAGCTGGAAGGCTTCAAAGTCATCCGAAGCAACCGCGTAGCAGGTGACAACACCAACGGCTTCCACGTCATCGCTGGACACAAGAGTTTCTTGACCTTCGCTGACAAAGCGTTGGAAGTAGGAATGGAAGAAGACCTTATTGGAAACTTCGGTTCTGCTTACAAGGACTTGTTTGTCTACGGCGCGAAAGTTACTGACGAACGCCGCAAGTTCGGTGCTCACGCTTTTGTGAAGTTCGCTTAGTTTTACTGAGCCTGGCTCCTTTTGGGGCTGGGCTCTCTCCCATCATTAACTTCACATACATGGCACGCACACGCTCAATAAAATTCCCCAACAGCTTATCCGAGTTTGAAGCTCTACTAGACAAGCTTCAACGGCCAGTTAGCGCGGTAGTCTTGAATTCCGCAGCCCTGGCAATCGGAACCGCTAAGGCCAAGGTTTTAATCGCCAACACCATCTACGCTTACGTAGAAGGCGTATTGCGAAGCAAGGCAACGGCTGAAATCGTATTGTCTGGAACAGTTACCGCTGACAAGTTCAACGTGTACGTTCTTTCAATCAACGGTGCGGGCACAGTAGCCGCTCAAATGGGTACCGAAGCCTCCACCCTAGCGGGTGTTGTCTTCCCTACCGTTGCTGATGGCTCTGCTGTTATCGGCTTCGTAATCGTCAATCCAACAGGCACCGGCAACTTCGTCGGCGGCACGACCGAATTGGACGACGCTACAGTTGTACCTACCGCAGTCTACGTCAACACTCCTTACCCGTTCCTTCCAGGCATGGAAGCTATCTAGCTCACCTTAGTTCCTGACTCTCTCGCTCTCACGAGGGCGTGAGGGCTTAGAAAATTAATCAACCTATGCATGGCAACATTCACAAAGTTCCAAACATTCGTGGAGGCATTGGCCGAGAAGGCCCACAACCTTGGGTCGGACCAGCTTAAGGTCGCACTGACCAACAGCGCTCCGAACGCATCCACCGACGACGAGCTGGCGGACATTACGGAGATAACCTACACAAACCTTTCGTCAAGGAACATTACAACGTCCGCATCCGCGCAATCGGGAGGCACTTACAAGCTGACTCTGGCTGACTTGGTGCTTACCGCTTCAGGTGGAAGCGTTGGACCTTTCCGCTACATCGTCATTTACAACGACACCTCTACGAACGACAAGCTGATTGCCTATTACGACTACGGTTCTGCAATCACGTTGGCTGATGGAGACACCTTCACCATTGACTTTGACGCCACCAACGGCCTTCTTCAAATCGCTTAATTAAATTTCACTAGATGGATATTGCGAAGAACTTCGCCAAGGTAACAGTCTCAACTGGCTACGACGCTTCAGCTACAAGCATCGTTTTAGCCACGGGCCACGGAGCCAAACTTCCTACGGCTCCTTTTAATGCTGTCTGGTGGAACGCTACTGACTACGCAGACCCTTCAGACGACCCGAATGTAGAGATTGTTCGGGTTACAAGTATCGCGACAGACACTCTTACGGTTACTCGTGCCCAGGAAAGTACATCCGCGTCAACAAAAAATACCGCGAATAAGACCTACAAAATGATTGCTGGTCTAACAGCCAAGGTTATCAATTTAGACTTGAATTATGTGAAGGTCTACAAAGCTGCCGATGAGACAGTTAATAATTCGGCTACCCTTCAAAATGATGATGCCCTCATAATTCCTGTAGCCGCCAACGAAGTCTGGGCTTTCAAAATACACATACCTTATCGTTCGGGAACAACTCCGGACATTAAATTCGGTTGGTCCGTGCCTTCTGGCGCAACCATGCTTTGGGACACTGAAACCGGTTATGACGGCGGTCCTTACAACGAATCTCAAACGGCGCTTGGCGGAGGCGCAGGAGCAAGTACTACCTCAACAATAAGCTTTTGGGGAACAATTTTCGTCTCCTCCACTTCTGGCAATGTAGTCCTTCAATGGGCGCAAAATACTCAAAACGCTTCTGACACTAAGGTACTAAAGGGCGCACATATAATCGCCCACAAATTAGCTTAACAGTGTTTTATAGGAGGTGAAAACGTGATACCGCAATGATTCCGTGAGCGTAAGTCTTATTAACAATTAACTAACTAACACAACTCAATTTATATGATTATTCAAGATTCTGCGGGTGAGACCAGAGTATCTATTGATAACGGAAACCTTTCTTTGGAAGCTGATTTTGGCGTACTGAATTTCGCTACTGAAAGCGGAAACGCTTATAGGTTTTATAGCTCCTCTCCCATTGAAGTAGGCGTAAAAGCGGGAGTATTGGATTTCTCCAGCATTGCTTCTACTGATAAAACTTTCATTTTCCCAAATGCATCGGGAACCATAGCTCTTGCAGCGCAAGGGACTGACGTTGCCTCTGCTAATAACTTAGTTTTGGCTTCTGGTGTAAATGCCGTTGAAATAACTGGTGCTACCCAAATTAACTTAATAGCTAATACTAACCGGCAAAACGGTTCTCAAATAACCCTTCTCTTTTCCTCAAATCCAACAGTTAAACACGCTCAAGCTACAAGCGGAGCAAATACTACCATTCTCCTTGCTGGTGCTACCGACTTTGTTGCTTCCGCTGGTGACACGCTTACTCTCATGCTTTGTGAGATAGGTGGGATACAGGCATGGAGAGAAATCAGTAGAGCTGTTATCTAATCAACCAAATTAGATAACTAAGACCCTAAAAGACTCAAACAACATCGTAAACAATGCAGTACGGTTCGAACGCCTATGCGTCAATTGAATATGGAGGAATCCCCGGCTTCGCGTACACGCTTACATCTGCTTTCGGGACCTTCACTCTTTCAGGTCAATCGGCGACCATCACTTCTACACGTCGGATAATCACAGCCTTCGGAAGTTACACGCTAACCGGCGTAAGCGCAGTCTTCAGCGCAGGACACACCCTAAACGCCGGTCTCGGTAGTTTTACCTTATCAGGTCAGACAGCACTTCTGAATGTCGGGCGCATTCTAGTAGCCGCGTACGGTTCATTTGTCTTAACGGGACAGAACACTGCTTTACGATTTGGGAAAGTGATGACAGCGGTGCTCGGTTCTTTCTCGCTTAACTGGCAAACCTTCCGCTTATTGAAGAATGGCCGCTCCACGATTTACAACGATAAATTTACTTCAAGAGGAACGAACTTGAGCGACAAATACACTACTCGCAACACAAGCTATTCCGACAAACTTTCTGCTCGCGGAACTGATTATGACGATAAGTACACACACCAAACCTAACGAACTTTCAAATGTTGGTCCAACAAGACAGCGCACAATTCAATGGCTTCGGCCAAGGGAACCTACCAGGGAAATATTTCTTTTCTTCTGGCTTCAAGCGTACCGAGAATGGCACAAGCCCAGCCCGGAAGATTCGTGAAATTGGAAACCCAGACTCTGAACAATATTGGTTTGCCGAATTGAACGGACAGGTCTATTCAGTCGGAGATGACGGGGACATTTATTTTGACGGCACCCTTATCCGCGCTATCAGTGCTTCAAAGGGTAATGGATTAATTCTTGACCAAAAGAACAGGCTGCTTTATGCACGCAGGGAATTTCTTGGCAAACTAGAAAGCAGCACTTACACGGATAGCTGGAAGGATTTTGGAATTGACATCCCTGAGTTCCGGCCAATGGAATTATTTGAGGATATGGTCCTGATTGGAAACAGGAACACAGTTGCGGCTCTATTCACGTCAGATGACAGCTTTACCGAGAATGCTTTTAGCCTTCCTTCAGATTTTACAATCAGGTGCATCAAAGCAGGAAAAACAGGAATACTAATCGCGGCGAATACCGGGAACAGGGGCTATTTGATTCTGTGGGATGGAAACTCGCTTCGTTCAATCGCGCCGTGGATTTACCTTCCAAATATTATTCTCTCAATCACCACGGATGACAGCGGAACCTTTATGGTCACAACCAGGGACGGATTCTATCTAACAAACGGATACTCACTTGAACGTTATGCCAAATTTCCAGTAAGTGAGAATTGGACCAGCAATTCATCATCTGGTTTCATGCGCGGAAACGTCCTGCCATCAGGAACCGCATACGCCGATGGAAAATTCTGCGTGGCCTACTCACCGGACGAGAACATAGCCAGGACTCCAATGGGAGTCTGGGTCTATGACCCCCAGACCGGATTATGGGAGCACATCAAACATCCCAGGAATTACAGAATAGAAGGAACGGTGGGAGCCTTGTTTTTGGATTCGGCCCTCAACCTAAATATTTCCTACACCACCGAAGACGGGACGCCTGAAAACTATGTAGGAGTGATAGAAGACAAAAGCCCGACCCAATCAATTTTGATTACCGACGAACTAGGGCAAGGGAACAATCCAAAGTACGCAGAAGCACTCATAGCGAGCATTCGGTTTTCTCCAAACTGGTCCACTAGATACCCAACCCACACTTGGACAGTCACAGCTAAAATCTACGACTTCAAACGCCAGCTTCACGGCTATGGTCTTACTAACGGAACCTCTGCAACTACCAGCACCATTAAGAACTCTGGCAACCTCGCCCTTTATAAGTCAGCGCAAGTCGGCGATGAAATCACCATTCTAAACGGCAACAACGCCGGACAGATTCGCACTATCACCGCAATCGCTAACGCAGGGACCAACACCGAAACTTGGACCCTTAATTCGGCGCTTCCGAACCTCACGGCGACAGGCGTGTACATTCAAATAACTCCATTCAAGCTTATCGGGACTAAATCTATCACCGAATCAGGTGACTACTTTTTCAACATTCAAAACAAGCCAAAAGGAAAGAGGTTCTTGGTTAAGTATATTTTTGAAACCACCGAAACGGACACGATGATTCCAGAGCTGGTAGGACAGTCATTCATTTACGACGACAACCCAACTGTCTGACCCATATGACACGAGACGAATTCCTAAAACAACAAGCGGCTGGAAACATCAATCAGTTGCCACAGCCTGAACCCACCGAACCACAGAACTCCCCCGCCTTTGATTTTGAGATGTACCTTGCGGTCCTTGAGGCACTACAGCGCCCGAAACGCCACCTCACTACCGCGCCCACATTTATTCCACGAAATTTCACGGAGCAAATACAATTCTATGATGACGAAGATGGAACCCCGGTAAGAAGAGTTTACTTCTATTTCAATGGAAGCTGGTCCTATGTAACCTTAACTTAAACAAATGACGTTCTTAGAAGGCAAAACGCATCTCTCACGAAAACTCAATATCAACTATTCAGACATCGCAAGCAACGACCTATTCACCGATACGGACTTAGGCGAATTCATCAAGCTCGGTGTCATTAAGGCGTGGGACTACAAACCGTGGGATTTCGCCGAAGGCTCAAAAACAGCGACCACAGTTTCAGACATGCTTAGCAGCGGATATGCGGACTATCCCAATGATATCCAATCCGGTTCACTTTACCTGTTGAAGATTGACGGCAAGGAATACAAGAAGCTTCTCTTCCAGGATTATTTGAAGTTCCTCGAGGAGAACCCGAATTCAACTGAAAGGGTGTGGAGCGAACAGAAAAGATTTGTCTTCATAAATCCCAACGCATACTCCGCAGGACAGGTAATGGACCAGTACGGCAAACTCATGCCTCCTATTCTTTCGCAAACAACTGACCTGCTTCCTTTCTCGCCCGACTCAGACAACTACGAGCATTCAGGAAATGAAGCCATTGTTCTTCTTGCTTACTCAGAAGCCCTCGCAAGCGACAAGAAAAAGAACCCACAACAGGCAGAGATTGAAAGAGGCAAAGCCTACCAACTGTTAGACCTCATCTGGAAGCCGTTTGAAGACGCACGTTCCTACTTGCAATCAAAGAACCGCCCGATGTTTGAAACCCAGGACTACTTTGGGAATAACACGTCAAGTCCAATCGGCAATTTTAACCTACCTTAACTAAATCAAATGGCAATTCAATTATTCGGGAACAACTACAACCCGATGGCTACCGGGAACCCCATGGGCCAGACTGTTAACCCGATGCAGGTAGCTAATCCGATGGCGCCAGCGGCAGCACCCAAGCCTGTTGTGGCACCAAGACCAGCAGCTCCCGCCGCACCTAGACCAGTAGCCGCACCACGGCCCACAACTCCCACGGCACAGCCGGTACAAATCAATCCCGCGTACGCGCAATACGTTCAAACCCGACCATCACCTTCTAATCCGGGTGTCTTGGAGTATTTCAACCCGCAGAACAACCAGGGCTTTAGAAATGAAAACGACGTGTTCAATTACATCAGAACCGTTGCTGGACATTCAATTAGCAATCTTAAACAGTTAGAAGCTCCGCAGTACGTAACACAGCCCGCAGAGCAGGACCCCTACCAAGACTTCGCAAGAAGCGCCGCCCAAGCAGGGTTAGGTGTTGAGGACTATTTAAAATACATAACCGGAGGCGTTTCAGGAGCCGAGAGGCACAAAATCAATTCAGGGTTAGGAATTCCCGAAGCATACAAACAGCTTTTCACTCCCGCGCCCGCAACGCAGGACTTATACAACAGAGCCTACTCACAAGCAGGGCTTGGAGATTTGAAAAAGCAGATTGAATCCAAGCTCGCAGAAGTTAATAGAATCCAATCCCTCTACACAGAGAAGGGCGGAAAGATAAACGAGAATCCATTTCTATCGGAAGCATCACGAATCGGACGGCTTAGGATTTTAGACGACAAGCGGCTTCAGGAAATCGGAAACCTGAACAATGAATTGTCTTCCATGCAAGACCTTTACAACAGCGGAGTGAGTGAAGTGAATTCTGTTGTATCAAGAAGCACTCAGGACTTTTCCAACTCACAACAAACCAACGCCCTCAAACTGACCTACCTCCAGCAACAGGCCGAACAGCAGTTGCAGGATTTGCAAAGCACCAAGAGCGCAGAAGCGTATAAGTACCTTCCTGATTACTTGAAGGCCAAAGCAGCCGCCCAGAAGCCAGACACTATAGGTTCAAATGAGACCGGATACTTCCGATGGAACCCTACTACCAGCACCTTTGAAATGGTCATTGGTCCGCAAGTAACGCCGAACTACCAAGCGAATCCTTTGACTGGAGAATTGTTCAATACAAAAGACGGTTCTTCTATCGGAGGCGGCAATACAATCGCGGGCCTCGCAAACGCAATCCTTCAAAACCCCGCAGCGTACAGTCAACTGACTACCGCTCAGCAAGGAGCAGTCAATAACTACTTTGCCCAAAGCGGCCAGCCCATACCAACTCAATTAACGCCTGAACAGAAAAACAAAATCGCTTCCGTACAAGTCCTACAGCAGACCATTAGCTCAATTGAAGCACTTGGCGAGAAGATTGGTTGGTCAGGCGTTGGAGGGGCATATAAAGGTTCCATATCTCAATTCTTAGCGAAGAACTTTGGCAAGGGCAGCCAGGAAGAACAAATGCTCCGAAGTTATATCGGAAACCTGCTTGCGACCATCGCAAAAGAAAGAGGCGGAACTTCCTTTACTGCAAATGAACAGGCTCTGCTTGAAACCTACGCACCAACCATCAACGACAGCCCGTCAGTTATTAAGAGCAAACTTGCATCCCTCAAGCAATACTTCACTTCATCAATCCCCGCCGGAGGACAGGGAGTTAATCCAAGCGACCCATTAGGACTTTTTAATCCGGCTGGTAATGCCTCAGCTTCCACCCCTTACTTAAAGACTCTTGGACCAATCACAGGACCCAACGGCAGTTCTTTGTGGGAGTACGGGCTTGATGTGGATTTGAAAGTTGGCGACCCCGTTAAATCCCCCGTTAGTGGAACGGTCATAGCGGCTGCGCCCAATGGCGGCTTTGGAAACCAAGTAAAAATCAAGACACCGGATGGAAAAGAGGTTTGGCTCTCACATCTTGAAAGCGGAATCGTGAAAGTTGGACAGACAGTACAAGCAGGTCAGCTAATCGGATACGGCGGAAAGACAGGTAATACAATTGCAGGTCCGGGCGGCGACGGTTCACACCTTGATATAACAATGAAAGACTCAAGCGGCAAAATCCTCTCAGCTCCGCAGGTGAAATCTTACCTAGATAAAATTTACGTCTAATATATGGCCCTACAAGTTATCACAGGACAGCCCACTCAAAAATTAGTTGTAGCACCTCCAGTAAAGGCAAAGCCTTTGACTGTTTCAACGTCCCCGAAACCAGCACCCATTCCAATTCACAAACCAGTTCAACCCCAGCCGATTCCCATGGCCCCTCCGGTGCAGCAACAGGAAATCCATGTTGATAACTCTCCGAGATTTGTCAGGCTAGGGGCAGCAGTCAAAACGAAGTTCCCAGGTATTTACGATTCAATTGAAGATGGAGTATTGGGAAAAGTAGTTGCTGAAAAATATCCAGGCATTTACGACCAGTTCATTGACCCCGCATTTAGAGATACACCCCAATCGGACCCCGAAGGCAAGGAAGGAATAGGTGGTTTTCTTACAGGTGCTCTCAAAGGCGCGGGAAGCACACTCAACACAATTTCAGGGTTCGGACAGAAGGCCTTGAATGCTATTAATCCGATGGACGACGAACCAATAGCGCAAATCAGCAAAGACCGAGTAACACCTTACGGCCTAGCTGAGAAGTTTGGATTCGGCACAGAACAAGTAGCAGAATTCTTTATTCCGGGAGGAGCAGCAGCGAAAGTCGGTAAAGCCGCCGAAGCCGGAATTGGAGGGCTAAATCTAGCAAGCAAGGCTGGCAGAGCAGGAAATGTTGCAGAGAAAGTTCTGAAGCTCGGAACCAAAATCGGATTGGGAGCCGGAGAAGCCGCGGGAGTCACAGCAGTTCAAGGTGGAGACAAGTCCGACATTAAGTTGGCCGCAGGACTCGGAGCCGGATTAAGTGTCGTTGCTAAGGGCATTGAATCTGCGTTAAAGAAAGTTCCCCAAACAGCTTGGAGTTCAATTCTCAAACGGACCCCAACGGAAGCGGCAAAGAATCCCGCACTCCCAAATCAAGCAGTTGAAACAGGGCTGACAGGACTCACCCGCCAAGGCATAGCAAACAAGGCCCAAGAAGCAATTCAATCTATTGAAGTAACCCTCGATGACCTTTTAAGCAAGAGCGGAGCCAAGATTAACCAAGCGAAAGTAGTCGGGTACTTAGGCGACCTAAGGCAGTCTTACGCTGCAATACCCGGAGAGCAGTCTTCAGTAAAAGTGATAGACAACATCATCGCCGACCTCTATTCGGGATTCAAAACAGGCAAGTCCATGAGCGCCTTAGAAGCCAACCAGCTCAAGAGGGCTATTTACAGCGTAATTGCGAAAAGCTACGGCAAGGGAGCGTTTGAAATACCCGCGAAAGTTGAAGCGCAGAAAGCAATCGCCCGAGGACTAAAGACTGAGATTGAAAAAGTAATTCCCGAAGCGAAGACACTTAACCAGAGACAGGCAGTTTACATACAAATCAAAAAAGCCCTGGACAAGACTATCGCCAGAACTGAAGGAAAAGGTATCGCTGGTACTGGGGTTGGACTCTATGACTTACTTACGCTTGGAGTAGGAACAGGAGCGGGCGCGGCAACCGGAAATCCGCTTTTAGGATTAGGATTAGTGGCGGGCAAGAAAGTTGCCGAATCTCCCATCGTATTAAGTTCAACTGCAAAACTCCTGAACTACTTCAACACTCTTTCACCGACGAAAAAACTGCTCTTCTATCAAGCAATAAAGGGGCTCACAATAGAAACTGCAATCGGTGTTAAGTAAGTTTTTCAGAGAATAGCCAAATAACGAATAGACCGCCGAAGGCTAATATAGTAATCATACCCTTCACTCTACTCTCACCATTAATTTCGTCAAATGACTTATCCACAATGTCGGACAATCAAGACAACGCAGTAATAAATCTGCTTACCAGCATCACCAGAGATACTGGTCAAATTAAGACTGACCTTGCCGTGAATACTACTAAGACCGCAGCCATTGAGGACCATCTTAAACAGCTAAACGGCAAAGTAGTAAAACAAGAAGCGAAATCCCAACTGCTCGCAGATGCCGAAGAAAAGAACACAAAGTTCAGGGAAGACAGGGAAGCGAAGCAAGCCAAAAACAAAGACAGATTTTGGAATTTCATGGAGAAACTTCTATGGGCCATCATCCCCGGACTCGCTATCGCATTGTGGAAAGTAGCTGAATACCTCATCAGCCAAGGCGTATTTAAGTAAAAGTTATCCACAGTCACCCCTTCCGCTATTCCTTAAATCTGTCATCATTTAATTACTAACCTCACGTTTACGAAACCACGAATACTTCTCTGGGATTTAGAAAACGCTCCATCTTTAGGTTGGTTTTACGACCTTTGGAAAGAGGGAAACATCATCGGCACAGAAGCGGAGCAGTATTTCCTTTCTGTTGCCTACAAATGGCTCGGAGATAAACATGTAAAGTCATTTGCTCTTCCAGATTTCAAGGGCTACAAGCCAGGAAATGAAGATGACAAAGCACTGGTAAAAGAGATTTGGAAACTATTTGACGAAGCAGATATTTTAATCGCCCACAACGGCGACCAGTTTGATATCAAGAAAGCCAACGCTCGTTTCGCTTTTTACAACCTACCCCCACCCTCACCCTACAAAACCGTAGACACCCTCAAGGTCGCCCGAAGATATTTCAAATTCACTTCCAACAAATTAGATGAACTCGGCAACTATCTGGGTTACGGCCGCAAGCTGGCCCACACAGGATTCCATTTATGGAAAGGCTGCATGACCGGGGACCCGAAAGCTTGGAAGCACATGGTTGAGTACAACAAGCGGGACGTAGTTCTCTTAGAACAAATCTACGAGCACTTCCTCCCTTGGATACAGAACCACCCAAATCTTGCTGTTATGTCTGACCTTCCAAATGGTTGCCCTAACTGCGCTTCGTCCAACTTGAAAAAGGAAGGCTTGCGCCACGCAAGGACCGGCAAGCGGCAGCAATACTCGTGTAGAGATTGTTACGCATGGACCAGCGGTCCACTACAAAAAATTAAAACGATTGAATGCCCGAAGATATACCACAACAAAATACCGGTTTCATAGAGGGGTCAGGAACCGACAATCTCTGGCTCGCAGGAACCATTCCTTACGAAACTATTCTACCGAGCGGGGACTGGCGTTCTTTCCTTCCACTAGGGGAGAAACAAAAGAACCCCCACGAAACCATGTCCTGCGTTTCTCAATCTTGTTTAAGCATTTTAGAAATTCAAACCAAGCAGCAAGGCGGCGCAGAACCAAACTGGTCCGATAGGTTTATCGCCAAGATGTCAGGGACCACGGCCCAGGGAAATAGGTTTGACGTTGTAGCAGATACAGTACGAAAGATTGGTGTAGTCAAAGAAGAGGTATGGCCGGCACCTACCGGACTCAGTTGGAATCAGTATTACTCTGAAATCCCACAGAGCGTTATAGACCAAGCGCAAAAAGTTGACATCGCTTACGAAAGCATTGTCCCAGGCGAATCCGACCTTAGACACCATCTAAAACAAGCACCCCTCCAGGTATCCATTCCACAGCCGTACCCGAATCACGCAGTAGTCCTGGTCCATTTAGAAAATGGATTGGCCTACTACTTTGATTCCTATTCCCCATTTCTAAAAACCATAGCAATTAAGAAAATCGCGCGAGCATTCAAAATCGTGCTGAAAGGAAATATGAACCAAACAAAACCGTATCTCGCAAAGGATGGAAAAACCATCTTGTTAGTAACGCCAGTTGCGATGGACTTTGAAAACTTCAAAAAACAGGCAAGCGTGGAAGGAATTGAAATCCCGAATCCGATTCCTAATGCCAACACCCTATGAGCGTCAAGCATCTAGTAACAAATCGCGGAAGCGACTATGGCCATCCGAAAGAAGACTTTACTAGAACCGCTAAACTTTGGTCCGCATATTTGGACGTTCCAATCACAGCGGAAGATATTCCCATGTTGATGATTCTCCTAAAAGTGAGTCGGCAGAAACATAAGCACAAAATGGACAACCTTGATGACATACAAGGCTACGCAGAAACGCGAAAGATGCTTGTTGATAACCCCCATTGACCTAAACTCACACTAGACTATTCTTAAGTTACATCTTAATCGCTGGAAATCCTTGCCGTATCGATGGAGGACTGACAAACAAGACTACAAGCGACGAATGACTTCAATTGAAATTCAAGACGATAGTATTCTTACTAATCGCCATAGCAGCGTGGGCCTACCCAATACACGCCGCATCAGCTCAACCAAGCGAAGAACAAGCAATCTTCATCAACTATCAGAAGTTTCATAAACCTCGCAATGAATCAATACCAACCCCGCCTGAGCCACTACCACGTTCGAGTAAAGAAGTTAAACGGACGAATGCAGATAAAGATATTCGTACCGAGTCCTACAGTGGACGGCATTATTCTAAAGAAGCGAATGGAGACATCCAGCTCTCGATGAAAGCGAAAGTCATCGCTAAGTGGGGGGAAGAACACTGGCCTGGGATGCATTACCTCTTAGACCACGAAAGCGGGGGAAATCCTCACGCTAAAAATCCTACCAGCGGAGCATGTGGAATTCCTCAAGCCCTGCCCTGTAGTAAATTGCTCAAAGTGTGTATTTCTCTGGACAACGTAGATTGCCAACTAGATTGGATGGTCAACTACGTCGCTAATCGCTACGAGACACCCTCTAAAGCCATGCAGTTTCATCAATCACATAATTGGTACTAATCATTTCTATGGACCCTGTTGTAAGCTTTTGGGGAATCCTCCAGGACAAAGATACAAACGAACTCTTAGACGTTTCCTACAAGCAGTACCCCTACTACTTCATGGCTCACATTACAATTATTAATCCCACACCAAATGAAGATATTAGAATCAGCTAGTAAAATAGTTTTCATCCTCATGGCAATCGGAGTTGTCGGCCTTACGTATTTAGGCACCGTAGACCCTAAAGATTTCCTGATGCTTGCCGGAATGGCATTCACCTTCTACTTCAGCAATAAAGGCGAGCCCGATAAGCAATTTGCCGGTAAATGACGGAGGAGCATAAGAGGAAAATAGGCGAGGCTAATAAGAAAGGACGATTTCTCCCTTGTCCCACCTGTTCCAAAGAAGTATGGATTACGCCTTCCGAAGAGAAGCGCGGAAGTAAGTATTGTTCCAAGCCGTGCTTTTACATCAACCATAAATCCCGGATGTCAGACACCGGTAATCCATCTTGGAGAGGCGGTGGTCATCACTACTTACGAAAACTGGTATTAGAAAGAGACGCACATACCTGTCAAAAGTGCGGCCTACGAAATACTTCAACAGGGTTTATGGATATAGACCACATCATCCCCAAAAGTGTTAAGCGGGAACTCACATTTGACCCTGACAATTTACGAACGCTTTGTCCCAATTGCCACAGGATTGAGACCATTAAAATCTGGAAAAGAGATGCGCCGTTCGCGGGCAAGTAAGAAAGCTCTCCGCAAAGCAAAGAGAAAAGCAGAGCAACAATATTCCCGCCCGAAGCCACGCTGCATTAAATGCGGCGCTCCTCTTAACGGACAGTTTGACCACTATTTCAAGTGTCCATAGTTCGGGAATCAACGATTGAGTTCCTGAACTGGAGCCTGTTCTTAAGGCCAATGTAGTACCGGTGTATCAGAAACCATTAAGGACAGGTTCTAGTCAACAGTTCCAACACCACTCCGGGTCATCCGATGAATCTAGATTATGTTGTCGGCCTTCGCTGGCAAGCTCCGGCTTCGCTTCGCTCTCTCAACATAATCCCGATTATCGTACGCCCTTCCGTTTTTTTGTTCAGGCGTTTCTTCCTGCATTAAGGACTGCCCCTTTCCTTTTTTCTGAGTAGCTGTTCGTCCTCTACCCACTAGAGCGCAAGCAGGTCCCCGGAAATAAAACAACAATCAGAAAGAGGAAACCTATGGCTAGCAATCACAAGGTTGTGTTTTTACTCGTGCCTGGCAAAGGCGAAGGAACCGACCAGAAGACCTACTTCAATCGAGCCGGTGTCGCTTTCGAGAACCGTGATGGTTCGGTGAATGTCAAACTCGACATGTTCCCCGACCTCACATTTCAGATAAGAGAACCGAAAGACGAAAACGAATCAGGAGGCTAACTCCTGATGAAATGCAATTGGTGCAACCGACCTATCCGCAAGAAACGGGAACAGGTCGGAAAAACCAACCTGCATCCCGAATGTCTTGAGGAAATTGTTGAACTGACCGAACCAATGTTTCAGGAGAAACTACATGCTACTCGGAGCGAACAAAATCGGAAGAAACGAACTCGCGTTAGTCGCGACACCCGAAGCGACTGACTCTTTTCAACCCATCTCACACCACAGACTCGCCGAATCTCTAATCGAAACGCTTTCGTTCCGTCATATCAATGTAGTCAACGATGAATACGTTGTTTCACCTGATGGAATGAAAATGTTTGGCCTGTTGCAGCTTGAAGCCACCTTCTTAGACATCCGTTTTTCAATCGGTGTCAGGAACGCCAACGACAAGTCAATGCGACTTGGACTCGTGGCCGGCTACAACGTCATGGTCTGCTCGAATATGAGCTTTCACGGAGAATTCAAACCTGTCCTGGCTAAACATTCAAAGCACTTCAACCTTGAAGACGCACTGACTATTGGCGTCGATAGGATTCACAAGAATTGGAAACCGATGCAGGAGGAACTGGAACACAGGCGCAAGGTCGAGATAAACGACAATCAAGCCCGCTTGATGATTTACGACGCCTTCCTCACCAACAGGTTTCCCATCAAGCTAATGAAGCCCGTTGACAAGGAATACTTCAATCCTTCTTACGAAGAATTTAGGCCGAAGACCCTCTGGAGTCTCGAGAACGCATTCACTCACGGCTTCAAACAACTGAAACCGATTCCCCAGTACCAGGCAACGGCGCAGCTCGGCACCTTTATGAAAGCGGCAACACCGCCGTTCTAGACTTTCTCACCCCGCAACAGCATCGGCATTGAAGCCGAGGCAACCACAAAGATGAGGAGCTGTGTCCTCACCAAGCTCCTCCTCGCCTTAAAACGACTTGCAGTCAAATCTGTTTTGAAAGGAGGGACAATCTATAGCCATTTAACTTAGGCCCAGGTTTAATTTTTCAGAGTAGTGGGTGCTCTGAAGGAGGCATGGACCTTGGCCGAACCGCTTTGATAGCTCAAACTATTGAGGCGGTTTTTCTTATTGCTGCGGGTTAGAGATATAATCTATTGAACTATGGCCCAACCAAAATCTGTAAGTGCGACGAACTTTGATGGTGCTCAAGGTTCTGTACTTTATGACAAGAATCCTGATGAGTGTCCAATCTGTCATAAGGGCATGAATCCACGAGTTATTTCCGCTGTAGTTCTCGGTGAGTTTAATCAGCCGGACAGCAAACTCCGCATTATTTTTCAGTGTCCACTAAGCGAATGCCATGAAACTTTCTTTGGTTTCTACACAGGACGACAAGACGGCAGTTTAGTCTTTCACGATTTTGAAAAAGCTTCGCCCTCGGCTCCCCCGCCAGCAAACTTTCCAGATTCTGTAATAAACATTTCGTCAAACTTCATCTCAATATACAACCAAGCTATTGCCGCCGAAGTAGCCGGATTAGACCAAATCAGTGGGATAGGCTTACGAAAGGCCTTAGAATTCTTGATTAAGGATTTTTTAATTCATGAGAACCCCAACGAAGCGGCAACCATCAAGACAAAATTTTTAGGCGCTTGTATTAATGACGACATTACGGATGCAAACGTAAAAGCTTGTGCCGCGAGAGCAACTTGGTTAGGTAACGATGAAACTCACTACGTCAGAAAGTGGGAAGACAGAGACATTAATGACCTAAAGACGTTAATCAGGTTGACTGTAAATTGGATTGATAATGTTTTGCTTACTCAGGAATACCTTAGAGAAATGGACCCCAGTAACCTACCAAAATCCACTCCATAACTGCTGGTCGTCTACATCCCTGTACTGTCGAGGGTCGGGAGTAGGAAAACAATGCAAAAACGCGCCCATTCGGGACGCGCTTAGGAAGTCTTAGTTTGTACAGCTTTGACCTTTGAGGTGTCTCACGACGGGAGTATATGAACTGCACCCTTGACTGACACAAAAAGTTAAGCACATATCCCTAACGGGAAGGAGGCTTAACGATGACCAAGAAGGGCGCAGGGGCCGCCAAGCCAGCGGCACTCAAACGGCGCACATTCACGCGCGAATTCAAACTGCAAGTCATCCGCGAAGTCGAGGTCGGCAAGACCCAGGCGCAAGTGGCCCGCGATTATCAACTCAGTGACAACACCATCTCGAAGTGGCGCCGGGAGCTGCGCAAATATAAGGAGCGCGCGTTTGCCGGTCGCGGTCACGCCTACACCGATGAAGCGCGCGTCAACGAGCTGGAACGCATGGTGGGCCGGCTCACCATGGAGAACGACTTTTTAAAAAAGCTTTTGCAGAAACTGGAAACCGAGAACTGAACCGGCGACAGGCGCAACAATACTTCATGAACTTAGTGCAAAAGGAACTGGAAGAGAGACCGACCGCCGAGCGAGCCCTCAGGTCGCTCGGCGAGGCGGTCGGGCTCTCGCGTTCGACTATCTTTCGCCACCTGCATTCGTCCGGTGCAAGTGCGTCGCACCACGAGGTCGCGTTGCGCGGGCAGATTCAGAGCGTGGCCCTGGAGATGCGTGCTTACGGTTACCGACCGATCACCAAAGAACTGCAGCGTCGCGGAGTGCTAGTCAATCACAAGCGCGTTTTGCGCTTGCTGCGCCTAGACAATTTGCTCTGTCTGCGGCGGCAAGCGTTTGTGCGCACTACCGATTCCAATCACTCGTTACCGGTTTATCCCAACCTGGCGCGGGGGTTGGTACTGTCAAACATCAATCAACTTTGGGTCTCAGACATTACTTACATCCGACTGCGGCGCGAGTTTGTTTATCTGGCTGTCATCCTCGACGCTTACAGTCGGCGCTGCATCGGCTGGGCCCTCTCGCGTCACATCGATACGCAACTGACGCTCAAGGCTTTACGCATGGCCCTGGCGAACCGCACCGTGCCACCTGGCTTGGTCCATCATTCCGATCGCGGCGTGCAATATGCGGCTGCAGATTACGTCGCGCTTTTGCAAGAACATAAGATCCAGATCAGCATGAGCCGCACCGCCAATCCCTATGACAACGCCAAGGCCGAACGGTTCATGCGCACGCTCAAGTACGAAGAGGTTTACTTGAATGACTACGACACGCTGGCTGAGGTGCTAGCCTCAGTCCAGCATTTCATCGAAGCGGTCTATAATCGGAAGCGACTTCATTCGGCCATCGGCTATCGGCCGCCAGCCGAGTTTGAAGCTTCGCTTGCACCACCAATACTTTCTTAACTGTTTGTGTCATTTCAGGGGTGCACTACAATAATTACGCCAATCAGTCTGAAAGGAGTAATTGTGATGGGACTCTTCGACAGCCTAAGTAACACACCGCAACAATCCAACGAGCAGGGCCAGAAAGATGGTTCGCAAGCAAGTTGGCTAGAACGATACGCTCATGGTTTAGTCCCGGACGACAAATCGGACGACCCATACAAAGCTGGATACCAGAACGGACTAGATAATCCTGCGTCTGATGACAGCGATGATGACTAGAAGGGAATGTCCTCTGTGTTGAAGTCACCTGGAGACCTGATAAATGACGGCTCAGTCGCCGTTGGCTCCGAGACCGGACTAAGAGCAGATTCAAGCCTGTCTTCTAACTCCAGCAGATTCTTTATCGCCGTTGTGTTTATTTGTTCGGGTCTCACGCCCGCAGCCAACATCCCGTTAACCATCCCATGAATCGCTAATCTTCGTCCAAAGGCATCATTAGAACCCCTCTGTGGCGCACCAGAATGGTCCAGGTTAGACGCTGGACTTGAAGGGGTACTTGGGGACTGGTTAGCGTAATTAGCGGCCCCATTTCCAATATCCTCGTTAAATGACCGGATAGTCCGAGCTGTGTAGCTCTTGCCCTCATATTCTTTTTGTTCTTCAGAGAAAGAAATCTGCACGTTGGTTCCGAGTTTTAATCCTTCATGGTCTTCGCCATTGTCATCTGTGTATCCCATCAATTGTTGCCAAGCTACAGAGGTTGTGTTGTCTCTTTTTTTCTCAAAGACCGAGTAAGTCAAACCCTTTTCATCTTGGATTTTGGCTATATTCCCGTACGGCCCCGATTTGATTGTTAAGCTGGTCAAACCGATAACCTTGTTCATTATTTTGAGTCCATTGTTGTTTAGTTAATTAATTAGTGCGGCTCATTCGCGTTGCTCAGAGACCGCTATCCTGCATGGAATGAACTTAAAAGTACTCCTGCTGATTCGTTAGTTTCCCCGAGATATTTAACCTCCAGTTGGTTTGGATTGGCCCAACTATCATCTGGCTCAGGTTCTTCTCTTCCATCAGCATATTGGAAGTACCAACTATCATCATGGAATTTATGAAAGCCACCAGGATTAATTAAACGTGCTTCGTCTTCCGATTCAGCGGCTACTACCATTGCATCGTAAGTATCGTAGCCGGAGTTTACATTTTGACTTACCAAATAGAGCTTCATTCGTCATGGCGTTAATTATTTCTTCTTGCCTTCAATAACGAAGGGGATTAGCGGCTTGAGGATGTAAACCATATCCACCGAGCTTGTCCCCGGCAGTAAGAAGCCTTCAAACTTCACGCAGTCAAACTGCATTTCAGCCGTGTCACCTCTCTTGTTGGAGATGGAGACATTAAGGGTTTCGTTTGGCATTACCGGGAATCCCAGAGCTACTACTGGCGCACCCTTGCCAGAGCCGAAAGATACGGCGTGTTCATTTACTTGGTCCATATGTGAGAGGTTAATTTTTCTTCTGATTCTTGAGCAGATATTTAACAGCGTCATCGACCGTGGGGAACGCCTTATCCGCTTTGAGTTTTTGGACCTTCCGGTGAGTATCGGGAGAGACCCAAAGCACCTTTAGTTTTCTCATTGAGGCGGGGTTAATAATCTTTGTAATAAGTATGACACTTTCTTAGAATCGGTCAATTCTACTTATCCACAGGTAACTTTATGCCATCAAATATGTCTAAAGAAAAAGCCAAAGCGATTTTTCAGGGCTTGTTGGACCAGATACCCGACATTACAAACCTTGATGCAAGTAACGTTGAGTTCAAGATTTGGAAACGCGGGGTGCAAGTGGCGATTGAACGCATCTTTCCCGACTATCCAGATAAGGTCAAAGAATTTAAGTCTATTGGCTTTGCATTCCCTCCGATGCCGATACTGGTTCCCAAGACTGGCGATATCCCACCCAGGGATAGTCGTCCGTTTTATCTTTCAGGCCTGAAGTCTACAGAGGCGCTGCTTAGGTCGATGATTCAGGAAATTGAAGAGTATTGGCCCGACCAATCCTCCAGTCCCGAAGAGCCGGTACAGAGGTTTACCGATAGGCAGTTGATGGAACGAGCAATCGAGCTTGCGAGAAAATGCGTTAGTGAGCCGGGGAAAATCTCACCAAAAGTCGGAGTCGTAGTTGCACGTGACGGAGTGATTCTTGGAGAAGCTTATCGCGGAGAGATTGAGCCAGGGAACCATGCTGAGTTCACCCTTTTGCAAAGGAAGCTACCTGACGAGACTCTTGCGGACGCAACCTTGTATACCACTTTGGAACCCTGTACCTCACGGAATCATCCAAAGCGGCCTTGTGCTCAGTGGATAATAGACCGACGCATAGGAAAGGTTTTCATTGGCACCCTTGATAGGAATCCCGGAATACGAGGGAATGGTGAATTGCAACTGCAAGAAGCGAGAATCAAAGTCTCCCACTTTGACCCAGAGTTAGTTCCAATTCTAGAAGAAATGAATCGGGACTTTATCAGCGACATCAGAAACCGAGTAAAAACAGGAGCCGGGACCAATGACCCGATTAAGGAAGGGGAGGTTGGTCCAAATGGTTTTCCTGTTGGTTACACGTCAAATGGAGACAAGGTGGAGTGGATACCGGCTGACGACGAAGGTTATCCAGAAGAAGCTTGGCCGATGATTCTTCGCCGGAACGACAAAGATATTTTGAAAGAATATAACGAACTTTGGGAGAAGGTTTGGTACATCAGAAAACTAATCAGGCTTGAGAAGATTGAAGCTGGAGAAATTCCACCGGACAGTCCAATCCCCAGAGCTGAAAAAAGGATGCGAGAAATTGAAGAAAAGTACGGTAAAGAAAACTTAGGTTGGGATGATGTTGACTGGGGCATCGTCCAAGGAAAATTATCAGCACTCTCTTGGGTGATGGGTTCTGAGTGGGAAGGCTCTATGGACACTTGATTTAGGTTTGCAAAGCTGTATCATCCGTGAAATGTTCCGCGCAGAAGTTGAGCCAATGTCGCCCAATGCCGACGTTATCCCTCGTATGGGTTTGTATAAGGTTGTGATTTACGAAGGGGAGCGGTTTGTAAGAACCGACAAGGAAAACGAAATCATCTCTGTTGCCGAGCGGCGGGCTGAAGAATTAAATTATCAGTTCGGCCACAAGCGAAAGGGAAAGGGCGCATGAGGTATCCGCATTATGTTTATTGGGCTTAGCCAAGACTTAATCCGCACCGAGTTAGGCGAAGACGCGACTGTCTACACCGTCCGCCCAACAGGAACAACCAAGGTTTTAGAATTACCTTGCGAGACTCCAAACGGAAAACAAAACGCAGTATTGTTTTTTCTAAAGAAAGAAGACGCGGACCATTTTCAATATCTCCTTAACGAACTTGCTCCTGCTTTTAAGGACGTTGATTTAGAGGTTGCAAAGGGACCGGTTGGGCTTGCTCTAGCGGAAGACGACACATTTGTTTTTGCCTTACTTGGACCAACTGAGGCGAAAAGGTTCTTTGAAACGAACGAAGAACAAATGTCCAAATATTACGGATTATAGTTATCCCCCCCCCTCTTGACCTGCTCTGTGTGTTTGCTAATGTGAAGATAACGAGAAAAATCCTTGGCACCAGAGACCTCTTACGGGGTTGGAATCTGCCAAGGTTTCCACCTCAGTAAGAGTTTTTTGTTTCCCGCGACCGCAGTTCAAATGTCAGGGGCCGCACGACAGAGAAGCCTGACAGCCTCATTGACCGTCCACCCGACAACTCAACCGAAGGTAATAAAAATACGTCTGACAGGTGCGTTACAAAAGAGCGCCACGCCCAAAGGGAAGAAGCGCCGGCTGTAAAGTTTAAGTTCTGTCTGCAAGTCCCCCGAGAAACAACGGATAAAGGAACCAAGTAAAAAGTCTGTTAACCGCAGTACCTTTCTCCCACCGTACCCTCCAAGCTCACCGAAGTAGGGTAGCTATTTCAGAATTCCTTTCACGTACATTTCCCAGTATCCCTTTCCAGCTAATGAGCTTTCGTACAGTACTTTCCAAAACTCTTTCACCGCATTTTGGGAACCATGAGGATTTTTTAGAGACCGAACAACCAAGGCGCAAGACGTAGCTGAGGAAATAAGGCTCCAGAAGACAGTTTGTTCCGCTAGATTTCTTCCCGTGTATTCCGTTTTCTCCGCATGTTTAGAATCCTTGTATTCATCACTTACCGTTGGAAGAAGTATCTTCCCAAAGAGGACATGGGAGAACTGGCATACGTTTGAATAGTCTTTATGCCAACGATATAAGAATTGTCTTAATGGCTTGTTAGTAATAGCCGCCGCAGCGCGTCCCGGAGTAGGAAAATCAAAGTAGTTCCTTATGTATTCGCGCAGTTTGTTGGATTTCTTTTTCTTTCTCTTTTGAGCATTCACGAACCACGCTGGTTTTTCGTCTCCAGGGTTATCCCAGCGATACCAGAAAACCTGGTCCAGAATATCGGCCGCGGAAAAACTGCGCGACGTGTTGGACCAGGCCAAGCAAAAAGAAAAACCAGAAGACAAGATGTCAAACACTGAAACGGACGCGGTCGCTATCGCCGCTTGAAACTAACGAAGGTACGCTAGACCAGCGAGGATGCGCTAAATCAATTTCCACAACTCTTGACACGAACTCAACCGAAAGCCCCGGTTGGACCGAGGCTCTCAAGGTTGGCGCGAGGCATTCAGCCTCTTTGATTACTGTCCTCACCCCAGGCAAGCTAACCCGATTGGTCTACCATTTTACTTCCCCACTAACCACAGTCAACCAATTCCACGAATAAGTAAATAACAGAAACTTGCCAGAATTTCTTGTGTGAAAATTAGGGTTCCAGTGGCTTTCCATCTGAACAACGTACCAACTCTTGCTCGCCGTCTTCATCAAGAACCGGATTGCCGTCTTCATCAACTACTCCGCAATAGAGGTCATCCGGCGCAGAACTTCTATTTGTTCCTGCAGGTTGCTTCTTGGGCGCAGGGCTAGCAATTGGCGTTGGCGTGGGGGACACAGTTGGCGAAGGTGTTACGGCAGTCTGTTGAGGAGTATTTTGTTCTCGAATAATGACAACAGGATTAACGTATTGCCAAGCTAGATAAGCAATGAGGAGGGAGCCCAGAGCGGCCAACATCGCCAGGACCTGGGTGAAGAACGTCCACTTGTCATACTTAAAGTTTTGAGGTTGCGAGGCGTTCCGACTCATTGTAACTCTACTCCTAGTCATCACTATACTGGAATACTCAAGTTAGGAGAAAGTATTCCGGTTGGGGATAACTCTCTGGACAGAACCAAGACTCTCGCAACGCGCATTGCAAGGTCCAAATCATGTCGCCAGGCAAACATACAAAACGCGATTCCTAGAGACTCGCTAACCCATCCAACCAAAACCACAACATCTAGTGCTTTTCCCAGAGAAAAGTCAGTCTATTTCTCAGTTGTGTATATTGAGCCGCGTGAAACACAAGTACCTGAAACGCGCGTTTCTCGCCCCCGCGCCTACCGGCCTTACCTCCTACATCCTGGCCGAGATAGAAGACACCCGTAACGGTGAGTACAAATGGGGCAACAACTTACTCACGATTGCAGATTGCCGCCACCGTATCCAGCTTGAATTCGCATTAGGAACCCGCAAGGCCCGCAGAGAAAGCCTCCGAAAGATTGACCTCCTAATCACTACGCTAGTCCGCTTTGGTCACGCCCTCATGACTGAATCTAAGGCTATCGAAAACTACAAACCTCCGAAGAAACAGAAGGGGAAAAATGCACGTTAAGTTGTTTTCAGGGATTTTTAATCCCGGCTCCGAAGGTGCTTTGGAACTCGAAATCAATAATTGGTTCAACGAAGAATCCGAAGCCTCACTTGTAAACATGGCCGTTAATATGAGTCAGCATGACGGCAAGATAGCTCTCGCAATCACGGTTCTTTACGACTATGTATCCGAGGACGAGCCACTTGCTGACGCTATTTCAACACTCAGGATTCCATTACCGAGATAGGGACACTACGCAGAAGGCACATTCCTCTAGTTGCCGCGTGTGTTCCTTGGCAGGGGCGGTAGGCCCAGATTCAACTACCGCCCCCCTAGTTATCCACAACCTACCTCTGGACGAAACTAATAGGCTTGCTAAAATTAAGATAAGGCTGGTACTCGCTTAACCGTCCCGATTATAAGAGCAAAGGTTATAAATATTGTCCCCAGCCCCGTTCTCTGAGCCGAAGGCGAATGAGACGGACCATCTAACAAAAACACAATTGGACCTCACACCTCTGGAATTAGCTGAATACGAAAGACAGCAAAAGGAACTAAGTCATTTTGCTTTTCACGAGTGGGGCAAGTGCGGTCAGAAACTCCTCCCCAGGGTAGTCAAGAAGCTGAAGAAGAACAGAAAGCGAACCTTTGTTTTTCTAAGACGCCTCTACTGTCCCACACACCATTTATACGTAGACACCTCCGGTTGGCAGATTGGTTGGTCCTACGGCCAAGACACCTCGCTAATGAATAAAATTGCCCGAAACAAATGAACTACGACAAACTAAAAAAGGTAATTATTGAAGCGAACAGACAACAACCGGGAGATAGTGTTGAATATGAAATGATGGTTAGAACTTTACGGCTTGCTGATGTGTTGTTGGCTATAAGCGAACAAGCGATTACTAGCTACGCAATTTCTTTTAATGGTGGATTTTTTCAGCTTAGGCCAGAAGAACATTGGGTTGCGGACTGGAACCTCAAAGACGACAACCTAGACAACCAAAGCAAAGAAACGAAGCAGTTCTTAATTGACCTGCTGGTATGACTTCACTTCAATTTCAAGTAGATATCCAGCGCGGTCTGGAGGGGCAGAACTTCGTCAGAGACATGCTCCGCTCCTGGGGACAGGTAGTTGAAGAAGCCCCGGACAGGTGGTTCCCAGACTACGACCTTAAAACTAACGGCAAGACCATTGAAGTCAAAACAGATTTGATGGCAAGCAGGACAGGGAACCTTGCCCTTGAGTTAGAGGCATTGGACCACTCCAAAGCAGACCTTCTCGCCATTGTTACTGAGAACCCCAGAACTGTTTACTTCTCACCTCTCGCAGCCGTCAGAGAATTCGCCCACCAATGGCACAAGACAGTTAGGGGAGGGGAGTATGACGGCTTGCTTGCGCTGGTTCCCCGGTCCATTTTTATAGATAGATTACATCCACAAATATTAACTGCAAGACCCCAATGACAAACGAAGACTTAATTAAACTTGCCATATTCTCGTATAAGCGGGGTTGGGGTGATTGCCTTGGAGTGATGAATGAGGTTGGTATACCGGACTTTGATAAATCCGAAATACAGGAAATGTTAAAAGCGCTATCTGAGGCGAAGTCGCAGACTGCGACGAATGATGCGCCAACCATTAACCCCGCATGATTGAAACCTCGCAAGAAACTCCCTCCTTATAAAATTCTCCGAACACTTCGCGGCAAAGTCTGGATTCAGTTTTCAATAAACGTAAGAGCCGAGAACGCAGACTGGAAAGGCGAGGTTCAATGCTTTACCTGCCCGAAGAGAGACCATTGGAGAACGATGGACGCCGGCCACTTCAAGCATGGCTGTTTAGACTACGACCGGGAGAATATTCATCCCCAATGCACCGGATGCAATAGGTTCTGGCATGGACGACTAGATGTCTATGCCACTCGCCTAGTAGAGAAGTATGGCCCAAAGATTTTGAAGCGCCTGGAGGAGAAAAAGAAAAACTACAAACCCGAAAACACGATAGAGCTTCAGAAACTATTAACCGACCTCACGAAAGCTAACAAGCAGAATGGCTACACGTAAAATTGTTAAAGAAGGAGAGATTGCAAGACCCTACATCCTCTCAACCCAAGAACTACGTGACGCACACGCAGCCCTTCCCAACCATTCCTTGGAGTGTGAAAAGGAATGCCTACTGACAGTGTTGGAGCAGTTCATTCCAGACCATTAAAATTTAAAGTATGCCCACCTGTTACATACATCAACAGCACTACCAAATGAACGAGTTTTGTATTTACTGCGGCCCAGTTAGGACACTAACCACTTCGGGCACAAACCTGACAGCGGTAAGTGACGACCAGCGGGAGGAATCTTCCGCCCTAACACCTCAGTCTATTAAGTAAGGAAACCTTCCGGTGCATCAGAGACAAATCTTCCGTCATATTCTGGATGTAGATTTGAGTAGTGCTTACATCAGAGTGGCCCAAGATACGAGACAGGTAAATCAGGTTCCCGCCGTCCCGAAGATACGCGGTAGCGAACGTATGCCTCAAGGTATGCCAGCTCAATCTAACCCCTGTAATCCCCAATTCCTTTCCCACGTCTTTTAGCTGGTCCAAGACATTTCTATAACTAACCTTACTGCCTTGCCTAGTCGGAAAGACAAAATCAAATTGATGTTTCTTGATGAACTTATACAGTGCCTTTCGCGCTTCAAGGCTGATAGGGATAACACGCTCTTTGCTGCCCTTTCCTGTGACCGTGATAAGAAGGTTATCCAAATCAATATTATCTCGCTGAAGACTGAGTAGCTCATCAACCCGACAACCAGTATCCACAGCAAGGCAAAGCATCGTAAAAAACCGATGCTGGCCCTCGGTGAACACCTGAAAACCGGCCATTCATGAACACTTCAAAACCGGCCATGAGAGTCGGCCGGGACGAGTGGTTTTTACGCTTTCGTTAGCAGCTTGTCCATAAGATTTCAGCCCGCCAGCGTTTTTGTTTTTGTCTTTCCTGCCTAATCAAACTATCCAGCCGTAGAGGTTGTGGGAACTGTGGGAAACTCGGCGTAGTTTGCCGAGTTTTCCAAGCGCGGTGGGAACGGTGGAAAACATGCGGTTCGTTTTCCACGGTTTCCACGGCGCGGCAGTTTCCACAACCTACGCCGGCGCGAGCTCTGTCTTCGTACGCCAACTGCGTGGACCAAACTTGAGCACATGCCCGTGATGCAGCAGGCGATCGAGCATCGCACCGACTGCGGCCGCATCGCCCAACAGTTTGCCCCAATCCTCCACTGGGCGATTGGAGGTGACCAGGGTGCTGGCGCGCTCGTAACGACGCATGATGATCTCCAACAGATCCTCAGCCGCTGTCAGTGGCAACTTACGCATGCCGAGATCGTCGATGATCAGAAGGGGCCAGGCGACCACTGATTCAATGAACTCCTTGCGCGTGCCGTCAATGGTTGCTTCAGCCAGTTCATCCAACAGCATATACGTCTCTCGATAGAGCACGCGATAGCCTTGCTGAATGGCTGCCTGGCCGATGGCTTGCGCAATATGACTCTTGCCTGAACCAGCGGGTCCTAGAAACAGAGCATCTTCACGGCGTCCGATAAAGTTGGCGGTAGCGAGTTCGAAGATCAGACTGCGATTCATCTTCTTGTTGAAGTTGAAGTCGAAGTTGTCGAGTGTCTTAAGTGGTTCACGAAAGCCGGCCTGTTTGCGCCGCCGTTCCAGTAAGCGATCACCACGCCGGGTAAGTTCATCCGTCACCAGACAGGAGAGAAGATCAATAGGCGCCATGGCTTCAGCCTGGGCCTGATGCAAACGAGTTTCAAGCACGGCGGCCATGCCACCAAGCCGCAGTTGTCGTAAAGCCTGGTTCAACTCAATCAGATTCATGTGGGTTCCGACTCCTTTAGTCTTAGCTGAATGACATCGCGATACTGCTGCAGTTCGCGAATCAGGGGATCAACTTGCTGTAGCGTCAGTGGTAACGCGGGCTGCCGCTCGAGATAACGACGCACAAAGTGATACTCATGCACGCCCAGTTCGAGTGCGGCCGCACAAGCTTCTTCAACCACTGCTGGGCCAAACCGCTTTGCTAACGCCAGCACCCCGAGGATGCGCCGCACGCCAACCTGGCCTTGTCGTTGATGAATCGCCTGACACAACTTGCCGATGCTACTGCCGGCGTGGCTGGCGCGAGTTGAGTAACTGCAAGGTGGAAGGTGGGGTCCGTGGTGAGCGATCCTCTTCCTGAATGCGATGCCAACCGCGTTTCTGGCGCAGGTGTTCGCGTAATAGTTGGCCCGTTTGTGGATGCAGCAAGCGCACATATAGTCCGTCCCATTGCACCGGCACGCGGCGGCCGATCCAGCCCGGCGGGGCACTGTAGTAAGCAGCTGCTACTTCCACACAGCCGTCAAGGTTCACTACGCGTTGCCCATATTCATAAAAGCGGAAGGGTTCGAGTGGCAGTGGCAACAAGTGCGGTCGCTCTTCAGCAAACATCACCGTCACTTGTCGTTTGGTAGTACCGTGAATACGCGTGTCAGCCCAACGTGTTTCCCAGTGATCGAGATAAGCCTGAGCCGTTTCCAGACTCTCGAAGCGTTGCCCTTTGAGTGGCGTCTTCTTGGCGTGGCCCACTCCAGCTTCAACTTTCCCTTTGCGATCCGGATCATTGACGCGACACGGCAAGGCGACTACGCCATAATGGGCCAACACATCACGATAGAGTGGGTTGAGTGTGGGATCGTAAATATCCGGCTTCAGCACGCCTTCTTTCAGATTGTCGAGCACCACCACGCGCACACTGCCACCAAGGCGGCGAAACGCTTTTTCATGGAGTTCGGCCCAGACCCGAGCGCTGGAACGAAACACCAACAGGCGTACGCACTTGCGACTGTAACCCAGGGTCATCACAAACAGTCGGGTACGCCGATACTTGCCGCTTTCTGGATCGCGCACCCAGGGGCCAGTACCGTAATCCACCTGGGCTTCCTCACCGGGTGCGGTAACGATCACGGCCCGCGCTGAGGGCTGCAACTCGGGCGGGTAGAGTTTGTTAACGAATCGTCTAACGCTTTGATAGCTGTGCGCAAAGCCATAATCAGTCACCAGGTCTTGCCAAATGGCCATGGCATTGCGGCCACGTGCTAATGACTGCTGAATGAACTCGCGATAGGGCTCGCAACTGCTCAGGGTCAGCGCTTTGTTGGTGTTGGCGGTGGGCGTAGTGGCCGCTTTAGCGCCACCAGAGTCGGTGAACACCTCTATGGCCGGTTTTGAAACTTCAGACTGATTATCTGGAGGATTGACCGCTTTTCCCAGCTCAGAGTCGGTGAACACCTCTATGGCCGGTTTTGCCCCGCGTCCCCGCTTACCGGGACGTCGCACACTGATGCCGGCGGCCTTTAGATAGGCGCTGGCCGTCTCCCGGCGCACACCGGTGGCTTGCTCAATGCGTCGTAAGGACCAGCCGAGCCGACCTAAGGCGATTATTTGTTGTCGTTTATCGTCGCTCAATACGTTGCTCATGGCGCCGGAGGCTACTTGCCTCGCGGGCGACGTCAACGTCCCTGCGCGACTACTTCTCTATGGCCGGTTTTGCGGTGTTCATGAATGGCCGCTTTTGGGTGTTCACCGAGGATGCTGGCAAAACGTCTTAGGCTTGTAAGAAAGAAGTCGCCCTAGCTGCCAGTCGGAAAAGGTCTTTACCACCGTCCTAGGGGCCTTTAGAGGCTTCATACGCAGCTTCTCAGGCGTATGCTCATTCTCTGCTAGCCAGGTGAAGAAGCTGTTCATTCCCCGGATATAGGAATTCGTGGTAGCTACTGAGATTCCAGACTGTTGAAGTTGAATAACAAACTCTTTGATGTTCTGCTTATCAGGCATTACACCAATCCGTTTTTTCCAAACATCAAACGTCCATTTGAAATACCGAATTGTCCGAGGGCTGAGGTTTGAGAGGTATTCTTTTTCCCGGCAGAATTCAGCGAATAACTTATCCATAACTTTCTCCAGTCTAGTGCTGTTTATAAGCACTCTGTTGAAGTAAGTTATAGATTCTTAAAGGGTTGATTCTTTGAAAGAGGAACGGCTAATCCTAAGTCTGGCGCGTCTGCCAATTCCGCCACTTTCGCAAGCAAAAGGCGCGATGAAGAATAGCACAGGGAATTAGCCACAGATAAACGCAGATCCGTACAAATCTGATCTACACAGATCTGCGTTATCTGTGTTAACGGACTTTATAGTCGGTTCTCGGTTTGCCGAGGAAGTCTTTGCCGGTGGACTTGGTGATCATGCCGAGTTGTTCGAGTTCGTAGTAGGCGCGTTGGATTTCGCCTTTGTCGACGGAGAGTTTTTGGGCGAGTGATGCGGGTGAGGGGAGCGATTCGCCGGAGGTGAGAGTTTTGTTGCGAATCTGAGTCTCGATCTGTTCGCGAATTTGCGCGTAGACGGGATTGTGCGACAGGTCCTTCAGTTCAATATTCATATTGTTCTCAGCCACAAAAAAGCACAAAAGCCACAAAATGAGTTAGGAGGTTCCTTTGTGCTTTTTGGTGCCTTTTTGTGGCATCTCTTTAAAGTGTCCGAGTCACTTTTGATAAGGAGCGTGGCGAATCTGGGTTCAAGCCCTTCGCTTCTGCGAGCAGCGCGGCGAATAGTTGACCGGGAACTATATACGGGATTGGCGCCAAAAACTCATAGATCTCGCGTGGCATCACGATCGAACGCGTGCACATGTTTGCGGCGTCAGGGTCGCTGGTGATAGCGAGGGTATCGGCGTGCAGCTCGCTTAGACGCTCTATTAGACTCTTCACTCCGGGCAGCATCACTCCCGGCGGCGCGAAGAGTATTACCGGAAAATGTCGCTCGACCATCGCGAGTGGACCGTGCAAAAAATCTGCTGATGAAAATCGTTCCGCGACGACGTAACAAGTCTCCATTAACTTCAGCGCCAGTTCGTACGCATTCGCGTAAGCAAGACCGCGCCCGACCACGACGCAGTTTTCCATAAAGACGTAACGTTGCACGAGCTCGAGTATCGCAGGTCGTTGCTCAAGCGCCTGGGATACAAATTCCGGAATCGCTTCATACGAAAACGGCACGGACTTTTGGGCCAACTCCGCTGCGAGCATATAAAAGAGGAGCATCTGACCGGTGAATGTCTTGGTCGCCGCAACGGAACGCTCCTTGCCGCCATGTGTCAGTAGCGTTTCATCGACAATGCTCGTCATCGAAGAGCTGGGCTCGTTGGTTATTCCAACTGTAAAGGCTCCCGACGCACGCGCGTTTTCGAGAACGCGGTTGATGTCTTCGCCTTCGCCCGATTGCGAAACACCGACAACAAGCGCATGGTCCAATCTCAATTCTGCGTTGTAAATTGTGTGTACTGACGGCGCGGAAAGCGAGACAGGAATGCCGGTTGTGATTTCGAGCAGGTAACGACCGAAGAGTGCGGCGTTGTCAGAACTGCCTCGCGCAACTAGAACGATCAGATGAATGTCGCGCGCTTTGAGTGCGTTTCCGAGTTTGGAGATCTTGATCCGTTCCTCCGCAATCGTGCGCTCGAGTGCGGCAGGCTGCTCGGCGATCTCGGCAAGCATTAAGGACATGTAGGTTTAATACTTTAACACGAAATTGTGTAATCTTGGCGGCATGTCCCCCAAACTCTTCGCGTCGAATACACCAAGTGGCCGGCTGGTCTCGCTCGATGTCTTTCGCGGAATCACAATCGCTGGAATGGTGCTCGTCAATAATCCCGGCACATGGTCCAGCATCTACTGGCCACTCCAGCACGCTGAGTGGCATGGTTGGACGCCGACCGATCTGGTCTTTCCGTTCTTCCTCTTTATCGTCGGTGTTTCGATCACGCTCGCTTTCGGCCGCCATGTTGAAGAGGGAAGCGGCGAAGAGGAAAGCATCAGGCGCGATCTGTATCTCAAAGTAATCAAACGCACCGCGATCATTTTTGGGCTCGGACTTTTTCTCAACGGCTTCCCATATTTTCAACTCGGAACCATTCGCATTGCGGGCGTACTACAGCGAATCGCGATCTGTTATCTGATCGCGTCGCTGATCTTCTTGACGACGAAGGTCAGAACACAGTTTCTGATTGCTGTCGCATTACTCATTATTTACTGCCTCGTCATGATTCGGTTCGCGGCGCCGGGATATGCGCCTGGCGATTTGAGCAAAGAGGGAAGTATCGCGTCGTTTATCGATCGTGTGCTACTGGGCCAGCACATCTGGAGACAAGGCAGGGTCTACGATCCGGAAGGATTGCTCAGTACGATTCCCGCCGTTGCTACAACACTCTTCGGAATTTTGACTGGTCACTGGTTGCGAAGCGAACGCACGCGATTCGAGAAAGTTGTGGGGTTGTTTGTGGCGGGCGCGGTGTGCGTCGTGCTTGGCTGGGCGTGGAACCCGTTCTTTCCGATCAATAAGGCCCTGTGGACCAGTTCGTATGTGCTCTTTACTGCCGGACTCGCGTTGCAGTTTCTCGCGCTTTGCTATTGGCTGATTGACATCAAGGGATATCGACGTTGGGCGTGGCCTTTTGAAGTGTTTGGTGTGAATGCGCTGGCGCTGTTTGTCGGATCCGGGTTGATGGTGAAAGTGATGGGGTTGTTCAAGGTCCAGGGATGGATCTTTCGAAACCTGTTTCTATCGTGGGCCGCGCCCATCAATGCGTCGCTGGCTTATGCGATAGCGTTTATTCTGCTATGGCTGTTGTTTATGTGGTTGCTGTATCGGAAGCGCATATTCATTAAGGTTTGAGGCCGCAGCCACAGATAAACACAGATGAGTACGGATTTAAACATCGAGAAATCTGCTCCTTTGGTTCGGCTCGGGGAGCATGCAGGTGTCGTATTTACCAAACACGCGATAACGATTGCGAGCGACGAAGCGGTAGAACAGATCGCGCAACGGTCGCGGGATGATTTTGGCTAACGATGCGAGGGGAGACCAAAGGCCTCCCAACTCTCGTCCGGCGCGCAACACCGCGTCGGAGCGTTGCAAGACGCGCTCACCGGGTTGCTCGAAGTTTTCTATCACATGCAGCGTGTCGAGATCTTTCGGATCGAAGCCATGTCGCTGCAACACCTTTGCGGCGAAGTCGCTTTGCAATGAAGCGTATCGGAGCCGACCGTGCCGATCGTGTTTCAAGAGGAATTGGACCAGACGATTGCACAGTCCACAAACGCCGTCGTACAGAACGATTGGATTGACAGCATCCATGGTTAGACAGGATTTACTGAACCTCCTTTTACTGCATCTTGCAAGTCATGTAAATCCTGTTCATCTCGTCTACGCTTCCGAAGGATCAAGGCGGAAAGCAGCGTCATTGGCACTCCGACGGTAAGTGGCTCAATGAAGGTGAATGCAACATTAAACAAGATGTTGCTCTTGTAAAGATCCATCATGCTTCTCATGTTCGCGATCTCGGTTTCAATTTCCTGGGGCGACTTCCCGGAAGCGCGCACCTGCTCGATCGCGTGAGCCGCATATTTGTCGCCAAAATCCGGCAGGAAGTTGAAATAAATGATTTCCCAGGTGACGACGTAACAGATTGAGGCGACTACTACTATTAAAAGACCGACGCCCAGCGCCCTTAAGAAACTGATTTGCCCGTTACCGATCGTCTCCCGATAAGAGCGGATGCCAAAAAACACGAGTAGAAAAGCCAGCACCATCGTGGTGTAGCCGATGACCATGCCGCGGTCGAAGCCAATCTTTTCCATGAAAGGCATCGTGGCTGCCATCATCACGGAGAGGACCGCGCCCGAGATCAAGCCGAAAGTTAAAACAGTCTTTTTCATGACAACTTCTCCTCACTGATTTTGAAAAACTTGCGGCGCAATCTACGTTCTAGGCCTTGAATTGTCGTCATACTTTCGAGTGATTCTGCGTGTTTACGTGGAAAATACTACTTTCTGATTAGGGAATCAGTCCCATTTCTTTTGCGATCTGCACGGCTTGTGTGCGTCGCTTGGCGCTGAGCTTGTCAAAGAGACGGCTCGAGTGTGTCTTAACCGTGTTTTCGCTGACAAAGAGTTTTTCTGCGATTTCGCGGTTCGACATGCCCTGGGCGATCAGTTCGAGGATCTCCAGTTCGCGTTTCGTGATGCCGAGATCCTTTAGTCGCTGTTCATTTAGAGAAAAGGGCAACGTTGCAGGGACTTGAACTTCCTTAACGATTAGGACTTCCTTCTTACGTGTCAGCTTCAGTCCGAGCCAGATACCGACACCGGCAAAAAGTGCGGCGATGATGCCGCCATAGATCTCGATCGAGTGTTCGACGACGAGGAAGCGAAATTCGATCATCCGGAGCGCCACAATCAGAATTCCACCGCACAGGCCGTAGATCAAAATGTGGATGAGGGTTTGCTTCTTCATCTGTGGCCGAAGAATCTCACGCAAAGGCGCAAAGAAGCAAAGTACTTACTTGGCGGGCTTTGTGTCTTTGCGTGAAATAGCTGACCTGGTCTCCTAAAAAATTAGTTGACACGTCCCCGGCGCGTCTCTATACTCCTAAAAACTTAGGAGACAGTATGGCGCGACCGAAGACCGAGAATCTAACCCCGCTCGAACTCGAAATCATGCACGTCCTCTGGGAAACAGGCCCGGCGAACGTGCAGACAGTGCAGCAGAAACTGAAACGTGACCTTGCTTATACCACTGTTCAGACCATGCTCAACATTCTCGAGCGCAAAGGCAAAGCCAAACGCACGCTCAAAAACCGCGCTTACTTCTACAAACCGGCTGTGAGTCGCAAGCAGGTCGTCGGCAAGCATGTCAAAGATGTTGTCGATCGACTCTTTGGCGGTTCGGCCGAAAGTCTTGTGATGAGCCTGGTGGAAACTAAACATCTCACACCTGAAAAACTCGCGCGCCTGCAGAAGTTAATCGACGAGGCAAAAGAGAAGGGAGCCGAGACGCATGAATAGCCAACTGTTGCTGACTTTTCTATTGAACGCCTGCTGGCAAATTGCACTCATCGCCGCGCTTGCCTCTCTCGGCTCATGGCTGCTGCGCAATTCCGTCGCACGTTATCAACATTGGGTTTGGGTGAGTGCACTCTGTCTCGCGTTTCTTGTTCCGGCATTCACTTCATCGCAGACGTTGCTCAACACTCCTACTCAGACAATTCCGGCAGTGCCGTTCGTCACGGAAAGTATTTCGCCGCTCTCTCAGGAACCGGTGCCAAACCTTTCCAGCACCACAACCGCACTGCCGTCCACATTTCTTCTGAATCAAACGCTTGGACTCTCGCTGCTCACAATCTATTTTGGATTTCTTGTGTTTCGCATCTTCAAGCTGGTCCAGGCATGGGCGACTACGCGAAGCATAAAGCGCGACGCAGTCGAACTCGAGCCTGACGAACGAGTTGCAGCAGTTATCAATCGTTGTGAAATCGAATTCGGCACGCGCTCAGGTGCGGTCAAAGTGTTTCGCTCGGAGACGCTGCCGGTTCCCGTCACGATCGGGCTCACACATCCAGTGATCATTTTACCGGAGTCGTTGCTGCGCGACGGGAATCTCGATCTGCTGACTTCGGCGATTGGGCATGAGTTCATTCATGTTGCGCGTCGTGACTACCTGCTCAATCTTGTCTACGAACTACTGTTCGTTCCGATTTCATTTCATCCGGCTGCGGCTGTAATTAGGCGACGGGTCAAACAGACCCGTGAGCTTTGTTGCGACGAGCTTGTTGCGGAGCGGATCTTGAATGCCGAAGTTTATGCTCGTTCGCTCCTAAGACTGGCCGGCTCCGCGCCCCCTCTGCGTCGTCTCTCCGTTACTACAACCGTAGGCATCGCCGATGCTGACATTTTGGAGGCCCGTATCATGTCGTTGTTAAAGAAACCCAATTTGCATACACGCTGGAAGAAGTTGCTGCTGGTAGCTGTTGCTTTGCTGTTGGTGGTGCCGTGCGTTGCGGCCGCTACTTTCGCAATGCGTTTCGACGTCGAGACAAACGCGCAGGATCCCGCAGTACAGGAGAAGGAGCGCAAAGAAAAAGAAGTCCTTGAGACAAAGATGCGTCGCGCGAACGACCTGGACGAACTAAAAATGAAGATGGCGCAGGATCCAGCGTTTCGCGAAGAGTTCGAGCGCAAGCGACAAGTCGAGATGGAAATGCGCGAAGTGAGACAAGCCGCACTCATTCGCCTGGCGAAGATTAATATGGACCAGGCGATTCAGATTGCGACCAGCCAGCAGCCTGGAAAAGTCTTGCTTTGCACACTCGATGCAAAAGGCTGGGAAGAACCCGGCAAGTTAGCCCGAGATGGAGTGGTCTTCTATCACGTCATCATCGCGGACGAAACTACTCCAGGCGCATCTCACGTCTGGGTCAACGCCATCGACGGCTCGATCATCAAGACCGAGAAAGAACTGCCGCGAAAACGTAAGGCTGAAAACCAGTAAAAACCTTGCTACGCCGCTTTAGCTTCTTTCACCGGAGCCTGACCAAGGCTCTCCATCAACTCTTGAAAACCCGGTAAATCCAGCGATTGGGGTCCATCTGAAAGTGCCCGTTCCGGACACGGATGGACCTCGATCAACAACCCGTCAGCACCCGCTGCCGATGCAGCTTTCGACATCGGCGTAATCAAACTTCGCATTCCCGTGCCGTGTGAAGGATCAGCCAGTACTGGCAAGTGCGACAGTTCTTTCACGAGAGCGACTGCGGCGAGGTCTAGGGTATTACGTGTCGCGGTTTCGAAGGTCTTGATGCCGCGTTCACACAACACTACGTTCGCGTTTCCACCGGCGAGCAGGTACTCGGCCGCAAGCAGCCACTCTTTGACCGTGGCCGATGGTCCACGTTTCAGAAGAACCGGCTTCGACACGCCTGCGAGTTTTCGAAGCAAGGAAAAGTTCTGCATGTTGCGCGCGCCAACTTGCATCATGTCTGCATATTCTTCGACGATCTCGACGTCTGCTTCACTCATGACCTCAGTCACGATCGGCAGTCCAGTCTCTTTACTCGCGTGTTTGAGAAAGCGCAGTGCTTCGACTCCGAGCCCCTGAAAGTCGTAAGGCGAAGTGCGTGGTTTATAAGCGCCGCCGCGAAGCATGTTCGCGCCAGACGCTTTCACTGAGCGCGCAGTCTCCATCAGTTGCTCTTCGGATTCGACTGAGCACGGCCCTGCGATTACAACCAGGTCGCCCGCGCCGATTTTAGTTCCGGCGACGTCGACAACCGTTCCGGCCTGTCGTAGTTGACGGCTGACGAGCTTAAACGGGTGCGAGATCTGGATGACTTCCGCAACGCCCGGAGCTGCGCGCAGCGCTTCAATTTCCGAGCGTCGCCCGTTGCTTCCGATCGCCCCGATGATGGTGCGTTCCGCACCTTCAACTACGTGTGCCTGAAAACCACATTCTTTGATTCGATCAATAATGTGGTTGATTTCGTCGGGGGTTGCGTTATTTGACATGTTGACGATCATGATGTGTGTTCCTTTACTAACCGGTAAGTAATACAAATCGGGTGTAATTTTCTGAGTGGTCCTGAATGCTTTTGCGAATGATTGTGCCACCGTAGAGATCTGCGGCCCGTTGTCCGGCGATGGCGGCGCGTTGCGGTTCGCCAAGCCGAATCACTTCCGCAACACTGCCTGCGGTATCGTCGGCGATCACTGATTTGAGACGGGGATGTGTTTCGAAGAAACGGCTGCACTGCGCAAGCGCTACCGGGTGAGACTGCACTGTCTCGATTGTTTCGAAAGCAGCGCCAGGACAACCGATGAGATGTTGTTCGATCTTAATCTGAATCTCGTCGAGAACATTCAACGTGCTTGAGTTGAGTAAATCGACCGAAGGCTGTACGACACCGGCGATCGTGTTTTCAACGGGTGCGAGAACGTAGTCAGCCATACCGTTGTCGAGACTTGTGTAGAGATCCGCAAAAGTTTTTCGCGGGACAAGTTCGATCTCAGGGCCGAGCAGTTTTAGCGCAGCTTCTTCGCTGAACGCTCCGCGTTCACCCTGAAATGCCACTCTCGGTTTTTGCGTTTCTGTGCTCATGAACTGGCAACGCCCTGGACGCGTCTCGACTCCCGAATGATCCTGCGAAAAACCTTGCCGACGGCACGTTCATCGAGGGGACCGGAATTGATTTCCTGAAGTCGCTGTAGCACTGTGCGTTCGCGTTCGGGATCGCAAAAAGGCAGGTGTGCGGCTTGTTTGAGTGCGCCGACTTTCAACGCGAGTCGAGCCCGCATGTTTAAGAGTTGAAGCAGTTCAGCGTCGATTTCGTCTATTTCTTTTCGCCAATGATTTATGTCCATGATTCAGCTCCGGGCAACAAAAAACCGGCCGCGACTTAAGGATCGCGGCCGGCTCGTTGAAGGTATTGTGCTTATTAGGTCGTCAGCACATCGATTTCAAACTTCGCCACCCGCTCTCCTTCGTAAAGAAGAAGCGGTAGGTAAAGGCGAAATAGAAAAATGTGCGAGTGCTAACCATAACCTCGGGCTACTATAGGGAAGCGGGAAAATTTCTGTCAAGAAAATATTATTTAGCCGCGTTCATCTGTGGCTTAAGTAATAACTTTCCGGTCGTCTTTCGTCCTTCCAGGTCTCGGTGTGCCTGTGCGGCTTCGGCGAGTGGGTAGGTTTTGTGGATGCGAAGTTTGAGCTCGTCGCGGGCGATGGCTCCAAGAACGTCGTTGGCGCGCCACTCCAGTTCTTCGCGAGTCGCAGTGTAATGAGCGAGTGTCGGCCGCGTGATGAAGAGAGATCCCTTTTGCGAAAGCTTGATCAGATCAAACGGCGGTACCGCTCCGCTCGAGCCTCCAAACAACACCAGGTAACCACGTGGACGAAGTACGTTGAGATCCTTCTCGAACGTTGCTTTACCGACTCCATCGTATACAACGTGGACGCCTTCGTTGTTCGTCAACCGTTTTGTTTCAGTCTCGAAGTCGGCTTCGGTGTAGACGATGCATTCATCCGCGCCCGCATCGCGCGCGAGTTGCGCCTTCTCGGGTGTACCGGCCGTCGCGATCACTCGCCCGCCGATCGACTTCGCCATCTGGACAAGCAAGCTTCCGACGCCTCCAGCCGCCGCATGAATCAAAGCCGTCTGGCCTTTTTGCAACGGGTAACTGCTATGTAGAAGATAGTGCGCAGTCATGCCCTGCAACATCGCCGCTGCTGCTTGTTCAAAATCCAACTCGTCAGGAATTTTTACTAAACGATCCGCAGGCACTGCCGCATACTCGGCATAGCTTCCTAACCTGCTCGAGTAAGCAACGCGATCCCCGGGCTGTAGTGTTGTTACCTCGCGGCCGACTTCTGTCACGACACCCGCAGCTTCCTGTCCATTTATAAAAGGAAGCTCAGTCGGATAACGACCTTCACGAAAGTAAACGTCGATGAAGTTCACACCCGCAGCTTTGATCTGCACGAGTGCTTCGTTTGGTTTCGGCGACGGCACGGGCACGTCCGCTGGTGTGAGCACCTCAGGCCCACCCACCCGGCTGACTTGAATGGCTTGCATGGACACAGATTAGCACGGATAATCCTTCTTCTGCCTTGCTCTGAATACCAATCACAAAATGTGAAAAGGAGTTGTTTGTGAATAATAGACGAAGAGTACTGTTGGCCGTGGCCCTGGTTCTGACAGTCTCGTTATACTTGCCTGCGTTGGGCCAAAAGAAGAGCTCGGCTTCCGACTCGATCAAGCTCCCATTCGAAACCTATAAACTTCCGAACGGTCTCACCGTGATTCTTTCCGAGGATCATGCGACGCCGACGGTCGCCGTCAACGTGTGGTATCACGTCGGTTCCAAAAACGAGATGCCCGGACGCACGGGTTTTGCGCATTTGTTCGAGCATGTGATGTTCACGGGTTCCGGTCACGTGCCGTACGGATTACACGACAAGCTCACAGAAGGTGTCGGTGGCGGGAACAACGGTTCGACCACGAACGATCGCACCAATTACTACGAAACAATTCCTGCTAACTATCTCGAGACGGCATTGTGGTTGGAATCCGATCGCATGGGTTTTCTGCTCGACAAGCTCGACATTGCCAAGCTCAACGCGCAGCGCGACATTGTGAAGAACGAGCGGCGGCAGAGTTATGACAATCAACCGTATGGCCGCGTGAGCGAGATCTTCTCGGCTGCGATGTATCCGAAGGATCATCCTTATTCGTGGCCGGTGATTGGTTCGATGGTCGATCTCAGTGCCGCATCCGAAGAAGACGTGAAGGCTTTCTTCCGGCTTTACTACGCGCCAAACAACGCAACGCTCGCAGTCGTCGGTGACTTCGATCCGAAACAAGCGAAAGAGTGGATTCAGAAATACTTTGCCGACTTGCCGCAGGGTAAGGCGGTGGAGAGACCAAAGGTTCCGCTTGGTAAGTTGACCGCAAGCAAACGCTTGGTTTACGAAGATCGTGTCCAGGTGCCACGACTTTACATGCAGTGGCCCACAGTCGGCTTCAAGCACGACGACGACTACGCGCTTTCAGTAATGAGCTCGATCCTGTCAGGCTCGCGCACCGCGCGTTTGACGAAAGCACTCGTTTACGATTCACAGGCAGCCTCACAGGTATCTGCTTTCGCAAACTCTGCTGAAGACGTAGGTGTGTTTCAAGTCACGGTTGTGCCTCGACCTGAGCACACGCTTACCGAACTCGAAGGTGCAGTAGATCAGGTGATTCAGAAGTTTCTTGCTGAAGGTCCGACTGCCGAAGAGTTGCAAAAGGCGAAGGCCGGACTGGAGCTGAATTTCCTGCGTGGCCTGGAATCAAATCTCGGCAAGGCGAATCAACTGATTAGTGGCGCCATTTTTTATGGCAACCCGGGCCAGTTCAGTACCGACTATCAGAAGACACTTGCAGTAACCGCTGCTGACGTGAAGCGTGTTGCGAATCAATATCTGTCGCGTTCGCGCATCGTTTTGAGCGTGGTACCAAAGGGCAAAAGAGATCAGGCTTCGAAAGCTACTGAGAGCGAAGCAGTCAGCGTGGTGGTTGAGAACCGCAGAGGAGGTAGATCATGAGACAACAACGAAAGGCACTTGCCCTCGCGGCTGCACTCGTCATTAGCATCGCAAACATAGCTGCGATTGCGCAGCAGCAAACGCTTGATCGAACGAAAGTTCCACCGCCGGGACCGACACCAGTGTTGCGTGTTCCCACCTGGACGAAAACTCAGTTGGCAAACGGCGCTACGTTGATCGTTTCTGAGCGTCATAACCTGCCGCTCGTGTCGTTTACGATCACGTTTGTTGGTGGCTCGAATCAGTTTGAAGCCGCTGGCAAGCGCGGCGTGGCGGCATTGACTGTTTCGATGATGAGCGAAGGTACAACCACCAAGTCCGGTGATCAGCTCTCTGACGCGCTGCAACTACTGGGCACAAACATTAATGCCGGTATCAGTGGTGAAGACGGATCGGTGAGCTTTGTGTCGACTGCTAAAAACTTCGAGCCCACGCTCGCCCTTCTCGGCGACATGATGCTCAACTCAACTTTTCCGGCCGAAGCACTCGAACGCCTGCGAGGCCGGACGCTCGTCAACCTGACGCAGGCGAAGGATCAGCCGGCGGTGATCGGTTCGCAGGTGTTTTCAAAGATTCTCTATGGTGATGCACACCCATACGGCCAACGTACAACTGAGACGTCAGTGAAAGCCATCACGCGCGATGACGTCGTTGCGTTTCAGAAGGCATACTTTCAACCAGGACGCGCGATCGTTACCGTCGTTGGCGACATTACTCCGCTGAAAGCCAAGGCCGCGGTCGAGAAAGGTTTGGCTGCATGGGCCAAGGGTGGTGAGAAGGCGTCGTTCGACTATCCGAAGCTGCCGGCGCTCCAACCCGCGAAGATTTACCTCGTCGATAAACCTGGCGCGGCACAGTCAGTCTTCAATATTGGACTGCCTGGTCCACCGCGCAACACGCCTGACTATTTCGCGCTTCAGGTGCTGAACACAATTCTCGGTGGACAGTTCCAGTCGCGTTTGAATGCGAACCTTCGTGAGCAGAAGGGTTACAGCTACGGAGTCAGATCATCTTTCGGTTACGGCAAAGGACCGGGTGCGTTCAACGCCGGTGGTGCGATCTTTACTGCAAAGACGGATGCCGCGTTGATCGAGTTTATGAAGGAGCTGAAGGGAATCGTCGGCGAGAAGCCGATCACTGACGAGGAACTGAAGACAGCAAAGGAATCGCTGATCCAGGGCTTGCCGCAGCGCTTCGCATCTGTTTCTGCGATCAGCAGCGCGATCACTTCGCTCGTCGTGCAGGGTCTACCGGATGATTACTATCAAACGTACGCGAAGAACGTTTCGGCCGTCACGAAGGAAGATTTGTTGCGCGTTGCGAAGCAGTACATTGACTTGAAAAACCTGGCGATTGTGATCGTTGGGGACCGCTCTCTTGTGGAAGGTCCTCTCAAAGCCATCGGCATTGCTCCGATCACCTACATCGATCTTGAAGGCAATCCCGCGGGCGGGTCGGCGCCATCAAGCAACTAAAACTGGGCGCCTCCTTGGAGTGCGCCAACTTGTTGGCGCTTTGGTATTTACCAAAGCGGTGACAAGTCACCGCACTCCAAAGCGGCGTCGTAGTCAAAGACGATTTGCATTAAGCGGTGGGCAATTGATTCGGGCACGAGAGCGAGCGCGGTTTTGCGTAAGCCTCGTGCCCAAATGTTTTCCCATTGGCCAACCGCGCCGTAGTAGCGTGAGTATTTCGTGATAGCGGCTGTGCGTTTGTAACGAAGTCGTTCGTAGTTTCGCAGCCCCTCTTCTGTTGCGCCGTATTGCTTAAAGCAGCCGGCAAGTACCAGGGCGTCTTCGATTGCAAGACAGCCGCCTTGTCCGAGGTTTGGTGTTGTTGGATGAATAGCGTCTCCGAGCAAAGTCATCCTTCCGTCGCCCCAGGTCTTAATCGGATCGCGATCGAGGGCGCGCGTTTTGAGAATAGATTTCTTTGGGGTCGCTTCGATTAGTTCGAGCACGGGTCGGTACCAGCCTGCGAACAATGAAGACAGGTCGTCAGTATCCAGGCTTGCGGTAGCCCACCAGCCCAGTCGTCCCAGACCTACTGGACCAATACCAAAGCGCTTTCCACGTCCGTAAAGTTCTATGGCGGTTGCTGGAGGAATCTGATTTGGAACATGCGGTGAGATACCGCGCCAGACTGTGTAACCACGATAAACAGGCTCGCCATCGTTGATGAATTGCGCGCGTACGTCTGAGTGAATGCCGTCGGCGCCGATCAGAAAGTCAGCTTCAACAGAATCACCATTCGCGAACGTCGCGATCATTTTGTCGTCATGTTGTTTGTAACTGACGAAGTTGTGGTCCAGGTGAATCGATTCTTGGGGAAGTGAATGTAAGAGTATTGCTTGTAAGTCAGCGCGATGAAGAGCAACTGCGGGATACCTCTCTTTAATGGAGACACGATTGGTTAGAAATCCATCCTGATCGAGCCACTGTATCTCTTCCATCACACCAGCTTTTTCGAGAGTCTTGTCCGATAGCTGCAACCGCTCGAGCACGCGCATCGCGTTGGGCCAGATCGCAATTGCTGCTCCGACGTCGAGTAAAGCGGGCGCTTGTTCAAATACTTCAGACTGAAAGCTGGATTGTCTGAGGGCGAGTGCGGCAGTCAGGCCACCAATGCCGCCGCCGATGATCGCGATCTGGGCCACAAAGAGAGGTTGCCACAAAAAGGCACAAAAAGCACAAAAAGAAAAGAAGAGTGAGCCGGTTTAATTCAATAAATCATTTTGTGCTTTTTGTGCCTTTTTGTGGATGATTCTCAGCGAGAGTCTTGATGTGCGAAAGGACTCGTTTGTGAATGTTGTGAATTATGTAGTCAGACCACAAATGCCAGTACGGTGCGGGCCAGAAGCGGTTTTGATACCAGGTGGTTCCTTCAAGAAGCGTGGTGCCGTCGGGTAGAGACTTCAATTCAAATTGGCCCTTTCGTGAGATGAAGTAATTATCGAGATGTGGCGGTCGCAAGTCGTTATACAGCGACAACTCCTCCATCGCTCTCGGTTGCTCGGTAACATCAAATGCCAGGAGACGAGGTTCATCCCACACCGTAATTGGTTCTACGAATGGGCCTGTCGAAAATACGCAGTGTCTCACTGCACCAACACCTCGACCACGAATCTCTGCGCGAATCGGATATGCGAGTCCAGTAGCAAACATCGCTTCGGTTGGGGGCGGTAGTTCTGAAAACGAAACAACATTGGTCCAAACGGTCTCCGGATTAGCTTTGATAACTACAGACGTCTTCACTTCATAGAGTGGGGCTGGTTCTCCGAGGCTATGTTCAAGAAGAATAAGACCCGGTATCAGGAGAAATCCCATAGAAACGACGTTCAAAGTGCTGGGCGTAAAGGACGGCCGCTTCTGAAGCACCCAGCCGATGAAAGCACCAAACAAAGCAAGCGCGAGGGCGAGTGGAAGTGCCATTGCCAGACAGATAATTCCTTCAATTGCCAATGCGAATAGAATTATTCCTACCAATCCTGTTGCTGTCGATGCGACCGCCAGACATTTTGCGAGGGAGCGCGGCCGGTGAAAGCTGTAGATCAAAGTTGAGCTCAGTCCCAGAAAAAACGGAATGCCAACGAAGAGTCCCCAGCCATAGTTGCCGAGGCCGTTTGTGGTGAAAGCAATTTCCAAAGCCGTAAGGAAAACTGTGGCTACTACGCCGAACACGGCACTGCCAAATTCGCCTTCCGGGATCAACCGTGCGATTCGCGCAGAGAGCCTCGAGGGTTTATCGGCAGACGGACTTGATGGAACAGCACTAAGAATGGCAAAAAAGATCAGATTGAGAAGTGGTAGAAAGAAAAGTACGACGAGCGGTAGCGGCAAATCGGCGTCTCTGAGCCGTTTTAGCGTCATCACTGTGCCGACCCAAATGAACGGCAATGCAGTCAACAACAGCAGAGTGTAAAACGTGGCATCGTCGGGTTTTAGCTTCGCGATACCTCCCGGCGATTCAAACACCCAGTAGTTGAAGATTCCCCAGGGATAACCATGCAGGGCCGCCAACAACCGATCGATATTGTGTTTCACAGCCAGTAGGACCAAGCCCGTCACGAGGTAATGCGCTCGACCAACTCTGCCGCGCCAAGTCCAGATGTTGAGTGGATGTGAGCTCATCGTATGCCCTCTTCTAAGAACACCAGCGCAGGTCGCCTACGCAGAACGGCTTCGCCTGAGGTAACCCGTTGCGGATCTGTTCGGCGGTGAAGCGGCGCGTTGGCACCAGATCGTAAGGGACAGGCACGACCGGTGATCCGGGCTCAACAACGCCTTCCGATAAGATGCGAATCTGCGCCAGTGACGCGAGCGGAACTTTCATCGTCAGTTCGAAAATGTGCGCCATCAACTTATGACAAAATACCGGCAACGGAAACATCAACGGCCCTTTCCCAACAACTTCAGCGACACGGTGCACGGCTTCGCCGAGATAGATCTCTTCCGGACCAAGCAGTGCGATCGTTTGACGTTTCATGCGTCGATCGACGAGTGCGGCGCGCATCACGTGCATAAGGTCTTCTACCGCGAGCGGGCGGACGGTTTTATCCTTCAGGCCAACGAGAGCAAAGATGGGAAACGTGTGTAGCGCATGACTCAGGTGATCGAGCATATGATCGCCAAGACCGTAGATCACGCCCGCCTTGATGATCGTGTAGTCGAGCCCGGAGTTGCGCACAATCTCTTCCGCTTCCCACTTCGACTCATGATACGGCGAAGCGCAATTTGCTCGCGCACGCAGGAAACTCATGAACACGATCTTCTCAACGCCAGCAGCTTTAGCTGCTTCGACAACGTTGTGCGTCCCGTCGATGTGAACCCGTTGATAGGTTTGATTCCCAATCTCGCGATTTATGCCGGCACAATGCGCGACGGCTTTGCAGTCGCGGAATAACTCTCTCAGAACACTAGCATCCGACAGATCGGTCGCGAATACTCGATCGTCATCTTGTCGCGCCCGTCGTGATATCAGAACGACGTCGTGACCTTCAGATTCGAGACGATGCGTCAGGTGCGTGCCGACGAAACCCGCTGCTCCGGTAATCGCAATTCTCATGATCTTCTCTCCCTGCTGACAAAAATCTTGTCTGGAACGACACTCAGAGGTAACAATTCGCTGGTGTCAACGCTTAGTCGCGCGATCAGAAAAATGGCCCACGAGATTAGAAATGCACAACAAATTATTCCGGTAATGAGAAACTCTTCCGCTTGACTAAAGGAGCCGTAGACTGCAAAAGAGAGCCAGCCGCCAAAAAATACTGGAATGTTTCCGCCGATGCCGAGAAGCAGCAGAAGTAGCTTGCCTGGCGATCTGAAAGTTAGGAAGGTACTGATTCCGAGGTAGGTGAGTGGTAAACCCGCAACGATGACGGCTCCGGTAAATGACGCGTCACCTTTCGGTGTGTGGGCGATGACAAGCAGCCAAAGACCAGTGATACCCAAACCCAGGAATCGCAGCGGCAACGTTCCGGCAATTGCCGAAGCACTTCTGGACTCGAATATCACATCGAATCCAACGCCACGAACAGCCATAGTTCCAAAGGTGAAAAGTTCCGACGGCCTGAAGTTGGAATCGATTAAGAGCGCAGGCGTCACTGCAAACGACATTGTCGTAATCAGCCAGGCTGTGAGATCGCTTTCAGGAACTTCAAACTGAACAAGGCCGACGATTAGAGTGGCAAGAATACTCGCGATTGTCGCCCGCATAGCGGCGCGCATTTGAATTCCCGTCAGGCAATACAGACCCCAGATACTTATTGCCTCGATTACACCGATAATGCTGCCCAAAACCATACAAGGAAACGTGAACTCGAGCACCGCCCAAAATGCAGGACTTCCTTCCCAAAGAGTAATAAGGAAAACGAATATGAATCCGCCCAGCGCGCCGCCCGCGACACCTTGCGCTAGAAAACTGCCTGGAACTATTTGACGGGTTTTCATTGAGCCTCTCAACTTGAAGCAGTTTCAGCCGGCTCGTCATCGAGCGACTCCGCCGCCTCGCGCAGTTCTTCCACCAATCGCAATGCCTGTTTTCTTAGTGGCCGCATAAATGGATTACTCGCGAGATGGATCAACCTGTCGAGCAGTTCGACTGTGTGATTGATCAGCCGGTAAGTGCGCCGGTGTTTTGGTGATGAGTCGTGAATCCAGAACAGGACGATGCCCATGCTGTAGACCCAGAGCAGGTAAGGCAACTCCGCTCGCAAGTCTTTCGGGATTCGTGCTGTCGCGCCTTCCAGCACCTTGTCGAAGAGTTGAATCTGCTGTTCGCGTACCGGATCCGACTCGTCTCCAAAGGGGTTCAGAGGACTTTTCGGATTAGCGGCAGTCTTGAATAGCACGCCTGCGAACTGGTGATACGGTTTCAACACGTCGATCTTTGTTCGCATCGCAATCAGCAGGCGTGCTTTCAGTGTTTTGTCATGCTCGAGCGCCGGCAGTGCGGCTTCGATATGACTGTCGTGCAGGCGTTGATAGAAGGCTTGGATCAGATATTCCTTCGAGCGGAAGTAGTAGTACGCGTTACCGAGCGACACGCCCGCCTTCTGTGCCACGGCGCGCATCGTGGTTTCGTCGTACCCGCGCTCGCGAAACATCTCGAGGGCAGTTTCAAGGATCAACGCCTTCGTCTGATCTCCCTTGCCGGTTTTGGTCGTCTTCGTTTTGCGCATCACGGTTAACGTGTCACCGTTTTAGTCCGGCGACGCGACTGATCTGGTAACGGTTTTGAGAGATCATTGAAACAACTCGCTTCGTGGTGGGCAGCAGTTCCGGAGTTGCAAGTCGATACGCCCACTCGCGATACCGGACCAGCGACCAAAGGACCATCAGCCATGCTTTTGGACCAAAATAAACGCCGCCATCATCGCCCACCACGGTCAGATCCTTCTTAGTCAGGTCGTGATTGAGCTGCGGATAGCGCCTGCGTGCTTCATCAGAGGCACAGGGCACGAAGTTGAGATCGACTATCTTCGACTGTTCCGCGAGCCACTCATGCGCGCGCCGGCACAACCCACATTCAGGATCGTAGAGCACGGTTAGGGAGTACATGGCTTCACGCCTCCTGCTGGACGGGTGTAAACGCGTCGGGAGCAATGGGTGGCGGCTGATTGTGTAGGGTTGAGCGGCGGCGCATCCGGCTGAAGATAAAGAGGTTGAAGAAGTGCATCCCGCCGAGGACGAGAAGCACCATGCCTACCTTTACGGACAGGGCTTCAATGCTTTGCTCAGCAGAAGTGACGGCATAGCCGAGCTTTAGTGCGAGCGTAACGTAGCCGAAGTTAATCAGGTAAAAGCCGACGACGAGCAGGTGATTGACTGAATCGGCGAGAGTTTCGTTGCCGTGGAAGACGTCGACTAGAAATACGCGTCCGTTCTTGTGGAGGGTGCGGGCGACCCAGATAGTCAGCGCGACGCTGACGGCCAGGTAAATCAGGTATGTGCTTATTACGATTGTCATGGTCAGCCTCCTTAGCTGAATTTGAACACGTTCAACTAACGGCAGATTACGCCTGGTTTGCGAGGGTGTCAAGAAGTTTTTTGAACGCGTTCAGAAACACGGATTAAAACGGATCCAGAGCCACGGATTTAAAATCCGGTCTCCGTCCGTGATAATCCGTGATGCCTGTGTTATCGTTCACGCGTAGTAAAAAATCTCCAAGGAGAAACTGATTGGCAGCAGAAGATCTGATACCCGCACAAGGAACCATCATCGACAAACAGCCCAACGCCTTTTTCAAAGTTCAGCTAGACAACAGTACTCACGTGGTTTTAGCCGCTATCTCCGGCAAGATGCGCAAGAATCGCATCCGGATTTTGGTTGGCGATCGCGTGAGCGTGGAAATGTCGCCCTACGACCTGACCCGCGGGCGGATTACCTACCGGTATAAATAAAACAGTTTCACGCAAAGTGGCAAAGGCGGAAACGAACCGCAAAGAAGCTCTTTGCGTTGTTTGCGCCTCTGCGTGAAACTCTCTTCAAAGAGGTCTAGTTTCAAAGGTTTGCCGTGACGGTCCCGATATGGGCGTGGTAGTATGCCTTTATTATGCGTGCCGATGTCGTTTTAATACGACTAATATTTACGGCAATTTTAGTAGTGGCGGGATACGAGCTGGCACCCGTCCGCGATGACCCATGGCTTTCGGCGCTGGCAGGTGCGTTGATTGCCATCTGTATCATTGTTTTTGAACTACGAATTCGCCGCGCAACTCTCAAAACGCTCATCGGCGCCGCCGTCGGTTCGATCCTGGGTATCATCGGCGCGTATCTGATTGGATCGCTGATCAGCCGCCAGGAGTCGACTGCCCTTGAACCGTCAATGAAGACCTTCCTGACCCTCTCCTTAACGTTCTTCATGGCTTACGTAGGTTTAATGGTCGGAGCTGCGAAAGGCGACTATCTCGATCTCTCAGCCCTCGGCGGAATCTTCAGTGACAAAGTAGCGCGACGCGATTTGAAGATACTCGACACGTCGGTGATCATCGACGGTCGTATCGCAGACGTCGCCGAAACAGGATTTCTAACCGGCTCGTTAATCATTCCACAGTTCATCCTTCGTGAGTTGCAACAGGTTGCTGACTCGCCTGACTCTTCCAAACGCCAGCGGGGCAGGCGTGGACTGGACATGCTGAACCGGCTTCAGAACAACAGCTCGCTCGACATTCAAATAGTTGAGACTGACTTTCCCTCTGTGCGTGAGGTGGACCTGAAGCTGATTGAACTCGGCAAGCAACTCGACGCAGTGATCGTCACGAATGATTTCAACTTGAACAAGGTCTCCCAGTTGCGCGGAGTCAGTGTGCTCAATATTAACGAGTTGGCAAATGCGCTCAAGCCAGTTGTACTCCCAGGCGAGGCGATGCGGGTTTTCATCCTGAAGGAAGGCAAGGAATACAATCAGGGCGTGGCCTATCTCGACGACGGCACGATGGTGGTGGTTGATAACGCACGCAGGCTTATCGGCAAGAATGCCGACATCGCAGTGACGAGCGTGTTGCAAACAACCGCGGGCAAGATGATCTTCGGCCGTCTCTGGGAAGAAGCGGAAAATGGCGGACACAGCGATATTCATCGTACCAACGGTGCTTCGCGGCGCCAGGCGCGTGAATCGCGTAATACTCCGACGCCAGTGCGCATTTCGGAGAGCGAGCCGATCACGGAAAGCTAACTCCGCCGTCAAGAATTCCTAACTCTCTTCATGAACATCGCGATTATTGCTGCTGCCGGCGCTGGCACCCGGATGGCGAGCGATCGGCCGAAGCAGTTTCTGCTCCTTGCAGGAACACCGATAATTTTTCACACGCTCAAAATATTCGAGCAGTGTGGGAGTATCCATGAAGTGATCGTGGTCCTGCCCGCAGAAGAGTCTGCGGGCTTCGTTTCGGCTGCAGGAAAATACGGATTGCGGAAAGTCGCGCGCGTGGTTCCTGGTGGCGAGACACGAGCCGATTCGGTGAAGCGCGGGTTGATGGCGATCAGATCGGCTACCGCTGAGATCGTTGCCGTGCACGATGGTGTTCGTCCGTTTGTGACAGTTGAAGAGATTGATGCAGTGGTTACTGCGGCGCAGACTGATGGCGCTGCGATTCTTGTGGCGCCGGTTACAGACACGATCAAGCAGGTTAACGATCAGCGAATTGTGCAGACCTTCGATCGTTGCGGACTGCGACGTGCTTTGACGCCGCAGTGTTTTCGTTATGACGTGCTGCGGCGGGCCTATCAGGCCGCGGATGTTACGGATCCTTCGGTGACAGATGAGAGCGTGTTGGTAGAGAAGCTTGGCATTCCCGTGAGCATTGTTGAAGGAAGTCCGAGGAATATTAAGGTAACTACCGCCGAGGATTTTGTGATTGCCGAGGCTATGTTGGGTGCACACTGAGATGATGCGGATAGGAATAGGCACCGATACTCATCGGCTGGTTGAAGGACGGGAGCTGGTTCTGGGTGGTGTGCACATCGCCTCAGACCGGGGAGCTGAGGGTCACTCTGATGCCGACGCGCTTACACACGCCATAGCAGATGCTATTCTCGGAGCACTTTGCGAAGGTGATATCGGCGTTCATTTTCCGGATAAGGATCCACAGTGGAGTGGCGCGAGTAGTCTCGAACTGCTTTCGCGTGTAATGTGGTTGGCACGTGAACGCAGTCTCCACGTGGTTAATGTTGACTCGACAATCCTGCTCGAAAAGCCAAAACTCAGAGCTTACGTCGATACTATGCGTGAGAATATCGCCAGCGTTTTGGGAGTTGATGCTGCGTGTATCAGTGTGAAGGCGAAGACGGGCGAGGGAGTCGATGCGGTGGGGCAGGGGTTAGCTGTGACCGCTCAAGCCGCTGTGCTTATGGAGAGCAACTAAGGAAAAAAGCTGCTTGAGACCACAGGACGTCATAAGGAAAAAGCGAGACGGGCTGAGTCTATCGCGTGAGGAGATCGAATTCTTCGTCGCAGGTGTAACCAGCGGCCGCATTGCTGACTATCAGGTCAGCGCGCTCCTTATGGCCATTTACCTCAATGGCATGGACCAGACGGAACAGCAGGCGCTCACCGAAGCGATGCTCAACTCCGGCAACATTCTCGACTTCTCAGACATTCCCAAACCAAAAGCCGACAAGCACTCTACCGGCGGTGTCGGAGATAAGACTTCGATCATCATCGCTCCACTTGTCGCTGCCTGTGGTGTTTGTGTGCCGATGATCTCCGGTCGCGGGTTGGGCCACACCGGCGGCACGCTCGATAAGCTCGAGTCGATTCCCGGCTATCGAGTTGCACTTAGTGCAACCGAGTTTAAGCAGGTGTTGGACCAGGTGGGTTACGCGATGGCGGGACAGACTGCTGAGATCGCGCCTGCCGACAAGAAGATGTACGCGCTGCGCGACGCTACCGCGACAGTCGAAGCCATTCCGTTGATAGTCGCATCGATTATTTCTAAAAAAGGCGCTGCCGGTCTCGATGCGATGATCATCGACGTGAAGGTTGGTAACGGCGCTTTCATGCGCGAGGAAGCAAGGGCGAAGGACTTGGCCCATGCACTCGTGAGCACCGGAAATTCCTGTGGCATCAAGACGCGCGCATTGTTGACCGACATGAACCAGCCATTGGGTGGCGCCGTCGGAAACTCACTCGAGGTTGAAGAGTGCATCAAGATCCTGCGCGGTGAAGCAAACGACGCAGCACGACCCACCCTCGACTTGTCGCTCGAGCTTTGCGCTCACATGCTGGTGCTGGCCAACGTCGACGAGACGATCGAAGCGGCACACAAGCGTTTGGACGGCGTGCTTCAGTCCGGTAAAGCGCTGGAATGTTTGCGCAGCAATATCGAAGCGCAGGGTGGGGATCCTCGTGTTTGCGACGCTCCAGGTGAGTTTCTGCCTTTGGTGAAAGAAACCGTTAAGGTAGAATCCCCGCGCTCTGGCTTCATCACAACGATCGACACCACGGAGATCGGGCACGCAATCGCGGCAATCGGAGGCGGGCGCGTGCGCATCGAAGACACAGTAGATCCCACGGTTGGTTTTACTTCCGAATTGAAGTTGGGTGATCAGGTTCGCGCGGGTGAGGCGATTGGAATCGTCTATTGCGCTGATCCTGCGGCGGCCGCAGAGGCTGCGCGTCGCATACAGGCTTCATATCACATCGGAGATCAAGCGATCGCGGAACCGCCGAAGCTGGTTAAGGAAATTATCAACGAATGAAATACGCACTTATGAGTTTTTCCCGCAAAGGCGCAACGGCGCAAAGTTTCTGTATTGGATTTTCTTTGCGCCTTTGCGCCTTTGCGCGAGCACAAATCTTATTGGTTTTGATCTGCCTGATGGCTTTCGCGCTTTCCGGCTGTGGCGGAAGTTCGGCGGCTGAAGATAAATCGAAGATCAAAGTCGGAATCGTTTTCGATATCGGCGGAAAGGACGATCGATCCTTCAACGCCGCTGCCTGGGAAGGCGTACAACGGGCGGCGAAAGATTTGCCGATCGTTTTGCGCGACATTGAGCCAGGGACACCGAATGCGATCGAACCCGCCATGCGCGCATTCGCCGAACGTAACTTTGATCTCATCATCGGAGTCGGCTTTGCACAGGCGCCAATCATGGAGCAGGTTGCCAAAGATTATCCGAACATTCAGTTCGCGATCATCGACGGTGAGAGTAAACTTCCGAATGTCGCCTCCCTGGTTTTCAAAGAACATGAAGGCTCATATCTGGTTGGTATTCTCGCTGCGAAGGCTTCGCGAACAGGCACGATCGGTTTTCTCGGCGGTATGGACATCGGTCTGATTCACCGTTTCGCAAAAGGTTATGAAGAAGGAGCGAAGTCGGTGAATCCCAACATTCGTGTGATCGACAACTACGTCGGCGTCACTGACTCTGCGTGGAACAATCCGGGCAAAGGTAAAGAACTCTCACTCGCACAGATCGGCAAAGGTGCGGATGTGATCTTCACCGCTGCAGGCAACTCCGGGCTCGGAGCCTTTGACGCAGTCGAGCAACAGGGAAAACAAAACGGACGCGCTACGCATTTCGTCATCGGCGTTGATTCGAACCAAAACATGGTCAAGCCGGGCTTTGTACTCACGAGTATGGTGAAGCGCGTCGACAACGCTGTCTACGACATCGTCAACGACGTTGTAAATCATCGCTTCTCAGCCGGGATCCACACGTTCGGCTTGGACAAAGACGGCGTGGGCTACGCGATGGACGAGTACAACAAAGATCTCGTTCCTGCGGAAGCAATCCAGCAAGCTGAAGAAGCCAAGAAAAAGATTATCGCCGGCGAGATTAAGGTCACGGACGCAATGGGTTCCTAATTCATTTGTGCTTTTTTGTGGCTGAATGCTTGAACTCCGACAGATAACAAAACGCTTTGGCGACGTTCTCGCTAATGATCACGTCGATATCGTCGTCAAGCCGGGAACAATCCATGCCATCGTAGGTGAAAACGGCGCCGGGAAGTCGACGGCGATGCGGATCGCCTACGGCTTCTACACCGCAGACAGTGGTGAAATCGTCGTCGATGGTCAGGTGCGCGACATCAAGTCGCCCCACGATGCGATCGCGCTGGGTATCGGCATGGTCCACCAGCACTTCATGCTGGTTGAGACGATGACTGTCGCCGAGAACATCGTGCTCGGCGCTGAGCCCGGCACAAATCTCGCTCTCGACCTCAAGAGCGCTGCCGCACAAATCAGACAGCTATCCGAAGAGTTCAAACTCGCCGTAAACCCAAACGAGCCAATCGAACATTTGTCGGTGGGCCAACAACAGCGTGTTGAATTGCTGAAAGCGCTTTATCGACACGCGCGACTGTTGATCCTCGACGAACCAACTGCGGTACTGACGCCGTTGGAAGTGGAAGAGTTCTTTATGATCCTGCGACGCATGCGCGAACAGGGCAAAACCGTAATCATCATCACTCACAAGCTTTCAGAAGTGCTGGCGATTTCAGATGAAGTCACCGTGATGCGCGACGGCAAAGTCGTGGGCCGTGTGCAGACAAAAGACACGAATGCTGCTGAACTCGCGCGCTTGATGGTCGGTCGCGAGGTGTTGCTGCGCGTGGAGAAGTCTGATGCGAAAGTTGGTAAGGCGCAACTTGAAGTCAGAAATCTTTCAGTGACTGATCGTTTGGGAGCAAAGCGCGTCAATGACGTTTCCTTTGACGTTTGCAGTGGAGAAATCGTCGGCATCGCCGGTGTCGAAGGCAACGGACAGACGGAACTGATCGAAGCGCTCGCAGGTCTGGTTGATCCCTCGCGCATCACGGGCGCGATGAACTTTGGGGGCAACGATCTCACAATGCTGGGCGCGCGAAACAGGCGTGAACTCGGAATCGCGCACATACCTGAAGACCGCCATCGTCGCGGACTCTTACTAGACTTTCATCTCGCTGAAAACTCGATTCTTGGCGTGCACTACCGCCCACCCATCGCATCCCTGGTCGGCGGAGTTTTTATTGACGACAACGCCGTTCAGCGACGTGCTACTGAGATCATTCAGGGCTTTGACGTTCGTCCGCCAAACGCCGCACTCCCGGCGCGGGCACTCTCGGGTGGTAATCAGCAGAAGCTGATCATCGGTCGTGAATATCGCGTCGACCCTAGACTATTGCTCGTCTCGCAGCCGACGCGCGGTGTCGATATCGGTGCGATCGAGTTTATTCACCGGCAGCTTGTAGGTTTGCGTGACAACGGGTGCGCCATCCTGCTCGTCTCTGCCGAGCTCGAGGAAGTGACGAGTTTGTCCGATCGTTTATTGATCTTTCATGACGGACGAATCGCCGGCGAAGTCGACCCGAAAGTGGCGACGCTGGAGGAGATCGGGTTGTTGATGACCCGAGGACATTAAATCCCGAGGAAATTAATCTTTGCTCCGTAGGAGCAAGATGTTTATAGGTAAAAAAAGAATTAGGACTGCGCTCCAGAGGAGCGCAATGTGCTTCGTAGTTTCAGGAGCACATGTCGCTCCTAGCGGAGCGAAACACTTTATTTAAATGCCCTGCTATAAACATATTGCTCCTACGGAGCAAGGCAAAACATGCTGCTCCTACGGAGCAAAGCACAAGTAAATGACCAAACTCGCGCGTGACCTTCTGTTTCCTCTAGTCGCAGTGATCGCTGCGTTCATCGTGGGCGCCATTCTCATCCTTGTAGTAGGCGATAACCCCATCGATGCTTATCGCTTGCTGCTCGGCAGCGCACTTTCCTGGCCCGACGGTATTGGTTACACACTTTTTCACGCCACACCACTCATCTTCACAGGTCTCGCAGTTCTCGTCGGCTTTCGTTGCGGCCTCTTCAATATCGGTGCGGAAGGTCAACTCTATATCGCCGCGTTTGCGACTGCGTGGGTGGGAATCAAATTCGCGAATCTCACGCCGTGGTTGTTGATTCCGTTCTGCAGCCTGGCTGCAATACTAATCGGTGCGTTTTGGGGTGCAATTCCCGGGGTGTTGAAAGCGAAGTTCGGCTCGCATGAAGTTATCAACACGATCATGTTGAACTTCATCGCCATCGCGCTCGTCAGTTACTTCACACAATATCACTACAAAGTTGGCGGCGATCCGATCCTGCAAACCTCACTGATCGGTGAGGGCGCACACATCCCTCACCTCGGCAAATTCATTCCCGGATTTCCGGAACGCATTCCGTTGAATGTCGCGTTCATTCTGGCACTACTCTGCTGTCTGCTGGTCTACCTGTTTTTGTGGCGCACGAAATGGGGATACGAAATACGCGCGACAGGTAGTAATCCTTTCGCGGCCGAGTACGGCGGCATTTCAATTCGCAAACAGATCATTTTGGCGATGGCTGTTTCAGGTGCACTTGCGGGCATGGTTGGAATTAATGAGGTGTTGGGCCACCGTCATCGTTACTACGATGGTTTCTCTGACAACTACGGCTTTACGGGAATTGCGGTCGCTCTTCTTGGTCGCAATCATCCGGTGGGTGTGATCCTCGCTGCTTTGTTGTTTGCTGCTTTGCAGCACGGTGGAATTTACGTCGACGGATTTTCTCAGCACGTGACAAAGGATATCGTGCAGGTGTTGCAGGGCGTCATCATCCTTTTCGTTGCGGCTGAGGCATTCTTTAAATGGATCTTACGAAGAAGAACGTTGAGCGAACGTTTGCGAGCTTAAACTCATGGAAGATTTTTTGATTTTTTTACCCATCGTAATCGCTTCCACCATCCGGCTTGCGACTCCGCTCGTACTTGCTGCGCTTGGTGGTCTGTTTTCGGAGCGCTCGGGAGTGATCAACATTGCCCTCGAGGGAAAGATGCTCGCCGGAGCTTTTACGGCAGCCGCGGTCACGTACGCTGCTGACAAAAAGCTCGGACTCGGCACTGCGAGCCCGTGGGTTGGATTGCTCGCAGGTATGTTGGCGGGATTGCTTATCGCCGCCATCTACGCAGTGAGTTGTATCAAGTTCAAAGCCGATCAGGTAGTCAGTGGTGCTGCAATCAACATCCTGATGATTGGCATGCCGGGATTTCTGAGTGGAGCGTTCTTTCTTTCCTCTGGTTCCACGCCACAGATCCCGAAGGACCATCTGCTACCGCAGTCACCAATCGTCATCGCAATTGCAATTGGCGTACTCGTCGCCGCCATCTGGTACGTCCTTTACAACACGCCATTCGGTTTGCGACTCAGATCGGTTGGAGAGAACCCTGAGGCTGCGGACGCTGCAGGTGTCAGTGTGAGTAAGATCAGGTATTCGGGCGTGCTGATCGCCGGTGTCCTCGCCGGAATCGGCGGTGCATATCTTTCGATTGGCCAGTCGTCGTTGTTTACACGAAACATGACTGCGGGTCGCGGCTTCATCGCGCTTGCGGCATTAATTTTTGGAAAGTGGCGCCCTGTTCCGACGCTGCTCGCCTGTCTTTTATTTGGGTTTACTGAGGCGGTTTCGAATTACATGCAGGGCGTAGTCAAGCTACCTTCCGGCGAAGATATTCCCGTCCAATTCATTCAGATGGTTCCTTACGTCTTGACCATTGTGGTGCTCGCGGGCTTTATTGGATCGTCCCGGGCACCACGTGCCCTTGGTATACCCTATCAGAAAGAGAAATAAACGAGGGGTTGGGAAATGGTTGAGCGAATGGCAAGCACCAGTATTTACGAACGCGCCGAGCACGCTACGCGGATCATCAGAGCGCGAACAATTGTCGAGCCGCGCATCGCGATTGTGCTTGGCAGTGGTCTCGGTGGTTTTGCTGACGACTTTGAGGATCCGGAAGCTATTCCTTACGAGGACATACCGGGTTTTGTGCGCTCGACGGCGCAGGGCCACGTCGGTCGGCTCGTAATCGGCAAGATAGATAGCATCCCGGTGCTCGCGATGCAGGGTCGCGTGCACTACTACGAAGGTTATTCACTCGAAGAGGTCACCTTCCCGATCCGTACGTTTGGTTTACTTGGTATCAAGACTTTGGTGCTGACTAATGCCGCGGGTGGGATTAATGTAGCGCTGACGCAGGGTGCGTTGATGGTGATCAGCGATCACGTCAACCTGATGGGCGTCAATCCGCTTCGTGGACCAAACGACGAGCGCTTTGGACCGCGTTTTCCGGATATGTCGACGGTGTATTCGCCCGAACTGCAGGAACTGGTTGTCGACGAAGCTAGAGCGATCGGTGTGGAAGTGCGACGTGGGATTTATGGCGCGCTGTCTGGTCCAAGTTACGAAACGCCCGCTGAGATTCACCTGCTGCGAAATCTCGGGGCTGATGCGGTGGGGATGAGTACAGTGCCCGAAGCTATAGTAGCGCGTCACATGGGTCTCGAAGTCCTCGGCATCTCCTGCATCACCAATATGGCGGCGGGAATCAGTGATGAACCGATCAATCATGAGGAAGTGATGGCGACGGGCGATCGTGTGCGGGAGACATTTGCCGAGCTGCTGCGAAGAGTTATCAATGCGATCAATAGGAGAGTATGACCAGGCTATTTTTCTGATCCCTGTTTTATCCGCGTAAATCTGTGGCTAAAATTTCTAAGGTCTAATTTGTGAGCATGATAATTGGCATTTCGGGTGGAACAGGATCGGGAAAGACCACCGTTGCAAATCGGATCCTTGAATCAGTCAGCGCCAGCGAAGTAGTTTTCATCCAGCAAGACTCCTACTATCGCAACCTCACCGATCTGCCGCTCGATTACCGCGGCCTCGCAAACTTCGATCATCCGGATGCGCTCGACAACGAGCTACTCGTTAATCACGTGCGCCGCTTGAAAGTTGGTGAAGCGATCGAGTTGCCGCTCTACGACTTCAAAACACACTCGCGCTTGAACGAAACGCGCACAGTCGAGTCGAAACCGATCGTCATCGTAGAAGGCATTCTGATCTTTGCCGATCCACGCTTGCTGGAACAAATGGATATCAAGGTCTTTGTAGACACGCCTGACGACATTCGCTTCATTCGCCGTTTGCGACGCGACATCGCTGAGCGCGGCCGCACTGCGGAATCTGTTATCGAACAATACCTGGCGACCGTCCGGCCCATGCACATGCAGTTTGTTGAGCCGTCGAAACGCCATGCAGACGTAATCATTCCTGAGGGTGGTCATAATCTCGTAAGTATCGACTTGTTGAGTGGAAAAATTCGCGAGAGGCTGGCCAGTGTTTTATCACCAGTTGGAGGTCAACTTTGAGCGAAGATTTAGAGCCGTTGATTCAGGCGGCGAAGGCTGCGCGACTGCAATCGGTCGCGCCGTTTTCCAATTTTCTTGTCGGTGCTGCGGTCAAGACTGAGAGTGGGAAAGTTTACACCGGGTGCAACGTCGAGAGTGCGAGTTATGGTCTGACAGTTTGCGCCGAGCGAGTCGCAATCTGGAAAGCGTTATCGGAAGGTGAACGCAACTTTACGGCGCTCGCGGTAGTTGCTGACACAGAGACTCTGACGCCGCCGTGCGGAACATGTCGTCAGATCATCTGGGAGTTTGCAAGAGGCGCCACGATTGTTTTCGCAAATCTTGAAGGCAAAAGCGAGGAGTTTCACATCGCCGATCTGCTGCCACGTGCCTTTGACGCCCGCTTTTTGAAAAACAAATGAATCCGTCTCTATCCGCGTTTATCTGCGTTTCACTAATCGTGATGACCACGCTTTCAAATATCACCCAGGCTCAGACTCGCAGAGAGCCGGTCGATCTGCTGGTCCTCGGCGGCACGATCGTTACGATGGACCAAACTCGCCGCATTATTGACGATGGCGGGATTGCGGTTTCCAAAGGACGGATTGTCGCTATCGGCCCGCGCGCGGACATCGAAGGTCGATACAGCTCGCGGCAGCGAATCAGCGCGGCGGGCAAAGTCATCACGCCTGGACTGATCAACGGTCACACGCACATTCCGATGGTCCTGTTTCGCGGTCTTGCAGACGACCTCGACCTTCAGGAGTGGCTAACGAAGTATATCTTTCCGGCTGAGGCCAAAAACGTTACGGAGGAGTTTGTTCGAGTCGGCTCGCGATTGGGCCTTGCCGAGATGATTCGCGGTGGGACAACAACCTACTGCGATATGTATTACTTCGAAGACGCTATCGCGGACGAGACTGCAAAAGCCGGCGTCCGCGGCGTGCTCGGAGAAACCATCATCGACTTTCCTGTCGCCGACAATAAGACCAACGCCGAAGGCATGGCGTACGTGGAGAAGTTTGTTGCTCGTTGGAAAGGTCACGAACTGATCATTCCGGCGATCGCGCCGCACGCGCCGTACACCGTGTCTGAAGACCATCTCAAAGCCGTGCGCGCTTTTTCTGATCGCACTGGGGCGCCGATTGTCACGCACATTTCGGAAACGAAGCGTGAAGTTGATGACAGTGTTAAAGCGAAGGGCGCAAGCCCTGTGGCATATCTCGATCGCATCGGTTTTCTAAACGAGCGTGTGATTGCAGCACACATGGTTTGGCCGCAGGGAACTGACATAGCGATCCTGAAGCAACGCGGTGTAGGTGTGGTTCACAATCCGCAGTCGAACATGAAGCTCGCGTCGGGCGTTGCACCTGTCCCGAAGATGTTGACGGAAAAGTTGTTGGTGGGATTGGGAACGGATGGAGCGGCGTCAAACAACGATTTGAACATGTGGGAAGAGATGGACACAGTCGCGAAGTTGCACAAAGTGTTCAGCGGTGATCCGAAAGTCATAACCGCGCAGCAAGCATTTGAGCTCGCCACGATTCGCGGCGCCGAAGCTCTGCATTTGGAGAAAGAGATTGGCTCGCTCGAGACTGGAAAGCGTGCCGATCTGTTGGTCATCGACCGCGACACACTCAATCAAATACCGCTTTACAACGTCTATTCCGATCTCGTCTACGCCACCAAAGCTTCCGACGTCGAGAGCGTCATCATCAACGGTCGCATCGTTATGCGCAATCGTCGCCTCCTAACCCTCAACGAAACGGCCATCAAAACCGCCGCCCGCGCCTTCCGCGATAAGATCATCAAGAGCCTCGGCGCCTCCGGTTCACCCTAGCAGGATTGTCCCCTCTTGCCTCAGTGCCCCTGATCCGTACATAATGGGTTCCGTCAAATTGATACCAACTCTAAAGCGAGCATTACGCTCGCTTTTGTATTTTCCCAGGAGTCAGCAATTTGAGGTCTTTTCTTTATTTACGCCCCTACATAAATGGAATCCTCCCGACAGTTCTAGTTCTAATTACAGCCGCCTTCGCGGTGGGCCAGTCGACTGGCTCTCCCGAAGACGCGTCAGCGAATCCCGCTTATCAACGGATTGAACGTGCTCGTGCGCTCGCGGCAGTGCACCAGCTTCCTGCTGCTGCCGCCGAGTTGGAAAACATCCGCGCTTCCGGCAACGACGTAACACTGCGCAACGTCGCCACCCTCATGCTTCTCGGTATTTACCTTGAAGAGGGGAACTACGGACGTTCGCAGGCACTACTGGATGAAGCATTCAATGCTCGGGCTGCACAAAAAGACGAATCGATTCGCACATACTTTGCTGCGGCAGGTCAGACGGTAAACGGCATTCGGTCGCATCTCGCTCGTTATCGTAGCTACGGCATTAATCCGACCGATTCTGGACTTCCCACTGAAGCGACCACAGATCTGGAACGAGTTCGTGGATTGCTTGAAAGAGTGATCGCGCAGGCGCAGGCGATCTCAAAGGAACCGGGTCGAGCCTACGAATCGTTCGCGCTCCTCGAAGATGTGCTTGGTATTCGACAGTCCCTGGCAAAAAACGACGCTGATCGTGCGAGGTGGCAGACCGAGTACCTCACCGCAAGAGAGAAGATGGCTTCGTTACAGTCGGCTTCGCTTGGTAGATCGAAGGCACTCGACGCCGTCACCAACAGGATTCCCAATCCGTTTGCGACCAAGCCGGCCGCAACGCCTGAGCCTACCCCAGAGGCAATTGCGCCAGCGCCCACTTCCAACACAACGGCCGCTGAGCCACAAGTTGTTAGTGCGGGCTCGTTGAGTGGGCGTGAAACGAAGCGCGCCACACCTGCCTATCCGGCCGCAGCAAAGAGCCACAGCGTGACCGGAACCGTTCGCGTTTTTGCGATTGTGGATGAAAACGGAAAGATCTGGGTCACTAACTCCGAAGGGCCGACAATGCTCCGCGCGGCCGCTGAAGCAGCCGCCAAGAATTGGATATTCCCACCCTCGACCTTCAACGGCAAACCCGTTCGAATAGTCGGCTACCTCGATTTCGAATTTAAGCTTTAGCCACAAAAAGGCACATAAAGCACAAAAACGACCTTCTTAGTTTGTGCTTTATGTGCCTTTTGTGCTTCTTGCGGCTAATCTTGACTTAAAAGTAAGGTATAGCTTAAGATGCCTGAGATTAATAGTTTAGACGCGCAATGAAGATTTCAGCTCAAGAAGAATATGGCCTGCGATGTCTGTTGCAGCTCGCCCGTGCGGAGACGATGGGCGAGTCGCTGACGCTCTCCCAGCTTGGCCGTCTCGAGGGGATTTCAACCGCGAACGCCGGCAAACTGATGTGGATTTTGAGCAAAGCCGGACTGGTGCAATCGACCCGCGGTACCAAGGGTGGCTACGCACTGGCACTGCCTGCTTCCGAGATTCGTCTGAACCGGGTGATACGCGTTCTCGAAGGTGAACCGGCTGAATCTCATTGCAAGAGCTACGCAGGTGTTTTGGACGCATGTGTTCATACCGGTGACTGTGGCATTCGTCCGGTGATTGTTGAGTTGCACCAGATTGTCGACAACGCACTCGCGGACATCACGCTCTCGCAGTTGCTCGGAACAGAGGCGAACGTCGACGCCGCTCTGCACCATATTCAGGGCATCGGTCGGAAGGATAATCGGGTTTAGAAGGACTAATGAGTACAGCAGAACTTTTAAGTAAACAGGAATACAAATACGGCTTCGTAACCGATATCGAGTCGGACGTAATTCCGCGCGGCTTAAGCGAAGACACCATTCGCCTGATCGTGGAGAAGAAAAACGAGCCGGAGTGGATGCTGGAGTTTCGTCTGAAGGCTTATCGCCATTGGCTGACGATGAAAGAGCCGAAGCACTGGCCCAACCTCAAGTATCCCGAAATCGATTACCAGGACGTCATCTATTACAGCGCGCCGAAACAGAAGGTGACGAAGGCGAGTCTTGATGAAGTCGATCCGGAACTACTGCGCACGTTCGAGAAGCTCGGTATTCCTTTGACGGAACAGAAGCAGTTGGCGGGTGTTGCCGTCGATGCTGTTTTCGACTCAGTCTCGGTTGCTACGACGTACAAAGAGAAGCTGAAGAAGCACGGCGTAATCTTCTGTTCATTTACCGAAGCGATCAGAGATTACCCCGACCTAGTGAAGAAGTATCTCGGTTCGGTAGTGCCGACTAACGACAACTTCTTCGCGGCGTTGAATAGCGCAGTCTTCTCGGATGGAAGTTTCTGCTTTATTCCGAAGGGCGTTCGCTGTCCGATGGAGTTGTCAACTTACTTCCGCATCAACAACTCGGAGTCGGGACAGTTTGAGCGCACCCTGATCGTTGCTGAAGAAGGTTCGTACGTTTCGTATCTCGAAGGATGTACGGCGCCGAAGTTTGATAAGAACCAGCTTCATGCCGCAGTGGTTGAGCTCATCGCACTCGACGACGCACAGATCAAATACTCGACGGTCCAAAATTGGTACGCCGGTGATGAAGAGGGACGCGGCGGTATTTATAACTTCGTCACCAAGCGAGGCAAGTGCGCCGGTAAGAACTCGAAGATCTCCTGGACTCAGGTCGAGACGGGGTCTGCAATTACGTGGAAGTATCCGTCGTGCATTCTTCAAGGCGACAACTCGATCGGAGAGTTTTACTCGGTAGCGCTGACAAATCACGCACAGCAGGCCGACACCGGCACGAAGATGATTCACCTCGGCAAAAACACCAGCTCGACAATCATCTCGAAAGGCATCGCGGCTGGTAAGTCAAACAACAGTTATCGCGGACTCGTGAAGGTGATGCCGAAGGCTGAAGGTGCGCGCAACTACACTCAGTGTGACTCGATGCTGATCGGCTCGAGCTGCGGGGCCAACACTTTCCCGTACATCGAGGTGATGAACAACAGTTCCAGCGTCGAGCACGAGGCTTCGACTTCGAAGATTAGTGAAGAACAGCTCTTCTATTTGCAGCAACGCGGCATTTCTCAGGAAGACGCGGTGTCGCTGATCATCAATGGTTTCTGCAAGGACGTTTTCCTGCAGTTGCCGATGGAGTTTGCAGTGGAAGCTACAAAATTACTGGGTCTAAAATTGGAAGGTAGCGTAGGGTAACACGGATCTACACGGATTCATTAAAGAGGATTAAAACGGATCAGACGAATGTTAGAAATCAAGAATTTGCACGCAGGGATTGATGGAAAAGAAATTCTCAAAGGCATCAACCTAACAGTCAATAAGGGCGAGATTCACGCCATCATGGGACCAAACGGTTCCGGCAAATCCACCCTGGCGAAGGTCCTCGCCGGACATCCACAGTACGAAGTCATCAGCGGTGAGATTCTCTACGAGGGCCGTAATCTGCTCGAGATGCCACCCGATGAACGTGCGCGTGAAGGTGTGTTCATGGCGTTTCAGTATCCGATCGAAGTACCTGGTGTTTCGAATGCGCAGTTTCTGCGTCTGGCCTACAACGAGAAACGAAAACATCTCGGTGAAGAGGAACTCGATCCACTCGAATTTAAGGATTACTTGAAAGAGCGCGCGAAGGTCGTCGAGATGGATGCAAGCTTCATGACTCGTTCCGTCAACGAAGGCTTCTCGGGCGGCGAAAAGAAACGCAACGAGATTCTCCAGATGGCGGTGCTTGAACCAAAGCTTGCCGTGCTGGACGAAACCGATTCCGGTTTGGACATCGATGCGCTGCGCGTGGTTGCAGGTGGTGTGAATCAACTGCTCACACCAGACAATGCGATCATCGTCGTCACGCACTACCAAAGACTTCTGAACTACATTGTTCCGGATTTCGTGCACGTGCTGTCGAACGGAGTAATCGCTCGCGAAGGCGGCAAAGAGTTGGCGCTTGAGCTCGAATCAAAGGGTTACGATTGGATCAAGACGGCGGATCAGAACGGAAAAGGAGCGGGCGCGCCGGCGAATTAAGAATGGTTACTGAACTCGTCAAGTCAGAAAACAGTTATCAGACGGCGTTTCACACTGTCCGTGAGTTGTCGCCAACGGTCGCGTGGCTGGAGCTCGTGCGCGGCAGCGCGATGGATCGTTTCGAACAGCTAGGGTTTCCTCCAGTAACTGACGAAGAGTGGAAATACACGAATCTCACGTCGCTCGCGAAAGAGCATTTTTCACCGGCGATTAGTGGCGGTGAGATTGCCGTTAGCGATGTGACGCGGTTTGCAAATCCCGAAACTGCGGCTGCGCATCTCGTCGTAGTGAATGGTTTTTTGCGCGAAGACCTGTCTGTAAAGACTGGGCTTGAAGATGTGGTGGCGATCGATCTGGTCAGCGCTGCTGGTGATGCCCGGTACAACAAGATCGTACGCAAGTATCTGGCGCGCAATGCGGGCTATCACAACAATGGCTTGACGGCTTTGAACACGGCGTTCTTGCAATCCGGTGTGTTTGTCTGGATTCCGAAGAACGTAAAGCTTGCGCAACCTTTGCAAGTAACGTTTCTGGCTGAGGCTGAAAGTAGTGCGAGTTTTCCGAGACTGTTGGTGGTCGCGGAGGAGAACAGTTCCGCGACGTTGATTGAAAGTTATTCATCCACCGGCGACGGAAAATACTTTACCAATGCGATCGCTGAGATTGTGCTCAAAGATGGCGCACATCTCGAGCATTATTGTCTCCAGCGCGAGAGCAATAACGCTTTTCACGTCTCGACCACTTCGGCGGAGCTTGGCCGTTCGAGCCATTACGATACGACGTCGATAAATCTCGGCGCGCGTCTCTCGCGTCACGATATTTCAGTCGTGATGGATCACGAAGGTGCAGAGACTTCGGTCGATGGCCTGTACATGGTGGGCGCAGACCAGCATACCGATACGCATTCGGTCATCGATCACAAGCAGCCGCATTGCAGCAGTCACCAGTTGTACAAAGGCATTCTCGACAACAATGGGCGAGCGGTCTTCAACGGAAAGATCTTTGTTCGTGAAGGCGCGCAGAAGACCGATGCGATGCAGACGAACAAGAACCTGTTGCTGTCGGACAAGGCGCGGGTCGATACGAAACCGCAGTTGGAGATCTATGCTGACGATGTGAAGTGTGCACACGGCGCGGCAGTGGGCCAGATCGATCCGGAAGAATTGTTTTATCTGGAGACGCGCGGCATCGGTCCGGAGCTCGGCCGGAATCTTCTGACTTACGGATTTGCTGAAGAAGTAATCGCGAAGATCAAGATTGATTCGATCAGATCGCAACTCGACGAGACTGTGCTGCGCCAGTTGCACACGGACCTAGAGGCTTAACGTGAACAAGCTTTTCTCCCGCAAAGGCGCAAAGGTGCAAAGATAAAGTTTTATCTTTTGCGCCTTTGCGCCTTTGCGGGAGAAATCCGAATTGGAGTTTTAAAGAACTGTGAGTTCCGTAATAACGCCCGAACCGATTGTGACGGACATCTGGGATGTCGAACGGATCCGCGCTGACTTCCCGGTGTTACAACAGACTGTCAACGGCAAACCGCTGATCTATCTCGACAATTCGGCCTCGTCTCAAGTGCCTCAAGTCGTCATCGATCGCGGCAGCACCTACATCGAACAGGAACACTCCAACATTCATCGCGGCGTTCATTACCTGAGCCAGAAAGCGACTACGGCCTACGAAGGCGCGCGTGAAAAGGTGAAACGCTTCATCAACGCGCGCGACGTTCGCGAATGCATCTTTGTGCGTGGCGCCACCGAAGGCATCAATCTCGTGATGCACAGTTACGGGCGCAAGTACATCGGCGAGGGCGACGAGATCATCATCTCCGCGATGGAACATCATGCCAACATCGTTCCGTGGCAGATGCTCTGCGAAGAAAAGGGTGCGCGATTGCGCGTGATCCCGATGAACGACGCGGGCGAGTTGCTGCAGGATGAATACGATGGACTTTTGAATGAGCGTACGAAGCTGCTGGCAGTGATGCACGTCTCCAATGCGCTCGGCACAATCAACCCGATCAAGGAGATGATTGCCCACGCGCACAAGTACGGCGTTCCAGTGCTGATTGATGGTGCTCAGGCAGCGCCGCACATGCCGGTTGACGTGCAGGATCTCGATTGCGATTTCTACGTGTTCTCGGGTCACAAGATGTACGCGCCGACCGGCAGCGGAGTGGTTTACGGCAAACTCGAGTTGCTCGAAAAGATGAATCCTTTTCAGGGCGGCGGCGACATGATCAAGACGGTCACGTTTGAAAAGACGACCTACGCCGATCCTCCGAACCGGTTTGAAGCCGGGACCCCTGCGATCGCATCACAAATTGGTCTGGGCGCTGCAATTGATTATCTGAACAGCATCGGGCGCGAGCGTGCTGCTGATTACGAAGCCGAGTTGTTGCGTTACGCGACTGAGCGCGTTTCGGCGATCGAAGGTGTGCGGATCATCGGCACCGCGAAGCATAAGGCGAGTGTGTTGTCGTTCGTGATCGACGATATTCATCCGCATGATATCGGCACGATCCTGGACCAGGAGGGCATCGCTGTTCGCGCCGGTCATCACTGTGCGCAACCCGTGATGCAGCGCTTCAACGTCCCTGCAACTGCGCGTGCATCGTTTTCCTTCTACAACACGAAGGAAGAGGTCGATGTGCTCGCCCGCACGATTGAACGTGTGATTGAGATTTTTAGTTGATGTATGTCTGAACTAAGTGAACTCTACCAGCAGGTAATCCTGGACCATAACAAGAAGCCGCGAAACTTTCGCAAGCTCGAAAACGCGAATCACACGGCTGAAGGCTACAACCCACTCTGCGGCGATCAACTGACGATATACCTGGACCTCGAAGACGATCTCGTGAAAGAAGTGGGATTCGAAGGGTCGGGCTGTGCGATCTCAAAAGCTTCAGCGAGCATGATGACGCAGGCCGTCAAAGGAAAGAGTAAGGAACAAGCGGAGAGCCTGTTTCAGGAATTTCATTCGATGGTGACTGGCGAGCTCAATGAGGAAACAGAAGAGAACAGTCTCGGTAACCTGAAGATCTTCGCCGGCGTCCGCGAGTTTCCCGTCCGCGTCAAATGCGCCACCCTTCCGTGGCACACACTACACGCCGCCCTCAATCGAGAGGGCCAAATCTCTACAGAGTAAATATTTCTCTGGGGGCAAGTCAGAACCGGGAGTGCGACAGAATCCAATCGAGCCGAATGGTTGAACCTGCCGTCCGCCCGGTCCTGACTTAGTGGGATCCGCACGGGGACATTAAAACTTCAAATTGGAGAGGGAATGCCGGTCGTGAAAACATCGCCGGCAAGGGCTTGATGTAATGCTTTTACCAGAGCTTGTGAGGCGGGTCAATAAGCAGAAATGCAATCTGGTCAAGGTGACTGGCGGTCGGTCACATAGGCACACCAGATCGGTCTTTTTGCTGGCGCTTTCTTAAACCAAGGGCGGCCACGGAGGGTCGCCCTTGGCAGTACGTTCCGAAGTACCTTTACTTACTTGAGTGAGATGTTTACGGCCCGTAAGACACCGTCACCCATGTCTATCTGCAACTGATAAGTCCCCGGTGCCATTCCCGATGTACTGAGATTGAAAACATATTGGCCATCGACGAATTGGAACACGTTGCCACTTGTCGCTGAACCCGGCGACTCCACGTCCACCGGATCTCCAAGCACGTTGTTGTTCAACTGGAACACATACAACCTGATCACTGCGTCAGTGACTCCGGCGCTCGCTCCGGTCAGTTGGAACTTGATCGGAATCGTTCGGCCAGCCTTGTACGTTCCGCCTGCTTGCACCGGTGCGAGCAGGCCCGTCCACGTCCAGGCAACGCCCACGTTGAACTGCTGTTCTGCCCAGAGATTCGGAGTGCCGTTATCGGTCACCCTAACTGTCAGAGTGTAGATCTGTCCGCCCTGTGCCGCCGTCGGTGTCCAACTGAAAGCACCTGTCGAAGGATTGATCGATGCTCCGCTGGGAACTGAACCAGTCAAACTGTAGGTGAGCGTTTGCGGCGGCTGATCGAGATCGGAACCCACCGCGGTAAAGCTCAACGTGTCACCTACGAAGACTGTTTGATTCGCGATTGCATTGAGTGTCGGCGGATCGTTTACGCCGTTGACGGTAATGTTGACCGTGCCGGTAGTGCACAGCGAGTCAGGCGCACCATTGGTGGTCCCATTATCGCAGACCTGATAAGTGAAACTCGCCGGACCGTTGTAATCCGTGTCCGGTGAGTAAGTGATAGTTCCGCTCGACAGGGATACGGTTCCATGTGTATCGCCGGTTGACGAGACACTTGTTACCGTCAGCACCTGAACATTCTCGTTCGCTGGTCCAGCACTGTCGTTGTTCGTGAGATCCGAAGCCGTGATCTCCAGGTTCGTATCTTCATCAGTGCTAAACGAGTCGTCGGCAGCGGTTGGCGAGTCGTTCACTTCTGTAACTGTGATCGTAACCGTCGAAGTGTTCGAATCGGCTGCTCCGTCGTTGGCTTTGAAGGTAAAGCTATCGCTGCCGTTAAAGTCGGGACCGGGTTGATACGACCGATTGGCGCCGGATCCGGTTAACTGGCCGTGGGCCGGCGGAGTGACAATCGTGAAACTAAACGATGCACTCGAATTTGGACTAACAGCCGTTAACGTTATCGATGTCGAAGTATCTTCAGCAGTCGTCACCGCCTGGCCTTCGGTTCCCGGCGGATTGACACCGTTGACGCCGGCTTCGATAGCGTTTTCGATCGCGTCGGGCACGTTAGCAAAGAAGTCATACCCCGTCATCGTTTCAACGGCATCGACCGTGGTCAAGTAAGTCTCCCACGGATTGTTTCGAATGCCCTGGATGTTGGGCATGTTCACTGCGATCGTTCTCGTACCGGCAGTCACGCGCGATACATCGTTGTCGCCCTTTGGAATAACGAGCACGACTTTCCACGTCGACGAAGGAACGGCAACGTGACCGTTAGCGATCGTAGTCGCGAAACCAGCGCTGCCCGTGCCACCACTTCCAGCCGGGCCGGCGACGATATAAACCTCGTTCGCTGGTAAGAGCGTTCGGAGGAAGTTCTCCAGGTCGGCCCAAGGTCCCTGATTCATATCAGGTGACTGCGCGACCATGTTGGACATCAGGAACGTTGCCTGATTGATCGGGATCGAAGTCTCTTTATCGCGATCGGCATTTGGCGTCATGTGTCCGCGATCGAAACCGCTGTTGGAGAAGTCAGTCGCCTGCACGCGATACCATGTCGGCAAAACTGCCGGATCGGGTCTGAAGGTATCGACGCGAGCAAGAGTTCCGACCCATTCATCAGCAAGGTGCCAACTTACCCAGTTTGGTCCACCGTTGTCCCTGTTGTAGGACAGCGTAAACTCCGGCTTCTCCATCAGGTAGTTGTTCGGCTGATTGATGTCGGCCGTGGCGCCGTTAGGATTACCGAAAGTCAGGTGAACACTCGGCGGATACGGTGGAGCAGTGCCGGTCGCGACCGTGAACGTCGCCACAAAATTGGCGATGAGCGTGTCATCGTTGGGACCAACGTCATCTGTGTCCTGATCGTGAATCTGATCTTTGAAGATCGTGAAGGTACACTGCTCGCCAGCCTGGAAGTTTACGTTGGGAGTGATGACCCAAACCTTGTCGGCACCGGCAAACGTGGCGTCGTTGTGAAGCCCCGTCACGGCGCAATTGATATTGAACCATGAACCAACTACATCGACTGGTTCAGTAAAGTTAAGTGTGATACTCGCATCGCGCGGCGCGTTGACCCCGTTTTTGCGAGGATCGGTACGAAATACGAATGGACCAAGCTCCACAATCTGTGCGGTACGCCGAGGATTGGGAGTGGCCGTAGCGAAGTCGGCCTGATTGTTGTCGTTATCAGTGGCTCCGCCGTTGTTTCTGAAGATCGCTGTGGTATTGCTCGGCGCCGGTGCGTTTGCCGTTTCCGCGCAAGTAGCACCTGTGCCATAACCGACAAAATCTACAATGGTAATGTTACCCAACGGGCATTGACCTTCGAGCGGATCAAAGCTATTCACGAGGGCGACCTTGCCGGTTGTGGCGCTCATATTGATGTCGCCATTAATGTTTGCGGCCGGCAGCGGCGCCCCGGTGGCGCCACCAGCGAGTGCGATCAAGTAGTACTGACCAGGCTCGATGAAGCCGCCGATGGGCTGCGACGTGAAGTCCCAACTGTCGCCCGCTGCGGACGTGTACTGCAACGACCAGCCAGTTAAATCGACGGTGTTGGGCGTTGGGTTGAAGAGCTCAACGAAGTCACGGTTGAAGGTGGCGCTGGCGTTTCCGCCGCCACCATAAAGCTGACTGATGGTAACGTGTGGTTCTTGCACGGTGAGAAAGATTGTGGTGCTGGCGCTACGAGCTTGAGCATCCGCAATACTCACCGGAAGAGACTTTGGTCCCGGCGTGTTGTTTACAGGAATAGTCGCCACGAACGTAAACGTGTTTCCCACACCAGAGAAAGCCTGTGTCGCCGATCCGCCAATTGAAGACAGGTCAGCCGTAACAGTTATTCCTGTACTGGTTGGATCTTGTGCCGGAGAAACAGTCACAGTCAGAGTGGTATTGTTTCCCGTTTGCACGGTACTCGGTTGAGCGGATCCAATTCCAAAGAGGGCGGTGCAACTGTTTGTTGGTGATGAGCTGTTGCGCGGATTGGGTGCTCCGGTCGCAAAATCGATGGCATTGTTGTCGGTATCGAAGCAGCCGTTGTTCTTGCGCAACGCAGCGGTTGTGTTGGTAAGCACGGCCGCTGGTGAGCTCTCAGCGCAAGTTTCCGTGCCGTAACCAACAAAATCGATAATTCCGCCATCGACCGGGCAGTTGCCAGTCAACGTAGTTTGATTACTGACCAGAGCGACCTTCCCCGAAGTTGAACTCACGAGGCCGCCGCCGACAGCGTCAGGTGTAGGAAGATTATCGGTGCCCCCGGCGCCTTGCGATTGCTGGACCAGGTAATACTGTCCCGGTTGCAGGACAAAATTGGTAAGGTTTGTCCTTTGCCAATTTGCCTGGCCTGCCGAAGCGATTTGTACGGACCAGCCACTCAGATCAATTGGCGCTCCAGTGTGATTGATGATCTCGACAAAGTCGTTCTTCAACGTTGCGCCGACGTTGCCGCCACCACCGTAAACCTGACTGATGACGACCGATCCGGGTATTGGTGTCGGACTCGGCGTTGGCGTTGGACTTGGGCTCGGTGTAGGTGTGGGCGAAGGAGATGGTGATGGCGTGGGAGTCGGCGATGGTGGGATACCATTCGCTGTTATTGAAAAGTCGTCGATCGCCAAGCCGTCGTCAGCACCGGTAGCGTCTACGTCAGTCCATCTAATCCAAAAACTCGCACCTGCGGGAATACTCAGCCCAGTGATATTAGAGTTGAGAAGAACACGATTGGTATTGCCGTCAAGAAGGCCCACTGTGCCAGTCGTGACTGGTGGGGTGAAATCAAGCGCATTAACATCCGTCCAAGTGCCGGTGATTAGGCTGGTCGCGTCGGTACTGTACTGAAAATCCATACGCTCGCCGATCGTGCGGCTGAGAGCGCCGAGTCGCCATTGCTCGCCAGCGTAGGCAATGTTGAGTGAATTAATCGTTCCACCCGTGTTGTTGATGAAGGTACCGCCCAGGATCGAGATGAGGGTTCCGCTGCGCAATTGCCCAAGAGCCCGATCAGCAGGCGCAGCAGTTGAACCAAAACTGTAAGTATTACCGGCATTGCCTGAACCGGTTCCTGCAATGTACGAAGTGTCTGCATTCGAACCGGATTCTGAAAATCCCCAACCCGCCGGAGTGTTCAGGGGTAAGGTGCCCGTGCCTGATGAAACCAGAGAATCGAAGTTTTGCGGGACCGGTGTTCCAAAACTGGAAATACTTACCGGCGTCGTTGTATCTGCCGACGCTGGCCGCGGAAAGTTCAGTAAAGTGAGCGAGCCCAAAAAACCAGCAATCGCAATTATGAGAAAAAGATTCCGTCGGGGCCGTCCGAAGCGAGTGCGTTCTGAACGATGGCTTTGCAATATGTTTCGGATTACGAGTGCACAAGTAACGAACACACGGGCAGCCCGTGTCGGGTGAAGGGGGCTCTTTAGACGCATAAAATCTCCTCACTAAATGAAACTACTTACCATTAAACACACGATTGCGAGGAATACCGGAGGATACGTTGAGGCCGGCAGGTAAAATGTGGGTGTTTTATTATCAGTTCTGTATTTGCGGGTCAAGCCGATGTGACGCTTCCGGGCGGTCTGAAATGATAATTTCTTGAGTTGTTAATATCCGGTAAAGAAGTGGAGCGCAGTGTCCGAGGAAAGGTAGCAAAACCGTATGTGATTTCACTAGTCTCTGTGGGCCGAAATGGACATCAAATGACCGTCTCATTCGCACGATGTCTGCGTCATGAATGCCTGCGCTCAAGTTAAAGATTGGGTTTGATCTCGATAAGAACTAGGCGGGCAGGTTTACATGAGAATTTTCAACTTTGGTACGGCTGGGCACGATTGTGGAGAGACGTGGAGACGACAAGGGCGATTAAGCTTTCGCCTTGACATCAGAGTCAATCTTGAGACGCGAATTCATTCCCCGATTATTTGGAAGGAGGAGGAATTTGAAACTCCTCCGACAAGATGGTTTCAATCATTACAATTTGTTTGGCTTCATCGCAGGTGGCAAGGGTAGGATTACCGTACCTGTACGTCCGGTATCTCCGATTTACGTTCGTTTCGACGATATAACTTACGCCATCCAAAGCTTCGGTCTTACAGTTCACAGATCCATCGGGAAGCGTCAAGATGTTCGCGTCCGTCAGCCTTTTCCACGCGGCCTCCCAACCTGATTTCGGCGCTCCAAGGCTCTGTTGCTGTATCGACAACGGCTCGTGTTCGTACCTTTGTCTAAGATACGTGGCGGACCACTTTTCAGCCGAACGACGGATGATCACACCGCTAATGACTTCAAAATGATCGTACCAGAAGCGCACTTCAAGATCGTTAGCAGGAAGCACTATTCTCCTTAGACTTAACATTCCGACTTTATTTGTTCGTCCCTCAAGAGCTTTAAAAAAGAACGGTTCCCAAACAGCATCCGGTATTTCAAAGGTCACACCCTGTGCTGTTTGATCGGCGGGAGCAGCCTGGCGTTGTTGCGTCACTTCTTTACCGTTAAATACGCACGCAACTGTGGCGGCGACACCGAACAGAAATCCTAAAAGTTCAAGTCTGCGATTACTCACGTCTGGAAGCTCCTTTTGCGATGCCTAATTTCTCCGATGGTTAAGAGTCCAGATGCACTCATTTGCTCTAGAATCGCCCGGCCAAAATGTTGTGCCGTTGCTAAAAAACGAATAACCTTTGCCGGTCCTGAGGATACCCAAGGCGTTCTTGAAATCCGACTGATATTGAATGTCACCACTGCTAGGACCGCCGCTTCTGCTCTCTCCAGTACGCGGATAATTAGGATGCGTGTGAAAGAACGCCAGGAAATATACCTTCCGATTGGCTTTCGCGAAGTCTTCAAATGCTTGACGCGTTTCAGGCCCGATCTCTGGCAGCGCTGGAACACTCGTAATTCGATCAGTCATGTGACGTCCTTCTGACAGCCTGACTTTTGGATAAGTATTTGTTGCCTGCTCATAAAAGATCAACGATCCGTTCTCTTCCCCTGATTTCGTCGTCCTCGTCCACTGAGCCTCGAAATCTTTTTTGAAGTGCGCCACAATGCTATTCGGTGTGGCGCAGTTCTTTGCAGCACGGTCGGCGAGTGCAGAGCTCTGCGGACCAGGAAGCAAACTTCCGTAACCTACATGTCCAAATACGGCAACAAAGCTCCCAAAGCGTCCTGGTATAGAATCATCGGGTGGTAGCCACACCGCGCCACTGCTATTGGTTGGATCATCATGCGGCCCATTGAGATTGCTAATGTGGTTGTTTTCAGCAGAGCGCAACTGGCTCAGATGAAAAAAGTAATTTACAAATTCATCGCCCATTGTTCGACGCAGCATCGTATCGTTGCAGCTTTCGCGATTGTTGTTCTGAGCCGAAAAGCAACCACTGGAAAAGTTATTAGCGTTAGTAAAACTATTCCAGCTTACCCCACCATAAGTGGCTCCGTAGAAGGGCATGTTTGGTGGTGGCGGGCTTTGCGGCGGCTGCACATTATGTATCCTGGCGCCAAACGGATCGACAGCTTTCCCATCCTCCTGCAAACCCGTTGCATCTCGCCATACCCCACCGAGAGACGGGTTACCGTTGGAGTCTTTGGTTTGCATGGGGAACGCTAAACCGTTCGCAGGAACATAGGTGATGTCTTTATTCCCCGAGGCATCGAGCTTTGTTAGTACCGTTCCTAAAACCGTCGACCGAATCAAGTAATCAGCTTTTGTAGACTGAGGCGTCGTCACTGATTCATACAATAGCTTGCCATCACCATCGTAACTCAGCGTATTTGTAGTTGTGGTTCCCGAGCTGACTTCCGAAATGCCTATTTGATTGCCGGCGGCATCATAAGTCCAGGTTTGACTGGTGTTGGTTGCCGTATCGACGCTAGTTAGCACTCGTCCGTCTGCGTCATGACTCCAGCCGGAATTTGTGCGCTTGTTGTTGACGTACGTCCCAGAATCGCTGGTACTCGGATTCAGGGCGTAATAACCGGTACGGCTGTTCATGTTATTAAATTCGTCGTATCCGTAATACCCGACAAATGGTGCCGGTATAATTCCACCACTACTAACAGTAGGATTGTCGGTGGCATCAACGCTTGAGAGTCTTCCCACCCCGTCATACCCGTAATGGCGTGACATATAATGAAACGTCACCTGGCTCGGCGCTCCCACTATGTCATCCAAGTCAATCAGGTGCTTCAACTTGCCGTCGGGATGGTAGTTGTAATCATACCGGTACTGAAAATACTGAAACTGCGTCGGCTGCATACGATTATTGTAGGTGGTTGTTTTTGCGCCGTGCCTCTTGACCGCGCCCCAGGCCCGATACTCTACGTCATCGGCGTAGGTATAGTTTACCCCAGCGTATGCTCCAGTCACGCTTTCGGTTCGGCCAATTGCATCGTAATTCAGATCGGTAGTTGAACTGAACGGGTCAGTAACACTGCTTATTTGGCCACCGAGCGTGTATTGGTAGCCGATCGTGTAGTCACCTGCAGTCGCTGAATTAGGGAGCGCATTGATATGTCGCGTTTCAGATGTCAGGCGTGACAATTGGTCATAGGTGTAATCGCAACTGTCTTGCTGTATGCCGTTGATGCTATGCGACATTGACTTCCGATTACCAGCAGCGTCGTAATTGAAGCTTACGTCAATCGGCAAACTTCCGCTTAATGTATAGCTGATGCTCTTGACCAATCGCCGGTTGTTGCCCGAAGTGCCATAACCGTATGAGGTTACCGCTCCGCGGCTATCAGTGATGGTGTTCACGGTATCGTCGGCGTTATAAGTCCAGCTCGTTTCGGCACTCGGGTTCTGGGTCTGCTCAGGTACACGTTTTTTTTGCATGCGTCCATAACCGTCGTAAGTGAACTCTGTCTTTTGACAAGTGCCAGTTGGACAGCTGAGATCAGTCAGGTAATTCGACGGAGGTGCCCCCTTGTACTGGCGAACTAAGGTAGCCTGATCACGAACGTTGTAAGTGGTAACAGTCGTTGAGTACAGTGCCCGACCAGTTCCACCCGGACCTGAGCCTTCGAAGTTCCACACTTCAGTCTTAAACGTCCGTCCGAGAACGTCGCTGTAGATTTTCTTCTGCCTGGTTTTGGTTACGCCATTTATGATTGTCCCTTCGTCATTCAGCGTCACTGCCTCTCCGCCAGCGCAACCGCAACCTTCATACGTCACCGACTTCGTCGTGCCATCCGTGTTCGTGGTTATCCTGGGACGTCCTTTCCAGTCGTAAGTGTACTGCGTGTAGAACCAACTCGATCCAAGGTCACCTTCAACCAGTTGCCACTGAGCGGGATCGTCTCCGATGGCACTCGTTTCAACCGGATTTGAGGTCTTGAGAATTCGCCCCATGATGTCGTAAGCCATTCTTTGAGCATCAAACCGAGCACTCGTACCAGTCGTAGCCGGATGGTCTGAAGCACTCGCAATCGTGCGACCAAAACCATCGACAATCCTAAACGAGTATGCTTCCCCCTTATTCGCGACCAGCGTGCTAAACGTCTCCAACCGAATCTTGCTGGCCGGATACTGGTAACGCGTATAAGCACTGTTGACAAGACTTGTGGTCCGTTCCAGGCGTCCAAGATCATCGTAAGAAAAAGTTTGGGCTGGTCCTACCGGTGTAGGCGAAGGGCTCGGCTCCGCCATTACATTTGGCGGCGGCGTCTGCCGATACGTGATCGAACCGAAATCAAAGTTGTATTTAATCGTTGAGTAGAAGTTATCAGGATCGGTGACTTTGGTTGGATAGGCAAACGTGCCTCGAGAGTTGTTATTGTCTGAGAATGAATCTGCGTAATCGATTTTTACTTCTTTATCGAGCGCATTCTTCGACGACACTACAGCACCTGCGGTGTTGTATTTCATCTTTGCAGATGTGGAGGGATTGTTGGGTTGCACATCGTAACGCGTAACCGTCGATACATTGCCGCGTCCTGTCACAAAGCTTGCCGTGAAGTTAGTGTTGTCGTGTTGGACAGGTGCATCAGAGCCGTGAATCGAGCCACTCTCGTCGTAGTTGAAACCCACTCGTGACATCAACGTCCCGTTGACATCGCCTTCGTAAAGTCTTGTTTCTTTCACTAAGCCAAAGATTCGTCGGCTGAGATAGTCCGTGTTGAGTGTGACGTCGGCGTCCACATAGTCTGTGCGGGTGCTGCGCAGTATGGAGGTTGCATCCGCAGCATACTCGAATACGTCGCGGGGCAGCTTGTAGCTGGAACCAGTGGGCGGGGTGAATTGTTGATAGCTGATGCTAGTTCGCTTTCGATTACCCGACGGATCGGAGGTGTTTGTCTCCTTAACACGTGGGTTCAATTCGTACGAGACGGTCTCGTTGTCCTGCTCCCAGCTAGTGAAGAGCTGCCGTTGTGCCACCGTGCCGTTGACGTCATAGCTTTCAACAAGTTCCGGCAGTCCGCGAAGCCAACCTTTTGCGACACCCGCTATGGCATTGGCAAAATATATCTTCTCGAAGGTTCCGTCAGGCGCGGTCACCTGTACCATGACGCCGGAGTGTGGGACACCGTCCGCCATCGTCCAAGTTGCTTCCACCGGATCGCTATAAGAGCTAGCAATTTCTTCAGCTGCTGCTGGCGACCCATTCGCGTCGCCATTGGCCCACTGTCCCCAGTCTCGGCGTTCCGTGAAGCGGGGACATTCATTCTGCACAGGAGCGTCGGTCCATAGCGGTGAGTTGGGTAGTCTGTAGGCGCGATAGTTGAGCAGATGATTATCAGCGGCGAAGTTGCTGATCTTCCATACCTGGCCGAAAGCTGTGTACTCAAAATCGGCACGTGAGTTATTTGCAGCGGTCGTTGAGTTGTCGTCCAAAGTCACTCTGGACAGGACTTTGATAGTTGAATTAGTCGGCCCAAGAACACTTAAGCTCGAGTTAAAGCTGGGTTGCACGAACAGGTTCGCATACTCAAACGTTGCCCACGTGTGGGTGATGACTTCTGTCTGATTCGGCGGCTGACGTTTCCACTGTTGAGTGATACTGCTAAGCCAGCCATTGTCGTAATTGAACGTGATCACACGATCGAGCGTATCGTGAATGTTAGCTATCGTACCTGCCGAATTGTAGTTGACTGTAATGTAATTCCCATTGCGATCCTTGATCTCGGTACATTCATAGGCAGCTCCTTTCGGTTTGTAGGTAAGTTGCGTGCCGTCAGTAGTTCTCAAGATCATCTTCGAATCACTCGACGTTAAGTCAGTCGTATCCAGAATCAGGTGAGAAGAATCCGCGGACTCGTAAAGCACTGGCGTGCTGGGGACGCGCCTTAATTCTGTTCGATCGCCGTCCGCCCCGATCAAAAGATAGGACCACTGGCCAGTTTCCGAGTTCAGGTATGTTGATTGGATTATAGGGAAACCAAGGCGAAAACCTGGTGATGGGAAGCCTTGATCATCGTCGAACGAGATCATCGTAGTTCCCTTTTTCGTCCATATCAGCGAGTTGTACGATAGGCTCAAATTCAGATCCAAACCTGCGCGACCCGGCAAACTTAAGAGCGGGAGGGTCCAATTAAAGTTTTGCGATAACGGATTCTCTCCACCAGATCCCGTTGCATTTATCGGATCCAATCGTGCTTCGGACGAGCCATTTACACTCACAGATGTAGTTGCACTGGATATAAGCCCCGAATTGTCAGTAAGAGTTAACGTCGCAGTGAACAGGCCGGATGTTTGATATATGTGAGCCGGGTTCGCTGCATTGGCCGATGTTCCATCCCCAAAGTTCCAATGGTAAGCAGTGATTGTGCCGTCTGGATCAAATGAGCCGTTGCTGCTAAATTGCACGGATTGTAACAACTGGCTGTTATAGGGTCCGCCTGGGATCGGCACCGGACGCTGAGATCCACCGCCAATAGATGGCACGTCAGTAGAATAGACGGCGCTGCCCTGTAATGTTCCGTGATTGGCATTGCCCGAGAAATCATTAGCCGTCTGTCCGTCAAACCTCCAAAATGCATGGGTGTTGCTGCCTGGGCCAAGGCCCGGCGTGAAATTCGCGCTGTAGAGCGCCGCTGCCGAGAGGCGTACCTCGTCAATTAACCCGCCGAAGTAGTAGCTGGTGTAGGTGCTCTTGCCGATATTGAGTGGACTGCTCCCGGAGGCTGGCCCATTCGTCGTCGACAGACTCCCGTCCAGCACACCATCCAAATAGACACGCATCTGGCTGCCGTCGAATACACCGGCAACGTGATGCCACGTGTTGGTCGTTACCGTGGTACTGCCAATTGCGGTCGTGTACTGGTTATGGCTCTGATATAGATCTAGCCGCAACTTGCCCGTGTTGGTAATCGCAAACTCATAGCCACCGCCAGTGCCCGCCTGTCCCCATGCTTCGCGGCACACGATGTCCTGATAATTGCCGTTGATTGAGTTGAGCTTAATCCACGCTTCCACTGTGATTGGACCACTGATATTGATCGTGGAACTGTTTGGAACGCTCATATAACTGCTAGTCCCGTTCAGCGAAAGCGAGTGAAAGCTTGAAGTGCCTAATACGTTGACTGTGATTGCACTTGAGGTGCTGACTGCGCCGCTGTCGTCCGTAGCTTTTGTTGTCAATGAGTAAGTGCCATCCGGAACATTGTTCCAAGCAAATGTGTACGGACTACTCGTATCAGTCCCCATCAAAGTGGTGCCTTGATAGAAATCAACTTTCGATACTATGCCGTCGCTATCAGAGGCATTAGCATCGATTACGATCGTTGACCCAGCGGCAAAAGTGGTGTTGGTCAGCGGATCAGTGATCGTTACAGTGGGAGTGTTGTTGCTTGTTGTTGGCACATCAGTAGAGTAAGCGGCCCCGCTTTGCAGGGTGCCCTGATTGCCATTGCCCGAGGCGTCGTTCGTTGTCTGTCCATCGAATTTCCACAGCGCGCGCGTATTGGAAGCTGCTCCCAGCCCTGGCGTGAAGTTGCTGCTGTAAAGCGCTGCTGCTGAAATGCGCACTTCATCGATCAGCCCGCCAAAGTAATACGTTGTGTAAGTGCTCTTGCCGATATTGAGCGCGCTCGTTCCTGAGGTTGGACCGTTAGTTGTCGACAAACTGCCATCAAGCTGACCATTGAGATAAACGCGTATCTGATTGCCATCGAAGACGCCCGCCACGTGATGCCACACATTCGTCGTAACCGTGGTGCTGCCAATCGCAGTCGTGTACTGGTTGTGACTCTGGTACAGATCCAGCCGTAACTTGCCCGCGCTCGTGATCGCAAATTCATAGCCACCGCCGGAGCCTGCCTGTCCCCATGCTTCGCGGCACACGATGTCCTGATAATTGCCGTTAACCGAGTTAAGCTTGATCCAAGCTTCGACGGTTATGGGGCCACTAATGTCAATGGCTCCACTATACGGCACGGTCATGTGATTGCTTGATCCGTTCAGCGAAAGTGAGTGCTTCGTCCCTTGTGAAGTTGAGGTCTCAATTGCGAGCAATGCAAAGAGCACAATCACACATACAATAGTTAACAACTGGGCTTGAAGACGAAACATTGGGAGGTGTCTCCTTGTGACAATAAGACAACTTTTGACGTTCTGTGTCGCTATTGAACGACGATGTTACAGATCCACTGCGGGTGGTTGACCTCCGTGAGCGTGTATCTGCCGGTTTGCAGAGTGACGGTCCATGCAGAGGAACCTTTTTGCACCTGAACTTCACTCAATACAGTTCCATCCTCTGCCTTTAATCTCAGCTTGTACTCACTCGACAAAGTGATGTTTTCAACTGAAATTGCAAACGAGCCTGGAGCATGTTGCACCTCGCTCGGTGAGAATCCGTTGCTGCTGAGTTCGATGCGTATTTCGTCGCGACCCTGTTGGGTGCTGGCAGCGGCTACACCTATGCGTTTCGTATTTGCCCAAACAGCTAGCAGAACGACACTAATAAAAACAACGGCAATTACTGCTTTGCCAAAACGCTTAAAGTGAACCACCGTTTCATACCACTGTTGAGAGGAACGCACTGCTTCTACACATTTCATGATTGTGCTCTTTTCGCCAAGTAGATTGAATGGTGTACGGAGTCGCCACAGTTGGCAGACCTCTACGTAAACTGGAACAACGGTTGTAAAGGCCTCTCTTTTCGTTGGCCTGGGCTACTTGTGGTCCACTCACAGACTGCGGGGAGAGCAACCTGCGTGCGATGATGAGGTCAAAGCAAAAGAGAATGAGTATCTATTCGTTCAATTCCGCGGCATCATAGTTATGTGTTGGACCAGTGTCAATAAAAATCTCCAACTGCCCATCCATCCCATCGGCTTCAGTTGTTAACACCCCGTACACGCATGCATAATGCCTCACGGAGGAACAGCGTCTAACTTTGCTTATCACGTCGATTGAACTGCGCGAAATTCGCCTGCCTCTCGTCTACTTCTTCGAAACCAGTTTCGGTCGTACTATTGAACGCCGCATCATCCTCGCGCGCGTGACTGATGCAGACGGCGCCGAGGGTTGGGGAGAATGCACCGCCGGCGAAGGTCCGTTTTATAGCGACGAATGGACGGACACGTGCTGGGCGACCCTCGCGGAGTTTCTGGCGCCGATAGTCTTGGGCAACGAGGTCGAGAGCGCTAAACAAGTTTTCAGTCTCATGAGACCGGTGCGTGGTCATCGAATGTCCAAAGCAACGATCGAGACGGCTTGCTGGGATCTGGAAGCAAAGAAAGCCGGCGTGCCTTTGTGGAAACATCTTGGTGGTGTGCGTTCCGAGATCGCATCGGGTGTTTCGATCGGCATTCAGGACACGCCCGACGAGTTGCTCGAAAAGATTCGCACGGAAGTTGACGCCGGTTATCAACGCATCAAAATCAAGATCAAGCCCGGATGGGATCTGGAGATCATTGAGCGCGTGCGTAAAGAGTTTCCTGACATTCGTTTGATGGGCGACGCTAACTCCGCTTACAAACTCGCTGACGTGCCGCTTTTTCAGCAGTTGGACCAGTTCAATCTAATGATGCTGGAACAGCCACTTGCGCACGACGACATTTTTGATCATTCAGTGCTCCAGAGACAGATTCAAACTCCTGTGTGTCTCGATGAGTCGATCCGTTCCGCAGAGGATGCAGAACACGCAATCGCGCTCGAATCGTGCCGGATAATCAATGTCAAGCTCGGTCGTGTCGGTGGTCATAAGGAAGCAAAGCGGATCGAGCGGGTGGCGTGCGACAACGAGATCCCGATCTGGTGCGGTGGCATGCTCGAATCGGGAATCGGGCGTGCGCACAATATCGCGATGTCAACACTCGCAAGTTTCACTTTGCCCGGCGACGTTTCGGCGAGCGCGCGTTATTGGGAAGAGGACATCATCGATCCGCCGGTAACAGTCAGTACACGCGGCACGATTAAAGTTCCTAACGCACCGGGTATCGGCTTCGCGATCAATCTGCCACGTATCGAAGCGTTGACAGTTCGCAAAGAGACGATCAAATGACGGATTCAAACGCACGCCAAATCTTTGCTGCTTTGCACGAAAGGCAGACGGAGGTCGAGGCGTTTATCAAGGCATTGGTGGAGGTTGAATCGCCGTCGGGTGACCTTGAAGGCAGCCGCGATGTGGTCGATCTGCTGGCCGGGTCCGCGGGCCGGCTTGAGTGTGTCGATGCAATCGAGCGTATCGATGTTCCCGACTTGGGCCAACATCTTGTTATCAAAGCCTTTCACCAACAGAACGCGAGACAAATTCTTTTGGTGGGCCATACGGACACTGTTCACTCACTTGGCTCCTTAAGCCAACGCCCGTGGCGTGTCGCCGACGGCAGGATCTATGGCCCAGGCATCTTCGACATGAAAGCCAATTGCGCACTCGCAATCGAAGTGTTGCGCACCTTAGTTGACTTAAAGGCAACACCTTCGTTTGGCATAACGATCGCGTTGACGTGTGATGAAGAAGTCGGAAGCATGTCGGGTTGGCCGCTGCTCGAACAGGTCGCTAAGTCTCAGCCAACGCGTTGCGCGTTCGTGATGGAACCGCCTGCATCCGGCGGACGCGTGAAAACAAGCCGGAAGGGAACCGGGATCTTCGCGATCAAGGTCGAAGGAAGGGCCGCACACGCAGGACTCGAACCTGAAAAAGGCGCGAGTGCGATTCTCGAGCTCGCACGGCAAACAGAACAACTCCACGCGCTCAATCTTTCCGGATCCGGAATCACACTGAACGTCGGCGTGGTCCATGGCGGCACTCGATCGAATGTCGTGGCCGCAGAAGCGCAAGGCGAGATCGACGTGCGCTTTTCAACGGAAGCGGAGTCGCTCGAGATCGAGCGAATTCTTTCAAACCTGAAACCTATTGATGAACGAACGAAAGTCTTCGTCTCCGGTGGCATCAATCGTCCGCCGATGGAACGCACCCCTGCGGTTGTTGAACTGTTTGAAAAGGCTCGCGCGATCGCTGCCGAACTCGACTTCGAACTCGGCGAAGCGCAAGTCGGCGGCGCCTCAGACGGAAACTTTCTCGCCGCGATGGGAATTCCGGTGCTCGACGGTCTGGGCATCAGCGGCGATGGCGCACACGCAGTCCACGAACACATCGAGGCAGACGACATTGCGCGTCGCGGCGCTCTGCTTGGTGGCCTCATTTTATCGATTTAATCCGTATATCAATCCGTGTTAATCCGTGGCTCGAAATGCTCATCGCAACCTGGAACGTAAACTCAATCCTTGTACGCACGCCGAATGTGCTTCGCTGGCTCGACGCTGTGAAGCCCGACGTTCTGTGCATGCAGGAAACAAAATGCACTGACGACAAGTTTCCAACGCTCTTGTTTCAGGAACGTGGTTACCAGTGCCAGCTATTTGGACAGCAGGCGTACAACGGCGTAGCGATCCTCACGCGTGAAGCATGCGACACAAGTCATCGTGGATATCCCGGCGACGATGAGTCAGCGCAGTCGCGACTGATAACGACCTGTGTCAACGGAATCAACATCGTCAACGTTTACATTCCGAATGGACAAGCAGTCGGGACTGATAAATATGTGTTCAAGCTTGCGTGGATGGAACGGCTGCGTGAATTTTTTGATGCCAACTACGATCCCAAAACGCCGGTGTTGTTGTGTGGCGACTTCAACGTCGCTCCGGAAGAGCGCGATGTACACGACATACGACTATGGCAAGGACGCGTCATGTTCAGTGAACAGGAACGCGCAGCGTTGCAGCACATAAAATCGTGGGGATTCACTGATGCCTTTCGTTTGCACACGCAGGACGGAGGACATTTCACTTGGTGGGATTACCGCGCGGGCGCCTTTCGACGCAATCTCGGACTGAGGATCGATCATATCTGGGTCAGTGAGCCACTCGTGGGAAGGGATATTAGAACGTGGATTGATCCGGAGCCGCGGAAATGGGAAAAACCATCTGACCACGCACCCGTGATTACAGAGATTGTTTTAGCCACGGATGAACGCGGATAAAAACGCAGATTAGTTAGAGGTCAGTTCGGCGGTCTTTTCTGTAATGTCTTTTTGAGCCCATTCGTTGTCACGGCTTGCTTCGCCCGCCTTGGAGCGTTTCGCGGCTTTCATGCGTTGGACGAGATCCATGTGTGTTGAGAAGTACGGAAGACTCTTGCCGACAATCTCCTGAACCGAGTTGAAGCCTTTGTCGACCATGAACCTCTCGACGCCTTCCTTGAGTTCGTCGACCATCTTCACGCCTTGCAGCATCACGCCCGTGCAGATTTGCACCGTCGACGATCCCAGCAACAGGAACTCGAGCGCGTCGTGTGAATTCTCGATACCGCCAATGCCGCTGATAGAAACGTCGTCGGGTTTTGCAAGCGCGAGTTGACTCACCATGCGCAACGCAATCGGTCGCACCGCCTGCGCTGAGTAACCACCGGGAACGCAATGGCCTTCAACTGTCGGCATCGGTCGCAACGTATCAAGATCAACACCAATCACTGACAGGATCGTATTGATTGCAGAAATCCCGACCGCCCCGCCGCTGATCGCTGCCTGCGCAGGCTCGCGAATGTTCGTGATGTTCGGCGTCATCTTGGCCCACACGGGAATCTTTGCGACTTCCGTCACCCAACTTGTCACTTCTTCAGTGAGATCGGGATGTTCGCCCATCTCCGAACCCATCTTGCGTTCCGTCATGCCGTGCGGGCACGAGAAGTTGAGCTCGAACCCATCGACGCCGGTGTCCTGGACCATGCGTGTCAATTCCTGCCAGCGACTCTTTTCGTACTCCTCCATGATCGACGCGATCAGAATATTGTTCGGATACTCTTTCTTGACCTGCCGAAACTCGTCGAGCCAGACGTCAATTGGTCGATCGGAAATCAGTTCGATATTTTCAAAACCGATTACTTCGCCTGTAGTTCTCGAACGGAGCTTCCCGTAACGCGGAACCACATTCACGACCTTCGCCGACTCAAGACTCACAGTCTTCGCGACAGCGCCGCCCCAGCCCGCGTCAAATGACTTGGCAAGCACGCGAGCATTTGTTCCCGGCGGACCCGAACCGAGGACGAACGGGTTTGGAAACTTCATGCCGTTGACAGTGATTGATAAATCCATAAAAACAAACTCCTTCTAATCAGCGACGAGTGAGCCGTATGTGTCCGGACGGCGATCGCGGAAGAATTGCCACGTGTTGCGAACTTCGCGAATCTTGTCGAGATCGAGATCCGCAACCACGAGCGCGTCTTTATCGCGGGGTGCTTCTGCCACAAATTGTCCACGCGGATCGCAGAAGTAGCTCTGACCATAAAACTCGCCGATGTCCCACGGCTGCTCGTGACCGATGCGATTGATCGCGCCGATGAAATAGCCATTCGCAACTGCGTGTGCCGGTTGCTCCAAACGCCACAGGTACTCTGAAAGTCCCGCCACTGTCGCCGACGGATTGAAAACGATCTCGGCGCCGTTTAGACCGAGTGCGCGCGCGCCTTCAGGGAAGTGCCGATCGTAACAGATGTAAACACCGATGCGTGCGAACGCGGTATCGAAACACGGGTAGCCGAGATTGCCGGGACGGAAATAGAATTTCTCCCAGAAGCCTGGATTCACGTGCGGTATGTGGTTTTTGCGATACTTGCCGAGATACTTGCCATCCGCGTCGATAACTGCCGCGGTGTTGTAATAAATGCCGGTCAGCTCTTCCTCGTAAATCGGCACGACGATAACCATGCCGTGCTCTTTTGCGACTTCCTGCATCAGCCTCACGGTTGGACCATCAGGAATCCTCTCGACTGCTTCATACCAGCGCGTCTGTTGTTCCGCACAGAAATACGGCGTCGTGAAAATCTCCTGCATGCAGATTATCTGCACGCCCTGCTTCGCAGCCTGTTCGATGTAGGTCAGGTGTTTCTCAATGTTCAGGCGTTTAATTTCGTCGATCGGCAGATCGGTCGACCCTGCATTGGAACACTGTATTAAGGCGCATTTAACGGTGCGTGGCATGAGCTACTCCTCGCTCGTTCAAGATATAGATCTTATAGCATTTAGCTGTGCCGGTTATCTAGAGCTTTCATCAGCAACAGGTGAGTGATGGCGGCAGCGCCAAAGCCGACAAACCACGCGTAATCGTACAGTGGTCTCAAACTCGGCACGACCAGTCCGATCCAGGCGAGGCCACAGCCGATCAAAGTCGCAATGATCGCGCGCCAGTTCCAGCCGCCGTTGTAGGTGTAAGTGCCTTCGCGCCGGTACAGGTCGCCGAGCTCGAGTTGTTTCTTGCGCACGAGCCAGTAGTCCGCGATCAAAACGCCGGCAATCGAGCCCAATCCGCCTGAGTATCCGACGAGCCACGCAAAGATGTATCCCGAAGGATCGGCCAGCAGACGCCATGGCTGCATCAATATGCCGATGATGCCGGTGATGAGTCCGCCGGTTCTAAAAGAAATCCACTTCGGAAATGCATTCGCGAAATCGTTTGCAGGGGAGACGACATTGGCGGCGATGTTGACTGCGAGTGTCGCCACCACGACAGTAAACATCGAGATAGCGATCACCACCACACTCTGAAACTGTCCGACGAGTTTCATCGGATCCCAAAGTTCTTCGGGTTTCATGTGCGGGTAGATGACGACTGCCGCGGAGGTGATCATCACACCCATCGCAGCGAAAACTGTCATCGTGCTTGGCAGTGCTACAACCTGGCCCACAACCTGATCGCGCTGGCTCTTACCGAAGCGCGTGAAGTCGGGCATGTTCAGTGAGAGGGTGGCCCAAAAGCCGATCATTCCAGTAAGCGACGGAATGAAGATCGGCCAGAACTCTCCGAGGGTACGAAACCTTCCCTGCTGGTTGAGCAGATGGCCGAGTCCATTCGCTTTGTATAGCGCCCACGCAAGCAAGAGGGCTGTCATAATCAGCACGAATGGCGCGGCCCAGTTCTCAACTTTTCTGAGCAGGTCCATGCCGCGGTAGATGATGTAGATGTTGAAGCCCCAGAACAACAGGAACGACAGCCATGCGGTCGGCGTGTGACCGCCGATTGGACCACCGAGTAACGTTTGCCATCCGGGTACGATTGCGTTAAAGAATGTGTTCAGTGCTTCGCCACCGATCCACGCCTGAATGCCAAACCAACCGCAGGCGACAATCGCGCGCATGATGGCCGGAACGTTTGAGCCCAGCGTGCCGTAAGCGGCTCGTGCAAAGATCGGGAAGGGAATGCCGTACTTTGTGCCCGGGTGCGAATTGAGGAGTATCGGAATCAACACGATCGTGTTGCCGAGCAAGATCGTAAACAACGCCTGCCACCAGTTCATGCCGGCGCTGATCAATCCCGATGAAAGCATATACGTCGGGATGCAGTGCGCCATGCTGATCCAGAGTGCGGCATAATTGTAGGTGGTCCAATTGCGCTTTGAGACTGGAACAGGCGCAAGGTCCTCGTTGTAAAGAGGACTTTGACTAATCTCAGCGAGCGCTTCGGGTTTCAGCTCTACGCGTCCGTCGGGGTGTTGGATAGTTTCGGGGGAAGTCATATCTATCTGTTTATCTGTGGCTAAATATTTACGCAGGTGCCGCGCTTCAAGAACTGCCCATTGCCCGATTTGCCTTTGAACTCGCCTTTGTCGATAACAACATTACCACGTGAAAGAACGGTCTCGACGACGCCCTTGATCTTCTTTCCTTCGTAGGCGTTGTAGTCGCAGTTCATGTGTTGTGTCTTAACGCTCAACGTCTGTTCCTTTTCCGGATCGAAGATCACGATGTCAGCATCTGAACCGACTGCGATCGTCCCTTTCTTTGGGAACAGGCCAAACATCTTCGCCGCGGCCGTTGAAGTCAATTCCACGAAGCGATTGAGGCTGATGCGATTCTCAACCACACCGCCGTTGTAGATCAGCGGCACGCGATTCTCGACACCAGGCGCGCCATTCGGAATCTTCGTGAAGTCGTCGCGACCGAGTTCTTTCTGTTCTTTCATACAGAAAGGACAGTGATCCGTTGAGATAACCTGAAGATCGTCCATCTTCAAACCCTTCCAAAGCTCAGCCTGATTCGACTTATCACGCAAGGGAGGGGTCATTACATATTTCGCGCCGTCAAAGCCTTGTTCGTCGTAATTGTCGATCGAAAGGAAGAGATACTGCGGACACGTCTCGGCGAATGCTGGGATGCCACGATCACGTGCCTGCCGTACCTGGTTGAGTGCGTCGGCACAGGAAAGGTGCACGATGTACACGGGCGACTCAGCCATCTCAGCGATCGCGATGGCGCGATGCACGCCTTCCGCTTCGGCAATCGTGGGTCTTGTTAAGGCGTGATACTTCGGTGCGGTTCGGCCTTGCGCCAGAGCGCGTTTGATGATCTCGTTGATCACGATTCCGTTTTCCGCGTGCATACAGATCAATCCACCGCGCTGGCCGGCGGCTGACATCGCACGAAAGATCGTGGCGTCGTCGACCAGAAACACACCGGGATAGGCCATGAACATTTTGAAGCTCGTTACGCCTTCGTCCATCGCGGTGTAGAGTTCCTCGATCTGTTTGTCTTCGAGTTCGGTCGTGATCAGGTGGAAGCCGTAATCGATCGCGGTCTTGCCTTCGGCCTTTTTGTGCCAGTTATCGATACCTTCGATCAGCGATTGACCTTTGTATTGAACGGCGAAGTCGATGATGCTGGTCGTGCCGCCGTGCGCGGCTGCAATCGTCCCGGTGCGAAAGTCGTCGGACGACTCAGTGCCACCAAACGGCAACTCCATGTGTGTATGCGGATCGATGCCGCCCGGAATGACGAGTTTTCCATTCGCGTCAATCGTGTGATCGGCTTCCATCTGCAGCTCAGCCCCGATCACCGACACCTTCTCATTCTCGATCAAAACATCAGCGCGGTAATCATCAACCGCAGTCACAACGCGACCATTCTTGATAAGAGTTTTCATTTAGTTGACTCCACGCACGAGGTTTGTCGCCAGGCAAAAGCGAGATCTTTATAGCATGAACATACCAAAATCAAACTGCTCGAGGGACCGAGCCACATTCGGCTCCTAACGGAGCCGGATGATTTTAGGGTTGCTGGGCTATAAACATCTCGCTCCTAACGGAGCGAAGCAGGGGTAGAGACCTCTGTCAACCGACTTGGAGCGAAGCAGGGTAGAGACCCTCTGTCAACCGACTTGGAGCGAAGCAGGGTAGAGACCCTCTGTCAACCGACTTGGAGCGAAGCATGAGTCAAGACGCTCAAGGTCAACGAGAATCGTGATTTCTCAGAAGCGCCAGGATTCGCTCCAGCGGAGCGAAATGTTTATAGCCCTAGATAAAAATAGATTCTCGCTCCGTAGGAGCGACATGTGAGCCTCTAAATTGCGCTTCTAACGATCCACATTCGGCTCCTAACGGAGCCGGATTTTAGGGTTGCTAGGCTATAAAACATCTCGCTCCTAACGGCGCGAAGCATGAGTAGAGACCCTCTTGGTCAAACAGACTTGGAGCGAAGCATGTCAAGACGCTCAAGTTAAACGAAATCGTGATTTCTCAGAAGTGCCAGGTTCGCTCCAGCGGAGCGAAATGTTTATAGCCCTAGATAAAAATAGATTCTCGCTCCGTAGGAGCGACATGTGGGCCTCTAAATTGCGCTTCTAACGATCCATATTCGGCTCCTAAACGGAGCCGGATGATTTTAGGGTTGGGCTATAAACATCTCGCTCCTAACGGAGCGAAGCAGGGGTAGAGACCTCTGTCAACCGACTTGGAGCGAAGCATGAGTCAAGACGCTCAAGGTAAAACGAAATCGTGATTTCTCAGAAGCGCCAGGATTCGCTCCAGCGGAGCGAAATGTTTATAGCCGTAGATAAAAAAAGAAATTCTCGCTCCGTAGGAGCGACATGTGGGCCTCAGTTCGTGAGGCCCGACAACGGGCATGGACCGGTGAATACTACTTACTTTTCGGTGCCCTCATCGATAAACTGGAAAACATATGCCTCTTTGAAGTCAATCTCGAACTTGCGTAGCAGCGCTAGATACTCATTCCTGAAGGACTTTCGGCGATGATGTTTTTCCTGATTCTGTATGTATCGGATGATCATATCTAACTGCGAATGCCCATAAGAGAACGCCCCGTAACCCTCCTGCCAGGCAAATTTCCCTCGAGCGAGCTTCCTTCTGTTTACCCAGTCTGACGAGTCTGACTTGATATCGCGGACGAGTTCCGCGAGCGCCATAGCGGGTCGCAGACCAATCAGAATATGAAGATGGTCCGCCATTCCATTGATTGCAATCAGTTTTTGACCCTTGTTGCGGACAATTCCCGTTATGTACTTGTGTAGGTCTTCCTTGTAGTCTTTTGTTATTAACGAAAGACGACCGGTAACTGCGAAAACCGTTTGAATGTAGATTTGTGAGAATGTGTTGGCCATGAGGTGCCAGCTTTCTGCTCTTCGAGCGTGAGGTTGATAAAGCCAAATTTCAAGGCGCTTTAAGGCAAGGCTTGGTGGAGGCGGCGTCGGCGGCGCGACGGGCGTCCTCGTTTGCTTTTGGGCCGGGCGAAATTTTGTCGGTGACGCAGATCGTACTCAGGGTGATCTTCGCCACGGCCAGATATGATGTTAGTTTGTTTGGTGATTCGGGATCTTCGCTGGCGTTGTAGCGAAGGATCAATGCCACAGGTACCAGCTTCCGGTTTTGCGATGCCAGGCGCCACTCGGCTTTTGGGCCGACACTTGAGAAGCCGCCACTCACGACACTCCAGAGATCGAGCGAATGCTGGGCGCCTTTTGGCGTGATGACAGTAATGTTCTGACGCAGATCGCCTTCACTAAGCAGCAAACTGTACCCGGCTGTCCCGGGACAGCGCCCTTCGTAGCCGTCATCGCCAGCCTCCGCCGATTTGATCTTGCGACAGTCTTTGTCTCCGAGCGGCGTGTAAACGCTGCGATTCGACTGCGCTACCGCCGTGGCTGCGCATGAGAGAATCGCGATCAAACAGAGAAGCATCTGCATCCGTCAGTAAAGATTGCCTTCGCGCTTGCGACCAGTGTAATCGACATAGACCACCTTCAACTCCGTGTAGAAATCGAGCGCGGTGGAACCCTGTTCGCGATCGCCGATGCCCGTGCCTTTGCTGCCGCCGAATGGAATGTGCGCTTCACCGCCCGTGGTCGGTGAGTTGATGTGCGTCATGCCCGTTTCGATATCGTCAACAAAACGGAAGATACGCGAGGCGTCGTTGCTGAAGATTGACGACGACAGGCCATACTCGCAATCGTTTGCGACTTCCATTGCCTTCTCAAAGTCTTTCACACGCAACACCGACAACACTGGTCCAAAGATCTCTTCTCGTGCGATGCGCATGTCGGGTGTTACATGATCAAAGATGGTGGGACGAACGAAGTAGCCTTTATCCAATCCTTCGCCAGTCGCACGCTCGCCACCGCATACAAGCGTGGCGCCATCTTCACGACCGATGTTGATGTAATTGAGAACCGTGTTGAACTGGCTCTCATCGACACACGGACCCATCTCCGTCGCCGGATCCGCTCCGGGCCCAATTCGCATCGATTCCGCGCGCTTCGCGAGACGCTCGACAAACTCGTCTGCCACCTGGTCCATCACAACAGCTCGACTTGTCGCCGTGCAACGCTGGCCGGAAGATCCGAACGCGCCTTGTGCAGTTGACTCCACGGCGAGATCCATGTCGGCGTCTTCGAGGATCACGACCGGATTTTTTCCACCCATCTCGCATTGAACCTTGGCGCCGCGTCGCGATGCCTGTTCGTAAAGACGAATGCCGACTCCGTTCGATCCGGTAAATGAAATTGCTTTGACCGCCGGGTGGTTGATGATCTCGTCGCCTGCCTCAGAACCGGATCCAATCACGAGATTTAAAACGCCGGGCGGTATTCCTGCAGCTTCGAAAAGCTCGGTGATGCGAACAGCGGTCGCAGGGGTTATCGATGCAGGTTTGAAGACGACTGTGTTGCCGGCGACCAGAGCAGGCGCGATCTTCCAGACCGGGATCGCAACCGGAAAGTTCCACGGCGTTACACAAGCAACGACGCCGAGTGGTTGCTTGATCGTGTAGGCAAAGGTTAACGGCAACTCGGACGGAATCGTCTCGCCATTCATGCGTCGCGATTCGCCCGCGCAAAACTCGGCGACATTGATGGAACGTTGCAGCTCGCCACGCGATTCGGCAATGGTTTTGCCTTCTTCGTGCGTGAGCAGTTGGGCCAACTCCTCCTTATTCTCTTCAAACAGTCGTGCTGCTTTTGCGACGATACGACCGCGCGCGGGCGCCGGAGTCGTGCGCCAGCCGTGAAATGCGGCGGCCGCTGCTTCGACAGCGGCACGTGCTTCTTCGCGTGTCGCCTGGCGGATGGTGCCAAGGACGTCGTCAGTGTTGGCCGGATTAATGTTTTGAGCAGTGCGGGTGGAGGCGGATTCGATCCATTTGCCGCCGAGAAAATTGCGATAAGTAGTCATACGAGTGCTGGACTATATCATGCTACAAGGCCTTTTTTAATCCGCGTTCATCTGTGGCTTAATAACACCATGACGATTGTGGAACCCCGAAGCATCCCTGAACTCCTGAAACAGCGTGTCGAAGCCGCGCCCGATAAGCCATTTCTCTTCTCAGAAGCTGACAAACGTCAATTCACTTATAAACAATTCGAAACTGCCGTCCAGCGCACCGCACGAATGCTCGCCGCACACGGAGTAGGGAAGGGCGATATCGTAAGTCTGCTGTTGCCGAACAGCGTGGAATACGTAATCGCCTATTTCGCCTGCTGGCAGATTGGGGCGCTCGCCGGGCCGATCAACTCGTTGCTGAAGGCGCAGGAGACCTCGTATGTGATCTCAAACTCAGAGGCCAAGGCCTTGCTCGTCAACTCGGAGTTTCTGCCGGTTGTGGAGACGATCCGCAATGAGCTGCCGAGTCTTGGGGCTGTGATTCAATTCGATGACGAAGCTGAAGTAACGAAGACTTATTCGGATGGACCCGCGCCGCTCGCTGATATTGATTGCGATCACGAAGCAATAATCATCTACACCTCAGGCACCACGGGCAAACCAAAAGGCTGTTTGCTCACACACGGAAACGTAATCGCGAATGCATGCCAGATCAGCAGTTGGCTCGGCTTTACAGAAAAGGACCGGCTGCTGACGCTGATGCCACTGTTTCACATGAACGCAGTTTCGGTGACCACCATGTCGGCACTCTACGCGGGTGGCTCGAGTGTTGTTAGTCCGAAGTTTTCAGCGTCGCGGTTCTGGCAGATCATCTCCGATTATCAGATCACTTCGTTTGGTTCCGTAGCGACGATGCTCTCGATGTTGTTGAGCACGTATCCGGATGGTGTTCCCGCCGATCTAAAAACCAATCAGCTGCGGTTCGCGATGTGCGGCTCTGCGCCGGTGCCGGCGGAAGTGTTGCGGCGATTTGAAGAGCGATTCAACTGTCTCGTGATTGAGGGATATGGTCTCTCCGAGTCAACCTGTCGTTCGACTTTCAATCCGCCGGATCAGCGGCGTCGTCCGGGATCGTGTGGGGTTCCGATCGGGAATGAAATGCGCGTAGTGGACGAAGAAGATCGCGAAGTGCCGAATGGCGAACTAGGCGAGATCGTCCTGCGCGGAGAAAACATCCTGAAGGGTTACTACAAAAACGACGCGGCGAATGCGACAGCGTTTCGCCACGGCTGGTTTCACACGGGCGACATCGGTTATCGCGACGAGGACGGCTTTTATTTCATCGTCGATCGCAAGTCGGACATGATCATCCGCGGTGGTGAAAACATCTATCCGCGCGAGATTGACGAGGTTCTTTATCAACATCCAGCTATTGCTGCTGCGGCAGCGGTCGGCGTGCCCGATTCACTTTACGGCGAAGAAGTCGCGGCAGTTGTGGTGTTAAAGCCGGGAGCGAACACGACTCAGCAGGAGGTTATCGACTTCTGTAAAGCACGACTCGCAGACTTCAAATGCCCGAAGACGGTGCACTTTGTTGAGGATATTCCGAAAGGTCCGACAGGGAAGTTGTTGAAGCGTGAGTTGGCGAAGATGTTATCCGCATAACCTGTGACTTCGTTCTTTTATCGATGAGCCAGGCGCCGAGTAGCCACAACGCGCAGATACCGATCATGATGGGTGAAAACCATTTACCGTAGAGCCCGTCAGGTGAAAACTTTTCCGTGGCTTCATGAAGGAAGTCGCTGTTGGGTAACAAACCCGCCTCTGCAAACTCGTGGAAAGAATAGATGCTTATCTGGACCATGAATAGCAGTAGGAAGATTCCGGTAACTTGAAAGAAACGTCTGACGTTGATCAAATGACCAAACTTGGCCCAACCGATCGCAAAGGCGATCGCAGCGCCGAGCCCGAGTAAGGCTCCATTGATCAGGTTTGGATCCTTGACCTGCATCAACATCAACGCGGTTTCCATTCCCTCGCGAGTAATCATCAGGAAAGTAAAAACGAAAACGCCCGCGACTGCTGCAATTCGTGAACTCTTTGAAGAAACAGCTTGTAATTTCTCGCGCATGCGCTGCTGAACTTTATGACCGTGGCGCCACATGTGAATCACGAGTGTCCCCACCATCACCACTGCAATTGCGCCGAGAACCGCCTCACGCAGAGCCTCATTGGCAAAGAACTGATTGACGTAACCACCAAGAAAGGCGCCGAACATATTCGTGACGGTCGCCTCCTCAACACCGACATTGAGCACGTAAGCGAGTGCGCCACTTGCCGCGAGGGCAAGGGCAATGGCGACGTAAACCGTGCGATTGAGCCACTTTTGTTCCGACTTACGAAGGTAAGCAAGAATGACCGCGACGAGTAGGAACGACTCGAAGCCTTCGCGCATTACGATGATGAATGAGTTCAGCATGATGACGCCGGAGTATAGCCTAGTTGAAAATAGATTTCAATTTCGAAACGGGGCCACAGGAAGCACAAAAAGAAGTAGCCACAGAAAGGCACAAAAAGCACAAAAGAGATAAACCTGACTAGGCGATCAAAATCATTGTGGGGTCGTGGGGAGGATGGCGAGGTCGGCGCGAAGGGGACCGAGTTGGGTCGTGCAGGTGATTCGGAGCGGCATACGCTGGCGATCGTCGCTAATCCACATGCGTAGCTGGTATTTGTCGGGTTGAGGATCGTCGGTCGTTATAGAAACTGCGATTGCAGAGACCTGGCGATCGCCGAGTTGGATCATTTCGCGTTTTTGCGACTCCACGAACAAGGTTTTTGGTTTGTTTTCAACCAGGACCGCGATTGCGTTTCGTTTTTTAGGCGTCAGATTAAATGTGCGCAGGATATAGAAGAACGAAACATAGTCGTGCGTGCCAACCGGGATCTCGATCCGTGCTCCTTTATCAGTAGTGGCGAGGCCGTTGTCCTGATTGACAGAAAGAGTTTGGCTGAGCCGTCGCGCGCCTTCCGCCAGGTTCATGACTGTGCGATAAGGAAGCAGGGCTCTCGGATCGACGTAGGAGTCTATTTGATCACGTGCGACGAAAAGCGCCGCGGCCGCGCCCGTCGTTTGCGCAGTAACAGTCAGATAAACGCCGTCGCGCTCGAAGTATTTAGAACGTCCGCGCACCTGAAATGTCGCGAGACCGAGTGGAGTATTGTTCGTACCGATGAACACCTGATAGTTGAGTTGCTCGCCGATCTTAAATGGAAAACCCTCACTCAAAGCAGAAAGTGCTACAGGTGTAGGAGCCGGAGCAGCGACGATTGCGGGCGTCGGCGTTGGAACGGCGTCAGGAGATTTGACGAGCTCAGATCCGGCGAGTTCGGCAGTCAAGTCGCCTGCATTTACACGAGCGCTCATCAGCACGGGCACGTGTCGCTCATCGTCGCTGAAATAAATCTTCATGTTCCTGATTGGTGAGTTAGCGACTTTGATTTGAGTGACAATGGTCGAATACGAGCCAACGTTCGTTCTGATATTGTCTTTTCCAACCACTTTCAGTTCCGCCTGGTACTCGCTCGATTCAACACGCACAGAAAAGTTGTAAACCTCACCAACGACGAGCGGAAGCGCGCGTGCACGATAGAAAATGGAGAGGAAGTCATACGTTCCGGGAAACCCTCTTTGCTTTGGCGGTATGGCCTCGTTCCCTCCCGGCTGACTGAAATCGCGAACAAAGTCCGTTGACCGGATCGCGTCGCGCGGTCGTTCTTCCGAGCGAAAAGGCAGGCCGGTATGCGGATCGATATACGTGGTGTAGTCGTTATTTATTGCGTAAAGCGCGACATTGATGACGCCGGTGGTTTCCACGTGAGCTCGCAGTTGCACTGCCTCACGACCAAAGTGCATGCCCCGCGAGACGACTTCAGTCTCCACGTGCGCGGCGCTGGGAAAGTTTGAAAACGATACGTTGTAGGTCAGTCTTTCGCCGACGCGATAGGGCGACTGGTTAAAAGCCAGTGGCGCTACTCCACCATCCTTTTCCTGAGCGAACAATGGAAAAACGGATGCGAGGAGGAGGATGAATAATGTGGAAATAAACGGGGGTTTCAAGCTGCGATTCACCGTGGCATGATAGTTTCAAATCAATAGTTGGGCAAATAGCGCCCGCGCCAACAGATTGTACACGCTACCTTTATTATTCAGTTCCTTTCGTTAGTAAAGGGTCAGATTTTTGCATCTCTGTGACAATCTCTTGCGCGGCTGCGAGCGGATCTGATGCTCCAGTAATCGGTCGTCCCACCACCAGGTAGCTCGCGCCTGCGGCAATCGCGGCTGCTGGTGTTGCGACTCGTTTTTGATCTTCGGGCTCGTTTGTCGATGGTCGGATGCCGGGCGTGACGACGAGAAACTCGGGATTCGAGACGAGGCCGCGAATGGTCTGTATCTCCTGGGGTGAAGCGACGACGCCGTCAACGGCAGAATCTTCTGCAAGCCGCACTAGACGCACCACTGATTCACTTGGACTCGAACTCACGCCGATTTGCGAGAGTATTGTCGCGTCGATGCTGGTTAGCACGCTGATGGCGAGTACTTTTGCGCGATTGCCACCTTTTTCGGCGACTTCGTTAACAGCATTGATTGCCCATCGCATCATCTCGCTGCCGCCGCTGGCGTGAATTGTGAACAGCGAGACTCCGAGCTCCGCCGCCGCGCGCGCAGCACCGGCGACCTGATGTGGTATGTCGTGGAATTTAAGGTCGAGGAAGACTTTAGAGTCGAGCGCGATGATGTCACGGACGATTTGTGGACCGGCGGACGTAAAGAGCGTTGAGCCGATCTTGAACATGCCTGCGACGCTGTGAAGTTGTTTCACAAGGTCGAGTGCTTTTGCGGGAGTGTCGACGTCGAGTGCGATGATGAGTTTTTCTTTCGCTGTCAATTGATCTCCTTTCAAGTTTATCCACAGATTACACAGATAATTCTTTAGCGCGGCTGCCGACTGCCGCGTCAAGATTCGCGAATTTCTCGCGCACCAAAATCCTCGCGAGACCTTCGTTAATGTCGTTTGCGATGTTTGGTCCCTGGTAGATGAATCCTGTGTACAACTGCACCAGGCTGGCTCCGGCGCAAATCTTTTCCCAAGCGTCTCGTGCGGTGAAGATACCGCCGACGCCGATCAGCGGAATGCTGCCACTGGTCAATTCATAGAGCTGGGCAATCATTTGTGTCGATCTACTTTTTAAGGGCTTGCCACTAAGCCCGCCCTCACCGGCTGCCGCCACGAGTTTTGAATCAGTGCTCAGATTTTCACGGCTGACGGTGGTGTTCGTCGCAATGATGCCGTCGATGTGAAGGCTTTTGATGACCTCAACAATCATCTCGAGGTCGCTGTGTTCGAGATCGGGTGAAAGCTTAACGAGCAGTGGAACTCGCTTTTGATGGCGTTGCTCGAGTTCCCGCCCACGCGCTTGAAGCGCCGATAGCAATGCAGTTAGTTGTTGCGACTGTTGCAGCTCACGAAGTTGCGGTGTGTTTGGTGAACTGACGTTTACCGCGATGTAATCAGCGACGCTGTAGACGAGTTCGAAACTTTTCAGGTAGTCGTCGGTAGCTTCTTCAAGCGGCGTAATCTTGCTTTTGCCGATACTTACTCCAAGCACACAATCAGGTCGATTCCCCTCGACTCTCCTCGCAAACGTCGCGGCGCCTTCGTTGTTGAATCCCGCACGATTGATTAATGCCTGATCTTTGGACAAGCGAAACAATCGCGGTCGTGGATTTCCGGGTTGCGGATGAAACGTGACCGTGCCTGCTTCGATAAAACCAAAGCCGAGCGCCGCGAGTGGTCGCAACGCGATACCGTTGTTGTCGAAGCCGGCGGCGAGGCCGACGGGGTTCGAGAACAACAATCCGAATCTGCTGATTGGATTCTGCGTGGTGCGTTTTGCCAGTATCCGTGACGGTAGTAACGAAAGAGAATGTAAAGCGAATTCGTGAGCCGTCTCGGGTGAGAGACGGAAGAGTAGCGGGCGTACCAGTGAACGATAGGACATCGTTAGACAGGATTTACAAGATTCACATGATACACAAGATTATCTTGTAAATCCTGAAAATCATGTAAATCCTGTGAGAGGCTTTGCAGGAAGCTGCGCTTCTTGTTAGTATCCGCCCACACACATGGATTTCGTCGAGAAAGCCCGCATCATGGATGGCCCGCGCATCAATCGCGCATTGGCTCGTCTTTCGTCCGAAATTGTTGAAGAAAATCATGGCGCCGGTGACTTGTTCCTCGTCGGGATCAGGCGGCGCGGCGTTCCACTCGCCGAACGCATGGCACAGAAAATCGCCGACCTTGAAGGTTATCGTCCACCGGTCGGTGTGCTTGATATCACGCTTTATCGTGACGACCTCTCAACTGTCGGTGCGAAGCCTGTAGTTAATCGAACAGATCTTCCCGGCGACATCGGAAATCGTAACATCGTTCTAATCGACGACGTTCTTTACACCGGCCGAACAATTCGAGCAGCGCTCGATCAGTTAATCGACTTCGGTCGCCCACGTCGAGTGCAACTGGCAGTCTTAATCGATCGAGGTAAAGAACACCGCGAGCTGCCGATTCAGGCTGACTACATCGGCAAACTCGTTCCGACCAAGAAGAGCGAGATTATCAAGGTGATGCTCCAGGAGTTTGATGAGGAAGAGGGAGTGGTAATCGTCGAAAGGCCGTCCGATACGGCGTAAACGAAGCGGCCAACAGGCCGCTTTTTTTGTGGGTGTTTTGAACTTAGTACTTGGAACTTTGTGCTTTGTTCGAAGAACTAAGTACAAAGAACAAAGTACAAACAACAATTGCTGATGCAACAAACTTTCAACCGCCGCCACCTGCTCGGTATCCGCGAACTCGAAGCAGGAGAAATCGCCCAGCTACTCGATACTGCGGAAACGTTTCGCGAAGTTTCAAAACGTCAAATCAAGAAAGTTCCGGCGCTCCGTGGTCGCACGGTCATCAATCTCTTCTTTGAACCGTCGACACGCACCAGAACCTCTTTCGAGATCGCCGCTAAGCGTTTGTCTGCGGACGCGGTCAACGTCAGTGTTTCGACTTCAAGCGTCAGCAAAGGTGAAACCTTGCTCGACACGGCTCGAAATCTCGAAGCGATGGCGCCCGATTGCATAGTTATTCGTCATTCGATGGCGGGAGCTCCACACCATCTCGCGAAGATGACTAACGCGCCAATTGTTAACGCGGGCGACGGCGCGCACGAGCATCCCACGCAGGCTTTGCTCGACGCGCTCACAATTCGTGAGTACAAAGGCCGGATTGATGGCTTAAAAGTCGCCATCGTCGGCGACATTCTGCATTCACGCGTCGCTCGCTCGAATATCTACTTGCTCACAAAAATGGGCGCGAATGTCAGCGTCAGTGGTCCAGGAACACTCGTCCCCGAAGAGTTTGCCGAACTCGTTGAAAGCGGATTGCGAATCGAGAAACACTTCGAAGATGCGATTGAGGGCGCCGATGTGGTGATGATTCTGAGGATTCAACGCGAGCGGCAGGACGCCGCGTTCTTTCCGTCAATGCGCGAGTATGCCGTTCACTACGGTTTGCAACCGCGACATCTCGAACGCGCCGCGTCTGATGCTATCGTGATGCATCCCGGACCAATGAATCGGGGCGTTGAAATCTCTTCTGAGATCGCGGATGGGAGTCGCTCGTTGATTCTCGATCAAGTGACTAATGGAGTGGCTGTGCGCATGGCCGTACTTTATCTGCTCGCCGGCGCCAGTCCTTCCGAAACTGTTGAGGAATAACCCACGAAATGAAGCTGCTGATTGCAAATGGTTATGTGATCGACCCCGCGCAGCAAGTCAACACCGGCGGTCGAAGCCTGCTGATTGAGGACGGTCGCGTAGTCGGTTTGCTCGACCGGGGTGAGCCCGTGCCCGAACAGACGCACGTCATCGACGCCACTGGATTAATAGTAGCGCCGGGCTTTATCGACATGCATACGCATTTGCGTGAACCAGGTCAGGAATACAAAGAAACTGTGTCCAGCGGCGCCGCAGCTGCGGTCGCAGGTGGCTGGACCAGCATCTGTGCGATGCCGAACACGGATCCGATAAATGACAATCCGGCTGTAACAAAATTTATTGTCGAGCAAGGTCAGTCCGCAAAACTCGCAAACGTCTTTCCGATTGGCGCAACTACAAAAGGAAGCAACGGCAAAGAGCTCGCGGAAATGGGCGAGATGAGGAACGCTGGGATCGTCGCGGTTTCGGATGATGGTCGACCCGTGCCGACATCTTCCATGATGCGTAGAGCGATGGAATACGCTCGCGGTTTCGATCTGACGGTGGTGGATCACTGTCAGGATCAGTCGTTAAGCGCGGGCGGCGTGATGCACGAAGGGCGCTGGTCGTTAATTCTGGGACTGCGTGGAATGCCTGCGGCGGCCGAAGACGTTGACGTTGTTCGCGATTGTGTCCTTGCTAAATTAACCAAAGCGAAAGTTCATATCGCTCACGTCTCAACCCGAGGCGCACTCGAGTCAATCCGCCGCGCAAAGCAGGAAGGTGTCGACGTCACCTGCGAAGTGACTCCACATCACTGGACTCTGACAGACGAGGCCGTGGCGGAGTACGACACAAACACGAAAATGAGTCCGCCATTGCGGAGCAGGGAACACGTTGATGCCGTTCACGAAGCAATAAAGGACGGCACAATCGACGCAATCGCTACCGATCACGCGCCACACCACATGGATGAGAAAGCCCTGGAATTCGACCAGGCGCCGTTTGGAATCACTGGTCTGGAAACGGCCGTTGGCCTCGCGTTTGATCTCGTACACGCCGGATTAATCGACCTCGAACGCGTCGTGCAGATGTGTTCGACGAATCCCGCGCGAATCTTCGGTCTCACGGATCGTGGTTCACTGAAAGCGAATGCACACGCGGATATCACGTTGCTCGATCCGAACCTCGAATGGGTTTTCGATGTCAACCGTTCAAAATCGAAAAGCCGGAACACGCCTTTTCACGGGCGCCGCATGGTGGGCGCCGCGGTAGCGACGATCGTTGGTGGCAGAATTGTCTACCTGCATCCTGATTACACACGCATCAACGAACCCAAGCAGCGCCACGCGTGTGTGAGCTAACGAGGTAGTTTCACGCAAAGGCGCAAAGACGGCAAAGGAAATCCTTTGCGATCTTTGCGCCCTTGCGTGAAACTGCTGTCCGTCAGAATTAATTCTGATTATTCGGCCCTCCGTCATTAAAATCATTGCTTATCCGCAAGCAGCACCCTAAAATGCTCCGGTCTTGTTCCCGGATAATTCCTGCTAGCGTTCAAAAGCAGATAGTTTTTCTTTGTCGTACCCCCTCGCGCGACAAAGTCGTCTTGATCACAGTAAGAGAACCTGAACGGAGGTAACGATGAAGAGTAAGCTTTGCAGCCTTACCTGTATCGCCGCCCTTCTTCTGCTTGCACCTCTGTGTTTGGCTGACAGCAAAAGCTCAAACCGGATGCTTAAGCAACAGGAGCGGTATACATTGTCGCTGGAGTTGGAATTTACAAAGAAACAGCAGAACCCATTGGAGCAGGCGATTTCGGTCCTGTTTGATGTTGGGCCCAATGGGTATGCGACTGGTTTCCTGGTAGGTAATGGTCTGGTGATGACTGCCTATCACGTAATCTCCGGCAACCTGAGCACTACTAAGAAAGTAATGCTGGGGTTCAAGGCGAGTGACGAGCTTGCTGTAAAGGTCTTCGTTGACGGTTGTCGCGCTAAAGTCATCAAGGTCGACAAAGAAGCCGATCTTGCGCTACTCGAGATGTGCCGGAATTCCAAGAATGCCAAAGCCCCAGTCTTCCAGACGTCGCCCGTTAAAGACGACAAATTGTTTCTGATCGCGCGCCCACACGGCGACAAAGTCGTGAGTCACGGCAGCTTTTATGGCAACTACATGCTGGGCACCCAGGAGTACTGGTCGGTGAAGATCGATAGCCGCGACGGTTTTTCGGGAAGTCCGGTCTACAACTCAAAGGCTGAGGTGGTTGGCGTTTTCAGTGGTTACGACTGGTCGCAGAAGCTGGCGTTAATAAGTCCGAGCATTCGTGCACAGAAGCTGCTCGAAGACTACAACGCAACCGCGAAACCGTAACACGGATGAACGCGGACAATCCGTCGATTTATCCGCGGTAATCTGTGGCTTACTTAATTGCCGTTAAGGGCGCGCCTAAGGTGCTCGCGATGCATCTCCATGATCACGTGCAGCTCGGGATGCTGAATACGCAGCAACTTGCGGCCGGCGATCTGTACACTCACCACGAGGTAGTTAGCCAATTGATTCGCTGCTAAACGCCAGCGCGGCAAAACCTGGCGTTCGAAGTTGAAGCCCGCACTGAGTCTGACCCGAATTTGATCCGCAGGCGTCCAGCGCTTTCCGGAGCTTTGGGCGCCGTGGTGTAGCAGTATGGCCTCCGGAACGAACATGAGGCGCCAATTCTTTTGTCTAATTCGCCAGCACCACTCGTTGTCTTCGGAGTACATGTGAAAGCGTTCGTTGAAGCCACCCACCTCCTCAATCATTTCACGCTTTGCCAGAATCGCTGCGCCGCCGAGCATCGGAACGCTTCGTTCACGATCGTGACTCCAGTGCCAGCCCAACAATAATTCGCCTCTCATTCGTCGCGGCAACAAACGATAAAGCCACAGTTGCGAAAGGATTGTGTGCCAGACGCGCGGTGGGTTGAAGAAGACACTCGTTTGCGTGGTGCCATCGGCATTGAGCAGCTTCGGGCCACAGGCGCCGATCTTTGGATCCGACGTGAGCTTTTGAATCAACGTGTCGATAGCTCCCGGCGGAACTTCTGTATCGCTGTTGAGGAGAAATACAAACCGCGAATCTGTTAGTGCAAATGCCTGGTTGTTTGCGGCGCCAAAGCCGCGATTTTCGGAATTGAAGACGATCCGCAGTTGCTCGCTGTCAATCATTCGTGCCGCGACTTCATTCGCGCGGAGCTGGTCGAGGCTATCGTCTGACGATGCATTATCGACGATTACGATTTCGTAGCTGACTTTTGGCGCTGAACTGACAATGGTCTCGACGCAGCGAGTTAAAAGACTACCGCCGTTCCAGTTAATAATAATTATCGAGAGTTCATATGGCATCAGTCTTTTTGTGCTTTTTGTGGCTACGATACTAGATCCTTCGCGGCACTCTTAAACCCATTCGCGTATTCGTGATAACGCAAACTCAGGAGCTCACGCAAGATGCTGGGCACGCGGTTCAGTCTACGGCGCCGCGGCAGATTCGCGCGCACGTTCAGATGAAATGAATAGTCGCCAACAAACGAAAGCGCCTTCTGAGTGTCGTAAAAACCCGTAAATGCCACCAGACGCTCCTCGAGCCTTTCCAGGATCTTGTACAAGTCGGCACTGCTGTTTCGTCGTTTGAACGCGGTCTCAACTCTTTCTAATCCGCGCGGCTCTGGTCCTGTTTCGACACGCGTTGGAGCGCCGATCTGTTGTCTTTGATGTTGCCGGTACTGGATCAGCGGTTCGTCGATCGCGACAACATCGGCGACCGCCGCGATCGTGAGCGCGATCCAACCGTCGTGGATCATTGCAATTCCATCGGGAACCGGCAGGGCAATGTTGGCGAACCGTGATCGAAATGCCATTGTAGCTCCGGTAACGGTCCAGCCCGGTAGCAGAACTTCGAGTGCACGACCGTTGCGCAGCAGTTTTCTCTTGTGCGCGTCGAAACCGATCTCGTTCCACATCCGGCGGTTAAGTGGCTTCAGGTTTTCATCGACGAGCTCAGCATCAGAAAAAACCAGAGCGATGGAGGATGACTTGCCTAATGCCTCCTCGATGAGTTGCAACTTGTCCTGACGCCAGACGTCATCCTGATCACTAAGTGCGATAACGTCGCCGTTACACAACCCGATCGCCTGTTCGAAATTTTTGATGCTGCCAAGATTCTTTTTGTTGAAACGAAGCAAAATCGTATCCGGCGATTCTTTTTCAAATCTCGCGAGTAGAGCGCGAGTTTCATCCGTCGATCCGTCGTCACAAACGACAATCTGATCGGCCTTTCGCGACTGCGCGCGGATACTTTCCAACTGCGCCTGTAAAAAATCCGCGCCGTTGTATGTACACATCGCGACCGAGATCTTCATGAATTTATTCTATCCTGCAAATCCTGAAAAATCTTGTACATCCTCTCTAATAAACCTTCCGATCGTGAACCCCTTCTTTGGATGCGAGACTATATCTCGGCTCCGCGTTCACGCCGCCCAACACCATCCCCGCAGCATAATCACCCACAACTGGTCCATGTTTAAATCCGTGTCCCGATCCGCCACCGACGAGCCACACATTCTCTATCCCAGGGTGTCTATCGATCAGGAAATCGCCGTTCGACGTGTTCTCGTACTGACAAACACGCGTCTCGGTCACGGGCGCATCGGCGAGTCGTGGCAGACGGCGGGCCAGGTATTCGCGCGCCGCATTCAATCCCGCTGATGTGACCACACGTTCACCAGTATCGGGATCAAATTCTGCTCCATGTGCATCAATCGCCAGTTTGAAACCGCGTCCATCCAGATTCGGCAAGCCATAAGCGAGATCGTTGAAATCGACCCAGGCCGGGAACGCACCTTGATTAAAACTTTCGTCTCCAGATGGAACACCAAAAAAGAAAACTTCCTGTCGCGTGACTTGAATCAACTCGCCAAGCAGTTCCGGAAACAATTTTGGCAACCATGGACCACAGGCAAACACGAAACGTTCTGCAACGATGTCACTTCCGGATGTTGTCTGAAGTGAATTGATCTTTGCGTGTGTGGTCGTTGGTGGTTTGATTGCCGCTTCGATGTAATCAACGCCATCGGCTTTCGCCTGGGCGACGACTGCCCGGACCGCTCGACGGGCCATCAAAACGCCCGAGTCGGGCTCGAGTATTCCCCATGAAAGTGGACCAACGTCGAGTTGCGGAAAACGGCGCGCCAATTCATCATGGCCGAGCTTTTCAAAATTTGCATTTAGGCGTTGAAGTATAGCGAGCGTAGCTTCGCAGTACGGATCTTGCGCCCGTGCCAGCCACAGCACGCCTGTTTTCCGAAACAGGTTATCGGTTTTCTCGAACAGTTGTTGCCAGAGGCCGAAAGAACGCTGTGAGGAGCGTGAATAGATCTCGTCTGGTCCATAGCCCAGACGAATGATGCGCGATTCGCCGCCCGAGCTGGCCCGGCTGTTTCCTGGCCCATATGCATCCAGTAGCAGCACGGACGCGCCTGCGAGCCGCAGTTGGTAAGCGGTCCATGCGCCAAATACACCGGCGCCGATAACTACGGCATCGTAAGTCATTCTGTGCATTGTAGCTTACACGCGCCTTTCTGCTTTATTCGTTTAATCTGCGGCCCGACATTATTTTGCAAAACCTCCGGGTTTCAATACGGGTTTCTTTTTGGAGGTAAGCATTATGCGATACGTGCTGGCGTTCCTGGCACTTATGAATTTCGCCGTATTGGCCCAGTCTCAAAGAGATCTATCCACCGATCAGCGAGTCCTGACTGGTACCGAGTGGCGACTCGTCTCTTTTGGATCAGCAGGCTCAGAGACAAGCTTAGTCGCCGGAACAACCGTCACACTGAAATTCGGAGAAGACGGGAGAGCAAGTGGATCGACGGGCTGTAACTCGTACGGCGGCACTTATCAGGTTCGTGGAGATAACATTACTTTCGGCCGGCTGATCAGCACGAAACGCGCGTGTTTGGACCAGAACGCAAACCAGCAGGAACAAAGATTTCTCTCAGGGCTCGAAGCAGCAAACAGGTTTCGCCTGTCATCAAACCGGCTCACGATATTGTCGGACCGTGGCCGTAGCGCGCTCAACTTTGTAAACAGCTCAGATTCCGAGCCGGGTGGTGGTGGTCCAAGTGAGAATCGCAGCGATCCGCTGGCAACGCTGGCGTCTTATTACGAGGCCATCAACGCGCGCGACTATCGACGCGCATATGGTTTCTGGGACTCGCCGACTACTTCGTTCGAGCGGTTCGCGAGTGGATTCGCCGACACTGATCGTGTTCGCGTACTGGTCGAGCCCTCTGCTCGCGTTGATGGAGCTGCCGGCAGCGCATATGCAAATATCTCGACGATTCTTGTTGCCACCACAAGGGCCGGAATGGACCGCGTCTTTGCCGGTTGTTACGTGATGCGCAGATCAAATGTGCAGGATAGAGGTTGGAAGATCTATCGTGCGGACGTTTCGCAGGTGCCCTCAAGTACCAGACTTTCGCGCATGCTTTCTCAAGCTTGTCGCAATTAAGGGATTAACCGTTTCAAACAGGAGGATTATTCAATGCACAGAAGTGTTTTGTTGATGATTGTTGTGGGGGTGATGTTGGTGAGTGCTTGTTCGGATCCGGCAGCCGACAAGACGAAGGCGGTTACAGGTGAAGCTACCAAGGTTGGTTCGCCCGCCGCCGCGGCGCAGGGACAGAGGTATACGATCACGCCACAGAATTCGAAGATTGAGTTTACCGGATCGAAAGTTACCGGCAAGCACGATGGCGCGTTTAACGATTTCTCAGGACAGGTCGATTACGCCGGCAGTCCCGAACAGAGTCGCGTCAATATCACGATGAAGACCGACTCACTCACGACCGATGCTGCTGACTTAACAAAACATTTGAAGACGGCTGACTTTTTCGACGTCGCGAAGTTTCCCGAAGCGACGTTTGTTTCGACTTCGATCAAGCCTGGTGGAGAGAAGGGGGCTTCTCATACGGTCACTGGCAATCTAACGCTGCACGGCGTGACGAAGGCCGTAACGTTTCCGGCGACGATTAACGTAACACCGGATGTTGCTACTGTTGACAGCACTTTCTCGATCAACCGCAAGGACTTCGGAATCAACTACGCCGGCCAGACCGACAATCTGATCCGCGACGACGTCGTGCTCAAGCTCACCATTCGCGCGAATAAGTCGTAACCACAAAGTCATCCACAGATTACACAGATTCGATTTCTGTGTAATCTGTGGATAAAACCATGACAGAAGATTTGTCTCGTTATCATCGGCCGTTGACTGATCTTTTCTCTACGGGAGATTGGGAAAAGTATCGGCTCACTGATGAACAGGTCAGTTTCTACAGAGAGAACGGCTACCTCGCGGGAATCAGGATGCTTAATGTGACGCAGCTCGATGTGTTGCGCCGCGAGCTGGCAGAGTTGGTAGACCCCGCGCATCCGGGTCATCACCTGTTCTATGAATTCAATGCAAACGAATCTGCCGATCCCGATCAGATACTCTTTCACGCTCTCGGAGCGTGGCGCATAACAACAGGCTTGCACGACCTCTTGTGGAATCCCGTATTCGTCGTCGCGGCGGCGCAGTTGCTCGATGGACCAGTACGCTTCTGGCACGATCAGATCTTCTACAAGCCTGCGCAACATGGTGGCGTCGTAATCTGGCATCAGGATTATTCTTACTGGACCAGAACCGTACCCGTCGCTCATATCTCGTGCTGGATTGGCCTTGACGATTCAACACGTGAGAACGGCTGCGTGCATTACGTCCCAGGCAGTCATCGTTGGCCGCTTCTGCCGCGTCATAACTTCGCGAATAACATGGATGCTGTTTTCGATTCGTTGACACCAGAGCAGCGCGAACAATTCAAACCTGTACCGATTGAGTTAAAGACTGGTGAGTGTTCATTCCATCATCCTCTGATGGTCCACGGCTCCTACGCGAATGAAACTGCGCGACCACGACGTGCTGTCGTGATCAACGCATTTCGTGATGGCGTCATCTCTGCTTCTGACGCGCCTCCCCTCGAAGGCGTGCCTGCTATTCCTGCCGGACAAAAGATGGACGGTCAATTCTTCCCATTACTGTTCGATCCTGATACTGCCACGAAAACGTAACAGTGAGATCGAAGAACTGCGACACGTAGGGAACTTGTTGTGTGTTTAATGGACCCTGAATTCGTAATTGAAAGGGGACTCTAATGACAGCAAAAGCGGCAGCATCACCAAGCCGAAAGAAAGCATCGAGTATCTTCAAAGAGGCGGAATCGTTTAGTAGTTTTTCTATAAACGATTTGCCGAAGGCCAAACAGTTTTATGGAGAAACTCTCGGACTCGAGGTCAAGGAAACGCCGGAAGGACTTGAACTTCATACAGGCAACAACGTCGTATTCTTATATTCCAAACCAAACCACACCCCGGCCTCTTTCACGGTTCTGAATTTTCACGTTGATGACATTGAAGAGGCGGTCGATGAACTCAGGGGGTTGGGTGTGAAACTCGAACACTACGACTTGCCTGACATCAAAACCGACGAACGCGGCATCGCTCGTGGTCCACAGGGACCGATAATCGCGTGGTTCAAAGATCCGGCAGGAAACATTCTGTCAGTGCTTGAAGAACGGTAGATCAATTTAGCCACGGATGAACACGGATTGAATTCCGATCTGTGTTCATCCGCGTTCATGCCCCCGCCTCAAGCTTCCGTGTATCAGACGCATACAGCGGTTCCTCAAAACTTCAGAAAACATCGAGAGAATCTTTGTGGCAACGAAGTTGCTCAGGTTTAGACCTCTACCGTCTTGTACAAGGGAGCTTTCATGGATTTCAAACTGAAGAAATTATCCGATCAAGTGATTGTGATTACCGGGGCGTCGTCGGGGATTGGTTTGGTGACTGCTCGACTGGCGGCCAAACGCGGCGCGCGACTGGTGCTCAACGCAAGAAATGAGGACGCACTCGATCGCGTAGTTGATGAGATTAATAACAGTGGCGGTGAGGCGATCTATGTCGTCGGAGATGTGGGAAACTTCGACGACGTGCATAAGATCGCCGACGAAGCCATCCGACATTTCGGCGGTTTCGACACGTGGGTGAACAACGCGGGCGTGTCGATCTACGGCGCCATCCTGGACCAGTCACTCGCGGACCAGCGTCGCTTGTTTGAAACAAATTATTGGGGCGTCGTCCATGGTTCAATGGTCGCCTGCGCGCATCTTCGGAACAGAGGCGGCGCACTTATCAACGTCGGTAGCGTTCTTTCTGATATCGCAATTCCGATCCAGGGAACTTATTGCGCAAGCAAGCACGCTGTTAAAGGTTACACCGACGCACTCCGGATCGAACTTGAAGAAGAAGGCGCCCCGATTTCAGTAACGTTGATTAAGCCGAGCGCGATCGACACGCCTTACACTCAGCATGCAAAGAATCTGATGGCTGTCGAGCCACAGAACCCGCCGCCGGTCTATGCGCCGGATCTCGTCGCGGAAGCAATTCTCCACTGCGCTGAAAATTCAGAACGTGACTTGTATGTCGGTGGCGGGGGCAAGATGTTCGCAGAGGCTGGGCATCATGCTCCACGACTCACCGATAAGTGGATCGAGGCCACTATGTTTAGCTGGCAGAAAACAAGTCAGCCAAAACTCAATGGTGGTCCCGATAACTTGCACACTCCTTTAAGCGACGGTGAGGAACGCGGTGGTTATTCCGGTCATGTCGCAGAATCAAGCGTTTACACGAAGGCTTCGGTGCATCCATTTATCGCCGGGTCTTTGTTGGCCGGACTTGGTTTCGCTGCGTATGCCGCCTGGCGTGCAGTCAATGCGAAATCCGCGGCAAGAGCGCACCCAAAAGTATTCTTAGACAGAGCCAGATGAAAGGGGTTTGGACCAATGCGTGATGGTGAAGGAAATGTTTGGAAAGGTCTGATGGCCGGACTTGCCGGCGGTCTCGTCGCTTCATGGACCATGAATCAGTTTCAGGCAGCATGGACTCGCATACAGGAAGGTGCTGAGAAGCCACACGGCGCACAGTCGATGCAGCCGAGCGAAGGTTCAAGCGGCGACCAGACTCAGGATGCACAAGAGCAGGACGACGCTACTGTTGAAACCGCCAAGGTAATTTCCAAAGGAGTCTTCGGACACGAGTTACAGGAGAGCGAGAAGAAGCCTGCCGGCGCTGCGGTACATTATGCCTTTGGTACTGTGACTGGTGGATTGTACGGAGCACTTGCTGAAGTAACACCACAGGTGACGGCTGGAGCGGGAGTTCCGTTTGGCGCCGCGTTCTGGCTTCTTGCCGATGAGATTTCAGTACCGCTGCTGGGACTCTCTAAGGGACCAACCGAGTATCCGGTCTCGACCCATGCTTATGCGTTAGCTTCACATCTTGTTTATGGAGCGACGGCAGAATTGAGCCGGCGCGCAATACGAAACGTTCTGTGAGTAGACTGACTTTCTTCTGCGACCTCGCAGAAGCAACGACGCCACTCCCGCACTTTTGGGAACACACAATCGGCAGCGACCATGCTCGCATGGCGTTGCGATCTGACTGGCAGCAGCAGTTAAAACGAGCGCACGAAGAATTAGGCTTCAGGTACGTTCGTTTTCACGGCCTCTTGTCTGACGACATGGGCATGTTGCATCGTGACCACGACCAGTTTGTTTACTCGTTCTTCAACTCCGATCAGGTCTTCGATTTCCTGCTAGCGAACGGCATGAAGCCGTTTGTCGAGCTGAGCTTCATGCCAAAAGCACTAGCTTCCGGCAAGAGAACAGTTTTCCGCTACGAAGCTAATGTGACGCCGCCGAAAGATTACAAACAATGGGCCGCGCTCATTGAGCGTCTAGTTTCTCATCTCGTCGATCGTTACGGTGAAAAAGAAGTCTCCACCTGGTTTTTTGAAGTCTGGAATGAACCCAATCTGAAGAATTTTTGGAGCGGAAGTCAGCGCGATTACTTCAAGCTTTATCGACACACTGCTGAAGCGATCAAAAGCGTCTCGCCGTCACTCAAGGTTGGTGGACCAGCGACAGCGAAGAGCGAATGGATCGAGGAGTTTGTTAATTTTTGTGATCGAAACGACGTCGCCTGCGATTTTGTCAGCACGCATTATTATCCTAATGATGGCTTTGAGCGAAACGGCGACATTGAGCTCCAACTCTTCAAAAGCCAGCGCGGCATCATGCGCGAAGTCGCGCAGAACACTCGCCGCCACTCTCGTAACCGGCCGGTCTATTACACCGAATGGAACTCGTCGTCGGTCCTGTGGGATCCATTGCACGACGAACCTTACGCGGCCGCTTTCGTAGCTTCAACCATTCTCGAAGCAAACGGTCTTGTAGACGGCTACAGCTTCTGGACCTTCTCCGACATTTTTGAAGAAGGCTACTTTCCGTCAAAACCGTTTCATGGCGGCTTTGGACTGCTCACGTTGCATGGCATTCCCAAGCCGTCGTATCGCGCGTTCGAGCTGTTTCACGATCTTGGTGAAAGGCAATCGCTCGTCGACGGTTTGCATGAAACTGTCGATTGTTCTGTGATTCAAAAAGATTCAAGTGTGACTATCTTGCTCACCAATCACACGACGCCGGGTCACTCGATCGAAACGGAGGAGTTGCATATTCGCCTTGACAACGCGAAGGAGCCGACGGGTGCGCGCATACGACGCATCGACGAAGATCATGCAAACCCGAAACGCTTGTGGCAGGAGATGGGTGAGCCGGAGTATTTGAGTGATAAGGACGTCGAAAGTCTTGAGGAAGCGTCTCAACTCGCCTCTGAAAAACAGCCGATGCGGTTTCATGATGGATCAGTTTTTCTAAAAGTGAGTTTACCGCCACACGCGGTGGCGGCGATTACAATAGATTTCAAACCGCGCAGGGAAAAGCAATGAAAGTATTGGAGCCGTCGCTCACAGATGAGGAACTCGAGGCGCTGGAACGCGACACGTTTAAGTACTTTGCCGACGAGATAAATCCCGAGAACGGACTTATTCCTGACAGCACCCGGCGCGATTCGTTTTCCTCGATCGCCGCTGTTGGCTTTGCGCTGACGGCTTATCCGATCGCGGTCGAGCGGAAATACTTGAGCAGAACGGAGGCCGTGAAACGCACGTTAACTACGCTTCGCTTTTTTCATGACTCCCCCCAAGGGAAAGAGAAAGATGCGACGGGATATCGTGGCTTCTACTATCACTTCCTCGACATGAAGACCGGACGACGCGCCGGCAAATGTGAAATATCAACAATCGACACCACGTATTTGCTCGCAGGCGCGCTCACCGCGGCGTGTTATTTCAATGGTGAGACTAAGAGTGAACGTGAGATTCAGACGCTCGCCGAAGCGCTTTACCAACGCGCCGATTGGCGCTGGGCGCAGAATGGCGCTCTCACCGTCTCGCATGGTTGGCGACCGGAAAGAGGATTCATCAAGTATCGCTGGACTGGATACAGTGAAGCGTTGATTCTGTATGTGTTGGGTCTTGCGTCACCGACTTTCCCGTTGCCGGCGGAGAGTTACGATGCCTGGACCAGAACGTATCAATGGAAGAACGTCTACGGGCACGAGTTTCTTTATGCCGGCCCGCTCTTTATTCATCACCTGTCGCATATGTGGATCGACTTTCGCGGAATTCAGGATGAATACATGAGGGGAAAGGCGATCAATTATTTTGAGAACAGCCGTCGCGCGATCTACGCGCAACAGGCATACGCGATGCGGAATCCGAAGAAGTTTGTTGGTTACGATCGGTTTCGTTGGGGAATAACTGCCAGCGATGGTCCAGGACCGGCTCAGCAACGCATCAATGGACGCCGGGTACGCTTCTTCGATTACAAAGCGCGATCGATTCCTTATGGTCCTGACGATGGAACGTTGGCGCCGTGGGCGGTTGCGGCGTCACTGCCATTCGCACCGGAAGTCGTGTTGCCGTCATTGCAGCGTCTCAACACAGACCATCCGGAGATTACAAACAAGTACGGTTTCAAATGTAGCTACAACCCGACGTTCAAGAGCAAAAAGCAAAAGGGGTGGGTTTCGAGCGGATACTTCGGATTAGACCAGGGACCGATCATCATGATGATCGAGAACTACCGGACGGGTTTGATCTGGAGATTGATGCGGCGGTGTCCTTACATTGTCGATGGACTCCGGCGTGCGGGGTTTCGTGGCGGCTGGTTAGGTTAGGTAGATGGGGACAGGATTAACAAGATTTGCAGGATTTACAGGATGTCATGGCTTTGCCTCAAAAGTCGGAATCCAGTCGGGCGCAGCGCCAACGGCGCGAAATATGATAGCCAGGGGCAAGCGCGAAGCGCGTCGCCCCTGGTTATCGGAAACCAATTGAAGAGAGCACTGAAAGTGCGAAATATCTTCGCTATTATTGCGCTCTTTCAGAGCTTCACGGTTGTTTACGCGTGGACCCAGGGGCGACGCGCCTCGCTCTGCTCGGCGCTTGCCCCTGGCTATCATATTCCGCGCCTTTGGCGCTCCGCAGACTGATTTCCGACTTTTGAGGCAAAGCCGGATGTCATCTTGTTAATCATGAAAATCTTGTAAATCCTGTCTAAAAGAACCCATCGAGCTTCGCGCCAGGCAGGATTTCAACCGGCTCAAATCCTCTCCGAAAGATCCGAGCGCCTGTCGACCCTCTCAGGATCGTCTCGCCATTCTCGATACGCAGCAGCGCGCCTTCGCGCAGTCCCACCACCGGCGTTTCGTTCTCTTCAAGAAACTGAATGATACGCTCTTCTCGCGTCTCTCCCATGTGCTTTGAGTGGGGATCGGGATCGAGATAGTGCGGATTGATCTGAAACGACACGAGGCCGAGCGCGTTGAATGATGGCGGCTGGGCGATCGGCATGTCGTTGGTCGTCTTGATCGTTGGACATGCCATGTTTGAACCGGCGCTCGATCCGATGTAAGGCATGCCCGCATCAACTCTTTCACGAATAACATCGAGCAGCTCGAATTCGTAAAGAGTCTTCAACAATCGAAACGTATTGCCACCCCCGATGAACATCGCATCAGTTTCCTCGACCGCCTGCACCGGATTTGCAGCAGTATGAATCGACGTCAGCTCGTATCCCATCTTTTGAAATCGCGCCCGGGCCGTCGCCGCATACTTATCTCGATCAAACAGCGCGAAAGGCACAAATAAAACGCGTTTCAATTCGCCGAGGAAGTCTCGAATCTCCGTCTCGGCATGATCGAGATAGCCACTACCATGCAGCGTCGAATTGCTTATGAGGAGCAAGCGGCGTGTTTTGTTGTTCATTATGCAGTTCTCGCAAGTCCCGCAGGCCGTCCTGCTCATGGCTGGGATTTTAGCACGTCGGTCAATATATGGCTTGACACATATGCGAGTGCGGAACTGATTTTAGCCACGAAAAGGCGCATAATCTCTTTCAATTGACGAGATAGATTTGCGATGAGTGAGCGTAAACGAGTGTTAATTCTTTGCACGGGTAATTCCGCGCGAAGTCAGATGGCCGAGGGGTTGCTGCGGCATATGGCGGGCGACGTTTATGAGGTTGCGAGTGCGGGAGTTTCGCCGAGCCGTGTGAGACCGGAGGCGATCGAGGCGATGCGTGAGATCGGCATCGACATCTCGCACCATCGCTCGAAGTCAGTGGATGAATTTACGAATCAGAAGATCGATTACGTGATCACTGTTTGCGATAACGCGAGAGAACACTGTCCGATTTTTCCAGGCGAAGCAAAGCAAATCCATTGGAGCTTTGATGATCCTGCGGCAGCTAAAGGTGATGCAGTTGCGAGGCTCGCGGTCTTCCGGCGCGTGCGTGATGAGATTCAGCAACGGCTGAGAGCGTTTGTGAACGAACGAGGGTAGTAGTTTGACAGGATTAACACGATTTGCAAGATCGACATGATGAGTTCCGAAAAGCCTGTCGAAATGTTGGATGGTTGGCGAGAGACGGCCGCATACTGGACCAAGTACAGCGACACTATTGCCAGGATGTTTGCACCGCTCACCGAGGCGATGATCGAGCGTGCGGGGATTCATGAAGGACAGTCTGTACTCGACGTGGCCGGAGGAGCAGGCGAGCCGTCGCTTACGATTGCTGAAAGAGTTGGACCAAGCGGGTCGGTGACGTGCACGGATGCGATCGCGGAGATGGTTGAAGCCGCTCGTAGCGAAGCGAACCGGCGTGGCTTGAAGAACGTTCAGTTTCGGCAATGTACTGCTGATTCGCTGCCTTTTCCTGACAACGCATTCGATGTGGTGGTGAGCAGGCTGGGCGTAATGTTCTTTCCCGATGCAGTGGGCGCGATGCGCGAGATGCTTCGTGTGGTGAAACCAGGTGGTTCACTTGCATCCGCAGTTTGGTACAAGAGCGACGTCAATCCGTTCTGTTATCTCGTGTCGGGCGTGATGGACCAGCACGTCAAGGCGGTGGAGGATCCGGACGCGCCGAATGCGTTTCGTTTTGCTGAGCCGGGTAAACTGGCCGGCGTCATGAAACAAGCAGGCGCGACTGACGTTAGAGACGAGATTGTGAGTTTCGATCTCGAAGCACCCGTCTCAGCGCTCGAGTTCTGGACCATGCGCTCACAGACTTCAGACACTCTGCGCGAAAAACTCGCTAAACTACCTACCACCGAGCAAACTCAAATTGCAAGGGAAGTAGTAGAGGCCGTCGCAGAGTTCTTCCCTAACAACCAGATGAAATTCCCGACGCAGATGCTCATCGCAACTGGACGCAAATCCGCTTAATCCAATCTGTGTAATCTGTGGTTGCTGTCATACAATAGCCTGCATGCGACGGTCGCTGTTGGACCATAAGTGGGCCGGTTATGTGGTAGCCGCGTTGAGTGTTGGCGCGTTAACCCTCTTCCTCAAAATCATCGGCGAACACGTCAATGCGGCCACGGTTTCGCTTGCACTGCTGCTGAATGTTCTCTTCATCGCGACTCGCTGGGGAAGTTTGCCTGCGTTGGCGGCTTCTATCCTCGCGATGCTCTGTTTCAACTTCTTCTTTCTACCTCCTTTCGGAACCTTCACGATTGCCGCGACCGACAACTGGATTGCGCTCCTCGCTTTTCTTGTTACTGCCGTAACCGCCGGGCAGCTTTCCGGCAGCGCCAGAAAACGAGCCGAAGAAGCGGAAACAGGAAGACGCGAGATTGAACGTCTCTACGCCGAGCTGCGCGACGCGTTCGAGCGTGCCAGTCACGCGGAAGCTCTGCGGCAGAGTGAGAAACTGAAGTCCGCGCTGCTCGACGCAGTCACACATGACCTGCGCACACCGCTGACGTCAATCAAAGCCTCGATTACGACACTGCTTGATGAAGTTCGTGGTCGTATTAACGGCGAGCCGCGGGTTGCGCTAGACGCGGAGTCGCGAGTCGAGATGATGGAAGTGATCGATGAAGAGAGCGATCGTCTGAGCCGGTTTATTAGCGGACTGATCGAACTGGCTCGCATCGAAGCAGGCGAGCTGCAACTGCGACGGCGCTGGGGTGCTGTTGACGAGATCATTTCGGCTGCTTTGGCACGAGCTGAGCCGATCACGCGCCAGCATCGGGTGGAACTCGACGTTGAAAAAGAGTTGCCGGGTGTCCGCGTTGATGAACGTGCTGTGAGTGAAGTCGTCTACACGCTGATCGATAACGCGGCGAAGTATTCAGCGAAAGGATCAGTCATCCGAATCAGTGCTCGACGCGCGGGTGATGAGTTGATAGAGATGGGAGTGGAAGACGAAGGCCCTGGCATTCCGAGCGATCTGCGCGAGAGGGTTTTTGATAAATTCTTTCGCGCCACGCGTGATGGAGACGTTCGCAATCATCAACCAACAGGCATGGGTATGGGCCTGGCGATTGCGAAAGGAATCGTAGAAGCGCACGAGGGAACGATCTCGATCGAATCAGGACGTGGCGGAAAGGGAACACGCGTAGTGTTTACACTTCCGATTGGTGATGACGATGTGGTCGAAGAAACGCAGCATACGGCTGCGACTGTTGAGAGGCGATGACGGATCAGCCACGCATTCTTGTTGTTGACGATGAGCCGCAACTAATGCGTGTACTACGGACCGGACTGAAGTCGCGCGGTTACGACGTGCGGGCGGCGGCCGATGGTCAGGCTGGATTCGAGGCTTTTAACGATTGGCATCCGGATCTGGTCATTACCGATCTGGCGATGCCGAACGTCGATGGTCTCGAGTTGTGCCGGCGTTTGCGCGCAGTGTCGCAGGTCCCGATCATCGTGTTGTCTGCGAAAGGGGAAGAGAAGACGAAGGTGGAAGCGCTCGATCTCGGCGCCGACGATTTTGTTACCAAGCCGTTTGGGATTGACGAGTTGCTGGCGCGCGTCAGGGCCTCACTGCGGCGTGCAAATGCTCCGCCGATGAATGAGGCCACGCCGACAATTCTCGACTCGGGAGACTTTCACGTCGATCTGGAAACGCGCGAGATCACAGTGCGAGGCAAATCGATTCACCTGACGCCGAAAGAATTCGATCTCCTGGTCTATTTCATCAAGCATTCGGGCAAAGTATTAACACACCGCACACTTCTCGCTGCATTGTGGGGAGGTAACTACGTCGAGCAGAACGAGTACCTCCGCGTCTTTGTCGGCAATCTCCGCAAGAAAATCGAACCTGAAGCAGCCACGCCACGCTACATCCTCACCGAACCTTGGATCGGCTACCGCTTCGATTCCGGCCAGAATTAGCCACGGATTTACACGGATTTTTGACTGATTATCTTTACAAACTTTTTATGAACCCTTTACGACCTTTTTACGTGGCGAAGCGTAAGTTGGGTTTATGAGTGAAGTAAGAATCGAACGTGAGCCAAGTGCTTGGGAGTGGTTGGGAGCGGTCGGATGTTTTGTTGGTGCGGTCCTCTCGGTTGTGATCGGTTTTGTGCTGACTACCGACTGGTTACTCGACGCGCACCTTCATCCGGCCTTACATGCGGTTGGCATTGCTCTGCTCATCATCGGTATTCCGCTACTCATTCTTGGCGGCCATTGCATGGACCTCGGCGAGAAAACGTTAAATGGCCACTGCGATTAAGCGGTTACTGGTTGGAAGGGCACTGAGAACTGAACAGGCGGTCCACGAACGGCTCACGAAGAAGACTGCACTCGCCGTTTTTTCATCTGACGCCCTTTCATCGACAGCATACGCAACCGAAGAGATCCTGCTTGTGCTCGCCGTTGCTGCGGCCGCGACTGCGAGTGGATCTTTTCATTATGTGGTGCCGATCTCGATCGGGATCGCGGTATTGCTTGGCATTGTTGCGACCAGTTACCGCCAAACTATTCATGCTTATCCATCGGGCGGTGGGGCTTACATCGTTGCCAAAGAAAATCTCGGAACAACGCCGGGATTGATTGCAGGCGCATCACTTCTCGTCGATTACGTTTTGACGGTGTCGGTGTCGATCGCCGCCGGCGTTGCGGCAATTACATCAGCAGTGCAGGGAACACACTACGCCTGGCTTAGCGAACACAAAGTCATACTGTGTTTGATCTTCATCGCGTTCATCGCGATTGCAAACCTGCGCGGCGTGCGCGAATCGGGAGCACTCTTTGCCACGCCAACGTATGTCTTTGTAGTCAGTTTCCTGTTCATGATTATCTTTGGTCTCTTTCATTATTTCCTTTACGGCGGCGCTGCTCCGGTTCCGAGCACAGAAGAAATGAAGATTGCCGAAGGCTACGGGCTGCAACCGATGACGTTGTTCCTGTTGCTGGCCGCCTTCTCGAATGGCTGCGCGGCGCTCACAGGTATTGAAGCGATCTCAAACGGTGTGCAGGCATTCAAGAAACCGGAAGCGCATAACGCTGCGACGACGCTGATCTGGATGGCGATACTGTTGACGACGATGTTCCTCGGAACAAGTGTGATGGCTTACTTGTACCAAGTGCATCCGAAAGAGAGTGAGACAGTGATCTCGCAGTTCGCGCGAATCATGTTCACTGGCCCACTGGCATGGTTTTATTACCTGGTGCAGGCAGCAACTGCGGCGATCCTGGTCCTCGCAGCGAATACGGCTTTCGCTGACTTCCCACGGCTTTCGAGTCTGCTGGCGCGCGATCGTTTCCTGCCCCGGCAGTTTGCAAATCGCGGTGACCGGCTGGTCTTCTCGAACGGCATCGTGATTCTCGCGATCTTTTCGGGCGTCCTGGTGATTGCGTTTGGTGGTGATACGTCGCGTTTGATTCCGCTTTATGCAGTCGGCGTTTTTCTGTCGTTTACGTTATCGCAGTCGGGCATGGTGGTCCATTGGCTACGCGAGCGGGTCAATGCTCACGCGAACTGGAAGAAGTCGCTCGCGATTAATGCTGTTGGTGCATTGGCCACGTTTGTTGTGCTGTGTGTTTTCGTTGCGACTAAGTTTATTCACGGCGCATGGATTGTTGTCGTTGTAATCCCACTTCTCGTGTTTCTCTTTAAATCAATTCATAAGCACTACGCGATGGTCGCGAAGCAGCTTTCAACCGAGGGGTTGGCGCCGTTACGGCCGATAAAACACACTGTCGTGGTTCCCATTTCTGGGATACACCGGGGCGTTGTTTCGGCGCTTCAGTATGCACGTTCGATCGGCTCTGACAGGGTGCAAGCTGTTTACGTTGACCTCGAAGAGGGCGCGACGGCGAGTATAAAAGACAAGTGGGAACGTTTGGGCGCCGGTGTGCAACTCGTAGTGTTGCCTTCGCCGTATCGTGAACTGACGCGCCCGTTGTTACGACACATCGGGCGTCTCGCTCGAGAAAATTCCGACACGATCATCACAGTGGTCCTTCCCGAATTCATCCCTGCGAAGTGGTGGCAACACGCGCTGCACAATCAAAGCTCACTGCTCTTGAAGGGCTCGCTGCTTTTCAAGAAAGGCGTGATTGTGACCAGCGTGCCCTATCACCTCGAACACTAGCCACAAAAACGATTAGCCACAAAAAGGCACAAAAAGCACAAAACAGAAAAAGAATGATTTTTCATTTTGTGACTTTTGTGCCTTTTTGTGGCATGCCTTGTCGAACGGTGCACGGCAGGATAGACTCACAGCAGAACCCCCTGAATCTGAAATCAATCCCTGAGCCGTCTTCCCCACGGCGCTGAATCAGTTTATGCATTCAATGCCCGACTTTTCATTCGGAGATCCGCGACACCTTAAACACTACAGAGCCTTCTCAATAGGCCTGGCGGCACTGGCGTTTTGTATCGGTGGTATGGCGTTGATGGGCTGGATTTTCAACGTCACGGTGCTCAAACGAATTTATCCAACATTAGTAACGATGAAGGCAAACACCGCAGTTTGTCTCATGCTTGTGTCGGTTTCTGTTTTTCTCATTCAGGACAGTTCCGCGTCGCTAACCAAACGCCGGATCGCGGTTCTGCTTGCTGTACTCGTCGGGACCGTAGGATTGATCACGTTGAGTGAGCACCTTCTTGGTTGGAACTCCGGTCTCGATCAGTTGCTCTTCCGCGAATCGGTGGCTGAAGCGGGTGAGTCCTTTCCGGGTCGCATGGGTGTCGCCGCCTCGCTCAACTTCACCTTTCTCGGCATCGCGCTTTCGTTCCTCGACGCACGATCGCGCAGATGGTTTCGCCTTTCGACGATTTCCATACTGGCAATTGTAACCATTACTCTGCTGGTTTTTCTTTACTACTTCTATGGTATTGAGAAACCCGAACCTCTCGCACGCCATTTCACAATCGCCATTCACACCGTTTTTGCATTCTTAAGTCTGTGCGGTGCAATTCTGCTTGCACGTCCCGACCGTGATCCTCTTGCTGGGCTTCTGGGAAACAGTCCAGGGGCCATAGTTGCGCGTCGCATGTTACCGGCCTTCTTGGTGGTGATTCTCCTGGGCTGGATTCGAACTATCGTTCGGTCGTCGGAGTGGATCAGTCAGGGCTTTGCGAATGCCGCGTTTGTTTTGTCGATTTTGCTGCTCCTTGGCATTTTGATCTGGTTGACGGCACTGTCGCTCAATCGCAGCGACAGGGAACGCCGTCGTGTCGACCTCGCACAACGACGCGCAGAGAACCGTCTCGACGTACTCTTCCGGGTTAGTGAGTTAATTCGAACGCTACGCGATCCGTATGAGTTGTCGTATGCGGTAGCGGAGCAAGTCGGCATTCATCTCGACGTGCGTCGCTGTTTGTTCAATGAGACTGATGTCGAACGCGACCTGGAGATTGTTTATCGCGATTACTGCGACGGCGTCCCCTCGGTCGCTGGCGAGCATCGGATTTCTGAGTACAGCAGCGTAACTTCACTTCAAATGCAGCAGGGAAAGACGGTCGTCAATAACGACTCAAAAACTGATCCGCGCACGGCTGCCGAGTATCACAGAAGTTATGAGTCGACCGGCGAGCGTGCGTATGTTGCGGTTCCTCTGATGCGCGAAGGACGTTGGGTAGCCTCGTTATGGGCCAGTGTCGAGCAGCCGCGAGAATGGACGAAGGCAGAAGTAGCGCTGTTGCAGACCGTTGCCGAGCGCACCTGGACCGCGATTGGAAAATTGCGCGCCGAAACCGAACGTGAGCGATTGCTGCAGAGCGTCGAGGAAGCACGTGACGCGGCCGAGAAGGCGAATCAGCTCAAGGATGAGTTCCTGGCGACGTTATCACACGAGCTGCGCAATCCCTTGAACGTCATCCTTGGTTACTCGGAACTGTTGTTGCGTATGAAAGAGATCGAACAATCACCGCAGCTGATCCAGATGGGAGAAGCGTTGCGACGAAACGCTCAGTCGCAGTCGCAGTTGATAAATGATCTGCTCGATCTGTCGCGTCTGCAAAGAGGGAAGATTTCGTTAAACCAGGAAACAGTTTCACTCCCGGCGATCATTGATAACGCCGTTGAGACTGTACGTACAGATGCCGCCACAAAGGGAGTTGAAATTCGTCTTCATGCGAGCGAGCAGCTTTTACTCGTCGAAGGAGATCGACTGCGATTGCAGCAAATCGCGTGGAACATTTTGAATAATGCAGTGAAGTTTACGCCGTCAGGCGGCAGCATTGAGATCAGTTTGAACAATGAGGGTGACAGAGCTGCGTTCGTTGTTACGGATACAGGGCAGGGAATCGATCCGGCTTTTTTGCCTCACGTTTTTGAAATGTTTCGTCAGGCGGATGGCAGTAATCGCCGCCGGCATGGCGGGATGGGAATCGGTCTCGCATTGGTGCGACAACTCGTCCAACTTCACGGCGGAACAATCAGTGCTGAATCGGGTGGCCCAAATCGAGGGTCGCGTTTCACTGTGCGTCTGCCGCTGCTGCGCGAAACAGGGTTACTCGCTGTTTCCGCTCCGGTGGCTCCCAAACTCAATGTGTTTTCGCAGACGAGTTTTCTGGTCCTTGATGACTCTGAAGACTCGATCACGATGATGTCGGAACTGCTCAAACTTGCAGGAGCGCGCGTTGTGACGGCGACAAATGGCGCGGATGCTTTACGAATCGCGAGTGAGAATGATTTCGATGTGATTCTTTCCGACATTTCGATGCCGGAGATGGATGGGTTTGAGTTCCTCGAGCGACTACGAAAGATTGATGGACGACAGGATGTTCCGGTCGTCGCGATCACGGGCTTCGGCCGCAGCGATGACATCGAACGCGCGCGCGCCGCAGGGTTCTACTCACACCTCACAAAGCCGATCGATTTAGTGGCGCTGACAGAAGTTCTTGAGCAACTAGCGAAAGAAAAGACCAGCATGGGCGATACGGATGTTGACTATGATGTGAGCGCCGGTCCCGTTTGTTGAATTAGTCTAAGCGAGCCTACGAAATAGACGAGTGAGCCTGCAAATAGACGAAGCGAGCCTACGAAATAGACGAGTGAGCCTGCAAATAGACGAAGCGAGCCTGCAATAGACGAAGCGAGCCTGCAATAGACGAGCGAGCCTGCGAAATAACGAAGCGAGCCTGCGAAGCAGGCGGCAGCATAAAGCCTGGGGCGCAAGCCCCAGGAAAAAATGCCAAAAGAAACATGTGAGCCCGCAAAGCGGGCGACAGCGCTTTAGAGGAACAGGGCTGTCGCCCGCTTCGCGGGCTTCCATTAAGTCCCGAACATGTTTAGAAAATCAAAGTCCTTGAGCAGGTAAACACCAAACTTCTTGTTGCGCCTTCGCACGGTCGGTTTGCGGTCGCCCTTTTGACGTTTCTCAACGACCGCTCCCGTTAACACATTCATGTCGGTGTCGGTGGTGACGTCGGTACTGTGATCGATGTAATAGATCCTGATTCCAACCAGACGCCATTGACCTTTGTGTAGCTTGAACTGATGCGTGGCGGCTTCCATCGTCGCGGCAGTCTTTGCGTTGCTCTGAATGTAAATACTCGAGCGCTCGATTCGTAAGTCTTCGACCCAGCAACATCCCATTCCGGCGATCTCTTCCGCCTTTGTCTGCTCTGCGACACGATAACCGCCCTGTGGCTGACGCAGCAGCACGTAGAGTTGATATGTCGGCGCCTCGTCCGGTTTTTCCCGGTGAATCAGTCCGGTCCAATCCGCGAGTCCATCACCATTAAGATCGCCTTCTGCTTTAGCGTTCAGACGAGCTTCGCCGGACAAGATCGATTTCAAAAAGACGTCTACAGCAGTGAATTCTGATTGGGCCGCCGCTACGTAAGGGCACAAAAGAATGACAACGAATGTTAACAACAAGTGGCGATTCACGGCCGCGAGTCTATCACGCGACGAGGTATCGTTCGTGCCACAATGAACGAACTTAGTACAACAGGACGAAAACAGAGCGCATGTTCGTCTCAAACACGCGCTGTTTTACCTACCATGATAGCTGGCACCTTCCTTGCGTTTTCAACGGATATGAAATTGCAGACATACTGTAAATATCTGTGCGTCGTAGTGTGCGCGCTGCTTTCCACTTCAGTCGTTGCGCAGAACAATCAAGCCCTGGCGCCACCGGCCGTCATTTCACCTGCGGACAAAACTACCATTCAAACTTTCGAAAAACAGGTTAAGGACTACGTTGACCTTCGCAGCAAGCTCAGAGAGAACGCGCCAAAGCTCTCGAAAGACAGCACGCCCGAACAGATTCACGCTTATCGCACAGCTCTCGAACAATCAATGCGTTCAGCACGCGCGGGCGCAAAACGAGGCGAACTATTTCGACCCGAAACGGCCGACTACATTCGTCGCACGTTAAAAATGGAATTTCAGGGAAAGGATCGACAACAACTGCGCGAGACGATCTTTGAAGCTGAAACACAAGGCGTGGTCCTGCGAGTGAACTATCCATACGCGCAAACGGCTGAGTTCTCGGAAATGCCCGCGACGCTCCTCACAAAACTGCCCCAGTTGCCCAAAGAAGTCAGGTACCGATTTGTGGGACGAAATATGTTGCTAGTCGATCGTGAGAGCAACGTAATCATCGACTACATGCCGGACGCTTTACCGTGATTGAGGAGAGTGACGAAATCATGCGAAGAATTCATACTCGTAATTTCCTGCTTGCGCTACTCATTAGTGCAACTCTTTTCATACCGGCATCTGCACAACGACTCAGCAACACAGACGTTAAGAACGCGCCTGTAAAACTGACGCTGCCTGTCAAAGACGGCTCAGTTCGCTTTGCGGTGATAGGCGATACCGGTTCCGGCAGTTCAGCACAGCGACAAGTCGGGACCATGATGGCCCAGTATCACGCGGTCTTCCCATTCGAATTTGTGTTGATGACGGGCGACAACATGTATGGCGGTGAAGCGCCGAAAGATTTCGAGAAGAAGTTTTCTGAACCGTACAAGGTGTTGCTCAACAACAAAGTAAAGTTCTATGCGAGCCTTGGAAATCACGACGAGGCGTTACAGACGAATTTCACCGACTTTAATATGAACGGCAAGGAGTATTACCGGATCAAGAAGGGCAACGTCGCTTTCTATGCTCTGAACAGCAACTACATGGACAAGAAGCAGGTGCAGTGGTTGGAAGCTGAACTGGCTAAAGACACATCGGAGTGGAAGGTCTGTTTCTTCCATCACCCACCTTATTCGTCTGCAAAGAGTCACGGCTCCGATTCGCAACTGCGAGAAGTTGTCGAACCGATCTTTCTCAAATACGGCGTGAACGTAGTGCTGACGGGCCACGATCACGTGTATGAACGAATCAAGCCGCAGAAAGGGATTTACTACTTTGTCTCCGGGGCAGGCGGCAAACTTAGGCCGGGCGACATTAAAGACACATCGCCACTAACAGAGAAGTCGTATGACCGCGACTTACACTTCATGCTGTTTGAAGTAGCCGGAGATCAGATGCACTTTCAGGCGATTTCACGAACAGGCGAGACGATTGATTCAGGCATTATTGCACGCGCAAGAAGGTAAGTAATGCAGAGTCAACAGGCGGCTAAGCAAAATGACGAACAGGCAATCCGTGAGATGGTTGATACCTGGCTGGCGGCGAGCAAGCGAGGCGAAACTGAGACGCTGCTTAATCTGCTGGCTGACGATGTTGTTTTCATCACGCCTGGTCGAGAGCCGTTTGGCAAAGAGGCCTTTGCGAACGCGAACCAGGACGACATTAAAATGAACGCCACGATCGACATCAAAGAGCTCGAAGTGATTGGCGACTGGGCCTGGATGCGCAGCTTCCTCCGCCTGACATTTACCAAAGACGGAGAGTCGAAAAAACACTCGGGCCACATTCTCACCATCTTGAAGAAGCGACCGGATGGACAGTGGGTCATCAAGCGCGACGCAAACTTCGTCGCGCCAGAGACGTCTGGTTGATCAGATTTTTAGACTTAGTAATCCAACCACGATTTGAATCCCGCCAACGGCAGTTGGCGGATTGTTCAAGTCCTTTCTACTACCCCGCTTCCAAAAAACCGTTGCAATCCCGCCAACGGGAGTTGGCGGATCGTTCAAGTCCACACTGTTCACCTTGCATCAAGTGCTAAATCCGCTTTATTGTTCGCATACAATGTACCTCACACCATACACGACCCTCACTTGGGCTTATCAGCTTCATTACTATCTTTGTTTCCGAACACATCGTCGAAAGCAGATATTCGCCTTTACGGAAGCGCAGGAGAAACTCACCACTCTGCTCTCAGAGATCACAGGAAATCACGATTACCATCTTCTCGATCATCACACGTATTCAAATCAGCTTCGCTGCCTGCTCAGCCTTCAAATATCGTGCGAAGACGCCGGCAATTTTGTCGTCGGATCACGCAAGCTTCAACCTGAGCCATCACCTGGTGTTCTGCACAAAACGACGGAAAGGTGTGTTTACATCAACGGTGGGAGCAGCCTTAACTGAATATTGGTTGCAGGTTGCAGCGGAGCGAGAGTTCGCTATTGACCAGGTCAGCATAGTGCCAGACCATCTGCATTTGATCGTCAGGATCGTTCCCAAGATTAGTATCGAAGAAGTGGCGCTTTCGTTGATGAACAACGGACAGTATTTCATGGGTAAACACTACCCGCAGTTATTGCTCGTGAGCGGAATGGACCAGCTATGGAATGCTTCAGCATACGCCGGCACGTGCGGTGACTTAACAACGGGACTAATTATGAAGTGGTTAAGCACCGATAAATAGTGTGGACTTGAACGATCCGCCAACTGCCGTTGGCGGGATTGCAGCGGTTTTTAGGAGGCTTGCGAGTAGAAAGGACTTGAACAATCCGCCCACTGCCGTGGGCGGGATTTGAGATCTTCTCATCACTCGGAAAGACGAATTGTATCCGGATCAAATCCGTGAAATCCGTGGCTTAAAACAACCGTAGATTCACGCCGATGTTGGGTTCGACGGGGTCTAGCAGGTGTTCGCCTTCGTTTTTTACATCGTTCACTTCGTAGCTGACGGCATGGCTCGTCATCTCTGACGCAGGGAAGGGCGTGAGAATTTCTTTGAGCTCAGGTTCGCGAGAATCTTCGTTGAGCCAGAAATCATAAAACTCCGGTGGCAGGATCACGGGCATGCGGGTGTGAATGGTTGAGAGCAGCTCATTCGCCTTCGTGGTGATGATTGCACACGAAGTGATCACACGATCGTTCGCGCGCCACCTGTCCCAGATACCTGCAAATGCGAAAGGTTCTCCATCCTTCAACTTGAAATAGTAAGGCTGCGAGATCTTCCCACTTCTTTCCCACTCGTAAAATCCGTCTGCAAAAACCAGGCAGCGTCGCTTTTGAAACGACTCGTTGAAGCTCGCCTTTTCAGCAATCGTCTCCACGCGCGCGTTGATGATTCCCTTGGGTTCTTTGCTCCAAAACGGAATCAATCCCCACTGAAGCATTCGAGGTTCACGAATCTTCTCGCGCTCCACAACTGTAAGAACGTCCTGCGTCGGGGCGATGTTGTAGCGCGGCGGCAAGATTGGAAGATCAAAGTCGTCGAAATTGATGATGTTGATTCGACGTGGTGGTTGCTTGAGTGTAAATCGACCGCACATGGCTCACGCATTATCCGAGAAAAGCGAGCCGCGAAAAAGCGGCTGGCCTGCAAGTGAGGTGTAGAAACCAAATACCACGAGTCCAAGACCGATAATCGACGCCAGCACGAAATCACCAGCGTACCACGCGGAGAGGTCCGCCGTGATGGGGAAAAAGATAGTCAGGTGCACGAAGAAGATCGCTACTATTAATGCCAACAATCCGTAGCGATACAACGCCCACATCAGCAGTAACACTGAGATGCAGGCGAAGGGGACACCTGCGGCGGTTTCGTGCGTCAGGCTCAGCGTCACAGCCATGATCAACGTTAAGACAATGGCCGCGAGTCGTTCACGGCGCAAAATGATGTACAGCAATAACAGAAAAAACAGCAGCATGAACGACTGCAAAAGAGCGCCGAAGATCTGTTGCGTGATGCCGAATGCAAACGAACGAATGCCGAGTAACTGTGTGGCGGGAAAATCCATCCACGGAATCCCCTGAGGATAACCGAATAAACTCGGAATTACATTCGCGAGATAGAAGTTGCAGAGAACGGCGCCCAGGCCACACACTGCACCGATGAGAATATCGCGACCCACTAGTGGATCGCGGAAGCCGCCCGCAAGCAGGCGGCTCCAGGAAACAATTCGATCCGGCCAGCGACCTCTCACAAACGGTTCGAAGGCGAGATAGACCACCCAGAAGAAAAACGTCCAGAATAAGATGTTCTGAACTCCCGAAATGAAGTTGAACGCTTCGCCCACTGTCGGTACGTGATGCGATGTGAACAACCAACGCAAGAAGAATACGGCCGCCACGAAAGCAGCGAGTCGAAAAGCTCCTTTGCGATCACCGCGTCCGAGTTTCACATTTCGCAACGCCAGCAGTGAGCTACCGATTACTACAGTAATAAATAGCGCCAGCAGCAGAACAATCAGGACTTGTTCACGAAAACGCGCCAGGGAAGCCCGTGTCTCGCGCGGTTGATCCCACGCGTCGAAAATCTCGAAGTAGACAGGTTTGCCCTCAAACGCGCCGGCCTCGATGTGTATTTTGAAATCGGGCGCATCGGGATATGAGCCCTCCCATGCGGCGCGTTCAGTAGTTTGATGCGGTGGCGTCCAGACACTCGGAACCGACTGAAACTTTGTCTGGTCCAATCCGCTTTCGACGAACAACGGCGACCAATCGGGTTCACGAGAAGAAGACGAACCTTTCTCAGGCGGCACTGCGTCGAACGAACGAAGGCGACCGAGTGTGTCCAATGTCACAGTGGTCATGCCGGGAAAATCTCGCGCCGGTTCGTATTCAGTTATGTTGGAATCATCAACCTCGAACGGTCGCGGACTTTGTCGATACCAGAAATAGATCGAGGCTGGTTGTCCAGTGCTCAATCTGTTCCAGCGTTGCGGTGACGGATCGTTGTCGTGGACGTAATTGAGATAACCACGGTCCAGAGCCATACCGTATGCGGAGTCCGCCGGTGGCGCGGTGTATCCAAACTTCTTCACCAGTTCCGTGGCGCGATCTTTTAAGACTTCAGGTGACTTGTTTAGCGGAACTTGCTGATACAACGTCACCTTTCGGGATAGCAGACAGATGGCGACGAGGAGGACCACCGCCGAAGCAAGTAACGAAACCGCCACCGCAGGCTTCAAACCGCCTTGTTTCGGCGCTGCGGCAACCATCTCGGGCGATGGAGTTTCGCCGGCAGCAAGCGCAGCAGCGAGTGGATCACCGCCCGGTAACGCAGCCGCAACTTGCAACGTGGTTGCAGGTCGTTTCGCGGGATCCCGTTCAAGACAGCGAAAGATGACTCGTTCAATTAACGGATCCAATTCAGGCACATACTGAGCGGGACTTGTCGGAGTTGAATCGCTCTGTCGAAGTCGCAATAACTCCTGCATACTCGAAGCTTCAAAAGCTTTCTTGCCGGTGAAGACTTCATAAAGCACGAGACCGAGCGAATAGATGTCGCTCTTTGGCGTCAACTCGCGACCATCGAGTTGTTCGGGCGACATGTAAGCGGGCGTGCCTGACATCTCGCGACGGTCCTCAGTGGCTAGTGCCGCAATGCCGAAGTCGGCGATACGAACTTCGCCATGCTCGTCGAGCATTATGTTTGCAGGCTTCAGGTCGCGATGGAGCACGCCACGTTCGTGTACGGCGGCGAGTCCGGCGCACAATTGGCGCGCGACGTCGATCGCTTTGTCCTGTGGCAGGCGGCCGATGCGTTTGAGCAACGATGACAGTTCTTCACCGCGAACATATTCCATTGAGATGAAGTGCTCGCCCTGATACTCGGAAACATCGTAAACACGACACACATGACGGTGTGAAATCTGACGTGCGACGCTCACCTCTTTATAGAAGCGCGCGAGGGCGGCTCCGTCGGCACTGAGTGAAGCCGGAAGAAACTTGAGTGCAACTGCCTGTTTGAGTTTTAGATCGTCGGCGCGATAGACCTCACCCATGCCGCCCCGGCCGAGTAGGCCGACGATGCGATAGCGTTCAAGAAGGACGTCGCCCGGGACGAATCTCGCATCGTCGATTGATTCGGAAGTAATCGCAGATGAGGAGGCTTTGACACGAGGCTGTGTAATCAGTTTCGCGGCAACATCGAAAACGTCAGTCTTGATGAAATCCTCTGACTTCTTTTCGAAGCCGAGCATCTTCTCGACTTCACGTCGAAGATCTTTGTCGCTGCCGCAAGCCTGATCCAGGAACGCGGCGCGACGGCCAGGCTCGTGCTCGAGGGCGGCCTCGAAGAGTTCATCAACTTTTCGCCAGCGGTCGGGTTTCATCCTCGGCCTTAAGGAAAAGCAGGGTTGGGTGATCGCAGCGTTTCAGAATACCGCCGTGACTTCAAGAGGATAAATTTAGCCACGGATTACACGGATTGATAACGGATCGAATCCGTAAACAATCCGTGTAAATCTGTGGCTACGCCTGCAGTGCGCGATGGACCAGCAGCGTGTCCACGTACTGAATAAAGCGAATCGCCTTTCCATCCTGAAGCTTCCAGATGTGTGCGAAGTTCGCTTGAAAGCTCTTACCAGTGGCCTTGTAGGTTCCACTGTACTTGCCGAGGGTGACGATTGTGTCGCCACCGTCGATGAATTCATCCGGCACTGCCGCAAATCCATCCCACTCCGTGCCTAAACGCATAAACACGTCAGTGAGCACTGAGCTTGGACCATGATACGTTCCGGCATAAGGGAAGCCTTCGGCTTCGGTCCAGGCGATATCCGGGCTTAGAGATCCGAGTACTGACGGAATATCTCCTTCGGCAAATGCCTGGTAAATGGACTTAACTGAGTCGAGGTTTTGCATGGGAGATTCTCCTACTGGGCTTGGGAATTAAAGGCGCCCATGCTATCACGACAGGTATATGATCGATCAAATGCGAGCGAGTGATTGGGAGCAGGTGCGCTCGATCTATCTCGAAGGCCTTCGCAGTGGAAACAGCACGTTTGAAACTGACGCTCCATCGTGGGAGAAGTGGAACGAAGGTCATTTACCATTTGCGCGTTTAGTGATGCGTGACGAAGAAAAGGTCCTCGGTTGGGCCGCCTTGAGCCCGGTATCAAAGCGTGACGTATATCGCGGTGTCGCCGAAGTCACTGTTTATGTAACTGAGAGCGCAAGAGGAAAGGGAATCGGTCGCGCGTTGCTTGAAGCGCTGATTGCTGAGTCGGAAAAGAATGGTATCTGGACACTCCAGGCGTCGATCTTTCCCGAGAATACTGCCAGCGTCGAACTACACCTGCGGTGCGGATTTCGCGAAGTTGGCAGGCGTGAGCGAATCGCGATGCTCGGCGGTGTCTGGCGCGACACGATATTGTTTGAGCGACGCCGTCGCGACTGATTATTTCTTTCGTGCGCCGAGCAACCTCCTCGGCACGTCGATGAAGTTCTTCAGTATACGACGTGCTTCGGGCACCCGGAATCCGCCACCGATCGCGAAGTACAGAACTCCATAAGTTCCCAGTACGAGAATCGCAAGTGGAATCGGATGAACGGGAGGAAGAATCTGTTTGAGACCAAAGCCGATAACTGCTGAGATACCGGCTGCGGTCCAGAGCTTGACTAAATAGATCGCCGCGACACCAGTCGAACCAATCCGCGAATTCAACGAGCGTCGGAGTAACAGATATTCAATCCATCCGGCAATGCCTGAGGATGTTGTCAATCCAGCGACGCCCCACTTCGGATCAAGACCCAGAACCGGCGGCAAGATGATCGCAAAGATGTAACCCAATACGGTGGTTAGAAACACTCGAATAACTGCAAACCAGAGTGGCGTTCGTGTGTCGTGCAGCGCGTAGTAAGTTGATGAGTAAAGGCGTCCATGTGTCGATGCAAGCAGTCCGATTGTAGAACCGGCAAGAATTCCCCAAACGTAAACCGAATCGGCATGCGTGAATTCGCCGGTCTGATACAACGCTCCCGTCATCACATCGCCGAAGACAAACATCGCCATCGACGAAGGAACAATAAAAAACGAGATTCGCTGAAGGCCCGCGTTTAAGCGGCTCCGAAGCTTGGGGGCAATCTCATCCTGAGTGCCGAGTGTGCCTGACATCGCCGGCAGTTCGGCCGCCGATACCGACATTCCAAAAAGACTCACCGGCAACGTGTAAAGACTCTGCGCGTACGTCAACGCAGCGACAGCTTGTGAACTGATCAGTCCTGCAAGCATCGCATCAATGAATGCGGAGATCTGGACCACACCACGACTGACAAACACCGGAAAAAAGTTCGTCAACACTTTCCGAACGTTCACATCAGCGGTGTCAATTACCGGCCGCAAAGACTTCAGTAGTTTCAGAACAGTTGGAAATTGAACCGCGATCTGCAAAACGCTACCCACAACAGATCCGAGGGCAACCATGATTACCAAACGGGCCTGATCCTCGCCGCCGCCAAAAACGATGAGCGTCGTGATGATCGCGAGGTTCCACGCAACCGGTGCAATGTACGAAAGAAAGAATTTTCGATGACTGTTCAGGACTCCCAAACACCAGGCGGATAGCACAAGCAGTCCTGCCCCCGGAAAGAGAATCTGGACGAGACGAATCGTCAGTTCGCGCGTGGCGGGATTAAAACTATACGCAAAGAGATCGACGAAGTATGGAGTTGTCAAAACTCCAACGAGCACGATCACAGACGTGACGAACACCAGCAACGTGAGAACAGCATTGGCGACACGAGTCGCTTCTTTCTTGTCACCACCGGCGAGGAGCTTTGCATAGACTGGAATGAACGAAGCCGAAAGCGCGCCTTCGCCGAAGACATTTTGCAGAAAGTTTGGAATTCGAAACGCGGCACTGAACGCGCCCGCGGCATCGGACGTGCCGAGGTAATGCGCAAAGACTCTTTGTCTGACGACTCCAACAATGCGGCTGATCAGAATGCCCATTCCGACCAGCATTGCAGAGCGCCCGGTGCTTTCCTCGGCTTTGTGAGTGGGAAAGTCTCCGGTTGCTTCACCGATCACGTGAGTCGACTCACCCGCTGCTTCCTGAGTGTCAATATGAGTTTTGATTTCGATCTGGTTGGGGTCTTTTAGATTTGCCACAAAGAAGCACAAAAAGCTCAAAAAAGCGATCCAGTTTACATCAAGTAATGAATTTGTTCTCTCAAAAGTCAGAATGTCGTAGTTGGACACAGTCAGTACCGTCCGCGGATGGGTGCGCAGCCGTGGATCCGAGCGAGTCTACGACGTACCCCATCCGCTTGTATGTTAAGTCCGTGCAAGTTATTCATTGCCTGTGCCAGTCGCCAGCTAGAAAGCGATTGGTCCCAGAGGTGCAGCAGATCGTTCATCCGCTTGGTTGCTTCGAGCCCGTGCGGTAGCCTTTTGATCGTTGCGCCTCGTTTTCCATAAACCCGAACAGTTGCTTGGGCCGCGAGCCCGCATTCGCAAGCTTGGGAAGGAGAACCCCATCATGTCTAAAAAACAGTCCCGGCCTTTCATTGGTATTGACGTTTCCAAACAACAGTTGGAAGTGGCCGTGCACGAGCGCGACTACCAATTCCGTTGTCCCAATAAAATGAACTCCTTTGGCCAACTGGGCGCCGAACTGATCGCTTTGCGGCCGGCGCTGATTGTGCTGGAAGCTACCGGTGGTTTGGAGCTGCCTGTAGTCAACGCCTTGCATGCGGTCGGTTTGCCGGTGCGCGTGGTCAACCCCAGGCAAGTGCGCGCTTTTGCCAAAGCCCTCGGCCAACTGGCTAAAACTGACCGCCTTGATGCGCGTGTGCTGGCCCACTTTGCGGCTGCCATAAAACCACCATTGCGGCCCATTAAGTCAAAGGACGAGCAAGAGTTAGACGCCTTGATGGGCCGTCGCGGGCAACTCGTGGAAATGCTCAGCGACGAGAAAAATCGGCGCGGGTCCGCGACTTCCGACACGGTGCGCGACAAAATCAAAGAGCACATCGATTGGTTAGAGGACTGCATTGCTGAACTCGACCAGCAACTCAAAGCGCTGTTGCAAACCTCGGCCTGCTGGCAAGCCAAAGATAAAATCTTACAAAGTGTCCCCGGCATTGGCCCGGTGACGTCTTTCACGCTGATTGCCGATTTGCCGGAACTGGGTCAGCTTGACCGGCAAAAGATCAGCAAGCTAGCTGGCGTCGCGCCACTTAATCGCGACAGTGGCCAGCAACGCGGCACCCGTCATATCTACGGCGGCCGCGCCCAACTGCGCCGCGTACTTTATATGGCTGCTCTGACCGCCTCACGCCATAACCCAGTGCTCAAAGAGTTCTATCAGCGGCTGCGCTCCAACCAGAAGTCTTTCAAGGTTGCTATCACTGCTTGCATGCGCAAACTGCTGGTGATCATTAACGTCATGATGCGTGATAGCACCACTTGGAAAAGTCCGCAGCAGCCAGTTGCTGCTTGACATCAAACACAGTTGCTACCGCGGACGGTACTGACTGTGTCCAACTACGAGGTCCTGACTCTTGGGCAAACGAAATTGGTTGACTTTAGGACCACCGAAGAATACCTTTCGTTCGTTCACAATAAACAGGATTAGACTAGACCGTTAACCTCGCAAAACTCACAGGGAGTTTCGTATGTCCGTTTATGACGTGCTGCGGCGCAATGATGAGTGCGATCAGCAGTCCAGTTCAGCGTGCAAGAGAAACTCACTCTCACCTCAGCCCCGAACTCAAAATTCGGAATCCGACGCGCGACCAATCTCAGCGCCGCGCCTGGGACATGACTTCAGCCACATAAGTGTGACGCGGCCCTATGGGCCTGAGCCTCCTCCTCCGGTTCAAATACCGAATGTATTGGCGCCGCCTGAGCATTTTCCGCAGTTAATGCAGCCAATGCTGCCAACAGGTCCGCCGAGTTCACAGGAAATTACAGTTACGACTGCGACCATTCTTGCCTATCACCTCAGTCGGGTCAGCGAGCCCGGCCGCGACGCCACTTTGCAGTTGCAAGTTACCGATGCCGGGCGCGTGCAGCGTGTTTTTCAAATTAATTACAACGTTACCACTGGACAATTGCAGGTCGTCGGCGGGGGACAGGTGGCGACCTCGGGCGAGGTTAATCTCATCAGAGAAATCGTTAAAGCGAGCGGCTTTGTTCAGGTTCTGGCCGGCGCCGCCTTGACCGGCACCCCGGCCTCGGGGTCGCTGACGTTGCAACCTGCGGCAGGCGGCCAGCTTACGCTCAGTTTCGGAGCGGTACAGTTTGCAGTGCAAGGGGCAGTTGGCCTTAACTTGACACAAGGATCGGCGCCCACTCTCGATTTGGCCGTTGTTCCACAGCTCGTAATTCCCCTGGGAAAACAGAAACCACCGCGCGAGCGTGGGCCGGAATCGACCGAGTTGACGGGCCGGTTTGAGATCCGCGATTGGGTCGAACGCGCAGGCCATCGTGAATTGCGACGTTTACCACTTGGAGAAAAGATTCGCATCGTTTCGACGCTGCTTGCGGACGTTATTATCACTTACGACTACAACGCTGTTGCAAGGATTTGGAGGAGCTCGTCGCCCGCTGAGCAGAAGCAGCTAAGACCGATCATCGAACCGCGCATCACCGCAGCCAAACCGGAAGTGATGGAAAAGTTGCTGCTCCTTATAGCCGAAGAACCTTGACATGGCTGCAGCCAGAACGTTTCAAGCACAAACCGTCCAAAGCCCCACTTCTGAACAGAAGGGGTCGCTACGACGCACGTGCGCGTGCGGTGAGCAGAGCAGTGGTGGTGGATGTTCAGAGTGTGAAAATAAGAAGCTTTCGCTCGCGCGTTCAATCCGAAGCGCTAATCCTAATTCGCATCACTCCAATGACGTGCCACCGATCGTTAACGAAGTCTTGAGCTCTTCGGGCGAACCGCTCGACGCAGCAACGCGCGCGTACTTCGAACCGCGCTTCGGTCACGACTTCAGTCGCGTTCGGGTACACACAGATGAGAAGGCTGCGGAATCAGCTCGCCTCGTGAATGCTCGCGCGTACACAGTCGGCGATAACGTCGTAGTCGGATCCGGACAATATCTTCCATCGTCGTCTTCCGGACGTCGTCTTCTCGCGCACGAACTGACGCACGTGGTCCAACAGTCAGATTCGGTCTCAACACTTCCGTTGACTATCTCCGAACCCTCGGACCGAAATGAAAAACAGGCGGACCAGGTCGCCACTGATATCGCCGAACGCGGCTTGTCGTTCGCAGGCGTACCTGTCATGCCGCAAGCAGCCTTGATGCGTGATTTCGCGTTGGAGCCACCGGCCGTCGTCCCAGAGCAGGAAGAATTGACTGCGGCCCAGATTCGAGAAGCTATTCGATTTAACCGGGCCAGGTATAACGAAGAATCGATCCGCTTAATACAGGACGTGGTGGGTGCACAGGTAACTGGCACCTTCGACGAGTTGACGGTGCGAATGATAGCGTCGATGCAAAGGCAGTATGGCCTGGTACCGGCGGACGGCAAGCTTGGTCCCGACAGTTACGATCACCTCATTCGTGAGTTGCAAGCGGAAAACGTCACGCCGGGTGAGTGCGTCACGATGTTCGATATTGAAGGCCCGCTGCCGCTGAGGTTCTTCCGCAATTCGGCTACTCTGGGAACGATCGGCTCCCACTTCAAAGTTCACGCTCGCTTCGATCCACGCTGTGATTGCAGCGACTTCGAATACCGTCAATTCATCAGCGGTCACGTCGAGCTGATCGAGGGAGCGCCGGCCACTGGCACGCCTCCCGCGAGGTCCGGCTGCGCCAGATTGATTTCGTCGACGCCGGGTGTATTAACCGTCTGGAACATGGATCGCTGCTTCCGGCACATTCCGGGTGGACGGCTAAGAGGCAGCCCCCGCGAAGATGGCGATACCTCGATACCAGCAGGCACGGCGGGGCATTTTTATGGTCATCGCGACGATCAGCCGCATGCGACCGACCAGCGCGATCAGTATCTTCCCGATCGGCCTACCGGCTGCATCTACGAGGGATTTGATTTCCCTGAGATGACGCGAATTCCCGCCGGACCCGGCGATAGCGGCGACGCTGTTGAGTGGCGAATGCGTTTTCGCGGAATCATCCAGCGCCGGGACGGCACAGTTGTGAGCGAGAAGCGGTGGAGCATTAATGGAGATATCGTAATTCCATAAACGAAAAAGATTTGGTGCTCGGGGATTCTGCAACATCTTGAGCAAAATCCTCACTAACTCCTTGTTAGATAACGAATCCCGGCGGTGTACTCCTATTGAAGACAATTTTTCGGAGCCACGGGAAATCGCGGATCCGTGCTAGTGAGATCGGAGTCTGAACAAAATGAGGATCTTGCCGCGCCTCAATATGCCGACGCGAAAAGCGGCCCGCCGTCTCTGGCGACACACAAAAGCCCGCCTTAACCTTAAGCGGATCTACTATTCGGTCGAGTTTCTCCTCTTTATAGTTATTTTCTTCGTCGTCTTTTCGGGCAGTAGGCTTCGGTTCATCGATGCGTGGGGCGGCCGGATGGACACGCTTGTCTCCGTGTTGCTGCTTGTTGTTTTTGTTGTTACTCACATCGTTGCTCGTCGTCGGCTGTTACCTAAAATTGAAAGCTATTACGCTCCCGCGCCGTACGATGAGCGCAAGATCTTTTTCGACCTCGGACAGGGCTCACAACAAGTCGCCAGCATCGATCAGCTTTATCAACGCGTGGCGGAGAAAGTCAGAAACGCACTCGACGCGAGCAATGCAGCGATCTTCATTCGTGACGACACTAGCGGAAACTTCAATCTGCGTGTTTTAACGGGCACGGCGGCGGAAAGCTGTCCTCCCGGGAAACCTTTGCAGTTGGATAAGCGGGCGTTCGTTGTACGGCGGCTTATGAATCTCTCGACGCCCCTGCTGATCGAACCGCGTGAGATCGAAACCTGGTCGCAGGCACTCAATTCGGTTCTGCCTTCGACACGTGAAGAGCGTGCAAACGAACACGAGGTGTTGCGCACGATCAAGTCGACGCTACTGGTCCAGATCAGACAAAAGAACGAGCTCGTCGGAATACTCTCATTTGGTCCAAGGCGCGGTGGGTTTCAATATGCCGTTGCCGATCGTGAGCTACTCATGTCGATCGCTGCTCAGCTCGCGTTGATAATCGACAACGCGCGACTGACTGAGCGCATGGTGGCCCAGGAACGAATGCGCCGCGAGCTTGCTCTCGCAGCCGAAGTGCAACAGCGTCTTTTGCCATCATGTGCGCCAAAAGGTGTCGGGATGGAGGTTGCAGGTTTCTGTGAACCCGCGCGTGGTGTGGGTGGCGACTATTACGACTTCATCAATTTCGACAACAGCACCCAACTGGGTTTGGCGATCGCCGACGTCGCCGGCAAAGGAATGCCGGCCGCGTTGTTGATGTCGACAGTCCAGGCTACGTTACGGAGTTTGACCGCAAGGAATGGTACCAGCAATGGCGCACATTCCGAGTTGTCGTCAATCGTAAGCAAGCTGAACCGTCTGCTATTCAACACCACCAACGGCGAACACTACGTCACGTTCTTTTACGCAACGTTTGATGAAGCCACACATCTGCTTACTTATGTGAATGCAGGTCACAATCCGCCAATCTATCTTCAAGCTGACTCCGATCTCGAAGTTCGTCAACTGACCTCCGGCGGATTGGTAGCGGGCGCGTTTGAACACGCCGCGTACGAGCAGGAAACAGTGCAGATGAAACCAAACGATCTCCTGTTCCTGTACACAGATGGTCTGAGCGAAGCGCTGAACGTGGAAGGCGAAGAGTTTGGCACAAGCCGCATCATGGACACGTTGAAATCGATAAAGACTCTATCGGCCGATCAGATCCGCGACGTCGTCGTGCGACGCGTCAAAGAGTGGTGCACCGGCATGTCCCTTTATGACGATCTGACCTTTGTCGTCATGAAAGTTAAATAAACCAATCCGTGTAATCCGTGGCTAAATGACTTTGGCAACAGGAGGGATCGATGAGTTTTCTCCAGGATTTACGCTATGGCATTCGCATGATGGCAAAGCGACCGGGTTTCACACTGATCGCTGCGCTCACACTCGCACTCGGTATTGGCGCTAACACTACCATCTTCTCTGCCGTCAATGCAGTGCTTCTCAAACCATTGCCATTCCCGGAATCCGAACAGCTCATCGATCTTGCCGAAACGTTCAAACCCAACGGCTATGGCTCCGTTTCAGTGCCCACACTCGAAGACTGGAAAAATCAAAACACAGTCTTTGCCGGCATCTCCGCTTACCAGGGCACCAGTTTTAATCTCGAAGGTGGCGACGCACCGCAGCGCATAGCAGGTCTGAACGTCGGCGCAAACTATTTCGATGTGCTGGGTGTGAAGCCGGCATTGGGTCGAAGTTTCCTGCCCGGTGAAGATGTGGCCGGTCGTGAACGAGTAGTGATACTCAGCGATCAACTTTGGCGTCGCAACTTCGGCGCGAATCCTGAAATCGTCAATCAAACCATCACTTTGAACGGGCAGAAGTACACGGTGGTCGGCGTGATGCCACCCGACCTAGCGTCGTTGTATCGTAATGTGCAGATGTGGTCGCCGCTCGTGTTCTCAGAGAGGGATCGTCTGAACCGGGAAGATCATAAGTACCTCGTGATCGGCCGTCTCAAGTCGGGCGTGACCCTCGCGCAGGCGCGCGATCAGATGAACGTAATCGCGCAACGTCTGGAAGAGCAGTACAAAAACGGACGCGGCATTCGACTGATGCAAATCGAGGAGCTGTGGGTCGCGAACGTCCGCTCGCCTCTTCTGATGATGATGGTTGCAGTCGGCTTTGTGCTTTTGATTGCCTGTACGAATGTGGCAAACCTGCTGCTTGCGCGAGCAACTGTTCGACGTCGAGAGATCAGTATTCGCGTCGCGCTCGGAGCCGGACGTGGCAGATTGATTCAGCAGTTTCTTACCGAAGGCCTTCTGCTTTCAGTGCTTGGCGGCGCACTCGGGATCGCTCTAGCATGGTGGTCCATGGGCGTGGTCGGCAAGATGGCTTTCCCATTTCTGCCTCGGTCACAGGAAATCGCGATCGATGGGCGAGTGCTGCTTTTCACGTTGGCCGTATCAGTGTTAACGAGTGTGATCTTTGGATTGATTCCTTCATTACACGCCGGCAAGACCGACGTACAGGAAACACTCAAAGAAGGCGGCAACACCATGTCAGCCGGCGTTGGCGGCTGGCTGCGTCCGACGCTCGTAGTAGTTGAAGTTGCTGCTGCTGTCGTCTTGTTGATCGGCGCCGGTTTGATGATTCGCAGTGTGATGCGAATTCGCGAAGTTGAACCCGGCTTGAGACCACAAAATCTTCTCACCGCAAAACTGTCGCTGCCGCGCGAGAAGTACAAGGATTCGGAGTCGGCCATTCGCTTTCATCAACAGGTGCTCGAGCGCATGAGCCATTTGCCAGGCGTTGAGTCTGCCGGACTGGTCTCACATCTTCCTATCGAGGAGATGGGTTACAACGCCAATGTTGCTGTTGAAGGAAAAACGTATCCGCCGAACGAGTCTCCACTCGTCGAATTTCGCGTCGTCAGTAGCGACTATTTCCAAACCGCTGACATTCCTTTGCTGCGTGGGCGCCTTTTCAACAAGCAGGAGGGTGACGATAAGCAGCCCGTCGTCGTGATCAATGAAACGATGGCAAAGCAGATCTGGCCCGGCGAAGATCCGATCGGAAAGCGACTCAGGGATGAAGATAAGGTGACTGTCATCGGAGTTGTCGGCGACGTGAAGAATTACGGTTTGCTGCGCCAGCCTGCCCCCGAATTGTATGCGCCGTACACGTTAAAGAATCTCTGGCCTGACATGCGCTGGAATATGCGACTGCTGGTGCGTTCGACTCTTGATAACAACGAGATCGCGGCCGCCGTGCGCCGAGAGGTTCAGGCAGTTGATCCGGCGCAGCCAATTTATGCAGTGCAAACGATGAATCTCGTGATCGAGAACACGGTTCGCGATAAGAGTCTGAACACTACGCTGTTGAGTGTGTTTGCTGCCGTTTCGCTGTTGCTGGCTGTGATTGGTGTTTACGGCGTAATGAGTTACACCGTCGCGCAGCACACACGCGAAATCGGAATCCGAATGGCACTTGGCGCCCAGCCACGATCAATTCTAAAACTGATCATGGGCCGTGGCTTTGTGCTCGTGAGTGTTGGTGTCGTTGTTGGAGTGCTGGCGTCGTTTGGCTTGACGCGTTTCATCAAGAACATGCTCTTTGGTGTCACGCCTACAGATCCTCTCACCTTCATGGTGATCATTACTATCCTGGGCGTCGTAGCACTCCTCGCCTGCCTGATTCCCGCACAGCGCGCCATGCGCGTTGATCCCATCGTCGTCTTGCGCCACCAGTAAAGATCAGCCACAAAAAGCACAAAAGGCACATAAAGCACAAAGATCAGTTTGATTTGGCGCGCCGGACTTTCTGATCTTTTTGTGCTTTATGTGCCTTTTGTGCTTTTTTGTGGCCTGGTTTAAGCTCAACGCGTTATGGCGTTCACGAGGAAGACATCGGCATTCTTGGGAATGCGCGCTTTGCAGGATCTCGTCTCCGATTCGATGGCGATAGATATGGGATCGGCCTCGACGATCATTTCTGTGCGTGGTCGTGGCGTGGTTGTCGACGAGCCATCGCTGGTAGCTGTCGACAGTGTGACCGGAGAGATGATCGACATCGGTCACGAAGCAAAACAGAAGTACGGGCGCGAAGCGCGTGGTGTGACCGTGATCTCTCCAATGCTAAACGGTGTCGTTGCCGACTTCGAGAGAACGAGGGAGATGCTGGCCCACTTTGTCGGCAAAGCACGCGGCGGTCTTTCGCATTTCAGTCGTCGCGCGCTGATGAGTGTGTTTTCCGATGTTACGCCGGTGGAACGACGCGCGTTGCTCAGCGCCGCGCAACACGCACGCGTCGGGCGTGTTGGCATGATCGAAGAAGGCCTCGCCGCGGCTTTCGGGAGCGGCATCAGTGCGGACGAGCCACGCGCCTCAGCAGTTGTCGATATCGGCGGCGGCACGACGAACGTCGCTATCGTGGCGAGCGGCAAGATCGTTCGCGCTCGCGCGGATCGAATTGGCAGTTCGCACATTGACGCTGCCATCATCAATCATGTTCGCCGTCACCGTGGCTTGTTGATTGGTGCGAGAACCGGAGAACGTTTAAAGCTCGAACTGGCTTCAGCAACTGTGCCTGCAAACCTCGGCCAGGAGATCCCGGTCAGCGGTAGCGACGTGCTGACACGAATGCCTCGCTCAATCGAGGTCACTGCGGGAGAGATCTACCCGGTGGCGCAGGAAGTTGTTCGGCGAATTGTGGAAGGCATTAGTTCAACTTTGGGCGAGCTTGCCCCGGAAGTTGCGGGCGACATCTACGATCGAGGAATCATCCTCACCGGCGGCGGCGCTCTCTTCGGCGGTTTGGACGACTACCTCCGTGAAGAAACAAAACTTCCCGTCCGCATCGCCGACGAACCGAGATACGCCATCGTCCGCGGCCTCGAACAAATGTTCGACGAGCCACTTCTGGTGCGGCGTCTCATGCGACAGGATTCTCAGATTTCCCTCGACTTAGAAACCGAGACACTCTAAAGAAGAGTTTCGCGCAAAGACGCAAAGTCGCGAAGTAAGACGCAAGTTCTTCTGCGACTTTGCGTCTTTGCGTAAATTTTGTGCTTTATCGTGGCCTAACACGATCGTGGTATCCCTCACCTATCCCGCAGTGGTAGTTAAAAACTCTCCAATTGCGTGATGCGCTTATTGTTCAGATTTTGAACAATAGAATCATTAAAGAAAACAACCCGGTGGTGATATATGACGAATAGACCAGAAGATCACTCCGTCGCGCGACGTGAGTTTCTGAAGCACTCGATGCTTGCAGGCGGTAGCATCTTCATCGCTTCTCGACTGCTAACTGAAGGCAGTCTGAACGAAGTCTCGGCAGCGACTCAGTCGCCCGTAACCGAAACTGTAGCCATCAAGTTACGTGTTAATGGAACCAACTACGGCCTGAAAGTCGATCCGCGCACCTCGATTCTCGACCTGTTGCGAGAAAACCTCGATCTGCCCGGCACGAAAAAAGGCTGCAACCACGGACAGTGCGGCGCATGCACGGTGCTCGTGGACGGAAGACGCATCAACTCCTGTCTCGCACTCGCAGTCATCTACGACGGCAGTGAAATCACCACGATCGAAGGTTTAGCGAAAGGTGAAGAATTACATCCAATACAAACCGCGTTCATACGTCACGATGGATTTCAGTGCGGCTATTGCACGCCGGGACAGATTTGTTCGGCAGTGGCGATGCTGAAGGAAGTGGCACAGGGCACAGTCAGTCATGTCACTGAGGATGTGCGTAAGCCCGGCCGTGTCGCGCTGAGCGACGTCGAGATTCGTGAACGAATGTCGGGCAACATTTGCAGGTGCGGCGCCTACCCCGGAATCGTCGCTGCAATTCGTGAAGTGAGTGGACAACCCGCGGGTACAGGAGTTTAGAGATGAAGCCATTTGCTTACACACGCGCCACGACTCAGCAGGCTGCCCTTCAGGCGATTGTGCAAGAGAACTCGAAATTTCTTGCCGGTGGCACAAACCTCATCGACCTGATGAAAGACAATGTCGAACAGCCCGCCCGTCTCGTGGACATCAATCGTCTTGAGCTCACGCAGATTGTCGAGCGCGACGGCGGTTTGCGACTCGGTGCGTTGGCGAAGAACAGCGACACCGCAAACCACCGAGTCGTGCGCGAACGTTACCCACTCATTTCGCAAGCGATCCTCGCGGGCGCCAGTCCGCAATTAAGAAACGCTGCGACTAATGGCGGCAATCTGATGCAACGCACTCGCTGTTACTACTTTTACGACGTGGTGATGCCCTGTAATAAACGGCAACCCGGTTCCGGATGCGGCGCTCTCGAAGGCTTTAGTCGCATCCACGCGATCTTCGGCGCGAGTCAACAATGTATTGCGACACATCCTTCCGATATGTGTGTCGCGCTTGCAGCACTCGATGCTGTCGTGCGAGTTGAAGGACCGCAGGGCGCGCGAAACATCGCGTTCGCAGATTTTCATCGTCTGCCCGGAGACACTCCGCAGATCGATACGAATCTCAAACGCGAGGAGTTGATCACTGCGATCGACTTGCCTTCGACCGCAACGAAGTTTTCTGCGCACTCTTACTATCTGAAGGTTAGAGACCGTGCGTCGTACGCGTTCGCACTTGTTTCGGTCGCCGCTGCGCTCGACATCAACAACGGAACGATCCGAGAAGCTCGCGTTGCATTGGGCGGCGTGGCCCACAAACCCTGGCGCGCGACAAGAGCCGAGCAGGTTCTGAACGGACAACGAGCAGATGAAGCAACTTTCCGGCGCGCGGCAGAAGCTGCCATGCAAGGCGCACAGGGAACAGAACACAATCGGTTCAAGATCGAGTTAGGCCGGCGCGCGATTGTTCGTGCACTCACGATCGCGGCCAACAACGGGAGGTCAGTATGAACCAGATGCTCAGACCTGCGATCGGAAAACCAGTCGAGCGTGTTGACGGGCGTCTCAAAGTAACCGGTGGCGCACGCTACGCGGCAGAGTTCAAGGTCGCAAATCTCGCGCACGGCGTGCTCGTGATGAGCACGATCGCAAATGGGACTATTCGTTCAATCGATACGAAGGCGGCCTTGAGCGCGCCGGGCGTGCTCGAGGTGCTAACACACCAGAACGCTCCGCGCGTGCGATTTCCAGAGCGCCCGCAAACCATCGACGATTACGTCGCGCCCGTTTTTGGACGCTCACTTCCGGTACTTCAAGACACCACGATTTATTTCAACAGCCAGCCAATCGCAATCGTCATCGCCGAGACACTCGAGCAGGCTGAACATGCAGCGACACTTGTGCGTGCGGTCTACGACGAACGCAAACCCGTGACAAGTCTAGAAGCAGAAATCGCGCGCGCGTTTCCGCCGCAGGAAGGACTGATGAAAGAGTCGCCGACGGAGAGGCCGGCAGATGTGGTCCGCGGTGATCCGCAGGCATTGAGTAAGGCGGAAGTCGTTATTGACGAGACGTACACAATCCCAATCGAGACCCATAACCCGATGGAACTGTTGTCGACGATCGCTCAGTGGACCGACAACAAACTGACCGTGCACGACAAAACGCAATGGGTCCCAAACACGCAAGGGTATCTTGCGCTCGTATTTGGTATTCCGGAAACCGACGTGCATGTGATCTCGCCATTCGTCGGTGGTGCGTTTGGTTCGTCATTGCGTCCGTGGGCGCATCCAGTCGTTGCCGCGATGGCCGCACGCGCTGTGCGTCGCCCGGTGAAACTCGTCGTGACGCGCAATCAGATGTTCACGTCACATGGACATCGTCCGTACACAGTGCAACGTGTTGCACTCGGCGCCGGACGTGATGGCCGCTTGACGGCAATCGTTCACGAGGGCATAGCGCAAACTTCACTTTATGAAGAAAACACCGAAAGCCTGGTGAATGCTTCGCGAATGCTCTACGCCAGTCCGAACTGCATCACGAAATATCGTCTGGTCCGTGGCAACATTCAGACTCCGCTTTACATGCGTGGTCCAGGTGAGAGCTCGGGTGTGTTTGCTCTCGACAGCGCGCTCGACGAGCTTGCTTACAAACTCAAGATCGATCCGGTGGAGATGCGCATCCGCAATCATGCCGATCGCGATCCGTCGAATAATTTGCCGTTTTCGAGCAAGTCTTTGCTCGAATGCTACCGGCTCGGCGCAGAAAAGTTTGGCTGGTCGCGTCGCAAACCCGAGCCGCGCTCGATGCGTGATGGCCGTTACCTGATAGGCATGGGTGTCGCCACTGCAACATATCCAACATTGCGGATGCCCGCTGCCGCGCGCGCACGCGTGTTCAAGGACGGAACGGCTGTAGTCCAGTCGTCTGCGAGCGACATGGGGCCTGGCACCTGGACCATGATGAAGGTTGTGGGCGCAGAAGCACTCGCAATGGATTTGAGTCGAGTGCGTTCGGAACTGGGTGATTCGAGTTTACCGAAGGGCTCGGTTCACGGCGGTTCAGGCACGACTGCCAGCGTCGGTTCTGCGGTCCACGAAGCGTGTTTGGCGGTGCAGGCGAAACTCCTTGCATTGGCGACGAAAGATTCTCGTTCGCCACTCAACGGTGTGAACGCTCAACAAGTGACAGCCGAAAACGGCAGGTTCTTTCTGAAGAACGATCCGTCGCGTGGTGAAACGTATGCCGATATTTTGCGTCGCAACAACATGGACTCGATCGACGCGTCGGTGGAGTCCATGCCTGACGATGCAAATAAAAAGTTCTCGATGCACGCATTCGGCGCGCATTTTCTTGAGCTGCGTGTGGATTCGGAGTTGGGGAGTGTGCGTGTAACTCGGGTCGTTACCGGAATTGGCGCCGGGCGGATCATGAACGAGAAAACGGCGATCAGCCAGATAACGGGTGGCGTAGTCGGTGGGATCGGAATGGCTTTGATGGAAGAGACCGTGATGGACCATCGCATGGGTCGAATTGTCAACGCGAGCCTTGGCGAATACCACGTGCCGGTCAACGCCGACGTTCCTTCGCTCGAGGCTTTCTTTGTTGAAGAGCGCGACGAGCACGTCAATCCGCTCGGCGCGAAAGGTATCGGTGAGGTGTCGTATGTCGGCGTTGCTGCGGCGGTCGCGAATGCGGTGTTCCACGCAACCGGCAAACGCATCCGCCAACTGCCGATCACTCTCGACAAGCTGTTGTGAGGCAGACTTTTGCACGCAAAGACGCAAAGACGGCAAAGTTGAGTCCATACTCTTTGCATCTTTGCGTCTTTGCGTGAAACCAACGAGAGGATTTGGAAATGAATGAAGCACAAATGATCGTTGAGGCGTATAGGCGGGTGGAACCGGGACAGCGTGCAGCACTCGCGACTGTTGTTTCGGTTCAAGGTTCATCATACCGGCGGCCCGGCGCGCGGATGTTGATTACCGAGAACGGCGAAACCACGGGAGTGCTTAGTGCCGGTTGTTTCGAGCAAGACGTCTGCGAGCGCGCTGCAAAGGTGATGTCAACCGGTGAGCCGATTCTCGTTAAGTACGACACGACGAGCGACGACGACATCGTTTGGGGCCTCGGGCTAGGTTGCAGCGGCGTGATCCACGTGCTGATTGAACCGGCAATCAATGAGCGCGTCGCGAGTCTCATGCAATTGCTTGCGGAGTGTTCGGAAAGTTCTACCGGAGGAGCGATTGCAACCGTGTTTCACGTTGAAGGTGACGTGGAAGCGACGATCGGAACCAGCGCGCTCATGTTTCCCGACGGCACCGTCGATGGACAGTTTGTTTCCGCTTCGATCTTCGACGACTTGAGTGAAGCGGTCGAACTCTCCACCAGCAGTATCAAACGCTACGAAATGGCAGATGGTTACCTCGACGTCTTTGTGGAATTTGTGCAGCCACGCGTGCGACTCGTCGTGTTTGGGGCTGGTTTCGATGTTTTGCCCGTCGTAGATCTGGCAGCGAATCTCGGTTGGCACACTACTGTTGTCGATACGCGCGCGCGTGCGTCGAGTCTCGAACGTTTCCGGACTGCCGATGCGGTGCTACTGTGCCGCGCGGAAGATGTAATGTCGCAGGTCTCACTCTTCGAACGCACGATCGTGGTGGTGATGACGCACAACTATCTCCATGATCTCGAAGTGTTGCGACAACTGCTACCAATGCGTTTGCGCTATCTCGGATGTTTAGGACCACGGCGCCGCACGGAACGGCTCGTGATGGACCTCTCCGCGGAAGACACAGTCAACGTTGACGCAGCATTGCGACGTCTGCACGCGCCGATCGGATTGGACATTGGCGCCGAAACACCGGAGGAGATCGCGCTCTCAGTCGTCAGTGAGATTAAAGCGGTATTATCAGACCGAACGGGTGCGCAGCTGCGAGAACGAGAAGGCTCAATTCACGAGTCATTCACGGCAATCGAGACGTCGTTGACGCCGCGGTTCTCACTGCCAATCAAACAACTGGAAGTGAGCATCGCGTGTAAAGTTTAGCTGGACAGGATTAACAAGATTTTCAAGATAAGTCCTGAAAATCCTGTCCAATCTTGTAAATCCTGTCCAATTAGTCTTACATTTCCACGATGTTCAAGATTTTGATCCTGTTTGTGCTCCTGCCGTTTGGTCCATCCGTCCAGGACGATTGGCCTCCGCTTAGTTATCTAAGGAACGACTACAAATCCGTTCAAGTAGTGGCACACATCCGTATCGAGCACGCGGAGATCACCAGTCGCATCGGTGGCTATGAGAATTGGAAGATCAAGGCGGTCGTGCTTGAGTCGTTCAAAGGCAAGTTCAAGAAAGACGACGCTATTGAATACTTTCACGGCGCTGAAGCTGGTTTCAAACAGGAATATTTCACGGGCGAGAAGATCGTCTTCCTACTCGCTGAATCCGATGAGAAACGAAAACGTTATTACGCTGTGCTTGAGAATTCGACCTTATCCTGGACAAAAGACCGCATGGCGAAACTACGTCTGATTCGAAAGTGGTACCGTAAATAACTTCACCCTTCCTTGGACCATTCCTACACGAGTTTACGCGTTATTCAAATGTGGGAGAGCCGAACTATCAGCGTTCGGCCCATGGAGGGATGAATGAAAGCAACAATCTTAAGATTAACAGTCATGACGGCACTGGCGCTGGCTTTTGCGGCTTCAGCGCAGGCCCAAACCGCTCTCAACTATAAGACTTTCGCGGTACCCTTTAGCTTCAAGGTCGGCAACAAGGTGCTACCTGCCGGAGAGTACAAAATTACTGCGGATAACCAGATCATCCGCGTCCAAAAAACCGACGGGAAGGAAAACACGGTCACTCTGACTCAGCGTACCCGTGGCACGAACCACGATAACGACGCGAAGCTTACGTTTCGACGTTATGGCGATCAGTATTATCTCTCGCAAGTTTGGCTGCCGGACAGCCTCGGTCGAGAACTGAAGAGACCGCGACGCGAAATCACAGACGTCGCGCAAAACTTCAGCATCGTTGAGATCGTGGCTTATTAATCGATCTCCAGAAGAAAAACGAAAATCCCACTTGCATTCATTGCGAGTGGGATTTTCTTTTACGGTCGTTCGAGATCATAATCAGCACGCATGCGAATAATCGCGAAAGTGCTGGCGTTCATCCTCCTCGTGCAGTTCTGCGTGACTGGGCAACAAAAACTCGTCATCTTCAAGGAAGTTGCAGAACAGGTCGGACTCAAATTCCAGCATTACAACGGAATGACGGGAAAGTTTTATCTGCCGGAGATCACGGGTAGCGGCGGAGCGCTATTTGATTTTGACAACGACGGAGATCTCGATGCGTTTCTCGTCCAGGGAAATACGCTGGAGCCAAATACTCAACCCGGCGCCACACTGTTTCCCTGGCGCGGTTCTGAATCGCCGCGGGGCCGTCTCTTCCGTAACGATCTGAAGCTGGGGAAAGTCACATTCACAGACGTCACGCAACAGAGTGGCATCGTCGCGACTGGCTACGGGATGGGCGTCGCCGCCGGTGACATAAACAACGATGGGCTGCCGGATCTTTATCTCACGAATCTCGGCGCCAATCAGATGTATCTGAACAAGGGTGGCGGAAAGTTTACTGACGTGACGAAGGAGAGTGGCACGGACGATCCACGCTGGAGCACAAGCGCGTCGCTCTTCGACTACGATCGCGACGGTTGGCTCGATCTGATGGTTGTGAACTACGCTGACTTTTCTGTTTCGAACAGTCCCAACTGTTACAACGCCACCACCGCGAGAGACTACTGCACGCCAAAAGTCTTTCGCTCGCCGGGTAATCGGCTCTTTCACAATAAAGGCAACGGAGTTTTTGAAGATATGACGGTGGCAGCAGGCGTTAGTAAAGAGTTTGGACACGGACTCGGAGTCGTCACAGCGGATCTCAACAACGACGGCTGGATCGACATCTATGTCGCAAACGACGGCGATCAAAACCAACTCTGGACCAACCAGAAGAACGGCACATTCGTTAACGACGCGCTGTTGGCAGGCGCCGCCGTTAACCGAAACGGGCAGACGGAAGCCGGCATGGGCGTCGATGTTGGAGATTTTGACGGCAACGCCACGGACGACATCTTTGTAACTCATCTGATGGATGAGACCAACACACTCTTCGTGAACATGGGCCAGGCGCTCTTCGAAGACCGCACACGCGAAGCGGGCCTCGGAATGCCTGGGCGTCGGTTCACTGGCTTTGGCACTTTTTTCTTCGATTACGACAACGACGGGTGGCTTGATCTGTTTGTCGCAAATGGAGCCGTGCAACTGTTACCGGAGCTCGTACGCCAGAAAAATCCGTTTCCCTTGGGTCAACCGAATCAACTCTTTCGCAATAACGGAAAAGGGACTTTTGTTGAGATCATGGACCAGGCGGAGCTACAACCGCTCGAGGTCAGCCGTGGTGCGGCGTTGGGTGATGTCGACAACGATGGTGATATAGATGTTTTAGTGACTAACAATAACGGTCCGTCGAGATTGTTATTGAATCAGGTCGGGAACAAAAACCACTGGTTAGGATTGCGGCTTGTTGGAAAGAGCGGTCGAGACATGTTGGGCGCACAGGTCGAGATCGTCATTGATGAGAAGAACATCCTGCGTCGCCGCGTAAGGACCGATGGAAGTTATCTTTCTGCTAACGATCCGCGTGTGCTGGTTGGATTGGCGGCATCCACTCGAATACAAAAAGTGAGAGTGCGTTGGCCGGATGGCCAGGTTGAGGAGTGGAAGGATCTCGCAACCGATCAATACACCAATCTTAAACAACGCATACAAGATTCTCCCGCAAAGGCGCAAAGGAAAAAAGAAGGAAGATGAACTCCAATACTTACTTTGCGTCTTTGCGCTTTTGCGGGAGAATCTTCTTACTATTTGCGTTAGTTGGGATGTCGCGCGCCTACGTTCACTCGCAAACAGATCCTATTCTCAATCCTCCTCGAAAAGATCTCGTCGCATTGCGTTGGCCCGACTTGACGAACCTTGAAGAGAGCGTTCGCAACCAGGTGACGGAGTTGCAAAAGTCTCTCGCCGCCACGGCGAAAAATCCTGCTACATCAGAAACAGCACTGAGCGAAGCGTATGGCAAACTCGGCCAAATCTATCACGCTTATGCCATTATCTCGCCGGCCCACGATTGTTATTTGAATGCCAGCCTACTGGCTCCGAAAGACTTTCGCTGGACCTATCTTGTTGCGAAACTCGATCAGCAGGAAGGTCGGTTCGAAGAGGCGATTCGTCGTTATCGCATCGCTCGCACTTTGCGACCCGACTACCTAGCCGTGCCCGTGAACCTCGGGAACATCTTTCTGGAGCTCAATCGTTTGGAGGAAGCGCGCGCGAGTTTTAAGGAAGCACTCGAGATCGACAAAAACAATCCCGCCGCGCATTACGGCCTGGGGCAGATTGCGTTGTCGACTCGCAGTTACTCTGAAGCGATTCAACATTTCAATCAAACGCTAGCCCAGGTACCGAGCGCTAATCGCGTTCACTATTCACTGGCGATGGCCTATCGCGGTCTGGGTGATGTCGAAAAAGTGAAAGCTCACCTGGCGCAACAGGGATCGGTCGGCGTGCGTGTCTCAGATCCACTCGTCGACGGTCTTCAGGATTTGATCGAAGGCGAACGAGTGCATCTGGCGCGTGGCAAGCTGGCGTTCGAGGCGCGGCGCTATACCGAAGCGGCCGTTGAATTTCGCAAAGCCGTTGCCGCCAACCCTCACAACTTGACGGCCCGCATCAATCTCGGCGCCACACTCTCTCAACTTGGTGACGAAAAAGGTGCGGCGGAGCAATTCGAAGAAGCTATCCGAATTGAGCCGGGAAGAGTCAACGCGCATTACAATCTCGCGATTCTCTTAGCAGGCCAGAACAAGCACGAGAAAGCGATCACTCATCTTCAGTCTGTGCTAGCGGTTGAACCGAACGATTCGACTGCACGATTTCTGTTGGGCAGGGAACTAACGAAAGTTGGACGGTTCGATGAGGCGCTCGCGGAATTCTCACGCGTGGTCCAGGCAGATCCGAACAATGAGAATGCGCTGATTGAACAAGCGAAACTTCTGCACCGGAAGGGTCAGTTTAAGCAGGCTCTGGAGCTTTTAGAGAAGGGTCATGCGCGATATCCGCAAAAAGGTCGCACGGTGGTGATGCTGGCATATCTTCTAGCAACGACACCTGCATTGGAATTGCGCAATGGCGCACGCGCGTTGGATTTCGCCCAACGGCTTTATGACGTATCGCGCGTCGCGCAGCATGGCGCTCTCGTCCCGCTGGCTCTCGCGGAACTCGGTCGTTGTCGTGAAGCAAGTGAGTGGCAACAACGCATGATCGTCTTAGCAGAACAGCAGAACAACAAGCAGTTGCTTACCAAACTCAGAGCGAACCTCAAACTCTTCGAACAATCCCAATCATGCCGCCCACCCGCGGACGCTGAGCTTAATGATCAACCTTAGTACGTACTGTAGGGGCGGCCCTCCGTGGCCGCCCTTGGTTGAAACACGTTCGCAAAACCCGACGTCATCGTTTTCTTGAATCCGTGAATAAACCGAGGGCGGCCACGGAGGGCCGCCCCTACAGTACGTTCCGAAATATTCGACTAGACCAACGGTTACTGCGTCGCAACCGAGGTGTCGTCGATCACAAACGACGTCTGCAACGACGAATCCTCTTGTCCAAGGAAGTAGATTCGAATCGTCTGTCCTTTGAAGGCAGTGATATCGAAAGTCCTCAATGTGTAGCCGGTGGTCTCGTTCAGGTTCGAAAAAGTCGCAAGCGTAGCAAGTACCGTGTTACTCGAGTTGCGAATTTGTACCCGCAACGTGTCAAAGGCAATCGTGGTTGTTGTTTCGGATGAATTGATCTTCAGCCAGAAACTCAGCGTCACGGTGTTGGCACTGGCTGGCACAGTGATCTGCTGGAAGAGCGAGTCAGTGTGTGTAGTGCCATAGCCGTCGAGCCATGCGTACCACGAGCCCGTCCGAGGCGTTTGACCCGTTGAGTTAGTGATCACGCCGGCAGTTGCGGTCCAATTAGCGCTGCCCGATTCGAATCCACGGTTCAACAACAATTCTGCCCCTGGAACTGGAGTCGGAGTTGGCGTTGGAGTCGGCGGTGGCGCACCCGTCAAGAGTGAGAAGAGCAACCGGTTCGGTGATCCGGTTCCCGGATTACTCACGTGGTTCAGTGTCGAGCTGTTGATAATGGCCGCTGTAACGGTTGCCGGTGAAGCGGTCGGATTTGTTTCCAGGAACAAAGCCGCGACGCCTGCGACGTGCGGCGCTGCCATCGATGTTCCGGAGATGGTGTTGGTCGCTGTGTCGCTGGTTCTCCAGGCGGAGGTGATGCCGCTGCCGGGCGCGAAAATGTCGAGGCAGGTTCCGAAGTTCGAGAACGAGGAACGTGCATCCGTCGTCGTTGTAGAACCGACAGTGATCGCATTCGCGACACGCGCCGGCGAAGTGTTACACGCATTCTGATTCTCGTTACCGGCTGCAATCGCGTAAGTCACGCCATCGTTGATCGAATTGTTGACCGCAGTGTCGAGTGCCGATGAAATGCCGCCACCCAAACTCATATTCGCAACTGCCGGCTGCCCCGCCAGATGATTGGACGTGACAAAATCCACACCGGCGATGACGCCCGAGTTAGTTCCATTACCACTTGAATCGAGTACGCGAACTGCGACGAGCGTGACGTTCTTCGCGACGCCGTAAGTTGAACCACCGACAGTGCCGGCGACGTGAGTTCCGTGTCCATTGCCGTCGTTAGTGCCGAGTCCGTCGTTGATGGCTGTGAAGCCTGAGATCACGCGTCCCCCAAACTGAGTATGCGTCCCGCGGATTCCGGTATCGATGATGTAAACCCTAACTCCGGAGCCGGTGGCGTCGAAGTTGTAAGTTCCATTGAGAGGAAGGTCGCGCTGATCGATGCGATCGAGACCCCACGTGGCGCCTGTTTGAGTCGCACCCAGGGAAACGACGCCGTCCTCTTCGACAAACGCGACGCGCGGATCGTCTGCCAGCCGGAGTGCTTGTTGTTCATTCATGCGCACCGAGAAACCTTTGATTGCGCGATGATAAGTTTGACCGTTACCACGATCGCCACCGAAATCACGTGCGAGGCGATGAGCTTCGCCATCGACGTCGGCGACGTCGTCTTTGAGTACGACGATATATTGATTGGCGATTTTTTTGTCTGCGCGCATGCGCCGGAATTTACCGCCGTTATTATTCTGGCCGTGAACTGCAGTAAGGACTACCACTGCGACCGAAATGGCTACTAGAGCAAACACCGCAAGCGTTTTCTTCATATGACCTCCAGTGAGATACAGATTGCTGGTTGTAATTTGGGAGCGTCCGCCACTGAGCAATCGAGAAATCCAGGGAAAAACGCGGACTGGATCGCTCGACGATATTGTCCGTTAATGCTTTGGATCTGGGGTGAACTAAGCCAAACTGGGAGGAACAGCGTTAGGGAGGTATTTCTGAGCGCGCAGATGATAGACCCACGAAGGACAAAAAAGCAAATGTAAACCGGGTGCCGTGATGAAGAAGACAAAATCGACTCTAAATGTGTTTGTTGCGTTGCTGCGTGGCGTCAACGTTGGTGGCAACAACATGATCAGTATGAGCGAACTCGGGAAGAGCTTCGAGGCGATGGGCTTTTCGCACGTTTCCACTTACATCAACAGTGGGAACATCATCTTTACGACAAAGGAAGACGACGCACGCAAGCTCGAGAAGAAAATTGAGCAAATGCTCTCAAAGGAGTATCAGCTCGATTCCAAGGTCGTGCTGCGCAGTCTTCCGGAAATGGAAAAACTGGTGCAGAGCTTGCCGCGAACGTGGACCGGCGATCCTAACTGGCGATACAACGTGATCTTCCTGCGCCACACAATTGACTCAGAGAAAATTTTGGATGAGTTGGTAGTCAAGGACGACATCGAAGAAGTTTCCTATTGTCCGGGCGCACTCCTTTGGTCGGCACAAGTAAGCAATCTGACTAGAACGCAAATGGTGAAACTCGCCAGCCGCAAGATATATCAGGACATGACGATCAGAAATCTCAACACCACGCGGAAACTTCGCGAGCTGATGAAGAAAGTTGCGGAGACTAATTAGACGTCTCCTTGGAGTGCGCCGACTTGTCGGCGCTTTACTAAAGCGGTGCCAAGGCACCGTACTCCAAAGACCTGTTGTATTTTCTGAAATTCACGTATGATCCGCGGAATTCGTCCAAAGCAGGGAGTTAGACAATGAGCGACCGCAAGTATCGCCAACGCGGCTACATGGACCACGATCGCGAACCGCAGCGACCAAAACCGCAGTCAGGACCTGAAGGGCAGTCAAGACCTCAGGATCGCGAAGGCCCGCGCTCGCCGAAGATGATGGCGTTCGGTGAATCGGTGAAGTGCGCCAACTGCGGAATACAAGCTCCGACCACGATCCACTTCACGAGTTCCTGCACAAAGTGCAAAGCAGACCTTCACAGTTGTCGTCAGTGCACCTATTTTGATCCGAGCGCTCACTTCGAGTGCAGTAACAAGAAGATCGCGAAACGCATCGTCAACAAGAATGCCAACAACATGTGCGAGCTGTTCGCACCGCGGTCGGTAGTCGAGCGACAAACCTCATCGGGCGCTCCGACCGATGCTCGGGCGGCGTTCGCCAAGCTGTTCAAGAAGTGACAACCACCTTTCTGTAAGGCAGGCATTCGTCGCGTGAAAGTCCTCGTCGTACTCGTCTTCATCGTAATAGCTATAGGGCTCATGCTGCGTTACGTTCGTGGTCTAGCTGCTGGTTCTAACCAACCCTTAACGACGATCGATCAGATACCTTCCATAGTTTCTACACTTGAGCGAAACGGATTCGACGGTTCGTATGTCGTGTTTACGCTTCCAGGCAACAACGACGATTCGCTTCCGAACCTGCAATACTCAATCGAGAACAAGCGACTCGGTCTCGATTGGGTGTTGGAAGCCGGGCAGAACGTTAGAGATGAAGCGGCGGTTAGTGAGTTTATTAAACGTAACGGGTATACAGTTTCGAAGGTTGCGGACGACCCCAGTTACCTGCGTGTCGAAGGCAAGGGTCTCGACGATCTCGGTATCAAGATTCTGCGCGATTTTTATCACTTAACGCCGGACACAAAACTGGAGCTCATTGTCGAAGGCGTAGTTCGTGGATAACTCACCCCGGAAGTTTGTCGGCTAGCACGTCGATCTTTTCGATGCGCGGTGGCTGCGCGAGTAGCGTGCTCGCTTTTTCCATTAGCGCCTTCGCAACAGCGCCGGTGAGATGAGCGTCGCGTCCTGCCTCATCAGGAAAAACGTCGAAAATACCGAATTCAGACTGTCCGAAGCGAATGGCAAACCACGCAGTTGTTGCCGCTTCCTGTTGAACCAACGGCAGAGCGGAACGAAGAAACTCTTCCACTTCGGTTTCCTTACCTGATTTCGCTTCCAGACGCACGAGCAATCCTTTTGTTGTCATGAGACCCTCCTTCTGTGCCAGTTTGTGGCTTGTTCATAGGCAAATGCAAACGAGAGTAGGGCTGCTTCACTGAAGCGTGCGGCGGAAATCTGTAAGCCGATCGGTAGACCAGTTCGAGTGAAGCCGCAGGGAATGGAGATCGTTGGCAGACCGTAGGCATTGAAAGGACGAGTGTTTCTGAGCCAGAGCTCGCCTGCGGGATCGGGCGACATGTCGAGGGCTTCTTTAATTGTGATGGGCGGCACGGGTGTCGTCGGCGTAATCAGAAAGTCGACTTTCGCGAAGACATCGTCGATCTCACGTCGCAGACGATCGAGGTGCTGTCGAGCTTCGATGTAATTGACAATGTCCACCGCCGCTGCCTGTTTAAGTCTTTCGCGAATCCAGGGCGCATAGAGCTCAGGCGTGGCAGTGAAAGATTTTGAATGTATCGCATAGACTTCCGGCCCCTGCACGGCGGTGGGCGTCGCGGGCAGATCGATCTCCAACACATCCGATGCCAGATTGTTGCTGATTTGTTTTAGTGCTTCGTCGACGGCGATCGCGATCTCGTGATCGAGGTCGTCGAAGAACGGGCGGCGCACAATGCCGATGCGTGATTTAGTCGTTTCGGTCAATGCGTTCGTATACGAATCAACCGGCCAGTCCACGCATGTCGCATCGAGCTTGTCGTAACCCGCGATCGCTTGAAGCATCAGCGCTGTATCTCTTACGTCACGGCAAAGTGGACCCACATGGTCCAACGATGCAGAGAGCGGAAACACTCCGCGGACACTGACGCGGCCATAAGTCGGTTTCAAACCCACGATACCGCAGAATGCGGCCGGCTCGCGGACTGAGCCGCCGGTATCAGTGCCGATAGCTGCGAAGCACATGCCTGTGGCGACCGCCGCAGCCGAACCGCCTGAAGAACCACCGGCTATTCGATCTGTGTCCCATGGATTGTGAACAGGACCGAAGTAAGACGATGTTGACGTGCCGCCGTACGCAAACTCCTGCATGTTCTGTTTGCCGATCAACACGGCGCCTGCATGCTTCAAGCGCTGCACGATGTAGGCATCCTCAGTTGGAACGCGGTCTGCGAAGAGAGCGCTGCCGCAGGTTGTCTTCACGCCGGCCGTATCGATTAGATCCTTCAACCCAATGGGAATGCCATGCAGTGGTCCACGCCAGTTGCCCGCGTTGATTTCAGCTTCCGCTGCGCGAGCCTCGGCAAGCGCGCTGTCATGCATGACGGTGATGAAGGAATTGATAGTGGGATTGAGTTCTTCGATGCGAGCCAGACAGGCCGTGGTGAGTTCAACCGGCGAGATCTTTTTCCGACGAAGCAACCCGGACGCTTCCGAAATCGTCAATTCCATATCAATTGGATTTGTCATTAGAAAATTCTTGACAGACTCGCTATTGATACTTTATACAAAACAGTTCGCGCGATGAAGGTGCGCGTTACGAAAGAGAAACTTTCAATGTTGATGAGCAGAACACACAGAGAACATTCGATGCAATGGCAGCGGCGCGCCGCCAGGAATGTCGTCGTGTGTTCAGTATCATTGAACTCATCGACGACCAATATTTTTAGCGGCAAACTCGGACAGCAAACGTCCATATATAGCCGCAATATCAGGCATTAATACAGCGGGAGCGGCCTCCCGCTCCCAAATCTCAAAACAAGTTTCGCGAGAATTGAAGGAGCGGGCAGCTTCCCTGAGAAGCTTAAAGCCCGCTCCTTTAGTTTTTTGACAATCGAATTACTTTTTGCGGGATGAAGGCAGGGAGCCTTCGACGGATGATGAACTCGGTGCTTTGCGAGAGTCCGCGAGTTCGCCATCTCAGGGAGAAGTGTGCCTCGAAGTGTGTTCGCGGCTTTGTTTCTCTCTGCCTTCATCAGTTTTGTTTTGCATGTGTGGCTGAGCAGCAAAAGCACCTGACTGTAAATCAGGCGTCCCTTTGTGGACTTCGTAGGTGCGAGTCCTACCACATGCACCAAAAGTTTCTTTCAGGGATGTAGGCTAACTGGCAAACCATCGGTCTCCAGAATCGAAGTTCTCAGTTCAAATCTGGGCGTCCCTGCCAAATTTTCGGAAGGGTAGCCTAACTGGTAAGGCAGTAGTCTCGAAAACTACCGCGCTCGTCGCTTGCAGGTTCGAATCCTGTTCCTTCCGCCAATCATGGAGGCGTCGCCTAATGGTAGGGCAGCGGTTTGCTAAATCGCCGCGCACTGCGTGTGCAGGTTCAAGTCCTGTCGCCTCCGCCAAACTTTTTACGGAGTGGCCGAGCTGGAAAGGCGCGAGTCTCTGAAACTCGTTTACGTAGGTTCGAATCCTACCTCCGTAGCCAGCATATGCCGGTGTAGCCCAACTGGAATGAGGCGCTAGTCTTAGAAACTAGACTGTGTGGGTTCGAATCCCTCCACCGGTACCAACTTATGCGCGTGTAGCCCAAATGGCAGAGGCGGCTGACTTAAAATTAGCTCAGTGACGAGTTCGAATCTCTCCGCGCGCATAGTGACTCCGTAACACCAGCGCCGAAGGCGCGGAATATGAAAGCCAGGGGCAAGTGCGAAGCGAAGCGGAGCACGTCGCCCCTGGTAAAAGATCTAAAGACTCTCGACCAGCCCTGAAAAGGGCGTAATACGGGTGACTATTTCGGCCCTTCAGGCCTTGCCCTCACTTCGGGTACTTAACCAGGGGCGACGTGCTCCGCTTCGCTTCGCACTTGCCCCTGGCTTTCATATTTTGCGCGCCTTTGGCGCTGTGACGCACGACCAATGGACCATGGGGATGAACGCGAAATGGAAAGCGGGCTGACCTTCAATCAGTTGATTTGCGAGTTCGAGCCTCGTCATCCCTGCCAATTTTCAATGCTCCTGTAGCTCAACTGGAAGAGCGCGACGCGTCGAACGTCGTAGTTGCGGGTTCAAGTCCTGCCAGGAGTTCCAATTTATTAGCCACGGATGGCAAATACTCGTCGGTCGGATAGCTGAGGTGGATTAGCGCGGGTCTGAAGAGCCCGATAGGTTGGTTCGAATCCAACTCCGACCGCCAACTCAAGCCCGAGTAGCTCAATCGATGGAGCGCTGGTCCTACAAACCACAGGTTGAAGGTTTAAGTCCTTCCTTGGGCACCAATTCCTTCTCGCAAATTATCGGGGCGTGACTCATCTCGGCAGAACGGTGACTGCCGGAGATCGTGGAGTTCGAAGAGGCGCGTCGGCCTCACGCCCCGTCCAGATGTGGCCCGCGTTCCCGGCATCGGTCTTCTAAACCGAACCTCCGAAGAGCTGGGCGGAAAGGCACGAGGTTCAACTCCTCCGCGGGCTTCCAAACAATTTCAGGGCTGGTGATGTAATGACAGCATAGAAGTCCTGCAAACTTCTTGTGAGGGTTTGAGTCCCTCCCGGTCCACCAAACTTCTTGCGGCGTAGCTCAATTGGATCCAGAGCACTCGTCTTGTAAACGAGTTGGTGCGAGTTCAACTCTCGTCGCCGCATCCATACATTGCGGGAATAGAGCAACGGAAGCTCATTGGTCTCATAAGCCAACTAACGCAGGTTCGACTCCTGCTCCCGCAACCAATTCTTTTGTGGCGTAGCCAAGTTGGTAAGGCACCGGATTGTTACTCCGGTTACCGAAGGTTCGAATCCTTCCGCCACAGCCAATCTTTCGATCCGGAGCTCGAGCGACAGAGCAGCGGCCTTTTAAGCCGTGAAGTGCGGGTTTAAGTCCCGCCGGGTCGACCATCGCGGTGTAGCACAACGGAAGTGCGCTCGACCGATAATCGAGAGACGAAGGTTCGACTCCTTCCACCGCGACCAGTTCTCACGGGGCATAGCTCAACCGGTAGAGCAGCCGTCTTATAAGCGGTGTTAGCGCTAGATCGGCGCAAGGTTCTGGGTTCGAATCCCAGTGCCCCGAATTTCTTGCAGGATGGTGTAACCGGCAACACGTTGGACTTTGACTCCGAAGCTGAAGGTTCGACTCCTTCTCCTGCAGCCACTCGTCTAAATCCGCGAAAAGTACTTCGATCGTCCTCTGTGAGGATGAAGTATGTACATCCGTTTCTACAGTAGTGAAATTGATACCGCTGATTGTCAGAAGCGAGAAATGCAAAGCAGCGTTTATTATGCTGCTTCTGCAACGAGGAAATACTCTTGATCCAGAATACTAATGTCGAGAGTATTTGCTTCAGAACTGGAGAGTGGTTCCTCAGAGTACTTGCCAAGTCCATAACGACGGGACATGGCGTCCCTAAGGCTAATGACACGAGGGTTTCTTGTCTTCTCCAACCCTAAAATCAGTTGGGATGCTTCTTCTTTTTTACCGAGAGCTGCCTTGGAATGTCCAACAAGTGCCAGGCGCTTCTCTTTTTGCAGGATATCAAGATGTGGAACCTGAATTGGGAGTAGCTCAATAACCGCCTCAAACTCTTTTTTTCGTATCTTGGCTACGGCGAGCGCGTTGGCGAAATGTGCTCGGTGGGCATAGGGTGCTTTTTCCAAACCGATAGTAAGCTGTTCGATAGCCTGTTCGAGGTTACCTTCTTTCAAATAAGACATCGCTATGATGTGATAATCGATCCAATCATCTTGCGACCGCGGATTGGAAACAGATAACAAACGGCGAGCGTCCTGAAATTTATTTAGTAGTACAAGCACGCTGCCGTACCCGCTTCGCAACACTCGGCTGTATCTATGGTGGTTTAATCCCTCATTATAAATTATGCGTGCTTCCTCAAGCTTCCCCATCGCTTTCAACACCTCAGCGTATCCACTGCGCGCTACCAAGTGGTTTGGAAAGCGGGTCATCGTCTCTTCATAAACCTCGAGAGCTTGATCAAACTCACCCGTCGCTTTCAACACCTCAGCGTAGCCATTACGCGTTACCTCGTCGTTTGGAAAGCGGGTCATGGTCTCTTCATAAACTTCGATAGCCCGGTCAAACTCACCCGTCGCTTTCAACACTTCGGCGTACCCACAGCGCGTTACCTCGTCGTTTGGAAAGCGGGTCATGGTCTCTTCATAAACTTCGATAGCCCGGTCAAACTCACCCGTCGCTTTCAACACTTCAGCGTAGCCACTGCGCGCTACTTTGTTGTTTGGAAAACGGGTCATCGTCTCTTCATAAATCTTGAGAGCCCGGTCAAACTCACCCGTCGCTTTCAACACCTCAGCGTAGCCATTGCGCGCTACTTCGTTGTTTGGAAAACGGGCCATCGTCTCTTTATAAACGTCGAGAGCCCCAACTAGATCTCCCGTTGCTTTCAACAGTTCGGCTTTGGTGTTTGGTATTACTGCGTCGTCGATCCCTAACATTAGTGCGTAGTTCACAGTATTTTCAGCCAGTTCAAAAGCTCGGGCATCGATGGCGACTTTGGCTAATGAGCAAAGGCTCATCGCTAAATGCTCGCGCTCACTGTGTTTTACTTGAAAGCCGATCAGGTCGTTCAGATATCGGTTTGCAAGGTTGAAGTTACCTTGTGAAATCAATTTGCTGATTGCCTGGATTTGACGATCAACCCGTTCCTTGGCCTCGTCAGCCTTGAACATTTTGTTTTTCGGTTGCTCGCGTCTGTTATTGAACCGCGCCAACATAGTTTCGATCGAATTACGGTCTTCTTCGGGATCTTCACGGTCACTTTTTATCTGACGCTTGGATTTTTCCTTTCCAGATGGTGAGACGGCATCCAATTTGGCGACAAGCCGACTTCTGAAATCATTCAGCAGTACTGAACCTAGGCGGATGACGCCTTGGAGTTTTGCCTTCTTCGCGTATGTAACCACTAGCGAATTGAGTGCGTTCAGGTTTCCGGACACTACAGTCGAGGTGATGTGTGCAAAAGCACCTAGATCAATCAGTTCCTGTGTAGCAACGGCTTGCGTTTCGAAAGATGAAAAATACTCTAACGCTGTTTCATTCCATGTTTTCTGAACAAGCTCAATATATTCTTCGCACTCTATGATTGTTTGATAGAGTTTATTCACCAGTTGAGAGTTTGATTCACTTGCTAAGTCGAGTGCGGTAGCAATGTCTGCTTCAGCAGGCAAGGGACTACTGAGTAGTCGGGAGTGAACAAAGGCGTACGTCTGCTCGTCAGCGATCAGGTTCTCGGCCTCTTTTATTGCATCAACGCGAGTTTCCCGATCCAGCTCCCCGTCCATTCCACTAATGAGCAGAAGCAGAGAATGATGAGTCGTCGTTTGTGTTTGAAGCCGAGCTTGTAAGGATTGAAGGTCAATTCCGGCTTTTGGCAGGGAACGTACTTCAGCGCCAAAGTTGAAGAAAGCCGAAAAATCCATTGGCTGACACTCTACCGCGTCTGCAAGATCCGCATCTATCACAAAGAAACGCCCGCCATCCTCGTAGATAGCTTTTCCAAGTTGTCCCGAAATGAAAGCCTGATCAATCATGCTCTACCCAAGTTATTCCAGCTTTTTTCAGATGCGGCTTTATCATTCGCAGGAGGCTCCGCTCGTCTCTAGAACCGCCTTTTGAACTCCCTATGATCGACTCTATCGCTGCAAGGTCAAAGGTTCCGTAAATATGAACTTCAATGAATTCATCCGTCTTGCGGTCGCCGGAACTGGATATCAGTAGCCCGGCGAAATCGGCATCAGTTGTTTGAGAGGTAATATAAGGAGCCATTTTTGCAACTGCAAGCTTGTTTCTGGTTGCCCAGGGGGCGAGGGAGGCTTGCGGCCGTTCAATGCCGTCAATCAGGTTGTGTTTTTTCACAAAGGCGTAGCTATTCTGCTCTAAAACAGTGGCTCTTTGCCGTATTGCCACCTCCTTCAAGGTTAAAGTATAGGAGCCATACGAGTGTGGACCATGTCCATCAAGCGAGAGAGCCGCGTAAATTATCTCACTGGCATAGGCTCCAAACAAAGCACTTCCGACGGATCGGCGCACGGCGTCGTTTTGAAAGAGAGCTGGCTTTCGAACCTTCCCGCCCACCCCATGTTCATAGTTCGCGTACAGACTCGTCGAATTTGTTACGAAGAAATGAAGGAAGCGAATGTCTACATTGATGACCGCTGAACTTGTGAGAACTGCGTTTGAAAATCGTTCCACCACTGAACGGCAGCCTCTTTTCTGCGCATCGTTCAGAGCCGCTTGATATCGAGCTTCCAACGCACGGCTTTCTTGTTCCGACTCTGCGGCCCGTACGTTGGGTGATCCGGCGTTGTAACCACAGGTGAGACACTTCTCCTCGGTATCTGGGATTTGCGATTGGCAAATAGGACACGACAGCATGGTGAAGAATTGAATCCTACATTAGATTGTTTTATCTGAACAGGCGCGGGTATCGCTTTGTTCTGCACCACCCACGTCTTTCGATAGATATTGTCTAAAAAGAAGTATTTGATTTATTGTGCCCCACAGAAATTCGTCGCAGCCATGAATACGGTACTAATCTGGTTGACCTCGTATTAATAAAAAGGAGATGCCATGGGATCGTTGCCTCAGGATTTTAAATTCGGTCTTCGTATGCTGTGGCGAAAGCCGTTGCTGACGATCGGAATCTCACTCTCGTTGGCACTCGGAATCGGAGCCAACAGCGCCGTCTTCAGTCTCGTCGACGCGATCCTCTTCAGACCACTAAACGTCGCAAATTCAGATCGACTTGTTTCGCTTTACACGAGCGATTATTCCGGACCGCAGTATCGTGCCTCGTCATATGCTGATTTTGTTGACTTCAGCGCGAAGACCAACGTTTTCGAAAGTCTGACAGCCTTCACTGAGATCTCGACGATGTTGAGATTCGAACAACAGTCAGATCGTGCCGGCGGTTTGTTAGTAAATGAAAACTATTTTGATCTACTCGGAGTCAGAGCAGCGTATGGCCGCACATTCAAACTCGAAGATCAGGCGGCGCCAGTAGTCGTCGTCAGTCATAGCCTCTGGCAAAAGCGTTTCGGCGGTGATCCGTCGGTGGTTGGAAAGACGGTCTTCCTTAACAACAACAGCTTCACTGTCATCGGTATCACACCCGCGGATTTTACCGGCATCGATCTCGGTCGCTCGCCTGAAATCTTTGTCCCGATGTACACGTTCAAAGAACTCGGTTTCGAACCTGAGTTCACGGCTAATCGTGGCGCGCGCCAGTTTTCCATTCTCGGACGATTGAAACCGGACGTCTCCGAGGAACAAGCGCAGGCTGGTCTCAATCTACTCGCGCAGCAATTTGCTACTGCCTATCCCGATAGTTGGAGAGAGCGCAATCAGCAACCCCGCAAAATTAGTGTTGTAGGTGAACGGTATGCGCGCGTTCCTCCCGAAGTAAAAAGTGTCTTGAGAGGATTGGCCGGACTATTTGCGGTCCTCGTCGGGCTTGTTTTGTTAATTGCCTGCAGCAACATTTCCAACATGCTGTTGGCGCGTGCGACCGCAAGACAGAAAGAGATGGCGGTCCGCACCGCTCTCGGTGCGAGTCGAGGTCGAATCATCAGACAGTTACTCACTGAGAGCTTTCAGTTATCGTTGATCGGCAGTGCTCTCGGAATCCTGCTCGCGCCTGTATGCATCAAGTTGCTCACGTCAGCTTTTTTGCCGTCGTCATCGACTGGCGTTCCAATCGACTTCAGTATCAATCAACGGGTGATCCTCTTGACTCTCGCGATTGGACTCTTCGCTGGTCTCATATTCGGCTTGATGCCTGCGATACATGCGAGCCGCGCCGATTTGTCGTTAGCGATGAAAGACGAGACGCCGTCGTTGCAAACGGGCCGGCGGAGGTTTGGGATCAGAAATCTGTTTGTGATGTCTCAGATCTCGGCTTCGTTGTTGTTACTGATCGTTGCGGGGTTGTTTATCCGGAGTTTGCAAAAAGCACAGCAAGTGGATCTTGGCTACGACCTCAACCACGTTCTCACGATCAGGCCCGAACCGGAATTTTTCGACAAACCGGATACTGGATCGCAACTCGCCGTCTACAACCAGGTGCTTGAACGTGTTCGAGTTCTGCCGGGCGTGGAGGGAGCGAGTTTCGCGGACTTTGTCCCGTCGGGCGGAGGACTGCGCAGTACCACGATCCGTGTCGAGAATTACACGCCGCGCGCCGAAGAAAACATGGGTGTGATGAACGGCGTTGTCGCCACTGACTATTTCAAGACGATGGGAATGACGCTGGTAGCGGGACGCGAATTCACTGATCAGGACAAAGAGGGAGCACCGCGCACTGCGATCGTCAACGAAACGTTGGCCCGTCGTTACTGGCCCGGTCAGGATGCACTCGGAAAGCACATCACGGTTGTTGGCAGCGAGAGAGGACCGTTGGAAGTTGTAGGTGTCGTTAAAGACGCCACTGCTTACATATATCAGAAAGGTTCCGCGCCCTTCTACTATCTGCCGTTGTTGCAAAACCCGAGGCCCGGAGGAATGGCCCTTCATGTGCGAACGAAGGGAGATCCGATCGCGATCCTGCCACCCGTGCGCAGTGCGATCAATTCGTTAGATCCGAGCGCGAAAATCGGCGAAGTAAAACCACTATCAGAGTTCATGAACGATTCGCTAATCATGCTGCGAATTGTTTCAACGCTCACCGGAATGTTTGGACTGCTTGCATTGGTGCTGGCGGTAGTCGGAGTGTTTTCCGTAATCAACTACTCGACGACCCGTCGCACGCGCGAAATTGGCATCCGTCTCGCCCTCGGTGCCCAGCGCGCCGACATACTGAGAATGATAATGAAGGAAGCGCTCTTCATTGTCGTTGTTGGCGTCGTGGTGGGATTGCTGATGGCCTTTGCCTCCGGCCGCCTGATCGAGTCGCTACTGTTTGCAAATAGCGGCGCGGAGATGTCAGTCTACATCGCCATCGCACTGTTTCTGATCGCGATTGCGATGCTGGCCTGTTTCATTCCGGCATATAAAGCAACAAAGGTAGATCCAAACGAAGCATTGAGACACGAGTAGCGCTGAAACCTGCATGGTACATATTGTTTGGGGTTGCGCAATCAATATATACTCCTGCCACATTTTTAATGGGCGGATTCTCAAGTCTCGATTGCCCGTCATGACGTAACAATCTTAGACCTGTACCGCTGTTTCACCTCTTTCGCAACGGTTGCGTGGATGCCGCCTTACGTACCTGGTTTTACCAACGACATCTTCATCAGCTTTTCGCACGCCGACAACTGGGCCGGCTGGGTGAAGGACTTTCAGGACCACCTCCAACACCGGCTCACCGAGCTCGGCGTGAAGGCAACGATCTGGCGTGATATTAAACTGGACGGCGTTGATGTCTTTTCCGATGTAATCTTCGATCAATTGCAAAAGTCGGCGCTGCTCATATCGATTGTCTCACCTAGCGGAATTCAATCGCATTGGTGCAAAGACGAGCGGCAGGCTTTCGAGCGTTTTGCGGCTCTCAATGGCGGGTTTCGCGTAGCAAATAAATCGCGCGCAGTTAAGGTCGTCAAAACTCCCTTGCCGAACGATGAGCAGCGCGACTTATTTGGTGTCACGGGCTATCAGTTTTACAAACCCGAATCGCAAGCGGACCACTTTGAGGAGTTCGATAAGAACCATCCTGAGTTTAGCAGGCTCTGCCTCAGGCTGGCGCAGGATATCAAAGTCCTGCTCGATACGTTTATAAAACACCTCAAGGATACACCTCGAAAAGAAACTATCTACGTAGCAAGCACCACTCCGGATCTTGAACGTAGCCGCAACGCCATCGTGCAGCAGCTCGAGGATTGGGGTTACGCGGTAGCGCCGAAGGATTCTGATCCGCCTCGCCGTCTCGCAAGCTTTGAGGCTGTCGCCAAAGCAGAACTGACCGCATCGATCTTCTCAGTGCATATCGCGTCTGATCAACCAAGTCCAATGATCGAAGGGGGACAAGACTTAATCATCAGTCAATATGAGTTGGCTCAATCGTTGCGTAAGGATCGGATTGTTTGGGTTGGACCCGGGCACAAGCTTTACGCGGAGTTTAATAACGCACTCAACTCGGGACTACTAAAAGGTGTCGAGATACTCAAAGACCGCAGCATCGATGATTTGAAGGACGTCATTGAAGAGCGACTTAATCAACGCCGTCGGAAGCCTGCGCTCCCGAACAGAGCTGAACTGTATTTAATTTGCGATCGCGCGGATCATCCGTCGTTGGAAGATGCAGCAGGCGCCCCGCAGGCTCTTAGGCTCAGAGAGTACCTAAAAGAGAACGGCGTCGTAGTTATGCCGTCACCCTACGACGAGATGGAGTGGAGCGAGCTTGAGGAAGAATACAAAGCGCAACTGCAGGTGAGTAAGGCGGTGATGCTCTATTGGGGTATGGCGAAGGAAAACTGGTTTCTGAAAATTCGTCGAATCATTGTGGGCGAGCGAATGCGTCGCAACAAGACCAGCAACGCTGGCACGTTAACCGAGGCGTTCTATTTCAGCAACCCGTCGTCGAGAGGAAAGTCACAATATACGGATCTCGCTGAGTTTGTTATTGAGCAATACCAGAACTTCGAACCCAACGAGCTGCAACCGTTAATCAATCGGTTGTTAGCAGGCGAGGAAGCTCGATGACGTTTGCTGTCTCTGAAAACGGCAATCCCTTTCCAGGTTTGCGCCCGTTCGAGCGCGAACAGGCACACCTGTTCTTTGGACGCGAACGACAAATTACCGACTTGCACGCGCGGCTCAGGGTGCACCGGTTTCTTCCCGTTGTGGGAGTGTCGGGCAGTGGTAAATCCTCCCTCGTGCGAGCTGGTCTGATTCCCACACTCACTGGCAGCTATGTTGGTACCGACACTTCTGGTTGGCGCATTGCGCTGTTTCGACCCGGCCGGGCCCCGATGCAGGAATTAGCGGAAACACTGTGTAGCGAATTCGCTGTTCCTGAATCCGATGGCATGCTTGAAGTCCTGAGAAGTAGTACTGCGGGTCTGGCTCGCGTCGCTCAACAACATCTCAAAGATGGCGAAAAGCTCCTGGTCCTTGTAGATCAATTTGAAGAGCTGTTTCGCTACGGCGACGAAGCCGATGCTGCGGGCGAGACGAATGAAGCTGCCGCTTTCGTCAAACTCTTACTGGCGGCTGCTGGTCAGAGCGAACATCCACTGCCGGGTTTCGACGATCTGCCCGTGTTTGTAGTCACTACAATGCGTTCGGACTTTCTCGGAAAGTGCTCGCGATTTCGTGGCCTACCGGAAGCGCTGAACCAAAGCCAGTATCTCATTCCGCGCCTCACGCGTGACGAGCAACGGGATGCGATCGAAGGACCGGTTGGCATGGCTAACGGATCGATCGAACCGGCACTCGTGCAACGACTGCTCAACGACCTTGGCGACAATCCGGATCAACTCCCGGCGCTGCAACACGCTCTGATGCGCACTTGGGAGGAGTCGGCCACGGCGGCACATGGCAAGGCGATGTCGGTTGCCGACTACGAAGCAATCGGCGGTATGGCCGAAGCCTTGAACCGCGATGCCGATCGGGTTTACGAGTCGCTGCCTGATGATGAGAGCAAGAAAATTGCGCGTCGCATATTCCAAAGATTGGTCCTGCCAAGTGCACCTGACAGCGAAACACGCTCGCCCATGCCGTTGTCTGAACTCGTAGCGGTTACCGGTGCCGATCAGAGTGACGTGAAGCGAGTGATCGACGTCTTCGAGAAGCGTGGTTTTCTCATCGTTTCGGGTGATGACGATCCCATCATCGATATTCCGCATGAGAGTTTGATCCGCGGCTGGCGGCAATTGACCACGTGGGTCCAGGAAGAATTCCGGTCAGCCGCGATCTATCGCCGCCTGGTGGATACGGCGGCACTGCACTCAGAAATAGGAGTTTGGCTCGTCGATCCAGAACTACAGTTGACGCTGAACTGGCGCGAGAATACGAAGCCTAACGAAGCCTGGGCAGCACGTTATGATTCCCGGTTCGCACAGGCGATGGAATTTCTTGGGAAGAGCCAAAAAGAACAGCAGGCCACACTCACACGAAAGGAGCAACAACGCCGGCATGAGCTTAAGCGCGCGCGCGTGATAGCGCTGGTGTTAGGAACTTTGTTGCTTCTAGCAATCGGTGCATCAGTATTTGCGGTAATTCAGTGGAAGAGGACTATTGCAGAGCGCGATCGAAGTAGCCGGTTGCTCTACGATTCCAACGTCTATTTCGCAAACAGTGCGGTGGCTTCAGGCCAATTCGCGCAAGCAAGATACCGGCTCGGTGAACTGTTGGATCCGAGTTTGAGCGAATTGCGTGGCTTTGAGTGGTTCTACCTTTGGCGGGTGGCTTATGCGGACGAAGCCACACTCTCAGGTCATGCCGGTCCGATTTGGTCAGTAGCATTTTCCCCCGACGGCAGGACTCTCGCTTCCTCCAGCGATGACAAGACGGTGCGTTTGTGGGATACAGTCAGCGGTAAGGAATTAGCGAGGCTCGCTGGTCATACCCGCTATGTCCGGTCGGTGGCGTTTGTTACAAACAGCAACTTCCTGGTTTCGGCCAGCGATGACAACACGCTGAAATTGTGGGATACCACGACGCTGAAGGAAGTGGGTACCCTGTTGGGCCATTCCGCCGCTATCAAGTCGATAGCGATCTCGCCTGACGGCAAGATAATGGCCTCAGCAAGTTATGATCAGACAGTGAGGTTGTGGGACCTCGAAACCCGTAAAGAAGTAGCCATGTTCTTAGGCCATTCCGACGCCATCACCTCAGTAGCGTTTTCCCCGGATGGGAAGTTCCTTGCCTCGGGCGGTTATGACGATACAGTGAAGTTATGGGATATCGCAGCGCACAAGAACATTGCCACCCTTCCTATTCCGTCCGGGCCGATCTGGTCGATAGCGTTTTCGCGCGACGGCAAAACCATTGCACTGGCCACTGCCTCAACAGTGAGATTATGGGACACAGCCACACGCAAAGAAGTGGCCACTCTGCTCCGCCAGTCTGACACTGTCAACTCGGTATCATTTTCACCTGATGGCAAGCTCCTGGCCTCCGCCAGTAATGATAAGACCGTAAAACTGTGGGATATCGCCACGCAGAAGGAAGTTGCCACCATTGCGGGCCATTCCGGCGATGTTAAGTCACTCGCCTTTTCTTCGGATGGCAAGGTGTTGGCATCCGGGAGTGCCGACGCCACAGTGAAATTGTGGGATATCGCCGCACGCATGGAAGTCACCACAATCGCTGCACATGTTGATCCAGTTACGTCGGTTGCGTATTCGCCCGACGGCAAGATCCTGGCCTCCGCCAGCGATGACAACACCGTGAAGTTATGGAATACGAATACTCGCACACAACTGGCCACCCTCAACGGTCATTCCGCAGAGGTTAAGTCGATCGCGTTTTCGTCTGACAACAGGGTTCTGGCGTCGGCGAGTGCAGACCGAACAGTGAAGTTGTGGGATCCTGTCCTGGGTAAAATAGTGGCTACCCTCAGCGGCCATTCTGCCACCATCAACTCGATAGCGTTTTCCCCAGACGGGAAAATCCTGGCATCCGGCAGTGAAGACATGACAGTGAAGTTGTGGGACATTACGGCGCCTCGGGAAGTAGGCGCTTTTTCGAGCCATCTCAAGTCAATAAGTGCGGTAGCATTTTCGCCTGACGGCAAGACCCTTGCCTCTGCCAGTGATGACTTAAAAGTGAAGTTGTGGGACATTGACACGCAAAAAGAAGTTGCTAGCCTCTCAGGTCATACTGGCTCAGTCTGGGCAGTTGCGTTTTCGCCTGACGGCAAAATCCTTGCGTCAGCCAGCGCGGACACGACAGTGAAGTTGTGGGATACAACTACGCGCAACGTAGTGGCCACCCTGTCCGGGCATTCCAGCTTTCTTAGGTCAATAGCGTTTTCACAGGACGGCAAGACCTTGGCCTCTGCTAGTGATGATAAGACCGTGAAGTTGTGGGACATGGCGACACGTAAGGAAGTTACTACCCTCTCAGCGCCGTATCCTCGGTTGCTGGCGTTTTCGCCTGATGGCAAGATTCTGGCTGCGGCCTGTGATGACAAGACCGTGAAGTTGTGGTTCGCTGCGACCGACAAAGAAGTCGAAGATCGTCGTAAGCGCGACAACGCTATGGAATCGAGTGCCAGTCCCAGGCAGAATTAATGATTAAGATCGACTTATGCTTTTTGTGCTTCCTTTGTCTAAGCATTAACACTTTTGCGCAACAGCCTTCGCCGACACCTACTCCCGAACGCACCGGACGCTCATATGCAACACCGGATTTACCGAAGAATCCTCCTGCACCTGGACCACAGGCACGATCGCCACTGACGTTCGCCGACGTCTCCGCACAGTCAGGCATAAACTTCCGGCATGCAGCTTCAAAAACTTCGTTGAAGTATCTGCCGGAAACAATGGGCGGTGGAGTTGCGGTCTTCGACTTCGACAACGATGGCCGTATGGATCTCTTCTTCACGAACGGCGCCGCCTTGAAGGATCCGATGCCGAAAGAAGAACTGCCGGATAAGAGCCAGCCGAAATACTGGAATCGACTCTATCAGCAGAAACCCGATGGAACGTTCACCGATGTGACCGAACGCGCTGGGCTTAAAGGTGCGGGTTATAGCATGGGCGTTGCCGCCGCAGACTACGACAACGACGGACACGTCGATCTATTCGTCAGCGGCTACAAAGCGGATTATCTCTATCGTAACAACGGCAACGGCAGTTTCAGCGACGTCACGAGTAAACTTCCAAACATTCCGAAAGGTTGGTCCACCAGTGCCGGCTGGTTCGATTACGATCGCGACGGCCGTCTCGACCTATTCGTCGCCCGTTACATGGAATGGGATTTTGAAAACGGTTCGACCTTTTGTGGTGGTCCAACGGCGGGGTTGCGCGCGTACTGCCATCCCGACAACTTCAAAGGCGCGGCGAATGTGTTGCTTCGTCAGCGTGCCGACGGATCGTTCGAAGACGTGAGCCGCTCGTCAGGCATTGCCGATCTTTCGGGCAAAGGTCTCGGCGTCGCGTTTGCGGATTTCGACAACGATGGGTGGACCGATGTGTTTGTGGCGAACGATAGTGTGCGGCAGTCGCTGTATCGGAATAAGGGCGATGGCAAGTTCGAAGACATCGCCGTGATGTCCGGCGCAGCTTACGATGAAGATGGAAAAACGTTTGCGGGCATGGGGATCGACTGCGGCGATTACGACAACGATGGTTACATGGACGTCTTTATAACCACGTTGTCGAATGAGAAGTATGCGCTTTACCGCAACAACGGCGATCTGAGTTTCACTTATGCCACTAACACTTCCGCAGTTGGGCAGATCACGTTGCTCTATTCCGGCTGGGGAGCGCGCTTTGTTGATGTGGATAACGATGGTCTGCGCGATCTTTTTGTTGCTCAGAGTCACGTGCTCGACACGATCGATAAGACAACCAGCTATTTGAAGTACAAACAGCCGCCACTGCTGATGCGCAACACCGGAAAAGGCTTCGTCAACATTTCTGCCACAGGGGGAACTGCGTTCAACTCGGCGCTTGCGGCGCGTGGCGCTGCGTTTGGAGATTTAAATAACGACGGTCAGCTCGATGCGGTCGTTGCGGTTCTGGACGAAGCACCTTTGATACTGCGCAACCAGGGAACGAGGAATCACTGGTTGGGAATAACGCTTTCAAATCGCAACGGCATCGGCGCACGTGTGACGGTAACCACCATCACCGGACAGAAACAGATCTTCGATGTTAGCACTGCCGGAAGTTATCTATCCTCAAATGATCCACGTCTGGTCGTGGGACTCGGCACTGCTCGCGGTGTGCGCACGATCGAAGTGAAGTGGCCGAGTGGCAAGGTTCAAACGATCGCAAATCCCGCGATCGACAAATACATCCGCATCGAGTAGGCCACAAAAAGCACAAAAGGCACATAAAGCACAAAAGATCTTCTTCTTGTGCTTTTTGTGCCTTTTGTGCTTTTTATGGCCTACTCGCGGCGCTTCGTGCGGCTCTTTTGCGTAGCGATGTCCACCTTTCGTGCAGCTTCGTCGATCTTGTCGATGTTGACGACCTCTTCCACTGCACGATGATCGAGACGCTGAGTCTCCCACAACTGCTGTTGGTGTGAAAGCTCCTGTGCGAGTGGTTCATAAATCTCGCGCTGGCCTTTGTCGTCTGCATAACCCCACAAACCGCTGTAGCAGTGCCGGTCGTCGCCCCAGCCGGGATAGTCGATGATCGGATAGAGACACAAGCCCTCAAGCTCGACTCCCGCGGCCGTTGCGGCGCGCGCTTCCTGCCCGATGTAACGCAACCATGCGGGACGCGCATCACCCTCGATGCCGGTTTCAGCGATGAAGATCGGTCGCCGATAGCGCTCGTAAACTTCACCCAACATTTCGCGCACGGGCCGGTGTAGTGGATGCGAAGGAAGCAGCAGTACGTCCTTCCGGCGGCGCGATGGTGGCAAGTGCGGATCCTGATGGATCCACTGGTTGTTCGAATAGTAATTGACGCCGAGTAGATCTAAATACTCAGGACGACCTCCGAGTTCGGGGCACATCCTGCCACCGAGCATGTCCCACGCCTGAAACTGCGATTGACGATAACCTTCGGCTGCTGCCGCCTCCTCGGGATAGTCCGGATCGACCGCAATATGAATGATTGGCTCGGCGTGGCAGATGCGAGCACCGGCATCAACCTCGCGCACGGCTTCGATCGCCGCGATCGCTGCGCGCACGAGTTGCGCTTTGAGTTCGGGTCCGCGTTTCTTTGCGAACGGGTTCAGGAAACCGGCGTCGCCGCCACCCCACGATACGAACGAGATCTCGTTTACCGGCGTGACATAAATCGGTCCGCCGGTTTCTTCGAGGATGACTTGGGCCGTAGCGCGTGCGAAGCGTGCGAAGCGCTCGACAAACGCAGCACTCCAGATGTTTAGCCCGTCTGGCCAGCCGTAGTGAAGTAGATCCCAGATGACTTGTGTTTGTGTTTCACGCGCCGCACGAAGCATCGGTACGAGGCTCGAGAAGTCGTAACGAAACGGCGACGTCTCAATCACGTGCCAGCGCACGCCGTCGCGCGCCGTACGCATGCCCCCTTCCTGCAGGCGCGCGTAGTCCTGAAATGCGAACTGGTCGTGTCTTGTCGATGCGATGAGGTCGAGTCGTTGTCCGGCGAAGTGTCCCATCGCTTGCCGCCGGGGCAGGCGATGCGTCGAGCACTCAAACCCGCCCATCCAAAAGCTCCGAAATACTGATTTATCAGCTACTTGTAAATAACCCGTGTTCGTTAACGTGCTCGTCATGGTGTAATCATACATATTCGTAAGGCCGTAAAAAATCAAGGACGTCTGACTGTATCCAAGCGCGGCTCCTGACTCTTGAGAAAATGCGAACTACCGCATGTTCTGCGAGAGTGTGATCACTGATACGGAGTGTTTTGGTAGCGTTACGACGAATTGGCGCCCCGCAGGAATTGTTTTGCTTGATGTCGAGACGGCGTTGGGTTGTGAGAAATCATTGAAGACGCTGAGCGATGGCGCTGTGATAGTTATCAACTCCCCGCGTGGAGCAGGGGTTGCGCCCTGAAGATTGATAGTAGTCACTAACGAGCTTGTCGGATTTGTGTTCACTGCCTTGATGAAGATTCTCTTGCCATCAGCGGTGCGGCTAACGGTGACATCGAGATAAGGTATCTTTGCGCCTTCACGAGACGTATCAAACGTCGGACTGTTCACAGTGCTCGCAAGACGAACGTCACCACGATTTTCATTGTAGAGTTGATTGACCAGGTAAATCGGCGAAACAAAAACACTATGTCGCCCCGCCTGAATGATTCCGCCAGGCCAGCCGTTCACCAGATCAGATACCGCGCTCATCTCAACCAGGTGGCCCATCCGCTCGAAGACGTTCATCAGTCGCGCACCATAGAGCGCCGACTCCATTGAGTATTGTCGCTTCGTCGGAAGATCGAGACCCCACTCATTGATTGCCAGCTTAACGCGACCCTCCACTCCGAGTTCGCGGAACATCTGTTCCACTTCTCGATAGAAGCGTTCGAAGTATAACGGGCGCGCCATCAGATTCGACGCGTCGCCATGCATCTCTCGCCGTCCGTAATAGTGATGGATCGCGAAGTAGTCGATGTTCGCACCGGCTGCGCGCAGCACCGTGCGATTCCACTTCATGTCGTTATCACCCACAGCGATTAACTTGATCGAAGGATCGACGGCGCGCATGGCTTTGGCGTAACGGTTGTAATTACGCGCATAGGTCTCGGCGTCAGAGTGCCCGCGCACCCAATTGCCCCAGATCTCGTTTCCAACTTCCCAATACCTCACGTTGAAAGGAGCCGCATGCCCGTTCTTTGCGCGCATCGCACCATACTTCGAGCTTGCTGGTCCATTGCAATACTCAACCCATGCCGCAGCCTCTTCGACAGTTGCGCCACGTCCTTCAACGTTGACAGTGATGGAAGGCTCAGCGCCAACCGCGCGTGAAAACGCAACGAATTCATCGGTGCCAAAATCACCGGACTCCGTTTCGTTTTTCCAGGAGAGATTAGTCCATGTAGCACGGTCGTCGCGCGGACCGACGCCCAACATCCAGCGATAGTCCTGAGCGACGTTCCCGCCGGGCCAGCGAATAAAAGCAGGTTTGAGTTGTTTGATTCTTTCAGACACATCGCGGCGAACACCACCACTCGCCGCATCCCCCGGCATCAGTGAAACCTGATCGATCCAGAGTTTGCCTTTGCCGGGAAAGAGAATAACGAAACGCGCTAGTGGATCGCTGCGAGTTGGCTTGAGTGAGAACTCATACTTGCGCCAGTCGCTCTTGATAATGTTGATATCAGCAGTCACGTTGAGTTGACTCTGGTCCACATCCGACTCTAGTGCGATCGTAACACGCCCGTCGTAATCAGATGTCCGGACCCAGAGATAACCTCTATATTCCACGCCAGCGCGAATCGGAATGCGCGATTGATAGATTCCGTGGCGGCGAATAACACCCTCGCCAGCTTGTACCTGCAACGAATGTTCCTTTCGTGACGGCGGGTAAGCACGCTCGTCGTCCCATTGGAATGAGAGTGCGTAGTCGTCGTTTCGATCATCGGGATAACGATCCCAGTTGCGCGAAAGTCCGATGACATTGGGCTGCTCTTCAAAGCTGCGGTTGCGGATCAGTTCCGCGTGCAACCCACCCTTGATGCCCTCAAACATGAACTCCAGAAACTGGCCGTAGAGAAGGGGACTGATTTGGTTTTCAACCTTGCGAGCATCGATCGTTATTGACGCAGTCTGACTCGTCTGCGCTGCCAGGTTAGAAATCTGGCAGTACACGACCGCGAAAGCGCACAAAACAGCTAATAGCTGCGAAGCTTTCTTTTGTGCTTTTTGTGCCTTTTGTGCTTTTTTGTGGCTCACCTGGTTGGAATGCGTAGCACCGTAAATGAATGCGGCAGGAACTTGTAGCTGAGTTCACCCGTCGAAACAGGCAAAGGCTGTTCGACCGGCGAAACCTTCGTCGGATGGTCCAGACTGTTCTCGGCCTTCAGCTCTTCACTCCGCAATACGAACGCACGTCCGGCCCTTGCGCCCTCCGCTCCAGTCAGAGTAATGCTCACGTCTCTTGACGAAGAGCTCGTATTGACAACTTTAACAATCACCTCGCCTGTGCCTTCATCAAGCGACGCGCTAGAATAAAGTTCCTGCTGTCCATTCTTTGCTGATCCGTCCAATGCGATCGGCAACTGTCTTGTACCGCGATTCACGCTGAACATCTTTTGAACGTAATAATTCGGTGTGCCGTAAGAACGCAGGTTGTCGAACCAGATCATGTTCGGGGTCCATTGCCACGCGTCCACGTGTCCGAACAGCGGCGCGTAAGACGACATCGTCACGACATCAGAGTTGCGTTCGAGTCCCGTAATGAAAGCCGCCTCGGACATTGCGCACTCCCATGTGTTCCGGTTGTCGGGACTCGCAATGCCGACACTCTGCGCCGCGTACTCACCGGCAAAAACCTTCGGACCCGTGCGCGGGTAGTTGTCGTAGCGCGTTGCGTTATCTCGGAACCACTTCGGCGCCATGTAGTAATGCTCGTCGATAAGGTCCGCGTTGAGTTCACGCATCTTCTTCCACAGGAAGTCGAAGCGCTCGCCGTCGGGTGATGGGCCGGCGCTGGTGATCAGCTCGATGTTTGGATACTTCTGTTTGAGAGCTTTCGCAAACACTTCGTAGCGCTCGACGTACTGCGGCCCCCACTGTTCGTTTCCAATGCCGATCATTTTCAGATTGAACGGCTTGGGATGGCCCATCTGTGCTCGTTTCCGGCCCCATTTGGTGTTGACTGGAGCATTCGCGAATTCGATCAGATCGATAGCGTCCTGAATGTAGTGATCGAGATCTTCGAGTGGCGCCAATTCGCTCGAGTTAAACTGGCAAGCCATACCGCAGTTCATGATCGGCAGCGGTTCGGCGCCGATGTCTTCACTCAGCAAAAAGTATTCGTAGTAACCAAGACCAAATGATTGAAAGTAGTCGGGTGTCAGCCGCCAGTTGAATTCGGTGTTCCAGCGATTGATGATGAGTCGGCGTTCGTCGAGATCGCCGAGAGTCGTTTTCCACTGGTAGCGCTGGTCCAACGTTCGACCTTCGACAATGCAACCACCAGGAAAACGTAAGAACCCGGGCTTCATCTCTTTCAAAAGCTTCACGAGATCGGTGCGCAAGCCATTGGGACGACCTTGCCATGTGTCCTTCGGGTAAAGCGAGACGAGGTCGATGTCTACGGTACCGCTGCCTTCGAGCAGGAGATTGAGACGCGCTTTGCCGGAGGTGTCGTTTGCACGCAACGAGGCGGTATAAGTTTTCCAAAGGTTCGTGAAACCCGAAACCTGTGTTTCACCGATTACCTTTTGCCCATCTTCAACTTCAACACGCAAAGCTGCCAGGGCTCCATCGATCTTGCGAGCCCTGACTGAGAATCTGTATTCGGCGTTTTTCTCGACACCAATTCCACGAAAGCCTTCGTTCGTGATGCCAAAGCCCTTGTTGCCTGCGGGCGTTTTGATGCGCAGGTAATGAGAGTTTGGCGTGTCGTTTATCGAGCCTTGATCGAAAACGTAAAGTTGTCCCTTTGGCTCGCCGCGGTCTAACTGTTTCCAACCCATCATCGGATTTGGGAATTCGAATGATCGGTTCTTGATGCGTTCCGGGTAGAGTCCACCGTCGGCGCCGAAGTTGATGTCTTCGAAGAAGAGACCGAAGAGGGTTTTGGGGATCGGCGCGCCGGGCTTGTCGACTTTGACGGTGAGGGTCTGTGCAAGTGCTACCTGGCTTTGCAGAAGCGCGATTAAGAGCAGGCAACACGTTTTCTTCAAGAACTTCATCATAAATACAAGTTCCTTCCCCATTTAACGGATTCAACTGAAGGTTTTTCACCCAAAGACGCAAAGGCTGCAAAGGAACATGAGACGAAAGGCGAAGGATATTCTTCCTTTGCGCTCTTGCGTCTTTGCGTGAAAGATCTACCTTGCGGCGCGCTTAACTTGTGGTTTTCTTTTGCCAGACATGCGTCGAATGAATTCAACTTCTTCTGCAAGGTATGGGCTGCCGTCGTTGCGAAAGATTTCATGAAACCAAACGGCTGGTTCGCGATCGATGTACGGACGCTGCCACGAATCCCACGGCAGGTGCGTTTGTGTTTTGCCCTGCGCAAAACCCCAATTGAACATTCCTACATTGTGAACCTTCGCGACCGGCAGCGAGCCAAAGAAGAAACTCCCGTTCCCACGCGCCATGTACTCGGTGCAAATCAACGGTCGGTTGTAACGTTTGAGCCAGTTGATCCGTTTTTCAAGTTCCGTTGGCGCGTCGTAGTTGTGAAACGTAACTACGTCTGACAGTTCAATCTGCAGCCGATCCATCGCCGTCATTTTTTCCGGAGTGGACCAGTCGCCCTTCCAGATGCCTGCTGTCAGCGGCTGCACAGGGCCTGCCGCACGCGCCCACGCAAACGTTTGAGGCAACAGAGCGAGCACGAGTTCGACTTTGTTCTTCGGTTCCAGTTGGCCGTAACTGCCGTGGTTCTCATTGTCCGGCTCATTCCAGATGTCCCAGGCGAGAATCCGCTGGTCTTTCGCGAACGCACCGACCACGCCTTTCACGTACGCTTCGAGCTTCGGATACTCGGCGGGATTTTGCAGCGTGGTACGGTTTGGACTCTGCATCCAGCCCGAGTTGTGTACGCCGGGTTTTGGCGGGCGCTGTTTACCGAGCTTCGCGTCGGGATCCCAAACCGAATCGAAGAGAACGAACATCGGTTTGATCTTGTGACGCGCGGCAATGGTCAGAAACTGATCGATGCGACGCTTCAAACCTTCCGCGTCCTGTTGCCACAAGAGATCGTGAAGGAATACGCGCATCGTATTCATTCCCAAACTCTCAGCCCATCCGAGTTCCAGATCGATTCGCTTCGGATCGAAAGAGTCGGCCTGCCACATTTCGAGTTGGTTAATTGCACTGGCAGGGTTGTAGTTGCTGCCAAGCAGCCACGGCTGTTTTGCGTACCAATCGCGTGCCTGTTGTTCCGACCACTTTTCCTGCCCAACCGCCGCGAACGCTAGTAGGAAAACGATGCTGAGTACTTGAATCGCTCTTCGCAGTGACAACATTACGATCCTTTCTTATCCACAGATTACGCAGATTATTCGTTTCTAATGATTCTCACGCCGTAGAAGCCGCCGGCCATGTTGCCGGGCTGGCCTTGGAAACGGATGGTGATTTTGTTTTTGCCGCGCGTGACGCTTGCGGGGATTGCGTACGTTACATCGAAGAACTCGCCGGGTCTGTCATTTTGTAATGACTGCGTGGCAACTTTGTTTCCGTCAGCGAGAATGTCGAAAGTACGAGGTCCGGTTTCGCTGCCCCAGTAAGAACACACGAGCGAAACTGGCGTGTCAGGCGGCACCTTCATATCGAACGACACCCAGCCACCCTCACGCGCGTGCCGCCACTTGCGACCCGCATTCTCACCAGTCTCCATTCGGTCGCCTTGCATGTTGTGTTCGCTTTCGAGCTTCGTCTCTCCCGGTTGCACAAAGTCGATCGTTAGTGCTTCCAACTTGCGTACACGTTCCAACTCTTTCCTGTAATTAGCCTCGCGCTCAACCCACTGTTGTTCATTCAACAGATCCCAGTAGACTGCATAACGCTTGTGATGCATTCGATAAAACGGATAGAGCGTGAACTCGTTTGGTTTGCCTGCACTCGCCGTCTGAAATGTGATTGAGCCTGCCGCTGGTTTGATCCATTCAGAGACGGGCCGATCTCCAGTCATCAGTGCGGGAACGAGGCTCACAGTCTTTTCATCGTCTTCAGGGCCGAGCTCTCCAGCAAGCACTGTTGGACCATAGAGGATCGCTACGCGATGAGGGTTATCAGGCATAGCTTCCAGCCTAAGTGACATTGGAATCGTTAGCTCAACACTATCGCCCGTTTTCCAAGTTCTTTTGAGCTCGATGAAACTGCCTGGTTTCGCCGTAACTGTTTCCGGGCGGCCGTTGACTGCGACGCTAACGTCCTTTATGGCCCAGGCCGGACGGCGGAGAAGCAAGGAGAAATTGATCGGCCTTTGCGCTTTAACCGTGAAATGTATTTTGTCGCCTTCGGGATAGCGAGTTTCCTGCCGTAGCGACAAGCCTTTCTCTCGCCAGTTGAGCTCCGACGGAATGAAGAGGTTGACCCAAAGCGTGTCGTTATTGTGAAAATAGATGGCCTCGCCGTACTTCGCATGGTTTTCCATGCCTGTGCCCACACAACACCAGAAATCGTCAAACGGTTTCGAATAGAGCTTCTTTGAACCGGCTTTCATCGGCACGTAATAACAGACCATGCCGTCATTCGGATCCTGTGAGGCGAGAATGTGGTTATAGAGTGCGCGCTCGTAATAGTCGGCGTACTCAGCCGACGCGTTCCATTCGAAAAGGTGACGGGTCAGCTTGAGCATGTTGTAGGTGTTACAAGTTTCGGAGGTGTTTGGACTGAGCCGGTCACTGAGTTTGTCGGGTGGTCCAAAGCGCTCACCATCACTGTTGCCGCCGTTAACGTACGTGTGATGATGGACTACGCGCTGCCAGAAAAACTCAGCCGCAGTTTTATCCCTCGCGTCGAGGGTTAGTTCGTAACGGCGTGCGAGTCCGATCAGTTTTGGAATCTGCGTGTTTGCGTGTAGTCCCTGCAAGCGATCTTCGCGACTCACCAGCGGCTCGAGCACTGCTTTGTGATGGAAGCGTCGTGAGAGTTGCAGGTATTTTTCGTTGCCGGTGCGTGCGTAGAGTTCGGCGAGCACTTCGTTCATGCCGCCATGTTCACAACCGAGCATGCGCTGAAACTGTTCTTCATTGAGCTTTGCGACGGTTACGTCAGCCCAATCAGCGAGTTTGACTGCGATACCGAGAGAGCGCGTGCTCTGAAGATAGCGATGAGCGTCGAGCAGTCCCGCGAAAAGTTTGTGCAACGTGTACCACGGGACCCAACCGCCGTTGAGATCGAAGGGTTTGACGCGGATGTCGCCGGCAGAGACTTCCTGAAAGATCTTCTTGCCGTTTGGAATGGCGGCGACGTAACCGTTGCCATTGGCGCGCTGGCATTCATCGAGCTCCGCAGTTATGTAGTTCACTCGTTCGCGAAAGCGGACATCACCGGTGGCGGCAAACATGAGCGCGCAGGCAGAGAGGTAGTGACCGAGTGAGTGACCGGCGATGGTCATCGACTCCCAACCGCCGTACGCTTCGGCCTTTGGTTTGAGGCCTGCTTCCTTTCTGAAGCCACTCAATAAACGATCTGGATCGAGGCGCAGTAGATAGTCCGCATCCTTAAGCATCGCGTGCTTGAATGGTCCATCGAGCAGGCGGACGTCCTCGAGTCGAAACTCTTCCGCCTCGCGCTGGACGCGATCGCGCACTGGTGTTTGCGCAACAAGGAAGACTGGCCACAAAAAGGCACAAAAAGCACAAAAGGTTTTCAAAACAACTTTCGTGGATTTTGAAGTTATTTTGTGCTTTTTGTGCCTTTTTGTGGCCATTTTTTATCTCGCCCCAAGCAGGATATCGATCGTCAGTTGATCCAGTCTCTCGTAATTCAAACCACGCGAAGCCAAACCCGCGCGATCGAAATTTGCTGAGAGCAACTCGCTCGCGTGTTGTGTTGAGAACTTTGGACCACGTCCGCCACCATCCGTTTCAGCAATCTCCGCCAGCAACGCTTTGATCTCCGGATCGTTGTTCCACTGCTCGCCCTTCGCTTTCAGGATCAGGTAAGTGCGCATACAGCCGCGCGCGAATTCCTTCACGCCGGCATAATCCTCAGTGCGATAGGCGTGAGCATCAAAATGACGCGGTCCCGAATAGCCGACGTCTTCCAAAAACTTGACCAGCCAGAACGCAGCCTTCGGATTCGCAGAACCAAAACGCAGATCCTGATCGTAGCGCCCGGGTATCTGATCGTTGAGATCGATGTGAAAGAGTTTGCCCGCTTCCCATGCTTGCGCCACTGAATGAGTCATGTTGAGTCCGGCCATGTGCTCGTGCGCGACCTCTGGATTTACTCCAACCATCTCCGGATGATCGAGGGTTGAAATCAGTCCCAGATAAGCGCCAGTGGTTGGCATGTAGATATCGGCCCGCGGTTCGTTTGGCTTTGCCTCGAGCGCAAACACGTAGTCGTATTTCTTGTCCAACGAGTACTCGCAAAGATAGTTAAGTGCATCCCGCAATCTCTTAACGGCCTCGTCAGCACGGCGACAACCGTCCGTTTCAACTCCTTCACGTCCACCCCAGAGAACGAAGATCTTTGCACCGCACTCCGCGCCGAGATCCATCGCGCGCATCGTCTTTTGCAAAGCGTAATCACGCACTGCCTTCTCGTTAGCCGTAAATGCTCCATCGCGAAAAACGGCATCGTAAAACAGATTAACCGTGGCCATGGGCACTACGATTCCGTTCTCCTCGCAAGCTTGACGAAACTCTTTCACGATCTGATCGCGCTGTTGTGCTGAGGCATCGATGGGAACAAGATCGTTATCGTGAAAGTTGACGCCGTACGCTCCAATCTCACCGAGCATCCGCACTGCCTCGACCGGAGTTAGTGTCGGACGAACAGCATCGCCGAACGGATCGCGCCCGCGATTCCCAACCGTCCAGAGCCCGAACGTAAATTTGTGTTCGCGACGAGGTGTGTAATCTGCCTTACTCATGTCAAAACCTTCTTTCTGTAACTCACTATCCTGTTGGTTTCGTGTGCCATTCCCATGCGGAACTGATAATCGTCGCCAAATCGGCATGCTGTGGTTGCCAGCCGAGAACTGACTGAGCTTTTGAGGAATCAGCGACAAGATGCGATGGATCGCCCGCACGTCGTCCCTCGATCTCAATCGGAATTTCTTGTTTGGTCACGTCGCACGATGTCTGGATGACTTCCAGGACGGAATAGCCTTGTCCGTTGCCGAGATTAATTGCGGTTGATGAACCGCCGTTGCGTAGATAGTCGAGCGCGAGTGAGTGTGCGTCAGCAAGATCGCTGACGTGGATGTAATCGCGCACACATGTGCCGTCCTGCGTGGGATAGTCGTTTCCAAAAACGGTGACGTGATCGATCTCTTTCTGTGCTGCCTTCAGCACGAGCGGGATCAGGTGAGTCTCAGGCTCGTGGCGTTCACCTCGATCGGGACTCGCGCCCGACGCATTGAAGTAACGCAATGCAACAAACTTCAGATCGTAAGCGCGGTCATAGTCGGCGAGGATGCGCTCGACGAAAAGCTTGGACCATCCGTAGGGATTGGCCGGCAGTTGCGGGTGTGTTTCGTCAATCGGAATCTGCTGTGGCTCGCCGTAGGTGGCGCAGGTGGAAGAGAACACGAACCTCCGAACACCGGCAGTCACGAGTGCGCTCAGTAAATTGATACCTTGTGCGACGTTGTTTTCATAGTAAAGAGCCGGTTCGCTGACAGACTCGCCGACATACGCAAACGCAGCGAAGTGAACGCACGCATCGATGTCGTGCTCGCGTGCAATACGCGCGACTAGTTCGCGATCGCCGACGTTGCCTTCATAGAAGGGAATCTCTGGTGCTACTGCGTCGCGATAGCCGCGCGAGAGGTTGTCAAGAACAACAACCTGCTCGCCACGAGCGCGCAGCAGTTCTGTAGTAACACTGCCGATGTACCCGGCCCCGCCTGTGATTAGAATCGTCATAATGCTTTGGACCCCGCTTGATCTATTGAGTTCGTCGAACTACCAAATGTCCGAATGATGCGCTACCCGGAGAAGAGCCGCGGAAGATATATGGTTCATGACCTGTCATTGCCGCGTAGCGATGAGCCACATCGAGCACCGCTGGTTCAGCATCGCTATTTCCCAGAACAGCAACCGTGCCGCCGCTGCCGCCGCCGGTGATCTTTGCTCCAAAGAGTCCCCCGTCAACTCCGTGCAACCGGACCAGTCCGACGAGCAAGTCAGTGCCATTCGAACCCAACCCACAGGTCGTATAGCTTTCATGGGACGCGTACATCAATTCGCCCATTGCCATCTTGTCTCCGAGGCTCGATCGAATGGCTTGCTTGTCCAACAACTCAGCAAACTTCCTTACTCGGTAACTCTCGTAAATCGCGTGTTCTGTAGGCGCGCGAATCGCGTACCTGCGCTCACGCTCAACCTTCGTCACATGATCGGTAGTTCCTCCGTAGTGCAATAAGAATTCATCGCCGAGTAAACTCTCAGGCAGGTTCGTCGCAAACCTTTCTTCATACTCAATCGGCGACAGGTTTGCGAGATAACCACCCCAGCGAGGATCATCAATCACAACTTGTGCACCGATCTGCTTCACCGTGAAGCCGGCGAGCTCCGCGATAATGCGGTAGCCCATGAATGTTCCCGCTCGCACCGATCCATAATCGCCGGCGCCGATGGAATGGCGCGTTCCGGAATCGAGTCCCCAAACCACCAAATCTTCAGGCAACTTGATCGAGCCCTGTAATTCAGCCGGTTGACATATCAGCGACAGCAGGTGATTCGCTTCTCCACAGGCCGCAGTCATCTGGTCCATCACGCCACACGGCGCACCCACGACGAGGTTCTCAACCTGCTGGCACAGCAACGCGATCTCTCTTGGTCCTACTTCAATGCCAAACGCTGCAGCTACCGCACTCATTGTTGCAACTTCGAGCGCTGCCGATGAGCTGACGCCTTTGCCTTCAGGTACATGCGACGAGATGAGTAGACGTGCTCCACGATCGAAACGCACGCCGAGCTCGCGCCTTAGCACGAGGAACACACCTGCGACATAAGCAGCCCAATGTCGTGTTCGATCGCTCTTGAAGTATTGCTGGGCTTCGTCGTATTCAATCGGCTCACCGTCACGCTCGAGGTCCGATAATGGCAGATAGAAATTCAACGTTTTGTCATCAAGCAAACTGACAATCCTGAGTTGTCGCGAGTCATCTTTTTGCAGTGCGACGAAGGTCGCTTCCGAAATTGGCAACTCAAGCACAAGCGAGCCTGAGTAGTCGGCGATACCTCCCATCACATCAAGCCGCCCGGGAGCGCGCGCGATGATTAGCTCCGATTGGGTGTCAAAGAGCGTTTCTATCTTGTTGATCGTCTCGATAAAGTTCGACACATCGTCCAGTCCATGAGTCTCGCCGCTGACGATGTCATAACCTGTCTTCACTCTTGAGTTCCGAAGTAAAGCTGGACAGGATTTACAAGATTTGCAGGATTTACATGATTCATCTTGTTTATCCTGAAAATCTTGTAAATCCTGTGTAAAACTGTCCTCAAATCAAAGTATGCCGCGTTTCTTCAAGGTTTCGCGCAACACGGGCTCAATCTCACGTCGAATTGCGTCGTTTGCATAACCAACCCACGCAACGTCAGGTTCGACTTTTAGCGGAGCGCGCAGCGGAGCACCGTGTTCATCTGTGACAATGACGCCTGCTTCGCGCGCGATTAACTCCGTGCACACGTCGTACGGATGACAACAAATGCCCAGCACCAACCCGCGACGATTCAACACTGACTCAACCAGAGGACGAAGGTCCGCCACAAAACGATCGTGGCCCATCATCAACTCGTATAGTTGACCACCCGAAGACAGGTATTGATCCTCAAAGCAGTGCGCTTTCCCCGGTTCGACCGGACCAAGCGCGCCGCTTACGATCTCTTCATCAATCGCCGCAAGTTCATCGCGCGCACCTGGAAAGAAGCGGGCAACCATCGCGAAACCATGGCGGATCGTCGTCGCGCGCGATGGCCGCGGTGCGAGTGGCTTTCGTTCACCGGTTAGTCGATCAAACCGTTCACCTCCAATACCTTTGCCGCGGATGGCCCATAGCGTATCGCAAAGATGTTGCTTGAGTAACGGTATCTCTGTTTGCACTGCAAGCTCTATGTCTTGCAGGTTTGTCTCCTGGCCACGATTAGGCGCGACGCCCGTGAGCACCCAGGCACTTCGCTTCTGATACATCAGCTCGCGTGTGCCGTCGATCGGATCGACAATCACGCGCCAGGCAGCGTCGGTTTCTGCAGCCCCCCGCGGCAAAACCAGCCTGCCGTCTTCAATACCTTCAGCAATGAGAATCAGAGGCGCAATGCTTGCCAGTTCCTGTTCAAACAGTTCGACAAGCAGGTGTTCACTAACGCGATCGATAGCGTAGATCGTGTCGCCCTCGGATTCATCGTCGGAAACCGCAGCGAGTTGTTCCAGTTGTGCCTGCTCGCATTTCGCTACGACGGCATCGCGGACTCTTTCATGAATCCGGCGAATTGGACCAAGCAGATTACTCACTTCGCTCATCGCTTTGCTCAAAATACAAAATCCGCACTTGGACACAGTCAGTACCGTCCGCGGTAGCGGATGGGTGCGCAGCCTTTTGTGATTGATCGCCTGCGGCACACCCATCCGCGGACGGCACTGACTGTGTCCAAGTACGACGTCCTTGCTTGAAGTAAATCTCGCTCATGGCTGCTCCCCGAGCACATGCTTGTAGTGCGTGTCTGCTTGTGCGCGCAGTTCCGCGGCCTTCTCTTCCGGCGCAGTGTCGGACAGAAAGTTACCACCGCCGATTTCTGGTCCGGCGAGGTACTTGAGCAGATTCGGGCGACGCAGCGGGGGATGAAATTCGATATGAAAATGGAAACTCGAGTAGTCGCCGCCATCAGTCGGCGCCTGGTGCAGCGGCATCACATAGGGGAAGGGCATTTGCCAAAGATTATCGAACTTCACCAGCACTTGCTTCAGTAACGCGGCGAAGTCGGCGAGTTCATCGTTGCTGAGTGTGGCGATACTTGGGTGCGTCACTTTAGGAGCAACAAAGACCTCATAAGCGTATCGTGCGAAGTAGGGGATAAAGGCAATCGCCGATTCATTCTCGCAGATGATGCGACGACCATCTTCCTTCTCAGCGCGAATCACATCCTGAAAAAGTATGCGACCGGTTTCGGCAAAATGATGTTGACTCGCACGCGCTTCAGTCTCAATGGTTTTGAAGACGAAGTTGGTCGCGTAGATCTGGCAGTGTGGGTGTGGATTCGAAACGCCCACGGCTTCGCCTTTGTTTTCAAAAATCAGCACGTGGTTGATCTCTTTGCGAGCGCTAAGCTCTCGATACTGGTCCTGCCACACTTCCAACAGGTCTTTGATCGCTCCGGGCTCCAGTTCAGCAAGTGCGAGACTGTGATTCGGGCTATAGCAAACCACGCGCGCGATTCCTGTCGCCGGTTGATTGCGATAAATGCCGGGTGGCGGTTGTAACGTCTGCGGCGCTTCAAAGCCTACGCAGGGATGATCGTTATCAAAGACGAATGTGGTGGTGTAGTTGTCGTTTCGCGCACCGCTGACGCGCGTGTTTCCGGGACAGAGGTAACAATCGTCGACGTATTCGGGCAAAGGGCCTTCATTGTGTTCAATCGTCTCACCACTCCAGGGCCGGTTCTGCCTGTGAGCGGCAATGATTACCCACTCCTCACGTAACGGATGCCAACGCTCTTCCCAGAACATAGTCTTCACAATTGAACAGTCGGAACCAGCGCCAACGGCGCGACATATGATAGCCAGGGGCAAGCGCCGAGCAGAGCGAGGCGCGTCGCCCCTGGTTACAGATCATAATTGACTATGCAGCTCTGAAAGAGCGGAATAACCAACGATGATATTTCGCACTTTCAGTGCTAACTTCGATTGCTTCCTTCCAACCAGGGGCGACGCGCCTCGCTCTGCTCGGCGCTTGCCCCTGGCTATCATATGTTGCGCCGTCGGCGCTCTTCAGTGTTGCGCCGTCGGCGCTCTCCATAACCCTCAATCCAGCGCGATTTGCAGACGAGTCACCGACGCAGGTGGAAAACGAAACGCGATGACTCCGGCGGCGGCCGGGACTTGCTCGTTGCGTGGTTGCACAGCGTTCGGGTTCTCGAACGAGTTGTGCGCGTGAATGTCGGGCATCGCCAACACCTGGGCCCTGACTGCTCCCGCGCGTGCTCCTCTTACTGCGATCTCCGCCTCGCGTGTTTGGCTGAGGTGCGGATTCGTCACAGTCAGCGTCAGTTGTTTGCCATTGACCGATGCAGAACCTGACAGACCCCAGAACTCCGCTGGTTTGTCGACGCGCGTGTATTGCACTTCGGGTGCACTAAAGATAGTCCGTACTGCCCGCGCATTCATGTGCGGCATAAACATCTCGAACACATGGAACGTCGGCGTAACGATGAACTTGTCTTCATGGGCCAGGAACAGCGAGTGCAAACAGTTGATCAGCTGCGCGACATTACCCATCGCGACTTTATCAGCGTGGCGATTGAACGTGTCGAGCGTGAGACTCGCAAGGAGCGCATCACGCATGGTTGACTGTTGTCCCAACAGGTGTGTCCGATTGAGCTCGGAGCCCGGCTTATACCACGCGCCCCACTCATCGACGACCAGCTTGACGTGATGTTGCCGATCGTACTCGCCCATGATGGTCCAATGCTCGTTGATGAGCGACTCCATGCGATCCGCTTCGCGAAGCAGTTCGTAATGCTCGGCATCAGTGAACTTAACAGCGTCGCCCTTCGCAGCGAACCAGTCGTTTGTTTTTCCGAAGCCAAGATTCCATGCGTAATGATGCAGACCAAAGCCGTAGATGCTATTGAACATGTTGCGATTCTTTTCAGCTATTCTCGAAAAGAATCCACGCGTCCAGTTGGTGTCGCCGCCGTTTGATCCGGAAGCGATAAAGCTCAAGTCGACGCCATAACGAGGAACAGCCGCAGTGAAGCGCCTGTATTCAACTGAGTATTCTTCGGGAGTGAAGTTTCCGCCACATCCCCATGATTCGTTGCCGATGCCCCAATACTTCACGCGGTATGGATCGCGGCTCGGCGTTTCTCCACTCGCTCGACGTTCTGCGCCCGTCGTAGAACCCGCCGGCGAATTACAGTATTCGATCCACTCGTAGAGCTCCTGCGCCGTGAGCCCGCGCACGTTCGCGGCGAGATAACCTTCAGCGCCGGATAACTGGCAGAAGCGCAGAAATTCGTTAGTGCCGAAGTGATTTGTATCAAACTTCCATGGACCATCAGTAACGCCTTTGGGCCATTCAGGCGCATCGGCCCAGAAGTTTGTGCGTCTTGGGCGACGCGAGCGTGGTCCAATGCCGTCGCGCCAGTCGTAACTGTCGGCGAAGCAGCCGCCCGGCCAGCGGATCACGGGAGCCTTGATGCGTTTCAGGTGTTCGATGAGGGCGTTACGGATGCCACCGGTATTCGGCACTTTGGAGTTTTCGCCAACCCAGATTCCATCGTAGACCACGCCGCCGAGATGTTCGGCGAAATGCCCATAGATGTTGGGATTGATCGTGCCGATCTCTTCGCCGAGCAGGACCTCGATACGCGAGTCAGCCGCGACTGACGAGTGCGCGAATGCACCAGCCCGTTCCACCAGCAATCCGGCGCCGATCGCAGCGGCACCATGCAAGAATTGACGTCTTTTCATATTTTGAGCCACGGATGAAACGGATTCAGAAGCGTACGTTGCTTAATCTCTTGACGACTTCCCGCAGTTCCGCGTCCTCGCGCTTTTTCTCTGCGTCGCTGAGCCGCTTGAAGGTTGCCATTGCGGACTGCGCGTCAGCGGTTCGCTTGAGCCGCCCGTAGGCCAGGCCGAGTTGGTAATAGGCTTCGGACACGTTCGCATCGAGCTTCACAACCTGCTCGAGCTCTACGACAGCTTCGGACCATCGCTGAGCACGCATGAAGAGCTTGCCAAGTGACAGACGCGACGGCGTGAATGTCGGATCCATCGTTACTGCCTGCCGCAGATGTGTCTCAACAACGCGCGCATCGGTATTCTGCTTTAACATCGCATCGGCGATCAGGTGATGGACCACGGCGAGTTTCGGATCTGCTCGCAAGGCATTTTCGTACAGCTTGATCGCTTCAACGTATGCGCCAGTTCTTGCACGAATCAACCCGAGATAGGCAAACGCCGGGGCGAATTTCGGATCGAGTTCGATTGCTTTCCGAAGTGCCCGCTCAGCCTCTTCATTTTTATCGAGCCTGAAGTTGGCAAATCCGAGTGCGAACCAGAGACGCGACGACGTAGGAAACGACTGCAGCGCTTCCTCCAGCCGGATAACAGCGGCGCCAGGAGCGTTGGAATTGGTCAACAAAACTGCGTACGCGAAACGATACTTCTCAGATTGAGGATCGCGTTGAATCGCGAGCCGCATCGCCGGAATCGCATTTTCCACGTGACCGCTTTGCTCGTAGACGTCAGCCAGTAGTGCGTAAACCGGAGCCGGATCGTTACCACGCGCGACCGCTGCTTCGAGTGTGCGACCTGCGGCGGCTATGTCCTTGCGAGCGAGGTAAACCCGCGCCAGCCGCACGACTGAATCAGCATCTGTTGGATTCAGGCTGACTGCTGCACTTAACTCAGCCTCAGCTTCCTTCAACAGTCCGGCTTCAAAAAGTGCGGCGCCCAGTTCCGCGCGCGCAGCTGGAGTCTGCCCATCGAGAGCTGCAGCGTATTTCTGGTAATAAGTTGATGCCGCGAGATAGTCCTGGAGACGCAGCGAGATTACAGTCAACGCGCGAGCGACCTCGACATCCGGTTTGATCGCTAACGCGCGCTTGAACAATTCAGCGGATGCGCGCAGATCATTGCTGGCGAAACGGATTTGCGCGAGATTCACCAAAGCGTTTGGCTGATCCGGATCAAGCTTGAGCGACTGCTCGAATTCGACAGCGGCGAGATTTGATCTTCCAGTGCGCATCAGGATCGCACCGTAGTTATTTCTCACCGATGCGCGATTCGGTTCAGCTTTGACGGCCGCTGCGAAATGTTGCTCGGCCTCTTTCAATTTGCCGGCCTGGTCCGCAATGATGCCCAGGTATGTGTGGGCAGTGACTTCATCCTTTTTGAGCGTGAGTGCTTTCTCAAACGCACTGCGCGCTGACGCAACATCACCACGATCAAACGCAGCCAGGCCTTCGTCAACAAACTGCTTCGCTTGCTGCGCTCCCGCCGCAAGAGTTGCCACAAAAAAGCACATAAAGCACAAAAGAATATTGCTGGCGTTCTTAATCATTTTTGTGCCTTTTGTGCCTTTTTGTGGCTAGAAGACGAACCTCCCGCCGACTTGAATTCGGCGCGGCTGGAAGATGTCGGCATTGCGCGCAGAGATGCCGAAGTTCACATCGTCAACGTTGACGTTTGGTAGTCCGAAGCGCCCGCGATTGAAAAGATTAAAGAATTCAGCACGGATTTCAAGGTAAGTGGTTTCAGTAATCTTAGTCTTCTTCATGAGACTGAAATCTTCAGTGAAGAAAGGTTGTGCTCGCAGACCTCCGTAAGTTGGTGCAGCGTTCCCCAGGAATCGCTGCGGATCGGAATAGTAAGCGATGTAAGCTGGATTCACCGTTGCACCGCCGTCGAGCGAGAAGGCTGGCGCATTGCGGAAATCCAGTGGACGTGAAAAAGCTGCCGGATTGAGAAAGCGATAGTTCACACCTCCCGCAGGGATGTCTGTATAGAACGGCTGTCCCGTAACGTTGGGCCGCAAGTTGCCGAGATAACCGGCAAGCTGGAGGAAGTCGCGCTGTCCTCCGGCGAGAAACGGCGTCACGGCAGGACCGCTTCGATAGCGATGAATTCCGGTTACCTGAAATCCACCGAAGAGACGATCCACCAAACCACCTCGATCCAGGTAGCGCCTGCCTTTACCAAATGGCAACTCGATGATGTAGTTAAAGACAAGCGAATGCGGAGGAATACTCGGCGAAATTGAACGGAGCGGCCTGCGATCAAACGGGTTCTGAATCACTCCATTGAGTGGAGAATCGCCGAAGATGTCCTCACCTGCGTCTGTGATCAACTTAGCGAATGTATACGACAGTCCTCCCTGTATGCCGTTCGAGAAGCGGCGCGTCAGATCAACTTTAGCTGCGTTATAAGAACTCTGCCCCTGACTTTCGAGACGATTGTTGATGATGCCGTACTGTGGAAACGCTCTGAGCGATTGCGCCACAGTGCCGGCGAATGCGCCTCCCTGAGTGGCGAAGCCTGGATAAACAGCATCAGGATTCGCGGCCAAAGGAACTCCCACACTCGCCGCAAATTGTCGCTCGACTGGCGTTACCGCAGAGAGTGGCTTTGACAACAGTGGCAGGCCCAGCTTGAGTGCGTTCAGCGGTATCTTATTGATGGGATCGAAGTTCGAGCGCAGGCGCGTGCCTTTGCTACCGATGTAGCTGACCTGAACAGCGAACTGGTAGGGCAATTGACGCTGTATGTCGAGACTGTATTGTGCCGTGCGACCCGTCTTGAAATTCTTGTCGAAATAATCCAGGTCGGTGCGGTCGAGTTGGCCCACGGCCTGGTCATTTGGATTGGCTAGCGGTACCGACGGATAGTTCTCGAGAGTGATAAACGCGTCGAGACCACCATTGATGTTGACGGCGCCAGGACTGTAACCGAGGAAGCCTGTGTTGCCGAAGTCGTTATAGACGACAGGCGCGTAATAGATCCCGTATCCACCACGGACGACGGTCTTATCGTTTATCGAATACGCGAAGCCGACGCGTGGTCCAAAATTAGTTTTGTCAGGATTGACGAGTCCGAAGTTAGCAGCCTGGAGTCCACCTTGCCCGTTTGCTCCGACGATTGCTCCTTGTCGCCCACCTGCTGCGGGGTTCGCTGTGTCGGGATCAAAGCCGCGCAGGAAACCGCGCGCCTCTTCTCGAGGACGACCGTAGTCATATCTAACACCAAGGTTCACGGTCAGTTTTGGCGTAACCTTGATATCATCCTGAGCAAAGAATGCATATGAAAAGAATCGCAGTGCCGGATCGATCGTCTGGTTGCTGTTAAAGGAAAACTCGGGTCTGCCTGTGATCAAGCTGGCGATGGGCCAACCCTGGTTGAAATCGTTTGTATTGGCTGTTTGGTTACTGCGGAAGTTGAAGTTGCCGCCGATGTCAAAGTGTGCGGCGTTGTTCAATTGTTGTATGCGGACCTCACCGCCAAATTTCCACGTGTGCTTGCCTTTGAGGAGAGTTGCAACGTCGCTGAAGTGTTCCGAGTTATCGCGAACTCGGTTGTCAAAGAAAGTCGAACCGCCGGGCTGGTACGCTCTGGGATCCGTCGAGGTGACAGCGTCACCATATCCGGGAAACCCAATCAGCGGTAGGCCGAAGTTTTGTGTTGCGTTGGGGCTCAGTCCGAGCGAACTGGCCGGAATGCCGCGCGTGAAGTTACGGTTTTGCACGTCGGAACGCGAGAAGCCGGCGTTGAAGTGGTTGATGAAAGACGGTGTCAGAGTCCAATCGTGTTGCAAGCGCGCGTAATACGACTTGAAGACCTGATCCCAAACTCCCTGGGCAACGAAAGGGTCTGGGAACCGCGGGAAGCCACCTTTGACACTTGGCAGTTTTCGAAATGTGTAACTGAAGTTCAGCGTTTGGCGATCAGTTAGATTGTTCGTGAGCTTAGTTACGTAGTAGTTCGTCTCTGCGGTCGCATTGGTCGAAGCTACGTAGTTGTGAAATACCCCGCTCTGGGTCGGGACGGGAAAAAGGTTCACGAAGTTTTGACCTATAGGTGAAAGACGCGCGCCACCAAGGTATAGATCCAACCGGTTCCCCGGGATCGCTGTTCGCGCTCCCGCCGGTTGAGACGGATCGAAGATTTGGACCGGACCGTTGAAGAACTGAAGCACGGTTGGGTCAGTCAACAGTTCGCCGAAATCACCGTTGCGCATCCTCAATGTCGGAACAGTTAACTGAACTGTTTCGGACTGCGATGTTCGATAGCCGCCATAGTTGAAAAAGAAAAACGTCTTGTTCTTGCCGCTCCAGACTGTTGGTCCACCCTCGCCGAAGCGCGGCAGAATTAGTGGTCCACCGACACTGAAACCATAATCAAACTGGCGATCCAGCGGCTTATCGAGACCGAGGATCCGATTGCGATCGATATTTGCGTTTAGTGCGTCGTTGATGTGGAAGAGATACGCCTCGCCATGGAAATCGTTACTGCCGGTCTTGATGGTGAAGTTGACGACGCCACCTGAAGAATTGCCAAACTCTGATGAGTAGCTGCTGGTCGAGAGCGTGAATTCCTGAAACGCGTTCGGACCTGGTGCGACTTCGGAGAAGAACGTGCCATTCTCGCCGCGTCGCGTTTGGGCGCCGTCGATGAGAATGTCCGCGCCTAATCCCTGGCCGCCGTTGATGCGGAAGTTGGTGGCGTTCGTGCCGGTGCTGCCGGAGGTCGAGCCTGTTGCGGTCCGATCATTTGATACCACACTGCTATCGAGGAAGATGAATGACAACGGCGAGCGACCGCCGCTTTCGGCAGCGACGAGTAGTGGTAATTCTCGTACCTGCCGCTCACTGACGTTGAGCTGCGACGCCGGGTTTTCCGTTTGCAGTACGGGAGTAGCGTCACCCGAAACCGTTACGGTATTGACCATTTCTCCGACTTCAAGCGTGACGTCGACAGTACGAATCACTTGCACTGCGATTTTGATGTTTTCGACGTTAGCGGTTTTGAAGCCGGTCGCCTCGACTTTGATCGTGTAAATCACCGCGGGCAATTGTGGAATGGTGTAATTGCCTTCGCCATTCGTGCGTGCTTCGCGAGTCTCGCCGGTTGCCACATTAAGTGCCGTCACCTTCGCTTCGGCAACGACGGCACCGGCCTGATCAGTCACTCTGCCGGTTACTCCGCCGCGATCGCTTTGAGCGAAGACTGGTGACACACCGGCGCACGTGAGTACGAATAATGCAGCGATAGCAAAGTTAGAAATTTTCATTCCGACCTCCCCCGAGACTAGGACACAAGCAGAAAAAATTGGATTGAAGGCACCGGCGCAGATACGACCAGAGCTCACTGATTGCCTGGGCAGTGATTGAATTGGTCGTGTGTAAAACTTCCTAAATCGATTGCGCGGTGTGCTCATTTAGCCTATAAATGAGCACAAAGTCAAGAGTTTTCTCATGAAATGTGGCAAATTTCACACATCCGCGTTCATCCGCGGCTTTTACTGATTTTGTTCCTCCTCGCTGTTCCGTCCCTATTTGGTCAACAGCCTGAAGGTGATGTGCGTCAGGTCCATGATCCGAGCATCATCAAAGAGGGCGACACCTACTATCTATTTTCGACGCGAGCGGGTATTGCGATCAGATGTTCGAAAGACCTGGTCCACTGGCGCTTATGTGGTGACGTGTTCGCTCACCTTCCCGAATGGGCCGTCAAGGAGGTGCCGGGTCTGAGAGGCTTGTGGGCTCCGGATGTCGCTTACTTCAACGGCAAGTACCACCTCTACTATTCTGTCTCCACGTTCGGCAGCAATCGCTCGCGCATCGGTCTGGCAACGAATCAAACTCTCGATCCAGCAAGTGATAAGTACAGGTGGATGGACCAGGGCAACGTAATTGGCTCAAACGCTGGAGACGACTGGAACGCGATCGATCCCGACGTTGTGTTTGACGACCGCGATCAACCCTGGTTGTCGTTCGGAAGTTTCTGGGGAGGCATCAAACTCCGCAAGTTGGACCAAACAACCGGAAAGGTTTCTTCGCAAGATCAAACTCTTTACTCACTGGCCAGCCGTCCCAGACCCGGCGCAGTCGAAGCTCCAAACATTATTCGGAAAAATGGCTATTACTACCTGTTCGTTTCCTTCGACTTTTGTTGTCGTGGAAAGGACAGCACCTACAACATTCGTGTCGGCCGCGCGCGCAGCCTCACTGGTCCATACATAGATCGCAGCGGCAAATCGATGATGGACGGTGGCGGCACGCTCGTCATAACAGGCGCAGGCCGTTGGGCCGGACCCGGACACTGTGCGGTCTTACAGGAGAAGGATCGAGACTACCTCGTCTATCACGCTTACGATATTGAGTGGCGCGGTGTCTCAACTTTGCGGATTGCAACTCTTCGGTGGGACTCGGAAGGTTGGCCCACAATTACTAATTAGGCTTGCTTGACTTCGATCCCGATCGCGACGAAAGGCGCAATGGCTTCGTCTGATATGCCTTTGTCGGTAATTAAGATGTCTACCTCGCTTACCGGAGCGATCAGAGCGGTGCCTATTGCTCCGATCTTTCGATGATCGGCGACGACGATCTTCTTGCGTGCCTGACGCATCATGGCGCGATGTATCGTCGCCTGATCCGGGTAGTTGGTAGTTAGACCGTGTTCGACGTGGATGCCATCGACGCCGATGAATACCTTGTCGACAAAGATTTCGCCGACGCTTTCGATCGCGGCTGGACCAACCAGCGCGAACCAGTCTCCACTCAAAAATCCGCCGGTAACGATGACCTTCAGATCATCGCGATGACTCAACTCCATCGCGACATTCACTGCATTCGTCAAAACTGTGATTCCCTTGTGAAGACAAACGCTGCGGGCAACCTGCGTCGCGGTCGTTCCGGCGCCGATAGCGAGGATCTCACCGTCACTAACCAGTTCAGACGCGACGAGTCCGATGCGGCGTTTTTCCGCGCCGCGTTGCCGTTCCTGTTCGTGATAGGAGGAAATGTGACGAAACGGCTCATAAAGCAGTGGCTGAACGGGTACCGCACCACCATGACTGCGCCGTAGGAGTCCGCGTTGCTCGAGTTCGCCCAGATCGCGGCGAATGGTTGCCGGCGACACCTTCAGACGATGGGCCAGTGAGAGAACGGAGACCTTACCTGCCCGCAATAACTCATGCAGAATCAATTGAGCGCGTCGCTCAGTAGAAGAGGGTTCTTCCGCCATTTATTTTGGTGAGCCACGCATATTATGGACTTGTGGGCCAGAAGGTCAATCACAGAGAAGGTTCAAGGTTGTGGCGGATCGATTAACTTGAGAACAACTCTTTCCTGATCGTGCTGACGTTTGCGAAGTTCATCGGCGCGGTCAAACATCTTCTTGGCTGCCTCTTTTTCTCCGAGTTTTGCGTAGACCAGACCCAATTGATAATTCGCGCGCAAGTCGTTGGCATCGAGTTCCACGGCCCGCTCCAGCTCCGAACGCGCTTCAGCATACCTGCCTGCTTCACGATACACGGTGCCGAGTGCCGCATGGGTCGCAGCGTGATCAGGTCGAAACTGCACGATCTTCTGAAATATTCTGATAGCAGCGTGGCGGTAACCCAATTTGTCGAAACTCACGGCAAACAGATACTCAGTGTCCGGATCAGATTTGAGCTTGAGACTGCGTTGAAGCGCAGCATTCGCCTCTGAGGTTCGTTCCTGCCGAAGCAACGCCGCACCCAACAAGTACCAGCCTGAAGGCTCGCGCGGTTGCAGTTTGACAAACTGGTCCATCAGGCGCGTCGTCTCCGCCGTATTGCCTTTTTTCCAATGTGCAGCAGCCAATCCATACAAATAAGCCGCTTCGCGAGGATAGTCCCGATGCAACTGCTCAAACACAGGTAACGCATCGAGCACCAGATCCATTTGTAAAGTCGTCACCCCAAACTCGTAAAGCACCACCGGTGACTTCGGCGCCAGGCGACGCGCCTCGACAAGATGAGACAGCGCTTTCTCCAAATTGCCGGTTGCGCGTGCAACGCGAGCGAGTGCTCTCAGCGTTGCCACATCATCAGGCTTGAGTGTCAGCGCTTCCTGGAGAATTTGATTGGCATCGTCAAAATTACGTTTGGCCGCGTACAACATTCCCAGTTTCAGATTAATTTCGGAACGCTCAGGAGCGAGCTTGTGTGCGCGGAGTAAAATCGGCAACGCCTCGGCGGATCTGTTTGTGGTTGTTAAGAGTTCGCTGAGATTGATGTGGGCGCCGAGATGTGAAGGAGAACTCGCGAGGGCACGACGGAAGAGTCGTTCTGCTGCTGCGATCCGCTGTTGTTTTGCGCGAACGACGCCGAGCAGATTCAATGCGTCAGCGTCATTCGGTAGGGCAGCGAGTACTGAGTTGAGCAGTTGGCCCGCACGTGGTAGTTGATCTTCGTTGATTGCTTGAACCGCTTCGGCGAGACGCTGCAGGTTAACGTCGCTGGTTTGTGCCTGCGCAACTGAGACGACGGCAACAAGCAATATAGCTGTTAATAAATTCTTCAACACCGAGAAAACATTACCACAGAGATATCTCTCAGTGGATCGATGCTACTGTAGGGGCGGCCCTCCGTGGCCGCCCTCGGTTTAATCGTGTTCGCCAAATCTGAGATCGTAATAAACCTTGGTTTGGTCAAACAACTTTAACAAGAGTCTTGACGGATTTTAGCGTTAGGCCTTAATCTCGCCGCCAATCTTCAGTAAAGGTCTGACCGGTCCTCGGCACGGCAGCCGAGGTGGCTAAACAACTTGATGCAAAATGCGGCTACAAATGTCCCGATAGTCGATGAGCAAACCAGTGCGCGACAGCGTAACGGTCAAATCCAGGTGGCCGTTACTTCGTTCTTTGCGCTCTTCGCCATCGTCGGTCTCGCACTCTACGGCTTACCTTTTTACTACGACTTCATGGTGCGCGAGTTTGGCTGGTCGCGCACGCAGGTCACTTCGGGAAACGCGCTGAGCAAACTCGTCGTCGGACCACTCTTCGGATTTCTCGCCGGCTGGTTTATCGACAAGTTTGGACCACGACGTCTGATGCTCGCGGGCATCATGATGGGTGGGATTGCGCTGATCGGTCTCGGCAGCATGACTGCCCTGTGGATGTTCTATCTGTTTTATCTCTTTAATGCGCTTGGCTACGTTTGCGCCGGACCTTTACCCAATCAGGTTCTACTCACGCGCTGGTTCGACAAAGCCCGCGGACGTGCGATGGGTTTTGCGTATCTCGGCATCGGACTCGGTGGTGCGCTCGTCCCGTTGCTTTCGGTGCTGCTCGTGCAACGGTTTGGTTGGCACAATGCGCTTCGAATACTCGGTGTGCTGATCATCGTGATCGCGTTGCCGCTTGCATATTTTGTGAAGGAATCCCCGAACGCAGAAGAACCTACGACGAAGACAACCACTCCGACAGCACCGATTGGCTGGGCACTTAAGTCAAAGGCGTTTTACCTGCTGGCGATCGGAAGCATGTGTTCGATCGGTGCGGTTGGTGGCACGAATCAACACCTAAAACTCTTTTTGAGTTTGGACCAGCAATACGCCCAGGTCGAGGCGGCGCGCGTGGCTTCGCTCGTGCTTGCTTTCAGTCTTGTTGGTCGATTGCTGATGGGCTGGCTTGCAGATCGTTACACGAAGAAGTACGTGATGTTGCTGATCTACCTGCTGGTGGCCGCTTCGATCCCATTGCTGTTTTTTGCGTCGACGCCGGGAGCAATCTATTTATTTGCGATAGTCTTTGGCATTGGTCTCGGCGGCGATTACATGATCATTCCGCTCATGGCCGCCGAGCTCTTCGGGGTCAAAGTGATGGGCCGTTTGATGGGTGTAATACTAACTGCGGATGGAGTAGCGGAAGCGACGGTGCCGATGCTGGTAGGGAGCTTGCGTGACCAGACAACAACTTATACGGTTGGGTTCAGTGTCTTAATCGCACTCGCGCTCGTTGGTGCAATTGCGGTCGCGTGGCTACCAAAGCCTGAGGCAAAGCCTGAAGCTAAATGAACTCTTCGAGCACAACATCACGACGCGCTGCACTTGTCACTGGTGCATCTCGCGGAATCGGGCGAGCGATTGCGATCGAACTTGGTCGCATTGGTTACGACGTGCTGATCAACTATCGCTCGAATGCAGCCGAAGCGGAACGAACTCTTGAAGAGGTAAAAGCAGTCGCAACGGGCGAAACACGTGTCGAGGCATACGCCGCGGATGTTGCCAGCGATGAAGATCGGCAGGGACTTGTTACACACACCCGCGAGCTATTCGGACGTCTCGACTTACTCGTCAACAATGCCGGCATCGCACCTGACAAACGCGTGGATCTTCTGCAAACGAGCGTTGAGAGTTTTGATCGTTTACTAAATGTAAATCTGAAAGGCCCGTTCTTCCTGAGTCAACTGGTTGCTCGTTGGATGATCGAGCAAAAGCAGACCGTGCCTGAGTACGCTCCCGCGATCGTCAACATCAGCTCTGTGTCTGCTTACGCTGCTTCGCCTGAACGCGGTGAATACTGTGTGGCAAAAGCAGGAATGGCGATGATGACGAAGCTGTTTGCCGCACGTCTCGCTGATGAAGGAATTAACGTTTACGAGATTAGGCCGGGCGTGATCGCAACCGACATGACCGCGACCGTCAAGGAGAAATACGACAAGCTGATTGCGGATGGATTAACGCCGATCAAGCGCTGGGGCACTCCGGAAGATGTTGGCCGCGCGGTGGCGGCGATTGCGAACGGAAGTTTTCCGTTCTCGACGGGGGAAGTGATTAATGTAGACGGCGGGTTTCACTTGCGGCGTCTGTGAGCCACGGATTTACACGGATGAAGGCGGATTTGATCTCACAAATCGATGATGCATTTACCTTCGCGCAGGGCCAGGTGCGGGCGCTGGTTGAGCGCGATCCGGAGTTTTATCCGCTCTACACGGATGGTGGACGATGGCGTCATTCCAAGCCTGCGTGGACGCGTTGGTGTGATGGCTTTCTGCCTGGGATGATGTGGATCTTTTACGAGGAGACACGTGATCCATCATGGAAAGAGCGCGCCGTTAGATATTCAAAAGCACTCGAGTCACGAAAAGATGATCGTGACGTTCACGATCTCGGCTTCATTTTCTATCACGGTACTTACCGGCGCTGGTACGAAGCTACACACGATCAATCATTGAAGGACGTTGTCATTCACGCGGGCAGAACGCTCGCGTTGCGCTTTAATGAACGCGCCGGATGTTTGCGATCGTTTCATGGTGAAGATTCGAATTTTATCGACATCATGATGAACGTCGGCATCATTTTTTATGCCGCGTTGGAGACTGGCGATCGGGAGTTGCTTGAATTGGCCCACCGCCACTGCCGCACGACACAACGGACACTCGTTCATGGAGACGGTAGTACGTCTCATGAAGGGATCTTCGATCTCGAGACGGGAGAGTTTCTGAAGCAAACGACGCAGCAGGGTTATCGAGGTGATTCGTGTTGGTCGCGTGGTCTCGCGTGGTCACTTTACGGATTCGGAACCTGTTACGAGTTGACGAAAAATCCCGTTTATCTCGAGGTGGCGGAGCACAACGCGGAATATTGGTTGTCGAACGTGCCTGAGGATGGTGTGGCGCCGTGGGATTTTGACGCGCCGGTTGATGGACCACTCAGTCGCAGACAAGTTGATACCAGTGCCTCCGCGATTGCAGTCGTGGGTTTGCTGAAGCTGGCGGAGCATGCTGCCAGTTCCGCGGGGCGCATGGCCTATCGCGATTGCGCTCTCAGAACCATTGATTCGCTGACTGCGAGATACCTGGGTAAGGGAAGCGATGGCTGGGAAGGAATATTGCGCGGCGGCGTCTATCACATTCACAAAGATCTCGGCGTAAATGAGTCCGTGATGTGGGGCGAGTTCTTCTTCGTCGAAGCCCTTCAGCAAGCGCGGCGAAATTTGTGACTATGCGACAGTTTCCGGCGATTGGAGGGATGAGGAGCGTCGAGGAGTTTAAGGCGCATGTTGAGAGTCTGCGTCTGTCGATGCCGTGTGACGATCGCGTCGAAGGTGCTCCCGACTCGCCGCTCGCTCAATCGCTCAATGTCGCCGGAAAAACTATCGGTAATCGCTTCTGCATTCATCCGATGGAAGGTTGGGACGGCACTCGCGATGGCAAACCGAGTGAAGCCACCATCCGTCGCTGGCGAAATTTCGGTCTGAGCGGCGCCAAACTCATCTGGGGCGGAGAGGCGGTTGCCGTTCGCCACGATGGTCGCGCTAATCCGAACCAGTTACTGATCAATGAGGATAACAAGCGCAGCCTGGGTCAACTGCGTGAGGAACTGATCACGCATCACAAGCAGGCTTGTGGTACAACCGACGATCTAATAGTCGGTTTGCAGCTTACACACTCCGGTCGCTTCAGTCGTCCGAATGAAAAGATGCGCCCTGAGCCGCGTCTTCTTTATCACCATCCACTGCTCGACCCACGCGTAAACGCGAACGGCAATTCGCCGTTACTGACTGACGATGAGATTCGACGAATCATCGACGACTTCATCGCTGCCGCCCGCATCGCAAACGATCTTGGTTTTGATTTCCTCGACGTCAAACACTGCCACGGATATCTCGGTCACGAATTCTTGAGCGCACACACACGCGCGGGTGATTACGGCGGCAGTTTCGAAAATCGCACACGTTTTCTACGCGAGGTGACGGACGGTATCCGAAGCGTTGCGCCAAACATGCTGATTGGTGTCCGATTGTCAGCTTTCGATCTGATTGCTTTCCACCCCGACGCAACGCAAGCGACGGATGGCAAAACTGGACCAGGCATCGCCGAACGTACGGACTTGCCGTATCACTGGGGCTTCGGCGTCGATGTCGATAATCCGCAGCGTTACGACTTAACCGAGCCGCGCCGGTTTCTAACTCTCCTGCGCGAACTCGGAATTCATCTGGTCAACATTTCCGGCGGCAGTCCTTATTACAATCCGCACATTCAGCGTCCGGCTTTGTACCCACCGTCTGATGGCTATCAACCACCGGAGGATCCGCTCGTCGGCGTGGCGCGACAGATGGAAGTGACGCGGAAGTTGAAGGAAGAATTTCCCGAGCTTGTTCTTGTCGGCACAGGCTACAGCTATCTGCAGGAGTATCTGCCAAACGTTGCGCAGGCAGCGGTGCGGCAAGGCTGGGTAGATTCAATTGGGTTAGGCCGAATGGTTCTTTCGTATCCGGAACTGCCGCTCGATGTGTTGAGTGGACGCGGCTTGCAGCACAAACGGATCTGTCGCACGTTCAGCGACTGCACTACCGCGCCGCGTAAAGGTTTGCCATCGGGTTGTTATCCGCTCGACGAGTTCTACAGAAAATCGGAAGACGGCACGGCATTGAAGGCGATTAAGTCAGCCGCGCGCGCACAGACGAGTTAAAGATGTTACAGGCAACTAGACGTGCGTTTCTCAGTTTGCGCCAGAGTCGAGTGGCGCCGGCAGAAGAGTGTTGGTTGCACGTCAATCGAAAAGCAATGGCGTGTCGGTTTGAGGTGACGCTGCATCAGTCAACTGAGTGCGGCGTTTCGATCGCGAGCGAGGCGCTGGACCAGATCGAAGAGATTGAGAAACAGTTGTCGGTCTTTAAAGAAGAGAGTGCGGTCAGCTTACTCAATCGAAATGCTTCGTCGGGTGCCGTTCGCGTGGATCGACCGTTGTTCGATCTGCTTTCGCTCTGCAAGGAGTTGCATGACGAAACGGAAGGTGCGTTTGACATCACGAGTGGGCCATTGACGTGCTGTTGGGGCTTCTTAAAACGGGAAGGGCATCTTCCATCCAACAGCGAGATCGAGAATGCGAAGGCGTTGGTTGGTAGCGACAAACTCGTGCTCGATGGTGAATTGTCGACCGTTCAACTTAGGCAGCCAGGCGTTGAAATAAATCTGGGAAGCATCGGAAAAGGCTACGCGCTCGACATAGTGAGTGAGCATTTCAAAAAGGCGAATGAGCCGGCGCTGTTAAGTGCCGGGGCAAGTAGTTTTCTTGCGACGGGATCTACCCGGGCCTGGCTCGTTGGTGTTCGTCATCCGCGCTCTAAACAGAAACGACTGGCAAGTGTTCGACTTCGCGAGTGTGCGATGTCGACGAGTGGAAGTGAAGAACAGTTTTTTGAGAGTGGCGGGCGACGGTTCGGTCACATCATCGATTCGCGCACCGGTTGGCCCGCGGAGAAAGTGAGCAGCGTAACGGTCGTTGCAGATTCCGCAGCGCGTAGCGATGCTCTCGCGACTGCGTTCTTCGTTGGTGGACGAGAGTTAGCTCAACGTTACTGTGAAAAGCATCGAGACGTCCTCGCGATCATGTTGGAAGCAGACGCTGACCGTCCGCTTCTGATCGGGCACAACAGGCATTGCGAGATTGAATTACTGTAAGAGGATGTCTCACGCAAAGGCGCAAAGCCGGCAAAAAAGACTATTAGAAAATCACTTAGCGCTTTTGCGTCTTTGCGTGAAAGATTTTCTTTTTGTTGGCAATGACTAATGAACCACAAAATCCCTTCACGAGAGCGCAAAGCATCGCGTTGGTCGTCCTGCGCACCCTGATTGGCTGGCATTTTTTATACGAAGCGTACTTCAAGATCATGTCGCCGGCATGGACCCGCGGAGGTGGTCCATTAACGCCCTGGACTTCTGCCGGCTATCTACAGGGAGCAACTGGCCCACTCGGCAGTATTTTTCGACGACTCGTAAATGCGGGATGGACCGTGTGGCTGGATCGCGGTGTCAAAGTCACGCTACTCGTGATCGGACTGAGTTTGATTCTTGGTCTCTTTACACGGGTCGGACTGTGGTTAGCCCTCGCGATGTTAACTGTATTCTATCTGCTTTATGTGCCGACACTCGGAATCCCGCAACCGAATAACGAAGGCACATATCTGATCGTCAACAAAACTCTCATCGAAGCAGCAGCCGTCGCTGTGTTGCTGATGTTTGATACCGGCAGGATCGCCGGATTGGATTTGTTTCTAAGGAAGTACTCATCATGAATCTTACCGAAGAGCAACGAAAGATAGGTCGTCGGAATTTTATGAAGGCAGTTGCAGGTGCGCCGGCGTTGGTGGCACTCGGCGCTGCGGCGTTGACTCGTGGTCCAGTTCGCGGCGGTCCGGTAAAGCTCGCGTTGGTCGGCACAGGCGATATGGGCAGGGGACTGCTCAATCAGTACCAGCGAGAATTTTGCGATCTTAAAGCGCTCTGCGATGTGAATCCAAAGCGACGTGCGGCGATGGTCAAGATGATGGTTGATAAAGGTTGGCCCAAGCCAAACGAGTACGACGACTGGCAACAGATGCTGCAGAAAGAGGATCTCGAAGCCGTCCACATCGCAACTCCTCTGTGGACACACGCGGAGATCACAGTGGGCTCGCTCAACGCAGGTAAACATGTTCTTTGCGAAAAGATGATGGCGAAGACCGCGGATGAGTGTCAGGCGATGATCGATGCAGCGAATAAAAACAAGCGTGTGCTCGAGATTGGTTACCAGCGTTATTACAACCCTGTCTACCAGGCGGCTTACACGAACATCATCAAACAGGGATTGCTCGGCGATATTTACCACGCGCGTCTCCAGTGGCATCGCAACTCGACGTGGCGGAAAAACGAGGAAGCGCCGGCGCCGAATTTCGATCCGAGTCGTTGGGGTTATCCTGATTGGGAACACCTGCTGAACTGGCGCATGTACCGGAGGTACTCGGAAGGTTTGTTGTGCGAACTCGGCAGTCATCAGTTGAACGCGACGAGTTGGTTTCTCGATTCTGCGCCTGAAGCGGTTTATTGCACTGGTGGAACTTATCGCTTCAAAGATGGACGCGAGGTTCACGATCACGTCTATGCAACGTTCGACTTCCCGGGCGGACGCACCGCCACGTTTTCCACGATCCAGTCGAATGCGTTCGAGGCGAACTACGAAATGTTCATGGGTACGAAGGGCACTCTGATCATGTCACGCGAGTTCGATGCGTTTCTTTTCAATGAAGGAGAGAATTCGAACACGCGCGTTGAGATTTCGAAGCAGAGTGGTCCCGTGGCCGATGCGTCCGCGACACAGGCGGCCGACTCGACTGCGCGTACTGTTGATGCCCCAGTCGGCGGAATCCAGGACAAAGGAATTTCTTACAAGAACGAAATCGCGGAGTTCTGTGCCGCTGTCAGAACGGGCAGTCCGGTGCGTTGTGGAGGTGAGAAGGCAAAGGATTCCGCGGTCGCGATTCTTACTGGAAATAGTTCGGCTGATAGACAAACCCGGCTAAAGATCGAGCAAACTCACGTCTCTTAACCACAGATTCAGATTAAGATCATATTATGATCTTGTAATCTGCTGAAATCCGAGTATACTGCCGGGCGTCCTTTATTCAATAACCAAACGTTGCTCCGATGGAGATTCCCGCTTAGGGCGAAGTTTTTGGAGGTATTCGTCTGCCCAGCACAAGCAAACATTCCGCAAAAGTGGTGTGTTACGAGCGCAGTGTCTGGATTTCACCGCGCCAGTTTTGGAAGCTCGTTCGCGACGATATCGTCGAGTATTTGGACGAACGACCACTGACGGGCCGTTTCAAAGGATCCCATTCTGACTTCCTGGTAACGGTGAACCACACGATTCTCAGCCTCACCGGCCCGGAACATCGCCGCGAAGTTGTTGACTCCAGGCGTTTCATGAAGAGATAACAGCCGCACGCATTACGGAGGACGGCATATGCTGGAACTCATCCAACCTATCTCGAAAAGAGATCAGGTAGTCAGAGCTATGAAGCAGGCGATTCTCTCCGGCACCATCGAGCCGGGCGCCTCAATCGTCGAGAGCAAGATCGCACATCAACTCGGCGCTGGCGTTCCCCTCATTCGCGAAGCACTCATCGAGCTCGAACACCAGGGTTTCGTCCAGCGAACACCGTACAAAGGCACCACCGTAACTAAGTTATCTCCTGCTGACGTGCGCAGAATTTTTGCATTGCGTGTTGAGCTTGAAGCTGTGGCGATTGAGTGGGCGAAGGCACACACGACTGAGGCGGATCTCGCATTTCTCAGGCAGACGATTCGTCGCATGGAAGACGCCGCGAAGAATCTCGACTTGCCGCAGTTCTACGATTGCGACCTCGCGTTTCACCGGAAGATCTGGAGCTTGTCAGACAATCCTTACCTTGTTGACGCGCTCGAGCGACTGGTTGTGCCGCTGTTTGCGTTCTTTGTGATGAAGACGAGCAGACAGCAGAAGTCTTACGTCGAGAGCGCGTCGATGCACGCGCGCGTTGTTGAAGCCCTCGCGACAATGTCCGCTCCTGAGTTGCGGCAAATGTTCACCGAGTACCTGTCGACGTGGAAGGACGATATGGTGCTGCTGTTGTTTCCTGAAGAGAGGTAGAGCGCCAAGCTGGCAGACAAATGTCTACGATGATTCTCCGCACAGTGAACATCTCGAAAGCCTACGAGGGTGTGCAGGCGCTGCGGAATGTTTCGTTTGAGCTGCGGGCGGGTGAGGTTCATGCAATTGTTGGCGAGAACGGCGCGGGCAAGTCGACGCTGATTAAGATCATCACGGGCGCGGTGACTCCTGATAGTGGTCATCTGGAGTTCGATGGAGTTGCAGTCAAGACAAACTCGCCGGCGACAGCTAAAACATTTGGTGTCGCTGCGATCTATCAGCAACCCGCACTCTTTCCCGATTTAAGTGTCGTCGAGAACATTGCTCTCGGACTCGAAAAATCAAAGCCTTGGACACGGGTTAACTGGACGCAAAGAAGAGCGCGCGCAGTTGAACTACTGCAACAGACTGCCGCTGACATAGATCCCGATCGAAGCGTCGCGACGCTCACGATGCCCGAACAACAACTGGTGGAGATTGCACGTGCGCTAGGCGCGAACGCTAAGATCCTAATAATGGATGAACCCACGGCATCGCTCGCCGACGCTGAGGTACAAAACCTCTATCGCGTGATTAGAAACTTGCGTGATTCGGGTGTGGGCATTATCTACATCTCTCATCGTCTCGAAGAGTTGTCGGTTGTGGCAGACCGTGTGACGGTGTTTCGTGATGGTGAAGCAGTTGCGACGCGCGCGATGCAGGAACTCACCGTGCGTGAGCTGATCAGTCTGATGGTGGGACGAGAACTCTCGGCGGTCTTTCCGAAGCGTTCAGTTCCACTCGGCGACGTTATCCTCGAATTGAAACACCTGGGATGCAGTGCGAACGGCGTAAGAAACATTAATCTCAACCTACATGCCGGCGAGATAGTCGGTCTGGCGGGCCTGGTCGGCGCGGGACGAACCGAATTCGCACGCACGATCTTTGGTTTAGATCCGGCAGACACGGGCGAGATTCGACTTCGTGGTGAGCGCGTCAGAATCGATACTCCGCTCGAAGCGATCAAACGAGGCATTGCTTACCTCCCGGAAGATCGGCGTCGTCACGGCGTGGTGCTTGATATGTCGATCAGCGCCAATCTCACGTTGCCTTCGTTGAAAAAGTTTTCGAAGAACTGGTCGCTCGATCGTGAGAAGGAAAGAGAAACAGCCGCGCGCTCTGTGCGACGTTTGGGAATAAAAACGCCGGCCGTGTTTTCTTCCGTAAGCACTCTTTCTGGTGGGAATCAACAGAAGGTTGCGCTGGGTCGCTGGTTAGAGATTGAGCCGTCAGTGCTGATTCTCGACGAACCGACACAGGGGATCGACGTCGGCGCTAAAGCAGAGATTCATGCGTTGATGGGTGAACTCGTAGAAAAGGGTGTGGCGATTCTGATGATTTCGTCCGAGCTGCCCGAGATACTTGGAATGAGCGATCGCATAGTCGTCTTGCGACAGGGAACGATCGTGGGTGCATTAAATCGAGAAGAAGCCACGCAGGAAGCGATCATGTCATTAGCCGTAGGTCATGATTTTAGCCACAAAAAGGCACAAAAAGCACAAAAGGAAAATGCAGGGGTTCGTAGATAAATATAAACGGGAGCTGTCGGCGGCGTTGGCGTATGTGGTGCTCGTTATCGTCGTCGCCGTTGTGACGCCGTCGTTTTTGGGCGCCGGCAATTTGCGCGACCTCGCGATGAATAATGCGGCGGTGTTGTTGGTCGCCATTGGAATGACGATGGTGATCATCAGTGGTGAGATCGATATCTCCGTTGGATCTCAGTTCGCTGTTTGTACCTATCTCACGGGCACGTTAGCGAAAGAGGGAGTACCGATTGTTTTGGTGCTGCCGTGTGTGGTGCTTGTTGGTATTGCGATGGGTGCTGTGGGCGGGGCTCTCGTTGCGTGGCTGCGAATGCCGTCGATCGTGGTGACTCTCGCACTAATGGTTGCATGGCGTGATGGTTTGCGTTGGGCCACTGAGGGCGCGTGGATCCAGGATCTGCCCGCGAACTTTCAATGGGTTGGGCTGGGCCAAACGAAAGGTGAGTTGATACTGGTTGCGATTACTGCGCTCGTATTCGTTGCCTCCGCGTGGGTGCTAAGCAACATTGCAGGTGGTAGATCGTTCTACGCGGTTGGTAGTGATGCAGAAGCTGCACGTTTGGCCGGAATCGATCCACGCAGAGTTGTCTTTGGCGCGTTCGCGGTAACTGGAGCACTTGTCGGGCTCGCCGCAATACTCAATGCCACACGATTCTCGATCGTGCCGAGTAACGCCGGCATGGGCCTCGAGCTAAAAGCGATCGCGGCGGTGGTTGTTGGTGGCACTGCGATTACAGGCGGACGCGGACGTCTCATCGGAACGTTGATTGGTGTTGCCTTACTCGGAACGGTCGGCACGGCGTTGACCTTTCTCGGTATCAACCCATTTTGGGAGAAGGCAATTCAGGGCGCGGTTATTCTCGCCGCTGTGATGTCGGATGTGGCGCTTGGACGTATGGCAGCGTGGCGCATCAGCAATTTTGGATTGCGCGCCAGGACAGGCACGTGAATTCAACTATTCCCCGAGCACAGACTCGTGACCTGAAGTTGATCGCCTCGTGGCCGGTGCGAGTGTTTCCGAATCACGAGTGGGTGCTGCTGCTCGTGTTGTTCTTTGAAATTGCTGTCTTCTCGATTACGGGCGATAACTTTTTCACCGCAGCGAATGGATTTGAGATTACGCGCTTGAGTGTTGAAGTCGGGTTACTGGCTCTCGCACTCACATTCGTAATCATTACCGGCGGAATCGATCTTTCCGTCGGTTCGATGATGGGGTTGGTCGCTGTTGTGTTGGGCGCGCTCTGGCGCGATGCTCAACTTCCAATACTAGTCGCCGCTGGAGCTGCATTGTTGTTGGGGTTGGCTGGTGGCGCGCTAAACGGGTCGCTCATTGCGCGCTTCAATTTACCGCCACTAATAGTCACGCTCGCGACCTTCTCGTTGTTCCGAGGAGTTGCGGAAGGCATCACGCGAGGGATCGAAAACTATTCGAGCTTTCCGTCCGGATTTCTGTTTCTGGGCCAGGGTTATATTGGCGGTGTTTTCCCGACGCAACTGATACTGCTGGTGCTCGCCGTTGCCGGATGTGCCTGGGTGCTGCATCGCACGACGTTTGGTCGCAGTCTTTACGCGATTGGTCATTCACCTGATGGCGCTCGTTACGCCGGTATCGATGTCGGGCGCAAACTGTTTGTCGTCTATTTGTTCTCAGGACTCGCGGCGAGTGTCTCGGCGGTGATTTACGTCGCCCATCTCGGTCAGGCGAAATCTGATGCCGGCACCGGATTCGAGTTGATGGCCATCGCTGCAGTGGTGCTCGGTGGGACGTCGATCTTTGGCGGGCGCGGCTCGGTTCTTGGCACAGTGCTGGGTCTGTTTGCGATCGTTGTTTTGCAAAACGGACTGCGGCTGAGTGGACAGCCCGCGGAGCTAGCGGGAATACTAACCGGTGCTTTGCTGCTGTTGACAGTAGCGCTGAACCGCGTAGCGCTTTTTGGACCACGTGTTCGCACGGAAGAAACTTCTGAGGAGCTTGATGTGAAGAATTCGCAGGTGGCGATTCTAAGCGCTGTGATCCTCCTGGCAGCGTTGCTGGTTGCTGGTAGTAACTGGCTGCTGGTTCGTTCACTAAAACAAAGTGCCTCGCCGGCCGGGCCGGTCGCGACATCGGCGTCGCACAACGAGAAGCTGACAGTGGCGATGATGCCGAAGGCGAAAGGGGATCCTTATTTCGCAAGTTGTCGCAAAGGCGCGGAGGAAGCGGCGCGAGAGTTGAACGTCGATCTGTTGTGGGATGGTCCAACAGATCTCGATCCGGCAAAACAGAACGAAGTTGTAGAGGCGTGGATTACGAAGGGCGTCGATGTTATCGCAGTCAGCGTGGAGAACCAGGCAGGCATCTCCACTGTTTTGCGTAAGGCGCGTGAAAAGGGAATCAAGGTCATCACCTGGGATGCCGATGCTGAAAAAGACGCGCGCGATTTTCTGATTAACCAGGCCACGCCGCAGGGAATTGGCTACACGCTTAGTGACGAAGTGGCGCGGATGATGAATGGCAAAGGTGAGTTTGCAATTGTCACCGCGTCGTTGAGTGCGGCTAATCAAAATGAGTGGATCAAGAATATACGGGCGCGACTCGCGGAAAAGTATCCGGATCTGAAGCTGGTTACGATTCAACCAAGCGAAGGCGATCGTGATCGAGCGTTCGCTGAAACGCAGACGATACTCAAGGTCTATCCGAACGTGAAAGTCATAATGGCGATCGCTGCCCCGGCAGTCCCTGGTGCTGCAGAAGCAGTAAAACAGTCGGGCCGTACCGACGTGAAAGTCACGGGGCTATCGTTGCCAAACATGAACAAGCCGTATGTAAAGTCGGGTGTCGTGGAGAGTGTGGTGCTTTGGAATACGGTCGACCTCGGGTATCTCACAGTGCAAGCGGCTTACGCGCTCGGCAGCGGAACACTCAAACGCGGAGACAGTGCGTTGAAGGCCGGAAGACTGGGAACGGTCGAGGTAGTAAACGATGAAGTACGCCTGGGCGCGCCCTTCATCTTCAACAAGGATAATATTGACCGGTTCGATTTTTAGCCACAAAAGGCACAAAATGCACAAAAATCACAAAAGCAACCATAGAGAACACCATGGTCGCTCGCGGATTTATTATTTGCTTTATGTGTCTTTTGTGCTTTTTTGTGGCTTATGAAGCAGGCAAAGATTCGAGAGGTGCGTGCGTATGTGATCGCGTCGAATGAAATGGGCGCGGACTATCACAACCAGCAGGGCAATCATTGGATCATAGATCTGCCGATTGCCAACCCGATGTCCGTGTACGAGCAGTACAAAGCGCAGCGGACCAGTTGGGGTATCAACGCGCTCGGCACAGTGGTGGTCCAGGTCGAGCTAACGGATGGCACGACGGGCATCGGTTGCAGTATTGGTGGTGAGCCGGCCTGCTACATCATCGAAAAACACCTCAAGCGTTTTGTCGAAGGACAGGATCCGAGAAACGTCGAACTCATCTGGGATCAGATGTGGCGCGCGACGATGCCTTATGGTCGCAAAGGTCTGACAGTTCAAGCGATCAGTGCAGTCGATCTCGCGATCTGGGATTGTCTCGGTCATCTGCGCGAAGAACCTGTTTACGCGTTGATCGGTGGAAAGACCAAGGACAAGCTGCCGGTTTATGCGACGACTTCGAAACCGGATCTCGCCAAGCGATGGGGCTTCAACGGCGCAAAGATTCCGTGTCGTTATGGTCCAGCCGACGGAGTTGAGGGACTCAAGAAGAATATCAGCGTGATGGCTGAAGCGCGCGAGCAAGTCGGTCCTGACTTCCCACTACGGCTTGATTGCTATATGGCATTGACAGTTCCTTATGCGATTCAGTTAGCGAAAGCGTTGGCGCCTTACGACCTGCACTGGATCGAAGAGTGTTTGCCGCCCGACGACTTCGATGGTTACGCCGAGTTGAAGAGGGCGCTGACAGGTGTCTGTCTTGTAACGACTGGTGAACATGAATACACGCGTTATGGTTTTCGTGAACTGATCGCGCGTAAGTGTGCAGACATTTTGCAGCCCGACATCAACTGGGTTGGTGGTTTGACTGAAGCGAGAAGAATCGTGGCGATGGCGGCGGCTTACGACATTCCGGTGGTGCCGCATGGTTCGAGTGTGTTTTCGTATCACTTGCAATACGCCTACACGAATTGTCCGATTGCGGAGTTTCTGGTGATGAGTCCGCAGGCTGATCGACTGGTGCCGCTGTTCGGCGAGTTGTTCAAGTGTGAGCCATTGCCAAAGGATGGAGTGGTTGAGCTGTCAGAGAAGCCGGGCTGGGGTGTTGAGTTGAATGGCGATCTCGAGTTGAGCAGGCCTTATTAGCCACGGATTACACAGATTTATGAACGGATTTAGTGAACAAGTAGCGATTGTGACTGGTGCGGCGTCAGGCCTGGGGTTGGCGATCGCAAAGAAATTACATGCTGAAGGCGCGCAGGTGGTGGCGCTCGATCTACATGAGGCCAGCCTTCCGGTTTCTTTTGCGATCGATCTGACGAAACCCTATCAGGTTGAGAATGTCATTAGTCAGATTGCGGAGAGGTTTGGACGCATCGATATTCTGGTCAACAGCGCCGGTGTGACGGGCGCTACGAATATCAAGAGTCACGAGGTTGACGTCGATAACCTGCGTTTCGTGTTTGAAGTGAATTTCATGGCTTCGTTTTTTACTGCGCGAGCGGTGTTGCCTTGGATGTTGAAGAACAATTATGGGCGCATTCTGCACATCGCGTCGGTAGCGGGGAAGGAAGGCAATGCGGGGATGCTGGCCTATTCCGCGTCGAAGGCTGCGGTGATCGGCATGACGAAAGTCCAGGGGAAAGAATATGCGGAGACTGGAATCACGGTTAATGCGCTCGCTCCCGCAGTAATTCAAACTCCGATGGTCGACGCAATGCCGGAAGAGCAAGTGAAGTACATGACTGACAAGATACCGATGAAGCGTTGTGGCACGCTCGATGAGATTGCACACATGGCGGCGTTCATCGTGTCGCGGGAAACAGCGTTCACGACCGGATTCACTTTCGACATGACTGGCGGCCGAGCCACTTACTAACCTTCGATGACATATCAGATTCAACTGCTGAAGATGGGCCAGTGTGATGTGGCTGGGCCTGAAGTTTACTGGATGAGTCATTGGAACGATTGGGTGCAACTCTATTTCTGGATGGTTGTGATTCGTGGTCACGGTAAGACAGCGATTATCAACACGGGACCACCGTCGGACCTGACGGAGTTGAACAAGCGTTGGAGTAGCGGTTTTGGCGAACGTGGAAAACTTGTTCGCGAGGAGAGTGAGCGACCACTGAATGCGTTGGGTTCGCTCGGCATTCGACCGGAAGACGTTGATTACGTTCTGATCACGCCGCTTCAGATCTATGCGACCGCAAATATTCAGCTTTTCCCGAATGCCCAGGTCTGCATTTCAAAGCGCGGTTGGATCGAAGACTTTCACGCCGAAGTGTTTCCGATGCACGTGCCGCGTGAGTTTCGCATTTCGAATGAGACGTTGCAGTACCTGATGTTCGAAGGCCACGAGAAAGTGCGGCTGCTTGAAGATGAAGACGAAGTAATACCGGGAATACGTTGCTTTTGGGCCGGCGTCCATCATCGCTCGTCGATGTGTTACGTCGTCGAGACAGAGAAGGGCAGAGTCGGATTTTCTGACTGCGTGTTCAAGTTTGGAAATATTGACGACGGTGAGCCACTCGGCATCCAGGAAAGTCTCGAGGAGTATTACATAACAACCGAGCGAATAAAGCGCGAGACAGACATCTTCATTCCGCTGTACGAGCCCGATGCGCTGAAGCGAATTTAGCCACAAAAAACACAAAAGGCACAAATGAATCGTCTTAAGGACAAAGTGGCGATTGTGACTGGTGGCGCCGTTGGTATTGGACGGGCGACGGCGGAGTTGTTTGCCGAAGAAGGTGCGAAGGTTGTTGTTGCAAACCCGTGGATGCCTGAGTGCGAAGAGCTTGAGGCACTTTTTGTAGAGACTGACATTTCGAACGAAGACGATTGTCGAAAAGTCTGCGACGAAGCGATGCGCGCGTTTGGACGTCTGGACATACTCGTCAACAACGCGGCAGTTTTCGTTCTCAAGGGCCTCGAGGCGACGGTTGATGATTGGCACCGCTCGCTAAGCGTCAACCTCGTTGGCACGGCTCTGATGAGTCGGTATGCGTCGGAGCACATGAAGCAGTCAGGCGGCGGAGCGATCGTCAATCTCGGTTCGATTTCGAGTTTCGTCGCGCAGCCGTCGTTCATCACTTACAGCGCCACCAAGGCTGCGATTGTGCAGATGACGAGAAACATGGCGATGGACCTTGCGCCTTTCAACATTCGAGTCAATTGTGTTTGTCCGGGCACGATTCTGACGCGCGCAACAGAGGAACACATGGCTCGTGTGGGAATGTCGAAAGAAGATTTTATTGCGGCTGAAGCCCCCAAACACCTGCTGAACCGCGTTGGTGATCCACGCGAAGTCGCGTATCCGATTTTGTTTCTCGCTTCTGACGAGGCGTCGTTTATTACGGGGACGCATTTGATGGTCGACGGCGGATACACAACGCAGTAAGCAATCCACAGATTACACAGATAGGGAGGTCTGAAATGAGACTGTTCGGGCTGTCTCTTGTGATCTTCGTGTGCGCGATCGCTGTGTGCGCGCAGCAACAGCCGCCGAAAGAATGGATCGATCCGGATACCGTACATCGCGTCGTTCGTCTCACGGATGAACCCGGCAGCCAGAGTCTCTACTTCCATCAGAATCCATACACGGCTTCCGGCGACAAAATGGTTTTCACGAGTCCCACGGGTCTCTACACCTACAACTTTAAAACTGGCAAGAGTGAGTTGTTGATCGAAGGACGAGTCGGGAGTCTCATCGTTGGACCAAAGACACGGCAGGCGTTCTATTTCAAAGGCGACACGATCTATGCAACGAATCTCGATACACGCGAGACGCGCGAGATTCTGAAGCGTGCTGAGCTGCGGACTGGATCGGGATTTGGCCTCAATTCCGATGAGACACTACTCGGTGGCAGCTACGTCGAAGGTGGACAACAGTTCATCAATCCGCGTCCACCAGCTCCAGGACAACCTGGCGACAGTTATCCCGGTAAAGCCGAAATGATGGAGCGTCGCCTGGCAGCCAAGCTGCCGATGGCGCTCTACACAGTGAACATCAAGACCGGCGAGGTGAAGTCGATCTATCGCAGTACTGACTGGCTCAATCACGTTCAGTTCTCGCCGAGTGATCCAAAGTTGATGATGTATTGCCATGAGGGACCGTGGCACAAAGTCGATCGTATCTGGTCAATTAACATAGATGAAGGCAAGCCGCGTTTGATGCACAAACGCACGATGGATATGGAGATCGCAGGCCATGAATTCTTTGGACCGAACGACATGATCTGGTACGATCTGCAAACACCGAAGAGCGAAGTCTTCTGGCTTGCGGGTATAAACGTAAAGACCGGAAAAACGATTCGTTACAGCGTGCCGCGTGAGGAGTGGTCCGTACACTTTAACGTTTCGCCTGATGGGGAATTGTTCGCCGGCGATGGTGGTGGTCCAAATAGTGTGGCCGCGCCGGGTAACGGGCAGTGGATCTACCTGTTCATGCCGGCGGGTTCGAAACTCAAAACGGAGCGGCTAGTAAATCTTGCCAAGCACAACTACGGTCTCGAGCCGAACGTGACGTTCACGCCTGACAAGAAGTGGATCGTGTTTCGTTCGAACATGCTTGGTCCGACGTATGTGTTTGCGGTGGAAGTCAAGAAAGAGCCGCAGATTTCACGGATTAAGGACGGATTATGAGACTGGCTATTGCGATTTTTGTCCTGTCGTTTGCTGCTGTAGCTCAGGCGAATGTGACGCTGCCTGATGTTGTCAGCAGCGGCATGGTGCTGCAACGCGATCAGGCCGTGCCGATCTGGGGAACCGCTGATCCCGGCGAGGCCGTGACTATTAGTTTCAAGGGGCGCGTCGCCACGACAACGGCCGACGCCAACGGTCGCTGGTTGATTCACTTGCAACGGTTGAAAGCGACAGTCACTCCCTCAGTCCTGATCATCGAGGGCAAGAACAAGATCGAGCTACAGGACATTTTGGTTGGTGAAGTTTGGCTAGTCGCCGGGCAGTCGAACATGCAGCGACTGCTGAGCGAGACTTATAAGGGCGCAGAGGCGATTGCCAATGCCAATCATCCGGCAATCCGTTTGTTCAATGTCAGCAGGCAGGTCGCATTCAAACACGCAAAGCCTCCGCTCGGCGTTTGGAGGTCCTGCACTCCCGAATCGGTGAAAGAGTTCTCAGCGGCCGGATATTACTTTGGAGTTGAGTTGCAGAAGGAATTAAACGTTCCCATTGGTCTGATTAACTCTTCTTACGGAGGTTCGCAGGCTGAAGCGTGGACACCGGTTGAATACCTGTTGGCTTCCGCCGATCTCAAACCAACTGTCGATCGAGGGAAGATCTGGGACGAAGAACGACCGCGAGTGAGAGTGCAATACGACGAAACGATCCGGAGTTGGCGTGAAGAAGGTTACAAGGCTTATGCCAAAGGAGCGATTCCAGAGCCATCGCCTTCGGTACCCGACGCTTTGCGCGAATATCGTGTTGCGTCATCAATCTATAACGGCATGATCGAGCCGCTCATTCCTTTCGCGATTCGCGGCGCTATCTGGTACCAGGGAGAATCGAACGAAGCTCGCGCGCAACAGTACGGCATCCTGTTGCCGGTGATGATCAAGTCGTGGCGCGAACGATGGGGCGAAGGTGACTTTCCGTTTGGGATCGTGCAATTACCAAACTATCGAAACACGAAAGACGAACCCGCAGACGAAGCGTGGAGTCATTTACGAGAAGCACAACGGCTCACTGCCGCTTCAGTGCCGCGCACGGGTCTGATCGTCACGATCGACCTCGGTGAAGCACGCGATATCCATCCGAGGAACAAGCTCGATGTAGGCAAGCGAATGGCACGCTGGGCGCTCGTCGATGTTTACAAGCAGAAGCAACTGAAGTCTGGACCAGTGTTTCAGAAAGCAGAGATTAATGATTCGAAAATCGTTGTAACGTTTTCTGAAGTCGGCACCGGTTTGAAATTGAGCAGAGGAACGAAGCTCGAAGAGTTTGCAATCGCGGGCACCGATCGCAAATGGTATTGGGCTGAAGCAAAAGTTGTGGGACGCAATCGCGTCGAAGTTTGGTCGCCGCAGGTTTCGCAGCCGGTGGCCGTCCGTTATGCATTTAACAACAACCCGAGGAATCCGAATCTCACAAACGATACCGGCATCCCCGCCGGACCGTTCCGCACAGACAACTGGCCTGGACCAACAGATGGCAAAAGGTAGTTGTCGCTGATCGATAGGTCCTGTTGGACCGATCGGACCTACATTTGAAAGGAGCGTTACCCATGCGACTCGTTAAAGCTGTCGTGTTCACGGTGATCTGCTCGGTCGCCGTTTTCGGCCAGAGCAATAAAGGCGGAATCAGCGGGACCGTCTTCGATCCTAACGGCGCAGTGGTTCCAGGCGTCACAGTCGTAATCACGGATCTTGGCACTCAAAGGGTCGTGACTCTGACCACATCAGAGTCAGGGACTTATTCAGCCACATCGCTGGATCCGGTCGTTTACAGCGTCAGGGTTGAAGCCACCGGCTTCAAGAAGGCAATAATCGAAAAAGTGAAAGTGGACACGGCCACGACTGCTGCAGTCAACATCACACTCGAGACTGGACTGGTCGGAGAAACGGTGACGATCACGTCTGACGCAGCCGTGATCAATACCGAGTCGGCTACCACAACGCAGACAGTAAACGAGCGCCAGATACGCGAGCTGCCACTGAACAATCGGAGCGTCCTCGATCTTGCGGTAACGGCGCCGAACGTTTCGGGTGACGCGGGCAGCGAAGATCCGGGCGTCACGTCGGATCAGCCGGTACCCGGTTTCAATCTGAACATCAACGGTGGGCGCGCCGGCAGTACTGCTATACTTGCCGATGGGGTGAACAACACGGGCGTCGGGATTGCGCGCGCGGTGGTTAGCTTTACTCCTGAAACAGTGCAGGAGTTCACGGTGCAGAGTTCGGCGTACTCGGCCGAGTACGGAGCGACCGGCGGCGGCGTGATCAATGCCACCACTAAATCGGGCACTAATGATTTCAACGGCGTCGCACTCTGGTATCACCGCAATCCGAAAACAAATGCCCTGCCTTATCGCATCGGCAATGGTCCAAGACCGGCGAACAACCTTCGCTACAACCAGGTCTCGGTCACCGTTGGCGGCCCCGTGTTCCTGCCGCGTTTCGGTGAAGGTGGACCAGCGTTCTACGATGGTCACAACAAGACCTTCTTCTTCTTCGCGTACGAACCACGCTGGCGCCGCGATTTCTTATCGGTGACGACTTTGCTTCCGACTGCGGCGGAGCGAGCAGGCGATTTCAGCAACCTCGTGAGGACGAGCAGCGGCTGGGTGCCCGCTTCGATCGCACAGCGATTCAACCTGTCTTCAGTTGGTACTTCGAACATATTTCAACAATTCAATCTGGTGAATAACCGCCTGGTGCCACTCGCCCAAACGTGTACGGTTAGTGGCGTCACCACCGCAACGTTCTGCCAGTTTCCCGGCAACAGGATTCCGGCGTCGATGATCGATCCGAAGGCGCTCGAGATTCTGAAGTTCATGCCACCGGCTGGTGACTACTTCATCGACGACGCGGGTTTAGTCAGAAACCACATCGTGCAACGATTCGTGCAGCAGGACGAAACGCGTTATACCTTCCGGCTGGACCACAGGTTCACCAGCAACGACAGCGTCAACTTCCGTTACACGAAAACTCCCGCGATAGGAATCCGTGGATTCGGCAGTGACGTCAACGGCAACAACGGTATTTTCAGCGATGCCAAGCAATACCTCGTCGCCTACAACAAGATCATTTCTCCGACTTTAGTTAACGATCTGCGTCTGAACTACACCCGCGGTGTATTCAGTGAAGACTTCTCACCCGAATTTTCCATCCAGGGAGGACGAAATCTCGCCACCGAACTCGGCCTCGGGAGCTTAACCTCGGGCGGCCTGCCCCTCTTTCAAATCAGCGGCGACGGCAATCCCGTCAATGGTTACAACGCATTCGCAGACGTTGGCTCTTCCGGTTCGACCAACAACTTCAACGTCGAGGAACGATTCAACATCAACGATGTCGTCTACTGGACTCGCGGCAGCCGCACATGGAAGTTTGGTGTGGACCTCAGCTACGCGCGCTTAAACGTGATTCCATTTTTCGGCGCCTCCGGCGGTCGCTGGGAATTTCGCGTGGTGAACACGAGTGATAATCGTGGCACTAATGTCGCCAACGGTGGAAACAATCTTGCCAGCATGTTGCTCGGCGTTCCCAACGTGGTCCAGGTGCGTCCATTGCTTCTGAATTATGACTATCGCTGGAAGAGCACTGCTGCTTTCGTGCAGCACGACTGGAAGGCACGACCAAATCTCACGCTCAATCTTGGTCTGAGATACCAACTTCAGTATCCACGAACTGAGAAGAACGATCTCCAGGGCTCCTTCCGTCCGGATCTCTCGCAGCGAGTTACACTCACTGACGCGCAACGGCGCGCGACTGCAACGGGATTGGGTGTTCCGGCAAATCAGCCGATTCCTGCAACTGTGCCGACCAGCGTTCTGCTCCCACCGTTTGCTTTCGCTGGACGTGGCGGAAGATCTCGTTACCTGACTCCGGTCGACTATCTCGGATTTGAACCGCGGTTCGGTTTTGCATGGAGCCCGAGGCTCTTCAAGTGGGCGGAAGATAGAGGCCTCGTGATTCGTGGCGGTTACGGAATGTCACATGCGACTCTAACCGGTCAAAATCGACTTCCGAATCCGGATTTCGGCGCCTTCACAGGAGTATCAACGCTCGCAAACGGGTCAACCGCGGGCGGCACTGCAGATCCAACTCAACCAGTCCGCCTGAGTGGAAATCAGCCATTCATCGCGGGCGGATCGATTGATGCGACCCTTGGAACCAACTCTGATGGACTCGTGTTCTTAAACAGTCTCGGCACGCCAGGTTTCGTGGTCGATGCTGATGGCAGTGGCAAAGTTCCGACGAGTCAGAACTGGAATTTATCGATTCAGTTTGAACCGTGGAAGAACACGCTCGTGGAAGTTGCGTACGTCGGCAACAAAGGTACGCATCTCTACATGCCGCTCGTAAACATCAACCCCAAGGACATTGATTTCGTCGAGTCACTCGAGGCGCAGAACCTCAATGCCGAAACCGCGTTTGCCGATCCACTCGGCCGGCGCAACCTGCTCGGCGCAGTGGTGACGATCCAGCGAAACAGTGTTACGGCTCCGTTCTTTGGATTCAATAATCTTTTCCGCTTCCTCGATCCTTCAGCAAACAGCATCAGGCATGCGGGTTATATCGATGTTCGTCGGCGGGTTTCGCGTGGATTGACGTTTACTGCGAACTACACTTACGGCAAGTCGATCGATGATGCGTCGGATGCGAGTCCGGATGTGAGGACGTTGACGACGCCGACAAACCTGGGCCAGCAGATATCCTATGGCATTCCACGCGTAAGTGATCGGGCAATCTCCACGTTTGATATCAAACACAACTTCAGTTCTACGTTCGTCTACGATATGCCGTTTGGTAAAGGTCGTCAGTTTCTGGGCAACGCGCCGGGGATTGTCGATTCATTCGTGGGAGGTTGGATCATTTCTGGTCTAGTCCGTTTACAGGGTGGCCAGCCGTACGTACCAATCATCACTGACACCAATCGGCTCGGTGGTGTGAACAGATCGATACGGCCCGATATCGTGGCGGGTGTCCCGATTCTGAATCCGCGCTACTCTTACGAGAACTGCTCGGTTGGTAACGTTTGCGAGCCGTATATCAATCCGGCGGCGTTCATGCGGCCTGCAAAAGGGTCGCTCGGCAATGCCCCGCGAACGCTCGACATTCGCGCTCCGATGCAGGAGTACTTCGACTTCTCGGTGCAAAAGAGTTTTCCGTTTCCGTTTGATGGCGAGAGCCATCGGAGAATCAACTTCCGCGTAGACTTTATCAACGCATTCAATCATCCGAATCTGCGTTACACCAATACTGGTAACACGCCACCAGCATTCGGAGGTTTACCAAATGAGGCCTTACTTGCTCAGGCTGATATAAATACGTGGAACAATTTTGCTTCGGGACGTTCTGCGAGTTTGGCCCAGGTCAACAACCTGATCACGAGCAGTCGGTTGCCCAGTGGTGCGCTACCGTTGAATTTCTTCAACATCCCGCTTCCGGAAGGATTTGCGACCACGAACCCAAACGCATTTGACATCACGACGTTGCAGGGATTGAAGCTCTATCGTTTGCGTCAGGCCTACGATACAAACTTCGGCGCCCTGAACGCCGCCTTCTCGCAACCGCGTTACGTTCAGTTCGGAATAAGGATCTTCTTCTGATGGCCCAAAAAGCTAGCCGGCAATGGGCGCCTCTTTGGAGTGCGGTGACTTGTCACCGCTTTGGTAAAAATACCAAAGCGCCAACAAGTTGGCGCACTCCAAGGAGGCGTCCGCTCTTGGGCTGTTTGTGCCTTTTTGTGCTTCTTTGTGGCTCAACCGCAGCAGCCCAGATCGATGTGCTTCAGCGATCGTTTCTCGATCCGCCAGACGACTCGCGCATCATGATGCGCTGGTGGTGGTTTGGTCCTACTGTTGATCATGCGCAACTCGAACGCGAAATGCGTCTGATGAAGGAAGGCGGCATCGGCGGGTTTGAAGTGCAACCCGTCTATGCGCTCTCCCTTGACGACGCGCCAAGGGGCATCAAGAACTCTGCTTTTCTCTCCCCTGAATTTCTCAACGCACTCCGGTTTACGGCCGACAAAGCGAAGGAACTCGGACTTCGGTTTGACCTGACACTCGGTAGCGGCTGGCCCTTTGGTGGACCAGGCGTTTCAATCGAACATGCTGCGGCACGTCTGCGTCACGAACGCGTCAAGGTTGAACCGAATTCGAGGCTCGCCAAAGTTCCTTCAATAGGCGCCGGTGAAAAACTGATCGCGGTGTTTCTGGCGCGCAGCGACGGCAAATCACTGGTTGCTGATAGTGTTCGTGAATTGACCGTCGTCAAAGACGGTGTTGTGAAGCTTGCGAATATCCCCGACGGCACACACGAAGCTCTTTTCTTCATCTCCAGTCGCACCGGCATGCAAGTGAAACGTCCTGCGGTCGGCGCTGAGGGCTTCGTGCTCGATCACCTGAACCGCGCTGCGACCGATGCTTACCTGAAGAACGTCGGCGACCGTTTGATGTCTGCGTTCGGAGCGAACAAGCCGTACGCGATCTTTTGCGACAGTCTCGAAGTTTATAACGCTGACTGGTCCAGCGATTTTCTCGAAGAGTTTCAACGCCGTCGCGGTTACGATCTCAAACCACATTTGCCGTTTCTGGTCAACGACCTTGGACCACGAACAAAAGCTCTGCGACGCGATTGGGGCAAGACGCTTACAGAACTCTTGAACGAGCGTTTCCTAGCGCCGATGCAGGAGTGGTCGAAACGAAATGGAGTTCTGTTTCGGATACAGGACTACGGTGTTCCTTCCGCGGCGCTATCGAGTAACGCCTTTGCCGACATCTCTGAAGGTGAGGGAGCGCAGTGGAAGGTTGTACGCGCGGCGCGTTGGGCATCGTCGGCAAGTCATGTTTACGGCAGGAACATTGCGTCGTCGGAAACGTGGACCTGGTTGCACTCGCCTTCGTTTCGCGCGACGCCGCTCGACATCAAAGCCGAAGCTGACGTTCATTTCCTCCAGGGCATCAATCAATTGATCGGTCACGGCTGGCCATACACGCCTGCGAGTGTTGAGTACCCCGGGTGGCGTTTCTACGCTGCGGGTGTCTTTAACGAAAAGAATCCGTGGTGGATCGTGATGCCTGACGTTGCGAAGTATTTACAGCGCGTCAGCTTCATGATGCGTGCCGGACAACCTGCGAACGATATTGCGGTGTACCTGCCAAATGACGACGGTTGGGCGGAGATCACGCCCGGCAATCCCCATTTGATCGAAGTGCTGCGCGAGCACGTTGGTCCGGATTTGCTTCCTGCGATCTTCGCGGCCGGTTACAACATCGATTTCTTTGACGATGATTCATTTCGACAGGTTGGGAAGATCGATAACGGGGCTCTCGTGTTGAGTAAGAACAAATACAAGGTAATCATTCTTCCGAACGTCGAAACAATACCAGTTGATACTTACCGGAAATTTGAAGAATTTGTTCGCGCTGGCGGCGTGTTGATAGCGACGAAGCGTACGCCGTCTCAAGCGCCTGGCTTCCGCGCAACTCAGGGGGATCATCAGCAGATCGCGGAGACATCAAGAACCCTGTTCAATGGATCGTTGCGATCCGGACGACTCGTCGTGAACGAGGCCAGCGAACTTGGCCGCACACTTCAGCAGTTGACCAAACCTGACGTCGAGTTTGTGCCGGCTTCGCCGGATATCGCATTTGTTCATCGCAGCACAAGCGATGCCGAAATTTATTTCATCGTCAACACTACGAATGCCGTTCGGAGTGTTGAGGCCATTTTTGACGTAGCTCGCATGAAACCGGAATGGTGGAATCCGTTTGATGGCTCGGTTCAACCAGCAAAAGACAACAACTCTCAAACGCTTGATCACTCGGCCGTGACCATCCGTCTCGATCCTTACGGCTCCCGCCTCGTGGTTTTCACAAAGCGCAGTCTGGCGGCGACCGAAGAGAATACTGCCGAACAAACGCTTTTAGATTTGAGTACCGACTGGCGAGTCGCAGTTGGAGCAGGTCCGGCGGCGCCATGGGATAAGTTGCGGTCGTGGACTGAGGATCAAACAACCCGATACTTCTCGGGAGTCGCCACCTACGAGAAGGATGTAAACATTCCAGCACGATTACTCCAGAACAACGCCTCGCTGCGTTTGGATTTTGGTGAAGGCATTCCGTTGACGCCGCAGTCGTTACGAAATGGCATGCAGGCATGGCTCGACAGTCCGGTTCGCGAAGCCGCTGTCGTTTATATAAACGACATGCGCGCGGGTTCGGTGTGGTGTCCGCCGTATTCTCTTGAAGTACGAAAGTTTCTGCGACCCGGACAAAACAAGATCCGCATCCTCGTCGCTAATACGGCAATGAATCACATGGCGGGCCGGAGTTTGCCAGACTATAGATTGTTGAACCTCCGTTATGGCGAACGCTTCCAGCCACAGGACATGGACAAAGTCCAGGCGCTGCCGTCGGGTCTGCTTGGGCCAGTGCGATTGATTGGCAAAAGGTTGGCTTCACAGGATTCACAAGATTAAGAACCGGAGCGCCAAAGGCGCGAAAATATGAAAGCCAGGGGCAAGCGCGACGCGAAGCGGAGCGCGTCGCCCCTGGTAAAAATGTCAAATTAGCGACCAGCCCTGAAAGGGCGTAATACGGCGGCGCCTATTTCGGCCCTTCAGGCCTTTACCGCTCTTTTGTAATTAGCCAGGGGCGACGCGCTCCGCTTCGCTTCGCGCTTGCCCCTGGCTTTGATATTTTGCGCCTTTGGCGCTGTAGAGACTTATGCGTGAAATCATTTTGTTCATCGTTGCAGCTCTCGTCCTTTCGATGAGTGGGCCTGCTCACACCGTTCAGAGGTCTAAGTACAACGTCATCATCATCGCGTCGGACGATCTGCGGCCGAGTCTCGGTTGTTATGGCGACAAGATCGTGAAGACGCCGAACATCGATAAGCTTGCTGCGCGGGGTATCAGATTCGATCGTGCCTACACTCAATTTCCACTTTGCAATCCGTCACGCAGTTCTTTGTTGACTGGGCGGTATCCGACGCAAACCGGAGTGATGGATAATGAGTTGTATTTTCGCGCGCTGCATCCGGAGTTTGTTTCGCTACCGCAGCATTTCAAAGCAAATGGTTACGTAACTCTGCGTGCCGGAAAGATCTTTCACGGCGGGATCGACGACACAGACGCCTGGACCGAAGGTGGCGAGGCGCGCAGGTTCAAGGGCGCGCAGCGTCCGCCGTCAAATGCCGACAGCGCGGAACGGATCGCGCACTCCGATCGCAGCGTCGTGCTCGAAGGTGAAGGCGAGAATAGCGAGGACTATCGCACTGCATCGCGAGCCATCGAGTTCCTCGAAAAGTACAAGGACCAACCGTTCATTCTGGCGGTTGGTTCGGCCAAACCTCACAGTCCGCCTGCAGCTCCAAAGAAGTTTTTCGACCTCTACGACGTGAACAAGATTCCTTTGCCTCCAGACTTCTCCGTGCGTCCCGTAGCCCCACCAGGTTTTCCGGAGATTTCGATAGCGCGAAGAAACACGGATCTGTTCATCGCTCGCGAGGCGACGCCCGAGACCGCGCGAGAAATGATTCGTGCTTACTATGCTTCAGTCAGTTTCATGGATGAGCAAATCGGTCGCGTTCTCGATGCAGTTGATCGATTGAAGTTGCGCAATAACACGATCATCGTTTTCTGGGGCGATCACGGTTATCATCTTGGCGAGAAAGGGAAGTGGTCCAAGGCCTACTCGTTGTTCGAAATCGCGACTCGTGTGCCGTTCATTATTGCCACACCGGAAACAAAGGGTGGCGCGTCACCAAGAACGGTGCAATTACTCGACATGTATGCGACGCTCGTGGAGCTTTGTGGTTTGAAGGATCCATATCTGCCCGCTGGAACGCTCGAGGGCCACAGCCTTGCGACGCTCCTGCGGAATCCAACAGCGAAGTGGAGTTATCCGGGGCTGAGTGTTGTCATGTATCAACGTAAGCTCGGCAAATCAGTCAGCACTGAAAGGTGGCACTATGTCTCGTGGGATGACGGCAAGGCCGGAGAAATGTTGACGGACCATCGAAATGATCCGTATGAACTAAAAAACCTCGCGGCTGATCCAGCATATGCTAAGACAGTCGCCGAAATGCGTACGTTATTGAAGTTAATTCCATAATCCGCGTTTATCCGCGTTCATCCGCGGCCCAAAAAAGCTATGAAAATTACTAGACGAGACTTCGTGAAAACTGCGAGCTCAGCAACCGTCGCCTCGCTGTTCCTCGGTGATAAAGCAATAGCTGCCACGAAACGCCGGTACGCGATCATCGGCACCGGTGAACGTGCGATTGGAATGTGGGGCCGGCCGCTGTTAAGCGAGTATTCTGATGTGGTTGAGTTTGTTGGTCTTTGCGATATCAACCACAAGCGTGTTGAGGTCGCGAAAAAGATGTTGGGTGTGAGCAGCCCAACTTTTACTGACTTCGATCGGATGTGCGATCAAACGAAGCCCGATCTGCTCATGGTAACTACGGTCGATGGCTTTCACAGCCAGTACATCACAAGAGCACTCGATCGCGGTATCGATGTCATAACCGAGAAGCCGATGGTCGTCGACGAGAAACAGTGCCAGGCTGTGCTCGATGCAGAGAAGCGCAACCGTCGTAAGATCATAGTCACTTTTAATTATCGATACGCGCCGAAGCACCAAAAAATAAAAGAGCTGCTTTTGTCCGGAGCAATCGGCCGCGTGCTGTCCGTCGACTTCAGTTGGTATCTCGACGTTTATCACGGCGCTGATTACTTCCGTCGTTGGCATCGTCTCAAGTCAAAGGGAGGAAGTCTCTGGGTACACAAGGCGACGCATCACTTTGATCTCATCAACTGGTGGCTCGATGCGGATCCGGTAGAGGTTTCCGCGCGCGGCGGCCTCGAGGTTTATGGACGCAATGGTAAATTCCGCGCGACGAACTGCCGGCCGTGTCCGCACAAGTCGCAATGTCGCTTTTACTACAACATGACGACGAACGCGAACCGCATGGCGCTCTACGCCGGTTGCGAGGACGTAGACAACTACCATCGTGACGGTTGCGTGTTTCGCGAAGACGTGGACATCTACGACACGATGGCGGCGCTCGTGAAGTACTCCAATGGCACGCACATGAGCTATTCGCTCAATGCCTTCATGCCCTTCGAAGGGTATCGCCTCGCCTTCAACGGAGAAAAAGGCAGACTCGAAGTGCGCGATTACGAACGGCAACCGTGGCCCATCGAGGAAGAGACAGAAATGTTTCTCACGACCAGCTTCGGAAAAAGAGAGAAGATCGAGATGCCCAAGATCGCAGGCGGACACTCCGGAGGCGACACACGCCTCAGAGAGACAATATTTCGCAAGCCGGATATGCCAGCACACATGCGCTTGCCTGATTCACGTGCTGGTGCGATGTCCTGTTTGACGGGTATTGCCGCGCGCAGGAGTGTTGAGTTGAAGCGATCGGTGCGAATTTCTGATCTCGCGTCCGTTCCGCCGCGAAGTACAAAGAGTTAGCCAGGAATAGGCGCCTCCTTGGAGTGCGCCAACTTGTTGGCGCTTTGGTAGTTTTACCAAAGCGGTGCCAAGGCACCGCACTCCAAGGAGGCGTCCGATTTTTCGTAGAGTTAAATACTTGATCGCTATCCCAACGGTGCTGGCGGCGCTGTTGCTTAGTAACACTGGCGCTACGGCCGTACAGACAGGCTACTACGTAATGGTCAGGGCCGGTCAGTGGGATCGCCACAACACTGTCGTCTCGTTTCAGTTGAAGTCGAAGAAAGGCGACGCTTATCACCTCGCTAATGACAAGAGGGCTTCTCTTCCTCTGCAGCTTGATGGGACAACGGCTTCATTTGTACTCCCCGTTTTGAAGGCGGGTGACTCGACTACGTTTCGGCTCAGACATGGGCCGGCACAGTCGCAAACAAGCACCAGCGCCCAATTGACGCGCGATCAAAACCGCTTGCAGATCAAAGTTGGTGGACAACAGGTGCTCAGCTTTGTTGCTGAGCCGGCCGGTTTGCCCTCGCCGGATATCAAACCAGTCTTTCTGCGTGGGGGTTACATTCATCCCGTCTTTACTCCGAAGGGAAGAATCGTTACAGACGACTATCCGTCTGATCATTACCACCACCACGGGATCTGGTTTGCATGGACCAAGACGGAGTTTGAAGGTAAGCATCCCGATTTCTGGAATGTCGGCGACGGTACGGGAAGAGTCGATTTCGAAAAGGTTGGCAAGACGTGGAGTGGTCCAGTGCATGGCGGCTTTACCTCGTTCCAGAAATACGTTGCTCTGACTGGCGAGGCGCCCAAGACCGCGCTCAATGAGGAGTGGGACGTGAGGGTCTATAACGTCGGCGGCGTGCAGGCGTCATATTTTGTGTTTGACATCGTCGCCACGCAGGAGTGCGCGTCCGCGAGCCCGTTGATACTCGAGGAATATCGCTATGGTGGAATGGGCGTGCGCGGAAATCGAGAATGGAGAGACAAGTCGAAGGTCAGTTTCTTAACTTCTGACGGTAAGACTCGTGCTGACGGCAACGCAACTCGCGGTCGATGGTGTCACATCGGTGGATCGGTTGATGGACAACTGGTCGGAATAGCGGTGCTGGATCATCCATCCAATTTCAGAGCTCCGGTGCCGCTGCGGATCCATCCCGACGATCCATACTTCAACTACGCACCGTCGCAAATGGGTCGTTTCCAGATCGACCCTGGCAAAAAGTTTGTGCTGCGATACCGATATGTTGTTTCCGACGGCCCCCCCGACGCGAAGCTTTTGGATCGGTTGTGGAACGACTACGCGAATCCTCCTGAAGTTCACGTCTACGGTATGTAGAGCGTGGGAGTATCGGGCGTCACTCCAAAGTGGCGCCCATATCAAATCTGGCTTGACCAATCGCCCTAATCGTAGTTCAAAAAAGCAAAGCCGAATCCATAATTATGGACTGCAAGCAGCGCTTGCCTTGTCCGGAATTACGGAAAATCAGCCAGTCTAAATTTGTAAATACCGCGGAACAAACCTTGCACGAGAAAAACTTCGAATTGGCGTGGTATTACCAGAGATAGCGTCTCCAAAAAATTGGTAAGAAAAAAGCTTGACTTTGAACCGGGCCTGCAACAAAATGCGGGGCCAGCGATTCAAGCGATTCCAAGCGGTCTTTGTTAGGGTTTCGTTTCCACTTTCGCGATTTAATCCAGCAATACTAATTCGTTAATTGGTCAAACCACGACGTCAGAACCAGTCTTTAGCTCTAGCTACGCTGCTACCTAGATTGTTGCCATAAGTTATGCCGGGCCCGGCTTAGCTCAGTCGAACAGGAGATAAAAATGAGCAGACGCGTTAACTACTTCTCGACTATCGCTCGCGCTTTGATACTCATCGGCGCGATTCTTTTTGTGCCCTTGTCCCTCAGTGCGCAGGAGTCGCGTGGAAAGATTAGCGGCCGTGTTTTGGACCCGAATGGATCCGCAGTACCGGGTGCTTCGGTGAAAATCACTGATCAAGCAAGATCTGGAACAACCTCGGTAACAACGAACGATGCGGGGCTCTTCGACGCACCATACCTCCCGCCCGGAACTTATCAGGTGCTGGTCGAAGTCTCTGGATTCAAAAAAGCAGTGGTCGACAAGGTCACGGTCGCGATTAATGAGACGAGCACTATTGCGATAACTCTCGATGTGGGGACGGTCCAGGAGACCGTCACGGTCACCTCTGAGTCGTCGCAACTCAATGTCTCAGATCCGAACCTGGGTATGACAATCGATCGCAAGCGCGTAGACGAGCTGCCGTCGATTCACGGCGATCCTTACGTGCTTATCAATCTGGCGCCGGGCGTTTCATATACCGGCAGCACCCGTTTGGATCGACCTTTTGAACCAACACACATCGCCAACTTCGCGATGGGAGGCGCGCGTGGCATACGCAGCGATCTCTTAATTGATGGCGCCCCTAGCACGGCGACAGCGAATGCCAATGAGGTAATCGCTTCTTACGTCCCGACCAGCGATGCAACGCAGGAATTTAGAGTACAAACCGCGACGTACGATGCCCAATTCGGCAACACCGAAGGCGGCGTAACCAGCATCGTAACTAAAGGCGGCACTAACGAGTATCACGGCACTGCTTACTATTGGATCGAACCAGGCGGTTGGGCTGCCAACGACTTCTTTGGAAATGCTCAGCGGCAGGGTCGACCATACAGCTTCTCGAATCGTCCGGGCTTTAGCATTGGTGGTCCAATAAGGATTCCGAAGCTTTACAATGGGAAGAACAAGAGCTTCTTCTTCTTTTCTTATGAGAGTATCAACGATTCGAGACCTAGGTTCGACGCAAACAATATCTGGGTGCCCACCGAGGCTCTGAAGAACGGCGATTTCTCCGCCTATGCAAATGTGATCAAGATTCACGATCCTCTGACCGGTACATTCTCAGGCGGCAACGTCACTAATCGCACACAGTTCACGGACAACAAAATTCCCGCTGCGCGAATAAATCCAGTTGCTAAGGCAGTGATGGCGTTCTGGGGAGCACCAAAACACGGAGCGCAGGGTAACTTTCTTCTCAACAACAACATTAGAGACTCGACGCTTGCCGAGCTTCTCGATCCGCCTTACCGGAACTACACCATCCGGCTTGACCAGAGCATCGGGGACAAAGACAAATTGTTTGGTCGCTACAGCTGGTATAACCGGAAGAGCAGCTACAACAACTATACCGATTCAATTTACGTAGGGGACAGGTTTGTCTTTCAGTCCAAACAGGCCGTTTTGGACGAGGTTCACACCTTCAGTGCCAACACCGTACTGAATCTCCGCTATGGCTTTAATCGCTTCATCCGCGCTCCGGATGCGCCGGAAGGTCAATACGGGATGGACCTGACCACGCTCGGTTTCCCGGCTGCTTTCAACAATGCAATTGGCGAAGGGATCCGTCGTTTTCCGCGTTTCGATTTCAATTGTTCGGGAAACTGCACAGGTGCTCCGGTTGGCAATGGCCATACGAATGAGTTCAGACCCGTCAGTAGCCACTTTGCGACGGCGGTGTTGAATTGGACCAAGAACAAGCACTCATTCCGCTTCGGTGGTGAGATGCGCATCTATCGTGAGGACGATAGTTTCAAGAGCAACAACCAGTCAGGACATTTTATCTTCGATAACACTTTCACCCGACAGGGCAGTGCAGCCAGCACTGACGTCGAAGGGTTGCAGGCATTTGCATCATTCCTGCTTGGCTATCCAACCACCATGCAGATTGTCCGCGCCTCCGATTACTCTGAGTACTCGAAAACCTGGGGATTCTTTGCACAGGACGACTTCAAACTCACGACCAAGCTGACGCTCAATCTGGGTTTGCGCTGGGAATTCGAGCAGGCATTAACAGAGCGCCAGAACAAGAGCGTCTCCGGCTTCGACCTTGCTTTCACACAACCGTTTGACGCACAGGCTAAGACGAACTTTGCCACGATACTGAGCAGGCTCAATGCGAATGATCCACTCAAAACGACTTTTGGGCTGACCTCGATAAGCGCTAGAGGCGGTCTATTGTTTGCCGGTAAAGACACGGGTAGTGGACTCTATAACACGCCGAAAAACGGTCTCCTGCCACGTGTAGGTTTCGCCTATGCATACAATGACAAGACGGTGCTTCGAGGTGGCTTTGGTCTATTCCAGGGGTTCCTGGGCGAACGACGCGGAGATGTGATCCAGCCGGGTTACACCCAAACTACAATTCAACCATTAGGCACTGGTCCAAATGGAGCGCCACTACCGGGTTTGATCTCGAATCCATTTCCGAGCGGAATTACGGAGCCGAGTGGAAATGCTTTAGGGCGACAGACCGCGTTGGGCCAAACCATTTCGTTTTTCAACCAGGATCCGGAGGTGGCAAAACAAGCCCGCTGGTCATTTGGCGTTCAGCGCGAACTTTGGGGTGGCTGGATGTTTGAAGCGGTGTACGTCGGAGACAGGGGCTACGACCTCGAAATTACCAGGAACATAAACGCTCTCCCCAACAAATATCTGAACCTCGACAATTCGCGCACGGCTGCCCAGAATGCCAACAATACGGCTCTCGGCGGGACAGTGGCGAATCCATTCTTCTGTAGCAACCCGAACGCCACCGGAACCGGTTGCACAAGCGGCAGCGCCCTCTTCGTAGGCGCTGGCGCCACGACAACGCGACGGCAGTTGCTGCGTCCTTTCCCGAACTTTGGTGACATAAACACATCAGTCAACGACGGTGAGAGTTGGTATCACTCGGGCCAGTTCAGTTTGAACAAGAGGTTCTCCGAGGGTTATGGACTCCAATTCGCCTATACCCGGTCGAAGTGGATAGAATCCACTGAGTACTTGAATCCGGCAGACGAACTCCCCGTCAAGCAGAGATCACCTCAGGACACGCCGAACCGGTTTTCGATGAGTGGTTTCTTCGAATTGCCGTTCGGTAGGGGTAAGCGCATCTTCTCGAATGCGAACCGGTTCGCGAACATGATTGTTGGTGGGTGGCAAATCCAGGGAACTTATGTTTATCAGACTGGATTCCCACTAAGATTTGCAAATGATGTGTTCTATCTTGGCGGTAACCCAGGGCTGCCGAAGAGTAAGCAGACCGTCGAGCGTTGGTTCAATACGTCGGCGTTTGTTTCAGCTGTAGGAGGAACACCGACCTGCGGCGCGTTTCCGGGAGGTTCTGGAAACTGCGCAACTCCAGTCGATCACTTGAGAACGTTCCCGTTCTTCCTCGATGAAGTACGGATCGATCCAATCAACAACGTCGACCTTGGTTTACGCAAGGATATTCAGTTACGCGAAACCATGAAGATCCAATTGCGGGTGGAGTTCATCAATGCATTCAACCATCCGCTGTTCCCGGGACCAACCGTCAATGCCGGATCTTCGGGCTTTGGCGCAATCGTGACGTCTAACCAACTAAACTACGCTCGCCGCGCGCAGTTGGCAGCCAAGTTTATTTTCTAAGACTGTCGTCTCACGCAAAGGCGCAAAGGGCGCAAAGGAAGATCGAGATTCCTTCGCGCCCTTTGCGTCTTTGCGTGAAAACCATTCACATGCTCTCGCGAAGACGGTTTCTTCAAACACTCGCTGCGGCTGGAGTTTGCGCTTCAACTCGAGCCCAGACGCCTGCGATCGATAGGTTCGCGCTGGTTCGTCGGCACAATCCGCGGCTCACGAAGATCGATCCACTGAATCCACTATCACTCGGCAACGGTGAATTCGCTTTTACCGCCGTGGATTACTTTATGCGATTGCAATGATGGCCGGAGGTTGGACAAGCGGACCAAACACGAACGGTCCAGGATTCCCATCAGACGGATCCTGGACCGTTCGCTCAGAAAACCTGAGTAAAACTGTGTAATCTGTGGCTAAAACCTACTGCCAGCCGCAGAGCTTCGTCGCTGGACTCGCGTGCGCGATGTCGGAGAATCGCTTCTCGTACTTCTTGGCGTAGAGATCGACGCTGTGCCGGATACGACTAAACAGTGAGCAACGCATGTCGTTCTCAGTGATGCGATCGCGCAGGTAGAGCATGGCATTCGTCTCACCCCAGTATTCACGATCTTCCCAGATCATGACTGGCGTGCCGCCCATCTGCTGCGCAAGATCCACGAGCTTCGGATCGCCGGCCTTGCGTCCGTTCGCGAGAAAGATTTTGTTGTACTGCGGAATTAGCTGCGCCTGAAGCTGGTAAAGATCAGAATCGACCTGTGCCGTTCGAAGAACGTGACCAAACTCATGCGCAATCTTTGTCGCCGCAAGCGTGTTCCCGCTGATCGGCACATACGACTCGGTTGCCATCAGTGAGTTCATCACCGGGAAGTAAATGGGATTTGGATATCCGTTGTCTAAACGGCTGCCGAGCGTGATCGTTGCCGCAACGAGTTTGCCTGACTGGTCCCAACGATATTTCCCAGTCGCGGCGCCTTCGGCATTTTCACGTGAGACGGTGATGGTCAACGTGAACTGCGAATTATTCGCGTATATGTCCCACTGAGCTCTGCCAGCTTGTGTGGATAGGAAGTCCTTCTTCCAGGCTTGATATCTTGTCGCATATTTGGCCGGGATGACCTCTTTGATACCGCCCTCGTCAGAGGTTGGCGTTACGAACGCTTCGGTCTCCGAGCCGTGATATTCCGAGACCAGCGACGGCACAGACGTGTCCCGGAACGTGAGGGCCTTTTCGGCAGTGACGCCGATCGCATTCAGAGAAAGTAAGACGAAAAGGAATAGCGCGAGGGTGATGGTAATACGCGACAATTTCATGCGATCTGGTCCTCCCGGAAACGTAAACGTAACGTGAACGTGCGGTGGTCAACTGGGAGCTTCGATTAAAGTCTGGACAAATTTTTCTAAACTAAGTTGGTAGAGAAGTCAACATTTTTCGCTTTAATCTGGTATTAAAATGACGTGTTTGAAAAGTCACAGATGGCCGCGATTGCTGTGTGCAATCTTTGCGTTTCTGTGTCTGATTCAGGGTCTTGGTGATCAACCCGTGGAAGTCTCGACTGTTCGTCCGCGCCAGATGGAGAAACTCGGTCGGGGAGTCGTCGCCGTCCACTTTCAGCAAGGGAAGGTCTTTGTCGGTTGGCGTCTGCACGGAACGGATCCGGACGGTATCGCTTTTAATGTTTACCGAAAGACTGCGGGCGCTGGTGCGCTTAAGTTGAACACTGTGCCGCTCGCGTCGGCGACGAGTTTCGTGGATGAAAAAGCCGACCTGTCGAAAGAGAATTCATACTTTGTTAAGCCTGTTCTGAAAGGTCGTGAACAAGCGGCGAGCGCAGCGTTCAAGCTTAATGCTTCTTCGCCGGTACGGCAGTACCTATCAGTGCCGCTGCAAACACCTGAAGGATACACGCCGAATGACATCTCGCCGGGAGATCTGGATGGCGATGGCGAGTATGAATTAGTTGTTCATCAAGTTGGCCGCGGGCGCGACAATTCGCAGCCGGGTCTCACGACTGAACCGATACTGGAAGCTTACAAGCTGGACGGCACCAGACTGTGGCGCATCAACCTCGGCCGCAACGTTCGCGAGGGCGCACATTACACACAATTCATGGTCTATGATCTTGATGGCGACGGAAAAGCCGAGGTGGCGTGTAAGACTGCGGATGGCACGATTGATGGAAAGGGAAAAGTAATCGGCGATCCAAAAGCCGACTACCGCCAGCCAGACGGCGCGGCTGTTATGGTGAAGAATCGTAACGGAGCGGAACAGAAACGCGACGTCAGCGGATATGTTCTGGCAGGACCTGAATACCTGACGATCTTCGATGGCGAGACCGGAGCGGCGCTTGCCACGACAAACTATGTTCCACCTCGTCATCCAACGAAACTCAATCCATCAACGGATGAGCTGCAGGCGATTTGGGGCGATGGAGTCGGCAATCGCATGGATCGCTTTCTCGCGTGTATCGCTTATCTCGATGGTGAGCAACCGAGTCTCGTGATGGCGCGGGGTTATTACACGCGTTCAGTTTTGGCCGCGTGGAATTGGAGAGGCGGAAAGCTCACACACCTCTGGACCTTCGACAGCGACGACGGCAACGAACAGAACCGTGGCTATCGCGGACAAGGCAATCACAACCTGAGCGTTGCGGATGTCGATGGCGATGGGCGAGATGAGATCGTTTACGGTGCGGCGACGATTGATGATAACGGGCGTGGTCTGTATTTGACTGGCCTGGGCCATGGTGATGCATTGCACGTTACCGACCTCGATCCAGATCGTCTAGGTCTCGAAGTCTTTGACATTCAGGAGCGATTTGACGATGCGGGCGCAAACTTCCGCGACGCACGCACGGGCGAAGTGATCTGGAAGAAGGCGTCGGTCCAGGCGGGCGCGGATGGTGAAGGTCCGGGTCGAGGTCTGGCGCTTGATATTGATCCACGACATCGAGGTTACGAGAGTTGGGTGCGTGGCGCCGGGCTCAGCGGTCTTTGGAATGCGAAAGGTGAAAAAATCTCCGAACAAACTCCAAGGTCGTGCAACTTTGGTATTTGGTGGGATGGCGACGTGCTCCGTGAGTTGCTCGACCGCAATGTGATCTCGAAATGGAATGCGGAAGATAGTACGGAGACTGTGTTGTTGAAGGCCGACGAGTGTGCGTCGAATAATGGAACGAAGGCGACTCCGGCGTTGAGTGCAGATATTCTCGGTGACTGGCGCGAAGAGGTGATTTGGCGTACGACAGACAATAAAGAGCTACACATCTACACGACGGTCATTCCGACCACCCATCGCTTTTATACATTGATGCACGATCCTCAGTATCGCTTGAGCATTGCATGGCAGAACGTTGCTTACAACCAGCCGCCGCACACGAGCTTTTATTTTGGCGCCGGAATGTCGCAACCACCACGACCGAGGATTGTCACAAAACGTTGAAGTGGGCGCCTCCTTGGAGTGCGGTGACTTGTCACCGCTTTGGTACAAATACCAAAGCGCCAACAAGTTGGCGCACTCCAAGGAGGCGCCTGTTACTAACAAACCATGAGAACCAAACTGCAGATTTGTTTACTAATGATCGTCGCTATCTCGACGCACACCATTGCGCAGCAAAGACGAGTTTTCGAAGGAGCATCAATCACTCTGCCGAGTGCGAAACTGAGATTCACTCGTGCGCTTCGTCTGCATCGCTTCTTCTATGAAACTGACAGAGGCCAAACATATCCAACGAAGTTACAGTTCAGCACGCTAGGCGTCACGGCACGCGGTTGGACCAGAACCGTCCAAATGCCGGATGGTCGCACCATCACCGCCTCGATCACCCGCGATCAAGACAACTTCAACATCTCTTTCAAAGCCCAGCCGGACGCTGACATTCGCAAGTGGGGAATCTCCATCGACTCAACACCACAAGAGTATTACACGGGTTTGATGGAACGTGTGGTCGATGGTCCACAGGCAAAATCCTGGGCCAGCGGCATCACTGAAGCGATGGATTTGCGTGGACAAAAAGTGGACATGATCATCAAGCCCACCACATCAGTCTACGCTCCGTTCTACATATCGTCGCGAGGCTACGCAGTCTTCGTTAAGGGCAACTGGCCGGGAGTTTTCGATCTTGCCGCCTCAGATTCGCGCAGCGTGCAAATCGAATTTGAAGGCCCATCACTCGAGCTTAAGATTTACACCGCATCAGATCCAGCATCGCTCGTGCGTCAACATGTACTGGACGCCGGCCCACCTTTTCTGCCGCCAAAATGGATCTTTACTCCGTGGCGCTGGCGCGACGAACATACGCAACGCACGACTTACTACGACGGCACGCCCGTCACTGGTCCATTCAATTCCGAGATCATGGAAGACGTTCTGATGATGCGCGCGTTCGGGATTCCGAACGGTGTCTATTGGATTGATCGTCCATGGGGACCGGGCAAGCCGTGGGGTTACGACGATTTTGATATTGATGAAAATCGTCTTCCCAATTTTGCGCGAATGGTGAAGTGGCTTGACGGTAACGACACCAAAACCGTGCTCTGGATTGCGCCATTCTTTCAGGGAAGGATGATGCAGGAAGCCGTAGCGAAGGGTTACACACTCGCAGGACAGGTGCGTCCCGCCAACGGCAACAATTATCCGATGGTCGATCTTACCAACCCAGAAGCTCGCGCATACTGGCAGGAAGGTGTTGCGAAAATTCTTAAACTGGGTGTTGCCGGTTTCAAGCTCGATCGCGCGGAAGAAGACATTCCCGAGTCCGGTCCACATAAAGTGTTTGACGGCCGAACCATTCGCGAAAATCGGAACGCATACCCGGCGATGTACGTGAAAGCGGTGTACGAAATCGCGCAGAAGTATCGTGGCAACGACGTCGCGTTGATGCCGCGCGCCGCCTACACCGGCAGTTCTCCTTACGCAGTCTTTTGGGGCGGTGATATTGGCGGCACGCAGGAAGGCTTGCGCGCGTCCATCATCGCGGTGCAGCGATCAGCCGTGATGGGTTATCCAAACTGGGGCTCTGATATTTGCGGTTACAATCAACAGCTCCTTGAACAGGAAGTCTGCGGCCGGTGGCTTGCTTTTGGCGCGCTGAATCCGATCATGGAGGTTGGCCCAACGCGCAACGTCGCGTTCTGGAACCTGCCGCGTGAGCCGAAGTACGACACGCACCTGATCGCGATGTGGCGCATGTATGCGCGACTACATCAGCGCTTGATCGATTATAGTTACGCGCATGCGCAGGAGGCGACGAAGACGGGCATGCCGATTGTTCGTCCGCTCTTTCTGGTTGATCCGAATGCGCGCGCGGCGTGGTCCAACTGGTGGACTTATCTTTACGGTCGCGACATCCTCGTATCGCCTGTGTGGGAAAAAGGGAAGCGCGAGCAGCAGGTCTACTTACCGTCTGGACAGCGCTGGCGTGATGCGTGGAACGGAAAGGTCTATCGTGGCGGGCAGACAATTACAGTTTCGGCGGCGACGCATCAGTTACCGCTGTTCGTTCGTGTTGGTGCGACGGTTGAACTCGGCGATTTGAATCAGGAGTGGAACGAGAGCCAGGAGATTGCCGAGAGGAAACCGGCTTTAAAGAAGCTTGATGCTGACTTGAGAGCGTGGTTCGATAGACAAAGGTGAGATAAAGATTTTCAGGATGAAACAGGATTTACAAGATGTATCCTGTTCATCCTGAACAAATCTTGTAAATCCTGTCCCAAAATGCTGCGAGTAATCTTCATCACATTGCTGTTGAGCGTTTGCCTGTTACCGGCGCGAGCGCAGGTTCAGCCGCACGTCACGATACCTCAGGATATCAGCGGCGTTTGGTACTTTCGGCTCGATCGGAATGACGAGGGTGTGAATCAACAGTGGTATAACGTGCGGGTTCCAAGGGGGTTCATCAGACTACCCGGCACTCTTCAAGGTCAAAATTATGGCGATGACATCAGCACGAAGACGCCCTGGGTCTTATCACTTTACGATCGTTTCTGGTATCTGCGTGAAGACTACAAGGACTACACTGAGAAGAACGTCAGAGTTCCTTTCTTATCGCAACCGCCGCAACACTACCTCGGCGTAGCGTGGTATCAACGCGAGATCAATATTCCGACGTACTGGGCCGGTCGACGCGTGGTCCTGACACTCGAGCGGCCACACTGGGAAACAACTGTCTGGCTCGACAACAAAAAGATCGGTTCGGACAAGAGTCTGGTTGCGCCACACGTTTATGACTTTGGCGCCGTGACGCCGGGCCGTCATCAACTCTCGATCCGCGTCGACAATCGAATGATCATGCCGTACCGGCCTGACGCGCACAGTGTTTCAGATTCACTCGCGGCGAGTTGGAACGGAATCACCGGCAAGATGCAGCTTTCATCGACTGGACGCGTCTGGATTGAAGATGCACAGGTCTTTCCGCGGCTCGCACAGAGAACACTGCTCATCAAAGTACGCATCGGCAATCAGACAGGATTAAGTGGATCAGGAACCCTAACCGCCGTCTGGCCTGACATGGGTGTTGTTCCCGTAACCTGGGACGAAACGGGCGGAACTGCTGAAGTCGAGGTTCCCATTCGGCACGACGCAGTCAAATGGGATGAGTTTCGGCCGCAGTTATACCCGCTCCGTTTGTGGTTGAAGGGAAACGGCGTTGATGAAAATCTGGAGTTGAACGTCGGCCTGCGTGAGTTGAAGACCGAAGGAAAAGAGTTTCAACTCAACGGTCGTGCAATCATGTTCAGGGGCACGCACCACGGCGGCGACTTTCCACACACTGGTTATCCTCCGGCTGACGTTGCTTACTGGAAAAAACTGTTTGAGCTCGTCCGCAGTTGGGGCCTGAATCACATGCGCTTTCATTCGTGGTGTCCACCCGAAGCAGCGTTTGAAGCGGCAGACCAACTCGGCTTTTATCTGCAACCCGAACCGGGCATGTGGAATGAGATCAGTCCCGACACGCCGATGGAGCGGATGCTCTACGAAGAAACAGAGCGGATGATTAAGGCTTATGGCAATCATCCGTCGTTCATGTTGTTGTCGGCGAGTAACGAGCCGAAAGGGAACTGGCAGCCCGCACTAGCAAAATGGGCGGACACCTTTCGCAAGAAAGATCCACGTCGTTTGTACACGCGTGGCACTGGGCACACGGAACGTCAAATTGAGAATGTTACTGAAGGTAGCGACTTCCTCGCGATTCAACGTATTGGACCAAAGATGCTGCGGCGCGAATCAGGTTGGTTCGGGGGCGACTACGAGGGATCGCTCGAAGACATCAACATACCTGTAATCTCGCACGAGATTGGTCAATGGTCTGCCTATCCTGATTTTGATGTGATCAAGAAGTTCACCGGTTATATGCGACCTGGTAACTACGAAATCTTTCGCGACTCGGCAAAGGCGCATGGGCTGCTCGAAAGGAACAAAGAATTCGCACGGGCTTCGGGGAATTTTCAAGTCTTAGTTTACAAAGAGGAGATCGAGGCAAACCTGAGAACGCGGAGTCTCAGCGGTTTCCAGCTTCTCGATCTGCACGATTATCTCGGACAAGGCACCGCACTTGTCGGTTTGCTCGATCCCTTTTGGGATTCAAAGGGCTACATTAGCGCCGCCCAGTTCAAAGAATTCTGCAATTCGACTGTTCCGTTAGCGCGTTTCCGGAAATATGTCTTCATAGATACTGAACGACTTGACGTGCCGCTGGAAGTCGCTCACTACGGCGCGGAAGCGCTGGGCGATTGGAAAGCCGTTTGGCGTATCGGTGAATTGATAGTGGGTGAATCGGATGCGATGACGATCCCCATCGGAAAGAACATTGAACTCGGAAATGTTTCCATTGACCTCTTGAAGGTAGGACCCGGTGAGCACACGTTAACGGTGACGCTCGCGCCGTCCAGCTTCTTTGAAGCGATAACGCGCAGGATTATTGTGCGACCGGGCGTAGTGCGTGGTTCGAGTTATTTCGAGAATAGCTGGAAGTTTCACGTTTACCCTGCTCCTGACGTAACTGCGCGGATGAGCACTGATCCTCCTCTGAGTTCCAAATGTGAGAAGTCTCGCGTGACTGACGTTCTGGTCACCAATTCCTGGGAAGAAGCTGAAGCAAAGCTTGCGAGTGGTGGCAAGGTTCTCTTTTCGCCGCGCAGTAACGATCTCGATTGGAGCAGTCCACCACTGGATATTGTGCCGATCTTCTGGAATCGCCAGATGATTCCATCATGGGGACGTATGTTGGGGTTGTTGATCAAGCGGGATAGCGGCTGGCCCAGAGATAACATGCTCAATGGGTTTTCAACATCTTCTCACTTTGACTGGCAATGGGCCGAGATCATTCGGGGCGCACGCGCCATTAACATGGATCGTTTGCCGGGCGAGTTGGAACCGACAGTGTGGGCCATCGATGATTGGAATCGAAACTACAAACTCGGGCTTCTGTTTGAAGGTGGAGTTGGCAACGGTAAGTTGCTCGTCTCTGCGATCGACGTCACGAGGGAGAGCGACGCTAGCCCCGTGTTGGCTCAACTGCGCCGGGCGCTTCTCATGTACATGAAGGGCGACTGTTTCCAACCGAGTATCGGGATAACGCCAGGAGAAATGCGCAGCTTGCTTTTTGATACGCGCATCATGGCCAAACTGGGCGCCAAAGCTGAAGTCGATGGTGCGGCGGCGGGTTCTGCAATCGACGGCGACCCGACGACTTTCATCCTTGTTGGCGATCCGCGTGCTCAAATTCGCGACCACGTGGAGCTGATGATTACATTTCGCGCGCCGGTGGCAATGTCGGGCGTGGTGCTGATGTCGCGGCAGAATCATCGCGAGCATGAAGGTGACATTCGGGAGTTTGTTATTCAGGCGAGCGACGATGGGAAGTTGTGGTCGGATATAGCACGCGGTGAATTGCTTTCGACCTTCGCTCCGCAATACGTTGCGTTCTCTCGAGTAAACACTGCTCGTTATTTAAAGCTCATATCGCTTTCCGGTTTTGGGACTGACAAGACCACATCTCTCGCGGAAATAGCAATTATCTACGCTGGACCAAAATTGCCATAATAAGAGCCACAAAAGGCACATAAGGCACAAAACGCACAAAGAAAATAATTGTAGGTCTCGAAGGTGAATTGATCTTTTTGTGCTTTTTGTGCCTTTTGTGCTTTTTGTGGCTAAGGAGACTAAATGAAGAGAATCGATCGCAGGAGTTTCGTCAAAAGCAGTGGTGTGGGGTTGATTGGAGTTTCGTTGTTTCCTTTGACCTCGAAGGCTGCACAGGATGGATCGGATACTGGCAGACGAGTTTATCCGCTCAACCGTAAATGGCTGTTCAGCGAGAAGAACGTCGCCGGCGGCACGGCGCTGCGTTTCAACGATACGCGCTTCACGCGCGTGACGATTCCGCATACGAACAAGATGTTGCCGTGGCACGGCTTTGACGACAAAGACTACCAGTTCGTCTCGCTTTATCGGCGTCATTTCCAGTTGCCTCCGGGCACGAACGGCAAGCGAGTCTTCGTTGACTTTGGGGCGGTGATGACTGCGGCAACGGTCCATATCAATGGGCATCGCCTGGGTGAGTATCGCGGTGGGTATACGCAGTTCTCATATGAGCTGACGCAGCACCTGAACTGGCGTGGTGACAACGTGATTGCGGTTGAAGTGGATTCAACTGAACGCAGCGACATTCCACCATTTGGTGGCGAGATTGATTACCTGACGTTCGGAGGTATCTATCGCGATGTTGAACTGCGAATCGTGCCGCAGACGTTTATTGAAAACGTGTTTGCGAAGCCAGTTGACGTTCTGGGCTCAGGGCGCCGGCTTCAGGTTCGTTGTTTCCTGACGAATGGCGGACCAGCGCCTTCGAAGTTGAGAGTTGAGTTGCTTGATGGCGCGCGGGTTGTTGAAACGAAAGACGCAGACGTGCCGTCCGGGAGCTCCAACGTTGACGTAACACTCACAAATCTTGGATCGGTCCAACTGTGGGATCTTGCTAATCCGAAGCTCTACGACGTGCGAGTGACCCTGCTCGAGAGTGGCCGGAGTGTTGACGAGTACAAGACACGCACGGGCTTTCGTGAAGCGCGTTTCACTCCCGACGGTTTCCTTCTGAACGGAAAACACCTCAAGCTTCGTGGCCTGAATCGACATCAAACCTATCCGTTCGTCGGCCAGGCAATGCCTGCGCGCGTGCAAAAACGCGATGCATGGATTCTCAAGAAGGAGCTGAAGTGCAACATTGTCCGCACGTCGCATTACCCGCAGTCGCCTCACTTTCTCGATGCGTGTGATGAATACGGTCTGCTCGTTCTCGAAGAGATTCCGGGCTGGCAGCACATCGGCGATCAACAGTGGAAGGATCTGTCGGTGAGTTACGTTGAGAGCATGGTGCGTCGCGACTGGAACCATCCCTCGATCGTGCTCTGGGGCGTGCGAGTCAATGAGTCGCGTGACGATCGTGATTTCTACACTCGCACCAACCAACTAGCGCGTTCACTCGACGACTCTCGTCAGACAGGCGGCATTCGCTACAACTACGAATCCGAACTGCTCGAAGATGTCTTCACAATGAACGACTTTCAGCTTCCGCTGCGTCCTCCGAAACACCCGCTGTATCTGAACACAGAATTCATCGGTCACATGTATCCGACGAAACGCAACGACAATATCGAGCGCGTCACGGAACATGCGATGCGCCACGCGCGCGTGCACAATCAGCTTGCGTCTGACAAGCGTTACGCCGGTGGCATCGGATGGTGCGCGTTTGACTACAACACTCACGGAAACTTCTGTTCCACCGATCGTATTTGCTACCACGGTGTCGGGGATATTTTCCGGATTTCGAAACCGGCCGGAGGTTTCTACAAGTCTCAATGCGATCCGGCGGAAGAGATTGTTTTAGAGCCGGCGTTTGATTGGTCACGCGGAGACCGTAACGAGAGCTTCAACATCGCGATGGTCTCTTCCAACTGCGATCATCTCAAGATCTATATTGGTAAGAACCTTGTCGCAGACACTGGACCCGATCGCGAGAATTTCCCACACTTGAAGTATCCACCGTTTGTAACCAACATTCGCGCCGGCATTAACAAAGGCTGGGGCGATTTGACGTTGGAAGGCTACATCGGTGGGAAGCTCGTCATCACTAAAAAACTGTCGGGCCAGGGTGCTGATAGACAGTTTCACATGGACGCCGATGATCGCGAATTGAATGGCGATGGTATCGATGCGACGCGCGTGGTGTTGAAAGTAACCGACGAATACGGCGCTGTTAGGCCGTTAGCCAACGCAGCAATCAGTTTCACCCTGACTGGACCAGGACACATCATCGGTGAGAATCCATTCGCGTTGTTTGGCGGCGTCGGCGCCATTTGGATCAAAGCCCGCGAGACCGCAGGCTTGATCCGCCTGACAGGCAAACATCCATACCTCGGGGAAAAAACAATCGAGATAGCAGTCAAAAGCCAGCGCCCGGAAATCTTGTAACCACGGATGACGCGGATTATTAACGGATCCTAATCCGTATCAAATCCGCGTCTATCCGTGGCTAAACTCATTGTTTTGTATCCTCAGCCAAAAGCTGCTTAATCACTTCCTCAGTTTCTTCATACGCGCCTTCGCCTACGTGCTGCCAGCGGATGCGGCCCTGTTTGTCGATCACAAACCACGTCGGCCAGGCACTGACACGATACGCATTCCACGTGGAGTAATCGTTGTCAGTCATCACCGGAAAACGTATTCCCAGTTCGGCAATCTCGTGCTTTAGGTTATCCAAATTTCTTTCGCTATCGAGTTCAGGCGTATGAACGCCGATAACCGTCAACCCTTGGGCACGGTAACGCGCGTCCCAATTCTTCACGGCAGGCAGTGCGTTGCGGCAGTTGTAACACGCGAACGTCCAGAAATCGACGATGACCACGCGGCCGCGAAGACTCTTCAAAGTCAGCGGCTCGGAATTGATCCATGTACCGCTGGTAAACTCAGGTGCGGTTGGTAAACTCTTCTTATTATCCATGTAGCTTGTGGTACCCATTTCATTACCCCCGGTTAGCCGCGATATGCCGGCGCTCAAAGTCCCCACGGGACCCAGGCCATTTGCATACCCGGTTGCGACGACAGCGATGCCAATAACTAACAGCATTCCTGCGGCAATAATGTTCTGTCGATGCATTGATTCTTATCTCCTTTTGAAAAAGCGGACATCACCAAGAGCCCGGAAACAGGAAAAAGGTTGTCCCGACGTTGCAGGACCTGATTTTCCTCACATTTCCTGACCCTTTCCCCGCTTTCTTTCCGCGTTAACCTTTGAGCCTGTACAACAAAGGGGACGTTCCATGCCAAACACGTTCCGCGCAGCCCCGGCGATACTGTTACTAAATCTAAGCCTCTTTACTGCAGCGTTTGCGCAGTCGAACTCAGTGACTTCAACGCCGATCCGGGCTTCCGCTGCGGACGAACAGAGTCTGCGAACGTTGACCACAGAGTATGGACGCGCACTTGCCGCAGGCGATCTCGAAGCAGTTCGCAAGTTTTGGAACCCCCAATCGTCCAACCTCCCTCCGGTCTTACGCAATTACAAGAAAATGTTCGCGCACGCCCAGCTCGAATTTTTAAGCCCGGAAGTAACCCAGGTTGAGATCACGGGTGACAAGGCCGTTTCGCAGTTAACGGTTGACGAGCGCCGGCTCGACAAAAAAACAGGCGCCGTCCTGCTGACTTTCGATCCGTTTCGTGGTGCATGTCGATCGTTCGAGTGGATCAAGACAGATGCCGGGTGGCGAATTGAACGAGAGGTTCTCATTCAGGACGAACTTGCCGTGAAGCTCGAAGCTGCTCGTTCAGATGAGCAGCGCGACGCGATCCTGGAAAAAGAAAAGCGTTTCGTTAACAACACGCTGGTTGGCGCCCTCGGTACAAGAGTTATTCGTCATCAAACGCGTGCCGAGTCCGACACGGCTTTGCGTTACGCCCTCTTGCAACAACTCGTAGCGGAGCGGATTGGTGATCGAGTGGGAATCGCCGCAGCGTGGCTAAACATCGGCATCGTCAGAGCCGGGAAGGACGACCACGAAGCAGCTTTGGCGGCTACTTACAAGGCCATTGCTGTGTATGAGTCACTCGGATCAAAACGAGGCATTGCACTCGCGCAGGATACTCTCGCCAACTCGTATCGCGCGCTGGGAAACCTTCGCCGCGCGTTCGAGTGCGCGCAAAAAGCACTTCGTCTCTCGGAAGAACAGAACCATCGCCGCGGAATAATGGTCGCATTATCTGAACTCGCGATCATTTATGGCCAACAAAACAATGCCGAACAGGCGTTGGCCCATTTGGAGCGCGCGATCTCACTCGCTCGGGAGCTTGGCGACACGCTCATGATTGCGTCCCTGCATCACGACGTTGCCCTTCAATATAAGCGGTTCGGTAATTACCCGCGCGCGCTTGAAATCTATCAGCAGCTTCTGAAACAGACGGAGACGTTCGGCGATATAGGCGGTGTGGCAATGGTCCGCGACCAGATCGGCAGAATCTACGCGGAACAAGGCCGCTATGAAGAAGCGTTGCGTTATCACCGCGAGGCGCTTGCCGGACTCGAAGCGGCCAATATGAAGCACCCCATTGTTATCGCTCTCATCAATGTGAGCTCGGTTTATCTGCTCCAGGGAAACTACACCGAAGCGTTGACGGTGTCGCAACAGGCAGTGTCGTTGGCGCGTGAAAGAGCATGGAAAGTTGACGTCTTTGCAGCGCTTACCAACCTCGGGTATTCGCAATTGGGACTAAATCGTCTTGCGGACGCGCGACAGTCATTTAGCGAGGCAGTGTCAATCGTCGAAGACTTGCGCACGCAGGCGGCCGGCGGGGTCGAAGAACGGCAGCGCTATTTTGAAGGCGGTACGCAAGCGCATCACGGTCTGCTCAGCGTGTTGGTGAAGGAGAACCGGCCGGCTGACGCACTCATGCTCGCTGAACGCGCGAAGGCGCGCGTGCTGCTCGACATACTGCAACAAGGACGCGTCAGCATTCAGAAATCGATGACGGCCAAAGAGCAGGACGAGGAGCGGCAGTTGAAGTTACAACTGACGCAGCTCAACAAACAACTGGCGCGTGTCAAACAGTCGGACAATGCTGCTCGGGTTACCGAAGTGGAAAGCCAACTCGAGAAAGCACGGCTCAATTACGAAGCTTTTCAGAATGCGTTGTATGCATCACATCCGGAGTTGAAGACGCAGCGCGGCGAGGCACCGATCATCAATGCGCAGGAACTTGCCGCGTTACTTCCTAATGCTTCATCGGTCTTGCTTGAATACCTCGTCACCGATGAGCAAACCTATTTGTTTACGATCGCCAAGCCCGCGGAAAATGCCGAGACACAGATCCATGTCTACACGTTGCCGATCAAACGTGCCGAGCTCGCGAAACAGATTGAATCGTTCCGGCAACAACTCGCCAATCGCGATCTGGGGTTTAGAACTTCCGCTGTGAAACTCTACGACTTGTTTCTTAAGCCTGCGCAAGCTCAACTCCGTGGCAAGACGAATGTCGTGATCGCGCCTGACAGCAGTCTTTGGGACATGCCGTTCCAAACACTCGTGAATGGCGCGGGCCGTTTCATGATCGAAGATGCTGCGATAACTTACGCGCCGTCGTTAACCGTGCTCCGCGAAATGACGAGGCGGCAGACTGTGACGCGCGCTCCCAGGACTTTGTTGGCACTCGGCAATCCAGCGTCGAGCCAGGAGACAGCGAAGCGCAACGGACTGGCAATGCGCGACGGCAGTCTTGATCAGTTACCCGAGTCAGGCGAAGAAGTTAAGGCACTGGGCCGTTTGTATGGCGCGTCACGCAGCAAAGTTTATGTTGGTGTTGAGGCGCGCGAGGATCGTGTAAAGAGTGAAGCTGGTGGATCCGGCATTCTACACTTCTCGACGCACGGCACACTCAACAACGCGGCGCCGATGTATTCGTACCTGACGCTTGCCGAAGTTGGACCAAACGACGACGGCTTGCTCGAAGCGTGGGAATTGATGCAACTCGACTTAAAAGCGGAATTGGCTGTGCTGTCAGCTTGTGAAACGGCGCGCGGACGCATCGGCGGGGGCGAAGGCGTGATTGGCTTCTCGTGGGCCATGTTTATAGCAGGTATTCCGTCAACCGTCGTCAGTCAATGGAAAGTAGACTCTGCTTCCACTCGCGACCTGATGGTCAACTTTCACCGCTCCCTAATCTCACCGGCCGGATCAAAACAGTCGAGACCCACGAAGACCGACGCATTGCGACAAGCAGCGTTGAAGTTGATGCGCAACCCCGAAACCAGTCATCCATTCTACTGGGCGGGATTTGTGTTAGTTGGCGACGGCGGGTGACACTCCGCACAGGGCAGGGCTTTGCACCAAGTTCAGAATCCCGCCCACGGCAGTGGGCGGATCATTCAAGTCCTTTCTACAAACCACCAACCTAAACTGGCTATCAATCCCGCCCACGGTAGTGGGCGGATCATTCAGGTCCTCACTATTTATCCTAATCCCATCCACGGGAGGTAATTGATGAATAGTGCGGACTTGAACAATCCGCCCACTACCGTGGGCGGGATTGAAACCTCTTGAGGGTGTGGGTGCTATAGAAAGGACTTGAACAATCCGCCCACTGCCGTGGGTGGGATTGGAACCTCTTGAGGGAGTGGGTGCTGTAGAAGGGACTTGAAGTATCCACCCACTGCGTAGGCGGGATTAGAACCTGCACTAGCGATTGCGATCGGTTTATCGCAGGCTCGCAAGGAGGGAGCGAAGGTGCCAGCCAAGAAGGGCTCGAAGAAGGGTTCAAAGAAGAGTTCGAAGAAACGCTCCTCGAAGAAAAAGTAATTAGCCACAGATAAACGCGGATACTATTTGACGTTGAGAGCCGCACGGAAGAGTTTGTTGCACTCTTCTTCGAGCACTCCTCCAACGACTGTACATTCACGGAAAGCAGCGAGACGTGCGAGCTCTTCGGCTCGGATATCGATGGCCCACCAGTTCAAACTCTTTAAGAACGGGATCGATGAACCAAAAACTACTCGTCTGATCCCGGCCCAAGCGACAGCGCCCTGGCACATCGCACACGGCTCGGCGGTTGTGTAGAGCGTCAACTTCGTCCAATCGATCTTCGGATGAGACGCGGCGCATTTATTGATCGCATCCATTTCACCGTGCCACGTCGGGTTGTGAACCGAACGATTCCAACCCTCCGCAACAACAACTCCTCTTTGCTGGTCCACCAACACCGCTGCAAAGGGATGCTTGGGGTTGTTTCCAGCCAAGCGAATGGCTCTGCGCATGTGCGACTCATCGGCAGGTTCTACGAGTGTTCGAAAACTTGTCTCGCCAAGAGCGCTGCGAGCCTCAAAGAACATTGGCACTGCCACCAAAGATGAAAACAAATTGCGAATCAAAGTTCGCCGCTTCATACACGTCCTCCGTCGATTTATTTCATGGCGACCAATGCCATGTTAACGTATTCCTGTATGGTTAACCTTAACGATGTGCGCGTGAGGAACGACTTTCAACCCGGCGATCTCGGTTATGTCATCCACCTGCATGGCCGATTGTATGGCATCGAATACAACTACGGCGTTGCATTTGAAATGTATGTTGCTAGCGGGTTGCATGAATTCTCCACGCAATACGATCCAAGTAAAGACAGAGTGTGGATCTGCGAGCGATGACCTTGCGTGCGATGAATTGTTGTAACGAATTCGGTGTAACCTCACGATCTGAAAGGTAAATCGATGAAGTCAAAACTCCTGATTATTGTTGTAGGTGTGAGCACTGTGCTGATACTCGTGGTTGTTATCCTGCGAGCCAGAAAGAAACAAACGTACGTGCTCGGAGAGGAGTATGCGAAAGCAGTCGCAGTTGAACAGCAACGAAAGCAGAATGGAGATGGACGAAAGTCTCCGATGCCCGCTGTGGAATACGATTCCTCGCGTGGTGAGTACAGCTTGCTAAATCCTGTCAAGAACTCACTCGATTCTGAGCTCGTCGTTTTATGCCAGAGATTTGCGAAGAGTGACGCGCAGAGTCGGGCAGACATGCGAAGCTCAATAAGCATGGAGGAGTTTTACACCTTGATCAACTTCAGCCAGCGTGCCGCAGTTTTTGCAATGCGCGAGAAAAATGTGGAGTGGGTCAACAATGGTCTAACCGCTATGGCAATGATAGAGGCTGAGAGAATGGATTATCGTGACGTTTCTATGCCTGTAGGTCTGCTTTATCATTCAGCCGGGAAAGTTGGCGCAAATGCCGACCAGCTCTTTCGGGATGCTGCCAAACTTTCTGAGCCCACAGTGGCAAAGCTTCTCACGGGATTCATCGAACGCCGGGCTGAAGACAAAGAGATCCGTTCCTCGTCGGGCTATGACGAAGTAGAAACCAACAACTTAGTTGGATTAATTGGGTGGGGACACCAACCCCTATCAGCCGACGGGTGATTTTAAGAGAGTTGCAATCGAGATCGGAGATTTATTCTCGAAGGATAAATATCAATCGCCTTCGGTGGACGTCGCAATTGAACTCCCTTCAATCTGGTTGAAGTCAGAAGAGAATCCCTCACTTGAGTCTGTGCTTCAAAAGGCTCGAGCGGGAGCATCGATTGACGCAAAGCTTCGACCGAGTGAACATCCGTCTTACAAGAGCCAGGTGCTCATGATCTTTTTGGTAGAGATGGATGATGAACGCGGCGCGAAAGAACTTCAAGAGATGTCCGTAAAAAAACGACCTACAACCTATTCGATGTTGGGAGTATCAAGTGGAAAGTTGTTCTGCCTTATAGTAGGTAGATCATTTGAGCAAGGTGTAGCGTCTGTTGAGACAGCGGCGAGCTTGCGGCGCTTTGTTCCGGGAATAACAGAGATTCTCAGTCGATATTAGTGGTTCACCGAGGCTGGACTGCGTACTTGATCACGTGGTCGCGCGCTATGACGAAGAGTTCATTCTTGTCGTTGAAGACCATGCCGAATGCCATGCCCTTCAAGTTGAGAATCGTGAGGTATCGTCCGTCCGCGTCAAAAACCTGAATGCCTTTTATGTCGCCCACGTAGATGCGGCCGTATCCGTCTACGGCAATCGAGTAAGGTGCTCGGAATTGACCGGGTTGATCTCCCGAGCCGCCGAAACGATTTACAAACTTCCCATCACGGGTGAACTTGAAGACCGCATTGTTGAACCTGCCGAGTGCGTAGATTGAGCCGGACCCGTCAGCCGCAACTCTCATACTTAACTCGGAGTCGCCGCTGGCGCTGCTGATCGCGGCAGGAATAGTTTGAACAGCCTTGCCATTTCCATCAAACGTGACGATGTCGTCTCGACCGCCATGCGATGCAGTTACGAGGCCGCCATCGGCTTTGGCGGTAACGTCATCAAAGTTCGATTTTTCGTACTCTAATCGTCCAAGCTTCTCGCCGGTTTCGCCTCGATGTAGCCCGACACCTCCGCCGTGCACAACGTAGACGGTGCCTTTCCGATCGGCAGCAAGCCCGCGCAGGATGGTCTTTCGATCGCCGATGGTCCACTGCGTGAGAAACTTGCCGTCAGGATCGAAGACTTGAATTCGCCCGCCCATGTATTCGCCGACATAGATGCGTCCCGTGCCATCGACAGCAATACTCCGCGCGTCGGTGAACATTCCGGGACCGATTCCTTCGCTGCCAAAGTCGAGCAAGACATTTGCGAAGCTGTTTGTGTTTTCCTTTGGAGGGACCTTACCACCGGGAGGATTCGTAGTTTCTTTAACGGTGCGTGTCACCGAGGAAAATACTGGCGCCAACACTCCAACTGCAGCGAGGCCGATAACGGCAACAATGAGGAGCGGAATCGCCAGCAGTAACCAAAGTGATTTGGGGAGCTTCGTTCCCTGTGGAAGCCCGAGATTAATCCGAACCACCTGCGGTGGTTGTCCGGTAAGTTCATTGGGCGCGATCAGTTGGCTGTGACAATAATCACAGCGCAAGGTGGATTTCGTATTGCTCGGATCCAGGGAGCGTTCGTATGTTACCGGCGCTCCACACTTGGGACAGTCGAATGTCTGCGGCATAGGTTCGAAGAAGCCTTCGCGACATTCTATAACCCGTCCCGCAGACTAAATCAAATGAATCGATTGAGTCGCCTTTTAACTGATCGACGAAGAGCGTCGTTCGGGATTTCACGTGTCGCAGCGCCAACGGCGCGCAATATGATAGCCAGGGGCAAGCGCGTAGCGAAGCGGAGCGCGTCGCCCCTGGATCGTGTCAGAAAAAGGCGTTGAGCCCTGAAAGGGCGAAATAAGAATTGGCGTTTAATTTTGAACCCAGAACCATGTATGCTGGCGGCGAAGTACAAACCTCACAATCAGAAAGCGAGACTAAGACATGCCTCAATCCTTGTCGTCGATCCTCATTCATCTCATTTTCAGCACCAAAGATCGCAAACCGTTTCTAACGCCTGAAATTGACGCGGAGCTTTACCCGTACATGGCGTCAATTTTTAAGGCTCTGAAATCACCGGCATTGATCATTAACGGAACGTCTGATCATGTTCACACGTTGTTTTCACTTTCGCGTGTGGTAACAATCGCGGACATGGTTGAAGAAGTAAAGACTCAGTCGTCCAAGTGGATTAAACGCAAAGGAACGGAGTTCCGAAATTTTTATTGGCAGAATGGTTATGGAGCATTCTCGATCGGTCAATCGCAAGTACCAACAGTTAAGCGGTACATCGGCCGACAGAAACAACACCATCGCCGAGTGACCTTTCAAGATGAGTATCGGAAATTCCTGAAGGCTTACGAGGTGGAATACGACGAACGTTACGTTTGGGACTAGAACCTATTTCGGCCCTTCAGGCCTCAACGTCGCTTTTGGGTCGTTAACCAGGGGCGACGCGCTCCGCTTCGCTACGCGCTTGCCCCTGGCTATCATATTGCGCGCCTTCGGCGCTGCGAACCGTGAAGATCTTTGGGTGAAGTTCTTGTTTTCCCCGCGCGTCGCGCTGAGGTATGAAAGAGGTTAATCGTAAATTGTAATGCCTCTGAACACGGCGCCCGATTTGTGCTCAAGCCGGAATGAAAACTACGCCACGGGCTGGCTTGGGGTTCGGATTTGGGACCAGATCCAGTGAATGGTTAGCCAGAAGAGGAAGCTTACGATGTATGAAACCAGGATGGTCGGGAAGTTGAATCCCGGGTCGACGCTCATGCCGATCAGGGTTGCGATGAGCAATAGTGCGCCGTTGACGATGACTAGACTCCACAGCGCAGTCCGAAATGTAGAGTGCCGGGTAGCCATCATGAGCACAAAGATTATTAGATTACTGATGACGCCTGCTGTGACGATGGCGTCGAGCGCAAAGCCCACCATCACGATCGATCCGCTCAGCGTTCGTACATAACCGAGCAGGAGTAACGCGAGGACGGTAATAGCCAGGCACGCTAACAAACCGAGCACATCTCTTTTCACGTTCTTCATAGTCTCGCCCTTTCTAAACGTTTCCCAGCGTTCCAGCGGTGCAGTTCGAATCACGTCAGCAATTACACGCAGCCATAACTCCAGCACTGTAAACAAACCGCGTGAGTTACTGTCGCGGTAACAATCGCAAAAGACGTGTGTCATCTCCGATCTGTACTCGAGTCGGAATTCTCGCGGATAGGCGAGCAGCAGGAGTTGGAATACCTGTTTCGAAAACAACATAAGAACCTATGTCCGTTTCGGCAGTAGACGTTTCTGCTGCGCTACAGAAACGAGTTTTGAAATACGTTGCGCTTCCGCCTTCAAAACCTTCTGGCCGAAATCAGTTAAGCGGTAATAACGACGGCGCTCATCATCGAGCTCGGGATCGGGACGCTCATCGACCTCGACGATCAAGCCATTGCCGAGCAAACGCTTTATTGCGCCGTAGAGTGTGCCTGGTCCAAGGCGGATTTGTCCGGCGGTATGCTCCGAGACCTCCTGCATGATTCCGTAGCCGTGTAGGTCGCCGTCGGAGAGAGCCAGCAAAATGTGGAAAACCGATGACGTCAGCGGCAGCAGCTTTTCCGGGTCAAGTCGTTCCTTCGCCATCTAAACTCCTAATCTACGACACCTCACGATATATCGGCGGGCGATATAGTAGGACAGACGACGTACTTTGTCAACGGATTTCAAGGACGAAAGATTAAGACGTCAATCGGTTCTGTGACTGGACCATTATTGGTGCGAGCATAGGAGCGTAATGCGGCCATGCCGGCGTCAAAGTCTTTCTGCGTCAATTGAGCGAGCACTGAATCGGCGCCGGCTGCAATCTTTTCTGCGTAAACTACGTGATTCGCCGCGATTTCCTGCACAATCACGTCTTCAGCAAATGTGGTGAAACCTACTCCCTCAAACATCTGGCGAATTGACGCGCGTGCGGACAAAGTTGTTTCCAGGATTGGCCAGCTCTCTGGAAAGAAATCTACGTATGGATAGGATGGAATACGGTCGCGTGTTCCGGCCCGCAGGAAGAGCGTGGCCTTAGGCTTCAAAACGCGACGACACTCGCGCGCAGCGACAGCCGGATCGTCGAAGTGATGAAGGGCCATCGAGATGAAAATGAGGTCTACCGAATCGTCGGGAAGTGGAATATTTTCGGCGCGACCGAGTTCGTATCGAACACGCGGATCACGTTGCTTTGCGCGCGCCTGACCCAGCATCTTGCTTGACGGATCCAAACCGACGACTTCTGCGTCAAAACAAACTGCGAGTGCCTCCGTGAAGCGTCCAGTGCCGCAACCCAGATCGAGAATCGTCTTGACCTGATGATCCTGAACGTAAGAAGAAACGACGTTCATCCATAGATCGAGCACCTCGGGACCATGGTCACGACCGCGATCATAAGTCGCAGCGATGTCGGTGGCGTCGTAGTCCATGCCGAGTTTTTATGTCAGGCCCTCAATCGGTTGGCCGTAGGTGAACTCCACCAGATGCCCGTCGGGATCGCGAATAATTGTGAAGTAGCCGACGGGCACTCCTGCGTCTGTCGGTGGAACGTCAAGAATTCCCAGTTGCCGTCCTCGTTCCGCAATCTGGTCCACCTGCTCTCGCTGCTCACATTGGAACCCAAGGTGATCCATACGTGATGTGACCGCTCCCTCGCCGAGGACAAGTAAAAAGATCGGCTTCGCGCCGGGCGAGGGAGTTGGCCCAAGCCAAACTGTCCCACCTCCTTCATGACGACGATCTCGTAAAACTGAAAGCTTACAAAAAGAAGTATAGAACTCGATCGAGCGGTCGATGTTGCTTACCGTAATCGTGATGTGAGTCCAGCGAATGGACATTTTTATTTCGCGCCCGTGCCGAACGAGTACAACGCATTACGTGTACGGATGTAGAGATTGTTGCCCGCAATCGCAGGTGTGGCCCATACCTCTTCGTCCAGATCGTTCATTGCGAGAATTTCCCACTGCGCGCCCGCTTTAAGCACGGTTACTTTGCCGCTAGCGCTTACCATAAAGATCTTGCCATCCGCTGCGACAGGCGATGCGTAGTATGCCTCGAGCGCATCAGGAGTGCGGCCCTGTTTCAGAACTTCGCCGCTTGCCGGATTGACACTCGAAACAATCCCACCTTCTTTCATCAGATACATAACGTCCCGGTAAATCAACGGCGAAGGTATGCTTGGGTAAGCTTTCTTGACGCGCCAAACAACGTTCGAAGACGTAAGGTCACCGCGACCGGCTAAACGAACCGCGGTTACTCCGTGTTCCGAGACAGTCGAATTGCGCACGAAATCGTATTCGGAACGCTCGATGCTCCCGTCGTTGTTTGAGTCGAGCCATCCAAAGTGATCGTAGGCGTCGGCATTAGCCTTCACCTCTTCACGTTGTAATTTCTGGTCCTTATTAGTATCGGCTTTAAGACTTTCGTCGAATGGCGGCAAGAACGGATCATCACCGCCGTCGGCTACCACGTAGACCATGTCAGTTCCAAAGACAGGCACACCTTTTGGATACGAGCCGATTTTAGTCACCCACCACAATCGTTCGCCCTTATCCAGGGAATATCCATCGACGCTTTGTGAACCGACAACGATCACTTGTGCTGGTCCATCCTTCGGCTTGTAAATGGCGGGCGTAGAATAGGCCTCATAGTTGGTGCGGCTTTTCCTCCAGAGCTCTTTTCCATTGCGCGTATCGACAGCGACCATAAAAGAATCTGTTCGCTGATCACACACCATCACGAGCGTGTTCCCGGCAAGTACAGGCGAGCCACCCATGCCGTAGAAGCTGTTGAAAGGTCCGAGCGGCACGCGCCACCGCTCTTTGCCATCGGGACCATAAGAGATCAATCCCAACTCTGCGAAAAACGCGTACACGTTCTTTCCGTCGCTAACAGGACTCGGCGCAGCGCCATCGTTGGCTTTGTAGATTGGCATGTGTCGCGCGCGTACAACATCGCGACGCCATAAAACCTTTCCTGTTTTACGATCCAGTGCGAGTGTGATCAGTTTGTCAGCTTCGGTTGCGGTGAGGAATACGCGGTCAGACGTCACCACGGGCGACGATCGAGCGAAGGGCACCGGTGTTTTCCAAACGACATTCTTCGTTGCACTGAACTCTGCGGGCAGCGCGGAGCCTTCGGCCACACCTGTACCGTTTGGTCCGCGGAATTGCGGCCATTCATTACTCTGCTGCGCGTGTATTGACGGGACAGCAACGACAAACAAAGCGAGCACTGTTACTAAGACTGAGAGCGATCTTTTGACTTTCATATTTCTTAATCGTGCTTCGAGGAATCGAGCTCGCACGTCCTTTCAGGCAAGAATCTGGGTTTGCTGGTAATTCTCGCGCAGACGCCGCGGGTAGGCAACCAAAATTCGACAGGGGGTGATACCTGTCAAATAAAAATTTCGGTTGGATAATTTTTCTGCTCGACTCCTATTAATTTGAAGCGGAACGGAACTGCTCCTGCCCAGGCTATTCCCTGATAGTGGCTGCGACGAGGATAAATGGTATGGCGAGTGCCGCAAGCCCGATTATCGTTCCGATGCGCCGCCCCTTTTTACCGACACGATTACCCAACGGCCCCTTTGCTCCATAGCCACTCTCAACTCTTTTCACCTCGTCGAAACGGACGATGACACTGGTTTTAAGATCGACTTCACTCATCTCAAACTGTTGATCATCAATGCGGTTAATGAATCCATGATAGGTTTTTCCGTTTTGAAGTTTGACTGTGACATCCTTGCGGACACCGATCTTTCTGATCTTCGATTCCATCTTGTCGCGCTGGGCGGACGATCTTTGCGGCGTTGGTTGTGGTTGCTGCTCCTGTGCATGTGCGAACCCCGGTGGAATGAGAAACGCGCTCACTAGAAGTATTCGAATTAGTGACGCAGCAACACTATTTATCGTCATGCTGAGCTCTCCTTTGGCATTGTTTGTCCCGTGGAGAGTGCAAGGATTGTGCCGATCACAACGAGTCATTTAGCTATCTGCCAAACAGCGCCAAAGGCGCGTGATATGAAAGCCAGGGTCAAGCGCGAAGCGAAGCGGAGCGCGTCGCCCCCTGGTAAAAGTCAAGAGTTGCGCGAGCCCTGAAAAGGGCGAAATACGGGCGGCGTATATTTCGGCCCTTCAGGCCTCATCGGTGTTGGGGCGGTTAACCAGGGGCGACGTGCTTCGCTTCGCTTCGCACTTGCCCCTGGCTTTTATATTCCGCGCCTTCGGCGCTGTGACGCGTTGTCCCTGGCTTTCATAGCCCACGCCTTTAGCGCGTTACGACGCTGTCTCTTTTCTCTCAATAAATAATTAAGCGTATGATGTTAGAAACAAAAAGGGGCCTCGAATCATATGAAGATAGCAGGTACGTGGAAGAAGGTTACGGAAGAGTCCTGTGCGGAGAATTATCCGGACGAGATCGAGTTCAAGGAACGTCCGCGCTTTCTCGCCAAAAAGGGGCCATCACAGCGCTTCATCTGGTGGGATGCGGGTAGCTACGAGATCGTCGAGGATGATCAAGTGACGATGAGCACTGCATCTGACGAGCTTGTGACTTACAAAACCAGGCTTGAGGGAAACGTCCTCACGTTCACCGATCAGCACGGCTGTACCTTTTCGTATCAGCGAATAAGCTGAGAATCGCTTTCAGCTCTTATCACATTCCAAACAGCGTCAGTTCACAACTGACGCGTCAATCTCGTGCGGAGTCGACCCTCGACCCCAGGTGGTAGTCTAACTTTGCCATCGGCTAAGTCCTTCCTGAATCTGGTGTCTAGTTGGTCCTCGCATCCAGCCACACTTAAGGAGTTTACCTTCATGCCAAAAGAGACCGATCCGTCGATAAGCGGTGAATCACCGAAGGGATTTGTCGCTTCCGAACCACCTCCCAGCAGTGCGCAGGGCCAAATTGGTTTCGCGCCTGTCGCAGAGCCACTGACACTCGATGAACAAGACAATGATCCCACAACGCCGGCGGGTTCAATTGCGACGACCGCAACCACGGCACTGCAACCTGGGGTTACCAACCTGGTTGCGCCTCTCTGTCGAATCAATTTGAGAGAAGGATGCTACCGCATCACGTTCCAACCGAAACTAAGCACCAGTGTTTTTCACGGCACAATGCGCGTTGAAAGAGGTGGCGCGAATGCCACCATCAGTGGCGATCTTTATCGTTTCCTGAATCCCGTCATTTCGCTACCGACGTCAATCGCCACCGTCGCGACTGCCGCTGAGCGCCCTGCAGCCGCCGGTATTTTTGCGCTTCCGTTAGCAATCCCCGTCTATCCAAGAAAGCAGTATCACTCCTATCTGAAGGTGACGGGAATTCAACTGCCGCCGTTGATCGCACCCAACTGTCAGTTCACGCTAACCGCGCAGGAGTACGTTTACTCTCAGCCACCGCCGGGTCAGTTCAATGGAACTTTCCCCGCCGCTCCAGGTACGAGAACAGTAAAGCTCGTGCTCAAGAATGCTCCTCCTCCTCCGGGATACATGAGTGTTTACTTCGAAGGAAAACTCTTCGAAGGAGCAGCTGAGAAAGGCACGTTCAAGATGGGCTGGGTTTCCAGTTTCTTCCGTCGCGCAACAGTGGAGATCGATACGCTTACCGGCGCTGTGCCACCCAAGGCCGTACCCACGATCAGCGGAACCGGCACGGAAGATTTTAAGACTGTGTTCGCAACTGCGGGTTGGGACCTGAACGTAATCTACGATCAGACGAACATTCCAGTGCCACCAGGAGTCACTCCGACCAATTGCTGGTCCAATGCAAACCTGCATGCTTTGATGGTTGCAAATCGCAAGGCCGGCACTGATCTCGATAAGGAGTGGCGCTTCCACCTGATCGTCGTTCCCGCAAAACTCGGTTGTGCCAGGGGCGTGATGTACGACCAGATCGACGTGCCGCGCGAAGGCTCCGCCAGCTTCAGCGACGACGGTTATCCGACTGGCGACTCGTCCAACTTCGGAGCCGCGGCCAACAAGAAGCAGCGTGATGTGCCACGTGCATACTTGCGCAGCGCGAGTCACGAGCTGGGCCATGGTTTCAATCAAATACACCAGGAACAGGAGGGCGGCGCCGACAATTCGATCATGACGACGACGCCGAGTGTCGCGGATGTGCTCGGAGGTCCAGCCACCGGACAGCCGGGGGTGTTTCCTACCAACATTAACCTCGGGTTCAACGCGCACGTACGACATCACCTCATTCACTTCCCGGATCCCACTGTACGTCCAGGTGGAATGACTTTCGGATCGGGTCACAACTCGTTTGTTCCGTCGGCCGATACTGATCGTCATTTTCTGTCGGCTGACGATCTTGAGTTGAGAGTAAGCGCGGACCAGACGCAGATTGCTCTCGGAGAACCTGTGCAACTGCGGTGGGAACTCGTCAACAATTCTGGTAATCCGATTCCAGTGCCGAACGACATCAGCACCGAGTCACTCTATGCCACGATCGAAGTGATCAATCCCAACGGCATCGTCAAAATGATGCCTCCATTTGTGATCCTCTGTGAGGGCACAAAGATTGAGAACCTTGATGGAGGCGGAAGCATTTCGGCATCGTCGCGTGTTTATTGGAGCTCTCGCGGGTTCGCCTTCGAACGAACCGGCAGACACGTAATCGAAGTGCAAGTTAAGTGGTCCATCGCGGGTGTGCCCTTTGGAGTTCGCGGACGCACCGACGTATGGGTCAATTACCCGCTCACGGCTACTGACAACGACGTAGCTGCGACGCTAATGCATCCTGAAGTCGGGATGTACGTTGCCCTCGGCGGCGGCGCGAATCACCTTACGGATGCCGTTGATCGTTTGTCGCGAGTATTCACTAACGGTGGTGGCACCGGCGACACCGCAGATGGCCGTCGTCGTAGTCCTGGTGCTGCTGCTGCTGCACCTGCGGCGATGCGAGGTTATGACGGACTTCTGGACGGACTTCCAGGCGGTGGAGGTGGAACCTCCGACAAGGCCGCGAAGAAGTCAGCAAAGAAAGGCAAGTCGAAATAACGCTCACTCCGTGAACTCACGCGCCTCCTTGGAGTGCGCCAACTTGTTGGCGCTTTAGTATTACCAAAGCGGTGACAGTCACTGCACTCCAAGGAGGCGCCCTTCCCGTCGGTCTTACATGCAGGAGCAGTAATCATGTCTACTAACTTTGATTTGGCGCCACCGGCAAAAACAGTTGATGGACTAAAAGCCGTCCCCATCGATATTCAAAAAATCACCGCCACACTGACTTTCGACTGCGCAACATCGAAGGGCGAGGGAGATGCGACGCTCGAATTCACGACCAGTTCTGAAAGTGGTAATCCGATCTTCGATCTGCGACAAACCATCACCGAAGCGTGGTTAGACGGCGCAGTGTTCCCGATCGCCAAACTGGCCCATCACGACTTCGGCGGCGGCGCCAATGCTCAACTGCGCGTTGTGGAATCAGTGCTGGCACCGAAGACGAATCACACTCTCCGAGTTAAGTATTCACTCGGCACCCCGCAAGCATCAACTGCCGGCAGTTACCAGCCGGCCATGACATTCAGCGCTGGTCCGAGACTCACGTTCAACTTCGGCTTCACGGATCTCGGTGCCGGTCGCTACCTCGAATCCTGGGTGCCTGCGAATCTCATCTTCGATCAATTCGCGCTCGACCTGACGTTGAAGGTGCTCAACACTGCCGTTGCGCACACCGTCATAACAAACGGCGCCATCTCATCGCTCGGAACAAATCAGTGGAAGGTATCATTCCCACAACGCTTCACGGCCTTCTCGCCGCTACTCGAGATACGCGCCACTGACACTGTCGTGAAACAAACCGGAAACACTGTGCTTCCGGTCTCCGGCACCAACGTCACGATCGAAGCCTGGAAACTGACGAGCAGCACAGTTGATTTAACTGCTCAGATCAACAACATCAAAACATTTCTTTCCAACAACGAAACCAAAGTTGGACCTTACATTCACGGCAATCGTTTCGTCGCTTTCTTCAACGTTGGCGGAATGGAATACGATGGCGGAACAACGACCGGCACTGGACCATTGCGTCACGAGACATTTCACAGTTGGTTTGCGCGCGGACTGAAGGCTGCAAGCCAGCCTGATGCTTGGTGGGACGAGGCGTGGACTGTCTATAACGACAACGGCGCGTCAGGTTCGCTACCGTTTGACTTTACAGATCCTCCCATCACCCTTAGCCCGCGCAATCCGTGGGTGCGAATTACTGCTGGTAACGCTTACACGGACGGTGAGCGCGTCTTCAGAGGCCTCGCTTCGATGGTCGGTGTTTCGAATCTGAACTCGTTCATAAGCGAGTTTTACAAGCAACGCAACTCACGGCCAGTCACGACCGCAAACCTTGAAGAGTATCTGGTTTGCAAAACCGGGAAGGTGCAGATCGTCGATGCTTTCCATCGCTTCGTTTACGGTTTCTCCGATCCGTCACCTGTGCCCGACTTGTGGTTGCGAGACGATCCTACGCATGCGGGTCCGGATGCGTGGGCCGGTGCTTTCTGGAATTCTCCCGATCTTTGGATCCGTAACGCCGACGACAATGGCACCACTCATCAGAATCCGGAACAAGGTCAGGACAATTGGTTCTATGCGCGCGTGCGCAATCGCAGTTTGACTGCCACCGCACGACATTTTGTCGTCACGTTCAACGTGAAACAGTTTGCCGGAGTCGAGTTTCAGTATCCCGGTGATTTTTTGCCCTGCGTCGCAGCCGTGGCGGGCTTCAATCTTGGTCCAAACAGCTCAACGATCGTGAAGGCCCGGTGGCCGCGTGGGGTGGTTCCGCCGGCGGGTACTCATGCATGTTGGTTAGCCACTGTTTTGACAAGATTCGATCAGCCCGTCACGGGAAGGCACGTTTGGGAACACAACAACCTGGCCCAAAAGAATCTCACGGTGGTCAATCTCAAACCTGACACGTGGCTCGTCTTGCCGTTTGTCGTCAACAACCTCAAGACGCGCACGCGGCCAGTCACTCTCGAACTGATCAGGCCTGACAATCAGACTGCGATCGTAACTTCGCTGATGCAGAAATCAGGCGCAGTGCTGAGTCCGATTCCAGGTATCACAACCAATCCCATTTCAATCCTCGACAACGTTGCCCGACCTAACGGCGAGGATGTCCTCGAATGTGGTGGACGATCACACACACGAGCAGCCGCCAGTTTGAACGATGCCTTCACTACTGATACGAGCGATGGGCCACTCGCTGAGCACTTTATCGGCGGCATTGAAACACGCTTCGCGGTTGGTCGAGCCGCACAATTAAAGGTGACACTACGTCCTTCGCAGCAAGTGTTACTCGGGCTGCGCGTCAGCACGCCAAAGACAGCGCAACCGGGAGACGTGATCAGGTTGAATCTGGTGCAGCGAGACGAAAGTGGTAATCGGATTGTTGGTGGGTTGGCAGTTCAGATAAACGTCATCTGACCCTTGCACTAAAGATTGGACGCCTCCTTGGAGTGCGGTGGTGACTTGTCACCGCTTTGGTAAACATACTAAAGCGCCAACAAGTTGGCGCACTCCAAGGAGGCGCCCATCCTTCGGTTAACTTTTTGCAGAACGCGTAATTCTGTAGATGACGCTTTCGCGGTTGTTCGGATCGCACTTCGTACCGATGCGTACGCCGCCGATCTTTTCGAGGGCGCGTTGCGAGCGTATGTTGGTTGAGCCAATAAAAAAGATCACGTTGTCGACGAATCTGAAAGCGTGCGCCAGCATCAGTCGTTTCAGCTCGCGGTTGTAAGTGCCGCCCCAATGAGATCTCGCCAGGAAAGTCCAGCCTATTTCGATCTCGCTCCGCACGAGATCGTGGCAATGAAATCTCGATGAACCGATGACGCGTCCGTTCGTGCGGTCAAGCACTACTAACGCGCCACCGGATGCCAATGCTTCATCAAAAAACTTTCGGAACACATCGGGTTTGTAGCGATCAGAGTTTGGATGTTGTTCCCAAATCAACGGGTCTGATGCGACAGCATACAACTCTTCGAAATCGTCTGGGCGGAGCGGTCGCAGTTCCAGGATTTCACTCTTCAGAGTTGGTTGAAGTTCGAAAGTCATATCCACAGATTACACAGATTACACCGATCATTCTGTAAAATCTGCGTAATCCGTGGATGAGTTGTCGAAAACCGGTTTCGCCGTTCGTCGTACGATTGGAGATCAGACAACATGAAAAAACAAATTGGTCTAGTAACCTTTATCGGCCTGGCGCTGTTGTTAGTCGTGCCTTGCACAGCCTATCCACAGAGCGACAGCATCTTTAAGCGACTGCATGGTTCCTGGAGTGGTGAAGGGAAGACACTGGAAATGCCGGCCACCCTCCGGATGTCGTGGGAATGGGTCTTGGGAGAGAAGTTTCTACGGCTCAGTTTGAAGAACGAAATGAGGGCGAGCGGCAAAGTCCAACTTTTCGAAGGCCACGCCTATTACCAACCTTCCGAAGGGAAGTGTGAAGGCACGTGGTTCGACTCGCGCGGCATGTCATTCCCGATCAAATGCAGCGTCGAAGGCCAATCACTAACCGCGATGTGGGGTGCGACGGGTCAGGAGAATGGAAAATCTGTCTACAGGCTCCTAGCAGACGGCAAACTTGAAGTCATAGATTCGGTTAAGCAGAAGGACGGGACTTGGAAGGAGTTTGGACGCTTCGTCCTGACCCGTGAGTAGCTTGAAGCAATTTACCAGAGCGCCAAGAAACTTTGATCCAAGCGCCAAAGGCGCGGAGATATGAAAGCCAGGGGCAAGCGCGAAGCGCGTCGCCCCTGGTCAAGTATCCAAAAACGAGGGCAAGGCCTGAAGGGCCGAAATAAACGCAACCGTATACGCCCTTTCAGCGCTCTATACGAATTTTTGATTGTTATCACGGGCGACGCGCTCCGCTTCGCTTCGTGTTTGCCGCTGGCTTCCATATTCCGCGTCTTGGCGCTCACATCTAAACATTTCTTAACAAAATTCCACTTGGCTGAAATTCGTAAGAGAGTCTAAACTGCCGCTATGCTAAACGACTTCTCCTACGCGTTTCGTACGCTGCGTAAAAGTCCCATATTTACAATCACAGTAGTAGTGACCATTGCACTGGCTATCGGTGCCAGCACTGCTATCTTCAGCGTCACGAATGGCGTGCTGTTGCGGAAACTTCCTTACAAGGATCCGGATCGGCTGGTTCTGGCCTGCAATGATCTGCAGAAACGGAATGTCAAAGACTTCCCGATTTCTAACGCCGACTTTCTCGACTTGCGTAACGGCGCAAAGAATAATTTCGAGGATTTTGCTGCCGTACAAACGGGTCGCGTGACGCTTCCCGCTTTGGACGGCACTCCTGAGCGCGTCCGCATCGGTGTGGTATCGACTAACTTCTTTCAAATGATGGGAGCGTCGATCATCGCGGGTCGAGACTTTCAGGAATCTGACGGTACTCCTCAGCCACCTCCGCCAGCAGCCCCGGCCGGCAATGCTCCAGCCGACAACCAACAACCTCAGTTGCCGACGATGGCAATTCTGAGCAACGAATACTTCCAACAGCGCTTTGGTGGTGATCGATCGATAGTTGGCAAACCGCTTCCAGTGGCCGCCGCGTTTGGACCACCACCAATTGTCGTGGGCGTCCTCGCTCCGGGTTTTGAATTGCTGTTTCCGCCGGCAGTGAATGTGGAACAATTTCCGAGTGTCTGGCTCGGTGCGCGCATACCTTATGACGTAGCCAATCGTAACAACGTGCAGTGGCGCGCGATCGCGCGGCTAAAGCCCGGTGCTTCGATCGAACAGGCACAGGCGGAAGCCGAGACGATCTCGCAGAAGATTCGCAACGAAAACACTATCGCAAATACAGCCGGTAAATTTTTCCGGCTGGTGCCGATGAAGCAGCATCTCGTGGACGAAGTCCGACCCGCGATTATTGCGCTCATGGGTGCAGTAATTTTCCTTCTATTGATTGCGTGTGCAAATGTGGCAAACCTGATGCTCGTGAGAGCTTCGGGTCGCGAACGAGAGCTAGCGGTTCGTGCCGCACTGGGTGCTGGTTGGTGGCAGCTTGTTCGACAAACACTCGCCGAAGCGATCCTCATAGCTGGACTCGGAACCGCGATCGGCGTCGGGCTTGCTTACTTGGGTATTCGCCAATTGCTCTGGATCGCACCGGTGAATCTGCCACGCTTGAACGCGATCGATCTCGATCTGAAAGTGTTGGGATTTGCGGTATTGGCAGGCTTGTTGTCTGCTGTGCTCTTTGGAATTATTCCTGCACTTCGCACCGCGAAACCAAACCTCATGGATACATTACGCGCTGCTGGGAGAAGCGGTGCACTCGGCGCAGCCGGGTTGCGTAACGCTGTGGTAGTAGTGGAAGTTGCACTCGCCTTTGTACTTTTGATTGGGTCTGGATTGATGTTCCGCACTTTCCTCAATATTCAACGTGTAAATCTCGGATTTGATCCGCGCGGGCTACTAACGTTTCAACTTCTGGGCAACGTCGGCGAGACACCTCAGGAACGAGAAAACTTCAAGCGCCAGCTTCGCGAACAACTTGATGCCCTCCCGGGTGTGAATAATGTGACAGCGTCATTTCCATTACCGCTCGCGGGCGGGTTTAATCCCGTTCGTTGGGGCGGAGCGGATGCTCAGGGAGATCCGAGCAAGTTTCAGGCTGCCGATCTTCAGATCGTCCTGCCTGGTTATTTCGAAGCAATGGGCACAACGCTGCTGGCCGGACGAACGTTTACGGCCGAAGACAGTAAGCCTGATCGAACCTTGCTCATAGTTGATCAAGCACTCGCGGCAAAGGCATTTCCAAACGAGTCTGCTGTAGGCAAGAAGATCCTGTTTCGCGTTCGCACGCCTGAGGCAGAGTGGGGAGAGATCATCGGTGTGGTGGCCCATCAGCGTAACACCTCTCTGATCGAGCCGGGCCGCGAACAACTCTACATCACGGACGGGTATGTGAATCACGGCGCTGCTTCATGGTGGGCGCTGCGGACCGATGGGGATCCGGCGCAGTTGGCAAACTCCGTACGTGAAGTCGTGCAGAGACAGGGCAAGGAGACGTTTATCAACGAGATGAAGCCGATGGACTCGCTCGTCACCGCGGCTCAGGCACAGACACGCTTCTCACTGTTGCTTATCGGAGTCTTCTCGACGATCGCAGCGTTGCTTGCAGGCGTGGGTTTGTATGGCGTACTGGCAACCTCTGTGCGTCAACGAACCGCGGAGATTGGAGTCCGCATGGCCCTCGGCGCCGCGCCGTCACGCATCTTTCGTTTGATGGTAGGGAAGGGACTCTCCCTCAGCGCGATTGGTATCGTGATCGGATTAGCCGCTTCGTTTGCATTCACGCGAATTCTCGCCACCATGCTCGTCGAGGTGAAGCCAACAGATCCCGTGACATTTGTATCAGTTGCGGTGCTCTTCCTGGTTATCGCGTTTCTGGCCTCGTGGCTCCCAGCTCTTCGAGCAGCGGGACTGGATCCGACGACGGCGCTGCGGAATGAGTAGTGTGAAAGAACACTGGGAACGCGGTGAATACACGATCAGCACGGAACGTTCACGCCTCGATATAGATCTGATTCACGACTTCATCAGCAATCATTCGTATTGGGGAATCGGTCGCGCGCGCGAGGTTGTCGCGCGCTCGATCGAAAACTCAATGCCGTTTGGTATCTACCAGGGTGACCAGCAGGTAGGATTCGCGCGGATTGTTACGGACTATGCCACCTTCGCGTGGGTCGCTGATGTTTTCATCGTGCCGGAACACCGCGGGCGCGGGTTATCAAAGTGGCTCATGGAAGTTATCCTCGCTCATCCCAAGCTACAGGGATTTCGCCGGTGGGTTTTGGCAACCAAAGACGCACAAGGCTTATACGAGCAATTTGGTTTCATCAAACTGCACCGTCCTGAACGTTGGATGGAACGTCCCGATCCGAACATGAAAGAAAGTCCGGATTATTGGCAGCAGTAATCGTCCTCACTCCAAAAGGCTGCGCACCCCCCGCTACCGCGAGGTGGTACTGATGTTATGAAGCAGCGCCTCCGTTCGTGAGTTGTTAAACTCACGTTCAGCTTACTGATATGAGACTGAAAGGAGGCGCTGTGGACAAAATATATATCGGCGTTGACTTTCATGCACGACAACAGACGCCCTGTTATTTGAAAACTGAAACTGGCGAACTCGTCATTACTGAACTGCAGCACCAGGACAAAGAGCAAGTACGTGCTTTCTACCAACAGTTCCAGGGACCAGTAATCGTGGGCCTGGAAGCCAGTGGTTACAGTCCCTGGTTCGAAGCGCTGCTGGAGCAACTGGGTTGCGAAGTCTGGCTTGGTCACGCCACCGAAATCAGGCGCCGGGCACGTTGGCGCCAGAAGAACGATCGGCGCGACGCGGAACTCATTTGGGACTTAATGGTCCACGATGAATTTCCCCGTTTGCATCGCCCGGCAGTGCAGAGTCGCGAAGTCCTGCGCATGCTGCGTTACCGGCAAAAGCTGATCAAGCTGCGCACCATGACTAAAAACAGTCTGCAGGCGATCGCCCTGCAAGCCGGCTTAGCCAAAGGCAAGCAGTTGTTCACCGGCGCCGGCCAGGAGGAGTTCCAGGTGGTGGCCATGTCTCCCGTGCTGCAATGGCAACGCGAGCACTGGTTCGAACTGCTAAAGCCATTCAACCAACAACTGTTGGAAACCATGGTCTGGTTCAAGGCGCAAAGCAAAGACGATGTCGGTATCCAGCGCTTGCGGACGCATCCCGGCATTGGGCTACTGACTTCGCTCTGCCTCTTGCACACGCTGCAACCCGTTAGTCGCTTTCCTCAGCATTTTGCAGAGGAAGGCGGATTTATTGTCAGCTGATCAACCGCCGCAGTTCCGAGGCTGACTGGAGATCGATCGTCGAGCGAATAGTAACTAATGACCATCGGCTTCCACAATTCCATTTTCATGTTCGGTGGTGCGCCGGCGGCGCATGCTTAACTCTGTGGTTGATGAATTCCAAGCAAAACACACCACAGAGTCACAGCGCGGCAGAGCCGCAACCAAACGCTAGCGAAAGTTTAGAGTTTCTGACACGATGTACACCTCTAAAAGATGGATCGCGCTAACGCCACGAGCAAATGACTCGTGCTCGATGATCGTGAAAGACGATCTCTTTAAGGTAGACCATTGTGTCACCACAAGCGATCCTTATGGTCCATGCTGCAAGCATGGTTACCTAAGGCCAGCAGGCCAAGCTCGTGTGGAGCATCCTGGCAATCGGGCTTACACACAGCTGATAAGCGTAGCTAAGGCGCTTGATGGACATAACGATTGCCGATACCCCTCCTCAGCATAAAGAGACTTTAGCTGGGTAGGGGGTTTTTTGGTTCAAATACCGAAAACCTTCTCAGAAAAACAAGAACTTGCGCACTTGCTACACAGAGAACACAGAGTTTGCACAGAGAAGAATCTCAAAATTAAGACACCCCACTTTGGGGCAAAGCCTGACAGAGTAGTGCCCGACCGAGTGGAGTTGGAATACGAAACATACTTCTCCGCAGTGCGTATCAATCTACCAGATCAGGCGCAGCTTTCTCCGTCAAACACTCCTTGGGAGCAATGGATGCAAGCCATAGAGGTTGAGAATCTTTCACGCTCATTCAACAACCTGCGGGCGGTGGACAATATCTCGTTCTCAGTAAACGCGGGCGAGATCTTCGGGTTTCTGGGCCATAACGGCGCCGGCAAGACCACCACGATTCGAATGTTGAGTGGGCAGTTGGTGCCTACATCCGGAGGCGGCCGCGTAGCGGGTTGCGATATCGTCAGGGAGCAACAACGCCTGAGACCACTCATCGGCGTAGTGTCCGAACATCAGAATCTCTATGAACGCATGTCGGGACGTGAGAACCTCGAATTCGCCGCGCGTCTTTATGGGATAGATATCCAACGCATTGATGCAGCCCTCCAGCAGGTCGATCTACTCGATAGAGGTAAGGACAAAGTGCAGAACTATTCAAATGGAATGAAGCAGAGGCTGCTTATTGCTCGCTCCATACTGCATGGTCCAAAAATAGTTTTTCTCGACGAACCAACGCGCGGTTTAGACCCGATAGTGGGACGCGAGATTCGTCGTTTGATCGTCGACATGTCGAAAGAAGGAACAACAATCTTTCTAACCACGCATTACATGGAGGAGGCAGATCAGCTCTGCGATCGCGTGGCATTTCTAAGCGAAGGACGGATCGTCGCGCTCGACACGCCCGACAGTCTCAAAACTGTACACGGTCAACATCAAGTGAATGTAACTCTCGATAACGGCGAGTGCGTCAGCATCGCTTTGGATGGTGAGAATGCGGGAAGGGAATTACAGCAACTATTAAGCAATGGCAAGATTAGAACTCTCCATTCAGCCGAAGCGACACTTGAAGAAGTGTTCATCGAATTGGCGGGAAGGCGGTTGTCTGAATGAACTTCAACGTAATATCGGCGATCACCAGAAAAGACGTCGTGGACGCGATCAGAAATCGCTATCTGCTCACTGCGCTGGTTACCCCGTTATTTGTCGCGATTCTCTTTCGCGTGTTGTTACCAGGGACTACCGGTGACAAGTTTCTCACGATTGTGGTCCATGATGCGGGTGGTTCGGGGCTGGTAACGGAGCTACGCCAAACTCGTCAGATATCGGTAGTTCAAGCCAATTCAGCAGAGGCAACAGCCGGCGAAGTGGAAAGAATTAACGCGACTGGCGGATTGGCAGTGCCCGCCGGCTTCGACGCGGATCTAGCTGCAAACAAGCAGCCTGAGCTAACCGTCTACGTCAACAATCAAAAGACTGTTTTTGAACAAACCGCTTTCCGCCGGCTGTTGGACCAGTTGGTGCGGTCATTTGCGAAACAGCCGGAGCCTGCACGTTTGGTTTGGGTTGATGTTGATAAAACTGCGAACGAGCAGGCACGTGGTGGAACGCGTCTGGACCAAATGCTACTGCCATTGCTCCTGATACTCACCTTTGGAATGACCGGCGCTTTCGTCGTGCCTTTGTTGATTGTGGAAGAAAAGGAAAAGCGGACTCTTGACTTTCTTCTGTCGTCGCCCGCGAGTCTGAAAGAGATCATCGCAGGGAAAGCTTTGACGGGCGTGGTCTACACGCTTCTGATTGCAGGACTCTTACTGGTTATTAATCGCCAATCCATACAAAACTGGCCCCTCACATCGTTGACCATTGTAGTGGGACTGCTTTTTGTCGTTGGGGTAGGACTGGTAATCGGAAGTGTGCTCAAGAACACCATGCAGGTAAACACCTGGGCCAGTGTTGTTTTGATTCTGCTTATGGCTCCAAGCTTTCCGTCCATCGGCATCACCGGATGGTTCGATAAAGCCATGCGCCTCATTCCCACTTACTACTTGAGTGAGGCCCTGAAGCTTTCGATGGCCGGCACTGTGTCGTCACAGTTGTGGATGTATCTGGCGGTGCTGTTAGGTTGCACCGTTATCGTATTCTTTGCGGCGGCCTGGGCCCTGCGCCGCCGAAGCTAGAACGCCTCCTGCACAAATGATCAAAATCCCGCCCACGGCAGTGGGCGGATCGTTCAAGTCCCTTCTACAAAAACCATTTTAAAAACCAAATTCTAATACCGCCCACGGAAGTGGGCGGATATTTCAGGTCCTTACTATTCATCAACAACGCAGGATGAATAGTAAGGACTTGAACAATCCGCCAACTTTCGTTGGCGGGATTCAAAACGTCGCAATTAATTTTCAGATAGAAAGGCCTTGAATGAATCCGCCCACTGCGGTGGGCGGGATTTGTGCAGACCCATACCACGATCGTGTTACCGCACAAATCCACAATGCCGTGATGCGCCAAATGCCCTGACATGGCAGAATGACGGTCATATCATTTTGTCATTTGCGGCATTTAACGGAGTATTAGTGTGTTATGGCGAAACCGGTTTTGCTCACGGTGGATGACGATCGTGAGGTGTTGCGCGCGATCGAGCGCGATCTAAGGCGGAAGTACGGGAGTGATTATCGTGTGCTGCGGGCCGGATCAGGACCCGAGGCCCTCGAGATAGTTCGAGAACTGAAGATCAGGAACAACTCGATCGCACTTTTCCTGATCGATCAAAGGATGCCGGGAATGTCCGGCGTCGAGTTTCTCGCACAGGCGATCACCCTCTTCCCTGATGCGAAGCGTGTGCTGTTGACAGCTTACGCCGACACTGACGCCGCGATCGCTGCGATTAACGAAGCAGGCATCAATCATTACTTGCTCAAGCCCTGGGATCCTCCCGAAGAGAATCTCTATCCGGTGCTCGATGAACTCCTCGAGGATTGGGAAGCAGCATTCCCACCGCAGTTCGAAGGTATTCGTGTGTTGGGAAACCGTTGGTCACCTGCTTCGCACAACATCAAAGATTTTCTCGCGCGCAATCACGTCCCATATCAGTGGCTTGATATCGAAACTGCCGCTTCGGATTCGGAGGTTCGCAGCCTTGTCGACTTGTTGGACGAAGACGAGACGCGAAGTTTGCCGATCGTGATTCTTCCCAACGGTGAGCGTCTCCGGCAACCTTCGCTGGCAGACTTGGCTGAGCACGCCGGCCTCAGAACACGCGCGACCGAAGCTTTCTACGATCTCGCAATCGTTGGTGGTGGACCAGCCGGTCTGGCTGCGGCTGTTTATGGTGCGAGCGAAGGCCTGCGAACAGTCATGATCGAGCGGGAAGCGCCCGGTGGCCAAGCGGGCATGTCCAGTCGTATTGAAAACTATCTGGGTTTTCCAAGCGGACTTACCGGCGCCGACCTTGCACGCCGTGCAGTGGTCCAGGCCAGACGATTTGGCGTTGAAATCCTTTCCGCGGAAGCGACTGAAGTAAGAATTGATGGTCCATATCGTCTTTTGAAACTCGCGAACGGAGAGGAGCTCAGTTGTCATGCGTTGCTGGTTGCGACGGGCGTGCAGTGGCGCAAGCTGGAAGCGCCGGGAGTGGAGCGGTTAACCGGAGCCGGAATTTACTATGGTGCCGCGATGACCGAAGCAATGTCGACGAAAGATGAGGATGTTTATGTTGTCGGCGGAGCGAACAGTGCAGGACAAGCCGCAATGTACTTTTCGAGGTACGCGCGGCGAGTCGTGATGCTCGTGCGTGGTTCGTCGCTTAACGCTTCGATGTCGCAATACCTGATCAATCAGTTAAAGGCGACACCAAACATTCAAATCGAATTCAACACGTCAGTCGTCGAAGCGCACGGTGGGGATCATCTGGAGGCCATTTCCATTCACTGTGCGGAAACTAACGAGATAAGCAAAGTGTCCGCCAACGCACTATTCATCATGATCGGAGCAGCGCCTAATACAGATTGGCTCGCGAACATTGTCGAACGTGATGAGCGTGGTTTCATCTATTCCGGCCCGCACCTCACACGCGATGGCAAGCGACCAAACGGCTGGAAGCTGGACCGTGAGCCAGGACTCCTGGAAACGAACATTCCCGGGATTTTTGTTGTGGGCGACGTTCGTCATGGCTCAGTCAAGCGTGTCGCGTCGGGCGTGGGTGAGGGTTCGGTTGCGATCTCCTTCGTGCATCAATATCTCAGCAAGGTCGTGTGACAAATGGAAGAAACAGTTTCGGGTGGCATTGATTCAATTGTTCCAACGAGCTCTTCGCCGCCGGATAAAGTCGAAGCACTTCGCCGCGTCCACGTGTTTGCAGATCTGCCTGACGACCAGTTGCGCTGGTTTGCCGATAACTCCGAAGAGCGGCGATTCGCGGCGGGTGAGGTCATGTTTCGCAAAGGCGACAAGCCCGACCGGATGGTGGTCTATCTTGAGGGCGAAGTACACGCTTATTGGGACGAGGCGGATCACGACATTGTTTACATTGGGCGCGCAGGCGAGCCATCAACTGAAGTGACTGGAATGCTGCCGTTTTCACGCATGACCGAGTTCCAGGTAACCGGCTACGCAGTGACTGATGTGCGGTTGTTATGGTTTCCGGTTAGTTTGTTTCCCGAGATGATGCAGCGCATGCCGGTGCTGGTCCAACGCCTTGTCGGGATCATGAGCGATCGCGTGCGTGAAGCGACGACGCTCGATCAGCAGCAGGACAAATTGATGGCACTGGGCAAACTGTCGGCTGGACTTGCTCACGAGCTCAACAATCCGGCGGCGGGTGCGACCCGTGCGGCAAACGACCTGATTGAAACTTTGAAGGAGTTGCGCGCGGCCGATATGAGACTTTGCTCTCATGACCTCACGGACCAACAGCAGGAATCAATCGACACTTTCGAAAGAAAAGCAATCGATCACACCGCGACAGCGAAGCACTTGAACTCGCTCGAACAGAGTGACCGGGAAGACAAAGTCAACGACTGGCTCGAGGCACATGGCATCGTCGAACCATGGAAACTCTCGGCCAATCTTGTCGAAGCCGGACTGGATTCAGCAGCACTCGAACAACTGCTGGGACAGATTCCTTCAACGGCGACCGCAGACGTATTGGCCCGAGTGAACTGCCAACTCGCAGCCGCGAAACTGGCGAGTGAGATCAAGACTGCCACGACACGCATCTCGGAGCTGGTTGGAGCAATCAAGGAATACAGCTACATGGATCAGGCAAGTGTCCAGCAGTTGGACGTCCATAAAGGCCTCGATAACACGCTGCTCATTCTGAAGTACAAGTTGAAAAAGAAAGACATCACCGTCACGCGCGACTATGCTGAGTCACTGCCGTTAATCAAAGCCTACGGTAGTGAGCTCAACCAGGTGTGGACCAACTTGATTGTTAATGCAGTCGATGCGATGAGCAACGGTGGAAAGTTGAAGGTCCGTACGAAGCGCGAACCGACCGATATCCTCGTTGAGATTCGCGACAACGGCGCGGGTATACCAGCCGATGTGAGATCGCGCATCTTCGAACCATTCTTCACCACCAAGCCAGTCGGCGAGGGAACTGGCCTCGGCCTCGACACCGTCGCCCGCATCGTCCGCAAACACCGCGGCAACGTTCGTTTCGAATCAAAACCCGGCGACACGTGTTTTCAGGTTCGGCTCCCGATCGGGTAGCTGCGCAGGGTGACAAACTTTGTCGTTGACACGCTCTTCACCTTTGTCTAGCCTGACTTTAGTTCTTGCCTCTATACCTCATATAAATTCGTCCTTTACCTGAGGTGTATTGTGCATTTTTGCGTGGCCGCTCTGGTTGTCATTAGTGTGTTGATTAACATTTGCTTTGGGTGTTCATCCGTGCCTGCTCGTCAAATACAGTCGTCGGATTCAATGGGCTTCATTAGGTTTCCGGATCCGTGGCTGAAACTGCGTGACAGTCGACAATGGGGAGTCAACGACAATGTTCAATACGTTGTGCGAACGAGAGCGGGCGAATTGCTGTTTGCAGTCAAACAAGGCTTTGACGGGTCATTATTCGGAAAAGACGTCTACGACTTCCCGGTTACGGATCCTGATTATGACTACTCCAGCGATAACCATTTTGCCGTGAGTCTTGATGGCAAGTATCGCGTTCGGAGGGCAAGCGATTCCGAGTGGGCTGGCGCGACGAAACCAATGCATAGCTATCGAGTTATCCACACATGGGAAAATCCGCAATTCACACAAGCAGGTCTCAAGTACAAAGGTCGCTTATATCCGAAAACGGGAGAGTCATGGGGAAATCAAGGCGCACTTGTCTCGCCCAAGGGCCGCTGGATTGTAGTTTTTAGTTTTACCAGTACAGATAAACCACGGCCGGTACTGATCCCGGGGTTTGGTGGTAATGGTCCAGCCCATGGTGAGCTGTTCCTTGACTTATATGATTTAGGTTCCGGAGAGAGAGTCTTAAACGAGCGCGCGCCATTTGGTGACGAGAACACAGGTGGTGAAGATCCGTCGTCGCTCTTTTCACACTCGGTATGGATCGAAGATCGCTACCTGATCGTGCCGCTTACCACATATCTGGAAACCTGTTTACTGATTACACTGCCTGCCCGCTAAACTGCAGTCTCACTTAGCATCATGAAAAATTATTCCGAGTGTATGCCGGCTTCCGGAGCGAAGGCGACTCACTCCGTGACGCAGGTTCACGCGGTAAATACTCTTCTTGCTCTGAACTGGACGATGATGAACGGCAAACACGACGCCGTCACCCTTTCGTAAGGGCACAACCATCGGCCGTGATTGCATGCGCGGGCGTTGTTCAGTCATCACAAACTCGCCGCCAGTGAAATCTCCATCCGGTGCTGACAACAGCACCGCGATCTGTAATGGGAACACATGCTCGCCATAGAGATCCTGGTGCAGGCAGTTGTAATCCTCGGTTCCGTACTTGAGGAGCAACGGGGTTGGTTTATCCTGGCCGGCTTCGTGACACCTTCGAATGTATTCCGCATGCGTGCGAGGATAGCGAACATCAATACCCATCGCCTCATTCCATTTGTTAGCAGTCGAGACTAGATGAGGATAAAGTGACGTGCGAAGATCTCTAACTAGATCGGGTAGTGGATATCTGAAGTACCGGTACTCCCCACGTCCGAAACCATGGCGCTCCATCACCACATTACTGCGAAACAGATCGTCATTGTCATATAGATCACGAATCTGATCGCATTGATCCGGTGAGAGGATACTTTTGATAATTGCATTACCTTCCGCGTCAAGATGTCGCGCGACCTGCTCCCACGGTATGTCGTCCAGTGTCATTGTCGAATAATAAGTGACACTGGTCAGGCGTGACACTCCGTTTCTTGCTTTCAAATTCCTACATGGGCGCCACCTTGGAGTGCGGCGGCCTGACGCCGCTTTGCTATCGATCTCAATTGATCGAGGCCAAAGCGGCGCCAGGCCGCCGCACTCCAAGGTGGCGCCCAGAATTAAACTGCCCCTTAACCACGAGTGGCCATCTCGGGCACACCAAACTCTGCGGCGATAAAGTTTCCGATACTGATCATTCTTTTTGCCTGCTCACATTTGGCGTAGTCTGGGTTGTCGTACTGATAGGTTCTGTAGGTGAACTCATAGTTAAGCTCGACCACATAACTCATTCCGTCGACGACGAAAGGACTGCATTCGATTCCCTCGGCATCAGGCAAAGTTGCGATCCCCATTTCCACTAACTTGCGCCAAACCTCATTCCAACCTGATTTAGGTGCTGACAGTTGTCTTTGAAGTTCCCGTTTGGGCAATCCTCTATAAACGCCATTCAGATGAACAGCACTCCACTTGCCAGCGCGGCGTCGCAACACAAAACCCTCGAGCGCCGTCACACCGAATCCATTCCAGAGCCGCAACTCCAAATCATCTTTTGGGAGTGCGACTCTTAGACCTCGCAGTCTAGCGATACGTGCTCGTTCATTAATCGCTTTAAAGTAAATCGGTTCCCAGATGGTCTTGGGTACTATCAACTTGAATTGACCCGGCGCCGGATTGACCGCATCGACTTTTTGAGATTTCGGCGTGGGAAGAAGAGAGAAGAGAAGCAAAGTCAGTAGAAATACTGTTTTCATTCGAAGACTCCAGGAGATGAAGTATGCAAATGGCCCAGGGAACAAATGGCTGATTGTTGTTTATCGTCGCAAAAACGGCTATTGCCCTTCACTATTGAACGGCGTCTCAGTGATAATTTGCGCCAAAGGGCAAATTTTTACTGACATGAAAATTAATATTGAGCAGAGCTTTCATGTTCCGGCCGGTGTACAAGCATTTAAGATCTTGGCCATGACTGCGCGCTTCGAGTAAGCTAAGAGGCGCCGAGGTTCAATTCGATGCAGACCTTGTTGGATGTGTGGAGATTCTTGTTGCTGGGCAGCATCTTTGTCTTTCCGCAACTGCTTGGAATTTTGCTCTATTTCAGACTTCGCCGCGCGCCACGATGGTTGGCTTTTATCGCTGCCGCCGTAGTTCCGGCAATAGTCTTCTTCTGGCTGGCTCCAATATTTCTCTTTGCCGTGCGTGAAGCCTACCCTCGTGGTGGGGGATGCGGCATGCCCGCAATGGCGGCCGCATTTTTCTTACTCGCTGGGACAGTAATGCAATTGGGCGCCGGTCTGTTCACTCAGGTGGTCCTATCAGCAAGAAGACGTCATAAAGTGGTAGCTTCGTAAGGAAGGCGAGAAGTAATGGAATCAAAAACGATGCGTGTGATGTTGGTGTTGGCGTGTATCGCAATTGCTTTCGCCTTCGCAAATGGGCAGAAATCGAGTCCGCTGAGCGGCACGTCCTGGCGGTTAGTCAAGTTCCAGGGACCTGACGAGAGAATTTTCACGCCGGATGACAAATCGAAATACACAATTTCGTTTGGGCGTAGCGGCGGCGTAATAGCGCGAATCGATTGCAACAGTGCTCGCAGCACTTGGCGAGCAACCGCATCCGGTCAACTGCAATTCGGAAATTGGTCCAGGACCAACGCGAAGTGCGCGTCCGGATCTCTCCACAACCAGATCGTGCAAGAGGGTGCGGCGGTCCGAAACTTCACTATCAAAGACGGACACCTATTCCTGTCAGGGATGGAGGCCGGCGGTTACTACGAGCTCGAGCCGATGCCTTAAAAGGTTGGGCGGCTTTCCATAAGCCGCCCACAAGAGTTTAGCGAAGGCCGCCTGCGACTTGCAGGAGTTCGCCGGTGATCCATGAGCTCTCCGGAGACGCGAGAAAAGCGACGGCAGGTGCGATGTCGCCCGGCTGCCCGATGCGACCCAAAGGTGTTTGCGCAACCGCATCTTTTTCGAAATCGCTGCCGAGAATTCCCAGAGCGTGCACGCCCTCAGTCTCAACCATGCCAGGATTGATCGAATTGACGCGAATCTTCTTTGGTCCAAGCTCCTTCGCAAGCACACGAGTTACTGCGTCAACAGCTCCTTTTGTGGCCGTGTAGACTACAGTAGCAGGGGGCGTCAGCGAGCTTGCAGTTGAGCCGATATTGATGACGCTGCCACCTTCTGGTCCAAAATACTTCAACGCCTCACGTGTTGCGAGAATCAAGCCAAGGACATTGACACCAAACATCCGTTGAAACTGATCTTCTGTCGCTTCTTCGAGCGCAGCGAACTGATAAACACCAGCATTGTTCACCAGAATATCGAGACGACCGAAAGCTTTCTTTGCCTCGGCGAAGAGACGTTCGACGTCTTCGGCTTTCGCAACGTCGCCCTGGACCGCGACTGCCTTTCCGCCCTCTCGTGCAATTTCATTAACAACCTGCTCTGCGCCTTCCTTCGAAGATGCGTAATTAACCACCACATACGCACCCTCAGCAGCAAGTTGCTTCGCGATCGCTGCGCCAATCCCCTTCGACGCACCAGTTACAACCCCAACCTTACCTGCCAACCGTTTGCTAGCCATATCAACCAATCCTTTCGTTTGTGAACTCTGGACTGGTTGAATTGGCAACTTTGCCGCCACACAAATCCTCAGTATTTTTGGTTGGACCACTAACGGTAATGACCAAATGCGGTCACGCGTGACAATCTGCGGTCATCCGTACCTAAATCTGTATGATCCGTGGCTACCTCTTGTTTTCCCATACGAGCCGTTGTATAGTCCTATGGCCAAGCCATAGGAGAATGCAACGTGTCATCCAAGACTGAAATCTGGCAGGGGACGCTTGCCCTGATGATCCTGAAGACGCTCGATACTCTGGGGCCGCTCCATGGCTATGGAATTGCGCGGCGGATCGAGCAGATCAGTGGAGATGTGCTCTCCCTGAATTACGGAACGCTTTATCCATCGCTGCTGAAGTTGGAGCAGGAGGGCTGGATCGTTTCGGAATGGGGTGTTTCCGAAAACAACCGCAAGGCGAAGTACTACAAGCTCACCCGCTCGGGTCGGAAACAACTCGAAAGAGAAGCGAAAGAGTGGAATCAAACCACCGCAATCGTCGCTCGCTTCTTTGCGCCCATGGAGGAGCAGTTATGAGAAAACTGCGCGCCTGGTTGTTGAGATTCAAAGGGCTGTTCTTTAAAAAAGATCAGGATTTTGCTGATGAGCTCGAAAGCCATCTGCAAATGCATATCGACGACAATATCCGTGCCGGCATGTCGCCTCAAGAAGCGAGGCGCGTGGCCGTGATGAAGTTGGGTGGCGTCGAACAAGCAAAAGAGGCTTACCGCGATCGCGCTACGATTCCAATACTCGAAAGTGTGGTCCAGGATCTGCGCTTCACGCTCAGACAACTCCGCAAGAACCCAGCCTTCACGGTAACTGCTACCGCGATGGTTGCGCTTGGGATTGGCGCAAGCGTGGCGATCTTTGCTTTCGTCGATGCCGCACTCATCAAGCCATTGCCTTATCACAATACCTCGCGTCTGCTCTTTGTGACGGAGACAACGCCGGATATCCCACGGGCCGCGCTCTCATATCCAGACTATCTCGACTGGAAGAAGCTCAACAGAGTTTTCGAGTCCTTGGACATCTACAATGGACGCGGTTACGTGCTAGCGATGCCCACGGGCATGGAAATGATTGATGGAGCGCGTGTGAGTGCGGGTTTCTTCCGTACTCTTGGTATCGCTCCTTTGCTGGGTCGCGATTTCAATGAAGGCGAAGACTTGCCCAACGCGCCGCGCACTTTGATGCTCAGTTACGCCTCATGGCAAAAGCGTTTTGGCGGTAACCAAAAGATCGTCGGCCAGCCGATCACTCTTGATGAAACTCCTTACACCATCATCGGAGTGCTTCCACAAAACTTTCATTTTGCACCGGTCGAGAATGCCGAGTTTTGGGCGCCTATCAACCCAACCGGCGGCTGCTTTACTCGGCGGAGTTGTCACAGCCTGCAAGGCGTCGCTCGGCTTAAAGATGGTATGTCGCAAGAAGCCGCGCTTGCTGACGTCACTCGCATTGCTAAATACCTCGAAGCCCAATACCCGGATTCACATCACAACCAGGGCGCAACCGTCGCGCCGTTGACGGAAATAATTGTCGGTGAAGTTAAGCCGATTCTGTTGTTGCTACTGGGCGGCGCAGGGTTGTTGCTTCTAATCGCGTGCATCAACGTCGCAAGTCTCTTGCTCGTGCGCTCAGAAACGCGTCGTCGCGAGTTGTCTGTGCGACGTGCCCTGGGGGCAACCAGGATGCGTTTGATTCGTCAGTTTGTGATAGAGGGTTTGGTGATCGTTGCTGTGGGTACTATCGCCGGTCTGCTTAGCTCTCATTGGACCATGCAGATCTTGAAAGGTCTCATTCCCACAGACATGATGGTGGGAATGCCGTACCTCAACGATCTTGCCTTGAATCCTCGTGTGCTCATGTTTGCTTTCGGTATCGCTCTATTTGCGACCGCCCTCTTCTCACTTAGTCCTGCGTTTCGTCTGTCGACTTTAGACGTGAGAGAAGGTATGGCGGACGGTTCGCGTGGCAGTGCAAATAAAGTCTGGACACGAATCGGATCAAAGCTTGTGGTCCTGGAACTAACAACTGCGATGGTGTTGCTGGTTGGAGCAGGTCTTCTCGGCAAGAGTTTTTATCGGTTGCTGCAAGTTGGTGCGGGTTTTGAAACGAAGAATCTGATCACGATGAGGGTTCGAGCACCACTCTCTGCTTACGGTGAAGACCCGCAAGCTGTGGCGCTTCAGCGAAAAGTCGTCGAAGAGGTCAAGAGGCTGCCTGGTGTAACAGCGGTTGCTTTAGCAGATACGCTGCCTTTGACTTTCAATGGCAACACCGACTGGATCAGGTTTGTGGGTCGGGCTTTCAACGGTGAGCACAATGAGGTAAATCAACGAGGCGTTAGTTCCGACTATTTTGCAACACTGCAAGCGAATCTTTTGCGAGGTCGAATGTTCACTGACGCGGAAGATCTCGGTAAGCCTCAGGTCGTCGTCATCAACCAAACTCTAGCGAAGAAGTATTTTCCGGGTGAGGATCCGATTGGACAACGATTTGGCGATCTCGCATTGGATCCGAAATCGATAAAAGAGATCATCGGCATCGTCGACGACATCAGGGAAGGGACGTTGGAGTCGGAGATTTGGCCAGCCTATTACTACTCTCTCAATCAACAACCTAATATCGGTTATTCAGTCGTGGTTCGGACCACTCAGGGAGAGCAGTCGCTCATACCAACCGTTGCCGACACGATACGTGGGATCGACTCGAGGATCACGATTTCGAGTCAGACTACGATGACGGCGAGAGTCAATGAGGCGCCGACAGTTTACCTGCGTCGTTCTTCGACGTGGCTTGTTGGAGGCTTCGCGGCAGTGGCGTTGCTGCTCGGGGTTGTTGGACTCTACGGAGTGATTGCTTATTCGGTAAGTCAACGTACTCGTGAGATTGGGGTCCGCATCGCACTCGGTGCACAACGCGGTATGGTTTATCGACTCATACTGAAGGAAGCGGGTGTGTTGGCACTTGCGGGAATTGTGATCGGGACTGGATGCGCGATTCTCGCTGCGTCGCTGATGCGGAAACTGCTCTTTGGAACTCCGCCGTGGGACATCACAACGCTTGTATGCGTGGCCGCTGTGTTGGGTGCTTCTGCGTTGCTCGCGAGTTTTCTTCCCGCTCGCCGCGCGGCCTCAGTCGATCCGATCTCTGCGTTGCGCGCTGAATAGACTTAATCAAATATTCGGAACGTACTGTAGGGGCGGCCCTCCGTGGCCGCCCTCGGTTTGAATCACAGAATCCAAGAATTCGACGGTCTCGGCTTTGGCGAACACGATCTAAACCAAGGGCGGCCACGGAGGGCCGCCCCTACAGTACGTTCCGCAGGATTAAATTCTTTCAGCGTTGTGCTGGTCGATGATGTGATCCGCGGCGCGGTCGGAGATTGCGGCGATCGTTAATGATGGATTTGGACCGATTGGACCAGGCATCACAGAACCGTCAATGACGTAAAGTCCCGGATAGCCAAAAACCTCGCCATACGAATTAACCACACCGTCATTCGCCGTAAACCCCATCGGACAACCACCCAACGGGTGAGCAGTGAGTACCTGGTGTAAATACTTGTATGACGGAGTATCGATGTACTTACCATTCAACGTCTGCGCAATCGACGCACCCACTCGCCGAACGCGATCGAAATACGCTCGCGACTTTTTCCGTGTCCAGTCGCATTCCAATAAATCCCCTTTGATAAACAACCGGCCATTTGCAAAGTCGCGACCCATGGCGATGAGTGCAAGCGTACTCAATGTCGTGTTTGCAGGACCAAGCAGTTTGGCGAACTCGGCGCTGAGGTTTGCGTCGTTGTTTAAACCGGTGCGGTACTTCGCGCGCATCTTGAGGAACTTGAGACCTCTGACAACAGTCCCTGGAAGCCCCGACAGTTCTGCAATCCAACTGAATAAATAGGAAATTCCGGCGTCTTCGATGTAAAAACCACGACCCGTCGAGCCATCTCCATCGAGACTGTCGCCCACACGAATTGCACTCGTGATTACTGGACCATAACTCGGATCCAAACGCCGCGGCACCATCTTTCCGTTCCTTCGTTCCTTTGTGTTGATAACGAAAGACAGCAGATCGCCATTGACAGAAAAACGCGAGCCAAGTGTGTCGCGATTCAGTAGCGGAAACGCATCGAGATTCCGCATCAAAAGGTACGGCGAACCGAAAGTTCCCGCCGCTATGATCAGACGCTTGCAGTTGATTGTGAATCGCGGGGGTGGTGAACACTTCCCGGTTACAGGATCAATCGTCGCGGGATCGTGCCGGACAAACTCGACCTTGTATCCCACACCATCGAGTGGAGCCACAGCCTTTACTTCGCACAACGTTTCAACCTGCGCGGGATGCGGCTTTTGGTGAATGGCCGCGGTGATGTACGTGTAGTCGAGAGTGTTCTTGCTTCCGTAATTACACCCAATGTCACACTCACCACAGAGACGACAAGTAGCACGCGGGAGTTCGCGTCTCATCGTAACGGAGTGATAGTTCGGCCGGTCCTCAGGAATCTGAGCTCCGATGATTGGAGGATTCGCAGGATCATCTTCATCGGGACTGCCGACATTCTTTGTTCGAAAGCTGACGGCTAAATTGAGAGGCAGCCATTTGTGAGTTGAATTGTCGCCGATTTGAAGATTCCGGTTGACCTCTTGCATGGCCAGAGTCTTGGGCGTTTTGTCGTATGGTGAATGTCCGAGCGGATACTTCTGCACATTCATCATCTTTTCGACTTGCTCGTAGTGACATTCGAGTTGTTCGTACGTGATGGGCCAAGGATCGTATCCACCACCGGGCCGATCTTCCTTAAACCATTTCGGGTCTTTGCGAAGGTGGATGTTTGCATAGATCAGTGATCCACCTCCCAGGCCACTCGACACGAGGGCTCCCGATTTCTTGAACGACCAGATGTCGAAGAGGCCATATAGACCGGAGCTTGGATCCCAGAAGTTCTGGCCCAGGTCGTAAGGTCTCCGTGGGAAAGAATTGGGAGGATATGCTTTGCCGCGTTCCAACAGGCAAACGCGCAAACCGGCCTCAGCCAATCGATAGGCCATCACGGATCCTCCGAATCCTGAACCAATGATCACAGCGTCAAAGAAGTCGGTTGTTGATGACATGACTCTCCTTGTTCTCGGCAACTGTTGGAATGGTGCGGAGCGAGAATAGCTGCCGTTGCGATAGCTGGTATCAGATATTGAGCTGGCCCCTATTAAATAGGTTTTGCCGAGAACTCACAAGAGTTGCGGCATAATGTTAGTTCCAATAAGCTCGAAGTCACAAAATGCCTGAAGGCTTTCGAATTTGTAAGTCTCTCGGACCGATTAAGAGGTGGAGAATTTATAGCTTTGCGCAAAGGTTAATCCCGCCCACGGCAGTGGGCGGATCGTTCAAGTCCCTTCTATATAAAAACCAATTCTGAGAGATCTGAATCCCGCCCACGCAGTGGGCGGATGGTTCAGTTCCTCACTATTTATTCTAAAACCCGGAGTTCGTCGGTTTTTGATGAATAGTATGGACTTGAACAATCCGCCCACTTCCGTGGGCGGGATTGAAACCCGTTTAGGGTGTCGGTGTATAGAAAGGACTTGAAGGATCCGCCCACTGCCGTGGGCGGGATTTAGGACCATTTGTGCAAAACTTATGTGCCTCTGTTACGAGCCACGTAGGTTTGATACAGGCTAAGCGCCATTAAGTAAGCAATGATAAGCAGCGAGACGGTGAGCAGCAGGGAGTTGCGCAGAGGATGCTGAATGAGAATGACGAGATTCACGATTGCCAGCAGCAACACTAAAATAAAAGTCAGCTTGTTAAGTCTTACGGTGCGCGTTGGGTAAATGAAATCAATCGGGGTGAAGTGAAGACAACAAAACACTCCTATTACAACGACGTTCCACACCGGACTCAGCCCCACCACAAACAGATAGAACACAACGAAGTTCCACATCGCAGGAAAGCCTCTGAAACGGAAATCGTCTGTAATCGCCTTGAGGTTTGTGTAGTGGTAACACGACACGAGCAGGATCGCTGCGCAGCAAACGAGACGAACTGACAGAGGCAGCAGGCCGGATTCATACAAGAAGATAGTTGGCAAGAGTACGTCGTTAGTAAAGTCTGTTACATAATCAAGCATTCTCCCGTCGACATCCGGTAATACCTCTTTCACCCGAAACGTTCTGGCCAGCCTGCCGTCGACGGTGTCGATCAGCACAGCTACGAAGAGCCACAACAGCGCCGCTCGCCAGTCGCGATTGATGATTGCCACCAGCGCAAGTAATCCCACAACCAGCCCGCTGGCGGTGAAAATGTGTACTCCCCAGGCGAGCAGTTTTTGACTCGCGCTGAACGTAGTCTGGGTCATGGTTCGAACGATATCAGGTTGAATCCCCTCCGTCTAAAAAATTGAATGAGGCATTCTTACTACATTCAGGATTCAGAATAGCGCAGATCCAAATCCAGCAAGATCCTTCACCGGTGAGTAACACTGCGCGCGTCATCTCGCAAGGCACAGTGATTGCCCCTGGTAAAGATCAACTGAACCCGTGTCCCGGGACATTCAAAATTTTGGAAGCTCCAGGCGTATGAAGAAACTGTCCCTCAGCATACTCTTACTTGCCACCGTCATTACTAATACAAGCCACGGACAAAAGAAGCCGAAGCCCTGGCAGGAATGGTCCAGAAAGGAAGCGGAAACGATACTCAACGATTCGTCGTGGGGAAAGACGCAAACAGAAACCGATATTTCAGAGATGATGTTTCGTCCGCAAGCTGCGCCCAATCCGAGGACCGGCGCGAGTAACGCCGACCCGCTGCGTGACGAGCGCGGTGGCGCGACCAATCAGGCGACAGAGGTGAAGTATCGAATTCGTTTTCTCTCGGCCAAGCCGGTCCGGCAAGCGTTCGCGCGGCTAATTGCGTTGGACCAACCGACCGAAGATCCAAAAGTCAAAGTGTATATGAATGATTTTGTGGAGCGTAAGTTTGATAAGTGGATCGCCGTCACTGTCGGTTTTGAGTCACGCGATCAAAGATTCTCGTCGAAGGCGATACAAGCATTCGCGAGTGCCACCACCGGATCGTTGAAGAACAACACGTACCTCGAGCGCAGAGATGGCAAGCGACTTTATTTACACGTCTACCAGGCTCCCAGTGCCGACGGGTTGGGCGCAAAATTCATCTTCGAGCGAATAGTGGACGAACGACCTTTTCTAAACAGCGAGAGTGGCGAAGTTAGATTCGTTTCCGAAATTGCTTCGGTGAATCTAAACATGCGTTTCAAAGTCGGAGAGATGCTGTACGACGGCAAGCTTGAATACTAATTCTCGCGCTTTCTTCGTCGCAGGCTCCACAGTTCGCGCGCTGCGAGGAGTACGGAGAAGAGCCCCGTCGCACCGATCATCACGAGTGTCCAGACGAAGAAGAACGCCCCACGGGAGTTGGCGATCCTGCCGCCGGACATTCCCGCTCCTGTCATGTGGATGACTGGGATACCCGATCCAAGTAGACACAAGACAAGGATAAGGATGTAACCCGACCGCCGTTCGGCCATTACCAACGTTGTGGCGTAAAGCCAGACGACCATGAAGACTATAACAATCAGGTTCGAAAACTTCCCGGGAGCAAACCCGCGGACAACGTCGTCTGCATGGTGAAGCGATAGGAAAAGCAGCGAGAGCAGAGACGTGATGGTTAACAGGACACTTTGTTTCATTTGAAGAGCCTATAGTCTTGCAACTCCCAAGTCTCCACACACTGTAATTAGATTGTAAAAAGTTGTATCCACAGATTACACAGATTCATTTGTTAATCTGCGTAATCTGTTGATGGATCGTCGTGGTTTATTCGATGAAGCGGTAGCCGATGCGGTGAACGGTGATGATGTGTTGCGGCTCTGACGGCTCTGGTTCGATTTTCTGACGCAGCCGGGCGATATGATTATCAACCGTACGCGTAACTGGACTGCTGTCGTAGCCCCAAACTTCGTCGAGCAGTTGATCACGTGTGACGATCTCGCCTCGGCGCTGGATGAGGTAGTGCAAGATCTCGAATTCACGAGCTGAAAGATCTAATATTTGTCCGCCTTTGCGCGCCTTGAGTTTTTTGAAATTCAACTCCACGTCGCCGAACGTAAAACTTTCGATTGGGACTACTTGTCTTGCCGCCCTTCGCAGGTGTGCCCTGATGCGTGCGAGCAGTTCCTTAATGCTGAACGGTTTCGTCACGTAATCATCTGCGCCAACTTCCAGGCCGACGACCTTGTCAATTTCCTCACTCCTAGCCGTCAGCATAAGAATCGGAGTCTCGATCCCGCGAGTGCGCAAGGTACGGCACACGTCTAATCCGCTCATCAATGGCAGCATCACATCGAGCAAAATGATGTCAGGTTTCTCAGACGTGGCTTTCTCCACGCCTTCCTTCCCATCACGTGCTACGGCAACCTCGTAGCCTTCGTACTCACAGCTATCTTTGAGCCCGAGAACCATGTTGGGTTCGTCTTCGATTATCAGAACTTTGGCCAACTTTATTCTCCCGTTGATTAGCTTTGCCTCAGAGTCAGATTCCGGCAATAACATGCTTAGCTGACCGGGGTCTTTGCTCCGGAGGAGCAACATGTTTATAGCTCGTCACTATCTAAACAACGCGCGCTCCATCGGAGCGCAATGTAGACACTCCTAACGGAGCGACCCATTTGTGTGGTGGCCGGGCTATAAACATGCTGCTCCTCCGGAGCAAAGACCCGGTCAGCTAAGTGTGTTACTGCCCAAATTCCTGCTTGGATAGGGTCAGTACCGTCCGCGGATGGGTACGAAGTCGAAGCGCTCGGATCCCAAAAGGCTGCGCACCCATCCGCTTGTATGTTAAGTCCGTGCAAGTTATTCATTGCCTGTGCCAGTCGCCAGCTAGAAAGCGATTGGTCCCAGAGGTGCAGCAGATCGTTCATCCGCTTGGTTGCTTCGAGCCCGTGCGGTAGCCTTTTGATCGTTGCGCCTCGTTTTCCATAAACCCGAACAGTTGCTTGGGCCGCGAGCCCGCATTCGCAAGCTTGGGAAGGAGAACCCCATCATGTCTAAAAAACAGTCCCGGCCTTTCATTGGTATTGACGTTTCCAAACAACAGTTGGAAGTGGCCGTGCACGAGCGCGACTACCAATTCCGTTGTCCCAATAAAATGAACTCCTTTGGCCAACTGGGCGCCGAACTGATCGCTTTGCGGCCGGCGCTGATTGTGCTGGAAGCTACCGGTGGTTTGGAGCTGCCTGTAGTCAACGCCTTGCATGCGGTCGGTTTGCCGGTGCGCGTGGTCAACCCCAGGCAAGTGCGCGCTTTTGCCAAAGCCCTCGGCCAACTGGCTAAAACTGACCGCCTTGATGCGCGTGTGCTGGCCCACTTTGCGGCTGCCATAAAACCACCATTGCGGCCCATTAAGTCAAAGGACGAGCAAGAGTTAGACGCCTTGATGGGCCGTCGCGGGCAACTCGTGGAAATGCTCAGCGACGAGAAAATCGGCGCGGGTCCGCGACTTCCGACACGGTGCGCGACAAAATCAAAGAGCACATCGATTGGTTAGAGGACTGCATTGCTGAACTCGACCAGCAACTCAAAGCGCTGTTGCAAACCTCGGCCTGCTGGCAAGCCAAAGATAAAATCTTACAAAGTGTCCCCGGCATTGGCCCGGTGACGTCTTTCACGCTGATTGCCGATTTGCCGGAACTGGGTCAGCTTGACCGGCAAAAGATCAGCAAGCTAGCTGGCGTCGCGCCACTTAATCGCGACAGTGGCCAGCAACGCGGCACCCGTCATATCTACGGCGGCCGCGCCCAACTGCGCCGCGTACTTTATATGGCTGCTCTGACCGCCTCACGCCATAACCCAGTGCTCAAAGAGTTCTATCAGCGGCTGCGCTCCAACCAGAAGTCTTTCAAGGTTGCTATCACTGCTTGCATGCGCAAACTGCTGGTGATCATTAACGTCATGATGCGTGATAGCACCACTTGGAAAAGTCCGCAGCAGCCAGTTGCTGCTTGACATCAAACACAGTTGCTACCGCGGACGGTACTGACTGTGTCCAAGTTACGTCTGAGCATCAATCGCCAGTGGAAGGAGAATCGTAAAACGACTTCCTTTACCGACGTCGCTTTCGACGGAGATTGTTCCCTTGTGCGCTTCGACAATGTGCTTCACCAGAGACAAGCCCAGGCCGCTGCCCTTTACATCATGGACCAGCCCGTTGCCCACACGGTAAAACTTCTCGAAAATCCTTGCCTGTTCAGCGCGTGGAATTCCAATGCCGTGATCTGCGATTTCAACCGAAAGATCGGATCCGAGCGTTCTCGTTGTAATCGAAAGCTGCTTCACTTCGCGAGAATATTTGATGGCGTTATCAAGCAGATTTGAGACAGCCTGCGCCATCGCATCGCGGTCGATGAAGACCGGCGGCAGATCAGGTTGAGTGTTTGTTTGAACATCAAACCCGGAATTCACGATCTGATAGCGATAGCTCGAAAGCACATTCTCAATCACTTCTGCCATATCACTGTGGGCGAAGTTATACGTTTTTCGTCCAGCCTCGATTTTTGAGAAATCGAGAATATTGTCGATAGTCTTGTTCAGACGCCGGCTCTCATGGCGAATAATACGGTAGTACTCAATCCTCTTTTCTTCATTTTTCACGCGACCTAGTTCGAGGATTTCAGAAAACAGGCTGAGTAGCGAGAGAGGTGTTTTTAGTTCATGCGATACATTCGCGACGAAATCCGATTTCGCTTGCGCCAAACGTGCTTCGCGATCAGTGGCCCGTATGGTGAGGACAATGCCACAGAGTAAGACAAGTAATACCAGGACAGTTGCACCCGCACTATGCAGAAAACTGTTACGCGCAAAGTCATCGAGATTTGTATTCTTCAGCCCGACCTTTGCTTTCCAACTGGAGAACGGTCGATCAAAGTTGCTTTCGAGAAGATTGCCGTCTTGAGGCGCCCCGTTTGAATAAAGGACATGTTGACTTTCGTCGCTGATCGTAACGGCCATGAATGAAGTGTGTGATGGAGCGACTGTTCTTATACTGCCGGCGATTAAGTCGTCGCTGACGAAACGTTCGCTCAGTAAGACACCTCCAAAGCCGCCCTGGTCTGGATTTGAAAACAGATATGTTCCCTGGCGCATGCCACTGATCGGCGAGGAATCATGCAGGAATAAATACTTGCGATTAACGTCGATAAAATCTTGGGCCATCCGGGCTTTGTCGAATAGCAATAGAATGTGCGACTGCTTAGGAGTCAATCCTGCCTGCGCCTGTTTATCGAAAGCAAAGATTTCTTCGATCTCAGGATGCGAACGCTTTACGTCTATAAAATATTTTTCGAGCTCTTTAGGGGACGAAATGCTGCCGATTGGGTTCAACGTTTGACCAGCGATGTCTTCCAAACGTTGTTTCATTTTGAGTTGTACAAGGGTTAATCCCTGTCGAACGTTGTCCCTGAATGCACCCTTGGTTTTGTCCTGGAGTTCTGTGAGCGAACGATACTGCATGTAAGTCAATACGAGGATGGGCAATAACACGCCTACTGCGGCCAGTATCGTCAACTTTTTTCGCAGCGATAGTTTGCTAATTGCATGTCGGAACATACCGGGCCGGAGCATAGATCGAGATTCTACAGAAAAGTTGCCACTCGTTTGCACCGGAGTTGTAAAAAGTTGTCATGCCCGCTGACATAAAAAGAGAGGCTCCTGATCTAACAAGCCTCTCTCTCTGCCTTACGTGTTTGTTGTTGCGTAGAACTACTTTATCTGTACGTTGCCGGATTCGATTGGTATCTGAGGGAAATCATCAGCACCAATAAACTGGCAAGCACTTGGCTCGACGACGTTATCGAAGAAAACTTCGCTGATCGTGTCGTTGTCGGCGCCTGGTTCACCGTTGTCAAAAACGGTAAAGAAGGCGGCGTCGAATTCATCGTTGAAAACCGGATCAGTCGTCTTTCTGATTGAGCCGCCGAAGCTGGCGCGGTTTCCTACAACTTGAAAACAGGTGATGTCGAACTGGGCATTATACTTCGGGTCAAAAGACGGGTTGTGAAGTATCGCACTTCCCGAAACGCTACCATCTGAGTTAACCCTGGCACTGAAGGAAAACTGTCTTCGGACCGTTTTACCTTCCGTATTCTGCAGCAGGACAGTTCCATGGCCCGAGGCCGATGGTTTGGGCGCGGCCGCCGATGTCGACAGCAGCATAGTGGTACCGGCCAGAACCGAAATTAACAACCCGGCAAAACCAAACATCTTAAGGTGTTTCATGATTGTCCCCCTTATCTGGTGTGAGCTAGAGGAAGGATAGGAGTGATTCAGGTCTTACCCCTCCGCGATTACCGCCGCGGCACGTTGCACCGCTTCGATCATGTTTTACTTGTCGTAAGGCGGGCGCAAATCTACTAGAATTCGAAATTGCCTGTCAATGTGATCTCGCTGCGCGCACTTGGATACAGTCTCCTTGCAAGCCGTCAAAAACTTCAAACACATTAACAGCAAATAACTAAACAAACTTTATTGACACGAGACGATCTTTATCATAATGTTCGCCTACCTCGTGGGGAGTTGTTTAGTTATAAGCAGTTAGTCAATGTGTCGAGTCCTTAGCGACACAGCCAGTCATTGAGTCAAACCTTTCGGCGGATCTGGTCGTAGGCAATTTGAATAGCACAGGGTGATCATAGTTGCTGACGGCGTGCTCTGCCGCGTCGCTCAAGGTCAAGGGCAGACTGAATCCAAACAGGGAATCGAAAACTGTCAGGAGAAGAAACTTCTGCTGGCACCGTATCTGACCATGGCTTCAAAGACAAAAACGGGGTTTTGATGGTCAAAACGTCCGGATCGCCGCCTGCCATCGGCCGGATTGAAATCGACAACGAATCCTTTTTTTACGGCTTATTCCCTGCATTCCGCAGATTAGGCCGACGTCTCAAGTTGCTTGCCGAAGCGCGCGAAGCAAGCGAGTCGGATCTCGACGCACAACCTTTTCCCGGACTCACCATTAGTAAAAGCGAGTTGGCTCGACTGCTCGAGCGGGAGCCGGGTATGGCTGCCGTCACTTGCGATGAAGACTTACTTAAAGGACCGCTCTTCGATCCATCCGAGAATGCGAATTCAGAACTGATATGGCTCGCCCGAGAATATGATCTGTCGACCTTCGACCTCGATGTGATTCTGATTGCGCTCGCAACCGAGCTCGATCTGAGTTATGAAAAAATCTTCGGATATTTGCAGGATGACATTACGCGTAAACGTCCGACTGTGGATTTGGCCCTGAACCTGCTGTGTCCTTCAACCGTTGACAGGCAAGTAGGGCTCACACACTTCCTGCCGGATAGTCCGCTCATCAAACATAAGCTCCTTCAGCCGGATTTGGAGCAAGGGCGGTCACTTCTGGCTCGTGAACTGCGGCTCGACGAAGGCATCATCAATCTATTGTTAGGTGTAAAGTGTCTCGATTCGAGATTAGCGGACTACTGTCAGCTAATTGACTCGCCGGTTTCCCTCGCGGATGTTCCGATCGACAGCGACTTAAAACGAGCTTTGCAAGTTTTCACAGCGCAAGCGAACACCGAGGCGCTTAGGCTGCACTTTCGAGGCCCGGCAAGTACTGCGAAGCGACAAACGGCAGAAGCCGTGGCTGGGCAAACAAGCTCCAAGTTGCTCATCGTCGTTGATATTGAACGGGCATTGTCTGTTACGTCTGACTTTGATCAGAGCATGAGACTGATTCTGCGTGAAGCGCGTTTCCGCCACGCGATCCTTTATTTTGAACACCTGGATGTTTTGCTCAACGAAGATCGCGCTGTTACTTACCGGCAATTTCTCAACACGCTAAATCAAGCTTCGAGTGCAATCATTTTGTCAGGTGAGAAACCACTTGGCAGTTCGTTGAGAATCTATGAGGTGCAGTTTCGGGTTCCGGATTTCGCTCACCGCAAGACTTGCTGGGAAGCGAACCTGTCGCGGCGCAACGTTGTGCTCGACGCTGAAGTACTTGATGCCCTAGCCGGCAGCTTTCGTTTAACTTCCAGCGAGATTGAAACCGCGGTCACAGCAGCGATTGACCGCGCCCATTGGCGTGCGGCCGAACAGCCAGTTGACGATCCGCTTTCCGCATTTAGCGCTCAGCCAACGCCGCAGGATCTATTTGCGTGTGCTCGGGCGCGCTCAAGTCATAACTTGGGACGCTTCGCACGCAAGATCGAGCTTAAATACGAGTGGAATGATCTGGTACTACCGGGCGATCAGTTGTCCCAACTCGGTGAAATCTGTTCTCGCTACAGGCATCAGCATGTTGTTTACGGCGACTGGGGCTTTGGGCGAAAGCTCTCGCTCGGTAGAGGTTTGAGTGCGCTCTTTTCCGGCCATCCCGGCACGGGAAAAACCATGGCCTCCGAAGTAATAGCGAACGAGCTCCTGGTGGATCTCTACAAGATCGATCTCTCGCAGGTGGTGAGTAAATACATCGGCGAAACTGAGAAGAGTCTGAATAGCATCTTCCAGGAAGCACAAGCCAGTAACGCGATTCTCTTTTTCGATGAAGCCGATGCGCTTTTCGGCAAGCGCACGGAGGTCAAAGACTCACACGATCGCTACGCCAACATCGAGGTCAGTTACTTGTTGCAGAAAATGGAAGAGTACGACGGCATCGCCATCCTCGCGACCAACCTGCGCAAGAACATCGATGAAGCGTTTCTGCGCCGGATGCAATTCATTATCGAGTTTCCGTTTCCGGATGAAGAGGAGAGAAGACGAATCTGGGAAGTGGTTTTTCCGCGCGAGGCTCCGATTGCGGGTGATGTGAATCTCGACCATCTGGCGCGCAGCATCAGGCTCGCGGGAGGCAACCTCAAGAACATCGCGTTAGCGGCGGCGTTCTATGCTGCCAGCGACGGCGGCGTGATCCGGCAACAGCACATAGCTAACGCAGTACGACGTGAGTATCAAAAACTCGGGCAAAGCTGGAGCGAAAGTGACCACCAATAGGAATGGGCGCCTCCTTGGAGTGCGGTGACTTGTCACCGCTTTGGTAACGATACCAAAGCGCCAACAAGTTGGCGCACTCCAAAGAGGCGTCCCAGTTCGGAATGTTCAGAGATGATTAACGATTTGAGTCGCACATTGAAACACCTGCTCCAGACAGTAGCGCACGATGAGCCCCAAGTGTTTCCACTGCTCCAGGGAAAAGCGATTGAGTTTGCGCGGCCCGATAAGGAATACAAACCTAATCCGCAAGGCTCAGTCTGTTTGTTCCTCTACGACATCAGGGAGAATCGCGAACTGCGCAGCAACGAGCCGATAAGAGTGGTGAACAACAACGGTCAGTCTACTGTCGAGCGCCCTCCGACGCGTGTCGTTTGCTCTTATCTCGTTACCGCGTGGCCGGCGGAAAAAGTGGGCGTGGACCTCAAGGCCAAGCTGAATATAGATGACGAGACTGCGGTCGATCTGAATCTGCTCGAACAACAACTGCTGGGCGAAGTGTTGCAAGTGTTGTCTCGCTACCCAACGATTCCTGCAAGTTCATTACAGGGCAAGCTCGCTGAGCCGCCGCAGCCAGTGCCGTTGCCGATGATCACGGCGCAAGCCGAAGGACTGACCAACATTTCGGAATTCTGGTCCGCAATCGGCAGCAATCTCCGACCTTCCCTAAATGTGAAAGCCACAATTTCAGTGAAAGTCGCGGCCCCAGAGCCTGAGGCGAAGCAGGTAGCGGAAAGAACTCTGGAGGAAAAACCCTCCAGGCTGGATATCACAGGACAAGTTAACGATGCGACGCATACACCGATCGTGGGTGCGCGAATCGCGATCGTCGAACTTGACCTCATCACCACGAGCGACAGCAACGGTCGATACACCTTCAGTCAAGTTCCAATTGGGAAATACCACCTGCAAATCAACTGGAGAGCGGGTGAAAAGTTAAGGCGCGAAACCGTGGAGATTAACGTTCCAGCCGCGGCTGGAGCTTACGACGTCACATTGAAAGGGTAAATCCCACAGGAGGAAAACATGCCACAGTATTTATCGCCGGGCGTTTACGTCGAAGAAGTGCCTTCGGCAGTCAAGCCCATCGCGGGTGTCAGCACCAGCACAGCCGGGTTCATCGGGATTGTCGCAGAGCAGTTAGCTGTCCCTCCAACATTTTCGACGAGAACCCAAACGATTAAAGGCGTTGACGGGACGACTCAGACTTTTGATCTTGATGCTTTCCCGGTTGTCAAAACACCCAACACCTACGAGGTTCGAGTTGGCGGTCAACAGGTAGCCGCCACGCTAGACAATACTGATGACAACAAATCTCAGGTGACCCTCACCGACGTGCCGCCAAAGGATGCTGTGATTACAGTGGAATACACTGTCGACGCCCGGAGAGGGATTGAGATTGGCATCTGGGACGGGACAAAAAAGACCTTCACCCTGCCGACTAAAGGTTATCCAGTGGTCACGGATCCCAATTGGTTCAACATCGCAATTGGAGACACTGCTAAAACGGCAAAGAAAGTTGTTGCGAGGCTTGATAATACGACCGATGATGCGGGGAAGCTTATCCCCGCAGCAACGATCACAGAAGAAGTAGATGCGGCTCTAAAGACAAAGAAAATCTTTGCTGACTTCAGGACGTTCCAACCCTTCAAACCCCTGGTACCCGCCGGTGAAGCCAAGCTCTGCACGAACTTCACAGAATACAAAAACGCATTTGGCGACTTTTCTCTCGATCAGAATCATCGCTGGCTGACGCACGCCGTTTACGGCTTCTTCAATAATGGCGGCACGCGTTGTTATGTCGCCCGCGTAACTGCTGAAACCAATTTTGACGACGCGCTAACTGCTTTCGAACTCGTCGATGAGATTTCCATTGTCGCTGCACCCGGACTTATCAGCGACAGCATACGCAGCAAAATCGTCACCCACTGCGAAAAGATGGGTAACCGATTTGCGATCCTGGATGGCCCTGCGACCGCATCTGACCTCATCGACTTGACCACGGTGGGCGGCAGCAAAGGCAAGATGCCGGGACGAACAGATTACGGCGCATGGTACTTCCCATGGATCAAAGTCTTCGACCCGGTTGCGAAGAAATATGCCGGCAGCCCAGATGGCCTCGTCGCCATGCCACCGAGCGGACACATCGCTGGTGTCTACGCGCGTGTCGACAACGAGCGCGGCGTACACAAAGCTCCGGCCAATGAAACGATCAGGGGCGCACTCGACGTCACGCAGCGCCTGAGCAAAGCTCACCAGGATGGTCTAAACCCGAAAGGCGTAAATTGCATTCGTGTCCTTAACGACAACATCCTCGTCTGGGGCGCACGCACTGTTGGCGGTGATGCAAACACTGACTTGAAGTACATCAACGTCAGGCGCACTTTGCTTTTCCTGCGTGAGTCGATCGACCAGGGCACACAGTGGGTTGTCTTCGAGCCGAATAGCCCAGCGCTCTGGCAGAGAATCACGCGAACCGTCAACGCCTTTCTCACGAATGTTTGGCGTTCGGGCGCGCTCTTCGGCGACACACCGGCGCAAGCGTTCTATGTCAAATGCGACAAAGAGACGAATTCGCAAAGCTCGATAGACGCCGGGCGGGTAGTAACGGAAATCGGCGTGGCAATTGTGCGTCCCGCGGAGTTTGTAATCTTCCGCATCAGCCAGATGGCCGGAGGCGGCGCCTGATTATGACATTGCCTCAAAGTTGTAAATCCCGCCCACGGCAGTGGGCGGATTATTCAAGTCCTCTCTATATGAAGGATCTTGCACGAATCTGAATCCCGCCAACGGAAGTTGGCGGATCGTTCAAGCTCGCACTATTCATTACAGCTTGCGACTTCCGGGGTGGGGCGGGATTTCGAATAAATAGTTAGGACTTTAAGTATCCGCCCACTGCCGTGGGCGGGATTAGAAGTGGGTTTTTAGAGTCGGTTTGTAGAAAGGACTTGAACAATCCGCCCACTACCGTGGGCGGGATTTAGAAGGCGCCTGATTTAGGGATTCCACATGGGCATTGGGTATCAAACACCGGGAGTTTATCGAGAAGAGGTAATTCTCAAGTCCGCGCCGCAATTGCAAACCGGCGTTCCCGGATTCGTCGGTTTTGTGAATAGCGACTCAGCTGGTTTGTTCACTCAGCCGGTTTCGCTGAATGGCAACAACGAGTTTGATGCTCGCTTTGAAGGGCATTTGCCGGAACGTAGTTATCTGGCCGATGCGGTCCATGGATTTTTCTCGAATGGCGGTGCTCGTTGCTACGTGGCTGTCGCCGGTGGTGAGAATGCAGAGGCGTTGGAGAAGGCACTCGAATCTCTCTCGCCATTAACTGACCTCGATCTGATCCTCGCTCCGGACGCGATGATGCTGTTGAAGGATGTCGAGGCCGTCAAGAGCGTGCAGATCAAAATGTTGAAACATTGCCAGGACCATGGCAATCGCTTCGCAATCCTGGACGCGCTGCCTAACGGCGTGAGCGACGTAATAGAGCAACGCAACCACATCGCTAAAGGATTGCGCAAGCCGATCAATGGCGCGCTCTATTACCCGTGGCTGGTTTTATCCACAAGCCGACGGATGCTTCCGCCGAGTGGACACGTTGCGGGAATCTTCGCCCGCAGTGACGCTCGAGTTGGAGTCTTCAAAGCGCCGGCGAATGAAGAGATCATCGGTGCTCTGGACTTATGTGTCGGAAAACCTGACAAGTTTGAGCAGATTGCGATCAACCACCAGGTCCAGGATCAACTGAACCCCGAAGGGATCAATTGCCTCAGGGCTTTTCCTGGTAGAGGAATTCGTGTCTGGGGTGCGCGCACTCTCAACCGCGATCAGGACTGGCGATACATCAACGTGTGTAGACTCGTCATAACTCTGCGTCGCTGGATAGATATCAACATGGCATGGGCGACGTTCGAGCCCAACACGCCACAGTTATGGGTTCGGATTCACCGCGAGTTGACCGTCTATCTAACTGACCTCTGGCGTGCAGGCGCGCTCGCCGGGCTCACCGCAGATGAGGCGTTCCAAATCAAGTGCGACTCCGAGACTAATTCACAGCAAACGATAGACAGTGGACAAGTCGTAACCGATATCGCACTAGCACCAGGCACGCCTGCCGAATTCGTAATCGTAAGAATTGTTCATCAGGTTGGCGTAGAGCCACGCTGAAACTTGGACGGGGTCATTACGACCTCACTTGGACACAGTCAGTACCGCCCGCGGTAGCGGGTGGGTACGAAGTAGATCGAAAAGGAGACACCTTATGGCTACAGGCAGCCGGACCGATCCGTATAGCAGCTACAATTTTCTGGTTGAGATTGACGGCATCACACAAGCCGGATTTCAGGAAGTCAGCGGCTTGGATGCAACCACTGACTCGACCGATTATCGCGAGGGAAACGATCCAACCCACACACGAAAGCTTCCCGGTCTGAATAAGTTCACACCGATAACTCTGAAACGCGGCATTACTGACTCCGACGAATTGTGGAAATGGCGCGCGACCGTAATCGCCGGCAACGCAGAGCGGCGCAATGGTTCCATCATTTTGATGGACCAGACGGGACAGGAAAAACTGCGCTGGAATTTTTTCAACGCATGGCCTTCGAAATGGACTGGCCCTTCGCTTAATGCCACCAGCAGTGCAGTGGCGGTGGAAACGCTGGAAATCACACACGAAGAAATAAAGAGGGCGTAATGCTGCAAACAGAGTTTCCTTTCACTTTGCCAATCGGCTACGTCGATGAAGGAGGCAGTCTGCATCAGGAGGGCGTGATGCGTCTCGCAACCGCATTCGATGAGATCGCACCGCTAAAGGATCCGCGAGTACAAAGCAATCCGGCTTACCTGATTGTGATTCTGCTGGCTCGAGTGATCACGCGGCTTGGCTCGTTGGAAGTGATTAATCCAAAAGTTATCGAAGGGCTTTACGCGGCAGACCTGAGTTATTTGCAAGATCTCTACAGTCGTATCAACAAGAATGGACACAACCGAGTCCAGACTCAATGCCCACACTGCGAGCAGGAATTTGCGCTGGAGATCAGCGGCCTGGGGGGGTCTGGCGCTACCCCATAGAGCGGCTCTATGAAGAGGTAGCGTACATTGCATACCACTTTCACTGGCCGCACTCCCAGATTCTTGAACTGGAACATTCTGAGCGTCAAAAGTGGGTGGGGGAAATCGCGCGAATCAACTCGCGGCTGAACGATCAAGCGAGCGAGACCTAGTCCTTATTTAAAGGAGTTCACTGAAGATGCCTCAAATTGGATTATCCACAGCGGTCATTCTTGGCAAGAGCACCACCGGAATGCGCGTGGATCCGTTTCGAGCTTTCAATTTTTGGGTAGAGATCGAAGGAATTCTGGTTGGGGGCTTCTCAGAATGTACCGGCTTGCAGATGGAGACCGAAGTTGAGACGTACGCAGAGGGTGGTTTGAACGAATATACACACCAGTTTCGCGGCCGCGCGAAGTATGCACCGCTCGTACTTAAGCGTGGTCTCACGCTCAACGATTCTTTATGGCGTTGGCACCAGAATGTAATTGAGGGCAATTTCGAACGTAGGAATGGAACGATCTATCTGTTGCATTCCACGCACGTTCCAGTCATGTGGTGGAACTTCAGAAAAGCCTTTCCGTCGAAATGGACTGGTCCCGAGCTGCGCGCCAACTCCAGCGAGGTCGCTTTTGAAACGATCGAGCTATTGCATCAAGGCCTAAGCCGGCTATGGACCACAAGCCCGCGCGTCTGATCTTTCAAGGCTTAAGCGCCAAAGGCGCGAAATATGAAAGCCAGGGGCAAGCGCGAAGCGAAGCGAGCGCGTCGCCCCTGGTAAATATCCAAAAAGCGAGGTCAGGCCTGAAGGGCCGAAATAAATGTCGCTGTATTACGCCCTTTCAGGGCTAATCGAAAGGTTCGACGCGGTTACCAGGGGCGACGCGCTCAGCTTCGCTACGCGCTTGCCCCTGGCTGTCATATTTCGCGCCTTCGGCGCTGTACGTTTGCTTACTCGCTAACTCTATGCCCGAAGACACTGAACATACATCGGCAGAGGACGTCTTACAGTCGTCGGAGTTGGCTGCGCGGCTTCTCCGGCGGCTGGTTGCGTCGCCGGGGGTTATTGATACTCAGCGCGTCTTTAAAACTTATGCGCGTTTGACTGAAATGATAACGCACGCGCATCCACTGCTTCACGATCTACTGGTGCGATACTACATTGACGATGATTCGGCGGTTCAGAATCTGCCGCTCGTCATGGATCAGCCCTGGATGCTGAACCTCAATACATACCTCACGAACAACAATTCATATTCATCATCATCAACGACAAATAATTCTTTCGTCGCCACCAGCAACACCAATCAATTTATTTCGACGGCAAGTATATCTTCGACGTCTCACACTGAATTGCACGGCGCGACGTCTCAGTCGTCGCCTCCGGAAACATTTCGCGTCAGTCGAAGCCGAGCCGGTCGCCGGCAAAGTGTTCCTGTCGATGCCACGGACAGAGTGCTGAATCCGATCTCGAGACTACCGGAATCTTCAACCTCGTCCGTAGCCCACGTCGAAGCACAGCCCCGCAGGTTGGCAACCGGCGAAGACCAAAAAAGCACGCAAGAGAAACCTGGGCCTTCATCGCTTCCGGCGGCGACCAAATTGACGTTGGTTCAGCCACCGCTTGCTCGAACATCGCCCGCTTCGCCCGTGATTCAACGAGAATTGCTGGAAACGGAAACAAAAACGTCGCACCTCGTCTTAAAAAATAGTGAGACAGTAAAAACCGAGAGGCACTCCGTTAAGAGCAACAGGATCGAAGTGCGGGAACGGAGTAACACACCTCAGAACTCACTTGCGGAAAGTGGCACCATGCCGGCGCCGAGAACTCCTCCCACACTCCCGCTAGTCCAGGAGCAACTTCCCTCAACTCAATTTCAAACTCGACCGCAACAACTCGTCTGGCGCAAGAGCGCGGACAGTCTGACGTTGCGCGATCTCGTTTCTGATCTCTCGAGCAGCGGTCCGTTGGCGTCGGTGCGTCAAGCTCTCGATTCGCTCCCGATGGCCCAAGTGTCACCGAGCGCTCAGACGATCAAACCCGAATCGCTGATCCGAGCAGATGAGCCGAGTACCAGCGAGGAGATCACTACAGAAGGCATGCTCCGGCGCATTTCCAAAATGCTTTTGATTGAGCGCGAACGCAGAGGTTATTGAGATGCAACTGGCGAAGCTGACCATCACTCCACTCGGTAAATCCAAAATCCCGCCGTTCACGGTGCTTTTCAACCCTGCGTCTTACTCGATCTCAAAATCCGTAACCTGGGAGGAGCCTGGTCCAAAAGGCGGCTCAAAGCGCAAAAGCAACGTCAAGTTCAACGCACCGAAACTCGAATTCGGTGGCGGCCAAAGTCGTCAACTTTCTTTCAGGCTCTTTTTCGACGTCACCGATTCTCCGATTGTTCGTGGTCAGAAAATTCGAGATGTACGCAAGTTGACGAACAAGCTCGTCAAACTCACTTTGAAAGAACGCGCCGGCAACAAGGAGATGCCTCCACCAACGTGCCGGATCAGTTGGGGCGAAGCGAGTTCGCAGAATCTCGACTTTCCGTTCGTGGGCGTGCTCCAGAACCTGAAGCAGGATTTCACGCTCTTTGACAGCAATGGCCGGCCGCTGCGGGCCAATCTCGATCTCACTTTCCGAGAGACACTCAGTCCCGAGGAAGACCAGCGCCGCAACGATCCGGAATTTACAACGCGGCTGGTCAAACGCGGCGATACCTTAAGCAGCATTGCCGCAGAGATGCTCGACGATCCAGCGCGCTGGCGCGTCATCGCCGATGCGAACAACCTGGATAATCCGAGAACGCTCGAGGTCGGCATGTCACTGAGCATTCCGAAGGTTCGTTGATGAGAGGAAGCGATGCCTGTTGCTGATTTGTCGAATCCCGTAATCCCAGAATTCGACATCATCATTAACGGACGAAAGTTGGTCGACACTGCACGGCCATTCATTGGCAGCATTCTGGTTGACGATAGCATCGGCTGGCCCAGCATGTTTGCTTTGCAGCTCACAGGCTCTTTGGAGCTTGACGATGTTCATCTGTGGATTGACTACGAGGAATTCGCCGTTGGCAACGTCGTCGAAATCGCGCTGGGCTACGGGAACGAGATGGAGAGTTTGATCATCGGCGAGATTACGGGATTGGAACCTGAGTTCGTTGTTGATCGGCCACCGAGCCTGATCGTGCGCGGCTATGACCGTCGCCACCGTTTGCAGAAAGGTCGCAAGACTCGCACTTTCGTTGGACTGAAAGATAGCGACATTGCTTCCCAGATCGCGAGGGAAGCTAAGCTGAAGGTCGATGCCGTAGACAGCAAGGTCACGCACGATTACGTCATTCAAGCGAATCAAACCGATCTGGAATTTTTGCGAGAACGCGCAGGCCGAATTCACTACGAGGTATTTGTCACTGATAAGACACTTCACTTTCGTCCGGTCCAGTACGAGCAGAGTGAAATTCTGACGCTGACTATGGGTGATCATCTGTTGGAGTTTTATCCGCGTCTTTCGATGACGCGACAGGTCGGCGAGGTGAGCGTGCGCGGCTGGGATCCTCAGCAGAAGAAGGAAATCATAGGCACCGCCGAATTTGGGTCTGGGTCGGCCCAAATGGGTGGAGAAAAGAGTGGCCCGCAAATCAACAAGGAACTGGGTTTGACTTCCGAAGTGTTGAGCATGCACCCCACCATGACTCAAGCCGAAGCCGATCAAATGGCCCAGGCCGTACTGAGACAAAAAGCTCTGACCCTGATTGAGGGCGACGGACTCTGTCTTGGACGTAGCGATTTAAGGGCAGGGAAAGTCATCAAGATCGCCGACGTGGGGCAGCGATTCAGCGGGCAATATTACGTAACTACTGCCATTCATAACTATACGGCGCAAGGCGGCTATCGCACGCAGTTTCAAGTACGGAGAAATGCTTCATGAATCTTCTTGATGTGTTGTCGGTGGACAATGGAGCTTCAGGGTCACGGATTTCAGGCGTTGTGGTCGGAGTGGTCACAAACAACCAGGATCCGGCTGGGCTCGGTCGCGTGAAAGTGAAGTTTCCCTGGCTCAGTGATTCGGAAGAAAGTTTCTGGGCGCGTGTGGCCGCGCCGATGGCCGGCAAGGGGCGTGGCTTCTACTTTCTGCCTGAAGTTGAAGACGAAGTGCTGATAGCTTTCGAACAGGGAGACGCTCGCTTTCCCTATGTGCTCGGCTCTTTATGGAACGGCCAGGACAAACCACCCGAAGACGGTGCGGTGCTCGACCGTAGAGTGCTCAAATCTGCGACCGGACACGCAGTCGTCCTGGACGATACCAAGGACAAAGAAAAGATCGAAATTATCGACAAGAGCGGAAAGAACACTATCGTGATTGATACCGCGAAGAACACCATCACGATTACTTCTGATAAGGACATAACGCTTTCGGCAAGCAACGGCACAATCAAACTCGAGGCAAAGAAGATCGAAATCAAATCTTCAGCCGAGACTGCAATCGAAGCAGGTGCCGGCATGGACGTGAAAGCGACAGGCACGATGAACGTGAAGGGCGCGATGGTGAATATTAATTAGGATGGGACAACCAGCAGCAAAACAAGGCGACCAGATCGTCGCAACCGATATGCACATAGCAATGGTTCCGGGTCCGACTAATCCGGTTCCTACGCCGCTGCCGCACCCGTTCACGGGAATTATCAGTGGTGGTCTAAGCAGCGATGTGAAGATCATGGGTCAAGCTGCAGCGACGGTCGGGAGCACTGCTGATAACACCCCGCCGCACATTCCTACGCCGCCCGGCAATGCGTTTCAGAAGCCGCCGTCAAACAAGGCGACGATTCAGATGGGAAGTCCGACCGTGAGAATCAATGGAAAGATGGCGGCGCGTAACGGAGATATCGCGATGACGTGCAACGATCCGGCAGATTTACCCGCCGGGACGATCATTGCGGTTGGGACGGTGTTTATTGGATGAGGAACAGCCTTTTTTCAAAGGATCAGAATCCCGCCCACGGCAGTGGGCGGATGGTTCAGGTCCTTTCTACAAACCGATCTTTAAATCACGTACTAATCCCGCCCACGGTAGTGGGCGGATACTTCAAGTCCTCGCTATTTATCATGGATCCCGGCCACAGAAGTTCGTTGGGGTTGATGAATAGTGCCGACTTGAAGTATCCGCCCACTGCCGTGGGCGGGATTGGAAAACTCTTTGAGGGTGGGTGATTTAGAAAGGACTTGAACGATCCGCCCACTGCCGTGGGCGGGATTTTAAGACAACGCCGATGAGAAACACACGTCATGTCTAAGCCCTTTCTCGGAGTTGGCTGGGCGTTTCCGGTTGCCGCAGACGACGGCGCAATTCAACTCGCCGAGTATGAAGAGAGCGTGCGCCAGTCAATCTGGGTTGTTCTGGGCACGGCGAAAGGCGAACGTGTGATGCGACCCGATTTTGGCTGCGGCATCTACGATTTGGTTTTTGAAGTCAACTCGGCTTCCACTGCAGGTCGTGTGGCCCAGGAAGTCCAGGATGCACTCCTCTATTTCGAACCGCGCATTGACGTACTGGACGTTCAGGTGCAGGCCGATGGCGACAGCGGCGAGGTGCTCTTGATCAGCATTGAGTATCAAGTCCGCGCTACGAACAACATTTTCAATCTGGTCTACCCGTTCTATCTCGAAAGGAGTCCCGCTTAGTCAATGCTGCCAGCGCCCCCCATTGATTCGCGGACATCTGATGATGTAGTCCGGCAGCTACTCCAGCTTTTGCGATCCTATTCAGGTGATGCGTTCTCTCCGGACAAAGGTGCGAGCCGCGCCCTCGTCGAAATATTTCGGCCGTTACGCTGAACTGATCATCGAGCGGCTCAATCAGGTTCCGAACAAGAACCAGTTAGCGTTCCTCGACTTGATCGGAGCTTCGCTTTTGCCGCCGCAACCGGCGCGCGTGCCGCTAACCTTCTCGTTGGCTAATGGAAGTATTGTCGATGGTCTGGTTCCGGCCGGGACACAGGTTGCAACCGTGAATAATGAAAGCGAAACAGCACCAGTTGTATTTGAAACTGATGCGGAACTAGTTGTCACGGCCGCGCAACTGGACTCACTGTTCGTGCGGCGCCCAGAGGATTACTGGGGTAACAACAGTACGCTCATCAATTCAATCTCGGCTAAAGAAGTTTCATTGTTTCACACAGATGGTAAAGTCGAGCACTCGGTTTATATCGCAATTGACACTCTTCTCAGTGATCCCGATCTGACAACTCTGACCCTTGTTTTTGAAGAGAAGGCCAACGTGACGCCGAGTCCGCTATTAGTGACCTGGGACACATGGAATGGCAGGCAATGGGTTAATTTAGCAGCACCAAACGTCAGCGATGGAACCGCAGGTTTGACTAAGAGTGGAGAGGTAACTCTCCAGAATTTAAAGCCGTTTCGGCGTAGTGACGTTAACGGAATAAACAAGTGTTGGTTGCGTTGCCGTTTGGTCACGCCAATCCCACCGGACCCATACGGACAAGCGGGGAAGTTGCCTGAGCTCCAGTCCCTTAAGATAAAAGCGGCGACATCCAAGTCAACCGGATTGAAAGTAGATCACGCAATCGTGAATGACACGAAAGTGGACGTGGTGAAAGGTTTTTTCCCGTTCGGTGAAAGACCGAAGATCGGCGACACTTTGTACCTCGCACAACCGGCAGCATTCAACAAAAACGGCGCGACAATAACTCTTCACATCAGCATAGCGAACTCACCGCAAGCCGCTGGCGTGAACCTGGTGTTTGAGATCTGGGATGGCAATTCGTGGTATTCATTGACTAAAACCGGTGACACCACGACCAACCTGACGAAGAACGGCGATATCACTCTCACCATTCCCAAACAACCAGTCTCCACGACTATAAACGGCATCGAGAGCTTCTGGATTCGCTGCCGTATTACCGGCGGCAACTATGGTAAAGAGGCGCATTTTGTGCTCAACGATTCGAATGATCCAGCCAAAGGATACAAGCTGGTTCCCGGAACCCTCGCGCCGCCTTTGATCGGTTCGCTAACAGTTGACTACAGCGTCACTCAACCCGCGATCACAAGTCCACCAACCTTCGTGAAGCCTGAAGTCGTTTTTACTTACAACGATTTCGAATACCAGAATGTCACTGACTCACCTTTCAAACCATTTAAGGTCGTGAAGGATATCAATCCAACTGTCTATCTCGGTTTCACGCTGCCACCCGGTCTGGAAAACTTTCCCAACCGCAAGATCAGTTTGTATGCCGCCCTGGCAGAATTCAAACAGGGCGAAACCCGCATTACGATTTCTCCCGACAGTAAAAAGCCTGAGCTCATCTGGGAGTATTCGAGCGGCACAACCTGGTCCGAACTGACTGTGCGCGATCATTCCGACAATCTTAGTAAGTCCGGCCTCATAGAATTTCTTGCGCCTCCCGATTTCCGTGAGCGCCGCGAGTTTGGCTTGCAGCGTTATTGGCTGCGCGCAATTTGGAAGAGTGGGAAGTATCAGTTTGAGCCAAAGTGGCGCGGATTGCTTCTCAACACGACGATGGCGACCCAGGCTATCACCATCGAAGACGAAGTTCTTGGTTCGAGTAATCAGACTGCGAATCAAGTGTTTCATACGATCCGCGCACCGGTTCTGGCGGGGTCGCAACTCTACATTCGCGAGCCGGAGCTCCCGCCCGCTAATGAACGCGCCGGTGCAGCAGTTACGACGTCGACTGATCGTCCGAAAGAAATTTGGGTGCGTTGGGACCAGACACCTGATTTCTATGGATCTGGACCACGCGATCGCCATTACGTTCTGGATAACCTGACCGGCGAAGTTCGTTTCGGCGACGGACAGAACGGACTCATCCCGCCGGCTGGAAGCGGGAATATACGCATGTCAAGCTACCGAACTGGTGGCGGCGCTGTCGGCAACAAACCCGCGGGCGTGATCACACAGTTGAAAACTACGGTGCCTTACGTCCGGAAGGTCGTTAATCATCTGCCCGTAACCGGTGGCTCTGAAGCCGAAACAACAGATTCGCTGCGCAAGCGCGCACCGCGAGCGCTGCGTCACGGCGATCGCGCAGTCACGCTGAAAGACTATGAGGATCTGGCATTGTTGGCCTCAACGGAAGTCGCACGTGCCAAGTGTCTCCCGCTGACGAATTTGATAAGCGATGACACTGCGAGCAAAACGAAGTTGATTCGGAACGGCACAGTGAGCCTCATCATTATCCCGCGCTCGACCGAAGCAAAGTCGGCACCCAGTATTGAATTGATCGGACGCGTGCAGGAGTTTATTGCCAGACGGCAAAATCCGCTCGCCGATTTGATCGTGACTGGCCCAAAGTACTTAGGGATCAACGTAGAGATTGATGTGGCTCCGGTGTCTTTCGACGGCGCCGGGGAAATCAAGCTGGTCATTGCACGCACAATTTCCAACTACCTGCACCCGTTGACTGGCGGTATGGACGGGAATGGCTGGGATTTCGGACGCTATCCGCACGAGTCCAATCTCTATGCGCTGATCGAGGCGCTGTCAGGTGTCGATCATGTGAAGAGTTTGAAATTGACCCCGGCCCAGGGTAGCTCGGATGTAGAAAAGGCCGGCGCCTATTTTTTGGTTTACTCGGGTACGCACACGATCAATTTGAAGACTTGAAGATATGCATAAGTCGGAACTAACGGGGCCCAGCGCCGAAGGCGCGGAATATGGAAGCCAGGGGCCCAGCGCCGAAGGCGCGGAATATGGAAGCCAGGGGCCCAGCGCCGAAGGCGCGGAATATGATAGCCAGGGACACAGCGCCGAAGGCGCGGAATATGGAAGCCAGGGGCCCAGCGCCGAAGGCGCGGAATATGATAGCCAGGGGCAAGCGCCGAGCGCAGCGAGGCGCGTCGCCCCTGGTTAGCAAAAATAAATCGAGGAGAGCACTGAAAGTGCGAAATATCATCGCGAGTTATTCCGCTCTTTCAGAGCTTCACGGTCCACTTTGGTTTTTTCCAGGAGCGACGCGCCTCGCTGCGCTCGGCGCTTGCCCCTGGCTGTCATATTTCGCGCCTTCGGCGCTGTTGACGCATTAGCATGCCGATCAAATTGCCAAATCTCGACGATCTGACTTTCGCTGATCTGGTGGCGGAAGCACACACGCTGATTCCCGTGCATGCGCCGAAATGGACCAACCATAACGAGTCCGATCCGGGGATTACTCTGGTCGAACTTTTTGCCTATCTGGCAGAGATGCAGATCTACCGGTTGAATCGCGTGACCGATGCGAACGTGTGCGCCTTTTTGAGATTGATAGACGGCGTCAAAAGAATACCTTCGAAGCGCAACCGCGGCATGGTCAGTAGACCGCCAGAAACAACGGAAGTCGCCCTGCGTGATGAAGTGCGCAACGTCGTGCTCAAGCTACGACAACAGGATCGCGCAATCAGTTGTGAAGACTTCGAGCGGCTGGCACGAGCTGCCGATCAGGAAGTATCGCGTGCTTACTGCATACCTCGATGCAATCTGACGACGAATACTCCATACGCGATCGCTGATCAGCACGTGAGCGTAGTCATCGTTCCGACCGCAGTATTGTTTGATACGGTCTTTTGGTCCGACGGAAGAATCTTTAGCGACGAAACCGCGGCAAGTGCCGGAAGCGGCAAAACAGTCTTACTGTGGAAGCCAACATCACGGAAAGAAATCTCTTGTCTCTATCTTGGATCGAGCAGAGTCTTTGAATCGATCAGTTTTAAGTTCGCACAAACAGGAGGCGGCTACTCTCTTACGTTCGAGTATTTCGATGGTAAAGATTGGGACAAACTCACAAATGACAAGCACCATCTGGCTGACGGCACGTCGAATTGGACTGCCAGCGGTCTCGTGACCTTTACGCCTCCGCCTAACTGGAGACGGTACGAGGTTGAGGGCGTAAATCGGTATTGGCTGTGTATTTCAAGCCATACGAATCCGACTACGAGAGCTGTGGCCGATCGAATTTCTCGCGATCTGCTGGAGAAAGTAAACCAGTACCTCGAGCCACGCCGCCTGCTGACAACTCGCGTTCATGTTGTTGGCCCGCGTTTCGTAACTATCGGCGTGCACGTCAACCTCTCTCTCAAACCGGACGCAGTGGAAAAGACTGTTAAGGAGGAAGTCGAGAAGAGGATCACGCAATTTCTCAATCCTGAAACGTGGCCATTTGGCCGTAACGTGTACGTTTCCGAAATCTATCGCCAACTGGACCGCATACCCGGCGTGGATTTCGTCACCAAAATCGAAGGAAAACAAATCATCACGGCTCACGACGTAGTTGATGACCGGCAAATTAAAGAAGGTAATGAGCTGGTGGCCATCAAACTCAATCCGGATGAGTTGGTCAAATTTAGTCTGGAGAAGAGCGACATCGAAGTTCCTGTCGTCCCGGGATGAGAAACTTAATCATGAAGCCAGTAGCCTGCGAAGCAGGCGAGAGCATAAAGCCTGGGGCGTAAGCCCCAGGTCAACTTTAGCAAAGCGCATGAAGCCAGTTGATACAACCGAATCGAACAAGTTGCTGGATTACCTGCCGGCGATTTACCGCGAGCATTCGTTCCTGAATGATTATCTTTCCGCCTTTGAAAAATTACTGCTTGGCCGCCACGACAGCAAAGCTATTCCGGGCGCGAAAGCAGGCGCTGAGACGCGCAGTCTGGAAGAAACAATTGACCGCATACCGACTCTTTTCGATCCTGACAACACGCCGACGGACTTCTTACCCTGGCTTGCCAGTTGGGCGGCTTTGACTCTGCGTGCCGATCTCGGCGAAGGGGCACAACGCGGTTTCATAGCTAACATTATTCAGCGTTACCGGCGTCGAGGAACGAAAGATAATCTGGCTGAGCTACTCAAAATTTTCACTAAAACGACGCCGGAGATCGACGAATACGCCGTTCCGAGTAATGACTTCAAAGCACTTTACCCCCAATTCCAGACTGACACCGCTCCGTTGCATTTCTTTAGAGTCTCAGTGTGGTTGACTGACCCGACAGAGGAAACTGTCCAGCGGACTCGAGAGATCGCCCACGCCATCATTGAGTTGGAGAAGCCGGCACACACTTTCTATGAATTGGAAACCAGGTTTTCGAGCATGCAAATCGGAGACTACTCCGATAGAGACGACTCCGGTAAAACTAAATATCGCGCCACTCTCGGTGTTGATACATTAATCACTGACGAGGTGAAGAAACCAGTGAAGGAGAACAAAAATGTCCGCTCCTAAACGCCCGATCTATTTCAAGTCTCAGTTTTTGGTCGTCCGCGACTTTCAGGACGAACAGAAATACCACGAGGAATCGCTGCGCAACCACAATTGTCTGCTGCATGAGTGGGGAGTAGTCCGGGATGGACTTCGGGTTACGAAATCCGGCGATAATTTTGTGATCAGCCCCGGCTCGGCTATCGATAGTTTGGGTCGTGAGATCAGCCTCGAGGCTTCCCGTACGCTAAGCGCTGCTGATGTGCAGGCCGCTCGTCAGTCCACCGGTCAGCAGGATGTTTCGATCACCATTGCTTTTGATGAAGCCAATTCAACTGAGTCAGCCGACAAATATCCTCCGCCCGGGGGAACGGAGAACTTTACGCGCAAAGTGCAGTCTCCGAAAATTGTTGCCACGAAATCACCAGCCAGTGACGGCACGGTCGTCATTCTCGCGCGGATCGCCGCGGATGGCACTGTCAATAGTACCGTGCGTAAGCTTGCAAGTAGCTTTATTCCGCGCGGCACTAATCTGGGCGACATCTCGCTCGACGGCACGCTTTCTTTCACGTCAAAGACCAGTCCGAATCCGCAATTCGGTCTGGACTATGATCAGGTGGGCGACCAGTTGAGAATTAGAGCGAGGAAAGATGCTTCAGTCCTCGATACTACGTATCTGACGATAAAAAGGGACTCAGGCAACGTGGGCATCGGCACGCCGGGTGCTCCGGGACACAAACTCGAAGTTTACGGCGCTTTAAAGCTAACGTTCACTCCCACGGTGATCAACGATAATTTAGCAGCTTACTTCTGGAATCAGCACAATGTTGGGCCAACGATCGCCGGATTCGGCTTCGAGGTGCGGACGAACGGAGATATACCGAGATTCAAAATCTATAGCAGCGGGAACGTCGGCATCGGCACGACGAGTTCTCCAGGTCAAAAACTCGAAGTGGCCGGCGCGTTGAAGCTGTCGACCAATTCCACGGTGAACAACGATCAATCAGGTGCTTACTTCTGGAATCAGGAAAATGTTGGACCAACAATCGCCGGTGGTAAATTCGAAGTGCGGACGGGCGGCAATACAGTTCGATTCAGAATCGATGGCACCGGCAACGTCGGCATCGGCACGACCGAGCCTGCGACCAAACTTCATGTAGTAGGAAATGGTAGTGCTGTGCCTGCGTTAACAGGGGGAACACAGTCAGCAGGACATATAGCCAGATTAAGAGGCACAACAACTGGGAGCACAGCCAACCCGGTTCTTGATATTGGCAGCGGCGGCGACAAGGGCTTCTGGCTACAGTCGACTGATCCTGCTGATTTGACGAAACACTATCCCTTACTGCTGAACCCCAATGGAGGAGACATCGGCATCGGCACCAATCTCAGTATCGGCGGCAGCCTCGGCATCGGCGGCTTCGTCAGCATCAGCGGCGACGTCGGTATCGGGACGAGCGCTCCGAGGAGTTCACTACACATCCGCAAGGACAACCAGAGCGGCTTGGGGCCAACGCTCACGTTGATGAATGGGTTGGGTCAGGGAGGGGCCAAGGTCCACATAGACCTCTATACTTATTGGGATTCTGTTCACAAGCTTCCATCGGGACGAATTATTTGTGAAGACAACGCCGCCGGAAGTGGCCACTTGATTTTCCAAACCTTGGATCCCTTCGCGGATCCAAAAAAGATGGTGGAGCGGATGAAAATTGATGCTGCTTCCGGAGACGTGAAAATTAGCGGAAAGATTTCCTGTGGGGGCAAGATAGGCATTTATTCTCCGCATTTTAAGAGATACATTAGCGCACGAGGAGCAGGCACACAGGCAGTTACTACGGAGGCAGACCAGCTTAAGTATCAGGAGGAGTTTACTCTCGAAATGTCGTGCTCTCGTGAGTTTAAGGAAAACATCTCCGACCTCACCGCTCTCGAGGCGATGACCACGCTGCAAAACCTAACCCCCGTCAAATACGATTACAAAGGCGAGAAAGCGTTCCGGCAGAATCTGGGTTTCATCGCCGAAGACATGCCGGACAACGTGGCCAGTGAGGATCGAAAAAGCATTTCGCCATTTGAGGTCGTACCCATCCTGACCAGGGTGGCTAAAGAACAGCAACGCGTCATCGCCGAGCTACAGGACACCGTTCGAACGCTACAGAAGGATTTGGGCTCTAAGCCTGCGAAGCAGGCGCAAGCATACAGCCTGGGGCGTGAGCCCCAGGATTAAAATAAATTAAGTTTGCGAGCCCATGAAATGGGCGGCAGCCTGGTGGCTGCAAATCGTTAACGTTTGCGACGATCATTCTGTCGCCCGCATTCGCGGGCTTGAAAATCTGTTGTGCTTTGGGTCCTGGGGCTTACGCCCCAGGCTTTATGCTTCCGCCTGCTTCGCAGGCTATGTCTGCACTTTTTTCAACGACTCAGTAGGGAACAATTATGGAAGAACAACTACAGAAGCGACTCGAAGAATTGAGAAAGGATTTTGAGATCGGACAAGCACGGCTCAAAGAGTTGGAAACAGAGCAGGCTTATGTCCGCGAAACCATGCTGCGCATCAGCGGCGCGATTCAGGTGTTGGAGGAAGCATTGCGAAACAATAAGCAAGCCGAAGCCGCGACGACGTGAAGAGGTCATGGCCCTGAAGCACAAGACTCACAACAGCACATCTGTCGCCGTCGTTCAGCGCCAGTCGATGCAAACTGTGTTGACTGAGCATGAGCCTGAACAACGGCAGCATCCCGCCAATGTCTTGCAACGAAACCCTGCTGCACTCCGGCCGGCTGACATCCTTGCGTTACAACGAACCGTAGGCAACCGCGTCGTCCAGCGCATGCTCCATCGGACCGAAGAGGACAAACCGATAAAAGGTCATTCGCTAAGCAGACGCGAGACCGGCCTGCCCGATAACCTCAAATCCGGAGTCGAAAGCCTCTCCGGCATATCAATGGATGATGTGAGGGTTCACTACAACTCAGCCAAGCCTGCCGAGCTTCAAGCGCACGCCTTTACGCAGGGCACGGACATTTATCTCGGGCCGAATGAAGAGGAGCATCTTCCCCATGAAGCCTGGCACGTTGTCCAGCAGCGACAGGGAAGAGTAAGACCTACAACGTTACTCGCTAAGGGATTAGCGGCTAATGATGATGCATCGCTGGAGAGGGAAGCGGATGAAATGGGAGCCTGGAGCCTGAGGCAACAGCCCTCATCAGAAATCGCGCCCCAGATCAGTCCCGCCGCGCACATGGGAAGCACCGGGGTCGTACAGCGGACGAAATGGAAGCTTTTGGCGGGTGGCGAGTGGGAGCAACAGGGTGGTGGAGCAGCAACAGATCCCCCAGCCGACCTAGCGAAACACTGGCAAATGGCACACGCCAGACCCGGAGAGATATACGACGATTTAAACCAGATCCTCAGAACCGGCGAAGGCGGACCGAGGGTGGGTTTTAGGTTTGATGCGGGGGCCGGCGGAGGCGGCGGAGGTGGCGGGTGGATTCGAGACGACGCTGCCACGGCGAGTGCGGCAGCAAAATTAGCGGCAGTAGCGAAACCCAAGGCTGAAGGCGCAAAGGCTCCGAAGACAGCGACACGACCGCCCCTTCCACCTAAGCTCACCACCTTTCCGAAAGGGCTCCTATCTTATCTTTATGTCAAGAACGGAGTGTGGAGACAGAGGGATAAGGGCACGCCGGGGCATGACCACGCAGAGAAGGGTCTCTGGGATAAGCTGAAGAAGAATTGGCCCAAGGGGCGGGGACAGAAGTGGGTGGGGTTTGTTCAGAATGGAGCCCCCTGTAGTGTGTGTTTTGAGTTCTTCAAGAATGAGTCAGCAGACGCAGAGGTGAAGAAAAAGGCCGCCGGGTTCGCTTTTCAGATCTCGGACGACCAAGGCAATTACCGCGCAGAGGAGCAGTACAACACAATAGGCGATAGGATAAGACCAAACATAAAGAAATCGTTCGGCATCTACTTCATAGATGGGAAAGTGACTTTTGAAGCTCCGGAGCCTGAGGCTCCGAAGCCTAAGGCGAAGTCTGAGGCACCGATGTCTGAGGCACGGACCGAGTAAGATTCGACGTTTGAGGCGTGCTCCAGATCTCACCCGTTATCTAAGAGACAGCGAATTCATCATGACTCTGAAGACTAAGACCTACGACGTTGAAAGAGTCGCGACCGTGCGACGCACTTCAGAGCGGACTCTGCAGACTGCAAGCAAGCACGAGTGTTGCCCGGATCACGATGTCTTACAGCGCGCGATAGCGTCGCAATCCTCGGCGCTCAGGCCCAATGACGTCCTTGCGCTGCAGCGGACAGTTGGCAACCGCGCTGTTCGGCAAATTCTTCAGGCGAAGCTTGCTGTAGGTCCCGCAAACGATCATTACGAACGTGAAGCAGACCGCGTCGCCGCGAGCGTGATGTCCAAGTCCGCGGCGCCGCAGATCCAGCGCCAGGGTTTGGAAGAAGATCAGGAGACAATTCAAACCAAGTCACTCGCGTCTACGATCACGCCACTCATCCAGCGTCAGGAACTCAGCGAGGAAGAAGAGAATCCGGTCCAAACTAAGTCAAACACGATTCAGCGTCAGGAAGCCCCAACCGAAGAAGACGAGAACGACACTCCGGTCCAGTTCAAGCGTGATGGTGGTCCAGCAAGTGTAACGTCGGGAGTCGAAAACGCAATCGATCGCGCTCGTGGCGGCGGTCAGCCTTTACCCGATGGATTGCTGACGCGAATGGAGAAATCCTTCGGCGCAGATTTTAGCGCCGTGCGAGTGCATGCTGATTCCGACTCAGACACTCTCAATCGCTCTTTGCACGCGCGTGCATTTACGACAGGCCACGACCTGTTTTTTAGAGGTGGCGAATACAGCCCTGATAGCCGTCGAGGTCAGGAGTTGATTGCTCACGAATTAACTCACGTCGTGCAACAAAACGGCAGCAAGGGCGGGAAGAAAGACTTGTCGTTGAAGCGAATCATCCAGCGAGATTGGTTCGACGAAGAGCGAGGATTCTTTAACGCTGATCCAACGGGAACATATGGGAACATTCCTGGTTCCGGGCTGGGGACGCGACGGGAAAATTACAACCGCGATGACAAAAGGGATCTGGGCCACTACGGCTTACTTGGTCTTGGGGCCACTTCTGCTGTTGCCAAAGCCGCTTCCGATAGGGGGCCAATCTTATTCACCAGGCCCGAGAATCTCTTCACCGAAACCGTACCACTAGCGTCAGACCTTGGCCAGGGATTATCGTGGATGGGTGCAATTAGCGCCGGTGCGGGAACAGCTACTTCTCTCGTCGATACATATAAAGGATTTAGGGAGGCGAGTGATTCCGCCACGACAACAGCGCAACACAGAATCGGCATGGGCGCCGGCCTCAGCGGTCTTGCCAGTGCGACACAGCAATCGGCAACGAGCGCTTTTCACGCCGCCAACATTGTGGCCAATCCTGCAATGGCAGCGACAGCGCAAACCGTGGCTGGAGGCGCGGGCATAGCAACTGGAGCCGTTGATATATTGAGAGGATTGTATGCTCACTCAAAGGCCAAACGTAACGTAGCGCGTTTGCAGCATCTCCGAGATAACCTGGCACATGAAGGTCTTTTGAAGGCCGCCCGGCAAGCACAAACCACCCAGAAAATGAGGCAATCAACTGCCAAGTGGACAGTGGCCAAAGGAGTGTTTACCGCAGTCGGCGGAGGTTTGCTGCTTGGAGCAGCGACCGTGACGCCGATCGGCTGGCTATTAATCGGGGCCGGAGCAATCTTGGGTGCGATTGGGGCTTACCGGAAATATACGGACAAGAAAAAGAGAGCCGAAGAAGTTGCAATAAGGGAATTGGGACTTGTCCAACAAATGGACGTGTGGAAAGCCGACGAGGAAAGAATAAAGAAAAAATATTATAGGTGGATCGGGAGTCAAAAGGAAAAACTGGCCGAATTGGGGCCTTCTCCGCTTGAGAGAAAACTGAAAGAGTTACGTTTCATTAGCGCCGGTCACTTTTATGCAAATTTCATCCACAAAACTGCCAACGATATTTATGCCATGGGTGTACAGAGCAGAGCACCCCTGGAAATTCAAGCACGTGAAAGGATACTCACGTCAGGAACAGACCTATTTGTGCAGGAACAATATTTAAAACTTGTCCCAGGGATGTCCTCCGACGATATGAGACGGTGGTTACGCCTCGAGATATCAAATAGGAATCCCTACCCTGTCGTAGAGGAGTTGCTGGCCGGTATGGGTCTCAAGTTTGATTTCAAAAAGAATCCTCCCGAGCCGAAACCGGAAAAGATTGGCAAGGCCTTGCACGACTAGAATGATTTGCAACCCGGGAGCGCGCGATGTCACTCACTAGTGAGAAGCACAGAGTCGAACTCGAGCGGTTCGCTGAGTTGTTGTCGCAAGAAGCCTACCAGGTACAGCTCGTTCCGGCTGCCGGTGCTGTGCCGTACGACAGGGTGCTGGTAAAACTCGATCTTTGGTGGTTGGAGTTGTCGTTCCTGCCGGGCCTCGAAGATGAATTGGACGACGTGAGCATTCTTCAGTGTTATGTCGCGTTGTCTGAACACACTGCGGAAGCGGGGTTAGAGCGACTGTTCGTGAAGCTTAATGCGAAGCTACCGATCGGCGGTTTTGGTCTGCTCGATAATCCGAGAGTACTTTTCTTTAAACACAACGCGATGCTCCCGAATGACAACCACGTCGCGAGCTTCCAGATAGTTCATGAACTCGTCGCGATGACTGGCTACCTAATCGGCACCTTCTCCGGATCATTGATCAAAATAGCAACCGGCGAAAAGACGGCTGACGAAGCAATGTCCGACATGCCTTTCCGCAACGTGATTGGACCATGAATGCGCAGTGAGATGTGATTGGACCATAAGCGCGCAGATTTTGTTGGGCCAAGAAATGCGCAGTGCCGAAGGCGCGAAATATGATAGCCAGGGGCAAGCGCCGAGCGAAGCGAGGCGCGTCGCCCCTGGGTAACAAAATATTATGACTGTGGAGCTCTGAAAGAGCGGAATAACGGGTGATGATATTTCGCACTTTCAGTGCTCACTTCGCAATTGCTTTACGTAACCAGGGGCGACGCGCTTCGCTGCGCTCAGCGCTTGCCCCTGGCTATTATATTTCGCGCCTTCGGCGCTGCGCACAATGGATCGTCATATGAGATTTGTCTCTGCCGTTTTCATTTCACTCCTTCTTGCTTCCATATTCGTAACCGCACAAACACGCACGTTCCGACCGGACGATATGTTTCAGTTGCGGCGCGTGGGGGCGGCGGTGTGGGCGCCGAATGGAAGTTATGCCACGATCGAATTCACGAAAACGAGTCGCTGGTTGGACAGTGTTCCTGCGAACGATTTATCACTCCTGGATGTTAAGACTCGTACACTTCGTTCGTTGAGTCCGAGATCAACTGCATACATCGGATTCTTCAATGCGGTTTGGTCGTCTGACAGCAAGCGCGTTGCGTTCCTGTCAGTCGATCGAAATGCTGTTGTGCGTGCGTGGATTTGGACGGTCGGAACAGCGGCAGCTTCAGTTGTGCCTAATGTCGAACCGCGAATCGGTTTGAGTGATCCACCGATCGCGTGGGTTGATGGGGATCGTCTCGCGATCATGTCGTGGGAGCCGGGCGCGGTGCGAAGTGGTCTATTTCACGTTCGCATACTTCGCGGGCGCAATGTGGCTACAGCGTGGCAGCAAGCGTTCGACGGAAAGATTCCATCAGTATCCGTGCTGGAATCACCCTCAAAGCAAGAAACCGATTCTCCGGGCGTGGAGCTAGTAACAGTCGATCTTCGCACAGGTGTGCGGAAGCCTCTCGCGCGAGGTCGTATCCATTCGCTTTCAGTAACACCGGATGGTTGCTGTATCACTTTTTCGCGCAACAAGCGTGAACCGGTCGCAAACTATTTCGAAAAGGCTGAGCGAGCAGGCGACGCCGACGCCGGTTATTCAGCGGTGAACTGGGGTACGGAGCGTCACGTAATCGATGCTCGTTCAGGCGCAGAGGTTCAAAACACGTCGCCAATCAATAAGCCTTCCGAGCCGAAACCGAAGCTTCCTGCGCCACCACAACCAGACGCACGCTTACTCTCCACCGCGCCCAAAAGCGATGCCGCACTCTACATCGCAAATGGTCCAACCGGATCACAACTGTGGCTCTCAGGAGGTGTTGGTCGTCCACTCACTTCCTACTTTACGATCTGGCACGCAAACGAATGGATGAAGGACGTAAAACTCGGTCGCGCGGAACGCCTGAGTTACAAAGCGACGGATGGCACGGCGTTGAATGCGTGGCTGCTGCTACCTCCCAACCATGTCAGTGGCACGCGCGTGTCGGTAGTTACGATCGTTTACCCAACCTCAGTTTACGGAGTTAACGAGCCATCGTCGTTCTCGCCGTATCGTGTGAGCTTCGAGCATCCACAACTCTTCGCTGCGCTCGGGTACGCAGTGTTGGTACCGAGTATGCCGGAGACCAAGGCTTCATCCGACTCTCACGCACTTGAACCACTCCTCAACGGCGTTATACCAGCGTTGGATGCGGCGATAGCACATGGCTCGGCCGATCCAGATCGCATCGCCGTGTTGGGCCAAAGTGACGGAGGCTTCGCAGTGCTTGGTTTGATTACGCAAACAAACCGGTTTCGATCGGCAATTGCGAGTGCAGGTTTTTCTAACTTTGCCAGTCTGTATGGAACGTTCTACGGACAGTACCGGCACGGCGATTCGGGCCGGCCCGAGTCAGCGCAAATTCTGCGTATGCTGCAACTCGAGAAAGGCTCGATGGGCATGGGTGGTCCACCATGGAAGGAGCCGGATCGTTATCGTGAAAACAGTTCCATTTATCGCGCAGACAAAGTTGAGACTCCGTTACTATTAATCCACGGTGAGCTGGATTTCATCCCGATTCAGCAGGCAGAAGAATTCTTCACCGCGCTTTACAGACAAGACAAGCGCGTCACGCTCTTGCGTTATGCAGGCGAAGGCCACACCATCTCCGACCGTGCGAATGTGCTGGACATGTGGCAGCGTATTGAGAAATGGTTAGCAGAAACAATGTCCTCGAACATTCGCCGCGTTGAGCCGCAGTTACCGTGACAAGTTCTTTGCTTTGCTGGGAGAGTTGTAGCCACAAAGAAGCACAAAAGGCACAAAAAACCGATATACCCCTCAAAAAGTCCTGCTCAGCACAATTCAGTTGTCGCGGCTGACAACTTCTGCAATCCTGCATGCCTATGATTAAAAAACTACTGCTCGCCCTCGTTATCTTCAGCACGCTCGTTGTCCCGACTTCACTTGCTCAAACACAACAACGGGTAATTGCTTTCATCAACGTTAACGTCGTCCCCTTCGACCGCGAACGAATCTTGGAGGGCCAGACGGTCATCATTGTTGATGGGCGAATTGCTCAAATCGTTCCTGCGGACAAGACGAAAGTGCCTGCCGGCGCGCTCGAGATTGATGGTCGCGGGAAATACCTCATGCCCGGGCTCGCGGACATGCATGCGCACTTATTCGCTGGAACGGGTCAACAGGATGATCTGACGAGTCAGCAGTTGCAACTGTTTTTGGCGAACGGCGTGACGACCATCAGAAACATGATCGGCAAGCCGGAGCATCTGCAGTTGCGCGAACGTGTGGCGAAAGGCGAGTTGCTGGGGCCATCTATTTACACCGCAGGACCGCCGCTGCTGGGCAACAACGTGCCGACGCCGGAAGCGGCAGAGCGCGTCGTAGTTGAACAGAAAAAAGCGGGCTACGATCTGCTTAAAGTTCATGAAGGATTATCGCCGGAGACTTACGCGGCGATTGTGGCAACCGCGAAACGCGAGGGCATCCCCCTGGCAGGTCACGTCACTGCGACGGTCGGGCTGAAACGCGCGTTGGACGCGCAACAAACTTCCATCGAGCATTTAGACGGCTACCTCCAGGCAATAGTCGCGGACGATTCGCCTGTGAAACCTACATCCTCGCAGGTCGTGCTCGGCCCGGTGCTCGAACACATTGACGAAAGCAAGCTTTCTGCAATTGCCCAAGCCACACGCAAGGCCGGCGTCTACAATGACCCAACACTAACTCTATTTAAATTGGTCGTCTCCGACGCTAAACCTGAAGACCTTTTGAAGTGGCCTGAGATGCAATACATCCCAGCCAAGATGCGCGAGGGGTTCGCTAAACAGAAACAGTCAACGGCGAGTAACCCTGCTCCAGCCGGCGAGCGGCAACGCTACATAGAATTGCGCAACAAGGTGTTAAGGGCGTTACATGCGGCCGGTGCGAAGCTACTTATCGGCCCCGATTCACCGCAGTTCTTTCTCGTCCCAGGCTTTGCTACGCACAGAGAATTGCAGAGCTTCGTTGAGGCAGGCTTATCGCCTTACGCGGCCATCGAAGCGGCCACCCGTAATCCAGCAGAATATTTCGCTGAAATTACGAAAACATCCCGCGCATTCGGCACGGTCGAAGTCGGCCTACGCGCAGACTTGCTCCTACTCGACGCCAATCCGCTTCAATCGGTAACTAATCTGTCGAAGCGTGTAGGCGTGATGGTGAACGGTCGTTGGTTGCCGGAAAGCGAGCTGCGGAAGATGCTGGAGAATGTCGCCAGACTTAACCAGCAAAACACAGAGGCGAGCACAGCGAAAGTTGGTTTCAGTGGCACTTGGGCGCTGAACAAAGCTAATAGTGAAGGACTGCCACCGGGCATGGACCAACTCATGACCGTCGTGCAGACGGGCGATAAGCTCTCTCTGGAGACGAAGTTGATGACAGAACAGGGAGAACAAGTCGTGCCCGACAGCTACATGCTTGACGGCAAAGAAGTGGAGTTCACGCCGAAAGGTATTGGCGGTCAGAGCGGTAAGGGCAAGCGGACAGCTAAATTGGGAGCCGGCGGCAACAGCATCGAAGTCACCGAACAGGCAACATTTGATACTCCCGAGGGTGCTGTCACTGTTCAGGCGACGCGGAAGTGGATGCTCTCGCCTGACGGCAAAACTCTCAAAATTGAGATGACAGTCGATGGTCCAAACGGAAAGCAGTTATCCAAACGTACTTTCATCAGAAAGTAGCCATCATTGCGAGCTCGGTTTACTCAGCAATACACTAAGGGTGTTGCTCTCGGAATTACTCGTCACGATATCAACAGTACCGTCGCCATTTAGATCGGCAGTGGCCAGGCGCCATGCGCCTGGTCCAATCGGTATCGAAGCTGACGACTTAAAAGCACCGCGGCCATCGTTCAACAGCACGCGTAGGCTGTTGCCACTAGTCGCAACGACATCCATCGTCGCATCGCGATCCACATCGGCGACGATAAAATGATAAAGAGAAGCTCCAAAGTCGAATGGTGATCCATTTGCTTCAGTGAACCCGCCACGACCATCGCCAATCAGCACCGTCATGGCACTTTGATCGTGATGAGTTGCGACGATGTCTGCTTTACCATCACGATTCAGATCCGCAATTACAGCAAACCATGGTTCACCGGTGCGGAGAGGAAGTTGGCGTGGTGAGAGGCCGCCTTTTCCGTCGGATAAGAGCAACGTCAACGCTCGGCTGTGTGGAAGTTGTTCTCTGCGTTGAGGTCCAGTTGCAGTCGCAGTGGCAACGATGTCAAGTTGGCCGTCGTTATTGACGTCGCCGGTGCCAAATGGATATGGGCTTGGGCCAACGGGGTACGATTGCGGTGCACGAGTAAAATTACCGCGGCCGTCTCCAAATGCGAGTGAGATATCGTTGTCGGTGCTGTTGCAAGTGATCAGATCGGGTTTGTTGTCTCGATTAACATCCACGATAGCCAGACCGTGTGTATGCGGATGCTTGCCCTGCCTCATCACGATCGGAGAAGCCGGCGCGCTAGTTAGACCACCCTTGCCGTCTCCTGTTAATAAAACGACTCCATAACTGTCGTGAGACGACACAGCGACATCGAGTTTGCCATCACCGTTCACGTCGCCGGCCGCGATCTCACCTGGGGGATCTGCAACTGTGGTGTTGCTGAGGGCCGCGCCAAATTGGCCGTTGCCTTTGCCCTCTAAAACCGTTATCTGCCGACCGCGCGAAAAGGCCACGATTAGATCGAGCTTTCGATCATTGTTCATGTCGCCGATCAAAACATTGCTTGGTCCGTCCTGCACGGACAGCGGCGAACCCGGAGCGATAGTGAATAAAGGCTGTTGCGATGCGTTTGAAGGGGTTTCAGTGGAGGGACACGCGAACGAGATCCACGAAGCAACAAATAGCAACGTCAATCGTGCGATACGGCTGATAGGCGACACTACTTTGACAACAGACATTCACACACCTCCCTGTCTCGTATTTAAGACGCTTCGGCATCACGGTTTCTTCCATAAAGATTCGGGTAACTGCCGCTTACGGTTAGTGTAGCTTACCCTCAAGCGTTAGGACGCCGTGCTTGGACACAGTCAGTACCGTCCGCGGTAGCAACTGTGTTTGATGTCAAGCAGCAACTGGCTGCTGCGGACTTTTCCAAGTGGTGCTATCACGCATCATGACGTTAATGATCACCAGCAGTTTGCGCATGCAAGCAGTGATAGCAACCTTGAAAGACTTCTGGTTGGAGCGCAGCCGCTGATAGAACTCTTTGAGCACTGGGTTATGGCGTGAGGCGGTCAGAGCAGCCATATAAAGTACGCGGCGCAGTTGGGCGCGGCCGCCGTAGATATGACGGGTGCCGCGTTGCTGGCCACTGTCGCGATTAAGTGGCGCGACGCCAGCTAGCTTGCTGATCTTTTGCCGGTCAAGCTGACCCAGTTCCGGCAAATCGGCAATCAGCGTGAAAGACGTCACCGGGCCAATGCCGGGGACACTTTGTAAGATTTTATCTTTGGCTTGCCAGCAGGCCGAGGTTTGCAACAGCGCTTTGAGTTGCTGGTCGAGTTCAGCAATGCAGTCCTCTAACCAATCGATGTGCTCTTTGATTTTGTCGCGCACCGTGTCGGAAGTCGCGGACCCGCGCCGATTTTTCTCGTCGCTGAGCATTTCCACGAGTTGCCCGCGACGGCCCATCAAGGCGTCTAACTCTTGCTCGTCCTTTGACTTAATGGGCCGCAATGGTGGTTTTATGGCAGCCGCAAAGTGGGCCAGCACACGCGCATCAAGGCGGTCAGTTTTAGCCAGTTGGCCGAGGGCTTTGGCAAAAGCGCGCACTTGCCTGGGGTTGACCACGCGCACCGGCAAACCGACCGCATGCAAGGCGTTGACTACAGGCAGCTCCAAACCACCGGTAGCTTCCAGCACAATCAGCGCCGGCCGCAAAGCGATCAGTTCGGCGCCCAGTTGGCCAAAGGAGTTCATTTTATTGGGACAACGGAATTGGTAGTCGCGCTCGTGCACGGCCACTTCCAACTGTTGTTTGGAAACGTCAATACCAATGAAAGGCCGGGACTGTTTTTTAGACATGATGGGGTTCTCCTTCCCAAGCTTGCGAATGCGGGCTCGCGGCCCAAGCAACTGTTCGGGTTTATGGAAAACGAGGCGCAACGATCAAAAGGCTACCGCACGGGCTCGAAGCAACCAAGCGGATGAACGATCTGCTGCACCTCTGGGACCAATCGCTTTCTAGCTGGCGACTGGCACAGGCAATGAATAACTTGCACGGACTTAACATACAAGCGGATGGGTGCGCAGCCTTTTGTGTTTGACACCCCAGACTACGTCTGACAGTATGCGCGTAAATCTCAGAAAGGTTCTTCATCCTCATCATGTGGAACAATATCGACAGTCCTCTCGCCTATTTCATTTCTTTTCGCAGTTACGGCACGTGGTCACATGGCGACCCGCGCGGCTCCATCGATCGATTGCACAACCGCTGCGGAGATCCTTACCTGCCCACGAATCACGCTTGGAAACACCACAATCACACACAGCTCAAGAAGCGTCCATTTATCCTCAGAGCAAAAGCGAGAGGCTCAGTCGAGAAAGCGATCCCTGCTTCGCCTTGTCTCTAGTATGGTCCGTAGCAGTGGCGTCTTGGATCACCAGAAGCTTGATTCTAGCTTGTGCGACTAAGGGAACTTTCTCGCCGAAGAACATATCCGCGATCACAGCGGAGTAAACGGCATACTCCTCGGCGGATGCATCCACTCGCTCTGGAGTCCTCGCGAGTGCAACATACGCGAAGAGGACCAAAATGGTAGTCAGTAGCAGGTACTTTTTCATGAGCCGCCTCCCGCCGTACCGAGAACGAGCTCACAATGAGATAGGACGGCTTCAAGAATGTCATCAGGACACTTTGGATCGTTCACAAAAAACCAATAAGCGCCAAACTGATCATTGATAGAGAAGCGATGACCGCGATATGAAAAATCTATCCAGGCTTCGGTCACATTGTCGGTCACAAAATGAGTGACCTCCGCGCCATCTAATTTTCCGATGTGATCACGCAATGCGTGCCACAGTACGGTCTGAGGCAAGTCGCCAAAATGACGCGAGCCATCATTCATTTCAAGGTTCAATAGTTTCCCGGCCATTCGCACCTTGAAGTTTACGCGTTTTGCACCGATGACAGCCACAGACAGGTGATGTGGCCCGAACCCTACTGACACATCCTGCTCGGGAGTAAAACTTAAACTCTTGAGGAGGGCCATATTCATGAAACGCACACTCTGTCGCCTTCTTGTTGCAATAGCAACGTTTCTGATCGGTACAAGCAGCCACCTGGTTTTTGATCGTCACGAAGCTGCGTCACCTGTTCCTCAAACCGAATGGGTTCCAATCACTTTTCAAGACCGAGATGAGTTGCCTTTACGACCGCAGTTCGCCGAGCCCGATGTTGTTTTTGATTACGACCCCACAGAATTCAATCCTCGCGGTGATTACTTTATCCTGGGCCGAAAGCCAAAAGAATTTCGTGAGTTCGACTGTCTCGAGATTGCCGTCGATGAGGACAAGATTTCGGGACGAGTACTGATTACGACCAACGTCGCCAGCGAGTACGATGTGAACTATACGATATCGGGTGTGGTCACTAAGCAGCATATATCTCTTGTTGCCAAACCGTGGGCTGAGGAGAATGTTGGCTATCGCTTCGAGGGAGAATTTTTGCGGGAGGGCGAACTGTGGCGGGCAGGGAAGTCTCAAGCAGTCCTAAAAGGCCGGCTCAGCAAGGTAAAGGGAGGCGAAACGATCGCTGAAGCAGTGGTTAGGTTTCGGATTGAGTATTTGGGCTGTTGAGCACCACAATAGCAGAGCTTTAACCTCAAAAACCAGAACGCGACTTGGACACAGTCAGTACCGTCCGCGGTAGCAACTGTGTTTGATGTCAAGCAGCAACTGGCTGCTGCGGACTTTTCCAAGTGGTGCTATCACGCATCATGACGTTAATGATCACCAGCAGTTTGCGCATGCAAGCAGTGATAGCAACCTTGAAAGACTTCTGGTTGGAGCGCAGCCGCTGATAGAACTCTTTGAGCACTGGGTTATGGCGTGAGGCGGTCAGAGCAGCCATATAAAGTACGCGGCGCAGTTGGGCGCGGCCGCCGTAGATATGACGGGTGCCGCGTTGCTGGCCACTGTCGCGATTAAGTGGCGCGACGCCAGCTAGCTTGCTGATCTTTTGCCGGTCAAGCTGACCCAGTTCCGGCAAATCGGCAATCAGCGTGAAAGACGTCACCGGGCCAATGCCGGGGACACTTTGTAAGATTTTATCTTTGGCTTGCCAGCAGGCCGAGGTTTGCAACAGCGCTTTGAGTTGCTGGTCGAGTTCAGCAATGCAGTCCTCTAACCAATCGATGTGCTCTTTGATTTTGTCGCGCACCGTGTCGGAAGTCGCGGACCCGCGCCGATTTTTCTCGTCGCTGAGCATTTCCACGAGTTGCCCGCGACGGCCCATCAAGGCGTCTAACTCTTGCTCGTCCTTTGACTTAATGGGCCGCAATGGTGGTTTTATGGCAGCCGCAAAGTGGGCCAGCACACGCGCATCAAGGCGGTCAGTTTTAGCCAGTTGGCCGAGGGCTTTGGCAAAAGCGCGCACTTGCCTGGGGTTGACCACGCGCACCGGCAAACCGACCGCATGCAAGGCGTTGACTACAGGCAGCTCCAAACCACCGGTAGCTTCCAGCACAATCAGCGCCGGCCGCAAAGCGATCAGTTCGGCGCCCAGTTGGCCAAAGGAGTTCATTTTATTGGGACAACGGAATTGGTAGTCGCGCTCGTGCACGGCCACTTCCAACTGTTGTTTGGAAACGTCAATACCAATGAAAGGCCGGGACTGTTTTTTAGACATGATGGGGTTCTCCTTCCCAAGCTTGCGAATGCGGGCTCGCGGCCCAAGCAACTGTTCGGGTTTATGGAAAACGAGGCGCAACGATCAAAAGGCTACCGCACGGGCTCGAAGCAACCAAGCGGATGAACGATCTGCTGCACCTCTGGGACCAATCGCTTTCTAGCTGGCGACTGGCACAGGCAATGAATAACTTGCACGGACTTAACATACAAGCGGATGGGTGCGCCGCAGGCAATCAGCACAAAAAGGCTACGCACCCATCCGCGGACGGTACTGACTGTGTCCAGGCATGTTTCCTGCTCCTAGGGCACAAAGAAAATACACTCATCGCCTCACGCAAACGGTTGGACCATGTTCTGCATCATAGTCGATACTTTGTATGAGTGTTCCAGGCGCCCACCTCAATTTTAGGGGTTTTCATGGCTCATCTATTTGCTATCGCGATGCTACTCACATTGCCGGCGCCGCAAAAGCAGAATTTACCGGACGCCTTCTACGAACTACCTGAGCAGGTTAGGGAACAGGCCACACTCATCGTCACAGGCGCCTATGCTGAAGGAAGAAGCCCATGCATCTTCATGCCTGATGGAACCAGAAGATGGGCCATCGAATCCTACATTCGAATCAGGAAAATTCATCGCGGGGATGCAAAAGGCAAACTGATCTATCTCAAGTTCGGTAGATTACGCGAGACCAACCTGAAGTTAGCGCAAGGAAACACGTATCTAGTACTGTTGCGACCCAACACGAAATCAATGAAGGCAATTCGGGCAGGTGAGTATTTACCTTTCTGGGAGGCTCTACATGATGAAGAGATTATCGCTATTGTTGAATTGAAGTGAATCGGGGGTGTTCTATGCGAATGGCCTGGCTGTCGATTTTGATCGTGTTCCTTTGGGTATCCACGGCGTTTGGACAAAGAGATGCGCCAGTTTGGGAATCGTATTTGCCGAAGATTTCAATCTACTCTGACAGCAATAATGCACGTCCTGCAATAACAGTCGATTTCGTGTTTAAGAAAAATGGTGGGCCACATGAGCATACCGAACATCAGGCCTACATTCTCGTCTATTTGAAAAAAGACGAAGAACAAATATTAAAGCTGGCGGCAGATCCTCAGCTAACAAAGAAGCAGAACGAGAAGACCAAATCGTTCATCGACCTACTGGTCGAGAAGAAACTCGTCGTTCCTCTTGAATCACAAGTTGCCAGGATCAATCGAGACATTGCCGCTCGGTATGAAGATGTTAGGGGGAACCCCAGACGCGCGGGCGCTGACAGCGTCACCGATTTCGGTTTTCCTTTCAAATTCACTTTCACTAACGAAACGTTGTTTAAGTCGGTCCAGAAGTTAAGCAACTTCAATATTAAGAGCGTGGACGTCGCCGGGAACTCCACGTGGTTCGACGACAAGTTCAAACTGATGGTTTTAGTTCCGGTAAACGACTCTGCCCAGGCAAACAAGGTGTCGGCAAAACTCCATGAGATGTACGACTTCGCGAATCTGATGGATTTTGAGAATTCGCTGCTCTATTTCCGGCCCTTGCCATATGAGTTTCAGTTTAAGAAGTACGGAGAGGATAGGTTATTGATTTACATAAACTGATGGACCGTAAACCTCACTGTTGGGGGACCCAGAAGCCCACAAGGAGAACGAGGCTCGGCAGTCGGTCAGGTATCAGTATCATATGAACCTCGGACGTGCGCGCTTTCGTGTTTATCGATACCTAAGAATGTATTTCGTATCACCCTCGATTTTGAATGTGTGAGTCTGCTGACCAGCGCTTTTCTGGTTTCCATGTCATTGTCATGAGAATACTGGTGAAGCTGTGGTAATACTCAATAGCGTGAGGATTGGCATTTGCGATAACCATACGCCTCACTTTCCTGACAAGCGGCAAGTCCTCAGGTTTTAATACAGCCACCACATCTTTTTCGCCGTCTGGAACTTTCGACACAAGGTCGAAGAACGTATCCCATTTGCCACCCACTATCCCCTGAAAGGCTTGAAGAAATTCCTCCCGGCTTGTTTTAGGTTTGGCGCGAGGCGCAATGAGTTCAGGTCCGTTCAACAAAGCTCGCAAACTCTTCTGTGCCTTCTGCGAAAAACTGGTGGCGTCTATTTGCTTCAAGGAGCGAAGCGACTCAGGTGTTGCTTGACTCATCAGAATCCAGAGAGCAGGTTCTCGTGCAGGATGATTGGCTTGGCTCACAATCCTTAAAAGCGCCGGTGTTGCCTGGGACTCATCCATACTGCCGTAAATGAATAGAGCACCCTCAAAAGCTTTAACCTCATAGGCGCCATGACGCGGAAGAAAGTACTGAGCCTTGGCGTAAGATAACCAGCGATTTCCAGCTTCGGAAACATCGAAGCCTTCAGTGCCACGCCGGGTGAGTGTTTCAACCCATACTTGAAGATGTACGTCGTCTAAATCAACATTCGTGTAATTGCGGACTTGAATAGTTTTCGATTCGGGCGATGGATCTAACTCGACGAGCAAATTACTTCCATCAAAACGAAACCACGGATCAGCGTTAGGATTCTCAAGCATTGTACGAAGACAAGGCAGCAATTCTTTCGGGTCAGTCTTCGCCATATTCCAAACCTTATCCATAGCCGACACTTTGCTATCGCGCTCAGTATCGGAAAGCTTTGAAGGTTTGAAGTTGTAAGTTGTTTTGATCAGCGTCTGAAATGTGGCACAAGATTCTCTAGTTTGAGCAACAGCAATCATTGGAAAAGCGACTATCAGTAGCGTTAAGGTGAGGATAGGTTTCATGAATTCAGTCTCCAAATGGTTTTACAGAATCAGCGGCAGCGTTCGAATCAAAACGAATGGAAGTCCCAACACCCTTCACCAACCCAGACCTTCGAGTTTTCAAAAGTTATTGCGTCGGCGACAGAAGGCGCCTCAATGTGGAATAGACGCGAGCCCTCATTCCATTCAATTACGGCTCCGGTAGACGGCTCACCTGAGCGCCTTACTACGCGCTCTCCAATTTTCGATCCCTTAATATCGAGAACATCCGTTTTCTGAACTAAGCGCTCCGGGTTCACGTTTTGCAGCAAAACAAGCGCGGCCGCTTCAGACGAGCGAACGGAACATCCAAATCGCACGTGAGCGCCGTCCGATTCACGGCGGTAATGTTCCATGAACATGTCTATGATCCCGGTGCCTACAAAGTCTTCGGAAGGTAACCTCTGCTGTTCTATAACTGGACCAGAGGATTGTGATTGTTCAAGACGGCCTCGAGCTGAGTGAGCCAATAAACCCAAACCCAACGCAAGCACTGCCACCAGGAATCGCACGCCAAAACGGGTCATAGAAATTTATCCTCGCATCTAATTCAAGAAGTCGCCGAACGCTGCGTTTGCGCGGCCGCCGACGCCAAGTACGAATAATGGTTACTCACCGAGGTGTAGCTCATTGCGATACACTATGCCACTTCGTCAGAACCCTTCCGTCTTTATCGATTACATAAACCCATTCCTGCAAGAAGGCAATATACCAATACTCTTTCACGCATTTCTGCCGGATCTCTTGATTTCCAAAACTAGAGTGAAAGCAGTCCTTAATTTCCGTTGGCTTACCCAAAGTCTCAACCAATTTCTCCTCTGGATCGCCTTCCGAAATCTTTGAATAACCTTGCTCCCAGCGGCGGGAACCGGATAGAGAACTCCAGGCGTAAACTGCCGCAACACATGTTAGTAGAAGTATCAGGCCTAACTATGAAACTCTTTCGTGTCATTGCGATGAAGAATACGGTTGACGGGTTGACCGCGCTGTTGAATGCCTCGCTATAATTCAGGTGCGTGGCAGTCCTGCCTTTGTGCTATTGAGTTTATGATGACATGAGGAGATTTACGAGCCATGACCGAAGGTGAAATCCGCAGGATGTTGCAAAACATACCAGGCAGAAAGAACTCAAGATTCACATTCAGATTGGGCGATACTGTACGCATCAAGTCTGGGCCATTTACAGCTTTTACAGGCAAAGTCGAGGGAATCAATCAGGCGAAAGGCCTTGTTAAAGTGATGGTGAATATTTACGGACGCGCCAAGCCAGTCAAGCTGAGATTTTTAGATTTCGAAAAGGTATAGGGGTCCGCTCTGATTTCGAGTTGCCAGTGAGTAATAACCCACTACGAGGGGCACCATGTCAACTGACAGACTGAACAGAATAATTGAAGAAGTGAAGTCACTGACGCCTGATGACCGTCGCCGTCTCTTTGAGCGTCTCGAACAGGATGAAGAGTTGTCGACGCCTAAGACGCCTGAGCGCCGAGCTGGAACTCTTAAGGGAACAGTAAACTATATGGCTCCTGATTTCGATGCTCCTCTAGATGACTTTAAGGAATATATGGAATGAACTTTGATCGATTCTCACGCACTTATTTGGTACGTCGATCACCATCAACAACTAAGCCCGACCTCACACGCTGCCATATCCGATCCGTCCAATGATCCGCTCCTCAGTGCCGGTTCGATCTGGGAGATCGCAATTAAGATCGGGCTCGGTAAATTGGTCCTAACCCAACCTGATTCACTTTGGATGTCTCAGGCGCTCGATGATCTCGGCATCACTGTGCTTCCGATCACGGTTGAATATGCCGTTACTTATTCGATGGTGAGATATTGAGATATTGGGCCCCTGAACTCTCTAGTGCTCGCCTGCGCGCACCTGTGCACTACTGCACATCTGCGTGTTAATCGCTGAACGAAACTCCGAACATTTCTGACGGCCCAGTTGTTGCAGGTTACCTCACTCGTTCTCCGACTCCCACGTTTCACTGGAGACTCGATGGAGTTCAATTCTCTTGCTCTCTTGGTTAATCCAAACGCGGGGATAAACACCTGGTAGAACCTGAGCGATGTAATGATTCCCGTTGGAAATCATCAGCATTGGCGTCTGTCTTCACGTATGTTCCAAAAGTGAAGGACTCTGGCGCCCGCACATCATTTTTAATGACCCGACTCAATGAATCCTGACCGCGAATAAAGTTCTTTCGGTACTCCGAACCCCCAAAGGAGCACTATGCGCCGACTACGAACCAGCCTTGCCCTTATTCTTGTTTTACTGAGTCTGATTGCCTGCGGCTCATCATCCGAGGCCGTCGCAAATCGCCAAAGAGCCGACACCACTCAAAGTGCCGGAAGCGCAACAGTAAAAGTGTGGGTTAATACAAACTCAGGTGTCTATCACTGCCCCGGCACGAGGTGGTATGGAAATACAAAGAGCGGTCGATTCATGACCCAACGTGAAGCTCAATCGAAAGGATATCGCCCTGCGTACGGCGCGGTGTGTGGATGAGAACTTACGAAGCCCAACGTAACGTGAGCATGGGTTTGCCTCAAAAGTCGGAAATCCAGTCTGCGGAGCGCCAAAGGCGCGGAATATGATAGCCAGGGGCAAGCGCCGAGCAGAGCGAGGCGCGTCGCCCCTGGATCCCACGCGTAAACAACCGTGAAGCTCTGAAAGAGCGCAATAATAGCGAAGATATTTCGCACTTTCAGTGCTCTCTTCAATTGGTTTCCGATAACCAGGGGCGACGCGCTTCGCGCTTGCCCCTGGCTATCATATTTCGCGCCGTTGGCGCTGCGCCCGACTGGATTCCGACTTTTGAGGCAAAGCCGTGAGCATGGATGACATGCTTGTCAATGCAAAAAGTCTCCGGCACAATAAGCGCGCAGAACGGCGCCGTTTCGTGTACGCTCCCGCAACGCCAACTCTGCACGACTCAAGTCGAACCATCCAACATTGATTAATCCAGTTAGAAATATTTGATACGCTTAATACGTTCTCACTAGGCGAAGAATGACAGAACCAAAAACTACCAACGCAACAATCGAAAAGAAGAAGCGGACCTCGAAGAAGGCAAACGGACCCGAGCCAAAGCTTGAAGCATTGCTTTGGGCGGCTGGCGAGACTAAGAACGTGGAACCCGTAGCGAAGGAATCCAAAGCGCCGGCAAACGGTTCTTTAAAAACAACCAAACTTTCAATGCAAAACCCGCTTGAAAACATCGAGACTCTTCAGGCACATCTGTGGGACGCGGCTGATAACTTACGCGCGAACTCCAAGCTGACAGCGAACGAATACTGCATGCCCGTGCTTGGCATCATCTTTCTACGTCACGCCACGAATCGCTACAACGAAGCTTTAAGAGACATCGAGGCTGAGCAGGCGGCAGGGAGGATGCCGAAGCGGCCATTGACGACCGCCGATTTCAAGAAGCGGCGGGCGCTCATGCTCCCGAAAGAAGCTCGTTATGATGAGTTGGTTCAACTTCCCAAAGGAACCAATCTCGGCCAGGCTCTCGTCAATGCGATGGAGGCAGTGGAACGAGATTTTCAACCACTGAAGGAAGTCTTACCGAAAGACTACGCCAGGTTTGACAACACTCTCCTCGAAGAGATGTTGCGAGTGTTCGATAGCGAAGCTTTGCGCATAGCCAGGGGGGACGTATTTGGTCGTATCAATGAATACTTCCTAATGAAGTTCGCCATGCAGGGTGCGCAGGACAACGGTGAATTCTTTACGCCACCGTCGCTTGTGCAAATGATCGTGAACGTCATCGAACCCGATCACGGAATTGTCTTCGATCCGGCTGCGGGCTCGGGTGGTATGTTCGTTCAGACGAGTCACTTTATCGAGGAGCACGGTGAAAATCCGGCTCACAAAGTGACGTTCTACGGGCATGAGTTTAAGACGAGTAATCTTCGTCTCGCGAAGATGAACCTCGCAGTGCATGCGCTCGAAGGAGATATCAAAGAGGCCAACACCTTTTATGAGGATCCGCACGAGCTCTTCAATAAGTGCGACGTTGTGATGGCTAATCCACCTTTCAACGTAGACAAGGTTGACGCTGAAAAGGTGATAACTGATCGACGTCTGCCGTTCGGTCTGCCGGGTGTCAACAAAGATAAGAAAGTTTCCAATGGAAATTATCTTTGGATTTCGTACTTTTGGAGCTATCTGAACGAGACTGGACGAGCCGGATTCGTGATGTCGTCGCAAGCGAGCAGTGCCGGCAATAAAGAGGCGGATGTGCGGCGGAAGATCGTTGAGACCGGCGATGTTGACGTGATCATCTCTATCCGTTCTAACTTCTTCTATACCAGAACGGTTCCATGTGAGTTGTGGCATTTCGATAGAGGCAAGCCAGCGGATCGACGCGACAAAGTGCTCATGATCGATGCTCGGAATATCTATCGAAAGGTCACCCGCAAGATTTACGACTTCTCCCCGGAACAGCTACAGAACCTGAGCGCTATTGTTTGGCTTTATCGTGGGCAGCAAGACCGATTCATTGCGCTGGTCCAACAGTACCTTGATCGCACGCTCGCTGAGGCTGCGGCCATCGCTGAGAAGTCCAACTTGTTTCGAGCCAGTTACGACGCGCTAACAGCGGCAACCAAATCTTTTCTTGAAACACTGCCTGTCGATTCAGATCTACGAAAGTTGGTTAGTGAGCGCGACGACATTTCCAAACTGTGTTTCGAAAATCTCGACAAATGGAATGCACGAATTGCTACTGACTGGAAGACTCCGTGCGCGCCCAAGCTTGACGATCAAAAGAAACTGCTCGATGAACTACAAAAACTCGCAATCGCTTGTCGCGATCTCGTCAAAGATGTCGACCTCGTTTTCAAACTCGCTACGCGACTGGTTGATGGAACAGAGAAAGACGCAAACGCGAGAGAGCACGAAGATTGGGACACCAGGGCTATTGCCAAACTTGAAAAAGAATTCGAAGTACAGCGCAAGGAGTTAGTGGAGCAACTCAAGTTAACGTCATACTTCGAACGTCAGGCGCACTGGTTGACGTCCCGTTTTCCTGATGCACAATTTGTTCCTGTGCCTGGTCTTGTAAAGCTCGTTGACAAGACGGAAGTCAAAGCCGCCGACGGGAGCCTGACACCTGGTAGGTATGTCGGAGTAACTCCGTCGGAAGTTGATGAAGATCTCGATTTTGAGGAGGCTTTGACGGATATTCATGTTGAACTCGCCGAGCTAAATCACGAGGCCGTGATTCTAGCGGAAAAGATAAGGGAGAACTTTGAGGGATTAGGAATATGAATTGGGACACGATCCAACTCGGCGATGTTATCGATGTGAAGCACGGATATGCTTTTAAAAGTGAGTTCTTTTCAGACTCAGGTGAATTCATATTATTAAGTCCAGGCAATTGCGAGATCTCCGGCGGGTTAAAGCTCAAAGGTGAAAAGGAGAAGTACTACGTGGGTGAGTTTCCGCAAGACTACTTGCTTAACGAGGGCGATATGCTCGTCGTTATGACTGACCTTATTAATACGGCTCCCATACTCGGCGGCTCGTTTGTGATCCCAGAGAATAACCGATTCCTCCACAACCAAAGGCTTGGCCTCGTAAGGATCACGGATGAACAACGAATCGATAAATCTTTTCTCTACTACCTTCTGAACACTTATGACTATCGCGCTCAGGTACGAGGTTCAGCAAGTGGCGCTACGGTTCGACACACAGCCCCAGACCGTATCAAAGAATGCAAGGTGCGCATTCCTCGCGACGTGATCTATCAGCGGGAAATCGGCAAGATGCTTGGTGCCTACGACGACTTGATTGAGAACAACCGCCGTCGGATAGTGTTATTGGAAGAAGCGGCGCGACTGCTTTACCAAGAGTGGTTCGTCCACCTCCGCTTCCCCGGTCACGAACATACCCCCATCACCAACGGGGTTCCCGACGGATGGGAGCGATCTCCGTTGGAAGAGGCGTTGTTTTTGCAACGTGGTTTCGATCTTCCCACTCAAGATCGACACGATGGCGAGGTGCCGATATATGGTTCTACTGGAATTAATGGTTATCACAATAAAGCTAGAGTTAACGGGCCAGGCATTGTCACCGGTCGAAGTGGAACGCTGGGCGAAGTACGATATGTTCGTCAAGACTATTGGCCACTCAACACTGCTCTTTGGGTGAAAGAGTTTAGGCGCGTCACTCCACTGTTCGCGCTGTTTTTGCTCAGATCAATGGACCTTAAGCAATACAACGGAGGTGTGTCCGTTCCAACGCTTGATAGAAAGAGCGTTCACAAAGTTGAAGTTCTTATTCCTCCCCGTCGGCTTGTTGCAGATTTTGATGAACTTGCTTTGCCAAATTTCGAACTAGTGGCAAATTTGACGCTCCAAAACAAGAAACTCCGCGCCGCGCGCGATCTTCTTTTACCGCGCCTCATGAGCGGCGGAATCGAGGTGTAACGGGGGCCAGAGCAGACTCATGGAATTGATCGCTTGCAACTTCGAGTTCTTTCCTCAGGGCTCCAAGGTTAATGAGTTCTTACGTCCTTTGCTTGATGGATGCGTTGAGATTCGCTTTCCATACTCGATCGGTGAGCGCAACAGTAATCAATTTACGTTCGACCTCGATTCCAAACTGAAAGCGAACCTTCTTGCGAGCGGAGGTCAGTTAACACAACTGACTTTGCCAAAAGAGATCTTAAAGGAATACGACTTCAGCTTTTCGTTCGGTGGGAAGGTTGTGGTTGTGGAAGTTGAAAAGGCTAACCGTGAAAAGATCCTCTACGACTTTCTAAAGTTTCACATGTACCTTCGCCACGGAGCCGACTTCGGTCTGCTTTTCCTTCCGAAGAACTATCCACATCGTAGTGGCGAATGGAAATTATTTGATTGGGGAAAGATACGCTACCAGCAGTCACGTGATTTTGGATTTGGCTCGCCCGAAATCCTGGATCGTATTCTTATTGTCGGTTATGAGCAGCGGACTTTAGACGGAGCTGTGCTTAACAGGCAGATTCGCGCCTCGCTTATCGCCAATCGCTCCGGTGTTCCGTAACTCAGAGCAACTATTGGTGATAATACAATGCCATATTGTTCGTAAACTCAGGAAAGAACTATTGAAGTAATGTTCAGCGATTACATTGTGTTCGTCGATGAAAGCGGCGATCACGGAATGATTGGAATCGATCAAACGTATCCGATCTTTGTCTTGGCATTTTGTGTTTTCCGTAAGCGGGACTACATGGAAATAGTCTGCCCCGCCGTACAGCAGTTCAAGTTCAAACACTGGGGACATGATGCCGTTGTCCTGCATGAACCACGATATCCGTAAACCGCGCGGCGCTTATGCCTTTCTGCAAAACGCAAATCGACGGAATGAGTTCCTCACCGATCTAAGCACGCTAATGGAGGTTGCCCCTTTCACTTTAATAGCTGCTGTGATTCGCAAGGCCGACCTCGGGCAGCAATATCACGCGCCGGAAAATCCTTATTCGATTGCTATGGAGTTTGGCCTTGAGCGGCTCTTCAAGCATTTGGAGGGTCTGGGCCAAGCCGACAATCTTACCCATGTGGTTGTTGAGCGTCGTGGAAAACGAGAGGATGCCGAACTGGAATTGGAGTTCCGTCGAGTTTGCGACGGCGCCAATTTTCACAACAAGCATTTGCCTTTCGAGATTGTGATGGCGCCCAAGGAATCGAATGCCACCGGTATGCAACTCGCCGACTTGGTTGCGCGACCTATCGGGATTAAGTGTCTGAGGCCGCACCAGGCCAATCGAGCCTATGACATTCTCGAGAAGAAGTTTCGACGAAGCCCTTACGGACAAGTCCAGGGGTGGGGTTTGAAGAGCTTTCCCTAGAAATGCGAAGGGCTCCCGGGAATTCCCAGAAGCCCAACGCCGACCGGACATTTCCAGTCCAACTTGAGTACGATGATGCCAGACTCTTAGGTCGCCGTCAACTCATGGCCTACACCGACATCAACAGCGAAGACCGGCTAGTCCAAAAGACATTTGCAGATCATTTGCGGAATGAACTTGGATGGCAAAGTGTCTATGCATTTAATGAGGAAACGTTTGGGCCATCCGGCACTTTGGGACGTGCCGATACTCGAGAGGTGGTGCTAACTCGTGACTTACGCGCGGCGTTGGCTCGACTGAATGAGGACTTACCGTCTGCCGCTATTGAATCGGCTATGGAACAGATGACGCGACACGATTTCTCGCGTTCTCTGTTGCAGCACAACCAGGACTTCTATCGACTTATTCGAGATGGGGTTTTAGTCGAATACAAGGACGCACATGGTAAGGCCCGTGAAACACGAGCACGCGTGATTGATTTCAAGAATGGCACAAGTTCGGATGGGACGCCTAACAACCGATTCCTCGCGGTCCGCGAGTTGAAGCTTACCGGCTTACGTACACCAGGTTACAACCGCAGGGCTGACCTCGTCTGCTTTGTTAATGGTCTACCGCTGGTCTTCATCGAACTCAAAGCCGTTTACAAGAACATTCGCGCTGGATTTGATGGGAACCTACGAGACTATTTAGACGAGAATGTAATAGCTCACGCGTTTCACCATAATGCGTTTCTGATCGTGAGCAATGGCCATCGGGCTCGTTACGGTTCAATCACAAGCGAGTGGGAACATTTTGCCGAGTGGAAACGCAATGATGAATCGGACAAAGGGAGTGTCGAAGCAGAGGTTCTTCTCAATGGAGTGCTGGCCCATAATCGGTTGCTGGACATCGTTGAGAACTTCATTCTCTTCGACTCAAGTAAACCTGGCGCGATGCGCAAAGTCATCGCCCGCAATCATCAGGTTCTCGGGGTAAACAATGCTGTTGAATCAGTGCGAAAACAGGAAGAGTTAAAGCTTGAGTTCCCACCTGAAAAACGCCTGGCTTATCGCGTCATTGAACTGCCCAAGGAAGAAGCCACAGACGCCGACATGCTTCCGGTCGCAGAAGCAATTGAAGAGGACAAGAAGAAAACACTTGAACTAATTGTGTCTGCTCACCCAAAGCTGGGCAAACTTGGGGTATTTTGGCACACGCAGGGCAGCGGGAAGTCGTACTCGATGGCCTTCTTTACTGAAAAAGTACGACGGCAGATTTCTGCGAAGTACACTGTTTTGCTGATGACAGATCGCAATGATCTGGATAGCCAGATCTATCGAACGTTTGTGGGCTGCGCAGTCGCAGATGAAAAAACTCCTCGCGCCGGTACGGGGGATGATCTAAAAAAACTCCTCAAGGATAACCATCGCTACGTCTTCAGTTTGATCCACAAGTTCAACCAGGATGTAAACCCGCTTGAGCCTTACAGTAAACGCGACGACATCATCGTTATCTCAGACGAGGCACATCGTACACAGGCTGGTAAGCTTGCACGCAATATGCGGCTCGCTCTTCCCAATGCAGCATTCATTGGATTCACAGGCACACCACTCTTCAAGAATGATCACCTAACGAGACGCATCTTCGGCGACTACGTATCAAAATACGACTTCAAACGTTCTGAAGAAGATGGCGCAACCGTGAAGTTGATCTATGAGAATCGAGGCGAGAAGCTTGGAATTGCGCGCCTGGATTTGAACGATCGCATTGCTGACGCAATTGCAAAAGCGGACTTGGATCCGGACAAAGAGGCGCTGCTCGAAAAGTTACTTGGCAAGGATTACGAAGTCATTACAGCCGACGAGAGGCTAGACAAGTTGGCGATTGACTTTGTTGAGCACTGTGCGACCCGCTGGGAGTCTGGAAAGTCTATGCTTGTCTGCATTGACAAGATAACTTGCGGTCGAATGTACCAGCGAATCAAGTTGCTATGGGAGGCAAAACTAGACGGCGTCAATGTTGAGATTGCTCAGAAAGAGAATGAACTAACGGCTCTTACAGACATCGACGACCGCGAGGCGGCCGTCGAGGAACTTGAATGGCTGAAGGGTCAGGCGAGGTGGCTGGATGAAACTCTCGTGGAAATAATCGTTAGTGAAGGGCAAAACGAAGTTGCTGACTTTAAGAAGTGGGGTGTCGACATAATTCCTCACCGAGCATTAATGAAGCAGGGGTTTGAGACAGCTGATGGAAAACGGCTTGATGTCGGGTCAGCCTTTAAAAAGCCAGATCATCCGTTTCGCGTAGCGATTGTGTGTGCAATGTGGCTCACCGGTTTTGATGTTGAGTGTCTTTCGACTCTCTACATCGATAAGCCGATGAAAGCCCACACGCTGATGCAAGCAATAGCGCGAGCGAATCGCGTTTATCCTGGCAAAGACTTCGGTTTAATCGTTGATTACAACGGAATGTTGAAGAGCTTGCGCGCCGCGCTGGCGCAGTATGCCCTCGGTGATAGCAGCGATGGCAGTGAAGAAATAGTTGCGCCGATCGAAGAGAGAGTAACCGCGCTACTCTCCGCAATCGAAGAAACCGAAAAGCACTTGCGCGGCTTAGGATTCGAGCCCAATCGATTAACTGGAGCGAAAGGGTTCGTTCGCATTCAAGCTTTGGCAGATGCGGCCGATGCCATCAACAATTCTCGAGACGAAGGGCGTCGCCGTTTTGAAATTCTTGCGCGACAAGTGTTCATTCGCTTCAAAGCCTTAATCATGGAACCGTCTGCGTTCACCTACGCGCTAGCGCACGACAATATTGAAGCGATTTACAAAAAGCTGGAAGAACAACGCGACACAGCTGACGTAACGGACCTCTTGAAGGAACTTCATCAAATCGTTAATGAGGCAATTCGTACTGCCGAGCCTGGAGAAGATCAAACCGAAGCAAGGCGGTTTGACATGAGCACCATTGATCTTGAGGCGCTACGCAATGAGTTTGCGAAGAAGGTGAAGCGCAAAGCAACTGCTTTCGAAAACATCAGACAGGTTGTCGAGAAGAAACTACAGCAGATGCTCGCTCGGAACCCGCAGCGTATGGACTACTACAGAAGGTATTCGGAACTTATCGCTGACTACAATCGGGATAAGGATCGGGTGACCATCGAAGAGACATTCGCGCGGCTAGTGCAGTTGATTAGCGATATGGACGCCGAAGATCGCCGCGCTGCAGAAGAAGGTTTAAGTGAGGACGAGTACGCGCTCTTTTGTCTAATGCTGAAGGAGAATATCAGTAACGCTGATCGAGAAAGAGTGAAGCAAGCCAGTCGTGGTTTGTATGCGGCACTCCGCAGCCTCATCGAGCAGCGACAGAATTGGACCAAGAAAGAGGAAACGCAGGCAGAGGTCGAAGTGTTGATCCTGGATAGTGTCTTTGGATCATTGCCGAATCCACCTTTCACAGATGAGGATAAGACCTTCTTGGCTCAGCAAGTGTATCAGCACATATGGCAACTGGCTGATAATGGAATTTGGGGCACAGCGTAGCAATTGATGTGAGCTGATCCCAATGCGAAAAAAGAAACAAAACTTCGCTCACGACTTGTGCTATAGTGCGCGGCACTCCCCAAAGCGAAGCGGGCCGACTTGTGGTGCAACACAAAGCCGACCCTAAGACCTCAACCTTCACTAGAAAGGATGAAGCCCATGACTACTCATAGTAGCGCAACACCTCACGCAAACCGAATATCAAGAACCAACACCATCGTCAATGCTCTCAAACGAAGAGCGCAAGCTGTCTTGAACGACAAGTCAATCGATCCGCAGAGCCGGGCGATCATTCGTTACGCTTTGGAGATCAACGATCCGTGGCTGGCCCGACTCGTGCGCCGCGCCGAGGCCGGCGAAGCGATGTTCGACACGCTCGACGTCGAGGAGAAGGCGGAAACAGACAATGGTGATTCAAATGACGGAAAGATCGCGGCGTTAACGGAGATCATCTGTCGCCCTGGTGACGAGCCCGACATCAAATCCGCCGCCCTCTTCGTGCTCATGGCCACTGTTGAAAGATCCGCACACCCGAAAGCGCTCGCGAGTGCGGCGAAATACGGTGCCTTCATTCGATGCGCAGAGATGAATCCATACAACGTGGTTGATGCCCAAGTCGAAATGATGGAGCGTGAGTTGTTCGCGGACTCAGATCTGTCCTGACCGATGCTCAGTGGCCGGTTCCCACCACCGGCTGCGTGCTTTCAGATGCAGCGCAAACCGGCATATAATGCGCTACCAAAATCTCACGAAAGAGACCTCACATGAGTAAGACAGACCTCATCTCCATAGAAAAAATCGAGAAAGCCATTTACTTTGTTCGCGGTGAAAAGGTGATGCTGGATCGCGATCTGGCACGTCTTTACGACGTACCCATCCGCTTGCTACCGCGGACGGTACTGACTGTGTCCAAGTGCGAATTTGGATTTTTAAGGCAAAGCCTCTCAGCTAACCAAAGCCGAAACTGAGGAGTGGCAACGGCTGAGACCTTTTAAGATCACAAATTGTGATCTTAAAGAAAACCCAAGGTTGCTACGAAAATAGATGTATTCGCAACAGCGTTCGCCATGATGGAGGGCAGGATGAGAAAGCCGGAAAAGCATGGAACTCTGTATTGAACCGATCACAAATTGTGATCGGTTCAACTTACTCCAGCAAGGTGAGCCGCAGACCAAACAGCGTGGGTGCAAATGCACCGGCCACGCCGACACAGCGTGAAGACCCGGTCGTAACGCGAGCGTATGATAATGTTCGATCATGCGTCGCAGCTAATAGGTGTTGTTATGAAAGAAATCAATCTCCTCTGCAACGATCTCTATTACATCGGAATACCTGAGCAGGAGGTCAAACAGATCTATGCTTTTCTTCTATCCCACTGTGAAGAGCGGGAGTACTGGGCGGACCTGGCCATGGAGTTGAGGCCCGCATACTTCAGTGAAACTCACTTCCATGCTGCCGAGCTGGTATATCAGGCCATGCATTCACGTTTTAAGGTGACTTACAAGAGTGCCGGAAACTGCGGCATTCTATTTCAGCGATGGGGACGATTGCGGGATGCTCTGCAATGGTTTCAGCGAAGCATTGAGTTGAATTCCGAGTACTACCGATCTTTTCATAACATGGGATTCTGCTTCGAGCTACTGGGCGAGTTTGAGAGTGGGACTTCGGCATATCGTAAAGCGCTCGCACTGGAGCCATCGAATCCTGCCAGTTGGAACGGGCTCGGAAACTGTCTCTGGGAGCAAGGGCAGGTGGCGCCCTCTTTAGACGCTTATCGTAGGGCCTTAAGTTACGATCCTGCTCACGCGGATGCGGGGTTCAATCTTGCCGTACGGCTTGCGATTCGTGGCGAGTTCCAGGAGGCACGGAACGTAATGAGCGCGCTATCGACAGGCGAGGACAGTGATGCAGGAATCAAGAACTTGCTTGACTGTATTCGAGATAAACGGGCGCCGGAAGTCGAGTCGACTTTCTTTCACGCGTTTCCAAGAGCAACGATGGCCCGCCTATACATCCATCCCGACAATCCTGCATGGCCGATCAGGCCGCTCTGGGATGCAACTTTAAAATTTGCCGACGACGCCAAACGTTCGAGGCCGCGTGCGGGAGCGCCTCAGATTTTTCTCTCTTATCGTTCCGAGGACGACACGCTGCACAAATGGATCAAAAGGTTGGCCGAGGATTTAGTCGATAGAGGATATCGCGTTGTGCTGGACCTCGAGTTTGGGCTGAAGGATGACAGGGCAGGAATTCCGCTGGTTGTGCAGCAAGTCGCGCAATCCGATTATTTCGTTCCAATCTTGACCGAGCGGTTCCGAAGGGCGGTAGAGTTCTCGGTCGCAAAGGACGATACAGCCAACCCGGTGTCGGGAGATACTGTTGTGTTGGACGAATGGCTCGCTGCGCTTCACCTGGCCCGGCTGGGTCGCCTCAAGCTTTTGGGTATATGGCGCTCCGGTCCGGTTGTCCCGGTCCCGTTTACCAGACAGTGGGTCGTTGACGGTCGTGAGAATAGTGATCGAAAAAAAGTAATTGCTGCCTTCCCAAAGCTCAGTTGCACCGGCGAGTTCGTCGAGTTCCGACGTCCCAGGACTCACGAAGAACTTGGGCAGATTGTGACACATAGTGCGGCTGTCAACTTTTCAGTCGATCCGCTGGACCTATCAGAGTTCCTGTTGTGCCGACTGAAAGCCCAGGAAGCGATCGTCAGAGTCACTCCTTAGGTGGCTTTGCCTTAAACTTTAGTGAGCGGGATTAAGAATAAATAGTGAGGACCTGAAGTATCCGCCAACTTCCGTTGTCGGGATTAATTAGTCAGTTAGGGTGGGAGTTTTGTTAGAAAGGACTTGAAATATCCGCCCACTACCGTGGGCGGGATTTAGGACTTCATGTGCAAGCTATTTACCAAATCTGCTACACCAGGGAGAGACTATGGACCAGCAGTCACTTTTGGATACTTTCGATCATGTTGTTGTTTTAATGCTCGAGAATCGTTCCTTTGACAACATACTTGGCTATCTTTATCAGGACGGCGTTCCACCTGGAAAGAACTTCGAGGGGGTCGTGGGCAACAACCTGACTAATCCCGATGAGAACGGCAATCCGGTTCCCGTATCAATCGGGACCAACTTCCACGAACCCTTTCCCGACCCGGGTGAAATATTTGAACACGTGACTCCGCAACTGTTTGGTGTTCCTCCGTCAGACACTGTGACGATGCAAGGCTTCGTTCGAGACTACTTCAACACTCTGACAGAGTTGAAAGGTTTTAAGTCCGCCGCCGATCAGAGCAAGGTAATCATGAAGTGCTTTGCGCCGAGCTCTATCCCCGTGCTGAGTGCCCTGGCGCAGCAATTCGCAGTTTTTGATCATTGGTTCTGTGCCGTGCCGAGCCAGACCTGGTGCAATCGGGCGTTCTGGCATGCGGCCACTTCCTGGGGCTGGGTTGACAATCCACCGCTTCATGGTGACGCTCCGTGGGACCTCGATACGTGGGCCAAATTCACGAAGGGGAAAACTCTATTTGACTTGCTTGAGGCGCAGTTTGGTGTTGGTAGTTGGCACGTCTACGAGGATCTGGCCGTACCTTTTACTAAGCTGGTCCATTGGGGTGATTTAAAGGACAAGGTCGGCGAAGACTACTTCCGCTATTTTGAGGGCGGCGAACCACTCTTTACGAATTTCTTCCGCGATTGCGAAAAGGGGAACCTGCCGAAATACTCCTTCATCGAGCCGCACTTCATCAACTTTCTCGAAGACGCTATGTGGCATGACGATATGCATCCGTCATCTTTCCACTCAGTGATCTATTCGGATGGCGGTCCGGGCAGTGTGTTGCTCGGCGACCGGATCGTTTGGAAAGTTTATCAGGCAATTCGCAATTCCCATTCTTCGAGTGGGAACAACTGGCAGAATACTCTGCTGATTATCACTTTCGACGAACACGGCGGTTGCTACGATCACGTCGTTCCGCCGTCTGCTACTCAACCAAACACGGCCGAATTCAACAACAACGGAGTAGGAGAGGCTTGCTTCGATTTCAAACGACTGGGTGTTCGCGTACCGATGGTGATGGTGTCGGCGTACATTGCCGCGAATACAATCGTCAACACGGAAATGCATCACTGCTCCTTCCTGCAGACAATGAAACAGAAATGGGGCCTGACATCACTCGGGCCACGTCAGGACACCGCGCCGCCCTTTACTGAAGTGTTCACGGCCACGAAACGTGATCACGGCACGTGGCCTGACTGGAAAGTTTATCCAGGGCCGTCATCGAGGCTCGACGAAACCCTCATGGGTAAAGTCGATCTGGGCAGTGCTCCGCTAAATGATCTGCAGCAATCGATTGTCGACGCGATTAAGAAGTTTTATGCGGAAGATCCGGTGCTGAGTATCATGCCGGTCAATACAGCAAGAGACGCGAAGAAGTTTCTCGAAGAAGCCGAGAAGCTTCGTCATCGCAGGCCCAGCATCTGAAAGATCGCGCTGCAGGTGGGTTAAACAGATTACACGGATTACACAGATTTATCTGTGTAATCTGTGGACCGTGTGTTGGTCCATCGACTTTTCATTCGCGCCTGCCATTTGCTTCGCGGTAGGTCCAGCGCCTCAAACTGCTCGCTGGCATCTCTTAACGACTCGCCTCGGGATTGGAAGCCTGCCTTCCTCAGAAACGATTTCGGCGAGCGAGCAGCCATCCAGATATTCCATCACGAGATAGGCAACTGGCCCAGCAGCAGTTTGAGCGAGGCCAAAATCCGTCACGTCAACGACGTTTGGGTGTGGCAAGCGACCGGCGGCTTCTGCTTCACGGCGAAACCGCGCTACAAATTGATCGTAAGCTGGTGAAGCGGGGCTTTGCACAAAAAGTCGAAAATCCCGCCAACGGAAGTTGGCGGATGGTTCAGGTCCTTTCTACAAACCGATTCTAAAACCAAATTCTAATCCCGCCCACGGGAGTGGGCGGATACTTCAAGTCACTCAGTAAGGACTTGAACAATCCGCCAACTTCCGTTGGCGGGATTCGGATCTCACAAACAGTTTTCATATAGAAAGGAGTTGAACAAATCCGCCCACTGCCGTGGGCGGGATTTAGAACTATTTGTGCAAAGCCGTGAAGCGGGGAGGACTGAACTATCTCAACCCGTGCCAATACTCATTAAATAGCAACGCTTCATGAGTGGCGACGTATTCCTTTGCTTGTTTCGCAGTGCTGATTGTCCGGACGAAGTCTAAATTCTCCTGCGTCCATGTGCTATGAGACGAAGTAATGCGCCTGTAGTACGAACCATATTCGCTCGTATCATCCATGATAAGCGGACGAATTGCTCCGTCAGCTCGCCGGCACCACTGTGTAAACTTTATTTCTACTGGCCACGCGTTCGGAACTCCCGACTTATTCGTGCAAAGCAGTCTGTTGTTCACCAGATATCTTATCGCGCCGTCGCCGCTCAATCCGGCGGCTTCATACAGGCGATGCCATTCTTCATCTCGTGACGACATCGGTGAGAAAGCACTTTCGGGTGAGCCTGCGAAGATCCTCGACCTTATTGTGCTGGCGACAACGCCTAAGAAAAACGCGAGTAGGGCTACTCCAATTCTGACTGAAATCGTTTTCATGGCTACTCCCCTGAACATCCCGAAGACGCGAACACTGCGCTTCATCGGCTCGCTCCCGAAACTTAACAGAGAAGCCCACTCAAGGCCAGTCCGAACCAGCACCAAACTGTTCGATCTCTGGCACGGCAATGCCAACTCCGCTACAATTGCGGCCCATCGGCACTGACGTCGTCCAAGCACGTATCTTAATCGATGAAACGTTGCCCCCAATGTAATCGCGTCGAGACTGACGAGGCGCTCAGTTTCTGTCGTCTGGATGGAGTTCCGCTCGTCCGCGAATCACTTCCCCTGAACACCGAAGCGACGGAAATTGAGACCAGTCTCCTGCCTCATTCGACTAACGCCAACGTCGATCGCGCTACTGGTCCAACGACTGTATTGCGTCCGCAACAGCCGGCCACGAGAATTCAACCAAAACGGTTCCGCGTGGTTCTGATGATTGTCGTGGTCTTGCTCGCAGCGGCGTTGCTCGTCAGTTATTTCTTCAGCAAGAAACGCAACGCTCCAATTCAATCGATTGCGGTCATGCCTTTCGTTAATGCCGGCAGCAATCCTGATGTCGAGTACCTTTCAGATGGAATGACAGAGACCCTTATCAACACGCTTGCGCAACTGCCAGACCTTACAGTCAAAGCGCGCAGCTCGGTGTTCCGCTACAAAGGCAAAGAAGTAGAACCGCAAACCGTCGGCAATGAACTCAACGTACAAGCGATCGTCAACGGGCGGGTGGTGCAACGCGATGACGATCTGACCCTTTATCTTTCGCTCGTTGACACCAGAACAGGCAATCAGCTTTGGGGTGAGCAATACACTCGCAAAAGACACGATCTAGTCTCGCTGCAAACCGTTGTGGGCCGAGATGTCGCCACCAAGTTGAAGACAAAATTGTCTGGAGCTGACGAGCAGACAGTCTTAAAGAGTTATACGCACAATGCCGAAGCGTATCAGCTTTATCTTCAAGGTCGCTTCTTTGCAAACAAGCGGACGCCGCAATCGATTCTAAAAGCAATCGAATACTATCAGCAGGCGATTGATAAGGACCCCAGTTACGCACTCGGTTATGCGGGACTCTCCGACGGCTATAGCTTACTTGCCTACTACGGCGGCATGCCGGCGCCAACTGCTTTGCGCAAAGCGCGAGCCGCCGCGCAGCGTGCAATGTCGCTGGACGACAACCTCGCTGAATCGCACAACGCGATGGGATTCGTTTATGCGGTTGCTGACTTCGACTATCCGGCCGCTGAGCGCGAATACAAACGAGCCATTGCCCTGGATCCGAATTTCACCACAGCTCATCACAATCTCGGCGTCATGCTCACTCGCACCGGCCGGGCCGAAGAAGGTATGGCAGAAGTTCGCCGGGCGTTGGAAATCGAGCCTTTCTCAATCATCGTGAACAGGCTCTACGGTGAATGTTTGACTTACCTGGGCCGTTACGACGAGGGGTTGGCACAACTGAAAAAGACAGTCGAAATGGATCCAACTTTTCCCACAACATATTTTGCCCTTGCAGGTGCTTACCGTTTGATGGGTAAGCATGCCGAGAGCGTGGAGTCATTTGCTAAGTTTCATGAGTTGTTTGGTCGACTGGAAACTGCTGCGCTGGTCCGTTCGAGTTTCGCTACGGGAGGTTGGCAAGGTTTTCTGCGGGAGATGACGTCAAAGCGGCCCGATGGTATGTCGCCATACCTGACGGGAATATTTCTCGTTGAGCTTGGTGAGAAAGACAAAGCTTTCGTAGAATTCCAAAAGGCCTTTGAGATCCGCGAATATCAACTTCGCTTTATCAAGCTCGATCCGAGCGTCGACGCAGTGCGGGATGATCCTCGGTTTAAGGAACTGGCCCACAGCATGAGATTAGATTAATGATGGATTCTGCGGTGGCTCCCCCAATCGCAACCTGCCCCAATTGCAGCACTTCGCTGCTCGGCGGCCACTGTCACGAGTGTGGCCAAAAGAAGATCGACGCAAACGAGTATTCGATAAAGCGATTTATCGGGCGGGCGATTAACGACTTTACCGATCTCGAATCGAATAAAGTTTTACAAACGCTTTCGGCGATGATCGTGCGGCCCGGGTTGTTAGCGGTTGAGTATCTCGCCGGCCGCAGAGGCAGTTATCTTGGTCCTTTAAAACTGTATCTCACTTTCAGCGCGCTATATTTCCTGTTTGCATGGACAGTCTTGTCGGACGTTCGCGGTGGGTCAGCGGAACGAATCGCGCGGAATCCAATGACCGTGAGAATGGCAAAGCAAAGAGGCCTGGATCCAAAAACGCTCGCCGACAAGATTAAAGAGAAGACGGAGAAATATGCGAGCGTGCTAAGGATTTTCAGTGTGCTGGTCTCGGGAACGTTTTTGGCTGCGCTCTATTTTAGAATGAGGAAGTACTACGTTGAGCACCTGGTGTTTTCGTTGTATTACTATTCGTTTGATTTCTTTTGTAAAAGTTTTTTTGCTTTGCTCTTTCTGGTGTGTACGGCCATTGGGTTCAAGCTGCCTGTCATGGCCCTAAACCTCTTCTATCCGATTGCCTTAATTTATTTGGTTTTGGCGTTGCGACGCGTGTATCAGCAGAAGTGGCCCATAACGGTGGTGAAGGCGGTCGTGCTCTTCGCGTGCGAGACGTTGCTGTTCGTCGCAGTAAACATCGGCGGGTTCTTTATTGCATACACGTTTGTGTAGACACCACCTTGGAGTGCGGCGGCCTGACGCCGCTTTGGTCTCGATCACGCTCGATCAATAACAAAGCGGCGTCAGCCGCCGCACTCCAAGGTGACGTCCTATTTTCGCTTCAAAATTATGGTCCAATCTCCATGATTTTGTTCCCGCCGGCGAGCTTTAAGAATTAATAGAACCTCGAAGTATCCCAAAACGTTCTCAATGCATCATAGGTGTCGTTCGTAGATTTTGATACCTCGCAAGAAACTCAGTTCAAACCTAAAAGGAGATCTACTCAATGAAAGACAAGACAGAATTATGCACTCCCGAAGGCTCCGAGCAGAGCCGGCCATTCTTCGCGCGTTTTCTCGAAGGTCAGGACACGTCAAAGGATAAGTTATTGACGCTCAAATATCCGTCCGACCGTGACGAAATCGATCAACGAATTGAGTACATGTCGGGCAACAACGGTTCACAGCAATAAATAACCGTTTGGATTATCGCGGCCCATGTTGAAAGCAGACGTGGGCCGCATTACTCACCACGGACGAATGCCTCCAAAACCGCGCGATGCCGTTCTACTGCTGACGCACAGCGGCGACTTCTACACCATCGATCTCGTTTCACAGGCTCTCGCACGCCGGGGCGTCCGTCCCATTCGCTTCAACACAGATCTTTTTCCGTCGTCGATTAAGCTATCGGCACATCTCATTACGGAAACCGGGGAGCAGATTTCACCAGCGGAAGTGCGTGCCGTGTGGGCGCGAAAGATCTGGTCGCCGCGCATGGCCGAAGACCTTGACGAGCGCTATCGAGCAATGTGCGTCGAAGAGTCGATGGCGGCGCTTGAAGGTTTTCTCGATACGCTGCACGACGCACGCTGGGTCAACGACCTTCAGCGGCAACGCGCCGCCGAGAACAAGCAGCGACAACTCCGGCTGGCCGCGCGCGCCGGACTGCGCGTCCCGCGCACTCTCGTTACGAATGACCTTACAGCAGCTCGAGAGTTCTTTGCAGAGACTGACGGACAAACGGTAGCGAAGCTTCTCCGTCCGATCACCGTCGGTATGGATGCGTCGAAGCCTTTCGTCTACACGAACCGCGTGCGCGAAGAAGATTTAGTTGGTGCTGAGACACTTCGACATAGCCCGATGGTGTTTCAAGAGTTGATTCCGAAAGCGTTGGAATTGCGCGTTGCGTGGGTGGCGGGTGAAGCCTTCGCAGGTGCGCTCGATGTGAGTGGCACGTCGCGCGGGCAGACGGACTGGCGTCGCGTCGCACCGGAGGAGTGTAGTTGGCAGCCGGCGCAATTGCCGGGCGACGTCGCACGTTGCCTGGATGCATTGATGTCAGAACTCGGACTCGTATTCGGCGCGGTGGATTTAATCTGCACGCCTTCGGGCGAGTACGTTTTCTTGGAAGTCAACCCCGGTGGCGAATGGGGCATGCTCGAACGCGACCTTCGCCTCCCCATCTCAGAAGCCATCGCCGACGCGTTGTTAGCCTGCGAAGCAGGCGAAAGCATAAAGCCTGGGCCATAAGGCAGTCGGAAACCAGGTCGGCGCAGCGCCAAAGGCGCGAAATATGATAGCCAGGGGCAAGCGCTGAGCGCAGCGAAGCGCGTCGCCCCTGGTTAGCAAAAAATAAGTCGAGCGAAGCACTGAAAGTGCGAAATACCATCGTTGGTTATTCCGCTCTTTCAGAGCTTCATGGTCCACAATGATTCTTTTCCAGGGGCGACGCGCCTCCCTCCGCTCGGCGCTTGCCCCTGGCTATCATATTTCGCGCCTTTGGCGCTGCCAGACTGAATTCGGAATTTTGAGGCAAAGCCACATACTTTCCTATGTCCATTCTCATTGTCACACACAGCAACGACAACGATAGCGTCGCACGAGTTGTTGAAATCATCGCGCGTAAGGGTGGCCGCGCGATCCGATTTGACACCGACCGCTATCCAACCGATGTGCGTCTCACGTCTTACTACGGCGCATCAGGCGACGAGCGTCTCACGCTTACTAATGACGAAGGCGAGTTCGATCTGCGCGAGGTCACGGCTATCTGGCACCGCCGCCTTAACTTCGGCGCACATCTTCCGGCCGGACTCGACAGACAACTGCGTCACGCCTCCCTCGGCGAAGCGAGTGCCGCCGCGCACGGCATGCTCGCCAGCCTGAAAGCATTCCGCATGGACCACCTCCACCACATCCGTCACGCTGAGAACAAGCAGCTTCAACTACAGGTAGCCCGCGAGCTCGGACTTAACACACCGCGCACGCTCACGACGAACGATCCCACCGCCGTTCGCGCCTTCGCAAAGAGTTGTGAGGATGGACTCGTGACGAAGATGCTGTCTTCCTTCGCGATCTACGACGAAGGAAAAGAACTCGTCGTCTTCACCAATCCGGTGAAACCAGAAGACCTCGAGGATCTTTCCGGCCTGAGTCTCTGCCCGGCCACTTTTCAGGAGCTACTCCCCAAGTCGCTTGAGATTCGTGCCACGGTCGTAGGCAACCGCGTCATGTCTGCCGCCGTAGACTCACAAGTCTCCGCCCGCGCTGTTCACGACTGGCGCCGCGATGGTGTTCGCATGCTTCAAGACTGGCGGCCCTACCAACTTCCTCATGAAGTCGAAGAAAGAATTCTGCGCCTCATGGATTACTTCTCCTTGAACTACGGCGCCATCGACATCATTCTTACACCCGACTACAGCCATATCTTTCTCGAACTCAATCCCTGCGGCGAATTCTTCTGGCTCGAACGCGCTCCGGGCCTTCCCATCTCCGAGTCAATCGCAGACTTACTCCTCAAGCACTAGCCACACACGTTGCGAGGGGACTTGGTTCTGCGGTATACCTTCAAGTCACTGCGGCGAAACGATCCTTACATCGTTTCACTGGGCCCAAGCTGGGAGGTTCATCACGAGCTCCATACGCATTAAAGATCCTTCGCAAAGCGGTTCACAAACTCCGAGCGCTTCGATGGACCATCGCTTGGTCACGTTTATCGAGGCAATAGACGAAGAACAGGCTGACCGTTATCTAGCGAGTCTCATCGACGAGCACGCAGTGCCAATAGTTAAAGAGATTCTCGGCTCCAGTCTGCGTTTTCACCTCGACAACAACGGCGCCAAATCAACCCAGGACGCCAATGATCTATTCAACGACATCGTTGCCAATCTGCTTTCGCGACTGCGTCAGATCAGGAGCGACACGTCGCGCGGAGCGATCGCGGATTTGCGCGGTTACATAGCCGCGACCGCTTATAACGCCTGCAATCTCTATCTGCGTCAGAAATATCCTCGTCGCTCGCGACTTAAAAACAGGTTGCGCTATCTCTTGTCGCACGATCCAGCTTTCGCGCTCTGGTCAAACGAGGCATCCGGTTTGATTGGCGGGTTCGCACAATGGCGTGACAAGGCCGAGCTGACGCCTCAACGAGTCTTCGAAAAAATACGACAAGATCCCGTCGAGTGGATCGAGACCGCCGGACTGCCAGGCGTTGGTATCGACCGCGCGCAACTTTCGACCCTCTTAAACGCTCTCTTTCAGTCATGCGGAAGTCCGATTCGACTCGATGACCTGGTGAACATCGTCGCGGAGATCTGTCGTGAGAAAGACCAGCCTGATGAACCACTCGAAACTGTGCTGAATCTCGTTGCTCCTGCTCTCGATTATGAAACTGTTCTCGAACAGAAACACATGTTGGCGTTACTCTGGGGGGAAATCCGCCAGTTACCGCATCGTCAACGCGTCGCGTTATTGCTTAACTTCAGAGATGTGCGTGGTCAGGATCTGCTGAGCCTTCTGCCATTCACCCGCACGGCTACAATTGAACAAATTGCGCAGACAATAGAGTTCCCGTTGGATGAGTTTTTGGGATTGTGGAACAAGCTACCGCTGGATGATGCAACGATTGCTGAGTTGCTCGGCGCCACGCGGCAGCAGGTAATCAACTTACGGAAATGTGCGCGAGAACGCCTGGATCGGCGGATCAGGGCCGTTATCGCGAAAAATTCTGGCGCTAAGTAATATCCGCCGCTTGTAAGACTCTAACAAGAACAAGGGTAAACTCCGTGGGATTTGCCCGAGAATCATAGGTCGATGACGTTGGAACATCTTTCAGAGACTCAGCTCACAGGATACAGCGGACGCAACTTGGAACCCGACGAATTGCTAGTCGTCGATAGACACCTGGCGTCCTGCGATGAGTGTCATGAACGTTTGACTCGTTTTCTGCCCGCTGTTGCGAACCTCGCCGCGGAGTCTGACGAAGGACCCTTTCATCTCGATTACGAACAACATTTGGAACCATACGTTGACGGTAAGGCGAATGACATCGATCGCGAGATTGTCGATAGTCACGTGGCGCTATGTTCCAAATGTGCTACCGACTTAAAAGATCTGCTTGAGTTTAGGCGACAACCGGTTGCTGTGGTCGCCACATCATCACGGTGGAGACAGTGGTCGAATCCCGCATGGGCTGCAGCCGCAGCAGTGATTGCAGTCTTCGGTCTGGGAGGTGCAGTTTTATTGTGGACCGGATCTCCGATGTCTAAGCTGGCTCAACAGGAAACTGTCGCGCCAGGACCTGACAATCAAGGACCGGCCGTTGCAAAAGAGCAAACGCCGCCTCCATCGACCGAGCACCCGACCCAAAAGAACGCCCCTTCGCCGCCGGCAGGCGAGCTGAATATGTCAGCGTCGCCACGCGAGGAACCTCGTCTCATGCTCTATGACGCAGGCGGCCAGCTCATAGTGAACCAGCGCGGTCACCTGGAGGGACTCCAGCAATTGCCGCCGGATTTGAAAGAGAGTGTCGAGCAAGCATTGGCCACTGGCCAGCTTGGTGCGTCGCCGGGGGTAAGAGGATGGTCCACAGGCGCTAACAATTTGCGAAGTGAATCCGTGACGCAAGGTACGTTTGCGCCATTGGATCCAATTGATGTCGTAATTGAAACTGACCTACCGACATTTCGCTGGCGTGCGTTAGAAGGTGCACAGCACTACATTGTGACGATTTATGACATGAAGCTTCGTCGAGTGGGTAGCAGTGGTCCAATAAGTGGTACCGCGTGGACCATATCAAACTCGCTTGAGCGAGGTGTTACGTATTCATGGCAGATCGCTGCTTTGAAGGATGGTGAGACAGTCGTTACACCAAAGCCTCCATCGCCCGAGGCGCGCTTTAGAATTCTTGACCAGCGGGCAATAAACGCTTTGGCAAAGCTGAAAGAAGCTGTGGGAAGCTCGCATCTTGCGATGGGCGTCTTTTACTGGAAACACGGTTTGCTCGAGCAGTCTGAGCGTGAATTTCACGAATTATCAAAGGCAAATCCGAATTCGACTGCTGTCACGCGTTTGTTATCGAGTATCCGCTCCATCCGCCACCGATAAAAATATTTCACGCAAAGACGCAAAGGCCGCAAAGAAAGTCAATCTTCTCTTTGCGGCCTTCGCGTCTTTGCGTGAAACTTCTTTTCACTACCAACCATCACCGATCATGACGAAGCCGGCCCAATAGAAGGGGTGCCGGTAACCTTCGCTTCGTAGCAGTCCCAATTCAGCCTGTCGCAGCGCCTCTGCTTTCGTTAGCTTTGACTTCGTGAGCCGACGATGGAAGTCGATCATCAAACTCGTCGTGCTTGCGGAATCAACTTTCCACTGGCTCGCCACTGTTGTCGGCACACCCGCCACGAATAACGCCCACGACATACCGATCACGCCTTCTCCTGTGCCAACCCACCCACGAGCTGTCTGACAAGCAGAAAGCACTGCCAGCTTCGCATGCAGATCCATGTTGATGATTTCCCGAGCCTCCAATAAACCGTCCTCATTCGGATCTGCTGCTGTTTGGGCCAGCGTCAGAAACGAGAACATTGGATTGCGATTGTCCAGCAGGCCATGCGTTGCGAAGTGAAGCACCTGGTATTTCGGCGCTTCAGTTTTTACTACTCCTTCACGCGCCTCAGACCCAATGAAGATCCGACTTTTACCGGCCCCATAAAGTCGCGCAAGAGTCTTGACCTCTGTTTCAGCTTCCGGCAGAGGCCCGAATCTCGTTTCGGAGTCGCCTCTTCGCGTTCCAACGCGCTCACCATCTAATTGCGGATTACCAAAGGCCAGCAGCGATCCACTTCGCGTCGCCGCATTCGGTTGCTTCGTTACTTCTCGCAGTACGGTCAATGAGGGCGCAGAGAAGAGCGCGTAGTCTTCGATCAAGTGGACGCCCGTTCTTGGCTGCAACGCCTGAAAGGGCAATTCCCAAAGCGCGCGATCAGGCACGATGCAAAGTGTTTTCCTGCCGCGCAATTGTTCCTCGGCAGGCTTGAGCAGCAGATCGTAGAGTTGCCGCGCTGCGTCCTGATAATTCAAATCACGTTCGGCCAGCATGCGGCGGAATGCGTCCACTCGCTCAGACAGTTGATTTGCCCTGATCTTGATTGGGTAAAGCGTGATCTTTAGTGGGCTTGCCGTCTTTGTCCGCTCGCTCGTCAACACAATCAGATAAGACTTGTCGTCAGCGACAACAAACTCGACGATTGCCGTGGAACGATCCGGTATCAGTGCCTCAGCTTCTGCGGCAGTGATCGGCTTCGCTTCTCCTCGTTGCACTTTTAACTCGGGATATTTGACATAGAGACTAGTTAAGAAAGACTCGTAAGCCAGGCGTGCCTTCTCGCGACGAGGTTCCAGCTCAGCTATGCGGTCGAGGTTTGGTTTAGGCCGCTGCCTCTCGTCATAGAGCTGCGCGTTCAAAGTAGTGAGCTCTGCGTTTGCAGTGCGTTCCTTCTCCTGTTCCTCGAGAGACATTGCTTTGTTGATCGGAATACGTCCGTTGCGGAGCACATCAAGCAACGTCCTCGCTTTGGCGAGTTCGCTGTACGTCAAGGCATCAGCCGGCCGGTTGCGACTAAATGCTAACTCCACCATCGCCCAATAAGGCAGCACTTTATCTTCGAAAAATCGCTGGCGCGCGAGCTCGCCGCCACCAACGCGATGACGCAACTGTTCGATCGTGTTGATGGAACTGGCGAGGACTTTCTCGGCCTCGTCGAATTGCTTTAATGAAGTATGAGCTCGTCCGGCAAGTTCGAGGCCGCGCCAAAGAAGTTCGGGGCTTGCCAGGCGCGTTGAAATATCGATAGTTCGTTTTGAAATTTGCAGCGCTTGCTGATGCTCGCCTTCCAGGTAATGAAGGTAGCCGATGTGGTTCAAAACGTACGCTATGCCTGACTGGTCGTCCAATTTTTCACGTATCGCCAAACTTCGCTGGTAGTATTCCAGGGCCCGTTTGTGGTCGCCCTGTTCGCGGTTGAGAAGGCCGATGTTGTTTAGTATGAGTGCGGCCCCGCGCTGATCCTTTAACTGTTCCCGCAATGCAAGGCTTTGTTGGTAAAAGTTGAGCGCCTGCGGATAGTCTTTATACCTGTGATAAGTAAGGCCGATATTGTTCAGGGCGAACGCAATCAGATTCTTATCATCAGCAGCCTGGGCAAGCTTCAGAGCGCGTTGGAAATATTCCAGGGCCTGCGACTGATTTCCCTGCGTGCCGTGAATTGTCCCGATGTTGTTAATCGTCAGGCTGATTAAAGGTTTTTCCCCGAGGGCCTCACCCAATGCCAAACTTTTTTCGAAATATTCCAGGGCGCGTGCGTATTCGCCGTGGTCTCTGTAGATGACGCCGAGATTATTGAGGGCGTTGCCGAGCATCCTTTTGTCACCCGCTTCCTCTGCCATCCGTTGACTTCGCTGCACGTAGTCGAGCGCACCGGCATTGTCTCCATAGATCCGTTTAATCATGCCGGCGTTATTTAGCGCACGGGCGGTCATGGAAGGATCGCGCCTGGACGGTTCAAACGACAGATAATGTTCGAACAACTCTGAAGCCTGTTGATATTCTCCGCGCGAGTAGTAATTACCTCCCAGGTTGACGATTGCAAATGCAACGCTCTTTTCGTCGCCGATCCGTTCCGCGATTGAGCGCATGAGTTTCAGCGCGATGAGCGCCTGCGACAGCTCGCGACGTTGTGTGAGTGTATCTGCGTGTTTCTTTAACGCCTGGACCAACTCAACTGTGATTAAGGCTGGTTCGGCTGCTGCCAACAATGCATTTTGCTCGCTCTCTGTTTTCGCTGAAAGGAGATTCGTGGCTAGTTCTCGTTCGGTTGGTTCGTATTGCCACACCTTCCATCGTCCATCTTCCTTCACCAGTCGCAGCGTTCGGTTTACGCGTTTGCCGTCGTTGGCTGGTTCCCACTGCACTCTGACGATCGCCGATGTACCCTCCACACTCAGACGGTTGATGGCAATATTCTTCAGTTCAGGATTGCCGGCGACTGAGAATGTCTGTTGTACATCCGCCGTGAACGCAGCCAACTCCGGAGACTTAGTGCTCCAAAGAGCTGTTAGTCCATCGACATCTTTGCGTTGATAAGCCTCAAAGAAGCTGGTTAGCACACTACGTATCACGCTTGGGTCGTCAGCAGGCTGGGCCATGGTGACGTTTGTGCAGAACACAAACACTAAAGCGAGAATCAAGGTGGGAGTATCTTTGTAATTCCACATAACTACTTTCTGTTGCATTTTGGGATCAATTGGGTGATGCGACCGCGTAGGGGAGGTTGGTAAAAGGCGGCCACTATTTTAGTGATTAGAATTTGGATAGCAAGGTATTTTTTCGTACATCGAAGTTGGCCCATACAATCTCATAGGCAGAAAAAATTTTTCTCACGTGGTAATACGCCGTCCAATTTCCATCTTCACCAGAAAAAGGACACATCGTTGAGCGGCGCCCCCACTCTCAACCGTTTCTCCTTAGAAAATTGTACGTACAGCTTTCCGGGAAGGAGTGAGGGCTACGCTCACCCGGAACTACGTCGACGCGGTGAGGAAGGGGAGATCCACCGCGTCGACGCTTTCTGTATGTCTCAAAATTTCTGCGCACGATGGTAATACGCGTCTCGCTTTTCAATCTTCAGTAAGTAAGACAATGACAATCTCATTTCTGCCAGGAGAATTACATACACCGGGGATAGGCTCTGTCTCAAAAATCAGAGCCTGACTGGACAGGTCAGTGCCACCATCCCCCGCTACCTCGCGGTGATACTGGCCCTGTCCCAGCGTTTGCCGTACTTCAAGATCACAATCTGTGATCTTGAACGTCCCACACGAGATTTTCTTGCCAGCATTCCTACCGTCGCGGTGTTAACCTATCGAACGATTTTCATTGGGTGAGATCTGCCAGTACGGATGAGGCTTTGACTCAAAAGTCGTCTCATTCACACCGGGCTTCAGCCCGGTGGACAGGCCCCACGTTTTATTGAGAAACCGTTTTAACGGTTTCTTTAGGAACCGGGAAACCGTTTGAAACGTTTCTGCGAATGCATTCCGTCTAGCACCGGGCTAAAGCCCGGTGTGAATGAGACGGTGTTTTAGACAAAGCCCACGACTGAAAAGAACCCTCCGGAGGACCGCGACGATGCAAACGTTCCTGCAGGACTTGAAATACGCACTGCGTATGCTGAGAAAGAATCCAGCCTTTACCGCCGTGGCGATTCTGACACTCGCGGTGGGTATCGGCGCCAATTCCGCCATTTTCAGCGTCGTTAACTCAGTCCTGTTACGGCCGTTGCCGTACCGGCAACCCGGTGAACTCGTTCGCGTCTACAGCGAATTTCCGACAATGCAACTCAACAAGTTCTGGCTCTCACCGCCGGAAATGCTCGACATTCAGCGCGAAGCAAAATCCTGGGAAGCAATTGGCGCCTGGGCGCCGGGCGGCCAGAACGTCGGGACAGAAAGTGAACCACTTCGAGTCACCTCTGCCGCTATTACGCGCAGCATGCTTGATGTCCTCGGAGTGCAACCGGAACGCGGTCGCAACTTCACGGAGGAGGAAGATCGCAACGGTGGACCAAAAGTCGCCATCATTTCGCACGGCCTCTGGCAAAAAGGCTTTGGCGGAGCAAGTGACATCATCGGCAAACAGATTCAGGTCAACGCAGCAACAACCACAGTTGTTGGTGTGATGCCCGCGAACTTTGCATTCCCTCCCGGAAGCAACGATCAGGTCGAGCTTCTCGTGCCGTTCCAATTCGATCCCGCCAACCCTGGTAGTCGTGGTTCTCACTTCCTGTCAGTGATCGGCAGGTTGAAACCCGGTGTAAATACCCAGCAAGCGCAGAGTGAAATGACGAGCTTGATGGCCGGCTGGAAGAGTGAGGGTCGCGCGCAGCATCTACTCAACCCTCAAGGTCACCCGGTGGTGATGGTGGGACTTCACGAAGACGTTGTCGGGTCCGCTCGCAAAGCGGTGTGGCTGCTCATGGCGGCGGTTGGTTTTGTTCTGCTGATCGCGTGTGTGAACGTTGCGAACCTGTTGCTGGCTCGCGCGGAATCACGTCATCGTGAGTTTGCGGTCCGCCTCGCACTGGGAGCCGGTCTAAAACGAATGGTCCGTCAATTCGTCGCCGAGGGCTTCGTGCTGGTTTTGATCGCATCAATTCTCGGAGTCGCGCTTGCATTCGCGGGGTTGAAGGTACTGCTACTGTTTGCGCCTGATAGCGTGCCGCGCACGGAGGAGATTGGCGTCGGTCTTCCCGTACTCGGATTTACCATCGCGGTTGCGATCGTTGCTGTCTTTCTCTTTGGTCTGGCGCCACTGGCTCAGGTCAGTGAACGTAACCTCGCAAACTGGATTCGCGGAGCAGGGCAGCGCGCAATTGGAGGAGGAGGTCAGACGCTTCGCAAGAGCCTCGTAGTCACTGAGATTGCCCTCGCGGTGATCCTCGTTATCGGTGCTGGGCTGATAATTCGCGCCTTCTGGAAGTTGCAACAAGTCAATTCCGGCTTTGATCCGAAAGGCGTTGTCAGCTTCAGCCTGAATCTTCCGACAGTTAAGTACAAGGCCCCCGAACGCCTCCAGTTCATAAACTCGCTCGAGCAGAAGCTCAGCACGATTCCCGGTGTGGCCACGGTCTCTCTGGCAAGTGGACTACCTCCATTACGCCGCATCAATGCTAACGACACCGAGATTGAAGGCTACCAGCAAACACCCGATAGCCCGGCGCAGAACGTCGACTATTGGAATCTCGTGGGTAACAATTACTTCACGACAATGAAGATCCGGTTGTTGGAGGGACGCACCTTTAAGCCGCAGGACGACAATCCTGACGCGATGAAGGTTGTGATCGTCAACCAGGCGCTCGCGAAAAGGTTTTGGACGGGCAGTCCCATTGGCCGGCGTGTGAATCCGGGGTTTGCCGATCCCAAAGTCTGGTTCACGATCGTCGGCGTGGTTGAAGACACGAAGAACGCCGGCATGGAAAAGCCCGCCGGTCCCGAGCTTTACTTTCAGGCACGACAGGTGAATCAGTTTATCGGGTCGAACGTGAGTTTTGTCGTCCGCGGCGCGAACGACTCCACGCCGCTGGAAGGCTCGATTCGCAATGCCGTTCGTGAATTGGATCCGACCCTGCCGGTATACAATCTCTGGTCCATGAATGAGTTGGTGTCGAAATCGGTGGTCCAACCACGCTTCCTCGCGCTAGTGCTGGCGACGTTCTCCGGTATCGCGTTGTTCCTCGCGGCGATTGGCATTTACGGCGTGATGGCGTATTCGGTGGCGCAGCGCACGCAAGAGATAGGAGTGCGTATGGCGCTCGGAGCGCGACCGCTTCACGTGTTGCGACTCATCTTCCAACAGAGCCTGGGCATGTTGGTCATCGGCATCGTCGTCGGCTTGGCAGGCGCATTTGCGCTGACGCGACTGATGCGCACGTTGCTGTTCGAAGTAACGGCGACTGACCCGGTGACGTATGTGAGTGTAATCGGGCTGCTGACTGTGGTCGCACTGCTGGCGTGTTATATCCCGGCGCGTCGCGCAGCGAAAGTTGATCCATTAATTGCGCTGCGCTACGAGTAAAGCCACAGAAAGCACAAAAAGCACATAAGGCACGTAAGAAGAACTTTGCGGTTCTTTATGTGCTTTTGTGCCTTATGTGCTTTTTGTGGCTGCCTAGGGCTTAACGGCAATTAGCACTTGGTTGCTGTTTCTGCCACGTGCCGTAATTCTCACTTGCAAATCACCAGTGCTCGTAATGCTATCGGGAAGTCGCAACACTATCTGCGTCAAAGCCGGTTCCTGAGGAACTACCGGGTTGAATCCGGGCACGCTTCCAACAAACTCCACCGGCAGTTGATGAACCACCTGTTGACTGTCGACTCCTTGCGCCGTGACAACAAGGCCGGGCGTCAAAATCATATTCAGCGAGAGAATGTTTATTCTGGTTTGCTTGTCCGTTAGCCAGGAGTCTGGATTATTTACTGCAAAGGGCTCCATCGTTAACAGAACATTGTCGAGGGCTATCGCGCGTTGCGAAGGGGCGGCGACAGCAAGTATGGGAGCATCATCATTGAGGATCGTTCCCGTTGCTGTAGTTTGAGCAAGAGTAACGTTGCTGGGATTGCTCAAGACGATAGAGAACGTTTCATCATCTTCGCTGAGTCTGTCTGGCGTGATCGGGATGACGATGTTGGCCACAGTCTGACCGGGCGTAAATGTGACGGTTCCGCTGCTGACGGTGAAGTCTGTTACGCTTGCTGTATTTGCAACGGTTGAGTACGACAAAGACCCTGTCTTTCCGCTTGGCGCAGAAAGCGTGACCTGAGTTATCAAGGAGCCAGCAAAGAAGCTTCCCTCGCCAACGCTCGTGTCAGCTATCGATGCAGAAGGCGGATCATCGTTATCGACAATCGTAACCGTGCTTTGTGCGCGCGTAACCACTCCCACGTTCGAACTGATAGTTAAGTTTAGCGTTTCATCATCTTCGTCGAGCGTGTCGTCAACTATGGGAATATCAATCGTTCCCGACGTTGCACCTGGCTCAATGACGAGGCTGGACGCTCCGTCGTTAAAATCAGAACCGAGTTGCGCAGGTCCGCTGAACGTGTGCTTGATAGTTAAGCGATGCGTCGTAGGTGCTGACAGAGATACAGTGAAACGGGCGGTGCCACCTTCTTCATTCACAGAGGTCGAATCGCTGAGAGAAACGTTCGGAGGAACTGCCGGAAACGATCCAAACAAACTGGTAAGAGTTCCGCTTACAGACCACGCACCCATAATCTCATCACCGTTACCGAACGGTTGTAGTTGATGGACGACAAGAGCGTCGGATGGCGCAGGCTGTTCCCAGGCGGTGGCAAGACTTGGCAAGTCTATTGCTTTAAGACCGGTATTGTTTGCTGCGAATATACGCGAACCATTCTTCGAAAACTTGAAGTATTGTCCTGGGGACGGCGACACGTTGTTTAGGATCACCATTTGACTGGGATCTGTTGCGTCGACGATTAACAATGCGGACGTGTTTACAGTTCCCGACGGTAGACTCGCGACTGCAAGCAGCCGCTGCTGAGGCGTTTCAAAACTTTCGACAAACCGGAAACGGAAATCCGCACCGGGTATTGTTCCAACAATTTGTTCAGTATTGAGGTCGATGGCAGCAAAGTTGAAGAATTGATTGGCGAAGAAAATGTAGCGACCATCTGTGCTGAAAGCGATTCCGTTATCAGGAAAGCCACTGAACTCATTGTTTCTCACAAGTGGCACGCTTGCGGTTTCCACTGGGTTAGCCGGATCGAACACATCTAACACTTTCAGTTCGTCACCCTTGCGAAATGCCAACAACCGTTTAGTTTGACTTTCGTATAACGCGATTGTGTCTGGCGCACCGGGTGACATTGGAAACCGCTTAATAATTGCGCCGGTGTTTAGACTGAAGCTGACAACATCGGTTCCTGGGTCCGAAACAACTATGACAAAACCTACACCGGCGTCGCCGCTTACCACCAGATTCGAACCACTATCGGCACCCGACGTCGTCAACTGAGTCGAGGCGATTTCGGTTAACTGTCCCGTGGGACTTACGTCAAAGAGATAGATTTTTCGACCTTCGCTTGTTTGGACCACCGCTCTCAGATTCGTTCCAACTTTCGCCAGACGAACATGCAGCGGTCCAAATCCGAAGATCTTGGTATCAAACTGAGTACCGAGGATTGGATCGAAAGTGGTGAGCATCGCCGGGTGAACGCTCGTTGCGTCGTTTTTCAAAGCAATGGCGATCTTGCTGTCCGGACTAATATCGAAAACCTGACGATTAGGCCGGTTTAAGGCGTAAAGAAGTGCTCCGGATTGCTCCAAATACTGACCCTTCACCGTAAGAGTGAATAGTAGCGCAGTGAAGGTCACCAACAGTGCAGACGTTAGCTTAATGAGGGCAGGACGTGTTAATTGCATATCTAAAACTGATGAAATCCTAATGGTTTTCCATAACGGAAGGTATTTGTCGCGTCGGGAGAGACCGGGCAGAGTACTGGATTTGGGCCGACAAAATCAACTCGTCGTCGCCCACTCCAAAAAATAGTTTGAATAATTCTTCTACAACGCGGATACCTATTGTGAGGGGCGACGATGGAAGATGCCGAGGCGATCAAAAGATGTCAGCAGGGTGAACACGACCCCTTTCGACATCTTGTAGAGCGATATCAAAAACGAGCAGTCGCTCACGGGACCGCCATTCTGTTCAATCGCGATGATGCTGAGGACGCAGTTCAGGAAGCTTTTATCGATGCGTTCAAAGCAATCGGCACGTTTGACACGTCACGGACCTTTTACCAGTGGTTCTACGTTTTGCTGCGGAACCGCTGTTACAAGATGACCGCAAAACGTCGCCCGACGGAGAGTCTCGACGAGGCTCTACTCCTGGTCTCGCAACCAGGATCGACTAACGAAACGACGATTGGACTTGAAAAGGCGCTGGTTTCGCTGACGAGTGAAGAACGGGAAATAGTCTGCTTGAAATACTTTGATGGACTCTCATATGACGAACTAGCTACGCATCTGCAAATCCCGCGTGGAACGGTGATGAGCCGGCTGTTTAATGCCCGCCGGCGGTTACAGCGCAAACTTACCGGAACGGTCATGCGAGAACAAGAGGTCTGAAGCCAATGAAGGAACTAACTTGCGAAGACGTGCTGATGGCACAAATGGCAGCGGCCGATGGGGAAGAGCCACCGTTCGCAAAGCAACAGTTATCGGCGCACATTGCAGTCTGCGCTAACTGTCAACACGAACTGGAGCAATTGCAAGCGCTCGATCAGTTGTTTACCGCTCAGACGCTTTCGGAACAGCGCGTCGATCTCTGGCCGGCAATCGAAAAGAAAATCGCGAAACGCTCCGCACTCAGTTGGCGACCCTTCGCCCTGATTGGTCTGCTCCTGGTCATTTACAAATTGTTGGAAATGCTACCAGCGCGCGACCCAGGCCTCGCTTTCAAACTCGTCCCGCTCGTTATCGTGGTCTTGCTGTTTGTCTTCATTAGGGAGAATCCATTCAGGATAAACACCGAATTGGTGTTGGAGAGATAAATCATGGTCGAGAATCAAACCAAAGATTCCCTCATACTGGGTCAAAAGTATGCGTTTGCAACTGCCTCTTTGATACTTGGTATCTGCAGTTTCGTTAATTTGCTGGGCCTCGAGAAACCCATTTTGGCCATCATCTTTGGCTGGCTGGCACTTCGTACTCAACCTGCACCGCAACTCACTGAACATCGAGTATGGGCCAAAGCCGGTGTGGTGCTTGGAACAATCGTTCTGATCGTCGTACCGACATTAATAATTCTTAACTTTCACCGCCTGCAGGAATTTATCGAAATTCTTTCCAAGTTGGACGGCGGTCGATAGAACAACAGGAGGAACACATGAGAGTCGCATTTCTATACTTTGTACTGATCATTACGGCGGCCGTTTCTGTTGCCGCTCAAGGTTCGAAACTCAACGTCGAGGGAAATTGGCTTGCCACTGTGGATGTGGGTGGCACGAAGTTACGGTTTGTTTTGAAGGTTGAAAAATCAGCGAATGGCTACGCAGCAAAGTTCGACAGTCCGGATCAAGGCGCAGTGGATCTGCCCATTGATTCGATCGTTCTGGACGGCAACAAGCTGACTTTCTCCGCCGCAAAGTTTGGCATCACTTACGATGGGACGCTGAGCGAAACGGGCGATGAGATCTCGGGTACGTTGAAACAAGGTGCGGGCACATTTCCAATGACTTTCAAGCGAGTCGCTGAGGCGCCGAAGCTCAATCGTCCGCAGGATCCAAAGAAGCCTTACCCTTACGACGAGCAGGAAGTCAGTTATCGGAATGAAAAGGACAACATCAAGATTGCGGGCACTCTAACTCTGCCACGTGGCGCTGGCCCATACCCTGCGGTGTTGTTGATCACTGGTAGCGGATCGCAGGATCGCAACGAGACAATCGCAGGTCATCGTCCTTTCCTCCTCCTGTCCGACCACCTGACGCGAAACGGCATCGCCGTACTGCGAGTTGATGATCGTGGGATCGGTGGCACGGACATCGGGTCGCTTTCAGCAACAAGTGAGAACTTCGCCGAGGACGTTCTCGCCGGAGTTGAGTTTCTAAAACAGCGCAAAGAGATCAATCCGAAGACGATTGGTCTCATCGGGCACAGCGAAGGTGGGATGATCGCGCCAATGGTTGCAGCCCGTAGTAAGGACGTGTCGTTCATCGTGCTTCTTGCTGGGCTTGGTCAAACAGGCGAAGACGTTATCTACACACAAACTGAGCTGATCCATAAGGCGCAGGGAACTCCTCCCGACACGCTCACACATATCGTTTCGCTGTCCCGGAGAATTAACGCCGTCGTCAAAGCAGAGACTGAGGAAAAGCGGATCGAACAAAGAATCAATGAAGAGATCGCTGCGTATGGTGGAGCCTTAAGCGAGCTTCAGAAAAAGCAGTTCGAGCCGGCCGCGGCGGCAATCAAATCGTTTATGCCGATGTACAAGATGCCCTGGTATCGTTATTTCATAACGTACGATCCGCGTCCGGTGTTGAAGAACGTGAAGGTTCCGGTTCTCGCGCTTAATGGTGAGCACGACTTACAAGTCGCCTGGAAGGAGAACCTCGACTTGATCGCAGCTGGACTCAAGGCTGGTGGAAACGAGGACGTGACAACAAAGGCCTTTCCCAAGCTCAATCATTTGTTCCAAACAAGCGCGACGGGTTTACTTTCGGAATATCTTCAGATTGAGGAAACAATCTCTCCCGAGGTTCTGAAAACCATCTCCGACTGGATCCTGCACCGAACGATCCAGAAAACTCCGTAAAATCGCCCAGAAAAGCTTCGTCAAATCCCGCCCACGGCAGTGGGCGGATCGTTCAAGTCCTTTCTACCAACCCTATCCCCTAGAACCGACTTTAATCCCGCCCACGGTAGACGGATCGTTCAGGTCCTAACTATTTATTCAGATGAATAGTGTGGACTTGAAGAATCCGCCCACTGCCGTGGGCGGGATTGGACCTCTTTGAGGTTGTGTGTTTGTAGAAAGGACTTGAAGAATCCGCCCACTGCCGTGGGCGGGATTTTGATGCAACTGACGCGGCCGCTTAATTAGTGATCTATCGAAATCAACAGTCCACGGCCTGCAAACCCAGTCAACCTATCCAGCGTCCTAAGGAACTTGTTGCGCAATAGTTGAACACTTCGGATTTGCCATAGGATCTCCGCATTGGTCCATGATGTATCGCGGGCTTTGCGTACTTTCCACATAGCGATCACATCATCCAGTCTGCCGAGGTTTTGAGCGACATGGCCCACAAGTCCAGTAGCGAGAATCTGCATCGCCTGAGGTTCTACGATGTCCAGTATGTTATTCACTGATTGAAAATCGGCATGTTGCAGACTGTTATCATCGGGACATCTGCAACTCAGTGCTTAGTTGTACCAGTGCCAGAGGCAGATCGTGATTGATGTGCGCATTCATTCCGCATAAGGCAAACTGTACGCGGTCTATTCCCGCGTTGAATCTAGCTTCGAACAATGCCTGCCAGGCCCTTGGCGTCCCACCAGAGTTTTGAATCGAACTTGAAATCGCATCAAAGTAAAGCCTCGCGAATATCACATCAAGCCGGCTTATCCACTCGGGATCGTTCCATCCTTGTGGGGGAGGATTATTTACGACCGCTACGGTGACCATCTTGTAAAGCAAATTAAACCACTTCAGGCCATCATGGTTGGGCAGGAGATTATCGATAGCTTCCATCGTGGTGATCACTTCTGCGATGGTGGTGGGAGTGGAAGCAATCAAAATCTGCAACAGAGTTTGATTATTTAGGTTGCTGCTCATGTATTCACGGAACTTTCCCGGAGTTACCGGCGTTAGGTACTGACATCATCCAGGCACTTATCCTGAGGCAAAGTTGAGTAAGAGATTCATCACATCCTGAGGAACGCGTTTTCGTGAACGACAGGCACTTGCTACCACCGTGGCATCAGTACTGTCAATGGCATCTCGTCTCGAATATTGTTGCGTGAATCAGGAAAATGCGAATAGAGTTAACGCGTTTCCTTACCCAAAGTCAGCTTGGAATCAGTGTGAAACTCGGCTTTACCTCAAAAGTCGGAATCCAGTCGGGCGCAGCGCCAACGGCGCGAAATATGATAGCCAGGGCAAGCGCGAAGCGCGTCGCCCCTAGTTATCGGAAACCAATTGAAGAGAGCACTGAAAGTGCGAAATATCTTCGCTATTATTGCGCTCTTTCAGAGCTTCACGGTTGTTTACGCGTGGACCCAGGGGCGACGCGCCTCGCTCTGCTCGGCGCTTGCCCCTGGCTATCATATTCCGCGCCGTTGGCGCTCCGCAGACTGATTTCCGACTTTTGAGACAAAGCCGTGAAACTCACCGCACCCGACAAACTAATTGTTGTTCTACTTCTGCTGTTTCAGTCTTCCTTTGTCGCCGTCGCACAAGATCGCTTAATTGCATTGCGGGGCAGAGTTGTCGACGCGAACAGTGGCGAACCGATGGCTAACGTTCGCGTCGTCGCTAAACTCCTGGACAAGGCGACGATTACAGACGCCAATGGTGCTTTCACTCTCGACTTACCACCTGGCCCACAGGAGCTCTACATAACAACAGTCACATATGGTCTCGTAAAGAAGACGATCAATGTCGGCGAGGGAGCTAACAGCGATATCGAAATCGCCTTAAACGAAGATGCCGCCGCCTTGACAGAACACGTCACAGTTACTTCTGGTCCATACGAAAGCACTCGCACGACTTCGACATTCGAGCAAACCCTCAACAAGCGTGAGCTCCAGGCGGCGTCGAGCATTCTCTTGAGTGATCCGATTCGAGCTGCACAAACCTTACCTGGAGTCGGCACTAACGACGACTTTCGCAGCGAGTTTTCCGTTCGGGGCGCCGGCTTTGATCGCGTTGGGGTGTGGCTTGACGGTGTGCTCACAGACAATTTCGTGCACACAGTAGCGGGTGGTTATCCCGACACCGGTTCGCTGTCAGTGATTAACTCTGACGCGATCAACTCAGTGGCGTTGCTGAGCGGTGGTAATCCTGCAAACTTCGGAAATCGAACTGCCGCGGTGTTGGACCTCGACTCACGCGACGGCAATCGAGTGAAGCCGGCAGGTCGAATCGCGGCTGCCCTGAGCGGCATTTCCGGTATTGTTGATGGTCCAATCTCTAGCGGAAAAGGTTCCTACCTCGTAGCTGCGCGAAAAAGTTATGTCGGTTATCTGGTTCGTCGCATCAACGATCAGAATCAATTTGCTAACAATCCACCTGTCCTTGGCTTCGCTGATATTCAGGGGAAACTACTCTACGACGTGTCAGAGAGAAATCAGCTCGGTGTTTCCGCAATCTTCGGAACGTTTGACTACGATCGCAATCGCGATCGAGAACTCTTGTTTGTGAATTCGGTATTCCGCGGCGAGTCGCGCAACTTTCTCTTAAATGCGCACTGGAGCTTTACGCTAAACCCGCGAGTCTTCTGGCAAACGCGCTTTTTTGCCCTCAAGACAAACTTCCAGAACGTGAATCGCGATGAACTAGTCCTCAACGATGGCGATCGATCTCAGTTTGGTATTCGTTCAGATGTGAGTTTTCAACTGCCTCATTCCAATCGTCTCGAAGCAGGTCTTTACGTTAGAAGATTAAATGTGAACAGTCTCAGCCAGCGCTTTTCATTCGGGAAAGTTCCTTTTGACTTTGGCAGCTTTGACCAAAACGGATCGGAGCAGGCTTATTACGCTCACGATACGTGGAGGAATGAACGCCTGGGCCTTCAACTCACTGGTGGACTGCGCGTGGAACATAGCGAGATAACGTCACAAACGTTGAACTCGCCACGAGCGTCGCTAACCTGGTCCATCACTGATCATTGGCGAGTACATGCGATGGCGGGGCGCTATTACCAGTTCCCGGATTTTGAACTGATCTTTGGCCGGCTGGGGTCGAGGAGCTTACGCGCCGAACGTGCAACGAATGTGAGTGGCGGTGTCGAAGCATTGGTTGGCGATCGCGTGCGTGTGAGTGTTGAGGTATTTGATCGCGAGGACGCAAATCTCTTCTTCAGTCTCTCTGAGCCGCGGTTGGTTGGAGGTTTCGTGTCGTTTGCTGAGTTTCCTTTCAGAAATTCCCTGGATGGCCACGCGCGTGGATTTGAGTTGAGCTTGCAGCGACGCAGTGCAAACAAGCTTGCCGGTTGGATCTCATACTCGTACGTGCGAACCAAACTTACCGACTCGCAAACCGGTTTGTCGTTTGTTGCCGATAACGAGCAGCGGCATTTGCTTCACGCTTATGCCAGTTATCGCTTCACTGATACGTGGAATCTTAGCAGCGTCTTTCGTTTTGGCACTGGGCCGCCAATTCCCGGGTTCTTCAGGCAAGAAGGCAACACGTTTTTCTTGTCTGACCGGCGCAACGAAGTACGCGTACCTGACTACGCACGGTTGGACGTTCGGGTCAGTAAAGCGTTTCTCTTCAAACGCTGGAAACTAACAGCCACAGGCGAAGTACTGAATCTACTGAATCGCAACAACCTGCGCTACGCAGGCTTTGATGGATTTGATTTTGGTACTGGCCGCGTATTCGGCCAACTCGATCGTGTACTGCCCATTCTGCCGTCCGCTGGTGTGGTAATAGAGTTCTAATTTCAAACCTGCCCGCGTTGCGGATGGTTCAAGTCCTTCTATATCAAAACTAATTGTGTGAAAATCTGAATCCCGCCAACTTCCGTTCGCGGGATTCGGACTTTTGTAGCTTTGCCTCAAAAGTCCAAAATCATTCTTGGAGACAGTCAGTACAGGGAGCGATAGCGACCTGGTCAGTGATCAGCATGCGATATTTCTTAACGATTCTTGACTCCCATCGTTTGACCAGGTCGCTACCGCTCCCTGTACTGACTGTGCCCAAGTGCGATTCCTACTTTGAGGCAAAGCGGACTTTGTACAAAGCCCTCTCGATACGGTGAAACGAAAGGACGGCCCAAATGAACACTGTCTTTCATGACCTCCGCTACGCAGCGCGTATGTTGAGGAAGAACCTGGGATTTACAGTCGTTGCGGTGCTGACACTCACTTTCGGCATTGGCGCCAATACAGCGATCTTTAGTGTCGTCAACGCTGTAGTTCTTCGGCCGCTCCCGTTTCCAAAACCAGAACAGATCGTGGTCGTTCGCGACGATTTGACCGGAGGCCAGATTGAAAATGTTGGTATGTCGGTTGATGAACTCAAAGATCTGCAAGAGCGTTCGGGTGTCTTCCAGCACGTCTCCGCAGTCTGGCCCGTGGACGCGAATCTAACCGGATCTGAAAGACCGGAACGAATCGAATTGTTGGTAGTCAGTCCGAATTACTTCGCATTGTTGGGCGCCCCCGCTCAACTTGGTCGTGTGTTCGGACCTGGAGAACAGCAGGCAACGGGTTTTGCGGAAGGCGTCGTTATCAGCGACAGACTTTGGAAACGTCTCTATGGCAGTGATCCAAACATCCTTGGTCGTAAGGTTTATGCGGACACGGACCTGTACACGATCATTGGTGTGATGCCGCCTGAATTTCGTCACCCTGGCAAAACTCTGCGAAATGAAGTCGATATGTGGGCGACTGCCGGATTCTCAGCAAATCCATTTCCTAGTCCGGTACGCGCGCAACGAATGCTTCCAGGTGCAATTGGACGACTCCAGGATGGAACAGACATTAACCAGGCACAGGGAAAATTGGACGCTTTGGTTGAGAACCTTAAGCAGGAGTTTCCGAGAGAATATCCTCCAGAGGCCGGCTGGGCAGTTCGCGTTATATCAGCACACGAGCAATTAGTCGGTAACGTGCAAACCATTCTGTTCGTCGTTCTCGCTGCTGTCGGGCTGGTATTACTAATAGGGTGCGTCAGCCTGGCTAACCTGATGCTCGCACGATCCAGCGCGCGTCGCCGGGAAATGGCCATTCGCCTCGCGCTGGGAGCGAATCGACGGCGTCTCATCGTTCAGCTTCTAACGGAGAGTTTGCTGCTTGCCTTCATTGGCGGCGCACTTGCTCTTGTAGTCATGGTGTTAATACTGCAAGGCTTGGTCCAATTTATCCCGGCGGATACTCCTCGGCTACATGAGATCGAAATCAATCTGAGTGTTTTGGGGTTTGTCTTTCTCATCTCGACCATTACTGGATTGCTCTTCGGACTTGTCCCCGCCATGCAATCATCTCGACCTGATGTCGTCGCCGATTTGAAAGAGGGGAGTCACGGATCCGGATTAGGATTGTCGACTCATCGTTTTCGGAGTGGGCTGGTAGTCCTTGAGTTCGCTTTATCGCTGATTTTGATGATTGCGGGAGGGTTACTTTTGCGGAGCTTTGGTCGACTGCTCGAGGTGAATCCAGGTTTCAATTCCGACAATGTATTAATCGCTCGTATCTGGCTGCCGGTGCCAAATAATCCCGACCTGGATCCGTACCGAGATCCCTTAAAGCGATCCGGATTCGTAAAGGAATTGGTGCACCGAGTGAGTACGATCCCGGGCGTACGCACTGCCGCGATTAGCAGCGGTAATGCTGTTCCACTGGTTGGTCCACATAATTCCGGTGGCTTTTTGATTGAAGGCGACACTACAACTAACCACGGTATCCCCACCGCGCAGATTGGCGTCGTCTCGCCAGATTACTTTCGCGCGATCGAGACACCTTTGAAACGCGGCCGATTCTTTACCGATTCGGACGACCGGCAAGCGCCTCAGGTTGTCCTGATTGACGAAGCGCTTGCAGAGCGCTACTTCACCAATCGAGATCCGTTGGGAGTGCGAATAAAAAGAGGTGCTGGTCCAAACGCTCCGTGGCTGACGATTGTAGGAATTGTCGGAAACGTCAAGACTGACGGATTCGACCAACCCGATCAACCACACCTTTACCATCCTATTTTCCAAAATCCGACATACGCCATGGCAATATACCTGCGGACGGATGTCGCTCCATCCAGCGTGACGCAGTCGCTGCGCGAACACATTCGCGCGCTGGATCGAGACTTACCGATTTTTGGTGAGACTACTATGGCGCAGGTGGCGGCTGAATCTATGAGTCGTCGCAGGTTTGCGATGCAGGTAGTTGGGCTCTTTGGAATACTCGCACTGCTTCTTGCTGCCGTGGGCATCTATGGTGTCATCTCGTATTCCGTAACACAAAGAACACGTGAGATTGGCATTCGCGTAGCGTTGGGTGCAAGTAAAAGCGCAATTCTGCGTTGGGTCCTCAAACAGGGAATGGTGTTAACGATAGCTGGGGTCGTAATAGGACTACTCGGAGCACTTGCGCTAACGAGATTGCTGCGGAGTTTATTGTTTGGTGTTGGACCTGCAGATATTCTGACTTTTGGAGTTTTGGCAATACTCCTGACCGTCGTTGCTTTGATTGCCTGCTATGTTCCCGCACGGAGGGCGACAAAAGTCGATCCACTGGTAGCTCTGCGATATGAATAGAATTTTGATTACGACTTTTGTTGGGTTGGCTTCGATCGAGCTTTCCGTTGACGACGGCGGACCGGAGTTCGGTAATTGAGTAGTTCGGGGTGTTGGTGTTCGATCTTGTATGCCAGCGATTGATATCTGAGCTCGAGGAGGGAAGCCGCATGAGTCACCTTACCGCCAACCTGGGCCAACGCGCGCTTGATAATCACTCCTTCATATTTATCGAGCTGTGCCTGGAGTCCACCTGGCCCTGTCAATAGAATCTCCGTTGCATCGTCGGCTTTCAATTCAGTGTGTATGCTGGCAACTACTTTGTCAGTGACGTCAGCGAGTCGTAGTTTTGTGTCGGGGCTTTGAGAGTGTGCGAGCCATTCGCGTGCTTGTCGATACGCGGCCTGCAAGATCTCCGGTGCTAAGTCTTGAACTTCCTCGATCAATGTGAGTGCTGCCAATCCGGCAGTGTTCAAAGCGTTGACCTGGTGGGCAGTTTCAATAGCTTGTCGAACGATAGAATGAGCATATTCACTGCGGCCCAACCTGGCCAGGGCCACTCCCTGCGTTATGAGGGCCTCTGCCACTAGACAGAAGCGACCACTTTTTCGCAACACCGACACAGCTCGACGTGCAATGCGTTCGGCGTCAATCAGTCTTCCTTCCGCAATCAAAACTTGCGCTCGGCTTTCGTCGATTTGTGCAGTGCGAGCCTTATCTTTGAACCTGACGGTCAGGCGCCTGGCCTCATCAAGATACCTGTGTGCTTCTTTGTAGCGCCTTAATTTGAACTGCAAGAAACCGACGTTGTTAATAACGTCGGCACGATAGATAGGATTGTGAGCCAGTTTGAATTCCTTTTCAGCCTGTTTGTATTCGTTAATGGCTCGCAGGTAGTACTCGCGCCTGTTCTCTGTGGTAGCGAGATTACGATGAATGATTGCAAGTTCGCTGTGGTAGCCTCCTTTGATTGTCGGGTTCGTTATTTTTCGAAATAATGGTTCGTCCTTTTCGAGAACTTCCAGGGCTTCACGAAACCGCCCTGAAGTCCACTCGACAGTTGAGAGCTTAAGAATCGCTCTTGCTCTGGCAGCCCCCTGAAACGTTAGTTTTTTCAGGGCTTCATCCAGCCACGATCGCGCCTCATTCACTGCGCCTTCGCGCCAGTAGCAGTAAGCAATCTCCGATTGCGCGACGGCGACTTTAATCCCGTCCTTCAATTCCTCGAAGTAATTGATGCTTTGTGTGAGGAGATTCTTTGCGATCTCTTGTGCTTCAGAGACCTGGTTTTTACTTCCGATCCAACTCGTCAAAATCCCTACGCAAAGCAAAACTTCGGCAGTGACAGCCAGGTCAAGTCCGCGTGTAACTGGATGCTCGCCGATACGACTCCAGCAGGGGCGCATTGTTTTCTGTGCGCCTGAATAGTCTTCCTGGTCTTTTTGGTCTAAGGCTGTCTTACATCTGCGCAGAGCTTCATCGTTCGCGCTTAGGTTGGAACTGTTGAGCTTAGGTGAGGCTATCTTCACGAAAGATAAACCTTTGCCGGTGAGTGTAAGAGCTCTTGCTTTGCCAGCGATGGATATTAGTCACAGTGCGGGACGCCGTGTCAATAGTGTTATATGTATTTACACTAAGCTGATTTTATGCCAGTACATTGGCATCCTCAACTTTAAAGGAGAACGAAGAATGAGACACTTGGCATTAGCAGTGCTTTTGGCATGCATGCTTTCAGGTACAGCTCGCGCCGGTGAAATCCCATCCACAGGCGTGGTACCGCCACCACCACCAACAAGCACGGTAACGACCACCGGGGAGATCCCTACCAGCGATGCTCCAGGGCCTCAGGCGTCAAGTACGTTACTAACGATTATCCTGACGCTTTTCAGTATCGGTCGTTAAGGAATGGGCTTAGTTGGTAGATCAAGAACTGCCTTTTGGGCAGGGTGGTTGACGTGTGTCCAAAAGACAGATTCACGCATTACAAAACTACTGGTATGAATTTACATATGGTCGTTCTCGTGGACGCCTTGTAGAGAGTGGGGCCCACAGATATAAACCGCTCAAAGCCAAAGTTCTGCAACGTGAAAGAACTTTGAGCAACACCCATACGGGCCCAGGGTGTGGGGGCGGGCGTCACCGATCGTGCTGTGGGTCACATTCGGTGACGCCCTAGTTGTGCTTAGTAGCACCACACTTTCCTCAATAGTCAGAAACACAGCTTTTCCGCAAAAGCCTGAAATCAACTCGCACAGCGCCGAAGGCGCGGAATATGATAGCCAGGGGCAAGCGCTGGGCGCAGCGAAGCGCGTCGCCCCTGGCTAGCGCAAATAATTCAGAAGCGAGCACTGAAAGTGCGAAATATCATCGTTGGTTATTCCGCTCTTTCAGAGCTTCACGGTCCAGTATGATTTTCCCAGGGGCGACGTGCCTCGCTCTGCTCGGCGCTTGCCCCTGGCTATCATATTTCGCGCCGTTGGCGCTGTGCCCAGCGAATTCCTACATTTTTTGAACGGAAAGATTACTCCGCGGTGTTATTTCTTCAGGCATACCTCTCTTTAGGAGCGATGAAATGAGTCTACAGAGGATCCTTGGCGGGCTAATACTACTTGCTGTCGTCCTCGACGGCGCCGCCCACGCGCAAGCGGTTGATGAACCGAAACGTCGTGAAGGCGAAATTTGGTTTGAGCCTACAAAGATGGAAGTTGGCGGACAAACTTTCGAAGGTGAACGCGTACACCTAATCGTCAGAGAGAATCGACAGAAGCCCAACTCTAACTTAATAGAGCTCGTTTTCGTCCGGCTGAAAAGCACCACGGACAAGCCCGGTTATCCGACGGTTTACCTCGATGGTGGCCCAGGCTCTTCTGCGACGGGTATTGCCAACATTCCTGATTACATGCGCGCGTTTCAGAAACTGCGCGAAGTGGGCGACGTGATACTGCTGGACCAACGTGGCGTTGGTCGTTCGAAACCAAACCTCACGTTTCGCGCCAACGAGTCGTTGCCACTGGACGTTTTTGCCGACAGGGAAGTTGCTCTGCGAGCATTTAATGAACGCGCTAAGGCTGCAGCAGATCACTTTCGCTCCCGGGGCGTCGACATTCTTGCTTACAACTCGGTCGAGAGTGCCCACGACGTTGATGATCTGCGAAAGGCGTTAGGCGCAGAGAAACTGAACCTCGTTGGTTTCAGCTATGGCACGCACCTCGGTCTGGCTTGTCTTCGTTATCACGGAAAGAATTTGAATCGCGTTGTGTTGATTGGAACAGAAGGACCAGATCACACGGATAAACTTCCCAGTACCTCCGACGCCTCAATCCGCCGGCTGTCAGCACTCGTTGCCAAAGATCCGGAACTCGGACCGAAGATGCCGGACCTGACAGGCACGCTCAAACGAACACTCGATCGTCTCGAAAAGGAACCAGTAACAGTTACGATCACGGACCAGCGCAACAGGAAACCAGTCGACGTTAAGGTCGGAAAGATCGGCTTGCAGTTTTTAATCATGCGCGATCTTGGCGACACAAACGATTTGCCGGTTTTCCCGCTTTGGTTTTACACGATGGATAAGGGAGATTATTCGATTCTGAAGCGTTTCGTGGAACGACGTTATAACCAATACGGCGCCGGAGTTTCTGTAATGACGCTCGTAACAGACATTTCATCCGGCGTGACCAAAGCACGAAAACGGCAGATTCAGAACGAAGCAAAGACTGCCTTGCTCGGCGACATTGTTAACTTTCCGCTTTCGGAGATGGGTCATGTGTTTGGAAACCCGGACCTTGGTGATGCCTATCGATCGCAGGTAAAAACTGATGTTCCGACTCTCTTTGTTAGCGGCGTACTCGATAACAACACACAGCCGTTTCAAGCAGATGAAGTGCGAAAGACTTTCAAGAGCAGCACGCACATCGTCGTTGACAATGCGGGCCACGAGAGTATGTTAGTCGATCCTCAGGTGCAGCAAACGATGGTTCAGTTTTTGAAAGGTGAGGATGTCAGCAAAGTAAAGATCAGTTTGCCGCCGCTAAAGTTTCAGTCGTTGCCTTAAATCCGCACTTGGATACAAGGCTGCAAGGCCTATCGGAGGTCACGTGAAACTAGTTCTAATAGGTTTCTCTTTCCTGACCAGTCTCACACTGTGGTTTGGTGCGCAAGGGACGGCGCCGATCGTATGTCGCGGAAAATCGCTGCCGATCACCATGTTACCTGGTCCGAAAATGACGTCGCCCGAACTGCCGCTTCGCTTTGACGGGACGAGACCCGTTCCGCGCCCTCCCATTAACAACTTTCCATCTGACAAGGCGCTTCGTTTGGTGATTAAGAGTCGTGACGAATTCGCTGATCTCTGGAAACAGCTAACGGCTCACAATCCTCCGGGTAATGGAGTACCACCACTGCCGGAAGTCGACTTCTCGAAAGAGATGTTAGTCGTTTCGGCAATGGGACAACGGCCGTCGTCCGGCTACTGGACTATCATTGACGGTGCTTGTGAAGTCGATGGTCAGCTCGAGGTGTTTATTACGAATGTCGAAAACACTCAGTGTGGCGGATTTACAGTCCTGACTTATCCCGCTGATGCGGTTCGATTACCTCGAAGCGATTTGCCCGTTGTATTTCGCGAAACTCAGATCGGTTGTACAGAATGGCTTGAGCGCCTGCGGCGTTTGACACGCGGTACGGATAGACCGGATAGGGTTCTCCACTAAGGTTTCGAAGGGCGGGTCTTCTTAAGTTCTTTTGCTAAAGGCTCGTAAAGAGGCCGAAGCGTCTCATTCAATGCAAAGCACTTTTTAAGATCTTGTTCGGCCTGTGCATCCTTGCGTATCGATAGCAAGGACATTGCTCGATTGCCATAAGCTTCAGCGAGGTTGGGTTCGAGAGTAATAGCCTTATCATAATCAGCGATCGATTGGTCTAAGTTAAGTTTGTAGTAGTGTGAGAGCCCGCGTGCATTATATGCGTCAGCCACATTTGGATTGAGGGAAATCGACTTATCGAAATCGGAGATGGCTCCGTCGTAATCTGATTTTTGGCTTCGCGCGTAGCCCCGATTAAGGTGGAAAGTCGCCGTCGGAATGATCGCGATAGCCTTATCGAAATCAGCAATTGCCTGGTCCGATTCTTCCTTCGAATATCGCGTAAGACCGCGACCATTGTATGCGTCAGCCGATTTTGAATTGAGGGCGATCGCCTTGTCGAAATCAGCGATGGCTCCCTTCGAATCCCCTCTCTGATTCCGCAGGTATCCTCGATTGGTATAGACCACGTCGTTCTTGTCTTCCAGTGCAATGGATTTGTCATAATCGGCCATCGCTTTATCAGGATTTCCTTTCCCGGTTAATGCCAACGCACGGTTGTTGTAAGTGATCGCTAAGTTGGGATCTAGTGAGAGAGCATTATTGAAGTCGGCAATCGCCTGGTCGAAATCTCCTTGATAGTAACGTGCCAAACCACGACTTGAACTGCACCCTTGACTGACACAAAAAGTTAAGCACATATCCCTAACGGGAAGGAGGCTTAACGATGACCAAGAAGGGCGCAGGGGCCGCCAAGCCAGCGGCACTCAAACGGCGCACATTCACGCGCGAATTCAAACTGCAAGTCATCCGCGAAGTCGAGGTCGGCAAGACCCAGGCGCAAGTGGCCCGCGATTATCAACTCAGTGACAACACCATCTCGAAGTGGCGCCGGGAGCTGCGCAAATATAAGGAGCGCGCGTTTGCCGGTCGCGGTCACGCCTACACCGATGAAGCGCGCGTCAACGAGCTGGAACGCATGGTGGGCCGGCTCACCATGGAGAACGACTTTTTAAAAAAGCTTTTGCAGAAACTGGAAACCGAGAACTGAACCGGCGACAGGCGCAACAATACTTCATGAACTTAGTGCAAAAGGAACTGGAAGAGAGACCGACCGCCGAGCGAGCCCTCAGGTCGCTCGGCGAGGCGGTCGGGCTCTCGCGTTCGACTATCTTTCGCCACCTGCATTCGTCCGGTGCAAGTGCGTCGCACCACGAGGTCGCGTTGCGCGGGCAGATTCAGAGCGTGGCCCTGGAGATGCGTGCTTACGGTTACCGACCGATCACCAAAGAACTGCAGCGTCGCGGAGTGCTAGTCAATCACAAGCGCGTTTTGCGCTTGCTGCGCCTAGACAATTTGCTCTGTCTGCGGCGGCAAGCGTTTGTGCGCACTACCGATTCCAATCACTCGTTACCGGTTTATCCCAACCTGGCGCGGGGGTTGGTACTGTCAAACATCAATCAACTTTGGGTCTCAGACATTACTTACATCCGACTGCGGCGCGAGTTTGTTTATCTGGCTGTCATCCTCGACGCTTACAGTCGGCGCTGCATCGGCTGGGCCCTCTCGCGTCACATCGATACGCAACTGACGCTCAAGGCTTTACGCATGGCCCTGGCGAACCGCACCGTGCCACCTGGCTTGGTCCATCATTCCGATCGCGGCGTGCAATATGCGGCTGCAGATTACGTCGCGCTTTTGCAAGAACATAAGATCCAGATCAGCATGAGCCGCACCGCCAATCCCTATGACAACGCCAAGGCCGAACGGTTCATGCGCACGCTCAAGTACGAAGAGGTTTACTTGAATGACTACGACACGCTGGCTGAGGTGCTAGCCTCAGTCCAGCATTTCATCGAAGCGGTCTATAATCGGAAGCGACTTCATTCGGCCATCGGCTATCGGCCGCCAGCCGAGTTTGAAGCTTCGCTTGCACCACCAATACTTTCTTAACTGTTTGTGTCATTTCAGGGGTGCACTACAACTATTGTATGCCACGGCCGATTTGGGGTTGATAGTGATGGCCTTATCAAAATCAGCAATGGCACCGTCCCAGTATCCAATTTGGATTCGCGCGTCGCCGCGATTCTGATAGGCGAAGATATTTTCTTTATCCAGTGCAATCGACTTGTCGAAGTCAGGAATCGCTTTCTCGAGCTTTCCTAGTGAGGCGTATGCCTGGCCGCGATTGTTGTAGGAGAACGCGAAGCCCGGAGCGAGCGCGATTACCTTATCACAGTCAGCAATTGCCGCTTCAAAGTCTTCCTTCTTGAGTTGTGTGAAGCAGCGGTTGTTGAAAGCCAGCGCGCTTTCAGGATCCATCGAGATTGCCTTGTCGTAATCCGCGATGGCTGCATCCAAAGTTCCTTTGGACGATCGAGCCTTTCCGCGATTAATGAAAGTGTTGGCATTGTCAGGATCAAGTATGATCGACTTGTCATATGCAGCGATCGCCGCGTCTGAATTTCCCGTCTGCTCGTGAGCAAGGCCGAGACTGAAGTACATTCCAGCCGCTGAGTGTTTGGCGAGTTCGTTGATACTTGCCTGCGTGATTTCTTCGCGATTTGAACCTCGGTTCCTACAGGCGAAATCACCAGGCCTTTGACCAGATCGCGAACCGTTTTGTCATATTTCGTTTTGCCAGGAGCGAAACTACCTGCGAGCGTCTTAACGGCGGTTAACAAGTCAACTAGAGTCTTGGCCTGCTCGGGACTCGCAGTGTTTAAGGTAAATGTAACCCGCAACCCAGTCGGTACAACCTCAACTGAAGCGTAGACCCGTGTGAGCGACGAGAGTATCTGGCTCAATTCGCTATTCGCCAACGGTTGTACGGCGGGTATTAATGAAGCTGGGAACGTACCTGTTGCTCTTAGCAAAGCCTTAGAATCTTTTCTTACGGCAGCCACCAATTCCGCGTTGACTGTTGTACCTTTACCGCTATTTACATCGATACTTGAACGCACGTAAGCCGGAATCCCGAAGACGAAAGTATTTGCGTCAAGTGCGACGATGGCCCATTCGCCTTCGTCCGAACTCGTAATTGTCGTCGCTTCCTTGAGTTCAGTCTGTTGGGGCTTCGTGATGTAGAGAAGTCTTCCTGCGTATTGTTGTTCTAGATATTTACCGGACCCCCTCGTGCGTATGATGCTCGCCAACTGTCCGGCCTCGCTGCTTCGCGCAACTGTTACCACCTCAAAATCGCTCGCACTCTTTTCGTCCGGCGGATTGCTGTACCGGAGTCCTATTACTAATTGCTGTATCGCTCGTGGATCGAGCAGGTCAATCGCTTTTGAATCGAAAAGCGCCATGACCAGCGCTCGGTCCTGTTCGCCGACGAGGAGTTGCGGAATCACTTCACTGGTGAAACGGCTGACCTCCAGCACGATCAGAGCATCAGACGGCGGCAGAACTGCGAAGGGATCAGTGGAGCCGGATTCCGTGGTTCTCTGCGCGTGCGATGCAAATGTTGAAATACAAAGAACGGCTAACAGACCGATCGCTGAGCAGCAGTACTTTTGGATTTTTGTCATGGGACTTTCTCACCAGGGCGGCTTTGCCCGAAAGTCTCTTGCGGCTTCTTCTTTGTGCAATCTTTGTGTTCTCTGTGTCTCCGTGGTTAATGAATGCTTAGAGAAGATCAACCGCAGAGACACAGAGAACACGAAGGTTGCACAGAGAAATCGAGCAAGCTCGTCCAAGCGCAAGCGCCGTGCTTAACCATCTCCTACTAATATATGAGCAGTACTTCCGATTCGTTTCAGGTTAGAGAGGCGTAGAACCAGAAATCGACTTCTCGAAAAGAGTCTCAGTTCTTAAGTTCAATCGTCAGATTCACAATCAAAGTCTGACGATTTGGTATTTCCCGAACGGGGATGTTTGGCATTGGCTTTCCCTGCGACTGCCGTTCATTCGCGATTCGCGACGTTACTTCAACCGCTTCGGTACGGAAAAATCGACCAGCATAACTCTGATCGTAAACCTCGCCGTTTTTTAGCCCCCACCTTTTGCTGAGCGCGGCAGCATCCTCGGATGAAAAGCCTTTGAACTCGACAGTGCCCATACGATATTGCGGACCTTCGTTGACCGCGATCTTAAAAGTCACTTTCGACGTGGCATCGTCAAATTCAGGTTCGGGTTTCATGCGTGCCTGAATGTGGCCATGCGTCCCAAAAGCCTTCTCAACTTCGTGCAAGCCCTTGTCAAATTTCTTTCCATTGGCAGCTTCGCCGGGTTTCATGCCTAAAGCATCGTCAAGCTCATTAGCCGATAACACTTGATTTCCGGACCACTCAGCCTTGGCCCAGGAATACTTCGCGCCTTCATTGACCGGAATGGTTAAGTCGACTCCTTCACAACCGCCATTCGAGTTAGGCTTGGCGACCGGAGTTCCGAATGATGCGCGCAGGTGGCCTAGCTCTCTGTAGATCGGATAGAGACCATACTTCGGAAAAGTCTTCGCCGATTGGCGAGAGTAGTCGGGGTCCATATTACGGCGCGTGGCTTCAATCAGTTTTTCTTCCGAGACGCTTTGCGCGCCAGGGAAGTGAAGCGTGCAAATCTTCATCGATACGCCTTCGACTCGAAACAAGTGTTCATGTTCCGTGAGGTTGTATTCTACTTGTCCCGCCAGCTTGCGTTCTGCGAGAAAGTTCTGAAGCGCTTTCTTGATGGCTTCGTTCGTGTTGCCAGCGTTGGGCGCCGAACCGTTGAAAGAGGGAACCTCGCGTTTGATCGCCGCGGCCAGTTCTTCGTCGGCAAACCAGATGAAGTTATCGAAGACGACGGGTGACGTTTGACCTTTGAGTTCTTCAAGCTGAAATGTGATCGTCACGTTGGCGCCCACATACCGCGTGCGATAGCCAACTTTTTTGAATAGGCCGCTGTTAACTAAACGCTCAGCCGCTGCGTCAGCTATTTCAGGTGAAAAAGCATCACCAATATTCAAGCCACTGGTGGCGATGACCGTCTCAGTGGTCAACGTTTGCAGGCCTTCGGTCTCAATGAGGGCGATTTTTTGCCCGGTTTGAGCAAAGATGGCCGTAGTTGCGAGAACGATCACACAGATCGTCGACAGAATTCTGACGGGGTTAATTGTCATTCTGATTTTATCTACCTCGCTGATTAGCGGTAATATGCAGGTCAATTGATCCTCGTCGATAGGTGTCAATTATGAGGGCAATCAATGCAATTCGGAAACATTGGAGGTGACGGTCATGATGGGTACGGTATTACTTACGTGCATGATGATGTTGGCCTGCGGAGCGCCGCGGGCGGAGCCGACCACGGAGACGACGCAGAATCGCGACTTTAAGGAGCGCCACGAATTTAGCCAAACGTACCAACTGGCGCCGGGAACGCGCGTTGAAGTCTCGAGCATTCGTGGGCACGTTACGATCACCAATTCGGATAGCGCGACAGCGGAAGTAAAAATTCTCCGCACCGCACGCACTCTCGCTGACCTCGAGTATCACAAGATCGAAGTCCAACAATCGGGTAACAGCCTTGTGGTGCGAGGTATTCAGGAGCCTGAAGATCGTCGCCACCAGAATATTCAGGTAGACCACCAGGTCACACTCAAGCTGCCGCGAAGCATCGATCTCTCAGTCAACAGTATCAGTGGTTGGCTCAAAGCCGGCGACCTAGACGGACAAGCGCGTGTGAACAGTATCAGCGGCTCAGTCAAGATCGGTAACGTTGGCGGCAAACTACACGTGACCAGCGTGAGTGGAAATCTCGAAGTCGGAAACGTGGACTCCGATGCGCGAGTGAACAGCATCAGTGGCAACCTCGGGGTGGGTCAGGTGAACGGGTCGCTTGACGTGTCGAGCGTAAGTGGTGGTGTGAAAGCCACGCTTGCTAGCCTGAGCCCGCAGGGCATGCACATCAAGAGCGTGAGTGGCTCCATAGAGATCGGGTTTAAGAGCGACATCAACGCCGACTTCAGGGCCGACAGTATTAGTGGTCGAGTTTATCTCGACGTGCCTAACGTCACTCGGGAAAGTGATGAGAGGTCGTCCAACGTCCGCGCGCGCATCGGTGCCGGAGGTACGCCAATTACGATCTTCAGCGTGTCCGGTAGTATCCGTCTGACGCGCAGTTAATCTGCGTAGTGGTGTAATTGTGTATTGGCCGCGGCGCGGCCAGATGTTTATAGCCACTAGCCTTAGGACCGCGCTCCAGCGGAGCGCGATGTGGCCGTTCAGCAGCAACATTCGGCTCCGCTGGAGCCGTAATTAACTTTTAGGGGGCGTGGCTATAAACATTTGGTCCCTCCGGGACCCAGCAGTGTTTGAGCAACACACTATTACCCCACTACCTTAATCTGAATGAGGCGCTTCAAGTCAGATATCCCTCCAGATGTTGTTGAGCAGGTTACGCGTGAATTTCGGCGTGAGGGTGGAGCGATCTACCATCGGATTACAAACTGCGTGTTGAATGGTGAGGTAGTAGGGCAACGCGGCTACGGCGAAGAAGGTCAACTGATTTCAGAGACTCCGCTGAGGAATGGAAGCAAACATGGACGTGAATATCAGTGGGATGATGATGGAAGTTTAAGCCTGATCGAGCCGTACGTGAACGGCAAAATTCACGGCACCGCCAAACAGTATGGACAGAACGGCTCGGTCATCGGGACCTACAAGCTTCGTCATGGAACTGGTTACGACATTTGGCGCACGGAAGACGAAGACGGTATTAGCATTTCCGAGATTCACACGTACAGAGAAGGCTTGCCTCACGGGTACGAATGGTGGTTGATGAAGCCTCATATCGTGTATCACGAAATACACTGGCACGAAGGCCAGTATCATGGCATAGAGCGAGAATGGAACGACGCGAATAAGTTGAGTCGCGGATTCCCGCGGTACTGGATAAAAGGTGAACGCGTAGATAAAAGAAAATATCTACGAGCTGCTAAACAGGATTCCAGCTTACCGCCTTTCCGTCTGAAGGATAATTCGCCTCGACGCAGGTTTCCATCTGAAATTGAGAAGCTCTTTAGTTGACCCTATCGCGGCGCTGTTTGATACCAGCTTCGCCACCAGATCTTTCTTCGTTGGAACAGAAGAATAAACAAGGGATTGGTCCAAACTAACGTGCGCCACAGTCGCCACTGATCAAAACGGCGCGTTGATGGAACGACGCTTAGATCCTTTATTAAAATGACGTGGCCGCCTTGTGGCTTCGCATGTCGCTTCAGGTGCCAATAGAAATCGACATCCTCTCCCATAAACAGAGTTTCATCGTAACCATTCAATGCAAAGAACAGATCGCGCCGGCAAAACTGGGTTGCGCCCTGGGCCATTCCCAGCAAGTCGCCGAGCAGTCGCCACAATCGCAAGTAAACTCGTACCGTAATTTTTCTTGGCCGGTAATCAGGATTTACTGTTCCGCCATAACATGGGGCATCTGACATGACGGCAACAATTCGCGACAACAGCTCGTCCGGCACAATCGTATCAGCGTCAAGAAAAACAAGTATGTCACCAGCGGAGAATCTCGCTCCTGAATTTCGAACCTTTGCAATGTTGTGCTGCGTCTCGGTTGCAACTGTGGCACCCAAAGCTCGCGCCACATCGGCCGTCGAATCATTGCTGGCGTTATCCACTACGATAATCTCAGTCGTGTGGCCGGTTTGGATTTCGAGTGCCGCTTTTGCTCGATTCAGACTTGCGAGTGTCTGATCAAGATAAGCTTCTTCGTTGAAGGCCGGAATGATGACGGAGATCAACATCACTTAAGTTAGGTCAGATTATGGCGACTGGGCTTTGCCTACGAAGTCCGCAATCGCACTTGGATACAGTCAGTACCGTCCGCGGTAGCAACTGTGTTTGATGTCAAGCAGCAACTGGCTGCTGCGGACTTTTCCAAGTGGTGCTATCACGCATCATGACGTTAATGATCACCAGCAGTTTGCGCATGCAAGCAGTGATAGCAACCTTGAAAGACTTCTGGTTGGAGCGCAGCCGCTGATAGAACTCTTTGAGCACTGGGTTATGGCGTGAGGCGGTCAGAGCAGCCATATAAAGTACGCGGCGCAGTTGGGCGCGGCCGCCGTAGATATGACGGGTGCCGCGTTGCTGGCCACTGTCGCGATTAAGTGGCGCGACGCCAGCTAGCTTGCTGATCTTTTGCCGGTCAAGCTGACCCAGTTCCGGCAAATCGGCAATCAGCGTGAAAGACGTCACCGGGCCAATGCCGGGGACACTTTGTAAGATTTTATCTTTGGCTTGCCAGCAGGCCGAGGTTTGCAACAGCGCTTTGAGTTGCTGGTCGAGTTCAGCAATGCAGTCCTCTAACCAATCGATGTGCTCTTTGATTTTGTCGCGCACCGTGTCGGAAGTCGCGGACCCGCGCCGATTTTTCTCGTCGCTGAGCATTTCCACGAGTTGCCCGCGACGGCCCATCAAGGCGTCTAACTCTTGCTCGTCCTTTGACTTAATGGGCCGCAATGGTGGTTTTATGGCAGCCGCAAAGTGGGCCAGCACACGCGCATCAAGGCGGTCAGTTTTAGCCAGTTGGCCGAGGGCTTTGGCAAAAGCGCGCACTTGCCTGGGGTTGACCACGCGCACCGGCAAACCGACCGCATGCAAGGCGTTGACTACAGGCAGCTCCAAACCACCGGTAGCTTCCAGCACAATCAGCGCCGGCCGCAAAGCGATCAGTTCGGCGCCCAGTTGGCCAAAGGAGTTCATTTTATTGGGACAACGGAATTGGTAGTCGCGCTCGTGCACGGCCACTTCCAACTGTTGTTTGGAAACGTCAATACCAATGAAAGGCCGGGACTGTTTTTTAGACATGATGGGGTTCTCCTTCCCAAGCTTGCGAATGCGGGCTCGCGGCCCAAGCAACTGTTCGGGTTTATGGAAAACGAGGCGCAACGATCAAAAGGCTACCGCACGGGCTCGAAGCAACCAAGCGGATGAACGATCTGCTGCACCTCTGGGACCAATCGCTTTCTAGCTGGCGACTGGCACAGGCAATGAATAACTTGCACGGACTTAACATACAAGCGGATGGGTACGAAGTCATAGTGCTCGGATCAAAGGCTGCGCACCCACCCGCTACCGCGAGGTGGTACTGACACACTCCATCGGAGGTCGCTAGTAAATTGAGAAACCTATTTCGTACCCTTCTTCCATTTCTGATCCTGACGACATACCACACGGTGACTTGCGCACAGCCGCAGGGTCCAATGTTACTTGAAAATCCCACCGTTAGCCGGACGAAGATTGCCTTTTCTTACGCAGGCGATATCTGGGTGGTTGATCGCAGTGGTGGCCCAGCGCAACGGCTTACTGCAAATCCCGCTCGTGAAGGCTTTCCGACGTTTTCACCGGATGGATCCCAAGTCGCATTTACGCGATTTAATCCAACTGCCGGTGGCTTTGCGTGGGACGTCTATGTGGCGCCCGTTTCGGGTGGTGAGGAACGGCGCGTTACTTATCACCCGGATTTCGACTTTCCCGTTAACTGGACACCCGACGGTAAACGTATTCTGATCTTTTCTTTCCGTGATCGCCCAACCTTAGCACTCACGGGCCGGCTTTACACGATACCAGTGCAGGGCGGATTCGCGACTGAAGTGGCCGTGCCCAGAGGATGGCGAGGTTCCTTTTCTCCCACCGGCGATCGCATCGCATACACGCCGCTAACTAACATCAATGAATTTATCGGGTGGCGAAACTATCGGGGCGGCGGAACGGGCAGAATCTGGCTAGTCAAATTATCTGATGCGTCAACTGAAGTGATCCCGCGCGACAACTCCCACGACTCAGATCCGATGTGGATTGGAGACAAAGTTTATTTTATTTCTAATCGCGCCGGAACCGAAAACCTGTTTTCGTATGACACGGTGCGGAAAACAATTGCGCAGTTAACCCACTTTGAAAAATACGGCGTCAAATCTGCTTCCAGCAACGGCGAATCGATCGTCTTCAACCAGGGTGGTGCAATTCATCTCTTCAATCCGCAGACGAACCAGAGCACTGCGATAGACGTGCGCGTCACGGGAGAATTTCCGGAGCTAAAGCCACGCAAGCTCGACCCCGCGCGGTGGACGATTCCGGCTGGACTCAGCCCGGACGCAACGCATCTCCTGCTTGGAGTCAGAGGGGAGATTTTTACCGGCAATTTTGCTACCGGTGAAGTTACAAACATCACGAAGACCGGACGAGCGGTCGAGCGCGAACCTGTCTGGTCTCCAGACGGAAAGTGGATCGCTTACTTCTCTGATGAATCCGGCGAAGTGGAATTACATCTCCAAACTGCTCCCGCCGGAACGGTTCGTCGTATTCCTATTGAGAAGAAGTCCTCGTTATATCGCGAACTACAGTGGTCACCGGATTCGAAGAAGCTGGTCTTTTCTGATCCGCACTTGACGTTGTGGTGCTATGAACTCGAAAAAAATGCCGTCCGTCGCATCGACAACGCCAGACACACTGATGGCGAATTTACGTTTCAGCCGTCCTGGTCGCCGGATAGCGCCTGGCTCGTATATGCGAAGTATGGGTTTAATCGTGTGCGGTCCATTGCGCTTTATTCGTTCGAGACCGGCAAAGCGACAACCATTACCAGCCCGCACATAGATGCGCAGACACCGCTTTTCGATAACAACGGCAAGTATCTTTACTTTCTTGGTGGCAATCGTACCGGCCTGGTCGAATCGCAAAGTATGGCAGGCTTTCCTTTCAGGGGGACGGTCACACGAAATCTTTACGCTGTAGTGTTGAATTCGATCGACCCGTCGCCGCTGGTGATCGAGGAGAAGACTGCGGCGACGAAAGCGAGTCGCGTCGCTATCGATCTGGAAAAGATCAGCGACCGCATTTTGCTCCTGCCGTTTTGGCCGTCGACTGCAAACCGAATCATGGTTGGCAAAGCCGGGACGCTCTTCATTGTCGAAGGCGGTACGCTGCACAAATTCGTCAACGGCCGACGAGTTTTGGAGAAGCTTGTCGAAGGCGCCGGCAACTTTCGGATCACCGGCGATGGCGTCCATCTCGCACTGCGTCGTCAGGGTGTGTGGTCCATAGTTTCGACTGATGTGCCACCGAAGCCTGAAGAGGGCCGGGTGAAACTCAATCCGATCGAATTGACAATTGATCCGCGTGAAGAGTGGAAGCAGATGTTTGCCGAAGCCTGGCGAGGTATGCGTGAAAACTTTTACGATCCGAACCTGCACGGCCAGAACCTCGCTGAACTTCAGGCTCACTACGCAGCCTACCTGCCGAACGTGAGCAGTCGTGAAGACTTGAACGTGCTGTTCAACGAAATGTTTTCACACCTTTCAGTAAGCCATTTGTATGTTAGGGGCGGCGACGTAGTTGGTCCTCAGGGTGGCTTCGAAGAAACAGTAGGTTTGCTCGGCGCTGACATCGAAATCGTGGGGGGACGCTATCGCATCAAACGCATTCTTCGAGGCGATAACACTCGTCAAATATACAGTCCGCTGGCTCTGCCGGGCGTGAACGTTAAAGTCGGGGAATATATCCTCGCCGTCGATGGCGCTGACATCAGCGCTGACGAAAGTTTTTACCGTTACTTTTTGAATAAAGCGAACAAAGCGGTATCGCTGAAAGTTGCCACCACTGCCGATGGCAGAGACGCCCGAACAGTGAGAGTCGTTCCTGTACTGACTGAAGCAAACTTACGTAACTACGATTGGGTTGAAGGCAACCGGGCTCGCGTTGCTGCATTGTCGGGAGGAAAGCTCGGATATATTTACCTGCCGGACACTGCCAACGAAGGCTACAACGCTTTCAATCGTGAGTTCTACGCGCAGTTGGATAAAGAGGGCTTAATAGTTGATGGACGTTTTAACCAGGGTGGCCGCGCCGCGGATTACATTATGGATACTCTAAGGAGAGTACCGTTGCAGCATGCGATGTTGCGCCATGCAGAGGACGTGCGCATTCCCACCGGAATTATGAATGGTCCAAAAGTTTTGCTGACGAACGAGTCGGCCGGTTCGGGAGGAGATAGTTTGCCGTGGATGTGGCAGCAAACGAAGATCGGGCCGGTGGTCGGAACACGCACCTCAGGCGCAGGCATAGGCGCTTCAGAGTTTCCGTTAATTGACGGTGGAATTTACAGAGTCCCTGATTGGGGCTGGTACGACCCGCGCATTGGAACGTGGTTTATGGAAAACCGCGGCATAACGCCGGACTTCGAATTGGATATAATGCCGCCCGCATGGCGCGCCGGTCGCGATCCACAATTGGAGAAAGCCGTTGAACTCGCGATGGACGCGCTGAAGAAAACTAAGCCTCTCCCCAACAAACGTCCAAGCTATCCGATTTACAAGTAATGCAGACACGATTTCACGCAATCCAAAAGCAAAGTTATATCAGGCTGGGGTTCATCTTCCTGGCGTGGACTGCTTATGGTGTCTTTTTCGCGAGCCAGAGCATTATCAGGCAAGGGATTTCAAAAGGGTTTGCGGACTTGCCGCGCCATCTGGTTCCGTGGCTTCTGTGTGCTTACTGCTGGGCAATCCTCACACCGCTAGTTCTTCGTTTAGCATCACGTTTTCCATTTGCGAAAGGTCGATTTCTCCAGGCTTTCTTTGTTCACATTCCGGCAGCGGTTGGCTTGTCTTTAATGCAGTTAGGTTTGTATTCCGCCGTGGCTACTTTGATTTCGGGATCCGGAGTAAGCCGTGCCGTCGGTCTGTACAGAGAACTGGTGTTGGAAGAGTTTCACCAGAGCGTTCTAGTTTACTCACTGATCATTGCAATCTATTCCGCGCATCAATTTCTCTTTAAGCCAGATCGCATCGACGACAAAACTGCGCAGCAAACAATCTCACCCGCGGAGTATCTGTCTCGAGTCTCAATTAAAGTTAATGGGCGGATCGTGCTTTTAAATATTGAGGACGTCGAATGGATTACTTCGGAAGGTAACTACGTCAGCCTGCACAGTAAAGGTAAGGCCTACTTGTTACGCGAAACGATGGATCGGATCGAGAAAAAACTGGATCCAGATGCATTTGTCCGGCTGCGCCGCTCGACCATCGTTCGCATCGATCAAATTCAAGAGCTTCATCCGACATCCAAAGGCGAGTTCGAAGTTTTCTTAAAAGATGGAACCCGGCTTTCATCGACCCGCCGCTATCGCAAGAATCTTCAGACCGCGTTGAAGGTCTGATTGCCTCGGCTTTGCACAAAAGTGTTGCCCTAGCCTGCGAAGCAGGCGGAAGCATAAAGCCTGGGGCGTAAGCCCCAGGACAGAAACAGTATGTTAACGATTTTGCGACCAATGAGCTGCCGCCCATTTCATGGGCTCGAAATCTAATTTGATTCTGATCCTGGGGCGGCTTTGCCTCAAAAGTCGGAATCCATTCGGGCGCAGCGCCAACGGCGCGAAATATGATAGCCAGGGGCAAGCGCGAAGCGCGTCGCCCCTGGTTATCGGAAACCAATTGAAGAGAGCACTGAAAGTGCGAAATATCTTCGCTATTATTGCGCTCTTTCAGAGCTTCACGGTTGTTTACGCGTGGACCCAGGGGCGACGCGCCTCGCTCTGCTCGGCGCTTGCCCGTGGACCCAGGGGCGACGCCTCGCTCTGCTCGGCGCTTGCCCGTGGACCCAGGGGCGACGCGCCTCGCTCTGCTCGGCGCTTGCCCCTGGCTATCATATTCCGCGCCTTTGGCGCTCCGCAGACTAATTTCCGACTTTTGAGGCAAAGCCTCCTGGGGCTTGCGCCCAGGCTTTATGCTTCCGCCTGCTTCGCAGGCTCAGACGGCACTTCTTCTGCGAAGCGTTTCCTTCACGAACTAAAGACCACATTTCACCGAAAATTGACCGCATCTCACAAAGTTGTTGTGAACGTTCACGCCTGGTACTAGAGTCCCTAACTGAAAGGACGACTATCCATGAGAACTCTATTCCTTATATTGATCACGGGTTTTGTGTTTTCCGTTCCCGCCGTTCAAGGTCAGACAAAGGTTTCCGATGCCGACCGCCAAGCCATCACGCAAACGGCGCTCGATTACGTTGAAGGCTGGTATGAAGGAAATGCCGAACGAATGGAACGCGCGCTGCACCCCGATCTGGCAAAACGCGTGGTTTTCACCGACGAAAAAGGACGAAGCCGGCTGGATCAAATGAGCGCAATGGGCCTGGTGCAGGGAGTCAAACGCGGCGGCGGCAAGGATACGCCGAAAGAAAAGCAGCAAAAAGACGTTACGATTCTGGACGTTTTCGAAAATGCCGCAAGCGTTAAGGCTGTCATGTCAGGATGGATCGACTATATGCACATAGCGAAGGTCAACGGACGCTGGGTAATAGTTAATGTACTTTGGGAACTGAAGCGCAGGCCCGAATAGGGAAGTGCGAGTCTTCGATTTCCATCCGAAAAGCCTCACCATCTTCAAAACCACCCTCTTAAGGCCTCAGTGGGTTGACTTCCGGGCCAGTCTGCAACGAAAATGACACAAGTTAGCCCAGGTACCAACCTCAGTCTCGACGTCAGGTGTCCAATTATTAGTAACCTTCACGCTGACGTATTGTTAGAAAGTTCGTACTAATCATGAATCCACATATTCCCCCTTCTTCGCGCATTAGTCGGATTGTGTTCACAATCGCAATTGCCTGTGCACTCGCAATTTCTGCGAGCGTGATTTTCGTAGGAGCACAGAACGACGACAATCTCTCACCAGCGGCATCAACGAACGCAACAACTCCGCATGCACCAACCAAAGCTAGAATTGCGGAAAGCTTTGGTAAGTTGCCGCTTAGCTTTGAGTTGAATAAAGGGCAAATAGACAAGCAGGTGAAGTTCGTATCGCACGGACCTGGTTACGAACTGTTTCTGACGTCGACCGAAGCAGTTTTGAGAGTGCGAAAGTCGCCCGCTCCGCCACCGGACAAACTCAAGGAACAGGCTGACGTGCGCGAGGGGACGGTCCTGCGCTTGAAGATGCTGGGCGCTAACGCAACGCCCCAAGTGGAAGGTCAGGACGAACTGCCCGGCAAAATTCACTACTTCATCGGCAACGAGCCCGCCAAGTGGCAACGCAATATTCCGACTTACAGAAAAGCGTACTTCAAAGACGTCTATCCCGGAATCGATGTGGTTTATTACGGCAAACAGCAGGAACTCGAATACGACTTTGTTGTGGGTGCCGGCGCAGATCCGAAACTCATCAGATTTGTTGTCGAAGGCGCTGAGCAACTTCGACTTGATAAGAGTGGAAAACTACTACTCGGGTTAAGGCACGGCGAAGTGACTCTGAACAAACCCGTGATCTACCAGGTCGACGAGAATGGCAGTCGTCGCGAAGTTAAAGGCACGTATGTCATTAATAAGAACGAAGTCAGATTCAAACTCGAACGTTTCGACTCGAGCAAACCGCTCATCATCGATCCCGTACTCTCATATTCAACTTTGCTGGGATCCAGTAACAACGAAACCGGCTTTGCAATCGCAGTCGATTCGCAGGGAAACGCATACGTCACCGGCAACACCGACTTTACCGGTTTTCCCACCACGCCAGGAGCTTTCAAGACTACGTCTACTAATGGTGGAGCATTCGTCACCAAACTCGATCAGACCGGGAGCTCGCTTGTTTATTCGACGTACCTCAACGGTAACAACGGTTCCAGCAATGGATTCGGCATCGCAGTGGATTCGTCCGGAAATGCTTACGTCACCGGAAATACTTCCGGAAACAACTTTCCGACTGTGAACGGTCTAAAGACGACGAGCACCTTTTTCACAACTACTGACGCTGCCGCAAACTGGAACAACCAGAACAACGGACTGGTAGGTGACATCAACGCCCTCGCCGTCGCTCCGAACACACCAACCACAATTTACACCCCAACCAGCGACGGCCTGTACCGGAGCACCGATGGCGGAACGAACTGGTCCAAGATGGCCGCCACAGGGCTTTCAAATCCCACGTTTGCGAATGCGTTGGCCGTAGATCCCACCAATGCTTCGGTAGTTTACGTCTCTGTTTTTAGTGGCCTATCCAAGTCGACAGACGGTGGTAACAGCTTCACTACGATTAATACATCGCCAATTAGCTTCTCGAGTGTGACTACGATCGTATTCGATCCGGTAACACCCTCGACAATGTATGTCGCGGGCGGAAATGGAGTGTTCAAGAGTACCGACAGCGGCAACACCTGGATCGTGCAGAACAACTTTGGCGTTGCGGGAACTCCGAATGTTCGTACACTCGTGATCGATCCCTCGGCTCCGTTAACGCTCTACGCCGGCACCTTTTTCAACGGCCTTTTTAAATCGACAAATGGCGGTAGTGTTTGGACCGCGATGAATAATGGAATGACCGGTCCCAGTGCGAACAACGTGAGTGCAATCGCGATCGATCCAGCCAATCCGTCAACGATTTATGCGGGCCATGGTTCTGAAGGCGGTATCGATAAGAGTACGAATGGCGCCACATCGTGGAGTCCGCTCACGACGGGCGTGCCGGCGGGCCAGATCAATGCGATGGTTGTGAATTCTTCGGGCGTGTTTGCGGCAGTTACCAACAACGGGATAATCAAATCCATGAATGGGGGAACGAGCTGGGACAAAGCGAATGCCGGTCTGTGGAATCTGTTTGTTCGTTTCCTCGTGGCCCATCCTTCTAATGGTTCAATTCTTTACGCTGCCACCGGTTCGACTAGTTTCTCCTTCGACGGCTTTGTCACTAAATTAAACGCCTCCGGCTCCGGTCTACTGTTTTCAACTCTGCTCGGCGGAAACAATGAGGACGCCGGCAATGGAATTGCAGTCGATGCAAACGGAAACATCTATGTCGCAGGCCAGACGAGCTCCTTAAATTTTCCGGTTGTGAATGCCGTACAGGGAGTACCCCCTGCTGAGAACTGCACGAACGGGTTCGTGACGAAGATCAATCCAAGTGTGCCGTCCTATGTTTTTTCGACATACCTCCGGGGCAGCCAGTGTGATCATGCGACAGCCGTCGCGCTCGATAACTCCGCCAACGTTTATGTAACCGGACAAACTGGCTCGACCGACTTCTTGATTTCGAACGCATTTCAGCCCACATTCGGTGGCGGCTTCAGTTTTGACGCCTTCGTCACGAAACTCACCACTGATGGCGCGCTGACTTACTCGACTTATCTTGGTGGTAGCAATACCGATAGCGGTTCGGCAATCGCTGCCGATTCTTCCGGAAACGCTTACGTTACCGGCTCCACTACTTCAACCAACTTCCCGACACAGAATCCTATTCAGCCAAATATCGGTGCAGCTAGTTTTGTCGGAGATGCATTCCTAACGAAGATCAGCAGTAACGGATCATCACTTGTTTACTCCACATTCCTCGGTGGAACGGGAAGTGATATCGGTCGCGGCATCACTGTCGACTCATCAAACAACGTCTACTTAACCGGACAGACCGAGTCTATTGAATTTCCACTGACTCAGGGCTCACTTCGCACCAAGAGCCCAATCTATAAGAGCACCGATGGAGCTGCGAACTGGAACAACGACAATTACGGTTTCACAGCCTCCACCGTCAACACCATGGTGATCCATCCGACTGAGCCTTCAACAGTTTACATCGGCACCCAGTCGGGCGTTTTCAAGACCACAAATGGTGGGCGAACGTGGACCGTAATGAACAACGGTCTCGGCAACAACAAAAACGTAATGGCGATGGTTATCAATCCATCGGCGCCGGCTACGGTGTACTTGACCATTGGTGGTTTCCAGAGCGGCACGGGTGTCTATAAGAGCACCGACAGCGGGGCGACATGGGTCCTGCGCAACACCGGAATCAGTCATACCGATTTTCTTAGTCTCGCTATCGTTCCTTCTGCACCGGATACTTTGTATTTGGGTGTGAATCTCTGTTGCTCGCCGAGCACTCACATCTACAAGACTACCGATGGAGCCGATAATTGGGCTTTGATACCGGATGCGCCGCCGGTGGTTCCCGTATCAATCGTTGTCGACCCGCTGAACCACGCGACCGTCTATGTTGCTGACGCGTTGATCCCGGGCGCAGTTTACAAAAGCACGAACTCCGGGAGCACGTGGCAAAAGTTTGACGTGGTCGTGAATTCGGCCGTGCGTTGGGTGGCTGTCAGTCCGCATACTGCGGGACTGGTGTTTGTCAATACTGACCAGGGTGTATTTAAGAGTGTTGACGGTGGCGCTAATTGGACTCAGTTGCCTAACAGATTCGGTAAGATCTATTTCGATCCGGTAAGTCCAACAACGGTCTATTTGCTTACTACCTTTTCCTCTATCCAGCAAGGCGTTTACAAGAGTACCGACACCGGACAAACATGGACCGTCATGAACAAGGGAATCAATTCGCCCGTTCCAACGGCGATGGTTATCGACCCGTTGAGACCTTCAACACTGTATCTCGCAACAGTACCGGCATCTGGTTTGGACGCCTTTGTCACCAAAATTAATGCAGCGGGTAACAGCATAATTTACTCGACCCTGATTGGCGGCCCTCCGGTGCAGACTTTCGCCAGCCAGAATACTCAAGCACTCGGAATCGCGCTTGACTCCTCGGGCAATGTCTATATCGTTGGAACCACCACTTCGCACGGCTTCTCCGTTACTCCTAATTCTTTCCAACCTTTCCTTCGTGGCTTCAGCGATGCGTTCATTTCGAAGCTGACGAATTCGTACATCATCAGTGGTCGCGTGTTGAATAACGGTATTACACCGATGGCTGGCGCTGAGGTTGTTCTGAGCGACGGTACGTCACTAACCAGCGTACTGACTGAGAACGACGGCTCATACCAGTTTTCAAGATTGCGTGAAGGAGGCAACTACACCGTCAGCGCAAGCTTGCCTCACTTCACCATGACGCCTGCAAGCCAGACTTTCAACAATCTCAATAGCGACCAGGTTCAGGACTTTAGTGCTTTAATCAGCGATTCGCCGTTCTTTACGATTAGCGGCCAGATAACAGAAAACGGCAACCCGTTGTCCGGCGTTACGGTGACGCTCAGCGGATCGCAGACCAGCCTGAAAACTACTGACAGTAACGGAAACTATTCATTTGAACTCATCGTTGGCGGCAACTACACGGTAACTCCGTCCCTTCTTGCGTTTAACTTTGCTCCAGCAAATCAAACTTTCAACAACCTGAACGCTAATCAAACTGCGAATTTCGCTGCCACGCGTCAGAGTTTTGTGGTGACGAACTCTAACAATCACGGTGCTGGATCGTTGCGCGAGGCGATCATTAACGCGAACGCCACTCATGGCACTGACACGATCACGTTCAACATCCCAGGGTCAGGCGTGAAGACGATTAGTGTGGTTATTCCGCTGCCTGTGATTACTGATCGAGTGGTAATCGATGGCACTACTCAACCGGGCTATGCGGGTGCGCCGCTGATTGAAATTGATGGTGCCGCGCTCGGCTTCGGTAGTGGTGATGGTCTGATGATCAGAGCCGGCGGCAGTACGGTGAAAGGATTGTCTATTGGTAACTTCCGTAATGGCAGCGCCATCAATCTGATCGACAGCGACGGCAGCCTGATTCAGGCGAATTATCTCGGCGTTGCTGCGAATGGAACGACGGCTCGACAAAATCAGCGCGGTATTCAAGTGTCGAACTCAAACAACAATGTGATTGGAGGGACCACTGCCGCGACGCGGAACGTTATCTCCGGAAACTCATCTTCAAGTATTGAGATCAACACCGGCAACGCTAACGTTATTCAAGGAAACTTTATCGGAACCAATGCCGCAGGAACGGCAGCGCTTTCCAACTCCAGCGGCGTCGTGATTTTCCAAACGACTTCAATTGACAACGTCATCGGAGGCACTGCGCCCGGTGCGGGCAATCTCATCTCAGGCCATAACGGCGCCGGAGTTTCGACTAACGGCAACGGTACCTTGATTCAAGGTAATCTGATCGGCACCGACGTAAACGGCACAAGCAAGATTCCCAATTCCACCGGTGTCTCGACTTTTGGTTCGAACATCGTTGTGGGTGGTGTCACAGCCGGAGCAAGGAACGTCATCTCAGGTAACAACGGAGATGGGGTTAACATGCGCGGCGCCGGTAGTAAGCTACAGGGCAATTACATCGGTACCGATATCACCGGCACTCTGCCGTTGAGCAACAGTACTAATGGTGTTAGCGCCGCCGATGGCGCGTTAATCGGCGGCACTGTGCCTGAGGCGAGAAACATTATTTCCGGAAACAGTATATCTAATGTTGTCCTTGGGAGCTTTGGACCTGGCGCAACTGTCCAGGGTAACTACATCGGCACTGACGTCACCGGCACCCGCGTCGTCGGTCCTACCAGTATCGGCGTCAATGTCGGCACCAGCAACAACGTCGTTGGTGGTGTCGTTGCCGGCGCGCGCAACGTCATCTCTGGAAATAACACGGGCATTCAACTCGGATCATTCTTCTCGGGTATTGTCGGTAACGTCATTCAGGGTAACTACATCGGGCTGAACGCAAGTGGAACGGGACAGTTGCCAAATACAGGATCAGGTATTGTGATTTTTGACGCAGTCAATTCCACAATTGGCGGCACGCAGAGCGAAGCCGCCAACAAGATTGCCTTCAACGGTGGCGCCGGCGTCAGCATCGCAGGCACCGGACAGGGCAATGCCATTCGCGGCAATTCCATTTTCTCAAACAGCGGTCTGGGAATTGATCTTGGTGCAAATGGTGTGACCGCCAACGACGGTACCGATCCGGATACCGGCGCAAACAATCTTCAGAACTTCCCGGTCTTAACTGGCGTGCTGTCGTCGAGTAACAGCACGACGATTCAGGGAAGTTTGAAGTCTCTGCCAAACACCACCTTCCAGATCGATTTCTACACGAATGCTGCTTTAGATCCGTCAGGAAATGGAGAAGGAGCTCAGTTCTTTAGCACGACCTCGGTCAATACAAACAACAACGGTGACGCCACGATCAACGCGACGTTAGCGGTCGGGTTACCGGCGGGCCGCGTCATCACTGCAACCGCAACTGATCCTAACGGAAACACTTCTGAGTTCTCAGCAGCCAACTCCAATACCGCGGTTGGTAGCGTGCAATTTAGTGTCGGTTCAATTGGTGCAATCGAAGATGTGGGCACGCTTCCGGTAACCGTCGTGCGCACGGGCGGCAGCACGGGCAGCCTGTCGGTTGATTATTCAACTGCGAATGGCACCGCGATCGCGGGTCAGGACTATACAGCCGCGTCGGGCACGTTGACATTCGATGCCGGTGAAACAAGCAAGACGATTTCGATCCCCATTGCCGACGACGGCACAACGGAACCTGATGAAACTTTCACCGTTACATTGCGCAACGACGCCAATATTGAGGTGTTGGGAGCGCCGAGCACCCTCATCGTTACCGTGCAGGATAAGAGCACAGTTCCACAGCTGTCCGTCGACAACGTACAAGTGCTGGAGGGGAACACGGGCACCACAACAGATGTATTTTTTACTGTTAGCCTGTCAGCGGCTACCGGCCGGGCGGTCAGTGTCAACTATGCCAGTGCGAACTTCGGTGCGTTCGGCGGACCCAAGTGCAACAACAGCGCGGGTATTGACTACGAGGCCGCCTCAGGCACCATCTCGTTCAGCCCCGGCAATACGGCGCTCACCATACCGGTAAAGATTTGCGGCGATAACAATGCTGAGGCTAATGAAGGTCTCAGAATTTTACTTACGAATCCTACCGGCGCCACTTTGCTGAGCAGCGTGGGAACCGGCGCGATCCTTAACGACGACGTGCTTGAAATGCTGATTGAAGAGTCGGGCCCGATTGCCGGTCACGCTGCGGCTCTGGATGCGCTCCTCGGAGTCAGAGATCCATTTACCATTGTTGGTATTCCGGATTGGTTCCCGACTGGACCCGACAAGAATACTCGAGTGGCATTCTTTGTGCGGAACCTGCAATTGAATCCGGGCGAGTTGTCGTCAGCTGTTGTCGTGAGGTTCACTAACATATCTAATGGCTTCATCTTCCAGGTGCCTGCCACAGACGTGCGCCCGATTCTGAACACGGAGTTCACGCAAGTTGTTGTTCGGCTACCAACTGGATTGCCGCCGGCAACTTACTCGGTGCAGATCGGAGCGCATCAACAGCTGAGTAATGGCGGTACGATCCGAATCGTCCCGTAGTTGATTCAGGTTGCAGAACGACGGCTTTTGCCTCAAAGGCAGCACGTGCTGCTTGGACACAGTCAGTACCGTCCGCGGTACTGACTGTGTCCAAGCCAAGATCCAACCTTAAAGACAACTGATTTATCTTGCCGAAAAATCGTCTTGACAGTCCCATCGCATTCTCATACTATATCGCCACGCGATATATCCGAGAGGGATATACACTAAAGTCAGCAAATCACATTAAGAATTTCTGCTAAGGGAACTGCTATGAAACGAACGTTCATATTGCAGAAGGGCGTGGTGTCGTCTTTTTCAACGCTGGTCCTGCTCGTGCTCACTTTCACATCGTCAGCTCAAGTGCCGGCTCCCGTAAGCCCGAAACAGGACGTCGTCGCGAGAATCAACGAGTATATGGACGCGGTGGTCAAGATGGGAAAGTTCAATGGCTCGCTTCTCATCGCGCGGGACGGCACGGTGGTGATTAGTAAGGGGTATGGAATGTCCAACTTCGAGCTCGACGTTCCCAACACTCCACAAACAAAATTCCGCATCGGCTCGATCACCAAGCCCTTCACCGCGATCGCGATAATGCTTCTTCAACAGCGCGGGAAGTTGACTGTGCAAGATTCGATTTGCAAATACGTGGCTGACTGTCCGGTAGGTTGGCAACAGATAACGCTTCATCATCTGCTGAGTCATACGTCCGGACTCGCGAAACACGATAAAGCAGCAGATTACCTGAAGACCGCGATGATGCCGATGAGCGTGATGCAGTTAATCGAGCACTTCAAGAACAAACCCGCGGATTTCAAGCCAGGCGAGAAATTCGATTACAACAACAACGGCTACATTCTTCTGGGCTATGTGATCGAGAAATCATCCGGACAATCTTACGAAGCGTTTCTCAAAGACAATATCTTTGTGCCGCTCGGAATGGCAAACAGCGGCTACGACAGCCATGAGCCGATAATAAAGAATCGTGCGGCGGGTTATTTGCGGCCTGATGATCGTGTCGGTGGAAGTCTGATGAATGCGGTTTATATCGATCAATCGCAGTCGTTCTCGGCCGGAGCATTGTATTCGACGACTGAGGATCTTTTGCGGCTGGACCAGGCGCTCTACGATGACAAGCTGCTCTCAGGCAAAACCCAGGAGGCGATGTTCACGCCTGCGATCGGCGAATATGGACCAGCGCCGAATTACGGCTACGGCTGGTTTACCAACCGGCAATTCAATCGTCGAGCGATTTTTCACCCTGGGGGAGTACCGGGTTTCACAGGCATGATGTCACGCTTTCCAGACGATAAGCTCGTAATTATCCTGCTTGGAAATCTTGAAAACTCACAAGTTATTCGAGCCAGCAGAGATCTGGCGGCGATCATCTTCGGAGAGAAGTATGAGATTCCCGTAGAGCGAATAAGTGTAAAGATCGATCCAAAAGTCCTCGTCGCTTATATTGGAGAATACGAAGATCGGCCGGGCAGAATTACCAGCATCCTGGTTGAGAACGACACTCTAATGCTGAAGTTAGCCGGACAGCCGGTGGGTATACCTTTGCTGGCTGAGTCCGAAACACAGTTTTTCCATCCGGTTCAGGACATCCAGATAGCTTTCATCAGGAACGCTAATGATCAAGTCGTCGAAATGACATTGCGACTCAATGGGCGAGAGTTTCACGCGAAGAAGATAAAGTAGATCTCAATTCATTCAAGCCCCAATGAGTTGGATAATGACAGATGGGCTTTGCACAAAAAGTCGTTCTGCTGAGGTTTCTCTGTGCAACCTCTGTGGTCTCTGTGTCTCTGTGGTGTTTTGCTCGGAATTCATCAACCACAGAGACACAGAGACCACAGAGGTTGCACAGAGAAAGGCGCTATTGGACTTTTTGTTGCAAAGCCTGACAGATGGGTCGTCAGTGATCTTATTAACTAATTAGATCTGGCAGAGTCTGATTGCGCGGCGAAAGGCGGCATCGAACTTCTCGCTCATCTCTTTCGTGTCAAATGTGAACGCGAGGTTCATTCCCTCCCAACGTTCGGGTTCTTTCCGCTCAGTTGAAGAGAGGGTTAGTCCAAACATGGTCCGGGCGAACCAGCCCCTGTATTTGAACTCGGTGCGCCACGCTCCGAGCAAGCGCACCTTGATCCTTCGTATAACGATGAGTGCGTTTGCCCTTGTTCGGGCTCATCCTGTTAAGCTGCAACCAGACGTCGGCTACTAAACGGTGGGTGGAGTCATCCAGCTTGGATTTAGTGACCGTCCTGGCATCGTCGTGCCGCAACATTAGATTGCAACCATCTATATTGGTGACTCTCTGAACCCTTGAGTGAAGATGAAAGTATGTTTTGCCGGTTCACCGTCGTACCACGGAGGAAGATAAGTGAATGCATCCGAACTGTCTTTCAATACGACGCGCGCGTTTCGGAAAGTTGTTTGGTCCAACCAGGTCAAGATCTCCGAGACAGATGAATTTTCACTCAAGTCACCGGGTAAGGGAGGCTTGTTCTGGGCCGATGCTCTGAAGCTCGAGAGTACGACCACAAATACAATGAAGGGGGAAAGAAAACTCTTCATGGACCTGGCTTCGCCACCTTCTCGCGAAACTGCTTAACCAAACGATCACTCAACCGGCTTAGCGTCGGCAGTTTTAGCGGCCCTATCAGGTACCGTCCGAACGCTGCTTCTCGCAAGGCATCCAAATCGAACTTCTCTTTAAAATGTTGGCGGTAGGCGTCCAATGGAATGGCCAGACCCTCGATAGAACTTTCATCGAGATTAACAAGGAAGATGAAGTCAGCCTCGCTAGGTTTCTCCGCGACTTTAAAGAAGTTCCACTCCTCGATTCTTTTTCTGACTTTCCTCTCAGCATCAAGGTCGGAGTTTATGTATTCGCGCTGCCGGCCAGCCTCCGTTTCATCCAGGATTATCGGAAACTGGATGTGTCGGAAAGCAACGATGTACATTGATTGTCCAGCTCGAAAGGAGGGAGGAGACGGATTCGATTGCCCGTTACCAGGGCCAGCGACGAGAAGGATTAATACAAAGGCCAGCGCGGGAGAGAGATAGGACGTTCTCTTGAGACTGTACTGATGCAGTCGGGTCCAGGACATCTGCGGTTCTCCTTTTGAGTTGGTTGCAGCTTATTCGCTGACCCAAGGATACTCGCTCAGAGGCTCTGATTTTCCTCAAGAATGTCCTGATTTCCCTCAAATATGTTCGCCGCAATCAGAGGCAATCAGGATGACCGCAGCTACAGTTTGTTTCATGGCCACCAGCTGCGCTCCTGCAATGTGTGCTGCAATACTCTTCATCGGCGGGTGCGGAACATTTGCACGGTGTGTGAGCGCATTTTTGGTTAGACTCTGCGTTGTTCATTCTTCACTCCTTACTGTCTAAACGGGCTCCGGGACGTAAGAGCCTTGGCAGGTGGAATCAGGGCTTCGACTTGGAACGCTCCGATAACGTCGTTGTCACCCTCAGTGCTTCCTCATATTGTCGATGCATTTCACGTTTATGCTGCACCTCTCCCAACATGTCAGCTAATTTCTCAAGCTCCAACATGATGTTTGCTTTGTAGGCCCAAGCTGATTCGTTTTCGGGCATTAGGGTTATTGCAGCATTTGCCATTTCCAAGCCGCGGTTGGCACATTCTCTGGCCTGTTCGAATTCAACCCTCTCTTTAGGCATTTGATACCTAAAGGATGCTTTGTTTCCGTTAACAGTCGTAACTTTGCTACCCGGTAGTTCGGTGATCTTAAAGGAACAATTCCAGTCTTTCGACGCGAGAACTACATACGCGTCGGCTCGTTTGTCGTTTGCAATTGAGACATTGTCGGCGCGTTGAAGTACCCATTCCCGCAGCAGTGCGTCCTCCTTCAATGCTCCATAGAGGTATGTTACGGCTTTGAAAGCTTCATCATCACTGGGTAAGCGTTCAAGAATCCTCTGATAGGCGATTATTGCCTCCCGTGCTTTGGCAACATTCTCGGGTGTGGTATCTCCAGGTTTGTACTGTGCGTGAATTGTGCGAGCCACAAAAACTGGTGCTGTTTTGTTTTGCGGATCGAGCAGCAATGCCTTTTCGGAATGAGCCTGAGCTTCCGCAAACTTTCCCCCTCGATACGCCCGAGCAGCTTCATTCAACTCTTGCTTAGCTTGCGCTTCAGCTACGCTGGAATTCGGTGTGGGAGTTTGGGCTAGCAGTGGCGCCGCTAGCGCGATCGTGATGATCAGCGAAGTTAATAGTTTCATCGAGGTATGCTCCGCTAGGTTTTGGATCAGCCCCGCACACAGTGAGATGCAAAGCGCCGTCCCTACTTACGAAGCATAGTATGAACCACTTGGACCGGAAATGACTAGGCTACTAAGGTCGCGGATTAGGTGGTCCATTCGCAGACAGTTGACTGCGGACATTTACATCACGTACTGCCACCTCTGTCATCCATGCGGTACGGTGAATTCGGTATCACCAAGATTTTCGAGTGCCTCCCGGATAGCAGTTGCACTTTTTGCCAGTTTATCGCTCTCTTCGGCTGGGAGCGGCGGCCTGAGAACTTTCGTCACTCCGCTTTTTCCAATAATACTCGGGAGTGAGAGGGTAGTTTTGAACTCCTCCTGAAATACACCCACAGGTGCTACCAATCCTTCATCGCGAAGCATTGCCTCGATCAGTCTGGCTGTAACAATTCCGATTCCGTGCTGGCTGGCGCCTGTACCCTCGATAATGCTGATGTTGGCGAATTTCACATCGGTCTCAACTTTCGATCGGAATGTGTTTTCATCCCAATCTTCTTTAGCCTCGAGGGCCATACGTGCTGCATGGGCCAAAACCGGTTCGGTGCCAACTCGCGCCGAAGACCAAACATAAACCTGTGAGGTCCCATGTTCTCCAATGACGAGCGCTTCGACGGATGACGGGTGACATTCCAGTTGTTTCGCTAGTTGAAGACGGAAACGAAGAGTATCGAGAAATGTGCCAGAGCTAATGACAGGGTTTGTCGGTGCGAGGCGCTGGGCAATATCTGCCAGAGGATCCGGCGGGTCAGTCACAACTAGTATGACCGCATGTCGATTAACTTCGGTAATACGCGGCATGATTTCTTTATAGATCAACGCATTATCCGGCAAAAGCAGTAATCTTCCGCGCGGGTCATTCCGATCGATGGCTTTTCCGGTTTTCTCGTTGATGCCCGCAGTAATGACAACTATGCTGGCATGTCTGATATCTTCATATCCACCGGCCCAGATCCGTGTTGGTGGACAGAGCACCGCGCCGTGAGACAGATCAGCCGCAACTCCTTCGGCGCGTTTTTGGCTTTGCTCTTCGTTCTTTTCAACAAGGACAATCTCCGAACACGAACCTCGCAGCAGCATCGCTTTCGCGCATGACGTTCCCACCGCGCCCACGCCGATGATTCCGACTTTCATGATTCCGTTCGCTCCTTCTGCGGTTTTCATCGCAAGAGCTCTGCCCTACGAGTCAAGACATTGTCCAAGTCGGATTCCTACTCTTGAGGCAAAGCCCATACGGCATAGCAATCATCTGAAGATCACGAAGTGTAAGACAGTGCGGATTAATATGCCGACTATCGCACCCAGAATTGCTGGTTTCTTTACGGATGCCACTCGCGGTCCGGCGCCGGTCAGAACCGCCACACCGACAAGGTCAAGAGGGTTTATTACTGATCCCGCCAGTCGATTGAATTCGTGAGCACTGATGCCGCCTTCCTGCACGAGGGGAATGGAAATGCCCATCATCGCTGTTCCGCCCGCTAAAAACTTAGTCGCAATCGGCAGCACCGCGATTCCGGGTAGATGCATCTGGCTGAGTGCTGGAGACAATGACCAGACGAGAAAATCTATTAGCCCGACAGCCCGCAAAGCGTTGACCAGGCAGATAGTCAAGACAAGGATCGGAATCGACCTGAGCACCAGTTGCACGCCCTTATAGCCACCCCTACTTAAAATGGTAAGTACGTCGCGCGAGTTTGAAGTAACGCGCACCACCTCACCGTTTGTTTGAGAAACTTCGTCGTCCTGGGAACGTGCTAAAAAATAGTAAGTAACGCTTGAAGCCACGACGCCGCCTATGAGAGACGTGAGCAGGACTATCCAGAGGTTCAGTCCGACCGTGAGCATCGGAAATACAACATTGGCTTGAGATATTGTGAGCACCATCGCTAAGGTTGCAGCGATCTTACGCGTTGACGTAGTTTTGTCTGCTTCCATAATCGACAACGTTGCCACCGGCGCTGCAAAACTTACCAGCAGCGACTGCAAAATCGCGAAAACACCGATACCGGGAATTCCAAAAGGTTTCAGTACTGGTGTTAAGACTTTAGCGACGAAGTCCAACACCCCTTTTGCTTCGAGCAGTTTCATCAGCGCCATCATCACAACCATGATCGGAAGCAGCGTATAGAGTGATAGCTCGAGCGCGGATTTTCCTGATTGCAGAAGAATGTCGATTATTCGTAGCACGATTGATTATTTGTAGCGGGTAGACGAGCTCAGTTGTTCACTCTCACCATATCTTTGCAAATACTCTTCGGTCTCGTACGCTCGCAACCGGTACTCCTGCCGGTCGGCAATTTTCTTCGCATGCCTTAGATATGCGACGCCCAAATCAGCCTGGCCGGTTTCGATAGTCGCCAGACCGAGAACAACAAGATCGTGAGTCTGTCTCAATCCCAACACCAATTCGTTTGCTATACGAAGTGATTCAATCGCACGCGTCCGTGCCAGTTGGGCGTCGCCGAGATCCAGGGCGAGTCGCGAAAGTTCTGTAAGGACCTCGGCTTGAAGTCGCCTCATTCCGATTCGCCGTCCCTCGTCGTATACAACTTTGTACTCGTGTTGTGCTTTCCGGTAATCCTTTTGCTTGCGATAAATATGTCCGAGACATAAACGAGCGTAAGCGACGAGTTCAGGATAACGTTCCGCCTCCGCTAGCGAACGGCTAGTTTGCACTAACCGGCCTGCCATATCGAGATCGCCTTGCTCAATTTTCAAATCAGCGCGATGGCGCAGGAAGATACTCTCGGCGCGTGGATTTCGGGCAAGTTTTAGTTTCTCCAGTGCCTCGGCATATTTCTCATCAGCCTGTTGCAGATCGCCGCGCAGATGTTGGACCACCCCGAGATAGCCAGTGATCCGGCCGGCGTGATCTTCATCCTTAAGATGAAAATTTACGTACTCTGCCTGGTGAAGATATTGTTCGGCGGTGTTGAGATGACCATAGTGCACATAAACTGCACCCAGGTTGCACAGCGATTGGAACAGATACCTGCCACCCTCGTCAAAACTATCGATCACGCGATTGATTTCGTATCCCTGCTCCCACACGGCGTGAGCATCGAGCATCGTGCCTTCTGCATAGCTCGTCAGGCCAATCTCGTTATAGAGCCAGGCCAGCTCATCGGCGTAAAAAGGCCCGGTTTTGTCCTCAACAGCCTGGATGTCATGCCGCTCAGCGTAGTCCCAGAGTTTTGGTGAAAGGCCCTTGGCAAGATTCCCGATTTTTATGAGGATGCGAAGGTAGTCGTCATACGTGGTCCAACGCGGCGAGGTATTCGCTTCCATACGTGAACGAACGACGCCAAACGCTGCGCGCGATAGCTCCCGCGCAACTTCCTGTCCGTCTTCATCAGTCATCGCCTTTTCGGTCGCTTCGTGTACCCGTTCGAAGATGTCAGTCACGACGGCTGCGCTTTCGGGTGAACTGCCTGGGTCGACGGTAGCCGTTCCGGCTGTAAACCCCGGAAGCGTGAAATTAGGAATCAAGTCAGTTGAAGCATGGTGAATTCGCTGGTAGACATAGCCGCGTACAGTCGGATGCACGGTGTAAGCATAATGACCCAATCCCTGCACTTTGTGTAGCAAGGCGCTCTTCAGCAGATCGTCGACAAGACATCTGGTATCTTTTGATGGCGGATCTTTTGTTTCTTTTACTGCTGACTCGTAACACATCTCCAGGGTGGGGTCAGTAACCGGACGCATAAAGACTGCAAGCCGTTCGAGTAACTTCAATGCCAATCCATTCCAGTTCTTATCAACGGCGCGAATCGACTCGCCTATCATTCTCGACGTCCGTGCATGAGGTGCAGTATCCGAAAGGAAGCGCCTGATTTCCTGTAGACATTCCTGAGAACCCGCTTTACCTGCGGCACCGATCATTCTCGCGGCAAGGACAAGTCCGTAAATGTGACCGTTAAGAAGCGAACAGAGGGCTGAGGTTTGTTCCCGATTCTCAAACCAATCGAATGGAGGTACTTGTTCGATGTCGGAAGTTGTAAACAGTGGAATTCGTCTTCGAATAATCTTCGAGTCGTTAAATTCAGGAAGACTGAAAACCTCGGGCCATAATCTGCTGGTCAACACCACCGTACAGTGGTTGTGTTTGCTGGCCATCGCCGCAAGAAAACTCGTCGTGTTTGGATCGAATGCGGCGCCTTCGTCCGGATGGATGGTTGGCCGCAGGAAGCGTTCGATGCCGTCGAAAACCAAAAAGCACGGCTTGTCTCGATCGCGAAGGCATTGTTCGAATCGGTCGATGCGTGACCCGTCTCCGCGTTCTCGACCGAGGTAATTCAGTGCGCGATCCAGTCCGGTTAACGAATCGTCGGCATAGTAAGAACTCCAAAAGAAAAAACCGCGAAACCGGGTACCTCGGTTTTGGACCATCTCCATTAACTGTTGCGCGTGCCACGATTTTCCAGTGCCTCCTGGTCCAATGAGCGCAATCATATGAGCGCCTGCTTCTGCTTCTTGCAATAACCAGTCGAGCAAGCCGCGGACGCGCTCACCTCCGAAATCAGGCATGTGGCTGGAAACCAGCGGATAGTGGTGGTAAGGCACGGGGGGTTTTTGGGCGATCTGTATTTTGCGTATTCTTGGTTTCTGCAACCACCCACGACGCCATTTAGTCCAGCTATCCTTCACTATTCCCAGGGCGTCGAACAGTGCGTTACCGCGATCCACTTCGGTTGAACTCGGGTAAGGAATTACATTGACCCCGTAACGTTCATAGATAAATCTGTGATCGTCATCGTCTTCACCTTCGACGTGCTCCGGCATCAGCGCAAAGAGCGGTCTTGAGGACTTGCGCTCGGGCTCGACTGAGTTGAACATCCGCAGTGCGCCGAGCAAGTCGTCATCGCCTAGTCCATAGCCGATAAATAAGATCGGATTCGATCCAAAAAGCAGTGAGACGGTTTGACGAAACGCTATTCCCCCGGTTCTCTCGTCAGCGAGATACCAGCGCTGATAATCTTCCTCAGTCACAACCAACGATTCAGGATGGCTATAGTGGCCATGACAATGAAATACCATGTAGTCAGCCTCTTCGACTTTCGTCAAAGCGAATAACGCCAACTGATCGTTATACACTGATTCCTGAGTGAAGTCGCGATGACTGGCCGCCCGCAGTGGTTGTTTGCGGTGTAGACCGAACTCCTCTCGCGGCACTACACCTTTCCTTGCCAAAGCAATTTCAATCTCGCGATCATAGTTAGTGGTGATGAACCGTCGGATGGGAAGATCAAGAAGCGCGTCGTACGGGTTGAGTTGCACTACTGGGTGCGGGCGTGGTTTGAAAGTGGTCCGGAGGAATTTGTAATACTTTTCCACGCCCTCACAGTGTTCGAATATTTTCTTGCACTCACCCAGAATGAACATGATCTGGTGTGGTCGGACTGGTCCTCCTTCGAGTTGTTTCTGGAACCTCTGGAGCAGGCTTGCATAGGAGGTTCTTGAATGGCTGGGAAGTGAGGGGCAGTTTTTGATCGCATGTGCAACCAGCAGGCTTGCGAACTCTGTCCACGTGGGATAACCAAGAGGAACTGAGCATCCTGCGCCGACGAATGCGACCGTCGTACGAAGATTCAAGACACGCGAAAGCATATCGCGGGCGCGGCGTATGCGATCATCGCGCGTGGCGCCCCACTTAAGTTCAAGCTTGTGCGCGCCGAAACCAACCGTCTCTTGCATTCGAGAGGTCCTTATCGGCTGGCTGACTCTGCGTACTGAATGCGAAGATGTTTACACTCGAGTGTGCTCTCGGCCGCACCTAAAGCGGCCAGCACAATCCTCTTTTTATCCAGATTCTCGCTCAGGGTTCGATAAGTCTCCGCGGCGGTAGAACCTATATATGCTTGGTCACTTACCTTCCACCATTCGGGCTCACGATCGGCTCGATCTCCCTTTACCTGAATCTGTAAAGGTGGCTCGTCTTTATTTTGGCGAACATTTGTGACTTCCAACCATATTGTTGAGGTTGGTGTGGTTGAGGTGTCGGGCATTGCTAATCTCCTTTCAAGGAATGAGGCGTTTGTCTTGGAAAGCCTTGATTGCCTGTTTAAACTCGTCGCTGGTCCAACGATCACCAAATAACTCGGTTTCACGTTCAATTGCCTTATAGATGTCACATTGGTAATGAAGTTTTGCTAACTCGAGTATCGCAGCCACTACTCCAGGCGGATGCTTGGAAATCTTTTTGGCGAACGCTAGTGCGGCCTCGAGAAGATTTCGCGGTTCTTCAATTTGATCAACTAAGCCAATCTGCTTTGCTGCCGCCGCATCAATTGACTCTCCAGTAAGCAACAGTTTGAGCGCCTGCGTGCGGCCAACAAGATGAAAGAGTCGTGCGCCGCCACCCCAACCTGTGATGAGTCCGTTAGCCGCCTGACGATATGAAAAGCTTGCGCTTGAGACTGCAATACGAAAATGACAAGCAGTTATAATTTCGCAGCCGCCGCCAAGTGCTTGTCCGTTGATTACGGCAATCACTGGCTTCTGTCCCGACCACAAACGATCGAGGAGTTTCTGCATTCTCCTCGACATTTCGATGCCTTTCTCGCGCGTATCTAAAGTCGCGAAGTAATGTAGGTCGCCGCCTGCGCAAAACGACTTCGATCCAGTTCCAGTGATTATCAATGCACGAAGCTGTGGATCAGCCTCGACTCGATCGAAAACTGATTCCAACGCGTCGATCACAGGCTCGTTTATTGCGTTATGAACTTCAGGCCTGTTAAGACGAACAACACCAGTTGCGTTTGTGGCTTCAAAAGCGACAATATCATCTGAAAAAGGCTTATCCATCTCATTATCGCCGATGCCTTCCCGCGTTGGTTCGATTTGTGAGAATCGTTCGGAAGTTCCAAGGACGGACACATATTACCGCGGATCCGGCAGGATTAAAAATCAGCGTAGAGGAGCTTTGCACAAAAAGTACGGTCTAAGCCTGCGAAGCAGGCGGAAGCATAAAGCCTGGGGCGTAAGCCCCAGGTCAACAGCGCAAACAGATTTCAAGTCCGCGAACGCGGGCGACAGCGCGATCGCAATGAAAGGTTAACGATTTTGCGGCCAACTAGCTGCCGCCCATTTCATGGGCTCGCAATTCATTTTCATTCTGATCCTGGGGCTTGCGCCCAGGCTTTATGCTTCCGCCTGCTTCGCAGGCTGAGAACCGCACTTTTTGTGCAAGGCCGCGTAGAGGTGTAATTGTGTATTGACCGCGGCGCGGCCAGATGTTTATAGCCACCACCAGTCTTAGGACCGCGCTCCAGCGGAGCGCGATGTGTCCGTGCAGCAGCAACATTCGGCTCCGCTGGAGCCGTAATTAACTTTTAGGGGGCGTGGCTATAAACATTTGGTCCCTCCGGGACCCGGCAATGTGTGAGCAACACACTATTACCTCACTACCAAAATCAAATTCTCTCTTCATACGAGAACGCGCCGCCGCCGACACCGTGTGTAATGCGCGGAACTTTAGACTTTGTGCCTTAGTTGTGACTGGGCAAGTGCGCCACTTCAAGTCTGCTAAGTCAAGCAAATTGGAATGCGGCCAGGGGTGTCGAGGGCGGGAGTCGAACCCACACGTCCTGCACGGACAATGGATTTTAAGTCCGCACTGCTCTTCATTAGTTTCCTGATTTGTGTTCTTTGAATGATGTTGAGATTGCTTGGGCCGACTCGTCGAGCCAGAGGTTCAACTCTTGTTGCGGGTGCCATTTTCCCTTCAGCATTACGCCGGCACGATTTTCGGTGGCGGAGATATCGTCGAGCGGATTAGCGTTAAGCAGTATGAGGTCGGCTCGCTTTCCTTTCTGGATCGTGCCGACTTTGGCGATCGTCCCGAGGAACATTGACGGGTTTTTGGTTGCAGCCTCGAGCGCCGCGTAATTGGAAAGGCCGGCGTCTTTTAGTGCCTTCAGTTCGTGATGCATCCCGAAGCCGTATAGCCACAGGAACTCGGGCGTATCTGAACCGGTCATGATGCGGCCGCCGGCATCGTATATCGCTTTGATGAGTTGCTCACGCAGTTTGATCCAGCGTGCTCGCTTTTCCAGCGGCACAGTGTTGATGAAGCGATTCTTTTTGTAGAAGTCCAGCCATTGCTGCTGCACCTTCGCAGGATAGAAGCGGAAATCCGGCTGCTTTCGAATCTCGTCCTCAGTGCGCAAGCGTCCGAAGCTGTTTTTCATAAAATGGTGCGTAGGGTTGACGTAGGGGTTCGATGCGACCGTTTTGCGCGCGACCTCGGGGATTTTGCTTTCATCAATGTAGTCAAAACTTTTCCAATTCTCCGGGTTGTAAATGTAAAGGTCAGACACGCTGCCCTTCATAGGTGCATCGGCACGAAGCAGAAGTTCCATGTAACCATCGAGGTGCTCAATCTGCTGTTTCGCTTTCCAGGCGCGCTCGACGCCGACGAACCGGCTGTCCGCGTGACCGACAACGCGTATATTTTGCTTCGCGGCTTCGTCCACTGCCGCTTCGTAAACCTCCGGCTTGATGAACGTCGTCACTTTGATGAAGTCGTAACCTGCCGCTTTCGATTTGCGCACGGCCTCGCGCGCTTCTTCCGGGGTGTTAACGACGAAGTTGTTTCCCTGTTCGCGTCCCGTTAGATGTGGGCTCGCCACAAAGATCGTTGGGGCCTCAATCTCGCCGCTAGCGGATCGGCTGCGCAGGGCCAGCAGTTCGGGCGTCCCGATCATAAACCGGATCGTCGTGACTCCGTTTGCCGCCATCACACGAAGCTCATGTGGACCAATCGAATCGGGGTACTCATCGCTGTCCGAGAGGAGGTGAGTGTGCATGTCAACCAGGCCAGGGATCAAATACTTCCCGTTGCCGTCGATACGCACTGCATCCTTAGGCAGCTTTACTTTCTTCGCGTCGCCGATCTCGACGATCGCGCCGTTCTTAACTAACACTGTCTGGTTCGCGAGTAACCGCTCACGGTCCATCGGGATCACGTTGACATTGGTGAAGGCGACGGTTTGGGCTGACACCGATGCGACCAGCGTCGCAAAAATAAAAACTAAAGCGAAAAGAAGTTTCATTAGAGTTCCTCGGGCAGCGATTCTAAGTCATGTCAGGGCATTGCCTCAAAAAATCTTGCTCTGCTGATTCAAAAGATTGTAAAAGTCAAAATTCTGGATATGGCTTGTGTATCGCAGCAGGCGAATGACGAGCTGTTGTAACGTTGGACCACCCTTCCAAGAAAAAATAATGCGGAGCCGGACATTCGCGAAGGCAGGAGAAATTTTGTCCCTGGAATCGCAACTATGAAGGTTCAGGCCGGGGAGCGGAAGACTGCCCCGGCCTGATTTTAATCTACACGCGCGCTAACAAAGTCGCTCGTCAGAAACCGTCGCCAGAAACCGTGATAGTGCCGGTAAAATAGCTTCCACCTGACGTACTGCCAGTGCTGTCCACGCGTTCCACCGAAACAGCAAACTTAACGGGGCGCACTAAGCCGTCCATTAATGCAACCTGAATCCCTGCACGCACCTGCAACGGCCCCGTCCTCTCTTCACCCGCCACGGGCAAGTCATTGCGATTGATATTGGCGGTGTAGGACTCTCCCGGTTGCAGCACTACCGGAGCGGTTTGTTTCAGGAGGCGGCCTGGCGCGTCGTAGATATACGTTGTCACGCGGACAGGTTGGCTGCCTTCTTCGTTCGGATTGAAGAAGGTGTAGCTTAGCGTTTCTCCGGGAATGAAGCCGATTGGAGCGAGTTGCTTAGAGCGCTGAGCAGCGAGGATAACCATTCTGTATTTGGAATCTATCTGTAAGGATTGACCATCCTGATCCACATCCTCAATGACCTCCAGTGAGCCAGGGAAGTCGTCTGGATCACTACCGGCGGGAGCTATCATCGTTACTTTCACTATCATTCGTGCGCGTCCGGTTCCCGGTTCGCCTTCAGTTTTCAGATGTTCGCGAGTGACTTCAGAGGACCGAAATTCTCCCCGCGGCACTCGCATCAATTCCGATTCATAAAAGGGAACGCTACTCGAAGAGTTGCTCGCGTGCGCCAGGTAGTAGCTGAACGACAATGTGAGAGTGACGGTCGACTCTTCGGTGTTACTCACACTGACGCGAACCCTCTGTCCGTGGACTATTCCGACAGATGCGTAAGATATGAACCTTACGCTCCCGTCGCCGATCTGTGCCTGGACAGGCTGTAGCCAACCGGCTCCGCATAGAGCCAGCGCGGCCACAGCCATAGTTTTAGTGATGAGCTTTGTGATTCTGTTACGTATTTTCATGAGTCCTCCTTCAATCAATATCAAAAGTGGCGCCATATCGTGCCCGATTGTTAAAGGCGGAAGGAGGAGGCGAAAACTATCATCGGGAAGGGCTTTGCCTCAAAAGTCGGAATCCAGTCGGGCGCAGCGCCAACGGCGCGAAATATGATAGCCAGGGGCAAGCGCGAAGCGCGTCGCCCCTGGTTATCGGAAACCAATTGAAGAGAGCACTGAAAGTGCGAAATATCTTCGCTATTATTGCGCTCTTTCAGAGCTTCATGGTTGTTTACGCGTGGACCTAGGGGCGACGCGCCTCGCTCTGCTCGGCGCTTGCCCCTGGCTATCATATTCCGCGCCTTTGGCGCTGCAGACTGATTTCCGACTCTTGAGGCAAAGCCATCGGGAAGAATGTTTTTGCGGAGCGAGTCAGGATGTTGTGATCTTCGCGAAGTCTCATTATCGGTGATAAAACTTCGTATTCTGGCTACCGTAAAGATGTGAACCAACGTGTTACGCTTGAGTGCGAGCGTCACGGAGGATAGTCAAATATGAAAAACTGCAAAAGAATTGAAATGATGATCGCGATAGTGGTTCTCTTGATCGTTTCAGCCGTTTATGTGCCGGCGAGGAATGCGCAAACATTAGAACCGCGGGCCACGAAGGTACGAATCGCCATGCGCGACATTTACGGAGCGCTGTTTGTCACGATTGCGGGAACAGAGAAAAAAGTGACGGACCAGGCACAGCAGGCGTGGATCATCAACGGTGGGCGACACGTTGTGTATTCGTCAAATGAGGGTGCCGGTGGTTTCGAGAACGAGGGTCAGAGCTTGCATCTTTACGACGTGGCCACGGGGAATCACAAGCGAATAATGTCCGAGTATTTTATCGTCGAGACGGTCAAAGAGGTTATTACAAGCAACAAGAAACGAACTCTACTTGTCACGATGGAAGACGGTGGTTTAGGAGCTTCCTATCTTGCGGTGATTGATCCCTGGCGAGGCGAGGTGTTTTTTCGGCGGTGGGTTCGAATACTCGCAAACAAAGGCGACACTATTGTTCTCGGGTTTTACAGAGAAAAGGATTGGGGAGACCTCGACGAAGGTAAAAAAGTGCGGCCTTACAAGAGGGAACGTCACAATCTAAACTCACTATTGCGGCGGCCTGTGATTGTTAACAAGAAGGAAAATCAGATGGACGAACCATAGCTCCTTTCTAAAAACACATCTCCTTAAACCGATTTGCAATCCCGCCCACGGCAGTGGGCGGATTGTTCAAGTCCTTTCTAAAACGCGTCTCCTAAACCGAATTTGCAATCCCGCCCACGGTAGTGGGCGGATTGTTCAGATCCTTAACTATTTATCCTAAGTTATTGATAAATAGATCGGGCTTGAACAATCCGCCCACTGCCGTGGGCGGGATTCGAGCCTCGTGAGAGAGGGGAGTTTGTAGAAAGGACTTGAACAATCCGCCCACTGCCGTGGGCGGGATTTCTGAGAGAGATGGGCCGGGTGACCGGCCCATCTGCAAGTTAATCCTATTCAGGATCGTTGGGATTGTTGAAGAGAGCCCCAAGCCTGATGCTGCCGTGTCCAAACTGCGGGTAACCCGGAGTATTAGAATTCGCCGCCTCAAGATTCGAAGACGTATCATCAGGTGGGAACAAGATCAGGGTGTTGAGGAATGCGATAATCGCCCGACGAGTTGTCGAACTGGCATTCGCAAAGTTATTTCGTGCCTGCTGCGCCTCGCCGCCGTGACGGAGGATCACCGTCATCAGATCCTGGCTGCGGCCGTCATGGCCGTAATTCGCACTCGTACCGACACCCCAGAGTGGGGTCGTTAGGAAGTGAGTTCTGATAGTTCCATCGTAATTGATTTCGTGGAAGTTTGGACCTAAGTCGTGTCGCTTGAAGTCGGTGAACAGGTTCCTCACGACGAAGCTTCCGAAATTCGGTCGTTTGAGTGTTGGGAAACCGGTGCCGTCGTTGATGGCTGTGTAGGTTGCGGTCGCGGTCGCGAATAACCGGTTGAACGGGTTCCCACGTGCGGGATCGTGTAGCGTCTCAACGTCAGCCACCCGGCGGTCATCATCAATCGTCAGGTCCGGGATGTGACAGGCAGCGCATCCGATACTTACGAATGCAGACCTGCCCGATGATGTTTCGGAAGTGACTTCGCCCGTGCCAGGTTTGAAGTAGTGGAGTAGATAGAACTCCATGAAATCTACAATGCTGGTGGGGATCTCACTATTCTTTGCCCTCCAAAGGCTTCGGCATTTCTCAGGTCAGGGTCACTAGCTTCAAGTCCCATCTCGGCGTTGAAAGCTCCGACGAGGAACTCGCGAATCGACATCGTTTCGCCATGCAGGAAGAACGGTCGCACACGAAGATCGGTATCGACACCTTCCACGTCTGACGTATCAACCGAGCCATCCGGCCTTGCGGTGATCCTTCCATAGAAGATGCTTCCCTTGCGTGAGCTGGTCCTTAAGGTCCTCGTCACATTTTGACGGAAGTTTTTTGCATCTTCGATTGCGTCACGACGGATGTCACGCAACTCGTCAGTGATTTCATCGGCAAGCATCTCTTTTAGACCAAGCCCAAACAGGTGTGGAGCGTTTCTACTGTCCGGCCTTGTGACTACATCGCCGCCAAAACCGGCTGAGCCACGCGGCAGTCCGTGACAGGCTGCACAGCTATCCGCCAGACCGGCGCCGATGATCACGTCCGTTTCGATGTTTGTCACGCCATCACCGTCACCGGTGATCGGGCCCTGACCTTCGGTTCTCAGGAATTTACGCTGGAAGATTTGACGCCCGCGTCGAACTGCGCGGAAGGGATCGCGAGCGATGATAAACCGCGAGCTATTCGGAGTGGTCGTGCTGCCTCGACCGGCTCCAATCTGTTCAGTGAATGATTTGGCAATGCCTTCATTGGCAGTATTGGGGTTTCTTGTTCGGTCGGGAAATTGTGCCAGCGTAGTCGCTGTCACGAGTGTAGCCACGACTGCAAGGACCGCGGCTAGTAGGGCAGGTAATTGAGACCTTCGTCTTTTGATCATCTCAATGCTCCTTTAGATCTTGGGTAATCGGATTGTGGTCCGGTACCTACAACTGTGGACCTTGCCTGACCCCGAGCGCGCGGAACCCAAAGTCGGCTTTAAGAATCGAAGTGAGTAGACAAGTTCTCTGGGGGGCAGAAGCTTGCGATAAGTGGTTGCACTTACAAATGGGTGAGTTCGTCTTATTGCGAACGCTGGTCAAGCCCTTTGCGAGTGAGACCTTTCGACAGAAGCTAAGAGCTCCAGTCACGTTTCGACTAGAACCATCAGCATCTCCCCAAAAAGGTGAACATCAGAAGACTTGAGTCACGGGAGACAGTGATGCGGTTTTCTTCCAGGGCCGGCGATAGAGTCCAAGCTACAGCCGAGCTGAAAGTATTCTGGGTCAGGAGTTGTGTCGTCGGGGTAGGAAGAAATGAGAAAAAGCGTGGGAACTCTAGAAGAGATGTGTTTAGGTGTCAACCAAAATAAATTGTATTTGTTGGCGGTTTTTGCTGTGGATAGCCACACGTGAATAACCCAGGAATGTGCATTACGAGATTCACCCGACGCTACTGCGTTACGGTACTGACCTCGTCCAAGCAGCAGTTGTGACTTTTGACGCAAAGCTACTGCGCACTTCCTATTCGGGATGCTTCGTTCTTATTCGATGCGCAAGTCTTTGATAACTTATCTTCAACAACTTTGCTGCATCAACAACACGCCCAGCTTCTACTTTCGCTTTTTCTACGAACGGAATTCGAGTAATCTGCACACGCCGCAAAGCTAATTTAGGAACCTAAACCCTATGACGCGAATTTCGACTGCTCTCCTCGTTCTCGTAGTCCTGGTTATTCAAACAGTCGCGCAAGCTACGAAAAGTCCTGAGGGTTCGTGGCAAGGAACACTCGACGCAGGTCAGAAGCTGCGACTTGCATTGACGATTGCAAGAAATACCGACGGCACATACTCGGGAAACGTCAACAGCATCGATCAAGGGTCAGTCATTCCCATCGGCGTCATCACCGTCAGCGGTGATTCCATCCGAATTGAGTTGAAATCCGTTGGTGCGGTGTTTGATGGCAAACTCAATGCGGACGGCTCAGAACTAACTGGACAATTCTCGCAAGGTGGTGCAGTACTTCCATTAAGTTTCAAACGTGCTCAAGCAGCCACTCCCGCAGCGTCTCCTACACCGGCTACACCGCCGCAGCGACCGATTGATGTTCCAGTCGACATAAGGATTCCTGCGCAACCAGTGAGCTTCAAAGGCGGTGCGAAGACTCACATTGTTTATGAACTCCACATCACTAACTTTAGCCGTAATCCATGTGTACTCACGCGACTTGAAGTTGTGGAACCCAACACTAACAAACAGCTTGCGAGTTATACGGGAGAGGAATTGGGAACCAGAATCGCGCGCCCAGGTGTTGCCGCCACCACGACCGATGAAAGATTGAAGCTTGCGGGAGGACTGCGCATGGTGGTCCATATGTGGCTGACTTTCGATGACGCTACGAGCGGCCCGACTGCAGTTCAACATCGCCTGACCGCTAAAGTGGGTGAGTATCCCGAAGAACTCTCGGTTGTAGCGGCGACGGCAACGGTTTTGAAAACCCCAGTCATGATTAACCCGCCGTTGCGTGGCAGCGAGTGGCTGGCCGGCAACGGACCAGGGAATTCGTCTGGGCATCGACGCGCGTTGGTGCCAACGGGTGGTGGCGCCAGGATCGCGCAGAGATTTGCGATCGACTTCCTGCAGCTTTTTCCCGACGGCCGAAGCTTCTCCGGAGATGAGAAGGACAACAAGTCGTATCGCTGTTACGGAGCAGAAGCACTGGCAGTCGCTGACGCGGTTGTTGTCGCCACCAAAGACGGGATTCCTGAGAACGTTCCTGGTCCAACATCGCGTGCTGTTCCAATCACGCTCGAAACTGTTGGTGGAAATCACGTCGTTCTGGATCTTGGAGGCGGTAGATTTGCGTTTTATGCTCACCTGCAACCTGGAAGTCTTCGCGTAAAGACTGGCGACAAAGTGCGGCGTGGCCAAGTGGTCGGTCTCGTCGGAAATTCTGGAAACTCAACAGAACCCCACCTGCACTTCCACATCAGTGACGCTAATTCACCACTCGGATCTGAAGGGCTTCCGTATGCTTTACCTTCGTTTGAAGTTCAGGGAAAAGGATTCGGTTGGAAACCAACTTCGCCCGCCGCAGCGACAGAAAAACGTCAGAACGAGATGCCGGTGGAGAATGAAGTAATTCGCTTTCCGTGACATACCGGGTATGAACATCGAGATTGAGGAATTGAGTGGATGAGTATGAACAGATCTGATTAACGGCGATTGTAGAGGTTGTATGACAAATCGCCCGCAGTCTTTCAACTGCGGGCGATCTTTGTTTCAGGCATTCGTCGCAAGTTACTGCGTAGTAAACTAAGCTGAAATTTGGCTTTGCACAAAAAGTGCGGTTCTCAGCCTGCGAAGCAGGCGGAAGCATAAAGCCTGGGGCGCAAGCCCCAGGATCAGAATGAAAATTGAATTGCGAGCCCATGAAATGGGCGGCAGCTTGTTAGGCGCAAAATCGTTAACATTTCATTGCGATCGCGCTGTCGCCCGCGGTCGCGGGCTTGAAATCTGTTTGCGCAGTTGACCTGGGGCTTACGCCCCAGGCTTTATGCTTCCGCCTGCTTCGCAGGCTTAGACCGTTCTTTTTGTGCAAAGCTCTGAAATTTCAGAACGTTAATCGGAAACCAAGCTGGGCCGTCAGCGGTCGACCCACTGGCGGTCCAAATCCCGGACCATACAACGACACCGGTTGCAGGAAACTTGCGGCTGCCGTTGCTGTACTTAGAGCCAGGCGCGAAGCATAGGAAAGGTTCTCTCTATTAGTCAGGTTGTACACGTCGATGTAAGTGCTCAATCTGAATTGCTCCCCAAAGCGGAACATCTTGCTGACTCGCATATCCACGTTGAAGTAGGTCCCGCTTTTATCGAGGCGTATAGTTCCTGACGGTTCGACAATCCGACCGTGGCGGAGATCGTTAACTCTCGCTTGAACGCAGCCTGGCGGATTGAGTGCCCGGATCGCATCCGAGTTTCCACGCACCGCAAATACGGCTGCCGGGTCCACGCCAGCGCAGAGCCTGTCGTTCGTCACGAGACCATCACCATCAATGTCGATTCCGGTATTCGCTGAATATGGTCGCGAAGTCGCGAATTGAACAATTGGAGCAAGCTGTAAGTCCCAGGGGAAGTTAAAGACGCCACTGAGAACAACGCGATGCCGTTCGTCCAAACGAGTTGGACCAAACTCTTCCGGTTTAAACTGGTTCTCCGGAGTAGTGGCGACGCCGTTCCCACTGTAGGAAGCTACTGGTTGACCGCCCCACGACCTCGAACTGGCCAGGACGTAGCTGCCTGAAAACAGGTATTTCCGCGTACGCCATCGCAGTGTAGTGGTCCAACTGTCAAACAGCGACCGGTTGGTGGTTCCGATCATGTTGATCTGTTCGATGCGATTTGCGGGAAATCCCGCGTCCACAAACGCGCGATCAAACACACGGCTGTTAAGCCCGCGAACGCATAACGGCGATGCGGGAGTCGATCCCACATACGCCGGGTTGCAAATGTTTTCAATGCGCGGATTGATCACCTGCACGCGTGGTTCGTTAAGTCCCAGCGTGTGCACATAGTCACTCGACAATGTCAGGTCAGAACTGAGTTGTCTTTCGAATCCAAGCGAAAACTTTTGCACGTAAGGCTCGGATGCATCGGGATCGTTAATACGCCCGAATCCGCCCACGGCCAAATCGGAGATTGAAAAATCTGGCGGAGGCAGCGGCAGCGGATCGATGCCAAAACGGAACGTCGGCAACTGGCCCACCCCGACTGCGGAGTTTGTCCGACTCAGAATTGTCTGGTACAGCACGGGGTTCGTTTGCGTTAACGAGAACAACGTCAGGTTCTGGAATAGTTGATCGTAGAAGATGCCGTAGCCACCACGAATCACTGTCCTTCCTGTTCCTTTGGGATCCCACGCGAACCCGAAACGCGGCTGAAACTCCGTCCAACTCGGTGTAGTGCGGCTGAGCTTCTCCGGATCGCCCGTGATTGCTTGTGCGCGCGGGTGATTCAGTTGTTGCAGGATGAGAATGGTTCGGTTGTTCGTTTGGTCGGGAAGATTGTCGATATTCGCATCCCAACGCAGACCGAGATTTAGCGTGAGATTGCGAGTAACCCTGTAGTCGTCCTGGAAGTAGAACGCCAACTGGTGAATCTTCTGATCGTGTGTTCCTTCGCCGTCCGCAAAGCTGATGTTCTGAACGGCGCCGGGTGTGGCAAATCCCTGCGGGTATCTTTGGGTGTTGCTGAGAATAGTCGTCGGAGAGTCAAACCACAAAATGGTGTAACCCTTCGAACCGAAGAAGAAAAACCCACCCAATTCCGTATTGATGTAGTTAACGCCGAATTTCATGGCGTGTTTTCCTGACTGCCACGAGAAGTCATCTCGGAATTGAAACTTTCGCTCAGTCGTTGCTTGCGGCACGTTCGTGTTTGCGCCGATGGTGATGCCGCCCGGGAAGATCATTTGTGGCTCCGTTGTCACTCCCAGAATTGCGTTATTGAAGTCCTGGAAATGGAACGAGAACTGATTCAGTTTCGTGGGACTCAACGTCCAGGAGTGATTGGCGACAAGGCTGTAAAGCTTGTTGTTGTCCGTGTTGCCACCACTTAGATCCGTGGTTGCCGGATTCGCTACCTGATCGTTCGGCGACGAGTTCTTCTGGTAGGCGAACCGGTAGAACATGCTCTGTCGATCGGTCAGGCTGTGATCGATCTTGGCGGTGAGCAACGTATCGTCGTAAGGCGTCGGGATCTCGGCGACGAAATTCGATCCGGGAATCAAGGGGATTTGCACCGCCGCCGCCTGACTCACGCCAACGTTCTGTCGCTCACGAAAACGCTCAAGGGCGAAGAAGAAGAGGAGAGTGTCTTTGACGATCGGTCCACCGATGGATCCGCCAATTTCCTGCCGGCTGAAACTCGGTTTCTTGAACGTTGGAGTCGCTGCTAGTCTTTGCTTATCAAAGAAGTCGAACTTTCGCAGCGATTCATCGCGGAAGTTCGAGAAAAATGAGCCATGAAACTCGTTTGAACCGCTTTTAGTGATGACGTTGACCACGCCGCCCACCGCTCTGCCTTGTTCAGCGGTCCAACGATGTTGCAGCACCTGAAACTCCTGAATCGACTCGTAAGAAAAATTCTGGAGCAGGCTGCCGACTACGTTGTCTTTGTTGTCTCCGCCGTCGACGTTGACGTCCACCTGGCGACCATCGCCGCCATTGAACGCGACATTGCCGACGCGCGTCTTGGTCGGATCGAAATTACCGACCGGTCGTGCCTCGGGCATGATCACGGACAGAGCCGCGAAGGTGCGATTCAGCAGAGGTAGATTCTCGACCTGAACCGGCGTGACCACGCCGCCCAAATCTGAGCGGGTTGTCTCGATCTGGAGAGAGTCGGCCGCGATATTAACGACCTCGGTTATTTGTCCCGGTTTGAGATCGAAGTTAAGCGTGACGGTCCGGCCTACATTAATCTCATGACCTTGAACAACCGCCTTGCTGAAGTTGGGCGCTTCGACCGTGATGTCGTAAGTACCAGGCGGGAGTTCTGAAAGCGTGTAGTTGCCTTCCTGATTAGACTGTACGGTGCGCTCCTGTCCCGTGGCTGTATTGCGAGCAGTGATCGTCGCGTTTGCTACAGCGGCGCCGTTTTGGTCGATCACACGGCCGGTAATGTCAGCGGTAGTCACCTGCGCAGCAGCCGGAGATGCAAACAGGATACTCACCAACACAACCGTTCCACATCCAAAAAGAAGTTGTCTTAAGTAACTCATGTTTTCCCTCCTCAGTGAGACTAATAGCACGGCCGATTTCGAGTAAACGACACGTGCAGTTGGGAGTCGTTAAGCGCTTCTGGGAATACGACCTGAAGTGAGAGGTGCAGGTATATTGGCTCAACGTTGGTTACAGAGTCAATAAAAATAGCGGTAGTGTCTCAATTTGCGATCTTCTCTGTGCAACCTCTGTGCCCTCTGTGTCTCGGTGGCGATTTTTTCTGCAGAACCGTTAACCACAGAGACACAGCGGACACAGAGGTTGCACAGAGAAATCAAATTAAGACACCACGAAAATAGCTTATTCCTGCAGTTGTGTATTCCTGAAAAACCTCATCGGTTTGTACTCGAAATTTCTAAACAACCCAAGCTGGTCCATGTAGTGTGGATCGAACGCGAAGCTGCTGGGCAACACCAGGCGTAAGAATCCGCTTTGTCCCAGAGTAAAAATGCTTTCGCCCGTTATCTTCGGCCGGCCGAGTACGATGATCTGTCCATAGGTGGCGCGATTTGAGTTCGGGATGCTCGCTACTACACCGATGATCGGATGTGTGAACGTAATCGAGCCCCTCGGTCCAGTCCACGCCGCAGGATTCGGTCCCTGCGCTGCCGCGAGCAACGTCAAAGTTTGATCAAATGTCGCCGTCATAACAGCCTTCGGGTTGTTTCCATTAAAGTAGTCTCGACTCGGCGGCACACCGGAATCCCCCAGCAAAGCAAAATCGAGAGTGTGTATGAGCGTGTTCGAACTCGCTTCGCTGACCCTGGCACCCAGTTCGTCTCCAAAGGTATTAGTCACCATCAGGCTGAGCCAGGTAGAGAAAATCACTTCGCCGGAATGGAGGTTGGTGCTAGTCACAGCGTCCGCAAAAGCATTGCCGTCCCAAGCCTCGATGATTGCCTTCGCCTGTGCAGCGAGTGGATGCGCCGGAGGCACGTCCGTTAAAGCCGTAAGCAGATGGGGCTTTAGAAAACGCGACTCGCGACCGATAGCCTTTACCCGCGCGATGTCTTTTGGAATGTCCCTCATGTCTTCGAGAGAAATGACTCCTGTCGCGAGACGATCGTCGATGTCCCAAAGGCGAAACTGTTTGCCGAAAACCTGATTGTCGCCATTGTCGTAATCAACTGACGGCTTGTTGTTCCAGTTCGCTAAATATCCCTGTGCCGGATTGATCGACGTTGGAATAGGTAACACGCCACCGGGCCATTCGGCACTGCCATTTCCTGGAAATGGTAAGCGAGCATCAAAGCCCACCGGCCGCAACGGTACCTGACCTGCTTGCCAGTAGCCGATGTTGCCGGTCTTATCGGCATAGATAAAGTTGTGGGAAGTAGGAATTAGTTTTACTGCCGCTTCGAATTGTTTAATGTTGTGCGCACGATCAAAACCGAAGAACGCGTGGACGCTCTCCAGTTCTCGTTGCCAGTGAGCGCGCTTCTGAGTGATTAAGTTGGTTCCGCTGCTACCGACGACGGGCCCGTGAATACTTCGCAGCACCGTCAGTATCACTGGGCTCGCGCCGCGAACATTGATCGTCTCAACACGTACCTCGAACGGTTGACATGCGCCGTTGAATAAATAACCTGAACCTGGGCCACCGCCGGCGTTACAGGTGGTTTCTATGTAGTGGTCCACGTTATCACCCGTCGCTGTCGTTGAGGTCCACGCGACGTGATCGTTGCGCCCGATGAGAACCGGCGGCACACCGGCAAAGGCCATCCCCGTTACGTTGAAGCCATTTCCACCCTTGAGCTGAACTTCATGCAGGATCTCCGGCACACTAAAGCCCATCTGTGGACCACCGTAAAGCATCGCGAACCCGTTGGCGCTACGAGCTGCGCTGACTGCCCACGCATAACTGCCAAGCTTGGTCGGGACGCCCAGAGATTGCCAGATCGTGCGAGCCTCATCCTCAGAAACTTCTAACGTGTGCGGCGAGACGTTTTGTAGTTGCGCATTGTTCAAACTTTGCGGCTTCTGCCGTTTTCCAAATGCTCCAGATGTGGGCACGGTGACGGGAGAGTCGGGATCATTGATCCACCGGACGTCGTTAAAAATAGCGAAGCCGTTCGTTGGACCATGAGCTGCAATCAAGCTGTCGAGCAGTGAGAGGTTGGTTAACTCGCGACCGCCAATTTCACCGAATCGACGCACCATGAAAGCGCCGAAAGCGGCAGAATCGCGACGCGTCCATGGCTGTGGAAAGAAACCCAGGGCGTGGAACTCGAAGGGCAACTTTGACAGGGGATCGAGTGCAACCTCTGTTAGGTAGCGGTTGATTCCACCCAGATATGCATCGAAAATCTGTTGCTCCTCCGTGGTAAGCATCGCGAATTGCGCGTCGAGTTCGGCATCGGTATAACCGGTAATCCGTGCCGCACGGTCGGCATTCACCGTGCTGGCTCCAAAGATCTCGGCAAGTTTTCCTCTGGCTGCACGGCGGTTCAACTCAAGTTGCCACAGTCGATCCTGAGCGACGGTGTAACCGTAAGCCTCAAACAGGCCGCGATTCGTTTCAGCGAAAATGTGCGGGATGCCAAAGTCGTCACGATAAATTTTAACTGCTTCACCGTTGACATTCAGCGTCGAAAACCCTGTGTTCGTTGCAGTGGCAGTGATTGACGCACTAACCAGGATGGCGACTAACGCTGGAGTTACACCGATGAACTGTAAGACGCGCTTTAGCATAACGGTTCCTTTCCATTCAATAGCTCGGAGTATGTGGGGGTGTGCGGCTGCCTGAATTCCTCTCCTGCCAAAGACACGAGGTTCCGGACTTACAATTCCCAACGTTAATCAGCAGAGAGTTGCGAACGAACTAATTCGTTCATGTGTGGTTGAATTCAGGCGACGTAACGCACACTAGTACTAACAACGTGAAAAGTCAACGCATTGAATTGACTCATCAAAACAGTAGGATCCAAAAAAACAGGGACCCATTACTTGGATTCGTACAATTCAAAAAAAGACTTCCCTGTAAGGCTACCGTGTGTAGACTAACGGTCTCGTTCGTTTTTGTCTTGACGCGTAGCGTCATTTAAACTTAGACCAGCTTTTCAAAGCTGGGAGCCAGTGATAAAGAATCCGCGTCGCGCTAGCGACGTTTGAAATTGCATTGGTTCGAATCGTCGCTAACGCGATGTTCTTACCACTCACTCACCCGGCGTTCAAACGCCGGGCTAAATTCAAATGACGCTCCGCGTCAACACTAAAATGAACCAGGACTAGACTAACGGACCAATCACTAAAGAAGGATTCCTAAGAACTCAGGAAGTAACTATGAAGCTCAAAAACTACTCGCTAGCAGTTGCCGCACTTCTATTTTTCATCAACGGTGCTTGCTTCGCCCAATCAGCGTTGCCACAGTTGCCAGACACGCCCGCCGCAAACCAAGCGAAAGGGTGGTTGGAAGTTTTCAACGCGGGAGATGTCGAGAAGCGCAGGGCCTTCCTCCAAAAGAATTATCCGAGTCGTTTGGAACGCTTTGATCGCGAAACAGAAATGCGACGTGGGACTGGTGGTTTCGACGTCATGAAAGTCGCGGAGTCGACACCAACCAAGATCGTCTTGCTGATCCAGGAACGCCTGGGCGAGCAGTTCGCGCAATTTACCGTTGAGGTCGAGCCCGCGCCGCCCCACGCTATTAAGCAATTTCAATTTCAAGTGCTCCCACGACCGGCGGAGTTTGCTATTCGTCACTTGAACGACAATGAGTTGGTCGCCTCATTGCGAAAGCGGTTGGATGAAGTAGTAGCCGTCGATCTTTTTTCAGGTGCTGTCCTCGTCGCAAAAGATGGCAAGACTGTTTTTGCACAAGCGTATGGACTGGCAGATCGTGAGAAGAAAACGCCGAACACTTTGAAGACGCGCTTCCGACTCGGATCGATGAACAAGATGTTCACCGCAGTCGCCACACTTCAACTTGTACAAAACGGAAAACTCGATCTGAAAGCACCCTTCGGCAATTACCTGACCGACTATCCGAATAAAGACGTTGCATCGAAAGTAACGATTGAACAGATGCTTTCGCACACCGGGGGCATGGGCAACATCTTTGGTCCGGAGTTCGATAAGAATCGACTTGAACTAAAGACGCTACAGGACTATGTGAAGCTGTACGGCAATCGCGGACCGGAGTTTGAACCGGGCAGTCGCTGGCAGTACAGCAACTACGGTTTTCTTTTGTTGGGCGTGATAGTTGAGAAAGTTAGTGGTCAGAACTACTACGACTATGTTCGAGATCACATTTTCAAGCCAGCAGGAATGATCGCTACTGCCTCGGAGCCGGAAGACCAAGTGGTTGCTGATCGCAGCGTTGGTTACATGCGATCAGATGGCACCGGTTGGCAGCGCAACACTGACACACTTCCCTATCGCGGGACTTCTGCGGGTGGCGGTTATTCGACGGTTGAGGATCTATTGAAGTTTGCGACGGCACTCCAAACAAACCAGCTACTCAAGCCGCAGTACACCGAGATGCTCACGACGGGGAAAGTCGAGACACCGAACGGCGGTAAGTATGCTTATGGATTTCAAGAGGCGACGGTTAACGGGATCCGATGCTTCGGCCATGGCGGTGGCGCGCCCGGGATGAATGGCGAGTTGAAGATCTGCCCTGGGCCAGGTTATGTGGTTGCTGTGTTGGCGAACCTGGATCCGTCGGCGGCGACTCGAGTTGCAGGCTTCATTACTAATCGACTGCCAATCAAGTAGGCTTAGGCTGGCAGTCGTTGCGGACAGAAGCACGCCGATTTTGCCCTCCCTGACACGAAGCGATCGGACTCGAAAAGACGATCAATGATCGTCGAAACTCTCGAGGAGTATGCGAAGAACGGCATACAGCCGTATTGGCCAAAGTCGATCTATCGCGTGGACGGGTAAGGTTTACCACGAAACCGATAGGATTTGGATTGTTCAAACTTTGTCATGGACCGGGAAGATAAACTTGACGCTGGTTTTTACCAACAATTTCCAGTTACTTTGCTTGCTATTTGGGGGCAAGGTTGTTTGGTGAGAAAAATATTCAGATTCGGTGGATCTTATGCACTCTTCCCGAAACTGGCCTTGCACAAAAAGTGCGGTTCTAAGCCTGCGCAGCAGGCGGAAGCATAAAGCCTGGGGCGCAAGCCCCAGGATCAGAATGAAAATGAATTGCGAGCCCATGAAATGGGCGACAGCTAGTTGGCCGCAAAATCGTTAACATTTCATTGCGATCGCGCTGTCGCCCGCGTTCGCGGGCTTGAAATCTGTTTGCGCTGTTGACCTGGGGCTTACGCCCCAGGCTTTATGCTTCCGCCTGCTTCGCAGGCTTAGACCGTACTTTTTGTGCAAAGCCCCGAAACTTGTTAATCCTCGTGAGTCGTAAACTTGAATTTGAGATCTCGTTCAGAACATTAATGGAGGCTTATAGACCCCATTGAAATCCATCTTCCTGCTTGCCGATAGCCAGCTTCTGTTTTGGCGCGAGAACGGACAACTCCTTATTGACCGGGTAGTGAAAGAGTGGACCCGAGACAAACTGAAAGCTGCCTATGTAGGCGCCTCGAACGGCGATCACCCGGATTTCTATGCGATATTCGTAGCTGCTATGGAAGGAGTCGGCGTCTTCGACTGCCGAATGATTTCTTCCGACCTCTCTGGAGCTGATATGGCATTCCTCAACGACGCTGACATCATCTTGCTCGCCGGTGGCGACGTCGAAACAGGGTGGCAGGTATTCCTAAGCAACGGATTAAATGAGCACGTTGTTAGAAAATATTTTGAGGGGGCGTCTTTGATTGGTGTTTCTGCCGGAGCCGTTCAACTGGGCTTGTGCTGTCTCGCCGGTGATGGCTCACTCATCGAAACCTTCAAACTGGTTCCCTTCATCATCGGCGCTCATGAGGAAGCTAATAACTGGAAGACGACAATAGAACTCTTGCAGTTGGCAGGGACCAGTAGGACGGCAATCGGTCTGCCGACCGGTGGCGGCGCTATTTACTACTCGGATCATACCGTCGAACCTTTACGGTATCCAGTAATGGAATTGTCGCTGGAGGGAGGGAATATCCATCAGACTTTTCTCCAAAGTGGCAAACGCGACAAACCAACAGTACATTGGCCTTCGGAATCATCACGTCACACTTCCGAGTGGAAAGACATGGGATAGCATTTCTCTATCCGTAAGCTCAGGGAAAACGAAATGTAAGTCTTAATGTAACCAGTACGGATGCAGATTTCCACGAGAACGAAAGCGTCTCGAGGCTCCCATTGTTATCCAGTCCCAGGCGAAGGTGAGAGCATCTCCGTTCGGGTCACTGCCGGTAGCGGCAACGACCACCGAGCCTGCGCTCACCTGATGAGGTCCGCCGGCATTCACGATAGGCGGCGCGTTCAGATTTAACCCGACGACCAGCGGGTCGTGATCGGCGGAGCGAAACGGTGTCGCAGCGTACATCGTGTTCACCTGGTTCGGTGACTTGAACTCGACGTTGTAATCGAGGACGACTGGTTCGTCTGCGTTGATGTGCCATTCCGCGGCGCCTGTCACCTGTGGCCTCAGGCTCGCGCTGGCCAGCGCATGGTCCAAATAGCCTGATTCTCCGTTGAAGGAGAATGAATAAGCGTTAGCGCCCATGAAAGTCTGGATGAGATCTGTATATCCCGCGGCCTTAATCGTCGTTATCGGATTTTCCTGCGCGTGTGCATTGAGATCGCCGACTATGAGGAAGTCGGGGTCGCCACTGTTCGTGGGGTCGGTCGCCAACCAATTGACGAGCGCCGTGGCAGCCTTCGTCCGCGTCTGATTGCAGTTGCCCTGACCGTCGCCCGTGTCGGGATCTCCAATGTCGTTGCAAGGGGAACCTTTCGATTTGAAGTGATTTACTGCAATCGTAAATTTGGCGCCGGTACTGAGCTGGCGAAATGTCTGGGCCAGGGCCGGACGGTTTTTGGTGTCCAGGAACTGCGGGTTCACCGACGTGTTGAGAATTTTAAATGGACCAACTGGTTCAACCACTGCCGGCTTGAAGATGAGCGCCACGCGAATCTCATCCGTGCCGACGGCTCCAGTGTTTATTGATGTATACGTACCGGCGCTGCTCGCCGCGTTAAGGCCATTTATCAGATCGGTAATGGCGCTGTTAGCTCCGGCATCGTTTTCGATCTCGATCAAGCCGACAATGTCCGCGTTAAGTGTTGTGATAGCGTTGATGATCTTGTCACGCTGACGGGTGAACTCCGCCGCCGAGTTAGCTCCGCGCGGCGTCGGAAATCCACCACCTGTACCATTGCCGTTGAAATAATTGAGAACGTTGAAACTTGCGACCTTCAACGTGCCGCCGACGGAAGCAGGTGCGGCCGGGCGCGGATTGGCTGCGGTAAACGCGATGGGCCCAACCGGCTGGATGCGGTAGCCGCTGAAGCGTTGCTCCAGGACTCCGGTCAGATTGTCGACTGTAGCTCCGAGCCGCAGCGTGTTTGCAGCACTAAGACCGGGAGCTGGATAGACAATCGGATCGATGTTTTGTCCCCCGTTTCCATCATCGAGAATAATGCGGCTACGATTGTTAAGATCCTGCAACGCACTGGCTGGTGCGCCCGGCGCGGCTGCGTGAGTTGGACTACGCAAGCGTCCCCCAACCGACAAACTGACCTCTCCGAACCGGCCCAGGGTAAAGGTGTCTGTGACGGTTAACGTCTGTGGGATGCGAATCAACATTCCTTCGTGTCGCTCCCAATCGGTCATGTTTGTTACCGGAAGGTTGGCGGTTGCAGGGGTTACGCTTTGACCGCTGCCACACAAAGTGATGCCGCTGATGTTGGTTAATTGCGTAAGAGACGTTACGCCGCCGGTTGCAAATTCGTTGACAGTGCCCTTGACGCGCACCTTATCGCCGAGCTTGACCGGCACGCCGAAGTTATTATCAAAAACAAAAAGTCCCTCCGAGGTTGCCGGGTTGCCGTCCGCATCGGCGTCTTCTTCCTGAATATAGAAACCACGGAATTGCGAACCCTCTTGATAGTCCCCAACGACTATGCCTTCGATAGCAACATCGGCAGTGTTGTTGAGTGGGCTCGACATACCATTCCCCTGAATGGCGTGGATACGTGTAGCGGTTGCGCCACAGTCTGAGCCTCCTGCGGCGATCGTAAAGCTAAACGATAAGTCGGCAGCGAGATTGTTTGGTGTCGTGTCCTGATCGGTAACGCGCTCTCCAAAGATCGTTACCGTGACGCTTTCACCACTTGCGAAATCGCGATCCGGATCGATCGTGTAACTGACAGGACCACCGCTAACGGTAGCGCCGTGGCTGCCACTCATCTGTCCGGCCAACGAGAGCCAGATTCCCGTCACGTTCACTGGTTCGCTGAAAGTGATCGTGAGGTTAGTGTTAACGGCCACGTTTGTGGCTCCGCCGGCGGGGTTAGTACTCACGACCGTGGGTTCACTGACACACAAAGAGGTATGAGAGCCGAGACCGGCAAACGTATCGTTAGGGAAACCCTCCCATTCGGGGCTGGGGTCGAACACGTTGCCAGAGTTAGTGTCGCCGCCGCAGTTGTTTGCTTTGCGACGTAGCGTACGATCCAATGTCGAAACCGAGCCGCTCCCCCACGCAGAACCCGGGTCGAATCCCACTTGCCCGATGACGTCGAGAATCGTGGTGCCCTTGCGCAGCACGATAGCGTCGTCTCCGTTAAACCACCCGCCGCCACTCGTCTGGTCCGCTTCTGCAAGGATGGCAGCATTCGCTGAGCTGTGTGCAATGACGTAGACATCGTCATTCGCGACGGTCCCAGTGAGATTTATAGTCGACCCGGCAGTGGTGGCGCCATTGGAGAAGATCTGGATGTTATAGCCGTGGGTAGCAAGATTGATCGGTGCGCCGGTACCGTTAAAGAGCTCAAGTGCTTTGTTATTGGATGAGCCCTCCACGTACTCGGAAAAGAATAATTCAGTTGGCCGCGCTGCCTGAACACGCACGGTAGCGCCGGCATAATAAGTGGTGATGATGAGAAACGTCAGCAGCCAACGGTTAGTCCAATGATTGTGCATGGCGAGGGGGTTCACCCTTTCGTAATGGTCCACGAGCTTCTGGCTTCATCTATAAATGATCTGTGCGGGCATTTTGTTTCAACACGTATTTTTTAGCCGCGGATGAACGCGGATGAACATGCGGCCTTCCTCTTGAATTGCTTTTACAGGATCGGGTACAACTGCTTTGGCAGAAGCAACTCTTGCTTCCCTGAACGTCGGCGTCTGCCGGGTTACGCGTGTCGGATCCACCTCGCGCTCCCTTTTACATCCAGCACGCGAAACCAGCTTCGACTTCGCCCGAAAGGACTTCGTTTCCCATGTTTAAAGCAACAACCCTCCTCCTGCTCCTAATTCTTTATGGTTCCTCAACTCCAGCACAGCAGAGCCGCAATATGGAAAAAGAGAAGGCTATCTGGGCAGAACTGCAAACCTTGGCGCCGAAAAGCGTGGCCGATTTCAAAGCGGCCACCGAGGCGATGGATGCTCAAGATTACGAGAAGGCCGTAGATCTGTTCCTGATAGTCCATCAACAAGCACCTGATTTTGACGCCGCGCTTCGTCGCCTGGGAGGATGTCTTGTTCAGACTGGAAAAACGGATTCGGGATTTGCCTTTATAGAACAGGCCCTGGCAATCAGACGCTCCCCTGAAAATCTCATCAGTCTCGCTCAATCACTCGCGTATCCCGGAGTTGGAAAGGAGGGAACAAGAGAGCAAAAGTCTCGGGCCTACGAATTGATCAAAGAAGCCAATCGTTCGCCTCAACAACCCAACGATCCGGACTTTTTAGTGCTGCAAGCGCAACTCGCGATGGATCTGGATAAGATCAATGACTTTCGCCACGCTACCGAGCAACTGGTTGCCAAACACCCGGAGTTAATGGCAACACATTTCTACAATGCCATTCTTGCGGCTTATGACGAGAGATGGATAACGGCTGAACAGGAGATCAAGGTGGCCCAGAGTTTAGGACTCGCGCCAGAAGTTGCGCAACAGTTTTTGGATTCGGGAGTGCAGTCACGAGCAAGAGTTTGGCACTATTTATACTACTCCCTGTATCTGGTCGGAGCCTGGATTGTTGGTCTGATAGCGCTCTTTCTTGTCGGGAGATTAATGTCTCGTCAGACGCTTAGTTCTCTTGAGAAGGCCAATCCGAACAGCCCAACTTCCGAATCGGAATTGACTCTCAGGAAGTGGTATCGACGCCTCATAAATGTCGCAGGTTTTTACTATTACATCTCGCTACCAGTGGTGATCTTCCTTGTGATAATCATTGCCGCTTCGATCACCTACGGGTTCATAATGCTGGGACGCGTTCCGATCAAGCTCGTTGCGATTCTGGGAATCGGTGGATTGATCACTATTTATACGATGATTCGTTCGCTATTCATTAAGATTGAAACCGTCGACCCGGGTAGGAGCTTGAACTATGATGAAGCGCCCGGGTTATGGGATCTGACTCGCACCGTGGCAGGCACGGTCAACACACGACCAGTGGACGAAATTCGAATTACTCCAGGGACTGACCTTGCAGTTTACGAGAAAGGAACTCTGAGAGAGCGCTCACAGGATAAGGCGCAGCGGATACTCATCCTGGGAATCGGTGTTCTTAATGATTTCAAGCAGAACGGGTTCCGCGCAGTACTGGCCCACGAGTACGGGCACTTCACGAATCGCGACACAGCAGGTGGCGACGTGGCAATCAGAGTCAACAATGACATGGTGAAGTTTGCGCATGCGATGATCGAACGTGAACAAGCAAGTTGGTTGAATATCGCCTTCCACTTCCTGCGCATCTATCATTTCATATTTCGTCGCATTAGCCATGGCGCCACTCGACTGCAGGAGGTGCTTGCTGATCGTGTCGCAGCGCTAATGTATGGACCGCTCGCTTTCGAGGAAGGATTGACCCACGTCATACGGAAGAGTGTGGAATTTCATCACTTGGCAGCTAAAGAGGTCGACGCATGTGTTGAGGCGCGGCGAGCATTGCAGAACCTTTATGAATTGCGTGTAGATCAAAACCCTAATCTGCAACAGGAGATCGATGAATCGCTGAATCGCGAGACGAGCGAGGATGATACGCATCCCTGCCCCAACGATCGTTTTCGCTTAACACGCAGAATCGCTGGAGCGAACGAGTTGCCAGCCACAGGGATGGTTTGGGATTTGTTCAAGAATCGCGAGGCTCTGACGAATGAGATGACTTCGTTGATTCAGTCGGAAGTGCAGAGTGGGTGAGCGAGGCACCTTTGCGACCGTGATGCAAACGAAGTAAATGAAGTGGTGCCGAGGGCGGGAGTCGAACCCGCACGTCCTTTCGGACAACGGATTTAAGTCCCGTGATCGCGGCGTTACCTGATCTTACGAAACGATACAGGCCAGTATTTACGCGTCTAGCGTCGTCAACGTATCGCTTCGGCTGTCTTAGTATCAACACATCCCGCCACCATCTTAGCCCCATCTCGCTCTCAGGATCTTATGGACGATCACGCAACTTTGTCTGGCTCGAAACGAACCTTCAGCCCATCAGCCCAGACTTTCTTAACTATCGGAGAGCGGCTCGAGCGGGGCTACTTTTTGATACGCTGTATGACTAACTTGAGCGCGCTGGAATTTGCCTGCGGGATTTTGATGCGTTGAGAACGACCTTCAATCTCATCTATATAATCGCGCGCCTCGATGCTGTAATCAAAGTCACCATAAAGTATGAAGTTGAACCTTCCGTCATCATCAATGCTGATGTACCGGACGGACTCATCCGCTGAATACGGCAATATTTGCGCCCTCAGGAAGACGACCACTCTTGCATACAACCGTGCCCGCGACTCTGCGCTCACTCAATCGTGGCCCGACGCGCATTTCGAGGTCTTCAATCGTGGCTCCTTCAGTGACCTGAATCCTTTTTGCTTCTCGCCTATCCTCGGGCGCGGGATAGTAAGTACGGGCATAAGGACCGTCGAAACCGTTCCTCGCGTTTTGGAACGAGGTGATACTCGCCGGGCGTAACTCCCTGAAATCTGAATGAACCATCCTTTTCCAGAAGTTCTACGTAAATCTGGTCCGGTGTCCACGCCGTTGATCAGAGAGACCGCATCCTTATCGACGGCCTGTCCAGTTGCCGTTCGCACGCTGCCGGCAACCGTCGCCGTCGCGCGTGGATCAGTGCCATACATGTCAAGCTCCAGATAACTGCACCGGCTCTTTTCCAGTATTACATCGTACTCGAAAATCGAACCGAGCCGAACTGCATACGGTACCGAGACCCGCACTTTGAAAGAGCCGGGAGTCGGCAAAGAGATTAACTCCCCGTACTTAGTCGTCACCGTCTTAAATGTTTATCGTTACTTGTTACTTCAACCGCTATTCCAGGCAAGCCTTGATATCGGTTGGTCTTATTGCGGCCCGAGATGGACTCCCCCAACTTCTCGTTGCTTGAGTTTACGTAATTCCGACAGACTCTCGTCGTTGTCGCCAACCAAAGTTGTCCCAGTACACATCCCTGTGAAGAATTGGTTGTCTGGTCATCGAATGAGGCATAAACGAGGTATCGCTTACCTTTCTTAAACTTTGTATCGCACATTGTGGTTGCTGTTGCGACGCCGACTCTCGGACCAGACACTCCTCGGAATGACTCCTCCACCATGAACCGTACCATTACATAGGTGTACACATTGTCCAGCTTTTTTGGGAGTGGTTTTATATCGACCACTTGACCTACGAAGACAGCATCTAAGCGCCAGAATTGCGCGCAGATGGGAGTGCCATGTTCTCTACACTGACAACGTGTTTCGGCTCACGATCGAATTTATGATCAACTGGCGAAAAACTCTTCGCCGGATTCATTCTTTATCGATACTTCCCGAAGTTTGCTTCGCGGCCTTTAACCGAAAATCAACAACTTAGGTTGGCACGATTGCTGCTCTGATGAAGACCACCGATGCAAGCGGCGTCGGCTCGAGACAGAATCCACGAGGAGGAATCTATGCACAACATTGACCGCACCAATCTGGAGTCGACTTACGGAGAATACCCGCAGGAATATTCCGGTGAGTACCCGCAGGAATACTCCGGTGAGTATGTCGGCGAGTACCCCCAAGAGTACCTCGGTGAATATGTAGGTGAGTACCCCCAAGAAATATTCGGGCGAGTACGCCGCCGAATACCCACAGCAATATCCCGGTGAGTATCCGCAGGAATACCTCGGTGAAGATGAGGGCGAATATCTCGGCGAAGGTGAGGGCGAATACACCGGCGAGACGGGCGAGTATCCCGGTGAATTCGGACAAGAAACTGAGACCTATGGCGAATACAGCCAGGAAGGTACGTTCAGCGAAGCCGAGGAGATGGAGCTCGCGGCTGAGTTGCTATCGGTTGCGAATGAAGAGGAGTTGGAGCAGTTCCTGGGCAAACTTTTTAAGAAGGCCGCTGGTTTCATCAAGGGCCCGATTGGCCAGAAGCTGATGGGAACGGTGAAGGGCCTGGCCAAGAAAGCGCTACCAATACTCGGTAGTGCGGTTGGCAACGTGTTTGCTCCCGGCGTTGGCGGGGTAATTGGAGGGAAGATTGCTAACGCCGCAAGCGGCATGTTTGGGTTAGAGCTTGAAGGCTTGAGCTATGAAGATCAGGAGTTCGAAGTTGCCAAGCAGATAGTTCGCCTGGGCGGCGCCGCCGCCGTTAACGCTGCTCAAGCGCCGCCATCTGCGCCGCCAGACATGGTGGCCCACGAGGCATTGACGGTAGCCGCGCAACAGTACGCGCCAGGTGTGCTCCGTCGCGACGGCTCACAGTACGGCACACAATACGGCGCCCGACAGTACGGCTACCAACAGTACGGCGGGCGACACCGGTGCTCTCACCCGCACGCCGGCCGTTGGATTCGCCGCGGAAACCAAATTCTTCTGCTACAGGCGTGAACAATGTCTTCTCCTTCAATCATCTGGTCACCTGCGGCCTCAACAATGGACTCGCCCGCCCGGAGCCTGGTTGAAAACGAAGCGCGCGCCCTGCTTGTCAGACTCGGAAGAGTCAGACCGTTCGCTTTGCGTCAGACGATGGTTCCAGCTGCGGCGCTACCGCCGGCACTACTCAGCGCAATTGATCGCTACTTAATTGGTGGCCGGCGGAAGGTTCGTCAGATGGTGCTTGGATTTATTCGTTGGCTGCGCGGTCCAGCGGGGCAGGCGAGTTCACCCGAGCTTGCGCAGAGACGTTTCAGCATGTTGCGCATGCGATTCAACGTCACGCTTGCTCACCTCGATATCTTTGCGGCGGTGTTGACGCAACGAAGCGAACAGGAGACGGGCATCTGGCTGGCGGGACTGGATATCGTCGCGGCCGACGCGCTTTCGCTCAGCGGCAACTATTACAGAACGCCCGGACTGATTTGTTATTTGGATCGCAGCCATGGCGCCGCCATTCGACGGGCTCGGTCGCGATTGCCGGGAGGCGGAGACAATCCGGTGGCCATCATTAGGATGCCACGCGAGCGAATGATCGGTAGCGGCATCGCTTCGTCGTTGGTTCACGAAGTGGGACATCAGGCTGCCGCGTTGCTTGAGTTGGTCGAATCGATCCGGCCGCTACTGCGGGGTTTGCAGCGCACCACAGGCGACGAGAGCAAAGCATGGGGCTATTGGGATCGTTGTATCTCAGAAATAGTCGCGGACTTCTGGTCAGTCGCCAGAGTAGGAATTACTTCGACGCTGGGCCTGATGGGAGTTGTAGCTTTGCCCCGCTATTTCGTTTTTCGATTGAACCTTGAAGATCCGCATCCCCTGCCGTGGATGCGCGTGCGCTTGAGTTGCGCGATGGGACGCGAGCTATATCCACATCCGCAATGGGACACATTGGAAAACATCTGGCTGTCTTATTACCCGCCGACTGATCTCGAGAGCAGTAAGCGCGAGACGATTGCTTTACTTGAAAAGACGATGCCGGGCCTTGCGACACTGATCGCTCATCACCGGCCAAAGTCGCTCAACGGCGCTTCTTTGAAGGAGGCATTGGAAACGGATCAACGGCAACCGATCAAGCTCAGCGCACTGTATAGATCCTGGCAGGCTTCGCCGGGCCGGATGTACGAAGCGTCACCGACCATGGTCTTTGCAGTAATCGGGCAGGCGCGCGCCGCGGGTTTCATTACCCCGGAAGCTGAGGGGAATATTTTTTCCAGGATGCTCAATTACTGGGCGTTACGGGACACACTCGACACGGCAGTTTATTGCGCGAAGCCAGCGCTAATCCGCTCTGCCGCGCCGTCAAATTTCTTCGACACAAACTAAGGAGGCAACATGGCAGACAAGAAGCAGTCGAGTGGAGATAACCTCCCCGAACAAAAAGAAAAGGACGAATTATCGTCAATGGTTCGCGCAGATAAGGATCAGGGTCCTCAAGGCGGTGCGCAAGCCGCGAGCGGTTTTAACAATCAAACTAATGGTGATGACAACTTGGGTAACTTTGGCACCCGGGGTGGCCTGGGCGGCCCCAATGGTCCACCATTGAAAGTAGCTTTATCACAATCCGCAGTCATCTTAGACGATGACGCGGCGCTCTGGTCGGCGATTCGCAATCGGACGGACGCAATCCGCGGCGATAGATACGAAAAGTTTATTATTCGGGTTCTTTGCAACACAGATTCGGCGGACGAAGCGGTTTGTCTTCCGGAAGTAGATGAGGGTAATGATTACGGAAACCCGACAACAATAGCAGGCGCAATCAACGCGAAACGCGCAGAACTAATTGGCGCGACGAGCGGCTACGGTGTTGATGCCTACAACCTGCTCAAGTATGCCACACAAGCTTTTCTGCTTCTCGAGACGGGTGTCGTCATCCGAAAGCGAGATACCAGGGGCGCCCCAATCGATCTTCTTCGAGGGGATCCACGGATCGGTGACACAGCTCAGCAGCTGAAAGACCGCCTAACCAGGTATCTAACCCTCAACGGTAATGTTGGCCTGCCTTATCTGAACCGAATAGTGGACGCATTGGCCGTGGACCTGGAAGAGGATTCCCTATTCTGTCAGGGAGCGATCACCTTCCGGTTCAGTTGCCCAAGCATGCTTGAACTGATCTGGTCTTACTGGCACGAGGAAGGGATGCTCGTGCAGACCATGAACGCTATCTGCATGCGGTTTCAAAACCGGCGTGGTCCACAAGAACGCGATCCGTTGGCCAACCTGGAAATTGATCCGCTGCGGCCCCTGAACAACCTGCTCTGGGGATACATTCAAGACGAATACAACCGCTTGACGGTTCCCCGTCGCGCGTACGAGTACGACCACCATTATGGGTTGAAGATCATCGGCAAAGCCGTGCCGGAATTGCGCTCGGCTGACAGCCGCTCGAAGTTCATTGAAGCGTTTCATAATCTGCTTTATCGCACCGCGGCCTTCTATCGCGAAGACGCCGATACAACTGTTATCGCCGATGGCTTCTCGCTGTTGAGTTCGCTACGCGAAGTGCACTTGCTCCTGGCTGAAGGCGCCCATAACCAGTTTGGTGATCTGCCATGGACCTCGCGAGCCGAGATGTTGATGATGCAATTCATGCTTGGCCGGCCGGAGATGCGCGAATTCCTTCGTGGCCGCGCCATGATTCCATACAGCGAACGTTGGATGGGACAGGTGGATACCATGAAGAAGCTGCAGGGCTGGAACGATACTACGATCACCCATTTCCGAAACTTGGCCGTCTATGGCGAGCAGATTCTTCTGTCGGTTCGGTATGGCGATTGGAACGATAGCGCCCTTGATCAAGATCACGCCAAAGTATGGGCACGTTATTGGAGACCCGAGATTCAGGGCTACATCCACGCGTACCTGGCTGCGACGGGCGTCGACCTCTCAGAAGACATCGTTGATTTCAGAGGTGCGCCAGCCCGTTACGTTCAGCCTTCCTCGTTGCTGGCACAGCGAGTTGCCGCGCAACCCTCGGGCGGAGAACTTTTCAGTGGACCAGGCGCCAGAGCATTGCCACCCAGAAGCGTGAACTTTGGAGCATTGCCGTCCGGTCGCCGGCGTGCACTCAATCCTGCCCGAAAAGGATGATCTGCCGAGAAACTTGCAGCGCTCCCTCCGCAAACAGAGAGCGCTGCGAGCTTCGGGCGGTGGCTGACCTTCTTAGCTGTGTACTTCACCAGTCTTTGATCAGCAGTCGGAATGCAGAAAAGTGAGTTGAATCATGAACGAAGAATTTGAATTCGAAGCTTTCGACGAGCAACCGTTCTTTTTTGAAACTGAAGAGGAAGCCGAGATGAGGGGACGCAGACGCATGCCGGCCCGGCGATTCGTTCCGGCCCGGCGCTTCGTTCCGGCTCGACGCTTCGTTCCGGCCCGCCGATTTGTTCCGGGCGGCCGATTTGTTCCGCGCAGCCAATTTGTTCCGCGTCCCGCGCCCATCTTCCGCAGAAACACCTTTTTTGGCGGGCCGCTTCTCGGTCAACGCGTTGGCCCACAGTTTCCGCGGCGCTTTCCATGGTTTCCGAGGCGCTTTCCTTTTCGACCTCAGTTCCGTCCGCCTGTCGGGCCCGGACCGTTTCCTCCACCTGTACCACCCGCGCCTTTTCCAGTAGGTCCGTCCGGCCCTCCGCCGCCTCCTGATACCAGGTCATTTGGTTCATCGGGATCCGGAAGTGCGTCGGCACCTGCGCCACTTCCGATGGATGACGAGCCAGTCGCCGGAACGTTTGATTCGGACACGCCACAGAATCCTCCGGACTCAACGGCCGCTCCTGACAACGTTGAGGGCGCTCCGGCCGCTGTTGAAGGAACCACTACTGACAGTTCATCCGAGCCCTCTGCTCCGGCTGCCGATCCGTCTGAGTTTTATATGGAGTTCGAATCCACTGCGCCGAGTCCATCGTCGTTTATTCCGACGCCGGTCGAAAATCCAGGCGGCGGAAGAATCAAGAACAAGAGGCCGCCCGACAGAGCTGACGTGGTGACTGTTCGGGGAGTGGGCCAACGTCGAATTCCGCTTCACCGCCTGGCTGCCAATGCCTTGCGAGCACTGATTAAAGCGGCGCGAGCTGACGGGATAGCAAAGCCACTATTACGTCCGGTCTCGGGTTTTCGTGACCCTGCACGACAGGCACAGCTTTGGGAACAAGCAAAGGCGAAGTACGGCTCAGCTGAGGAAGCACGAAAGTGGGTAGCTCCTCCCGGCAGCAGTGCGCACCAAAGTGGGCGGGCGATTGATTTTCATCTTGGTGGACGCAATGCGAGTGGTAACGTCGCGCAACTGAGAACCTTGCCGGCCTATCGTTGGCTAGTCGCCAATGCGCAAAGGTTCGGCTTTTATCCCTACGAACGTGAGCCGTGGCACTGGGAATACAATCCGCCGGTTGCTCCGACCCGTGAGCTGGAATGGAACGAAGCCTTTCAATTCGAGGACGGCATTCAAGGGGCGCAACAACCCACCGCAGCTGGTCAAGTTCAGTCGATGCCCCAGGGTCCGTTTGGGACACTGACTGCAAACGCTTTCGGGCGCCAGTTCTCTTATTCATTCACGGCTGAAGACGTTGTTTGGACGGCGCGTTTCCTAGTTGGCGAAGCAGGCGGGCGCGATGACCCTGGCAACCGAGCAGTTATCTGGGCCATGTTCAATCGCTATGCGCTGTTTACACATACGGTGTATCCGACTTTCCACCAATTCATTCGCGCCTACTCGACTCCCTTGCAACCAGTATTGAGGAGTTCCGGCGCCGCGCGACGTCATATGAACAAACCCACTTTTGTCCGCGCCGGTGGAAACTATCCGGGCACTAACGTGCCGCGTGGACAAACGCAACGCCATCTACGACTGCAAGCTACACAGTGGAGCCAATTACCTGCCAGTGCCCGATCGTTGGCGGAGAAAGCGCTCAAGGGGCAGATTCCGAATCCGATCGGCAATGCTAGTGAGTTCGGTTCCACTCACGTTTACTTCCACGATCGAAATGGTCGTTACCCAACCGCCGAAGAATGGCAGCGTTACACACAGGCCTACGCGCAGAAAAAGAAATGGACTTGGATTGGTCCAGTGCGCGGACTCAATCAACGCAGCAACGCATTTTTTGTTCAGCGTCGCGCGGCGAATTTGCCACCGGATTCTGTGCGCGTCACGCAACAGTCTCAACCAGAGCTTGAGGCGGAAAACTTCGGATGGACCAGGCGGGGTCGTGAGACCTTCGCATCACCGCGGCGATGGCGTAATCGCAGAAGATTCTCTCCGCAAGCTGCTCAACATAGTTGCAACTGCGGGCGGCGGTCGCAGTCTGCGTGGAGATAACGTTCGGCGAAGGGACGACATCATGAACAATCCATATCGCACATCAGGAAGGTTCGGAGTCGCATGGAATAACCCTGGGCCCAATCAGCTTGCCTGGCCGCGCGAACTTGAATTCGGCGACACGGAACCACGCGACGAACTGTTCGAACAGGAGTTCAGAGAGACCTTCGAAGACCGAATCTCATGGGGCATGCCAAAGAGGGCAGATGCCGTTCAGCAGTTCATAGGAACCGAGCATCGCGATATCGCCGACTTGGGCTCCGGGAGAGAACCGACCACAATCCTTTACGGTGAACGTGGCGAGCGCTTGAGCTTCGGGGAAGTGGTGGCGCTTGCGGGTGACCACTTTGAAACCTACGAAGAGATGCGGGACTTGGCGCTCACACCAGCCGGAAGGGCTAAAATCGCCTGGGCTCGATGGTGGGCGCTTAATTTGAAGAAACAAAAAGTACCGGAGCCTAAGGCGGACAAAGACTTTGTCCTGGAGCGGTATTATCTTCTCGCCAGCCGGAATGTGTCTCATTTCTCCGCGGGGGGCACAGCCTTTCAAACGTACACGTTATGGCACGGGAAGGCGATCGCGAGCGCGCTTCAGGCTGGAGAGCAGCCCAGCGAACAGGTATGGCGAATAGCGCTGACCAAAGAGGCGTTCGGGCTCCATTTTCTCACTGACATGTTCTCCGCCGGCCACGTCCGCATGCCTCGCATCGCAATTCGAGCGTGGTACCAACAGCACATGGCCGGAGATCAGTTACTCCGCTACATGGCGAAATTCCTCTATGACCGGCTTGGCCAGCATAACCAACTCCCGATGTTGGCACAGATATTCCAAGGGACCGCCAAGGACACAATAAAGGACGGCATCGTCAAGCTTGGCGGCGCTGCCGTAAGAACCATCTCCGTCGGCGACATCGTCAGTCTGGCATTGCACGATCTCGACAATCGGGGCCTCCGAGTCATCTCGGAAGTAAATTCCGATGGAAAGAAAATTCCAGGGGGCCATCGATGGACCGCAGTCGGCGACGCCCATCTCCACAAGTCCCCCGCAGGGTCAACTACCAAGAAGATGGCTGCTGCCGCCGTGGTCACATCTCTTCGTGATCTTGAGCGAGTTCGCGGCGTGGGTCGGAAATTTGCGGGTAGTCGCCTTTCAAATGCACAGCGGGCCGACGCAGTGAAAAAAGCGCTCGGAACACCAATTTTCGCCGCCGCGGGGTTTGTCCCTAAAGAGGACCGTACCGCCGGCGCCAATGTTCCATTGCCTGGTGCGGGTCGTGGAAAGTCCCCGCTCGAGTGGCGCTGGGGGCAGCTCGGGGATACCACTTACAAGATTGTTGATGAGACGGTCAAAAATACCATGGCCAACGACCTCCACGCTCGTTTAGCCAGCGTGAAGGACCAGAACCTCCGTGGTGCTCTCCGTTCGTTCGTTGACCATCTTCGCTCTGAAGGGATTCGAGCGTTAGAGAAGGCTGTCGCAAAGAAGGCGCGTTAGCTAGTTATCGGGACTGTGGGCGAAAGACGACACCATGAACAATCCCTATCGCACATCAGGAAAGTTCGGAGGGCACGACCTGGAGCCCAATCAGCTTGCCTGGCCGCGCAAACTTGAGTTCGGTGATTACAGATCTGAGGCTGCGATACCTGACTTTGAACTACTGCTTGAGAACCCATCCGTGACGTCCGGGCCGGGCGAGCGTTACTTGAACACGTCGACATGGACGACCAACCCGTTGCGCTCACACGGAGGAACTGGCGCCAATGTTCTTCTCCGCTGGAACAATGTTCCCACCGACACGCGTGCGATTGACGTAGTGGTTCACTTTCACGGATTCATCCGCGGATCGAATCAACAGATGCTGCACACAGTTGCTGGATACAGCGGTCTAGATCTCAGTGGACGAGCGCGACCGACGCTCGGGATTCTGCCGCGCGGTCGTCTGATCACGACCGAAGAGGTACGACAGAATCAGGTGCGCCTCGACGAGGCCGCGCGAAAGTCGGGTAAGAAACCTGCGAAGGCTCGCTCGGATGTACAAACATTTCCCGGACTATTGCCCAATGCCGGCGCCGGCCTCGAAGCGCTCATCAGCGGAGCTCTGCAGTGGTTCGCACAGCAGCGTAGCGGCGGTGCACCATTGACGATCGCGCGTTTGATCCTTACTGCGCACTCCGGCGGCGGCGGAGCACTTGATCGATTAGTGGCGTCTCACGCGCGTCGTAGGGTTTGCAATCCTGATGAAGTGCACGCGTTTGACGCGCTGTATTCAGAAGCCGGTGGGTTAAAGAGTTGGGTCACAGCTCGATTGGGAGTTGATCGAAGCCGCCAAAGCAGTCAGCTTGATTCGCTCGGCGGCGGTTTGCGTGTCTTCTATCGACGAAACACTGGAACGCAACCGTGGAGCGAGCGCCTGGGTAAATCGTTGCCCCCAGCAAGCGACGCGCTCTCTCGCTTTTACCGGATCGACTGTTCAAGTCTGGACCACTTCCAAATTCCCAAACACATCGGTCCGCCTCTGCTTCGCAATCGAACAGCGGATGTATCCTCGTTAGGGCCGTGTGCGGCAACTGGTGGAACACGGCGCACGCCTGTCCAAGTCCGCGTGCCTCAAAAAGAGGTGGGCACTGGCAGCGCAGCGAGTGGCCCATCGGTCAGTCCAGTGCGCGCGCCGCTTCCGACGGATGTGAGGGCGTGGATCCGTTCAATCGATCGCTCGGCGATTGAGCTTGTCGCTGACGAAGCGTTGCGACGCCGGTTTCTCCAGGAGATCGACTGGAGCCGTGAGTACTTCCCCGGCAATCTTGACGCACAGAAAAAGAGGGTCCCCGGTCGTATGGCTGAGGCACTCTTCAACGCGATGGCGCGCGTTACACCGGAGCGTCGCGTACCAAGAGGCGTCCGCTTTCACGATGTGACGCGCGTCGTAGTCAGTGTGCCTGGTCAAACGGATAAGAGACTCTTTCCTGAAGCGCGCGATGCTTTCGTGCGCATGCGCGATGCGGCCGCGACTGACGGTGTGCAATTAGAGATCATTTCCGCATGGCGCAGCGTCAAGAGCCAACAGGCAGCACGATCACGGCAGACCAACCCCAACGCGGTCGCGCCTGGAATCTCCGCGCACAATTATGGTCTTGCCATCGACTTGAATATGCGCGTGCCAGGACTGACGCTGGTAAATGTTTCAACGCGCGCACGCGACAAGATGGCCAACATGGTCCGCATGTATCGCTCGCCTAACTACAAGTGGCTGGCAATAAACGCGAGTCGCTTTGGTTGGTTCCCCTACAAGCGTGAGCCTTGGCATTGGGAATACAACCCGCCGGGATTGAAAGAACGGTTCGAAGGAGCTGCAACGACCACGCGAGAGTTCGAGAACGCAGGGCGGCCGGAATTCGAATTCGAGGACCACGAATCTGGATGGGTAATGAATCTGGCGCCAATCAATCGTAGAAGTCCTTCCTATATTCGCTGGGTGCAAGAATCCCTGAATCGAATCCTCGGACTACAACTAGCAGTGGACGGTGATGCCCGCATAAAGACCAAGAACGCAATTCTTAGTTTTCAGAAACAGCGCGGACTATATCCCGACGGTATCGTTGGGGCAAAGACCGAGGCTGCGTTGCTTGCCGCAATCGCTGGTCTGTTACCAAGTCGTTCGGGTACGTCGAGCCCCGCGACTAAGCCGCCCACCGTGGAATTGCCGGTGTTCATACGTAAAGCACTGGAGCTCTTAAAAAGACAGAATCAGGTTGGGATTGTTTTGGGGCCATATAGAACGCCGCGTCTTCAATGTCTCCTTGGTGGATTGTTGGACCCCAGTTTCGATGATCAGTATGTCAGTTTCGCGGAATTATGGAGCTACCAAAAATATGTAAGTAAACCAGATCCTCGGTGGGATCTGATACTTCATAAGGCAAGAGAACAGCTGGATTTCGCTCAACGACATTATCCGACAGACGAAAAAGCCATCCTGAGCGCGCTTATGGTGATGGATGCGGATATTTGGAAAGGCATTCAGTGGATGGATCAGCAATACACCGATCTAGGCAGCGCAATGTCTTTGGGAATGGTCGCAATCAAAGACTGGATAGCAGAACGACAGCGAAGGCCAAACAATATTTATGCCTGTTACCACTGAATTTGACGTGAGGAATTATGAGGAATACCGAAAACGCTGAGCATTCGCCGATGAGTGCCTTCGAATGGCCAGGTGAAATGGAATTCGAAACGGCTCAACCAGCGAAGCGCAAGGGTCCGGGCACAGATTGCGGACGCTCGGGTTCACCCGCGGCGTTGAAGACCCAACCGGGAGGACGCTGCATTGGGCCAACGCCACCGGTTTGTCCCTCTGTGACAGGTGTGCTCTCGGTTCAAGGTATCGGTAATGTCCCTTTCGAGTACGTCGCGAAGGTGGCCGACGACAAGACAACGAAGCTCAAGGTGGTTACGGAAAGGCTTCGCCCGCGAACGCAGAAATTCGTACCGGCAGTGAAGACAGCACTGACTAAGTTTGTCGACAATATGAATCGCTTCAGTATGCCGGTCGAAGCCATTCTGACTGCCGGCGCTTACTGTTGCCGGTGTATGACCAAGACAAACTCTCTCAGCAACCACTCCTTTGCGGATGCTTTCGATCTTGTGGGAGTGCGATGGGCTGGCGGTCGCGAAACGATAGTTCACAATTGGAGGAACCCTGCCGAGCGAGCTTTGCTCCGACGTATCAACGCTTGCTTGCGTTTGTCCTTCGCTACTGTAATCGATTACCACCGTTCGGATCACCGCGATCACTTCCATTGCGACATGAATCGAGGAAATGCGAGGGGTACTCGGCGCAAGGATACGCTGCGCTTCACGCAGGAAGCGTTGAGTCTTGTTCTGGGCCGCGCAGTGCCGGTAACTGGAAAGTTTGATCAGACCACTCAGCGCGCTCTTATCGAGTTCGGAGGAACGAATGCGGACGCGCTGAAGAGTTCCGCGCAACTTAACCAGATACTCGATCGACTTTTCACCAAAGTTGCGGCGCCGCCCGCTTCACCGACATCCGGAACGCAAGAGTACGGAGGAATCGGATCGATCCGGCCGCGTTGGTCGTCAGCTGAATCCGACTTCGAATGGGAGAACCTGCCCGCAGCCGCTTCACCCAAAACTATCTCCATCTACAATACCGACCTGCATGCACCTTACTTTGGCGGTAATTTCAATTTCTTGTACAACGGCGGATCAAATGAAGCAGTGATCACGTACAACACGTACCTGTCGTACACAAAACCATTCCCGCCGGAGCGAAAAACTGAATTGAAAGATCGCCTTCGAGAGGCAGCAAAAATCTGGGACGGGGCTGCGGAGGTGCGGGTAAGAGACGCATCCGGTAATTACAATGACCGGATAAAACTTCGCTTCAAAATTAATCCTGACATCGCAAATCCAAAAAACGCGAATAAGAGAACCCAGGTCCACCCAGACGGAAGCAGAAGTGTGTTCTTTATTGATAAGAATCGGGAAACGGTGATGCGCGACCTGAATATTTTTATCGGATCGAAAAGAAATGTACTGGTCCATGAGTTGGGTCACGTCTGGGGGTTAAAAGACGAATACAAGGATCGATGGATATCAATGAAACTAAGTCTCGGCCATGTTGGACCTGGATCCCCCTGGATTAACGACACGTTGTCAATAATGAACACTGGCTATGACAACGATAATGGTGAATTCCGGACAAGATATTTCCAGCATTTCGGAAGAGCAATACTGGGTGCCTTCTGGGGACTCAAGAAATACATGATACCGGTGCGTCACGGTGGAAAAGTAGTAGCTAACACAGTGCAGGGAAGAATTGCGCTCTTGAAAAGAGACATTGCGAGTAGCGCGCCTTACACGGCCGACAAACTGCCGTTCAATCCGATGTTCACGCATGTCCAGATCACCAAGCGGGCATAGACATGGAAAACTGCGGGAAGCCACCATGCAATCCTGCATTAGATAAAGGAGTAATGCCGGCGGTAAAGGATGGATGACGATTGCCAACTACATCGAGTGCTATTGGTGTGTTCAATTCGTACTGTCCGCTTGCTTACGCACACGCGAATCGCGCGCGGTTTGTTGCCGAGTTAAAAGAGTTCGTTCGTTTCCCCTCAGTTAGCGCGCAACCCCGGAACACCGGCGATGTAAACCGATGCGCCGAATGGTTAGCAGATCACCTGCGCGCTATTGGCATGCGGCGAGTTACCGTCGTTCCCACGCCGCAGCATCCGCTGGTCTATGCCGAATGGCTTGAGGTGTCCGGTGCTCCGACTGTCCTGATCTATGGTCACTACGATGTACAACCCGCAGAGCCGTTGGACCAGTGGCAATCGCCGCCTTTTGAACCGGTAGTACGTGGCAAAGATCTTTACGGCCGTGGCGCCTCGGACGACAAAGGTCAATTGTTGGTCCACGTCAAAGCGCTCGAATCCTGTTTGCGCGCGAGAGGAAGATTGCCGGTCAACGTGAAGTGTCTCTTCGAAGGTGAAGAGGAAATCGGCAGTCCAAACTTCGCGCCGTTTCTGGCGAAGAACGAAAGAGCGTTGAGCGCAGATGTTGTGCTCGTCTCAGACACATCGATGCTCGGGCCAAATCGTCCCGCGATCACTTATGCCATGCGTGGTTCGCTCAGCCTGGAGTTGGAAGTTACCGGTCCCGAAGTAGATGTGCACGACGGTGTCTTTGGCGGCGCCATTCATAATCCGTTAAAAGGGCTTTGTGACATCGTTGCCGGATTACAAGCTGGTGGAGGCCGGATCACGATACCCGGCTTTTACGATCGCGTGCGCGAAGTGGACGCAGTAGAACGCACTGACATGTCAAGCAATGGTCCAACCGATGAGCAACTGCTAAAGAGTCTCCGGGCCTCGAGACCCTGGGGCGAGCGCGGTTACAGTTTGTACGAGCGAACGACGATTCGTCCTTCATTAACGATCAGCGGCATTACTGGCGGCTATCAGGGACCAGGAGCAAAGGCGATCATTCCATCCCGAGCTGTAGCGAAGCTCAATATTCGTCTGGTGCCGGATCAGGATCCAAGGGAGATTGAACGACTCGTTCGCAGACATATCGCGCGCGTAACACCCTTCACATTACGCGCCAGCGTAAGGACACTGCTTGCGGCCAAGCCCGTAGTTGTTGACCGTACTCATCCATCGGTAAAAGCCGCCGCCACTGCGTGCTACAAAGGCTTTGGCGCAACGCCAGTGTTTGTAAGATCCGGTGGGACCAATCCTGCTGTAACGGCCTTTCACGACATACTTGGACTGCCAACGGCGCTGATCGGCTTCGGCTTGCCGGACGATAGGATTCACGCTCCGAACGAGAAATTTCATCTTCCCAACTTTCATAAGGGGATTGCTACCAGCATCTGTTTCTTTCATGAAGTCGGCGGCGCCGCGCCGATTTCATTAGTCAGTCGAGGCCAATCGCACAACGACACTTGTGATCAGCCATGATTATTGATTGCCACTGTCACGCGGGAAAGGGCGATGGACTTACTGGTCCATGGGACACAAACGCGCCTCTGGAAAAATACATGAGACGGGCGGCGCGGGCGGGGATTGATCGCACCGTGTTGTTCGCGGCTTTTCATTCCGACTATGCGATCGCTAATCGTGAGGTCGCCCGCATGGTCAACAGCCGGCCGGATCGGTTTTACGGTTTCGCTTTCATTAATCCGCAACGCGATCGGGGGCGTGTGAGAGCGATGGTTGAAGAGGCAGTTACAAGTTATGGTTTTGTTGGCATCAAGGTCCATCGCCACGATGCCCCGATCACCCGTGAAGTTTGCGAAGCGGCGCGAGTGTTTTCGATTCCGGTGCTCTACGACGTCGTAGGAGAAGTTTCAGTGGTGCAGTTGCTGGCGGAGGAATATCCTGACGTTAACTTCATCATTCCCCACCAGGGAAGTTTTGCGGATGACTGGCGTGCGCAACTCGCTTTGATTGATCACTTGATTCGACACCCAAATGTTTACGCCGACACTTCCGGCGTGCGACGTTTTGACTTGCTTGAGCAGGGCGTCCAACGGGCGGGCGCTAAGAAGTTTCTTTTCGGTAGCGACGGACCGTGGCTGCATCCAGCAGTTGAACTCGCAAAAATAAGAGTCTTGAATTTATCGCCCGCGGACGAAAGCCTTATTCTGGGGGGAAATTTTCTCCGTCTGATTGCGCGCGCAGCAGTCCGACCATTCGGAGGCGCTGTGTTGTCCCAAACCCGACGCCGAGATTTCTATTTAGCTGACGCCGGTTCCACCGTTGCCGTTTGATCGCCGCGAGGCCCGACGCATTTGCAACGCACGATCAGTTACTCCAAGTCTTGCTGCCGCCCGCCGTAGGTTGCCGTGCTCCTCGTCGATCACTATTCTTTCGGCCAACTCGCCGGCAGTTCGTTCAATTTCCTTTAAGCTCACTCCGAATGCGATCGCCGAACGGATCGCACTCTCCATGCTTTCTTCACCGCGGGTATCAACTCTATCTTCCAGAGAGGGTCTTTCGTCTTCAGGAACATCGCCCACGGTGATAACTCCTGGACCAACGTGATGTTGGACGATCCGCGTGACGAGTTGTTTCAGATCACGCACGTTGCCCGGATATTCTCGCGCCAGCAAATACTGGCGAACGGGTTCATCTAGTCCCGGTGGATCGTCCGGCCGCAGTTGTTCGATGAAGTGTTCCGCGAGCAAAAGGATATCTTCGCGGCGTTCGTTCAAGGGCGGCAAGTGACAAGTCCAACTCGCGATTCGGTAATACAAATCGCGACGAAATCGATCGCACGATTGTTCTTCAATCAGTTTGCGGTTCGTTGCGCAAACGAGACGGAAATTTGTCTTCTGCCACGAATTGCCGCCAATGCGCTTATACGTTCGTTCCTGAATCACCCGCAACAACTCAGCCTGCAAATTGAGCGGTAACTCTCCTACTTCATCGAGAAAAAGTGTGCCGCCGTCCGCCAATGCAAAAGCTCCTTTGCGCTCGGCGATGGCACCCGTGAACGCACCGCGTTCGTGACCGAAAAACTCGCTGCCCGAAAGTTCCGGCACAATTGTCGTGCAATCGCAGACGACCAAACTTCCTTTATCTCCTCGCGCATCGAGAGTGTGAACCAATTGAGCGAACAGCTCTTTCCCCGTTCCGCTCGCTCCAGTAATCAGTACAGATGAGTCAGTGAAATTGGCGACCTCGACTATCTGCCGTAAGACGCGAATCCAAGCCGCACTTTGACCAGCAAGATTGTTCCTCACCAACGGCGATTGGACGATCGCATCGACGCTTAACCAACGGTCGAACTTTGCGGCCACCTCACGCGCTGGGTCAGGAGAATCATGCCAGGCAATTACATCCGAGGCGCCGGCGTCGAGCAAACTCCAGATGCCCGCGGGCTTCACGCCAGATCGAGAAAGCCCGATGGCGATAACCCTCTCCATTCCGCGCCGACTAACTTCACGGATTAGATCAAACAGGTGAGGGGTAATTTCGTGAAAAAAAACTATACCGGGGCCGCCTGACGAGGGTGATCCGCTTGCGCGGTGGGGGTGGAGTGCCTGAGCTAGGGCATCAAGAATTTCAGTCGCAGGTTTCTGACCGTGGGAGCAGTGCCAGATTTCCATTGTTCCACACGAGGTGAAGAGTCATTCAGGTAATTGGGGGGCACTTAAAATTTACGTCGGACTGTGATTACCGGAGAGGCTCAGGCCGGGAAAATAGTTGAAAAATTTGGGCAGTACGGTTGCCCAAAGCGTACTTGAGATAGGCCGCGGCAGTTTACTTCCACAGCGTTGATTTAAGCAAGAGCAATGCTGTTTTATTTGTGTCATCAGCCTCGAAGTACTGCACCAAATCTGCCGAGACTCCGGCTCTTAGGTATGCCTCACGCAACATGGCCTCTTGTGCGCGCTATTTGGAAGCGATGCCGGCGTCATAATACTTTATCCCCGCCTTTTCTAACGTGACGTAAATACAGGTCAGTCGATTATTTGTCACAATCGACCTGTGCAGGGTGTATTATTACTGAGCAATACTGCAAAACGGAACCACTCCATGGCCTTGAGTCACTGACATTGAGGACGCTATGACGACCGTGTCACAGGATGTGCGCTTCAGCCTGCGCATGCTACAAAAGCACAAGGGTTTTACGATCGTTTCTGCCCTGACGCTGGCGCTCGGAATTGGTGTCAATACAGCCATGTTCAGTGTGCTGAATACGTTTCTATTTGGCTCACTGCCATATCCGCAATCCGAAAAATTAGTCCGTTTATGGCGCACGTCACCACACTCTCAAACCTGGCCGTTTTCAGTTGCAAATTTCTTCGATCAACGCGCTCAAAATAACGTTTTTGAAGGGATGGCGGCCTACACCTATGCGGGCCGTACTCTCACTGAAGCCGGGCAAACAGCCGAGCGTCTGGTCAACCTCGCAGCAACCGCGGATTTCTTCCCACTGATGGGAGTCCAGCCCGCCTACGGCCGTGTCTTTAAACCCGAAGAATTCGAGCCTGGGGTTGATAACGTAATCGTCCTGAGCGATCGTTTTTGGACGCGGCGTTTTGGAAGTGATCCGAGCGTCATAGGTCGAAAAATTCAGCTCGACGGAAAAACCGTGGAGATCGTCGGCGTGATGCCTCCCGGTTTCGATCACCCGATGCTTTGGGGCCCGATCGATACCTGGCAGCCGCTGACGTTCACTCCGGAACAGAAAGCGAATCGCCGCGCCAGCTTTCTCTCGTCGTTTGGTCGGCTCAAGCCTGGCGTCTCAATCCAGCAGGCAGAGCAAGGTATGGTCGCGCTCGCCGCTAACATTCATAAGCAAAACTCCTCGAACGAAGGTGAAAGCCTGCGACTCGAGCCGCTTCAGTTATCCATGTCCGACGACATTGGCAGAACTGTCATGTGGTTCACATTCGGACTGGCAGGTTTTGTGTTGCTGATCGCGTGCGCAAATCTGGCTAACCTGCAACTCGTGCGCACGGCGGCGCGATCGCGCGAACTGGCTGTGCGCGCCGCGCTTGGCGCGGGACGCTGGCGACTGCTCCGACATTCGTTTACTGAGAGCATCCTGGTGGCGCTAATCGGTGGAATTATCAGTCTCGTTGTTGCCTATGGCGCCATTCGTTTTATCAGTGTCAGTATGTTCAGCGATTTGCCCGGAGCGAGTGTGCAACTCGATTACAAAGTGTTCGGGTTTGCACTGCTGTGCTCGCTGCTGACGGGAGTTCTATTCGGGACACTTCCTGCATGGTTGGCATCGCGAGCCGACGTGAACCTGGCGCTGCGCGAGAACTCGCGTGGGTCAAGCGCGGGAAGATCTCAGCACCGTACGCGACACATGCTCGTCGTCGGTGAAGTAGCGTTTGCGATGGTATTGCTCGCGGCGGCTGGATTATTCCTGCGGGGTTTGCAGCGCTTCCTCAATACTGATCCGGGCTGGCAGGTTGATGGGCTGGTGACGGCGCAGATGGGTCTTCAGGGAAATAAGTATGCAAGTGATCAGCAACGACTTGTTTTTCTGACGGAACTGGAAAATCGGCTACGCGCGCTGCCCGGTGTGCAGCATGCTGCTATTGCCGAATCGCATCCGGTGTTTGGTTATGGCAGCAGTAATTCGTTTCTGATTGAGGGTCGACCCGAGCCCCCGAAGGATAAGCTTCCGGAAATGTTTTTCGAATCGGTAAGTACCGACTATTTCCAGACCCTGGGTGCTCGGTTGCAACAGGGCCGTAATTTCAACACAGCGGATACGGCCGATCACCCGAAAGTCGTAATCATCAACGAAACCACCGCTCGGAACTTTTGGCCCAACGAAAGTCCGGTCGGAAAGCGCATTATTAGTACTTTTGCGCAGAAAGACTTTTACGAAATCGTCGGCGTGGTTAATGACCTTGCCTTTCCGGGTAGCCTGGGAGAACCATACACCCGGTTTGAAGCGTTTTTTCCTATGACGCAAGCTCCGCCGAACTATCTCACGCTTCTTCTGCGCACTGGCTCGAATTCGGAAGCAATCGCTAACAGTCTGCGCAGCTCGATTGCCGGATTAGATCCTGACCTACCGGTTAACCGGATTCGAACGGCACGATCCGCAGTCGATTTGGGCCTGGGGAGCGTTTCGCTGCTGGGGAGTTTGCTGGGAGCGTTTGCGACGATTGGTGTAATTCTGGCGGCGATTGGAATCTACGGCGTTGTCTCGTACACGGTGGTCCAACGTACTGGAGAACTCGGAATTCGAATGGCGCTCGGAGCGCAGTCTCGCGATGTTTTGTGGTTGGTGTTGGGCAAGGGCACCGTGTTGGTCGGGATTGGAGCGTTGTTGGGCGGCTTCGGTGCGTACGGCGTATCGAAACTATTGATTTCCCTCATCCCATCATTGCCCACGCGCGATCCGCTGATTCTTCCGTTTGCGGCTCTTGCGTTGGTTGCAGTGGCGCTGTTGGCGTGTTACCTCCCGGCGCGTCGCGCAACGAGAGTCGATCCGCTGGTGGCGCTAAAGTCAGACTGAACGGGCATCGAAAGGGTTAAGTGGACCTGGTCTGAATGATTAGAAGTATTCGGCGTTCACTGGCTTTGCACAAAAAGTACGGTCTAAGCCTGCGAAGCAGGCGGAAGCATAAAGCCTGGGGCGTAAGCCCCAGGTCAACAGCGCAAACAGATTTCAAGCCCGCGAACGCGGGCGACAGCGCGATCGCAATGAAATGTTAACGATTTTGCGGCCAACAAGCTGCCGCCCATTTCATGGGCTCGCAATTCATTTTCATTCTGATCCTGGGGCTTGCGCCCCAGGCTTTATGCTTCCGCCTGCTTCGCAGGCTTAGAACCGCACTTTTTGTGCAAGGCCGCGTTCACTACTTCTCTAACACCCGACTAGCCACGTTGACGTTCTGCATTATTTTGTAAACGGGAGACATCTTTCCGGTTTCAAGGTAGGGGTCAAAGAAGTTCCAATTAACCAAACCATCATCGCTTTCGGCTTCAAGCAGATAACAAACAAGCCGGCCGAGTGGCTGCGCCGTCCTCACAATGATTGATCCGGTGGGGAATGTCATATTCTCCTTCTTGTAGGTACCCGTGATTTTCATTTCGCGATGATTTTGAAAGGCGCGTTGTGAGCGCGTGACGTTGCTGATGGTGAACACATCAACTTCAGCAGGCAGCGGCGAAGTCAGTTCTTCGACGGTGATTCCGTGTTGGACCAGTTTCTCAATCACAACCTCCAAATTCTTTTCAGGTTTAAAGATATAAGCGCGTGGTGCAACTACACTTCTTTTTGCGGCAAAGATCCCGTAATCGTCCATTCGTAACGGCTTGAACCTTTCTTCAACCATAGCCGTCATTTCTTTGTCCGAGCGCGGGTTTTTCACCTTCACAACTTCGCCAATCAAAATGTTTACAGGCTTTGGCAAAGGCCGCATTTCAAACTCAACCCCTTGTTCAATTGTTTCGCCGCTTGAAAACTTACGCACAGTTTCGTCGTCTGCGCGTTTTGTAAGTTGAGAAATCTGTCCAGCGTTTGCAGCAGCGTACTTGCAGATCTCTTCCACAAACTTTTCCGTCACTTCAACGCGTCTTTTGAATGTGAGGTAGCTATAAGCTTCAGAAAGAATTGTCAGTCGATTACGAAGACCGTGGTAGTTCTGTCCGATACGCGGCTGATGCGTGAACGCCTCCCAACGGGTCGGCTCACCCGGTGTCGGCAAATTAGTAAAGCGCGGAAAATTGCCGTAGTAGTAAGTACGCAACCTATGGTTCTTCAGCATCGCTTTGGTAATAGCAGGCAGCATCTTATCGCGGTGATAACTCAGAATGGCGGCACTCGCATTTGGATTGAGCGGTTGCGAGTAAGTCAGATGATAACCGTGATAGGAGCCGTTTGTGGTATGTAGATCCACTGTGAGATGTGGATCCCAACGATTCAATAAGTTGACGAGCCCTCGCGCCTCAGATGAGTCGAGTTTCATGTAATCGCGATTGAGGTCGTAGCGCTTTGAGTTTTCGCGCACGCCGACACCGGCGATGGGACCATTCTGCGCCGTGCGGTTATTGGTACTAATCTTCTCATTTCCATCGGCGTTGTAGATTGGCGCGATAAGAATTATCAATTTGCTGAGCAGCGGCTTCAGATCTCCAAACAGGATGCGTCTCGAAAGGTGCAACACCGCCTCCTTGCCTTCGACTTCGCCAGCGTGAATATTTGCCATGATAAAGACAATCGGTTTCCCCGAGCCGCGCACATCGCGTGGGTTCGAGATCGGCGAATCGGAGAGAATCATGAGCGGCAGATTACGTCCCTCTTCCGACTTACCGAAGGACTCGAGACGAAGGAGCGAACTTCGCTTTTGCAGCTCAGCGATGAAATTTAAGACTTCTTCATAACGAGTCGTCTCTTCGTAGTTAGTCAGTTCGGCGCGTGATTTCAGTTTGTCGTCTGAAACCGGTTGTGCGGCTGTCTTGGTAGTGAGAGCAAGCAGAAATATCGAGATGACAAACACGGGTTTGACGCGTTGCATTAAGCGGTCTCCTGAACTGGTTTTCCCGAAATCAGAACGAGAAGCTGAGCAGAACCCCCAATTCTAGATCAAGGTTCAATTTTTTCCTTTCGCCCGCACCGTAAAGTAGTAAGGGTAGCCATTCGCGGCCACCCTCGGTTTAAGACTCTCCGGTAGAGAGGTAGCGACGCCTTTGCCTCAAAAGTAGGAAATCAGTCTGCTATGAGTAAGGCTTTACCTAAAAGTAGGAATCAGCCTGCGGAGCGCCAACGGCGCGAGATATGATAGCCAGGGGCAAGCGCCGAGCAGAGCGAGGCGCGTCGCCCCTGGGGCCACGCGTAAACAACCGTGAAGCTCTGAAAGAGCGTAATAATTGCGATGATATTTCCCACCTTCAGTGCTCTTTTTAATTGATTCCCGATAACCAGGGGCGACGCGCTTCGCGCTTTGCCCCTGGCTATCATATTTCGCGCCGTTGGCGCTACGCCCGACTGGATTCCAACTTTTGAGGCAAAGTCGGCAGCGACGCCGCTCCTGTCCGCTGCCTAAGGCAGCGGACTGGCTTTATCGTCAACGAACACGCTGAAGACACAAAATAAGTTCGGATCGAATGGCACCAGGCTGGCATGGTTAGTTACCAGTATCGAGCCGGTCTTCTTGTCGAAAGCGATGTTGGCCGGATTGGCCCACGGCATCGGATTAGGTGATCCGCCTGGATTTGCGGCTGGACCAGAGTATCGCACCTCTTCAGTGCCATCAGGCCTGAGCACGGAAATCTGGCTAGTGCCTGCCAGGGCGACGTATAGTTTGCCCGACTTACCAAAAGCAATGCCATCCGGCGCTGGAAGACCAGTAGCCAGTGTATAGCGATGGAACTCAACCAGGCTCGCAGCCGGCGGATTGGCGACGAAAGGCAGTTTGTAGATGACGCCATTCAGCGTTCCATTCTCTGCAGTAACTGATACGTAGAGATCGCCGTCTGGACCAAATGCAGCACACGATGCAGCACTCATTCCTGCGAACGAATTGGTGATAGTGATGGAATAGGAAGCTTCGAAGGCCCCCGTCTTAAGATCGTAGGCCTTGACGTTCGCGGAGCCGAGCGGTTGGCCGAAGGCGGCGGGACCGGAAACGTAGACGTGTTTCCGTTTACGGCAATGCCCTCGGGATATCCAGGGGCTGCCACAGGACTAAATACCTTCGAATCTCCGAGATTTTGAGCATAGATAGCGGTTGGTGTAAGGCTGAGCGCCAGCAGTGCAACTGCAAAGTAAAAGGTAGGATTGCGTTTCATGTTCGATCGTTCTCCAATGTTTTCAAGTGTGTGATGGTTAGGTATAGAGGACGTATGCGAGGTTTAAATTCCGTCATTCTCAAATAAGCCTGCTTGATAGCAAGTCCTCATTGATTCGTCTTCACTGATATAGAAAGCGAAGTTCGGCCGCGAAAAGTGTCAGGGTCAACTCATTTTTTTGTGAGTGGGTAAAAGAGTTTCGGATGAGATCTGGTGATGGCGACAAGCAATCGGAGCTGGTTGGCGTTGCCGGTGACGCGGGTGGTAAAAAGTTACCTCTACGATGTCAGCGTTATCGGAAAAATATGTCCTCCTTGCCCGCGCTAACATATGGGCATTCACAGATTACGACAGCGCTTCGAGAAATCTCTTGTCTCGCTTTCGAGATGCCCGGATCCTCGCCGACACTCCTTCACTATCTTTGATGTCGGGAGAAGCCCCATGTCTAACCAACCACGTTAGCAGAGATGGATCGTACTCCTTCAGCACTCCATGGTGCAGAGCGGTTTTGCCTTTTGCGTCCTGGAAGTTCACGTCAGCGCCTTTGCGCGCCAGGAATTTGGCGGCTTTGAATTTTCTCCACTCCCAGCACGCAAGGAAGGGCGTCTCTCCGCCAACCACATCGATAGGCGCCCCAGAGCGGATTAACACATCGAGAATCTCAAGGTCCTCCCACCAACCAGCAGCGTAAAGTCCGTTCGGTGTCCCGCCGCGTTTGATAAGCAGCTTGACCAACGTACGATTTCTACCACGAGCGACGGCGAACCACACGGCATTGACGGTGTCGCAACCATCCGATGTGACTAGTGGAGATTCGACGTCTAACCCGCGATTAAGAAGGAACGTTACTACCCGGGCCGACACAGATTCAGGCACGTTCAGTTGCTTGCATTGTGCCGAGCAAGCCAGATGAAACAGATTTCGACCCATTCGATCCGTAACACTAAGAAGCGACGGATTGTCGTCCAACAGTTTCTTGATTGATTCGAGGTCGAGTTTTCGGACAGCTTCGATTATGCGCGTCTTGGACATGACTTAATATTTGCCTAGCTATTGGCAAGGTTCATTCTTCGCAGGATGCCTTCAAAGCGGGCATTGCCTTTTAGTAGGGCAAGACGCGGCTCGACTTTGAGCCACATCATACGTTCTTCGTGCACCTCGATACATTTTTCCAGAGCTGCCAGCGCATCGTTGGTGCGTCCGAGTTCGGCGTAATTCTCCGCCAGCGCGTAGAGGGCTTTGGTGTCGGTCCGCGCTACTTCTTCCAGTTGTTTGAGTCTTTCGTCTCGCTTTCCAGTCTGGCCGGAGCGATGGTGAGAAGTTATGAGGAGCGAAAGCCAGACGAACTCCTGACTGTTCTTTGCCGTCAGCTCCTGTTCCGAGATTTCGATCACCCGCGGGTATTCGCCCAGATGAAATAGAAACGTAGCGACGCCGCGCATTCCTCGACGGTATTCTTTGTTAAAGTTCACATTCTCCTGTGCTTGCGCGAGGGCTTCCGCGTATTCCCCACGACCTTCCAGAATGGTTAGGTAACCCGATTTAACGTCTTGCGAGAGTGGGTCGATCTCCATCGCACGTTTTATTTCGACCAGCGCTTCATCGCTTCGGCCGAGGCACGAAAGCAGCAGCGCATAACCGAGATGTGCGCGCGCGTAATTCGGGTTTAGCTCAATGGCACGTCTGAATTCGCGCTCGGCCCCCGCCCAATCCCAATCGTAAATTCGTTTGACCGTACCGAGCGCAGCATAAGCTTCCGGCGTTTCCGCGTCTAAATCCAGGGCCTTCTGCGCCAGCGCTTTCGATCTGGCGTAGAACTCCTCCTGACTCGCGCCCGACGTATTAAAGCCACGCCGTGTAGAAGCGTCGGCGAGTCCGGCGTACGCCAATGCGAACGTCGGATCCAGCGAGACGGCTTTCTGAAATTCGTCAATCGCTTTTTCAAAGTTGTCAGGGTTCTTCGCATCAAGTATCGCGCGGCCACGGACGTAAGCGCGAAACGCTTCAGGGTTGTCGGTGTAGCGCCTGGTCAAAAGCTCGCGGTCTTTTTCCAGCAGCTCGGAGAGGAGCCATCTCGTCACTCCGGTGGCGACCGCGTCCTGGAGGTTGAAGAAATCAGCTTCCGTCGAATCGAACGATCCTTGCCAGAGCTGTGCGCCGTCGCGGAGATCCCACAGCCTTAGGTTAGCCCGTAGCCGATTGTCCGTCTGTTGCAGAGTGCCTTCCAGAATCACGTCAACCTTTAAGGTCTCGCCAAACTTTAGCGGGTCCTGATCGACTTCGGCATAGCCTCTGACGGAACTCAGCGGGCGCACCGAAAACCGGTTCAAACTGCCTAGACGTGAAATCAGTGAATCGGTCAGGCCAAGCGACAATGAGTTGCTGCCATCGTCTTCCGCCAACGTCTTCAGAGGTAGGACTGCGATCGTGCGGATATTTCTGTTCGTAACGGCGTTGGGCGAAAGTTTTTTGCCCTTGTCAAAACTCCTCCAGGTTACAAACCCCGTCACGAAGAGCACGCCGAGCAAAACTATTCCGATAAAGTGCCAGCGAATCTTCGGTTTCAATTGTTCGGTTGGAATCGCAACATCGACATTCCGGACGGCGTTTTCGGCGTGTCCGTTGACCGAGACCTCCAGTACATCGGCGACAAAGCGGTAGCCGCGTTTTGGCACGGTCTGAATGAAGCGTCCCCTGTCATCTTTGTCCAGGGTCTTTCTGAGAAGTGAAACCGTGTAGTTGATGTTTCCTTCTTCGACGAAAGTGTCGCGCCAGACAGTCTCCAACAACTCCTCGCGGCTAACAATGATCTCGCGCTGGCGCACAAGCAAGAGCAGCATTTCAAGGGCTTTTGGCGGCAGCGGCACGAGACTCTCGTCGCGCCACAGACTGGGAGGTTCCGAGTCGAGACGGAAATCACCAAACTCATAACGATGGCCATTTTTGCTGGACATTACGCGTGCGTCGGGAGACCTCACAGATTCCTAATCTTTTCCAAAGGACTTCTGACTTGTAGCCAAGATAAATGCCTCCCGGCACGGAAGCAATATTTTTGTATGACCCAGATGTGACCGAAGACAAGGGAGGAAAAAATGAAAACTGTAGCATCGGCCATCACGCTCGCCGTCAGCGTGATTCTACTGTTACTCGTAAGTTCCGATTCAACTACGCAGGCTCAACTACGTGGTAAGCTATTTCATTGGGATACTGGTGTCGTCGCGCTCGGACCGAACCAGGTGCTTCGTCTCACGGGCGATTGGAACGGTGATGGCGACACTACCGTCGGCTTTAGGGAGATCAAATATGGACAAGGCGCCTGCAACGGTGCGGTATGCAAGCTGGTCATCATAAGCACAACAACCAGCGGCCCACATAATGTGCCAGCCGGCGAAGCGATTTCGCTTGATCTAGTTGCTACCACCTACGGGAGGGGTATAGTTACGAGCAACCGCCGGGACGTGCAGGTGACAGCCTCGATCATTAACACAACGACCGGCGAAACCACTTCCCAAATCATCATTGCGAATACTGAGGGCGACTTTCACTAAGCGGGAATACCACAGATGAAAAGAACAATCTTCGCGGTTTACATCGTCTTCGCAGCGAGCTTCGCTGTCGCAGCGCAAGTTGGTACCAACAAGCCGGCGATTGAGTACGACTCGCTCATGAACATGCGGTTCTACGAAGGGACCGGAAGTTTTCTGGTAGAAGGTCTCGAGGTAGTCTTCCCGCCCGCGGGCGCTTCGCCGGCGACGTTTGTGATCACGAAGCCGAGCGGCGAGGTCATCGCTAGTGTTCCGCTCCGACTCGAACCGCTCGAGAAGTTTCCGGCGTTTGGTGTTTTTCGACCGGCGCCGGGCAATCCTGGAAATGTACGAGTGGCTCAGTCCGGCGACTTTGTGATGGCTGTCAAGCTCGGCAACGAGACGATCACGACTCTACCGTTCAGCCTGAAGCAGGAAGTCAGCAGTGACCCGTTCAATCCCTCAAAAAAATTTGTGCGCGATGGGCCATGGAGCGATCTTGCCTTTTTCTCGGTCATAACGGACGACGCGAGCGCCATGCTGCATTTCAACTTCTGGTTGAGTACGCGGGAATTGCCGCCCGGTCTGAATCGTCCGAAGGTCACTCTTCACTTGCTCGCGAACGGAAAGGAAATCGCGGCGAGTCGCGCGCCCGTGGTGCCCGATACTCTTGATTGGTATTTTTACGAGCGGAAAGAGTTGATAGTGGAGGCGACTCCAAAGCAGCGGTGGCTGGCGCTGTCGGACCTCACGAAACTAGACGGCGAGATAGTTATGATCGTGAAGGCGAACGGTCAGCCAATCAAATCCTACAAGACGCGAGTCGTCGGAGGCCGGCTGCAAACGCTTGAGCGAAACCGTCTGGATACTGAACCCCGCACCGCTTTTATTTCCCCACGCTACGTCGATCTAACCGACAGGTCACGCTCAGACTTTACGATGCGAGACATGTTTTGGATTAAGAAATCCCCATAACCGGAAAAAGCAGAGTAGAGAAATTTGCAAATCCACTGAGCAGTTGCGGCACGTTGCGCTTACAAACCAAACGCGCGCACCACTCGTACGATCACATCGTCTTCAGTCATCGAGAGATTCACCTCGATAGTGTTTAGCCCCAGACGTTGCGCCTCGTCATTGAGACGTTCGGTGAACATCGCGTCGCGCTGGAGCACGTTGCGCAGAGCGCGCTCAGGGTCGCTTGTTTTCGCGATAAAACCCGATTTCGACCCACCGCGACTTTCGAGCACGGCCTGACGAAATTCGGGAGTTGGAATCAGCCAAACAGCGTGACTGCGGTCTGCGAGTAGAGGCTTGACGAGATGCGGCAACAGACGAAAGCCATCGACGACGACACCGGATTCCTTAGGCAAGTTAAGGATGTCTTCGATGATCATGTTGAAGCCCTCGCCACGGAACCAGTGGAACGTCTCGAACATCGCTTCGGGCGAGCGGCTCACCCAGCGCTGGTCCATGTCCATCGCCATGAACATGTGCAGCAATGGGCAGTCGCGGGGCGTACTGCGCTTGGCATGATCTGCCATGACGTCGTCCGTTACGTACGCCTGCAGACCGTGTTCAGCCGCAATGCGACGAGTGATTGTCGACTTGCCCGCGCCGCTGCCGCCGCCGATCCAGTAAACGCGGCGGAGTTGGTCCTGAAGTGCTTCGGCGTGCGCGGTGAGATCGTGTCCTTCAATTTGCATGTCTGAACCTTTGGTGCTTTGTGAGATTACTTTGTATGACGCAGGGCCTTATTATCAAGCTGAAGATACCTTCGAGCAATGCGCTCCCGTCGTAATGGTGATGGACTCGCTTGATGGTTTGGAGCTTGGTAAGTTCAAGCGGTGTCGTTCCTTTAGCCCGAATTGGTTTCTTTTGTTGGACACGAGGGACAAAGGTCCGCGCCATCGTTTGATTCCGATGAATGGTCCAGCACGCGCAGCTTTGCAGAAGGTGATTGATAGCTCCGGAGACGTCTCCACTTTTCGGGTTGAGATGTTTCAGTTTTCAAACAGCGAATTGTTTGTTGCGGGTGTCTCCTTCGGGTAAACGAAAGCGGCACCCGCTTGCTTTCATAACATCAGAGAGCACCAGGTACCGCTTCGAGTAACACGAGCTCACCTAATCAAAACCCATCGGACGAAACCGTGACGGTACCGGTGTAATAGCTGCCTCCTTGCGTAGTGCCTGTAGCCGTATCAACAAGTTCCAGCCAAGCAGGAATGTTAACGTTGCGCACTGAACCGTCCATTAATGCCACCTGGAAACCTGCACGCACCTGTAAGCGTTTCATTACCTCTTCACCCGCAACGCGCAGATCGTCGCGCTTGATTTCCACGGTATGCGCGTGGCCGGGTCGCAACTCGACTGGATCAGTTTGCGTCAATAGACGGCCCGCGCTATAACTTGAGTTGCTCCCAGGCGCGAGATAGTAGCTGAACGACCACGACATGGTTCCTACGGACCTTTCGTCGCTGGCCACACTAAGCCGAACGGTCTGTCCGGGAACGATTCCGAGAGATGTGTAAGACACAGACCTTACGCTCCCGTCGCCAGTTTGTCCGTTGACAGGTTGTTGCAAACCAGACGCGTACACCAGCGCGATCACAGCCATAGTAAAAGTGATGAGTTTTGTGATTGGATTTCGTAGTTTCATGACAATCTCCTTCGATGCATAAAGACTTCTGCTTCAATCAAAATTTGAGCGTACATTTGCTCTCGGTTTGTTAAGGCGGAAAGTCGCAGCGAAAACTCTCATCGCGGAGATTTTTTGTTCGCAGGTCGCGACACGAAGGAATGTTTTCCACTCAAAGCGCAAAGTGCAAAGAAGAACGTTCAGCTCACGGCAGCGATCTGCGTGTTGCGTCGTGGCTTAGCAAACTATTTGGCGTGCAACGGCGTCACATGGACAATCTTTGAAGGTAAAAGCCTGACAAAGTATTCTGAAAAAATGGTGTCACCAAGACGAATTGGAGTGGGGGGCTTAGGTGCTGTTGTAGGTGAGGAATCCCTAATTAATAGTGGTGCCGAGGGCGGGAGCCTGCATTGGTCACGGCTGAACTAGCAGGATTCAACCTTTACAGCCTTCGACATACTCACGCGACGCTGTTACTCGCCAACGGCGAGAATGCGAAAGTTGCGAGTGAACGGCTTGGACACTCAACCGTGGTCCTTACACTCGACACTTACTCTCATGTGTTGCCTGACAAGCAGCAACAAGCGGCTGAGCGCATCGAAAACTTTACTCTTTAAGCGGATCTTAAAGTCCGGCACACTATAGGCACACAAGACGCCAAAACGGGCAGTTTAGTGATCATTCACTCGCTGCCCGTAACTGTTTGATTCTATTGTGGTGCCGAGGGCGGGAGTCGAACCCGCACGTCCTTTCGGACAACGGATTTTAAGTCCCTTGACCGCCATTTCACTACCTGCTGCTACATGATACCAGGCAGTATTTATCGACGTTCAGCCGTCAAAGCAAGCTCAGGTCGTACATGGTATCGCAACATAACTCCCTCATCTTTCCCTCATCTCCTATGCCGAAATCCTGTTTTGGACGGAAAAGCTGCTCTGACGTTTCCGCAGCTTATTGGTTCTGCAAGTATGAAGAACGGCTCACGACAATTATCCGAATAGAACTTGGGGCTAATGCTTGCAACGCGTGAAACTCCATGTGGGAGTTCCTAATGGTCTCCATTAGTTTCTACTTGAAGGTATTCTTAGCTTTGATAATGTAGGCCACCTCTCCTGCCAGGTGCTTGCTGCTCGGCCTCCAGGAGCTTGATCTGCCGTTGCTTCAAGGTGAAGAGCGGCGACGTTATCATCCCCGCAACTGTGATGAGGGGCGCTAAACCCACTGCTTTCGCGGCGGTCATATAGCCAGCTTCCGTACGGGCGATGACCTTCATGGTATCCCACTTCACCTTGATGCGGTGCAGCCTCATGTGCTCCTCGTAGTCGGAGATACGCGCCTTCAGCTTGTCTTCAATCTCCGTGCGGGCCAGCTGCATCCGCACCGTGTCGCTGATCCACTCCTTGAGGGCAAAGAACCTGGACTGTGACGCTCGGTCGGCGCGAAACTCTTGCGCAAGGACGCACTACTTATCATCGCACCGTTTACGGCCCATTAGAAATTCTTTCCGTGTTGGAAGCTGCCTGTGATACTCGGCGGCTTGCGAGCCAGAACAGGCCGGCCAGGAGCATACTTAAAAAAAATACCAGCAGGCCTTCATTGAGGCTGGTGGCCTTCGCTCCGACGACCGCATAACCGAGCGCGGGTGGGAGCGATCCTGTTACGGCACTGATCAACGTCGTACGCCAACTCATTGCGGTTGAACCGGCAACTATCGTGGTGGTCTCCGCCAGAACAGGAACAGGTCGAGTCACTATGATCGCCAACCCTCCCCAACGTCTCAACAGCACGTCGGCACGTTCTTTTTCCTGACGACTCAGGCAGCGGTCCATCAGCTTTCCCCCTCTGCGTCCAATCGCAAATCCAACCAGTGTTGCGCCGACACTGCCACCCCACGAGAGCAACGTTCCCCACAAGATGCCAAACAACAGTCCGTGCGCAAGCATTACCAAACTCGACGGCACCGGCAGCAACACGTCGACGACGAGCAACCCCACGCCGATCAACGCTACCTGCCAACTGGCACTAGCTATCCATGGAGTTGGGTCGATCAGTATGCGGACGTCGAGTGCGTTGATAATCAGAAACAACAGGAGGAAGAAGCCGATCAATCCCGACGCGATCAGAGCATATCGTTTCATGAGTCTAATTGTGCCCACGCAGCAAGTTGAAACTATCAAACGAAACGCCGACGGTAAACGAACGACCAGCCGCGGGCGCCGTCTGAAAGGGATCTAAATACAGACGATCGGTCAGGTTATCGATGCCGAAACTAAATGTCATGCGATAGTTCTCGCGGTGGAGATTGTAAGCGACCCTGATGAAGTGATTCAGCGAACTTTTCAAGCTGCCGAAGCTGCCGTACTGCGTGGAAAGCGCGGTTGATAGATCCAGCGGATCAACGCGAGTGATCCGTGAGTGATAACGATGTTCGTAGTATCCAACCCAATTCGCCTTGCGACTAACGTATGACACACCATTTACAGCGCTGAACGGAACAATACTCGACAGCGGCGCATCCGATGCTGAGCCATGCAAAGGAACCGGTGTGTTCGATCGGTTATAAAACTGCTCGATGAGAGCGAGCGCGGTGGGACTGGGAGTCAGGTCCGTTCCTTTCAGATAACCGATACTCGTAAACGGAATCAACTTACCCAGATTGCCTATTTTCAAGCTCGCTTCGAAAGCGCCCTCGGAACCCTGAATTCGCGCCCGGGCCGTATTGGTTCGCTGAACGTACAACACGCCATGGAACGGAAAGAAGGGAGAAAGCGGATCTAACCCGTTGGCCGGGTCTGGCGGCACAAACAGTGTTTCGCTAAAACTGTTCCCGATGAAATTGGAGAGGTTGTTGCGGAAGTAACCGAACGAGCCGGTCCAGTTTTTACGCTGTGCCTTAACGCCGATCTCATAGTTGTTGTTTCGCTCGGGTTGTAAGCGCGTATTCGGAACGAGTAGCACGCTGAAAGGCGGATCGCCGAAATCGCGCAGGATGTATCGCTCGGTAATGCCTGGTTCGCGATACGCAGAACCCCAGCGAGCATAGGCATTAACTCCGTTCAGCAAAGTGACGAGTGCGCCGGCGCTGCCTGTTGTGCTGGTGCGACTCGTCTGAATGTCGGCAGTTTTCTGTAACAGTTTGAAGATGCCGGACGCGCCCGCAACGTCAACTTCGCCCGGTTGCAGAGTTAACTGTGCGAACGACGCCGCGAGGATTGCTGACTCAGCGCCAAGTGGAAATCCTTCCGTAACCTTCGCTCTCGTCCGCCAGTTATCCAAACGAAAACTACCGGTCAAGCGAACGCGACTGCCAAAGTCGTATTCGATCACATTGAACCAGTTGAAATTTCTGTACGAAGAATCCGGCGTCGATGCACGGCCGCCTGAGATATTCCTGAGTTCGAAGTCAGGCGGCACAAAAACTCCCCGGCTGAATTCATCCTTCGACGAATCGCTGAGATAACCGATGCCGGTTGTAAGCCAGGTTCGCGAAAAGGGGATAAGGGTAAGCTCGCCTTCGAAACCTCGCGAGGCGACTGTGCTTCTGCCGTGAGTGAACGCTGCCGGAGTGAAGCTGGAGGCGTTGCCCGTAATTACCGGCAGATCCTGAACCATGTCCCAACTACTGCCCTGGTTGATTGAACTGGTAATTGTGTCGTCAGGGAATGAGTACTTATGGAAGTAATAATTGACAGCCACATGCGGCAATCGACGATTCAACTCAGTTCCTTCGTAACGCATGCCATAAACATCGAGCCGCCGAAAAGCGTTTGATTGCCGGCGTGGATCAAACGGGGGCGTGATGAACGCGAAGCTCACATCCTTGTGCCTGCTGTTGAGTTGCCGGTAGCGAATGCTATGTGGTTGAGAGCCGAATAACCAAACATCTGTACGGAGATCGAAACCGTGACCTTGCCCGTTTGGGATTTCTGCATTCGCGGGTAACTGCCACACTGCAAATGTCCGGGCGACGTTGCTGTTGCCGGCATTACCCATGTCGTTCGCGAATCGCGCCGCCTCCTCCACTTCGTCCAGGTTGATCGATTGATCGCCGGACGAATAGTTCCCAAGTCGAAACAGCGATGTACCGAACCGCACCGCCACTTGCGGAACACTCCAGTTCAGATCGGTGGAACCGCGACGATAAATACCATTTGTTCGCGCATCACCATCGACCCGAAGTCCGAGATACTGTCCACTGCTCGCACGAACGGGGCTTCGTGTAATCAGGTTAATAGTTCCTGCTATCGCATCCGATCCATATGACGCCGAGCCTGCCCCACTAACGACTTCAACGGAATCGAGCTTCGTCACGTCCACTACACTCAGCGAAATGCCGGACAGAGGATCGCTGCGAACATTGTTGAGCCGTTCGCCGTCGAGCATGATGAGTAGACGATTCGAGGCGAGTCCGCGAAGGCGCGGTCGGGTGGCAACGGGATTTGCTCCGATGGCGATCAGGTTCGGAGTTTTTCTAATCGCTTCCATTGGCGAGACTGGCCGCAAGAGCTGCATTGCTTCTGTACTCGCCACAGTGAGTGGCTGAGCTGTTTCGGTGGACAAGCGCGCTCCGCCTCTGGTTGCAGTCACAGTCACTGACTCTTCGATTACTCCGGGTGAGAGAACGAAGTCTTCAGTCAAAGGACCGGAACTCGTAACGGCGAAGTTCTTTGCGGCAGTGGCAAATCCTTCTTTGATGGCAAAGACGCGATAATCTCCGAGCGCGAGCTTAATTGAATATTCGCCGGCAGAATTGCTCATTGCGGTCGTGATCTGCCAGGTTTTGAGGTTGAGTGCCTCCACGTGGGTGTCCGGCACTATTGCAGCCCTGTCGTCTTTGATAGTACCCGTGATCTGCGCGTGGGATTGCGCTGGGGTGACAATGTTTGTTGTGAGAATGGTAATCGCCGCCAACAATACGAGGCGCATAGAGTGTTTCAGTTCATGACGGTCAAGAGGAATAGTTAACTCGCGCGCACGCTATTCGGTTTCCTAAAGAAAGTCAATAGATAGTTGCTACGTTGTAGTCGCTATGCGATCGAATGTTGACTCGCTACAGTGGCGTGGTCCACACCTTTGTACCTCTTTGCCCCATTGAGAAGTCTGTTGACAGTTTGAATCCACAAAGAGTATGTTCCGCGTGCTCAACCTTTCTATATCGCACGACTTGCACCGAGTCAGAATCACGTAATCGTCGGTCAAACGAACTAAGGAGAACGACGCCATGAGTTATCTTGATTCGCCGCGGATTCACTTTCGCGGTTGGTTTCAGGCTGACGTTTCGACAATCAACAACGACGTTCGATTTTTTCAGAACGATTCGTTCGTTCCCGATTATCAGCAACTAAACACCAACGGTAGTTGGAACCCAAGAGGAACTGGAATATTCCGAATCCTTGACTGTTCGATCACCGGCGGATTTCTGAAGGGCCGTTCTCTTGCTTCATCCGAAGACGACCCCGTCATCGGGTTGACGCTGCAAAATGCCACCGATCGCGCACCCGGAAAACTCGTTGACCTCGATCCGCAACAACAGATGGTCTCGATGATCTTCGGAATGAAAGTGCGATTAGCTGGACTGCACGCCGAAGCTTTGTTTGAGGGAGACTTTGCACCGGCCCCGTTCACAAATTTGTGGAAGCGTCAGCAGACCGGCCCGAAAACGGACCAACAACTTTGCGCTTATTACCAATCGGTGCTGAAGGATGTAGTGTGGTCTGAAAACATCGAAACGCCGCTGCTCACCGCACTCAACGAAGCCACGCAGGATAAAAAGTTGTCCATTCAATTCAACGTTTACGGTTTCGGCCGCGATCCGTCGCAGCCGCGCTACACCATGGGTCATCTTGTTGGAACTATCGGACCTTATCTCAGTGGCGAACCTGAGCAATTCGTGCTCGGCCGTCAGATGATTACGTTCGCTCCGAACTGGCCCGTGCCGGACACCAATGTGAACAGCTTGCAAGCCCTCGTCGCTCCGGACGGTAACTCCTTGACTGTGGATTTTGGAAACACATTTCCGATCGTCGATTCGAGCGGCGCACCGACATTTATTGGCCTCGTGCAGTTAGGAGTACTGCGGACGAACCCCGATGCGCGTGTTACAACCGTCGATCAGAGTGAAGTCGTTTTGCTCGGTGAAGTGCCTTATTTAAGAGAATCGTGGTACACACAAACAGCGGGAGTGCAAACGTTCGACTTAACTCAGAACGCCGAAGCCCAACAACTCCTGCTGAACAATCCACTCGTCCTCGTTACACCTGTTTTTGATTCGCCCACCTATAACGTCCTCTTGCAGGAGTCGATCAATGGTTTGTACGTGCGGGCCGATAACTTTGTGTACCGCATGAACCCGGGAGAGACTCAGCGGGTCGATTTTTACGCAACTCAGTTCGGCAAACCACTGGCCTCGAGCGCGATCAATCTAAGTGCTACAGAAGGATTCATGGGCGGCTCAGGTGGTGGCAAGACCATCACCCCTCCGCCTCGTCCGGCCGCTGCGATCCCCGACATCGGCACCCCTACGGATGCCTTCTCTTATGACACCAGCATTTCAACAGATACCAATGGCCATGCGGTTCTTGAGTTGAAGACGAGTGATGACGGACCGGGAAACCCGCGTGTCTATATTGGGGGCCAACTCTATGGCATCGGTTATCAGCTCGCAGATCAGCCTGCCGGTTACATCAGCAATCCGATGAACTACGTGAGCGTGCTTGCCTACGACAAGAAAGTCGTTCCTGACAAGCCTACGTGGTATCAGGATATACAGCCGCTGTTCACTCAGTATGGAAACCTGTATCCAATCATGAGCCAGTATGTTGTTGACCTGAATAACTACGAGGCGGTTGTCGAGCGGATCTCGATTCTTCAGCTCGCATTCTCGCTGCCGATCGAAGACGCTAACCACATGCCTGTGACTCGAGATCTTAGCGCTGGAGATCGCGATACCATATTGAAGTGGTTGAGTTCTTCAGGAGCTGATGGCAGGCCGTTGCTGGGTACGCCGCCAGTGGTTACTCCTCCGAGCGCGCCGATGGCGCAGCTTGCGCCTGCTGAGGCGAGTGCCGAAGTCGAAGCGGAACCGTTACAAGGTGCGGGCAAGACCCTGGTTATCCGCCAATACAAAGCGCGACAACGTGCCAAACTCGAACGGGAATCGGGAGGCAAGCAATGATCAAGCTTCGACCCGAAATCATTACTGGCATCCGTGCTGCTTCCACGCCGGAGGAACTCGGCTTTTATCTCCAGAATGCGATCGAACTCGAGCACAGCACTATCCCGCCATATTTAACGGCCATGCTTTCGCTGCGCACTGGTACGAATGTCGACATCTCGCGGCTGATTCGAGAGATCGTCATCGAAGAGATGTTGCACATGACGATTGCTGCAAACATCCTGATCGCCATTGGTGGATCACCGGCGATAAACAAGATCGACTTTATCCCGAAGTATCCGGGACCTTTGCCAATGAACATCGGAGATCTCGAGGTTGGCATCGAGGCCTTTTCAATCGAACTGGTCAAAAACACATTCATGGCGATTGAGGAACCAGAGAACCCGATCCCGATCAAAACACCCGAAGCAGCACTTGCACCTCCCGAATATGCCACGATCGGTCAGTTCTACGACGCAATCCAAGCGCAAATCAAAGCGTTGGGACCATCGATTTTTGTCAAGCCGTGTGCGCCTCCGCAGGTAGTCGACTCAACATGGTTTGGCGATAGGTTATTTGTGATCACCAACCCTGATACAGCGTGTCGGGCCATCGATCTGATCAAGATTGAAGGAGAAGGAACTTCAGAGAGTCCGTTCCAGAGCCCGGGAGAGCCAGCGCACTACTACAGGTTCGGTGAGATCGCCGCGGGCCGAAGAATCATAAGAACGCCAGACGGTTTTGCTTACGGCGGAGCTCCCATTCTGTTTGACCCATCAGGAGTGTGGCCGCTACGGCCGAATTGCAAGATCGCTGACTTTGCTTCGGGGACGCAGGCTCGTACACGCATTGAGGCCTTCGCTTACAACTACAGTTCATTGCTTAATTCACTGCACAACACCTTTAACGGTGCCCCTGAGCAACTCGATACGGCGATCGGGATCATGTATGACTTGCGCGTAGGCGCAGTCGCACTGATGGAGACAGACACGGGCGACAGCGGTGGTCAGACGGTTGGTCCAAGTTTTGAATTTGTTGATCGTCAGCGTGGCATGTAGCTGAGGGGAATACAGGTTCGTTAAGTCAGAGACCTTTTGGCGAGAGATAACTGCACTACACCAAATCACAGACTGCAATCCGCATTTGCTTACATGAATCTCGTCGATAGCAACGTGTTGTTCGCGTCAGGCTATTGGCGCTGGCGTAAAAAACGACTAAAGCAAGAAACAAAGTAGAGGACTTCCACGGAGAACTCCTATCGAGGAAATAGGCTGAAGCAACGGTTTTTCTTTTTATCTGTGGCTGAAGTCAATCAAGACGGAAAAACCAAAACTGATTAACTCGCTCGCAGTATCCGTCTCGCTTTCTCTACACGTTCGGTCAGCGTATTTCTGTGGATACCGAAGATGCGTGCAACTTCTGAGTGACTTCCCGTGACTGCTCGGAAATGGTTATAAAGACCTAAGGTATTTCGCGCCAGGAATTCATCTAGCGTATCCTCTTCACGATAGCCGAGAGGAATTTCTGAGGGCATCTCAAATCTTCTGATTTCTTCTAAGACGTCAGAAACGTCATTCGCAGAAATCGTCAGTTTATTACCAGCACCTATCACCAGTCGTTGGACCACATGAAGCAATTGCCTGGCGTTTCCAGGCCAGCTATAACGAGCCAGTGCTGCAATCGCCTCATCCTTAAGACGCAGTCGCTTGCCAAGCTTTAACTTGGTCTTTGCTTCCCTAAAGAAATATTCGGTCAGGGGCTTGATATCGGTGACTCGTTCACGCAGTGGCGGTATGTGAATAGTAAGAACGGCCATGCGGTAGAACAGATCCTGTCGGAAACGGCCGCGCTTTATTTCCTCGGGCAAGTTTCTATTCGTTGCGGCAATCACCCGCACATTTACCGGTATTTCCATTAGACCACCTACCGGCCGAATGGCGTGTTCCTGCAACACTCGCAGCAACTTCGACTGAGAGGACGCCGCTGTCTCTCCGACTTCGTCGAGAAAGAGTGTTCCTCCCTCGGCCGCCTCGAATAGACCTTTCCGATCCCGATCGGCGCCCGTGAACGCGCCGCGCACATATCCGAAAAGTTCCGATTCCAGCAGACTCTCTGTAATCGCCCCGCAGTTAAAGCACACGAGCGGGCCATTGCCTCTGGCGCTGTGTTTGTGAATGGCGCGTGCGACCAATTCCTTTCCTGTGCCTGACTCGCCGGACACAAGAACCGTGAGATCGCCTCGGGCTGCGATGTCGATCTGACAAGCCAGCGCCTTCATTGCCGGCGAATCTCCAATGATCCCAGCTTGTAAAAGAAAATCTGAGTCCATAAGAACCTGTTCGATACTTCAAACGCCACAAGTTGCGGGGAGTGAATACAGTTAGGTCTGGCGAGCAAAACTGCGCCTGCCAACTATCTGGTGAGAGCTTGAGGCTTGAGGACTCGAATCTATAGAACCGTGCAGTTAAATGGCTTGTGTTGAGCGCTGCAGTGAACGATACACTGAGATCACGGCAACCCGTTCCTGCATAAGCAAAAGAATTAACTCGATCGTTAACCAACATCTGCATCTACAAAAGACCTATGCCAGCTGACTGGATCAGTTACTACTAACAAGCACAAATCCCGCCCAGTAAAACGGATGGCGATAGCGACGATCTTTCAGCAGCCGTAAAGACGCTTCTCTTAAAGCATTTGACTTATTACGACCATTCAGATCATTCTGCTTGGCCAGCATTTGATGGAAATTTTTCATCAATTCGGAAGTACTTGCAGAATTCACACGCCACTGGCTCACCACCACTGATCGCGCGCCGGCTACAAAAAAAGCCCAGGACATACCAATCACCCCTTCACCTGGACTGACTTTCCCGTTGCCGGTTTCGCAGGCAGAAAGGACAGCCAGATCTGCATCCAGATGCATGTCCATAACCTCACGCGCTTTTAATAAGCCGTCGTTGTCAAGGTCCCCATCCGTTTTAGTCAGCAGGAGATAGGAATTCAACGGATCTCTATTATCCAGAACACCATGAGTCGCGAGATGGATTGTCGCGTATTGTGGGGCCAAAGCCTTAAAAGTCTTTTCATCTGCCTGAGGCCCAACAAGTACCTTTGTGATTGGAGTCTGTATAGCGGTTGCTACTGCCGCCACTTCCGCTTCAGCTTCCGGCAAGGGATGTAAATCTTGTTTGAGGTTCGGATCTCTTTCGATTACCGGGTTACCGAACGCTATCAGTGATTCCTTGCCACTTTGTTGTCGTCTCCGCAGGGTCACTTCGTTCAGCACGCTGAGTGAAGGCGCATAGTACAAAGAATAATCCTGTACAAAGAAGTTGCCGCGGGTGGTTGTTAAAGCCTGAAATGGCAACGTCCAAAGAAACTCGTCGGGAATAATGCATAAGGTCCTGACGTTTTGCAGTTCGTTGGCAGCCGGCCGAATCAACAATCTGTAGAGTTCACGACCCAACGCATCGTAATCGGGCTGTCGTTCTGCCAATGCCGAATGAAACTCGTCTACTTTTCCTCGCAGCTCATCTGCGCTGACAGGCAGGCTTATATATTTAAGATCGTGATTTGTTGTAACCCCGTTTCGCTTCAGGATGAAGAGCCCGACGTTGTCGCCGGTGATCACATATTCCAAATACGCGAAATCATTGGCAGGTATCAGGGTGTTTAGATTTTCGTGCGTCAAGGGTCGAGCACGACCGGTCCGCAGCAGCAATTCTGGATGCGCCGCAAATACACTTTCGTTGAACAATACTAACTGACGCTGCACAGCGCTCAGCTCATTTTGAAGTTCATTCGTAGGTTTACTCCCCGGCTGAGATCGGATTTGTTGAGTAATACCATGGAGCTTATTAATCAAGACGTCAGCTTCGGCTTTTTCGCGGTCGGTAAATAGATTCTTTAAATCACTCCTGTTGTTTCTAACCGCCTCCAGTAACACGCGACCCTTTGCTCGTTCAGCATAAAGGAGCGCTTCAAAGTTCTTACCCTCTTTCGTCAGTAGCTTTACGAGGGTCTGATATGGCCCAACCTTATTTTCAAAAAAGAGGTGCCGGCCTTCTTGTCGGCTCATCACTTCGTCCCGCATTTCTTCGACTTGATTGATGGCGTCTTTGAGGGTAGCAATCGCTAACTCGCCTTTACCGTCGGCAGCATATGTCTCACCGAGAGTGCTCATGGTCCAATATGTGAGCTTTGCTAGTCGCCGCGAACGAGCCAGCGTAAGCGCCTGTTCGGCCAGTGAAGCGGACTCGCCATAGTTTTGCATCGCATAATGAGTTTGCGCCGCGCGCCAAAGCAGTTGGACTTCGCGAGTTTTCGCTTTTATCTGTCGCGCAAGTTCGAGACTTTGGTTTATTGCATTCAGTGCGTTAGCAAAATCGCGCTTGGCAGTCAGCACAACGCCCAATTCTTCTCCGGCCGCAATTTGCATGTCCACCCGGTTCGTGCGCTGTGCGCGTTCCAAACTTCGTTGAAGGAGACTTAGCGCCTCATCATGACGGCCCTGTCGCTGTGCGATGATCGCGATACTCAGAAGCACTCGAGCTTCTTCTGTCGCATTTCCCAACGACCTGTAGGTCCCAAGAGTTGCGTTGAAGAGCTTTTGGGCTGTTGCATAGTCCTCCTGCTCAAGGAAGAGAGCAGCCTGATTGCTCATGATATTTGCCGACGTATTCGGGTCTCCTGAACTCTTTGAAACTTGATCGGCTTTATTCAAGTAAGAGAACGCCCGTCCATATTGGCCCATCTCCCCATAGACCCTGGCGTGAGCAATGAGCACCTCTGCCATGTGTACGTTGTACGAGGAACCCATGCCGTCCAGCCTTTCATACAAAGCAAACGCGTCACCTAATTTTTTGAGCGCCTCCTCATGATTACCGTGACGCAGATCGATTTCGCCTAATGTCTGTAGCGATCTCGCGCGGCCATACTCGATTGGACCGAGTGATTGGTTGGCGCGACTAGATTCTGTTTGTCCGGCGATCTTCAGGACCTGCTTTGAATAATCCAGGGCCCGTTCGTAATCTTCCGCTGCGAAGTACAAGGCGCCGAGATCCGCCAGCACATAACTGAGATTGCTTTCGCTTCCTGCCTGTGCAAATAGTTTTCTGCTCGCCTCGTATGCCTGAATAGCATTCTCGAAATCGCTCAGTACTGAATATGTTCTCCCAAGGTGATAGTAAGTAGTAGCTATCAACTCGAGTTTGTTAAGTCGAGCCGCCACACCAAGGGTTAGCTTGTAAATCTCTATCGAGTTGGCAGGTGATCCCTGGCGTCGCGTGTAGGACGCGCAGTCAAGCAGTGCATTCCACAGCGTAATGTTGACGAGTTCCGCGTTCTTATCCAGCAACAGTTCGTGTGTCGCGTCGCCTTTCGGGTTCCGACACAGCAACGATGCGAGCTGCGCCTCCGAGTTGATGGTCCGGACAGTTTGGGCACTCGCGACAGAAGTTAAGACAAGCAGGACCATGACAGTCCATGTCGGCATTTTGAAAAGGCTAATCAGGCCGGCGCTGCTAAGTTGCTTAAGCACCGAGAGTGCGGATTGCCGGTTCTTTTTGCAAAGCATTACGAAGCCGCCCCTTCACATTACATTGTTATTCATTATCTATAGACGGGAGAAATTGAGTGATCTTCCAACTGCTTGAAAAAATTGCGGCCGGCTCTGAATAGAAACGAAATTATTTTTCTTCGAGCTGGAAGTTTTAGCCATTTCCCCCGTCATTTAAACAAAACACCGGGATTTTTTAAGCGACGTGAGCAAGACCGATCACTACGACCATGAAATCGCAGGCGACTCGCTTAGACCACGAACTCATTGGCGAATCGGCTCCAATGAAGACGCTGGACCGTCAGATTCGCACGGCGGCGGGATGCGATTTGACCGTGCTGATTTGCGGCGAATCTGGTACGGGAAAAGAACTCGTAGCACGCGCGATCCATTCGCAAAGCTCACGCGCCAAAAAGCCGTTCGTTTCGCTAAATTGCGGCACGCTTGCCGAAACGCTTTGGGAATCAGAGCTCTTCGGCCATGAGCGAGGAGCGTTCACCGGTGCGATTCAGAAAAAGAAAGGCTTGTTCGAAGCTGCCCACAGAGGAACAATTTTTCTGGACGGCATCAGCGAAATCTCCACTAGCTGCCAAGTGAAACTTGTTCGCGTGCTGCAAGAAAGCGCCTTCAGGCCCGTGGGCCGTTGTGCAGAGATATCTGTGGATGTGCGTTTCATTGCGGCAACAAATCGCGATCTGGCCAAGGAAATGACGTGTGGTCGATTTCGCGAGGATCTCTATTACCGTATCGCCGTTCTACCTATAAGCACACCCCCCTTACGTGAACATCCATCCGACATTCCACGCCTTGTTGATCACTTCTTGCATCACGCGCACAAGAAATTGGCTCGTTCCGCCAAACAAATGATTGAGCCCGCCGCCATCGCCGTATTAGCCTCTTACTCATGGCCAGGCAACGTTCGCCAATTGAGGAATGTCGTTGAGAGTCTCGTGGCGACGTCACCAAGTGGAGAGGCGATCACGGAGCACGATATTTACAAAGCTCTTGCAGCGATAACCTTCGGTAATACTTCATCGGAGATCCCGATCTTCGATGAAAACGATTCGCTCGACGCCTTTCTCGATCGAACCATGCTGAGGGTTTACGATCAATTAATCGTCAAGACTGGCAGTCACACGCAAGCGGCTAAGATGCTGCACACCGACAGGGTTTCGCTTTATCAACGAATTAAACGTGCTCGCAGGCGGCTTTGCCTAACGAAGTCGTTCTGAGATTAATCAAGGCAGTCTGCAAGCTGGACCGAATTGCCGGTTGAAGTTTCTCAGATTAGTTTCCCTGCTTCATATTCCGCACACTCTTGACCAGTTTTCTCGACAGTTCTGACTGAGGATTAAGTTTGACCAGGCTTTCGAACTCACGCTCAGCTTCGTTCAATAAGCCAGTTCTTGCGTAAAAAACACCCAGCGCAAGATGAGAATTCGACTCTTTAAGACGAGAGAGTTCTTGCAAATTCGCTGATGAAAGTACCGCAAACTTCATTTCCGGAGCTGACGCAGAAGGTGAAACGACTTTCTTACCGTCAACCAACGCTGTCACAACCCAGGAGAAGATTTGACCTCGACGCAACCGGGCGGGTGTTCTCCATTGTGTTTGGGTTGGAGGCAACTCTTCGCTTTGGACCACTTGGCTCCCCTTTGCGTCCAGCACGTAAACTCGATAACTTGAAACGCCCGGTAAATTATCCCACCGGAAACCAGGTCTATCCTCAATGACAACGCTCTGTACTGGGTACAAGAGTCTGAATCCCTGCCCGCCATTATCATCGCCACGCAGGCCGCTTTCTTCACCTGACAGCCGGCTCAACACGTCAGCCGGCTCCAGCCGCTCAGATAATGCAGCCTGCGCGATGTATTGGCGACTATTCGCAGAAACTTCATCGAGACCCGTAACCTGACCATTTTTATCGATCGTCACTTCGCCGTCACCGTCTTTTAATATGGCAACTTTCACAGAGTCATCCACGCCTGACGGACTGGGGACCACATTTGGTGCCGGTAATGGAGAAACATCTGGGCTTCGTTCGATGTGTGAGTTTGCTTCGTCGTGTTTACGTCCTTCAAGAAAGCCGGATCTGCTATTGAGAGCAATGACCCCAATGAGTACCGCAATAGCAACGAGCACGATGGCGGCCACGGCATATATTGGTGTCGTTTGTAACTGTTGCCACCACGGACGTGTTGGTACATTGGCAGCGGATTCGTAGCCGGATGGAACATAGGAGACGTCCATCTCGCGAGCTGTGGTTTCGCGAAAGGCGAGAAAACTGCGAACGTCTTCGCGACACGCTTCGCAGGTCTTCAAATGAATGTTGACTATTTCTTCTGTCTCCTCGTCGAGAGTCTTGTCAGCTAACTCCACGAGAAGTTCAAAATCCACATGGTCATCCCGGAACCAGAATGCCGGTTCGAGAGTGAAAGAGAACGGTACAGGGCCGCGCTGATGTCTTAGTTCCTCAACGAATCGCTGATGGCAGGACTGGCACTTAGCCATATGGACAGCAGCCGCAGCCGCGTCGTCTTCCGGTAGGGCGCTCACGCAGAGCAGTTCGACTTGCGATGGCGATAAGTGATCGGTCATTCAGATCTTCGTCTCTCACCTTAACTAGACGGGAGAAAAAGCTGAAACTTCCAGCTGGAGGAAAAAATATTTTCATTCTTTCAATTGAGTTTTTAAGCGGCGGATGGCGCGAAACCGCCATTTGTATACATTCTCGCGGGAGGCTTTCAGTTCATCTGCGATACTTGCGCTATCCATCGGCATTCGTAGGCGCAGCCGTACTACTTCCTCAACGGAGCGGCCCATTCCTTGAGCGAGTTCATCCCAGCTTACAATTTCCGCGGCAAGTAAGACCGTGAAGAGATCCTGTTCTGCTTCGTCTCTAAACCCCAATGCGAACGAATGACGTTGCTCGGCTGGTAACTGAATAATGGCCTGCCACAGGCGCGCCAGCAACTCGTTCGCTTTTACGTGAGATTCACCCGATTGAGTGTTGGAAACGAAGTAAACGTTCCAACTCGCTGGCGATGGATCGTCTAACGACTCGATCTGCTGATCCTTTATATCGAGTAGATGAGCAATCATCCGGACCAGTAGATCGATCTCAACCGGTCCTAAAATCCAAGCGAAGAGTTCAGCGACGACCTGAGACAGTGGCGCGAGTCGTATGTCTTCGTCTGCAAAGTGGAGCGACTTAAAGGAGTCCAATTCTGTTTCAAGATGTTCGAAAGACTCGTCGGAGAAAGTACTTTTCCCAGTGTTTCGCCAGGATGCAAAGCCGCAAAGTATCTGGCCGTCGTGTTCCCAGGTAGCGAGGTCTTTATGTCGTTTCAGTAGATCGCGAAGACTGTACTTTAGGCGTGTGTGTGCCGGCGTTTTAGTTCTGAGAAAGTCTATACAGATGTTTGCCGCAAGGCGTGAAACATAGAGTTCAAAGTTTGCTATATCGGGACCAGAGGATGACTTTAGGTGAGTTAGAACCTGCACCATTCGCGTCATTGCTTCCTGGTACAGATCTTCAGCGTCTTGATTGTTTCTATTTATGCCCTGCGCGCTCACGTAAAAGCCGAGTCTTCGTCGGAGCACCTGTCTAATCATCGGCGCCGCACTGAGTGTGAGAAGCTCATCGAGACGCTGTTCGCGCTCTCGCTCATCTTTCGCATTAAGGTATGGCCCGAGCAGATTATCCATGGTCTAAGTGACTCGAAGCATCAGCTCTTTGCAGTGGGCAACTCAGCACCGGGTCGGTTCAGACTTACTCGAGAGACTTTGTGCAATTACGAACCGGGTAAAGGTCAACTGGCGAAAAGCTTAAATGCCTGGGCCATTCGGGCGAGATTATTCTTAGGTTCGTATCGAACCACATGGAAGCTTATGGGGAGCTCAAAATGATTGTGACCGACAAGATGTACACGTAAATAAATATCTCAAACGAAGCGCTCTCATGGGATGCCTGCCGTCAAAGTTAAGGCCACCCAACTGTTATCGCCCGAAATTTTGCAAGATACGTACAACCATCGACCGAATAAAGTCTGGAGCCATTTCCGCGAAAGTTAAGAGAAAGTGACTCTGATTACAAGCAGCATTAGTCCAGAGAAGGCAATAACCGAAAGGCCGGTATAGTACCGGCCTCTCAAGGTTGGCGTGAGACGTTCAGCCTCAAAGGTTACTGTCCTCACCCCAGCAACCACTCGCCTGATGTGCCAATTCTACTAGAAGAAATTTAAGAATCAAATTAAGGAGATCTCAATTTGTTCTCATTCTTATTAAGCAGACATTAGTTTGTTCTCAATTTTTCCTTTGCACTCACGAGTGTGACGGCACACCAATTCCGCGGTCTTTGTGGTGTATACCCGCCATTTGGTTTCTTGGGGCTAAACTGTCGGCATCGACATGCGAAATAGGTATGGAGAGTTACTTGTAAATGCTCGGATCGTACATGCGAGGCCTTTGATTGGTTCTCTTCAACGTGAACCTCACAACGGCTGCAGATCTTTGTGGTAGTTACGTTAGGTAGCAACTCACTGTTTGCGTTGCTTTTTGGGCCGTCCAGGTTTTCGGTTCTTCACGAGGGCGAGATCTTCGGGGTCTATGAAGTAATCGCGGCCCAGCTTCTTTGCGGGCAAGCGTTTTGCCTTGATTAAGGCTCTTACGCGATCCTGCGTTATGCCAAGGCGTTTAGCAGCCACTGCCGTCCCGATTAAATTCATGTGTAAGCGATTATAACAAAACTATCCGGCACCCTAATAATTCTTTGACAAAACTATCCGGCTGCCGTATAGTTTTAACTTCTCACTTGCTCCCTAACAAAACCGAACTAAACAGACTTACGAAGTAAATCGTGTAGTCGAAATGTACTTCTGTTCGACGAAAGGAGATCCTATGTCTAACGATAGCGCACTCAAGTCTAGTACTTCTTCCTCAGAGCACACTCGAGACGAGGATGATCTGAAGACTCTCAAACTTCAGGATAGTGATCTGGATCACTTCGCCGCCTATTTTGAACTGGCGTTTCAAGGTAGTTCCCAGAGCATCACCGTTCTCGTGGCGCTGCTACAACGGCTGAGCGGAGTCGAAAAACTTCGTCAGCAAAAGCAGAGCGGGATTTGGATCGAGGATATTGTCGGTCGTCTCACACATCGTCTCTACACAAGGTGTGAACCAGGATTCGAGGCCGCTTCTCGTTTTGGAACCGAGGCTAGCGATGTTGCGGAGCATATTTTCGCCAAAGCTTTTCCCAGTCGCGAACCAGTTGTAGGCTTTGTTGCGGGCGCTCGGCCGAAATGATGAACCGTGAAGAGCAGGGATGCGGGAAGACAAAATACTCGCTTCCCTGTTATTCGATATCTATTCCTTGAATTACCGATACCTGACAAGAAGAGTTCGTAACGTACTTCGATCACCGGCTCTATGACGTCCGAGAGTAGTATGCTCGAAATCTCTTTTGTATCTACATTGTTGACACATGCCTTACAAGCTGCCATAGTAGTGCTATTCGACTGGGGAGGGATTGAGCAGATGAGAGTGACAGTAAAAAAATGGGGCAACAGCGCCGCTGTCCGGCTTCCCGCTTCGGTAATGCAGGCAACACAGCTTGAGCTCGATGAGGTCGTTGAAGTGCGTGAGGATCGAGGTCGAATTGTTATTGAGCGAGTAAGACCAAGGAAATACGAGCTGTCGGAGCTGTTAAAGGGCATCACCGCCAAGAACCAGCATCGAGCGGTTGATTTTGGGCCGGCTGTCGGTGGAGAGATTTGGTGATGCCGCGGCGATACGTACCAGAAGCCGGTGATATAGTTTGGTTAAACTTCACGCCGCAGGCTGGCCATGAGCAGTCGGGACACCGGCCGGCCCTGGTGTTGAGTCCGCGCGCCTACAACGAGAAGACAAACCTGATGGTCTGTTGTCCGATGACAACGCAGATTAAGAGTTATCCTTTCGAAGTGGAGATTTCGAGTACCACGCCCACAAGCGTCGTGCTCGCCGATCAGATAAAGAGTCTCGATTGGCGTGTTCGAAAGGCCACGCGTAAAGGGGCGGCGTCGGCAGAAGAGTTGGCGGATGTGCGCGCGAAGATTTTCGCTCTCATTGGATAGGCCAACATTCAAGTCTTAACCACACTGACCAGAATAGTGAGATTGCCGCTAAAGTCGGAGCGAAACCTTCGCATAGATCCTTGCGATGAGAGCGACGAAAACGATCTGCTGATGTCAATATTGTGGTCCAATTCGAAAAGTGCTGGCAGCCTTGAGACAATCTGATTCATGATCACCCCGGGGGTTACTTTCACACACTTAAGCTTGATCAAATGAATTCTCAAGTACGTCTGTACGCTCAAGCTCGACTCAATTCCTGCTATCACAACGTTCACTTCACCGAAAACGTTTTATCTCCTTTCTCATTAGTCTTAGGAAGTGGTTAGCATTAACAGAGAATCATCCACTGCCGCTTTACTCTAAAGCGTCTTGAATGCGTAATGATCGAAATTCCACCGACGAGGCGAGTTTTGCAGGGTAATAGCGAGCACGGCATGCGATTTGTTCGCCTTCCTAGCACAGAGCGTTGACGAATTGTTATAGGACACATCGTTGCAATTCGTAACTGTAAATGACGCGGATGGACCAGCGATGGGAGGAGATGATCGTGGAAAACGCAGACCGAGTACGTGCAAATACTTCTCAAGAAATCAATCGTGAAATCGATCGTGCGGCAGACGCTCGCGTTCGTCAATATGTGCAAAAGAGTCCAGTGGAGATAACCCGCCGCATTGAAGAGCTTGACCGCGAGTGGGACATGGAAAGATTGCTAGAAACTAATGCCTCAGCACTGGCGTTCACCGGACTTGCGCTGGGAATCACACACAGTAAAAAGTGGCTGATTATTCCAGGCATAGTTTTACCGTTCCTGTTTCAACATGCTTTGCAGGGCTGGTGTCCTCCAGTTCCCCTATTCCGTCGACTCGGTGTTCGCACGCGCAGGGAAATAGACCGCGAGAAATATGCTCTGAAAGTTTTGCGGGGAGACTTTGAGCAGATCGGATCAGTGCCCGGTGCGGAAAGAGCCTTGAAAGCAGTCGAGAGTTAAACGATTAGTCGATAACCTTTTGTTTTTCCGCCCTCGAAAGTAGGGCAGCCTCGAAACCTCACAGGTAAGATCGAACTTCGCGGCATGGGCCTTGAGGTAGCCGATCATCGCAACAGTGTCGCCGCACAATGCTTTCTGGTAGAGCACCCTTTCGACAGCGTCAACGGCTGTCTCATGCGCCTCATCCCCACAAGAGGCAAACACGAGATCGGCTCGCCGCCAGCGATACAAGTCTGCTTACGTTTAAGCACGCTGAATCCCCGGTGTTCTCCTATCCATAACAAGTAGTCTCACTTATTTGTCTGCAATAAACATCTTTCAGCAGTCGGAACATCATAGACCATAAATCGGTCTTTCCTCTCGCTGGGCTGCCGTTTATCGGCCCTTTGCTTATGGCATATAGCTTGTTCCTTGGTAACCAGGAATATCAATGTTGGAGGGGAGAGATGTTCAAGAAAGTTCTATCTTTGGCGCTCGTCGGGTTTCTGTTTAGCGTGGCTGGACTCAGGCTTGCTTATGCCGGCCCGAAAGAAGAAAAAGCGACTCGTTTTGCGGAGAAGGTAAAAGAGGGTATTAGCAAGCTTGGGACAGGCGCAGAGGCGCGCATTGAAGTTAAGCTGCGGGATAAAACAAAGCTGAAAGGCTATGTCAGTGAGGCAGGCGAAGATAGCTTCGTCATCGTAGATGAAAAAAGTGGGACAACTTCTACAGTGACTTACGCACAAGTTAAGCAGGTCAAGGGAAACAACCTTTCGACAGCTGCGGAAATCGCCATCGGCGTGGGAGTTATACTTTTACCCATAGTGATCGTGCTTTTATTGGTGTCACAGTCCTAGAGTTACTGGTGATTACTGTTGTGCTGGCGGTGACCCTGCGAGAGCATCCGTATTCTCGGTTCGCCTCGACTCTTTGTCTGACACTCTTACAGCAAAAGATCAAACTCCCGCCATGGGAAGCGCTTGTGTTCCGACAGTGTGCCAACTCTGCCAAACGCAACTACACTGAGCCGCACAGCGACTATAAAAGTAAAACGGTACGATTCGATAGACAGCGGAACGCGGTGAAACTCACGTTCAGACAAGGCTGAGCGGTCGATCAGAGATGATCGACCCCGCACAATAGATGAATCACTCAATTTTATAGCCCAGAGCATAATCAATCTTTAGATTCTTACTCCAAGGCCCCGCACGACATCAATTGCACCCTCAATTAGTGATGCGAGATCCAACTGCCGAGTTTCAAGGGCCACTTTACCGGCAACGATCCGAGAAACGTCCAACATGTCCTCAATGAGCTGTGCCTGCGCTTGGTCATTTCGCGCAACACGACGGTTTTGTTATGAGCTGATTTCGCGACTCGATTCTTGATTGAGATTATGGGCGATTGGATTTGATACCGGGAGTCTTTGTGGCATCGCGGTTGCACCCCATTCCAACATCAAATGAAATCGCTGCAATCTGTTCTGATTGAATGCGGCAAAAGATAGGTTGAGTATCGGTTTTCGATCTCGAAGACCGGTTTGAACTTTCAAACAAAGATCGATCAAGGGGAAAATAATCATGGCGGACTCGTAAAGAAAAAATCAAGGTGGCGGTCAGCAGGCTCCTGGCCGATAAGACGATCGGAAGTGTTACAGGCAACCGATGCCCGCCAAAATATCGGAACCGCGTAGGATGAAGCGTCTACACGTGCGGTAGATAAAAGAAATCCGCGCAGGCCGAAAGCGGGACGATAGGAGGAACAGCCATGAGCGAACAACAATCAAAAATAGAGGGCCTTCGTTCCGAGCCAGAAACTAAGAAAGGACTTAATAATGAACCAAGGAGGCGATAGAGGAAAGGCACCCAACAAGTTTGGCACCGAACCAAAACACAGAAGTGAACAGACATTTCAGCAACCTCGAAAGCCGGGGCAGGGCCGGGCAGGCCAAGGTTCTGCGAACTCTAGAACGCCCAGTCCAAAGAAAACCTCATCACGAACGACCTCGAAATCGAGAGATAAGTGAAGGCCGCGGATGAACGCTTACGAGTGTGAGCGAGGGATGGATTATGATCCTTAAAAAAAGAAATGGCTCAGAGCAGCGATTCCAGCGGCAGTGGCTCCAGGCCAGGACGATGCCGAGCCCAAAACTCGCCCAGGAAAACTAGCGCAAAGAACGCGCCAAGTAGGAACTAGGATAACTAGGAAACGCCGACTGGGTCGAAAAGACGTCCGAACATTAGGTTTCGTCAAGCCACCCCCGCTCCCATCGCTACCGCATCTAGCGAGGGATCGTTGTCTGAGAAATGATTGCACCTTCTGAAAGTGAAATGCGATCAAAGGGCAGTTCAGTCGAATGGGTTTAGGTGGACCATGCACTTCACCCACGCCGTTTTCGATAATAATCATAAACTTGTAAGCGCTGGTTCAGAGGTGCGTTAGCAGCTCTTGTTGACTTTTAAAGCCGCAGCGAGGAAGCCAGTCAAGGAGCTACTTCTCGACATCCGTTATGAATCTAAAACCTTATCCTCATGCCTTGTCCAACCTCTCGTGAAATTTCTCTTCCCACTGCGGCGATCACGGCCGCAGCTTGTCTTAACTTTGCAGCCTCAAAACCCGCGGCACGGATCTGACCGGCGGCATCGACTTGGCTCACGTAGACCACACGATTCGCTCCCACTTCCAATTGGTAATTTTGTTCAACTCCACTGCGAGCTTCCGTTGCGCCTCGCTGGAAACCTCCAATGGCCTGTCCCGCGCCGGCATCCACCCCCTCGATTTGCGCATCGGCCTGTTGATTGATCGCTACATTCATCTCGCTCTGATATTTCTCGGCGGAATACACGACCCGATCAGCAGCAGTCTCTCGATTCTGAACCGTCTCTGCGCTAAACTCAGTGGTAGCTTCGTTGGCCGTCCGATTTCGTTTGGTGATTGCGTTGTACTTGGGAATCTCGACGAACCCGCGAGCGATAGGGAACTCCGGTGGAATCATTGCATTCACCATATTCACACCCTGATCAATCTTGGCCGCCGAAGTATTCCCAGCGTTCATGTACAGATCGCGTTTTACGCCGGCGATGGTGTTGCCAATCTCAAGTGACGCGCCCGTATTGGTGTCGCGGACATTCCGGGTCACTTCTGATCCAACTTGACTCTTCTGAAATCCCGCCGCGGCCTGGATAATCATTCGTTGCGTGGTTGCGGCCCCTTGCGTCGCCGCAACCTGACCGGTCAGAGCTGCCTGGATGGAAGCAAGTTGTGCTGCCCGGTGCCCCTGAGCACGTATATTCGCGGATTCCTGCTGGCCACCCGAACGAGTGACGTCGGCTTGATAGCCGGCGGTGTACTGAGTCGCCTCAGCCTGGCGATTGAGGGCTGCAGCCGCCTCCGCGCTGTATTTCTCGATCCCGGTGCCCACCATCGCACCCATCCAGCTCGACACTACGGTTGCGACTGATTCGTAGATCCGGCCGGAAAGCAGATAAAGCGAAATAAAAGGAGTGCCGTATAAACAAAGGGCGCCAAGCCCCATCGCGAAAGCAGCCAGGGCGATTGTGTACTGCGGCTGTGCCAGCGGGTTGGTGATGGCCCGCATGGTTTCATAGCTCCATATATATAAAGGACTGTCGTCGCCCACGGCCATCGCGACATTGCCCCACATATAAGCAATGATCCGGATGATTTTCGAGACGGAAGGCCAAAACAACGTCAGAGCGATTACGCCGTAAAAGAACGGGTAAGTCGTTTTGCTGGCAATGTGCTTGTCGACGATGCAGGCAATCATGAAAGGCATCGCCAGTTTCATAGCAAGTGCCAGGGCGGCTCCCAGGATCACCAGAATCAGGTCCCCGAATTCAATGAGAGCCCGCTCGAAGTTAAGCCAGGTCATCATCGTCGAGAGGTTCCACTGCGACACATCAGCTTTGTGATCGAAATTCTGGATTGTACTGTCAGTATCAACGATGATGCCCAAAATCGACTCGCTATTCAGGTCTATAGGGTTAACGGCTGTCTCCCGACCATCAACCTTTACCGTGAACATATTCTGCTGGAACCTCGCATAGGACTCGTTGAAGCTGTCGCGCTGGGCCAGGTACAGACTCTGCAAGATCGATCGCTGAGTTGATTCATTGCCGTTGGCGATCTCATAACCGATCGAGCTGAGGCCGTTCACAATTGCAAGACCGGTTCCCGACAACATAAAGAACAAAGCCAACCTGCCAAACCACCAGTAGAGGTTTCCGCCCTCGCCGTTTTCTTCACGCGCGATCCTGAGCATTGCAAAGCCGGCCAGACAATTTCCCAGCACCCAACCGAGCAACTCGAACCACCCGAGCAGCTTCGAGACGATTTCGTTATCGATGTACGGCAGCAGGGAAGCGGCACGCTGCGAAAGAGCGGAGATGTTCTCCGATAGTGATCGCACCGGCGAGGGTGCCGGACTCGGGCTGGGAGCTTGCGCCTGGGCCAGTATCGGCAGCAACAGTAATACGAAGAGAATGCCGCAAAAAATGACTCCACGTGTGTATTTCATAGTAAGTTCCTTAGCCACAAAAAGGCACCAAAGGCACAAGACGAAAACCTCACTCAGCACCGTTAGAAGAAACACTCATCTATTCTTTTGTGCTTTATGTGCCTTTTTGTGGCTACCTTTCATTGTTGTGGCGAAGGGGATGGCACGCCGCCTCTCTGTATGGCGTCGAAGATGGAATCCTTCACGATGTTCAGGCTGCTCCAGGCTTCGTCCGTTGCCTTCACGCGATTAGCGATGCGCACCCGCTCTTCCATGGTGAGGTTGTAGCGCTTCACTCGGTCTTCAATCTGAGTTGAGAGATCTGTAATCTGTGCATCCAAATCAACAATCATCTCTTCACAGGACGCAATCTCCACTTTCAGATCGGAAATGCAATTTGCACATTGATCCGACTGCGGTTTCGCCAGCTCAGCATCGAGTTCGTCCTTAGCCAATTTTAGTTGTTGCGCTGTAGCTGCCTGTCTGGCTTGCGCGGTTTGCAGATCATGATAGAGACGGGCAAGGGTGGCATCGAACATCGCGATGCGATTCATGGTGGCGATCTTGTCCTGCGACTGCCGGCCGATCGAGTTGCGCAGGTAGTCCTCAAAGTCTCGCAGATCAGCTTCAGGATCGAAGATGCCGCTCATCAGCCGTGTCTTGATTGACTTGATCATGCTCAGGCGTGAAACCACCATTGACTCAATGGCTCGCTTGAGGGCAAATACATCACGGACGGTTTGCCCGATCTGGGCCATCGTCCGTGTCAGGTTGTTGTTGTGCAGCACGAGCTTCTCAGCCTGACCGAGAATTCCTTTCATTGTGCTGAGCTGTTCCGCCAGCTTATTGATTTCTTCGGTGTATTGTTTGACTCGTTCGAGCCAGCGATTGGCTTCCTCAATCTGTCGCTCTATTTGCAATGAGTATTGGGCAGGATCGAAAACAGTCCACTGTGCGCGAACAGTTGACGGTAACAGCAAGTCACCGATGAGCACACCTAGCAGGAGATATTTCCAGAGCTTTTTCATTGCCGATTTCCTTTCTTATTCTTATGCGATTGCGTTTGGATTTAGGCTGCCGCTGCGAGCCGCGTCTCATCGATTTCTCTTAAGCCCACTGCCGTGAGTCCGCGCGGATAGTGCTCAGCCAGCCAGGCGTGCACCTGCATCTCATTCCATTCCGGATAGTGAGCGAGCACGCGACTGCGGGCATTCCGTTCGTCTGCATTTGTCGTCAGAGTCCAAAGCATTAGCGGGCTGAGTTCGTGCTGGACCACCTCCACTACCTGATCGAGACCTGAACCGATCACCATCACGAATTGCGAAAATCTTCCGGGCGCAGTTTTCAGGTGTGCGATCGCTTCAGCGCCATTCGCCGACAGCTTGGCGTGGGCCACCATCTTCGAGTAGTCGCCTAACTGTTTACCGATGAACAGAACATTGCCCGTCTTTGAGAGTGAAGCTACGTCTTCAATGTCTTCAAAAGCGTGAGTGGCGAGAATCGTGATCGAGTTTTCCTTTGGTCCCTTTCTGCCGGCATGCTGAAGCACCTTGAAGATGAATGGATACTCCTCTTTGATCTCCCACATCTCATCGAACAGATTGGCTGTTGGTGTTCGGGTACCGTCAGCTCTTCGATGTCCAATAGAGCGGGCGACGTGTGCGGCGATGCGATAGGCCAGTGACAGCTTTATATCGCGCGGAAAATCTTTCAGCGAGCCCAGCTCGAAGACGTCGAAAGGGGATCTATTTTCATAATCAGGATGTGTTGGTGCGTCGAGCCAGGGATGCCCGATGTAGTTATTCAGCGCCAGCACGAGAGTCTCACGCCGTTCTCGCACCATTTCCGAGTCGAAAGGAAAGGTACGGAGCTGGGCCACGAAGTGAGACAGCGTCGGTTCATAAAGCGGCCGTCCCGGGCCGTTCTGAGAAACGATGTTCTCATAGACCTGCGAGACAACGGCGCTGATGATGTCTTCTGCCGTTTTGTCCTCATCAGTAACCCGCGCCAGCATCTTCAGATCGCCGATTACGAGTGCCTTCTGCACGTCATCCGGCTTCTCGGCGTCTCCGAGTTGCGGGTAGGACCAGATATTGATCGCGCGAACTTGATCGGGCTGCGGCCGGACATAACGGCCGCCGAGAACCGTCACTAACGGCAGCAAAGTCTCACCGATATCAATGGCGTTGACACTCGCGTCTCTGAGACTCGCGAGTACGTCGCAGGCGAATTGGGCCATCAGGATGGACTTGCCGCCTCGAGGGGCGGCGATGATCTGAATAAGTGGCGATGGAATCTGATTGCGATCGAAGAGATCAATGCCGATCAATCGGCCCGTCGCCGTTGAGAGCAGTGTGTGAGGAGACTGGGCACCGCGCCAGGAGTCCTCAGTTGGTGTCAGGGCGACGACAGAATTTGAAACCTCGGTGAGCTCGCGGCCGGTTAGCTTCGGGCTCAGATCACCGGCGATCGCGGAAGGATAGAGCGCGCGCAACGCTTCCGCCTCTTCGCGTTCCGCGTTAGCACCGGGAAGCTGGCGCAGCCCTGAAATCATCTTCTCGCATTGTTCGTCCAGCCTTTCGATGGACTTTCTTAGCTCAACAAGATTGCGAGCGCGATCGCCATAGAGGATCACATAGAAGCGTGTTGGTAGGAGCGATTCCCTCGCGCCGGCGACTTCATCACGCACGGCGCGCAGGCTACGCAGCGCCGCCGCTCCCTCCGGGTTGTCTCTTTTCGTGAACGTGCGTTTGACCTGTCGGATGCGCCGGTCCAGACGCTTCGTCTCTTTGCGCTGTTCAGGGAAGATGTATTCAGTGACGATCGTATGTCTCGTATTGAAGTCGCGCCGGGCAATCAGACTTCTTAGCGCATCGGCCGTAACGAACTCATGTGGTGGCGTGAACATTGAAACTATGGCGACGGGATAATTGCCGTGCATCAGATAATTGAGCTCACCTTCAATTCGCTCGGCGCAGAGATAATCACGGAGATCGCGGCCCGGCGTGTCCGGTAGCAGCGGTGGAGACGTGGCGTTCTGACATTGTCCGAAATAAACCGCTTCCCAGATCTCCTGGCGCGTGAAGCGTCGCAGCGCCAAGGCGCAGGAATTCTCGATTTGACGCCAGATGGTATTAGCGCGAGCGTAGGCGCGTTTCTCGTCCTCGAGTGAACGTCTTATTACCGTGTCATCGGCCGTGTGCGTGTAGAGCGTCGGCATCTGTCGCAAAGCAGCGGCGAAGCCATTGCTTTTGATTTCATTACGCAATGCCGATTTGAAGTCTGCGAGAGCAACTACCGTTGAGCTCGTGCGCTGCTGTGGTGGTATTCGCACCCACATCGTGAGCACTGTTTGACGGTAAGGAAGATCCTTCGCGGCCTTTTCCAGGTAATCCAGGTTGGACGCCTGCAGCAATGAAGCAAGCGTATGTGTGCCTGTTGGAGATCGGGAACCGATAACTTTCAGAATGGCGTTACCGCGATCCGGAATGGTTGCATAACGGAACTGAATTAGTGTCCCCGCGGGTTTGGCGAACGCCATGAGACGCGCCATTTCGTCATAGCGATAATCAATCACCGCGTCGTCTGCGAACATGGTCGCGGGCATTTCGACTTGATAAGCCACAGTGAGGGCGCCGTCCTTGTGACGGAGGGCATCATTGAAGATTCCGACTATTGATGAGTCACGTCTTCGCCCCGGTGGTCTCCTGAGCATCGTAGTGCGTTGACGCAAATCGTTTTCCGCCGCTAATTCGTCGTAAGCGAGAGCTGGTTTCATCTTTCCTTCCAAGCCTCCTCAACTTGATAGTTATGGTCCATCACCAGCACTGCATGCTGGCGCGATATGAATGACGAATCTTGTGTTTGTTTCTGAAACTGGCCGCCGACACCGGATCCGCCTGAATCAAGTAGCCAGGAATTGCGGAACCGTCGTTTCTTCCCGTTTGGTAGTGCAGGGTATTGCCGGTGGTGCAGCCAGATACTCTTCAGTTTGTGTGGTAGCCAATAGGGGCGGCGACCAATGCGAATGTAGTTAAAGAACGCAATGCTGCCCGCCGTTGCCAGTAACCACGTCCACATTTGCAACGGCACGTACAGCACCGTTAGGCCGAAAGGAATTGGCCCGAGATAGCTCGCGCATGAGATCAACAGCACTGACAGCCAATCGCTATCCGCAACGCCAAAGCGCACTACCGGCAGGTAAATGTTCGGTCTGATTGGACGCAGTCTCATCTCTTACACTCCTGACGTCATGCAGGCCGATGCGGTTAGAACTGGTTGTCGAGCGGCACGGTTTCGCCCTGGCTGAATGCATAGACCGCGGCACAGATACCGCCGAACGCAAAGCAGGCTGCTCCCGTGATGAACTTCCACGTCGACAGCGACTCGCGCAGACCGGAAGTGATGATTCCGACGGCCACAAAGATGATGCCGGCTATGATCATTGCTGCCGCCAGAAAGAAAGTGACTGAACGCAGGCTGTTCCCCAATTGTGCGCTGTTGCCGTCGAAGAATGATCCCGACGGTGTTTGCGCAGCTACTGAAATCACTCCACCCGCGATCACCAGCAAAAGGGGAACTACCGTTTTCAATGAACTCACGTAGACACCGTAACGAATCAGGCGTCGGCCCAACTCGATCGTTAAGGAATGGTTCAGCTCTGTTAGCTGAATAGTTTGGGCAAGGTTCTTCATGACTCATACTCCTTAGTAATCTTATTGAGATGTTTTCATCGCCCAACCGCTCCGAGATATCGCCGAACGATTGATGACGTGGCGATGCGCAAACAATCCCCATGCCATGCGTTGGTCCACCTGTTGCGATCCCGAGTGTCATGGTCCATAAAATCATTTGTGTGACGGTCGTGATGATGTCTGTAGTAGTGACTAGTGCGGCGCAGGATCGGCATGACGATCTCGCCCTACATGAAAGAGCAATCCGGCTGGAGCCTTTTATTGTTGCTGCTGCGAAGCGGCATGGTGTGGATGCTCGCCTTCTGCGTGCGATCTGCTTCACTGAATCGCGCTTCCGGATCAATGTAGTTAGTCCGAAAGGAGCACGTGGTCCAATGCAGTTCATGCCGAGCACAGCGGCTCGGTTTGGCCTTCGTGATCCACACAATCCGGAGCAGGCGATTGATGCCGGAGCCCGTTATTTCCGCGATCTTTTGAGAAAATTCGGTGGCCGAGTTGATTTGGCGGTTGCGGCTTATAACGCCGGTGAAGGGGCCGTGAGTTCGTTCCTGACGGGGAACCCTTTGGTCTTACAGGATGGCAGGATCGTGAATGCTCGTGGTGTGATAACCGGAGGCATTCCACCGTACGCGGAGACACAAAGGTACGTGCGATCGGTGTTTTCGTTGCTGGACAACGGTGTGATCGGATCGGTTGAAAAGTTGACTGCGAAGTTGCGGCTTGACGCCCTAAGAGACCTCACCCTGGATGCGTTGGATGTTTCGGTGCGCGTTCAAAAATTTTCTCGCAATCGTTTTTCCAGCTTCATCGAGGTGCCGTGATCCTGCACTGATTTCTGAGCATCCGTTGCACTGAATCCCGGCAGGCGACGCCTCATCCCCACGTCTGTGCTGGTCTCCAATTGCTAAATCGCCAACCAAGTATGCCGTCGAAACTGATCAAAACGTCATGAGCGGACGTGCGATACGCGTGGAACAGTTTTTGTTGAGGTCCATGCTTCGCGCCACAGCTTGGCGACTCGCAGTCAGCATTCTGTTGAAATGAAGGAGAAGCCTTGTTTTCTGCTTCAACAAGAGCGAATGATTATCGGCTATAGTTGGCCGGTGAATGATGTTCGTAAGTTATCACTCTGAATTTCATGGATAAGTAGATCTCTGCCGCAGGTTTCGCATTTTCGTACCACATGTGGAAGATCAGGCCGCTCGATAACGTCGGCGCACTTAGGACACGCCATAAGCTTCGTGAGTCTAACTCATATTCAAAGGCCATTAATTGCGACCCCCCTACGACAGTCCTAAAGCAAAAGGCCGCCCTCAAGGAGTGGCCTCCGTCTGAAAGTCATGGCTCCACAGGTAGGACTCGAACCTACAACCCTCCGGTTAACAGAAGTACCCTCGCAGTGCTACCGCTCACTCCTATTCACTACTAAGTCACAGAGGGTTTAGGTTATCTAGCTTGTGGCGTGGTCCATCCGTCGCTAGTGGCAGTCCAAGTAATTCAGTGGTTTTCAGTGTGCCGCTCGAACCGTTTGGCACAAATCGCGGCACAGAAAAAGAGATCACAAGTACCCCCCCCATGCCGGGAGTTCGACGGGCGTTGGATTCCGTAGCGTAGAATTCAGTAACCTCAACACCAAACCAATAAGTGCTATTCATGTGTCGATTTTGAAGTCCGGTTCTTCCGAATCAACCTATTTCAGCGTATTCAGTGTCGTCGTAGACAAGACCCAAGACTTTCCGTTCTTTCTCTTTATCCATAGGTTAGTTCCAGTGATTACCGCCAGCAGCAGCGGTAGTAACTCTAAAGACTTGACCCTTTCCTTTGATATTCTATCGGCGGCACGGCGAACAGTGGATAACGAAAGAGAAATTGTAAGCCAACTTGGAGAATGAGCGGGTAGTTACGCAATGTCTACACAGTTTCACTGGCCCTCAAAACGACACAAAGCCGCGCTAGCACTGCGGCGGCTTTGTTGGTAGTTGCGTTGCCCGAGTCGGTCAAGAGCAACGCGTTGGGCTGCCGAATTGTCTGTTCCATCAGGATTGTGAAATGAGCCAGATAAGCATTGATCAGCAAGCTGTTAGCCGAACGTGCGATCATTGCCATGAAGCTTACGATGTTAGTCGCGGCTCAGTCTATGACAACGGCAGAGGCTATGCGGTTTATCTTGTGGCGATGCATAAATGCCATTCCGGTAGGTTAGTGCATTTGGCCATCGGTGTCCGTGAAGGCTATAAGGGTTTTCCAGAAACGTGCGCCGTGACTATGCAAGTATGGGCGACCGAATCGGACTTTGAGATGTCAGTCGTGGACGCTAAAGATTCTCCTTGGCAGGATGAATCGTACCTGGGTCGAATGATGAATAGGGAAGAAGCGTTGAGTAGTTCTTTAATAGGCACATTCTTTGACACCGCAGACCATGTAGTGACAGATAATCGTCAAGTCACCGAGTATCTCAGCAGTGGTTAGGCCGGAGATGAGTGCCCGAATGTGTGACAGAACTTGCTCCAACGGGCAATTCCCGCACTGACAGACTGACAGTATCACCACATGCCGGGATGTCGATGTTTCCGCGAGTGAAGAGCTTAGGGGAGGAGTCACCATTATCAGTCGGAAGTAGGCCAAGGATCATGATCCAGAAGGAAATCGAAGCAATATTAGCCTGGCAGGACGTTGGTGATGGCGACATCGACGTTGATGGAGTGCTTAAGGCATTTGAACGATTGAAATCCATTGCAACAGAAGCTGATCTTCCCGCCCTCGTGGCTGCTATTCAGTCGCCGAAAAATAACTTCTGGACCAGAGAGTTATTTGCTGATCCCTCGGCGGTCACTTGAAAAGCGGCCATGTAAGGTCACTTGAAAACCGGCCATAGAGGTGCGGCCGGGACGAGTGGTTTTTTTTACGCGTTCACGAAGAGTTTGTCCATCCTTATTTCCTATCTTAAGCCGTCACGAGTTCCGATTTAGTGCGCCAGCTGCGTGGACCAAACCTCAGGACATGTCCATGATGCAGCAAGCGATCGAGCATGGCCGTGACCGCGGCCGCATCACCCAACAGTTTGCCCCAGTCTTCAACCGGCCGATTGGAAGTCACGAGCGTGCTGGCGCGTTCATAACGGCGCATGATGATCTCCAGGAGGTCTTCGGCCGCTGTTAGGGGCAACTTCCGCATGCCGAGATCATCAATGATCAGAAAAGGCCAGGCCACGACACTTTCAATGAACTCTTTGCGCGAACCATCGATGCTCGCCTCGGTCAGTTCGTCCAGGAGTAAGTGCGTTTCTCGATAGAGCACGCGATAACCTTGTTGAATGACCGCCTGGCCAATGGCTTGGGCCAGATGACTCTTACCCGAGCCCGGTGGTCCAAGGAAGAGCACATCTTCCCGCCGGTTAACAAAGTTGCCGCTGGCCAACTCGAAGAGCAAACTGCGATTCATCTTTTTGTTGAAGCTGAAGTCGAAGTTGTCGAGTGTCTTGAGTGAGTCGCGAAAGCCAGCTTGTTTGCGGCGTCGTTCCAATAAGCGGTCACCACGAAGGGTCAGTTCATCAGTCACTAAACAGGAGATGAGATCAATAGGCGCCATCGCTTCGGCTTGTGCTTGTTGCAGTCGTGTTTCCAGTACAGTGGCCATGCCGCTGAGACGTAGTTGTTTTAAAGCCTGGTGTAACTCAATCAGATTCATGTAGCTTCCGACTCCTTTATTCTTAGTTGAATGACGTCGCGATACTGCTGGAGCTCACGGATCAGTGGATCAACTTGTTGCAGAGTAAGCGGGAGGGCTGGTTGTCGCTCGAGGTAACGCTTCACAAAGTGGTACTCCCGCACGCCGAGTTTGAGTGCTTCAGTACACGCTTCTTCGACTCTGACTGGGCCAAACCGCTTGGCTAGTGAGAGCACACCCAGAATGCGCCGCACACCCATCTGCCCCTGGTGTTGATGGATCGCCTGACAAAGCTTGCCGATATTGTCGCCGGCACGATTAGCGCGCTCCAGCAGTTGCCGTGTTGATGAGGGCGTGCGTGGTGAGCGATCTTCTTCCTGAATGCGATGCCAACCGCGTTTCTGGCGCAGGTGCTCGCGTAAGAGTTGACCACTTTGCGGATGGAGCAAACGCACGTAGAGACCGTCCCATTGCACCGGGAGTCGCCGCCCGATCCAGCCTGGCGGTGCGCTGTAGTAAGCCGCTGCTACTTCCACGCAGCCATCAAGGTTCACTACCCGTTGTCCATATTCATAGAAGCGAAAAGGTTCGAGTGGCAGTGGCAACAAGTGCGTACGCTCCTCGGCAAACATCGCCGCCACTTGTCGTTTGGTGGTGCCGTGAATGCGGGTGTCGGCCCAGTTTGTCTCCCAACGATCGAGATAAGCCTGCGCTGCCTCCAGACTCTCGAAGCGTTGACCTTTGAGTGGCGTTTTCTTGGCATGGCCCACGCCAGCTTCAACTTTGCCTTTGCGATCAGGATCCCTAACGCGACACGGTAGGGCCACAGCGCCGTAGTGAGCTAACACATCACGATAGAGTGGATTGAGCGTCGGGTCATGAATATCCGGCTTCAAGACCCCTTCGCGCAGATTGTCGAGTACAACGACACGCACGCTACCACCGAGACGACGGAAAGCTTTCTCATGTAGCTCAGCCCAGATGCGACTACTGGAACGAAAGGTGAGCAGACGCACGCACTTGCGACTGTAGCCGAGCGTCATCACAAACAGACGCGTGCGTCGGTACTTGCCGCTCTCCGGATCACGAACCCATGGTCCAGTGCCGTAATCCACCTGGGCTTCCTCACCTGGCTCCGTGATGATCACCGCGCGCGCTGGCTTCAGTTCTGGTGGCTGCAGTTTGTTGACGAAGCGTTTTACGCTTTGATAGCTGTGCGCGAAGCCGAAGTCGGTAACCAGGTCCTGGTAGATTGCAGTCGCATTCCGGCCACGACCTAACGACTCCTGAATGAACTCGCGATACGGCTCACAATTGCTGAGTGTGGTCGCTGTTGGCGGCGGCTTGCTCGCTGACTTGTTGAGGCAAAAGTCAGTGGTCACCTGCATGGCCGGTTTTGCGTCTTTGGCGGCCTGATTGTTGGCTCCTTTGTCAGCGTTTTTCGGCTCAGAGTCGGTGGCCACCTCTATGGCCGGTTTTGCTCTTTCCCAGCCGGGTGCTCTTACCAGGACGCCCGCGGCCTTGAGATAGGCGCTCGCCGTCTCGCGGCGCACACCAGTGGCTTGCTCGATGCGGCGCAAGGACCAGCCGAGCCTACCTAAAGCGATTATTTGTTGTCGTTCGCTCAATACGTTGCTCATGACGCTGCAGGCTACTGGCCCTGCATGCGTCGTCAACGTCCCGGGCGACTTCTTCTATATGGCCGGTTTTGAGGTGACCTTACATGGCCGGTTTTGGGTGACCCCCGAGGGCTGATCCAATCTGCTACTTGGGAGGGGCTGATTACCTCGAACCGCTGTTGGAAGCCGCTCAACTCGGGCTAGACGAAGGACACGACAATGATGGCTTTGATGCCCTCCTTATCGACCTTGCATATATCGACCCGGAGAAGTGTCGCGCCAAACTTGATGAGCTAATGGCACGAGATGGTTTTAAACACCGTGAAGCAGCGAATTGGCTGCTGGAAGTTATGCTCTTGACCGGCACTACCCCCATGCCGGGAGGTCGATCTTTCCCGAGTGAAGATTAGGGGGCAGCCGATCAACGAGGGCAGAAAAACAAAAAAGGCGTGCGCCCCATTCCCTCCCGAATCGCGATCTTGGTTATTGCAATCTGCTTGACACCGGCTTTGGATTTCGCGACTCTCGTGGCATGGACTCGATTCTGCACGCCGTAAGATCCTTCCTAACCAGCAGAGATTTCGCGGTGAACTTCTTTGCGAACCTCGGTGGTGCAATGGTCGGTGTTTTGCTGGCTTTCTGGGTCGAGCGCGTAAGGGCGCGTCGTGACGCCCGCAGACTCTACGGACGAATTCTGCAAACTTCTCGTTCCGAGTTGGGATACCTCAAACCGATGTGCGAGCACAAGAGGGACAGGTTGAGAGCTGGGCAGAGCGGGGGGACTTATCACCTCGGCGTGCCGCCGACGGCGACAAAGGCTCTTCTAGCCAGTCCTCTGGTGCACGATCAGGCTCCTTACTCGCTGATCATGGCGCTGACGATTCTGTGCAGCTATCTTGATCTAACCGAGTATGCCCTTCGAGAATCGTCGTTGTTGAAACCATCAGATGGGGTCGCGCGTGAATCACTGAGTAAGACGTTGGGAGATCAGTTGGACAACGCGAGCGAGCTAATTACCATTGTCCTTGAGCAAATAGACTCACAGCTTAAACTCTTGGGTCTTTCGAAGACACCGGACTCAGCGACACAGGAGGTCAGTCGAAGGTTACGCGAAATTCTGCAAAGTTCGCACTCTTCCGTCACGGACCAGAACTTCCAACCGACACAAAGAGTTGCCTCAAGCCCTTCTGAATGAAAAATAGTTACGCAATTACCGAAGAACGTGCTGTAACCCGAGTAACACAGAGTCTTGCGTAGATTATCCATGATTAAAGCCTCATGCCGGGAGTTCGACTCTCTCCAGCTAACGAGTTTCACGCCAGCTTAATAGAATTGTTAATGGGTACGGCTCTCGAAATAAATGTAGTAACCGCAACTTAGTCCGTATGGTTCAATACAACCACGAGGGAAAATGCCCGCTTGGATAAAGAATCAAGTGTTTGTAATCATGCCATTCTCAGGAGAGGGCATGAATGAAACCTTTGAGGCTATCGACCAAGCATGCTCGAATCGTGGGATGACTGCATTTCGCGCGGATAAGGTGAGTGGCTCCGCTGTTGTAATGAGAAACGTCTTCAAATTGATATTAGAGTCGGAGTTCATCATCGGTGACCTCAGTTATGAGCGACCTAATGTCTATTTTGAATTAGGATTTGCACTTGGCGTTGATAATCTGTCTTGTGACGTTCTGCTCGTTGCAAGAAAAGGTACGAAACTTCATTTCGATATCGCTCCCTACAATGTACAGTTTTATGAGTCTACAGAAGGTCTCAAATCACTGGTTGAAGCTAATTTGCGAAGCATGAAACAGGCCAGTCCGCATCAGCTTAGACGATGGTCTATACGAATTCTGAGGAAAATCACACAACGGATGCTCGATGCTTAGTTATTTTAGGCTGCGGACTGGCTTTATGCTTACACGGCAGCCGTTTTAGGCGCTTATTGTGGTATGCGATCCTGCGAGATAAAGGCCCTTCAATGGAAAGACGTTGATCTCGTGGCCGGAGTGCTCGATATAAGGCGATCTAAGACGCCAGCGGGATGGCGTTCGCCAACGCTCAATAACGTATGCAGGGAAACACTCGCTCAGCTACGAGACAAAGCGCGACTTGTCAACGCAATGGAGCCCGATCATTTTGTATTCCCTTGGCATGGCCGCGAGCAGAAAATTGATCCAACGCAAGCAATCACGTCGTGGCTCCGCTTGGCGCTCAATACGCAACAAAGCGGCTCGGGGTGAAGATGGCGAAGTGATTTATCCGGGATTACAGACTATTCGCTTTCACGATCTGAGGCATACAGCGGTAACGACGATGGCCGAAAAGGGTTTGCCTGAACAAACCATCATGGCCCAAGTAGGTCATGTTTCGCCACAGATGCTCAAGACTTATAGCCACATCAGACGACAAGCTCTCAATCTCGCGGCGGCAGCAGTTGAGCCCTCATTCCTGCGAACGTCAACTCCAACGGCAGAGGCAGAACTGAACAATTAATTCCCGTTTGGCAAAAAACGGCACAAACGACTAAGGCCGCCATCATCGGCGGCCTCTGTCTTTGATTTTGTTAGGAGTTTTTGGTTCCCCACAGTGGACAATCTTCACAACTTTCTACGACTTTCCGGACAAGCTGTGCGGTCTAGCTAAGATGAAGAAAGGCAAAAATCCGTCTACAAACTTTTATACGGGTAACAAGGGTAAATGCATTGAACTAACGTCCAAACAGTCTGCTACACAGCCCGTGACACTAGCCCATTAACTATCTTTCACTAGCAAAAATTGAGCGGGCGTAACTCGATGGTAGAGCATCAGCTTCCCAAGCTGAAACTTGTAGGTTGAGTCCCGGCCCGCTCCAAACGCTCAAGCAAATGCTGCTCTCTTACAGCGATTTAGGAACTTAAATAGTTGTGCCTTCTTGATCGGCGACAGCGCCTGAAAGAGGGTTCTGCTCTCCGTCGCCTGTCCGGCGTGTCGCAGTATCGCCTCGTTCATGGTGAAAGACTGCGCCCCGCTATTCGACGGCGGGCTCGATGAGCCTCCGTCGTGCATTAGCCGGTCGCGCGTTCTGAGACCCCACAGGGGGGCGGTTCTCATCATATTGCGCGTCAACTCTCCGTTCGTTTCCACGATCCCGTCGCCCGTGCCGATGTCGTGAGCAGAAAGTCCCCGAACGGACGGTAGATCTTATTGGCGAGCGCCTCACCGACAGTGAATGTCCCGCCGTTGAACGTAGTGGCGGGGTTAAGCGTGGTTACAATCGCGCGCGTGTGACAGACCGAGCACTTGAGACTATCGAAGAGCCCCGAACCAGGATCGACATCGTCGTTGGGCACGAGCACGCGGTCACGGGGCGGCGCCTTCGTCGAGCGCATAAAGCGCGTAAACGCCTCCACGTCTTCGCCGAAGTTCATCGGTCCCCCGTGTCCTCAGGGTCTGCTACCGGATCGAAGGCCGTTACGGATCGTCCCAGCGAAGTGCTCTCGTTGGGAAGAAGCTTGCTGGTGATGATGGATTTACTCCACCACTCCGGCCTGGATAACATGAAATAGATAACGGTGGATCCAAACGCGGCACGATTGAGAATCCCTCCCGATCTTGAATCGGAGTGGCCTAATCCGGCTTAGTTAAAACACCGAATTGTGGGGCGGCTCATTGCGGGTAGCGGAGCTTGAATCAACCACTCCGCGCCTCATGTGGCTTCATCATCATCTCCGCCCAACGCCCGAATTAACCGGCGCGCCGCGAACGTCATTCAACAAACGCCGCAGGAAGAATGATGAAAAGCACGCCACCGGCGCGTCCGGTTGAATGAGTTGTTAGGCCGCCCGATGAGTAGATCAATTCACCTAATGCTATCAGAAGCAATAAAGTTTTGGCGGGGCAATCAAGTTACCTCGATTACTCCACAATAAACACTCTCTTCCGCTGATCAATATCGAGTAGTGGTTTCTCAGGATCCCATTTCCATTGACCAGAAGTTTCATCACGGCAACAGGCATTCAAATAAAACCAGAGAAATCCTCTACGAGTTGCATACCCGGAAACTCTAATAAAATATTCCGTTCCGCTCGGCCAAACTGGTTTCTCTTCATCATACTTAAACCCTTCGGCAATAGGATATGACAGTTGATCCGTTCGTTAGCCCAAGACTCGTACTCTGTTCCTATTTTGTTCCGATCTTGGAATTGGCATTGGTTTCAAGTCTTAATTGCTTTACTCCACCGGGACTTATTGCTTTACTTCACCGGGAAAGGACACAGAGAAATAGCCTTGATTAGCTGCGAGCTTCCCATTATTTCTTGCTTTGAGAACTATCTCGAACGGTTCGTTAAGCGAGATTTCTGAAGGGGCTTCCAAAGATGTAATCTTGATATAGGGGCCGTCCCAGTTTGGTGGATGATACTTTCGTTCCCAGTCGCGTGGAATTGTAGAAATGTAATTCCTAACGTAACTAGGTAGAACTTCTATCAAGCTCGTTAAGTCATTGAGATCGTATTTTATGTATCGAATTTCTCTGAGATCGAAAGGAACATCGTTCGGATTCTGAGTCAGTAAAATGGCAGGTCTATGACAACCATGTGTCAGTCCCAGCTCATAAAAGACATTGGGATTACGACCGGTCAAATCTGCAATTGAGAGTCGTGCTTCGTTAATATGTGCCCAAATAGCGTTAGTGATACGCTCTGATTTAGCTATGTGGTCGGCTCTGATACAAATCAATCCACACTGATCCTCTATGGTTTTCTGAACTATGTCATAAACTTTTTTAAGTGCAGGATCGAATGGCATTTCATAAAACACAGCCTGGGGTTTACCTTGCACTCATGTGGTTGAAAAGGAGAATTTGGCATTGAGTATGTTCCCTTCACAGATTACTTCTTAATACATTCATGGCACTTGTGGCATCTTGAACCACCACCTCGCTGTCTTATCCGGTTCCTTATAAAACTGGCTTTCCTAAAAGACCTGCTGTCTACTCCGCCCCCAAAGAACGTGAGCGCGCCATGTACACGCCAATCAGCGGGTCGCATTGAGGTTGTTGTTAGTTAGGAGTATTTTTCCCAGCTACCCGCAGAGAAGCCGCGTGTACCTGATAAGGCTGTCATGTGAGCTTCCTTATGCAGTGGGAGTCAGGAACACAGCACAATCTATTTCACGCCATCAGAGAAAGCAAAACAAAAAGGCAGACTACATCAGGCGTTCTTTCGAGCGTCTTGCCCCTGGGTATTCTGTACTCGCCAAACTTGTCCTATTCTTCTCTGCCAATGCCTCCGTTAAGATTCTTCCACCTTCCTCACGTTGCAGCTCCTTGATGGCCGCAATCCCCGACTCTTGAGGATCAAATGATGAAAGCGAAGCTCCTTACTCACATCTAAGCGCCATCATCGGATCCAATTTCGTTGCGTTGGGAGCGCCTTAATCTGCCCACTCACTTCGAACTGCTCCCACTGCGGTGGTTGGTTCTCGCTTCGCCAATAGAATTCTCTTCTCGACGCGCTAGTGTTTGTTTCGCTGTCTCTCCAGGGCATCGATCGGCGTTGGCTGAATTTGTCTAGGGAAACGACAGGCCAGCATAGCAAGTTATAGAGCAGATCGGGAGCGCTAGCCTTTGCCTCAGAGTAGCGTTTGCCTCAACCTATCTTGTTGATATGTGAGCTACCGCACGGACTCACTAAAAGCATGCGGTGATACGTTCCTCCCGCTTAGTCTCATTCCTCTAACTGCTAGGGGCTCCCTTGAGATCTGCTACGTTCTTCACCGCCTAAAGCATTAAGGAGAATTGAATCATGCCAACAGTAACGAACCGCAAACTTACTATGACCCGCGCAGGTACCCCAGTAGGCACTAAGTTCAACGTCGTCGTGACCTACACGGTCAACTTCAGCCAAGTTGAAAGTAATTTAGTCGGACTTGGAATGACCTTCGCAGACGAAGCCGTGCTAATCGGGGTGGATCCTCCCGGCGGTACGACCGGAACGCCTTTGAGGCTCGTTGGCGGAGGTCTAATTCCCGTGACGGGTAAAAACCAAAGCCAATCAATAGAGCGCGAACATAAGGCGGTTGTCAGTAGGCTCTTGCTCGATGAGGATCCTGATACTATTTCAATAGATGATGATGAGATTCGTTGCAGGATTCAAGTCTCATCGCCGAACCTTTCGACGAATCTCACTCAAGCATTTACTGATCAGGTGATATTGGATGTCCCAGTGAACCAATAAGCCTAGTTCAGGCAAACAAGATTAAAGGGCGCTACCCTGTTTCGGCACAGCAGCACCCTTAGCCTCATATCGGGTATGAGGAGGCTTGATGAGGAGCCTAGTAGGAGAATCCTAGCATTCCTGTATGTGCGCTAACACACATATAGGATCTGCGAATGGCGGAAGATCATCTGGCCGCCTGGCGTCTTGAACAAGCCAGGCAGAGACTCGTGTCTGCGGGCCTGATCGAAACCTGGGGTTAAACTACCTTAGCTAAATTAAAGAACGTGAGTCATCGAGGGAGCATGATCGATTGTCTCATCACACTTGAATAGTTCGGCAAACCGTTCTGTGGAGGCACAAAATGCGACTGACGGCGACTCAATAATTCGAAGGACCTGGCGGTAACACATAATCACGACTTGCTACGGGTCATCAACCTCAGTTTGTGGTTTGTTTTACTCCCTCCATATCTTTCCGAATCTCAGTTGACATCGTATTCGGCGGTGTATCGTGAAATAAGCGATCTTTTGATTTCTAGCGAGGTGAAAACTGGTACAAAAACTTAAGGCCACCCTTGCTGGTGGCCTGTCCTTAGATCATTAACGAATATTTCTCCCCACACTGGACAATCTTCGCAACTTTTTAATGACCACAACCACAAAAGTGCTCAGTTTCTCCCTCAATTGCGAGAAGCGCTTAATTTTGCCAGTTACTCCGAGTCGTGAGCATTGCGGGTAAGTGCCTACGAGTGCTCAGCGCGTGGCCAGTGGTAGCCCACAGTGGACAATCTTCGGTGCGCCAAGCAAGCTTGGTGTTTCTGATTGGGTGAAAGTCCCAATTGAGTAAGGTCAAACCAACCACTCATACCGAGTGTTGCAGTCGTCGAGGAGGTGAGTCACTCATCGAACGAAACGATTGAAGCGTACACAGGGCATCACATAGGCCGTAAGAGAGACCGCACTCTCCGAAGCTTGATATAGCCTCGTCAAGTCCAACAAAGCAGACGGCGATGGAGTCGAAGATCCAGAAGCCAATACAGAGCAACCGTAAAAGGTGAGGTTGCCGAGGGTCTGCCGGGGTCGCAAAGAGCGTGGCATGTGTGAAGAGAAACACTAGAGAACTTGGGAGGCCCAACTCGTTCCTCGTTTTGCAGCGAGGTAAGTGAAGCCGACGGAAACGATAGGTGAACTGAAGACGAGTTGGGAGTCAGATCAGCTCATAATACTCGGAGAGCGGGAGAGCCGTTCACAAGGGGGAAGGGGCTGACGTGATACGAAGCCAGCAAAGGAAACACTGACCGGGCATGAAGGACCGGACAACAGTGCAAACCTCAATGTTGGGGATAGCGAACCAGGAGCAGAGTGATCAGAAGTTCACTCTAATCTTGTTGCGGAAGCGAGTATTCACGAAGAGCCCGGTGCGGGAAAACCGCACGCCGGGATCTGTGCGGGGGCTGTCGGGCAACGGGCAGTCCTACCGCGCTCAACTTGCTTTTGACGCCCACCCACGGAAAAGCTCATCGAACTCGAGTGTTCATTCACGCACTTGAGTAACCGTGTCAGGCGGTTCTTCTCTAACATCTTTGATTCGGCAATCGTACAGCGCGGGGCGTCTCCGTATAACCAGATTGTGCTTCACAAAATAAGAGGTTCCTGATGACTCTTCAAACATTACATGGATTTCACGAGAAGAAGTCCAAAAGAAAGCCTGCGGATCTCTGCCCAGCGCTGTCACTTGTACTTTTTGCGGCTCGGCCCAGGTTGGATTTACGCCTGACCACTGCCCTGTACGATACCAGGTTGGTCCGTAGGTCCCATTTCCACTAACGATATCGCTTACGGCAATTCGAAATTTGCCGCAGCTCGCAGCGGCTATGTCGATCAGACCCTGCGTCGGAAGTATTTGCGCGCTACGCCAGGGACCGTTATTCCAAACGTCCTGATATTTGATGAAAGTAACAGACCCGTTATCAACGTACGATGCAGCAAGATAGAACTCGCCCGTGCTGATATTGGCGGCGAGTGAGGTAGAGACTCCATAGGGATAACCGGTGGTCTGACCGAAGCCGGAAATTACCGAAGCAAAGCCACCACCCGTACCCTGTTTCTCATATAGCTCCAGCCCAAATGTAGTGGGCGAATTCGGACAAGTGAAATCGGGCGTCCAGCGCTTGAAGTAGGCGATGCGCACTCTCGCTGTTGCGTTTGAGGCGCTCATTGGCATCACCGCGATGGCAGGCATGTATATGGTAGTGTTTCCACAAAGGAGACTCCCCGCAACCGTCTGCCATCCATTGCCTGACGGAGAGGTGGCCGGAAAACTAAGATACATCACTTCGAATCCACCGAACGCGAGATGCATCGTTGAACCGTAGCCGACCATCGCTACGTCTGGGCCTGCCCCCATTTGGACTGCCGGGCTCCAGGTTCCGTTACTTAGTCTGTACCTGTAATAAATGTAAATCCCCTGTACATAGGCTACGCCGATTATGTTTCCAGCTACGGCGATGGCTGGTCGCGAAGCGCCGGTCGCGACAGTAGACAAAGCGGGCGGCGCGGACCATGTGATTCCGTCGGTAGACGTCATGTACTTAACTGTAGATCCGCTAACGAAAACCGCGTGTAGCGCGCTAGGCGTTTGAATGATTTTTTGACCATTGGTGTCGCGGAGTGCCGCGCTCGTAACCTGGCTGATCGTTGTTTGAGCGCAGAGAGGCTTCTGGCCTCCCATGCCACAGAGTTAAGCATGCGCGGTGGCGCACCACCGAACATGAAAAAGTTGATCTTTGAAAAAGCATAAGTAAGCTAACTTTCAGCCAGCGTGGAATGGAGGTCGCTAGTGGTTGGCGCCGGTGGCTGCTCGCCGAGCCCGACACAGAGTTTGATCCGAGAGCCTTGCCGAGGTACCAGCGAATGATGTCGCGTGCGCGCGCGAACTTGGAGAGCAGAATCTTTCTGATGGAGGCTTTCCCGGCTGGTTGAAAGGAGCATCGATGAAGGTCGTTCATGAAGTCTGTTGCGGGATTGACGTGCACGCCAAGATGTTGGTGGCATGTTTGCTGTTGGCCAATGGGGAGAAGGAGATTCGCACCTTCTCGACGATGACCGATGATCTGCTGCGTTTGCGCGATTGGCTGCTGGCGGCGCACTGCACGCACATAGCGATTGAGAGCACGGGGGTTTACTGGAAGCCGGTTTTCAACATCCTGGAAGACGCGCTCAAAGTAATCTTGATCAATCCCGAACATGCGCATGCTTTGCGTGGTCGCAAGACCGATGTTAAAGACGCGGAGTGGCTGGCCGATCTGTTGCGGCACGGTTTGCTGCGGGCGAGTTTCATTCCGCCAGCGGAGATTCGTGAGTTGCGTGAGTTGACGCGATATCGCGAGGGCTTGGTGCGCGAGCAAAGCGCAGTGGCCAATCGCATTCAGAAGCTGATCGAGAGTGGCAACATCAAGCTCGCTCAGGTGGCCAGCGATGCCTTGGGCGCGAGCGGACGAACGATCTTGTGGGCTTTGGCCCGGGGGGAAACTGACCCGGTGAAACTGGCGGCCCTGGCCCAGCGGCAACTCAAAGAGAAGCGGCCGCAGTTGGAGCGCGCCTTGCACGGGCGCTTGACGGTGAATCAACGCTTCGTGCTGCGAGAATTGCTGCAACGTTGGCAAGATTTGGAGGCGGCGGATCGGCGCGTCACTAAAGAGATCGACCGCTATTTGCAGGAGCGCCCTAAGCTGGCCCGAGCTCGGGACAACCTGGATACGATCCCCGGACTTGGGCCACGAGCGGCTGAAATCATCGTGGCGGAGATTGGCGTAGAGATGAAAGCGACCTTCGCGAGCGATGCGCACCTGGCGAGTTGGGCCGGTATCTGTCCCGGCAACAAAGCCACGGGCGGCAAGCGATTGTCGGGCCGCACCCGCAAAGGCAACACTTATTTGCGTTCGGCGCTGGTGCAAGCGGCTTGGGGGGCCAGCCGGAAGAAAAACTGCTACTTGAGCAGTCAGTTCTTCCGCCTGGTCAAGCGCCTGGGCCGCAAGAAAGCTTTGGTGGCCGTGGCTCATTCGTTGTTGGTGATCATCTTTCATGTATTGCAGAACGATCAAACTTACACCGAACTCGGCGGTGATTACTTTGATCGTCAACATGTCGAGCAGCAACGAGAATACTACTTGCGTCGTTTGCAAATGCTCGGCCTAAAAGTCACCGTCGAAGAATTGTCCGTAGCGGCCTGAAGAACCGCAGATAATACTTCGGCTTAGCCTCTGCCTCTTGGCAGAACACCATTCGTGTTCTCTCTGACGCGCGTTTTTTTCAGAGCAGGACCATGAGCAACGCAAGAACGAGCAAAAGATGAGTGGGTTTCGTTTGTGAGTGCATGGAGGGCTCCTTATTTTGATGATGGTGTAAGGGTGCAAGTGATGTATTGAACTCCTTCAGAGATCTGCTCGCTGCTGCTAGAAATTGGAAAAGCTCCGGCGGATGGAAGGGATGACTTTTTTGATATTGTTCACCCAAGGAAGAATGGAGGAGCGTAGCATCTGAGCTTCCTTACGCAGTGGGAGTCAGGAGGATCACGGCGCACTCTATTACACGTTGTCAGAGAAAGCAAAGCAAAAAGGTAGACCTTAGGCATTCTTTCGAGTGCATTTTCATTCCTAATACGGCCTGGAACAGAGACAGGCCGCCCGAACGGTTTCCAGCTGCCTTTGTCTTATCTCTCCCCACACTGGACAATCTTCGCAACTTCTTGTTGACACCAACGACGGAAATGGTCAGTTTCTTCCAAATCTCGCGGACGCAGTAGTCTTGGCGCACAAAGCTTTAACCGAGTCCTGAGGCAGCCCACAGTGGACAATCTTCGCAACTTTCCTGTCTTGACGCCAACGACGGAATGCTCGGTTTATCCAACAGTCGCCAGAGAGCTCTAATCGCCTGCTTGGAGATCGTCCTTACAAAGCTCCGCTCCGGGAATAGTCTCTGTCGCTGCCGCCATCACTGTGTATAGTAAATTCCAAGTTACGGCGGTGGATCGGGGTACTACTTATCGAGTATAAGAACATTGATTCACACGCTCGCCCTCCAATAATAGCTAGGATCGATGCTGAAAATGATTGATTGCGTCTCGATCTCGACATCTCACCACTTCGCCGGCAATCTTGTTCGTGAGCAACACCAATTGCGGTACGCTGAAGTCTTCATCAAAGAAGGCTGGCGTGACGTCTATGCAATCAATGACCTCGAATTTGATCGATATGACACGCTCGAGACAGAGTATTTCGTGTCGCGCAACGAGGCTGGTAGAGTTATGGGCGTCATCCGCTCCAATCCAACGACCATTCCGTATATGATCGAGGAGCGGTTCCCGTTTTTGATTGAAGGTTCGTTGCCTAGAGACTCCCACATATTCGAAACAAGTCGGCTGGTCGTTGACCGGACCACCCTGACGACTCCTGAGAAAGAGCGGTTGTCGTTGACAAGCTCCTCATCGCTTTAATGGAGCGCGGGCTTCAACGCAATCTCTCTGGGTATATCGGTTTCATGATCCCAAAGATCTGGAAGCGTACTTTCTGCCGTATAGGTTGGGAACCAGAATGGCTCGGACCCGAAAGGCTATTGCCAGGGTCTGATGTTATAGTCCGCGCTGGTCGCGCTCCCGTTGATCCATCGATCCATAGTCACCTCAAACAATCCACACGCCTCACGGAACGGACCGTTCTGAACTTCGGTCGTGACGACGGCATGGAATGATTCCGTTAAGCCCAACCTGGAATCAGTTTGGTGTATGCTGAACTGAATCGGATTGTCGGCGCGTTCGGCATCCAACCATTTGTCGCGTTCTCCGATGCATGAGGCTTCCGCGATCTGGTGCTGAGTAATATCCGGCGTCCAGTGATCAGCTATTAACTCCCACAAGCGCACAAATGTCGTCTTGTGCAAGTCCGGGAAGACAGAAACGACATTCTCTATTTCTGGCCCTAACAATGGACGAACCCGAGATTCTGAGATACCAAACTCGATTAGGATAAAGTAGAATTTGGCCTCGTACTCATACAGCATTTTTGAAATGCGTACACTCACAAAGTTTCTAACCCAAATCTGCAAAAGACTCTCAACCATCAGCATAGGAAGCTCAGAATGAATTACACAGTACCAACAGACGGCATGGTCAGACATGGAGATCGTGTTTTGGCCTATTACATCTTTTTGGATGTCGTCGCGTTTACTCTTAAACGCGAGGCCTTTCAGATAAAGATTATCGAACACTTGAACAAGATTGTCCGAGACTCAGTCAAGGACCACGGCGTCCACGAATCGCAAAGAGTTTTTCTTCCAACTGGTGATGGAATCTGTATTGTCTTGATTAATATTATTGAAGAACCCGCGATTGACTTAAGGATCGCAAGAGACATTTTGAGGCGGATTGAGACTTACAATGCATCGAGCACCGATGAAGGCCGTTTCGAAGTTCGTATCGGCCTCAATGATAATGTCGACATACTGATTGCTGACATTAACAACCGACAGAATCTTGCGGGCGAAGGAATAAATATAGCGTCACGGATCATGAATCTCGCCGACGGCTCCCAGATTCTTGTTAGTGGCAGAGCCTTCGATAGACTTAATCCCCCATGTAGGTCGAACTAGATTCAAGCCCTTTCCGCGCGCTTAAAACATGACATCACTCAATTCGTCTATCAGTACGTAGGTGAAGAAAACGAGGGACTACTCAGCATCAGTACGCCAAAGAAACTGCTCACTCAAACTGAACTTGCCTGTCCAACGCTTAGGCAATGCGAGGCGATTACGGGATCGTGGTCAGGGTATGTCAAACAGGAAAAAGGAAAGCTTATCGAGTTCAAGATTGATTTGGAGCTCGCAATTGTTGAATCAGAAATCGTAGGAAGTGGAGGGTTTGACTGGGAAGACGATCGAATTCAGTTGCTAATTAAACGCGGACAGATTCAGCATGGAGACTTTGTATGGCTGGATTATGAAGAGCAAAATACAGGGACCATTCGGTATGGGACAATGCTCTTTGAGCTGCAAAAAGCCACAAAACTAGTTGGCTGGTTTGTGGGTTACGCTCCCGAGGCCGTTCAGAAGATAATTGCCGGCTCCATAATCCTATCTAAGATTGATAATCAGCATTGATGACCGATTTACGTTGTTTCAAGACCTCTGTTGCTACTTGCAATTACGAACACGACTAAGCGAAAAAAGTCGCTGGGGCCAATTCCAGTCATATCGTCTCCCCACGCTGGACAATCTTCGCAACTTTCTCTTGACGCCAACCACGGAAGTGCTCAGTTTCTTCCAACAGTTGCGACAAGTGCTCTAATCCAGCACGCGAAGCCACGCTAGGCGGATCGCAGCCCGACATTTGCAGCAGTTTACTCCTGTCAGTCAGTGCCTCTTTCCGCTCAAGACTGAGAGAGCTGAACTTATTACGTCTGGCTACGAGACTCTGACTCTCGCTCGCGAATGACAAAAATACCATTTTCATGAACCACAAATTGAAAGCCTTGAACGCGCGAATTGCGCTCAAAAAGCCAAAGTAAATTCAGTTTTTCAATTAAACTTAGTACTATGACGTGTCCTTCCGACAACCGCAAACATGTTAGGGTCTGGCATGCGAGAAATATCACCAAAAGACCTTGAAGATATGAGGAATACATGACTCAGGGGCAGGCAAGTTTTATTGAACTTCTGGCCATTTTGGTAGGGGTTGCTTTAACTCATCTGTTATTTCTTTACGCTGAGTTTTATCAAAACTCTCGGGGTTATATGTGGCGGGCGGCCCGTAAGGTTTGGGGGTTCTTACTCATGTCCTTCTTGGTCGAATGGACCATGGGCATATTCGGTTTTTTATTACTAGTCAGATCTCTGAACAATTCTTTACTTCAGCTGGTTTTAGCTGTGATCGTGGGGGTTCTTGTCGCTGTAATTCCGATTGTTTTAGAAACCCGACTTCTTACAAATACTATGACAGTTGAGCGGCTACAAAGCCGATTTGTACGATTGATTCTCAAAATGAACCTAGCTCTACGATATAATTTTGCTTGGGCTATTCAGACTTCCATACAACAAGATGTTTTTGACAGTCAAACGCCTAAGGCTTGGGGATTGGATCTTACTCCGAGCGATATTCGCAGACGCTTGCGAATACTATACGAAGTTCATAAGTTCAAAATTGCCGAGCAACGTCAGGATCCTTCATTTCTATCCTTTCATGATAAGGGCACACCCTGGTCCATGTTTTACATACTTGTTCGGCATCTCGGCAGGAGCGGCCTTCGCGAGGCATTAATGAATCCGCCGCCTTCACCTTCACAAGATTGGAATGGGTTGGAACGCAGACGAGTGAGAGGAACCAAAAACGAGCGAAGAAACTCTGACTCGTCGGAATCCAGAATCTATGATGATCCACAGTCGAAGGATCACTTATCAGTAGCCGACAATTCGTCAAAATGGACCGAACAACAGGATGGCACTGAAGAGCGGCAAGGCTATCGAGCGCTGGCAGCCACCTGGCCTCTCGGTCCGACAATTTTGCACTTACTTAACGAAGCTCCTTTAAAAACGACTGATTTACAGACGCTTTTTCCAACAGAAGATATTCGGTCCGTCCTTTCAATACTAGAAGCTGCAAATCTTGTAAGGGCCAGCGTGGATCAGATCGAGAATCCCGATCAAGGGAATCGGCTTTACCGATCGTTGAAGTCTCTAGTTCCAGGCCCCACTATTCTGCACATTATCGACACACAACCACATTGGACCAACAACGTAAAGTACGTTATGCCCAGCGCGGGTCTGTCAACCGTGTTTTTTGGTAGTCTCGGGACAGGGACGCTTGTTGAGTTCGCTGACTTCTCCTTTGAGCTGTCAGAAATTGGCAAATGCTTTGTTAATAGATTGTCGGCCCAAGAATAAATAAAAGAGTGGATCCCGAAGACGTAGTTATAGTACGAAAAAAGTACGAACGTCTCTTGGACGACGCAAGAATTCGCCACGTGCCTACAATTGTTCTTTGGGGGCCGGGTGGACATAACTCAAGTGGTTTTCAGAAGAGACTTCGGATCAAAAACAGCATCCGACAAGAAAGTCCGAAAGCTACTGTCATTCTACCGGACGACCCTCAAATACAATCCGTTACTAAACTATTTGTAAGAGACCCTGATTTGCAGGAGATTCTGCAGGCATTAATAGCCGATCTTGTTTTCGCACTGGATACCGCGGCAGGAGTTGGAGAGGAAATAGCTCGCTACTCACAAATTGAAAACGTTTTTAGCAAGTTAATTGTCATTTCGCGCGACTCTAATAGAAGAGGATATTTAGGTATTATCAGGAAGGGGTTGAACATAGAATTTTTTTCGGAAGAGGAACTTGAACTTTGTGATCGAGCGAGCCAGTTTTGTAGAGAACAAGTAAGAGCATGGCTGATCAAAAGAATTGCTAAACAGGGCTCTAATCCTGTTGTTAACTGAGCGGGGGAAGGGTTAAACTCCATGACATCACAGGCTCAAAAGCGTTTTCTAAGCGTCAGGCAGTTCCTCCCTATCCTAGTGGCCGTTATATATGCTCCCCTTGGTTACTTCGGAGAAACAATCGAAGAACTGTTTCAATAGTATCTGCTCGACTAGAGAAGTGATGAGGCAGAGATGGTGAGAACAAAGGCTGAGCAAGAGTTGGAGGATTTAATTGTTAGTAAGATTGTAAAACTAGGTTGCGTCTGTGCTGTGGATCTCGCCGGTCAAATTGGTGGAGGAATGGCCTCCAACGAATTAATAGCTCCGCTAGAATCGTTGGTAGCTCAAGGAATTCTTCGACACAAACATGACAAAAATGATCCGCGAGAATATGGGCTGCATCAGAGGGTCTATGAACTGAATCGGTAGATTACCGGGCATTTGGTCGATAGCCTATATTTCCCTTTAAGCACTGACCCTGCCCCGCACGCAGCTGCGAGAAAGCTCTAGCCAGCACGTTGAAGCTGCGTCGTTTAGAAGCTTCCTTGAGATCATAATTGAAACTGACGATTTACGTACGTTTCAATCTTGTCACAAAAACTTAAGGCCACCATTGCAGGTGGCCTTCTGGTTATTAGTAGTAGTGCTCCCCACATTGGACAATCTTCGCAACTTGCTTTTGACGCCACCGTCGGAAATGCTCAGCTTCTTACAACTGAGCGATTTAGAAGCGGCCTCAACGTAACGCATACGGATGAGACGAATTATCACGAGCCCATAGTGGACAATCTTCGCAACTTTTTTCTAATGCCGACGGCAGAAATATTAGGTTCTTCGAATAGCTACGACAGGCGCTCTCGCTCATAATTCTGTGCCAGTACCTGCATAGGGCGGACTGGTTGGGACCATCCAAAATTGCATCTTTGACCTGGCGAGGAGTCTTGCGGTGTCGCCGCTCGCTCTGCCGGCGCACCATGTGCTCTCTATTCGCCGAACGCCTGGGGGACAAGATTCATGCGTCGCAATAACACGACGTAGCGCGGGTCGGAGCGTAGTGAGTCGAACTGCGGCATGATTACGACTTTCCAGGTGAAGGCGAAGCGTTCTTCCACTGATCTGTCGAGCCATGCGAATGCCTGATCCCTGTCACTCAGCCCCGCGTAGACTTCCGCGACATCAAAAGGCGTCTTTGGCTTAGGCTTCTCTTTCAATTGCTCGATGATTTTGAGCGCCTCTCCTTTCTTCCCCGTGACAGCATAAAAGTAGCCCAGTTCGGTGAGCGCCCTTGAGCTCGGCTGTTGGGCGGGAAGGCTAACAGCTCGCTCATGTTCTGCCGCCGCTTCTTCATATCTTCCTTGCTGGGCGAGAGACTGACCGAGAATGGTGTAGGCGAAATAATGGTTCTGGTCTAGCTTAGTCACCTGCCGACTCTGCTCAATCGCCTCGTCGTAACGCCGCGCTGAGAAAAGCGCTAAGAGGTAATCATTGTTCGGGATCCGCCACTCGGGAGCTAGCTCCTTCGCGCGCTTCATCTCAAGGACGGCGGCGTCACCTTTTCCCATCGCCTGTAGGTAGTACCCGTACAAGTTGTGAGCGTCCGCATAGTTCGGATTAAGCTCTAGCGCGCGTTTAAATTCTCGCTCCGCGCCGGGGCCAGTCCCACTCGTAAAAAATCTTCACCGCGCCGAGCGCAATATGCGCCTCGGCGAGATTGTCATCGAGTTCGAGCGCCCTCTGAGCGGCTTCCCTCGACTTGGACATGGCCTCTCCGGCGGGCAGCGGGCCGTTGATGCCGATGACTGAAAAGGCAAAAGCGAGCCCGCTATAGGCCAGCGCGTAGTTCGGGTCTTTTTTAAGCGCTTCGTTGTAATAGTTAATGCTCGTCTGGGCTTCAGCCTGCCGGAACGTGCGCCAATGCTGGTTGCCTTTGAGATAGAGCTGATAGGCTTCCACCGATTCCGTATAGCGTTTCGCTAGACCCCTTTTTTCTTCGCCGGTCAACTGCAAAGCCAGGGCGGAAGCTACCCTGTCGGAGATCGCGTCCTGCACTGCGAAGATGTCTGTGAACTTCTCGTCGAACTTGTCCGCCCAGAGCGGCGTCCCGTCGCTCGCCCTCACTAACTGTACAGACAAGCGGATGCGGTCGGCCGCCTTCTGCACCTTGCCGTCCAACAGCACATCAACGCCCAACTCCGAGCCGGCAGCGCGCAAGTCCTGGCCGGCGCTCGTGTACTTCAAGACCGAGCTTGTAGGCCGCACGACGACTTGCCGGATGTTGCTGAGCTTGGTGATGAGGGCATCAGTCATACCGAGTTCAAGCTCCAGTTCACTCATCGAAGCGACGAGAGGCTTGAAGGGCAGGACCGCGATTGACTTAGCGAGAGGCGCGGGACTCGGTGGCGGTTCCGTCCTGCCGCGCAACGCGAAGTAAGTTGCGAGGGCAAGGACGCCGAGCAGCACTGCGGACGCAGCGATGACGAAAGGATTCAAGTGCAGGCGCGTCGTGCCCCCGAGTGGGAGTGCGGGCAAGAACGTATGCTCAAGCATGGCGTCACCGTTTGCATCCGGCGCGTAAGCGGAAGGCATCTCGCGCGCCTCTTCGATGACGACGTGTGTCTTCGTGCGGTCGATGAGAGCGATTGTCTCATCATGTACCTCGCGGACGCCGGCCACGAAGCGATAGCCATGCTTTGGGATGGTCTCGATGAATTGGGGATTCCTGGTCGAGTCGCTGAGGAACTTGCGGAGGGTCGAGATGTTGTCGGAGAGGCGGTTGTCTTCAACGAAAGTCCCGGGCCAAATTCGCTCCATCAACTCGTCACGTCCAACCATCTGGCCTCTCTGTTTTATGAGCAGCAGCAGCAGATCGAACGCCTTCGGAGTGAGGCGCTCGGTCCTGCCACTCTCACTAAGCGTCACCTCCTCGCCATCGCGCAAGAGTCGTCGCTCTTTTTCGTCCAGCCTGAACGATCCGAATTCATAATAAAGCTTCGGTTTTTCGCTCATGTCACGTCCGGAGACCTCTCAGAGGTTTTTCGGAGAACAAAACGAGATGGCCCAGAGGACTTCCACGGGCCGTGAGAGTAACGTCGGCGCCGCGTCGACCAAGGGTCGGATGCTTCGAGGGGAAGCAGGAGCGTTACAGGTCGGCGCGGGCGAATTCTAGCGCAGCCCTCGCAAGCCGCGCAAACAGTTTCCGTTGACGCGAGACGAGCATTATTGATTTCTCATGAAAGGCGACAACGAACATTCAAACGACGAATCGAGATCACGGTCGAGACAAAGCGAGTGCTCCTGATGACGAAACGCAACACATCACTAAGAGCCTGGTGCACATCCTGTGGCCGGAACGTTCCGATGTTGACACCGGAGGGAGGCCGTACAGCTTGCCGAGATTACGACGCGCACGATCTATCGCTTGGTCGAGTCCGGCCGATTTCACTTTGACCAAGGATCGCCGGCCGGCTTGCTCGTCTCTGTCGAATCGCTGAAGGAGCTTTCGCAAGACCTGGCGGACGCCTTGTCAGTGGAAGAGGAAAGGGGGAGATGAAGTTGATCACATCACCCAATAGTCTGAATGAATTCAATCTGAAAGGATGTAGATAATCATGAGACACATAATCTTAATGGCTGTGCTTCTGGGCGTACAGATGTCTGCCGTCGGCCAGGTAGGGACCAACAATCCGCAGCCGACTGGTCCGCAAGTAATCAAGATGGAGCCAATTCAGGTAACCGACCCCTTCACGATCTCGAAGAATGGCATGGTGGAGGCGACGATGGCCGTCCTCCCGCCTAAAACAAACGGGAAATGCGAAAACGGCAGGCTTTTCTTCGGAAGCGGTTCAATCATTAAATCAGTCAATTTGAAGGCTGGCCCTTCTGGGATGCGCAAGATCGTGCAAAAGTTGATGCAGTTCGACACGCCGGATGACCTATCCGCTCCCTATGTGATTTACGACAACCACCTGGTCGCCACGAAAGACGGGAACCTGATCTACACGGTCCTGGGGGTGATTTGGCAGGACATTTGGAAGGACAACATCTCGCGGCGCCCAGTGTGGTGGAGTCAGACTAAGGAAAACACGCTCAAAGAGAAGAATGTGGAAGGCGGGCGCGGCGCCATCTTCGTTTTCAAGTCGACAAACTGCGGCGACACATGGGAGCGCATGCCCACGATCGACGCTGCCACATTAAAGGTTGCAGGCGAGGAAGGCTACTGCGCTTGGCCACGCGTCAATAATGTGTTGCACACGGCCGAGGCGGGCGGCTGGGACGGTCACTTTCTACACGCCGATCGGTTTAATGGAAATATTTACCTTACGACCCCCTGCCTCTCGGCGAAGGGCGACCTTGGGCTGGTACTCATGGCGGACCCGCAACTGACTGAGTGGAAAGTAATCCATCAAGTTAAGGATGCCTTCTTCTGGCGCGTGCCTATCACGACGCTCTCCGATGGCTCCGTCGTTATCGCCTACGCTAATTCGGGTGCTAACACCGCCAAGGCCTTAGTTGGACTTAGCGCTGAGCCGGCGGGGCCATTCGACGAACAAGAGCTGGCCGAGCTTTCCTTCCCGGACGACATAGCGAGCCGCGCCGAACTTCCGGCGTTTATGTACGTTTACCCAACTTTGGCCCGGATCACCGCACACAAAGGAACCAAAGAAGGCTACCAGTCAGCGACATGGTTCAACTCTGGCGGGGACGTCACCTCCAACATCGAGAGACACGCGCCTGGCACCACACTGAACGCAACGACAATCAGCGGCGCAAAGAAAGGAAACAGCGTGCTGCATGGCACATTTGTAGACTCAACTGGGCCGGAAGCGCTCGACGGCGACAGTCCCTCGATCTTTTTTTGGCTGGAACAGGTTGGGAAAGGTAAGTTTCAGGTTCGCTTTCTTCCGTTCGTCGGCGGCAACGCAATGGCCAAACCCGAGGCCATATCGAACGTTTTCGCGCCGTCAGCCTTCACAGGCGATTATATAAGTGGCACTTCCTACAGGACAGCGACCGGTCTATGGAAGTTTTATCTCTCATGGAGCCAGTCCGGCTCGCTTCGGTTTGCGGAAGTAACAATCACAGTTCCGGAGAGCCTGCCTACCATCCTGCCCGTGGCCATCAAGCGCGTGCGGCCAAGCTTTAAGTTCGAGCCTATTGGCGCGGAACTGAAACAGACCGCCAAGCGGGCCGTGATAGACAGCAGCCGCGTTGGCTTAACCAAGCCGACAGGACCGTGAATGCGGCTCTGACGGGCGCTTACCCATCCGGATGGACAACAGACGGTCGGCAGAATAGAGAGTGTTAAGCCGATCCAGCCAACCTCACCTAGTTACGGCGGCGGAAAGAATGAGGCAAATTGAAGAAATCTATTCGCCGCCGTCCGATTCGTAGTATGGAACCAAGCAAATCTGCCCTCTCGGCATAGGCGTCAATCTTCTTGTGGCCAACGTCCCGGGGCGACCTTGTAAGCCTCTTTTGATTATTAAGGAGTGGTGCTCCCCAGATAGGACTCGAACAAAAATCCTTCGATTAACAGAATGGTCCTTCGTCAAACATGCGCTATGCGAGGTTTCGCGTGATGTCTTCCATAGGCAGCACGGCATTGTTGAAGCTCGCTGGTTTGCCGCGACAAGCCAATAGAAGAATCCCGCGATCGTAGCGCGCTGGTTTTGCAATCGTGACCAGAGTGTTTGTTATTCCAAAGCATCTTCCCGGTGTGATATAAGCCGCTCGTTCCTCGCGTTCTTTCCCAAACCTCAGTTAGGAGACTCCGCCCATGAAACGAATTGGAACCCTGTTTACGCTGCTGGTTTTCTTAACAGCCCTCTTTACTCCGCTTTCCGTAGACTCTGCCCCTCAATTCCATTTTGCGATCACGGAGAGCTTCATGCAGACGCTCGCAAGTGACAATGATTTGTTGAGAACCATGAACATCTCGATGGATGAGCGCTCAGGTGTCCACACACTGGCTAGCGATTGTGAGATTCACATTGGCGGTTCAGTGCAAGGTACAAACCTGGGAATACCTAACGGCATGGTTGTGGAACCACCGAACCTCTGCAGGATCAAACCCGAAGGCTTCTCTGGAAATCCGAGCGGAACGCAATTGCGTAATGTGATATGGCCGAATCTTTTCGATGACAAAATCATCGGACGCACGTGCGAAGTCATGGGCTTCCTGAGGCTGTTCACCGAGCACGCGTCTGGCGGGGGAACAGGCGGATCAAATCCTGACCACGTCTTTGAAATACATCCGGCGCTCTCGATTACCTGCGCAGGGGAAGAAACGTCATTTCGGAATTTCCTTACAATCTTTCCGGGTATGCGAGCAATCACGTTCGGATCTGCGAGTTCGTGTATCAGACAAAGAGACCTGTCTGTCCGATTCAAAAATAATCACTATCAGTTCAAACAGCAGGGAGGACAATGCGGAAACTTCGCCATTATTGAAGTGAGCAGCGTCGTGCCTAACTCCACAAACGAACTATCGGGAGGACACTCAACTATAGGTAGAGTAACCGCGGATGGGGAGAACACCAGTACTCTTAAACTCTACACGCTTTCCGGATCCGAATCGGACACCTGGTTGGCGGGGGTGATGCAAAATGGCTTCGGTACTCAGCCAAAACTCCTACATGGACTCTTCACGTATGACATTCCCTCTATTCTAAGGACGCTTCGAGATGCGAATGGCCAACTGACGCGCCCCACCACTTGGCAAGAAATTGACTTCCCCCTGGCTTTTGTCGTGTTTGGCGAAGCAGAAGTGGCTCCTTGGGAGTAAAAGATCTCGCTGTGTGCTGAGTTTCTTCCAAACGGGTTAATTCATTGAGCCGTGGCCGGCGCACAGATGGGAATTAGATCCGCAATCGTGAATTGGCTTGGCCGAACGAATTGCTAATCGGCCGCTAAACGCGAAGGGTCCCTCAGAAATACTAATTATTCACCAAAGAGCTTTCATATATACTTATCAGCGTGAACAAATCCTTCCTCCGATACTCCGCTCCTCGCGTGCTTTTGGTTGGGGTTCTGGTTATCGTAACGATCGTGCTGGTAGGCTACTCATTAGGCGGATCTCAGCGCAGTAAGAAGCCGGAGGAATCAAATAATCAAGGAACGCTAACACCGATCCTCAACGAACAGTTTTTTGATGAGACACCTCTAGGTCAAAGCATCTTCGCTTATCTCGCGTGTGTTGACTTCGATTGTTCAGAAGCACGTCGCAATCTGACAAAGATTGGGCAGGACGCCGTACCAACACTTGTCGAAATTCTCCAAAAAGGTTTGCCGTCGAACATAGTTGCCAAATTGCCTTCCGCCGATAAGCGTATGGTGCAGCTCAAAGTAATGAGTGCGTTAGGTGAGCTTCGCAGCGAATTATCCATATCTGCACTTGTTAAGATGCTTCAGGACCCTTCACCAATTGTTCGTGCGGGTTCAGCCGATGCGCTCGGTCAAATAGGCGGGACTCCGGCGCTTCAATCACTGCTACCGCTTCTCACTGACCCGGATGAATTGGTACGCGAGAGAACCGCAATCGCGTTGGGAAAAATCAACCGCGTAGAGGCTCTCCCGTCACTAACCAAAGCAGCAGAAGCCGAGTCGAAGCCGCACGTTCGAGTCGCTATAAATGCTGCCATTGAGTCCATCCAGCGAAAACAGTGAGCCGGAATTAGAAATAATCACACCTTCATTTCCACTTCTTACGTCGAACACGGGACCACCTTCGCGCACAGCAGCGAAAGAGGTCCCGTGTTGCTCATTCAAGCGTGAGAATGTCACTAAGGCACACGCAATGGAGCGCCAGTCCGATTTATGTTCGCCGATTGGGCACGATTCACGGTGCCAAGCGCTGGTGTGGTACTAAGGAAATTTCCAGCGGGCGCCGCATGCTCAAGCGTGTTTCCAGCCGCTTCTGGTGAAATCATTATATGGCCAATCTCGTGAGCCATGACGTTTCCACCAAGTCCAACATCAGCCAACGCTATTCCGGAGCTGGTTAGAATATTAAGGTCGTGAAAGTCATCAGGACCCATTGCGAATCCAGCAACTCCGGCTAACCCTGTGAACGACCGCACAAAATAGGTGTTAAGATCCGTTGCTGTCGCGCTACGTGAAAGTGCCAACAAAACAAGCTCTTCCGCAGTAGGCACCCCTTTTGTGGTACCACCTCCGAGGAAGCAAAAGAAGCCCCTGCATTCGGTGGTCCATGTGATGTCCGTGTCCAACAATCCACCTGGATCTGCAACGGTCGCAGTGTTGCGCAAGCGTACGTTCAAACCAGCCTGAGAAAGAATCTCATTCGCATCGCGGACTATTTGCTGAACCCCTGCCATGGTCGCAGCGGAGCCAGTAATGATCTTGACATCAAGCCAAAGCGTGCTAAACCGCAAGTTATCAACCAGGACATGAGTGTCAAAGATATTGTCCCCGGCGTCATCAGTCGAGAATATCAAGTCGACGCTGATCGGCGTGCCAGTGCCCGCAAAGGCTGATAAATCGACGCTGCCTTCTCGCCAGCCCGTGTGTCCGCAGGTGTTGTCTCCTCCGGGGAAACCACAGTCTCCAATTAAGGTAAAACCGCCAGATTGATTGACGCTTACCTGCGCAAAAGTGCTCTGACCATTCGGCGTGGTAATGACAGCCCTGAAACGGTCGTCGAAGGCCGAACCGACAAATTCAGGAAACTCTTCACTGATGAAATCAAAGTCAAAGCGGAGGGTACGTACGCCCGCCGGCACCACAAATTTCTGTTTAAGACTTGAGCCAACCGCCCCTACTGATCCTGGACCGGTATTGATATCCGCCATCCACTGGCCTTCGGTTGGTCGAATAACTACACCAGATGACGTGGGCCCGAATTGCATAGTGGCGGTAGTTGCGCCAGTGCGCGCCCAACTCGTCAGATCACCGCGCTCAAATCCTGAATTGCGGATGCCGTCTCTTGTTATCGGTGGCGTTGCCAAAGGGCTTACGAAAATATTGGCAGTGACTGTTGATCCAGACTCGGTAATCGTGCCTGAGGTAGAACCAGATGACCCTCGAAAAGGATCAAACCCAGTAACCGTAAAAGGTCCACCATTGATGTATAGCGTGTAACGTCCGAGTCCATTTGTAACTGAGACGAGAGTGTTTGTGTTGTTGCTTACCACGGCTCCAGCCCTTGGTGTGGCTCCTTCAAAAACACCGCCTGTGGCGAAACCTGATCCATGATTGGCCACGAAAACTAACAGGCCTCCTCCAAAGATACCAGGAAAGATATTTGCCTCTGTCACGATGTTCCCATTATTCACAGAGGCTGTGTCTGTTGCGACAAGCTGCGCTTTGAGCCCTGGCTCTGGTCCATCTATCGAGTCGCTGATCATTTCATGACCCACGACGAAATTCGAAGTCGTCAACGATGCAGGCGCAGGTAATGAAATCTGAAATGGTTCACTCGGAGGAACGAAGTGGTGGCTGAAAAGAGCCGGCTCAAAAGTCAACTCGGCAGCACCCACAAATTCCAAAGCGCCGAGCGGTGCAGAAACAGCTGAGGCTGCGACAGAATGGATATCGATTAAAGCCTCATACGGTATCGCATTCGGCTGAACAGTTACCGTGGTTCCGTCCGGCGCTACAATCGTTCCGCCCACATTGGGAGCCAGTGGAACGCCAGCGACGATGTCAACTTTTAACTGGAAATCCATCGCCTGTGGACTGGTGAACTTCCATTCTTTTGCTCCGGAGGTGCTCGATGCGAAGAGCCGTTCGATTCCTCCTAGCATGTCTGCGCCATACACCAATTCCCATGAGCCCGGACCTGTTCCGTTATCAGCATTGCTCAAACTTACTTTTGGTCCGGAGAGATCCGTAACAACGGCTCTTAGAGGGGCAAAGAGTGTTGACTGCCCTGTGTTTTCGATGGCAACTCTAATCGTTGCCAGACGCGTGTTGGGATCCCACGATTCGAAACTTGCCGTTAGCTGCGTTACCGGAACGGAAGCAGCATTAGCGCCACCCCGATCATTAACGGTGACTCTACGCTGCTGAATTTGAACGTGGATCATGAAAGAACCGACCACAATATCATTACCCAAAGTCTGACCCTGAGCATTAGAGGTTGGGGGAAACTGCAACTTGGCGGGTGCCCTTTTTGCCATCGAAGCTGTCGAGATGGGAGAGCTACCAAGTACCAGCGCGATAATGAGTAGTAGAGGAACAATGGGATACGTGAAGATCCGACGCATAATTTTCTCCTTTGCGTGACCCTTGAGGGGGATAGCCTTGTTAGCTAACGGAGTGAGGCTCTCAGAAATGTGTGGGAGCGGGACTCACGTTAAGGAACGTGTCCAATCGATGAACGAGGAATCACGATTTAGACACGCGGGACGAGGCAGCATCTTAATCCAGAGTTGTGAAATGTCAAGGAGATTTAATGGCGACACCGCCACTACAGTTAACGGCACTTGCTACTGGACACACGGTCGCATGCTTGAGGCGACTGCAGCCTTTCAGAACTTCAGTTAAGTGTCCACCATTAACAGATTCTTGTCTCGAACTCTTTACGGAACACCGGTACCTCAGGATAGATTCCAAGGGTGTTCACGACTAGCAACGGTCGCCTCATGGTTTTGTTCACTCGCTCGAATGTCGATTTTGGACCTTCAACTGGAAAGGAAATCCAGATCAACTCATTTCTCACGCCGACGACAGCAATGTTCAGTTTCTGTTCTTGCAACAGGTGCGACAAGCGCTCTAATCGCATTCAACTAGTGAAAACAACGAAATGTTTCGTCACATTTCTTCATTCTGATCAGTAGCGATGAATCCGGCAGCTATACGGCCGCGCCGCGGGATGTTCCGTTACTAGTCTCGGAATTGTTGGCGACTTCCAGCATCACTGACTTAACTCCGAACTTTGACGGAGTAAGTCATTCCATTCCGGCTTCTATGGATCAACTTTACAACATCGAGAGCCTTTACCTGTGGCCGATCCTGATCGTGCTATTCGTCTTGATCTATTTTGTCGGCCGAAAGGCGTCACCCGACTCCGGATTGCTGGTTGAAGGTGGGAAGTACAGCCGGCCGCTCATGGCTTTAGAAAAGGAACCAAAGGCGAAAGAGCAACTGTTCAAGAGTTGGGATGAAGCTACAAGAAGACAACTACGCAGCGCCTTGTGTTGGGATTTTCTTTTTATCTTGATCTATCCCGCGGCCGGCGTTCTTGGCTGTTTCCTGGCTGGACGTTTCCTTGATAGTGCTCAGATTCTGTCGTTCAGGATTAGTTTCGTGATTATACTTCTACAGCCTGCGGCGGGGCTGTTTGATGTGATCGAAAATTTGATAATGCTCAGGGTCATCCACGGCCTGACTTCGACCGTCTGGCTCTCGATTGCACGCATCAGCACGGTGTTTAAGTTTGGGTTGATTGCAATAGGGATGATCCATGCCATTTTTGGATTACTGGCATGGTTCTGTCAGAGATGGCTTTCGTCATCAACCACCGTCTAGCTCATAACTAAATCTCGATCAGGAGTTGACCCCATGTCCACCGATCGCGAACCAACGCTCAGATACTGCGACATCGTAATGAAAGGTGGAATAACTAGCGGCGTTGTCTATCCACCGGCCGTAGTCGCGTTGTCGAAAAAGTTTTCCTTCCGAAACATTGGCGGAACTTCGGCGGGCGCAATCGCGGCGGCAGTTACGGCGGCGGCTGAATTTGGACGTCAGCACAATGCGGAAGGGTTCTCCAGGCTCGCAAGCTTACCAACGGATCTAGGCGCTCCCGTTTCCGAGGGAGGCCATTCGCTTTTGTTGTCGTTGTTTCGACCTCAGAAGCAAACGAATGCTCTGTTTCAAATTCTTATTGCGAGCCTCGGCAACAAGCGCTTCAAGCCAATCAAGATACTTCTGGCTGCAATTCGAAATTTCATTGGTTGGGCTTTCGTCGGTGCAATTCCCGGGTTGGTGTTCACCTACCTGTGTATCTGCTGCGCGCAAGGTTTCTTCTTTGGGGTTAGTCTTGTTTTCGGCGTGATTCTGATCATTCTTGGAGTCCTTATATCAGTTGCAATTGGTCTTTACCGAAAGGTGACCAATGCAATACCTCAGAATCATTACGGATTGTGTAGAGGCTTCGTTGAAGGTCCCAATAACGTTCCGGTGCTTACACCGTGGCTGTCGAAACTAATCAACGAGACGGCCGGAATGGATCCCGAGGGAAAGCCGCTTACTTTTGGTGACCTCTGGAGACTTGAGGAAAACAATCAGGAACGCCGGATTAACTTGCAGATGATGACGACTAACCTGACAACTGGTCGTCCTCATCGTCTCCCATTCACGCAGCGGACTTTCTACTTCGATCCATCCGAATGGAGTAAGTTTTTTCCTGCAAACGTGATGGACTGGCTATTGTCAAAGTCTGAAGATCCGGAAGCTCTGGAATTTGCCCCTTTACGTCAATTACCACCCGCAGAGGATTTTCCGGTAATTGTTGCGACGCGCATGAGTTTAAGTTTTCCAATCTTATTGAGTGCTATTCCGCTTTACGCCAGAGATTTCGGGCGAACGCGAGAGGAGGATCAGAGGCCGCAGAAATGTTGGTTTTCCGACGGGGGGATTTGCAGTAACTTCCCGGTTCATTTTTTCGATTCGCCCTTGCCTCGCTGGCCCACCTTCGCAATTAACCTGCGGCCCTTTCATCCCGATCATCCGAACGACCTGGTTTTTATGCCCAACAGGAATGTTGGCGGGATTACAGAGGCGTTTACTAATTTCGATCAGGGTAACGGACGGAATCGACTCTTCGGGTTTTTTGGCGCGCTCATTAATACCTTGCAGAACTGGACGGACAATATGCAGACGCGTCTGCCGGGCTATCGAGACCGTATCGCCCATGTCAGTCTGAACGATAAAACAGAAGGCGGTTTAAATCTCAACATGCCACGGGAACTGATCATTGACCTGGGAGAGCGCGGTGAGCAGGCGGCCAAGCTTCTTATGGACCACTTCACCTTGCCGGCAGGCGAAATTGAATTGTCCTGGGACAACCATCGCTGGGTAAGATATCGCACAATGATGGGACTCCTGGACGAGATGCTGAAGGAAATCCAGTTTGCGATCAAAAATCCTGGACCGGGTGACCGTAGCTATGAAGATTTGATCTTGCGCGAGTTTGATGAGGCGCCTAATAGCTATGATTGGGAGAACAAAAGCCAGCGAACGTTTGCGCATAAGGCCACTGGAGAATTAATGGAGCTCATAGCAAAGTGGCAATCACTAAGAGCGAACGATCCTAACGCGACTTTCACCACAGGTACTCCAAGACCACAACCCGAACTCCGAGTAAAGCCTCAAGTATAACGACGCGCAACCAGTCACTACTCGGTCGAGACAGATACGCGGAAACGTTTTACTTCAATCCGACATAACAATCAGCAGGAATCATCCTGTGTCTGAACCACAACAGAAGCTTACCTCGATGAAATTCGCGCGCACGAACGGTTTTTAAAGGAGGAACCTCCGATTTGCAGAGCATACTCAACTCTCCCATCACTAAATTAGGTGTTTCGGAAAACGACGCCAAGAAACTCACTGAAGCGCTTAACGTTCAAACCGTTAGGGACCTCGCAATTAATGAATACTTTCTACTCGCGCAAAACTGTTATCTACTGGCGGACGCCGACGCGAATCCAGGCACCGCTGAAAAGAAACATCCTTTCCTCGAACTAGTCTCGTTAATTACAGGAGCGACCGTGCTGCTTGCGGCACTGCTTTACGCCGCCGGATGGAGTTACCTCTATCAGTATTATAGGTCGTTTGGGATTCGTGTGTCGGAACTGAACTTGTCGGTGAACGACGCATTGATCTATTCGTTGACGGTTATCTTCAATGACCGCTGGTCCGTCTTCGGACTGGTTCTAGTGATCGTCATCGGCTCCGCAATTCTGATGATTCCCTGGGTAAGTCAAAGGCTATTGAAGCCAGTCGCAATCGGGCTGTTTCTGGTTGTAATTCTCATATTCGGGTTTTGCCTGTCACAGAAGGGAGTCCGATTAGGGGAAGCCCAGGCGCGTGAAGACATGAAGCTTGAAGGCGGGACTCTTCCCAATGTGCGGTTGCATGTGATCCCCGAGGCTGTGACGAGCAATGGAGAAACAAAAGGGCAAACAGCGGGGCAGAACGCTAACAATGACACTATCGACCATTCGCTGGATGTAGCGGGGGCAAAGGAGGAGGAGTTTGCTAAAGCTGGCTTCAGACTCTTGATACATGCAAATCAGCAGTATTACTTGTTCAGACCTCTCAAGAACACTCAATCCCAGCCAGCCAGCAATATTGATATATATGTCGTTCCAGACTCGCGCGTTCGGACCATACACATTCAACGTGGAATCTGATTGCAAACGAGGAGCTCAAGATGAAACGCCTACTTTGCGCCTTAACAATGATTGCGATACCGATCCTCGCAAACGGCGATACGCTTACGTTAACGAACAATTCGTCGTTGAACGGCTCGGTACGCTATGAAAGCGGAATCTTTTATGTTCAGGCCGATTATAAGGGTGGAACGGAACATTATCAGATTCCACGCGCTCAGGTCACGAGCGACGAAATCAACAACGAAACGTTCAACCAGGGAGCGCCGCCGCAGGATATAAGGGCGTACCAGGTACCGCGTGAGGAGTGGGTCGCGGTCAATTCTCAAGTTGAGCCGAAAGTTGAAACGCGAAGTGTGCGGCGTTCGATAGTCTCTTCTGAGGAAATCGCCGGACGCACGGCATCTATACGCGAAACATCCAAGGTAGCCGCGACCAACGTTAGTAATGTGGTGTCAAATTCGTCATTCGGTGAAGACATGCTGATGTTCACCAACAACAAGACCCAGATCGGTACATTGAGGCGCATGACCGCCGGCATTATCATTTTTCGCCCTAACGGCCAGCGCAGCGACACGAGATATGACCGTAATCGGGTGAAGTTAATAAGGGTGAAGAACAACTGATGTCCACCTATGCAGCAGTGCCACCAGGAGCAATTGCGATGAGATGAGATTTCTTCATAGGGTGAGATACCGTTCTGACTTTGCCAGGACTGAATTCAAACCGGGCCAGCAAATGGAGTGGGAATACATGAGAGGCGATTGAGGTGACCAAGTATCACCGGGGCCACAAAGAAAAGCTTCCGGCGAGGAAAGCTCAAAAGATAGTGAGATCAGGCTGGCGAGCATTCAGCGTGTACTGTAACCTACAATAGTTACAGCCACTGGCCCAGCCATCACCTTCAAAATCGTTAAATACTTTAAGCTCAGTCGCGCGAAACGGTCGCATTGGAACAACCCGTTAAGTCAGAATGGGCTTGCCGAGATTGTAGATCTTCGTGCAGGTATAAAGCTGGTCCAACTGAAATTCTAACACCGCAGTGGACTCCTTGACTCGTCGATTTTTTGGCGATACTCTGCCGCGCACGATGAACATCCAAACGTTTGGTGACGTGCCGTTTCCTGGTTTGCAGATGTAAGTGTTCCAGAGGTTGCCGCGACGCACGACTTAACTGTCGATCGATAATAGCGACGGAAGCTTTCTCGTAACGACGACCGGCTGTTCTGAATCCTCTTAACCCTAATTCAAGGAGAATTCCTCATGCGCTTCCCCCAGCGACGAACATTCTGTCTCGCAGTTCTTTGCGCGGTCGGTTTTTCATTCACCACTCTATCTCACGTTCAATCACAGGTGTGCTCCGGCTGTGAAGTCTCGAACCAGACAGTAACCAAATCCAATCAGCGCTTGAATCTCTCTGATTCGCAAAAGGCTGATACTGAATCGCGACACCTTTTGGGCGGTCGGCCCATACCGCCAACCAATGCAACGAATGAGCATATGCTTCATCAGCTGGAGTGGATCACCTGGTACGACGACGATCTGCGTGTACCTATCTGGGTGGCCTACGAGTTGACACGCGCCGACGCCAGTTCAAGTCTCGAGAGGAAAGATTGCTTTCGCAGGGATCCAAGGTTATCAGACACTGTGGCGTCGTTTTGCGCAGACTATGAAGAGCCAGTCTTCGATCGGGGGCATATTTTGCCCAGTGCGGATGCCACCCGCGGAAGGTTTGCGATGACAAACACATTCATCTTTTCGAACATGGCGCCACAACATGATCGATTCAATCGAGGGATATGGGCGCGACTTGAGGAAAGGGTTCGTGCGTGGGCCATCGTCGCTGATGGAGCCTTCGTTGTGACGGGTGCGGTGTTTGATAGAAACGATGATGGTCAACGGGATGCCGACGCCGATGCTGAACTAATGGCCAACCGAGTCGGAGTACCCACACACTTTTACAAAATCATTTTGCATGTTCGCCCGAGTGGCTTCATTGACACAATAAGCGTTCTGCTTCCTCATCTCGATCAGGGTGTCGGTTCAACGAACACTTATCTCAGAAACCACATTACTACGATAGATGAAATTGAGAAGTTAACCGGAATTGATTTCTTTCCTGAACTGCCGGACGCCCGCGAGACAGTCGTTGAAGCATTCAGGTCTCCCGGATTGTGGAATACACAGTAACGTGTTGCATTCCTATATTCATTTCAAGTACTGCCATACAGTTGAGGCATGAAAGGATGCGCGAAATGCCTGATATATCTGGAAACCTCGATGAGTCTGACGAACTCTGGCATGAATTTTTGAATAAAATTGAAACGGCGAGAGCCAATCTCGGCTGTGGTGTCGGCTTCGATCATGAGGCGTGGTTCCGAGGTCACACGAAGAGTAGTTATCAATTGTTGCCGTCGTTATTTCGAAATTTCGACAATCCAAACTCTGATGATCAATGGCAGAAGATCTGGGACATTGAAAAAGACCTATTCTGGGAATTTAGTGCACGCGCACGCGAACTTCATGGAGTCCTCGACGATGATTGGGATTTTCTCTTTGCGATGCAGCACTATGGAACACCAACGCGCCTTCTCGATTGGACAGAAATACTGGGCGTTGCGATTTATTTCGCCACCCTTGGTATCGATGAGCAAGATGAGACTATGGATCCACCGTGTGTCTGGGTTTTGAATCCCTATAGACTGAACCAATCGTCCTCTTTTGAAAGTGGAGACTTGATATATCCACGAGTGCTGGGCTGGTCTGAAAGCGAGGGCACCTATTACACCTATGGTGAGCTTTTAATGGAGAGCGGCATGGATTGGGATTGGCCTGTTGCTATTTACCCTCGGCAGCGTAACCCTCGTCTGCATGCACAGCGCGCATGGTTCACTATCCACGGAGACGAATTTGTGGCGATGGATAGCGGGTTAAACCACCAGCATTGCTTGGAAAAAGTGGTGGTCCCGGTGGGCGCTATTAAGGCTGCAAAACGTTTTCTGCAGGTTGCGGGAATTGATCACTATCTGCTGTTTGCAGACTTGGAGAGCTTAAGTCTGCACCTGAGGGAAAAAAACGGATTACTCTCTCGAAGTCAGGCTGAGGCCGCTGCTAACAGGCGCTTGCAAAACCGGGAGGGGCGCTCATAACTAACTCATCTACTGTTCTAACATTTTCTTCAAAATCCAAAGTGTCTCGGCCACAAACGACCTTCAAATCCTGCCGTACACATGCAAGTCTTCACAAGAGCGAAGGCTGTCCGCTCTTGACGGTCAGTACAAGTGGAATGTCAGGCAAAAAGACCCCGGATGTTCCAGTATATAGCTGAATCGACTTTTGGAGGCTATCGAGCGTGGATGAGAGGTCCACTTCGATGGGTAAATGCGTGGCTTCAATCTCCATTGCGAAATCACAGCGCACGCGGGCCTTGCAGATTGCTATTTTGGCCTCTCGACGGTTTGGATGCCACCGAGAGATGTGTTGCCGAAGATGAAAGAAATGGCGATTAAAGCGGTAGCGGAGGACGAGTCGCTTGCTGAAGCTCACTCCTCACTGTCCGCCGCCATGGAGTATTACGATTTGGATTGATCTGGCGCTGAGAAAGAAATCAGGCGCGCCATTGAACTAAATCCGAATGTTGCTCAAGTACATCTCAACTACGGTGAATTGTTGTCAAACTTGGGGCGGTTCAATGAAGCAACGCCTGAGTTTGAGAAGGCGGTGGAACTCGACCCGACATCTGCAGTTATTGTTGGGTCTATGGCGTATCACTTCGTGCGTAGTGGAGATCATGACCGGGCGATCAAAGAGCCAGAAAGCTCTGGAACAAGAGTCGGCCGACACGTGGGCACTCGGTGCTACGGGATTCGCTCATCTGTACAAAGGGGAGCCAACGAAAGCCCTGGCAGTGTTTCAAAAACAAAGGGAGTTGGAAGGTTTACCTCCATTTGCGTTAGAAGGCATCGGCAGATCATACGCGGCGATGGGAAAGCGGGCTCAGGCGTTGAAGATAATCAACGAGTTGACAGCTAAGCAAGAATACGTTTCGTCCTTTCCGATCGCCACGATTTATCTCCAACTGGGAGATAAAGCCATCGAATATCTGGAGAAAGACCTATGAGGAGCGAAAATACTAATTCGCTGTTTCTTCTTAAACGGACAGTTTGATGTGCTGCGGTCCGACCCACGGTTCATGAAACTAATGCGGCAACTGAACTTCGCGAATTGAAAGCGCAGTATTAGCCACCGGGGATGGAGGGCCGACTGAGTGAGCGAGATCTTGAAGTTTGCTACTTCGGTTAAAATTTAAACCTATAGATGGCCCACATATTTACAGTTAGTTGTCCCGATGCTCGGCCCTATCAAAAGCACTACAGCCGCCGCCGTTCGGCTAGAGATTTCGCCCCCCTGCCGAGTTTTGGGCCGTTACTATTTGTCCCGATGCCAGTATCGATGCGCTCGCAGTCAAGAGCTAAGTCTGACGCCGCGGCGCGCTTGTGCATCCGCCTAGTTGCCGCGTACAGCATCGTCGGGCTATCTTTTGCCACCTCTTCGACGAGGCTCCGGTAGCGCACCGACCGGCGCGCGGCCGTCGCCTTGCCCTTTACTTCAAGCCGCTTCTTGGCCACCTCGTCTCCACTCAGGGCATACGTCTCGTGCTCGCCTGACTGAGGGTTGAAGAAACCTATATACCCGCCCGGGTTGATCCCGAAAGACCGTAATGCCTTTTTTTTGTGTCGCCGGCCGAGGAAGTCGTTACGTCCCTCGAACTCATCTTCACCTGTAAAGTAGAGCGGCAGCAGGAAATTCGAGACATCCACGCCATCGACTTTATAGTTCTCGGCCTGTACCGCGTCGCACATCTCGTACCAGTGGAAGACGCTTTTCTTCGGGTTGGCCGGGTGCGGCCCCGCCCACCAATAGGTTTACCTCCGGGTCGGCGATCAGCTCGAGTGCTTCGTGCGACAGGGTCACTGTCCACTTCTCGCCCATCTTCCGTGATAATTCAGTAAAGACGAAGCCAAATGGGATGCCCCGGTTGTTGGTGTCGTGATAGCCGAGGGCGTCCTCAACATCAACTCGGTCCCACAGATAGAGAACTGAGTCCCCCCGCATGTCCTGAAGTTTCATTTTGTCAGGGGTCTTAGTGCTCCGCCCTTCGAGCCGGAGCGCGGCGCCGACGCTCCAGTAGGGCTCAAAGTCGTGTGCGATCTGTCGGTTGACGGCACGGATCGCAACCTGCAGTTCTTCGTCTGAGACCTTGCCGTTGGTGTGGTTGATGACTGAGATGATCATCTGAGAGGCTCCTCCTCGAGGTGTAACTCAAGCGGGTAAGCGATCAACCGGATAAAATGAGGGGCTACAATACCCGCCAATGTTTTTCCTGGCACTATGGTGTCTTGAACCACTGCTCGCAGTCTTATCCGGTTCCGCATAAAATCGGCTTTGCAAAAAGACTCAAAGCGCTCAGTGAGCACACAGCTTTCAGCATCTGAATAGTACTTTTTAGGGTGTCTCCTTCACCGTCGCGAACGCTTCACACTGAGGAATGTTTGGCCTAAAGCTGCTACCCGGCACTGAACCTGGAGTATGCAAGGTCGGTTCAGAAATAGTTTGCAAGGACAGCAGAAGGTATATTGCGTCACTGGACCTTGTCAATGTCTAAATAGTTCCGACATGTCTAAATAGTTCTGACATGTCTAGATTGACATGGTTCAGAATGCGTGAACCAACCTGCTGCGCTATTATCGGAAATGGCGGATCACGTTCACGCGCGCTCATCCTTATCGCAAGAATGATAATATTTATTGGATGAATACTCCGCACATAAGACTCGAACTTGTTTGGTCTGATGGTTGGTCTCGACTCGACGAATAAGTGGAGAAATTCATCGATACAGTCCACTGACTAATGCTTCTTCAAGCGCTTTGAAACCTAGTGGACCGACTAGCGAAACCGAAGGCCGACACTCAGATCAACCTTCAGCTAGATAAAAACCTCGGATGTAGAATCGCATAATTTAACGTTGCATCCATAGGTGCAGGTGAAGGACCAGATCTAAGTTTGGCTAACTCCTGCCCTGATTTCCGAGCAGTCGTTGCCACGAATCCCGGCACTCGACGTCTGCATCACTCACACCTGTGTTAGTCCTCAACGAACCGAATCACCAACAAACCGGCCCTGGAAATTGATTTGAGCGTCACGATCTGACGTTGCCGTTACGTGCGGAACAGTTCTTGATGAGGCCCGTATTGCGTTGGCCGCGGTTGAATTTGAATAACAAGAAATTCAGCTGCCAGAGATGAATCAGAAACGACGCGCGGAGAAACTATGTCGGTAAACATTTTGGATTTAGGAGCGGTGGACCACAAACACGTCGTGGACCAAACGGTAGAGGTTGAAAGTGATAGTTCGATGCCTCCAATAATCTGCTATCGCGATCCTGCAGACGTACGCACTATCAGGCGACAATCCCGACTCTTACTGCTTGCCTTGTTTGTTACCGCAACAGCCGTCGTCGGCGTGGTCTACAAATCCATTCAGCGTCCCGATCGCATCGTCGTCGATATGTCCTCCGGCCGCACGGTCATGATTAACAACCGCGAGTTGGGAGCAACCGAAGCCGTCAGGCTCGAGAAAGACAAACTGCAAATCGCGGATATGGATTACGTAGTCAGGACTTACCTTGACTACCTCTATAGAGTCGATCAGCGGTCACGCGCCAAAGATATCGAAGCCGCGCTGCGGCTCATGGTTCCCGGGCAGGCCAAGAAGTTTGCGCAGTACTTGACCGAACAAAAAGTTCTGCAGACACAACGCGAGCAGCAATGGAATGCAACCTGGAAAGCAGAATACCTCGAGCATGCTCCCGGAAAACCGTTAACCGTCAAGGTCTACGGCACACAGGAAATTGATCTGGTAACTAAGAACCAAAGCAGGCACATCACGAAACACTTGCTGTTGACGGTCGAACTACTCCCGGATGCACCTGAAGACGGGACGTTCCGGCTCGACCGCAACCTCCGTTCGGGCTTTCGCATTAACACTCTCGATTACAAAGAACTCAGTTCCAGCGAATCTGATACTCCCGTAGTCACCAACACTCCAAGCTAAGAGGAAAGAAATGAAAACGATTCTTTTGCTCGTCACTCTCTTGCTGTCAGCCTGCGTTGAAGGACTGGCCCAAACACCGCCTCCCAATCCTGCCAAACTAAGCAATGCCGCACCGTGTGTTCCACGTCAGACGCCAAAGCGGAGCAAGCGGCCGGTCGTTCCGGCAGTGGTGCCGGCTCCGATCGAACCCGCGGCGGACTTCTTTGTTGGTGAAGCGACAGTCGAAGTAACCAAAGACCAGACGGTGGTGAGACTCGCGATGGCTCAGCATGCGAGTGTGCTGATCGAGCTGCCGGCGAATGATGGACCACGCTACATCATTCCCGGTGATCCGGAAATGGTCACGGTAGACGAGAAGGCGCTTGAGAGAAACAAACGCGCCATCATCGTGCGCCCAGGCTCGCTATTCGTCGCACCTTTTCCTAATCAAAAAAAGCGCGCTCCCGCGGCCACGGTAACGGCGCAGATGCGCAGTGGTCTGGTGGTGACTTTTCTTTTCTACCCAGTGTCCGACCTCGCGCAAAACGTCCATCGTTGTGTGCTGACTTATCAGCGCGATGAAGTCGTGGCGCGACGGCGTGCGGTCGGACTGCCCGTGAACCTCGATCAGAAAGAACAGGGAATTGAAAACCCGGCTGAGAAGTCCGTCTCGCCGACTGCGATTTCCGTCGCTCCGGCCGAGGTCGGAGCGAGTGATCTCAACCCCTCTAACAACTCCAATGTCATTCCGAGAAGTGAGAACGCAACGAAGCCCGCTGAGGTAAAACCGAACGCCAGTCCGATTTCAAATGCCGGCCCTGCTTTGTTGGTGAGCGCGACTAACAGTTTCAATGAACGTGCTGTTGCGGCAGCCAAAAAGCAGTTGGCGCGAGCTACAGCAGAACCGGCGCTCTTTAAGAATTGGACCAGACCACTGCACGGCCTCGCTTTGTCTGCTGTTCAGGACGCTGACCTGAAAGAAGATTTCCGGGTGTTGTTACTGGCAGTTAGAAACGCCGGTACTCAACCACTGAAACTGATTCCCGGCACTCCCGATCTCACTCTGGAGATGCTCGATGAGAAGGGCAAAGTAATCAACGTGCAATCGATCAAGCCGCTGCATATCGAAACGAGTAACTCGGGCAATGACGTTGGCGTAGGCCAAACGATGTACTACGCCATCACCTATACGGCACCACTGATGGGCGTGCAGCACCGGTTGAAGATTCTCGTGGCACAAACTAACGCGGCCGATGAACCAGCTTCAATCGCAATCCTGAAATAGCAAGCGATGCAGAAAGAAAAGAGCCATGAGTCAGCAGAACAAAGAACTGAACCAGAGCACCATCGTTGATGGCGAACATAGTGCGGATGGTAATGGCGCCGGCGGCAATGTTCTCGACACGAACAATCCGGCCCTTCAGCCTCCGAAGGATCCGGATACGAAAAAGAAATCGACGTGGAAGCGCAAACTGATTATCTGGTCCCTAATTCTCTTGTTGATTGGTGGTGGCGTGGGTGCTTTGTATCTGCTAGTGCGTGCGCAGCGAGTAAAGGTTACGGTCAATGCCGAGTCCCGCAGAACTACGCAGAGCACTAAGCCGCAGAGCGAAGTGACGAATTCAGACAATGCGTTGACCGCCGACGCGATAAATATGCTTCGGAAGGAAGCAGGCGTTGATGCGAATTCACAGCCTGTCAATTCCGTTTCTCCTACTCCGTCCCCTTCGCCTAAGCCAACTCAGGATCAGGTTAAGTTCACTCGCGAGTCACCAGTTTTTGGGAATGTAGGTAAGACCGATGATGCGGATTCCAATTTGCAAAAGAATGGAAACACCGCGCAGGCAAAGACGGATGGATCATCAGCGATTGAGCCGCAATCTCATGCCAATCCCACGCAGAGTCTTTTCGTCGATGATGCCGTGGCGAAGTCAGTGCCTGCACCCGCTCCCGTGCCAATCAGTCGCGAGTCCAAACCACGACCACCTGCCAACATAAAACCATCATTACCAGCTGTGCCTCCATTTGGCACCCTCCTGCCGGTGCGGACACAGGGAGTCCTCTTCACGCTGCGTAACAATTCATACGCAAGATTGGAGCTGACAAGAAACGTGGGCGGTAATGGCTGGTCCTTACCTAAAGGCACCGTCTTGATCGGCCGGACCACCGGCAGCGAGCATGACCGCGCTTTTGTAAACATCATTGGTTATATCGACCCGCGCGAGAACAAACTCGTTAGCGTGTCTGGTGACGTCCTCGGAAGCGATGGAGCTAACGGCATTCCGGGTAAGCGCGTTGCTATCGATCGCAACACTCTCAAGCAGACCTTGCGCAAAGTCGCATCCGGTGGTCTTCAGGTCGCGAGCACGATGGCTGGCGCGCTGACCGGCCGTGGAACCGTCGTGATCGACGGCGCCGGTTATCGACTCATGGATCCCATCAATGACCAGGCACGCGGTCTCGCCGGCGATTCGAACAAGAATACTTTTGTAAAAGTCGAAGCGGGACAACAGGCCTATGTGATGATCACCGATCTGCCTGGCCGAGTTGAAGGTACCGATGCGCCCGGCACGGAACAGTTTCGTTTAGCCGGAACCGGCTTAACAGACAGGGAGGTCATGGAATTGATTCTGTTCGGCACCGCGGAAGAAGTTCACGCAGCCATGCCCTTGATGACGGAAGAACAGAAGCAACTCACGTTCAGGTCACGATCTCAGGAGAAGGACAGACCATGAACAGCGTTGCGTCAAACTACATCACACATCTTTCCGTGAGCAGAACATGGCCACAAAAGGCGCATGGTCCACAAACCAATGGAAACCCATTTTGTGCATTTTGTGCCTTTTTGTGGCTAAACCTTTTTGAGGCGAAGATCATGATCCCGTCTGATCCGAATCGACCAGTAATTGATCCACGACGCTTGTTTCGTGAGCATGGCCGTGAGGCGCTCGCCGAGCTCGTCGCGCAGGAGTCGGGCTACATCTTTCAACTAAGGCCACTGAAAGATCTCTGCCTGTCATTGAAGTCGGGAATGCCGCTCCTGGCTGAAGGCGAGCGTGGGGGAGGGAAGACCGAAATGGTCGACGCGCTCGCCTACTCCTGCAATCGTCCTTACTTCGAACTTCAGGGAATGGACGATCTCACGCTCAAGGATATTTTGTTCGAATGGGACCAGCCGGCGCAGAACAACTTTGTCGTACAGGCAGTCACGACGAATGAGCTCAGTCTTTCGGAAGCGCGCAACCAGCAATGGCGTCGTGAGTTTCTAAATCTCGGTGAGATCCTGAAAGCATACGACTATCTTGCCGCCACGGGGATTGTCCCAATTCTCAAGCTCGATGAATTTGAAAAGCTGCCCGCCGTGTGCCATGCATTCTTCTATCAACTCTTTACTGATGGTCATGCTTCAGTGCCGCGGCTGATTGAGAACCACGGTCACATTGGCGTCGGCAAGCACGATGAGAAACCGATCGTCATTCTTACCTCCAACAACCAGCACCCCGTCCACCCGCCACTCCGGTCGCGCTGTGTTTACACGAAGGTGAGACTGCCGACTGATCTGGAAGAAGCACGGATTCTTCATTCACGAGTCGCAGAAGCTTCACCGGATTTGTTGATCCAGGTCGTGAAAGTGATCAGGTACATCCGCATCATGATGCCGACCGTAAGAGACAAACCGGGGCTCCGCGAGTCGATTGCCTTGCTGCGGTCTTTGACGACAGAGAACGTTGGTGAAATCTCAGCCGAAGTCATCGACGATCACCTCGGATTTATTGCTCGCAACGCAGACGATCTCGCGAATCTTGAATTGGGGTTGATGAGATTGGAACGGGCTGCACACACATCCGACGCACTTATAGATCAAATGATCGAAGGCGTATTCAGCGAACAAAAGATTCAATTGCGAGAGGCTGCATGAATCGTGACCACGGAAACATCTGGCCTCTTGTCTCCGTTGCCGGTGGCGCACTCTTAGTGTTCGTCGTCGTGCCACTTGCCATCCAGCGACTGGGGGGCGGTCGCATGGCAACTGTTGACGCGCACGTCACTATAGGCGACACCGGCAGCGGCTCATCGATCCGTGACGTCCGTCCGTTGTATCGATGGCCCGACAGCGAAGTGCCTCGTACTGCTGAGAGACTGCGAGACTCGACGGCTGTGGCGATTGCGGCCAGCACCAGTGTGATCGAAGGATCGCTGCGTGGAAGAATTCCGCGGGATGCGGTAGAGCTCGTCGCATACATCGCACAGCGAAAATTGATTCCCAGTGGATGGCTGACGTCAGAGTCAGGAGTGCTGCAAACACCGCGCGGCACGATTCACGTTCGTTATTCACCCAAAGAGCTGCTGGTCGAAGTGATCTCCGTGCCCCGCGATCGCAAAGACGGTCCAGCCATCCTCATACGGCTTCCCGATCTTGAGAACACTCGTGCGGGAGCGCGTTATTTCGAATCGATGCAACTCGACGGCATTGTCTATCCCCCGCCGTTCGCGCCGATTGCCGAGATTATTGCTTCGGGTTGGCAGCCACGACTCTTCAAGCAGACGCCGATTCCGGACGACCAGCGTTCTCAGCTCGAACAGTGGGCCGGCAGCGTCACGCGCAAGTAATCGAACAAAGGCAAGAGTCATGAGCTTTCGCGCCACACTCGAAAAGATCGATGCCGACTTTTTCATCCCGCGGCCGGCGGATGAGCCGGAACTCGATTCTTTTCAAGCGGCCAGACGTTTCTTTCAGGATTTGTCGAGTTGCGGCACTATGTTGTTAAGCAGTTCAGTGGCCGGCTATCTCTTTTTCCGATCCGGACAGATGCTGGCGCTGGATCTGAAGTGGCTGGTCTTTATACTGCTGGGCGCTCTGCTGGTTGCCTTTGTAGGCGTTATTGAATCCATCAACCGCGCTTACCCCTACTACAGTCTCAATCAGCGTCTGACACATGGATCTGCTCGCTGGGCCACCATTGCTGAACTAAAGGCCAAGGGACTGGCCCATCGCGCCGCCAAACCTCTACCTCGTGGCGCCGTCCGAGTGGGACGTCTCAGCTCTGCCCTGAGCGCGCGGCCGTACGACGTGATCCTGCCACTGGAAAGGCTACTCACGCATACGGGCATCTTTGGACCATCAGGCTCGGGGAAGTCAGCCACGTTCTACATGAACATTTTGCGTGACTGGTCCGCGCACGGCTCAGCTCTGATCATGGATGTTAAGGGCGAGCTCTACGCCCACACGGCACGGTACTACGAGCACGTCTACCGTCTCGACCTCGAGAATCCTGCTTGCTCCGATCTCTGGAACCCGTTGCCACGTTGTTTAGGAAACGGAGAGCTCGCTCATACCATCGCCTCGATCGTCGTTAGCTATGAGCCTGAAAACGTGAAGACGAATGAAAATACACACTACTGGCTCTCAGGAGAGACTGCGTTGATGAAAGCGCTTTGCCTGCATATGCCGACGATCGCAGCTAACCCGACCCTGCCGATGATCAAGGAGTATCTGGCGCGAAACGATCTGAAGAAGTTAGCTGAGGACTTCAATGCCTCCGAGGATCAGGAAGCTCAGATCGAGTGGGGCAACGTCAGTAAGGTGGATCCGGAGAAGACCCTCGGCGGTGTTATTTCCGGGCTCAACAACAAGATTGCGCCCCTCCGATCGCCGAATGTGATCAGTGTGCTAAAGACGGCAACTGCCGCCGAGCTGGCGCGCGGAGTGCGCGAGATTAATCTTGCCAATCTCAGAACACCACGCACGGCCATCTACATTGTGGTATCGGAGGACGGCGCGAGTAAATACCGGCTCATGCTCGAGTTGATCTTTGGTCTGGCTGCAATCGAGATGCGAGGCTCAACCGGTAGGAATGCGACGCCGGTGTTAATGGCCCTTGATGAAGCGGGCAATGTTCACCCGCCGAAGCTTCCGGAAAAACTGAAGATTGGCAGGTTTCGCAATACACCGTATTTGCTGGGATTGCAGGATGTCACACAGCTGAGGAGCAAGTTTCAGAATGAGTGGCGGGCAGTCCTCGCGGGGATGAAGAACCAGATCTTTCTACCGGGCATTGACCATGAAACGGGTGTTCATGCTTCTTCTCTGCTTGGTCCAACGACGGTGCTCTCTCGCACCGAGATCGATGCCGAAGGGACCGAGTATGACGCCGAACGCGTGTCGGAAAGCCGCCGCGATTTCAGACAGCCGCCTGAATTGAGAAGACTCGTTAAATACCGGCAGGGTATTGCCATCATCGACACCGCTGATCCGATTCTGTTTCGTTTCCTGCCGCGGGCTGATAACGGTGACGTCACGGTTCCCGCGCGACGTGTGTTGGATTCGCCGCAAACACTCGCCGAGGCAGTCCAGGCGATGAAGGATTGCAAGCTGGCACAAAAGCTATCGACGGCCACTCCGGTCGAAAGCAACGGTAATAATAAGGACAGCAAAGTTATGGATAGGTTGAGTGATGCTGCTCCAGACTATGCGGAGACAAAGCCCACCACCACACACTCAGCCGCTGATCGGACCCCACAAATGAGGGGCAGTGAATTCCAGAACGACTTACTGCCCTTTGAGCCGCTGGAAGAGGAGTAGACCATGGATGGAGTGATGGGAAAAACACGCAAGCGCAGGTTTGGGATTTCCTACCTGCTTTTGGTAGTCGCCCTCGTCACTTACCTCGGTGTCTGGGGATACTCGGTGTTAGCGGCTGACTGGAAAGCAAAAGCCAGCATTCCGAAGATTGATCCGGTACTTACTATTATTAAAGGACTACGGCAGTATCAGAAAATCAATGCCACTTTCCCGCAGACTTTCGACGAGGTTGAGAAGCAGGTCTGGAAGCATGCGAGACCACCGGATTTTGGCGCAAACGGGCATTCGCTCGTGCTCAAGAACTATTACTACCTTTACACGTTCATCAGTCCTACTCGCTGTACGCTCTGGGCCATTCCCGTCGGTCCTCGTGCCGGCGACGCGAGTTCGTACTTTTTGATTCTCACGCCAACAGACCGCGAGAAGTACAAAGGGCCGCCACTTGATCTGAAGGAGGCCAGCACGATCAGCGGAACGCCGACTTATGCGCAGCTTGGGATCCTCGGCATGATCCGACAGGAGCCGCTCCCACAGAAAAGAGATAAGTCGTGAAAGTCGTCTTTCACATCATCTCCACGGGCGGTGTGGGAGCCAGCCGGGTTACCCGTTACATTGCCGAACGCGATAAGGACCCTGAGCGTGAAGGCCCGGGTTCGCGGCCTCTATTCAGTGAAGATCGCGAAGGGATGTCCTATCGCGCTGCAAACCGCGTGCTCGATTCTGATGGTTACCCGCAAAAACATGATCTGCTTCATCTCTCCGTCAGCTTTGAAGAAGCGGACTTCGAGAAACTCGGCGCCGATGAAAAGGAAAGACAAGCACGTTTGCGCGAGGTAATCCGAGAGGGCATGAAAGGCATGGCCGAGGAGTTGACTGTAGAGCGCCTTACCTGGGTGAGCGGCATTCATCGCAACTCAGACAATCCGCACGCTCACATCGTGGTCCATAAGCAAGCAATTGAGCGCGGCACGGGCACAGAGAAGAGGATTGGCCGTATTCCCAAGCGACTGCTACCTCACAAGGAGATGCAAGAGGGAAGGGAGGCCCTTGTTCCTGGTCGCATTGGCGACAGGTTTCTAGCTGCCCTTGAGAAGCAGCAGGCGCTCTATTTGAGTCCCGAGCATCCGCGGACAAAGGCGCGTTCGGTGATGGACCAGTTCATTCAAAGAATGCAGGAGGCCGAAAGGACTCGAAGCCAACGCGGAAAGGACAGAGCAGGTGTACGTGTCTCCGAACCTACGGACCGTTTTGCCCGCTACGCCAGTTCTGTTGACCGGGCTGCGATTGCCAGAAGTTGGAGTGAAGATGCGCAGGAGCGAGGTGTTTACAATGACGTCCGTATCGTGCTTGGTCGCCAAGTTGAGCTGAGCGTGCGGTTAGGAATTGCCCACGCCTGGTATGACCGTGCCGTGGAGCATGGCGATACTTATCGTTTTAAGGTTGTAGATCAATCAACGAGGGAAGAACGCAAAATTTCTGATCTGGATGTGCACCGGCGAGCATCTGCCCGGGCGCAGCATTTCCACGAGCGAGCCGATCGCGAACGAGCTTACGACGCAGATCTCGGCCGGCACGGAAAAACACTGGATGAATTGAGAAAGGCGAGGATAGGGAAGATTGATGCACTCAGTAAAGACATAAGCGCTTTGAGTGGTAAGTTGGCCCTCGTCGAAGCCCGACTCTCAGCCGTGCATGACACTGACGCGACGAATCAAAAGCCAATCATTTCGAGATCCACTCTATCCGAATTGCAGGAACAGGCGGTGAAGCTCAATCTGCCGGAGACAGTGCGCGAGTTGGAAGATCTGCGCCTGGAGTTGGCGCGTGAGCACAAAGCGCCGGTGCGTACTGATGAAGAAGCGGCAACGCTCGCGGCGCAGTTTAATGTTGCGCGTGCTGACTATCTCGCCCGAGACAAGCGGTTGGAAAACTTTGAAGCATCCGTTCATCTGGTCAACTATGAAGTCGGCGATGAACGTTGGTCGCTGGCTACTCTCGACAAGCAGATAGCGCGACGTCGTGAAGATGCGAAGATTATTCCTGATCGTGCCGTTCGTCTCGACTTGCGATCCCTCGCGCGGATCAATTATTCGCCGGCTGCTAGAGAAAAAGCAGTGCGCGATGTGGAACATCTTACCTATCTTCGTGGCGAAGTCGTGCGCCAGATCGAACAACGTCGCGAATCATTGATCGCCGATCGTGACCTCACTCGCGAACTCGTTGATCTTTTGGAAAATGCGTATTCAAGAGAGGAGCATGCGCGGGAACATAACGGGCAGCGTATGCCTGATCCGAGGTATCGCGCGGATCAAATCAGATCGCTTAAGGCCAGCGCTGAAATACTGCGGGATACCAAACTCCTCAGTGAGGTGCATGAATGGGAGAAGGCGGAATCCAAACACGACAAGCAGATCGACTGGCAAGGCCGGGCAGTAGCGCGAGAGATCCTCGCGAGTGTTGCGGCTGAAGAAACGAAACAGCGACTGGAGCAGTTTCTGGAGAGCAAGCGAGTTGCTTCACTTCATCTGGGAAATCATCGCACCGGCACATTGCGTGAAGTGGAAGCGCACCGACTCACGGATTACCTCGCACGCGTGATCGAAACAACTGCGCAACGCGATCATCGTCACAATCTGAAACTTGCGGCCAAAGAACATCACGGTCGGTTGGTGGGGGAGTTTGACAAGGCGAGCGAATACCACGACGCTGCGCGCGAACTCGCGTCGGCGGTGACAAATCGTAATCCGAAATTTACCGACAAGGAGAAAATCAATTTGGAGATCTACGCGGAGAGGCAGAGTGATTCACAAGAGCGTGAGAGGATTTTGGATTTGGCTCGCGATCGTCACCAACGCGAAAGCACGGCTCGAAGTCGGTGACCTTACCCCGGTCAACCGGTCAAAACGTGACCTTCTAATTACGAATCAGACCAACGAGGAAAGAGCAAGTAAATTCAATTCAACAGGTTGCAGCCACAGCGGTTTTTCAGGGATTTTTGATGATTCTATACGCAGCTTGATCGCTTCCTCATGCGCTTATCTAAATTCGCGTCACAACTACGTCACAAGTAGCGACAGTCCCAGCTGCCTGATTACCACGTCCATCGCAACAGGATCTGGGCATTCTTTTCATCGGTGCCGACCGCAGGCCAGTCCGCGCGCGGACCTACTAGTTTTCTGAATGAACGAAAGGGTTGGTCGTTCTATACCAGTTAAGCGCGAACGACTCTCACTATCGGTGCAGAAACATCGGTCCCTTTGGTCGTAAGATTGAACTAGTCAAAACCCGCCACGCAATCTAACATAAAAAACACTTGACCGAACTTGCCTCTCGTTTTATACGAAAGGCGCAACGGATCCGCTTTATACCGAATCACATAATCATGAGTAAGTTCAGATAATCATGAGTAAGTCCACTATTAGGGAGAGTTCTCATGCCCTCATCCGAGCCACTGGCCTTCGTAAGCTATCGACGCACGGACAGTTCAGCCGCGTCGCGTTGGATTGCTAACAGTATTGCACGGACGTTTGGATCCCAGAGTGTGTTCATTGATACAGAGTCAATCAGGATGTCCAACGATTGGGCTCAACGAATAGACGACGCCTTGTCCGCAGCGACGCTGTTGATTCCTGTTATCGGACCCCATTGGTTGTCGACTACCGATAAACACCATCGCCGACGAATAGACAAAGAGGACGACTGGGTGCACAAGGAAATTCTTCACGCGCTGCAAGCCGGAGTTCGCATTCTTCCCGTCCTCCTCTCTCGGACGCCAATGCCAGATGCCAAGGCGTTGCCCATACCGATTGCCGACCTATCTCGGTTTCAGGCGTTTGAACTGAGGGATGAGCGTTGGGAGTCTGACCTCGGTCTTATGCTATCGGAGATAGACCAGCTTGGTTTCCGCCGAGTGTCTTCAAGATCGGTCCGCTATCCAAGCCCCATGGTCAGTCTTAGGGAGTTCACTGCAGCAGAACTGCAACGTGTCCTACAGAGGCTGCCCGACTGGCGATGTGTTATTAGCGACCTGCCCGGGGCGCCGGGAAGGCAACGCAGCGAACTGCATCGATCATATGAGTTCGCATCCTTTGAAGATGCATTGAGTTTCATGAGCGCCGCGGTCCCGAAGATTTCCGAAATACAGCACCATCCCCGATGGGAAAACATCTGGCGAACGGTTTCTGTCTGGCTATCAACGTGGGACATCGGACACAAGCCATCGGATCTCGATCTCGATCTCGCTTTGTATCTCGACACCTTACGTGGTCAGTACGCACAGCCAAGACGCCGGAAGTAGTGCCACTCAGCATGAGGTGGACCTAACTCACAGGTCCAGCGGTGCGCCAAGACCCTCGCTCTTGGGCGCCCGGCGCACTTCGTGCGCCGCTCCCTCACTTTATACATCCGTCGAAACCGAATGAACCGTTTACTCGTGTCAGTGTGGTAAATATCGGAAAGGTTACAAGACAATTAGTCTTCTTTCGCTTCACAGTTTAATTCGAAACGCGCGTTGAAGAACTGCAACGGCAAAGACGTAGCAGTCGTGCATGATCCGTTATATGGCCAGTCTGGTAGTGGTGCCAGAGCGCACCTCGCAGCCGAACGGAGTTCTTGTTCTTGACCTTTGCGATGAGTTTCCTGTCGCCTGTGAAACTATCACTCTAAACGGAGAGATTTTATAAAAAGCGTCATGCGTTCCATCTTCATTTGGTTTATGAGGCCACCCCTAACGGTTTCGCCAGATCACCGAAGATTGTGGCTATCACCTACTCTAGTCGTCCGTTTGATTCAATCGGATTAATTGCTCTCGGCCATCCTTCAAACTCTTCAAAATGAAGTGCACAAATCCTTTTGTGCGCATTGGCCGAATAATGGGGTCAAATTTCTGAATTGTGATGGTCGTAGAGAGGGCTGTTATTTTTATGTAGGACAGATATTCGTGTTCATATTTGAGAACTGTTGGCTCGTTGAATTTGTGAACTAGCTTTCCGGTTGTTTCGTTATTACTTAACATCTCTTCTGACTTCTTAGTGAAAATTGCCAAGACGTTACTCACTTCAGAGTGCTCTTCGTTATACAGTTTTATGAGGCTTAACCGTTGAATGGGTAACTGAAGTTGATTAGCTTCCGGTAACACCTCGCCGGGTAATCTGGCACGCTGAAGTTCAAACCAATCACGATCTACGTAAAACTTATTATTGGCATACACGGGTTCGTAGCGAATCCATTCTGCCACGAGTTCCACTTCTGGCGTCTGGTCTTCGGTTAAGTAAGGCGTCACTTTCATCGTAGCGAAGCTTCCTTCTTTCAAAGCCAGTGGCGGTTCCTCAAACAACTGGTATAGGTAGATACCATGTGCGTTCGCGTATTTCAACGCGCCGCTCTGATATCCTGATCGAGTGACTATGACGCCCGTAGGGTTGTTGAGATCTTCGAGTTTTGACCTAAAAGCTAAAAGCCTTTCTTGTTCCAAAGGTCGGTTCCAATTCTTGCACTCGACCACTGTCGAATACTCAATACCTCCGCTTTCAAATTTCCAATAAACATCAACTTGATGACTGAGAAATTTGCCGTCGAGTGTTTTGTTATGTTGGACCTCAATATTTCGAGCTTCGTCTTGATCTACGAGAGCTTGGAAGATAGCGCGCGTTATTTGTTCGTACTCTACACTCTTACTCATAAATCATCTGTCCTTCATCATCATCACTATCTTGTTTTCCACTATCTTTCGATAGGCTTTATGAAACTTCTTGTTGTTTGCTTCAAGCTGAAGATTAATTCACGGCGGGAAACTACCTTCGGAGCGCCTGGCTCTGATAGAGCCGCTATCGGTGGAACCAGCACGGGTGGGAGCGTAAGGTCACCGATACAAGCATACTTCGGCATTTTCATGCGGCGAACGACCCCATCTTCCTTTTCGCCCATTTGGTGAGTGTTCCCCGGAATAGTATCATTCCCTATTCAGCACAGACTAAGCACAATGGTCAAACGACGAACTAGAACAAATCAAACAACCCACTTACAGCCTTTAACATCCGGTGCTGTGGGTGGGCCAGGCACTGCTCGTTTGGCTTTTCAGGTTGATAATGCCGTTTGGCACGCATTGAATATGATTTCAGAAGCATCGTGCCGCGCCATGGAGGATTTGTACGTCATTATCGAGCCACGCGTAATCTCGTCACTGGGAGTTACGGGGTGGGACATTGGACTGCAGCCGAACGACGAGAATGTCGAAGTAAAATTTAACGCCACTCGTAAAGACGTTGAGGAATGGCTTGACAGGATCGGAAAAACGTCAGCAGGGGCGCCTCTCAGACGATTCACTCTGGTCTATAACAAGGGAGGCAACGCTCTGATAAACGCTGTCGAGGACCTGCGCAGGATTGCAATAGAGTGCCAGGGCGATTACGAAAAGTTTAGACTCCTGGTCGCAGGCGAACAGGTTTCTGAGGCAGAGGAAGTATTAAGGCGATTAGGCACAGAAGCCCATTTGATACTTCAGCGAATGAAAACCGATCATCTCCCTGAATCTGTACTGCAAAAAAATATCCTGATCATTACCCGACTGCTATCCGGTGTCGAAGGCAACAACCTGTACAGACTCCTTTACGACAAAATGTCTCATGGCGTGGCGGGAAGAATTAAGTTTGCTATTAAGGATCTGATTCATGAGGCCGAGCAGAACCAGATCAGCCTGCAGTTGCCGCCTGCGCGATTGTCTTCCGACGATGATCCTCTGATCGCTACCACGCTTTTTCTTCTTCAGTCGTGTGTAACAGGACTCCCTATTGACATAGTTGCATACGCTGTAAACTGCGACGCCGAGAGTCTCAAAGGAGCGTTGAGAACGCTAGTTCAGGATGGAAAAATTGTGGAGGAGGCGAACCGTTGGTTTATTCTTCCCCCCTCAAACAGATTGATCCACCCGAACGGGACGGAAATTCTTGCTCGCGCACTGCATGAACTTCTCAGATATATCAAGGCTCACGATAATGATGAGCATGCCTTCGCGCAGATCCACAATGCGGTCTCTCTTGCAAAGGAATGTGCAGTGTTCAGGCCTCGATCTGTAATTCCGGTCTTTCCTACTCTTGACAAGCCATTGAAGAGGATCGGCGATATTCATTTCGTACTTGAAGTGGCTCAGCTCTCGATCAATGCAGCTCAGCGGGTGGAATCTCGTACGCCAGATGAGGCGGCGGCGTTTGCGCTTTCGCTGGTTTGTGGCGTTTCATGGGCCTATCAGAGAATGCCTGGGCATCTTGATGATGCGAGAAGTGCGTATTTGCGGAGCCGAAACATCGCTGAAAGCATCGACGATAAAGTCACATTAGCGTTTATCAACAAATGTCTAGGTCGATTGTGCCGAATGGAGGCCGAACAGGTCGATCTAAGCCGTGAGGTCAAAGATTCCAAGCTGCGCGAAAGCGTACAGCTCCTCCACGATGCGATCGAGCGGTTTGAAGAGTTGTCAGATTTCTCCCGGAAAACTCACGAGGTTGCAGATTCATATAGCTTGCTCGCAAGAACGTACCTTGTAATGAAGGAATCTGACAAAGTCGAACAGGCACTGCGAAACGCGTTTTCCAGAATGGAGAACCTGCAGAGTAAGGAATATGCGGACTTACTAATCTTAAATGGTGAATTCGAAGCGACGAGGCGCAACTACTCTGCCGCTCGGCTCTCCTATGACAAAGCTCTGGAATTGCAATTAGAGACTGGCGCAGTATCTTCTGAAATTCGTGCTCGCGCCCTACGCCGACGAGGTATGTCTTTTCTTGCAGATGGTCGCGTCCCAGAAGGGAAGCATGACTTGTTAAAGGCGTCTGATATCTGGAGTAAGTTGGGGCAACCTGAGAGTTCTGCAGCGGCACGATGGGAGGCAACACGGAGTGATCAGAATCTTCCTTCTCAAGTAATGCAATTGCTTGAACAAGAAGCGCCTTCTGTGAGAGTCGAATTTGCTGAATTACATTCAAAACGGATGAACGAGCGTGCTAGCAGGCGAGCACATCTTTCAAGTCGTGAACAGCCAAGCAAAGCCTATTTTGAAGATCTCATCAAACAGGCTAGACAGCAAAGTGCAATCAGAAACTTGAATGAGTAGAAGGCGCATTCCCAAGGCCACGACCCAGTGGTCCAGTCCAGCGGCGCGGCATCTATTTGAGATAGCAGGCAATCCCCCTACCATTGAAGATGCGGTGCATTTAGTTGCTGACATGTACTTGAAGGGAGTGCCTTGTCCACCCACAGATCTCAACGCTGCAGCTGCACGAGCTCTTGTTAGCGAGATTATTGGTGAGGATTTGCCTGTATCGGGCGAGCTACGGAGAGAGGGAAAGAAACTCAAAATCGTTTACTCTACTTACCTCTCCGAAACCAGGCGACGCTTCACAGTTGCCCATGAGTTGGCTCACGCAATCTTCGAGAGTACTAAATCCCATGCACCGCGTACCGGAGCTGAACTTGAGCGTCTCTGCGACATGCTGGCTTCTGAGATACTAATGCCTCGGGATCTGTTTTTAACATTAACCAGCACTGAACCTTCGGTATCGAACCTATTGGAGCTGGCCCGAACGTTCAAGACTTCACTTTCTGCGACTGGTATCCGTTATGCCAAACTGAAGAAAGTTTCGGTGTTTTACATAGATGACGGAACTGTTTCCTGGGGTTCAGGGATCATTAGGAAGGGTCCTGTGAGTTCTTTAGACTTTGGTCTCAGATTGATCCTAACGAAATCGGAAAACGGTCCTGTGATGGACACCGTCATGTTAAGCGCGCCCACGTGGACAGGTGAATGGAAATTGGATTACCAGCCATTGCACGACGGAAAGCGCGCCCTATGCATCCTTCAGCCCAATCGTCCACATAAATAATTTCCGTATTCCAAGAAATGTTTTTAACACGTGGTCCATCGCCGAGACTTACAGTCAATGTCTTTTTGGGGCGCTTTCCGACCTGCTGTGTGACGGACTCGAATTGGAGCGCTTAGGACGACGACGATCTGATCATCAATCTTGAGCTTTACGCGTTTGCAGATCATCCGACTCGATATCATTAACCGTACTTGGCTCTGCAGGCTCGCCGATGACTCCATTCCAAACAGACGGTTCTTTTGCAATATCCACATTGCCTAGAGTCAAACCATCGGAGGCGGAGATCACCGTATTTTCGATCGGTGTTTCACGGGTTGCCTCGTCAGTTCGTTCGGCAGTATCTCCTTGACTGATCGCCGACCGCCATCGTTGCGAGAAGTCCCCAATCTCAAGGATGATGGGTCGAGTTGATGGGGACGCTTTTCCCACCAATATGGCCCTTCGAGGAGGAAGAGTTGAGATCGCATGCGAATACTCATCTCCCATATAGTTCTTCAGAAAATCCAAGCCCGTTTGGTCAAAAGACTGCAACGCAAAGATCGTATTACATTGATTCAGAATAGTTTTCGTAACATTGGCAGTTCGCTGAGTAACTATTAACGAGCCCATTCCGAATTTCCGACCCTGGAGAATGATACGAGCCGTTTTGTTCACGTGATTTCTATCTGCCTCTATGGCAACCTGATTCCACTCTGGAATGATCGAGTGAGCCTCTTCAAAGACAATACATAATCTTGCCGGTTCATTTTCGCCTGGTTTAAGCACCGTCTTCGATAGTTCTTTGAATGCTTCATCAACAAATTGAGACGTTACGTGAGGATAGCTCTGTGTTGCGGCGGCATATTGATAAATACCGATAAGAGAATTACTGGCAAGCCAAGACGATACATCCGCTGGTGTTTTAAGCGGGACTGGATTTAATGATTTCAGGTACAGATAATGTTGTCGGCTCAAATCAAGAATGAGCACTCGTATATTATTGCTTACCATAGCCTCTATAAGATGAAAGGCTAGATAAGACTTTCCGCTACCCGTCACTCCTATGATAGCGGTGTTGTGTGTGATGACATCCTCGATGTTGACGTGAACGGGGAATCCGAATTCGGAACAGTACCGACAATGACATGTTTAGAGGGGATATCGTGTGTCCCTGCTGATGCAGAACCGGCTTTACGTACCAACTCGCCGGCTGGAGGAACCCAGGTTACTGTCTCAAACCGACAAGACTTGGAATCCCAGACTCCAAGTTGTCCGGCCGAAGCCCTTACAGACTGAACACAGTTGCCGTCCCCCACATCAATTTGAAACACTTGGCCGCTAACAACTTGATAAAAGGCTTTATCGCCCGACGTGATACTTGTCCACACGACTTCCCCTGACTGCAGGTTGACGTCGGGGTGCACGTGAAAAACGAGCTTACCTATCTCGGATCCGACATCTGCCACGCTAACAGGCGTTTCAGAGGGTTCCTGAGCCACTTCTTCATTAAGAAACGCGAGGCAGATCTCGCTAGGCGATTCGTCTGAAACAACGGTCCACCGGTCTTGAATTGCAGTTATGGCAAGCCTTGCGATGCGCTGCCCTGCTACGAAGCGATCGTCAATGATGACTGCATCGCCGACCACAGTCCTGTCTTTTGTAATCTGCAATTGACGACCAACGATCTTGATCGGTAACTCAGCGCTAAGCCTTGCGTCAGCAATTCGCGGGCTAACCAGACGATGAATTATCCCAACTAAGCCTGTGGCCGGTTTTGTTCTTGCCGTTAGAAAGTCTTCAATCGCTTGTGACACTACTTGAAGATTTACAATCATGAAGACCGTCCAAAACAACAACAACGCGTTCAACCCTTTTGCCGGTGGTCGAAACTGCAAGAAACAGCCCCACAGGAACAATGCAGAGAAAAGAGCTTCGGGTCTTCCGATTTGACGATTCACTCGCGACAGCAACTGAATCGACGGGTTCTCGTTCGAGAGTCTTCGTGACCTGACCCACATCAAGAGGTAGCTCGAGATGATTAAATAAGTGCTCCAACCTAGAAAGGCCCACCACACTATGCTGCGCGACTCTCCGGGAACTAATAACAATGATATCCACGCGGTCACGCCGTTCTGGAAGATGTTTGCATCTTTCGAGAAATGAGGCTGATCAACTAACGAGAGCAAAACTAGCAAGAACAAGCCTGCTGTAAACCAGAATTGCTGGATGAGGAAAGCAAACCCACCTGTTGAAAAGTAGCCGATGAAGATCAGCACTATGAGTGATAGCCCAAGAAAAACTAGTCGGCCTTTTCTGGTCATAATGCCTCATAGATCTGCGACGGACCTATTGCCGCCTGTATGCGGGCAACGTCCCGATGGCATTCGCGTTCTGGCAACAACAGAGATGGTGATGAGATTGGCAATCTGGAGTTTCTCGCACACATTTGCGCTGATTTGATTGCTTCACGCAGGGTGGCTAGCAGGATCTATTTAGAGGGTGGCTTCAGTGGGAGCGCACCGGGTGCGGCGCCTTCTGCGATGTTCGTATTTTGCATGACTTTGGCTCAGATTTCTAGTCGAAAACAACAATGGAACGGAATTCTGGCTGGGTGGTTGAAAAGACTCTGCTGTCGTGGATAACCCATGCATAAAGAACGAAGCTACCGAAGAGTTAGTAGAAATCGATCGACAAAGTAGAAATGCGTGGTCCATAATCGCCAGATCGTAGAAGTAGGTGAGATCCTGCTAATTACTTGACGTCATCATCTCCGGGCGGCACTCGCTGATTCGATGGCTGTGATGAAGTCGGCAGGCGTCATTATTCGCAGGAATGGATAGCGTGAACGGAACTGTCGGGCTATGTCTGTCGATGTGGTCATTAGGTCAAGAAGATCCTTATCGCGGCTCACGAGATATGTGGCATTGCCAACAATGGCGAGATTGATATACATCTCGTCATCGGGGTCACGTTCGTAATGAAATTCTTCGGGGACGTTGGCGAGGAGAATCGCCTTTGCTTCCAGCTTCGTTAGAAAGGCATTAACGATGCGGTCATTGATGCCCGGCAGTTTGCGGCGGAGCTCAGCACGATTCAATACATCCCGAACTTCGCGAATAATCGACTCGCTGACAAAGAGCGATATGTCTCCATTGAAAAACAGCCGCAGTGCCTTACGCGCTGGGCTGTTACGGTTGGCGATTCCTTGAACGAAGAGATTGCAGTCAAAGACGACGCGAGGAGTAAGTTCGGGCATCGCCTATTTGTTCCGGCGTTTCTCCTCGCGGAGGGCGGTTCGGGTTTGCTTTACCAGGTCGTCGAGTTCTTCTTCTGACATCCCACTTTCATCGAAGCTTCGCGCGATCGGCTCGACGATTTCCTCAAACGGTTTCTGAGCGAGAACCGCCGTTTCAAGCAGTTCCAAAGCGGCGGCTTCAGGAGTGGTTCCTTGGCGCTTCGCTGCCTCTGCAATGGCGTGAACCGTATCAGGATTGGTTATTTTGACAACCAGACTTTGCATCGTTACGAATACCAACCCGTTTAGTTTAGCACACTGTTTAGCTCACGAATGCCACCCTCCGGTGGAGGGCATTGGCTCTCGGTCCGTGACCAGTTCAACGAACGGAACCTCAACTCCTTCAGCCTTCGCTTTGGAATACACTTCTTTGGCCGTCGGTCCGTCGGTCCGCTGGCAATCAAGCGATCGCCATCGATTGCGACCCATTGCCCTGAGTATTTTTCTCGGTTTTCGTACAACCATCTGAGCGATCTTGCCGAACGGTTACCGTGTGCTTGTGAGCCCTGTCCTTCTCCGTTTGTCGCTCCCTTTTCTTGCAGCCGTCGACGAATCCTTTCCTGCTCCGCCGCCGGCAGTTGTGCAATTGATTTGATGATTTGGTCAACGCTTAGCATCCTGCTGGAATTGTATCAGAGCCGTTGTGACCAGAGCCTCTCGAGCTTCATCTTCAGGCTGTAGCATGACCTGTATATCCAACTTGTGTCATGACTCGAACCTAAAACGCCTGATCTTGGCCGTCCTTATCAAGAACGTTCACGGGTCCTTTGGGCTCGCAGCGCGAGGGCGTTGTCGGTGAGTTCGGAGGCTCGTTCGGTGGCAATAGCTCGGAGTTTTTTCCATTGATCTCCGGTTAAATTGTCGTCGGCTAATAATTGAAAACCTTGTGTGACCAGGTACTGCGCGCGGACGAAATGCTCTAATAAAAGGCGCTCGGCTTTCGACAAACCGTAGTAGTTATTGAGTCTCTCAAGCGCAGCCTTCCGGCACCACTCATGCGCCGTCAGGTCGCTGCCGGCGATCTGTTTTTGTATGCCAACCCAGGCCTCATCGGTCAGTCGAAAACTGATCGTGTGCGGGTAATCGGTAATGCGCTTTCCCATGTTGTTTACTCCTCGATGGTCCTCGAATTCGCGTTTGCAAATGCACACGCGATGTTTGCACCTGCAAACGGCAAACCGTGATCTCCAGCCTCCACGCAAGTAGACGCAGCAAACTTTATGTTTGCTGCGTGTGCCCGCGAAGGGGTGACGTGTCAAATAAAATCAGGTGCAAAGCACCTCTGTTCGCTTTCATGCGTTTTGATGTAATCAGAATTGATCGTTTCCTTCGGCTGATTTGCGCGGCTTTACTTCTGGCTTTCATGTCGGTCAGTTAGGTTTTCTCGGCGGGATGATCTCGATCCAGTCCGGCATTTCGACGTTGTCCAGGCGTGGCTTTCGATCGAGAATAATCTCGCGCGATTCGCTTGGATCGTAGTCACGATCAAGGTTGGGCATCGGGATTTTGATTGTGCGGATCTCACCCGTTTCACCATCTTCCCCATTCCCACGTAAACGTCTTCGATTTGTCTTCCATTAGTGTCGGTCTCCACATCAATTTCGGCGTGCTTGACGCGTACGTTTGTTAGATAAAAGCCGAATCTGCAAAGGTGACGCCAGCGGTCTTAAAGGAGTGTTGGAATACGGCGAGGGAGTTGTGCGAGTGGGTGCGATCTAGGTCTTTAGAACCGAAAGAACTAACAACCTAGATGCGCGAAGCGCAGTGCGTCGTTCGCCTTTGGACCGCAGCGGACAAACGAGTGTCACAACCTGTCACACATCGTCACAAAGTGTCACACTCTGTCACAATTGTGACACCCGCCGTTTACCGTCAGCCAATTCAGTCTCTGCTGTGTTACATGGGCCAACCAGGGATCGGCAGCATGGTATGACAAGTGCCGTGGACGCTGTTGCGTCTGACATTTGAACGAATGCTACAAGAACCGAAACAAGCTTTGAGAAGGCCTCTTCAACCGTCCGCGTCATTGATGACGCCGGAACAGTGCGCCGAATTTCTTGGGATCAAAATAAATACCCTTTACGTGATGAAATCTCAGGGCCGTATTCCTTACCGCAAGGTTGGTCACCTATTGCGCTTCGACTTTGATGAGATTATCGAGTGGACGAAGGACAAGGAGAAATGACCTTTGGTAAGGACCTCAGCCTCAGGTACTATTCGGTCACAACCTCTGTGGCTGCAACCGCCGAACGGAGGTGATGTCCTTTGACAGTTAAGAAGCGTGGTGGCCACTGGTATTTTGATTTTCAAATCAGAGGCGCCAGATATCGCGAAGCGATACCGGAAGCGCGTACTAAGTTTCAGGCAGACCAAGCAGAAACTAAGGCGCGTGATCAGGTGTTTCAGGGCACATATGGTGCGACGCAACTTGGCATTCAGGGCTTTGGCCAGTTTGTGAGCGACACGTATTTGCCTTGGGCCAAAGCTAACAAACGGACCTGGCGCAATGACGAGATCATCGCAAACCAGTGGTCAGAAACATTCAGGGGAAATGCATTGCGTGAAGTCTCGCCCCTGGCAATTGAAAAATGGAAACGTGATCGTGCTCAGTCTATTACGAGACGGGGCACAACACGCAGTCCCGCATCTGTAAACTTGGAGCTTGCTGTACTGTCGCGAATCTTCGCCCTTGCGGTGGAGTTGGAACAGGCAACATCAAACCCATGTCGCAAGGTGCGCAAGCTGCGCGTGGACAATCAACGCAACCGCTACTTATCGACTGATGAGGAAACGCGATTGATGGCACAACTCAAAGGCAGACGCAGGCACCTGTATCCGCTAGTTGCACTGGCGCTTGGTACAGGAATGCGTCGCGGTGAGCTGTTGAATCTGTCGTGGCGGCACGTCGATTTTCTTCGCGGTGTGATTCACGTGGTCAATACAAAGACTGCACGCGATCGGATTATCCCAATGAGTCAGAGTGTGAGAGAACTATTGATAGAGCAACGCGAGACTCAAGAAGGTGATCTTGTATTCGCTTCGAGACGAATTGCTAAGAGGCGCATGGATGAAGGTTTAGTGGATGTGAAGAAGGGTTTCGTCGCGGCGTGCATTGACGCCGGGATCGGTGACTTTCACTTTCACGATCTACGCCACACGTTTGCGACGCGCTTAGGTGATGCAGGATGCAACGTGACAACGATCGCAAGGCTGTTGGGCCATTCAAACATTCAGATGTCTATGCGTTACACACACGCATCTGATGACACCCTCAGAAGTGCAGTGGAATACGCTCAAAAGGCTCGCGTCACAAATATGTCGCAAATAACAGAACAGCCACTCACGCGAGTGGCTGTAAATAATTGATTCTATTGGAGCCGGCTGCCGGAGTTGAACCGGCGACCTTCTAATTACGAATCAGACTGGTTTGAGACAGTGAAAAGCTGCTAAGCAGCTTAATCACTAATGTATTTGTATTGTCTCCCCGGTATCAATGATTCCCGAACTTGCTTAGTTCCAGAAATCTTTTTGATTGAGAATGCCACTAGTCCAAAAGTAATTTCTGAATGGAATTGTAGTCCTGTCCTCAGGATGACAAAAAGCGCTAGTAGATTGTTGCCTTTACTTGAAAAAAGGGCTTGACAGACCCTTTTTTTACAGACATACGTTTTTCACTCCATTTTCCTCGCAAGCCACTGAAAAACGAATAAAGACGTGCGCGCAGTGTACTGCCGACATCTACAGAACTGGCTGAGAGGTAAACGCTTATGGAATGGATAGTTATCGCGATAGTAGGTGTGGTTCTTTACGTAATACGAAACCTCGAAGAGATAACGATTAAGTTTAAGAACCGAAAAGGCCCACCTACGATTGAACCAAAGGTCAATAGTAAGCAACTTAAGGAATAGCCTAGCGAAAATCTCTTTGCTAAATTTCGGTAATGGCGAAGTGTTTTGTCTCTTATCTCGATACGACAAGGTAACATTCATTCCGTTGTGCTTGAGGCCGACAGCATGTAAGAAGCGGTAGCTCTTGCCATTAAGACCTTTAAGGAGCATGACTGTGAGCTAGTCCAGATGCGAACCCTAGATGTTGAGGTTAGGACCAGCGTCAATTCAACAGCCCAACAGTTAAGAGGCTACCGAGTTTTATATCTTCATGCAGGCAAGCCCGAAACAGGAAGCCATATATCGACATCCATGGCATCCCGAAAGGTTGGGATACAGCGATGAAAGCTATTCGTTAGCCGTAATGCCGCAACGCGCTCCATACTCCCAAAATGAAGAAAAGAATGAGCGTCACTATCACTAGTAAGTCTTTAATTTCAACTAAGACCTCACGGAACAGACCAATACTGGTTTTCAGCTCAACTAGATAGGCTTGTAGGCGGGATAACGGTCTAAGTTCAGTAGACACGCATACACCTTTCCGGTCTGCTCAGTTAATCTGACGCTTCGTATATACGCTCAGGATTCGCTCACTGTTATCGTTGCAGACCTAGAATATCAGAGGAAAGTGGTGATACGGTGCAATAAATATACGTTTGATTGATGTGTAAATCAAGAATTTTTGTTCGGCCTAGAGCCGCACTAACGTAACCCAATATGTCCTCACATGGACCACCTAATTGGTTATATAGCAGGAGTGATTACAATAGGTGTTATAAGACTGTTAGAGCTTAGATTTAATGTTTCAACTGATACTTTTTTCACACTTCCGTTTCACAAGAGAGAGGAACGCAGAATTATTCTTCCATACACCACACAGACGATATAGCGGACCAGATAGGGTAAGTCTCAACAGGTGTGCCTGGTCCGGTCTGACGCCGAACGAGTTGATCCAGCAATACTCTGATGGTCCAATTTCCTCATCCTCTACGTCCGAGTGTTAATCTTAGCGGTCACCCATTGCGCTTGAAATCAAAGAATTCAAATCCTTCAATAGCGCTTACAGAGGAGACGATCGTTTGTTTTGTTCCCTCACTTCAATCCACTCCTAGCGATAAATCTATAGAACCCACTAGGCAGCGTTATGCTAAAATCCTCTGTGCCACACAAAACTCAAACCACAGTTCAACTCACGCTTCAAAGCGGCTGTTCATTCCGAGGGCGGAGGTTGCCCCATGAAAACAGTGCGTCGAGGAGGCCACTTTATAAGACAGTTTAGCGGACCTGGAGAAAATAACATCATCTGCTTTAAATTCTGGCAGGCCGTGGTTGCGTCGGGTTGTCCAGGGGAATGCTCATATTGCTTTTTGCAGAATCAGACTCCCTATCGAACCGGACTCTACGATTTGAGAGGGACCTTGTTTGAAAATCTGATTGATATCGTCGATGAGGCAAAAAACTCGAATGGCGGGGCTAGAGGAGATATCTCTTAAGCGATTGGTTCTGAATTTATCAAGCCAAAAAAAAAGTCCGCCTGAGATCGCGACGACCGCACCCATAACAGCTAACGCAATACGCCAGCCTCGTTCATTTACTTCGAACTTTGGTATCCAGCCCCCTGCATCCTTAATGCCGCCCGCCGCACCGACAACGAAAAGGAAGAGACCAACAAGAATCACTGCCAGAGGAGTATTTTCTATCAAAGTTTCATACCAACGTTTTTGACTCATAGCACCTCCGTCTGTGATCATTTGATCATCAAGTTACGCTAGCCGCTGCGTGGCCAAGCTTTGGAATCTGATGTCATTATTGTCGTTTAGACCCGTCAGCAGTTGGGCAGGTCGAGTTAGAGCGAGTGTGTGCGAAGGATGCAGAGGCTCGGGTCAGCCTTCAATTAAAGCGGCGGGAGAGTATTCTGGTTCAGAAGAAAAGTCAACGTTGACGCGCTTACTTGACGCGCTTACTTCGAAATGTTCACTTGTTGAGGCGCTATTGGAAAAATCTCAGAAAACATAAACTTCAGCGGCACGCCAGTCGTAACGTCTGATGTGGAAAATGGTAAAAATCCACCCTTGGTTGAGGTTTTGCCATGTTTTGTCCTAAGTGTACATTACCGAGCCGCAGATTGTTGGTTTCAGCCGCATCGATTTAGACCCGGCAGAAGCAGAATTCATGGAGGCCAGAATAAACGCGCTCAGGTAATTCTGTTGAGTACCAACGCCATGAGATCTACGACCAATTCCGACAGAGAATCGATGTTGCTCTCGAGTAATGGACGCTCCGTATATCAGGCAGTCTCTTCGAGTAGACGTTCGACGGGGAAACGGGATCAAGGACAACATCTGCCGGCGGATGCAGTCGGCAGTTGGTTGAGTCGATAAAAAATACCTTCGGTTAGCGGCTGCGAGTCGATAGTTTTAAAATAAAGAACTCCATATATAAGGTTTCTTGATCTCCATTTGTTCCAGATGGCTGTCATGTGGCTGCCAGAATCTTTTAGGAATTGATTGACGAGATCTAATGAAATAGCGTCAATGTTTTCGCTAGACGATTCAGAGTAGTCGAAAGGGCCAGTCGGAGTTCTGCTTGAACGTAACCCTCTTTAATAACGGATTGCCGTGAAAGGCATGCAATAAAGGTCTTGCTTTCGCGGATGGCTTCCGGAATTTCAATTTGCCAATTCTGACCTGCTTGCAAATCAATCATCTAACCATGGATGGAAGCCCTTTTCTTGCAGTTTACGGTATAGTTCACGGACTGCATCCTTGTCTTCTGACGCGTGTCCCAGAAAGATCCGATCGCTCTTAATTGACATCAAATCCCCCATCGAATTCCATTACCTAACTAAGCTGAATATTTGTCGACTCTGGTCCATTTCTCGGTCTGCTCTCTGACCTCGTGAGGACTTTCAAGTACCTATCGAGTCTGCTTCGCGATAATATGATTGAACCCTTTGAAGAACGGGTTCTGCAAGCAAGAGCACGTCTCCTTAAAACAATTTCAAAACCTTCTCCAGCACATTTGGAGAGGAAACCTTTGGTATCTCGAACGCGATCGGGTAAGAGCGATCATCCGCACCAACAATCAGATCGCGGATCGCGTCGAGCTTGCCAAGTAAACCCGACCTGACCAGACGGGCGCTCACAGTTACATTTCCTGTGACTGGTCCGATGATCGGTAAAGTCAAAGTTAAGACCTGCTCGAGACCAATTCCGTCGCGACGATCGGGATTCTCTCTAAAATCCCACCGAGCGAGACTTGTGCCGGCGCCGGAACCTTGCACCGCGCAGTGATATCTCACGTACTTCTTACTTGAACCGATCTCGATTCCGGGCTCGATAGGTACAGAGGGAATACTGAGTCCTAATTTCCCCTTTTTATCAACCGTAACCTCGACCGGGTGTGTATCGTCGACCACGCGGGGGGCGAGATCGATTACATGCAGCCCGGCTGGCGTAACCAGACGTAATCGAAATTGAGCCGAACTGAAACGCGTGCCTTCGGCTGGTTGAAAGGTACTGACGAGTTGAACAACGCCGCCGGGGGTTCCTTCAATGTCGATGGGTTCAACCACTCTCTTGACCAGCAGCAAACGGCTCCCCTTCAAGTCCTCATCCGCAATCGCTTCAATGTCCGTTGGGCCCATTTCCTCAGTCGCGTTCGGGTCGCCCACCAAAGGTACATCCGCTAATAGTGTCTCTTGTTCACTCATCCGATCCTCCCTGATGCCAGCGCCAACTACCGTGAAGAACAAACGGCGCCCAGTGATATGGGGCCTCAAACCCAGGTGTCGACCTGACAGTAAGCATGGCTTTGCGCAAACACAATGCCTTGTCAAGCAACGTATTTCGATCAGTTAACTGCTCATAAAACAAACGCATCGTGAGTGCGGCGGAAGTCTGATGCACTCTCCAAAGCGTTGCCAACACCGAGTTTGCCCCGGCATATAAGAAAGCGGGAATCAAACCCAGCGGTTCATCCCCCACGGCTATCACACTCGCCGCACTCTCACACGCCGCCAGTGTCACTAATTCCGCCGACAGTTGCGAGAGAGCGAATATTTCACGCGCCGTAAGATTGCCGTCTGCAAAGGTCAAAAAAGAATCCAGAGGTTCGCTCGATACATGGGTAGCGTGACCCTGGAAGTGAATCAAGTCGCAGCCGGATATAGCTTCGCTGAATGTCCTACGCGTTACGTTCCCGGCGGTGAACGCTTTGGTAGCAAGAAGCTCTTCCAGATCGACCATGAGTTTGAAGGCATCTGGTCGATCGCCGTTCGGATCGCCAAACAAAGCGGTCGCGGCCTGAGTGGTGAGTATACGGTGACGAGCCAGGCACTGTCGCATCACGCTCAAACTCGGACAATAAACAATTGGATTGCGGGCAAGCAGAGGCTCGGCGTCAATTTCCAGAGCATGAAGCGGCAAAAGATGCAGCGGCCCGGTCGGGCTAAGTATGAGGAGATCCTCGGGACTGCTGAGTTGAGCCAGCGGCGAAATCAGAGGGTCAAGCTCACGGAAGACTTCGGGCGCATCGAGCAGATTGCCACGAAAATTTTCTCGTCCAAGATTACCGGCGACAAAAGCTCGCACCATACTCAGCGGCAAAGGTAATTCCACCATCTCCGGTTGGACGCCTGTTCGGGCTGCCATAAGAAACAATCGATCTTCAACTGCATACCAATCGATGCACACGCATTTGCGTCCGGCGGTAATATCTTCACTCAACATCGATTCCAGATCTGCCAAATCCAATGCTGAGCCGGTGCGAAGTTCTACGTATTCAGCGAGCGCTGGTTCCCGGCTCATAGTCTGTCGTAACGTGTCCAGTTCCTTTCGTAATCCGATTCGTTCTGTGGCAGAAGCTTTAGTAATTCGCAGCGCGAGTTCCCGTTCATTCAGCACCAGGTTAAATGAGTCCGGCTGCTGCTCCAGTTGGGCCATGATGCGAGCGGGTGGTGTAGAGCCGCTTCCCAAAACGTCGGAGAGGGCTCTCGCTTTGGCGTGCTGTACCCAGTGCCACGCTTCTCCAGCATCAGGGCGGAACCGGCTGGTGATGTCGAGAGCCAGTTGATAGATCCGCTGGCTCTTTTCAATCAAAGCCCGCTTGCCGCGCTGAACTTCCAGAATAGAACCGCCGGCATTGAATTCCTGGCGCATGGAGTCGTAATCAGCTTCGGCTTCCCGAAGGTGTCCGAGCGCGGCCTCTAACAGTTGTGTGCTTAGATCAACCTGTACGCTCACGGAGGTATTGACATACAAGCGAGCAAACATGAACCGATTGTCCGCTGACTGCTCGCGCATTTTTGCGCGCTCGTAATATTCCAGGGCGGCGCGCAAATTGTCTTCGGCTTCGTTGAAGTTCGCGAGATCTCGATTAGTCCGGTTGAGAAATATAACCCCGAGCATGTATCGGCAGTTTGCTGCGTATGTCTCGAACCCTGCTTGCTCAAATAGTGAGAATGCGTTTCGCCAGGCCTGTATTACGCCATCTTCGTCATTCCTCGACTGAAAAATTTGCCCGCGCAGTTGTTGCAGGTTCCCGCGTCGCAGAAACGACTCGCGTTCTGTTAAGCCGCGGGTAAGTGCTTCCGCTTTCACAATCGCAGCTTCAGCTTCGTCCAGCAATCGCACTTCACCGCGACGCACATTTGAATACAAAAAACGCAGTATGTTGATTTGCGCAATCATTTCCTGCTTACTCACAGCGGCGGAGAAGTCGCGACGTTCCTCGTCCCTGGTGGACCATGTTTGCAGTAGCGCTTCGGCCTCTAGCCATGCGTCTTCTCGTCTTAGTGACGAAAGATTACTGGTGAGCTGCATTACTGCATCCGACGCGGGGTCGGTGGCCCCCAGACTTTCAAACATCTCCACAGCATTTCGAGTGTGTGTAATTGATGCGTCCGGATCATTGATAAATGAATAGGCGCTTCCTAATAGTTGCTCGAAAAGTGCCTTGATCATGGCTGGCGGATTAGTGGACATCGCCGCCTCACAAATTTCAATCGCGCCACCGTAATCGCCATTACGCATCAGGAGATCAGCTTGCGAGGTTTGAAAGTTATCGCGCGTCAAACCCATCCCTGTCTGCTCAGACAAAGCAAGTGTTTGATTTCTGTAAGTTGCTGCGGTGGCGGTGTCACCACGCTCGTGTACGAGTTGCGATAGATCCATGAGAGCCGTTAATTCACCACGCGGAAAATCAAGCTCCTGATAAGCTCGCAGACAATCCTCAAATAAGTTTGTTCCCGCAAACTCTCGTTCGATCTTCAATTTTGCCCTGGCGAATTGAACATCGATGTGACCGTGAACGTGTTCACCCTGTTCATAAAGCCTCGCAGCCGTGTCTAACATGTCTTCGATCGCACTTCGCGATCGACCCGCGATCATCATCTGAGTGGCAGCCAACAATCGTGCTTCTGCAGCGATATTTGGACGGCCCGCATTGCTTGCACGATCTGCGAACTTCAGTAGCTCATCTATGCGCTCGACCGGGTCCGATAGTTTTTCTGCATAAGTTAAGCCGGCCGCCAGAGATTGATCGATGCGTCCCGCCTGTTCCAGGGTCGCAGAGATTTGCGGAAGCTGGTCCCTCGCCTTATCTGTTTCTTCGGGAGTGATCTCGTAGTAGGTTGCTGCAATTAGAAGAATGCGAGTGTGAATTCGTTTAGCTTCCGCCAATTCGGCTGCATCTATTGAACTATTCACGTTTGCGAATGCCGCTGCTGCTACTGCAACGGCCTCCCTGATTTGCACGTGCCGATAGACGCGCAGGGCTGCCGTTTCTAATGTAAGTATTAGTCGCTCGCCATGACTTGCCTGCTGCACAGTCGCGGCGGCCAGTGCGCTTTCGGCATTGATTGGATACCCTTGCTTTAAGAGGTTGCGCGCAATCTCGAGGGCGATCGAAGGACTGCTGGTAACTTCCGCGGGAAGGGTTGCGGCATAATCTGTCGCTTCTCGATAAGCCCCACGGTTAGTCAGTGCACGGATTCTCTGTGCGTGATGCTGGTAGTCAGACAAGTTGTACTCCGGGGACTAAAATATCGTTAATGCTAAAACCACTCCGCCACTCCACCGTGATGCGAGCAGGTACCCCGGCGATGCTGACTGAAGCTGTATGAGCCATCCCGACAGCGCGCCGTAGCTCCGGCAGGCTTGGTTTCACTAAACACCGGCGATGGCACGCGGACACCATCTACATTCACGTAGGACCTGCCTGAAACTGGCGGTAAAGTGCGACGTGGTCGTTGCCGTGAGGTTGTATCGGCTGAGGTGCTCTCAGTGGTTTGCAGGAGCGCGATCGTACTACCGTGAACCCAACCCTCGGAGTCACTCCGACTGTCCCGCACTCGATACCATGGGCCGATCGGCGTCGTATCAATTAAGCCTAAAAGATCTCCCTTATTAACCGTTCTTAAAACGCTGCCGGATTTGGAGGGCCGATCACGGAGGTTTGCTTCCTGAGTCTTAACAATGGCGGCGACAGGTTCGTGTTGATCTTGAGTTGAGACGGAAATGGTGCGGGGCTGCGTGCGCTGCTCAGGCAAAACTCGGTTCGTGGAAGCACACACCACACTAATTAAGGAGAAGATGATCAGGATGAGACTTGAGTACCTGCTTAATTTTTGCATATGGGTTTCTTTCGTTATGAGGAATGCGTAGGTGAAGAGTTGTTTGACATAATTCAGGAGTTTAGAGTTTCAACTAAATACCTCGTTGAGAGGCTTGCAGTTTACGTGGCTGATTTTGAGCATTGAAAGCGGCGTGATGCTGGCACTCCTCGCGCGCATATGTTCAAGTTCGAGTTAGAGAATGACAGAATGACTCATACTATATATGGCATGGAGTGGTTTTCATTTCATCAATGCTTTGCTGAGATAACCGGCGCTTGAAAGATAGCGTCCTGATCAGGCTGACTTTCTGCCCTCGGGGGTCACCCAAAACCGGCCATGTAAGGTCACCTCAAAACCGGCCATATAGAAGAAGTCGCCCGGGACGTTGACGACGCATGCAGGGCCAGTAGCCTGCAGCGTCATGAGCAACGTATTGAGCGACGATAAACGACAACAAATAATCGCTTTAGGTAGGCTCGGCTGGTCCTTGCGCCGCATCGAGCAAGCCACTGGTGTGCGCCGCGAGACGGCGAGCGCCTATCTCAAGGCCGCGGGCGTCCTGGTAAGAGCACCCGGCTGGGAAAGAGCAAAACCGGCCATAGAGGTGGCCACCGACTCTGAGCCGAAAAACGCTGACAAAGGAGCCAACAATCAGGCCGCCAAAGACGCAAAACCGGCCATGCAGGTGACCACTGACTTTTGCCTCAACAAGTCAGCGAGCAAGCCGCCGCCAACAGCGACCACACTCAGCAATTGTGAGCCGTATCGCGAGTTCATTCAGGAGTCGTTAGGTCGTGGCCGGAATGCGACTGCAATCTACCAGGACCTGGTTACCGACTTCGGCTTCGCGCACAGCTATCAAAGCGTAAAACGCTTCGTCAACAAACTGCAGCCACCAGAACTGAAGCCAGCGCGCGCGGTGATCATCACGGAGCCAGGTGAGGAAGCCCAGGTGGATTACGGCACTGGACCATGGGTTCGTGATCCGGAGAGCGGCAAGTACCGACGCACGCGTCTGTTTGTGATGACGCTCGGCTACAGTCGCAAGTGCGTGCGTCTGCTCACCTTTCGTTCCAGTAGTCGCATCTGGGCTGAGCTACATGAGAAAGCTTTCCGTCGTCTCGGTGGTAGCGTGCGTGTCGTTGTACTCGACAATCTGCGCGAAGGGGTCTTGAAGCCGGATATTCATGACCCGACGCTCAATCCACTCTATCGTGATGTGTTAGCTCACTACGGCGCTGTGGCCCTACCGTGTCGCGTTAGGGATCCTGATCGCAAAGGCAAAGTTGAAGCTGGCGTGGGCCATGCCAAGAAAACGCCACTCAAAGGTCAACGCTTCGAGAGTCTGGAGGCAGCGCAGGCTTATCTCGATCGTTGGGAGACAAACTGGGCCGACACCCGCATTCACGGCACCACCAAACGACAAGTGGCGGCGATGTTTGCCGAGGAGCGTACGCACTTGTTGCCACTGCCACTCGAACCTTTTCGCTTCTATGAATATGGACAACGGGTAGTGAACCTTGATGGCTGCGTGGAAGTAGCAGCGGCTTACTACAGCGCACCGCCAGGCTGGATCGGGCGGCGACTCCCGGTGCAATGGGACGGTCTCTACGTGCGTTTGCTCCATCCGCAAAGTGGTCAACTCTTACGCGAGCACCTGCGCCAGAAACGCGGTTGGCATCGCATTCAGGAAGAAGATCGCTCACCACGCACGCCCTCATCAACACGGCAACTGCTGGAGCGCGCTAATCGTGCCGGCGACAATATCGGCAAGCTTTGTCAGGCGATCCATCAACACCAGGGGCAGATGGGTGTGCGGCGCATTCTGGGTGTGCTCTCACTAGCCAAGCGGTTTGGCCCAGTCAGAGTCGAAGAAGCGTGTACTGAAGCACTCAAACTCGGCGTGCGGGAGTACCACTTTGTGAAGCGTTACCTCGAGCGACAACCAGCCCTCCCGCTTACTCTGCAACAAGTTGATCCACTGATCCGTGAGCTCCAGCAGTATCGCGACGTCATTCAACTAAGAATAAAGGAGTCGGAAGCTACATGAATCTGATTGAGTTACACCAGGCTTTAAAACAACTACGTCTCAGCGGCATGGCCACTGTACTGGAAACACGACTGCAACAAGCACAAGCCGAAGCGATGGCGCCTATTGATCTCATCTCCTGTTTAGTGACTGATGAACTGACCCTTCGTGGTGACCGCTTATTGGAACGACGCCGCAAACAAGCTGGCTTTCGCGACTCACTCAAGACACTCGACAACTTCGACTTCAGCTTCAACAAAAAGATGAATCGCAGTTTGCTCTTCGAGTTGGCCAGCGGCAACTTTGTTAACCGGCGGGAAGATGTGCTCTTCCTTGGACCACCGGGCTCGGGTAAGAGTCATCTGGCCCAAGCCATTGGCCAGGCGGTCATTCAACAAGGTTATCGCGTGCTCTATCGAGAAACGCACTTACTCCTGGACGAACTGACCGAGGCGAGCATCGATGGTTCGCGCAAAGAGTTCATTGAAAGTGTCGTGGCCTGGCCTTTTCTGATCATTGATGATCTCGGCATGCGGAAGTTGCCCCTAACAGCGGCCGAAGACCTCCTGGAGATCATCATGCGCCGTTATGAACGCGCCAGCACGCTCGTGACTTCCAATCGGCCGGTTGAAGACTGGGGCAAACTGTTGGGTGATGCGGCCGCGGTCACGGCCATGCTCGATCGCTTGCTGCATCATGGACATGTCCTGAGGTTTGGTCCACGCAGCTGGCGCACTAAATCGGAACTCGTGACGGCTTAAGATAGGAAATAAGGATGGACAAACTCTTCGTGAACGCGTAAAAAAAACCACTCGTCCCGGCCGCACCTCTATGGCCGGTTTTCAAGTGACCTTACATGGCCGCTTTTCAAGTGACCGCCGAGGTCTGCTGCCCGCTACCCAGGAAAGCTGTGCTGATGCCATCTTTCTTTGGTTCGTAATGCTATTTTCTCACGCCTGGTATTTTCTATGACTCCTATTCAGTTTAAAGTTGTGAACAAGTTCAATCCTTGAAAGATCATTTTGTAAGAACGAACATCAAAACAACAATCAGGTCAATGATGAGATGAATAAGAAGAAAAAGACTTACTATTGCAGGCTTACTTTTAGACAGTAGTGTCTCGCTCCGCTCGACAAAATGCTCGGCGGCATCGAAGACCTTATCAATCCTGGGAAACTTCCGTTTGGCGGGAACGGACGAGGTATCAAACTGTAGATGTGTGGACATATACACCCTTTCTAAGAGTCCGCCTGGAAACTCTGACGCTGGTGTATATGCTTAGATTGTCTAACCCGATTTAGGCGTGCGGACTCTAAGCGTCAGAGGTATCAATCTCCCCGTTGTCTAATTGTCTCCACGTTGTACCCGTAATCAGGTACATCGCACTGAATTTGATGGTGAAAATCAAATAAGGTTGTCTTTAAGAAATCAGGAATTATTCGCCGTTAGTCCAAGTTATCCGCGGGCCTCAGGATCGATTCCACCGCTTGGCTCTGGATTGCATCCGGTTTGCTGCTGCTGGTTTCTTTCACGACAGTGACTGGCATACTCTCAACTGGGTATAGGCCTTATCTTGTTGGACCACTCATAAACGCCTTCAATTTCTTTCTCTTATTTGCGCCAAATTGTTGATTATCCACAGATAGGATTTAGAGGCTCCGTCACTATCCATTTATTATTAGGTGAAGCACCGTTATGTACATCGCGATTAATAACACGCGATGGTACATCTTCGTCAGGTTTCGGCAATTTATCGTCATGGAGATGGACATTGTTGCCTGGAACAAATCCGTTTGTGGCGCTTGGAGAGACCCTGATGAATGAGCCGCAAATGTGTAAATGGTGCCGTTGTAAGCCTCTCGCGATTACACCGTGGCGCTAGTAAAAGCCCGACCTGCGGACGCAGCGGAGAAGGTCTAAGGCTTACCAAACCCGTTTTATTTCCGAGAGATGCTGACTAATAAATACGAGCTTATGATTGGCATGGCTTTATCTTCTTCTTCTGATCTCGCACGTACCCCTGAACTCGCTCGCCTAAACCGAACTACTGTTCTTAAAATCGTGTCCCCGACAAAACAGTGGTTCTTGAAAATGGTCTCTGCGTCCAAAATCCTATGTAAGGCCCGCCGATAACTTTGGTCCAATTTCCCTATTTAGGACCGTAGCGAAATTGGGAGGAGCTCAAAAACCAGAAATCTGAGTGACTCGTGCTGTAATCGTTACAATCAGGCCCGATGCTCTCAAGCTAAGATCGGGCGTTTGGTTTGTTTTTGCGACAAGTGCTCGCCAGCGAGCACTTGCTCAAATCCGGAAAAATCCAGAATTCTCCTCATGATGAATACACTTCACCCTGGAGCCTCGAAGGAGAACCCTCGCAAGGCTCCAATCTCACACAGTCGCTAACGACCTTTTAGGGTTTGAGGGATGGGAAAATCCATTCGATAAGCCTTTTTATTGCAGGTCTTATGGGAATATGTTTATCTAATACTAGAAGGATAAACCACACGAACATTACGAACGCTGCCCATCTAACAATTAGCCATTCATAATGTCCTAAGGATTCAGTTACTTGGATTACATCCATAGCCAATACCTCATTAAACACTACTAACCCTAAGGGAATCCAAGAATTACAGATAACCTGGCAGAGTATAAGGCTCTTATTCTCGGCTTACGCCAATAGGATGTTAGGGGTGTGCCTCTAACTGAAAAGGTGGAATGTATGGCAACTAGATATCTGATACCGCGATTCCGATTCGAAGTCAATAGCATGATTGCCAAATGTATAAAATCTTACAGTGCCAATATAGAAACCGAGGAACTCACTCCAATCTACGTAGTCTCATTCAGCGGATCAATGAATCTCAAACGTCTTCTATGCTTTACGTCCTTTACCTCCTCGTTCCGATAGGTGGTGACGAGATCCAGAGCATCACGTGACTGAATTGGTGTCTCGAGGATCTGCCGACCTGTGATCGTCGTTCCCACTGTTGCCGTTTCAGTCTGCAGCACTTCAGCACCGGAAGCGACAATGACTGTCTCAGTGATGTTGCCGGGCTCAAGTTGTGCATTGACTGTTGCGGGGGTAGCAACGTCGACCTTGACGTTCTGAATCACGGCCGTCTTAAAACTCGGCGCAGTGATCGTCACGGTGTATGTCGGGCTACCTGCAGGAACACCGGGGATCGTATACACGCCGTCACCCTTGGTGACCGCCGTATACTGCTGGCCGGCTTCACCCTTTACGGTGACGTTCGCGCCAGGAACAACCGCCCCGGTTTGATCAGTCACAGTACCGGAGATGGAGCCGGTTGTAATCTGGGCCTGAATAACGATCTGGCAAGTTACTACCACCAGAAACGCCATCAAGATCGTTGTGAACTTTCTCATTTTCCCTCCTCAGGATGATAAAAATCGAGCGTGGTTTACCACCTTGCCTAAAAGTGCCTTTTCCGTATTTGGCGCGCCGCACCTGCCGCCTGGGAAATTCGATTCGCTTCAAGATCGACCGGGGATCTGGTCAGCCTGGGTTCTGTCTAAATTTCTCGTTTACCTAACTAGACCGCGAGGAGGATCGAGTCTCCTGCGAATCGGAGGACGTAGCAAATTGCTTGCACGTGCAAAGACCATGCCCTCGCCGGCATTTTTTATCCACATACGCTTTTGCAAGCAAAAATACAAAAAAGCGTACCGGGGTGACCCGAAAAATCGTACTAGGGCAAACCAACTTTGAAGAAAATTAGGGGTGACCGAATCTGCGAATCTATCAATGGAGAAAGTAAGAGAATGTCAACGAGCGGCAGCTGTATACAGCATCCAACGAGGGTTTTGATCACTTCTAACGCAAAGTGAGCTCCTTGCCTACGAAAAATCGTAGACAGATAGAACTCCCGAAATTTTCGTGTGAAGCAGTGAAGGAAAGCGTTGGTCGAGATTAACTACAAATTCCAGACCTACCCGCGCCAGGATTCGCCAGACTCCGGCTCCACGGCAACGTCTTTAACTCGGTGTTGGTGCAATGGCAAATGGAGTGCGTGAAGGAACAAAGCACGTGAATGAATAACTGTTGAAGTCATTGCGATGCGTTGGATCAATCCTGTGAGATACGTTGCTCACGAAACCGCTTCAATCCATTGACGATGAAGCAGAATCCTGCGAAAGGTTTCGGTGGTTTGGTATAAGACCGGTAATTGTATAAGCAAACGTCAAACACTTTCTTCTCCGCCTATTCAACCGTATACTCGTGGCGGCCTCGCGCTACCTTGTTTGGCCATTTGGACCTCGTTTTCGGAATCCCATCGTTTCCGCAGAACATCGTAAATCTGAAAACGCGATGAGTGGACACATCTTCATCTCCCACGCCTCTGCTGACGACGACTTTGTAAAAAAACTGCGCAGAGCGCTTGAAGACAGCGGTCTTCCTGTCTGGGTTGATTCGCGCAATCTGCGTGGCGGCGACAAACTCTCGCCAGAGATCGAAACTGCGATCGCTCAAGCGCGGCAGGTGATTGTTGTGCTTAGTCCAAACACAATCAATTCGCCCTGGGTACGGCATGAGATTCAGCAGGCACTTCGGGTTGAGCAGCTTAGAAAAGACGATAGCTATCGTGTCATTCCTCTCCTTTTGCCAAGCGTTCAGCCGTCAGCTTTGCAGCTTTGGTTTGATGAAGAGCCGGTGGGAGTGAAGGTCGAGCTGAAAACGGACAGTGTCAACGAAGCTATGCCGCAGATTCTTACGGCGCTCGGAGGGCGTTTCCCCAATGATCCTAAGCCATTCGTTAAAGCAGTTTCACAACCCCTCGAAGAACTCGTGCTAAAGCTGATTGATCCGCGCATCGAGATGATTGACGGCAAACGCCGCGCGATGGCGACGGCGACGGTCATTTACGAGCCGGCCAGTTCCGCTTCTCATCCACTTGAAAGCAAGCGGTTCACTTTTACTGCTCCGCTTGGACCAATCGAGACGGATGAGTTGAGCTGGTATCTGGAGAAGTATTACCTCTGGCCGGTGGGATTATTTAAGGATCGCGCGGCTCGGGTCGAAGCGAAGCTGCCGGAGTGGGGACACGATTTATATCGAGCGGCTTTGGCGTCCGACTCGGCCAGGGAGATCCTAGCTGCCTGGCAAAACATTACTGATGGTGCGGCGCGTTGTTTCTCAGTATTGATCGATAGCGTATTGCTCGAAGGCGCCAGCGAAGGTCTACAAGATACAGCAAACGAAGCCGCCAGCGAGTTGCTCTCTCTGCCTTGGGAACTCCTTCACGATGATCGCGGATACCTCTTTCAGGGCGCACGCCCCACGCGTGTGCGACGCCGCTTGCCGAATCGCCGTTTATACAAGAGCACGTTGACAAGGTTGCCCCTCCGCATGCTGTTGGTCAGCCCGCGTCCGGAGGATGAGCGCGCTGCCTACATCGATCATCGCCTCAGTGCGTGGCCTCTTATGGACGCCATAGATAGCCTCGGCGATCTCGTGAAGTTTACAGTCTTAGGGCCGCCGACTTTTCCAGCGTTAAAAGAAATTTTGAGACAGGTCTACGAAAAGGGCGAACCATTTGACGTGGTCCATTTCGATGGACACGGTGTTTTCAACCGCGAACATGGTCTTGGTGCGCTCTGTTTTGAAGATCCGAAAGACGCTAATAAGTTGGAACAGCGGGCAAGTGAACTGATCGAGGCCGACAAATTCGCGTCGGTGATGCGCGACTATCGCATTCCCCTCGTGTTTCTCGCAGCCGGGCAGACGGCTACGCAGGAAAAAGATCCGACAGCTTCTGTTGCGGCGCGGCTACTGGACGAAGGCGTAAGCTCAGTCGTTGCGATGAGTCACAACGTGCTGGTGGTGACTACGCATCGGTTCGTTCGCGCCTTCTACGCCGAGTTGGCCCAGGGACGTTCCGTAGGCATGGCAATGCTGGCCGGACGGCGCGCACTGTATGGCGACACAAGGCGCGGCACCGTGATGGGCGCGGGCGAGTTGCATTTGCAAGACTGGTTTGTGCCTGTCCTCTACCAGGAAGAACGTGACGTGCCTTTGATAACAGAGTTGCGTTCAGAGGAGGTAAGAGAGCTTGAGATACGGGCGCGACAGTTGCGACTCGGAGCATTACCTGAGGAGCCGAAGCACAGGTTCGTGGGACGTAGCCGCGAGTTGCTCAAGCTGGAGCGATTGCTGATCGGTGATCAATATACAGTGGTGCGTGGCATGGGTGGAGCGGGCAAGACGACGCTGGCGGTTGAGCTAGCACGTTGGCTGGTGCGTACGCGGCGGTTTCGGCGCGCGGCGTACGTCAGTCTGGAAGAGTACAGCACTGCGCGCGGCGTGCTGGATAGTCTCGGCCAACAACTGCTGCCCGAAAATTATTCGGTGGTCCAATTCAAGGATCTCGAAGATGCATTGCAACCGGTGGAGCGCGCGTTGCGCGATTCTCCGACGATCATCGTGCTGGATAATTTCGAAAGCCTCTTGCCGTCCGCGGACGCGACAGATTCTTCCACCATCTCCGAGAGTCTCGACGAGGTCTTGAATCTCGCTCAAGATTTACTGAACGCCGATCCAGCGACGCGTATTGTTTTTACAAGCCGCGAACGACTGCCTGCCCCATTTGATCACAGCCGGAGAGACGTTCGGCTCGGCGCTTTGGATCGCAACGACGCCATTGCGCTGGTCAGCGAGGTGATGAAGCGGGAGGGACTCGAGCCGAAAGCTGACGATCCGGGTGGCACACCAAAGGAGATTGAAGAGTTAGTTGATGCGGTTAACTGCCACGCACGCGCGCTCGAACTTCTGGCGCGCGAACTTGCCAGACAGGGTGTGCGAGCAACAACAGAGAATCTCCATCGCTTGATGGTTGAGTTGGATCGCCGATATCCCGATGACCGTCGGAATTCGCTTTACGCAAGTATCGAGCTGTCTTTGCGCCGGCTGCCGCCTGAGATGCGCGAGCAAGCTAAAGCACTGGCTGCCTTTCACGGCGACCATCTAATAGCGCTCGACCGCCTGTTAGAAATAGTCGGAAAGGACATCGAGACCGTGCAGCGCTTCGCAGCTGCCTTGATAGAAGTTGGGCTTGCGGAAGACATGGGTAACGGCCATCTAACTCTGGACCCGGCATTACCCTCATACATGCTCGGCGAGATGAGCGATCTGACGGATCCTGGCCCAGATTTGAATACCATTTGGCAAGGGATAGTTGATCAGGCCCGTCGCCTCCTGGCGGAAGGAAACTATCTTGCTGCACGAAGAAGTCTTTGTGAAATCCCTCAAGACCAACCCGTTTTTTGGCAGCCTCTGCGCAGTGAATTGGCCTTTGCCTTCAACTTTGAATTAGACGAGGACCAAGACAGGCAGCTCTGGGAAAGCCGGAGGGATCAAGTTGAATGGCGTCGCAAGGTTTGGGCGGCGTTGACCTTAGATAGCGAAAGGCAATCCACAGAAGAATTGAATGAAGCGCCCAAAGATCACTTCGAAACGCAGGATGCTCTGAATCAGACACAAGAGCAACAACACAAAATCGAAACCCAGGAATACAAACGCGGTAGTGTCGATCTTGGGGTTGCACCTATCGGGAGTAAATCTTCGGAGAAGAAAGGCGAAGCACTCGAACAGGATACAAAGAGGCTCATTCTTCGATTATTCACTTCCGATGATATTGATGTCACCTGGAAAAAGTTAAGACAACAAAGTCGCTCTTCGCAATTCGGATGCGACATCAAGTCAGTACATCGCCGCGCCGGGCAAGATCGCGACATTCGCTGTTTATTCGAATGTAAGAGCCATGAGCGAGACCTCGATTTTACTGAAATACTCGGTAAGATTTTCGACGCCAAGGAAAATCAGTTGGAAATCGACCATTGGATACTAATCGCTCCTCGCGCACGAATTGGAAATGTTCCGGACGGATTAATTGAAAGATGGAACCTCACGCAAGAGTTGCCTTTTGCAGTTCAGCTCTGGACCAATGACACGGATATAGGTCAGTTTTTCGGGCTTGATCCGGACGTTTACGACCGTTGGATTGATCACATCGCAGGTCAACCCCACCCCCGAAATTGGACCAGCGAGCAAAAACAGCAGATCAGAGAGTCTTGGCTTCGACGATTCGACCCGCCGTTGCGTTTGCCTAAGGCGTGGGCGCATTACGTTACGGACAAAACCGAAGAAGGCTTGTTCATCGAAAACGATGATCGAGAATCTTTGACGGAGCTGTGGCAAAAAGACCTCCATATTCCTCGCCGCGCTCTAGACGCAAGTCGGACACTTTTATCTGCGCCACTTGAGGAAACAATATGGAAATGGCTGAGTGACGAAGAAACGCGCACTCTGCTGCTCTTAGCTGATTTTGGCGACGGTAAAACAGCCTTTAGCTATATGTTTGTCCGGCACCTGCTGGAGCAATACAGACAAAATCCACGGCAAGGATGGATTCCTGTTCGCTTTGCGCTGCGACGATTTGGAAGACCCAATTACAATGCACGCGAATTTCTGCGAGACCGACTTGAAGATTTAGGAAGCAATGTATCTGAATGGAGACAGATTGTTGAAGAAAAGAACGTGCTTGTTGTTTTAGACGGCATGGATGAGATGACGAAGAGCCTCACTGGTGAGTCGGTGAGTAGTGCCGTCGACCTGTTGACCGATTGCTGCAATCACGAATTCGAAAGAGTAAAAAAACTCATCATAACTTGTCGGACTCCGTTTTTTGAGGAACTCGTACAACGTGAATACGTCGAAGACAAGTTAGGTAGCCCTCGTATTCTTCATATTGAACCGTTCGACAGACGTCGGGTTTATGAAAAACTCGGCGCACGTGCGACATCTCCGGCGCAACAGCTGAAATTGCATACCCTGCGCCAGCTGCATGATCCCCTTGGATTGGCCAGAAAGGCTCTGTTTTTCAAAATGGTTTGGGAAAACTTCGCGGATCCTCAAAGCGATTTCTCAAGTGAAACGGCCCTCTATCAAACATATATCAACAAATGCCTAAGCGGCGGCAAAAAGACGGCCTTGTTGGCATCAAGTAATCAAGATATTACAGAAACCAAAATCCGAAACAACCTTCTCAGCATCATGGAAACCATCGCTATGGAGATTCATTTATCTCATAAGGATTATGTTTGCTTAAGAAGAGTCAAAGGAATGACTGATGAAGATGCCAACTATGCCAAGATTCTTTGGGAAAGTATCGATGATAGACAAGGCACGCGAGAAGATGCTCTTCACAGAGTTGGTGTGCGCTCGCTGCTTCAGAAGAAAGACAAAGAAGTGAGTGAGGAAGACCGAAAGCTGTGGCCTGTTGACTTCTGTCATCGCTCAATGAGGGAACTGTTTGTCGCACGAAGAATTGAATGGGCTTTGCAACAGGGCATCAACACTGCGGTTGAGATTCTTGAACAAGTTGATTTCAACCACGAGATCATGCGTTTCACTGCGGAGCTGATGAAGACGAGTGAGTACAACTATAGGAACATTCTTCGAGACATAGCTTTCAAAGAGAGTCGTATCGATGGCGACCGCGAAACTTACCCAGAAGAGGATAGAAAACGCCTCGCACGACTAGGCAGGACTTCGGTGACTCTTCTTTACAAATGGATCGGGGAACTTCCGGGAAGAGATTGGAGTAACTTAATGCTGGATGGTGCCCAATTATCCGGAGTAGACTTGACCGGGAAGAACCTGAGTAACACGTCGCTTCAGTCGGCTAATCTGAATAATGCCGTTTTTGTGGATGCCGATTTCCGAGGCGCTGATCTGAGTGGAGCTCGCCTAGAGGAGACTGGAGAGGTCTTGTCAGTTACAGTTCCTGGGAACCTGGACGGTTTCTTTGCCGCCTACCACGACGGGACTATACGGCAATGGAATCTAGAGGATCGCTTTGATGACGAATCGAAGGTCCTTTATGAGTTATCGGAGAAATCGCGAGTGCGAGATATGTTTTTCCAGGTCTCCGCTTACCCAGGCGAGGGACTTTGCATCTATAGTCGGGACAATGTGGTCTTTCTTAACTTGGGAGAAGGCACTAAGGAGGCTGGTGTTTTCGCCGTTCAGAACAGGTTTCTTGGTCTAACACTCGACGAGGGCGGGCTAGCTGCTGTTGAAAAAGCAAATACTTTGGACTGCACAATCCATGTCTTTGATTTCGCAACTGATGGTTTCCCTATGAAGCGTAGTCTGATTGTTGGTAGATGCATCCTTTGTGAACGACTTGGAAATAGAGGAATAGTCATTCCGTTGGAAGATGGTAACTTAGTCGTTTATCTCATAACGCAGGAAACGGGAGGAACGTCGCGGTATGTCCAGATTGGAGAGTTTGCGAATACCTCAGCAATCGCTTCGACTGGATTTGGAGATAGCGATCAAAGGCTATTTTTAATTGCCTGTGGTGGTGAAGACGGCACTGTAGGATTATGGCGGTTTGAATTCAGCGACTCGCAAAACGAACCTAAGCATGAGGAGATCTTTCGCCAAACCATACATCAAGGTGTTGTAACATCCCTATCCTTTGCCGGGCCTGAGATACTGCTAACCGGAGGTCGGGACAAGAGAATCTGCCGTGTTGACCTCCAAGACATGGTCAATACCCCGAAATTAACCCAAACTTATGAGTTGAGACTTCAATGTAAGGGCATGAGAATTGACGGATTGAGAGGCGAAAAAGAACGGGCTGTGCTAGAAAAAGCGATGCAGGTTCAGCATTGAGCGGAATCACATCGTTTAAGACCTCGACATGCCTGAACAGTTGGTTTCGAGATGAAGATTTGGCTCGACAGCCTCGCTACGTTTTGGGGCGGGCTTAAGCAATGACTCGCATGGGCAGCTGATCTCTCAAGCCCACAGTCGCTTCTTAATTCTTACGTGGACGCCTTCGCACCGGCGTCCGATCTTTAATCAAGTCTTTGTGTCTCGTATTTAGCGCGTGGTTCAAATTCTGGTAGGTCATTCCGAGGCTTCGAGCCGCGTAAGTAATGCTTCCCTGAAACGCATCCAGCGCATGTTTTATTACATCATGCTCAAGTGCGTGTATTTGCTCGCTGAGTGTGTGACCGGAAACGGGTTTCGCGGCTTCAACCACAACTAGGCGCTCTCCTATTTCTCGAAACATAGTCAATGCTACATCTGCGGCTCGGTTGAGACTTCCGATTTGCTCACACAGATCGAGAGCGCGTCGGAAACTCGCAAGCGCAACCCCGTACTGTCCGAGTCGCGCTAAAGCCGTTCCGTGTGTGGTCAATGCTTCAGCCAGCAATGATTGACGGTCGCTGTTTTCGAAAATCCGCACGGATGCTCGCGCAACCTTTTCTGCTTCTGTATTCCGTTTTTCTTTGAGGAACACACGAGCGCGAGTTTCATCTACTTGCGCTGCTGCGTCTTTGTCCTTGAGACTGGTAAAGATGCGGCGAGCATGGTCCAGATGCTCGTGTGCCTCTTGGCAGTGATTAACTTTGTACAGAAGGAAGCCCAGATTGTTTTCCACGTTCGCTAAGTAACCTCTGTGCTCTGCCTGTTCAAAGTGGTAACTTGCAGCGGCGTATTCGACCAGAGAGCGGTCCAGGTAATCGCTTGGTCCGTTGGCGTCCCAAAGATTTTCCAGCACATCAGCGAGAGTTTGATGGTAACAACCCTTAAGCGTCTCGTTGTTTATCTTTTGAAACAAAGCGGCGCTTTTTGTGAGGATACGCAAGGCTTTGCTTTGATTGTCAGCCCTCTTTTCAATTATCACTAATCGTAGCACGGCCCTTGCTCTTAACTCGCTGTCTGTACTCAACCGAGAGAGTGCTGTATTTAGGAGATCTCGCGCTTCATTGACTTCGCCGGTGCGCCAGTAGCATAGAGCCAATTCGGTTTGTGCTTCAGCTATCTTCTTCCGGTAATTGAGCGACTCGAAAATGGAGAGGCTTTCACTGATTAGATTCTTTGATCTTTCGTGCGCGTCCGCGATCTGATTCCTGCTGCCTATCCACCCGGTCAGGACTCCTGCCCTCAAGAGAACCTCTGCGCTTGCGCTTTGCTCCAGACCTGTAACTCTCGGACGTTGGTCCATACGCGGCCATAGACCGCTGAGCACCTCCCGCGCTTTCTCATATTCACCTTTGTCCTCGAAGTCCTTCGCTAGTTCACAGCAAAGCTCCGCGCGTCCTCCCACGCTGAGGTTTGGATTTACTAACTCACGCAAGAGTGAGGCTCGTAACGTCATTGTGAGAACGGCTTTTATACTGAACGCAAGGAAGTTGAACTGCGCGCAAATCTTACGCACTGACCCCACACTCTTGCAAGAAAAGTTGCACTCGACTAGCTTGATGCAAATCTTCGCGTCTCATGCAAATTTTTTTACATCTCTTGTGGGAGGCTCACTCATGAACACTCTACGCCAGACGTGCGCGGCATCTATCCTCAGCTTGGCGCTTGCTATTTCTGCCTTTGCTGGTCAAATAGATTCTCCCGGCTATGTACCGCCGCCACCACCGTCGCCGACGCAAACGACATCAAGCTTACCGACAACGCTGATTCTTACAGTCCTTAGTTTGATTCGTTAAGCATTACCGACTCGCAATGAGTCGCACTTACTCGCGTTTGCGGGAGAGTAAAAGTGTGTCTGTATCACACTGAAACTCTTTTATGAATTTTGAAAATTGAGTTTTCGATTGACGCGTTGCGACGCCCTTTGTAGCCAGATATAAAGCCGCCATCTTGGTTAGCCTCACACACCGCCCAGAGTGTGGGGCCGGGGCGTCGCTGGTCTTGGTGAGGGGTCAGTGACGCCCCTTAGATTACAACTCGAACCGCAAAACTGTAAATGCTCGAGTAGACGAATCCAGAAGTTACGGCAGACGATCATAAGTTTCTGAAACGGTGGTCATACAAGCGTCCGCAGGCTTTCCGCTACGTCAATCGTACGAATGCCGCCTTTGAGGGCACACCCTTCGAATTTAGAATAAACACCATGTAATACCCTGGTGGGGCAATGTTTCCATTAGCTGGTGCTTTCACATAGAGTTGGTCTTTATTGTAAGTGAAGGACAAACCCACCAGTCGCTGTTCCATATCAAATGCGTGAGTGACTGCGCCAGGACGAATCAGCACGACTGATTTTATGTCCGTGGGATATGGCGTTCTTATGTAGAAGTTAGCGCCGTAGTGAATAGCCTGATCGATCCTGCTTATGACGGGTCGCGTGGCTGGGGTGCCGTTAGCGTTAAAGAGGTATGGTGGTGAATAGATCTCGATGTGCGGCTCGTAAACAGTACGTACGGGATTTCCTCCGAGTGCTAAGACGGTGGCATCAGGTAAGAGTAGCGTGTTGGAATGATAGAGCCGTGGGAACGCTATCGAGCTTCCGGCGGTGAAGCTATTCGTGTCAGGATCGTAAAGCTCAGTTTCCAAAGCAGCCGTGGCCGCATCTTCGTCGTTACTGGAACCTCCAGATACCAGCACTTTGCCGTTAGGCAAAATCGTCGCGTTCAACTGTATCCTGGCGTGAGTCATGGTGGGACCGTTCACCCACAGGGGTTGACTTACAGATAAATCGATAAGCTCGGTTGTATTAGTTGCGGGATTTGCTCCTCCCAGAATCATCACTCGAGGCTTGAAACCGTTCGCCGGAGTCAACGGCAACAGCACCGATGTTCCGTAATCTCGGTTGGCCGTAAAGTTGGTTGTGGCAACTTCAAACCAGGTGTTTACCGCCGGATCGAACATCTTCGAGTCTCGATTTGCGCCGCACTCGAAGACCTGACCGTCAGGCAACAGGTGCTGACGTGGATACAGCGGCACACCGGCAAAAATGGTTCCGGCAGCGGTCCAGGTTCCAGAAACCCAGATCTGTACACTGGTATTGACTGTCGAGCTGGTGTTGGTCAGTCCCGAGACGACTAATACTGAACCGTTGCCAAGTACGGTTCCGGTAGGGTACCAACGACCGCCATTCATCGGTGCTGCATCGGTAAACGTCTCGGTCGTTGGGTCGAAAAACGCAGTTCTGGGTTCGCCTAAAAAGTCGTCGTACTTGAGCGTGCCTCCCAGAATAAGTGGCCGGCCACTCGACAATATCACCATGCCGTTGCAAAACATGTCCCACCTTATTGGAAAAGTCCTCACACTTCCGCTTGCAGGATCCCAAACGCCCGCCTGAAAATCTTTATTATTCGGGTCGTTCCCAGATCCTGAAATGATTAGAACTTTTGAGTTATACATCAGTGCCACGTGAACAGGGTTTATGGGCATCAATTCGGGCAAAGTCTCCCATCGTCCACGTTGCGCAGGTTGAGTTTCCAACACCCGCGGCACGGCTTTGTGCATTTCGGCAGGCTCAATAAATGGTTTTTCCTGCCCGGGCTGAGCGGGCCGTGCGGGCCGCCGTTGCTGTGGATTCTGTCGCGCGGGTTGTTGATTTGGTTGGGCAGACGGTTGAATGAGGGCGCCTGTAACGATGATCAAGAGCAAGGCGCGTGCGTATTTGTTGCGGATGCGAAACCACGACAAACAGCATATGCAAAGAGAGGAAAGAGTGTTCATACAAGAGACCTCCTAATGTAAGGGACGGATCTAACTTCCTAAAGAAAGCGGCTCCATTTAGACAACAGAGTTTGCATGCCTCGTTTGTGATAGTCACCTACTGATAATGACAGAAATCCCTGATTTGTTTCTCCTCAAGAGGTCTGAATATGGAGATGTTGAAGATGCAGATGGATGTTCCAAAATCTCGGGCTGTTCGGCTTATATATCGCCTCGATCGTGCTGTTCATACTACTCAGCGGTGCAGTGTTTGGATCACTCGTCGTGGTCGATCGCTGGCGACTGCCAAAGTTCTATATCCTCTGGGCTCTTGCCTTCTTCGCGTATGCGGCAGTTTGGATGATCATATTTCAATCTCGGCGTACAAAGGGTGAACCAGTCGGATCACTTGTCGGATCCATTTTTATGGCTCTGGTCCTGGGCTGCGGGATTTAGATCGTTAAGCTCAACTGTAAAACTTTCAGCGCTGCTCTTCGTATTAAACTTTTTCGGCTACTTCCTGGTGTTGCGCTATTCGATCCATTGAGCGAGCCCACCGGAATGTGTTGTTTGGAGTTGTCTACGGATTGTTTTTCGGCGCCGGCATCGGAGCCGCTCTTCAATTTGTACAACGAACCAAAAATTTGTAGCCACGAAGAAGCACAAGAATTGGAGAGACATGATGAGCCGTGCTTTGAGTGCAATGCTGAGCATCTTCGCTATAGCAACAGCCTTAGCAGGAGTGCAGGCGCAAACGATTTCTTTAGATTCACCCGATCAGTTGAAGTTTGTGAAGGTTAAAGCTGAGACTGTTACCTTCAAAGGTCGAAAGGCACTGCAAGTACGCGACGCTGCTCCACCGGAGACAGGTGATGAAGGCCGGCTTGTTATTCTGCCTAAGACTGATTTCCAAAACGGCGTCATCGAAGTTGATCTAGCTGGTGAGCCGGGACCGGGCGCGGGAGAAGGGGCGCGCGGGTTTGTTGGAGTCGCGTTCCGCGTTGCGCCGGATCAATCTCGTTTTGAATGTATCTATCTGCGGCCTACAAATGGACGCGCGGAAGATCAGTTGCGTCGCAATCATTCAGTTCAATACATTTCGGTGCCGGGCTTCCCGTGGCATTTCCTGCGCAAGGAATTTCCCGAGAAGTACGAGACTTACGTCGACCTTGTTGCGTCAGAGTGGACCAGGGTGAAGATTGAAGTGCGTGGTGAAAAGGCGCGACTGTATGTGAACGGTGTCGAGCAGCCTACGTTTCTGGTCAACGATCTCAAGCAGGGGCAGAGCAAAGGATCCATTGCCTTGTGGATTGGACCCGGAACGCTCGCGCACTTCGCTAATCTGCGCATCTCGCCATGAGCTCGGGAGAGTTTTTACACGGAGTACCGTCTGGATCTCGATTGTAGCTTACACGATCGGGTGTGTCGTGTTTGCGACTGTGCGGAGACAACCCGACAGCGATCGGGGGGGGTCGGCTGGCATGGACCACCGGCTGCGCTGCACTCGTTGTGCATTTTATTTGCGCTTTCAATTTTTATCATGGGGTGGAGTCATGATTCTGCTTATCGCGAGACTGCGCGCCAAACCGCGGCGGTGTCCAGTCGGCGCACTCGTCTCCAGACTCCCACGATCAAGATGCTGGCTTTGAGTTTCCTTTAGCGCCCGTCTTTTAATTGATCCGCAGCGTTGTTGTCGAGGTTGTTGAATTTCCCGCCTGGTCAAAGCCGCTCACAACGATGGTGTACAGGCGACCGTCCCTGTCGTTACCAGGTCGATTCGCGGGCAACGCGAGGGTAAGCGAGTAGCTCCCGTTTGCTTGCACGGTAACTGGTCCACTCGGCTGCGTCGTACCATATTCATCAATCACGTTGAAGCTGGCGCTGCTAATTCCGCTGACCCCGTCCGTCACACTTCCGGAGATCGTGACATTGACCGGCTTCGGACCTTTCGGCGCAGTCGATGGATTTGCAGCCGCCGTGACAACCGGAGCGACAGTATCGATCTTCACCAACAGCGTGTGCGTCGCCTCAATGTGGACGTGGTCGATACTCCAGTACTCAATCGTATGCACGCCCGGCGTCGAGAAACCGAAAGGACCGGCGTAGGTCTGTGTCACACCGCCATCGATTCGGTAGAACGAACCCAGCACAGCGTTCAGATTGTCAGTAGCGCTCAGCGAAACCTGCACTGCGCTGCGATACCAGCCATTCGTTCCGACGATACCCGAAGCAGCCGCCTGAGTTACGGGAGGCGTCGGATCGATGTTAATGATCCGCGTTTTAAACGCTTCTACGTTGCCGGCGCGATCCTCGCTCGCGTATTGGAGAGTGTGAGTGCCGGCGCTGGTAGAACATTACATTAGGAACATTACTTCCTCAAATAATGCGCCGGTCAGCTCGAAGATTAGCCATGTTGGTCATAGCACGGTACGGATATTGGAGGTCTACTGCATTTGAGATTCTTCCGGAGGTGAGCTTAGAAACACGATTTTATAGCCGGCGATTTTGGCCAGGTCCGGGTATGACCGGATGGCCTGATAGTCCTTTTGTTTCTGCTCGTCCGATAACTTGTCATACGGGACCAGGAGGTCATGGCGGCGCGTTGGATTGTCTCGTATTGGTGAGTAGGTCCAACCGTTTTGAAAATGAAAATCCATCCACAACTTATGCTCATGCTCCCCCAGAACCTCTAAATGATGCTCCAACTGTAACCGCACGGCGGCCTCCTCCTCGGCGGTGGCCTCTCCCGGAACCAACCTCAGACCCGCCAACGCCAGAATTTCGGGAAGCCGCACGGCAGCCGCTACATTAGTTGCTTTGTGCCACGGACCGAGTTTATCGAAGGCTTGCAAGTAGGCGCGATCCGGAGGCTTGTGTTCTACGAACCGCAGATAGTTCTCATTCACAGCCGCCGCGACTCTCAATAGGTTTTCGTCAGTCCGGTAGAGTTCAGTCTCACCAAAGATTCGATCTACTTCTTCGGCATCTTCGAGGTGCCGCGCAAGCAAATCGCGTGGTGGAAGGTTGGCTCGACGTAGCGGTTCGCCAGGTGCGGTTTGTAACAGAAGAATGATCTTTTTTAGTGAACGAGTACTGTGCCTGTATTTTGAGACGCGCAGCAGCGCTGCCATCAGAGCTGGTTCGATTTGCAACCACGTTTGATTATCCAGACGCAACACGGACCGAATCAATAAGGCTCGGCGAATCGGGAAGCCCACGTCACTGGTGGCCAAACGATCCCATTTGCTGGTTTGGAAGTCGAACTCCTGTCGCTGGTTTACCCCAAGGACATTGAAATGGGCGTCAAGGCGACTGACAAAGTCAGGGCCCTTTTTGAGGATGAAATCTGTTCTTCGTTTTTCGTCAGCCTCACGAGTTCCATTCTGTTCGTATCGCTTGTTCAAAGCCTCTTTTTCTTCGTTAGTGCGAGCTTCAGGTGCCGGACCGAAATGCTCGAAGTCGCAGCTTGTACCGCCGGCGAAAACAAAAATACAACGACTGATCGCGTGAGTGATTTGTCCAGATTGAAATTTTCCATCTTCAAGTGGTGCGAGAAAGTATTGCAGCCACTTGTATTCGTTGGAGTCAAACTCATCCCAAAACACGACCGGCACATTGCCTTCCAATACCTTGTCTCGTACCTGATGGAAAGCTCCAATCAGTTCTGCTGAATCCGCGAACTGTGAAAGATTGAACTTCAGGATACAAGCTTTGCCCGCAAAGACTTCAGCGGCGATCTCTTCCACACCGAAACTCTTCCCGGATCCGGGTGGGCCGAATACGGCCAGTGCCAACGGTTTGTGCTCCCGGGCATTGTTAACATATCGGCGGATGGTCCGGCGTAATGCCCGCAAAGCTTCCATCTCATCACGGTCGATGCTGATCAGTTTTCCAAAACTCGCATGCGGCACATTCTTCAATGCGATTGAACCTTTGAGCGCCACTTGCATCGCCGTGCCATATAGTGCATGCGATCCACCAAGACGGCGTTCATGGTGAGCGATGATGGTCCAGTCGTCGCCTGGTACGCACTGGTCGTCCGAGCAGGGAACCTGGATCGTGGCCAATTGAGTCTCGAGTTGTCTGGAATTATGGGCTGAGGACAGCGCGACTAATTTGGAGAATGGAAAGCCCGGTTCTTTGGAATCCTTAATGTTTGGGTCAGGCTCATGACCCACCAGACGCAACGTTCGCATGGCCTCGATACCTGCCTTGAGTGCACGTTCGAATGAATCGTTTTTGATCTTGGGCCGGCGGGCGAGTTCTGCGGCGACAAAGGCCGTGAAGACAGTCAGGTGCCCGAAGACGTCACCTGAAGGATCCGCAAGAGTTGTCTCCCATTCACCTTCGCACAATGAAGGGTCAAAGATCAGGCGCCCACCCTCACCCGCCGGTTTTGCCGTGTCCAGCCACAGAACTCCTTCATGACGAAAAACGATCAAAAGATGCCGGCTGCAACGGAGTGGACGTACCGAGATGTTTGATTCCAGTTCCTGGCATATCTCCCGGACGGTTTTCTCCCATGACAATCCACGACTGATTCCGGTTTCGTGAAAGCGAAGGAATTCGGCGTTGACTATCGTGACAAGACGGTCGGCAAACCCCCTAGACTCGCTGTCAAACTGGCCAGACACCGACCGCCACAGATCGCCCTGCGCCAGTGGTTTTGCCATCTTGAGTACAATCCACTCGGCAGGTGGTCGCTTTCGATCCGGCCGGAACGGCCAACGAGCACTTGCGGCAATGCTTCGGAACCCGGCCCCACCATCATCGATGACGAGGATCCGCGGAGGTTTCCGGACAGCTACCCGGGAAAGGCGTGGCTCATCAGCCTCCAGAGGTGGTGTTCCGTAACCAAGTGCACTCGTCACTCGCCAGACTTTTCCATCGCTGGGACTCTTGGCTGTACCTCCCTTCTGGCGCCCGTAAAGGGCGTGGGCCGAGAGGTGTGACGGGAGGTTTTCGAATTTCGTTTCCTTGAAACCATAAATCGTGCGCGTTCTGGTGCGAGAGGCCGTAACCATCTTTTCAATTAGTTGATGTAATAGGCTGGCCCCACCCGGCACGCGCCTGATGACGGTACCTTCGGCGGCAACATTTGAAGCCAGCACACGTTCGCCGACATAAATATCAGTGTCGGCGATGACGTCACCGGTTACGAGGATTGAATTTTCAAACGCGCTCATCGCTCCTCCGATCACTACGACGACTGTGCCATTGACCAATATGGCTCGTGTTAGCTTTTGTGGTGGTTCAGAAAGTCGCCCCTCAGGATTGCTAAAACCACTCCGCCACTCCACCGTGATAAGAGCAGGTACCCCGGCGATGCTGACTGAAGCTGTATGAGCCATCTCGACAGCGTGCTGAAGCTCCGGCGGGCTTGGTTTCACTAAACACCGGCGATGGCACCCTGACACCATCTACGTTCACATAGGACCTACCTGTAACTGGCGGTAACGTTCGACGTGGTCGTTGCAGAGAGGTTGCATTTGCTGAGGTGGTCTCAGTGGTTTGTAGGAGTGCGATCGTATTACCGTGAATCCAACCCTCGGAGTCACTCTTACCGTCACGTACTCGATACCACCCGCCGATCGGCGTTGCCTCGATTAAGCCTAAAAGATCTCCCTTATTAACCGTTCTTAAAACGCTTCCCGATTTGGAAGGTCGACCACGCAGGTTTGCTTTCTGCGCCTTAACAATGGCTGCGACCGGTTTGTGTCGGTCTTGAGTTAGAACAGAGACAGTGCTGGGGTCCGTACTTTGTCCGGGCAAAACTTGGATCGTGGAAGCAGAGGCCGAACTAATGAGTGAGAAGATGGTCAGGAGGAGACTTGAGTACTTAATGACTATTCGCATGTGAGTTACTTTCTTCATGAGGTAATGCGCTAAATGCTGTTTTGAGCGTTAGTGGTTGTGATGAATAGACAGAGGACTAAACGTGAGAGAATAACCGCTTTCATAGGAGACGCTCCTTAGAGGAATTGAGCCAAAGCGCGAGCAGGCTATATCTGTCTTGGTTTAGAGTCAAGATCACGAATTGTGTGTGAGTTGCCCATTAGCTCTTTTACAATAGAGAATTGAACTAGCTTTTGAGGATCTCACGGAATAGGATTATCACAGAAGCTCACGGATAGAGGTTGACTCGGATCTGAGCACCTAACAAATTTTGTCGTAAACCCGCACCAATGACGAAAGAATGGGACGTTTTTATTTCGCACGCCTCTGAAGACAAAGACCTGTTTGTCCGTCCGCTTGCGCAAACCTTAGCTCAATTGGGCGTAAGAGTGTGGTATGACGAGTTCACGCTTGCGGTTGGTGACAGTCTCTCTCGTTCGATTGATGAAGGACTAATCAAGTCGAGCTTTGGCGTCGTTGTAATTAGCCACTCGTTTCTTCAGAAAAAATGGCCAGAACGCGAATTACGAGCTCTGACACAGCGTGAAGTTTTGCAACAGCGCAAAGTGATCTTGCCAGTCTGGTTAGACGTAACACCCGAGGAGATCATGTCTTTTAGTCCCACTCTCTCGGACGCATACGCAATTCGAGCGGATCGTATGGAGGCGAAACAAGTTGCATCAGAGCTCCTCAAGGTGATCCGGCCCGACATCGACAAACAGAACGTTCGTTTCAAGCTGGACAAAATGGTTGCTGGTGGACCACTAGACGAACTGCAGCGTGAACTTGACATGCGCCAACTTAAGAGGTTCCTGCGAGCTTCCTCAGCAATCACCGGGGAGATGAAAGAAGTCCTATCATCTTTATCAATAATAACTAGCAACCTTGAGCGACATTTCAACAACACGCAGTTCGATTCAGAAGTGGTGACGCTGATCTCCACTACGGAGCGTCTCCGTAGGCTGTTGGCTAAGCTCATTATTTCGGCTCCAGCTCTTCAAATTTGGGACGATACCGAGGTTCTGCGGCGACTACAGCCAATCGACCTGGTCGAAGTTATTAAGCGTGTACTGTCTCGTCCCTTCACTAGAACTGCTAATGCCATTGAGGTGATTACACCTCCATCAATCTTTCTTCGATTACCGGAGGACGCTCTTGAAACGATCATTCAAAATCTAGTTCGTAATGCCGTTGAAGCCACGGGACCAGCGACCGGGAAAATAACAATTGAAGCCGGCATACGCGAGAATCAAGTGTTTCTTACTGTAATTGACACCGGCGTCGGTATGAGCAGGGACTTTGTTGAGACTCAGCTCTTAAAACCTTTTAGTACTACAAAAAGAAATAGAATGGGTTTAGGCTTATTTGCGGCATGGGAGTTGGTAAAAGCATTTGGAGGCTCTTTGGAGGTTTTTACAAAGGAAAACTCGGGTACGACGTTTACAATTGTTTGGCCGAATCTTTAGTCTGCCGAATCGAGAGAAGATCATAATGGAGGGCTGGCGAAGGGTCCTGTCAGGCCGGTTGTTACGTATGGGCTAAGTAGGACACACTATTTTGAGCTTCTTGATCCAGTTACTAAGAAAATCAAAATCCCTCAAAACAACGATACGGAACTGAACTCGCAAATTCCTTGGCCGGTTTAGTGAACTAGTAAGTCGTGACTATTATTCCGCCTGAAGCGCAATCCTGCTCAACTACACCAAATAACTGTCGGGCAATCTTTACATCTACTTGGCAGTGCTCTAATTCTGGGTCAACAGACAATGACTTTTGCAACTAACTGGATGGTGTCCGTGCTGCGCTTTCCCCTTCGTTCCGTACGCTGGCTGCATTCCGCCGTAGATTATGTTTTCGGTTACGACTTCTTCATCTCATATAAGCATTCGGATGGTCGTTCCTATCCTAAGGAACTCTCTGAGCGACTGACCCGGGAAGGATTTCGTGTTTTTCTTGATGAGCGTGGATATGCCCCGGGTGACGAACTGGTTCAAGCAACGCGACGACAGGTTCGTAAGAGTTCCTATCTTGTCATGATTGCTCGGCCTGGTGCAGTCACAAACTCTGATTGGGTAATCCGTGAGATCCGGGTCTCTATAGAGGCCGGCAATACTCCGATAGTTCTTGACATTAATAGAGCCTTCCTTACTGCGACGGGCGAAACCGAGGAGGAGATCAGGCGCGCTGAGACTCTCCGCTCTCTCCTTCAACATCGTTTGCGCATTGAAGAGTCGATTCAAACAGTTAACGGCCAGGTTTATGACGGAGAGCCTTCGCAGAGAGTTGTACAGGAGCTCAAGAGGAGCTTTGCGGCTAAACGGCAAGATAGCCGCCGCGCAAGAGTTTTCGGATTAGCCGCCCTGCTGTTCGCCATCTTGAGCGTTACGGCAGGAGTGTTAGCTTGGCAGAGCTATGTTGCTCGCCGTCAGGCTGAGCAGGAAGCCAGACGTGCTCGGGCAGGCGAGCTTGCAGCGCAGTCGCGACTTTTGAGAACTCGTCAATCTCAACTGGCGGTACTGTTGGCAACTGAAGCAGTACGCACCTCTTCACTTCTCAATGAGGACGATGTCATTGCAGTGGACCAGGCTTTGATGGAGAGTGTGACTGGCATTACGGGCGAGGGCTTTAGTGGGCATACTGCTTCGGTTCTAACCATGGCTTTTAGCTCGGACAATAAGTGGCTCGCGACCGGTAGCGCGGATCACACGACCAGACTGTGGAATCTGGAGCAGCCCAATTTAAAGAGTGTCATTGTTCTTCAACACCAGGATGAATTGCAGGTAAGCTTCGTAGGCTTCAGCCCTGATAACCGGTGGCTTGTTACTGCTGGAGAATTGGGCAAACCCACCCTTTGGCAACTCGGTAATACCGGAGGTCCTGTTCAGCGCACGTTAGCTATTGCAGACTCAGACTCTGAATTACGTAGCTTTGTCTTTAGCGACGATGGGCGATGGCTTGCTGCTGTGTCAGACGGCGACAAAGCGTGGCTCTGGGATCTCAACCAAGCTGAACCGACGTACTCTCCGAGGCAAATAGGAGACGGTCTTTATACCATTCGCTATCTAACATTCAGTCCCGGCGGCAGATGGCTCGCTGGCTTTGGCATCACGACCAACGACATTTGGGTGTGGGATTTCTCAAAAGCTGGTGCTCTCAGCTCCCCGTTAACTCTTCGAGGCCATTCCGCGCCTGTGTCCCACGCAAAAATCAGCGCGCACCAAAATCTCTTGGCAAGCGCTGATGACGAGGGCAATGTGATTCTGTGGGATCTTGAGAAAGGCCGAATCCGGACAAAACTCCTGATATCAAATCGCGCCAAACCAAAAACTATCTGGGATCTTGATTTTAGTCACCGCGGGACGTGGCTTGCAGTTGCGATTGGAGCCGGGAATCCTTCTACCGACGAAGCGGAATCGAATACCGTTTTATTGTGGCGGATTTCTTCCGGCGTCCCCGATAAACCTGTTTACGTTCCGCACGACACACAGATTCGAAGCACATCATTCGATCCCACTGATCGCTGGCTATATGTCGAGGGTCACAACGGACCTGTCCGGCTCTGGGATTTGACGAACGGAACCCCCGCGGCGCCACTAATCCTCGGCGGCCACGAGAGGGGCGTAGTACATCACAGCTTCAGCCGAGACGGAAGTTATTTAGCCACTGGCGACAACCAAGGGAAAGCAAACCTTTGGGATCTGTCGTGCCGCAAACCAATAACTCCGATAGCCCTCACCGGTCATGAAGGGGCTATCAGCGATATAAGCATCAGCGCTGATGGGCGGTGGGTTGCTACTGCCAGTGACGACTCGACAGTTCGCCTCTGGGATCTTAGTTTACCGATCGCCGGTGATTCTCTGGTCCTCATGGGCAACTGCACTTCAGACATTACCTCCGTGGCAACCAGTAAAAATGAGCGATGGCTTGCCGGAGGAACCGGTGATGGAAGAGTAACCCTCTACGATCTTACCGCAGCGGAACCAGTTCGCACTTTAACCGTGCTTCGTGAAGGAAGTGGAGAGAATAAGGTCGAAAAGCTGCTCTTCAGCGCGGATAATCGATGGTTGGCGGCAACGACGAATGAGGGTGAACTCAATATTTGGGATTTGACCGCATCTTCGATCCCGCAAACACTACGCGCTTTTCACGGACACGAGAGGCGAGGTCAATTGGTTTCCTTTGCGCTCAGTGCCGATGGTCGAAGCCTCGCTTCCGCAGATTTCGATGGCCACGCATGGTTGTGGGATTTGAACGCGCAAGATCCGTCTTCAACGAGAAAGGAATTGCGCGGTTACGATCGCAAGATTCAAGATGTATGGATCAGTCCCGACGATCAGTGGCTGCTTGGTGGAGCATATGATGAGTTGTGGGTGTGGAACTTAGCGCACGCTGGTACTGAATTTAGCGGGCGTCAGCTAACAAAGCATGACTCCCATATCATCTACGTGATATTCAGTTCAGATTCGCGCTGGATGACATCAATCGATAACGGGGGCAAAGGGCGAATGTGGCAACTTAGTTCTGGAGGCATTGAGTTGAGATCGGAGCTCGAGGTCGGTACGGGATACCCCTCAAGTATAAGCTTCCAACCGAATAACCAGGGGTTAGTGAGCAGTGGAACCGATGAAAACCAGCCTCGATTGTGGGCCATCAACGCGAATGGACAGAATGTAAGCTATCGCGTCCCTCCGGGGACGATAGAAGCAACTGATAAGGCAACAATTAGTTCGCACAACAACTGGCTTGTATGCAGTTCAATGGACACTCTTCAAATTTGGTCGCTTACTTCCTTAGATAAACCGTCTCGAATCGTGCGGACCTCAGAACCCATCGGGGTCTTGGCTTTTTCGAAAGACGAGCAGTATTTGGTTTATGGAGGTGATAGGGGCAGCGTTTCGATAATAAAAATGAGTAGCCGAACCCCTTCTCCAGTGAGTTTTGTGGCCCATCTCGGCAGCGTGCAGTCCGTTTTCTTTGCTGGGAGCTCTCGTTGGATAGTAAGCCAGTCTTATAATGCCGTGCGTTTGTGGCCGCTGCGGAGAGAGGAACTTATAACTCTGGCCGAACTTCGCACCGGTCGCAACTTACAGCCGGGAGAGTGGAGTGCGTATTTTCCCAGTGAGCCTTACAGGAAAACGTTTGTGCAGATGCCTGCCTTGTCCAGCTCAAATTAAAGACTCAATCTCCGTTCGCTAGTAGTTCAGGTAGTCCTCACGCGAAACGTAGCGCTCCGGGGGATCGCGGTCCTTGTGTCAGAAAAAGGATGATAGGTTTCGACTTCTAAAGAAACCGCGATAGGAGGATAAGCACATGCAGACCGTACTTTTTTTGGGAGCCGGAGCAGCCGTTCCGGATGGCCTTCCATCCACTGACGAAGTCGCGAAGCGGGTCCGCGATATCCTTGCCAGTCAGAAAGTCCACGAGACATTTCTCCTGCCTCAGTCGCTCGACCTGTTCATTGCTTCACCAACTGGCGAGTCGCTGACGAGAGTTGTAAATGATATTCGAACCGCTTACCAGAAGACCCCGGATCTGATGATCATTCTGTGGTATTCCCTGCTGGCAGCGGCGCAAGCGGTTACGGATACGCCTACTGTTGGCGTCAATGGATGGCGCAAGAAACTACTCTCCTATTTTCTCGAGCGTGACGGCGCTTTGTGCGTTTTGACAACGAACTGGGACACATCACTCGATTCCATCTGCGAACTGTTGCGCCTCGAACACACTCAATCAGAGTGCGTAGATTATGGCGTCCAATTCAGTGGACGGCCGTATCGGCCACAAATCGATTTGCCTATCCGACTACTCAAATTGAATGGAGCTTCAGACTGGTTTTTTTGTGACTCATGCCGTGAGTTAAGCACGGCTAACATGATCCGAACGGAGCGAGGCATTTCAGCCTCGATTGACCTCAACACGTCAGTAGTTCTCTGTCGCAGGTGCAAGGGGTGGATGGACCGCCCATTAGTGCTTCCAGCTCTTGGCTCCGCGCATAATCCGATCGCGGATTACAGTGAATTCACGAAATTAGGCGACCGTGCCAATATTCACGTTCGCGCTGCAGCCGCTCTTGCTTCGGCGCAGGAGGTAATATTTATTGGGTACTCCCTTCCATCGTATGACTCGACGATCAAAACACTATTGAAGGTGGGACTTGAGGCAAACGATGCTGTCCGAATGGGACACGCCAGTTTTGCGGTGGTTACGCTCGGTTCGGATATTGCGACGATGAGTCAGCGTTACGGCGAACTTTTCTGTTGCGACTTTGCCTTACACGGCGATGGTTTGCAGGGCTTCGTTTCCACGTTATGAGTCCTGAAAACAGGCCGCAGAACAAGAACTTTGAAAGCGACGGTCATCTTCTTGCACCGAGGTGCAGGGTGTCAAATATCTGGCGGATGCGCCTTCAGTCTTTATCGACAAAGCCACTTATCCGAACCGGCTAAGACAGCGAGCGAGACACTCAAATGCCATGAACAAAGATGGGAATGGATCGCGTCTCGATTTCAGATCAGGATATACATTAGTTAGGCAATGGAATCGCGCATGAGCACAAGTCGCTTTGTAGGCGTCAACCGAGTGTCGACGCGATCGTTAATTGACCCAAATTCCGAAGGCTGATTATCTTCCTGAGTCCCCATTCTTGTTCTTTTGAGTTAAGGTGACAATACCGGCCAATTTGATAGCTCTTTAACTCAATTAATCCCGACAGAGTCTGGCTAAAGTCGTGCTGATGTAGTTGTTAATATTCAATTGATTGATGCTATTGTCGTACTCGCAAACGAGGTACCATAGATGTCTGCACATGTCCGCGATGGAGAGAAAGAAAGAGTTTCCAAGTTGGTCCTGAACCACTACCAGTGGTGGTCAACTGCAACTTTACGGAATCTCCTTTGCGCTGCACTTAGTTCGCCGCAAGTACTAAAGGAGATCACAGCACGCTCATATTGGCATCCAAATGGTTTTTTGAAACTCATACTTGCCCAATCTTCAACGGGATCCACTCTACGCGTTCATAGTTGGCGGCAACAAAAGCAGCAATCAGCCTCTGAGGGGCTGGATACTGATATCCATTCCCATCGATGGCCATTCATTTCGTTTGTACTTTCAGGAGCATTAGATATTCTCGAGTTTACTGAGACTAACCAATGTGAAGATAGATACAATAAGTACATCTGCGCCCCTAATCGAAAGGGTCTATATAAACTTTGGTCATTAGGATATACAGGGCTCAGCTGTAGTAATCATCAGACAGTTGGTATGGGCGAATACTATTCAATTGATACGAATATTCTTCACCAAGTCTTCAACCGGTCACAGGAAACAATCACTGCTGTTATTCAAGGTCCACCGACGGAAAGGTCAAGCTTGGTCTTCAGGAAAGGTGCTCGCCAATCTGGCGAACAAGATGGCGAGCATCCATTAAGGACGGACGTACAAGTAGAACTTCAGAGGTTACTCACTGTTCTTGATCGGAGTTGGATTCATGACTCGTTCCCAGCGTGCTGACGATAAGGAACCATTCAGCACTATTGCGTCACTTAGCTACTACCTCTATGCCATATCCATTCTCCTAGTAGCCATTGGCCTTATTGTTTTCGCGGTTGTGCCAAATAATCAGACAGTCAGCGCCATACCGCTTGCTATCGGTACTTCAATTTTGGCTACCTTAATTGTGCAATCAGTTTACGGGCGCATCGCGGAAGAGCGGATTGTCAAAAAGGTAGCAGCTGAAACAGCGAGTGCGGCCGTTGGATATGCCAAAAGCGTTCTTCATGACCATTTCACACATGTAGTCCCCCTGACAACATACCCACGTACGGTCCATCCGACGCGAGAATTTCGCCGAGACATGGCTGCTCAACTTCGGAAGTCAAAATCATATCTGTATAAGGGAGATGCAGCGAGTTTCGCCGGGTTCAGGCTTACCAAACTAGCAACCCATCCCGATTTAATATCAAAAGACAAGATTAGTATTTGTATTTTAGATCCTAGAGCTGACCGAGTTGTGAAACAACATGCTCGACAGAAACTACGGACCCTCGGGGGTCACCCAAAACCGGCCATGTAAGGTCACCTCAAAACCGGCCATATAGAAGAAGTCGCCCGGGACGTTGACGACGCATGCAGGGCCAGTAGCCTGCAGCGTCATGAGCAACGTATTGAGCGACGATAAACGACAACAAATAATCGCTTTAGGTAGGCTCGGCTGGTCCTTGCGCCGCATCGAGCAAGCCACTGGTGTGCGCCGCGAGACGGCGAGCGCCTATCTCAAGGCCGCGGGCGTCCTGGTAAGAGCACCCGGCTGGGAAAGAGCAAAACCGGCCATAGAGGTGGCCACCGACTCTGAGCCGAAAAACGCTGACAAAGGAGCCAACAATCAGGCCGCCAAAGACGCAAAACCGGCCATGCAGGTGACCACTGACTTTTGCCTCAACAAGTCAGCGAGCAAGCCGCCGCCAACAGCGACCACACTCAGCAATTGTGAGCCGTATCGCGAGTTCATTCAGGAGTCGTTAGGTCGTGGCCGGAATGCGACTGCAATCTACCAGGACCTGGTTACCGACTTCGGCTTCGCGCACAGCTATCAAAGCGTAAAACGCTTCGTCAACAAACTGCAGCCACCAGAACTGAAGCCAGCGCGCGCGGTGATCATCACGGAGCCAGGTGAGGAAGCCCAGGTGGATTACGGCACTGGACCATGGGTTCGTGATCCGGAGAGCGGCAAGTACCGACGCACGCGTCTGTTTGTGATGACGCTCGGCTACAGTCGCAAGTGCGTGCGTCTGCTCACCTTTCGTTCCAGTAGTCGCATCTGGGCTGAGCTACATGAGAAAGCTTTCCGTCGTCTCGGTGGTAGCGTGCGTGTCGTTGTACTCGACAATCTGCGCGAAGGGGTCTTGAAGCCGGATATTCATGACCCGACGCTCAATCCACTCTATCGTGATGTGTTAGCTCACTACGGCGCTGTGGCCCTACCGTGTCGCGTTAGGGATCCTGATCGCAAAGGCAAAGTTGAAGCTGGCGTGGGCCATGCCAAGAAAACGCCACTCAAAGGTCAACGCTTCGAGAGTCTGGAGGCAGCGCAGGCTTATCTCGATCGTTGGGAGACAAACTGGGCCGACACCCGCATTCACGGCACCACCAAACGACAAGTGGCGGCGATGTTTGCCGAGGAGCGTACGCACTTGTTGCCACTGCCACTCGAACCTTTTCGCTTCTATGAATATGGACAACGGGTAGTGAACCTTGATGGCTGCGTGGAAGTAGCAGCGGCTTACTACAGCGCACCGCCAGGCTGGATCGGGCGGCGACTCCCGGTGCAATGGGACGGTCTCTACGTGCGTTTGCTCCATCCGCAAAGTGGTCAACTCTTACGCGAGCACCTGCGCCAGAAACGCGGTTGGCATCGCATTCAGGAAGAAGATCGCTCACCACGCACGCCCTCATCAACACGGCAACTGCTGGAGCGCGCTAATCGTGCCGGCGACAATATCGGCAAGCTTTGTCAGGCGATCCATCAACACCAGGGGCAGATGGGTGTGCGGCGCATTCTGGGTGTGCTCTCACTAGCCAAGCGGTTTGGCCCAGTCAGAGTCGAAGAAGCGTGTACTGAAGCACTCAAACTCGGCGTGCGGGAGTACCACTTTGTGAAGCGTTACCTCGAGCGACAACCAGCCCTCCCGCTTACTCTGCAACAAGTTGATCCACTGATCCGTGAGCTCCAGCAGTATCGCGACGTCATTCAACTAAGAATAAAGGAGTCGGAAGCTACATGAATCTGATTGAGTTACACCAGGCTTTAAAACAACTACGTCTCAGCGGCATGGCCACTGTACTGGAAACACGACTGCAACAAGCACAAGCCGAAGCGATGGCGCCTATTGATCTCATCTCCTGTTTAGTGACTGATGAACTGACCCTTCGTGGTGACCGCTTATTGGAACGACGCCGCAAACAAGCTGGCTTTCGCGACTCACTCAAGACACTCGACAACTTCGACTTCAGCTTCAACAAAAAGATGAATCGCAGTTTGCTCTTCGAGTTGGCCAGCGGCAACTTTGTTAACCGGCGGGAAGATGTGCTCTTCCTTGGACCACCGGGCTCGGGTAAGAGTCATCTGGCCCAAGCCATTGGCCAGGCGGTCATTCAACAAGGTTATCGCGTGCTCTATCGAGAAACGCACTTACTCCTGGACGAACTGACCGAGGCGAGCATCGATGGTTCGCGCAAAGAGTTCATTGAAAGTGTCGTGGCCTGGCCTTTTCTGATCATTGATGATCTCGGCATGCGGAAGTTGCCCCTAACAGCGGCCGAAGACCTCCTGGAGATCATCATGCGCCGTTATGAACGCGCCAGCACGCTCGTGACTTCCAATCGGCCGGTTGAAGACTGGGGCAAACTGTTGGGTGATGCGGCCGCGGTCACGGCCATGCTCGATCGCTTGCTGCATCATGGACATGTCCTGAGGTTTGGTCCACGCAGCTGGCGCACTAAATCGGAACTCGTGACGGCTTAAGATAGGAAATAAGGATGGACAAACTCTTCGTGAACGCGTAAAAAAAACCACTCGTCCCGGCCGCACCTCTATGGCCGGTTTTCAAGTGACCTTACATGGCCGCTTTTCAAGTGACCGCCGAGGCTACGGACGAAAGGTTATTCATATTCAAAGGCAGATATTGTTAAAAAGTCAGACGAGATAAGGGAGGAAATTTTTATAACAATGGTAGCGTTGCTCGATATCTCACACCTCATTGGAGTTGATGTTTTTCTTCACCGTGAGAGTTTGTTTTTTCGTAGTGAGATCTTCGATGACGGTTTGTTTGTTTCATACTATTTAGGCGGGCACTATCCTGGCACATATTTTTTTACACGCGATACTTATAGTTACGAAGCGTTCCAACTGAACTTCCAACAGATAATAGAATCTTCAGATTATTTTCTTAGATTCGAGGACGCCCTCTCAGAAGAGGATTTCAGCAAGCATCTGACGGCTCTAGGATGCCCTTGTGATATTCCAGTGCTAAGAACCAAAAGAGATGAACTGTATAGAACTTATGAAGCCAGCCTTCCATTTGAGCCAGACACACTCTTTTGAGTGGCCTGTTCCTATATAAAGTTTGGAGTATCAACGCCAATAGAGAAATCTCCGCCTCTAGTTTCAAAGATCGTCAGCTTTGCTTTGAGTTCATAACGCTTCAATTCATCAAATACAGATTGGACTCCCTGAGGCGTCCCTTTCAGCTTAATAAAAAACTCCCATGGACCTGGATCACTGTTGTTCGTCCTAAGTAAGCGTTGCACCTCCTCCAGAACATTCTCAAACCGATCCATCCGGTCCAACACATAAGATTGTATATCGCCCTTTGGTATTATCTCTTTCATAACTCTAGCAATGGGCGGGTGAGTCCTAGGACCTTGTTTCTGCCGAGCCCTAATCTCTCAACTGCGCACCGGCCAAATCGGCCGCTATCAGTCGCTATTCCATGTCTCAATTTGAGATACTTGGCCTATTGAGATCGAAATAAATTCAGTTCTTATTGGAACCCCTCTTAAGGTGCAGCGTGGTTCAAGGTGGTGGTGAAATAACTCACTAAGTGTCGAATAACTCACTAAGGAGCACAACAAATGAGAAACAAAGTTGCCACAGTCTGGCTGGTCCTGGCACTGGTATCTGTCGGTGCCTGGATTGCCAAGGGACAAACCGACCAGGTCACGAGTGTTTCGTATGAATATCAGGTACTGGCCGATCCTACGACATTGCAGGTTACGGATGAAGGTCTAAAGCAACTCAATCGCCTTGGTTCTCAAGGATGGGAATTAGCGGGCGTCGTGCAGCAGGGGAAGGCCCCACCGTTACTCTATTTCAAGCGCGTTCGAAGATGATTTAGAACGCTGAGCTGAGGTGATTCTCCCCACTCCGCTTGGACGCCCACTTGAGAACGAAGGAGAACGGTAACAACGCATCGAATCGGACGATAACGAAGACAAGTGGAAAAATACGTTCTAAGAACACAGTTTTTCACAAATTCTTGTTGTATTCAGTCTGTGAGCAGAGTACTCTCCTCACTGCTCAGTGTCTCTGCCCGTCGCCCCGGGCGTTTGAGAGGAACACTTGTCCTTGTTTAGCCGCAGGAACGCTCAACACCGGCGGAAGCTCTCTTGCAGCTTTACTTCATGGCGGGAAGGAACGCTTCTTCGCGCATTCTCGTAGCCCAAAAGGGTTAAGTCTCACAATGAAATCCTCCAAAGATCTCCATCACCAACTCAAACGTCCCAATCTCCAGATTGATGAGCGCGCACAGTTACTGCGGCGTGGCCAAACAAATTGGGGACTGTGGAACCGCGAAAAGTTTAGAGAACTCTGGAAACATCGTGAGCCGTAAACTTGAGAATCTAACTTAGCGCTCGTTTTGCAAACTGTTCCTGTCGTGTTCCTGCGTTACAGACGCTATCGGATCCTGGGGCGCAGGAAGCGGCACTGGCTCAACTCACGTGAAACCGATTTAGCCATTCAACCCTGAACGAGAGTTCTCTTGAAATGGCTTGGTTTCTTTCTTCACAACCAGGAAGGAGTTCGTATGAGATACATCAAAACACTCTTAGTTCTCACAGTACTGGCAATGGCGGTTATGTCTGGCGGGATCAGCAACCGAAATCAAACGCTGGCGGCCGACTTTCCCTGTACTACGGCGACTTGCCCAGGCGTAGCGCAATGCTCAGGCGATAGATGGGCTCAAAGTGGTACCTGCCAAAAGACTTGTTACCGAGACTCCGGCGCTCCCGGACAGATAATTGTTAGCGGCAGCGCAAATTGCTCCCCGCCAAGCACTGGCGGTGGTGGTGGCGGTGGTGGTGGCGGTGGCGGCGGCGGCAGTGGTGGCGGTGGAGAAGGTGATTACTGTGCCGAGAACTCCTGGTGGGATTTTGGCTGTGACGGAGATCCGTGGAACAATTAAGCTGTCAATCTTGCAGAGGCGGGGCTTCACCCTGCCTCTGCCTGGCCTTCACATCTGGTTTATTTCCAGATCGACACCCAACGTCATCTTTGATGAGCAAAGGATAGCGAAATGACAGCCTCATACCTGGCGATTATCCTCATGGTCCAACTTCCGCTCATAGCGTTTAGTCAAGAGCAACGCGATACGTCTAAGAAAACAGAACAGCAGGCGCAACTCGTAAGTTCGCGTTTTGATACTGTTCAACTCCTGGAACACGCTCGCGCACTTTCGGACGATGCTCGGGGACTCAAACCAATTGACGAGATACCACTTCAAGCTCGTTTGGCCGATGCTGTTTGGGTGTTGGACCGGTCGCTAGGTGAACGACTCTTAGCACGGAGCTTCGAATTAACCATCGCGCTGCTAAAGGAACGAGCGAACACTGATTTCGACTCAACCGCCGCAGAGCCACAGATGCTGTTTGCCCAAATAAGTTCAATCGCGTCAAAGCACGACGCAAATTTTGAAAAGAAACTAAAAGAAAGATGGGGGGAAGTAACTGCATCGGTTACGTCGAAAGACGACAGTAAGGCGAAAGCCGATCCCACTCAGTTAGCGTATCTGCTGTTAAGTCAATCAGCGAACTACCTTAAGAGCGATGAACCGAAAGCACGGCAACTGTTCCGGCAAAGCGCTTCCCTTCGGGTCACGCAAGATCATTATTTTTTCTTGCTGAACCAACGTAAACGAGCACCTGAGATCGCGGATACCCTGTTTAGCGATACGCTTGAGGCCCTGGCCCAACGGTCGCTTGCTGATGCGAACGAGATCTTAATGCTTTCCTCCTATCTATTCTCGCCCAATGGGAGTGTTGCCTACGTTGCTATCAGTGGCTACAACACGGCAAACGTCGCCGCCAACATGTCGGCAGCGCCCAAAAATCCGGCATTGGCTAAACGCTACCTCACATTATTGCTGGCGAAGGTCAATGCTAACGAGGCAATACCACCGGCAGTCGCCTACTTCGCGCTCAAGAATCTCCTGCCTAAATACCAGGTCCTTGCCCCCGAGTTACTCAATGACGTTTATGCGAAGACAGCAAATCTGCTACCCAGCGTCTCGAAGGATGATTCCGCGACATTCGAATATGCTCATAAGGGCTCGAACGGTTCAGAGTCCGAAAAGACGGCTGATTGGGCAAAGCGTCTCGAGAACGCGGACAAGATCGAAAAGGATGACTGGCGCGATTTTGAGTACTTTACAATTCTTTTCGGATACCTGTTGCCGCAGAAAGATTTTACGCGATCAGCGCAGGTTATAAGTAAGATTAGCAATCCGGAGCTAAAGGAGAAGTTCGGAGATCTCGTGAGTCTGGCTGCGCTCCAGGCCAAACTGGAAAAGCCTGACACGTCGTCGTCAGTTTCGGATGCTGATTGCAGCAAGATTAAGAGCCCGCTCGTCCGAGTTATGGCAGTAACCAGCCTGGGGCGAGCCCGTGTGAAACAAAAAGCAATCGCAGACGCCCTTCGTTTGTTCGCTCAAGCAGCCGGTGAGGCAAACCAAATTAAAGACGATCAGGATCGGATTCAGGCTAAATTAATGCTTGCTCAACTTTCCATGGATCTCGATTCATCGGTGGGCCTTGAGAGAGCTGCCGGAGCTTTTAAAGAAGTCAATCAGTTTTCAGACTTTAAGATGTATCGATCGGATTTCTCAGTTGGAGTTACTGTCTACGGTTTAAAGAATGAGCTTCCGATCAATCCTCCAGGCCCATCTTCTCTAGCGTCAGCCGTCGCAAGAATGTGTCGCGTTAACTGCGAGGAAACATTTCAGATTACCCGCATACTGGAAAAGAAAGAAATCAGGCTGTGGGCCAACCTCGTGGCTGTTCGCACCGGACTCCGCGAAAACTCAAGGGACGCTGGCGCTGGTTTGCGTTAATCGTGGCGAATACATAGCCCTCAAAGATCCGAGACACTATGCTCAAGCTCACACTGTTATTTGCAATAGCTACTTTTCTCGTTGGATGCCACCTCTCAGCCGCCTCGCGCTCGGGTGAGATCGCAAAAGGTATCGCTCGCGTGAAGATCAACAAATCAACGGAAGATAAAGCGCCAATTCCGCTCGGTGACACGTTAACAATTGTGAATCTGTTTGACGAGTTCTCCCCGGGATGTCCAACAGGCAATCGCTTTGAAACAATCGAACGTTTGAACGCATTGCGGCAAGCTGGAACGACGGTCGTATTGATCTTCTCTGACAAGCAGTTTTCAACTCAGGATTTGGAGAACTTCAAGGCAATCCTGCCCATGGCTGACTCACTGGTTCAAGGTGACATAGAGGCACTCAGGCCACAGTTGAGTTCGGGAAAGCTGCTGGTTGTTCTTGACTCAAGGGGAAATGTGCTCTGGCAGGAGAAGCCGAATACATCCGAGCAACAGGTTTTCAGCGAGCTTTCGAAGCTCATGCAGTCGGCGAGTAAATAAGCTGATGAATTCGATTCTCTGCCTCACTCTCGTATGTCGATTAGCTTTTGCGGTGCAGGCGATTTCCGCAATACCCGACGCACACGTCCGATTAAATCCCATCTACCTTTCATCGCAACAACAAGAAGCGAGATTGAAACTTGCGGCGCCGGCCGCAATCGCCGTTGGCCGGTCCGGAAACTTGTATGTCTTCGACGATGGAAACTCACGAATCGTAAAACTCGATCCACGCGGAAAATTCATGGGCGAATTTGGTCAACCGGGAAGTGGGCCGGGTGCCATACGACCGGGTGGTCTCAACGATTCGATCGCTGTCGATGCAGATGAGAATGTTTACGTTAGCGATCCAGGGACGCCAAAGATATTAATCTTTAGTTCCAACGGCATATTCCAGCGAAGTTTTCGCCTGCCGTTTCCGACTACCAGCATCGCGGTTAATCGAAAGCGCGAAATCTTTTTGACTCCGGATACCGCCCGGTTCACGGAGTTAATCTATGTCTTTTCGGATACTGGAAAGTACCTCCGGCGATTCGGTGAAAGGCTTATCAAATCCCCCGGCAGTCTCGCCCGTAATCTGAATATCGCCGTGGCTGCCTTCGATGAAAACGACAACCTCTTCGTTGCGTTTCGCTCCTGGCCGCTGATCAGAAAGTACTCGCCGGAAGGAAATTTGATTAGTGAGAATCATTTCACGATTCCGGTTGAACTAATTCCCGAGTCGCAACGGAAAAACTACTCGTTAGAATTCTTCGCTAAATATCCCAATAGCGCATTTATGCCGCCGATCATTACTCATTCGATTTCTATAGGCGCACGCGGAACAGGCTATCTACTGCTAAATGCACATAGCATTGTTGCCTTTGCTCGGTCCGGCACAGTGACGAACCAATTTCATTTCCGAGCACCGAGAGATCGAGAAAATGTTTTTATTAGATTAGCCACCAGCAACGCAAAGCCTGCGGCATATATGTTGGATACACGTTCCGGGGAAATTTACGAAGCACCTAAACTCTAGCTCACGAAACCTGGACCTCGCCCTTTCAAGTCGAAGATCACTTAGTAATCCGAATGTCGCAATGAATTCACTGAACACCTAAACGCTCATCTGTTTTTGCGATTCGCGAGCGAAATGTTGGCCATTTGATCAATGGGCTGAGAGCAATTGCAATGATCAGACTTGAGAAGATTGATCCTCGTGACATTCTCTGGGTTCTAAGCCTTATTTAGTCGTCCCTGATCAAGTGAAATCTTAACAGTAGAAACTGAGCGACAGGGTGAAAGAGTGGGGATAGAATTTGCAAGCTTTGCGAATTTAAGTGACGAAAGCCTGCAAAAGATGAAGCCAGCAAAAAGTGCGCAGGGAGAGGAACAAGGCGAGCTCTATCAGAGGCGCTTGAGCACGCTGTTGGACCAGCAGCATCCGCTGTACGTGTTGGCGGAGGCCATCGATTGGGAGTTCTTTGAGCGGGAGTTTGGGACGCTTTATGTGGAGCAGAAGGGGCGGCCTGGGTTGCCGATGCGGTTGCTGGTGGGGCTGCACTACTTGAAGCATCTTTACGATGTGAGCGATGAGCGGGTGGTGACGGGCTTTGTCGAGAACCCGTACTGGCAATACTTCTGTGGCGAAGAATTCTTCGTGCACGAGTTACCCTGCAACCCGACCAGTCTGGTGAAGTGGCGGAAACGAATTGGGCCAGGCGGGATGGAGCAACTGCTGGCGGAAACGATCGCAGCAGCAAAACGGCAGCAGGCGCTGAAGCCGAGTGAGATCCGGCGGGTGAATGTGGACACGACGGTGCAGGAGAAGGCGATCGCTTTTCCCACGGATGCGCGGCTGTATCACAAAGCGCGCTGCGTGTTGGTGCGCGAAGCAAAGCGGGTGGGGATTGAATTACGGCAAAGCTACCGGCGGGTAGGCAAGCGGGCGTTACAAAAGCAAGGCCGCTACGCGCACGCCCAGCAATTGAAACGGGCGCGCCGAGAGACGCGGCGGTTGCGCACTTACCTGGGTCGGGTAATCCGCGACCTGCAACGCAAAGCAGCAAGCAGCGGCCTGGAACTGGACCAGCAACTGTCGCAGTACCTGGAACGGGCCACCCGCATCTATGAGCAGCAGCGAGCAGACAAGCACAAGCTTTACAGCATGCAGGCGCCGGAAGTGGAATGCATCTCCAAAGGGAAAGAGCACAAGAAGTACGAGTTCGGTTGCAAGGTGTCGGTGGTAACGACTTCCAAGCGTGGTTGGGTAGTCGGCATGGAAGCGCTGCACGGCAATCCCTATGACGGCCACACGCTAAAAGCCGCCCACGCGCAAGCAGCCAAGCTTACTGGAGTAACCCCGGCAGAGATATTCGTCGACAAAGGCTATCGTGGTAGCCAGCATCATCCGGAAAACGTCGCAGTCTACATATCGGGCAGAAAATTGAGTGGCACCTTGAAACGTTTGCTGCGCCGGCGCTCGGCCATCGAGCCAGTGATTGGCCACTTGAAACAAGATCACCGGATGAAACGAAACTACCTGCAAGGCAAAAACGGCGATTGCATCAACGCCCTGTTGGTAGGCTGCGGCTTTAACCTGAGAAAACTCCTGCGAGTTTTCTTTTGGCTCATTTTTGGTTGGCTTGCTCCGCGACTCAAGTTCAATCTTGCCGCCACAGCCGAAACTTAATCTGTGATTGAGAAGAAAACTAATTTGTTCAGGGACGACTATTTATCATTCAGCGGAAAGAACCAAGCAGAATCCTGACAAGCTTTTCCGTGATGCGCTTACACTTTCAGAATCTAAAATGTCAACACTTATGGTTGACTTCCTTAAACGAAGCCCACAGGAAAAGGACCTACGATCATCCTGGGGGTACGATGAAGTGGAGACAAAGAATGGGATCGGATTCATTGGCTGGGAATTCGCGGAGTATCATCCGACGTACGATCTGAAGCTGATTGCAATCGATATAGCGGATGTCATTGCGGCTGATAAGTATGAGCCCGACGTCAGCGTTGCGACCAATCTCCCTGCTGCTTGGAGGGTCTATGAACCGGATCTTGAATTGGCTTGATTGGCTCACCCAGCGATTCAAGGACCAGCCCGCCAAAGTTGATCGCGACACATTGATTCTTTCGCAAATGTCTCCCTTTAAGGTCCACGCACCCGCTCCACCAATTCACGATGCGATCCTTGCCTCGCGCAGACAGGCCATCCTGTTCCGGCAGATCGTGCCCCCGAACCACGATCCTGCGCACCTCAGCTTCTTCGGCGGGTTGCCGATCGCTCCTTCCGGTTTTCAGTGGCCGCGCGGAGAGTTGAAGCCATGCAACTTCATCATGCAGGTGGATTGTTCCGCGGTGCCGGCTGACGGTCGCCTAGGAATGTTTCCGGATGATGGGGTCCTGTATTTGTTTCTGGACTTGGCATGGATGGGCCAGGAAGACTACAGGACGGGCATGCCCGCCGACACGTTCCGTGTGATTTATGAACCGGGTCCTGCCGAAGGCTGGGCTGAGATCGCCCCGCCCGACGATCTTCCCCACGCCTATGACTCGAAACGGACTTGGAGCTGGCCCCAGTCGGATGCCGATTGGCCGCACCTGCTGCCGAAATGGCCGTTTGATCCGGTTCTGATTGAAGGCGGTCCCCTGCACGATGAACTGCTGTCGGACGATGAGTATGAGTTCGAGCAAACCTACGCTTGGCCGGGGACAATCAATCCGAAGCAGGCTATCCCGGCAATCGAGGGGGCGGTCACCCGGCATCGAAGTTTCTGGTACGACCGAACGAGGAATGACTGGCCATTTGCCGGCTTTCCGCAGGATTGGAACGCTGTCCGCATCACGACGGGCTTGATTGCCGCGCAGGCAGGCAACCGCTACCTTTTCAGCAATCTGAGCGACGAGGAATTTGCTGCAAGGTTGGCCCAGATGCAGGCTGCACTTCGCGACTGGTCGGATCGTGCGGCAGCGGCGCCGCCCGTCGACGAAGTGCCTCTAGCAGAGCGCGATCAGTTTTTGTCGTGGCTCAAGGACCACAGATGGCTCACCGGCGTGCCCATGATTTATGCCAGCAGCCTGTCCGTCGAAGCGTCGCTCACTACCAGCCCCAAGACCGCTGCACGTATTCCACTAGACGTCGTTGATTACATCCGCGACCGCCACACACTCGCGTTCGATGACGTGGAGAGCGGGCTTCACATCAACATTCCGGACCGCATGCTCGCACCGCCAGTCGACGTCCAGGGCACCATCGACGACCGCGTGCGCGAGTTCCTTCTGTTGCTTGAGCTGTCCTCGAATGAGGGCCTCGCCCATTATTTCGCCGAAGGCGTTTACCAGTTCTGGATCCGCCCGGACGATCTTGCCACGCGGCGCTTTGACCGGGTCGAACTCAGCACGACCGGTTACTAACTGTGGACCAATCGTGAAATGGAAAAGAGCCTTGCTGACTATGACTATAATCTCAAGCGAGTATGCCCAATTAAGAAATACAACTTGGCAAAGAGATGGTCGCTGGAACTGTTTTCAGAAACCTTCTATCAGCAGTTGTGAGTGCGATAGTCCAAGTCTAACGATGGAAAATTTCCTATCACGTCACAAAACTTGAGGCACCTTTGCGGGTGGCCTCGTCTTCGGGTTTTCTGTAGAAATTGCTCCCCACACTGGACAATCTTCGCAACTTTTTCTTGACGCCAACGACGGAAATGCACAGTTTCTTCCAAATCTCGCGGGCGGCGCAGTAGCTAGCAGACAGGCACGGAGCTTCAAAAGAGTCCTGCGGCTGCCCAGAGTGGACAATCTTCGCAACTTCTTTTTTGACGGCAACGGCCGAAAATACTCCGAATTCCGGCAACCGATTTAGGACGCCAAGTCTTTTGAGGGGACAACAGTACAATCCATAATGCCATCAGATCAAAAAAATTTCGCCGGCGGCTACAAAGCATCAGGAGAAAACTATGAAACTGCTTCTGTGCATATTGATCCTCATTTTCCCCTTAGATCTACAGGCGCAAGAGACTCATAGAACGCAATTGGAGGAGAACGTCTATTTCCGTGCTTTAGGCGCGGTGCTGACCGCCCGTGCTCAGGATGCTAAATCCGCCAGTGTCAAAGACCCGCTGCGACACGTGATAATCATGAGGGACATTCAGCTTAACGTCGGCTTCCCGAGTCGTGTCGGGGACGTTGAGATCGAATATTTGTACGAGGATGATCTTCGTGCACGGCATCGATCTACGAACCATGAGATCCCCGTCTTTGTTATGCGGCCAATGAGTAATGAGGGTAATCGCTTGGTCATAGACTTTAATCGATATTGGTTCAGCGCTACGAAGAAGACGAATATGATGAGCTTGGAGGGTGGCTATCGCGTGGTGATGGTTTACGATTGTGCGCGGAAAGAGTATGCAGTCGAGAGCGCGAAGCTTTGGGGCATCTGAAGCGTGCCGAACAAAAGCTGCTTCGAAATATTGGCACGCGTTTAGTGGTCTGATCAGGTTCACAACGCTCGAGGCCACCTTCGCAGGTGGCCTCTTCCTTATTTTTACTAATGATAAATGCTCCCCCTAGTGGACAATCTTCGCAAGTTCTTTTTGACGCCAACGTCGGAACTGCTCAGTTTCGTCCAGCGGGTTGGGAGGGCCGATTTGGCTGATCAATGCGGCCCGAACCTGGTGCGGTATTCGCTTCCGTTGACGAAGCCAAACACCGTGTGGTCGTAGTCGCCGGTGGCGTTCAATTCGCTCACGTATGTTGCGAATCCGTTCGCGTCCGGCTCTCTTTGCAAGAGGCAGAGATAGAGCTGCCGCACATATTCGCGATTATATTCGTCAGTCGAAGTGGGATTTAAGAGTGCAGGTTTGTCCTGTCTGAACTCGGCTGACTCTATCATCCCGCGCATTGCGCTGTGTGTTGATGCACGTCCAATCGGTGCCGCACGGGTTGAAGTTGCTGGTCCAATTATTGAAGCCAACTGGATCCGGGTCGCGCTTGAGAAAGTCTACATACTGCTGCCAGACAAAGAACCGGTGATTCTCGATTGGGTTCGCTGTCGTCGGCAATGAACCTGTAAAAAGCAGCCGGTTGGCTGTGTCTGAAGGAAGCCCGGTAAGTTGGCCTACGCTCGCGTTGCTTACAATGAACTGATGGACTCTATCCGGGCACGTGGATACCGCCAGCCCTGATGTGGTCGAAGGTCCCTGCTTTTGATTAGCACTACAGTTCGTCATGCCTGTGCGGCCCTGAAGGTACAGTGCAACGGCACCGGCGACATGCGGTGATGCCATCGACGTTCCTGAAATCGTGAGTGTTTGTACGTCACTGTCTCTCCACGCAGAAATAACCTCGTTTCCTGGCGCAAACAGATCGACAATTTCTCCGAAGTTTGAAAAGGACGCTTTGCTGTCGTTTATAGCTGAGGCCCCAACGGTTAAAGCTGCCGGCATATGTGCTGGCGAGAAATCCTTCGCATTGACGTTATCATTTCCTGCCGCAACCACGTAAGTCACACCGGCATTGATGGAGTTTTGTATTGCTGTTTCAATTGAACTGTCCGGTGCCCCTCCCAGACTCATGTTGGCTACCACTGGAATGGACGGACTCGCTTCATGATCAGAAGTGGTCAGATTGACTCCTGCGAGAATTGCAGAGTTAGGACATTGGACAAAAAAAGTGTCACTGCAAACCTTTATGGAGCGAATCGTTACTGACTTTGCTACACCAAACGTGGCGCCGCCGACCGTGCCGGCGACGTGAGTTCCATGCCCGAAGCAGTCATTGTTGGTGCTAGTCGCCGTACAAGTGTCAGAAAATATACCCGATATGAAATCAGCCCTGATGGAGGCGCGACCCTGGAATTCCACATGTGTTGTTCTGATTCCAGAATCAATAATGTAGGCTCTTACGCCCAAGCCGTTTGCATTGAACACGTACTGCGCATTCAAAGGAAGTGACGTCTGGTCAATGCGGTCCAGTCCCCAGGGCGGGTTAGACTGGACGTCCGTTAGTTGAAGTCTTCCTTCCTCTTCAACCCAATCAACGCGTGGATGCTGACTGAGAGCGATAGCCACGGTTTCACTTGGTAGCTCGATCGAAAAGCCCTTGATCGCGGTATCGTAGATGAAACCAAGCCTACCGCCGTGAAGCTGCGCCAGATTCTCGGCCACAGCCTTCACCTGCGAGCGCCGAACATTGAGCGAAGCCCCAGGTGAAACAACATCGTCATTGAGCACAACGATATATTTGTTAGGAATCGGGTTCGAGCTTTTCCTGAACTTTGCCTGCGTTGAAGATTGTGGCGGTAATGTGGTGCGTTGACCCGAGATGGAAATTGGCAACAACAAGAAAGCAATAATGCTTAAACCGACGAGGTATTCCTTAATCCTTTTCATTGAGTTCCTTTCTGAGGTTAGGACACCGCTACTGCGTGATGATGGGGGCATTCAACGCAGCGATGGAATGATAACTTGGTGGTTCGACCACGAAGCCAAACGCCTTATCGCTTTTGAATCTGAGAGTAAAAACCTTCCTAACTTTGCGTTTAGTCGAGGTGCGTGCGAAAACCGCGTCGAGGAAGCGGAATCGGTCGGGGATATTACGGTCGGAAGAGGATACTAAGTGAAGGCGCTCCTGTCAAAAACAGTTGATTTAACAGACTGTCCGCAAAGAACTCTCTTTTGCCACTGGCAAGTCCCACCACCATCGCACTCCATGGTGAAAGTTATTGGCTCTCAATTTCCGTCGATTATTAACGGATGAATGCTCCCCACACTGGACAATCTTCGCAACTTTTTGGTGACACTACCGGCAGAAAATGCTCAGTTTCTTGCAACGGTTACGAGAAGGCTTTAGCGAAACGCTAGCCTAAGTCTTGGAACCTATATTAATCTTCGGTTTAACTACACCGGAAACCGGATAATCATATGTTAGCCAAGTGGCGCTTCTGGCTGCGCAAGAGACTTCATAAACACAGGCCCGATCCTGTCGAACTGCCATCTCAGGCGGCTCGCGGCCTAGCTGAATATTTGTTTGTCGACCGTCCTCGATTGACGGCTTACGTGGAGCAGATCGCTGGACCGGTTCATAGAGAAAAGGTCCCGACCTGGGATGTGTCTTTGTCCCTTGCCGGGCTCGGGGTTGGAGCCAAGCAAACGAGTGAGGCGCGCGCCTACACCGAGCACGAAATGATATCGATGCTCGAAGCGCATCTTCGAAGGCACAGTTTATTGGCCTTCGCTCGCCCAACACATCATCACGACATAGAGCACGCATTTGTGTTGGAGCGCATGATCGCCCGCAAGGCGATATTCCACATGGAGGCGACTCGCTCGCAGAGCCCGCTCAAGGAGATATCGATTTGGGTTTCGGATCCGGCACCCGAACAATTGACGGGGTCAGGCTACGGGGAGGGAACGTTCTTATATCTCGTGGAGGCGTACTGGGAGACTGACCGGGCCTGTATGACGACAGGTTCAGGCTTCTCGGCTTTCAACGCTATCGTGTCGGAGTTGAAGCAGAAAGCAGGTCTGATTGACGTACCTCGTCCGTTTCTGACGGGCGGTGACATGGGCCATGTCGGCGTTCCTTCAACCATCGGACGGCTCGCGTTGCTCTCTCCACTGGACTCGCTTCGAAGCTTAGGTGCTGAGGTTCAGCCCGCACGTGCCATCGAGTCCCTCTACCGAAAGCGATATCTGACCGATGAACAGGTCTTTCGCTGTGATCGAGGTGTCCATCGATGCAATGATCTGTTCGCCTATCCTATCTATGTGCGTGACTCGACGTACGATGGTTAACTAGTTGGCCAGCACAGTTGCGAAAACGCTGCTCGCGATTGCGTCTATACAATTCATAGCCCGTAAAAGTGAGAGCTGCAAGAACGCCAACTGTCTGGCCCCAATTGAGAACGGCTTCAGAATTGAGCATTTTGTTTAGGCTCCTGCGCTAGTTAGAGGGACCTGCCCGAAGCAAACCGAACGGTTGAGTTGCCAGGAGAGCCTGCAATTGTCGTCACATCAATCACGAACGGATGGTTCAGTGAGCCCCAAAGAACGTCGTGGATTTGCCGTCCCGGAATCTATCGGTGTCACGATGGCTCAGATTCCGAAGCAGGAGTTTGGACAAAATCAGTGATGTCATCGAGCTTCACGGGAGATATCAGAAAGTCCTGCGCGAACAGCCTATATTTCCTACGAGCAACTCTCATATCGTGACTATCGAGCTTACCAGTTCCTCGATCAAATCGTTGGCGGCTCCCGAATAAACAGACTTGCCAGCAAACCGGAAAACAAAACAACGTATTCGGGTGCCTAAATCCCTCAGCTTCCGACAAACCGGGCGGAACCCCATCCGCTACAAAGGGAGTTTCGGTGATAACAAACGGTTCAGTCACAGATTCGGTATATCGGAGAGCCCAATTTAACTCCCGTAGCCAAGCTCCGCTTTTCTGAATTTCCTCACGCATTTGGAAGATCGTCCTGTTCTTGATAAAGGCGTTGGAAGGCGGACTCGGGTCCATTGAGACGAGCTTAATGGTTTTGGCATCGATCACCTTTTCTACGGTCCAAGTCGGAGTGGATTTCCATTCAGTTTCTGCATGCATGAAGTACAGAGGCGACCGTGCGCGCAGCATGTCCATGTATCGCAGGAAGAAGCGCAAATGTTTCGTCCAGTTACGAAACGCTTTCTTCCTTAATGACAGGAGCCTTTCTCGAACAACCGGGAACTGGTTCTCAAGTTCACAGAAGGCCTCGTCCGAGGAGGGTAAGGAGCCCAGTTCTGGACTGGTCCCTGCATAGTCGTAGAAGCCTGCGCTATGTCCGACCTGTTTAGTGCTCCGCTCAGCCCACTGTTTCGACGCTACGTCGAGTTTCCAAAGTGGCTGAGGTTTATTCTCGCGGGCAGGATCAATAAATCCCCGGAGGTATCCTTGGGGAAGATAATGGTCGCGTCTGCCCCTCTGCGTTCCCATAATTCCATTCTACATTCTATTGTTGAAGCTTCCCCACAGTGGACAATCTTCGCAACTTGCTTTTGACGCAAACGGCGGAAATGCTCAGTTTTCTCTTTCCAACAGTTCCGAGGAGCGCTTTAGTCCGGTCAACGCAAGGTTGAAAGAATCACGCTCCTAACAAACGCACAACCGCAGCTCCGGTCCAACGCGTACGTTCGTCCTCATTCGTTGCCGAGGAAGTGGGCCATCACGTCGGCGCGAAACTCATCGTATTGGGAGTCCGACACATCCCAAAACGTGAAATTGGGCGCTCTCCAAGGAAACGCGCCATTGTTGTCCGTCCACGCAAGCCATCGCGTGGGCACCCGCCATTCAACAGTGTCATGGACGTTTGTAAGCCGACCATGTTGGTTTGGTTTGAGTTTTTCGCATGACTCCTTGGCAACTCCAACACCAATGATACCAACACCCTTTGCGAACATGAATATGGCGTTTCCGGGTTCAACCATTTCCATGTGAGTAGGGAATTTGAAATCCTCCCATGCCGTCGCGAAACCGCGATTATGCATCTCTTCTTCCAGGACAAACCCGTTAGTTGGTGTTCGGCCTTTCTGGCGTCGATCAGTGTTGCAAACAAAAAAACGCGTTGAAGTTTCGAATAGGTTTTGCAGCGAATCGGAGAATGAGGTTTTCTTTTTGCCGTCGTGGGTCGGTTTCCATTTTGTTTTCACTCGTTGTTTCAGTTTCGTGAATTCACGACGAAGTGCGGCAGTCTCGCGTTGCATGTCCGACAGTTGTGCCACGGTTACAGGCACAGCCAATTCCCAGAGTTGGTCGAACCATGTCAAAAGGTGATTAGTGTCGCGGCCGGATATCTCGACGCCAACCTCAATATTTGAGTCGAACCCACTGGTAGTCAGGTTGGCGGACGTAACCACCGCACACGAGTTGCCGAAGATATAAACCTTTGCGTGCAATCGTGGACGAGGCGGCAATGTTCGGCATTGAACGCCCATTTTGAGCAGAGCATTTAGTGATTCGAGTGAAGTTGCGCCAGAAGCAACATCCATCGGCGTTAGTGACGTCAGAAGACGGACTTCGCGGTCGGGTGCGGTGGATAGGAATTGGCGTTCCGTAAGGTAAGCAGTGGCGATTCGGACAACGCCGTCTGATTTTGCGAGAAGTTCTGACAGATGTTGCCTGTGGCGGCGGTTGGGGGTTCCGTCTTCAAGAATTGTGTTCGACATTGGTTTTGATTCTCAAGGGGAGAGACATGAACCTCTGAGGACGACGTCAGAGTTGACCGGGCGGCGCGCTGTCATTCAACCTCCGCCGGACCAATGATGATGCAAAACGCGCAATCGCCGCTCCGGTCCAACGACGTGTTGGTTCGATGCCGGCGGTAGCATTCAACGTAGCGGAAGAAACTGAAACGCGATTGCGGCAGGTTTTGGTCGTTGAATCGATTCTATGTAGATGTCTAACTGCCAGCTTACAATTGACGCCGCGATTTCAAAAGCCCTTCGAGGTTTTGTGCGTATATCGTCTGCTTCTTCCGGCTTAATCGGCTTGTCAGCTAGAGGCATACAATGCAAAAGCCATTTTTCCGAAACAAGGCGAGAAACGAAGTCAGAAACAGGAGGTTGTGAAAAGTTGATATCCTCATGTTTGTGCGCAAATTCGTTTCGGATTTTTCTGACGTAGGTTAGGTCGTTAAAGACATCCGATGGAATCAGACCTAAGAACAAAGCAAGAGAGGCCTTCGCCGACAAACTAGATAAAGGCCCATATCCCTTGAAGAACTCCGCGACGCTCTGATGCTCAATCATTGCCTTGGATAGGAGTTCTTCAAGCTGGAGTTCTAATACGCTAGCAGCGATGATCGCCACAGAACGGTCATTCTCGCTTTGAAGGCGTTGCGCTAATTTATCTATCGATAATAGATTAACTCTCATCGGATCCGATCCACGCTCGGGGTGCACATTTCGGCATCGAACGATTGAGTTGACGCGGCGGCGCGCATCAAAGCACCCCTCGCCGCACCAGTTAGTTACGAAACACGCTACCGCCGCTCGCGTCCAACGAGTTGTTCAGCGTCGGGCAAACGCCAAGCGCCGGGTAAATATTCACCTGCTAGATGGACCGTTGCTCCGGCCATGAGTTGCGCGTTTTTATCAAAGTGCTTTTTAAGTACAGCTCGAAGCATCTTTTCTCTTACAAAGGAGTCTAATGGAACCAGCAATACTTGGCTCAACTGATAGATTATCGCGTCATTATACTCGTAGAGTGCAGCAAATTCTTTCTAGATTTGATGACATAAGGGAATTGATAAAACATGAAGGTAGCAAGGGCACAAGAGTAGAAGGTGAAGTTCGTAAGTTCCTATTGGAGTTCTTACCTAAAAGATATGAATATGGTTCTGGAATTGTAGTTGATAGTTCAGGAAGCGAAGTTGATCGAAGTAAACAAAAGGATATTTTGGTAATTGATAAGTTTTTCAATCCCAGATTGTTCTTGGATGAGGAGCCTGCGGTATATCCAGTCGAAGTAATCTATTGCGGCATTGAAGTCAAAACCTCACTTGACGGGAAAGGATTAAAAAGTGCCGTTGAAAATATTGCCAGTCTTAAAAGACTCAAAGTTGTTCGTGAAGTCGTTCCTCTTATTAAAGGGAATAATCTTCTACTTGCAGAAACAGGTGTTCCTCTAGGATTCATCTTTGCTTTTGAAACGCAAATAAAGAGTGCCGAAACTTTATTAGAAAATTATGCAAAAGCCATCGCCAATATCGAACCGGACGCACGACCTGATCTGGTATGCATTTTGAATCGTGGAATTCTTGGTAAATCTAGCCAAAGCTCCAATCCATGCTTCCATTTACATGGAGTGCTCGGCATAGAAAGGTCTACTGGAAAAATTAATGCTTTCGAGGCCGTACCCAAAGTAGCTTCAAAGGTTTCTAAAGATGTTATGGATTCACGAGGCTGGCGGCATCCTGTTTTGAAGATGAATGGTAAGTATTATCCGGTAGATATTGCGCGAACATTTGAACTGCACCCTTGACTGACACAAAAAGTTAAGCACATATCCCTAACGGGAAGGAGGCTTAACGATGACCAAGAAGGGCGCAGGGGCCGCCAAGCCAGCGGCACTCAAACGGCGCACATTCACGCGCGAATTCAAACTGCAAGTCATCCGCGAAGTCGAGGTCGGCAAGACCCAGGCGCAAGTGGCCCGCGATTATCAACTCAGTGACAACACCATCTCGAAGTGGCGCCGGGAGCTGCGCAAATATAAGGAGCGCGCGTTTGCCGGTCGCGGTCACGCCTACACCGATGAAGCGCGCGTCAACGAGCTGGAACGCATGGTGGGCCGGCTCACCATGGAGAACGACTTTTTAAAAAGCTTTTGCAGAAACTGGAAACCGAGAACTGAACCGGCGACAGGCGCAACAATACTTCATGAACTTAGTGCAAAAGGAACTGGAAGAGAGACCGACCGCCGAGCGAGCCCTCAGGTCGCTCGGCGAGGCGGTCGGGCTCTCGCGTTCGACTATCTTTCGCCACCTGCATTCGTCCGGTGCAAGTGCGTCGCACCACGAGGTCGCGTTGCGCGGGCAGATTCAGAGCGTGGCCCTGGAGATGCGTGCTTACGGTTACCGACCGATCACCAAAGAACTGCAGCGTCGCGGAGTGCTAGTCAATCACAAGCGCGTTTTGCGCTTGCTGCGCCTAGACAATTTGCTCTGTCTGCGGCGGCAAGCGTTTGTGCGCACTACCGATTCCAATCACTCGTTACCGGTTTATCCCAACCTGGCGCGGGGGTTGGTACTGTCAAACATCAATCAACTTTGGGTCTCAGACATTACTTACATCCGACTGCGGCGCGAGTTTGTTTATCTGGCTGTCATCCTCGACGCTTACAGTCGGCGCTGCATCGGCTGGGCCCTCTCGCGTCACATCGATACGCAACTGACGCTCAAGGCTTTACGCATGGCCCTGGCGAACCGCACCGTGCCACCTGGCTTGGTCCATCATTCCGATCGCGGCGTGCAATATGCGGCTGCAGATTACGTCGCGCTTTTGCAAGAACATAAGATCCAGATCAGCATGAGCCGCACCGCCAATCCCTATGACAACGCCAAGGCCGAACGGTTCATGCGCACGCTCAAGTACGAAGAGGTTTACTTGAATGACTACGACACGCTGGCTGAGGTGCTAGCCTCAGTCCAGCATTTCATCGAAGCGGTCTATAATCGGAAGCGACTTCATTCGGCCATCGGCTATCGGCCGCCAGCCGAGTTTGAAGCTTCGCTTGCACCACCAATACTTTCTTAACTGTTTGTGTCATTTCAGGGGTGCACTACAATTTATAAGTTTCTTAGGTACATTTTACGAAATGCTCCTTTCAAAGGTGATAATTTCTAACTCTAACTTGCTCCAACACTATATACCTGAGCTTATGACCCATTATTTGTATAAAGATTATGAGGAGTTAAAGAAAGGCAAATCGAAGAAGGCTAAATCAAGTTGAATTGCTACAAGGAATGAGGGTGTAAAAAGTTTTGTGTAAATGGTCATTGAGCGACTAACCGGTTAAGGTTAGGTGCAGGAGAAAAGATGACCATAGACAATGAGCTCATTGACAATCTACTGAAAGACTACAAAAAGCCTGAGGACATCATCGGCGAGAACGGCTTGCTGAAGCAATTAACGAAGCAGTTGTTGGAGCGGGCCATGGCGGCAGAGTTGACCGACCACGTCGGTTACGAGAAGCACGACACGGCCGGGCACAAGAGCGGCAACTCGCGCAACGGCAAGTCAGCCAAGACACTCAAAGGAAGCTTTGGCACGATGCCGCTCGAGATACCGCGGGATCGCAACGGGACCTTCGAGCCACAGATCATCGAGAAACATCAAACGCGCTTCACCGGCTTCGATCAAAACATCATTTCGCTGTACGCGCGCGGGTTATCAACCCGCGAGATTCAACAGCATCTGGAGGAGATCTACCACGTGGAAGTCTCGCCGGCCTTGATCTCGAGCGTGACTGACGAAGTGATTGATGAGGTGAAGACGTGGCAGAACCGGCAGCTCGATGCGGTCTACCCGATCATGTATCTGGATGCCATCCAGTTTAAGGTGCGCGACGGCGGGCACGTGAGAAACAAAGCGATCTACCTGGCCATCGGGATCACGGTCACGGGAATGAAGGAAGTGTTGGGGTTGTGGATCGCGCAAACCGAAGGGGCCAAGTTCTGGTTGCAAGTGGTGACGGAACTAAAGAATCGCGGCGTCAAAGACATCTTTATCGCCAGCGTGGACGGGTTGAAGGGTTTTCCGGAAGCGATTGAAAGTATTTTTCCGCAAACCGAAGTGCAGTTATGTATTGTGCATCTGGTGCGGCACTCACTGAACTATGTAGGCTGGAAACAGCGCAAGGAAGTGGCGGCGGACTTGAAGACGATCTACACCGCCGCGACTGAAGCGGAAGCCGAACAAAGACTCGCTGAGTTTAGCTTGAAGTGGGATGCGAAGTTTCCCCCTATTGCGAAGTCCTGGCGCAGCAACTGGGCCCGCGTGATTCCGTTCTTCGCGCACCCGCCCGAGATTCGGAAGGTGATCTACACGACCAATGCGATTGAGTCGCTCAACATGTCGCTGCGCAAAGTGACGAAAGCGCGCGGCTCGTTTCCTAACGACGAGGCGGTCTTCAAACTGCTCTACCTGGCGCTGTGCAACATCGCGAAGAAATGGACCATGTCGGTGCACGACTGGAAAGCCGCGCTCAACCGCTTTGCCATCATCTACGAAAACCGGCTGCCGGTTGAATAGCGCGAGATTGAGAAAATGAAACTGCCAGGCAAAAATCCGGGCTATGGAAACCGTGGAAAAACAAACTGCGTTTTTCCACCGTTCCCACAGCCCCTACTGCTAACAATAAATTTAAATAAAAAGCGGCCGACCCTAAACAACTGACGATCGTTTACACAAAACAATTGACGCTACCGGGCAGTCTGATCACATCTTCGCAAGTTAACCTGACAATACCATCCGAAGTCACCATTATTGCTGGCTACGTTGTTCAGAAGGATTGCGAGAGTCACCGCGATTGAAATTGACTTTAACCTTTTTCATCTCTTCTCCAACGATGTTCTTCTTCCAGAATCGTTTCCATATTTCTTCTGACTAAGTCTTTCAAAGAATCAGTTTCGGATCGTTCGTTATTAATGAACCTATTGAGGGAACGATTTCAGCCAAGTAAACGTGCTCTAGAGCATAATTTCAGCAACCACGACTTCTTCTACTTCTCTATAGCGCCCCTTCTTCGCGCTCAGTCTTTCTCTGCTAGCCCCGATGGACTACCCGATATCCTAAGATGGATAGTAGGCCAAGCATCACGTCCCGCGCATCAAACAGCAAATAATTTCTTAAGGAGACTTGAAATCTATGTGCAAGATTTGCGGTGGAGAAGGAAGATGAAGAAGACTTAACAACCAAATCGCTTACGATTTAAGGGACGCTGCACTGGAATCCATCCCTATCGCTTGTGGTTTTGCGCGGACGCCCAGCTTTGCGATTCTGAACGGCTTTAAGGTTACTCGGATTGATAGCGTATTCACGTCCTATCGTCTGTGCCTTCAAACGCCCACTATCAAGCGACAGTCAACATAGCGCTGCATTTTTGAATCAAGAGCTACTCGAGCATAGGCGTGCCTTCATTTCCTTTAAGAACTTCAATACTCAGGGATCTGGCCAAAAAAAGTTGGCCTGTACCTCTAAGCAATTAAGCAAATTCTCTATTAGAAATTTCTAGTAGAGCACTACCAAAAATTATTGACTCTACACAGCGACGGGAATATCCTTCCACCGTTTACAGAAACGGGACTGACTTCTCACGAGCCTGCTAATCCTTGCATACTCGCCTGATCAGTCCGCTATTGTCTCGCACCTCAAAGCCGGAGCGATTAATGTTGCTTTATGCATCAATTTGTGAATTTGTGTGAGCTGCTGACAAACGTGTGTGCCTGTTCTCCATCGTCTTCAGCCGCCGTGTTGTTGAAGATTGAGCCTGCCATGAAGCAGCAAGCCACCAGCCTGTAGCGTCATTTTGGCGTTGAAGAACTCCTAGCCTGCACCGCTATGTTTCGTCGAAAACCAGATAATCTCCGGACTTCTTAGACTTCACGTTAATGACCGAGAGGGACGTCTGTGTTTAAATCTAAACCCATATCTGTCGCAAGGTCTCGTTTCGCGCTACCCACAGCACTCACGCTGTTAGGACTAGTCGTACTCGCACAGCAACTGTATTTTTCACCACGCGTAAGAGCGGCATCAGCCACGATTGTTATCAGCGAGGTTGATGTGGACACGCCTGTTGGCGGCACTGATACCGGCAACGAATGGTTTAAGCTGCAAAATGTCAGTGCGGCAAGTATCACGCTGACTAACTGGACCATCACAGATAACTTCTCGATCGACCCCATCCCCACGATTACGATCGGTCCAGGCGGTCACGTCATCGTAGCAGCCACGACAGCGGGCTTCGCTGCCGAGCATCCCGGTTTCACCGGCACGGTATTGGCTATTAGCGACGGGGCGATCGGCAACGGACTTGCGAATAGTGGCGACCTTTTGATTTTGCGAGACTCGGACGGTATCGCAGTTGATGGTATTAGCTGGGGCAGCAATACGAGTGTTTTGAACCCTGCGGCCGGCAGCGACAGTGCGTCGAACACGAACCAGCGCAACGCAGCCGGAACCGATACAGACACGGCAGCCGATTGGACACGCGCTCCTGAGAGTCCCAACGGCAACACTAACTTCCCACCGGCGCCGACAAATCCAACCGGCGTTGGCGCAGCGAAGCCAGCCACTCTGCTGGCAGGCGATCAGACACTAATAACCGTTACTGGCACCTCGGGGCTCTAATCCAACCAGTACCGGTCTAAGCGTTTCAGGAAATCTCAGCTCCATTGGGGGATTGGCAACGCAGCCATTCTTTGATGACGGCAGCAACGGTGACGTCAGCGCGGGTGACAATGTCTTTTCCTATAGGGCCACGGTCTCGGTCGCGACCACAACTGGGGCGAAGACGATCGCGTTTTCGATCACTGATGCCCAAACCCGTTCGGGTTTAGGAGATATTTTGTTAACGGTTGCGTCCGCGGAACACATGATCATGGGCAACCCGTCTAATGCGATTGCGGATGAAAGCATGACGACCAATTACCTGATGCTGAAGCCGCAATACGCACTCTCCTACAACAACGATAAGAGTATCCCGAACTGGACGAGCTGGCATCTGGACAGCACCTGGACGACGAACGTCGCGGATCGTCAGGATGATTTCCGTGCCGACAGTACGCTGCCGCCAAGTTTCAAACGTGTTACTAACAACTATCAGCTCTCAACCTATGGCTTTCAACGAGGTCACATGTGCCCGTCGGCGGATCGCACCTCTTCAATCGCCGACAATTCCGCTACTTTCCTGATGACCAACATGGTGCCGCAAGCTCCCGGTAACAACGAGGGACCTTGGCACCGAATGGAGGAGTACATCCGTACCCAGCTAGGCGGCACCGCAAACGAGCTGTACATCATTTCGGGTGGGGCAGGCAGCGGCGGTACTAGTTCGACGGGACCTTGGACCAGCATCATCGACTCTGCTGGTAATCCTGTCACCGTTCCCCACGTGACCTGGAAAGTAGTCATGTTGCTGCCCAACGTGAACGGTGATGATGTCGCGAGGGTAAACACCTCGACACGAACCTTCGCCGTCATCATGCCCAACGACGACGGCATTGAACATGACCAGTGGCAGAGATATCTCGCGACTGTCGATCAGGTCGAGGCGCTGTCTGGTTACAACTTTTACTCGAAGGTACCCATTGCTGTTCAGGATGTGATCGAGGCAAGGCTCGACGCGGAGAACAATACTCCGCCAGTCACTGCAAACCAGACAGTGACGACGTCAAAAAAATCAGGGCGTGGCCGAGTACATTGGACCAGTAACTGGCCTTAGCGACGTTACCCAGGTAGTCGGCAGGTTACCTGATACCGTCCTCGGCGCCCCGAGAGACTTGTGGGTGACGGTCAGCTTACGAGGACCGGGCAGTAATAGGGCGGTCGTTAAGATCGGGCCACCTTAGACGCAAGCTGGATTTACTTCAAACGTAGCTGGAATCGTACTCTCAAAAGAAGATCCTTACGGTCATTAGAGGTATTTCACAAGATGAGATCTAAATTCAGCGTGATCCTGTTAGTAACGCTAATTTGCAGCAGCATGATGGCGCAAAGCCGGACGGTCCGGCTAAGGGTGAGAGCGAGAGGGAGTGGACGGAATTCAGCCCTGCAGAGGGTTACTTCACGGTTTCCCTGCCCGGAATTCCAATTGGGGACATTGCCACTGTTGACACCCTTCGGGCCGCTCAAAACCCCATTTCTTCGTTCTTGAAACAGCTACGTTTCTTTTTTACATTTCCTATGCAGACATTCCGGCCGGTCCACAAACACCTGAGGAAATCAAAGCAGCACTCGACCAAACTCGTAATCGAGTACTTGCGCGCAAGCGTCTTATAAGTGAAAACGATCTAACGCTTGATGGGATTATGGGCAAAGAATTGCTGGTAGAAGGAAACAGTGGTGTGATCCAGAAGGGCAGATTCTTTTATGCTAGACAAGGTCTCTATCACGTAATAATTACCGCGCCGGCGAATGTTGTTTTCCGCGACGGCAAGCCGTCACCGAATGCAAAGGACCGCACAGATCTCTTCGAGAAGACATCTGCGAAATTCTTCGACTCGTTCAAACTAACGAAGTGATCACAGGGCGCAGGCAAAGTCTCAGCGTCATTCACCACCGGAGCGCTGTCGGCCTGAAAATGATTTTTACAGAAATCCGGAGGAGCTCGTTATGCCCAAATTGGAATCTGAATATTCACGAATGTGCTTCGTTGCCAGGTAGCGTCAAATGTTTTGTGTAAACGATCGTCGGTTGTTTAGGTCAGCTGCTTTTTATCGTGATATGTCAGCAGCAGTAGGGGCTGTGGGAACGGTGGAAAAACGCGGTTTGTTTTTCCACGGTTTCCATAGCCGAGCTTTTTGCCTGGCAGTTTCATTTTCTCACTTGAGTCTATTCAACCGGCAAACGGTTTTCGTAGACGATAGCAAATCGGTTGAGTGCGGCTTTCCAGTCATGCACCGACATGGTCCACTTTTTCGCGATGTTACGCAGCGCCAGGTAGAGCAGTTTGAAGACCGCCTCATCGTTGGGAAACGAGCCGCGCGCCTTCGTCACTTTGCGCAGTGACATGTTCAGCGACTCAATCGCGTTGGTCGTGTAGATCACTTTCCGAATCTCAGGCGGATGCGCGAAGAACGGAATCACACGTGCCCAGTTACTCCGCCAGGACTTTGCAATGGTGGGAAACTTCGCATCCCACTTCAGGCTAAACTCAGCCAATCTTTGTTCGGCCTCCGCTTCGGTCGCGGCGGTGTAGATCGTCTTTAGGTCCGCCGCCACTTCTTTGCGTTGTTTCCAGCCGACATAGTTCAACGAGTGCCGCACCAGGTGCACGATGCATAACTGCACTTCGGTTTGCGGAAAAATACTTTCAATCGCTTCCGGAAACCCTTTCAACCCATCAACGCAGGCGATAAAGATGTCTTTGACGCCGCGATTCTTCAATTCCGTCACCACTTGCAGCCAAAACTTGGCTCCTTCCGTCTGCGCGATCCACAAACCAAGTACTTCCTTCAATCCGTTTACGGTGATACCAATCGCCAAGTAAATCGCTTTGTTTCTCACGTGCCCGCTGTCGCGCACCTTGAACTGGATGGCGTCCAAATACATGATCGGATAGACCGCGTCGAGCTGCCGGTTCTGCCATGTCTTCACTTCATCAATCACTTCATCCGTCACGCTCGAGATCAACGCCGGCGAGACTTCCACGTGGTAGATCTCTTCCAGATGCTGCTGGATCTCCCGCGTTGATAAGCCGCGCGCGTACAATGAAATGATGTTCGCATCAAAGCCGGTGAAGCGCGTCTGATGCTTCTCGATGATCTGGGGCTCGAAACTCCCATTACGATCCCGCGGCACCTCGATCGGCATGGTGCCAAAGCTCCCTTTGAGCGTCTTCGCCGATTTGCCATTGCGTGAGTTGCCGCTTTTATGTCCGGCCGCGTCGTGCTTTTCGTAGCCGACGTGCTCGGTCAACTCCGCCGCCATGGCCCCCTCCAGCAACTGCTTCGTTAGTTGCTTCAGCAGGCCGTTCTCGCCGATGATGTCTTCAGGCCTTTTATAGTCCTTCAGCAGATTGTCAATGAGCTCATTGTCTATGGTCATCTTTTCTCCTGGACCAACCTTAACCGGTTAGTCGCTCAATGACCATTTACACAAAACTATTTACACCCTCCGTTGCCATGCCATTTGGTGAGCGCAAGATAGGAAAAAGACGGTAGATTTTGTCGAAATTTATCGCGAGATATTCCGCAAGGCAATTAGTCGAGTGAAACTCAGTGACGGAAATACGCTCATCCCTGGAAGAGCGGTTTTCCGTTATAATCCCGTCTCTTGATCCAATCGATCATTCAGGATGTGCTTCTGTCTCGAATCATACTCGCAGATGTGAGTGTAGATAATACAAACGTCGGCGCCGAGATAAGTTTGCGATTCGCGGTGGTGCCCAGGGCACTGTTCTGGTGCGATTGCAAGGGACTCGAATACCTTTTTGATTTCGCCGCCGTACAAATCACGAGTACTCCAGCGCCCCACCGGACATGATTCCTGCGGCGCGGTAACGCATTTGTTCTCATGCAGCTAAGGCATGATACATCCTATCCCTCAACCAAAATCTACAGCCTTATTCAAGAGTAATGCTTCCATTATTGCATTGGCGCGTTCTCTTTCCCACCTGCTCGCCCAGTACTTTCTTCGCCACTCTAATAGCTGATAGTAGTTTCCAGACTGGTGCACGCGAAAAGCTAATTCATTCGGCGAGTAGTCGGGAAGCTCTAATCCCTCTTTCTGCTTATATGATTCCCGCAGCCTCTCCCAACTCTCTTTCGGATACTCTTTGGGTTTGAAGAAGAGAACCTTTGCAAAAAAACGCGTCCATCGCAACCATCTAATCTCCGCCATGATGCCGGGTTGAATTCCGGGACAACTACTATGGTTGTCGCGCGTTTGGCTAGTTTGTGAAAACAGTCTTGCCACAAGGCGTCCGTCGTCGAGACATGTCCAGCTCCCTCTTTCTCATTTGGAGCGCCTATACTGATCAATGTTAAATCGACTTGGTGAAAATACTCTACCAAGATTAAGTCGAAATTTATCTTTCGGCGAAGTGTCAGTTGGATTAACGCTGTGTGCGGTAATATCAGTTCTTCTCGATACTCACGAAAGATCGTTTCTAAGGCAAACGGTCGCAAGTAAAGCGCAAAGGGTGAAATATTGTTGCCGGAAATAACGTTCGAAATAAAGCGACGTTCGGGTTCCGCCGCGATTTCTTGAGCCACTCTGTCTCGTTCCGCCTGCTCTATCCTTCTGAGTGGTTGCTCTGCAAAACGGTGAAGCCGATAAAGCAGCGCCATTATCGATGAGATAATGATTATGAAAATAATAAAGTTCACGCCTGGCTACTTTCAAAGACGCAAAACGATGTGGCTTGGCGGTTCGGCCGTGCAGGTACCCCCTGAGTTGAGGAACTCTTCGTCCCCCGATATGAAATGCGTTCCGTCGTCTAACCAATGTTTCTCGCTCGCAAAGGGGTTGGTTGAGGCGCCGGACTTAAATTCATGATCCTGTGCCGTCTCGATCAAAATCCTTGATTCGACCGTATTAGATTAGAAGCATCTGATTGCACTTGCTACTTTTTACACACAGACTTTTACATCACCTATAAACCCAGCTTATTGACTTGCTGTCCAATAGGGCGTATGTTGCGGCCTGTCAATTTGATAGGCTGGTCTCACGAGCCTGCTCACTGCATCCTTCCTGTCCAGCCTTTTACCAGAGTATACGCATGTATGTTAAATGGTCATGTCACTCGCAATTTTCTGACACGCAAAATTGCTCCGAAGATCGTTTTAATCAGTGATGGCGTCCGGATACAAATCAGGCTTCGTCAAGGGTAGCGGGGGGATTTTATGGGCCACTACCGTCGGTCAATCCACTATTTTCGTTTTTTAATCACAACCTTAATGCTAGCGTGGAGTCTCGTCCAGACGTCCGGTGACGCTGCAACTCGAAACAACAGCACTTTGCAGTTACCCCTTCCAACTAAAATCGGAGAAGTGTTTCTCGTCGATGACTTTAACAACAAGGTCACGCGAAACGATCTGGGTTTCAACTATTTCGGCGGTAATACCGGCGCCACCGAATCGATAAGCGCTGGTGCAACGACGAGGATTACCAACGAATCGTGGTCGCCGGACTCGAACAAATCTCCCGGCGGTAGCCTCCAAATCACGTTTGATTTTACGGGACGGCCGGAAGCGTCCTTCGCTGGATACTTTCTCTCACTGTTCGGTCTGACAGATACGAAAGTGTCGCTGGATGGGAGCGGGGTTGAGCCGTCGGAAAGTACAGATTTCAAAAATTATTTCCTTGATACCAGAGATATCTACCGCGACTTCCTTCCGTGGCCCGACAGGAGCGTAGACCGTCTGGAATTTGACGCGCGTCTCGTGGCGGGCGGCCCCTTAAAGCTCAGAATTGAGTTGAAGGATGAGAATGACGTAGTCGCTTTCACGCGCCGAGAGCTGACCGGAACCGACTGGCAGACGATATCGCTCACGCTCTCTAACGATTTCGATCGCTTCACAGATACCCAGCCGTTTGACTGGCGCCGGGTGTCGGTACTTTCCTTTGTCGTGGAGCGGGTGAATGCCGGCGACAATATTGTAAATCCGACCACCGGCTCGTTCCGCATTGACAACATCCAACTGCGCGACGTTGACGGCGAGTATCCGAACCTCGACGCCGCGCGCGACCCTGTCAGCGGCGGACTCGCTCCTCAATTCACGGATGCATTCCTTGACTTGGTGCGGGCTACTAGCTCTCTCTACTTTCTGGATTTCGCTTCCACCGACGCTCGCGCAGGCGGCATCGTCCAGGATAGGTCAACCTTCGCCGATCTATTATCGATTGGTGGTGCAGGCTTTCAGTTGACCGATTACGTGATCGCAACGCAGCGCGGTTATATAACAAGGGGGAACGCCGCCGAACGCACCCGGGCAGTGCTCAAGGTGCTGCACGATGCGCCGCAAGGTTCCGAACGTGTAGGGACTGCGGGACACAAAGGATTCTTCTATCACTTTCTGGGCATTGATGGCCGACGGAAACAGAATTTTGATTTCGCCGGGACGCCGCAAAACGAGTCGAGAAAAACTGTCGAGCTAAGCACCATCGACACTGCGTTGGTGATTGCCGGTGCGCTCACAGCGCGGCAGTACTTTGATCGCAACGACGGTATCGAAGCAGAAATTCGCATGCTGGCTGACGCCATATATGAACGCGTCGATTGGCCATTCATGCTCAACAAACAGCCGAGGTGCGCGGCGAAAACGGAGAAATGCGACCAGTTCTACCTGGGCTGGAAGCCGAATGAGATGCGTGACGAGGCGCCTTTTGAAATTTCTGACGACCTGCAACAAGGGCAGTACTCGGGCACAATCGCTGACCCGGCGACTTTGGATGTCTACACTGACGAGTCGGTACTCGTCTCGCTCCTCGCAATCGCCTCACCCACTCACCCAGTTTCGCCCAGCGTCTTCTTCAAGACGCGGCGTGACAAGAAGGGAGGCACATTCTTCAAGACGTTTCCCGGTTCACTGTTCACTTATCAGTTCGGGAGCGTTTGGCTTGATACCAAGGCGCTCGGTTCCGATCTTGACCCGGCCGGCATCGCCCCGCGCATCAACTATTTTGATAACACGAACAGCGCGACCCTCGCCACGAGGCAGTACACCTTTGCCAACCCGCTGAACCGAGTCACGTGGAGTGATGGCAGGGGCACAAAGTTGTGGGGGCTGTCCGCGACCGAAGGGCCGTTCGACGATTACTTCGCTGAGGCAGCGCCACCAGCCGCGCTGAACGTCGCCGACGAATGCAGAGGTTCCGGTGGGCCACTTTCTCTGGATAGTGAAGCCGGGGCCGGCGCCGGCACTATCATGCAACGCAGTGCGGCCTCGGGCCAGACGACGGTACTCCTCAATCCAGGACAGTCACGCACTCTCTCGTTCAACCTGGATGGAACTGCGCTTTACGAATGTGTGTTGCGCTACAGCAATGATGGAGACCCTGACAACATCAGCGTGACTATAGATGGGAACGTGATAGGGCAGTTCTCGACTCAGAATACACGCCCTGAAGGAGGAGTGCCGGGCAGTGGTTGGAATGTATTCGCCTCAAGCAGCCCGCTAGGACCGCAGATAATATTGCCTGGTTCACATCAGCTAACGATCTCCGTGACAGGCTCTGACCCGTTCGGCGTTGAGATTGATCTCGCCGGCCTAACTCCCAAGCCTGTGACGCGCCCGCTGGAAGTAGGAACGACGACCGCCTATGGCGCTGCGAGTGCACTTGTTCACACTCCAAGCGAAGCGGTGGAATCGCTCTGGATGAGTCAGACTCTAAACCTGTTGCATCCACGGTTCGGGTTCGCGGACGCTTTCAATTTGAACATCGCAGACGCCGCCATACCGGGGTGCATTGCTCAGGAAGAGAGTCGCTTCTTTCGCACCTCTGGCCCTTGGGCTAACTTCAATGGGTTTGGCATTGACCATGGCCCAATGGCCGTAATGATTGATAATTTTTTGCATCAGAATTTTGTTCCGAAGCTGTTTATGTCTTATCAGCCAGTCAGAACGTCGCTCACGCGCTTATTCCCACCGGCCTTGCAGTTCAGCACTGCCTCCTTAAGCGCGGGAGAGGATGCCGGCCACGTAGACATCACCGTGACACGCGCCAACAATGTCTCCGACTCAGCGACCGTGCAATACGCGACCAACAATGGCACAGCCTCCGCCGGTGCGGACTACACTGCGGCGGTTGGCACGCTCCATTTCGCAGACGGTGAGACGTCCAAAACTTTCGCCGTCTTCTTAACCGATGACGCCGTTGTTGAGGGAGACGAGACGATAAATCTTGCGCTTACTGACCGGCAAGGTGGCATGACCTTGGGCAGCCCGCGGGCCGCTATAATTACTATTGTAGATAACGACGATACTCCGCCGACACCAACTCCAACGCCGACGCCGTTTCCAATTCAACTGCTCACAGAAGAATCGGGGAGTACGGCGAATCAATTGGCCGTGTTGGATGCCGGCTTGTTTGTAAGAGATCCGTTCCCGGTTGTGGACGTGCTTAGCCCGTTCCTTGGCCTGAATAAAAGAGTCTTGATGTTCGCGTCAAATCTTCCGTTGGTCCAGGGTGACACTAGTTCTGCAGTTGTGGTTAATTTGATTGACAGTAACAACAAGACGTACGACATACCGGCTGAAGATGTCAGAGCCGTACCGAACTTCCCATTTGTCCAAATTGTTTTCAGATTACCGGATAACTTACCGGTCGGGACTTGTACCGTTCGCGTTACCGTGCACGGTCAAATGAGTAACCTGGGCACCTTCAGAATGAGGATCTAGTCTCTCGTTGATCTTGAGTTTGGTCATTCCTCTATGAAGCGTCAAAGACAGAATACGTCGGCAGCAAAAATCACATTGCGGACGCACAGGAAAGAGCCAAAGACCTAATCACTCAAAGTCAAGCAATCTTTGAAACGCGACCGAACCGGAAAAGATAGCCGAACCGCAAACCGAGTTAGCGCTGATCTACTGGCGTACTGGCGAGAACAATGAAGCGCGTGATTGTCTGAAAGAAGCCCTCGCACTGCTGAGCATAGATAGTGATCTGAAGCAAAAGCAGTGATCCGGCTTGCGGTCGTGGAATTTCGCGCGGCACGACACGAGAAGGCATTGCGTATCCTCAGAAGGCACGCATCGCTGTTTGACAAGATTCAGAACGAACGCTTACCACGACACTCTCGGTAATGCGCTTGAGGATCTATCATTCTTAAAGAAACGACCTGATTATGTTGAATCGCGCTTTGATTGAATACGCAGCCGCGAGAAGTCGCCCTCGCGGTGTTTCAGGAGACCGGAGAACATTTAGCAGCACCGGAGCGCGGACAGCTTCTTTCCGGTCGCGCATTAGGACAAGACAAGCTAGCACTCGAGCATCACGTGATTAAGCTCGCGCTGGAACAAGCTCAGGGCAGAATATCTGAGGCTGCTCGCACCTCGGCACGTCATGGCAGGGACTAGCATACGCGCTCCGCACGAGACACAAAGACTTGCTCGACAAACGGACGCCGGCGCGTCACCGTAAACGGAATTGATCGGGAGGTAAGTTCTGGAAACGTTGAGCACATGGTCCATGCCCGGCCTGGCGGAAACGCGCGCAACAAGATGTATTGCGAATGAACTTGGTGGGCGCAAACTCCTCGCCGCGCGTGACCGGACTTGAGAAGTTGTCGTGCAAAAGCAATTACTTGATCGGAAGTCGTAATAACGCGATCGCGCTTGCTGACGATGAGAGATCACTAGGAGATATTCTCCAATCGTTAAACCACTGAGCATTTCTGAAGGTGCCTTGTAATGGAAGACAATCGAATCGAAGACCTGCAGTTCCTTACAAATCGTTATATAGACAATGTTTGGAAACACGTAGGTATACATTTGCTTGCTGCTGGATGGATTTTATCTTCCACCCAACTTCAATTAAGGTTGAAAGAATCAATCTTGGTGAAGCTTGTCTTGACAATCATTTTTGTTGTGTTGCAATCCGTCCATTCGTTAGTCAATGTACCGCTCTTCAAACGCATAAAAAAATTAGAACGCCAGATTGACGTTGATTCCGAAAAGGCACAAGGACAGATTGAAGTTGACCCTGATCTGAAACCGGCCGCGATTTACGGAGTCAGTAGCCTTCGCTTTCTCTGGAATGAACTTATGATTGGTATCATCGCTTTGATTGCAGTTGTCTTCACCTGGCTCTCTCCCTACCTGTAATACGATCAATGTTTTGCTAATAACGTTGTGTGAGACGCCGATGCACCTATGCCGATGTTAGTGTAAGCTACGCAACCTTGGCCACGCGGAACCCGATATATGCCCCCGGAATATTGGGAGGATTGCCATTCCGATAGGCGCACCTTATGGATTGGCTCCGATGCCTCCACGAGCCGCCTCTAACTACTCTCGATATGTTTTCGTTCGCTGAGAGATCTTCTCTGCCATCGGTTGAATTATAAGGGTAAGGAAAGCTCGTTTTTGGACCCTCTCCCCATAAACTTAATGTCCATTCCTGGACATTACCGGCCATGTGCAATAAGCCGTAGGGACTAGCGCCTCGGTGGTACGACTCAACATCTACTGACGTTTCATGGGGGTCGACAAATTCAGCCTCGCAGTTTTTAGCAAACTCAGCAGAGTAACTGTTGCCCCAGGGATATATCAGGCCGGTTGTGCCCCTTGCTCCTTTCTCCCACTCCGCTTCAGATGGGAGCTTATACTTCTTGCCAGTTTCTGCAGATAGCCATGCACAATAATTTACTGCGTCGTACCATGAGATCCAGACGACGGGATGGTCCTGAACCCCGGAGCGAATCCCCACTTTGGGATTGTAATCGAAGCCCTTCCACCTTTCCGGAATCTTGTTTGTCTGTCGAACGTACTCCGCGAATTGGCCATTTGTTACCGGTGTTCTCCCGAGATAGTAATAATCAAGAAACAACTCATGCTGGGGTTGTTCATCCTCTTCCGCAAGATCATCGATAGCAGGATCGCTACCCATGAGGAAGGTTCCCTTAGGAATTAAGACGGTCTCTGGTTCAAAAGATTTGTTTGCACTTAAATCAACATTTATCCCGAGGCTCTTTAAGAGCTTATTGAATTCGTATTTGTAAAGGTCTGGATTGCGAAAGTCTGCATAAAGCTTCCCTCTTAAGAAGCTCGGAATCTCACAGTCTTCAATGAGAATTGGCAGAACTCTTCGACGTTTACCATCGATCTCTTCATTCAGAGCAATCACCAGCTCCTTCTTTACCCAACTTGAGCCGACGGAGTTGGTTGATAATATAGCTCCAACGAAAGCTGTTGACTCGATCCCTGCTCCGATCTTTTCTATGAGTGAGTCGCCAATAAGTATTTCTGCCTCATCAAGCCATACCTTTACGCCGCTGTTAATTAAGTCGGACGCAAGCTTTCTCACAAAAGGCTTATCCGCATGACTATGGCTGAGAAAAATACTCGTCATTCTCTATAGGAACAACCTGACTTTCCGCAGGGTCTGATGCTTAGTTGCGCCGATACTATCAACAACTTTGGCAAATCAACCTACAGATATTTCGTATGCAACCCGCCATGCCACGATGGAGCTGTTCTTTACCATAGATGAGCAGCGTGTTGTAAGCGAACCGATGACACAGGCGAGCGTTTCAACAGCACATCTGAAACTTGGGCCAACCGGCCGTCGTGTTGACTTTCGCTCTCTTTTAACGACGCCGCTAGTACCACTCCGCCACTCCACCGTGATAAGAGCAGGTACCGCGGCGATGTTGGCTGAAGCTGTATGAGCCATCGCGACAGCGTGCTGTAGCTCCCGCAGGCTTGGTTTCACTGAACACCGGCGACGGCACTCTGACGCCATCTACATTCACGTAGGACCTGCCTGTAACTGGTGGCAAAGTCCGACGTGGTCGTTGCAGTGAGGTCGCATCGGTTGAGGTGCTCTCAGTTGTTTGCAGGAGTGCGATCGTATTACCGTGAACCCAACCCTCTGAGTCACTCCTACTGTCGCGTACTCGATACCATGGACCGACCGGGGTCGTATCAATTAAGCCTAAAAGATCTCCCTTATTAACCGTTCTTAAAACGCTGCCGGATTTGGAAGGTCGATCACGGAGGTTTGCTTTCTGAGTCTTAACAATGGCGGCGACAGGTTCGTGTTGGTCTTGAGTTGAGACAGAAATGGTGCGGGGCTGCGTGCGTTGCTCAGGCAAAACCCGGTTCGTGGAAGCACACACCACACTAATTAAGGAGAAGATGATCAGGATGAGACTTGAGTACCTGCTTAATATTTGCATATGGGTTTCTTTCGTTATGAGGAAATGCGTATGTGAAGAGTTGTTTGACATGGTTCAGAGTTTAGTGCACCCCTGAAATGACACAAACAGTTAAGAAAGTATTTGTGGTGAAAGCGAAGCTTCAAACTCGGCTGGTGGCCGATAGCCGATGGCCGAATGAAGTCGCTTCCGATTATAGACCGCTTCGATGAAATGCTGGACCGAAGCTAGCACCTCAGCCAGCGTGTCGTAGTCATTTAAGTAAACCTCTTCATACTTGAGCGTGCGCATGAAGCGTTCGGCCTTGGCGTTGTCATAGGGATTGCCGGTGCGACTCATGCTGATCTGGATCCGGTGTTCTTGCAAGAGCGCGACGTAATCTGCGGCTGCATATTGCACGCCGCGATCGGAGTGATGGACCAAGCCAGGTGGCACGGTCCGGTTTGCCAAGGCCATGCGCAAAGCTTTGAGCGTCAGTTGTGTATCGATGTGACGCGAGAGGGCCCAGCCAATGCAGCGCCGACTGTAAGCGTCGAGGATGACAGCCAGATAAACAAACTCGCGCCGTAGCCGGATGTAAGTAATGTCTGAGACCCAGAGTTGATTGATGTTTGAAAGTGCCAATCCGCGCGCCAGGTTGGGATAAACCGGTAACGAGTGATTGGAATCGGTAGTGCGCACAAAGGCTTGCCGCCGCAGACAGAGCAGATTGTCTTGGCGCAGCAAGCGCAAAACACGCTTGTGATTGACTATTACCCCGCGGCGCTGCAGCTCTTTGGTGATCGGTCGGTAACCGTAAGCGCGCATCTCCAAGGCGACGCTCTGAATCTGCCCGCGCAACTCGACCTCATGATGCGACACACTGCAGCCGGACGATTGCAGATGGCGAAAGATAGTCGAACGCGAGAGCCCGACCGCCTCGCCGAGCGACCTGAGGGCTCGCTCGGCGGTCGGTCTCTCTTCCAGTTCTTTTTGCAGTAGGGTCATGAAATGTTGTTGCGACTGTCGCCGGTTTAGCTCTCGGTTTCCAGTTTCTGCAAAAGCTTTTTTAAAAAGTCGTTCTCCATGGTGAGCCGGCCCACCATGCGTTCCAACTCGTTGACGCGCGCTTCATCAGTGTAAGCGTGACCGCGACCGGCAAACGCGCGCTCCTTATATTTGTGCAGCTCGCGGCGCCACTTCGAGATCGTGTTGTCACTGAGTTGATAATCGCGGGCCACTTGCGCCTGGGTCTTGCCGGCCTCGACTTCGCGGATGACTTGCAGTTTGAATTCGCGCGTGAATGTGCGCCGTTTGAGCGTCGCCGTCTTGGCCGCCCCTGCGCCCTTCTTGGTCATCGTTAAGCCTCCTTCCCGTTAGGGATATGTGCTTAACTTTTTGTGTCAGTCAAGGGTGCAGTTCAGAGTTTAGAGTTTCAACTAAATACCTCGATTAGGGGCTTGCAGTTTACGCGGCTGATTTTGAGAATTGAAGGCGGCGTGGTGCTAGCACTCCTCGCGCGCAATGTTCAGTTCGAGTTAGAGAATGACTCATACTATATATGGCATGGAGTGGTTTTCATTTCATCAATGCTTTGCTGAGATAACCGGCGCTTGAAAGATAGAGTCCTGATCAGGCTGACTTTCTGCTGCCCGCTACCCAGGAAAGCTGTGCTGATGCCATCTTTCATTGGTTCGTAATGCTATTTTCTCGCGCCTGGTATTTTCTATGACTCCTATTATTCAGTTTAAAGTGGGTGAACAGTTCATCCTTGAAAAATCATTTTGTAAGAACGAACATCAAAACGACAATCAGGTCAATGATGAGATGAATAAGAAGAAAAAGACTTACTATTGCAGGCTTACTTTTAGACAGTAGTGTCTCGCTCCGCTCGACAACATGCTCGGCGGCATCGAAGACCTTATCAATCCTGGGAAACTCCCGTTTGGCGGGAACGGACGAGGTATCAAACTGTAGATGTGTGGACATATACACCCTTTCTGAGAGTCCGCCTGGAAACTCTGACGCTGGTGTATATGCTTAGATTGTCTAATCCGATTTAGGCGTGCGGACTCTAAGCGTCAGAGGTATCAAATCTCCCCGTTGTCTAATTGTCTCACGTTGTACCCGTAATCAGGTACATCGCACTGAGTTTGATGGTGAAAATTGAATAAGGTTGTCTTTAAGAAATCAGGAATTATTCGCCGTCGTTAGTCCAAGTTATCCCGCGGGCCTCCTCATGATCGATTCCACCGGGTAGTGCTCTATTAGGTATGTTGCTGGTGGTGGCACTCGATTGGTTCGCTCGTTACTTATGTTTTGGGCTCGCTTTTTACCAACAAGGAAATGTCATATATCTTTATCGTATGAAGGAAATGTGGGCTTACGACAAACAACGGCGTTTCGATCATAGTGGCAAGCGCTGGCATTTTGTCCGACGGGATTTCTATGCAACGAGCATCCCCTACGAGGATCGACCAGTGGAGCTGTACTTTCGAGATGACGAAAGAAAAGAATTTGGCCTGCTACGTTTTGAGCGACAGAAGGACATCCCATTTCGCAATTACGAAGTCATGATTAACAAGGTTATGAACGACCGGGAATTTAGAGCCAAGCTGATTGCTCCACAGACAAGCACCGTATGGAACAGAAATTGGAAATAGATCCTTTGGGCCATAATCCAGCGCAGCGACACGGCTAAGAGCACTACCCATAACCGTTGAACTTGGGGAAAACTTCCGAGGTTAAAATGTTAGACGAATGGATTGTAGGTCAGTGGTATTCGCGGTTTACTGACCACTACAGCTTACGTGTTGCGTTTGCGGTAAGTCGGATTATTACTGCCCGAAAGAATTTGTCGAGGTAGAGGCAAAATAGGAATTTGTAGGCTTGATATTCGTATTCCTCTAGCCCGGTCTAATCATGAATGCCTTTAGTCCCTTTCATTGTTCGACAGGGAATCAAATTCTCGGGAGCCGAATTACGAGATCAGCCGAAATACAAAGCCGCGTTCGGTCGCTAGTCTCTTGTCTAAATTTTCCTGGTCTAAGTCAACTTAAGATTTGGCCCAATCGGCCAACCGGTTCCCGCGTCCAGAGCAACGGAACAACGGACGGCCACGAAGACGGGAGTGAGCTTTATTGTTCTTCAGGGATTGTTAGACCCGGGTCAGCTGAATCGGCAGCACGATGGACACAGCGGTTCCCTGACCCAACTCGCTTGCAATAGTAATCGCGCCGTTGTGATCCTCGACGATACGGCGACAGATGCCCATTCCCAAACCCGTGCCCTTACTTTCCGGTTTGGTCGTAAAAAAGGGTTCCCATATCTTTTCCAGCTTGTCGGTGCTTATTCCGTCCCCGATGTCAGTGAATGTGATCCTGACAGCGGGTACATTGCTCAAATCATCTTCAGCCTTGATAAAGTTATCTATTGGGCACCCTGCGAGCTTTGAATACTTCCACAGCACAGTTACGAGTAGATCATCTTCGTCGTTTTCGTATGCCAGGATCTCCGCAGCTGTTCGTGCGCCGACCATTTGCGCGATTTCATCCGGCGTCAAGTTGAAGTGCTCGCGGATCGTTTCAATTTCTCCGGTATCCGTTTCGGAAAAGGCGGCAAGTTGTGGGGATCGATCTCTGTGAGCATTGTTCATCGCCCCTTTTTGGGCTGTCGGGGGGCCTTGCGTTTGTCGAGTAAGTCTTTGTGTCTGGCGCGGAGTGCGTATGTCAACCCCTGATGCGACATCCTGCAAGTCGGGCAGCGCGTGTCACCCAGCCATTAGTTTGCTCCAACGCGAGTTTAATAATCTCACGCTCCATTGCGAGTTTGTCTTGACCGACGCCGCGACCGGACATAAGCTGACCGCGATCTGAGATTACTAAGTGATCCCCGAGTTCACGATACGCGGCCACTCGGCTTTCACATTTACGTGAAGGAGATCAGGTTACGATTCAAGGAACCTGTGACGGAAAGTTCGGCAATGTGCTACTGAAGGATTGTGAGTTTCCGTCTAAATAGGTTTGCGTGCGCTTTTTTAATCTAATGAAGACTCTACTCCTTACGGCTCTGCTTCTAGTCCCGGTTGCTGTAAACGCCCAGACGGGGAAGGCCGCAGTTAAACCACCTTCAGAACTGACTAAACTTCGCGAGGAATTCGTTAGGCTTACAACCGAATACAAAGCAAGTCTTGGAAAGCTCCTACCGTTTTACGAAAACGATGTGAGGCGTGCCGAAGAGAAGCTCGAGCAATCAAGAAGATTGCTCGGAGACAGATTGATTGCCGCGACGCAGGTTGAAGAAAATGAACGCGACGTTGCGAGGGCTAAAGAAAAGCTAGCTGAGACCAAGCGACAGATTAATAATGCGGAACTACAAATAGCGGGCGTTCTGAGCGATGTGGCTCTAGAGCAGGAATTTAAGAAGGCCGTACAGCAAAGGCGGAAGACGCGAAGCCCCGCTGTACGAGTTGGACCATGACCGCGAGCCAGCGAACCACCTCAACCTCTCTTTCCTTTTCTTATAGGTTTGTATGTCAGAATTGATGGATGAAGAATGCGTATGGATTGGTCCACGGTATTACAGGTTCTACGAGATGGGCTAACGATTGTCGGCGTTGGCAAGCTGGTCCATAGCACGTATCGCCAAATAAAAAAACCTTCCACTTCCAGCATCCTGGAAAAAATTGCCAGCATACTGGGAACCAGGTCTCGTACTATTTCAATCAGCTATATAAAAAGTCTTCGGTGTTCGTTATAGAGAACAAAGTGTTCGCCATGGCTTACAAAAAAAATCTAACGTAAGCGGAATTCCGTTCGGAAAAATCGGAATTCCGTTTTCAAAAAAACCTTCAGTAGATAAGATTTTGTCTCTAAACGACAAAATCTTATTCAAAAAAACTCTCAGCGCATGATATTTCATAGAAACCGGATGATATATCTGTAAGGTGTGGATAACTTTGGTCTAATTTCCGAATTAATGGACCATCACTTGATGACCGCATCAATTAGCATCAACATTCACATCAAGAACTCTGACCATTGTCCGGTCTACCTCGTCAGTCGCTTTCTTGTTAAGGGAGCGGAGGCACGGCGTGGCAGACGTCAGCATTCAGGTTGTCCACGAACTATTCCTGGAATTCAGCATGTTCTAAAAATCTCCAAATGGGTAGGTACCCCGAGGGATAGGCTGAACTCTCACGAGTCTATGTGGTGACAACCAGAGCTCCTCGCGGCAGCTAGCGCATCGGAAACCGGCTTCATTTCTCCTGGATCATTGTGTCTACGCGCCTCGGATACCCTGCCAACCATGCGGCATGCACTGCATGAGAGGGCACTCGAAGAGAAACGATACAGCCCGAGAGTGTGGGAAAAGTGGGTTCATGCTGCGTACTTCGGTCGAGTTTATTATTGGATTCAGGGCCTCGAGGCTATTCCCTATCATTTTGGCGAATGCATAGAGTTTGTGGCGTCTTGTGGATACAGAAAACTTTTTAAGCGATTCAGGGTTCCGAAGAGGGGACGTACTGTCAGTCTGGCCGACAGCTTCGTACCGCGGCATCGAGCGGTCGAATGGCGTTCCCGGAGATTAGTGGTGCCGGAGTCGAGATTATTAATTGATACTCAGCGGACTTGGTGGTAAAGGCGTTAGGTTCGGCCACACACTATAGTAAGCCCCGCGTTAGTGATCCTACGCACTATGTGGATCAGCGAAGCGCGAATTCCTGACCTATTTCTATTTTTTTGTTAAATGCATTTTGTGATGTGAACAAAACTAGAAAACCTCTTCGCGAGTAGGTGCGTTATAGCACGATTCAACTCAATTGGACCAACGAGCGACCGCTAGAGCGGTCTTTTCTTCGGGCAGAGCAGTAGTGAAGACTCATACTCCTCACCATCCTCATTCGGACTCGGCTTCATTCGCTTCGCTCATTCCAGCCGAGACGATTTTTATTTAGTTCCCCCCTCGTATGGCCGATTGTGCCACGAGAGCCCGTCCGCACAACTCTCGCTTCGCTTCGAGTGCTCCGCTGGCGCTCCGCCCCTTCGGGTGTGCGTTCGTTATGGCGAGAGGAAGAAAGGGGAGTAGCTAAGGTAAGCGACCTGCCTCCTTTGAAGACACTTCGTACTTCTCGAACTCGTTAATGGAAAGATCAGATTTTCTTTCCTCAAAGTTAACAACGTACCAGTTATCATCTCCTGCTTTTCAGGAATGAGGACCTTTGTCGATGACGATCCTTTTCTTTGACGTCGTCTTCCTGATGGCCCAGCCGTGGTCTCAGCGGGCGGCGAGGGCGAGCGCAGCGAGACCGAGCTGACCGCTGAGACCACGGCTGGGCTTATCAGGAAGATTGACTACCGGAGCACCAGTCAAAGGCGGGTCTTTCCAACACCCCGATGTTAAGAACAGTTTGGGCCAAGATTGAAGGTCGCCGGCGGCTTTATCTCATTGACGAACGGTGTGAGTTCATCACTCCGGTCAAGTTGTATTTGGACCATCTGGCTGCATTGGAGAAGTCTCCGCACACGCTGGAGAACTATTGTCGACATCTGGCGCGATTTTTCGTTTTCCTCGAAGGCGAGCAAGTCGACTGGCGCAGCGTCACACCAGACGATCTGGTGCGCTTCATTCAGTGGCTTCGGGATCGAACAAGAAGGAAAGAAAGCTATTTGAGTGAGCGCACGGTCAACACAATCGTGACCGCTGTCAGCAGCTTCTATCGGTATCACATCCAGCGTGGCACGCAACTCGAGAACCCGGTGCTCTACGAACAGATCTCGGATCGCTTCAGCAAGTTCAAGCGTTTCCTTGTCCATTTAGGCCACGGTCGGACCACGAAGCGCAGCTTCAAACTAAAAGAGCCAGAGCGACGGCCCCGGATAGTGAAGGACTGCGATTTCGCGCAGTTCTTCTTATCAACGGAGAACCTTCAGTTCAGATGCATCCTGCTGCTGATGCGTGAGGGCGGACTGCGCATTGGGGAAGTGTTGGGACTTTGGTTGCAAGACATCGAGTTTCATCGCAATGGAGTGTGGGTGCGTCGCCGTCGCGACCTGGACAACCAAGCCTTGGCTAAGACCATGCGTGAAGGCGAGCAGCGGTTTATCGATCTCTCGCCCGGCCTTATGGCTCTTTTGGATCAGCTCGTCTTGAAGCACAACTACGATACTGACCACCTTTTCGTCGTCCTCAAGAAGACGGCGCGAGACAAGCGCGGCAGGATTACTTATGGTCGCCCGTTGAACCGCCAGGCAGTCAAAGCATTGTTCCGGCATTACAGCCGCAAGAACCACCTTCCACTCCATGCACATATGCTGCGACACACTCATGCGACAGAGTTGATTCGCGCCGACTGGGACGTTAGCTACGTGCAGAAGCGCCTGGGGCACGCGCAAGTCCAGAGCACCATGAGCTACGTCCATCTCGACGACGAAGACATGGCAAAGAAGTGGCAGCACTTTCAGGAGCAGCGCCATGGTTACTCGATTGAGCCCGGAGGAGTTGGAGTTTCTACAGAAGTGGACCAAGGCACAGTGGCGATTTTGGATCTTACTCCAGGATGAGGCGAACCGATCGCTTTCTGTCGCTGACCTCTGTCGTCGACTTGGCTATACCGGAACCAAACAATGGTTCAGGGCGCTGAAGGATGAAGCTTTTCGCGCAGAAATGGTCAGGCTCGGAGTGCGGGTGCCGGGACCGCGCAGTAAAAACGAGATCTTCATCCCCGGCCCCATCGCATTAGAAGATCCCGATAAGGTCTGGAGCAGAGACCGGGTGGATCTGCGCCGCTTGTATACGGACTATCCCAAGCACATGAACCAAAGTACCTTCAAGCTGGTATTTACGTTCATTGCGAACCCGCGGTTGCGAGAGCTAATCAAACGATACTTCCGTGCGCGCGTTCCTTTTTGGCAGCCGTCAACGTTCAGGCCTTATTTGAAGCACGCCAAGCCCTTCTTGCTCCGAATCGGCGAGCTGTACCCGGAGCTGGATTCTTTCGCTGAAGTTACCAGAGAGATGATCGAGCCCGCCTTGAACCATCCTTACTGGATTGATCAAAGCGGAGCGCAGCAACCGATTACCGTGTACCGTCGCGCAAAGATGGCCAGCTTTCTGGATGGCATGTTTACTTACATGCGCCTGCATGACTGGCCTGAAGCGCCAGCGCGCCCTTTGATCTTTCCCGAAGACAAGTTCGGTCGTCGGGCGCGACGCCCACGCCCGATACCAGAGAGCGTGTTGGCGCAACTGGACGCTAACCTTCATCTGCTTCATCCCTACGCGCGTAACCTCGTGGAGATCCTGCGTGTGGTCGGCCTGCGCGGCCAGGATGCTCTCCACCTCCGGGAAGACTGTCTCGAATGGGATGTCGCAGGCGATCCCCGACTGCGTTGGTATAACCACAAGCTGAAACGCGAAGGACGACCGCTGCCGATTACCAATGAGGTTGTCAGAGCCGTCGAAAGGCAGCGTGAGTTAGTCAAGGACGTCTCCGATCACTTCGGTGCTCGCTATCTCTTTCGCACTGAATACGGATTGTATAAGTTCCAGCGCTTCTGCTCTCAACTTACGGCACTCGCCAAGAAGGCGCCCCTGCTCGGACCAGACGGTGAAGTTTACCGGCTCACGCCGCATGCCTTTCGCCACACGGTTGGCACTCAGATGCTCAACAACGGCATGAGCATTATCGATGTCATGACTTATCTAGATCACCGGAGCCCCATGATGACACTCAACTACACGCACATTTTCGACGAGACCCTGAAAAGCAAGTTCAAGGAACTGGTCCAATCCGGGCATGCGACCGGCGGTGTTGCGCTTGCGGCTCTCAAAGAACAATTGGCTCGCGGCGATGAGAGTGAGTTGGACTGGGTAGTTTCCAACTTGCGCCGGCTATCGCTGCCGTGGGGCTATTGTCTTCATCACGCTAAAGCGACAAAGTGTCCCTATGGACAGAATGCCTGCTTCACCAAAGACAATGGACCCTGTCACAAGCTAGTGACCACACCGGAGCACGCGCCGGTGATTGTGGCTACCCTCGAAGATCTTAAGCAGAGCCATACCATTGCTCGGGAAAAAGGCTGGGAGATGTATGCCAACGATCTGGGTGATCAGATTGAGGGCATGGAGAAGGTTCTGTCTGAGTTGGAACTGCCGACAGAGCAGCGTGGCAAGAACCGAGGCGGCCAGCGATGAAGTTCAAGCGGAACACTCAGGCCATTGTGCGTCTGGCCGCTGAAAAGAGTAATCAAGCGCGGCGCCGTGTCGTTGAGTCCATCAATGAGCTACAGCGTACGGGCGCCGCCATTAACTTCAATACAGTCTGCACGGCTGCTTGTGTTTCTAAGACCTTCCTCTACGATCCAAAGCACTCCGACCTGGCGCAACAGATTCGAGCGCTCCGCCAAGTTACTCTACAATCAACTGCAACCAAGCCCACCAGATCAAGCAAAACCGATTCAGCCAAAGATGCTCAAATCGCCCGCTTCAAAGAGCGCGTCAGCGCGCTTGAAGAACAAGTCCGATCACTCCAGGAAGAAAACGAACTGCTCTACGGCAAGCTGACTAACTGCCAAGCGTTTAAATAGACTGCGGCTTCGCCGAACTCTTTTTAATCTCACCTTCCGTAGCTACATCTTCGCACGGCAGCCCATCGCCGCAACCTCCATTACGCAAGCTCCATTGCGGTTCTTCACTTCGTTGCGACCTTCCAGGTGCGGCGCTGAGGCACCCAGCCGTGCTTCGTCTTCGCTACGGAAGGTGGGATTCCTGTTTTGAATACCACCAAACCAAAACTCCGGAGGACGCTAACGTTGCTTACTTCGCAAACGGACATCACCAGCATTCTGTCGAAGGTCAACGTCGCGAACTCCCCATAACGGTCAGGCACCCACTCGTGGCCCAACGTCCATACGAGGGGGAACCTGTGTTTTTAAGACAGAAACCAGAAACGAAAGGAGCTCGACACATGAAGCCTCACCCTAAACCAGCGGCCGACGTGCCCAAGTGGTCGTCCCTGCTAATTGAAGCAGTCAACAAGCCAGGAATGATCATGGAAGCCTACAGCGCGTTCCATAACTACTCGATCGGAAATCAAATCCTCGCTCTTATGCAATGCCAATTGCGTTATGTGGAATAAGACTGTTCGGGGCGGTGGGCCAGGAGATCTCATGGACCAGTCGTGATTACTAAGAACCTGCCGGAGAATGACGTTCGCAATCACATTACAGAATGGCCGGGAGGTTAACGATGACCACTATTGAATGGAACAGGTATCCCTTGATAGCACAGTGCACCAACTCGAAGATTTGGCTGAAAAGTCAAGCAGATTTAAAGCTGGCCCAGAATACGATTGAAGCTTATGGGCGGGCGTTGGAAGATTTCTTCCGCGTTTGCGCCCAACTGGTAGTGTCACCCGAAAGGGCCAGGCGTGAGCATGTCGCCGCTTATGTGCAGGATCTTTCACAGCGTCAGAACGCCCGAGCCACACAACACCAAGCACCAGTAGGTTTGGCCAATGCGACCTTACAGCAACGCTTAACCGTGGTGCGTCTATTTTTTGATCACTTAGTAGAAGAGGGCATTCGGCCCGATAACCCGGTAGGCCGAGGCCGGTACGTTGCCGGCAAGGGCTTTGGTGGCGCACGAGCGCGCGGACTGATTCCTCGTTACCGCAAACTCCCTTGGATTCCCAACGATGAGGAATGGCGAACCATACTCGTGGCGGCTCGAGACGAACCTTTACGCAACCGCTTGATGTTGGCGCTTGCTTATGATGCGGCACTGCGCCGCGAAGAGTTGTGTTCACTATTGACCAGCGACATAGATCCATCACAGCGGTTGCTGCGCATCCGCGCTGAGGTGACTAAGAGCCGGTGTGAGAGAGTAGTTCCTTACTTGCCGGAGACCGGCAAACTGCTCTCGTCCTACCTGCGACACCGCAAGTCCCTTAGCCGACATGGCGGAGCACTCTTCCTTTCCGAGTCCCGGCGCAATCACAGTCAGCCCCTCTCGATCTGGAGTTGGTCCAAGATCATTCGCCGCTTGGCAGAACGTACCAAGCTTTCGAGGCTCACCACTCACTCAACCCGCCATCTATGTCTCACCGATCTCGCGCGAGCTGGTTGGGACATACATGAGATTGCTCGTTTCGCCGGTCACCGAAGCATTCAAACGACACTTAACTACATTCACCTCAGCGGCCGTGAACTGGCGGTGAAGCTCGAGGCCAGCATGTCATCGGTCCACGCCTGGCGAGTCCGGATGATTACGGAGGTGGAGCAATGAAACGTAAGCCGCGCTCGCAACTGACCACTGGTGCCAAATGGTACTGGCCGATCGACTTGTCCTGGTACGACCAAACGCGGGTTCTTCTTCCGACTGAAGAGGAGGCCTTTAACAAGATAGCGAATAGACCGCAGCGTCTGAGACGCACCTACATTAACGCGCCCGTTCGTCTGAGGTTGTGCCGCCTGGTTACGCCGCTTAGTGACTGCCTCGATGCTTTCGGCGCCTCGAAGATCTCGCGCACGTGTATCAGCTCGATAATCATTCAAGAGATGGTGCGCCGGCGAGTTCCTTTCTGGGGTTGGTCGGAGCAGGAGTGGAAGGAAACTATCTGCGCTGATTCAACCTTATTTCGACAGACATTTAAGCGGGGCGAAGGCTACCGGATGGACCTCATTGCAACCGCTTATCTGTTGCGCGGGATTACCGATTTCATCGGCTTGGGACCGTTTAGCAAGCATGTTTTAGCTGAGAAAGTGTTTGGCTCTGAGCGGTTAAGAGAAGCCTCCCAACCGATTGCTGACCTCCTGCGTTCCTGGGGGCTTGGCGCTTCAATGGTGAAGATCCGCTACCCGCGCTTGATTGCCGAACTGCTGCTATTGAATGGGAGCCCACTACTTGCGGATCTGACCTCCGAGATTATGGTCAGGGCACGTGAAGGCAAGATGGATCGCCGTGCCAAAGGTCTCATTAGCACGTTTACAAAGGCGCTGGCTGAGATCAGGAACAGCTCGCTCCTGTTTTTGCGGGTGCAATCCGCAAAGACCAAGACCGTCAGCCGCGCGGTTACCTCCGGAGTTCCTCAGGAATGGGCTGAATGGTGTGTTCGCTGGATCGAGAGCAGCACGGCTTCCCGATCACAACGCAATCACGTTTATTACACCGCACTCAAAGTCGGTCGTTGGCTGGCTGACAAACGTCCCGAAGTTCGGAGTCCTGCGCAATGGAGCAGAGAGTTATCCATCGAATGGATAGCTTGCGTGGACGGCCTGACCATCGGGCAATACACCGATCACGAGTTCAAGAGAAGAAGTAATGTTGGTAAACCGTTGAGGCCAACAGCCAAGCAAAGCCTCATTGGAGATCTGCGCGCATTCTTCAAAGACCTCCAAGAATGGGAACTGATACCGCGAAAGTTTGATCCACTGAGGACTCTCGCCACCCCTACCGCAATCTCTAGACTGACGGGTCCCGATCCGCGGGTGATTGACGCCGACATGTGGGCCAAACTGTTACATGCCGGACTCAATGTCACTGCGGAAGATCTCCCTCAGAATGTGTGCGGCAATGAAAGACTGCAACGATTCACCTGGTACCCACTTAGGATGGTCCAGGCACTCGCCACCGTATGGCTTTTTGCTGGCTTGAGAGCAGACGAGGTTCGGCGCTTAAGAGTTGGTTGCATCCGCTGGCAACACAACGACCTGCAAGTAAACCCGACCCTTGAGATAATTCCAAAAGGTTCGATCTGTCTGTTGGACGTGCCGACGAATAAAACGAGCAGCGCCTTCACAAAGCCAGTTGATCCACTTCTGGGAGAAACAATTGCTGCTTGGGAAAAGGTTAGACCTCCGCAACCTGTTTTGCTCGATCAGAAAACGGGTGCAATGGTGCATTACCTTTTCAGCTATCGCAGCCACCGTGTCGGCCAGAGTTATCTCAATAGCAGTTTGATTCCGCTGCTGTGCCGCAAGGCCGGCATTCCGGAAGTGGATGCCAGAGGGCGAATCACCAGCCATCGAGCCCGCGCCACTCTGGCAACGCAACTCTACAATGCGAAGCACCCCTTGACCCTGTTCGAACTCCAGGAATGGCTCGGCCATCGCACACCATCAGCCACTCAGCATTATGCGAAGGTAACACCAACGAAGCTGGCCAGGGCTTACGCCGATGCCGATTACTTTCGCACGAACCTGCGCATGATCGATGTGCTGATCATCGTGAAGCCGTCCAAAGCGGAGCCGCGACGAGAGGCGAGCCCTGGCAGTACTACGACCTCGGCCACGGCTACTGCGCTTACGACTTCTTCGAACAATGCGTCCATCGGATGGCCTGCGCGAAATGCAGCTTCTACCGGCCGAAGGAGGCAATGGAAGAGCTGCTGAACGAGGGAAAAGTAAATCTCAGTCGGATGATGCGCGAGATCAAACTAACCGATGAAGAGAAGAGCGCGGTGGAAGACGGAGTTGAAGCGCTTAATAAATTGACTGCTCGCCTGGCAGCTGTTCCATCGCCCGACGGCCAAACGCCACGGCAGCTCGTGCAAATCGCAGCTTCGAAATCTTCATAGACCACGAAAAT
>CAWBPY010000014.1:0-317915 GCA_963790745.1 uncultured Acidobacteriota bacterium
GTGCATCATCGGACAGGACGAAGTGGTCGAACAGGTCCTGCTCGCGCTCTTTGTTGGTGGCCATTCGATTATCACCGGCGTTCCGGGGCTTGCAAAAACTCTACTCGTGCGGACCATCGCCAGCGTGCTTGACCTCACGTTCAAACGGATCCAGTTCACGCCCGACTTAATGCCTGCCGATATCACAGGCACCGAGATCATCGAGGAAGATCGCGCGACCGGTCGTCGCGCCCTGCAGTTTATTCCTGGTCCAATCTTCGCCAACATCGTGCTCGCGGATGAAATCAATCGTACGCCGCCAAAAACTCAGGCTGCTCTGCTCGAAGCGATGCAGGAAGGTCGTGTGACCGTTCAGGGTGTGAGTTACGAACTGCCGCGGCCGTTTCACGTGCTTGCCACGCAAAATCCGATCGAAATGGAAGGCACGTATCCACTGCCCGAAGCGCAGCTCGATCGTTTCATGTTCAATGTGAAGATTGGATACCTGCCGGAAGAGGAGGAAGTCGCGGTCGTTAAGCAAACAACGTCGCCGCAGGATTACGAGTTCGAGCGTTTGATGTCTGCCGATGAGATCATTGCTTTCCAGAGACTCGTCAGACAGGTGCCGGCTTCAGATACCGTTGCGCGGTATGCAGTGCGGTTGGTTAATGCCAGCCGGCCGGGAACACCACCGGCGCCCGATTTCGTTAACAAGTGGGTGACGTGGGGCGCGTCGTTGCGTGCTTCACAGTTTTTGATCTTTGGCGGCAAAGCGCGCGCGATACTGCGTGGTCGATACAACGTTTCGTGTGAAGACGTTCGTGCCGTCGCGCCTGCGGTGCTGCGACACCGCATATTGTTGAACTTCCAGGCTGAGGCGGAGAAGGTTGATTCTGATCAGGTGATCAAGAGATTGATCGAGACGGTGCCGGAACCGAAGAGTGGTTTTAGATAGACATCATGATTGGTAGTACTTTGTGATCTTAGTGCTTTGAACAAAGTACATCAAGCACAAAGTTCACGTATTAATTAAACATGGCAACTCCAGCAACAACCCCAGCAAGATTTCTCGATCCCGAACTGCTCGGACGTATCGGCTCGCTCGAGTTGCTCGCGCGTGCGGTTGTCGAAGGGTTCATGTCCGGCTTGCATCGCTCACCATTCACCGGTTTCTCGACGGAGTTCACCGAGTATCGCCAGTACAATCCTGGTGACGACCTGCGCTATCTCGATTGGCGACTACTCGGACGCACCGATCGCTACTTCATCAAAAAGTATCGCGCCGACACGAACACGCAGTGTCACCTGCTCATCGACACCAGCGCATCGATGAACTACGCACACGCAACCTCAGTAACCAAGCTGCAGTACGCGCAGTTTCTTGCGGCGTCGCTGGCCTATCTTTTGAATCGCCAGCAGGACGCGGTCGGCCTCGTCGCTTTTGCAGACAAGGTTCATACGCACGTTCCCGCGCGCAACCGCACGGGTCACATGCGCACGATCTTCGGCAATCTCTCTCTGCTCGAGGCAGGTGGTGAAACGCACCTCGCTGAGTCGCTTCATCAGCTTGCGGAGATACTGACTCGCCGTGGCATTGTCGTGATTATTTCCGACTTCTACGATCAACCGGATAGTCTTCAAGAGTCGTTTCAACACCTACGCTTCAAGGGTCACGACCTCGTTGCGTTTCAGGTGCTCGATCAGAACGAGCTCGACTTTGATTTCACCGATCCGGTGTTGCTGCTCGAAGATGCGGAAACACAGGAGCAAATGCCCGTTCTTCCCGACGTGGTGATGAGTGGTTATCGTGAACGAATGCGCAAGCATGTCGAAGAGATGCGACGTTGTGCGGCGGCGAACAATGTCGATTTTGAATTGCTGACGACGAAGCAGCCGTTAGATTTTGCGCTGTTCTCGTTCCTATCTCGTCGCTCTGGAAAGTAGATCTTATCCACAGATTACACAGATTATTTTCTGTGAAATCTGCGCAATCTGTGGACAGTTTTTCTTATGTCGTTCCTGACGCCATTATTTTTTCTCGGCGTCGCGGCGCTCGCGGCGCCTATTCTCGTGCATCTCGTGCGTCGCACACGTGCGCGGCGCGTCCAGTTCCCCGCGCTCGTTTTTGTTCGACAAGTCCCGCAGCGCACCATTCGTCGGCGCACTCTGCATAACATTCTGTTGATGCTGTTGCGTTGTCTCGCGATCCTTCTGATTGTGATTGCGTTTACCCGCCCGTTTTTTAGCGGTGGGAGCGCTGCGAAAGACAACAGCGCGGCCGGCGCCACCGTGATCCTGATCGACAACTCGCTGAGCATGCGTCGTGAAGGATTGTTTACCGAAGCACAACGGCGCGCAGAGTCCGCGCTCGACGACGCACGCAACGACGAACAGATCGCGCTGATGAGTTTCGATAAGCGCTACACGGTTCTTAATCGTTTCCTAACTGACAAAAACAGAGTGCGGTCCGGCATTACGAGTCTTGCCGCAGGATGGGACGGAACCGATTACGAGCAGGCGCTACGCGGCGCAGAGTCGCTGTTGAGTGAAGTTGAAACTACGGGTCCAAAACGGATCGTGATGATCTCGGATTTTCAGATGCCGGGTTGGACGCAGGCGAGTGCGACTTTCAAACTCTCCAACAACACACAGCTCACAACTCTCGACGTTGGCGGGAACAGTCCGCCGCCAAATATCGCGATCACAAACGTCGAGGCGCGTGGTGTCGTTTGGGGGCAAAAGTACGAAGACAATCTCGTGGTCCATGTCAGCAACTTCAGCGATACGCCCAAGGACCACATCGAGGTCGACTTCCAGATCAATGAGCAAACGGTCGAGAAGCGCGATATTAGTCTTAACAGTCGCGACTCGCGCGTCGTCGAGTTTACGGGTTTCAATCTGAACGACGGCGCCAACCGCTGCACGATTGATGTTCGCGCGGGAGATTTTGCTCCGGACAATCGCTTCTATTTCACTTTGCGACGCGAGACTCCGGCGAAAGCGTTGATCATTGAGGGCGCCTCGCGTGGACGCAATGATAGCCTGCATCTGCAAAGCGCACTCGGTGCGGATGACGATCTACCTTTCGCGTTCACGCTCAAGAGCGCCGGATCGGTCGACCCGAGCAGTGTTTCGGATTATTCACTTGTGGTTTTGAACGATGCCGGACCGATTTCTTCCGCGCTCGGTGATACCCTCGTGAGGTTTGTGAATTCAGGCGGACAGGTGATTGTATCGACTGGTCCAAAAACGCAGGCCGACACGCTCAACACGCCGCTGCAAACAGTTTTACCTGCCGTCTTACGAGAAGCGGTACAAACCAAGGCGGGCGAGAGTGTTGCTATAACCGAGGTGAAGTTCGATCATCCAATCTTCGAAGTGTTTCAGGAAAGCGGAAGGCTCGCGTCGGCCAACGTGATCGGCTACTTCCGCTCCGAGCCGCGCACAAATTCTACGGTCCTGGCTCGATTCGAAGACGGAAGCCCCGCGCTCGTTGAAGCGTCAACCGGCAAAGGTCGCGTGCTGCTGTTTACGTCATCATTAGGACCAAGCTGGAATGATCTGCCACTCACGCCGCTTTATCTGCCGTTCATTCATCAGATGGTGCGTTATGCAGGTACGCGTGAGGAAAATGCCTGGAGCAGTTTGGGAGAAACCTTTACAGTCAGCAAACAAAAGGAACCTGCGCCACCCGCGGTCGATACGCCCGGCGGCGCGAGATTGTCGGAGACGCGACTCACACCTGATGGAGACCTGTTAGTCACAGCACGCGAGCCCGGATTCTATCGTTTACGTTACAACGGTGCCCCAGGATTCGCCGCTGTAAACATCGACGGCGCCGAGGGTGATTTTACGAAACTAAACTTCAGCGAGTTTGTGGCGGGCGTGACTGGCGGCGCGGGCAGTGCCGAAGGCAGTGAAGCAAATCGAAATGCGAGTGGTGAAGAAGTCGAAGGCAAGCAGAGAGTTTGGTGGGCGTTGTTGCTGGTCGCGCTGTTGTTATTGTTGGCCGAGTCGTTCCTGGCGCGACGAACAAAGATGGTGAAGATGATCGGGTAAATAAGGGGATTGATATGAACCCTGAAACCAATTTGTTAGACGATCTTCTGCGGCGAGCACGTTCGCGGCGACAACTTCTGCTTTCGCTGCGTGGCGTCGCGATCAGCGTTGGCGTTGTTGCCGTTCTTCTGTTACTGACCGGCTGGGCTGCACATCGCTATCGCTACAACGGCGGCGCGCTCCTCACTCTGCGCATCGGCGCCCTGTTGATGGTCCTCGCAACGATCTACTTCGCTCTCCTGCGCCCCCTGTTGAAACGTATCAGCGATGCACGTCTCGCACGTTTAATCGAAGAACACTCGCCGGGCACTGATGATCGTCTTGTCACTGCAGTCGAATATTCAAACGGCAACAACAAATCCCACATCTCGCCCGCAATCGTCAGTCGTCTATATCAGGACGCAAACAGCGTTTCCGGAATGCTCGACGTCGGAAATGTAATTCGACGTTCACGATTGCTGCTATACGGCGGCGCCGCACTCGCGAGTCTGCTCGTGTTCGCCGGCGTTTTGAAGTGGGGACCGAAAGAGATCTCGCAAGGCGTTGCTCAGCTGGTTACACCAACAACTCTCGCGGCGTCGACAAACGCTATGAGCATCAAGGTAAAACCCGGAACGGCGCGCGTGCCGAAGGGCTCCGATCAGGACATCATCGCGTCGCTCGTCAACTTCGACTCGCAACAAGTAACTGTCTTCGCGCGACCGCTTGGTTCAAAAGCCGACTTCCAGGGCCAGGTGATGGAGCCCGCAAAAGCAAAAACGGACTTTCGATTTTCCATCTTCAACATTCAGGATTCGATGGAATACTTCGTCGAGTCAAACAACATTCGCTCCGATGTTTATAAGCTCAACGTTGTCGATCTACCATTCGTCAAACAACTCGATCTGACGCTCAACTTCCCTGCCTTCACGAATCTTCCGACGAAAACGGTCGAAGACGGCGGCGACATCGCTGCACTTAAAGGCACAGTAGCCACGGTCACCGCAAAACTAACCGGAAAAGTTCGCGCCGCGCGCATCGTTTTTCCTGATGGCAAGAAAACCGATATGAACTTGAACGGCTCGGACTTCGTGGGACAGATAAACGTGACTGGTGACACGAGCTATTACATTGAGTTGGTGAGCGTTGACGGCGAAGCTTATCGCGGCTCGAACGAGTACGACGTTACAGTGCTCGGCGATCAACCACCCGTGATCTCTTTCGACAAACCTGGTCGCGATAAGAAGGCCACCAATCTCGAAGAGGTGTTTACTCAAGCGCGCGCTGAAGACGACTACGGCGTCGTTTCGATGGACCTGCACTTCTCCGTCAACGGTGGTGAAGAAAAGAAGGTCAACCTGCAACAACTGTCGCGCGAATCAACGCGCTCGCTTACCGGCGCGTACACTTTCTTTCTCGAGGAATACAATCTCAAGCCCGGTGATTTCATCTCGTATTTCGCAAAGGCGCGCGATGCCAGTAATGAAGCGACCAGCGACATTTACTTCATTGAAGTTAAGCCATTCGAAATGGAGTACAAGCAGTCGCAGCAAGGTGGTGGTCAGGGCCAGGGCGGCGATCAGGATCAGAATGCTTTGTCTCGTCGTCAAAAAGATTTGATTGCGGCCACGCACAAACTAATTCGCGAAGGCGAGAAGTACACCGATCAGGAACGCAAAGACGGTTACGAAGCCGTGGCTACGGGCCAGGAAAAACTCCGGACCGATACGCTCGAGTTTCTCGATCGTATGGGTCGTCGACTCGGGGATGTTGAAGGACAGAAACAAGTTCAGGAAATGGCCGAGCACCTGAAGCAGGCCGCGAAAGAGATGGAAGGCGCACCACCGCCGCTGCGAAAAGAGGCTGGCAAAGACGCGCTTCCACCCGAACAACGCGCCTTGCAACGACTCCTCGCCGCCGATGCGATCTTCCGCGAAGTCCAGGTCGCGTTCGGTAATCAAAATAGTAATGGTGGTGGTAGTGGCGGTGAACGCGAGCAACAGGAGCTCTCAGGCTTGTTCGAGCTCGAACTCGACAAGATGAAGAACCAGTACGAGACCGTTCAGCGTGCTCAACAGCAGCAGGCCGAGAAACAGAAGAGTGAAGCCGAACAACGCCTCGAAGAACTTGCGCGGCGCCAACAGCAGGCACTCGAAGAACAACGGCGACGCCAACAGCAGGGCGCTGCGAACGGAAGTGGCAATCAGAGACAACAACAGGAGCTGATAGACGAAACGCGTAAAGCAGCACGCGAACTGGAGCGTCTCTCGCGCGAACGTCGCGACGCGCAAATGCAGGAGTTGAGCCGCCAGTTAAATCAAACTGCTGACGAAATGCAGAAAGCGCAGGCAGCGGCGCGCGGAAATTCAGGCGAGTCGATCGCACAAAACGAGCGCGCTCTTGAACGACTGCAACAGGCGCAACAACGTCTACAGCAAATGAGCGGCTCGGCTGGTCAACGTGGTGGACAACAAGGAGCGTCGGGACGGCAACAACAGATCTCCGATTTGCGTCAACGTGCCGCACAAGCCGCGGCGCGACAGCGTGAGATTGCGAAAGACATGGAGAATCTCGCGCGGCGTGGTGGACAAAACGCGCAGGATGAGAACTCGAAGAAGACACGCGAACAGTTGGGTGAAAGGAAAGACACGCTCGCCGACAGCGTCAACAGTCTGCAGCAGGATCTCGAACAGACCGCGCGCGGGATGTCCGGTGGTAGTCAGGGCCAGCAACGCGCGGCGCGTCAGTTGAAAGATGCTGCCGACTCACTCGCTCGCGATCGTGTTGCCGATCGAATTCGTGAAGGCAAACAGTCGTTGAATAACGGTCAACAGGGACAGCAGCAAGGCGGTGGTCGCGGTGACGAGCGTGCTATTGAGCGCAGTCTGAATAACGTCTCCGAGCGACTTCAGGCGGCAGAGCAAAGCGCGCGTGGTGCAAATGGGTCGACTGCCGAAGAGAATCTCGATCGCACGCGCCAATTTGCTGACAGTCTCGATTCGTTGCGCCGGCGTCTCGATGAAAAAGCATCGGGTCGCAACGGACAGCAACAGGGAAATCAGCAAGGACAGCAACAAGGTAATCAGCAGGGACAACAACAAGGACAGCAGCAGGGTAAAGAGGGTAAAGAGGGTCAACAGGGTCAACAAGGTAAAGAAGGTCAACAAGGTCAGTCTGGACAGCAGGGAGGCTCAGCAGAGTGGTCAGCAGCAGGGTGGCGAACAAGCTGGTGGTTCACAAAACGGTGGCCAGTCGCAGAGTGGCAGAAACCGTGGTGGCATCGATCGCCAGGGAACGATGGGAGGCGATTGGGGCGATAACCGGCAACTTCCTTCTGAGATTCGCGAGCGGCTTCAGTGAGGCTCAAGACCTGCGACGCGAGTGGGGTGTAACAGGTTTGGGTGCTGGAAGGCTTGATGAAGTGATCGAGGAACTCCGGCGACTTGCTGATGGCAAAATGGATGGTGATGCGGCGACGGCTGCATTGCTCAAGGCTGACGTCGTCGAGCCACTGCGCCAACTCGAACTCGAACTCAGTCGCCAGGTGCAGCAACAGAGTGGACGCACGAATCTGCGGTTACGTGATGAAGGCGCCGCGCCTGAGAAGTATCGACGCGCGGTTGAAGAGTATTACCGGCGATTATCTGGAGGACGCCAGAGGCAATAACGTTTGTTCCACAGGATTAACAAGATTTCCAGGATGAACAGGATGATATCTTGCAAATCCTGCCAATCTTGAAAATCCTGTGAAGCTAAATCTAAAGCATTCTATGACGACACGAGTATTTAAACGTCTCATCCTCCCCATCCTGTTGCTCAGCGCGCTGCTGATCCCAACGGTCGGCCAAAGTCCGTTCGATAACAACTTCCGACGCCGCCGCCCAACTACCACAAATCAACCGTCCAGTACATCATTTGGCGAGTTCACGTTCGTCCGCACGATCTACGATTCACCGTCGCGTGGTTACGGGCGGCGCGGTTACGGCTACGGCGGTGGCACATGGACCACCGACTACCCCGAAGCCGACAACAACTTCATCGTGGGCTTACGCGAATGGGCCGGTACAAATCTGAAGATCGCTCCGCGTCCCGAAGCACTCGAAATCCTCGACGATCGAGTTTTCGACTATCCAATCATTTACATCGTCGAGCCGGGCTTCATGGACCTCTCCACCGAACAAGCCGCACGCTTGCGCGAGTACATCATGCGCGGTGGTTTCATCTTCCTCGACGACTTCTGGGGCGAGTACGAGTGGCAGAACGTTCAGGAACAGTTTCAGAAGATAGTTCCTGAGTATGAGATCAAGGATCTACCACTGAGCCACCCGATCTTTCATGCATATCTCGACGTCGAAGAAGTGGTCCAGGTTCCGAACGTCTACAACGCATCACGCGGTATCACTTCAGAAAAAGGCGGCGTCGTTCCGTACTACATGGGCATTGAAAACAAAAACGGTCGCCTGGTTGCGTTTCTCGCGCGCAACTGCGACCTCGGAGATGCGTGGGAATGGATTAACGATCCTATGTATCCGGTGAAGTATGGACTACCTGCTTACAAGGTCGGGATCAACGTGGTGATCTACGCGATGAGCCACTGATCTCCTTGACTCATCTACGCTTCGAGGTGTCAGTTCTAAACTCTCCAATCCTCTTTGCCACAAACTTAGCCATTACGTTTGACCTTTTGGAGGCATAAACCTCTTTACTGGCGTTACTTACAACATAGCGATTGAGAGTTCTAATGTCGGAGTCTTGCAATTGCACAAACGTACTCTGATAAGTGGACTTCCACATTCCTTGTAGAAGTAACAGTCTGGACAACGGAAAGATTATTACAGCATTTTCATCTTTGGAGACCGGTTCCTTTATTGAAGACCACAGGGTCGTCACAGGTCAGAAACTCAGTGTCAGTCGTTGCCTTAAAATATGCCCAGTCCATTGAGAACAAGACCTTTTCGAAAATGGAATCTCTAAGAGTGTTGTTAGGAAAGATGAAACTCGGGACCTGCCTCTGATAGTCCTCCTTAATCCGCGCCAGTTCACTTTTCTCTTTTTCAAACACTTCTTCTGTTGCTGGTCCGGCGCCAAGCCGCTGTGTCAGTATTTCATACAACCATTGCTCATCATGCTCTTCAAAGAATTTTCCCATCATTTCGGAAGCCATTATCTCCGAACGTTCTTTATGGACAGTTGTTCGGCGCCACATCACAGAGACAAATCGAGAGAGTGTCCAACGTTCGTCGTCAGTAAGAAGTTGGCCCTTCTGAAGTCGATGTATTACGGAGGCACCATCACTATCCAGTTTTGCAAGTTCTTGTTCTACAGTAGTTGCGTCAAGCTGATTGTTCTTAGTTCGGAACGCATATAGGTTCAGAGCCATTCCAGTCTTACGGACAGACACAAGCTTTGGCGCACCATCTCTTGAATAAACCCAAATCAAACCGCTCCCGTCCGAGATGAAGCCTCGCTGGTAGAACTGAGGGGACATAATGACTCTGAATCACTGTAGGTTCCATCAGATTAATACTCGCATATTCGAATGCACCAGTTAATGGGTGACGACAAGATCGATGAAACAGTGCTCTATCCATTGAGCTATGGTCCCCATATATTCGGGGGACCACCGGGACTCGAACCCGGAACCCCTCATTACGAATGATGTAGTTCCATCAGCATTCGTCACCAACCTTTCTAAGTGCCGGCGACAAAATCGGAGAGAGTCCCGCCAGACAAAAATTAGGCGGACCAGGTTTCGAACCTGGTTTGACCATGTACTCCCACCAGCATTCGCCGGCAAACTGTTTTACTAGCCACGGATTTACACGGATGAACACTGATAAGAAAATCCGTGTTCATCTGTGTTCATCCGTGGCTAAATTGAAGCCGACAAAATTCATTGAGACAACGCGGCCTTTCGGCCACCTTCAAAAGGGATGTAGTCCCAATAGCATTCGGCTCCAAAGTCTTTTTCGGATCACCTCCCCAGTTCTATATTTTCAATCACACCAATCCAGTGATTGGCATTCAGGTTTCCATGGGCAAATTCCGCGATCACTTCAAACACCTGATCCGAGAATCCACCAATGTTAAGGATGTCGTGGCGCTCCTTCGCCTGCACAGTCGCATAAGGCTGAACGTCGATACAGACCATTCGCGCCCCTGGATTGCGGTTGCGGAACTTGCTCCACTCCTTCATTGTCGCTGTGGCGCTGCCGCCAAAGCGTCCGTAGTGCGGTGCATCAACCCACGATTCGTTATCGGAAACGTAGATCACCAAATCACCTTCAGCACGGCGCTTGTTCAGAAACTCAAGCGGCGCACTGCAATTTGTTCCACCGCATGGCAAACTCGCCAGCTTCTGAGCGTTAGTCATCACGCTGTCGCGCGGGTTGATACGCACATCAACCACTTTCGACTCAAACGGGATGATTTCCGCCTGCGGGTTCTTGCGCAGCACCGTCGCCGCCACGAGCGCAGCAACGTCAACACAACGCACTGCTGAACTCGAACCCTTCCGGTATCCAGTTACCGGCGAATGCATCGAACCCGAGATATCCGGGAACACGTAAACCTTTCCCGGAAACTCCGGAACGTTTCTGGTTGCGATTTCCATCGCATCCTGCAACGCGTTCGCGACGTACGCCGGAATCTCCTTGTTACCAGCAGCCGCCATGTAGGCCACCATGAGCTGGTACGGAAACACACGCGACTTCGCGATCTTCAACGGATCGCGCAAACGCTCCGCGATCAGATACGTCATGCCCTTTTCCTTGAACACGCCGTGACGTGCAAAGGTATTCAGGTTCATACGAGTCATCTGCCACGGCGCCCGGCTCGCAATCGCGGTCCATTCCGCCGTACCAAGCTCCAGCGCAGTCAGCATCTGGAATGGAACGTCGGGAACTTCACCCGAACGGTCCTTCTTGAACGCTTCGAACGCACGCACGAACTCCGGCAGTTCGTCGACTTGCTTTGTGCGATCGATGAAGTAACCGAATAACGCTGCATGGGCCGCATTCTTCGGACGTGGGTGAACCATCTTTACGATATCCGTAAGGGATGGATCCTGGCCCACGTTTGCCTTGAACAACGACTCCGGATTGCGAGCATCGAGCCACTCACGCACGAGTCGCTTTGGTGCTGTACCGAGCGACTTGCGACCGACTGCACCCGATCGCATGATCTGCACGAAGTTGCGCAGCATCTTCGCGTTGTCAATTACACGCGGAAACACTTGCTGCAACAGCGCCGGGTTCTTCACCGACAAAATTGCGCAAAGCAGCGCCGGCATATCCTTCATGTGACCGCGTTCGCGACAGAACACAGCCGTCTTCGCAATGAATTCCGCATCAACCTTCTCGCAAAGCTCGATCACTGTTTTGAGCTGATCGTCTGCGCTCGCGTAGAAAGTTCTGTTTAGACAGCCTGTCGCGGCGTACTGCGCCAGCAAGTGCTCAGCCGAGAGCTTGTAAGCCGGCGCACGCTCTTCGTTGAGTGCGTCAGTTGTCGGCATCAGCTTGCCGATTAGCGACTTGAATAGCTTCTTGTTTGCCATTGCATTATTCCCTTCCCAATCGAATACCCTTTGCGGAGATCAATGTTTTATCCGTGGTTACTCTTTCGCTCGCGATCAACCTTCTCGCGGACATCACGATCGTCGTGAACGTCCATGAAGAGATACTTGCGCCACTCCGCACGAGCTTCAGCGTAGTGACAGAGCACCACGCGTTCGAGCTTCACGCGCAGAGCAGTCTGCGAAGTAAGCAGCGGCATACGCGCTTCGGCCGGAGTGCGATCGCTCTTGCGGTTGTTGCAGGGAACACACGCAGTAACGATGTTCACCGGCGAGTTATCCCCGCCACGCGAACGCGGCAGGATGTGGTCCAGAGTCAGATCACTGGCAGGCTTCTTCTCGCCGCAGTACTGACAACGGAACTTGTCGCGCATGTAGATCCGCAGTCGCTTCATTCCCGAAGCTTCGCGGCGACGGCGGACGTTGATGTAAGTGCGTCGACGAATCACCGACGGCACCGGAAACGATTCACGCACCGAGTGCAGCACTCGATCGCCGTCAAATTCCTCAACGTAAACCGTGTTTTTGAATGCCATGATCACAGCACGCGCGACACTGACGGTGCCGAGCGGCTCGTAAGTTTGGTTTAGCAGTAATACTCGTCCATCGAGTGCCATACGGCACCTCCTTTCAGTGATGTGGAGTTCAAGAGCGGTTATGTGAGGTGAACGACTGCGCGGGTGCGAGTCACCGCTCTTGAAGCTTTGGAGCGCGCGGTGAGACTTGAACTCACGAATACTGGATTTGCAATCCAGCGCCTTAGCCACTTGGCGACGCGCGCTCACATACCTCTACGCGCCTCCTTGGAGTGCGCCAACTTGTTGGCGCTTTGGTACAGCGTCTCGAACACACATACCAAAGCGGTGACAAGTCACCGCACTCCAAAGAGGCACCCTGTTTTGTTTTGGAGCGGAAGGAGAGATTCGAACTCTCAAGACGAGTTTGGAAGACTCGCATGTTTCCAGCTACATCACTCCCGCTAAAAGTTTTGGTCGGGGAGGACAGAGTCGAACTGTCGCCACGAGTTCCCAGGACTCGGATGCTGACGTTACACCACACCCCGATTTGAAATTTTGTGAATTGAGGAAAGGTTGGAAGGCCGCGTGAAGGACTAAACTCTCTTAGCCCTTCACACAAACCACTTGCTTGATCTCGGCAACAACTTCAACCAAATCTTCCTGGTTCTTCATCACTGCTTCGATCGACTTGTAAGCGCCCGGAATTTCATCCAGTACGCCTACGTCCTTGCGGCATTCAACACCCGCTGTCTGGCGTTCCAGATCGTCTTTCGTGAAGGCTCGCTTTGCCGCGCCGCGGGAAAGCTTGCGTCCTGCTCCATGCGAACAGGAGTTGAAGCTCTCAGGCAAACCGCGTCCCTTGACGATGAACGACTTGGCTCCCATCGACCCTGGGATGATTCCGTAAGCTCCTGCCGCCGCGTTGATCGCTCCCTTGCGTGTGACGAAAACTTCTTCGCCGTAGTGCTGCTCGAGCGCGACGTAGTTGTGGTGACAGTTAACTTCCAGCTCAGGCTTGAATGGCTGGCGATGATTGAACATCTTGTTGAATACCTTCAACAGACGCGCCATCATGATTTCGCGATTCTTCATCGCGTATCCTTGCGCCCACTTCAAATCCTTCCAGTACGCCTTGAATTCCGGAGTACCCGAAATGAAGTAAGCCAGGTCAGGAGCTGGTAGTTCATTCAAACGCCACAAGCTCTTCGCGGTCGAAATGTGACGTTCCGCCAGTTCCTTACCGATGTTGCGCGAACCCGAGTGGAGCATCAGCCAAACGAAGTTTTCTGTATCCAGACAAACTTCGATGAAGTGGTTACCACCACCGAGTGTACCCAACTGCTTCATCGCTTTCGCTTTGCGATCCTGAACACCTTCGTGAAGTTCCTTGAAGTCGTTCCACCCGTCCCAGTACGACGATTCGTCAACCGACTCCTGGTACGCACTGAATCCAGTTGGAATTGCTTCTTCAATCTTCGAACGAAGTTCCTTCAACTTACCGTCGAGGATCCCGCTCTTGAACGGTGTCTTGACCGCCATCATTCCGCAACCGATATCCACGCCGACTGTTGCCGGGATTACTGCTTCCTTTGTGGCAACAACCGAACCAACCATGCTTCCCTTTCCCAGGTGCGCGTCAGGCATCAGCGCGACGTGCTTGAACAAGCATGGCAAACGCGAAACGTTGCGTAGCATCGACTGCTCTTCAATGCTGAACTCGTGGTTTGCCCAGGACAGAATCTCCTTCTGAGCACCTCCGAGTTGTAGCTTTTGATAAGGCATGTAGTGACCACCTCCTTTCTTAAGATAGTGTAATTGGAATTTGGTGCGCCAGGTGAGACTCGAACTCACAATCCCCTGCTTAAGAGGCAGGTGCCTTGATCCAATTTGGCTACTGACGCATTGGCGGAACTGAACGGACTCGAACCGTCATCGGCCTGGTTGACAACCAAGTGCCTCACCTCTCGGCCACAGTTCCGACATTTGTGTTTGGGGTAATAGTGCGTTGCTCGAACATTGCTGGGTCCCGGAGGGACTAAATGTTTATAGCCACCGCCACGCCTCATGACCGCGCTCCAGCGGAGCGCGATGTATCTGTGCAGTAACATGCGGCTCCGCTGGAGCCGAAATTATTTTTTACGGGGCGTGCTATAAACATTTGGTCCCTCCGGGACCCAGCAATGTTTCGAGCAACACACTATTACCCCACTACCCGATATTTGTGTTTTAAACTTTGTACTTAGAGCTTTGTTGGGTGGGCTGACGGGACTTGAACCCGCAACGACTGCAGTCACAGTGCAGTGCTCTTCCAGTTGAGCTACAGCCCACATAAACTGGAGGACCTGACGCGATTTGAACGCGTGACCTCGACCTTCGCAGAGTCGCGCTCTGATTCCAACTGAGCTACAGGTCCATGACAAAACACAAAGCGCAAAGTACAAAGTTCAATGCATATGTGATAAAAAACAGATGAAGGCAGAGAGAAACAAGCCGCGAACACACTTCGAGGCACACTTCTCCTGAGGATGGCGAACTCGCGGACTCTCGCAAAGCACCGAGTTCATCCGTCCGTAGAAGGCTCCCTGCCTTCATCCCGCAAAAGGGTATTTCGATTGTCAAAAAACTGAAGGAGCGGGGTCTAAAGCCTCCCAGGGAAGCTGCCCGCTCCTTACAAGTCTCGCGAATTTTTCGTTGAGATTTGGGAGCGGGAGTCCGCTCCCGCTGACTAATTCCTGATAAACCGATCGCCTAATGGTTTGGTGGGTGACAGGCTCACGAGAGCACACCCGGCCGTACGCATAAGCGTCCTTGGTTGCCGTTTGATTGTGTGTTCTATGTTGGTCCAGCCCGTCATATTGGTTTACCTCATTCGTAAAAACGAACTGACATGTATAAAGTAGTAATCGATGCCTGTCAAGGAAATTTTTGAAAAATATTTTTCTTGGGCCAGGGAAATCTAACTCTTGGCGTAGTAACCCGGACGGTGGCGGATCTCGAGCTTCTCTTTCTTCAACTGGGGATTTGTGATCTCGATCGAGACCTTTCGATAGGCTCCATCGCGTTTCTTATTCGTCGATGAATAAGCGATAAGGTATTGCGTGCGCAGCTCTTTTTCGATCTCTGCAAACGCAGCATTGAGGTCGAATTTCTTATGCGGAAAAAACGCGCGACCGCCAGTGCGTTGTGCAATATCGCGGAGTACACCACGATCGAGTCCCTCTTTCTCGCTTCCAATCCCGATTGCATAAACCACTGCCTCAGCGGCAAGCACCCGATCAATCGCTTGCTTTTGACTCAAGCGGCCGGTCGTGTTCAGACCGTCAGTCAACAGGATGATGGCTCGTCGTCTAATACCCGCAGCATTCGCGAGAACGCTGGACGACGTTAGCGCCACGGCGTCCCAAATCGCGGTAGTGCCCTCCTCCGGTGGCGCCGGTAATCCTGGACCAGTCGGAATTCCGGTTAGTGGACGTCCCGCACCGAGATATGCCGGCACCGCAACTTCGATCCGCTGCAACACGCTATACACGCTTAACAAATCGCGCGTCATGGGTTGTTCGAGATAGGCCAACCCGGTAAACGGAATGATCGCTACCTGATCTTTGTGTGAGTCGATCACCCTCTCGATGAACGCTCGAGCCGCGGCCTTCTCAGTAGGCAGTGTAGTCTCCTGCGAGAAACTGACGTCGATCAGGAAGGCGATGGCAAGTGGCCGATCCGTTTCGCGTTGAAACGTGAATAGCTGTTGCGGAACGCCATCTTCGAGTACGCGAAGATCCTCCGCTTTCAGAGTGGTGATAAAACGGCGCTCTTTATCCGTCGCTGTGAATGGTAGATTGGTAACGTCAGTGTCTGTACGAATGACGTCGTCCTGATCGGTTTGCGCAAATACGGACGCGCACACTAACAACAGGATTAATACCCAGGCTCGCTTCATAGGAATTAATGAATTTTAGGCCACAGACACAGGGGAATCAAATCCTTGACTTTCCCCAGCCAATGAAATAGAAGCACACCATCATGAACCGAGATAAGCTTGAAAACGAACTCAAACGAGCAGGTGTCAGTCTGAACGGCTGGCTTCCGGTGCTGCAATGCGACACTTGCAACACCAGGTGGGAACCGTTTGCAGTCGCTGTCGATGGTCCATCCGCGCCAACCGCAAGGCTCGACTATTGGATGTGTCCAAAGAAATGCAATGCAAACGCTGAGGTCGGCATGGAGATCAAGACTGCGATTCCAAGGTTCGTCATGGTCAATGATGTTCCGGGTATGATCTTTGGCGACGAAGATTTGCAGGAGTTTGAGCGTTACGTGCGTTCGATGGACGCCACTGAAGTATTCAACCGTTGAGGCTTACTCAGGCAGTCCCATGTGGCGTCATGCGGAAATCACATTCCTCATAACCTTTTATCAAAGCCTGCGAAGCAGGCGACAGCATAAAGCCTGGGGCGCAAGCCCCAGGTAAGCCAAAACCAAAGCGCACAAGCCCGCGAAGCGGGCGACAGCGCCTCGTTGAAGGCTGTCGCTCGCTTCGCGGGCTGATGAGCTTTTTTCTTCGTTATTCCTGGGGCTTGCGCCCCAGGCTTTATGCTGTCGCCTGCTTCGCAGGCTATTACCGATACCTGTCGCCTGCTTCGCAGGCTTTTACTGACACCTGCTTCGCCGGCTAATTGATTACGATGCGCTCTTTGCGGCGGTGTCGGATTGTGCTGACGGCTTGTTGGGCTGTGGTGTAATTCGCAGGTATGGCTTCGGTGCTTTCCAGCCACCTGGGAATTTTTCCTTCGCAGCTTCGTCAGACAATGACGGAACGATGATTACATCGTCGCCATCCTTCCAGTTAACTGGCGTCGCAACACTGTACTTCGCCGTCAGTTGCAGCGAATCGATCACGCGCAGGATCTCGTCGAAATTGCGTCCGGTGCTCGCCGGATACGTGATCATCAACTTAACTTTCTTGTCTGGGCCAATAACAAAAACTGAACGAACCGTGAATACGTCGCTGATCTCTGGGTGGATCATGTCGTACATTTCCGCAATCTTATGATCCGGATCTGCAATCACCGGGAAGTTGAGCGCAGTGCCCTGAGTTTCTCTGATGTCCTCTGCCCAGCGCTTGTGTGAATCAGTCGGATCGACGCTGAGTCCAATCACTTTCACGCCGCGCTGTTCGAACTCGGGCTTGGAACGCGCCACATATCCCAGTTCGGTCGTGCAGACCGGGGTGAAATCTTTCGGGTGCGAAAACAAGACTGCCCAGTTATCTCCAATCCACTCGTGGAAATTAATGGGGCCTTCAGTCGTATCTGCTGTGAAATCGGGTGCTATATCGCCAAGTCGTAGGGCCATTTGTATCTCCTTCTGTTTCGGAAAAACCGATTCCCTGTCATCGGACTGGGAGTAGGGATGCGGATTAAGTTGTCTTAGGGGGCCTCTTTTAAACTAATGCCCGCGCCAAGTCAAACCGGCTAGGGCGCCGTGTTATTCTGCTCGCGAACATCATGAAACTTGCACTTAACGGCGCTACGACTATGAGGGCCGACCTGGCCACGGACTTGCACGCAGCCAAAGCAGCGGGGTTCGATTATCTGGAGATCTGGGCTGCAAAACTCAGAAACTTCCTCAAAGAAAGATCAACTACAGAACTCGCCGATCTCTTCGCGGAATCGGGTCTTAAACCCTTGAGCATCAATTCCATCGAACACATCAGCTTTCGTGACGACCGCGCGTACGAGTCAATCAAAAAGGAATGCGAGGAATTGAGCAGCATCGCCGCGGCCGTTGGCTGTCCGTGCATTGTTGTCGTTCCGGGAAGACTGCCGGAAGGCGGAGCGTCACGCGAGAATGTGATAGCGGAATCAATCAGAGTCTTGAACGAGTTGTGCGAGATCTCGTCGGCGCACGGCGTTTCACTCGCTTTTGAATTCTTAGGACAAACTGACTGCAGCGTTCCGACACTGGATCTTGCCGCCGAAATCGTGCGCGAAGTTAACAGGAAGGATCTGGGACTTGTTATCGACAGTTTTCATTTTTACGCAGGCAATTCAACGTTGGAGATGATCGAAGCTCTCGACCCAAACCTTATTCAAATCTTTCACATCAACGACGCTGAAGATCGACCGCGTGATCAGTTGGAAGATCGGCACAGACTGTTGCCGGGTCTCGGAATTCTTCCGCTACGGCAAATGATTTCGGCTTTTCGGAAGATCGGGTACGACAAAGTCGCGAGTGTTGAGATATTCCGTCCTGAGTACTGGGAGCGAGACCCGTTTGCACTTGCGCGTGATGCTCATGCCGCCACCAAGCGAGTCCTCGCGGAGGCAGAATGAACAAGATCAGAATCGGAATCATCGGTGCAGGTTACATCGCCGGCGTCCACGCCGGTGTTCTTGCACGCGACGAACGCGTCCAAGTGACTGCTGTATACGATGTGATTCCAACAGCCGCTGAAAAACTAGCCGGCGCCCACAACGCAACAGCCGTCGCGTCGCCGCTGGAAGTGCTCGAACGATCGGACGCAGTTTACGTCACCACTCCGAATACCCAGCACGTCTCCCTCGCAGTCGCTGCGATCGAAGCCGGCAAACACGTCTTTTGTGAAAAGCCACTCGCGACCAGCATTGACAACGCGCAAAAAGTCTTTCAGAAAGCGTCAAATGTGAGCACGGTTTTTCAAGTGGGTCACAATCGCCGCTTCGCACCTGTTTACGCAACCTTGAAACGGATACTCTCCGAAACGCACGAGCCCCATTCAGCACACGTAAAGATGAATCGTGGCGAACTACTCAAACCGGAATGGACCGGCGATCCCGAAGTCACCGGTGGCTTTCTCTATGAGACACCGATCCACATGTTCGACATGATGCGTTTTCTGTTTGGTGAAGTTGAGAGCCTGCATGCGATCGGATCGAGGCACGAGTACAAGGAAGTTGATGACTTCTCAGTGTTGTTAAAGTTTGCGAGTGGAATGCACGCGACGCTTGCAACGGCGGCGGACGCGAGCTGGTTATTTCCGTTTGAGCGCGTGGAAGTCTTTTGCCATCATGCAACGCTCGTGACGCGCGAGATGGAGAGTCTCACCTGCAGCAGCAACCTCGAAGGCCATCTCACTGAACAGACGATGCAGCAGTTACCTCGTGAAGAGAAATGGGGTTACCTCCAGGAAGACCGCGCTTTTATCGACGCGATTGTGAATGGATCAGAACCACTGGTAACCGCTTTCGACGGGTTGATGTCGGTCGAACTAGTGAATGCAGTCTACGAATCCGTACAATCCGGGCGCCCTGTAAACATACGGAACGTACTGTAGGGGCGGCCCTCCGTGGCCGCCCTCGGTTTAAAGCAGCGCTTGTGACCAGAGTCAGATCAAAACCGAGGGCGGCCACTGAGGGCCGCCCCTACAAAAAATGCAAGTTTGGCGCTAATATCATTGACCCATCATGCAGCGTTGCTTTTGGGCCAGGACGCCCTTATCAATCTCCTATCACGACGAAGAGTGGGGCGTGCCTGTTCACGACGACAACCTTCTCTTCGAGTTTCTGATTCTCGAAGGAGCCCAGGCCGGGCTCAGTTGGGAAACAATCCTCAGAAAACGTGATAACTATCGCACCGCCTTCGATCGCTTCAATCCAAAGAAAGTCGCGAAATACGATCAACGTAAGGTCGCCGCACTATTAAACAACGACGGTATTATTCGTAATAAACTAAAGATCAACTCCGCTATCGGAAACGCCGCGGCTTTTCTCGAGGTGCAACGCGAATTTGGCAGCTTTGATGATTACGTTTGGCGGTTTGTAAACGGCAAGCCGCTGAAACGCAAGCCAGACGCACCGCTTGCCGCTCGCACGGAAATCTCTGACGCGCTCAGCAAAGATTTACTCAAGCGTGGTTTCAAGTTTGTCGGCTCAACCATCTGTTATTCCTTCATGCAGGCGGTGGGAATGGTCAACGATCACGATGCGAGCTGCTTTCGGTATCCGCAGGTCGGGAAGAATTCTCCCGCAAAGGCGCAAAGGCGCAAGTGAACCGGAATCCAACCAGCTAATTCTTTGCACCTTTGCGCCTTTGCGGGAAACCGTCTTTATGCGAGTATTGTCCAACTTTTCGTCCCCTGGAGGTCCGACTTGCAACAAACCCATTCGAAATTGTTCTTACTGGCCGTTCTTGCTGTTTTCTCTTTGGCGCAGCGCGCGGTTGCTCAAAACCCTTCAGCAGCACTGGCAAACCTGCCTGAGGCCGACGCGTTGATCTACGTCAGCCCGCAACGGATTCTCAACGAAGCAGCACCGCGTGTTATGCCGCCTGCAGAGGTGACGAAGATGCGCGCCTCATTCGCCGACATCAAGAAGGCAGCGAGCGTCGATCCAGCTTCGATCGAGTATCTCGTGATAGCAGTCCGCTTTAACAAACCGGCGAGCAATCTGAGTTTCATCGCTCCCGATGTGATGATTGTGACCGGGGGAGATTTCAGCTCCGACTCACTAATGACACTTGCCCAGGTCTATCTACAAGACAAGGCGCGCGTCGAGAAGCACGGATCCAAATCGATGACGGTGATGAAGATCGATCCCTTAGTGGCCGAAGCAGAGAAGAACCCGATCCTCAAACCCTTTGTCGAGATCGGCGCCGTACCGCTGAGTGCAAACTCCGTGGCGATAGGCACTCTTCCTTATCTCAGATCTGCAATCGATGCGGCTGACGGAAACGGAAGGATCAATCCGGCAACACTCGAGTCGTTGTTCAGAGATCCAAACGTGCTGATGGCGGCCTCCGGTGCACCACTCGCAGCGTTTGCAAAGAGCTTTGGCTTGCTGGGCCTGGAGAATACTTCGCGCGAGTCGCGGTGCGATACGCGTTTTGGCAACTTCTACGCTGCCGTTACAATGACTGGAACCAATTTCGTTCTGCGGGGCGCAATGAATGCGGACAATCCCGACACGGCAAAGATCATCAACAGCCTGCTTTCGGGATTGATGCAGCAGGGCATCAGCGCTGTTCCTGACAAGAATGCGCAGACGATTTTGCAGGGGCTCAAAATGTCGGCGCGAGAGAGCGAGGTCGTTTGGGAAGCCGACATTCCGGAAAAAGTAGTGGCTGACTTTCTGAAGCCATCGCCCAAGCCGGCAACGACTACGTCACCTGCGTCCACCAAACCAACTCCCAAGCGCACCGTGAAGAGAAAGCGGACGAAGCAATAATCGAAGGAGAAAATCGAATCGATGCGAAAGTCAATTTTGCCCTTATTAGCGTTTTCACTGTTACTCGCAGTCGCAATACTTTTTGTGACTTCATTCGACATTGCCGTAACGTCGTCTGCACAAAACGCGAATAGTCCCACTACCACCAATAGGAATCAGAACGACAGCCGCTCGGTCGCTCCTGGAGGCGCGCCGCAGCAGGATTTTTCGAAGAACACCTGGGAACTTCCCGAGGATGCTGACAAGACAAAGAATCCGACTCCTGCAACTGCTGAATCGATCGAGAGAGGAAAAACACTCTACCTGGAACGCACCAAGGGCAACTGCATCTTTTGTCACGGCGAAACCGGTGCTGGCAACGAAGCCAGTTTACCGAGGCTGCGTCGCAAACCCGCAGATCTCACAAACAAAGAGCGCATGACGTCGATGACTGATGGCGAAGTCTATTGGAAGATCACGAAAGGCATTACGGGGATTATGCCGGCCGGTGAGAGAAGGATGAACGAAGCAGAGCGTTGGGACGTGGTGAATTACGTGCGCACGCTCGCAAAGGAAAAACAGGAATAGGTTTCTCACGCAAAGGCGCAAAGGACGCAAAGAAGAAATTCAATCACTCTTTGCGCCTTTGCGTGAAATTAGAAAAATCGCTCCTCGTACTCCCGGATCTCCTTCAACGAAGATTCCGCGAGCACTCTGAAGACCTTGACCTCGCAGCCTGCGGGAATCCGCGGCGCCATCAACGAATCAGTAATCACAAACGCCGCGGAACGCAATCCTTTCTCCCAGTTGCGTTCCCGCGCGTCGCGGAAACTCAACGCATCTGCGTCGAGACCCGCAGCTACCAGCATCGTCCTGGCCCAACGCAGGAACTCCGGCCAACGAGAAACGATCGCCACCAATGAATCGGGCGATGGTCTCGTTTGACCTCGCATCCGCTCAACCACTGAAGCCGAGTGAAGCACGAGCACATCTGTCTTCGGCTGTATGCGATCTGCGAACGCATCCATGTGACCATACAGGACGAGTGGCGCCGCGCCAGTTAACGCGCCATCACATTCCGCAGGGCCCGCTCCTTTCACTTTAACCCCCGTCGCCTTTGAGACTTCGGCCACGAGGATCTCCCGAAGTTCAGGATCCGGTTCGAGTAACAAAAAATGATCGGGCCGTTGCATCGAGAAAGATCGCTGCACTCCTGCCTGTATCTCAGCGAGCGAATATCCCTCTTCACGCAGATTTCTGAAGAAGCGTGCGATGACTTGGTCGAGTGCCATCCCATCTTCGAGCGTCTCATCGTTTCGCGCACGCACGTAAACACCACTGCCTTTGCGAAACTCAACCCAGCCTCGTCGCGCAAGTTCACGATATGCTGAGCTCACAGTATTGGCATGTATATCGTACCGGCGCGCGAGGTCACGCGTGCTTGGCAAACGCTCGGCAACTTTCAAATCGTTGCTGACAATTCCGAGAACGATTTGTGTGACTAGCTGTTCGCGGATAGGGACTTCACTGTTTTTCGAGATCCATAGTCGCATGTCGAGTTTGACAGGACTTCAAAATTCCGCTGATTATAGAGCGAATTCGATGGATATGAGTAACGAACTTGTGAGCACAATTGAATCATCGTACCTTGGCTTGTTTCGCGAGGGCGTGCTCGAGCAGCGTGTCGAATCGCTCGAACGACTGTTGGAACGTTGCACAGTCTGTCCGCGCGATTGTCTGAACAATCGGCTCAACAACGAGATCGCGGCGTGCTATTCGGGTCGATTGCCAATTGTATCGTCGTACACACCGCACTTCGGTGAGGAGCCGCCGCTGGTTGGAAGAAAGGGCGCCGGCAACATCTTCTTCGGCAATTGCAACCTTCGTTGTGTTTACTGTCAGAACTACCAGATCTCGCAAACACACAAACAGCAGCTTAAGAACGAAGTCACTCACGAACGTCTGGCGGAGATGATGTTGGAGCTGCAATCGCGTGGCTGTCACAACGTCAACTTCGTTTCGCCGACACACTTTGCGCCGCAGATGGCGCGATCGATTCTGATTGCGGCGCAAGACGGATTGCGCGTGCCGGTTGTCTACAACACAAACGCGTATGATTCAGTCGAGGTGTTGCAACTGCTGGATCGAATCGTCGATGTTTACTTGCCGGATCTGAAGTACGCTGACGACGAGTCGGGTTATCTCTACTCAAAAGTAAGCGGTTACAAAGAAGTGTCGCGCGCAGCGTTGCGAGAGATGTATCGTCAGACTGGTGACGAATTGGTGTTCGACGAAAACGGTTTGTTGAAACGTGGTCTGGTCGTGCGTCTGCTCGTGCTACCGAATGATATTGGCAGCATTACTGAATCGATCGAATGGATACGAGACGAACTAAGTCCACGAGTGGCGATTTCCCTCATGGCGCAGTATTACCCGACGCACCAGGCGGAGACAAACAAGCGTTACGTGCTGCTTTCGCGGCGAATCAGAGAATCAGAATGGATGAAAGCGACTGCCGCGCTAGAGGAAATAGGAATGACCGAAGGCTGGGTTCAGGAATTTGACGGCGCTTCGTATTACTACCGCCCTGACTTCACCGACGCGGAAACGCCCTTTCATGATATCCGCGATTTTGATCAGCGTTGATCCGCGGTTTCATACCTCACTGCCGGACTGCCCGCTGGATAAAACACACCCAACAGTCTCAGTTCACCGTCACCGGTATTCTCCACACAATGCATTTGTCGTTTCGGCAAATAGATACACGAACCGACGCCGATTGGTGTATTTGATTCACCGGCCCACATTCGACCCTCACCGCGGAGAATAAACAGAACCTCTTCATATTCATGAAAATGATCCGGCGCACGACCCGGAGGAATTGAGCCAACAAACTGCGTCACCTGCTCGCTCCCAATCTCATCGTCAACCAGCACGCGATACCAGCGATCAGCAGTCGGCAATGCTCGGCGATCTGAAAGTTTTACGATAGGCGATTGCTGGGATGGTTTGGAAGTCGAGTCAAATTCAGTGACGATCTCAACAGTTTCTTCCGGACACTGCGAACTGACAAATCGCACAACGTCCGGTCCAGCATTCTCTACAATCAATGCTTGTCCGGGCCGCACGTAAACTCCGGTTTCTGGTCCAACTTCATAAGCCACATCATCGATGAAAACCGTGCAATCACCTTCCAGCACATAAACAACTTCGTCACACTCGCGATTGCGTAAACCGGGCGATCTGCCTGGTCCAAACTCGAGGATACGCAACGAAATCGCTTCGGCGCCGCTCCCTCTACCTATCTGATTCCAAACTTTGAGCGAACCGACGACACGCGGAGCGCCTTCATGCATCGTCGAGACTCGGCAACTACCTTCCAGAACAACCGCCATCGCCGAAGCTCCTAAGATTTGCCTGTTTTTAGATGGTGCGTGGTGTGTTCAGTTATTGAGGGAGTTTGTAGTCTGGGCGCAGGAGGAAGCTCATTCGTGAGATGGCTCGGAGCGGGAGCTTCGTAGGGAATCCTGTTCACGCCTGAGTCGAGCACTTTTTGCGAAAGCGCATCATAGGCGTCGCCAGGTAGTTGCTTGCGCGGAACAGTAAAGAGTAATCCGTTAACGATCACTCCGATCCCGACAAGGAAAGTGACGAGCGCCGGGGTAATCAACGGAATGAGATTTATCTTGTCCATCGCCATGATAAAGAGAACAAACGTGGCGCCGAGTCCGATCGCTGCCGTGATAATGCCGGTGCGAATCCTGCGCAGACGCTTCTCTTCAGGCGATTCGAGAAACTGCTCAAAGTGCGGCAACACCTCTTCCGCCATCTTTTTTAACTCTTTCGCCGAGCTCATCTGCCGGATCTTGTCGGCCACCGCCATGCCGATGTTTTCACGCGCCGAAATCGCCGACTGCGTGACTGAGTCGGGACTTTCGAGCGAATTTCGGACAACCCGCAGGTCCGTGCCACAGGCGCGACAGAATTGGCTCAGTTGTCGTTCTTCCGAACCGCAGGATGGGCAGTACATGTCGGGGAATTATACGGCAAGAGATGGCGGAAGTTTCTTTGAAAAACCCATTTAAGTCCTATAGGATCTATAGGACCCATTTTCCGCAGGTTCGTGCAACCCGGCTCGCGCTTTCGACACCTACTACTGAGCGATTCACGATTAACCCTCGCGGTGGTAAGATCGCCGGGCTCTCTCAGAGGAAATGCTATGAAAAAACTATTAATCCTGACCCTGACCCTCGGTCTGTTTTGTCTTTCGGCGTGGGTGGTAACAGCCCAGGAGCAGCCGGCCACCCAGCAACCATCAGCCGAAGAACTCGAGAAGCAAAAGGCCGAGCGCGAAAAGAATGCTTACCGCCTGCTGGATCAGGTAATAGACGAAGCCCAGTCGTTGCGGCTCGTTGAGAATCGCGTGCGAATCCAAATCAACGCCGCCGACATGCTCTGGGACCAAAATCAGGGACGTGCCCGCGGCCTCTTTTCGATGGCGGCTGAAGGCATCGCGGAGCTTGGGCGCACGCCTGTGAATCAGCCAAACAATCGACGTGCAACTCAGAATGGCAACAATTTCAGTTTTCAAGGACCTCAGGGCCCCCAAACCGTTCGCAATCTTCAATTGCGAACGGAACTGGTGTTAACTGCGGCTCGTCACGATGCAGCATTAGCTTATCAATTGCTCGCCTCAACTAAGCCACCCGTTAACGTGCAACCGATCGCCGATGGGCGTGGACCAAGAATCCAACAACTTTCAGACGACAACCTTGAACAAACACTACTCGGCCGTGTCGCTGCTCTCGATCCAAAACTCGCTGCACAGAACGCGGAACAAATGATGGCCAAGGGTCAGTTTCCCAGCACCCTCTCCGAAGTAATCAACCAACTCTACAAACAGGATCCGGCGGCAGCTGAGAAACTCGCCGACAAGACCGTCAAACAAATTCAAGCTGCAAACATCCTGACCAAAACAGATGCAACCCAGCTCGTGCAAAACATGCTGCGACCTGGACCACGTCCGGCGGGCGAGGCAACTGCGTCGACAGCCGTAGCGCCATCGACGGGCCGGCCGCCAGTGCTTGGACAAACTGCTTACGTCGAATTACTGTCAACCGTTGTAGACGCTGCATTGAAAGCTACTCCGAACGCTGCTATGGCACAGCCGGCACGGCGCGGAGGCGGAGTCGGACCTGGACCACGTCCGCAACCCACTCCACAACAGCCAACCGAAGCGCAGATCGAACAAAGCGTCGCGCGCCGCCTGCTAAATGGACTACAGTCGACGCTGCCGATGATCGATCAGTATCTGCCGTCAAAAGCGCCAATGGTGAGACAGAAATTGGCGGACATGGGAGTGTCGAATAACTCCATGGCGAATCTCGCCCAAACGTTCAGCGCACTACAAGGCGAGCCAACGTCCGATGCTCTTGTTCAGGCCGCTCAAACTGCGCCACAGCAGATGCAATCGCGTCTTTACCAGCAAGCTGCCTTCAAGGCGATTGACGAGGGCAACACCGACCGCGCACGCCAGATTGCAAACGACCACCTGCAAAACAACACGCGCGACGTAGTGATCCAGCGAGTTGATTTCAAGGAAATGGCGAAGAAGGCCGAGGGTGCACGCGTCGATGAGATCAGGCAATCTGTTGCGCGATTGCAAACCGACAACGAAAAGATCGATCTGTTGATACAAGTTGCCGGCGATGTGCAGAAGACGAATCAGAAGGTCGCGCTGCAACTACTGGAAGACGCAAGACAGATTGTTAACCGTCGTGCGACCAGTTATGAACAGTTTGAGCAGCAGCTCAAAGTCGCGCGTGCATTCTCGTCGATTGATCCGTCGAGAAGTTTCGAGGTGTTGGATCCGGGGATCAGCCAGTTGAACGAGTTGCTTTCGGCCGCGGCGGTGTTGAGTGGTTTCGAGATCAACATGTTCCGCGATGGCGAAATGTCGATTCAAGGTGGAAATGGTTTGACTTCAACCGTGAATCGATTCGGCCAGGAACTGGCGGTGCTCGCCAGAAGCGACTTTGAACGTTCAGAGACACTGGCCGGAAGATTTCAGTTTGCCGAACCGAGGATCATGACGCGATTGTCGATCGTTCAGGGTTTGCTCGGCGTGAGGCCCGCGTCTGGACAGCGAGTGTTTTTCGGAAATGCTGGTGGTGGTGACAGTATCGTGATTAGACAGGACTAAGGTAGTTCCTGTTTTTTTGACTTTCTCTGTGCAAACTCTGTGTTCTCTGTGCCTCTGTGGTGTCCTTTTTTCAAGCCATCACTAACCACAGAGTTAAGCATGCGCGGTGGCGCACCACCGAACATGAAAAAGTTGATCTTTGAAGTAAGCTAGCTCCAACCAGCGTGGCCTGGAGATCGTAAGTGACTGGCGCCGGTGGCTGCTCGCCGAGCCCGACACAGAGTTTGATCCGAAAGCCTTTCCGAGGCACCACCGAATAGTGTTACGCAGGTGCGTAAACTGTAGAGCAGAATCTTTCTTTTGGAGGCTTTCCCCGCTGGAGAATAGGAGCGCAAATGCAAATCGTTCATCCAGTGTGTTGCGGTATTGATGTGCACGCCAAGATGTTGGTGGCGTGTTTGATTTTGGCCAATGGCGAAAAGAAGAAACGCACTTTTTCGACCATGACTGCTGATCTGTTGCAGTTGCGGGACTGGCTGGTAGCTGCCCAGTGCACGCATGTGGCAATTGAAAGCACCGGAGTTTACTGGAAGCCGGTTTTCAACATCTTGGAAGACGCGCTGACGGTGATTCTGATCAACCCCGAACATGCGCAGGCTCTGCGTGGGCGGAAGACCGATGTCAAAGATGCGGAGTGGTTGGCGGACTTGTTGCGCCATGGTTTGTTGAAACCCAGTTTTATTCCACCTCCGGTAATTCGCGAGTTGCGGGAACTGACGCGCTATCGCGAGAGCATCGTTCGGGAGCAAGCGTCGGTGGCCAATCGCATTCAAAAATTGCTGGAGAGCGGCAATATCAAACTCGGGCAGGTGGCCAGTGATGTGTTGGGGGTCAGCGGCCGGGCAATCTTGCAGGCTTTGGCTAAAGGTGAAAACGACCCGCGGAAATTGGTCGCCTTGGCGCGTGGCAAACTCAAAGAGAAGAGTCTCTCTTTGGAGCAAGCGCTGCAGGGACGGTTGACCGTGAACCAACGTTTTGTGTTGGGTGAATTGTTGGACCGTTGGGAACAATTGGAAGCTGCGGATGCCCGTGTCACCAGTGAGATTGATAAATATGTGCAGATAAACCCTAAGCTGGCCCGAGCTCGCGAACTTTTGGATAGCATTCCCGGGATCGGGCCACGCGTAGCGGAAGTAATCATTGCTGAGATCGGGATCGAAATGACCTTGGTCTTTGCGGATGCCGCACACTTGGCTAGTTGGGCGGGGATATGTCCCGGCAACAAAGCTACTGGAGGTAAACGCCTGTCCGGCCGGACGCGCAAGGGCAATACTTATTTGCGTGCCGCCCTGGTGCAAGCAGCTTGGGGTGCGAGCCTGAAGAAGCACTGCTATCTGAGCAGTCAGTTCTATCGACTGGTCAAGCGCTTGGGACGCAAGAAGGCCTTGGTGGCGGTAGCCCACTCTCTGTTGGTGATCATTTTTCATGTATTGCAGAACGATCAAACTTACACCGAACTCGGCGGTGATTACTTTGATCGTCATCATGTCGAGCAACAACGCGAATATTACCTGCGCCGTTTACAGATGCTCGGCCTAAAAGTAACTGTCGAAGAATTGCAGCAAGCAGCCTAATTTGCCGCTCCCTTATTCGACTAGCCGCTGCGCACGATGGCGCAGAACGTTTTTCGTGTCTCGTCTGCCAGCGATCTTTTTCAGAGCAGACACAGAGAACACAGAGTTTGCACAGAGAGAATATTTCAGACTGGACGAACAAGGGGGCAACATTGCAGCACTTATACGAGAAGCCAGACATTCCACCAACAACACCATACGACCCAAACGACCCGGCGCAAATTCCTGGTTCAATTCCCTTGCCTCCGGACTCCAATCCCCAACCCCAGGCTCCTGTTCGCGAGCCAGATCAGCCTATACCAATCACAGACCCCTCTACGCCTGAACCGACCAGACTGTAAAGGGGATCCTTCGATTGCCGGCACTTTTGCCTTCTCTCTTCACGGTTGCAGCCACGAGATCGATCTTCCGGTTCTTTAGGAGGATGGGACTGCTTGGTCTCTTCCTCATGAGCGCACTCGACTCGTCGTTTCTCGTGCTTCCGTTCGGAAACGATCTACTGCTGATCGCACTTGTAAGCTCAAATCGAAATACCTGGATTTGGATTCCCTACGTGCTTAGTTCAGCGATTGGATCTGTAGTCGGTGTTTTTGTGATAGACGTGATTATGCGAAAGGCCGGGGAGAAAGGATTGGAGCGTTTTATAAGCGCGAAACGAGTCGAGAAACTAAAACAAAAACTGGAAAACAAAGGCGGCATCACCGTCTTCATTGCGACGCTGATCCCACCGCCATTTCCATTTACGCCAGTCGTCATGACTGCGTCCGCGTTGCAGTCGCCACGTGGCAAACTGTTGACCGCAGTCTTCCTGGGTCGACTTATTCGATTCGGCGTCGAAGCGGTACTCGCGCTTTATTTTGGGCGCCAAATGATAGCGTTTCTGAACTCTGATGTGGTTACTTACTTCGTGTACGGGTTGATAGGAATCGCCATAGTCCTGAGCACCCTGTCACTCCTTCGCTGGTTAAAGCGAAATTAGCCACAAAAACGCTCGAAACTAAAAAGATCGTTGGTTGAAATTTTTCGTAATGGTGTAATTGTGTATTGGCCGCGGCGCGGCCAGATGTTTATAGCCACCTCCAGCCTTAGGACCGCGCTCCAGCGGAGCGCGATGTGTCCGTTTAGCAACATTCGGCTCCGCTGGAGCCCTAATTAACTTTTAGGAGGCGTGGCTATAAACATTTGGTCCCTCCGGGACCCAGCAATGTTTGAGCAACACACTATTACCCACAACCAAATTTTTGAGATTTTTCTGCCCTCCGTGTAAAATCCGGAAACGAAAAAATCCTCCTGAAGGGAGCCCGCAGGCATGCCAGAGACACGGGGCGTTCAAGCCACCGAAGAAGTAAAAGCAGAGTGGGTCACGGCGTACAAGTATTACCTCAGAGCGCCGGGGGACCGGTTCGATAAGAAAAAGGATCGGACTCAACGAATCGACTTCGTAGCCCAGGAAATGAAACTGACTCGCAAGCAGGCCAAGCGCCGCATTCGAAATTACGAAGCTTGGCAGCGAAACATCAAAAAGGGCATCGTACGCCCGTAACGGTCCGAATTATCAAGCTGTAAGACTGGACCTCACCCAGTCCTTCAATCTCCCCTCTTCTGTAAATCAATCTGTGTAATCTGTGGATAGGTTTGAGCATTGCCGCGATCCTCGTTATATTGGTGGTCCCAATCCCCTTTTCGAAAACCAATGACTCGGCAGGAGGTTAACGGTGAGATTCACTCGTCATGGCCGCCAATTGTGGCTGGGCCTCTTCTCTCTTCTTTGCATAGGACTAGTGCTTATGTCGTGTACTGATAATCCAAATTCACTTTCATCGTCTGGCGCCGGGGACGCAGACAAATTTCTTGGTGACGCCGAAAAGCGTCTGATGGATCTAAGTATCAAAGCAGGCCGAGCTGATTGGGTGAAAAGCACCTTCGTCACCGACGACACCGAAACGCTTGCCGCTGAAGCAAACGAGAACCTGATCGCAGCGACAACCGAACTCGCCGAACAAGCACGTCGATTCGACAATGTCGATCTCTCGCCCGAAGCCAAACGAAAGCTCAAACTGCTGAAACTCTCGCTCACGCTGCCGGCGCCAAAAGATCCTGCCCTCCGCAGCGAACTCACAAAGATCGCGGCAGGGATGGAAGGAGATTACGGCAAGGGTAAATATTGTCCCGAAGGCGACAAGGGAAAATGTTTGAGTCTTCCCGATCTGGAACAGATTATCGGCAACAGTCGCGATCCTGAGGAACTGAAGAAAGCCTGGCTGGGCTGGCATCAGATTGCCATCCCGATTCGCAAAGACTACGTACGCTTTGTCGAGTTGAGTAACAAGGGCGCGGAAGAGATGGGCTTCAAGGACACGGGCGCGATGTGGCGTTCGAAGTACGACATGGAGCCGGATGCGTTTGCGGCGGAAATGGAACGACTGTGGCAGCAGGTTAAACCGCTTTACGACTCGCTCTATACTTACACGCGCCGCAAGCTGTCTGAGAAATATGGTAAAGACGTCGTTAGTGAAGACAAACCGATTCCCGCGCACCTGCTCGGTAACATGTGGGCGCAAACGTGGGGAAATATCTATCCGCTGCTCGCCCCGGCAAACGCCGATCGTGGCTACGACCTGACACAAATACTCAAAGGGAAGAATACAGACGCAAAGCAGATGGTTCGTTACGGTGAAGGTTTCTTCACCTCAGTTGGCTTCGATCCGCTGCCGCCGACCTTCTGGGAGCGTTCTCTATTCACAAAACCTGCGGATCGCGAAGTTGTTTGTCATGCGAGTGCATGGGACATCGACTATGAAAAAGATGTGCGACTGAAGATGTGTGTACAGATCAACGAGGAAGACTTCTCAGTGGTGCATCACGAGTTGGGCCATAACTATTATCAGATGGCTTACGCGACCAAGCCTTTCCTCTTTCGCGACAGCGCAAACGATGCGTTTCACGAAGCGATTGGCGACACGATCGCTTTGTCAGTGACGCCGCCGTATCTGAAGCAGTTGGGTTTTATCGACAAGGTTCCGGACCAAAGTGCGGACATCGGATTTTTGCTGAACCGCGCGCTCGACAAAGTCGCGTTCCTGCCATTTGGTTATCTGGTGGACCAGTGGCGTTGGAAAGTCTTCTCAAATCAAGTCAAGCCGGACGGATACAACAAAGCATGGTGGGATTTGCGTGAGAAGTATCAGGGCGTTGCGCCGCCAGTGCCACGTACTGAACAGGACTTCGATCCGGGTGCGAAGTATCACGTGCCGGCAAACACACCATACGCGCGTTACTTCCTCGCAGCGATTCTGCAGTTTCAGTTTCATCGAGCACTTTGTCGCGAATCTGGATTCAGCGGTCCGCTTTACCAGTGCTCGATTTATGGAAACAAGAAGGCCGGCGAGAAGCTGAAAGCGATGCTGGCGATGGGTACGAGTGAACCGTGGCCCGCAGCGCTCAAGGCAATGACCGGAGAAGACAAGATGGATGCGACTGCGATTATCGATTACTTCGCGCCGCTGAAGACCTGGCTCGACGAGCAGAACAAGCAAGCTCCGTCGCAGCAATAGGTCTTATCGAGCGACTCGCGTGATGCTGCTGTCGCGGAGCACGTAGTGTTGAGTTTGGAGTTCGGTGACGATTTCAGCTGTCTGAAATGCACGCAGAACTTCAGGCGGCCACACGCGATGAGATCTGCCTTCTCGAACGGTCGCGTTGTTGACGCGCATAAACTCGTTGGTTGAAGGCACTGAGGTTCGCGGTCTCACCAGCGAATACTTCAGCGTGCGACGCCGGGTGAACGGTAACTGTATCGAGAGGATTTGTTTTGTTTGGGCTAATGCTTTCATAGACACCTTGTTGAACTAGGGTTAACGCCTGTCCAACCTAAAACAACTCCCAATTACCCTCGGATTCCAGTTTTTTGTGCTTTTTGTGCCCTTTTGTGGCGATTACGCTGGACGTTGTAGGTAGGAGCGGAGCTCGGGGCGGGTGGCTTTGCGCATCAGGGCGGCCTTGGCTTTCCATTCCATAGTGCGGCTCAGTTCCACGAGAAAGCGTGTTTCTCCGGATTCGAAGGAAGCGATGGGAGCACCATCCTGGTAAAGAATTCTGTTGCTCGTGTGCGCCGTGATTCGACTACCGGGAACGATGATGCCGACGAGGTTCAAAGGATCGGCTGCACTAACCGAAATCAAACTCTCCTGCGGTCCGGCGCGACGAATCGCACGCAACATTCCAATCGCTTCCGGGAGGGCAAACTGTTCACCCGAGATCCCGGCGACGAAGCGACCACCGCGAATATCCCCACGCGCCTCGAGACGATGGTAGAAGCGCAGCAATACGCGCCACGGCAACGATATGCCTTCTCGCTCCAGTAGACGTTTGAAAACTACGCCATAGCGTTTGAGAAGCGCCCAGGCTACTTCTTCAGTCAGAGTTTGGTCGTTCAAGTTTGGCGCGGTGTTGCGTTGGAGAATCGACCAGCGACCAGCACTCGACATTTCATAAACCGGCTGCCGGTGCTTACGCCGCGCAGCCGCTTGCGTCTTCCGACTTCCTGGCGTTAACAAAGCGCGCAATCCTGCGAAACTGTCTGAAACGACTATGCCGTTCGCAACGAGTTCGGCAAGTGCCTCCTCGACCTGACTGCGCAACAACTTCGTGTTCTCAACGATGTCAGTGAAGAACGAAGCTCCACGCGTCATCAGATAGTCGTAGACCGCCTGCGTGGTGGTTGAAAACTCTGTGATGCTCGCTGGTGCTGGTTGTGGAAATACAGAACTCCAGAGTGCAAAGTTCTTTCGTCGCAGAAGTGCGATTGGAGTATTTCGAACCGGACCCGATCCGCGCGATCTTTCCCCACTCTCGACCGCTGCCGAACGCGCGAGTGGAGTGAGTCGCGCCCAAACCACTTCACCGGACAAGCACAGAGCATCGAGCCATGCGGGATCGTATTCGACCATGCGCGCGGGTAGCAGTTCACCTTCCCACGCTGCCGCCGGTGCTTCCACACCTTCCAACTGCTCGATGATGGCTTTGAGACTTTCCGGACCTTCCATCTGATGGTCTGGCGCGACCTTTTGCCAGGCAAGCAGGAAACGGATGAAGTCGCTGGTGGCGACAGGCTCAATCTCCTGTCGCAACCGGTTTAAGGTGTAACTGTGAATGCGAGCCAGCAGGCGACGGGCACTCCACTCAGTTTCGGTTGTGCCCGGTGTGAACTTCCCGCGAATTACAAAACCTTCCGCTTCGAGCTTCAGCAGAGCAGTCTCGATTTCCAACTTGTTGAGACCGGAAGAGTCGATCAACTGCTGGACAGTCACTGGTCCCGATCCTTCAAGTCGTCCACGAATAATCTCGACCAGGGCGTCTTCCGGAGTCCACGCAGTGCGCGAGACACTTTCAGGCGCGACAATCGGCGGTTCCAGTTGTGCGTTGGGATAATTAGATTGGAGTTGCGGCAGACGCTCGGCGGCGACCCACAACTTCTTCGCCGGCGCGGCAGGCGTTCCGGTAGTCATCACTGCGGCACGACGATCGGCATTCAACTCAGCAAAGAAGTCTTGCCAGTCTGTGCCCTCGGCTTCGGTCAGAAAACCCAGCTCAACGAGTGCATCGTGGAGTTCATCGGCATTGCGCGGCTCCGGCCAAACTTCTTCACGCACGCGATCGATCGCAGCCTGATCGAGTTTGCCCATATCGCTGGCTGTCTCCGGATCGAGCCAGCGACGTTGAAATACGGCTCGTGTGCGACGCTCCTCGAGCGGCGCATCGTCGAGATAGGCGTACGGTCGTGCGTTGAGTATTTCCTGAGAGAGTGGCGAAGCCTCAATTACGTCACGAGCAAAAAGATTTTTCTCGTTTCGCTCAATCGACGTCAGCAGACGCTCGAGGCCTTCGATGTCCATCGCCTCTTCCAGGCAGTCTTTGACTGTTTGATCGACGAGCGGATGTGATGGAATCTCTCTTTCTCCGGTCAGATTTTCTGCACACGCGACCTGGTCCGGAAAGATCGCAGTCAGAAGATCCTCCGCATCCATGCGTTGCAACTGCGGCGGAATCTTGCGTCCGCCACGACGACGCAGCACAGCGAGGGAACGAGTCACATTCCAGCGCCAGCGAATATTCCACATCGGCGCATCAAGCAAAGCCTGACACAGAAGCTGTCTTACTGTTTTGGAGTTCAGATAATGAAAAACATCGTCGAGCGGAAAACTGTGCGTTGGTCCAAGCGACAGAACAATCGCATCTTCAGTGGCTGCGGCTTGCAGTTCGAAGTTGAACTTGCGACAAAACCGCTTTCGCAAAGCGAGGCCCCAGGCCCGATTGATACGACTCCCAAATGGTGAGTGCAACACTAACTGCATGCTGCCACTGTCATCAAAGAACCTCTCGAGCACAAGATTCTCCTGCGACGGCATCACACCCAAAACGATCTTCGCGCCCGCCAAATAATCCACAATCTGCTCCGCAGCCGATAGAGATATTCCCACCTCATCCGTCAGCCACTCCACGGCCCGCTCGAGATTAACCCCAGATCCGTCTTCATCCGCGTTAATCCGCGTCCCAACTTCCTCTCGTAATCGCGAAACCGAAATGGATAGCTCATGCGTGCGCGCCGGGGCTTCACCCAACCAAAACGGAATCGAAGGCGGCTGCCCATGAGCATCCTCGACTCGAACTTTCCCCTGCTCTACTCTAAGCACACGCCACGAAGTATTTCCGAGTTGGAAGATATCGCCCTGCAAACTCTCGATCGCAAAGTCTTCATTCACTGATCCGATCACCAGTTCGCTCGGCTCCAGCACAACGGCATAGTCAGCCGTGTCTGGAATCGCACCTCCGGAGGTGATAGCAGCCAGTCGAGCGCCTCTGCGACCCCGCAATCGTTGATTGACGGCGTCGTGATGCAGATAAGTCGAGCGCCGTCCGCCCTTCGTCGTAAATCCTTCCGCGAGCATCCGCACGATCGCGTCAAACTGTTCACGTTCCAGATTGCGATAGGGATAGGCGCGTTTGACAGTTCGGAATAGATCGTCTTCGGACCATTCTTCGGCACCAACCGCTGCTACGATCTGCTGCGCCAGAATGTCCAGTGGCTTTTCGGGTATCTCTAAGTGGTCGAGCTCACCGCGACGAACCGAATCGACAATCGCTGCACACTCAACCAGTTCATCGCGCGAGAGTGGAAAGATCCTGCCCTTCGGAAACCCAGCAACCGTGTGATTCGACCTGCCAACACGTTGCAGGAAACTGGCGATTGAACGAGTCGAGCCAAGCTGGCAAACCAGATTCACATCGCCGATATCGATACCAAGCTCCAACGATGCCGTGGCAATGAGCGCGCTTAGCTCACCCGCCTTCAGCCGTTGCTCTGCCACCAGACGGTGTTCGCGAGCGAGACTTCCGTGATGCGCAGCAATGTTCTCTTCGCCGATTCTTTCACCGAGGTGACGCGCGACTCGTTCAGCCAACCGGCGTGTGTTCACAAAGATCAGCGTGGTCTTGTGCTGGCGAATCAGTTGCGTGAGTCGATCGTAAACTTCGTCCCAAACTTCGCCGGACATCACGGCCTGCAAAGGCGACTCTGGCAACTCGATGGCGATATCGAGTTTTCTTGCATGGCCACTGTCGATGATGGAGCAGTCGGGAACGTTGTTAGCGTCGACGTTCTCAATGCCAACGAGGAAGCGCGCGACTTCTTCAATCGGTCGCTGCGTGGCGGATAGACCGATGCGAACCAGCGATGACTTGCCGGAATCGTTTTGAGAATGTTGGGAAACGAGTTGTTGCAGTCGTTCGATTGAAAGCGCGAGGTGCGAACCACGCTTGTCGCCAACAACTGCGTGAATTTCGTCTAGAATCAGCGTTCGCGCAGTCTCCAACATGCGTCGTCCGCCGTCGCTGGTCAGCAGGATGTAGAGCGATTCTGGTGTAGTGACGACGATATGCGGCGGACGCTTCGTCATCGCTGTGCGTTCGGAAGCGGGCGTGTCACCGGTGCGGACGAGCGTTCGGATGTTGACCTCGGGTAGACCGAGAGCTTTCAACTCCTCCTGAATCCCCTCGAGCGGAACCTGGAGATTACGCTGCACGTCGTTGCTGAGTGCTTTCAGCGGTGAGACGTAGATGACGTGGGTGGAATCGTCGAGCTGTCCTTCGAGACCGAGTCGAACGAGGTCATCGATGGCTGATAAAAATGCTGCGAGAGTTTTTCCCGATCCGGTAGGTGCGGCAATCAACGTATGCCGGTGCTTCTTGATTTCAGGCCATGCCCGCAGTTGCGGATCGGTGGCTGCGGGAAAGCTGCGCGCAAACCAGCGCGCCACTGCTGGATGAAAAATCCCGAGGTTCATAGGGACGAGCATTATACTTCGCTCACCCGCTGTTTGCATAGCTGGGCCGCACGCCCACGCATGAAACAAAACAATTACTCGAACTGTTTTTTGAACTGCTCGAATTGTTCTTTTAACTTCTGGACTTCAGCGGCGAGCTCTTCGACCTTCTGCTCCAACCCAGATCGACGCGATGAACTAACTGGCTGCGCTCTTTCACTCTCGGCAAGAGCCTCAAGGTCAATCTCACCCGAAAGCAGGTGAGCAAACCGTCCATCCTTTTGCCCCGGCTGTCGCGGCAGACGTGCAACGAGGGGATCAGGATCTCTCGTGATCAGTTTGTTAAGAGTCTCCTCAACTTCTTCAAGACCTGAAAACTCGTGCAGCCGTGCTCCATTTCCGCGTAACTCGCCGAGTGTTTGCGCACCGCGCAACATCAGGACGCACATCAGCGCCATCTCCGGATGACTCAGGTGCATGACCTCGGGCATCACGTGCTTGTACTTCGGAACGCGGCTCGTGCTGCCGTAGAAAACGTAAGCGAGATTCTTTTCGCGCAGGCTCTCCAACGCATCTGCAACCTGGTTCTCAGAATACGAAGTGACCGGATTTCGGTTGTTCTTCTGATTGCATGCGAGCGTTAACGCGTTGAGCGTCAGAGGATAGTATTCCGGCGTGGTCACTTGTTTCTCGATCAGTGACCCCAACACACGCGTTTCAATTTCAGAGAGAATTGCTTCCATCACACATTTTTCTCACGCAAAGACGCAAAGAGGCAAAGTTATTCAACGAAGTAGAATTCTTCTTTGCGCCCTTTGCGCCTTCGCGTGAAATTTCTTCCTAAACTTTTATTGATCGTCGTCGTCCGCACTGCTAGGCCGCTGTCCTTGCCCGCGGCCTTCGGAGCGTCCAACACTGAGATTGTCGTAATTCAGCGCCGCATTAAACAACAGGAAGAACTCGCCCTGTGTTTGATGTCGCCACATGGGATTCGTCGCAAACATCACCACGTGACCGCGCCCAACCGGCACATCAACAATCGCGGGCCGGTTCGCGAGTTCATTAGCACCCGCTAACATGCCGCTGATTAACAGGTTCTTCTCATCAGACGCAAAGCGCAGCACGACGCGTGGGCGCAAATGTGGTGGCGTGTAGAATGGACTCTGACGCTGTTCAGCATCGGGATCGGGCCGGTTATTTGGATCGGCTGGTCGTGGCTGCGGCATTGCCTGAATCACGTCCGGATCAGTTACGCTGCCGCGTCCCGAAGCACGTGATCCTGAACCGCCAGCCCCCTGACCGCCGCCACCGCCTCCACCACCCGGACCGCCGCCTCCACCGGTCTGCACCTGAAACAGCGGTGATTGGCTAAAGTAAATCGGCAATTTTTCATCGTAGCCATATGCAATCGGACTCTTCCGATCCGCGAATGTCGAGTTGTAAATCGAACCGCGAGCCTGAAGTTTGTCTGCCGGTTGAATTGAAACGCCGGTCGTGATGCCGTAATCGATTGGTATCTGAGCGACTCCGCCGATGGTGATAAACAATCCACCGTCTTCAATGAACTTTTGCAAGTTGGCGATACCGACAACTGTCATTCCGCCACGCATGTCGTCAGTCTGATCCGGCGAGCTGCCAAAGTTTGGCGTTATCGCAGATGCCTTCCAGGGAATCGCATCGCCACGTCTCGGCATGCCGTTGACGATCGTCTGCGCCGAGCCACCGACAGGCGGGAAGATCAACACGTCAAACTTCTCGCGAAGATTTGGCGTGTTGCGAATCACGTGATCGGAAATGTACGAGTATGGAATTCGTAGTCTGTCAAACTCGATTCGATACCAACCTTCGTTTTGAGTGTTGGTCCAGGTATGAACAATCGCGATGCGTGGCACTGCCAGCTCGTGAGTCTTTACGTCTGGCAGTTTGTCTACGCCGACTGCTTTGAGGCCGAGCTCAGTGACAGCCGACTCCAAACGCGCTCGCAAGTCCGCCGGATTGCCATCCTTCTTCAAAATGAACGAACCGGTATTAAACTGCTGATCGCCGATCTTGAAAGAGTCTTCCGCAGCACTCATCTTCACGTCTTTCAACCTGAAGCGTAATGTAGCGAGTGTGTTGTCGGTGTTGTGATTGATTATGTACGCGACGGCGGAAGCGGGTCCAGTAAGCTGTCCCGTTACCTTCGCATCTGCGGTGAGCAGCGTTGCAGGTGCGTCGAGCACGCTCTTATCGAGAACGCGCACAGTTTTGACGTTGCGCATTGCACCCATGGTCCAGCCAGTGTCGTCGTACGGATTCGGGTCGGTGACGTTGTAATACTGCGTGTCGAGCAGCATGTCAGCCATTCGCGAATACGGCTGGTCCATCCTGATGATGTAAGAACCTGCCGGATACTTCTGATCCTTGACACTGAACTCTTTCGTGGCGCGATGCACTTCAATTCCCTGCATCCGCATCAGATTCACCATGTCAGCAGCTTCGACTGGACGCGGCGTCTCGCCGGGAATGATGTAAGCGGCAGGCCCTTCATTCGACGCTTTCGCGATTGAGCGTTTGCTTTTCAGATAGAAGTTGTTCAGAAAACGCTCTTTTTCTTTGGCAACAAAGTTCATCGCAAACAGGATTGCTGACTGCTGCATGTTGACGTTATTGCGCATGGACCAGTTCACACGCGGGAACGGCGGATTGGGCCGGTACCAAACACGCGACGTTTGATTCGCGTTAAGCGTTCGTTCGCGTGTGTCGGCGCCGCCGTTGCCGAACGTTTCGTAGAAGCGACCGATCGAGTTGTGACCGGTGGCGATGTAGAGCATGTAGTTTGGCGCCCAACCGTCGTAAAAACCGTGTGTCCAGACGCCAGGAACGCCACGCTTCGTCATCTCTTCGATCTCGTGATAAGCCAGCAACTGAAACTCGTCGATCGCCAGCGGATCGAGCCACGCGTTGTACGGGCCGGTGCCAGTCATCGTGTAGAGATAGGGCACCGATTCGTGCAGATCGTGAAGCACCTGCGGGTGATACTCGAGAAACGTCCGCATCTGGTTGCGGGTGAGTGCGAGGGCGAGTCCTAAACTGTCGCGGTTGTTGTCGTGTGCCACGTACTTACCCCAATAGAGCAGTGGCGGCGACGGTTTGCCCGGATTCGCTTTGCGATAGTTGTAAAGATCGACCATGCGATCACGACCATCGACTTCGAGCGCCGGAGTGATCATCACGATCATGTTCTTGCGAATGTCTTCGATAAACGGAGAATCTTCAACTGCTAGACGGTAAGCCATCTCCATCAGCATTTCCGGCGAACCGGTTTCGGGCGAGTGAATCGAGCCGGAAGCCCAGTAAAACGGTTTTCCTTCTGCGATCAGCGTGTGCGCTTCTGTCTCGCTGAGCTTTCGCGGGTCGGCCAGTTTTGCGGTGATCTCCTTGTAGCGATCGAGTTTTGCAAGATTCTCTTCATTACTTACCAGCACGAGCAATTGCTCGCGACCTTCTTCGCTCTTTTCCGGCGCGATTAACACGCGCACGCGCGGCGATGCCTTGGCGAGCTCGCGATAGTAACGGTAAAGATCTTTCGTGTAAGTGAGCTTGTTTGGAGTTCCGATCGCGTATCCCAGAACCTTTTCAGGAGAAGGCACCTTGTCAGACAGCGGCAAGTGATCGACGAGCTCCGTCATGAAGTATTTTTCAGTGGTGAACTCGGCGATCTTCGCTCCGTAGGCTGTGTCGAGTGGCGATTTTGGTGTCGTGTATTTCGGGTTGATCGGCGTGTTTTTCGCGGGCGTCACCGGACTACTGGCGCCGCCTGCTTCAGTGCCGCCGCGTGATTCGGTCTGGGCGAACACGGACGCGGTTACAAACACCACAAGAACACAACTGAAGAATAGTCTTCGAAGTACTGGGGACATGATGTTTCTCCTTCGATTAGGTAGGCCTATCCGCGTGAATCTTTTTTAAGATCCGTTAAATCTGTGGCTAACCGAAATCCCGAAGTCATCCAGCGCTCATGGGCGTGAAAGAAGTTTCGGTATGTTGCTCGGATGTGCAACTGCGGCGTGGCAAACGAGCCACCGCGCAAAACCTTCTGGTTGACGAACCACTTGTCGTTGTATTCGTCAAACTCGGATTTGAATCCCGGATACGGCACGTAGTCGGAAGTGGTCCACTCCCAGACGTCGCCAATCATCTGCTGGCAGCCGTAAGCGTTCGCGCCTTCCGGAAAGGCGCCGATGGGGGCCACTGACCAGAAACCATTCTCGAAAAGATTTGTGTTGCCGCTGCCGGGGTCAATGTCGCCCCACGGAAATGCTGTCCTGACTTTGCGACGCGCATCATAGCACGCCGCCTTCTCCCATTCCCCCTCGGTCGGCAGCCTTTTGCCGGCCCACTTGGCAAACGCAGATGCTTCGAAGTAACTGACGTGACAGACGGGCTCATCTTTTCGACTCGCGGCCGGGTGCAGACCTGAAAAGTCGCGAATCATCCATTCGTTGTCGTGCAGCTCCCAGTAAAGCGGTGCGCGCCATTGTTCGCGATTGACAGCTTCCCAACCTTCTGAAAACCACCAGCGGAAGTTTTGATAGCCACCATCGTTAATGAAGTCGAGAAAGTCGCCGTTGCTGACCGGGGCTTTGTCGAGCGCGAAGTCCCGCAAGAAGACTTGATGACGGGGCTTTTCGTTGTCGAATGCAAACTCTTTGGAGTGCGGCGGCCTGGCGCCGCTTTGGCCTGTGTCAAATCCTAGCCAGTACAGCCCACCTTCGATCTCAGCCATCCCTTCGACTTTCGATGTCGCTTTCGGCAACGGTTTGAACGGCGCGTCAAACTGATCGCACAGGAGATGCTTGATGTCGTAGACAAGTAATTCCTGGTGCTGCATCTCGTGTTCGAGACCCAGTCGCACTAGCGAAAGAAGGATTTGTGGGTTTTCCGGTGATTCCAGCAATGAAAGCACCTGCTCGTCGATGTGTTTTCGGTATGCGACGGTTTCTTTAACTGTCGGGCGCGACTTGGTGCCGCGTTTAGGCCGTTCGATTCGTTCGCCGAAGCCTTCGTAATACGAGTTGAAGTAAAAAAGAAAATCCTCTGAATAGACTCGATAACCTGGCTTATGGGCTTGTAGGACAGTTTCGAAGAACCAGGACGTGTGGCCGATGTGCCAGCGTGGCGGGCTCATGAATTCGGCGGTTTGGATTACATAATCCTCAATCTCGAGCGGTGCGACAATTTCCATCGTGCGCGCTCGAACCTGCTTGTACAGATCCGCAATCGAAACGGGATCCGGCCCTGAAATCTCACGAATCGTTGAAGCCATGGTTTGAAAGTAATAATAACTCTTGGGAGCGCAAAACAATAATGGGTATCTCCTTGGAGTGCGCCAACTTGTTGGCGCTTTGGTGTTTACCAAAGCGGTGACAAGTCACCACACTCCAAAGTGGCGCTCAATTCCCCTATACCGATCCCATGTAGCGACGAGCGTTGAACTTCTTCGCCATGCTTCGCGACGTCATGTAGCGGATGGTGCCGAAGATTTCGCGCTCGAACCACGGGCGATCGTGCTTGCCGAAACACCAGAGAATTCCCGCGTACGAATTCGGATCGCGGCCATCGAGCGCGTACTTGTTGTTCAAGTGCACGAGGAGTTCGAAGGCCATTTCATACGTTCGCTGCCACTCGATTACCTTCTTCCCCCAAAGCATGCGCACGTAATTGTGCAAGTGTCCCGTGTGAACCAATTCGCGCTGGGCGGCGTTCCAGAGTTCGTCGTAGGTTTCAGCCGCCTCGATCTTTTCTTCGTCAATCAGTTCGGGACGTGGATCGTCGGCGTGCTCGCGCATGGTCTGCAACGCCCAGGACGGCAGCGATTTCAATGAATCGTAGTATGGATTGTGTCGCGTGAGATTGAATGAGAGTTCGCGCCGCACTATTGCCTGTTCGAGAAATGCGTCCTTCGCCGCTTTCGGGGCCTTCGCGTGTTCTACCGCCGCGACAATTTCCTGAATCGACAAGAAGCCAAAGTGTAGATACGGGCTCAGACGTGAGACACCGTCAACCGAGGGTTCGTTATGCGTCTTGTCGTAGTAAGGCAGGATATTGCCCACGAAGTGTTTGAGACGCTTTCGTCCAGCATTTGTGCCGCCGTGATAGAGGTTGGAGGGCGTGACGCTGTGATCGATGTCACACTGCGCCACGAGCTCCGGAATATTGTCAGCCGTCACGGTGGTTCCAGGACATTCAACATTGAGCGCTGGCTTCTGCACTTCTAAGTGTGGCGTGACAATATGGCATAGCAAGTCAGGAAGTAGACGCTGGATCTTGGGACGAATCGTGTAAGCAGCATATTCCTCTTTCGGCAGCGCTGAAAGCGGAACCATGCCGTTAGCATCGACGGCATAGACCGGTAGATTCAACTGCGCAATGCGCTCGTTATGGTCGGGAATTATGAAACACGGATAGTCGTCGGTAACGAGTAACGCCGCCTCGCGTGCGAGCTCAGCCACGGTGTGCTTCGGATCGCGGTCGTTTCTCTGCAGGTAGAAAATGTAACGAATCCCACGTTCTGAAAACTCCGCCTGTTTCTCGGCTACGCCCTCGAGTATGAACGTATGTAACCGATCGTTTGCCCAAGGGTAATAAAACTTCAGTCCCTCGTAGACGACGAGTGGCAACCCGTGCTCGTTTGCCATCTGGATCGCAAAGTTAAGCGCGTAATTGTGACTGGCGCGCTTGAACATCTGCATCCAGTAAAGAACGTAGCGCGGCTTTGTGTTTACTTTTGAATCGTTGAGTGTAGTAACCCTGCTTGAAAGATCCATCTCACCTGCCACCGTTGACAACGATCGAACTGGGGGCTGGAGGTTGGACGCGCCCGATGATGCGCGCATGGGGATAATTTTTGCTGAGCGTGGCCAGGAGCGCTTCGGCTTTGTCTTCTGAGATCGCGATTAGCATCCCGCCCGCGGTTTGGGGATCAAAAAACAACTTTACAAGATTTTCATCGACAGACGGATCTAGCTGCACATCACCGGCGACATATTCGCGATTTGTCTTGTCGCCGCTCGTCAACATCCCTTGAGATGCTAATTCCAACGCGCCGTCGAGAAGAGGAACGGCTGGAGCGTCAATCTCAATTGTGACTTTACTCGCACACGCCATTTCCCATGAATGACCAAGAAGAGCAAAGCCCGTAACGTCAGTCGCAGCTTTGACGCCAAACTCGCGCATCGCTTCCGCTGCGTATTTCCCGGGTGTAAGCATCGTCTCCACCGAACCCGCAATGACTGAATCGGCAGCGCGCCCTTTTTTGATTCCCGTTGAAATAACTCCCGTCCCGATCGGTTTGGTGAGAATGATCACATTGCCAGGACGAGCGCCTGAGTTAGTCGCAACTTTGTTTGGATCAATAACTCCGGTAACTGAGTAACCAAACATGATCTGCTCGTTGTCGACACTGTGACCACCAATCAATGTGACGCCATATTTATTTATCGTCTCCAACCCGCCACGCATGATCTCGCCCAGAATCGCGGGATCGACACCCTTCTTGGGGAAACAAGTAATTGCCATCGCTGTGATCGGAGTTCCGGCCATGGCCCAGACGTCGTTAATCGAATTGAGCGCGGCGATGCGGCCATAGTCGTACGGGTCGTCGACGATCGGAGTGAAGAAATCGAGCGTTTGCACGAGTGCGAGGTCGTCTCGAAGGCGGTATACACCCGCGTCGTCGGCTGTATCAAAGCCGACAATCAGGTTTGGATCGCTGGGTTGTTTAGGTAGCCCGCTCAAAACTTGAGCGAGTAAGCTCGGGCTAAGCTTCGCCGCTCAACCAGAACACGAAACCATCTCAGTCAGACGCATTGGTGTCACCTCCTTTCTAAAGTTCTGTTAATCCTGTCAAATGGTTTGCTTTCTTGCAAACGCGACACTATAAAAATCGTGAAATGCCGAAACAAATTGTTCGCATCGGTCCAGCCGGCTGGTCCTATAAGGACTGGGAGCATGTGGTCTATCCTCAGAAACCGGGAAAGTCGTTCGATCCGCTCGAATACCTGACAAGGTTTTTCAACACGATTGAAATCAACAGCAGTTTTTACCGGCCACCAACGCCTTCGACGACAAAATCGTGGGCTACTCGCGTGGTTGGGAATAAGGAGTTCGCCTTCACAGCCAAGTTGAACCGTCTCTTCACACACGAACGCGGGAAGGCGACGAAAAAAGATGAAAAGGAGTTTCGGCAGGGAATGGATGTGCTTGTGAAGGCTCGCAAACTCGGCGCCGTGCTGCTCCAGTTTCCATGGTCTTTCAAGAACACCGCTGACGACCGTATTTACCTCGCAAAGTTGTTGGAGAAGTTTTCTGATTATCCGTTGGTGTTGGAAGTCCGGCATACGTCATGGAACACGCCGGAGGTGTATGAATGGCTCGAGGAACGCGGCGTGGGGATCTGCAACATCGATCAACCGGTGTTTAAGAAATCAATTAAGCCGGCGGCATTAACAACATCGCGTGTGGGTTACGTCAGGATGCATGGCAGGAACTATCAGAACTGGTTTCGTGACAAGGCGCCGCGTGATGAGCGATACAACTATCTCTATTCGATTGATGAGCTCGATCCGTGGCTGGTGAGAATTAAAGAAGTTGCTAAGCAAACACGCGAAACTTACGTGATCACGAACAATCACTTCCGCGGGCAGGCCGTTGTTAACGCGATAGAGATCAAAGCGGCTCTGAAAGAGGAACGTGTTCCTGCTCCAGAACCGTTGTTCAAGGTTTATCCGAGGTTGAAGGATTCTGCGACGCCTGAAGAAAGCGAGAGTGGTCTGCTTTTCGAGTAAGGCTTCACAGGATTTACAAGATTTTCAAGATGAACAAGATTTATCCTGTAAATCATGTAAATCCTGTTCATCCCGTGAGACTAACCTCCAGCTGCATGTCGGAAACAACAATCATCGTGTAGTCGAGTTGTTTGAACATTCTGTATCCTCCGTTATTGCCGTCTGCGCGTTTTGTTGCTTCCCATCGACACGATCACGTCAAATTCGTCCTTGGTCAGAGGCATCACTGAGAGTTGCGACTGCCGAATCAAAGGCAGTTGGCTAAGACGCTTGTCGTACCGGATCGCGGCCAACTGAACTGAATTTGCCAGTGGCTTGACTGGTTTAAGATCAACCGCCACCCACTGCGGATCGTCGGCAGTCGGATCGGGGTATGCACCTTTCACAACCTCCGCTAACCCCACGACTTCTTTCCCCTTGCCGGAATGATAAAAAAGAACCTTGTCTCCCGGTTTCATCGAGCGCAGATTGTTTCTGGCTTGATAGTTTCGCACGCCCGACCAATCAGTGCTGCCGTCCTTTACGAAATCATCCCAGGAGTAGGTTTCGGGTTCCTGTTTCACCATCCAGTAGTTGTGCTTGTTTTTTGTGGTAGCTTTCATGAAAGTGACCTTGATCCTCTACAATTCGGGTATTAGACCATTCCCGCGACAAAGGACGAAACATGCTCAAAGAGGGATCGACTGCACCTGCATTCAAAACTAAAGACGCCAACGGCGAAACTGTCAGCCTGAAAGATCTCCGCGGACAGAAAGTGGTGCTCTATTTCTATCCGAAGGACGACACGCCTGGTTGTACTAAGGAGGCCTGTTCCTTTCGTGATGCTTTTTCCCAGTTCAAAAAGCAGGGTATTACCGTGTTGGGTGTTTCACCAGACAGCGAAAAGTCTCACCAGAAGTTCGCGACGAAATACAGTCTTCCGTTCACACTCTTAGCCGACACGGATCGAATGATCGTGGAGGCTTACGGTGTTTGGGGAGAGAAGAAGTTTATGGGCCGCACGTACATGGGTGTTCATCGAACCACCTTCTTGATCGATGAAAAGGGCAAGATCAAAAAGATCTTCGAGAAGGTAAAGCCCGAAGACCACGCCAGTGAGGTGCTCCAGGCATTTGGTAACACAGATTAAACACGGATGATGACGGAGGCTAGGCTGCCACCCAGCCTCCGATTTTTGCGGGTTCACCTTCCGGGTTTCTTCCGGGCATCAATCCCTGCAAGCAACTGAACGAACTCGGCACGTCCCGCTTTCTAGCCGGAAGTGGCTCGCCGTCCAACGTTGCAGGCTCGGCTGTATCGTTAAGGAAATAGAGCCGAGTGTTATCTACAACCTGCGTTCTGATCTCGTGAGTCCAAAGCAGGAGATTTGCTAATGCGTCTCCTATTTCGTCCTTTCCGAGTTTTGTTTCCTGCGCGATCTCGCGTTGTGTTTTCGAGCCGCGTCTAATCGCATCGCGAACTCGCTCGACAGGAGACAACTTGCTCATTGCTTTCGCGTGATAGTGTCCGTTGGACGAATCACCTGAAAGCAGCTCCGCAATTTCAACTTGTTGCGAAATGTATTTCTTGCGAGCGGTTTTGTATTCCTTCAAAGCGCGACGGCTCTGGGTGACCTTTTGACGAATGCAGCTCTTGCAATAGAGATTGCGTCCGTCTTTACGCGCGCGACAAATTCCAAATTCGGATGTCGGAAGTTCTTTAGTACAAATAGGACAAACTTTTACTTGAGGGGGTAACTGTATCTCGGTCATCACACAACTCCGGCTGGGCATCAAGACTTAGCTTGCAATCCGTAAACGGACAACACTACACCTTCGTCCGGCACTTAAGTCCTCCGGCAAAGACATCGATTTGGGGGTTATTTTTCTGGCGAAGATCCCACTGGGCGATCGCCTAGATTGCCTTGCGCAACTCACAAAAGAGTCACGCCCCAACATTTACCTGACTACTGAGTTGAAGGTCTCCGGGCAATTGCGAGAAAAATATGAGAGCTAGTAAACCTTCAAACGATCATTCAACAGGCCGCTGATCCAAACTTTGTAAATGGCAATCAATATGTCAGCGAGGGATGGCATTATAGACATCGACACTTTTTTTGCAACACCTTTTTCAGATTTGTTTCGACTTGAAATCAACTCCAAAATTTTGTCGATCGATCTGTGATTCAACATTACTTTCAAGCAACGCAAACGTCTCTCGAATGAGAGGATACGTGATCACATCACTCGTCTGAAGCGAATATTTTGTGTGTCTGAATTGTCGCAAGCGCATCTGAGAGACATACGATTTCATTAGAGAATTTGAATGCAATTAAGTACGCCAAAAACTGTTCGCCTCATGTTTGGCGCAACTAGTTCGTATTTATTTTTCGTGGTCCCACAATTAGTAGGGCGCTCAAAAAATGGTTGGACCAGGTGACAATTGGCACACACGGACGAGCGATGTATTAGGAGTTAACACGTTCATATGTAAAGCTTTTTGCGCACGCCGCTCACGTGTGCAAAGTGTTCTAAGTGTGCGCTTGTAACAGCTTTGTAAAACCCTGCAGCTCGTTTTCCACAGAGATTTCCTCAGGATCTGTGGATAACTAGCGCGAGTTGTTGAGAGACGGTCGATCCTTGAGACGATAAACAAACTTAAGTCCTGACCACGTGTCATCAACTGCGCAGATCTTTACGTCAACTAGTCCAGAGTCAAGACCAATCTTTTGCACGCGTTCAAACGAAAGATCAGTCGAGACGCCTGAGCTTTTCTTCGGCCACGCGATCCAGATCATTCCGTTTGCAGTGAGTCTTATAGCGACTTTGCTGAAGTCTTTGACGAGTGTTCGTTCAGTGGTGACGAAAAAGAGAATAATGTCGAGTGAATTGGCTGTAGGTTTTACGAACTCTACGTTGTCAGGCAATTCTTTCGGTTCGAATTGAAAGTCTTTTGGCGCGTTTACCAACGCGATTCGAGATCCTTCCTTGATTCCAATCTTCTTTGCGAGAGGGGTTCCGGAATATCCTGCCATGTTTGTCACCAGAGTCTGAGAACTTTCCACCAAGTGAAACCGACTAAACTCCAGACAAAGATAGTTATCAACGACGTGATCAATCCAACCGTCCACCAGGTTCGTTGTGTTGTGTAACCGGCGCCGAAGTAGATTGGTGCGGGCGTCGTACCGTAGTGAGTTAACGATGCCGACAGGTTCGAGAAGTAAGCCAGCGAAAGAACAGCCAGGTATGGAGGCGCGCCGGCCGCGAGTATCACGATTAGAAACGGGGTAAACATCGCGGTCACGTGTGCTGTGATGCTTGCGAAGACGTAATGCGCATAGAAATAGATTAGCAGCAACGAGGCCAGCGCGAGCCACCACTTCCAACCAGTAGTCAAACTTGCTGATGCTTCTGCAAATTGCTTAGTGATTCCTGTTTGGCCCAGTGCTTCAGCCATGCGAATCAGTCCGCCATACCAAATGAATACTCCCCATGCGGCCTTTTCGCTGACGAGATCTTCCCAGTCGAGTACACCTGAAATCAGCAGCACACCGATGCCGAATAGTGCTACTACTGCGTAGTCGATGCCATGGATTTTGGTGGTCATCCAAAGGGCCGCGACTTGGAAAAACACCAGCAGCATCAACCATTCAGACCATTTCATCGGACCCATGGCTTTCAACTCGGTTGAAGCCAGTTCACTTGCAGCAGGTGTGTGTTTCACTTCGGGCGGAAAGACGCGATACAGGATCCACGGCACCAGCAGAAGGCTCAACAGACCGGGGAAAATTGCCCCAATGGCCCAACGCGCGTACGTGATATCAATCGCGGTAACCTCTTTTGCGAAACGGGCAATAATCGGATTTGACGCCTGCCCGGTGAGAAACATCGCACAAACAATCACATTGCACTGATAAACACTCGTCATGAGAAAACCGCCGAGCCGACGAGCAGTTGGTCCAGGTCGAGATTCGTACGCCTCAGCAAGACTCTTCGCGATCGGAAAGATGATTCCACCTGAGCGAGCACCTGTTGACGGAATCACTGTAGCCAGCACGGCCTCCGTTGAGGCGAGGGCATATGCGAGTCCGAGAGAATGCTTGCCAATGGCTTTGATAAACAGAAAAGCGATGCGGCGCCCCAAACCTGTCTTAATCATGCCGCGCGAAATGAAGAAAGCAGCCAGCACGAGCCAAACAACCGGATCAGCGTAACCGGTTAGGGCTTCGTTGATTGTCATCACCCTGAAAAGCGGCAGTGCGGTGACGCCCAATAAGACTATTGCAGCGCCGGGAATTGGACGGACGATCGAACCCGTAATCGTGGCTGCAAAAATTGCGAGCAACCGCCACGATTGAGGAGTAATGCCGGAAGGAACCGGTATCAGAAGAATGCCGGCAGCGACGAGCAAAACGATGCCCCAGCGTATTAGTCTGCTTCGTAATCCAAAGCTTTCTGTGGGTTCGTTGGCTGTTGTTGTATTGGAAGGTAACGCTGATGGTTGTTCCACGCAATCGTCCTTAAACAGGGCAGATCCTCAAGAACGAGCGTGATGTTAGTCTCTTGTAAGCTAGTTACTCAAGAGTTTTGATTTTTCAATCCAATCGCCACTCTCAAATCGTAAGTATTTGGCGAACCGAGCGACTAATAGAGGTATTCTAAAGAGCAAGGTTTTAGAAATGGCGGAAAAGTTAGAAAAAGTTACAGACAAGCACGTTTACTTAAATCGCAGGCGATTCATGCAGGCGGCAGTCCTTGCTGGAACAGCAACAGCCAGCACGTTGCTTTATCGCCGTCTCAATCCGCCTCCTGCCGAGCGAGTCGAGGGTGAGAAGATTCAGGAAGTTGCCAAGGCGCCAACTGCCGAGGCGCTCAAGGAAGGTCTCGCGGTCGACGATAAGCTGACGCCTTTGGAAGCAATCACCAACTACAACAACTTTTACGAGTTTGACACGTCGAAGAGTGGCGTTGCTTACGCGGCAAAGGGGTTTGTTACGCGACCGTGGGCAGTTTCAGTAGAGGGTCTGGTTAACAAACCAAAGGTTTTTGACATTGATGAGCTATTGAAGTTTCCGCTCGAAGAACGCATTTACCGTTTGCGCTGTGTTGAAGGCTGGTCGATGGTGATTCCGTGGGTCGGTTTCCCGTTGCAGAAGTTGCTCGAGAAGGTCGAACCAACTTCCCAGGCGCACTATGTCGCGTTTCAGACCTTGCTTGATCCCGAGCGAATGCCGAATCAACGGACGGGCATTCTCGATTGGCCTTATGTCGAGGGGTTGCGTCTCGACGAAGCGATGCATCCGCTAACGATCATGGCGACAGGAATGTACGACGAAACGCTGCCGCCGCAGGATGGGGCGCCGATCCGGCTGGTTGTGCCATGGAAGTATGGATTCAAGAGTATTAAGTCGATCGTGAAGATATCGCTCGTAGCCGACGAGCCGCCGACAACCTGGAACATACAGGCTCCGGACGAATACGGTTTTTATTCGAATGTGAATCCAAATGTTGCGCATCCGCGTTGGAGCCAGGCGACGGAACGACGAATTGGTGAATACGGCCGCCGCGATACGCTTTTATTCAACGGTTATGCGGAGCAAGTTGCATCTCTGTATCAAGGAATGGACCTGGTGAAGAACTTCTGACGGTCCTTCGTACTTATGACGTTTCCTAAAGTTGTTGTTTTCATAAACGCTCTTATCCCGCTCGTGCTGCTTTTGTGGGATCTTTACCACAAGCGAGTTGGTCCTAATCCGCTTGAGTTTGCTACCAGGACCACGGGAATGTTGACACTTGTTTTTCTCAGCTTGACGGTCGCTGTCACACCGTTGAGGAAAATCTTTGGTATTAATTCGTTGGTTAAAGTGCGCCGCATGCTCGGCCTGTTTGCATTCTTTTATGGCTCGCTACACCTGCTCACTTATGTTTGGTTTGACCGGCTTTTCAATCTTATTAGCGTTGTCCAGGACGTTGGCAAACGCCCGTTTATCCTCGTCGGTATGCTCGCCTTCGTATTGATGGTACCACTGGCGATCACTTCGACTAATAAAATGGTAAAGCGGCTCGGGGGGAAACGGTGGGCGACTCTGCACCGACTTGTTTATCTATCGGCGATTGCTGGAGTGGTTCACTTCTGGATGCTGGTAAAATCCGACACACGCCTGCCGCTCACATTCGGATTTATTTTGCTCTTCCTGTTGGGATATCGATTGCTTGCGAGATACGCTCCTGCTAGTCCGCCCAAAGCCAGTCTCTTTCCGCGCGAATAAGTCTTCGTAGTCACTGTTGCGCAGCATCGTTTAGAATGGCTCGGCGCCATTTTTGGCGCGTGAATTGCTCATGTAGAGGGCTGTCATGACGGAGGAGCGGCGGAGTAACAAGCGGAAGCTGATTCTTCTCGAGGCAAAGTGGGAAAGTATGTCGCGTACCCACGAAGCTCGGGTTGATGACGTCAGTCTGGGTGGTTGCTTTGTTAATACCTTCGGAAGGGTCGAATTGAACGAACAAGTCAATCTGCAAATAAATCTTCCATCTGGTGAGTGGCTATCTCTGAGTGGTCGCGTCGCGTCGTATCAGCCAGGAGTTGGTTTCGGGATGTGTTTCGATTCGTTGAGTGAAGAGAAATTGGCGACCTTGGAAGAGTTAATCGCCACATCCGAAGAGCGTCAGATTTAGTGTTTATGACGACGCTTCTCGTCGTAGAAGAGAATACTGAAAACGAGTCCCAGACCAGCAGCAGCAGCCATCAGAAAGAAAATCATCGCCAAGCCAGGATAACCAAAGATCCGAAATGACGTCTCAACTCGCATCAGCATTGCCGCACCCACGATCAACGCGGCGACGACGAGACCGAGTGTGATTCGATTCGCGACTTTCTGAAGTCCCTCCAAAACGACTTTCTCATCAATCGCGTCGACCTTGAAACGAAGCTCGTTGTTTCCCGCAGCATCGAGAATCCTGTTTACTCTCGGTGGCAGTCTTTCGACGAATTCTTTGAGATCAACAACACCGGACAAGAGATTGTTTGGGGCAACACTCTTCAGGATGTTGCGGTTGAGGATGTCGTTTGCGCGTTCGCGAATGATGATATTTGGATCGAAATTCGGATCGAGTGCGTAAACGACGCGGTCCAGATTCAGCAAAGCCTTGGCAATCATTGTGAATTCCCCAGGCAAGCGGAACCAGCAATCCGCAGAGATTTTGGTTATGTCCAGAGTTACTCTGCCGGCATTCAAGCGACTCAAAACTGCATCGGGATCGTCATTAACGATGTCCGTGATTCTTCGCACAAACGATGGGCGATCGAAGCCTTCTTTCTCTTCACCCATTCGCATAGCGGCTTCGGCGGCCATCTCGCCTCGTCCCTCGCTGATGGCAAGTAGAAGTCGCAAGAGATTGTCCTGAAATGATTGTGTTACACGACCGACCATTCCCAGGTCCAGCAATGCGATGCGATCGTCGTCAGTAAGAAAAACGTTTCCCGGATGCGGATCCGCATGGAAGAGCCCGTCCACAAGAAATTGTTTGAGATACGCACTGAACAACTCGTCTGCCAGTGAGCCCCTGTCAATCTCCATTAGTCGCAACGGATTGAGGGCTGTGATCTTCTTTCCCGTAATGTATTCCATCGTGAGGACGCGAGTAGTGGTGAAGTCGTCGATTGGCTCGGGAACGACGATATCTTCAAACTCCGCGAGATTTCGTCCGATGGAGCGGAGATTGTTGGCCTCGATTGTGAAATCAAGTTCGCGCAGCAGGCTCTTGCGCAAATTGACGAGCATATTGTCAAACTCATAGCGCCTGCCGAGTTCGGTATGCTGATCGAGGAAATGTGCGATCTCGCCTAATGCCTCGAGATCGCCAACGATGAGATCTCTAATGTCAGGTCGCTGCACCTTTACCACAACATCGCGGCCGTCGCGCATGTAAGCACGATGCACCTGGGACAACGAGGCAGCAGCGAGTGGTGTCGGATCAAACTCGGCGAAAGCCTTGGAGATCCTGACTCCCAGTTCGCCCGAGACTATTCGTTCAACATCTTCATACGGGAACGGTTCGATGTGGTCCTGCAAGCGTGACAGAGCATCGAGGTATGGACCAGGTAATAGGTCGGCTCGTGTCGAGAGTAACTGACCGAGTTTAATAAAAGTTGGACCAAGTTTCTCGAGATCTTTGGCGAGATCTTCTGCGGGAGCAATCTCTGACTCTGCGGCGATTTCATCGGGCAGAACACTGCCCTCCAAACCCGCAAGGCTGATCAGGTCCGAACGGCCGTATTTGATCAGCAACATTGCGACGTCTTTATAACGCCTTAGTCGCTCTGGTTTTAGCGAGACCATCATTGTCGGAATCACCTATTGACGTCGGGGGGCGGGCTCGGGGAGGTGGCGGATGTTTCACCGCGGTTATCTATGTAGTTCGAGCGTTTGTCGCGTAAGCGACGGAAGTGTCACGTAAACGTAACAGGCATTCCTGTTTGGGCCAACAATTCGTCTATTGGGAAGAGACCGTCTTTACGGAATTACCGGCTGCTCGCTCAATCGCGGCGCGCAATCCGTCAGCACTCAGAACTCTGAGTTGTACTCCATTGACGAATATTGTTGGAGTCCTTCCCACTCCGTAGAGCTCGCCGTCTGAAATATCTTTCTTCACTTCGGGTGCATACGTGCCACGGTCCAAAGCCGCATCAAAACGAGCGCGATCCAAACCCAAGTCGTTTGCATACTTCTTCAACGACGGTACGTCCAGTGCTTTTTGATTCTTGAAAAGCACCGTGATGTACTCAAAGTACTTTCCCTGAGCGTTGGCGGCATTGGCCGCTTCTGCTGCCTTACGAGCGTTTTCATGTTGGCTCAATGGAAAATCGCGCACGACGAATCGAACTTTGTTTCCATAAGATTTCAAAACCTCTTCCAGAACGGGATGCATCGCTGCACAAGCAGGACATTGAAAATCAGTAAACTCAACAACCGTCACCGGCGCATTCGCATCGCCACGCGATGGATCATCATCGACACTAATATTCTGAATGGGCTGGGCCGGCTCATTAAGCAGCCATCGTATGTTGGCGCCCTTTCGGAGTCGCGCAGACAAGTCTTTTTCCAAACGCTGTCGTGATTCGTTCTGAAGATAACTAGCCACCTGGTTACGCACCGAATTCAGATCGCCAGAGATGCGGGCTTTGTTTTCAGAATAGAATTTAGCTACTTCTTCTTCAGTTGGGTTCTTAACTTTATCGCTGATTTCAGCACGAACGATTTCCTCTGGTCCAATCTGGCGTCGTCTCGCTTCTTCCAGCAGCAACATGTCGTCAACTAATCGATCGACGTGTTGCTTGGTGTGCTCGTAAGCCTCGCTTTTCATGTTGTAGATGATTGGCTTCAATCGTTCGAGAATCGGAGCAGCTGTGACTGGTTGCCCGGCGATTGTCACTACTACTGAGGAGGCATTCAAAGTCGGGGAGTTTATATCTACGGCCGTCACGACGGGATATGCTTTCCTCAATCGATTCACGAGATCGTCAGCAAGTTTGTTTTCCGCTTCATCGTGCAGGTAAGCTGCGACTTGCTGGTTGGCGACTTTTGGATCGATGCCTTCGAACTGCGTGCGATTTTCGTCGATGAATTTCTTGATTTGCGCTGGAGTGAATGTTGGCACGCGATTGCTTACTTCAAGTTCGTAGAGACGGTGAGTGTCGATGCGTCGCTGCTTCGCTTCTAACTCGAGCAACGTCGTGTTGATTTGTAGTTCCAACACGCTACGTCGTGCGCCCGCAATGTTCTCGTCAAGACTTTCAAGTTCTTTGCGCAAGTCTGGTGCTAGTTCTGCTGTTGTCACCGTCTGACTATTGACGACAACTAGAGCTACAGGCGCTGCGGGAGGTCGAGCCGGCTGGCTTGTTGGCGTCGGTTGAGCGATAGGTTGCGATGATTGTGGCTGGGTAGCTGGAGTGTTGGGCTTGCGAGTCGTTCCTCGTCGTTTCGCGGGTTGAGATGGCGCGGTAGACCACAACAAAAGGATCAAAAGAAGGGGGCAAATTGTATATTTCATCGCTTGTCTCACGTGGCCGAGATCATAGGAGAACTTAGCTTAGAGCACAAATAGAAGAATGGCGCTGCCTCATTACTAGCAGCGCCACAAATAGTTGGTCCATTGTCGTGAATCGACACTCAATGGTGGCGAATGATACTTTTGCGCCGGCGTTTTACCGGAGTGCGAATAGACAGAAGATCGCTGTGGCGTCCGTTCAGGATAAAAGCCAATCCCTGATGGGTTACACCAAGCAGTCGTGCTGCGCGCGTGACGCTCCCGCCAGACTCTTCCAGAGCTCGCCGGATCAGGTTGCCTTCATAGCGAAGAACCTCCGAATCGAGAGAAAAGCCTGACGTCAATTCCACGGCGTCCGTGGTTGCGGGTGTTGCCTCTTCAAGGTTAGTGAGGGCAGCTGAAAGAACGCGTCGGGCGCATTCGCCCAGGCGAGTTCGGATGCTGGGATTTTGTGAATTTGCGAGCAGCGTTTCGGCGGTGCGGTAGTAGTCTTGGACTGCTTCCGGTGGGAGGTCGCTCAACTCCTCAATAGCCGTAACTGCAGCGAGACCGGCACGGTGCGGGTTGCCTGCGTTCTGAGCAATCTCAACCGCTTGATCGAGCACGGTCTTGGCGACGTGAGTCTGTCTCAGACGAGCGAGCGCTTTTCCGTGGGTGGTGAGCGCTTCTGCCAATACTGCTTGTTCGCCGCCTCGTTTCAGGGTTTGGATCGCACGTCGAGCAATTCGTTCCGCTTCTCCATAGTTGCCCTCTAGTAGAAACGCCTGAGCACGCGTGTCTTCAGCTCCTGCTGCGCCCCCTTCGTTTCCAACACTCAAATGGAGAGATCTCGCCTTTGTAAGATGCTGGTGGGCCGCGTCGAATCTTCCAATAGTCGCAAAGAGAAATCCCACATTATTTTCGACTAGTGCACGAAATCTCCTGTCTCCAGCCAGTTCAAAGTGGTAACTGGCAGCAGCGAATTCAACCAAAGCACGGTCGATATAGTCTTCGCGGTTTTTTGATGTGCCCAGATTCTTAAGGACAGTGGCGTAGGAATTGTGAAACTTGCCTTTAAGAATATGATTCGAACTCAAATCGAAAAACGGAGCTGCCTCCACAAAGGTATTCAAGGCTACCTGATCGTTGATGGCGGTTGATTCCACAATCGCACTGTTAAGGAGAGCTCTCAGCCTTTGTTCACTTTGGGATTCTTGCAAACTATCAAGCACGAGTCGCAACGTTACGCGTGCCTCATCAAGTGCGCCCTCGCGCCAGTAACAAATCGCCAAGTCAACCCGGGTTTCAGCTACTTTGTCAAACAAGCTCAAGCTTTCAAAAAGACCTGCACTCTCACTGATGAGATCCTTGGCAACCTCCTGAGCACCAAGAAATTGTCTTGCGCTTCCGAGCCAACCTGTGAGGGTTCCGGTTCGAAGCAGCAACTCGGCTTGGGCTTCGACCGGCAAACCCTTTGTATTCGGGCGATTCAGTAATCCGTTCCAAAAAGGACGGAGCGTTTCAGCGGCTTGGTCAAACTCACCTGCACCTTCAAAATTTCTCGCAAGCTCGCATAAAGGTATCACGTCATCAGCGACTGCTGGATCAATCGTGTTTTCATAAATGGATGTTTGCAAATCCATATAAGGTCTCCAGTTTTCCGAATCGGCAAGGAACCTTGCAAGCGGTTAAATTGCCGGATATCATCACATAGAACCAATTAAGCTACTTGGTTACCACCGCCTCACCGGCTGACTACAACATATTGAGGAGAACATCAATGAAACTTGTCAAAAACTTCGTATTGGCCGCGCTGCTCGCGTCGGTTCTCGCGGTTAGTGCATTTGCAGGAGACCAACATGGCCCCGCATACACCAACCCGTCGCCAAGCCCATCTCCTGAGGCCATTATCGCTTACGATGAAACAGCACCCTATGTGATCGACCCCAACACTGGGAGCGTGTCGACGGAAACCTCAGATTCCCTGTTTTACGAGGCCTTGGCAGCCCTTCTGTCAGTGTACTGAGAAGCGCACACCCAATACAAATCCACAGCAGCTTACGCGCTGGCGTAGTCTAGCGGCTCGTGGTTTTGTGTCCGGGCTCACCGATCATGTTTGAAAAGCTTGCTTGGGAGGCGGTGACGTGCTGCATCGTACCCCCATCTGGCCTCCGTGGCAATAGTAACTTTAACTATTTACACTGCTAAAGCCAGATTGGATTCAGATGTTGCCCCTTGTACGGCTGCCTTTTTCGTCCGTCATTCTCCTTTCTGGCCCGGTGTCCGAGCCTTCAACGAGTCGTCGCACCGTTTCAAGCGTATCAATATCGGTCGTTTTCTTGTCCGGTCGCAAACGAAGAATTCTTGGGAAACGGAGGGCGAAGCCGCTCTTATGCCGCTTCGAAGGTTGAACTTTGTCAAATGTGACCTCAATCACAATCGTCGGCTCCACAACCCGAACACGCCCATGCGCAAACTCCTGCAACGTATGATTCTTGAACCACTCCGTCAGTTCCATCAACTCGCGATCCGTCAGACCAGAGTAGGCTTTACCAATGTTCAGCAGTTCATCATCTTCAGCAGAGCGGCGCACAGCGAAAGTATAGTCAGAAAGCAGGTTTCTACGTTTTCCGTGACCAACTTCCACTGCCGTAACTGCAACATCGAGCGTTGCGATGGCTCGCTTCAACTTTAGCCAATCACGTCCACGTCGCCCGGGTTTGTATGCCGACTCGGGACTCTTAATCATCAAGCCTTCATTGCCACGAGCCCGCGCCAAGTCAAATTCATCGTCGAGCATCGCTGCGTCCCAAAGCAGTTTGCCGACCGACATCCGTAACGGTCCCGGATCGGGCACTATCTGGCCCAGTAGATGTCTACGTTCGCTTAATGGTTGGTCAATGAGCACTTTTCCTCCAGCGTAAAGCAGGTCATACGCGACAAGCACAACCGGCACCGCCGTAAGCAACTGCGCGCCAACGTTCTTCCGACCCAGCCGCTTCTGCAGTTCACTGAACGGCAGTATCACTTCTCCATTTGCCGGAACGATCTCTCCATCAATGATGACATCCGTCTTCAACAATTGTAGTGGACCAACTAATTCCGGAAACCGGTGCGTGATCTCATCCATGGTTCGCGAGTAAATCGCAACTCGCCCAGCCGCAACGTGAGCCTGGGCACGAATGCCATCAAACTTGTCTTCAACCAGAAACGCTTCCGGCATCGTCCTGGCTATGTCAGTGAGATCAGCTGCGGGAGTTGCAAGCATGAACTTGATGGGATGAAACAGTCGCATGCTAATCTCACGAAGTTCACCTGCTCGCGCACGCGTCGCGGTTTCGCCAATGTCGCCGAGTAGCATGTTTGCATAGGCAACATCTTCCAACGACTTTCCAAACACTCGCGCGATTGCATCCTCAACCAAACCTTCTCTTAGACCAATACGCAGATCGCCAGAAAGCAACTTCACGAGGTACTTCGCCTCAAGCGGCGTTGCGTGTTGTAGCACCGCAGTAAGCAATGCTGTCTTATTTCTGATTCCGCGAGTTTCACTCAGTCTCGTGATCAGCGACTCCATTTCAGCAAGAGTAATAGTCGGTTGAAAAACGCGCTTTGCTTCCCCGATGATCTCAGCAGCGAGGTCACCGGGATCTCCGAGTCGAACATAACGAGGAGAAAGATCCTCCGGACTGAAACCAGTTACTTCGCTCAAGGCCGCACTGATAATGCTGCCGCCGACATTTGTAGTACGAGCATCTGTCGACGCGAATTGATGACCAGCAAAGTATCGAGCCGCACGAGTCAAATCGGCATCTGAAAGAGACTCGAAATAACTTCCAAGTATCGCCGCTTTCTGAAGCTTCTTAGTCGTTGCCGCGACAGCCTCTGCACACTCAGCGAATGCCTGCAGAGTTCCGGCACCCTCTATTGGTTTCTCCAAATTGTTCACTTCATCGACCATCGTTCTCGTGAATTGTGCAAGAAAAAAATCTCAACTAAGATCCACTTGCACCATTGATGATTTTAAGTGATCCTTGCAGAGTCTCTTAACCGCTTGGGCGCCTTCGGCTTTTTGCCGCTGACGCGCTACAATTGCTGTCACCAACGAAACCCGACTCTTCCCGGCATTCCCACTCCGGCGAGGTTTACAGCATTCGCAGTCTTTAGGAAGGTAACAACGAGCCGTGTTCTTCGCATTTATTCTCGAAACCATCGGCAGCACCGAGTTGATCTTTATTCTGGTCGTAGCGCTAATCTTTTTCGGCCCACGAAAGTTACCTCAACTGGCCCGATCCATGGGAAAAGGACTGGCTGAATTCCGAAAAGCGTCTGATGACTTCAAACGCACGTGGGAGCGCGAAGTTGCTCTGGAAAGCGCGCCGTTGGAAGACAGCACAATACTCGAGGCTGAGCGTCAGCCAACCTACGAATCCGTTGCCACCTCAGATTCACCCGTAGTCGAATCTCCGGATCAGGAATTGGTCGTAGCACGCCAAACTCCGGTCGAAACCACTTCTGAAGAGGTCGCTCAAACGCCTGCAAATCCGGTAGCGGTTCCCGCAGAAACGGCACCAGCAGAAGCTCGACCGCTTAGAAAACAAGAGTGGGTGTAACCTCCATCTGATCCAATGTCTGCAATCCTAAAAGCCATATCTACAAGTAGAGGAAACGAAGAAGAACTCGGCGGACAGATGTCGTTTTTGGAGCATCTCGACGAGCTTCGTCGTCGTTTGATTCGTTCATTCATCTTCATTCTTATCGCAGGCACCGCAGCCTGGTTTGTGTCGGGCACTATCTATGCGTTCCTGGCAGCTCCAGTGGAACGCGCTTTGGCAGAGGCTCAACGACGTCAGGTTCCCATCGCCGGCCAAACCGGCCAGGAGATGATTGGGCCACTGACTTCACTAAAAGAGAATGACTCGGGAAGATATGTCTTCTCCGAAGAGACAGAACTGGGAAGTGGACTGATTCCCGCAGGAGCCTCTGTGATGGCGCGCGTCTACAAAGATGCTGAAGGCAAGCTGGCGCTTTTTACTGATGAGCCGCTCATTGCCGGGAACAAGATCATTCCCAAAGGCGTGCGTCTGACAGTCGATCTTGGTTCGGTGACGGAGTCATCAGGACAAAATGACAAACTTATCGTTACAACGGCACTCGAGTCGTTTTCTTTGTACGTGAAAGTCTCCCTTTATGCAGCGATCTGCGTGTCAGTTCCCTTCCTGCTCTGGCAGATCTGGGGCTTCGTTTCACCCGGACTTTACCCGCACGAGCGCGCGTACGTGACGCCGTTCATCGCTTTATCATCAATCTCCTTCGTGCTGGGTGCAGCATTTGCCTACTACGTGATCTTTCCCCCGGCAGCCAAATACTTACTCGGCCTCGGCTCGGATTTCCGTCTGTTATTGAAGGCAGTCGACTATTTCGACTTCATTATCATCGTCATGCTGGGCATGGGCGTTGTTTTCCAGATGCCGGCAATTACATATGTTCTGGCACGAATTGGGCTGGTGACAGCCGGGTTCATGCTCAAAATCTGGAAAACCGCACTAATCGTCATTCTAATCACCGCCGCCGTTTTGTCTCCAACCGCCGACATTCCCAACATGATGTTGTTCGCGGCCCCGATGATGGTGCTCTATGTGATTTCCATCTTTATAGCGTGGATTTTCAACAAACCCCGGACGACAACCTAAATGCCTTGAAATACACCGTTTTGCCCGCATTTTTAGGCAACTGCCATAAGGGCCGCAGCATCTTGACTCTGTTCTTAGCAGGATCTTAGAATCCAAGGTCTCTAACGGTAACCGTCAGCAACCCGTATCGCCCGAATTCGTACCGCAGCACAGGAGTTTTTAATGTCTTACCAGAAATTTGCTCTCCGTCTGGCCCTCTTAGTGAGCCTTTGTCTCAGTGCCAGCGCCTGGGTCTTCACCCAGGATCAGCAGGACCCGAGCACCAAGCCCCGCAACGTAAAGCCCGAACTCAAGAAGGCTTACAAAGATTGGCTTGATAAGGATGTCACTTACATCATCACCGACGAAGAACGTAAGGCATTCAAAAAGCTGGCCACCGACGACGAGCGAGAACGTTTTATCGAAGAATTCTGGCGGCGGCGCGATCCAGATCCCGATACTGACGAAAACGAGTTCAAAGAGGAATATTACGAGCGCATCGCATACGCCAACGAGCACTTCACTTCCGGTATCCCCGGTTGGAAAACCGACCGCGGACGCATCTGGATCATGTATGGCAAGCCACATGAACGCGAAACACACCCGATGGGTGGATCTTACGAGCGCCCCTCATGGGAAGGCGGTGGTTCAACTTCCACTTATCCCTTTGAGATCTGGTTTTATCGTTATCTACCAGGCGTAGGTTCGGGAGTCGAAATCGAATTTGTTGATCCAACAGGCAGCGGCGAATATCGCATTGCAAGAAACCCGAATGAAAAAGATGCTCTGCTGATGGTGCCTGGCGCGGGTCTCACGCTCTCCGAGCAACTCGGACTATCAAACAAAGCTGACCGCATTTCCGGAATCGGCGGCGTCGGCAACGCCCAATATCAACGCGAACAGGACAGTCCGTTCTCCCGCCTTCAGTTGCTCGCTGATCTGAACCGTCCGCCTCAGGTGAAGTTCAACGATCTCGCGACTGCTGTTAACACGGGCGTCGTGGAAGAAAATCCGCTCAACTTCGAGCTTAGAATTGACTACTTCCGCCAGTCAGACGAAAGAGTAATTACCGCCTTCACGATTCAAGCTGAAAACAAGGATCTGGTTTTTTCAGACAGCGGTGGCTTGCAACAAGCGCGCATGAACATCTTCGCGCGAATCACTTCAGTGGCGGGTCGTCGCGTCGGAATCTTCGAAGATCCGGTAATCACCACCGCCACCGCCGAGGAACTCAGCGAAGCAAGAGATCGGAAGTCGGCTTATCAAAAAGCTGTTCCCCTAGCTCCGGGAACTTATAAAGTCGATGTGATTGTTCGCGACACAACTTCCGGGGCAACCGGTCTGAAGCAACTCGGGTTCACCGTTCCCAGGTACGATCAGGAAAAACTCTCAACCTCGACGATGATTCTCGCTGCGAAGCTCGAGAGCCTCGCTGATCAACCGGCTGTGGGCCAGTTCGTGATTGGCACCCAAAAAGTTATTCCTAACGTTTCCGGCATTTACAAACGCGGCCAGCCCGTCGGCGTCTATCTCCAGATCTACAATGCCGGTATTGATCAGACAACTTTGCGTCCCTCTGTCGACGTGGAATACGCCCTGATTAAGGACGGCAAAGAGCTTGGCAAACAAACTGAAGACTGGCGTGGCATGAGCGACTCTGGTCAACGCCTGACTCTTGCTCGTTTGATCGACACACGAACCCTGGGTGCAGGTGAATACGAAGTCGCAATTCGCATTCGTGATCGAGTATCGGGACAATCACTTTCACCGTCACAAAAGTTCACAGTGCAGTAACTACAGCGCAGTTTTTCTTTCACACGTCGTCTCCCCGTAATGTTCAGTGCCGGCTAACGAAAGTTAGCCGGTTCCTACTTCATTTGAAAGGGAGCGACGCCCATGCCTGTTCTCTTGTTGCGACGTTTAGTCGCCGCTCTTCTCCTCGTTTCACTCTCAACGCTTTCTCTTTCAGCGCAACAAACAAAACGTAATCCCGAGGAACAGCCTCGCAAAGTTAAGCAAGAGATCAAAAAGGCTTATGTTGAGTGGATCAACGACGTCGATATCATACTGACTCAATCCGAACGTGACGCGTGGAAGAAATTAGACACTGACGACGAGCGCGAACAGTTCATCAAAATAGTTTGGGACAGCCGCGATCCCGATCCGGACACGGAGGAGAACGAATTCAAGGAACAGTTCTACGAGCGAATAACCTATGCCAACGAGCACTTCAGTTCCGGCAAAGCGGGACGCCTAACCGATCGCGGGCGAGTCTACATAAAGTTTGGCAAGCCTGACGAAATCGAATCGCACCCAGCTGGCGGAACGTACGAGCGACCATCTTGGGAAGGTGGCGGCTCAACTTCAACTTATCCATTCGAAAAGTGGTTTTATCGCCACATTCCAAATCAACGATGCGGGTCAGCGACTGACACTCTCCCGTTTGATCGATAGCCGCTCGCTCGAACCGGGCGAGTATCAGATTCAAGTCCGCATTCGCGACCACGTTTCCGGTGAGACAATTTCACCTTCGGCGAAATTTACTGTCGTGCCGTAACTGCTTCGCGAATGAACTGCTCGAGTTGATTCAAATACGGTTCGCCTGCCGAGCCGAATGGAACGTGGCCTGCGCCCGGAACAATCAATAACCTCCGCGGCTCGTTTGCGGAGGCAAACAATAGATGCGCCTCGCTCGTGGGAATGGTTCGATCAGGATCGCCGTGAGCGATCAGGATCGGCGATTTTACCTTCGTCAACTTGCGCGCTGATTCAAAACGATTCTTACCCAGGAAATGTAACGTTCGCGGCAACCACGGTAACGCAGTTGCCGCAACAGAACTCGCAGAACTGAATCCCGACTCTAGCACTACAGCGCCAAACTGTCCGCGTGAAGCAACGTCAGCAACTACCGCAGTTCCCAGCGAGTGGCCGTAAAGAACAATCTGTTCCGGCCGCGCTTTCTTCTCATTCACCAAAAAGGCAACAGCGGCATCGCCGTCCGCATAGAGCCCTGTTTCATCACCAGTGACTCCATCACTCGCGCCGTAACCCCGATAGTCGAAAAGCAAAACATTGAAGCCGTGTTTCGCGAATCGCTGGCCCAGCCAACTAACGTTCGTAATGTTCCCGCCATTGCCATGAAAGAAAACGATCGTGGCAACTTCAGGTTTTGTCTGACTTTCGAAGAAGAAACCGTTCAGTTGCGTCCCGTCAGCCGATTTGAACCAGACAGTCTCCGCTCCATCAGGCGTGGACTTCATTTCCGTCGCAGACATTCGCACCGGATGGAACGTCATCATCGACTCCAGCGTGCGCAGTCCATACACGAACGCTGCGCAGCCGAGAACAACTGCCACCGTCACTCCAATCAATAATTCCCGTGTAAAGCGCTTCCGAATCACAAACACGCCGACTAGTACGAGGTGCAAGACGCTCTGGGTTCCATGCACCTCCTTGGAGTGCGCCGACTTGTCGGCGCTTTAGTACCATAGCGGTGACAAGTCACCGCACTCCAAAGAGGCGCTCAATTTAATTGCGTCCACTCAAATGCTAATATTACCTGGCATGAAAAAGGCAGTTCAGTTAACTGGGTTGGGTCAGGCGGAGTTGGTTTCATTCATGGAGAGCATGGGTGAGCCCGCGTATCGAGGCCGTCAGGTCTTCGCGGCGCTCCAGCATCGACGTCTGCGCAGTTTCGACCAAATAACTGACCTGCCGAAAGACTTGCGAACACGCTTGAGCGAGGTCGCGGAAGCTGCGACGCTGAAAGTCGAATCACAATATCTTTCAGACGACGGCACGCGACGCTACTTGATGAAGACTCATGATGGTCTGCCCGTTGAAACAGTTTTCATTCCGGAGGAACGCCGCGACACGATCTGTTTTTCGTCACAGTCCGGATGTCCGCTACAGTGCACCTTCTGCCTGACGGCGCAACTCGGTTTGTTGCGTTCACTAACGGCGGGCGAGATCGTCGAGCAGATCCAGATCGCACTAAATGACGCTTATGGAACGGGTGTCAAACCGCCGCGCGGAACAAACCTCGTTGCGATGGGAGCAGGTGAGCCACTCCTCAACCTGGACCAACTCTTAAAGGCATTGCGCATCATGGCTGATCCGCATGGTCTGCACATCGTTCCGAATCGCGTGACCGTTTCAACTGCCGGCGTCGTGCCACGAATTCTGGATCTGGCAGACACTTCCGATCGACCACATCTCGCCATCTCTCTTGCAGCGCCGACGGACGAGTTGCGCAACGAACTGATGCCAATCAACAAAAAGTGGCCGCTTGACGAGTTACTCGGCGCCTGCAAAGTTTTTGAAAAGACTCTGAAGCCTGGTGAGCGTCTTACTTTTGAATATGTGATGCTTGACGGCGTAAACGATTCGGACGAGCAGGCACGACAACTCGCTAATCTGCTCAACCGCCATAACATCAGATCCAAAGTGAACTTGATTCCGCACAATCCCGCCGAACCGCTTCCCTATCGACCGTCAAGCGACGCTGTGGTGGAGCGCTTCAAGAACATTCTCGAATCGAAGGGCGTTCACACCTACGTGCGACGTCCGCATGGACGCGATATTTTTGCCGCGTGTGGGCAACTGGCAGCGCGCCAAACTACACTTAATACTCGCGGCGTAACCAATTTAGTCGGAGCTAGCTAATGACCAAAATTCGCAACGTTTTCTCGCTATTTGTAATACTCCTGATTCCAGTCACTTTTTATTCCAACCCAGTCCCGCCGCAGTCGGCGGCCGATATAAAGGTGGACGGATCGCTGACTCCGGACCAAGTTAAGAAAGGTCGCATTGTTCGCGCGACCGTCGTAATGGGCATTCCTTCGGGTCTACACGTGCAGTCAAACAAGCCACTGGACAAGTTTCTCGTACCAACAAAGCTCGACGTCGAGACTCCGTCGGGCATGCAGGCTGGTCCAGTTTCGTACCCACGTGCGGTGATGCGAAATCTGAAGTTTTCAAAAGGGGCCGTGGCAGTCTACGAAGGAAAGGCAATGCTGCGTTTTAATGTCACCGTACCAGCAAACTATTCAGGTGGATCGGGAGAGATCAAAGGCAAGCTCAGATTTCAGGCGTGCAATGATGAGTCGTGTTTTCCGCCAGTCACACGCGAAGTAAAGATGTGGTTGAATGTGGAATAAAGACGTCTATTGTCTTCCGACAACAGCCATCAACCTACCAACTTTTCCATGCAAACTCTTCTCTTTGCGGTAAGAGAAGAAGAGATCCGTTCGACACATCGTACAGATCGGCGCGATGTGAATTCGTTCCGGATTCATTCCGGTTGAGATCAATTGATCACGATTCGCTTTGAGCAGATCGACCGTCGCATGACCCGGTCGCGTGGGAGTGAAAAGTCTTTCGCCGTCCACAAACTTGCTGGTAAAGGCGTCGATTACTTCACTGCCCACCTCATAGCAACATGAACCCGCTGATGCGCCAATAGCCGCGCGCAGACTCTCCGGTCTCGCATCGTACTCTCTTGAGAGCCGGTCAACTGCTGCAATCACTGCCGTCGCTAACGTGCCGCGCCATCCTGCGTGAACTGCTGCAAACGCGCCCGTAGCAGGATCGCCAAGTAAAATGGGAACACAGTCGGCCGTCTTAACTCCAGCCAGCACTCGTTTTGCATCGCTAACGATGATATCGCAGAAGATCGTATCGCCACGCTCGTTCTCGGCGGGCTTCGCCTCCGCCGCGTTGTGGACCACGCGTACATCGGCGCCGTGAACTTGCCAACAACCCGCAAGAACCCAGTGTCCCGGAAAAAGCTTGAGAAAGCGGCGACGATTCTCCAGAATGTTCTCCGCTGCGTCCTCGTTGAAGCCTGCGAGGCTGAGCGCATCTGCAGGCATTTCGCTAACGCCGCCGATACGCGTTGAGAAGCCGTTTACGAAACCATCTTCTTCGAGTGGGGCACAGATGAGCGCGCGCACGCCGTCGAGCTCGCGCCAATAAAAGCCAGCCCCGCTTAGTTGGTCATCAGTCGTGATCATTTCCATTGGCATAGACATTATCGAAGTTGCGCGGATTCGCGAAGTGCTCCTCCGTACTCCGCGCTTTGCCGAGCGCGTCTATACGGTAGCGGAACGCCAGTACTGCGACTCGCGCGGCGCGGTAGCCGCACAGCATTATGCAGCGCGCTTCGCGGCAAAAGAAGCGTCGCTGAAAGCCTTGCAAACCGGCTGGCGTGGTGGGATTAGTTGGCAGGACGTTGAGGTTGCGTCGAAAGAAAACGGTGCGCCGTATCTAATCTTCACCGGACAGGTGCTGGAGGTATTTAAAGACTTCAGAGCAACCGCGACTCATCTCACCCTATCACACACCAGCGAGCACGCTATCGCGCAAGTGATACTGGAAAGATGGTAGACAACTAACGCATATCATTCACTAGCGCACGTCTTCCATTCAGGCCAACATCAACCCTTGTCGCCCTATAATCTCTCAGCGGAACAGACGGCGCTTTCTTCACCGCAATCTCTTCCCTCGTCGCTTCACTCTCTTCAGCAAAAGGACTCGTATGCGGCGGCAAGTTTCCGTGTAGATAGCACTCCATACTCGGCGCCATCCGATCTGTTACAGCAATCAACTCCCGCACCGGACACGTCACTGTCGAAATTAATCCCGTCGCTGAATCAATCTCGACAAACTTGATCCCTTCCGGACATTCAAAGTTTTCACCACCAAGATCGGGCCGCAACGCAGTCGCGTCGTTCATGAAGTCAACCCACGCGGGCAAGGCAGCCTCTGCGCCGGTTAATCCTAGCTGCTTGTTGTCGTCGAAACCGATCCACACAACACACACAAGATTTGGTGAATAACCCACAAACCAGCCGTCGCGAGACGTTCCCGTTTTGCCGGCAATTGCCGTCCCATGAACGGCGCCGCGAGCTTTGCGAGCAGTGCCACGTTCAATCACACCCGCGAGCATGTTGGTGATCGTGTATGCAGTTGTTGGACTGACAACCTGGTCCACAACTACTGGCGCAGCGTGTGTTGCAGGCGGCTCACCAACACTCGTTATCACTTTCGCTTCAACACGCCGTCCATCATTCACAAAAGCCGTGTAGGCGCTCGCTAACTGGAGTGGTGTCACTTCCTCCGTACCCAGTGCGAGCGCGGGATAACGCTCGGGCTTCGGCAAACCAAATCGATTTGCCAGGTTCGCGATCCGCGCGAGACCAGTCTGCAATGCGACATCGACTGTTACCACGTTGAGCGATCTCACAAGCCCCGTGCGCATTGTCACTTCTCGCATCGAATAACCGCCGCCGTAGTTTGCCGGTTGATAAATCTTGTTGCGATCGTAGACAAACTCCCTCGGCGCATCCATAAACATGTGGACCGGCGACATACCATCTTCGAGCGCCGCGGCATAAACGAACGGCTTGAATGTCGACCCAGGTTGACGCATTGCGTCCGTGGCACGATTCAACTGCGACTCGGCGTAATTGCGACCACCGACCATCGCGAGAATGTTTCCAGTATGCGGATCGAGTGCCACCAATGAGGCCTGCGGCTTTAAATCTCGCTTCGAATAGACTGCATCAAGTCTATCCAACTGTCGTTTAAGAGCTTGTTCTGCGGCTTGCTGTAATTCGAGATCGATAGTCGTGTAGATGCGCTGGTTGTTTCCCGACGTTTCAAACTGAGATTCCGCAAGGCGATTTACATAATCAACAAAATATGGCGCCATGGAATTTTCGACGTCGGGAGCAGAGGCCACAGTTGCTGGTTCCGCACTCGCTTTCGCATTCTGCTCTGGAGTGATCCAGCCATTCTGCCGCATCGCGACAAGAACGACGTTCCTTCGAACGCGCGCTTCTTCGGGATGTCGGAGCGGTGAGTAACGCGCCGGGCTTTGAATCATTCCCGCCAGTGTTGCTGCTTCCGATAATGTAACGTCCTGGAGTTTCTTGCCGTAGAAGACCTCAGCAGCTTCCTTGATTCCACGAACCGCCATTGCGCCACGTTGGCCCAGATAAATTTCGTTGCTGTAGAGCGCAAAGATGTCGTTCTTCGAAAGTCGACGCTCGAGCGCGATGGCCAGCATCGCTTCAGAGTATTTTCGTTGGAGAGTTTTTTCCGGAGAGAGGTAAGTGTTCTTAACAAGCTGCTGTGTGATTGTAGACCCGCCCTGGCCCATTTCCTCGTCGCCGACATTCCTTAAGAACGCACGACCGAGACCGCGAAGATCGACGCCTGAATGCTCAAAAAACCGGCGGTCTTCGATCGCGAGAATGGCGTGAATCATAACTTCCGGTATCTCGCCATAACTCAGCACTTCCCGCTTCCCTGCTTTCGCAGAAAGATCCGTGGATAAAATCTCCGGTTCTAAAGTAAACGATTCAAGTAGTCCGCCGACGTCGTCACGAAGTTCTGCAATCTCATCTCCACTAAAAATAACGCGCACCAGCTTCGGCTCTTTTGATCGACCGGGTCGAATCTCAATTACCGAATCCGAAACGGTAAAACTTCCACTCCAAACGTCGCTCGCTTTCGATTCCACGTAACCGGCCCGTCGCAAAGCTGCGACCAGTTTGTCGCGAGATAACTTTTGTCCCGCCTCGAGCACGCGCGGCGCGGCGTAAAGCCCGGGACGGCTTGTTAAATATCCACTTGCGAGACGAGCATCGATGATTTGTGAGTAATACCGGTAAGAACGAGCGAACACATCAGCGGCGATTGCCGCCGCCATCACAAACAAAACCAGACCCAATCGCACCACGCGACGCTTGAAAACGTGCCGGGGCGGATCGGGCAGAGATGTAGCCTCGATGACCATGAGCGAAATGGCAAACTTCTGCCTGCCGGAGACTTACCTCCGAGTCCTTCAGTGCTTCTCAGTTTCTTGTAACCTGTATAAATGTTTAATCGAGTGGGGAATTCAAGAAAGGAAGTTACGCCAGCATCTCTTCTCTTTGCGCTTCTTTATTGGCGGCGGAATCGATTAGATCCCGGATTTGGGCAATACTTTCGAGTCCGGCTTCGTAACCGGCAGCAATTACTTCATCAGCACGACCCATCTTGTGATACCCAATGTGGCCTATCTTTGGACTAACCACAATATCCGCCCTTTCGAGTTGGTAGGCTGACGACGTCCTCTGGACCACCATCATCGACTGCAACAAAATACCTATCATCGAAGTCGAGGACCCGACATAGGAAAGACCTTCTGAGTTGACGTCAACTGCAATCACAATGTCTGCGCCCAGCGAACGCGTTACAGCAACGGGGACAACCGCAACCAGGCCACCATCGATGAGTTGTCGTCCGTCGTCGTCAATTACCGGCACATACCATCCGGGGATCGTGCAGCTCGCACGGATCGCACGGGGAATATCGCCCTGACCTTTCAGCACCACTGCCTCGTGTGTGTTGAGATCAGTGGCAACGGCAGCAAATGGAATCGCCAGGTCTTCAAACTTTGTAACCGGTAAGCGGTCTCTCAGATATTGTTCGAGACGCTCGTTGCTCTGAACGCCGAGCCGCGACATCGTTATACGTCCAATGTGTCGCCAACGAAGCTTACGGGCAAACTCGGCGATCTCCTCAATCGACAGTCCACTGGCATAAGCGCCCCCGACGATAGATCCAGACGACGTTCCCGCAATGCAATCGATGGGAATGTTGTTTTCCGCGAGGGCACGCAACACGCCTATATGGGCCATCCCGCGCACAGCGCCACCGGAGAGTGCAAGTCCGATCTTTGGGGGTGATGAGGGCATCTTGTTAAATAGGTCCTACAGGTCCTGTAGGACCTATACCGCATTCAACATCACAATTTCCGCACGTTCACGGGCAGTGTCGAGAAAAGCATCCGTATCTGATTCTATCTTCGCTTCCTTCAAACTCTGTTCGATCTCGCCGCGGACTTGTTCGAGTGACGGGAGGATACGACCCGGAAAACGCGTCCGGAAACGAGGCGTATAAACCTGCCCATAATAGTCCGCAATCTCCTTCTGACTTATTACTACGAAATTTCTAAACCGAAAATCCAGGTATTTTTCCATTTTCAGTCGCTGCTCGATGATCTCATCCAACTTTTCACTCGTCATCCCTACTCGCTGTAGCCGCTGTTGAAACTCGAGCGGCGACGGGAAGTTGCGCGCCAGTTCATCACGCGCATCGCTGATCTCTTTCTGCGTGGGAACGATAGTGGGGATCTTTTCAGCTTCCTGAAGAATCAGCCGCTGGTCGATCAGCAGCCTTAGCGCGCGATTGAGATCTGCCGAGGTTGGATTATCGAGTTGAGTATTGGGCTGAAGAGCAAGCTGCCAAACCAGGTCGGAGTAAGTGATCAGATCGGTTTTGACGCCCGCGTTTACAGTGGCCACCATCTTGTCGACAACTTGCTGCGCCGAGCAGATAGGTGCGAAGGCACAAAGGAACGCGCCAAGCAATGCAGTGAAAATCGGTTTTGATATCCGTGTCATCTGTGTCAACTAGAACGTCTGCGTGATCCGGAAGTGTAAGTTTCCGCGATGCAGACGAAAGATGGCTGGCGTGCCATCAAAAAGCACTCCCGGACCACGCTGCGGAATCAGAAACTCCGGCGGGTTCAGCAGAAAACCGTAATCCACCGCCAATGCGCCTCCAAATGGAGTTTGCAGCCGGAATCCGAGTCCAACTGTGTTGGTCCAATGAGCGCGCAGGTTTGCTTTATTTATCGCTGCGATAATATCTCCCGGCGGCACCGGCGTCGTATCTTCCTTTCCAAACAGATCACCCACGCGCCGGAACACGTTGCCGCCATCGTAAAACGGCACGACCTGCACAGACCTTGTAAGCGGAACTCGTGCTTCCAGGTTCACCACCGCCAAAGCATTGCCACCCACAGGCACTGTAAACGGATTCAGAAACACGATGTTCTTATCCGAATCTCGAAAAGGACCTAAAGGAATTACAACCTCACGTGGTCCAGCCTCTTCAAAATTGAATCCACGCAATGTCGTCGAACCACCGGAGAAGAACCGCTCACTAATCGGTAACGTTCGATCGAGCTCATCAATGACTCCATTACCGTCGCGGTCGCGCGGATTGAACAGGTTCGCGAGGCCCAACGTCATATTACCGGCCAGCACGGTGTCTCTTAGCGCTGAGACTTTGTAGTAGTGCCTGTAAGTCGCCTGAAAGCGGTTGAACGAAACGTTTCCACCCAACTGCCGCAGCGCCACCGCATAGTCGACGCTGAGAAAACTGCCGCGCGTCGCGTCTACCTGGTTGTAGCGACAAATCTCACCGGGCGCTCCGGGCTCATCATCATCGTCAACACTTCTCCCCAACAATCCCTTTTCGCATCGTTCCCGAGTGTCTCTCACAAACGACGCACCGATACGGGCGAGCCGGATCTTGCTATCAGGCTCGAGGATGGGCCTCACCACAAGACTCTCGAGATTAAACAGACGAACGTCTTCATAACTGAAACGACCGAAGATGATGGTGCGTGTTTTCCTGTCGAGCACACGCTGAGTTTCAACCGCCGCAGTGAAACGATTGATGGTGGGTTCGTTTACCTCATTGCCGAAGATGTCGATCGGGTTTCCATCCTCATCGACGCGTTGCACAATTCCGTCCGTGCCGCGGTCGATCGCGGAACGAAAGAACCGCGTAATTGTCGAATCGCGTTGATACTCAACCGATACCGCGAGCGGTGCAAACTGGGTCTTGTTGTAACGTGCAAACCGCGGATCGAAATACTCGAGCCGCACGAGTTGTTGACGACGACTGGCGCGAAGTCGCATTGCTCCCTGGCGCAAGCTATTCATGAGATTGACGTTGCTGATCTCAAAAAGACCGAGCGCGCCGGCGTCGGTCGAGTAGCCGCCGCCGTAATCCATCACACGTGGCTTCTTCTCTTCGACGTCGATAATCACGTCGCGTTGTTTGTAACCAGATGCCGTGTCAGGCGCGGGTCTGGTGTGAATGACGACCTGGCGATACGAATCCGTGAGATACAGTTCACGTTCCGCGTCAGAAATGCGATCCGCTCTGAGCACATCACCTTCAGCAATCGGAATTGCCCGCCTGATCGCCGCACGTTTTTTGCGACGAGTGCTGACGCTTCCCGTCACACCGTTGATAGTAATATTGTTGATAAAAACCTTGTCGCCTTCATCGACGAGGGAATAGACGAGCCTGACCTGTTCCTCATCGCCTTTCTTTGGCAGCTCAACAATCGAAAAGTCGACTCGCGCATTCACGTAACCTTCACGCGAATAGAGCGCGGCGACTCGATCTCCATCAGTCCGTGCCTGCGACCGCGAGTAAGGAGCGCCGATTACTGTTCGTAACTCCTGGTGAATTCTTTCGTCCGTATGAATCTTGTTTCCTTTTACTTCAACACCGGCGATGCGCGTCAGCGGACCTTCATCCACCTGAAACGTGATGATCAGGTTGTCGCCATTGATCGAAACACCCTGCAGCACCTGCGCACTCGCTTTTCTATAGCCGAGGTCGCGCATGTAAGCCTCGATGGTGCGACGGTCCTGTTCCAGGAGCGTCAGACTGGTGTAACCACGACCGTAGCCCAGAAACGGAATCAATCCGATCGCGTTTTGCTTCTGGCTCTTCAAATCGGCCTCGACGTCCTCGAACGACAGCCTGTTGGTGCCAGTTATGCGAATGTCAGTGAGACGGAAACGCCTTCCCTGTTCCACGTCATATTCGATGGTGACGTTGTTGCCAGTTAACTGAACCGGATTGAGATTCTCGCAAGTCTCCTCTGTCCCATTCGCTCCGAGGTCGGCTGGTGGATTGCTCACGGTGCAGGTTTGCGTTACTTCGGCAAAAAAGAATCCGTCTTCCTGCAATTTATTTCGAATGCGGCGCGCACCTTCGACAATCGCAGAGTAGTCGACGTTCCCTTCTCGCTTAACCGGCAATAACTCGCGCTGCGTCTTGTCACTAATATCGTAGTTCTTGATGGTTACGGTTACTTTCGGACCCAGCGTGCCTTCCAACAGTATCTTGACCGAATTCTTTTCCGGATCTCTTTCGACGCGTGCATCCTCGAGCTGTGGCGCGAGATAGCCGTCAGTAACCAGCGCTCCGCGAATACGAGCCACGTCCGTGGCGAGCGCGTCGCGCGTGAAAGGAACTGAGGGCTGAAGCGTCAGCGAATTGCGAACATCCGAGGCATCGAAACCTGCGATCTTGATTTCAAATGAATCCACTTTTGCCTGTGGACCGGGTGTGACTTTGTAAGTGACAGTAGCGCGCAAACCTCGAGGGCCCAGTTGCTCGACGGGTTCGACGGTGGCATTGAAATAACCTCGATCGCGCAAGTACACCTGAATCTCGTCGGCATTTCGCGCAATGAGTTGTTTGGAAAGCCGGTTCCCTGTTTGCACAAAGTTCATTCGACTGCGCAGTTCGTCAGTCGAGATCGGTGAGCCTGTAACTGGTCCCAACTCGATCCGGACGTCGCCAATCTGCACCTGTCGCTGAACAACGAAGCGGAGTTTGACTGGACCAGTTCGATTCGCTCCCTCTTCGATCACTTCAACGCGCGCATTGGCAACACGTCCCGAATCGAACAGAGCCTGCAACGAGTCGCGCACGTGCACTGCGGAAAATTGTGTATTGGGTGCAACTTTGAGTAAGGCGAGGAAATCGGCCTGAGCGGCGGGTACGTTTTCAGTTCCATCGAAGACCAGTTCGACGGCAGAAATCTGTCGCCCTTCGTAGTCTTCAATGCGCGCATTTTTACTAGCGCGCGCCACCGTCAGAAGAGAGCAAACGAGTATGACCACAAGCAACAGTTTGTGCGTTTTGTGCTTTTTTGCGGCCAATCCTTAACTTACCCCTTGCTCAGAATCTCTTCCTGAAACGGATCTCAAAACTGAAGTTGTTCGTGCGCGCGCTCAGTCTTCTGGTCGAGGCCTGCTCGTACTGCGCGACGAACGAGAGCCGATCGGAAACACGATATTCGAGCGCCAGAATCTGATTTGGATCCGAAGTGACGTTTGTTGAATATGTGACCGTCACTTCCTTGCTGATTCGTCTTCCCAGCGTCAATCGAGCCGCCGGAGTCGAGCCCGTCGTGCCTCCAATTACCGGATTGATCTCAAATCGCGTGAGACCAAACAGCTTGCTCGTGGCGCGTTGTGCGGGAGCATTAATAAGCGCATCAGTCAGCAGACTAGTTGCCGCCCCAACTTCCGATTGCGCGAGAATCGACGAGCTTGTGTCGCCGGAAGAAAGCTGGCCAGTCGTGATCAGTGAAACAACATCTGCCTGCGGCAAGGCGGGCTCAGATCGCACCAAAGCAGACGGCTGTGAAAGTGGGCCGGTTAAGCCGATAATTACACGATAGCCTCTAATCTGTGACTCACCTTGAATGTTGAGAATCGGATCCGCGTTGCGACTCGGCGGCAGATCGACGAGAGCGCGCGTGATGTCGTAACGATCGTTGCGGAAGTTGAGCGTGCCACTCGTCGCCGTTATCCTTCCGGAAATTGTCGGATCGTTGACTGGTCCATCCAGTTGAAGCGAAACGGATCCGACGAGATCCGCTAGATTGTTTCGCACTACGAGCGCGTTTCTTCCCTCAACTCGTAACCCAGCAAAAAGCGCCGTCCGTGTGAGCTCAATCTCAGCGCCTTCTTCGATCGATTCACGCCGTGTATTAATGAGATCGGCAAGTTCAATGTCTTCCGTATATTCCGTGCGTCGCAAATTCACTACGCCGCCGATCAACTGTTCTCGCGACGAGCCTCTGATTTCCACGTCAGCGTCGAGTGTCGAACGAAAGTCGGGCGGGAACGGCACGGTGACATCCTCGCCGTGGAGATTGATCCGAAACGCAGAAACCGTAAATCCGTCGAGCAACGCGCCACCGGTGGCCGAGACACGGCCGCCGCCAATGGTTCCGTCCAGCGAATCGATCTGAGCCTGGTTCGCTGTGAATCGGAGAGCCGCTCTGAGATTGGCGACAGTCCAACGATCGTTTCCAATCAACACAGAAACGGAAGCGTTGTTGAGTGACGCAGTTCCAATCATGCGCGGGTCTTCGAAAGTTCCGTTGATACGCACGGCAACCGCTGCGGAACCCGAAGAAAAGAAGTCAGGCGAAATGCCATTGAGCACGCGCAGGTTCAAATCGCCATTGACGTTGAGACTCTGGCGGCCGCCGCTGGCAGTTGCCAAAGTGCCGTCGAGTGCGATGTTTGTTCCTGGCCCGGTAAACCTCGTTTGATCGAATGTGATCTCACTGGGCGTGAAGCGCACCATCAGTGGCGTCGTCGCGTTGAGTTGTACGTCTTCTACGCGGAAGCTGAGCTCGGTGAAGTTCGCGGTGCCGGACAAACCTCCGAGTGAAAAGTTCTGATCTTCGTCGAGCAAATTGCCAGTGGCTTTGATCGTTCCGTTTGCACGTCCAGAAACGCGCACCGCACTTCCCGGCATCGCGATCTGAAACAGGTTTGTGAGATCGGCGTTTGTAAACGTCGTTTCGACATTCGCAGCGAGATTTGGACTAGCCAGATTGACTTGCGCGGCGACTACTTGTGGTGGTCCAAGTACGCCGGTCGTGAACGAGATGTTGAGTTGTTGGTTCTCTGTCCTGCCTACGAGAGCAACTGTTCCCGCCGAACGACCATTGATCGTTACATCGCGACCCTGACCATCAAACGTAATCTGATAGGCAGATAAATCTTCGTCAGAAAGATTTCCCGAGACGTGTGCGCTGAAGTCTGCGACACCCGTGACCGACGGAAATCCGGGTCTGTTTGCGAGAGCCCCGAGCCGCGCCAGTTGAACTCCTTCGGCCTTACCTTGGAAATTAAATACCTGGCTCTTCGTGTTGAAATTGCCGCTGGCAACGATATGACCCGCAACCAGCCGCACGTCGACACTCTCGATGTTGACGTTTGGCCCGTTGAACGTCGCTTTCGCAAGCATACTTTCAAGCGGTTCGCCGGCCAGTTTCCCTGGTCCAAAACGCAGATCAGCGCTGCCACTCATCGCATTCGGAATTCCAGTCACCGTTACCTGACCGGAAATGTCGGACACCGTGTCAGAGGTCAACTGCTTATTCCCGGTAAAGTTTGAAAGCGCGAGGAGAGTTCGTGCGCTGAAACGATCGAGTGTGGCGTTCAGCGACGTGTTGTTCTCGACATTACGTGGAGCAATCAACGAGAACTGAACACCACCTCCATCACGTTCCACGAGGGCGCCGTCCGGAATCCGGATCTCGGCGTCGTTCATTGCGATCGAAGCGGACAACGAACCAACTTCAGAGCCATTAACGACGAGTGTGCCGACTGAAACCTTGCCGTTCAGATTCGGAGAACTCAGACGGCCGCGGATGTTGCCGTTGAACGCAAGCTGACCTGCCAGTTCGACTCCGTAGCTGGTCATCTGTTTTTCAACTTCCGGCAACAGGCCCGACGAAATCAGAACGGCTTGTAGTTCAGCAGCGTCCGAGGAGTTGAGGTCGACGGTCAGATTGGAGTCGTTGTCAAACGAGAATTGACCGGTCGCCACCAGTCTCGTTGCAGGTGTTTGAAGATTTACCTGTTGAATATCAAACGTGCCGCGATTGGCTCGCATCGCTACTTCGCCGGTGATCGGAATCCGATCCGCACTCGTTTCACCCGCTTCCGCGGTTAGATTAGTTGTCACTGTCCCCGAGGCGAGTTTGAACTCTGTGCCGGGAAACGTGAGATCAACTCGGCCCGTTGCACGGCCTGTAAGCGGAACTGCGCTTCCAGCCAGTGCAGTCAACGGTCCGGCGATGTCCAGGTTGTTGAAGTCGGCAGTTACCTGCGACGTACCGCCTTTCGCGATTGCAACGCGAGCGTTTCCAGTCGCACGTCCCTTAAAAACATCGGCAGTAAAGTTGTTGAACTGAACTTCGCGATTTGTTGCGACGACATTCGCGCGCGCCTGGCCCAGGTTCATCTGGCCCAACACGCCGCCACCAATACTCAAGTCCGCCGAAGCGCGATAGCTTCCCGACGGTTCAACTACAAACACCGGTTTCGCGAGTTTGACGTTCTCAGCCTGGCCGTCTGCGAACTTCACCGTGCCAGCGTCAATATCGGCCGTCGAACCTTCGATTCGTCTGTTCCGCACGGACAATCGAACACCCGCGATGTTGAGACTTCCAATCTCGGCACCCGCCGCACTCGTAGCTCCGACTTGCACGTCTTTGACCACAACGCTCGTGACTCCGTCGCGATTGGTGATATCGACGTTGTTCGCAGTGACACCTTTGACCTGCGCGCCCGAAGCCGAAACTGTTCCTGCTTTGACGTTCGCTACCGTCGCCGTCGTCACATGGTTTTGTTGTCGGAGTTGTAAATTTGACGCAGTGATTCCGTCTACTTTGGCGCCCGAAGCGGCGAGGCCATTTGCAGAGAATTGAGACGACGAAGCGGTCAAAGTTCCTTCGTTCATCTCGGCACGAGCGTCACGAAGGATCAGACCGGTCAGCGTTGTTCCATAACTCTTCTCAGCAACGGCGCGTAATTCGCCGATCCAGCGAAAGTTTGTTCCAGTCCCCATCACGTTCCCGGCGAGTTGCAGCGAGTCGATCTGGAAATCTCCGGCATTCAAGAGATCCGCGACAGCTTTGCCGTTGAGCTCGTAGCTCCTGCCTTGTACTGAACCGGTTGCGCTTATATTCAATCCCTGAAGGCGTATGTTGTCCGCTGCCAAAGCGTCTGATTTGATCTCACCGTTGATCTTGAACTGATCGCCTTCGCCTGCGATGGTGCCGTTGAAGTTACCCGCGCCCCGAAGAGCAGTGCCGGTGCGTAAAGTGTCTGAAAGCTGTGTGAGGTCAACGGTCGAGGTGACGTTCATCTGGTAACGAAGCGCGCGCCAGTCATCCATGACGCCGTTCATCTTCGCTTCCGCAACCGGCGATTTCACCACCAGCTCCTCAATTTCCGCTCGCTCCTGGTTTACACGCGCGCGCGCCTGGATATCGATATTGTTGATGGGCCGGTCGTCATAAGCGAACGTCGAATTTGAGAACGAGAGGTTAACCGTCGTCATTCGCGTTCCCGCGGGAACGTTCGGATCGGGTGGCTGAATCGTAACGTGCAGGTTTCTGCCTTCACCCGAGATCTCGTGGCGCACATCTCCGTAATGGATGACGCCATTTCTTATTTCGATCGTCGCGGCTGAGTAAGCAAAGAGAATCCGCCTGTTTGGTTCAGGTGGAGGGATGTGGATGTTACGGAAGTTTGAGCGTCCTTCGTTATCAAAATTGACCCAAAATTCAACGCCTTCCATTTTGAGCTCTTCAAGATTGATATTGCGCTGTAGGTTTAGTGCATAAAGATCTTCAATCTTGATAGTCGCCAGCAAACGAGTGATCTTGCCGAGCCGGTCGCCTGTAACTGCATCGTAGAGCTCGACGTCATCCATCTCCACCGTGCGAGGTGGGAAGCTGGCGTGAAAGTCGCGAATCTCTGCGCGGATGCCGTAGTTTGCGAAGGTCTGTTTTATCTGATTGGCGACGTACCGGTCGACGTAACCAAGGCGAAACAAGAAGAGGATGAGCAGCAGAATCACAACCACACCAACGCCGACGATGCCGGTGGCGATAAAAGCATGACGCCTGGTGAAGTAACGCCAACGTCTCCCGATAGTGGGCTTTTGTTCTACACTCATAACCTACAGTCGACGCGCGACTCAGGGGAAAGTTTGAATTCTAGAGGGAGAGAACTTAAGTGCCGCTAAGAAGCACCAAAAGTCACAAAAAGATCGCCGGTGGCTTTTGTGCCAATTGGTGGCCAACCTCATTTAGGTTCATCGGCAAAACCCTGCTGGTCCTTCAGAGAAGCAGGTTGGCCCAGGGGAACATTGCCGACCACTGACAGCTCAAAACCTTCAAGAGCTGCTACTTTGGGGGGATGATTCGAAAGCAGTAATATTTTTCGCAACCCGAGATCGTGGAGAATCTGTGCCCCCACGCCGTAATCGCGATCGATTCCGTAACCTGTTTCCAAACTTGCGTCCCGTTTAGTAATTCCTCTCTGCTGCATGATGTCGTACGTACGCAATTGGTTGACCAAATCCAGACTATGCTCTCGCTGGCGCAGGTATAGCACTACGCCGCGCGCCTCGGCTGCAATCTTCTCGAGGGCTGTATGGAGTTGAAAACCGGTGTCGTCGATCAACGAACCAAACATGTCACATGTCACGTTCTCGGTGTGAACACGGACCAGAACAGGCTCGTCAGTCTTTACGTCGCCCATCACCATCGCAAGGTGTACGTCTCCATTGATCACGTTTTCGTAGGCGACTGCGCGAAATCGACCATAGACCGTCGGCAGATCGGTTTCGACGACACGACGGACCAGCATCTCCTTGCAGATGCGATAGTGCACCAGATCCGCCACAGTGATCATTTTAAGACTGTGCTGCGCGGCGAACTCCTCGAGTTGTGGCAGACGCGACATCGTCCCATCCTCGTTCATGATCTCGCAGATCACGCCGGCGGGATACAAACCAGCAATGCGGGCCATATCAACACTGGCTTCTGTCTGTCCCGCACGAACAAGGACGCCGCCGTTCTTTGCGCGCAAGGGAAAGATGTGGCCTGGACGGCAGAGGTCCTGCGGTCGCGCAGCCGGATCGACGGCCACCAGGATGGTCGTGGCGCGATCGGCGGCTGAGATTCCCGTTGTGATACCCCGGCGAGCGTCGATGGAAACAGTGAAGGCCGTGCCCAGATAGGAAGTGTTATCTGCGACCTGCGTGGTCAGGTGTAGCTCGTCGCAACGGTCTTCGGTAAGGGGCAAACAGATCAGGCCTCGGGCATGCCGGGCCATGAAATTTATAATCTCGGGTGTGACCTTCTCGGCGGCGCAGACCAGATCGCCCTCATTTTCGCGATCTTCGTCGTCAACGATGATGATCATCTTGCCGTCGCGGATGTCGGCAACGGCTTCCTCAATGGTCGCAATAGGCACGGGGTCATGTTACCCGAAAGTAAATAGTCACGAAAGTGCGCAAAGACTTAATTCGTATGAGCTTAAGCACCTCCTTGGAGTGCGCCAACTTGTTGGCGCTTTAGTACGGTACCAAAGCGGTGACAAGTCACCGCACTCCAAGGAGGCGTCCGATTGCCTAGGCCTTGTAGGCGAGGAGTTTCTCTACGTACTTTCCGATGACATCGACCTCGAGATTGACGTCGTCACCCACCTTCAGATGAGAGAGATTCGTGACTTCCCAGGTCTTCGGGATTATGGCGATTTCGAAGAAATCGTCGGTGAGCGCGGCGATGGTCAAGCTAATGCCTTCGACAGCCACCGAGCCTTTGAAAACAAGATACCGTCCGATCTCTTTTGGGTAGGCAATTCTGACCGTCCACGACTCGCCCTGATCCTCAACACCAGCAAACTGGCCGCGAGCATCCACGTGTCCCTGAACGATGTGACCGCCCAGTCGTGTCGCAGGTGTGACTGCGCGTTCTAGATTTACCGGCACACCCGGTCGCAACCTGCTGAGCGTCGAACGCTGGAGAGTTTCGCGTGAGACGTCAGCCGCAAACGAATCAGGTTGAATGTCGAGCGCAGTCAGGCAAACGCCGTTCACTGCGATCGAGTCGCCGTGATTTGTGCCTTCAGTAACGATATTGGCAGCGATCACTATGCGCGCGTTTTCACCACGCTCTTCAATGCTGCGCACGCTGCCGAGTTCTTCAATGATTCCAGTGAACATTAATTCTTTCCATCATCTCGCTAAACACTTCTTCAATACTCTTTCCGGTTGAATCGACAATCGCCGCATCGTCTGCGACTTTCAAAGGCGAGTCAGTGCGGGTTGAGTCGCGGTGATCGCGTTCGATCATATCTGCGAGGGTTTCGGCTAGTGTCGCGGAAGAGCTCGATATCATTTGCTCTTCTTTGTAGCGGCGTTCCGCTCGTTCATTCGGATTTGCGGTAAGAAAAAATTTGAAGTCAGCATCGGGAAAAACGACGGTGCCGATGTCCCGCCCGTTCAGCACTGCACCGCGCTTGCTCATTACTCGTTGCCGTTCCACCATCGCGCGTCGCACACCAGGAATAGTAGAAACGATCGACGACATCGCAGTCACGCTTTCACTGCGAATTTGATCCGTCACGTCGCGGCCGTTGAGCAATACTTTCAACGAATCCGGGTCACCTTCGAGATCGATGTCGATCTCCTGCGCGAGCGCAGTAACAGCTTCTTTGTTGCTCGCGTCCATGTTCGCTTCAATAACAGCAAGCGCAACGGCGCGATACATCGAACCGGTGTCGATGTAAAGCAGATTCAAGGCACGTGCCACCAAACGACCCAGCGTTGTTTTGCCCGAGCCCGATGGACCGTCGATTGCGATGATCATTGGATAGTTTACACGAACGCCGCGAACACTTCGTTTGATAACAAAGCGCCCGTGCGAGTTAGTCTAATCAAGTCGCCGTCAAGCTCGAGCAGACCGGCTTTGCAAAAACGATCGAGATCCTCACGGTGCTCGTCGCGCAAATCAACGCCAAACGATTCGCGGTAGCGACGTAGATCGACGCCCTGCATGAGTCGCATCCCCAGAAACAAAGCCTCGGCGCGCACGTCCGTCTGGCTCAGTTGCTGCTCGTCAACTACCGGCGACTCACCACGCTCGATAACAGTTACGTACTGCAACACATCGCGATGATTGGACCACCGTCGCGCGGCTCCATCGTAAGAATGCGCCGAACAACCAAAACCGTAATATGGTTCACCGGTCCAGTATTTGACGTTGTGTCTGGAGTGAAAACCGGGCCGGCAAAGATTTGAGATCTCGTAATGTTCGTAACCAGCGGCCGCAGCCTCTTCGAGCATCCCCCCGTACATTTCGCCAGCCAGGTCGTCATCAGGTTCAGGCTGAATTCCGCGTCGAATGTGTTCCGCGAGAGGCGTACCTGAATGGACTTCGAGTAGATAAAACGAGAGGTGTTCGGGATTAAGATCGAGTGCTTGCTCGATGTTTCTCCGCCAACCGTCCAGCGTTTGTCCGGGCAGACCGGCGATTAGATCGAAGCTCACATTCTCAAAACCAACGCTGCGAAGATCGGCGAAAGTTTTCAGCGTGTCGGCAGTTGTGTGCGAGCGGCCGAGTTTCGCAAGCTCAGCGTCGTCGAACGTTTGAGCACCGAAACTCGCCCGATTGACACCTAAACTCCGAAATGCGCGCAGTTTCTCTTCGTTGACACTGCCTGGATTTATTTCCAACGTAATCTCTGACTTCGAATCGATCTTGAAACAGTCGTGCAGAGTCCCGAGGATCAGTTCGAGTTGCGAAGGCGCGAGAAGTGACGGTGTGCCGCCGCCAAAATAGATCGTGTCAACACTGTCACTGAAATAACGCGACGATTTAATTTCTGCAACGAGAGTGCGCACGTAACGTTCTGCGAGCTCTTGTTTGTACAGTCCTGTGGCGAAGTCGCAATAAGAACAACGCGAACTGCAAAACGGGATGTGTAAGTAGAGACCTGCGGCAGTCATTTATTGCAAAGAATAATAGCACGCGTGTGTATGATTTCATTTCCGGGCGTATTTTTTCAAAACTGCTCTCACATCAGCATTTAGCGAAAAATGCGATTTACAGTGCAAATCGAAACTGGCACGGAGGTTGATTATTTGTTAAAGGGCTACTAAAAACCATCGAGCATATGGGAGGAATAAATCGCATGGCAGATGACAGAATGAAGCACGATGATGCACAGAGAAACATGGGCACTAAGGACGACCAGGATTTGCCCGTCAGTCACCAGGACGTGGCGGACAGGTTGGTCAACAAGGTGGCCAGCAGACTGGTGGTCAGCAGGGCCAGCAGGGTGGTCAGTTCGGTGGCCAAAAAGGAGCGCGAAATCTGGACGAGGATGACGAGTTCGACACTGGTAAATCCGGTGGGCAGAATCGCGGCGGACAGAATCGCTAATTGAAAGACAAACTCTCTTCTTTTCTGCTTTGAGCACGGCGTAATGCGCCGTGCTCATTTTTTTGTGCGACAGGCAAGAAGGGATTTAGACAGGATAACAAGATTCAGGATCAAGATGATCTTGTTAATCATGTGACATCTTGTTAATCCTGTGAAGACTACCGTCGCCGCTAATATTCGGCTGGAACTACGAGCGACTCGTTCCGCCTCCGCCATTACTCGCAACGAATTCTCACCCAGAATCTTTCTGATATCTCGTTCGCTATAACCGCGCTTAAGTAGCTCGTAAGTGATGTTTGGCAACATCGAAACATCCTGCGCGCCTTCGGGCATGTCGTTCGCGCCATCAAAATCAGCACCGATACCGACGTGATCGATGCCCGCGACCTTCACGATGTGATCGATATGATCAATCAATTTTGAGATCGGAAGCGGCGGCAACGGATTCGCTGCTTCGAGCTTGTCGCTCTCTTCCGCGCGTCGTTCCGGATCGTCTTTGTATTTCTCATCAATCGCATCCTGCTGCGCTTTGAGTCGTCGATCGCGCTCGGCGCTTTGCGGCGAGACGGTAGCCGTGTCGACAAAGACACTGTAGAAATTCACATGGACTACGCCGCCATTCTTCGCGATCCGGCGCAGGAGATCGTCTGGAATATTTCGCGGGACGTTGCTGAGCGCGCGTGCCGACGAATGCGAAGCGATAATCGGAGCTTTCGACAAGTCAAGCGCATCGCTCATCGTTTTATCTGACACATGCGAAATGTCGATAAGCATTCCCAGTCGATTCATTTCGCGCACGACTTCCTTACCAAAGTCGCTGAGGCCGTTGTGTTTCTTCTCGCCACGTCCGGCATCGGCCCAGTTGTTTGTGTTGTTCCAGGTCAGCGTCATATAACGCACGCCGAGCCGGTAAAACTCGCGCAACGTCGCGAGGGAGTCTTCGATCGCGTGTCCACCCTCGATTCCCATCAATGCTGCGATCTTCCCTTGTCTCTTGGCGCGCCGGATGTCGGCGACTGAAGTCGCGATCATCAGATCTCTCGGATGGCGTTCGACCGCGCGATAAACAGAATCGATCATGTCCAGCGTCCGTCGTGTCGAGCCGCCATGTTCGACGTACCAGGGTTTGACGTAGAGCGAAAAGAATTCTGCAGTCAGCCCGCCTTTCTTCATCCGTTCGATGTTGGTGCGATACGGAGCCGGAGGAGTTCCACTCAGATCGAAATCGTCGTTAGTCATGGGAGTTGTCACGTCGTTATGAGTGTCGACGACGATTGCGCGCCGGTGGATTTGCAGCGCCCGCTGCCAGAGTCGTGCGTCACGCGTCTGGGCGACTGTGGGAACTACGGTTGACGTAAAAAACAGACCGAGTAAAACCAACACAGAAGATTTTTGGAGTCGCATGAGTTCACCTTTCATCATGTCATATGAAGCGGTATCATCCAGAGTCATGTCAATCCTGATTGCTGAAGATAACATGGCCCAGCGCCATTACCTCCGCGAGATTCTCGAAAAGGAGTTTCCGTCACACGTTCCCATTTTCGAGGCGGGCGATGGCGAAGAGACCGTGAAACTCGCTCTGGATGAGAGACCGGACGTCTGCATTCTCGACATCCAGATGCCAAAACTCTCGGGCGTTAAGGCCGCACGAGCCATCTGGCGCGACTTCCCAACAGCGCGCATCATCTTCTGGACGCAGTTTCCCCACGAGATTTACATCAATGAGATTCGTAAGATCGTAAAGTCTGTCGACCCGCCGCCGGCCTACGGCTTCATTCACAAGAACAATCCGGAGTCGCGATTTCTTCGTTTTGTCGCGGCCGTACTCGAAGACGGCGCTGACATGATCGATCCTGCGTTCAAGGATTCGTTCAAGCGACCGCTGCTGACTGAGTTTGAAGCTGAAGCCCTCTACTATCTCGCACTCGGTCTTTCGAATTGGGCCATCGCACGCAAATGTTCGTTGAGTTTACGTGGCGTCGAAAGCCGCCTTGCAACGCTTTATGAAAAACTTTTCGTGTCGTTCCCTGAAGGTACTGACCAGGAAGCATACGAGAAACTCGCTTACAACATTCGTACGCGAGCATTTTTTGAAGCACTCCGGCGCGGACTATTGAACAGCGACGAACTCGAGAAAGCTTCAAACGATCTCGAAGCCTGGCTCGAAAAAGATCGGAAGCGTTTCAACGAAGAACAAAAACGAGAACTCGCCTCGAAGAAGAAATGAGGCCACAAAAAGGCACAAAAAGCACAAAAGGTTTTTCAAAGTTGTTTGTGCTTTTTGTGCCTTTTTGTGGTTAGCTATATTCTCTTGTTTGGTGGCTCAGCGCAAACAGGTGAAGAGCAGCCAACTCCATCACCGTCGCCGTCGCCTTCACCGTCTCCATCACCTTCGCCAACACCGATAACCGGTTTGCATCAATGGGGCGCCGTGACGCTGTTTCATGGTTTGCCTTCCGATCGTGTGCGTGCGATTGCGCAGACCCCGATGGGGCGATGTGGTTTGGAACCGAAACCGGTCTCGCGAAATTCGACGGACGCAGAACACAAACAATCAACGATCCCGCCTTGCCCACCGGCCGCATCCTCGCACTCCAGACAGATAAAGACGGCGCGCTGTGGATCGGCACTGAAGCGGGCGCGACACGCTTCCACGAGGGCCAGTTCATCAAAGCAAACGAGACTTCGGCCAACCTATATCCGCGATCGCCACCGATCCTTCCGGCTCGGTGATAATGACATCCGAACAAGGTCGCATCTACGAGAGTCGCGCGCGCGTAGTGGTCACAACCGTCACAGCGGCATCGCAGACAGTGAAACCACAACCGTGAGCCGTACGGTTATCGACACTCGCGAACTCTTGAATCAACCACTGGAAAGCAGCGATCGAGAACGACCTGGACCACTCCCAATCACGAGTATCAGCGCGGCAACGGTCGCATCTTTGTCGGCACACTCAGCCGCGGCGTACTTGAAATCGCAAACGGCGCCGCTAAGGAAAGTCAGATGAGACCGCCGGCTTTCTTTATCAACGCATTGGAACGCGATCAGGACGGCAATCTCTGGGTCGGCGCGCGCGCAAAAAAGAAGAGCCAGGCGCGCTCTCAGGCGACGAACTCTCCGGTTTGAAACGGACGAAGAAGCCCGACCGGCCGGTCATGGCGTTGAAGCGAATCGAAGATGAGATGTGGGTTGGCACCGACGGTCGCGGCGTCTTCCGAATCTCGAAGACCAAGGTGCAGCGCTTCACTTTCGATGGAACTGCCGGTGGACTGCGTTCCGATCACGTCTACGCGATCTTCGCCGATCGCGAAGGTGTTATCTGGTTTGGAACTGATCGTGGCGTCTGTCGTTACGATCCTCACGCACCGCGCGTCGAAACGATCGGCGACAACTCCGACACAAACTTCGTCAGATCACTCTTTCAATCGAGCAGCGGCCGTAGTATTGCCGGCACTAATCGCGGGCTCTTTGTTTACGACGATGAAACCGCGACGTGGAATCCTGTCCCGGCACTCGGTCGCAACATCATCTACGCGATCGCGAAGACAAATCGCAGCGACTGCTGGTTGCCGCAGCCAGCGGTTTTTACGTCGGGCCAAGGCAATCGGTCCGTTTGGAAGAACAGACATTTACGCGCATTGAAGCCGGTTCCGGCGCTCCTGACACGACCGGAAGCGTGCGCGCGATTATTCAGTTTCGCGGCGCAACGTATTTCGCGATCTTTGGTCGCGGCATCGACCGCATGGACGGTGGACGCAGCAGTCTCACATGGTCCAATGCCCCCGCAACCGCGCGTGAAGTTCTCAGTCTGCTTGCTGACGGCGAAGAACGATCCTGATTGGAACCAACCGAGACGGCGTGTTCGTCTCGGATGGGAAAACGATTCGCGAAGAACCCGCGTTTGCGCCGATGAAAGGCACGGCTGTCAGATCGATGGCGCGTACAACTGACGGTTCGCTGTGGTTTGGAACGGTTCCGGAATCTTTCTCTGCAGGCCAGGAGCCGCGTGCAACCTCACAGTTCCAAACATCGACGCGCGTTATCTCTTCCCGATCCAATCAGAGAAGACAAATGAACTCTGGTGCGGCACACGCGGCAATGGCTTGTTGCGGATGCTGCTCGATCCGGTTGTTGGGCCAGTTGTATCGGAACTCGATTCCGAACAGGGCTTGCCGTCACAAAACGTTTTTGCGGTGCAGCCATTACGAAAAGCTGACGGCAGTGACGTTGTTTAATCGGCACGAATCGCGGCGTCGCGCGTTATGAACCGGGACGTTTGGAGCCGTCGTTATCGGCGACGCGAATTTTGAGAAACGCGTACACGCGCCATCCGAGTTGCAGGCCGGTTTGAATCTGGAGTATCCGCAGAACAGTTTGCTGCTCGATGTAACGGCAATCAGCAGCCGTACATTCCCCGAGCAGTTTCAGTATGCGTTTACACTAGTCGACAGCAGCGGACAGTCGATCAAACAGAAACTGTCGCGTGAATCACAGTTCACGATGGAGGGTTTGAAACCAGGGACTTACACGGTCACAGCACGTGCTTTCACAAAAGACCTAACGGCGTCGGCGCCGCTGAGTTTTTCTTTCACTGTTGCCAAAGCTCCTTTTCCGTGGACTTCAACGGCGCTCGCGATTCTCTTAGCCCTCGCTTTATTGGCTCTCTTGTGGGCCATCCTGGAACGACGACGAATCGTTGCCACAAGTGCGGCCCTCGTCGATGCGAACCGCGAACTTGCTGACGCGCGGCTGAATCTCGCCAACGAAGCTGAACGTGAGCGACGCAGAATCGCTCGCGACTTGCACGATCAAACTCTCGCCGATCTCCGTCATCTCGCATTGTTAACAGATCAGATCAAAGTCAACGGCGACTCAACCGCAACAATCCAACCGTGGCGCTGAGAAGTGAGATCGAAACGATTTCGCAGGAAGTGCGTCGTATCTGTGAGGATCTCAGTCCATCTGTACTTCAGAACGTCGGCTTCGCCGCGGCGCTCGAGTTTGCCCTGTCGCACGCCGTTCAGGACGCACCGGGGAGAAGCGTTTCGTCTACGAGTTCCATTGTGATGATGCGATAGAGGAACGAAGCGAGCTGTCGCCCAGTGTACAGATGCAGATCTATCGCATCGTTCAGGAAGCAGTGAACAATATCTGGCGTCACGCTGAGGCGACGGAAGTGAAGATGTTTGTGACCAGTTCAGAGGCAGGTGATTTTGCTTTGCGTATTGAAGACAACGGGCGGCCGTTCAAATCGCAGCACACAAATTCCGAAGGTCGCGGACTCGCCAACATGCGCGCCCGCGCGGGCCTGATCGATGCACGCATCTCCTGGGAGCCACGCGAGTCGGGCGGCACTATTTTTACTCTGACGAAAGCGGCCACAGCCAATGCGCGAACTTCTTAACATCGCTCCGGAAGTAGCAAACGCACTTCAAGAGCAACGTCCGGTGGTGGCTTTGGAGTCGACAGTGATCGCGCATGGCTTGCCGCGTCCACAAAATCTCGAAACCGCCAATCGCCTGGAAGCTGTTATTCGTGACGGCGGTGCAACGCCGGCAACGATCGCGATTCTCGACGGCAAGTTATCCGCCGGTCTCAATGACGATCAAATCCGATTACTCGCCGCAAGCAACGACATCCGAAAGATCAGCACACGAGATATTTCGATCGCCGTCGCACGAGGATGGAACGGCGCCACCACGGTCGCTTCGTCGATCTGGATTGCACATCGCGCCGGAATAAAAGTCTTTGCCACTGGCGGCATCGGCGGAGTTCATCGTGGTTCCCTTCCTGACGTCTCCGCAGATCTTCCCGAACTCGCTCGCACGCCAATCATCGTGGTCTGTTCGGGCGCCAAGATCGTTCTCGACTTACCTGCTACTCGCGAGTGGCTCGAAACACACGGCGTCACAGTCATCGGTTATCAATGTGATGAGCTTCCGGCTTTTTACTCCAGACAAAGTGGACTGCCGATCGATGCACGCGCTGAATCACCTGAGGATGTCGCCGGCATCTTTCATGCGCAACGATCTCTCGGACTCGAATCGGCGTTGCTTGTGGTTGTGCCTGTTCCCACAGAGTTTGAAGTGCCGGCAGAGGCGCTCCAACAAGTCCTGGCTACAGCTTTGGAAGACGCAGAATGGAAAGAAATCACCGGAGCCGCGTTGACTCCATTTCTGCTGAGTCAAATGGCTGAACGAAGTGGTGGCGCAACGTTGCGAGCGAACATCGCACTGCTTGAGAACAACGCGCGCGTGGCGGCCGCGATTGCTAGAGCCCTCGGTTAGTTGCTACTCTTTTGCACGCACCCCATACAAACTGATTGCTTCGAGGAGGAATCCCATGGCGGACGATAACACGTGTAAGAATCCCAGCTGTACATGCCCACCGCAAGAGGGTGGTAAATACTGTAGTGCTCAATGTGAGGGCGCAGGCGATACGATTGAGCTTGATTGCGACTGCGGGCATGATGAGTGCGGCGGCAATTTTTAACCAGCGAGGGCGAGGAACTGGGCCGCGAGTTTTGGCCCAGTTCCTTCGTCTTCATGCCTGAAGAACACATACGTATCTTTCCACTTCTGCGCCTGCATCCATTTGATCCACTTCTTTAGATCCGAGACTGAGTACTTAACCCGCCGCAAACGCAGGTAACCCCAGTCAGCAGTCTTCTCCTTGAAAATTTCTGGCAGGTCTTCAGTATCTGAAACAACCAGCACGCGATTCTCGCTGCGCAACAGTTCGAAGACATCGTCGTCAAACCACGTCTCGTGACGAAAGTCGAAAGCGACCGGCGTATCGCGCGGCAGTTGCTTCAAGAAAGTCTTGAGACGTTCAAGATCCTTCTTCATGTCCGACGGCAGACGGAAGATAACTGCGCCCAAACGGTCCTCGAGTCCCGAGACGGTTTGGAGCATCAAACGTGTTGGGTGATAAGAATCTTTGAGTCGTCTGAAGTGAGTGATTCCCTGTGAAGCCTTAACTGAGAAGCGGAAATTCTCGGGCACCTGCGACTTCCAGCTTTCCACGAGGCTCGGTTGCGGCGTCCGGTAAAAAGTATTGTTCAGCTCAACGGTCCCGAAGCGCTCCGAGTAATAAGCGAGCATGTCTTTAGGCTGAAGCTTCTCCGGATAGAACTTTCCCTTCCATTCCTTGTAACTGTATCCGCTCGTGCCAACGTAAAGACTCATAGCCACAAAGAAGCACAAAAATCACAATTGGAAAATGAACTGAAGAATAACCCATTTCGTGCTTTTGCGCTTTTTTGTGGCTATAAATTGTGGTACACACCACGCATGTCGACTGTTACAAACATTGAATCAGTGCTTCACGAGGAGCGACTGTTTCCTCCGCCTGAGACTTTTTCTGAGCAGGCATATATCAAGTCGATGGCCGAGCTCGACGAGATGCGCGCCGCGGCTGCGGCTGACCCCGAAGCTTTCTGGGCGCGGTTAGCTGCCGAAGAACTTCACTGGTTCAAAACGTGGGATACGGTGCTTAAGTGGAACCCGCCTCATGCGGAATGGTTTGGCGGCGGTAAAATTAACATTTCCTATAACTGTCTCGATCGACATCTCCGAACGTGGCGACGCAACAAAGCAGCGCTGATCTGGGAAGGTGAGCCCGGTGAGACTCGCACGTTTACTTATCAACAACTGCACACGGAAGTCTGCAAGTTTGCGAACGTACTAAAGCACGCCAACATTCAACGTGGCGATCGTGTTGCGCTTTACATGCCGCTGATTCCCGAGTTGGCAATTGCGATGCTCGCGTGTGCACGCATCGGCGCCACACACTCCGTCGTCTTTGGAGGATTCTCCAGCTCTGCTCTCGTCGATCGCATCAACGACGCGAGTTGCAAACTTGTCGTCACTGCGGATGGCGGCTGGCGACGCGGCAGTGAGGTCAAACTTAAACCAGCAGTCGATGAAGCATTGAAATCAACTCCATCGGTTAACGCGTGTATCGTGGTCCAACGCACCGGTTCACCTCAACAAATGGAGCCGGGACGCGATTTTTGGTGGCACGAACTGATGGAAACGGTCGATGCTTCTTGTCCTGCGGAGGAGTTGGACAGTGAACATCCGCTTTACATTTTGTACACGTCAGGCACAACTGGTAAACCGAAAGGTATTCTGCACACTACTGCGGGTTACCTGCTGCAAGCTCATCTAACAACCAAGTGGGTCTTCGATATCAAAGACGAAGATCTTTACTGGTGCACGGCAGATATCGGTTGGGTGACAGGTCACAGTTATGTTGTTTATGGTCCACTCTCGAATGGCGCGTCGGTTCTAATGTACGAAGGAGCACCAAACTTCCCCGAGCCCGATCGTTTCTGGAGCATGATCGAACGCCATCGTGTGAACGTCTTCTACACTGCTCCGACCGCGATTCGCGCATTCATCAAATGGGGCGAACACTGGCCTCAGAAGCACGACCTTACGAGCCTGCGATTACTCGGCACGGTCGGCGAACCGATCAACCCGGAGGCGTGGATGTGGTATCGGGAGATAATCGGCAAGGACCGATGTCCGATTGTAGACACGTGGTGGCAAACTGAAACCGGCGCGATTATGATCACGCCCATCCCTGGAGCGACTTCGACAAAGCCCGGTTCCGCAACCAAACCGTTTCCCGGAATTGATGCCGACATCATGACGCGCGACGGCAAGCCTGTGGGTGCCAGCGAGGGCGGCTATCTCGTTATCAAGCGGCCCTGGCCGTCGATGCTGCGGACAATCTGGGGCGACGATGAACGCTACCGGCAACAGTATTGGTCGCAAATTGAAGGCATTTACTTTGCCGGCGACGGGGCGAGGCGGGACAAGGACGGCTATTTCTGGATAATGGGCCGCATCGATGATGTTATTAATGTAAGCGGGCATAGACTTGGAACGGCGGAGATTGAGAGTGCACTCGTGTCGCACGGCGCCGTCGCCGAGGCGGCAGTGGTGGCTCGCCCGGATGACATCAAAGGCTCGTCGATCGTGGCGTTTGTTACACTCGAAGGCTCGCACAGCCCGTCAGACGAACTAAATCAGGAGTTGCGAGCGCACGTGACAAAAGAGATCGGCGCCCTCGCGCGACCTGACGACATTCGCTTCACAGATGCGCTGCCGAAGACTCGTTCAGGTAAGATCATGCGGCGACTATTGCGTGAGATTGCGACGAGCGGCTCGGTGGCTGGAGATGTCACGACGCTCGAAGATTTTTCAGTGTTGGAGAAGTTACGGGCAGAAGAAGAATAGGCGTCTCCTTGGAGTGCGCCAACTTGTTGGCGCTTTGGTATTTTTACCAAAGCGGTGACAAGTCACCGCACTCCAAGGAGGCGTCCGGTTTCAAGCGAATTCACTTCAGAGGAGGGCGCCCAACATGCCCCGTCAAATGGAAACAGACAACCGCTCTGGACCACGTTATCTCGCCAGCCTCGAGGTCAAAGCTGAGTGGGACGAACCGAGCGGCACGCACGTCGTCGCGGAAGGAATGACGGAGAACGTTGGTCCCGAGGGGACGCTCGTACATTTGCCGCGACACTTACCTAACGTCGGCAGTACCGTGCGTCTCGAAGTGCTCGGCGAGTCCGGCGAGAAGCTGCAAGTGATTGCCGAGGTGCTTCGCATTGAGCGACATCCGGGCCACCCGCTGGCAGCGCTTCAGCTACTCGGCGAAACCGATGAGTGGCGGGGCCTCGTTTGGGAGCCCGCAGCTCCGCGTGTAACTCCACCTCCGCCACCGGAAACTGAAGGCGAAGAAGAAGTGGAAGCCGAAGACGACAGCGATGTAGCTCATTGAGGAAAGTTGATGATGACAAACGTGGACGATAATTCGTTGACCTCTAACGATCGCAGACGCTATCCCCGATACTATGTCAGTTCGCGATTGACTCTTGCCATCGAAGACGAGAGTCTGAAGGAGTCACTCGGCATCGGCGAACCGCAGGACATTAGTCTTGGCGGCTTAAGAGTGACGAACCTTCCCTCGTGTCCTAACGTAAAGATAGGCGATCAACTCGGGATGTTGTTGCTTGATGGCGACGATGCGTTGTCGCTGACTGGTGAAGTGGTTCATCATTCAACACCCGATACGTTCGGAGTCGAATTTCGTGAACTGAGCAATCAGGATCAAAGAGCGGTCGGCGACTTGATCGGACGGTTGCACGCGCGACTATAAGTTCAGTGAATCAACAAACAACCAAAGATACTGCGGCTACAGCGGCCAAGGCAGCGGTGGAGGCTTATGGACCATCGACGCGCGTCGTGCTGCGAATCATCTTTGTTCTCCTCATCGTAATTGCCTGCCTTTGGGTAATCTTGAAGATAACCGGGATCATCCTGCTCCTGGTACTGTCGATCTTCTTCGCTTACCTCGTGTCGCCAATGGTTGAATTCTTGCGGCGACCTCGAACTATCGGACATCGGACTATCGAAATCCCTAAAATCGCTGCAATTGTGCTGGCGTATGTGATCATGTTGGCGGCGATCGTGTTTGTCATTCTTGTGATCTTGCCAACCCTGAGCACTCAGTTTCCTGAATTTGCCACTCAGGCGAAAGAGTATTGGGCCACATTTGGTAAAAGAACACAGGAAATCATCGAATACTCACGTCTGAAACGCCTACCTTCGCCGGTGGTCGAGGCCGTGAACAATGCGGTGCCGAAGGTAGTGGAGAAGGTCAGTACGACTGTTACCGAATTCGCGAGCGCAGCGCTGGGTTATGTTGTTTACATTCCGTGGCTGATATTGATTCCGATACTCGCGTTCTTCCTTTTGAAAGATGCGGAGGGCTTTCGGCGCTCGGCGTTGTTAATGCTTCCCCGTGGTCGTTGGCGCTGGCGCGGTGACGAATTTTTCCAGGACATCAACAGCACCCTCGCTGCTTACATTCGCGCCCAGTTGACTGCGTGCTTTTTAATCGGCTTCATTTGCTCGCTCGGTTTCACGGTGCTGGGACTGCCGGGTGGTCTCGTCATGGGAGTGTTGGCGGGCTTCTTTGAGTTCGTGCCACTAGTTGGACCAGTTGCTATCGCGATCATGGCCGCTCTACTCGCCATATTTCACGCTGGTCCCTTTAATGCTTTCCTCGTTCTTCTATTTCTCGGTGTTCTGCGAATTGTCCACGACTACGCGGTTTATCCAAAACTAATCGGTCAGGGTATTCACCTCCATCCGCTCGCTGTGATCTTCGCGATTCTCGCGGGCGAAAAGCTGGCTGGAGTGGCGGGAATTTTTCTGGCGATTCCTGTAGTTGCGATTTTGACGGTCAGTTATCGTCACTGGATGGAGCATCGTGGTAGTGAAGGAATTGCGGATCTGCTCGAACCGACTAGCCCGGCTGACACGGCCAAAGTCGCCGAGCTCGCTGCACAAAATGTTGAAGAGCTTCATGCCGAGTCCACACCTGAAGAGATGACACGTGCGCGTCCCGATTTGACTACTGGTGAGTTGAAGATGCCGGAAGGTTAACTCTGTGCAACCTCTGTGTTCTCTGTGTCTCTGTGGTGGCTAACTGCTTGAGAATCGACAACCACGGAGACACAGAGAATACAGAGGTCGCACAGAGTCGATTACGCCACTTTGCTAGAACTCGCTTCTTCCATCAATTTCACAAATCGTAGAAAGTGATGTTCCGCGTCGTGTGGTCCAGGTGCGGCTTCCGGATGGTATTGCACCGAGATCACAGGCAACGTGCGATGACGCATTCCTTCCACGCATTGGTCGTTGAGATTGATGTGAGTGACCTCGACTTCCGGTGGCAGACTCTCGGCACTGACCGCGAAGCCGTGATTGTGTGAAGTAATCTCAACATTTGGACTCGACAACTCTTTCACCGGCTGGTTGCCGCCACGATGTCCGAAGACGAGCTTGAACGTGTTTGCTCCAAACGCGCGTCCGAGTAACTGATGTCCGAAGCAGATCCCAAACGTCGGCACCTTCGCTTTCAGTAGCTCGCGAATCTCGCTGACCTCCTTGTTCATCGATGCAGGATCGCCCGGCCCATTCGACAAGAAAATACCGTCGGGCTTCAGAGCCAGTGCATCGGACGCTGAAGTAGACGCTGGCACTACCGTCGTGCGCACTCCGAGTTGAGCAAGTTCGCGCAGGGAGTTTCTCTTCACGCCGAAGTCGTAACAAACGATGTGAAAGCGCTCTTCACCTTCGGCGGGAAAGTCGTAACGCTCGCGTGTGGTCACGACGCTCGCGAGTTCACGGTTTACCATTGGAGGCGAGAGGCGCGCCTTTTCAACCAAACTCTTTTCGTCTGTGTCGATAGTGGAGAGACACGAACGCATCGCGCCCTTGTCGCGAATGTGACGCACAAGCGCGCGTGTGTCGATGCCTTCGATAGCGACGATGTTCCAGCGCTTCAAGTAAGAATCGAGAGTCTCTTCCGCGCGCCAGTTGGACTTAATGCGGCTTGCCTCACGGACCACAAATCCTTCAACCCACGGTCGTGCTGATTCGGCGTCTGCTTCGTTGACGCCGTAATTGCCGATCAGCGGATAGGTCATGCAGACGATCTGACCGGCGTACGACGGATCGGTAAGAACCTCCTGATATCCGGTCATCGACGTGTTAAAAACGATTTCGCCGCACACTTCACCTTCGGCCGCCCACGACCGACCGCGAAATGTTCGACCATCTTCGAGAGCTAAGAGGGCTGGGATTTTATCGGGCATTATTCTCGCGAATGAGTCCTATATGACCTATATGACCTATTTTCTCACTGACTGCTTTTAATAAACTGCTGCGCCTCATTCAACCAGCGCTTGCTGGCGCGATATTTATAAGCCGGCGCGGTCTTCACCGCTTCGATACACGCCTGCATCAAGCTGGTCGCTTCACGCTTGTGACCGAGTCCTGCATGCGCGCGACCCATCAGATACAAACCCTCCGGATCCGACGGCCGGTGTTCGAGAAACTGATCCAAAGCCGTGCGCGCATCTTCAAACTGCCCCGCGGCGATGTACGTCGCCGCCACTTCGCGCCAGACCTCGTGCAGCGAGTGTGCCGGATTCCGCACCACAACGTGTTCGAAGTTTTGAATCGCATCTGCATATCGTTTCTGCTGGCGCGCAATTCGTCCCAGCTGATAACTCGCGTCGACCTCCTCCGGATCGATCTGTATCGCTCGCTCAAAACGTTCGCGCGCCTGGTCCAGCTCACCTCGACTCTGATGAATTAAACCGAGATTGTAATGCGCCGAGGCATCCGCGGGATTCAATGTCGCTGACTCGAGATTCTGCCTGAACGCGGCCCTGGCACGATGGCTGCCAATGATGTCGCTAAAATAACCGCGCAACAGGATGATCAGCAGAAGCAGCAGAAACGGCGATCTTGGAAGTCCCGAAAGCAAAGCCTCGATGACCGGTCCGATGAGCACCGCGGCAAATCCGCCGATCAATGTCACACTAAATGCTCGAATAACCGACATCCTGAACGCGTCTTTCACGCCAAGCACAATACCAACACTAAAGATCACGAGCCGCGGCATCAGGAAGAGTTGCTGAGCCAGCAACGCCGGGTTGCTGAATAATTGATCCGCTGCCCGCTGAAAATCCGGATCGGAAGGCAACATCGCACGAGTCTGACCCTGATGCTGGATCATGCTCGCAACCTGCATGGCCTGGGCACCTGAATAGTGCAATAAGGCGGCGATTATTATCGTGAAGATATTCGCGGCCGTGAGGACATAAAACATCGTCGCAGCCACAGGCGCGTATTCCTGTGTGATGACGACGCGGAAGCTTCCCCGCCGCTCAAACAAGTTGGCAACTAAAGTGAGAATAGGGACGAGGACAACCGCGACCAAAACCACAAACTTCGCAGCTTCGAAAAGTTCCGGATAGATCCCACCGCCGGATCCAATCGTCGGTATTCCTGCAAACTTCTTAGTTATGACGTTATAAGCAAGCTGTCCAAGGAAGGCGATGACAGCTACCGGCGCGAGTGAACCGCGGTCGCGCATTTCCCGCATACCACGCACCGGAGCATAAAAGATCATCAGCAGGAAACGCAGCCAATCAATCATAAGTGCATCAAGGCTGTGGAGAACTGCCTGGTATCGACGGTTGCGGCGATGATTCACCTAACGGGTTATTCTGATCATCAGCCGGCTGGTACCCGGGCGACAGCGGACCTGGCGCGGGATTAATGTTTTCGTGATGTATCACGCTTGCGGCCGTCAATGGCCAGTAGCGAAACAAGGCTTTGCCGTAAATGTATTTCTTGGGCACGAGCCCCCAAATTCTCGAATCGCTTGAGTTGTCGCGATTGTCACCCATTACAAAGTAGTAATTAGCCCTCACGATGGTCGGCGCCTGACTCCGGTGTGAGAGATTCAATCGTTGATCCAAATAACCCTCTTCAATATCCCGACCGTTTACGCGCACAATTCCTTCGTGTACTTCAATGACGTCGCCCGGCAAACCGATGACGCGTTTGATGTAACTCTTTGAAGGATCGTCCGGGAACCAGAAAACCACAATGTCGCCGCGCTCGATTTTGGGCGCCCAGCGATACTCGTCGTAGTAGATTAGTTTATTGACAAAAATGCGTTCGCCGTCGTGTAAACGAGGCAACATCGAAGTGCCTTCAACTTTCACGGGCTGTACGATAAAAACTACGACCAGCGCCGCAATCATGAGCGCAAAGATCAGGTCGCGAAGTAAGAGACGCGCTTCCGACCACAGATCGTTCCGCGACTCATCTTCAGGCTTGTGTTCCCGAATGTCTTTGTCGTCGTCGACGTGCACGCCGCCGAACGGTGGTGGTCTGCGTTTTCGAATTCCAAACATAATTCAACCACTGTATCCTAACGGTCTGGAGGTTAGCTTAATCGGTGTATCTGTGCAATCGGCAAATATGCTTTTCCACTTTCCTTGACAGGCTTTAGCGGCGCTCTCTATCATCCTCGCCTGCATTTTTGCAGCCCACGGACAGCTTCCGCAGGTGCAGCAGAAAAGAGGCCACTTGACGTGATCAAGTTAGACATCATCAATCGCGTTGCTGACAAAACCGGCGTTCCGAAGATGAAAGCCGAACAGGCCGTCGAAGCTCTTTTCCATTCGATGAAAGAGGCGCTGACCAGAGGTGAACGGATTGAACTCCGTGGATTCGGCGTCTTTGTGGTGAAGCCCCGGAAACGAGGCGTCGGCCGCAATCCTCGGACGGGAGAAGAAGTCGCAATTCCATCAGGCAAGACGATTCGCTTCAAGCCCGGCAAAGAACTCCAGGCTCATGACGATGGCGATACCGAGCTTGATGATTCAAACGACGACGACGACGAGTTTTAGACTGCGAAGAAAAGAAGGGTTCCAGTTAGTAGGGGGCGGCACTCCGTGGCCGCCCCTTTTCGGCATCAAAGCTTTCCAGAAACAATGGCTGAATCGATTAGAACTGTGCCACCGGGTTTTGACTTCGTCCGACGTCAAATGCCAAAGGTTTCGGCGCGTGAGTGGCGGATTCACGGTCTGCTCTTTTTACTCACAGTCATCACTACAACGCTTGCGGGAATCATGTGGGGAGCTCCGCCGGACCTACCGATTCCGGAGCCGCGTCTATCGACGCCGCTGGATTATCTGCTCTACATTCCGCTCAGTTATTACCACTCCATCGTCGAGTTATTGAGATATGCCCTTTCGCATCCGGCGTTGATTGGCGAGGGTGTAACGTTTTCAGTTTCTTTGCTCGCAATTCTCTTCTCACACGAGATGGGACATTATCTCGCATGCCGTTACTACAAAGTGAATGCGACATTGCCGTATTTCATCCCGGCGCCGCCAATATTCCTGGCAGGCACTTTCGGCGCGTTCATCAAGATCCGCGCAGCGATCCCTACGCGTCGCGCACTCTTCGACATCGGTCTTGCGGGTCCACTGGCAGGATTTGTGGTTGCGCTTCCGATTTCTGTGATCGGTGTTTTGACGGTCGCTCCGCCGGTAGATCCAGCCGGACACTGGATGTACTTCAACGACCCGTTGCTATTCCGGTTGATCGCTAAACTGGCAGGCGTACCTCTGGATCCCAACTCACCGACAAATCCTTACTACATGGCCGCATGGATTGGATTAGTGGTGACGAGTTTGAACTTGATGCCGGTGGGCCAACTTGACGGCGGTCACGGAACGTTTGCCGTCTTCGGCGACCGCGCGCACAAAGTCATCGGGCGTGTAGTGTTTGCAATTGTGGCAGCGCTGGCGTTACTGGGCTTCTGGTGGCACGGCAGCCCGAGTGGATTTCTTTACACTGTGCTGTTGGCAGTGATGATGAAAGTTCCGCACCCTCAACCGGCTGTGATGGAACCTTTGGGGACGAAGCGAATCGTGATAGCGGTCGTGACGTTGATCGTGTTCGCGCTTTGTTTCTTGCCGTTCCCGATCACGATTAGTTAGAGACAGGATTAACAAGATTTTCAGGATTTACATGATTCATCCTGTTAATCTTGCAAATCTTGTTATTCCTGTCTAACTGGCGGCAGCGGGTAGAAGCCCCTTGATTTCCCTCACGACTCGCACAACTTCATCCTGGTTAGCCAACGCGATCATGAAGAACTTGTAGCCCTGATGGAAACAGATCACGCCGTTCGCAAACAGCCACACACCATCAAGAAACGGGTTGCCACCGAGTAACCAACTGATCGGGGCACCGGTAATCGCGCCAGGTTGAAGGATCTGGGCCCACATTGCAGCGCCTGCCGCGCAGCTAAATGCTCCGAGCAGTGGAGCGCCAACATACTTCACGATCTTGCGCTCGAACTCCACTCGTTGTTGTGCGGCTTCATCCAGATCGCCACGGCCGATCAGATCTTCCTGCTTCTTTAAATAGTTATCAAACTTTTCGCTGGCCTTGTGTAGCCCCCAGACCGGTAGCGCGGAGTGCGTTAACCAGTGTGGATGAGAGCCCAGCAGCACTGCATCCAAACCCGGGAACGCGGCGCCTGCCCTGATACCCAGCACAAGAGAAACTGAAACCACAGCCGCCTTGCCCGGATTCGCTTTGATCCAATCCTTCGCCTTTAGCAGTCCCGTCGTCGCCGCAGTCGAGGCTCGCGTGAATCGTGCGCCTGTGTCGTAGAACTGCGAGGCGCGGTCGTAATAAGTCTTCGCGTCGTCAAAAACTCTCTTGCCTGTGTCGCCTGCAACCTCACGAACGGCTTTGCCTGCTCGCTTGACGTTTTTGACAGTCTCAGTCGCCGCACGTTTTGCAGCTTCGCCGACTTCCTCATCGTCCGTCAGCCGTTCAGCTTCCGTTCGCAAACGTTCAGCACCGCTCGCCATCGTCTCAGCGCCACGCTTTGCAGCTTCACTGGCCGCGCGAGCACCTTCGCCTACGAGGTCCGAGATCGCGAATTTTTCGTCGAGCTCGCGGGCTTTTCGGCGCGCCTTCTCTTGCCATTCGTCCAGCTTGTCTCTGTAATCTGCCATCCTATCCTCGCGATGCAAGTCCTAGATTTCCATCGCCTTGTACGTCCCCCGCCGCCACTGAGTTCGACCTCAAAGGCCCCGAATTCACCACCCGGTCGCGGCCGCTTCTCTTGGCTTCGTACAACGCGACATCCGCCGCCTTCAGGATATCGACCGCAGTTTGCGCATCAGTCGGACATTCTGCAACCCCAAAACTGGCGGTGATCTGCCCAGCCTGCGGAATATCAATCATCTTGATTGCATTCCGTAGTCGTTCGGCTACTTCATAACCTCCCCCTTTACCCGTTTCAACGAGCAACACCGCAAACTCTTCACCGCCGATTCGGGCAGCCAGATCGATGCCTCGCGTCCCCTCTCGCAAGACCCTGCTGATGCGACGTATAGCCTCGTCACCTGCATCGTGACCGAAGCTATCGTTGAGGTTCTTAAACCTGTCGATGTCTATCATCAGAAGACTGAACGGATGGCCAAACCGTTGCACACGCCCAACTTCTCGTTCGAGCTGCCGTTCAAATCGTCTGCGATTTGCGAGACCGGTGAGGTGGTCCGTAAAGGCTGCTTCCTCGCAGACGTCGAGGTAGGCCTTGAATTCAAGCAGCGTTCTGGTCCGAGCCAGGAGTAAATCGAGATCGGTGGGGTCGGTGATGTAACCCAAAGCGCCGACTTCGTTGGCTCTGCGAAGATCTTCTGAACGCCGGCCCGCTGCAGTCTGCATGATGACGGGAATAAACTTCGTCAACGGATTGGCCCTGATGCGCTGGGCCAGTTCGTAGCCATTCATGCGTGGCATCATCACGTCAGTTATAACTAGGTCCGGTTGATACGACTCGATAGCCGCGAGTGCTTCATCACCGTCCGTGGCAGTGGTTACGTGGTAGCCAGCGAGACTCAAAGCAGCCTCGATCAGGCCCAATTTATCGGGATTATCGTCAACGACGAGGATGTTGGATTTTGACTCCATAAATCGTTTTTGTATTATTTTTTATTGTTCTTGCACGGTTGTAAGCTTCATGCTAAAGTTCCGGCCTCGGTTAAACGGCCGTGCCTGTACTCGCCCTAGCATCGCGTCCAAAGATTCAATCGAGAGTAACAAGCCTGGGAACATCGCGCGGGTTTCCTTACAAGCGTGGTAAAAACTAACCCGCACAGGACCACTTTGAGTAAGAGCAACACGCGGCGAACACCGATTCAAGCTGGAAACCGTAACTCGATGCCCAAAAGGACATGGAGATGAATGCCCTGCAAGAACAGAAGCGTGCGCGAGATGTAAGTGCGGAAGATCGCGCCGAAATAATCCGCCAGTTGGAATTTGGTTCAACACTGGACGATGCCCTCGTTAGCGATATGGCTCGCAGTTCAGTGGTCCTTGACTTTCGTCGCCGACGGTTTGTCTATCGTGCCGGCGAACCCGCGGATTGCCTGTATGCGATTATTCATGGCCGAATAAAACTCTGTCGAATCGAGCCTGACTCCGGCCGCGAAGCCGTGATTGATATCCTTCCTGAGGGATCCTTATTTGGTGAGTCAGCTCTCTATTCTGCTGCGGGGCAACGAGCGAACTCTGCAATCGCCTATGAAAACTCCAGGCTCCTGCGAATCCAGGTCGGGGATTTCAAACGGGGGATGGCTGAGGATGACCGCCTTCATGATTACACTTTCCGTTTGATCGGTCAACGTCTTGATCATGCTGAACGCCGTCTTGCTGACTTTGCATTAAACGCCATTCCGGCCCGTTTGGACAGACTTTTGGCTGATTTTTCAGTGCGTTATGGGGTTTCCGAACCGGAAGGCGTCCTTATTGATATTCCACTTCCCCACCGCGAAATAGCCTCCATTGTTGGCTCTACCCGTGAAAGCGTCACGGTCCGCTTGAATGCCATGCGTCGCGAAGGTACGATCGCATTCGTCAAACGACGAATACTGATCAAACGACCAGCATCTCTTTGATGCGATTCGGGCCGTTTAGTGGCTTCAAGATTCATGAAGTGTCCAACCTGCGGTAAGCAAGTCGAATGGAAAGACAATCCTTTCCGTCCCTTCTGTTCAGAACGGTGCCAGCTAGTAGACCTCGGCCGGTGGGTTGAGGGCGAGTATCGTGTGCCCGGTGAAGCGATTCCGCAGGACCAGAATCAGACCACGACTGTAGAAGATGAGAATTAATCTCGCGCAAAGGCGCAAAGGCGCGAAGAAGACGCAAAGAACCAGCTCTGACTTTGCGTCTTTCTTTGCGCCTTTGCGCCTTTGCGGGAAAACCTTGGTCGGGGTCTTTTGTCTTTCGGTGTTCTTAACGGCCTGCAACAGCACTGATACAAACACCAATAGCACGCCGGTGATTTCCAATCCGCCGACCGGAACGACGTATCCCATGCCACCAACGAGGACCACGTCACTCGCCAACATGGGATGGCAAACTTCTGAGGGCAAGCGCTCTATATTTTCCGATTACAAAGGGAAGGTGCTGATCCTGGATTTCTACGCCACGTGGTGCGTTCCCTGTCGTGACAGTGTTCCGCACCTAATCGGACTACAGAAGAAGTTTGAAGATCAGGGACTGGCTGTTGTCGGACTGAATGTCGGTGGACCAGGCGACGAACAGGAAGTTCCTGCCTTCGCAAAAGAGTTTGGCATTCAATACACACTCGCCAAACCCGACGAGGATCTCGTCAGCTTTCTGCTTTCTGACAGTGATGCAATTCCGCAAACATTCGTCTTCGACCGGCAGGGCCAACTGGTCCAACGGTTTGTTGGCTTCGGCAGAGAAACAGGTATATACCTTGACGGCGCTGTCGAGACTGCATTGAAGACTCCAGCTCCCTAAAACTATTCAGACGGGTTCAAACGTTGAGAAAAGCAAAAATTCTAATCACTCTTGGCCCAGCTTCGCGCGAACCGGAAATTATGGAACAACTGATCGCAGCCGGAGCGAACGGCGTGCGCATCAACATGTCGCATGGCACACATGAAGAAAAGGCTCTCGACATCGAACGTGCACGCGCCACGGCCGCGAAGCTCGGCAAACCGATCGCGGTCCTCGTGGATCTTTCCGGTCCAAAGATTCGTACCGGCGAACTGAAAGACGATCAGCCAATAAGACTGCTACCGGGAGCGGCTTTCACCATCACCACAAGGACCGTGGTCGGAGACGAACATCAGGTTTCCACTAACTACCACGACCTTCCGCGCGTCGTTAAGCGAGGCACGCGAATGCTGCTCGACGACGGGGCACTGTCGCTGATCGTCGAAAGCGTTGACGACACAGACGTTGTTTGCAGAGTTATCGATGGTGGTCTGCTGGCCGAGCGGAAAGGCATCAATCTGCCCGGCGTCGCTTTACCGATCGATTCTCTCACGGAAAAAGACATCGTCGATCTCAAATGGGCAGTTGAGCAGAACGCCGATTACATCGCGCTTTCGTTCGTCAGACGCGCGAGCGACTGTGAACACGCGAAGAAGTTAATAAACGAAGCAGGTGGCCACGCTCCCCTCATCGCGAAGATAGAGAAGGCTGAAGCCATCGATCACCTGGACGAGATCATCGCCGCTGCTGACGGAATCATGGTAGCGCGTGGCGATCTCGGCGTCGAAACGAGCGTCGAACTCGTGCCCGTTTACCAGAAGCGGATCATCGAGCGCTCGATTAAAGCCGGAAAGATGGTCATCACAGCGACACAGATGCTGCAGTCGATGGTCACGAATCCACGTCCCACGCGCGCGGAAGCATCCGACGTTGCCAATGCAGTTTGGGACGGATCCGACTGCGTCATGCTGTCAAACGAGACTGCGGCGGGCGAGCACCCGCTTGCGGCAGTTGCCACGATGGCTCGCATCATTGAGTCGGCAGAAAGCGGCAAAGAGGGTCCTCGTAACGAGGCGTTTAGCTGGATGGGCAAACAGTCGGGGCGTGTCAGTCGCGCGCTCTGTGAAGCCGCTGCATTTGCCGCCGATGAGATGGGCACTACCGTAACGGCAGTCTTCACCGCATCGGGTCTAATGGCACGAAGACTCTCAGCGCTACGACACGAACAACGAATCATCGCGCTCACTCACCAGCCCGTAACTCTCTCAGAGCTCGCGCTGATCTGGGCCGTAGAGCCGTTGCTGGTCACTAAAGCAAACTCGACCGAAGATATGTTGAAGATTGGCGAGCAACGACTACTCGAAGCGGGAGTTGTCAAGCAAGGCGACGTGATCGTGATCATGGCGGGACGACTTTCAGGCCTGGGCCTCTCGAGTTCGGTATCAATCTCCACAGTGGGTGGAGATCTTGGGCCGACGAGGCAGTGAGTCTCAGAACAAACATGTCGGCGGGTCAGTTGTTTGACCTCATCATGCCCGCCGCATTTGCGCTCTCCGCATTACTGTCCACCTGGGTGCTTGCCTCAGCACGCAAAAGATTTCAGCTCCTGTACGCATTTGCACTCGCGATCGGGACGCTGTTTCTTCCGCTCATCGTCTTACCCATTTACCTCGTAATAATGTTGTGGCGGAAAAAGTCTGGCCCACCAGCGAGATGGCGTTACGCGTTGCCGTTGTTGTATGCGGTTGTTTCGCTTTCGGCGATCGGAATCTTCTTTTATCTCGATAGTCGCAGTGTCGACGCCCACCTGTCTCGCGCCACGCAAGCAAAGCTTGTAGAAGATTCGAATACTGCGATTCGCGAGTACCGGAAAGCGCTTGCTGTTGAAGACGATCCACACACGCACAAACTTCTCGCAATCGAACTCGCGAACGCAGGTCACATTGAGGAAGCGATTTCAGAATTTCGAATTGCGGAGCAACGAGGAGAGACGTGTCTACCTGAGGATTCTCGCTGCCAGGCGGCCCGAGCGAAACTGCCACAGATAGATGCGGATAAACGTTAGTCGGCGCCGATCATCTGGCCGACACCACTCTTCTGTTCCTGGGCCATCTGGGCCGGTGTCTTTTGCGGGTCGCGCCAGTTGTCGAGGATACCCACTTGATGGACGCACTGTAGGGTGCAGGTTGGTGCACACCACTTCTCAGTTTTGTACTCGCGATCAAAATCTTCCATCGTGTACTGGTCGAGCGGGATTCCGGGATAACCGCGCTGCTGTGAGCACCAGTGGACCAGGCCCTCTTCGCAGATGTACAGATAACGAGCGCCTGCACGACAGCGCCAGTTGTAGGGCTTGCCTTCAGCGATGCTGTCCTGGAACCAGTTCAGACGCGCATGATCCTTGTTTCCAAGTTTCTTGACCTGCTGGAAGATGTCCTTCTCTTTCGGCGACAACGGCTTCAGCGTTCCATCAACATCGTGAATGACACCGACGGTCGTTGAGAAACCGAGTTCAACCGCCCTGCGAGCAACGGTCAATGCGTCGTCAGGATTCTTGATTCCACCACCGATTACGGAATTGATGTTGACGTGAAAGTCGGCGTGTTCCGAGAGGTAGCGAAGCTTTTTGTCGAGCACGCGGAGACTCTTGCGTGAAACTTCATCCGGCTCAACGTTGTCGATGCTGATCTGCAAATACTCCAGACCGGCTTTGTTCAAACGTTTGATACGGTCGGGAGTGAAGTAATAACCATTCGAGATCAGCCCGGCGATCATTCCACGGACGCGAATATGATGAATGATTTGATCGAGCTCCGGATGCATCATCGGTTCGCCGCCGGAAATGGTGACGATCGAAGTTTTAAGATCCCCGAGCTTGTTCAGACGACTTTTGACGGTCTCGAGATCGATCGGCTTCGAGGTGTGATCGTATTCGTTGCAATAACCACAAGCGAGATTACAACGACGCATCGGGATGAGGTGCGCCAGCACCGGATGACGAGTCGACGCCAATGCGCGTCCGATAAAACTGAACTCGCGCACCTTTCTTTTTAGAAACGTAGTCTTCCGCATTTTGACGCGAAGGATATGCGACCCGGGCGGTCCAACGCAACTGGGCCACAAAAGAACTGCCACAAAAAGCACAAAAGAAAAGGCTCTGTTTGCGACAGAGCCTTTCAGGCTTTTGTTTTTCAGAGCCGCATTAGCTCTTAACGATCTTCACACTCGAATCGAGCTTTATGTCGAAGTCGCTCTTACTAATATTCTGGTTCTTTTCCAGACCGGTTAGACGCATCGTTGTCGAGTCGTCGTTCTTCTCAACGATCTTGGTTTGGACCGGCATGCCGCCTGAGTCGATCCAAACTTCAGCGTACTTGTAACCGGCATTTCCCTTCGGAACGAGCGTCAAGTGAATTGTGCTCACCCCGCCCCAGAGAGTTTCCTCTCGAACATCCTTCACCGGCTGAAAGCGCGCTTCAAGTTGTCCGCGCGACATGTTCATCATTTCCATCAAACCACCGGCTGATTTGTCTTTCATTCCATTTGCAGAGCCCTGGTAGGCGATTTTCTGGTTAGGCCGGTAGATGGTGTACTTGTTGTCTTTTACTGCCAATACTTCCTGACGCGGCTTGCTCCAGTCGATTCTGACCGAAGCCTGACGACCGGCACCAGGCAGATAGATCACAACACCCTGATACTTATCTTCATAGCCCAGCTGCGAATTGACCTTACTAACCGTGATCCCTGCGCGCAAAGACTTCAAACTCTGACGATTCTTTTCCAAACGATTCAACACAGAACTAACCAGGCCTGCTCCCTGACCATTCGTCGTGGTCGGGTTAACTATGACGAGTGTGGACAATATGAAAGCCAACATCAGGCCCGGTGAAATTAATCTTTTCATAAAAACTCCTTAAACTCCGTTCTCCTTTCGCGTGGCTCGGCAAAAAACCTCGCAATTATAGGGAAAGACTACCGTATGTCAACCTCGAAACTAAGTGTTCGTCCCTCAGGATCACGCACTCTCCGCACCGCCAGGACCTCTACCGTTGACCGTCCCGTTAAGGCCTTTACACGCTCTGCGATTCGAACCTTATCTTCTTCACTACCAACAACTTCGGGACTCAATACCACGGTGGCTGGGACGGGGCTTTGATGCACCATACTTTGGGCTCGTTCGCCACTCAAAAACCAGCTTTTTGGTGTCAAAAAGATGAAGATTAAAATGACCACACACAGTAGATCCCACTGCCACGTATTTCTTGCGTAATTCCAAAAGAAGATCTTCTTAAGTGTGGTGAACAGGCCTCGCACGTTCTCAAGCTAGCAAGTAAGCAGCCACGTGGGCCGTGGCTGGCGGGTCAATGGATTCTAACATGATTTGAATGTCTGTGGCTCACAACCTGACCGTTGGCGCTTGTTCAACAATGTGACCATCACGCATCTGTACGATACGTTTACACATTGCCGCAGCTTCGGGATTGTGAGTAATCATAATGATGGTTTGATTGAAGCGGTAATTCAACTCCTGGAACATGTTAAGGACAAGAGCTGAGTTTTCAGAGTCGAGATTGCCTGTCGGCTCATCCGCCAGAACAATGGCAGGACGCGTCACCACCGCACGCGCCAAAGCGACACGTTGCTGTTCACCGCCCGACAACTCCAGCGGTTTGTGGTGCAGTTTATTTTCGAGTCCGAGTAGGCGAAGGACGTCGCGCCGAAGCTGCGGATCGCCTCCACCGTTGCCATGAATTCGCTCCGCCAGTCGGAGATTTCCTTCAGCAGTGAGAGTCGGAAAAAGATTGAACCGTTGAAAAACAAATCCGATTTTTTTTCGCCGTACGGCGGTTCGTTTTGCGTCCGAGGCCGCGGTAATGTCGTCGCCGTCGATCACTATTCGTCCGGAAGTCGGAGTAAGCAGTCCTCCCAACAGGTGCAGCATGGTTGATTTCCCACAACCCGACGGACCCATGATGGCCACGAACTCGCCTTCCTGTACCTCGAGCGAAACGCCACGCAGAGCCGGCACGTCCACCTTCCCAATGCGGTAGACTTTCACGAGATCTTCGGCGTTTAGAATCGTTCTCATCGTTTACTGGTTAGACGTGACCTTCTTGTCCTGAGCGTCGAGATCAAGTTCCTTTAGCCCCCACTTATTCTCCAACACAAACGCCTTCGAGGGATAATCTCGATTTAACTCCACGGAAGCAGAGTCCAGATAACTTATACTCAACTTATACTGATCCTGTGGTCGCGTCATCTCGATCCGACTGGGCAGCGAAGCTGTTGTATTACTACCGAGAACCTTCTCGTTGAAATAAGAAACATCTGTAATCAACTCGCTTTTATCGTTATATGTTTGCACGCGTGCGAGCCGAATAGCATTAACGCGATCGAACCAGAGTCTTCTTTGCAGTTTAGTCTCACCACCGGCGTTAGAAAACTCCTCGAGAAGATAATAACCACGCATAACGCGTGCGTTCTTCTTCGCCTGTGGACGGGTGTCAGCTTCTTCGTTGAAAAACTCGCTTTGCACGTACAGCATCGAGCTATTTGGCTCGATCGGACGAATCATGAATGCATCCGTAAAATGCTGCGGGCGCAGATTCGAAAGCGCGTTGACCGTTTGCTTCTCAGTCTTTTCTTTATCGGATTTGGCGGTCGTGCCGTTTGCTTGCGCATCGAGCCTCTGATAGTTCGCGCTGTTAGTGCCCTTCACAAAGCGTCTGTACTTATCATCGCCTTTCAGGACAGCAACACTGAAGTGTTCGCCGTCAGACGCCATCTGAGCGATATCGACGAACGTGAATTGAATGACGAGATAGATCTGTCCGGGCCGTTGCAGAGTAATGGTGCCATCGACGAGTCGATATTGATCGGCAATACCGAACGAAGCGAACGACGTATCTTCAAACTGTATCTCAACCTTGCCGTGTATCGACTTCACGGTCGAGAGCCGGTTCACTTCCTGTATCAGTTGATTCTTTTCAGCTTTAACTATCGGAGTCAGAAGCTGCGGCACCGAGATTTTTCTCTTGGCGCCGAAGAGACCACAGCCAGAAGTAAACAAGAGAACTGAGACAGCTACGACTGACAGCAGTAAACGGGAGGGCACAATTCTGTAGGCGTTGAAATATTTGAGCATCAAGCTTTAGGCGCCAATCATATCAAACGCCGAAGAATCGAGAAATTGTATTGAGTTTCCCGCAAAGGCGCAAAGGCGGGTCCACAGATTACGTAGATTAATCTGTGTAATCTGTGGATAAAACTCAATTTAACTCGAGCGGCGGCTTTCCAAATCGTCCGCGCAACCGGTTGATCGTACTCACGATGCTCGGTTTACTTAACAACTTCCGTTCCAGTCGATCCCTGCCTGGAAAATCGAGCAACATTATACCGAGAAGAATCGTCAGCAGACCCTGCCCGGGCACTCCCGGCAACGAAAGCGCTACGCCCAGCGCCACCAGTAAAATACCTGCGATGTTTTTGCCGATGACCTTGGCGGCATGAATTGCAGGTCGAGGTCCGTGCCAGAACTTCGTCTCTCTGTTCTTTTTGAAGTGGTCAGCGGGTAGTTTGACCAGGATTATTGAAACGATGGCGAGGTTGACCAAAAAACTGCCCAGAAAAATTCCGGCCCCGACGAGTACCTTCCGCCATGTGAGCCCTAAAAAAAAGTCCGATAAAAAATCAAACATTATTATGCAGTTCGCTGCGCGCCTTCAGGATCGATTCGAGAAGTTCCTGCACAATCTGTTCCGCAGTACCCTCAAGATTGAAATCCGGCTTTTCTGCTACTTCCCAGAATTCATCCAACCCACGGGCGCCGGCGCGTTCGAGCGCGTACACCTGAATCAGTAGATCGAGGACGTCCGCGGCCTTTACGAGTCGCGCTTCCAGACTCTCGCGACGTTCGTAGTCGGAGTAGAGACTCGCGTAACTGCCGTCCGTGTCGACCGTGTCGACGACATCCAGGAACGCAGTAGTTTCGGCCTGCTTTCGAGCTTCTGATCCAAAGTAAAGAGTCGCAGTGCGCGGCATGTCTCCAACACGAACTTCGGCCCAGTCGTGAAGTAAAGCAATACGAAGAACTTTTTCGAGATCGACTGCAATTCCGTGCGCCACGAATTTGTCGGCCAGCAACATCGCAGTCACGCTAACACCAAACGAATGTGAAGCGACGGACTCGGTGCCGTTGGGAAGACCACGCAAGGTCCAACCAGTGCGATCCAGGCGTTTGAGACGTTGGAGCTCGATGAGTGTTGAGAGCATAGGTCCTGTTTGGTCCTATAGAACCTATTGCGCAGCTCGAACAATGATCGTTCGACGCCGCTCTCCAAGCGTAACAACGAGTGGCCTGTCCAATTGAATCGGATGCGTCTCGCCGTCAATACTGATAATGAGGTTCGATGGTACACGAGTCAACCCACCGATCGGTGCGTTCGGCGGCGTTCGCGGTAGCAAATGCGACGCAACAACACGCCATGTCGCTACTTCACAACGAATTCGAATTCCAGGCGTGTCAGTCTCAAACGATTCATCTGCCGCCAGCGCGTCAGCTTTGAACACTCCTTCACCGCACCGCACTCCGGCCGCATCATAGAAAGTCGCAGTACCGGAAACAAAAGCGTATGGCATTGCACTCCTGTTGCGCACAATCATACGAATGTTCGTAACAGGTGTATCCGGCGCACCGTTGAGCGCAGTCGTGCGCAGAGTCGCTTCAAGCGCCGGTGCTCCGCTCGCGTCGAACGCGACCGCCGTTTCAGTTAGCGCCACGCGCTTCTCATTCAAACCACTCACCGGCGGCTCTTGAGCACTAACGCACAACACGCTGCAAAGCAGAACCAAAACCACTGCAAGTATTTTCATATCCCGTCTCCTTTTTTGTGCCTTTTGTGCTTTGTGGCTTCAGTCGCGAACCATCGCATACATGAGCTGATCGATCGTCTGCCCCTCCTTGGTAACGCTTTTTCTCAAGCGTCCTTCGTATGCATATCCTGCCTTTTCCAATACTCGCGACGACGCTCCATTCCATTCGAAGACGTGCGCGAACAGGCGACACAGATCGAAATTCGCAAACGCGTAGTCAGTCACGGCAATCAACGCTTCGGTCGTGATTCCTCGTCCCCAAAACTCCTCGCCCAGCCAATAACCAATCTCAGCAGAGCGACGGCCCACGTCGTATTGCGGTATGAAGCCTATACCACCCACGGCCTCGCCCGCTACATCTATCGCGAAATTCGTTTCAGGTTTCTGATCGACGACGCCTTCAAGCCAATTGCGAGCATCGCGGACCGTATACGGATAAGGAAAACGATCGCGCAGGTTGATCGATACATTCCGGTTGTTTGCGTGACGCACAATCGAGTCGCGATCACGCCACTCCCAGCTTCGCACACTGCACGTCTTCAAAACTAGTTTCACTGCACTTCAATCCGTGGCAGTACCGCCGCACCGCGCGGCATAATGAACCCGTCGCCGCTGCCCGCTTGTTCAAGCGCCTCAGCAAGAGTTCGCACCGGAACCATTCGCATGCGCCTGACGTCGTCAGCTGGCAATTCTGAAACCACACAAACACGAAAGCGTTCGGCCTTGGTTAGTAAAGCCCACGCAGTTTGACCGTTGACTTCATAACCGTTGACCAGGCGTGTCGCAAGCGCTCGCGAGTCTCTCTCCTCAAACCATTTCAAAAAATCCGGGCGGCCCGGTCCGTCGCTACATTCCGCCAGCAGGATTATCGTTCCTCCATCCTTGCAGGCAAGCGACGCCATGTTGAGCGCTTTGTGAGCTTGTATCAAGTTGATGTCATGAGGAAAGCCACCGCAACTCACGACCACAATATCGCGTTTCTCGGGAACAGCAACTGAGTACTGTTCAAGGTAATACTCACACGCGTCGCGATGAGCCAGTCGCCAATCTCCACAGAAGATTTTTAGCGCACTCTTCTTTTCGTCGACAATCGTGTTAATACTGAAAGCCGGTGCGATCATGGATGCGACTCGTTCACACTCTTCATGAACCGCATTTCCATCGAGACGTCCTGTCTGCACACCAACCCTTCGGCCGCCAGTTTCGAAGTCCAGCGCCAGCATGTGTGTGGATTCGATAGTGTTCGCCGATGCGAGTCCCGGGCAAATTGACTTGCGGCCACCGGTAAATCCGGCGAAGTAATGAAACGTAATACCGCCAGTGAGGAACACGCGCGAGAACTCTCGCAGCGCGCTATTCACCTCGACCGTCACTCCGCTTTCAGTCGTTCCGAGTGTGCTCAGCCGGCTCTGATCGTACGCATCGTGTTGAATGATTTGCAGCCGCTGCACGATGAATGGACTCAACAGTTCAACTTTTTCTTTTTCAGTGACTGGTCGATGAATGCCCGTCGCAAAAATTACCGCCATGCTCGACGGCGAGACACCGGCCTGCACGAGGCGTCGCACGAGAAGATTTACAACTTGCGCGCTTGCAGTTGCACGAGTTGCATCGGAAACGACGATCAGTACCGAATCATCACTACTTACGATTTCATCGATTGGCGGAGAAGCAATTGGAGCGTCGAACGCAACACCGACTTCAAAATCACTCAGCGGCGACTCATGCAAATCTGTGGTGATAACATCGAACCTCGTCGTATCAAAGTTGAACTCTAGTTGTCCCCGTCCATAACCTAGTTCAATTTGATCCGTGTTCATCTGTGGCTAAATACCGAAATCGATCAATGCTTTTTCGATTACGTGAAGTGCGGCGAGGTCAGTATTACCGGCAGTGCGCGCTTCCGCTAACCACTTGCGCAATTGTCGTGCTTCCTCGATGGATCCGATACGACACGCGCCAGTGAGTGCTAGAGTGACGAGCCCATCCGGAGCACCGTGAGTAACCAGAGCCGCTTGCAGTGCGGCCTGCTCTCGAAGGTCCAGAGTTAAAAGGAGATTGAGTTCCACAGGAATACTGACGTTAGTTTCGTTCCGACCTAAAACACGCCGTTCCGCCATGACAAAAGTGAAACGTTTCATCTTCAAATTCGGGGGTTTCCATCTGGATTGTAAGGTGATCCACGCCAAAACGTTCGTGAAGTTTCAACCGCAATTCTCGCAATAAATCAGGTTGCGAGATGCTTTCGGCATGAATCACGTGAGCACTCAGCGCATCGCGTCCCGACGTGATTGTCCACACGTGAAGATCGTGTACGTCGGAGACACCTCGCGTGTCGAGAATCGCATTCTCAACCGCCGCCAGGTTGATGTGTGCGGGCGTACCTTCCAGGAGCACGTTCGTCGACTCTCTGATCAACCGCACCGAACCCCAGATGATGAGCAAACTGATGACAACACTGAAAACCGCGTCCGCCGCGTACCAGCCGAAGAGCAACATACAGACGCCCGCCAGAATTGCAGCGACCGATCCGAGCGCGTCGCCCATCACGTGCATCCACGCGCCACGCAGGTTGAGATCCACTTCATGACGCGCATGGAGTATCCACGCACACGCAAGATTCACGACAAGTCCACCCGCAGCCACAACGATCATCGGTCCACTCTTAATGATTGGAGGCGAGAGCCAACGCTCGTATGCGCCGTAAAAAATGAAGAGGGAAATCACGACGAGCGTCACGCCGTTGACGAGTGCAGCGATGATCTCGAGCCGGTAGTAACCGAATGTCTTTCGTGAGGTGGCAGGACGTGAGCCAAACCAAACCGCTGTCAGTGCGAGGATGAGTGCTCCGACGTCCGTGAACATGTGGCCTGCATCAGCGAGCAATGCGAGTGAGCCGGTCCACCACGCACCGACGACTTCAGCAAACATGTAGAGCGTCGTCAGGATCAGAACCAGACTAAGCCGCCGCCAGCTCTCACTGGAGTGCTTGTGCCGATGCTTCTGTTCCGCCTGACCCAACAGCATCTCTCCGATTCAGTATTTGCTGGAAGGATAGCACAGAGCGCCTCCTTGGAGTGCGGTACCTTGGTACCGCTTTGGTATACCAAAGCGCCAACAAGTTGGCGCACTCCAAGGAGACGCTCATTTCTAATGTGTCGAAGCTTATAATGCGGTGAGACCAGACGCGGTATAGAACTCGCGATAGAGTTCGTTGAATTCACGCAACGCCACTTCCATGATCCGCTCTAACTGTTCGATATCGACTACGTTCACGATCGCGTTCACGTTGTTAAGAAAGGCGGCGTGTGCATCCATCGTGCGCAATGAAGGCGATAGCAGCATAAAGAACAACCGGCGGCGCTGCGGTGGACGAAGTACGTTGATCTCCCTGATCACGAACGCCGATCCCTGCTCTGCGAGGTCAAACTGCGGTTCGAGTACAACAACGTCCATCTTGTTCGCACGCATCGTCTCGACGGCCTGGCGCGTGTCTTCAGCTACAAACACCTGACATCCGGTCTGCGTCAGTTTGCGTGCGACCAACTCGCGATAAGGCTCACTTGTGCAAATCAGAGCCTTGCGCTTATCCCAGGACGGCCGCGCCTTGGAGTTATCAGAATTCTGATTCGTCCCTTTTGCCAGCAGTTCAAACAGCATGCGAACTGCATCATCGTTTGTCCCGAGTCCACCGGCAATACTCGGCGTCGAGGCCTCGTACGCGCGCGCGGTTGACTGCTCATACCGCGGGTGATCCGTCGCCGGAGATCCACCGACGGCAAGCGCACTTTGCTCCGTTGCAGGACTGGCAGGACCCGCACTTATCGAGTTGCTGCACTTCGGACAGCGAACATTGAAAGGACGATTGGGTGACTTCTCGTCGTCAATCTGTAAACGCGTCGAACACTTTGGACAAACAATAATCATGACTACTCAATCAGGCCGAGCATCGAACCAGAGTCGGAAAAAGCATTCGCCGGCATGCGATCGACTTCACGACGAATAAAATCTTCAGCGGCTGTCATGCCTTTCAGTGAAAGCAGCAAGTTGTTTTGATTGGTGGCAAACGCAAGTCCATCTTCGAGCGTCACGACCTTTGACTCAATCAAATCCTTGATAACTGTGTCGAAGTCCTGCATCCCGTCCAGTTTTCCGTCACGCATTGCATCGAGTAGAGACTTTCCTTCAATCTCACCCGCTTCAATGTACTCACGTGTACGCGGACTCGATCTCAGAATCTCCACCGCCGCGATGCGACCACTACCATCCGCACGCGGTATCAAACGCTGCGAAACGATGTAGCGGAACGTTTGGGCCAGTCGCGTTCGGATAACCGGCTCTTCGTTCTTGGGATAGAGTCCGATGATCCGGTCGACGGTTTTTGAAGCATCGATCGTGTGCAGCGTAGACAGAACAAGGTGACCAGTCTCTGCTGCTTCAAGTGCGATCTCAGTGGTTTCAAAATCGCGCATCTCGCCGATGAGGATCACTTTCGGCGCCTGGCGCAGTGTCGCACGCAGGGCAGACGGAAAGTCGCGCGTGTCGTGACCCACCTCGCGCTGGTTAATCGTGGAACGTTTGTGCGAGTGCAAATACTCGATTGGATCTTCAATAGTGACGACGTGGTAGTACTTCTTCTCGTTGATGATGTCGATGATTGCGGCCTGAGTGGAGCTCTTGCCGGAACCGGTTGGTCCAGTCACGAGGACAAGACCGTTGCGAAGCTCGGCGACATCGGCCAAATGCGACGGCAATCCCAGAGTCTTCAGAGTGGGAATGTCCGTCGGAATTACTCTCATCACGATGGAGTAAACGCCGCGCTGCTGAAAGATGTTGACGCGGAAGCGTGCTCGTGAAGGAAGTGAATAGCTGAGATCGGCGGTGCCTGTACGCGCGAGGCGCTCGGCGGCGTCCGGGTGACCGTGCATGAGGGTGAGGGCGATGATTTCGGTCTGATAGGGCGTGAGCTTCTGCATCCCGAGCGGCTGAACGGGGGTAAGCTTGCCGTTGATTTCCACCTGTGGAAGCTGGCCGACTGAGAAATTCAGGTCGCTGATTCTGTCGGAAATCAGCAGCATTCGCTCAATTATGGGCGGTAAATCAAAGAAGCTCATCTATGTCCGAACCCCGCTGGGGAAGCTTTGTGCATTTAGTGCTGGTAGGTGGGAGCCGCTCAAAAGGCCTTTACGCCTTCGAATCCGTCAGATTCTCGCGCATAACTATGATAAACGCAAGAAAATTATGTTTATCACGGGGTGGGTAGGGCTTGGGCCAGACTTCTGGTCATCTCGGTAATGCGATTCGGGTCGGCCAGAAGGGCACTGATGACTGCGACCGAGTCGGCGCCCGCTTCAATGGTGTCGCGGGCGTTGGAGTGTGTGATGCCCCCGATGGCGACGAGTGGAAACTCTCCAATGGCCCGACGAACCGCACTTAATCCCTCTAAGCCGAGGACCGGAGCGGTGTCAGTTTTGGAGGTAGTCTGGAAAATCGGGCCGATGGCCAGGTAGTCGATGGGTAGTTTCACTGCCTTGAGCGCCTGGTCTACATTGTGAGTGGAATATCCGACAATGGCGCTCTCGCCGAGCAGTTTTCGTGCTGCGTCAGGTGGCAGGTCGTCCTGACCGAGATGAACTCCGCGGGCGCCAACAACAAGCGCGACGTCAACGCGGTCATTGACGATCAACTGCACCCCGCTTCGTTCGGCAACAGTGACCGCAGCTTTAGCTTGTTCATAAAACTCCAAAGCCGGCATCTGCTTCTCTCGCAGTTGAACGAGCGAAGCTCCACCCAGACTCAACAATTCAACTTGTTCTGCATGCGAAAGACCGGAGAGCTGAACATTTGTGAGTGCATAAACTCGCGGCAGTCGAAATTGAGGTTGCATGTCCGATCATTTCTCACGCAAAGACGCAAAGGGCGCAAAGGAAGAGACCTGTTCCTTATCTTTGCGGCCTTTGCGTCTTTGCGTGAATCTCTTATTCCTCTGATTCCTTGCGCTTGGGACGCATGTTCGCTGCCAACACGCGCTTCCGCAAGCGAATCGATTGTGGCGTCACTTCAACCAACTCATCATCGGCAATGAACTCCAACGCTTGTTCCAACGACAACTCCTTGGGAGGCACGAGCCGCAATGCCTCATCAGCCGTCGAGGCACGCATGTTGGTTAACTTCTTCTCCTTGACCGCATTCACATCAAGATCAACCGCGCGCGCGTTTTCGCCGATGATCATGCCTTCATAAACACGCGTACCTGACCTCACAAACAACGTACCCCGCTCCTGAAGGTTGTAGAGCGCATACGTGGTTGTCTCGCCCATGCGATCAGCGACAAGTGATCCGGTGGCTCGTCCGCGCATTTGGCCTTGCCATTCACCCCAACGAAGAAACATCGTGTTCAGCAAACCGGTTCCTTTTGTTTCCGTCAGGAACTCGTTACGAAACCCGATCAGTCCTCGCGACGGCGTCTCAAACTCGAGACGAACACGGCCGGTCCCATGATTGATCATCTTCGTCATCTGTCCCTTACGCCGCCCGAGAGCTTCAGTGATGACGCCGATAAACTCGTCCGGACAATCAACAACCACGGCTTCGATCGGTTCGAGCGTCTTACCTTCAACTTTCCTCGTGATCGCTTCGGGCTTTGACACCTGAAGCTCGTAACCCTCGCGTCGCATCATCTCGATGAGAATTGCGAGTTGCAACTCGCCGCGTCCTGATACTTTGAACTGATCGGGAGACTCAGTTTCTTCAACTCTGATCGCGACGTTGCCGAGAATTTCCTTATCGAGTCGTTCCTTGAGCTGGCGCGACGTGACGAACTTCCCTTCCTTGCCCGCGAAGGGTGAGTTGTTAACCCCGAAGATCATCGCGATGGTTGGTTCGTCGACGGCGATCGACGGCAAGGGATGCGGATTGTCGAACGAGGTAATGGTGTCGCCGATGTGGATGTTCTCGATCCCGGCAAGCGCAACGATCTCTCCGCAGCCCGCTCGTTCGACCGGCTCTCGTTTCAGCCCTTCGAAAACGTAGAGCTGTGAGACCTTGGTTTTCTGAATTGAGCGATCGGGTTTGACGACTGCGATCTGATCGCCAATCTTGATCTCGCCCGAGAAGATGCGGCCGATAGCCAGGCGTCCGACGTAATCGTTGTAATCAAGATTGGCAACGAGCAGTTGCAATGTATCGTTGCGCAGCTCTTTCGGCGGCGGAATCGATTGCACGATCTGTTCGAACAGTGGCTGCAGGTTTTCAGATTGGTCTTCGAGTTTTCGCTTAGCAGTTCCTTCACGGGAAACCGCATAGAGAATCGGAAACTCGATCTGCTCGTCAGTGGCGTCAAGATCCAGGAACAACTCGTAGATCTCGTCGACTACTTCCGCCGGTCGTGCATCGCTGCGATCGATCTTGTTGACGACTGCAATCGCAGGCAAGCGCGCTTCGAGTGCTTTCCGCAGGACAAACCTTGTTTGCGGCAAACAACCCTCAGCGGCGTCGACGAGCAGCATCACGCCATCCACCATCTTGAGGACACGTTCAACTTCACCACCGAAGTCCGCGTGGCCCGGCGTGTCTACGATGTTGATCTTCACGTCGCGATAGCGCACCGCGGTGTTCTTCGCCATGATGGTGATGCCACGCTCGCGCTCCAGATCCATGGAATCCATCACGCGGTCGCGTACCTGTTCGTTGTCCCGGAACGTACCTGACTGCCGCAGCATCGCGTCCACGAGCGTCGTCTTGCCATGGTCGACGTGCGCGATGATGGCGATATTTCGGATGTCTTTTCTTTCAACCATTGGGGCTATTTAGCCACGGACTTTCACGGATTGCCTAATTGCCGCAGCGCTTCGAAGAGCACGATGCCGACGGCAGTGGCCAGGTTCAGGCTCCGCACGCGTGGATTTAGCATCGGGATTTTCAGACAGTTGTTCCAGTTCGCGCGCAGTAGTTCTTCAGGAAGTCCGCGGGTCTCGCGGCCAAACACGAGACAGTCATCCGGTTGAAACGTCCAATCGGTGTAGAACCGATCGGCTTTGGTAGTGAGATATACGAAGCGGGCCTGCGGCAAATGATGATAGAGCGATTCGAGATCTTTGTGACGCGTGAGCTGCACTTCAGGCCAGTAGTCGAGACCAGCGCGTCGCACGGCGCGATCGTCCAGGCGGAAGCCAGTGACACCGACGATGTGAAGCGGCACGTTGGTGGCAGCGCATAGGCGAGCGATGTTTCCCGTGTTGGGAGGAATCTCAGGTTCTACAAGAGCGACAGACGGCATGAAGGAAGTATACAAAAAGAAACGACGAGCTTCGCTTGAAGGTCTCGTCGTTTCTTTTGTAAGGCCTCGTCGGCCTCAGATGTTTGTGTGCGCCGGTGGAAGGTACGTACTGTAACCTGCTGGTTCGGGTTATCTCTTCTTTGCGGCTTTCTTGGTTCCCGCTTTCTTCGCGGCCTTCTTGGTTCCGCCCTTCTTCGCGGCCTTCTTTCCACCTTTTTTAGTTGCCATAGCTTCTATGTGCTCCTTCTTTCGAGTTTAGTTTTTGTTTCTTCGTGACCACAAGATAATGTGCTTGCTTCCTTCTTGTGGGCTAGAGTAAACGGCGCACAACATCTTGCTATATAAACGCAATTATCTCGGATGTCAATAACTTATTACTCTATTGCAAAAATATTTTTCACACCTGTGAACGCCGTGATCGCCTCATGTTCGAGCACTGTGACCACGCACACACGCCTCTGGTCCATCTTCATCTGATCTATTTATCAAGCGACGAACAACGTTTGAAATGAGTGAAGCGCACTCTGCCATGCGCAACTGCGAGAAGACGATCGGAATGTTAAGGGAGTGAAGGGTGGTCCAACTCTGACTAACGAAACAGCGGCGTGAAGATCCACTGATCGTGGCGCTCAATGCCGTAGTACGTCAACACTGACTCGCGCTTGCTGCGACTCGCCACTCCTACGAATGGACCACTCGCATCGTCGTCAGCAGATGAAGTACTTCGCGTTGCCGAGAGTGCTCCGAGATTGGTAACGCTAACCAATTGAGGAACTGCAAACTGTTGTAACTGCACCATTTGTTGATCGCTAGCCTGAGGGATGACGTTGTTTGTATAGAACATTATCGACTGCTGGAAATCGATCAGCGATTCGCTGCGAGGAAGGACGAAACGCCACTCACCATCCGCTGTAAGTGGATCGCGCGCGGCGGATGGACGAAGAATTTGACGACTCTTTGATCCACCGGGAACCGGAATTCCCTGTAACAGATCATCCATCGATCTCGGCAATGCTTGATCGCCAACAGCACGAATGGTACCGGTGCGATAACGATAGTAAGCACGAATAGCATTTGCAACTTGTTCACCGCGGAAGATCGCTTCCTGTTCTCGTTCACGTTGTGCCTGTTGCTGCAAACTGGGCGCAACGGCCATCGCGAAGAGAGCGAGGACAGTCATCATGCCGAGCAGCGCGACGAGCGTGTAACCACCCTCGGATCGTCTCGACGCGACCGAAACAGGTTGCGAGAGCGACGCCGCGGCGCTCAATCTCAAACCACATATATTGTGGTCGCCAACTGAACTAAGGTTCGTCATCTTCAGCGTCAACTCGCGGTGTAGGACGACTCAAAGGACCTGCGCCCTTCTCACCTTCGCTCATCGCAATCGAATGTTTGATCTTCAAACTGGTGTCCGTGAGCACCAACTCCTTATCGGAGATGCTGGTCACCCGAAATCTTCCGCCCAGAATGTCGCCACGATAAACCGTCAGTAGGTTCTTGTTGTTTTTGTCCTGCACCAGTGCCGTATCCGTTACGCGATTCGTCGGACTAATAATGCCGACGTAGTTGTAGTTAGGTACAGGTGGAGCTGCAACCTGGATCGGCAAAGGAGCCGAGTAGAGACTGTTGTCAGGTGTTCGCACGACTACTGAACGCGTGCCTGGAGCTGCAATAAGCGATGCGCTGATCGTAGTCGAGAGCTGCTGTGGACCTTTGTAGGTCGTAGGCAGTTCACGGCCGTCGACGAAGATACGCATCGCGGAAGTGAACTTGTCGCCCGCTGCTTCAAGTTTGAAATCTCCCGTGCGTGCGTAAACGTTCGACGGCGAAACGGACGCGAGCAAAATCGGTGGGGGAGGCTCAGGAGTCGGAGTGGGAGTCGAAGGGGCCGAAACGGGTTTCGCAGGCGGCTCGTAGTAAGAAAATATGTTTCGCCTGGGCTCAGGAGCGCTATACGACGATTGCACGTACTCAACCGGGGCGATACTCGCGAGATCCTGCACTTCCTGCACTGGCGCTTGCTGGCGCGGCCTACCTTGTGTGGTGCGCTGTTGCGGTGTCGGGGACGCCGTAGCTCTCGTGGGCGGCGGAGTGCTACTCCCGAAACCAAACAACGCCCACCAAAGAACCAGGATCGCTCCCAGCCCGAGCGCGGCGGCGAATAACAATTTCTTCTTCTCGCCTGGCTTACTTAAATCGACCAGTTGCATCGTTGTTATTCCTGAAGTCCTTCGGCGCCGGCGCGCTGGAAGTAAGTCGCCATGTTTAGCTGGAGCGTAACCAGCGAAGCGCGAGTACCTGAACCAGCACCACCACTTGCGCCTTCCTCCAAAGACGCTGGTGCATTGTTCTGTGATGCGCGCTGAAGTTCGACTTCATTTATCACTACAAACTGTTTACTGCGCTCGACGTCGCGAATGAAGTGGCGGACGTTCTGATATTCACCCTCGACTGTGACCATCACAGCGATTCCGGGATAAAAACTCTGCCATTTTGTCACGACAGTTTTTCCGGAAGTGGCCTTGGTGCCCGCCGGATCAAGTGTGGTGTAAGTCGGACCTGAGGTATTGCGAACCCCGTTCTTAAGGATGAGCTGATTTAGTTCCGCGTACAAATCCAACCGTCCCTGGTCCACTCGCGAAAGGTGCTTGTTTTCAAAATCATTCAAACTTGTGGCAATGCGATCGACGGTATCTTTTGTGTTTTGGTTGTTGCCGAGGAGTTTGTCGAGCGTCTCCAGGTTAGTCAGCGTCTGCTGCCGATCGTTCTTCAATGAGGCGACACGCGAGCGTGCGGGTACGAGAAAATAGAGATAACTCAGCAAGACCATCGTGAGGATGAAAAGGCTTCCGACCAGTGCCACGACCTCTGCGATGCCAAACATTTTTCCGCGACGGGAATCAAGAAACTCGCTCATACGCACTGTGTAACCACGTGGTGCTCTGGGTTGAGTTTCCATTGTTGGTTCAGGGTTCATCTCGGAACGTCGCCTCCTTTCCCCGTCTGATCAGCTTTAGCGACATTCTCAGATGCATAGCCGGAGCGAGCTCGATAAATCACAAACAACTCATACTCGGTGCCAGTCTCGCCACGCCCTTTTTGAAGATTCTGATTTCGGATCTCAGCGTTGAAAATGCCTTCGTCATGCATTGAAGAAATCATGGCGTTGACAGTGGCCGGATCCTGGGCGAAGACGGCGAGATCCAGTTGTGCGACAGTTTGATCCGCCTGTCTGTTTACCTCGCGCACTGAGATGCGCGTGACCTTCACTTTGGCCGGCAGCGAGGCTTCGAGGTCTGCAAGCAATCGGGACCACGAAAACGCCTTGCGATCGACCAGTGAGTGTGCAGCCGGCAGCGCCTGCTTCTGATCGGCGGAAAGCTCCTGCTGTAACTTCTTGGCCGCTTCGAGCGCAGCGTGTTCGCGCTGTTTCAATTGATTGATTTCGGCATCGAGGACGCTAGCCTCGTTCTTCGCGTTAGTAGTGAGCTTTACAACGAAGATCAGCCCGATCAGAGAGACAAACAGGATGATCGCCGTGAGAGCCCACGGAAGAATGCGATTACTGAACGGTTTTGAGGCCAGGTTAAGACTGTTATTCACTGGAAGAAAAACCTCGTCGCGAGCCTATCGGCAGGCCAAACTTTCGAGAAAAGGATACACGGCCTTAGGAAACAATCGCAAACGCCGAAAGATTTACACGCGGCCGTACCGGGTTCGTTTCAAATAATAGTCCTATATATAGGTCTTATTTCGGTAGTGGGGTAATAGTGTGTTGCTCAAATATTGCTGGGTCCCGGAGGGACCAAATGTTTATAGCCACGACCCCTAAAAGTTAATTAAATTACGGCTCCAGCGGAGCCGAATGTTGCTGCTGCACGGACACATCGCGCTCCGCTGGAGCGCGGTCCTAAGGCTGGTGGTGGCTATAAACATCTGGCCGCGCCGCGGCCAATACACAATTACACCATTATGCCTATTTCCGCTCCGCTTGTAGCTCCTCGCGCATGCTCCTATAATTACCGGACCTCAAAGGATCATGTCTACAGAAGTCCAAACATCGGAAAGACCAGCGCTGACGACCTGCTGCGACTCCGTTCAGACCGGAACGGTTGAGCGGGTTGCAGTGGCGAATTTGCCGACTGAATGGGGCGACTTCCAAATCGCGGCTTACCGTTCTCTCTCGACCGAAGAGGAGTTTGTCGTCCTTTTTAAAGGAGAGATGAAACGCGACGTGCCAACGTTGGTTCGCATCCACTCACAATGTCTTACCGGTGACGTTTTCGGCTCAACCAAATGCGATTGCGGCCGGCAACTTAACCAGACCATGCAGATGATCCAGCAGGAAGGTCGTGGCGCAATTGTTTACCAGCAGCAGGAAGGTCGCGGTATCGGCATCGTCAACAAGATCCGGGCTTATGCGCTACAGGATCTCGGAGCTGATACGGTCGAAGCAAATGTCAGGTTAGGTCTTGCAGTTGATTTGCGAGACTATCGACAGTGCGCCGAAATCCTCTTCGACCTCGGCCTCTGCCGGGTAAAAGTCATCTCAAACAATCCTCTGAAAATTCAGGCCTTGGAAGAGGCGGGACTGAAAATCGTGGAGCGAGTTTCGATTGAGGTCGACTCCAGCGAAGACGCCGCTAACTACCTCCGCACAAAAAAAGAAAAACTCGGGCACCTGCTCAATCTCAAGAGATAAGTTAGCCGCAGATTAACGCGGATTTACGCAAGTCTGCGGCTTAAAACTACTGCTTGCGAAGGTCTTTGATCGTACCCTTGATTTTCTCGGCGTCGGGGGCCTTCGGATCAAGTGTCAAATATTTTTCTAACTCGTTGGCGGCCTCCTGCTTCTTGTTCGGGTTGTTCATGTAAAGGCCCCCGAGATACTTGTGCGCGAGCGCGAGATTCTCGCCGCCGTTGGCGACTGTCGCTTCCAACTCAGTGACAGCTTCAGGATATCGCTTCAGCGAAATATAAGTTAGTCCGAGATAGTAATGCGCCGTAGGCCCCTGACTCTTCAACTCGAGCGCCTTTCGCAAGTGCGACTCGGCCGGGTCAAACTTCTTCTGGTTGAACGCGACGATGCCGAGATTGAGATGTCCTGACATATCCTCAGGCTTTATTTTTAGTAAGGCTTCGAAAGTTTCACCCGCTTTGTCCATCTGCTTGAGAATCATGTACTGCGTTCCAAGCTCGCTCAAAGCGACAGTGAAGTTTGGATAAGCCTTCACTGCAGCGCTGAGTGATTCGACGGCCGCCTTTGCGTCACCTTTACGCGCGGCCTCGGAGCCTTTTTGATAGAACTTCAGTGCGGTGTCAGGCACATTGGCGAAAAGAGGATTCTTCGCATCAACTTTCGGGTGTAACTGAATCGCAACCTGAATGGAGCGGCCTCCAGGGCTTGCCTCACGATCGATGTTCACTGGCTCGCGAGCTTTCTCGAATTCCGGCCCGGCATCAACCACGACCGTGTAACTACCCGCCGTCAAACTGGTGAACCTGAACACTCCATCCTGATCCGCTACGGTTTGCATGTTTCCAAATGCGCTGACACTTTCAAGACTGACTTTGACCTGCTTGCCACTCACCGCCTGACCTGACGGGAAATAAACGCGCCCCTGGATCATGTTCTGTCCACCACTAGTGGCCAGACCGCGGGAACTGCCGGGCGCCTGCGCGCTCGCGGTTGATGTAACAGTTAGAATTAAACCTGCGAATACAATTAAACCTAAGAGTCCGGAGACTCTATCGCCGCTGTTATGCATGAATGAAGGCTGTCCTTTCTTCAAAAATCTATTCTGGTGTGCGGGCTCGAAGATCCTTGATGGTCGTCCGGACGCGTTCGGCATCCGGGGCGTTCGGCGTCAGGGCCAAATACTTCTCAAGCTGTTCGACTGCGCGTGGGTAATCCTGCTTGCGCCAGTAGAGTCCACCGAGATAATAGTTGGCCATGGCAAGCTGGCTCGCATTTGCTGTCGTCGCAACAAGCAGTTCCTTTTCAGCCTCATCGTATTTGTTGAGCCGGAGCAATGCGATACCCAGATACATGTGGGCCGTTGCGGCGCTTGGGTTTACCTTCACCGCCTCGCGCAAATGCCCTTCGGCTTCACTAAACTGTTTGGCTTCGAGCAGCGCGATGCCGAGATTGACTCGCGAAGGAAAAGCCTCAGGATTAAGCTTGCACGCCTCCTTGAGCACCTCGACGGCCTTGTTAACCTGTCGCAACTTCAAATACTGCACGCCGAGTTCATTGAGAGCAAGCGGAAAGTTTGGATGCAGTGAAACTGCTGCCTTTAGACTTTCTGCGGCCTTCGCAGGATCATCCGAGCGAGCTTGTTCCACACCCTTCTCATAAAGCTTGCGCGCCTTCTCAGGAACTCCAGCCAGGGCCGCATTAAGGACTGCGGGTTTAGTGCTGGCTCGTGTCTTGGGTTGCAGGTGCACCATGACGGTGTACCTGCGAGTGGTGGTGGGAACGCGACCGCCTGTGCGCGAAAGATTGACATCGGAATCGATATAGACTCCTTCACGCGAAATCTCATAATCATTTCCGGCATTAACGACGACTGTATAATTGCCTGGGGCGAGTGAGGTAAAACTAAAGGAACCGCTTGAATCCGGAATCACCTGCAATTCGCCGGAGTTGTACGATTGCAGCTTCACTATGATTGTGCCTTCGGCTCTGCGTCCTGAAGGAAAGAAGACGTAACCCTGAATAATATGAATGCCGCCGGTACCAGTTGAAGATTTACCGCTGCCCTGTGCTTTAACGACAGGGGTTACGATAAGAAGGCTCAGAACAATTAACAGAAGATGATCTACGGAGCGCAGCGGGAGGGATGCAAAGCCTCGCATGTGTACCTCCTAAAACTCACCTGGATGTCCCCTGATTTAACTCCTCGAAGCGATTAAGATCAAGTCACAATTTCGCTACGAACTGAAGTCCCTACAAAAGAACGAGTGGTGTAATTGTGTATTGGCCGCAGGGCGGCCATATGTTTATAGCCACCGCCCCGGCCCAGGACCGCGCTCCAGCGGAGCGCGATATGTCCGTGCAACAGCAACATTCGGCTCCGCTGGAGCCGTAATTAACTTTTTTAGGGGCATTGGCTATAAACATATGGTCCCTCCGGGACCCAAGGATGTTCGAGCAACACACTACTACATCACTACAAAAGAAATTGGGGAGAGGGCCGTATGGCGCCTCTCCCCATCACCCGCAATGGCTTTCGCACAAGCGGAAGTTTATTTCATTAGAAGGTGAACTTGGCGCCAAACCGGAACGACGAAGGCGGTTGCACCAGCAGAGCCGAACCGAAGAACGGGTTCTGCACGTTCGGTACTCCAGCGACGCCGCTGTTGATTTCGAAGGTTTGATCCAAGGTAACGGCACGCTGGCTGTTGAAGACGTTGAACCAGTCTCCAGTCAGGCGCAACTCTTTGCCTTCACCGACTTTAATCGGATAGTAAACACCCAGATCCAAGTTCATCGTCGTAGGCGAGCGGTTGGTACCGATGCTCTCGACAATGTTCGGGAAGCCGGGCTCTGAAGCCGATACAGTCGGAATGATTGTCGTTCCGCGTGGATCGCGGAAACCCTCGTTGTTTCCGTAGATCGGATGCGGAATGAGAGCGTTGAATGGCACGCCCGACTGCGCATAGAAGTTTCCGCTGACCAGGAGTTTCCACGGCGTGCGATAGCTGCCATTGAACTTAAACTGGTGCGGCCGATCGTTCGGCAAACGTCCGTAAGTGTTCGCGAGCAAGCTCTGAAGGTCGAACAACGAAGTGATGTTCGGGTCAGACTGCCCGTTGTCGTTACGGAAGAGGCCTTCGTAGTTACCGATCAAGCTCGAGAACACATAGGAAGCGATGAACTGGAAGTTATTCGTAAATCGCTTCGTAGCGGTGAACTCGACTGCGCGGTAGAAACGCTGTGCGCGACCGAAACACTGCGGGGCGCGGCCAGTAGCCGGATCGCCTGCGCATGCGTTTTCTTCGGTCGTGCCAGGGCCGATACGACCCGGGTTGAAGATGAAGTAGTGGTCACCATCGTCAAATGAACCGTCTTCAACGACGTTAACCATGTTGCGGTAGATGCCGCGGGTTCCGAGCACCACGTCGCCACCGATTTCATATTCGAAACCGGCGGTGTATTCCTTAATGCTCTGGGGTTTCAGACCATTATCCGGCGGTGTTGCATCAGCGCCGAGATTGACGGCACCGGTGCTGACGCCCGGAAGAATCAGAGCGCCACTCGGCGCATTCAGCCGGTCGGCGTTGAAGTTCTTATCAGTCTGAACATCGCCACCGCCTGCGCGGACGTTGACGTCCAACGGAATCGGAGTTTCGATGAACTGCGCGTAGTTAACGAACACCTTGCCTTTGCCTTTACCGGTGAAGTCCCAGATAAAGCCAAAACGCGGCGCGGCGTTGTCATCGAAGTTGTTGAACTTCAGGTAGGTGCTGTCGTCGTTGCCATAGGCTTGCTGATAATCCCAACGGACACCGAAGCTGAGCTGGAAGTTCTTGGCGAATTTCCAGTCGTCGCCTACGTAGAAACTTTCCACGTTCGTATAGGTCGAACCAACGAGTTGGAAGTCACGAACGCGGGTGGTGTTTCTGAGCAGGAACGGACTACCGAAGGCTTGCGCTGTACTGATCGCGGTAGCTGCCGGATTGACCGTCAGACCTAACGCGGCCAAAGTCGCAGCCGGAATTGACTGGGCACGGACAACACCCGCTGTGCTCGGGCAAGTGATCGTGTTGCTAAGGACCGCGCAGACCAACCAGTTATTGGTAATACGCGAGCCGTTGGTCACGTTCGCATCGCCATTAGTATTACTCAACGGGCTTGTATTACCCGTGCTCGCGCTGAAATTCAGGTTTCCAGGAGCAAACCCATAGGTGACCGCCGGACCACTCGATTTAGTATCGATGTCGTACCGGTTCTGACTCCATTCAAAACCCCACTTGATCGTGTGAGCGCCACCCACGATGTTCTGCATGTGCGCGTTGAACTCGTAGCGGTTGCGGTCCTGGAAACTGAACAAACCAAAGCCCGGACCACGTACGAAGTTGCGCTGCAATGAGCCGCCGCGGCCATCGACGAAATCGATGAAGCCCGTGCCGACGCATTGGCTGCGCGGATCGACGAATCCATTGGCGTTAGGAGTCGGGTTGCTCGGACAGATGGCCGTGTTATTAGCATTCACGCCGGTTGAAACTGGCGTGAGTACTGAACCACCTCTCAACACCGCGAAGTTATCGGTGATGAGTGGTCTGTCGATTGCGCGGGGGATCGTGTTTGCTCTTTGGAAGTGCAGACCGCCCGAGAATTCCGCGATGAACGTGTTTGTGATGGTTGAGTTGAGGCGGAACGCGTAGTTGTGTCCACCTGTTTCCTGACGTCCTTCGAAAGCCGTGATGTCATCGCCGAAACCATTGATGTTGTTCAGGGCTGCGGTAGCCAGGAAGCCGTCGATCTTTGTGAAATCGCCGAACGTCGAGGCCGTGAAGGTGTTCCGTGAATTGAGTGCCCAGGTGATCTTACCGGCGTAGAACGGAATCGTTACGTCGTTTTGCACGGGCGCGTGGAACGTTTGGGTCAGGTAGTAATTCTTGCGCTTCTGTGGATTGAACGCTCCGAAGAACCAGAGCTTGTCCTTGATGATCGGGCCACCGATGTCGCCACCGATGTCAGCTTCTGAGAAGCCGTTAGCGGCCGAACCGGTGAACGGGAAGTTCTTCACTTCGCGCACCAAACCTTTGGTGGTGCCATAGCCAAAAATGTCGCCATGGAACTCATTACCACCGCTCTTGGTGATAACGTTGAAAATACCGCCGGTTGATCTTCCGTATTCCGGACCATAGGCACCGGTCTTGATTTCAACTTCCTGCACAAACTCGAACGGAAGGTTCGCACCTGAACCGCCGAATGCGGGGTCAGTGGTGTTCACACCGTCGAGGATGTAGTTGTTTTCCGGACCCGAGGAACCTGAAACCGAAGGATCTCGGTCACGGCCGGTCGCATCGCGCAAACCCGAACGAGTAACTGTGGGAGCGATCGTGTACAAGCCCTGCACAGTACGTTGGGTTGGGAAGTTTGAAAACTGATCGGACGAAATGTTCGAACCAGTGGTTGCGCCGCTTACGTCAACGGCTGCACCGGCAGTATCAGTAATCGTAACGCTTGCCGTAGCGCCAGCCGGTTGAAGCTGAATATCAACTGATGTGTTCTTGGAGAGATTTACTTCGACATCGGGTCTCTCAAATTTTGCAAATCCCTTATCAGCTTCTACTGCAACATTATATTTTCCCGGAGGAAGGTTCAGGATCCTGAACCGACCACTCTGATCCGTCGTCGCCGTCTGCGCCGAAATCAAGTTCGGGCTCGTGACTCTCACAGAGATTCCCGGCACGGCAGCGCCGGCTTGATCGGAAACCGATCCTTCAATTGACCCTGTCGTCGATGTCTGAGCAAACGCGCTACCAGCAAATAGCGCAAAGCTCATCAGCAACGCAGACAAGGCAATGAACTTAAAGACATTCTTCATTTTCTGCTTTCCTTTCTTGAACTAGACAAAGATGCTGCCCCCTCCTGTGTAAAAACTCCCCTTTTTTATTGGCAGCATCGAAAAAGAATTCCAAAACGAGCGGCTAAAAGAAGGCCATCGTCGGGGAGGCTTTTGGCAAATGCCATGCCCACATGTGATTTTGGATAATTCTCTAAGTATTCGTAGACTTCCCGTCCCTGGCCCGAGGCTGGCCACACCCCCTAAATCCAAAAAAATGGAAAAAACCCGAAATTTCAACCGTAGGCCGGGGGATTGGAGCGGCCAAGTTAGTCATTTCGGGTTCGAATCGAGGGGTCGTTTGGACAGGATTTACATGATTAGACAGGATTAAGAGGTAAATCCTCTGTTAAGATTCGCGCAATGGCTGAACGCATCTACCGCGATCCAGTTCACAACATCATTCGTCTACAAACTGACTCTGATGAAGGCGAGCTGATGATGCGCTTGATCGACGCAGCGGAATTCCAACGCCTGCGTCGGATCAAACAACTCGGTCTTGGTCTATACACGTATCAAGGTGCGGAACATTCGCGCTTCACTCACTCACTCGGCGCATTTCATCTGATGACTCGCGTGCTCGATCGATTGAGTGAAACATATTCAATCAACCCGAGCGATCGCATCGCCGCCCGCGCCGCCGCACTACTCCACGACGTGGGCCATGGTTCTTTTTCACACGTGATGGAGAAGGTGCTCGACTTTCATCACGAACTCTGGACCATACAAGTAATCCTTGACGACCATTCCGAAATCGGTGAACTGCTGCGATCGCATTCAAGCGATTTGCCGTCGAAAGTCGCCTCGATCATCGAAGGGAAATTTCAACCCGCAGCACTGGCCCAACTCGTCTCCTCACAACTCGACGTTGACAGGATGGACTACCTGCTGCGCGACTCGCTCATGACCGGCGCAAAGTACGGCATCTACGATCTCGAGTGGATCATCAACGCGCTTGCGATCGACGAGACCGCCGATCGCGTTTACGTTCAGGCGCGTGGCATCTATGCCGTCGAAGAGTATCTGCAAGCTCGCTACTACATGTTTCGTCAGGTCTACTTTCATCGCACGTTGCGTTCGGCAGAAGCCGTCTTGCGATCGATCATTCGTCGGGCGTTGTCATTACTCGACGAGGGCAAAGAGATCTGGTATGCGGCGGGAACAGCTTTCGAAAAGATACTGCGTCGTGAAACGTTGACGGCCAACGAACACATGCAGGTGGACGATTCAGATTTTGTTTTTCATATCAAGCAGTGGCAAAACTCCGATGATGCGATCTTGAGCGATCTCAGTCGGAGGTTTATCGCCCGTCGTTTGTTCAAAGCGATCGATCTTGATATGCCTGTGGGTCAAAAGGCTGAGTTCCTCACAACTGCACGACAAACAGTCGCGCGGGAGGGTTACGACCCGGATTACTATTTCATCGAAGATCGCGCCAGTGACGTTCCTTATTATAGTTACTACGAAACTGAGAAATCGGAACCTAAGAGTCACATCTACGTGGAGAGCGGTTATGCGTCACCCCAGATTCGTGAGATCAGCGAGGTTAGTAATGTGGTGAGGGGATTACAACACGCGTATGAACTCCATCGAGTCTGTTTTCCGGCAGAGATAAAGAACGAAGTCTACGAGCTCTATCACAGCGGTGGTCACAAAGAGGCACAAAAAGCACAAGTGTGATGAATCGCGCACCTCCTTGGAGTGCGCCAACTTGTTGGCGCTTTGGTACGGTACCAAAGCGGTGACAAGTCACCGCACTCCAAAGAGGTGCCAAATATTTTGGGTTATCGTCCTATTCGCACTGGCTACGAGTAGTTTGCAGGCGCAAACCAAACTGTTTCCGGTTGTCGCTGTCCTCGATTTCGGCTCGACGCCGATTGCAAAACAAGTCACCGACACGCTTCGTAATCGCCTGCGGTCAACTCAAGAGGTGGTAGTTGCTGACGCTGATATGATCCGGGCGGCGGCAAAAGGCATCGGCTACGCGGGCTCGCTCAACCTGGCTGTCCATGAAGCCCGCGATTTAGGCGCAGCATTGGCAACTGAGTTTTATTTCGTCGGAGATGCACAAACCCTGCGTCGCTCATCCTTTGAAAGGCCGGTCTACTACGAAGCATATTGCTCCATATTTATGGTTAGCACGCGAACCGGCCAGTTGCTTTTTTGGGAACGACCAAGTTTCGAGAACGCCGAGGCAACCAGAGCGGAAGTTCAGTTGTCACAATATCTCTCCGACGATTCTTTGACCCGACGTCTCGTGGGCGTGATAAAAAAGAGTCACGAAGACGAGCGGATTCAACGTACTGTTTTGACTGCTTCACCAGAAGCATTAATTGAGGAAGCACCGGAAGACGAAAAAGCTGCCGAAGTACAGGGCATTAGGCCGCCGCGTCCGTACCGCCGGCTGCGGCCGGAATACCCACAGAGCGCGGCTCGTGCTGATGCTGAAGCTACGGTCGATGTTGCTGTCGATGTCGGCGCCGACGGCGAGGTAGGTGAGATACAAATTGTTCGTTGGGCCGGATTCGGACTCGATGAAGTAACGGTCGCGACTGTTCGTCAATTGCACTTCTTCCCGGCAATGAAGAACGGAGCGCCAATACCAATGCGCGTATTACTGCGCTACAACTTTCGTAAGCCTCCGAGGTGACAATGGGAAGAAATAAAACCAAGTCGGGCGCACGAATGTTTCGTGTTTTGTACTTTGTACTTTGTGTACTGCTGGTTTCTCAGCTCGCAACTGTTTCGTTGGTACGAGCAGTTCGCGACGACTCGTCACTCGTCTCCACCACAACCGTAGAAGGCCGGCTCGCCGTTTTTGACGACGCCTGGGAAACCATTCAGGAACGTTATTACGATCCGAAGTTTCACGGAATCGATTGGCAGTTACAGCGGGCAACGTTTCGACCTGCTGCAGCGCGCGCCGGAAAACCACACGAGTTCTACGATGTGCTGCGCCAAATGATCGCCTCACTGAAAGACGCACACACGCGCGTTTATTCACCCGATGAGAAGTTTGATTGGTGGAATCCGCGTTTTATAACCGTCGGATTGACGGTTCGCGAAGTTGAAGGTGTGCCCACGGTAATACAAATCGATCCGGGTTCAGCAGCAGCCCGAACTGACCTTAAACCAGGTGACGTGATCGTCAGTATCGACGATCAACCGGTGGCTGAATCTATTAAGCAGCGATTGCGATATTCAGGTCTGTCAGGCGATACCAACGCTCGCTATCGTGCTGTCGGCGCACTCTTCGAAGGACCGGCAGGAACGGACGTGAAGGTTACATGGACCAATCGTAAGGGGAAACAAAAATCAGCGGTTTTGCAACGTTACTGGAGCCAACGCGAGTTGGGATTCAGCAATCAGCGCAAAGGGAACATCGCGATTCTAAGAATCGATGCGTTCACTCAAAGTGTCGCGGTGGAGTTCACAAAGATGCTGCCAGCGGTACTCGAAGGTGCTGAAGGTATCGTTTTAGATTTGCGTGCGAATGGTGGGGGCGACGCTGAAGCGATGGCGGATGTGGCATCGCTGTTTCTGGACGAAGGAACCAACCTCGGCCGGTTCGCCGATCGTTCCGGCGCTTCTTTTGAACTGGAAACGTTTTCCAAACGACTGTGGCGCACCCCCGTACCGTCACAGATAAAACTGCCACTCGTTGTGCTCACCAGTGAAAACACTTCGAGCGCAGCAGAGATCATGGTCGCTGCGTTGAAAGCTAAACGTCGTGCACAAGTCATCGGCACCGGCACGTGTGGATGCGTGCTGGCTATTCGCAGCAGACATGCGTTGCCTGATGGCGGGGTGTTGGACGTGAGCGAGTTTGATTATCGAACCGCCGAGGGACAGCGACTCGAAGGCGCAGGCGTAAAACCCGATCAGTTAGTTCTCACGACGCGCGCAGACATCTACTCACGCCAAGACCGCGCATTCGAAGTTGCCAGGAAGATCCTGGACGCAGATTAGGACGCCACCTTGGAGTGCGCCAACTTGTTGGCGCTTTGGTATTCTTACCAAAGCGGTGACAAGTCACCGCACTCCAAGTGTTATCATGCTCCTCACGTCATGCTCTACTTGTCGCAAGTTTTAGGTCGGCCGATACGCGACCTTGAAGGAGAACGTGTCGCCACCATCAAGGACGTCATCGTGCGTCTCGGCGCCGACGATCATCCTCCGGTGACGGGTCTAGTTGCGCGTTATCGACGCCGCGACTTCTTTCTCGCGCGATGGCGCATCAGCGAGTTGAATCAACAAGGCGCGCGCTTGAATTCCGACATTCTCGATCTGCGTCCTTTCGGGCGTCGTGAAAGTGAAGTGCTGCTGGCCCGGGACGTGCTCGACAAACAACTCATCGACGTTGATGGTAAACGAGTAGTTCGCGTCAACGACGTTCAGATCATTGAGGCCGCCGGCGACTGGCGCGTCACCGGCGCCGACGTGAGTCTTCAGGGTCTCTGGCGACGACTCGCACCTGCTGGATTCGTGGGCAGCAAAAAAACCGTCGAAGTGCTCGACTGGGCTGACGTTGGATATCTCGCGACTGACGCCGCGACGGTTCAGTTGAAATCCTCCAGCGATAAGCTCGCGCGACTGCACCCGGTCGAGATCGCACGACTCGCAGAAGCACTCTCCTACCATCATGGTTCGGAAGTCGTCGAATCACTCGACGACGAGACCGCCGCAGAGACACTCGAAGAAATGCCGGCCGAGAGTCAGGCAAGAATTCTCGGCGACATGGACCAGGAACGCGCCGCTGACATTCTTGAGTGGATGTCGCCGGACGAAGCCGCCGACGTACTCGGCGATCTTCCCGAAGACAAGGCGGAAGAGTTGCTCGGCTTGATGGAGCACGACGAGCAGGCTGATGTTGTCGAGCTGCTTCCGTATGAAGACGACACTGCGGGCGGATTGATGACCACCGAGTTTGTCACCCTGCCACGAGCACTCACCGTCGGCGAAGCACTTGCGCGACTGCGTGAGATGGCAGAGACGCCAAACATGATCTACTACCTCTACGTTGTGGAGAAAGAAGACTCATGGAAACTGGTTGGTGTGATCGCACTGCGAAGTTTGATCCTTGCCGAGCCGTCAATGCCACTCGAAGAGGTGATGCGAACTGAATTTCAGCAAGCCGATCCGGAGGAGCCCGCGAAGGAGGTTGCGCAAAGAATTGCGGAATACAATCTCCTCGCCCTTCCCGTAATCGACGACTCAGGAGATATACTCGGCATCATCACGGTAGACGACGCGATGGAGATTCTTTTACCGAAGGATTGGCGCCAACGTCTGCCACGTTTGTTTAGTTAGCCACAGATTTCACGGATAAAATCCGCTGATAAATCCGTGAAATCCGTGGCTAAATAATTGTGCTAATTATGAAGGATGGGGATCAAAGTGGCAGAACCGCGAGCAGTTCGAGCTGCCGGACGTCGCTTAATGCGTCGCGGCGCTCAAGGTGTGCGACGCACAGTCGCACGCCGCAAACGCCTGCTCGCTTATATCGCCATCCTTGGCCCGGGTATGATCACCGCCAACGCCGGTAATGACGCCGGCGGCATCGCAACGTTCGCGTCGGTCGGCGCAGACTTTGGTTATTCACTCCTCTGGATTCTCATTCCAATCACGATCAGCTTGGGTATTGTTCAGGAGATGTGCGCGCGGATGGGCGCGGTCACCGGCAAAGGCCTGGCGGATCTGATTCGCGAACGCTTCGGCGTACGTTGGACCGCGCTGATCATGCTCGCCTTATTGATCGCAAATGCGGGCGTGACGGTTTCGGAGTTTGTCGGCATCGCGGCAGCTTCGGAACTCTTCGGTATTGAGCCTTACATCTCCGTGCCTTTGGCGGCCATCTTTATCTGGTTTCTCATAGTGAAGGGTTCTTACAAGAAAGTCGAACGAATCTTTCTGCTGATGTCACTAGTTTTCCTCGGCTACATCGTTTCGGCCTTTCTTTCTCGACCTGACTGGTCCGCGGTCGCAGTCGGGATGGTGCGACCCGAGTTCAAACTCGAATATGCATTCCTCTTCACATTTGTGGCGGTCATCGGAACCACGATCTCGCCATACATGCAGGTCTATGTTCAATCTTCAGTGGTGGAAAAAGGAGTTACTGCTGACGACTACGCGAAGACGAAACTGGACGTTTGGTTCGGGACAATCTTTGCCATTCTGATCGTCTTTTTCATCATTGTTTCCACGGCGGCAACACTTCACAAAGCCGGCATTCAAATAACGTCTGCCGCAGACGCAGCTCACGCCTTGCGACCACTCGCGGGAAGATATGCACAAACGCTCTTTGGTTTGGGACTCTTCGGAGCATCTATGCTGGCAGCAGGAGTTTTACCACTCGCCACTGCGTACTCGATCAGCGAAGCGCTCGGATTCGAGAAGGGCGTTTCGAGAAGTTTCCGCGAGGCGCCGATATTCCTCGGCGTGTTTACTTTTCTGGTGGCTGTCGGCGCAGCGATCGCGATCGTTCCGAACCTGCCGCTAATCCGTGTGTTGCTGGTCACACAGGTGATCAATGGATTGTTACTGCCGATAGTATTGTTTGCTGTGTTGCGACTCGTGAACAATCGCGAACTGATGGGCAAGCACGTGAATGGACCAATCTACAATGCAGCCGCCTGGCTGACGGCGATTGTGGTCACTATTCTTTCGTTGCTCTATATACTGATCACGCTGTTTCCCACAATATTTGGCCACAGATAAGCCCGAATCTGTGGTACAACGTGCCTCGAAAAGTCGTGACTCGACCCCGTTTCACTAACAGAATCGTTCTCTTGCTGTTTGCGTCGGCAATCGCGTTGCTGGCCACCTACCTGTTTTGGTCATTCTCAGGTGAAGTCAAGACGTTGCTCGAGAACCGGATGGGAAGCAGCCCGTCTCCATCCGCGGACACAATAGTCAATGCGATCAAACTGGTTCTGGTGGGCATCGTCGGATACTTTTTTGTCCGCGCACTCAATGCTCTTTTTTTCGGACTCGCGTTTTGGTTCAAGAAGATCGACGCGCCCACCTTAATCAGGAACATCTTCACGATCGTAGCTTTTACGGTCTTCTTTCTCATCGCTTTCACGTTTCTGTTTCCGGATGTAAATCTTGGCGCGCTCCTCACCACGTCGGCGATATTCGGCGTCATTCTCGGACTTGCGCTCCAGGACACGCTCGGCAACTTCTTCGCTGGAATCTCTCTACAGGCGGATCGCCCGTTTCAGGTGGGCGACGTCATAACAGTGGGCGCTCAAAGACACACGGGCGTCGTGGAGGAGATAAGCTGGCGCGCAATCAAGATCAGAACGTTTACAAATCATGTGGTCTTGATCGCTAATAGCAACGCAGCCAGGGAGCCGATTGAAGTCTGTCCGCGCGAGAACCTTAATGCACGTCTCGTGTTTTTCAACACGCTCTACACCGATTCACCGGCAAAGACGATCCACGTAGTCCGCGAGGCAGTGCGTGAAGCGGATAACGTTTCTGACAAGGTCACGCCGATTGTAAGAATCAGGAATCTTGGTGATAACGGCGTCGATTACGAAGTGAAATACTGGCTGGTCGATTACGCCAAGTACAACGACACCGACGCGCTTGTCCGGCAGCGAATCTGGTACGCCTTCCGCCGCGCCGGTTTGAACTTCGCTTTCCCGACACGCACCTTGCACGTCGAGCGTCGCAAAGGAGCCGAATTGCGAGATGGCGACGGCGGCGCAATCGCCGAGAGACTCTCGGCCGTCGACATATTCGCGCCTTTATCCGCAGACGAAACCACGATGCTGGCGCAGGCAGCCGTCCGTCATGTGTTTGCGCCAGGTGAAATGGTTATTCGGGCGGGCGATCCAGGCTCTTCGATGTTTGTTGTCCACAACGGAAGAGTAAGTGTTCAGATCACTGAAAACGGCCGACCACGGACTGTTGCCACCCTCACCGAAGGCGACTTCTTCGGTGAGATGGCCCTCTTCACAGGGGAACCCCGAACAGCCAACGTCGTTGCCCTCGAAGAAACGGAAGTCCTGGAAATCGGCCACGCGGCGATGAAGAGAGTGTTCGACACGAACCCGGATCTGGTCGAGTCGCTTAGTTTCATCATGGCCGAACGCCGCCAGGGCCTCGCCTCTCATGTGGATTCCGCCGCTTCCAGCTCTCACTCGTCTGCCGGTATCCTGTCCTCTATTAAGAGATTCTTCGGTCTATAGCCACATAAGGCACATAAAGCACAAAAGGCACATAAAAGAGGCTCGTTCGAAAACTCGGCGCCTTTTTGTGCTTTTTGTGCCTTTTGTGCCTTATGTGGCCATACTTGACAGAGAGGCACTCAATCTTTATTATGTCGCCACGCTCAGCTAGGACAATCGGGAGCTGAGTGGAACTAAACAAGGACTATTAGGAGGAGAGAGACCCATGACTATTGTTCGTTACGATCCATTCCGTGACCTCAGGACTCTGCAGGAAGAGGTGAACCGTCTGTTCTCAACCAACTTGACCCGAGCCTTCGATGATGAAGGCATTGGCCGCGGCGCGTGGGCGCCGAGCGTGGACATTTACGAGAACAAGGACCAGATCGTGCTTGAGGCCGAGCTGCCCGGAATGAAACAGGAAGACTTCGATCTCTCGATCGAGAACAATGTCATAACCCTTCGCGGTGAGCGCAAGTTTGAAAAGACGGACGAGACGGATAACTACCATCGCGTGGAGCGCTCGTATGGCGCCTTCACCCGTTCTTTCACTCTGCCGCAAACAGTTTCCGCCGAGGGAGCAAGCGCTGAATACAACAACGGTGTGTTGCGAGTGACATTGCCGAAACGAGAAGAGACCAAAGCCCGTCGCATTCAGGTGGCCGGAACAAATACCGGCACTACAACTAAGACAATTGACACGACTGCCGAAACCGGAAAAGCAAAGGAAGCCACTGGCGGGCGCTAATACAGCTTTGATGGATCGGTAAAATGCGAGCGGGCTCGTCGTAGTTTGGGATACGAAGGTCGAGCCCGTTCGATTTATTTTTGAGTTATCACAATGCGTTTAGATAAGTTCACATTAAGAGGCCAGGAAGGGATTCAATCCGCGATTGAGCTGGCGGAGAAGAATCAACACCAACAGGTTGAGCCGGAGCATCTGCTTGTCGCAATGCTCGAACAGCCGGAAGGAATTGTTAGACCAATACTCGGCAAGCTCGGAGCGAACGTCGCCGTCATCCTTAACGATACTCAGGCGGCAGTGGCTCGCTTTCCACGCGTACAGGGCGGCCAGCAATACTTCAGTAATCGTACGACACAGATCTTCACCGCGTCTCAAACTCAGGCAGACAAGATGCAGGACGAGTTTATCTCGACCGAACATCTGTTGCTTGCCATTGCTGAGGAGAAAGACGGCGAAGCAGGAAAGATCCTTCGCCAGCATGGCGTCATACGCGACGATTTGTTCAAGGTCATCGAACAGATGCGCGGCGGGGCACGAATCACCGATCAGAACGCCGAGCAGAACTACCAGGCACTTTCGAAGTACGCGCGCGATCTAACGGAGTTGGCACGAAAAGGAAAACTCGATCCGGTAATCGGTCGCGACGATGAGATTCGTCGGACGATTCAGGTGCTTTCGCGGCGAACGAAGAACAATCCCGTGTTGATTGGGGAGCCGGGTGTCGGTAAGACTGCAATCGTCGAAGGATTGGCCCAACGAATCATTTCCGGAGACGTTCCTGAAACGCTGCGTAACAAGCGACTCGTCGGACTCGATTTGGGCGCGATGCTCGCGGGCGCCAAATACCGCGGTGAGTTTGAAGATCGACTTAAAGCCGTTCTCAAAGAGATTGAGAACGCGCAGGGTCAAATCATTCTCTTTATCGATGAGCTTCACACGCTCGTCGGCGCCGGCGCCGCTGAAGGCGCAATCGATGCGTCGAACATGTTGAAGCCGGCGTTAGCGCGTGGAGAGCTTCGCTGCGTGGGCGCGACAACGCTCAACGAATACAAAAAACACATCGAGAAAGACGCGGCACTCGAACGTCGCTTCCAGCAGGTTTATGTTGGTGAACCGACTGTGGAGGACACGATCGCGATTCTGCGTGGTTTGAAAGAGCGTTACGAAGTCCATCACGGCGTTCGTATTAAGGACTCGGCCATCGTCGCCGCCGCCACGCTTTCAAATCGTTACATCACGGATCGTTTTCTTCCTGACAAGGCAATCGATCTAATTGATGAAGCGGCTTCGCGTCTAAGAATCGAGATCGATTCCCTGCCCCAGGAGATCGACCAGTTGGAGCGCGAGATCATCCAGCTCGAGATTGAGCGACAGGCGTTGCAAAGAGAGGAAGACGAGAAGTCGAAAGTACGCCTGAAGGAGATCGATCAGCGTATTGCCAACTTGAAAGAAACGTCCGGGGGAAAGAAGGCGAAGTGGCAGTCTGAAAAGGAAGCCATTGACCACATTCGAACCTCGAAAGCCGAGCTCGAGCAGCTTCGCTTCCAACTGGACCAGGCGCGCAACGCCGGCGAGCTCGCACGTGCTTCAGAGATTCAGTACGGAAAGATTCCCGATCTGGAGCAGAAATTAAAAGTCGAGCAGGATAAACTCAGCAACTTTCAACAAGACGGCGTGATGTTGAAAGAAGAAGTTGACGAAGAGGACGTCGCTACAATTGTTGCTAAGTGGACCGGCATCCCGGTTTCGCGAATGCTCGAAGGCGAGATGCAGAAGCTGGTGACGATGGAAAACCGGCTGGGTAATCGGGTCATTGGACAGGAAGAGGCCCTCGCAGCAGTTGCGAATGCCGTCAGGCGCGCACGAGCAGGCTTGCAGGATCCGAATCGTCCGATTGGTTCGTTCATCTTTCTTGGGCCAACCGGCGTCGGCAAAACCGAAACGGCTCGCGCACTCGCGGAGTTTTTGTTTGACGACGAGCGAGCGATGATTCGCCTAGACATGTCGGAGTACATGGAGAAGCACGCCGTCGCGCGCATGATCGGCGCTCCTCCGGGATATGTCGGCTACGAGGAAGGCGGTCAACTTACGGAAGCAGTGCGCCGTCGCCCGTATTCAGTGGTTCTTTTTGACGAGATCGAAAAAGCGCACACGGATGTTTTCAACGTGTTGCTTCAGATTCTCGACGACGGCAGACTGACGGATTCAAAAGGTCGAACAGTCGATTTCAAAAACACCGTGCTGATCATGACCTCGAACCTTGGTTCGCGTGAGATTCAGGCGGCTGAAGGTGACGAAAAGCAGGTGCGTGAAGCCGTGCTTCAGGAGTTACGCCTGCACTTCAAACCGGAGTTTCTGAATCGCGTTGACGATGTCGTGGTCTTTCATCAGCTCTCGCGCGACCAAATCGGCAAGATCATCGACGTACAACTGGAGCGTCTGGTCTCGATGCTGAAAGAGCGCAACGTGGGGCTCGTGCTCGAACCTTCAGCAAGGGAACTCTTGATGCGCGAAGGCTACGATCCGACTTATGGTGCGCGACCGTTGAAGCGTGCAATTCAGTCGCTGATTCAGAATCCGCTCGCGGTAAAACTGCTGCAGGGCGAAATTCTACCGGGCCAAACCGTACATGTTTCAGCCAACGGCGACACGATGGAATTCAAGACTGACGCGGCGTTTGCGACCGCATAATTGGAGATTGAAGAATGTCACAACAGTGGAATCCCTTACAGGATCTGATGGTCCTGCAAGATCGAATGAACAGGCTCTTTGAAGACGCTACGCAAAGACGCAATCAGGCGGAAACAACCGCAGGTGATGAGTTTGAGCGAGCCGATTGGACTCCGGCTGCGGATATTTACGAAACTGAATCAGCCTACATGATCGCGATGGACTTGCCTGGAATCGATCGTGAAGCGCTGGAAATCGACGTTGACGATAACCGTTTGATCGTAAGAGGAACTCGACCGATCAGCGAGCCGAAGCAACATCGTTCTGAAAGACCGAGAGGAAAATTCCTGCGCACTTTCAGCGTGCCGGGTTCAGTGGATCAAGGAAAGATCGGAGCAGAATACAAAGACGGCGTTTTGCAAATCCGCCTTCCAAAACGTGGCGAGCAAAAGGCGAAGAAGATTGACATCAAGATTGGGTAACACGGATGAACACGGATAAAGAAACGGATCAACTAAGGGTGACTGATCGTCGTCGGATCTACCTGGACGACGAAGGTAGCGAGCACGTGAATGCAGAGGTCGAGCAACCAAATCTCAAGCCTAAGTACGTTGAAGAACTCGAGGCGCGCACCGTAGCGGCTGAAAAGCAGGTACAGGAAGTTCAGGCACGCTTCGATCAGCTGCGCCAACAACTACAACGCGAAACTGACGAAACGCGGCAACGTTTGAATCGTTCCGCCGACGAGCGCGCAGCGGGTGAGAAGGCAAAGTTTATCTCGTCCTTACTACCTGCATTTGACGATTTGAACCGAGCGATCGAAGCAGAAAACGCACCGCGAGAAACGATCCTGGAAGGCATTCGCGGTATCGCAGCAAGCTTTCAATCTGCGTTGACTAATGCGGGTGTTGAGCCAATCTCATCTGTCGGTGAACAGTTTGATCCAGAGCTGCATGAAGCCGTCGATACAGAAGATACAGACCGGGAGATGGACGGAAAAGTAATTGCGGAATATAGTCGCGGTTTCCGAATGGGAAACCGACTGCTGCGACCCGCTCGTGTGAAGGTTGGACGCGCACCCGAACAGGCTCGTGAAGCGACGGAACAGTGAAGGTAGAGAATTCTTCACGCAAAAACGCAAAGGTGCAGCGGACGCAAAGATAAAGCTTTGCTACTTTGCGTCTTTGCGTGAGAAACCTTAATTGAAGGAGAGACGAGAGTGCCGGCAAAAGAATTGAAGTTTAGAGAAGAAGCGCGTAATGCGATGCTTCAGGGTGTGGATGTTCTTGCGAATGCAGTGCGCGTGACGTTGGGACCAAAGGGCCGCAACGTGGTCCTGGGAAGGAAATTTGGCTCCCCGGTTATTACTAAAGACGGCGTAACTGTAGCCAAAGAGATCGAGCTCAAGAACAAGTACGAGAACATGGGCGCCCAGATGGTTCGCGAGGTTGCAGTCAAAACCAACGATAAGGCCGGCGATGGCACCACCACCGCAACGGTTTTGGCCCAGGCCATCTTTCGCGAGGGTGTGAAGAACGTCGCTGCCGGCGCGAATCCGATGTCGCTTCAACGCGGTATTCAGATCGCAACCGAGAAAGTGGTCGCTGAGCTCGAACGCATGTCGAAGAAGGTCAAAAGCAAAGAAGAGCTGACCGCCGTCGCCACGGTTTCGGCCAATAACGATCGCGCAATCGGACAGCTCATCTCTGAAGCGATGGATCAAGTTGGTCAGGACGGCGTCGTGACGGTTGAAGAATCAAAGACACTGCAAACCGAGCTCGACATCGTCGAAGGAATGCAATTCGATCGCGGTTATTCATCGCCGTACTTCATGACAAATCCCGATCGCATGGAAGCAAATCTCGAAGACCCGTACATCCTGCTTTACGAGAAAAAGATTTCCGCCATGCGCGACCTGCTGCCCTTGCTGGAACAAACTGCTGGAGCCGGGCGCGCACTACTCATCATCGCTGAAGATATCGAAGGTGATGCGCTCGCAACACTAATCGTGAATCGCTTGCGTGGAACGATCAAAGTCTGCGCCGTAAAGGCACCGGCGTTTGGCGATCGGCGTAAAGCGATCCTGGAGGACCTCGCAATTCTGACGGGCGGAAAGGTTATCTCCGAAGATCTCGGTATCAAGTTGGAGAGCGTGACACTGGAAGATCTCGGAACATCAAAACTTGTCATTGTTGATAAGGAGCACACGACGATCGTCCAAGGTGGCGGCGACGGCAAAGCGATTCAGGGTCGAGTGGCAACGATTCGCAAACAGATAGAAGAGACGACGTCAGATTACGATCGTGAAAAACTCCAGGAGCGATTGGCTAAACTCGCTGGTGGTGTGGCCGTCGTGAGAGTCGGTGCGCCGACGGAAACGGCAATGAAGGAAGTGAAGATGCGCGTCGAAGACGCGTTGAATGCGACGCGAGCAGCAGCGCAGGAAGGAATTGTCGTGGGAGGCGGCGTGGCACTCCTGAGAGCAGCGAAGGTGCTCGATAATCACGATGAGGAGGATCCGGATGTACGCACAGGCATAAAAATCGTTCGCCGTGCGTTGCAGGAACCGATCCGTCGTATCGCTGAGAATGCTGGAACTGAGGGCGCCGTCGTCGTAGGAGAAGTGGAACAGCTAAAGGGAAACAAAGGCTTCAATGCCGTCACTGGCGACTATGAAGATCTCGCCGTTGCCGGAATCATCGATCCAACCAAGGTTGTGCGCACAGCGTTGCAAAACGCTGCGTCGATTGCTGGATTGTTGCTAACCACTGAAGCCGCAGTCACCGAGCTGCCTGAACCGAAGAAGAAGTCGGGTCCACCAATGCCGGGCGGAGACGACTACGATTATTAACCGCAAAAAGGGACAAAAACGAGAAAGTCCGTTATCTGATTTGAGCCCTTTGTGCGGTTTTGCGGCAAGAAATTTGCAGGAGACGCCTTGCCGCGATAGTTATTGCATTGAAACGCAACGGCGTCTATGCTGACATCATCCAAGTGCAGCAACTTGGATCGAGGCGAGTTGTTTGAAAGTTGAGAGAATTGTCGCGCTGAAATGCCGATCAAATTAAGCGCGCCGTTCGTAAAAGAAACATGGCTGAATTAGGTGCATATAAAGACAAGTTTGGCGATAGCGGCCAGCGCATCCTTGAACATGCGTTGAGTGAGTCGCGTCGTCGCGACCAAAACTTCGTATCAGTAGAGCACATTCTGCAGGCTTTGACGGTTGAAGAGCCTGACATGTTCAACTCTGCGATGCGGGAGTTATTACTTGATCCTGTGGTGGTCAAGATGGCGATTGAAAAACGCCTCAGCAGCAGCCGGCAACAACATGTCGGAAAAGGATTTCGCATCGGGCCTGATACGACAGACTTGTTTAAGCGGGCCATGGAGCGAGCCAGAACACAGGGTCGTAAAACAATTGAAGCAACTGACATTTTTGAAGCATTAAGCAGTGGCGAAGGTTTATTTGTTGATGTTTTGAGAAACTTGGGCGCAAGCCCTGAAGCAATCCAGGAAAATGTGCGGGCTCAGGTGCAGAAGCGAGAACTGGAAGAAGAACAGAATCGGAAGAAGTTTGAGCTTCCACCTTATTTGAAACACTTTGGCGTTTCACTCAACAGGCTTGCTCGAGCAGACAAGATTCCGCCTACCATCGGACGAGAAAAAGAGATCCAACAGATCATCGAGATCCTATGTCATCGTGAACGAGCCAACTCACCGATGCTCGTTGGCGAACCTGGTGTTGGTAAAACTGCCGTTATCGAAGGTCTCGCGCGATTAATCGAACTGGAACCTGAGAAGGTTCCGGCACGTCTGCGTGCGTCTCACATCGTACAACTGCAAATGGGCGGCATCGTCGCGGGCACAATGCTACGCGGCATGTTTGAAGAACGAATCAAGGGCATCATTGACGAAGTCAAAGAACGCGACAACCTGATTCTCTTCATCGACGAAGCACACACAATCATCGGCGCAGGCGCGGCACTCGGCACGTCGTCTGACGCAGCCAACATGTTTAAATCGGCGCTCGCGCGTGGTGAGATGCGTATCATCGGGGCGACTACTATTTCAGAATACAAGGAGTACATCGCTGACGACGAAGCACTTGCACGCCGGTTCCGCATGGTGAAAGTCATCGAGCCGACAATCAACGAGACCCGAGAGATTCTGCTTGGTCTTCGTCCACGTCTCGAGAAAAATTATTCGGTGAAAATTTCAGACGACGCCATCAACATCGCGTTGGAGATGGCTCCAAAGTACATCCGCAATCTTCATCTACCAGACAAAGCCATCGGCTGGCTCGATACCGCCGCAGTAAAGGTTGAGATCAATGAACCGCAGAAGATGGTGGTCCAGCCGGAGCACATTATCGAGGTGATCTCGCAGGAATCGCGTATTCCACGCGACATGATCTTCCGCGATACGAGCGATCGTTTTGCGATGACGGAAGCGATGTTGAGTCGTCGAGTTATCGGTCAGAAGGAAGCAATCAAAGCGGTGGCGCAGCGCCTGCGACTGAACAAAGGTCCATTGAAAGAGTCGCACTACAAGCCTGACGGTGTGCTGCTATTTCTTGGTCCGACCGGCGTTGGCAAAACCGAGCTTGCGAAGGCCGTTGCCGAGTTCATGTTTGGTGACGAAGAGAAGATGGTTCGCATCGACATGTCCGAGTACAGCGACGGCACTGTCAGTATCGAAAAGCTGATCGGCATGCCGCGTGGAATCGTCGGTTCGGAAAGAGGTGGAATTCTTACCGAGCAGCTACGTGAGAATCCTTACACGGTATTGCTGCTCGATGAGGTTGAGAAGGCTTCGCCTTACTTGATGAATCTCTTCCTCCAGGCTTTCGACGAAGGCTGGTTAACGGATGGACGCGGCAAGAAGGTTTACCTTTCGGACGCGATCATCATTATGACTTCGAATCTCGGTTCGGAAAACTTCAAGAAGTTTGAGAAGCCGCTGGGCTTTGGTACCAAGACCGCTTCTGACTTCCGAGCCGTGAAGCATGAAGTGATGAAGGCTTCGGAACAAAGGTTCTCACCCGAGTTTCGCAACCGCATCGACGAGATCGTCGTGTTCTCGCCGTTGACGATGGATGAAGTTCGCCAGATCGCGAGACTCTATCTGGAAAAACTCCGTCGTCAGATGGAGCGTCAAGGTAAGTCGGTTGAGGTTACTGAAGCGGCGGTGAACCGGCTGACTGAGAACGGCTTCAACACGGCATACGGTGCACGCTTCCTGAAGCGACACATCGATGAAAAGGTGAAGCTTCCAATCACGGGTTTGTGGAAGACAGCGTCGAGTTTCAAAGTCGATGTTGAAGATGGTGAAACTGTGGTAAAACCTACCGACGGCTATAAACCCGAATTCAATTAGAGTTACCGAGATTGACAGGATTTGCAGGATGAACATCTTGTAAATCCTGCAAATCTTGTAAATCCTGTAAACAATGATCCTCCTTTTAGTAATATCTCTGCTTTTTGCACAAACCCCTGCCCCTCCTTCGGTATCAGTCGACGAAAAGTCTCAACAGATCATCGATCGGGCGATTGAAGTGGTCGGCGGTCAGAAGTATCTCGGCGTCCAAACGGTTATCGGCAAAGGCTTCTACACGACGTTTAAGGACGGCATGTCGCAGCTTCCCGCGCGCTTTCTCGATTACATTTCTTATCCGGACAGCGAGCGGACCGAATTTACCGGCGCCGGGATTAAGACGATTCAAACAAACAGCGGCGATACTGGCTGGACGTTTGATGGCGCCGTGAAGAAGATTTCCGATCAAAGTCCGGCACAGGTCGAGGAGTTTAAACGCGCGATACGAACCAGTCTTGACTATCTACTGAAGGGTTACTGGAAAAAGGAAGGTGGAAAGATCACTTACGTGGGCCGGCGCGAAGCGGGACTCGCGAAGCGCAACGAGACGATTCGTCTGACTTATCCCGACGGCTTTTGGATTGAGTATGAGTTTGGCGCGAAAGATTACTTACCCGCAAAGATCATCTACAAGCGACAGCGAAAAGATCCGGACACGGGAGACATGATCGAAGTGACCGAAGAAGATCAACTCCTGAAGTTCATAACGATTGATGGTGTGACTGCACCGTGGGTAGTCGATCACTTCGTCAACGGCAAACAAACCTCGCGGATCAACTACGAGTCAGTGCAATACAATCAAAGGTTCGCAGAAAATCTCTTTGCTAAGCCGGCCGATATCAAGGCAATCAAATAATCCGCGGATCACATATAAAAGCCCCCATCAGCCCGAATCACTTGTCCCGTAATGTAACGAGCATCGTCGGAGACAAGAAACGCGGCGATTTTTGCCATCTCCTCAGGCTGAGCAAAACGACCGAGCGGGATCTGCTTGAGAAACCAATCTTGATAGGTTGGGTCCAACCCGGTGGTCATATCGGTTATGACTGCACCGAGGGCAAGCGCGTTGACCGTGATACTACGAGCCCCCACCTCTTTCGCTAACGCTTTTGTTAGACCAATCATTCCGGCCTTCGATGCCGAATAATTCGACTGTCCCGCCATTCCGTTCAAGCCGCTGATCGACGAAATATTCAGAATCGTACCGCTGCTCTGACGCAACATTACTCGCACAGCGGCTTTGGCAAAATTCCAGGCGCCCTTGAGGTTTACGTTGACCACCTCATCCCAGTCGTCCTCTTTCATGCGCATAATAAGATTGTCGCGCGTGATGCCGGCGTTGTTGATGAGGATATCAAGACGACCAAAAGCTTCTTTGACTTGTTGCACCATCTCGGCTGCGGCTTCTGTGTTAGCAACATCGCACTGCGTTGCTAAACTCCGAACACCCAGTGCCTCAAGTTCCGTTTTTAGACTCTCAGCCGCCTCAGCGCTCTTCGCGTAATTGAAAGCGACGTCAGCTCCACGTCTTGCGAGTTCGAGGCAAATCGCTCGTCCAATGCCGCGCGTTCCTCCGGTGACGATAGCCACGCGGCCTGCAAATGGTTTTTGATCCGACATGAGACTTCTAATAACACAAAAAAGCACACCAGCACAAAAGTCCCTTTTGTGCTTTTTGGTGGCTTATTAGATACTGGCACAAATGTTGGACCTTAATTACGTCAGAGAAAATATCGGTAAAGTGCGCGAGGCGCTGGATGCGCGGCGCGCGGATACAACAGCGCTCGACGATTTCACGCGCGCCGATGAGGAGCGCCGTCGTGTGATTAGCGAGTCGGACAAACTCAATGCAGAGCGTAATGCGTCGAGTCGGGAGATCGGCGCGCTGATGAAGGATGGCAAGAAAGACGAAGCGGAAGCGCGGCGTGCTAAGGTCGGACGGCTTAAGGATCGAATCGCAGAGCTCGATCAACTACGCGCGCACACTGAGACGCGTATGCACGATCTGCTCTCCACGCTGCCAAACATTCCGCACGTGTCAGTGCCGGTTGGCTCAGATGAATCGGCGAATACGGAGGTTCGTCGCTGGGGCACAGCTCCGCAGTTTAGTTTCGAACCGCAGGATCACGTCGATCTTGGCACTGCGCTCGGCATACTCGATCTCGAGCGTGCCACGAAGATTGCTGCAGCACGTTTTGCGATCCTGAACGGCGCGGGCGCGCGTCTCGAACGGGCGCTCATCAATTTCATGCTCGACGTGCAGACGCGCGAACATGGTTATGTCGAAACACTGCCGCCGTTCATCGTCAATCGTTCTGCACTCTTCGGGACAGCGCAGTTGCCGAAATTTGAAGCTGATCTTTTCAAACTCGAAGATCCGCGTGAGCTTTACCTCGTGCCAACGGCTGAAGTGCCAGTCACAAACTATTACCGCGAAGAGATACTCGACGCTTCACAACTGCCTTTGCGATGGGCTGCTTACACGCCGTGTTTTCGTTCCGAGGCCGGCAGCTATGGACGCGACACACGCGGCATTATCAGACAACATCAGTTTGAGAAAGTTGAACTGGTGAAATATGCGTTGCCAGAAAACTCTTACGAGGAACTCGAGGCGCTAACGCGCGACGCGGAGACGATCCTGCAAAAGCTGGGACTGCACTATCGTGTTGTCACGCTCGCGACAGGCGATCTCGGGTTTGGATCCGCGAAGACTTACGACATCGAAGTATGGCTGCCGTCGCAAAATACATTTCGTGAGATCTCTTCGTGTTCAAACTATGAGGCGTTTCAGGCACGGCGCGCGCAAATCCGTTTCCGTCGCGCGGGCGGAGCGAAACCCGAGTTTGTACACACACTCAACGGCTCCGGTCTCGCGATCGGACGCACGTGGATCGCTGTCCTGGAGAATTATCAGCAGGAAGATGGATCGGTGATTATTCCTGAGGCGCTGAAACCCTATATGGGTGGCGTGGACCGGATCGGTTGAATTAGCCGCGGATGAACGCGGATGAACGCAGATCAGAAAACCATTTCTTCTTCTGATCCGCGTTTATCCGCGTTCATCCGCGGCTAAATATTTCTATTTGATTCGCAGATCGAACGGCATCAACAACATCGATTCGCCATTCTTCATCTTGTCCATCAACTGCATGTATCTCAACGCGCGTCGAGCATCCTCGGGTAGTGCCGCAAACATCGCACGCTGCTGCTCGACCTGCGTATTTGAGTTGTCACCGCCACCACTCAACAACTCCTGCAGGAACGTCGTCGGGTAAGGCAGGATCACACGCTCAACACCCTTGTCTGCTGGAATCTTCGCGAGCTGTTTCGCAATTTCAATGGCTTTATCGAGACCGCCGAAGTCATCCACGAGGCCTCGATCCTTTGCCTGTGCGCCAGTCCACACACGGCCCTGGCCCACTGAATCGATAAACTGCGCGTCCTTGTTGCGACCCTTCGCTACTTTCGGCACGAAGTCCTGGTAGTAAGTAGTCTTGATCCACTCTTCAAACTTCGCGCGCTCCTCGTCGGAAAACTTCTCCGTCTCACGAAACATTCCCGCAGTCTTGCCACGCAGAACATATTCATTCGAGATCCCAAGCCAGTCGTAAAACCCACGCATCACCGGCTTGCCTGCAACGACACCAATCGAACCCGTTATCGTCGACGGCTGAGCGATGATCTTGGCTGCACTCGCAGAGATGTAATAACCACCCGATGCAGCAACGTCACTCATCGAAACAACGACCGGCTTCTTCGCGTTCGCAGCCTCAACGGCGTGCCAGATAATGTCGGACGCGAGACCGGAACCACCCGGACTATCCACACGCAACACAATCGCCTTAAGCGTCTTGTCAGCCGCCGCATCGTTGAGAGCTTTCACAACCGTGTCTGATCCAATCGACTGGTCTCCTGAAGGACTGTTTTGCGAACTACCGGAACCGATGTCGCCAGTCGCATAGATCACCGCGATACGTTCACCCTTGTTCAAACCCAGCGACTCCGGCGACACATCTCGATAATCAGCTGCACGAATCGGCACGAACTGGTCGGTATCTTTGTAACCCAACAGTTTCTTGAACTCCTTCTCGACGTCGTCTCTGTATAACGTCTCGTCGATAAGACCGGCTTGCTTCGCTTGGGTTGCGCTGTATGGCGCGTTGTCGATCAACGCGCGTACTTCCTCGGGCGTCTTGTGACGCGCCTGCGCGATCGTGTTCACATAACGACCGTATAGATCGTTGAGCAGCAAGTTGATGTACTCGCGATGAGCGTCCGTCATCTGTTTCTGCGTGAACGTATCACCGACACTCTTGTACTTTCCGATCTGATAAATGTCGGGATAGATACCGAGCTTATCGAGCGAGCCGCGGAAGAACATCACATTGGCAGCGAGCCCGTTGATGAACAAATTGCCGGGTGGCGGAACGATGATCTTGTCGCACGCAGTCGCGATGTAATACTCCTTGTTCAAGCCAAACTCGATGAACGCGTAGACAGGTTTGCCGGACGTACGGAAATCCGTGATCGCGTCGCGAATCTCTTCAGCTTTGCCCCAACCAACACCGGAGAGGTCCACGTCGAGCAGGATGCCTTTGATCCGTTTGTCGACCTTTGCTTTCTTAAACTGCATCACGAGACCGGTCAGCGACTGATCCGGTCCGCCAAAATATTTCTTAAAAGGATCGTCGGGACTGTAATCCGGAAGCGAGCCTGCGACGCGGAGTGTGAGCACGCTGTTGTCGCGAATGGGTGGTTCGCTTTTTCGGAACGTCAGCCAGATGAGCGCGATACCGATGAAAGCCACCAGAACGACAGCTCCCAGAATTCCGACGATGATTAAAATTGCTTTTCGTGTTCCTGACATCATTAAATCCTCAGTTTTATTAGGTTTAGCTATTCATACAGTTTGTGAGTACGCAGGGGCTGTGGAAAAGGTTTAGCCGTGGGCGCCACGCGTAATCCACCCGCCGCCGATGACTTCGTCACCACGATAGAACACCGAGGCTTGTCCGGGCGTGATCGCTCGCTGTGGCTCGTCAAAAACAATACGCGCACGACCGTTCTCGAGTGGAGTGATCGTAGCGGGCGCGGCCGTGTGACGATAACGAACGCGTACCTCAGCACGCACCGGTTCCTTCGGATCGTCAAACGCAATCCAGTTGACTTGTGCAACGGTGAACTCGCTGCTCAGCAGTTCTTCGGCTGGACCAGCAGTGACGCGATTCTTATCCGCATCGATCGAAATCACGTACAACGCGCGTTCGTTTGCGATGCCCATTCCACGACGCTGTCCGATCGTGTAACGATGAATACCTTCATGATGTCCGATAACGCGACCACTCGTATCGACTATTTCACCGGCACCCGGCAAACGCTCGGTCGCGTTTTCTGCTTCAAGATAGCGGTCGATAAAACCGGCGTAATTACCGTCAGGAACAAAACAGATTTCCTGCGATTCCTTCTTCTCCGAAACTCCGTTCAATCCATGTTGCCGTGCGGCATCGCGTGCTTCGGGTTTCGACATCTCACCGAGTGGAAACAACGCGCGCGATAACTGTGCCTGTGTCAGTTCCCAGAGAAAATACGACTGGTCTTTCTGTTGGTTTGCACCGCGCAGGAGTTTGTAACGATTGCCGGCAGGATCAAATTCAACGCGTGCGTAGTGGCCAGTTGCTACTTTCTCGCAACCTAAACTAACTGCGAGTCGATCGAGTGAAGCAAACTTCAAACGACTATTGCACGACACACACGGAATGGGTGTTTCGCCGCTGAGATAACTGGAGACGAATGGTTGGACAACGTCGCGCTCGAAGTCGCGTTCGAGATTCAGCACGTAAAACGGAAAGCCGAGTTCTTCAGCGACGCGCCGTGCGTCGTAAACGTCGTCGAGCGAACAGCAGCGAGACGGCAAGGGATCGCCGTTCTCGTCAACGTTGATGCCTCGTCGCTGATCCCACAACTGCATTGTGAAGCCGACGAGCTCGTGCTCCTGCTCTTTAAGAATTGCCGCGGCGGCGGAAGAATCCACGCCACCACTCATTGCTACCGCGATCTTCATATTACTTACAACTTACCGAATTTGGTCCCTTTCTACTCGAATGTTAAGATGCCCGTAAATGGCCGAAAGCGCAATCCAGGATTACCGAGTCGCCACTGAACCCTATTATTTGGCTGTCGGCCGTGAGGTCGAACTCTTCCAAGCTGCTCACTCGGCACGACTTCCAGTGATTCTGAAAGGTCCGACCGGCTGCGGCAAGACGCGCTTCGTCGAGCATATGGCCTGGCGTCTGGAGCGACCGTTGATCACGGTGGCTTGTCATGAAGACCTGTCGTCCACGGATCTGGTCGGTCGTTTCCTGTTGGAGGGCGACGAAACAATTTGGCACGACGGACCGTTGACCTCGGCTGTCCGCAACGGCGCGATCTGTTATCTCGATGAAGTGGTTGAGGCGCGCAAAGACACGGTCGTGATCATTCACCCGCTGACGGATCATCGACGCCGGTTACCAATTGAAAAGCTCGGCACGATCGTCGAAGCACCGAGTGACTTCATGCTGGTGGTTTCATATAACCCCGGTTATCAATCGATACTGAAAGACTTGAAACAATCGACACGCCAACGGTTTGTGGCGATCGAATTTGACTATCCGCCACCGGAAATGGAGGCGGAAATTGTGGCGCGCGAAGGCGGTGTTGATGAAGGAACCGCACGCGACCTCGTATTGATCGGTCAGAAGGTGCGTAATCTGCGCGGCCACGGTTTGGAAGAAGGTGTTTCGACGCGACTCCTGATCTACGCCGCGCAACTGATCGCACTCGGCATCCCTCCAGTCGATGCCGCGGACGTCGCCATGTGCTCCCCTATCACCGACGATCGCGAGCTGCAGCGTAGCATCCGCGAAATCGTGACCACCGTGATCTAAAGCTATAAACTGCTTTCACGCAAAGACGCAAAGACGCGACGAGATGTAATATTGACTTTGTGTCTTTGCGCCCTTTGCGTGAAATATTTTTTTAATGGCTGAAACTGAAGAACATCAATCTGCCGAGCGTCAATCGTTCCTCGAACTCACGCGTAGTCTCACGGGTCTGCCGTTGGACCATGCAGCCGCGGTACTGGAAACAAGCGCCTCGATCGCCGCGATCTCCCTTCGAGCAGGCATCGAATTTCTACGCGCAGCGCCGGCTGCAGCACAAGTCTTACAACCCGCGGAGTTACGCTCGTGGGGAGAGATGGGCCGGCGACTCGCAATGGCCGACTACGAGTCAGCGGTTACTTTCTTCAACGAAGGCGTCGAATCGCTCCGTACAATTGCACCTGAGCTTCGCCCGGACATCTTCGTTTTATTTACGCGACAGATGGTTCTCTCGACTGCCATCGGTCGTGAGACTCTTCATTCGCTACCGGTTCTCGCTACCGAGATCAACGACGACGACCTGCTTCGTTCAATAATCGAAGTAGCAACGGAGATCGCGCGGCGCTCGGCAAAACACAGTGCCGAGTTTCTCAACGCGAGCGGCACCGTCACAAACCAACTCAAGAGTTTGAATGACCCCGCACTTACAGCGGCAGCGATCGCGCTCGTGGGCGCATTTGCATCTCGCGCCGGCGGCATTGCGGCTGACGCGTGGGCCGTGATTCCCGAAAGTCTGGCTACGCTTTCAACGGCTGATGCCAAACGTTTACTCGCGAGCACGAACGACTTTCTCGAACGCGGTGGCGGCGCAGCGCTTCACATTTTGGTCGCCGGCGGCGAGATCTCCCGGCGGGCGACTGAAATTTTTGACGAATGGATCGCGTTGCTTTGGGTCGTCGCCGCACACGGCAATGCGAGTCTCGTGGCTTTCGTTCGCAGCAGTCCGGGGTTTATTCGGCTGCTCAATGCCGATCCGGATCGTGCTTCTGCAATCGAACTCTCACGTCGCGTGCTTTCACTCACAAAAGAGATTGCGGCAGTCGATGGTGAAGCGGCGCTGGCCTGTTTTCGTTCTGCGTCGCGTGCGTTGCGCACTGTGTCGATCGAACAGTTCGAAGCATGGGCGCGTCGTGGACTTACCTCCGGACGCTCCGACACACGCGCTCGTCGCAGTTATTTCTCACTGGAGACGCGCGGAAGTTACGAAGCATTGCACACTGGTGGGGCGGGGTTAGCTCTCGATTCGGTCCAGCATCTGCTGCGTTTGTATGTTGAGGCACTTACCGGACGCGAAGTGGATGTTGCTCCCCTCGCTGCTGTTCCCGATGAGGCGCGCATCGACGATGGACGCACCATTCACCTGCCCTCGCTCGTGAACGAATTTGGTGACGAAGATCTCGACTTTCGGCTCTACAAAGTGCTCGCCGCGCATGCGGCAGGACAGATTGAATTTGGCACTTACGAGCGAGGTGGAATGTTGCGCGTGGCCCACTCCGCAATCGCTGCGCGATACTCGGAAGAGAATGTCGAGGCGCTCGACGCCTTCGCACTCGCGGATGAAATTGTGCAGCTACGCAAAGATGGCCCCGAAGAAGCACAAGAAGTCACAAAAGAATTGGGAGATATCGGATACAGGGATGTTCTCAAATTGTTTCCGATGCCACAGCTCGCGCGACGCGTATTCGGAACGCTCGAAAACGGTCGTATCGATCGACGGTTGCGACGCACCTATCGTGGTCTCAATCGCGACCTCGACTTGATTCGCCAACATCTCAGTGGCAACCGGCCGCGAATCATGGAGCTACCATACTCGCTCGTTCCTTACGAGCTGCTATTCCAGATCACGATGCTTGGCGGTGCACGCGACGACGCGCGGATGACATATGGCCAGGTAGTTTCTGAACTGGAGACGATCGTCAGCGATTATCTTGTGCGCGACCAGACAACAGTCGCTGACACATTGATGGCCACCAGTCGCGTTTACGATCTGTTTCAGACGGTCATACCGGTTGATGATTCCGTCCAGCAAATCGACGCGCCGGAAGATCAAACTGAATCTGATGACGAGTCGGCTGGCGAGCGAATGCAACAGCGACAGGCTGAGCGCATGCCTGAACGTCGCGATGCTCGCGAGTTGTTCAACGCGTGGAACGATCCATCCATGGAAGGCGAGCCTGATGAGCTGGCAGGCGCCGAAGCGTGGTCCGAGAGCGAGACGCCCGAGCAAGTGCTCTCTGAAGGCGAAGTCGCATTCAACTACGACGAGTGGGATCGCGAGTTGACGGATCATCGACTCGGTTGGTGTCGAGTAGTAGAGAAAAAAGTGAAACATGGCGATCGCAACTTCGTCGAACATACGAAAGAACGACACAGGGGTGTCATCTCCTCGATACGCCATCAGTTTCAACTGATGAAGCCCGAGAACCTGATACGTGTTGCCAATGAGTTGGACGGCGAAGAGTTTGATCTCAATGCCGTTATTGACTATGTGATTGATCGCCGGGCTGATGGCCAACAGTCAGAACGTATCTACACGAAACGAATGCGGCGACGTCGCGACGTGGCGGTCTCGTTCCTGTTGGACCAGTCGTCTTCAACGGCGCGGACGATTGGTCGTCATCCGCTGCAACCTTACACGCGTCCCGGACGGCGGATCATCGAGATCGAGAAAGAAGGTCTCGTGCTGATGAGCGAAGCCCTTGAAGCTGTCGGAGACGTCTACTCGATCAATGGATTTACTTCGGAGGGGCGCCGGAATGTGAAGTTTTATGTGGTGAAAGATTTTGATGAGAAGTATAACGACGAAGTAAAACGACGCATCGGCGGCATTACTTATCAGAACAACACGCGTCTCGGAGCGGCGATTCGTCATGCGACTGCCCGGCTCGGGAAACAGGATGCGCGCACGCGTTTGCTGATCGTGCTTTCAGATGGGCGTCCGTACGACCATGATTACGGCGATGCGCGTTATGCACGCGAAGACACGCGTGAGGCGTTGTGGCAGGCGAAGAATGAAGGCATCACACCTTTCTGCATCACGATCGATCGCGAATCTGAAGCCGAGCTGCGTGACCTGTATGGTGAGATCGGATATACGATCATTGATGATGTGCTTTCGTTACCCGAGCGACTACCGGGCATTTACCGCAGACTAACTACTTAGCCACGGATTACACGGATTCTCCCCAGCCGCCGCCACCTGGCGTCTCGATTCGAATTCGATCACCTGCTTTGAGATCATGAGATCCTTTCGAGGAGAGTTTCCCATTCTTTCCAGGTGCTCCGTCTTTTCCACCGAACAATCCGTATGGACCACGCTTGCGGCGATCACATAGCAACGACATACGCGCGGGCACAAGTGTTTCGATCTCGCGGACGACACCGTCGCCACCACGCCACTTCCCTTCACCACCCGAACCTTTGCGCAGCCGATACTCGCGCACGCGCAGTGGGTACGCATACTCGAGCGCTTCGGCGGGTGTGTTCAAGCTGTTCGTCATGTGGGTGTGGACGCCGCTCATTCCGTCGGCTGTGGGACGCGCGCCCATGCCGCCCGCAACTGTTTCGTAGTAGGAAAACTCCTGACCGTTACGAGAGTCGATGCCGCCAATTGTGAGATTGTTCATCGTGCCCTGGCTCGCGGCAGGAATGCGGTCAGGTAATCCCTGGGCCAGCGCCTTGAACAGGACGTCGACAATCCGCTGCGAAGTTTCAACGTTGCCACCCGCAACCGAAGCGGGCGGATTCGCATTCACTACGGTGCCACTCGGCGCGATTACTTCGATCGGCTCCATTAAACCCGCGCTTGCAGGCACTTCACCACCAACCAGGCAGCGAAACACGTAGGACACTGCCGACACGGTGATTGCCTCGACCGCGTTGATTGCCCCCGTAACCTGCGGTGCGCTACCGGTGAAATCAACGAGTGCGCGTTCGCCCTTTATTTGTATGCGCACTTTGATCCGCACTTCGCGATCGTCAACACCATCGTCGTCCAACGCATCTTCTGCTTCGTAAGAACCGTCAGGAATTGAAGCAATCGTGTGCCGCATCAAACGCATTGAATAGTCGATCAGTTGCGACGCGTATTCGGTCGCTTCCTTTTCACCACGACGCTCCACGATCTCCAGCAGTCGAGCAGCGCCGGTTTTCAATGAACCGATCTGCGCATCAAAATCGCCGCGGCGCTCGACGTTTCCACGAACATTCGCCAGCAACAGTCGCATCGTGTCCGCGTCGAGCTTGCCACCACGCACGAGGCGAATTGGTGGGATGCGGATCCCTTCGCCGTAAATGTCTGTTGCGAGGCCCATCGATCCCGGCGTTGCGCCGCCGATATCAGCGTGATGCGCGCGGTTTGCGACGTAGAACAGCGTTCGCTTTCCACTGACCACTGGCATCACGAGGGTGACATCGGGCAGGTGCGTGCCGCCAGCGAATGGATCGTTTAGCGCGACCACATCTCCTTCAACGAGATCGATCTCGGCGAGTGCCGCAGCGACAGCCATCGGCATCGATCCGAGATGCACAGGCATGTGATCGCCCTGTGCAATAACGCGGCCCGTCGCATCGAAAACAGCACAGGAGTAATCACGTCGTTCTTTGATGTTTGGTGAAAACGCGGTGCGCCGCAGCGCCACACCCATCTCTTCCGCCACGGAAGTGAAGAGCGCGCGATATATTTCGAGAGTTGTCGGATCAAACTTTATTTTCATTTGAACTCGATCAGTAAATTGCCAAAGTCGTCAATCCGTGCTTTGCAATCCGCGGGAATCAGCATCGTCGCTGAATATTCAGTCACAATGCACGGCGTTTTTAATTTGGCTCCTGCACCGAGGTCTTCTCGTTTATAGACATTGCCACGCGCTCTATTCTTGCCCAATGCGATTTTTCGTTGCGCGAGCTTTTCCACGATGCCGAACGAACGTACGCGTGCACTCACGATTTCGATCTCGCTCTGTTCCTGCGCGTAACCGTAACGTTCGCGATGAACGCGGTGAAACTCAGCGCCGAGATCTCCCGTGATGTTTCTTATTTCCAACTCGAATGACTGTCCGCGGTAACGCATCGCGAGAGAACGCTCATGCCGTTGTCGCGACGCGGCAAATCCTTCAGCACGCAGCACACCCGCCGCTTCTTTTTCCATCTCCCTGAAAACTCGTGCTAGTCGCGTCGTCTGCTTCGATCCATAAGTCAACATCACTGTTCGACTCTGGTCCTTGATCACATCAGCCACGAGCACGCCAACCGCAGACAACGCGCCAGGAGCAGTTGGCGCAATAATCGTAGGAATTCTTAACGCCCGTGCGAGATCAACGGCATGCAAACCACCGGCGCCACCAAACGGCAGAAGTGCAAACTGTCGCGGATCGTGACCACGCTCGACTGAGATGTGCCGTAACGCACGCTCCATGTTTGTGTTTGCAACCGACACGACTCCTTCAGCCGCCGTAGTAACGCTGCATCGCTTGCCTGAGACCTTGCTCAAATCACTCGCGAGTTTCGTCATCGCTTTGTAAGCGCGTTTTTCGTCGAGCTTGAACTCGCCACCTAACAACCCTACGCCACCAAAGTGGCCCAACACTACGTGCGCATCGGTGACAGTCGGCAGCAGCGAGCGCCCGTAACAAGCAGGTCCAGGATCGGCGCCCGCAGATTCTGGTCCAACGCGTAGGGAACCGCCCTCGTCCACGCGTGCAATCGAGCCACCGCCGGCGCCGACGGTATGGATATCCATTACTGAAACAGCCACCGGTAACCCCGCAACTGTGGCTTCATTCGTAGTGCGGATCGCACCGCTGTCACAAAGAGCGACGTCGGTCGACGTCCCGCCCATGTCAAACGTGATGATGTTTTGAAGTCCGGCTAGCTGTGCTGCGCGCAATGCGCCAACAACGCCACCGGATGGACCAGAAAGAATCGTACGCACGGGCTCTACCGCCGCAACATCGGCAGAAATACTGCCACCTGACGATTGCATCACGCGCAAGTTGAGCTTCCGATTCGGTTCGGATGTGGATAACCGGCTAAGGTAACGGCCCATCAACGGCTGTAAATAAGCATTGATGACTACAGTTGAAGTGCGCTCGTATTCGCGATACTCCGGATGAATTCGACTGGAAATCGATAACGGTACATCGAGCTGCGCTAACGCCGCTGCGATCCGTTCCTCATGTTCCGGATGCAGAAAAGAAAACAACAACGAGATCGCAATTGCTTCAACTTTCGCCTGCTTTAACTTCCTCACGAGTCTTTGCAACTCGCGCTCGTCGAGTGGTTCGAGCACTTCACCAGAAGCGACAACACGCTCCTTGATACCCAGGCGTAGTTCATCAGCAACGAGAGGCGGGGGTTTGATGGCGTTCAGATTGTAGAGTTCCGGTCGTGCCTGACGACCGATTACAAGCACGTCCTCGAAACCTTTGGTCGTGATCAATGCAGTGCGTGCGCCGCGGCGTTGCAGGAGGGCATTAGTTCCAACAGTCGTCCCGTGTACGATCTCGATTTGATCCAGTCGAGATCCAGTCTCAGCGCAGATGCGCGTGAGTCCCTGCTGGATTGCGAGTGATGGATCAGAAGGTGTCGAGGCAAGTTTGAAGAGGTTAATGCGACCGTCTTGTTCGAAGACGAAATCTGTAAACGTGCCGCCGGTATCGACGCCGACTCGGATGGTTCGTTTACTGGCCAACCGTTACCCAGCACCCACTTTCATTCGAAGCGCGAATCGCATCAAGCACGAGCTGAACTCGATAGCCATCTTCAAAAGTTGCGGCGTCTTTTACAGTTGTTCTACCGGCACGCATGGCTTCACAAATCGCAATGGAGAATGCCGTGAAGCCTCTCGACCAGCTTCCTTCGCGCATTCCCTGGGCCATGTGGTCCTGGTCTACCTGCACCGGACGCCATGCTCCCGAGCCGGTGGGCGAACGCCAGAGTTCGCCGGTTTCTTCAACCATCAGCGCCCCTTTAGTGCCGTAAATCTCGAGCCGGTTTTCATACTTGCCGGATTCGAGTACTGAGATTGACGCAGCGCCGGTAGCATTCTCGGTGTGTGGGCCATCGCCAAATTTAAACAAGAGCTTCGCTTCGTCGTCGGTGGTGACGGCGCGCATGCCTCCATTGCCTTTGTCGGGACGCTGCTTGATATGTGTGGTGAGCATGCCGATGACTTTCGTCACTTCGGCGCTCAACATCCAGCGATATGAATCGACAACATGCGAGCCGATGGCCCCGAGAGCCCCGCCGCCCATCTTCTCATCCGACCACCAGTCCCACGCGCGATCTGCGATACCACGATAATCAGATCGAAACACGTAATTGCAGTGACGCACCGAGCCAATCGCGCCTGATTGCAGCATGCCACGCATGACGCGTCTACTATTGAGAAAGCGCAACTCGTGATCGATCAGCGCCAGCACGCCGGCGGAGTTAGCTTTCTCGACCATTCGTGCGGCCTCGGCAGCATTCAGCGCCATCGGTTTTTCGCACAGCACGGCTTTGCGGTGTTCGAGTGCGGCGAGCGTGATCTCCATGTGCGTGGATGGAGGCGTGACAACGCTGACCAGATCAACGTCTGGATGAGCTACCAGCTCCTGCCAGTCGTCGGCGACGTGTTCGATGCCGAATTCTTTTGCGATTGCATCTGCACGCTCGCGGCTGCGGCTGGCGATCGCCACAACCTTTGCTCCCATGCAATCTTGAAACCCCGGGATCTGCGTCGTGCGGGCAAACCCCGACCCAATAATTCCAATTCCCACCGGTGACTTCTTCATGGCGCCCAATACTTTACCACACGCCCAAAATGTTATAGATCCTGGAGGACCGGGCGCGTCCTTGGAGTGCGCCAACTTGTTGGCGCTTTGGTATTTTTACCAAAGCGGTGACAAGTCACCGCACTCCAAGGAGGCGCCCGATTCTCTGAGGTCCATTTCTAATGAACTTGGCGGTGAAACCTTACGATTCGCGGCCGGCGAGGCGGGCGATCAGGGTCACGAGTTGGCTGGCGCCGATCGGTTTGGCGATGTGCATCTGGTAGCCGGCGGCGAGGGCCTGACGTCGATCGACGTCTCGAGCGTATGCAGTGAGCGCGGCGGCGGGCGTCTCGCCACCTTTGTCGCGCGGCAACGCCCGCACCTTTCCAATAAAACTGTAGCCATCCTCGTCGGGCATCGCGATATCGCTCAGGATCACATCCGGCTTCCACTCCATTAACTTCGCGAGCGCCTCTTGCGCCGACGTGCAGGCCTTCACTTCTGCCCCGGTGCGCGTGATCACGGTACTGATGATCTGGCGAGCTTCCGGCTCGTCATCAACGAGCAACACTCTCAATCCATCGAGCGAACGAATCTCCGCAGACGGCTGCTCACATTGAGCGATTGGAATCGGCTCAGTCCGATCAGCCAGAAGCGGGAACGTCGCGGTGAAGGTTGCGCCTTTGTTTAAGCCATCACTCTGCGCCGAAACTGTCCCACCGTGAAGCTCAACGAGGTGCCGAACAATCGCCAGACCCAATCCCAACCCGCCAAAACTTCGTGTTGTAGAACTATCCGCCTGGCGAAATCGATCGAAAACTCGCGGCAGAAATTCTGCCTCGATTCCCTGCCCTGTATCGCTCACACTCACACGTGCAGAGGAACCATCGCGATCCACGCGCACAGAGATTTTGCCTCCGTGTGGTGTGAACTTCACTCCGTTTGATAAGAGGTTCCAAATGATCTGGTGCAGTCGTGCCGAATCAGCGGAGATGGCCCCGAGGCCCGGTTCGTCAGAATAGTCGAGCGTGATCCCCTTAGCATCGGCGGCTGGTCGAGCAACGTTGATCGCCGCTCGCGCGACTGAAGCAAGATCCAGTGGCCTGACGTCGAGATTGAGTTTGCCCGAAACGATGCGCGACACGTCGAGCAAGTCGTCAATAAGTTGGGCCTGAACACGTGCGTTGCGATCAATCGCTTCGAGTCCCTGGTGCAATACCTTCTCGTCACGCTTTGCTTCACGGAGCACACTGGACCAACCGAGCAGTGAAGTCAGCGGTGTTCTCAACTCGTGCGACAGCGTCGCCAGAAATTCATCCTTGATTCTGTTCGCCGCTTCCGCTTCAGCACGCGCGCGTTCTGCACGAAGCAATAGCTGTTCGCGTGCTTCTTCGGACCGTTGCAGTTCACTGACGTATTTCGACAGCTCCTGAACGTGTAGCCGTGCCGCATCTGTCTGTTCCAGTGACTTCTCTATGTTCTTGAGGTACGTCTGGTACGTGAAACAGATGATGAGGATGATCGGAACTGTGGCTATTACTGCATAGAAGCTGTAGTTCTTAATCAGAATGGCAATGATGCCTGCGGCAGACGCTCCGGCGAAATAAGTAATGGAGGTCCAGAGATAATACGTTCGCCAGGTGTTCCAAACTGATTCTTTGATCTTGCTGGCTTTTTCAATCGCGATGAGAGTGGTGTTGGCAATGTATTGCACCAGCGCCATTAAGCAAATAGCTTTAAAGAAGTCAGCTGAAAATCTGCCGTCTGGTACAAGCTCCGCTGCTGGACCAAAAACGTAGTACATCACGATAGACGTAAAAAAGGTCGACGTTGCGAGGATCGCTGAATTGAAAAGGATCGTGCGCGGGCGTTTGCTGATGATCAGTGTCGCAGCAACTCCTTCGAGTGCCGACATGAGAATCGCCGCAGCGCCTCCATATAGCAGCATCGTCAAGAAAACAAAGGTATCGGCCACTGTAATACGACCGCTGACGCGAGGTATGGGAATCGCGATGAGCGCGCTCGCCATCACCATGAAGCAGAGAAAGACGAAGGAAGCATCGAGCTTGTGAAAAGGAAATACGACAAGTGAACCAAGCGAGATCGCTACGCCGGCAATCACCAGCGACCACATGTAAACCTGTCCGAACTGAGGCCGATCGACGTTCACTTGAGCCGCACTCATTTCTCTCCTCTTATTCACAGATTAGCCCGATACAGAGATCGGATTCGATCACTGTAATCTTCGTAATCTGTGTAATCTGTGGACTAATAATCCAGGCAGTCGTTGCCATCGTCTGATGGTGCCGCCATCATCGAACTGCCATCGCCATTGAGCATTGCTGACTGAGCGCTTGCTACGAGGTCACCTGTGATTACGCCATCGCCAGTAATAACTCCGTCCCCCGTGATCACCCCATCGCTCAACAAAGTACCCTCGGGTAAGAGATCCTGAATCAACTGATTCACGGCGAGGAAGGCTGAGCCGTCACCTGTGATAACTCCATAACTCGTAAGGATGTAATCACCTGTAATAACGCCGTCGGAAAAGTAATCACCTGTTATCACACCGTCGCCGGTGATCACGCCGCTACCAAGCAGATTTCCCAACGCATAGACCTTCTGATACTTCGTGATCAGAGCGATCCCGGTGGCGTACGTGTGATTGAGAATGATGCCGCGCGACCAGGTAAAAGTGTGATTTGCAATCGTGGTTTCCGGTGCGGGTGGCGCGTCGACTGTAAGTAAAGGCTCACCCACAGTTGTCGAGGAACTCAAATTAGTCCTCACTAACTGCGCCAACTGCACTGCACTAGCGATATTCAACTGGCCTGCACCCTGCTCGAACATGTTGTAGCCCGCGATTGGTTGGGCCGTGTACATCAATAACGCCTTCACCAGATTCGGCGTCAGACTCGGATTTGCCTGCAGCATGAGCGCCGCTGTTCCTGCTGCGACGGGTGTGGCCATCGAAGTACCGCTCAGGTACATCATCCTGCGATTCTCCGCGCCGCTGACTCCGGCATCCAACGACGGATTCTGCGCCACGAGATAATTGCCGTCAGCCTCTGCTTCGATCAGTTTATTGCCGGGCGCAATAAGATCGGGTTTGACTAAGTTGTCGTGGTGTTTGACGCCGTCTTCGTCCGTCGTGAAGCTGCGTGTCGGTCCACGCGAGCTGAAGGACGCGACTGCATCGTCACTGCGTTCGTCGGTGCCAAATGTGTTCGAAGCTCCAACAGTGATCACCGAAGGCTCGTTACCCGGCGAATGAATGTGACCGTAAAGCTTGTTTCCTTCGCTATCTTTCCCGTTGTTGCCGGCTGCGGCGAAGACTACCACGCCCGCATCGACCAGTCTGCGCGCTGCCCGACAAACCGGATCGTTCCGGTATGAATCGACGGCAGGCATTCCGAGACTCATGTTGACGACACGAATGTTGTACGTCGCTCGGTTCGAGGCCACCCAATCGAGCGCTCGCAGCACCCAGGCAGTAGTGCCGACGCCGTCAGCGTTCAACACACGCAAGTTGATAAGATTTGCATTCGACGCGATGCCGACGTACTCGCCGTTAGAGATTCGGCCGTTGCCCGCGGCAAGCGAAGCGACGTGAGTACCGTGGCCGTAAGGATCATCGGTGCGATTTTCCCCAGTGAAATCCTCACTGTAGACGACGCGAAGACCGTTTGACTTGTTTAGAAAAGAGGTGTGGTCAACATCGATTCCGGAATCCAGGATCGCGATTCCGACTCCCGTTCCATCGAGAGAGACGCTGCTGGTTTCGTCACCGCTGTGCCGGATCTGATCCGCTCCGGTCGTCCGCGAAAGATGACCCATCGGCCTGACTTCGCGGTTAAGAGAAACGTATGCGACGTCGCTGCGATTCGCCAGATTAACCGCAGCATTCGCCGGCAAAGTGGCCACTCTGACGGCGAAGTTCCTGAACTTGCGGATGTTGCTGCCGCCTGAATACTCAATTGTCGAGTCAATCGAAAAATCCTGCTGGCTGGCAGGCTGAATAATGACGCGTACGAAATCGCCGCCCTTACCCTCGGAAACCTTTTGCAGGATGTCTTTTGAGACTTTCCGTTTGAGCTGCGCCTCGGCGTGAGTCTTTTGCTCAAAGATAAAGAGAGGTATTAGAAGCAGTGAGACGAAACCGCCCCATAGTATCGGGAAAATAAAACGCTTCATTTATTACTCCGGGAAACTGTGAAGGAGTTTCACTCTCGGCTCAAAAGTCGATTTGTGAACGAGGGAGGTAAATCCTGGGGCAATCTCACACAACCTTCGGGACCTATGTCGAGGACCGAAATTCTAGCAAGTTTTCGGCGTTGAAACATGTTGAATTTTCGTGTCGGACAAATCCGGCCACAAAAAGGGACAAAAAACACAAATAAACGTGGCAGAGTCGCGCCCTCCCGTTTCCAGCAGTAAATCGCCCCGGCCGAGAAGTTCGCCCAGCTAAAAAAGTTAAGTGCCTTGGAGGACTCTATGAAATCCTTGAATTTAAGACTCTGTTTAGTGTTGTCGATTGCTGCCTTCACCGCCCAGGTCGCGAATGCGGCGACTGTGCCGGCGGGATTTACCGACTCAGTGGTCGCCGCCGGGCTTACGAATCCGACCGCGATGGCGCTAGCGCCTGATGGTCGAATCTTCGTCTGTCAACAAAACGGCGCCCTCCGTGTGATCAAGAACGGCGTCTTGCTTCCGACTCCCTTTCTGACGGTAACTGTGGATTCGCAGGGCGAACGTGGACTGTTGGGAGTAGCGTTCGATCCGAATTTCGTATCCAATCAACTGGTCTACATTTACTACACCGCAACTACCCCAGCGATACATAACCGCATCAGTCGCTTCACCGCCTCGGGTGATGTGGCCCTTGCAGGCAGTGAAGTGATCGTGATGGATATGCCGAATCTGAGCGGTGCCACAAATCACAATGGCGGTGCGCTTCACTTTGGACCAGACGGCACACTGTTCGTCGCGGTCGGTGATAATGCGAACGGCGCTAACGCTCAGACGCTGGCAACTCGGCTCGGCAAAATGTTGCGTATCACGTCAACCGGCGGAATCCCGACCGATAATCCCTTCTTCAATCAGGCAACCGGAGACAATCGCTCGATTTGGGCGCTGGGCGTGCGCAACCCGTTTACGTTCTCGTTTCAGCCGGGCAGTGGAAGAATGTTCATTAACGACGTCGGTCAGAATACGTGGGAAGAGATCAACGACGGCATCGCCGGCGCAAACTATGGTTGGCCCACCTGCGAAGGATTCTGTAATCCGCCGAACCCGAACTTCCGCGATCCAATCTTTGCTTACCAGAACGACGCAAACACATGCGCGATTACTGGAGGCGCGTTCTACAACCCACAGATTAATCAGTTTCCGGCGAACTTCGTCGGCAACTACTTCTTTGCTGATTTCTGTGGCGGTTGGATAAGACGGCTGGATCCGGCGAATGGAAATGCAGTCTCCGATTTTGCGACAGGCATTTCACTGCCGGTGGATCTGAAAGTCTCGCCTGATGGTTTTCTCTACTACCTCGCGCGCGGCGCGGGTGCGGTAGGCCGAATCGGTTTCGCGGCGACGGGAGATAACATTCCACCGACTGTTTCGATCACAAATCCGGCGAACGGAGCTATTGTGGCGCGCAAGGCCAACATCACGATCACGGCGACGGCGAGCGACAACGTCGGCGTCACGCGAGTTGATTTCTTAGTCAATGGTGCACTGCAGTGCTCAGATACAACTGCGCCGTATAGCTGCGCCTGGAGAGTGCCTGGCGCGATGAACAAGACGCATCAACTGCAAGCGCGTGCGTTTGATCAGGCTGGGAATTCTGGTACGGCAACGATTACGGTAACCGCGCGCTAAAGGGGCTTTGCCTCCAAAAGTCCGCAATCGCGCTTGGCGTCCTGAAACAGACATACTGACTGTCCAAGTGCGACGCCTGACGTCTGAGGCAAGCTGGACCACGACAAAATGAGGTCTAGTATGCGTTGAACCAACCGAGCGAGGTGAGTTCTTTCTTTGCGGGGTCGAAAGTCACGATATGTGCGCCGGCGGCTCCGACTCGCCGGTTTGGGCCGAAAGTCAAACGGGGCGTCATGCCGGTTTCGTACTCGTAAAGAGTGTCGAGTGCATTAATAAGCTTCTCGCGATTCAGATCTCTGCCGGCGCGAGTCAATCCTTCAACCAAAACTTTCGCTGCTGCAAATGCTGAAAGCTGTGCCGCCAAGTGGCGCGTAGGAAACTTGTATTTCTCCTGCAAGGCACGAAACTCCGCCCCCGCATCGTTGCTTATGTCGGACGGCACGGTGGGAAAGGCGAGGAAGACCTGGTTGCTCGATCCCGGTCGCAAGATTGCCGACATGTCTGTCCCGCTGAGCGTTCCGATGAGCAACAGATTGGGAGACCAGCTTGCCGCTGCGGCCTCGTTCAGGAGTGACGTTTGTTCCTTTGTATCTCCAAAGAAAAACAGATACTCGACATTGCTACTCTTCAATTCTTTTACTATCGATTGAGGATCGAAACTGGCCGACTTAAAGACGATCTTTTTAGCGATCGTTAGTTGAGACTTCTGCGCCTGTTCAGCGGCTGCGTTTCCTGCTGCATTACTCAGAGTCGAGTCACCGTAAACGAGCGCGATTGTTGCTCGTTTAATTTCCGGTCGTAACGCGGCAAAGTTCACGAGGGCCATCGCCTGCTCGGAGATACCCGGCAGCAGGTAAAAGAGATATTTGTTGGCTGGATTTTCTAAATGCGGCAACAACGTCGAGGGGCCGATGAACGTGATTTCCTCAGTACGCGCGAGGGCCGCAATCTGAGGATCGGATCCCGCACTCAAACCACTGACGAATGCAAATACCTGCTCCTTCCGAGCGAAGTTCTGGGCAGCATTGGCGGTTGAGGCACCACCTGCACCTGTATCAGCAACGCGTAAATCAATCTTGCGACTAAAAATTCCGCCTCTGCTATTGATATTGTCGAAATAGGCGGTGACGACGTCTTTCATCGCCGCACCGGTATCTACAAGCGCACCACTCGAAGGCGACATTAAGCCGATGGTGATGTTTGTATCCGTCAGACCGGGATCGAGATCCGTGTCGATGCGCTTTATATAGGCGATGAGATCCGCCATGTCCTCCGGCGACAATCTGTATCGCGGCATGGCGACGAGTAGCTCATTACCATCCGGATCAACGCCATTCACCACTGCGCGAATTAAAGCCGATTCCGTAAAGGCGTTATGCTTGCGACCAGTAATATGAGTGTGACCATACGGTTTGATAAGGTTGGACCAGGTGAGATTGCCGGCCGTAACGCCGCCTTCGGTTTTGCCTTCACCGCGGATGCCGTGACAACCGCTGCACGCAAGCGTGGAAGCGGGAATATCGAGTTCGCTAATCCGCGCCGTGATCTCACGCCCCGACGCACTCGTTCCCCTAAGGTAGATTTCTTTACCACGACGCTCGCTGTCAGTGAGCAATTGCTTCTGAGAGCTTTGTGCAACAATCGCCAAAGCGCAACACAGCACGAAAGAGATTACTCCCGCAAAGGCGCAAAGGCGCGAAGGGAAAACGGAAGTCTTCCTTTGCGCCTTTGCGTCTTTGCGGGAAAAATCTTTAGTCTTGCGCAGCGTTTGCATGCAGCGTGAGATAAGGCAGTTGCCGGTACTGAACTCGTTTCGATGGACTCTCTACGAAAAGTAAATATACCCCGGATTCGGGAACATTGAGAGTGATTTCATAAAGACCATCAGCGAGTGGTTGCGCAATCTGCCGCTGCTGCCACGTTCCCGGCGAGAGAAATACAAGCACACCTACGTCTTTCAAAGCACTAATCGGCCGTTTGGTTTCGGTATCTGTGAGTCGAAATCGAACCTTGTAATCCTCTCCCGTGCCCAACGACATGTCCTTATTCAGATACTCAATTCGCAGTGCCGTCTTTTGATCGTCCTTTATCGCCGGATTCGATGCAGCCACTGCTTCAAAACAATGAACCACGCGCGGCGAGTCGAGCAGCATCGATACATTGTAGACTCCGGCTTTTGGCAGTCGGGCCGTGGTCGAATAAACGCCACGCGTTTCTTCACGCAGGCTCCGATCGACAACCATCACGGCTCTCGGCACGCGGCGGTAGTTTTGGAAATTACCCATGGGCGCTGCCATGCCTTCGGAGTAGTAATAGATCATCTGGTCAGCGGGATTTGCGAGAATCACGGCATTAGGTTCTGGCGCCGGAACAAAAGCGTCCGCAGTGGAGGCAAAATCACGCGAAGCTGCGGGCGCTCTTTGCCCTCCGGGAAACTTCACCAAATCAACTTGTTTGCCAAGCGTAGCGAGCCTGATGGCCGACACCTGTTCAGTGCCGAGTGAGCGCACGTATGCAAAGTTGTCAGTAAATGCAAACTGATCCGGAGCTTCACCAACAACCTGCTCGTGGACCAGGCTATGCGTTGAGGCATCGAAGATGAACACTTTCGACTCTTTCGGATTAGCCACAAAACCCCAGCGACCACCACGAGCAAAACGCAACGTCCTGAGTCCGGGTTTCGTGACGATGTTTGCCAGAAGCTTATGACTGGCGGCATCGACGACAGCAATGCTGCCGTCAATTTCGTTTCCGACGTATAACCCTTTGCTAAGAGGAGAAAAAGCAAGTGTCGAGGCGATGCCGCCAGTTTTCAGATCTTTGAGTTTTCGGAGTTTTGGAATGTTGATGATCGAGAGTGTGCCGTCGCTTCGGTTCGTCACAAACGCGAACTTGTTGTCCGTTCCGAATGCGATCTCATGACTGCCCGCGCCCGTCTCGATCTGCTTTGCGACTTTTAGTGTCGTCGTATCGACAACAGTGACGCCTGTTTCGTTTGCGACCCACAAATATTTCTCGTCGGGCTGCAAAGCGAGACGTGTTGGTTTTAGTCCGGTGTCGACATTCGCGACGACTTTCCACGTAGTCGTGTCAACTACGGCGACCTGATTGATCCGCGGCATGCTGACGAATAATTTCAAGCGATCGCTGGTCAACGCCCAGTCTTCACCGGGGCTCTTCAGCATGATTAGTGTTAGCAGTTTGCTGCCACCGAAACCGAGTAGCGGATCGATCACCGAAATGTTTGGTTCCTGATTTAGGGCCAAAAGATGGAATGTGTTGAGGTCGACGTCGGGTCGTGAACGTAGGCTGCCCTGTAAGTAGGATTCGACTTTCGCGCGACATTGGTCCGGTCCTGGTGGTCCAGGTCGTTCGCGTTGTGCAACCCATGCGGCAGGTCGAATACCGGATATCGGAGTCTTGGTGGCGGTGTCGCGGAGCTTGAAACGAAAGATCGCGTCCTCCCCGGCCAGCAAAACAGTTTTGGACTTCGAACCCGCGGGTTCGATCGTGAATTCGATCTCGATGCCGTCCTTAACTATTTTCTTAGCGTCCTGCGCCATGGCCGTCGAGAAGCCAAGAGCGCAAACAAGCAGGGTCAAAAGTAATAATCGCATCTCATAGCCTTCCCAAATTCGTTCCAGCGCCAAAGGCGCGGAATATGAAAGCCAGGGGCAAGCGTGAAGCGAAGCGGAACGCGTCGCCCCTGGTTAACCCCTAAAAAGCGCGGCCGAGGCCTGCAAGGCCGAAATAATCGGCACCGTATTACGCCCTTTTCAGGGCTCAAAGGCTTGACTATTTATTACCAGGGGCGACGCGTTCCGCTTCGCTTCACGCTTGCCCCTGGCTTTTATATTCCGCGCCTTCGGCGCTGAGACCCCTCATTGCGCCACTGGACAAACCACGTCCGGACAGAACTGTCCCGGTGGACATGGTGTGCACGTGGGCGGCGGGGCGTTGAACTTCACGCGCAACAATCCCCACATACCCCCATCGAAATGGAACGATGTGAACGTGCGATAGAGATAATCCCCCGGCACACGGAAGCGACCGCCCGCTCCGCCTTTCGGCAGGAAGTCGAAGTGACTGCCTGGTCCAACTCCCGCCTGTGAACCGACCCAATTCGAAAGTGGATTGCTTCCAATCGCCTGCGAATCACTGATGTAAGGCTCCTGCTCCCAGATGTGCGCGTGCAACAGATACGTGTCGTTGCGCGCGTGACCACCCGGATGAAGCATGCGAACGCGGAACTCCTGTCCCGGTGTTGCAGTGAACACCGGAGTCACCGGATCGCCACCGACCTGTTCATTTGTCAGAGCCTTCGTGAAATCCACATCACGCGTCTGTTCAAGTGGCGTATCCGGCGCGAAGCCCATGCGCTTCCAGAGCGGCTCGGTTCGATAGTTAATGGCTTTCTGTCCTGAGTCCTCCGGATCTTCGGCTTCTGCAAGATTCGGAACAGCAATGCCGTTTTCGGTCGTCGCCTCACCAAACATGCCGTTGAAACGGAGATTGATATCGTTCTGGAACATCGTCACAAACTCGCGGAAGATTGTGCCGTTGGAGCGCGTGATATCGACCTGCGCACGCGTGCCAAAGTTGTCGTTCCACAACGAAGCCTGTGGTTCAATGATGAGCCCACCGATAGCGCCTTTGTTGGTGTGCTTGATCGGATCCGACGGCGAAAGATTCGTCGCGCCATACTCAATCGCTGTCGCCACTCCGGTGTTGTTAAATCCCGTCATCACGTCGCCCGCATACCACTGATAAGTGACACTCGCGCCCGGCGGCGCCGTTTGCACTGGATTGAAGCCGACGTTCATGCCGTCGCTTCTGGTGACGTCGACAAAGACGAGCTGCGGATGCAATCCAACATGGGACGATGGTTTCACCTGATTCGCGTTGAACCTGTCGACGATCATCGGCATCGTACTGAAGCCGTCGAGATCGAATTGCGGCCCTGCCGGCAGGTTGTTCCTGAGCGTCACTTCGATACATTCACCGGCACTCGCGCGCACGATGAGTGGTTCAATAACTACGCCTGGTTTGACTACACCCGTCGTCGCATCAAGATCTGACGTGCGGAAGTACATGATCGCCGTTGGATCATGCAGTCGTCCGCCGTTCGCGATGCGCGGGTTATAAACGAGCGTGCCTTCCGGCAAAGCTCGTCTTGCCGTCGTCGCTGTTATGTCGAGTGTTCGTGTTGCGGCCGTCCTTGGACAAACGCCCTTGAAGTCGCCCTGGTTGGTCCAATCGAGCGTATTGTTCTTCGGGTTGTTCGGTAGCTCGAGTAGATCGACTTTCTTGGTCGCGTAAACGCGCATCAATCCCCACAGACCATTCCATTGATCGTCCGATGCTTTGCCTGGCTGATAGAGATAATCTGCGGTCTTGCCGTCGGGCTTATGCGGAAGTTTCGGCACCACAAACTCAAAGTGCTCCGAGATGCCCATCATCTGGTTGTTGCGATAACCAGAGTTCGGATCGGATGGCTCAAACTTCCACCTGATGCCATTGACCGTGAAGTTGTGCCCCTCCTCGTGCGCGCCAACGAGGATGCGAATCTGAACAGGGTCATCTTCATACGCTCTCAACAACGGCGTAAATGGATCGCCCGGTTGCACGTCGGCCGTCAGCGGCGGATAGAACATCGGCTGCGAGTTAAAACGTGTATCCGCACGCAGAACGTTTGATCGGAAGACGTGTGACAAATCGCCTGCGAGACCGGCAGCTTGTTTGTTGGTGGCTGGATCGCGGACGCGCAGTGCTACCGGTTCATTGCGATAGTTGACACTCATCGTGCCCACGTCGGCCGCAGCGATTGCTTCCGGACACGGCGGTGCGAAGTTGCTGCCGGGACATTTCTCGGCTGGTTCGAGCAGGAACGGCAAACCTACTTCGTTTCTTGCCGGCGGATTAACCGGACGAAGACCGTCGTACGCGAGTTGGAAATCAGCAAACTCCAGAAGGAATTCACGATAGCTGTGGGCCACGTTTGGTGTGAGAATGTCTGCGCGCCAACTAGTTGGCCCTCCGTCGAAGCGTGGTGGCGGGACGCCAGCGCCACCAAAGAGCTCACCCGTTTCCGGATGACGCCACTTCGAGCCCTGCGGTTCAACGACCAAACCGGCGTAAAGACCTGCCTGTTGATGAGTTGATGGCCCAAAGTGATCGTGCGTGAAGACTGTGCGCAGTGTGCGATCGACACCGAGGTTATTGAGAACGTTGTCTGCGTACCATCGCTGTACTGTAGTCTTTGCACCGAGCACGTTAAAGAACGGATGTGGCCTGGCTTTCGGACAGGTAAACGTACCATCGCGTGGATCACCTGAGTCGACACCAACACAGCCGTTGAATTTTCGAATCGCGCGAATTCGTTCGATTACTTCTTCCGGACTGAAGGTGCCATCCTCGTAGTTGAAACCATTAGCCGCGCCGTCCGATGCGAGTACGTCAAACTTCACGAGGTGAATGTGCTGACCCATCGTGTCCGTCGGAGTTCGTACCTGGAAGTCGTCCTGAACGTAAACACGAGGAACTAAATTCGTGTGCTGGAACGTGATGCAATCGTTCGTGTTGGCGCGGAAGAAGAGCGGCTCAGGCGGCCGTACGCCATCAAGGGTCGGTTTCACATCGGCCCACAGCGCCGAGATGCGTGATTGATCGAAATGCCAGCCTGCTTTGTTGAGCTTGAGCCTGAGTTGGATATTTGCGCCCTTGTAAAGACGTGCTACACCGGCGGCATTTCCATTATCGTCGACGCATGGATCCGCCAGGGGAGCACCGGCAACTTTTGGACGTCCATTCGTGATGAAGTTGGCGGCTACGTTTTCCGGAGTGAAACTCGGATGATTGCGCACGGCGTGGAAATTCATCGCCGCTAATTCAGCCGCATTTCCGCCTTCGGGAATTGAAACTGCCTGGGCGGTGACCAGCGACTTATCAAAGTCGAGACGCGCCTTGTTGAGATCGAATGCAGGCAGATGTTCTTTGTGATGGACTGCAGTGCCGCCGATGATGATGTGGCGCGACAGTCCGCCATCGTCGATGGTGTCGAGCGGTGGTGTTGGCGGGCGGTGTCCGGCTTGTGCGGGAACGTAAAAGGGATAGCCCTGGAAACTGGCCGTCGGCATTAGTGGCATCGCGATCGTCGGAATCGGGACAACAGCGGGAATCGGTGTCCCTGCTGCGATTTCACCATCCGGCAATTTGCGCGATGTCGCAGTCGGTCGACCATTCAAATCAAGCACTGTTCCCGCTTCGAAGACGTCGTGGACTCGAAACAGTTCCCACATGCCCATTGCGAAGTGTGGGTAGAAGTGGCAATGGAAGATTGCGTCACCGGGCGTCTTATTTCGATTGCCGCCGCCGCCGTGCGCGATCTCAGTAGTGAATGAATAGCCGGGCCCCTGAGCCTGACTGTCGAGGTAAGTCGAATTGTCACTTTCGGGTGTATGCAACCACTGGTGCGCGTGCAGGTGATGAATGTGATGCTCTTTCGGACCGGCGTGCATCACGCGCATCTTGACGTTGTCGTTCAGGTACGAGTGGTGAACGTTCGAAGGATCATCCGGGAAGAAGACTTTCGTCGCCTTTGGTCCGGTGATTAGCTGTCCGGTGCTGTTCGTTGTGTTGGCAGGTTTGTCGACAATCTGAGCGGGGTCGCCGACTGTCCATGAAGAGAGGAAGAACTCTTCAAACAAACATTCTGTGCACTTGCCCATCGGGCCGACGCCGAATCGATTGGCCAGAATCTCAGCACCGATGCCGGCTGTTCCGTAGTTGATCGCGAAAGCATCACGCACGCTGTGCAAGGTGAAGGCGAGTGGATTTGGCTGACCGTTAATCTCGTCCTCAAATTGTGGGAACGCCTGCACGGCCTTAATTTCGTCGTGATAGACAACAGTGAATTCACGGAACGGTTGATTGCGATCGGGTTCAACTGGATTGGGACGATACGTGCCGGCGGGGAAATTGCCGCGGCCCGGTCCGGTGATGATTGCGTTGATGTCTGAGTGGACAATGTTGTTATTGGCATCCAGCATTTTCAGGATCGGCGTGCCGGCCGGACGAGTGCTGTTTGCCGGATAGACAGCGTTGTAATCGAGAACGGGTTGGCTGGCAGGAGTCTTCATCGGCGTTCCGTCCGGATTCTTCTTCGTGGCGAGCGCCAGGTCTTTTTCTGTTACCTGACTGCGATACCACTCGGCACTACGCGGTTCGACGTTCACCGCGCCAAACAAACCCATCGGCAGTGAGCCGCCATTGCCTTCACCACCTGTCGTCGCGGCAGTGCTGTAGATCAGGTGATTCCCCTCTTTTTCCGCGTACAACGTGTACTGGATGCTATTGCCTGGATCGACAATGCTGGGCGGATTGGTGCCCACGAATGAGCCGTCGTCGAGAATGCTGTTTCTGAGGTTGAGACCGACGGCGTGAATTCCGGCGGTGCGTGTGGCGGGTTGATTATCGTCGGCACGATTCGGGTCGAGCAGGTTCTGGAAAAGAATGACTAAGCAGTCGCCGACATTCATGCGCAAGACGATCGGTCGCGCGCGTTTGTAGTCTTTGAGGACTACGTTTCCGGGAACGAGCCCTTGAGATGACTTCGCTTTCACGTCTCTGCGGAGCGCGTAGATCATGCCGGCCGGGTTGACGGCGCCTAGCCGGTTGTAAAAGAACGGTTGGTCGAAGGCGACCACGTCCGCCTTTATCGTTCGCTCGCAGTTTGGCGTTGGAACGATCTCTTGCGTCTTCACAACGTCTGCGAATAGAAAGATCACTGTTACGGTTATCGCGAACGAGACACACTGCTGCAGAGTCTTTTCGAGTTTCATCTTCTCCCCCCAGTTCTTTCCTTACGTGAGTTTTCGGCGAATGGGTGGGGTGCAAGATTTATACCTGCAATAAATTTAGTAAAAAACGATAACCGTGTTGCATCACGTTTCAGAAATTTTCGCCAAGTGTTTCACCATGTGTCACAAGACGATTTCACGCAAAGACGCAAAGAAGCAAAGCGAAAACGGAAGACGCCCTTTGCATCTTTGCGCCTTTGCGTGAAATCTTCTGAGTCTACTCAGCAGTCGCCAGCGATTCGGTGCGCAAACCGAAGCGCCGTAGTTTTCGATAAAGTGTGGGACGGTTGTAGTTGAGGATCTGGGCTGTCTTCTTAATATTCCCACCCGTTCGCTCGAGTGTCTGCGCTATTGCTTCGCGCTCGATGTCGTCCTTCGTCAGGTAAGGTGGAATTACACATAGAAAACTTCGGGCGGTTGAAGTGTGCAGATGATCCGGAAGATCCTCTGGCATCAGGTAATCACTCTGCGCGAATAGCACAGCATGCTCAACGACGCTTTCTAACTCGCGAACATTGCCGGGCCAGTTGTAACGCATGAGTAATGCGAGAGTTGCCGGAGAAATTCCGCGCATCGGCTTGTTATACTTACGCGCCAACCGCAGCAGAAAAACCTCGCTCAACAATCCAAGATCGTCGAGACGATCGCGCAAAGGCGGCACCTTAATCTTCACCGTGCTGAGGCGAAAATACAGATCCTGTCGCAACACACCCTCGCCAATCGTCTGCGAAGTTTCGCGATTCGTTGAAGAGATCAAACGAAAGTCAACCGATATCTCGCGCTCGTTACCGAGTCGACGCACCTTTCGCTCCTGTAACACGCGCAGCAGCTTTGTCTGCAGATAAACAGGCATTTCCGAAATTTCATCCAACAGCAGCGTGCCGCCGGCAGTCGCTTCGATTAAACCGCGTCGATCGTGATCGGCGCCGGTGAATGCGCCTTTGCGATAACCAAAAAGCTCCGACTCAATTAACGTGCTTGGGATTGCGGCACAGTTGATCCGTATAAACGGTCGTCCAGCGCGATGGCTTTTCGCGTGCAAAGCCGTCGCAATCATCTCTTTACCCGTTCCCGACTCACCTTCAATCAAAACGGACGCATCCGAGGGAGCTGCCGTACGAATCACGGCGCTAAGATGGCACATTTTCGAATTGTTGCCGATAATTCCAAAATCCTCGCGCTCCTCGGCGCGAGTGCTTTTTTGTAGACGGTTTTCGGCCTTAATCGTCTTAAACTGCAGCGCGCGTTCAGTTAGCAGTAACACCTGCTCGAAAGTGAACGGCTTTTCGAGGTAATAGAACGCGCCGCGTTTGATAGCATCGATAGTGACCTCGAGCGACCCGTGTGCTGTCATTAAAACCACCTCGGTCTCAGGCGCCGTCTGTTTAATGTGTTCGAGTAGGCGGATGCCATCGGCATCAGGAAGACGCAGATCGAGAAACACCAGATCAAACCAACGCCGAGCCACCAGAGCTTCGGCTTCTTTGGCAGTTGAGGCAGTGTCTACGTCGTAGTCGTGTTCGCAAAGGAGCAATTGGAGCGCACACGTAATTGTATTTTCATCATCAACCACAAGTATACGGGCAGGCATGTGGGTCCCTTTCATGTTCCAAGGATGCTGGGCGTACGACTTTGGGAGTTCCGCAGGGCGACATCGGGGATCGCCTCAACTCAGATACTGAGACCTTGAGGCTGCGAGAGGCGACTATAATGTTGTTTAAGTTAGGCGAATCGATGTAGAAGTTGCTGAGATTTAATTTCGATCTCAATTTGAACTATGCGAGTCTTTGAATACGACAAACAGAAGTCCCCGGAAGCCAGTGAAACTACGGAACCAATTCATGGAAACAGTGCAACTAAACTACCAACTCACCGAGAAAGAGTATCTCGCCGCTACTCGTCTCTACGTTTGGCACTCGAACGAAATATTGCTCCGTTTGATAACTCTTTACGTGCTAGTCTCCGCCGGTCTGGTTTTACTGACGTTGATATTGGATTTTGCACTGCCTGTTTGGGCTCTCGTTGCGTTGGTGGGACTGGTTGGCGTGGCGCTTGCGCAGGGTTACATGGTTGATCAGCCGCGCCGCTACTTCCGCGGGGATCCCAAGTTCCGCGAGGAGTACCATCTGACATTCACGGACAGTGGCATTGAGTTCCAGACGCAAAACGTCAACGCCTTAATTGCATGGAGCATGTTCACTCGTGTGATCGAAAACGACAAGTTCTATCTGACGGTCTACGGTCGCGACCTCCACTCGGTCTCGGTCATTCCGAAGCGGGCGTTTGTGAGCAGTCAGCAGGAAGCCACTTTCCGCGCAATGCTGCGCCGCCACATCGATAGTTCACTAAAACTCAGCGACAGCGAACGCGAAAAGTCCGATTATCTTCCACCGACGACCCCGCCCGACTGGCGTTAAACCACAGATTACACAGATTGTTCTGCGTAATCTGTGGATAGTGAACGATAGGAAAGTAAATGTGGAGTCACTCTATGAGACGACTTTTGATCTTAGCCGGAATTATTGTGCTCTTCTCGTCGTCAGTCTATTCGCAAACGCGAAAGCGTGTTGAGCCGTTGCCGAAACTCCTCTCCGTGCGTGAGCAACAAGCAGTGCGAGAGAAGTGGCTCAAGATACGTCTCGACACGATGTTGCTTCCGCTTATGCGTCAACAGAAGATCGACATGTGGATCGTCACCAACGAAGAGTTTCATGCAGATCCGGTGACGGAATATATCGCGCCACCGATTCCCTATGTGGGCAGGCGCGATTTTTTTATTTTTGCGGATCGCGGCGGCGACAAACTCGATCGCATCGCCGTCGTTCGTTATCCGGAAGAACATCTGAAATACTTTTACGAGGTCCTCAATCCTCCCGGCAGTCAAATCCCAGCCACACTTAAGCGCGTTGTCGAAGAACGAAAACCAAAAACAATCGCGCTCAACATGGGTGGAACCCGCGGCGCAACAAATGGCATCACGCAGGATGCTTACAAATTTCTGACTGATACTCTCGGAGCGGATTACGCATCCCGATTTGTTTCCGCCGGTCCGCTGATCGTTGAATACATGGACACTCGTCTGCCTGAAGAGCTTGAAACGTATCGGACTGCGGTCGCCCTTACAGACATACTGACGCAACGTGCGTTTTCAAACGAAGTAATCACGCCGGGTAAGACGACCGTCGGCGACGTGCGCTGGTGGTTTCTGCAACAGGTGAACAATCTCGGCCTCAGTGTCTGGTTCCAACCCGATCTGCGCGTTCAGCGACACAATCAGGAAACGGGTAAGACGCTGCAGTTTCTCAGCGTTGCGGAAGAGTCAATGGTCATTCAGAGAGGCGACGTAATTCACATCGATTGTGGTTTGAACTACATGGGTCTGAGTACCGACTGGCAAAAGATGGCCTACATATTACGGCCCGGTGAAAAGGACGCGCCCGAGGGACTAAAGAAAGCTCTCGCGAATACAAATCGTCTTCAGGATGCTTTATTCACTCACATCAAACCCGGTACTAAAGGCTTTGAGGTCTATGACGCGACGATGGCAGACATGAAAACCGCCGGCATCGAAGCAATGATCTATTCGCACTCGGTCGGCAACCAGGGACATGCACTCGGAGCCAGTATTGACTTTCGACGCCCGACAACAGGAGCTCCTGCCGAACCACCGTTTCGCGAAGGCTCGTATACGTCGATCGAGCTGAATACAAGAACTCTCGTTCCCGAGTGGGCCGGACAGAAAGTCACGATCATGATGGAAGACGATGCTTACTTAACAAAGGAAGGAATGAAGTGGTTTCGCCCTCGCCAAACGGCGTTCTATCTAATCCGTTGACGATTATCCGTTCTTCATCCGTGTTTATCTGTGGCCAGTAAAACTCGCAACGTGACGTATCCGAGAGTGAGAATAACGCCAAAGATTAACGTTACTGACACGGCTTAACCGGAGCCTGTCCGATTTATCCGCACGGCGATCATACAGGCGCACCAAAACAACAGCATCGATACCACGATCAATCTTTTGACGTCGGCAGATTTCAGAAGTTTGTGCATTACTGTCACCTGAGTTGGGTTTATTTCGACAAGAGAATGGCTGCAAGCACAGTTGGAACAATCTGCATCGACACGTTGTCCCAACCACGCGGCGAAAACGCCTCAACCAGAGTGCAGACAATGGCAATTGCTGGAAGTAAGATGAACGATCGAAGATCAAAACTTAGCTGCGGACTGATCGCCACGCCGATCGCAAGAGCGACTACAGAAGCAGCGAGTACCGCAAGCGAGCCTTCAAGTGTCTTGATGACTCCACCGGAAGTCGTGTAACGATGCCTTCCCCACCGTACTCCTGCCGGCTCGCCTGCCGCATCGCCCAGGCCGCCGACCAGATATCCCACGACCGCGAGGGGACCGAAGATAACGTTGCTGGTCATCCCGCCAATCAAAGTAGCGAAGTAAGGAACGACGATGTAATAGGTGCGATCTGGTCCATCCTGCTCGCGTGCGAGAGCCTCGTAAAACCCGTCGCCTTGACCGCGATAGACGGCAAGAGCGACGAGGAGCGAGACCATCACTCCGAACACGCATACGGCCCAAAACCCACCAAAAACACTAACAACTGCGGCCGAAATGAAGATCAGAACGTGGAAGAGCTTCCGCGTGTATCCACTGCGAAGTCGAAACTTTCTCTTCAAATGAGCGACAAGGCTGAGACAGGAGTAGGACCAAGCGAGCGCTAGCAACGCTCCGAGCACCATCGCGGCAAAGCTTGGCAACCTCATAGAAGGATAAATATCACATCTACTTTGTAATGCCAGGTACTTTCTTTTACTGAAAAGGCGGCGGGAAGAGGATCAGTTTGCGTCTTTGGGTTGCCGCCAGCTTCTCAAGAAAGTCCGCTCGCGACACCGCTTTCGCACCCAGTGCCTCGAGGTGAGGTGTCACCATCTGGATATCTATCCAATCCAGGCCACGCTCTTTTAGGTGTTCAATCAAAAACAATAGTGCCAACTTCGACGCATTCGATCGCAGCGAGAACATGCTTTCACCAGCGAAAGCCCCACAGGCATCTACTCCATAAAGTCCACCGACGAGCTCAGCGTCTTCCCAAATCTCTACACTGTGAGCATAGCCTTGCCTGTGAAGCTCGCAATATGCGCGCATCATCGGCTGTGTGATCCAGGTACCTGATTCGTGTTTGCGTGGGACTGTGGCGCAGTGAGTGATTACCTGCTCAAACGAGCGATCAATAGTGAAGTGAAATTGATGTTTGGTTCGGGCGAGCCGTCGAGGAATGTGCAGCTCGCTAAATTCGAGGATGCCCCTTTCCTCCGGACAACACCATGGCAGGATGTACTCATCCATCGGCCATGGAAAGATCCCACTGCAGTAAGCGCGCAGAAGGTTAGTGGTGGTGAGTGGTCCACCTAAAGCAACAATGCCATCAATTGCTTGTGCGGGATCTATGAAATAGATCAAGTTACGATCACGAGGCATCAGTAGGGGTCGGACTTATATTTCTCTCGGGGTACTTTAAGGCAAGTTCTTCCTTCTCCAGTTCTACCAAAACATCGCCGGTAATGGACTCACTGCCAAACAGGATCTTCTCGGCCAGTGGTTCCTTGATCTTTGCCTGGATCAAACGAGCCATCGGCCTTGCGCCCAGCAGTCGATCAAAACCACGTTGGGCCAACCACGAGCGCGCTTCTGGCGAAAGCTTAACTACAACTTTCTTTTCACGCAGCTGCCTGTTCAGTTCGTCAATAAACTTATCGACAATCTGCTCAATGACCTGGGCGTCTAACTGTTTGAATGCGATCCACGCGTCGAGGCGATTGCGAAACTCCGGACTAAACGTTCGCTCGATCGCGCCTCTTCCCTGCCCTTTACCCTGATCTTTTTGAAAGCCGATGCCGCCCTCGCTCATCTCTCTTCCCCCGGCATTGGTCGTCATTATCAGAATGACATTTCTGAAATCAGCTTTCTTGCCATTGTTATCAGTCAGGGTCGCATGATCCATCACTTGCAGTAGGATGTTGAAGAGATTCGGATGCGCTTTCTCAATTTCATCGAGCACTAACACCGCATACGGAGTTCTGTTAATCGCGTCTGTTAGTAGACCGCCCTGATCAAAACCCACATATCCGGGCGGCGCTCCAATCAACCTCGACACGGTATGACTCTCTGCGTATTCGCTCATATCGAAGCGAATAAACTCGACACCCAGAATCACCGCAATCTGTTTAGCCAACTCCGTTTTGCCTACTCCTGTCGGACCGGAAAAGAGAAAACATCCGACGGGTTTTTCTGGTTGGCCCAGGCCAGAACGAGACAACTTGATGGCACGAACGACCTGCTCGATCGCATGGTCCTGGCCAAAAATCACGCCCTTCAGTTTGCTTTCCAGTTCTCCCAGCCGGACCTTCTCAGAGCTCACGACAGTCTTAGCGGGAACTTTAGCCATTCGCGCAACCACAGTTTCGATGTCACGCGTGCGAACGAGTTTTGTCTTCCCTGAGGTTGACTTCAACTTTAACGCCGCGCCTGCTTCATCAAGTACGTCTATTGCCTTATCCGGTAAGAACCGATCGTGCATGTACTTCGCAGACATCTCAGCAGCAACTCGTATCGCATCAGGGCTGTACTTCACGCCGTGATATTCCTCGTAGTAGCTCTTCAGCCCGTTCAGTATTCCCACCGTCTCTTCGACAGACGTTTCTGAGACTTCGATCTTTTGAAACCGGCGGGCCAGCGCGCGGTCTCTTTCGAATGATGCCTTGTACTCGCTGTATGTCGTGGATCCGATGCAACGCAATTCACCTGAAGCCAGCGCGGGCTTGAGAATATTTGATGCGTCCATTGAGCCACCGCTAACAGCGCCTGCTCCGACTATCGTGTGAATTTCGTCAATGAAGAGAATTGCGCCAGGGATCTTTTTTAGCGCAGTGATCACACCCTTGAACCGTTGTTCAAACTCACCACGATATTTAGTGCCGGCCAGAACAGCTCCCATATCCAGCGCGTAGACAGTTGCAAAGCGCAGCAGTTCCGGAACTTCACCGAGGTGAATCTTCAGTGCGAGACCCTCAGCAATCGCCGTTTTGCCAACGCCTGGCTCGCCCACGTAAATCGGATTGTTTTTACGACGCCGGCACAATATCTGAATCGTTCGTTGCAGCTCGTCGTTCCGGCCGATGAGAGGATCGATTTGTTTCGCCGCTGCGCGCTCGATCAGGTTCACTGTAAAAGCCTTCAACGGATCTCTCGACGGCCGTGCTTCTTCATCGTCTTCGTCAGTGTGGACATCGCCAGTAGCATGTTCTTCACCTACTGGAGAAATTCCGTGCGAGATGTACTTAGTTACGACAAGGCGCGTGATTCCGTGCTTATTCAAAAGAAAGACAGCGTGAGAATGCTTTGCGTGGAATAACGCTGCCAGAACACCACCACCATTCACTTCCTGTTGTTCGCTCGCTTGCGCCTGGAGCAACGCGTACTGCAACACCTGTTGAAATGCAATTGTCTGTTCCGGCAACGTGCTCGGATCTGCGCTGACCATTTCACTGTGAGCAGCAAAGAACTCCTCGATATCCTTCTTCAAGGCATCGAGGTTTCCGCCGCAGTAATAGATAACGTCGCGCGCAGTGGGATCGTTGAGCAACGCGAGCAGCAGATGTTCCAATGTTATGTACTCGTGTTGCCGCGTGGTCGCTTCCGCTACGGCCAGGTTTAGAGTGTTTTCAAGTTCCTTTGTGATCATCCTCTTCCATCGTGCACAACAGTGGGAACTCATTAGCTTGAGCGATGCTCGTGACTTTGTCCACCTTCATCTCGGCGACTTCATAAGTGTACACGCCCGCCAGACCAATGCCTTGCCTGTGTACGTTTAGCATAATTCGAACGGCATCGCTTTCGCCGTGATTGAACACAGTTTGCAGGATGAAGACGACAAACTCCATCGTGGTGAAGTCGTCATTATGTAAAAAGACCTTATAGAGCGGCGGCCGCTCCTGCTTTGTCTTACCCTCGGTCTTCTCTACGACGTCGCCACCGTGTTCAAACTCATCCATCGGCATACTGCAAATTTAACCGCATTTTGAGGTAAGTCAAAGGTCAGCCAGTAGTGTGCTGGAGCTGGAGAGAGCGCTTTTGAGGGGAGAGTTGTTGAGGTATATCATTCAACGCTTTGCCAGCGACACTCGCGCGTGTCGAAGTTTTTCAAGTTCCTTTTTGAGGGACGCCCAATATTGCTGATCAGCCTTGCGTTCCCTTTGTTCCTCTTCGAGGAGGGCGCGTTCCAACAACGATCTATTTCCCGTCGCGGCAAGTTTTAAGAGTGGACGTTTTTGACGCAGGTGCACGGGTATTCGCCCTTGCGATTCGGTTAACTCAATTAGCAAGTCAGGCGTGCGAAGTTCCAAAAACCAGAAACGAATTTGCTCCCGTTTCGGATTTTCACGGTTTGCAAAGTAGTTGACCTCAATGAGTCGGCGCAACATTAACCAATCTTTGTCCCGCTGTGTTTTCTTAGCTTGGACCAGGTCAGGGAGCGACATCAATTCTATCTTGCCGTTCCCCATGGAGAGCGTGGTACGCCGAGTCCAGAGTTTCTGGAAAGAATCGACGCCTCGCATTTTCGACATCACATCGATCCTCATCCCAAGAGCTTCGGGGTGGTGACACCTAAAATGGACAGCGTGTCCTTTGCGGAGATATTTTGCCTCGAATGGTGGTATAGCTATAACTGCGGCTTGCAAATCTTCCAAGGCATTCTTGAGTTTCGCAAGATTCTCGGAGTTCGCAAGAATGGCGAGATCCGTATCGCGGCTAAACTCGGCTGCGCCGTAGAATACGCATGCTTGGCCGCCCATTAATAGGGCGCGTACTCGGTGAGTTCGGATCGAAGAAAGGACTTTGAGTATCGGGTTGCGAGTCAAGTGAGCCACCAAGGTGGAAATAAACGTTCCAGAGTTTTTCCGATTCGCGCCAACGCTCGACTGGTGTTAAGCGATACCACGCGGCCCATTCTTCACCAACAAGTTCTTCGGGTGAGATCATAAGCAACAGTGTACACGGTCAGCAAATAGACCGCATCTCCGGACAACTTTTGCAGAGCGAAAGCATTTGGGATCTGGGTCGAATACTGATTTTGAGCAAGCGATCGGAACAGGGGAATTCAAGCGATTCGAAACAAGCAAATTGCTGAACAAAGGATCAGTTTTGCCAAAAGTGACCTTTCGGATTCTACTCATCCACTCGACGAACGTCTTTGATTTCCCCTCTGAAGGTACGCAACATTTCTTGCACCAAAGGACTGCTTTCCGCCATTTTCCTTAGCCGCTCCCGGTCTCGTACCTCCTCCTCTGATAATGAACTTTTGCGGCGCAGGTTGGTTCTATCCTTGACTACGAAGCGAACACCAATGTCTCGGCCTGCTATTTTGGCGCCAGCGTCACGCAGAATCTGGATATTTTCTGCTTTTGCAAGAGTATCGCGCAGGTGTTTAGCATTAGGTTCAAACTCGATATAAAGCTCTTTTCCGTCAAAGCCAACTCTACTTGCTCCTTCCAACATCGTGACGAGGAGCATCCGTCTTTGCTCTTCAAGCTCACGCTTGAGTTGCTCAATCATTGAATCTGAGCCAACGGGCGCAGTAATCTCAATTACAGATGATGGAGTAGAAATCAATTGTGCTAGGTTGCGACATAATTGGACTAGTTCTTCTAAAATATCACGGTCGGAACGACGTTCTTCTCTTGGTCCAGCGCCTTTCGTTGACTCTATCGCTTGCATCACTCTTTGGTGCAAGTCTGGCCACCATTTATGAAAAGACTCTTCAATCAGAACATCGTCTAAGCGAGAGTCATCCAAATAACCGCCAATATCTTTTACTAATCTGAGCATCTCCGTTTCAGTGAAACTAGTGGCCTGAAATTGTGATAAAGGCCCACTCAAATCTGCGGGAGATATGTCTATCAGTAAGGGAGTAACTCGGGAACGACTGATGCTTCTGGATACAGCCCCAGCTTCAAAGTGTATCCACGGCTTTATCATATTGTCGCGTGTCAAACAGACGATGCTGAAATCGCATTTGTCGAGCTTACTATCGATCTCGACAAACCAGCGGCTTCCTTTCTCTATGTCTTCAGAAGATACGTACGGCTCAACAACTTGGATAACATGCCGCAGCCATTCTCTGAGGAGTATTGCGACTAACTGGCTTAATTCTCCCGACCAACTAATAAATAATTTCATAATGCTTTAGCCTTATCACGCCCCGACCGAACGCCGCAAGCGCCTTCGAAACACTAAGCAGTGGACGCCTTTCCGATTCTTCCCTTGGCACACAATCGACATCGATAGGCTGTCGCCAGCTTTCCCTGTCACACCACCGTGCATACGGGTCCGTACACGGCGGTTCGGCGAGTGAAGCTTCTAGTTAATCACTAACGGCGTCAGTCCCAGCGACGCGAAATAGGCATTGGGCAGTGCGATAGTGAGAGCGGGCGAGTTACTGAGTCGCCACGGACCATGAGCACTGCCCGCCGTTTTAGCGGCAAGAGCTTGACTCACACCCCGTTTGCATAGTTCAGCGAACCGCACCTTCCCTCGTTTCCACTGCTTCCAGATGACGGAACGCAATCGCCGTCTGAGCCACTTCTCAAGCTTGCGCAACACTGAAGGCGTTTGGCAGAAGCCGAAGTAGCCGCGCCAGCCCAGCAAGTAAGAACTGAGTTGTGCGATCATCGTCTCTACCTTAACGCCACGCGTCCGCCGCGTCAGTTCCCGCACTCGTTGCTTGAACCGCGCTATTGCTTTTGGCGCAATACGCCGCTTTGGTTCAGGAAGCCAAGTGAAACTAAAGCCCAGGAACTTTCTTTTACTTGGTTGAGACACTGCGCTCTTCTCTTCGTTGACCTTGAGTTTCAGCTTCTTTGTGATGAACTCTGAAATACTTTTCATCACTCGCTCACCGGCTCGCTGGCTGCGCACGAAGATGTTGCAATCGTCCGCATAGCAGACGAACCGATGTCCGCGTCGCGCTAACTCCTGATCCAACTCATCAAGCACAATGTTCGACAGCAAGGGTGACAAAGGTCCTCCTTGCGGCGTGGCTTCGTCCACCGGACTTACCAACCCACCTTCCAGTAACTCCCACACGCAGGAACCCCCGAATCAGTTTGAGCATGCGCTTGTCGCTGATTCGCCCTGCCAGCTTCGCCATCAGTTTGTCGTGATTCACTCGGTCGAAATTTCTCCAGTCCAGGTCCACCACCCAGCCGTAACCCCCAGCTAGGTATTGCTGTGCTTTGGTCACCGCCTGATGCGCGGAACGTCCGGGTCGGAACCCGTAGCTATGCGCTGAAAAGGTTTGGTCCCAACTGCGTTGTAGCACTTGCATTACTGCTTGCTGGATGAAGCGATCCAGCACTGTTGGAATACACAATTGTCGCATTCCACCATCTGGCTTCGGTATTTCTACCGCTTCACTGGCTGCGGTTTGAAAGTGCCACTTAACAGTTGTTTACGAATGGTTGGCCAGGGTTTCTTCAGATAAGCTGACAACTGCTCGACAGTCATCCCGTCGATACCAGCGCTACCTTTGTTGCTCTTGACTCGAGCCATGCCTGCTCGCAATTCTTCCGCTCGCAGACTGCTTCCATTAGCGGTTCACTATCGGCCTTGCTTTCGGCTTCGCGCTTCGCCATCAGCGCTTCGGTCCCTTCCACAGAGTCCCTCGGAGCTTCACTCTTACTCATCTCTGCGAAGGCCAGCACTAGCTGGTTATTCTGCCGCTTGTCGCTCATGAGTTGCGCTGCTTACTTGCTCGCTCTTTAATCCCGGCGCCGCCGGGAACTGTCCGGGCCCTCATCACCTTCGTGATTACTATGCCCTCTGCTGACTTCTGGGGCGCGCTCAACTGCCTCGCGGCAATCTCAGTCGTGAATCCACGACACGCCACAGATCTCCCCGAGGTAAAGTTCGACCGCCTTCAGTGCACAGCCGCCAGATTTACATCCAGCGTCCTTGATGGATATGGGCTTCGTTGTCATTTGCCAACTCGCCCGACGCCGTATGCCTCTTATCCGGTTCTTGTTCATCGGCTCGCACCTTGCTCCACGCTTCCTTCAGACCCCGCCTCACGACGACGCCCTTGCGCTTCGCTAACTGTTCACCTCCATCAGGTTGAGTAGAGGACTTTCACCTCCTAGCTGTCGAACATGCTCGGCACACAGACAAAAGCCTGGGGCGTAAGCCCCAGGCTTGTAAGCAAGTTAAATTGTAGCCATGAAAGGGTGACAGCTTGGGATCTAAGGTCCCACAGAGCCCCAGGCTTCCACCTCGGTAATGCGGCTGAAACCATTGTCCGCCGCTGCCATGGTTAGCACGCGAATGCGCGAGGTGGAGATTGGTGTAAAAGTAACCTGACGCCAGACTTTGTTGTTCCCAGTGATGCTGCCACCTGGCACCGTTTGCCAGTTGCTGCCGTTCCAGTATTGCACCTCGAAGGCTGTTAAGCCGTAAGTGTTGAAGGTCATGCTTTGAGTAGGCTCAACTGGATTTGGATAGTTGTCCTGCAGGGTGAAGACATCGATCTCCGAAATCGATTTGTTCCCATTGAAATTGATCTCCACCCAGTCAGGAAACACTCCCGCATTCGCATCGGCCCAACCGCCACCGCTGCCCCAGTTCGTGCCGCGACGGTCACCATTGATGACGCCACTGGCAGGAAAACTACTGTTCAGTGTGGATGAGGCGAAAACATTACCTCCATTTGCCGGGAGCGCAAAGTTCGTCTGCGCAGGTCCGCCCGTGGGTTCACCCCAGGCTTCAACCTCGGTAATGCGGCTGAAACCATTATCCTTCGCGGCCATAGTGAGCACGCGTATGCGCGAGGTGGAGATGGGCGCGAAGGTAACCTGACGCCACACTTTGTTGTTCCCGGTGATACTACCTCCGGAGACCGTTAGCCAATTGCTGCCGTTCCAGTATTGCACCTCGAAGGCTGTTAATCCGTAATTGTTGAAGGTCATCGTTGGCGTGGGCTCAACCGGACTTGTGTAGCTGTCCTGCAAGGTGAAGACATCGATTTCCGAAATCAATTTGTTTCCGTTGAAATTGATCTCCACCCAATCAGGAAACACTCCCGCATTCGCATCGGCCCAACCGCCACCACTCTCCCAGTTCGTGCCGCGCCGATCACCGTTGATGATGCTACTGGCAGGAAAACTACTGTTCAGTGTGGATGAGGCGACAATGCTGCCTCCATTTGCCGGGAGCGCAAAGTTCGTCTGCGCAGGTCCGCCCGTGGGTTCACCCCAGGCTTCAACCTCGGTAATGCGGCTGAAACCATTATCCTTCGCGGCCATAGTGAGCACGCGTATGCGCGAGGTGGAGATGGGCGCGAAGGTAACCTGACGCCACACTTTGTTGTTCCCGGTGATACTACCCCCGGAGACCGTTTGCCAGTTGCTGCCGTTCCAGTATTGCACGTCGAAGGCTGTTAATCCGTAATTGTTGAAGGTCGTTGTTGGCGTGGGCTCAACCGGACTTGTGTAGTTGTCCTGCAAGGTGAAGACATCGATTTCCGAAATCAATTTGTTCCCGTTGAAATTGACTTCCACCCAGTCAGGAAACACTCCCGCATTCGCATCCGCCCAACCGCCACCGCTCTCCCAGTTCGTGCCGCGACGATCGCCATTGATGACTCCACTCGCGGCAAAGTTATTGTTCAACGTGGAGGAGGCGACGACACTACCTCCATTTGCCGGGAGCGCAAAGTTGGTCAGTGCGGGTCCTCCTACGCCATAGACGGCAGTAAAGACCCGATCAGCATCCACAGAAATAGTGATCGAGGTGTTTGTACTCCAATCCACACCGTCGCGCTGCCACTTCTGAAAATTGTTGCCACCAGCCGTCGTGGGCGCGCTTAACGAGACACTTGTGCTGTCGTTGTATAGGCGCGTGAACTGAGTCGAACCATTGCCGAGGCCGTTAGTATCACTCGGACTCACGCTAATGGGTACTCCACTCACCGGTGTCGAAGAAACAGTCAGAGTACGGGTCAACACTGGCGGAGTGTAGACGGCAGTCATCGTGTGATTCTCGTCGATCGTCAAAGTCGCCGTTGTGTTGAAAGTCCAATCCACACCATCAACCTGCCATTTTTGGAAGCTGTTGCCGCCGGCAGTGCCCGGTGCAGTAAAGTTCACAATCACACCGTCGTTATAGGTGCATGTCAACGGAGTTGCTCCATTTGATTGCCCGCTATTGTCAGCCGGGCTCACCGTGATGTTGACTCCAGACGCCGGACTAGTTGAGTTGACATTTATTGTTCGGCTCGTTGGTGGCGTCGAATAAACAGCGGTCATTGTGAAGTTCGCATCCATCGTTACAGTTATCGATGCGTTCTGGCTCCAGTCGACACTATTACGCTGCCATTTCAGAAAGGTGTTACTTCCTGACGTTGAAGGAGCTGTAAGCGTTACTGACGTACCATCGTTGTAAGTTCGGGTAAACTGCGTAGTGCCGCTGCCTTGACTGGTATTGTCAGTTGGCGAAACATTTATGCTGACACTACTTGAAGGAGTTGAACTCACTGTGAGGGTACGAGTAACGACGGGATTGACCGTAATAGACCTGCTACGTATCACCCCAGAACTCGCCGGTACACTTAAGGCCCAATGAGTGTTGTTCTCCTGATAGGCCGCAAAGAAGGTGTAGCTGCCAGCATTATTCAGTTGTCGAGGTGTTGGACCAAACGTAAAAGACTCGCCTGGCGACAGGGTCCTTGATACAAAACCTATGTCATAGATTGTCGAACCATTAAAGCGGCCACCAATGCCGATGTTGGACAATGTCATACTTGCGTAACCAACATTTCGATATCCGCACGAACCATTTATCGTTTGGCCCACAGTGTATGGCGCCGGTGGAGTGATATTGACGCTTGATACAAGCATCAGCATCGCGTCGACAGGGGGGCCAACCGGATATGAGGTGTACTCCGTTTGAGTTACATTCACGACCTGACAAAACGAGTAACCTAACCCGGTAAATCTTGTTCCGTCCGTAAATGGTCTGCGTTTGCCCCCGCCAGTGACAATTGAAACTTCGCCGTTGAAGCCAATGAGCTTGCCATCAGGAAACGGCTTTCCATTACCCGGTTGTGCAGCGCTAAGATTTCCGCCTTGTTCATACAAATCCAACTCGTCCTGACCAATCGTGATCACCCAGTTGGAAAAGTTGGTGCTGCTTCGTGCATCTGTTGATTGATTGTAGAGTTGTGCGAGGACACCGGCGCTGGTGATGGGGCGCTTTTTGTTGTCTACGTCGATCAGATAGACGGTTTGGCTCGATGCCGTCTTCACGACCGTCCCCGGTGGATGAATGGGTGGACCACCTATTGAATTCTTCAAGGTCGAGGAACCGTTGCTACAGCTAGTTCCCTGACCGTTTATGAAGTCTGTAGGGTCGTGCCACATACCCTTATACTGTTCATGAGTCATACCAGAACATGACCGTGAGTACCCGACGTATGGCCAGAACCCACAAATCTGTTGCGTCGAGTAGGCTCCTTTCCTGATGCCGAAATGCAAGTGCGGCCCCCAACTACCGCCATCTTCATTGTCAAACGCCACATTTCCTATTAGTTGGCCCTGGGTTACCGTTTGATTCGTACTGACTTTAAGACCCAGGCTAGCACTCAAGTGACCGTAGACAGACGTAACTACTTCAGTTCCCGTATTGTGCTCGATTACGATGACACCTCCATAACCGCCTACTCCTGTTCCAGCAAATTTTACTGTTCCATTCGCCATTGCATGGACAGGAGTTGAAGGTGTTGCGGACGCGTCTTCTGCCAGGTGGTACGCCCCCTGCCCGTTGTTCCAGTCGGTATCTTGGGTAACCGACCAACCACCATTCAGTGGGTATTGCAAGCCGAGACTTGTAACAGTCTCAGAACTGCCAAATCCGAAGGTGTTGGTCCAAAGATCCCAGAACAAGTAGTTTCCACCGATACCTGCCGCACCGCCTCCACCTTGTCCGATCCACGGCGTATAAATGTAAAGCCCGGCAGTCGCGATACTGCCAGCCGTGACGGTTCCGTCGCTCACGCTGTGAGCTTGCCCGACGGTCCAGCCGTACCCTGCGAGGTTGTTGACATACAGCCGGAATTGACGTGTTCCATAGTAGATTTGATTGTCGAAATTCGTGGTCGTTGAGTCACCCGTATTCCAACCCATAGCCAAAGAGTTCGGATTCGCGGACGCAGAACGAATCAAGCCCTTCTCTTTCTGGAGAGTGACAAGCACTACCTGCGGATTAATTCCGTGAGTTTGACAATCATCGTAAATTCGCTGCGCCGCTGTCTTGCCACCTGAGGAAAAGTTTGCCAGCACGCTTCCCTGACTCGTTAGAAAATTCTGAATCTGGGAAGCGTTCATGGTGTTCGCGTTTGTTAGTTGCGCATTGGTGATGAGGTTGTTCTTATCGTAGGTCGCCAGAATTTGCGCCTCGTTCTGTGCGGATTCGGAAGCGGTGTTGATAGAAACAACGGAATCATTGAGGGCATCAGGATCTTCAACGTTGGTTGATCGGATGCGGTAATAGACGAGGGAAGATCGAGGAGCGTCGTAATCAACAAATGATGTTCCCGTAAACCTCGGCTGGAGGAGGGTCCATTGATCTGGGCCATGTACTGAACGATAGATGCTATAGCTGCCGCCATTACTATCCCAGTTCAGTTGAACGTAATGGCCGCTGTCCCAGGCCACCAAATTTGTCGGAGCCTGGAGATTTTTCGCCAACCCTCGCCACGTCAGGAGAGCAGTGATTATTAATACAACTGCAATCAATAGACCGGTACGTGTTCCGTAGAGCTTCGTTGACATAGTTCTACTCCTATCGATCATTGTTGTTTCCTGGTGGGCCATCAGTGGCTTTCAGGAAGTTCCGTATGTGATCAGTTAAGGGAGTGAACACAACAAAACGCACCAACGAAGATGTAAATTAAAACTGGTGTATGAGTTTTTCTTCTGAGGAGTGCAAGAGAACAAGGACTGTTTATTTCCATTCGCCCTGCAACATAAAGGCGGCCCAAAAATAAGGGGAGTGCCAACGAGGGTCTTGCAACATTTCCAATTGCGCTGCACGTAGTGCTGCTGCGGGCTGAAGCTTCCTGGGACTAAACATGTGACGATAAAAACGGATCATCAGTTCGGCGGTGGGTTTGTCGTCTACATCCCAGATGCTGACAACGATTCGAGCCGCACCGGCGTACATGAAAGCACGGGTTAGACCAATTAGACCCTCTCCCTTAAACTCTTTGCCCATCCCGGTGCGACATGCACTCAAGACCACGAGTTCTGCAGGTATTCTCAAATCAAATATTTCATGAGAAGACAAAAACCCATTTTGCGATCGGCCTGTTTTGTCTACCATCGACAAAACAATTCCTGAAAGTTCTGCGTTCTCGTTATCCACTACTGCGTGGGTCGCAAAATGTACGACTTTAAACCGGCTCAACTCCGAGTTTGTTGCTGTCTGCCGGTTCGCATCAAAGTCCAGGAACAACTTTCCGCTCCCCGCACCGGCAATCGTTACTATCTGTCTTGCTTCCCACCTGGAGCTCAACAGTCTGGGAAAGTTTGTTCTGGTTCCGTTAGTCGGTCCGGTCGTCGTAGAGGGTTCCGCAACTGGTTCTCTGCTTTCACTTCGCTTTCGAGAGGATATCGGCTGCGCCACTCGTTCATCGACTGAATCAAACACCGGATCGCCAAACGCTATTACAGAATTTGGCTGAGCCGATCGGTTCTTAATAGCCGCACGCAACACCGACATTGTGGTTGCCGAAGGTAACACTATTAACTCATGCTCTTTAATGAGCGAATCACGCGAAGCAGGATCAATCAACGCTGCAAAGGGGACATACTGGAGAGCGCCGGGAGCCACAATTAAAAGCCGTTTCCCGGTGAACCGGCCAGACAAGGGTCCAATCAAGATCTGACCAAATTCCTTCCTAACGGCAACGGCGCGCATGTCCGCATTAACAATCCGGCTACGTTTTTCTGCAGGACTCTCATTACGCACGATCTGGTTCCTAGCGCGCAGCAGTTCGTTAAGAACGCTTGCCTTTTGTTCGATCTCAGTGCGTCCAGGTAACCTGTAACTCGTAACGTCATTAATCGTAACTACCCAAAGGTGACTTTCATCGTCACCCAGTGCATATTCCAACAAGACGGTGTTTTCATCTAAAACTTCCCTTTGAATTTCGATGGCTGTCAGTGGTTTTGGTTGAACAATTGTGGCATAACTAGGACTCGCCTCGCGTATTCGAGCACGCACCGCCTCTCGTTGAGCAGTTAAAATAGACAGCTTAGAGGGTGAGATGACTGGTGGATTGTTTGATTGTTGGTACTGACGGGCAACTTCAGCACTTAACTCCTGATCGATCCGGCGTTCCTCGGCTAAGAGCGAAGGGTCGACACCGTGACGCAAATTGATTTGATTCTCCGCAAGTAGATCGATCAACCCGCGGGCTCTTGCTCGCTCGCAAGCGTGCAACGCCTTAACATCGTAACCTTGCCGCGGTCTCAGTTTGTCGAGCCGCATGAGAAGGAAAATGTAGAAGTCGTAGTAATCCTGTATTGAAGCAAAGTAGGACAATCTCAGCTGTTGATTGAGGCCACGAACGCGTAACGATTCGATAATTCCCAGAGCAGCTTCGATGGCTTCAATCGACTGTTCAAAACGTCCAAGGCGCTGGCTGATCGTGCTGATTCCGTAGAGTGTTGTTGCTTCTCCAATTTGATCTCCACGCCTTAGAGGAAGGGCTCGAGTGAAATAATCCAGGGCGAGCGTATTTTCATTGAGAGTTCGCGAGACCCACCCGAGATTGGACAAGATATCTCCTTCGACAAATGCGTTTCGTTTTGGAAGCCGCTCAAGAGCGAGTTTCAGATAGTCCCGAGCGCGTTCCGTGTTACCCATTAAAGCCTCGACTTTGCCAATCCCCGTAAGAGTCAGTGCCTCACCACGAACGTCGTTAGTCTCTCGCCGAATCTTTAAAGAGTCGTTAAATCGTTGGAGTGCGGGAACGTATTCTCGACGAAGAACATGTGTCCATCCGAGACCATATAGCGCGACGCCTTCGACACGAATACTCGAAGCCGGACGAGCGAACTGCAATGCCAGATCAAAACTCTTCATAGCACCATCAGTTTCACCCAGATACATTAGTGGCCATCCAAGTGCGGCACTTGTTATTGCTCGCCCGTAAACATCGTTGCCAAATAACTCAAGGGCTCGCTTCAGATCGGTGATGGCTTCCTGGTTATCGCCAACCATGAGAAGGCCGAAACCACTACCATAAAGCGCTACCGCCTCCTCGTAGTTATCACCAACAGTCTTCCAAAGGGCTACTGCTTCTCTAAGCCTTTGAATGCCGCCACGAAGAGATTCGGGATTCTCTTTTCCTCGCAGAGCTTCACCTTCCGTCACAACCTGCTCAGCGGCAATTCTTAGTGCGTCGTTTTGCCCGGCTGGGCGGATAGTTTCAAGCCTGAGGCTGTAGCTTCCACGTGCTGTACGCCTTTGAGTCGAACGCACGATCAACACATGCTGACCTGCTGCTTGGGCAATCCAGGAAAAGGACTCTCTGCCGCGCGTGCCAATGGGGCGATCGATTTCCGGAGACTTCAATCCAGTGGGTCCCTGGATCGAGACAGCAACGTCCGCACCTTGCTGTTCAACCACAACGTGAACGAAGTCGTTAGCTGATAACTCTAAGATATAAGAATGTGTTTCCTCTCCCCCGAGTTCTCTAACAATTGAGTCACCCAGTTTCAGACTGGTTGTTTGGGCAAAAGAACTGACCTCAGACGCCTTCGAGATTTGGAAACTCAGAGACAGACTTAAACAGCAAGCGATTAGCAGGACGCGGGTGAGAATTCGTGGCATTTCTTCAGTAAGGAGCAACATCGGGATTTAATGAACCCAGATCGCTTTAGTGTTCGGCAATAGTAACTGGTAAACAGCTGGGCGCCTCTTGCATTCTCGTAACACAAATGGAATACCCACCCGGTTGGATACCGTGAAGATTGAAATGGACCTTAACGCTTTGGCCATTGGAGGACGTCGCTGTTCTAGATCTTATAGACTTACCAAACGGATTGTTCAGAGTTACCTTATACGGCCCCCGCGGACTTCCTTCAGGCAGCTTGATCAAAAGAATCTGTCGGACGGGGGACAAATTGATGATTGGAGTCTGTCCGGGTGCCCGGCGTCGAAGTGCCTGCGCGTTTTCAAAATCAATCGTCATGCGGTGAATAGCAGCTAATGATGTGGATGATGAGTTTAGAACTTCCCCTTTTAATTGGGTTTGACCAGGAGAACCGGAAGGCGGGGGCATCGGACTCGGGAGCGCTGTAGCTTGAGGTGTCGGAGTCATAAAGGCTTGTGCTGGCTCTTCTTTGTCATCACGTTTTATAAAGACCTGCCAAATCACCGTGCCGGCTAATATCAAAAAGACAGCACAAGCGAGAGCTGGTATGGCGATCTGTGCACGCAAGCCGTGCGTAACAGGTTTTTCCGAGCTGCTGACTGCAGCTCGATACTCCGCGATTGCAGTTTGATATTCAGCAAAGCAGTCCGAACAGCTAAGGATATGGGCTCGCTCTTCTTGAACGGGCATTTCTCCGTTTCGGAACGCCCTTAACCGGGCTTGGTAAGGCGCACACCCTTCACGTGAAGGATTCGGAAAATCTTTGGTTCTATGATCCCTGCTTACCTTTAGAAGGTCTTCTGCAAATACTGAATCGGCAGAGGTCCATGCGTGAATGCGCTTGAAACGTCGTCTCCAAAATTCGCTTTTCATAAGGCCTTCTTCTATAAAAGGGGATAGCCGTGCCGGATCGCACCTGCTGCGACGAATAAACTCCGGGTTTTATGATTGATCTTATGCCTCATTCTGCTCGGATTTGATTCGCCAATTTTCGAATTCTTTTGCTGAATTTAGACCGAATAACATTTGCGCGTCCTCCCATGAACTCCGCAATCTCCTCGTAGGTATGCCCCAGTTCAAGAAATTCAATGACTTGACGGAGCCAGTCGTCAGCACGATCGTAAATCTCTCTCATCAAGATGATCTTGATGATCTCATCTTCGGACCGCTGTATCGAAGGTACGAAGCGTGCCGCATACTCAGCGTCAAGTTTTGAGTGAAGAGCTATCTCCTCGAGTTTTTGGACCAACATCCGACGAAAGGTTACCCATAAGTAGCCCTCTAATTTTTCGACTTTTTCGGTGCGTTTCCCCATGGCGCGAGTGACTTGTGCCACCGCTCTTAACATTAGAGTCTGACCCTCTTCTGAATGAATTCCGGCGCGCTGCAATTGAATTTGGGCTGTATGCCACAGTTTGCCCGCAGCCGCGTATACTCCAGGGTCAATGGGTCCGTACACATCGAGGTAAGCGCTCGACAGCGGCGGCCAGACAGTGTCCACATGTTTATCTTGGTTGTGAGGCATGTCGGAAGCACACGTCGATTCAAATTCGAAGTTCTGACAGACTGCCTGGCGAGGACGAATGAATAAGACTGGACAGCTATGGTTGTGCTTGCGTTAAGACCAAAAAGGCTACAACTGTTCTAGCCGAAGAGCCCGAACGATAACCAAACAAGCCCCTAAAGTCAATAAATCCAACGGTGACTGTGAATTCAAATGTCACCGACTTGCGCAGATGTTTCATTGCGACGAAATGCGTTCGTTGGCCCATGCAACAGAGCGATACCAGCCGGAACTGCACGGCAGCCCTCTACGGTGACATTCTGCAAACAGTTGATTTCTTGGTGCCCCCGCAGGGATTCGAACCCCGAACCAACAGATTATGAGTCTCGCCGCGGCCTTGTTTCGGCGTGTCTTGATTAGTTCTCACCAGTGCACTTAAGTGTTGGACTGTCAGCACTTCTTACCTTCCCTATATAATGGCTCAGAATGGCTGAGTACGGCTCAGTGATGGTTCGATAGGGAGCGTTTCGCACACTGATGGCACACACGAATTCTTCTAAGCGCGCACAACCCTACCTTAAACAAGTCCTGACGAGAAATGGCTCGCAACATGGTTGGTTAAGCTTTGAACAACTATGTAGTGAAGGCTGTGATCCGATTGTGCTGACATGGTGCATTCTTTCCTTATACGACGAGCCAGTTCTTGTCAAAGGGATAGACGATAAGACGGCTCATTTTGAAATGCGGCCCACGCCGTTAGATGGCTTAGACGCGCGAGGCGATTATACTTTGGAGGCGCTAGATCGAATCGCGAGCATAACGCGAGAACTACAAACGGAGTTGCCTCGACTTATGCAAGTTCCCTTCATCCGCGAGCTTGTGGCGAGGCATATTCTCCCTGTTGATGATCTTCTCAGCGGACCATCTCGGTTCCTTCGGAATAAGCGAGATGTGCGGCTCAATGGTCTCACCAATCTCGGATATTTCGCTCGTCAATTTGGTCCGAAAAAAAGACCTCATTACACGGCAAGACTGAAAGAGATTTACACTCACATACATGAGCGCACCGGCCAATGGCACGACCGGCTGGTCGCTGACATTTTGAACGATCTAAGGCCGGATGAGGGAGTAACGGAAGAGGGTCTGAAAGTGTGGCGTCACCGAAACGATTGTCATTGATTTACGGGTAACTCGAGAAACGGAAATTGGCGGATTCGCGTTACTGAAAACAGTTTGGATTAGGCTTACTCTGTGGTCGTCAGTAGAAATTGATACTGATGACCATGTTTTTGTTTAGGAGGTGCTTTCAATGCAAGCGTGGCTTACCGTTTCCGAGGCTTCCCCAATTCTGAAAATGTCGAAGCAAGCGATTTACACCGCAGTTCGTCAAAATCAAATACCGGAGGCGGCGATCCTTCGAATTGGAAAACGAATAAGGATCGATCCAACGGCAATAAGTAGAATCGCAATCGGAGATCGCAAAGTCGATGGGGTTACTAACGGTGCTGGCGACAGCAAGGAGCGCCATGCAGCCAGTTGAAATCCCTAGACCCGACTTGCCGCAAGAGCCACACTCGCAACAAGAGTCAGAACAAGATTCGCAGCCTGCTACGCCTCAGCAGGAATCAGACGAAACAATATTGCAGCGGCTTGCTGCGTTGCCCCAGTTAGCATACGAACGTGAGCGCAAAGCAGCAGCAGCGACTCTCGGCTACCGCACAGCGACTCTTGATAAACTTGTGGACGCGCTCCGCCCAAAGTCACACGACGCTCATAGTACGGGTGTGGTGCAAGGCAAAGAGGTGGCCATTGAGGACATAGAATTATGGCCGGAATCCGTGAATGCTGTGGCCGTGCTCAACGAAGTGGCAGAAACATTCTCACGCTACGTTGCTCTGCCAGACGGCGCGGCGGATGCTCTGGCACTTTGGTGCGCTCATACTCACGTGTTCGATGTATTCGACTGTTCACCGCGTCTTAATATTTCTTCGCCAGATAAGCGGTGTGGGAAGACAACACTCCGCGAAGTAATTTCCCTTTTCGTTGCGCGTCCAGTGTTGGCGGAAAACCTGACCGTGGCTGTCCTATTCCGCCTGATTGAATCGAACAGGCCTACCGTGTTGGCAGATGAATGCGATAGCTGGCTCCGCGACAATGGAGACCTGCGGGGCATGTTGAACTCCGGTCATCGGCGCACCGGAAAGGCATACCGCTGCCAAGGCGAGGGCCATGCGGTCCGCGCGTTCGACGTGTTCGCTCCTGTGGTGCTATGTGGTATTGGCGCGCTACCGGGTACGTTACATGATCGATCCATCGTGATTCGTCTTAAACGCGCCAAGCGCGACGAATTGCAAAAGCGATTCGACTCTCGACGTACTCAGCATGAGCAAGAACTCTGCCAAAAACTGGTGCGCTTCTGTGCTGATAACCGTGCCGCGTTAGAAGCATGCGACCCCGTTCTTCCGCCTGGTCTATTCAATCGTCTTGCGGACAACTGGCGACCACTCTTTGCAATTGCGAACATTGCTGGAGGCCATTGGCCGCAACGAATGGCTGTCGCGTTCGCTAAGCTAACTTCTAATGAGGACATTGATGCGCAAGGGATCGGTGTGATGTTGCTTGCAGATATTCAAAAGGTTCTGCACGAAAAGAAAAAAGAGCGGATCTTCTCAAAGGCATTAGTTGACGAGCTTTGCCGCATGGCCGACCGCCCTTGGCCCGAAGCGCATCGGGGAAAGCCTATCACTGAGACTTGGCTTGCACGCCGATTGCGACCATACGACGTGCATTCCAAAGATCTTCGGATTGGACAAGGCCGCGCCAAGGGGTACGAGGCCGCAGACTTTGCTGAGGCTTTTGAGCGTTATCTTTATAGTCTGAGGGAATCGAAGCGCGACAACGTGACAAGCCCGATAAATAAAGGCTCAGACGAAAGCTTCAAGCGAGACGGGGTGGAAGCTTGTCACGGAACCGGGACACATGAAAGCCCTGAAAACATTGACTTGTCACGGTGTCACGCCTCAAACAGCACAAGAGCTTCCCTGCCCTTCATGATCACTCGAAAGATGGATCACGACCTTCGCACACTCGGATATTCGGGTGATGAGATTAACAAGTTAACCCCCGCGCAAGCCGGTATCATTCTCGAACGGCGCCAACGCTCGGAGAAGCCTACTAGGAGCGTATCCATCATCCACGGCGATGGGTGGATCGCTGCATGATCGAGAGACTAGCCTTAACGGAGACACTAGGTCCGCAAGTGCGCGTACCTGCGAACTAACGAGGCGCAATCAGGCAGAAGTCTCGCCCAAATTCGGGCCAATTGGCCATATATACTTTTACGTAGCAAAAGGGATTTCCCGGCTGAAAAATACGAAAAATATGAGCTGGTTAAGAGAAACCGTAGATTCCAGAATGTCTATTCTCAACCGTTACCGCGATAGGGAGTCTACGTTTGCTTGAAGCTTGCCTTCGAGAAATGATAAATTTCTTATATGTATGTGGACAATTTACGATCACGTAGATCGGGAGGGCGTCAATCTTATTGCGGATTGGACACGCAGGCTAGAGCGCGTTCAACGCAAGTTACTGCGCTCAAAATTGGATATGCTCGCTCAGGCGGGGCCGGAGTTGCCGGCGCAGCTATTAGCGGGAACTGGTGTCGCACATATTTACAAATTGCGAGTAAAGGGGAATGTGCAGCTTAGACCAATGCTGTGTAAAGGGCCGGTCGAAAATGAAACTGAGTTTACCTTGCTGTATGGTGCCATTGAGGTTGGTAATCGACTTCAACCAGCTAACGCAGCAGAGCGAGCAGCGATTATCCGGGAAGAGATCCTAGCAGATCCTAATAACAGACGGTGTGAACATGAGCGAATTGACTAATAGGCTGAGGGTTGAGTTTAGGGACGAGGAGACGCGGCATATTTACGCTGAGGATTTCCTGAATACCTATATTGCCACACAACTCAAGGTGCTTAGAGAAGATCGAAATTGGACGCAGCGACAGCTCGCAGAGCGCGCAGGCATGCGACAGGAACGCATTTCGGTCTTGGAAGATGTTAACTATGAAGCCTGGAGTGTACGAACCCTAAAGCGGCTTGCAAAAGCGTTTGATTTGCGCCTTTCAATTAAGTTTGAAAGTTTTGCCTCTTTTCTTACAGAGTTTGATCACTTTAGACGCGAGACACTAACAAGGCCATCTTTTGAAGACGATCCAGCCTTCAGTGAGGGTGGAATTCGGGCTGCTGCCACCTTCCCTGTCAACGATTTTGAAGTAATTAGCTCGCAGATTATCCACCTAGCAATCCCCAAACCATCAAATGTCCTTCAATTTGAGGACTTCAAACAAGCGCAGAGATGGGCTGGGAGTGAACCGTCAAACCGTGAGGAACAACGAACTAGCGTTGCTGCGCTATCAACCAATGCGTAATTGCGGTGTCAGAGGTGGTTATGGAACTATTAGCAGTCCGAACAGCCAGAATAATTTGTTATCTTAACGTTGAAGAACTGAATCCCAATGGTCGGCCGATAGCACACGACTATATGAACGCTTTTGTTGAGCGCTATGCCTTCATCAAGCGCCCCACTACAGCCGAAGAAATATTAGACAGTTCAAGCAAAGGCATTACCTTCGAGTTGGGCAAGTTTGGTGAGGTTGGGATCAACAAGGTGATTCTCTTCGATTGGGGTGTGGTCGTTGAGACCAGTGCTTCAACAGATGCTTGTGAGGAAATTCTACAAGATATGCTTAATTGGGGCGCGGAACGGTTTGGATTGTCCAATCGCCCGAGTCTAATCAGCGGAAAAAATTATTTAAGCGAGATAGTGTTTTCAAGTGATATGTCGCTGCCGACAATCAGCCCGAAGCTTCAGTTTTTGGGTAAGGAGATTACTGACTTGGTTGGTAGTTATATCGGTAGCAGTTTACCGTTTGAGGCTATTGGAATCACTTTAGCATTCGATGCTACACAAACGAAACAGCTTCATACGCCTTTTCAGATCCAGAGGTTGATTGACAGTCCATTCTCCCAGAAAAAATACTACTCAGGCGCTCCACTTCGCACTTTCGATCACGTTCGTCTCCTAAACCAGTTTGAGAAAACAATTCAAGAGTCCTGAATTATTTCTTTCCGTCAGCAGCAACACTCACAAAGGCCTACCTATTAACCCGGCAGCGGCTCTCGCGGCCTCATCTGAGGTTGGATCAATCGTCTCGCGGCCTCAACTTAATGTAGTCGTCCCTGAAAAGATCGATTTCCGATTCAGGTGATCTGAGACTTAGGCCAGGGCCCTGGAGTAATCAGCGATCGTTGAGGTCCCAGAGGAGTCCAACGCTGCTCCGTTTCTTCCTCAGCTCCGCCAAAAATGAGCCAAAAGAAAACTCGCAGGAGTTTTCTCAGGTTAAAGCCGCAGCCTACCAACAGGGCGTTGATGCAATCCCCGTTTTTGCCTTGCAGATAGTTGCGTTTCATCCGGTGGTCTTGTTTCAAGTGGCCAATCACCGGCTCGATGGCCGAGCGTCGACGCAGTAAACGTTTCAGCGTGCCACTCAGTTTTCTGCCCGAGATGTAGACCTGGACGTTTTCCGGATGATGCTGGCTGCCACGATAACCTTTGTCGACGAAGATCTCTGCTGGAGTTATTCCGGTGAGCTTGGCCACTTGCGCGTGGGCCGCTTTTAGCGTGTGGCCATCGTAGGGATTGCCGTGCTGCGCCTCAATCCCGACTACCCAACCACGCCTGGGAAGTCGTGACTACCGATACCTTGCAACCGAACTCGTACTTCTTGTGTTCTTTCCCTTTGGAGATGCACTCCACTTCCGGTGCTTGCATGCTGTAAAGCTTGTGCTTGTCTGCTCGCTGCTGTTCATAGATGCGGGTGGCCCGTTCCAGGTACTGCGACAGTTGCTGGTCCAGTTCCAGGCCGCTGCTGGCTGCTTTGCGTTGCAGGTCGCGGATTATCCGGCCCAGGTAAGTGCGCAGCTTGCGCGTCTCTCTGCGCGCCCGTTTCAATTGCTGCGCGTGCGCGTAGCGGCCTTGCTTTTGTAACGCCCGCTTGCCTACTCGGCGGTAGCTCTGCCGTAATTCAATCCCCACCCGCTTTGCTTCGCGCACCAACACGCAGCGCGCTTTGTGATACAGCCGCGCATCCGTGGGAAAGGCGATCGCCTTCTCCTGCACCGTCGTGTCCACATTCACCCGCCGGATATCACTCGACTTCAGCGCCTGCTCTCGTTGCCCCGCCGCCAGCGTTTCCGCCAACAGTTGCTCCATCCCGCCTGGCCCAATTCGTTTCCGCCACTTCACCAGACTCGTCGGATGGCAGGGCAACTCGTGCACGAAGAATTCTTCGCCACAGAAGTATTGCCAGTACGGGTTCTCGACAAAGCCCGCCACCACCCGCTCATCGCTCACATCGTAAAGATGCTTCAAGTAGTGCAGCCCCACCAGCAACCGCATTGGCAACCCAGGCCGCCCCTTCTGCTCCACGTACAGCGAGCCAAACTCCCGCTCAAAGAACTCCCAATCGATGGCCTCCGCCAACACGTACAGCGGATGCTGCTGGTCCAACAGCGTGCTCAAGCGTCTCTGATAGAGCTCGCCTTGTTCCTCTCCCTGCGCACTTTTTGCTGGCTTCATCTTTTTGCAAGCTTTCGCTACCTAAATTCGCAAAGCTTGCAAATTCTATCCCTACTCTTTCATCCTGTCGCTCAGTATTTACTGTTAAGATTTCACTTAATCAGGGACGACTAATGTACTGATCTCCGTCTATTGCGGCTTCCACGATTCGCAGGACTAAAACTCCGAGCGGCACCCTTAATGCCTCAGCCCACTGTTTAAGAAACTCGCGATCATCTTCTTCAAGTTCGGAGTCATCTATTTCGATCATGGCCGTAAGGAAACGGGCGCTACCGACACCCACCTATCAGTAGCGCCCTTTTGGGCATCATCGGTCCCTCACCAAACCGCGACGCCCCAGCCTCACACTCTGGGCGGACGTGCGTGAGGCTAGCCGCAAACTGTGTGCTTTATATCTGTCGCCAAAGGGCATCGCAACGCTTCGGTTGATGATCGAATTCTCAAACTTCATGCAAGATTTTCGCTGTCATAGGCACACACTTTTACCCGCTCGCCGAACGCGAGTAAGCCAGTCCACAGCGAAGCCAGAAGTTGCCCTAGCGAATCAAGGTAATGAGCGTAAAGAGGATCGTTGTTGTAACGCTCGTTGTTGTTGACGTATTTGTTTCGCCCGGCGGTGGTGGTGGCGGCGGCACATATCCAGGCGAGTGGATTTGCCCGGCAAACGCAGCAACCGCAAGTACGAAGCTGAGAGTAGTTGCGGCGCACATTCGGCGTAATGTCTTCATTCGTTGCCTCCCAAGAGAGTGATGCAAAAATTTTGCAAGAAATATGGAAATTTTGCATCAACCTAGTCGAGTACAACTTTTCTTGCAAGAGCATGAAGGACTGCGTTAGATTCGCTCGCGCTCTATTAAGTTTTTCCTTGCGCTCACATGACTTTGAGAGCCTCACTCTTACGCGAGTTACTAAACCCAAACCTCAGTGTGGGAGGCCGGGCGGAGCTATGCTGTGAACTGGCCAGAGAATTTGAGAATAAAGGCGAGTACGAAGACGCGCGGGAAGTGCTTAGTGGTCTTTGGCCGCGTATTAGTGAGCGTCCAAAACTCAGAGGCTTGGAGCGCAACACGGTTGCGGAGGTTCTCTTACGCGCGGGAGTGCTCACCGGAATAATCGGGAGCAGCCATCAGATCAAAGATGCGCAGGAAAAGGCGAAGAACTTAATCAGCGAGAGCCTCGCCATTTTTGAGGCCGGAAAATACACGAAGAAAATAGCCGAAGCCCAGATAGAACTTGCTCTGTGTTATTGGCGCACGGGCGAATACGACAACGCGTCCGACCTACTTAAACTCGCGCTTATGCAATTGCCCACTGACAGCGAGTTAAAAGGGAAGGCCATTCTCCGCTCAGCAATCGTAGAGATTGATGCGGGCCGCTTCACCGAAGCATTAAGACTTCTTACAGATGACGCAGCCCTGTTCGAGAAGATTAACAATCATACGATCAAGGGCAGTTACCATCAGACTCTCGGAGACGTTCTTGATTGGCTTTGGCAGTCAGAAGGGCCAAGAGACTATCTGGATCGCGCCCTAGTCGAATACGCTGCCGCAAGTTATCACTTTGAGCAAGCGGAGCACAGATGTTACTTAGCCAACGTTGAAAACAATCTTGGCTTTCTGCTTTACAAGGTCAATCACTGCAAGGAAGCGCATGAACATCTGGATCGCGCCCGTCACATCTTTACTAACCTGAAAGACAAAAACGCCGTGGCGCAAGTTGACGAAACTCGCGCCCGCGTTTTCCTCAAAGAGAAACGCAACACAGAAGCCGAAAAAGTTGCACGGTCATCTGTGCGGATTCTCGAAAACAGTGATAGGCAATCGTTATTAGCGGAAGCATTAACAACGCACGGCACAGCCTTGGCCCGACTTCGACATTACAGCGCGGCACTCGCCATTTTTCGACGCGCTCTCGATCTCTCTCAACACATTAACGACCGCAACCGTGCGGCGGACGTGGCCCTGACTGTGTTTCAAGAGCTAGGGGATCGCTTGGCCGTGGTAGAAGAGCCGCGACCTGTTACCGGGCGAAATCTAACCGAGGAAGTGCGGTCACTTGAGCACGATCTAATCAAACACGCACTGGAGGCCAATCAAGGCAGTATTACTTATGCCGCTTACGCTCTCGGAATGTCGTATCAGGCATTGACTTATATGCTGAAAACAAGACACAAAGACTTGTTTAAAGAGCGGACCCCAGTGCGCCGGCGTCCACGGAAACGTAGCTCTAAAACTACTTGAGAAGTCTTTGCGAAAGGAAACCTAAAAGATGGATATAGAAACAGAGGCTATGCTGGCTTTGAATCGATTGCGTCAAAAACATGACCAAGTGGAAGCTATGACGACCGCAATGCAACTAGCCTGCGCGGAAATAAACAATGATTTTGACGAACAAGACTATCAGTCCATTTGCTCAAATCGCGGCGAATCTATTGCTGAAGCCCTAAACGCCGTTTGGATGGAAATAGGGAAGACCAACATCTCTGACCTGAGAGCCGTAGTAAGTCGGATGAATGAAAAAGCATTTGGCGACTTAAACAATTCTAAAAAATAAAATTTTTTGAAAAAATTATCCGTCCGGCCAAGTTTGAAAACAACTAACCCCTACGTCCTACCCCGAAACAACAAAGGCGAAAGCGTCATCTCAACCGATTTTCTTTTTCTGCCTCTTCCCCTTTTTCTGCGCGATCTTGGATGTCACGCTCTTTCGCGGAGGTCTGCCCGGTTTGCGCTCAGCCACTAACCTCAAATCAGGCTCTTCGATCACATAAGTACGTCCGACAAGCTTTGCGGGTAAACGTCCTTCTCGGATAAGCACCTGCACTCGCGTTATATGCACGCCAAGCTTTTTCGCTGCCTCTGCTGACGACAGTAGATTCATAGTCGAGGTTAATAACTCAGATATAACTATCTGTCAATGCAGTGAGATTCTGATTGCTTAACTATCTGCATAAGCGTATAGTTCAGTGCGGAGAAACAATCTTACTTAGAGGTGAAGCGAATGGCGGGACAGATAATCAAACGCGGCGAACATACCTGGGTAGTGCGCATCTATGACGGGTGCAACGAGAGCGGCAAGCGGCGCTATCTAAACAAAACAATTAAGGGCAATAAGAAGGACGCCGAAAAATATCTCAATAGTACGTTGACTGCAATCAGCACGGGCACATTTGTTGAGCCGTCGCCTATGACAGTCAATGGCTTTCTCGACAAATGGCTCTTGTCTGCTGCAAAGCCGAAAGTAAGCGAGCGGACGTTCGTCGAGTATGAGGCTCTGCTCAGGCGCTATGTCCGCGAGCCACTTGGTAAGATTAAGCTATCGGCGTTGCGAGCCCTCGACATTCAATCCCTTTATTCCGCGATGCAGGAACGACGCTTGAGTCCGCGAGTCGTTAGGTACACTCACGCGGTTCTTTCGTCTGCGCTCAAGCAGGCTGTCAGGTGGGGAATGCTATATCGCAACCCGGCTGAACTTGTGCAATTGCCTAGGGAGGCGCGGAAAGAAATGAAAGCGTTAACCTCGGAAGAAGCGTCGCGCTTTCTGGCCGCATTTAATGGCGACCGCTGCGCGGCGCTGTTCGCCCTTGCGCTTACTACCGGGATGCGCCCGGAAGAATATCTCGGCTTGCAGTGGACGGACGTTGATCTTGCGCAGGCGACAGTGACCGTCAGGAGAGCGCTGGTCTGGCGAACGAAAGGCGGTGGCTGGTACTTCACCGAACCAAAGACATCACGCTCCCGCCGAACAATCCCGTTGCCTTTCTCAATGGTCGCTGTGCTCGCGGAACACAAGCGACGGCAGGGGGAAGAAAGGTTAAAGTCTGGCCCGGCTTGGCACGATCACGGATTAGTCTTTACTACGCCTATTGGCACTCCACTGAACATTTCCAACCTTACGCGCGATAAATTCAAGCCCGCACTGGTAAGGGCAGGACTACCAACGAGCATTCGACTCTATGACCTCAGACACACTTGCGCCACGTTGCTACTACAAGCGGGCGAGAACGCAAAGGTGGTCAGCGAACGGCTCGGACACGCGAGCATCGCGCTCACGTTAGACGTTTACACTCACGTCTTGCCTGACATGCAAAAAGCAGCCGCGGAGAAGCTTGAAAACCTGCTTTTCAGAAGTGCTGGCACACTCTAGGCACACAAGAAGGGAGCGGACACTCAAACCGCTCCCGCTAACTACTTGATTCCATTAGTGCCCCCGCAGGGATTCGAACCCCGAACCAACAGATTATGAGTCTGCTGCTCTAACCGTTGAGCTACAGGGGCACAAGAACTTGCGCGTTCGGTTGAGTTAGGTGGACTCACCGAATTTCTTCAAAACATGTGACGCTCTGAGTGTAACATGCAGGTATTTGGGAACAGCAAATCTCTATTGAGGCGGGTGTTACTTGCGCGAGATGCGGAAGGAATAGTTTGCCAGGGGTTCGAAATTGCCATCTGAGCGCTTGCCACTTAGCAAAAGAACATAGTCGCCCGGCGGTAAGGCACTGGACGGAATCGAGGGAAGGTTGATTCCAGTCAACTCGGTTACCTTCGGACGAGAACCGAAGGAGTCGTTGCGCCATATAGGACTGCCGTCCGGGGTTTCAATTGCTGCTCGATATTCCTGATGTGATGAAGGGCGTTCGAAACTCAGGCGTAAAACTATGGAACGGGTTTTCTGCGGCACTGACAATATCTTGCCGCCACCACCTCTGACACTGCCGGGGCTGAGAGCAAACGCAATACTGACGAATTGGTCCGTAGTTTTTGGTTCCTGGATGGGCTGAGCTTCAGGCTTGGTCGGCAGAGCCGGAACCTGCGCTGTTAACTCTGCACTTCGCGCGCGCTCGGCAGCGGCAATGCGTCGCAGTTCCGCTGACTCCTCCGTGAGCCGCACTCGCTCCGCACGCAACTCACGCAATTCATTGTTCATTCTTGAACGCTCGAAGAGGAGCCACGAAAAACCAACTGCCACGACAAGCACAGCCATGACTGCGGCAGCGCGAACGAACGCACTGTTTCCTGCAAATGAACTGAAGAAACCGGGCCACCAAGTAGATGCTCCAACCTCCTGCTCAGCCCGCGGACCCGCGAGGGCGCGGGCAAACTGAACGCGCTCTCGCCCCGGCGCTGACGTCAGGAAACGTTTTTCGAACTGCTTGCGTTCTTTTGCAGAAAGCTCACCGCGAGCGTAAGCGTCGATGAGATCGTCTTCCGCTGTCAGCATTTCCTGAAACGCATCGTCGTCGTCGAAAAATTCCGACTCGAGACGCTCACGCTCAGCCTCGGAACTCAACCCCAGCAAATGCTGGAATCGTCTCGTCTCTGCTTGTGTCTCACTTGCCAAAACTAACTACTCCTATGCGCACCGTCCGAGGCATTCACCAACACATGCCTCCAAATTAACGCGCTGGCGGTGCGCCCTTATGCGCAGCGCGTTCGGTGTAATGCCAAAACGAATTGCAAGTTGCTTTCGGTACGCGATCTTCTGACCCTTTTCATATTGATAATACTCAGTGATGATCTCGCGATCCTCGTTAGTCAAATAACCCAGGCATCGATCAAAACATCCCAGCCGCTCACTCGTTTCAGGATTATCGGGCTCGATAATCAGTTCATGACGAGAAGTATCATCGATTAATTCCTGCTTCCGATTTCGTCTTTTAAGTGACTCGGCATAGACGAGCTTGGCGACTCCGTAAATGTAACCGTTGAGGTTGTAAACGTTTTCTCCCTCATCGATTCTGCGGACGACGCGGTTGATCGTCTCATCAACGTCCATATCGGGAAGGTCGGATCCACGCCACTCAAAATATTTCAACAGCTTGAGACGAATGCATTCGTACTTCTCGCCCGCCTTGTCGCGAACGACGTCCAGACGGTCAAGGAAGCGATCAAATGCCTCCTTCGTCAGAACCCACTCCTTTTTAGGTAGGGTCGGGGAATCCACGTACTGAAAATACTCCGTCAAAAGATTTACTAATTTGTGCGTCGGAAGGACGGGAGACGCAAATCCTGGATGCGCGCTCGCGGCTAATTCTCGCGCTTTTGCGACAGAAAGCAAAGTGCTCAGAGGAGAGAAAATCATTTTTTTACGCATGAGGCGATTTACCACCACTCACCTCCACTCGCCCTGCAACGTGAACGCAGCCCAGTAGTACGGCGATGACCATTGGTTCGTGCGCCACATGTGAACCTGCGCGGTTCTCAGTGCCTCCGCGGGCCGCTTTCCTTCCGTTAGCATTGCTTTGTAGAACATTCGCATCAGCTCGGCGGTAGCCGCATCATCCACATTCCAAAGACTTGCCACAATGCGAGGAACTCCGGCGTACATGAAGCCGCGCGTCAAACCAACTAATCCTTCGCCCCTAATGTCTTTGCCAAGTGCCGTCTCACACGCACTCAGTACGACAAGGTCCGCTGAGAGCTTGAGATTGTACACATCATGTAATTGCAGGAATCCATTTTGACGTTTGCCAAACTCGTCGAAGGAGGAGAGAAGAATGCCGGAGAGCTCAGGCTGTTCACTGTTGAGAAGACCGTGAGTGGCAAAATGAACGTAGCGATATTGCGACAGTTCCGCACTCGTTGCGGTGGCAACACTGGCGCGAAAACCTAAAGCAAGCATCACATCCTTTTCGGGTATCAAGGCCTTAATCGCATCGGCCTCGCGCCGCGAGAAGGGCAAGCGCCCGAATGTGCCGCGTCCCGTTCCAAGTCCATCGAAACTTCGCAAAGCCCTGGTTTGTGCACTGGGGAGCACAAGATCAGGAGAGTTTTTGCTGCGATTACGTAAGACACCCTTTGCCGTTGCTGCGAGACGCGCGTCACCTTTATCAAAGACTGCATCAGCGAGAATCGCGACTGTTTTCGGCGCCGGTTGACGACCACGCAACTCTTCACGCATCAACCAAAGAGCAGATGCCGACGGCAGCAAAACGATTTCATGCTCCACGATCAATGGTGCCGCAGAATTGCTCGAAGGCACCGGCGACGGCAGCGCCGGAAACGGCAGGTACTGTAAGGCTCCATCAGCAACAATCACGATCCGTTTCTGATGCAGTTCGCCGGCAACTGGTCCAAGAATCATCTGCGAGAGCGTTGCTGATGTGCGTGCGAATTCATCTTCTGCCAGCCGAATGCGTGCTTGCCGCTGCTGAAGGGTTTCGTTCGCGACTGAACGATTAGCTGCGGTCAGAAGCTCGTATGCGCGTCGGGATAAAGTTTCGATCTGAGCACGTGCGGGTAATTCGAAGCTCTTGAACGAGTCGTGTGTCACTGCCCACACATAACTCCGCTCTTCGCCGAGCGAGTACTCAAGCAAAAGCGTTTCCGGATCCAGCACGCTTTGTTGCACTTGCCGAAGCGAGAGCGGAACTGGTTGGACTAGGGCAGCATATCTGGGGCTCGACGCTCGGATGAGCCCTTGTACCTGCTTGTATTCGGTGGCTAGCTCGTCCAGTTGCTTCTCGAGCTCAGCTACCTTTTTGGCTGAACTTTCATCTTCAGCCAACTGAATTCGCTGCGCTGTTGTTTCCCTGATGCGCCGTTGCAAGTCCTGCTCTCGTTTGAGCAACGCCGCATCAACTCCCTCACGAATGTTTTGCCGTCCTTCCGAAAGCATTTCAAGCAACGACCGTGCACGTCCGCGCTCGCTTGCCTCAAAAGCTTTGACTACAAAACTTTCATCCTGACGACTCGCATTGAGTCGCATCAGCAGATCAACATAGAAGTCGTACAACCTATGAACTGTAGCGGTATACAGGGCGCGCATCTCGTCGCCGGAGACTTTAGTGCGTAACGTGTCGTTAATCTCAAGTGCCTCTTCAATGTTGCGTCGCGCCTGATCGAGATTCCCCAAATCGCGCAAAACGCGCGCGATGTTAAAGAGCATCAGTGACTGGCCCGGACGATCGCCTATGACCTTGCTCAATGCCAACGCGTCGTTATAGCTATTGAGCGCCTGCTGTTTGGCTCCGGTGCGTTCATGAAGATAGGCAATGTTGCTGAGTGTGTAGGATTCGCGATAGCGATCTTTTACTTTTTGGTTCAGCGCCAGAGCTTGGCGGCTGGCTTCGAATGCTCCACTTATATCTCCCGACGATGCGCGGGCCATTCCGATCTCCGACAGCAAAGTCGCTTCGAGACGCTCATCTGACCGTATGATGCTCAGCGATTCCTGCAGGTCGCGAAGCGCTGCAGCGTGATCGCCGATCGCAAGTTCGACCTGGCCGATGAGAAACAACGTGGACGACTCACCAATTTTGTAATCAAGACTACGGAACAATCGTCGGGCCTGTTGGTAATATTCAATTGCTCGTTTCGGCTCGCCGAGTTTGTTGTAAATAAAACCCATTCCATTCAGCACCCTGGCCTCTTCGAGACGATCACCGGCACGACGAAAAAGAGGCGCGGCACGATCGTAATGTTCGAGAGCTGCCTGTCTTTCGCCATTCCCATTGTGCAGGTGACCGATGGCCGTTAGCGTCTGTGCCCGACCACGAATGTCGTAGACTTTCTCAAAAAGCGCCAACGCCTCTGCGTAGGTATTTGTTGCTTGCTGAGTATTGCTTAAACCCGAGAAGCAGTATCCAAGATAAAGAAATGTTTGCGCCTGGCCTTTGGCATCTCCCAGCTCTTTCCAAATCGATAAGGCCTGCTGGAACAGTTCGATTGCCTTCTCCTGGTTGCCACGATAGTAATAGACGTCACCAATGTTATAGAGAGCTTGCGCCTCGGCCGCTCGATTTCCCGACTCGCGACTCAGTTTCAATGCTCCATCACACTGCTCCCACGCTTTATCGACGTCGCCGAGTAAAACGTACAACGGACTGAGCTCGTTTCGTGTCTCCAGATTGCAACGGACACTCGTAAATGTCTCACAAAGCTTTTGCGATCGAATGAAGTACTCAAGAGCTCTCTTTGAGTCGCCTAATCCTGAATAGATTCGTCCTATTCTTCTAAGCGTGGTTCCCTGTTGCTCCCTATCATCAACTGTCTTCCAAAGCACAAGAGCGCGTTCGTACTTCACTAGCGCCAGCCGGCACGAATCGGCATCACCTTCGGAACAGAGGTGTTCAGCTTCGGCAAATGCCTTTTCGGCCAGTTGACGGTTCTTGCTATCAGCTTTGGCTTGGTAGGGGGACAACCTCGGGCCCGTCAACTGTGCCGGAGCAGGAAGCGCCGGCACAGATGACAAGTAGAGCACGATTAGAATCGCACAGCAGAAACATGTCCCGAAACGTGGTAGGTAGTTCACCGTATCACTTGTGACAGCGTCGCCAGCAAGACTATTTTTTGCGTGCCTGTCGCCGCGGGCTCGACCCAGTCGACTCCACGCTCGGGTCTACACTTGGCTCAGCGCTTGTCTCACTAGTTGTTGGTTTCTCCGGGGTCCACTGCTTCTCCTGGGACACCGGAGGCGGAGCATTTTCCTTGGATTTATCTTCCGGCTTTTTCGAATGATTCGTCGGACACTCACAAACTATATGATCGACAGGGGGGTTTTTCATGCCGCCCACCTTATTGCCCAAAACCTTGTTAACCGTCGGGGCATCCTTGTTCTCTGTTAACAGAAAATCGAAGCCTGCAGTTACTGGATTGAAGAACAATCGACCCTCTACGATCCGAAGTTGCGTCATATCCGTAGGACACGGCCGTTTGCGTCGTCGTGTTAACTCGACGTATTTGAGCAGAAAGCGTCTCCAATTAGTGTCGTTGGCAAACTCCAGCTCCTCGTACGAGTCAATTACATTGGACCATGGGAAATACACTGAAAGACCACGAGAATACTGAACAGCGGGTCCGCTATGACGAGACCTAATGACCATCGGTTCGGCACCCTTCGGGTCATCGCCATTCGTTCCGTTACCAGTCAGGATTCTCTTTATTTTGTGACAGGCAGTTCTGATGTCATCGTCAACTTTCAGACCTCTCATGACAACCGAGCCTGTCACAGTCTTCGTTTCCAAGTCTGACTCGAATTGGCCCCGATCTAGTAGGTCACAAAAGTCATAGAGATCGACGTATTGGTCATCCTTGTACGATTGCGCCTCCCAATGGGCAAGTACAACATGTCTCATCGTTTCCGGATTCGAGATCTTTTCATACAATTGGTCCGCAAGTTCCCTGATCGCGCTCGCAAGCTCGTCACACCTACTCAAATCGCACGCTGACAGGTCTACAGAACGAGCCGCCGGCAAATAGTCCGTGTAGTACTTGACGTAACGCTCTACGATTTGAACGGCCAGATCGTCTGGCTTGATGTCAGGCTTAGTCAGTATGGCGGAGAGTATTCGCTCGTAAGGCCATCCGGAATTGGGTTCGAAGCCTTCGGCTCCTACCATGTACTTTACATAGTGGCGAAGTTCATAACCGATCTCGGCCATACTCATCATGCAACTATCGAGGCCCAGAATGTCGATCTTGAAATTCTGACCAATTTTCTTGCCAAAGGTCTCAATCACGTCTTGTTTTACTTCTCGAAGTACCCATTGGATCTTGGGGATACTGAGTTTGTCGGGCGTATCAAGGTCTCGTGAAAGAAAATCACTGATAAGTCCATTGCCGTGTCCTGAAAGAACCAGGAGGTAATGCTCAGCGCGACCTTTGAGAAGAATCGACGACGAAATAAAGTCTTTCAGCACGCCACGATAAGTAGTCTCTGTCGTATCTATTCTCGTGATCGCGTTTTCCTCAAGTTCGCCATCTTCATCGCCTCGCTTAAGAATGTAACGCACCTCGTTGCCGCCCAAGCCACCAGCATCCAATTGGGCTACTACTTTGACTCGTGCATCGACTTCCTTATCGAGGGCTTTAATGTCGTTATTGGTGTGTTTGCTCTTGCGGCGCGGCCGAGCTCGTTTCAATTCCTTGAGAGCAAAGACGCATTCATCTGCCAGATTGTTTTCTCCGGCGAGGTAGATCATCGCGTTCCAGTCTTTTACATCGTTTGCATCGTCGGGTTCAGCCATGGGAGTTTTCCTCTTATTTTGAAATTTGAGTCAGGGGGGGTCAGAGTTTTTCTGCTGCCTCATTGTTATGTGATAAAACCGTGGAAAGTATTTCGTGTAGAACTAAAGCAGTTAAGTGATACTAACGCTGGGTCCTGGGAGCGACGTTAAACCTGCGCGGGTTGGCGTCCACGATGTAGCCTTCTCTAACTGGAGCGACAAACTCAGACTTAGTCGTCGAAATATGAAACCGCGGGAACATTGCTGAAGGGCCGAGAACTACTACTTCTGAGCAGGTTTATAGTGCCACAAAGAAGCACAAAAGCACAGATAGCAACACTGAATTTGAGCCACGAGATAAACGCGGATGAAGAACGGATTTGATCCGTACTTCATCCGCGTAGATCTGTGGTTTATTCACCTGTTAATGAACAACGCTGTAGTTGTCGTCTTTCGCTGCACCATCTCCATTCCAATCGGGCTTCAGCACCACCTTGATGCAGTTGTCTTCCTTTTTCTTGAATATGTCGTAGGCGTAAGGTGCCTCGTCAAGACTCATCCGGTGCGTGATGACAAACGAGGGATCGATGTCGCCATTCTCGATCATCTGTAACAATGGTCGCATGTATCTCTGCACGTGCGCCTGTCCGGTTTTGATCGTGAGTGAACGCTGCATCACCGATCCTATTGGAAACTTGTCGATGAGTCCGCCGTAGACACCGATGATCGAGATTGTGCCTCCATTTCGGCAACACATGATCGCTTCACGTAATGCGTGTGGCCGATCCGTTTCCAGCATCATCGCCTGCTTCATGCGATCATAAGCGTGGATAATTCCCGGTGCGTGTGCCTCCATGCCAACGTCATCGATACATGCGTCAGGCCCGCGGCCGCCGGTCATATCCATCAACTCCTCGTAAACGTTCTGCTCTCGGAAGTTGATAGTTTCGGCGCCACCATCTTGAGCCATCTTCAGACGCTCAGGTACCTCATCGATCGCGATCACTCGCTCTGCGCCGAGCAGAAAAGCACTGCGAATCGAGAACTGCCCGACAGGTCCGCATCCCCAAATTGCGATCGTGTCGCCGGGTTTGATGTCGCACATCTCTGCGCCCATGTAACCGGTTGGGAAAATGTCTGACAGGAAAAGCACTTGTTCGTCGCTCAAGTGATCCGGCACTTTTATCGGACCGACGTCAGCAAATGGAACGCGCGCGTACTCCGCCTGGCCGCCTGCAAAGCCGCCGGTCAGGTGCGAATATCCAAACATCCCTGAAGTTGCATGGCCAAACATCTTCTCTGCCATCCATGCGTTGGGATTCGAGTTCTCACAAAGTGAAAACATCTGCTCCTTGCAGAAAAAACACTTGCCACACGCAATCGGAAAAGGAACAACCACCCGATCCCCGACTTTCAGGTTGTGAACTTCGCGACCAGTTTCAACCACTTCGCCCATGAACTCATGGCCGAGTATGTCGCCGCGCTGCATCGTCGGAATGAATCCGTTGTAGAGATGCAGGTCAGAGCCGCAGATTGCAGTGGAGGTGATCTTCACGATCGCATCGCTCTGGTTTAGGATCTGCGGATCCGGAACCTCTTCGACGCGCATCATCGTTTTGCCATACCAACAGTTGGCTTTCATTGCTACATCGTCCTCCCTTCCGCTCTGCGTTCGTTGTCTGATCGATAGTTAGTCGCCGTTTCACTCGGCAACATCTCAGCGCCTTTAAGTTCACTGGCGGATGCTGGTCTGCCGGGGCGTTGTGACATGTAACCAGTGCCCAGCAGCGTTGCGTCTGAAACCACTACTTCGCCGACTTCCAAAACCTGTTTGAAACGTCGCAGGTCGTCGTCCAACTGTTGATTCGGTTCTTCGCCAAACAGTTTTGCGATACCTGCGCCGATCACGCCCGCGATAGGCTTGTATTCGAAATTAACTTTGACGATCGTGCCTCGTCCGCCCGGGGCTTGCTCAAAGCGAACGGCGCCCGCGTTGTCGACGTCGGAGTTTTCCAAAGACCGCCACGTGATCACTTCGCCTGGGACGTCAGCGACGATCACCGCTTCCCATTCCACGTCCATTCCCGCCGGGCCTTTGGCTTTCCAGCGTGAACGGCCTTCTCCCATATCAGTGACCGACTCCAGATGGCGCATAAAACGCGGCAGATTCTGGAAGTCGCGCCAGAAATGATAGACCTCTTCAAGCGGGCGATTCACAACGCACGAAGCACTCGCATGAATTCCGTGGTTACCATTGCTGAGTTGCATTGCGCAGATCATATCCAGCGCGGTAACTGCGAGCACACTAGTAGTTGCGAAAGTTATTCTTCCGCGCTTTGCGTCGGGCGCGGAACAGGCGACGCCGAGACTGACGAGATCAATCGCATCACCCGCGACGCGAGACCACATTGCCTCCGTTGGTTTCTTTTGAGCAAAAATTCCGATTCCCGAAGCGAGTTCGCGCAGACCGTACAGTCGTATTAAACCGGTGTGTTTGTTTGAAACACCGGAGATGTTTGCGATAGCGCGCGGAGCGAGTAATTCCGCGAGTCCAAGACTGACGCTAAACCACCCTAACCCCTTAGCCAATCGTTTGGCGCTGGCTGAACGTAAGCCCGGTCTCGCTCGCTCAGGTAAATAGTTTGTTTGTGTATTTGTAGCCATGAAGTCCCCCTTGCAGATGGATTGATTTGTAGAGTGTCAGTCAAACACCATACCTGTGCGAATGAATACTCGAATTGTGCTTTTTGTGACTCTTTGCGTTTTCTGTTCACAACAAAATGAACGCAAAAAATTCGTTTCGAAATAAATCTTTCGTTAACTGGCACCTTATTCTGCAAGAACGAACATGGGAGGGTTAATCAATGGACAGGAAAGATAATAAAGACTCGAAAGGCACCGGCGCCGCAACTGCTTCAAAGACGGCAGCAAGTAAGAAGCAGGTCGGAGACGAAGCGCCTTCGCCGGGTCAGGGTGCGACTAGTTCGCAAAACCAGGGTGGCACACAGAACCAGGGTGCTACTGGTTCCCAGGGCGCGGGTATCACTCCGCAACGGAGCCATGGCGCTGTGGGTGACCAACAGAAACAGGGCTCACAGTCGAATCAGGGTTCGCAGAACGAAGGCGGACAGGATCTACTGCAACAAGCTAAACAAACAACCAGCGACGTTGTGAATCAGGTTCAACAACGAGCAGGCGATGAGATCAACCGTCAGAAAGAAACAGCAGCGTCCGAACTGAGCACCGTAGTCAATGCGGTGAGACGTTTTGGTGAAACTCTGAATAACGAAGGCAACGGACCGATTGCACGTTTCGCAGCCCAGTACGGCGACAAAGCCGCTGACGGCCTTGACCGAGTGGCAAGGTATCTGCGCGATCAGGATCCAAAACGGCTACTCGACGACGTACAGAAATTTGGACGACGCCAGCCCGCGCTTTTGATCGGTGGCGCGTTTCTTTTGGGATTCGCTGGCGCACGTGTGATCAAGTCGTCGCTGGAATCAGCCGCAAGCAGTTCAGGAAACACCGGTACTCAACGTTGGTCGAACACAGGAACTAAATCACCAATGGACACCGGAGCTGGGCATCAACCATTCAATACAAATGTTTCCGGAGCGCAAACGTCAACCTCTCCGAACCGCATTTAGTGAAGTAGGAGGTGTGACATGCAACGAATGAATGAAAACCGCTCTTTGGAAAACCGGCCGCTTGGCGATCTGTTCGGCGATCTCGCCAGCGAGATGAGCAACCTGGTTCGACAGGAAGTTGCTCTTGCAAAGGTGGAGGTCGGTCAGAAAGCAAAGTACATCGGCAGGAACGTTGGTTATTTGGTTGTTGGCGGTGCAGTCGCCTACGCAGCGGCACTGGCGATTATCGCCGCCATCATCATGTTGTTGGCAAAGGTCATGCCGAATTGGGGCGCGACGTTACTGGTCGGAGTGGTGGTCGCCATAATTGGTTGGTTGCTGATCGGCAAGGCGTTGACGGCACTTCAACAAACCGACCTGACACCGCGAGAAACAGTGGAAACTTTGAAGGAGGACGCAACATGGGTGAAGGAACAAATCAAATAAGCGCTACGGATTCGGATGAGTTGCGGACGACTTCCACAACCGCTGACGATTACGATGAGAATACCGGACAAATTCGGGCGGACATTGAAGACACCAGAGCTGAAATGAGTCAAACGATCAATGAAATTCAAGAAAGGCTCAGTCCGGAACATTTAATGGGTCAAGTTAAAGAAACCGTTCGCGAAGCCACGATAGGAAAGGTTGAAAAAGTTATGGAGAGAGTAGGAGAAACCATTAGTGGAGTGACAGAGCCGGCACTTGAAGTGGCGGGTCGTGCGGGAACTGCAATCAAAGAGGCCGGGACGTCAGTGGCTGACAGCGTTTGGAGGAATCCGATTCCCGTGGCGCTGATTGGTCTCGGAGTTGGCATGATTTTAGTGCGAAACTTTCGCGGACAGAACTATGGCAGTAGTTCACGACAATTGTCGCAAGGACGACGTAGCAACTACGAGATGGGCGATGTTGGCCAGATGCGTCAGCCACAAGGTAGTGGCCCTCTCGATCACATGAAAGAGACTGCCGGCGATCTCGCAAATCGTTCGACGCAGGCGTTGAATGATCTGCGGACGAAAGCAGTGGACGGGGCGTCGGTAGTTACTTCGCGTTTTGGGCAAATGCTGCATGACAATCCGCTCGCAGTGGGTGCGGTTGCTGTTGCAGCGGGAACGGCAGTAGGACTCATGTTACCGAGCACGCGACTTGAGACTGAGTACATCGGCGAAACAGGTGAACGTCTGGTTGATAGCGTCCAGGACGTCGCACGCGGCGCGCTCGACAAGGTCCAGGACGCCGCGAGGCAAATGGTATCTGAGGGTCAACAACAACCACCGGCTTAGGTACGTTCAGGCCTAAGCCTGCGAAGCAGTCGTCGGCTTAAGCCTGCGAAGCAGTCGTTGGCCTAAGCCTGCGAAGCAGGCGGCAGCATAAAGCCTGGGGCGTAAGCCCCAGGATCAAAAGCATTAAAATTTTTCCAGCCCGCGAAGCGGGCGACAGACTGCGGCAAAATTTTAACTCTTGCGGGCTTTCGCCCATTTCATGGGCTCGCAATCAATTTTGTTTTGCGATCCTGGGGCTTACGCCCCAGGCTTTATGCTGCCGCCTGCTTCGCAGGCTAAAGGCGGGTGACGCCCACGCCGCAGGCTAAAGCCGTCACTTGAGGATCGCGGCTTGGGCGCTGAGGTTTAGCTGGTGCCAACGCTGAAATGTGTTGATGGTTTCAGGCCGCACGCGAACGTATGCCGTTTGGAAGTAGAGTGCTTCGGGCCGGCGCCAGTCGAGCCGCACGATCGGATTGAACGACGCCGGCGTCGTTGGCACTGAACTCACGTTCTGATTTGTGGTCGTGTTGGCATTCGCTTTTCTGGTAGTTGTCTTTTGATCGTAAGCTACCGACGCCGCAATCAACAGGTCGCCGAGCGGCAAACGTCCCTGCGTCGGCGTTTTACCTCCCGCATCATATATCGCCACGTCTGTATCAAACGCGGTTGCAACCTTCGACGCGTCTGGACACCACACGGGTAATGCATCCGTTAATCCATCGTCAAGCAAACGCTCTGTACCGTCTTGCGAAATCAAACGCGGACGACCGGCCGGCAGTTTGCCCTGCCGCTCACGCTCATTCCATTCCTCCTCCTTGCATGCCAGCGCCGCCATAGCGTGACCATCAGGAGCCCAGACAAAGTAAAAATAAATGAGTCCATCACGCGAAGTGAGTGGCTTCAGATCGTATCCATCGCGATTGCAGATGTAGATCTGTTCCGTGTAGAAACTCGCGACTGGAGCAAACATCGGAGCAACCGACGTGGATGGCGATGGTAACGGTGAAGCCCCAACCTCAGGCACGAGCTCATCAAAAGGCGTCGGGCTCGGACTCGGCATGACGCGTTTGCGCGCGATGAAGTTAATGAAGTTTCCATCAGGAGACCACGTAACAGTTTCCGGAAAAACGCAGGCCAGATCGGGCGGAATCAGATTGCGCAGAAACTGTCCGTCGGAATTGTAGAGATCGATGCGAAACGTCGAGCCGGGATCGTCCGCGCCGCCGTAAAGTGCAAGCACGCGTCGCCCGTCCGGAGAGACGACCGTTCGAATGAGTGCTTCATCCTGGCGTTTGCCAGCGAAGTCGTTCGCAACAGCGGGAAACTTGTCGAAGTCCTCGATTTCACCTGATGGCGGCGAAACGTCAGGAGTGAGACGATACGCGAGATTTCGTGCCGGCACGTCGCGTAAGACACGCGGTCTCACATCCTGGCGATCTATAACTGAGCGACAACCAGCCACAAAAAAGCACAAAAGGCACAAAAAGCACAAAATGGTTTCTGGGCGTCGTTGGGGCATTAGAAGCGATCGTTGATCAGTTCGCGAACCAGACCGGAGTTCAACGCAAGAATCGCACGGATCGTGTTGCGTGGCGAGAGATGGTCCTCGTCGCCTTCGTCGAGCTCGACACAGTTATGCTGGATTGAACGCGCTAATCGTCTCGAGATGGACTCGTAATCAGGCGTGCTCACAATGTATGCACGAACTGCCATCGCGCCAATCAGATCGCAAGTGATCTCCTCGCCGCGTTGTCCGTGAATGTCGAGCCCGGTGAGATCCGAGGCTTTGCTTCCCACTGCGGTCACGAGCGATCGCAGACTATCGTTATCACCGTCAGCAACGTGCATCAGCTCATGGGCCAGTACGCTAATCATTCCTTCGTCAGAACGTAAGCCTGCGAGGAAAAGCGTGCCGAACGTTATCACGTGTGGCCGGCTCAAATACACCGAAGCGTTGTCACGCGCCTCCATGTCGGGCTTGACTCGCCTGACCTCGTTGACTCTCGCGATGGCGAGGCTCAGTTTCGATTTGAACTTTGGAGATTTTTGGAAGCCATACTCAGTTGCGAGCTGGCGCAGTGAACTGATAACGAGTTTTTTCGCGACTGGCAGAAGCTTCTGTGCACGCTCAGCACCAGCGCGCGCATCAGGACTGTGAACCGGTAACGAAGGGCGCGCCTGCATCTCGTCGATCGCGACACTGCTCTTTGGATCGAGCTTCGCCTGCGTGCACACAACGCCGATTGCGTCTTCGAGCAGGGCCTTCGCTTCAGCAGACATCGAAGGGCGAACGCGCGTTGAATGCGAGCCGGGTTTGGTGGTCGGTTTTTGGGCGAGTGCTGTAGAAAAACACAGCGCTAAAAAAAGAAGTGTCACGCAAAGACGCAAAGGAGCAAAGAAAGACTCCTGAAATAAACTTTGCTTCTTTGCGTCTTTGCGTGAAATATTCATATTTACCGGTGCCGCCAATTCGCTTTCCGCTTCTCCATGAATGCTTTCACACCTTCGTTCGCGTCCTGAGTCTTCATCAATTCGTGCAGATAGATGTTTTCCTGTTCGCTTAATGCGTCTTCGATGGATCTGCCGCGTCCGAGATCGAGCGACTGTCGCGCGAAACTGAGCGAAGTGCCCGACAGTTCTCTCAACTTCGACAGTACCTCGAGCAGTTTTGGTTCGAGATGTGCTCCAGGCACCACGTGGTTGCACAAACCCAGGCGGCCAGCTTCGACAGCATCGATTATCTCGCCTGTGAGAATCAATTCCCGAGCGCGCTTTTCGCCAATAACTCGAGGGAGAAGCACTGCGGCCACAGGGGGAAACACGCCGAGCTTGATCTCCGGCTGTCCGAATCGCGAGCGGTCTGAAGCGATGACGATATCGCACGCAGCGACGAGTTCACAGCCGCCACCAAGAGCGGCGCCATCAATCAACGCGATGGCCGGTTTCGCTAACTGTTCCAAGTGACGGAAGATTGAGTGGAACGCGTCGAGCATTTGAAAGATCGTTTCCTGGACGTGATCCTCAACGGCAACGCCGGCGCTGAATGCACGACAATCCTTGTCAGCGTCAAAAACGATAGCCACGAGCTCGCGTTGATTGCACTCACCGAGCGCCTTCGCAATCTCGCGCATCATCTCGATGTTGAAGACGTTTAGCGGTGGACGCGCGAAAGTGATCCGCGCGACGCGATCGTCAATGCGGAAACGGATGTTTTGGTAAGTGGATGCCATGTCTGTTTTAGCCACAGATTACACGGATAACCAGCCTCGATAAATGCGCTTTTGTGCTTCCGTAGCGTTTGGGAGTGGCACGATGCGATATGTTCCTTCGCGGCGCTCGCCGAGCTTTATAAATAACGTACTCAGATCGTCGAAACGAAAGATTGTCAGGCTAACAGGATCACCTGGCTTCTTCTCTGCCATCCGCGCGTTGAAGAAGTCTCTCGTAACTCGCATATTGTCCATCGCAACGATCTCGTCCCCGGCATTGAGTCCCTGTTCGTGAGCCGGCGATCCGGCATAGACACGCCTCACGGTCAATCGATCATTCTCCTGCGCAACATCTGCTCCGAAGTAAACGCCGCCAGTACCCGCTGCCGTATCGAGACGCAACCCAGCAGCTTCGAGTCCAGCGTTGTAATCAAGCTCTTCCGTCCCGCGCACGTACTTGTTGAAGAAGTCTTCAAGACTGGACTTCGCCATCAGCTCGCACGCCTTTTGAAAATCCGACGGCCCATAATTGCGGTTCTTCTTGAAGAACTCTGCGTAAAGATAACGCATCACGTCTTCCAACGACTTATCGCCAGAGGTTCTCTTACGAATTTCCAGGTCGAGCAATAGTCCCAGTAACGCACCTTTGTCGTAATACGAAACCTGCGAGTTTATCGAGTTTTCATCCTGGCGGTAATACTTGATCCACGAGTCAAAGCTCGACTCTTCTACCGTCTGCTCCTTGCGGCCGGGCGTGTTCTGCAACTGCTGCATCGATCGAGCAGTTGCACTTAGAAACTCACTCTCCGTGATCAAACCGGCAAGACGCAATGTGAGATCAGCGTAGTAATCAGTGATGCCTTCCGCGACCCAGAGAACCTTCGTGTAGTTCTCCTGTGTGTAATCAAACGGTCCGAGTGTATCGGGACGAATTCGCTTCACATTCCAAAGATGAAAGAACTCGTGAGACACGAGCGAGAGAAAGCCGCGGTAGTCGCGTTCAGGTGTTCCCGAAGCGTTCGGCGCAGCGGAAGTCGCGCGGTCACCGCTCCGAACTTGGAATCCAAACCGCGGATAACCGAGCGCGGTCGAATTCGAGTGTTCGAGTCCACCGCCCGCATTCGATCGCAAATGAAGTATGAAGGTGTAGTCGCGATACGGAATCTCGCCCATCAACTCCACCTGCGTTTCAACGATCTTCTGCACGTCGAGTCGCATCCGTTCCGGATCGTAGTTGCCTTCGCCATCGATCACGATACGATGCGGAACGCCTTTGACGTTGAATACGAGAGTTTTGAAATTGCTGGCTTCGAAAGGTGAGTCGTAAAGAACGTCGAAGTTCTCGGCGCGGAAAGTATTCCTCTGACCTAAAACTGCGGGCAAACCAGTGGCCACTTTCCACACATCAGGCGCGAGTACACGCACAGTCGAAGGATTCTTCAGAAAGCCGTCGAGATACATCAGGAGATTCGCGTTGTTCCAGAACCCATGATCCGAGTTCAACTCACTCGTGCGTACCGACAATTCGTTTGCGTAGACACGATAAGTCGCATGCCATTCGCGAGCGCCGTTGGTGATCACGCGCCAGGTGTCCTTGTTTGTCTTTTCCCATTTTAACGGCTGTCCGGATGCATCGGCGGCGGCGAAGTCCTGCACGTGTCGCGCGAATTCGCGCACCATGTAGGAGCCGGGCGTCCAAACGGGCATCACGAGCCGCTCTTCCTGCGGGCCGTTTGTGGTGCGTTTGATTGCGATGTCGATTTCGAATAAGTGCGTGTGTGGCCGCGGCATAGCCACGGTGAACGATATGTCGACCGGCGTCGTCTGTGCGGCCGCAAGCAACGGAAGAACGAGCAAAAAGGCGGCGGCGCACACTACTCGGCGTCTGTGCATTCGATAAACATCTTTCAAGAAGTTGATGACAAGTGCGATTGAATGTTACTACGAAGCGGTGCGATCCGGGCAAGGTAACTGTTACTATCTCCCCCGCTCTACTGAAACAAGATCAGGAACACCAGAAAGATGTTTAGACGACTGATTGCGACTTCTGCAACTTGGTTTACCCTTCCGATTCGGTTGGGACTGGCAGCAGTGATGATTGCGCACGGCGCTCAAAAAGTGCTGGGCAGCTTCGGCGGGCCGGGTTTCAACTCTTTTATAGGCGGCACCACGCCGTTCGGGTTCATGCGACCCGCATGGCTCTGGCTGGCAGCCGCCGCGCTTTCCGAACTGCTTGGTGGTCTGCTCGTTGGTCTCGGCTTTTTGACGCGTGTGGGAGCGTTCTTTATTGCGTGCACGATGCTGACGGCTGTAGTGGGAGTGCACTTGCAGGGCGGCTTCTTTGCCTCAAACCGCGGATACGAATATCCACTGGCGCTGCTCGCGATGGCCGTCGGGCTGCTGATCTCAGGCGGCGGGCAAGCATCGGTCGACAAAGCGCTAAGCGGAGGACGCCGATAAAGATTGAGCGCCACCTTGGAGTGTGCCAACTTGTTAGCGCTTTAGTATTTTACCAAAGCGGTACCAAGGTACCGCACTCCAAGGTGGCGCCCTAAGCTAGTCAAATGAAACGCTCGCCCCTCATCGTCATCTTTACGACCGTCTTCATCGATCTCGTTGGCTTCGGAATCGTCATTCCAGTGCTGCCTTTCTACGCTGAAGGCACGGCGTTCAACGCGACGCCGCGCACGGTCGGATTGCTCTTCGCCTCGTACTCAATCATGCAACTGATCTTCTCACCGATTCTCGGTGGTTTATCAGACAAGTATGGCCGCAGACCAGTGCTGCTACTCTCGATCATCGGCACCGGAATCGGCTTTCTCGTCCTTGGACTTGCCACGACCGTCTGGATGCTGTTTATCGGTCGTATTCTCGACGGCATCACTGGCGGAAACATCTCGACAGCACAGGCTTACATCGCCGACGTCACAACGGAAGAGAATCGCGCGAAAGGCATGGGATTGATTGGCGCCGCATTTGGTCTCGGATTCATCTTTGGACCAGCGATCGGCGGGATTTTGAGTCATTGGGGCATTCACGTGCCCTTCTTTTTTGCAGCGGCACTCTGCTTCGCGAACGCCATCCTTCTCTTTTTCACGCTCCCTGAGACAGTCACAGCGGATCATCCCGCGAGACACTCCGCTGCGCGTGGTCGCAGCCTGGGCCACATCGTCGCTTCTTTGAAACAACCGAAACTGGCCTTCATCTTAGTAATTTACTTCCTGTTCATCGTCGCTTTCTCGATCATGACGACGTCGTTTTCGCTCTACACGATGTTCCGGTTTGGTTACGACGCACAGCACACTGGTTATCTCTTCGCGTATGTCGGACTGATCGCAGTGATCATTCAGGGCGGACTGATCGGACGCCTGGTTAAGCGTTTTGGCGAGATTCCACTCGTGATCTTCGGCGCACTGTGTTTTGCGATCAGTTTGTTTGCAGTGCCATTTGTTGGACCAGCGGCGGGCGGATTGGGAGCGCTACTGATTGGTGGCGGAGTCTTTTCGATGGGTAACTCGCTTGCGACTCCGGCGCTTACAAGCCTTGCTTCAAAAAGTGCTGGACCCGCGCAACAGGGAGTCGTTTTAGGCGTAACGCAATCGACGGCGAGTCTAGCGCGGGCGGTTGGACCAACTTTGGCTGCATTGCTGATCAGCAGTTCGATCGCGCATCTCGGCGCTGACGGTATTCCACACTACATGAGCGACCAGTCGTTGTTCGTCACGTTCTGGACTGGATCGGCGATCATGCTTGTGGCGTCTGCTCTAGCGTTTTACTTCGGCCATGTTCATCCGTGAAAATCCGTGGCTTATTTTGCAAATTGAGCTAAAGGGCCATCGGGGTTGATGAGATCCTTCAGGTCTGAATAAGGCACGAGTACAAATTGTGGGCCGGCGGCGTATGGGCCGACTTGATAAGGATCGAAATCGACGCCGAGGCCTTTCTTCGTGATGGTCCAGCCCAGGTAATTATCTGCTTTGGCCGCCGCACCCTTCTCAATCTCCTCAGGCGGCAAACCGTTTGTCGCGGCTCGCTTCTTGAGATCGGCAATACAGTAGTTGGCGATAGTCTGAAGAAACTTTGCGCCGGGTTTGAAAAGGTCAGCGAGTTTCAGCACTTTCCCATTCCTCAGATCGTAGTTGAGGGTTTCTGAATAGCTATTCGGATGCGCCGCACCCTGAGAATAAGTACTGACGTCGAAATCGATACTCACCAGATCGTCCTGGGCCAACACCACCGTGTAGCCGATAGTAAGATCGCTGCCCATCGAATCAGCGGGACGACTTTCCTCGATGTTCTCGCCTTCTTCCGGTGCCATTTCTCTCTTAAATTCGGTGACTTTCTTTGTTACTGCTAAACGTGCCGCCTGGTTAAACTTTTCGAAGTTCGGATTGTTGCCGCCGCTCAACTGCGGATACTGCGCTGCAATCTTATAATTCAGCTTCTTGTTGTTTTCTTTGATCTGCTTGGAAACCAGATCGACGTCGCCAGTGAAACTAATGGGCTCTTCGTGAACCGAGAAAGCAGTCTTCTTGTCGCTGCCTTTTTGATTGGGAGGCTTGGACCAGTTTCCGGCGAGTGTGACCAGTCCATCCTTCGGATCGAGAGTCCAAAGGCCCTTGAACAGACCCGTCTGCTTGCCGCTCGGATCAAACTCTTCGAGCGTCAAATTTCCGTCCTTGTCGACGTTGCCGCGCAGATCGATGCGACTGCCAACTTTCTGATAGAAGTAGCTGCCGGCGAGTTGGTCGCCAGTGCGCACGAGTTTCATTTGCAAATCGAGCGAGGCGCCGATTGAACCTTTGAAATGTTTTGTTTCGGCAACGACGGTGCTGCCGCCTTGAGAATCGAGCTGCGTAACAGGTGAAGGTTGAGTGCCTGGCGGCGGCGCCGGTGGCGGCGTTGAGCTTTTGCGACAGGCGATTGAAAGCAACAGGCAGCAGACGATCAGAGAGACGCGAATCTTCATGAACCTATCTTATCAAACGACTCTTATCAATCCACGCCTCGCGATCTCCGCACGAACGTCGGAAAAGGTCAGCTCAGCAAGTCTGCCGCCAGTGAACAAAGGCTCGTTGGTGACGTCGGCAAGTGCAAACGGCGGCGCCAGGAAGGTGTCGAGCTCTTCGTCGGTTTCAAAGCTGACCTCGGCGAGGACCAGACCGAACAGATCGCCGAGAAACATGTCGGCTGAAAACTTGCGCCCCTCAAATTCGAAGTGATAACGATTCTTGCGAATCTCATTGCTGTTGAAGAGAGTCGAGAGAGTCTCAGCTTCGAGCGCGTTGAGATAGGTGTTGGTGATGATGGTTCGCGACAAGTCGTTCGGATCGGGCGCGAACTTTTGCGTCAACTTCACCGTCCACTTGTTTGTCCGCGGTTCACGCACTTTGCGCAGTCGCAGACGCGAGTCCGTCATGTAGTTGTCGGTGATCTGTAGATGCGGATCGGCGCGCGTGATGCCTTCAGGCAAATCACGCAAGAGATAGCGACGCTCGCGTTCAACGCGAGCGTACTTGCTTTCAGGTACGACTGTATTTTGATCGGTAAGCTTAGCGACACCCATGACTTCTACATTTTTTTCACGCAAAGGCGCAAAGGAGCAAAGTTAATGCCTCGAGGACATACCTTTGCAACTTTGCGCCTTTGCGTGAAACCTGCTGGAAAATTCTAGATCTTTCCAGCCTTCATGTCAGCGAGGCGCTTCTCGAAGGCAGTCGTGTCGACCTTATCTGTCTTACCGCGCTGAACCGCCTGCTCGCCGACTGCGACAGCTTCATCTTTCTTGCCGAGCTTATACAACGCATTGGCTTTGGAGACGAGGTTTCGGAATGTCTCTTTAGCCTTGATCGACCGCTCCAACCACTCCATGCCGAGCGTATCATCAGCAGCGTCTTTATTGTTGATCAAGTAGTTGCCGGCTTGCATCGGCGTGAGCCAATCGTCGGCTTTCGCGTTGGCAACAGTGGTCTTCATTCGAGCGAGAGTTGACGCAGGGACGTCCGGCACTTTGATCGTGAACGGTACGCTGATCTTCTCCCAGCGAATGTTCACCTGCGCTGAGTCGTCCGCAACCGGATCAATTGAATAAGTGAGCCACTCCTCACTTTCAGTGCGCCAGACTGGCTTAGTTTTTACACGCAACGTGTCTTTAGCCGGATCGTAGTTGAAGCTGCCCCACTGATTCGCGGTGCCGTTGAAAACGATCGTCCACTCGTCTTTGGTGGGAATCGTGTGCAGGCTGTAACTACCGGCGGCAAGCTTTTGTCCGTTGATCAAAACATCGTCACTGACGACAAACATCGTCGCTTCGTTCGCTCCTGTGCGCCAGAGGTGACCCCACGGTACGATCGGAGCGCCTTTAGGTCTCTCGTTTTGATTATCGAGCGTGGCTTCGCCTTTAACTTTCGCTTGTTCCGGCAACGGGTCGCCCCAAATTTGCCGGCCTTTTACACCCGGACGACTGTAAGTGATCGTCACGTCGGTGGCTCCGATTCTCTGCATCACACTCGCTGCCTGACTTGGACGCGGCGTGATAACTTGCGCGAGGACCGAACCAGCGCAACACAAAACAAACAACACTGCGAACACGGAAACAGAACTACGCTTAAGGGCACTCATTGATCTTTCTCCTGGTGGATTGGTTTCGGGGCATGCATTATACGTCATATAGGACCTATTTGACCTATTTGACCTATAATATCTGGCGCTTCAGCTAACCTTTTTAACCCCGCAGACTTTGGAGGACAGATCCATGTCTACCCGTTTCGCCTTGATCAGTGTCTTCGCGTTCTGTTTTTTGGTTTTTTCTGCAAAAACCAGCGCTCAAAACGGACACGGCGCTCCGGCGCAAACTCGTCTGCTGCGCACCCCAACTGTTAGTTCAACTCAGATCGGTTTCGCTTACGCAAACAATATCTGGGTCGTTCCGCGTGCGGGTGGCAGTGCAAAACGATTGACGAGTTTTCAGGGACAGACCGCGAATCCACACTTCTCTCCCGACGGAAGATGGATTGCATTCAGCGGCGAGTATGCGGGCAACTTCGATGTTTACATCGTTCCCTCCGAAGGCGGCGAGCCGAAGCGTTTGACGTGGCATCCCGGCGCAGATTTCGTCGAAGGTTGGACACCCGATGGTAAGTCGATTCTCTTTTCCTCCAACCGTGCCACCTGGGCGCCGAGCGGTACACCGCGATTCTGGACCGTGTCTGCTGAAGGCGGCGTAGAAGAACCGATGGTCCTTCCGCGCGCGTACCAGGGCAAGATTTCTGCGGACGGAACTCGCATCGCCTATCGCATGAACAACTCGTGGGACGAAGAACGTCGCAACTATCGCGGCGGTCAAAATCGTCCGATCTGGATCGTCGATCTCAAGACCTTTGATCTCGTTTCGCCACCCTGGACTGATTCGAAAGACGTCTATCCGGTTTGGGTCGACGACTCAGTCTTCTTCATCTCCGATCGCGATGGCGTGGCAAACGTTTGGGAGTATCAGACGAAGACCAAGAAGCTGGCGCAGATCACAAAGTTCACTGACTTCGACGTGAAGTCGATGGACTCAGGGGCAGGTACGATTGTTTTTGAACAAGCGGGTTACGTACACGAGCTCGATCCGAAGAGCAGCAAGTCCAAAATTGTAAACATTATGGCGGCCGGCGACTTCCCGTGGATGATGCCAAACTGGGAAGACGTCAGTAATCGTCTCACCAACATGGCACTCTCGCCGACGGGCAAGCGCGTCGTGGTTGAAGCACGCGGCGAGATCTTCACGATCCCGGCCGACAAAGGCGACGTTCGCAATCTGACACACTCGAGCGCTTCCGCGGAACGCGATCCGGCATGGTCGCCGGATGGGAAGTTTGTTTCGTATTTCAGCGACAAGTCAGGCGAGTACAAACTCGTGATCGAGGCACAGGATGGACTGACGCCGCCGCGTGAGATCACACTCGCCAAGCCGACGCATTACTACACACCATCATGGTCACCCGATTCGAAGAAGCTTCTTTTCACTGACACGAATCTGAAAGTTTGGGTTCTCGATCTCGCCTCCGAGCAGGCGAAGATTGTCGGCGAGGATCCGTGGATGGTGCCACAACGCACACTGAATCCGGTCTGGAGTCCTGACTCGAAGTGGGTCGCTTACTCGAGTCGTTTGCGCTCACTCTATCACGCGATTTTTATTAGCAATGTCGAGACCGGCGAGAAGAAGCAGGTCACGGACGGGCTCGCCGATGCGGTTTGGCCCACGTGGGATGCGAGTGGAAAGTATCTCTGGTTCCTGGCCTCGACCGATTTCGGGCTGCGGTCGCAATGGTTGGATATGACTTCGTACGATCATATCCCCACCTTTGGACTCTATCTCGCAGTGCTGCGAAAAACCGATTCGAGTCCGTTGCTACCGGAAAGTGACGAAGATCGTGGCGTCGGAACGGGTACGCGCCGGTTGCAGCCGGGCGCCTGCCCCGGTGATGCCGGCGGTGGGGGTGAAGGCGCTGGCGGCGAAGGTGGCCAACGTGGACCACGTGGTCCAGTGACGGTGCAGATCGATTTTGACGGACTGCAACAACGAATCGTTTCCGTTCCCGGCGTTCCAGAACGGCAATACTCGGATCTCCTGGCGGGCGTTGATGGGCAGGTCTTTTATCTAGAGGCAGGGCGAACCGGCGGCAGTAGCGCTCCGCAAGCTGGAGCCGGCAACGAACTGTTGCGCTATCGTCTCTGCGATCGTCGTGCGAACACGTTTGTCAGTAGTGTTGCCGGATACGAGATCAGCGCAGACCGTCGCAAGCTCGTTTATCGTGCGGCCGGTGGCGGCGGCGGACAGTTTGGTGGTCCAGGCGCCGGAGGCGGAACTCCACCGGCTCCACAGTTGTTCCTCGTCGATGCCGATCGAACACCACCACAAGCCGGATCGGGTCGTTTGAACTTTGCCCTCCGCATGTATCTTGAACCGAAACAAGAGTTCAAACAGATCTTCAACGAAGGCTGGCGCAATCAACGCGATTATCTCTATGTGCCCAACATGCAAGGCGCCGATTGGCCGAAGATGAAACAGATGTACGGTCAATTACTGCCGTTCGTTATGCACCGTGCCGATCTCAATTACCTCATGGACATGATGGGCGCTGAGATCGCAATCGGGCATTCGTACGTGCGCGGCGGCGACATGCCGACCGTGCCGCAACCGCTCGCCGGTCTGCTTGGCGCAGACTTCGTAATCGAGAATGGACGTTACAAAGTGACGCGGATCTACGACAACGAGAGTTGGAATCCGGATCTGCGCTCGCCGCTCGCAACGCCTGGAGCGAACGTCAACGCCGGCGACTACATCCTTGCGATCAACGGCGTGGAATTGATCACGCCGGATAATATTTATCGACTATTGGATGGAACGGCGAATCGACAAACAACGCTCACGGTGAACACGACGCCTTCGATGCAAGGCGCGCGCACAGTCACAGTTCTCCCCGTGGCAAGCGAACAGGCTTTACGCACGCGCGCGTGGGTCGAGTCCAATCGTCGTCTGGTTGAAAAGCTTTCGGATGGTCAACTCGCCTACGTTTATCTGCCGAATACTGGCCAGCCCGGCTACACCAGTTTCAATCGTTACTACTTTTCGCAACAGGACAAGAAAGGTGTGGTCGTCGATGAACGTTTCAACGGCGGCGGATCGGCGGCCGACTACATCATCGAGATCCTCGCGCGCGACTTTGACGGGTACTTCAACAACGTAGCGGGCGATCGTTATCCATTCACCAGTCCTTCAGCCGGCATCTGGGGTCCGAAGGTGATGATCATTAACGAAATGGCCGGCTCGGGCGGCGACTTGATGCCGTATATGTTCAGGCGTCGCAAGATTGGTCCACTAATCGGCAAGCGAACGTGGGGTGGACTTGTACACACGGCCGACACACCACCGTTCATCGACGGCGGAACGATGATCGCGCCGCGCGGCGGTTTCTTTACGCGCGATGGAAAATGGGCGGTCGAGAACGAAGGCGTCGCGCCGGACATCGACATCGAGAACTGGCCCAAGGACGTGATCGCCGGCAAAGATCCTCAACTCGAACGCGCCGTTCAGGAGGCAATGCGGATGCTGAAGGAGCGCCCGGTCGAACGTCTCCCGAAAGAACCGGCTTCACCGACGTGGGGCAAACGCCCGTAACCGTGTAAGCTGTGGATGGATTTTTTTTAAGGGGAATCAGGTATGAAGTTTTGTTTGTTCGTGTTGCTGGTCGCAATGTGCTCGGTTGTGAGCGCCCAGGAACCCGAGGTTATCCGCACTAAGACCGAACTCGTCCAAACCGCGATCACAGTTCTTGATAAAAAAGGCAACTTCGTCGAAGGACTAAAACGCGAACAGTTTGAGTTAGTAGTCGATGGCAAACCGCGTCCGGTAACATTCTTCGAACGCATCGCCGCCGGCAGCGCGCGCGAACGAGAGCTCACAACGCTCAGTGCTCCAACCAACAACGCCCCCACAACGCCAACTGCCGCACCATCGAGAGTTCCCGGTCGCACGATCGTCTTCTTCATCGACGATCTACACCTATCGCCCGACAGCATGAATCGCACAAGGATGATGCTTCAGCATTTTCTCGATCGCGAGATGGATTCAAAAGACAATGTGGCAATTGTTTCTGCTAGCGGACAGGTCGGTTTCCTCGAACAGTTCACAAACAACAGGGCCGTTCTCGATGCGGCGATGGCGCGGCTGATTCCACGTCCATACGATGTCATTGGGTACAGCGCCGGCAACCGTACGAAGATGACAGAATACATGGCGTTAACAATCGACGCCGGCAAGACCGATGCGAAGGTCCTCAACTTCTACATCGAAGAGTGTATGAAGGGTGCATCAACCTTCAGAAAAACAAGACAGCTATTGGCGGTCATTCGCGTGTCGTGCGAAACACAGGTCAAAAACAGCGCGCGAGCCGTGTTGATGCAGGCGGCGCAGGTCACTCAAAACACTTACCACTCACTCGAGTCAGTCATGCGGTCCGCGGCGCGTGCGCCGGGACGCAAGCTCGCGTTCTTCATCTCCGATGGCTTTCTGCTGGACGCAGGACCACATGCTGCTGCGGTGCGGGACAAGCTCGATCACGTTATCGACGCAGCACAACGTGGCGGCGTGGTTGTCTACACGATTCATTCGGCTGGATTGGTCAACAGCACTTACAGGGATCCTGGCAATAGCCGGCCTTTTGATTCGCAGGGCCGCCTCGACATCGCTTCAATCGGAGAGCTTGAAACCACTCAGGACGCACTTAGTGCAATCGCGCACGACACAGGCGGGCGAGCACTGCGCGGTACGAACTACTTCGATCGCTGGGTGACAACGGTGCTTGACGAGACTTCGAATTATTACGTGGTTGCGTGGCGTCCCGAGAGTGACGAAGAGAAACAGCTGAAATTCCGCAACGTTAAGATCACGGTTGTGGGCCAGCCGGAACTGACCGTGCGAGCACCGAAAGGTTATGTTGCTGGTCCAGCGACGGCGACCACCGCGTCAAACAAAAAGCCGAAGGCGCCAAAGACTCCCGAAACTGAATTACGCGACGCGCTCAGCGATTTCTATCCCGAGAGTGGTTTGCCAACACTGCTGTCGTTAACGTACCTGAACACGCCCGCGAATGGTTTGGTTGTAACGTCGTCGATGGAGATTTCGGGCAGGGGCTTGACAACGATCAAGCTCGCAGGTGTTGTGCTCAACGACAAGGGCAAGATCGCGTCAAGCTTTAAGAACCAATTAAATATCGACGCTTCCCAGTCCGGCGACTCCGGCTCGATCTTCTACAATCACCACACACCACTCGCGCCCGGCATTTATCAGTTTCGTGTCGCCGCGCGCGATGAGAAATCCGGGCGTGTGGGAAGTGCGATTCAGTGGATCGTGATCCCTGATCTGACGAAGAGCCAATTGACGTTGAGCAGCGTACTGCTGGGCGGCCAACTTCTCGAAGACAAGCACGTTCAATTAAGCGTGGACCACACATTCCCGCGCGCGTCACAAATGGGCTACTGGTTGTTCGTCTACAACGCCAAACGCGATGCCAACGGAAACCCGCAACTGACGGTGCAGACACAGGTGTTGCGCGATGGACAAACAGTACTCAGCTCCCCTCAACGCCGTGTGAACAACAGTGGACCAGACGCGGAGAGGATCCCTTTCGGTGAAGAACTCGCATTAAAAACCCTCACCCCCGGTAAATACGATCTTAAAGTGACAGTAACAGACACCGTTGCTGGTACCAGTACCTCTCAACTAGCTGACTTTATCGTTCGGTAAATCCGCGTTTATCCGCGTTCAATATTATTCAAGATACCCAACGCCGTTCGATAAAAAATCGCGCTCTTATCTCCATCAAGGGCCTCAATCGACGTCACCGCCCTATCAATCGATCCCAACAAGTGCGGGTAATCACTTCCCATCACCATGTGATCCGCGCCCACCATATCTCTCACCATCTTCAGCGGGTACGGACTAAACGACACGGTATCGTAATAGAGCCGCTTCAGGTAGACACTCGGCAGCTTGTCGATCTTCACGCGGCAATCGGCGAAGTCACGAAAACCGTTGTCCATCCGTTCCATCAGATAGGGTATCGCGCCACCCAGATGCCCGATGATCCAACGAATGTCCGGCAGCTCCTCGAACATACCGTCATAACACATACGCGCGACGGCAAGACTTGTATCAAACGGAAATCCAATGATTGGCCCAAGCACATACTCGCGAAACGCATCTGACTGCGCCGGCAACATCGGATGCAGAAAGATACACAGCTTCATCCGGTTCGCTTCTTCAAAAAACGGCCGGTACTCGGGCGACGTCAACGGCTTACCACCGATGTTGCTGAGCAAAATCACGCCGTTCAGTTTAAGGGTGTCGATCGCACGATGTAGTTCGTCGAGCGCTGCGTCGGGAGCATCCATCGGGATCGACGCAAAACCCTTGAATCGTTTCGGGTGTCGAGCAATGAGTTCGGCGTACGAATCGTTCATCATTCGCGCGACAGCAGGCTGATGTTCGGCGTCAGTGAAGAAGACGTTGGGCGTCGAGAGTGAAACAACTTCGACGTCGATACCCACGCGATCCATGTCTTCGATACGCTTGGAGACATCAGTCATCGCGGGCGTGACGCCAAAAAACCGCGCGCCACGATAGGTGATGATCGTTTGACCGCTGGAACTGGTGCCGAAAGAAAAGTCCGACGGGAGATCTCGAATCGTTTGAAAGAATGCGTCTGTGTAGAAGTGCGTATGAAGATCAAACTTCATTATTTTTCCCGGAGGTACTGATTAAGGCTCTCAGCCTGAACATACTCGCCGCGAAACGTGTAGATATCATCAAGCTTCCACGTGCCGTCCTCCAGAAGAAAGATGAATGACGTGGTCCGCTCATCGCCAGGATAGTTTGTCTTTGGTCCCCACTTGTAAAGCACATCAATTACGGCTCGCTTGCCATATCGTCGCGAAGCAACAATCGCGTAACTCGACGGCTGGTCCCACGATCCGATGAAAGTGTTGTTGCTGGGATAGTCAGGATCATCCTTCGGACTCGTAAACGTGGTGAGTTTCTGCGCGAGGGCCTTGCGCAACTCCTGAGTAAGCCATCGCTTCTGTGCCTGCTCGTCGCGAACAATTCCGGGTTCACTCTTTTGCAAATACTGAAAGAATCCGCGAAACGCAGCCAAACACTCACGCGGCGCCGCAGCCGCCGGCGCTCCGTGTTTCACTTCCACAATCGCGCTCTGGCCCATAGCAACTAACGCACTTGAAAGTATCAACACAACAAAGAATATTGGTCTCATCCTGTTAATCCTGTTCATCTTGATAATCCTGTCTACAACTTCCTCACCATCTCAAACTGCCTTAGACCTACTTCAAACCCGCACGCCTCATAAAACGCCAACGTCCCCTTCAACTCTTCATCCACATTATTCGTCTTCAAAAGGCTATCCCCGGAAAGTGTCGTAAGAATTCTGCTACCAATCCCTCTTCGCCTGAACGCCTGCGCCACCGCAAGTTGCATCAAGATACCTGAGGGCTTAAAGACAATCCCATAACCCACGCACTTCTCGTCGACAAACGCTCCAATAATCTCGCATTGCTCCTTGGCTCTCTCAACGGCGTCGATCGAATTCTGCCAGGACGGCTCCCCATCCCAATACGCGCAAAACGCGTCCCAATCAGGTTCTTCCAGACGACGAAGCGACACTCCCTCGACATCACCCAAAGGCTTCAACGGCCCGCTTGCGCGCAAAACAGCCAATCTTCTAACTTCATCAAAGCCCAGTTTGCGATACAACGCCACCGCGCCTTCATTCGAAATCAAAACCTCGAGCAGATATTGAGTAATCTCGCGTTCTTTCAATCGCGGCACCACAAAATCAAATAATCCTTCCGCCACGCCGCGTCGTCTGTGACTCGGAATAACACCGGTACCCGCGTCGTAAGCCGTCAGCTTTCCCTTCCACCTACCGCGCCCGTTCATGTAGAAACCAATCATTCGTTCACCATCAAAAGCGCCCGCGCTTAGTACCAATTCGAGACCATCACGTTTCACGCGTTGCTCGAACTGTTCCTCAGACATTTGCAGACTCACCTGGTAGTCTGAGAATGCCTCAAGAAAGCACTCGTAGAGCGAATGGAAGTCAACGGCGGTGAGTAAGCGATAGCTATGCATCGAACTCTTTCTTCACGCGGATGCCTCGGAATGGCAATCTAATCGTAACATTCCTGAATAAGAAGCAAGTGTTATAGTGTCGATCAGTCAGGTAATTTCTTCTTTTCTCCGATTCAAAAGCAGCGGCGGCGGCACCCGGCGGCTACCAACCCACCCAAATTTTTATCATCGGGCAACAGGAAAAGAATAAACGAAAGGCAGCAGCCAGTGACTACTCAAGCAGTTCCGAGCAGAGACGAACGCGGCCAACCTAAACTCGTCAACAGCCATAAACCAAATGTTAATAAAGATAATTGGTTGGGTTTCGTTGGGGACGTGGTGAATTTTACCGGTGAAGTATCTTTCAAATCGATGCTTCGTATCGACGGACATTTTTCCGGCGCCGTTACCTCACCGGACGGAACGCTGATCGTCAGCACCGGAGCAGAAGTGACAAAAGCTGTCATTAAAGTCGCGGTCGCAAAGATCAACGGCACTGTCGAGGGTGATATTCGCGCCAGCAAGGAACTCGTGCTTGGTCGTACGGCGAATGTGAAAGGCCAGGTTGCTGCGCCCGCTTTGGTGGTGGAAGAGGGCGCACAGCTCAACGGCAGTTGCCGCCGGATCTAAGCCACAAGAAAGTTAGCCACAAAGAGGCACATAAGGCACAAAATGATTTCTTGTGCTTTTTGTGCCTTTTTATGGCTAGATTTCAGTCCACGGATGGAGATGATTGTTGGCTGAATGGCCATTTCCTATCATTCGTTGATAGACGTTTAGTAACAGCGGCACTACGATCTGTGGCGCGAAAAGTTTTTGCTGTCGTTCTCGCGCTGCGGCGCCCATTTCGTTGCGACGTTTAGGATCATTTGCAAGTGTCGCCATCGCGTCGGCCAGGGCGACTGCATCCCCCGGTGGAACCAGGATGCCAGTGTCAGCGTCGATAACGTCAGGAATGCCGCCGACGTTTGAAGCTATCACCGGAATCCCGTGAGCCATGGCTTCAATAACCCCGTTTGGAGTTCCTTCTGCGAAAGTCGGCAAAACGAAAACGTCGAGGCTGTTCATGAACGCGCTTCTTAGCCGCGGATCTGAATAATGCCCAACGAGTTCGCAAGCGCCGCGGAGATCTAACTCACGCACACGAGCTTTGACTTCCAATAATTGCGGCCCCGCCCCGGCAATCCTTGCTACTGCTAAAGGCCTTTCACGATTTACCCTGGCGAGCGCGTCCAACAGTACAAGAGGTCCTTTGCCCTCTTCGAGGCGGGCGGCGAATCCGAAAACGGTTTCTACGGAATTGTCCGATCGTAACGAATCAACAGCGTGTGAGTCGGAACCTTCCATGATCAATGGCAGAACTGAAACTGAACGAAGGAAGGGAAATCGCATGGACCACTCCGTAGCCAGTCGCGGTGACAGGGCTGCCACTTCAGTGCATAGTGGCAAAACCTTTTCCAGCCGCCGGTAATAATCGTCCAGCATCGGCAGGTGATGAGCGGTTCCCATTTCGTGATAGAGAACCGGAATACCCAATTCATGACCGGCGCAGATCATCATCGCGGCACCGGTGTCTGGTGTGAACACATGCAAAAGATCCGGCCGCTGTTCGGCAAAGTATGCACGGCAATCGGGGTAGTGAAACTGCGTGATGGCGCGGATCGCAACCTGCCAAATCTTGCGTAGACCTGTCGGCGCGCGCTTCACGAAGAAGAGAAAAAATAGCGCGCTCGTCAACAAGCTTCGCAACAGGCGCAAACATGCGAACAAGTACGACCTCAAAACTATTACGTGAACCGGTATTCCTTTCAGTTTCAGTCGTCTGAGATATTGATCGTCGACACTCGGTGGATATAACAAAACTACCGACACATCATGTCCGGTCTGGTGAAGATGCACCGCATAATTCAACATGATTTCGTCGGCCCCGCTTATTGGACCAAAGATGGTAGTTTTACACAGTGCGATTTTCATACCCTTAAATAAAAGTGCTCCATTAATTTGTTGCTGGTAAACCGGTCCTGCTTCTCGACAGAGGTTCAGGTACATAGCGAGAACTTCATCGGGCACGTTTATCGCGGCTAACTCAGTTGTCTTTATATGATGATGACGCAAGTCGCCCGAGATGTGAGCAGAGGCGCGACTGATTACATCTTCCGGCACTTCCAAACCGATTCGGTTCGCGACTCTTTGGAGTTCGGCGGTTGGATCGCAGAAATACGATTCGTAATGGGTGACTATTCGCTCTTTAGGAGGTAGCGACAAGAGTAGCTCACGGTAATAAGTCAGCCATAGCAGAAACGGCGGCATGCCGATTAAGTCACCACGCTTGCGCAATGAATGCGTCACCTCCAGCGGGTTTCTCAAGCAGATTACCAACCTTAAATCTGGAACGATTCGTCGCCAAAATGGCAAAGTTAGTGAATTACGTGGATCCTTCCATCCCCAATCGTGTCGACCGTGGAGCCGCTTGATGAGTTTCTTCGCCTGCTTAGTCAGAGCCTCGATCTCAGGCATTACCTCCCAGCCCGCAGGGAACTCTGGCGGGTTGTTCCAGGAACCGCCCAGCCGGCTTAAGATCTCGTCATTCAGGGCGACGAAACGCACATGCTCGAAGTGCGGTTCACCATTATTTGAATCGAAGCCGAGTTCTTTTTCTCGGCCAAGAAACAAGCCGCAGGCCTGAAGAAGCCTGGCAACCATCGACGTCCCTGAACGATGCATTCCCGCGATGCAGAGAGGCACTTGTTAGTTGTAACGGACGATCATGTTGAGAAATCCGCAGCATTATACTTTATCCAGATTTTAAAAATCTGTGTAATCTGTGGATAAGCAGTCTCAATGTCCCAGTGCTTTCGTTATGCTCGCGTTCTCTCATCTTTTTTAGCTCCAGGTTTTCGAGCATCAAAACTTTGTCTGGTTCCGACCTTAGCGCATCCATGTGTGCGGCGGTCCAGTCGACCATCTCACCTAATGCTGACGCATCAAAAAGCCTTAGCTCGTCAGGCCGCCGAAGAAAAGAATGGCCTTTATTGATGTGATCGTAGTGTGTGTGCCAGCCCCTGGCCTTCTCTTGAGCGTGCCATCGCGGTTTTCGCTCTCGGAAGATCTTCTTTTCGCCATGCGCTTGTGAGCGAATCGGATAGTGTTTTAATAGAAATCTAAAGGGATACGTGCGCCGTCCACGGAAATGTACTTCATGGCCTCCCGATTTACTGAGCGATATGCGCCGCCCGAGGTTCTTCCATGCTTTGATCTCGATAAATTGACCCGGCCGATCGCTGAATTCGAAGTACCTGAAGTATGCTTCAAAATCCTCGCCGGCAGAGAAGGCGTTGTCTATCGGGTGAAACGTAATCACTGTGTGGTCTATACAATTAAAACCTTCACGATCAACCTTGAGGATCGCATCTCGTAAACTCGATCCCTGCCATGGAGATGTTCGGATTTCGTCGACGTCCTGAAAGACAAACCAATCTGCTTCGATTTCTTCAGTGAGTTGCTCGATTCTCGAAAGTATATCCCCCCAAACGTAGTGGGGCGGCGGTCTGCGTTGAGGAAACTTCTCTATGGCCAACAAGCCTTTTCCCAGAAATTCACTAGCTAACTCGACCGTGGAATCAGTGGACCAGTTATCAATCAAATACACTTCCAAACCCTGCTTGATTAGATACTGAAGGCAGGGAACGATGATGTCCTCTTCGTTATATGCGGACATCAGGACCACCACGCGAAAATCAGAATTGTCAGGCCGTGACACGACGGACTCTGTGTGGTTCAGCATTGTGGAACGATTAGCAGATCGCGCTTTCGGAACCATTTCTTCAAACATCTGCCGATACGCTCGCGACCGAAGCGACCAATCCCAGGCTTGAATATCTTGTTGCATTTGCTTCGACATCGCGCGCCGTAGATTACTGTCGTCGCGAAGCGTACGTAGCTTGCGAGCAATATCATCGACGTCGCGTTCGACAAAAAAACCATTAACCCCATCGCGTACCAGCTCGGGCATATTACCGACACACGTCGTCAACAAGGGCACACCGCACGCGGCTGCCTCCAAACATGGATTCGGTGTACCTTCGTTGCGACTGGCGCAAACATACACATCCAGGGAGCGATAGAACGCCAGCATCTCTTCAGGCCCGCGCCACTTATCTTCCCGCGCCGCAGTCAGCAATTCTACTCGTTCAACCGCGGCTGCCGCGGGCGCAATAAATTCGTGGTAACCGCGATAACTGGGTCCCATGTTTGTCAGGCTGCCGGCCCACCCGATCCGTAACAGAGGAGACGTGGCTTTGGTCGTGGCAGGACAATAAAACGTTGTGTCCACGCCGTTAGGGGTGTAGAACGTCGGAAGTTGAAGCAACGGCTGATACTGGCGGTACAGAAGGAGATTATGTATGAAGACTCCACTAGCAAAGTCGCGAATGACCGCTAATCCGGGCTCTCGTCTTTCGTCGTCTAACTCGAAGCTGGATGAGATTCCTACTAACAGCTTGTGCCGGTTGCGTCTCAGGACGGGGGTGAGTGGCTGCAACGCTTTGAACTGGAGCCAATAGTACAAAACGATTAGCGTAGCCTGATTGAGATCCTCTTCTGTGACGTCAGATTGATAGCGCAAACGACAATCGTATTCGCTGCCGAGCAGCCTCATCAGGTTACGCGACTTGAAATCGTGAGCCCAATTAGGACGATCGACTATGAAGAGTAAGCGCGGAATGGATGAAGTCTCAGGCACAAGCTCTCGTCCTTTAATTATCCTGGTGTTGCTCGGAATATTGGCCGCGGGCATCGCACACTGGTCCATGTCTTCAGGCGTCGGCGTCACGCCCGACTCGACGGTTTACTTGAGCGCCGCTGATCGGCTGGTAGAAGGAAAAGGCCTTACACCGATTGGCTACCATTTTGCCCCAGCTATACCGAGCGGCCAGTCCCTGGCCATCTTCCCCCCGGCGTATCCGTTACTCCTCGCATCGACTAGTCTGTTTACGAGTGACAGATTAGCCGGCGCAAAATACATACACTCATTCTTGTTTGCAGCAAATGTTTTTTTGCTTGGCCTTATCATTTACCTTTCGAGTCGCTCGATATGGCCCGCATTGTGTGCGATAGCTTTATTCCAAACTTCTTTCCCGCTACTTAGCACCTACACAATGGCTCGGTCTGAGCCCCTCTTTATGTTTTTCCTTCTATCCACCTTGCTGGGAATGGTCTTTTACACTCAGAAACGTCAGCTCTGGCTATTGATAGCTTGTGGGATCGCGGCGGCTGGCGCGTTAATGACGCGTTACGTCGGTGTCATCGTTCTACTGCCGCTTGTTTTGACACTTCTTATGGAAGACGACCCATTGCGTCGCCGGTTCAAAAACAGCGTGCTGGTAGGAGGAGTGACGCTTCTGCCGCTCGTCGGATTGCTCATCCGCAACAAGTTGATCGCCGGCTCGTCCACGGAACGCTCGTTTGATTTCCACTTGGTCGGGCTGGTTGAAGCGAGGACTTTTGTTGATTCTCTAATGCTTCTCATCACTCCATATTCTGTACCTGGTTTTGTAAAACTGTTGCTGGTCACGATTGCTGTGGTAGTCGTCGTTTATTCGTTGTGGATGGGTCTCCGCGGCCAAACCGGTACAGCAAATCGTAACATCAGGTTCTTTTCGGCAGTTATGGTCGTCACTTATGTGATGTTGCTTGCCGCTTACAATTCGTTTGCCAGTGCCCTGGTTGATTTTGGACCAAGGGTCGCTCTGCCGGTTTACGCATTCGGAATGATTCTCGTCTTTTCGCTTATCGAGTGGGATAGCGCAGTTGGCAAGCGACGCGCGCTTTTCTGGTGCGGCATTTTTTTGTCGTTTGTTTTATTCAGCGCAAATGTGCGACCCGCAGCCTATTGGATCTCGTACAGACATCGTGAGGGGGAGGGATTTACAAGTCGCGCCTGGAGAAATTCGGAAACTGTAAAGTTTCTGAAGGCTCTTCCACCGCAAACAGTCATCTCCTCGAACGCTGCTGATGCGTGTTACTTATTTATAAATCGTGAAGTGTTGCGTCTTCCCGCCAAATACGATTCCACTAATGGGCGCGACAACACAGAGTTTAGCGCTCAGATGAAAGCGTTGCGGGATGATCTTAACAATAATCACGCTGTTGTTATTTATTTTGACAGAATCAATTGGCGCTGGTACTTGCCGACCCGAAATGAGTTGGAAAACTCATATAAATTGCCGGTGGTAACGCGCTTCGCAGATGGCGTCGTATACGGCGCGCAATCAGTGAGGACTTCCAATTGAGGGCCGCAGCGCGTGTCTAACCGCTGCGCGAGGATGCAAGCGCGCCATCTCGAGCGCGAGGCGAATCGAGTCAATCGCACGACCGGCTCTAAATCTTGACCGGGCTTCTGAAATCATTTGTTGAGTGGCGCGATCCGCGAAAGCTCGTGAAGCCTGGTTGCGGATTTCCTCTGGTGCTTCCATCGCGCGAGGGAGTCGAAGCCACTTGTCGCGGTGCAGCCGGTGTGCGCGACGATGCATCCTGTCCGCTCGGAAAGAAAACTGTTCTGACGTTGGCGTTGGCTGCCGCCAAATCGCGACCTCCTGCTCAGTCGCCACAATCGGGTACAATTCGCTGATTCGAACCCACAGGTCCCAGTCGTCAACACCGGTGCCTGACTCGTCCAGGCGCCCCACGCGGTCCAGGCAGGTGCGGCGGAAAATCACGCTCAGGCAGGGGATAAAATTCCATTCCATCAATTCCCAGAAGATGTCTCCCTGGGGACATTCGTCCGGATACGCGCCACCTTTTGGGCAGCATTGCTCGTCGCCGTAAAGCGCGCGACCGTAAACCATTCCGGCATTCGGGTGGGCTTCAAGCAGATTTACCTGCGCGTCTATCGAATTTGGAAGTCGCAAGTCATCATCATCCAAAAAGCCGATGTACTCCCCAGTGCTGGCGCCCACTCCTTCGTTTCTTGCGCCAGCCACGCCCCTATTAGAATCCAGCCGTACGTACTTGATATCTCGCAGCGTCCGGCAAACACTCGCCGTCTCGTCTGATGACGCGTCGTCGACAACAATCACCTCGACACTTGATCCGGCTTGTCGCGCGCTCTCCACGCACCGCGGCAGTAAATGTGGGCGACAAAAGGTTGGAATGATCAGACTGACTTTCGCCATAGAAAACTGAGCGTGGCGGTGGCGGCGAAGCCTCAATCGAATAGCTTTAAAGAAGAATGCGGAAACCCGCTTGATGAAAATGATTGTCAGCAGTTAACGCTTCAGTAAGTCCTTCATCCTTCATGACAACAAACGATACACAGTCAATCAATCCCCACTCCTTGTCGATACGATCACGATAAATCTCAAGAGCTCGTTGATATAGATCTTCAGACAAAGGGACGATTTCAACTTTCGGATCTTTCTCCAACGCAGTGAGTAGGCTGATCGCCGCTGCTCGGTGACGCAACCTTGATAATGCATTTCCAATTTCGAGAAGAATAGCGCGGGTTGTTACAAAGTGAGTATTATCCGTTTCTAGCTTGTCGGCGAGTTCCACAGCACGTTTATGGTTTTCATCCTTGACTGCGGAAAGTGCAACAGCGTATGAGGTGTCGAGGAAAACTTTACTCATCAACCCTTTCATCGTGACCGTAAAGGTAGTCATCAAGACGTGAGGACCAATCCGACGGACCGTCAAGATTCAGAGAACGAGCGACGCGCAGAAATGACTCCGAATTCTGCTCCGATACCTGACAACCCGGTGGAATGATATTGGCGACCTCTTCAGCTGCGGAGTCAGCGCGAGAAATCACTTCCTCGAGAACACTGAAATCAAGTTGCCCTAGTTTCGAGGCTGCTCGGGAAGCCCTTTGATCTGCAGCAAGTGTTTTGACAAGGTCCAAGAGCTCTTTGAGAGCCTCGACGACTTTCCGATCTATTTCAACAAGCTTGTAGTTAACTCTTTGCTGCTCATAATTTATCTCGTCTGGAGTCTGACTCATCTCTACCTCTAAATCTCGTACTCGTCGAGTTCGTTATATCACGTTGTAAGCAGAGGAGACTAGAGTTGCTCCAGTGCTGAGTGGTTCTGCTTTCACTAATGTTTTACTTCCACCGCTTGCCGTGTTTGATCACGATGTCAACGTTCTGTAGCAGGTTGATGTGCCGCAGGACGTCGCCTCGAACCGCGATGATGTCGGCGTATTTGCCCTCGCTCACCGTGCCGACTTGATCTGAGACTTTCATGGCGACGGAGGGCCAGTAGGTAGCGGCGCGGATGGTGGTCATGGGGTCGATGTTGAAGGTGTTGACCCAGGCGTCGAGTTCGCGCCATGTTGTTTGGCTGTGGAAGTTCATTGGGATGCCGCTATCGGTGCCGATTAGGAGCACGACGCCGGACTCGGAGAGTTGGGCGATCTTGCGCGCGAGCGTGGGGCGGCGCAGCGGTGTGATCTGGTAGTAACTAAGTTGGCCCGGTTTCTTTAAAGACTGTTTGATGTCGTCGATGATCGGCTGCGGCATACCGAGTTGCCACGATGGATCGTCGAGCTGTTCGGGGTTGTCGCGAACGTATTCGTAGTTCAGAAGGCCCTGAACAGTGGGCGTCCAGAATAGTGGGCCAAGACTCATCTTGGCTGTCCGCTCGCGAATCATGCCGATGACCTCAGCCGGATACTCAGGCGCCGTGGCGAGTCCGGTGTGTTCGAAACAATCGACACCTGCCTGCAATCCACGACGAATCTCCTCCGGCCGATGCGAGTGCGCGATTACCGGGAGCTTGCGTTTGTGCGCTTCGTCGACGACTGCCTGCACTTCCTCCATCGTCATCTGATCCTGATCGATCAGCTTGATCACATCGACACCGGCTTCGGCCAGCGTGCGCACCTTCGCGCGTGCATCTTCCACACCCTTCACGCCCCAACGCACATAATCAGTACCCGGATAGGGCTCGTGCTGGACGAACGGACCGGAGATGTAAAGAGTTGGACCGGGTATCTCACCTTTCCGGATGCGTTCGCGAACAGCGACACTCGCTTTCAGTGGTCCACCAAGATCACGCGCGCTCGTGACGCCCGCCATCAGAAGCTGTCGCGCGGAGGCGGGCATGATCACGGTCTCCATCTGCGGCGGATACGTCTTGTCCCAGTGTGCGTAATCGCTGTGACCATTGATCATGAGGTGCACGTGCATGTCCCACAGACCCGGCAAGACGCTCATGCCTTCGGTTGAAATCACTTCAGCGCCGGGCGGGACAGCAAGCGTTCCAACCTGGCCCACCGCCTTAATCCGCTCACCTTCAATGATCACCACGCTGTTGCGGATCGGCGCACTGCCATAGCCGTCGATCAGCGTTCCGCCAACGAGAGCTTTGACGTTAGTTGATCTTGTTTGCGACGACGCGCTTAGGAAGACAAGCAGGATAAGCCACGGAAATATTAAGACAGCACGGACAGAGGAGAGCTTCATGGTCCACTCCTGATTTTAGTGACGATTAGTGTCGCGTTTGTCTACTGCCAGCAGTTCGGTGGTGCGTTCCGTTACTGTTGGGACTGGCTCGAAGTGACCTTCCGACAAGAGTTCTTTCGTAGATCCACTTCCGTTCGAGAGATTTTGTTGTGGACGTCTTGTTGACTTCTCATCCAGCTCCTTAGCTCTCGCGAAAAGTATTACTGAACCGAGCCCGCAAACCAGCATGATTAGAACTCCGAGCATCGCCAGAATTCCCAACACGCCCTTGTCAATGAGCTTGATGCCGATTCCGTACACAAGAAGACTGAGCACTCCAAGACCAAATATACTCAGCGCAACAACTCCCAACTTCTCGAGTCGCTCTTTTTGTGCCTGTAAGCTTTGATCTACTTTCGCGGGAAGTTGCTCAGACACTGAGAGCGCAGTCTTCTCGAGACTCAAGCCGCAAGCGCGACAGAAGTTCTGGTCAATCGAGGTTTTGGTTCCACAGTTGGGGCAATACATCGTCATCGCGAGAACCTTCGCACGATCAGTGAAATTGGCAAACCGACACAGAACATGATCGTCAGTATGCCAATCGTGCGTCCTGAAATCGTTGCCGGTCGCTGCGTAACAAGTGAAAGCGGTACAACCACAAAAGTCATAATTAAATAGACCGCGATTCCGTAGAGCAGTCCAAACTGAATCGGTCGTTCAATAAGAAACAGCCACCTGCGACTGGCTAAATAAAAGATGACTGTCCAAATCGTCGCGATCAGAAAGTGAAGCGCGAGGCCAATGAGTGCGGTCCTGATGCCGCCCCGGAACGCCGCCGGACCAAGTGCTCCGCTGGCTACGAATTGCAGCACTCCAATCGGACTAACGCCCGCCCGCAACCACGCCGTTAGACATGCTGCGACGATGTCGAGAGTTCCAGCGATCAGCCCGCCCCAAAAAATTGGCTGAAAGTTCATTAGTTTTTATCCTGACTGTCAGTATGTTTCGGCTACTGCCGGTGTAGCTGCATCCTTATACAACGCCGCGCCCGCAATTGTTGCAATTATTGAAGTGATCAGGTGAATCGCGCCCACCTTGAGCCACAATGCATTCGAAAAGAAACCCAGCGGGATGAACTGCACTGGTCCGGTCAGTGAAAATGCAATCCAGCCGACGATGCCTGCCAGGACGGCAGTCTTTGGTCCAGCACCAAAGAATGAACGCATCGTGACGTAGAACATCATCGCCGTGAAGCCGCGACCGAGTTCAAACAGTGCAAAGTAGACCATGCTGAGCCCGTGCGGTTCCGGCTGAGTTGCACCCAGGCCGTTGTAGACTGCTTTCCAATCGGCATCGGCGATGGTTCCGTGAATGAACCCATCCGTCAAAAACATGATGATCGCAGCGATCAAGCTGCCCACAATGAGTCGTCCCCAGTTGATCTTCGCCATGGTTTGCCTCCTTCATTGCCTTCAAGAATTGTAGAGCCACAAAGAAGCACAAAAGATCTTGCGCGGGTTGGATGGCGCGAATTATCCGCCGGATCGTGTGCGGCTGGCAATGGTGCTCAGGGTGTGCCCGCGAGCTCGTATTCAAACTCGTAAGAGTGATTGCCATCAGCGATAATGATATTCATCTTGCCACGCAGCCCCACGAGTTCGTCTGTGCCCGAATCAGGAATGACGGTGATTGTGAGATCTCCTGCGCCGCGCGTCATCGTTGCCGCTATGTTGGAGATAGAAACTGCCGTGACGGCCGTTCAGCGTTCCGGTAACTTTTTCGATTGCAACGTAGCCGGCCGATCCCTTAACGCTTGGGCTACTCGCCATCACCATTTGGCCCTTGCTCGTACCGATGAGATCGCCTTGGAATTGTTTGTCGATCGTCATGCGGCCCACGGGCGCGTCTGGTCCGTCGTCCTGCGGGTTTAGTTTGACTTCAAAACTTCCACTGGCTCGATTGTTCATAGATTTTTCCTATTTCCATAGAACGTACTGTAGGGGCGGCCCTCCGTGGCCGCCCTCGGTTTGATCAGGATTCAAGGGTCGACAATCTCGGATTTGGCGAACACGATTTAAACCGAGGGCGGCCACGGAGGGCCGCCCCTACAGTACGTCCCGTGGCGTTCATTTGATTGTACCGATTATTTCTGCAATTGCCTGTTTTGCTTCGGGCATGGGGCCGAGCATCCAATTGTGGACCATTCCTTCGTATTCACGATAATTGATCGCGACGCCTTCTGCGGCGGCGTTGTCACGGAGCTTACGGCAATCAGGATACAGAATATCGCGCGTGCCGATGAACAACGTGATCGGCGCGAGGTTTTTCAAACTGCCGTAAACCGGACTCACCAGATAACTCTTCTGATCGACATCTCGCGCGTAAACTTGACCACCATACTTCAATCCTTCGACACCGAGAAACGGGTCAATCTTGTCAAACTTCGCAATCTCGGGATTCGAGAGACTCGCGTCGAGCCATGGTGAAAGCAGTACTACATGACCCGGTTGATCATAACCGTCTTCACGAAGCCGCTGAGCAAGCGCGAGACTGATGCCACCGCCCGATGAATCACCCATCAACGTCACGTTGCGGCTGCCAGCACGCGCAGCAACTTCACTGTAAATCGGGACCATCAGATCAAAGACATCATAAACATAGTGCTCAGGCGCGTGTGGATAGTTTGGCGCGACGACAGTGCAGTTCAACATCTCGACGAGCTTCGACATCAACGTCCAGTGCTGTGATGCAAAGCTGTTGACGTACGCGCCGCCGTGCAAATAGATCACATACTTCTCGCCCGCGTTTTCTTTCGGCGCGATGGTCCACACGAGGTGACCGTTTACTTCTCTTTTTGAGATGCGGTGTTTCCGATGCAGACGTCGTGAGGGCTCGGTGTAGGTTCTGTCGCCGTTTGCAACTCGCTGTCGCATGCGATTCACAGTTCGCTTCATGCGAAGAACGTGCAGGACGACGTTGATCAGCTTCGCTTGAATACTGGGCATGCAACGTCACCTGTACCAGGAGGCAATTGAATAACGCTCGCCGTGCGTGACCGGCGTGACTTCATGAGTCGTCTCCGAACGAAACGCCACGAGCATGCCTGGCTCAGCAGGCACCCGAAATCGCTCGCGAAGATTGCTCAACACGAGTGAGCCACCACTATAAGCACACGGTTCCGGCGACTCGGATTCACGACTCAAAAATATCACCGTCGAAATCAGTCGTTGCTCAGTTTCAAGACGAAGGAGACCTGTGTTTCCGTCCTGATGCGCAACGAAGAAGTCGCCTTCGCGATAGCGTAGAAACTGTGGGTCTTCACATTCTGCAAGAGTAACTGCGAAATGTTTTTCGATTGCGGCTTTGGATTCGAGCAGTTTTTGAATCACGAGGGCGACCGTTTCATTCGACGGCGTGACGCGAAAAGTTCGGCGAACTGATTCGTCGATCGTTCCTGAAACCGAACTCCCGTAAACAGTCGCAGCACTGCCTGCGGCTGTTTTCATTTCAGCAACAATCGCATCGCATAGAGATGGTTCCAGGAATTTCGTGACGACAAACAGATCCGGCCAGGGTTTCGACATCGTGCGACAAAATACTTATTTACAGGAACATTCGCCAGACGAGAGTGTCTAATCGGGCATGATGTGTCCCGTAGATGCCTACTACGCTCCCGATTACCCGACAAATATTTTCGTGGAGGATATCGGAACGCTAATCCTCTTCCTCTTCCCGGCAGCGATCTGTGTGATACTTTGGAAAGTATTCGTAACTAACCGGACCACACCGCGAGGAAACGTGCTCGCGCTCGGTCTGGATGAGACCTCTGCAACTCCAACAGAATTGTACGGCCACAAGATTCCGTGGCGGTCATTGTTCACACATGCCGCCGTCGGAGTCGCGACGTTTGAGTTCGGCGTGTTTATTTACGAAACCTATTGGTACATTCAGGCATGGCTTGCGAGCCTGAATGGTGACTTCTACTAAGACACGGGAGCCGCTGAGTGAAAGCGTTCCTGTCCGCGGGCGCGTGCCTTCGCTGCTTCAACTTCACGATCGCGCGGCGGAGCATTTGTAACCAGCGAATCAAGCAATTCCCGCGCAGCCTGTGCCACCTGCTCGACAGCCCGATTGAACACCTCTTCGTTCGTCTTCGATGGCTTCGTAAAGCCACTCAACTTACGAACAAACTGCAACGACGACGCACGAATCTCCTCTTCCGTTGCCGGAGGCTTGAAGTTATGAAGCGTTTTGATATTTCGACACATGCTGTTTTGTTGCCACCTTCGCTAAAAACGTTGCGCTAATTCTTGCCTCAGAAAGCCATTTAATCCCACATGTGCGTGATGCCGTAAGCCACGAGCGCAATGAACGCTCCTACTGCGATGCTGACACCGATGAAAGTTTTCTTTGTTTTGCTCATCCCTCTGCCTTCAACGTTTGACACGTCAGCGTAGGCAATTTCGGTGCGACTGCCGCTCTTGTCCTCAGTCATGGTGAACCCGTTATCACTCGACTGCGTGATGCGCCCCCTCACTTCCGAGCCACTTCGCAACTTGACTTTCACATGTTCCTCTTTTTTCCTTAAGCGGCTTTCAACTTCAGTCTTAACTTTGTCAGGTGTTTGATCCGGTTTCTTTCCATAAACTGCTGGTCCAAGTGGAGTCAGAACGATCGCAAAAGCGAGGGAAAGAGTCAGTAGTCTTCTCTTCATAATAAGCCTCCTTGAAGGGACGGCACTCTCGTCCCTGGGTGAGTTACAAAGAGTGGTAGCTGCGAGTTGCCACCAACAAGAAAGGTCACTTCTTATTACGCGTGAGGCGAGAGTTTATCACTTGTTCGGCCACCAGCACGAGCAAAGTCACTACAGTGCCAATCACTGCGAGGCCAAGAGCACCAAGACCGACTGCGACGCCGATGGCGGCCGTCATCCAAAGTCCTGCGGCCGTTGTGAGTCCCTGGATTTCGCGCTCTTCGGTGAGCTTGAGTATCGTACCCGCGCCGATAAAACCGATGCCCGTGACAATTCCCTGAATCACTCTCGATAGACCATCAAGGCCCATATTGACTTCCGTACATGCCAGCACCACCACCGCCGTTCCGAGACAAACAATTATGTGCGTTCTGAGCCCCGCAGGCTTCCCTGCTTTCTCACGTTCACTACCGAGAACCGCGCCAAGTAGAACAGCAGCGATCACACGAATCAAAACAATTCCGAGTCGCGTGCGATCTGGCAACCCCGTCGTCAACTCCTGCCAAAGTAAGTCCATAATCATTCCCCCTTGAAACCAAAAAATCCTGGATCCATCAAAAACCAGTTAACGAGGCCAGCCAGTAATCCAATTGCAAACACAGCGAACACGATTATTTTTTCTTTCGTCGTGTTGGGCTTGCCTCCCATTCCCGGAAACAGTAACAAAAAAATTCCGCCAACCACGCCGAGCGGTGCAAACGTAGCCATCTTGAGGTAGTAAACACCCTCTGTGCGCAACTGGTACCAACCGTAATAGATCATGCCCGCGCAAACGAGAATTAACACCACCCCGAAAAGACGTGCTTTGAGCATCAAGTCGCCTCCAACCCGTAAGAGGTTAAAATACATAAAATACAGTATTAGCCGCGGATTTACGCAGATGAAATTTTTCTTGTAACTTTTGCCGAACTCACGTGTTTTAGGAGACGTAGCGCAGCTTATGGCGAGCGAAGACGAAGAGTTCACCATGCTGTTTCAGGATTTCTACCCCAGCCTATGCCGCTTTCTGGAGTGTTTATTGGGAGGCCGCGCGCCGCTGGCGCAGGATCTGGCACAGGAAAGTTTTCTGAAACTACATCGGACGGCGTGGGGAACTCTGCCGGTCGGTGAGGCGCGCTTCTGGCTCTACCGGGTCGCGCGCAACATGGCGATCAACGAGTTTCGCCAGTCGAACACGCGGTACCGGCTGTTTGATCGAGTGGTTGAAGCCATGAGGCCGCGAACACGCAACCCCGAGCAGGAATACGAAACGCAGGAGCGGAAAACACTGGTGCTGGAAATGTTACAGACTTTGCCCGAAGACCAACGCACCGCGCTGCTGCTGAGAGAGCAGGAACAGTTGAGCTATCGCGAGATTGGACAGGTGCTGAACGTTTCCGAGAGCAAAGTGAAAGTCGATATCTTTCGTGCGCGTGCGTCGCTGAGAGAACGTTGGAACAAGGTGTCAGGATTTTCAAAGGTTGCAGGTGTGGGAAACTCATGAACTGTAGTTTTACTGAAAAAATCTCATCACTAATCGATGGTGAACTATCCGCCGTCGAAGCACGCGAAGTCGAACGCCATCTGGTTGGCTGTAACGAGTGCCAGCAACTGCGCGCTGACTTTCTCAACCTTCGCACCCAAATCGCCGGCTTCGAAACGTCGCTGCGACCAGAGGTTCAGAATCGCGCGCTGAAGAAGATTCTCGGAACGGAGCGTCGTGTTCCGGCGCGCGGATTGCGCTGGAGTTTTGGTCCATCAGCCGTCGCTTTCGCAACGCTCGTGATCGCGGCTGCAATCATCGGATTGCTGTTCTATCAGAGCTCAAACAGGAGCGATCGAGATTCAGAACAGGTAGCGCAGCAGAAGCCCGCGCCCGCGCCGTCTGGCTCAGTCGAACAAAGCAAACAGCAACAACCGCAAGCCACGCCCGAGCCGGCTCGTGAACAGCAACCGGCACCGAACAAAGGCAACGAAGAAACGCCGAAGCGTCAGGCTCCTAAGAAGATCGTTCGTGAGCCGAAACCCGGTGAACAGTTTGCTGCGGTTCCAGCTCCGATTCGTTCCGCTGACGCGCAGACCCTGACTGCCATGCACTTCGAGAAGTCTGAAACGCTGTTGCTCGCGTTCAGGAATGTTCGACTTGATGAACCGGGGGCGGCAAAGGAAGTCGGGCACGAACGAAAGCGCGCACAACAACTCGTACTTCAAAACATGATGTTGCGTCGTGAGGCTGACGCAGCAGGTGACGTACAGATTTCATCACTGCTCGAGAGTTTGGAGCCGATATTGATCGACATCGCCAATCTTCCGGACCGTCCGGATGGCAACGCTGTACGCACGATTCGTCAACGCGTCGAACGCAAAAACATCGTCCCGCTTTTGCGGGTTAACTCCACTGCGCTCGCACGCGCGCTGGACTAAACAGGTTCTTTCAATTCAGCGGTTTCACCTCAGAGACACAGGGAACAGAGATGCCATCTGCGTTTTTGATCACCGCTCGATCTCTGCGCTCGCTCTCAGGTTCTCTGTGTCTGTGCGGTGAACCGTGTAATGGCCAGATAAGGTTAGCAGCATTTTCAATCGATTAAGGACAGATAAATCATGAATCATTTAGTTCGCTTTCGCCCCCAAATCAGGATCGGAATGGTACTGCTCACAATCGCGAGCGTCATCACGGTTTCCGCGATTTACGCGCAACGCAGTTATGGTTCCGACCAGGATCTCGGTAAGCTCAACCGCTTCGTCCAAACTAAGGGAAACACCGCATCGATGCAGATCTTCCGCGAGGGACGCGACCTTATTGAGGCGCAGAACTGGCAACGAGCAGCCGAAAAATTCAACGATTTCATCAAGGGTTATCCAAAAGATAAAGATCTCGACGCCGCACTTTACTGGTATGGCTACGCGCTGCAGAAGCAGGATCGAAAAGACGAAGCACGCCAACCACTCGTCCTGCTGATCAATAAGTTCCCAAACTCGAGTTGGCGTCAGGAAGCACAGGCGTTGCTCGTAACGCTCGGCCACAAGGCTGACGTGGACCAGGCCCTCACTCGTGATAACTGCGAGATCAAGATGCTCGCATTGCAGAGTCTTTTCCAGGCCGATCAGGAAAGAGCCATCACTATTGCGACCGAAGCCATCAGAGCGAATCCGGCACAGTGTCCGGGATTCCCGGCAGCAGCAGTATCAATGCTCGGCTCACACGCCGGTGCGAAAGCCATTCCGCTTCTCGTCGACATTGCTCGCGCCAACCCCGATCAAAAACTTCGTCTTACTGCGATCAAGCGTCTGGGTGAACAGCGCTCGGATCAGGTAACCGACGAGCTCATCAAGATCTACGACGCGGATCGGACCAAGGAAATCCGTACGCAGATATTGCGCGCTTTCGTTGAAAGCCGTACGCCACGCGGCACCGCGAAAGTGCTGGAGATCGCACGCGCGGGTGACGACATCGCTGTCCGTCAGTACGCGATTCGTTACATCTCCGAACTGGAAGATGCTGCTTCGCTCGACGAATTGATCCGCATTTACGATACAGACAGAACCAAAGAGATTCGGCAGCAAGTCATGCGCGCACTCGCCGAGCGTGAGGACCCGCGTGCGCGTACCAAGCTCTTCGAAATTGCACGCCAGGGCGACTCACCTGAAATACGTCTCGAAGCAATTCGCCGCCTAAGCGATCACAAACGCATTTCGCTCGACGATCTGATGCAGCTCTATACGAGCGAAACAAACGTGCAAATTAAACAGGGGCTGTTACGCGCGTTTGCAAACAGCAACGATCCACGCGCACAGGCAAAGCTGTTTGAGATAGCTCGTGGCAACGATCCGGTTGAATTGCGCGGGTATGCCATTCGACAGCTAGGTGAAAAAGATGACGAGGCAACTGTCAATCAACTGGTATCGCTGTACGACTCGGAACAAAACCTGCAACTCAAGACTTACTTACTCCGTGCGTTTGGCGATTCGAAACTGAAGGTTGCCCTTCGCAAGTTGATGATGATCGCCCGTAACGATCAGTCAGTCGAGCTACGCAAAGCGGCGGTCAGGTATCTGGGCGAGAGCAAAGATCCTGAGGCGCTGAAGTTTCTTGAAGACCTTTTGAAATAACAGATACCTCCTTGGAGTGCGGTGACTTGTCACCGCTTTGGTAATTACCAAAGCGCCAACAAGTTGGCGCACTCCAAGGAGCGCCTATCCCGGAGGAATCATATGATCCGCTCAGCCGTCCTCTTTTTAGCAATTATCGGAATTGCTTGTGCCAGTGGAAATCATAGCGCGGGGGTCACGCCAGTGGCCGCTGCTGCTGCCGACGATCTCCAAACACAGTCACCCAACACCACCATTCAAGGTTTTACTGCCGTGGAAGGCGCGGATCTCATGGCGCGTCTCGACGCCGCGCAGGCACGCGCGCGCTCACGTCAAACGCCTTACTGGTCTGCATACACTTTTGACGTGCGGCCCGGCGTCGCCGTCGATCCGGCCATTCGTGAGTTTCATGGCACCATGAACACGATGGGCGACACCGTTGTTTTCGTCGGCACGACGTCGGCCGGAGTAACGGTCGAAACACGAAACCTCGCGATTTTCCTTCTGCGTGATCCGGCGAGTAATCAAATCACACGTATGGAGGTTTTCAACCTCGAACGCAAACGCGAGTACAGTGGTTATCCCGTCTACTGGCTCGGTCGCGCAAACAACGAGGAAAGTCTCAACTACCTGCGAGCGCTTGCGGCAGCCGCACCGCTCGACATGTTGAGCGAACGTGCTGTGCTCGGCATCGCCCTGCATGACGACGCACGAGTCGCCGGGATGCTGAAGAGCTTCGTCAGCACTTCTCCAAATCAACGCATTCGTTCGACGTCTGTTTACTGGCTCGGCCAGGTCGGCGGTGAAACGACATTTCTCGCCTCGCTCGTCCGCAGCGAAACGGAAGACAAGAAGATCAGACGCTCAGCGGCTCACGCGATTGGACAAACCCGTGAACGTGGAACAATCCCCACACTCCAGGGTCTTTACGAGAACGTCAAGGACGGTGAGATTCGTAAAAGCGTGATCTCAGCAGCTGGCAACAGCCTCGACGAGCAGCCGGCATGGACGTTTCTAATCGGAATCGCGAAGAACGACACTGATTGGGAATCGCGTCGCACAGCGGTACGTCAACTCGGAGATTTTAAGAGAGACGACGCGGCGGAAGAGATTATGAAGATCTACAACGCCGACGCAAATATCGAGGTGAAACGTGCTGCATTGCGTTCGCTTGCCGAGACGAAGAACCCACGCGGCCAGGCGCGTTTGCTCGAGATCTCGCGCACTGAAACTAATCCTGAATTACGGAAGTCCGCCATTCGCGTCATGAGCGATCGCGGCGAAGCGGCAGTCGAAGATCTTCTGAAGCTGTTTGATTCGGAGCAGTCAGCGGATGTCAAACGCGCAATTCTGCAAACGCTCTCGGACATAAAGAGCACGCGTGTTGAAGACAAGTTGTTTGAAGTTGCAAAGAGTAACGATACGACGGACGTGCGTCGCCAGGCGATTCGACTTCTTGGTGAGCGTGCGAGCAAACGCAGCTTCGAGTTTCTGAGTGCGACGGCGCAGAGTACTGACGGAAATGCAGAAGTGCAGGTGCAGGCGGTGCGGGCGATCAGTGAGCGGCGTTCCGAGGAATCCGTGCCAATCCTGATCAAGATTGCCCGGACGCATCCGAATCAGGCCGTGCGCAAGCAGGCGATACGGTCGCTCGGTGAATCCGGTGACCCAAGAGCGGTTGATTTCTTCAAGGAAGTTCTCACCAAATAGTTTTGTTTCACGCAAAGACGCGAAGACGGCAAAGAAACGTTCTTCTTTGCCGTCTTTGCGTCTTTGCGTGAAATCAATCCTAAACAACAGCACGCGACAAGGTGTATTATCTGCGCGCTTTGCCATCCTGCAAATCGGAGAACAGTATGCCGAAATCTCTCCTATTAATGTTATGTCTTTTGACCGGGCTCCTGGTGCTCGCCTGTGCGAGGACTGAAGAAACGAATCGCAACGTGGCGGCGCCTGGAGGCACGAACTCCTCCGCACCAGGCAGCACCAACTCGAGCGCCACTGCAGCCGACCGGATCGGCATCGAGGAATGCGACAGCTTCCTCACCGCCTACGACAATTGTGTTTCAAACAAAGTTCCCGAAGCTTCTCGCGCACAGTACAAGACCGCCATTAATACGTGGCGCACTGAGTGGAAGAAACTCGCCGACAACCCGCAAACACGAGGAACGCTTGCGACTGTTTGTAAGAATCAAATGGAAAATGCTCGCACGCAGGTGAAATCGTTCGGCTGCACCCTCTAAATCTCTCGCAGGGGCGGCACTCACGGAGTCGCCCCCCGCAACTCAACTGTGAAATTTCGAGGGTACGTTCGCGCGTCCCCACTTCAACACCGTACTCATCCACACCAGCTCATCCAGAAAGTCTTTTGCTCTCTGTTCGAACGCCTGGTCCAGGAGTTTACCTTCCTCGTCGAAAGTCTTTTGCACGTAAGGAAAGTTCAGATCCGTAAAGGAAACTGCCAATCCGAGTTCACGACACATCGGGACCATCGCTTCGATCACGCGCGTGCCTCCCCATGGCCCAGCCGACACGCCGACAAACGAAACGCTCTTGTGTACGTATTCACGCAGCAGCAGATCGAGCACCGCCTTCATCGCGCCGGGGTAGCCGTGATTGTATTCGGGAGTAACAAGAACAAGTCCATCGGCCTGCACAATCGCGTCTCGCCATTCGGGGAAACTATCTTTCAGTCCCTGGCCGTAATCGTCGTGGGGCAAATGAAAGTCAGCCACATCAAACAGCCGGGTGCGAATCTCCGGCCGCTTTTCCATCTGCCCAACCAGCCACTTCGCCACAAAGTGACTCTTTCTCTCCTTGCGATTAGTTCCAAGCAACACCGGAATATTTAGTTGGTTCATGTTTTTGTGCCCTTCTTGTGGCTCACTTCATTGTCATTATTGCGGCCCAGATCTCGAAGCCGTCCCAAAGATTTTGCAAGCGGATGTTCTCATTCTCGGCGTGCTGATTGTTGTCGTAATTCGCGATCGGCACGGAGATAGTTATCGTCTTGAGTCTCTCGGTGATGATGGAGAGCGGCAGACTCCCACCTGACGTCGGCAACAACACGATCTTTTCCTGCGACGTGGACTGCACGGCGTCAATAACCGACTTCGAAATGGGTAAATCCATTCGTGTTCGCTCGGCATTGTAACCACCTGCCCGAGCATTCACGCGGGCCAGCAACGGATACTGCGCCCGATCCGCGTCCGTTGGTTCGCGATCGACAACGTGATAGCCCTGTTTGCGGATATGCTCGATCACTCGTTGTATTTGTCGCTGATGATCGTTTCCCCTTACAAGTCGCAAATCAAGAACTGCTGTGGCGGTTGTTGGAATGACATTCCGCGCCAACGCGCCAACGTCGCCACTCGCGAACCCGTTGACGTTCAATGAGGGCTGGTTGATCAACTCCAGCAACGACTTTCCGCCACCCTCGGTACGTTTGATTCCTAACTGCTTTTTCAACTCTTCATCGTATTGCGGCGCTTCTGCGATCGCACGGCGCTCCACTTCGCCGAGCGGCTCCGTGTCGGAGTACCAGCCGTCGATTGTGACGCGCCCTTCGTCATCCTTCATCGAAGCCAGCAAGCGCGCGAGTAGATGTGCGGGATTCGGAGACCAGTTTCCGTAGTGACCACTGTGCAACGGTCGCTTCGCAGCGTACACCGTGAGATCGACATTTGTGTCGCCGCGCGCTCCGAACACAACCTGTTTTCGACCAGACTGGTGCACTGGTCCATCGCCGATGATCCACGCATCAGCGGCGAGTAGTTCCTTATTGAGATTGATGATCTCACCCAGATGAGGTGAGCCCGCTTCTTCTTCACCTTCAAAAAAGAATTTGATGTTTGAGGTCAGTGGTATGCCTTTGTCTTTTAGTGCACTGAACGCTGTGAGGATGGCCATCACACCGGCTTTGTCATCCGACGCCGAACGGGCGTAGATGCGCCATTGCGGATTGATCATGGAACCTTCTGCTGGAGTGGGTATGATCTGTCCGTTCGCTTCGAGCGCGGCTGAACGAAAGACCGGCTGCCATGGCTGCGTTCCCGTCCACTGTTTTGGATCTGTGGGCTGCCCGTCGTAATGCGCGTAGACGAGAATGGTCCGTTGCGCACCTGGTGTTTTCCATTCGCCGTAAACGGCAGGAGGCGCGTTTGGTGTCGACGCTTCCAGCAGACGTGGATTCAATCCACGTTGCTTCATCATCTCAACGATCAGCGCTGCGTTCCGGCGAATGTTCTGCGTGTCAGACGCGACATTCGGAATCGAAAGCAGCCCCGTGAACTCTTTCAGGATCTGGTGCTCGTGGGCCTTGCGATAATCACGGACCTTTTCCTGCGTGGTTTGGGCGAAAGTCGAAAAGGGGAGAAGAGTCAAAAGCAATACGGCGCGCAGCATGTGCAGGATTATAGCCACAGTTCCGTGTAAATCCGCGGCTTACTTTTTCATTAATTCGAGAACTGCAGAGGTTGTTGCCTTGACGCCGGTCTTAATCGTGGGCTCGGGAACGGGGGCGAACAACGCCGAATGAAGCCCCGGCAGCGCGACTCCCGATTCTCGGCTTTGCTTGACCTTGGCCGGGTCGGAAGCGCCGAGCCAGATGATTGTGGCGGGAATTTTCTGATCCAAACTGAAATAACCAAAGTCTTCGCTCGCCATCATCGGCGGCATCTTCATTACATTCTCTTCGCCAAGCGCTTGCTTGAACGTAGCCACTAGTCGATCGACTAGCTGAGGGTCGTTGTACGTCGAGCCAGTGCCCTCTGCAATTTTTATTACCGGCGCGCGATCTTCAGGAATGCCCGCAGTCGCCGCGACGCCTTTAACGATCCGCTCGATCGATGCCAGCACGCGTTTTCTGACTTCCTCTTTGTAGGTACGCACTGTCAGTTGCAGATTCACTTCGTCGGGAATGATGTTGTAACGCGTGCCACCGTGAATCGAACCAACAGTGACAACGGCTGGATCGAGCGGCGAATTCTCACGACTCACAATCGTCTGCAACGCCATCACAACTTGCGCAGCCACCACAATCGGATCTTTAGCCAGTTCCGGCGCTGACCCATGACCACCGACGCCTCTGATCTTGATGTCGATCGACGTGGCGCTCGCCATCGCATAACCCGGCGTGTAACCAACCTTTCCTGTTTCCAGTTCGGGTTTGTCGTGTATTGCGATCGCGAAATCCGGCTGCGGGATTTTGGTGTACAGATTGTCGCGTAACATCGCATTCGCACCGTCGCCGGTTTCTTCAGCAGGTTGGCCCAGCATCACGAGCGTGCCACTCCAACGACTCTTCAACTCGGTCAACATCTTCGCGGTGCCAAGAAAACTCGTCATGTGTATGTCGTGACCACACGCATGCATTACGCTTACTTCCACGCCCGCATCGTTCTTGGTCTTCACGACACTCGCATAAGGAACGCCTGTCTTTTCTTCGACGGGCAGTGCATCGAGTTCGGTTCTAACGAGCACTGTTGGCCCAGCACCATTCTTCATTACTCCCACGATGCCGTAGCCAACCCACTGCTCGTTTTGAAACTTACCGATGCGTTCGGTAACTGTGAATCCGAGTTTGCGCAGTTCGCCCGCCACGAAGGCAGACGTCTTTTCCTCGCGATGAGAGAGCTCGGGCGCCGCGTGGAGGTTCTTGTAAGTCGTTAACCACGATGCGATATCGCGATCGATCATGGCGTCGAGCGATTGCCCGTTGATGTTCACTGCCAGCACGGCAATTGCCGTGCTTACGAGGAATAGTTTGCGCATATTTTCTTGAGCTCACTGATTCTGGCGAGATGATAGTCGTCGTGTTCCGCCTGGAAAAATAACATATCAACGAGTCGCATTTGCACGTTCAATCGTGGATGCAGCGCGGAATGTGCAAAAACATCGGCGTCCAGAGACTCCAGCCGGTCGACGATCTCATGCCTGGACGCACGGAAAGCTGTCAGGATTGAAGCAACAGGAACGTCGTTGTGACTGGCCTCGTAGGTCTTGCGATTCGACATGTCCGCAGCGTGGAGAGTTGTGTTGCCGGCGAGATATTCGTCGACTCGCTGTGAAACGAGGCTCTCGAGATCGAGAAGATGGCCCGCATTCTCCTGCATGGACCACCGTCCGTCGACTTGCGCAATTAATGTTTCGGGTGAGAGCCCGGCCAGCAGATCTTCGAGGCGCGCAGGTGTGCCGCGCACACGTTCGATCATTTCGGGGTAGATGCCAGCGGGGAAATCAAAACTGAAGGTGCGATCGGTCCACTTGATTCTCATTATCAGAATAGGTCCTTATAGGCCCTATTCTAACTCTGCTTCTTGAAAATTGCTTTTTAGCCGCGGATTTTCACGGATGAAACACGGATAGTTCTTATCAATGAAAATCCGTGTAATCCGTGGCTAAATAGCTGTTACGGTTTCGGTGGCAACGGTCTCTGCATCGCCGTATTGATGAATTCGGTTAACCCGGCATCAGTGTTGTTGTGTCGAAACTTGTAATAGGTCGTCATCTGGGCTAGCCACTCATTACGACTCTGCTGCGTTTTTGGATCAGTCCCCGCCGCGGCAATCGCACGTGCATAAGCGTCGACGATTCGGTCCATCACGACACCAAGCTTCTCGAGTGCGGCCTTACTCGCCGGCGTCTCGGGCTTGTCTGCGAAGTCTTTCTGATAAGCCGCTGACAACGTTTTGTAAGGACCGGATTCATAAGCCACTGCCAGGAAGTAATAGGTCGACGGAGTCTTCTTGATGTCACTGTCGTACTGCGCAGCTTTGATCAGTGAATCGATTGCCCCGTCAGGCGATGTTTTAAGCGTCAGATAACCGACAGCGTAGTTGAGATAAGCGAGCGTGTCGTCCTTGCCTTTGAACGGCGCCCACTCAGTCGGCGACTTACCCGACTCGATCGCCTGAATCGCAGTGCGCGCGTAGTCGAGAGCCGTCGTGTTGAACTGTTCGTTCTTTGATGAAGAAGCGATATAGCCAGCGTAGCCGAGGTCTATCTGAGCACGCAGATAATTGGGCTCATCCGCCAGGATTTTGGCGCCAGTGCTGTAGGCTTCCGCAAACTTCTTTTCGTTGATGAAGATGGGCAGGTTGCGCTTCCGCTCGTCGCGTTCGTAAGCCGCGATCCACTTCGACAGATAATCAGTGTACTGATCTTTGTCTTTGTTGTACTTCGTTAGATAGTCCCGGGCGGCCTGATAGGCAGCAGCCGGATTCGGGAGGCGATTGTCGACGAACCGTTTGTAGATCTCGATCTTGACCGGATCGTCCGTCTCCTGGGCAAACACGATCGACTGACTCGAGCCAAAAGCCATGACCAAAAGTGCCAGCACAGCAGGCAACATTAATCTTGGGGCTAACCTCTTTCCTAACAACTTCATATCCACTCTCCTCCGCTCCTTCTCGTCCGGAACATCTGAGGCCTTAGACGCGCCCATGCCCGCTAAGGGTTTTATCAGCGTGAGGTTATAATCATTGTGTTTTCATAGAACATGATAGGGAAACTAAATGACCGGCACAACCGAAAGACGTCCTGAACATATCAAATTCTCTGGCCGCATTCTATTTTTAACTGACGATACCGCCCTTATTCGCCAACAACTCGAAGCCCGCGGCGATGCCGCTGCCGCTCTCGAATCCGAACTCGCGGCACGTCTCCTCAAAGGCGACCTGCCTCTGATGAGCAACATCTCCACCGACGAAATAACACCAGGCTGGGTCTGTTTCTACTATGACGATACGCTCGGCCAGTATGTCTATGTCGGCATGCGCGAAGGCGCCGTCAAGAAAGACGAAGTAAAGCACGGCGGGTTTGCAGTCGTTGTTTCAGGGCTTTCAAAGGGTTGTGGCTCTTCACGCGAAACGGCGCCTTACGCTGAGAAAGCAGCAGGCATCCAGCTTGTGCTCGCGCAGAGCATCGAGAAGATCTACGGACAAAATTCGCAAAATATCGGTCTATTGACATCAACAGATTTTGGGTTGATCGAACGCATTCGAGGCGGCGAAGAGATTCCGCTATCGGAGTTTACTAAAGGACTCGATCCCATCTCGCAGGACATCGTTTCTTATGGTGGTCTGTTCAATTACAACAAGGCACGTCTCAGCGGCAAAGTCTCGCCGCCGCCGATCGAAACCGCGCCGCGTCCGATGACGATCGTCGAAAAGATCATCGCGCGACACGCATTTGTTACCGCCGGCAAAATTGGTATTCCAACTGTAAAACCGGGCGATGCTCTTTTTGCGCTCGCTGACGTTCGCTTCTCGCATGAATACGTCACGCCGATGGCTGAGTCGCTCTTTAAACAGGCCCTCGGCACCGATGCCCGTGTTTCGTCGCCTGAATCAGTGTTTGCCTTTCGCGATCACCTGACTTTTCTCGGACGCGTGATGTCGCCGAAGCATCGTGAAATGGGTCTATTGGAAAGAGCCGAAGGATTGGCGACAACACAGCAGAGTTTTACTGAGCAACAGAACATCCGTCTCTACGGCGAGAGTCCTGAAGGGGGCTCCGAAGCGATCTGTCACAACGCCGTCGTCGAAGACCTCGCACTGCCCGGACAGATCGTAATCGGCACTGACTCGCATACTTGCATGGCCGGCGTGCTCGGCTGCTTCGCCTTCGGTGTCGGTTCAACTGACATGGCGAACGCGTGGTACACGAAAGACATTCGCATTCGTGTTCCAGAGACTGTGCGTTACGTGCTGAAAGGAAAGAAGCGCGACGACGTCGCCGCTAAAGACGTGATGCTCTACATACTCGCGTCGGAGTACATGAAGTCGAGCAAAGGAATCGGCAAAGTGTTGGAGTTTGCGGGCGACGATTTGAGGAACTGGCCGATGGACGAACGTGCGACCCTCACGAACATGGCCGTCGAGGCGGGCGGTACAACCGGCATCATCGAGCCCGACGAAGTCACACTCGACTACGTTGTTAAAACACGTGGGCTCGACGCGGATGAAGTGCGCAAAGGATTTGTTTACAGCGATCCGGACGCAGAGTACGCCGCCGTTTTCGAAATCAACCTGGACGAGATTGGTCCGATGGTGGCGACACCAGGCGATCCGCGAAACGGAATTCCGATTGACGATCTTGAAGAGGTTCGCATTGACGCCGCTTACGGGGGCTCCTGTACAGGCGGGAAGATGGCGGACATGGACATGTATGCCGAGGTGCTCGAAAACGCGCTGGCCAATGGCAAGCGAGTGGCTGAAGGTGTGCACCTGTACATCCAGTTTGGCTCGCAGAAGATCAAACAATACGCACGGCAGCGCGGCTATATCGACATCTTCGAGCGCGCCGGCGCTGAGTTGATCGACCCCTCGTGCGGCGCGTGTATCAACGCCGGTCCGGGCGCCTCACCTTCCGCCGAAACCGTCACAGTCAGCGCCCAGAATCGAAACTTTCCCGGCCGCAGCGGCCCCGGCAAGCTCTACCTCGCCTCACCCTACGTCGTCGCCGCCTCCGCGATCGCCGGCAAGATCGTCGATCCAAAAGAGATTTAGCCACGGATTACACGGATTCCTGAAACTTTTCGTCCTTCCGCAACACTAACCTACCGAGAGAGACGATGAGCGCATTCGCGGGAACTCTGATGAATAGTTCAGCAGACCTTGTCACTCGCGTATGCCAGGGTGACGCCGAAGCCTTTCGTCTGATTTTTGAAAGGTACTCGCGGCCCGTCATAGGTTTCATCTACGACATGGTTAACGACCGCGGGCTGGCTGAAGAGCTGACGCAGGAGACTTTTGTACGTGCTTACCGGGCGATTCATACCATGCGCACGGAAACGAAACTCTCGACCTGGCTCTTCGGCATCGCGCGAAACGTCGCGCGCGAGTCGTTGAGAGCACGTGCCCGCGCCAACAGTCACGTCGATCTCGGCGATAAGTCAGTTATGGATTTGAGCGACAACAAACCCGTGCCAGTCGATGGACTGCTGAGCAAGGAGTTGAACGAACTCATCCGGCGCTCGCTCGCCGCACTCGACGAAGACAAGCGGCTGGTATTTACGCTCAAGGTGCTGCACCAATGCAGTTACGAAGAGATAGCAGCTATCACGGGGTTTTCACTGGCAAAGTTGAAGACTGATCTACACCGCGCTCGCGCGGAAATGAGAAAGCGAATCAGTCCCTACGCTGGAGTTGGTTATGAAGTGTGAAGTTTGTTTGGGGCTTTTGGAAGAATATCTCGACGGCGAGCTTGCCGCGGAAGATCGCGAGCAGATCGATGCACATCTGATCAAGTGCACTGAATGCTCGGAAAGCCTTGCGGCACTCACCGCGGAACAGGATATGTTCGCGCGTTACGATCGCGAGCTGGAAGTTTCACCGTTCTTGTGGACCAGAGTCGCAGCACACACTGTTGCGGAGAAAGCGTCTTCGAAATCAGGTTGGCGCGCGTTATTGGCGCAAATGTTTGCCACGCCCGGCGCCGTCATGGCTGCGGCGATAATTCTATTCGCACTAGCAGTTTTGTTCGGTTTAAGTGGGGACGCGCTCTACCAAGCGGCAAAAGGCGATCCAACTCAGGTAAACAATTCTCCAGTCAAGAATCCACAGCCGGACACTCCGAAGAACAGCGACAAGGAACAACCGGTAGCGCCGCAGGATGATCCGAAGCCGGCACCAATCGCTGCGCTCTCGAAACCAAAACCAAAGGTTAGACCAAAAAACACCACCACCAATCACAACCAATCAGACGTGCTGTCGTCAGACTTTGGCTATCTCGACATGGACGATCGAGACACAGCCCGGCACATCGAACAAACTCAGATTCTGTTGCGCTCGATTAAGAACGTCGCAATCGCTGACGGCGACGACGAGATCGACGTCACTTACGACAAGGCACTCTCGCGTCGCCTGCTAAATGAAAACGTAGTACTCCGTCGCGACGCGGAGATGAAAGCAAAGTTTCCCACCAAGATGCTGCTCTCCGATCTGGAACCATTCCTGATCGACATCGCAAACCTGCCCGACCGCGCTCGTGCTGAAGACGTGCGTGTGATCAAGGAGCGAGTGCAGAAAACCGAAATCGTAGCGGCATTAGTGGATTACCAGGACCGGGGCACAAACAATCGTTAAAGAATAGAGGCTAAACTCATGAAAAACCTTACATCGAATACAGTAACCGCAGCGAAGAGCGCCCGGTTCATTTTAATCACTCTAATATTCACATTAATCGCCGGCGGCGTTGTTAATGCGCAACAACAGCGAGCGAGCTCGCAGTCGAGCTCGTCCAATCGCTCTCAACAAAACGATGCGACGACGGTGTTTCGCAGCGCGCGTGACCTCATTACTGACGGTGAATGGGCGAAGGCTCAGGCAAAGTTTGATGAGTATGTCTCTTCGTATCCCAACGAGAAGAACATTGATGCCGCGCTTTATTGGCTGGCATACACGCAACAGCGGTTAGCGGAATATGACCGGTGCCGCGTGACCCTCGAGCGCCTGCTGGAAAAATATCCAAACTCAAGCTGGAAAGATGATGCCCGCGTACTGCTGGCCCAGGTACCCACCTACACAACAAACTACGCAGCAGCAGTGGCTGCTTCCGATGAGCTCCTTGCTAAGCTGAAGATGGAGACTACAGTTCTTCCGGCACTTGAAGGAACATATATCGGTAGGCCCGGCGTGGCGCAAGCTCCGGTAGCTATAGCACCTCCGCAAGGCGCTCAAGGTCTAGCCACTACAGTGTGGGCTCCGGAGGCTTCCGACAACTCCGCCGACGATGACGATCCATGTGAGTTCAAGATCGTTGTGCTGCAGGCCCTTTTTCAAACCGATCTTCAACGCGGGATCATGGCGGCGACCGAATGGCTCAAACCCGGCTCAACTCAAACAGTGCGCTGCAAGGGTGCGGCGTTGACATTGCTCGGTCGCAACGGCGGCAAATCAGTCACACCAGTGATTCTCGCCGTAGCGCGTAGTGAGCCAGATCGGAAACTGCGAGCACGCGCCATCTCCGCACTCGGTGCTACTAACGACGACACTGTTGTTGACGCGCTAAGAGACTTCGCTCTCAACTCACCGGAGAACGATATCGTCGAAGCATCGCTCTACGCTTTGAGTAAACACACTGGTGAACGCGCGATCGCAGTGCTCAGCGATATCGCGATCAGTGGCAAGGCGACAACACAACGAAAGCTCGCGATCTCCAGTATCGCTAGCCGTCCAGGTGAACCTGCCGTCGACGCTCTCCTCCGGATTTACGACGCGGATCAGACTATCGAAATTCGCAGAGCTGTCGTCTCCGGTTTCGGAAATCGCAAGAGCGAACGAGCAGGCGCAAAACTCTTCGACATCGCTCGCAGCTCAGACAATATCGAACTTCGCAAAGCCGCGATCAGTGCTATCTCACGGCGCGGCGGAGATAAGGCTATCGAGTTCCTGCTTAGTCTCTACGACACCGAGAAGAACGAGGAGTTGCGAGATCAGATCATGAGTGCGTTGGGTTACGGCAGCAACGTCTACGTCACCACGCCAGCGGTCGCAGGCTCAGGGCAAGGTATCGGCTACGGCGTGGGCAGCGCGAGCAGAATGAACGATCAGCGTGTGGTTCAGAAATTAATCGAGATCGCACGGGATCAGAACGCTCCGATGGAACGTCGCAAACGCGCGATCGGCTGGTTGAGCCGAAGTAAAGATCCTCAAGTACTCAAATTTCTCGAAGACTTGTTGAAATAAACCACTGATCCGGATCGTCTAAGGAATAGGATTATGATTCGAAGAAACATAATCTCAGCAGCCATCGTTCTGGTTGTGGGCGCCGCTGCGCTAGGGCAAACGAAGAGTTTCACGCCCGTGGACGGCGCCAATCTGAAAGCCAAAATCGATAGCGCCATCATCGCCGGCAAAGCAAATGTGCCCAATGGCCGGTTCTGGGTCGGTTACCAGTTTGAAGTACGACCCGGTGTCGCAGTCGATTTCGAAATAGTCGACAGTTCGGGCGGTGTCTATATGTCGATGGATGGAACCTCGATGATGTTTGACCCGCGTCATGAAACACGCGAGCTCGGGCTGTTTCTTCTGTTCGATACGCAGCGCGACTCTTTCACTCGGGCCGAAGTCTACAATCTTCGTCGCAATCGCGAGTTCAGCAGTTATCCCGTTTACTGGGCTGGGCGCATCACGAACGAAGAGAGTTTGAACTATCTGAAGTCGATCGTAGATTCACCCACTCCCGAGATGAATCGACTATCCGAACGCGCAACCTTCGCGATTGCAGTTCACGACGATGCGCGCGTGGATCCGATGCTCATGGAAATGGTCCGTCGCCCCATCGCCGATCCGATGCGCACGCGAGCTATCTACTGGCTCGGCAACACGGGCGAGAGCGCCGCAAAGAACACCTTCTTCACAGAGATTATTCGCAACAACCAGGAAAGCAGTGAAGCCCGAAACTCGGCGATGTCGGCCCTTGCAATGAGTCGTTCCGCCGGCACACTCCCGCTGTTGCAAAACCTGTTTGAGACGATGACCACGCGCGAGTTGAAGCGACGCGCACTTACCGGCATTTCCCGCAACGACAACAGCGATGGCGCCGCGACTTACCTCATCAAAGTTGCCGAGACTGAAAAAGATCTCGAGCTGCGCAAGAGCGCGATCTCAAGTCTGGGGCGCGTCGCGGGACAGAAAAGTTTAGGAGCACTTACCACCACCGTCGATAACGATGTAGAGATTGAACTCCAGAAGCAGGCAGTGATTGCCATTGGACGTCGTGCGAAAGACGAAGCAATCCCAATTCTGATTCGCACAGCCCGGAACCATCCAAAAATGCCTGTCCGAAAACTGGCGATTCAGGTTCTCGGACAAACTGGGGACGAACGCGCCGTCGCGTTCTTCAGGGAACTTTTGAGCAAGGAATAAGTAAATGAGTAGTTCATTTCACAATATCAACACCTTGAGAGAAGCGGCGATGACACTTTTGCGTGAAGTGGAGTCGCTTGCCAGCCAACAGGAACCGCAAACCACCCGGCGGCTCGGGCTTCAGGAAGAGATGCAGCGTTATGAAAGCGAACTCATTCGCGATGCACTACACCGCACGCGCGGGAATCAGAGACGTGCCGCGAAGCTCCTTGGCGTGAAGGTTACGACGCTCAACTGCAAGATCAAGCGTCTCGGGTTGCAACAGACAGTGTCACAGGATTTACAAGATTTGAAACAAGATTTACAGGAGATATCTTGCCCATCCTGAAAACATCGTGTTAATCCTGTCCAACAAACTGTTACTGAATACGCACCCTGACCTTATTGGTCGTCTTCCCTCTTAGCGTGGCGCTAAAAAGGACCGACTGACCGGCCGGTAAGTTATCAGGCAGCTTCACTACAACCTGCGTCAAGAAGTCGAAGCCCGGCACCTTGCCGACAAACTCGACCGACGCTGGAAAGATGACTGACTGTGCATCCTCAGCTCTCACCAACACTGCCGAACTATCTTCCCCAGGCAGCAAGTCCATATTCATTCCAAACAACGAAATCCGTGTGCGTTGATCGGCGCTGAAGTTGACAACAGGATTTGTAAGCGAAAACGGGTCTCGCAACAGCCACACCGCGTCGAGCGCGATGGCAATATCCGAACCCGTTTCTGAAATGAGCATCGGATCGGTGAACTGAACACGGCCCAATACACCACCCGATCCTCTGGCGAGGTAATAGAGACTGCCATTAGCATCAACCTTCAGATCCACCGGCGTAAGAACTCCCGTCGCAAAGCCAGATGCTGTACCGGTGGCCGGATCAAAGACTCTAATCCAGTTGCTACATAGATCCGCAAAAAAGTACTTCCCGACAAAACTCTGCGGGAACCGAACAATGTTTGGATTGTAAAAAGCGCCCCCTGCAATCGCGCATCCGACTGTCGCGCCGATGCCGTGACCATAAGAAAACAGCGGCGAGCGGAACGCAGGGTTCGACGTCGGTCCTTCGGTTTGATTCCAACCATAATTCGAACCGGCGATGCCGTCGTTGATCTCTTCCCACGTGTCCTGGCCCACGTCGTTGATAAACATCCGTCCGGTTCCCGGTTGAAATGCGAACGTGAACGGATTGCGCAAGCCGAAAGCCCAAATCGATCGATTGGCTCCGGCCGCGATGTTGAAGAACGGATTGTCTGTGGGAATACTCCCATCTGAGTTGATGCGCAAAACTTTTCCGAGCCGGTTCGCGAGTGTTTGCGCATTTGAAGCCGTGGCATTCTCACCGACCGCGATGTACAGCTTTCCATCTGATCCAAAATGGATCGCACCGCCGTTGTGATTCGTTGCTGATGTGAGATTGTCGAGCTCGAGAATGATCGTCTCGCTGCCGGGAACGACAACGTCACCATTCGCAGTGAAGCGGCTCACGCGATTGTGTCTCGGCGTGCTAGGGACGGTGTAATACAGATAGAGGAAATTGTTACTCGCGAAGTTTGGATCGAAGGCGATGCCGAGTAATCCGCGTTCACCGCTCGGATCGACACTCAACGTCACGAAGGATGTGGGCAATAAGACGCCGTTCTTGATCACACGCAGGCTACCGCCTTGCTGACAGACGAAGATGCGGCCGTCGGGCGCGATCTCCATTGCAGTTGGGCTGGAAAGTCCTGTGATTACAGTTTCAGTGAAGCCGGCTGGCAGCGTTGCACCGTAGGTCAAGGGAAGGTAGACCAATACAACGATTAATCCGAGAAAGCAGTTTTTAAGCATTTCAGAGTGACTCAGGGAGAGGCGCGGCAATAATAGCAAGGTTGGATAAAGATTGGGTAAGAATTTTGAGCCTCCTTGGAGTGCGCCAACTTGTTGGCGCTTTGGTACCAAAGCGGTGCCAAGGCACCGCACTCCAAGGAGGTGTTCACTGGCTTGGCGCGAAGTAAGAACGGCGCCCATAGATTTGATACTCCGGGTGGCCCTTCACTGCGAAATCGATCTTGCGCCGCTTCCCATCACGCTCTTTGTTCGTTGGATAATAGCCAACGATGTAACGCTGGTTGATATCGGAAAAAATCCGCGAATAGATCGCGTCAGCCTCTTCCGGTTTTTGCAGGAACTCCGTCCATCCACCAGTCAGCGGCGCCACTCCGGCAAGAGCCGATTGCATCTTCGCAGTCCTCTCAACTCTCGCTTTCAGATTGATAAATTCGTAGTTCTGCATTCGTTTCTTCCAGCGTTCTTCCAACGTTCGTTTTCGATCGGCAGGCAACTGACCAAGCAATTCAGAGTGTTGACGTTGTGTTTCAGTCCACGTCATCTCCACCTGCTGTTCAGGTGTAAAACCCAGCAGCTTAAGTCCAGGAATGACGGTGTAGACAGTCGCGCGCGAGCGCTCGACCGCTCGATAAAGATCGTCAAGACTGAACTCGGTCACGTTCTTCGTGATGCTTTGCTTGTAGAGTTCGAGATTTCTTTGCGCTCTCTCCAGCTCTTCTCCCTCTAAACCTTCCGGCAGAGTCACCGTCACTACCGGATTGCGCAAAGAGAGAGCTTCGTCACCGTCCGTCTGAAAGATAATGATTGGCCGCACATCAGTCTCTTCAAATGCTTCGTTCAGAGTGGCCATCAGTGCACTGTACTGCTTACTGCGACCAAACTGTGGACGACTCAAGCTGAAAGGCCCCAGAGTGACGAAATTGGCTTCTGTTTGCCGTTCCAACCAATCGAGCTTTTTCTTCAGCTTGTTCTTGTCTGACGTGAAATCGTGGATCAACTCAACGTCGTCGGTGACGATCGCCATCAGATCTTTTGGGCCAAGCTTATCCACCAGAACTTTCGCTGCCGTCACACTGTTCTTCAGGTACGGCTTCTGACTCCCACTGTAATCGATGATCAAAACGATAGTGCGCGGAACGCTAATGTTGTCGCCGAGCAGAAAATGTCCAACTGTTTGCGGCGTGTCGTCTTCAGCGATTGAAAAGTTGTCTGCGGTCAGACCGGCGACGCTCTTGCCGTGCTGATCGACAACCAACAATTCACAAGTCACGAGCGAGGTATCGACGCGAATCACGTCGTCATCGTCAGCGTTCGCTTTCGCACCCTGCGCAGGTAACTCCGTTGTCGCATTCTTCTCAGGATTCCACTTCAGTCGTTTGATACTTGAACCAAAGACTTTCAGCTTTTTTCTTTTGGCAGGTTCCGCTGTTTGAGCAAGTGAGGCGGTAAACAGACTGAGGGTTAAAGCCAGGATCAGCGTAATCTGTGGATAAGACCTTCTCAACGCATTGAAAGCTCGGCCACTATTTCTCTCACTGCTGCGCGCGCTTCTTCAACTTCTTCCGGCTTGAACGAAACGGCGCCGACCACGGCGTGGCCGCCGCCACCGTAACGTTCACAGATTTTAGCGATGTTGTGCGTGCGTGGCACCGGCGCCCATGGATTCGAGCCCACCGAGATCTTTGTTCGCAGCGCTCCGCGTGTGAGCGCGACGGAATAAGTCGCCTCGGGATGCAGGTAATAGGGGATGAACTTGTTGAAGCCCTCGTAACCTTCGTCAATCAAATCAAACTGGACCACGCCGTTAGCACTCTTCGCTTTCTTTCGCACTGTTTCGAGCGTCTCCAGATGTTGCTTGAGAATCGGTTCAAAACGACGTTGCACTTCCACATTCGTCGCCACTTCTTCAAGCGAGCGAACGGTGAGTTCGCGAATGATTTGTTCGATGAATGAATCGTCCGGATCGGCTTCGATCACCTGCATTAGTTGCAAGGCAGGTTCCTTTAACTCGACACACTGCGCGGGCGACTCGTAGAGCGCGCCGTCGATGACGTGGGCCCAGTGGACCAAAGTCTTGATTGGTTCCGGATTGAATCCGAAACGCTCGTGTGCAACGTCGGCAATAAACTCTGTGCAGGATTTTCTCGTCGCGTCGAGAAACTTCTTGCCCGACTTGTCGGCGCGAAAGTGTGCTTCGTCTTCAGGCGTTAGAAACGCCGACTCATGATGATCGAACCACCAGGTCAGTTTCTCAGAAGCAGCGTATTTGAAGTCGACGATGGCATTCTCGTCTGAGTCAAACATCTCGAGGTCAAACAAGTTGCCGGGCCGGTGCAGGAGACCAGTGTATTTGACTTCAGCTTCGGGGTGGATGCGTTCCTTGTAGAAGCGTGTGAAGGTCGCCGCGGAAGCGACGCCGTCGAAGCAGTGACCGTGATAAAGAAGACGAAGGTTCAATTTTTACAGGGCTCGATCACTGTCGCGGTTGCCGGACCTACTTTTGAGGCGATGAACTTATCAACTTCGTCTTCGATCAGTTCACCGTTTACTACCCACGCCTTTTCTGTCAGCACATCACCGGTAGCGGCGAGCTTGGCCGGCTCGAGGAATATGTTCCACGGCGAACCCCAGTTTCTCTTATCGCCGGTGAGCTGCCGGTATTGATAGTGCGGTGTCTTCTGCTTGTCTTCGCGTGATTCCGATTCAGTGACGACGGGATACGGTGGACCATCTTTACCAAAGTACTTCCGCACGTCGTCGCGCGTTGCATATTCACTCACGCCCACGACCTGAAACCCCTGAGCTTTGTATTTCTCGTACAACTTCAAAGCAATCGGAGCTTCGTAGCGCCAGTTGCCGCACCAGGGCGCGAAGTAAACAATCATCACCAGCTTCTTGCCGGCGATCAGTTCGCGCAGATCTTCCTGTTTGTCTGTGGTGAGATTCGGTAGTGTCCAGTTTTTGTAGTTCACCGTCTGTTCAGTTAGCGGCGAGTACTCGTGTGACTGTGCTCGCGCACCGGCAGGCGAAATAAAGAATGCGAGAACAGCGAGGACGATTAAGAGTTTCTTCATGGTACTACTTCCTCGAACTTAATTAGCAGCGCTCGCAGTTGCAGGCGTTTCCGCCAGCAACGGCTTGACCAGGGCTTCCCACCCAGCTTTGTCACGGGCGCCAATTACCTTCTGACGAATACGGCCCTGGCGGTCGATCAGATACGTTGTCGGCAACACTGACTGCGCAAATTTTACCTTCGCATCCCCACCGCCAAGCAAGACCTGATAGTCAAACTTCGCTACTTCCTGCTGGTACGCGTTGACACCGTCGATGGTGTCGTCGAGCGAAGCACCAACAATCGCCAGTCCCTGCGGCTGAAGTTCATGTTGCAACTGATTCAGCGCGGGAATTTCTTCGCGACAGGGAATGCAGTAGGTGGCCCAGAAATTCAGCAGCACCACCTGGCCCTCGAGTTGTTTGAGACGAAACGGCTGGCCCGCGAGTGTTTGAAATTCAACGTCGGGCACGGGGTCAAACTTTGTGTTTGGTGCGACAGGTGGCGGTGGCGTCTTAGTGTCGAGCTTCAGCCACCCTTCAAGATTCGGAAACCAGGCCACAAACTTCGAAGTGGCCAGCACCGTTGACTGACCGCTCATCACGAGCAGTCCCACCACAATCAACACAACTCCGGAAACAACCTCAACCTTGTGCAGGTGCCGGCGGAAGTTTTTGTAGAAACTCAGAAACTGATTGATGCCGAGGCCCGTCAGAAGAAACGGCACCGCGAGTCCGGCAGAGTAAAACGCTGAAAGCACGAGACCGCTGCGCCAGCCGCCGCTGGTGGCGGCGAGTCCGATGATGCCGCCGAGTATTGGACCAATGCATGGAGTCCAACCAGCCGCGAATGCCATACCCAGCGCAGCCGAACCAAAAAATCCGCGCGGTTTATCGTCTGAGAAGAAGCGCGTGTCTTTGTAAAGTGCGGAAATCTTGAGCAGGCCGATCAGTTGCAAACCAAACGCGATGATTACGAGACCACCGATAATTCGCACCCACGGATTGCTCGTGATCGCAGAACCCACCAATCCCGCAGTCGTACCAAGGATCAGAAAGATGACCGACAGACCCGCATTGAACGCGAGCGAGTTGATGATGACAGCACGCTTGTTGCTCGTTCCCTCTTTCAGCCCATCGATGCTGACGCCGGAAATCAGTGAGATGTAACCCGGCACGAGCGGCAGCACACACGGCGAAAGAAACGAAAGTATTCCCGCTGCAAACGAGATCCCAATTCGAAATAATGTGATTCCCTGATCTTCCATAACAAACTACTTTTGTGCTTTATGTGCCTTTTTGTGGCTTACTTTTCTTCGATAAGTTCCTTAATCAACTCACCCAACTTTTGAATCTCTTCTTCACTCGCACCCAGCGAGATGTAACGCACAACCCCTTTGCGATCGATCAAAAACGATGTCGGAATCGAAAACACTCCGTAGTTGAACTCATTCTTGTTCGAGTCCGAAATTAAAAACCCATACGGCAACCGGTTACGCGTACGGAAGTTGCGCAAATAAACGAGCTCTTCGGCTGGTGCCAGTGGCTGCCGATCGCCGTGTCCATAGTACTTCGTCACGCCCAGGATCACGAGCCCTTTGCTCTTGAATGCGCTGTGCCAGCGCGACAATTGCGGCAACGTATATCGACATGGACCACACCACGGCGCCCAAAAGTCGAGCAACACCACCTGCCCGCGCAGATCACCCAGTTTCACCGGCTGCTGTTCGACCCACTCATCTACATCAAGCTCCGGCAACGGCGTGTTTGACGAAACCAAACTATCATCGAAAAGCTGGTCCACATCCAAAGCCGGATTGACTCGGACGAGGCGTAACGTTGCATCTTTATAGAGATTCGCCGAGGGCAACTGGATCGCGAGACGTCGCAAATCAGTCAGTGCCGCAGCAGCCATGTCCTTCTGGTTGGTTTTGAGATACGAGTCTGCCAAAAGAATTGTCGACTTCAAGAGCATCTCATCGCGCCGGAAAACTTCGCCTTTATTCGTCTCAATATATTTCTTCGACGCCTCGAGCATTTGCTTCGCATGCATCGTCATTGATGCGTAATCCTTCGCGCGCAGGTACGCGTCAGTGATTAGAAGTTCCATGCGATAACGATCGTCGGCGCTTTGCGGCTGATGACGACCGTATGCTTCGACTACTGCGTTCGCTTCCGGAAGTAAATCTTTTTTGACGGCGTACAGGACCACGACATTACGAGCCGCTTGTGCCTTTTGACCGTCGGGATGGTCTTTCAACAGCCGGCGCATCGTGGCGAGGGCGGCGTCCCCATCACCTGCAAGATGATGCAGCATGCCGAGGTAATAGAGATCGTCGGCTTTGAGAGATGAGCGCGCCTGAATAATCGCGGCATTCTTGACTGCGAGATCTTTCTGCTCTTTCTTGGTTTGCGCTTCGAGCCCCGGATCGTATGGCAGTTTCTGCTTGTTGAATTCCTGATACTTTCGTCCCAGGTAGCCGTTTGCATCTTCGTAGAGCGTCTGGGCTGAACGCTTGTCCTCTTTCGAATCCGACTTACCACTCGGCGCGAGACCCTGGGCAAAGGTCGAGACCGAGAACAGTAGAACAAGTAATAGAACTCTTAAAATCATCGTAAAACGGGTTGCGAGCTAAAACGATCGGGACTAAAGGGAGCCAGTAACGGCGAAGTCACGCCTGTCACGACTGCTTCGGTAATCAACTCCGCAGTCAAAGGAGCGAGTAGGATTCCGTTTCGGTAGTGCCCGGTTGCATAAATTACGCCGTCAATTTCACCACAAGCACCCAGCACAGGCAAACCGTCAGCGGGCCGCGGGCGCAGTCCCGCCCACGTATCGACAACCGGTAACGTTGCGATGGCGGGTGAAATGTCGAGCGTATTTTGCAGAATCGAACTGATTCCGCTTGCAGTCACACGCTTTGCGAAGCCCGCATTCTCGCTTGTCGAACCGGCCAGCAGACGGCCATCCTGACGCGGCACGAGATAACCTCGCGGACTGTAGAGCACATGTCGCGTCAACTGCGGTTTCGACTCCAGACAGATCAATTGGCCACGCACAGGTTGAATTACAGGATCCGGTAACACGGATGAACGCAGAAGAAGACTTGACCACGTTCCGGCTGCGATGACGATCGATTTACAACGGATCGGGCCGCGGCTGGTCTGTACGCCGTTGACGCGGCTTCGCTCGATCATTAACGACTCGACAGTCGTTTCCGTTAGAACATCGATCCCGAGACTATCAACACGGTTCGCCAGTGCTGAAAGAAGCCGGCGATTCTCAACTTGAATGTCGTTTGGGAATAGCAGCGCCCCGAGCACTGATGCGGAGATGCAGGGTTCAAGTTCACGTGCCAAGACGCCACTCAGCAGTTCAATAGCGAACCCCGCTCGCGTCTGCCAACCGTGTCTTTTTTCGATTTCTTCCTGATCGTGTTCGTTGAGTGCCAGATAGAGTGTTCCCGTGGTGTCGAGTTCGACGTCAACGCCTGTTTCTTCACGCAATGCTGCGGCGAACGATGGATAAAGATCGCGACTCCTGCAGGCAAGTTTGAAAAAGTCGTCGTCAGCGTCAGCTTCGACCTGTGGCAACAGCATGCCGGCCGCTGCGAACGATGCTTCTGCGCCGAGTGTCGCTCGTTCAATTAGACAAACATCGTGCACGTCGCGTAGAGCCAGTCCACGCGCGATCGCCAAACCAATAACGCCGCCACCAATGATGACGACGTCTGCACTTCCTTTGCTATAGGCCATTTGGTTACTATCGAACCATGCATCCTATCACACTGATTCCAGGCGACGGCATTGGCCCCGAAGTAGCTTCCAACGTAGTAAGAATCATCGAAGCGTCGGGCGTGGAGATTCAATGGGAAACCCATTACGCAGGCGCACAGGCGCTCGAAAAGTTCGGCGAAACGTTGCCGAAGGAATTGCTCGATTCGATCATCCGCAACAAAGTCGCGCTCAAAGGCCCAATCACAACTCCCATTGGCAAAGGCTTCACGTCAGTCAACGTCGGACTCCGTAAGACATTGGATCTTTACGCGAATCTGCGTCCGGTGCGTGCGTTGCCGAACGTGCCTTGTCGCTATCCCGAACTTGATCTGATCGTCGTGCGCGAGAATACGGAAAGTCTGTATGCGGGATTGGAACATGTCGTGGTGCCGGGCGTCGTTGAGAGTTTGAAGATCATCACCGAAAAGGCTTCGACGCGTATTGCGCGCTTCGCGTTCGAGCACGCGAGGGCTGAATCAAGGAAGAAAGTTACGGCGGTTCACAAAGCCAACATCATGAAGCTTTCGGATGGTCTGTTCCTCGACTGCTTCCGCAAAGTCTCTGTTGACTATCCTGAGATCATTGCCGACGACAAGATTGTCGACAACGCGTGTATGCAGCTTGTGATGCGTCCCGAACAGTTTGATGTGATGCTGCTCGAGAATCTTTACGGCGACATCGTCTCGGATCTGTGTGCGGGGCTGGTGGGTGGTTTGGGGTTAGTGCCGGGTGCGAATATCGGTGAGAAGGGTGCGGTGTTTGAGGCAGTGCATGGTTCGGCGCCTGATATCGCAGGCCAGGGCATCGCCAATCCGACGGCGCTGTTGCAATCGGGGATTCTGATGTTGCGTTACATCGGCGAACGCGAGGCTGCGGATCGAGTTGAGAAAGCGATGCTTGCCGTGTTTGTAGAGGGCAAGGTGCGCACGCGCGACATCGGAGGGACCGCGAAGACCGCGGAGTTTGCGGACGCGATTATTCAGAAGATTTTAGCCGCGGATTGACGCGGCTCATTAATTGTTCAATCTCCTCAGCCTGTTTGGGGACTTTAGTCGTCAACACTCGCGGGCCATTGCTCGTGCAGAGCACATCATCCTCGATTCGCACCCCAATCCCGCGGTACTGGTCCGGTATGCCTTCGGTATCCGGCGCGATGTAGATGCCCGGCTCGACAGTCATCACGACACCAGGTTCGAGAGCGCGTGACTCCTGGCCGAAATAGTAGCGTCCCACGTCATGCACATCGATGCCGAGCATGTGCCCGAGCCCGTGCATGTAAAACTTTTCGTACTTCTTTTCCTTGATGAGCTCTTCCGTCTTTCCCTCCAGTAGCCCCAGTTCAACCATGCCTTCAGTCAACACTTCAATTGAGTGCTGCTTCAACTGATCGTGCGTAACGCCCGGTCGAACCCTCTCCACACACGACATCTGCGCCTTCAACACCAGGTCGTAGATCTCACGCTGCGGTTTCGTGTAACGACCATTGATCGGAAACGTACGCGTGATGTCGGACGCGTAACCCTTGTACTCGGCGCCCGCGTCGATCAGTAACAACTCACCATCACGAAGTTGACCATCGTTGTTGATGTAATGAAGCACGGTGGCATTTGGACCACCGCCGATGATCGACGTGTACGCCGGTCCCGCGGCGCCGCGACGGCGGAATATCTGTTCGATCAATGCCTCGACTTCGTACTCCTGCATACCCGGTCGCACCGCCTTCATCGCTTCGCAATGAGCTTCGGCAGCGATGTCGGCCGCTGTCTGCATGATCTCCAGCTCTTCGGGACTCTTCAGCACACGCATCTCATGGATGATCGTGGCCGGATCGATGATTGTTTGCGGTGGATGGATCGGCTTGCGATTCAGTGAACGCATGCGCGCGATCTCTTTGATGATCGTGTTGTCGAGATCCTGGTCCACGCCGAGACGGTAATAAAGCACGTCCGTACCATCGAGAAAATCAGTAAGCTTCGACTCAAACTCTGCAATCGGAAAAGCATCTTCAGCGCCAAACTCACTCTTTGCGCCTTCGACACCGGCTCGACGTCCATCCCAAATCTCTCGTTCCGGATCTCTTGGACGCACAAACAACGTGTACTTCTTGTCACCTTCGCGCTTGATGACGGCGAGTGCGTCAGGCTCTTCGAAGCCGGTCAGGTAGAAAAAGTCGGAGTCCTGGCGAAAACGATAATGAGTGTCGTTTGAGCGGCGCGTATCGTGCGCGCCAGGAATAATTGCGACAGACTTCGGCGCCATGCGCCGTAAAAACTCCTTGAGTTGGGGTCTGATCATAGTATTTCGCATTGTACCCGACGACGGGTTGGATGGATAATCACAACACAGCATGAGTACGCAAACGCTTCCAGCTAGACAAACACGCGAGATCGTTTCCGTTGACCCTTCAACGGGCGAGGAAAACGGTCGCGTGCCATTGATGGATGCTGCGGATGTTGGAGCTGCCGTAAGCCGGGCCAAGGCCGCACAGCCTGCGTGGGCAAAACTCACGTACAGCGAGCGTGCGCGCTTTATTCTGCGAGCTCGTGAGATTGTCCTGGACCAACTCGAAGAGATCGCCAAACTGATCTCACGCGAAACCGGCAAGCCGGTTACGGAAGCAATCGCGATGGAGATCGTCCCCACGCTCGATCTCATGCACTACTTTGCGTCGAATACAAAGAAACTACTCGACCGCAGCCGCATCAGTCTGGGCCAGTACAACTTCATGGCTCGCAGCTCCTACATCGTTTACAAACCGTTGGGCGTTGTCGGGATCATTTCACCGTGGAACTTCCCATGGGCCACGCCTCTTGATGAAGTTGTCATGGCGCTCATGGCCGGCAATGCGGTCGTGGTGAAACCAAGTGAGCTAACACCACTGACAGCATTGAAGATTGAAAACGTTTTCAAGCAGGCTCAACTACCGGAGGGACTGGTCCAAATCGTTACCGGAGATGGTTCAACCGGCTCCGCACTCGTAGATGCAGGTGTTAATAAGATCATGTTCACCGGCAGTGTGAACACTGGCAAGCGCGTCGCTGAAATGGCGGCAAAACATTTGACGCCCGTCGTCCTCGAACTCGGCGGCAAAGATCCGATGATCGTGCTTGAAGACGCGAATCTGGAAAATACGGCTCGCGCGGCGATCTGGGGCGCCTTCTGCAACTCGGGTCAGGCGTGCGCATCGATCGAGCGTTGCTACGTGCATGAATCCATTGCCGGCAAATTCACCGACCTCGTCGTTAAAGAAACGCAACTACTGAAGCAGGGCAAAGCCTCGACGGATGCAATCGACATCGGAGCGATGACGAATGAACGACAGTTGCTGATTGTCGAAGATCACGTTGGAGACGCCATCGCGCGTGGTGCAAAAGTGCGCACGGGTGGTCATCGCTTGAACGGCACAGGAGGCTGGTTTCATCAGCCGACTGTTGTGACGGGTGTCGACCACTCAATGAAGCTGATGCGTGATGAGACGTTTGGTCCTGTCTTGCCGATCATGACCTTCAAGACCGACGAAGAGGCGATTCGGCTGGCGAACGACAGTATCTACGGTTTGACCGCCAGCGTTTTCACGAGCGACATCGCCCGCGGAAAGCGGATTGCCGAACAGGTGGACGCCGGCACAGTGATGGTCAACGAGGTTGTTTACACACATGCGGTGGCCCAAACTCCCTGGGGCGGCGTCAAGCAAAGCGGTTATGGCAGGACCCACGGCCGTCTGGGACTGCTCGAGTTGGTTAGCGCACAGCACATTCACGTCAACGCGATGCCGCGTGTAGCGGATGTTTGGTGGTTCCCTTACTCAAAACAGGCCGGCGCGATGTTTCGCGACTTCGCCCGGCGCTTCACTACCGGATCGATTCTCCAAACCACACTGCTATTACCCCAAATAATTCGGCGTCTGTTTGAGCCTCGCACTTCCCGGAAAACCAACAACGGCCAATAGTAATCCGCTGCCGGTAATGCTATACTCCGCATCTCCCAAAACTACTACCGCGATTCGTAACTCACTTTAGCCCTGTGATTCGGAGGATTGCCCGTGAAGAAGATTCATGCCTTATTACTGATCACCATTCTATGTAGCGTTACCTCGATGCCTCTGATGGTACATGCCCAAAGCGATACGGCGCTCCAACATCGAGCCGAGATTAGCTACCCGACGAAATTCGACAAGACACCCAAACCGCTGCGCGAGATGTTTGACACCGGCGAAAAGCCGGGACCTATTCGCGGCGGCAAGGACTTTGAGCCCGGCCGACCGCAACCGGTCGGAAATAGCAACAAGCCGTTTACTGATCCCCTCGCCGATAAGAGCGTCGGATTAACCTCAGCTCTGGCTGAGATCAAAGCATCAACCAATGGCGTACCTGTGAATCCAGCCGCCTTAGTGGCGCCGCCGGATACCACTGGCGACGTTGGACCAAATCACTATGTCCAGTGGGTCAATCTGCGTTACGCGATTTACACGTTGACCAGGGGTGCCAATGACGAGATCACCGCATTCAACATCGTTCCTGGGTTTCCAAAAAACGGGAATGTCGTGTGGCAGGGTTTTGGCGGTCGTTGCCAGTCAGACAACGACGGTGATCCGATTGTTCAATACGATCAATTGGCCGACCGTTGGGTTCTGACGCAGTTCGCGGTCTCAGGCAGTCCATTCACTCAGTGTGTGGCGGTATCGACAAGTCCCGATCCGACTGGAACCTACCACCGCTACGCGTTCTCCTACAACAAGAGCTTTAACGACTATCCGAAGATGGGCGTGTGGCCGGATGCTTATTACATCAGCTACAACATGTTTCGAAATGGCCGTTCGTTCACCGGCAATACAGTCTGTGCCTTTGAACGTGCACAGATGTTGGTAGGCGGTGCGGCTCGGCAAGCATGCGTAAACACGACCGCAGGCCATAGCATGGAACCGGCAGATCTCGAAGGCACGACATTGCCGCCGGCCGGCTCCCCAAACCTGTTGATGAGCATTACTACTTCGACAGTCCAGTTCTGGCGATTCGCCGTGAACTGGGGCACGGGTACCGGGACGCTGACTGGTCCGACTACCGTTGCGGGAGTTGCTGCATTTAGCAGGGCGTGCGGTGGCGGCGCCTGCATTCCACAACCTGGAACGCCTACGGATCTCGATTCTCTGGCTGATCGACTGATGTATCGACTCAGTTACCGAAATTTCGGTACTCACGAGTCGTTGGTCATCAATCATTCGGTTACGAGTGGCACTGGTGTTGGCATTCGCTGGTATGAGCTGCGGGATGCTGCGGGGCCGGCGCAGACTCTTGGCAATACGGCACCCGTGCTTCATCAACAAGGAACCTTCGCGCCGACCAACGATTTTCGCTGGATGGGAAGTGCTGCGATGGATAAGACCGGTGGTATCGCGATCGGTTATAACATTTCCAGCTCGTCCATTGTGCCGAGTATTCGTTACGCCTATCGCGGTCCTGCGGATACTTTAGGAACGATGGGTAACGAAACCACTGTGCTCGACGGAATGGGATCGCAAACTGGGAATCTGACACGATGGGGCGACTACAGCACCATCAGCGTCGACCCGGTTGACGGCTGCACGATGGTTTTCACAACGCAGTTCCAACCAGCGAACGGTAGCTTCAACTGGAACACGTTTATTCACAGCTTCAAGCTTTCCACCTGCAATTAGTACGCAGATTAACGCGGATGAAGACGGATTTTACCCGTTTTCATCCGCGTAGATCTGTGTGCTAGTATCTGCCGCTCGTGACCTTCTGGAAGAACTACATGTACCGGCGGGAACGCTGGTATCACCAGCGTGATAACAACCGCCTTGTGCGCCCTTTTGAATGGGGCCTGGAGTACATCGTCGACCATGTAAATGGCGACGACCCGCGCGAATTATTCCGCAAACACACCGCAGGCGTGATGACGGCAAGTGACGACTTTTATGCTTTGCCGCCGGTCACCGATTATCGCCTCGAGGGTGATCAACTAACCTGGACTAGCGCGGTTAAAACGCCTTCGGCGGAAAACAACATCGCGCACGGTCGCTTCTTCCCGGCAAAGATCAAAAACGGAAAAAGACCTCGTAATGCGGTGGTCGTTTTGCCGCAATGGAATGCGCAACCGGAAAGCCATGTGGAGGCGTGCCGGATCTTCAACATGATTGGGATGTCGGCACTGCGTCTGACGCTTCCCTACCATCTGCAACGCAAACCCCCGGAGATCGAGCGTGCGGATCATCTCGTCAGCTCAAACATCGGACGCACCATTCAATCGATGCGTCAGGCGGTGCTGGATACTCGTGCAGCGGTGCAGTGGTTGAAAGCGGAGGGTTATGAACGAGTCGGTATTCTCGGCACCAGCGTCGGCTCTTGTATCGCCTTTCTCGCTTTTGCTCACGAGCCCGATCTCAATGCGGGAGCCTTTAATCACGTTTCGGGTTATGTCGCAGATGTGGTATGGCACGGGTTATCGACGGCACACGTGCGGGCAAGCTTTGGAGAGAATTTGACGCTGGATGAACTGCGTAACTACTGGGCGCCGATTAGCCCGTTGCCATTCATGCCTCGCGTGGCTCAGATGGGCCACCGACCGATCCGCTTCATTATTGCGCGCTACGATTTAACGTTTCCACTGGATCTCTCACGCGAAGCAATCGCCGAGGCACAGCGGCATAAGCTTCCACTCGACATCGTCTGGCTTCCCTGCGGACACTACACCACCGGCGAACTTCCCTGGAAAGCCATCGACGCCTGGAAGATCGCGACGTTCTTCAGAAAACAATTTAAAGAATAGGACCTATTTGGCCAGAGGAAATATGGGTTCGATGTCGACGGGCACATTCTTTAGCTTGTCGAGCGCCTGCTGCATTGGCGGGCGGATCACCGCAAACTTATCAAGCATCGCTTTTGCCTTATCGTAGGAACCCTCGGCTTCAAGCGTTAACAGATCGCGCGTGAGTTTTGTCACGCTTTCTTTAATCTTCGCGTGATCGATGCTGAACGTTCCCTTGGCTTCGTTGAACTTTATCGCGCCTTCATCCGTGAGATAGTTAAACTGCATCGCGACGCCGCGTCCGTGCGCTTCGGTGATTCCGAAACGTACCGAGCGAAACATGCTGGCGAGATAAGTTGTATAAAGCGTCCGCTCCATACTCTTCTCGATAATGCCGCGATCGATCATGTACTGGAGCGCCCAAAGCCCGGTCATGTCAGCCTTCGCTTCTTCAATCGCGGAGTAGAGTTCCTTTAACTGCTTGCGCACGGTTGTTTCCTGGCCGCTCACAGTGATGTTGTGTGGTCCAAGCCCGTGCATTAGTTCGTGACAGAGAATGTGTGTAAAGAACGACTCAAAAGCGAGTGCTGATTGCTCCGACGGATCGAGAACGACTTTGGAGATTGGAATCAGCGTCTTATTAAACTTCGCATCCTGCACGTTCTTCAGCATCACGCGCTTCGAACCCTTTTCCTTTACCACTCGCTCGTCATTCGGGAGATTGAAGGCGGCGGTTTGCACACCACTGTTGCCCTCGCCCGAGCCGAAAACTTCGTTAACAACGCGAATCGGTGAAGCCGCGCCGAGTTTTGGATTCCGATAGCGCGGATCCATCGGAAGATTATTCTCCAACTCCTGCAAGTGTGCGCTGAACTTCGTGAGTTTCGCGGTCTCAGCATCGTCACGTAGTGTTACATAGGCTTCGAAGGCGGCTTTGTAACTGAATAGTTCGTCTTCGTACGTTTCGTATGGACCAATCGTGACGTCAATTGGTGAATCGAGATCCATCCAGGCGACGTCGCTCTCGTAATAGTCGTCCGAGCTGAATGCGTCGGCACGTTTGTTCAGGAAGTTCTTCAGCGTCGCATTCGTTGTAAGCGCCGCAGCTTCGCGTAACAATGCGGCGGCAGGGACCAAATGCTCTTTGTAGGCCTCGCTGTAAGGAACGATGGTTAGCTTGCGGTCTGGTCCACGTCGAATCAGATAGAAGAAGCCGGTCGCTTTTTGCTTGTCTGCCTCGGACAGCCCCTGAAGCCACGAGTTGAACTCGTCCTTCGTCATGTCGTCAGGATAGTAGTTTGCGTTCAGCGGCTTCTCACGCGGTACGCCGTCGATGAATGGTTCTTTCTCGTCGAGCCGCGACCATGGACCATCGTTGATATAGAAATAATGGAGTCGCTGGCGACCCGTAGCTGTCTTGTCGGCTAGCAACTTCTTTTCGAGGGCTTCGTTACCGCTCCAGACCTGACGCAGGAACAGCGGATTGAGTAGCTTCGCCGCTGCGATGATCTTGTCGAGCGCTTGGCGATCTTTCGGCGCCAGCTTCGAGGTGTCAGCCGTTAACGTAGTCGGAGCGAAGCGCGCAATCTTGCGCGCCAGTTCCGGATCGCCGCCCGTTGGTTTTTGACCAAGCAAAGGAGTGGAGAGAAGTGCCATTGTAAGAATGATTGCAATCGGTAGTTTCATACTATTTAGAGTGTCTAAAGATATCGCTCACGCGACACGAGAAACCCAGAAGGGCAGGCGTAGTTAACGTTTCTTCCTCTGGTGAGAGGTTTTAGTTTGGTAGTCATAACGCTCCGATGTTTGTGAGTTGTCGCGAGTTTACCACACCTACAACGCTTGCCGGTTCTTCAGAATCTTCACGAATGACGCTGAACGCAATTCCGGCAACGTCAATCCTGACAACTGCAGCGCTTCGGCTTCAGTGATCGCGCCGCAGTTAATAGCTCGCAGAAAATAGTTGAGTAATCCCTGTCCCGTAGCCGCATCGTCAAACACGTCGCCCACGAGCGTCGCCTTCGCGGCCTTATCGACAAAGTTTTTCAAACGTTCAGACGCAGCATCGAGACTCTCGAGAAAGAACGCATAGATTGCGGCATAACGCGTCGGGAGTTGTGCCGGATGAAGATCCCAGCCCTGGTAAAAAGCATTCGTGAGTGAACGCTGAACGTGATCGTAGTGCAAGCGCCATGCTCGATGGACCACTTCCCTGTTCTCTTCGATCTGCGCGGCCGTCAGCGGGGGACCACCTTCGGTGAAACGATGCGGCGCCACAGGCATGATGTTTGTCGCGCCGTCGGAAAGCCAGATGCCGGTGCCGGCAAACGAAACCTGCATCATGTTCTTCGCAAAGTCGCAGGCAGGATGCAGCATGTGCTGGTGAGCCGCGGTGATATTGCATCCGGCAGTGTAGTCGTAAGTGCCGAAGTGCGCCGCCACACAACGACCTTCCGCGGCTGCAAGCAACAACGGAAGATTTATCTGACCACGATGATTGATGATCGACTGCGTAGTTTCGATCATCATCTCAAATTTCAAACTGCCCTCTGCAAGATCCGTGTCCTTTTCGAGTTGTGCAAGCAGTGTGACGAGTGCCGACACCTGTTCCGGAATCGTGATCTTCGGGAGCGTCACGACGAAGTTGTCGGGCAGTAAACCCTTGTTTAGATCGACGAGTGTGGAGACAAAAATCTCGAGCGTGCGGAAACTGCGCGCACGCAGTTCCTCGTTGAATGGCTTAATGCGAATGCCGATAAACGGCGGCAGGCTTCCATTCTTACTGCCCTCCGCCGTTTCAGCAGCGGCTGATACTGCGTGACCGTCTTCTTCTTCATCCGGACGATTTCCATATCCATCTTCAAAATCGATGCGAAAGTCCTCAACCGGTTCACGTTGAAGTTTTTCAGCGACGCGACGATAGATCGTGTACGTCAGCCAGGCTCCCTTTTTCTCTTTGCGCGCGCGTTCGGGTTCATTCTTCAAAAAGGCAACGAGCTCGTTTGCTTCGTCGATTGAATCCGGAAGCTCGTCGAACCCGGGCAGTTCCACCGCACGCGCGAAATTCAGAAAATCAGGCGCAAACTGATCGAGGGAACGTCTTGCTAATGATCCCAGGCGCTTGGCCGTGTCAGACTTAAACAGGTGCGCGCCTCCGTAGACGGTGTGTACCGGCTGCCGGTGGCCGCTCTCACCCGGATAATGACGAGTAAATTCTTCGTTCGCCTGGCGGAGGCGTTCGGTAAGGGCAGCTAGAGAACTTTCGGTCATGTTGGTCCTCACAGGATTCGTGCTTGATACTTTGTTCCTGGTACTTTAGAACGAGAGCCTACCAAGTACAAAGTGCTAAGCACAAAGCACAAATTCATTGACACAGCCTCGCCCGCTTCGCTATTTTGCTTGTGAGCCTTCCCGCGGGTTCGCCCCAAATCTTCACCTCAGTTTTGAACCAAATACCGGAGAAGCTTATGAAAACGATCCTGCTTGTTTTGGGCTGCGCTGCGGTCCTTCTGTTTCAACCCGCCGGAGCAAAGCCGCAAACGCCACCAGAGCCCGTGAAGCATGGGGGCAAGATTGAGACCAAATACGACGGCTTTAACTATGAGACCGTGATGCGTCTCCGGAAGATGAAAGTCAATTGCGACGGCTTGAAAGAGACGTTCAAAGATGCGTGCGTGAGTATCGAGGTCTCGTTGCATTGTCCCGGAACGCAGGTCAACTACGTGCGGCACGTCACGTTACAAGTAGTGTTTGAAAACAAAGACTGGGTTCACTTTCATCCACCCGATCAGAGAGATCTGACAGTCGCGACTGACACGGAAACGCTGCGACTCGGCCGCATGTTCCCAGTGTCCACCAGTCGACCGGGCCATTGGGACACGAAGGTCGAAGTATTGGAAGTGAAGATCTCGTACGCAAATTTCAAAAAGATCGCGGTGTCGCAGTCCGTTGGGATTCAGGTGGGAAACAGTGCCGTAGAATTGCGTGAAAAGAATCGCGCCGCGTTAAGAGATCTCAACAACCGTGTGATCGTTCCTGCGACCAGCGCCAGCACGACAAACTAGCGACACAGCTGCCAGAACTTGATTGCTTCAACCGGTCGCACCAGCATTAATATCTGCAGCAGCAAACTGTCGTGAAAGCTACGTCCCTCGAAGCGCAGCGACACGATCATTGCCGCCAGGACCAGCCCCGCAGCAATGCTCACAAATAATCGGCCTTTGCGTCTTTGTGACTCTATTTTCGTTGTCGCTCTAGTTCTTTTTGGAAGGTCTTCTCGGTGTCTTCGATGTAATGTTTGTAACCGCCAGGATCGATAAATGGATTTTGCTTCGTGCCCTGTTCGAGAAGCTTCAATTTCCTGGTCAAATCAAAGAAATTTCCGTGTGGTCCAAGAAATACATCACAGGGCAAGCTCTTTAAAATCTCAAATGTTCGCTGGTAGTCTGCAACGATCCCTGGGTAGTTTGGATTGTCGACGAGTTTGTAACCCGGCGCAGAAGTGCTGCCAACGAAGACGACGTTGTATTGCTTTCCGCGCTCGTCCACGGTCATGGTCCAGGTCGTATTCCCTTTCGTATGACCCGGCGTCAGGCGAGCCACTAGGGTGACGCCGCCAAGCTCCACCTTGTCGCCATCGTTCAAGATGCGATCTGCTGTCACTGGTTCGTAACTGAACCTATCGCCGAAGTTAGGATCACCTTTGCCACCTGCCGCGAGAAGCGCGGCATCCGCCTCGCTTGTCATCAACTTTGCGCCGGTCAAACGTTTCAACAACGCCAGGCCACCCGCATGATCGTAGTGCGCGTGGCTGTTGATGAGAACTTTCACATCCTCCAGACGAAATCCAAGCTGCGCAACGTTCTGCTGAATCTGTGGCACAGTTTCAACAAGGCCGCTGTCCAGAAGAATGTGACCCTGAGGAGTAACGATCAAATACGAAGTGACATCGGAAGCGCCAACGTAATAGAGATTTCCGGCAATGCGAAACGGCTTGACCGGCTGATTCCACGACCGACTCGTCTCATCCGCCTGGGCGCAGCTGCTTGCTGGAATTAACAGGACAACGATCAAAACACCAATCCACGACCGTGCAGAACGATTTTGTGCTGTTTGTGCTTTTTTGTGGCTATTCAATTTTTTGCTTTGAATTCTGATTTTACGGCGACTGCGTGAGGAAGTCTTCGATCAAGCGACGGTCGTTCTCTTCTTTGATTCTGGTGAACAGCCTGGTCCCCAGTTTTCTGATCGTCGCCGGCTTATCGAACGGCAACTGATCGTACATCTGCCCACCGGTGAAATGACATGGCATACACTTCGATTGAAAGATCGGTTTTAACTGAGTATCGAAATCCACATGCGCTTTGGCAGCTGAAGACGTAGAGACAGTTGCGGTGGGGGCGACAACCTCAGGCATGCGAGCGGACTTAACTGTACCGCCCGACTCGACCAGCAACAGTCCCATCCCAATCAAAACCAACACCAATCGCATGCCGCAATCATACGCCTCTGCACGGCCACAAAGAAGCACAAAATACCAGCCAACTGGCCGAAGTTGTCAGCTTTTTGGGCGGTTTTTGCGAACGAAGTACTGCCTAATCCATTTAGTCACGCCGTTCAGTCGTTCTGTCACAAACTCCGCTCGTCTGAAGCGGGCGAAAGAAGTTAACATATGCCACGAATGTTCTGTCCAAAATGCGGAAAAGGCGAACAGACTCCCGACAGTTACTGTCGTAATTGCGGCGACTTTCTTGTCGACGCGACGAACAATGCGTCGCTGATGAATCGGATGCTGGGCATTAGCAATCCGGACAAACAGGTCAAGTTTGCGCTGACCGTCGACCTCGTGACGGCGATAGTAAGTGGTTTGCTGCTCTTTGTACTGATGGGTTACTTCGATGCCACTTACAAGGTGACAGGCATTCCGACTCCTCGAATCGTTTACCTGGTCTATATCTTCCTGGGACTCGTTTCCGTGTGGCAGTTATTGAGCTTCACTATTGGTACCATACACCGGAAAAAGCTGAGCGACAGAAAGAAGACTGCACTTTCAAGCGACCTCGATGCACGATCCTCTTTACCTCCCGCTAACGAAACGAACGTCGTCAACAATTCGATAACAGAACAGACCACACGCAACCTCGAAAACGTTCCGCGCCGCTAGATATCGTGACCCACAGTGGACAAATCTTCGCAACTTGTTTCTGACGCCAACGACAGAAATACTCAGTTTCTTCCAACAGTTGCGTGTCTCCTAAGAGCTGGAAATGGCGGCATCACAAGACAGTACTTCGGTGTAACTGCTACCGCAAAATCCAGCGTTTAGTCTTTCCAGCCCCAGGGAGCTTCCGGAGCCTTGACTGGCGTTTTCAGGTCGAACTTAATGCTGAAAAATCTCTCAGACCCCATTCGGCGAAGATTATAGGTGAAGTGCTCGCCCGGCACGAGATCGATCCACCAGACGTTGGGCGCCGCCGCCGGGATTGTGTTAACGGTTTCCTGATCGGCAGGAAACATCTGCCGCATAGGCATGCCAACGCTCGTCGTCAATCCGCCATACATAGTCACCGCATCAGGCTTGCCATCTTCATGGCGATGATCGTGCTTAAGTAAGATTCTGTCTTCTCTACGGGTCAACACCCACGTTCGCGAACGGTCTGCGCCAACAACAAACGGAATGCGGATGCGATCCTTTTCGCATGAGCGAACGTGCATTACGAGAGTCTTGTCTTTAAACGTCGTATCATCGGCCGGAGCTGCGGCCACCGTCCCAGCGAACGCTTTGCCGCAGAGCTTTTGCAATTCTCCCCAAAAGACGGCGTTCGCCGGCTCGGCTTGCGCCTGAACTGTTACCGTCGAGACGGCGATGAAACATGCCAGGATTAGCTTTTGTGTCATAAGTTTAATGACGTTACCAGGATGGATGATCATCTGAGTGTGCACTCCGTTTCAGAATCTCTGTGACTAATGAAGCGAAGGCGAATGAACCCTCAATCGGGCTCAGCCGGCTATCGCTCACTCCGAGGTTTAAGTTGGTTTCAACGCGCCGCACAAGAACCTTGTCAATCCGCGTTACCGTCCATGTCAACGATCTCGAAACGTAAACCATTCCACTTAAATCATCAGCCGTTTGTGGCACGCGGCGGAGGTAAATACTCTCATCTATAACAACTGCGCGGTCGGTACGTCGAATCGACCGACCGGTGCCAAATCAGGCACAAGATCGATGAGAGGCAAGTTGGTGCAGTCGGTCGATCAGTTGAATGACTTGTAGGATTTCGTGGCTATATTTTAAAGGTTCTTGCCATTACGCCCTTCGCTAAAAAGAGCGGTCGACGACGGCGACTAGGTTTCGTAAATTCTCTTCGGTGCGAATTTGAGAATCCACTAGCGCATTGATTTTGGCATTGACCTCATTGAATCCGACGTGCGTCACATTGGCGAGGCGCGCGACGATCTCCCCAGTTTGGGCGACTACCTGATCAGTTCGAGCTTGCGATTTCTGTAATCGCTGAATGTCGGAAGCAAACTGCGCTTGTTGCTCAACGATAAAGGCCATCTTTCTTTCGATTTCTTCGTTACTCATCATGAGGATCTCCTGTACTAATTGCAGAGAGTGTAACGAAGAGACGCCTTAAGACCAAGCTTCGGCGTGAGATGAGTAGTTGGGCGCAACTGAGGCAAGTTTCGTGAACGATGCGCAATTGCTGGCATTGGTCCACCAGCACTGCCAACACCCACCTCATTAACGACTAGGCAAAAATGAAAGGCCGCTGAAGTTAACTCCGGCGACCTTCGTCAAAGTCGTGGTAGCGTATACGGGACAACCTTCGCAACTTTTTGCTGTCACCGCCGGCAGAAATGCTTATTTTCTTGCAACAGTTGCAAGAAGCGCTCTAGCGCGTAGAAGATCATTCAGGCTGAGTTCGCTGGCTCGCTACCGCAGCAAATGGCGGCAGGGCCTCCTTAACCCCAACTTTCGACGATACCTCACAACACTAATCCCAAGCCCTTTGTCTGGACGGCCAAAGCTTCCGACATCTAGAGAAAGTTAAACGAGCTCGCGCCTCCAGCAAAAGTTATGAACTGTTTGAAGCACTACACTAGAGCTGCCGAGTATCTCGTCTGGCCTACCATTCGTGGGCGAACGCCTGTAGACCACTGCGTCCGTACGGTTGAAGAAGAAGTTCACCGTATTGATTGACTTGAAAAAAGGTGTGTCCGATCCGCGCTTTCTGTGTCCGATTTGCTCAAACACCCGCAGCTTGTGAAGATTGCGTGGGGTTGCTCTGCAAATCATCGCTGAGTGTTCGTAGTCTTAGCTGAGTGGGTGTTCGACCATATAGCTTTTTGAAGTCCTTTACAAAATGAGATCGGTTGTTGATGCCCACAGTTTTCATGATCTCTTTCACGCTTAGAAAGCCGCTCTCCAACAGATACTTTGCTCTTTCCATTCTCAGTAATTTCATGTACCTGAAAGTCGTCATTCCGACTTCGGCTTTAAACAGGCGCTGGAGATGTGATGGTGAAACATTTACGGTGCGGGCCAACTCGCGTAACGGCATTTCATGTTCGAGATCATTCCCCATGAGGGTGATAATGGTTCGCACCCGCGGATCCATAGTTCGCAGCAAATCCTTTGTGAGCGAAGGCAACCGTCAGGGCATACGTAGGAGGTTTGTACTCTAAGGCCAGAATTTAGCGAGTGTGCAGGGGCAGACGCTCGTGAGAATTCAGCCGTTTGAGAGCGAGCGAAACACTATTCCCGCCAGCTATAAAAGTCAACAGGGCGAATTGCCTTAGTTAAAACATGCTGGATAGTTCGAGCAAAATCGGACACAGAAAGCGCAGATCGGACACACTTTTTCCCATCCGTCCTCAAGAAACCTGTACTACCATATCCCTACAGACGCCTCGACTACCGGTCTATTTCAAATAGCTTGGAACAAAGGAGGAAAACATCATGAATGACACATTAGGGGGTGCGGAGTTAGTTGCGCAGTGGCGAAATTGGGAACACCAGGATAATCCTGCTGGTCCGCTATTTGCGGCGGGGGAGTTCGCCGAATCGGATATCGTTAACGCAACTGCCGAGTTTTGGACCAGGTGCTCTAGTTGCACCGGCTCGTCCCCGGTTCATTGCTGCTAAATTGACATGACGTCGCGTTACTTCGACAGGTCGCTGGGTTGCCTGGTCTCGCCCGCTCTGGACGAACTGGCAACCCAGCTTTCTTTCGTCGGCGGATTGAGCGCGCGAGAGCGTGATGTCATCACCGAGGCAACCCGGGAATCGCTTCACACAGTCCTGCACAGTAAAGTCAGCCGGTTGCTCGTTCTCGAGCTCAACGCCGCACGCGTAACCCAGCGACTAAGCGGCGAGAACTCGGAACAGCGTTGGCAGAAATTCATCGAGCTTTCGTCCCAGCGGTCGTTCTGGGACGACTTAGCCAGTCATTATCCTTTCTTATTATCGAGAGTAGACGCGATCGTGCGTAAGCGGTGCATGGCAACGCTGCGCTTCGCACAACATTGGAGCGCGGACCGTCGACGGCTGGAAGGTCTGTGCGCTGGTGATCCTAGCGAACTGCACGAACTCAGCTTCGGGGCCGGTGACAGCCATCGCGGCGGCGCGACCGTGACGATTGTGCGCGGTGAGAGCTGGAGTGTTGTTTACAAGCCGCGTTCATTGGCAATCGACAGAACGCTACGCGACTTCGTCGCCGAGCTTGGCGACGATCATGGCAGCCCGCCGAATGTCCGCATCCCGGAGGTCATCGATTGTGGCGATTACGGGTGGGTCGAATTTGTGTCCCATCGCTTCGCGGCAGGAAACGAGGAACTGCTTAACTTCTATCGCGGCATTGGGCATTTACTGGCATTAATGCGGTTGCTCAGCGGCAGCGATCTGCACGCTGAAAATATGATCGCCCACGGCGGGACTCCCGTGGTAGTCGACTGTGAAACCCTTTTCACGCCCAAAATTCCGCCGGCGCCGTCCGGCTATGGAGCGGCGGTCGACCTGGCCGGCGAACTGATAGCTCGAACCGTATTCAGTGTAGGCCTGTTACCGGGTCGCGGAACAGGTCTTGGATGGCGCGGTGTTGACCTTTCCGCGCTAGGCATGCTCCCTGGACAACAACCGATGCAGCGACAACTCGGAGTCATGAACGCGGGTACGGATGAAGCGTATGTCGCTCCTATCCTTGTTGAAGCGTCAGTATCGCAGAACCATCCCAGCCCACGGCCGGCGCTCGCCGAACTCTGGCCGGAAGTATTGCGCGGGTTTGATGAATTAACGGCCACTCTGCAGCGCCTGGACGCCACTGGCAGCTTACGGCCACGGCTGCGAGTGTTCGAGGATTGCCACATCCGCGTGGTGCTGCGTGCTACGGAGGTCTACGCCGAGATCGGTCGGATGTTATGGCATCCTGTGTCGCTGCATAACCCCGAACCGGCACGGCAGCGCGCCTTCGGACTGTTGCAGAAAATGGCCGCGAACGTCTCCGCGGCGCCGAGCGACCCGGCGGTCATCAATGCCGAGATCGACGAATTGCTGGAGGGCGATATCCCATACTTTTTCACGGCGGTGCGCGAAGGCCGCTTGCACGGGCCGGGCGACACATATTGGCTTCCACCATGTAATTTGCTTGAAGCCGCCCTGACGGATTGGCGTACTGCCGATTTAGCGCTCGAGCAAAAAGTCATCCAGGCATCGCTGGTAAGCGCCTACATTAATGACGGCTGGAAGTCTAGTGGAACGTCAGTATTACCGACCCAAAGACGCGGCGGCAATCTGGAAGCGCGTCGCCGCCGGCAAGCCGTGCAAATCATCCAATCCATAGTCACAAATGCGATTCATGCCGACGACGGCAGCGTGGCTTGGATCGCACCGGTGCTTAGTGCAACAGGCTGGTCAGTGCAGCCGTTGCAGCAGGATTTCTACAACGGAATCTCGGGGCTTACGATATTACTTGGCGCTTATCTGCACGAAACAGCAGCCGGGCGTGCCGATGCCATCCCTGAACTTGACAGGTTGTTTGCAGCGGCGTTGCATACGTTGCACCTGGACCAGGCCAAGCGTGAACGCCTGGGCGACGAAGGACTGAAGGTCAGGCCTCTTCCACCCGGTGCGTATATCGGACTTGGGTCGCAGATCTGGACCTACCTTGTGCTGGCGCATTGGGAGCTGGACGGCGGCGATGGTTTGCAGCGCGCCCGCAAATTGGCGGACCAGATTCCCGCAGCGGCTGCAATCGACGACGTCTACGATTTGCTTGCCGGAAGCGCAGGCGCCATCGTTCCACTGCTGATGCTGGCCGGCAAGACAGGAGACGAGACTTACGTCCGCATCGCTTCGCAACTTGGCGACCTGTTGCACGAGCGCGCTAAACATCGGAACGGACATGCTTACTGGACCAATATCCTCTCGCCCGAAGGAATGGGCGGCTTTGCACATGGCGTAACCGGCATCGGCTGGGCCTTGGCCCGGCTGGCACGCGCAACCGGGAGCGCGCGGCACGCGCAACTGGCACAACAAGCATTCGCCTTCGAAGATGCCCTGTTTGACGAGCAGGAGCAGAACTGGCGTGACCTGCGCACGTTTGAAGGCCCCAAGGCCACACCAGCGTGGTGTCACGGCGCCGTTGGAATCGGCCTGGCACATCTAGATCTCGATCCAACGCTTACCCAAACATCGACACGGAAATTGGTACGTCGGGCCGCCGCCGCAACCTGGCGGTTGGGGGTGGGCTGGAACCATTGCGTGTGTCATGGCGATCTCGGCGCCTGGGAATTGCTGGACCATGCGATCGCCGCCGGAGAGGCGCCGAAAGAGCTGAGCACCTCGTACCTGCTCGACATAATCCTGACTAGTTTGGAGCAACATGGACCATCCTGCGGCATGGGCCGAAACGCCTTCTCACCCGGCCTCCTGCCTGGACTAGGAGGGATTGCCTACCAATTGCTGCGCGCTCATCCCGAGCATGATTTACCTTCAATCCTGACCCCGAGTGGAGCGGACCTCTGAGCTGGCTCACCTGTTGTTAGTACCGGAACGGTTCTGGCGAAGAGCAGTCAGATTCTTTCAGCTTTCGAGTTGGGGTCGTCGAAATTGCTGACCGACGCTCTTTGAGCAGCAGTCATTTTCGCCCACGGGTCGTCGTCTAGGAATTGCTAACTTCCGCTTTCACGATCTTCGTCATACGGCCGCTTCGTGGCTTCGGCTGAGTGGTGCCGACATTCACACGAAGGCCCAACTACTAGGTCATAAGAATCTCCGGATGGCGGTGAGATACCAGCATCTTAGTTCTTAGTTTGACGGAAGCAGTAGGCAAGTTGGACTCAGTTTTTGGGACGGTTCGTTACCAAGACGTTACCGCTCAAAACCTGCTCACAGAAGGAGAGCCTGTAAGTTGTTGAAGGAAATGGTAGCGCATACGGGACTCGAACCCGTGGTCTCTGCCTTGAGAGGGCAGCGTGTTAGCCGACTACACCAATGCGCCGCAGCGGACTGGCATTATAGGTTTGCGGCGGGGCGGTTAGCAAGCTTTGCTCTAGCCTCGTAATGGGGTAATAGTGCGTTGCTCGAACATTGCTTAGGTCCCGGAGGGACTAAATGTTTATAGCCACCGCCACGCCTCATGACCGCGCTCCAGCGGAGCGCGATGTATCTGTGCAGCGTGCTATAAACATTTGGTCCCTCCGGGACCCAGCAATGTTTCGAGCAACACACTATTACCCCACAACCTCTAGCCTTTCAGCTTACTGGTAATAAACCCGGTTATCAGGCCAACTAGTGACAATCCAAGCGGCAAAATGACAAAGGATGCTTCGATGTCCTTTAACATGATTGGCCAGACCTTCTCCGGTTCTCGCATCAGCCAACTCCCATAAGTTTTCACGTTCAAAACGGTGGCCAGGAGAAAGAAACCTGCACCGATGCCGCCCGCAATCAATGCGCCTCGGGTGGCATTCGCTCGCACCAGTCCGACGACTATACCCGCCACGGCAGCACAGAACGAGGCCACGACTGTAACCATGAATGCAAGGAACCGTGCCCATCCATCTTTGTCCGGAATCATCGGTCCGGGGTATCTCGGGTCAAAAGTGAGTCGCAACAAATAAAGCGTTATGGCCCCGACTATCCAGCCGTAGCCTAATCCGATTAGGACGCCCACTACTGCTCTCACAATCTTCATCATGTGCCATGCCGGATGGTAACCATAAATTTGCTATACTGCACGCGCTCGACGCTAGCTGATCCCCACGAACGTTAACTTTAATAGTCTATGCCAGAATCCGGAGTTGTTGGCGGCCAAAAAGCGCGAGAACTTCACCTCCCCTTTTCTTCCCTTTCCTGCAAACGGAGCACAATATGAAGATCGTTGTGTTGCGGGAGACACAAGAGGGCGAGGCGCGCGTTGCGCTCATGCCTGAGTCTGTAAAGAAACTCGTCGCGCTCGGCGCCATGGTCCACGTCGAGAGTAACGCCGGACTAAGTGCCGCTCGCACCGATGACGAGTATCGCGAAGCGGGCGCCGAAATAAGTTCTGACAGAGAAGCACTGCTGGCTGACGCAGACGTACTCGCGGTTGTAAATCGACCTTCTGCCAACGATTTTGCACGTCTCAAGAAAGGCGCCGTCGTGATCGGCTTTCTGCGGCCGCTCGACGAACCCGCCGAACTGCTGCCCGCGGTCGATCGCGGTATCACGACTTTCTCAGTCGAACTAATTCCAAGAATCACACGTGCACAGGCAATGGATGCGCTTTCGTCAATGGCAACTGTCGCGGGTTACAAAGCGGTGTTGATCGGCGCAGCTCACATTCCGCGAATGTTTCCGTTGTTGATGACTGCCGCGGGCACCGTGCCGCCGGCGCGTGTTCTCGTGCTCGGCGCTGGAGTCGCAGGACTACAAGCGATCGCGACTGCACGACGTCTCGGCGCTGTCGTCGAAGGTTATGACGTGCGCGCCGCCGCAGGTGAACAGGTGAAATCGTTGGGCGCGACGTTTCTCGAAGTCGATCTCGGCGGAATCAAAACTGAAGACGCGGGCGGTTACGCAGTCGAGCTTTCGGACGAAGCGATGAATCGAGGTCGCGCGTTGATTGCTGAACACGCGAAGACTGCGGATGTCATCATCACAACAGCACAAGTGCCCGGGAGAAGAGCGCCACTGCTCATCACCGAGGAGGCTGTCAATGGTATGAAACGTGGCTCGATCATCATCGACCTCGCAGGCTCGACGGGAGGCAATTGTGCGCTCACTCAGGCAGATGTAGTCGTCGAACGCGACGGCGTAACGATCATGGCGCCCACGAATCTGACGGCGACGGTGCCCGTTCACGCCAGCCAACTCTACTCGCGCAACGTCACGTCATTCCTCTCGCTGCTGATCAAAGATGGACAGTTGCAGATCGATATGAAGGACGACGTGATTGGACCATCCTGCGTCACGCATAATGGTGAAGTCATCAACCAGCGTGTAGCAGCGGCGTTGCAGGCTCAACCAGGTTAGGAGCGAAATTGATGTCATCAGAAACCTTAATCTCCGCGCTTTACGTGTTCGCGCTCGCAGCGTTTCTGGGTTACCAGGTGATCTCGCGAGTGCCGCCACTGTTACACACGCCTTTGATGTCGGCCACCAACGCGATCTCCGGTATTTCGCTCGTCGGATCGATCGTCACTGCCGGTGCGCACTACAACACTGTCAGCACAATTCTCGGTTTCATCGCAGTCGTTTGCTCGACCACAAACGTCGTGGGCGGTTTCGTGATCACCGATCGCATGTTGAAGATGTTTAAGCGGAAAGAGATTGCCAAGAAAGACTAGCCACAGATCTCACGGATGCGAACCTACTTCATCGAACTCAGTTACCTGCTCGCTTCAATCTTCTTCATCCTCGGATTGAAGGGGCTGAGCCATCCCGAAACTGCGAAGCGCGGTATGCATCTCGCCGAGTTTGGCATGTTGATGGCCATCATCGGCACGCTGATGCACCACGAGATTGTCACTTACACGTGGATCCTCGCCGGCCTTGCTGTTGGCTCTGTTGTGGGACTTGCGATGGGCGTGTGGGTGCCGATGACGGCGATGCCGCAACGAACCGCACTCTCGCACGCATTTGGCGCATTCGCTGCAGCACTCGTCGGTATTTCTGAGTTCTATCGAGAGTACGCGCACGGCGGCCACATCGGAACGATTACGATGGCCGCGCTCGGTTTCGAAGTGATGTTGGGCGCACTCACGACCACAGGCAGTCTGCTCGCTTTTGCAAAACTCCAGGGACTCGTACGCGGTACGCCGATGACTTACAAGGGCCAGAATATTTTCAACATGGCCCTGCTCGCCGTCACGATCGGAATATTTGTTTACCTTGTTATTTTTCCCGGTTCGATGCCGCTCTTTTTAACGATGGCCGGTCTGGCATTCGTCTTCGGACTGCTGCTGGTGATGCCAATCGGATCGGCTGACATGCCTGTGGTGATGTCGCTTCTAAACTCGTATGCAGGTCTCGCATCAGCAGCGACTGGATTCGTACTCTCAAACAAAGTCCTGATCATCGCGGGCACGCTCGATGGTTTTTCCGGATTCATACTTTCGATACTGATGTGCCGGGCGATGAATCGCTCGATGACCAACGTCCTGTTCGGCGCTTTCGGAAGTGCAGCGACAGCCACGACAAGTGGCGAACTACAGGGATCGATGCGCGAGGTCGGGCTCGAGGACATCGCCACCCAACTCGCTTACGCAAACAAAGTCATCTTCGTGCCTGGTTATGGTCTCGCTACAGCGCAGGCCCAACACGTAGTGCGCGAACTCGCTGACGTGCTCGAGAAGCGCGGCGTCACAGTTAAATACGGTATTCATCCCGTCGCAGGCCGAATGCCTGGACACATGAACGTCTTGCTTGCCGAAGCTAACGTCCCTTATTCCGCGTTGTACGAACTCGAACAGATCAATCCAGAATTTCCGAGCACTGATGTCGCAGTCGTTATCGGTGCTAACGACGTCGTCAATCCGGATGCGCGCGACAATCCCGGCAGTCCCATTGCCGGCATGCCAATTCTTGAGGTTGATCGATCGAAGTCAGTGGTTGTTTTGAAGCGTGGCCAGGGTAAAGGTTTCTCCGGTCTGGAGAATCCTTTGTTTTTTAAGCCGGTAACGGGCATGCTCTATGGCGATGCGAAAGACACGCTGACTCGACTTGTTCAGGCCGTGCAGCACGCTTAACCGAGACAATGTTTCACGCAAAGATGCAAAGGAGCAAAGAAAGAGGGGATTAGTTGCGACTTTGCTTCTTTGCGCCTTTGCGTGAAAAACCAATGCTCCTAATTCGTGCATCGAAAGATTTCCCCAATAGCTCGCGATAGATCGATTTTTCTGGAGACTGCATGCGAAGATTCTTAACCGCACTCGTGCTGGCGAGCGCTCTCGTCACTACGCTTCCCGTAAACTACGCCCAACGCACTGCTAATAGAGCAAAGAAGACGGCGCCATCCGTAACCGCGCAACGCGCCGTCGAAACGATTTCTGCCAACCAAATCAGAGACTATCTGACGTTCATCGCCTCCGACGAAATGGAAGGACGCGACACGCCATCTCGTGGTCTCGACACCGCCGCAAAATTTTTGGCGATGAATCTCGCGCGTTGGGGCTTTAAACCCGCAGGCGACGACGGCACGTTTTTCCAGCGCATCGAACTACGTCGCAACCGAGCTGACGGTGGACAAACAAAGATCGAAATCAACGGTCGAACATTAACAGCGGGAACGGATTTTCTTCCGGCAGGCGGCTCAGGCAATGTGAGCGGACAACTGGTGTTCGCAGGCTCAGGCTGGTTTGTTAAGTCGAAGGAGATTGATGCGTACAAGGGCGTCGACCCGGCAGGACGAATTGCGGTGATTGCTGGTGTACCAAACATGCCTGCCCGTGGTGTTACGCGTGCAGACTACGGCAAGTACGGCGAAGACTCGATGAACCCGAGTGATTACGCCCGCAGCAAAGGCGTCGTCGGTTTGATTTACGTAGCTGACTCTCAATACGTGGCGAACTGGCAACGCAACCGCCAGCGCATCATGGAACGAGGCTCGACAGTTGTCGCGAAGTTTCAAACGCAGCCCACCACGCCCGTGTTGCCATCGATCGTGATCTCACCCGAGACCGCAACTGCACTCTTCGCGGGCGAAGCACAATCAATTTCTGAATCATCTCAGCCGGCGTCGTTCCTGATGACTGATCAGAAGAGAGCCAACATGAACATCGCAAATAGTAATCAGAGCATTCCCACGCAGAATGTCGTCGCCGTTTGGGAAGGAAGCGATCCAACTCTGAAAGCTGAATACGTCGCGCTCGGCGCGCACTACGATCACGTCGGTAGCGGCTGTCCTCCGAATGGTACCGACACGATTTGCAACGGCGCGGATGACGACGGTTCGGGCACGACCGCTCTGCTCGCAATGGCCGAAGCACTGTCCAAGGCGCCGACACGTCCAAAGCGTTCGGTGTTGTTTGTCTGGCATTGCGGTGAGGAGAAAGGGTTGTGGGGTTCGCGTTACTTTACTGAATATCCGACGGTGCCACTCAATCAGATCGTCGCGCAGATCAACATCGACATGATCGGGCGGAGTAAGAAAGAAGGCGACACAAATCCGAAGAACTCCGAACTCACCGGACCAGATGCTGTTTATCTGATTGGTTCGACGATGATGAGCACCGAACTGGGCGAGCTCGTGAATAAGGTCAACAAGTCGTACCTGAATATCACTTACGATACGAAGTACGACGATCCGAAGGATCCGAACCGTTTCTTCTTCCGCAGCGATCACTACAACTACGCTCGCAAAGGAATTCCCATCATCTTCTTCTTCGATGGAACACACGAAGACTATCACCGTGCAGGCGACACGGCGGACAAGATCGATTACCAGAAGATGGAGAAGATTACGCGCACGATTTATATGACGCTGTGGGAAATCGGGAACAGACCCACCCGGCTGAAGGTTGATAAGCCGCTGCCGTCACAGATCACAGGAAGCACGGATTAACGCGGATTTTTAAGCACGATTAGCTGCCGGTAAGCTTCGGCGCGTGAGAGACCTAACTCACGCGCCGCTTTCTTTAGTGCGGCTCGATGGTCGAGGCCTTCCTGTTCGAATTGCTCGACAAGTGTTGCGATGCTTGTTTCGGACTTAGTCGTGGCGACGGCGATTACGTTGCGATCGATCAGCACCACAATCTCTCCGCGAATATCGTTCTTCCGATCCGCATAATCCGCGGCTAATTCACTCAAACGTCCACGCCTGATCTCTTCGTGAAGCTTTGTGAGTTCTCTTGCGACGACGGCTTCGCGCTCGCCTAAAACTTCGAGAGCATCTTTGAGTGTTGCTGCGAGTCGATGAGGCGCTTCGTAGAAGATTAGGGTGCCCGGGACTGACTGAAGCTCGCTCAGGCGAGTACGACGCGCGTTCGGGCGCGAAGGAAGAAAACCAGCGAAGAAGAATTCGTCCGTCGGCAGACCGGCTGCGATCAATGCTGAGATCAGCGCGCTTGGACCAGGCACAGGAACCACGTTGATGTCGTTCTCAATAGCAGCGCGAACGAGGCGGAAGCCAGGATCGCTGATGGACGGAGTGCCTGCATCCGAAACGACAGCGATATCGCTTCCCTCTTTTAGCTTTTCGATCAAGTGGGTCGCGCGTTGTTGTTCGTTGTGTTCGTGATAGCTGATCGTTTTTGTCGTGATGCCGTAATGATTGAGGAGCTTGTTTGTGTGCCGCGTGTCTTCGCAGGCGATTAGATCGACGTCTTTGAGAACTTGTAATGCGCGGTGTGTGATGTCAGCAAGATTGCCGATGGGGGTCGCGACGAGATAAAGGGTGCCAGGCATGGAAACATATTATAGGGTAGGAGGCGGAGTTACCTCCGCCGTCCTCCCACACCACCGTACGTACGGTTCCGTATACGGCGGTTCATAAAGCAAGCTGGAAGCGTCGACGTTGTTCCAGCAGTGACAAAAGACCACAACGATCAAAGTAAGATTTAGGAAACGCAGCATGCATGTGCGCGGCTCCGGCATTCCACCAGGGGCCACGTCCATTCATGGCTGACTTCAGGGCTTGCGCTTGCGCCAGCCCCCGCTGCATCAACTTCTTCGCGCGCGTGAAAGGTCGCTTCCATTTGCGCCAGATAAGGCCACGTAGCTTCCGTCTTATCCAGCTATCCAGTTCCTCGAAGATTCCTTTCACCTCCGCCAGCCGAAAATAGTTCATCCAGCCACGCAGTAGTGGTGTCAGTTCCTCCCCGATTAACCTGCTCAGGTTGCTGCCTCTGCCACGCCGAAAGATTTCCCGTAGCTTCCCTTTCAGTCGCTGCACTGATTCGCGGGCAACTTTCAGCCGCGACTCTCGTTGTGACGTGAACGAGTAGCCCAGGAACTTTCGTTGCCACGGACGAGCCACCGCGCTCTTCTCCGCATTCACCTTAAGCCGCAGTTGTCTTTCAAGGTATGTCGTTAACGACTTTAGCACTCGCTCTCCCGCAGTCCGTGACCGCACGTACACGTTACAATCATCGGCGTAACGGCAGAACTTGTGCCCGCGTCGTTCCAACTCCTTGTCCAACTCGTCGAGCAAAATGTTCGACAGCAGTGGCGAGAGTGGTCCACCCTGTGGTGTTCCTGCCCGCCGCGTTGTGGTCAATCCATTCGACATCATGCCAGCTTGCAGGTAGCGGCGAATTAGTCGCAGCACTCGCTTGTCTTTGATTCGCCGCGCCAACCGCGCCATCAATACATCGTGGTTGACGCGGTCGAAGAACTTCTCCAAGTCAATATCTACCACCCAGCGCCGCCCCTCGCGCACATACTGGCGTGCCTTTAACACTGCCTGTTGCGCACTCCGTTGCGGTCGAAAGCCGTAGCTCGATTCAGAGAAGTGTGGTTCAAAGAGCGGGCTTAGTACTTGATGTAACGCCTGCTGTAGCAGTCGGTCCAGCACCGTGGGGATGCCCAACATCCGCATTCCCTTGCCGCCGGGCTTTGGTATCTCTACCTTCAGCACTGGCTGTGGCTGATAGCTTCCTGCTAACAGTTCTTCCTTGATGCTCGGCCAGTGCTCTCGCAAGTAAGTTCGCAGTTGCGCCACCGTCATGTTATCCACTCCGGCGGCGCCGCTGTTTCGCTCTACCTGTTTGAGTGCCAGCCACATGTTCTTTCGTTCGACCACTGCTGCTAACAACTGCTCTGCTTCCGCTCCAGAGTCTTCTCTTGTTGCCGTGACGCTTGACGCACCCAAGCCTTCTGCTCGCCGATTCCGTCGGCTACCTTCCGGGTGGGAGTCGAGCCTTTCCACTCTACTGTCCGCGTCTCTGCTGCTCATCGAAACTTGAGTCTCTGTCTCGTTACTTCATGTTCGGGCCTTCGGTTCGGTCGACTAAACCTACTATGCCCTCGGCTGACTTCTGCAACTTCATCCCATCGCCTCGCGACGACAGTAGCCCTTTGGCAAAGTTGCAGATCTCCCCGGGTAAGGCGCTCTCACCTTCACGCTTATGCCCGCCGCATATACATACCATCTTTCCATACAGGTATCGGACTTTGAAGATATTTGCCTTCTTATCCAGATGGCATGCCTCGTATGCGATTTCTGTTCGTCGGGCCAGCGCTTTGCCTGCGGCTTCCTTCAGATTCCACCTCGCGATGGACACCCTTGCCGTCCGGCTAACGATTCCCCCTGTCGGGTTCGTAGGAGACTTTCACTCCCAAGTGAGTGCGCCCTGCCGGGCGCACAAAAGATAAAGGCCTCGGCGTGGAGCCGAGGCCCTTGGCAGGTAGACAAGCGGATTAACAAGCAGAAGTCAGATGTGGGTTAATACCGAGGGAATGGAATTCGTCTCCACCAATCGTTGTTGTTGCGATTGTTGTTGCGGTCGTTACGGTCGTTACGCCGCCAATCGTCGTCGTCGCGGCCGTATCCACCACCATATCCAAAACCGTAGACGCTGCTGATGAAGCGAAGCTCCTGTTGGATCTGCGACCACCCTGCGGAGGTTCGGCCGTCGAAGCCACGGCGTGCGAAACGGTCAAGGTCATCAGCTTCCTGCAACACTCTGCGAGCTTCGTTGGAGCTACGATTCAAATCGCGTCCATTGCCAACTCGCGATTTCAGATCGCCTACGGCATCGCGAAACTGGTGGATTTGATCGTTGATATTGTCTTCACGGCGTGAGCCATTGGCGCGGCTTCGATCAAGCGCCCGATCCATGTCGCGTTCGAAGTCTTTTGCTAAACGATCCAGCCGGTGCACGGAATCGCGGAGTGCGCGATCGTCGTAGCGTCCGTTGCCGCGATTATCTGGATAACGATCGGGATACCGATCCTGGGGATAGCGTCCTCCCCACTGGGCAGCCGCTGCGACCGGCAGGCAAAGAGCCAATATGGCCGCAGCGAACAATGAAAACTTCAGTGTGTGTCGGTTCGTCATTTTGTTGTAGATCTCCTCAGTATTTCCTCGGGCCGACTCCATCGCGTGTACCCGATGTCGTTGCCGCCTGTTTGGCAAGTGTCGTGCCTGTTTAAAAAAGGGCGTATTTTGGAGGGAAGTCGTTGATCGAGCGCGAAAAGGTGCAGCGCGTAACGGAAAACGTTGTGCGTCCAACCGAGGGCGGCGATTTCACGCAGAGACGCAAAAGAGCAAAGTCGCAGTTCTTTGCTGCTTTGCGTCTCTGCGTGAAACGGTTCAACGTGCCTTGTGTTGATCGAGGAGGATTTTGAGATGGCGCCGCATGTCGGCTTCGTGAAGGGCGTGTTTTGTCGCAGATGATTTCCACGCCGGCGCACCGATGTGGGACTTTGTTAACAACAACTCCTCGCTCGCGTTGCGAATTCCGAGGTGACGAATACTTGCGCACGCGAGGCCACCACCACGCACGATGCCATCCCCCGGCGTCCTCGGCCATCCCGCTTCAACGTATAGCGTGCGGACTCCATTCATGAGCGTGAGCTGGTGTCCGACCATAGTCGAATTACCCGTGCGAAATCGATGTCCCTCCTGAGTCGCAATGCGGATACTGGCGCCGGCGCGATTCGCATCGCCGGCCAGCGACGTGAACCCGGCAATCAGCCAATCGACTCCCGCCTTACGCAGCAGGTCGTTTGAATTTCTCAGCGTAAGGTAGTCGGCAATGTCTTTGCGTCCGGCGAGCCGCGCCTGGCGTTCCGCCTCGAACAATGCCGCTGCCCACGCTTCATCAAGTTCGCTCATATTCGCCCGGCGATGGTATCATGAGCCCCGAATTGTCCCCCCACATCCCAGATACGGAACCTATCGTAATGAGCCCATCATATCGAGTTATAAAACGCCTTTTGACCGTGATCCCCGCGGTTGGGCTGTTTCTTCTGCTGCACGCAAACCCGTTCGCTCAGTCAACCAAACTCCCGGCGCCGACGGGTCATATAAATGATTTCGCCGGAGTTATTGACAGCGAAACCAAGGGACGCCTCGAAACTCTCCTGCAACGACTAAAGGAGAAAAGCAATTTCGAGCTTTACGTGGCCACGGTCGATACCACCGGCACGCAGGAGATTTCAGCGTTCTCCAATCAGCTTGCGCGTGACTGGAATATCGGCACACAAACTTCGAAAAGCAAGAGTTTGTTGCTTGTCGTTTCAGCAGCATCGAAGACGTCGTTCACACGATTCAGCCGTGCAGCTCAACTGGCGCTGCCTGATGGCGTGCTGGGTGAAATGACTTATCGAATGCAAACGCCTTTGAGCGAAGGTCGTTTCACAGAAGCAGTGAATAGCGGTTTATACGTCTTTGCTAACGCAGTCGCTGAAAAGATTGGTATCAAGGTTTCCGATCTCGAGCCATCAGTAGCCGCAAACACTTCAGAAGTCGCATCTGATTCAGCGCAACCGGTTCTCGTAAGCGCGAAGGATGTTCAGAAGACTCGTCCGCGCGTCGTGAGTGATGCTCCCAAAGCAACAGCGCAGGCAACTCCACCGGCTGATCCACCGCCGGCAGAGCCGACCCCGACAGAAACACCAACTACCGAACCATCACCAACAGAGTCGCCAAAAACGGAACCAACGTCTGAACCAAAATCCGAGCCAACGCCGACCGAGTCACCGAAGACCGAAGCTGTTGTTGAGCCAAAGATCGAGAAGTCAAGCACAACGCGTGTAAAGCCGGCCACGGCAGCATCCAAGACCAAAACTCCAGTCGTAAAGAAAACACCCGAACAGATTAAGGAAGAAGAGCTCGACGAGATCGATGAAGTCGAACTCACACTAACAAAGCCGCTGCCCGAACGTGCCGTCTTGTTGAAAGAGTTTCTCGACGCGTATCCCACTTCCAAAGCAAGACCGAGGGCCATCGAACTTCTTATCAGCACACACGCTGCACTCGGTGATCAGAAGTTGAAAAATGGCGACCCCATAGGCGGCATCGAACAATTACTGCGCGCGATCGACGAAGCCGACGTGTCTATCTCCGACAAACTGTTTTCCGGAGTCATCGCACAAATTCCGACGAACCTGTATCTGCGTGGTGAGCGAGACGCTGCACTCAAGGCTGCTCAGAACGTCGAAAACAAGTTTGGATCTAATCCGAAACGTTTGCTCGAAGTGGCAGGCTTCTATCTCGGAATCGAACGGTCGAGTGAAACCGTTCGCATCGGCGAGGCCGTAGTCAAGCTTGCTCCCGATCTTGCCGAGGCGCACCGCATACTCGCAATCGGACTCCATCTTTCATTGCGACTTGACGAAGCGGCGACGGAATACAAAAAGGCACTCGAACTCGATCCTAAGTTGAAGGTTGCGCGTGGCAGTCTCGCGGATCTTTACCGCGCCTCCGGCAAAGCCGAAGACGCGCTCGCACTCTACGACGAACAACTTGCTGCCGATCCAAAAGACAGAGCTGCTCGCGCCGGCAAAGTGATCTCGTTATTGGAACTATCGCGAACAGACGAAGCCAACAGCGCTCTCGAAGCCGCATTCGCTGAGGATCAACGCAACCTTCCGTTACTCGCCGGCACGGCCTACTGGTATGCGGCACATGAAAACTACCCGAAGGCTTTCGAACTGGCGCGCAGGGCGATTGCGATCGAGCCGCGTTACACGTGGGCACAGGTCGCACTGAGTCGTGCCTACCTTGGGCTGGGGAGTCCTTTGGATGCTGAGCGCGCGATCCGTTTCGCACGCCGGTACGGAAAGTTTCCGACGCTTAGCTACGAACTCGCGAACGTTTTAGCGTCGATGGGACTTTACGATGAGGCTGTCGAGGCTCTGAATGAATCGTTCACGATAAAAGACGATCAAATTCAGGCTTACCTCGCGGGAACTGTACGGGCGAGAGAATCAGGATTCATCGAATTGCTTGGACCAGAGAGACGCGCCAGTATTTACCAATCAACTTCCGCCGACAACGCAGCGAATGCTAAACGCCTGAAGGCACTGCTTGCTTTCAGCACCGCACTGACGCCGGGCGATAAAGAGAAGGTCAACGAGTCCGCAGCGGTTGAAGCCGCGAAAGAGTTTGCCTCAGGGTCTGACAGCATGCTTACTTTCCGACAGATTTACGCAGCCAATCGTCTGCTGCGAAATGGAATCGGAGCAACAACAGCACTGGAGTTTATCGCCGAAGCACGTAAGGCTTCGGATGCAGCACTAAAAGTTCCAGTGCTGACGCTGGCGGTCCAGGCTGAAGAATATCGAGACATGCGTGCGAGTGCGATCTCATCCGGCAACGTTCCGGATGTGGCGCCGGCGCCGGCCGAAGTGCTCGCGAGAATTTTCAAGGGACGATTGGAAGATCTTGAGGGCTGGGCGCTCTTCAACCAGGAAAAGTATCCGGAAGCGATCACACAACTAAAACAAGCTACGGAGACTTTGCCTTCTCATACACCGGCCTGGCGCAATGCACTCTGGCATCTCGGAGTCGCACTGGAACAATCGGGACAGAAGGAACAGGCGCTCGACGCTTACATCAAGAGCTATAGCGGTGAGCGAGTCGAGTCGGTTCGACGTTCGGTCATCGAGAAACTGTACAAACAGATCAATGGCTCGCTCGATGGACTCGATAGACGTATTGGAATGACAGTTCTGGGAGAGCCTGCGGCAACTACAACGCCTGAGGCGACATCGACAACTACGCCGCAACCGGCAACCACGCCAGAAGCGACTCCTGCGGAAACGCCAAAGTCAGAGACGCCAGATCCGAAGCCATCACCCGCGCCTCCTCCTTCTGAATCGTCTCAGCCTACGACTGAGGAATCGTTGAAGAATGCCGCATCACGTTTGCGTTCAAGCATCAAGATTACCGGACGCATTGTTGATTCGAATCAGGTTGGGATGGCGAATGTGACGGTCGTCTTGATTAGTCCTTCGGGAACGGTGCTGGCATCGACGACCGATAACGACGGAAACTACTCTTTCAAAGTCGCGCCGTCACAAAAAACGTATCGTATCCTTCCATCAAAAGAAGGCTTCACGTTCACACCGATGGACCGAACACTCCCTACGTTGTTTGAGGATTTGAGGGCGATCGACTTCGTCGGATCCAAGCAATAGTTAGCCACGGATTTACACAGAAAAACACGGATCAGAAACAAAATTTCTGATCCGTGTTATCCGTGTTTATCTGTGGCTTATTTGTTATTGTTCTCTGATCCGGGTGTCAGAGGTTTTCCTTCGGCGTCAAACAGGTCAACTTTCCCATACTTCGTCAGGACTTCGCGTGCCTTCGAAGCATCACCCACTGCGACGACCTGCAAGCGGCTCAAATCCAAATACTTCTGCGCAGCTTTCTGAACATCGGCAGCAGTGATGGCCGAAACTTTCTGCGGATAGGTGTCCCAGTAGTCCGCAGGCAGGTTGTAGAGCTTCTGCGTGATGATGTTCTGCAACAGAGTTCCGGGTTGTTCGAGTGAAAGCGCAAAGCTGCCGACGATGGCTCGCTTGGCATTGTCTAATTCCTCCGCCGGCACAACTTCGTTCCGCAGGCGATTGAGTTCATACATGAACTCTTTCATCGCACCTTCGGTGACGTCAGTCCTGACTTCCGAACTGGCACCCCAGGTACCACGATACTTCGAGCTGCTGAAGTTGCTGTACGCACCGTAGGTGTAGCCTTTGTCCTCTCGCAGATTCAGGAAAAGTCTTCCTGATGGACCACCACCGAATACACGATCAGCCAACAGCACAGCAAAGTAATCCGGACTCGTTCGCTCGATACCAAGCGTGCCGAGCTGCAATACCGTCTGGACCGAGCCTGGTCGATCGATCAGGTAAATGCGCGACTCTGCCTGCTGCGGCGTTTGTGGAATGGTGAAACCCGGAACCTCCCCCTTCTGCCAGTCGCCGAACACCTTCTCGAGCTTCGGCAGGATGTCCTTCATCGTGACGTCGCCGACGACCGCGAGAATGGCATTGTTAGGACGATAGTAAGTCGAGTGGAAGTCAGCGAGGTCTTTGCTCGTCAGCTTCTTGATCGAGTCTGCCGGTGGCGCTACTAACGACGCCGGGTGGGCGGTACCATAAATCGCACGCTGGAACTGCTCCGCTGCGAGAAACTGCGGAATCGATCGTTGCAGCTGAAGTTGGGCGAGAGTACGTGTTTTGTATCTATCGACTTCGGCTTGCGGGAAAGTTGGATTGCGAATGACGTCCGAAAACAAGTCCAGTGTCTGGTCCATGTTCTCAACCAGGCCACTCGTGCTGACTACACTCGTCAACGACGAGAGTCCGGAGGTTGCCGTCAGCGTGGCGCCGATCGCATCGACCTGCTCCGCAATGTCTTTGCTCGAGCGTTTCGCTGTGCCTTCACGCAACAACGTTGCTGTGAAATTCGAGAGACCGCGATAGTCCGCCTTGTCTGCCAGGCCGCCACTCAACACGACGAGTTGCATGTTGAAGGTCGGCACTTTGTGCATCGGAAGCACAACGACCTGCAAACCATTTTTGAGTGTCGCTTCCTCGGCGCGAGGAAGTTTCACTTTCAGCACTTCTTTGTTAACGGGCGCCTTGCCTTTGATCACTGCGCCTTTGGTGGTTTGACCGCCCTGACCAGCTGCGGCGGTCCCTTGGGCTGATCCCTGACCGAGGGCCAGAGACGACACGAGCATTATCAGGATCAGCGCGACTGCTGCATTACTTCTGTTCTTTATGATTCTCATCTGCTTAACTCCTTTACTGTCCTGATGCGCCTGTTGCGGGCTTGGCCTTCGCCTTCGGCATCGTGATTACAACGGTGCGGTTGGTGTCGACCAGATACTTGTTGGCCACACGCTGCACGTCTTCTTTGGTCACCGCGGCGACTTTATCGAGCCGGTTGTTAATCAAGCCAGGCTCGTTGTAATAGACAGTGTACTGGCCCAAAGTGATCGCCCGGGTAAGTGCGCTTTGCAGGCCGTTGATCAGATTTCGTCGAGTGGTGTTCTTTGCTTTCTGAAGTTCCCAGTCAGCAATCGGTTCCTTCTTCATACGATCGATCTCAGCGTAGATAGCGGCTTCGATGTCTTCGGTCTTAACGTTTGGTCGGAGAGTAGCGTTGGAGTAGAGGGCGCCGACGCCACGCTTCTCATCCATAAATCCACCGACACCAGTAACCATCTCTTTCTCTTTGACGAGCTTCTGGTAAAGGCGCGAGCTCTGGCCGCTCTGCAACACAGCCGACAACACCTGCAAGGCGTAAAAATCAGCAGTGTTGCCCGGCACGGCCTTGAAAGCGAGATCAACGCGTGGCGCGCGTGCCAGCATGTCGTCAACACTCGCGCGACGTTCCGCTTTCTGTTGTGGCTCAGTCATATCGACTGTCGGCGGATCGGGCTGACGGGGAATGCTCTCGAAGTTGCTGCGAATCTTCGCAAGGGCATCGGCAGTTTTGAAGTCGCCGACCAGAACAAGCACCGCGTTGTTTGGTGCGTAATACATCTTGAAAAACTCGGCAACGTCTTCGACAGTCGCCGCATTCAGATCCTCCATCGAGCCGATTACTGAATGCTTGTAAGCGAAGTTGTCGTAGAGCAGTTCCTGCTGCAACTCGCCGCTCTTGCCATATGGTTGGTTATCAAGGCCGAGCCGCCGCTCTTCCTGAACCGCGTTGCGTTGGTTGTCGAGGTTCTCTTTCGTGATCGCCAGGCTCTTCATACGATCGGCTTCGAGGAACAGACCGAGGTCGAGCTGGTTCGCCGGCAGAATCTCGAAATAGTTGGTGCGGTCTTCGTTGGTGGTACCATTCATGTTGCCACCGTTGTTGAAGACCAGCATGAAGTGTTCACCAGATCCAACATTCTCGGAGCCTTTGAACATCATGTGTTCAAAGAGATGCGCAAAACCGGTGCGACCCTGACGTTCGTTGCGCGAACCGACGTTGTAAGTGATGGAAACGGCCACTACGGGTGCGGAATGATCTTCAACGGTGATCACGCGCAGACCGTTCTTTAAAGTGGTCTCTTTGAAATCGACTCGCACATTGCGAGGACCCTGTGCCTGGGCTGAAAGAACTGCCAACGCGCAGACAAAGAGTGGGGACAAAAACTTAGAGACGCGTCTCATTGAATCAAACTCCTTTTAGATGTGGATGATGTCTCGGTCGAAGGTTTTTCGGACTACAACTACCGCGTAAGCAGGACTGTATTCGCTGTCTAGTGCAGAGTCAAGCGAGCGCGCAGTGCTTTGCTCCGGAGGAGCAAAATGTTTTCTTTGCTCCGGAGGAGCAGGAGGTTTATAGCCCGCTAAATCTAATTCTACTTCGCTCCGTTAGGAGCGATATGTGATTCGAATCCCAAAACACATCGCGCTCCTCTGGAGCGCATAACCTTTGTTTTGGAACAGGCTATAAACATAATGCTCCTCCGGAGCATGGGCTTCTGCTCCTCTGGAGCGCCGGAAATTGACTTGTGCTAATGCTATAAACATTCCGCTCCTCCGGAGCAGTTTAATACGGTTTGCGGCCAACCGCTCGTGGCTTCTTACCATCCTAAGTCCTCGACTGTATAATCGTCGCAACAGAATGCCATGAAAAGTATAAAGCTCATTTTCCCCGGTGTTGTGGCGGCTTTTGCCGTACTGACGCTGGCCCTCTCTGTAAGGTCGCAGCAGCCGGCGCCTCAGCAAGCCGCCAGTCGTTATGACATCACGCACTACCGGATCGAAGCCCAAATTATTCCCGATCAGCACGTGCTTCGGGCGGGTGCGGACGTAACTTTTGTGCCGCTGGATGCGACGCGTTCGGTCGTTTTCAACTTAATGGCTCGCTGAAAGTCACTAACATCGAGAAGGATGGTAAGGAACTAACCGGATTCGTTCAGGACGCCGTCGGAGTCGGCTCGCTGGGTCCGAGCGTGCGCGTTGACCTGGGCCAGGTGGTTCCGGCAAATCAACCTGTCACGCTGCGCGTTCGCTGGGAAGGCGCTCTCCTTTCGCCGGAAGGCGGTCCGCTCGCGACCAAGCGACTGGCCTGCGTCGGTACTGAAGGCTCATACCTGATGTATGCCTCGCGCTGGTTTCCCTTTCACGATTACGCCGCTGACCGTGCAACTTCCAACATACATTTATCGTTCCTTCGGGCTTGCAGGTTGCGGGCACTAGCGACGATCCAGTCGTCGCACAGCCCACTCCAAAAGAGGGTGCAGTTCGTTATCGTTTCGTTCATCGCCAGCCCGTATTGATCGGTAACTTCGCTGCCGGACTCTATATCAACAAGAACCTGCGTTACGCGAATTACGATCTCCAGTTGTATGCGTTGCCGGGCAGTGAAAAACGGCTCGAGGCGTTTGCCGAGCTGACTGGTCGCGTGCTTGAGTTTTATACAAAGAAATACGGCGCTCCGCTTTTCGGAAACCGTTTGGTCGTGGTCCAAATTGACGACGAGAAGTCTTACGCCTATTCCGGTCCGGGAATCGTTTACCTGTCGAGCAAGATGTTCGACACTTCGAGGCCCGTGCCGGAAGAGAAGATCGAGCGAGACTCGCGGACCAGTGGTGGGGCCAGAGCGTCGGTCTGAAGTCATTTGATGATGCAAACTTTCACAAGGACTTGCAGAGTGGAGCGCCTTCGCATTTCGCGAGAGCACGTTGACTGCCGGCGGTCTCGACGCCGCTCAGCGCGAACAACAGGAACGCGCACTCACGTTTGAACAAACTGCGTCGATCGCTCGTGCACCAAGTGCCCTGGACGATCAGTCGGCAGCTTATCAATCGATCGTCTTTTACAAAGGCTCAATGGTCTTTCGCATGTTGCGCGAGACGATTGGGAAAGAAAACTTCGATCGTCTGCTGTCCACTTACCTGCAAACCTACAAAGGGAAGAACGCTTCCATCGACGATTTTGAAAAACGCGCGAAAAAGATCTCGCAGGACAACCTCCGTTACTT
>CAWBPY010000015.1:0-206308 GCA_963790745.1 uncultured Acidobacteriota bacterium
TACTAGGTGAATCGAACTATCTCAACCTGCCTGGTTTCACCGGACGTCGGGAGAAAGTAGTGCTCCGCAATCCGGTGAGCCAAACGCTGCATGCGTCGATATCGCATTCAGGTTATTTGGGGACTAGCCAGCAGGTCTTCGGCGCGATTGATGTAACTCAGGTTGAGTATCCGGTCATGCTCGATCAATCGACCCTCTCGCCTTACCAAGTCGCACAGGTCGAGAAGAGCCTGCTTGCAAATCTGATGCTGCCGGAAGGCCAAAAATTCCGTCCGAACGCGGCCGTCAGTCGCCTTGAACTTGCTGAGGCACTGATCCGAGCGGGCTTGGTTCCGCAGTACATGGCGTCAGCTACGATGTTCACTGATGTTCGCGACACGTATTCGCGGAACGCGGTCGAGAGCACACAGGCGTTCCCGTCCGGTTCACTGTTTTATGATGCGACCCTCGGCAGGAATTTTTACCCATACAACGGAGCCACGAAACTTACGGCGGCGATCGCGTTCGTTAAAGCCGCTGGCCTCAGTTCTCAGGCCGCCTCCGCTTTGCTTCCACTGACAGTCTCCGACGCCTCGTCGATACCCGTCGCGTGGCGAGGCTACGTCGCCGTCGCTCTACAGCGAGGCTTCGTTTCCCTCGACGGCAAGGCGTTCAACCCGTCGCGCAGCCTGACGCGGCTCGAGCTCGCAACGTCGCTCAATACGCTAGTATCGCAATAACCAACATAGTCTGACTTCTTCTGAGTACCAGAGCGACACAGGCACCGTAGCAGGCTTCAACACTTGCTTCGGCTCGATCATGCGATAGATGATGGCTGGGTAGCATGTTTATCCTCAACTCCTCAACTGGCTTTGCACAAAAGTAGAAAATCCCGCCAACGGAAGTTGGCGGATGGTTCAGGTCCTTTCTACAAACCGATGCTAAAACCAAATTCTAATACCGCCCACGGGAGTGGGCGGATACTTCAAGTCCCCACTCAGTAAGGACTTGAACAATCCGCCAACTTCCGTTGGCGGGATTCGGATCTCACAAAAACAGTTTTCATATAGAAAGGACTTGAACAAATCCGCCCACTACCGTGGGCGGGATTTAGAACTATTTGTGCAAAGCCTCCTCAACTGGTTCTCCTTTCCGTGAATGAGAAAACCAATGGACGGTTCCCGTAGAGGATCTGGAGGAAGTGCGACGCGCTGTTGAGTCGCTTGCGGCGAACACCACCATCAAGAAAGCCCCCACAATAGCCAAAGAACGGCAGGTGCCCGCCGCTGTAAAGTATTGATGCGATGAGAATCGAACTCCTAAAAAGTTGGGCGCAGAGGTTTAGTCACCAAGCACCTTAGTAAATGTCCCGACGACAAAATGCTGCAAGCCTTGTACGCTGTTCTCCACCTTAATATGTATCGTCAGATCATTTTTGAAGATGTCTTTAGCAGTCCCCATACCAAAATTCAGATCGAAAAACTCACTGGAGAAAAGGAATGAATCTTTATTACCTCGGCTGTCATTACCTCTTTCTCCTGCTACGAGGGTTTTACCTGCATCTAAGTGAAGGCCATTCAGCGTGATTTTCAGTTTCCCATTCAGCGGAGTTCCTGTTGCAGGGTCATTCAGATTGTTAAAAATCACGCTCTCGATCTCGATTACCGGAAATGTAAAGGCTCTAAAGAAGTTTTGCCCATCATTACGGTAGAAATATCTTTGTCGTAAGTAGACATCGACCAGGAAGAAATTGTTCAACGTCCCGCCAGGAATAGTGACGTTACCCGTCTCAAAATCTATCTGTTTCACCTCAGTAATAGGAGCGAGACGTACTGGTGGGGGTGTAGGCGTACCAGGGAGATGCCGCTACTGGGTCCTCATTCTCAAAGAAGAAAACTACCCCATCGCCAATGCGTTTAATTAAACGCAGGGGCTTTCCTTCAAAGGAAAGCGCTTGAACCGCTTGCTGAATTGTCATCGGTTCCGTTGTTTGATCATCCGAGCGAACATTCTTTCGTCGGTTTAGGTGTGGATCGACATTCCCGCATCCCGTATCCGGGCAGTCAGTAATATTGTTCAAGGGAAAGCGACAAGGGATCGCGATTTTTTGCGCGTAGCCAATTGAGGTAAATGAGCTGAACGCTAACAGAGCGAGCAGGGGCAGAAAGCTTTTCATGGGGATTCTCCTAGTGAAGTTTGGAAAGAACGCGAGGAACGAGCGGCTTATATCACAACACCTGATGGATTGATATAGCTAACGGACAACTAACGTAAGGCCGATCCAGTGCCGGCCTTTGGTTAAAATGCTAAGGAGCAGCTCATTAGTTTGTTATGCAGCGATAAGAAATGCCATACGGATGCGGGTTCTCACGAGAACGAAAGACTCTGGATTCCGCTGAATCGTGATGCCACCGATTCGCATGATCTCGAATTTCCCCTTTTCAAAAACACGCGTTTCATCAGGCGCTTCAGACCGCTTCACGATCACATCCAACATTCTTCTAACTCCTCAATGTGGTTTAATCTGTACCAGCAGCAGTATTGCAGTTCGAGAGGACAACACAAATGGCGTATAGGTCTCGGAGCGACAAGTCGGTGATGTAGCCGTTTTGGATCTCCGGGGGCAAATCACGACCGGCGATACGTCGATCGGACGAGGCTATCGAAACCGCAAGTCGAGCGCTTAGTTTAGCGCCTCAAACAAAAGACCGATCAAGGGGTTCGATGGGAAAACACCAATGACTCCAGATCAGAACATGAGCACTAAGTTTCGAGCGGCGTTAAGAAACGAATTAGCGATTTGGATTCAGAAGGGCATCGTAACCGAGGAAACCGCAGCGCAACTCTCAACCGCATACGAACTCGATAACCTCAGGCATGAGTCGACGCGCTTGTTGTCGGCAGTCATCTTTACTATCGGCGCCCTATTACTTGGCGGCGGCTTGATTAGTTTTGTGGCCGCAAATTGGGAAGTTATTCCAACGCCAATCAAACTGGCGCTGCTCGTCTCCGCACTCTTGGGTCTTCACACGGTTGGCTTCTGGCTCTGGCACTCAAAAATTGGAGCAGACTAGGTCACGCTTTAATCTTCTGCGGCTGTTTAGTCTTTGGCGCAAACATAGGTTTGGTTGCACAGATCTTTCACATTAGCGGCAACTGGTACGGAGGATTTGGCGCCTGGGCCCTGGGTTCGCTAGTGATGGCATGGGCTATTCGAAGCTGGATCATTGGTGTACTTGCCCTCGGCACTTCATTCATCTGGTTCCTCGGCTTTCAGAGTGACCACGATCAGTCAGCGTCAGTTTATCCGCTCATCCTGGCCATCGCTCTACTTCCCCTCGGATGGATTATTCGCTCGCGGGTGCTCTACGCAGGCACATTACTTGGCATTATTTTGTCCGCTGCTTCCGCCTGCTTCGCAGGCTTAGAACCGCACTTTTGTGCAAGGCCGACGGGATAGGCTTTGCACAAAAGTCGGAAAATCGGTGGACGCAGCGCCAAGGGCGCGAAATATGATAGCCAGGGGCAAGCGCTGAGCAACGCGAAGCGCGTCGCCCCTGGTAGCCGATAACAATTTGAAGAGAGCACTGAAAGTGCGAAATATCGTCGGGAGTTATTCCGCTCTTTCAGAGCTTCACGCTCATTATGCTGTGATCCAGGGGCGACGCGCTTCGCGTTGCTCGGCGCTTGCCCCTGGCTATCATATTTCGCGCCTTTGGCGCTCCGCAGACTGAATTGCGACTTTTTGTGCAAGGTAGACGGGATACTCTAATTGCCGTTCAGGGTGATCGATGTTCCGTTTTAGTTCCGAATCCGACTTGTCTTGAGCTTCAAGAAACGAGCTAATGCGTCAGCCGGGCAATGAAATCCGCCGTGCGTTTCTCGAGCGCCGTGCCGTGCTGTTCTGCGGTGCAGGGATCAGTGTCGAACCGCCCGCCACGCTCCCTGATTGGAAGACACTGCGGGACGAAACGATCAAGGCAGTTGCGGGATCTGACGAAGCGTTATTGGCCACGTTGCCCACACTGCTCCGACAGAGTGTTGACGGAGGAATCGGAGATGCCCTTGCGCCTGAGTTGGTTGCGACGATCGTTCGAACCGTGGTCCCGGACTACTTTCAATCGCTTCGCGTGCTCGACCACGACCAGCCCAATCGAAATCACACGCTGATTGCTCGTCTCGCCAAGGCCGGACTCCTTCGTTACGTGCTCTCAACCAATTTCGACCAGCTCATTGAGACGGCGTTTCTTCGCGAGGGCGTCGAACTGCGGATCTTGCGGTCGGATGACGACTTTGCGGCGTTCAGGTTGGCCGTAGCCGATGCGGGTCCGACCGTCCTTTTCAAATTGCATGGCTGCATCTCGAACCCGGACACGATTGTCGCCACCGTCGAACAGGAAGCAGTTGGTCTCAGTCCGCAGAAGGCGGCCGTGCTTCGATCGCTCTGGAATGCGCTGATCGGGCTTTTCTGGGGTTACAGCGGCGCCGATCTGAAACTCGACGTCGACTATCTCAAGCTGCTGACCACCGCGCCAACGGCAAAAGGATTTTTCTGGAACTTGTACGCGACGCGTGATTTTCGCGAAGAGCCGAACGAGTTCGTGCAGCAACTGGTCTCCGCATTTGACGGCCGGGGATATGTTTGTCACGAACCGCTCGTCGAAACACTCGGCTCGCTCGTTGATTTCGCCCCGCCCTCGCCGGCCGTTTCCGCAAATGCCGGCGCGCTGAAGCAACAGCGAAGCGAAGCGCTGATTGCCTCGCTTGCCGCATGGGCGAAACAATCGGTCCAGACCGCGCAAGCCTATGAAATTCTCGCGCGGCTCCACAGCAGCACCGGCGACGTTGCCAGGGCGCTCGAGTGTTATCAACGCCTCGGAGACTACGGGCTGCAGCAGGGACGCTTTGCCATCGAAGCGTCGGCATACGCCCGTGGCGCCGAGATTCTCGCGCGTGCCGGAGACTGGGAGCGGCTGGAGGGCGTACTGCAGCGTGCTGACGATCAGGCGCGCACGGCAGGCGCGCTCGAGATCGATCTTCTCTGTGCCCGCATCCGCGCACAGGCAGTCACGAGCGGAGGTCGTGTGCTGTCGTCGATCCAGCCGCGTGCATTTGCACGGCGACTCGCGCAGTGGATGCCCACGGCCACGCCTGACGTGCTCGCCGTCGATCTCGACACGGCCGAAGAGCTGGCCAACCAGCGCCTGTTCGAGCCTGCGTTTGGGTTGTTCCAGGCGGTTGAAGACGACGCACGACGCGCAGGACGGCTGGTGCAGGTAGCCGAAGCGCTTGCGCGGCGCAGCCGCGTTCACGAGCTGCAAAACGACATCGCTGCGGCAATCACATGTTTGCGGGAGGCCGCCCGACTCGTCACCGTGCTTGGGATGCATGCCGAGGCGCTACTGCTGCAGCTTCGAACCCATCTCCTCGAGATCGCAGCCGGCGACAGACCCGATGCCAATGACATAAATCGGACCATCGCTGATCTCGTGCCACTCGCAGACCAAAGCCGAAACGAACGAATTGCCTGCGAGACGTTGCTGGCGCTTCTCGAATCGTCAGACGTCGAGGTCCAGTACGGCCTGACGCTCACCGAACGCGTCCGCAAGTACGTCCTGGCGGGCGGTCAGCACCTCGCGGTCAAGCTTGCTGTCCAGCAAAGCCGATTCCTGAATTCGGCCGGTCGCATCGACGATGAGCGAAGAGTCATTGTTGAGGTGCTTCCACAGCTCACGCGCGTTGGCAACGAAGCAGCCGCTGAAAATCTCCTCACTCGGTTGGCCCAGATCGAGCAGTCCACGGGCCAAGGTAACGATGAGATCTTGGGCCTCGTCGAGCAAGCGATATCCATAACACGACGGACGTTTGGCATCGCGCCAGCCAGCGAAAGAGCCCTGGCGCGGCTGCGCGTCCAGACCGGGCTTGTGCCGGCTCTGCCATCGGTTGCCGGCTTTCTGCAGACGTGGCAAACCCATTTTCCCAATCTGCCGCAGATGCTGGCGCGACTCGCGCCAGCGGCGGGCGTCTCGCATGTGGACGACCTCGCGCGATCGCTCGAGGATCAACTTGGCACCGAGGCAACGCTCACCTGGCTGATGTTGAGCACCGTCGACATCTGTCGACGGCTTCGCGATGCCGGCGAATCCGCGGCGGCACTCACCACAGCGGACGGCACGCGGCCGATGCCGCTGGCATTCGGCGATCGTCAGTTGTCTGCCATTCTCCAGAATGAATGCGGTCGGAATCTTCTGCTGTTGAAGCAGCCCGATCGCGCGCTCGAGCAGTTCATGAGCGCGATTGCCAATGCGACCGCCGCCGGTGATCTGGCCGAGCTCGTTGACGATCACGTGAATGCCGCTGACGCGTGCGAAGCGATGGGTCGCCTGGACCTCGCCGTCGAGCATCTGACGAGTGCGCGCCAGTATGTGGAGGCGCGTCAAGATCTCGAGACGGCTGCAGCCGTGGCGTTGCGGCTAGGTGAGTTGTTCAAAACGCTTGGACGCGATCGGGAGGCGATCCAGGAATTCCAGACCGCCGAGTACTTCACGCGGACTCTCGGCCGGCCCCAAAAGATCGAGCAGGTGGTCCTTCGTCTCGGCAAGCTTTACTGGAACGTCGGCGAGTTTGAGGCGTCGATTCGTTATCGAGACGAACTTGTCACGAGCTACGAGACCCGGGGCCAACCCGCTGCCGCCGCGTCGTTCGCGCTGCTGGTGGCGAGCACCTACGACGAGAAGCTCGATCGGCCGGCAGACGCCGGTCGGTATTATCGGCGCGCGCTGTCTCTTAACGAGCACGCCAGACAGCTGGATGCCGCCGAACTTCAGAGTCGTCTGGATCGATGCGACGCCCGGACCAGTGACACACGCGGCGGGCTCTGGGACACGTTGCTCGAAAGCGAGGCTTCACCCGATTCCGCCGAACAGACAGCGGCGTGCCTCGCCATGGCCGTCGATTTCAATCTGTGGGGATTCGAGCCGCGAAGCTTTGGCGCGTGGTACGAGCGAGTCTTTAGAGGTGTAGTGTCGTATCCAGCACCCGGCGATCGTGAGTTTCCGATCTGGCCCTTTGCCGCCGTCTATCAGCTCGTGGAGCTTGCGCGCTCGGCCCGCGAGCTTCACCGGCATGAAGACAGCCTGCGTCACGCTCGCACCGCCGATCAGGTCGCGCGCGCGTTTGGGATCGCGCAAGGTCAGTATCTCGCCGCGCAAGCGAGCGCGGCCACCTGCGCGGAACTCGGACGCACAGATCTCGAGACCGAGCATCTGACGCGCGCGCAAACGATCAAGCATGAATTCGACGCCGCGTCCAGGGCGCGTGGTCTGCAGGCGCGCGAGGCTGGCGACAAGATTCTCGAACCGTGGAACCTCATCGGCCTTCTCCTCGCACTGAACGTCCCCAACATTCCCGACCTCAGCGCCCGCCACACAATCGTCAAGGGTCGTCTCGTCGATGAGTTCTTCATGAGCCCGGCGCCGCGTCAGAAACCTGCATAGCGCCCCTCTCGCATAAATGGCTTTGCACAAAATCCCGCCCACGGGAGTGGGCGGATACTTCAAGTCCCCACTCAGTAAGGACTTGAACAATCCGCCAACTTCCGTTGGCGGGATTCGGATCTCACAAAACACTTTTCATATAGAAAGGACTTGAACAAATCCGCCCACTGCCGTGGGCGGGATTTAGAACTATTTGTGCAAAGCGCGTCCCAATACTAAAGCTCATAATCGCCCGCCGCCTCTGGTTGATAGAGGATCTTGTCAACTTTGATTCTGCGCAAACCAGACGGTACAGACCACTCAATGGTGTCGCCCAATCTATATCCAAGGATCGCGGTGCCAATTGGCGCCAGAATGGAGATCTTTCCTTCGCTAGAGTCTGCCTCCGTCGGAAACACCAATGAATATATGTCGGCTTGGCCCGTCACCAGGTCCTTCAAGCGAACTTTCGAACGCATCGTAATTACATTCTCAGGAATGTCTTTGGGATCAACCATTTCAGCTCGATCGAGTTCGAGCTCCAACTTGTTCAAATATTCAATATCTACACCGTTGCGCTCCCGCGTAGTTTCGATAAGTGCGCTAAGACGATGATAATCGGGTTCTGTTACGTAAATACTCGATGTTCTCTGTGACTTCTTTTTCATTTCAACTCTCCTAACAACGCACTCAATCAGGCAGCCGGTTGCAAATATTGCTCCCTCAAGTTTCTCGAGCGCACAATTTCGACCGAGCAATGTGCTCCCAATAGGATCGCTTCGACAGCTTTGCTTAGCCCGCGACGGTCAGGGCTATCACTTTGCTCCCAGCCCAATCCCTGCGACGCGATGAATATGCAATCGGCCGATAGATCGCGAGCCTTTCGCAAAAGCACGTCTTCCGGCTGGCCATACTTGATGCCAATTGAGACTTCCAGTCCTGTCGCTCGCAATCTATCTGCCTGGATCTCCAATGCCAGGTCAGTCTCTGATCGCCCTCCCGGATCGCGGGGACCACTCTTTCGCACCGGAACCAGATTTGCTTTACTTCCTGCTGGCCAAAACCGCTCGGCCACCGCCTGGACCACCTGGTCCGCTGAGTCAGATTCATCCACGCCGATTAAGATCTGTACAGGTGCAGCATCGTTTCGGTCAGAGACACGCGCAATCCGAATTGAACAAAGTGCGTCCCGAGCAATCCTAAGAGCCGGTCCGACATAATCAGTTATCTGTGGTGACGGACTAGTTCTTGCTCCCAATATGACGAGTTCAGCTCCCCAGCTTTTCACCTTTCGTAGAATTTCGCCGGCCACTGCCATTTCATGCATGACCTCAGTCTTCACAGTTCCTGAAGGAAAAATGGAACGGATGCGACGCTCAGCCTCGAGTGATAGAACGCGCTGTTCTTCGTACTCTCTCAGTGCGGGAGCGAAGGAAGATATTCCCGAAGTCAGCAGCTTCATTCGGCGAGCGCTGACTGCATGGGTAATCTCGTACGGCGACAAAGGCAACCATACCGGCGTCACGGCGACAAGTGCTTCGAGTGCTTGCGGCAGGCCCGCCCTTCTCAGATTGTCCAGAGCCGTATCGGAGCTTTCGGATCCATCATAGGGAATGAACACTTTCAGTTTTCCGTTTTTAAGCGCCGAGGTGGGCATCGCGCGTGACGAGCGCTCCAAGCCCTGCTCATTCCTCATTATTTGCAGTGACATATTGTCCTCTCACCATTCGGATGGAGCTCCATCAATTACCTTTCTCGAATTGATCGTCTGATAGCGAAACTATGACCACAATCCTTGCAAACGTGTTCATCGTTTTCCTGCGCTCCCACCACCAAGCGGACTTCAGAGCACTGCGGGCACTGTACTAGCCATTGCCTCAAGATTTCGGGCCAACCTTCTTCAGGTCTCTTCGTAAGTCCGTCTCTTAACAAGACGATGTAATCGTTCTCTTTTAAGGACACCCTGTTCGCGCTCCCTCTGTATGCTGCTGTCGTTAGATTAGTTGGGAACGCTGGTTCGAAATAGCGTATTAACACCTGACTTTGCGGGTATTTACACCTGATACGTGTCAGTACGGGTGTGCGGAGTTCCGTGAGGAGGCGGAGCTAATCAGAAAGAGGTGCGAGGAAAAATTAATTCTCTCAATCGCTTTGCCGTCTCTCTCGCACATGGAGGGCTAATTCCACGCGGTTGCTCAAATTCTTCTTATCCAGGATGCGACTGATGTGACCCTCAATGGTCCTTAGACTGAGCTTTAGCTCAGCGGCAATCTCCTTGTTCGAGAGTCCGCGCGCGACCGCTTCCGCCACACGCCACTCCGCTTCTGTTAAGTCTTCATCGCGTATCAGATCCACGTCATCGCGTTCTTGATCTCCAAACATGCGCGCGAGATCGGAGTGCGTACGGTGTACTCGTTCGAGAATACTCTTGACGATCGCTAACAACTCCTCGGTCTCAAAGGGCTTTGTGACGTAGGCGTCCACACCAGAGCGAAATCCTGCGATTCGATCTGCGGTCTCATCCTTAGCGGTCAGAAAAATTATTGGTACCAGGCGCGAGCGCGGCGAGGCCCGCAAATTACGCACCAGCGCATAGCCGTCCATGCCGGGCATACGAATGTCGCTGATGATCAAATCGGGAAGCGCTTCGGCAACACGGACCATTGCCTCAGAGCCCCTGCGAGCTGTTTGCACTTCGTATCCTTCCGCACGCAGTGTTTCTGATACTGCCAGCAAAAGACCTGGATCATCATCAACGACCAGCAACTGTTTGGCCATTGGCGTACTCCTCGTCGATACTTTTGTCGCATCCTCCCTGACCCCACAAAGGCAAATGCAACGTGAACGTGCTGCCCCGTCCGACTTCGCTTTTTACGCTGATGCGACCACCCATACGCTCCATAACATTTCGGCCCAAATACAAACCAAGGCCGACACCAGATACATCAGCATCTTCCAGGAACTCGGCGTTGGTTGCGCCGTTACCCGTCGCTGCGGATTGAGGTGCAGGACTGCCGCGGTAAAACTTGTCGAACAGAATCGGCATGTCCTCCTGTGGTATTCCTCGCCCGTTGTCCGTCACATTTATCAATACCTGCGAGTCCGCTTCACCAGCAGATAAAACAATACGGCCGCCGTCGGGCGTGTATTTGATAGCATTCTCGACGATGTTAGAAAGGACGCGACGAAGTTCTTTCGGGTCAGCGCACGCCGGGGGAACTTCACTCTCTAACTCGACTCGAAGTCGATGACCTCTCTTCTCGGCCGAGCGCGTCTCTGACTTGACTACAGATGAGATCACATCCTCAACATCTACACGTTCATGCGTAACGCGCAGCACGCCCCCTTCAATTCGGGACAGGTCCAGCAGGTTCATAACAAAGTCAATTTGACGATCGCACTCTACCGAGATCGTTTCTATATACTCGCGTTTTTTCTTTTCATCGAGTTCGTTACGCATTAGAAGTCGCGTCAGCGCCTTGATGGTAGTTAATGGTGTGCGTAATTCGTGTGAAACTGTTGAGACGAACTCGGATTTGAGCCGGTCCAGTTCAGCGAGTCTGGCTTCCCTTTTCTGTAATCGCTCAGCCATCGCGTTGAAGTTCATGCCCAGACGCGAAAGCTCATCGTGTCCTTCTGCGGGTGCCCGCGCAGAAAAATTTCCTCCTCCAAACTCCTCGGCCGCGAAGTTCAGGAGTCGCACCGGACGAGCGATACTTCTTGCGATTAGTAGAGCTCCGGTCATAGTGCAAAGCACGACTATCAAGCCCACGATGGTATAGCCCATCACTTGTCGCCAGGCTGACGCATAAAGAATCGCGCTCGGAACGCCAACCATAACAACATAGTTCGTTTTACCGACTCGCCCGAGACCATACACACGCTCCACACCATCAACGGCACTCCTTCTTACCATGACTGCGGAATTACGATCCTTTAGCGCAGAGAATTGGTCCACACCGCTAAGATCCAATCCTAACGCTGACTCCGCGGTGGTACTGCGATAAATGATGCGACGATGTTGATCGAGTAGAGTAACGAGGGCACGGTCTGGCAGAGTGATGCCTTGCAGTGGTTCGGTTAATGCTGCGCCGTCGATGCGTGCGACCACAGCGCCGCCGCCTTCAAGCGGCACTGCAACTGCGAGTAGATAACTTCCCTCTCCGCGCGTCCAATCAGTCTCAACATCCGGGCCGCCACGTCCCGCTTCACTGACAAGCTTTTCGGTGATGGCGGTTGGCAGATTGCCAGCGCCGGCAGGTTCAATCCCTACAACTTTTCCGGTTGCGTCGAGAACGCGCAGATCGATCCACTGTGTGCGATGGAGTAGCGCTGCCTTGAGGTTTTCCTGAACCGCGGTCGAGTCTTTGAGGTGGCTGGAAGGATAGGACGCTATTGTTCTGAGAGGTTGGTACTGAGCGTCAAGCCAACGGTCGAAAACCAGAGCTGCTAACTCCGCTTGCTGTTCCAAAGCGTCATTGAGCTGCTTTTGCTTTTCACCCCAAACCACCCACAGCACCGTGAGCCCGACGATTAAGAGCGGCAGAACCCCTCCTATTGCCAGCGCCAGCAATCGCCCACGGATACTCATCCCTGCCTCCAAACTGTTGCAGGTTTCGAGTATAGCAAACCGTCATTCTCACCAACACGGCTTGCCTCAAAAGTCGGAAATCAGCCTGCGGAGCGCCAACGGCGCGGAATAAGATAGCCAGGGGCAAGCGCCGAGCAGAGCGAGGCGCGTCGCCCCTGGGTCCACGCATAAATAACCGTGAAGCTCTGAAAGAGCGTAATAATAGCGACGATATTTCGCACTTTCAGTGCTCTCGCTTAATTGATTCTCAGTAACCAGGGGCGACGCGCTTCGCGCTTGCCCCTGGCTATCATATTCCGCGCCGTTGGCGCTGCACCCAACCGGATTCCGACTTTTGAGGCAAGCCCACCAACACAGGAGAAAACTCCTACCTTTCGCGCGTGATTACACTCTCGTTGGTGATTGGATTGACGAGTACGATAAGCAGCATGACGAAGGATAGGTTTTCACGCAGAAGAACCATTCTGTGTGCGTATCGGGTTAGGAAGTAACAGGATGTTGACCCAATGATATTTCGGTTTCGAGGAAAAGACTTCAAAGGTCCGTCTTGGATTGATGTTGTGCGCTCGCTGGAACGGGATGACAAGGAGTATCGTCCTTGTGGAGGACCAATTCGCCACTATCTCAGTTGGTCTCTCAATCAGTTGCGCGGCACCGTATCGCCACGAGATATCCACCTAAGCGACCGATTGGAGGATGAAACGCTTGCACTGGGGTATCTGCTTTTGCTCGACGAATACGGCATAGGTGAATTGTGGGTCCAATTGATCCACCGAAGGAGTGATCATGAACATAGCTCAACATCAGGCAGGTTTTTTTGACAACGTCTCAGTTTATTTTGATGAGGCGGCGGCGTTTACCCAGCACCCGCAAGGTCTGTTGGACCAGATTAAGATCTGTAACAGCGTTTATTCGTTCAAGTTTCCCGTACGCACCCAACAAGGCTACCAGGTTATTTCTGGCTGGCGGGCGCAGCACAGTCATCACAAGCTGCCCGTGAAAGGCGGGATCAGGTATTCAGAAGATGCCAATGAAGATGAAGTGAAGGCATTGGCCGCGCTAATGACGTACAAGTGCGCAGTGATGGACGTACCGTTCGGTGGTGCTAAAGGCGCCGTAAAGATTAACCCGAAGAATTACACGCCTCAGGAGTTGGAACAGATCACACGCAGATACACCTCGGAGTTGATCAAGAAGAACTTCATTGGTCCAGGAGTGGACGTGCCGGCGCCCGACTATGGAACCGGGCAGCGAGAGATGTCATGGATAGCAGACACCTACTCCGCTTTCCACCCGGGACAGATCGATGCGCTTGCTTGCGTAACAGGTAAACCCGTTTCTCAGGGTGGTGTTCGGGGAAGACTTGAAGCCACCGGACGTGGGGTCTTTTTCGGCCTGCGCGAAGTATGCAGCCACGCAGAGGAGATGACGCAACTGGGCCTTGAAAAGGGGCTTGAAGGTAAACGAATCGTTGTACAAGGATTAGGAAACGTTGGCTACAACGCAGCCCATTTCTGTCAACACGGCGGCGCAATCATCATCGCCTTAGCTGAATACGAAGGTGCAATTCATAACCCGGCAGGACTTGACGTCGAGGCAGTGATGAAGCACAGGAAGGAAACCGGGTCTATCCTTAACTTTCCGGGGGCAAACAATCTCAAAACGCGAGAGGATGCACTCGAACTTGATTGTGACATTTTGATTCCGGCTGCGCTCGAGAATCAGATCACCGAAGAGAATGCAGGACGCGTCAAGGCAAAGATTCTTGCCGAGGCGGCCAATGGACCAACCACTGCACGTGCAGCGGAGATCCTTCTAAGCAGAGGAGTCCTCGTCATCCCTGACATCTATATAAACGCAGGCGGAGTCACCGCCTCGTATTTCGAGTGGCTTAAAAATCTGTCACACGTTCGCTTCGGCAGGATGGGCAAGCGGTTTGAGGCAACAAGTAATGAGAAATTGCTGCGCGTCATCGAAGAGAGTACTGGTCGGAGACTCTCTGACAGCGAAAGAAGAAGCGTTGCGCGCGGCGCCGACGAGATCGATTTGGTTAACTCCGGTCTCGAGGAGTCTATGGCTGTCGCGTACAACCAGATTCGGGAAGTGTGGAAAGCAGATTCAAAGATTCCGAGCCTCAGGACAGCAGCTTTTATTAGCGCGATAAACAAGATCGCAACTTGCTACGCAGAACTCGGCATCTTTCCATAAAGAAGTAGTGATGCGGCTGCGTCTGAAAGTGAAATGAATGTCCTCAGAACTTACGGAAGAGAATATGCAAGGCTCACCCTTGCGCTTCTTCGACTTCTTCGTCTGCTTTCTTCTTTTTGCGAAGACGCCTGAATAGCCTCGCAAACAAACCGTAAATGCGCTCTGACTCTTTCGCCAGCAGCGGTGAAGCACTCGCCAGAATCAACACATAAAGCGCCGCAAACGGCTGCAAGACCGGCATCAAACTGCCGGCGATAGCAAGATTGACGATAATGATGGAAAACTCGCCGCGCGCGAGCAAAGTGAATCCGGTGTTTAGCGAGCCGACAGTTGATAGTTTCGCACGTCTCCCAACGATCAGTCCGGCGATGACGACACAGACGAGCGAGAGCAGCGCTGCGGCGACCGCCAGCCACGCAGCGCCGCCTAAAGTGAATGGATCGATCGAGAGACCGAAGCTGAAAAAGAAGACGGCGCCGAAGAAATCGCGGAACGGGACCACGAGTCGCTCCATTCGCTCGCTGTGTTCGGTTTCGCCGAGTATCAATCCGAGCAGTAGCGCGCCGATAGATTCGGCGACATGAATGGTCTCGCCGAGTCCAGCGAGCAGGAACAGGCAGGCAAAAACCACGATCACGAAAAGTTCACTCGACGAAATACGAAGCACGCGATTTAAAAGCGGCGTCGCCCAGCGACCTATAATTATTAGGCCGACGATGAAGCCAAGGGCAATGCCGCCAGACGAAAGAACACCTCTAAAGGAAGTCGCGCCGCTCAGCACAATGCCGGAGATGAGCGACAGATAAACTGCGAGAAAGACATCCTCGAACATGGTGATGCCGAGCACGATTTGCGTTTCGGGGTTGGCCATGCGCCGGTAGTCGAAGAGAATTTTGGCGACGATAGCACTCGACGAAACGGTGGTCAGGCCGGCAATAATCAGCGCTTCGCGCAAAGGAAAGCCAGCGATATACCCGAAAGTGAATCCAATGGTGAAATTGATGCCGACGTAGATCGTGCCGCCCACGAGGATCGAGCGCCCGGCCTCAATTAGACGTGTGAGGTTGGCTTCCAGACCGAGATAGAAGAGCAGGAAGAGAACGCCGATGCGCCCCATGAATGAGATGAGCGAATCGCTTTCGATAAAACGGAAATCGAAGACGCCGAACTGCGGGGCATGCGGCCCGACTGCGATCCCGATTAAGATTAAGAATGGGATGTTGGACAAGCCGAGTTTTCTGGCGAGCGCGACCGCAAATGCGATCAGCCCAAGCGCTAAGCCAATTTCCAGGATAACGTTATCCACCGGCTCACCCCGCACTTCCTTCAACTAGCAGTCGCTTCAGAGCGTTAATTGTGTGTCTGTCGCCCGCGGCGATCAGCGTGGCGCCCTCGTTCAAAACCGTATGCGCTTCCGGGTTGGTGCGCTTCGTCTGGTCGGGTTCGACGATTGAAACGATGGACGCGCCCGTCCGAGTGCGAACTTCGAGTTCGCGAATAGTCCTGCCGATACATGCGGCGCCTCGTTCAATCGTGAACCACTCAAGCACGAGGTTACCCAAGATAACCTCCGCCATCGGCAGACTTCGCGGCACGTACGTCAATCCGCCGACGATCCCGGCGATCTGCCGTGCCTCACCATCCGAAAGCCTCAATACTGAGACTGCGCGATCCAGATTGCTGCGCGTGAAATGGTACAGCTCGCGCGTGCCATCGTCGTGAATGACAATGACCAGACGATCCCCGGTCATCGTCTCGATTTGAAACTTCCGCCCGACGCCGGGAAGAAACACTTCGCTGATAGTGGACATGATTAGACTTGCCTTCCCTTGATGGAAATTCCCTGAAGCGATCGGTTGATTACTTAGTTTCTATACGATAGCTTGCTGAATTCAAAGAGAAAACTAGCAGGAAGGTCTGATCGAAGGAGCAGCCGAAACACGGTTCGAGACTGATTAATTCAAGCTGGTGATCACTGAGGTAAGGAAGCTTTCACAATGGCGAAGATAGCAGCAGATCGCTGGTGTTGCCCACATGAGCCCTCATTACTTCTCACGGGCGTTTCGAAAGTCCACCGTCTGAGACAGTGATAGCCCGCCACTGCGCCGAAGGCATATCTAAAACATACTGGCCCGTCGCCACGGTGTATCGCCGGGTCTGACCGGCGACTGTAAAGGGCGACAACAACGCAGTAAGAATCAGCACAAAGCCCGTGATGAAATTTCGGCGGCCCAATTTGATCTGTGCCTCATGATTCTCTATCCGGCAGCAGGCTTGGACGCCGGTTTCACGGCTTCAAGCTGCAGATCGATCATCACTTCATTTCCGACATCCAATCCGCCGTTCGCCATAGGCTTACCCCAGGTAATGCCGAAGTCGCGTCTGTCGATTTTTGTTTCGGCGGCGACACCGAAGCGCGTGTTGCCCTGCGCGTCCTTGATCGCGCCTGTCAACGTAAACGGAAATGAGATTTGCTTGGTCACCCCCTTGAGCGTGAAGTCGCCGTGGAGAACATATTGGTCCTGTGCCTTACGCTCCACGCGCGTGCTCTTAAAGGTCATCTCCGGATATTTCGTCGCGTCAAAGAAGTCTGCTGTGCGCAAGTGTGCGTTACGAGCATCGACGCCGGTACCAATGCTCTCGATCTTAGCAGCGAATTCAACAGAGGATTTTGAGATGTCTGCCTCGTCATAACGAATCGTGCCAGAAAATTCCCTGAAGCGCCCTTTTACGAAAGAAATTTCGTAGTGACGGATCGAAAACCCGATAACGCTATGGGCCGGATCGATCTTGTATTCGCCGCTGGGGATGGGTGCGTAGTTAACTTTGGTTCCCGGTTGCTGCGCCGCAACTTCCCATCGCGCTGTTACCTTATTGGGCCACGGCGCCGACATAAGTAGTGCACACAGGACTGCGAGCGCTGCATTTCGTCTTACACTCATTTCTTATCTCCTTATGCTTCGGGTTAGCTTTCTTTACAATCACCCTGGGTCATCAATGTTACAACGGCTGGCGCAACGCGGGCGAGAATAGGCACAATTGATGCCTCCGTCTTTTCTCTTTTTGACTTCCAGTTTCTAATCTTGACTTTATTTGCTGCAGAAACTCGATCGTCTGGCAAAGCCATTTCACCCGCCTGCAAGCTCATCCGAGGCTGAAGCTCTGCCTACGAAAAAGAGTCAAGATTAGAAATAAAGTCAGGAAGAGAAAAGACAGCCCGGACCAGACTCGGCTAATATTCACAAAATCTCTTGCCCAACGGACAGTAAGGAGTGCATACATGAACAAACCCATTCGCATTCTCGGTATCGCTGGCAGCCTTCGCCGCGAATCGTACAATCGTGCCACTCTGCGTGCCGCAACTCAACTTGTGCCTAAAGACGCGACGATCGATATCTTCGAGCTCGACGGCATCCCCGGCTTCAATCAAGACGAGGAGCAGAACCCTCCCGCTAAAGTTGTGGAGTTGAAACGGCGCATACGCGAAGCGGACGCGATCCTGATCGTGACACCTGAGTACAACTACTCCGTCCCGGGAGTTTTGAAGAACGCCATTGATTGGGCATCGAGACCTTACGGCGACAGCGCGTGGAATGGTAAACCGGTGGCGATCATGGGCGCTACCGTTGGGTCCATCGGCACGGCGCGCGCGCAATACCATCTGCGACAGATGTTCGTCTTCCTTAACATGTTCCCGATCAACCAACCAGAAGTGATGATCGGCAATGCTTCGGAACGGTTCGACGCCGAGGGGAACCTTACTGACGACACGACGAAGGACTTGATCCGTAAGCTTCTTCAAAGTCTGGTGGAGTGGACTCTGCGAATCGGGCAACCTCAGGCGTAAACAGCGGAGCCGCATGCGTTGATGCATTAAGTCTGACGGAGAGTCGTCAATGTCGTCATTCAACGAAGTTCTTGCAGGTCTACAAACAATCTCCGTATGGCAGGCACAGGTTTACAAGCAGCTCCATGCGCATCCTGAGCTGAGTTTTCAAGAATCCGAAACAGCCGCGCTGGCAGCGTCGAAACTCAAAGAACTCGTTTACGAAGTCCTCGAAGGGATTGGGCGGACCGGCATCGTCGGCGTGCTGAGAAATGGCGAGGGACAGACCGTGCTCGCGCGGGCGGATATTCCGCAGGTGCTGCGCTCTGATCTGTATGCAGTCGCAGCGCTGGCCGGTGCAGTTACGGTCGTGATGGGCCACCAACTCAACGTTGCGCCTACCCTGGCGGCGATATTGGGCGCAGTGATCTGTTTGGGACTTCGCCTGTTCGCGATTCAACGCCGCTGGCAACTGCCGGTCGCTCGGGCGGTTTCCGAGGAGAAATAAAAAGAACTTTGGTGAAGCAATCGCACGTGATGTGAAAACAGCATCACCAATACTTCGAAGTGAGGGATATTGAGAATGGCCAAGCCTATGCCTGCCATTTTTTTCGGGCACGGTAACCCGATGAATGCAGTGTCACATAATGCCTGGACGGACGGCTGGGCTACCATCGGCAAAGACATTCCGCGGCCGCGTGCAGTGCTCTGCGTCTCCGCTCACTGGTATCTTCCGGCCACTTTGGTGACCGCGATGACCGCACCGCGCACCATTCACGACTTCGGCGGTTTTCCGCGAACGCTGCACGAGGTCAAGTATATGGCGCCCGGCGATCCAGAGCTCGCGCGCCGCGTCCAGGAACTGCTCGCGCCGGTCTCAGTCAATTTGGACAAGCGGTGGGGCCTTGACCATGGCGCGTGGTCGGTGCTCTGTCACGTTTTCCCTAAAGCAAATGTGCCTGTGGTCCAACTCAGCATTGATGAGACGCAACCAGCAGTGTTCCACTACGAAACCGCAAAGCGGCTCAACGCCTTGCGCGACGAAGGGGTGCTTATCGTAGGCAGCGGCAACCTCGTGCATAACCTCCATGCTTATGGATGGGGCCGTCGTCAGATCAAACCCTTCGACTGGGCCGTCCGCTTCGAGGGGCGAGCGCGTGAACTACTGCTCGCCGACCACCACGAACCGCTTGTCGCGTATGAAACTTTAGGACGTGACGCCGCTTTGTCAGTTCCAACACCCGAACATTATTTGCCTCTTCTCTACGTGATCGCGCAACAGAGAGAAGGCGATGAGGTTAGTTTCCCGGTGGAGGGATTTGATGGAGGATCAATCTCGATGCTATCAGTCAAAATCGGCTGAAGGCGTTAACCTGATGCCCGCGCCTTCCTCGAGGACCGCGGCGCACCGCGCACCACAACAACAGAGCAATGCGCGTTCATCGCAACCGCCTCCGATACGCTCCCTAACAGGAATCGCTTAAAACCACGCCGCCCGTGTGAACCCACCACGATCAAGTCAGCGTTCCATCTTCGTGCCTCTTCAAGAATAACTTCTTTTGGGTTACCGGAGAGCACCGCACCGGTCGCTTTCAATTCTGCGGAAGCCAGCACTTGTTGGGCGCTAGTAACCGCTTCTTGTGGCTCTATCCTGGACGATTTGATCGCCCACGGCTCTTCGACGCTCACGACTGTGAACTCGCTCCCTTCCGGCCATGGTCGTCCGGCAAGTGCGCGGGCTGCTGCGGCCGAAGTCTCTGAGCCGTCGGTGGCAAGCAAGACTCTCCTTCCGCTGTCTAGAGTGTGTGCGCGATCCTCCGTTACGTCACGAACGATCTGAACGGTGCAAGGAGCGTCTGCCACGACAGCCCTGGCAACACTGCCCAGCATCCAGTGAAACACGTCCTTGCGGACATGAGCGCGGACAAAGATCAAGTCTGAAGACCATTTCCGCGCGAAAAACGGAATTAAATGTCGAGCGTCGCCCCTCGTCACTACCAATTCTGCCGGAATGCCGACCTGTTTTAGACGCTCAACGGCGAGGGTTATTTGTTCCCCCCTTCTCTCCATTTCCCGCCGCACAGCGCCCTTTCCGTAGCCTTCTTCGCGCCACACATCTTCGGGGACGTCCGTGTCTGCCACGACCGAAAGAACATGTGCTGTCGTGCCATCAGGCCACGGGCGGATCCCCACTGCGTCGACGAGCACCTCAGTCGAAATCGCCGAGTCCACCGCAATCAATAGCTTCATAGTGCAAGACCCTTTCGAATCGATGTGAGGCTAGTCGCGAAGCCAACCGCCGGTAAATCCTGCGAGGCGAAGTCCGGTGACAATGTAAGGACAGCTTCGCATCAACTTCCAGAGGAATTCTGATCGATAGTTCTCAATCATCAAAACTATTGGACCTTGATCCAGACCGTAGTAGCCCTTTGAAATCCATCCATTGCTCGAAGTCCCGGAAAATGTCGGGTTGAAACTACACTTGAATCCGTACTTGCTCGTCATCTCAGGAAAGTTTTGGTCGAAGTAACGCATCGAGGGCAAGACAATTTCGGGCGCGAATGGAAGTGAAGCGATGACGGCCCATGGAGCTAATGTTCCGTCATCGGGTCCGTCGGGAATACCGCGGTTTATGTAGTCATAGAATTGCATCTCTTGGTCTTCGATCTTTTCAATTGCTGGTCCGGGACCATCGCTCGCAGTGAAGCCCCAAATGAATTCGCCATAGCCCTTGAAGCCTCTGGGATTCTCAATAGCGTACTGTTGCTGTGCGTAAGTCGCGCGACGGCTGTTTTCAAAATAATCGATCCCTCTCTGCCGCATGTAGTCGTCCTGAATGGAGCGAAAATCGATCCACATATGCGAAAGCTGATGGATGAATAGCGGACCGGCGTAGACGAAGTCGTATCCGTAAAGACTTCTCCATTCATAAGTCCTGGTCCAAGCCCGGTAGCTTTCTTTTGGTAAAGGGTACGTTGGCGATGCGAGACCGAGAATGTAAAGAATCAACGCTTCGTTATAGCCATCCCAACGATACTTTAAGAACCCATGTTCGGGCGTCCAACCATGTGTGACGGTGTCTGCACCAATTTGCGCCCATTGCCAGTCAGTGCGTCGATAGAGTTCCATAGCAAGATCGCGGATCTCACGCTCGTTTTCAGTGTCGCGATCGAAATACTCGGCAGCGGTCAATGCACCCGCGATTACAAATGTCGAATCGATTGTTGACAGTTCGCAATTGAACTCACGGCGACCTGTCTTCATGTCAAGAAAGTGATAGTAGAAACCCTTGTATCCGGTGGCGTCCGGTTCCGGACCTTGCGGGCTATGCCAGAAGAAGCGCAGGGACGTGAGGGTTCGGCTAATCGCATCATCGCGCGTAATGAAGCCACGCTCAACACCGACAGGATAGGCAGCCAAAGCAAATCCAGTTGGAGCGATACTGCATGGCGCGCCTTGGCGAGTGCTGTCCGGCACCAGGCCGTTCTCAGGATTTGTTTCCTTCAGAAAATAATCAAAGGTAAGACGCTGGAGCTCTTCAAGCTCTGGATCAGAAAAGGGCCTTGGCCTCAACTCCTTCGCAAGTCTCTGTTCGGAATCCGCCATGGTTACCACGATCTACAGCACGCCGAGAATCGCGCGGCGCATCACCTCAGTGTTACACCCTCTGGAAGTGTGGAGGTTGACAATAGCAAACATTAGCGCAGTACGTCCCTCATGATTTCGCGCATTTACGTCAGCTCCACCGAGCAGTAACGCCTTGACAGTCTGGTTCTGACCATTAAGGGCAGCACGCATCAAATCCGTGTTTCCGCCCTCATCTCTTCCATCAATCATCTTTTTTATTATCGATCCCGGAGTCATGACAGTTGACGACGGTGTTACCACCTCAGCGACCAAAATTCTGGCTTAGACGCGCAAGGGCAAGAGCGCCTAACGCTAAACCAAAATCGCGTAGCGCGATGTCGTAGTAGCCCGGAATCATCAGCAGGTTCACCACGATCATTAAGAGCCAAGCGGAAACGACGTACGCAAAGAATTTCGGTTTGAACAAAACTCCGAGCCCCGCGATGATTTCGATAACGCCGGCGACGAGCATCAACTCGTGACCGTGACCGCCGATCATGTTGTTGACGAACGGGGGCAAGTACTGCTCCCAATTCACAAGGATGTTGAAAAACTTATCCAGTCCCGCGACTATTGGCGCCACGACGAAGCCAACATGCAGGATTTGATAAGCCTGATAGGCTGGGCCGGAGACGCCGGCGTCAGCCAGTGGTTTATTTCGGGGAGTGGTTCGGGTTGAGCTGTCGATAATATGTTCCATCTTTGATGTCCTTCCGCCCAAGTATTAAGTATCAACTTAAACGACGGTCCAGATGGTTCATAGCGTGAAAACACTCGTTCTGCACACGTGTTCTCACGCGCCAAAGGCGCGAAATATGATAGCCAGGGGCAAGCGCCGAGCGAAGCGAGGCGCGTCGCCCCTGGGTGAAGCATTAATGAGCGTGAAGCTCTGAAAGAGCGGAATAACTACCGACGATATTTCGCACTTTCAGTGCTCTCTTCAATTGATATCTGCGAACCAGGGGCGACGCGCTTCGCGTTGCTCAGCGCTTGCCCCTGGCTATCATATTTCGCGCCTTTGGCGCTGCGTCCACTGGATCCCGACTTTTTGTGCAAGCCCCTAGGCTTTGCACTAAATGTCGCTAAAAATGGTCGGGTGATAACACTCGCTCACTTAGGAGTTAATACGCTACATCTCCTATCGGTTATCCGTTAAGGTAACAACATGGCTTTGCACAAAAAGGACGGTCTTAGCCTGCGAAGCAGGCGGGAGCATAAAGCCTGGGGCGCAAGCCCCAGGATCAAAATCAAAGTGAGGTTGCCAGCCCATGAAATGGGCGGCAGCTCTTTTGGCTCGCGATCGCGCTTTCACCCGCATTCGCGGGCTTGAAATCTTGTTTGTGCTTTGTCCTGGGGCTTACGCCCCAGGCTTTATGCTTCCGCCTGCTTCGCAGGTTTAGACCGTACTTTTTGTGCAAAGCCTAACAACATGCTGATCGTTGCTGGGAGCACTTACCGAGCACAACGGCTTCGATCAGCAGCGTTACTAGCGAGTAGTAAATGTTCAGCTTGAAGATGGAGGTGAAGGAGATGATGAAGATATTGTTAGGTTATGACGGCTCAGAGAGTGCTGACGCCGCGCTGCGCAATTTGAAGCGAGCCGGCTTACCGGATGAAGCAGAAGCGCTCATCGTCTCCGTGGCTGATGTCATGATGGCACCCGCGACCTCGAACTCTGAGATCGCTGAGCAGACTCTTACTTCCCGGAGAGCGACTGCGGCCCTCATGCTCGCTCAAGAGCAGAGTGCGCGCATTTTCTCAGAGGCGAAAGCGTTCACAACAAAAGCCAGTGAGCAGGTCCGATCATACTTCCCAGATTGGCACGTGCGGGCGGAAGCGCTTGCGGGCCAGCCATGGTGGGAACTAATAGTAAAAGCCGATGAGTGGAAACCCGATCTCGTTGTAGTCGGCTCCCACGGGCACTCGCTGGCGGGGCGCTTAATTCTTGGCAGTGTCTCAAAGAAAATCGTTACGGATTCACACCACTCTGTACGCGTGTCGCGGGGTACGCTGGAGAAAAGTGAATTTGATCCGATAAAGATAGTGATAGGAGTTGACGGATCGTCCGAGGCCGAGCACGCAGTTCGCGCGGTGGGTCGTCGTATATGGCCCGACGGAACTGAGGTGCGATTAATCGCTGTTGACGATGGCACTTCTCCCGCAAGAATTTCCCATATTCTTCCAATCGCCGCTGCAATGATCAGGGACGAGCACAAAGAATCGGCTTTGGTGGCACAGACGATGATCGATTGGGCCGAGAACGAGTTAAGGGTCATAGGATTAAATGTCTCGGTTGCGATTGAGAAGGGCGACGCGCAGCGAGTGCTCATTCGTCACGCGCAAGAATGGGATGCTGATGCGATTTTTGTCGGGGGGCGTAGGTTTAGCAACGCTTTCGAACGGTTCCGGCTCGGTAGCGTCGCGACTGGGCTTGTTACTAACGCACATTGCTCGGTCGAGGTTGCGCGCAACCCGATCAGTTAGTGATTGGATTGGCCGAGTCTGCACGCTGCGTACTCATTTCCGAGTCGGCTTGCGCCTCTTTGCCGGAGGTGCAGGGGCGCCGGCCGCCGATTTATCATTCGGAGACGAGGGTTTGCTACCGTGGCCCTCGTCTTCGCTCGTCGGTCTGCTCGGATCCGCACTGGTTGCGTCAGTGGCAATCCTTCCGCCCTCGTTCTCCCACCGGTCAAGCATTTTCTTCTTCAGACGCTTTCTAGCAATCGGATCAGGCATCGTTGTGTCCTCCTTACTGGTTGCGAATCGGCTTTGCTATTTTCGACGTAATCAGTGTTCAGTCTTAATCTTTGATCTAGTGGCAGGTTTTTGCCAATGCAGTTCGCCTATGGGATAGTGGGTCAGTTTAAGCAGGTTCACGCAAAGCCGCGAAGGCGAGGCAAAAGGAACAAAGGGATTTCTTAGCACCTTTGCGTCTTTGCGTGAAATATTCTTCAAACTGACCCACTACCGAGTTATATGGCCGTTCCGTCTCACATTGTTACTCTCTTCGACTGCGACAACACGCTGCTCGACCACGATCACGTCGTAGCAGATCTACGGAATCATCTCGAACACGAGTTTGGCCCACGGAATCGAGATCGCTATTTCGAAATCTTTGAGGCGCTGCGTAAAGAGTTAGGTTACGCAGACTACCTGGGTGCATTGCAACGCTACCGGCTCGGCGCGAATAACGATCCTCGTCTACTTAAAATGTCTTGCTTTCTGGTGGACTACCCGTTTGCCGACCGAGTCTATCCAGGCTCGCTTCAGGTGATCGAGCATTTTGGTAAGTTGGGACCAACAGTCATTCTGTCAGATGGCGATGTGGTTTTTCAGCCGCGCAAGATCCAGCGCTCAGGACTGTGGGATGCGGTCGACGGTCGAGTGCTTATCTATGTTCATAAAGAGAGCGTGCTGGATGACGTCGCACAGCGTTATCCAGCACAGCATTACATAATGGTCGACGACAAGCTACGCATCCTGGCGGAAATGAAAAAAGTTTGGGGAAGCCGGCTGACGACTATCTTTCCACGCCAGGGCCATTACGCGTTGGACCCCAACAACATTGAGAACTACCCGGCCGCCGATTTGACCGTTGAGCGTATTGGGGACCTGGTTGATTGCGACCTGTCCACCTTGCTTGCCAACGCCAGTAAATCGTAAGAGGAAAGCGCACAAATGAAAGTCAGTCCATTGGCAGGAAAATCGCCCGAGCCAGGGATGCTGGTCAACGTCCCAAAGCTAATCACGGCGTACTATACCGATGTGCCTGATCCTTCGATCCCGGCACAACGAGTAGCATTCGGCACTTCCGGGCACCGTGGCTCAGCTCTACAAAAAGCTTTTAACGAGTGGCATATCCTCGCCACCACGCAGGCAATTTGTCTGTATCGAAAACTGCAGCACACAGATGGTCCACTGTTTCTGGGGATGGATACTCACGCGCTTTCGATGCCGGCGTTTGCGAGTTCGCTTGAGGTGCTGGCAGCCAACGGTGTGGAAGTGATGATCTCCGAAGGGGACGAATACACTCCGACGCCCGCAATATCGCACGCCATTCTCACCTACAACGACGGACGAAAAACTGGACTCGCCGACGGAATCGTGATCACGCCATCGCATAATCCTCCTGATGACGGCGGCTTCAAGTACAACCCGCCACACGGTGGGCCGGCGGAAACCGACGTGACCGATTGGATCCAGGCAACGGCGAATAAGTTTCTCGAGACTGCTCTTCAAGGTATTAAAAGAATTCCCTTCGAACAGGCGCTTCGCGCCTCCACTACGCACCGGCACGACTTTCTCAGTTCGTACGTAAGTGATCTCGCAAACGTTATTGACATGGATTCAATTCGCGGCGCGAAGGTGAATATGGGCGTGGATCCTCTCGGCGGCGCGGGCGTCCACTACTGGGCGCGGATTGCCAATCAGTACAAGTTGGATCTCACTGTAGTGAACGAACTCGTCGATCCGACTTTCCGTTTCATGACCGTCGATTGGGATGGCCAAATCCGCATGGACCCATCCTCTTCCTACGCCATGACAAATCTGATTGGACTGAAGGATCGCTTCGACATCGCCTTTGCTTGTGACACGGATCATGACCGGCATGGAATCGTCACGCGGGGTGCGGGTTTGCTTCAGCCCAATCACTACCTGGCGGTCGCTATTTACTATCTTTTCCAACACCGACCTAAATGGAGCAATGCAGCGGCCGTGGGTAAGACGATGGTCAGCAGTCAGATGATCGATCGCGTCACAGCAAAACTGGGCCGCAAGCTCTTCGAGGTTCCGGTCGGCTTCAAGTGGTTCGTGGATGGCTTGCTCGACGGCACGCTTGGTTTTGGGGGTGAAGAAAGCGCGGGTGCAACTTTCCTGCGTCTCGATGGCACTGTCTGGACTACGGATAAAGATGGAATTGTCCCGTCCCTGCTCGCGGCTGAGATCACTGCTCGCATGGATCGCGATCCCGGCCAGATTTATCAGGAGCTAACAAACGAGTTCGGAGAGTCGGTATACACACGCACGGAAGCTCCCGCCACAGCGCAAGAAAAAGAGATTCTAAAAAAGCTTTCTCCGCAGCAGGTTCGCTTGAACGAGCTTGCGGGTGAACAAATTCAGACGATCCTCACGCATGCGCCAGGTAATGGGGCTCCCCTCGGCGGGCTGAAGGTGGTGGCAGAGAGCGGATGGTTCGCGGCGCGCCCGTCCGGTACTGAGGATATCTACAAGATTTATGTGGAGAGCTTTCGGGGAACGGAGCACCTTGGGCGCATTTTGGATGAGGCACAAGCAATAGTCAGCGATGCCGTTGCCTAAGCTGTTCTTTTGCTTCTACTAAAATCCCTGGAGTTTTTACTCAAATCGTCAGCAGCTTCGCTAATGGCGGCGGTCTGCATCGCCGCATCTCTGGCTTCCAAATTCGAAAACGCTACTACAATCATTAGTCCGCATATCGTCAGGATCGATAGCACGTAGAGGACAGCTACTTGTTCCTCAAACAACAGCGCAGAAACCGCAGCCGCTACAAATAGCCAAAAGAGCGTTCTACGACGTCGTCTCTGTTTTTTCATTTTGTCTTGGTGTCTCATTCACCCAACCCCTTTCGTTTGTTTAAGTCCTTATCCAACTCATCTCTTAGCGTTCACGCCGCATCAAGTTGCGGGGCCATCGCCACGTCTGTCTTCGGCGAGCATGCTTCTGAGCATCCACGCCGCCTTCGTCTATGGCCTCAGCATTACGATTACGAGCATAAGGTGGATTCAAAGACCACGAAACCGTGTTATCACGCGCGTATGGCAGGTGTTTTCACTGTCTTAGGTAGCTCTGAACGGCGTACGCAAAGCTTCCGCATGAAATGATGTGTTTGTTTCCTTGTGAGGTCGCTGGCAGTCGTCTCGATTATGAGTTTGTTGTCACTGAGAGCAGTCGGCCGGCAGATTCAATAAAGCAGCAAAAGAATTGAAACTCTCGATCGGACAGCTTCTCATGCGGACGTTTTATCGTGCTTTTGTGTATTCACCCGCCACCCTCTTCCGGGTTACGCAGCGATCTCGGACAGGTGCGGTAGTTTTGGATTCCGCGATCAGTCGTGTCACTTCGGTTATTAACTGGTCGCCGTTTGCGGGCTTAACCAAGTATCCCTGAGCACCCGAAACGCGAGCTGCTTCCCGGTCACTCTCGTACGCCGCTCCTGAGAAGAAGAGAACGGGTGTCTTTAGATCAAACTGGCGTAACTTTTCGGTAAGCTCCGTACCAGAAAGCCCAGGCATCCAGTTGTCTACCAGATACAGATCAAAGTTTTGGGTCTTTGCAAGATCAATAGCCTGAATGTTGCTTGCTGAGCAGACTACCTCATAGCCATACTGGGTTAGGACAAAATCAATCAACTCGCGAGTATCAACGTCATCCTCAGTACAAAGGATACGTCCTTTTGTGGACTGCATAGCAGAAGCCTTTCAGTTGGTCGTTTTCTGACGGTGACCCTTGGGAATGGATGGGACTAGAGTAAACGGCTTTTGTTGAGGGGTCTGTGCGTTAGCACACTTAGCGGGTTTGTGATTCAGGATACCAGGCGGTTCACTTTGCTTCTCGGCGCTACGGAGGTATAACAACGCATCCTAAAATATACTGCTTTGAATTCGATCGGATATCACCGCTGACCTTATGAGAGAGCAAATCAATCAAATGCGTTTTATCGCAACGTTAGCGACGATTGCGATTGCACTCTATCTGTGCTGGCTCATGTTGCGGCCGTTCATCACAGTTCTCGCCTGGGCGACGGTGCTCGTAATCGTTTTCTATCCCGTTCATAAACAGATCGCGCAAAGAGTCAAACGCCGCGGATTATGTGCACTACTTTCTTCAACGCTGGTTATCCTTATCGTCGTTCTTCCTCTCGCCCTTCTTGTCTTAGCAGTCACGAACGAATTGACTGGGGCTGTGCGCGGTCTGCCACCGCACATGGGAGAATTGATGGGCCAAACAGGGAGCATAACCGGACGCAGCTTCAATTGGATTCACGAACGCCTGGGAATTGACACTACGCAGATGCAGCAGTTTGTCGTCGAGCAATTGAGAAATTACAGTTCAGCCGTAGTCGGGCGATCTGTCGGCATAATGGGAAACCTTCTCAGCGCAATCGTAAAGACGTTCTTCGTCATCATCACGATGTATTACTTGTTCAGAGACGGTGACAAGATTGTTAAGGCACTTCCGGAAGCATTGCCCTTCGGCACTGAACAAAGCGAAGCGCTGCTGGCTCGCATTAGTCAGGTGATCAGTGCAAGCGTCTATGGTGTAGTCACTATTGCCGTGCTTCAGGGATTACTCGGTGGACTTGCATTTTGGATATTGGGAGTACCGTCGCCGATCTTATGGGCTGTCGTGTTAGCGTTGGTCTGCATGATTCCTGTGGCTGGTTCGTTCCTGGTGTGGCTTCCGGCAGCGATCTACTTAATGCTCACCGATCACTTAACCGCGGGCATTCTCCTTATCGTTTGGGGAGGACTCGTGATTAGCACCATCGACAACTTTCTCCGGCCAAAGCTGATTAAAGATCAAACTAAGCTACACGAGCTTCTGGTTTTCTTTTCTGTACTAGGGGGCATGAGCGTATTCGGCCTGCTCGGCGTTGTCATGGGTCCAGTTGTGCTCGCAATTACTCTCGGTCTCCTGGAAACATTCAGGATCAGGCCACCTGAGCAGGCTTGACGGCTTTTCACACCTCAAGAGCTACCTACACAGCCTAAGCGACGTTATTGAGAAAACTTCTCATAATTGAAAAAACTTCCTCACGCTTCAGAATGGAAGACGCATGACCTGCATCGCGAAAGGTATGGACCTGAGCGCCGGGATAGGTATTACGGAGCAAGGTTCGATCATGCGCCGTTATCGCCGGGTCATCGTCGGATTCGATGATGAGAACTTTTCCTGGCCATCCCTTCAGGTCATCAGGCGTGAACGGCGGCTCACGTGCGAGATCAAGCAAGCACCTGTTTTGATGTATGAAAACTTCTTTCAGCAAGTCGCTGGCGATTGCTTCGTCGAGGTAGGCGCGCCAGAACTCCGCTTCAGGGTGTTTAGCGGCGCGAAGCGTCGAGAGCAGCATTTTGTCAAGACGCTTCTTGAGAAGTGGAACAAACAAGCGCTTCGGAAACGCGGGAAATATTTTTCCGGCCAGCCATATTGGTTTTGCTAGCTTTGGAGTGAGTACAAGGTGTGAGAGAGAATAAGGCTCCGGGCTTTATCGGGATATTGGCGAACGAAATATTGCGCCACGAGGCCGCCATATGAACCGCCGAACACGTGAGCACGATTCACACCTTCGCTTTCCAGGATATGTGCTAACCCGCGGCATAGCCCCGTCATTGTGAGTGACAAAGCATAAGAAGGAGCAATGATACGGTATTGATTTTCAAGACTCGTGATGAGTGGGAATGCAGACTCGCCTACCGATAAAGCTCCGGGGAGCAATAGTAGTGTTTGTTCTCCTTGCCCGCAGGATATGTACTCCCATTTGGTTTCGCCAACGATGAGCTGCTTATAAGGATGAGTGAGACGAAACTCTTTCAGTCGAGCGACTTGTTCCGCGGGAACCTTCTCGTAGGTGCGATCGAACGCCGCGCTTTCCTGTGTTGATGTTGATCGCATCCTCTGCTTATACCACGACAGCAGATCGATGTTGTGTCAGAGATAGAGTAGGACTACGAACTCCTCGCACCTCAAGCTTTGAAGCAGCGGTCTCACGTTGATTCAGGTCTTCGGGTGTAAGCTCGATCTCAGCCGCCGGCGCTCTACCTTGCTTCACTGAAGCATCTTTATTTTCCTTAACCAACTCTCAACTTCTTTCTGTGCTTCCTCCGCCCTTGCTCCTTTGATAACCAGATACTGTCCATCTCTTTCCAATCCGCCCCTGATGACGAAGCCTTCCAGAACCGTGCTCTGCGGACAGAGTTCCCTAACGGTCTGAAAGCTGCTTCCTTCGCCATATCCCGCATTCGTGTTGAATGGGATAACCGTCTTTCCGTTCAGGCTATATTGACGCAGAAAACTCTTAACGGGCGGCGGCAACTGCATTCCCCAGGTCGGAAAGCCCAGAAACACAACATCGTACTGCTCGATGCGATCGATCTTTGTTTTCAAAGGCGGCCGATATCCGGTTTCATTCTCCCGGGCGACCTGCTGCACGGTCGCGTTGTAGTCGGTGGGATAAGGTGTTTCCAATTCGAGTGCGACCATTGTGCCGCCGACCTTTTGGTGGATGAATTCTGCGATCGCCCTGGTGTTGTTGGTCCGGGACAGATACACGATCAGTATCTTTCTTTCCGAGGTCAGAGCCTGATTATTCGCAGAAATTTGCTGTGCTTCTGAACAACCGGATAGAAGACAAATGATTGTCGCGATTATCAGCGACAAAACGATCATACTCTTACTACCCGATATGTGATCATTGATCTTTTGAACTGCACCCTTGACTGACACAAAAAGTTAAGCACATATCCCTAACGGGAAGGAGGCTTAACGATGACCAAGAAGGGCGCAGGGGCCGCCAAGCCAGCGGCACTCAAACGGCGCACATTCACGCGCGAATTCAAACTGCAAGTCATCCGCGAAGTCGAGGTCGGCAAGACCCAGGCGCAAGTGGCCCGCGATTATCAACTCAGTGACAACACCATCTCGAAGTGGCGCCGGGAGCTGCGCAAATATAAGGAGCGCGCGTTTGCCGGTCGCGGTCACGCCTACACCGATGAAGCGCGCGTCAACGAGCTGGAACGCATGGTGGGCCGGCTCACCATGGAGAACGACTTTTTAAAAAAGCTTTTGCAGAAACTGGAAACCGAGAACTGAACCGGCGACAGGCGCAACAATACTTCATGAACTTAGTGCAAAAGGAACTGGAAGAGAGACCGACCGCCGAGCGAGCCCTCAGGTCGCTCGGCGAGGCGGTCGGGCTCTCGCGTTCGACTATCTTTCGCCACCTGCATTCGTCCGGTGCAAGTGCGTCGCACCACGAGGTCGCGTTGCGCGGGCAGATTCAGAGCGTGGCCCTGGAGATGCGTGCTTACGGTTACCGACCGATCACCAAAGAACTGCAGCGTCGCGGAGTGCTAGTCAATCACAAGCGCGTTTTGCGCTTGCTGCGCCTAGACAATTTGCTCTGTCTGCGGCGGCAAGCGTTTGTGCGCACTACCGATTCCAATCACTCGTTACCGGTTTATCCCAACCTGGCGCGGGGGTTGGTACTGTCAAACATCAATCAACTTTGGGTCTCAGACATTACTTACATCCGACTGCGGCGCGAGTTTGTTTATCTGGCTGTCATCCTCGACGCTTACAGTCGGCGCTGCATCGGCTGGGCCCTCTCGCGTCACATCGATACGCAACTGACGCTCAAGGCTTTACGCATGGCCCTGGCGAACCGCACCGTGCCACCTGGCTTGGTCCATCATTCCGATCGCGGCGTGCAATATGCGGCTGCAGATTACGTCGCGCTTTTGCAAGAACATAAGATCCAGATCAGCATGAGCCGCACCGCCAATCCCTATGACAACGCCAAGGCCGAACGGTTCATGCGCACGCTCAAGTACGAAGAGGTTTACTTGAATGACTACGACACGCTGGCTGAGGTGCTAGCCTCAGTCCAGCATTTCATCGAAGCGGTCTATAATCGGAAGCGACTTCATTCGGCCATCGGCTATCGGCCGCCAGCCGAGTTTGAAGCTTCGCTTGCACCACCAATACTTTCTTAACTGTTTGTGTCATTTCAGGGGTGCACTACATTTATTGAGTCAGCAGCCTGGTAAACGAGAGCGAAGCTAACTTCCAGGTACCGCTTTGCTGCACATATACTTCGGTCACCATGAAGGGATTAGTGACCTCATTGCCGCCGACAACCGCAACCAAACGAATTTTGTTCAAAAGGACGGCGGTCTTATCAATAAACCGTACTGACGCTTACTTCTTCATCGGAGCCTCAACGCCGGAGAAGGCAAGCACGGCATCCGGCAGGCGCTGCCCCTTAACTTCAATTGCTCTTACTGCCGAGTTCAACTCCGAGATTTCAGAGGGCGTGAAGCGAACGCCGGCCGCACCGCTGTTCTCCACCATGTGCTGCATCACTGTTGTTCCGGGAATCGGCACGATCCAAGGTTTCTGTGCCATCAGCCAAGCGACCGCGATCTGAGCAGCAGTAGCCCGCTTGCGAACCCCCCAGGTCTTTATCAGGTCAACCAACTGCATGTTGTAAGCCAGGTTCTCGGGCGAGAATCTCGGAGTCGCTGCACGCAGATCGCCAGGTGCGAAACGCGTGTTCGCGTCGATCCAGCCGGTTAGTAATTGGCAGTCGAGAGGCCACCAGGGCACAAATCCTATTCCCAACTCTTCGCAGAGCGGTATCACTTCCTTTTCCGGATCTCGGGTCGCCATTGAGTACTCGTTTTGGATCGCGGTAAGCGGCAGCGCGGCATGAGCACGTCGGATTGTTTGGATTCCCGGTTCGGAGAGTCCCCAATGCAGAACCTTTCCCTGATCCATCAGGTCCTTGATCGCTCCAGCAACGTCTTCGATAGGCACTTCCGGGTCGACGCGATGTTGATAGAGAAGGTCTATGCGGTCGGTCCGCAACCTTTTGAGCGATCCTTCAACGACTAGCTTGATGTGATCTGGTTTGCTGTTACGCCCCGGAAGCCGCTGTCCCGTCTGCTGATCTATGTTCCAACCGAACTTGGAAGTGATCCTGACCTTATTTCGAAATGACTCGATCGCCTCCCCGAGGATCCGCTCATTTTCGAATGGCCCGTATGCCTCGGCACAGTCGAAGAACGTGATGCCACGATCGTAGGCCGCGCGGAGAATGCTGATCATTTCCGGCCGGTACGGTACCGTGGTCTCGTACCTCCGATGCATGTTCTGAACGCCCAGCCCGATTGCCGAGACCTCCAGCTTGCCAAGCCTTCTGCGCCCAATTGAGACGTTCGAGGCGCTGTTCGTATTATTTCCGGTTTGCGCGCTTGCCTGATTCTGCGAAGCCGCCAACGCCGCTAGGCCGGCGCCCGCAAAGATGGTCTTCGCGATAAAACTGCGCCGGTTGGTTCCATTACTTTCATGATCGATTGCTTTGTGATTCTTCATCGTGTCTCTTGTTTAACTAAAATCTGTTCTCGCATCCTACCGTTGTGGTTTGATTTTGATGTCGGCTGCCGAATCCCTGATAAGACGATACTCGCGAATTATTGGACGAACCTGCAAAAGCGGCTACGTTGACATCCCGCGTTGCACACAAAGAGGCTAATATGGACGTATGAATAGTAGAGAAACTCCGCGAGACATTCATAGGGTCAAGACCAACAGAGAAGAACTCACTGAGCGGATCGCCCGAACTGTATCTGAAGATGGCGCTAAAGAGGTGTTCCCAGGTTTTTTTCTCGCCCGATCGTCGCGGCCGTCGGAATCATTGAATACCGTTTACCAGCCGGCGTTCTGCCTCGTCGCCCAGGGCAGGAAGAGGGCGTTGCTAGGTGAGGAGGTGTTTAGGTACGACCCGGGACATTACTTGTTATTCACGGTCGACCTGCCTCTCATCTTCCAAATCGAGAAGGCGACGCCGGACGAACCATATCTTGGCTTACGCCTCGATCTTGATCCCACACTGGTCGCCTCGGTCCTGATGGAAGCCGACATCAAGATCAAGAAAGGAGATGCGAGCGCGAAGGCGATGGACGTGCATTCGATCGACGCGAATCTTCTCGACGCCGTCGTGCGACTGGTTCGACTCGCAGATGAGCCTGAAAGCAGTAACGTTCTGGCACCGCTCATCGTGAAGGAGATCATCTACCGACTCCTGGCCGGAGGCCAAGGCGCGCGACTCGGTCATCTCTTACCGTCCGGAGACACTCAGCGCATCTCGCGGGCGATTGGGCACTTCCGCGAGCATTTTGATGAGCCGCTAAAGATCGATGACATCGCTCGCAAACTAGGAATGAGCGTGTCGGGTTTCCATCATCACTTCAAGTCGGTTACGGCAATGAGTCCTTTGCAGTTTCAGAAACAGATACGACTACAGGAAGCACGCCGTTTGATGCTTGGCGAAGACTTGGACGCAGCAAGCGCGGGGTTTCGCGTGGGCTATGAGGATCCATCATACTTCAGCCGCGACTACAAGAAGCTCTTTGGCTCGCCGCCACAGCGCGACATAGTAAGCCTGCGGAGCCGGCTGGACGCTTGAGACAGGTTCACGCAAAGGCGCGAAGGCGACGCAAAGGAACAAAGAGATTTCTTAGCACCTTTGCGTCTTTGCGTGAAATATTCTTCAATCAATTGACAACAATCAACGTCATGCGATACTAAAGCTTTCATTCCCCCCTCGAACTTAATCAACCACCGATTCTGCCGCCGAACCACTATGACAATTCACGGATTAAAGTATTCATGCCTCGTGATTCTGACATTCTTCACAATTACTTCAGTCAACGGACAAGTCAGAAGCGAGTACCGCGCGTTTTGGGTCGATACGTTTAATACCAATCTCAACAACCACACCGATGTCCTGACTGTGGTTAATAACGCCAAAGCTGCGAAGGCGAATGCGATCTTCGTTCAGGTGCGACGACGCGGAGATTCATGGTATCTCAATTCGCTTGAACCCTTAGGAGATCGCGTCCCAATCCAACCCGGCTTCGATCCACTTCAAGACATAATCAACGTGGCTCACGCGGAAGGAATCGAGGTCCACGCATTCGTTATCATGAACGCAATCTGGGGACGCGCACCAAATCTGTTTCCGCCTGAAAATCCAAACCATGTTTTCAATTTACACGGTGGTTACGACGCTGCGACAAACACGATTGTCCCTGGTCCAAATAATTGGCTCACGCGCACTCTTCTTCCTGATACAACTCCCGGAAGCACGGCAATTTCGTTCCAGGGGCACCGTTTTGGCAGCGACTTCTGGCTTGACTTTGGTCATCCTGATGCTGCCGCTCATACCGTTAACGTTCTCAATCATCTGGTGCTGAACTATGATATCGATGGACTGCACCTCGACCGTATTCGTTATCCAGAAATCGGTATCACCGGTCAAACACCCTCGACCGGCACAAATATCGGCTACAACCCGACCAGCGTTGAACGTTTTCAACGACACTTCGATATTTCGCCTGGTAGTCCTCCGCCGGCTCCCAATAATCCGCAATGGAACCAGTGGCGACGCGACCAGGTGACAAACGTCGTCCGTCGCGTCTATCTAAATGCGCTTGCCATCAAACCCAACTTGAAGGTTTCCGCAGCGCTTATCGCTTTTGGCGGCATCGGTTCAACTGAGAGCGCATGGAATTCTGCCGAAGCTTTCTGGCGTGTGTATCAGGATTGGCGGGCATGGACCGAGGAAGGCATTATCGATATTGCTATTCCCATGGCCTACAAAGCGGAACACACGGCCACGGTACGCCCGCAATATGATCAGTGGGACGCATGGCTGCGTGGTCATTTGTATAACCGTGCGGGCATGACCGGTCAGGGTTCATTCGTTAACGCCATTGAAGGCAGTCTTCGGCAAACTCGTAGAACATTGATACCCGCTGCTGGTCCAAACAACTTGAGTGGCGTCATCTTTTTTTCAATGGCGACCACCAACATCGCCGTAACCAATAATCCGTTTGCGATTCCACCGGCTACGACGCCTGCGCGCCCGTTCGCGGAATTTGCTGCTGGATTGACCACCGGACAATCCTCGAATGGTCTCTTGCGTTATGAACCTGAGGGATTGACGCCAATCTTCAATGACCCGGCGACGATTCCAACATTTTCATGGAAGATCACACCAACGCTGGGCCATGTGAAAGGCGAAGCTCGTCACGCCGATAACACAGCTTTCGATACAGTTCCCGTAACCATTGAAAACCTAGATACGCAAGCTACGAAAGTGACAGCGACTGACGGTGGCGGCTTTTTTGGTGCGGTTGATCTGGCGCCGGGCTCGTATCGAGCACAAGTGGATTCGTTATTTTTCTGCTTCAACGTCGCAGCGGGACTGGTTGCGAACGCTGAGCGAGACATTCTCGCTCCCGAAACAACCGCTGTTCTTCAACCGGCTACTCCTACAGGAAACAACGGGTGGTATAAGACGGCGCCTACAATCATATTCAATACTGGGGATAACTGTTCGGGGGTGGCCACAACTGAATACTCAACGGACGGAGGACAAACGTGGCTGCCTTACAACGGGAGTTTCGTTTTCAGCACTGAAGGTGTAACTACAATTCTGTATCGATCGACGGATCGCGCCAGCAATAGCGAAACGGCAAAGAGCATCACTCTCAAGATCGATACAACTTCGCCCGTACTTGCATTGACAGCAACTCCTTCGCTGATCTGGCCTGCGAACAATGAAATCGTTAACGTGAGAATTGACGCTCAGGGCAACGACTCAGTCTCGGGTTTGGCTAGTGTGAGTTACGTCGTCACTGATGAATATGGCACACCTCTAACTCTCCCGGTCCGCGCGCTCTCCGGAGCTTCGGGCAATTGGAGTGAAACGCTTGCAGTCGAAGCGCGTCGCAACGGAACAGATTTGGATGGTCGACTCTACGTCGTCGTCGCAACTCTGACAGATGCGGCAGGCAACACGACAACAACGACAAAGAACATCGTTGTCCCACACGATCAAGGAGTTGGACCATAGAAAATCGGTGGCTCAGTCAGAGAGCGGCGCGTACCTAAGAAGGTGAAAGTTCAGAGTCGGTATGGCTTTGCCTCAAAGGTCGGAAATCAGTCTGCGGAGCGCCAAAGGCGCGGAATATGATAGCCAGGGGCAAGCGCCGAGCAGGAGCGAGGCGCGTCGCCCCTGGGTCCACGCGTAAACAACCGTGAAGCTCTGAAAGAGCGCAATACTAGCGAAGATATTTCGCACTTTCAGTGCTTCTCTTCAATTGGTTTCCGATAACCAGGGGCGACGCGCTTCGCGCTTGCCCCTGGCTATCATATTTCGCGCCGTTGGCGCTACGCCCGACTGGATTCCGACTTTTGAGGCAAAGCCAGTCGGTATGAAGATTTGATATAGTGTTAGGCATTCACCGAACGGGTACTACTGATCACGCGGAGCGAGACGATGAAAAGCAAATTGATCGGACGAGCGGCGCTCATTAGCTTTGCCCTCGTGTTGCCGTTTGCGATCCTGGAAGCTCTGAATCAATCAATAACCAGGCAAAGTGCTCCCGGCCTTATCGTATTGTTTGGCCTCTTGTGGCTTTTGCCAATGGTCTTCCTCGTCATTCTGGTTCCATTGGTCCGAAGCATCAGAGCTGGAAACAGTGTCATCGCGAGGCCAATTAACCTCGCGTTAAGATTAGCTTCTCTAGCTTTCATTACCATGATCTGGACAGGCATGGTTATGGACCAACTTCCCTGTTTTCTGGGAGTTCCGAACTGCGACTAAAGCTAAGCCCTTCGTCTCACGTTTTGTAGCCATCTTTCGTATGTATTAATAGCTTGCAATCACCTGTTGAACGCGGCATCTCTGGTTGGACCGTGCCTCACAGCAGCGGTTCAACACCTCGAATTATTAAGCGTGGTAACCGTGGTGGCGAGCGATGGTTAATAAGCAAACTAGAGAAACAGGGCTGTCACTATGTCGATGAGTCGTGAACCTTGTAGTGAGTGTGGCGATTCGGGTAACCGTCTTACCAAAGGCGATGGTAAATGTATTCGGTGTAGCGGATCAGGGGTTGATGTGGGCGTAGCGGTGCTGGCCGGGTACGAGGGTGACTGCGAAAGATGTAACGGAACAGGGGTATGTCCTGCTTGCAACGGAACCGGAGTACGCCCTGCCAACGCTGAAGGTTTGCCATGACCGACGACCTCGACGCACGCACCAAGCAGCTCGCGAAGGAGATCTTCGAAGCGCTCGACCGCGAGTACGATCCGGATTGGCTCGCGTACGTGGTCAAGAAGGAGCGCGAGGACCGCGAAGCGCTCGAACGGTTCTACGTGCGCAGCGGGCAAAAGCCCGCGCCCGACGAGCCGGAAGACGTGGTCGCGGTGTGGGACTACGCGAGCCGGCCTGACGCGACGTTTGCGATCGGCGTGCTGAAGGCTAATTGCGTGGCGCGTTACGAGTACAAGACGCTGTCCAAGCGCAATCAGCCGGCGACGCTCGCAGCGATGCGCCGGCGCGGCGTCCTCAGTGCGGCGAGCTACGCCGGCGTCGACTTCGTGTGGCTCATCGACGACCGCGGATTCGGCGTGTGGTCGGCGAAGGCGGGCGTGGTCGCCTCGGCGAACGCCGATGAGGTACGGATTGAAGACGCGCGCGTGCCGCGCGGCGACGTCAAGGCGGTCCACACGTTCGTCAGCGACAACTACGTCGTGCGCGGCATCAGGATCGAGCGCGCGAACGGCTCGCACCTCGAGCTTGTTTGCGAGCGTGACGCGATCGCGGAGGCGGATCCGACGTACGGGCGCAACGAGCTGCTCGAATCTGATGCGCGTTGGATCGCGTACTGCGGACGCGACCTCGCGATCGCACTCCGCGTCCCGCTCGTCGATCCGGTGTTCGGGGTAACCGCGGATCCCGCGATCGCGGCGGCTGTTCACGAGCTCGCGGCGCGGATCGAACGCTTGCCCGATACTGGCGAGTTCGAAGCGATCGAGCATGCATTCGTTCACGCCGACCGCCGCGCGATGCTCCGTTGTGCGCCATCGCCCGCCGATCCTGAGCGGATGCGATTCGCCGAGCTGCGCGTCACGTCACCATCTGGGCAGAGCACGACGTCGCAGTGGCTTCTCGCGGGCTCGAACGGAGAGCTCTCCGCCTATCTGCGGTGGCCCGAGACCGTCGAAGACATTCCGGGGCACATCCGCGAGCTCGTCAAATCGCAGCAGCAGCATCGCATGGGCTGACGGCTACGTGAGCGCAGATGGCGCGGCTGACATTCTCGAATATATCTTTCAGGTAGTCTTCATATCACGATGACCCATTGCGCTTTGATCGTGGATGCGTCATAACCTGCGATAGCAAGCGCGTACAAAACGTGCTCTGAGATCACCAAGGCTTAATATTTGAAGAACACCCGACCGTCTCCTGTCAGAACTGAGCTGCGCCATCTGATGCACGAGTTGGCCGGAGCTTTTCTGTTCGGCATGCCATTCCTCTACACGATGGAAATCTGGTGGCGGGGAAATACCGCCGGGCCGCCTCGAATGCTCGCCGCACTCGCGCTTACGTTCGTCGCACTCGTGATCCTGGAAAGGGCAGCGACGGCGCGGTCCAATAGAAGCGTTCCCTGGCTTCGTACCTTTATCGAGGCGACACAAGCGCTCGCTACCGGACTGATAGCCGCCGCTATCGGACTCTTCTTAATCGGCTTTCTCGAAGTTGGCGCAGGACTACATGCTATCGTCGGTCGTCTTTGTATGGAGGGCCTGCCCTTCAGCCTCGGTGTAGGTCTAGCAGATTTCTTACTTGGCGAGAAAGAGGACGGACACGAGAAAGGCAGCGGCGGGCAAAGTGCCGAACACACAGGGAACAGCGATATGCGTGATCGTATCATCGTGCGCTCAGGCGCGACCGCGCTTGGCGCGACCGTCATCGCCCTGACGCTCGCACCCACTGATGAGATACCACTTATCGCTAACCGGCTCGGTTACCCACACATGCTCGGCTTAGTTGCCGCGTCGCTCGTGATCTCCTACATAATCGTGTTCGCCTCAAACTTCGTCGCGACGAAAGCGCGTCGCGCGCACCGTGGCGGTTTTAACGCCCCCATGGTGGAGACGACTATCTCTTACATGATCTCGCTCGTCATGGCTGGAGGCATGCTTTGGTTATACCAACAGATCGGTTTGAATGACTCGCCCGACTTATGGGCGAGCTATGTCGTAGTCCTGGGTCTGCCTGCCAGTATTGGCGGTGCGGCGGGAAGGTTGGCGCTATGAGCAAGACTCGGAAGGAAGCATCAGCGCTGCCAAAGTCGATTGCCGAGTGGATCTCGCTCAGTGTTGCGCTCATCATCCTGTTAGGATTTGTGGGGGCGATTATTTGGTTATGGGTCCATCAACCAACGGGGCCTGCGCAGTTCAAGGTGGAGCGAGGTGTGGTACGCAATGAGACAGGGCTCTTCCATCTGCCGGTGACAGTTACTAATACTGGCGGTTTAGCTGTTGGGGACGTTAGGGTAGAGGGAAAGCTGGATAACCAGGGGCGCGAGGAGACGACGGTCACGACTATAGACTTTCTTCCCGTGCGTGCGCGGGAAGAAGTAGTACTGATATTTCGTAGCGACCCATCCGCGGCGACGGTACAGGTAATCAGCTACCGCCGGCCTTGATTAACCAAGTAGCAAGAGAAAGAGAATGTTCTAAGTGATTACTACAGTCTGCTTAAATAGCAACTCCAAGCAGTTTACAGAGAACTGCATCGCTGCAGACATTAGTGAGCTTCGCGCGGTTGGCGACAATGTTGTATGGGCCGACGTTACTGATCCCACCAGCCAGGATTTTGAAGAACTCGCAGAGGAGTTTGGCTTCCACCATCTCTCCATAGAAGACTGTCAAAACCAACATCAACGTCCAAAGGTCGAAGAGTATCCGGGCTACTACTTCATTGTGCTCTACGAGGCCGAGCTCGCAGGTCCAAGCGACCGCCTGGAGTTGAGAGAACTGAATATCTTTCTAGGGAAGAACTACCTTGTCACCGTACACAGTCGTCCCATTCGCGCCATCGAAACAGCCCGCCGCCTCTGGCCTGAGTGGCTGGATCGCGCGGAAGAAGGCTCCGGATTGCTTGCCTATTTACTAATCGATGCCATCGTAGACGACTACCTTCCCCTGCTCGACATCATCAGCGAACGCATGGACTCTCTCGAAGATTCGATCTTTGGTGAATTTCGAGCCGAGGCAATCGAGGAGATCTTTAGGATAAAGAAGAAGTTGCTCTATTTGCGGCGCGCCGTAGCACCGCTTCGCGACGTTTTTAATACCCTGTTGAGACGCGAGCAGCAGATCTTTTCTCGAGGGACTTATGTCTATTTTCAGGATGTGTTCGATCATCTCATCCGTGTGGCTGACACCGTTGACACTTTGCGCGACATGCTTAGTTCAACCATGGACGCTTATCTTTCCGTTTCAGGTAATCGCATGAATGTGATCATGAAACGGCTTACTTCGGTCTCAACAATCCTGATGTCTGTGACACTTGTAGCCGGTATCTATGGGATGAATTTTGATTTCATGCCGGAGTTAAAATGGCGTTTCGGCTACATTTTTGCACTCCTCTCAATGGTGGGCATCGGGTTTGCGCTTTACCGATACTTGAAGAAGGTGAAATGGATATGAAAAACCCACCATCGCGCGTGCATTCCAAGAAGCACAAACGCAAGAAAGGCGATACAAGTCAGTTGGCCGCTCAACTTGCTCCATTGGAGGAGTTGGACCGGCCAGCGGCCGAACACCAAATCGGCACGCATTTAGATACGACGAACACGCAGCAACAACGGGATTATGGCGCGATTGTTGTGGACAACGCCGACTTACCGGTTCCGAAAGACGTTATCGAAGGCGGAGGAGAAAAGCAGTTTTTGGGCATGGAGCCGGTAGTATTGGTAGTCTTAATTATCATGCTGGTTTTTATTGCATTCATAGCTTGGCAAATTTCACTGATGCCAGCCCGCTGACTCACAAAAAATGGATTGCCACCCTCTGCCTATGCACTCCAAAAATGCGAATTCATTACACAAAACTGTGGGCGGCGGTGTTTGCCTAACAGAAACCGTGAATCCTTGAGTCATCGAATCATTGAGTCATCACTTACCGTCACCTCAGTAAAGGAAAAGAGATCGTTATGAAGTTCAAAGCACCAGGCTTAGTCGCACTCATTCTGACAGTAACGCTTCTGGGACAGACTTTATTTGGCTTTGGCTGGGCAAGGGCGGCGGGCGCGCACACGTCTGACCAAATGGACAAGCCATCCGAGTCGGCACGGATTGCCCGCTTTGAAACACTGCTCGAAAGTCTGCGACAAGAGCTGAAGATACCGGCTTACTCCGCTGCCATCGTGAAAGATCAAAAAGTGATTTGGGCGAAGGGGTTCGGTTATGCAGATGTTGAGAATAAGATTCCTGCAACCGAACGTACCGCCTACCACCTCGCTTCGCTGACTAAAACGTTTGCGTCTACGATTCTGATGCAGTTGGTCCAGGAGGGAAAGATCAAGCTGGACGATCCTGTTTCAAAGCATGGCATCACGCTTGAAGGCGATGGTGTCATTAGAGTGCGCCACCTGCTCACTCACACATCCGAAGGAAATCCCGGCGAGCAGTACCGCTATAACGGCAATCGCTTTGCAGAACTGGATAAGGTGGTTGAGAGGGCGACCGGTAAATCGTTCGCCGAACTTTTAATAGCTAACATTCTCGATCCTCTCGGAATGAATGAGACGGCGCCCAACGTGCCCACGATTGTCAGCACGAAATCACCAAACGCCGCCGGTCAGGCGGCAGAGACCGAAGTGAAAGCCGCAGTTATGGATATCGTTGCGGGCTTCAATTCCGGCAACGTTGACCAGATTCAGCAGCGTCTCGCGCAACAACAAAACCGCTTTTTCAGCGAGGGTGGTTTTCTAACTCGTTTTATTGATGTGGCGGAGCTGGGGGAAGCATTCCGGACTGGTTTCAAAGTGAAGATTGAGGTCAACAACCTCGAGGCGGCGGTTTATGGCGACAGCGCCATCACAACCTTTTTTACGCTCACAACCGTCACGCCTGCCAATGGACCACCGCGCACGCAAGGTCCGTCCAGGAATTCATACTTCTGGAACAAACAAGACGGCGCCTGGAAGCTGGTTCATGCGCACGTGTCGCCATTGGGCAGAGCGATGATCACGGAAAAGCACCAGCAGCGATTTGACACAGTCACGAAGATACTCGCTCAGCCATACGCACTCGATCGCGAATTTAAGTTCTCGAAAATCAGCTACCCGCAGGGATTCAGCACTTCCGCCGGATTGATCTCAACAGTTCTCGACATGGCGAAGTATGACATTGCGATCGATCAGAACAAGTTTCTTACAAAAGAAACTCAACAACTCGCTTTCACGCCGGCTGTGTCAACTAAGGGTGAGTCGCTTCCCTACGGGTTGGGTTGGTTTACACAGAACTACAAGGGCACGAAGCTGTTCTGGCATTACGGCTACTGGACCGGCAACTCATCTTTTATTTTGAAAGTGCCCGAGCAAAACATTACGTTCATCATAATGGCGAACTCTGACAATCTCAGCCGCCCGACAGATCTCGGTTCGGGTAATGCGCTAAGCTCTCCGGTAGGCATGGCCTTTTTGAAGACGTTCATCTTCCCGGAGAAGTTCGGCGAGAGCATTGCCGGGATTAGTTGGAACGCTCCGGTTACAGAATTGAAAAATCAGCTTAACGCTGTCGCGGCTAAACCCTACGCAGATGTCTACCGCACCGATCTGGTTACACAGTTCAGGATCTATCAAAGCGTGGGACGCGCACCCGATGCCGCGCAGCTAGTGAAAATGTATGGCGAACTCTATTCCAAGCCGATGCCCGAGGATCTGTCGAAGCTGCCAGTGATTGCGCAAATCGTTCAAGTGCTGGACAACGAAGATAAGAGTTTAGCGTTTAGTCTGGCGAGTAGTCAGGACGTGCGTATTTTCTCCATCGGCGAAGGTCAGCCTGGTGAGATGTTTGACTACGGCTGGATCGAAGACGTCGACAAAGGCTCACGTGTGTGGGAGATGCAAGAGCCCAAGACTGCACATGCAGGTGGTGCGGGTAAGAACAGGAAAGTTGATGTCGTAATCACTCTGCCGGCGGGAAACTACAAGTTGCGATACAAATCTGATGATTCGCACGCGTTCGACCACTGGAACAGCCTGCCGCCCGACATCAATTTTTGGGGAATTGCCGTCTATAAGAAGGTTCAATGAGGATCAAGCCCTGGTAGTGCGGGCTTTTATTCCTTACTTCGCCCGATATGCGTACGAGGTCTTTGTCGCGCCGAAGCAAACGCATCCCAATCTAACAACACTCAACAATCCCGAAGTTGCTGACCTTGCAGCAGTGCTTCGCGAAGTTCTGATTCGGTTCGACAATATGTGGGGAATGCGATTTCCTTACGTGATGCCAGTGCATCAGGCGCCGGCGGATGGCGGAGATTATCGTAGTTTTCATTCTCATATAGAATTCTATCCGCCACTCCGAAAACCTGGCTTGCTGAAGTATCTGGCAGGTAATCTGCGTTCATCTGTGGCTAACCAGAGTTGCCGCAGGGGAAGATCCGGTATGAACAAAACTCTAATAACAGCTGTCGCGTTTGCCGCCACCATTCTTTTAGTTGGCGGGGCGACTAACGCCCAGCAAATAAAAACCGCGGTTTCTGATGTCGCGCGACCGCTCCCTCTAACTGCCGTGCGTTTGACCGGGGGACCACTCAAGCAGGCCCAGGATCTTAATATCAATTACCTGCTCAAGCTGGAACCTGATCGGATGCTGGCTTATTACCGCAAGCGCGCCGGTCTCGAACCAAAGGCTCAGGGGTACGGCGGCTGGGACGGAGACGGACGCAATCTTACTGGACACATCGGCGGCCATTATTTATCGGGTGTATCGCTGATGTATGCAGCCACCGGTGACGTTCGTTTCAAAGAACGCGCAGATTACATCGTCAAAGAACTTAAAGAAGTCCAAGATAAAAACGGCGACGGTTATCTCGGCGCAATCGACGGTGGCAGAGAGAAGTTTGCCGAAGTGGCGAAGGGAAACATTAGCTCAAGTGCTTTTGATTTAAATGGGGCATGGGCGCCATGGTACACCCTGCACAAGACATTCGCCGGACTTCGAGATGCCTATCGCTACACGAGTAACCGCACGGCACTCGCATTGGAAATTAAATTTGCGACGTGGGCAGAAGGAATACTTTCAAAACTGAATGAAGAGCAGACTCAAAAGATGCTCAACACTGAATTCGGTGGCATGAATGAAGTGCTCGTTGATCTCTACGCAGACACCGGCGACAAACGCTGGCTGAATCTCTCTCACCGCTTCGATCACCGTTTTGTAATAGATCCGCTGGCGCGGCGTGAAGATCGGCTCGCGGGCTTACACGGCAACACGCAGGTTCCTAAGCTACTGGGCCATCTGGTTCGCTATATCTACACCGGCAACCAGTCTGACGGCACTGCCGCTCAATTCTTTTGGGATGCGGTGGCCTTGCACCATAGTTACGTCACCGGAGGTCACGGCAAAGACGAATACTTTGGACCACCGGATCAATTGGCGGAGCGCGTCGATGGACGCACGAGTGAGAGCTGCAACGTCTACAACATGCTCAAGATGACACGACGCCTTTTCGCGCTCAATCCCGAAATTAAATACGCGGAGTTCGAAGAAAGAGCGCTGTTCAATCACGTCCTCGGTTCAATCGAGCCGAACGAAGGTCGCACTTGCTACATGGTCCCGGTCGGCCGCCGTGCACGTCATGAATATCAAGAGATGTTCCGGAGTTTCACTTGTTGTGTCGGCAGTGGCATGGAAAGCCATGGATTGCATGGCGATGGAATTTATTACGAATCGGGTGACCGTCTGTGGGTGAACTTATATGTGCCGTCGGTGGCTACGTGGGCAACTGCCAAGGCCAAACTGTCGATGGAGACAAACTTTCCGGAAGGCGAATCAGCGACGCTGAAGATCACGCTGCAACAACCAAAACAATTTACTCTCGCGCTACGTCGACCGTCCTGGGCAGACTCAGGTTTCGCAGTTCAAGTCAACGGCGCTGAAGTTAAGAACCTTTCCGGTCCGGGCTCTTATGTCGAGCTCAAAAGAAAATGGAAAACGGGCGACACGGTAACGCTGGTGCTTCCCAAAATACTCCGCCAGGAACCGACGCCGGACAATCCCGCCCGTACGGCGTTGATGTGGGGGCCACTCGTTCTGGCGGGTGATCTCGGGCCGGAGCGAAGAGGTGGACCACTGGAACCAATACCTGTATTTGTAACTGATCGGCCGATTGCGGAGTGGGTCAAACCGGTGTCGGACAAGCCTGGCAATTTCCGGAGCGTTGGACGCGAACCGGGCGGAAAAGAGAAAGACGTGGAGCTCGTGCCCTTCTATAGTCTGCACCACCGCACCTACGCGGTGTACTGGGATGTCTACACCTCTGAGGCATGGACCAGGAAAGCAGCAGAGCTGAATGCTGAGGAAGCAAAACAGCGCCAGTTGGAAGCCGCGACAATCGCATATCTCCAGCCAGGTGACCCTGAGAAGGAAAAACAATTCAATCAGCAAGGCGAAGAGACGACTGTCGATCGTGCAATGGGACGTACCGCGCGACGCGGCAAGAAGTGGTTCTCCTTCGACCTGCCGGTGGAAACTACTGCAAGTTCTTTGCTGGTCACATTCTTCCGTGAAGAAAGAGCAAAGCGCTCATTGGAGATTTTGTTGGACGGGCAGCGCATCGGTGAGCAGACGATTGAGCGTTATCCACCGGGAAGCGCTTCCGGTCAGTTCTTCGATGTGGAATACACGCTTTCTCCGGAGTTGCTGAAGGACAAGAAGAAAGTCACGATTCGATTCCAGGCGACGGGGGGAAATGAGATCGCAGGTATTTACGGCATCCGTCTAATTCGCGCTGGAGGCAAATGAAACGTCTTTCACGCAAAGGCGCAAGGGTGCAAAGAAAATCCTTAGAAACAAGGTAGCGCTTTGCACCTTTGCGCCTTTGCGTGAGAGATCCACTCCAATAGAAGTACCTCAAGTGAACCGTATGCGCGCCATTACAGTCATCACTCCTATTGTAATCGTTAGTCTCGTGCTCATCACTTTGACGCACGCACAAAACCAGCGACCAGATCAGCCTCCGCCACCACCCACGCTGGGATTGGACCAGGGCTACCTCGAGTTCGACACAGCTGGCATGAAGTTGAAGTTGGTCAAGGCTTCGCAAACCGTCGCCGCCTTCGAACCTAAAGGCGCGAACGGCTTTGACTTCACACCCGCCGATCGCATTGAACGGCGTGCCGCGAATGGTTATCACCATCTTGGAGATCTGACGCTGCGTTTACGCGCCGGCACTTCTGGCCCATGGCAGAAGTACGACACCGCTGAGCTTCGTAAGCCGGTCAATCCTTTAGCGGTCTCTGGACCAACTCTCGCCGCCGCCGACCTCAGCCCGACTTTGCCCGCTGACATTCCTATTCAGGTTACACGCTCGTGGATTGTTGACGACGGACATTTGACACTGCGTTTTGATCTGAAGAACAAAAGTACGACCCCGGTGCAAATTGGCGCGCTCGGAATGCCTATGATCTTCAACAACATCATCACCGGGCGCAACCTGAAAGAGGCGCATGAAAAGTGTTCTTTCTTCGATCCGTACATTGGGCAGGACGCGGGCTACTTACAGGTGACACGGTTGAGTGGCCATGGTCCTGCGCTCGTTGTGGTGCCTGATGGCGAAACACCGTTTGAGGCTTATCAACTATTAAGTGAGTTAACGCGCCCAAACCAGACTTTTGAAGGCGCGTTTGCCTGGATGGTCCACAGCCAGGCTTATGCTGAGGACGAATGGCAAAAAGCGGATCCATGGAATCCACCCACCAGCGTCACACTAGCTCCCGGCGGAGCAAGAACGTATGGCGTTAGATTTTTGATATCGGATCAAATTCGAAATATCGAGCAGACGCTGACGGCAAGTCGCCGGCCGGTAGCCGTTGGGATTCCGGGTTACGTGTTACCGATGGATTTGGGCGCGCGCCTGTTTCTGAAGTACGAGAAAAGTGTCCGAAACCTGGCCACGGATCCAGCCGGCGCAATCACAATCCGGGAAAACAAATCGACCAGGAATGGGTGGAAGGCTTACACCTTGCGAGCCCGCAAGTGGGGGCGAGCCCGACTCACAATCACCTACGACGACAATTCAAAACAGACAATCAGCTACTACATTATCAAGCCACAGACGCAGGTCGTTTCCGATCTCGGCAACTTCCTCATGACGAAGCAGTGGTTCGACGATCCGAATGATCCGTTTCATCGTAGTCCTTCCGTGATGAGTTACGATCGCGAAACGGAAAAGCTCGTGACGCAGGACAGCCGTGCCTGGATTGCCGGGTTGGGTGATGAAGGTGGTTCAGGCTCCTGGTTGGCTGCGGCGATGAAACAATTCGGACAACCTAAAAAAGAAGAGCTGGAAAAGTACGAGCAGTTTATCGACAAAGTCCTGTGGGGCGGTCTGCAGTACAAAGACGGGCCTAATAAGTACGGTGTGCGTAAGAGTCTGTTTTACTACTCGCCGCAAGAGGTCCCCGGGTTTCAGTACGACCCATCACTAAATTGGACCAGTTGGACCAGTTGGAAAAAGACGGACGCTGAATCAATCGGACGCGGCTACAACTATCCTCATGTTGTGGCCGCTTACTGGTCGCTTTATCGCATCGCGCGTAACACCACCGGGATGGTGACAAACCATCCCTGGGAGTGGTATCTCGATCAAGCCTACGAAACAACTAAGTTCACGTTTAGCCGCAATCCGAACGGGCGGCGCCGAGTTGGCTACGTGGAACTGGGACTGATGGACGGTACTGCTTTTCTGGCAGTACTCGAGGATCTAAAACGCGAAGGCTGGACGCAGAAGGCGAACGAGATCGAAGCCTTAATGAAGGAACGCGCCGATCGCTGGAAGCAGGAAGCGTATCCCTTCGGCAGTGAGATGGCCTGGGACTCGACGGGACAGGAAGAGGTCTATGCGTGGTGTAAATATTTTGGCTACGACGACAAGGCGGAAGTCTCGCTGAATTCGATAATTGGCTACATGCCGACCGTTCCGCATTGGGGTTACAACGGTAATGCGCGACGATATTGGGACTTTATCTATGGCGGCAAGACGCGACGGATCGAGCGTCAGTTACATCACTACGGCTCGGGACTCAACGCCATTCCCGTCTTATCACATTACCGGCAACGCCCTGACGACTATTATCTGCTCAGAGTTGGTTATGGCGGAACGATGGGTGCACTGACGAACATCGATCAGGATGGCTTTGCGTCGGTCGCGTTCCATTCGTTTCCATCCACGCTCAAGTGGGATGGTTACTCCGGAGACTATGGACCAAACTTCTTCGGGCATGCTTTCAACACAGCGACTTACGTGATCAATCATCCGGAGTTTGGCTGGCAAACATTTGGCGGAAACCTGAAAGCCGACGGTGATTGGGTCAGGATTCAACCACTCGACTCTTTTCGCATGCGCGTGTATATCGCGCCACGCGGCCTCTGGCTCACGCTCGATGCAGGCAAGTTTGAGAGTGTGGCCGTAAACACGCGCAATCATGCGGTGCGTGTTGGTCTTGCTGCGCGCACACCCTCAACCACTCATGCACGTCTGCGCGTCGAACAGCCGGCCAAAATCGCAGGCGTCGGAAGTTACCATCCGCGTCAGTCGTTCAAGCAGGAACGCGACACTCATTCCATCCCATTGAATAGTAGCGTGACCTGGGTCGATCTGATCGACAAGTGATGGCCAGGGCTAATTCTCTTTCCCAATTGCTAGAGTCCGCGACGCGTTCAATCAAGGTTACTCTTGTTCAAGACGGCTTTCGCAGCGCCTTAGCGACGAGAAATCATCCGGAGTGTCCACGTCAACCTCACCCTCCGGGAACGGTAAGAAATGCGCCTCGGAAGCATGTCTCCTAATGATCTCTTTCGCGCCCTGCCAGCCTGCCAATTGCGTCAGCTCTGTAAACAACGTTCTGCTGAAAAGAGCCGGGACACCAAAGCTCTCACCATACGCCGAAGCGATGATGGGTCTTCCGGTGGTGCGCTGCGCAGCGAGCAGGCTAGAAACAACGGCTGAAGTGACATGAGGTTGGTCGCACAACAACAGTACGGCTGCGGCTACATCGGCGTTTGCACTGACAAGGCCTTCAATGCCCGCCCGTACTGACGATGCCATCCCCGTCTCCCAATCGGGATTGAACGCTTCACGCACATCAAGCTGGTCCAACTCGCGTCTACACAGTTCTGCATGTGCGCCCGTCACCACGACGACGGGGCGGCACATTGCATCGAGCGCCGCTAATGTTGCACGCCTGAGCAGACTCGTGCCTTGATATTGAAGAGTCTGTTTGGGACGTCCCATGCGGGAGGATGATCCAGCCGCCAGGATCACGGCACCCATATTTATCGCGTTACCTTCAATCATGCGTAGCCGCCGCCATAGTCAACGCTTGTTGTACGATCTTGGGTTATATTTTACTGCGCTCGGATTATGAGTTGATCACCGGATGAGTGCCAGCCCTTACTATCAGGTGTTATGTAATGAATTGGCAGCACAACGTACTTACGAACCATAGCGAAATCGCGAACCTACTGAACGAGACGCAGACCATAGCAGTGCTCGGTATCAAGACTGAAGCTCAAGCAGGCCAGCCAGCATTCTATGTCCCAAGTTATCTTCAGACGGCCGGTTTTCAAATCATTCCTGTGCCTGTTTACTATCCAAACACGACGCGCATACTCGGGCAACAGGTCTATCGCCAACTCACTGACATTCCGATCGATGTTGATCTCGTGAACGTCTTCCGCCGCTCTCAGGACGTTCCTCGTCACGTTGAAGATATTTTAGCGAAGATGCCTAAGGCGGTATGGCTGCAATCCGGAATTCGCAACGATGCCGTCGCCCAAATACTTGCGAAAGAAGGGATCAAAGTCGTTCAGGACCGCTGCCTCATGGTGGATCATCGGTCGTTGAAACGATGGTGACTGTTCTCCGCTCGCTTAATATTGTTGAGTCGGTTTGAGGCCTCGTTGCCAAGCGTGAGGCCCAGCAGTAAGGGAAGGCAGTCGGGTCGGACAGTCGCGGAGCGCCAAAGGCGCGGAATATGATAGCCAGGGCAAGCGCCGAGCAGAGCGAGGCGCGTCGCCCCTGGATCCACGCGTAAACGACCTTGAAGCTCTGAAAGAGCGTAATAATCGCGATGATAATTTCGCACTTTCAGTGCTCCTTCAATTGATTCACGGTAACCAGGGGCGACGCGCTTCGCGCTTGCCCCTGGCTATCATATTTCGCGCCGTTGGCGCTGCGCCCGCCGGTATTCCGACCAGGTCCGTTGGCGCTGCGCCCGACCGAGATTCCGATAGGGCAAAGCCCATATTGACGGTGCATCGTTCTATCTGATTTGGCCAAGTGAAAAACGTTCCTTTGTTACCACCCGTTCACAATTGACTTAACTCACACAGTGATCTACAAGAGCGAATGCTGGCACTCGTTTCCCCAAAGCAGATTTGGCTGGTTCCAATTGTCTGATTGCGACGCCGAGACTGGTGTTTGTCGTTAAGCCCAGGCACCTTGTGAACAATATGCAAATCACGATTCTTGCTGATTTAAGCGAATTAATCGACGAACACCGAGATGAATTAATATGGGCGTGGCAACACGAAGTCGCTCTACTTCCTGGAGCAGAAGAGCTCGATGGGCCAACTATTATCGATCACATCCCGCAACTGCTCACGGAACTAAGTGAGAATTTGAAATCTGATCGAAGCGAAGACAATCTTATTCTGAGCCCTTCAGAGCATGGCGTTCAACGGTGGAGAGCAGGATTTGATATAACTGAAGTCGTAGCCGAGTACGGCATTTTACGCAATTGTCTCTACCGCCTCGCGGAGAAGCATAATCTTCCTCTCACAAATCATGCGGGCCGAATCGTCAACACGGTTTTTGATAATGCAGTGGCCCAAGCCATAAAAGCGTATGCGACTCACATGACGTTAGAGCTTCAAAAGCGACGCGAAGAGCATTGGAGCTTCGTCGTTCATGATTTGCGTACGCCATTACAGGCGGTGTCGCTGGCAACTACAACGGTTGAGCGTTCGCTCCCAGACGACGTAAAGAGTGAACTTTTCAGAACTTCCGTAGCCGCATTACGCCGGAACATAAGCAGACTGGACACTTTAATTAAACGAGTGCTCCAGGATGAGGCGAATCTTCAGCTCGCGGACGCTCCTAGAGTTGAAAGACGCGACTTTGACTTATGGGCTCTGGTCGAGAGCATAATTCAAGATCTCAATCCGATTGCGAGTGATTCACGCACAATTCTTATCAATGATGTTCCATCCGACATGACGATCTTTGCTGATGCGCGATTGCTGGGCCAGGTCTTTCAGAATTTGCTCTCCAATGCAATCAAGTTCACACCTAATGGAAAGATCGTCGTCGGAGGACGACTCAGTGATGGCAACGTGCAGTGTTGGGTCCAGGATACTGGTGCGGGTATTGATTCAGATCGGTTAGAAAAGATTTTCGAAAAACTGGAAACAGATCAACAGCCAGACAAACGTGGAGTGGGGTTAGGATTGGCAATAGTCAAACAGATCGTCGAACTTCATGGCGGGACGATCGTAGTCGAAAGTCGCGTAGGCGACGGTTCTAAATTTACTTTTGAAATTCCCCTCCCGGCTACTTAAATCGTCAAACGAATTTCGCGTATCACCCTGCGCGGCATGGCCCTGCCGTTGACAACGGCACGTTGAGCCGATGAGCGGCGAGATTTTGAATTTCCAACCGTTCCATCCTCAAGAATTTTTTCCAGGAGGTCTGCCAATTCATCAAAATCAATCGGCTTAGTCATAAAGAAATCGATGCCCGCGTGACTCGCAGTTTCATAAACTGATGGTCCGCTAAATGCACTTAGAATGACTATTGGAGTGTTCTGAAAGCCATCGATCTTGCGGATACGGCGAATGGTTTCAAATCCATCAAATCCCGGCAGAGCCAGATCCATCAGGATGACGTCAGGACGGTCGCCCTTTAATATTGTTAGGGCCTCGGCCCCGGTGGAGGCTTCTAACACGCGGAAATCCTCGGATTCCAGAAGAATCCTTAACATTTGTCGAACATCCTCATAGTCTTCAACCACTAGAATGGTTCGGAAATCCTTGCTGACCTGGCCCATCCAACACCCCCTCTGCTCACCAAGCAAAGTAACCCAGCAAATAATGTACCCACTCGGGGTCTAATCGGACGGCCTTTCGGAAATCATTTTCAATTCATCACGTTTGCCGCAACCTTCTGTTCGGTGACGGAGGCACGAGTAAGCTGCTCGCGGATTTTCGTGGCCTGGCTCTGCCGAGACGTCGCTCGGCCCACCAGAGCAATCGCGGCGATAACGACAATCCCTCCAAATACGAATCGTGGTGTAAGGACTTCTCCTGCTATGGACCAACCCAGAACCAATGCGACAACCGGGTTAACGTAGGTATGAGTTGCAATGAGTGTCGGAGAAAAACGGTTCAATAACCAGAAATATGCCAGGTAAGAAACCAACGAGCCCGCTATCGCCAGATACCCCAGGGCCGCTAGAGATTTCACCGAAACTAAGGCTAAGTCAAATTCTGCTGCTTCTCCCGTAACTGTCCCGGCCAGGAATAGCATTACCGCGCCCGCTAGCAGCGACATTGCCGCCGCCATGCTGTCATCAGGATGTAGCGCTGCACTGCGTGAATAAATCATCCCGATCGACCAGGAGACTGTGCCGATCAGAACAGCAAGTGAACTCAGCATCTGCGAGCGACCGGTTTGCAAGTCGGCGCCCATAATGAGGGCCACGCCGAATAACCCCAGCAACAAGCCTATTAGCATCGTCGGAGTAATGCGCGTACGTCGAGTCGCTGTAAGGATGATCGCGACGAAGATTGGTTCGGTTGCTATTAACACCGCAGCCACACCGGAAGGAAGAGTTTGTTCGGCCCAATGTAGTGTGCCATGACCAATAAGGAAAAATAATGCCCCGAGCACGATGCTCGCGAACCATTGCTGTCGCGTAGTACGCAGCCCTCGCCACCAGCACCATCCAAACAGCAATGCCCCGGCAATCAAATGCCGGGAGCTCGCCACAAAGAGTGGCGGAATAGTTTCCACGGCGTACCGGATTGCCAAATAAGTTGAACCCCAAACAAAATAAATGCAGGCAAAGGCAAGAAGGGTTAGAAGACGGTTCTGTCCTTTCATGTAATTGGAAATTGAGTTTTGGTTCGAAATCATTTCTCATCCTGCCCTTCCGATCAATCGCCCCACTAAATTTGACAAACAATTCGGTAACTGGCTAACATGGCGAATGACGGTTACATGATAAGCGGGTACTGGTAGCCTGTCAATGCGACCTTTACCGGTTACGGGCCGTTTGAGACTATGAAAGCAATCCACACATCCGCTGCGGAGATGAAGCTGGTTGGAGGCCGGTTGTGTCTGGACTTTATCAACACAGTCGACGGGCGAAACAGCAATTCGCCGCGGAGGGAATCACAGTCAGTCAACAGTCAGTTGGTAGGCGACAAGCTCGGAGAGTATTCAGATCTCGTGGAGTGGAGCCGGCACTCCGGCATCGTCACGGCGAAAGAAGCTGAACGCTTGATTCAGGCAAGCAAGCGAAACGCGGGTGAAGCAAAGGACGTGTTTGACCGTGCTATTGCGTTGCGGGAAGCACTCTATCGCATCTGCAAGGCAATCATGACAGGTCGCCGCCCGCAAACGGTCGACCTGAAGTCTGTGAATGACGAATTACTGGGAGCACGCACTCATGAAAGGCTGACTCATGGTGCGCACGGGTTTACGTGGGAATGGGTCGGCAACGAAGCTGCGTTGGATCGGATGCTCTGGTCGATAGCCCAATCGGCAGCTGAACTCTTGACTACTGGGGACTTGTCGCGACTGCGGGAGTGTGGCGGCGAAGAATGCGGTTGGCTGTTTGAAGATACAAGTAAAAACAGGAGCCGTCAGTGGTGCGACATGCAGGACTGCGGCAACCTGGCAAAAGTTCGACGATACCGTACACGTCTACGTAGCGGTAATCAGACGAAGAGATGATTGAATACAGATGATTTACTAGAGCGAGCCTGCCCGGTATTGAGAGCTTCCTGAAGTTCCGCCCAGCACCTGTACCAGGGCCCGCCCATGGCCTCTACCAATTTCTTCACCGATGCGGGCGAATCCGAGGTCAGCACCTGTTTAGAGAGTTCGTTAGCTACATAGAGATTCGGTTTGCGCCAGAACTTTAGTCGCTAGACTTAACCCTCGACGTTAGCCTATCCTCGCACGCGTCACACGCAGCCTATTTGGAGTCATCATCGTCTCCAATGCTAAAACTTCGAACTGGCATATCTGCTCTAACGTCAGTACCGTTCCGGAAAACTTAGCGATGCACATCAAAGCACACGTTTACATCAAGGCATTCTTATTAGCTCTCACACTCTCTGGCTTATTGGGTTACGCCGTCCCGGCCGCTCGCGCCGCGGATACCATTCTTGTCCCAACAGGCGCCACCTGGAAGTATCTAGACAATGGCACTGATCAAGGTACAGCGTGGCGAGCTACGTCATTTAACGATTCGACGTGGCCATCCGGTCCCGCACAGTTGGGTTACGGCGATGGTGATGAGGCAACCACTCTCGGCTTCGGTCCGGACGGAAATAACAAATTCATCACGACTTACTTCCGGCGTGCGTTCAATGTCACGAACGCTTCCCTTTTCAATGGTGTGACTCTGCGGCTCTTACGTGATGACGGCGCTGTTGTCTACCTCAACGGCGTTGAGGTCTGGCGTACTAACATGCCCACTGGAAGCGTCGGTCATCTCACACCCGCTTCGGTTGCAATCGGTGGCGCCGATGAATCGGTCTTCGTGCAAACAACGATCAGCCCTTCCCTGCTCTTAAATGGGACAAACGTTCTTGCGATTGAGTTGCACCAGTCCGGTGGCACGAGCTCCGATATCAGTTTTGATCTGCAATTAATCGGTTCGGATGGATCTGCATCCGTAACCCGTGGTCCCTATCTGCAAATGGGAACTCCGAACAGTACCATCGTCCGCTGGCGCACTAACGTTGCCACGAACAGTCGTGTCAGTATCGGAACCACGCAAGGCAGTTTGACTTCCAATACCGACGATGCGTCTTTAACTACAGAACATGAAGTAATCGTTTCGAACCTGTCCCCCGCGACGAAGTACTTCTACTCGGTCGGATCAACAACCCAGGCGCTGGCTGGTAACGACTCGAACCACTACTTTGTCACTGCGCCTGTCGCCGGCTCGACTACGCAGACACGCATCTGGGTGCTCGGAGATTCCGGCACTGCAAACGCCAACGCGCAAGCTGTACGTAACGCATACCTTAACTTCACCGGCGCCACACACACGAATCTGTGGTTAATGTTGGGCGACAACGCTTATGAGAATGGCACCGACAGCGAATATCAGGCAGCTGTTTTCGAAATGTACCCAACTATGTTGCGTCAGTCCGTGCTTTGGCCGGCATTGGGTAATCACGACACCGCTCATTCATCAAATCCACCTGCAAGCCTTCCATATTTTGCGATGTTTACTTTGCCGACAGCAGCGCAGGCGGGTGGAATCGCGTCAGGAACTGAGAGGTATTATTCCTTTGATTACGCCAATATACATTTCATCTGTCTCGACTCAATGACGTCTGACCGGTCCACGAATGGTCCAATGGCCACCTGGCTCAGGGCCGATTTGGCCTCGACCACGCGGCAGTGGACCATCGCCTTCTGGCATCATCCACCTTACAGCAAAGGCTCACATGATTCAGATACGGAATCGAACCTGGTGCAGATGCGACAAAACATCTTGCCGATTCTCGAAGATGCCGGAGTGGATCTGGTACTTGCCGGCCACAGCCACACGTATGAACGTTCTTATTTGATAGACGGCCACTATGGGGTGTCGTCCACTTTCACCGCAGCCATGAAGAAGGATGGTGGCAGCGGGCGAATCGATGGTAGCGGCGCTTACAACAAGTCGACACTTGGTCCTGGCTCAAACGAAGGAGCCGTATACGCAGTTGCGGGTAGCTCAGGACAAATATCAGGCGGGACACTGAATCATCCGGCAATGTTTATCTCGCTAAACAACCTGGGATCGATGGTGCTCGACGTAAACGGCAACACTCTCGACGCAAAGTTCCTTCGTGAGAACGGCGCTATTGCTGATTACTTCCGAATTGTTAAAGGAGCAATCGCGCCTGTTGTCCCTGCGGCTCCGAGTAATCTCGTTGCAACAACATCCTCGAGCAGCCAAATCAACCTTTCGTGGACCGACAACGCCAACAATGAGAATGGCTTTAAGGTTGAACAATCAACAGATGGCACGACATTTACACAAGTCGCTATGCTTGGCAGTAACGCTGTGTCCTACTCCGCTACCGGTCTGTCAGCTTCCACGACGTACTTTTATCGTGTGGCGAGCTTCAATGATGCAGGCAATTCACAGTACTCAAACACCGCAAACGCTACTACGTCAGCCGCGCCACCCGCTGTTCCTGCTGCACCGAGTGGTTTGACTGCGACAGCAGTTTCTCGCACGCAAATCAACCTATCGTGGGTGGACAACTCAGGCAACGAGACGGGATTCAAGATTGAGCGTTGTAAGAATGCAAACTGCACAAACTACGCGGAGGTCAGTCAGGTAGGTGCCAACCTAACCACATTTGCTGACGCAGGCCTTACCAAGAATACAACGTATCGCTATCGTGTGCGGGCTTTCAACGCAGGCGGTAATTCGGGTTACTCGAACGCTGTAAGCGCTAGAACATTCAAGTGATGGTTAAGCAGCACTTCCACAGAAAGTTAATCTTGTTACTGGGCGTTGCGATCTGCTTTACCTTGATTCCTTCGTATGCGCACGCTCACGGGGATTTGCACGAACAGATAGTAGCGATAACGGCGAAGATTAAACGCGATCCAAAAAATGCAGCGCTTTATCTACAACGCGGTGAACTACATCGTCTGCATCGCGACTGGGCTCGCGCAGCTGCGGACTACGATCGCGCCTCACGCCTACAACCAAGCCTCACTATCGTCGACTTGGGACGTGGCACGATGCTGTTTGAATCGCGGCGTTTTAGGCAAGCAAAGTTTGTGTTGGACCGATTTCTGCGGCAACAGCCTCGCCATGTCGAGGGACTGATAACTCGTGGACGTGTTCTTGCCAGAATTGGAGCTCGCCTCGAGGCCGCGAAGGATTTCACAGAAGCCCTCGCACTACTGCCGGCTCCGGAGCCCGAGCTTTATCTGGAACGGGCAAAAGTTCTCGCTGGAGACGAACGTTACATTCAAGAAGCATTACGCGGACTCGACGATGGCATCAAGCAACTTGGGCCTCTGGTCACGTTGCAATCAGCAGCAATCGATCTGGAATTGCGCGGGAAAAATTACGATGCTGCGTTGACTCGACTGGACGCGATAACTGCCCAATCGGAACGCAAAGAAACATGGCTGGTTAGACGTGGCGAGATGCTAAAAGCCGCCGGAAGGCACGAGGAGGCACGCAAAGCTTTCAGCGACGCGATTGTGGCGATCGAATCACTTCCTCCAGAGCGCCGGCAAAGCAGAGCCATAACTGCCCTTCAACTTCGGGCACGCTCAGCTCTCAAGTTGTAACGTATGCGGCCTCACCGTTTCACGTCACCTTGTGCGTGTCACTTGAAGAACCTGGCAGCCATACGTTGTAGATCATCCATCGAGCTGCCGTCTTTGTTCTGGTCCAACATCGAACTAAGCATACTCATAGCATCTGGCGCAGTTGCCTGGGCTTCCTGCTCCTGAACGTTGAGAAAGTTCGAGAGACCGGAGGCATCAAGTCCATTTTGCTGTTGCGCCTGTCCGAGCGAGCCCATCACAAGCGGCGCTAAGGTTTCGAGCAAGCCTCCGGCAGAACCTTGGTCCATTCCCGTTGCCTGGGCCAGGTTGTTTTGTATTGCTGGTTGTTGGCTTCCGAAAACGTGGCCCAGAATTCCCGCGCCGTTTGCGCTTTGCGGATTTCCCAGATATCCCGAGAGGTTATCGAAGATACTGCCGTCATGATCGGTGGCGATAGCTTGATGCAGGTTCTGAGCCTCTTGCGGTTGTGAAGCGTTGCGTGCCAACGCGGTCACGATTAATGGAACGGCCATCTGGATAGCGGTGTTAGCGGTTGTTTCACTAATACCGAAGCGCTGAGCGATCGTGCGCGCAGCGCTCCCACCCAACTGTTGCGTAATAATCTGTGTTATTGCATTCACTTTTGTTCTCCTTACGTGAACCTATTAAGTGCGTCGTCGGGAATGAGAATTTCATTATTCAGTTCGGAACTGAACTGGGGGGCTGGCGAAGTGCTAGGGGTGTGAGGATCGTACGCCCCTCGATCCACACGATGCAAGCATCGGCACAGTTTAAGGGTGTCGCCGTTTCCGCATACCGCGAATGAAGTTGCACGTTCCGAAGCAAGAAACGTGAGGTTGATGCAGCGAACCTTTTTCCTAATGTGGCCAATCTGTACCACCGCAAAGAACAGGCATCGGACTTGCTTCGTCCCTGTATGACTGAAATTCGCCGCTCGAAGTGATTCATTTGAGTGCGGCTCAACAAGGGGGAAAATGACAAACAATACATTGGCAGGACTGCTCGCTAGTAGCGATGGGTATGTCCAGAGTTTTGCCAGACATCGCCCTGGGGAGCGCGAGCCTGAGTTATGAAGAAAGAAACGTCATCAATTAGCGCCGCTAGAACTCCTAACGGAAATCGGCCGGCTGGTCCATCTGCCGACCAGTTGACAGAGCAAAATGTCGAGACCATAACGAGACTTGAACAAGCGGCCAAAGAGCAGCGGACACGGGCAGATCGCCTGGCCGAGAAGATCGCGAGTTTCTGCGGCAGCATGACATTTGTATGGATGAATGCTGGCTGGTTCGGCGGCTGGATTCTTTTGAATATAATTCCGGGCATACCGCATGTCGATCCGTTTCCTTTTACTTTCCTGACGCTCATCGTTTCGCTGGAAGCGATCTTTCTCTCTACGTTTATTCTGATCAGTCAGAACCTGGACAGTCGCATTAGCGAAAGACGTAGCCATCTGGACCTTCAACTGAACCTGCTGAGCGAACAGGAAAACACAAAGATGATCGTCATGCTTCACGCCATCGCTGCAAAAGTAGGCGCTGACTTGACTCAAGACCCACATCTAAACGCTTTAAGTGAGGAAACGGAGCCGGAAAGACTCATCGAACAAATCGAAGCGCGAGAAAACAACTAGGCAAGCGGTAGCATGTGCCAGGTTTGTTGGTTCCCTGGCACGGTTCCTCAGGTTTGTCATGCATAGCTTGCGCTGCGGCGTGGTCGAAACGATCGAATCGAGTTACGTGAAGATGACACACGGGCGGATGATTTGACAGGGCTTATGGCCAAGGATGGTATGGCGACACCTTGAGGCCCTATACGCTTGATGGTTTGGCCTGTTAGTCGTTCAATCGCACGCATCGCTAACTCATCCGCCGGCGCTACCATCGAGATCGCCTGACCGTGACTTCCTGCTCTACCGGTCCGGCCCACTCGGTGCACGTAATCTTCAGGAGCTGACGGCACGTCATAATTGATGACGTGTGAAACGGCATCGATATCCAAACCACGTGCGGCTATGTCAGTTGCGACCAGCACACGCGCCCGCCCTTCGCTGAACGCACGTAACGCCTCTTCACGTTGCGACTGCGAACGATCTGCATGAATCCGCTTGACTCTGTGATCGCGTGCCTGGAGAACATGAGACAACCGCTCAGCTCCGCGACGTGTACGGGTAAAGATCAGCACTCGTTCAAAACGTTCGGGTTCTTTTTCAAGCAATTCCAGCAAGAGAGCCGTCTTAGATTCCAGAGGTACCTGATATGCAATCTGCTCCACGAGCTTCGCTGCGCGACCACGAGTGCTTACCTCAACAAACTCGGGATCCTTTGTTGTAGAACGTGCGAGTGGTTCGATGCTTGAAGACATCGTGGCTGAAAACAAGAGTGTTTGGCGCTTGGTAGGCAATAACGAAAGCACCCTGCGAATGGCAGGCAAAAATCCCATGTCCAACATGCGATCGGCTTCGTCAAGGACGAGGACTTCGATCGTAGACAACGAGAGCGCTCCGCGTTCTATTAGATCGAGCAAGCGTCCAGGAGTTGCGATCAGGACGGCAGGGCCACGTCGCAGCTGAGCAATCTGTGTTCGAATATTTGCGCCGCCAATTGCAATGACGCTGGGGTTGGTCTTCCCCTGATTTAATGCCGTGTAGTTCTCGTGAATCTGCAGCGCCAGCTCACGTGTTGGCGCAAGCACCAGCACGCGCAGTCCAGGTCGAAAACTTCCGCTGAGCCTTTGGATCAAAGGAAGTAGAAATGCAGCAGTCTTACCGGTGCCGGTTTCGGCACACCCTATGACGTCGCGACCGGTGAGAACGATAGGTATCGCCTGACGCTGAATCGGAGTCGGTATTTTGTAGCCCAGAGACTCGCACGCACTCACTTGTGCGGGCGCAAGTCCCAATTCAGAAAAGTTCATAATGTTCCTTAAGTTCACCACGGTGTGATACCGTGCCGGCAGTCTCTTCCATCCTCGTGTGTTGGCCCAAGCAATAGAAGAGAATCTGCCAGACGTGATTGTTTACCAGCGCGGCTCGCGATAACCCCCGCCACTATTATTACTGTTGCTACCACCGCGAAAACCACCGCCGCGGTTACTGCCGAAGTTGCGTCCGCTCGAGCCGCTGCGATTTTCGCGCGGCTTGGCTTCATTGACTTTCAAAGCGCGGCCGCCGACTTCTTTACCATTGAACTGCTCGATAGCTGCCAAAGCCTCCGCGTTTGACGACATCTCCACGAACGCGAATCCTCGAGAGCGTCCCGTGTCGCGGTCTTCCACGACACTGGCTGATTGCACGGTGCCGGCTTGAGCAAACAGATCCTGCAGATCCTGGCTGGTGGTTTGGAAAGCGAGGTTTCCAACATAAAGTTTCGTTGACATAGATATACCTTTCCCCTTAAGGGGTGAAAAGAAGCTGCGAATCGGATTGGCTTCGGCGAAACGGTTGGCGTTCGAAGGACCGGGTTCGGATGCTCTAATGAGCGGCTTCAAAAGTTTGAAAGAGGCCTGCTCTCGAACTATCCAAACGTCCGGCGCTGATATTTGCTGCGCGGGGCGCATCACCGTCGATGCGCGAGAGAAGGATTAACTGGCTGCTACGATGCATCAGTTCTGACGCAAGTTGCAAGTTTGTTTAATAACCGCTTGTTGTTTCAGGCGATCTGGTAAATTCCAGAAGAGCTGAGAAGGGAGTTAAGCAGACTCAATTCGAAACCGACACTACGCTAATTGGGAACACAAGTCAAACACGTGCTAGGGAGGGTAGTGGGGTAATAGTGTGTTGCTCAAACATTGCTGGGTCCCGGAGAGACCAAACATTGCTGGGTCCCGGAGAGACCAAACATTGCTGGGTCCCGGAGAGACCAAATGTTTATAGCCACGCCCCCTAAAAGTTAATTACGGCTCCAGCGGAGCCGAATGTTGCTGCTGCACGGACACATCGCGCTCCGCTGGAGCGCGGTCCTAAGGCTGGTGGTGGCTATAAACATCTGGCCGCGCCGCGGCCAATACACAATTACACCTTTACGCTAGGGAACACGGTACAGATTGGCGCGACCACGCTTGCCGATTAACTCGATCATCCTTGCTTCGCGTAAACAATAGGCCATCTTCTGGGCCAAATCTCTGCGCGTATTCATCCGACTAGCAAGATCGCTCGTAGTGAATAACTCCAGTCCCTCGGGAAGAAAGCGTAGCCAGTCTGCTGACTGTCCAAACGATCGCTGGTCCAGGACGTCCAGTAATCGACGTCCTTCGATAAGCCACCCTTTGCGCACTCTTCGCTTTACATCGTTATACCGCCGCACTTCTTCCCCCCTTATCATCAACACTTCCAATGAAAAGTTAGGGCTCAACAGCAATTGCGGGATGCTAACCAGTTCCCAAAAAAGATCCTCCATCCGACCTCTTTTGGGTGACTTGCGGCGAATAACACCTTTGCCATTACGAGCAGCCGATCGGACGATCCATTTCTCCTGGACGATGGGATAAATCAATCGCACCCGATGGCGACGCACTAAATTAGTAAGTTTTGATTTAATAGACGCAAAGTTGCCGGTTTGGATCTCGATCAACAAATCGTCTCGAACAATATCAATCACGAACCCGTCTACTGTAACTTCAAGACGATCTCCCGGGCGCGCATACCACCGTTTCAGTGATGCGTGCAGCGGCTTCTCATTTAGTAAACCAATTCCTGGCATGCCTTCATCTTAAGCGAAACACGATGAAAGCGGTCCTACAATTTTTCGTGCCGTTTTGCAATTGATTGGAGACCACCTCCAGTCGAAAATATTTAGAACAGAATCAGATCTGAAATCGTCTGATACACTAAGTTCCAGCCGGAGGAAATAAGCTCATGCCGCGAAGAGACGTAGAAGAGCGTAGAGGCTTTATCAAAAGTCTTTGTGTTTTTGCTGTTAGTTGCGCGGCGGTGCCCGCAAGTTTGGCTTGTTCTGGCGATCAAGCCGAAGCACAATCGCAGCATCCATCCGCAATAGACATCGCAGCCCCGCAAGAGCCGGGCACGCGCATTCACTTAAGCGGGACCATCTTCGACCCGAATGGCAAACCTGTACCGGGTGTCAAAATGTTTCTGTATCACACCGACGCCACTGGATACTACAGCCGGCCAGTCAACAATCCGCGGCAGGCACGGTTGCGTGGAACGCTGTGGTCCAATGCGTTGGGCCAGTACTCGTTCCACACCATCAAACCAGCCCACTACGGCGACGTAACTTCTCCGCCACCGATTCACATCCACGTACATCTAGAACCACCCGGTGTTCCCGAACATTGGGTCGAATCGTTTTACTTCGAAGACGATTCTCGGCTTAGGATCGAAGATCCCAATCGAAACCGCGAGTTGGGTCGTTTCTCTCATATCATCAGTCTCTCATCAAGCAACACTGGTGTGCTGAAAGGGATTCGAGACTTTCGCATTGATCCAGTAGTAGCGGAGCGAAATAAAGTTTAGTTGCGGCAGCTGCCGGCTCCCTCATAGCTCGCTCAGGAATGAATCGTAGATCAAGCGTTTCTCAACCACCCAGGAAATTCCATCTGTCAGGCTTTGCCTCAAAAGTCGGAAATCAGTCTGCGGAGCGCCAAAGGCGCAGAATATGATAGCCAGGGGGCAAGCGCCGAGCAGAGCGAGGCGCGTCGCCCCTAGGTCCACGCGTAAACAACCATGAAGCTCTGAAAGAGCGCAATACTAGCGAAGATATTTCGCACTTTCAGTGCTCTCTTCAATTGGTTTCCGATAACCAGGGGCGACGCGCTTCGCGCTTGCCCCTGGCTATCATATTTCGCGCCGTTGGCGCTGCGCCCGACTGGATTCCGACTTTTGAGGCAAAGCCCCTCTGTTAAGCCTTGCACAAAAAGTGCGGTTCTCAGCCTGCGAAGCAGGCGGAAAGCATAAAGCCTGGGGCGCAAGCCCCAGAATCGGAATGAAAATGAATTACGAGCCCATGAAATGGGCGGCAGCTTGTTGGCCGAAAAATCGTTAACATTTCATTGCGATCGCGCTGTCGCCGCGTTCGCGGGCTTGAAATCTGTTTGCGCTGTTGACCTGGGGCTTACGCCCCAGGCTTTATGCTTCCGCCTGCTTCGCAGGCTTAGACCGTACTTTTGTGCAAAGCCCCTCTGTCAGTAATATCGCGGCAAGTTCAGCAACTTCTCCTTTCGGCATTGAGTTTTGAATGCCGTTTGATGTGAAGGATAAGTTGCGACGAGTAGTACTGCATTCGCCTCTGCGTCAGTTGCTTCTATCGCTCAACTCTCATCCTCACAAATTCAAGAAATATCAATCATTAAGAATGGAGCAATCATGAACGCACGAAAGTTTGTTAAAGCACAAAGGTTAGTTGTCTTACTTCTCTTGAGTCTTATGTTCCAGAACGTCGTGAGAGCACAGGACTTCGAATGGATCTCTCAGTTTGGAACGCCTGACTCTGACATTGCCGGAGGTGTTGCGGCGGATACCACCGGTGTGTATGTCGCCGGCAGCACGATCGGTGTCTTCCCCGGCCAGTCAGCTGTGGGAGGTATTGATGTTTATCTTCGAAAGTACACCTTCACCGGATCGGTGCTCTGGACCCGCCAATTCGGAACCGTTTCGGACGAGGACACAGTAGGTCCATCCGGGGCTGTCGCAGCCGACGCCACTGGCGTCTATGTTGGAGGCACCACTGACGGTACTCTTCCGGGTCAAACGAACGCCGGTAACGGCGACGCATTCGTCCGCAAGTACAGTCCCTCGGGCGACCTCATGTGGACGCGCCAGTTTGGAACCACAGCCGACGATCTTCTCAGCGGCGTCGCAGTCCATTCGAGCGGCATCTACGTAGTCGGCTACACGAACGGAGCCTTTCCCGGCGCAGCGACTGGCAACGGCGCCGACGTCTATATCACCAAGCTCGCTTCCGATACCGGTAATGTTGTCTGGGTCCGCCAATTCGGCGTGCGTGGTTCCTTAACGGACATCGGAGGGGTCGATGTTGACTCAACCGGCGTGTACGTTGCAGGAATGCATGCCACGGGTGACGTAAACATTCCGCAGGCACACCTGCGCCGGTACGACTTCGACGGCAATATCGTCTGGGCACGGACGATTCCAAATCACAACGGTTTCTTTTTTGCTCTCTGGTCTGTCTCGGTGCATCCCACCGGCGTGTACATTACGGGCCAGGTTCAAGAGGGCTTCTTTGGCGACGCTGTGCGTGGTGGAAATGGCGCCGGCGCACACATCGTAGGCCTGCTGCGAAAGTACGATGTCGAGGGGAACGAGATCTGGACGCGAAAGATCAAAGGAAAGTCTGATGGCGGACAAGGCACTGCGTTCACCGGAGGCAAGAGGGTTCGCGTGTCCGACGCGGGCGTGTTCGTCAGCTCAAACCTGACCGGCTTGTTTGCCGGGCAACTTCCTGTTGGTTCACAGTCGGACATAAACGACTGCCGGACGAGGTTCGGTCGTTTCTACGATCAGCTCGACGCCTACGTGAGGATGTATGACTTCGACGGAAACGTCATTTGGACGCGCCAGTTCGGCAGCCGCCGCTTCGACATCGCTCTCGATCTCGCGCCGGTCGGCAACAGTGTCTATGCACTTGGGGATTCCGCCTGCAGGATCGATCCAAGCCAAACACTCATTGGAGTCAGAGATGCCTTCCTCATGAAGGTGACCGCCGATCCGACAAGCCTGTCAGGGAAGATCCAGTTGATTGTTGGACGTCTCGAGACACTGAGCGATGCAGGAACGCTTGGACCACACGACTTCGACTCGATCGTGAAATACCTGGAAGACGCCCTTCTTGCTCTCAAGCAGGGGAACAATCCGGACGCGAAACAGCAACTGCAAGCTTTCGTCGTCGAGGTCGAAAAGCTGGAGAGTCAAGGTGGCTTGCCGTCCTCTGCAGCGGCATCACTCGTTACAGCGGCCAACGCTGTGATTGCGCAGCTATAAAGAGCCCACAAACTTAAGCAATATCGTTTGTGGAGATAGCACGTTCAGACACGACGAGCTGTGAAAGATTTGTATCTCTCACAACTCGTCGTTTTCTTATCGCAAGCCGTAGCTAAGACAGATGCACGCGTTTGAGAGCAAACAGAGGGAAAGTGTATTGCGTATGCGAGATAGCGCACAGACAGTGCAGTTTATGAGGTTCATTGTGTAAGAGATAAAAGCCGTTAGGGAACCGGACGGGATTCAAATCACTGCGAGAGGTTTATTACAACTGAGGGAGATTGCGGCATATGAAAATAGTCATTCTAATCACCGTTATTGAAAGTTTAGCTGTCATGTCGGCGATTATGTATTTCCACTACAGACGTAGCCAGTCACGAAAACACGCTTTAGTTCTTCGTCGCCGGCACGTGTCTATTACAAAGCAAAAGGCGGAATTAAAGATATGACCGGAATAGTAGAAGTGAGCAGTAATGTCACCACGCGGGCAGAGTGGCCGGGTATCGTGTCCAGATTTCAGCTCGTCATCCTGGCAACCCACAGAAGCAAGCAACTCTTACAAGGTGCACAACCGCGGATCGTAGCCGACCGGTTGAAACGAAGAAATACGAGCATCGCGCTTGAGGAATTGAAGAGAGGTCTTATACCCTTCAAACCCCTCGCAGTTGAAGCGCCTCAAAGCATGGTATCAGACGATCTCGTCGTTCATTATTAAATAACGTTTCACCAAACGGGTTCAGTGGAACTACATAAAGAACGGCTGAGGCTCAACCAGCCTTAAGGTTTCCCCGACAAAGCTCGCAAGGGCTTCCGGCTCGTCGTCATAAACATCGAAGACCGTTAAAAGCTTTGTGATTGTCATCAGTTTCTGGACGCTCTCCGTCATGTGCATTAGCTTGAGCGCTCCGCCTTTTTCGTCGAGAGTTACGTGGCTTGAAACAAGCTCGCCCAGCCCGCCCGAATCAATCTGCTTGACCCAGGCGAGGTCCAAAAGAACCTGAATCTTTCCTTCTCGAGCAAGACAGCGAATCGATTCGTGCAATGCCAGGGTGGCACCGCGAATTCTTTCCCTGCCCTTTAGATCGAGGATCGAAACGTCTTCGACCCTGCGCTCATTGATATAAAGATTAATCATTTGCGTTTCACTCAAAGCTTTGGAGAGTAACCCAGTCATTTGCGGTTAGGGCGGACCGTTGCCCGCCCTTCCGCGGGGGGAACACCGATCTGCTTACACCAACTTGGAACTAGCTACCCGCCTGAACGTCGAACTGGCGAACTCGAAGGTCTTCACAATCGGAGTACCGTCAATCACATTTGAAAGGGTCTTCAGCACTTCCGGGTACGCCGTGCGGCTGTAGGCATCCGCATCTGCTTTCGTGTCCCAGAAGCTGTCGAAGATCGCTTCCGAGCGTTCGGGTGCGATAAAGGTGGTTTCATCGCGGAATCCTTTCTGCTTGCGCAGGATCGGGAGAATCTCGGCCTCGGCGATGCGGTTGAGTTCGGTAGCTGAATCGGCCTTTAACTTTAAAGTAACTTGTCGTCCAAACATTTCTTTCTCCTCTGTTGAGCTGTTGACTTCAGGTGATCTGGAAAATCCAGAGGAGCTGAGAAGGGAGTAAGCGAACTCGATTCGACGCCACCTTATGCTAATCAGATGTATATGTCAAATATAGGATATATTGCATATCTATATTATTTGTCGTGTGTGATAGATAGCACACTCGAGCCCAACACATCATGATGCATCGACTTGTCGCAACGATAACTTCAATCATAAGTGTGTTGACGCACAGACGGCTCGCGTTTCGAGTTGTATACCTCTTTCGGACATTGCTCCCAATAAGAAAACCGATGATTAGACAGCTCAAAGCGCAACGAACTGATGATTAAAAAATGGCCGGCAGGGCCAAACAAAAGGGAGAGAGAACGGACATAGGTTTGAATGGACAAGAAGAACTACACGAACCCGATCATCCTGGTAGTGGAGGATGTCCAGGAGACCCGCGATGGCATTGAAAGGCTGCTGATGGTGGATGGCTATCGTATTGCGCTAGCCAGAGATGAACAAGATGGAATAGAGAGCGCCCTACGACAGCGACCCGATCTGATTCTCGTGAGTCTGGCTGGCGTACCCCACGACGTGATCGTTTCCGCCCGCCGTATTCGAGAGAAGGCTGCGATAGGAGACGATGTTCCCGTTGTCGTCTTCTGCATCGATGATATTGCTCAGGGTGATGAAGTCGCGATCGGCGAGAACGTGCATGTTACGCGTCCTGATAACTTCAATCAGTTGAGAAGCCTTCTCGCTCGGCTGTTACGTAGGGTTCCCAAAGCAGCTTGAGGGAAAAACATTGCCGCCTTCCTAATCAATACAAAAAGAAGATTCTTGTATTCTAGAAACTCTTTTATATGTGTGATGGCGCACATACGATTGCTCTGCTGCTTTCTTACACTACAATTTCTAAAAAAGATTAGCTGTTCGTTGGTTTAAGGGGACGTGCCGTGCAGTTGTCGCGAAAACACGTACTTTCTTTGGTAAGACCTCAGCACTTCACATCTGATCACGTCGGAACGCTGCTCCCATGGGTAGCGAGAGGCGATGAAGCTGCTTATCGTCTCTTTTTTGAGGCTACGAACGGCCTGCTCTTCGGTCTCTTATTGCGTATTTTGGGACACACTCAAATAGCGGAAGAGGTAATGGCTGAAGTCTATGAAGAAGTAAGCCGGAGAGCCGCCCTGTTCAGCAAACAGAATGAAAGACCACTTACCTGGCTTATACTCATTGCACACCGGCGTGCCATCGAACGTCTTTGCAGCCAACTAACCGCCAATAGTGAGACGTTCTATAAAAGGAGAGCCGTGCCTGCCTCATCAATCAACATCACAGAACAGCGACGACTGGTTCGCGCAACACTGGAGGCAATCCCACCGCTACAGCACCGCATGATTGAACTCGCATTCTTTTCTGGGATGACCAGTCTTGAAATCGCAAGGAACTCGGACAGTCGCCCGCGGCAGTCGAAGGCGGAATCCGGTACGCGATGTTGCATCTTTTCGACCTATTTAAGTCCATGGGCTTCACAGTGGACTCCGGGACACAAACCTAAAGAGGGCTGACTCACCCGTCAGACCTCCCCCTCTTTGGGTATGTGTGTTAGCGCACAGACCTTCTCTACTTTGACTGCTATAAATCGTTGGCTTCCTTTAGAAATTATTTTCGACATCTTGGATCGGGCCAGCTACCTTCTTCTTGAGCCGCTTGTAATTTTCAATAGAGCTGAAGAAGAGTTGTGATCTCCGCGTCCACAACACTCCATTTATTTCAGCTTGGGATTCTCGGGTGCAATTCCTGAAATTGCGACGTGTGCTTGAAACGCGAAGCTGTAGAAGCCGAAGAAGAAAATGATAAAAGGCGCCACTTTCGTTTTTATCCTGTTGCTCTTCCCAATCATCATCGGCCTCGATGTACGGGCGCAGCCGCAGCCTGACCGCAATAACACTCGTCAGGTCGGCAACATGCTTCAACGACTTGAACGAAGCTCGAGCAGATTCCGCAACAGTCTTAATGTGGCATTGGTCCAGCGGAGCGTCGACCAAACGCGGCCTCAAAATGACATCAGCACATTCCAGGCCGGATTTGATCTCGCTATTAAGCAGTTCAGGGATCAGTTCATTCGCAGGCTGGCGGTTGCGTCCGATGTTGAGAGCATCCTGCAAAAGGCGTCGCCGATTAACAGATTCATAAATCAAAATACTCTAAACCCTCGGGTCAAGAATGACTGGACTTCGGTGCGAACAGATCTGAACACGCTGGCGAGCACCTATGGCGTCAGTTGGCAGTGGAACCAACTGACTCCGATGAAGGTCGACTCAAATCGATCGTTCCGACTGTCCGACAGTGAACTCAATCTGCTGATTCAGCGGGTCGAGAACGGCGGCGACACGTTTCGTGTGAGTCTTACCGACGCTTTTTTCGGTAGACCTTACGATCGGTCCAGAAGCGAGGGCAACATGAATGATGCTCTTCGCGGTTTCAAAAAGGCGACCGATCAAGTCCGCATTCGCTTCGATGCCAGGCAGTTGGTTGCGGACGACGTCCAGAGCCTGCTCGATCGGGCCCAACCCCTCGAAAATTTCATGCGTGACAACCCCCTTACGGACCGCACCAGAAACGATTGGTCAACATTACGCACGAATCTAAACCTCCTGGCCAACGCGTATAACGTGACGCCGAGTTGGATAAACAATTGATTGCGTTAATTAATCTTTAGTGGAATGCGGTGATCTAAAAGGAGAAAGAAAATGTTGTGGACAATATTGGTAGTATTACTGATCTTATGGTTACTGGGTTTCGTCAGTAACGTGGGTGGAAACCTCATTCACATCCTGTTGGTAGTAGCTGTGATCGTGTTGATATACAACGTGGTCATTGGGCGTCGTGCAGTTTAGGGCAGCCCTGGTCAAACATCGCTATCGAGGGACAAACCTATGTCAGACGAAGTGGTTGTGCTTAAGACTTTCAACAACGAAATTGAGGCTGGCATGGCGCAGCAGGTGCTTCAAGAAGCAGGAATGACGGCGTTCGTATTCAAAGATGATGCTGGAGGTATGGAGCCTCAGCTACAACGAACTAACGGAGTTCGTTTAGTCGTTAACTGTGTTGATGCTCGACGGGCACACAAGCTGCTCAAAACGTGATTTCAACCCAAGCCTTATCCGCATCGTTTCTCAAGGGTCACTAGTGTGCCTTTCTTAAAACCCTCCGTTTGCCCTTGTGATCCTCATATCCTCGCCAGTTGATACACCTTTCTATAAACATGCGAACAGTCGAGGTTTTGACGTCAATCGCTAGTTCTAACGCATATGCGGCGTGGCGCACAGACGGTAAACATGGCTTAGTGTAAGGTTCTCTATGGTGTCGGTATTGGGGTTCGAAATGATGAAAGATCTTTTATGAGCGATGTCTTTGCCATGCAACGAGCGAACGGCGATTGGTTTGCACTTGACCATCATGGAGGGCTATGCGTGCCGCTATTCCACAGCACTCATGACGCTATGATGGCCCGTTTGCATAACTTTGGATTACTGCTTTTCAAGCCGGTAGTGGTTGATACTCTCTTCCTCAAAAAAATCGTACCCTTACCCGGCGAAGATGAGGTGGACTTTTGCATGGTGGACGATCCGTTTGCCAGTTTGAACCGTGGTAGCATTGTTGGACGCCGAGAGCTTGCCTTGCTGATTCGTCCTGACGAATACCAAAGCATCGAGCATAACGGAAATACCTTGCGTGCATCCGTTCCTGGGGCGCGCTCTCAAAGTGACCACGAAGCAACTGAGTCTTGGGAGGATGAAGGAGGCACATACGCAAAGCGTGCGTAATGTTGTGCGAAGAATGTCCGGGGTACCTTGCGAGAAGGCCCCTCCCCTTCATGCTAGGACAAGCAAGAATTATGCGAGTAATAGAAATAGCAATAGGCGTAATCCTCTTGGGTGGTGCAGCATGGACTACGGTTAGGACCTATAGAGGGCGCGGCATCTCGTCGATTCTCGTCCTCGCGTTCGCCGTATTCCTCGTCGCCCTGGGTTTGGCTTTTATCTTTGGTGCCTTTGGCGAGTTTGTGCGCAACTTGAGGTTCGGGAGCGAGTGGCTCAAATGAACCCCGATCCGAGAAAGAAAACCCACTTCATACTGTCGTGACTTCATAACGACAACCATCGCATCGCGGGCTAAGCAGATATAGTGCGTATGTAGTATATACTTCATTTGACATATAGCATTACGAAGTGTAGAGTTGGAACGAACCGAGACCAGCTAACTCCATTCTCAGCTCTTCTGGACCCGCCAGATTCGTCTGAAACTTACAGCTCAACTACCAAAAGTTAAGGGTGTTTTACCCGCGCTATTGGTTTGTCAATTATTGGGGCGTTTGTTAACGCAGCGATAATGGCGTACCAATTCGCAGTCTCGCAGCCCAACTCCTGGTAGAAACCAAAAAGGAGATTGAAGAAGTTATGACGACGAATATCCAACCACTGCACGACCGCGTGATCGTGAAACGCATTGATGAAGGCGAGCAGGTGCGCGGCGGCATTATCATTCCCGACTCGGCGAAAGAGAAATCCCAGGAAGGCGAAGTGATTGCCGCAGGTCTTGGCAAATACAAGGAAGACGGAACGCGCCAGCCATTGGACGTCAATGCAGGGGACCGCGTGTTGTTCGGAAAGTACGGCGGCTCAGAGATCAAAGTTAACGGCGAGGAGCTGTTGATTATGCGCGAGGACGAGATTCTGGGAATCATCACCCGCGCTGGTGCAGCCGCCGGCGGCAAAACGAGCAAGTAGGTTATGGAGTGCTGCAAACGGAGAGTTTGCGTCACACCTTTGAATAGGAGAAGAGGCAAAGATTATGGCAAAGCAAATAGTTCATGGCGAAGAATCAAGAGCCGCAATTCTGCGCGGCGTGAATCAACTCGCCGACGCAGTGAAAATCACCCTTGGACCAAAGGGGCGCAACGTCGTTCTCGATAAGAAATACGGCAGTCCGACGATCACGAAAGACGGCGTTACAGTAGCGAAAGAAATCGAGCTGAAAGATGCAACGGAGAATATGGGCGCGCAGATGGTGCGCGAGGTAGCGTCGAAGACCAGCGACGTTGCCGGAGATGGCACGACCACCGCAACCGTGCTGGCGCAGGCCATTTTCCGCGAAGGCGTGAAAACCGTGGCCGCGGGGGCGAACCCGATGGCTCTGAAACGCGGCATCGATAAAGCGGTCGAGCGCGCAACTCGAGAGATCAAGAAAATGTCGAAACCGGTCACTGGAGACATGATCGCGCAGGTCGGCACGATTTCGGCAAATGGCGACCACAGTGTCGGCGAGTTAATTGCTGAGGCGATGAACAAGGTAGGTAAAGATGGCGTCATTACCGTCGAAGAATCAAAAACAATGGAGACGGCTCTGGAAGTTGTCGAAGGGATGCAGTTTGATCGCGGATACCTTTCGTCCTACTTCGTCACTGACGCCGAAACGATGAAAGCGGTGCTTGAGAATCCGGTCATTCTGCTCAGCGAAAAGAAGATTTCGTCAATGAGGGACATGCTGCCCATTCTTGAGCAGGTCGCTAAGTTGGGCAAACCAATCTTGATTATCGCGGAGGATGTAGAAGGCGAAGCATTGGCAACTCTCGTGGTCAACAGACTGCGTGGCACGATCAACGTCGCAGCGGTCAAGGCACCCGGCTTCGGTGATCGTCGTAAGGCGATGCTTGAAGACATTGCGATCCTTACGGGAGGCAAGGTCATCAGCGAAGACCTCGGCATCAAACTCGAGAACGTCAAGCTTGAAGACCTTGGCACCGCAAGACGTGTGACGATTGACAAAGAGAACACGACTATCATCGATGGTGGTGGCGAAACGAGTGACTTACAGGCTCGGGTGAAAACACTTAAAACTCAAATTGAAGACTCTACCTCAGACTATGACCGCGAAAAACTGCAAGAGCGGCTGGCGAAACTGGTTGGCGGCGTCGCGGTAATTCGGGTCGGCGCCGCTACGGAAACCGAGCTCAAAGAGAAGAAGGCGCGGGTTGAAGATGCGATGCATGCAACGCGCGCGGCAGTAGAAGAAGGCATCGTGCCGGGCGGCGGTGTCGTATTCATTCGCGCCGCGAAAGTGCTCGACAAATTCAAACTCTTCGGGGACAACGAGAATGAACCCGCCGGCGACCCGGACGAGCAGATTGGCGTCAACATCGTCAAGCGGGCACTCGAAGAGCCGCTGCGTCAGATTGTTTCAAACGCCGGCAAAGAAGGCGCGGTCATTGTCGAGAAAGTTCGTCTCGAGAAGAACCCAAACATCGGCTATAACGCAGTGACCGAAAAGTTTGAAGATCTTGTGGCTGCGGGTGTGATCGATCCCGCCAAGGTGACACGTTGCGCGCTGCAAAACGCAGCTTCAATCGCAGGGCTGATGCTCACGACGGAAGCGCTTATTTCTGAGCTACACGAAGATGACAAGCCGAGGGCAATGCCCGGCGGCATGGACATGTAATTCGGTGGCAAATTGGGAAGCCAACATGTTCACCATGGGAGCTTCTGTTAACTCGCAAAGGAGAAGTCTTCTGGAGTGAGAACCCTTTAGGGAAAAGTGAGAAACTTATGTCTATGAAACTTTATGTCGGTAATCTCTCGTTTGAAACGTCGAAAAATGAACTACAAACATTATTCGCGCAAACGGGCACAGTCGAAAGCGTATCGTTGATCGAAGATCGTGAAACAGGTCGCTCTCGTGGCTTTGGCTTCATCGAGATGTCAACGAAGGAGGAAGGCGCAGCGGCAATTGAGAAATTCAACGGCCAGGAATTAGGCGGACGGGCGTTGAAAGTCAATGAAGCCAAGCAGCGTGAAAATCGCGTCGGCTTTTAGTTGAGAACAATCGCAACGGTGAAAGGATCTCGGGTTTCAAAAGACGCGAGATCTTTTCATTACGATGTCGGTTATGCCGCTGCGTAGTGGGGCACTAATTGTTGCTGACCGTGGATGAAAGTAAAGGTGGGCGCTGCCCTGATTCAGCACAGCAGCGCCCTGGCCTCATATCAGGAGAATGAGGAGGCTCTCCTTGAGCCTTAGTTAAGGCAATCCTAGCATCCCTGTATGTGCGGTAACACACATATAACTTCAAGCGGTGCCAATAGAATTCCGAATCTCAGATTAGGTCAGCGGTAAAGTGCCTCACGCGGCAGAAACAGTCTGTGAGTGTTTTCGAGCGTTGCTGGTTACTGAACCAGATTTCAGCGTTAGCTTGGGAGACTTTTACGCAATTCCTTAACGCCATGAGAGGAGGTATCGAAGAGCGGGGTCAAATATTTACGGAGCCGATCAAAATCAAGTGGTTTCTTAATACTATCGTCACAACCCGCGGCCAAAGCAGCCGCATGATAGCTGGGAGTGCCCCAGCCATCGAGCGCCAGAATTGTGACTTGTTCCCGGAGTCCGTTTGCACGAATGCGGCGAGTGGCTTCCAGCCCATCGAGAAAAGGCAGGCTACCGTCCATCAGAATCATCTGAGGCTCTTCCCGCGACGCCGCCTCGACGGCCTCCAGACCGTCACAGGCTTCCACAACTCGACAACCCCACATCTCTAATAGTATGTGAAGCATTTCGCGCGTGTCGTCGTGATCTTCGACTACAAGAATCGTAGGCTGGCGAGCAGTTCGCGTTCGATGCAAGAAGTGACGGTTTGCAGGTTCGGTTGTTTTAGCTTTGCCGGGACTAGCAGACATGGGTTTGCACTTTCGAAATTGAACTCCCTTGAGTGGAGAGTTGGTTGCCCCCTTGTTCGGTCGTCTGGTTGTCGTTTGATCGTCAGTTTGCTCGAAGTTCTATACACCGTCTGTGCGTTGCCACACACATAATCGCCGATTCCGACATCTTCCATTGCAGGCATTAGGAATTTTGTCGCTCAGTCGCCGAAACAGAGGAGCTATTCCACAGTTTCATCCTTTTCATCCTGGGCATTTCCCTTATTACCTTCTGGACTATCACTCATAAAAAGCGGAGTCGATGATTCTTTTAAGAGGCCTTTGGACACCGGCTCTTCATCTTCAACTTCCTCTTTCAGTTCCAGGCCCAATTCATTACCTGCTTTCCAGTTCTTCATGTCCTTTCCAGCGTTTAGCCCGGCTTTTACTCCTTGTTTGAACTCGGCCGAATTCGTGTCTACCTGTTGTTCTATGTCTCTGCTCATCGCTGGCTCCTTACAGGTTGCATAATCTTTGGTGTCTAGTGCAGAACTCTTAACACAAGCGAGGAAATGCATCCGTGCGCTAACACACACTGATAAATACGACTCTTTTGGTTGATATGTGTGCTACTGCACATACAACGCTTCCCAAATACGCTTTAATCGTGATCCGTCCCGGAATCTACTGCGATAAGCATATCAGGCAGTTACGGCTTCAGATGGTTGCATTTGAGTGCACTCTGATGCTGGTACCTGCTGCGACAGAGATTCACAGGAGTTAGAGAACAGAACTTCTTGAAGCTGCTGTTACCCGGGCCATTTAAAAAAGGAAGTGACTCATGAGAACAGAACAATTGGGAAACAGAGTCGGAAGCGCCTTCCTGGTGTTTTCGTTACTGTTTGGAATAGCGATCGCCTTGAGCATGACTGCTCAGGCGCAGTATCCAGACGATCGTTACAATCAAGACCGTAACCGCAGCGACAACGGAGATCAAAATCGACGTGGTCGTGACTGGGATCGTTACGGTAACTATGGCGGCTCTTCGGAACTCCGTCGAACTGCTCTGACCGCCGGCTATGACGAAGGCGTCAGGGAAGGCCGCAAAGATCGCGGCAACGGCAGCCGCACCGAGCATCGCAATCTGAACAGCTATCAGAGAGCTACGAAAGACTACAGCCCACGTCTCGGCGACCGCGAACTCTACAGACGCTACTTCCGTGAAGCGTTCGAAGATGGATATAACGCCGAAAGTTATGCCCGGGGCAACCGAGATCGTCGGGATCGCAACGACAACCGTGATCGAGATCGCCGCGGTCGCGACGAGGATGGTTATGGCAACTACGGCGGCTCGTTCCAGTTGCGACAAACTGCTTTGAACGCCGGTTTTAGCGAGGGCGTCAAACAAGGTCGCGAAGATCGCAGGGCGCGCAACGGTAATGGCTTCCAACGCCAGAGTACCTACCAGAAAGCAACGAAGGACTATAGTTCGCGTCTCGGCGACCGCGAAGTGTTCCAGCGTTACTTCCGTGAGGCATACGAGCACGGCTATGCCGACGGTTATGCCGGCTACTAGTCTTCAACTGTGTAAGCCATAAAGCGAACACCAACACAATGCGAACAATCAAGCTCATCAAGAAAGCGGAACGTAAGGTTCCAGAGACTCGATCCAGGATCAAAGCTGCCGCCCGGCGAAACAGTTCGCCCCAAGGGGTTCAGTCCTGGGTAGTCGAGTTTAAGAAAACCCGTCGAGGCGAGTCTCTCATCGCCTTCGACAGTTTGTTCAAGAAAGTACTTTTGCCGTCAGATTGAGGCCAATCAGAATGACGCGTTGTGAGAATCAACGCGAGTGCCGAACCTCAGTCGGCGTCCCCTCTTAAACCGCGGCGATTCATTCATTCATTGTCGGACCAAAATCTAAGAAACCAGGACCAGGTAGTCATGCCATGAAAATTCCAACAGAGCCAATCGGAAGTATTCCACGACCGCTTTCACTACTCGAGGCAATCGGAGATCGAGATGGAACGGACCCCGCATTGAATCCGCTCTACGAGGCAGCTATTCGCGACACCATCGAGCGGTTTGAAGCCACGGGATCGCCGGTGGTGACCGATGGGGAGCAGAGGAAGTATCACAACTTCTGGACCTACTGCGTGCATGGCCTGGAGAATACGGCCCCTGACGGTTTCAAGATTCCCTTCACCGCGGGACATACGCGGCGCATGCTTCGGCTAACCGCTGGGCCTTTTCGCTACAAGCGAACAGCCGACAGTTACCTTGATCTAGCGATGAGCTACGCCCACGTGCCGGTTAAACAAGCAGTCATTTCGCCGTCCGCTCTTAGTCTCATGTACCCGCCGGAAGAGATCCCCGGTTATACACGAGAGCAATTCATAGACGACTTACTGCGCGAGCACGAAGCCGAGGTTCGTGCCTGTCTGCTTAAGGGCGCGCATAAGGTTCAAATCGACTTCACAGAGGGACGACTGGCAATCAAGATCGATCCTTCCGGCAACTTGCTCCAAAGCTTTATCGACCTTAACAACCTGGCCCTGGTCCGGTTCAACGGCGAGGAGCGAATGCGAATTGGCGTGCACACTTGTCCGGGTAGTGATCGCGATTCGACACATAGCGCAGAAGTGGACTATGCAGAACTCTTACCTTACCTGTTCCAGTTAATGGCCGGGAACTTCTACATCGCGCTGGCCGGCGAGAAGAATCGTATCGAGGTCTTGAAGACCATTCGTGCGCATATGAAGCCGGACCATCGCGTATTCGTCGGAGTCATTGCACCGATCGATCCAAAGATTGAGACGCCCGAAGAAGTTTGCGAGCGCGTGCTTGAGGCAGCCGAATACATTCCGGTAGCGCAACTAGGCACAACAGACGATTGCGGTTTCTCTCCATTCAGTGACGACACTTCTACGACCCGTGATACAGCGTTCGCAAAAATTCGGGCGCGCGTGGCAGGAACCGCCATGGCCTCTGAATTGCTCGGAGATCGTTGATGTCAATAAAAGAGGAAGAGGAAGAACTACTTCGTTCGGTTGTGCAACAGAATGCCCAGAGTATTCACCTCGCACGCCGGCGAGCCGAAGAGGTTTTGCGCAAACAGTCTGACTGGTTACGGGTCACACTTTCGAGTATAGGCGACGCAGTTATCACTACCGACCTCGAAGGTCGTGTGACCTTCATGAACCGAGTTGCCGAGTCCCTCACCGGCTGGCTCCAGGCCGAAGCGATGGGACAATCTCTAACCGATATCTTCCAAATCCTTAATGAACAGACGCGTCAACCCGTCGAGAATCCCGCGCTGCGAACACTTGGTGTAGGCACCATAGTGGGACTGGCAAACCACACCATTCTCATTGCGAAAGACGGCACCGAATGGCCGATTGACGACACCGCTGCACCGATTCGGAACGAACAAGGGGAAGTCGTCGGCTCGGTGCTGGTATTTCGAGACATTTCTGAACGCAAGCGGATGGAACTAGAGCGCGAGCGGCTGCTCGCGACAGCTCAAGCTGCGCAAAAGGAAGCTGAACAAGCAAATCGGCTTAAAGATGAGTTTCTCGCCACGGCTTCACATGAACTACGTACGCCACTGACCGCAGTGGTAGGTTGGTCGCGCATGCTGCGCACCGGAAAGCTGGATGCCGAGAATAGTGAGCGCGCTTTGGAGGCGATTGAGCGAAATGCCACTCTCCAAACCAAACTGATTGATGATCTCCTCGACGTCTCGCGTATCATTACGGGCAAACTAACTCTCGATCGACGCGCGATCGAAATAGCCCACGTCGTCAGCGACGCCGTGAACACTGTTCGTCCGGCCGCGGACGCGAAAGACATCACAATCGAGACGAGATTTGATGCCGAGGCCGGGCCAGTATTCGGAGATGCAAACCGTCTTCAGCAGGTAGTCTGGAACTTGCTTTCTAACGCCGTTAAGTTCACACCAAAGCATGGCCACATTGAAGTCGCGCTACAGCGTGTTAATTCTGAGGTGCAGGTTTCCGTTGAGGATTCTGGCGAAGGGATAAGCAGTGAGTTTTTGCCATACGTTTTTGATCGGTTTAGCCAGGGCGACGGCAAAACAACGAGACTACATAGTGGCCTTGGCCTCGGCCTGGCTATTGTTCGCCAACTCGTTGAGTTGCATGGCGGCACAGTTAAGGCGCAGAGCGATGGGCCAGGACGCGGCGCGACCTTCAAACTGCAACTGCCTGTTCTCAGCATCAATCGTGGACCCGTCAGCAAGTCCGCTGCAAGCGACTCAACACTCACGGAGGGGCTAAGCATTGAATGTCCGCCCCGCCTTGACGGTGTGCGCGTGCTCGTCGTCGACGACGACTCTGATACTCGTCAGATGTTGAAGGCGGTACTGTCCGAGTGCCAGGCTGACGTGGTCACAGCAGCCTCCGCTGCCGAAGCTATCAAGGAAATTGAGCGACAAAAACCGGACGTGCTGGTCAGTGACCTCGGAATGCCCGAACAGGATGGGTACGAATTGATCAAGAAAGTCAGGGAGACGGAATCCGCCGACACGGCCAGGATTCCAGCCCTCGCGCTAACGGCGTATGCTAAAGCCGAAGATCGAGTGCGTGCCTTAGCAGGTGGCTATCAAGTACATCTGGCGAAGCCGGTGGAGCCGGCCGAATTTGTACTTGTAGTTGCAAATCTTGCAGGCAGAGCTCAGAGCAGTTAATCGATATGCTTCGCACCCGCCCGCGAGAGCCCGCAGCTCGCGAGCCCTTACTTAAACCACGTAGACAAAAGGAGGACTATCATGAGCGACAAAGCCGACGAAAGGTTGAAAGGCTATATCGTCATCGCGCTGACAGCGAGCACTGGTAAGAAATATGAAGACTGTAAAGTGATCCCACAAGGCGACGTCTATCCTGCAATCTACAGCCAAGTCTTCGGGCCGGAGAGCCAGAAGGATTGCGAGAAGTGGATGGCTGCCAACTGCGGGAAGTCCAACAAGCCGACAAGCTAGGGTTAGCTAACGCGGCTTTGCCTTAGAAGTCAGAGCGATGCTTGGAGGCTTTGCCTCAAAAGTCGGGAATCAGTCGGCGGAGCGCCAAAGGCGCGAAATATGAAAGCCAAGGGGCAAGCGCCGAGCAGAGCGAGGCGCGTCGCCCCTGGATCCACGCGTAAACCACCTTGAAGCTCTGAAAGAGCGTAATAATCGCGATGATATTTCGCACTTTCAGTGCTCTCTTTAATTGATTTCCGTTAACCAGGGGCGACGCGCTTCGCGCTTGCCCCTGGCTATCATATTTTGCGCCGTTGGCGCTTGCAGCCCGACCGGATTCGGACTTTTAGGCAAAGCCATGCTTGGATATTTTAGACTTCTGAGGCAAAGTTCTAATTCTTACTGATTATCGACTCGTCCCTCAATCACAGCTTGTATGCCAGAGGATACGTTGGAAAAGAAATCGAAGCCCGTAATCGCCTCGACCTGATCCACGCTTACGCGATACGCTCGCCAGTCGCTGCCAATCGTTCCTGAGTTAGGCATTACCACAGCGATCGTTCTCGTCGACGTAGTCACACGTGAAACATCGTTACTTCCGGCCGGTAGCACGATGATTACCTTCCACGTTTGCGCGGGCACTGCCACATGACCGTTCGCAATGAAGTACTGCAATCCATGACCACCGGAAATAATGTACAGCTCGTTGCCTTGTGAAACTAAAGTTCGGCTGTAGCTTTCCAGATTGGCCCACACGCCCTGATTGTTAGCTGGAAGCTGTGGAATCATGTTGGTCATCAGGAAAGTCGCAGAGTTGGCAGTGACAGTAACGGTGCGATCTGCTGAAGGGCACATGTGGCCTCGATCAAAACCGGAGCCGGAATAATCAGTCCCTTGAACTCGATACCAACCGGTTGGCAGAGTCGTATCTGCGCGAAAGTCATCCTGGCGTGGCGCACTTCCCAGCCACGAGTTGTCCAGATGCCAGCTCACCCAGTTTGGCCCACCATTATCGCGACTGTAAGACAGCGCATACTGCGACTTCTCCATAAGGTAATTGTTCGGCTGCGCTACGTTGGTGACCGCGTTGCTTGGGTTTCCCATCGTGAGATGTTCGCTGGGTGGTGTCGGTGGAGGAGTTGGAGACGAGAAATCACCAATCTGAACATTGTCAACGTTGACGCGATTGGCGCCGCCGGAGACTTTTCTGATCTCAAAGCGAATGGAGTTGGCGTTGTTGACGGTGAATGTTGCTGTCTGGAGTGTCGTCGAACTGGTAGTCACGGTTGAACCGACTTGAGTCCAGGTGCTCCCATTATTTGTTGACGACCACAGTTGCCACGTGCTTGAACCATCGGTGCCGAACACTGCATGTTGAACAGAAACAGTTCCCGCGCCAGTCTTATTAAAGTTCATGCGCACAAGACCGGTGTTGCGAATGCGGGCGGAATAAGAACCTGTCTTTCTGTCAGTGGAGAGATTGCCGGTGAGCGCATCGTCCATGAACCACGATCCGGAACCCAGCGCTACGTTAGCCGCCGCGTAGGAAGTCTTGCCGCCTGCTTCGAATCCTTCGCTAACCGGAGCCATCGTTGCCGTTGTAAGTGAAATCGTTAGGACCATCAGCCCGGCAGAAAATGTAAGCAGTGTTTTGGTAACAAATCCGAAGTTGGACTTTTTCATTCCATTTGCCCTTTCCTCTGTGGTTGGTGCACCGCAGTCACACACCTCGAGGGCGTCTGTCTGCTGGCGACAGTGGTCAAAAACGGAGTAAGCAGATCGATCTGAACTGCATACGTTTCTGGTTCTGGGACTAGGAGTTCCCCAATGGCTCTATGCCGCTGGGATGGGAGGGCGATTGAGAGTTACTGTGAGGTTCTATCTGGGCAGTGGTACGTATCAATCAGCCTTGTCGGCTGGTTCGGCGGTTTATATCACGGCTGGTCGGATATGAATAGCTAAGTCTCTGTTAACTTTTGAATCAAAGCCAACCTTATTACTATCGATACACGTTGTTTCTAATACCGCATAATACTTTCTCCGCATCTATAAAATGGAATAGAAAATGAATCCGGTTCAAAGAAAGCGCCAGGCAAAACTATTACGAATTGCGCGGAAAGTTCATCGCACGGTCGGTGCGATGCTGTTTGTCTTTTTCTTTGTTGTGGCGTGCACAGGACTCTTGCTGGGCTGGAAGAAACACAGCGGCGGTGTGATTCTGCCAAAATCTTATCAGGGCATCTCGACTAACAAAGAAGACTGGTTACCGATCCACAGGCTGCATCAAAGAGCCCTCGAGGTGATGAAACAGCACGCACCGGGCGTTTCGCATGAACTGGATCGCATCGACATTCGACCAGATAAGGGAATGGTGAAGTTCGTTTTTCTTGAGGGTTACTGGGGAGTTCAGCTCGATTGCACCACAGGTGAACTACTGCACCTGGAAAGGCGTCGGTCGGATTTCATCGAAAACCTTCACGACGCTTCGTATCTCGACTACTTCTTTAGTACAAACTACGGCCAGATCAAGCTCGTTTACACTTCGATCATGGGAATTGCATTATTAATCTTTACGGTCACGGGCTTCTGGCTTTGGTACGGTCCAAAGCGATTCCGCGCGCAAAGCAAACTTCACCGCTCCGATACATCTCACACGCCGCCAACAACTATTGACAACGTCCGTCATTAGGCATAGAAATCACTCACACTCTGGTTTGTCCCCCCAACATTTAAAGAGCCTTCACTTCCCGCGCCATATCACCTCCTAATCACCAAGGAGACATGTATGAACTCAGCACGCAAGATCCAATGTGCTCTCGGACTCGTTTTTCTTTTGCTGTGCCTTGCGCGCGTGGGCGCTGCACAGACGACTTGTAATGCGACGTGGGTTTCCACCACGGTCTATACGGCCGGCATGAAGGTGAGCCTTAACGGAATCAACTACACCGCAAATTTTTGGACACAAGGGCAAAGCCCGGCCACTAACAACGGTGGATCCGGTAGTGGTCAGCCATGGACCAGCAATGGACCATGTAGTGGATCCGGAGGTGGCGGTGGCGGAGGTGGCTCATGCGCAGCGCCATGGAACTCTACAAGTGTTTACACCGGCGGGATGACGGCAAGTCTTAACGGTGTGAACTATCAGGCTAACTTCTGGACGCAGGGCCAAAACCCTTCCACTAATAACGGTGGACCAGGAAGTGGTGCGCCCTGGACCAACATCGGAACCTGCAGTGCCTGCACCACAGTTCCCAGTGTGCCTACAGGACTACAAGCCTCAGGCACGACAAGCAACAGCACGAATCTGAGTTGGAACGCTTCAACGGTCGCCGTCAATTGCGTCTTGACCGGCTACACTGTCTTTAGGAATGGTGTTGCAGTCGGTACTACAACCAGCCCCAACATGACAGTAACCGGCTTATCTCCGTTGACCACCTACTCATTCCGCGTTGCAGCCACAGACGCGGCAGGAAGCTCAGCACAAAGCACAGCGATAAATGTAACGACGCTGAACGGTCCACCACCGCCACCACCATCCGCGAAAGTCTTCGCGCCTTACGTAGACATGGGTCTCACAGTCGATTGGCAACTCTTAAGTATTCAGCAGCAATCCGGAATCAAGGTCTTCACTCTCGGATTCGTCGTCGGTAACGGCGGCTGCACGCCCACGTGGGGCGGTGTTGGTGCGACAGTCGCGAACGACACGCTGCCCAATGGCACAACGATACTTTCGCTTGTTCAGGGCATACGTGCTGCCGGCGGCGACGTGATCATCTCCTTCGGCGGTGCTTCGGGTACTGAACTGGCACTCGGTTGCACCACCGTGTCGAGCCTTCAGGCTGCTTACCAATCGGTACTCAATAAGTATAGTGTGAACAGCAGCACTCCGGTGCGACTCGACTTTGACATCGAAGGCGGAGCGACTACCGATCAGGCCTCAATCAATCGTCGCAACCAGGCATTGGTTGGACTAAAGAACGCGAATCCCGGTCTGGTAATTTCCTACACGCTGCCAGTCCTGCCAACCGGATTGGTGGCGAGTGGTGTCAATATCCTAAACAGCGTGAAAGCTGCCGGACTCAACCTCAATGTAGTCAACATCATGGCAATGGACTACGGGTCGGCCAACGATAATGGAGGTCAGATGGGACTCAGCGCTACACAAGCCGCGAGCAACACCCATAATCAGGTAGTGGCCGCCGGCTTGACCGCCACGATCGGAGTGACTCCGATGATCGGAATTAACGACGTCAACACGGAAATCTTTCAACTGTCAGACGCGCAAATGCTATTGAACTTCGCGAACGCAAACAGCTACATCACCCGACTGTCGATGTGGTCAGTGGCACGCGACAATGGCAGTTGCCCAAACCAGGGCTTTGCTTCCCCAGTTTGTAGCGGTATTTCGCAGAGCAACTGGGCGTTCTCGAACATCTTCAAGCCATTCGGCAACTGACAATGATGGTTTAGCCGCAGATTTCGCAGAACAAACGGGCGTTCATCTGCGTAAAATCTGCGGCTAAACCTTATAATTGGCTTTACCTTTGGCGGTTAAACGAGTAATAATTCGGACCCTCAAACCGTTATAGTCATTAGCTATAGTTTTTCAACTGCGCTGCTCTAATCAATTTAACCTTCCCGGGGGGAACCTCCGACCTACTGGTGGCAGGGATCCGTCCGCGGATTTTTCACAAGTCCCCATTTTCCGGTCAAAAGGAGTCGACCAAATGAAAAACCGAACCGGTTTCCTTATCTCAATACTTCTGCTTTGCACCCCAATGGTTTTCGCTCAGCAGCCGCAGCAGCCAAATCCAACTGCTCCGGCGGCTGGGCAAACGCCGGCGGCTGATGCAAAGAGTCCCGCAACGCCTGCGAAGCCACCTGAGCCGCCGAAAGAAAAAGCCTTTGCGGAAATCGTCAAAGATGCCCAGGTTGTCAAAGGTCTCTTTACGCTCTATCGCACAGACGAAAAAGTCTTTCTTGAGATTCTCCCCGAGCAGCTCGAGAAAGTTTACCTGGTGTCAATGACAATTGACTCCGGCATTGGCGAACGTGGCTTTTATGCCGCCGCAATGGCCGGTGAGGCGCCAATTGTTTTTCACAAGCAGGGAAAAAACGTGCAGCTGATGGTCAAGAACACGCGCTTCTGGGCTGAAAACGGTCCGATGAGCCGCGCGGTCAAGAGATCGTTCAGCGACTCGATTCTCGGCATCACCAAGATCGAGAGCCTGCCACATCCGGAACGCAAGAGTATTCTCATCGACCTCGGCGCTTTTGTGCTCACAGACCTGCCGATGCTTAGTTACGATTTGGAAGCGACGTTCAGAATTCCCTATCGTTTCGACGCAAAGAACAGTGTCTTCGGCACAGTCAAGTCGTTCCCGCAAAACGTAGAGATCGAAACGATCGCGCATTACGCAACGGAACGTCCGCCACTGCCGCCGATGCTTGCACCCGGTCAACCGCCTCCGCCGCTGCCTCCGCCGCCGGGTAATCTTCCCGACGTGCGCAGCATGCTTTTCCATTTGCGTTATAGCATCAGTGAGCGCCCGAACACAGGTTTTCGGCCGCGACTCGCAGATGCTCGCGTCGGCCACTTCGTCAACTCGATGGAGGACTACAGCGACGACAACCGCAACACCACCACGAAGCGTTACGTTAATCGTTGGCACCTCGTGAAACAGGATCCGTCGGCAGCGTTGTCGCCTCCAAAGCAACCGATCGTTTTCTGGCTGGAGAATACGATTCCGGTGAAGTATCGCGATTCAATCCGCGACGGCGTGCTCATGTGGAATAAAGCATTCGAGCAGATCGGATTTCAAAACGCGGTTGAAGTAAAGATACAACCGGATGACGCGGATTGGGATCCCGGTGACACTCGTTACAGCACCATTCGTTGGTTTGCGGGTTATCCGGATCCGGGCTTCGCACAGGGACCGTCGCGTACGGATCCTGTGACTGGTCAGATCTACGACGCTGACATTCGTTTCTCGGAAGCGATGACTCGATTCTTCCGGCGCGAAGTGCACGAGCAGATTCTTCCGGCCGGGATGCCGTGGGAGTATTCAAGTCCGCGGGCATTTGTTGCGCCATGGAGTGTGCTCAACGCTCGTTATCAATGTGATTTCGCGGGCGCTGCCGTGAAGGATGCCGAGTTTGGTTTCGATCTTTTGGTCGGACGCGGCATGGATCCAAATGGCGCCGAGGCTGACAAGTTCATCAAGGATTTCCTGCGTGAAATCGCTGCTCACGAAGTGGGCCACACGTTGGGACTCCGCCACAACTTCCGCGCCAGCACGATCCACACTTTCGAGAACGCGCAGGATCCAACCATTACTGCACGCGATGGGCTCACCGGCTCGGTGATGGATTACATTCCCACGAACATCGCCGCACGTGGTGGCAGACAGGGTGAATACCACCAATCCACTCTCGGTCCATATGATTACTGGGCCATTGAATACGCATATAAACCGATCGACTCGTCGACCATCGAAGGCGAGCAAACGGAGTTGCGAAAGATCGCGTCACGAGCCGCCGAGCCGCAATTGGCTTATGACACCGATGAGGATGCGGGCTTTGGTCCAGGACTCGATATGGATCCTGTGGTCAACCGCTTCGACCTGGGCACCGATCCGCTCAAGTATTATTCGCATCGCGTCGGACTCGCTCGGGAAATCTGGAGCAACATGGAGGCACGGCTGGAGAGACCTGGTGAAGGCTATCAGGTATTAAGGCGCAGCTTTAACTCGGCTCTCGGCCAGACGGCGCAGTCTCTGTTCCTCGCGTCGAAGTACATCGGCGGCATGTATCACTACCGCAGTCACGTCGGCGACCCCGGCAATCGTTTACCGTTTGAACCCGTAGCCGCAGACAAGCAAAAGCAAGCGCTGCAATTGTTACGCGAGAACTTGTTTGCACCAACGGCTTTTCAATTCAAGCCGCAACTGCTGAACAAGTTGGAAAACGAGCGCTTTATCGATTTCAACAACTTCACGCCAGGACGTCAGGACGTGCCGATCCATCAGGTAGTCTTCAACCTGCAGCGGCAAGTGCTGGATCGAATCTTCCTGCCGACTGTGTTGGCGAGAATTCAGGATTCGGAGTTGCGAGTTTCGGCTCCGACCCAGCCGTTTACCCTGGGTTTGCTGTTTACGGAAGTCCAGGATTCGATTTGGGACGAAACAAAGAATCCGGGAATGTCGGTCAATATTAATAGTCACCGTCGTTCATTGCAGCGCGAACATCTGCGCAAGATGATCGGCATGGTATTGCGAGACGCTGCTGTTCCGGAAGATGCACGCACTTTGGCGCGTCAAAGTCTTGTAACGATTCGCGGACAGTTGCAACGAACGGTTGCAAAGCCTGGTTTGTCAACGTCTCTTGAGGTTCGGGCGCACTTGAATGAATCGATCGCCCGCATCGACGAGGCGCTGAAGGCCGGTATGCAGCGGACGGCGTTCTAGTTAGTATCTGAACAGCTTTGCCTCGAGGGTCAGGAGCTTGTCTAACGACGGTTCCTGACTCTTGAGTTTTAAGCTACGGTTCGCCAAGCTCGTTTTCCTGGTCTGTGACCTGATTGCCTTTATAAAAACTTCCTGATCCGAGTGGCGTCGTTAGCGGCACGATCCAGCGCGCGGGGAACAAACTCATCTGCTCTTTAGCGAGGTCGACGTTGGAATCTACTAGCAACTGCGGCTCGCGGCCGTTAAGAGAAACCATTACACGAGCCCGCACTTCAACATTCTCGTAACCTTCACGCCTCTTTTCTTCCGCAAGATGATGCGAGAAGAGCAAGATCAGATCCGGCTTCGTCAGCTTCACCACCTGATGACGTTTTAAATAATCCTCCGGTTTGATGGTCCAGGTTTGTCCACTTTGTGGATGTGTAACAGTAAAGAGTGATTCGCCAGTCTTTGTTCGCAACTTCATATGCCACGAAAAATTGTGTCCTTCTTCGGTCCAACTCACGTTGCCCGGATAGAGGTAATGTCGAAGTGGTAAAAGAAGCTGGATAACAAGGTACGCGGCCAACAATCCGGCAACTAACTTTTGCGAGGCGGATAACGATGGGAAACTTTCCGCAGTTGAGACTTGCGACGGCTCTGTTTCGACAAACTCCTCTCCTGGCGACATGAACCTCCTGGCGAAGTGGCGCATCAGGTCGGGCGGAAAGAAAATCAAAAGCGCGCCCAGCATTAACCACGGAAAGATGCCGATGTCGAAGATTACGGCGTTGATTAGATTGAATAAGACTGCCGCTACGAATGCGAAGATTCGCGTGCGTCGCCATAGAAGCAGTGGCACCACCAGTAAGTCGAGCAGCAACCCCCCGATCACGAAACCGTAAACGACAAGGTCGGACGTGAAGAACTCGCTACCTCCTGGCACTTTAGTCAAAGGTAGTAACCACGAGCGCATTGGCTCGCCGCCAAGGATCCAATCGCTGTTAAGTTTGGCAATACCACCGTAGAAAAATGGTATGCCGACTTGCACTCGCAGCAGCCACAACGTCCACGCTGGAACATAGTCTGAACGGATTCTTGGACGCAGCAACGCATCGACGGAAAAAGCTCGCTCAGCGGGAAGGAAACACATCAGAAAACTGATCAGACAGACCAGGTAGAAATGATTCAGATAACGCGTTTGGTCCAGGAGAAAAAAGTACGTGAACGCAAGAAAAAGGACCGGTGCAGCAATGCGGTAAAGGAATCCCGCCATCACGCAAGCGGCAGCCAAACCGAGCAGGGCAAAGTGAATGTACATCCCGCGCCCCGGCCATGGCTTCACCCAACTAAACCCGTAGTAACTGAAAGTAAGAGCAGGTTCAACGTAGTAACGCGCGATCCAACCGTGAGTGAAGTAGCGATAAGACTCCCACAGCATGATGCCGCCGAAGAGGATGCGGAAAAACACGAGGAATGAGATATCGACCGGTTTGAACAGAGCCGCGCACAACCGTTGCAATAAATTTTCTTTGACGCCGCTCGAGGCTAGATACGGCGCGGCAGCCTGCACTTCTCCCGTTGGAACTGTTTGCATTTAAGGTTTATTCAATTCAGTCTGCACAGCGCAAGGCAAAGCTCAAGAGTTGGACTTCACTCCGCGCAGCGCCAAGGCAAAGCTTAAGAGTTTGGACTTCACTCAGCGCAGCGCCAAAGGCGCGAAATATAATAGCCAGGGGCAAGCACCGAGCGCAGCGAGGTGCGTCGCCCCTGGATAAACCATCGTGGACCATCGAGCTCTGAAAGAGCGAAATAAACGTCAACGATATTTCGCACTTTCAGTGCTCTCGTCGATTTGTTTTTTTCTAACCAGGGGCGACGCGCTTCGCTGCGCTCAGCGCTTGCCCCTGGCTATCATATTTCGCGCCTTCGGCGCTGGACGCACAGGGTCTCATCTGCTCCTGGCTATCATATTTCGCGCCTTCGGCGCTGGGCGCACAGGGTCTCATCTATAGAGCAAGACCTGAACTCCTAGTTCTGCGAGTTAAACCGGCCAAAATACCAGCAGCGGATAAGCGATTATAGACGCGATCAAAACCCACGCCCACTTGTTGCCGAAATTGAGAATGTGCTTGCTTACGAATAGAGAAGAATCGGATGGATTGAAGTACAAAATCCCGCCGTACACATGCTGGGCACCAACCGGCTCCGCAACTCTCACATTCTGTGCTTTCATCGCTCGCGACGCTACAAGCAGCCGGTAAAGGTAAACTAGCGCACCCACCACCCCGAGGCCGGCTCCTATCGCACTCATGATGAAAGCGGGTCGGGCGAGATATCTGAATCGGTCGATGCTCAGAAAAATCGTGTCGAGCGACTCAGCGATCATCTTGAATGCGACAGCCCACCGAAACCAATCCCACAAGCCAATGCTAAGACGAAGATACTGGTCCTGAAGCTTCGTCTGCGCCGCAACTAGTTTAGATTGCACCGTGCCGTATTTGACTATCAGCAATGCGACCTGTGTGATGAGGGCCAACAATGGCACTCGGAACACTGACAGGACGCTCTTCTCCGCCCACGTCTCGACATCGCCACTCAAGTTCAGAAACAGAGGCACCTGCGCGGACAGCGACTGATAGAAATACGCCAGCACAAAAAACGGGATGATAGTAAAGGTTGCGATGAAGACCTCGAACAGCGTGCTGGTGTAATCACGCAAGCGTCGAGATTGGATCGGAGGCGTTTCCATGTCGGGCTATGCCAAATTGCGACAAACTATATCACCACCCAAAGAGAAACCAACCTAGCGCCGCTTCAGACGTGCACGCTCAGATGCGAGGCGCGAGAGCTTCTTCCACTTCTTCTTCTCCACTATCTCCGACAGTTTGTCTTTTCTCCGAGCCTGGTATTCCAGCTCTTTCTGTAACTTCTCATAACTCTGATATCGTCCAGTGTCGATCGTTCCCGCGGCTAACGCTTCACGGATCACACACCGGGGCTCGTCTTGATGGCGGCAGTCACTGAAGAAACAACGGCCGACCAGCGCCTTGATATCATCAAAAACCAACTGCAAACTCTCGTCGCCATCCCAGAGCTGCAATTCACGCATGCCGGGAGTGTCAAGTACGAGTCCTCCGGCAGGTAGTAGAACCAGCTCGCGATGAGTTGTCGTATGTTTTCCACGATCGTCATGCTCGCGCACTGTTTGAACTCGCAAGCGATCGAGGCCCGCCAGATGATTTATCAGGCTCGATTTTCCTACACCCGATGAACCTAGCAGTGCAACCGTCTGCCCGCACTTGAAATACTGCGCGATATCATGCAATCCATTCCCAGTGACAACACTGATCGCATGTACAGGCACACCACGAGCAACGGATCGCACCTCATCGATCGCATCAGACAGTCGGTCGCATAGATCCGACTTGCTTAAAATGATGATCGGATTTGCGCCGCTCTCCCACGCAATAATGAGATAGCGTTCGATCCTGCGCAAACTGAAATCCTGATTCAGCGATGTGAGCAGGAATACGGTGTCAATATTCGCGCCGACGATCTGTTCTTCGGTGCGTGACCCAGCAATCTTGCGTGCAAAACTGGTCCTGCGCGGCAGGACGGCATGAATTATTACTCTGCCGTGCTCTAGCCGAGAACGAATCACTACCCAGTCACCTACGGCAGGCAGGTCACTTCGATTCACAGCGTCGTGCCGCAGCCGGCCAGCGATTTCCGCGAGCACATCTCCGTGTTGGGTATAGACACGGAAGAGATTTTTGTGTTCGAGCACGACTCGGCCAGCCGTATAGCCCTGCCCCTCATATGATTTGAAATTGATCTCAAAGAACTCACTCCAACCAAAGCTTGTCAGATCCATGATGGTCCTCTACACACTGCAGCCGTCGATTAAACGTTGTATTTGAATTGAGGTTTTGGGATGGATGAGTTACTGCGTTGGCTGTGAAGACACTACAAAAATCACGCCCGGTGCGCGTCTCGATTCACAGAACAGCAGCAACTTTTTTAGCGGACAATCATAGGCCGGCGTGATTGTAGCATTTTTGTGTGCAAGTCAACGCACTCTCACGCGTTCAGTACCAGCATCACCACTCTCCTCCTTCTCCTAAACAATAAAACGGAAGAAATTGTCCTGTTACACGTCGAATTAGAGGAGAGTTCATATGAGTAACACTGCCGCAGATCTTTTCAACGTACCTTCGCACAACCCATCCTTTTTTTCGCTCAAAGAAAGCGCAGTTTACAGTGGTCCACTGCTGGACTTTTGCATACCTGTCAATCTGCACTTTCCGCCCCCGCAAATGGTCCAACGCATCACCGAGCGTTTGCCTGAAATTCTTAGATACTATCCCGACTATGCTGAGGTCCATGCGAAACACATCGGCGACATTGCCGGGGTCCCGCCGGAATGCATCGTGCCGGCAAATGGATCAACAGAAATTATTACGCGACTGTGCCACCTTACTCGTGGTCCAATACTCACACCGATTCCCACGTTTAGCCGTTGGACCGATCTGCCAAACGAACTGGGCATTCCACTCCATACGATCAATCACGATGTCCTGAGAAATTTTCGTCTCGAGGTTGCAGAACTAGTGTCGCGAGTCAACGAGCTTGATATAAGAATGCTGGTGATTTCGAATCCAAACAATCCGACCGGTGCATGGTTCGAGGCCGGCGAGATTGAAGAGCTCGTACTCAGTTTGCCGCAAGTTGAGCTGATTGTGATTGATGAGTCGTTCCTCGACTTTGCAGATCTCGAAAGCGCGGTGACCTTGATACCGAGCGCTCCGAATCTGGTGGTAGTTAAGAGTCTTGGTAAGTCATTAGGTTGGCATGGGGTCCGACTCGGTTACGCAGCAATGAATTCCAGCGCGGCCGCTCGGCTCAGATCTCAACTTCCCTTCTGGAACGTCAACGGGTTGGCCGCATACATTCTGAAAACCGTGACAGAGTTTAAGGACGAATTCCGGCAAAGCCTTGCTCTTGTCGTGCAAGACAGAACGTATATGCTGAATCAACTCGCACGAATTCCCGGCTTAAGAGTCTTTCCTTCAAGGGCTAATTTCCTCTACGTCGAGTTGCCACGCGAGGTGCCAGGCCGCAAGCTTAGAAATCGATTGCTGGAACAGTATGGGTTGATGGTGCGAGAATGCAGCAACAAGATCGGCTCATCCGAGCGATACCTGCGCCTGGCAGTGCAAACACGAGAAGCGGTCGATGTGCTGGTCCATGGCTTGAGCCGCGAACTCTCAATTGCGTGAGGTATTCCGATGAAGCGTGAACTCCCATCTCCAGTGCCTGAAATACCCGTGACCGATATGGACGCGGCGCTTGATTACTATCAACGTAAACTCGGGTTCAGTTTGGACTGGGGCGGCGCCGACGGCGGGATCGCCGGAATCTCAAACGGGCACTGCCGGATGTTTCTCACCGACACTAACTTCCGCACGCATCATGGCAACGCACCGCCAGTGATGATCTGGCTCAACCTCGATAGCAAGCAAGAGGTTGATGAGATCTACGAGATCTGGAACACCGCCGGTGCAAGAATCCTCTCCCCTCCGGAGTCGAAGCCGTGGAAGCTGCATGAGTTCACAGCCTCCGACCTGGACGGCAATCTCTTCCGCGTGTTTTATGATTTCTCCAGAGATCCCTAAAGGCTATAAATCAGCTTCAGCTTTTGAGTGGACAATCAGTGATTGAAGTTAGTGGCTTGGATAAGTGAATCTGACTTCTCTGACGCCAGCCTCGGGAATAGTCCGACATACACCAAGGTAAATAGCATGGGTCGGAGCAGCAGTTTGTATTCGTCGTCGAGAGGACAGTTGATAAATACACTCGCCCGAAATTTATCTGGTACCTTTTTCGGGCAATAACATACTTAGCTGACCGAGGTCTTTGCTCCGGAGGAGCAGCATGTTTATAGCTCGTCAATACCTAAACAACGCGCGCTCCATCGGAGCGCAATGTAGACACCAGCTACATTTCGCTCCTAACGGAGCGAGCCATTTGTGGTGGTGGCCGGGCTATAAACATGCTGCTCCTCCGGAGCAAAGACCCCGGTCAGCTAAGTATGTTACTGCCCTTTTTCGTTATTGGTGGCGGTTGAGGACGCCTGGGAATTGACTAACTACTTCTTCACACGTGAGTGGTCACGTAGAGGGTAAGGATCTTTCCCGTAGGTAGTCCGACGTCTGACGGTCCCGTCAACGCGGTGGATGACGACAGTGCCGCCAGTCAAATCTTTCTCCGCCAATTTGCGTGCCTTTTCGACAGCCTCACGATGTGAAGAATGCACACTTGTGGCACGCTTGGCCCCTGATCGGCTTACACTCCAAGTACCGTCTAGCCACGAAATCACGTGATATCTAACGCTCATGCCGCGAGCGTATCATATACGGTTGGTGGAAGATAGCAATTGAAGAAAGAATTTCCCTCTGCAGTGCCCGAGTACCTACCGATAGAACGTGCTCCAAGCCAGAGCAATTTTTAGCCACGGATTTGCACGGATGATTTACGGATCCGTGTAAACCGGTGGCGAATTAACTACAGTTACTTTGCTGGTTACTTCTTTCCACCCTTCACCTGCATGCTGGGCCATCTTGTGACACGGTTTTGATCAGCGGCGTTTCTTTGAGGACTTAGGACGTGATTGGGTGAACTTCACTTCTGAGAGAGGTATTTGACCGACAGTATTGCACTCGGGCAACGTGGCGCCCGGTGGAACGACCCAAAGTGTGGTTGTCAGATCCGTAGTAAAACCACAATCCGCTGTGATGATTCGGCTTGAATCGATATCTCTAAAACCCACCAAATATGATTTAGCACGAGCAAGACGGTAAGCTGCTTCCCCTTTAAAGGTTTTCTGACCTGCAGCCATTTGGATGAGTCCCCTCCCCTGCCAGTTCAGGACTTGAATAGCCAAATTGTCCAATCGCGCCTGCTCGTCTTCAAACTTGATGTCTCCGTAAGAATCAAACGCACACTGAGTGGGAGGGGGCGGAGCAACTCCAGTCGTTTTAGAGGCTGAGTTATTACAGCCAAACGGCACACTGGCTAATTCCACTGTAACAGTCACTTGCTGACCAGCAAGCCCAACAGTATCTACTGAAATCGTGTCAGTCCCCTGGCCCCCGACAATCGTGCCTACTGAAATATTCCACTTGAATTCCGGCTTCGAGACTTGAAGCACTTTGACTCTGAACACCAACGTCGTTCCCGGATCCACAGTAGCTGGTCCATCGATCTCGACGATCCCACACGTCACAGTCTGGGCACTTACAGCCGACGCTAACGTCAAGAGCAAAAAGATCGAAAGAATTTGAATCGCTCTCTTCATGTCGAGCTCTGCGAGCCCAATCGCGATAACGCGGGAGCAATCGCTCCGAGTTTGCTGGGTCGCTCAACCACCAGATCTGCTTGATGCCATCGGCTGACGCGTCAACGACTGCCCTTGGTTTGCATTGGCCAATGATACGATATCCGCATCGGATATTGATATGCTGCTTACACGTCTGAACTTGACGTGAATGACCTGCTTGGGCCGGGTCAGTACCGTAACGCGGTAGCGTCGGGTGAGTCTCGTAAATGCACAGCGTCGACCCGACGCTACCGCGTTACGGTACTGACCCGGCCCAACTACACACCTAGAGTTTGTGGAGATTCAAGCAATGACCGAACAGCACGCTGATGTGTGACACAGCTGCAACACGAGGTGAAATCGAAAGGAGAGGGTTGATGAAAATCGTAGTTATTGGTGGGACTGGTCTGATCGGATCAAAGCTTATCGCTAACTTTACTGCGCAGGGCCACGAGGCGGTGGCTGCTGCGCCTACTACCGGCGTCAATACAATCACTGGCGAAGGATTGGCTGAAGTACTCGTTGGCGCCAACGTCGTTATCGACGTATCAAACTCACCCTCATTCGAAGACACAGCAGTCATGAACTTTTTCCAGACGTCAACGCGCAATCTACTTGCCGCGGAAGAAGCGGCGGGCGTGACACACCATGTGGTGCTGTCGATCGTGGGCACCGATCGCGTGCCGGAAAGCGGCTACCTTCGCGCCAAGCTGGCTCAGGAGAAACTCATCAAGGAATCTTCAGTTCCATACTCGATCGTCCGTGCCACACAATTCTTTGAGTTCGGTAAAAGCATCGCTGACTCCGCCACTGTTGGCAACACGGTTCGTTTGCCGCAGGCATTGATCCAACCTATGGCGGCGGACGATGTCGCTAGTGCCGTCGGCAGCGTTGCGACCGGATCTCCTTTGAATGGGACCAACGAAATAGCGGGGCCCGAACGGTTTCGTTTCGATGAATTCATCAGTCAGTGCCTAAGCGCCCGTAACGATCAGCGCGAAATTGTCGTCGACTCGCAGGCTCGCTACTTCGGCGCAGAGTTGGACGAACGTTCACTCGTTCCTCTTGGTGAAGCCCAGCTTGGCCCAACTTACTTTAAAGATTGGCTTGAACGGTCTACTGCAGCCGCAGCTGCGAAAGCGTAGATCATCAAGCTCGAAAGGAGAGATGGGATGGACCTGATGAGGATACGTTCCATCGTGCAACGCCTGTGCCTCAAAGTCAGAACCTGACTTGGACAGGGTCATCTATGAAGCGTCGTTTGCTGTCAAGCACTTTTTGAGCAGACTTCGAACGTGACGCCACAGCGCCTCCGGTGTTGTTTAGTTTGTCGCTCTTTGACATGAGACTGTTAGTTTTTAGTTTACCGCCGTTAGCGGTCCTCAACTGAGCAAGGCTGTCAAGCCACGCTCAATCATCTATGCGGTCATCGTCCATGAGGTTTACTTCGCTCTCTCCGGAGCTACCCGCCGAGCGAGCCCTAAGTGAGCTCGGCGAGGCGGGCAGCGACGCTAGCTAAGCGTCAGGAGAGGTCGGCCGCCCAATCAGTACCGCGGGCACCTTAGTTGGCCCATGACCTTGGCGGGCAAGCCGAACTGCGACGGCTCGACGTCGGAATTCCGCATAATCGATCTCATCCCGCATCATGATGTAAGCGCGGATGAGTAGTTTTCTGGCAGCGGCCACTTTGGCCTTCGGGCGGCCACGTCGCGCTGCCAGGCGTTGATAGAAACGCTTTAAGTCCTCGTCATAACGCACCGCTGTCTGCACTGCCTCCACCAACAGGTAACGCAGCATCCGTGACCCGGCTTTGCTGATCCCCAGAAAGTGTTGCCGCTCGGCTGAGGAACGTTCCACCGGATCGAAGCCCGCATAAGCCGTCACCTTGCGCGCATTGCGAAAGCGACTAACGGGTTGCAGCGTGTGCAAGAGGCAGAGCGAAGTCAGTAGCCCAATGCCGGGATGCGTCCGCAAGCGCTGGATACCGACATCGTCTTTGCTTTGCGCCTTGAACCAGACCATGGTTTCCAACAGTTGTTGGTTGAATGGCTTTAGCAGTTCGAACCAGTGCTCGCGTTGCCATTGCAGCACGGGAGACATGGCCACCACCTGGAACTCCTCCTGGCCGGCGCCGGTGAACAACTGCTTGCCTTTGGCTAAGCCGGCTTGCAGGGCGATCGCCTGCAGACTGTTTTTAGTCATGGTGCGCAGCTTGATCAGCTTTTGCCGGTAACGCAGCATGCGCAGGACTTCGCGACTCTGCACTGCCGGGCGATGCAAACGGGGAAATTCATCGTGGACCATTAAGTCCCAAATGAGTTCCGCGTCGCGCCGATCGTTCTTCTGGCGCCAACGTGCCCGGCGCCTGATTTCGGTGGCGTGACCAAGCCAGACTTCGCAACCCAGTTGCTCCAGCAGCGCTTCGAACCAGGGACTGTATCCACTGGCTTCCAGGCCCACGATTACTGGTCCCTGGAACTGTTGGTAGAAAGCACGTACTTGCTCTTTGTCCTGGTGCTGCAGTTCAGTAATGACGAGTTCGCCAGTTTCAGTTTTCAAATAACAGGGCGTCTGTTGTCGTGCATGAAAGTCAACGCCGATATATATTTTGTCCACAGCGCCTCCTTTCAGTCTCATATCAGTAAGCTGAACGTGAGTTTAACAACTCACGAACGGAGGCGCTGCTTCATAACATCAGTACCACCTCGCGATAGCGGGTGGGTGCACAGCCTTTTGCGATTGATTGCCTGCGGCGCACCCATCCGCTTGTATGTTAAGTCCGTGCAAGTTATTCATTGCCTGTGCCAGTCGCCAGCTAGAAAGCGATTGGTCCCAGAGGTGCAGCAGATCGTTCATCCGCTTGGTTGCTTCGAGCCCGTGCGGTAGCCTTTTGATCGTTGCGCCTCGTTTTCCATAAACCCGAACAGTTGCTTGGGCCGCGAGCCCGCATTCGCAAGCTTGGGAAGGAGAACCCCATCATGTCTAAAAAACAGTCCCGGCCTTTCATTGGTATTGACGTTTCCAAACAACAGTTGGAAGTGGCCGTGCACGAGCGCGACTACCAATTCCGTTGTCCCAATAAAATGAACTCCTTTGGCCAACTGGGCGCCGAACTGATCGCTTTGCGGCCGGCGCTGATTGTGCTGGAAGCTACCGGTGGTTTGGAGCTGCCTGTAGTCAACGCCTTGCATGCGGTCGGTTTGCCGGTGCGCGTGGTCAACCCCAGGCAAGTGCGCGCTTTTGCCAAAGCCCTCGGCCAACTGGCTAAAACTGACCGCCTTGATGCGCGTGTGCTGGCCCACTTTGCGGCTGCCATAAAACCACCATTGCGGCCCATTAAGTCAAAGGACGAGCAAGAGTTAGACGCCTTGATGGGCCGTCGCGGGCAACTCGTGGAAATGCTCAGCGACGAGAAAAATCGGCGCGGGTCCGCGACTTCCGACACGGTGCGCGACAAAATCAAAGAGCACATCGATTGGTTAGAGGACTGCATTGCTGAACTCGACCAGCAACTCAAAGCGCTGTTGCAAACCTCGGCCTGCTGGCAAGCCAAAGATAAAATCTTACAAAGTGTCCCCGGCATTGGCCCGGTGACGTCTTTCACGCTGATTGCCGATTTGCCGGAACTGGGTCAGCTTGACCGGCAAAAGATCAGCAAGCTAGCTGGCGTCGCGCCACTTAATCGCGACAGTGGCCAGCAACGCGGCACCCGTCATATCTACGGCGGCCGCGCCCAACTGCGCCGCGTACTTTATATGGCTGCTCTGACCGCCTCACGCCATAACCCAGTGCTCAAAGAGTTCTATCAGCGGCTGCGCTCCAACCAGAAGTCTTTCAAGGTTGCTATCACTGCTTGCATGCGCAAACTGCTGGTGATCATTAACGTCATGATGCGTGATAGCACCACTTGGAAAAGTCCGCAGCAGCCAGTTGCTGCTTGACATCAAACACAGTTGCTACCGCGGACGGTACTGACTGTATCCAAGCACGATTACCGACTTTTGAGGCAAAGCGTGCTGACCGTGTCCAATCACATTTCCTGATTACCAGGAAGACCCACACCGACAGTCTTAGACCAAATCCTTTTCCTGTCTGGGTGTGACGATATTGAAATTCGCTGGAAAGATATCCAGGTGATCCAGGATTTTCGTCACTATCGTCGCATTACCTGGCCCCACTACCTTGATTTTGCCCGCATCGATCGCGAAATTGAATGCTTTACTCATGCTTATGTGCGAAGTGGTCGAGATTTCATTAAGAACACTACGCTCCATGATTAGTGTAACGTCCGCCATAGGCAACGCAATCTCGTGTTCATAGCTGGTATACGGTAGCGTGTAGTCAACAGACTCGAGCGAGTAATACTGGGGAGTTCCGCCATCGTCAATGATCCAGTTTATCGTGACGTGCTTCTCGAAGAATGGATCAGCCTTCGCCTTTGGGGCGTTGAAGCGCAACCCCATATAGTCGAAGTATTGATCAAGTGTCATCGCACTCATCACAGCCGTGCTGAGCGGATGCGATTGAAGGAGTGGCGATACGCCGTGTCGCAGTTCGTGCGCTCCCATCAAATAACAATTGCGCCATGGGCCAGACTCGGCCTGATAACCCAACTGCTCCAACGCATCCGCCTGAAGAAGTTTCGCATTGGCCGTGAAGGGATTAACTGGGTTGATTTGGGAACTGTCGGGGTCAGCAAAGATCACGTGGTTGACGACTTCCACCACCCAGCGATATTCACCTCTATCAAACGCCTGCTGTGCCTTGTTGAGCACAGTCTCAGCGCCACCCATGTACTCAACATACCTTTTCGATGCGTCCACCGGTGGCAACGCGTGGAGGGTTGCGGGATTGGCGTCGTACCATCCTATGTACCGCTGATAAACTGCCTTCGAGTCGTGATTGACAGTGCCGTAATACCCGCGGTTATACCATTCATGGGAAAGGCTAATGGGTAATTCGATTATCTCTGATAGCTCGAGCATAGTGCGCCCGTGGTTCAGCAAGCGCAGCGATTGGTCATGAAGGTATTTGTAGAGGTCGCGCTGTTTTCTGAGGAAGTGCACTATCTTACCCGGTACGTCATTCCACATCGGCCAGTGGTGCTGGGCAAAAATAACATCAAGGTCTTTCGCGAAAAGCTGGATGGTGTCGTTGATGACTTTCCACCAGGCCAACGCGCTGCGAACCTGCGCACCACGTAACGAATACAGGTTGTGCAGGTTATGCGTCATGTCTTCCGCAGCGCACAACGCTCTGAACTGCGGAAAATGAAACAGCATTTCCGACGGCGCTTCCGTGTCCTCTGCTAACTGGAAAACAATCTCTACACCGTCGATGTTATGCTTCTCGAGGTTATCTGAAATCACGACCGTCGGTGGAATCAGCCCACTCTGGCCGGTCGAGGTGGTTTTTCCCAAACCACTATCCACCTGACCTCTGTCACCCGGATCCAGTATCGCTCCGTACATGTAAATGGCACGCCGGGCCATCGCACTACCGGCGTAAACATTCTCGCTGACCGCGTGATCAAGAAATCCGTTGGGCGCATAGACGTCGACTTTCTTAGACTGCACATCGTCCGCGCTGATTACGCCATTCACGCCACCGTAGTGGTCAATGTGGCTGTGGGTATAGAAGACCGCCCTAACCGGAAATTTCGGCTGGTTTGGTGGACGGGTTTCGTAATAGAGATTCAACGCTGCTTTAGCTGTCTCTTCCGAGATGAGTGGATCGATGACAATAATGTGGTTATCCGTCTCGACAATCGTCATGTTCGACAGGTCGAAGGCACGCACCTGATAGATACTTCTCTTCACCGGCTTGCCGTCCACTTCGTAAGTGCGTGTCGTTACCCGGAACAATCCGTTGTTCAGATTGAGTTGCGCCTGGCGCCATAAACTCGGGTTGACCGTGAAGGGCGCCGTGTCATCTTTTAGAAAACGATAATCAGCCAGGTTCCAGACTGGCACCGGACTATTGGATTGGTCGATCTTGACCTGATCTATTGGCTCGGTGGATATCTGATCATCATGGGTGTAGGTGGCGACGAAGTTCTTCGACGCGTCAACGTAGTCGAGTTTGTTGTCGAAGTTTAGCTCTCGCAATACCTTGTTGTAGGCGTCAACGGTGTATTGCGAAGCGGGCTTGGGTTCTTTGTTGTATGTGTCAGTTGCTTCTTGAGTCTGCATTTGGGGGATCGTTTGCATTTGTCTACTCCTATCTTTCAATGAGGTTGCAAGGAAAGGGCTAAACGGAAACAGACACGTCTGTCAGGACTGCTTTAGCCGGAAGACCGTCGTCCCGTAGCTCTAGCCCTTAAAGGAAATCAGTTGTCGTGTGGAGATTTTTGTGTGGAGAGGTTAAATGGAACCCTAGTGGACTGCGCGAAATCTATGCTTTATATTTCTATAAGTCAAGAAAAATTTTTACAGAAAAATTTTTACTACTGGAGACCTCATGTCGGAAGAAAACAAACAATTACTTCGTCGCTGGTTTGAGGAAGTTTGGAACAACGGACGCGCCGATGCGATCGAGGAGATGTTCGACGCAAACGGGATCGCGTATGGCTTATCGGATGATCCTTCGAATCCGATTAAGGGTCCGCGAGACTTCAGACCGTTTCACACGCTGTTCCGCGAAGCCTTTCCAAACATGATGATCGTTGTCGAGGACATGGTGGCTGAAGGTGACAAAGTTGCCGCGCGTTGCTCTATACGTGCGAAACACGAAGGAGATTTTCTCGGAAGAGCTGCGACTCAATCTCCAGTCGACTTCACCGGCATCGCGATTGTCCGGATCGAGAATGGAAAGATCGTTGAGGCGTGGAATAACTTCGACTTCATGAGTTTGCACAAGCAGGTCGGACTTCTCTAGTAATAATTAGAGCTGAATGAAGTTCGTTTTATTAACAGTCCTCTTGCTCGTTTGTTGTTCGGTTGCCATCAAAGCGCAGTCGTGCCTCACACAGGACGATGTGAGGCAGATGCTCACGCGCATTGAGTCTCCGCCACCTGCTATAAACAAAAAGCTCAAAGAAGAACTGGTCAAAATGGCAATCAAGCAACGCGAGTTGCTGCTGCAAGTGGTCGAGAGGGATCAGACAAAGAAGTCAGACCAGGAGAAGCTACACAAGATCTACGAAGATCACACCGTCAAACTCTGTCAGATATTAAAGACCAATGGTTGGCCCACCACGGCCCTCGTCGATCGGGAAGGCGTCTTCGCTACTTTCCAGACTCTCAAAAATGCAGGCTCTTTCGAACTGCAACGCGACTTGCTGCCGGTAATCGTTGCCGCCGTAAAAAAGGATCCAATTCAGAAGCGGGAATTTGCTGGACTATTTGACCGGCTTCGGGTGAGCGCCGGCATGAAACAACTCTTTGGTTCACAGGCAGTCAGTATGGGCGGCTTCCTCGTTCTTTATCCGATCGAAGACGAGGCAAACGTGGATGCGCGCCGTGCACAGTATGACCTGTCGCCGATGGCCCAATATAAGAAAACTCTCGAACGCACTTATGGTAAACCGCTCATCAAATCACGGCAGCCACCCAGCAGCCAACTTTCAAAGCAATTAACAGAATCACTTACCAAAGCGATTGACGCGACCCAACTCGGTGCGAATGAAGTGGACCCGAGCGACGTCATTAAAACGGACACGAATCTCGTGAGTCTTAACGTCAGTGTCTTCAATAACAAATTGAAGATGTTTGTCGGATCGCTAACGAAGGAAGATTTCCGCGTGCTGGAAAACAATCAGGAACAGACTGTCACTTACTTTGCTTCGACTGACGTGCCTTTCGATCTGGTATTACTGATTGACTTGTCGGGATCGACAAAGGAAAAGCGTGACCTGATTAGAAAATCGACGCAGCGATTTATTGAAGTAGCGCGTCCAAAGGACAGGCTCGCTATCGTAACCTTCTCTGATACGCAAAACGTCCTCTCACCACTGACGTTGGACCGCGCCCAACTCGCAGCGAGTGTTGGCAAGATGGAAGAGATAGGTGGCTCAAACGTGTGGGATGCGGTGAAATTCGCTCTCGATAATGTAGTTGAATCAAAGTCGTTGGAACGACGTCGCGCCGTGGTGTTGATGAGTGACGGTCTTGACGGAGCTTTGATGAATCCTGGTACATCGCGTGGTTCGAAAACATCCTTTGCCGATCTACTCGAACAGGTGCGGCAGAACGATACGCTTATCGTGCCGATCTATCTGGATACCGAAGAGAACTATGGAAATCCGTTGGTGAAGGCAGAATACCAGAATGCGCGTAATACGCTTAACTTGTTGGCCCAGGAGAGCGGCGGTACATACTATCGCGCACGTAAGTTATCGGATCTCAATGGTGTGTACGAGCAGGTAATCAACGATCTCGGGAAGGTTTATAGCCTGGGATACAAACCGACGAACACGACGCGCGACCAAACCTGGCGTTGGGTACAGGTTTCGATCACCAACCGCGACGACCTGGTAGCACGTACTCGTCCCGGATATTACGCGCAGTAACATCTTGTCAATCGTATAAATCGTCGCAAGCGCCAAAGGCGCAAAAAATATTTGCGTGAAAGCGCCAAAAAGGCGCGAAATATTTTGCGTGAAAGCGCCGAAGGCGCGAAATATGAAAGCCAGGGGCAAGCGCGAGCGAAGCGAAGCGCGTCGCCCCTGGTAACGAATTTAAACTAACGGACCAGCCCTGAAAGGGCGTAATACGGCGACGCTTATTTCGGCCTTTCAGGCCTTGAACTCGCCTTTAATAGTTAACCAGGGGCGACGCGCTCGCTTCGCTCGCGCTTGCCCCTGGCTATCATATTCCGCGCCTTCGGCGCTTTGATGTAAAGCCATTGTATCACCCGGTATTTCGAAGCCCGGCTGCAATACCGTTGATCGTCGCTGCAAGGGCGTAGTTCAGATCGTCGTTGTCTTCACCGCGACGTTTCCGTCGCAGTAACTCAACCTGGATCAAACTCAACGGATCGACGTACGGATTGCGTAATCGAATCGAACGGGCCAACACGGCGTTCTTCTCAAGTAGCGTTGTCTGTCCGCTCAAACGCAGGACCATATCTTTGGTCCGCTCAAATTCTTCGAAGAGCATGCCAAACACTTGCTCCCGCAACACCGCATCCGAAACGAGTCCCGCATACAAACGCGCAATCGACAGATCAGCTTTCGCCAATCCCATCTCAACATTTGCGATCAACTCAATGAAGAATGGAAAACGCATCAGCCTCTCGAGCAACTTCACATCAGCGAAACGTTCCAGAGCAAAGCCAACCCCAAACCATGCCGGCACAACATGACGACTTTGCATCCAACCAAATACCCACGGAATTGCGCGGAGATCACCGAGGCCACGCCGGCCACTTCGTCGCGTGGGCCGAGAACCGATCCGCACATGTTCTAATTCCTTAACCGGAGTCGCTTCTTCGAAGTACGTCAACACTCCCTCGTTCTCGGCGATCTTCTCTCGATAAAACGCAAAAGCGTTCTCCGACATCTGCTCGAGCGCGGCTTCGCTTTCCTGGTCCAAATCGGCAAAATCACCGGGGCGCGAGAGCGCCTCCAGCGACGCTGCAATCATCAACTCGAGGTTTCTTTCGGCGAGTATCCGATCCGAATACTTCCAATTCATTACTTCGCCTTGTTCGGTGATCTTTATCTGACCCGTGAAGGCGCCCTGCGGTTGCGCGATGATCGCGTGATGGGTTGGACCACCACCACGCCCGACCGTCCCACCTCGTCCATGAAACAACGTGAGCTTTACGTCGCACTCGGCAGCAACTTGATGCAGCGCGCGATGGGCCTTGAATATCTCCCACGTGCTGGTGAGCATCCCGCCATCCTTGTTTGAATCGGAGTACCCAAGCATCACCTCCTGCCGACGCTCCCACGAGTCGAGCAGACGTGCGTAGTCGGAGCTGGTCCACAAATTCCGGCAGACCGACGGGCAGTTGCGCAAATCCTCAATCGATTCAAAAAGCGGCACGGGCATCACGCCCGGATCGGTTTCATTTATTGCCGCTACGTGAACGCCACTTAACTCGGCGAGCGACACGAGGGCCGTGATGTCCGAAGCCGACTGTGCCCCACTTATGACGTAACTACGAATTGCTTCGGGTGGATAGTCGCGCTTTAAGTCACTGACCATCCGCAGAGAATCAAACAGATTCACAGTTTCTTTCGACGGCGCCGCCGGAAGAGACGCTTCGTTCGCGGCGACAACGTTGGAAAACTCGAGCAACGCACGTTTGTGAACGCTCGCATGCTCTCGTACGTCGAGGGTATGTAAGTGAAAGCCGAAAGTATCTATCTGTCGCAACAGTGGATCGAATAAAAACCTCGCAACACGTTCTCCGCCGTTTGCAGAAAGACTTTGACGCGCGAGGCTAAGATCCGCGCGAAAGTCAGCGGCGTTCTTGTACGCGTGTTTGTTGGTGGGCTCGTCTCGCGCAAGGACCAGACGAGCCAACACATAATCCAAAAAACGTCGATAAAGTTCTTGTTGTGGATGTCTTTCCGGGTTGAGTTCAGGCGCCGACACAGTCGCCGCGTAAGAGTTGAGTGCATCCTGTAGTTCGAGCGCGACAGAAACCTGATAGGTTGAAGGGCTGAGTTGCCAGATCAGATCGTTCACCCGATCGACGTAGTAGCCGAGAATTATTTCGCGAGCGATCTGCAAAGCATCTCGCGTACATGCGGGCGTGACCAAAGGATTGCCATCGCGGTCGCCGCCAATCCACGAACCAAACCGTAACACTCGAGGCAACGCGTTCGGCGGTATCTGTTCACCATATGCCTCACGGAAATTGTCGGCCAACTCGTCATACAGCGCCGGCAACGTCTCAAACAAAACGCTCGGATAGTAGTCCAGACCCATCCTGATTTCGTCGCGAACCAGCGGCTGCCGGCGTCGGACTTCGTCGGTCTGCCAGAGTGCGGTTATCTCAGCGATGATCGCCTGCTCGTGTTTTTCTGATTCTCTCTCGGTCAGTGGCAGACGATCGAGTTGTTCGAGTTCGGCGGCGATACGTTGACGCTTGAACAACACGGTGCGTCGTGCAACTTCTGTGGGATGAGCAGTGAATACGAGTATAACTTCGATCTTCGCCAGCCAATCAAGTGCTTGTTGCTGACTGATGCCAGCATCACGCATCCGGCGCAGTGTTCCCAGAAACGATCCCGGTTGGGCCAGTAACTCGGGCGACGTCTGCGCAGCGCGGCGACGACGTTTGCGATGATTGGTTTCAGCGAGGTTTGTCAGTTCGAAGTAGATCGCAAACGCTTTCGCCATCTGATGTGCTTCGGCGATATCCAAACGACTGACAATTGTCTCCGCACGTTCGATCAAGCGTCGCACATTCTCATCGTCGTGCCCTGGTTGCGCGTGCAACTCGCGATGCTCAATCAACAACAGGCGCAACTCTTCCACCGCTGAAAACAGCTTGTCACCGACCTGTTCCTTGAGTACTTCGCCCAGCAGACGCCCGAGCGAGCGCACATCGCGCCGCAAGGGAGCTTCCTTCAGATCGGATTCGTGGCTGGTGAGTTCAGCCAACCGTGCTGTTTGATCGTCTACATTCCAAAGCCCAGCCATACGTGTATGCATAACACGCCTCCTTGGAGTGCGCCAACTTGTTGGCGCTTTGGTACGTTACCAAAGCGGTGTCAAGGCACCGCACTCCAAGGAGGTGCTGGCAACTTTCCCGCGCGCGTTTCCATCCTAAGGCCACGCGTACCCAGCGCAGGTTGATCCTTCCAGGTAGTTACAGTCCAGCTCCAGAGGTGTTTATGCGAAACCTAACCCTGACTCTAATCGCTGTCCTCGGTTTAACTGCTCTCGCCATCACAACCCATAGCCAGGAGATCACTGGAACGCCGGTGTTCCAAAGCAGTGCTGCAAACCTTATCGTCCCTCAATCGCGCAGCTACTCGCTTTCCGGATTACAACAGCCGGTGCAAATCACTGGCGTGGCAGCGGAGGTCCGGATTCTGGAACAAGTCGCCACTACGACAATGGATGTCGCGCTGGCCAATCCAACGAATCGAATGCAGGAAGCCGAAATGCTGATTCCTGTGCCTGAGGGCGCTGTCGTGCGCTCCTTCACGTTCGAGGGTTCAGCGAAGGAACCAACCGCGAAACTACTTCCGAAGGCAGAGGCCCAATCGATTTACCGGTCCATCGTTGCAAAACTCCGCGATCCCGCTTTGTTGGAGTTCTCCGGTTACAGTCTCATCCGCTCGAGCGTGTTCCCCGTCGCGGCCGGTGGCAAGCAGCGAATACGAATCACGTATGAACACGTCTTGAAGGCTGACGGAAATCGAATCGATTATGTCTTGCCTCGAAGCGAATCATTTGAGGCTTCCGCAATTCCCTGGACCATCTCGTTGCGGATCAGTGCCTCCGCTCCGATTTCCGGAGTCTACTCGCCCAGTCATCAGGTTATCGTGGACCGCACCGGTAACCAGCAAGCGCTCGTGAAAACCGCTAGTCAACAACAACTCGAACCGGGCCCGTTTCGTCTTTCATATCTTGCTAATTCAAGTTCAGTAACTGCATCGCTCTTGGCCTATCCGGATGCACGTGTCGGTGGCGGTTATTTTCTGCTGCTCGCAGGTGTGCCCGCCGATCTGCAACACCAGGAATCGGCGATAAAACGTGAAGTCACTTTAGTGATCGATCGCTCCGGCAGCATGAAGGGAGAAAAGATAGAACAGGCACGTGCTGCGGCACTGCAAGTACTCGAAGGACTCGAACCGGGAGAAGCATTCAACATCATCGATTACTCCGATACAGTCGCAAAGTTTTCTGAGCAACCGGTGATCAAAGATCAGAAAATCCTGGGACAAGCACGCAACTATATTAAGCGTATAAAATCGGATGGCGGCACAAACATTCACGACGCGCTCGTGGAAGCACTGCGTCAACCTCCCACCGAAAAAATGTTGCCACTGACAATCTTTCTTACCGACGGCCTCCCAACAGTAGGTGTAACAGGGGAATCCAGGATTCGAAAGGCTGTCGTTGAAACGAATGTGCACAAGCGTCGCATCTTTAGTTTTGGTGTTGGATTTGATCTAAACGCACCTCTGCTCACGTCGATCTCGAGTGCAACGCGAGCGACGCCTACATTTGTTTTTCCACATGAAAACGTTGAATCTAAGGTGAGTCAGGTTTTCAAGCGGCTCTCGGGACCAGTTTTGGCCGAGCCGACGCTGGCAACTTTAGATAGCGCCGGAGCAGTAACAACGCGGGCCGTCCGCGATCTTCTGCCAACGGAACTGAACGATCTTTTTGAAGGCGACCAGTTAGTTCTACTCGGACAATACCAAACGGATGAGCCACTGCATTTTCGTCTAAGCGGAAACTATTTAGGAACTCCGCGGACGTTTGACTTGAAATTCGATTTGTCGAAGGCGACTACGCGAAATGCCTTTGTGCCTCGCCTATGGGCCAGCAGAAAAATCGCACGCCTTGTCGAGATTATTACGGAAGCTGGTGCTGAGAATACGGCTTCACTTTCGACTCGTCGTTTCACATCCTCTGTTGCATACAACAACGCCGCTATGAGGTCGCTAGACGATCCAAAACTAAAAGAATTGGTTGATGAGATAGTTAGGCTCTCCACCGAATACGGTGTTTTAACCGAATACACCGCCTTCCTTGCTACTGACGGTACGGATCTCAGCAACCTCGAATCGCTGAACGTTCGTGCGCGTGAGTCTCTGGTAAACAACGCTCAGAACGTTCGCAGTGGAATGGGCGGCGTAACCCAGGCATCCAACAATTCAACGCAAATGTCCCAGTCAAACATGAACCGGACCAATTCTTATGTCGCGCAGAATATGCAGCGAGTTGAAATAACTACCGTGCAACAAATCACCGATCGCACATTCTTCAAACGTAATAACCGTTGGGTCGATTCGAATGCGTTGAAGAACGAGTCGGCCAAGCCGGATCGAGTCGTTGAGTTTGGCACACCGGAATTCTACAAGCTGGTGGATCAACTCTTGCGCGAAGGCAGAGAAGGGATTCTGGCACTCTCAGGGGAGTTGCTACTCGTGGTCGACGGCAAAACCGTACTTATCAAAGCACCACCGAAGTAAAAACCCTCTTTTTGCTTTATGTGCCTTTTGTGCCTTTTTGTGGCTTAAAACCGAAACCCGATTCCTGAAGTGACTTGAAGATTATGACGTGTTTGTTTTGGTTGGAGGACGAATACCTGAAGTGCCCCAAACGATGGGATTGATACCTCGCCATAACGTATCATCGTATCGCCTACATCAAATCGCGCCATCCAACGAGGAGAAACATAAAACTCGACAACTCCGCCAACATCGAGTGACGGGTAGAACTTTCTTACTGTAGGAAGGGGACCCGGTATCTGCGCGCCAGGAAATTGAGTAACCCGAGTAAAGCCGACAAAGCCCGGTCTGGCTTTACCGAACAACCCCCATCGGTCGAACCTCTTCCCAACCTTCCCACCAAACTGTGCCTGAAAAATATGTCCAGCTTGTAATAAGAAGGTCTGCTGTAAACGAGTGTAATAGTTTCCCTCGGCTTCGAAGGCAACACTGTCAGTTAGGTTGAAGGTGAATCTTGGACCAAAACCGGGCTCGACATGTATCCGTGATAGCGAAACAGAACCAAACATATTCGGAGGGTTGACGAAGAGCGAAGTAAACTGCGCTCCGACTTCAAATCGTTTTGTTCCTTCTACCTCGTCACCTGATGCTCTGGGGTTTGCGTCCTTTTCAGGAAAATCTCCCAATCGAAAACCGACGCCGGCAGTGAACTGAAAATTATGTTTGAATTTTGCCGGACGTATTAGCACCACAGTCGGATCCAAGAACGAGATGGTCCCAAACCGTTCCGGATGTCTAATCGCCGTATCGCCGGCTTCGAATCTCACCACAGTTCGTTTGGACGGATACAACTCCAACACGCCTCCGGCATCAAGCGTGAAGAAAGCTCGCCGCTCGATGGTGAAGTTTGGCGGCGTGACACCTCCCTGCGAACCAGGTGGGGGAAGGAGGGAGCCAACGCTGTTCACACTGATGAAACCGGGACGGAATTTTCCGAAGATTCCGAATTTTTCAAAACGCTTGCCGATCTTGACTCCGAACTGAGCCTGGATTGCACTGCCGTTGGCAGTAAAGATGAGTTGCTTCTGAGGGAAGAAGTTAACCTCAGCGTCTGCTGCAATGGACCGATTAAAATTGAAAGTAAACCTGCCGCCGATTCCGGCCTGCGTGTCGTCGGCCGGGACGTCCGGATGGAAGACTGTCAGCGACGTTGTCTGAACACCGATTTCTATTTTGTCTTTCGTGCTCTGTGCAACCGCAACAGAAGCAAATGTGAAGACAATGAGAAGGAGGGATATACAGGGTTTCATAAGGGTTTGCATACCACCGAAGTGAAGTCCGTCATAATCCCGAATGCACACGCACGAGACACTGCCGACGTTCCAATATTCCACACAGCTCTGGTTAGAAATAAATATTCAATTAAAGACATATGCCAGTAGACGCAATAAATATTGGAGGATTTACACATGACCAACATAGTCAACCTTAGTGACGATGAAAAAGCCCTGGTGGTACACAAGAAGGCAACCTGTCCATTCATAAGCGCCGCCGTGGCTCAGGGCCACCTCGCAGTACGAAACAACGCGAAGAATCCGCTTGCCGCAATCGAAGATGTGAAAAATTTGGGCGACAGCGGCGGCGGTCATCTTGGAGACGTGCTCGAGCTGTTTGCGAACGGCAATCATGCGTTTATGCGGAACGATTCCGGGTTATTGAACCAAGCCGTCCCGGACGGTCTGTTTTCACTGGAATTCCCCGGCTCACAAGGCTCACACGCGGGACACAGCGGCATACTTCAGGGAGATCCGACAATCCTCGATTCCGGTCGACTGGATAACGACAACTTCGTCAGACTTATCAGCCGTGCGCAAAACGGTTTGATTAAACGTTCAGATGTTGGACGCTTTATCGCGGAAAATGTACTCAGGGATCCAAATTCTAAAGTACGAGGGGGTGACGACGCCTCCCAGTCGCGGGCATTTTTCGAATTATTGCGAGATCTAACTTTGACATTGGTCAATATTTTCGGTGACGACGACGTGGATCATCGGGATGTCCAACAGAGGGTCACTAAAGCTTTGGCAGAGGACAACCTTGCCGGCTCTGCAGGGGAGTTTGCCCTACTCTTCGCCTTTCTCAAAAATAAGCCCGGTGCGATGGAACTCGACGATGAACCGGCGCTGGCCGTTGAGGACCTGAAACTAATGTTTGTAGATAAGCAGCTTCCCACCGGGTGGGAGACCTGGGAGAAATCAGCCCTTGACTGGATACGAAACTTAAGAGCTTTAGAGGCAAGTGCGAGAGAAGAATACCAGCGACTCAAGCAAGGCGAATAGCTGCTGACGTTTCTCATTTATCGACAGATTACGCAGATTTTCATCCCGAAATTTCTGCAGTTCGTCACACCCCTAATACCGTACATACCTCTCCAACAACTCGTATCGAGACTTTCTGCTAAGGTTCGGCCGAGGAGAAAGCTATGTTCACTCGACTGCTAGTCATGATCGTCTTATTGGCTTGTGCGACAGCGACCGTCGTCGCGCAAGGGTCAGCTGAAACACTTATCCCACTTGAAGGACTTGACCCGGTGATGCTTTCGCAGGGCAAAGAGGTTCAGGGAAACTTGAAGCTCACGGTTAAGCGCGGCCGTTTCGAGTACCTCTTTGCGAACGCGGAGAACAAGGCTACGTTTGAAAAGGATCCGTCGCGGTACGAGATCCAGTTGGATGGTCACTGCGCCCGCATGGGAGCTCCCACTACCGGCGATCCGGATCTCTATGCGGTTCACAATGGCCGCATCTACGTTTTTGGATCCGAGGATTGCCAAACGCTCTTCAAAGCCGCGCCGGAGAAGTATCTGGAGGTTCCAGCAACGCCCAAGTCGCCCACCGCGGAGATGGTCAAACGAGGACAAGAGCTCATTGCAAAAGCGGTTGAAGCTCTGGGTTCCGCATCAAAACTGGACCAGCTTCAGAGTTTTCAAAGGACGGAGCTGAGAGGAAATCAAGTCAAAAATATTTTGGTGCTGGCGTTTCCTGATACGTTGCGACAGGAAACAGTTAGATCGAATTTCACTCTAGCGTCGGTTATCACGCCGTCGGAAGCATTCACTCTCGTAAACAACGCTGCCGGGCCGATGTCGGAAGCCAGTCGCACGTTCATCAATAAGGAGCTATATCACGAACTGCTGGTTCTGTTTCGAGCCAGGGCGCGATCAGATTTCAAAGTCTGGGCAACAGAAGAAAAGGCCGTGGACGTTGAACTGCCAGGGTTCACGACAACGTTAGAGATTGATCCCGGAACAGGCCGCGTAGTTAGCCAAACCTATCAGGGACGTGGCCCGGGCGGTGTGCTGGGCCAGATCGTGATCAACTATTCCGATTTCCGAACGGTTGAGGGATTGTCGTTGCCATTCAAGACGACCGCAACTTTTGATGGTCAGCCATTCCCTGCCCTATCCGCAACGATCGATACCATAAAGATCAACGGTCAGCTTGATCCGTCCATGTTTAAGAAACCACAAGCTCCGCAATAATTTGAATTTTTCTCTGTGCAACCTCTGTGTTCTCTGTGTCTCTGTAGTGTTCGTTTCTAAAGCTTCATTAACCACAGAGACACAGAGAACACAGAGGTTGCACAGAGAAAGGCTACTGGTGAGGATGATGATGCGAGTGATCGCGCTGTTTGCGCTATTCTTCTTGACGACAGAAACAACCACTCTGGCGCAATCGTCCGATTGGGCACAATGGGGTGGTCCACACCGCAACTTTATCTCGGATACAATAGGTTTGGCGACAAGTTGGCCTGCCACAGGACCGCGGCGTCTTTGGCAACGAGAGTTGGGTGAAGGATATTCCTCTATCGCCGTCGAACGCGGAACGCTGTTCACCATGTATCGCAAAGGCGAGAACGAAGTCGCCGTAGCTCTCGACTCTGCCACCGGCAAAACGATCTGGGAATACAGTTACGCCGCGCCTTTCTCGCCGGAGTATGACATGACGAATGGTCCTGGTCCGCATGCGACACCTTTGGTCAGCGGGAACCTTGTTTGTACTTCCGGCGCCACTGGTAAGTTGCATTGTCTCGACAAGAAGACGGGCAAACTCTTGTGGTCACACGATCTAATCAGCGAGTTTCACGGTACGGTGCGTGTGAATGGTTATTCCTGTAGTCCGATTGATTACAAAGACAAGATTGTAATGATGGTGGGAGGAACATCTAGCGCACTGATCGCTTTCAATCGGAAAGATGGTTCGGTGGCCTGGAAGAAGCATGATTTTAAGAACTCCACCTCGTCTCCGATCATCATCAATGTCGATGGTCAGGATCAACTCGTTGCTTTCATGTTCAGCGAGATTATCGGCGTCGATCCCAACAACGGCAATCTATTGTGGAGTCACTCGCATCCGGCCGAGTACGGCTTAAACACCAGCACACCTATTTGGGGAGCTGATAATTTACTGTTCGTATCGAGCGGATATGGGGGCGGCAGCCGTGTTCTGAAGCTCAGCCGCGCTGGGGACAAAACAACCGTCGAGGAATTGTGGGCACATCGACTGATGCGAATTCATTTTACAAACGCGATTCGCGTCGGTGATTTGATCTACGGATCGAGCGGCGACTTTGGACCAGCGCCTTTCACCGCCGTTAACGTCAAAACGGGAAATGTTTTGTGGCGCCACCGCAGCTTTCCAAGGGCCACATTCCTGTTTGCGGATGGCCGTTTCATCATTCTCGACGAAGATGGTCAATTACTACTGGCGATACCGACGGCTGAAGGACTGACCGTGACGTCGAAAGTGGAACTGCTTAGCGGTAAATCCTGGACCGTGCCTTCCCTGGCCGGTACGCGCCTGTACCTGCGCGATCGGAAAAACATTCTTGCATTAGACCTTGGCCACGGATAACACGGATTTAATTCGTGTTAATCTGTGGCCTATGATTCGACTGATTGTTTCCCTGACAATCCTCTGGCTTTGCTGCTCGTCAGTTCTCGGGCAAACGTGTCTGCAACGCGTCCAAGAGATCGCGCCGCCACTTACGCGAGAGACGCGCCGTGACTTTGAAACCAAACTTGCCGAAGCACGCAAAAATGCCGAGACAGAACCGAGCGCCGATAATCTGATCTGGCTCGGCCGTCGAATCGCTTACATCGGTCATTACAAAGATGCAATCCAGATTTTCACGCAGGGGGCGGAAAAGTTTCCCGACGACGCGCGATTCCTCCGTCACCGTGGTCATCGATTCATAACGTTGCGTTGTTTTGATCTGGCGATTGCAGATCTAAATCGCGCCGCGAAACTCATCAAGGGCAAACCCGATCAGGTGGAGCCTGATGGACTACCCAATGCGCGCAACATTCCGACGAGCACCTTGCAATCAAACATTTGGTATCACCTCGGGCTTGCTCATTATCTAAAGAGTGATTTCAAGTCCGCGTTAAACGCATATCGCGAAGCCGATAAGGTTTCCAAAAATCCAGACATGCTGGTCGCTACCACGCATTGGTTATACATGACGTTACGCCGCCTGGGCCGCGAAAAAGAGGCGACGAAAGTCGTCGCCGTAATCAAACCGGACTTGGATGTCATCGAGAATGCGGACTACTACAAACTAATTCGTCTCTATCAGGGCACAACAAGTTCAGAGGAGTTGTTAAAGGAGATTGGCGGCGAGGGTAATGCACTCAGTAAAGCATCAATCGGATACGGATTGGGCAACTGGTTTCTTTACAACGGTCAACGCGATGAAGCCGAGAAAGTCTTCCGGCAGATCATTTTGGGAAACCAGTGGGCCAGCTTTGGACATATCGCTGCGGAAGTAGAGATGAGTCGTTAATTGTTCCATAATCTTTGCGTAACTAGATCTGCGTTCATCCGCGGCTTACTCAGAATCTTATCTTCTCGAGATAACGAAGACTCTGCGGGATTTGCTCGACTGACGTTGGTGATTCATCTTCGATGAAGTACCACTTGACTCCCGCTTTCTTCGCAGCACGCAACACACGCGGCCAGTCGATGATTCCCTCACCTACGACTACATTGTTGGTCACGTCCGAGTGGCCCGTGAATCCGCCCGGTGTGCCGCGCTTCATGTCTTTAACGTGCATCAGGTCGATGCGCTTTCCGTATTTCTCCAGGAACTTCACCGGATCCTGTCCGGGATGAACAATCCAAAAGACGTCCATCTCAATGCGCACGAACTCTGGTTTTGTCTCGGCCATTAGTAAGTCGAACAACGTTCCGTCGCGGTAAGGCAGAAACTCATAACCGTGCGTGTGGTAGAAAAACTTGATTCCATGTTTCGCAAGTGCTTCACCAGCGCGATTGAAGATTGCCGCCGCTTCACGCGTGGTTTTTTCGTCAAACGGATCTTTGTGCGGAATCCACGCGCAACCGGCGTACTCGAGTCCGAACAAGTTCGCCTCGCGTGCAACGTCTTTAATGTGGTCGCGGCACTGTTCATACGAAAAATGCGCGCTGACTGCTTTGAGCCCGCGCGCGTCGAGTTGTTCCTTGAACTTGTCAGGTGCCACACCGTAAGTGCCAGCTAGCTCAACGTGAGTGATGCCGAAAGCACGCACCTGGTCCAGGGTGCCGGCGACATCTTTTTTGAATTGCTCGCGCAGACTGTAGAGCTGGAGACCCACCGGCCCTTTGAAACTCGGTGTGACGGTTTCAACTTTGGTCGCACTGGTGAGTGCTACACAGCCGAGTAAAAGAGTTACAAGTACGATTTTACGTTTCATGTTTTTCATCGCGACGTCGGAGTTCATCAATCCATTGGTTCCAATCAGGTTCGATCTGTGCACCAGCGGCGATCAACACTTCAACGATCCGGAGGTGATTCTTATGTCGTTCGTTGAATGCTGACCAGAGTGCCTGGCCCAGCACGGTTCCGTCATACATGTTCTTCACTTCCAGAGTAGCGTTTCGTTCGATAAGCATTTTGACGGTTTCCAACTGCCCGCAGTGGGCAGCGTAGTGCAGACCCGTCTGTCCAATGTTGGCCTGCGACGCCGCATCAATTCCCTGGTCCAACAGAAACTCGCAAATGCTTTTGTGACCGAACTGACAAGCCCGGATGAAGGCTTGTTCTTTTAAGAGCTTGGCCTCACTTGCATCAGCCGGCAAAGGAATGAGCGACGCGGGCAGATCGTCTCCTTTGAAGAAGCATTGGATTAGATCGAGTCGTCCAAGTGCGGCGGCATGCCGAATGTCCATCCTCGCACCGCGGCTGATCAGTTCCAAAGCCGTCGCCGGCGCATGGTTTCCGAGTGGTCCATTGAGGATAGTTGGATCTGTCAAATCAAGCTCAACGCCATTGGTCGAGGTCAGGAGATCGATCAGTGGTAAGGCAACACCAGCGTCAGAGGCTTGTTTGCTGGTGAGCAAGAGTCCCACCGTGTACTTCGGCCTGGGTGGCTCGTCTCGCGCGCCACGGCTGAGGAGAAGACGTGTGATGTCGACGATATTATTCGGGATTGGGCATCTTGATGGATTTCCGGCGATGTGATTCAGGAGAGTTGCGCCGGCAAAATATCCGTCTTCGTATGGTTCACCTTTTCGACAGCGATAACTGATCAGCCATGGATGCTGATCGAGCAAAGTCTCTAGTCTCTCGATGTCACCACTATCAAGCGCCTGCACCGCCTCGCGAAAAATCAAATCTTGTTCGAACATATCATGCACCATCGAACGTACTGTAGGGGCGGCCCTCCGTGGCCGCCCTCGATTGAAAAACAGATTCAAGAAACGAGCGCGCTCCAGTTTAGGGCGCCAATTCAATCGAGGGCGGCCACGGAGGGCCGCCCCTACAGTACGTTCGATCGCGTCCAGGTATACCTTAAACGCGAGAGTCGGGTAAACTGACAAATCATGTCGAGTTTTAAGGTCTTCCTATTCAGTACAGCGACGTGTCTTTTTCTCTTTCCCGCCATCGTCTTCAGCCAGACGAAACCCGAGCCGAGCGACACGCAAGACGTTATCAAATTTGACACCTCACTCGTACAAACTGACGTAATGGTCTTCGACAAGAATGGACGCTTCGTCGACGGCTTAAAACCCGAACAATTTCAGTTGAAGATCGACAAAACCCAGCGGGAAATCTCATTCTTCGAAAGAATCACATCCGGCGGCTTCTCAAGAGAACGCGCGGAAATGAAATCCGATCAGCCAACCACAGTCGACAAAATCAAATCCGATTTACAAAAACGAGCCGTCATATTCTTCGTTGACGATCTGCATCTCGCTCCCGACAGTCTGGTACGTGCACGACAAGCTCTGCTTGAATTCATCAATCACAGCATTGGTGAAAAAGATCTAGTCGCCATCACTTCACCCAGCGGCCAGATCGGATTCCTGCAACAGTTCACCTCCGACAAAGAAGCGTTGCGTTCAGCCGTCGCGCGTTTGAACTACCGCAGCAACACAAAAACCGACATGGAAAAACCTCCGATGTCGGAATACATCGCGATGAAGATCCGCGAAGGTGATGAACAGGCACTCATCAGTTACATCCAGGAGGTTCAAAAGCAAAACTGTTTTCAAGCAGCCAACACTATGATCTGCACAGTATCTCCTCAGGCTGCCAGGCAAATGGTGAGGAATCGCGCACAACAGATCGTAGTGGAGTCAGCGCCGGCGACAGACGACACACTGCGACTGCTGGAAGGACTGATGCGCACTGCGGCTCAGCTCCCCGGTCGCAAACTGGTGTTCGTGATTTCCGATGGTTTCTATCTAAACGATCGCAAAACAGGTGCGATCGACAGGATCAAGAAAGTGACTGACGCCGCCGGACGCGCCGGCGTTGTGATTTACACGCTTGATGCGCGCGGTATCGTCAGCGACTCCATAGACGTCACCAACAATAAGCCGCTCGACGCTAAAGGTTTCCTCTCCGGCGCTTCGATTGGAGAGATCTCGTCCTCACAGGACGGCCTTAATGCCCTCGCCAAGGACACTGGCGGCCAGGCATTCCGTAACACGAATCGGCCCATGCACGAGTGGGTTGAACAAGTAATCGACGAAACGTCCAGCTACTATCTGCTTGCCTGGAAACCTGACACCGACGAGCAAAAGCGAGGCAAGTTCAAAAGCATCGAGGTCAGTATCCCGGGCCGTCCCGATCTCAAGGTTCGCGTCCGCAACAGCTACTTCAAGACAGCGGCATTGCCGTTACTCACGACAAAGAAAAAGCCCGACAAGGATCCCACCAAAGCGCGCGAAGACGACATGCGTCTGGTAATCGATGCACCTGTGTCGCAACGTGAGATACCGGCGGAAGTAGATCTCGGCTTCGTGCAAATGCCGGGTTTCGGCACTCGCGTGATCGCTACTCTCTCGATCGATGATTCAGCTTTGACGTTTGAGATGACTGACGGAAAGCTCTCCGCCGACGTGGATATCGGCGGGATCTTTTACGACGACAAAGGAAAACCCATCAACAGCTTTGTCGGACGTCTGCGAGTTTTCCCGCGAAGTTCGAACGAGCCAGATACGGCCGGCGCGACTCAAAAGAAGCGACCGGTATACCGGTTCACCGCACTCGTACCCGGCGGACTCTATCAGGTTAGAGTCGGCGTTCGTGATCTAAAGAGCAGTCGCATCGGCAGTGCGATGGACTGGATCAAAGTGCCGAAGATCTAATTCGTGATCGTGTCAACCCTCAGCCGTTAAGAAAGATTCGAACTCGGCGACTGCATCGCGTTTCAACCACCGATTGATATGGCGGTCTCTTATTGGACCGTGGTGTCTTACAGTGAATCTGAGTAGCCTCGCACAGTATTCAATGGCAAAAGGATGATTCGCCTTGGTCTCGGTCTTGAACGTCTCGCAGTCGGTTCGCCCCGTTTCCTTTAACAATAACGCTTTCAATGTTGAATCAAAATTCATCGAGTTGCCGGAACATTGAAAGATTCCTGCTTCTTCAGTACACGAAGTGTTTGAGTTCGGATTGGTAACGTCGACGCCCTCAGTCCAGTCCCAGGAACTCTCAAATCCACCAAGAACGCGCAAGACCTCGAGCATCGCGGCTTTTCGATGTAAGGGGCCCTGCCACGGACCAAGTTCCCCCACGACATTCGAATAGATGTCATGTATTTGATTTGGTTTGAAGATCTCGTCCGGTGCATTGATGGCCCAGTCCACGAGCTCATCCAGGAACGCGTTAGGCGGCTTACCGCGATTATCTACTTTCTGTTTACAGGCGACGAAATTTCTCGACATCGCTCACGCTCCTATCGATTCTGAAAATTAAAGGAGAATCGCTCAACTCAATTGGTTGTCAACCTCAGCCCACACAGCTTGCAGGCTATTTCCACCGGATTGGTAAATCGCAAGACAACGGTCGGGTGTCATCTCTGCCTGCGGAAAGAGTTGTAGATGTGGTGGATCGTTAAAATTGGTCCAACGGCCACCCCAGGTCAACCCCACTGCTTCACCTTCCTCTCCAATTGCTTTTTGAATTGCCCTAAAGCGTTGGCGGAATTGGACTGATGCGTGCTCCGGGATTTCAGTGTAAACGCGACCCTGAATTACCGGATATGAATCAATCGCCAGACCGTAGTTGTGGTTACTGCGCCCGCCCTTCGCCTTCGTGACGATACCGGTTTCGTGAACAGGATCGATCGGGATCCAGGTTCCGTTCACAAGCTTTCTACCCTTGCGATAGAGTGCGTCCTGCTCCTCAAAGGTGCGCATGCCATCGGTGATCAAGAAACTCATTTGCCTTGCCGAGAGGCGTTCGGCTAGTTGAATAACTCTTTCTTTTAAGGCTGGATGCACGTCGTCGAGTTTATGCCGTTTATCGTAATCAAATTGGCCCTCTGGTTGAACGCCCGCCGCCGCCTCGATTGCTGCCAGTAGCACGCGACCCACTTTGCCTTCCATGCCGGGCTCCACTGCGATTTCTGTACGCTGTTGGAACTCTCTAACGGCCGTCTCGGTGTCGTTGCCAAACCTTCGATCAACATGGATTCGCAGTAAATCCTGAACATAGCTCACTGCATCTCCCTTGTGCCCCTTTTGCAATACGGCATCGCCGGCTTTTATTTCGACCAACGAAGGAGCGGGCACATAAACAATCGGTTGAGTTGATGACATTTGCTGACTCCTCTCAGTGCGCTGCGTTAATTCGACCCTCTTCAACAGATCATGAGAATTTCACCCAAAATGTTTCGGAGCAGGGGGCTTTGCACAAAAGTAGAAAATCCCGCCAACGGAAGTTGGCGGATGGTTCAGGTCCTTTCTACAAACCGATGCTAAAACCAAATTCTAATACCGCCCACGGGAGTGGGCGGATACTTCAAGTCCCCACTCAGTAAGGACTTGAACAATCCGCCAACTTCCGTGGGCGGGATTTAGAACTATTTGTGCAAAGCCAATTTGGGGTAGAGTTTAAGTTCACTGGCGTCATAAAAAGCGATAGGAATAAAAGCTAAATCCTTGGGAAAGCACCGTCACACAATTTCACTGTGGACGCTCGCCTTGCTGTTCCTGCGATTGGGTACAACTGCCTTCGGTGGTCCTGCTGCGCATATCGCCCTGATGGAAGATGAAGTCGTCCGACGGCGGCGTTGGATGACTCGCGACGAGTTTCTTGATTTGCTTGGCGCAACCAATCTGATTCCTGGTCCAAACTCAACGGAGTTGGCCATTCACATCGGCCATCGACAAGCAGGCTGGCCCGGACTAGTTGTTGCTGGAAGTAGCTTCATCCTTCCGGCGGTGTTGATTGTTACTGCCTTCGCCTGGGCTTACGTTCGCTACGGCTCGCTTCCTCAAGTGGCAGGTCTACTTTATGGGGTTAAACCCGTAATCATTGTCATCGTGCTGCAAGCATTATGGTCCTTGGGTCGGGTGGCTATTAAGACGAAATGGTTGGCGCTGGTCGCGGTTGTAGGCGTTGCGCTTACGCTTGCTGGAGTTCATGAGCTGCTCATTCTGTTCGGCGCCGGTGTTATCGTCGCGGCAAGTCAACGCATAGGGCGACAGATCAGAAGTGACCACAATTCCCTCCTGGCACCGTCGCTTACTTTGTTCTTACAGGCGAGCCCTGCCGCAGCCGCTTCGTTTGGACTGTGGCCATTGTTTCTCTTCTTCCTCAAGGTTGGCTCAGTGTTGTACGGCAGCGGCTACGTGTTGCTCGCCTTCCTTCGCTCCGATCTCGTCGAGCGATGGCACTGGCTGACTGAAACACAACTGCTGGATGCCATTGCCGTCGGCCAAGTGACACCGGGACCCGTTTTTACCACCGCAACTTTTATCGGCTACGTACTTGGCGGAACTCGAGGAGCCATTGTCGCAACCATCGGGATTTTTCTGCCGGCATTTCTGTTTGTAGCTGCGAGTGGTCCATTGGTTCCGCGTATTCGCCGGTCGCCTATTGCCGGAGCATTTCTGGACGGAGTCAATGTCGCTGCGCTGGCGCTGATGGCGGTAGTGACATATCAACTTGGTCGCGCGGCATTGATTGACGTGAAGACAATCATCATCGCTCTGGTCAGCGCTATCATCCTTTTCTATTTCCGGATCAATTCAGCGTGGCTGATCGTAGGTGGCGCAATTCTAGGTTGGTTGCTGTTTGCGAGTTAGGAGAAGGATACTATCTTTACCGGATAAAGTACTTGACGGAAGTCCGATTACAAGCGTAACCTTTTGCCGATGGCAGCTTTGAGGCAAGGTTTTGAGTCTGTTTTATGGACAGTTATGACGTAACCATCATCGGGGCCGGACTTGCCGGCCTTCAATGCGCTCGGCTGCTCGCCCGGAAAGGCTTGCGCATTCTCCTGGTTGACCGCAAGAACTCACTCGATCAGAAGATTCACACCACCGGAATCTTTGTGCGCCGCACGCTCCTCGATTTCGACATTCCTGACGACTGTTTAGGGCCACCGATCATGCACGTCACGCTCTACTCACCTGCTCTCCGCTCAATGGAATTCGTAAGCGAACACGATGAGTTTCGCGTTGGACGCATGGGCCAACTCTACCAGCGTTACTTACAGCAGTGCCTGCTCGCCGGGGTACAGTGGCTTCCGGAAACGAGTTACCTCGGACATGTCTCGGCGAACGGCAAACTGGAGGTCCGCCTTAGCACGGGAACAGTCATCACTCGATTCCTGATCGGCGCTGACGGTGCACGCTCCAGGGTCGCTCGCGATTTGAAACTCGATTTGAATCAAGAATGGATCGTCGGCGTTGAAAGTGTCTATGAAGGCGTTGTTATAGATGGCCCACCGCGTCTACTTTGTTTTCTCGATCCGGAACTGGCTCCGGGTTACATCGCATGGATCGCACATGACGGCGAAGAAACGCATCTAGGCGTTGGCGGTTACTCATCGCGCTTCGATCCACCGGCAGCCCTAGAAACCTTCCGCTCACGCGTTGCCCACATAATTGACCTCAAAGACGCAAAACAGATCGAGCGCCGCGCCGGGTACATTCCCGTGGGTGGCGTACTCCGAAACATCGCCAACACTAACGGGCTACTGCTCGGCGACGCCGCGGGTGCAGTTTCACCGCTCACCGCTGGCGGATTGGATCCGTGTATGCGTCTCTCTGCGCTTGCGGCGCAGGTCGTTGGCGAGTATCTGTCGACTGGTAATCCGCAGGCCTTGAGCGTGTATTCGGGAGAGTTGTTCCGGGCCAGATTCGCCTCACGTTTGTGGGCGCGTCGCATTGCCTCCACACTCACTCAACGGCAACTGATCGAGTTCGGCTGCGCCGCCCTGCGGTTTCCCCTACTCAACCGACTAGCGCGGCACGTCTTCTTCGGTCGTGGTTCCTTCCCCGACGTTGAGGCGATGGGATCCCCGCACCTCGCAACAGCCGGGAAAAACTGAACATTATTTCGGCCGCTTGAGGATAAACCTGGTTGACTGAGGAAGAATAGGCGCGCCGCCAGTGAACGTCAGTTCGTCACTTGCGCTCACCAGCTCCCAACCCTCAGCGCCGAGTTTATTGAGCGCTGCAACACCCGTACTATCGCTGTCCGCCAACCACTTCTCACCACCCTGAGAGACAAAAACCTTGTAGGTGAGATTGCCGATAGTCCCTGTTTGAAAAGGACTGCTCACGTAACAGTATTCCCACTTCTGAGACTTCTCCTGCGATTGCGCAATTGCTTCGCCTAAGGCGTGATGTCGGCTCAGCAAAACAAGCGCAGCGAGGCAAATAAAGGTTAGCACTAGAAATGCACTTCTCGTGGTTCGAGTGTTCATAGTTCAACTCCTAAAAGATAGGGAAGAGTGGGTTCACGACCGTAGGAGAGTGTTGGCCCAAGTATACAGTCTAAAAGGCAGTTGTAGCCACGGATTTGCGCGGATGAATACAGAATATAGATCCGTGTTCATCCGTGTAATCCGTGGCTAAGATCTACTCTGACTTCAGCGCGATTAGTGGGTCGACGCGGGTTGCGCGACGCGCCGGGATGTAACAGGCCACTAGCGCTACTGCGACGAGAGCGAGGGCGGCTAGTGGGAGGATCAGCGGATCGCGTGTCGGCAGTGAGGGGATGAGGGAGATTAATAGTTTTGACACGCCGTACGCGCCGGCACCGCCTATTAACGCTCCGATCGCGACCAGAACTGCGCCTTTTCCTAACACCAACCACAACACGTCGCCAGACTGTGCGCCGAGTGCCATGCGGATGCCGAGTTCGCCGGTACGTTGGACCACGGTGTACGAGACAACGCCGTAGATTCCGATCGCCGCGAGGATTACGCCGATTGTCGCAAACGCTCCCAGCAAACTTCCCAGCAACGAAATACTTCCCAGACCAGAATCAACCGCAGCTCGTGCCGTGCGAATACGGTAGACAGGTAACTCCGGATCCAACCCGGCAATCGCACTACGCAAACTGTTACCAAGAGCTTCCGGATTCGACGAAGTGCGTAAAACGAGCGTGAGATATTCAGGAGCAGCTTGCGTCATGGGTGTGAACGCTTCATAGCGCGTATACGGCTCTCCCAAATCACCCGGAAACGCGATGTCATTAACTACGCCGACGATTTCAAAATAGGTTTTGTTTCTACCAGCGTTACTAACTCGTTTTCCAATCGGACTCTCGTTGGGCCAGAAAGTACGCGCCGTCGTTTCATTGATAACGATGACGTTCGGGTGATCGGCCGTATCTGCGGCGTTAAAGGTACGCCCTTGTTTTAAACGAGCACCCAACGTTGCGAAGTAGTCACTGCTCACCGGCTCGTAAAACATCTCCGGAAGCTGATCCATGGGAGGTTCGGGTCGACCCTCAACGACAAACGAACTGCTGCTATTGAAGCCGAACACCATTTGTGAACTACCAATCGCTGCGTGCTCCACACCGGGCAACGCGCGCAAACGATTTTCCAGTTCGTTCAGGAAAACAACCCGTTGCTTATCCTCTTTGTACTTCTCTCCCCGAAGGTTCATCTGCGCTGTCACCAGACCATCAACCTGCCAGCCTGGATCGGCATTGATGAAGCGTTGCAAGCCCCGCAGAAACAATCCCGCGGCTGCGAGCAACACCATCGCAAACACTACTTCACCAACGATCAGGATGTATCGCAGAAGGTTCTGAGATCGTCCTGCCGTGGATCCACGCGAGTTCTCACGCAGCGCCAGATTGACGTCCGCGCGTGATGCTAACCATGCCGGAACAGTCCCGAACAACACTCCCGTCAGCAGCGAGCAAAGTAGAGCAAAGCCGAACACTTTGTAATCGAGTTCTACACTCGCGCCGGGCAAGTTATTGAACATACGAACGCTGATGAAACGAACGGCGGCAAGCGCAATCCCCAGACTTAATACTCCGCCGATCAGCGCAACGATGATGCTTTCGGTAAACGAATGGCGCAGCAGTCGCCAACGGCCCGCACCGAGTGCCGCGCGAACAGCGAGTTCGCGTGCTCGCGCCGCCGTGCGAACGAGCTGAAGGTTCGCGAGGTTTGCACACGCGATCAGCAACACAAAACCGGCGAGGCCAAATGTCAACAACATGACACTTCTGCCGATATCGTCTGACATCGATCGCTGAAGCGGCTCAAGTCGAACGCTCTCTCCTACATTTAATGAGGTTTGCTTTCCGATGTTCGCGGCCAGAGTAATCATACTTTGCTCAGCCTGCTGAATTGTGACGCCGGGCTTCAGTCGACCGAATGAGGAGAGATAGTTGGTGTCGCGATTGGTTTTACGTTCGGGTGTAAACGCCAGCGGCTGCCAGATATCCACCGGGCCCCAAAGGATCGGGTGTTCGAATCCGGGTGGCATCACGCCGACTATCTCGACTGTTTTTCCGTCGAGCTGAATCTTTCGTCCGACAATGTTTGGATCGCTTCCGAAACGTCGCGTCCAAAAGAGATCGCTGAGGACGATGACGTTGTCGGTGCCAGGCTCAAATTCTTCGGGTTTGAACACACGGCCGTAGGCCGGCTGCACTCCCATTATGGGAAAGAAATCGGCGGTACCTGCGAGACTAAGCAGACGTTCCGCGGTCTGGCCCTGTTCGGTGAGATTACGGCTGGCGAAGGTGTAAGCAGACATCTTCTCAAAGACCGTATTCTGGCTGGCCTGGTCAAAGAAATTCCCGGCTGAAAATGGCCAGCTTTGTGAGTGTGGCGACGTGCGCCATACCCTGATCAATCGCTCGGATTGCGGGTATGGCAGCGCGCCAAACAGAAACGTATTCAACACGCTGAACATGGCTGTGTTGATGCCAATTCCGAGTGCGAGGGTCAGCGCGGAAACGATCGTAAAACCCTTGTGCTTTAGCAGCATGCGCAGGCTATAGCGCACATCCTGAGATACGCTCGTCATAACGTTCTCCAGTTGTCAGGTCAATCGGGCGGTTTTTGACAGAAGTGCTCATTAATGAAAACACCGTGAGGGAGAACTATTGTGACAGTTAATTTTGGAGAGGGGGACGCCGCCTTGGAGTGCGGTGACTTGTCACCGCTTTGGTAAAAATACCAAAGCGCCAACAAGTTGGCGCACTCCAAGGAGACGCCCGATCTCCTGGTGTAAAAAAAATGTTCCCAAAACAGCGGGTCGGCGGTGTTATCTCAACGGGCACGGAAAAACTGAAACTAAATCAGTTAAGAAAAGTGGAACCTAAGCGTTAACAAAGTGGAATTACTTCTAGCTGCCTTGGAGACAGCGAGCAATAGGGAAAACTGGGGGTTTTATGTTGAAGGTACACGCCAAAAAACTGGACACCGTTGAGGTTCTTTGCCTTGAGGGGCAGATTGTAAATGGTGAGACGGAAATTCTTCGCAACATCGTGCCGTTAGCAGCCAACGACACCAGCGAAATCATTCTCGATTTAGCAAACGTCAGCACTGTGGATGCCCATGGGCTTGGCGTGTTGTTACAACTGCGCGAACTGACAATCGCAAGAGGAGTTCACTTCGAATTGAGGAGTGTGAGCAAACCTCTGTTTAGGTTATTCGAAATCACACGACTCAATACTGTTTTCGAGATTAACTCCGCCGTGCCATTCCTCCCCGAATTCGTGTACCCGATACAGACGCTTGTGGCCGCCTGACCTGTTGGGCTCAGTCGCAAAGCCACACAAGTAATACCTCTCATGGTCGCGGCCCGATTGCCTGAAGTACTTTCGCAAACAGATCGTTTCTTTCAGCAGCAACGTTCGGTCCAGGATCGATTGTCGACGCATTCACATCAGACTCGAGCGGTACCATTCGCAAACGTTTGCAACGCGTGAGTCGATTGCACTGAGTTAAGACAATGCGCTTAAACCATCCCGGGAACGCTGCAGGTCAACTGCCCGCAGGACTATGCTATCGATTTCTCTCACGTCCTGATCTTAAGAGCCAGATTTAGCCACGAAGCTTACCAGTCTCACCCTCAAATTTTCACTGACACAAATTCGATCTACTGTCGCTATTTGAAGTAGAGGCTTTGAGATCAAAGCGCCAAAGGCGCGGAATATAAAAGCCAGGGGCAAGCGCGAAGCGAAGCGGAGCGCGTCGCCCCTGGTTAAATATTCAAACGCGAGGAAAGGCCTGAAGGGCCGAAATAAACGTCAACGTATTACGCCCTTTCAGGGCTGCAAAAATTTTGATTGTTGTTCCCAGGGGCGACGCACTCCGCTTCGCTTCGCGCTTGCCCCTGGCTTTCATATTCCGCGCCTTTGGCGCGATTTACGTGATTGTTGAAAATGAAAAATCGGATCGTCAAACTGTTAATTATCATTGTCGTCTTTGTAGGTCTCAGTCTTTGGGTTGGTTTCAGCTCGAAGAAGGCCGCAATTAGGGGACGGAAATTTGAGTCAACTGCGGCTCGTTTGGAGCGTGGTCGCTACATCGTCGAGGGAGTCGCACACTGCTTCGAGTGCCATTCTGAAGTGGACTGGGACAAACCGGGCGGACAGCCAAAGGAAGGCCGGAAAGGCTCTGGAACAGAGTTCGCGAAGTATGGATTGCCATTTTTAGTCGCACCCAACATCACGCCCGACGCTGAAACCGGCGCCGGCACATGGACCGATGAACAACTCGCGCGTGCCATTCGCGAAGGCATCGGTCACGACGGTCGGCGACTTTTCCCCGTGATGCCTTACAAGTACTTTCAGCATATGTCTGACGAGGATCTCGCCTCAGTGATCGTTTACTTGCGTTCCATTGAGCCCGTGCGCAATGCACTGCCCAAGACGAACATTCCCGAACCACTGAAAGGCGGGCTGCCTCCGCATCAGGACATGGATGAGCCAGTTCCCTCACCTGACTTCTCGAGTCCCGTTGTACGTGGCGAGTACCTGATTACGTTAGCGAGTTGTTCTTCTTGTCACACGCCCTGGAAAGAAGGTAAGCCAAATCCTCAATTAGCGTTCGCCGGTGGTACGACGTTCAAGGGACCATGGGGTGAAGTCAACAGCGCCAACATCACACCCGACCCGTCGGGAATCGGATACTACGACGAAGCGCTCTTCATTAAAACTTTGCGCACCGGCCACGTTGGCGCACGACAGCTCAGCTCAATCATGCCGTGGGGCTATTTTCGGAACATGAGCGACGAAGATCTGAAGGCTATCTTCGCGTACCTGCGCACGTTGCCTCCGGTGAAGCATCGCGTCGATAACACGGAAGCTCCAACGGACTGCTCGTTATGTGGTAGACGTCATGGTCACGGAGATATGAACCAGTGATCTATTTCAACTGACGTTTGAGCCATGCTTTAGCCAACCGCAGGTCTCGTTGAACTGTAGTGCGGGAAATTCCCAGCGCGTCGGCAACTTCTTCGTTGTTTAATCCTCCGAAGAAATGCAGTTCAATGATTTCGACTTTCCTCGGATCGAAGGTCGCAAATTGTGTCAACGCATGGTCCAGCGCGACAAGGTCCAAACCTGATTTTGCTGAGACTTCACCCGCCTCATCGAGCGAGATCTTAACGCCCTGACGTTTGACTCGACGGTTGGCTCTCGCGTGATCGACGAGCAACCGTCGCATCAGCCGTGCGAATACCGCAAAGAAGTGGCCGCGATCTGTCCACGAAACTTGGACGCCGGTCAAACGAATGTACGCTTCGTTGACCAGTGCCGTTGCTTGCAACGTGTGCTCCGGTCGCTCCCGCCGCAGGTAGTGGTTCGCGAGCCGTCGCAAATCGTCATAGATCAACGGCATCAACTGATCCATTGCATCGTGGTTACCGTTGCGCCATTCGCGGAGCAGTCTTGTGACTTCACTTGTTGAGGACATACCCAATTGATTCCGGGATCGCAAAGAATTGAATTAGTCGGGGACTTTGCGACAAATGGAGGGTAGACCGACACAACTCGACCGGTCTTTAAGGTGTTATGAAATTTTTATGAAAGACGCTTATTTCCGCCTAATTAACCGAAGTATCCTGTTTGGCTTTGCTCAACGGAAGGTCCGCGGTTATCGGATTGTGATCCGAAATCCGATCTTTAATTGACTCGTTCAGCGCTTTCAAGGTTCGCCCAAAAACCGGTGCGAAGTTGAACGGTTGATCGCGATCATCGGGTTCAGTGAGCCCGACGGGCTTAACGAAGATCCAGTCGAGCTTGAACTCAAGATCGATCTTTCCTTCGAGGGAAAAAGTCGGAACAAATCCTTTCGAGCCACGTTCATTTGAATCGGAAAGCGTGTCTTCACTCTCGCCCATCGAAAACAACTTGGAGCCTCGGAAATCAAATGCACCTCCGTCCGCAAACCGAAACTCCTTTAACGTATCAAAGAATTTTTCCTCAGGATTCTCCGAAACAAACTTCACGCTCTTCACTGTCGGATCATTCCATGTGCGGAGGGTCTTGAGGGCGCCAAGCGAGATGTCGTACAGCACACCAACACCCGTCGCATACTTGATTCCTCTGTTGACCCAGAAACTGCCGCTACCCAGACGATGTTTGATGGCGCGTTTGAACGAGACTGGCGTGGCGTCACCTCCGCTCGTGTTCATGTCACCGGCAAATATGACCGGGTTTGGGATGTCCTTGATCTGTGAAAGCACCTCCTCGAGCTGCTTAATACGACCCTCAGATTTAACTTTGTCTTCGAGATGTGCGGCGACGATGGTCACGCGCCCGCTAGGTAAGTCCGCGTCTTCAATATCAGCCAGCAACATCATGCGGCCGCCGCGTCGCACTTCCCTCGAGATCGTTTCGTCGAATACAAACTCTGCACCTTTTCGCCTGGCCTCTTCCAGCTTTGAAATCTTTTTCTTCTCATTCGCGTACCAGTCGTAGCCCTGATACTTGAATGGTATAAGCCGCACATTGCTGAGCGGGTATCGACTGAGGATCGCTGTTCCGTGAAGATTCTGCGCGCGAGTCTTATCAACAGCGCTCTGCTTCACCAACTCTGCTCGCTCGCTGGGATCTTTCACACCTTCGAATGTTTCAGTCCCGAGGTTTAGCGGATCAATCTCAACAAATTCGACGCCGTAGGCGTAGTTCATACCGAGCGCGGCAGCCAAATCGCGCGCGATGTCGCGGTAGTCAGTTCGCTTTAATCCCCAGTCGACTTCGTTGAGAACGATCACGTCTGCCTGTCGTAACAGGGAAGCTTGCTGAAGGATCTCGAGACGGTCTTTGCTTCCCGGCGGATACTTTTTGGAGTCGAGAAAACTTGCAAATCGATCGGCGCCGAGCATTGCAGCTCGGACAGCGTTGAAGTTGAGACCACGCTCAATGTTCCATGCTGCGACTCGCAACACTCGACCGAGATTGGAAACGCTCGGCTTCATCGGTTGCACACCACGCGCCCGTGCCGCGTTGTTCACGATCGGTGTCGTGGTAAGGCGTTCGAACTTCAAACGCAACTCGTCCGACATTGGCTCCTGCTCGTAAAGCGTTACCAGTTCGCTGTAGGTAAAAAATGCTGGTGGCGAGTTCTGCGCGTGAACTGAAGATGTGGGGATGAGCAGTGCGATTAATAAGATTAGTCTAAGTTTTGTTTTCTCTTTGTTAGTCAATCGGGTTCCCACCTTCCCTTGTGTATGCACTGCAAAAAAATGGCTGGAAGTTTGGCCCAAACTTCCAGCCGCATTGAGAGTGTAATCGGTCTGCTCGTCCTGTCAAAGACGCAACGAAAGCATTTATTGCTTCTTAGTAGTTTCTTTCAGCTTAGCGTGGACGCGTTCGTAGTTCGCCTTGTAGATCGCTGTATTCGGATCTTTGTTTTGCTCACCAAGAACACGCGCTTTGTCATAGAGTGGTTCAGCGAGATCGATTTTCCCTTCTCGCTCATATGCTTCGGCAAGACTGTCGTAAACGTTCGCAGATGCCGGATAACGTTCGACGTTCGCCTTGAATACTGCAATCGCGTCGTCCTGCTTACCCTCGAAGAGAAGCTGGTAACCCATCTGATTGATGAGGTTCTCCGGCACCTGAATGGAATAGCCGAATTTCTCGCTGAGTTTTTTGTAATGCGCGTCGGCGCCCTTCAAGCCGCCTGCGACCGCTCCGCTTTGTGGATCTCTGGGACCTTGCCAACCGTCATAAACCTTTCGCAGTCCAAAATAATGACTGCGAAGCACCACTGACCCGTGGTCTTCGTCGTTCATGCGCTCGGCTTGCCATTCGAAATCCTTGATGTTCGTTTTCGAGAGCACTTCTTTGAAGCTTTCATAGCTGTCTCCAATTGCGCCGGGCTCGTTACCGAGTGACACAAACAGAGTCGCTCGTAATTCTTTTTGCTTATTAAGGAAGTCAGTTGCGCGTTTCAACGCTTCACCATTCTCCCATTGCAGCGAAGGGCTAACAGCAATGTAGGAATTGAAGATTCCGGGTTTGCTGATCATCGCGTGGATTGTGAATAGCCCACCGAACGAATGTCCGGCGAGAATGCGATATGGCTGAACTCGATATCCCTTCTCGATCTCGGGAATGAGCTCAGTCTCAATGAACTTGAGAAAGTTGTCTGCACCACCAGCGGTTGGAAATTGCAGTTGTCCGGCAGCGTTCTTGTTGGTCGACTTTGCCGGCGTCAGGTCACGAGTACGATCAGTGTTCGTGATACCGACGACTATTAGTTCCGGGATGCGTCCGTTTTGGGTAAGGAATTCAATCGTACTCGACGTGTGGCCCATGTGCCCGTCGCCGTCGGTCATGTAGAGCACTGGATAACTGAGGTTGTTATTTTCATATCCGGCCGGCGTACGTACCAGGACAACTCGCTCTTCACCCAGAACTGCGGATTTCAGCGCTACTCTTTTCACCGTGCCTGTGGCTGGTTGTGCGAGCGCGACAGATGCAATCATCAAGAGAACCGCAATGCCGAACAGCAAACGGATAATGTTTGAGGTGTTTTTCTTCATGGCCTTCAACTCCAAAAAATTGTAGAAATCTACATCGAATCGGTGACAACGGTTTTGGGGAGCCGCTGATATTACAGGATCTATCTGATACGTCCAATAAAAAGTTGACGAACGGGACTGGGCGCCACCTTGGAGTGCGCCAACTTGTTGGCGCTTTGGTTTTCGAGGATCGAACAGCGCCAAAGGCGCGAAAATATGAAAGCCAGGGGCAAGCGCGTAGCGAAGCGGAGCGCGTCGCCCCTGGTAAAGAATCAAACTCTCGACGAGCCCTGAAAAGGCGTAATACGTTGGTATTTATTTCGGCCCTTCAGGCCTTTGCTCAGCTTTTTGATAGCTAACCAGGGGCGACGCGCTTCGCGCTTGCCCCTGGCTTTCATATTCCGCGCCTTTGGCGCTGTTTGGTCCAATGTTCAAGGCATCCACGACTCATTGACGCAGAGGGTCGATTGAGATTACATGAAGCTGCATGAACAGTAATCACTCAATCAAATCTCTGCTCTTCGATTGGGACGGCACACTTGTAGACTCAGCGCACCTGGGATTGGCTGCGTTTGAAAAAACGTTCAGTGAGCTCGGAGTGGTATTTGCACACGATGTTTACCAGGCGAAGTATTCACCAAACTGGTATTCCACGTACGAAGCTCTGGGATTGCCAAAGGACCTTTGGCAAGTTGCGGATGACTTGTGGATTCAACATTACGGCGAACAGTCAGCTCCATTGATTGAAGGAGTTGGTGAGACGCTGCTCGCGTTACGTAAAAAAGGTTATTTACTTGGTATTGTCACCAGTGGCAGTCGAAGCCGAGTCTGTCGCGAGGTTCAACAATCGGTGTTAAGCGATGCGTTCGCAGTAATCATCTGCAATGAAGACATCGTGAACAAAAAGCCCGATCCGGAGGGACTCGTTCTCGGGATGCGCAAATTGAATGTCGATCCATCACAATGCGCTTACGTAGGCGATGCACCTGAAGACATCGAAATGGGCCGCAGAGGTAACGTGATGACGGTCGGAGTTCGTAGCGCCTATCCCAGCAGCGCCCGCGTACCGTCTGCGAAACCGGATTTATATTTGGAACGCATTGCGGAGCTGGTGGACCACTTTTAGACCCTAATGTTGCATTGCCTACTCAGATGCTTCATTCTCGCTATCGCCTTCCTGTCATCGACGTCAGCTCATGCTCAGCTTCCGTTTTATACCGACGATGCAGACACTACACCCAAAGGAAAGTTCCACATCGAATTCTCTAACGAACACGACTGGCTACAGAAGTCTTCATTTCCTGGAATACGACAGAACACCTCAGTCTTCACTTTGAACTACGGTCTCACCAACCGTATCGAACTTGGAATTAATGCACCTTTAATCAAGATCTTCAACGACCGATCTTCAACAGTTGGAAACCCAGGCGGAATCGGAGACACGCAGTTTGGAGTGAAGATTAGATTGCTGGACGAGCGTGAAGGCTCAAAGCTCCCAGCGGCGTCAGTGGTCTTTTATATAGAAGCGCCGACAGGAAGCACCCGAAGGCAGATTGGATCAGGGTTAGTTGATTACTGGCTATATGGAGTGCTGCAAAAATCTTTCACGAAGCGAACCACCGGACGCCTTAACGGAGGAATTCTCTTCTCCGGTAACGAATCGACAGGTCTCGTCGGAATCCAGTCATCGCGCGGTCAAGTCTTCACCGGAAACGGATCACTCGTGCACAACTTCACACCACGACTGAGGTTGGGGGCTGAAGTATTTGGCGCGGTGACCAGCAACTTTGCCTTGAGCCGCGGCCAATTGGAAGGGCAAATCGGCGGCGGCTACGCCGTAAAAGAAAACCTCGAGCTCACCTTCGGAGTCCTTGGCGGCCGCTACTCAGCCAGTCCGCGTTTCGGAGTGCAACTAGGATTCGCTTACGATTTCAAGTGATTGTCGAATCCCGCCCACGGCAGTGGGCGGATCGTTCAAGTCCTTTCTATACGACGGTCTCTAAACCCAAATTCTAATCCTGCCCACGGTAGTGGGCGGATACTTCAAGTCCAAACTATTCATGGGATAGCGGGTAAACAGGGCGGACCTGAACAATCCGCCCACTCCCGTGGGCGGGATTCGAAGCAATCCCCTTATGTCTTCTGAATAGAACGGACTTGAACGATCCGCCCACTGCCGTGGGCGGGATTTCGAGAGTTAGCTCTAAGAGAGAGAGAGAGAGAGAGAGAGAGAGAGGGGAACAACTGTGAAATCACTTACCAAACGCGATGTTCAACAACAATAGTCATTGACAAACGCCAATTTCCCTCACTATTATGCCCAAGCGGCCGCTGATATAGGGTAAAGTGGGCGCCCGAACCTGCTTGGATTCCTTCCGAAGCTCACCCCTATAACACTCTTTCCTCAGTCGCCTTACATAGCGGACTTGAGCTACTCATCCCCAACAATAGAGGAGTAACGACACATGTTTAAATTTACCAAGAGCATCCTATCTGCTCTGGCAATCTCGGCTTTGCTCGCAATGAGCGCTGCGGCCACATTCGCTCAAACCACGGGCTCAGTGACCATGAACGCGACAGTTTCAAACTTCGTGGAATTGACTTCAGGCGGAGCCGTCACACTTACCGGTAATTCCGGCGGCAGTATTATCACGGACGGTACCGCGAATTCGCCGTTGGCAGTGGTTGTAAACCTGGGCGAACTCGGCCCGAGCAACTCCAACAGTTTTGTGAAATTGAGCGTGCCGGTCAGACTTCGCAGCAACGTAGCCTATCAACTGAACATGGTGAGCAGCGTTGCCGGCGCGGGTGCGACAAGCTTTAGCCTTAAAGATACCGACGTCGGTTTTGGTTTGACTCCTGCCGCACGACCAGCAAATCTCGCGGCCGGCACTGACACCAACGCCACACCAGGCGACCCAACCGTCGGTGGCAGCACGGATGCTAACGGTCGCTGGGTTTTTGCGGGAGCAAATTCCACTCTCGGTGCTTATGCTGTATCAGGTGCAGTTTTGAGTGGACCACGCATTAATCAGGCAGTCTCGGCCAATAGTGCCACTAACCTTACTTTCCCGGCGATCTTCGCGATCAAACCGCAGTTCTTCGATCCAGCCCCGGCGATCACGATCACGGCTCAGTTTACAGTCGTCGCACTGTAATCCCTTTTAACGCCCCTCCTCTATTTCGTGTGGCAGCGGCCGTCAGCCTGTTTGGTGACGGCCGCATCACCATATCTCACTTCCCCTCAAGGAAACGCATATGCCCCGCAAAATAACTAAACTCCTTTTCATATCGACGTTGCTGATGATCGCTTCTGTTACCTGTTTAGGACAGTCGACGACCGGCACTGTCAGCATGAGCGCAACGGTATCAAAATTTGTCGAGATCAATTCCGGCGGCGCCGTCACTCTTACCGGTAACTCGGGTGGTGGCGTGACTACGGATGGAGTAGTCAATAGTCCGCTCGCCGTGGCAATAAATCTTGGCGAGCTTGGTCCAAGCAACACAAATAATTTCGTCACCGCATCAGTACCACTCAAGGTCCGAAGCAACGCGGCGTATGTCTTATCCATGACGGCAACCGTGACCAGCTCCGGCAGCTCGAGCAGCAGAATCGGCGCTGCGGATGTGGGATTCGGCCTGGGAACAATCTCACGAACAGGTGTCGGCGTGAACAACGGCGGTTCAGACACAAACGCCACTTCCGGTGATCCAACGTTGCCCGCCAACGGATCAGTGAACGGAACGACCGGACGCTACGAGTTCACTGCAGTGAGATCAACTCTGAGCGCTTTCTCGTCAGCAACCACCGCACTCAGTGGTCCAATCATCATGAATGCAGTCCCGCGCAGCAATGCAAATGGACTCACAGTACCGGCACTGTTCGCAGTGAAGCCTCAGTTTTTCGAAAACGGCACCACCACTATCTCCGTCACTTTCACCGTGACCGCTCCATAATGCGATTACGCAAGTTCACATTCTCACTGCTCGTCATCCTGATCTGCCTCGCTTTTGCTCGGACGACTTCCGCACAGGCACTGGATATCAGCAGCGGCGGCCTACCAACGATCACGGGCGCGGTGGGCGGCTCCGTCACTGGAAGTGCGAACGTACAAGACGATTTGGTAGTAACGATTAATTTTGGTGAAGTCTCGCCGTTGAATACGAACTCCATTGTGAAGGTAGTGGTCCCGTTCGCGCTTCGCAGCAATCAACCGTATCAAGTTGCGGTTGCGATGTCGGGACTAACGAACCCAAATGGCCAGGCCGTGCAAGCGGCGGATGTCGGCTTCGGCATCGTGAATCCGCGTCAGTTGGGCGGCGCCGGTAAAGTTTGCAACCAGAGCACACACATCATTCGTTCACCCTTCAACAACGATCCCGCCTTTACCGCAACTGTCGGAAGTAACGGCCGCGTCTCCTACCAATCATCACTCGGCAATTTATCTGGTTCGACTGTTGTTCTTAGCGGTCCGGAGCTTTCAAAAAATAACAGCTCCAAACGCCAGCAAAGTGACGGATGGGTTTTTGACGCCATCTTCACTCTTACACCACAATTTTTCGCTGCGGGAGTTTCTTCTGTAACTCTCACCTTCAGCATCTCGTCTGGTCCAAATGTACCCTGTTGAAAGGTTTTCGAGATCGATGTCGCGTGCTAACAACTTTTCACGATTTGTCGCCGTTCTGATTTTGACTTTGCTTGCCGTGGTCTGCGTCAACGCGCAAAGTCCGACTCCCGAGCCAACGCCGACACCTGCTGGCAACGGCATTTCGCTAGCTCCGGCTCGGCTTGAGTTGGAGATGCAACCGGGTTCGGAAACAACAGTGGTTGTGAATCTCGACTACCACGCCGTAGGAGAAAACCCGCAACCGGTTCGCATCGTGGCCAGCTTGAACGATTGGACCATCGATCGGGATGGACAGGTAAAGTTTGAAAGAGCCAACACGTTGCCCAACTCTGCGAGCTCGTGGCTGATCTACAGTCCGGCGGAAACAACTGTGATACCAGGAAAGTTACATGCGATCCGAGTCACAGTCTCAGTACCGAAAGACGCCACACCGGGAGATCACCTAACGGCCCTGATCATCGAACAGCGACCGGACAACATCAAGCTCAATGAGAATCGACGGCAGATGGTCATTCGATATCGAATGGGAGCAGTGTTCTATATCAAAGTGCCGCAACTGCGCCGGCAGGGCTCTTTGGAAAGTCTTCGCGCTGAGGCAACTGAGGACAGCCTGGTTGTCACACCGCTGCTGAAAAATGCAGGTAACAGCGTGATTCGTCCACTGACTTCGTTGAAGGTGACGAACAGCTTCGGCGTTGCCGTCGCAGAGTTGCCGCAAAAGGAATCGTTACCGCTGCTTGGTGGTGCGGAATTAGCTCAACCAATCGTGCTCGAGACACGTCTGGCGCCGGGCACTTACAACGTGAAGTATCGAGTCGATTTTCAGGATGGTACCAGACCAACTGAAGGAGTCACTGAATTAGTGATCCCGCAGTCCCAACGAACGTCAAATGGACCAACCAGCCGCGGGCTGGCTGCGGCTTCAAACGAATGAGTAACGTGATCTGCAAAGCGTTGTTTGGAGAGGCAAGAGTGCCACCGCGCGAAACGCGTGGTCCGCTCGCTACGAGCACGGGTCGAGATAAATCCAGAAGATTCGAAGCACTTTCATCCAAGCCACGAACGTCAAACTGTCGCGGCACGTTGAGTTCGCTGATCGCCTGGGGCGAAACCAACGTCCCGGTGGCACGCACGTCTGTTACCGAGAGTTGAGTCACTTCGGCTGTGTTCGACTCAACCGCAGCCGAGATTGTGAAACTGCTATTTGAACGCACAAGCAAAGGCACGCGAATAACCGGAGCGTCTGTCTCAGCACCCGATAAGGTTATTCGCACAGTGTTGCCGGTGCTCACTACACTCTTTTCAACGTTGCCATGAATTGAATTCGGGAGGACCGAGAGAGCAACGACTTCGCTAACCGTGCTTTTCATCGACACGCCGCCTGTTTGCGCCTCTACGCCGGCAGGGGCAAGAAGCAACACTGCAACTAGCGTGAAGACATGGCGACACTTCAGCCTTGACCGTTTCGCAGGCATCACGTGAGAACTCCTGAGTTTAGATTGCTGAGTTTATAACACAGTTAAGGGCCGTTTGCTTCCAGGAAAATCCCATCCCCTATGCACACCCTGTTACGAGTTATCCTGATCTTGACTGTCGTTTGCATCGCGACGGCAAGATGGAGTGTGCTGGGCTTCGAGGGCGAAAAGGTCAAACTAGCGACTCCGAAACCTGCACCACAAGAAACCTCGGTAATTATCGTTAATGAACGCGCCCTTGTTGGACCAAACACTGCCGTCCAACTACGCGGCGGGCGACTGTTTCTTCCTATCGCCACAATTGCCCATGCGCTCGGCGATACATTCAGCTCCGACTCGACACTGCGCGTGGTCACGATTCGGCGCCAGAACGGAACAGTGGCGGTGTTTAATGCCCCACTAAACGAGGTGCGCGAAAACGGCGCTATCGTTCTCACTGTTTCCGGCACGGCCGACTTAGTCTTCCCTCCAACACCGAACGAGCTGATGCTGCCCGCTGAGATCGTGGCTGCCCTCCTCGACGTCATCGTTCGCCGGGATGAAAACAACGCAATTGTCATCAGTCGCAAAGGTGTCCAGGCTGACACAATTCGCACTGGTGCAAAGCATGCGCCGTGGGAGATCTTTCAGATCGAGTACGACTACAACTACAGTCGTTACACCACGGAGGGTGATCACAGTCTTGTGCTGCGCGGCTTTGGTCGTGTCGGCGATGCACGTTTGAGTTTTATCGCGAACTCAGCGATCGGAGTGACGCGCAATTCGTCTCGTCCGACTCTGGAGGGCGGAACTGTAAGACTGGACCGTCCAAATGGTCAGAGTTTTGTTGGCGGCGAGTTTGGCACCGGCACCGATGTAGAATTCCTGAGCGCTGCCGTGCGCGGTGGCCTCGTCCAGCTACCGTTGAATCGTGTGCGTCTTGATTTTTTTGGCGGACAAACTACTTCGGGAATCTCGCTGATACCCTCTGCTTCCGATCCTGAGAGCTTCAGACTGCGGCCATACTCAGTGAGGTACGATACTCGTATCTTCGGAGCATTAGTAACAACGGCCACACAAGCGCCACGTCAATCAGACTTCACCCTCTCTGCAGGCGGTATGCACTTCGGCGGTTCGAATCGCTCGGGGAATTTGCTCGCTGGTGGTGTCAAGTACATCTCGGGTCTCAATCGCCTTCAGGCTGATGTCGCCGTGGGCCAATTCTCTGGAGTCAACAGGAGGGGAACCCTAACAAGCGGGACGGACATCGCGATCAACCTCACCGGTTCCTATCAACTTACGGATCAACTCGTGATGCAAGCGCGCTATGCGTATGTGGGCCAAAACTTCCTGAGCCCTCAAAGCGGACTACACGAACCAAACAACCTCGTGGCAGGCGGCGTGAACTGGCAACCACGACGATGGTTTACGGCAGCTTTGAGTGCCAGCACTGCGACTACACCTGGACGAGCAGGTCAATTCAATCGTTACATAACTGGAAGTGTGACTCTTGCACCCGACAACTCCTTACCGTCCCTCTTTATCTCTCACACGCAAAGCGGTACTACACAACTGAGGAACTCAGCATTCACGTTGATCACTGCGTCGAAGAAGTTTCATCGTTGGAATATGTTTCTCAACGCTTCGCGTGTAAAGACATTCGGGAATCAGGCACTTAACGGGCAAGTTGGCGGAAACATTCGGATCAATGAATGGAACACGCTCGAAGTGAGCCAGTCTGTAGGTAGTCAAGGCGTCTTAAGCGGCATAGCTACCTGGCGAGTGTCGAACCTATTTAACAATCGAGTGGGCTTGAGTGGCGGGCTGGGTTACACCAGAAGCAATTCATCTCCGTTCCACACTTCACAGTATCTATCAACCTCGATTAAGTTGCCGCGCAACAGCACACTGCAATTCAGTTACTTGAAAACGCAAACCGGCACGACCGCGTTGCTCAGTCTGCACGGATTGCTTTTCTCTTCCAAACGGGCCGAACGCGCGATCAATGGTCCACTCTCAGACCTGGGTTCATACGCGGCCGTGTATGGGCGAGTCTATCAGGACGTGAATCTCAATGGCCGTTTTGATCCCGGCGTCGATCAACCTCAGGCAAATGCACAGGTGCGTGTTGACGGAAGTCGTTACGTGGTTTCAGATGCGAGTGGGAATTTCCGCATCGACAGCGTTACGCGCGGTGAGCATTCAGTCTACCTGGATCTATTGTCCGTACGTGCCGACCTGACCCTCCTGGACCAAACACAGCAGCTAATAGTAATCGAATCGAATCGCGACGTGATCGTGGACTTCCGCGTCGTGCGCACCGGCCGTATTAGTGGCGTGGTCTGGCTTGATCTCAATGAGAACGGACAATTCGATGAATCCGAACAGCCGTTACCTGACGTACGCGTTGTGACCGGTAGCGGTCGCGACACCCTGACTAATGATAAAGGTTACTTCATCATCGGCGACCTGCCCCCCGGCGAGCACATCGTCCTGCTCGACGAGAAAACAATCCCCGAGCAAACCCGTTCCCTCCTCGGCTCACAAACAATCAAAGTCGCCGCCGGCAACGAAACCAGTACAACTTTTCCCGTCTCACCCCTACCCGCTCAGATCAAAAAATTCCCGCGCGAGTAGCCGCCTTAGCGCCGAAGGGCGCGAAATATGACAGCCAGGGGCAAGCGCCGAGCGGAGCGAGGTGCGTCGCCCCTGGATAAAATAATTAGTGGACCGTGAAGCTATGAAGGAGCGAAATAATCGGCGATGATATTTCGCACTTTCAGTGCTCTCTTGAATTGATTCTGCTAACCAGGGGCGACGCGCTTCGCTTCGCTCAGCGCTTGCCCCTGGCTATCATATTTCGCGCCTTCGGCGCTCGCGGACCGAATTTCCGAATTTTAGGAGCATTAGGACCACCAACGCCCACTCACGTTGTAGGCGGCCGCCAATTGTCGCAGGTCCCGACGAACTGCCGCCCAGTCGCGTTCAGTCATGGCTTTAGAAACTTCGCGATGCCGTTGATAAACATTTGGACGGCGAGCATCACCAGCAGCATTCCCATTAGTCGCTCAACTGCGATCAGTCCCCTTTCCTTCAACACTCGGTAGAGGAGCGTTGAGCAGAGCAGGATTATCGCGGTGGCAAGCCACGCGAGCGTGAGTGCGGCCCATAGTTGCAACGTAGTGCTTGAACTCGTCTGCAACAACAGCAATGCCGCGAGCGTTGATGGACCGGCGATGAAAGGAATTGCGAGTGGCACCAGGAATGGCTCGCCGATGACCGCTTCGCTGACGGGATGATCACTCGGAAACACCATCCGCAGCGCAATGAGGAACAGAACGATACCGCCGGCGATGCTAATCGTCTCTTCCTGAAGACTCAAGAGTCGTAAAAGATATTTGCCCAGAAACAGAAACACGAGCAAAACCACGTAAGCAAGCAGTATCTCGCGGACCAGGACCTTTCGACGCCGCTCAGGCTGGACGTGTTTCAGCGCAGACAGGAATGGCGGAATGTTACCCAGCGGATCCATGATGAGTAACAACGTGATCGCATTGAAGAAAATCTTCATCGGAGAGAAAATGCCACAAAGAGGCACAGAAAAGTAGTAAAATTCGTCGCGGTCATTAACAGTAAACTGGGACCTCAGCCTCATCTGCCGGGGAGAGAAATGAAGAGAACTCCCTCGAGTCCTGCACAGACCTTGTTAACCAACGAGCAGTCACTGCTGCGGTTGTTTATCAAACACACACCGGCTGCGATCGCGATGTTCGACACTAACATGCGATACATCCAGGTCAGCGATCGTTTTCTGACAGATTACGATCTCGAAGGACAGGACCTCGCTGGCAGGTCACACTATGAAGTCTTCCCTGACCTACCGGAGCGCTGGCGAGCAGCTCATCGCAGAATCCTGGCGGGTGCAGTCGAACGATGCGAAGAAGACTCCTATATCGCTGCCGACGGCAGCACGGGATATCTGCAGTGGGAAAGTCTTCCGTGGCGCAAAGTTGACGGTGAAATCGGCGGACTGATTCTTTTCACCCAGGTCATAACGGCCCGAAAGCGAGCCGAGGAAGCATTGCGCGCGTCGGAAGAACGGTTTGCCAAAATCTTTCACCTCAGTCCATTTCGAATGGGCATCCTGCGGATCAGAGACGGCATAGTCCTGGAAGTTAACGAATCATGGACAAAAGGCACCGGCTTCTCACGCCCCGAGGTCATCAACGAATCGATTTTCAAATTTTCATCATCGATGGGGCCGGGCATGGCCGACAGAATTCGCCAGCTTCTGAAGTCTCCAAAGCCCCTCATAAATTTGGAAGTTCGATTCACATCAAAGGATGGGCGCGAAGTGATAGCAAATACTTCGGCAGTAATGTGCGATCTCGACGGTGAAGCCTGCTATCTGTGGGTGGCCAACGACATCACCGAACAAAAGCACGCGGAAGAAAGTCTACGAGCTCTATCAGCGAGACTTCACTTGGCGCGCGAAGAAGAAGGAACACGCATCGCGCGTGAGATACATGATGAACTCGGAGGCATCCTCACGGGCCTAAAGTGGGACCTCGAAAAAATCGATAACACACTGAATAGCCATAGCGACGGTTCACACCTTTTCGACATTCACAACCGGATCACCAGTATGACGACGCTGATCGAGACCACCATAAACACGGTGCGACGAATCGCTTCGGAACTTCGACCGGGCGTGCTCGACGATCTGGGCCTGGTCCCCGCAATTGAATGGCAGATAGAGCAGTTTCAGGCGCGGTCAGGACTCAAGTGTCACTGGACCAACAATGCAAGCGAGATCGAACTGAGTCGTGAAAGAGCAAGCGCCGCATTTCGCATTCTGCAGGAAATTCTGACAAACGTTCTTCGCCATGCACGTGCTGCTAATCTTTATGTCAGGCTCGGCCGCAATAAAAATTATTTCGAATTGGAAGTCAGGGATGATGGCCAGGGTATTACCGAGAGTCAAGAAAGAAACTCCGGGTCACTCGGTTTGTTGGGAATGAAGGAGCGTGCGTTGCTGGTGGGCGGTGAAGTCCGCATCACCGGAAAGGAAGGTGGTGGGACTACCGTCCTCGTGCGAGTTCCATTCGACGCATAAAGTATGCTGAAGATCCTGACAATCGACGATCATGAAGTTGTTCGACGTGGCATCAAAGAGATGTTTACTGAGGAGAGTGCGACGTTTGGTGAAGCTCGTTCCGGAGCAGAAGCTATAGCGCTGGTTCGCAAACAGCAGTGGGACATTGCCGTACTCGACATTTCTCTGGGCGGTCGCAGTGGATTGGAGGTGCTCGCAGAGTTAAAACAACTTCGTCCCCGGATGCCTGTCTTGATACTCAGCATGCACGCTGAAGAGCAGTATGCAGTGCGTGCGTTCAAAGCCGGCGCCTCGGGTTACATCAACAAGGCCAGTTCCGGAGAAGAGTTATGCCGAGCGATCCTGAAGATCATCAAGGGCGGTCAGTATGTTGGCGCATCGTTGGCTGAAAAGATCGTTCTTCAACTTTCACAACCGGGTAGCGTACCGCATGAAACTCTTTCGAATCGTGAATTAGAAGTGTTGTGCTCGATCGCTTCGGGCAAGACTGTAAATGAAATTGCATCGAAGTTATCACTGAGCAATAAAACGATCAGCACTTATCGCCGTCGCATCCTCGACAAGATGGAGATGAGGACTAACGCGGAACTAACTCACTACGCGATCCGCAACGGACTCGTCGAATAAACTTATAGATCCTATAACCCATTTCTGTAGGGCAAACACCTACAAACTAATCATCCCCCTTCCGATACCGCACAATAATTACATCCACTATATTGATCCATTCGATCGTTGATCGGGTTCGTGCGTGGGGCATTACCGATCAACGCTAGCGCATGTGGGAGGCAGCCTCCGTTGGTTGGCTGCGTGCGCGTCGAGGGCGTGGTGGTCCACGGAAAAGGGGTGGACGCCGCGCTCTCTTCATATGTACTTCGAGATTTCTCACTTATGAACACTTCACAACTAGACATCGAGAGCGCGGAACAGCCGGCAACTTTGAGTCAGAGCGAAGAACGATACCGCAACTATTTCGAGAACGCGAAGGACGCTATCTACGTCCACGATCTGACTGGCCGCTACATAATGGTCAACAAAGCAGGCGAAGAGTTGATCGGTTATTCGCGTGACGAAATACTACAGATGAGAATTTCCGATGTCGTTCCCCGCATTTGCCTCGATCAGATTCACGAACGCTTGAAGGAAAAGCTTGCGGACCATTCCCTGACAATCTATGAAGTCGAAGCCATCAGAAAAGACGGCAGCCGTGTTCCGATCGAAGTGAGCAGCCGCTTGATCTATGAGAATGGCGTGCCGGTGGCGGTACAAGGCAGCGCTCGGGACATCACCGAGCGTAAACGTGCCGAAGAGGACCTTCGCGCCAGCCAATTGCAGCTTCAGCAGTCACAGAAACTCGAAGCCATCGGACAACTTGCAGGCGGTGTAGCACACGACTTCAACAACATGCTGACAGCCATTATCGGGTACACCGATTTGTCGCTGAGACGAGTGGGACTCGAAAATCCCATTCGTCGAAATCTCGAAGAGACCAAGAAGGCCGCCGAACGGGCGGCCTCTTTAGTGCGCCAATTGCTCGCCTTTAGTCGCAAGCAAATCCTTGAGCCGAAGGTGCTTGATCTGAATGACGTGGTGAAAGACATGCACAAGATGCTGACACGTCTCATTGGCGAAAACATCAAACTCGCCACGCGTCTTGAAACCGACCTCGGAAGCGTCAAAGCTGATCCGTGCCAGGTCGAACAGATCATCGTTAACCTCGTCGTCAATGCGCGTGATGCCATGCCTCGCGGCGGCCGAGTGACCATCGAGACGGCAAACGTCGCTCTCGACGTTCAGACCGCTTCGAAGCACGTCTCTGTTAAGCCGGGAGAGTATGTAATGCTGACGGTTAGCGATACCGGAATCGGCATGGCCCAGGAGACACAGGCGAGAATCTTCGAACCTTTCTTCACAACTAAAGAAGTTGGTAAAGGAACCGGCCTTGGATTATCCACCGTCTACGGCATTGTGAAACAGAGCGGCGGCAACATTTGGGTCTATAGTGAGCAGGGATTGGGGACGGTATTCAAAGTCTACTTGCCACGGATCGACGACGCTACTGCGAAAACAAATGCGAAGCAGGAAGAAACTAACACACCGCGAGGAACAGAGACGATTCTGCTCGTGGAAGATGAAGACGTTGTGCGTGGACTGGCGCGAAAGATCCTGATGCAGGCGGGTTACAGCGTTCTGGATGCAAAAAGTGGCGACGAAGCGATTCGTCTGTGTCACGCGCATGCGGGACCAATCGATCTGCTGTTAACTGATGTAGTGATGCCGGAGATCAGTGGCAAAGAAGTCGCCGATCGCTTGTTGGAGTTACGGCCATCAATCCGTGTGCTATTCATGTCAGGCTACACCGATGAGGCAATCGTTCAACATGGCGTGCTCGATGCAAACGTCAAATTCATTCAAAAGCCGTTCACCTGGGTTGGACTCACGAAAAAAGTCGGAGAGGTGCTGAATCGAAAAACTTCTCTAGCCACAGATTACACAGATTTTATAAACCAATCTGTGTAATCTGTGGATACAATGCGTGCCCTCACTCTTCTTCAGGCAGGGACTTCAGATACTCAACCACGTCAGTCTTCTCCTGCGCCGTCAGACCCAAACTGAAGCGAGTGTTGTAGTGATTTACGACGTCTAATAACGTCGCGAAGCGTCCGTCGTGATAATACCTTCCCTTGTTTGCAGGGTTCATGAATAGACCATTCTCACGCACAAAGATCCCCGCGAGGTTCATCGTCTTGTAAACACCATCCGGTGAGCGATCTGCCTGAAAACTATCGATGCCCATTTCGGCAGGCGTGTGTAGATTCCAACCGGGCTCGGTCCATAGCGGCACGACATGGCAGTCGTTGCATTTCGCTTTGCCGCTAAAGAGATCATGGCCGCGTCCGGCCGCGGCGACGTTAAAGTCTACTCCCGGTTCTGGCGCGGGCGCGGGAATAGCAAGTTGATAGAAATGGAGCGAGGGCAATTTCTTCGTTATCCGATCCTGTTCGGGAGGTATGTGCGGCAAGTCGCCGAAACCGTTAGCGGCCGCAATCGGGAATTTGGCAGCGTTGTTCAACCGTGGATCGAAGAACCGGCCGATGCCGCGCATCTCAAGGGCGGCGACAAACGCGTTCCAGTAACTTACAGATCCCCAGGCACCGGTCCACGTGTGCTGATTGAATCCTGCAAGACCAAAGGCATTAGGAATGAGAGTCGCTCCCGGAACATTAGTGCCTGTCACGACACCGTTGGTCACCTGCTGCGGATTGAAGGCTTTGCCATCGAGTAACAACTCGGCGTCGAACTTGCCCGGTCCCCAACTGTTAAATACAGCCCGAACTGTGGCTTCACTGACTCCGAGCAAGTTTGCAAATGGACTGACAGTAGGAGCCGCAGCAGCAATCTTTCCAACATCGAGATCACGGTTAGCCCAGCCATCAAGCCTGTGACCAATACTCGGTGCGAGGGAATCGTCCACAGTCGAGTGACAGAGTGCGCATGTGATACCGATCGAGTTTAGGTTGTCACCCTGAAAGAATCCCTGGAGACCAACCACAGCGTTGAGTCTCAACAGCGCAACGGTCGTTGCCGGATCGTCAAGGTTAACCTTGCCCTGCTTCAACCTGTTGATGAGCGGCTGCGGCAACGCGTCAACGTCCACTTTCAGACCGAGACTTAGTGCAGTGGTCGGACTGATTCCGGGACCTACGCCACCGAGAGCCGAACCCTTGATCGCCTGGTGAAGTTGTAGCGCGCCACCCCAAAAAACTTCGTCGCCAAAGGTGTCGAAGCGAAATGTGGTTCTGCCTTCATCGAGGAACTCGGCGGCGTTAGCTACGATTTGTGCGTCGAAGTTTCTAAGCTTTTTACTTCGAGCATGGCTCTGTGCGGGTGGACCCTGTGCGTAAGTTGCCGGCGCCTTCGCCTCTCCTCTGTTAACAAGAACCAGACCAACAACTGTAGCAGCGAGCACCACGATTACAGCGTAAAGAACTCTTACTAACATGACACTCAACCTCCGGCTCGAGTGGTGACGGAAATGGCAGGGGTAAGTTAAGGAACGTCGTTAGTTATCCAAGGTTGGCTGTTTCAAGATATGCCCGAAATAACACAGAATGATTATTTAAATTTGTGTAATCTATGGATAAGACACCGATGACTAGTCCAGCACTGATTCACGACTGCATTGCCGTCGCGTTTCCTCGTTCAGAGATCGCCAGTACTGAGATCCTTTCAGGCGGTTTAATCAATACAAACATCAAGATCGGATTCACGTCAAACCAGCCTCCGGTTGTCCTGCGATTTTATCGAGATGATGCAGCAGTTTGTTTGAAAGAGTGCGAGGTTCTTCGTTTGGCGCGCTCAACGGTCCCGGTGCCGGAAGTGATTCACGTTGAGCCAAACGGCATCCATGGTTCGCGGCCGTTCTCTATTCTTGAATTTGTAAACGGTGTGACTTTTCAGCAACTAAAACGGACGAAGGATCGTGAAGCAATTCATCAGGCCGCAGCATCAGTCGGCGAGACGCTGGCACGACTTGGTAAATACCAATTCGCAAAGCCAGGACGATTGGAAATCGTCGAAGATCTAACGGTTGGACCTCCATACGTGGAAGGTCCCGATCCAATCCCTCGTCTACTCGATTCGTTCCTGCAATCAGAACACTTACAACAACGAATCGACGTCGCACTTCAGCAAAAGTTGCACAACTTCATCTGGTCGTGGGCCGATCGACTGCGAGCCTTTGATAACGATAGTCATCTGGTCCATTGCGACTTTGGAACTCGGAACATACTGGTGAATTGTGTAAACGGACGTTGGCAAGTGGTCGCAGTACTCGATTGGGAGTTTGCACTGTCAGGTTCGCCTTTGCTCGATGTCGGGCACTTCCTGCGGTACGAAACACAAGATATGCCTTTGCGCGAGCCATACTTTTCGCAAGCATTTGTCGAATCCGGAGGTTTACTTCCGGATGATTGGCGCCGGATCTCACTGGTGCTGGACTTCACCGGACTAGTCGAGTGTCTGACACATCACCATCTTCCAGACGATGTCGCCGCTGAGATTCTTCAATTGATAAATTCGACGTTATTTAGCCACAGATGAACACGGATTAAGGAAACGATCAGATCTTAGAACCGCTGCGGCGTGCCGGTCACAACACGTACAGTGTCACGAGCGATTAATAACTCTTCATTTGTTGGTATGACGTAAACTGCGACGCGCGAGGTCTCGGTGCTGATACGTCCACGATCAGCGCCGTGCCTGGAATTGAGTTCCGTATCGAGCTCCACTCCCATCCAGATCAGTTCGGAGCAGATCCTGGCGCGAATCTCTGCAGAGTTTTCACCGATGCCGCCGGTAAACACAATCGCTTCGGCCCCATTCATCGCAGCCAGATAACTGCCGATATATTTGCGCGCGCGATAGCAGAAGATTTCGATAGCCAGACGCGCTCGACGATCGTCGTGTTCTCGCGCTTCGTCCAGCAACTCCCGCATGTCGTCGGTGAGTCCGGAGATGCCCAGCAATCCCGATTGCTTGTTTAGCAAAGTTTCGACTTCACGCGCAGATAATCCTTCCTTGGTAGAAACCAGATCTACGATCGACGCATCGAGATCACCAGAACGGGTGCCCATTACAAGCCCTTCCAACGGAGTGAATCCCATCGAGGTGTCGATACTGTTTCCACCTTTGATCGCGGCTATCGAACAACCATTCCCGAGGTGCAGAGTAATGATATTGGTTGCGTCGCGCGCGATTCCTCTGAGCGTGCGATAGCGATATGCGACATAGCGATGCGAGGTGCCGTGAAAGCCGTAGCGGCGGATGCGATGACGACGATAGAGTTGATACGGCAATGCGTAGAGAAATGCGTGTTCGGGGAGCGTCTGATGGAATGCAGTGTCGAACACCGCCACTTGTGGAATTGCGGAGCCCAGGGCTGCCCGCGCCGCCATGATGCCCTGAATGTTTGCCGGATTGTGTAGCGGGGCGAGCTCGATGCAGTCTTCAATTCCACGCAATACTTCATCAGTTATTAATGCAGAGGAAGTGAACTGTTCGCCGCCATGAACCACGCGGTGTCCGACCGCATGAATGTCGCCAATAGTGGCGATTCCAGTAAGCCCTGACTCCTCTCCAATCGCCCAGCGCAGGATCATATCGACTGCCGCGCGCGTATCCCTGATTGGTTCCGCGAAACGTTTTGGCGCTTTCCCTTCGGCAGTGAAAGTTACGATTCCGGCGCCGCCGATGCGTTCGATCAGGCCATGCGCCAGACGCTTGTCGGCGTCCTGCTTGATCAGCTCGAGGTCAGTCGCAATAAGTTGAAACTTGACCGACGAGCTGCCGCAGTTTAGGACCAGTACATTCATAGTCATTTATAGTTTGACACGTCGACGACGGCCGTGCGGACGTGCGAGGGTTTGCCGAATTCGGTCCATGCGAAATGAACTTCATCGCCAAGGCGAGCAACTCGCGGAAAACCACTCGAACGTGAAATATCTGTTCGCGCGATCACAGCCGGTGGTCCAACTGAACCATCCGCGCGAACACGTCGGACCTTGATTGCACCGCCGTCAGTGTTACCTGACAACCAGCAAACGAGTGCTGAGCCATCGGGCAGCAGTACAGTATCAACTCGGCCAACCGATTCCCCGTCGTCCACCTGTATCGGCTGACTGAAGGTCGCGCCTGCATCTCGAGAAAATGCGATCTCGACACGCGGTGTATCGGCGGCGCCAGTAAACCATGCAACGACAACGCTCGCGCCATCTGCCGCAACCGACGGTCCATTTACAGGACAGCCGTTGATTTGCCAGTTGTCCGCAAACACTGGCTGAGGCTTAGTCCAGGCGCCATTCACGTGACGAACCATATAGATATCACGCACTTCGGTTTGGGAGCGATCGCGATAGACCACTATAGGACCATCCCTCGTCAACGCGGCTGAGGTTTGGCAACACTCACAAATGCGTTCGTCCAGTTCGCTTTCATCAGACAGGTTCCCTGCTGCGTCAATTGACGCGTAACGCAGCGTCATGCTCTCAGGTGACGGCGCATGTTCGTCAGTTTCCTTCATGTCTTTCATGTTACGGCCGTCGAGCCACACCGCGCCCAGTCGACCATCTGCCAATGAAATCAGCGACACAAACCCGTGCTCCGTCAGCGTGTTGTCGCGATGCGGGATGATCGGCGTGGTCCAACTTTTACCAGAGTCTTTTGACTGCGCGATGTTGACGTTGTAAGCGTACGTGGCGGAGCCACTCTTCACGAGCCAGTGTGCTGCGAGGGTTCCGTCTTTTAGAGCAATTACTGAAGGAAAATCGGCCCAATTGACAAACCAGTTGTCGCCTTGAGCAACGGTTTGTGCTCCACTCCATCCAGTTCGATCCAGCGCTGCAGTGCGCAACGCATATTGCTTTTCATCAACCTTTTCGACCCAACTCAGAATTACGCGTCCATCCTGACTGACGGTCAGCTCAGGCTCACGACTATCACCATGGGCCGGCGATTGCGTTGTGTGTACTATGAGTGGCGGTTCAGTGTTTGATTGAGGGACCGGCGAGTTGTCGGCGGTGCGAGTACAGTTGATACTGAAGATTGCGAACAGAAACAGTAAGTAGATGCGCATGTCTAAATAAGCGTCAACTGAGGACGTCTGCAACGCAAACCGTGGCGAACCACAGATTACACGGATTCGTTCTCTGTGTAAGCTGTGGACCGAGGGGAACAGTTTAGCGCCATTATGAAAAAGATCGCGAAGGTATTATTACTGATAATCTGCGGCCTGATTATTGTGTTTGGACTGCTCGCTTCGCGGATCTACACATTCGGTAATACTCGGTCCGAGGCGCCGGCCGACGCCGCCGTCGTGCTCGGTGCAGCGGTCTGGAGTTCGGGTGTTTCGCCTGTCTTCCGAGAACGCATAAATCACGGTATCGATCTCTACAAAACGGGCAAAGTTCGCAAGCTTATATTCACAGGCGGTCAGGGAAATCCGGGCGAGCCGACCGAATCTTCTGCGGCACGCGATTACGCTCTACAGAGTGGAGTTCCTTTGCAGGACATTTTGATCGAACAGAAGTCGCACACCACGTTTGAGAACATTGGTTATGCCAAGCAAGTCGCCGACGTGCAGGGCATTAAGAAAGTGCTGATCGTAAGTGATCCTTTGCACATGAAGCGAGCAGTGTTGATGGCAAGAGATGTTGGACTGATAGCTGAGCCGTCGCCGACGCCGAGCACCAGGTATCAAGGTCTGAAGAGCCAGGTGGGACTGTTGGCTCATGAAACCTACTACTACATTGGCTATCTTTTGACACGTCCCTTTAAGCAGCTAGGCATTTTGCTCCACTAGCGCGGATGTCACAAAGGTCACAGCAGAGACGCTTCCGAGTTGAATGAGTCGTTAGATTGCGTATTATCGCCAGGCGATGGTTCTGAGAGCAACTCGTCACGCAAACGAATGTACTCGCGTCCCTGTTCTGTAATATACAAAAACTGCTTCAGATCGAAGGTCTCGTTTTTACCGTTATACTGCCTACGGAGCGTAGCAAGATCGGTACCCTCCTGATGGGCAATAAATCCCATTGCCCGGAGATGTTTCAGTTCGGTATACAAGTCCTCGGCGTAATAACACAAAAAGGGCTGATCCTCGCTCAGACCGATAAGCTTGTCGAGTTCATATTGGGTGACAATACCTGAGAATGCCACTTGGAGTAACCGAATTTCTTCCTGTTGCAGCTTCAGCCTTTTTTCTTGTGCGTTTTGACGCGTTTGAATGTTCGTAATCGCTGTCGCCGCCTTGGTATCCGACACTCCTAGATCGCGGATTACACGACGAATGCTATCGCAGGCACCTCCAACCGCGGATTGGTGACTCTTATCTTTTCGTGGCCAGTCGTACGTTGCCACTGTGACACCGTCCAGATCGCTTGGCATTCTCATTCTGCCGCCGGCTTGGCTGACAATAAAGGTACGCGATCTACCTAAGCGTCCCATGAAGAGGCCGAGTTCGAAGATGACATTGTCGCGTGGCCCAAAGGTTCTATTGTTTCGTACATTTACGAGGTCATCAGGGGTCAGGATGAGAATCGCGTAGTCGAAGCGCGGCAAGGCATCAAGCAACGTCTCGATGAAGGTCTTCCCGATCTCAAAGAAACCCTCTCGCCAGATTGTCACCTCGGCGACGTCGGTGAGAAGTGATCGAATAGCTCTCGCGAACTCAAGACCCTCCGACGAGGAGCCGACAAAAACTGATGGTTTAGGCATGTCGTTTTACTAATCGAGTATGAAGGCTGTGATTAGCGAGTGCGCGAGGACGCAGAGGCTCGAGGTTAGCCTTCGATTAAAACGGCAGGAGATTATTCCTGTTCAAAATGAAAGTCAACGTTTTGTCAACTTGACAGCGACGCGCTCACGACATAGAGTTTGCACGCTCAACGTCACAAGATTAGTTCTTTGCATTAGTAGTAATCGCTGTTTCAACTCGCTGTCATTTCGACACGAGTTGGACCGTCGCAGGTGCCCATAGAGGGTGACAAGGGAAGATGGGTGAAAAGCCCAGACGGTTCCCGCCACTGTGTACCGGCAATTGCGTAGCTTCCAAATGATGGTCACTGGTCTCGTTGAGACTGGGAAGGCCGTGAAGCAACGCGTTCGAGCCGGAAGTCAGGAAACCTTGCCTGCTGCAACGGAAGCGACCACAAATGCTCCGGGAAAGAGCTGGTGGCGTCACAAGCAAGTATAAATCTATCGAGTTTAAGACGCCCTCGATCTTCCAAAGGAGATCGGGGGCTTTTTCGTTTTTAGTACCAATCCGCGTTTATCCGTGGCTAAAAATCGTTGGAGCAGAAGACACCATGAAAAATTTATTTATTGCAGTCCTGATCGGATTCGCGTTTGTTCCCGCCGTACAAACGCAAACTGTCGATGCCGAAATCAGCGGTCATGTTAAAGATCCACAGGGCGCAAACCTGCCGGGCGCGACTGTAAAACTCTTCGGACGTGATCGAACACTGAGCCTCGTCACTGCGACTGATTCAAGCGGCGCCTACCGCTTCAAACATCTCGCAGCCGGCGAATACCTGATCGAAGCTGACGCGAGTGGCTTTGCGTTAGCGGAAGCAAAGTTGGTCACTGTTGCGCGTGGTCAGGCGACAACACTCGACATCGCTTTGCAGTTGTCAGGCTTACGCAGTTCCGTCGTGATCACTGCTTCTGACACTCCGCAGACTGTTGATGAAGTCTCCAAGGCGCTGACCGTCGTCGATAATCAGGAGATTGACGAACGCGACGAAATGGCGATTCCTGAAGCACTGCGCGTTGTGCCCGGTCTGCGTGTGCAACAACTCGGTGGTCCAGGCTCGCTCACATCGATCAAAACGCGCGGCCTGCCAAGTGAAGATACGGCTGTGTTAATCGACGGCATACGTTTCCGCGACGCCGCAGCTCCTCAGGGCGACGCATCCGGTTTTCTCGAAGACCTGGTCGTCACGAATGTCAGCAGGCTTGAAGTGTTGCGCGGCTCAGGCTCGTCTTTGTATGGATCGAATGCTGTTGGCGGCGTGGTGAATATCGTGACCGATGAAGGCGGTGGTCCGATTCATGGCAGCGTACTCGGCGAGGGCGGAGGTTTGGGTTTCTTTCGCACGCGAGCTCATGTGGCAGGAGGTGTAAACCACAACCGCGTTGTTTACAGTGGTGGAATTTCATTCTTCAACGTCACGCGGGGCATTGACGATGATGACGAAGCACGCAACACGAGTGGTCAGGGACGCATTCTATTCCGTGTCACTCCAACCGCAACCATATCGGGACGTATTTACGCAACCAACTCCCGCGTGCAGTTGAATAACAATCCGGAAGCCATCGGCACTCTTCCATCCACGGGGATCATCGAAGCAATTCCCCTCTCACACGCCGAACAACTTCGCTTTGAAGCCGGCGTGCCACCTTCACAATTAAATATCGGCGGCGCCACCTTTGTTTCCGGAGCTAACGATCCGGATGCCCTTCGTGAAGGCAAGTTCTTCAATGGCGCCGTCACTTTCAATCAACGTCCTACAGAGGCCTTCGGCTACACGATCAGTTATCAGGGACTCGCGACAAACCGCAGCAGTATCAATGGACCGCTCGGCGTGGGCTTTCAACCGTTCGGCGGTAGCACGAGGTCTGATTTTGACGCACGAATTCACACCCTTAACGCGCGTGTCGACGTGCAGGCCGGACAATACAACTTCATCACAGGCGGCTACGAGTTTGAGAGTGAAAACTTCAAGAACCCGTCGTTCCAGGTCAATCCTGCCGACAACTCCGATGTTGATGTAACGCAGAAGAGTCACGCAATCTTTGCACAGGATCAGTTACGGCTACTCGACGATCGTTTACAGATCTCCGGTGCGTTTCGCGCGCAGTTCTTTAGACTGGAACGACCAGTGTTCACGCCCGCGGCATCTGCGCCATACACAGGAATCACGTTTCAGTCGCCACCGACAGCTTTCACAGGTGATGGCTCGATCGCGTATACGTTTCGATCTACCGGAACGAAACTGCGTGGACACGTGGGCAACGGCTATCGCGCGCCGTCGCTATTCGAACGTTTCGGCACCGCCTTCGACAGCTTCTTTGGTTACTCCGTCTTTGGCGATCCGCGTCTAGAGCCCGAGCGTTCGATAGCATTCGACGCCGGAATCGATCAGACATTCCGCAACAATCGAGTGCGACTCTCGGCAACCTACTTTTACACTCAACTGCGAAAGATCATCATCTTCGATTTTTCCGGATTGATCGATTTTACGACCGATCCATTCGGTCGCTTTGGTGGCTATCTAAACACCAATGGAGGCATCGCGCGCGGAGCAGAAGTCGAACTGCGAGCAACTCCGACGAGAACGCTGAATCTGACGGCTGCTTATACATTCACCAAAGCACAGCAGCGCACGCCTCAAGTGCCGGGCACGATTCGTTCGCTCGTGATTCCCGATCATCAATTCTCGATTGTTGCCACTCAGCGTATCGGTCGCCGCGTTCTCATCAATTTCGACTTCTCCGCCTCGAGTAATTATCTCGGAGCTGTCTTTGACTCGACGACATTTACCAGTCGCGGGTATAGATTTAAAGGACTCGCGAAGGCGGATCTGGGCGCGAGCTATTACCTGCCCTTAGGCGACGAGAAACGGCAGCTGCGTTTCTTTGGTTATGTGGATAATCTCTTCGATCGAGAGTACTTTGAAAGCGGATTCCGAACGCCCGGAAGGACCGGACGTGCCGGAGCGAGTTTCATTTTCTGATCGTGGACGAGAATGACCGTGAAGTGCTGATCGAAAACGAGGACTATTATTTCGAGAATGGATTAATGGTCCTCACGTCGCGCTTTCTTCTGCGTCGTGGTTATTGTTGTGAGCAAGGATGCAGACATTGTCCGTACGGATATGCGGAGAAATCGGAGCCACAGATAAACACGGATTGATAACGGATGGACATTGGAACATTTCCGCGACGCATTATTTGTCTCACTGAAGAGACCACTGAGACGCTCTACCTGCTCGGTGAACAGGATCGCATCGTCGGCGTGTCAGGTTACACGGTACGGCCACCGGAAGCGCGACAGAAGCCCCGAGTCTCGGCTTTCATCAACGCCAAGTTCGACAAGATCCTGGCGCTCGAACCCGATCTCGTTTTCGCGTTTTCGGATCTGCAAGCCGACATCGCCGCTGAGTTGATTCGACGTGGCGTGACGGTGTTCACGTTTAATCAACGCAGCATCGCGGAGATCATGGAAATGATCTTGACCATAGGACGAATAGTAGGCAGCGCGGAGAAAGCCGAGCGCCTGATCACGACGTTGCAGGAAGAGATAGACGCTATCGCGGCGTCAGCTGCGCGTTTTCCTTTTAGACCGCGCGTGCTGTTTGAAGAGTGGTACGACCCGCTTATCTCCGGTATTCGCTGGGTTGACGAATTGATCGAAGTGGCCGGCGGTGATTCCGTCTTTCCGGAGTTGCGCGAGCAGCAAAGCGCGAAAGATCGAATCGTTAATCCCGCGGATGTGATTGCCAGAGATCCGCAAGTGATCATCGGCTCGTGGTGTGGCCGACAGGTTAAAAAGAACCTTATTCGCGCTCGCGAGGGCTGGAATGACATCGGCGCCGTTCGTGACGATCAACTGTACGAGATCAAGTCGACCTACATTCTTCAGCCCGGTCCAGCAGCCCTTACCGAAGGACTGCGACAGCTTCATGCCATCCTTTCCCACGTTGTAGGCCAGAAGCTTGAGCCATCTTTGTTGCCCAGAGAACGTGCTGACGCGCGTCTGGGTCTCGCCGCCTAAACTCAGCCAATAAGGGGTTTAGTGCGCAAATCGTACGTTCAAATTAAGATGCAACGAAGGGACTAACTACTGAATCTCATAGTCCGGTAAGATTAATCTACCCTGATTTTACTTAAGGAGCATCGGATGAGATCGGTTAAGAAGCTTTCTCCTGCTGTTATCGCGCTACTAGCCCTTACTTTTGTCCTTTCCGGTTTGACCTACGGAAAGAGCAAAAATGAAAAATTTCCCAACGTTAAGTTAAAAAACTTTGGCCAAATGAATGAACGGTTTTTCCGTGGCGGGCGTCCCAAAGATGAGGACTATCCGGCTTTGGCTGCGCTCGGTGTGAAGACAATTATCGATCTAACCGATAATTCAAAAGAATACGAGCAGCCCGCGGTCGAGCGTGCCGGCCTGCGTTACATCAACATTCCCATGGTTGATAAGAGCTATCCCGGCATGGACCAGATCAACGCGTTTCTGAAGGTAGTTGACGATCCCGAAACAGGCAAGTTCTACGTTCACTGTGCAGGCGGACGTCACCGGACAGGGGTGATGGGAGCCGTTTATCGATTCAACTACGACAAATGGAACCTGGACCAGGTACTTGCGGAGATGGAAGAGTATGACTTTAATTCAGGTTTCGGCCACGGAAAACAGAAGGATTTCGTGAAGGACTACTGGCGCCAGTTTCAGGGCACCACCGCAGCCGCTGCTACCAGCAACAACTAATAACTTCTCAGCTCTCTTTGCCACGGATGAACACGGATTCTGATCTGTGTTCATCCGTTTTCATTTGTGGCAATTTTCCATAAACTCGTCCCGCAACCGATGTTCAAGAGAAAAACTAAAAAGGCGACCGATTCATTTGCGTCTTTCAGACAAGCAGTGAATGAAACCCTTGGCACCTATAGTGGTGGATCACCGCGATTTTCGAGTCATCCCACTCTTGAGCAGGTGTTCGCTGGTGCTAAAGAGGTAGACCCGGAACTTGAAGAGGCTTTTTGGTGACAAAATTAATCAAGATAAGACTGATTCATACATCTATGAAGCATATTGGGATCACCAGTATTCAATCCGCGAAATCGCCAACTTCTTGAATGAAACAGAGGAATGGGTTCAGCAACAACTCAACGAATGGGATGATCGCGGTTGACTACCTGAGACAGTGATCGATCTCAACTAGCACTCACATTTATACAAAGCTCTCGTATGACGAAAAGGTTCAGCGCTCAAACTGAAGCTACGTTGCGAAAGGCCGGGTGGTATCCGGGGAGGCAGGTACCTAAACTCGTGGCTAAGTGGAAAACTAACAAAATGCTGACCGGGTTTGAGATGTTTCCACTTGCAGAAAAGATCCTGCTGGAGTTTGGTGGATTAAAAATCAAGCAACGAGGGCCAGGAGAATCGTTGGCCCGCGAACCTTTTCAATTCGATCCAACCATGGCTGGTTACGAAGATGATCGCTTTAGCGACTTCTTGAGCCTGGTGAACACCAAACTCTACCCGCTGGGTGAAGCTGCCACACGCCACTATTATTGGACTATTGGAGAGAATGAACACGTGTACCTTTTAATGGACGACATTCAACTGGTAGGAACCAATATAGACGAAGCTCTTGAGAATTTAATTATCGGACGCCAACCGATTCTCTTATAGCGGTACGAAGTTTATTCCTTACTAAAATCACAGCCAACAGAATTGGTCCAAAGATCAGCAACTCGACAAGACTGATCTTTAGCAAGTCGATAGCAGCCTGGCTAAATGAATCGACGCTATAGGTGTAATCAATTGGATTCGGTAACCGGAGTTTGTATCTGTAATTGGTGAAGGGCCACCACAGCGCCACTCCGCGAGACTCAGTCAACATGAAGTCGAGCAGCGTATGCGACACATAGGCGCCGCTGAAGACGAGGAAGCTGCGCACTTTCCATTGTCTCAATGCGATAATCGTCACCAGGCCGACTACCACCGCAAAAGGAATTGAGTGAGTGAAGCCGTGATGCCATCCCCCGCGCGAGATGCGCAGCCAGTTGAGTGCATAATCGAAGTCGGGAGTAATAGCGAGGAACGCTCCAAAAGCCAGCCACTTCCAACCGCGCGTTTGAGCAGAATCACGGAGTGCAGCGACTACGCTAGCTCCGATTAGACCATGTGCGACAGGAAGAGGCACGTGGGAGCTAACTATACACAAAACTTTGTGAACCGTTGGGAATTTATGACGTACAATCCGGCATAAGCATTTCGTGAGCGATTCGCTCAAGCACTGAGACTATTATGCTGCGCAAAACCCTTGCTTTCTGCAGCCTCATTTTAATCGTGGCCATCGCCTCGTTAGACGTTTCCGCAACGGAAATCCTGCGCGATCCCACTAAGAAAAAGGGAGCCGGCGCTCCATTTCGAATTCGGCGCGGCCCGAAATGGGGCTACATGGATCGGACCGGCAAAGTCATTATCGAGCCCCAGTTTGATTCAGCACGCGACTTCTTTCACGGCGTTGCAGCCGTGAGCAAGAATAACAAATCGGGATACATAAATGAGAAAGGAGAGGAGGTCATCCCTTTCTCATTTGATGTGGCGCTCGATTTTACCGGGGAGATCGCCCCTGTTCTTGTAGGTCGCAAATGGGGTTACATTGATCTAAGCGGCCGCTGGGTTGTGTCTCCGCAGTTTCAGGCAGCGGCCGAGGTCAGTGATGATCGGGCGCTCGTAGTTTTATATGGAATCGAATTCAATGTCAAAGCGGATTCTTTACGAACCGAAATGCTCCTATCTATGTTTTTCTAGTGCCGACCTTGACAACAACACTTGAGACGCTAAAGGAGAAATACGGCTTTATCGATACCTCAGGTAAGTTCGTGGTTCAGCCGAGCCTGAGCATAGCTGAAGACTTTTCGGAAGGCCTGGCTTTAGTCATGGTCAAGGACAAGTTTGGATACATCGATGTGAATGGCAACACTGTCATCGCTCCTCAGTTTCGATTTGGAGGTAGCTTTTCAGAGGGCATGGCGGCTGTCGAGTTGAATCATAAGTATGGTTACATCGATAAGGCAGGCAAGTGGGTCATCGAGCCAAAGTTCGATATTGCTGTCGGCTTTTCCGAAGGGTTGGCCAAAGTCGTTATCGACGGTAAGTCAGGCTACATAGATAAGACTGGCCAAATGGTAATCGCGCCACAGTTTGCCGATGGCTGGAACTTTTCAGAAAGCCTTGCTGCAGTCTATAAAGACTACGAGTGGGGTTACATCGATCGATCCGGCACGATAGTGTTGCGACTGGGCAGAGCACGTTGGGGCTTCTCAGATGGACTGACTATTATCGGGACCTATTCTGATCAGCTTTACGTGGATAAGACCGGTAAGATAATTGCCCCGTATGATGTCGGGTACTAGAACACGGTCGAACAAACTGTCCGCTCTCTGCGTAAGGTCAAACTAATATGTCGACAATAGAAACTGCGCTAGCAACTCCGCGCAAACCAATTCGCGTGTGGCCCGGTGTAATAGCCGTAACGTTGCAATGGCTGGGCTGGTTTGTAGTTCCCGTGATTTTTCCTCAAGTGCCAATCGTCGCGCTGCTCTCTGGCGTCATCGGTGGATTGGTCATCCTTATCTGGTGGCTGCTCTTCAGTCGCGCGCCATGGATCGAGCGCATCGCCGCTCTCGTGCTGATCGTGCTCGCACTAATCGGGACGAAGCGTCTCGCACACGAGTCGATTGCAGGCGGCGGGATGGGCATGCTGCTCTACATCCTCGCGATTCCCGTGTTCAGTATGGGCTTGGTCTTGTGGGCCGTCGTTTCTCGTCATTTTTCTACTGCAAAACGGCGTCTGGCGTTTGTTGTGATGCTGATAATCGGTTGCGGCGTGTTTATGTTTCTACGAACTGACGGACTGACGGCCGAGTTTGATAACGACTTGCACTGGCGTTGGTCCCAGACTCGCGAACAAAAGCTTGCGGCCGCCGAGGCTTCCGAAGAGACTGCGGCTCCGGCCGCCACGAGTTCCGCAGGCGCCAACACCGAGATTGGCTGGACCGGTTTTCGTGGGGCTCAGCGCGATAGCACAGTTCGCGGTGTAACGATCAAGACCGATTGGTCTGCGTCTCCGCCAGTCGAGCTTTGGCGACGACCGGTTGGACCAGCATGGTCTTCGTTTGCAGTGCAGGACGGGCGCTTTTATACGCAGGAGCAGCGTGTTGACGATGAGATCGTTTCCTGTCACGACATAAAGACAGGCAAGCCGGTCTGGCGACATAGAGACAAAGCAAGGTTCTACGAATCAAATGCCGGTCCTGGTCCAAGAGCAACACCTGCGATCAGCAACGGTCGGGTTTATACGCAAGGCGCAACTGGAATCGTCAACGCCCTCGATGCTTCTACCGGTAACGTTATCTGGACACGTAACGCGGTGAACGATACTGGCGCGAAAGTTCCCGGCTGGGGCATCGCCGGCTCACCGCTCGTCGTGAACGATCTCGTGATTGTCGCAGCCGCTGGAAATCTGGTTGCTTATGAAACCGCGACCGGGAATCCGCGCTGGAAAGGTCCGGCTGGCGGTTCCGGCTACAGCTCGCCACAGTTGGTAACTGTTAATGGAATTCAACAGATCGTGTTACTGAGATCGACGGGAGTGATGAGTGTTTCGCTTACTGACGGTAAATTACTTTGGGAGCACGCATGGGACGGTGAGCCGATCGTGCAGCCCGCTATCGCTGACAACGGTGACCTTCTGATCAGCGTCAGTCAAGCCAGTGGTTTGCGCCGGCTCACAGTCGGACAGGGATCCGGTGGCTGGACCGCACAGGAACGTTGGACCACTGAAGACATAAATCCATGGTTCAACGATTTTGTCGTCCATAAGGGACATGCATTTGGCTTCGACGGCAGCTCGCTGGTATGTGTCAATCTCGATGACGGCAAACTCAAGTGGCGAGGCAAGCAGTATGGCTACGGGCAGCTTGTCTTGTTACCGGAACAGGACGTGTTGATAGTCCTTTCTGAGAAGGGCGAACTCGCGCTCGCAAAGGCCGACCACAACCAGTTCACCGAACTCGGACACTTCCCCGCTCTCGAAGGCAAAACCTGGAATCATCCGGTGTTGGTCGGCAACATCCTGCTGGTCCGCAACGATCACGAGATGGCCGCGTTTAGACTTTCTTCTGAAGGTGGTTAGGTATGTAGCCTCAAGACGGTTGACGTGTTTGTTTGTACTAAATCCCGCCCACGGCAGTGGGCGGATCCTTCAAGTCCTTTCTATATAAAACTAAACATGTGAGATCTGAATCCCGCCCACGGCAGTGGGCGGATGGTTCAGGTCCATCACTATTTATCTGGGGTTGTTGATGAATAGTGCGAACTTGAACGATCCGCCAACTTCCGTTGGCGGGATTGGACCTTTTTAAGAGTGTGTTTTTTTTAGAAAGGATTTGAACAATCCGCCAACTTCCGTTGGCGGGATTTCGGGTTCCGTACAAAGCGAATGACAAGTCATAAAATATTTTTTGTGACTTATGTGCTTTTTTGTGGCAGAGGATCTTGAGGTTGACAGGGCCGCGTTTCGTGTGAGATAACGTCGCCCACGTTATCTTTGAAATATTGTTCGTGGCGATTTAAGGCAACTTGCTCCACGTTAAAAACTGCTAAAGAGCCGTGGAGGATTTCCGCTTTCATTGGAACCCCGCGCACTCTGAGGCGCGGGGTTTTTCATTTTCCCCGCCCGCCTGGTCCAGTTTCAGCCTTCGCTTCGTCACGAATTTTTCGTCCGAAGGAGGGCTATATGGGAATTGCTGTCGCACAATTAGCTGAGGTTCAACAACACCTCTCAAATATCGAAGCTCAAAGCTTTGACACTCTCGCTCTACACGCAGGAGCAGTCGCCGATCCAACGACCGGCGCTCTACTGACTCCGATTTATCAAACTACGACCTATCGCCAGGAAGCTGTCGGCAAAGACAAGGGTTTTACCTACAGCAGGTCGGCAAATCCAACGGTTTCCGCACTTGAACGCCGTCTCGCCGCGCTCGAAGGGGCCGAGTACTGTACATGTTATGCGACCGGCCTGGCTGCCACGACGGCACTCTGTCTGGCGCTGTTGCGCGCCGGCGATCATGTAATCGTTTCACAAGCCGTCTACGGCGGAACTGTACGGCTGTTCAATCAGATACTCGCCCCGTTTGGAGTTACAGCGGAGTTTGTTGACACGTCAGACGAGGCAGCCTTACGCAATGCAGTAACAGCAAAACCCACTCGCTTCATCTTCATCGAAACGCCCGCGAATCCGACACTAAAACTGACAGACATTGAACTCGCGGCACAAGTCGCGCACGAGGCAGGTGCGCTTCTGGTTGTTGATAACACGTTGCTCACTCCCGCCCTGCAACGACCATTCGAGCTCAACGCCGACGTTGTTCTTCACTCAACGACTAAGTTTATCGAGGGTCATAACGCAACTGTCGGCGGTGCTTTGATCACGAGTGATGCTGAGTTGCACGAACGCTTCTCCTTTACTCGTAACGCAATTGGCGCAATTCAGTCTCCCTTCCCTGCCTGGTTAACACTTCAGGGCGTGAAAACAGTTGGCCTGCGAATGGCCCAACACTCTGATAACGCGCTAAGGATTGCCTGCTTCCTGGAAGCACATCCGCGCGTGACGAAACTGCTGTATCCGGGTCTCGATTCGTTTCCGCAATTCGAACTGGCGCGCAAGCAGCAAACTGCGGGTGGTGCGCTCATTGCTTTCGAGGTTGAGGGTGGAGTTGATGCCGGCATTCGTCTCATGAACAGCGTAAAACTTTGTGCACTCGCCGAAAACCTCGGTTCTGCGGAGACACTGATCACACATCCGGCGTCGATGACCCACACCGACGTTCCGGCCGCGCAACGTCAAGCCGCAGGGATAACTGACGGGCTCGTGCGTCTGTCAGTGGGGCTGGAAGATCCGATCGACATCATTCGCGACCTGTCGCAGGCACTCGCGCAAACGAAAGGAGCCGCGTAATGCAAAGTGAAAACCGTATTATCGTCTTGAAGTTCGGCAGCTCCGTCTTGCGCAATGAAAACGATTTGCCAACTGCGGTCCATGAAATTTATCGCTGGTGGCGAGAGGGTTTTCAGGTCGTGGCAGTTGTTTCGGCATTCGGTAACACGACTGACGAGCTAACGCAGCGTGCGCATTCGGTGTGCGATCAACCAGACGACGCGTTGGTCGCGGTGCTCTTAGCGACGGGAGAAGCGACGTCATCTGTACTACTCAGCCTGGCGCTTAATCGATCGGGAATTCCAGCCACAGTGTTGGATGCCGAACAAGCAGGACTCAGCACCGAGGGACCATTACTCGATGCAAACTTGACCTCTGTCAATACAACCAGCGTTCTTAAGGCGCTAAAGACCGGCATCGTCGTTTTGCCTGGCTTTGTTGGAAAGAGTCGCTCGGGCAAAACGTCATTGTTAGGTCGTGGTGGTTCGGATCTGACTGCGCTATTTGTCGCGCAACGGCTCGGTGGAAGATGTCGACTCATCAAGGATGTCGATGGGCTCTATACGAGTGATCCCAATTCCCATTCCGGACTATCCACGGCGCGCTTCTCGCGCGTGAGTTATGCGACTGCCCTGCGCGTCGGCGGCGCTGTCGTGCAACGCAAAGCGATCGCGTTTGCAGAACGCCAGCGGCTGAGATTCTGCGTTTCCAGCATCGGCTCGTGTCGTGCAACAGAAGTTGGACCACACGCCGATACGGTTACTCTCTCAGAACTCCCGACCAGACCGCTGCGAGTTGCTTTACTCGGTTGCGGCACCGTCGGCGGTGGAGTTTATCAGCGTCTCGCCGCGTTACCGGAGTTGTTCAGTGTGGTTGGCGTCGGCACGCGTAATGTCGAGCAAGCAATCGACGGTAGTGTGCCGGCTAAAGTGTTAACGCCTCATCTCGACGCGTTGATCGCAGAGCCTGTCGATGTCGTAGTCGAATTGCTGGGAGGAATCGAACCGGCTCGAACACTGATTTCAAAGGCACTGCGCCTCGGCAGAAACGTAGTAACGGCTAACAAAGCTTTACTTGCAGACGACCTCACCAGACTGCAAAGACTCGCCTCGAATAATGCGACGCTTCGATACAATGCTGCTGTCGGAGGTGTCGTGCCAGCTCTCGAAACCATCAGCCGTGTTCGACGCCACTCGTCGTTGCAGTCCATTTCGGGTGTACTGAATGGCACAACGAATTTCATTCTCGATGAGTTAGCTAATGGTTGCGATTTGTCAGAGGCCATAAATGCTGCCCAAAAGAATGGCTACGCCGAAAGCGACCCGAAGCTTGATCTTGACGGAACAGATGCGGCGCAGAAGTTAGTACTGCTCGCTCGTGCTGCTTTCGATGTCGATCTGCCATTGAGATCAATCGAGAAGCAAGGCATAGAAAATCTGAATGTAAAGATTAGGAATAATGGACGGGTAACGCGGCTCGTCGCCGAGTGCCGTCGTGCGTCCGGCGGCTTTATCGCAAGCGTTTCTCCGATCGAGTTGTCGCTCGATCATCCGCTTGCGTGCACCACTGGTGTCGAAAATCGTGTGCTAATTCAGTCTCAAACCGGAAAGACGTGGGAGATTGGGGGGCGGGGCGCGGGACGTTGGCCCACGACGGAAGCAGTCTTAAGTGATTTGTTTGATCTTCGTCACGATTTGATCAATGCGGCCGAGGAAGAACAGGAGTGTGTAGCATGAAAACATCCACTCGCTGCGTTCAGCTCGGACGAGGCAATGACGCTTTCGGCGCTATCGTCCCGCCAATTTATCAAACTGCAACCTTCGAACAGCCGAGCGCCACGGAGTTTGGCGAATTCGACTACACGCGCAGTGGAAATCCGACGCGCACACTCCTAGAACATCAACTCGCCGACCTCGAAGATGCAGCTCACGCGTGTGCATTTACGAGCGGAATGGCTGCGCTGACTTCGTTAACCCGTATTGTTCGGCCTGGCGAAGAGATCATCGCTGGTGATGATCTGTATGGGGGAACCGTCAGGCTGTTGGACCAGATCACGTCGCATCTGAATATTGCCGTACGCTATGTAGATACAACAAACGAACCCGAAGTACGGGATGCTGTCACTGATCGAACACGATTGATCCTGATTGAGACGCCGAGTAATCCGCTGTTTCGTATTTCAGATATCCGCGCGCTCAGTTCAATAGCAAAAGACGCAGGTGCGTATTTGGCTGTTGATAACTCGATGTTGTCGCCGGTATTCCAGCGACCACTAAATCTTGGCGCGGATGTCGTGGTTCATTCAGCTACAAAGTTTCTGTGTGGTCACAGCGACGTGACAGCCGGAGCATTGATCACCAACGATGCGGCGCTTCACAAGCAGTTCTCGTTTCAACAAAACGCCGAAGGCGCCGGACTGAGTCCATTTGAGTCGTGGCTACTGTTGCGCGGCTTGAAGACGCTGGCACTGCGAGTTGAACGACAAAACAATTCCGCCGAGAAGATCGCACGCTTCTTGCAGAGTCGGGACAAAGTCACACAAGTTTTTTATCCGGGACTCGCGAGTCATCCCGGTCACGAAATTCACCAGCGACAAGCTGACGGCAATGGCGCCGTAGTAAGTTTCACGACAGGTGACGAGAATTTGTCGGCCGAAATCGTTGAGTCAACAAGACTGTACAAAGTCGCTGTCAGCTTCGGCTCAGTCGGCTCGACGATCAGTTTGCCGTGTCTAATGTCGCATGCGAGTATTCCCGGTGCGTTAAGAGAGCGGCTTGGGCCACCCTCGGATCTCGTGCGGATCTCAGTTGGAATCGAGGATGTCGACGATTTGATTGACGATCTGAGCCACGCCTTCAAGATAGATCAGCCACAAAAAGGCACAAAAAGCACATAATGAAGAAGTGAGCTACTGTTCATTCCTCTTTATGTGCTTTTTGTGCCTTTTTGTGGCTAGCTTTTCTTCTGCTTTTAGTGGCTATAATACCCGGCATGATCCAGCCATCGGAACGTGCCGCCAATTTTCACTATGCGATTCGCAACGTTGTTAATGCCGCCGAAGCCTTGGAGCGACAGGGTCGCCGGATTATTCACTTGAACATCGGCGATCCGCAGGCGTTTGGTTTTAGGCCTCCGTTAGAAATAATTGAAGCAGTTGACCGCGCGACTCGCGAGAACTTTACCGGTTACTCCCACTCTGCCGGATTGCGTGCGGCGCGTGAGGTGGTCGCGGAATACGCCACCGCGCTTGGAACAGAGACTTCTCCAGCGGACGTGCTAATCACGTCCGGCGCTTCTGAAGCTGCCGATCTTCTACTCACAGCTTTGGTGAACCCCGGCGACGAAGTCTTACTTCCCGCCCCGGGTTATCCAATCTACTCTGCCATCATCAACAAGCTTGGGGCGCACACTCGTTACTACAATCTCGATCAGAAAACTAACTGGCAGCCTTCGCTGGATGAGATCCGATCGCTAATTAATGAGCGGACGCGAACGATCATTCTTATCAACCCGAGTAATCCCACCGGTGCGATTACGCCTGACGAAACCACGAGGCAACTTCTCGAGCTCGCGGCACAACACGACCTTCTCGTGATCAGCGACGAGGTTTATCGAGATCTTTGCTTCGATCAAGCACCTACGTCAGCATCAGTGCTCGCCGCCGGTTCAGGTGCAACTGTGGCAGTGCTCGAGAGTTTGTCGAAAACACATATGCTCTCCGGTTGGCGCGTCGGCTGGATGCGTCTCACTCCCGCGGCGCGCACACGTGAGTTGATGGATGCAGTTAAACGGCTTGCAGGTGGGCGGCTCTGTTCGCCAACACCGGCGCAATACGCGATTCAACCGGCACTGCAAGGCGATCGAGAGTCAATCAACCATTTCAAGAAAGAGATCAGAAGGCGTCGCGACTTAGCCGCCAAACGAGTCGCTCGTATCGATGGACTGAGTTGTACAGTTCCCGAGGCCGCGTTCTACTTGATGGTCAAAGTCGACGACATGGGCGATCGAACTGACGAGCAGTTTGTGCTCGACTTGCTTGAAGCATCGAACGTCCTGGTAGTGCACGGTTCGGGCTTTGGAAGCGATCCGCGAGCGGGATACTTCCGGATGGTCTATCTGGCCGGTGAGGAGTTGCTCGGATCGGCATTTGACGCCATCGAGCGATCACTACCTGTTTTGGTTTAGTATCCCCTTTAAGTTTTCAAGCGCCACAGAACGAGATCTCCGACACATTAGAGCCCAAACTCTTTCTTCGTGTTGATGACGATCGCTTTGGCTCCTCGGCGCTCGACTTTCTGCACCAGATCGCTGGTCCCGCCTGGGCCATCACCCGTTGGCTCACAATCCCAGAGTGAGATCAGCGTGACGCAATCATCTCCACCGGCTGTGAGCGCGTTGTGTAGCATCCAGAGATTGTTTCGCTGCCAGATATTGTAATTCGGTTTGGAACGTAACCACGCCGGAAGATATTCCTTATCATCCTTCGCTTCGTCTTCCATCTGACTCAGGACTCGCACCCGCTCCTGGTTCGATAAACGCGTATTGAGATCACGAAAGCGCTGCACCCAATCTGGTCCTCCTCTGCGAACCGAAGCGTTGACGTACAGACCACTCGGAAGCGCGAGATAAAGGTGCGTCGGAATTCCAAGCTCGGAACAAACTTCATGAAAGAGTATGTCACCACCGCTCGCCCCACCGGCAATTCCAAAGCAAACTCCTTCGCCGAGTTTCATCTCGGCCTCAACGGCTTCTTTGATTTTCTGACGCGCCACATTTTCCTTGTCGGCGGGAAAGCGCGGTTTCGGGCGATCCGGAGCATCAATCATGTGACCAGTAAAAATAAGCACACGCTTGCGGCCATTCTCGTCGGCTTTAACTTCCGGAAGTCCGGTGTACTTGATCACTTCATCGACGTTAGCCTTAAACACACCGAGCTCATGATACATCGCGAGTTGATTGCGAACTGATTCCCACGCCTGATCGGATGCTCCGTCGAGCGCATCACGGTAGCCGCTCACAACCCAATCGGGGTTATCAGACGTCAGCAAACGCAGATCGGCGAGACTGATCTCCACCCACGTATTCTTCTTACCTTCGCGTTCCAAGTGGTGAACACTGGCGTTGAGCGACACCTCGACTGCCGCCGCAAGCTGCGCCGCATGTTCGGTACATTCGCCCAACTGATCATCAGCCTTCTTGCGATTTTTGAAACGGCTGGCCCAGGCATTGGGTTGAGCTGTCGCGAGTTCGATCATTACCCTTAACATCGCCAACGCATTGTTACCGGAATAGTAGTGGTTAAGATCTTCTTCAAAAGCGCGTTCATAACTCTCAAACGAATCTTGTAAAAGACCAGACTTCAGCGCCGCAGTAGGCTTGTCGGCCGCAGCTTCCCATTCGCGTCGCCAGAGAGTTTTGGCATTCCGACCCTGAAGTGCATATGCTTCGGCTCTCTTGTCCTTTGAAATGTCTTTATTCTCGAGAGCGCGTTCAAGTGCCTGGTTCGAGTCAGTGATCTTCCCGATACGCTCGTAAATTGTCCCAAGCAAAAGATTAGCTTCTAGATCGAATTCTCTGTTGGTCCGCCGCACCGATTCCCAGGTGTTCTTCGCACCTTTGAAGTCTTTAGCGTCATACTGCGCATTTCCCACAGCACGCAAGCCTTCGATTTCCCAGTAAAAACCTTTTGCTTCCGCGGCGAGTAGACCCAGATCGCCGAGCCGTTTGTCGGCAGCAGCGCGCTCCACCTCTTCGCCAAAGCCGAGCGGAACCGCCATAAAGTCAGACGGATTCTGCTCCTTCATGTTGGGAAGCGAGGCAAAGACCGGGCTGTTTGTTTTTCCTTCGTCGATCGTAGCTCGTAGTGCCGCAGCCAGTTGATCGACGCTATCCGCAGGAGCGGCTTGACTGTAGGTGAAGTAACGATCGGTCTGGAGGTCGAAGGGATACTTGTCGACGTTGCAACGCAGGAGAAACGTGTGACGATCCCGCAACGCGTGACGAATGCCCAGTTCGTAAAAAACGTTTGCGTTGTGGATTGAGAGATCCGCGACGACAAGATCAGCGGTTAGCAGTAACTGAAACATGTCGGTCCGAATATTTCCCTGGCCGACGATCTCGCCGGTGGTCCGCCCGGTCACACCGAGCTTGTCCAATGCCGGACCGATCAGGTTTTTCTCAACCGCATCGAAATCGATGTCGTTCTTCACGCCGAAAGGACGAACGATGAAAGCTCGCATATCTACTCCCTTGTATTGAAGAATCCTGCTCTTTGACTTCTGTGCAATCTCAGCACAGCGCTTGGCCTAAATGTCACGACTCCAGCGCCAACGGCGCGGAATATGAAAGCCAGGGGCAAGCGCGCAGCGAAGCGAAGCGCGTCGTCCCTGGTTAGGCCCACAAATACGAGGCCGAGGCCTAAAGGGCCGAAATAAACGCCGTAGGGCTTTGCCCTAAAAGTCCGAATCCGGTCGGGCCGCAGCGCCAACGGCGCAAAATATGATAGCCAGGGGCAAGCGCGAAGCGCGTCGCCCCTGGTTAACGGAAATCAATTAAAGAGAGCACTGAAAGTGCGAAATATCATCGCGATTATTACGCTCTTTCAGAGCTTCAAGGTCGTTTACGCGTGGATCCAGGGGCGACGCGCCTCGCTCTGCTCGGCGCTTGCCCCTGGCTTCCATATTCCGCGCCGTTGGCGCTCGTTTCTGACTTTCGGAAGCCGACAGAGTGTTAATAAAACTGCCCGAAGCGATCGAGGCAGAAATGTTCGATCTTGACTTCTTTCGCCAACGCCTCGCCCACTCTGATCAAGTCAGGAATGTGAGCGACTGAATCGAGTTGGGCTACGTTCGCCGGCTCGATGTCGCCAAGGCCACGCTTCTTAAGCCAGTTCGTCGATAGTTCGGCGTTGTAACGCGCGTAAATAAACTGGCGACCAAGATCGTCACGTACTGGTTCGTCGCGATAAACAAGGTCTCCGACCTCGCGATCGATCTCGGTTTCGCAACGTCCGAGTTCTTTATCAAACTCACCACCGTGTATACAACGACCGATGATGCGGCAATTGATGTCCTGGTCGACCGCTGAGCCGTACATGAGCGCGCCGGGGAAACTGACCAGGTTCGAAAACGCGTTCTTGCCACCGCTATTAATATCGGCATCGACAGTCGCCGCCGATCCGGTACCAACAGACATCACGAGCAGGTTCTTTTCCCCCGTGGGCCAGCTGAGTCTGTAAGCAGGATGCGTAGCCATGCGAGCAATCAGAAAGGCCGGGTTGTTATACGGCGTTAGGCCACCATCCTCAAAGAGAAAAGCCTTAGAGGGATCGTTTGGATCCCATTGCACCACCTCTGGCGGAAAGAACACGGGCGCGGCGGTGCTAGCACGTACCAGTTGCCAAAGCGGAATCTTCGTGTTGCGATCAGATCGATCGGGTGCATTGTACTTCGCGTATGGATTGCTGCTGATGGGCCATGGAGAGTCGGTAGTGACGTTGCGTGTAACCACCAGCAACAGGCACTTTAGCTTGTCGGAACTGAGCGTCGTATCGGCGCCAAAAACTTCTTTGAGCTTTTCCGTGAGCGGCTCACTTTTGTATAGATGTTTCAGCCGCTTCAGAATGAAAGCCTTCTCGAACATCGCCGGTCCAACTTCCTGATAAAAATCAGAAAGAAAGCGCGCGGATTTACCGATAGCGAGCCCGGCCGCAATGATTGCGCCCGTGCTCGTTCCGCCGATGTAATCGAAGTAATTGCAGAGTCGAAAGTTTTCTCCCTGCCCGCTCTTCTCGCGGAGTAGATCTTCCATTTTGATCAGGACTTGAAGCGTCATGACGCCACGAATTCCGCCGCCGTCGAGTGCGAGAAGCTTTCGTGGAAGCTCAGTGCTGTATCTATTTTCCAGGTGGCCCCAAAGAGACATAGATCCTCCTAAACTAGGTTTTTCTTTCTGTTATATCGTTTTCTTTCACCTTCTCCAGAGTACTGAGCGACAAAAAGCGCTTATCGAAAATGTAGAGATGAATGAATGCCACAACCCAGCCGATGGTGCTAATGAAAACCGCTATTGCAACTCGTTTCGCGGTGTCTTTCCACCGTATGAGTTGTATCGCGTTCTCCGACACGAATGTACCAAACAAAGCCGTGAGCACTCTTGCCAGTATCATAAATGCTACGGCTGAGCTGACAAGGGCAACGACGTAATTCCCAACCCTTTGAAGCGTAAGCTGTCTAGAAGATGTAGCCAACCATTCAAAAAACGCTGCAAACTGTTCCATGAGCGGAAGCGGCGCGGTCCAAAAATTGTAAACAATCAAAATAATTGCGATCGCAATCAGCCCTAATACAAACTGTGAAAGCCTTTTTAGCAATGGATCAATCCGAAAGACCTTGAAGGCGAGACCGTTACCGGCAACAAGCAGACGCTTCAAATACTTATTTCCTGGTCCTGATCGCCTCATGAAATCTTCAATTTCAAGAAACTTCCAGGGTTCACTCTGCTCAGGTTGAAAAAACTCCTCAACGCACTTCCCTGCCTTGAACTCATACTCCGTCATGCGATAGGCGCTGGTCATCAATGCATAGGCTTCTGCCTCAGAAAAGGAATCGAGATCTGTACGCAGCGCTGACAGAAGCGTCTGGACATCTTTAGCGATCCCGTATCTCGTTAAAGGACCACGGCGTGCAGCAGGTCGAACATCGTCGGAAGCATTATATGGATCCTGGCAATCAATCCAGTCGACTGGATCCACTTCAAGATCACCCTTCAAGTGAACAAACATGAAACCACGCAAGAGATTGGACCGGCGCCGCCCCTTTAGGTCGTGGTATTCCGCTTCGCGTATACGCGCTTGAAAGATATTGTTTGTGCGCAACAACACGCCGATTGGTTCACGGCTTACCGCAGATCGTGATTCCATCTGGCCGCTGGCATCGCTTACCAGAACTATTCTGCAGTCCTGCTCCAAAAGCGTCGCTACTCCCTGATTATCAGTAACCCCACCGTCGACCAAACGCACGATGCGATCGGGGTAAAGATTATCGAGTGTGAGCGGCTCAAAAACTCCCGGGACAGCCGCGGAAGCACCAACAGCTTGACCCAGTCGTATTCGCTTATATCCTTCTGGAGCTTCGGAATAATACATACGTCGCAAACGCTCATTGCCATCGATTTCGGTGTCGATCCCTGCCGGCGCTTCACCCATCCATGAGGCCGTGAACTGCCAAGTGTGACCCGTGTTAAGTGTGGCAGCGTTCAAAACAAGAATGGGTACTTTCGCTCGACGTCTCCAGTTCTGATACTTCGGAGAGAACTCATTGTCTTTGAACGACTCGCCGTCTGGTGGTTTGGTCAATGGTGAGATCGTCAATTCGTTTAACCAGCGCTCTTTGGTTTCATGACCGTCTTTAATGAATGAGTAAAGGTGCTCTTCGTACAGCTCAGCGGCCCGCACTGTTCGCGAATAATCCGTGCTCCAAAACATCCGAAAGTTTCTTATAGGATTTGCCACCACACGTGTGCGGATATTTCGCTGCACCCCAATCACAAACTCGTCGATCATTTGCCGAACAATTTGGATGTAGTCTTCCCGAGTTATTTCTGAGTCAATGCGAGTTTCGAGGAGCTTACGTACCTTTAGATAATAATACGCACCAACAATCGATCCGCCCGATACACACGACAGCACTTCGACATTACGCAACACGTCTAACTCAGCTAGCCGCGCCAGCACCCCCAAATGATAGAGCGACGCGCGAAAGCCACCGCCTGACAACGCCAAGCCAACTCTGCCCGCGAAGGCTGTTCGAGGCACGGCATCAGTACCGAAAGCATCCTCAAGAGTTGTCCAGGCAGGAGTGAATCTTAGATCGGCAGTTTTCAACTCCGTCTCTAACTGCAAGCTAGCGAGTCCGGCAAGCTGACGTGCACAAGTTTCGAGTTCCCACTCGAATAACGGTTTAGACGCGGCTTGACCATCTCGTATCCAACGAAGTGCCTGGTCATAGTTCTGTAGTCCGTAGTGAGCTTCCGCGATCGTCGCGTAATACCACCACTTGTCAGTTACCCATCGATAATTAGGATCGCTAATCAGGGTGCCCACTTGTTCGATGATGTCTTGCCGAATTTCGCGCGCCTTTTGCCGTCGTTCATTGGCAGCAACTGAGGTTCGATTGGCCTTTTCAGCTTCGCCTTCCTCCAGACTCGCCAGACGATCGAGAACAAATGCAGCGTTGATGCCGGTGTATCCCTGATCATTCCGCGGGCCCTGTTCGTAACCGCGAAGGTAATAAAAGAGCGACCGTTCCAGGTTCTGACGTTGATTATCGACCTCCCACTTACGTTTGTAGATCGACGCGATCAACCCCAAGGTTTCCTGATCAGTCGTGGTGTCAAATTCAGCGATTTGACGAAGAGTAGTGAGGGCGCGATCTAGCCGTCCATCGGCTGGCAGGTCCTCGTCTTTGTAGGTGCAAAGTGCAAGCTGCTGAAAGATAGTCTGGCGCAGTTTCATGTCTGTCGTGATGGCCTCATGAGTGCTTGCACGTGCCAACAGACGACGCGCGTAATTGAAGCGCAGTTCACCCTTCAGCTTTTTCGCCAGCTCCAGCATTTCGCGCGGCTCCGCCTGCCCACCACGCAAGATCGTTTTTGCTGTCTCTACGTTCTCAGTACTTTCCTTGTTGAGGTTTAACGGAAGAATAGACACAACCGAAGCAGCGGTCCCCAAGCGACGCCCACTAAGCTCGATGAAGTTCCTCTCTTCCGGATAGATATCAGCGTAACGAGTTTTCAACCAATTCTGAGCGGTCAGTAGATCGTCACCCTCTAAAAAGAGATCACCCCCACTCACGGCCGTCGTCTGATACGATTTGGAGGTTAAATTCTTCCAGCCTTCTACTTGCGATCTCAAGCTCGACAGCCAAGTGAGAAACGATCGGTCTTCGTTGAGCCATTGCCCTAAGCGTTTCCAGGCATGCAAAAAATCGTCGCTGGCAAGTTGAACCTGCTCCTTGCCGGAAACAGTGTCCAGATCGAACCGCAACAATCTGCTGCTGCGCAGTTCTTCGGCAATGCGCCGATCGCTAAACGGAAGTTCATCGAGCGCCACACGCAGGCGTTTGTTGCCGTCGCTGTGTTCTGGTGATCCAAGTTTTATAAGACGTTCAATTACTCGCCGCGCGGTGGAGGTGTCCTCGGCGGAGAGACGAGCGAGCGCGTTTTCAGCCAGATCGTTGAGTTCGGTTTCAAGATCAAGGACAACAGGTTCGCCCGCATATTCTGCAAGAATGTCTTCACTATGTTTTACGTTGGGGAGCTTCTCGCTGGGTATCAGTACAGAAGCTGTTGAATGTATTAGATACTTACAAAGCTTCTCGCTGGAAGAGAAGACCGACGCTTGCGTTGATCGGCCTTCCACAAACATCGACAGCACTTCTTCATACGAGTAATAAGGAACATAAGAGATCGCGACGTCCTCCCAGTAGCGATCGTAGTCGCCGCCAACAATGTGATTTGGAAAAGGATAGAATAAATCCTTGGCGAGTTGCCGCCGTTTTCTTAACTTGTCGCCCTCGGCGTTATCCAAACGCATCGGAACTGGAAAAACTTTCAATCCAGTCTCTTTGCGACGCTCAAATACCGACTTGGTTATCCGCAAAGCTCCTTTTATCCCCTGGTTGTTAAGCGTGAAACAGGAGACGAGGATGTCGGGCATTTGAATGGTGCAAATACCGGATGTGTCGCTAACTCCGGTGCGGCTGTCAATGAGAATGTAGTCATACTCCTGTTTCATTTGCCGCTTAACTTCCTCGATGAAAAGACCACCGCCGAGACGTTCGTAGAATCCCCACCAATCAAATGAATTGACACGCGTGTCGTAACCCGGCCCCTGCTTGCCGGCGGGTACAAAATCGAGTCGTCCGTGTTCGAAACGATAATCCAGCGAAACCGCATAACGGAGAATGTTGGCCTGAGCTTTGTCCCTGTCATGCTCGAGATCGATGTTCTCCCTGCCGCGACCTCCATTCGTAGGTGGCGCTGAACTGACTGCGTCAAGTGTGTATTTAGTGAAGAAATCAATGATTCCCTCTGACTCGCTCAACTCTTTGTCGATAAAAAACGGGTGGAAGTATCGATGAAGCCCCGGCGCCTCCAGGTCCCAATCGATGGCGAGCACTTTGTATCCGGAGTACGCCAGAATCCAGGCGACGTTCGCAAGGGTCATCGATCTACCAGTGCCACCCTTATAGGAGTAGAAGGTGATGATTTGACCTTGTTTGTCAGTCATGGGTCACTACTCCTTTCATCGCAGTGGATTGATCACAGACTCATTCGTTGTTTTATATCGTTTGAGGTACTGCATACTCTTCTTGATTTTAGCGATTTCAGCCACTTGCAATTGGACCTGTGAAAGCGTCTCGATCAGCTCCTTTTTAAAGGATTCGTAATCGGTGATTTTTTCCGACAAGAAATTTGCCGGCGGGGCGACCGACTTGTTCACAAAGGTGGCCTGAACCGCTTTCTTCAGTTGACTCAAATTAGCGTCAGCTTCCATGTCTTCGTTGTTCCAGGCTATTAGAGTGATGCAGTTAACTGCTGAATAGTTATCGAGCGGGTTGAGAAGGCTGGCATACTCGTCAATCCGAAGTGTCCAGGTGTCCACCACTATAACCACGACCTTGTCCTGTTTTGCAGCATCCTCAACTTGCTGCCTGAGATTAGCAGTTGTCGTTACTTCCTCGTATATCGACCCCTCGGGCAAAGCCTGAATTACCTCGGCCGCCAACGTAGCCGCGGTTTCTCTATACGTGTCTAAATAGGGTAACCAGTCACCCCCTCCGTTCTGACCATAAAACTTCAGGTTTTGACGTTCGGCCTTTTCCAACTCTGGTTGTTTACCTGCGATAAAGATGAACTGCACATACCGCGGTCCCTCACCGGTCTGTTTCGCAGCATTTGTCGACGAACTCGGAAATACACTTTTCACTTGCGCAAGTGGAGTGATTGAAACTGCTGCCGGTAAGGGAAGATTGTCAGCTGCGTTTTTAAGGTTTATAGCCAAACGATGAATAAACTTCACGTACTGATCATGAAGAGCTCCGGTTTCGCTTGCTCCTCTTTTAACTAATTGAGCCACACCTTCGGTTTTGTACTCGGCCGGATAGCCACGCACAGGATCGTCATCTGTGTACTGGATTCCACTGATGCTTGGCGGTATTTGTGGAAGCACATTCACCTCCGGACTCCACAAAACAGGCAAGATCAGTGGATCGGCGATAGACTGTCCGTTCTGCTGGAGATGAGTGTGTAAACGTTCGCGAAAGGCGCCGAATTCCTTACCGCAGTACGGCGCCTGAAAATACGAAGCCGAGTACACGGGAACAAAGGCGCGACACGTCTTTATTCCATTTTCCAGAGATCCCTCCCACCGAGCCCCGTGGCTGATCTCGGTGCGATCCAAAAAGCTGATTGTCACTTTGGGTCCGCCGATGAGCTGCCGAACCTCCTCTCTTAAGTCCGTGTAGAATCTTCGCAGAAATTCGCCATCATCGGCATGCGCGTAACTGAAGAAAAACCAGTAATCCATAATTTTCAATTTCTCCAAACGCTGCGAACGTGAGAGGTTCGGCAGCTCAAGTGAATCAAACAGGAACGGAAAGTTCAGCGGGCTAACTCGAATCTAAACTGAAAACAGAAACAATGAGTGCGACGAGGACTCACTTGCTAAGACGATCCGGAGCGGAAATCGCTAGATAAGATATGGGCAACAACCGCGACCTTAATAATGGAACATTTCAAACTAGTCAAGGAAAATGGCACACAGACAGCTCCAAATCTATATGCTCAAACTCCGCGATTCATGTCAGGAGTCGGCTTTGTACATAAATCCCGCCCAGTGCCGTGGGCGGGATTTCGACTCGGTCGCAAAACTATTCATCGACCAGATCGAGAACGGACTTGCTTTCCAGCGCTTCTATGGTAGATTTCCTTGTGCGACTCGCCTCGTGCACGCGAAGGACCTCATGATCAACGTTAAATGTACTCGCTGTGGAGTTGTCAACATTCTCTCTAACGAGATCTGCAAGGCTTGCGGTCTCGAGCTGAGCCCAACTTCTTCCGCGGTAACCTATTCCGAACCGGCGCCATACCGTCGCAGCAGCACTTCTCCAACTATCTCGTCAATCCGCCCTTTCAACGGTGTCGGCGAGGTACTTGCGCCATCAATCACGCTCTTCTCCAGGAACTTCTGGGTGATCACGAAGCTCGTCCTCGTGATCGTTACTCCGTTTGAAATCTTCAGGGCACTGAGCATCGGCGAGACTGCAGGTGATTGGCAGTTAACCCTTGGCACGCTGGCACTGCAGGCCTTCTGCAGCGTCCTGATTGCCCCGGCACTAATCTACGCCCTGATGAAAGTGATGCAAACCGGTGTGGCTCCCGGAGTCAACGAATCGTATCGTTGGGGTTTGAGTAAGCTCGGCAAACTTTTGCTTTGCACTCTAATGGTATGGGTTCTCGTAATGTTCGGATTTGTACTACTTATTATTCCGGGAATCATCCTGTTCCTTGCGTTTAACCTGGTGTACCCGATAGCCGTTCTCGAGGGTGGCTCGCCAACTGAAATACTGACACGTAGCTACAACCTCACTAAAGGTCATCGGTGGAATATTCTGGGTGCTACTTTTGTGATGAGTATACTCATCGCGTTTGCCAATGCTCCCGGGACGATGTTGGCGGCTTGGCTTGTACTAAGCGGCTTCGACTTCTGGCCGATACAAGCCCTGGTCGCGATCATCTCCGATATTCTGGGCCAGGCAGCGACCGTTTTATCCCTCATTATCTATCTAAGCATCCTGCGCACTTTGGAGTCGCGGCAGTCTTTAATAGAATAGGCACGATGTATTCGGCCCAGATCACCCGCGCAAACCCCACCTGCATCATTCTGCTGATCGACCAATCAGGTTCAATGGGCGATCCGTTCAGCGGCGATTCGGCGCGTAAAAAGGCGGACTTCGTCGCCGAAGTCGTTAATCACACGCTGCACGACCTCGTAATCCGTTGCACCAAAACAGAAGAAGTCAGGAACTACTATCACGTGTCTGTGATCGGTTATGGACGCACCGTCGGCACCTGTTTTTCCGGTGAACTGGCCGGCCGTCCCATTGTCCCGATTGCCCAGGTGGCCGACTATCCGCTGCAAGTTAAAAGCAGCTACAAGAGAGTTTCAGACGGCGCCGGCGGCTGGGTGGAAATTCCGGTGCGTTATCCGGTTTGGATTCATCCAACTGCTGACGGGAAGACGCCGATGTGCGAAGCACTGACACGCGTGCAAGAGATCCTGAGAGGATGGCTGCTGGAACACCCGCGCGGATTTCCACCCACCGTCCTGCATCTCACCGACGGCGAATCCAGTGACGGCGATCCAAATGAGATTGGCCGTCAAATCATGTCACTCGGCACCGACGACGGCGCGGTCCTTTTATTCAACTGCCACATTTCCACGCGACGATCTTCGAAGATCGAATATCCAACTGAAGAGCAGTCTCTTCCCGACGGATTTGCACGCACACTGTTTGAAATCTCGAGTAGATTGCCGAGCAACTTCCTCGCGGCCGCAGCACAACTCGGAGTCAGCGCACTGGAAGGCTCCAGAGGTTTTGTGTTCAATGGAGATCCATCATCCATCGTGCAGTTTTACGAAATCGGTACCAGTCTTACCGGCATGACTCCTTACAGATGGATGGATGATAGAACGGAGCTGGCTTGAGTTCTGCTAAACAGAGTACTACCTGGGATCTACAACTGCGGCAGTTGCTGCTGCCTAAGTTGGGCCAGGAAGCCTCTGAATGTGAAGACGCCATCGCCATTGACGCGCAGACTTCCCGGTTCGCCGTTGCCGATGGCGCCACCGAAGCATTCGACGCGCGGAATTGGGCTGAGAGATTGGCCCAACATTGGGTACAGCGCAAATCCACCTTAACAGTTGAAGAGCTTCGCGAATGGGTCGCCACTGAAGGACGGGAACTTCACGACTCGTGGAATGGTCTAACACTGTCGTGGTATTCCGAAGAGAAAGCTCGTAAAGGTTCATTTGCGGCGCTGCTAGGAGTGGAGTTGGACTTAAAAAGCGAATCACCTTCATGGCAGGCGATAGCACTGGGCGATACGTGTCTGTTGCACTGTCGCAGTGCGACGCTTGTGAAGAGTTTGCCACTCGACCGCTCGGAGAGTTTCAACTCGGCGCCGGTGCTGGTGGCCTCGGATTCATCTCTGCACGAAAGCAGTATGCAATCAGTCGTGACCGATTCAGGTATTTGTGAGAATGGCGACGTGCTGCTGTTGATGTCTGACGCCGCCGCGTCCTGGTGTTTGCAACGATTCGAAAACGGCGATCTCGACGTCGACGAGTTTTTGAGCGTCAAAACGGATGAAGAATTGCGGGAGTTCTTTGACACCGAGCGAATGGCTGGCAGAATAAGGAATGACGATCTCGCGATCGTCCGAATCGAAATTAAACGGAGTAAGACTTAGTGGCAGTTTCACCCTCACAAACCGGAACTCTTTCGAAGAACTGGCCCTCCGCGAGGTATTTCACTGAGGTGATCCAGTGTCCCTCGATCTGTTTTGCGCATCCGCATCTGCGTCAGACGCTTCCTGCTGTCGATCGTTTGGGAATGCCCCTCGTGACTTCGGGCCAGTTTGCCTACGTCTACAAATTGAAGTCGCCGAATGGCAATGGCGACTTCGCAGTACGCTGCTTCCGTGGGTATCTCGGAGATCGCGACCAGCGATACCGCGCGATTCAGGAACATCTCAGGAGCGCTCCAGTCTCGTACCTGTCTGAGTTTACCTACGCGCCTGAAGGAATACTCGTTGGTGGTCAGAGATTCCCGATTCTCTTCATGCAATGGATCGAGGGTCCGACGCTGGATCTTTACATCGGTGAAATGCTCAACCGGCCGGATGTATTGCTGCATCTTTCGGAAGAGTGGTTACGACTGCTCAGTACGTTGCGAACGTCCGGAATGGCGCATGGCGACCTTCAGCACGGCAACATCATCGTCGAACACGGGCAATTGCGTCTCGTCGATCACGATGGAATCTTTGTGACGAAGATGGCCGGCTGGACCGCGAGCGAGGTCGGTCATCAGCACTACCAACACCCACGCAGAAATGCAAACCACTTCGACGAGAATCTGGATAACTTCTCTTCTCTCGTGATCTACCTGTCGTTGATTTCCCTCGCAGAGCGCCCGGGTCTGTGGCAGGAGCATCATGACGAGAATCTGCTATTCACGAAAGCAGACTTTGCCGATCCAGCTTCGTCACAACTCTTTAACAAGATCCGCGAGCTTGGACCAGAACATTCTCGACTAGCCGACGTGCTCGCCGATGCGGCGACGGGCTCGCCGAATGAAGTGCCGTCCATTCTCGATCTGGTAAAGACTAAGAATTCATTGCCTGGGTGGATGACAGCACCGGCTGATATCGACACGACATTAAAGACTCGAGAAGTTGTTTCAGCAGCACCTCCGGAAAGCAGAGCAATTCGCTGGATTCCATCGCAGGACAGGCCTCGAGGAGCGTCAGTGCCTTCGACTCCCGGCTCAGACACCGTACAGTCACTTTTCAGCAGCGCGCCTGCTGCGCCGCTGCCGACGACTCTCAAGGACCCACAGGACATTTTAGGGAACACGATAACGTTCTCGAAGGAGTTTGTACGTAAGTATTTTCTGGTCTGGTACTGGGGCGCTTACATTCTGCTCAAGTTCCTGGGATTCGGCTTCTTTTTGTCGGTGTTTGCCGCTTTGGCGTGCCTCGCGCTCGGCTGCCTGACGTTTGGTTTTGTCCGCGCAATCGATGAATCGCTGAAGGCCAAGAGAAGTATTCAGGGTTCGAGTTGGCAACCACCGGCAATAGCTGGTGCGCCGCCTCCTGATCCGCAGGCACATTTTCCGAGGTCATGGAACCCACAGGTGAACTTGCCGCTGGCGCCAAGTGTCGTCGCTCCCTCCACCACGGATCCGTTTGTCGGAAACCTCGTGCTGGGAATCTATCATCTGGAAAATTGTCACTGGGTAAACCGGATCACGACCAAAAATCGCGTCGGCTTTGCAACCTCCTCGGAAGCAATTCAGCACGGCTTCAAACCCTGCCGGATCTGTTCACCATAAAACCTACGATCCCGAGCCCGCGAAGTGGGCGACAGCATAAAGCCTGGGGCGCAAGCCCCAGGATCACGTCAACAAACACAATTCAGCCCGCGAAGCGGGCGACAGCTCGTTAGCATCAAACGGGCTGTCGCCCACTTCGCGGGCTCAAAATATTATTTACATACGGATTCCTGGGGCTTGCGCCCCAGGCTTTATGCTGTCACCTGCTTTGCAGGTTCGTTCTTTTATTTCTGTGATCTGTGACGTTTCGTGTATGATTTCTCGCGACACGCCTTCGGTTTGACTTCATTCTTCCCGTGTTTCCTGAGAACAGTGCATGCCTTCTAAATACGACATTTTTATTAGTTACGGACACCTGGACGACGAAGATCCGGCAGGCGACGTAAAAGGCTGGGTCGATCTCCTCGTGGAACGACTGCCGCGACTCATCAGCAGCAGTCTTGGTTACGTACCCAAAATCTGGCGCGACCAGCGTAGTCTCACCGGTGATGCGCTGCTGCGCGCCGCGATCGAAGAGGGCATTTCGAATTCGTTATTGTTTGTTCCGATAGTTACTCCGCGCTACGTTACGTCAGACTGGTGTCTCCGCGAACTCGAAGCGTTCAGCAAGAACCCGCCACTTCAAAACGCGCCCGCACATCGCTCCCGAATCTTCAAAGTGATCAAATCGCCGTTGCTGTTTCATCTCGCAAAAAAGGAACCGCCGCAACTACGCGAACTCATCGGTCACGCGTTTTACGAAATGGAAGGCGACATGCCGGTCGAGTTCAGTCCCGACACCGTTCCAGCCAAGGATCCAAGATATTGGACCGTGTTACGCCGGCTGGCGTGGGACATCTCAACGCTGCTGGCAGTGGTGAAAGATCCGGACAAACGCAATACGACAAAGGAGCTACCATCAGCAGGTCCACAAAAGTTTATCTATCTTGCTGAAACGACTTCTGACCTGACGCAGGAGCGCGATGTCGTCCGCGACGAGTTGCGACAACGCGGTTACGGTGTGTTGCCCGAAGAGAAGTTACCCACCGAAGAGCTGAACGAAACTGAAGCTGCGATAAACAAAGCGCTCGGGCGTTCGATCCTTTCAGTCCACTTGATCGGCAAACGTTACGGCACGGCACCCGAAGACGATCCGCGCTCGATAGTTTCAATTCAGGAAGACGTCGCTGCACAACGCTCCGCGAGAGATTCATCCTTCACACGTCTTTTATGGATGCCGCAGGGACTCATGACGCCTGCACTCGAGGTTACCGATGAACGTCAAAAGGCCTTCATCACCGCAGTGCAAACCCGCATCGGCGGCGGTGCTGAACTACTGCAAACCAGCATCGAGGATTTGAAAACGCGTATTGTCGAAAAATTGAACCCACCCGCAGTTGTAGCAACCAGACAACAAAACGGCCGCTCTAAACTGAAACAGGTTTATCTGATCTGTGAAAACCGCGACCGCAGTCTCGTGCGACCGATCAAAGAGTATCTCTTCAAACAGAATCTCGAAGTCATCACATGGCTTGACGGTGATACCGCAGCCACACTCATGGACTATCACCACAAGAACCTGCGCGAATGCGACGCGGCGCTCGTCTATTTTGGCAACGGCGATGAGCCATGGGTACGCAAAAATCTGGAAGACCTCGAGAAAGCTTACGGCTATGGTCGTGAACAGGATTGGAGTGCGAGCGCAGTTTACGTTGGCGCGCCACAAAGCGATCAGAAAGAAGACTTTCTCACACACCTTGTGCCTTATGTCGTTCGAAATTATACGTCGTTCGATCCTAAAGACCTGCAGGATTTCGTCACGGCCGTCCACTCCGCCGAAGGAGGCCAGCAATGATTTCATCAAAACCCGTTAAGAACCCCTTCCCCGGACTAAGACCTTTTGAGACTGACGAATACCGCTTGTTCTTCGGTCGCGAAGGTCAGGCAGACGAATTGCTCACTCGACTCCAACGTGCGCGGTTCCTGGCAATCGTCGGAACATCTGGCAGTGGCAAGTCTTCGTTGATTCGAGCCGGTTTGATGCCGGCGTTGCGTGGCGGAATGATGAAGGGCGCTGGATCGGGTTGGCGCATTGGAGTGATGCGGCCCGGTGGCGATCCGATGGGCAATCTTGCGGCGGAGCTTGTTAAGAAAGATGTACTGGCAGAAGCAGGCGCGGGTCTGCCCGAGTCAGAAGCTGAGGCGGTGATCGAGGCGACATTGAGAAGCGGCTCGCTGGGAATCTTGAATGTGGCGCGGCAGGCTCGCCTCGGTGAACATGAAAAACTTTTGCTGGTGGTGGACCAGTTTGAAGAGTTGTTTCGCTTCCGTGCTGCACATGAAGGCAGCAGTGTCGACGTAGCATCTGCTTTCGTGAAACTACTGCTTGAAGCGGCACAACAGCGCGAGTTGCAGATCTACATCGTGCTGACAATGCGTTCGGATTTTCTTGGCGACTGTGCTCAGTTCCAGGGACTGCCCGAAGCGATCAATGACGGGCAATACCTGATACCGCGAATGACGCGCGATGAGCGTCGATTCGCGGTGACAGGACCAGTCGGCGTCACGCGCGGAAAGATATCTGAACCGCTGATCAATCGCCTGCTGAACGACGTCGGCGACAATCCGGACCAACTACCGATTCTTCAGCACGCATTGATGCGCACGTGGGAACACTGGCAAGTACATCGTCGCGATGGTGAACCAATCGGACTGGAGCACTACGAAGCCATCGGGACGATGTCTGACGCTCTCTCGCGTCATGCCGACGAAGCATTCAATGAATTGCCCGATGAAAAGAGCCGCAAGATCGCGGAGCTCCTCTTCAAAGCATTAAGCGATCGTGGCGCTGACAATCGTGAGACCCGGCGTCCAACTCGACTCGACACGATCTGCAAGATCACTGGTGCGAGTCTGCAGGAAGTGATTACCGTTATCGACATTTTTCGTGGTGGTGGTCGATCGTTCCTCATGCCGCCTGCCGGCACAGAGCTACGTGCCGATTCCGTTATCGACATTTCACACGAGAGTTTGATTCGTAACTGGCAGCGCTTGGAGGACTGGGTAAAGGAAGAGGCTCAGTCAGTGAGAATCTACCGGCGTGTGGCTGAGGCTGCCGTGCTGCACCATGAAGGCAGCGAAGGGCTCATGCAGGATCCCGCGCTCTCATTCGTAGTCGACTGGCACGATAAGTCACATCCGAATGCGGCCTGGGGCGAACGTTATCATCCCGAGTTCGAAACCGCGATGACGTATCTCGAAGAGAGCCGTATCGCCCGTGAAGAAAAAGTCGCGGCTGAAGAGCAGCGGCGTAATGAAGAGATCGAACGCGACAAACGCGAACTGGAAAAGACAAAGCGGTTCGTCACGTTGCAGGCACGCGCCGCGCGGCGTATGCGTTGGCTGATCGCAGCACTGTGTGTGATCTTGTTACTCGCGTTTGCGACTGCCGGGTTTGCGTGGACTCAACGCACATCAGCGATCCAAAGTCGCCAGGCTGCACATCGGGACCAACAAAATGCTTTGCTGTTAGCCCAGGAAGCCGAGAAGTTGAGACTTGAAGCGCGAGCGGAAGCCGTCAATGCTCAGGTAAGTCAGTACGCAGCGGAGAAAGCGAAAAAATCGGCTGAACTCTTAAAAGAAAAAGCAGACCAGTCCGCAAAAGTAGCGAACGAGCAGAAAGCAATCGCTGAAAGAAATCTCCAGGCAGCACATAGCGCTACTCAAAGAGCAAACGAAGCAACCGCGGCCGCCCAGCAGAGTGCGCAAAGACTCTCGGGCGCCCTCGAGCGTGGCGAGCTAATCCGCAGTGGTCTTGAAGCTTACCGGCGTGAAGACTATCCAAAGGCTCAGGACGCATTTGAAAAACTCGAAGAAAAACTTAAAGCGCTTCAGTCTGGGGCAGCCGACCAAAATTTTACGGCGCAACAATCGAAGCAATTTGCGCGGGATTATGGCTGGGCGTTATCGCGGCTTGGCGACACTTATCACAAGCAGCGTGAGTTCGACAAAGCCATCGGACACTACGAAAGCGGGCGCGTAATCCTCGAAGGTGTATTGAAAGACGAACCGGCCGCAGTCCTGTTCGAAACTTACCATGGCCTTGCACACGCGTATCATGACAATGCGAAGTTTCGCGCTGTCGCCGTCCATGCTGGTCCAACTACTGTAACTCTGACACCCGATCAACAGTTGGCCAAGGCTGAAGACTATTACAAAAAAGCCGCCAGCTATCAGGAAAGTCTAAAATCCAACAACCCGCTTGTCGCTGTTAACAGTCAAAAAAATCTGGTTCAGCTCTACCTGGATATCGGCAGATACGACGATGCTGAGCTGCGTTTGAAGGGTGTGGTCGAAAGTTACCGGAAAATCGAGCCGGAACCGGGCGACGGCACAATCGGCGCGCTCAAGGAACTCGCTGAGTTTTATCGAGGTCGGAGCCGGTATGAAGATGCTTTGCGCACCTACAACCAGCTCATCGATATTCAGGAAAAAATCACCGATACGACGAGTGATCCGGAAAGCATTCGGGCGCTTGCCGATAACTACAACGAGCTAAGTCAGATTCATAACGTTCTAAAGGATGAGGTCCGCAGCGAAGCTGCGTTCCATCTAGCCGAAAGAATTCAGCAGATCGTGCTCAAGCTGCGAAACCAACGTGAGTTGATCGCGGATCTCAAGAAGCTCGCCGTCATCGTTCTGGACGAGGATCTCGACGTGATGGGCGACAGTTACATCACGCTCGGACGGTACACAGAAGCGGCACACGCGTACGAGGCGTCGCTCGCGATCAGGGAAGCGATTAAATCGGAGAATAACTCCATCGCCACAAGCTATCTGAAGCTCGGCGACTTATATCGCGAACAATTGAAGAACAATGACAAGGCCGAGGGGTATTACAAGCAGCTCATCCAGAATCGCAAGAACTTGAAAGGCAATCTGACGGGCTCCGGGGATCCGATGTCACAATACATTCTCGGGTTACGAAGGCTTTCCTCGCTTTACGCAGAAAATATGAATAAGCCCACCGAAGCGGAAGCGCTTTTGAACGAGGCGACCGCTGCTCTCGCTCCAATCAATGGGCGTCATTCATGGGATGAGGAACTGAACGTTTACGACGACCTGATCAATCTCTACCAGAAACAACAGAAGGACACTCAGGCGCTCAAAGTGCAAAAGTTGGAAGCGTTCACTCGCGATCGCAACGATTTCGCCAACGCCTACCGTTCACCTGACTATCAGCACTTCATGTATGCGTACATCATGGCGGCAGGCGACGTCGCCGATTTGTATTTGAAACAACAGAACAAAGCGGCAGCCGAGGCAGCATACGCGCAAGTATTTGGCGCCATACGCTTGTCGACAAATTTCCTTGACTCAAACAAACTCAAAAACTACCTCAACAACCTCGAGAAGTATCAAACCCTGCTGCGCGAAAACAACAAGGCAGCGAAAGCAGCGGAGTATGACGACTTCATAACCAGCGGCCGCATACGGCAAAAAGATTTGGAGAGCATCGAGAAGGAAAACAATCCTAATTAACCCTTGCCTAAAAGTGAAAACAACGTCCGCACCGCCAAAGGCGCGAAAGTGATCCAGCGTGCGCAGCGCCAAAGGCGCAAAATATGATAGCCAGGGGCAAGCGCTGAGCAGAGCGAAGCGCGTCGCCCCTGGAAAAAAGGAAATCATCGAAGCGAGCACTGAAAGTGCGAAATATCGTCGTTATTTATTCCGCTCTTTCAGAGCTTCACTGGTATTTACGCGTTGTCCAGGGGCGACGCGCCTCGCTCCGCTCGGCGCTTGCCCCTGGCTATCATATTTCGCGCCCTTTGGCGCTGCGCATAATGGAATTCGACTTTTGAGGCAAGCTAGAAACAGAAAACAATCCGTAATCAATCCGTGTAATCCGCGGCTGAACTAATTTCCAATAAACATGTACCCGGCCCATTGTGATGGCTTCCGCTGATTCTTCGATGCACGTGACCAATATTCTGCAAACGAGTGGCGATGCCGGTTTGATCATTTAGCTTTTGCTCGAGCGCCAAGCTGCGGTTGTACAACTCCAAAGCGCGATCGTAATTACGCTGGTAGAAGTAGCAGGTTCCGGCGCCGCTGAGCGCGCTATGGTTCCCGCGAGGCTGTTGCGAGCGGTGAAGAGATCAAGCGCACGCTGGTAGTAGACCAATGCCTGCGCATAATCGTGTTGCATGTAGAACGCCTCTGCAACACGCGAAAAGATCTCACCGTTCTCGCCCATGGGAATCGCAACAATTAACACTTTACTCTGCGATTTTGGCAAAGTATCTTCGCACAAGATGAAAAAGGTGTTTCAACTGCTGAATGAAATGGTTCGCGACGGAGAAATGTCGAACTATGCTATCGGTGGTGCGATTGCAGCCGTTTTCTATGTAGAACCATTTGCCACTCAGGACATCGATGTTTTTGTAATGATGAAACCTGAAGCAAGTGGATTGGTGACGACAATTCCGGGCTGGGACTATCTAAAAGCCCATGGCTACAAAGAGATTCGCGGTGAAGCAGTAGTTGTTGAAGATTGGCCCGTCCAGTTTATCCCGGTAAGCAACGCTCTGGAAGAAGAGGCATTTCTGAATGCGGCCACTCTCGATTTCGAGGGCGAGCCAGTTCGAGTTGTATTAGCGGAGCACTTGGTTGCTATCATGCTGCGCACTGGTAGATTGAAAGACTTGGCGCGCGTGGAGATGTTTCTATCGCAAGATGCAGTCGATCAAAACGTGGTCCTCGATATAGTTGGACGTCACAAGCTCGAGAAACAGTGGGCGGAGTTTACAAAGTAGAAGGTTGCAATGAGCGATCGCGAACACATCAAAGACTATCCCGACTCAACCGAACTCTACCGCTTAAAAGAAACACACCGTAAGAGCAAGGCAAAGCGTCCCATCTCAGAAAAGATGGCGACCGTCGCTCGCCTCCGCGATTTCGAACGTCAACTCCAAGACATTCGCCAAGCCAACCGCGCTAAACGCGCGGCCAAACAGATCAAAATAAAAATCAAGACCCGCTAGGCGCGGTCGATTGTTACGCGTTCGAGGATCTTTCGGATACCGGCGGCGAAGTAGTTTGCGCCAGTTGATGACAATAGATGCCTTCCCGATCAATGTAGTCGGGAGGGCATCGTCATTAAATCGCGACAAGACAAATTGGAATCTGCGAATTTCTTGTAGGTACGCCGCTGAGATGTGTTGAACTCCGGAGATAGCATCTAGCTCAGCGAGATCTTGTCTTGAATCTGGCTGGGGATACTTGCACTCCACCGAATAGCACCTTGAATCTGGTAACCTCTACACAAGGAGTTAGCCTGATCAAGCTGGTACGACTGATTCAGCCGGCAATCTTGTGACACGTTTATAACGGCTTCTCTATACGCCGATCAACTGCGGGTGGATCGAGTGTCAAGGCCGATAGCAATGAGAAACTTTTTTATCAGTTATAGCAAGGCTGATAAGCATTGGGCAGAATGGATCGCCTGGGAACTCGAGGAGGAGGGCTATACAACCATCCTCCAGGCCTGGGACTTTCGACCCTCACAGAACTTCGTGATCAAAATGAATCAGGCCATTAATGAATGTGAACGCACCATTGCCGTTCTATCACCGGACTATATAAATGCAGTCTTCACTCAACCAGAATGGACGGCCGCTTTTGCCCAGGATCCGACCAATGAAAAAGGGATTTTGCTTCCCGTCCGCGTTCGGGAGTGTGAGCTAAAAGGCTTAATCAATCAAATAATCTATATCGACCTTGTAGGGAAAAATGAAGCCCAGGCTAAAGCGACGCTTTTGGAGGGCATTCAACAAGAGCGGGCTAAGCCTCTTACTAAACCAGATTACCCCGGAAGTGCGCCGCGGAGTATAGAAGCGCAGCCCGCGTTTCCGGGAAAACGATTCGCGCCGAGATGGTTGATCGCCGTGGCGGGCGTTTCGCTAATTGTCTTTGCTGCATTGGCCCTATCCATGTGGTTATCTGGTCGAACGAGCCCCGAGGTTGAAAAGCCTGTTCACGCTCCGGCTGTTTGGGAAAGGGCCTACCTCATTAGTGGGGAGCGGATCGCTTATGCGTCCCCGGAAGCGACCTATCAAGTTCTCCGCAAACGCTTAGAGGCCGCAGAGCATTCCATCCTCATTGGTGTTTATGATTTCTCCTCGCCGCCTGTAAAAGATTTACTCCTGAGCGCTATGAAAAGAGGAGTCCGAGTGTCGTTGCTGGTAAATCCGGGCTCCAGTATTGATGAGGAGGAAGACGTAATCATTAATGAACTTGCACATAACGGTGCAGACGTGGTTAAAGCAACCGTACGCGGATCATCACCACTTCCGATATATCGCCCTAAATTCATTGTAATTGATGGACAGTGGACAATTGTTCAGAGTGGCAACTTAACAACAAACAGCGTACCCGTGGAAGGTTTGTCTGGAAACCGAGGCATGGGTATTGCCATTCAGTCTAATGAATTAGCCGGGTTCTTCGCGGGGCTCTTTGATAAGGACATAAAAATGGCTCGGGCAGCAGCAGCAGACTCAAGCGATAACGAGACACCGGAACGTGAGTCTACTTACACACCGTACGAACCTGTTAAGCGTTTCCCTGCTTTCAGTATTGGTGGTAGCGATGCTGGAACTCAAAACACGAACAGCCAGATGCAGCCTGCTAAGAGCGACTACGTCCTGCCAGTCCTTACGCCTGAAAACTACCTCGAAGTGATGAAGCAGATCCTAGCATCCGCTAAAGAGTCGATCGAGATTTATCAACAGATCATAAATCCAGGCCCGAACGTTCAAAAATTGCTGGATTCCGTCAAAGCCGCTCAGGCCGCGAACCCCAAGCTGAAGATCCGCATTATTTTGGCTCCGCCAGTCCTGGAGACCCAGGGACCACCCACACTAAGTCTCCTTGATGGTTATGGCTGGCACCTTGGAGAAAATGTGCGCTTTATGAAGCAAAGATCTACCAATAAACTTGTAATCGTGGATAGAAGGGTGTCTTTAGTTGGCTCTGCACACTGGACAAATGTTGGGGTCTCGAGGAGTCGCGAGGTTTGTCTTCTGGTTGATTCACCACTGATCGCGGGCTACTATGCGCAGATTTTCGAAACGGATTGGAACGCCGCTTTATCGAGCCTTAACAGGAATAATTAACCGTGACGAAACATTCATTCGATGTAAACAGCGGTAAAGCCATCTAGAATAGACAAAGCCCGGAGCGAGCGTCCGGGCTTTGGTATTTGTAAATTGCGCGCTGGTTACTTGAGTGCTTTTTTGACCTGTCCTGGTGGGAAGAGTGGGCCAGGAAGGATTTGTTGCTGAAAGTTGATTAGGGCCGGTTCGATTGCAAAGGCGTAGATTTGCGTGGCCAGGCTTGGATTCAAATCGTTGTCGCTGATCACGTACAACACGTGTCGGCCGTCGGGAAGATCGGGTCCCCACGAGAGGCCTTCAATCTTCTCGGGTATTGTCGCTGCCAGGTTTAGATCGGCATCGAGGAGATTAATGAATAGAGTTTTGCTGACTGGCGTCACGCCTGCCGGCAAGGCGCCAGCTGGTAGAGAGTCGATGCCGGAGACATCAGTTGCGCCAGTTAGATCGATCTTGTAGATCGTCTTGCGGGTCGGCGCCTGCGGTGGCGATTGCAGGTTAGAACGATTGTCACGTTCAACGACGAGAAACTCGTGGTCGTTAATCGCAAGAATCTCGCAGACTCCCTGGCCGCGATTGATGGCGTCAAGAACATACACATACTCGTGAGTCTCGCCAGTCGCGAGATCGACTTTAAGAATGCGATTGTTTAGGCCGAGGCGATCTGTCGAGGGAGGCGGATTGAGCCCGTGATCCTGAAGCAATGCGTTCTGCATGATTCCAAAGAGCGTAGAACCATCCGGACTTATCGCAAGACCTTCCATGCCGCGATTAGCCTGACGTCCTGCCGTGTTGCCTAGCAGTTCTTCGTTTGGGTCGGCGCTGGGATTCGCAATCGCAAATTTCGCCGGTACTTCAAGACGTCGCAAAAGCTGCCCCTGACGGTTGAATTGAAAGATGTATGGACCATATTCGTCGGAAACGTAGAACGTGCCATCGGGAGCGACGCGAATGCCTTCAGGATCGAGCCGGTTATCGAATGAACCGGCCGCTCCGACAAAATTCTTCCCACCTTGATCTTTGAAAAAGCGTGTATCCAGCAGAACTGTGCGGATGTTTGGAAATGGCGCACCGACGTCCGTGGTGATGTGTAGGAAATAAAAGCGATCGAGGTATGGAACGTCGGTCAAACCATCGAATGGACCACGATCGGGCGCAGCGATGAAAACGTTGTCATGACCGGTGTAAGTCAGGTCAGAGCCGAAGCCGCCGAAGATTGCTTTGGGAACGCAATTGGCCGGCGCGCTCGCCTGGCAGATGTTGCCGGCGAGTCCAGATGTGTCGAGTGCACTTCCGCTCACGACACCTTTACCGATCAATGTGATACCGGGTGTTAGAGCGAGCGGGTTTGGCGCGGAGAAACAGAGCGTTGCAGTGGTCAGACTAATAACGGCGAGTGCCGTTGCAAGCACACGTAGCATGAATAGCTCCTTTCACGGTTTGGACCGAGAAAGTAGCTGGTGCTAGTTAACTGTGAGTGATCCACTCATGAACAATTTGTGAACGAGCCCCTCCTTAAAAATAACAAAGCGCCAACAAGTTGGCGCACTCCAAAGAGGCGTCCGGTTTATGGATGTGCGGTGGGGCGGGAGTGTTTGATGTGGCGCCAGATCCACCAACCGACAAAGAGAACGCCCGCGATGCCGATTAGGAAATCGAATCGATGAAACCAGGTCTTTAGCGTCGGGTCTTTATCCCACTGCTCGCCAAGCTTCTGACCGATGTACGCCAGTCCCAGACACCATGGCAGCGATCCAGCAAACGTGTAGATCACGAAGCGCGTGAGATTCATTCGCGCTACACCCGCCGGAAACGCGATGAACGTTCGAATCGCCGGCAACAAGCGACTGACAAAGACGATTATTTCCCCATACTTCGCAAACCAGCGATCAGCGATGTCGAGATCGTGACGCGAAAGCAGTATGTATTTTCCGTACCTCTCAATGAAAGGGCGGCCGCCGTACATCCCAGCCCAGTAAGCCACTAGCGACCCCAACACACATCCAACTGCGCCGGCGACGCCAACCCACCAAAGATTCATCTCGCCGCGACTCACCAGATAACCTGCGAACGGCATGATGATCTCGGAAGGCAATGGTATGCACGCCGACTCGATGGCCATCAAAAGAACAACGCCCATGTAGCCCATCTTGGAAATGACAGCGACGATGAACCCGGAAAGTATGGTGATAATTTTTGCAATCATAACGAGCAAATTTACCGATCAGACCAGCCATGTTGGCCGATCAATGGCACGAAAGCACATCCTCCATGATCTTCTTCCTTTCGACCCTGATCGGTTTTAATTACTCGAATCAGTCGCTGACATTCACGTGATTCACCGACCGGTACAACCAGACGACCACCGACCTTGAGTTGCGCGATTAGTGGTTCCGGAATTGTTGGACCACCTGCGGCTACAAGAATGCCATCGTAAGGCGCGTTTGCGGCCCAGCCAAGTGTGCCATCAAAGCATTTTACTGTCGCGTTGTAAATTTCGAGTTGCCGGATTCTAGCCTGCGCTTCACGCGCGAGATCGCCGATCCGTTCAATGGAGTAGACCTGAGCTGCGAGCTGGGCCAACACGGCAGTTTGATAACCGGAGCCGGCGCCGATTTCGAGCACTCGACTATTTGCGTCGAGCTCAAGCAACTCGGTCATCTTTGCGACGATGAATGGTTGTGAAATGGTTTGATTGGCACTGATCGGCAAAGCGTGATCGCCGTACGCACGACTCTGTAATGCTTCCGGCACGAAGAAGTGACGCGGCACATTCCGCATTGCCTCGAGCACTTTTGGATCGCGAATGCCGTAGTGGTCGCGCAGGCGTGCAACCATACGCTCTCTCGGGATGGAGTATTCCTGTAGTGAAGCAGGCCGATGTTTATTTGCTGGCTGCACCGGAAACGAATTCTACAAGTTAACTCTTGTGGAGCAGTTCGAAGTCTTTAATGTAATTCCAGGTTTCAATGGCCGTCAGCGCCTGATGGTCCGTCATATCACTGCGGAGTGGCGTCACGGAGACGTAGCCCTGTGAAACGGCGTGATAATCAGTTCCCTCAACCGAATTTCCATCGAAGTACTCTTCACCAATCCAGAAATACGGTTTGCCGCGAGGGTCAATATGTTCAGTGATTACGGGTCGAGCGTTCTTAATTCCCTGCCGCGTTACCTTAACGCCTTTAATTTCTCCCGGAGGCAGGTTGATGTTCAGCAGCGTGCCTTCCGGTAAGCCCTCATCCAACACTTTTCGGACAGCCACAACAGCGAAGGCGGCCGCCTCTTCAAACTGGAAATTATCACGTGCAACGAGACTAAGTGCCACTCCCGGAACACCCAGGATGGTGGCTTCGAGTGCACCGGCGACCGTTCCTGAATATGTCGCATCGTCGCCAAGATTGCCGCCGTGATTGATGCCGGACACGCAGATGTGTGGTCGTTCGTTGTCGGGCAGAATTTTGTTAAGAGCAAGCGTAACGCAGTCAGTTGGGGTACCGTCGATTGACCAGTGACGTGAGTCAAGCTGCCTGATTCGCAGCGGACGAGCGAGAGTCAAACTATGCGAGGCGCCACTCATTTCAGACGCGGGCGCCACCACGTAGACGTCACCAATCGGCGTCAGGGCTTCTTCTAACTTGATTAGCCCGTCGGAATGGATACCGTCGTCGTTGGTTAGCAAGATGCGAATCATACGAGTAAACCTGGCGCGCCTTGCACACTTCAGTTTCGGCGGTTCGCTCACTCAGGAGCGTCCGATTCTGATCCTTGGTTAAAGACGACTGGTGAGATAAGACGACGGCCTGAAGTTGTGCGGGAATAACTTAGTCGCGGGGAACGCGCATCCGGCCCTTCTTCTTATTGCGTTTCCGAGCCAGCGCCGACTTCAATTTCGCCTTTTGACCGGGAGGAATGAAGAACGCGTGTTTCTTGGCGTCTTTGATGATCTCCTCCGTCATCACCTTGCGCTTGAAACGACGCAACGCGCTTTCAATCGATTCACCCTGATTAACAGTAACAATTGCCATTCGTTCTCTGCTTTCCTTTTCTTTAGATCCTGTGCAGCCAGCTATTTAAGCATAAAAGCCAGCAATCACACAAAAGTATAGGTCCTATAGCAAAATATAGGACCTATCTTGTTCCTCCTGTAAGGTTTCCGACCTATACCAAAACGGCTTCGGCCGGTTCTTCTTTCTTTCGGCTGAGGCCTTTGATCTGAACAGGCTTATCAGATTCCTTGGTGTCCAACTGCTTCTTCAACACCATTTCCTGATAAAGCTTGCGCATCATCACTGCCTCTTCGTGCGCGGTCTTCGGCCCCTCCATTTGCGGTTTGTTAGGCCGCATCAAGTCAACTTCATTCAAAATCAAGCCATGGCTCTTGTCGGCCATTTCTACATTCTTGCCACCGGCAAAAATCTCGTGCCGGCCATGCTCCTGGTACCACTTCGCGACGGTCGCGTTCTGGTGCATGTTCTCGATGATGTTTCTCCAACCGATTCCGGTGTTATAGGCGCAGAACGAAATCTCGCCTTCCTGAGTGCCGTAAGGAATGATGCACATTTCCGTGCGGCGGAAGTCATAGTTGAAGAGATCCTGGAACCACATTCCCGCGATGAACAGGAAGTTCCAGCGATCCGAACGGCGCTTCTCAATGTCATCTTTGCTGCGATCGCCGGTCACTTTGCCGTAGTCCTTGCCAGTGAGCCCAAACGACTTGTCAAACTTCTTGAAAAGCTCGTAAAGCGTGAACTGCGAGGGCGACTTATATGGATTGTAGTGCTTCAAAAGAGTCAAACCCATCATCAGGTTCGACATCCACTTGCCGCGTGCCGCGTCCGTGATCTTCTGCATATCCTTAACGAGACCGGGAATGTTCAGAAACTCCGGAACCGGACGCATCTCTTTGAGTTCCTTATCGATCATCACTGCGGTACCGACGCCGCAATTCGGGTGACAACCGCAAGAGACCTGTCCCCACTCAGCTTGTGGACCATGAACGAGATCAGCGAAATCGGCGAAAGCTCCCATCAAGGACAGCGGGAACCAATCGCGCGTCGGTTCAGTGATACCAACCTGATTCTTCACGTCGTGAGCAAGATGCGAAAGCGTGTAGCGCTGTTGCAGACGTCGCTGCTCAGTGATCTCTTCGTCGCGACCAGTGAACGAAACCGGCTGGAACGAAAGAAACGCAATCTTCTTCGGATTGTCGAGCGCGAAACGAATGATCGAACCAACCTGATCGTTGTTGATGCCGTTGACGAGTGTCGTCACCAGGACGATCTCGACGCCGGCTGCGTGAAGATTGTTGATAGCTCTCATCTTCACGTCGAACAGATTGCCTACCTGGCGGTGGCTGTTGGCATCGTTGCCGATACCGTCAAACTGGAGATAAACGTAACGAAGTCCGGCTTCAGCAGCCTCACGACAGAACTCTTTGCTCTTGGCAAACTCGATTCCGTTCGTTGCCGCCTGCACGCTGTTGTAACCAACTTTGCGCGAGTACTTGATCGCTTCGATAAAGTGCGGAGAGATTGACGGCTCGCCGCCGGAAAACTGCACCGACATCTGGCGACGCGGCTTGATCGTGATGGCGTTGTCGAGGATCTCTTTGATCTCATCCATGCTCAATTCATGAACGAAGCCAACCTGGTTGGCGTCCATGAAGCACGGGTCACACATCATGTTGCAACGATTGGTAAGGTCGACAGTCAACACTGCGCCGCGACCATACTTAACTGTGCTCGAACCGTGATTGTGTAGTTTCTCGTCATTGTGCGCATCGATATCGCGACCGGGGAACATCTTTTCGATGTGCGTGAGAAACTTGGAATCGATGGCCATCATGTCTTCGAAGTGGCCGTGGGTTGGACAATCCTTGATCATCCAGATTTCGCCATTGCGTTCAACGATCTGGGCCTTGATTTCGCCGACCTTTTCATTAATGAGAACGCTGACGTCTTTCTTACCGCTGATGATCTCTTCGCGTGCTTCGATAACACAGTTGGGACAGAGGGAATCGGTGGTGCGCGGCCAACCGAGTGTTGGCTTACTTTTCTGCCACGATTTCAAAAGGGGTTTGTCTGACCATTTTGGAGTAAAAGAAGGATTGGGCTTGTACTTATTTACCGACTGAATTGCATTGAAAAGGCCTCCCGCAATGAAGGTCAATCCTCTCTCCGCATGTTTAATTGGTCGCATCGTCTCTCCGTCCGTTTATTAATTTATGGCGTGCCCTGGCAGATCTATACAGACAAGGCCGCGGACCATAGAGCAATGACCATGCCGCGGTCAGAAATCTGAGTTAACTTAAACCGTATCTAGGATTTAACTACTCTTGGTCATTTCCAATCTAACTCTAAGATTGTGTCTCTATGCTACAGGCGGGCCGGAGCAGTCGGTCGTGTAACATTTTGGCCGGCTGGATTTCACGCAAAGATGCAAAGGGCGCAAAGAGGGATGTTGACCTCTCTTTGCGCCCTTTGCGCCTCTGCGTGAAAAAACTTGACCCTATTTATCACCCATCGCGGTTCTCATCGCAGCGATGATTGTGTCTGTGACCCGTTTTTTGAAGAGCTCGTCGAGCTTTGCAGGTGAGAGATCGAAATCGACTGGCGACTCTTCAATTCGTTTGATGATCGTGCCTTCAGAGAATCCAGCCTCAACGAGACGAATTACGCCTTCATTTGTCAGCGTCGGAGTCTTCTCGAGCTTCGGTGCTGCAGCCTCACCACCTTCTGACGGCGGCTTAAGGATCCGCACTGTCGCCGATCCACTTACGTTGTTATCGTTCTGATTTCCACCCGACCCGCCACGCGAACGAGTCGATGATTGCGAACCCGAACCAGAACCAAAAATACTGTTCTCGCCGCTTTGTGACTGCGACTCGCCGCCATTCTGTTTTTTGAAGTCTTTGAAGAAAGGATCGCCCGACCATTCATCGTCGGCGCTTACGAAGACTGTTCCCATCTGTGCTGACAGCATCGCAAGAATGATGTTCTCGTTAACGCCGTTGCGCTTCAGTTCGATGAGATGTTCAGTATCAAGGCTATAATTGGCAGGCCGGCTATTAATGATCGTGATGATGGTCTTTTCTTTGAAGCCCGCTTTAACAAGCTTCACCACTTGTACATTCGTCAGTGGTCCATCCTGCTGTTGACCGTAAGCGCCAACCGTCAGCAACAAACAAAGGCAAGTGAGCAGAATTCCCTTCATGCGTAATTATCTTTCGCCTGAATCTTTCGCAGCCGTCGCGGTCACAGGTTTCTTCGTGCGCGCGAGGGTGCGCTTGTATCGATAGCCGATCTTCTTTACGTAATTGCGAGTCTCTTTGTACGGTGGCACTCTATTGCCATACTTCGCCACCGCGCCCTCACCGGCGTTATAGCTCGCGAGAACGAGATCCACGCGGTTATTGAAACGATTCAACAATTCGCGCAGGTACCTCGTGCCACCCGAAATATTTTGCGCGGGGTCATGCGATCGTCGCACACCAAAACGTGCTGCGGTTCCCGGCATGAGTTGCATCAAGCCACGCGCGCCTTTTGGCGAAACGGCGTGTGTGTTGAAATGTGACTCCTGCTCCATCACGAGGAATATCAGGTATGGATCAACTCCATACTTGTTGCCGTTTTGACGGATCAAACTGTCGAGTCCGGGTCTGCCTGTGCTCCAACCGCTTGCTTTCTTTCCTGACTTCGCCACGGTCGCAGGATCTTCAACTTCGATCCGATCGACACGAGCAGCGTCGAGAAAGATCGACATCGATCCACGTTTGTACCAAACGCCGGCTGGTGACTGGCTGGCACTGTCGGCTTCGACACGCGCTCCGCCTTTCAGGTAAATCCACGCCGGTTGGTCGTACACACCATTGTTTGATGGCGTTCGCGCGACAACTTCCGAGGACTCAAAATGATCGTCGTCGTTAGTGCTCGCGGCCGGCGAAGGCGTAGGTGTCGCGGTGGCACGCTCGATCTTCTTTACTTTTTCTTTTGCAAGCAGGTGACTGAGTCCGCCCTTGCGATACCAAACTCCCTGCGGCGATTCCCAAGCGTCGTCGACAGTTACGTAGGAACCGTCGGCGAGCTTCAGTTTGATTTCGCTGGTTTGCGAAACTGCCTGACTCGAACACACCAGCACGATCAGTAACCACAGATTACGCAGATTTTTGACGGATTTGTTCATTACAGTTCTAATGGATCGGCGAGCGTGCGCTCGATCATTGTTTCCTGTGTCTGCACGGGCGCAAACGAGTGTGACGTACCGAAGTAGTTGCGCCAGGCGATGTCGACGATCTGCGGCGTCAGATGTGTGTTCTTACCTTCAAACCGGCAAATGTCTGTAGCTCGATCGAGAATGTCGCGCGGTTCGCAACCTTTCATCTGCCTGTGCTCCACACGATATTTCATCAGAATGTGGTCCAACACGGGCTGCTCGACTGCGATTCCGCGCCGATCAGCTTGCTGCCTGAAAATTGCAGTGTAAGCGGCTGGTGTGGGCGGCTCGACGCGTGCACGGTAACCCATGCGTCGCAGAAACGCCTGGTCAGCAAGATCCTTTTCCTCGAGGTTGGTCGAAAACACTACGAGCTGTTCAAACGGAACCTCGATCTTCTTACCGGTGTGCAGTGCGAGATAGTCAACACGTCGTTCGAGTGGCACAATCCATCGATTCAAAAGATCCTGTGGCGCAACTCGCTGACGGCCAAAGTCGTCGATAACGAGCGTGCCGCCATTTGATTTCATTTGGAACGGCGCTTCATAGAACTTCGCCGCTTCACTCCACGTCAAGTCGGCGTTTTCCAACGTCAACTCACCGCCAACAACGACGAGCGGACGACGAATAAACACCCAGCGGTGATCGTAATCAATCGGAGTATCTTCCTTCGGCATCGGTTCATGACAATGTCCGTCGAAAACGCGAATGATCTGACCGTCGATCTCTACCGCGTATGGGATCCAGATGCCCCCCGCTAATGCTCCGTTGATGCGCTCCGCCACTGCGGTCTTACCGGTGCCAGGCAATCCGGTGAGAAACAGTGAACGGCGCGAATTGATAACACAACCAAGTGTCTGCAACAGCGTCTCCGGAAGCACGAGATCATGAAACGCCTGGCGCACCGTGTCCATGTCCGCCGTGTTTGACGGAACCGACTGCAGTTGCATCATGTGCGTGTAGTCGCGCAGCGACACCGGCGCCGGTCCAACGTAACCACTAATCGACAACAACCGCGCCAGCCGATCCCAACCGTGGTCCAACATCGCGTAGCGTGTGGAACCGATCGCCGACTGCATCTTCACTTCGATAAACTTTTCGCGGTAGAGCTGTTGGAGCAGATCCTCGGTTAGCGTCCGCGGCAGGTTGATGCGTTCGGCGACCGCCATAGTCGTCGGCTCAGGCAGCATGGCGACATGCTTCAATGCGAGATCGCAAAGGAACTGCTCGGAGATGCCGGTATCGGCGACCTCGTCGGGAAGCGGTGGTCCCATGCTCTCGATTTCGGCGCGCGTCAGAATTGCGGTGTGCGACATGTGAGTTGTTCCTTTGATAGGTCGAATAGGTCAGATAGGACCTATTTACCTGTGTTATTGGAGCTGTTGTTAGAAGCCAATGCCAATGCTGATCGCGCTGCGTCTGATTCCGACGCTCGGCCTACGCGCTGGTAGAGATCGGCGAGGCGTCGAAGAGCGAGGGTGTTGTTGGGATCGATCGTACGCGCTGCTTCGTAGTAACGAATGGCGTCGTCTTCACGGCCAAAGCGCTCGAGCATCTTCGCTGTGTTGAGATTGCCATTGAGCGGACCAGTGGCACGTGAGAAAGCCTTGTAAGCTTCATCGATCTTGCCGAGACGACAGTAGGCCAAACCCAGATTGTTCAGGATGCGCTCGTCGGTTGGCGCAAGTCTAGCTGCCCGCTTCAGACGATCGATAGCGGCGCGATAGTTACCATTTTGATAGAGCGAGAAACCGAGGTTGTTAAGCGTGTCGGCATCTTCATCCATCTTCACCGCACGTTCAAACGATTCTTTCGCACGATCGCTGAAACCCTTCTTGTCGTACGCCACGCCAAGAAGATTGTGAGCTTCCGTCAGTTTCGGATCGATTGAAGCGGCCAATGAGAGCTCGCTGATGGCCTCGCTATAACGTCCTTCCAAAAGATACTCGCGACCGGCTTCGAGGTGCTCTCGTGCTGATGCAGATGACGTGTCGCGCTTTGTGCCCTGGTTGCGCGCGTCTTCAATCTTCGTGATACCAACAGTCTGAAACCGTTCGGCGTCTTTCTCTGTCATGCGGTAGACCTTGTTCTTCTCGTCGCCGCCGCCAAACATTTTTCCAAACAGCTTGAAGGGCGCTGCCAGGACTTTGACTACTTTGTTTCCCTTCTTCTTTGGCTGATCGACGCCCGCTTCAGAACCTGAATCTTCCAGAACGATCGCGTCGGGATCACCCTCACGCTGGATCGTGGAAGCACTCCACATCGCTGTTGCAGCAATCGTCAAAACAAAAGCTATTAAAACAGCAAGTATTCTTCGTTTGTTCATTGGTCCACTCCTCTACATCTTGCCGAGAACGTCAATGAGGTTAAGGGCCGCCGGGCCAAGAATTGCGATAAAAAGCGTTGGAAACAGGAATAGCGCAAGCGGGATCAGCAGTTTGACTGCGGCTTTCTGCGCTTCCTGTTCAGCTCGCTGACGCCGTTTTGTGCGCAGCGAATCTGAAAACACGCGCAGGCCCTTCGCTATCGAAGTACCAAACTTGTCGGTCTGGATCAGCATCGCCACAAGGCTGTGCAGATCATCGACGCCCGTGCGCTCTGCAAGATTACGTAACGCTTCATCGCGCTCACGTCCGACTCTGATTTCGAGGTTGGCGAGTTCGAATTCGTCTGCGACGGGCGGATGCACTTCCCTCAACTCGCTCGAGACTTTCACCATCGCCGCATTCAGACCGAGACCTGCTTCGACTGAAACAACCATCAAATCAAGCGCATCGGCCAGACCCCAACGTACGAGTCGTTGGCGCTTCTTAATCATGCGGCCCAGGAAATAACGCGGCAGGAAAAAGCCTGCAACAAAGGCGACGATGATGAAGATCAGCGCATTGTTCAGCGGTCTCGCGGTCAAAGCACATACGGCGGCCACAGTCAGCGGAAAACCGGCCATGGAGCAAACCTGGATCGCGCGATAGACGATCGGGGCTTCAGCGGAACGATAGCCAGCATGCATCAGTTTCTTTTGCAGCTTCTTTGCTTCCGTCGCAGATGGAGGCAGAAGTTTGTTCAACGGCTGCGCTAACCGCTGCGCGAGTTCCGCCCCACGGTCATCGGGCATGGCTACGGATTGAACGTTAGAAGCGCCACCTTCATTCGTTCCGCCCATGCGACGCAGTCTTTCAGTGGCCGCACTCTGAGGCTTGTAAAGCAACCAGTAGACACCCAGCATTGCGAGTGAGATACAGACAAAAGTTGAGATGCCGATAACTAGAATCATTGTTTTATGCTCGGTGGTTGATCTTGGTTTTTTGTTCTTGGTGCTTTGTTCTTTGTGGCCGGACCAAGTACTAAGTACAAAGCACAATTCTTAGATCTGTATCCTCAGAATCTTTCTCACAATCAACATACCCGTGATCTGCATGAACAGTGCTAACGCGATCAGATAGTGACCGCGCGGATCTTTCCATAACACGCTCATGTATTCGGGATTCAGAAATGTGACCGCTAACGCGACACCGATCGGCAATCCACAAAGCAACCAGGCCGACATTCGCGAACTGGTGGTCAGTGTTTTCAAGTCACCCAAAATGCGGAAGCGCTCACGAATCGTGTACGCGACCTTCTCGAGGATCTCTGCCAGGTTACCGCCAGTCTCGCGCTGGATTAGAATTGCAGTCACACACATCTTCAGATCGAGCAGCGGAATCCTCTGCGTCAGGTTTTCAAGTGCCAGCTTCACTGAAAGACCAAGATTCTGCTCTTCGTAAGTCTTGCGAAACTCCGTAGCAATCGGCTCCGGCATCTCGATTGAAATCATGTGGAGAGCTTCAGAAAATGCGTGGCCGGCACTGAGCGCTCTGCTAACCAGGTCGAGTGCTTCGGGGAGCTGTTCCAGAAACTTATCAAAACGCTTTTTGCGCTTGTAATAAACGTGAATCAACGGTATCGAAGCACAAGCCAACCCGGCCAGGATCATGAGCGGAATGAAGATCGTCAAAACTGACGCGGCTAAGCCGCCGAGCATGCCCGCCATGAACGAAAACATCAGCAGCCGCGAGGGCGTGATGTGGAGATCGGCCTGGTCCAACATCCGCTTCAAGTGGAATGTTGCCTGGATGTTGATCATCATCTGATTCATCCAGGGGATCTCGCTCATCAGCTCGTTGCGAGCGAGCACCACGTCGACGTCTTCAGTGTGGGCCGAATGAAGCAGCGCTTCAGACAGGCGCTTTTGCAGACGCGCACGCTTCTGTTCGGTGCCGTGAGTGGCCAGCAGGTAGGCGCCCAGGACCAGGAACAGTGCGAAGACGAATACGAGAAAGGATATAACCATCGCTTACATCTCCTCGAAGAAGACGCGTGGCAGTTGCAGACCGGAAGCCTTCAACCGTTCGGCGAACCGTGGACGAATACCAGTTGGACGGAAACGACCCAGCACGGTGCCCTCTTTGTCGACTCCCGTTCGCTCGTATTGGAAGATTTCCTGCATCGTGATCGTCTCGCCTTCCATGCCCGTAACTTCCGAAATCGACGTCACGCGACGCGAGCCGTCTGACATACGCGCGACCTGTATGACGAGATTGAGCGCCGAAGCGATCTGTTGCCGCATCGCACGATCGGAGAGACGCATACCGGTCATCTGAATCATTGTCTCGAGACGGGCCATTGCGTCGCGCGGCGTGTTGGCGTGAACCGTAGTCAAACTGCCGTCGTGACCAGTGTTCATGGCCTGAAGCATGTCGATAGCTTCGCCACCACGAACCTCACCGATCACGATGCGATCGGGACGCATACGTAGCGCGTTCTTGACGAGATCTCTTTGGGTAACTTCACCGCGACCTTCAATGTTGGGCGGTCTGGTTTCGAGTCTGACGGTGTGCGGCTGCTGTAGCTGAAGTTCGGCCGAGTCTTCGATGGTGACGATGCGCTCGTTTTCGGGGATGTAAGCGGATAGCGCGTTGAGCAGTGTGGTTTTTCCGGCACCGGTACCACCCGAGATCAAAATGTTCAGGCGCGCGGTGACAACCATCTGCAGCATGTCTGCAATGTCTTTGGTCAGTGCGTTGTACTCGATCAACGAAGACATCTTCAGTGGATCGGAACCAAAACGGCGGATCGAGACGACTGGTCCATCGATGGAAAGCGGCGGAATGATCGCGTTCACACGCGAACCATCCTGCAAACGGGCATCAACCATCGGCGACGACTCATCGATGCGACGTCCAACTGAGGAAACAATTCGTTCGATCACGCGCATCAGGTGCTCGTCGTCTTTGAATTGCACATTTGTTTTTTCGATCTTACCGCGACGCTCGATGTAGATCGTTTTGTGTGAGTTAACCAGGATGTCGGAGATGGTTGGATCCTTGAGCAGCGGCTCTAGTGGTCCAAGCCCGAAGAGCTCGTGCTGGACGTCGTTTACGAGTCGTTCGCGCTCGGAGACGGACAGCGGCATGGCTTCCTGCGCCAGGACGGCCTCGGCCAATCGCGAAACTTCTGCATGGACCTGTTCCTGAGTCAGCGTTTGCAACTTGGTCAGGTCCATCCGGTTGATCAACGTCCGGTGCAGACGCGACTTCATTTCCTGGAACGACTGCTGGCCGGTTCCGTCCGACACGGTTCCCGGCACGTTGGTGTTATTGTTGCCGATTAATCTCTCTCGTAGTGCCATAGTGTTTGTTCACCTGCGGGGCTGCCGCTTAGACCTTCTCCATCGAGGCTTGAAGTTTGAAGTTTGGTTGGGCTGACTGCTTCTTCAGCAGCGAAGCCCAGAAAGGACGGCGTTGCTTCGAGTGATCGATTGGCGCAATACCGAGCGACATCTGCTCTGCTATGCGACGAATCTCCATTGCGATTTTTGAGGTGGGCTCGGCCTGCACGAGCGGTGTGCCGAGATTGATCGAACCGACGGCTGTTTGATAGTCACTGGGAATAAAAGCAACCACCGGTTCACCGAGAAATTTTTCGACTTGCCTGAGATCGAGATCGATCTGCTTGCTCCAGCGGTTGACGACTATGCGCACTTTATTTCGCGGGTAACCCAAACGGTCGAAGATCTCTAGCGCTCGTTGCGTGCTGCGAATCGCGGGAATGTCGAGCGTCAAAACAAGAACGATCTCGTCCGACTGGTCGAGAGCAGCGAGAGTGATCGAGTCGAAAGTGTGTTGCGGATCGAGCACAACGTAGTCGTAGTGATCGCGCAGTTTCTCGAGCACTTCAAAAATGTGCTGTGGTTCGATTTCGTCAGCGGAGTCGGCCTCGCGTGGAGCGGCCAGCAAGGAC
>CAWBPY010000016.1:0-354510 GCA_963790745.1 uncultured Acidobacteriota bacterium
CGTGACTGAGCGGTCAATACGACGCCGATCCCTTCGAGCGCTGCAATCTCGACGTCCACAACCTTCGTGGTAGTTGCCGCGTCGAGACTCTGCCTAAAGAGTGCTAGTGCTTCGTCGTGTTTACCTTGTCGCTGTTGAACAACGCCAAGATTGAGAAGCACCCTCGATTCTTCTTTTTGATTCCTTGCGGCACGGTAGATCTTCAAAGTTTGATGAAACTGAGCATCTGCCTGGGCATAGTCTTCTTGCTCCATATATAAGTAGCCCAAACTATTCAGCACCTTGGGTATCTGGTCGCCAGTTGCTGTTTGTCGTGCCGAGTTCAAAGATGCAAGCGCTTTGACGTGATCGCCGGCGGACGTATAAACACGGCCTAATCCCGCAAACGCTTCAGTAACGTAAAAGTCATAGCCGCGATCGCGGTTCAACTGATTCAGGAAAGTCAAAGCACGTTGGAATTGTGAGATGGCCTGGTCGATATCACCGTTTCGCACGGACAATTCGCCGAGCGTGCGTAGCGATCCGGCGATGCCGAATGCGTCCGGCCATGCGCCAGCCGGCGCCGTGCTGTTCTTAAGTCTCTCAGCCAAACTAATGCTGCACTCCGAATACTCTCGGGCATCGTCATAACGCTCCTGGATTAAGCTAATAAGTCCTAAGTCGGACAGAATGTAGATTAAGTCTCGTTCGGAAGCTGCTGCTTCAAAGGCTTTTCGGCTCTCCAAGTAGGCTGCCGTCGCCTTGTCATAATTACCCAACCCCGAATGGGATCTTGCGATGTTGTAATACGTCTTAGCCAGTCGCTTTTGGTCCTTCAGTTGTAGAGCCACTTCACGGGCCAAGTCATACAATCGAAACGCCTGATTGGGGCTTTCATAAAACCTCTGAGCTGCCAGAGTCATCAACGATTGCCACAAGTTGTCAGTAACGAGCGAAGCGTTAGTGTGCAGAAGGTTGGTGATCTCGTTTGGCGTCTCGCTAGTTTTGACGAGAGCAACAATGAGCTCGGTTTCCGTCTTTATCGTTTGGGACTGCTGAGCTTGAACAGGCAGGCCGATGATGCACAACAGAAGTGCAGAGCCGACTAATATCACGCGACAAAGCCAAATCTTTCGCATACATCCTCGAAAGAGTTGTCGAGGGTGAGCACGTCACACGTTCTCACCCTCTCCAAACTTATCAACTAATCAGACTCAGGACGGCGGCCACGAGCTTCCCCAAAGTTCCCGAAGGCGGAGGTGGTGGAGGCGGAGCACTCGGAGTTGAGTTCGAGCCTCCCTGTGGTCCATCGGAAGCAAGAGCTACCGTTGGAATAGCGAATGTCAGCAACGCAATCAGACACAGACTTGATACAGCGACCTTAAGTTTTTTCATATCGCATACTCCTAATGTTTTCGCCACAATAAAACTGTGACTTCGAGGTTGAAGGTTATGCTCATTTGAGCAGGAACTCTTTGACAAAGAGTATCGTTGCGTACAGTCGGTAATTTCGATTGCTTAGTTGCGCAAATCCGTGTCCCTCGTTTTTGGCCAGGACATACCAGACCGGAATTCGATCCTTGGTTGCAGCTACCAGCTTGGCTGTGTCAGCAGCAGGAATTCGAGGATCGTTCTGGCCCTGGATCAGAAGCAGAGGCTTCTTGATCTTTTGCGCGTTATTCAATGGCGCAATGCGTTCCATAAACCGCTTCATCTTCTCATCGCGTTCGTCACCAAATTCTGAACGTTGAAGCCCACGTCGCCATCCTTCTGTCCGTTCAACAAAAGTCGCCAGGTTCGAGATGCCGCTATCCGAAATCGCTCCTCTTATTCGATCGCCGTAGACGTATGCGGTCGAAAGCGCGAGGTACCCCCCATAGCTCGCGCCTTCGACCATCACACGTTCGGCGTCCAGATCGGGTTGCGCCTTGATCCAATCCAATAGGGCGCCGATATCCTTTACAGCGTCTTCCCGACGGAGTCCGTTATCCAGCTTGAGAAAATTCTTGCCATAGCCAGACGAGCCGCGCACGTTTGGATAAATTTTGACTACTCCTAACTCATTCAGAAAATAGTTGTGTTCGTAACCGAAGGTGGGTCGATACTGCTCTTCGGGTCCGCCATGAATGTCGATTATCACTGGCCGCTTGCCAGTGAATTTAGCGGGCGGGCGATAGAGAAATCCCGAGATGCTTCGTTTGTCGAAACTGGTCCAGTGGATTACTTCGGGTAGCGAAAACTTCTGAGTATCAACGTCGTTCGTGACACTCTTCGCCCACAGTTCAGCCTTGCCGGTGCTGAGATTGATCGCGTAGACATCGTTCGCTGTGCGCGGCGACTTCAAGTTAAAGGCGAGGTCCGTGGAGTTCGAATGCCACTTCAAGTCAGAGACGACACCGAGCGGAAGCGTCGGAGTTGATATTCGTTTCGCTTTGTCTAAATCAAAAAAATGAAGCCGAGATACGCCGTCTTCATTCGTACTAAACGCGACGGTTTTGCCGTTGGGCGATATCTGAAACTCATCGACATCCCACTTAGAGTCAGATGGTATGTAAGTAAATTTATGCGAGGCCAAATCGACGCGTGCAATCCTTCTCACATCTGAATCGTGATCGGTGAGAACAAAGACTCCTTTCCCATCTTTCGTGAATTGAGGATAGTCATAGAACTCCGGCTCATCCGCTTTGGGCGAAAGAAGCACCTTTCTTCCAGTCGATACGTCGATCAACCAGAGCGTGCTTGTCGTATTGGACAGGAAATCACAAAAGACGATTTGCTTATCATCAGGGGACCACGCATAGGCTTTCAAATAACTTCCGGAAGACTGAATCAGCAGACGATCCGTTTTCGGATCAAAAGGCTTGAGCATCCGGAGATTCACGCCGACCGAACCTGAAGGGCTTGAACTGTAAACTATCTGGCTGCCAGCGTTGGACCATACTGGCTCAGTATTTCTCGATTTCCCGTCGGACAGTTGTGTCGAGTTACCGCCGTCGATCTCGTACACATAAAGCTGGAAGTTTTCATTACCTTCCGTGTCCTTTGTGTAAGCGAGATACTTGTATTGCGGTTGAAAATAAACGTCATAGATACCAGGCGACTGAATGTAAATCGACGAAGTCTCAGGACTGGCGCCGGGACTCTTAACTCTTGAGATCCAGGTCACGCTCGATAATCCTTTCAACCAGATCTCTCGTTTAGTCGGATCCCAGCCTGCTAATGGCAAGCCATAAATCTGCGAATACGGTGCGACCTCAGCAGCGAGAGATGCGGGCACCGGCGGAACACCCAGCACCTCGATGTTCTTGTCAACCGTGACGAAACTCTGCGCCAAGCCGACGACAGAGCCCATCAGAATTAGCAAGACGCCATGCATCACTGGCACGCTGTACCGGCAAAGCGTCGCTCGAAATTGCTTCTTCATATCGCAGAGCATATGTGCAACTTTCAAAAAATCATTCGCACATTGAAATCACATTCTCTATAGACGAAAGAAATCGACTCAACTTCCAGCAACCTGAAAAAATTTTTTCGAGTGGACCGAGTAACGGCGAAAATATTTTCCTCCGCGTGGAATTCTTGTCCGTTTGCCACGTCATTAGAACCAACCAGGAGGTCTCTTTCCTTAAACCAAACTCCCCAGTTAGATGCCATGAATTCGCAAGCGACTAAATTGGACTATGGACTTGTCGGCGAATCTGCTGCGATGAGGATGCTGAAGCGTCAGATCCGTATGGCGGCCCGATGCGATCTCACTGTGCTGATTTCCGGCGAATCGGGTACCGGAAAAGAACTTGTGGCACGCGCCATTCATCTTCAAAGCTCACGCGCGAAGAAACCGTTCGTTTCGATAAACTGCGGAACGCTTACTGAGACGCTCCTGGAATCAGAACTCTTCGGTTATGAACGAGGAGCCTTCACCGGCGCGCACCAGAAAAAGAAGGGTCTTTTTGAAGCCGCGCACACCGGAACGATCTTTCTCGATGAAATCGGAGAGATGTCACCGAGCTGTCAGGTAAAGCTGCTTCGCGTTCTCCAAGAGAGCGCTTTCCGACCTGTTGGGGGACACTTGGAGATCTCTGTTGATGTTCGCGTCATTGCCGCAACTAATCGTGAACTAGCCGCGGAAACAGCGTCCGGCCGTTTCCGAGCGGATCTTTTCTATCGAATAGCTGTGTTGACGATAAACACGCCGGCGCTGCGAAGCCGTCCTTCAGATATTCCGATCCTGATTCAACATTTTTTGGATCAAACACAAAAGACGTTGACGCGTTCTCAGAAGCACAAATTCGAAGACCACGCCATCGCCATGCTATCTACTTACGGTTGGCCGGGTAACGTTCGACAACTCAGACACGTTGTAGAACGATTAGTTGCCACGGCCTCGGACGGAGCAACGATTACCGTAGATGATATCCATGCGGCGTTACCCGGAACTGCTCTGACGGCCACATCACAGATACCACTCGTCTACCACGAGAACGAGTCACTAGATCAGTTTTTGGATCGCGTCACACTTCAACTTTACGGCCAGCTACTCGCAAAAACGGGAAGCCATACGAAAACAGCCCGTATCTTGCGTACCGACCGGGTGTCGCTCTATCAGCGAATTGAACGTGCCCGCGAGCGGCTCCAGCTCGCCTAGTGCGTCTAATATGATCCCTGTTCCCAGACGAGGAGATTAGCTCGGATGATTACTTAGCGAAATGTCCTCAATAAAAGCTCAATTACTACTCAAAGAGTTCTTATTGGAGAATTTTCCTTAGCCGATCCTTCAGCACCACATCCTTTGGAGTTTTACTGCCGCCATTGAGCCAATCATGAAGCTTCTTTACGGTTAACGTGTGGATAATGGAGGTTCGAATCTCCACCTCTAACTGACCCATCGCTCCCGGCTCACAGTCGTGTTCCTTGAAAGTTCGTACTGAGACGCGGTGTTCCTTTGCGAATCTTCCGGATCACCGAACGCTCACAGCGGGTGAAGCGATAACAGCGGAGGTCATTCAAAACATTCAATGGCTACGACCGACATAATGGCTCAAATTGAATTCACGGAATGGACCAAAGGCAACCCTCTGCGACACTCGCGCTTTATGCGTTGCGCGACGATAAGCTACGCAGAGAAGTGACCAAAGAAGACAGCTGGCATGCAACGTAAATGGTATTGGAGCGACTTGTTCTGAACCCAATTGAAGTCGAGGCCACCTTGCTTGAAGCGGCCCGCCTTTGTTCGGTTAAGCCCTAAAAACAATTGATTCTAAAACTAGGAGGTCTGCTATGTTCGCCTTGGTTTCAGCGTCGTTCAGGGCGAGCGCAATTCTAAGGACAAACAGTACCTCGCCATGTTTTTTTAAGCTGGGGATAAGCTTCTTATTGTCCAGAGACCAAGCGGTGCGCTTAGTCAGAAGAACTTGTTCCTCCCTGAGGAGGGCTTCCCGGACCACTCTCAACCCCTTCCAGGTGTTGCGAATTATTGTTCGCGAACTGTTTATCTCTCTGCGTAGTCTCAAATATTCGTTTTGTCTCTGGAGCATTTTCTCGATAAAGGCTCTTTTTCCTTCAGAATCACCACATTGTTCCAAGCTGTTACTTCCCGCGCACCGGAACCCGGATTCTTCAATTTCCTTTCTAACGTTCTCCAACTTTCCTTCTGCTAGGTCGAGGTTTTGTGAAGCCCGCTCGAGGGCCAACTCTTGCTGTTCAATATTCGCCTGTTCACCAGACAACTGGTCCGTGGTTTTAGCAAGGTGGTTGTAGATTTTTTCTGATGCTGCTAGTTGTCGATTGAATTCTTCGGTTAATGGCGCGAGCTGCCGACTCTGTGAATCCAGATCAGCCTTTTCAGACCCTAAGAATTCCTTCTCAGACAAAAGAAGTTTGTTAAGATCCCTAGCCCTGCTTATAAGCAACTCCTGACGTTGTTGACGTACAACAGCGAACTTCATCGAGCTGCTATGGCTCTTCTGTTCTAAAAGAGCAAATTGCATTTTTAGCTTAGACAGTTCAGCCGGCTTACTGTTTTTCATGGCTCGCTGAAGTCGACGCTTCACCCACACCCTCGGTAAATTTATCTGGACCGTCCCGCCAACCTCTTCGCGAGAGTTTCTGTGTAAGCCGTCAGCTCGCTCTTTCAAGGTAGCTGCAAGTCTCGAAGCTTCAGACTCGCTGCGTTCTTTTACTCCAAGAAAGTCGTAGCGCTGGATAGTGCTTTGGATTTCAGTCCAGCGAAGGTCTATGGCATTCCAGTGAGGGTGCAACCAGGTATAGCTTTTGAATTCCGTTGGAGGCCCTGCGGGATCTGGTGATGAAGCGTCTAATAGGGCGATTATCTCTTGGTCGGAATTCTGGCGAATAATAACAGCTGCATCGTTATCGTCATTTCGCTCCGCATAGGTAATCAGTTCTGAGACAAACTTCTGGACATCTACTGCCGCATTTTCCAGGACCGTTAATTTATTTTCCTGTTCAATGAGTCGACGGACATGATTGTACTGGGCGCGAAGGCTGTTGGCGGCAAGAGCATAGGTGGCGCGTCGCTCTGCGCGACTTCCGGAAGACAGGTTTGTTTCTGCCGGATAGTTACGGACAGTGTCAGGCGGAATGGCGTCATCGAGTTTAGGGGTAAGAAACAGAATGTAATCTTCAGCGAGAACAGTTAGCTTATTTGGCAAGGCTTCGGTAAGGAATACAAAGTTCTCCCGGTCTTTTCTTTTTTTAGTAAGTTCTATCAAATCTCTCGGGAAGGGAAGCTCCTGCTCTCTTTGGGATCGCGCAGTTGAAAGTGGGAACAAAATGACGATAAGTGCCAAAGCCAAGCTCTGACTGAAGTTCTTAGTTCTCATTCGATGTCATCGACCTTCCTGTTGGATTAATGCGGGTCACGGACTCAATTAATGCTGCCGATTTGGGTTTCCATGTCGTAGTAACTGTTCAGCAAGCGCTGAGTTTGATTCTTATCGCGGTCAGTAGCCAACTTTCTGAATTCGTCAATTATTTTGTAGGCATCTCTTTCGTAAGTCGCTTGCCGCTGATCTAGCTCTTTGGATTTAGACGTAATTTGTGCTTCAGTGATGTCGCCCTCATTTGAGAAAGCCGATCGTCGCTGGTTCAGCAGGCTTATCTGGCGTGCGGAGTTTCCTATCCTTTGCTCCAAGACTCTCTTGTTTCTCATAAGATCTTCTTGCCACCTCCGATAACCGTTTTTGAGATCGCTATGAGTACAAGAATCCCAAACGTTACCTGCCGGGCACCTAAAACCGGACTGCTCAAAGGGTGTACTTAATGAGCTGTTGAGGGTTTTCAACTCTGTGTTTAGTTGGTCGTTGTTGGCTTGTTCCCTTCCTAGATTTGTTGCGACTACGCGGATCGATCGTTCCAAATCTATCTTGTGTAGTTTCAGAGCCTTGATCTCACCACGAAGCCTTTCGATAGTTGTTCGCTGGTCATTAAGTCTGCCGGCACTCTCCTCTAGAAGCCGCATTGAATTCGCTAATGCACTCTCTGCATCGTGCAAACGAGCGCGCTCTCTCCTAATTAGTTCGCGGAGGTTATTGCTCAAATTGTTGATTTCGAGCCTTCGATTCTCCAAATAGGGGATGAGGGTTTGTCGCTTGGTTTTTGCGACACTAATGATGGCAGCGGTCTTGGGAATTAATCTCTGATCTAAATCAAACCAAACCTCAAATGGTCCAAAATATGGCCCCAGCGTTACGATTACGGGATCGAAGCTTGCCAATGGCTTGATGGTTACTGCGATTTCCCTCAGTGCATCTTGAGTTGAGCCGAAGAGGTCAATGATTATTTCTAAACGCTGTGGCATCTCCGATCTTTCGTCATATTGAAGCTGCAAAACAGACAGGTAGTTGGCGACCCGGGTAATGGCGCGAAAGCGAACTTCTGGATCTGGATGACTCAGATCGGAAGGATTGTTACTTTCCGAAGTTGCTGGAGCAGCCTCGATCTTATTGAGCGCTGCGAGAATAGAATCGAACTTGGTCTCGATTTCATTTGTAAACTGATTACTCGAAGGATATAAAGGTATCGGTTTACCGCTCTTGTAATTAAACTCAGCGTCATTAGCATATTTTTGTCCCTTTTGAATAAACTCATGGACGGTCTTAGCATCTTTATAGGCCTTAGAAAAATCCTTCAAGGCAGTACTTTTTCCCAATCCAATATACTTGCGATCATTTGCGCCAGTCGGGGTTGCCTTCAAAAAATCCGGAACTAACTGGACCAAAGCTAGAATGATCAAAAAGCAGATTGTCTTCGAGAACATTTTCATCATGGTTATCAATTCCTTCGGTAGCCGCGTATCTGCATGGACTCGTCCACGTTCGTAAGCTCATATGTCTAAGTACGGAATCGCATAGTGTAGGCGCGCTTGAGTGTTGCCCCGAGTTGGTTGGGCGTCTGTGCTACAGCGCACATACCGACTTAATACGGGTCTGACGCTGAAAGTAAATCCAGGTCAGCCGACACTCTGTTACTGGTTATCTTCCGGTAGTGATAACGGATCAGCTTGTGAGTATCGGGACTTCTTGGATTTTCTGACCGCGACAGCGAGTCTTTTTCAAGAGCACCCGACAGCTTCAGCAAGGTTCTGATAAGAAGAAGACGGTGAGAAAAGCCTCACCCTAAAAGCTTGGACGAGAGTCGGATCGTGCAAATGCTTGAGAAGTGGAGTCCCGGTGCAGGAATCCGAACCCCCGTTGCATGCAACTAGCAGCATCAGAACCTGATGCGCATGCCCTGTCCTACTTCTCTTGAGATCTCCCGCCCAACTGCGGCAATGACAGCAGCGGCTTGACGTAGCTTTGCGGCTTCCAGACCCGCACCTCGGATCTGTCCGGCTGCATCGACCTGACTACCGTAAATTTCCCTATTGGCGCCAAGTTCTAAGCGATAGTTTTGGTCAACACCGCCGCGTGATTGTGTAGCACCTCGCTGGTATCCGCCGATCGCTTGACCTGCGCCGGCATCGACTCCTGCAACCTGCGCTTGCGCCTGCTGGTCGATCGCGACTTTCATGTCGGACTCGTATTGTTGGCTGCTGGAAATAGATTGCGACGTCGCCGTGTTTTGAAGACCAGTGACGCCATCTCGATATGAATCCGCAGTTTGATTCACGCCGCGATTGCGATTGCCGATTGCGACGTTGTGAAAGCCACCGCTCAGCACGGGACGGAGAATTGGAATCTCTGGAGGAATTGCTTCGGCGAGATTTCGACCCCACAGGTCGTTCTTTGCAGCATGAGATTCGGCAGCCGCCATTGTCTTCTCTTTGTCAGCGGCTGCGCTGAACGTGCCAACTTGCTGATCGCGAGAAATATTTGTTTCGCGAATACTGCGAGACACTTCCGCGCCGACTTGGGTCTTCTGAAATCCTGCGGCCGCTTGAATGATCATTCGCTGCGTTGTCGCGGCTCCTAACGTTGCTGCGGTCTGACTGGTTAACGCTGCTTGAATCGCGGCCATCTGCGAAGCACGTTGTCCCGTTGCTCGCATGTTGCCTGCCTGCAATTGTCCTGCTGAGCGAGTGACATCGGCCTGGTAGCCGGCGTTGTACTGCGTAGACTCAGCTTGCCGAGTGATTGAGGCAGCGGCTTCGGCGCTGTACTTCTCAATACCGGTCCCGACCATCGCTCCCATCCAACTCGAAACTACGGTAGCAACTGACTCGTAAACGCGACCAGATAAGAAATAGAGCGAAATGAATGGAGTACCGTAGAGACACAGCGCGCCCAGTCCCATTGCAAAGGCAGCTAACGCAATCGTGTACTGCGGCTGAGCCAAAGGATCTGTGATGGCGCGCATCGTTTCATAGTTCCATATATATAAAGGACTGCTGTCACCTACAGCCATGGCGACGTTTCCCCACATATAGGCCACAATTCGGATGATTTTGGATACAGACGGCCACAATAGGGTTATGGCGATGACCCCGTAGAAAAACGGGTAAGTCGTTTTACTGGCGATGTGTCTATCGACAATGCCTGCGAGCATAAACGGCATTGCGAGTTTCAGGGCCATTGTTAAGGCGGCGCCAAGAAGCACCAAGATCAGATCTCCGAACTCGATCAGTGCTCGTTCGAAGTTTAGCCAAGTCATCATTGTGGAGATGCTCCACTGCGAAACGTCGACCTTCCGATCGAAGTTCTCAATCGTGCTGTCTGTATCGACGATGATCCCCAACACCGCTCCATTCCCAAGGGGCACCGGTTCGATCGCGGTCTCGCGGCCGTCGACCTTTACGGTAAACATGTTCTGCTGAAACTTTGCATATGAGTCGTTAAAGCTGTCACGCTGCGCCACATAGAGCTCATGCAGAATGGATCTCTGTCGAGTCTCGTTACCGTTTGCGATTTCGTAGCCGATGGCGCTCATCGTATTGATGATCGCCATCTGATGTTTTCCGGCGAGCCGGAGCTCTCGCAAGGTTCGCACGAGCAGGCAGGCGAAGGTGGCCTATTTGAAACCCTGATGACGGAGTTCGGGGATTTCTGGGAAGCATGGGAGACCGACTACGAAACGGGGTTAACGCAAATCCAAGCCTGGCTGACACTGATTGACACTCATCTTCCCAATCCAATACGTCCTGCTTTGCAGGGCCGTGGTCGTCTCTACTGCGTTGCGCAGCCAAGTGAGTATCAGTTTGCTTTCGATCGAAAGAACCAGCGCTATTTCGTTACGCCGTCAAAGACAGACAAAGGCTTTAAGTTGTTCCGGAAAGAAATGCCTGCTTACCACTATCCGCCGGAGGAAATGGGCAAGCCAGTTAAGGCGATGCGGCCGCGGAAGATCATGGATGACTGTATCGACACTCTGCGCGGTTTCGCGACCCGTTGGGGACCAACCGTGGTGCGAATGACGAAGCAGCAGCGTCAGCTCGCGAAGCTTCCTCAGGATCTCAAGCCGGCCGAGGTGTTATCGCACCTGGGTATGCCCGATTTTGTTGAGAAGTATATGGCCCAACAGCACGCACTGAAGCAGATCAACATCCGGGAAGAGAAAGAAGAAAAGGAAGAGTCCAAAGCGTGGGTCAGAGCGCTGGGCGGTCAACCGATCAAACGTCGGAGGAGATGATCGATGCCGAGGGAAGTCAAATTACTAGGATGGGTAGAAGACTTTGACCGCCGGACTTCGACACTGGTTTTGGCCGTTGCCGATAGATTGCAAATCACTTCTGACTTCGAACTCTGTTTTAAGCTCGACCTTTCTTACATGACCGACTTCACCCTAGCTGAAGGTTTTACTACTGTAAGTCACTTAAAGCTTGTTCACTTGATGCGAACGAATTGCCACGCTATTCAACGTGAGACATGGAGGGCAACACGCAATGTTTGACTACGTTTCCCGTGAAACCTTTAACACTGAGCACGAGCTGCGATTGAGAGCTGAAGCTTCGCTGGAGCGTGCGAGCGCGCAAATTGCCGACCTGTATGAGACGAACACCGAACTCCTAAAAATGCTGGAAGCGGAGCGACAACGTCATGAAGAGGCGATGCGCGATGCGCTTGATCGGTTTGCACCAAAGCCGAAGGAGCCAGTGCCTGGCTTTGGGATTCCTGGAGCGACAGAGCTTTCCTATGAACAAATCATGAGGATACCTGCTGTGGGCAAGCGTGGTTTACGAGAACGGAATGCAGCTGCTCTGGAAGCCAAGCAACGTGATGAGATAACGGAGCAGCAAGACGACGCGGAAAGCCGGCGTGCCGTTCTAACCCCCGACCAAGAAGCCGTAGTGGACCAGCAGATCGTGCGGTAAAGAGGAGCAAACGATGTCCGCAACCATAACAACTCCAGTTTCCGAACCAGCGGTGACTCCGGTCTCCTCCGATCCAAACGACGATTTCAAGCCGCTGGAAGCGCAGGAACGACGACGCCAGCGTTATCGCGAGCAGTTGATTGCGCGCCAGAAGGACAACGAGCAAAAGCTCTCAGACTTCCTGTTGAAGCTGCGCACCGAACTGCGAGCTGAAGATCAAATTGCTCGTCAACAGCACGCGCAGGACACGGACATGATGTGCCGGTATGTAAACGGCGACCAGTACGGCTCGTATGTTTCTGGCGTCTACCAAGCGCCTTCAATTCAGGACGGTGACTATGCTTACACCATCCCCGTTATTAAGGGCCACACTGAACAAAGCTTCATGCAGCTGCTGAGAACGCAGGTGGGTTACGAGTACGCGCCAAAGAACGAGGGCCAGGCGAGTGCGCGCGCGCTCGCAAAGATGTGCGAAAAGATTGCCGTGCGCGAGAAAAACCGTTTGATGACTCGCGACCTGCAGATGGATGAAATCTGGAATTCGATTCTTTCCGGGGAGAGCTATCGTTGTCTTATCTGGGGCGTCAATCCAGAATGCCCGCGCATGGCAACGAGGCTGGAGTATCAAAACGAAACTATCAGCCTTCCCGGCCGGCGTGAATGTGGCACCTGTCAGGAAGGTGTCGCGGAAGGCATCAAGAAGTGTCCTATGTGCGAAAGCACCTACATTAGAGACATTCCTGGTGCGCAAGCTTTGCGGAGCGTGGCGGTTGAAAAGCAAGTCCCTCTTGCTGAAAATCTTCTTCACATCCCGCACCCGCTCAGCATGCAGCCGGATCTTTCCGCGCAAAAGTTGCGGTACTCGAGTTTCATCATCGAGCGCGACTACCTACCGAGAGAGGTTGCACAGTGGCGTTACCAGACGCTCATCAATCCCGACAGCGAAGCGATGCCGGTTGAGTTGCGCATCCGTCAGGAGCAGGAACGCTCTTCAATGCAGACCGACGCCATCGCCGGATCCAGTCGCAATGCCGCGGCCTTTGGAACGATGACCGGTCAGATGATTGTGCGCGAGTTTATCTACGTCGACGTCGCGCGGTATGGCAGCTTTTACGTTTGCCGAGAAGAGACAACACCTGACGGCGAGAAGGTGCCGATGGGTTTTTTGGGTGACACTTACCCAAACGGCCTTTTTTACCTCGTTGCCGGCAACACGATTTTGAAGATCAAAGGCATCAATCTCAATCGCCGGTGGACCGCGGTGTTGTATGGGAAGCGCGCCGGATCCAATCGTGGCGCCGGCATGCACTCACTGATGCCGCTCAATGACATCGTTAACGACAGTTTTAACCTCGATTACTCGCTCGGAATGACCGGGCATCCATTTACGGCTGTTGCGCGCAAGCACGTCAAGCAGCTGCCAGAAGCGGGACATCTGCTATTCGTTGATAACGTTCCCAGCGGCGGCATCGATTCCGTTGTTAAGCGGTTCTCCGGCAGTTCGCCGTCGGCGTTCTTTCAAGTAACTGCGGAAAAGATCGACTCCGTGATGCAGTTCATCGAAGGCACTTACTCACTGCAGGGCAATATCGGTGGACCAGACCAGAGGGCCGCAAACACCGCGACCGGTGTGGCGCAGGTCACGGAAAACGCCTCCGGTCGTTCAATTGGCCCAATCAATCAAAGAATCTCAGCCGATATCGACTTCATGTTTCAGATCCTCGAAAACATCCAGGAGCACTGCACCAAAGACAAGTCTCCGGAGCAGTATCGTGAAATCGCGAAGGAGTTTGGCGAGGATCTCTGCCTAGAGTTTTTCAAATGCAACTTCCGCCAGGCGCTAAATGTCAACGTCGTGGCAGGTACCGACACGCCGCGGTCGATGGCTCTTACCAACGCCAAGGCAATGGCTTTTGGACAGATCGCGCAAGCGTTCGCGAAGACGCAAGCTCCCTGGGCCATGGAGGTGTTGTCCTCAATCGCCGACACGATTGACATGCCGTTCAGTATTGGGCCGGGCCGTACTGATCGCCGAGAAGCGGAATATCGCTTGAACAAGCTGGCTGCGATCGAGGAGCGCATTGCCACAAGGAATTCGAATTACCTCGCCGACGTCGATGCAGCTGCGCGTTCGATGTATAACGCCTTGGCACAGATTTGCTTTCCGTTGATGGAGCCACTCGAAAATGGCGACCAGGGCGTCCTGATGCAAGATCACCAATCTTTCATGGACGTCTACAAGGATGCTCTGTTCAGCGAGGAAGCGAAGACCTGGAGCATGCCGCGCAAGGCGGTGGTGCAGATGCTTTGGATGCTGCACTACGACGGTCAGATCGCGGTCCAGTTCGAGCAGGCAGAGCGACAAAAGAAAATAGCCGAAACCATTTCGCCGCCGCCTCCACAACCAACACCCGAGGAGATCGCAGCGCAAACCGATGCTGAAGACGAGCGCGCAGTGGCGGCTGAGACGTTAACGCGGCGGGCTGACGAGGCGCAAAAAGATTCCGATCTCGAACGCCGGATGGAGGAGAAAGAGCATGCGGCGGAATTGGAACTCGCGAAAGAACAAGCACGCCAGGTGCTCACGCCGGCGGAGTCTAATCAAAACGGAGGCGGGTCGAGCCAAGCATATGGCCAGTGACAATCTGAAAGTGTTACCAAGCAAGAGTGAACGGCAGAAGGTCGCCGACACTCTACGCGTTGTCGCTGAGCAGGATTTCGATGAAGTTGTAGTGCTCGGATTCAAAGACGGAAAGAGTTATCTGCACCATTCGAAAATCGAGAACACAACGCTGGTGATAGGCGCGATCGAGTGTCTCAAATACCGTTTACTGGAACCTCCGAAGTCGTAAATGTCTCTTCCGCAACGCCAAATCAGAATTGCTCCGGAGCCGGTGCTGCAGGCGCCGAAAATAAGCCGTCGCACGAAGGCGGAGTTTGATAGCCACATGGTGATGATCCGCTTGCTGGTCGACGAAACCGAAAACAGGGAGACAGCTGAACTTTTGTTCCGCGGCCTGATGCAGCAGTGTAAGATACTGGCGAAGCGGTTTGATTTGAAGGTGGAATAATCCGAAAGGTTGATTGAGGTGAAATGAAACCAAGCAACCCGAACCAGCAGACGAGCGGGGACATTGTGTCAGGAGACACTATTGTCTTCCTGGAATCAGGGCGCAATATGACGATGCCTAATCGCTCCGGGTGTTGTGGTGCTGACGTGGACGTCCCACCTAAGCCGTGGTTTCCACTTTGTGTCAGGTGTAATGGTAAGTTGACTCACGACTTTCAGCCCTATCCAGGACAGCATCAGCCGGGCCACAACGAGCGCTGCCGGCTGCGCCCTGCCGAGTCCTCGGAACCAGACTCTTAAAACGTTTTGAGTCCCCGCCTTCTAAATTCCTCTTGCAATGTTTTCGCGACGTGTTATTCTGCCCGCGGCCCGAGGTACCTCTTCGGCCCAATGATAACTAAATAGGTCTTAACTCTACAGAGAGTTATCGCCGTCAGTTCCAAAGCCTTTTCTGGATTGCCAGAAATCGCTTGCTGGGATTGGCGGCTTTTTCGTTTTGGGTCATCAATGCCAGACACCATAGTAGAAACTCCCGCAGTCGAATCTGCCCCGCAACCAGCCGAGGCTTTCGGTTGGCTCGATACTTATGGGCTCGAAGAAGTCGAGACGGTGGAGACTCCGTTACCTGACGCCGCGTCCAGCGCGGTTGTAGAAACTCCGAAGCAAGCCGTTCCGACAGACGTTCCTGCCAAAGTCGAACCAGCAACGCCGACGGGCACAGAAGAGGCACCAGCAGCGGTATCGACTGAGAAGCCGGCCGAGGCTGCCGCACCAACGGCGGAAGCAAAGCCGGATACCACAGATGATCCCGAGCTGAACGCGGAAGAAAACGACCTGGTCCGTACACGTCCCGCAGCTGAACGACCGGCGCTCACAGGGAAGCTAAAAAAGGCGAGCTTTATTAGCAAGTACCTGGATCCGGAACTACCAGCCACGGGCACGGTCGAAGAACTCCGCAAGATGTCGCCATCCAGTTACGCGCGACTCGAAACAGCCGTCATCGTTCAGCGACTAGCTGAGCCGGCCACTTTTCTTGATGAAGTCTTTGCGCGATCTCCCGAAACCTATGGCCGTTTGTTGGCCGATGGGTTTCAGGCTGATCCCGGTTATTTCATCAAGCAAATCACCGGCAAGGACGGACTCACCGCAGAGCAGGTCAGAACGGCCGTCGAGTTTTACGAGCACAACAAAGACCGTGTAGTGGAACAGCCCACGGTTAGAGAGTTGTCAGCTGAAGAACTCGCGGACGTCAGACTGTACCTCGGCGATGAGGCCGCGGCGACAATCGAAGCCCTGCAACAGCGCGCGAAAGAGGTAGCACCAGCAAGCGCTCCGGTGACGAGTGCGGAACCACAACCAGCTAAGGCAGATGATGCAAAGCCAGACTTGGCAAAGCCGGAATCGAAGCCGCCAGCAACACGGCTTACACCCGAAGAGCAACAGGCGCGTCAGGCTCAAATAGAACAGACCTGGGACGAAGCCAGCGGTCAGATAGAAACCTATCTGGATACGTGGGCCGATGATCCGAGGGATGGTCTAGGTTTGAAGGTCACACCGCAGGAACGCGAACTAGCGCCGGTAGTGGCAGACCTGAAGGACTATAAGCGCCGCGTGCTATTCGACGGTTTAGGTGATTTGCCGGATTTTCGGGCAGGACTCACCGCGTGGGGAAAAGATCGTCCGGAGTTCGTGAAAGCGCTTAAACACGCAATTCACTTTGCTAACCTGGGCGAAAAAGCAAATGCGATTGAAGCGGCGAGGGCACTGCTCCCGTTTGTAGAAAAATACAAGCAGGAACGGATGCAAGCGCCAATCTTCGCTCGTATCGATTCGCAAATCGCGGCGGCAACTTCGCGCACCAATCCCAAACCGGAAAACGACGCAATCATTCCCGGAGCAGTAGGCAGTCGCTCGCCACAGCCGACCTCCGATCCAAACAAGCGCATTGATGACTTGCTTCTCAGTGACGCTCAAACCGGCTAGTCCCACGACACGTAACGGAGGTGAAAGATGGGGACACTCTCGACGACTACGATTAACGGCATCCTGCCGAAGCTGATAGACGAAGGGCGCAATTTGCAAGTGGCCCAGAGTCGCTTTTTCCAGGAGATGAACAAGGTCAAGGAAATCAGCAAGATCAATCCGGGCGGCGTTTTTACTCCTTACACGGTTTCTGAAAACTCGACGGCCTTTGCCGTCGCCGAAGGTGGGCCAATTCTTTCGGGCTCCGCTCCGGAATACGCAATGGGCGTGGCCACGCTTCGCCAGCACTGGGCCTCGATGGTTTGGACCGGTGCGCTTGAGCGCATTTCCAACCAGTACCTCACGCAGTTCCGCACCGACCCGAATTACGAGGGCCGCTCGCTTGCGAGTCTCACCCCTACGCAGCTCACAAAATTCGCCAACAACCTGGCAGTCAAGGCGCTCGTTGTTTCTTCGCTCAAGATGTACGCGCGCCGCGAGAACTTCTTCGCGCTGCAGGGCACAGACAAGTCTGCGATCGGAATCGTGACCAGCATCGCCGATATCGCCGCCGACACGCTGCAGTTTTCTTGGGACACCACGAACCAGGGCAACCGGTTGTTTGCGAAGGACCAGCAGATTCAGTTCTTCAGTCCGGGCGGAGTTCAGCGCGTAGCAGGTCTCGCTACTATCGGGTCCTCGAAATACAACGTCGTACTGTCTGTCGACAAGACGCCGGCTTCGGGAGACGAAGGTCCAGTAGTGTTTGCTGAGGATCCACCGACCGATGTTGAGGTTGGTGACACGGCCGTGTTCCGTAATTCCTACGGACTGATGCCGCAGGGTTTCATCCACTACATCGACGACGTCGGCACGTTCAAGGGCATCACGCGCGCTGATAATCCGGAGATCTTCTCTTCGGTAATCACGCGTCTGACTGGCGCGCCATCAATTTCCCCATCGCACATTCGCGAGCAGCTCTCGCAGATGGAATCGAAGATGGGTTACGGCGTGGCTTACTCGATGCAGATCTGGATGAACAAAACCCAGTACTTCAACTGGGAGACGCAGGTCTACGGTTCGCCATTCGTGCGGCAAATCGGCGCCGGCAAGGTCGACAAAGTAGATCTCTCGGTTGGTGAACTTTACTGGGACGGCCACAAGTTTATGACGGATCCGGATGTGCCACCGGCCCATGTCGATTTCGTCAACTTCCTGACGTGGAGAAAGATCACCCAGACGCCACTGCAGCCCTACCAGTTCGATTCGGGCAGCTATGTGGTGAACCCGATTAATTCCTTTGGGGAGAGATTGGACCAACGCCAGTCGACGATCTTCTCTGAGTACAACTGGGACTGCGAGGATGCGCGTAGCAATGGCCGTATCGAAGGTGCGGCTTTCAACCGGATCCACGTGTAACCATAGGAGCGCGTGCGCAACAGGGGAGAGCTGGCCAGGCTCTCCCAGCTCCTAACAATCAACTGCACTCTACGGAGAAAGGCAAAGATAATGGGACACACAGTTTCAAACGGAGTAGAGGTCGAAGCCGATGAAGGAAAGGTTACTCCTCTCAATCGTGAAATCACCGAGCACAGGACCAACGTCTTCAATCGCGAGCACGTCGCGGTGTTTGCAGATCCTCCTAGTAACGGAGGCGCCAGTCATCTCTACAACGTTCAGCTCCGGACTGAGAACACCGGCTTCAGCGCGGCGCTAATTAAGTTTCAGCAGGGGCCAGTGAAAGAAGTTGGCGTTAACGGTCTTAGTGAAGAAGCACTCATCGCAATCATCATCGATCGATTGCGTGGTTGGCAGAAAGGTCCGTACTCCTGTCGCGAGAACGCCTGTGCACTCACTCACTTTGAAGAAGGTCTGATGTGGTTGCACAAGCGGACTCTTAATCGCGAGGCCCGGGGAGTCGAAGGAACAAGCACAGTCTAAATGAACGACGTCGAGAAACAAACTTATTACCGATACGAACCAGGCAACTGGTTCTATCACACCCCGCCGCAGATCGATCCCAAGCTCCACGCGGAGATGGACAAGCTCGGTGGTTATGACGACTTTGGCGATCCGGTTTATCGCTTCAACTGGGGCGGCGTCGCCATCATCCGCAAGGACGAAGACGACAACAAGCCGACGGTGAAGGGGGGCATGTGTGGAACGCTCGTGAAGCGCGGCCGCCTGTGCGCTCGTTACTTTGCCGGCCGCGATCGTCACCCGCGCTGGCTTCGCTACACAAATGCAAACGGTGAGATCGTTCGCGTGGGCCGTGAAGACGAAGTACCCAGAGGCATCATTCCTGTTTGGGAATACGACTACGTCGACTATGGCCGGCTGCACTGGTTCATCGAACGCAAGCTGACCCCGCAGCAGATGATCGAAGTCGGACTCTACACCGCTGCGAATGTACCACCTCGTGGCGAATACGTTTGCCTGCTCGAGATGCAAACGCCTGAAGGCTTTTACTTCGAGCCGTCAATGGTGTTTGTCGAGTTCGCGGCAAAGCACAGACACGAAACCGACAACGAGCGAGCTGCAGACCTGCTGCTAAGCGACGCCGAGGCGCGACGGGCTGTACGACAGCTACACGAGGACGAACAGGACGCGCGAGATAACGCGGAAGTCGATCTCTACTTGCACCACGCGCTCGGGATACCCGTTGGTTTCCTGCCGCCAATCTCACGCCGTGATGTCAACCAAATAACTGGAGCCTTCGGTCTCCATAGAATGATGGGAGCTTTATGACTACAGCAACCGCGCCGCGGCGCCCGGAAAATATCTCGGATGTGATGCAGCAGTTTGGCCAGAACGGTTCGTTGCCGGACCTGCGCGAGACAGTGCGCCAGGTTGAATCAATCAAGAGCGTGAGGTTTGCTTTTCATCCCTGGCTGCCGATTCCAAACTTTGGTTCGGATGGCTTTCGCTTCAACATTCCTTATCCGGTGCTTGAGCGATTGCAACTGATCCCGCTGGCCGTCTTTCCGTACCCGAGAATCACGCCACGCGCGAACGGACAATTCGCGCTCGGCATGGCGACGCTCACCGAGGCAGTGCCGGCGATGGGTAGTCAGAGCAAGGTGGAGACATTGATGCAGATGCCGGCGACGAGCATGCGCGATCTCTACACCGCCTATAGCAGGTTCGGCATGGTGGAACTCACTTCGCTGCTATCGCAGGACGAAGAAGAGCTGAGTGAGAGCTTTATTCTGTTTCACGCTGTCATGGGCCTTGCGCGCACCAATGATGACGGCAGCGAGCTGCAGGAAGATCTCGAAGCTGGTCGACGCTCTGTCAATTACACACTCGAGCATTTGCTGAAACCGTCGCCGGATCTGATGGATCCGCGGGCTTCTTCCAGTCTCTCATGGCTCGACAATGGCGCGCATCTCGCTTTGCGAGCTTCTCTGAAGGGCGTGACCATTAAGGGCCAGCGTTATGCGATCGCGCAGTCGCAGATCGCGCGCGGCGAAAAGCTGATCGAGGAAATTAAACAGAGCGTCTATCGTGCGCACCAGGCCGCGCTCAATCCTTCTGACGGTATTCTCCCGCGCACTAAGGAGTTGCTGAACATTACCGCCAACAAGGGGCAAGGCGGAAAAACGCACCTCGATAACCAGGACAGTTGGCTGCTCTCCGAATACCCGTCGTTCCGGATGGACACGGACGTCGAGCGCGCGCAGAAAGCGATGCAGGGCGCGATCGAGGCTGGAAACCAGTCGGGCGATGAATTCAAGAACGGCGTGATGGCAATGATGCAACAGCAACAGCAAATGATGGCGCAGCAACAGCAAACGCTGAGCCTCCTGACGAAGTTCGTTACAGGTCAGGCTGGTGAAGGTAAGGAGAAACCCAAAGGTCCCGGCCGTAACAATGCGCAATCGGAGTAGTAACCCCTTCAACACAATCGGCGATTAGGTCGAAAAGGAGATTTAGAGCGATGGCCAAGCATGAAAAGGTGAAACTGGAACTGGGCGACAGCATGAAACTGTCGGCAAAAGACGGCATCAAGTCGGACGATAACAGGCTATCGAAAGACGCGACGGGCCGCTGGGGCTCCACAAGCTCTGCCGTTGTCATAAAGTCCGACGACCTGCAAAAGGAAGAAGTCGAAATTGTTGGCGCCAGTATCGGTAAGGCTTTGGTCTTCTTCCGTCAGGACGTTGTGCTGACACCCGAAGAGACGCTCGCGACCAGCTTGGGCGCGGGAGCTCCGGACGCTAAGCGGCAGATCGAGGACCAGTACGCGGTTGCGTTTGACGTGGAAGTCGTGGCGAAAGCAAAAGAATCGGCGCCGAAGGCTGGACAAAAAGTTACAGCCGCAGGAGCGGCGGCTGCTGCAAACCAGCCACTGACCAGTAGTAATAAATTTAACGGTCTGCTGCCAATGGATGAGTCGCAGGAAGAGCCATCGGAAAGGACGCCCTATGGGATGGATCAGGAGAATAAGCCGGTGGCGCCTTTCCCGGGTATGGTAAATCCGAACGACGATTCGACCGTGGCACGTCAATCGGAAAATGCTGTAGCAGGGCAGCCTTCCGAGAGCGCGTCGGCTGAGAGTCCAAAGAAAAGCTCAACAAAGGTCGCCTCGAAGAAGGCAGCTTCCAAGAAGAAATAGTCTCTGAACGTAGACCATGCTGGTGCTTGCTGTAACCACGCGGCTGGATCGTGAGAGCTCCTTCCACGCTCCAGCCGTTTTCTTTAACTAGCGCACTCTAATGGAAACGACTCAACAAGTACTGACCGGGATTTCAATGCTGCTTCGCAGGCCCAGCGAACTGAAGCTGCCGCCTGACGATTTGTTGTTGCTGCTCAATGATGAACTGAAGGGTCGCGTCCAGGATATGGACCTCGGGGGGCGAGACCAGCGCACTGAAACCGTCGACCTCACGATCGACGAAGACGACATCGACTATCTCATCAATCTTCCCGAAGTGCCGGAGTTCGAGCCGGTCAGGTTGGAGTACAGCCTGGCAACGCCGGTGACCTCTCCCCATCTCCTGGCTTGGCGAGAAGTGGCGATCGTTACCGGCGCCTCCTGGTCCAATCAGTTCGATATGGGAAGAGTAGCGGCGAGCTTCTACGGCAGCGCCGCGCTCGACGAAGGAATGAAGATCCGGCTGAACATCGACCCGGGCACTCTCTCCGGATACCTGTGGCGGCTCACTTATCGCCGGCCGCTTTTGAACATCGTGCAAACCGGAGACACACCTCCGATACCTACTCATCTGTTGCCCATGGTCAAAATTGCGGTCGCGATCAAAGCAATGCCGATCGTGAAGGACGACTCCGATGAATGGGTGAAGTGGATCAACCGGACGCTCCCGATTTACGAAGCTGACTTGATCCGCTGGGAAGAGCGCTGGGAGTTGTATGTGAATTCTTCAGTCGAGCCGGCCACGCAACCGATTCGCCCATTTAACTTTTTCCGTCAACGACGTGTTCGCAGCCCGCGAGCTTATCTGGCTCCCGAATAAATGCCCTACGCCGACGTCACAGTACTTGATGCCCATATCGCGGATATTTTGAACGCCGCGCAGGAGTGGGCCGGTGTCCTTGTGGCTGGTATTCGTTCTCCAGGCACAGCGATCGCCGATGGGCCTATCGGAAATGCTCGTAAGCAGGCCGCCTTGGAAGTGCTCAGTGCAATCAGCACGAACCCAGCGCACGGTTATTATGGAGATCTCTCCACTCTTGTCGCTGTCGCTCACAATTCTTTTGTGCCGGCACATGATGGCGAGATAGGAACACCGAAGATCATTCCGTTCGAAGGCGCCTCAGCGCGCGAGGGCATTCCCGCGGATCCGGACGAGATCGATTCCTACCGTAACAACCCCGCTGCCTACACCGGGGCGCTCGACGGAATCGTTGTTCCGCACGACCAGCCAAACGCGAACAGAGTTGAAGGGGCAATTGTTACGGCAGGGCTGACGGATGGAGGCGCCGGATACGAAGTGGGGGATACGGGCACGGTCGACGCCGGCGATGGACTCGCAGCTTATGAAGTGTTGTCAGTGGTCGACGGAGCGGTTGAGACGTTCATGCTGACAAATCGCGGGAGCAACTACGAGGTTGCCGAAGGCGTGCCAACAATAAATGACGGTGCGCAGCCAGGAGCAGGCGCCGGCTTCACTCAAAACGTTTTAAGTGTCGGAACCACCGGCACAGGTGCGCAGTCACCCTTATCGTGCCGATTCTCAATCGTCTCATCCTATTTCAAGTTCACCGGCCATTCGGCGCAAATCCCGATGATGATCATCACCGAAGAAATGCGCGACACAAAGATCCCGCTGCGGCTTGGTCCAGCCGTTGTCAGGCGCGGAATCAGTTTTCTGGTGAAACCTGGTGACGCTCTCTATCTAATTGCGCGTGACTATGTGCAAGAAGGAAAACAGGACCTCGTAGAAGTTGCCGGTGGTGCGATGTCTGTAGCGGCCGTTAAAGCTGTTCCAGACGTCGTCGCCGCTATCAAACAAAACTAACCACTAACTTCTGAAGGAGACGCCATGAAATTGACTTTGACTCGAAGCACATCAGCGTTCACATCGCTGGCGCTTACTGCCATTCTTGTCCTCGCTCTGATCAGCTTGCCGGTCAGAGTTGAGGCGGCTCGCCTGGTCTTTACCCGTAAACAACCAACGACCACAGCCATGCTACTCGTCGCCGGTAACGCCGAACGCAGCTCGGTAATGATTCAAAACGTCGGCTCGGTAACCGCGTTTATCAGCAACCTTAGCACGGTAACCACGTCGACCGGAGTGTCCCTCGCGCCCAATCAGCGCGCCACGTTTGTCGGCGTGACGGACCAGCTCTATGGCATCACTGCCTCGAGCACGGCCGACTTGCGCATCACGGAAACCATCGGGAGCGGCGGGTCTTCCACGGTCGAACGCCTGAACACGACAGGAATATCGAACGGTGCGAGCACCGCTGAAACGGTTCCCTGTTCGGATGGTACGAACCTCGTCGCCTGCAATGCTTTGGTCTACGTGCTCAGCACGGCGATTACAGCCAATTCAACCGCCACTGCCACAGCAGCCGGCACGATGGCGATCACGTCGCACGCAACTGGCCGGGGCATCATCTTCGTGAGTGACGCCTCGAAGTGGCAGTTGCTTACTGCTTACTCCCAATACAACTCCAGTTCAGGGGAGGTGACCATTGCGACCACCAGCACGTCGGATATGTACCTGTCGGCGCCGGTGACCGGCACTCTCACTGGTATCGACTTCTCGAGCCTGGACGCGTTGGCGGCCCACGACACGAACTTCATTACCTTCACTGCTATCAATCTCGGGCAATCGGGAGCGGGCTCAACGGCGCTCCTGGCGGTCTCGGATGCGAATACAACCAAAGTGACTGGCGGAACCGCTTTAACAGCGCTCGCGCGTCGCACGCTTACGCTGCACGGCACCGCGGGCAATCTGGCCGTAGTGAAAGGTGACGTAATTCGAGTAAGAGCCACGGCAGATGGCACTCTTGCCGGCACGGTTACACGCTCGCGAGTTATCGCCTATTTTACCAGGACTGTCTAAATGTCACTGCTCGACACGTTGCTGGATCCAGAGCGCCGTAAAAGGGCTCAGGAGGACCAGACCAAACTCGCAGCGGTCATGGGACCACGCGTCATGCGTCAACCCGCGCTGGCCAAATACTTTTACGGTCTGGCGCGGGAGCGCATGGCGCTAGACCAGCTCGCCCACGTTGGTGGTGGCGACGTCCACTCTAATCCGGACATTTTTAACCTCCTCGCCGAAGGCCTCGCGCTACAGGGGAAATTTGAATCAGCGGCTGAGGTTGCGCCTGAAGGGGCCCACAAAGAAGAGTACCTGGCCAAAGCACGCGCTATTGGATCTATCAACGAACAGCAATGTGAGGATCCGCTGAGCCGTCCGGTTGAAAATAACGGACTCAGTGCCGCAGCTCGCAATGAGCATCCCGGCGCCGAAGCTGGAGTAAAGGCGCGACAGGAAGCAACCCAATTACCAATGGAAAAAATCTGGAACGGAAAACAGATCATCACCTTCACGCGTTGTTTGATTTGCGGGGCTATCTCCGCCTATGCCTGAACTGTTTACAACACTTGGGGAATGGACACTGGGTCGAGGGTATCTCTCTGCCGTTATTCGTGGAGAGGCCGGCGATTTCATGCAACCGGGCAGCGAGAATGCCCTTGTTACTGGTCAGGGTCTGGTCCGCGCCTTCAAAGGCATGCAACTGCTGCCAATGAAGAGCGGCTCGCGGGTATTTTTCAATTGCGATCAATCATATGCGGGCCTTGGCCTTGCAACGTCTCCAGGGTCAATCAGTTCGAGCGAATTGGCAGATGGCGGCTCTGACTATGCAGCCGGCGACACCGGAATTATTAACGGCGGCGATGGTCTGGCCGCTTATGAGATTCTCACCGTTGACGGTCTCGGCGCTGTGCTTACCTACGCTCTCACTTCCCCAGGTGCTGGTTACGCAACCGGCGTAAACATCGAAACTACAGTAGACGGCGCGCAGCCTGGCGTTGGCGTTGGATTCAAGGTAAACATTCTGACTGTTTCACCCGGCGGCAAGGGCTCGGTTTTCAAGGTTCAGGATCTGCTCTGTTACATCGGGGAAGGGCAGGTGGCTTTCGATGGCGAATACCTTCCTGGCATCATTGCCTCTTCGACTCTCTCTGTCGTTAAAAAGAGTAATGGGGTTTATGCCGCGGGACCGCTCACCGGACCCTTTCAAGCCGGACATGCGCAACCACCGGCGCCGGTGATCTTCGCCAAAGCCCCACCCTCAGCTGGACAGAAGTTGATGAATGGCGCCGTGTCAGTAGTTATCTGGCGCATCAGTAGCATCACTGGCCAGATCTCACTGATGAGCGAGCCCTCGAATGTAATCACACTCACTGACGGCAGCGTGATCGTGCAGTTCCCGCTGCCTGATTCGAACGGTCAGGATACGTGGGGCATCGGTGTGGTGAAGATTGGCTTCGCCGATTTGGGCTGGTATTACGAGCTGCCCACCAGCTTGCATGGCGAGGTTCGTGAAGATGAATTAGCCACGATCGACGGCCACGATCGTTCTGTCGAGATCTCCTGGACCAACGGCTCGCTGCTCGGACAGAACCTCGCGCCTGATAAAGCCTTTCCTCCCGTGCCGGGCCAGTTTGCCGGATCGAGCAACGACGTCGCGTGGCTGGATGCAGACGGCATCATCTACGTCTCTGAACCGGGCTTCATTGGCAGCTTCCCGCCATCGAATGCGCTCTTTGCTTCTGAGCCGGCCGTCACTTACTTGAAGGTCAACGACGGCCTAACCATTCGTCTCGGCAAGACGTCGATCGGAACGCTCTACTATGTCGGTGGTTCGCCGGCGCTCGAGTTCCAGGTGATTCTCGAAAATCAGGGAATCGAGTTTGCGCAGAACGCCGCGATCGGCGCCAACGGCAGACTGATCGCATGGATTGGCAAGCCGACGGTCATCGATTCCAGCGCCGAGCCTGATTTTGAGTATTCGCGCGACGTCACTCCGGATTTTGCTGGCTGGGACAGCCAAACTGAAGACGCGCCCATTTGCCCTGGCTATGACCCACTCGGAAAGTACGAATGCTGGTTCTGGCGGCAGGCGTGCATGGCCAAGTTTGTTCCTGATAACTCCTGGTGCTCGCCGATTGATTTGACGGGGAAAGTAATCGGTGACGTCGTCGATGCGGTCACTGTTAGGAATAAACTCTATATCTGCTGTTCGGATGGCGGGCAGTTAGCAATCTACCAATTCGATGCCGGCACGGGCAGTGTGATGAAAGTGCAAACGTCAGACGTTTCGCTGATGTCGTACTTCTGCAACCTCACCTTGATCATGCTCGAGGGTCGCGCTGATAACACCGAGCATCCAGTGACGGTTGAAGTCATCAAGAACTATGACGATGACAGCCCAATCGCGGATACGCTTTCTACTTTTGAGCAAACTCCCAAAGGCGTCGGCACGCAACTATTCTGCCCGCGGCAGCCCAACATCCTCGATATCAATCAGTATGCGCTTTTGGTAACGATGGAGAGCGTGGGAGGCGATCATGGGCTGAATAAGATCCGCACGTTTGGGCCGCGTTGGGAAGTGCTGCTGCACCAATGTCCGCCCGGCAAGCTGTCACAAGTAATAATATTCGGGCCGATTGAGGGCCAGTGCTCGGTCAACGCAGACTTTGCCATAGTTGCCGCCGCGAGTTCCGGACTACAAGTTTCGTTCACCATCACTGGACCGGCTACGCTCGACGATCACGGGGATGGGACAGCCACCGTGCACCTGACGGGCGAGCTCGGCGTAGTGACCATCACAGCGCACCAGGCAGGCGATGCTAATTATGATCCGGCTCCGGACGTGGTTCAGACTTTTAATGTCATTTTCTGCGAGAACCTCCCGCAAACGATCCTCTTCCTGGCGCTTGCTGATAAGTGCACTACGGATCCTGATTTTCTGATTACCGCGACTTCCACTTCCGGTCTTGTGGTTACCTTCACTATTACGGGCCCAGCAACACTCGTGGACCACGGTGACGGCACTGCCACAGTTCACTTAACGGGAGATTTGGGCCAAGTTGATATAACGGCCCACCAGGCGGGTAATGAGAATTTCGATCCGGCGCCGGATGTTACACGCTCCTTTGAAGTCATCTTTTGTGGCGCTGGTCCTTGCGGAGGCCCAGCGGTACTGATAGTACAGGATTCCTTCAATCGTGACGACGACGAGCACAGTCTTGGCATTGCCGATTCCGGACAGGTATGGGAGCCCTATGATGCTGATTGGAATCCAGACGACACGCACTGGCAAATACTGGATAACCAAGCGGCGCGGCACGGTGGCGACGTGGACGATCCTACGGGAGGCTTTGCTCTTGTTGAGACCGGGGTTGTTGACTGCACGATCAAGGTTAAGATCAAAAACGCAGAATTTGGAGGCGGTCTCAACAATAATAACTTTGGCATCATTTTCCGTTGGCAGAGTGCGGCCAACTACCAGATGGCAACATGGAGCCGTGCTGGAAAGTTTTTGCGCATCTGCCAAGTAGTCAATGGGAACTTTCTTTGCACGAACGAGGGGTTCCCCGGCGAGAACCAAATCCAGGACGGAGACGAGATCGAAGTCCGTTGCTGTGGTGACGTGATAACAGGTTACTTGAATGGTGAACTGCGCGTTACTACAGCAACGGTCATCGGAATACCCGCTGGCACGAAGCATGGGTTGCAGTGTGGATCAGGGGTCATCGAAGATGCGGCTTACGCACTATACGACGATTTCATCGTGATTGGCGAAGAGTAAACCGAATGGCTATCAAACCTCCAGTACGACAGCAAGGCTACGTCACTCGGGGCGTGCTGCAGGACGCGATTAGTCGAATCCGGCGAGACGTCGAAGATGGCGGCATTGTTACGCCGGAGGGGAAAATACCGAAGGGGACAGGTTTCCGTCACATCACGGACGATGTCGAGGATCCCCAGGCGAAGACGGTCTCAACGACTGATATCGACGACCACGCGGTTAGCTTTGCAAAAGTGCAGAACATCGATACGGATCGCATTCTTGGTCGCGCTGCACCTGGTCCCGGCGTGATTGAGGAACTGGAAGCGGTTGAGGTGCGCGAGATACTTGGCCTCGAGGCACAGCCGCACATTGCTGATCCGGTTGGGGGTGCAGTTGTCGACGTCGAAAACCGCGCGGCGACGGTGGCCATTCTGGATTTGTTAGAAGAGCTTATTTTGATGCTGCCATGATGCGAACAATAGTTTTACCTTTTGAGAATTGGCCACTCATAGCGCCGGTTTACACCGGGCCGGAGTTCGAGAATGCTTTGCCTGTAACCCCGGAGCAAGCGACATTTCCGGCGCTGATGGAGGGTGACAACGTTGCGGCATTTATGCTCGTCGAGCAGCTTTACCACTTCAACGCGGTTTATGTGTACCCGGAATATCGCGGCCAGGGCCTGGCGCAACGATTGATCCGAGACGCAGTGGCGAGCATTCCGCCAGGACACTCAGCGATTTGGATGACAGACATCTCTCATCCCCTCGCCGCAAAAAGATTAGGCGCGCGTGATTTAGGGCTCTGCCAAGTTTACCGAAAGGACGTGTGACGATGGGCACCAGAAGCAAAGGCCAAACTGATCCACTGAAGAACCTCGCGAACTCGAGTCGCACAGCCGCCGACACGGCGATCGCTACGGCTTCACAACCGGATGAGCTTGAAGCACGCTGGCGAGCTCATGCCATCGCGCTCGATAAGTGGAGATCTGGCGAGTCTGGTCCAATCGATGTGCGGAACATGCCAGGCGGTGGCGTCGACATTGCGTTGTTCAATGACGCGTTAAAGGTCAATGACGCGAACCGTGTCGGTCGCGGCGTTGGCTCGATGAGTGGTAACGCTAACCCGAACTTCATTACGGCGCTGAATAAGGAGCAGGAGCTTGAGCGCCACAAAGCTGCGTCCGGTGCGCTTGAAGCAAATGTCAACGCGGCACTTGCGGCAAACGATGCCGAAATAACCGGGCTCTACCAGACAGCAAATGCTCGCAATATGGGCATCGCTGGAATGCGGGAAGGTCGTTACGAGAGTGACCAGGATCGGCACCTGCGATACCTGATGAGTCGCGAGGCGCGGCCGAGTTTTCTGCGCACGCTTTCTCAGAGCTTTGCGAGCTCGCTGGGTAGTTCGTTAGGCAGTCCGCAGACGTATGCGGGAGTAGGTGGTTAAGGAAAAAGAAACTTCGGCGGGAGGTTCAAGATGCTCAGTTTCAACGGTTGTGTTGTTCTCGAGGACGGGGTGCCGGCAACGTTACAGGAGCTGGTCCAGGCGGCGATCGTGGCGCGGGATTACGGTTCAGCCGCAGCGGAAACAGGAGCCAGCAGTCGCATGCAGGGCATGCGTATCACTGAAGGCTTTATCAGGCCACAGGAAGAAGTTTACATGATAGACGCTTACAAGGGGGTCCAAGCAAATGGCGCGGTGGACGTGGACGGGTGGACGCTGCCTGGCGATTTCACTAACGAACCTGGTGGCGGAGAGTTGATTGAAGCCAATGTCGAAAAGCACTTCAATAATGGCATCGACGCGCAAAGCCGTGTGCTCTTTCACGCCGGAGCGGATGTAGTCATCTACTGCGATTTGAGTTTCTCTTAAAACGTTTTGAGTTTGGTCCATGACAACTAAATAGGTCTTAACTCTTTAGAGAGTTATCGCCGTCAATTCCAAGGCCTCTTCTGATTAGTCGGGAGTCGTTGTTGGGGTTGGCGGCTTTTCTTTTCGGTGAGGTGAATATGAAACAGTACCGACGTGAGTCGTCCCTTCGAGTAAAACAGTTAGTGCTGGCGGCCTGGCTGAGCTTGATTTTTACGCTGACGGCTTTCGCTCAAGCTCCGGCTGCGCCATCTGCAATATCACTTACGGTCCATGACAGCGAGACAATTATCGCTGCGCTGACGGACAACTCGAGCAATGAGACGCGCTTCGAGTGGGAGCGAAAGGAAGGAGCCGGCGGAACCTATTCGCGCATCGATACTAGTTACGCGAACTACATCCGCATTGTTGACGACACACTGAAACCAGCAACTACTTACTTTTACCGAGCTCGAGCCTGCAACGCTTCCGGCTGCTCGTCATACGCTACCGAACAGAGCGCGACCACCAGCGGCGCACCGTCTCCTTCGGCTTCGCTGAGTGTGCCGGCGACGGCCTTTGCCGGAGAAGTGGTCCTTGTCGACGCTCGCGCCTCAACGGGGATCTGCCGTCGTCCTCAGCCTGATGGTTCGCCTTCGGTAACACTGAATTTCGGAGATGGATTTAGTGCTGAGCTGCCGGTTGTGGGCCATGTCTATCTTGCTGCGGGAACCTATACCGTAACACTGACATTCAAGAACTGCGCGGGAGTATCGGGGTCGACCACTGCAGTGATTGCGGTGACCGAGATCTCAGCCTGTACATCCGGTAACTGTCGTGTTGCGGTGGAGCAAAGCTCAGCCTCAGCAAATCGCACACACGTCCAAACGCTCATCAACGCGGCAGCCGCGGCAAATAGTGTCGAGCAGGAAATAATTATTCCGCCCTCGATGGTGATCGATGGCGACCTGATCTTGCCCACGCCCACCGGGGGCTCGAAGTACATTACCATTCGCTCTGCCTCGACGAGCCTACCTGTGCGCAACAAGCGCGTGACACCAGGCGACGCCGCTGCCATGCCGACCATTCAAGCACGCACCTCTCTGAGCTACCCTAATAACGCTGCCATTCAAACCCCCACCACTGCGCCCGCAATTCCCCCGCATCATTATCGACTCATTGGGTTACACCTCAGAAAAGATAATGCGGCGACCAGCATCACGAGGCTTGCCAGCATCGGCATAGATTCGGGTGGCGGACAAACCTCAATTTCAAAAATACCGCACCACTTCATAATCGAGCGCTGCTGGTTTGACGGGGACGAGTTGGTTGCAACGTCCCAAATCAACACCGGTCTCCGCATTTATGCAAACTACGTGTCGGTGCTCGACAGCTATTTCTCAGCTTTTAGACTAATTGGGCTTGGTGTTGACACTTCGGCGATTTCGGTAACTACCGGCCAGGGGCCACTCTCTTTCATCAATAACGTCATGGTGGCAGGAAGCGAAAACTTTTCGTTATCCGGCGGCGGTACCGAAATCAACACGGCAACGATCAGCAGCCCTACTCTTACCAGCGCCACCCTGTCTTCGACGACAAACCTCGCCGTGGACCAGAACATCGCGCTGCCTGTCAACGGCCTTTACGGCGCCTTGCAGTCCACCATTGTGCGATCAATCAGCGGCAACAACATCACTTATGACCCGATTCCCGTCGTCCCCGATACCGGCACGGCAAAGTGGTCGGCCACGCCGAGCTTCATTGAGTTTAGACGCAACTACCTCTTCAAACAGCTGGCTTGGCGCGGGGCTGACCCTTCTTACAACGGTCAAGACACCCAAGTAAAAAACCTGTGGGAGTCGAAATTCCATCGATACCTACACGCCGAAGGGAACATTTTCAGGTGGACGTGGCAGAAGGACCAGGACTACGCGATCGTTATTGCACCGCGCAACATCAACGGCGGCAACTCCGAGACTGCCGTAATCAGGAACACCGTTTTCAAAAACAACATCATTCGTGACGCGGCGAAGGGTTTCATGCTGCAGGCCGCCGACGGAACGAATTACGGGTGCCCAGGGACGTGCTCACCCGTGCAACGCCAGCAAGATTTGATTCTCAGGAACAATCTGCTCTGGAACGTAGGCGTTAACTGGGATGGCAGCGGAGCGGGACACCAATTCATAAACTTCCTGTCGGCGGCAGAGCAGGGCAACAACACTGTATTTGTTGGGATGAAGAGAGTCTTCGGTTTTCACAACACCTGGGACAACGGCACCCCTGACAACTCCGGTGGCGCGTTTACCGATTTCGGCGATCCAAACGTCCAGTCAGGATGTTTCGGGTGCATGTGGTTTGACAATGTCAGCCAGGACGTAGGGTATGGCTGGAAATCAAACAACAGTCTCGATGCCGCCGTCAACATCAGGGACTTCTTTCCCCCGGGCACTAATACTAATTGGAATAAGAACCTGGTCGTAAATACTAATGACCACCAATACCCAACCAGCGCTTTGACGCAGAGCGCGACGTGGAATTCAGCAGTGTTTGCAAGTTACCTGTCAGGGGACTTTACGCTGCAATCAGGTAGTGCCGGCAAGAACGCCGCGCTGAACGGCAGTGACGTTGGCGTCGATGTCGAGTCTCTCAAGAATGCGATTGGAGCCTCAAACACGTCATTCAACACAGCGACGATCAAGACCGTAACCGGCGATTGGACGGGTGCGACGCCAACTCCCACGCCGACTCCGACTCCGACTCCGACGCCAACTCCCACGCCGACTCCGACTCCGACTCCGACTCCGACTCCGACGCCGACTCCGACACCCACGCCTACGCCCACTCCGACTCCGACTCCCACGCCCACGCCCACGCTTGGTGTTACCGGGCTTACGTTCTCATCAAATTTGGTGCTGCGGCTTTCGCAAATCAACAGTCAGGGGCTCGAGTTCATTGGGTGCTCTACGAACACGTGCTACTTCCGCAACGGTTCGCATGTGACTATCACGGGTCAAACGTTTTCTTCGAAACTGCCAAAGAGAGTAACGGAGATAAATGCAGTCGAACTGGCTGGCGGATCTACATTTCTTAACTGCTCTGGCAATACGTGCTACTTCAGCAATGGATCGCCTGCCACACTGACAATTGTTGGGTTGGACCTCTCGAAGAACCTGCTGAATCGACTGACGCAAATCAACAGCACCGGCCTGAACTTTCTGGCTTGTTCTACCAATACTTGCTACTTCCGAGGCTCGTCGCCGTCTCACATCATGGGGCGAGATCTGTCCTCGAAACTGGCAACCAGGCTAGCGCAAATAAACGCCATCGAATTAAACGAAGGCGTCACCTTCATAGGCTGTTCGGGGAATACTTGCTACTTCCGGATCTGAGGTGAACGATGAAGAAGAAACTAACCCTGCTCATAACTTTACTTATTTGTTTCGCCTCTTTGGTAGGTGCGCAGTCTACGAGACCCCCTGGTCCACGCCGGGTGGTTACAAAGCCGGCGGCACCCTGCAGTCCCCGTGACTTCATTCAAGCGCAGGACACTGGCGTGGAATCCATCTGCGCGAAGGACGGCTCGGCATGGAAAGACCTCGGAATATCATCGGGAGGCTCGGCCGGCGACATGAATGGACCAGCCACCTCCACCGACGAAGCAGTTACGCGCTTCAATGGGACCACTGGTAAGTCTACCCAGAACAGCACGGTCACGATCTCCGATGCCGGACTCATCAGCGGCGCCACAGTTGGTACTCCGACAACCTCCACTCAGCCGGCAAACAAAACCTACGTCGACAGTGCTGTGGCGACAATCGCTGGCAACATACCGAAACTATCAGGACTGGCTTCTGGCGGCGGTGTGATCTGGGAATCCGCTTACACGTTTCGTGTCAGCGCGGCCACCTACTACATCAACGGCGTTCTTTACTCAAGCGCGGAGCAGACCATCACGCTGACCGCCGCGCATGCGACGCTCGATCGCATCGACGTGCTCGCGCTCAACACCGCCGGAACGCTCGTAAAAATTGACGGCACTGCATCTGCACAGCCAAGCGAACCGGACTATGACCCCTCAACGCAACTGAAGCTGACGTTTGTTTTTGTTGGCGCTAACACAACTCAGCCCGCCGGCGTTTCCAATGAAAACGTATTTCTGGAAAACACTGAGTGGACTTCGTCGACGTCGGGCTCAGGCTGGAACGCAAACTCGACGAACAACCCGCGCACAGGGACGAAGGACATCGAAGGCACGAACGTAGCTAACGGCGCGTATGTCCAATTGCAACGCGGCTCGTCGACCGCGCTCGACAGCTTCGGGACGCTCTCACTCTTTATCCGTTCGAAAGCGACGTTCAACAACAACCGTGTGCTGCGAGTGCAGTTCTTTCTTTCCGGAGTGGCAAAAGGGAACGCGCTAACGATCGCTGACAGTTTCTGGGGGTTCGACTCCAGCAACACCGCGAGTTACCAGTTGATTGCGATCCCGGTGGCGCAGTTTGCCATTCCTTCGGGCACGCTCGTCAATCAATTGCGCATCAGTGACCAGGGCGGCGCACTCGGCGTCTACATCGACGACGTCGTACTGCAGGCACTTGGTTCGACGATTGCTCCGCCCGCGCAAACCGGCATCACCCAGGCGCAGGGTGATGCTCGTTACGTCCAGCGGGCAAACAATCTCTCAGACCTCAACAGCGCATCGACGGCACGAACAAACCTCGGCGCTACCACTGTTGGCGGCAACCTCTTCACTGCCACCAATCCGGGCGCGATCAGCTTTCCGAAGATTGCCGCCGACAATTCAGTCTCCTTCCGTACGCCTGCACAACTCACAAGCGATCTCGATGCCGTAGTCGGAGACTCAGGCTCTGGCGGTACGAAGGGACTGGTACCAGCACCGGCCACAGGAGACGCGACAAAATTCCTTAAGGGCGATGGAACCTGGACTTCGGCCGGCGATACGTCGGCTATTGGCGAATTCGAGAAACGACCACTTCGACAAATTGATGTTCGTCCCGGCACGACTGCCTTCGATGCAGTCGGGCTTGGGACATTAGGCCCGTTTCACGATAGCGCTTCGAACCAGGACGACGCAGATGGCCACTGGATACAACAACACACGGCTGCTTCAACAGGCTCAACGTGTGGCATGGATGCAAATCATGCCCAGTTGGTCAGGTTGGGACACAAGAACACGATTGTTATCAAGATAAAGACTGGATCTAGTATTTCCAATGTCCGATACTGGATCGGTGCTTTCAGTTCGGATCCCCAGGCAAGCACCGACCCAACAAATCACGGAATAGGATTTGGCTACGACACCGGCATCGACGGGACGGCGTTCTGGCATACGTGGTCTAACGACAACTCGGGCGGTGGATCACGAACGACCACCACGCAAAGCATCGCCACAAGTTCAGTTTACTGGCTGGCGATGAAAGTTGTGTCAACGTCGAGTGTCGAATTTTATATTTCGACGGACGGGGAGTTTGACGACCCGCCAGTTGCCACGCACACGACGAATTTGCCAGGCACAAATGGGATGAATGTCTACGTCGAACTCAGAACGTTAGATGCTTCGGCCAAGCACTATAGGTTTAGTCACGTGCTCATTCGCTGAACTCTAGCGGCAAACGGTGAGTGGTCTCATAGAATGGGCTGCGTCCCGATCCGAGTCCAGCGTGCAGATTTTTCTATCCGAATAGAACAACACAGTTGGGGCAACGTTCATGTCAGTGACGAACGGACCAGATCCCGCCTGAGCTTGCGCTACAGCGATTCTTTGTTGCTCATAGGAAACCAGCAGAAATCGATCCAGCAGTGCACAGTGCATGATTGCTCCGATGGCTAACAGAGCCATAATGCGCTTCCATCTCAGTGAAGCAAGCATGAGCGCAAAGACCGGAAACACAGGAACGACATACCACGGATGCTTAGTCGCGACCGCTGAATACACCACGATCATGACACCGGCGAAGATCAGAAGCACCATCGGGAACGCACGGCGCCTATAGATCCGTGCGGCGGCAAACGGAAGCAAGAGACTGAACGGCAGGAACCCTAATGCAAGGATCGTTAAATAGAACGTGGGTTTTTGGGCCTGTCCGTCTACGAGATGCGCGCTTCTCGCAAAGATCTGTTTGCCTACGTATTCGTTGAAGAATTCGGACCCGTACAAAGCCAGCATTGCTAAATGCCATGCACCGCCAATTGCGATTAGCAATCCGATGCTGACCCAAAACTCTCGCAGTTTCCAGACCGGTAACCCAGCAAACAACAGAACGGCTAACACAGCAATCAAAAGCGGGGCTGCGGCGATACCCTTCGTCATTACAGCCAGTCCAGCAGATATTCCAAACAACAGCCACCAGCGGGGCGATTCTTTCGCCTTCAGGAAGGCGAATAGACAAAGCAGCATGAAGAACGTCAAAGGCACTTCCATACTTCCCTGGCGGGCGTAGTTAAAAAAGTGCGGCGTGATCAACAGGATTAGACCAGCGACGAAAGCATCAGCCTTTGATAGGAACGTGGAGCCGATGAGGAACGTCACGAGCACGCAGCCAACGCCACACAAAGCGGAAACGGCGCGGGCGGTTAACTCATTCACTCCGCCAACGCGGAATACCAGGGCGGTGGCCCACAAAGCCAGCGGAGGCTTCTGTAAGAATAGTTCGCCGTTCCAACGGGGCGTGAGGTAGTCGCCGGTCTGGACCATTTCTTTTGCCGATTGGGCATAGACGGATTCGTCCCAGCTCTGCAAGGGGTTCGCGCCCAGCCGAAAGAATAAAACGGTCCCGGCGATGACTGCTAGACAAAATAGAGCCTTGAGGAACATGCGTCGATCTGGCCCCCACTCCGGAAGCCTGAGGTATCCCGCATTGCAAATCCGCGACCACTTCAGTATTCCACGGAAATCCCGCATTCTCTGATTGCGGCCGCTGAGCGCCAGCGAGCAGTTGCGGCAAAATTAGGCAGTCATCTAAGCCAGACACTAAAAACGTTTTAAGTCGTCGTCAGATTAAAGGGCATCGGTGTGGTGGCTGATGCTGAGGATCATAATCAGGCAAGGTATCCACCATTTGCGCCCGCTAAGCTGCGCGCGAAAATCTACAGGTGCAGCTCCTTCAGATTTGATGATGACCATGTCGTACTCAACAGTACCACACACAGAAATCCCGATTCAATGCTGGCGGTTTGCTTGCGGCAAGGGCAGATCGAAGGGCTGAAATTTGCTGGGACTCGCGATTGAGAAACGTGAAAGGCCGACATTCATTGGTCGGGGCGAGAGGATTCGAACCTCCGACCTCACGGTCCCGAACCGTGCGCTCTACCAGGCTGAGCCACGCCCCGACAGGGTTGGATGATAGGGAAGGGAATGGAAGGTGTCAAATACACGTCGATCTTCCTAATTACCTTTAACGGTTGTTTCATCAAGCAACACGTTGTGCGGATCGACTTCGATGCCGGTTGGTTTTTGGCGCAGGGGGACTCGTTCGATAAATAACTTGCCTGAAGGCTTCAAGACAATTTCGCGTTTGCCACTGGCCGTGGAGATTGTGACGGGCACCGGATCGACGAAGGCGTTGCCCGGTTGGCGTTGGGTGAGTACGAGGCGTAGCTCGCGCTTTCCAGCCCACGTATAAGCCAATTCGTATTGCGGATGGCCGCTGTCGTAGACCCAACGTGCAAAAAACGGGCGGAGGTTTTTGCCAGACGCCTTTTCAAGCGCCACGCGCAGGTCGTCGGAACTCGCGGTCGAGTTTTTGTGAGACTCGTAGTAGTTTTTGATGCCGCGAAAGAAGGCGTCGTCTCCGAGACTAGAACGCAACATGTGCAACACCCACGCGCCCTTCTGGTAGGCGTTTGCGTTGAGTAGTTCCATGAGATTCTCCGTGTCGCGATCAAACATCGGCACGAGCTTCTTCTTCTCATACGCAAAAACAGCAAGGGCGGCGTTATTCATCGACATCCGAAAGGCGTCTTCTCCTTCAAACCGCTGCATGAACAGCGCTGCGAAGTACGTCGCGAATCCCTCACTTAGCCACAGATCGGACCACGTCGACTCGGTAACAGAATCGCCAAACCACTGATGCGCGATCTCGTGTGCAATTAAGCTGACGTTGTTTGCCGGCACTCCAAACCTCTCACTCATTCCGATCCGCGACGCCGCACGGTTGAAGAGATTGCTGGTGAAGACGATCGCACTCGAGTTTTCCATCCCACCAAACCGCGTCGCACCAACAATCATCGCAAGCTTCTCGTAAGGATAAGGAGCGACAGTGTTCGTGAAGAACTGCAGTACAGGAGCAGCCGGCGAGAACCCTTTCAGCGCCAGGTCGCGCTCTGAGAGCGGCACGTAATACGAAAGTGGTGTTACAGCTCGCTCGACCGGCTCGATTTTCGCAAATTGGCCCACAGCGATGATCATGCAATACGGTGGAATCGGCACACCTTCCGAGTAGGTCCAGGTTCGTTGACCACTACCGGTTGTTTCAACGTGGTCCAACTTTCCGTTCGCAACCACTTCCTGATTAGCAGGAGCCGTTATGTTGAAGGTCACTGTTGCTTTAGTAGACGGATGATCAATCGTTGGAATCCAGTGGTGAACTCGGTTGGGCCAGTTGTCGCCGACGGCGGAGGGGTTGCCGTCTTTGTCTTTCGTGAGAATCAAACCGTCCTTTGGCTTGCCATGGTATTCCACTGCCAGCACCATCGATTCACCAGCACTGACAGCCTGAGGGAGGTCAACGTGCAGCTTGCCGTTTTTTCGCAAGAAGGGGAATGGTGTTCCATTGAGAATGACTCGATCGACTGTCAGATCTCCAAACTCGATTTCCAACTCGCGTGTTGGTTTTGTAATCGTCAAATTTATGCGAACGCTCGCCGAGCTAATCTCAGACAGTTGATCGTTTAGCGTGATGTTGACGAGGTAATGCTGCGGCTGCCAGTTGTCGATGAGACGCTCGACCCGCGCTGCGAGGGCAGACGAAGAAACGAGTAGCAGGAGGAAGATTACTCGCGCAAAGCCGCAAAGGCGCAAAGCAAGTGAGTTCATCTGATTCCGAGCATTAGCAACGCTGAGCGATCGGACACTTCGCGTTCGCTGATTAGCCATTCGTTGTATGCGGATAACTCGTCGTCCGTTACTGGCCGGTTGCCAAGCTTTGCAACTGGGGTGCGTTCGAAAGCACGGTTTGTCAGCGCCATGTGTGCCTTGCGCACGGGAAGAGGAGTAGCACGCGAAAGCGCGAGTTCGGCGGATTCAACGTCAGGGAAGAACTCGTCGTACGCAAGCAAGTGCCAGACCGTATTAGCGCCTTCGCCTTCGACTGCGAGCACGCGCAGCAGTCCGAAAGCACTTTCGAGTTGGAAGATTAGATCGTCACCTGGAACCACGGATTTACGCTGATTGATTACGGATTACTTCGTTATATGCTGCGAGCACTTTATCAGCCATGTGCGACGCTGTGTAGTGCTCACGCACGCCTTTGAAACCGTTGGCGCTTAGTTCGCCGGCGAGTCCCCGATCCTGAGCGAGTTTGAGAATGCCTTCGGCAAGACTCTGCGGATCGTCGGGTTCGACCAATAGTCCGCCGCCCGTTATTTCAACTACCTCGGTAAACGCGCCACGACGAGGTTGGACCACGGGCACACCACACGCCATCGATTCGAGTAATGAAACTCCCTTGGGTTCGTCGTATGTAGCCGGCAGCGACATCACGTCGAGACTACGCAGAAACGCGATCTTCTCGGCGCGATCAATAACACCGTGATAGCGAAACTCGTGATCGAGCCCAGCGTCTTTCAGATGCTTCTGGATCTCTTCAAGGTATGGTTTGCAATCGGCTGCCATGTAGCCTGCGACTTCGAATCGTCCTTCAGGCAAGTCTCCGGATTTCCGCATCAGGCGATACGCTTCCGCCAGCACATGCAATCCCTTCTCAGGCGCGACGCGACCGAGAAATCCAACCGTGAATGGACCATTACGATCCGGCGCTCGCATTTCGAAACCGTTGGGATTGATCCCCAACGGCACTACACGAATCTTCTCGCGCGGAATTCCGAGATAGCCCGGCATGAAATCGGCGTAATACTCGGACACGGATAAAAACAGATCTACGTGTGGCAGATGTTCACGGATCAGATTCATCGCGTCAGAGCGATACGGATCCTGCAACCCATCGAGAAAGAGATCTTCGCCCTGCAGTGTGCACAGGATCGGCACATTCAGTGCCTCTTTGATTGGCTTAGCCATGCTGAGCAGCAAGGTGTATGGAAGATTGATAACGTCAGGCGGCGCCTGATCCTTCACCCAATCAACAAACTTGAAGATCTCCTTACGCTGAAATCCGTCTTCACCTTTCAAAACGGAAACAGTCATCTCGCCGAGCATCTTTGGATTCGTCGAGATGGATCGCCTCGAGGCAAGACTCAGAATCGTTTTCGAATCCCATAAGCGATCGAGCCAGCGCGGTGTCTTGCGAAACACGGGAACATATTGTTCGAGATAAGCACTGATGCCACCTAAAACAACATGATCGCTACTGACATTTGGTTCGTCGGTGAACGTCGGCGTGTAAACTGGCAGGAGCATCACATCGTGACCGCGCGCAATCAACTCCGTGGCCATCGCGTTATCACGCAGGCAGCTGCCGCAGTACATCCGACCCGCCCCGCCTGTGAGATAGAGAATTCTCAACTCAAGTCCTCAGACGGCAACGGCTTGTTGGAAGGCGCGACGCGCGTAAAGATGTTCGAAGAGATTGCCTTCGTGCGGTTGATCCCAAGTGACCTGGTTGGTCGGAAGCGCGCCAATGTTGAGACGATCGATACGCGGTGTGTTAACGAGCGTATGGATTAGTTTCGGATCTTTGGTGATGGCTGTGACAACGAGTGTTGGACCAAGACGCGCCGGAATTTCATCCTGGCGCACTTTTACAACACTCGCGAAAGGAAAGAGAAACTCTTTCATCGCTAGCGGATGATCAGACTCGGACAGGATGACCGTCGGCAGCAGGTATGAACAATTGTTCCAGTTAGCTAATCGTTCAGCATCGCGATGGGCGGCAGTGACGTCACGCGCGCCGGGTTCAGTTAAACCCTGATCGATAATGGCGTTGATGCGTGTGGCGACTTGCGGATCGACAAATGGTGCAAGCTGTGCGGTTTCGTCGTCTGCGGGTCGCGGAACGATAGCGGCCAGGCGCTTCGCGAGTGCTTCAGCGATCTCTTCCGTGTGTGCAGGCGCCCAAACTGCGGATGCGTTGACACACGAGCGTCCGCCGTTATCAGCGATCGACGCGACCATCACGTCGAGATATTGTTCCCAATCGTCGACGCAGTCTTCACCGATGATGATCTTGCTATTGCCTGGACCATGAATCTCAACGCGCGAATCGTTGGCCCACGCACCCGTAGTCGAGGAATCGCCGAAGAGCAGGGAACGACCGCAGCTTCGCAGGATCTCGGAAGCACCGCCGTGATCGGTTGGATAAAAACTAAAAGCCTCACGCGGCGCGCCAGCTTTGATTAGCGCTTGAATAATTCGATAAGGCGTCCACGGTTCGGCGCTGCCGGGCTTGAGCACGAGTGGAATCCGCAGAGGAAACGCTGGTATCCAGAGCGAATGCACGCCGGGAGAATTGTTTGGCAGAACGGCGCCGAGCGATTGCGTGCGTGGAAAGAAACTGTAGGTGCGCCCTTCAAACTCGCCGAAGCCGCGATCGAGTAGTTCCCAATCGAGATTGCGAGTAAGTCCGTTGAGCACGCTTTCCATGTTGGCAAACATGCTTTTGATCTTGAGCATGTTGCGGCGCGCGAGAACGTATGGCAGACCGGTGGTCGCGGAGACTTGTTGCACGTAGTCGTCGGCAGTTTGAGTTGAGTCGCCGAGGGGCAGTGGGTCGTCGGTGAAGTGATCGCCGGCACGTGCGCAGATCGCGACGAGCTCTCGTGTTGAGAAGCGTTGCAGACTCGTGGTGCCGATGTCCTGTCGTCCGAGATCGCGGCGGATCAACCCTGCGTTCGCCTGGCTGATTTCGACGAATGGTTCGCGAGTTTGATGGTGCGGCGTGCGAGCGACGTCGAGGCTAACGTATTGAGTGCCGTGGCGAAGTATGGGGATGCGAAGCATAGTTTTTAGACGAAGATTGACAGGATTAACAAGATTAATAGACGCCTTCGACGACGCTCGATTGGAAACGTGAAAAGGGGCGGACGTTGCGGACGCCGTCCCACGGATACTGTTCGCACGGTGGTTCACGTTCGGCTTCGTCACGTTCCAGGAAGCGCGGCATGAAGAATTCCTTAGTCAATGTCGTCAAACGCACGCGACCTGTTTCGCCGTACTCAACTATTCTGTCCGGCTGATCAGGATCGACGACCTCCACCATCGCGCGCGGCATAGGCGGATAGTAAATGATCGCGTAATTGTCTTCCGGCAGACGCGGTTTATGAACCGCCAGTCCCATCAGTGTGTTGCCGTACGTTGGCGCGAAGTAAGCACCGTCGAGTAATTCTTCGACCGCAAAACGATGAAACTGCGGCGTCATTTCAGTGCCACCACAAAACACGCCGGTGATACCCATTTTCTTGAGCGACACCTTTTCACACAACGCTTCAAGTAACTTTGGTGTTGTGAACAAGCAACGAATATTGTCGTGCGCTTTCAGCAGCGTGAGCCCTTGTTCGACGACATGCTGCTTGTATTGCTCGGCCATCTTGGGCTGGCCCATCTTGATCAGTTTGATAACCCAACGCGGATCGAGGTCGACCATGAAACAGATGCCACCGCGATGCTGGGCCAGATGCTCGACGGCAAGACGCAGACGACGCGGACCGGTTGGTCCAAGCGACAGCCAATCGGAATCGCGGGGAAAGAATTCGTCCGGCAGTGTGTCGCTGAATGCTTCGTAATCGATGCGAAAGTCGTCGATGTTGACGCGCGACTTCGGGACGCCCGTGCTACCGCCGGTTTCGAACGTGTAGACGGGCCGGTCCGCAAAACCTTTAGGCACCCAACGTCGAACTGGACCACCACGCAACCACTCATCCTGGAAAAAACCAAAACGCGAAAGATCCTCGTAGGTTTGAATCTCTTTGCGCGGATCCCAATCAAGATTCTTCGCGAAGTCCAGCCAGAAAGGACAACCCGTTTCCGGATCAAAGTGCCAGGCAACAACTTCACGAACCCATGAGTCTAAGTTTTCTCGATTCATATCCACAGATTACACAGATTAGGGAATTGTTTTCTCCGTCTCTCTCATCAAATCAGCAAAACGTGGATCGGTACGAAGTTTAGCAAGATGTGGATCGACGCGCACAAATGTGAAGCCGACAGCGTGTTCGCGTTCGGCCTGCGCGAGCCAGCGAAATGCGTTGTCGAAGTCGCCCAGCCAAGTGTAAATGATCGCGATCTCGTAGGCCGTCACCCAATTCTGATGACGCTTGGAAATGATTTCGTTCAGAATTGTCTGCGCTTCCTCGCGTTTGCCGATTGCGGCGAGGACGTGCGCGCGTTTGGCGTGTGTAGTCGGCGTGTCGCCCGCGAAACTCCGCTCCTGCTCGAAAGCCGCCATCGCTTCGTTATGCATTCCCTTGAGCTCGTAGGCCCAACGGAGGATCGTGTGTGCGGCCACCGAACCCGGATCCAGTTCAAGCGATTTCTTACATTGGGCCACTGCTTCATCAAACTTGCCGGCCAGAAACAACACATTGGAGACAGCCGTTGCGATCACCGCTGACTGCGGCGAGATCTGACGCGCGCGTTCGATTTCAGCGTACGCCTCATCGTGCCGGCCCATGGCCGACAAACTGTACGCATACCAGCGATGGGCCACCTGGTTACTTGGCTTGAGTTGAATCGCTTTTCGCAATTCGCGTTCAGCATCGACCCAGTCGCGATCGTAGTGAAGTTTGACAAACCCGAGTGATGCGTGACCTTCAGGTAAATTCGGATCAGCCTCGACTGCGCGCCGCGCTGATTCTTTTGCGCGTTCCCATGCTTCCGCCGGTGGTGGCTCGACATACCAGTTCAGCAGCGCATAACAGTCGGCGAGCTCTGCGTGCGCAATCGCAAATTCAGGATCGAGCTCGACGGCACGTTCGAGACGTTCGATTGCCTGTCGCAGCCCGTCGGCGGTTCGGCGTGTCGAGTAGTAACGGCCGGCAGTGTAAAGCTGTCGCGCTTCTTCGTTTTCACCAGCCTGAGTTTCAGGTGTCGGTATAAGTATCTGCCTTGTGATTGGCGCAATCCGATCACCCTGTTGCTTTCTCTTGGAAGCGGCAGCCACTGCCGTTTTTGGCATCTTGCGCTGCATCGCAGGATGGCGTAGTGCTCGCAGAATGCTTTCGAACGCCGGCTCGCCTCGCAACGGATCAAACTGCGGTTCAACACCTAACCACACGACCCATGCGTCTTTGAGAGCGTAAGCATCCAGAACCAGTTCAAGAGCGCGCTCGCGTTCACCGAGGTGCAGATGTATCAGCGATAGATGATAGGGCGAAACGTAACCGTGTACGGCAAGTTGGGCCAAACGGTCCAACACCTTTTGCGCATCCGCTTTTCTTCCCGCGGCGGCGTAGGCCTGGCCAAGCACAGAGACATAGAAGGTACCGCCACCTGACAGTTCAAGAGCCTTTTCTGCCGATGAGACGGATTCATCAAAATCGCCCGTGTGCCTGAGAATCCATGAAAGAGTAACAAGTCCATAAGGAAACTCCGGCACTGCATCGAGCATGTTTCTGTAAGTAGTGATCGCCTCGTCAAACCGGCGTGCATGGTAGTAACACCAGCCGAGCGCCTGGAGCACACTGGGAGAAAGCGGATCGAGCTCGCGTGTTAGCAGCATCTGCTCGAGGCCTTCGTTGAAACGTCCTTCCATCATGAGATGAAAGGCGTACCAGTGATGACCGGTTGCGTAGTTTGGATTGATCTCTATTGAACGACGATGCTGGCCTTCGGCGACGGCCCAGTCGAAGTCATGGCAAACAGTGGCGAAGCCGAGCGCGCTGTATGCTTCCGCGGAAGTTGCATCAAGTTCGACGGCTTTGGCCGCGTTTTGTTTAGCGGCTGCTGAAGTTTCTGCAAACGGTCGAATACCGAAAACGCCGAGCCAGTTGTAATAGTCGGCGATACCTGTGTAGGCGAGCGCATAATCAGGATCGAGACTGATCGCTTTCTTGTACGACTCGAGTGCTTTTGCGAGACCGACTTCTGTGTAAGAACTCCAGTAATAACGCCCGCGCAGATATGCTTCGAAGGCTTCGGAACTGTCAGTGCCACGTTTCGATAACTGGCGCTTTTCATCGCCAGTGAGTTGCGGCAACAAGGCCGACGCGACCTTCTCTGAAATCGAATCCTCGATTTGAAGAACGTCTGTCGACTCTTCGTCGAACTGCTCGGCCCAGCGTGTTACTCCTTCATTGACACTGAGCAGTTGCGCCGTCACACGAATGCGATTGCCGACACGCCTGAGACTGCCATCGACGACATAATCAATGCCGAGATCGCGACCCGCGAGTAGCGGTTCAATCGCGGCTCCGTGATAACGCAACACACTGCTGGTCGGTCGCACCACCAGACGTCGCACATTGCTGAGACGAGTGATCAGCGCGTCAGTCAAGCCAATGCCGAGATACTCATCGCCGGTGTTTTCTCCGGGCGGTCCAAGAACGCGGAATGGCAGGACCGCAATCGACTCCTGATCTGCACGCAATTGACCGGCAATCGCGGGAAGGGCAGCAAGTCGATGGTCTAACCTTCGTAGCAAATCGTTGAAGCGCGGATGTCCATGAAGTGATTCCAACTCAGGATCAACTCCCATCCAGAGCACCTTTGCGTCGCCGGTTTCATACGCCTTCTCGAGCAGGTCGAGCGCTTCTTCGGGTCGATCCAGCTGGCTGTTTACAAGTGCCAGGTGGTAAGGCGACACGTAACGACGCTCGGCAAGCTTGAGCATGTCATCAAGTACGACCTGAGCCGCTTCGAGGTCTCCAGCGGCTGCATTGGCGTTGGCGAGTCTTCCGAGCGTGTGCGAAGCTTTACCCATCAACTCAACACACTGTTCCGCAGCCTCGATTGCCTCCGCATGCCGGCCCAGTCGACTCAAAACGAAGCTCGTGCCGTAAAGCATCATCAGGTTTCGCGGCTCATTCTCGAGAGTGGCAGTCGCAAAGCGATGCGCTTCTTCAAAACGACGCGCGTGATACGAACACCAGAGGACAGAGAACCGGGAGATGATCGCCATCGGATCCAGATCTCTGCCGGTGTGCGCTTCGCGCAACGACTCACTGAAGCGGCCTTCCATCGCGAGCTGAAGCGAATACCAGACGCGTGCGGGCGCGTAGTTCGGATCGAGCTCAATCGCGCGAACGAGATGATGTTCAGCACCACCCCATGCGAAGTCACGAGTGAGAATGGCCTGGCCGAGAGCAACATGACCTTCAGCGAGATTTGCGTCGAGCCCAACCGCAGTCGACGCCGCTTCATAAGCCGCTGCTGCACACTCTGCAAACGGCATCACACTGAACACACCAAGCCAGTTGTGATAGTTCGCCACTCCCGCATATGCGAGTGCGTACTTCGGGTCGAGCGCAATTGCCTGCTGATAGCAAACAATCGCTCGCGCAAAACCATCTTCAGTAAACGTGTTCCAGTAGTAACGTCCGCGCAGATAAGCTTCGTGTGCCTGCGGATTGTCGGTCCCTCGTTTAGCGAGTCGCAGGCGCTCATCCACCGTCAGGTGCGGCACGATTGCTTCGGCAACGTGCGAAGAGATGACGTCTTCGAGATTGAGAACATCGGTGAATTGTTCGTCAAACTGTCCGGCCCATGCGGTTGTTTCCTCACGCACGTTGAGCAACTGAATCGTTACGCGAATACGTTCCGCCGTGCGTCTGATTCTGCCGTCCAAGACGAACGTGACGCCGAGCTCACGTCCGGCGCGCAGCGGATCGGCATCAGCGCCGTAACGCAGCACACTGCTCGTTGGTCTAACTGCGAAACTGCGAATCGCGCTGAGTCGCGTGATGAGAGCATCGGCCAAACCGGTTCCGAGATAGTCAGGAGTCGTCTCAGGCTGGTTGATGTCAAGAATCTTCATCGGCAAAACGGCCAGCGAGTTCTCCTGGTTGGAATCGGGCCGTAGCACCATACTCGCGTGCGGTGGATCCGGTAAGTCGGAAATCGGCCGGCCTTCGAGATAGCGTGTGATGTCGTCGCGCAAATCGGCGGCCGTCTGATATCTCCACTCGGGTTCCTTGCGCAGAGCCTGCATCACGATGTTGTCGAGATCGCCGGTAAGTGCACGGCGCAAAGATTCGAGAGTGCCGCCGCGAGTGGCATAAAGCCGTTGCAGGGTAGCGGTCTCGTCGCCCGTAAACAGACTTGGCAACAGATCTTCGGCGCGAGTGATGATGATGCTTGGCGGCGCCGGGGCTTCTTCGCAGATGACACGTGCGATCTCGTGTGGCGCGCGATTAAGAAGACGGTATGGTCTGTGTCCGGTCAACAATTCGTACAGCAACACACCGAGTGAATACACGTCAGTGGTCGGCGTTGTTGGCGCGCCCTGGACTTGTTCCGGTGAGGCATATTCCGGGGTCATCAAACGCATCGCCGTTGCTGTTGGATCGTGAGTGATGTCACCCGCGAGTTGCGGATTGAGCAACTTGGCGATACCGAAGTCGAGTAGTTTCGGTATACCGGCGGAAGTTACGAGAACGTTGGACGGTTTGATATCGCGATGGACCACCTGTTTCTGGTGCGCGTAGTGAACTGCATCACAGATCGCGCGAAACAGTTTCAGGCGGTCGTTAACGTTCAGGTTGTTGTTGTCACAGTAATTGTAGAGTGGCTGCCCTTCGATAAACTCCATGACGAAGTAGGGCAGGCCGTCTTCCGTGGTGCCGCCGTCGAGAAGGCCGGCGATGTGCGGATGGTCCAGCGCGGCTAGGATCTGTCGCTCTTTTCGGAAGCGACGCAGGATGAAGTCAGTATCCATCCCGCGTTTGACGAGTTTGATTGCGGCTCTCTTGTTAAACTCGTTATCGGCGCGGGATGCTTCATAGACTGCACCCATGCCGCCACGTCCAATCTCTTTCTCGATCCGGTACGAGCCCAGACGGCGCCCGAGCATCGGATCCTTTTCTTCCACAAACGACTCGAGCACGCTCAGCTCAGTGTTGCCATAGACCGGCTCGTCGAGGAGTTCGCCGGCACTGTCGTACTGCGAAAGCAGCGACTCGACGTCACGCCTGAGGTCAGTGTCTTCCTTACACACGTCAGACACGTAGCGCTTTCGATCGTCCGGTGAAAGATCGAGGGCCGACTGAAAGATTTCTTCAACTTGTCGCCAGCGTTCAGGAGTCATTATTTCTTCTCTGTGCGATCTCTGTGTTCTCTGTGTCTCTGTGGTTGAAGTTTGCTAAAGCACCAAGATCACCACAGAGACACAGAGAACACAGAGTTTGCACAGAGATAATTCTTAGTTGCCTATTGCTGGATTGGATTTACCGCGTGCATTAATTATTTCTTTGCATTTCCCCATAAAGCCAGGCTTTTGCGAACCGCCAGTGACGTTTGATTGTTGTGGGAGTGACACCCAGAACGTCTGCTGTCTCTTCAATGGAGAGGCCGCCGAAGTAGCGCAACTCGACCATCCGCGCTTTCTGTGCATCCAACGCTGCCAGTGTCTTGAGCGCGTCGTCCAGCGCAATCAGCTCCGCGCTTCGTTCGACCGCTCGATCGATGTTTTCATCCAGAGAGAGTTTCTGAAAATCCTGGCCCCGTTTTTCCGCATTGTGCTTGCGCGCATGATCCACGAGCAGACGACGCATAATCTGTGCAGCCACCCCGAAAAAATGAGCGCGGTTCTGCCAGTTGACTCGCGACTGATCGATGAGCCGCATATAAGCCTCATGAACCAGCGCGGTGGGCTGTAGCGTGTGATCGACTCGTTCACGCCGCAGATAATTCGCCGCCAGCTTCCGCAGTTCATCGTAGATGACGGGTAGTAAAAGATCAACCGCGGCCCGATCGCCGTTGGAGAGCTCGATCAGTAGACGAGTTACGTTCTCTGCGGGGTGCTCACTCAATCGTTAACTCTCCGTGTCCCAAGACTTAAAGCCCATTAGTATAAGACGAACCTCACCGCCTGCGGTAGCGCCCAATGACCCAATTCCGTTCCGCATTGCGCGTTAAGGGTTGAAGGATAGCTCGGAAGATTCAAGAGGTAATCATCATGCAAGTGATAACTGGCAAAATTACTGATTTAGTGGCGCGCGTATTTGGTTGCTGGCATGCGGAATTGAGCCGGCCGTTTTCGCGTGGGGGACGCGCTTATAGGAAATGTTTGAGTTGCGGAGCGCAACGACGTTTCAATCTCGGCAACTGGGAAATGCAGGGTAAATTTTACTACAGTAATTAAACAGATTACACGGATCGTTTACTGATCAAGCCGTGTAGTCTGTGCGAATTTCTTGCCTTTGTCCGAATAGATGTAACTGTCCCGAGACTTCACCACCAGATTTGCTTCAGTCATCTTCACTTTAATCTGTCGCCGTTCACCATCTTTACCTGCAATAGACGGGTAATAGCCGAGACTGTACTGGCGTCCGAGTTCTTCAGCAATCCACGTAAAGGCCTGGTCGATGCCGAATAGCGAGTCGCCGCTATAGAAACGACCACCTGTCACGTCAGCAAGAGCATGTAGATAACGGACTGCGCGCTTGTAATCTCCGGGCATTCCTCCGGCTGTCCCTGGGATTCCGGAACCAGGAATCGGCAGACCGAGAATCGTCCCACGACCAGGCATCGGAATTCCGTTGGACATAACAGTGCCCTTGCCGGACGTGTCGTAGTCAACTGAATAGATCTGGGCGTCTGACTCTTCGGCCAAACGCAACGTGCTGTCGTACGAAGCGCGACGGCTCGTTGTGTCAACACCATCAGTAAAGAGCACCACAGCTTTTCGACCTTCGATCGTTTTGAGATGTTTCTTCAGGATGTCGTCAACTGCGTCGTAAAGGCGTGTGCCTCCGCCCGTGCGTGTGTGACGAATGGCTTTTGTGATGACGTTGCGATCTGTTGTCGCCTTACATTCCACTTCTATTCGGTCGTCAAACGACATCACCATCACACTGTCAGTTGGTTTCAACTTGTCAACGAATTTGATGGCGGCGTCCTGAATGTCGCGGAGGCGGAATTCGGTGGACCCGCTGGTATCGATCAATAGGACGACGCTGAACGGCGAATCGGTAGTGGCAAAGTAAGCAATCTTTTGATCGATGTCATTCTCCTGAATGCGAAAGTTTTCGCGGCGGAGAAGGGGAACGTAACGACCGTTGCGATCCATAACCGTGACCGGCACCATCACCAATGATGTATCGACCTTGATGACGTCGCCTTCGATCGTTTCGCCATTGGGGTCGATGCGTGATTCTGTTAGGCCGTCGTCAGCGGTCTTTGCCGATTCGGTTTTAGTTGGTTTGGGCTCGGTCTTGCGTCCCGATTGGGCGAAAAGATGGAAAGGCAGCAGAGAGACACTCAAAAGCAATAGCAGCGACAGTTTGGTTTTAGTCATAAAGAGTCCTTGCCTTGGAAGTGCTGCATTCGGGAGAGTGGTCTTTCGTTGTGAAGGATAGATGCCGCGCGTCAAGCAAAGGTTTGTTAAAGAAGAACGGACGCCTCTTTGGAGTGCGGCGGCCTGGCGCCGCTTTATTATTGATCGCGCTTGATCGAGATTATTGATCGCGCTTGATCGAGGCCAAAGCGGCGCCAGGCCGCCGCACTCCAAAGAGGCACCCTGGTTTCCGAGACGCAGATAAACTTTGCGTCTTAGCGCTTCGCCGGGATATATTGCCGCGCCATGACTGACCAACCGCTAACCGCCGAAACCGAAGAAGCCGGAGTGAATCAATCTCAACGAGAGTTTTTGGGACATCCGATAGGGCTGGTTCCGCTCTTTTTCACTGAACTCTGGGAGCGCTTTAGCTACTACGGTATGCGCTCGATTCTCATTCTCTACATGACGTCCGCCGCCGCTCAAGGCGGTCTTGGTTTCGACGTCAAACAGGCGGCGTCAATTTACGGCTGGTACACGATGGCTGTTTACCTGACGGCCTTGCCCGGAGGATGGATAGCAGATTATTTGACGGGCGCGCGCCTGGCGGTCTTGATTGGCGGGATAATCATCGCCTTCGGCCACTTCTCGATGGTGTTTCATTCCACCACTTTGGTTTTCCTGGGAATGGCACTGATTGCAATCGGTACCGGACTGCTGAAGCCGAACATCAGCGTCATGGTAGGGAAGCTCTATCGCGAAAACGATCCACGACGCGATAGTGGGTTCTCAATCTTCTACATGGGAATCAACATTGGCGCACTCCTGGCTCCACTCGCCGTCGGGTTTTTAGCGAAAGGTGAGACGTTCAAGGGATTTCTGACGTCGATTGGCCAAGACCCGGCAAATAGTTGGCATTGGGGATTTGGAGCAGCCGGCGTTGGCATGGTCCTGGGACTCATTGTTTACCTTTTGAGTACTCGAACACTCGCAGGAACAGGCGACAAGATTCCGCGCGCGGTCAAAGTCACTGGCGGCACCGAGCCGGCGCCCGCTCTGACGCCGAGCGACTGGAAGCGCATCGGCGCCATTCTGATCCTCTTCGTATTCACGATTCTTTTCTGGGCTGCTTATGAACAAAAAGGCGCCAGCCTGAATCTTTTCGCAGACAAACTCGTGCTCACAGAGATCGGTGGCAAGAGTTTTCCGGCGCCGTTTCTACAGTCGCTGACGCCCATGTTCGTAATCCTGTTGACACCTGTGTTTTCGCTGCTGTGGATGACACTCAAAGATCGACAGCCATCGAGTCCCGTTAAGTTCACGCTTGGTCTGTTGTTCATCGGCACGGCGTATCTATTGATGATTCCGGCGGCGATGCTGACGGCCCAGGGGCGTGTGAGTTTCTGGTGGCTCGTTGGACTTTACTTCCTCGAAGTTTGTGGCGAGATGTGTTTGAGCCCGGTGGGACTCAGTACAGTAACAAAACTCGCTCCGGCTCGACTCGTTGGCCTAATGATGGGCGCATGGTTCTTGGCGACATCGCTTGGAAACAAGCTTGCTGGTTACCTCTCCGGATTTTTTGTAGCGAACGATTCGTGGCAGTTGACTAAGTTGTATGGCGGGATCGCGTTTGGCTTATTGGCCTCGGCGATTATTCTTGCGCTACTGACGCCTACTATCAAGAAGTTGATTGGCGCCAGAGCTACGTAGCGTCCCTTAAATGTTTAGCAAAGCGATCGTTCGACCGCCGGGGGCAAACTTCGCCGCGGGACTGACTACTGTCGACTTGGGGGCGCCGGATCTCGAACGCGCCCGCAAACAACACGAAGCGTATTGTCAGACGCTGGAGTCCTGCGGTCTCAACGTCATCCGCCTCGCTCCTAACGAAGAACACCCGGATTCCACGTTTGTCGAAGACACTGCAATTTTGACTGCCGGCGGCGCAGTGATCACGCGCCCCGGCACCCCCTCTCGTCGCAGCGAAACCAATCATATTGCTCCCTTGGTTCGCGACTATTTCTCGAAAGTGCACCTAATAGAAGAGCCGGGCACCGTCGATGGAGGTGACATCTGTGAAGCCGGTGAACACTTCTTCATCGGCGTCTCACTCCGCACAAATGAACACGGCGCTCAACAACTCGCGGGCTTCCTCGAATCCTTCGGCTACACTTCGAGTTTGATAGACATTCGCGGTGTGAGTAATATTCTCCACCTGAAGAGCGGTTTGGCATACCTCGGGGGCAAGCAACTCGTTGTGATCGAGTCGCTTCGAGGCTTTAAGGAGTTTTCCGGGTACGAACTTGTTTGTCTGGACTCAAGCGAGGAGTATGCGGCAAACTGCCTTGAAGTAAATGGCAAAGTACTTATTGCGGACGGCTTTCCCGCAACAAAGCGCGAACTGGAACAATTGGGTTATCAAACAATCGCCCTCGATATGTCGGAATTTCAAAAGATGGACGGCGGGCTCAGTTGTTTGTCATTGAGATTCTGAGAACACTCATACACGGAGGAAAACATGCCTGAGGAAACGTTTGATAAGGCGGCGGCGGTAAAGCTCCTGAATCAGATCATGGAGGCCGAACTGGCCGGAGTCGTTCGATATACGCATTACTCGTTGATGGTCTTCGGCCACAACCGGATTCCGATCGTAAGCTGGTTGCGCAATGAGGCAAATACCTGTCTCTCGCATGCAAGCGAAGCCGGTGAACTGGTAACCCATTTTGGTGAACATCCGTCACTCAAGATCGGCGCACTGCTGGAAACACACAAGCACGGCATCAACGACATTCTTATCGAATCTCTCGAGGCAGAACGAACCGGACTCGCGCTTTACAGAGAGTTGTTCGATCTCGTGAAAGACCGTTCGATACTGCTCGAAGATTACGCGCGCCGCATGATTGCGGAAGAGGAGCTCCACGTGGGCGAAGTAAACAAGATGCTTCGCAAGCCAGGCGACATCGATCAGTTCAAAGCATGACTTAGTTTCTCTGTGCAACCTCTGTGTTCTCTGTGTCTCTGTGGTGATTAGTTGCTCAGCAAACATCAACCACAGAGACACAGAGGACACAGAGATTGCACAGAGAAGAATCTTTTTCTGAATAGTGTAGATTGACACAAGTACCAAACCCACAAAACATCACCCAGCTACTCGCTGAATGGAGCGACGGAAACCAGTCCGCACTCGACCAGTTATACCCGCTGGTCTACGACGAACTACACCGCCTCGCTCGCCGTTACATGAGCCGGGAGCGCAAGGGGCACACACTACAAACCACTGCCCTGATCAATGAAGCTTACGTGCGTCTCGTGGGCCAAAAAGTCAACTGGGCCAATCGTTCGCATTTCTTCGCGATTTCAGCGCAGATAATGCGGCGCATTCTGATTGACCATGCGCGGCGCCACGCTTATGCAAAACGCGGTGGTGGCGCGCAACAAGTCTCACTCGAAGAAGCTGCAACCGTTACTCCTGATCAAAGTGCCGAATTGATCCGCCTCGACGAAGCACTCACAAGTCTTGCGGAGATGGATCCGCGACGTAGCCAGGTGGTTGAGTTGAGATACTTCGGCGGCCTGAACAACGAAGAGATAGCCGGCGTGTTGAATGTTTCTGAAAACACGGTAACTCGGGATTGGAACATGGCCCGCGCCTGGCTGTATCAACAACTAACCGGGAGCGGGGCGAATTGACGCCTGAACGCTGGCAACAAATAAGTCGCATTTTCAATAAAGCAATCTCGCTCGACGGTGAAGAACGGACCGCATTCGTTGCCGGCGTCGATGAATCGTTACGATCTGAAGTTGAAAAACTGATCGCAGCACACAACAACGCAAGTGCGGAAAAGTTTATTGGCGGAATGGCCGCGGAAGCAGCGGCACCTTTCCTGGTGGACGGCGCAGACCTCGAACCACCACAAAACGCTCTCGCTAAGGGTCAACAATTCGGATCGTACGAAATTCTCGACGCGCTCGGCGCCGGTGGCATGGGTGAAGTTTACCTGGCGCGAGACTCACGATTAGGTCGAACCGTTGCTTTGAAGGTACTCGCGCTCGAGATTTCTCGAGATGATCGGCGTATGAAGCGCTTGCGTCAGGAGGCAAAAGTTGCCTCGTCGCTGAACCAGCCAAACATCCTCACTGTCTTTGAATTCGGTGAAGTTGAAGGATCGACTTTTCTGGCCACTGAATTCATTGATGGCGAAACTCTGCGAGACCACCTGAACAAACACAGACTCAAACTCGGGGAGATACTCGATATCAGTATTCAGGTGCTGGCGGCGCTTGACGCTGCACACGAGGCGCACATCGTGCATCGCGACGTGAAGCCTGAAAACGTGATGATTCGTCATCGCGACCGTGTAGTTAAAGTTTTGGACTTTGGATTGGCGAAAGTCACGGAGAAGAAATCGTCGAAGAAAGACGAGGCCTCGGAAGCTGCGACTGCGGTCAAAACTGCGCCCGGAGGAATCGTGGGTACGATTAACTACTTATCACCTGAACAGGCCCGAGGCGATGAGGTCGACGAACGAACGGATCTCTGGTCCACCGGCGTGATGATGTACGAGATGATCGCTGGGGCCGTACCGTTCACAGGTGCTACGAGCAGTCACACGATTGTGCAGATCCTCGAGAAAGATCCGGTTCCACTCTCAAAACTCGGAAACACTCCACCGGAGCTGGAACGCATCGTTGAGAAGGCGATGGCGAAAAGTCTGGACGAGCGCTATCAAACGGCGAAAGACATGCTGATTGATTTGCGCAGTTTGAAGAAGCGTATCGATGTGGAATTGGAGATTCAGCGCACGTCGTCATACACAACTTCGATTCCAGTCGTTCACACTCAAGAGGTCGGTCTCGATCCAAGTAAGAAACGAGTGCTGGTTATTGCGTTGATTGGGATGGCAATCGTGACCACAGCGATCTTTGGAATAAACATGTGGCGGTCGTCACGCGCGAGATCAACCGCGCCGGTGGCGCCTCCTACGGCTCAAGTGCCGGCGAGTGAACGGACACTTACCTATTGGATCACGGTGCAGAAGTTTCGAAACAAGAAGCCATTTCAGGAACCGTTTACGATTCCCGGTGAGATGATTTTTGAGCAGGACTATCAGATCCGCCTCAGCTTCAGCAGTCCGCAAGCAGGTTACCTGTACATTTTGAACGAGGGACCAGCCGCAACGTCCGCGCCCGAGTTCAACGTTGTATTCCCGTCGCCGACAGCAAACAAAGGATCGTCATTGCTTGCGGCCGGACAGGTGACACAGATTCCGGAACAGTCGTGGTTGGAGTTTGACGCGCAGCAAGGGACGGAAAAGCTGTGGCTGGTTTTTTCCGAAGACGGTGTTCCGGAGCTGGAGTCTCTAAAGGAATTCGCCAGCCCTCAAACGCAGGGTCTTATCACGGATCCGGCTCGAAACAAGGTAGTTCAAAACTTCCTCAACACACACTCTGAAACCCAGGCAACTATCGAAAAAGGCGAGCGGCTGACAACCCTCAAGAACCCCGGCAAACTCCTGGTTCACCCCATAAAGTTCGAACACCACTAAACTGGCACCCTTTTGTGACTTTTGTGCCTTTTTGTGGCATGATTTGCGCCACACAAAGCTTTCCCCGCTCGTGGTGGTTTTCCCAAGAAGTTCTCGCGTTAATAGTTGAGAAGAGAGTGCGACGGTCGCGACGCCTTGACGAAGGCGCTCCCGGTTCGCAAGCCCAGCGCACAACCTTCGGTTGTGCTAACCCACAAGCCCCAGAAGGAGAAGATAAAATGGATGATCGTACGGAAAAAAGGATTGTCATTGAGAGTTTTACCGGTGGTGAAGACGGCCACAAATTGCTCGGCTGCTACTTTGTGCAGCACGGTGACTCCGACACCTACAGCTTTTTCGGTAAAGACGACAAGATGAAAGTACCGGATGTCAGGGTTGGTTCAGAATTTCAGTTCAAACTCGATGACAGCCCAGACATTAACTGGACTCTCACTCTTGCTGAAGTGGACCAGACACTGGCTCGTAAAAAGATGCGAGGAGGTTGGAACGACAGTCGAGACCCGAATCAGGCGGATGGTACTTACCAGGCTGAGGCCGGAGGTAGCGGAGAAGAGGAACCCAACGCCGCGGGAGCCTACGCGTAGGTTTCCCGGAATTCGCGGGTGTTGATCGAGATATCTTGGCGGTAGCTGGTGAAGACAATTCGCATTCGGGATGGCGGGCCTGCTTACGGCTGGTAGGCCTGTGTGCGGATTCGGTCACCGCTACCGCGAGATCTTATCGTGCTTCACACGTGCAGGAGTTTATCTCAAAGTCAGGACGTGATTCTTGGATACAGTCAGTACCGTCCGCGGTAGCAACTGTGTTTGATGTCAAGCAGCAACTGGCTGCTGCGGACTTTTCCAAGTGGTGCTATCACGCATCATGACGTTAATGATCACCAGCAGTTTGCGCATGCAAGCAGTGATAGCAACCTTGAAAGACTTCTGGTTGGAGCGCAGCCGCTGATAGAACTCTTTGAGCACTGGGTTATGGCGTGAGGCGGTCAGAGCAGCCATATAAAGTACGCGGCGCAGTTGGGCGCGGCCGCCGTAGATATGACGGGTGCCGCGTTGCTGGCCACTGTCGCGATTAAGTGGCGCGACGCCAGCTAGCTTGCTGATCTTTTGCCGGTCAAGCTGACCCAGTTCCGGCAAATCGGCAATCAGCGTGAAAGACGTCACCGGGCCAATGCCGGGGACACTTTGTAAGATTTTATCTTTGGCTTGCCAGCAGGCCGAGGTTTGCAACAGCGCTTTGAGTTGCTGGTCGAGTTCAGCAATGCAGTCCTCTAACCAATCGATGTGCTCTTTGATTTTGTCGCGCACCGTGTCGGAAGTCGCGGACCCGCGCCGATTTTTCTCGTCGCTGAGCATTTCCACGAGTTGCCCGCGACGGCCCATCAAGGCGTCTAACTCTTGCTCGTCCTTTGACTTAATGGGCCGCAATGGTGGTTTTATGGCAGCCGCAAAGTGGGCCAGCACACGCGCATCAAGGCGGTCAGTTTTAGCCAGTTGGCCGAGGGCTTTGGCAAAAGCGCGCACTTGCCTGGGGTTGACCACGCGCACCGGCAAACCGACCGCATGCAAGGCGTTGACTACAGGCAGCTCCAAACCACCGGTAGCTTCCAGCACAATCAGCGCCGGCCGCAAAGCGATCAGTTCGGCGCCCAGTTGGCCAAAGGAGTTCATTTTATTGGGACAACGGAATTGGTAGTCGCGCTCGTGCACGGCCACTTCCAACTGTTGTTTGGAAACGTCAATACCAATGAAAGGCCGGGACTGTTTTTTAGACATGATGGGGTTCTCCTTCCCAAGCTTGCGAATGCGGGCTCGCGGCCCAAGCAACTGTTCGGGTTTATGGAAAACGAGGCGCAACGATCAAAAGGCTACCGCACGGGCTCGAAGCAACCAAGCGGATGAACGATCTGCTGCACCTCTGGGACCAATCGCTTTCTAGCTGGCGACTGGCACAGGCAATGAATAACTTGCACGGACTTAACATACAAGCGGATGGGTACGTCGTAGACGCACTGGGATCCAAGTGCGTAGTTTGGACTTTTGAGGCAAGCTACTAAATCAGGTATTTTCAACGCGATGCAAAGGGATCTGATCAAGCTCCTGATTCGCGTATCGGCGACACTGCTGTTGGCGGTGAGCCCATCGTTTGCCCAGTCGACGCAGGAGCAGCCGGAACTCGCTGCCGTTAGTCGCGAAATCAAAAATGGCGAAACCCATTCATACCGAAAACGGTTGGAGTCGGGGCAGTTTTTGAATGCTGTTGTTGTTCAGGAAGACATTGATCTTGTAACTGCGATTTTTGCACCCGATGGCAAACAGATTACAGAAAGCGACAGTCCGAATGGTAACTGGGGCTCCGAACCGATTCTCCTGGTTGCTCAGGCCGCAGGCGAATATCGTGTTGAGGTACGAGCACCAGGCAAGAGCGCACGAACAGGACGTTACAAAATAGAAATGCTCGCGCTGCGCGAAGCGACAGCAATCGATAAGGACCATGTCGCAGCACAAATGGCACTCGATGAGGGCGCCAAACTCATGACGCAACAGACTGCTACACCGAAGCGAGCCGCGATCGAAAAGTATAAGACTGCATTGCCACTCTTTCAGGCTGCGGGCGACAACTATCGCCGCGCTCTCACATACTTATCAATCGGTATCGCTTACTTCTCGTTGAACGAGTATCGCAATGCGCGTGAGTATTTCGCCGACACATTAAAGCTCTCTGTCGCTTTGGGAGATCGACGGCTTGAAGCGGGCACTGAGACTTACATGGGCGGTACGCTCGAGATCCTCGGCGACGTCGCAAAGGCTCTGGAGCATCAGCAGCAGGCCCTCAAGCTCGCCCGTGAAAACGGTCCACGTATCGCCGAAGGCAACGCACTCAGCAACATCGGCAAGATCTATAACGACCTCGCCGACTGGCAAAAGGCTTTGGAGTATTACCAACAGGCGCTGCCGGTTTTCAAATCGCTGAACCTCGCACAGAACCAGGCAGTCACCCTCAATAACATCGGCATTGCTTACAGCCAGTCAGGCGAGCAGCAGAAAGCGCTGGACTATTTACAGCAAGGTCTGCCGTTGCTTCGCTCTGTCGGAAACAAAAATTCCGAAGCATACAATCTTCTGAACATCGGACGCGTTTACCGGCGCATGGGCCAATTTGAGAAAGCGTTTGAGCATTTCAGCCAGGCACAGGCGATTCAACGCGAAACAGGCAATCGTGCGCAGTCCGGTGAAACACTCGATGAAATAGGAATGGCCTACGCCGCGCAGGAGCAGTATGAGAAGGCCCTCGACCATCACCGCCAGTCACTCGAGATTCAACGCGCCACCGGCAATATCCGCCGCGAGGCACTCGTGCTCACAAATCTCGGCAATGCCTACAACGCTCTGAAACAACCCGAGAAAGCTGTAGAACAGGTTACGGCGGCGCTCACTGTCTTCCGGAATATCGATGACATTGCCAGTGCTGCCATGGCTCTTGAAGGAATCGCACGTACGGAGGAGCAGCGTTCCAATCTCGAAGGTGCGCGGAAGCACATCGAGGAATCGCTGGCGTTGCGTGACAAAGTGCGTTCACGCTCGGGCAGTTTGGAGTTGCGTGCTTCTTATCGTGCGACGATCGAACGTGCTTATGAGTTCTACATCGATCTCTTGATGCAGCAGCACGCCTTTAACCATCTACGCGGATACGATGCCGAAGCTTTGAAGGCGAGCGAACGTGGTCGTGCACGGAGTCTTTTGGAACAACTGAGCGAAGCGCGAATCGATATCCGAGGAGGCGTTGATGTTGCATTAATCGAAAAGGAGCGTGATCTCGCGCGCGTATTGAACGCAAAAGCGCAACGCGAAATGCAGCTCAAAGCACGTCGCGGCAGCAACGATGAGATTGCCACGTTGCAAAGAGAAATCGGCACGCTTGAAGATGAGTACCAGCAAGTGCAGGCGGCGATTCGTCAGAACAGCCCGCAATATTCGGCTTTACTTCAGCCTCAACCACTCGATTTGAAAGGCATTCAGCAGCAGTTGGATCCGGATACGGTGTTGCTGCAATACGCATTGGGCGAGCGGCGAAGCTACGTCTGGGTCGTTACGCAGAACTACTTGCATGCGTATACGCTGCCGAAGCGAGCGGTCGTAGAACCGATTGCGCGTGAGGCGTATGAATCACTGGTGGCGCGCAGTGTCGTTAAATCACTGGAAACACCGGTGCAAAGAAGGACACGAATCGCGCGGGCCGACACGAATTTTCAAGATGCAGCCGAACGCTTGAGCAATCTGATACTGTCACCGGTAGCGGATAAACTTACTCAGAAACGATTGGTTGTGGTTGCAGATGGTGCACTGCAATACGTGCCATTCGCAGCGTTGACTGTCTCCAGTGGTCCTTATCGACCACTCGTCCTTGATCACGAGCTGGTCAGCCTTCCATCCGCATCGGCATTCGCGGTTCAACGTCAGAATCTGAAGGATCGCGCGCCCGCGCCAAAATCGGTTGCTGTCGTCGCCGATCCCGTATTTTCAATTAGTGATGCGCGATTCAAGACTGGCGCTCAGGCGCAAGCCGTCAATGAACCTGCTGCGACGAGAATCATCGAGCACTTGCAAGGCACTGCCAAGGGCCAACTCTCAATTCCGCGACTGCCATTCACTCGCTGGGAAGCCGATCAGATTCTCGCTGTCGCGCCTTCAGGCGGCAGTCTTAAGGCCGTCGATTTCAATGCCAGCCGATCGCTCGCTACCGGTGGCGAGTTGAGCAAGTATCGTTACGTACACTTCGCTACGCACGGCTATCTCGACACGTCGCGATCGAATCTCTCGGCAATCGTGCTTTCACTTTTCGACGAGCAGGGAAAACCGCAGGATGGATTCCTGCGCACACACGATATTTACAACCTGAAGTTGCCGGCTGAGTTGGTGGTGTTGAGCGCGTGTGAAACCGGTCTCGGCAAAGATGTAACTGGCGAAGGTCTCGAAGGATTAACCCGCGGATTCATGTACGCCGGCGCCCGTCGCGTAATCGTGAGTTTGTGGAATGTAAACGACAAAGCCACAGCTGCCTTGATGCAACGTCTCTACGTGGGGATGTTGCGAAGTGGCAAAACGCCTGCAGCGGCCCTGCGGGCCGCGCAGATCCAAATGCTGCGGACACGGCAGTGGCAGTCGCCTTATTACTGGGCGCCGTTTGTGATGCAGGGAGAGTGGAAATGAAATCAATTTTAGGTTTGGTGTTGCTGGTCCTCCTCGCGGGTTCGGTTTTGGTAGCGCAGAATCCGGACGACATGACGCGAAAACTCTGGGACACGGCTTTTACAAGTTCGTCGGCAAAGAAGAACACGCGGCGCCGTTCGGGAAGTTATCGCCTCGCGACACCGAATGTGCCTACCAATAACGTTGCACCCGAGACAGTTGTGGGCGTAACACTTTGGCGCCTGCGACCTGCAAGACAATCTGATTCGGGCGAAAGACTGATTGTTCACGACGACAACTCCGACAACGAATGGATTCCGGAACGTATTTCCACGAATACGAGACTCGTGCAGGGAGATAAACTCCGCATCAGCGTTGAAGCAGTGCGTGGTGGTTATTTGTATGTGATCGATCGAGAGCAGTATGCGGATGGATCACTCGGAGAACCGTATCTAATCTTTCCAACGACGCGGACGAACGCGGGAGATAATGCCGTCGGCATCGGCAGGCTGGTCGAAATTCCTGCTCAGGACGACAATCCGCCGTTCTTCACGATGAAGAAGAGTCGAGCGAATCACGTCGCAGAGGTTTTGAGCGTCATCGTTACACCGACAAAGCTCGAGGAACTGCAGATCACCGACAAAGCCTTGAAGCTCACGGACGCTCAGGTGGCAAGTTGGGAGAAAGCCTGGGGCTCGAGTGTCGGAAATCTGGAAATGTCGACCACGGGCCAAACATGGTCCAAAGAAGAGAAAGACGCGCGCACGCGAGCGCTAACAGCAAGCGCACCGCCACCGCAACTCGTCTTCTACCGGCCCAGCGTCAAGCCAACCGAACCCATGTTTGTAAAACTTAAACTAAGTTATCGGCGTTGATCCGATAACAGATCCGTGTTATCCGTGGCTAATTACCGTAGAATTTCCAGGTCGTCACGAAATCTCTCGTCAATTTCTGATTCGTGATTGCCGCACGCAACATCTCGATCGGAATCCGATTCTCCTTCAAAAGCGCATCGTTGTAGGCGCGGTTGGTCATCTTGCCTGAACCAACCAATTCCTTGTGCATGTAATATTGCTGCAGTCCGCCGATCAGATAGGCGATCTGGTAAAGCGGACCATAACTGCCATCAAACGAACGCCTGACTTCAGCCGTCGCGTTATCGCGTTCATGACCGACCTTGTTCACCAGCAGATCGATACACTCCTGTGGCGTCATCTTCTCGAGATGGAAACTGAGCGAAAAGATGATTCGCGCACAGCGATGCATACGCCAGAAGAGCATTCCGATCTTCTCCTCCGGTTTCTTGGCAAAACCCAGATCCCACAACAACAACTCCCAATAAAGCGCATTGCCTTCGCTCCAGAACGGCGTACCAAAGATGCCTCGATACGGTTTGTTACGTGCGGCCATGAAGCCCTGGAGGTGGTGACCGGGAATCAACTCATGATGAACCGTAGCGCGTGAAAAATATCTATTGTTGCCGCGCATGCTCATCATCTTTTGTTCGTGGGCCATCGTGTTGGTGGGAAACGAGACCTGAATCACTTCGCCACCCAGAAAGAACGGACTGACAAGCTGTCGCTCCGGCGTCAACATCTCCATGCGCCAGGTTTCTTTTGCTAGTTCCGGAACGGTGACGAGGTTGTTGTCTTCGACATACTTGATCGCTTCGAGTGCGAGCTCGCGAATCATCTGCGGCTGCTTGCCGGGTTCGACGTAGAGGTTTTTGACGTGTTCGAGCGCTTTGTGCCAATCATCGCCATAGCCCAGTTCGCGCGAAGCCTTTTTCATCTCGTTCTCACACCAGGCCATCTCTTTCTCACCGATGGCGATGAGCTCTTCCGGTGTGTAGGGGATCATCTCTGAACGCAACTCGCTTAGCAGCGCTTCACGTCCGATCGGATCGCCGACAATGTCGCTCGAATCTCCCGGTCGAGCATTGCCGCCACCGGGACGCTGAAAGCCTTGTCCACCACCGCCGCCCTGGAAATTTCCACCTCCTCCGCCACCACCGCCTGGTCCACGACCGGGTCCGGCCTGTTGTTGCGCTCCACCTTCAGTCCTGATGCCGACCACGCGCTCGCTGATGAAAGTCGCGTAGGTCGTCATTGCTTGATCGAGCGAACGGTACGGTTCTTCATTCCACCAGGTAAACATCGGATCGTAACCGTTGTAGAACGTGTACCAGTTACGCAGGTTGTTGCGCAGACCGTTGAGCGCGGCAACTGCACGATTGCCGACAGACTTCTTGATACGTCCGGTTTGAGTGCTCGTATCGCCGCCTCTGGCTTCGGATCTGAGACCGAGTTCGATGGCACGGCGTCGTTCGTCAACCTGTTTTCTCAAATCGGTCAACATCGCCGCCACCTTTGCAGAATCAATAGGCTCCATCCGACGTCGTGTTTCTTCCAGCTCGATGATCTTGTTGCCGAAAGGAAGCAACGGTTCGATCTCACTAATTTGACGCGATTGAATATCGAGCTGACGCAACTCATATTCGAGATGGTTCTTGAAAAGGATGTAATCGATCTTGCCGTCCTGACTCATCGAGTCGAAGTTCTGACTCTGTAGAGAGCCCAGCCATTCCTCATAGAACTTCTTGAAGCGTTCACGACGCGAGCGCGACCCAGCTACGGGATTGGATCTCTGAAGACTGCCACGATCAACCGCATAACGTTCGATGGCGCTCCGCATTTCGCTGACGGGCGCTTTGGATCCGTTGGGGTCAGCTGTCGTCTTCAGACGCGCGCCACCATTTGCCCGTGATGACGTTTGCGCCGGAATTTGAAGGACAAAGCAGCAGAGTAAGGAAGTGACAACTAAAGCGCGGGATACAGAGCGCATGTCGGATGTCTCCTGGTCGGCAACAATTTTGGATGAACAAAGCGTGGAATTGAAAGGATATCCTATCGCAAATCTGCGATTAAGGCTCGGAAAATCTATTTGCTGGTGGGGTCCTAATCTGAATTCTTCTCCCCATTGTTGAGGGGGTCACTCGTAGTAAATAATTTTGCGATAAGTGACTTCCGTCGGCACAGTTTGCTTGTCTTTTGTTAACGCGACGGTTTTTCGCTGGATCCAGTTGCCACGGTCGTCGAATATGTATTCGTGTCGCTCTTTCTCGGTTCTGTAATGCTGGTACCACCTATCAGATGATATGAAGTTGCCAGGATAGAAACTCTGGTAAGTCGGTTCATAGGAAGTTGCGCCCAGTACCTTGTACGCGTCTTCTATAGAGTTTCCGCTCGCATCCAGGGTGGAGACCACCTTTTGATTTCTCCCGATCGACCGTGCTCTCCGGACGGTTGCCCATTCACGGTCGTATTGGCGCGTCACAGTTTTCGCCTTGAGATTATAGTTTTCTAGCTGAACTTCGTTGCCGCCCTCGCGATGCACACGTTTTTCCACCAATTGACCGGCGGGATCATGTTTGTATTTGATCGTAAAAATCCGTGGCTCAGTGATAACTTCTCGGTCACGTGAATCGTTCTTGTCTCGATAGTTGACCCAGCGCCAAACCTTTCTGATTTCACGGAAAGCCCTTTCTCCTTTATATGATCCAAAAAGACGGACTCTGCGAGGGAGAGAATCTCGATAATCGACTGTCTTGAAGAGGTTCCCATGCTCGTCATAATTCTCAACCGACAACAGCTCACGGACGCCGTAAAGCGACCCATCAACATAGGATTCGGATTCGGTTACGACAGTCTTGATACGACCCTTTAATGCGGCGTCCTGTGCGTCTGTTGTAGGGCGAGATTGAGCAGGCGCTTGCGGCAACGGTTCCGGTGTGAGTTCTTCCTCCAGTTCCGCCAACCGCGGTTCCATGTCTTTCGGACTCAGAAGTCTGAAGGTTGCCATGACTTTGAGGTGCTCTTCCATCCTGGCTTTATCGTCCAACGTTAACGACATCAGATAAACGCGATTCTTGAGTATGTAGGTCCAAACCATCGCGCGAGTTACCTCACGAAGCCGAGTGTTGCTGTCGACAACAGAAACCAGTCCCGGATGCCCGGCGAATGAGGTTTTCTTTTGGCTGATGACTGAGCCTGGTGCGTAATTGTCGCGGAGTTTTTCCAGATACAAATCTGCTTTGGCCTCCAAATCGACTTTTCCAATTGCATAAACTATTACTACTTCATCTGCGTCGAGGTCCCAGTTGTAAGCGCATGCGATCAGCTTGTCATTTCCAATCTGAAAACTCAGGTCAGTAAAAACTTCCGCTTTAGATTGGGGAAGCATGATGCCAAACCCCCCAATTGGAGAGACAAACTCGCGCGGGGCTTTTTGCTGACCCTTCGCACAAATTGCCACGATGAGGAGAACCAGGCATAGGGTAAAAGCTGTTCTTGTACGCTGCAATTTGACTCCTCGGAGACTGGGTTTCGGAGACCACAAGATAGTAAACTAAAACAGGCTAACTTATGTGCTTTTTGTGCCTTTTTGTGGCTAACCCTGCTTCTTTGTCGCCGATTTGTAACTTGCACCATTACAAAGGCTTTGCTAGAATCCGCCGTCGTTGGTAATTTCTAATTTTTGATAGGATGCTCCGGAAGACCTTCGTCATGAATCGAACAACTACTCGATTCTTTACTTTTTAATTGCCGACCCGCAACCACGCGGGCGCGCGGCGAAGGCGCTCCTATCGAATCCGATCGACTGAAGTAACAAATATTAGTGAATCGTAAATCGTAGGGATGGTCTTCGGCCTCGGGACTCAGGTCTTTGTTGTGGTCCCCGCGCGCGCTTGGTTGTTAACGGCTAGGGTTTTCGGCGCGTCTGGGGAGAGTTAAATGAGCGAGATCAATGTACAACTGAAAAACGGTGAAGCGATCCCCGTGCCTGATTCGGCAACGGTGGCCGAGGCTCTAAAGCAACTGGATCGCGATCTCGCGAAACAGGCTTTGGCAGCGAAGGTTGGCGGACGCGAGGTGGACCTTACGGCGCCACTCGATACGCTCCGCCCGAGCAACGGCGAGGTAACCGCTACCGTTCAGATTGAACCCATCGTGCCGCAAACGCGCGACGGTCTCGAAGTTTTGCGTCACTCAACGGCGCACCTCCTCGCGGCCGCAGTGCTCGATCTCTTCCCTGGCACCAAACTCGGAATCGGACCAGCGCTACTCGACGATCCGCGCTACGGCTATTTCTACGACGTCATAACGCCGAAGCCGCTCACGGAAGCCGATCTGCCTGCGATCGAAAAACGGATGAAGCAGATCGCAAGCAAGAGTCTTGGTTATCGGCGCGAAGAGATCCCCAAGCACGAAGCGCTGCGTGTCTTCGGTGAACGCGACGAGCCGTTGAAGTGTGAATTGATTGACGAGAAGGCCGGCGACTTTGTGAGTGTCTATTACATCGAGGGCTCTCCGTTCATCGACTTCTGTCTCGGTCCGCACGTTCCGAACACGAACAAGCTGAAGGCTTTCAAACTGCTTTCGCTTGCCGGCGCATACTGGAAAGGCGACGCATCGCAACCGCAGATGCAGCGGATCTACGGCACGGCTTTCTTCACGCAGGAAGAGCTTGATGCGTGGTTAAAGCAACGTGAGGAAGCTGAAAAGCGTGACCATCGCCGTCTGGGTCGTGAGTTGGATCTGTTTTCGATCCAGGAAGAGTACGGGCAGGGACTCGTCTTCTGGCACCCGAAAGGCGGCGCGATCCGCAAGGAAATGGAAGACTACCTGCGCGAGCAACTCTTGCTTCGCGGTTACGGACTGGTCTTCACGCCGCACATCGCCAAGCGCGAGCTTTGGTTTACGAGTGGGCACGAGAGCAACTATGCCGACTCCATGTTTTCGCCGATGGAGTTTGAAGAGCAGGAGTTCCGTATAAAGCCGATGAACTGCCCGTTCCACATCGGGATCTACAAATCGGCGCAGCACTCCTACCGTGATCTGCCTTTGCGTTTTGCGGAGTTAGGCACGTGTTATCGCGCTGAGCTTTCCGGAGCTTTGCACGGCCTGATACGTGTCCGCGGGTTCACGCAGGATGATGCACATATTTTCTGCACGCCGGAAACGGTGCGTGGCGAGATTGTGAGCTGTATCGACTTTGCTTTGAGCGTCTATGAGGCGTTTGGCTTTAAGGACTACAAGGTCGAACTCTCTGTGAGAGGCGAGGATCACAGTGGGTTCTTCGGCGAAGATCAGGATTGGGAGAGTGCTGAAGCCGCTCTGGTTGATGCTTTGAACACGCGTGGTATTTCGTACGAGCGCATTGAAGGTGAAGCAGCGTTTTATGGTCCTAAGATCGACATTCGCGTGAAAGATGCGATTGGTCGAGCCTGGCAATTGACGACGGTGCAGTTTGACTTTAATTTGCCGCAGCGTTTTCAACTCGAGTACATCGGCGAAGACAACAAGCCGCACCAGCCGATCATGATCCATCGCGCGCTCTTCGGATCGATGGAGCGTTTCTTCGGAGTCTTGATCGAGCACTTTGCCGGTGCGTTCCCGATGTGGCTGGCGCCGGTGCAGGTTGCGGTGTTGCCGATCACGGATCGAGTGAATGAATACGCGGAAGAAGTGGCGCGTGAACTGCGCGTCGCTGGCATGCGTGTAGAGACGAATCTGCGAAGCGAAAAAATTGGCGCTAAGATTCGTGATGCTCAGTTACAGAAAGTGCCGTTTATGCTCGTGCTCGGCGATCGCGAGATGGAGCAGAAGGCGGTGGCAGTGCGAGAGCGTGCGAAGGGCGATATCGGGGTGATGTCCATCGCAGAGTTTAAGGAGATGGCGCGCCGGTTGGTTGAAACCCGCGCGTTGGCAAACAACTAGCTGACGATGAATAGGACCTACTAAAAATCGTCGGCTCAACTTAGGAGGTGCAGCAATAGCTACAGGCTTTCGAGGTCGCGGTCAGCGTCCTGATAACCGGCGTCTACCGCCAGTTCGTATTAACGAGAGAATTCGCGTGCCCGAGGTGCGCGTGATTGGTGAGGAGGGAGAACAACTGGGCGTGATGGACGTGCGCGATGCTGTGCGTTCCGCCCGGGAGAAGGGGCTCGACCTTGTCGAGGTCGCTCCAAATGCCGATCCTCCCGTTTGCCGCATCATTGATTTCGGAAAGTATCAGTACGAAGCCAAGAAGAAGGCAAACGAGGCAAAGAAGAAGCAGGTAACGATAACGGTCAAGGAAGTTAAGTTTCGACCGGGTACCGACGATCACGATTACGACTACCGCATGAAGCACGCGCGCGAGTGGCTGCAGGAGGGCGACAAAGTGAAAGCCACCATCTGGTTTCGCGGCCGCGAAATGACGCACCGTGAATTAGGCGCGCGCATACTGGAAAAGCTGGAGCGGGATCTTGCGGATGTCGGTGAAGTTGAAGCGCGGCCAAGAATGGAAGGAAATCAGATGTTCATCATTCTTGGACCAAAGAGACATAAGGGCGGCGGCGCGAAGCCCGAGACGCCCACGCAAACAGAGTAAGAGCTTTGTGCTTGGTACTTTGTATTTTGTAATAAAGAACCAAGAACAAAGAACAAAGGAAGGTTCATCAATGCCAAAACTTAAAACGCACAAAGGTGCAGCGAAGCGAGTGCGCCTAACCGCCACTGGGAAAATCAAGCGTGGCCATTCGCATGCGCGACACATTTTGACGAAGAAAACTAATAAGCGGAAACGCCATCTAGATATAGATGTGCTTGTCTCCAAAGCGGATCACGACCGCGTGATGTCGATGTTGCCGTACGGAAGAGATTAATAGACCACAGATTACATCTGCGTAATCTGTGGTTCGATCTTAATAAAAAGGGAGGAATCATATGCCCAGAGCAAAACGTGGCAATAAGCGTCTCGAAAGACGCAAGAAAATATTAAAGCTGGCGAAAGGTTATCGCGGCACAAAATCAAAACTTTACCGGTCTGCGAAAGAGTCAGTCGAGCGTGGTTTGAACTTCGCTTACACCGGGCGCAAATTGAAGAAGCGTGATTTTCGTAGTCTGTGGATTGTTCGTATCGGCGCAGCAGCGCGTTTGAATGGTCTGAATTATTCGCAACTCATGCACGGACTCAAACTGGCGGGGCTGGAGCTCGATCGCAAAGTGCTTGCCGATCTCGCTGTTCATCAACCGGAATCGTTTGCACAGGTAGCATCCCAGGCCAAGAGCGCTCTCGATAGTGAGCAGAGCAATAAGGCGGCGTAGTTTTTGAAAGGAATAGATCAGTGAAATACATAATCAACCGAATCGGTTTACTGGCGCTCACGTTCGTGCTCGGCAGCATTGCTGCATTCGCTCAGGGGCCAACTGGCACGTACGAAGGAACGGTGAAGGCGCCTAACGGGCAGGAGCAGAAGATTTCGCTTGAGTTGAAAAGCGAAGGCGCCAAGGTTACGGGACGCGCGAAGCACGGTGACAAAAACATCGATATAACTGAAGGAAAGTTTGAGAACGGAACACTGACTCTTGTCTTCGACTCAAAAGACCACACGTTCGTGGGCAAAGTTGATGGCGATAAGATCATTGGCGAAGCTGGTGACGGAGCGCAGAAGATTCCACTCGAACTCAAGAAAGTGACACCTGCTGCCGCGGCCACGCCGGCTGCTGCCGCAGCTCCTGCTGCTGGTGCTGTTAATCTCAGCGGGCAATGGGAAGCAGTTGCTGACGCAAATGGACAACCGTTTCCATTCCTGCTCGTGCTCAAAGTTGAAGGCGAGACCGTAACGGGTAGCAGCAGTTCGCAACTCGGTGAGTCGACCGTCAAATCAGGCACGTGGAAAGACGGCAAACTCGTGTTTCAGCTCGAAGGTCAGAATGGAACGATCTCGATGAGCGCGACGGTCGTCGAAGGAAAACTCTCGGGCGAGTACGATTACTCGGGTCAATTGCAAGGTAAATGGGTTGCGGTTAGGAAGAACTAAGACAGAATCGGTTCAATGACTGATAGCGAGAAAGAACTATCACCCGAAAACCAGGTAGAAGCAGCACGCAAAGCGTTCGAGCAAGAGTTCGAACGCTTTGCCCGCTTTACTGGTGATGCGTCGACACTCGCGGCGCTCAATCTTGAAACCGCAGTTGCAGAAGAGCGCGCGTTGGGTGAATTGCGCACGCGCCATCTTGGCAAAAAGAGTGTGTTCGCGGCGACAAAGAAGCTGATTGGTCGCGTGGCGCCGGAACAGCGGGCTGCTTTCGGACAATTGGTCCAGTCTACTGAAGCGGCGCTGGTTCAATCTTTGGACTTGGCCGAGCAGACTCTGAAGAGCCACATCGAAGAAGCTCGCACGGCCCGTGAAAGCATCGATGTCACTCTGCCGGGACGCCGACCACGCACCGGACACCGCCATCCGATCACTTTGCTGCGAGAGCGTCTCGAAAATGTTTTTGTTGCTCTCGGCTATGCAATCGAGGACGGTCGGGAGATCGAAACCGACTTCTATAACTTCGAGGCTCTCAACATTCCCGAGAACCATCCGGCACGAGGATGGGCTGATACTTTCTACACGACCGATGGATTCGCGCTTCGTTCGCAAACTTCGACCGTGCAAATTCACGCGATGCAGCGTCGTGGTGTGCCAGTGCGCATGATTGCGCCAGGCCGCGTCTTTCGACGCGACACTCCGGATCCGACGCACAATCCGATGTTCTTTCAGGTCGAAGGATTGTGTGTCGATCGCGGTATCAGCATGGCGCACTTGAAAGGCACGGTCGCGGAGTTTCTGCGGCGCATGTTCGGGCCTGATACTGTGACGCGCTTTCGCCCATCGTATTTCCCGTTCACTGAGCCGAGCGCTGAATTCGATTTCAGTTGCTTCAAATGCAAAGGCAGCGGCTGTCGAATCTGTAAAAATTCGGGCTGGATCGAACTCGGTGGCTGCGGAATGGTGCATCCGAAGGTGCTGCGCATCGTTGGTGTCGACCCGCAGCAGTTTTCCGGGTTTGCCTTTGGATTTGGCATCGATCGCATGTGCGCGCTGATGTACGAGCTCGACGACATACGTTTGCTTTTTGAGAATGACGTGCGATTTTTGGAAAAGTTTGAGTAAGGAATGCTCTTGCTCCGTAGCGTGAGGAATGCTTTTGCTCCGTAGCGTAAGGAATGCTTTTGCTCCGTAGGAGCAAGATGTTTATAGCTTTCGTCGCAAAACAATAATGCGCTCCGTTAGGAGCGCGATGTAAACATGTCGCTCCGCTGGAGCGAAAATCCTATTTTTAGCGGCAAAAACTATAAACATGCTGCTCCTCCGGAGCAGAGACAAAGAAACGACGGAACACAGACAAAGAAACGACGGAACACAGACAAACAAACGAATGTTCATTAGTTGCGAGTGGCTCAAGGAGCTTACGGATACCAGGCTGAGTCCTGCGGAGTTGCGCGATCGGCTGACGATGATTGGTCTGGCGATTGATGCTGTGGACGAACACGGCGCCGATGCCGTGCTGGACGTCGAAGTGCCTTCGAACCGGCCCGACTGTTTGTCGCATGTCGGCATTGCGCGCGAAGTTTCAGTGATTGAGAAAGGGCAGCTACGACTGCCTGCCAGTGAAGAGCCAAGGACTGAAGGTCGCTCCTCGGCTCTGACTTCAGTCGAGATCAAAGATCCGGATCTGTGTCCACGGTACGCTGCGCGTCTTGTGCGCGGTGTGAAGATTGGTCCATCACCTGACTGGCTCGCGAAGCGTCTCGAAGCGATCGGTCAGCGGCCAATTAACAATGTCGCCGACATTACGAACTACGTACTTCACGAACTGGGCCAGCCATTACACGCCTTCGACTTAGAAAAGCTTGGTGGAAAAAGGATCATCGTTCGTCGCGCAGCAGCCGAAGAGAACCTCAAGACGCTCGACGGCGTGGAGCGAACGCTTACCAACGACATGCTCGTCATCGCTGACGCTGAAAAGGCTGTGGCCCTTGCCGGAATCATGGGGGGTGAAGAGTCAGAGATTTCGAACCAGACAAAAGACGTGCTAATCGAAAGCGCTTATTTCGATCCAAATTCCGTTCGTCAAACTGCACGCAAACTCGGCATGGACACCGAAGCGTCGCGACGGTTTGAACGGGGCGCCGATCGCGAAGGCGTGCTACACGCCCAACAACGCTGTGTCGATCTGATCTGCGAGCTTGCAGGAGGTGTTGCAACCGAAGACGCAATCGATATCTATCCGAAACCTTCGGGTGAGCGAGTTGTCGAACTCCATCCCGAGCGTATTCCTGCTCTCACGTCGCTTTCGGTTGAAACTGATGAAATCATACGGATACTCAGTGGGCTCGGCTTTGAACGCGCCGGCGGTTCCGAAGACAGAATGAGTTTCAAAGTTCCGTCGTGGCGAGTTGACGTGGATCAGGAAGAAGATCTTGTCGAAGAAGTCGCGCGACATACCGGCTACGAGAAGATCGGATCCGAACTCCCACCGTCGAGCATGTCAGGCGAATACCAGCCGACTGAGATGCAGCAGCGTTCTTTGCGTCGCGCGCTGAACGCCTTCGGCTTCGACGAAGCGATCAATTTGAGTTTTATCCAACAGGAGTCTCGTTTTGATCTGATTCCGTCGTTGGCTGGTCACGAAGACAACCAGCCGCAGTTGGCAAATCCAATCATTGAGGATGCGGCTTGGATGCGTTCGACGCTGCTGCCTGGTCTGCTGACCTCTGTGCGTCACAATCTGAATCACGGCATACGTGATGTGCGATTGTTTGAAATTGGGCGCATTTTCTCGACTTTGAAAGCCGGCGAACTTCCCGAGGAATCCCTCGCACTCGGTATCGTAGCAACCGGCGGCGCGCTCGAAGAGAATAAGGCGCAAGCCGAACGCGAGCTCGACTTCTTCGATCTAAAAGGCGCGTTGGAAGCTGCTGTCGATTGGATGAACGTCAGTCCACTAACTTTCACTCCAACGTCTGCTCGTCACTTGCGTGCGGGGCAGAGTGCGCTGATTAGTAGTAGCGATGGAAGGTCACTCGGCACGATTGGTCGACTGGCTGAAACTGTTGCCACGTCGTACAAGTTTCGACAACCGGTTTATGTATTGGAGTTGGACCTCGGCGCGTTGCTAAGTAGTCCTGGTAAAGTGATCCAGTACTCGCCGCTGCCTCGGTATCCATCTGTAATAAGAGATATCTCACTGCTTGTCGATCGTGCCGTCGTACTTGATGAAATCTTCGCGGCGGTTAACAAGCAGCAGGTTGCTGACTGTCGCAGCGTGAAGCTTGTCGGTACTTTCGAAGGTGCCAATATTCAAGCCTCGAAACGTTCTGTGACTCTGCGGCTGGAGTATCGTTCGGATGAGCGTACTCTGCGTGACGAGGAAGTCGAAGAGTATCACTCTCGTCTGACCTCGGCGCTACTCGAAACGTTTGCAGCGGAGCAGCGCTAAAAATAAATCATGCGTGATTGCAAAATGAGTCTTGCGCTCGCAGGCGCGAAGGCGGATAATCGCCCTCGTTTCTAGTCCAACTTTCGGGAGACAAATTGATGGTAGGTCTGTCAGGCTTGGAAAAGTTTTCTCATCTCGAAGATAAGATCTATCGCACTATCGAACTCACCAAGACGTTGCGTCAGGAAAAAGAGAATCTCGAAAAAGAACTAGCGTTAATTCACCGCGACATGGGCAATGTGCTCAATGAGAAAGAGCGACTCGAAAACCAGGTCGAGAAGCTGCTCGCCGAACGTGAAACCATCCGCATGAAAGTTGAAGCCATGCTTGATGCGGTTGCCGCTCTCGATCCGGAAATGGTAGAGGAGCTCAGATGAGTTCCGGGATCGGCCGCATGATCAACAAAAGCAGTATGGAAGGCAGTACCAGCAGTCCCACCATCCGAGTTGAAATCTATAACCAGACCTATAACATTCGGTCTGACGGCGATACGGAATACATTATTCAACTCGCGGAATTCGTCGATAGCAGGATGCGGGAAATCTCTTCCGGCACCTTGACTGTCGACTCGCTGAAAGTCGCGATCCTTGCCGCGCTGCATATTGCGGACGAACTGCACCGCCTTAAAAACATGCATGAACAGGCTGACTCACAACTAGCCGCACGCAGCGCGGAGTGTGCGGAAATGCTCGATCGCCTGCTCAAAGTTCGCAGTAGTCTCGAACATGAACAAGGCGGCGCCGGCAAGCTCAGCCTCGGTTAGCCACAAAAATTTTAGCCACAAAACGGCACATAAAGCACAAAAAAGAGAACTCAATTTGAAGTCTTTCTTTTTGTGCTTTATGTGCCTTTTTGTGGCTAACTTTTTTATGACTATGTGCTTTTTTGTGGCTAGCTGCTGTGCTACTATCCGTGGCGGCGGAGGGTCACGTTCTGCGGTGTTCGTCACCGAGTTACGATGATTGAGCCAACGCCGTTGATTAGGGAGACCGAGGTCGTTTGCCAGTGCATTTCTTCATAGTTAAGAACTGCCGGAGGCAGCGGCATTAAGAGGTCACCCACCTGTCTATGCAGGTTCAATTACGGCTTCGGAACGGCAAATGCGGATCTCCCTCCAGCCAGTAAACCGCGTGTCGTGAATCGTAAATCGTGCTCTCGTTTGATTCACACGATTACGATCCAGGGTTCGCGGTTTTCTTCTGCATCAAACAAGCTTCATATGAAAGTTCTTATGATCGGAGATGTCGTCGCGAAGCCTGGGCGCATTGCTGTGCTCGAGCGCATTCAGGATTTGCGCGAGCAGCATCAGATCGATCTTGCGGTCATGAACGCCGAGAATCTCGCTGGCGGATTCTCAGTCACGCCACAGTTGTGCGAGCAACTGTTTTCTACCGGGATAGATGTGATGACTTCAGGCAATCATATCTTCGATAAGAAAGAAGCGATCGACTACATTCGTAAACAGCCGCGGCTGATTCGTCCCGCGAACTATCCGCCCAACACTCCCGGCAGCGGATGCTGGGTCGGCGAAGTGAATGGCGCGAAAGTCGCCGTGATGAATGTGATGGGTCGCGTGTTTATGCCGCCGTCTGACGATCCTTTTCGAGTAATCGACACCGTGCTGGAATCATTACCTGCAGGGACAACTGTTCGCATCGTTGACGTGCACGCCGAAGCGACGTCGGAAAAGGTGGCGATGGGTTGGCATCTTGATGGCCGCGTTTCGGCTGTTGTTGGCACACACACTCACGTGCAAACGGCTGACGAGAGAATCTTGCCTGGCGGCACTGCTTACTTGACGGATCTGGGAATGACCGGAAGTTATGCGGGTGTAATCGGAATGAATAAAGCCGACGTCATCGCGCGGTTTACCTCTGTCACCGCGCGACGCGCCGAGCATTCTTCAGGAGAGGTGCGCATCTGCGCTGCGGTACTGGACATCGATGAAGCAACCGGCAGGGCAAAGGACATCCAGCGATTAAGCTTGAGCCACAATCAATAGGACCTATTTGAATTTCCGATTCGTCGCAGTTGTCTCGCCAAATGGATCCGCCGGTCCATCTCAGCTTTCAGCTCCGGTTTTAATCTCAGACTCTCAGCGAAGTCTGGTTCCGCTTCAGCTTCCTTACCGAGAAATACTTTTGCCAGTCCGCGATTGAAGTAGGACCATGCGATTGTCGGGTCAAGCTCGATAGCCCGGTTGAAATCATCCATCGCTTCCAGCATCTTCCCTTGAAACATCACTGTAGTGCCGCGTCCCTGGTATGCCCACGCCAAATTCGGCGACAGTTGAATCGCACGGTTAAAGTCAGATAAGGCACTGTCAAAGTTTTTTAATGCCATGTGCACATAACCACGTTGATAGTAGGGTTCGGCAATGCGGTCGTTGAGTTCGATAGCATGGTTCAGATCTGACAAAGCTCCGTTGGCGTCCTTTAGATCGAGCCGGATGCTGCCACGGTTACTGAATGCTTCAAAGAAATCTTTCTTCAACGCAATTGCGCGATCCAGATCTTTCACCGCGGCTTCAAGATCGCCTTTTGCGCGGAGTGCTGCCGCGCGATTCAGGTAGGCAGTGGCAAGTCCGGGTCTGATTTCCAACGCGTGGTTGTAGTCATCAATTGCGCCAACGTAGTCGCCTTTCTTGAAGCGTGCCAGCCCACGATTGGAGTAAGCGTTGGCCGTGAATGGATCGATAACTGTAATAGTGTCCGGAACTGTGAATGAATTTCCCAAACGATCAGGCGTTTTACTCGTGTCGAAGTGTGAACTCAGTCTGATAGCGCGGGTGTAATCTTCGATTGCGCCATCGAAGTCGCCGTTTCCGGATTTCTTTAAGGCCTTTTTATAGTGATCGACGGCAGCTTCGGGAGTGCGTGTCTGGGAGAACACAGTTGCCGGAAGCAACAGTGAGACGAGTGCGAACAAGATCGCGTAGCGGCGCATGGTAGACCTCCCCTTGGGTTGAAGCTCGTCCACCAGGTGCGCTAAGATGCGGGCGTCGACGATGCAACTTGAGCGCCGCGAGGCAATCGAACTTGTATTGTCATCCAGAGCCTCGTTGCTATCGCAAGTAGCAACGAGGCTCTCATCATTTGATCTTAAAACGACTGAACTTGAAAAAAGTTACAAAAGATCTGGGGCTCTGAATTTGAAACACCGTGAAGTGATGAGTTGTGACGAAAAGAAATGTTAAGGTTCGTTAAGACCTATACGACTTAATGAACTTTTATTTACTTATTCAGGAGCTGTCTCTTTAGGCACTGCTGGACCTGGTTGAGACTTGATGATAGGAGGAGCTAATAATCGTTGCGCATATCCTTCCGGGAACGATCGAACTTTGCCGCGCGAATCAGTGATCACGTGACCCGTTTCTCCCTCCGCGACAACCTGACCATTGGAGGCACGAACAATTTCATATCCAAAACGAAGTGAACGTTTACGTAATTCTGTAATGTGCGTACGAACTATTAGTTCATCATCGTAATAAGCAGGTGCCTTGTAACGACAATACGCCTCGGCGACAACTAGAAACGCGTCTTCGTTTTCTTCCATATCGCGGTAAGAAAAACCACGTGCGCGACAATAATCAGTCCTGCCGATTTCGAACCAGACCAAATAGTTGGCATAATAAACGATGCCCATCTTGTCCGTTTCGGAGTAACGCACACGAAGCAAGGTTTCGTGCCAAACGCCGAATACATCTTCAGGGGCAGGGCTTGTCATCTGAGCAAAGCCTTCCGAACTCATAAGCGAGAGAAGGAATTAATCCTGATCCTTGTTTAGCTGTAAACGTTTAGCGGACTATAAGAGTGAATATACCAATATGTCAAAGCAAATTAGCGCCGGGCTGGCCCTACTGACCCTGTTATCCTTCGGCACTGGCAACTTTCTGTCACGAAGTCAGGCACAGACTGCTGCTACCGCGAACGCCCAAAATGCGGCGATTGTCTCGACAACCGCCGCGATGCTCAAAGAAACGAGCGAATTGCGAGAACTCTCGATACTTAAGGCAGTAAAGAGTGGTGCCCAGTCGCGCGCCGATATCGAGCGGATGATTATCAAGAACCTCGATTCCGATACCACACCCGCTGAAATGCATGCGGCTGAGGTGCTGCTCCGTGCGTTTGGTCTTGCGCCCAAAGATTTTGCGTATCGTACGTTTTTAGTGAAACTACTCACAGAACAGGTGGCCGGGTATTACGATCCCAAGGCGCAACAGTTTTATCTCGCTGATTGGATCGAGCTTGACGGTCAAAAGCCAGTCATGGCCCATGAGTTGACGCACGCGCTGCAGGATCAGCACTTCAATCTCAAGCGCTTCGAAAAATGGCCCAAAGGAGATTCTGATGCCGAGCTTGCAGCACATGCGCTGATCGAAGGTGATGCGACACTCGCGATGACAATCTACATGTCAAAGAATCCCCTCGTGGCGTTGGCATTCATCAAAAGTCTCGGAGGACAGGAAATAGCGTCGGAACAGTTCAGGCAGGCACCGCGAGCGTTGCGTGAGTCGTTGCTGTTTCCGTATGAAGAAGGTTCGGCATGGGCCACGCAGCTTTACAAACGTGGCGGTTGGGAGATGGTTTCGCAAGCTTTCAAAAAACTGCCGCAATCAAGTGAGCAGATTCTGCATGCTGAAAAATACTTCACTTACGAAGCTCCACAGAAACTCGCGCTGCCGGATTTCAAAACTATTCTTGGTCCAGCCTGGAAACGCATCGACTACGACGTCAATGGTGAATGGGGCTGTTACCTGATTCTTGATGAGTTTTTGAAAAACAAGGCTGAATCGAAGCAAGCCTCTGCGGGTTGGGGAGGCGATCGTTTTGCGCTTTATGAAACCGGCAAACCGGACGAGTTTTTCATCGCGCAGTTAACGGCCTGGGATACGCCCGCGGACGCGCGCGAGTTTTTCGATGCTTACGCGAAGCGGACTTCAAAGCGATACTCTGAGGCGAAAGAAACGAAAGCCGCTGACGATCGTATGGAATGGCAAACTGCAAGTGGTGGGGTAGCGCTCGAACTGCGTGGTTCTCGCGTGGCGATTGTCGAAGGCGTGCCTGCTTCGACTGATTCCGAGGCATTGCTTCGCACAATCTGGCAACAACGGTAGAGGCGCCTCCTTGGAGTGCGGCGGCCTGGCGCCGCTTTGTTCTCGATCACATGATCAAAGGCTAAAGCGGCGCCAGGCCGCCGCACTCCAAGGAGGCCGTTAGACTCGCACAATGAAAAAATCTCCGAATGGTTCGGCAACAAAACAATCGACGCGCCTGCGCGAACTAAGTGAACAACTGCTGCAACTCGAAGCCAAACTTCGTCGCGGTGGTGGTCCTGATAAGATTGATCGCCAACACCAGCAAGGTAAGCTGACGGCCCGAGAACGTATCGAACTGCTTCTCGATAAAGGTTCCTACTCACAGGAGATCGGATTGCTAGTGGCGTTCGATCAATATGAGGGTGGTGCTCCGGCCGCCGGTGTCGTTACTGTTGTTGGTCGTGTTGAGGGCAGAGAAGTCGTTGTGGTCGCCAACGATGCGACTGTAAAAGCAGGTTCATGGTGGCCCGAAACGATCAAGAAGATCCTGCGCGCGCAGGAAATCGCGATGCGCTCACGCGTGCCGATTATTTATCTGGTCGATTCCGCCGGTGTTAACTTGCCATATCAGGGAGGAGTTTTCCCCGGTCAATACGGCGCCTCACGAATCTTCTATTACAACTCAATCATGCGGCGTTATTTGAAAGTGCCGCAGATCTCGGCGGTAATGGGACCATGCATCGCGGGCGGCGCATATCTGCCGGCACTTTCTGACATCATCATCATGGTTGAGGGTACTTCGTTCATGGGACTCGGGGGCGCTAATTTGGTTAAAGGCGCAACCGGACAGACCATCGACAATGAAACTCTCGGAGGCGCTCGCACTCACAACGAACTCTCCGGCGTGGCCCATTACCGCGTGCCGGACGATCAAACGTGCATCGAGAAGATTCGAGAGTTTGTGTCGGAGCTGGCCAAGCCGGCGAATGCGTTCTCAAGTGAGTCCGGTGGCGAGCCGTTACGATCCGCGGAAGAACTTTACGAAATCATTCCTGAAGATCATCGACAACCCTACGACGTGCGAAAGTTACTGGAGTGTTTGCTGGATGATGGTCATCTCGACGAGTTTCAGGCTGACTATGCCAAGGAGATGATCACGGCTCATGCTCGCATTTGCGGCATCCAGGTCGGAGTGATCGCCAATCATCGCGGGATGGTTCGCATGCCGGGCGGCAAGCCGCCGCGCTTTGGCGGCATCATCTACACCGAGTCGGCAGAGAAGGTTGCTTACTTCATTGAGACCTGTACTCGACATCAAACACCGCTGCTGTTCGTGCAGGACGTTTCGGGATTTATGGTTGGGCCAGACGCGGAGCACTCGGGGATAATTCGCGCCGGCGCGAAGTTTGTTGAAGCAATGGCGACTGCCACTGTCCCCAAGATCGTTCTCACCGTCAATCACGCCTCGGGGGCCGGATACTACGCGATGGCAGGTCAGGGTTTTGATCCTGACTTTATCTACAGTTGGCCCACCGGTCGTATGGGAGTGATGGAAGGCGACTCGGCTGTGCAGGCGGTGTTTGGCAGTCAACTCGAGAAGTTAAAGAAAAACGGAGAGTCTCCCGACGCGGAATTGACGGCCGAGATGGACAAGGTTCGTGAGACTTACGATATGGAACTCGATGCGAAGTACGCGGCCGCGCGCGGATTCGTCGATGCAGTGATCACGCCGGAGACTACCCGCCCGGCGTTGGAACTCGCACTGCGCACCGCCCAAAATTACTCTGGTCCCCACCTCGGGCAGTTCGTGTTGCCACCTACACTCGCCTAGATCTTCATCCGGCCATGCTGTTTCTGACATCCTGTTAAGGAGTGACGTGATGCCGGATTGATACTCTGTTAGAGTGGTATCAACAACTCCTCGGCGAATTTTTTCATGGTCTTCGTGTTGTGCGTCAGAATCGTTCTATTCTCCCGAGCAGCCCACTTTAGTAAAAACATGTCTGGCTGTCCGGCCAGTCCCGCATTCCTTACCGATAGGATGCCGGCGTAAATTGAGCGTCGAGCCAAACCTCGGAGAATTTTTTGGTTGAAGTTTTCGTCGGTGAGGAGACGAATCATGTTGTGTGCGCGTAGTGAGTTTTAGGTCTTTCGCAACTCCGCTATCCGCCGACGAAGCTCTACGCGTCAAGCCTGGTATTCAGGAGTGCTCTCAATCTCCTGACGCATTTTTTCAGCCTCTGCTTCTTCTTGCTCAAGGTACGCATCTACCTCAGCCTGGTTATTGAGGTACCAGTCAATTATTGCGTTAATTTGCGTCAGTGAGACTGTCGGAAAGCCGTCGTGAATGTCCTCAAGTGTATCGCCTACCCGGAATCGACCAACTATAGTATGGAGCGTCACGCGTGAGCCGTGCACTCGTATGCTTCCGTCCTCCCATTGCACGAGTGGAACGGTGTGAGGAAAATTAAATCGTAACGAATTCATGGTCCGCATTCTAACTCTCTCAGTTGCCGATGGCAATCACCTTGTTTCGGCCGGATTGCTTACACAGACCGGCTTTGCCTCAAAAGTCGGAATCCAGTCGGGCGCAGCGCCAACGGCGCGAAATATGATAGCCAGGGGCAAGCGCGAAGCGCGTCGCCCCTGGTTATCAGACACCAATTGAAGAGAGCACTGAAAGTGCGAAATATCTTCGCTATTATTGCGCTCTTTCAGAGCTTCACGGTTGTTTACGCGTGGACCCAGGGGCGACGCGCCTCGCTCTGCTCGGCGCTTGCCCCTGGCTATCATATTCCGCGCCTTTGGCGCTCTGCAGACTGATTTCCGACTTTTGAGGCAAAGCCACACAGACCTGCAAAAGCGTCTGCTAGACTGCTTTTCCCCTACCGCCTCGTTCAACCTAATATTGCCTCATAGCGCCAGACCAAACATCCGCGGCTCAGGTTATTCCCTATTGTTGAATAGGGGGAATTCCTGCAATGATGCATTCTAAAACCGGTGGGAGGGTTTTATTTTGTTTAATTCTCAAGCTCACTTTTGCCCGGCAGGTACCCGACTGAGTACAAATAGGCAGACAACCTCATGAAGCCGATTCGTGTGCTAATCGCTGACGACCATGCACTGGTCCGCGCTGGTATTCGGGCACTCGTCGAAAAAATTGAAGGAATGCTCGTCGTCGGTGAGGCCGGCAAGGGAAGCGAGGCGCTGGAACTCGTTGGCGAACTGAGACCCGATCTCATGCTCCTCGATATCACGATGCCTGACGGAGGCGGCTTCGAAGTCTTAGAACAGGTCACAAAGAAGTACCCGGAAATACGAATCATCGTGTTGACTGTTCATGAAGCAGGTGAATACGCCATCCGTGCTCTGCGCGAAGGAGCAGCCGGATTCCTGCCTAAGAGTGCGGCCAGCACTGAACTCGAACAGGCAATTCAGACTGTAGTTCGTGGTGAAGTCTATATCTCCCCGGAGACCTCACGGAAGACTCTGCTCGAGTATGGCAAGGGCGCTACTAAGCGAGATCTGCTTGCGACGCTGAGTCCGCGCCAACGTGAGGTACTTCGCCTTATCGCCGAAGGTAAGACCACTAAACAAATCGCACAACACCTCGAGATCAGCGTTAAAACTGTCGAAACCCACCGCGCCCAGTTGATGGACCGTCTTGGTATTCACGAAGTCGCGGGCCTGGTTCGTTACGCAATCATCGTTGGTCTGATACAAGTTGAGTGATGAACTGGCCCAAAACCTCCCTGAGAGACTCCCGGAACTCAATCAGGAATAGGATGAGGTTACGTCAGGAAACTCCCCAATTGCGCAGGTTTCCGATACCGCTTAGCCTGTCAAACTGACGGTTTGACACATAGTCTTCGGCTCGACGGAGTAACTCCAATTGCCGTTCACGGCACCTCTCGCTTCATCAGAGCCCAAGCGAAATAGTCGACTGATCTAACAAACAGTCATGTGTTGGCCCCCCTCAAGTTCGGGCCAGGATCTTGTAAGTCTTCTCTGGAGAAAGGTAGTGGGCCAATCCACGGCCACCAACATTATTGTTCCTTATGTCTACATGTATCAGTCAGGGTTGGCTCCCGCCAGACGACCTGCAGCTGTCTTGGGAGGTGAATTGAATCTACGAGAAACGCGCGTTTAAACAGGGTGAAAACCTCGCGCGTGGAAAGAGGGACGACGGCCAGGGCGAGGTCGTCGTCCCTCTCTTACAACGAGGAGCTTTTTCGCCGGAAATGTTCGGACTATTCAAAAGAAGAATCGCAGGCCCAGTCTCTCTATGAGTTGGGAATTCCCCCGATCGCCAGGTGTTGGAACGACGGTGATCGCATTACCTGTAATGCAGCGGCGCGCGAATTCATAAAACACGGATGACTACAATTGTGGTGATCAATATAAGAAGTTAAGCCGTGGAGGACTGCAAGATGATCGCAAATGAGGGGACCTATCAAGCACTCGTTATTGACGACGAATACCAGGTACGCGAATTTGTATCTGATGTTTTGCGAGGCGAGGGCTGGAATGTAACCCAATCACCTTCTGCCGAAGATGCCTTCGAGCGTTTCGATGACACCCTCTGGTCCGTGGTCTTCTGCGATGTTGTGCTGGGCGGCGCCAACGGTTTCAGTGTTCTTCGTCACTTCAAAGAAAAAATGCCGGAAGCGAAGGTTGTGCTCATGACCGGGCACGGCACTGCAGCAGGCGCACTCGATGCTACTGCCTTTGGCGCTTACGACTACTTGCTAAAGCCTTTCGGTCCGGAAGAATTGCAATCACTTTCAACAGCATTACGTGAACAACTGACAGAACGGCCTCAGCGATCCTCACCCCTAAGACGCTCGGCTGCGTACCATCCAGACATCGAGCTGGTAGGACGCAGCCAGGCGTTCATCGAGGTGATGAAACAGGTGGGTCGTGTCGCCAATACTGACTTGCCTGTTTTGCTTACCGGTGAGTCAGGCACGGGGAAAGAGCTCGTCGCTTCGGCGATTCATCATCGTAGCGGGCGCAGCGATCAACCGTTTGTGGCGGTGAATTGCGGTGCGATCCCTGGTGATCTGATTAAAGCGGAACTGTTTGGACACGTGAGAGGATCGTTTACCGGCGCCGATCGAGATCGGCGTGGTTTGTGGGAAGACGCGGATGGCGGCACTGTTTTTCTCGACGAGATCACAGAAACGAATTCATCGTTTCAGGTAGAACTGTTGCGCGCCTTGCAGATGGGCGAGATACGGCGTGTTGGTTCAAACCAGACACAGAAGGTAAACGTGCGCGTAATTGCGGCGAGCAATCGCAATGTCGAACAAGAGGTTTCAGCCGGACGGTTCCGCAACGATCTTTTCTGTCGACTGAACGCGGTGTCGATCGTTTTGCCGCCGCTGCGTGATCGTCGTGAAGATATTCCGCCATTAGCGCAGACGTTTGCTGATCGAGTTTATTCGCTAAGTCCGTCGGTGAAGTTTTCCAGCGAAGCGCTCGCCTTGCTGGAACGATACAACTGGCCCGGGAACATTCGCGAACTCGAGAATGCGGTTGTGCAAGCGGTCGCTATGTGCGACGGTACGATCCGCGTCAAGGATCTGCCGCAACGTGTGTGCAACTATTCGCTCCAGCCGGGCGACACACCGAAGTCTGAAGCCGCTCCCGTGGAGAAGGCGGCAATCGAGGATTGGGTCACACTTTCAGAAATCGAAGGTCGCTACGTCGCCCGCGTGCTGGAGCACACCGGCGGAAACAAGCAGGCCGCAGCACGCGTCCTCGCCGTCGATCGCAAAACTCTCGATCGCATGATCAAACGCCACAACATCAACTCCCATCACTCCCGCAGCCATCGCGTGAAGGCTTCGGGCCATGTATGAAGACTTTATCCACAGATTACACAGATAGTTTATAGAATCTGTGTAATCTGTGGATAGAGAAGGCTTGACACTCACCAAAGCCGCTTGTTACTTTCTCGCTTCCTGTGAAAAACATCCTGCTTGTGCTTGCTGTCGTCGTACTCTACGTGCTTCATCAGGACATTTGGTTCTGGCGAAGTTCTCGCCTGGTCTTTGGTTTCATTCCGATCGGACTCTTTTATCAAGGATGCTTTTCAGTGGCTGCGGCGCTGCTGATGTGGCTGCTGGTGACTTATGCCTGGCCGTCTCACCTTGAAGAGGAAGTTGAAGAAGCAAGTACCAGGGAGGACCGGAGCGCTTGATTCCTGCAATAGTCGTTTTCCTTTACCTCGCGACCGTTCTCTACATCGGCATCTTTGCTTTCCGGCGCGCCAAGGGCAAAGAAGAAGCTGAAGATTACTTTCTCGCCAGCCGCTCGCTCGGTCCATTCGTGTTTCTGTTCTCGTTGTTTGGCACGAACATGACCGCGTTTGCGATTCTCGGTTCGTCAGGACACGCGTTCAGCAACGGCATCGTGACTTTCGGGTTGATGGCCTCGTCGTCAGGCCTCGTGATTCCGTTGACGATCTTTCTCGTCGGCACGCGCGTCTGGGCACTTGGCAAGAAGTACGGTTTTATGACCCCGGTGCAGATGTTTCGAGATCGCTGGGAGTGCAGTCACATCGGAACTGTGATCTTTGTAGTTCAGGCAGTGCTCCTCGTGCCTTACATCATCATCGGCATCATGGGCGGCGGCACAACGCTCTCCACCATCAGCAGCGGAACAGTCCCATTCTGGTTTGGCGGCGCGATTGTCGCGATGGTGGTGATGAGTTATGTGTTCTTTGGCGGCATGCGCGGTACGGCGTGGGTCAATACTTTTCAGACGGTGCTCTTCCTTTGTTTCGGCGCGATTGCGTTGATCGTGATTGGCGTGGGCATGGGAGGTTTTGGCAGCGCTGCGAACGCAATACAGAATTCACCGATGTCGTCGCTGCTTACTCGCGAACGCATTTCACCCTACTACTTCTTCAGCTACACCTTTATTCCTCTCTCGGCGATCGCGTTTCCACACATCCTGATCTTCTGTTTGACTGCGCGCAAGATGGCTCAGTTTAAGAAGACAGTTATCTTCTATCCGATTTGCATACTCGCGATCTGGCTGCCCTGCGTCTTTCTTGGCGTTATGGCGAATCGCGTCACTGACATTCCGGAGATCAGGCAGAAGCAGGAAGCGAGAAGAGTGCTGGCTACTCAGGGCAAGAACATGGCGCCCGAGCAGCGTGATGAATTGCGTGAGAAGTCGGCCGGCGACGACGTGATTATGGTGTTGTTGAAGCACTACGCGCCGCTGTGGCTTGCAGGATTGTTGGGTGCAGGAATTATGGCGGCGGTGATGGCAAGTGACTCGCAGATTCTCGCTCTATCGACTATGTTCACGGAGGACGTCTTCGCCTTCTACGGCGGAAAAACGCGTTTTGGTGAGCACGTGCAGGTGCAAACCGGACGCATTTTCATCATTCTCATAACGCTCTTCGCTTACATCGTCGCCTTGCAGGCGCCGGAAACGATCTTTGAGCTCGCTATTCAGTATGCGTTTTCAGGTTATGCGGCGCTTTCTCCACTTCTAATTGCAGCGTTGTTCTGGAAGGGAAGCACGAAGTGGGGTGCTTTGGCGGTTGCTCTTTGGACTGCGTCGACGGTTGTTGCGGTGGCAGTGTTGCAGTCAGTGGTTCCCGCACCGGCGCCTGGGCCAGCGACGGTCCTGTGGGCGCCCGGCGGCGTCGAGGTTCTATCGCGGACGCCAGGTGGAACATCTGTCTTTGGATTTATGCCGGTGGTGCCGATGGTGATCGGCTCGGCGTTGTTGATGATTGTAGTTTCGCTCGCCACAAGGAAACCTGCGTCGAGTACGTTGGCAAAGTATTTTGGAGGTCGATGATCATGAAGAAAGTGTTACTGGCTTTCGTTGCTATCGCGATGCTCGCGTCTTATGCAGCCGGTCAAACCGGTAAGCGACGAGCAGTTAAGACGGGAACTCCAAACGGGATCTTTTCTCCGGCGATCATCACTGGAGACTTGGTTTACACCTCGGGCCAGATCGGCATCGACTCAAAGACCGGGCAGCTCCCTGAAGGTTTTGAAGCGCAACTCGAGCAGGTTTTCATGAATCTGACGGCGGTGCTTGAGGCCTCAGGCAGCAGTATCGATCACGTTGTGAAGGCGACAGTGTTCCTGGCGGACATGAACGACTACAACAAGCTGAATGAGCTTTACCGGAAGAAGTTCAAAGGCGATCCGCCGGCGCGATCGACAGTACAGGTTGCGCGGTTGCCTCGTGATGCGCGAGTTGAAATCGAAGTCGTCGCGGTGCTCAAGTAAAAAGATTTTCCCGATTCCTCACTCTTGATTGTGCGCCTCGTCGATGAGCAGAAACTGACGGCCCCTCCGCAGACACTAGCGTCATTGTCCATCACGAACACAAAGAAACAGCTATAAGTGCGCGAGCACACAGACCGGCCTCTTATCCTAGCCTAAGCTCAAGTCTTAAAAGGCAAATTCAGCAATTATACCTGGCTGCTTGGCGACCAAACGCATGATGTGTGCTTTTGTGTTTCGCAGCCGATTGAATGAAATGCGCAACCGGACAGTTATTTAGAAAGGAATAGCATGAACCAGATCGAACAACTGATATACAACACCCGCCGCTTTCTTACCTCAGTAGCCGCGTGTGTCCTCAGCCTGCTCCTGATCGTTGCCGCCACCTACGCACAGACCGTTACCGAAAAGAAGACCACCCAAAAGCAGTCGACCATAGTCCAAACTGAGGTTACCAAGACCCAACTCGACAGTGTCACCGTAACTGATACGGCCCGAGCCGCAATCCGTCCCTTTCGCATCAACATTCCGGAAGCAGAACTCGTGGACCTTCGCCGGCGAGTACTCGCGACACGTTGGCCAGATCGGGAGACGGTCACTGATCAATCCCAGGGCGTGCAACTGGCGAAGATCCAGGCACTCGTGCGCTACTGGGGAACTGACTACGACTGGCGGAAGGCTGAGGCGAAGCTGAATGCCTTGCCGCAATTCGTTACGACGATCGAGGGTCTCGACATTCAGTTCATACATGTTCGTTCGCGTCACGCCAATGCCCTGCCGCTGATTATGACGCACGGCTGGCCCGGCTCAGCCCTCGAGCTTCTCAAGGTAATTGGTCCACTCACCGATCCGACGGCGCACGGCGGACGCGCGGAAGACGCCTTCGATCTCGTGCTGCCCACCTATCCGGGCTATGGCTTTTCCGGCAAGCCGACGCAGACTGGCTGGGGCCCGGACCGCGTCGCGCGCGCATGGGACGTGTTAATGAAGCGTCTTGGATACGAGCGTTATGTAGCGCAGGGCGGTGATTGGGGAGCAATCATCTCGCAGGCGATGGCCGTGCAGGCGCCGGCCGGACTGCTGGGCATTCACATCAACATGCCCGGAACCACGCCCCCGAGCGTAGTGAAGCTCGTCCGCAACCGCGAGCCGGTACCCGCCGGGTTTTCTGATGTGGAGAAGGCAGCGTACGCATCACTCGACATTTTCTACAACAAGGGTTTCGGTTATGCCGAGATGATGAATACCCGCCCGCAGACCTTGGGTTACGGGCTGGCGGATTCGCCGGTCGGCTTAGCGGCCTTCTTCTATGACAAGTTTGCCGCGTGGACCTACAGCGGTGGCGAGCCCGAGCAGGCACTCACGCGTGATGAGATGCTCGACGATATCACACTCTACTGGCTCACGAACACCGGCACGTCCTCGTCGCGGTCCTACTGGGACGCTACGCAACTTGGAGGGGGACCCTTCACCGCGATAGACATTCCGAAAGTCCCGGTCGCGGTCACGATTTTCCCAGGCGAGATCTACCGGGCGCCACGTAGTTGGGCCAACAAGAATTTTCACAACATCATTTACTGGAACGAGGTGAACAAGGGCGGTCACTTCGCCGCATGGGAAGAGCCACAACTCTTCACTGAGGAACTCCGAGCGGCGTTCAAATCACTGCGGAATTAAAGTTACAAACTGGAGAAGTTACTGGCAGCAGTTCTCGACGCGCCCGGGCATGACCGAGTCCTCCGCCAATAAGTTCAGTGGCTGAGTACAAGCAGGATCAGTAAGGCCACAAAACCGACGACCAGCAGCAGACCGTTGAACTGTGGGGAGCCGTGGAACGCCTCAGGGATCATCGTCTCCGAGACCAGCGCCAGGATCGCGCCCGCCGCGAACGCCTCTACCGTCCCCCGGACCGCTGGCCCGGTGCCTCGGAGCACGAGCCCGGCAACCGCCGCAGCAAGGCTCATCATAAAGGCAATTCCAATCCACACCCCAAACACGTAGCGCTTGGACCGTCCCGCCTGCCGCATTCCAGCGCTGCTCGATAGGGCTTCCGGAATGTTAGCCAGAAAGAACGCCGTGACCGTTCCCAACCCGGGCGCGCCTTGGTGCAGCACGCTCAGCCCCAGCACCACCCCTTCAGGAACGCCGTCGATGAACGTGCCGGCCGCGATCGCCAGTCCGCTACCGGGCTGCTGCTCTTCTGCCGGCTGCTCTACGCATTCGCCGCAGCGTTTTCGGTGCTTTGCCCCATGGCGAGAGAGTAACCAGTTAACTGAACTGAAGACTGCTGCGCCACACAGTAGACCCATGACCGTCCAGTACAGGCTTGTCGCGCCACGCGCCTTGACTACCAGATCCACTGCTACCACTGCCAGAAGTACGCCAGCTGCGAACGTCATCACGCGGGCGATGGTGGTATGCTGAAACTTCGTGTAGTACCCACCAACGGCCCCGATCAACAGGCCGGATGCAGACAATAGTCCCCAGGCGGCCGCTTGCAACCAGCCGGGCAGTTCTAGAAGCGGTACCATCACCGTTTGATCTTTCATTTACCCAAAGACTGACTAGCGCAGCGATCGAAACGCGGCTCGCATCTCTTCAGAGAAAAGTTGCGGTTGCTCCCACGCGGCGAAGTGCCCGCCCTTGTCGACTTCGTTGAAGTAGATCAGGTTGCGATAGGCGCGCCGGGCCCATGTTTCCGGGGCTCGATAGACCTCCTCCGGAAATATGGTGATGGCCACGGGTAGCGAGATCTCGGAGGTCTTCTGCGCCGCCGCAAGAACAACGCTTTGGCCACTCGTCTCCCAATACAGCCGCGCTGATGAGGTGGCGCTGTTCGTCAGCCAGTACAGCGTGACGTTGTCCAGGAAATCATCTTTGGCGAGCAGGCGCTCGGGCTCGCCGTCGTTGTAGTCGTACATGAAGACCGCTAGTCCCGCTGGAGAGTCCGTCAAGGCTTGGCCTATTACCTGTGGGCGCGTGCCCATGATTGCGCCGTAGGCCCTGCGCTTCTTGTAGAAAATGTCGAGCGAGTCAAACGCTGCGCGTTCCTTCTCGGAGAGTTGCGCCGGTGCAGGGCCGCCGCCGGCGAGCACAGTCGCCACCTCAGGCGGCACAGTCGCTGGCAAGTTGATGTGGATGCCGAGCAATCCTGCCGGTGCCTGGCGCGCCATCGCGCTGGACACTGGTGAGCCCCAGTCGCCGCCCTGGGCAACGTAGCGGGTGTACCCGAGGCGCTTCATCAACTCCGCCCAGGCACGCGCGATGCGGTCTGGATTCCAGCCGGTACCCGTCGGCTTACCGGAGAAGCCGTAACCAGGCATCGACGGCAGAACGAGATCGAAAGCGTCTTCTGCGCGACCGCCATGAGCTACAGGATCCGTAAGTGGACCAATTGTCCCTAGAAGTTCGAGGATGGAGCCAGGCCAGCCATGAGTTATGATCAGGGGCAAAGCGTTTGGGTGGCGTGACCGAACGTGAATGAAGTGAATGTCGAGTCCGTCGATGTTCGTTACGAGCTGCGGCAAGGCATTGAGCTTCGCTTCCGCCATGCGCCAGTTATAGTCCGTGCCCCAGTAGCGAACGAGCGCCTGGAGCTTTTCCAGCTGCACGCCTTGCGATCGATCGGTAACCGTCTCCTTGTCGGGCCAGCGCGTAGCCGCGATTCGACGGCGAAGATCGACGAGCGCTTCCTTCGGAATATTCACGCGAAATGGACGTACTGCGTCTCTATCAACGCGCGATCCCTTGCGCTCTTTTATGGCGACTGTTTGCGTGGCCTCTAGATCAGCTTTTGATCTGTAGCTCTGAGCGTGACTCGACGCGATCAAGCAAAGGCCAAGAGCAAACGTAACGATTGAGATCAAGGTATTGCGAATTCGTTGGCGGCACTCGGTCGAAAATTTCATCGCTCCGTCGCTTTCTCAAAACGAATCGACTTGAATGCTGCGCGGAGTTCTGCCGCGAAAATCATCGGCTGCTCCCAAGCAGCGAAGTGGCCGCCTTTATCCACGTGGTTGTAATAGATGAGTTTGGAATAAGCTCGCTCGGTCCAACTCCGCGGGGCTTCATATTGCTCGCCGGGGAATACTGTTACAGCCACCGGAATCTTGACGCCTTTGGCGTTGAAAAAGCCGCCTTTGTATTCCCAATAGAGACGAGACGCAGAGACACCCGTGTTCGTCAGCCAATAGAGCGTGATGTTGTCGAGGATCTCGTCACGCGTCAGTTCTCCGGTGGCGCTCGAGGTGCGGTGCAGTCCTGCAACGACCGCAGCAGCCGGTTGGCCATTAGCGTCATTGTGGTCGAGAAGCCACGCTGCCAAGCCGACTGGTGAATCCGCGATGCCATACAGGGTTTGCGGGCGCGACCCCATAATCCGGGCGTAATCCACTTGCTTGAACGTCGAGGCGAGCTGCTCGTAGGCGCGCTTCTCCTCCACTGAAAGGCCGGCTGGCGCTGGGGCGCCGATTCCGAGCGCCTTATCGACGTCCGCTGGAACGGTGGCAGGCATGTTGGTGTGAATCGCGAGCAATCCCACAGGTGACTGCAAGCCCATTTGATCAACGACGAACGCACCCCAGTCTCCACCCTGGGCCACGTAGCGGGTGTAACCAAGGCGCGTCATCAGCTCCGCCCACGCTCGGGCCATGCGCTCCGGACCCCAGCCGGTGCTCGCCGGTTTTCCGGAAAATCCGTATCCCGGCATCGAAGGGATGACGACGTCGAACGCGTCTTCAGCACTGCCGCCGTGTGCGACTGGGTCAGTCAGCGGTCCGACGAGCTTGATCTGCTCGAGCACTGAGCCCGGCCAACCGTGATTGATGATCAGCGGGAGCGCATTCTTCTCACGCGAACGGACGTGGATGAAATGAATGTCGAGCCCATCGATGTTGGTGACGAATTGCGAAAAGGCGTTTAGTTTTGCTTCTGCCTTTCGCCAATCGTAATCTGTGGCCCAGTAGCGCGCGAGTTCCCGCATGGTCGCAAGCGGCACGCCTTGCGAAGAATCTGCGACGGTTTCCTTTTCCGGCCATTGCGTTTCGGCAATCCGCCGGCGAAGCTTGTCAATGGCTGCCTGCGGCATATGGATCTTTGGGAAAGAGTGGATTGCGTCTGCAGCAGTCGACCGCACAGTTCCGGGTTGTGTCACAGCGGTCTCCGTTCGGACCTCACCCTGATTCTGCCCGGCGGTCTGAGCGGGTTGCTGCGCGAGCAGGGCAGCGGATGGGGCCAAAGTCATCATTGCCGCAAAAAGCACGACGAGCAATCGCGAGAGCAGGCCGAAGTCGCCGGCACTTTGTGCTTTGGCGGTGTACTGCACTTTTTCGAGCTGCATAGTCAATTCTCCTTGCTGAAAAGATCCGTTGCACATGTCCAATTCAATCGGCTGCGAAACACAAAAGCACACGTCATGCGATTGGTCGCCAAGCAGCCAAGTATGATTTCTGAATCTGCCTTTTAAGGCTTGAGCTTAGGCAATGATAAGAGGCTGGTCTGTGTGCTCGCGCACTTATAGCTATTTCTTTTGGGTTCGTGAGGGTCCGGCATGTTGAATAAGCAGGTTGGTTTGAAGCTCCGGATTAGCGATATAACAGTGAAGGCACATCGAGGCAAAGATGAACAAGATTTCCTTCTTGTTCATCCTGAGACATCTTGTTAATCCTGTCCAAGATTCAACCGAAGCAATACAGGCGCCCGTCCTGTGATCCGATCACGATACGCCCGTTGGCAATCGCGGGCGAAGCGGAGATCGGCGCACCCGCATTAAACTCCCAAAGCTTGGTCCCATCATTGAGACTCAGTACGTAAAACCGTCCGTCATTTGATCCTACAAACACGCGGCCACCTGCGATCGCGGGTGAAGACTCAACGCGAGCGCGGGTTCCAAACGTCCAGACGGATTTCCCGTCCAATCCCAACCCATGCACGAACTTGTCGCGCCCTCCAATAACGATGCGCGCGCTCGTAACCGCTGCCGAGGAGTAGAACGGAAACTTTCGCTGCGGGTGTTCATAACGCCATGAGATTTTGCGTTCCGACAGGTTGACGCCAAGCACTTCGTTATCAAACGTACCGTAGAATGCGGAGCCATCCCTCAATGCAGGCGACGCGCCTGTGTACGCCCCTGACGAAACGTTGAACACCTCTTTGCCAGTCGAAATTCGAATTGCGCGAAACAATTCGTCACAACCGGCGACGAAGGCCATTCCGTCTGCGACGCTGGGAGTCGAATGCACTGGGCCGTTTGTTTTAAACTTCCAAGCGACGGAACCGTCGCGCGCCGAGAGGCAATAGAGATACTCATCGTAGGCGCCAATCAAAACTCGATCGCCGACCACGACCGGCGATGATTTAATTTCGCCGTTGGCTTTGAAAGCCCACAACTTTTTACCGTCAGATGCGTTTATGGCATTTAGCCAGCCACCTAAATCTCCGATATAGACCACGCCGTTGCCGTAAGCTGGTGACGATTCGGCGATTGGATTTCCCGTTGTAAACTTCCAGTAGACTGATCCGTTATCGAGACTAAGCGCGACGAGTTCGCCTTTTTGCGAACCGACGAAGACTGTGCCGCCGACAATCGCTGCCGACGATTCGATCGACTCGCCCGCTTCGTACGTCCACAATTGCTTGAGCGACGTAGGAACGTTTGACTGCGACACTCCAGTCAGCGAGTGATTACCACGAAACTGTGCCCAGTTGTTGGCAGGCGTGTCCTGCGCGGCAACTGAAACGGCAAGGAAAAGGACCAGAAGCAGAATCTTTAATACGCGCATTGGTAGATCTCAATCGCTCCTTGTATATCAAGCGGTCTGGGATTAAATGTGCCGGTCCATTGCTCAGCAGCGTCGGCTGCAAGCTCGGGCAGTTCGCTCTCGCTGACTCCGGCACTGCGCAGGTTACTACGCAATCCACCAGCTTCCGCTAGTTCTTCGAGTCGACGCGCCAGTTCTTCTCCAGGCGTCATCTGATTGTTTCGTCCGGCGATGCTGGACCAACTCAGCAGGGGACAGTAGTCAGTGCCTGTCTTTTCGTTCCAGCGAACCACTGTCGGCAGCAACATCGCAATTGCGGCGCCGTGTGCGGTTCCGTAACGAGCCGTTAACGGATTCGCACAGGCGTGCGTCGCGCCCAGCATCGAGTTCTCAATCGCAACACCAGCATAGAAGGCGCCCAGTTGCATCGCCCCTCGTGCTGAGATGTTGTCCGGCTGGCTGAGCACGCGTTCGTAGTTTGGCTCGAGCAACCGCCACGCTTCACGTGAGAACAACTCTGAAAGAGGATTACGTCTCGTGGTTACATAAGTCTCAACAGCGTGAGCAATCGCATCGAAACCGGAAGTCGCCGTGATACTTCGCGGCTGCGAAATGGTGAGAGCAGGATCGAGAACAGCAACGCGAAAAGATGCTTTCGGATCGCCACACGCCATCTTCGCGTGAGTCTCAGCGTCGGAGATTAGCGCGTAACTCTGTGCTTCGCTTCCCGTACCGGCAGTTGTCGGGATCGCAATCATCGGCAACATCGGCTTGGTCGCCTTGCCATAGCCACGATACTCGGACATTTGCCCACCGTTGGTGAGCAGAAAGTTGATACCCTTGGCGCAGTCCATCGAGCTGCCGCCGCCAAGACCAATGATCGAATCTACATTCAGCGGAGACACGAAAGCGGTGCCGTTTTCGATCATGTGCGTGTCTGGATTGACTTCGAAATCGTGGTACCGAAAGACCTCGACTCCCGCCTTCTCCAATGGTCCAACTGCTTCATCGACGTGGCCGGAAGCAACCATGCCATGATCGGCGACCAGCAACGTGCGTTTAAAGTTCAACTCACGCGCCAGCTCACCGAGACGCTCAATCACACCGGCCCCAAAAACGACCCGCGTACGAGGTTGATAGTCAAACATGTCCATGACATTAGACGCCTCCTTGGAGTGCGCCAACTTGTTGGCGCTTTGGTACGTTTACCAAAGCGGTGACAAGTCACCGCACTCCAAGGAGGCGCTCATCCTTGTGGCTAATTTTTCGCCGTGGCCGGTTTGCCCGCGGCCGCTTCCGACAATGCGTAAAGTTGATTGCGATTGGAAATGTAAAGTGCTCCGTTAGCCGGCACAGGGCTCGAATAAACCGAGCTGCCCATGTTGATTTCGGCGAGCACTTTCTTCGTCTTTCCTTCCTGCATGATCACCACGTCGCCATCTTCGTCACCCAGATAGATCTTGCCGTCGATTAGCACCGGCGATCCCCAAACTGCGGCGAAGAGATCGTGTGTCCAGTAGGCTTGTCCTGTCTTTGCATCGAGACAGTGCAGGAAGCCGCTGAAGTCAGCCTGATATACGAGACCGTCCTTAATTGCCGGTGTCGAAATCGAGCGACGAATCTTGTCGTAGTGCCAAACCATGCCCTCTTTCGTAATGTCACCGCGCTTGGTGGCATCGATGCAATACATGTGACCGACGCCTTCGCCGTGTTCAGGATCCTGGCCGTTTGAGATATAAACGCGATCCTGGTAGACGACCGGCGTGCTGATCACCTCATTGCGTGTCTTGGGCCAAACGGAATCTTTCGGGTTGGTATCAAACTCCCAGAGCTTCTTGCCGGTCAAGGCTTCATAACCGCGAACCCAACCGTCGCCTTGTGGATGAATGACCTGCACCACACCGCCAATTGTTCCTACAGTAGGCGACGACCACTGGCCATGCAGAATGCGATCCTGAACGGAATTATCTTCCCAAACGAGTTTGCCCGTCTTCTTGTTGATGGCAATGATCGAAGGCGCTTTTGGCGAAGGAACGTTGACGTGACTTTCATCCTGACCGTTGGAAGTGCCCACGTAGATAAGATCGCCATGCGCGACGGGCGATGAATTCGCGAGATTGTGTGGCAACGATCCCACTTCCTCAATCATGTCGAACTTCCAGACGATGTCTCCGTTTGCTTCGCCGGTCAGCTTTTCATCGGTGACTGGGCCATCGTTCTCTTTGTCGCGGAAGCCTTGTGTGTCGAGACACATCAGCTCCGCTCGATTCGACACGTAGTAAACTCGATCGCCTTCGACAAGCGGTGAAGAAGCGACGCCCTGGTACGGCCAGTCGTTTACGCGTCCTGCGGCCAGCTTGTCGTGGACCATCTGCCACATGAACTGGCCGTCTGATTCGCGAAACGCCATCAATATGCCTTTGTCGCCCGTGATCTTCGGATCACGCAGACCTTCGTTATTCGTACCGACGAAGACCGTCCCACCTGCAACAACGACATTGCCGTAGGTCTGCGACCCGAGTTGGGCCACCCACTTCACGTTCTTCTTCGTTTTGACGTCCCAACTCATTGGGAGTCCCTTCATGTTCGAAACCATGTTTCGATCCGGTGTACCACCCCACATGGGCCAGTCACCCGAACCTGGATCTGAAGCCGCAGTCGACGGCGCAAGGCAGTACGCAGCGGCGGCAGCCAGCAGGACCATGGTGCAGAGTAGGGCAGCCGGGCGATTGATGATTGCGTTGGATTTTATTTTCATGAATCTCATTTGTTTGCGTATACCTTTATGTTGTCGAAATAGAGTTCAGCAAGACCGTTGCCGAATATTCCCGGTGCCCCCTGGCGATTAGGAATCGGATCGATGCGTTCGACCATCCAGGCAGCCGGCTCCGCTTCGCTTGCGGGCCATGCTTTGCCACGAGCACGAGTCTTGCCATCAGGCAGATTCTCAACTTGTAGTTTAAGACGGTACCAGGTGTCGGGCTTCCACGCGTAGGGGATGCTCTTTGTGCGCACGGTCTCCGGTTGCCACGGCTCGAGATGCAGCATCTGGCTGTTGCCGAAAAGAGTCAACACGTAACGTTGCGCGATTACACCGGCGTCACCTTGCTGTCGTCGCTTTTGGGTTGCAAAAACATCGCCTTCTACAGTGTAGTTGGACCAGTCAGACGGCCCAATGTAAGCCCGCGAGCGGCTCAGCAGCGATGAACCTTCAGTCAGCTTCGCGAGCACTTTGTTACCGTTCTGCTCCCGCACCGCAAACTTCATGGTCATGCTTACCCAGGAGGCCGGCGCCGAGTTAACGGCGTATGAATCGAATGTTTCACTCCAGGGCAATGGTGGAAAGACGCGCACGCTTGCAGTTCCACTGATGTTGCCAACAGTGGCTTTCACCAATCCTGCCTGGGCGACAGCCTCGCTGCCGGCAGTGAAGTGACCATTCTCAACCGTTCCTTTCAACTGGTCGAGTGACCACGTTGCCGATGGTTCTTCACGAACAAAATTTCCCTGTGCGTCGAAGAGTCGAACGCGGAAATTCACCCTGTCCCCCGGTTTTAGCATCAATTCTGTTGGTACGACTTGCACGTATGTGGGAGCTTGCGAACTGACTGGAGTTCCAACGGCCGCTCCAGTGGGCTGCGAAGATGTCTGACTCGACTTTTTGCTGCCGATGCTGTAAAGACCTGCGTCACTCGCGACATAGATGCGGCCATTTGAGACTGCTACCGATCCGGTAATTGCTTCCGGCAGTGCCTCAGTTCCGAGTTGGTCCTGATCGAGAATCTCACAACCCGTGGCGGACGGTTTGAGTATGAAGAATTTTCCGTTTTCGGTTCCGACATATAACTTGCCGTCCGCGAGAACTGGCGAAGCCTTCTGGATCGTGCCGAGATTTTGTAGCCACAGTTGCTTGCCGGTTTTTACATCAAATGCGGCAAGGTTTGCGCCATTATCGATCTGGTAGAGACGTTCACCGTCGATCACCGGTGAAGAGAAACCGCCCTGCCAGCCATAGACTTGCCACTTGACCTGCTCAGGTTTGATCTCTCCTTTTGCGGTTGCGTCTACCGCGACGATCATGCCCATCTCGTTCGAAGCAAGATTCTCCTCACTGTGTGTGAGAATCGCAGTGTTGTTGTGGACGACGACGCCGGTATTCAGACCGCGTTTGCTGATCTCATATTTCCAAACGGGCTCACCTGTCTGCGCCTTAATCGCATGGACCACGCCGTCGCTTGCTCCCTGAATCAGCAGCCGGGTTCCGTTGACATTGACGATGATTGGAGGCGAATAGGTCGTGTCGTATGGCCGGCCCCCAGGAGCGCTCACCCACATCGTCTCGCCGGTTTTCTTATCGAACGCCATGAAGCGATGTGCGCCGCGTCCGTGTTGTCCCCACTGGAAGGTAACGCCGCTGACAATTACGAGATCGCCGTCTATCATTGGCGACACTGTGCGTCCGCCATGTGTGGTGAGCAATCCGAAGTCTTCACCAAGCGATCGTTCCCATAAAACTTTTCCGTCACTATTGAGACTGATCAGGTTACCGCCAACGCCAAACACGTAGACGTTTCCTGTTGTCGGATCTCCTGCCGGCGAAGCCCAGCCGACACGATGCGGAGGCACATCACTCAGGTAGATGTTGAAGCGATGTTCCCAGAGAAGTTTTCCGGTATCGGCGTTGAAGGACATCACGCGTTCCTGCAGCGTCTCGCCTTTGCCGGCGGAGTTTTGCAGGTAGACGCGATCTCCCATCACGATCGGCGCCGAGCGTCCGCCATAAGGAGCTTTCCAGAGAAGATTCTCACCAGTGGGTGACCACTTCACAGGAAGATTTTTTTCCGTGGAGATGCCGTCGCGAGCTGGTCCGCGCCATTCGGCCCAGTCACCCGCGATGACAAACGACGACATAACAAGGCAAAGATTCAAATAAATGGAGATTAGGTTAGTCATTTTGAAGGCCCGTCACTGATTATGAAAAAAACGTTTTCGAGTCCGCAAAAAACCCGCACATGGACAAGAAGAATCTGCGCGAACGCAACCTTAAGGATGTACAATACGTAAGCTCACGTTGCTGCGATTCAGTTTGTTTGTGATTCTAACAGGTTCATCAACACCTGCGAAGCACAGGGTCGAGTTCGTAATCCAAGACAGCGGTTTGAGCCTGCGAAAGCGGGCGGAAGCATAAAGCCTGGGGCGTAAGCCCCAGGATTGGAACAATCCATACGTGATTGAGCACGCGAAAGCGGGCGACAGCGCGTGAGAAAATCGACCGCATTGATACCTAAAGTTTCTATCGGCTGTCGCCCGTTTCACGGGCTCGACGCTGTGTTTGATTGATATTCCTGGGGCTTGCGCCCCAGGCTTTATGCTTCCGCCCGCTTTGCGGGCTCAATCTTAACCACGAGGAAAAGTCATGCTGCAAAAGATTCTCCTCTTTTCGTTATTGGCATTACTGGTCCCACAAGCCACACAGACGTCAAAACAGGAATTGAACGATCAACTCTTCGAGGCGGTGCGTAAGGGTGACGCGGCGGGCGTCACTGCCGCGCTCGATAAGGGCGCTGATGTAAATGCAAAGTTCCGTTACGGAGCGACAGCGCTATTCAAAGCAGCCGAGCGCGGGAATGCAGATGTGACTAAGATCCTGCTCGACCGCGGCGCTGACGTCAACGTAAAAGACACGTTCTACCAGGCGACGGCAATGACGTGGGCACTCGACGGCAAACACATCGGTGTCGTGAAACTGCTGTTGGAAAAGAACGGCGAGGCTGCGGAAGACGTGTTGTTAACCGGAACACGCGAGAGTAATCCGGAATTGGTTCAGGTCGCGCTTGATAAAGGCGGGCTCAAGCCCGAAACATTGACGGTCGCCCTCGCTGTGGCGACTCAGGAAAAGAACACTGCCATTAGCGAGATGTTGACGAAGGCCGGAGCGAAGCCGCCGCTTCAGGTTGATGCCGCAACGCTTCAATCATACGCGGGCAAGTACAAAGGTGAGCCTGGTCCTGAGGCGACGGTTACGGTCCAGGACGGCAAGTTAATGGTGGCCGGATTTACGCGCCAGCCACAACCGTTGATGGCTTTGGACAACACGACGTTCAGGCCGATTAGCGTTCGGTGGGATCACTCTTACCTTCAACGTTGAAGGTGGCAAAGTCACTGGGATGGCTTTCAAGCAGGGAAACAATACAACACAAATGAAGCGCATAGATTAAACCAGTAAACTATTTCACGCGGAGACGCAAAGACGCATTACTTGGCGCTTTTGCGTCTTTGCGAGAAACAAAATTGTACAGGGACGAGTCATGAAACTATTTCCACTATCTTTGCTTCTCTTACTATCGATTATGACAGCCGCACAGGCACAGAATTGGCCGCAGTTCCGTGGTCCAGGTGCGACTGGTGTTACTGAAGGTCTCGCGAAGCCCGCAAAGTTTGACGCTGCAGCTTCGCAGAACGTCCGTTGGAAAACTCCGATTCCGGGTCTTTCACACGCCAGCCCGGTCGTGTGGGGCAACAAGGTGTTTGTAGTGACCGCGGTCAGTACTGCGAAAGATGAAACTCGCTTCGGACTATATGGCGATGTCGCTCCAGTGAAAGACGACCCCAAACACGCGTGGAAGATTTACGCCCTCGACAAAGCCAGTGGCAAAGTTCTCTGGGAACGCACTGCTTACGAAGGTATTCCCAAAGTTAAACGTCATCCGAAGTCTTCACACGCTGCTTCAACACCTGCCACCGATGGTAAATATTTAATCGTTAACTTCGGTTCCGAAGGTCTCTACGCCTACGATTTCAACGGCAAGCAGTTGTGGAAAACAGATCTTGGCGTGCTCGATGCCGGCTGGTTCTACGATGTCGATTACCAGTGGGAATACGGTAGTTCGCCGATCATTCATAAGAACCTCGTCTTCGTTCAGGCAGACATTCAGAAGAACTCCTTCATCGCCGCATACGATCTCAAGACCGGAAAACAGGTATGGAAGACAGCGCGCGAAGAGATCCCTTCATGGGGATCGCCGACGATCTACGAAGGCAAAACGCGCACTGAATTGCTTACGGTTGGGCCGAGAGCGATCCGTGGCTACGATCCTGCAACTGGTAAAGAGTTGTGGCGACTCGGGCCGATGTCAGAGATCACAACGCCGACGCCTTTCGTCGCCCACGATCTGATCTTCATCACCAGCGGGTACTCGCCAATCCAACCGATCTATGCAATCCGGCCTGGCGCTAACGGCGACATTTCGCTCAAAGATGGCAAAGAATCAAACGAGTTCATCGCCTGGAGCAAACAGCGTGGTGGTCCATACATGCCGACACCAATCGTCTATGGAGATTTGCTTTACACCTGCTCGAATCAGGGCGTGTTGACTGCTTACAACGCGAAGACAGGTGAACGCGTTTACCAGGAGCGACTTGGCGGAACTGGCGCAGCATTTACGGCCTCGCCGGTTGCTTCGGACGGAAAGATCTATCTCTCGAGTGAGGATGGAGACGTTTTCGTCGTGAAAACCGGACCGAAGTACGAATTGCTATCCAAGAGCCCTGTGGGTGAGGTCATGATGGCCACACCTGCTGTCTCGGATGGTCTCTTGATCGTGCGCACGGTTTCGCATCTGTTTGCGTTCGGTGAAACGTCGGCGACGAGCAGCAAGACAGGAAACTAGCCACAGATTTACACGGATTGATTACGGATTATGAGTAAAGGAACTAATACAGTGAAACTTTCACGTCGCATCGCAGTCACTTTCATCATCGGGCTTTCTCTGGTTCTGGGTAGTCTCAGTGTTTTCTCGGAAAAGGCTGCGGCAGGAAACTGGCCGCAATGGCGAGGCCCGGACGGCTCCGGAATCTCCAACGAAAAGAACCTTCCATCGGTGTGGACGCCGACGACAAACATCAAGTGGAAAACCCCGATCGACGGTCGTTCGCATTCATCTCCAATCGTTTGGGGCAACAGAGTGTTTTTGACAACCGCTGTTGAAGGAGCGGTGGTGCCGGGAGCGAAAGCAGTGAAGCACACCGTCGAAGGAGGCAAGGAGTTTCTACATCCGGATAGCGTCGGCGCCGATCGTAAACACACGTTCAAAGTAATCGCTCTCGATCGTGAGAGTGGCAAGATCGTTTGGCAGCAGACCGCGTGGGAAGGCACGCCGTACGATAATCGTCATCGAAAGAGTTCCTACGCTGCTTCAACTCCTGCAACCGACGGCAAACTCGTCTATGCATTCTTCGGCACCGAAGGTCTTTACGCCTACGACTTCAAAGGCAAACTCGAGTGGAAGGCACAACTGGGAAATCTCGGCACTGTCGGCATGGGCACGGGCACGTCGCCGATCCTCTTTGACAATCTGGTTATCGTGCAGGCGGACGAAGAGAATGGCGAAGCGTCGTTCATAGTCGCCCTCGATAAAAAGACGGGCAAAGAAGTTTGGAAGAAAGAGCGTAAAGTGCAGGTGAGTTGGTCGACTCCTTTGCTGGCCCGTACCGCGAAGCGCGCAGAATTGATCACGAGCGGAACGGAGTCTGTGATTGCTTACGATCCCGCAACCGGCGCGGAGTTGTGGCGTCACAAGGGTCTCGAGAGCAATGCGATTCCTTCACCTGTTGCGAACAGCGACATGGCGTTTCTCGTCGCTGGCTTTCCCGCAAAAGTCGCCTACGCACTTCGTCTGGGTCAGAGTGGAGATCTCACCGGAACTCCAAACGTATCGTGGACCTATGCAAAGGGCACTGCTTACGTGCCTTCGCCGATTCTGTATGGTGACTATCTTTACCTGACAACCGATCGCGGGATTCTGACCTGTATCGATGCAAAGACCGGCGAAGTGAAATATGAAGGTGGCCGAATTCCGATTCCCGCAACTTTCACTGCATCGCCCGTGGCTTTTGAAGGCAAGATTCTGATGACGAGTGAAGACGGCGACACATTCATCGTCAAGGCAGGTCCGAAGCATGAGATTCTCGGGACCAATTCAGTTGGAGAGCCCGTTTACGCTTCACCGGCGATTGCAGATGGTCACATCTTCATTCGTGGCGAGAAAAACATCTATTGTATTGGAACATAAATCCTTGATAATCCGTCTAATCCGTGGCAAGTTTTATCCGCAGATTAACGAATTGAAAAGGATGGGTTTATGACGAAGCGAACGATTCTCGTAACGCTGGTGGGCTGTGCTCTGTTTGGCGGAGCGTGTAGCAAGAGTGCGAACGATGCTCACTATGCGGCAGTTGAGTCAAATCGCCAGGCGCAGGCAGCACAGCCTGCGGCATCGACTGCTCCCAGCCCGTCACCTTCTGCAAGCGTCGCGGCTTCACCCGGCGCGAGTCCGGCTGCACCCGCGGCCGCAAGTAATTACTGGACAAATTATCGAGGTCCAAAGCGCGACGGCAAATATGACGAAACAACCGTTTCAACCAACTGGCCCGCGAATGGACTCCCACAGCTCTGGAAACAACCCGTTGGCGTCGGACATGCTTCTTTCGTTGTCGCTGAAGGAAAGGCCTACACGATCGAGCAGCGACGAAACCAGGAAGTGGTCGCGGCTTACGACATCAACAACGGTCGAGAACTCTGGACGCAAAAATGGAACGCCGAATTCACCGATTCCACCGGCGATGGACCACGCGCCACTCCGACCTGGGACAATGGACGGATCTATGCGCTCGGCGCAACCGGCGAATTGCGTAGCCTGGATGCGAATACCGGCTCAGTGTTCTGGGGCAAGAACATTCTCTCCGACAATCAGGCTAAGAACCTTCCGTGGGCCATGTCTGCATCGCCGCTGATCGTCGACGACAAAGTGATCGTGCTTCCCGGCGGTACTTCCGGCAAGTCTGTTGTCGCTTACAACAAGATGACGGGTGCTCCCGTGTGGCGAGTGCTTAACGATACGCAAGCTTACGTTTCACCAATGCTGGTCGAGCTCGCTGGACGGCGTCAGATCGTTGTTGTCAGTTCATCGCGTGTTGTCGGACTCACTCCTGAGAAGGGCGAGCTGCTTTGGGAGTATCCCTGGGATACCGACATGGGAATCAACGTCTCGCAACCGATCCTCGTCGATCGCAATCGCTTTTTCATTTCGTCAGGATACGGCAAGGGTGCGGCGCTGGTTGAAGTGAAGGGAAGTGGAAACAGTTTTTCAGCCTCGACGATCTGGGAAAACAAGAACATGAAGAACAAGTTCAATAGCTCTGTTCTTCACAACGGTTACGTTTACGGACTCGACGAGGGAATCATGGTCTGTTTGGATGTGAACACCGGCGAGCGTAAGTGGAAAGAGGGACGCTTTGGGTACGGTCAACTCATCTTAACGAATGGACATTTGATCGTAACGTCCGATCAAGGTGAAGTGGTGCTCCTGAAAGCCACACCCGAGAAGTACACCGAAGTGGCGCGCTTCTCGGCCGTGCAAGGCCAGACCTGGAATTATCCCGCGATCGCGAGTGGCCGCCTGCTGGTGCGCAACTCGACTGAGATGGCGGCGTACGATCTTACGGCAAAATAGGCCACAGATAACACGGATTTTAAAAGAGATCAGCGCAGATCTGTTTTAACAATCCGTATGATCTGTGGCTGGATTTACTTCTTAATAAAGATCCGTTTGGCTTCGTACGAAACATTCGGATTGTCTATATACATATCGACCACTAACTCACCACCCGACATGGTCCACTTCCTCACAGTCTGAGTTGTGACCGGTCCTTTCGGAGTTTCCGCAGTCGTGACGTCAGTAACCTGAATGCCTCTGTCTCCCGGCAGCCACACCGATGTGCGTTTACCCTTTGCGGGTGGTGCGTTCGGAGGGACCGCGGGGGTGAAGTCATACTCTTTGCCGTCGAGTATGTATGTATCCTTCACTGTTCTTTCGTTGTTGGGCTGGATGAGTTTGGTTTCAACTTCGATCTGATCGTCTTTTTGAGTGACGGTTAGCGTCTGATTCATGTCTCCCGGAAGACCGAAGCTGCGCGCTCGATCCATCGTCCAGGTACCACTGAAATTTGGTTTCGCTGCTGCGAAGGCAATCAACGAGAGAGTCATCATCGCAGCGATCGTCAACAACGTCTTTCTTGCCATCATCAAGTCTCCTTTGCCTTGACCAGCGACAGAAGCGGGCCAGTCATAAAAGTCGTAACAAGTGCCATCAAAACCATCATTGCAAAAATTCTTCCCGACAGAATTCCGAGATCATACCCGATATTGAGCACGACGAGTTCAACTAATCCTCTCGTATTCATAAGTATGCCAATCGAGAACGATCGCGACCAGCTCATGCCGGTCCAGCGACTCATCAACATGCTTCCACCCAGCTTGCCCGCTATCGCTACCAGAATAATAACCCCGCACAGCAACCATCCCTGCCAATCATTTAACAGACTTACTTGCGTGCGAAGTCCTGTGAACGCAAAGAACAGCGGCAGCAGCGCGTGAGAACCGAACGCTTCGAGCTTGTCTTTGAGAAAGATCCGAAATTCTGTAGAAGGCGGCATTACTACGCCGGCCACGAAGGCGCCGAAGAGTGCGTGAATGCCGATCGTCTCCGTAATCAGCGCGCAAGCCAGAACAAACGCGAGAACGACCGGAATCAACCGGCGCCTGTGTTGCTGAGAATCCGGGTCCTTGATCAGTCGCGCCAGTTGCGGCCGCACCAGAAAGATCATCGCTGCTGCAAAGACCAACGTCAGACCGATCGTGATTGCCGCAGTCTCGATCCCGGCTGATCTCACAATCGCGATCACGAGAGCAAGGATGCACCAGGCGGTAACATCGTCGACGGCGGCACACGTGATAGCTATCGATCCGAGAGTGGTTTGCGACAGGTTGCGGTCTTCAAGAATTCGAGCGAGCACCGGGAAAGCGGTAATGCTCATCGCAACCCCGATGAATAACGCAAATGCATTGAACGAGGTTCCTGCAGGTGCGAGTTCCCGGTAGAGGAAAAGTGAGAGCGTTGTGCCCAGAAGAAAGGGCACGATGATGCTGGCGTGGCTGATCATCACCGCAGCAGTACCTTTTTCTCGCAATAGTCTGATGTTCAGTTCCGTGCCGACAATAAACATGAAGAGCACGACGCCGATTTGACTCAATAGTCCTAACGTTCCGAGGGAAGTGGGTGGAAAGAGAAACGGAACAGCAGGAGGGTAGATCCATCCAAGCACTGATGGGCCGAGCACGATACCGGCGATCATCTCGCCCATCACCGGTGGTTGCCCGATCCGGTGAAACAGGCGGCGAAACAATCCAGCCATTATCAAGATGACGATGATTTGAGTGAGTAGAATACTCAGAGGAGTTCGGAAGTTTTCCCAGAAGATGCCGGTCGCGGAAGTGGTATCCACTGGCGCATGTGAGCTGACCGTAGCTTCGTTCCCAGGTTGCAGACTCGCGCCCGCGGTCAGGACCAGCCAAACGCCGCCCACAAAAACCAGCAGCATCAAAAAATACGGAAGATAGTGTCGCGTGTCCGAGAAACTGAGTCCGGGTCGAGGGGGCATTGGTGTTCTATACAACGCAACAGGCGCATGGCGCAACCTACCCTTCGACCGGCACGTAGTACATCACGCACCCAGAGAGGCGTAATGGTGTAATTGTGTATTGGCCGCGGCGCGGCCAGATGTTTATAGCCACCACCAGCCTTAGGACCGCGCTCCAGCGGAGCGCGATGTGTCCGTGCAGCAGCAACATTCGGCTCCGCTGGAGCCGTAATTAACTTTTAAGGGGCGTGGCTATAAACATTTGGTCCCTCCGGGACCCAGCAATGTTTGAGCAACACACTATTACCCCACTACCCCCTAAAAGGTACTTATTTGCCCAGTGCGCAGTATTGATGCTAATTTGATTGTTTCCATGACGGCAGACATCGCTCAAACCAAAACTGAAGTAGGGAACTATTTTGTCTCGAATTATCCGCCGTTCTCCCAGTGGAAGCCCGAATTTGTTTCCGAAGCGATCGACGCGCTCAATCAGCCGCCGCGAGTTGAAGATCCGTTAGGTCTGTATATCCACATTCCCTTCTGTCGCAAACGCTGTCACTTTTGTTACTTCAAAGTCTACACGGATAAGAACGCTTCCGAGATCGAGATCTATCTCGACGCTCTTATTAAAGAGAACGAGATTTACAGTCGCATGCCTGCGTTTCAGGGACGCCAGCTTCGCTTCGCTTACTTCGGTGGCGGCACGCCGTCATATATCAGCGACAAGCAGTTGCGTTATCTCGTCGATGGTCTGAATCGTCACGTGAGTTGGGCAAACGCGGAAGAAGTCACCTTCGAATGCGAGCCGGGAACGTTGCAGAAAGCAAAACTCGAAACGCTCAGAGCCATCGGCGTAACACGTCTCAGTCTCGGCATCGAACACTTCGACGATGAGATCCTTGCTGCCAACGGTCGCGCGCATCTGTCACCTGAAATCTATCGTGCTTACCAGTGGGCTCGCGAAGTTGACTTCCCGCAAGTCAACATCGATCTGATTGCAGGGATGATAGGGGAGACTGAAGAGAAGTGGCATGAGGCAGTGCGCAAAGCGATTGAACTCCAGCCCGACTCCGTCACCATCTATCAGATGGAACTACCCTACAACACAACGATCTCGCGCGACATTTTGAAGAAGGGCATGGAATCGCCAATTGCCGGCTGGACAATGAAACGTCGCTGGCTCGATTACGCTTTCGAACAGTTTCTCGCTCATGATTATGAAATTGCCGGTTCCGACATCGTGGCGACAAAGAAAAAGACTTGTCGCTTTATTTACCGCGATGCGCTCTGGCATGGTGGCGACATGATTGGCATTGGTGTTTCGTCGTTTTCTCATTTCGGCGGTGTCAATTTCCAGAATGCGCACAACTTCGAGGAGTATGTGCGCATCCTTAACCAAGACCGCCTGCCGCTTTTGCGGGCCGTTTCGCTGACTCCGAAGCAGAGACTCATCCGTGAGATGGTTCTGCAGTTAAAGACCGGAGCACTCGACACCGGTTATTTCAGTAGGAAGTTTGGCGTTGATGTTTGGAATGAGTTTCGTTCTGTCTATGAAGGATTGGAAGAAAGGAACCTGCTCGAACGTCAGAACGAAGATATCTTGCTGACTCGTCGTGGACATTTGGAAGTGGATTCGTTTCTGCCCGATTTTTTTGAACCTGAACTTAGAACTGTACGCTACGCATGAATACAAATACTTTTGACGTCATAGTAATGGGTGGTGGACCCGCAGGGAGCTCTGTTGCCGGCATGTTGTCGCGCGAGGGGCGCAAGGTAATCCTTTTCGAGAAAGAAATATTTCCGCGACATCACATTGGTGAGTCGTTGATGACTGACACCTATTGGACCTTTCGTCGACTCGGATTGCTCGAGAAACTGAAGGAAAGTCCATTCGTTCGGAAGTACAGTGTCCAGTTTGCAAATCCTGCCGGAAAAGAGTCGCGCCCGTTCTACTTCTTCGAGGCTGTGCATCACGAGAGTGCGGTCACGTGGCAAGTCACGCGCGCGCAATTCGATCATCTGCTGATTAATCATGCTGCCGAGCAGGGTGCAGTTGTGCATCAGGGCGTGCTCGTGAAGCAGGTGCTCTTTGAAGGCGATCGCGCTGTCGGTGTCGAAGTGCAGATGCAGGACGGCACGCGTGAAAAGTTCTTTGCCAAAGTAGTTGTCGATGCGACTGGCCAGATGGCGATGCTTTCAAACAAGTTTCGCTGGCGCGTCCGCGATCCGAAACTCAAGAAGGCAGTGCTCTACTCGTACTTCAAGGGCGCGCATCGCGAACCGGATCTAAACGGCGGCGCCACACTTGTTCTGCGCACACAAGCTGGCAGCGGTGGCTGGTTCTGGTACATCCCGCTCGAGAACGACATCACGAGTGTCGGCATTGTTGCCGATCCTGAATATCTACTGAAAGGCCGGGGGCAAGACCTGGCGAAGATTTTTCAAGAAGAGATCGACAAGTGCGAACCATGCCGGAAACGAGTAGCAGAAGGAACTCGCGTCGATAAGATCTACTCGATTCTCGACTACTCGTATCGCTCGAAACATAACGCCGGTAATGGATTCATCATCATCGGCGATGCTTACGGTTTTCTCGATCCAATCTATTCCTCGGGCGTGTTGCTGGCGCTGAAGATGGCCGAGCTCGCTGCTGATGCGATTCACGACGCGTTCAACCACGACGACTTTTCCGCCGCTCGTCTTGGTCAATACCAGACCAAACTCGATCGCGGTATCGAGTCAATGCGGAAACTGGTCTACGCGTTCTACAACGATGGCTTCAGCTTCGCCGGATTCCTGCGCAAGTATCCCGACGAGCGCGTTCACATCATCAATCTGTTGATTGGAGACGTATTCAAGGAAGGTGTCGACGCGGTCTATGGTCCCATGTCGGAATTCGCGGAAATCCCACCACCCCTCTACGAACACCTCGACGGAACGATTGCACCACAGACGCCGACAGCGGAAGAATCAGATCTTCTGCTGTCTGCGAAGTACATGTATTTCGACGATCGCGCGCAAGTGAACGCGGATACCGCGGATTAAAACAACAGCTTCAATCCAAACTGAATATGACGTGGATCGCGTGCTGAGGTGATGCGTCCGAACGTCGGGGAGCCGAGGAAGTTGTCCGGCAGGTTGAAGTTTGGATGATTGAAGAAGTTGAAGGCTTCCGCTCTAAACTGCAGGTTCACGCGTTCCGAGAACGACGTATTCTTCACCAGCGCCACGTTGAAGTTCTGAAATCCCGGTCCATCGAGAATATTTCTGCCCGCATTGCCAAACGTTCCCGGAGCCGGGAAGGCGAAAGCATCTGTGTTGAACCACTCGTCCGTGTTGGGATTTGAAAGCTCCGGATTCGCGATCAGATTAGGCCGATCGTTGTTGCCGAATCCAAGGATCGAACGTCCCGTGCCGCTGTTGTCGATTTCAGAGAGCAGCGCGACAGTGAATGGTCTTCCCGATTGCAGTGTCAGAATTCCAAATGTCTCCCAGCCGTTTACGAGTTTAGCAGCGAGATCACCACCAGTCCTTCGGAAGGGGAGCGCATAGGAGTAACTGACCGAAAGTCGATGAGCGACGTCGAAGTTCGAACGTCCACGCTCGGCAGCGACGTTGTAACTATTCTGCGGAAAGTTTGGATCACCCGTACTGCTGAAAAAGTTTGATGCGTCGTCGATCGACTTGGACCACGTGTACGACGCGAGTGCCGACAAACCACGTGACATGCGTCGCTGAAAGCGTGCCTGCAGCGCGTGATAGTTTGAATTCGCACGCGACTCGAGCAGGTCAATATCATCAAACTGTGGATTAGGCCGTGGCACAAACGGGAGTCCCGGTGGCAACACGCTCGGTTGCGGCTGGTTGATGTCACGAGCCGTCAGCAATTTGGTTCCTTTCGAGCCGACGTAAGCAACTTCAAACACGTTTCTCTCGCCGAGCTGCCGTTCGATGTTGAGATTCCAATGCTGCATGTAGCCTGTGCGCAGATCGCGCTGAATCGCGAGCGCGGAGTCAGGCAGCGCGAACGGGAAGAACGACGGAAACGGATCGTTCACCATAAGCGGCAAACCCGGTAACGGGAAGAAGATGTTGTTATCGAAGAACGGCGAGTTGAAGTAGAGCGCTTCCGCCGGCGCGAGTGGCGATTGATCGTAATAAACTCCGTAACCGCCGCGGAGCACCGTCTTTTCGTGAATAGACCATGCGAAGCCGACGCGCGGAGCAAAGTTGTTCTTATCCGCATCGAAGCCACTGCGTGGCATGCCATTAGTTCCAACTCGGACAAGACTGCCCGTTGCGACGTCATAAACATTCGCCCGATCTTCAGCATCAACTGGTGGCGAGTTGTATTCGTAACGCAAGCCACCGGTGAGCGTCAGTTGCGGCGTGACGCGATAACTGTCGTTAATGAAAAAGTTGTAACTGTGCGTGCGGATCTGTTGTGGATTATCGACACGTGCAACGCTCGTCACGAGGGGCAATCCGAGCAATAGGTCGCCGAGCGCATTGAACGTAATCTGTCCGAACGGTGAAAACTGAAGCCGTCCGCGCGATTCAACATCTCGAAAAGCGTTCTGTTGTGTAAAACGCACGTCCGCGCCGAACTTCACAAGGTGATTGCCGTGAACATAGCTGGAGTTGTTAATGAACTGGTAAACATTCGTCACGCTCTTTTGCGGATTATTCCCTTCGTCGCCCAAAGGAGAGAATCCGGTGACGGTGATGAAACTCAACCCCAGGTCGCGCTCGCGCGGTGAAATCGTGGGCAAACCGACGTCAGAATTCAGCACGCTCGCTTCTTGCGTCACTGAAGCCGCAACTCTGCTGAACGCCACACGACTTTCATTCACGAGATTGGGTGTCAGGAGCAATGTCAACGCCCCCATTCCGTTTTGACTGCGACGTTTCACGGTGTCGCCAAAGCCCGGCACGAGCGCAAAAGCTGCACCAGTGAACGGCTCAAACAGATCGCGGTCGCCGAAGCTGTATCTGAACGCAAGTTGAGCCCGATCGTTGAAATGCTGATCCACGCGAACATCGAAACTGTCGTTATCATCGCGCAGAATTGGCGACGAGACGAAGTTTGACAGGCGGTCGTTGCGATTTGGGAGTGGGTAGAGCGCGGCGATGGCGCGTCCAACCGGATTGATAAAGAAGTCGGGGATGGTGGCGTTGTCGAACGGCATCCCGGTAAACGGATTTATGGGCACGCCAAACCGGAGCTCCGAGAAGTTACCCGCGCGTTCGAGGGCTGTGGGCACGTTGGTGACGCGCGTGATACCTTCACGCGAACGCGTGCCCTCGTAATCAGCGAAGAAGAAAGTGCGATCCCGTTTGATTGGACCACCCAGGGATCCGCCAAACTGGTTGCGAATGTACTTTGGTTTCGGTTCTGAAGCCGGCGCGAAGACGTTGCGAGCGTCGAGCGCCGCATTACGATGAAATTCAAACGCCGACCCGTGGAAATCATTTGATCCCGAATTCAGGATGACGTTTACCTGCGCACCTGGATTCCGTCCGAACGAGGCGTCGTAAGTGCTGGTTAACATCTCAAACTCACGGATCGCGTCCACCGACGGCCGCACACCGAACGTGTTCAGTTTGGGATCGATGTTGTAGACACCGTCGAGCAGGAAGTTGTTTGCATCCTCGCGCGCACCGTTCACGCTGAACGCGAAGTCGCCACGAGCTGAACCGGCCGATCCCTGTGCCGGCGGCACGGCGCCCGGTACGAGCAAACTCAACTCATAGAAGTTTCGGCCGTCGAGAGGTAAACCCGTGATTTGACGGTTCTCGATTACGTTACCAAGCGACGCATTCTCCTTTTTCAGAAGTGATTCGAATGGGGCGTCGATTTCGTACGGATGCAACGTGCCAACGTTAAGAGAGATATCATGGCGTCGCTGATCGTTAACGAGTAGCACTAGCTCTTGAACTCGCTTCGCAAAAGCACTTGCTTCGACTTCGATCTGGTACCTGCCCGGCGGTAACGATGAAATCGCATACTCGCCTTCCTCACCGGTAGTAGCAGCTCGCGTTTCATCCGTGTCCATGTTTCGCAATCGAATCGTGGCGCCAGGGATTGCCGCGCCATTTGGATCGATGACCGTTCCACGCACCGACGCGCGATGAGTTTGGGCCGCAACGATTGCCGGCAACAAAAGGGGAAGAACAAATAGGAAGAGAGTTCTAAAGTTCGACTTCAAGGTTTAAGGCTCCACATTCGAGATTTTGGATGGACTACAACGACCCGTGTGTTCGGCAGACCTTAACAAATGAGTTGCTGCTCTGTCTAAGGCTCAGATGTTAGAATGCGCGAGAGAATTACGGTAAAAGCCTTGTTTGAGTTTCAGTTTATCCTCACGCAAAGGCGCAAAGACACCCATTAAGTGTTCTTTGCCGCTCTGCACCTTTGCGTGAGACCACTTGTGCTCTGGTTTTACACTTCGCTATCGTTCGGAGGTCCTAATGCTCTGGATCCTTTTTGCTCTCGGCGCCGCGCTCTCATGGGGACTTTATGGTCCTGCTCTGCATCGCGGTCAGGTGGCGCTCGGCAATCCTATGCGCGCCCTGTTGTGTGTGGGTGTTGCTTACTTTTTGATTGGCGTTCTCGTGCCGGTTATCAGTTTGTCTGCGCAGGGTCAGCTTAACGGTTTCACGATGAAAGGCACTGTCGGCGCGACCGTTGCGGGTGCGCTCGGTGCAGCCGGAGCCGTTTGTATCATCTTTGCTTTCAGGTCGGGTGGCTTGCCGACGTACGTGATGCCACTCGTTTTCGCAGGTGCACCACTCGTAAATGTGTTGTATTCGATGTGGCTGCATCCACCAAAAACTTCGCCGAATCCGTTGCTCTATCTTGGTTTTGTTTTGGCTGCGCTCGGCGGCGGCTTAGTGCTTTACTTCAAACCGCAGTCGTAAGCGGAATCTTCGTGTCTCCCCGGATCGAACAGAGTTTTTTCACGCAAAGCTGCAAAGGAGCAAAGAAGATCTTTAGCTTTGTGTCTTTGCGCCTTTGCGTGAAAAATTTTTTAACACGAAGGAGATCAGAATGAAGAACACACGGGTATTATTGCCGGCGATCTTTCTGTTGGCGTTAGCTCACCAGGCGTTGGCCCAGTCTGCCGCCAACTGGCCGCAATGGCGTGGACCAAATCGCGACGGCATCTCAAATGAAACGGGACTACTCAAGCAATGGCCGGCAGAAGGTCCGCCACTTGTTTGGAAAGCGTCGGGCGCCGGCGGAGGCTATTCCTCGTTCTCTGTCGCTAACGGCAAGTTGTACACGATGGGGTTGCGCGGCGATCGTGAGTTCGTCATAGCGTTTGATGTTGCCACGGGAAAAGAGGCGTGGTCGACCGCGCACGGCGGCGCCTTTCGCAACGATCGTGGCGATGGACCAAGAGGCACACCGACCGTAGACGGCGATCGAGTTTATGCACTTGGCGGCGATGGTGATCTCAGCGCACTTGATGCACGCAGCGGAAAGCTCATCTGGTCCAAGAACGTGCTGAAGGAGTTTGGCGGATCAAACATCACCTGGGGCATTAGTGAATCGCCTCTCGTACTCGGAAACAAAGTGCTGGTGAATGCCGGTGGACCGGGCGCTTCGATTGTCGCGCTCAACAAGGCTAATGGGGCAATGATTTGGAAGAGCCAGAGCGATAAGGCCGGTTATTCGTCGGCTATTCCGTTGGAGCTTAACGGCACAACGCAGGTGGTGTTCTTCACGGGTCAACGAGCGGTTGGACTCGACGCGAAGGATGGTCGTTTGTTGTGGGAGTATGGAAAACCGTCAAACAGAGTCGCGAATATAGCTACGCCGATAGCACGTGCGAATCGCGTGTTTATTTCGTCCGACTATGGAACTGGCGGTGGCGTCGTCGAGATTGGCGCCGACAACAGCGCCAAAGAAATCTGGTTTACGCAGGATATGCGCAATCACCACAGCAGTTCCGTGTTGATTGGGGATTACCTGTATGGGTTCTCAAGCGCGATTCTCACCGCTATGCGTTTTGATACGGGGGAGATAGCGTGGCGCGATCGAAGCGTGGGCAAAGGATCGCTGGTCTTCGCCGATGGCAATCTCTACTGCTTCAGTGAGAAGGGTGTCGTTGGACTCGTGGAAGCTACGCCAACCGGGTACAAGGAGAAAGGGCGCTTCCAGATTCAGCAGGGCAGTCTGCCAACATGGACACATCCGGTTGTTGTAGGTGGGCGGTTGTATATACGTGATCAGGATACGATCTACGCTTACGACGTCAAACAGAAGTAGCCACGGATAACACGGATCTGTTTACAGATCCGTGTTTATTTGCGACTTGTCTGGCCTGTGGCGCGAGCTAAGCCTGAGAGTGAACGGGCGCGGTTTGGTTGACGCAGCAACGCGATTTTAAATTGCTCGGATGCCTCGGCGAATTTTCCCGCGCGCAATAATATCTCACCAAAAAGCTCGTGTGAGGGCTTGATAAGGCTGGGTGGGCCATAAGGCGCATTGGTTGCCTCTTCCAATGATGTGGCCCTCTTCATCAACTCAATCGCCTTTTCATGCTCTTTCTTCATCGAAGCACTCAAGGCCGCGATCTCAAGTTCAAAAATCTCAGAATTTGCAGGACGACTAGAGCGAACCGCTTGCAGTGCGGCGATGATCTGACTGACGTCAGAGCCGTTAACTGCGGCAGCAAGTCCGCGAACAAACAGCGGCAAAGTGACACTGGCAGATGAAGTGCGCAATGTTGCGGCATCTGAAGCTGGTGCAGCGCCGTGACTGCCGTGACTACCAGTCATCGACGCTGATTCAGAAGTCGCAGCAGCTTTGTTCTCTTGAAAGAGTTCGGTGACCAGATTCCATCTCTCGGTTTCGACCACGAACGCGGCGGCCATGTTGGCATAATTGTTTTCGTAATAACCTGGTCGCAGTTTGTTGTCGTAAGTCGATTCCGACATCACCTTCTTCATCAAAGTGAGCAACTTCTCGGCGTCGTTGTAACGGCCCTGCTGCAGATAGGCGTAAAGCAGCCAGTGCAGACTGTGATAATCACGAACGCTGAGCGACAGGTTCTTCCGCTTCATCCACGCGTCTGACGATTCCCAGGCTGCTTCATTCGAAGCTGCCGCTTCCGGCCACATTCCGAGTTGCAGAAAAATATGCGACGGCATGTGACGCGCGTGATGCGCTTCGGGAGCGATGCTGGCGTAACGACGAGCGGCAGGTAAAGCAAGAATAGCGTGGTCCGGATCGTCAAAAGCGTGAATGATGTAATGCGCTGCGCCGGGATGATTAGGATTCTTCTGATAAATCTCTAAGGCAATCGCTCCCGCTTTAGCTTGCAGGCGATAACCCTTCTCGCTGCCGCTTAGTCCGAGTAGAGAGAGTGAATAAAATGCAGCGGCATCGAGATCATCGGGATAGGCGCGATAGATCTTCTCCATCGCTGCCGAGTACGCGGCGTCACGTGCGCGTTTGTCACCTTCACCGTAAAGCAAACGGACTGCGTTGAGATACGCTCGCTCTCGTTCAGTCAGCTTTGGCGTTTCTTTGAATTTGGCGACGACGGCGCGAGCGGTGGTGAGATCCTGTTCGGACCAGAGCGGGTGATTGTGTGTCATCGCTTCGCCCCAATAGCCCATCGCGAAATCAGGCTCGACCTTCGTCGACTCACGAAACGCCTCGAGCGCCTCCTCGTACCAGAAAGAGTGCAAAGCCGCGAGTCCGCGTAAAAAATGCGCCTGCGCCTTCTCCGATCCCGAGGTAGGAAACTCAACACGCCCAAGTTGCGACTCCTGGGCGCGTATGTTCAATACGAATGCGGCAACCACGACAACGATAATTAGCGAACGTTTCATAATCCGTTTCCAATCCGTGTAAATCTGTGGCTACTTTTTCCCGATAGCGTAAAGATGCTGCCCCGTACGGATGTAAATCCTGCCATCAGAGATCGCCGGTGAGCTCAGCACGTAATCGTTCAGTGGATTCTCAGCCAACAGTTCAAACTTTGGACCAGCAGCGACAACAGTCGTCAAACCATCTTCATTGGTGATGTAGATCTTTCCATCCGCAAGCACAGGAGAGCCACTGTAGGTGCCGGGCTTGAGGCGTTGTTGTGAATAGAGTTCGGCGCCCGTTTTAGCATCGAGGCACCACATGATCCCGCGATCGTTAATCATGTAAAAATATTTTCCATCGGTGACCGGAGTCGGCACGTCCGGGCCGTTTACGGTCGACCAGAGCACATGTGAACTCGTTATGTCGCCGCGTCCGCCAGCTTTGAGCGCAAGCAAGGGCTTGACCCGCGTTGGTGCGTAGATGATGTTGTCAAAAACGATCGGCGAAGAGACGATGCGATAAAACGGATTGTTGTCGGGATTGAGACCGTTGGCGCGCCAGAGCTCTTTGCCGTTTGCCGGATCGTGTCCGGTCACGCAATCTCCTCCAGTGATCACGATCTCCGTGTTCTTGCCGTAACGAAGCAACGCGGGCGTGGTGTAGGAATCCGGAGACTCGCGAATCGCGTTCGTCGGACGATCTACTTTCCACAACGTCTTACCATTCTTCTTGTCGATACGCATCACGTATGAAGGCTCGTCGGTCTTCATCCCGTGAAGAACTTGGACGTACAGCGAATCTTCAAACAGTAGTGGCGACGAAGCGTAACCCCAGTTCAAGCCAAACGTCCCGTAGTCTTTCTGAATGTCTCTGGACCAGACTTCCTTGCCGTTAAAGTCGAAACCCTTGAGGATGCCGGTACCGGTCATCACGTAGACGTTGCGTCCATCGGTAACGGGCGAGGGCGACGACATGTTGTGCTTGCGCATTTTCACGTTGCCGGCGCCAAGCGGCTGCTTCCAAAGAACTTCACCGTTCGTCTTGTTAAGACACCAGAAAAACAGATTGTCACCATCGGCAACACTGAGAAAGATCCGATCGCGCCAGATGATCGGTGTAGAGCCACTCACGCCTGGCATCGCCACCTTCCAGGCAACGTTTTCTTCGGTGGTCCACTTAACAGGCAAATTCTTTTCAGCGCTCACACCGTTAAGCGCCGGTCCACGCCACTGCGGCCAGTTCTCCGCATGAACAGCGACAAATGACACCATGAAAACAGCTACGACTCCCAGAAATCGTCTCAGCATTTCTTCTGTTCCTCCGTTTAAAATCCGTGTAAATCTGTGGCCTAACTTAAGTCGAGTGCCATGATCGTGTGACGATCACGCAAGTAAAGCTTTGTACCCACAAGTGTCGGGACGGTCCAGGCGACGTTTCTCAACACACTCACCTTCGAGATCACTTTTAATTCTGTTGGTGATGCGGTTGCGAGAGCAAGATTGCCGTCTTCGTCCAAAATAATCAACTTTCCTTCGGCGAGTAACAAGTTGCTCTTGGGAAAACTGCGGTCCTGATACGCAATCTCACCCGTCTTCACGTTCACTGCGGCAAGAAACGCTGGTCCAAAATCTCCGCTGGATCCATACACGTGATCGCCGATGCGAATCGCCGTGCCATGATGCAGGCGCATGCGACGGTGAAACCAAAGCTCTTCCGCAGTCGTCTTTCCATCCTTTTGCGTTAACTTCAATACACGGCTGCCGCCGCTGTACGCAGACGAGATGAACAGCAGGTTGTCGTTGCCCCAAACCGGGTTGCTGATATTCAGTCCCCATTCGGTGACGTGCGGATGACTCCAAAGTAAGTTGCCGTTGTTGGGATCGATTCCAGCGACGACTTTACCGAGAAACGCGATTAGCTGGTCCTGTCCATCGACGTTCACGATGATGGGTGACGCCGGCGACATGTCGAGCGTTTGATTCTTCCAGGCGACTGTTCCGTCTTTCTGATTAAAAGCAATCAGGGTTTGTCCCTGACCACCGAGCGTGAGAATGACCGTGTTCTTGTAGGCGATTGGACTGCACGAGTAACCACGATCCATCTTCCTGCCGGCAAATTGTGTCCAGAGATCGTGGGTCCATGCGACCTTGCCGGTTTTCTTGTCGAGAGCAAAGAATTTGCCGGTTGCGCCCACTGTGTAGATCATATCTCCAGCCAGCAACGGCGTGGAGTGTGGTCCAACTCCGTATTCGTAATTAAGGCCGGCATGAGGCGCGTCGTATTTGTACTCCCAGAGCGTTTTGCCGGTGTCGGCTGCGAGTGCGATGACGATCTCCTGCTCGCCTTGGCTGTACATCGTGTAGAGCGTGTTACCGCTCGAGAGTATTGCGGAGTGACCGCCACCAAGCGGACGCGACCATAGTCGTTTTGGTCCACTCGATGGCCATTGGGATGCAAGGCCTTTTGAATTGGTAGTGAAGTTACGACTTGGCCCACCCCACTGCAACCAATCAGACTGCTGCGCTTGAGTATCGATAACAAAGAGGAAGAGAAGGGACGCCAGTACCCACTTTGTGTTTCTCATGATTGCTCCTTTGAAATCCTACTCCGCCCGGAGAGCCGGCAGCAGTGGCGAGCGCAACGCGGCCAGTGTGGCCACGAGAGACGCGATGGCGCCCGAGAGCAGAACAGCCAGCAACAAAAGACCGAGCGAAATGTTTGGAAGCCGGCCCCCGCGCTCGATGAGCACGGGTGCAATAGCGAGCAGAGCGCAGACAAATCCTACCGCCAGGCCGCAGCAAAGCATCAGAACGTTTTCAGTGATTACCATTGCCGCGAAATGTGAAGAGTTATACCCCACGGCACGCAGTAGAGCCAGTTCTCGCCGTCGTTCGAAAACATTTCTTAACAGAACTGCCGCCATCCCAAGAGTGCCCAGGGCGAGTCCGAGACCGCCGAGCATCTGAAATGTCGAGAGATAAGTGTTCTCAACGCGATGAAAATTCGCGAGCCTTTCGTTCGTCGAGACAACGTCAAAACCAAAATCTGATAAGCGATCTTCGAGAGTAGTCGAGACTGCTGCCGGTTGTTGGGTGTCTGGAACGTCAATCAGAAACATCCGGTAGCCTGCTTCGGCTGGAAATAGCCGGAGAAAGTTTTTCTCAGACATCAACAACTCGCTTTGAAAAATACTGTCTGACAATGCGGCAACGACGCGGAGCCTCAGCGGTCCATTCGCGTTGTCGACAACCAAATCATCGCCGACTTTCAGGTGAAGCACGTAGGTTAACGAGTTTGCATCGCCGATGACGGGAACGGCGCCGTCTTCAAGCTGGCGATCCAACAGAGCCCACGGGTTGTTCTGTTCTTCGGCAGTGCTCGCAAGCGAGCTCTGAAACGTAAAGCGGTTATCGTTGATGAAAGATTCCGGAGGCGCAACGATCTTCGGGTTGCGCGGTTGGTAGAGGTTGAGACAACTCGTGTCGTCGCCGGGTCGCACGCGGAAGTTGACGAAGTGTACGTCTTTCAATGTTGAGTCGTTGCTCCCGAGGTTCAGCGAATCGCGGCCTTCAGGAGTATTTGCGTCGTGGACCACAGGCACGAGTGATTCGGCGACGAATGGAAAGCCGCCGGTTCCTGATTTGCGATCCGTAGCTGCCGTGCCGGAGCGACGAAACGAATCGACGGCGACGATAATGAATGCCGCGGATGCGATCAAAGTGATGCAAAGGACAGTTCGACCTGGTCGATACGTTGCGTTGCGAAAGCCGAGACGAGCGATGGTCCACCAGCCCGAGCCTTGAATGACAGGTCTTTTGCTGCGTTTGAGCCAACACGTGATAAAGCAGACGCCCGCGACGAGGAGGATTACGCCGCCGCCGAAGAAAGCCGCAACGCGGGGAATTATCTGGAGAGCGCCAGCAACGATTAGCACGATTCCAATCGTCGTGAAAACAAAGCCGAGAAAGGTTTCACGCGAAGCCGCAAAGGCGGCAAGGAAAACCTTTCTTTGCAACTTTGCGTCTTTGCGTGACACATCTTCTATTGATCCCATCAACAGACTGCGTGTGGAAGAACGCCCAAGTCTCCTCAATGTAAAGAATATACAAATGATTGCTGCTGCGACGCCTCCAACCGCTCCCACAACCAACCACACCCACGAGATGTGAAGCGTCAGCGCTGTGGTCCCAACTGCCCCCACCCACCACGTTCTTAGTCCGTACATCAACAACGCCGCGTACGCGATTGCTCCAAAGAGTCCCAGCAAACTCCCGATTCCTGCGAGCAACACTCCTTCAACAAGAAACAACCGGCGGATACCTGAATGAGAAAACCCGATTGCCTGCAGCGTCCCGATCTCACGCGCGCGTTGCTCGATGCCGAGTTTGAAGAACAATGTGGTCAACATCAGCGCCGCGACGACGAGAAAGAAACTGAAGTACAAAAAGTACTCGCCAAAATCGGTTGCACCTCGTGAAGCAGCCTGTCCCTGATCGCGAACAGGAACGACCTGGAATCCAATCAATCCAGGATCGAGAGAGTTGCGAAGACTCTCGCTGTAGTTGTTGAGCGACTCCGGTGTCATTTGACCGTTCGGAGATTCGATGCGAATCGAAGTCAGTTTTCCGAAACGCGTTTGCCAGAGATTCTGAGCAGTCGAAAGCGGGATAAATGCTTTTGGCGTCGCGCGATACTCTTGCCAGTAGTCTTCATCCTGCTTTCGCACTCGATTGAGATCGATGGGGAACGGCGGATCCCAGTCAGACATGTCTTCCGACTCAGTAATCCCCGGATACTCAGGAACGAGATCACGGTCAGCCGCCAGACCGGCAATCGGAACGATGGCCGCTAACTGGAAATCGGCTTTCTTCGTTTCAAGCCGGCCGTTCTCGTGCCAGAGATAGTATTCAAGCGAGACCGTGTCGCCGGGTTTCGCATTTAAGTCACGCGCGATCCAGTCGTTAAGAATGATTGGCGGATGCGATGTCGTTTGCGTTGACGGTTTGGCGAGCGTAGCGAGAGTCTCGTCGTCTAATGCAGCCACGAGTGAATAGGGAGTCGAACGTTCGCCGGAGCTAATGGTGTTGGCGAGATAAGAGAGCACAGGAACGGTTCGCAGCGAAAGCGCTTTGGCGGCATCGTTTGCGGCCGAGACTACGTGTTCATTGATGATCTTGCTATCAGTCTCAAGCGAGATTGTTTGCTCATTAATCGCTCTCAGCTTCAGTCCGAGATCGTCGAGCGTCGCTTTGCTCTTCAGCAATGTTGCAATCGACTGCTGTTGTGGCGCTGGTTGCGTACCGGCAAACCTCGCGACAAGGATCGTGTTGACACGACCGTTCTGCTCGAGCTCCTGCTGCAAAAAGCTGAGCTTAACGAAGACGGCACGCACTGTGCCTTGTTGTGGTTGCAGTGAAAACTCACCGAGACTCTCACTCCCAATCACACCCGCAACACTCAGTCTGATCGTCTTGCCCGGATCTTCCTTTCGTCCATGTAACGACTCCACTGGAATGTCGGAGGGGTTCTCGATTCGCAACACCAGAGAGTCACTCGAACCACTTCCGAGTTCACTCGCGAGACTCTGGCTGACGAGCGCATTCTGAAGTTTCTCAGGTGTTGTGACACCAGTGATGCCATTGAACTTCCAGAATCTTTCATCGACACCGTAGACCTTAACTCTGCCAGCACGACGCTTGCTCGGTTCATGAACGACTACGCCTTCGAGCGCGATGATCGGACACGTCGCCGCAAACTGGCCTTGTTGCTCGAGATCGGCGGCGAGTTGTTCACGGAAGAAATTAGCGGAAGAGATCAGATCGTCGGTCTTGCCGAGTCGCTGCGAAGAAAGATCGCGCAGACTCCCGCGAACTGACTCACCGATGAGCAGCGCACCGGCCAGCACCGACACAGCGATTGCAACTCCCAGCACGACAACCAGATTGGTTTGCCAGTAATACTTGAGACTGCGTTTTATGAGTTGAGTGGTTTGCATTAAAGCTGTTCGAGATGCTGGTTCCGTAGTTCGAAGCGTTGCGGGAAGCGTGCCCCGAGTTCTTTGCTGTGCGTGACTACGATCAGGATCGTTTCCGCGCCGCGATGAGTTTCGAGCAGAAGATCGGCAACGACTCCCGCGGATCGTTCGTCAAGATTTCCTGTCGGTTCATCGCACAACAGCAGTTGTGGTTTCATAATCAATGCACGCGCGAGGGCGACACGTTGTTTCTCACCGCCGGAGAGTTGGGCCGGACGGTGGTCCAGGCGCTCTGCGAGACCCACTTGCTTCAATAGCTCGGTTGCTCTGCGCGTGGGTTCTCCATTTGTGGTTGAGACCATCGTCGGCGTCAGCACATTTTCAATAACCGAGCACTGTGGCAACAGGCAGTGGTCCTGAAAGACAAAACCGATCTCCCGGTTCCGAAACGCGGCAAGCTGTTTGGCGTTTAGCAGGAATGGATTTTGATCTTTTAAGATAACCGTACCGCTCGATGGCGGTTCAAGTGCACCGAACATGTAGAGCAAAGTGCTCTTGCCGCTGCCCGAAGCTCCCATGATCGAAACTGCTGATCCGGGTGGCAGGGTTAAAGTGATGTCAGAAACGATTTGGAGTGATCCAGCGGGGGTGTGGTACTCCTTCGAGAGATTCTCAACCTTTAGCATCAGTGTAAGTCCGTGTCAGTCCGTGGCTTTATTGCCAAACGAAATCAGCGCCTCTAGAATCAGGCAATTCGCGATGAACCAGTTCAATTCGAACAAAGACTACTACGGTGTTTTAGGCATCGACAAGGAGGCCTCTCAGGCAGAGATCGACCGGCAGTACAAACGCCAGGCATCAAAGCATCATCCAGATCGCGGCGGTAATGAAGAACAAATGAAGTCTCTGAACGAGGCGTATAGCGTTCTTAAAGACGAAACGTTACGCAGTTCTTACGATGCTGGGCGTCGTAAAACGTATCGGGCTCAGAACTTTACTCCAGTCACGACGCCAACCGCTCGGGATGTCGGTGTCATGGGTCATTGCCTGAGCGCGCTGCTTTGTTTGCTAGGCGGCATGTTCCTGTTGTTGCTCGTGCGGTTTCACGGGGCCTGGTTTCTCTGGCCGCTCGCTATACTGGCTCTGTTGGTGCTCGGATTCGGAGTATTACTGGCGCGCAGCGCGATGGTAGCGGTCGACGCATCGCTGCCCGTGACAAACAAGATCAAAGGCCACACGAGAATTCAGGAAGTCGCATTTTGGACGGTGATTGTCAGTGGTTGCTACGGACTCTATGTGGTGATGACTCTTTGAGGGTGAGATGATCAGTGGTTTAGACCTTCTCTTTCTCGAGGTCAACAGTCTTGAAGAATCGCTTGCGTTCTACGAGCAAGTGCTCGGGATGGAGGTCGAGTCAGTTAACATCGAGTCGGACCCGCCGATGGCAAGACTTCGCGGCGGCGCGTTGAGAATCACGCTGGCACAACATCTCGAGACGATGTTACGCCGTGGTCGCGGAGTTCATTTTTTTGTTGGTGTTGAAGATGTCGATCGGTTTTATGAAGATCTGATCGCAAGAGGTGCGGACGTTCAGCCACCGTTGGATGAGGGTTGGGGTGGCCGCTTTGTTACCCTGGAAGATCCGGATAAGTATCGCTACTTCTTTGTAATGTGGTCGGACGAGAGAAGGGAATGACGAATGGTGGGACAACATATTGAAAATCTCTTTCGCCGCTTCAAAGGGGAAGTAGTTGATGTGAAGACGGTGTCGGGTGGCATCTATTCGGGACGCATTTCCGAGGTTACAAACGATTACGTTTGTCTGACGGAAACAAGACCGGAGCCCGGGCAACAGGTATACTTGTCACTCCGCGCGATCGAGTCGGTAGTTGTCGGAACCACGGATTCGGACGGATAATCCGTGACAAGGTTTTACTTCTTATGCAGTACGTAGAGAACCCTCCGAATCCATGGCTGACTCACTCAGTTGAATGGATCGGCGAACCACCAGAAGCGAAGCTCGAAGTCTTTGAAGAGACCGCGACGCGTCACATCATCACTCACAACAACAGTCCCGACGTCGGCTTCGATTACACAGTGAACTGTTATCGCGGCTGTATACACGGCTGCACTTATTGCTTCAGCCGGCCCACACACGAATATCTCGGCTACGGCGCCGGAACCGATTTCGACCGCAAGATCGTCGCAAAGGTGAATGCGCCTGAACTCCTACGCAAAGACTTGATGAGGCCTTCGTGGAAAGGCGCCGAGATCGTTTTCTCGTTCACCTCTGATCCTTACATTCCGCTCGAAGCGAACTACAAACTCACGCGGCGCTGTTTGGAAGTCTGCGCGGAGTTTCGGAATCCCGTGGGCGTCATCACCAAGTCGGCGCTGATACGCAGAGACATCGACGTGCTTCAGGATCTCGCGCGTAATGCAAAGCTGGGTGTGTTCTTTACGATTCCATTCACAGACGTCGAAAGTGCGCGTGCGGTCGAGCCGTTTGCACCGCTTCCTGAGGCGAGATTTCACGCGATGGAAGCACTCGCTACGGCCGGGATCAAAGTAGGTATCGGGATCGCGCCCGTGATTCCCGGTCTATCGACCGATATTCCGGTGTTGTTGAAACGTGCGAAAGAAGCCGGCGCCGAGTATGCATTCATCAACATGCTGCGTCTGCCCGGCAACGTAGCGCCTTATTTCGAAGAGCGTTTGCGGGAGAAGTTGCCGACGAAGGCCGATCGCGTGCTCAACAGAATCCGCGAAGCACGTGACGGCAAACTCAATTCAAGTGTCTTTGGCGAACGAATGCGCGGCAAAGGACAGTACTGGGAAGCCACCGAACGTCTCTTCAAAATCCACTGCGCGCGCCTCGGATTCAACAAGAAACGAACACATCAGACGCCCGCCGGTAGTACCTTTCGGCGACCCACGGCCCAAGCCTCACTGTTTTAAGGTCTTTCAGCCACAGATAAACGCGGATATAATACTTACACCCCGCAACAAGTCAGGAGGCGAAAGCGATGCTGATACGCGACGTGATTCGCAACCGCGAGCCCTATTCGACCAAAGCGACAGCCACCGTGCAGGAAGCGGCGGAGTTTATGGCCGAGCGAAACATTGGCGCAGTTTGCGTGCTTGATGAAGGCGGTAAGTTGCTGGGCGTATTTTCCGAACGCGACATCCTGAATCGCGTTGTCGTACCCAGGCGCGATCCCCACACGGTCAGAGTTGGCGACGTGACGAGCGAGTTGCGCGCGGTAATCCAGTGTGACGAAACACCCCACCAGGCCCTCGAGCGAATGGAGCAAATCGGCAGTCGACATCTTCCAGTTGTCGATGGCGATCGTTGGGTAGGTATGCTCTCGATGCGCGATCTGCTCCGCGTTGAAGTAGGTGAGCAAGGTGACGAGATCAAACTACTTCACGAATACATTCAACACTAGGGTAACTACTGTCAATCATGAAAATTTATAGTGTGATCGCGCTTTTAATAGCGCTTGGGGTGGCTTGTAATCAGCCGCCTGCCGATCGCGGTGCGGGTGAAACTGTAACGTCCGAACAATCGGGTGTGCGCTTCAAAGTTGAAAAAGTTGTGGGCGGACTCGAAGTGCCGTGGTCCATTGTCTGGGCGCCTGACGGTCGCATGATCTTCACTGAGCGTCCCGGTCGTGTGCGAGTTTTTGAGAAGGGAACTCTAAATCCCAAGCCGCTGTTGGTTCTGCCTGATGTTGAGAAGTCGGGCGAAAGCGGTTTGATGAGTGTCGCGCTGCATCCGCAGTTCAGCAGCAATCACTTTCTATATCTCTCTTATGCGTATTCGAGCGGTGGTGTGCGCGTTCGTGTCGTACGTTATCGCGAAGCGCCTGAAGGTCTCGTCGATCGCAAAGTGATAATCGAAGATCTTCCGGCGGCCCAGTTTCACGCCGGCTGTCGCATTCGGTTTGGACCGGATGGAAAACTATACGTGACTACGGGCGACGCCACGGATCGCCAACTCGCACAGAAACTCGACTCGTTGGCTGGCAAGACGCTGCGCTTGAACGACGATGGCACTGTGCCTCAAGACAATCCCTTCGTGGGCCAACAGAACGCGAGGCCGGAGATCTGGTCGCTCGGTCATCGCAACGCTCAGGGAATGGACTGGCAGCCCGAGTCGAATCTGATGTTTCAGACTGAACATGGTCCAAGTGGATTCGATGGTCCAGGCGGAGGCGACGAAGTCAACATCGTCGAAAAGGGGAAGAATTACGGTTGGCCCATCATTCATCACACGCAAACGCGTGCAGGATTGGAGTCGCCACTACTCGAATACACACCCGCGTGCGCACCGGCTAGTGGTGCGTTTTATCGCGGAACGGCTTTTCCAAAATTCAAGGGAAACTTCTTTTTTGGCTGTTTGCGTAGTGAGAGGCTGATTCGCGTGACGCTTGATGGGAGAAAAGTTTCGAGCCAGGAAGACGTGGTGAAGGATTACGGTCGCATTCGTGACGTTGCCGAAGGCCCAGATGGCTTCGTTTACTTCTCAACCTCCAATCGCGACGGCCGCGGAAAACCCACGGAGGACGACGACCGGATCATGCGCCGGTGCCTGGCGTGCAGCCTAAACTTTTTGAGCAAGGATGGCGGTCTTGCTCCAGCCGATCGCCTGTGGTGCCGGAAATCGATATTGATGAACGATGCGGAAGTGGCGCTCGGTTTGGTCCTTCACTTCACGCGGCGGATGGCTCTTGAACCGGAAGAGTATTTCGAGAAAGACGCCGATCAAACCGGGATGTACCGGCAGGTGTAACAAATGACCACCTGGGGCGATTACACGCGCGAGCTCGTTCAGCCCGTCGGCCAGCGGCACGTATTCCAACGCACCTGCGGTCACCACCAGATCGAGTGACTCATCGGCAAACGGGAGACACAGCAGGTTCCCCTGCGTGAACGTAACGTCGCGTTTCCGTCCGGAACTGTAATACAAAGCCTTCCGCGCAGCTGCGACTGACGTCGACGACAAATCAAGCGCCGTGATCGATACGGGAAAACGTATCGAACGGAGCAGAGCGAGAGTAAGCAGGCCGGTACCGCAGCCGGCGTCAAGAATCTTCGCCCCGCGAGAGACAGGAAGCGGATGATTCTCAAAGTATTGATCCAAAGAACGACCATAACCGTTGACCTTGAAGGTCAAATCGTAGAAACGTGCGATGCGGTCGTAATAGGACCCGGCTTTCGCCTCGGTTTTGGTTGCAGTTAGGGCATACTCCATGAGCTTCTTCTCAAGCCTCAGCTAGTGTTTGTGTACGACAGTTGTCGGTATTTCTTTGCCAGAGTGGCGCGCAATTGTAGCGTCCCCACCGATTTTACTCAACTGAAAACCCTTCAAAACATCGATTTACAGGTCATAACTCCAGCAAAGGTCGGGCCACGGACCGCGATGCGCAAGAACTCAGGAACTGAGCGTTCCTTGTTTTTAGGAGGAACGTCATGAATCGAATTCGCCTGGTACTGAGCCTTGCAGCATTTCTCGTAGCGATTTTACTGGGAACCGGAACCGTCCTATTGCTGCGACACGCGAACGCCGCCGCTGCCCCGAATACACCTCAAGATCGCCTCACAAAATCTTACCCAAACTTTGAGCTCGATGTCATAGTCAACGGGCGGCCATTACAAGAATATTACGCGCGGGGCCGGACCTACGTCGAAGCTCTCCAGGGTGCAGAATATGAGTTGCGCGTGCGGAATAGCTCGTCGGACCGCGTGGCTGTAGCGCTTTCGGTCGATGGGCTCAACACGATTGACGCGCGTCACACCTCTGCATGGAATGCGAGCAAGTGGGTAATCGAGCCGTATCAGACGATAACGATCAGCGGCTGGCAGATGAGTTCCGAACGAGCGCGCAGGTTCTATTTCACTAACGAACGAGATTCATACGGCGCAAAACTCGGACAGACCGCGAATCTCGGCGTCATCTCGGCAGTGTTTTTCAGGGAGCAACGGCGGATAGTTCCAGTGACACCGCCTTACCCGATTTCACGCAATCGAGATAGAGCAGAGCCGCAGCAGTCAGGGCGTAGCCAGGAAGCGCCGGCAAGCAAATCCGGAAGTGCTGACGGTGCGAGTGAGAGTCGCGCGGCAAGGCCGGTACCGGATGATGAGTATGCGGCTACTGGGATCGGACGGAATGTTGAAAACGATGTGCGTTGGGTCCACATGGATCTGGATTCGCGCGCCGCAGGTGAAGTGACGATCAGATACGAGTATTACTCGGCACTGCTGAGATTAGGCGTGGTTCCGCGGCACACATCACGTCAGCCAATTCAGCGCAGAGAGGATTCGCGGGGCTTTAGTCCTGAGCCATAATCGGCGTCATCTTCTGATCAGGTCTGCTGTGTAGAGACGCTTATAGACGCGGTAGTTGGACATTACTTTCTGGACGTAGCCTTTCGTCTCGTCGAATCCGACTTCCGAAGTGAACACTCCCGGATCGGAGCGCTTTGCGCGCTCCAGCCACCGCGCGACGTTGTCCTCACCACCGTTGTATGAAGCTGCGACCGGCTCCATCATTTGTGGGAACAGCTTTGTCAGATGCTCGAGATACTCGGCGCCAACCATGATTGAGGTTTCCGGTTGATAGAGTTGATTCTCACGCAACGCATTCAGACCTGCCGCTGGTCCATACTTTTGCGCAGCGTCCATTGTCAATTGCAACAACCCTCGAGCGCCGGCAGGTGACTTTGCCAGCGGCTTGAACACACTCTCCTGACGAATCAGTGCGAGAATGAATCGTGGATCAAGCTTACGGGACTTTGAAGCGCTGATTATTGCCTGCCGGTATGGTGCGGGATAGAGCTCGGAAACGGAATCGATAGCGTTGTTGACGCGTTCCTCACGTCTCGAAACGATTTCGGCGCGCGATGAACCAGCAAGGCCAGCCAAACGCTGGCTCGCAAGCCATCCGTAATAAGATTCTATGCCGTCCGGAACTGATAGATACGCATTGAATGCTTCGTCTTTTCTTCCGGCTTTGTCGAGACTGAAGGCTTTAAGATAAGCAACCTCCGCTGAACTTGTCAGCACTGCTCTTGAAAACGATCGCTTCAACAATTGATCCGCAGTATTCACTGCGTCGGACCAACGATTTTCCGCAACATAGAGACGCAGCTCGGCAAACAGCGCATTCGTCTCGACGGCTGTGCCTGCAAAACGCTGTCTCGTTCGCGCGACCCACTGAAGCGCCTCCGTGGGCTTGTCTGCTTCTCGCAGCGTGTCGATAACGTTGAGGTGAGCGGTGTCGATGCGCTCGCCATTCGGATAACGATCGACGTACTCGGCATAACGGTCCGCCGATTCAGAAAATCTTCCCATGCGCAAAAGGGAAGCGGCGCTGAAATTCAACGCCTCACGGCTTTCCTTTGTCCCGTTATAGTTCTGGACCAGCTGATTGAAGATTACATCGCCGGGCTGATAATCCTTGCTCAGAAAATACGAACGCCCGATACCCAGCTTTGCCTCCGGTACGCGCGGTTCCTGCGGATAGTTGTCTATAAGCGTTTGCCAGTGCGCGCGCGCTTCAGCAAACGCACGGACGCTCAGGTAGACAGCCGCGCGGCGCATGTGTTCGGCCGGCGCGAGCTTCCTGAGATTTCCTTTTGCGTCGCGGTCAGCAGCGTCACTGCGTCGCACGGCGGCGAGTGTCGTTTCGCTGGCGGCCTGGTTTGCGATTACGGATAAGTTGCGGCTGGCAGCGGTCGAGGGCACGGCGCCCAGCAGGCCAACGAGAAAGGCGGCAAGAACGGCGGCGAATTTCTTTAACACCCTTTATTACTCCCGGGTTGAATCTGGCGACTCTTCGATGATCTCGAAGCTGGATTGGATTTCTACTGTCGGTCGCAATGTTGCCGCGACACTACAGTACTTCGTTTCGGAGAGTTCAATTGCATGGGCGACTGCTTTTGGTGAAATGGATCTACCGGTAAGGATGTGATGCACTTTCATCGACGTGTAACGTCGCGGGTAGTCGTCGCGACGTTGTCCGGTTACTTCAACGACATAGCTGGTCACGTGTTGTCGTTTCTTAGTAAGGATGCTGGCGACGTCTGTAGCCGTGCACGAGCCGAGTGCGACGAGCAGTAATTCTACTGGTGAGGGCGCCGAAGATCGTTGGCTATCAGTATCGAGTGCCATGGCATGGCCCGAAGGAGTAGTTCCGAGGAACAAGTCATCACTCACAAACCGAACCGTTGCTTTCACGCCAGGCGTCGACATCGACGAAAGAATAACACACGATTTTCCTAGTCATACCATGCTATGATCCAGCATTGGTTGGACCTCACAACCAGCAAGGGAAACTTAAAAGGTAAAGTCTCGAATCGTCGCCCAGGAGACGCCTTTAGTAAATGGCGTGGGAGGACCCGACATGGCCGATATCCTGGTCGTCGACGATGATGATGTGATCCGCGAAACGCTCGACGAGTTGTTGTCTGCGGACTATTCCGTCCAAACGGCAGCTACTGCAGAAGAAGCACTGGCAAAACTCGATGCTCAACGTTTCGATGTCGTGTTAACTGACATCTCTATGCCGGGCTTGAATGGAATGGAGTTGCTGAAGCATGTGGTCGAGAAATATCCCGGCACACCGGTGATCATTATTTCGGGTCACAGCGATCAGGATCACGCGCAGGGCCTGAAAAGTCGCGGTGCGTTTGATTTTTTGTTGAAGCCTTTTCGGTTGGAGGTTGTTGAAGAAAGCGTTAAGCGCGCGATCGATCAAAACCGGGATCTTTAAGAAACAGGATCCTACTTGGATAGGGTCATCTATGAAGCGTCGTTTGCTGTCAAGCACTTTTTGAGCAGACTTCAAACGTGACGCCACAGCGCCTCCGGTGTTGTTTAGTTTGTCGCTCTTTGACATGAGACTGTTAGTTTTTAGTTTACCGCCGTTAGCGGTCCTCAACTGAGCAAGGCTGTCAAGCCACGCTCAATCATCTATGCGGTCATCGTCCATGAGGTTTACTTCGCTCTCTCCGGAGCTGCCCGCCGAGCGAGCCCTCAGCGAGCTCGGCGAGGCGGGCAGCGACGCTAGCTAAGCGTCAGGAGAGGTCGGCCGCCCAATCAGTACCGCGGGCACCTTAGTTGGCCCATGACCTTGGCGGGCAAGCCGAACTGCGACGGCTCGACGTCGGAATTCCGCATAATCGATCTCATCCCGCATCATGATGTAAGCGCGGATGAGTAGTTTTCTGGCAGCGGCCACTTTGGCCTTCGGGCGGCCACGTCGCGCTGCCAGGCGTTGATAGAAACGCTTTAAGTCCTCGTCATAACGCACCGCTGTCTGCACTGCCTCCACCAACAGGTAACGCAGCATCCGTGACCCGGCTTTGCTGATCCCCAGAAAGTGTTGCCGCTCGGCTGAGGAACGTTCCACCGGATCGAAGCCCGCATAAGCCGTCACCTTGCGCGCATTGCGAAAGCGACTAACGGGTTGCAGCGTGTGCAAGAGGCAGAGCGAAGTCAGTAGCCCAATGCCGGGATGCGTCCGCAAGCGCTGGATACCGACATCGTCTTTGCTTTGCGCCTTGAACCAGACCATGGTTTCCAACAGTTGTTGGTTGAATGGCTTTAGCAGTTCGAACCAGTGCTCGCGTTGCCATTGCAGCACGGGAGACATGGCCACCACCTGGAACTCCTCCTGGCCGGCGCCGGTGAACAACTGCTTGCCTTTGGCTAAGCCGGCTTGCAGGGCGATCGCCTGCAGACTGTTTTTAGTCATGGTGCGCAGCTTGATCAGCTTTTGCCGGTAACGCAGCATGCGCAGGACTTCGCGACTCTGCCCTGCCGGGCGATGCAAACGGGGAAATTCATCGTGGACCATTAAGTCCCAAATGAGTTCCGCGTCGCGCCGATCGTTCTTCTGGCGCCAACGTGCCCGGCGCCTGATTTCGGTGGCGTGACCAAGCCAGACTTCGCAACCCAGTTGCTCCAGCAGCGCTTCGAACCAGGGACTGTATCCACTGGCTTCCAGGCCCACGATTACTGGTCCCTGGAACTGTTGGTAGAAAGCACGTACTTGCTCTTTGTCCTGGTGCTGCAGTTCAGTAATGACGAGTTCGCCAGTTTCAGTTTTCAAATAACAGGGCGTCTGTTGTCGTGCATGAAAGTCAACGCCGATATATATTTTGTCCACAGCGCCTCCTTTCAGTCTCATATCAGTAAGCTGAACGTGAGTTTAACAACTCACGAACGGAGGCGCTGCTTCATAACATCAGTACCGTCCACGGTAGCGGATGGGTACGAAGTCTAAGCGTCTCGGCTGCGCACCCATCCGCGGACGGTACTGACCTTGTCCAAGTAAGGTCTGACTTTTGAAGCTTACCTCGAAACTGCGGCGGCGACAGGCTGACACGTACTACCCACGCGATTAATATCACGCACTAGCTCCGCAATGCGATCGGCCGTGAACGGCTTCGCCACAACCCAATCCACTCCAGCAGCTTTCTTTTCGTGAGAGCCGACAGCCTCGCCCCAACCCGTAATCACAGCGATCGGAATAGTCTTGTTAATCAACCTGATCTCACGCGCGAGTTCCCAGCCACTCATCCCAGGCATACCCACGTCGGTAAACACGCCATCAAACTCATGCTCTCGGAAGAGCGTTAACGCCTCGCTGCCACTCTCAGCCAGATGCACTGCACAGTGTTCACCTTCGAGAATATCGCCGAGAAGATCTCTAACGAAGTCTTCATCATCGACCACAAGCAGTCGCGTGAGTGATGTCTTCAGAGGTTCTGCCTCGGGAATCGCAGGATCACTCTCTTCCAACACGGACGCGACCGCGGCCGGATCTACGCTCTTCTCCGCGATCTTTGCCAACGGTAGCGTGATCCGAAACTCGGTTCCTTTTCCATACTGCGATTCGACGTCGATATTGCCGCCGTGTCGTCGGATAATTCCGAAGCTCACCGCGAGCCCGAGTCCGAGCCCCGCTTTACCCTTTGTAGTGAAAAACGGATCAAAGATCTTCGAACGAACTTCGGGATACATTCCCACACCGGTATCGACGACTTCTACGATCACTGACTCACCAACAGTGCGACTCGTGAGCGAGAGCGTTCCACCTTCAGGCATCGCGTCGACCGCGTTAAAGACCATGTTGACCAGTACCTCGCGCAACTCCGAATCATCACCCATGACCATCGCGTTTGATCCGATGTGCAGGTCCAGAACGATGTGAATGTTTGACGCTTCAGCACAGTTTTTCCAGCGCGGTCGTGTGATCTCGCTGGCGTCCAAAAGGACCTGATCGATCGAGACGAGTTCAAAGTTGTGATCGCGTCGCTGGCGCGCGAAGTCCTGAATGCGTTTGACTGTTTTCGCACCGTCTTCAGCCGTCTTGATAATGATGTCGAGGCCTCGTTTTAGCTTTTCCGGATCGTTGGTGCGCTGAAGCAACTGTGCGCGTCCGAGAATGCCTGCGAGTGTATTGTTGAAGTCGTGCGCGACACCTGAGGCAAGCTCGCCGAGTGCAGAGAGTTTTTCCATCTGCGAAAACTGTTCGCGAATGCGTTCCTGCTCGGCGATGTAACGCGAGAGTTCCTTGACGTGGTTTTCAGCCTGAGCTGCCTGTGCCGCCGAAGTCTCGACGTTTTTAAGGTACGTGCGATAAGTGAGGAACGTGATTGCGATGATCGGAAGTGTGATAACAAACGCATAGACGCCGATGAAATAGACGAGCCCGGCAATAATTCCCGCCGCGCATGCGCCGGTAAAGTAGGTAATCGAAGTCCAGAGATAATGCTTGCGCCACGTTTGCCAGATCGGCTGATCAGCTTTCAGTGCGCCGCCGATGGCCACGATGCCGGAGTTCGAAACGTAATGTGTAAGCGCCATCGTGCAGAGCGCTGCGACAAAGGTGGGAGAGATTGGTTTTGTACGCAGCAGTACAACGCTGCCGAAGATCCACTCGAGCACACTGCTCGTGATTAGTATGGAAACTGCGGTAGAGGCCCAGTTGAACCACACAATGATCGGCCGCCGGCTGAACCGCAACGACGAGATAAATGCTTCCATCGCGCCAACAACAACTGCGGCCGCTCCTCCGTAAAGAAGCAGGACCAGGAATACAAATGTGTCGGAGACTGAGATTTGCGAACTAAAACGGGGAATTGGAATCGTGATTCGCGACGTCAGGAGTAAGGCAACGCCGATCAGAATAGCAAAGCGTGGATCAAACTGAGCGAAGTCGACCTGGATCGCGGAGGAAATAAACGCGAGGATACCGCATGCAATAACTATCCAGAGGAATGGCCCGAAGAGTTTATTTCCCATGGCGCCAGGGTTTGACGTTCTTATGCCGTCGTATTATGGGTGGGCCAACTTTGCTCCAGCAGACATTTGGGGGTGAAGGGTTCTGCTAGTTCTGCACAGGCTCGTTCCTTGGAAGGAAAATCGTTTCGTAAGTGGCTCTGAAATTAAAACCGCATTTACGATAAAAGCCCTGGGCCCACTCATTCGTTTCGTTCACCAGCAGGCAAACGGATTTTGTGTTTTCGAGCAAGCGTTGCATCAGTTCAGACATCAAACGCTTGCCGAGATTCTTGTTGCGGCAGTCTTCGCGCAGCCAGATTCCCTCGAGATAGATAACTTCGGGAGTTCTCGAAATCACGTCTGCTTTGAAAACCAGGAGATTGTTTTCAACTAATACCCATGTTCGTCCTTGTTCGATCCGTCGCAAGCACCGTTCGCGGAAGCCTTCGGGATCAACTTGCATTGGATTGATTCCACTTTCAGCGTAAGCAAGCTCAGCCTGGATCGGCATCACGAGTTCCAACTCGTCAACGGTTGCGGGTCTGAGGCCGGCAATCGGTTCGCGTGCGTCGCCTGGCAATGTCAATTCAAACAACCACTCGCGACATGCCAAACGTTGCTTGCGTCCAGTTTCACTGTAGTGACTCCAGAAGTCCGCGACTCTTTCCTTCTCGCCCATAATCATGTGGGTGTTTGGACATTCACGCGCTACTTGCGCGAGAGCCGCGAGCGCTCGATTAGAAACTGTTTCCATCAGCGTTGCGTGGCCTACGAGGGCGACGCCTTCGAGTTGTCCCTTCAAGTCGCGACAGCCATAGAACGTTCCGCGATTAAAAGCACTGTCGATTCCGTTATCGCGAATCATGCTCATCATTGCCACGGTGTGAATCGGGCGCTGCGACAAGAATTCCAGAACTTCCGCTGCATCAGCGTCGGTCAGGCGCTCAACCTGAATCGATTCGAACGCGAGCGGCATTTCACGTTCATTTGCTTTGGGGGCTGTGCTCGTTTGCAACATTGGTCTACCTTTGTTGTCGTGGGTTCTGAGTAGTGTTAGTACTTAGAAACCCAGATAGTCCGTGTAGTCGTCGGGCACAATTGCCATCGTCGTCGTGGCATCGCCATACGTTAGTGCGTTGTACGCTTGCAGAACTGCGTCGCCAATGAGAACGCCATCGCCGATGAGTACGCCGTCGCCAATCAAAACACCATCGCCAATCAACACGCCGTCACCGATCAGAACTCTACCGAGTAGAATTTTCACGGATACAAAGATTTGACCGGAGCCGAGTGTGGTGCCATTGCTAATCACAATGCTGTCGCCGATAAGAACGCCACTCGAAAACATCGTGGAGTCGCCGATTAGCACGCCATCGCCTATGAGAACACCGATGTTGTTAAGCAGGCTGTCGCTAATCAAAACACCGTCACCAAGCAGCACGCCCTTTCCATAAACCTTTTGATACTGAGTAATCAGCGCGGCGCCCTTTGCGTATCCCTGGCCAACAATCGCTCCCTGTGACCACGTGAAGGTGTAGACGCCGTTTGCAGTCGTGATGCTTGTTTGCGGTGTCGGTGCAGCCGTTGTAAGTAATGAAGCTCCGAGTGTCGTGGAGCTTGTGATAGTCGTGCGAACCAGTTTGGCGAGACGAACTGCACCGTCCACGTTGAGCTCGCCCGTGCCCTGCTCATACATGTTGACGTTTGGAAGCTGCTGGGCGGTGTACATCAACAGGGTCTTGATCAAGTTGGGGGTAAGAGTCGGATTCGCTTCGAACATCAGAGCGACAGTTCCAGCTACGAGGGGAGCTGCCATGGAGGTTCCGCTGAGCATCATCTGGCCGCGATTCGGACTGCTGCTGACGTTTGCATCCAACGACGGATTCTGTGAAAGCAGGAAGTTGTTGGGCGACTGGGCAAAGATTGTTTTGTTTCCCGGAGCCGCGATTTCCGGTTTGGTCAAGTTGTCGTAGTGGTTGATGCCGTAAGTATCGGTCCAGAAACTGCGCGTCGGACCACGCGAACTGTAGGATGCAATCGTATCGTCGCTTCTTTGGTTTGTTCCCTTAGTGTCAACCGCGCCTACGGTGATCACGGAAGGTTCGTTGCCTGGTGCATGAATTTGACCATAGACCTTTTGACCAGCACTGTTTTTCCCATTATTTCCGGCCGCGGCAACTACGACGATGCCACGATCGACGAGTTTGCGGGCGCCAACACAAAGCGGGTCGAACTTGTAAGAGGTGATTGCAGGGACGCCAATGCTCAGATTTACAACGCGCACGTTGTAAGTCGAAGCATACGCCATTAGCCAGTTGAAGGCTGCAAGCACGTTTGACACCGATCCGGTGCCTTTTGAATTCAGAACTCTAAGATTAAGTATCTTCGCGCGCGGAGCAATTCCGATGTATTGACCTTTCGCAACGATTCCGTTTCCGGCTGCTGCTGCGGCGACGTGTGTTCCATGACCGTATGGATCATCCGTTCGGCCTTCGCCAGTGAAATCCAGATTGACTACGATTCGTGATAGTCCGGTTTGTGTATCGGTGAAAGAAGTGTGTGCGCCGTAGATACCGGAGTCGACGATTGCGATTCCGATTCCATTTCCATCGAGCGCACCGTCAGTGGCCATCGAGCGCACATTGTCAGCACCAGTAGTACGTGCGACGTGTCCGCCCAGAGTCATTACTTCACTGTCCAGAGAGATATATGCGACTTCAGGAAAGTTCGACAGAGCATTGACGACGTTACCGGGTAATTCGAGGGCAAAAGAGTTGAGGTTGTCGAAATGTTTTCTGATTTTGACGCCGTTGGCTGCTAAAAGTGAGTTGAGTTGACCGCTCGGTTTTTGGTTGAGCTGCAGGATCACCTTAACGAGGCTGTCGCTGCTTTTCTTTGTCAGCAGGTCTCCGAGATCGGAAGCCACCTTATTCGGCGTCTCGTTTTTGCTTCCTCGACTACCCTTGTCCTTCGCATTGACGGTAGCCCAAAGGTTACCGCCCAGAAGGTTTGGTCCCAGCGTGAGGCTCGCCAGCAATGCCAGCACCAGGAAGCGTTTTGTTCTATAAATGAGTGTCAACGTCGTCATCTCCGTCTGAGGTTTGGCCAGTTCTGGACAAACAACTGGCGGAGTCCCCTCTGCAGGGGGCGTGCCAAATGCACAAAGCTGAGTTAGATCTTTGTGTAACAACAACTTAGGTGGATCTGGAGGGGAATTGAGATGGGCCAAACGCCTGACCGATCTGGGCAGATTGACTGGACCAGCCCTTCACTTTGATAGAATCGTCCCCATGCTTCCTGAAGAGATCGAGGTCCATCGCGACCGCATGTGGCGACGCGATCCTGAAAACCGGGTCGAGGATGTTTACGCCGCTGAACGGTTCATTGAAGAGGTGGGATTCTGCGAGGCCTTAACCGACTCACGCCGTCCTGGACCATCGCTGTATGTCGCGGTTTGTGGTCGCAGAGATGCGCACATGCCGCGCAATGTGCAGAAGGATCCGGAGAGCCGTTTGGCATGGACCATCAAAGACGAGGTGATGCGGCGAGGCAAGTGCTTTTATGGGAAACTGCTGCGCGGTCGTTCAACTTTTATCGCTCCGCGCCTGATTCCGCACTTCAACGCACTCTTAGGAATGCCAAAACGAATGGAGAAGAAGCTCTTATCGGCTGACGCGCTCGCTATTCTCAAGGTCATGAGGCACGAGTGGGAGATGGGGACACGCGATCTGCGCGAGGCCAGTGGAGTTTTAGAGCGAGCCCGGTTTGACAAGGCAATGACGCAGCTTCAGAAGGCGCTCAAGATAATTCCCACCGAGGTTCTCTACGAACCAACGTTCACCTACATTTGGTCTATTCCCGAAGCGCGTTTTCCGGATGAGTTCAATCAAAATGTGAAACGTGAAGACGCTTTGCAGGAAATTGCGCGGTCCTACCTAGTCGGCGCAGGGATGACTTTACGAGGTGAGCTAGCTCGCGTCACTGGCCTCAGCTCTCCTGAAGCCGGCTTGGGGAATTGGGGACTTGTCGACGAAGGCCTCGCTGAACGACTCGCGCCCGGCGTCTATCGCCTCACCGATTTTCACGCAAGGGCGCAAAGTCGCGGTGCTTAGCGGGCTTTGCGCCTTTGCGTGAAATTGTTTACCTCGTTTCGAGGGCGTTGCTGTCTGCTTCTAATGTGGCTTCACGGAGCGCCTGCTGCTCCAACTGAGCTATCTCAAGCACCAACGGCAACTGATCCTGCGAACTTCCCAGCCGCTGCATCATCATATTCGTCTCGCCTTCGGTCAACCTGCGTCTCGCCGTGGCTTCGATAACCTGCAACCGAGTTTTTGCCTTAACCAGGTGATCGTTGGCCTGTTGCCGCAGATGTTCGAGCTTTTCATGGTCAGCCGTCAGCTCCTTCTGAAGTGAAGCCGATTCCGGTGTCTTGAGCGTTCGAGCCCGGTTTATCTGCCGTTCGACTCTCAACATTTCCCGTTTTGAACGCGAAATAATGCGGGACGCAGTCAGTCTATTAGCAAGAGTTTCGAGGTAAGCATCGGCTAAAAGCGGGTTACTTCGTTCGATTTCAGCCAGCGATGCACGCTCCGCAGACGTCAATTCTGAGCGGAACCATACAACCTCCTTAGCCGTGATTCCATCCGATGCTAACCGGTCTCGCAATTTTGAGAGCCATCTCCGGCGGTAAATGAGGAGAAAAGCGGCGATAACTACGCCTACTGCAAATCCCAGGGTCAACGAGAGACCGGCCAACAAAAGATAAACTGCAGCCGAGTCCGTCGCTGCGGTTGTAAGAAAAAGGATTAGGAAAACCAGCGGAGCAGGCAGGGAAGTCGCGAGTACGGCTATCCAGGGCGCGACTTTCAGCAAGCGCGCAGTTGTGGCGTCTTTGCCGGAAAGTTTGCCACCTGACTGACTCATCTCAAGCATTGCTCCCATGGGTGCGGATCTTAGCTCATGGAACAGGTGACCGCCAGCCAGCCCTTACGCCAACGCCATTTGAGCCCCCGTGTCTGTATAATAACGGCGAGACTGCAAAGGAAGATTCAATGAAGACGCTCCGACGACTCACATTTCAGCTTCTGATCGCTTTGAGTTTTGCTCTTGTTACCCCGCTTGCGTTTAGTCAGTCGCAAACTATAGGCGGCAACGGCAGCTCGCGCGGGCCGGGCAAGCCGGTCACGATTCCAGTCACCATCCGCACAAAAGAGGAAAGTGCCGCCAGAACTGAGGAAACTTATTTTCAGAATATCGATCTGGTAGTGAGCGAAGACGGTGAGCCACAAACCATCATTTCGTTGCGCGGCATTGGCACCAACTCGCCAATAACACTTGCGGTGTTGATTCAAGAAGACCTCGTGCCTTCGGTAGGAAACGAGATTAAGGACCTTAGGGAGTTCATCAGGAAACTGCCGCGTGGCTCGAGAGTGATGGTTGGCAGCCTGCGGACTGGAAGTTTGCAGGTCAGACAGAAGTTCACTAACGACTTGGAAAGGGCAGCGAGCGCGCTGCGTCCGCCGAGCGGTTTTCCGAGTGCTAGTCCGTATAATCCTTATGTCGAGGTGATTGAAGCCTTGAGACGATTTGAAGGGCAGCCACTCGGCCGGCGTGCGATATTGTTGGTTTCCGATGGTCTGGATGTTTCGCGTGGAGTCGACTCTTCTTCCCCGACGCAAAGTGTGGATTTACAGCGCGCAGTGAACGAGTCGCAACGACGCGGCGTGGCGATCTACGGTTTTTACGCGCCGACGACTCTTGCGGCAGCCAATCCGAGTTTGATTGCAAACGCGCAGAGTTCGTTGTTGCGACTATCGGATGAAACCGGTGGAATCGCTTTCTTTCAGGGCACTGGCGCACCCGTCAGTTTCCGGCCTTTCATTCGCGAGTTGGATATAGCACTCCAGAAGCAAGCGGCGTTGACGTTCTTGTCAACACACCTCAAGAAGGGATTCCACAAGATCGAAGTGAAATCATCGACTCCCGGTGTGCGTGTCGCTTATCCTTCGGGGTACGTGAGGAATTAGCTACGGTGCTTTCCGCGTATATCGGTTTGAAGAATCCGTCTAATCCGTGTTACTGAACAGTCGCCGCTAACAGCGATCCGCGGTGATCGCTTGCGATGGCCCATCCTTCCGCGAGTTGTCCAATCATCCCGTGAAAGTAGATCTCGCTGCCGCTTAGTACGACGAGCACATCACCGGCGTGATAACGCGGATCTTCGAGTCGGAAACGGACTACCGTCGCCTGCCCATTCTTCTGCTCGAGTGTTTCAAACTGAAAAGTATCGGCGTCGGCTACATACGTCTGCGAATTATTCGCAACTCTTTGCTCGTCTGGCATTGGTATAATTCTCGTTGTTAATAAAAGAAGTTGGAAACATCTGTGGGGCGGCATGTCGGGCTCGAACCGACGACCTCCAGATCCACAATCTGGCGTTCTAACCTACTGAACTAATGCCGCCATATTCGGTTGTGATTAAATGCCCCCGGCAGGACTCGAACCTGCGGCCCTCTGCTTAGCTTCCAGCATCAGGCTTTCCCTGACCGCCCGTCAAAGCTGGGGTTGCTGGCTGGACTATATCTTGGACATCACAGTCCCGACCCGTATAGTCTCTGAGGATCCCCGCAACGACCACTCGCAGCAGGTTTCCTGCGGATTACCCAATCCTCTCGGATTATTACTGGACCACAGAATCGATCGAGTACCGGAGGCTCTCAGGGCGTCCCCGCATACAGGGTCGTCCACTCAATGGGTTCCGACCGCATTTCCCCATTAAGGCTCCAACAAGGCAGATGCTCTATCCGCTGAGCTACAGGGGCACATTCAAACGCACGCATGTTAGCAAATCAAAGAACAGTGTCAACCGCACGCAAACTCTCGTCGAGCAAACAAAAAGAGATCGCCCAAGGGGGGCGACCTCTTCGTTAAATCCGTGATACTCGGGCCTAGGCTGCGCGCGATTCTTTGGTTTCCGCGAACACGCGACGGCCGTTCAGTGCATCATCAATGATCTCGCGTACTGCCGAAGTCTCTGGATTGACGTCCATTCGGTCGCACGCTTTGAGGTGCCTGATAATGCCCTCTGTAGCTATCTCAAGAGCAACGCCGTTAAGCTTCGAATAACGACGCGCCTGGATGTGATCGATTCTCATAAGCCGCTCATTTAGCGGCAAGTGCGTATCAAAAGTCACGATTGCTTCTACTCCTCCGTATAAGATCTCACTCTATTCCAAATGTATGAACTATAGATGCGTTCCTAACCCCCTTGGATGCAGCCTCCACCACAGAGCAAAGCCATAGAATCAGGGTAAAGACCCCAAAACACAGGTTGGCATATAAGCATTTGCCGCAGGGGTGTCAGCGAAACGTTGGATTATAACGGACGAGTGAACATCCGTCCAGATCTTTCTTATCGACGTTTGTAACGATTTTGTATCAGCGGAAATGATGAAAAACCTAACGATTTTTGCCCTTTATGGACAAAGGCGCCGCCCAAATTCCTGAGGTGGTAGGGGCGGCGCCGATGCTGAAAAATAATAGTGCCTGACGTTTACTTTTTTGGAAGCACGGTATCTTTCATTGATTTGCCAACTCGAAACTTTAACGTGGTCTTCGCGGGAATCTGGATCGTTTCGCCGGTAGCGGGATTCCGGCCTTCGCGTGCTTTTCGCTCGGATTTTACGAGCTTTCCGAATCCTGGGAGAACAAACTCACCGTTTGATTTCACTTCGCGCGATGCGAGGTTGGATAGCTCTTCAAAGAACTCCTTGACTTGTGCTCGCTTCATTCCTGTGGATTCAGAGAAGTGGTTGATTACTTCCGATTGGGTCATGCGCTTCTTGCCTGTCGCGGCTTTGGTCGCCATAGTCTGGTGTAACACCTCCAACGAGAACTAAATTGAAAGACGGACACTCATATATCACACTCAAGCCCCGTTGTCTCCACCAAATAAGCGATTTTTCTAGGATTTTTGAGGAATTTTGAGTTTGCATGGGCCGAGCGGATTCGAATCTCCGACCTCTCGGTCTTAAGTCGCACCGCTGGATGGCGAAATGTTTGTTCATAAAACATCATAACGATTGTCAACAAGTTGGAAATCCATTGACACCGTCTCGTTATCTTTGTTAATTAGGCGGTTGTAACCCAGTTCTTGCGTATTCGGCCTGCGATCCTCAGATTTCGGACCCAAAGCTTTTACTCGAAATTCAAGCGTTAAGAGAGGTTGCTCCAAGGACTTTGCCTAACCTCTCATTCTTAATGAGTTCGCCACGGATCTCTTTCACCTAAATTGAACAAAACATAGGCCCCCATGAAACTAACACTGCTGTCACTCTCGCTATTAATTTGTTTTAGTTCCGCAACTTTTGCGCAGGACACGGACCCGCAAACTCAAAGACTGCTCGAACAAGCAGCCAGAAACGGCAATCAACTTCAGAGTGAGATTACCGTCAACTCCAGCGTTCACGTTCAGGCGGTTCTCATTCCGCGACCGGATGCCAAGCGAATTTTCGGCAAAGAGATAAGCGAACATTACGCAGTAATTCAATTGATTGTGGGCAACAAAAGCCCCAGCGCGGCCCTTATTATCCATGGAGTCTTTATCGATTATCGCGATTGGCCGCTTAGCGGAGCTACACCTTCCGCTTTGATCGTGGGGAGCACCCCTAACAAATATCAGGCCCCCTCTGTACCCAGCCAGGTCGCCAGCGAAGAGTATCGCGTTGTACGAGGACAACTCCTTGATGCCCAGACCGACACGCTGCGGAACCGTTTCCTGCGATATCTGACGTTGGCAGGTAACCTGGCCGGCGCGTTTACTTTCTCGTTGAATGAAGACGGCATTGTGAAGGGTATCGCAGCGGCGACGGGTGTTGGAATTCCAGGCCTTGCGACCGCCTGGCCCGATAAGACAGTGGAACAACTCAATCGGGTGAGTGATTTGGGATTTCGGGCCAACAAAGTAGTACCCAAAGAATCTTCGGAAATCATTGTTTGCTTCTTCCCCATCGATAGATTTCTGACACCTGGATTTCGAAAGCTCTTTTTGAAATCACCCGCGCTCTTCTTTGCGCCCTTGCAGATGCTGGCTGATACTGATAAGGCGATCGATCGTTTGGCCAGAGCCGCTGTTGAGGATTTTCTTCCACCTGGTCTTACGTTTGAAAAGCTGAAAAAAGGGCTGCCCTGCTACATGAAGGTCCGCCATCCCGACGCGGAACGAATTGGTTTCGACGAATGTCTCGCCGACTTAGGTCTCGAAAAGTATCAAGACCAAACCACGAATCAACAGAAGATAAGGGCCATAGTCAAAAGGGATGAAGCCGACAAAGTAGTGAAAGGAGCGGACGGTAAGCCACAAGTCGATCCGGGATTCGCCACATTCATCGCTCTTGAATTCATCGGCAATGTCAGCCTCAATCGCGTTTCCGTTACAGTCGATGGTGTAATGACCGTGGAAGTAAACTCGATCGCGGGCAGAATCGATGAAGTTGTTATTGACAACGTGGCCGATTGCGGTGACGCCGGACTTGAGTGTTTATGGACCAACGTCTCTGCCGGTGGCGGCGTGCGTAAAGGGGTAATTCGCGGCGCCTATCTGAAGGACGCTCAACTGAAGCTGGCCGAGGCAGACGCACTAACCATTACCGATCTCAAGAAGATCGAGGAGGAATCGACTGACAACGAATTACGTTTCTCCTTCAAGCTCAACGCGCCAGTTCGCAATCAGAAAAAGCTTCATTTCACGGTGACGAAGCCTGCTGCAGTTGCCGGCGGTAAAGCACTCGAAAGTAATACGTGGGAATATGTGGTTGCTTACTTTCCTTCTGCAACGGCAATCAACTCGGTCATCGTCGACAATGTTCCGGCGCCGACCAAGCTGACTGTAAAAGGAAAAGGCTTTAAAGCAACTCCCTTGATCGTTTCCCTCATTCCGCAATTCGGAGATTCAGTAACGGTCACGCCGACAGCAAGTACATTGACGGAGTCGACTTTCGAAGTTGCGCTTCCAACGGGCGCCAATAAGCTCCACGCGGGCTGTTGGCAAGTGCAGGTGACCGCCGGCGGCATTACTTCGAACATGTCAGAGAGGTTTGCTGTACCACCTGACCCGGTTTTGGATTCCGCAGAGCGCAGTGACAAATTCATCTTCGTAAAAGGAAAGGATCTAATCGATTTCGGTGCCTGTGGCGAACAACCGTTTGAGTTCAAACTGGTGAAAAGCGACGATACCGATCCGACAGATCTTGAAGTCAAAGATTGGGGCAATGGAGCTCCGCTTCTGGGGCTTCCTCCCAAGGCGAAAGAAGGCAAATGGAAGGTGCAGGTCTTGATGGGAAACAAGAAGAGTGAGAAACCGTTAACCGTCCGCCCATAACAGACTTGAGTGAACGGAGCGCCATGATGAGTACCGTGGCGCTCTTACTCTTTGAGTAAGACTGTCCTTGCGTCTCATTGTTGAGATCGAATACGCGAACTTTTTAGCCCAACGCAGTTAGCCCTTTCGCGGAGACTACAAATGTCAACCACCCTCTCACCTGAAGCAACCAAACCGACCGTTGATCTGGATCAGGAAGTCAGGTTTGCAGTCGTAATGTACGGCGGTTCATCGCTTGCCATCTACATTAATGGCGTGGCGCAAGAGCTGCTCCGCCTCGTACGTGCTACAGCGCCGGAATTTGGTGGAGCCTCAAACGGGCTACACGCGCATCTCGCTGACGAAGAACTCCGTGGCTCTGAACGCGTCTACCGTCGCCTCGGGTGCATGCTCACTCGTCAGGGACCGGCGAAAGACGTTGATAACGCCGACGCGACAAATCGTGGTCCTATACGAACTCGGTTCATTGTTGACATTCTGACGGGCACTTCCGCAGGTGGCATCAACGCTGTCTATCTCGCAAAGGCGCTCGCCAATAATCAAAACATGGATGAGTTGAAGAAACTGTGGATCACTGAGGGCGATATCGGCGTCCTGATTAACGATACAGAGTCGTATGAAGATTTCCTATTTAAAGACGACGACCGCGCGGAGCCCTGGTCGTTGCTAAACAGCCGTCGCATGTACTTTGCCTTGCTTAAGGCACTGCGCGGGATGGACACAGAGAAACCGGCCTGTGAGAAGGGCGAGTCCCCACTTGTTGACGAGCTCGACCTCTACGTTACCGCCACCGATATGTTCGGACGACCAATACAGATGCGTCTGGCGGACGATGTGGTTGGTGAGTACCGGCATCGCAACGTCTTTCGGTTTCGCTACCGAAGTCGGCGTGCGAGCGACATCGACCTGAGCGATTTCGGCCCCGAGTACAACGCCTTTCTTGCGTTCGTCGCGCGCGCCACGTCGGCCCATCAGGCGGCCTTCTCACCGATCAGACTCGCCGATGTTGATCCGATCACTTCAAAGTATCCACAAACCTATCCGGCGGGACCTGAACTCTCAGCGGATGATGAGAAGCTGCAGGCGTTCTACCGCGATTACCTGCTTCAGCGCGTTGCCAGTCAGAAGACCACCGGCGGCAATGATTCAGAAACACTCGCCGACGCCTTTCGAAAAGTGTGGTTCGTCGATGGAGGTACGCTCGACAATAAGCCATTCAGCTTTGTCGTCGAAGAATTGCCACTACGACACGCTGATACGTTCGTCGACCGCAAATTGCTCTACATCGAACCGTCGCCTGAGAAGTCGGAGTGGCAAGAGGCTCCGAACAAAAGACCGCGGATCGTCGGCAATGCACTGGCGGGTCTCTCGTCGCTGCCGAGGTACGAGACCATCGTCGAAGATTTGATGCGCCTGCTCGAGCGTAACCGCCTGATCGAGCGCCTCGGCCACCTTATGCGCGAGATGGAGAGTGACTTGATCGACATGCCGCCCGAGCCACCACGCGGGCGTGACAAGTTCCTTGATTTGCTCAAAAACCGAAAGGAGCTTGAGAAGTGGGTGCAGTCTAAAGGCCCCTCGTGGGGGAGCTATCAACGCCTGCGCGCGGCGGAAGTGACTGACGACATGGCGCGATTGGTAACACGCGCCGCGACGTTCAGCGAGGACTCCGAAGAGTTTACTGCTATCCGCTATCTCGTACGTTCCTGGCGCTCGAGCAAATACGACTCGCGAATGGAGGACGGTAAAGCGTCGATAGTTGAATTTTTGGTTGAGTTCGATCTGATGTGGTCGATGCGCCGCATCCAGTTCATCCTCAAAAAACTTAACCTGCTGGCCTGCCTCGACAAAGACGCGCGGAAGATCGCTGGGGTGCCGCGTCGTCAAAAAGAGTCGGACGTATGGCCTGCCAATGAAGACGTGGAGGAATTTCGTAAGGCTGTATCGAATCTAAGAATCCGATTAAACAGCGCGTATGTCTATCTACGCGGGCAGAGACGGATCCTCTGGGCAACCGATGAAACGAACCCATTCCGCGAAGTCATCCCCACGCTTGGCATCAGTTCCCACGACCTCCTTGAATTGATCCGGAAGCCGACAGACGATGACCGTGCGAAGCAAGCGAAGAATCTCCTGGGTGAGCCACTTGGAGAGAAGGCAGCAGTGCTGCTGCATAAGTTGCGCGGTGATTCTTCTGACAACGCGTCATCGCTTACCAGAAGTGACGCCATAGAGGAACTGACTAACAGAGTCAGAAAAGAGCTTCGCGAAGTCATCAACGAAGCACGCACTAGATGTTCAGAGGTGCTCCGTCCGCCAGATGGCGATGCCGCAGCGAAGATATCACGTTGGGATCTCTTCCTGAGGGAAACGCTCTGGTACTACTACGTCCATTTCGACGCATTCGACCAGATCTCTTATCCACTCCTCTATTCGACGGGCGTTGGCGAGGAAGCGGACGTGATCGACGTCTTTCGTGTCAGCCCGGAAGACGCGACCGCCTTGATCGACGAGAGCGCGGACAAAGCCGGTAAGGTGAAGAAGCTGGCTGGAACGAGACTAGGCAACTTTGGTGCGTTCTTTGAACGAACGTTTCGTGTCAACGACATTATGTGGGGCAGGCTCGACGGCGCTGAGCGCGTCATCGCAGCTTTGCTAACGACCGACAAAGCGCTGAGGGATCGCCTGACGCAACAAGTCCATCGCGCAATCATTGTCGAGGAGATGATGTCCGAAGACGCAAAGGCAAGCGCCGATTTAGTGATGCAACGTGTTGTCTGGGACGCTCTTGATCATTGGGACAACCGGGAGCGCCGGAATGAGTTCCTCTCCCGTGCGGCGGGCATGCTCCCGAGCGATGCGCCGTTTAGAAAATATCTCGAGACGTTGGCGCGAGACACTGATCCGCTCCAGTTGTTCAAAGAAAGGTTTCGCCAGAATTACGACGTCAACCGGCAGTTCACGCAAGACGCCACGGTAAAGTCCGCCGTGCGCATCAATCGTGTGCTCGGCGGCATGGCGCGCGGCTACTTACCGCAAGACGACGATCAGAACTCGAACGGGAGCGTGACTGGGAACCGGCAGCGGAGCCTCAAGCGGAGTTGGAGGCGGACTCTGGCAATCCTGCTTGGCAAACGTCTCCTTACGTTTACTGAGGCAGCAATTCAGCCGGACGGCCCGGCGCGGCGCAAGTATCGTTGGAGGCTGATTGCGGCTTACCTGGTTTCGCTTCTAGTCATCGCAATCGTTTGCTTGCCCGTTTACTTGTTGTTGCGGTCAGCGGTAAGTCCCTCGCAGGCTCTCGGCTTCCTCGCAATCCTCCTCGTCACACTTCTATTTGCTGGCTTACCACTGATTCTCACCGCACTGTACCACTATGTGTGGATCAGACTCAGGAGAAAGCTCGACGAGTTACTGCCGCGCACCAGAGAGTGAACGCAGAAACACCGCGAGAGGAGAAATTTATGGAGACACTCGTTCGCGCAATCGGAGCCCTGGCATCTGTGATGGTCCTGCTGGTTATATTGGTGATTGTTAAGCAGGTGACGAGCCCGAAATTGGAAACAAAATTACCTCGAGGCCTGAAGTCGCCCGCCTTGGCAATCGAATTTGCAGAGCTTAGCGAGATCGAAGGGATACTTGGCAAACGCGATGGGGACGACAGTCCGATGCGGAAACGACTCCGACAGGGGCTTTACAATGACTACGTTTTCATCGCCATGTACTGGCTACTGTTCGCCGGGATGAGTGCACTCCTCGCCGGACGCAGCCACCGCTGGGCTGTGTGGGCAGGCGTGGTTGCTGTTGTCTGCGCAACGAGTGCGGCGATCTTTGACGTAGTTGAGAACCTTAGTATCGCTGCTCTGCTAGACGCTGCCGAGATCCAGGCAGGCATGGTGCGCAACGTTGCCTCAGCTGGTTTCGGCAAGTGGCTCCTCGTGTCAATCTCGACGCTCATCCTCTCGCTTGTGTTCCTGCGGAGAGACTGGTTCGCACTGCTCGGCGGCCTCTATGTTCTCGTCGGTGCAATAGGCGTTTATGGATTACTTCGAAATCCACGCCTGGTGGAGTGGTCATTCATGCTGAGCTTTGTTGGGCTGTTGGCTGTGGCAGTCATCTTCAGCGCCTGGCCACAGAAGGTCTTGGAGCGATACTAAAGCGAGAGTTCGGTTAAGGTTTATGGCCGGGTTGCGCCGTATCGCCGACGTACTCGGATCTGCCGCGCACTGCGTCAAAGCGGCTTTGGGTCAGCGCCAATCGTATTTGCGACGGATAACAGTCGAGAGCCCTGTTTTTGCGTTCGACTTCTTCCGGCGTCGGGACGATTTCTCTCCCGGCAGGCGTAAAGCACTCTCCCGCAGCATAGGTTGCGTAATAGCTCACCGGGGAAAACAGCGACGAGACCACCTCCCCGACCGCATCATGATCCTTATGCCCTCCCTGAATAGCTGGGGCGTAGACGTGTGTCCAGGGTTGCGAGGCGAACGGCTCAAGCCGGCGCTTGAGATCGGTCTTCTGTTGTTCCAACGCACCGTCTTTGAATCCTAGGAAAACAACCGGCACACCCAACAATTCACACGCTCGCCTGCTTTCCTCTCTACGTTCGTGGGCGGTGATCCCCTCCACAAGATGCGCGTCGCTGTCGGTGATGATAACCACGAGCGGCTTCTCGCGCATGAGTGTGTAAGCGGCGAACAGACACTCGTCGTCATTGTGCGGAGACAGCAGTAGTTTCATGAGAGAAAGGTAGCGTGTTGCCTTGTGGAATCTCCCGAATCGTTGTCCGTAAACTAACCGCTTACCTGCTACGACAATAGGCTATCGTTCGCCAAGAAGCGATCATGCAAACGAGCGGAACTCCAAACAATTGTAACCCAGTCCAGAACCAGGCTTCCCGCGTGAAGACAGCAATACCGCACGCCATACTTCCATCAGGAAATGACTGTGAATACGTTCCGCCTGTTCCGATCAAAAATATTGAGAGTAATACCAGCCACATGGAGCACAGAACGATGCAAACAATCGACGAAATCAAGAAACCATAATAATAGACCGGTTTACGCATCTGCCAGATTTACAGTGATCTCAGAGCGGCCCAATTGAGAACACAAGATGGTTCAAACTGCCCAATGAACAAGCTCAACCGTGAGCGGCGTCGCTGTGCGTTCCTCATTCTTAATCTTTAGACATTTGAGATTGCCTAAAGTTCCTTTGTAAGAAGATGCCGAACGCTGCTCTGGCGATCTTGCCCAACTACAAATTCGAATGACCGCTTCACGGTCCGCGTCAACTTCAGCTTGTCCACAAATTGGCCACAAATAAATGGGGTGAACCCCCTCGGTTGAGACAGTTTCAATTAGCCCCACTTGCGGTTAGATAATATTCGTCTTCTCAAACTGACCCCGTTGTTTGCAGAATCCTCGTCGGCTGGCGAAGTGGAGGCGCTGCTGACGGCAAGAGCATGATGCCGAGAGTGCCCAACGGCGAGTCAATTAACATCAGTCGTTACTCCCGCCGCTGAAACGATTCTCCGGGATTCGCGAAAGGCCTCCAATGAAACAAGGGTCTTGTTTCGGTTGTGCCGGCTTGCAGAAGACTGGGCCAACCGAAGAGTGGAGCCACGGACACGGAACCCTCAATGTTATCCACCTGTTGACGGGGAGCCGCGTACCAGACCCGAATGTCTCCTTCGTTATCTCGCGAATATAGCATTTCCCCGTTGTCCGAAAAGGCCAATGCGTTAACTCCGGATTTAGAGACTCGCAAAGTCATCAGCAATTGATAGGAGGTCGCACTCCAGAGGTTCACCGTCCCCTTATCGTCGCCGGACGCTATGGTGTTACCGTCAGGCGAAAATGCGAGCGCCGTAACACTGGAAGCGTGACCTTCGAGCGGTGTCAGCGGCTTTTCGGGAAAGGTACTGATATCCCATAGCTCCACAACTTTATCGGTTCCCCCTGTCGCAAGAATCTTGCTGTCAGGAGAAAAGGCAAGAGACGTCACGGAGATATCGACTCCTTTGTGCCTCACGAAATTTGCGTCGATTTTTTTGCGTGTAAGCGTATCCCATAGTGTGACCACGCCATGGTTGGCCTCGTCGCCTCCACCGCCCACGGCAAGAAGCTTAAGATCTTTGGAAAAGGTCATAGCTCTGGTGCGGACTGTACCAACGATAGAAACCTTTGGTTTAGACGACGGGTCAGCCTTGGGATTCCACCATTCCACCTTACCGGGACCGCCAGACAATGCCTCAACTTGACCATCGGGCGATCGGGCGGATTGCCGCGACGCACCTTGCCTAATTGCTACTGGCAAACTTGCCAGCTCGCGTGAGAAGGGCGACCGCGACAACTCTTTCTCACCCATATCCCACAACTGCAATTCATAGCCGGAGCCGAACGCGAGTGTGCGGCTGTCGCTCGAGAAAGCAAGCGACGTCGGCTCTACACCGTACGGGTTGAGCGTGAACAACTCTCTTGGTTGATCGCCGGTGATGTCCCACAGCTTCACGCCGCCTCCATTGGTCACATCAGCGCCGTCGCCGGTAGCAAGCAGCCGTCTGGTGAAATAGCGACCACAAGCTCTTTATAAGGGTTACGCTCAAACCAACTTTCTTTATGCACTGGCAACTTCATCTTAAATGAATACGCAGTGGCGTCTGCATTTGCCGCTGTCCAAACCATAAAACTCGAGTTGCTGCTAGTGACCACCTTCCTGCCGTCCGGCGTGAAGGCAAGTGATCTGATGAACGGCCGTTTTTCACCCGTCGCTAGTTGATTGTTTTTGTCCAGCAACTCTATTTCTGAAGCTTTTTTTGTTTGAACGTTCCAGCGCGTCAGCTTTCTGCCGTCGCTGGTGATAAGCGTCTCGCATTTTCCACGAAACAAACTGACGGATATCCATCGCCGCCATCCGATAATGTAATCGGCCCTTCTTTGCGGAGGTCCCACAGCATGAACGTCGACCCGCTGCCGATAGCCAGCACATTCTCGTGCGGCACCACGGCAAGCGCGATGTGGGCGTCGTTGCCTTTCAATTTGGCGGTGCGCACCAACGGAGGAGGTGCGGAATTTGCTGTCACCCCCGTGGATGGGTCAGGTAAAGCCCACACCTTAATTCCTCTGCGATCGACGGTGACGAATTGATAGAGACCTACTATGGCAACAGCCTTAACGCTCTCCGGCTGAGCCGGAAGCGTGACCAGGGGATCACTTGAAAGGCCGAGCCACATCTTTACAACGTTGTCGCCGCCGGCGGCGATAAAGTGGTTTTCCACTTCGGCACCAAAAGCTACGGGCACGACAGGCCGTTGATTGTAAACACTTACGGGGTCATCAACCGGCTGCCTCGTGGGTGTAGGTTGAATTGGGGTGCTGCTTAAGCCGAAGGTCGCAAGTTGCCGATTGGCAAGTCTCCAAAGGTAATACCACTCGAAACCGCGCGATCTCTTTTTGCTTCCCAAACCAAATCCCTGCTTGGCACTTCGACCTTCTCTCCGGGAATTGGCTGGGTGATGTCTCCAAGTTCCTTCAGCCATGCAATCCGAGTTTCCGCCAAATTATCCATAGTAGTAGTATCGCCCTTGTGAAAAATCTGGTCGCGAAGCAGTAGGTTTTGGGCACGCTCAGTGTCACCGGCTTCGTAGGCTTTTTCCGCTAATTCGATACTGGAAGCGTAAAGTCGTTTGCGATTTTCGACGATCTGATCGAGAGCCTTCGTGGCGCTACTGCGTGCTTTCTGTTCATTTTCAGTAGCTTTCTGTTCGTTTTCAGTAGCCTTCTTCGCTTCCGTTTCCGCTCTCACTTTCTCTGCGGCCGCTTCCTTCGCGTTCTGTTGTGCGAGAAGGGTTTTTGCCTGGGCCAGGTTACGTTGCTCCTCGGCTTCTTTGGCGCGCTTATCGACCTCGTCCTGCGAATCTTTCAACTGTCGGTTTGCTACCTGGGTCAGGTGGTTCTGTTGCTCCACTTTCTTTAATGCTTCTTCAGTAGCGAGGCTGGCGTTTTGAGCGAGAGTCTTCTGCTTCTCGGCTTCCACCAACAAACTTTGCGCCTTATTTTTTTGGCCGTAGGCGTAGACGCCCATCCCAAGCGAGAAGATAAAAGCCACTGCGAAAATCAGAGCGGTGAGACGCGTGCGTCTGATTTCTCTCGAGCGGCGCGCATTCTCCTCCGCAATGAGCGCATCACGCGCAGTGACGCTCTCGTTCAGAAAATTCATCGCGAGCGGAAACTCCGGATGATAGCGCTTGGCCCAAACATGATTCGGATTGGTTGACTCACGCCACGTCAATGCAGCGACGATCAGGGTCACGCCACAAACCAGCCTTGCCTTCCTTATGCAGCACCGCGGTTTCGGCGAGCCGCCTGTAAATGCGCGCCGAGCGCGACTCCTCGTCCACCCAGGTCTTCAAACGTTCCCAGTTGCGAATCAGGCTCTCGTGCGAAATGTCGATGAGCGACTCGCGGTTTAAGTGAACGTGCGCGCCCGTGAGCGCGTCAGTCGGCGGCGGCATAAGAAACGATCTGCCCTCGCGCCGAAACTTCTCAATCACCTCGATCACAGCCGTTTCGTTCGCACCGGTTAACTCACAAATCTCACCGACTTCCATCGGGCGCCGTATCTCGCGGTTGTCAGTGCCTTTTTCCGTTAGTCCCTTGAACAGTTTTTCAGCAATCGCTTGCTGGTTGGTATTTAGTTCTGCGTAGGCTTCGTCGGCATGTCGCGAGAGCGCTTCTGCCATGCCGCCGATGGCCTTGTAGTCTGGAATATCTATCGGCTTGCCGTTGCGGTGAGTAAGCCAGTGGTCCCAGGTGCGCATCAGCGCGTGCTGGAGAATCGGAAGTTGATCGGGATTGTCGCCGACGTCGTTGAGCAGTTGATTGACGAGCGGTTCGCTGATCGCACCCTGGCCGACTGCAACAGGCCCACTGATCGCTTCACGTCGTTCGTCGCGCGTCATCCGCGGGATCAGGTATTGGCCGTTATTGATTGCTTCAGGCAATTCCCAGAACTGTGCGCAGTCGCCGAGGAAGTCGGAGCGCATCGTTAGCACAACGTAGATTTTCTCGACCTTTGGGCCGACCGCTTCGAGCAACAGCTTCACGAAAGCAGCCGCGTCTTCCTGCGAGTTCTCCGCTTCAATGAGCTGTTTGAAACGAAACAATTCCTCGAACTGATCCACTACGACGAGCAAATTTTCGTACTCCGGAAATAGCGGTTGTCCTTTCTCGTCGAATTTTGTGCGCGCACGGCTAACAAACTCGACCAGGCCGAGACTGCTTCGTCTCAGGGTTGTCTCCGCCATGACAGCTTGCATGTCCGCGCCCTTTACATCGCCTGAGCCGAGTACTGCTGGAGAAGTCAGAGCCCGCGCGAGATTACCAATGGGGTCGCTGCCGGGACGCAGGATCGCAATACGCCAGTCGGAGCCCGCGCTTGCCATCAGTCCGCCTTGCAGTGCGGGGAGTAATCCCGCGCGCACGAGCGAAGACTTTCCACTGCCCGAAGTACCAACCACCGCCAGAAAGCGCGTTCGCTTCAGACGCCGGAGCAGTTCTTCGCTCTGGCCGTCGCGCCCGAAAAAAAGGTGCGTCTCGCTCGATTCAAAAGGCCGCAGACCAGGGAAAGGATTGGTGGTGTGATCAATTTCTTGCATCGTCTGCTCCTTTCGCGGCAGTTTGGACGCGCGCAACGAACGAATCCAAAACTGTTGGCGAGAAGTCTTCGAAGTTCTTTATAACCAACGTGTCGGGGCTATTGAATAGTTGCTTGTGGGCTGTCTTCGGTGAAGCAACGTAGACGGCTTCCGCGGCCAGCAGAGTCTTGCGGCCTACCATCTTTTTCAGGTCACGCCGTTTGTACTCAAACCAGAGTTGATTGGCGTTGCCGTAATAGATCAATACCGCATCACACTGCGCCAGATTGTCCTTGTGAATTTCGAATCCTTCAGAATCATCCACTCCTTCGTCGTCGAGGAGAGGCAGTAATACCTGGTAATGCTTATCGGCAGAAAGGTAATCGTTTAAGGGAAGCACGCCTTCCAGATCGCGCTTATCAAAAATCAAGTAGATTTTTGCCGGACTCTTACCGGGCGGACCATCTTTAGCGGCGTGGCCGTTGCTACTGAGGCGAAGTTGAATGACATTCTTGAGTTCTTCCAGCGGTGTTTGTAAGAGCTCCGCGCCCCGTTGCGTTGCGGCATCAGTGCGTAAGTGTTCGATAAACTGCGCCTGAACTTCCTCGTGCGGAGCCAGCCCCACGGGCATCCACAACAGTCTTGAAAACGACTCGTCGCGACTGCGTTCCGCGGCGATTTCATTTTGCAGGCGAACGATCGAGCGACTGCCGGCTCCTTCGGGTACGATGCCGTAACTGCCGCCGATGAGGTGCACAGAAAGCTTTGCGCGGCTGACACATTCGCGTACTGCCTCCTCGTAGTTTGGCGAGATCAGCGGCAGTTCCCTTTCGGGAAGAATGTCGTAACCACGATTCTGCAACTCGCGCTTGATCTGATCTCGCTCTCCGCTTAAGTCTCTGGTTGTTTGCGCGAGATAGACAGTCCCTTGCGCGCGAGAAAAGACCGAGCCCTGAGCGGGAGTCCGTGAGCGGGGGTTAATCATAGAAAGCACTTGCTTGACGTCCCAGGCGAGGTCGTCAAGTTTGCTCTAGTATCTTTGGTCGCGGTGTCGTCCCAACTCCTGCCCAAACGCAACCGGTCGCTGAGTAGTCTTGTCTATTTCGTAAAATTCGTAACCCAGTTGCTTCTGAAACTCCGGCGGGTGTTGAGCGAGATCGATGTGAGTCTTGACCACTTTGAAAAGGCGCATTCTGTCGCCCACCCGGAGACCGCCAGTCTGATCTGCCAGACGGCAGAACTCACGCAGTTCGCCCAGGCACCAATCAGACTGAAGGTAGCCCGGTGAAAGAACTGAGATCAGGACGGCGGTCGTCCGGATTCGTTCTTCCAGCACGTCGGCAAAGTAGGAGTTGCCCGGCAGCCGCGGGTCCCGCCAAATCTTGGGCTCGTAACCAAGGGCCTCACCTAGGACGCTTTCGAACCGCTCGTGAAAATTGTCTATCCAGCCTTTGCCTTGTTCATCCAGCAGTTCGTTGTCCAGGCTGCGATAGCTGATAAAGACATCATCTATGAAGGTGTGACTTGAAGACATCGAGACTCCAAATGCAGGAGACTATTAAGATGAAACTGAGTGGAACCCGATCAAGAATCGGTTCCAGTGGTTAACAGGGGTTGATCTCTGACCGGCGAAGAGGATCAAGCGTTTCGCTGAGGACACTATTCCCGTTTAGTTGTAATGTCAATCTGAGGTGCGCGCAGTTCCAGCTGATACTTAGCAGGAGTTTTACAGCTACATCGCTTGAGCTTGGGCCGGGTTTAGGATTTGGTACCAGTGAAACACTTGTCCACAAAATTGGCCACAAATGAGATACGGCCGCCGATGATGGCGGCCGTAAATTATTGTTTTACTGGTCGGGGCGAGAGGATTCGAACCTCCGACCTCTCGGTCCCAAATCATAGGTTCGGCAAAAAGCTAAGTTTTTGCCATTTCACAAGTTGCAGCCACCAGGAGTTTATTAGGGTTTGCGGTTTTTTCCCATGCGCTATCAGCCACTATCCGCGCTGTGGTGAGAATTCTGTCCACAAATTGGCCACACGTTTTTGGGGTGAACCCCTCCGTTGAGACAGTTTCAATCCAACGAGTGTCGCAAGTGAGACCTTATCTACTGACGAGTGATCGTCGTCCCTCAATGGTGTAGTGTACCTGTAACGCTTCCAGAACCTGTTTGTACTCCAAGCTAGCCTTGTCCCAAGGGGCTGGATCACACGCATCTTTGCTGGCTTTAATTGCCTGCTCGATCATCTTCAGACTCTCAGACCAGTCTTCGCGATCTGCGGCCAGCACAGCCAGGCGGTGGTAGTAGTGAGCGATCGTGTCATCGAACCGGTGCTCCCAATAACCAGGTCTTCGAAATCGAAGAAGATCATTTGTCAGACGCGCCATTTCACCCAATCGTTGATTGCCGCCGCCTTTTACCAGGTAGTACAGCATTTGGTTGAGCGCGTAACTCTTTTTATCTGCCCGGTCTTCGAGCCTACGGTATGCCTCTTTAGCCATGGTAAAGGCCTGGTCGATCAGACGTTCGCTTGCTGGACTTGGCTTCGTGATCGTACCGGGTGGAGGATCCCAAGGGGAGTAATAGCTGTTCTCCCACTTTCTGAAGTAGAGATAGGCAAGACCAACGGCAAGATCCGCCTTCTTCCGAGGATTTGTCGCATGCTTAAAAGCTTCCTCAAGTTTGATGAAAGCCTTGTTTGCGTATTCTTCTCGACGACTTATGAGCGACGCTGCCGCACAAACGATAGTTAAAGAGTAGTGTCGCAAATTCTCATCCCCGAGCAAGCCAGGAAGTTTCGAGAGTGCTTCGTACTGCTCCGCTACCCATAGGATGGCGACTGCGACCATGAGACTCTGAACATGTCTTCTTTGAGGAGACCGAGCCGAATAACAGGCGGCAATCGCATTGTATTGCTCGATCTCCGCCTCTATGTCTTCACCGTGAAGGAGATTTCTCAAGCTCTTTTCAATAGCTTCACGAGCTTTCTCAGGAAAGCCGAACCGTAGTAGGCCAAAGGCCAGAAAATGATCTGCTCTCGGCGAGATTTGCTTTCCAGTTACGTTTCTAAGCCGAATATTGGCTTCGTGAAATGGTTCCCAATATGCAACGAGAGAATTGTAGGTTTGCAGGTTCTCTCTGAGCGAATCTTTGTCTCGATCCAGTTCCTCATTTACTTTTGCTTCCAATTCACGGGTCGTCAATTGGTCAATAGCTTTGTGTAGGTCTTTAAGTGCAAGTTCTTCGTCTTGATCAGCCGAAGGCATCCAGACATTTCGGAAGAACAACAATTTGTTCAGCTCGTCGATCAAATCGATAATCGTCCGACCCGACTTGAAAACTGCAAAATTGATCTTTTCCTGCAGTTCATTAGGCGAACCCTCAACAATTGCCCAAAGCTCTTTGCGGAGTTCGACGAGGTCCTCCAGCGTAAAGAAGAAGTCAGTTTCCGAACCACTTGCCAGGAGCGGCGAAAACAGGGCTTTAAAAGCAGAAGTAGTCGGCGCCTCTCAGTGCTTTGATTGGCACATCGTTGAAACCCGTATAGGAAAAATCAGCGTCCAGCTCGGCCAGCTTGATCACCCTATTAAATAGTGGCAGGGCGTCGGCCCTTGATATGTCCGGCGAGACATAGAAAGACGGAACACATTTCTTCCCTTGACGAAACTCATCAAGTTTGACGGCCAGTAGAGTGAGGGCCACCGCATCTGCAAAATTGTTGCGCTCGTCGACATTAGATCGCTCGCTACTGAAAGCGGCCAACAACTTCTTAAAACGGGTCGAGTTGAGCGTCTGCCGAAAGTGTTGTTGATCCGAGTCAAGGTTAAGCAGATGCTCTTTTCGCATCGCGATGAGTCTGTCTCTCCATGTCAATCCGCGGATTAGCTGAATGACTTTGAAGTAGTTAACTACTGAATCCGGATTCCCAAGATAGCTCGCTGCAAGGTCCTCGGTATTATTAAGCAGCTTTGTTGCGCCCCTGAAACTCTCGTTCTTTTTTATCGCGCTTTCGAACTCATATACGACTTGTCTGTATTCCTCCGCTGAGTCATGAATCTCGAAATCCTTGTCCAACTTCCTTAGAAATTCTGCTTGATGCGGGGGAAACATTTTGATAGGGCCAAGGTACCCCTTGATAGCCAGACAATTAACCAGGACCGGATCCCGCAAAGGTTTGTTGCTGTCCACCTTGAAAATCTTTGCTGTGTTGTTAAGTCCAGGTCCAAAGTAATAACGGAAGCCAAGCAGTGTGGTGTAAACATCGCTGAAATCGAAATACACCTCAACCTTATAATCATTCGCCTCAAACTGTATGTCCTGAATTAGCAGGTCAAGATTGTTCAGGAACCAGGTAAGTTTTGGCTTCAGTTCTTCGGTCATATTAACTGTTGCGGTTTAAAATTTATCGGACCAGTGTTGAACTATCGCGACGCCGCCGCGGCTGCCAGTATTTCGTCCATCTTTTTCAATAGACTTGTATCAGAGTAGATGTAAAACTTCTGTTTATATTCGTCAAGAATTTGGATAGTAATCGTCTGTGGAGGATCTATCGTTCTGGAAAGAACGAGTTGGTTCTCACCATATTCCATCACCCAACCTTCTTCGCTTACGCTTGTGGCAAAATTCGATTGGTGCTCGTCACTGTCCAGGCAGAGGTGATAGAGATTAGTAAGACCGGGCTCTTCTACTGAACGCCAAACCGGCTCGAGCAGGGCGGAGACAAGAGCATGTAGGGCGTGAGTAATATCTATCAATGGTTGCACGTCTGTGCTTTCGGGATGGATCTCTCCCAATTCCAGTAATCGTCTGACGGCGTAGAAGGAGTAGCGCTCGTCTAATATGCGGTTTTGAAGAAGATCCACATAACGACGATAAGCTGGAGCTTTGCGATCCTCGGCTAGAGGCGGAAGCGGCAGAATCGCTTCCAATGCATAGAGGGCCTTCATGACAATACGATCCGACGGAACCTCGTCGAGAAAGGTCTGCGGCTCTAAATCGATCGTAGAAACTATGTCGGCGACTTTCACAAATCCCTCTGGTGGTGTGTATGTGAGGATCAAATCCAGCACGTAAGAGTCATAGCGCTCGTGCTCGGCAAGGGGTTGCCAGGTCTCGACTATGCGTCGTAACGCCCGGTGAAAAGCAGTCTTTGCAGCCGCACGGTCAAGGGCTTCTTCAATCTTGACTTCGAGATATTCAATCAGCCCCAACTGCTCAATGGCATATTCCCGCTCTCCATCAAGAACGCGTCGTAACTCCAATTCCCATTGATCGACGGATGAGGGATCGTCGGGTCCTTCGTCGAAGGCAGTTCGAGGAAAGTTCTCAACATCGAGATTGTCAACCGCCGGCTGCTCATCAGGCAACTCGGCCTCAGACAACTCAAGAAACTCCTGATCCACTTGGGCTCTTCGTTCAAGAACAAGATTTATGGTTTGAAGCAGTTCCTGCCAACCATCCTGTTCAAAAAGATCGACTGGTAACTTGTATCTCTCTGCTTCATAAACGAAGGCGCGAAGCGATTTGGGCACCGTACATTGTTCCAGTCGAACGGGAACCAGGAATGCCGTACTGCCTGTGTCATTTAGAAAGAGATCCAGAGTCTTTTGTTGTTGCCCATCAAGGAGACGAGTCGCATTGGTAGCTTGACCTGACAGGCAAAGCAGAAAGAAGTCAGCAGCGCGGACCGCACGTCTTATATCGGCGGCCTCTTCCGACCCGGAACCCTCGTCTTTGGGTTCCAGGTACGGCCGAAAACCATTCTCAGCCAGGCGCTGACCCAGTTCCGTCGCTTTTTCAAGATCTGGGTTCGCGTAGCTAATAAATATTTCCACAGCTTGATGCATCTTTAGTCTTTGCTCGTGATTGATGAACCTAGTTAAGGGTTCCCGATGTAGTATTGGAGTAAAAGCTTGAGAAGTTTACCGTCCATGCTCACGACGTGATGCAGTCGCCTCGGTTGATCGATCAGAATCGGTTTGACCTCCACGTAATCAACCGCAATTGGTTTCAGTACGAACTCATTATGACCAAGCGCCAGGGGCTCGGTGTCCAGGTCAATAGTTTGGCCAGAGGTTGGATTTCCATTCCTGTAGTCAGCGGCGTTGAAGATCACAGAACAAAATCCATCCAAGACTGACGGAATACTAACCATGCTCGCTTTGAGGTGACAACGTAAGAGCAAGGCATACTTTGGTATCCAGGAGTTTGGTAAACCGAGGTTGTGTGATGCGCAAACGATATCGTTGACATTAAGATCGGAAGTCGTCCACCAGGTGAACTTTCTGATACCGGATAGTTCACCAATGGCAAACGTGGAAAGCGGAAGCCATGGTTTTCCCTTGTTACGGTAATATTCGCTGACGTGAAAAAAAAGCCGAGGTTCCGAAAGAGGACGCTTGCCTTTCTTCCTTTTAAAAGTCCAATCCGTTACATGCTCAACCGCTTTTTGCAGTGACACGAGACGATATAATTCCAAAACCGTATTATTGCTTAAGGTGCTACCGCGTGCTCCAGGATCAAACGCTGCACTCCGATAAAGTGGATCATAATCCTTGAGTCGGTAAGGATGATCTTGTGGAATTTTTCTAATGATCTTACGAAGGTCACGCAAGTCATCTCTATGCTGCGGTTGCCTTGCAACTCCGGTCGAGCATCTGTATTTGTAGATCTCTGTAAAAATGTCAGGCTTCGCTTTAGAGACAAAGTCAAGCATCGATCCACCTCAGTTAATGATGAATGTCATCTTGCCATTACGAACGATTAGTCGAGCATTGCGAGGAACAAGAAAATTATTGGCATGCTTTCCACGGTCGCCCCAGAGGTGACGCCCGAATTGAAATGAGATGTTGCTGATTATAGAATGTTTAGAAATCTATTGGACGATTTGAGGCGTCCCCTTCCGAGCTTCAGAGGCAAGGCCGCGAAGCCGCGTCACCTAAAAAATCGGTCGCATCTTACGCCCAGCGAGTCAGTAATTCAACAGCAATACATTCGCGCAGTCCAACTTCAACGTGAAGTCGGCCACTTCAACTTGTCCACAAATTGGCCACAAAACATTGGGATGAACCTTCGTGGGATGAACCCTGGCTGAGACAGTCTCAATAGTATCTGGCCCGTCCTACCATCGCAATTCGCCATTATCTGAGGCGAAGACCAAGTTTACTTTTCGTACACATTGCAGCTTTTCATTGACCTTTTTTAAAATCGCTGTCACCTCGAACACCTAAGCAGCCTGTGTTGATACCGAAGAGTTACCATCACCAAACTTCTCACCGATGGCTCGTTCGAGCATCGCTAACCCCTGCGGCAATGGAGAGTATATGTCGTCTCCGTCACCATGGCTTTGTAGCGCGATGTCCAAATAAGTTGCAATCCTTCCCATTCCCAAACCGCAAAACGAGTTCCTTTCGCAAAATAAAGATCAGCGGGTAATTCTCTCGCGAGAAGTTTTGAGAACATTCCGAATAGAGCGAAAAGCGCAGCAACTATTATCGCTCTTGGTTCAGATCAAATTGTCATCCGAAGAGCTCGTGCCGAGGCTTCTGTAAATCTAGAGGTTGAAATGCTAAGCCGTGTTTTCAATCTCGCGATTGACTTCAAGAATGCGGAGACGAACCCATGCAGTCGAGTCCGAAAGTTCAAATTAAACAATGAGCGTTATCGCTACCTTTTGCCCCAGGGAGAACCTTTGCTGTTGAACGTTATGGAAGGCAAACGCGCTCACTTGCGACCGCTGGTTATTGTTGCGTTAGGTCTAGGCTTACGGAAACGTGAGCAGCTTAACTTGATGCGACCAGGTTGATTTTTCTCGCAACGTTGTTATTGCGACTCGCACGAAGGGAAGGAAGAATCGCGAAATTCCGCTCGACGTTTTGAACCCGGAAGTGCGCGAGATTCTGAAGAAGGCGTGTCACGGAAAAGATGCTGAGGATTATGTCTTCACAAATCCAGACACGGATAAGCCGTTCTATGACATCAAACGTTCCTTTCACACAGCTTGCCGCATTGCCGGAATTAAAAACCTTTGGTGGCACGATCTACGCGCCACCTTCTGCACGCGTTTGGCGCTCGCTCGCTATGAAGCATTAACGATAATGTCGCTGATGGACACAAGGATTTGAAAACAACCATGCGTTATATTCGCGCCGTTCAACTTCAACGCGACATGCGTCCACTTCAACTCGTCCACAAATTGGCCACAAATGAGATACGGCCGCCAGTAATGGCAGCCGTAAATTATTGATGCTATTGGTCGGGGCGAGAGGATTCGAACCTCCGACCTCTCGGTCCCAAACCGAGCGCACTACCAGGCTGTGCTACGCCCCGAAGAAGATGAGGCATTCTAAGAGGCGGGTCGGAGATGGTCAAGCGCGGGATTTGTAGGCGGAGAGAAAGTCTCGAGTGTTGATAAGGGCGCGGGCGCGGTGGCTGATGCGGTTTTTGATGTCTTCGGGAAGTTCCGCGAAGGTTTGGTTGTGACCATCAGGGACAAACAACGGGTCGTAGCCGAAACCGCCGTGGCCGCGTGGCGAGGAAATTATCATTCCTTCGCAAATGCCTTCGGAGACATTTAGCACGGAGCCATGTGCATCGGAGATCGCGATAACTGCAATGAAACGTGCGCGGCGATTTACATCGGGAATTTTGGCGAGTTCAGAGAGAAGCAGCGCACGACGGTCTGCGTCCGAAGCGTTCTCGCCGGCATAGCGTGCTGAGAAGACGCCGGGCGCGCCTGCGAGGGCTTCTACTTCCAAGCCGGAATCATCAGCGAGTGCGCACGTGCCCACGGCCAAAGCATAGAAACGCGCTTTCAAGATCGCATTCTCTGCATACGTTGCGCCCGTTTCCGCCGGTGTCTCGACCTCGGGGAATGCCTGCAGAGAAGAGAAAGACCAGCCGGAGTCTGCGAGGATGTTTTTGATCTCCTTAATCTTCCCAGGATTGCGCGTTCCCAGTAACAGAGTTTGCATAAAGCTACCGGCTCGCGCCCTCAGGTTGGAGAAGGGAAATAAAGGTGCTGAACTGTCCAAACGCGGAGTGGGTAGTGCGTTCGATACCAAAAGCATTCAATCTTGTTTCGGTAGAAGAGAGGCCGGCACTTCGCAACGTATTCTGTAAACTTGCGACTTCGTCACTCGAAAGTCGTCGTCCCTGAAGCTTCAAGAGCGTCAGAATAAAATTGTTCACTCGTACTTCATCATTCGCATAGGTAACGATCGGCGCTGAACTCTCCTGGGCTGACTGCTGCAACTCTTTCACGTCGGCCGCCTTTTGCTGTAGTGCCAAAAGACCCGCACGCATGTTCTCTGACTTTCCTAACAGCACATAGCCGTCGGCAAAGACTGCGGCGAACTCTTTCTCAGGATCCACCTTCGCCGAGAGTCCTTCGAGGATCTCACCCTTAGCGTCTTTGAACACCTCCTGCGTTAGTGAGCGCCTGAGTCGTGCTTCGTCACTGACGCGCGCAACCAGAATCGATCCTTCTGTGCTCGACGAGGGCTTCAACGTCAACAGCGGCGGACTAAGCGTGGCCAGTGCTTCTTTCGGATCGCTGATTCCATAAACTGAGAGACTCGACCGCAACAACGAGCCAAACAATACCGCCGGCAATGCGTCGAGCTTGAATGCCACTGCGTGGTCGAGAGAACTCCATGCTGTCGCCGGCGCTTTGTTCCGGTAAATCGTCAGCGATTGAAATCCTTCGGGTACTAGTTTCCAAAAGTCCTGGTCTCGATCGGCAGTTTCAAACGCTGGTTGCAGACGCGTAACAACTCCAGGCTCGAGCGAGAAGAGATAACGATCCTCGATTCCCTGATCCGACGCATTTGCGGTCCATGCGACGCCCCGGAGAATCTTGCCCGCACTCACAGCGAGCAGTTGTTCGAGCTGTTGATCGCCGGGAGCTTGGCCCATCAGCAAGGGCGCCGCCCATGAGAAGAGCTTCGCGGAGTTGGCCGGCGAGATGTAACCAAACCCGAGCGCCTTTTCTGAGGCGAGACTGGCGCGAACTTTCAACAATTCCGGATCAGTGTGAATGCTGGGGCGAGTACCGCGGCGCACGTCCAAACAAGTGCGAACGGAGTTGTCTGAATTGCCAACCACGACCAGAGTGCCGTCGACCGCGCCAACGATCTTCCGTTCGCCGCCGGCAACTGAGCATTCGATGTACTCAGCGTCGGCACTACGCTCGGCACACATCGACGCGCCATAGGCGAAGTTTGCCAGTTGCTTGACGGCTTCGACGGCGGTGGGTTTTGTACGCCATCCGGAAGTGTGAGTCTCGGCTATGATCGCGACTTCAGGTCGCACCTTGAGCGTGTCGTTTTCTTCGGTTGTGTTGAGGCCGACTACGACAAGCGCCACCTGCGCACGTGCGAAAAGAACTGCCGGCAGTGGTCCAATTCCTGCGCGGGCAGCGGTGCGCAGCAATCGATTCTGAGGTGCTGGTTTGCTTTTATGGATGCCCGCCGCAGCCTGCCAGGCTTCACTGTGCTGAATGGCCTGTGCGACCCCTTCGAGGTTGTTGAATTCGACGTAGACAAGGGAGTCAGCCGGCGCGTAGTTGGCCATGTCGACTTTGGTTGGAAGGCTCCACCACAGCCAAATGGCGACGATTAGGATTAGGAGCAAAGCTAGACCGACCAGGGGGCGCAAAAACTTCATTGGTGGGAATCGTAACGTCCCGGATGGCACCAGGCAAGGCGGGGATGTCTCACGCAAAGGCGCAAAGGCGCAACGGAAGTGCAGAGACCGCCGAAAGCTCTTGCGTTCTTCTTTGCGCCTTTGCGTGAGAATATCTTTATAATTGCTGCCGCTCCGAGCCTGTGTTAACTTTGCCCGCTTGGTACCCCAGTCTATGACCTACCGTGAATTGTCCGCACAGGCCCTGGCAGAGCAGGACTACGACGCGTTCCTGAGCGAGTTAGAAAAGTCACTGACAGACGGACGAAGAGACCCGAACGAGGTTGTTCGCGATACCTTGTTCGAGATCTACTACGGAGCTTCGCAGCCTGATCGAGAAAATCTCAGTGTCGCAGCTCGTGCCGCAATTCACTCCCTCGACCCACGCAATATCGCCACTGAGCCCGAGTTCTACACAGACATCGATCAGAAACGTTACGCCGAACGCAAACCGATGATCTGGCTCTGGCAAATGTTTGACCGTTCGCCGCTCGGTCAAAACTCACTGCTGGGCCATCGTTTTCGACGGATGCTGGCGCCGATGATCTTTCGCCGCGTGGGTGAGAACCTGAAATGCTGGCAGTTTGTCGAGTGGTCATTTGGCTACAACCTGTCGTTCGGAAACAACGTCGTCGTTCACCGCCACGTCCTGCTCGACGATCGCGGCGGCATCGAAATCGGCGACAACGTCTCAATTTCCGATTACGCAAACGTCTATTCGCATAACCACGACATCTACGACATCCACAAAGTCGAAACTCCTGTAACGCGCATCGGCAACGGTGTCCGCATCACGTATCACGCCACGGTCCTCGCAGGCGCACAAGTCGGAGATAGCGCCCTGATCGGCAGTGGCGCACTCGTCACCAAGGATGTCGAGCCGAATCACATTGTGGTCGGAATCCCTGCAAAAACAGCAAAGATCAAAGACCATCCTTAGTCGTAAGAAATCTGGAACGGTTCAGCACTTCATTCCAGAAATCAATGCGCTCGCGGCCCACAGAACTCACCTAACCTAAGCTATAATTAGAGTTAAACGAAGAAAAATAGCGATTGACATTGTTTTGCGCATTGATGTACTCTCACACAGTTGACGGCAATATGCTGCCGTCTGCCGGGTGCCCACCTGGTTCAACAGCGGTCAGTCCCGCGAATTCTATTGGAGCAACGATAAAGGCACACTTCGCGTGAGCGGAGGTCGCAAAGCCTACAGAAGTTGGCAAACACCAACTTGGCTGGGTTTCCGATGAGCTTCATTCCTGCCGCACCAGACTTCTCCAGCAGTTTCCTGTTGACACCCGCCGGGACCCTACCTTTTGCCCAATGGTGTCATGTCCAAGAATCCTACAAACAAACGGACGGCAACCTTGAAACCAACCACTGATTCTCTGACCTCAAAAATGTTTAGACGCCCACTGTCACGCGCTCGAAAAGCGCGTGCCCGCCTGCGCCAGCAGAACAAATTGCGGATCGCTGTTGTGAGGAATAACTAACCATGTTCAAAAAATCCTCGGGAAAAAAGAACCTCGTTGGTCTCGATATCGGATCGAGTGCGGTGAAGGCTGTTGAACTTGGTCGCAAGGGCGCCGGTTTCTCGCTTCTCAATCTCGGTTTTGAAAACTTGCAGACCGATACGATCGTTGACGGCCAGATCATGGAGCTCAACAACGTCTCCAACGTCATCGCTCACATCTTCAGCGAACACCAGATACGGACCACGCGTGTAGCTGCCGGCGTCAGTGGCCACTCAGTTATCGTCAAGAACATCGTGTTACCACAGATGAGCCAGGAAGAATTGCAGGAGTCGTTCAGTTGGCATGCTGAAGAACACATTCCATTCGACATCGGCGATGTGAATCTCGACTACGAATTGACCGGCAAATCGCAAGAGTCTCTGCACGTGCTGATGGCTGCCTGCAAGAGCGACAAAATCAATAACGTGAAGCAGGCGATTCAGCTCGCCGGAAAACATCCGGTGATCATCGACGTCGATGCGTTCGCGCTGCAGAACTGTTACGAAGTCAACTACTCGCCGCGTCCGGGCGAAATCGTTGCACTGCTAAACATCGGCGCAGCCACGATGAATATCAACATCCTCAACGGTACTCGTTCAATCTTCGCGCGCGACGCCTCAGTCGGCGGAAGCCAATATACGAGCTTGTTGCAGAAAGAACTCGGCGTCAGCTACGAGCAGGCGGAAGCAGTAAAGCGCGGTATGGCACTGCCTGAAGGCGTTGAGCCAAGACCGATCCAGCCGATCATCGAAACTGTTTCTGACATCCTCGCGCTCGAAGTGAAGAAGACATTCGATTTTTATCGCGCGACGGCACAGGAAAGTGACGCGTCGATTCAGAAGATCCTTTTGGCTGGTGGCGGATCGAAGTTGCCTGGTCTACCTGAGTTCCTGGGCCGGCGTTTCGAGATCCCGGTCGAGGTCTTCGATCCCTTCCGTCAGATTGAAGTTGATGCACGGAAGTTTGATCCGGACTACATGCGAGAGATAGTGCCGGAAATGGCAGTTGCTGTTGGTCTCGCCCTGAGAGGAGTTGAGGCATGATTAAGATAAACCTGCTCGAGTCGGTTACGGATCGGCCCCAGGGAGTCGCGGCAGTTGAAGAGAAAGTCTCCAGCCCGCGAATCCAGACGTTGCTGCTCGCGCTGACGGTCTTTGGATTAATGGTGCTGGCGATGGGTTACGACTACGTGAGCTCAAACATGGCCCGCACCGCGGCGCAGAAAGAGCTCGACAATCAAAAACGCATCAACGCGCAGATGCTCGCGATTCAGAAGGAGCAGCAGGAGCTCGAGAAGAAGACGAAAGAGATTCAGGCTCGTATCGACGCCATCAAAAAGCTGCGTGAGTCGCAACAGGGTCCAACCGCGTTGCTGCAGGAAATCAAAACGCGATTTGACGCCGTTCCAGGTCTTTACCTGACGAGTGTCGAGAACAAGGATGGAGAAGTAACGATCAAGGGTTTATCGCCAAATGAGTACTCGGTAACAAAGTTTGGTCAGAGCCTTGAATTCTCCAACGGACTGTTTGGCAATCTGAGCATCGAGACGAACAGGGAAGCCGCGAAGGTAGCGGCCCCAGCACCTGGAAGTGCGGCGCCCGCAGCAAACGATACGAGCGTTCCCACGCCTGAAGTGATCGCGTTCACGGTGAAGGCAAGCTTCGGCACTAAGACGCAATCCCAACAACCGGCACCTGCTCCTGCGACTCAGGTTGCAATGAAGAAGTAGTTCTTAACAGAGGATAAGAAGATGAAACTCGGCAAACTCCCAGCTCTTCCCTGGTACCTGCGACTGGTTGCGTTTCTCATGGTCGGCGGCGTCTTGTATGCCGGTTTCTGGTACTTCGTTACCAAAGGTACACGGAACGAAACTAAAGCGATGGAAGAGGAGATCGCTCAACTGAGAACAAAGAACGCGCAGGCAGCGATCGTCCAGCAAAACCTCAACAACTTCAAAGCTCAATACAAAGCTCGCGAAGAAGAATTTGCTGAGTTGAAAGCACTCCTGCCCGAACAGCGCGAGCTGACGATGGTTCTCCAGGGGATTCAGGATCGTGCAAAGTCGAATGGCCTCGTACTCAGCCGCTTTACTCCTAAAGATGATGTGCAGCAGGACAACTACAGTGGCAAGAAGATCGAAGTAAATGTCGTCAGCGGTTTTGCCGGTCTCAGGGCATTCTTCGATCAGTTAGCCCACTATCAGCGGATCGTTTCCATTACTAATTTCGAATTGAAGCAACTCGACAAGCAGTCGCTGACGAAGACTGTCGATGCGCGCTTTGATTTGACTGCTTATTACGTCTCCAACGAGAAGTTGCAGAACCAGCCGACTCCCAAGCCTGCAGCCGGTGGAGCCGTACCTGCTCCGGTCACGCCTGCCCCACAACCCGCAAAATAACGCGGGCGAGCGAAACTCACTCAGAAAGCGAAGACGATGATGCAAGTTAAAGAGACAGCGAGAATCGGGTTCACGAGTTTTCTGCTTAGTGCAGCGATGGTGGTTGCGAGCGGTTTTGCGATCGGCGTCGTGGCCCAGGAAAATCAAAAGAGTCAAACGCAGAAGACCGTGTTAACTAAGAAATCCGCCGGCGGCGGACGCGATCCGTTCCGAAAGTACGAAGCACCTCCACCGCAGGTTAAGCGAGTGGCCGGTCAATCGCCGATACCGACGATCCAGGAACGAATTGCACAGTACAAGGCACAGAAAGTTGCGGCTATGAACGCCCGTATGCCTGCGCCGAAACCCACCACCGCTCTGTTGCTCAGTGAGATTCAAGTCATCGGCATCTCTCGATCACCGAGAGGCTACGCCGCTATCGTCGAAGCCACGCCAATAAAACTTACCTATGTTATCTATCCTGGCGAACCGTTCTTTGATGGCCAGTTGGTGGCAATTGAAGACAACCGTCTCGTCTTTCGTCGTGAGACGGTGTTTACCGATGGTCATCGCGAACGAGCAGTCGAGTACAAACCCCTGAGACAACCAAATCAGGTGAACTCCATGACCGCACCCGCGAATCAGTCTGTCGCGACTGCCAACCCTTAAACTTTTTCTGGTTTGGTTTCGAAAGCCAGACCGTTGACCCGCGCTGATGTTTCAACTCTGAGAACAACGGCGCCCTTTGACAAACACCGAAAACGTAGCCGTGTTTAAGTGCGGCGCGCGCTTTAGTTGCCCCGGCAATCGAGCGTAGTGCGTGGCGGCGCGTCTTCGGAAATCCCCCTAAGGAGGGAGAACGATGTTTTCTCAGTCTCGAGTCAATTCAGCCATTAGGAGGACCACGCTCGTCCTGTCGCTTGTGTGCCTTTCGGCCGCAGGCGTTTTGGCTGCTACAAGAAATTCAGAGGTTGTCGCTATTGACGACAATCGGAGCCAGGGCCAACAGACTTCGGCTGCGGCGCCATTGCCCACACCACCAGTGGGCATGTCGGGATCTGCCGGCAAGCAGTCGGAACAAGGTCGACAGTATGGACAGCCAGGTTTTGTTGGTGAACCGATCAACCTGAATGTCGTCAATGCCGACATCCGCGACATCCTCAACTACATTACCGAACAGTACGGCGTGAACTTCGTCATCGACGCGTCCGTCGGACCGGTTCCGGTGACTGTTAATGTTCAGGATGTTCCGTGGAACGTTGCTCTCGAAGCAGTGCTTAAAGCCAACCGGCTGGGCATTGAAGTGAGTGGCAACATTCTTCGCGTCGCGACGACGGACGTGCTGGCGAAAGAAGCCGAAACTCAGAAGGTGATCAACGACTCGCGCCTGGATGCTTCACCGCTCGTTACTGAATTTATCAGACTTAATTACGCGCGCGCGTCGGGCACACTCGCCCAGGCTGCCGGCTCAACGGGTGCGTTCTCCGGCGGTTCCACAAATCTCAGTTTCAGTGGTGGTGCTGGTGGCGATGCGACTGGTGGCGGCGGCGATCAAGGTCTGCTTCCGATCATCTCTCGCAGACTTTCGCGACGTGGTTCTATCGAGGTTGATGGTCGTAGCAATACGCTGATCATCACCGACGTGAGAGAGAATATCGATGCGATTCGCCAACTGGTTGCGATCCTGGACCAGCCGGAACCACAGGTTGAAATCGAAACACGCATCGTGATTGCGCAGCGCAACTTCAGTCGCGATCTTGGCGCCCAGCTTTCACTCGGTGTTTTCAATCCATCGCGCGGTGGTTTGGGCAATATCAGTACGTTGCCGACACAGTCCACTGCAGGAGGCGGCAGTGGCGGTGGTAGTGGCGGCGGTTCGGGTGGTAGTGGTTCCGGAACCTCGGGCACTCCTTCAGGACCAAATCCGCTTAGTGTTTTCGGTGGACTGACCGGCACGACGCAACCGGCTCCCAGCCTTGCTGCGGCGGCCGCAAGCACAGTTATTGGTTTGACAACGGGAATCTTTGGCACTGCGCAAATAAGCGCATTGCTGACAATGGCCGAATCACGCGGACAGGCGAAAACAGTTGCTACTCCACGCGTGACTGCTTTGAACAATCGTCCCGCACAGATTGAAAGTGGTTCGCAGATCCCGGTGCAAACAACGCAAGCCGCAAGCGGCACTGCGGTAGTGACTACAACGTTCGTCTCCGTTCCGCTGCGTCTTTCAATCACGCCGCAGATCACGGACGCGGGTACTGTTGTCCTGCGCGTGACGATCGAAAACAACACGTTGAATACCGGTATCGCCGTTGCCGGCGTTCCCGGCATCGACACGCAACGCATGCAGTCGGAAGTGCTGGTTCCGGATGGTGGCACGACCGTTATGGGCGGCGTTCTTGCAGATACCGAAGGCGAAGCTCAGCAACGCACTCCTGGCCTCGCTTCGATTCCAGTCGTAGGCAATCTCTTCAAGAGAAAACTGACGACACGACAGAACACTGAAATCCTGTTCTTCATCACACCGCATATTTATCGTCCCGACTACCAGGGCCGTCCGACTGCGGGAACCGTTACAAACGGTCAGCGTTCGATCACGATTCCGCAACCGGTTCCACTGGGGAATCCGCCGAGCAACACGCCGACCCCAACTCAGTTGCAGCAGCAGCCTCAGCAGCAACCGACTACCACACCTTCAACTCAGCCGCAGTTGTTGAGTGCTCCGCTGCCGAATAGTCCGACAGGTACGACGACTGCCAGGCCCGGAACTCTTAGCGGTCAACGTCCTTAATTGGAGGGTCTATGTTCAAGGAAATGCTTGAGGACATTATTGGACGCACCGAGGGCAGCCTCGGTGCGCTCATAATGGGGACAGATGGCATCGCCGTTGAAAAAGTTCTGGGCGAAGCCGGCATGGATGCGAATCTCGATGTTGCTGCGGCCGAGTTTACTTCTCTCGTGCGCAGTGCCCAGCGTGCAGGATCAGACACGGGTCTTGGTGGACTGCGCGAGCTCGTGGTTTCACTCGAGGGAGCGATTATGGTGATGCGGCTGTTGAGTCGCGACTATTTCGTCGTGCTTGCACTCGGCTCGCAAGGCAATCTGGGTCGTGCACGTTTCGAGTTGCGCAAAGCCGAGTTGAAACTGGCGAAAGAGTTCGCAGTCTAAGGTTAATGCCACAAAAAAGCACAAGAGGCACAAATGCACATCTGGCGCATCTAGTGTGTCTTGTGCTTTTTTTTGCTTTTGTGAGTGTTTCAGGCGCGACTGTTCAGGCGGCTTCACTTTACGGGAAGGTGATTGAGGTCAACAGCGGCGACGTTATTACGATCTTCAATTTGAATCGTCCGGTTCGGGTGAAGCTTCTGGGTGTTGACGCTCCGGAGATGAACCAGGCGTTTGGCGACGTCGCAAAGAAGCACCTTTCCGATCTGGTGTTTGATAAGGCTGTGTTGGTCCATTATTCGGGGATCAGTGCAGATCAGAGTTTAACCGGAAGAGTTTTACTAAACGACGCAGACATCGGTGCGCAGATGATTCGCGATGGCGCTGCCTGGTTTGATCTAAATAACAGCGATCGCCTGGCAGCGATGGATCGCGATGTTTATCAGCAATCCGAACAGGCAGCGCGAAGCGAGCGCCGGGGGTTGTGGCAGCAAGCGAATCCGACCGCGCCCTGGGAGTTTGTCAAAGCTGAAAGATTAAGAACGCATCCAGTTGTATCACTGAAGACGAACGATCCTTTTATAAAAGTTAAGCCTGGCGGTTCAGGATCTGAATTGACGAATTTGACGTTGATGACGCGTAACGTAAAGGCTGCAGAGCCAACGACTTCTTTCTCCTCGGAAGACAAACGTCAAGTAATTGATGGTGCTCAGTTACCTGCGGGACTGCCTGTTACAGCGTTCCCACCTCCCAACGGGACGCGTATCGTTAAAGATATGACTTTTGGTTCCGAGACAGTGAAAACGAATCAGTACATCGCCTGGGAGGGCAGAAATCTTTACTCGGTTGCGTGGTTTACGGCGCAGACTTATGGCGAAGACGACCGAATGGCGTTGGACCAGTTTATCTTCAACGAATTCATGGCCGGCGTTGCAGGCGCTTTTACCGGTGGCGATCCGAACGCTCGGTGCACTCCGCAGAGCGAAAAAGACGTTTCCGCAAATGGCTATTTTGGACTTGAGCTCGACCTCAGCGTATGTCCAATGCCAACTCGAATCCGCGCATTTACCAAAACGTCAGGTGATCGAAGAGAGGTTTATTTCGCAGCGGTGACGTTCAGAGAAGAAGACGCGAATGTGACGCGCTTCATGAAGACCTTTACTATTCGGAGCCACAAAAAGGCACAAAAGGCACATTAAGCATCTTCTATGTGCCTTTTGTGCCTTTTTGTGGCTTCAGGGAAGCTTTATGTAAGGCATGCCGCGCAGGATGATGCGCTGTCGGCGAGCGACACGACGCGGGTTGATTAGCGGATTAAAGACGGTGCGCGGATTCGGAATCATCGCCGATAGGTATGCTGCTTCGTTGGCGGTTAACGCTGAAGCAGGTTTGCGAAAGTAACGTTGCGCCGCCGCTTCTGCGCCGTAAATTCCATCCCCCCACTCAATCACGTTCAGATAGATCTCGAGTATGCGACGCTTCGTCAGCGTGCGTTCGAGCATGATTGTCAGAGCCGCCTCCTGACCTTTTCTCAAGAACGATCGTTGCGATGAAAGGTAAAGGTTCTTGGCGAGCTGCTGGCTGATGGTCGAAGCACCGCGCTTGAACTCAGGAAGACTTGGAAGCCAGTCGTCATTCTCACCTTCGGCTTTTGCCTCGCGCGCCGCTTCTCGTTGAGCCTGCTCATAGGCTTTCTGAATCGCTTCGTAATCGAAGCCGCGATGTGTGAGGAAGTTTGAGTCTTCACCGGCCAACACTGCGCGTTGCAGATTAGGCGAGATCTTTTCCAGGGGCACCCAGATCTGCTCACGTTTGGGTTGCTGGCCCTTAGCTTTTGCTTCCTTGATGCGAGTGTCGATCAGCGACGTCGACGATGGATTGCCATTGCGTAGCAGAAGTACGTGGAAAAACATGATGCCTTCGTAACCGATCAACCCGACGACGATGCCCAGCACCACTAAGAACAGAATTCGGAAGATTCTTCGCATGCGTGGACAGTATAGGGCCTACAGGTCCTAATGGTTCATATCGGACCAATTCAGTTCTTATTTTCGAGATTTTCGACTGATCCCGCGGTAGTTCACGTTGCCGGGAAGTTTGCGTGGCAGCTCAAGATTGTCGTCGACGATGTCTTCGAGGTGGACGCTCGCCGCGTGGGCGTAGGCAAGCAGCGTCATCAGGGTGGGTTCACGTTTGTCCTGCTCGTACTCAGAAATTCGGCCGTAGTGCATGGTGTCGCTGAATCCAAGACGTTCCAGCATCTGCGTCTGCGATAGACCAAGACCAGTCCGGATTTGGAGCAGTTTTTCGGCCAGTCGCACCGGCCGCGGACGCGGATTGCCCATCAGAAGTTTCCTCCTGATGGGTCCGGCGGGTGCGTACTCGCAGTTGGGAGTGTGCTGCGTTCGCTTTTATCTATCGCCGTGAGTATGAACCTTTCATGCTCAACGGCGATGCTCATCACTCTTTAGTGTGGGAGGTTGAGCCGCGCATTTGGCCGTTGTTGAATTGTCAAAGACGGTCCATCGTAAACGACGGACCACAAAGTCGTAAATAGAAAAAATTAGCCACAGATCTCACGGACGACTTGATCCGTGAAAATCTGTGGCTAAATTCACTTAGAAAGCAATGAACTCGTCCGTCAAAACGACGACCACTGGAATGCCGTCGATTGAGTCAGGCAAATTCGGCCTGTTGCCGGAGTTCTTGTTTACATAAAGCACGATGGCCGCTTCACCATCTGCTCGATTTGACGCGCCAATGCCGGCGCCCTGGACGCCCGGAGTGAACATCAAGCTCGCCCGATGTACCTCGAGCACTGCCAAAGCACGATCTGCTGCTTGTTGTGGAAGTTGTGGCATGAGATCCGCCAGTCCTGGAGTAAAGGGTTTTCGTCCACCGCCACCCATATCGCCGCCCGACGGGGTAGGTGCTGCGCCGCCGCCGCCGCCGACGAAAGTGAAGGTGCGACCGAGAGCGGTTCCGAGTCTGGTCAACACTTGCCCGATAGGATTACCGATCGTGGCACTGCTGCTGCCGGCGAACAAGAGGGCTACCGGATTGTGCGACGAGTTGTTCGTCACGATCAACGAACCTGAATCGCCTCCGGCACTGAAAGTGGTGCTGTTAATCACCACTTGGCCCGTGAACGACACGGTAAACTTCTTACCGCCGCCACAATCTCTCGTATACTGAACGTTGACGCTGGTATTGATTGACGAAATTGTGCCAGTCGTGAAGCCGGTGGTGCGACCACTCTTTGCAACTCCGAGACCTACCGATGGATTTACTATTGTGCTACTCGGTACACCGATGTCTTCGATAAAGCCGCTTGAATCCATTTGCCCGGCCCGCAGCTGTGCCACCGCAGCATCGACATTTGATGGTCCCAACGGCGCCGCTCCAGTGTAGTCAGCAACAACAGTTGCTATATTGCAATTGCTATCAATCAACCCTGGCTGCGATACATCTTCGCCGGCCACAGCCTGATCTCCTCGCCCTAGCACGTGATTATTACTGAGTATGTACTGGTTAGTGCCATCAGTTATCAGCGCGCCGAGAGTGCCGCTGCAACAGAAGCGACGCGTTGCGTCGTTGACGTTTCCGCCCGAAACGCCCAGACGCTGGTTTCGAACGCGGTGATTTGGTCCGTTGTCGGCGAGGCCGGATGTTAGCAGCGAGCCGAACATCAGGAGTGCAGCGACAAGTGTAAATACCAGAATGGCCTTGATCCTAAACATGATGAGGTCTCCTTTTCATTGAAAGTAGTAACGCACAGAAACGCCTCGACTCCCGGGTACGCTATTCGATTCCGTTTTTAGTAAGGCTCCCTGACCAGCGGATGGGGGAGGTAATTCTTACGCCCACCGCCCTAAAAAGTCAATTCAAAACAACAGAAATTTATTGGCGTGTTTACGATCCCTGATAGTAGTTAGGGCTTACGACCCTGGACTCTGTGCGAGGCGAGCAGAGTAGTCGAATGTGCCGGGAAGCTTGCGTGGAAGATCGATTTCGTCGTCGACGATCTCTTCCAGGTGGACCTGGGCCAGCTTTGCATAGGCGAGCAATATCATTAGGGGTGGCTCGTTTTTGTCGAGCTCATACTTTGAGATGTTGGTGTAGTGGATCATCTCTGCGACGCCCATCTGTTTGACCATCTGCGGCTGTGAAAGCCCGAGGCTCCGCCGTATTTGCAGCAGTTTCTCAGCCAATCGTCTTGGACGTGGTCTCGCGCTTCCCATCGCTTCCATCTGCGAAACAAGCTACCGAAAATTAACACTTGACTACGTGTCTAGTTATCCATATAGTGGGTTTTCTACTCACTGTAGAGAGTATAACTCATCTTCGTGGATAGTAGTCCCTGTTCTTGTGTGGAAGTGAGACTCTAAGGAGAAGAAAGGTATTTCGATGAAAGAAGCGTCAGGAAAAAAACTTGTTGCGGAGTGGAAGCTCGAACTGGGCAAGGGGCATTCACGAAAGCGAACGCCCAAAGTGTTGAGTCAGGCAGTCAAACACAATCCGGATCGGTGTCATCCGGACTTTGTGTTTCAGCTCACGATTTCTCAATGCACCAGGCTGTCGGCTTGTGATTCCTCGGCGCCAATTGTAAGTGCGAGGGTGCGGATGGTAGTGCGGGCTTCGCGTTGTTCTTCTTCAGTGAGCAGCGACCAGGCGAGAGAAATTGGACATTCCGAGTCGTGAGCCAATGCTTTGTGACAGACCCGGCAGTTGTCACCGGAGAGCTCGAGCACCACATGAAGCTTCGCCAACAACGTGATGATCAGCTCAGCGCGTTTTTTCTGTTCGTCGGATTCGAACATGCCTGTCCACAGTTTACGCAGATTAATACTGCAGCGTGTTTTCCCATTTCACACGCTTCAGCAGCGCAAAGTCGGAAAGCATCTTGCCTGCTCCAAGCACGACTGACGTCAGCGGGTCGTCAGCAACAAAAACGGGCAGGCCGGTTTCAGTTCTCAAACGCTTGTCGAGATTTGCGAGAAGGGCTCCACCGCCCGTGAGAACCACGCCGCGGTCGATGATGTCTGCTGAAAGCTCCGGTGGCGTGCGCTCGAGCGCTACACGCACTGCATCGACGATCGCGCGGACCGCCGGATCAAGTGCCTGACGCACTTCCTCGTCACTAACTGTGATCGTCTGCGGAATACCTTCGACGAGATTACGGCCACGCACCTCCATCGACAAAGGCTCATCAAGTGGAAACGCACTACCAAGATGAATCTTGATCTCTTCCGCGGTGCGCTCGCCGATCAAAAGGTTGTACTTCCGTTTCACATACTCCGCGACCGCGTTGTCCATCGCGTCGCCCGCGGTACGCACTGCGCGCGCGTAAACGATACCGCCGAGGCTGATGACTGCGATATCCGTCGTGCCGCCACCGATATCGACAACGATATTTCCTTGCGGCTCGGTGATGGGCAGTCCGGCGCCGATTGCCGCTGCAACTGCTTCCTCGACGAGGTAAACCTCGGAGGCCTTCGCGCGATACGCTGAATCTTCGACAGCTCGTCTCTCCACCTGCGTAATCTCACTCGGGATTCCGATCACGACTCGTGGGCTTACCCAGGTGCGACCGTTGTGCGCTTTGCGGATGAAGTGCTGGAGCATCTTCTCCGTCACTTCAAAGTTCGCAATCACGCCGTCGCGCATCGGTCTGATGGCGACGATGTTTCCGGGTGTCCTGCCGAGCATCTCCTTTGCATCCTTGCCGACTGCTTCAACCTGATTGGTCACCTTATTAATGGCGACTATTGACGGTTCGCTCAAGACGACGCCGCGCCCTTTGGCGTAAACAAGCGTATTGGCAGTTCCGAGGTCGATGGCCAGGTCGTTGGAACGGAGTCCGGAGAGCAGAGGGAAGGACATAGTGACACCTCAAATTTATTTGGTTGTGAATTCGAATCGGCTGAGAAGATCGGGAAGGGGCAAGCCCTAAACAAAGACAAACAGAATTTAATTGTTGGAAGGAAAGGTGTCAAGGAGAATTTTACCCACGATGACACGGATCAAAGCCACGGATCGAATCCGTGGCTTTGATCTGTCAAATCCGTGGCTCAGTATTGCCAGTTGACGTTCACAGACCCGGTTCCGCTCGTGGGAACGGTGTAGGTGTGATTGCTTCCCGCTTCCCACGTAACCGCACCATTTGCGGCGATTTTTATGAATTTGAACTGGATCGTTTGCCCGGCCGGCACCGAGGCGACAATGAACCAGTTTGGGTAATTGGGCGTCAGCATCGGCCCGACTGCCGCGTCCCATGTGGTCGACCAGTTACTCAGCTCGACCGTATTTCCGGTCAGGAAGATGTAGTCGCCGACCTGCGTCGGAGATGCATTATTGACCGTGAACGTGATCGGAATCAGCTTAGCCGTCAGCACCGTGTACTGGATCGTATTCGAAACCTGGCTACTCGAATTCGTCACCGTAACGCTGTAATTGCCATTGGTGACGGACGGTGTGGTGACAGTGATTTGTGTCGGCGTCCACGAATTCACAGTCGCGGTGGTCGTGTTGAACTTTACCGTTCCGGTCGTGGAACCAAAGTTCTTCCCGGCGATCACTGTTTTCACACCGGGCTGTCCACTCGTCGGTCCAATCGAACCAATCTGAGGCGTCGATGCACCTTCAGTAAACTGCCACACCGCGACAGTATGTGCCGGCAGAGTGAATGTGGTCACAGGATTATTACCACCTGAGCCCGAGCTCACACTGATCGAGGATCCGCCTAGCAGACCGGTCAGGTAATCTGAATATCCACCCGCAGGAAGCGACGTGTTCAATCCGCTGATGCTGTAGCCCGTCGTCTCGTTTTTATTGATCGCGATCAGCACCACGTTACCGAAGAACTTTCGTTCGTAAATGTAAACGTCGTTATTGATCCAGCGCTGGCCCATCGAGCCGTACGGAATCGCCGGATTGTTGCGACGAAGCGTTGAGAGCTTGTTTACGAGCTGGTATGCAGTGGTGCTCGTGCTGAAGTTCGTCATCATCGGACGATTGTATGGATCGGTGCCTCCGCTCGTGTCGTTGTGCAGGTATTGTTCCGTACCGTAGTAAATGCACGGAATGCCACGGCTCGTTAGAACAAACGCGAGCGCCTCATGCAGTCGATTGTTGTTATTGTTAATTGAAAGGAAGCGTGCCATGTCGTGGTTGTCGATGAAGGTTACGAGATCTTCCTTCCAGGTAAAGTTGCTTCCTTCCGCCGAGATGACAGAGTCGATCTCAGAGAAGTTGGCGTTCGAGCCGAACACATTTCGGATGGCGGTATTCAAAGGAAAGTCGAGCATGGAGATGCCGCTCTTGTTAGCGTATTTGTAAGAGTCGCGATAGAGCGGATCGGAAGTGGTGCCCTGGAACCACTCGCCAAACAGAAAGCTGTCGCCAAAGGTGTAGATGGAATTCGCGAGACTGTACTGCCAGCCCCAGTTGAGGTGTTTGATCGCGTCGATGCGGAAGCCGTCCACGCCGTGTTGCTGAAATAGCTGTGCGGCCGCCTTTAAGTAGGCGTCCATGGTTGGGTGTTGCTGGTTGATGTCCGCAAGATCGAAGAGCGTGAAGTACTGTGTCTGATAGCGATCGTCCCAGCCGCCGCCCGAGATGTTGGCGTTGTGATGGAAGTAGCCGTTGGTATCGTTGCTGAAGTTGCCCAGGAATGTGCCGTTGTCGTAAAGCGCGCCAAACTCTCCGGCGTTGTTTTGAGTTCCATGGTTCGGCGCGAAATCGACGATCACTTTGATCCCGTTCTGGTGCGCGGCCGTGACGAGGTTGTCAAACTCGGTCCATGAATTACTCGAGTTGCCGAAATGTTCCTCGATACGTTTGAAGTCGCGCGCCTGGTAACCGTGATAAGAAGCAGTTGGATTGCCACTGCCATCGGGAATGTTTGTGTTGAGATTGTCGACAGGTGGCGAGATCCAGATTGCAGTGACGCCTAAACCTGCAAGGTAAGACATTTTTTGTTGAATGCCAGCGAGGTCGCCGCCCCAGTAGGCGCGCCAGTTTGTTTTGGTTGAATCGTAAAGTCCCGAGCTTTGCGACGGGTTGTTGTTTGAGCTGCTGCCGTCGAAAAATCGATCGGTAATGATCTGGTATATGACTTCGCGCTTGAAGTCAGCAGCGCTTATCGTTCTGAGTGGAGTAAATAGGATTGCCGAGAGAAGAGCGACAACTGTTAGTTGCCGTAAGACCTTATGCATGAGAAACACCTCCGTCGTGAGTTAGGGGGATAGGTGTTTATAACAGGATTACAGGATTTTTCAACAAAAACCATCCACAGATTACGCAGATGTTCTAAATAGAATCTGTGTAATCTGCGCGCTTAGTGATCCGACGTGGGTGACATTTTTTGTCACTTGCCGGTTGGACCAAAGATTAACTTGACCTGTAACGCTGGTAATTCTATTCTCTCGTCGTAAGTTTTTTTTCGCCCCAGTACTCGCAGTCGCGAGTGCCACCTCCCAATTGCGTATCGCCCATTAGTCGCCCAGCTGTTTAGACGGCAGATTTCGGGGAAGGTGTCTTAATGGAACAAGGTATATCCGAGTCAAGACTCAGAAGTACCGGGTTGTCACTCACAAATATCTCACTCAAGTATCGTCTACCACTTCTTATCGGAACGCTCCTGGCCGGCGTCATCATCGCTTGCAACTGGGCTTCGTATCGCTCAGTTAAAGCTTCTGCTCTCGACGTGGGCCGTGAGCGCTTGCAGAATCTCACGCAGCAACTTTCCACGTTGTTGCAGCAGTCGGCGAATACCATATCGACGAAGACTGTTGCTGTCGCTAACGACACGTCAATTCGTGCGTTCGTGAAGTCACCCGATACAGCATTGCGTGATGACGTGCAGAAGGTGCTGCAACAGTTCACCGCACCACAGGATGCAAATAGCATTCGTGTCGAACTGTGGAGCGCGAACCGCGGTCTGCTGCTCGTTTGGCCGGAAGGCGATAAGACGCCGCTCGGCGAACTGACGAACGACTTCAAACAAGCTTCAGCCGAACCGTTCAAGACCATCGGTCCTATCCGTACACTGAAAGACACAGTCGGATTTCCAGCGGTTGCGGCAGTCAAAAGTGACGACGGCAAAGTCGCAGGCTATCTCGTCCGCTGGCGAAAACTCACTGCGACCGCCGACACACGACAGCAACTCACTAAACTGCTTGGTACGAGTGCAACGTTGTACCTCGGCAATCACGACAACGACGTCTGGACTGACTTCGTGAACATCGTCGCGAAGCCATCAGTGGATGTACGCGCGAAAGAAGACATCTTCACATACCTGCGCGATGGCAACACCGAAGTGATTGGTTTGGCACGGCCGATTGCCGGCACGCCGTGGTTGATACTGATCGAGTTTCCCGACGACGTGGTTCTCAAACCCGTCAGTGGCTACGTAAAACGGATGGTGTGGATTGGTCTATTTCTCTTTGTAATGGGAGTAGCCGGCACATTCGTGCTGAGCCGGAACATAACAGGCCCGCTTTATCAGCTCACTGCGGGCGCGACTGCAATCAGTCGCGGCGACCATTCGCGCACTGTCAACATTCCTGGGAACGATGAACTGGGACAACTCGCAAAAGCGTTCAACGCCATGTTGAAGAAGGTCAGTAACTCCCAGCGTGAACTCGAACGCAAAGTCCAGGAACGAACTGCTCAGCTCGAGGATGCAAATCGCCAGCTTGAGTCCCTCTCACAGTCACACGCTCATAAGCGAAGCGTTGCCGAGAAGGAACGCACTGACGCTCTCGAAGCGTTACACCACACTGAAAAGCAGTTGGTCCAGTCGCAGAAGCTCGAAGCTGTAGGCCGGCTGGCCGGTGGAATTTCACACGACTTCAACAACCTGCTGACCGTGATCCTCGGCTACAGCGACATCACGAAGAGAAATCTTCAGGAGGGTGATCCGCTGCGAAGAAACGTGGACGAGATCATCAAGGCAAGCGAGCGTGCTGCTTCGTTAACACGGCAACTCCTAGCTTTCAGTCGCAAGCAGGTCATGCAGCCAAAAGTGTTTGATGTGAACACAGTCGTCAGCGACCTTGAAAAAATGCTGCGTCGCATGATCGGCGAAGATATTGAGTTGCGTGTAAGCTCCGAGAGTAATCTTGGAAATATCAAGGCTGATCCGGTGCAGTTGGAACAGGTGATCATGAACCTTGTGGTGAATGCACGCGACGCGATGCCGAAAGGCGGCAAGTTGTCGATCGAGACTGCGAATGTGTATCTCGATGAATCTTATTCTCGGGACCACGTTTCGGTGGTTCCGGGTGATTATGTGATGCTCGCGATCAGCGACACCGGTTGCGGCATGAACGAAGAGACACGCCAGCATATTTTCGAGCCATTCTTCACGACCAAGGAGCAAGGGAAGGGAACCGGACTCGGACTCTCGACGGTCTATGGCATCGTCAAACAGTCGGGTGGAAATATTTGGGTCTATAGCGAAGAGGGGCACGGCACGACATTCAAGATCTACTTCCCGACAGTGACGGCAGAGGCTGAAGAGTACAGACGCGCTTCACACACACCTGAGGTGGCAGGAGGAAGTGAAACTATTCTGCTGGTTGAAGACGCCGAGTGGGTGCGAAGTCTTGCGCGCCAGGTGCTCGAGGGTGCCGGGTACAGAGTGTTGGAAGCCGGAAATGCAGATGCGGCTATTAAGCTCTGCGATAGTATCAACGGCGACAGGATCGATCTTTTATTGACTGACGTCGTGATGCCGGGGATGAGTGGGAACGACATGTCGCGAATTATTTCGGCGAAGCATCCGGGAATGCCTGTGCTCTACATGTCGGGTTATACCGATGATGCGATCGTTCAGCATGGCGTGCTGGAGGCGGGCATTAATTTCCTACAGAAACCGTTTACACCGGCGGCGCTTGCGTTGAAGGTGAGGGAAGTGTTGGACAATTCCGAGCCCGCGAAGCGGGCGGAAGCATAAAGCCTGGGGCGCAAGCCCCAGGATCAGTATTAGAAAAGAATTGAGCCCGCGAAGCGGCGGCAGTGTTTTGCGCTTTCGCCCGCTCCGCGGGCTCTAATGCTTATTTTTGTGGGCTAACCTGGGGCTTGCGCCCCAGGCTTTATGCTTCCGCCCGCTTCGCGGGCTCGTGGATTAGCTGAGCTTAACGCTTTCAGTATTCCCGCCACAGACGATCACACCAACGCGTTCACCGCGTTCCGGTTTGTATCGACCGGAGAGGAGGGCGGCGAAGGCCGTGGCGCCGCCTGGTTCGGCGATGATGCGCGTCGCTTCCCACAATCTTTTTTGCGCGTCGAGAATTTCTTCATCAGTCACGAGTAACGAGCTCTGAACAAAACTTTGCGCAATCGGAAACATCTGTTGACCAACTTGTCTCGGCGCGAGGGAATCGGCAGCGATACCACCCGCTGGAGAATCAACCGGCCTGCCGGCTTTCAATGCAAGATGAAGAGTCGGCGCCTCTGTTGGCTCAACTGCGACGACTTTGACTTTATTCTGATACCAAGCGGCAACACCACCAATCAGCCCCCCACCACCAACCGCGACGAGTAGCGAGTTGAGCTCTGGATCCTGTTCCTCGAGTTCCAGTCCGAGTGTGCCCTGGCCCAACAAGGTCTCGTCCCCTTCGTATGCGTGAATCGGCAGTGCGCGTGATTGTGTGGTCCACGCTTCGCTGGCCTCAAGCGACTCGGCATAGCGATCTCCGGCGATGATTAAGTTCGCGCCGTAACCTCGAATACGATCGAGTTTCGACTGCGACGCAACTGACGGAACAAAGATCGTTGCAGGCTTTCCGAGCTTCATCGCGGCAAATGCCACGGCAGCGCCGTGATTACCACCGGATGCAGCGACGACACCAGCCGCCGGAACTTCGCGCGTGAGCATGTTCGTGAATGCACCGCGTGCCTTGAATGATCCGGCGTGTTGAAAGAGTTCGAGTTTGAAGACGATCTTGATCGCGTCGAGTCCGAATTCAGAACCGTCGACTTCGAGAATCGGCGTGCGGCGAATGTATGGTCTAATCATGCGCTCGGTGGCTTGAATGCGGTCGCGTGAAAGGTCGTTTATGTGATTCATCCGGGAAGAGTATATGGGAGATTGTCAATCACTGACGATTCCGATAGCATCCCCAGCATCATGAGCACAACTACCGAAAGCATGACAGGCGAACAGATCGTCGAACTCTGTCGCCGCCACACAATCTTTGAATGGTCCGCCCAGGCTGCTGTCGATCCGATTCCGGTCGAACGTTCGAAAGGCATTTACTTTTGGACTCCCGAAGGCAAGCGTTTCATCGACTTCAACAGTCAATTGATGTGCGTCAACATCGGCCACGGCGACGAGCGCGTCCTCAACGCGATCAAGGACCAAGCTGACAAGCTTGCTTACGCAAATCCGTTCATGGCCACTGAAGTGCGCGGTCGTTTGAGTGCGAAACTTGCCGAACTGACGCCGGGCGACATCGACGTATTCTTCTTCACGAACGGCGGCGCTGAAGCAAACGAGAATGCAGTCCGCATTGCACGGCTTTATAGCGGGCGCCACAAGATCGGTGCGCGCTATCGCTCATATCACGGTGGCACAGCCGGTTCATTGACGCTAACAGGCGATCCGCGGCGTTGGGCAGCAGAGCCCGGCATTCCGGGCGTGTTTCGTATCCCTGATTTTTACCATGGCATTCAGAGAGGTTGGGACACAACCGAAGAAGTGCTCTCACGCACTGAAGAAGTGCTCGAGTTGGAAGGCACCAAAACGATCGCCGCACTGATCCTCGAACCTGTTGTGGGAACGAACGGTGTTCTGATTCCGCCGGATGGTTACATGCAGGGCCTGCGAGACCTTTGCGACAAGTACGGCATTCTTTTGATCGCCGACGAAGTGATGGCCGGGTTTGGACGCACTGGCGAGTGGTTCTCGGTCGATAACTGGAAAGTCGTGCCGGATCTGATCACGATGGCAAAAGGTTTGACGAGCGCTTATGTAGCGCTGGGTGCAGTGGGCATGCGTCGTCAGATTGCCGATCACTTTCAGAACAATGTTTTCTTCGGTGGTCTAACTTACAACAGCCACCCACTCGCGTGTGCGGCAGGACTCGCGACGATCGCGGTTTATGAAGAGGACAACCTAATCGAGAATGCGCGTCGGATGGGGACGGTGATGCGTGGGCTGATGGAAGATCTTGAAAAGCGGCATCCGTCAGTAGGCGCCACAAGAAACATCGGACTGTTCGGAATTGTCGAGCTTGTCCGAAATCGAGAGACGCGCGAGCCGATGGCGCTGTTTAATTCAGCGTCACCCGAAATGCAGGCGCTTGGAAAGTTCTTCCGTCAGGAAGGCCTTTACACATTCGTTCGCTGGAACACCTTCTTCACGAACCCGCCGCTCTGCATCACTGAAGCCGAGCTGCGGGAAGCGTTCGCGATCATCGACAAAGGCCTCGAGATAACCGATCAAGCAGTTCAGTAGCCACAGATGAACGCGGATGTTATCCGGATTTCATCCGCGTTTATCCGTGGCTAAGTTTGATTGGTCTTTTGCCTGTTGGGGAGGCTCGGCGCGTTGCGTGCGCGGGTTTTCGTGTTCGCGCATGGCTTTGTTTTTCTTGTCTGTCCTCATGTGATCTTTTTTCTTTCGATCTTTGTCTGACATTGCACTCCCCCCTAGCTAGTTTTTGTGGTTAACGCTTTCGCACGTGGTACCGCGGTGCTCTCTTCGTATGGCGCGGCGTTCTCTTCAGTTATCCGATAACGCAGGAGTGCGCCAACACCACCGACCCGCTCAAGCCGTGTGCTGTCTTCGATAAATGTGACGCGGGCGGACGAAAGCACATTAGCGCGACGCACGAGTTCATCCGCGACTGAGCGTTGATCCAGTTCGTCAGGTAACGGTTCTTCATTCCTGTATAGCGTCAAAACCTTCTCGACTTCTTCTTTGTCAAACTGAAGGCTGTCCGGCTTGGAGGCGATCAGCATCTCTTCCACCTGGCCGTTGGATAATGCTGCCAGCGTCTCAGCGACCCCGGCGACGCCGAGATCGTCAGCACGATATTCATTTAGCAGTCGCTCAACCTTCTCCATGTCAGTGAGCGAATCGTGTCGCTGAAAAACTTTCAACGACTCGTCGAGCAATTCGTGTTCGGGTGTATCGATCCCAAGACTTAACGCGTCGATCACTTTTTCTTCCAGCGTTTTGGGCAGCTGTTCGCGGAGCAGGGGAATAACGGTCGCCTCATCACCGGCAAGAATCACGTGCTCGATCTCTTCTTCGCGCACGATCCTCTCGAGCATCTCGACGACTTCCTTCGCGTGCTGCAGGTGATAATTCTGCTCGTGTCGCTGGTAGCGCGCCTGCGACCACCCGCCAACCTTTGTGTGTTTTGTCTTCACGTTTTCTATTTCCTCACGGTCGACTGCGCGACCTGCCGCAAAGACAAATATCTGTGCACGATTTGTATCTGCGAGCACGACTGCGTAACGACGGTATTGATCGATCAGCCGCGCGAGTGGATATAGATGAGGCCGGTCAGAGACAAAAAGTCGGTTGCGTTCGAATGGGGCGTCAAATTGTCCCACCTCGAACCAGTCCTTCCACGCTGAGCAGGCGAAGATCGCAAGACCCTGAACCGATGGAGGAACTTCGGCTTCGAGGTAGCGCACGATTCGCACAAAGTCTTCTTCAAAACTCAGCCGTTCGTCCGATTGATTCTCGTAAGATTTGCTGCGTTCTGACAGTTGCTTGCGCACGAACGGAAGGAAGTTGTGTTGTCCGTGCTGATCGGAGCGCGCGTCGAGATAGAGACTGATCACGGGCGCCGGCACTGGTTCAAAATCCAAAAGACGTCCGAGCAGTTTCTCGGGCACAGAGGTTTTGGTTACTTGTTTAGCGACATCTGAAGTCTGATTTTCCATATCGATCTCCGCCTTTACTATTGTTCTGTTTACATACGTAGCTGTCCGCAGAACAATCTCCAAAGTGAGTCTCACGTTCACTTTCCTTTGACGATTGCAACAGCGAGGTATGTAGAAGCACGTAGGGTTCCACGGAGCACGACTTGCATCGTTTGTCGACATGCTTACCGGAAAAGACATCGTAAAAATCACCGCACTCGCCACTGGCGCATTCGTTCTCAAATCGACTCTCGAACGCTTGTTCGAGTACGACCTTAAAGACAAGACCGTGCTAATCACTGGCGGTTCGAGAGGACTCGGACTCGTGATGGCGCGCGAATTTGCTCGCGAAGGCTCACGACTCGTGCTTTGCGCGCGCGATGAGCAGGAATTAGAGCAAGCTCGCACAGACGTGGAGCAATTCGGTGGCGAAGTGATGACCGTGTCGTGCGATGTGACAAACAGGGAAGCGGTGAACGAGATGATCGCCGCTGTGAATCATCGCTTCGACGCTATCGACGTGCTCGTTAATAACGCCGGCATCATTCAGGTCGGACCGTTGGAAGTGATGACGATGCAGGATTTTGAGCAAGCGATGCAGGCGCACTTCTGGGGCCCGCTCAACACGATCATGGCTGTCTTGCCTTCGATGCGTCAGAAAAAGTCCGGAAGAATAGTCAACATTAGTTCGATCGGGGGAAAGGTCAGTGTTCCACACCTTGTTCCGTACAGCGCGAGCAAGTTCGCGCTGGTTGGACTCTCAAAAGGCCTGCGTGCTGAGTTACTGAAGGACGGGGTCAGCGTCACGACTGTTTGTCCCGGCCTGATGCGCACCGGAAGCCCGCGCAATGCAGAGTTCAAAGGTAAGCACCGTTATGAATATGCGTGGTTCAGCATTAGCGATGCATTGCCGCTGCTCACAGTGAGCGCTGGAAATGCTGCGCGACAGATCGTGCGAGCCTGCAAACGCGGCCAGGCGGAGCTCGTCATCTCGGTCCCGGCAAAGGTGGCGGCACTATTCGACGCGCTGTTCCCTGAAATGATGTCGCAAGTGCTCGGATTGGCGAATCAGTTGTTGCCGGAACCAGGCGGAGTGGGAGCACAAAGTATGAAGGGACGAGACAGCACCTCAGCCTGGTCACCATCGTGGCTAACGACGCTGAGTGAAGAAGCCGCACTCCGAAACAATGAAGTGCAGCACTGATTGTTTAGTTTTACGAGCCGGTGTGCGTCGTGTTGAATTTTTGTCACAGCACGATCTATTCATTGACCCGCGCAGTAGTCGCTTTTAATATCTCCGCACACACGCGACAGTGCGATTTGTGTTGCCCCACAAGTTTCTCCCTACACTTGTAACCAAGCCGTAGTCAAATCGGCGGGCGATGTGTTTAGTCCACAGGAATGAACAAGGAAGAGGGGGTTTCCATGTCCCGATTTAGCAAACAGATTTTGACGCTTGCCGCACTTATTCTCATGGCCGGCGTCAGTACAACGGTGCGGGCCGACACCATCAACATCGTTGGGGTAAATACAGGCCAAGCCTCAACAGCCACAGTAGTATGCGAGTTCAACGCGCAAACTAACACCTTAACGTTCACGATCACGAATACGTCGGCTATTACGTCGCCCGGTTCCACGTCAACGATTACCGGCATCGGATTCGACTTGCCACCAGTGGGCAATGCGAGCTCGTCGGGACTGAATGGTTTTACGGGTTCGCAAGCGCCGAGTGGGTCTTCAACTTTCAACTTTTCTGACGGGAATTTAGGTAACGTACCGGCTGGCTTCAACAATGTGGTATTGGACTTTGGTTTCACCACAGGACCTTCCGGTAACTTCAATGGCGGTTCAGTAAACGATGGACTGGCACCTGGCGAAAGTGCCTCGTTTACAGTTTCGGGAGCCGCATTCAGTGGATTCACGGAAGAACAGATTTGCAATGCGATCTTTGTGCGCTTCCAAAATACACCTGGGGGCGGAAGCGATGTGGGAGTACCCGGTCAGATACCAGAGCCATCGTCGATTCTACTGATGGGCAGCGCGCTGCTCGGGCTCGGTGGCTATGCACGACAGAGAATGAGGATGCGAAAATAAATTTTTCTCAGCCTTAAAGAATTAGAGGCACAAAAGGAATCCGCAAATTCCTTTTGTGCTTTTTTGTGGCTCAAATTCTACGAACTCGTTACTTTCACCGTACGCTGGCGTACGAAGACCGCACCTCATAACAACTAAACTGCTTCACACCGCGGCATTACTTTTGCCATGAGAGCTTAATGTGACGGAAGAGGATTGCAGACGGTTGAGAAGCAAACAGGTCGAGATTTTGTTGTATTGAATTAAGCCGACCCAACTCAAATCCGCAATGGTTTAATGGGACAGCAGTAACCAACCCATATAGGCTGGGTGGAGCAACAAATCTCAAGCTCAGCCGCTCGTAACAACAAGTTTGTGGAATTCGCTCTCCGCGCTTGAAGTGCGCGCGCGGCAAGATACCCGTCACAGAGAGTGAGAAGGAACGATGACTGACAAAACGCTTTTATCTTCAATGTTACCGCCCGGTGAAACAAGCGATTTGGTTTGCTTTTCACATTTGCGATGGGATTTTGTATACCAGCGTCCGCAACATCTCTTAAGCCGATCCGCTAAAAGTCGTCGAGTCTTCTTTGTAGAAGAACCTATCTTCGGTAATTGCTCCATGCGGATGGTAGTGCGCGAGGAAGACCCGGGACTTCATGTCGTTGTGCCGCACCTGCCCGAAGGACTGAGAAGCGAAGTTGCGATAAATGCCGTCATGAAAGAGATGACGCGCCAGCTTTTCCTCGATCACGAGATTAACGAATACGTCTTCTGGTACTACACGCCACTGGCGCTCAGCTTCACCGAGCATTTCACTCCGATCGCTGCAGTATACGATTGCATGGATGAGTTGTCGGCCTTCAAAGGGGCTCACTCACGCTTACCGATGTTTGAAAAGGAACTCTTTCAACACGTCGATCTGGTTTTCACTGGCGGGCAGAGTTTGTATGAAGTGAAGTGTAATCAGCACCCGGCGGTGCATGCGTTTCCAAGCAGTATCGATGCATCACATTTTGGCAAAGCCCGAAAGGCTGTTGAAGATCCTGAGGATCAGGCACAGATTCCGCATCCGCGACTCGGCTTCTTTGGCGTTATCGACGAGAGATTCGACATCGATCTCCTTGAGCAGGTAGCAACACGGCGTCCGGATTGGAACTTCATCATGATCGGTCCCGTGGTGAAGATCGATCCGGCCACGCTCCCAAAATATGGAAACATTCACTATCTCGGCGGAAAGAAATACAGCGAGCTCCCGGACTACCTGGCCGGATGGGACATTGCGCTCCTGTTGTTTGCTCGCAACGAATCCACGCGTTTCATCAGTCCTACGAAAACACCGGAGTATCTGGCTGCCGGCAAACCGGTAATCTCAACATCGATAAGAGACGTCGTCAGACCATATGGCGAGTTGAAACTGGTTGAGATCGCCGACACTGCCGATGAGTTTATAGCGGCCGCAGAAAAGCTGCTGGCGAAGACTGGTGAGTCTGAATGGCTGAAGAGAGTCGACGCATTCCTGGAAAATATTTCCTGGGATAAGACGTGGGCACAAATGTCTGAGTTGATTGACGAAGTTGTAGAACGAAAGCGACCTGCAAGCTCCACCTCATTGCCCCTCAATGGCGCGACCCAGCGAGCAGGTGCAGGTGCAAGCACATAGGTCTCATCACGAACAAGGAGGGTTTCATGTAATGTTTGATTATTTGATTGTAGGCGCCGGCTTTGCCGGCAGTGTACTCGCGGAACGACTCGCGGCGGGCTCTAATAAGAAGGTTTTGCTTTGTGACAAGCGTCCACACATAGGCGGCAACGCTTATGATCATTACAACGAAGCAGGCATTCTCGTTCATAAATACGGCCCGCATATCTTCCACACGAACTCACGCGAAGTTTTTGAATATCTCTCGCGGTTTACCGATTGGCGTCCGTATCAACATCGCGTTCGCGCCAGTGTCGACGGACAAATCGTGCCGATTCCCATCAACCTCGACACTATCAACACTCTTTATGGTCTGAATCTGACCTCTTTTGAAGTCGAAGAGTTTTTTAAGAAAGTTGCAGAACCGGTCGACCATGTCCGCACGTCGGAGGATGTCGTTGTCAGTAAAGTGGGCAGGGAGTTGTACGAGAAATTCTTTCGCAATTATACGCGCAAACAATGGGGACTCGATCCGTCCGAACTGGATGCAAGTGTGACTTCGCGAGTACCGACGCGCACCAATCGTGACGATCGTTACTTCACGGACACTTATCAAGCGATGCCGTTGCACGGCTACACTCGCATGTTCGAGAACATGCTTGATCACAGCAATATCAAGATCATGTTGAATTGCGACTATCGCGAGATAGAGAAAGATATTCCATTTCGCGAAATGATCTACACGGGTCCAGTCGATTCTTACTTCGATTATTGTTACGGAAAACTGCCTTACCGATCGCTCGAGTTTAAGCACGAAACGCACCACACGCCCGTTTTTCAACAGGCGCCGGTGGTGAACTATCCTAACGAGCAGCTATATACGCGGGTTACGGAGTTCAAGTATCTGACTGGACAGGAGCACGCGAAGACGAGCATCGTCTACGAGTTTCCGAAGGCACAGGGTGATGCCTACTATCCGGTGCCGCGCAAGGAAAATGCTGATTTGTACGCACGATACAAGGCGCTTGCCGATGTGACATCCGGCGTGCACTTCGTAGGTCGTTTGGCTACTTACAAGTATTACAACATGGATCAGATCGTGGCTCAGGCGCTCACGACTTACGGCAAGATTGCCGGCATGAAGAGAGTTGAGGCGATGGTCCATAGTCACGGCAATGGCAACGGAAATGGAAACGGAAACGGTAACGGTCACCGGGTGGTAGTTCCGGAGCGAGTAATTACGGCAGTGAATGGTTAATGGCACGAGCCCGCGACGCAGGCGGTAGAATGCAGTGAATGGTTAATGAGCACGAGCCCGCGAAGCGGGCGGTAGAATAAAGCCTGGGGCGTAAGCCCCAGGATGTGAGTACCCGAACAAGGTTTTGAGCCCGCGAAGCGGGCGAAAGTGCAAGGGGGCTGTCGCCCGCTTCGCGGGCTCAACGTTCTATTATTTTGGATTCCTGGGGCTTGCGCCCCAGGCTTTATGCTTTCACCTGCTTCGCAGGTTATTGCATCGTTAACATGATTCTTACCAGAAAAGAGATCCCCCGCTCTGAATATCCACGTCCACAATTTGTACGCAGCATTTGGTTCAATCTCAATGGCGAATGGGAGTTTGCCTTTGACGATGCTGAAGAAGGAATGCAACTTGGCTGGCATGACGGTCGCGAGTTGCCGTTGCGAATCAATGTTCCGTTCGGTTACCAGACCGAGCTCTCAGGCATCAACGACAAGAGTATTCATGAGGTAGTTTGGTATGCACGTACTTTCGAACTCCCCGACGAATTCTATAAACGTGATTTGCTGCTCAACGTTGGCGCCGCGGACTACTCATGCACTGTTTGGGTGAACGGCCAGGAAGTCGGTCACAATCGCGGCGGTCATGTGCCGTTCCAATTCGAGATCTCACCATATCTCAAGTCCGGTTCTAATCGACTAACTATTCGTATCGAAGATCGCCAGGATCCGGAACAACCGCGAGGTAAACAGTCTTTCACTGGTCTGCCCGAAGGTATTGATTACTACTGCACCACTGGAATCTGGCAAACAGTTTGGCTTGAACCGGTCCCACCGATCCGGATCGAAGAGCTGCGCGTCGTCACACACGCCAAACGAAATCTTCTTGAACTGACTGTGTTTCTACACGCGCCCTCATCGGCGTGGCGCGTCGAAATCGAGGTCCTCGAAGAGGGCAAGCGTGTCGCTATTGCCGAAGACCAGACGGCAGTGGCAACGGGACGGCTTGCGATCACGATTCCATACGCGAAACTTTGGTCGCCTGAATCGCCACACCTTTACGATTTACAGGTGCGACTCTACGACGGCAAGAACCTGTTGGATGAAGTCGGCTCTTACGTCGGACTCCGCGGCATTGAGCTGCGCGACGGAAAGTTTCTTCTCAATGGTAAAGCTACTTATCTGAAGATGGTTTTGGACCAGGGCTTTTGGCCCGATGGTTATCTCACCGCTCCTTCGGATGAAGCGCTGCAGACAGATATCGGCTGGATCAAGATGTTTGGTTTCAACGGAGTCAGAAAGCATCAGAAGATCGAAGATCCACGTTGGCTTTATTGGTGCGATCGTCTTGGTCTGCTGGTTTGGGAAGAGATGCCGAACGCACGCGCGTGGTCACCCAAGGGCGAAGAGTTGTTATCAGCTGAATGGCAGGATGCAGTAAGGCGCGATTACAACCATCCCTGCATCGTCGCCTGGGTTCCGGTGAACGAGAGCATGGGCTTTCCAGGTTTGAGTCAGGAACACGCAGGACAGTACGCTTTTCTCGAACGGATGGTGCGCGTGACGAGACGGCTCGACTCTACTCGTCCCGTAATCGATAACGATGGTTGGGAACATACAGACATCACTGACATCTGTGCGATTCACGACTACACACCGACCGCTGAGAAGCTCTCCAGCCGTTACAAAGAGATGTTGAGTGGAGGCCAATTGCCTCCGAAGGTCTGGGTCGACAAGCCACTGTTTGCACGTGGGTCAAAGTATCGTGGACAACCTATTGTCCTTTCGGAAGTCGGGGGATTCTTAATGATCCCGGCTGACATTCCGCCGGAGAAACGGGATCTGCTGTACCGGTTTTACGATTCGTTCAAGACACCTGATGAGTTGTTGGAAAAGTATCGTGACTTGATGAAGGGAATCGCGTCGTTAGAGTTTCTTGCCGGATATTGTTATACGCAGTTGACTGATATTGAGCAGGAAATCAATGGGCTCCTGACGTACGACCGAAAGCCGAAAGTCCCGCCCGAAGCGATAGCCGCGATACACGAGGAGATGTTCAGGAGACGTTAAGATTTGCAGGATTAATCTTGTCAATCTTGTTAATCGTGGGGTAGTGGGGTAATAGTGTGTTGCTCAAACATTGCTGGGTCCCGGAGGGACCAAGTGTTTATAGCCACGCCCCCTAAAAGTTATTACGGCTCCAGCGGAGCCGAATGTTGCTGCAGCACGGACACATCGCGCTCCGCTGGAGCGCGGTCCTAAGGCTGGTAGTGGCTATAAACATCTGGCCGCGCCGCGGCCAATACAAAATTACACCATTACGAATCGTGGTAAGTTGTTTCCATTGGCCCAGAAATTGAGTAGGCTGGCTCGAGAAATTGCGCAGGTCCACAAAGAGACGGGATCTGCGGCAGCGTAAACTTTAAGCGAGGACACTGAATGCGTAAGGTACTTGACGTAGACCGGATGGCCATTCGGCATCGACCTCAAGGCCAGCCGGTGATGCATCAGGAGTGGGGAAAACTTCTCTTCATGCATTGGCGCATCAAGCCAAATCTCCTGCGCCCACATATTCCCGCCGCTCTCGAAATCGATACCTACGGCGATTCAGCATGGATCGGTATAGTGCCGTTTACGATGTGGGACATACGCGGACTGCCCCCGTATATGCCTCCGATTCCTGGTCTCAACGAGATGCACGAATTAAACGTGCGCACTTACGTTCATTACAACGGCGTTCCCGGCGTCTGGTTTTTCTCGCTTGATGCGAATAGCACCGCGGCCGTTCGAGCTGCGCGCTCTTTCTATCATCTTCCTTACTACTCGGCGGATATTTCGTTAGAGGGTAAGAGAAAGATCAGGTACCGGTTGAAGCGCAAAGATAATCCTCCCGCGCAATTCAAGGCTAACTGGAGTGTCGGTGATGCATTGCCGCAATCACAGCCAGGGTCGCGAGAGTTTTTTCTCACCGAGCGCTACCTTCTATACTCGGAGTTCGAAGGAGTGCTTTTTCGCGCGCGGATCTATCACGAGCCATGGCAACTCTACAAAGCCGAGTTGAGCGACTTCGGTTCGACGATGCTTGAAGAGAAATTGATACCACAGCCGAAGACGCAACCCATCCTGCACTATGCTGAACAGATCAGCGTCGACATTTGGATGTTGGAAAGTGTTGACGACTGAGTCATAAAGGTGGAATTCGAGCGGTAAAAGTGGTATAACCAGCACACCGTTATTCCCCTAGCAATTCCCCCTCGTCCGTGCGGGTTTTAAGTCACTCCTTTTTCAAGGGGGTCTCAATGTTCAGGCCACTCGCCTTCTCCGCAGCACTACTGCTGTCTGGACCGTTTGCAGCTCTCATTTCCGCACAGAGTGCTAGCAATTACGCATTTAATCGCACTGTCTCATCGCAAGATAAAGCCGAGGCCAAACGCCTCTACAAGGAGGGTGTGAAGTACGGTCTGGCGGGACTTTTTGCGCAGGCGGCTGAACTACTGAGGCGCTCGACCAAGCTGGACCCCGGCAACGCTGATGCACATTTCGCGCTGGGCCACGCCTACTATGATTTGAAGCAATGGCGCAATGCAATTGAGAGTTTGAAGGTCGCGGTTGCGCTCAACCCGAACGACGACGAGGCTCGCGATCGCCTCGGACTCGCGCGTGCAATGCTTTGGGAGGAGGATTCCGCAAGAATCGCCGCGGAACGTCGTCAGGCCTCACCTCAACCTGTGGCGCAACAGGTTGCAATGAATACCAAGACCGCCGCACAGCCCGAAAAAGCAACTGAAAAACCCACTAATAACGCCGCCGCGCGTCCGCCTTTAGAAGAAAAAAATGCCGCCGCCGCTCCGGCCCCAGTCGTGCCGGCTCCCGCCGCTGCTCCAACTGAGATCCCGCTCACGAAGATTTATCGAGTTGGACCAGCCGACATCCTCGATGTTCGAATCAACGACAATAGTGCCTCACAGTCTACGTTGTTCACGATCACGCCGGCAGGATTTCTGGAGCATCCGATGCTCGCTGAACCGCTAGCTGCCGGCGGTCTTACCGTGGATGAAATAAGCACGAAGTTTGAAGGCGAACTAAAACGCCGTGCATTGGTTGAAGATCCAAAGGTGTTCGTCGGAGTTCGCGATTATGCCAGTCACACGATTCTTGTGAGCGGACTCGTGAAAGAGTCCGGCCCGAAGATCCTCAGGCGTGAAGCTATTCCGCTTTATGTCGTCGTCGCTGATGCTCAACCGCTTCCCGAAGCAGACCACGTCACAGTTGTGCGAAACGAGACGAATGAGTCGTTTGAAGCCGATCTCGCACAAGCGAATGAGATGAATCTGCTTGTGCGTCCAGGCGATGTCGTAACACTCCTGGCGCCGGTGACGCAGTTTATATATCTCGGCGGTGAAGTTAAGTTGCCGGGTGAGAAGAGGTACCGCAGAGGATTGACCTTAACTCAGGCAATCAACGCGGCGGGCGGTGTCACATCAAATGGCAAAGAGGCAAGTATTGGTCGGGACGATGGAAAAGGTTTTTTGGTTGTGACACGTTTCAAGTTGAAAGAGATCGAATCAGGAAAAATACAGGATCCCATAGTCAAACCGGGTGATCGAATCACGGTTCGAGATTGATATGTCAGTAGCAGCAAAAGCATTGGACATGACGGAAGAACTGTCGCGTGTCGTTGAGAGCGGCGATATTGAAGCACTCGCGCGTTTGTTGCCGCGTGTTGCCGATCTAAATGCACGCAACCGGCACGGTACGACGGCACTGATGAAGGCGGCCAGTTGCGGTCATGCAGAAATCGTTCGTCTGTTGTTGGAGCAAGGAGCCGATCCGAACCAGATGCGCAACGACGGGTTCACTGCGCTCGCATTGGCCGCATTCTTTGGTCACACGGAGACTGTAAAGACTTTGATGGAGTTCGGTGCGCGCACAGAAGCCGTTACTCGCTCCGGTGCGTCTGCACGTACATGGGCCACAGCTCGCACCTTTTCCGACGTCGCGCGTTGTCTTGACACTCCAAGTCCTAAACCTCGGCCACAGGCACAAGTTCCATTGCGGCGGTCGCCGTCGCGGAACAGGATTCTTGCACTCGGTGTAATTGCGAGTGTTGTATTGATGGTTTGCTGTGGTGTTGGTGCACTCGTATTGAGGAGTTCGGAAGCGCGGGATCTACCACCGGCGCCGTCACAACCGGCTGCGAAAGTGGAGCCACCGAAAGTAGAAACTGCAGTGCTCACTCCAGAGCCCGAGCCACAGCCAGAGCCTCAGCCTGAGCCACCAGCGCCGAAACCCGTCGTCAACGAAGCTTTAGTACGCTCAACTATCAAGAAAGCTCCAGTGCGATCGCGTGAACCTAAGATTGTTACGGTACTCAGCGAAAAACCGGTCGAACAACCAGCGGAGAAAGTTCAGGTTAGCGAACCACCGGTTGTCGCAAAACCTAAGTTCGACGCACCAAAACCAACCGCCCTCAGTTCTCACATAATCGCTCCCACAAAAAAAGCCAAAGTCATCCAATGGCCTTAAGCCACAAAAGGCACAAAAGCACAAAAGGCACAAAAGGGAAGAACGCGATTCACCCCAAAAATCATTTTGTGTTTTATGTGCCTTTTGTGCCTTTTGTGGCTAGTATTCACCAAAGGCGTCGTCAGGATAACAATACAACCAGCGCTCACCAAATTGCGCTGACGCGATCACCGGATGGCCACTCGCACGCGCATGCTTTGAAGCATGCCTGTTTGGCGAACTGTCGCAACATCGTGTCGTGCCACACTGTTGGCACGTGCGCAAGTGAACCCATTGGTCCCCTGTCTTCACGCACTCTTCGCAAACTCTCTGTTGCGGTTGTTTGATGTCAGTGATCCCATCAATGTGAACGCATACCTCAGTTGCCATTCGGCTAGTATACAGTTTGCGGACGATAGTCAGCGCGCCTGCGAGAGTCCGACTCCGAATTCAACGGTTGATCGTACTTTGTCGGCGGTCCTCCAGAATTATCAGCAGCGCGGATCACTTGAGTCTCGTCAACGTAAAACGATCGCGTGCCAGTGCTTCGGTAAGTGACCGGCACACCGGTTACGACAAACCCGTCCAGGTTCTCTTCATCTGTCGTTAACTCTATTGCGAAGTTGTAGCCGTTCTTAGTACCTGTCGCGAGCCTTGAATCGATCAGATTCTGCGCGGCGAGTTCATTCAGCGTTCCAAACTTCCCGAAGTTGCTTTGATACGCGGCTTGCGCCGATGAGATTTGGCGCAGCGTGTAAATCGCCGATCCTTCGTTCGCAGCCCTGCGAGATGCAAGTAGGTTCGGAATCGCGATAGCCGCAATGATTGCGATTGGCACGATCGAAACGAGCGTAACGATACTCATGACGAATCCAGCGATGGCCATGCCGTGTCCGCCGTACAGCCACGGCTCCCGTTTAGCGCGTCTCATCGCGACCCAGCCAACTATGGAACCTGCGATCGCACCGACGCCCACCAGACCGAGCGTGAAGAAGTTGATGATACCGAGCACGAGGGCGAAGATTGAGAGTCCTTTCTTCGGGCTCTCGGGCTCGTTCCATTGATCGTAACTGGCGTTGCTGACGGGTGTCGCGAGTGGGAGGCTGTACGAATGGTGGCGTATGGGAGCGCCACACGCTTTGCAGTTCTGGCCGTCTGCCCAGCCTACAAAACCGCATTCGACACATTTTGTACTCTTCATGATGTTTCGTCCTTGTAATTGGGAGTGAAAGAGGCGGGTTGAACTGACGCGGATGTGTGTGTCGGAGGAGTGCGCCAGTGCCCTTCAGGCGGAAGGGACGAGAAATATAGTACTCAGGTGCGGTTTAAATGGTCAATAAAATAGTTGGGCGCCCTTGGAGGCGCCCAATCTACTAGCGATATCGACGAACTACGCGCCAGCGGCCTTCGCCTTCGTTCGTTCCTGTTGCATCCATTCTCTCATTGCAGCGACGTGTCCGGGGCTACGTTGCTCCGCCCACTCCTCATAACGTTTCGCGGCTTTTTCAAGATTTCCGAGAAGATTTGGATCCTTGAACTCCTGACGAAACTGCGGTACCACTGTCTTCAATTGTTCCCACACGCCAAAGAACTCCCCACTAGTCTCAAAGAAGAGATCTTCGTGAAGTAGTTCATAGTTGAGTAGTGTGCAGGCTTGTTCCCAGTAACCGATTACCATTCCGAGAAAATTGCCGTGCTCTGTTCCGGGGGCGGCGATCTTCATCGCTTCGTCGAAGGTTTCCGCGTTGTAACTCTTTTGAAACCAGTCGCGTGCCTCGCGTAGTCGCGCCTCACGGCGCAAATCGTAGACCTGCAAATGCAGTTGTGCTTGTTCGTGCGTTGGTTTAGTTCCCATAACTTTCCTTTCTATTCATAGTTCCGGGTCAATTCAATATTAAGTCGAACGGCGTCTGCCGGATTCGACATCACTTCGGGAATTTTTTGATTAACTCGGAAGCTACTCCAACTTTGTGACAAAAGAGTAACACGTGTCGAAACCTCGCGTGGGCTAACACGGATTCGTATCCATCCACGTAAATTCATGACAAAATTTGCGCGTAGAAAGGCAACAGCAAAGGAATTGTAATGGCATCACTATGGAAGCTCGGTGGTCTTGGTTGCCGTGAGCTGGCTAAACGTGTTTGGTCGGAGATTCAAGCCGACAACGTGTTTGGCCGCGCCGCCGAGTTGTCGTACTACTTCCTGCTCGCACTTTTTCCGTTTCTGATATTTCTGACGTCGATTATCGGGTTTGTGCTCGGTTCAGGCACCGGCACACGTCACGCACTCTTTGACTACCTTGGTCGCATCATGCCGCCGTCTGCATTTCAACTCATCTCTAACACGATGTACGAAGTAACGGAGTCGACTGGTGGTGGAAAATTGTCGTTTGGAATTCTCGCGGCGTTGTGGGCAGCGTCGAATGGACTTGGTGCGATTACGGAGTCGCTAAACACTGCTTACGATCTGGAAGAGACGCGCCCGTGGTGGAAGCAGCGGTTAACTGCGATTGGCCTCACGATCGCGCTATCGATTTTTATTATTGGCGCCCTCGTACTGGTCGTTGCTGGTGGACGCATCGCTGAGTGGCTTGCAGCGCATTACGGCTTTGGTCCGGTTTTCCCGCTGGGGTGGAAGATTATTCAGTGGCCAGTTGTGCTTGCGTGTATGACCTTCGCTTTTGCGTTGATTTATTACGTAGCACCCGACTTTCGTAAACAGGCATGGCACTGGTTGACGCCGGGATCGGTGATCGGTGTAGTGCTTTGGCTGCTCGTGTCCCTTGGATTTCGCATCTACCTTCATTACTTCAACTCTTATAACGCAACGTACGGGTCGCTCGGCGCAGTGATCATCTTAATGCTCTGGCTGTATTTTACTGGTGCGGCCGTCTTGATCGGTGGGGAAGTGAACTCCGAGATTGAGAACGCAGCCGCAAAACAGGGTGATCCGGAGGCAAAAGAAAAAGGCGAGAAGGCACCGGACGAGAAGAACGGCGCCGTGCAGGCGGCGTAATTGTCTCTGCGTTCTGGATGTCACTGTGGTAAATTATTGACCACGCAATTTGTCCGGAGGTGCACATGAACAAGCTTTTCATTCGACTGTTTGTTGCCTTCGTTGCTTTCAGCATTGGTCTGGTCCTCACACGTCTTGTTAAGCCCGCGCACACATGTAGTAAAGGAGTCACAGTCCTGTCTGCTACTCCACTATCCGTGCTAACTGAAGACGAAATACTGATTCGCGAGATCTATCGCGAGTACGGTCCAGCCCAGACTAGGCACGACCGCAAGTTTTTTGAGCGCATTGAGACTGAAGACTTCACGCTGACCGTCGGCGATATGAAGCTATCGCGAGAGGAAGACATCAAGTGGATGGAATCACAGCCCACCGACAAGACTTATTTGACCAGGGTGGACCATGTGAAGGTGTTTGACCGGCTGGCGATTGCACACGGTTACATGGAAGTTCGCGAAAGTAACGGTGTTGTCAGGGTCTGGCCGTTTGCAGACGTGTGGGTCAAGAGAAACGGCGTCTGGCGGATTCTGAGCACAGTCTCGCAATAGTTGTGCGATGCGGAAGTTGATTTCGATAGTTATGGCGCTGGTCTTCGGTGTGAACGCCGGTCTCGGTTCTTCCGCGCTTTGGGTGCGCGCTCGTGTGTTGCCCTACTGCACAGTTGCAAACAACGCAGACGCGTATCACATGAGGTTTGTTCGCGTGAAAGCGAAGGTTCAGTTCAGAGGGAGATGACTATTTATGAGGACTGCGATCCTGTCGAAGCGTTAGCGTCATGGGTCGAGTTTGAAGATGGCAATCGGCCTGGCTATGTAAACGACTTGTTACTTTCCGATCCAACGCAAACAAAGACTGCCGACGCGATTGTCGAAGGCGAATTCGATGCTAAGTTCTCGCTCGGTTGTTATGGGCCTAAGTTTCGTATCATCGCGAGTAAGGTTGAGTTGACTTCGCCGGTTCAAGATTACGTTCCGCCGGTGAGTGAAGGCGAGGGCCCAGCGCTCAGGCTCAAGCATTAGTCCTCATTCGATCGAGCGCGCGAATGAATTGAGTAACACGCCCCGGATCGATCGTGTTGGACCATAGCCCATCCACTTTGAACGACGTTCCGATAATGAAACCGTCAGCTTCCTTATAAAACTGTTCGATATTGCTTTCGCTGATACCCGAGCCGAGAAACACGGGTAAGTGGCAATGACTTTTAGCCTCCTGCACGTCGGCGACCTTGGGCGCTTGACCGGTTACGCTGCCGGTGACGATTACGCAATCAGCACCCATGAATTCGACTGTCTCAGCCGTCTCACCCAGGCTTACATCCGCAGTAATTGCATGTGCTGAGTGTTTCTTCTTGACGTCAGTCCAAACCTGCACTCGCTCGGCGCCGATCATCCGGCGATACCTGAGCAGCTTCGCTGCCGATGCTTCGATTATTCCTTCGTCCGCAACGTGTGCATATGCGAAGCCTTCCGCGCGTATAAAGTCCAAGCCCGCCGCGTGCGCCACCGCCATCGCCTCGATATTCGCGCCTGCAAGAATCTGAATCCCAACCGGCAACTGGCACTCACTTTTCACTTCAGCACCAATCGCCGTCATCGCCGCCACAATCTCCGGTCCAACCTCACCCTTGAGATACGGCACATCATGCATGTTCTCAATGATGATGCCATCCACCCCACACTCTCGATATACCTTCGCCTCCTCACGCGCCGACCTCACGAGTTCCGCAACTGTCTGCGACGCCCGCGGCGTTCCCGGCAACGCACCAACGTGTATGACGCCGACAGTTGGTTTAGAACGTGAAAACAGGTATGCCATTATTTGCACTTATCTCTGCATCTGTAATCGACGACTAGCCTTGCTCACCTCGATCTAGGTAAGGTTTACATTCGATAGGCTTCGCCTCAAAGTGAATACTTGGACCATAGCGCCAAAGGCGCGAAATATGAAAGCCAGGGGCAAGCGCGACGCGAAGCGGAGCGCCTCGCCCCTGGTAAAAAATCAAAATAGTGACCCAGCCCTGAAAGGGCGGAATTCAGTGGCAGCTATTTCGGCCCTTCAGGCCTTGCCTCGCTTTTGGGGTAGTTAACCAGGGGCGACGCGCTCCGCTTCGCGTCGCGCTTGCCCCTGGCTTTCATATTCCGCGCCTTTGGCGCTCGGCTCTGCTATCTCGTGAGGCACGCCATTCCATCTAACGGAATCATATTTCAACTTCAGCACTCGATCTAGCGTTGTTCGAGAAAACTTTAATACTTCTAAAACCTGTTCACGGGAGACGGTCGGGAAGTTTTCTAAAAACTCGTAGATTGACACGCCAGCCTCCAGATTACTAAGTAAGGCATTTACAGGCACACGCGTTCCTCGAAAAACCGGCGTTCCACTAAGAATCTCGGGATCCACTGTAATGGGAAGTGAGGTGATTTCGTGTGCGACGATTACCAATGACATTCTGCACTATTCTAGCCACCACCCAAACCTTGATCAAGAACCATTGCGTTCGCGATCCGTGTCTCTTCGAGGAGAGACACGGATCACGCGCCGATCGTTAACTTGATGGTGGCTTGAGCCCCATCATGCGCATGTAGGTGATGAGGTTGCCGTAGTGCAGACTGGTGTGGCCCACATTAGTGAATAATGGTCTCAGTTGGGGGTTGGCGGAGCTGTAGGCGGTGTTGCATTTGCCGACGGCTTCTTTCAGTTTCGGAAGCAGGGCGTCCTTATCGGTTGCTCCCTTTTCGATAGGGGTTGACCATTCGACTTTGTTTCCCACACCGTGAGCGCAGAAATAGTTGTAAGAGTCAGTTATGTGTGCGATCAACTGGCCGAAGGTGCGCACTGTATCGACAGGCTTGTAGCTGTACTTGTCCGCGGGAACCGCTTCGGCAGCCTTCATCACCCAGTCGTTAACTTCATTGAAGCCGTTGCGTATTTCGGTCGCGCCGTCGAAGGGCTTTGCCGGCGTTGCCTGACCAAAGCTCGACGCAGCCGGCACCAGGACACAACAGAGGATTAAGAAAATTCTCAGTTTCATAAGGTTCTCCTTTTTGGCGGCGCATCCTAAACCGCGAAATGTTCAAGGGCAATGATTAATACGTGAACGGTACCAAATCTGAGACGAACGGGGCCACAGATGACGCAGATAGGCCCAGCATCTGCTGTTGACAGTAAATACTGTCAGGAGTATAGTGCGGGCCATGGCGCATCCGGTGCTGAGGGAGAAGGGCAGAAGGTACGTTGGGTTGTTGGAGTTTGCGCGTGTTGGTGAACAGATACTCGCGGAGATGGGACTCGAACAGGCGCGCGGGACAGTCACCAGTGTTCCTGATGAAAGAACGATTCGGTACTACATGGCCGAAGGTTTGATCCAAACGCCGGGCGAAAAGCAGGGAACTGCTTCGTTGTTTGGTTATCTGAACCTCTTACAACTTCTGACTGTTAAGAAGTTGCAGGCCGAGCATTTGCCGATTCGAAAGATTCGCGAGTTAGTGGCGGGGAAGAGTGAACAGGAACTGGAAATGCTGCTTGGTGTTGGAACTGTCGCAGCGAAGAAGACTCGAGAGAGCGATGCGAAACGTTATCTCGAATCGTTGTTAGCACCTGAATCAGCGCCACCGCCGCCGATGCGAGTTGCCGGAGCACCACCTCCGGCGCCACAGATGCTTGATCAATCAGCCTCGTGGCAAAGGGTCGAGATCGAACCGGGTTTGGAACTGCACATTCGCTCGGACTATTCGCCTCCGGCGACGGGCGGAAAAACCAAGAGCTTACTGGAAAAAGCCATCCACAGATTACGCAGATTACGCGGATAAGGAGATAAAGAAATGGAATACCCGAAAGTAGAGTTTTTCACGAGGCACGCGAAGCTCGAAGCAGGACGCGAGCAGACTGTGGATGTGCTGATTCGCATTACGCCGCCCGCGTTGAGCCCTGATCTCAGCAGCCGGCCAAGTTGGAAGGGACGTCCCGATCTCAATCTCAGTCTGGTGCTCGATCGTTCCGGTTCGATGGAAGGCGAGAAGATGATCCGCGCTCGTGAAGCGGCGATGTTTTGCGTCGATCAGATGCTCGCGACCGATCGTCTCAGCGTTGTGACATTTGACGATCGTATCGAAGTGCTATTTCCGAGTGAGCCGGTCACGAATAAAGAGGCGATGAAGGATTTGATTTCGCGTGTAAGGGCTCGTAGCTCGACGGCTCTGCACGAAGCCTGGGTGCGTGGCGGTTTAACTGTGAGCGAGAACATGCTCGATCAGGGTATCAATCGCGTAGTTCTCATCACTGACGGGCTTGCAAATGTCGGCATCACAAGTACTGACGAGATTGTTACGCAGGCGATGGGGCTCTTTCAACGAGGCGTCAGCACTTCGACGGTCGGTATCGGTGCTGACTTCAACGAAGATCTGTTGATGCCGATGGCCCAGGCCGGCGGCGGCAATGCATGGCACGTCGTGGAACCTGATGATATGCAGCACATTTTCCAGGTCGAGCTTGAAGGGCTGATTGCACAGTTTGCGCATACAGTTTCGCTGTCATTGATTCCTGCCGACGGTGTTCGCGTAGTCGATGTTCTTAATGATTTTGAATTCACGGAAACGGGACGTTATCGCCTGCCAAACTTGCAAGCAGGTTCACCCCTCAAGATCGTGGTGCAGTTAAGAGTGAGCGCACAGGAAGTCGGTACGCAGATGCGCTTAGTTGATCTGCGTCTCGGCTTCACGCCGCAGGACGCAAAGAATGCGGAAGTGTTGAAGCAGGCGCACACGGTTGAGTTTGCCACGCAAACTGAAGTGGAGCGTACTCCAGTGAGTCATGAGGTGACCCAGGCGGTGCAGCTATTGATGAATGCGCGGGCGCGAAATGAGGCGATGAAACGCATGGATCGTGGTGATTACGCGGGAGCACAGGTTGTGCTCGGCAGCGCTTTGTGTGCGACACGATCTCTGAGTACTGCTGACGCGCCGGAAGTTATGGAGGAGTCTGCGTCACTGGAGGAACTGCGTTCATCTCTTACTGATCGACTCAAGGACAAGATGAGCCGCAAGAAGCTCGCGTATTCGGCGTACAGTCGACGCACTGGTAAGTAATCGACTAGGCCCGATTTAAAAGAAAATTTGGAAGCGGTAACGAACTACCGCTTCCAAATAGTGTGCCCGAAAATTACTTCCTCAGCGTTTTTGCTGAGACGACGTCTGTATACGCTGAATTTCCCACCTGCATTGAACGCGCGTACAACGGTAATAGTACTGCGTGTCGCGAAAAGATTACCGTTGACAAAATGTCATTCGCTTAACGTCCGACCCGTCAGTATTCATCACATAAATCTCAGGATCAATTGGCGACATCTCGAGTCGACGAGAAGACGATTGTTTCCTGTGCCGCCAGTACGGCCGGCATTGCCAGAAGAATCGCGATCAAAGCGAAACCCATCGATAGCCTGCTGCGTTTCGTTCGTTGTCGTTTCATGATTCTTCCGATTAGTTGCTCTGCGCGTTCTCAGCTTTATAAAAGTAGTATTCCGCGGTGTAGGGTGATTCCTTGATCTGGCCGTCGAATTCACCCTGCGTTGACGGCGCCAAACCACCTACGGTGTTCACGCGCTGAATGAAAGTGATCCTGCTGAAGATGCCGTTACCTTCCGTGCGAATCTGCTTGAGCAACAACCACGCGATTGCAGTGGGATCCGGAGTGCAGCCGGTGCCGAGCACGCGACGAGCTTCGACCATGCTGCCACTCTTGCTTTCCCACTTTGGACCAACGTAGTGGGTACCAATTTCACCGTGAAAGCTATCTTCGGCGAAGAGGCCGGCCTGTGGAGCAACGAGGTCCCAGGTCTGTGTAACAAGATTCCATTTGTAGATCTGCACGCCTTTCGCATAAGCAAGAAAGGCGAGTTTGTTTCCTTCCTCGACCTTGATGCTGGAACACTGATCCGGTAGTTCTGGACCGTTGTTGTTGTCGAACGCGAAGGTGGGTGTGACTGAGAGAGTAAGCAAAGCGATAAGTGCAAAAACTATGCGATACATGATTTTCTCCTGCGACCGAATTTGCATAACCGAAAGATAAAGTTGCTGAAGGTCGCCAGTTATTACTGGTAGCCATAAAAAGTTTCTAGCCACAAAGGCACAAAAAAGCACAAATGATTTCTCACTTGTGCTTCTTGTGCCTTCTTGTGGCTAGGGTTGTTAGCCTCTGCCGACTCGCACAGGGACGATCATTGGGACGTTCTTTTTGTAATGCTTGTACTTGTCTCCGTGTGCGTTGATCAGATCTCGCTCTTCAAACTGAATGGCCAGGAAGATGTAAGCAGTCGTGGCGATAGCAAATACGAGATGCGCGATCGTCATCGTTGGCGTCGACCAGAATGCAAACAACCAGCCTAGATAAAGCGGATGCCGAACGTAGCGATAGAAGATTGGGGTTCCGAATTTTAGCTCTGTGTACGGTTTGCCGATCAGAACAAAGAAGACTTGTCGCAGTCCGAAGAGATCGAAGTGATTGATCAGGAACGTACTCGTCAGAACCAACAACCAACCAAACGCGAAGAATCCATAGAGAACGGTTCGCAAAGTAGGTTGTTCTACCGTCCAAACAACTCCGCCGATTGGACGCCATTGCCAGAACAGAAGGAGCAGTGCGAGGGAAGAGAGCAATACGTACGTACTGCGCTCAGCCGGCTTTGGCACAAACCGGGTCCACCCACGCTTGAACCACGGTCGTGCCATCACGCTATGCTGGACTGCAAACAGCAGTAGCAAGCCGGCATTGATGAACAGAGCCTCCCCAAGTGGCCCTGTCCTCCCAGAGTCAATCGACTTGGGAACCAGAATGTTGCCGATGAAACCGATTGCGTAAAGAAAAGTTCCGAAGAAGAGCAAGTAACACAAGAGTCCGTAGATGAATGTTGTAAGTCGTCTCAGCATGATTTCTCCTCATAAAAACCGCTTCGAATGAGGAAGTTGCTGAACTTTCAGACTTATTACTGAAGTGATGGGAAAAATTTGGGACAGGATTAACAAGATTTGCATGATTTACAAGATATCCTGTAAATCCTGAGAATCTTGTTAATCCTGTCCCTGTCTACCTCGGGATCAACGCCTGATGGCTTGAATTTGACGCAGTAGATTTCTCGCAACCTCAGAGTCGGGGTTGGCGCGCCGTAATAATCTCAGCTCCGCCTCGGCTTCTTTTAGTAAACCGGCCTCGGCATAGAGCATGCCAAGCATCAAATGCGACGAGCCATAGGCGCGCTTCGCTCTCGTCAACTCATTTGCTTTCGCTTGATCGAGCACGCGGAACTTCGCCTGCGGTGCCGGTGGGCGCGGTGACGTGATCTCCTGCCCGTCCTTGATCGCTTTAATCTGCCACGAATAGACGTGTCCACGCGGAAGTGCCTGCGGTGCGGTCCATGAAAAATCTGCGACTTGCGGGCTCGAACTCACGAGTTTGAACTGTTCGTCATAAACCTCAACCACATAACCAGTCGCACCTTCCATTTTGGACCAACGAAATGTCGGACGATCGTTCATCAACACGTTACCGCCCGGCTCAATTACGGAGAACTCACGCGCCGGATCATTTGATCCCATCAACGCACTGGGGGGTCGTGTCAACCCCTGTAGTTGCGACGATTTTTCAATTCTTTGCCCGCTGAGTGCTTTCTTTAAGAGGTCCTGATAGCCTGCCGGCAAATCATCTGCGCCTGAAAGTTTGCCTTCCTGATCCAAACCCACAACGCCAGCGCCATCATTCAACTGTGCGACTACCGGAACCGGCTCCGGCTGCACTGAAGGCACCGGCGCTGGAGTTGGCTGTAACGAAGGAGAAGGTACAACAACAACTTCTTCGCGACGTTCTTCTCTCGGCATGCGCCAAACGATCCACCCAATGAACAACAACAATATGACGGCCAACGCTGCACCACCGAACGCCGGCACCGGCGAGATTCTGAATAGCGAAACAAACCTCTCGCGCCACGAGCTTCCTGTGCTGACAGGAGTTTCCACAGGACGAAATTCACGATCGAGCGACGGCGCGATCTCATTTCGGAAAGCACGCAGATCTTCAACCGCCGGCGCGCATTGTTCGCAACTACTAAGATGATCAACGACTAGCTGAAGCGTCTCACCGCTCAGATTCTTATCGACATACTCCGCAGTCTGATCCACCGTGAGATGCGCACTTGCAAGACTATCCTCACCCAATGCCTCATCGTGCAGGGCGAAGAAAGCTCCATCGCCGTTCAGCCCAGCTTCGATCCGCCGTTGGCACAGGCCACACTCGTCCAGATGATCGCTTACCGCCAGCAATTCCGTGGCGGGTAAGTTATTCCGTGAGTAGTCCTCAACTTGTTTTTGAGTTAAGTGTTCCACTGGTTTTTTTCTGATCCTCAACCGGGGTCCCGGTGGGCTTCATACTCAGAAGTTGGCGAAAATTGTCACGTATTACCATGTCCTTTAAATAAATCCTTTCAGCCGTCGTGCCAGCCGTTCGCGGCCGGATTTCCGCGCATTTATCACCTGTTGCCGTGTTAATCCGGTTAATTCCGCAATCCGAGCGTCTTCAATTGGCAAGTCGTTCCACATCTTGGCCATCTCTTCCGGATCGATTTCCAGAGCGGCCGCCAGTTTTCGCACGGATGCGATCCCTGTGGCGGGAAAGAGCGTGATGGCGCCGAAACCACTCGCGTCTTTCAGGTTCAGCAGCAACGCCGCACGTTGATTCAGTGGGAGCTGTTGCAACTCTTCCCAGAGCCGCTGGAGAAAGAACTTTTTCTCAGTGCGCCAGGCAGGATCCGGCTCAGCCGCCACAGGCTCGAACGTCGCATCTTCATCGTCCGTGAGCGACTCGATTGGCTGATCGCTGATTCCCTGAAGTGCCGCGACACCGCCTACAAGCTCATCGAATTCAATTGGACCGCCGAGATAGTTGAAAAGACTTGCGAGCAGTTCAGCCAGTTGTTGTGGCTTGTCGCTCTTCAACGCGCGAATGTGCGTTGGCAATTTTTCGATGTCTGAGAGGTTCCGAGTCGCCTGAAGCTGTTGTTGCCAAACCGCAAAGCCGGCCAGTAGCTTTCCTTCGCCGTCTTGCCATAAAGCAAAGCCACGCTGGCGTGTTAGTAAATAGTGCAGACGATTCTTGAGTGCGTGTCGTTCGGGGAACTGGCGGCGCATCCAGCGCGCACAAGTCCGGTGAGCGATGACTGCGGCCATCCCACGCACGTCTGTGATTGGATGACTGTCCGGAAGTTTGCGAAAACGCTGCAACTGAGCCAGCAGTTGCAGGACGACGTCCTGTTGTATGTCGTCAGCTTCTTCGCGCTGAGTTTCGCGAAACGAGTTCAAGCGGAGTTTGAAGCGAATGACACCTTTGATTACCGGCGCGGCATGTTCCGTGATTACTTGTGAGAGTATTTCGTCAGCCCGATCATCGCTGACCTCTGTTAATAGAGGTTCGAGGAGGACGTCGATCTTGACGGGCGACTCTTTCATTATTTGGTGGAGATTGATTCTAACACGCAGTTGTTAACAGGATTTTCAAGATTAGCAAGATGAACAAGATTAATCTTGTAAATCGTGCAAATCATGTTCATCCTGTCCCCACATTGCTATGAAAACAGAAGCCGTCATCGGCCTTGATTTTGGCACGACCAACAGCGCCATCGCTGTCGCGGGCAGTGATCGACAGGCAACGCTTGCGACCTTCGCGAGTGGTCTGGCCGCCTTTCGCTCAATTCTCTACTTTCCCGCCCGCGAACGCGGTTCACAGCAAAACACTGAGACCCAAGCCGGACCGGACGCTATCAATTCGTATCTCGAAGCTGACACTAAAGGACGGTTGATCGTTTCGATCAAGTCGTATCTTGCCAGTAGTCTATTTACTTCTACCAGCATCAATGGACGTAATTACACGTTGGAAGACTTGGTCGCGATTATTCTCCGACGACTGCGAATGAGGGTGATGGAGCAATTCGAAACCTCTGCATCTCGTGTCGTTTTGGGTAGGCCGGTTCGTTTTGCAGGAGCGGACACCGAAGCCGATGAAGCCCTCGCGTTAAAGCGCTTGCAAGCTGCGGCCGAGCTGGCAGGCTTTAAGGAAGTCTCATTTGAACTGGAGCCGGTTGCTGCCGCTTATCAATATGAGACCCAACTCGATCATGATGAGTTAGTTCTGATTGGCGACTTCGGCGGTGGTACAAGCGACTTTACGCTTGCTCATCTTGGTCCAGGCAGAAAGAACGACGGGCGCAGTCCTGTTATCGGCACTTCCGGTGTCGCGATCGCCGGCGACACCTTCGATAGTCGCATCATGATGCGGCTGGTTGCGCCGAAACTCGGTCTTGGATCGAATTACGTTTCGCTTGGGAAAGAACTCCCGGTGCCGGTGTGGATTTACACGCAACTGTCGAGTTGGCATCACATGTTTCTTTTGAAAGATCCGAAGACGATGAGAGTTTTGCGCGAGGTGAAAAATCAGGCTTCGGATCCGAAGAGAGTAGGAGCACTAATTCAGATCATCACCGAGAATCTTGGCTACGCTCTCTATCGTGCGGTGGAACAAACGAAAGTCGAATTAACGGACAAAGAGCTCGCGACATTTTTGTTTTCGCAATCAACGGTCCATATGGAAGATTCGCTGGAACGCTGGCAGTTTGAATCGTGGATTCAGGACGACATTCAGAAGATTTCGGCTTGCATTCGCTCACTGTTGGACCAATACGGAGTTAGATCTTCGGACATCGGCAGTGTCTTCCTCACCGGTGGCTCATCATTCGTGCCAGTGGTCCGACGCTTCTTCTCGCGAACCTTCGGCCCCGACAAACTCAAGAGCGGTGAAGAACTCACCACCGTTGCAAAGGGCCTCGCGCTGCGCGCACTCGAAGCCTGAACAATATTGAACAATATTGTTGACAGTGGACCATACGAAGAGTAGATTGAGCGCGTTAATTCCCCCTCTTCAACTGACCTCGCCAAAAGGGTGTCGACAATTTAGGGAACACTGTTTTGTGTTGGAGATTTTTGTGTCTCACTAATCACACAGAAGTGCCGCCAATTGTTCTGTGTCCGAGTGTTGCTGGACCAGGAGAAACATCATGACAAGAAAAATAAAAGGGAATCCGTGGCTACTGTTTGTGATAACCGTGCTCGGTTTGGGTGTGGTTGGCTTTGCTGCTATCCATCGCCCGACTCACACTGCTGCACCGCTCGATACTCGACCAAACGGGTCAAGTATTGGTAGACACAGCGATAAGGCGTACGTGAATCGTGGTCTGCTCTCATCGAGACTGGCATTGCATCTCAATGTGTTGGGAAATCGGCTGGAGAAACCCGGGAAAGAGCGAGTCACGATAGCGGGTGTACTGCGTTTCGCGACTGACTCTCAGGATCGTGAGATTGCTGCCACCCTGGAGTTTCCGGATCGGCTGCGAGTATTAGTTCAGAAAGGGTCGCAAAGCCGTCTCAGTACTTTTGACGGAAAGCAAGCCAAAGGCGACTCTGACGAACTCGATCTGATCGAAACACTTGCTTACGACAGCGCCGAACACTTCTTTGCCACACTGATGCAGGGCAATGCTATGCGTTTTCTTGGAGCGCGCTTCAGAACGGATGATGGTTCATCGCCGGATTACAATGGCCCATATTTCGATATCTATAAGATCTCCGATCAGATCGAGACCTCAGGTCAGGAACGAGCGGCAAAGCTCTATTACTTCAACTCCGACACCTTACTCCTCGAGCGTGTGACTTACATCATTAACCGCGACGGGACGGAAATAAACGTAGAGACAAAACTCAGTGACTGGCGCGAGTCGGCTCATCGTCAATATCGTGATCGCGCTCTATGGTGTGTCACGATTCATCTCGCGTGGTGGTCTTTTTCCTCTGGCGGAGTCGAGCATTGATGCTGGTCTAATATATCTGCCGGTCGGGGGTGCATGGCTCGTTGTCTACCGTCTCGGCGTTCAACCGTTCGACTACGGCGAGACGATCATCCTGTTAACGGCGGTCCACTTTCATTTCGCCGGGTTTGCCGCACCAATCATTGCGGGAATGAATGGAAGGGTATTGGCGTTAAGGGATTATCCACAGCAAGTTTTTACCTTTTCGATTTTTGCAATCGTCGCCGCGATGCCACTCGTCGCCGCCGGAATCACGCTCTCGCCACTGCTTGGTTTGATCGGAACGCTGCTTCTATCGATGGGATTGGTATTACTTGCGGTACTAACGATTGGTTGGGTTAGACCCACCATCAGTGATCCAAGAAGAAAGATACTTCTGATTTTTGGAGCACTATCCAGTTGTGCGGCAATGGTGTTGGCGAGTCTCTACGCTTACAGTCTCGCTACGCACACGTTGATCCTCACGATTCCAATGATGGCAAAGTCTCACGGAATGCTGAATGCCTTTGGTTTTGTATTTTTCAGTCTGTTCGTTTGGGCCAGAATCGCTCCAAAAGAGTTGATAACGAACAAAGAGGCACAACTACTCTAGCCCGTATGTGGTAAATTCACTCCGCTTTTGCACCTGCTTGGTCCTGAGGGTCCCTCTATGGACGAATCTGGGGCTCACGAACTCACCGAACTTTTGCTGGCCTGGGGGAACGGCGACGAAGAGGCGCTGGCACGCATTGCGCCGCTCGTTCACGCTGAACTCTACCGCCTCGCTAAACGTTACATGAGCAGAGAGCGTCCCGATCACCTGCTGCAAACGTCAGCGCTCATTAACGAAGCCTATGTGCGACTGATCGACTGGAAGGCTGTGCGCTGGCAAAACCGTGCACACTTCTTTGGCGTTGCCGCACAGATGATGCGACGCATCCTCGTTGACTTTGCACGAAAGCGTCCGAAAGTAGACAAGGACATCGACGCACTCAATATTTCTCTCGATGAAGCGATGACCGTCACCACCGACAAAGATGCGGATCTGTTGGCGCTCGACGAAGCTTTGAAAAGTCTCGCCACGATTGACGAACGCAAGAGTCAGATTGTGGAGTTACGCTTTTTCGGCGGACTCAGTGTCGAAGAGACAGCGGAAGTGATGAAGATTGCGCCCGTCACGGTCATACGCGAGTGGAACAAAGCCAAAGCCTGGCTCTATCGCGAGCTTGCCTCCAATTAGTCTCATGGATCCTGACCTCTGGAAAAAAGTTGACGCCTTGTTGGACCAGGCACTGGCCCAACCACCCGACAAGCGAGAAGCGTTTGTCATCGAGGCCAGCAAGGATAACGCCGAGTTGCGCGATGAGGTGCTGAGCTTGCTCAAGGCTCAGGTACAGGCGGCAAACTTCATGGAACGCTCAGCGATGAGAGTTGCGGCCGAATCGCTGGTCCAGGATTCAAATCTCACAACGACCTTTTCACTTATCGGCAAGCAGCTTGCCAACTATCGGGTAGAAAAACTCCTGGGCGCCGGTGGCATGGGCGAAGTTTACCTTGCACGCGACAGCAAACTGGATCGACTCGTCGCGCTCAAAATTCTCCCATGGCATTTCGTAGCTGACACCGAGCGATCCGTACGCTTTCAACGTGAGGCGCGTGCACTCTCAGCGTTAAATCACCCAAACCTCGTGACGATCTACGAAGTCGGCGAAGCTAATGGTGTTCATTTCATCGCGATAGAATTCGTCGAGGGACAAACGCTTTCTTCTCTGCGAGAGAAGCTCGGCTTAAGAGAAAGCCTCGCACTAGTGGCCCAGGTTGCAGAGGCGCTCTCCGCAGCTCATCAGGCCGGCATCGTGCATCGTGACATCAAGCCTGAGAACGTCATGGTGCGTCCGGATGGTTACGCAAAAGTTCTGGACTTTGGTCTGGTGAAATTGAGCGAGGTTGCAGCAAGTGAAGACGCAGTGAGCACTCAAGTCGGCGTGACAATGGGAACGCTGGCTTACATGTCGCCGGAACAAGCGAGTGGTGAGCCGATCGATCATCGCACTGATATCTGGAGCCTCGGCGTTTTGTTGTATGAGCTTGTCACCAGGTCAAAACCGTTCAAGGCTGAAACTCGACAAGCAACCATCAATGCGATTCTCTCGAGCGATCCCAAACCGGCAACTGCGCTTGACGCGACACTTCCGTCTGATGTCGATCAGATCCTGAACAAGGCACTCGAGAAAGATCGTGAGCTTCGTTACCAAACAGCCTCAGATTTCCGCGCTGACATTCGTCGTTTGCTGCGAATGATTGACTCTGCGGCGACGATTTCAAATCCAAGAGCTTCTACCGGTTCTCTTCCGCAAGTCGTGCGACGCTCGTGGTTCTGGCCGGTTGCGATTGTTATCACGCTGATCGGCGCGGCCATTCCACTCGGTTGGTATCTCACGAGGGCGAAAACGACAGCTCCCAATTGGTCGCGTGCGTCCCATCTTCAGTTAACAACTCAACCTGGCACCGAATTCTTTCCGACGCTTTCTCCGGACGGCGAAGATTTTGTTTTTGCGAGTGAGCCGGAGGGAAATTTTGATCTGTTCCTGCAGCGTGTTGGCGGAAAGAATGCGAGGTCGTTGACGCCGAATACGCCTTCAGACGAGTACGAGGCGTCGTATTCGCCGGATGGCAAACGCATCGCGTTCTACTCGAACCGCGAACCGGCAGGCGTGTACGTCATGGAGGCCACAGGTGAGAATGTGCGACCACTCATTCCGCGTTGTCACCATCCTGCATGGTCTCCGAATGGTAAGGAAGTTGTTTGCAGCAGAGTTGGTCATAGTTTGCCGTCGACTCGCAACATCAATCCGAGCTCGCTATTCATTGTCGATGTGGAAACGGGCGCCCAACGCACGCTTTGTCAAAACGATGCTATACACCCGTCGTGGTCGCCGAACGGATCTCGCATCGCGTTTTGGTTCAATCCGCCGAGTTCAGGCAGAAGCGACATCGCGACAATTTCCAAAGCCGGCGGAGAAATCGAGATCGTTACGCGGGATGCGTCAACGAACTGGAATCCTGTCTGGTCACCGGATGGCAAGTTTCTCTACTTTGCCAGCGACCGCAGTGGCAACATGAGCTTTTGGCGTGTGCCGATCAACGAAGAGACGGGAAAAGTTTTGGGTGAACCGGAAGCAGTATCAACTCCGGCGACATTCAATCGTCACTTGAATTTCTCGAAGAGCGGCAAACGGCTCATCTATGTGCAGACAGACCGGCGCGCAAATATTCAGGCCGTCAAATTTGATCGAGACCGTGGGAAGACTATTGGTGAGCCGTATTCGATCACACGCGGTGATAATCGAGTTGTGCGACCTGAGCTATCGCCCGATGGAAGTCAATTCGTGATGCGGCTCTTGCGCGGAACGCAGGAAGACATTGTGGTCGTTCAACGCGACGGGAGCAATTGGCGAGATCTGACAAACGATAAGTTCTTCGATCGTTATCCGCGTTGGTCGCCGGACGGAAAGAGAATCGCCTTTGCCTCGGATCGTAGTGGTCGTTACGAGATCTGGACCATAGACGCGGACGGTACAAATCTTCGACAGCTCACTTTCGACAGTCCGGGAGATACGTCGTTGCCCCTCTGGTCACCGGATGGTACCCGTTTGCTCGTTCACCGAAGTCGAGTGAATGTGATTCTCGATCTTGGTAAAGACTGGGCCTCGCAAACGCTGCAACAGTTACCGAAGCCGGACAAGATTTTCGTAGCGTGGGATTGGTCGCAGGATGGAAAGAAGTTGATCGGAACATTCACTGACGGGCAAATCGGGTATTACTCGTTTGAGACAAATCGTTATGAAAGAGTCGACTCTTCTAACATCGGCGGTTACCCGATGTGGCTTCCTGATGGCTCAGGTTATATCTGTCAGTCGCAAGGCAAGGCGTTTCTCGGTGATATTTCGAAAAAAGGAGTCCGTGAAATCCTGTCGTTGCGCGATGCGCAGATTCACGGCATTGCCGTCTCGAGAGACGGTCAATTCATTTACTTCGCAGCCTACTCAACCGAAAGCGACATCTGGTTGTTGGACGTGCAGTGATACAAACAAGTTCGAGGTGGACGCCTCCTTGGAGTGCGGTGACTTGTCACCGCTTTGGTACAGATACCAAAGCGCCAACAAGTTGGCGCACTCCAAGGAGGCGTTCAATTACTTAAACGGCTTCTGTAGCAACCAGTTGAAAATCGGATGCTCGAGTTCGTGCAGGTGATTCGTTGAAAACATGTAATCGACGTGACCGTAGTCCGCTCTGGAATTGATCGCCACGTTCGCTGAACTCATCAGTTGCGCAGTAGCAAACATTGCGCTTCCAAACCCATGCCCGGCGGAAAACATGATTGCGTGTCCCGTAAAGCTGCCGAGATTGTTAGTGAAAGTTGTCTCACCGGCTAGACCACAATTGAGATCTCGAATCGCTCTTACCGGCGTGTAGTCATTAAACCCAGCCAGGCTGCCATGGACCAGTTGTTCATTCGCATAGAAGAAACGATCTTCGATGAAGTTGCCGGCGAGATTGAAATAGCCGGGTCGCGGAGCCAGCGGTGATAAGGGTGGCGCGCTCAGTGCCAGAACAAACGCCTGATGATTGGTGATTCCCGGCGGGAAGCCTGGAAACATCGTCGGCGCATTCGGAGCGATCTGCGCTAGTTGATTCAACAACTTGACCCCTGGTCCACTTTGCCCGTCGTAATACACGCCGGCCGCGAGCATGGCTTCGAATGATGCACAGAAATTCGCGTTGATGGCACGAACATTCGCGTCGGTATCGTGAATCGTGCCTTCGATCAGAATCGCTCCGGCGTAATCGTTTGGATGAGCATTCAATATGGCCTGCGCAGCGATACTACCCATCGATAGTCCGCCCACAACGATCTTGAGACCGGGATATTTCAGCGCGATTTGTTCGCGTATGAACGTTGCGTCATCGACGATAGTTTCTATACCCCAGTTCGCCATCGGCGAGCAATCGATTGCGCCACTTTCGCACGATCCGGCAGTTAGTCCGTGCACTCTCGTCGAGTAACCGAAGATCGCAAAGTTCCGGCGCGCAAAGAACGCAACGAAAGAATTATTGTAATCGCCATTTTCACCGACTTCGTAGTTCTGAAAACCACTTCCGAGTGGCGGCATCAAAAGAATAACGCCTCGAACAGCCTGGTCTGGCAGTGGCTTCGAGACTTCTGTCATCAGGAAGCGGTCCAGCGAGTTGTTGCCTTCCTGAATGGTGGTGACGGTTTTACTCAAATCTCCGCCGACTACGGAGTTTTGAGTGTTGATGATCTGGTAGGGTTGAGCTTGAGCGACAATGTTGACAAGTAAGAGTTGAGTTGCGAAGAACAGAGCAAAAATGCTTCGCTTAATGATGATTGAGGCGGTGAGCTCGTTGGCGGCACCGGTAGATTGAGTAGTAATCTCCTTCACCTTCGTGTCTCCTTTTTGGATAAAATATCGGGCGAAAACGTGGCCGTGAGGCTGAATTCGCGCCGTGTAACTGTTAAGGCGAAAGAGTTGAATAAAAAGTATCATCGTTACCTGATATTTCTTTTCGTGTTGCTGTGGACCGCGGTCCATCCGGCATCATCCAGATCACAGACCAAGCCCAGCAAGGATTATTTGCTTTACGTCGTGTCGGAATCTGCCGACAAGATTTCTCTGATTCGTTTTGGTCCTGAGGGTATTCGTGTCGAGCGTCAGATTGACACCGGCGACATGCCGGTGGATATCGATGGACCACACGGAATCGTGATCTCGCCGGACCGTCGGTTCTACTACGTGTCGATCGCACATGGTCGCCCTTACGGGACCGTCTGGAAATACTCGACCAAAGATGACTCTGTCGTTGGAAAAGCTACTCTCGGATTCTTTCCCGCAACGCTCGATATCTCGCCTGACGGCAACTTTCTTTTTGTGGTCAACTTCAATCTGCACGGCGACATGGTCCCATCGACAGTCTCTGTGGTCTCGACACAAACGATGACCGAAGTTGCGCGAATTCCCACGTGCACGATGCCGCACGGTTCACGTTTGAATCCGCAGGGAACGAAGCAGTACTCGGCCTGCATGATGAACGACATGCTGGTGGAGATTGATACTCGTACGTTAAAAGCCACTCGTTATTTTGTTGTGACTAAGAATCAGGAAAAGGGAATGAGTGCTCCACCAAACGCCAGTGAGACACATTCGTTGCACGGTATGGCGGGACATGGCTCGGAGCCACCGAAGCCTGGTGATAACTCGTGCTCACCAACGTGGGCCGAGCCTTCAATCGATGGCTCGTCGGTCTTTGTCGCGTGTAATGGATCGAGTGAGATTGTTGAGATTAATGCGAATACGTGGAAACTTGTGCGTCGCATTCCCGCTCGTGCGGGTGTTTATAACCTCGAGGTTACACATGATGGTCAGCGTTTGATCGCGACCAATAAGCGCGACCAGTCAGTATCGATCTATGAGTTGAAGAGTGGCAGAGAATTAGCGCGTTTGCCGACGAAGCGGAAAGTGCTGCACGGTGTTGTCGTCTCGCCTGATGATCGATATGCGTTTGTGACGGTAGAGGGAATCGGATCTGAGCCGGGGACAGTCGAAGTTATCGACCTTACCGCGCTGAAAACTGTGGCGACATTAGATGTTGGAGCGGCCGCTGCGGGGATTGATTTCTACAAGTAGCCACAAAAAGGCACAAAAAGCACATAAATGTTTGGCCCAACTTTTTTGTGCTTCTTGTGCCTTTTTGTGGCTTAATTTGGTGAAGTCGTCGAACCTTTTTCGATCTTCTCGCCAAGCTTCACGATCCAAAGCCCTGAGTTGATATCGTTGAAATAGATCAACCCCTTGTGCGGCTGCGCGCCCCACGTCATCGGAAGATTTGGACGGAAGCCATTTGGATCGCCGGTCCATATGCGCGCGATCTCACGCCCCTGCCGGTAGAGATCTCCACACAAATCACCTGAGACATCGACGATGCGGCCGCCACCACTGTAGTAGCCAACGTACATCACATCATTTTCAACCCAGATGTTATGCGCGCCGCCTTCGGGCACAGGATACTCTCCTACTTTCTGCGGGTTATTGATATCCGAGACATCGATGATGTGCACTATGCCACGTACGAAGACACGCTTTGGCGACTTGATGTCGAAGATCCCGGGAAACACTTCGTCACCAATAAAGACGTACTTGCCATAGCGGTAGACGGAGTGAGTGCCCGCAAGCCAGCCATCACCGTAGAGTTCGTGATGATTGAAACGCAACTGGCTGACAAACTTCGGATTCTCCGGACTGCCGCCCTTCAATCCGGCGCCGACATCGAGGATGACTAAACCATCGTGCCAGTATGCGAGATATGCGAGCCCATCTTTGACTTGTAGATCGTGAATATAGCGTCCGGCAATTTGATCGCCTTCTTTCGTGCGGATCGTGCCGGCAAGTGGATTCTCTGTTTGCCAGCGCGCAACTTCTTTCGGGTTCTTCACGTCCTTGAAATCGATCACGCGCACCGAGCCCGTTGCGTCGTCGGTCAGATAGACGTAGTGACTGTCGACGAAAGCACTGTGAACGCCGCCGGTGACTGTTGCTGTGTATTCGGAAATAAGTTTCGGATGAGCCGGATCAGACGTGTCGTAGAAAGCAATACCGTTCTTTCGATTTGACGCACCTTCGCGTGAGATCACGAGAATCTTGCCGTCGGGAGTCGTCGAGATGTCGTTGACGAGGCGCGCATCGACTTTAATCGTGTCGGTTAGTTTGGGATTTGCAGGATCGGAGATGTCATAAACGACGAACCGATCGGAAATCGTCGAGTAGTAAGCATAGTTGCCGATGATCCACTGTTCCGCTCCCTGAAATTCTTTGAACGGCGCGCGACCAACGACTTGGATTTCGCGTTCCAGATTGCGCGGAGTTACAACGACTGAAGTGCTTGACGAAGTCATACCGCTGCTAGCTGTAACGATGTAAGTGCCCGGCAGCTCAGCGACAAATTTGCCACTCTCGTCGATGGTCGCTCCGTTTCCATTGACGGACCATTGCATCGTGAAGTTGCTCTCAGGATTTGCCTTGGCACTAAAATCAATTACATCGCCGGTGCGTGCAGTCTTCGGACCTCCCGCGACTACCAACTTATGCAGATCACTTTTGACCACGGCGATCGTAGTTTTTGCCGTTGCTGATCCCGACGTGGCAGTAATCGTTGCTTTTCCTGGTCCAACACTAGTGACGACACCACCCGGCGACACCGTCGCAACTTGAGGATTATCTGAAGTCCATTCAACGGGCACCCCCGTGCGTGGATCGCCGTTGAAGATTCGTGTGACGGCGTCGAGGCGAGCAGTGCCGCCGACGGCGAGCGGGTGTTTCAGCGGACGAATGTCGATCGTTTTGACACTAGGTGCTTTCACCGTGAAAGTGGTCAAACCCGGTATGCCTCCAACAATCGCCCCAACCGTCACCTGGCCTGTACCAAACAGTTTCACATTGCCGGCGTCGTCCACAGCTGCGATGTCGAACGGACCGGCGAAATAAGTCGAAGGCTGCTCTTTGATCGTATTGCCTGCTGCGTCAGTCGCGACGACGGTGAGTTTCACCTGTTGGCCCACTTCAGCTTCTTTCACAGCAGAAGTGACTTGAACAGTCTTGACGACGGAAGCAGTTGTGCTCGCATTCTGAGCGAGAACATTGATTGAAAGGAGCAGCACAGCTGCGATTGCAGCAAAGAGGGAACTGGTATTTCTCATAGTCGATAATCCGTTTCAGTAGATACTTCCGCCGGGTTGTGTTGAAGTCAGCGATCCGTTGTTTACGTTTAGCGTGTAAGCCACGCCTCCGGTACCCGTCCAGGTCGAGAGATTAAACGTGCCACCCTGCGGAAGTTTGTACACACTGATATTTAAGTAGGTCAGCGGCGTGCGATCTGCGAGTACTTGTGCGGGTCCCGGCGCTTGCAGAAAATACGCTGCTCCTGAGCCTACCATCGTGGCGGCGCCGTTTGGCAAAACGAGTAGCGCGGTCTCTTCGTCTATTCCGATGTCACGAGGTTGAGTTGCCCAGCCGTTGTTTACGATGCGCGCCAGGAAGACAATCGTTCGGCCCATTCGATCGCGCGTCACGAAGTGTGAGTCGTAGAGTTTGTTTACTCCGAGTGCCGATTGAAACAGGTCGCGGTCCAGTGTGACATAACGATGGAAAGGATTGGCGAGCGCCTGACTCGATGTTACAGAACCGAGCTGGCCCGTGTAGATAAATTGACTGAGAACCGCAAGGCCAGCGCTCGTACCGCCAACTGGCGCCTGCTTCACGTTGAGCAGATGATTCACACCCGTTTGCACCGCCGTTCCACGCCATAAGTTCACGTACGTTGACTGATCGCCACCGGCAATCCAAAGAGCCTCTGCGTTTAGTATCTGGTTGCTCACGTACGCTGTGTTTGCGCCTTCGACAGTCGTGATAATGATCGTTTCGACTGAATCCATTTGTGGGCAGAGCTCTTGAATGTATGGATTGTAAGCATCTGTGCCGGTGGTCCTAATCACGAGGAAATCACCGCCGCCCGCGCGTTGGCACATCCACTGAAATGCGGCATCAACGTCCGTCCCACCTCCCATCAGGACCAGCCCGGGACTCAGCGTCGCCGCCGGTGGCGCATCGGCCGCATTGCCGACAATGAACGACTGAAATCCGGGTTTCTTAGCCGCATACAACGACGGCGCGATCAGACAGATGAGAATGATTGTGCGTAGAACGGTGAGCATGGGAACCCTCCTGCGTGCAACGAGAAAGAGAACGAGCGACGAGTTTTATATCACTTGCGTGCGGCAAGTTGCCAGTAATTTAGGCGCGTTGGTTTACACCAAGGACGAGATCAAAATATTCCTCATCCTTTGCTTCGTCGATTGGAAAGAGATAAGCGGCAAAACACCATTCACCCAGCAGATGATCGGTGGGCGCCAACTGCATCGCCTGATACGCGACCAACCCGATCCGCTCGGCCAGACCGAAGTTTCCATAGAAGACTTCACTCTTGATGTCCGTATCCGCAAGTGACGCGTGCAGAAGGCCGGCGCTATCGAAGGTCGCTGGACCTCTGCAAACGGCATGGAAACAAGAACGACATCCATAAAGTATTTTGGCAGTCTATGCTTGCACTCACCGTCGGAATCAGACTGCGCAGCGCCCAAAGGGCGCTCAATATGCAGAATGTGCAGCGCCAAAGGCGCGAAATATAATAGCCAGGGGCAAGCGCTGAGCAGAGCGAAGCGCGTCGCCCCTGGTTTGGTAAAGAAAATTGAAGCGAGCACTGAAAGTGCGAAATATTATTGGTGGTTATCCCGCTCTTTCAGAGCTTCACGGTTACTTGTGTATTTACCCAGGGGCCACGCGCCTCGCTTCGCTCGGCGCTTGCCCCTGGCTATCATATTTCGCGCCTTTGGCGCTGCGCCGCCTGACTTGCATTTTGGGCCGCTCCGACTGACTTGCATTTTGGGCTGCACCGACTGACTTTGCGTTTTGGCCTTGCTCCGACTCAACGCAAGTTTTCACGCAAGCCGCACGCTACGCGGCTTGAATTCCGGCTGCCTCGCGATCACCTTCGTAGAAGGTCCACGTCTTTTCAAAACTTCCGGCCGGACCGGGCATCGCACTGTCATCCTGGTGAACCCACTCGTAGTACTTAACCACTCCGTTGACCACTCGTGATTCTTCTCGCTTCTCGTGTTCAGTAAGTCCGTCGAGATAGCTTGAATCACGTTCGAGCACTGAAAGTGGTGTTTCCTCGATGTGATCAATCGCGCAACGCAGCGTGTAGCAGGCAATGCGATTACAGATTGCAGTCAGGTAGTGTAAGTAATCCCTTTTAACCTGCGATACCGGATTTGGTCGAGGCAATCTGAGATGTGCCTCGAAGAGCAGTCCTCGCAGAATGTGACACAATCCCACGCTCGATCAAGACCAAAGCGGCGCCAGGCCGCCGCACTCCAAAAAAATGTGTGGATCCCTAACAGTGCGGAGTGAGGCTACTCCGGTTGTCACTGCACTTTGCGCGTCAATATGCTGAACAAAAGACTTTTTCGATGCGTTAAGTCTTTCAGTCAGAAGGCGCAATATGGTCACGCTGCTCAAACTCGAACTCGAGAAATTATTCCGCTCTAAAAGCTTCTATCTCTCGTTCTGTGTTTTAGTCGGATTCGTTGTCCTCATGCTTTGGGGGTTCTACACATACGCGGCGCGCAAGACCGGAGGTCAGGCGGTTGAGCAGTTCAAATATACTTACGAGTCGAAGGAATACTTCAACGGATTGACGTTCGCGCTTTATTCGGTGCTGTTTTCTTTTACATTATTGCTACCGATCTTCGTGTCGATGAGTGCGGGCTCGCAGATCGCAGGTGAGGCGCGCGCCGGAACCCTCCGGATGATCTGTACGCGTCCGATTTCTCGTGCCTCGCTAGTCCTTTCGAAATTTTTGGTGACAGCTCTACATACCTTTCTCCTGCTGGCATTCTTTATTGGACTGAATTTGCTGGTCGGTTTGATCTTTGTCGGTTGGGGTAACCTCGAGCTTTATCCAGGTCCACTCAATCTCGTAGACGCCCCGGGGAAGATCATGCGCGACGATGCACTCATGCGGTTTGGTTATGCCGCACTGACTGGCACCTGGGCTCTGCTCGTCGTCGCCGCACTCGCACTGCTTTGTTCAGTCGTGTTTGATTCACCGGTCCAGGCGACTGTGATGACGATCGCTGCATACCTCACGCTCTACATCGTTGGACGAGTGGAGTTCTTCGAACACTTGCGCCCCTACTTTTTCACGATTGACATGGAATTCTGGCGCGACGTGTTTAAGCCGGAAATTCCTTTGCAGAGCTTGTGGCACTACGCGTGTGTCTGTGGTGCGTATACAGCCGGCCTATTACTGTCAACTGTGATCATCTTTGAGCGGAAGGATGTTGTTAGCTGAGAGATGTGGGTGAAGGTAGTTCTTGCAGTTCTGCTCTGCCTGATGATCGCCGGGGCTGTCTACTTCGCACGGCCGCATCGATCCGAGGAGTCAAACTCTGCTTCGAATGATTCCGCCCGGCTTCGTTTGCTTACCTGGAACATCGGCTACGCCGAACTTGAAGATGACACACGTGCGCACGACAAAGATTTACCGGCCGTTGCTGAAGTGATCTTACGTGAAGATCCTGATGCAGTTGCGCTTCAGGAACTGACGGGCAACACGCAATTGAAGACTCTGCTCGGGCTGTTGAAAGGTAAATATCGTGGCGCAGTTGCGCAGCGGGGAAAAGGAGATCGGTTCGAGGCCGTGCTCGTGAAGGATGGCGGCGCGAGATTTACTCCGGTTGCCGCAGGTGGCAGTTACGCTGTTGCGGCCTCATTTCGGCATGACACCTCGGATGTAGTGCTTCTGAGCGCGCACGCTGATGCATTCAACGCTGCTCGGCGGCGTAGATACACAGAAGCCCTCGTAGATTGGGCCCAGGATCGAACGCAAGCATCGGAAGTCTTCATCGCCGGAGATTTCAACTTCGAACTGAAAGCCGCCAACGAGACGAATCTTTATACAGACAACTTGAAACACGATAGCGAATCGTACAGTCACATCCTACGCAGCTTTCGTGATCTGGGACGTGACGCGGGTGATACGGCAATCAACGATCGACGAATCGATTACGTCTTTGGGCCAGCTAAACTGCAACGGGTTGGACGAGTCGCAGTTTTGCGTGACGCAGCAGTAGGCCGCATGGACCACTGGCCGCTGTTGGTGGAAGTAAGACCATGAGTTCGATAGTGTTACAAACCGAAGCCTTGACGAAACGCTTCAAGGGCCGTACGGCAGTTGATCGTCTGTCCTTGAGTGTCGAGCTTGGCGACATCTACGGTTTTCTCGGCCCAAACGGAGCAGGGAAATCAACTACGTTGAGAATGTTGCTAGGTTTGGTAAGACCCACCTCGGGCGTAATCAAGTTTTCCTTCCGCGCTTCGAACTGGGAGTATCTGAAGGCACGTTCGCGGATTGGAGCAATCATCGAGACACCCGCATTCTATGAGAATTTTTCAGCGCGTAGAAACTTGCAATTGTTGGCTTCGCTGTCTGGTGGCGTTAATGGGAAGCGCGTTGACGAAGTACTTGACATCGTGGACTTGCGGGATCGTGCGGAGGATCCTGTAAAGGTCTTTTCATACGGAATGCGTCAGCGTCTTGGAATCGCGCAAGCCCTGTTACCAACGCCGGACCTTATCCTCCTCGACGAGCCGACAAATGGTCTCGATCCGCAGGGAATCCAACAAACGCGTCAACTGATTCGCCGGCTTCGTGATGAATTCAGGTTGACTGTGTTGCTCTCGAGTCATCTGCTCGTGGAAGTCGAGCAACTGTGCAACCGAGTCGGAATCATTCACGAGGGACGTCTGCTTTATGAAGGTGGACCAGAGTCGCTGGTTGCATCCACCAGTCATTTCAAAGTACGAGTGGATAACTTGTCAGATGCTTTTGATTTACTCACGAGTGAACCGGGCGTAACCGTGAGCCGCAACGGTGCTGCGTACTTGCAGGTTGCCGCCGACGCCGATCGAATTCCGGCGTTGAACGAGTTGTTAGTAGCAAACAACATCAAAGTCTACGAGTTAAGCCCGGCTCAGGAGAGTTTGGAAGAAGCGTTTCTCCGTTTAACCGTCGCCGCGCCGCCATCCGAAATACACGACGCACAGAGTTAACCAGGTATCGTCTCTCCGGTCATTTCGCGTTTTAACCACGAGCGGGCAAAGCGCCAGTCGCGCTCGACGGTTGACTGTGCCACACCAAAAAGCTCCGCCATCTGGACCAGCGTCAAGCCTATAAAGTATCGACACTCAACGATCGTCGCTTTACGCTCGTCAATCTCAGCCAGCTTTGTCAGCGCCTCGTCAAGCATCAGCAGCTCTTTGGGCTTTTCATCTGGTATAACCGCTTCATCTACATCGGTGTACTCAACTCGTCGGTCCTTCCTCGCATAATCAACAAGAATCTGGCGCATCCGTCTTGCGACAAGGGCATAAAACTGCTTGCGATTTTCCCAACTGATGTTCTCGCCAATCAGTTTCATCAACGCTTCATTGACGAGAGCGGTGGTTTGCAAGATGTGTCCGGGTCGTTCATTGCGCATGTAGTTATGAGCGATCTTTCTTAATTCATGGTCCACAAGCGGCACGAGTCGATTCAGCGCCTGTGTATCGCCCTCACTCCAGGCCTTCAAGAGTTCAGTAATTTCGTCCATTGCAGTTTTTCAAAATCATTGAGGGACCTTAAGGAGTTTCATCATCATGAACCGAGAGGGCGTCTGTTCGTTCTGCTCACTTCATTTAGTAATGAAACGGGGCATAAACCATTACAGGTGAAAATGCGTTATCCACAGATTCTTTAGACCAACTGTCGTCCAGAGATGCCCTCGGTTTGTAGAGTGCGGCCCACAACCAAGACCCAGAAGCGCTAACGCCTCTTCTTCGCCGCTCAACTTCCTAGCCCAGGAGACAATCGAATGAAACAGCCCAACTGGGATCGCATTCAGGAAATCTATCATGCGGCCCTGGCGATGCCTCGGTCTGAGTGGGGCGCGTTTGTCGCACAGGCTTGTGCCAACGACGCTGACCTACTGCTCGAGGTTTGTTCGCTGCTAAAGGCGGATGATTCATCCAGTGGCTTTCTGGAATCGCCCATTATCAAATTAGCTCTCGCGCCGGAGAATCTGGTGGGAACGACTATTGACGAACGTTATCACGTCGAAAGAGAGCTTGGCTCTGGAGGCATGAGTCAGGTTTATGTCGCACTCGATCTAAAGCTTAAGCGCCAGGCTGTGGTGATCAAGATTCTCTCGGAGGCATTGGTCCATGATTCATATGCACGGAGGAAGTTTGACCAGGAAGTAGAAGCATTGTCGCGCATCGATCATCCGGGGGTTGTGCGCGTGCTGGATGTAGGACAACTGCCTGACGAGCGGCCGTATATCGTGATGCAGTATGTGGATGGTGAGACGCTGCGCTCAAAAATACCTGTCGAAGGAATGGATCTGAATCGCGTTGCTTCGATTCTTAAACAGATCGGTGCTGCGCTTGAACACGTTCATGAGAAGGGCATATTTCATCGAGATCTGAAGCCCGAGAACATCATAATTAAGCGCGACACAGATTCGGTTGTGCTCCTGGACTTTGGCATTGCAAAGGTCAAAGACTCAGTCGTCGCTGCAAGCACCGCTCACGGCGCATCAGTTGGGACTTTGCTTTACATGTCTCCTGAACAACTTCGCGGAGACGATGTCAATGCCGCGAGTGATATCTACTCAATGAGTTTGATCGCCTATGAGCTGATTACTGGACGTCGTCCATTCAATCCCACTTCAGCGTCTCAACTGTTGGAAATGCAGCGCGCCGGTGTGCGGGTGAAGCCAATTCACCTGCGGGAAGATCTGTCTGCAAAGGCGCAGGTAATAACTCTTCGAGCCCTCTCGTTCGATCCCAGAGCGCGATACACGAATGCGCAAGAGTTTGGCAACAGACTCGCGCACGCTCTGCTCGATCCTCGTGTTCGTTCGACGAATAATGGATGGCCGGCAGTCTTCCGCGTTTCCGTATTGACGCTTGTGTGCGTGTCACTCGGTGCAATAGGTCTTTACAAGTATCTCAACAGAACCACAAGCGAAACACCTGCCAACACATTCAACTACTGGCTCACCGTCCAGAAGATGCGAGACGGGAAGGAGTACCAGGGGCCGTTCAAATCAAATGGAGAAGAGACATTTGAAAATGGCGACAAGTTTCGACTCAACGTTGCGAGTCCTAATCCGGGTTATCTCTACGTGATCAATGAAGGTCCGCCTGCGCCAAACAGGACTAGCTTCGTGATGATTTATCCCAGTAAGGTAGTTAACAACGGTTCAGCCACTCTTGGCGCAAACCAGCCGATCCAATCGGACTGGACCATCTTCAGAGGTCCGGCAGGAGCTGAAAACGTTTGGATCGTTTGGTCTGCTTCGCCGGTTACGCAAATCGAGTCTGCAAAGAATGAGGCGTTCAGGAGCCTGAACGGGGGATTGGACGATCAGAATTTGGTGACCGTGAAAGAGTTTTTGAGGATGAAGCAAGACGAGGTCAAAGTCAGAGTTACTCATTACAAGGCAAGCCAGACTGTTCTTGTGCGTGGTCCAGGCGATGTGTTGGTTACACTCGCTCAATTCAACCACCGCTAAATCCCGACACCCGCCTGATTTTCTCGCACGAAAAAATTCTCGCATGCGTGACGAGTTTTGGCTCATTTCTGCGCCATGTAGGTCAGAGGTGATCAAAGAACATGACCGAGAAGATCCGAATACTATTTTTATCATCGAATCCATGGACGACCAGCCGCATTCTGGTGGACGAAGAGGCAAGGGAGATCTTCGAAAGGATTCATGAAGGTCCGTACCGTGAGAGATTCGAGTTGCACAAGCACACGGCCATCAAGCCGATAGATCTTCAGAAACTGCTGTTGATGTACCAACCGCACATCGTTCACTTCAGTGGACACGGCAGCAAAGGCCACAAATTAATCCTCGGCGGAACACATGGACGAGGTAAGACGGTAGACCAGCAAGGATTGGCAAATGTATTCAGTCTCTACAGCAACCATGTGCGTCTCGTTCTCCTCAATGCCTGTTTTACCAAGGCGCAGGCTCGGTCGATCTCTGAGGTAGTCAACTATTCGATCGGTACTGGCAAGGGAATCGGCGACAAAGTGGGTGTAGCTTTCGCCGGTGCATTTTATCGTGCACTGGGATTTGGAAGATCCGTTCGCGATGCATTTGAGTCCGCCCAAGCCGAGCTGGCTCTAACGAAAATACCGCGCTCACGCGGAATTGAGCTCTTCGTTAGGGACGGCATCGATGAAGATCAGTTTCCGTCACTGCAAAACAGACCTACGCGATCGTTTGACTCGCAGATGATGTTTAGAACAGAGGCGAGCTTCGCGTTTCAAATCACAATAGCCAACTCAATTCGGCAAACAGCATTGGTCCAAGTCTAAGTAAACGTCGGTACGCAGGCGAGATTTGCTCAGGTGAGGAATATCACGCCCGACCAGGTAGAACTGTGTCAGGTGACTGCGACACCCGCACTCGTAAATAAGGAGAATAGAAATGCCAACTAATGAAAACGCAAACCAGCAGAACGAAGTGAAACGAAACCGAGAGAACTCCTTCCGCAAACCCACTCGGAAAGCTCCCGGAACCAGACTGGGAACTGTCCAGGATTGGAGAGGTGCGAATAACAGCTCTGGAAAAACCTCGGGTCGCCATGGTGCTTCCATTCGAGATGGACGCTAAGGCAGCTTCTCATCTGGAGAAGGTGGTTCGCGCGAGCTGCCTTCTCTAGAGCAGTTTTGATGTGAATCGCATTACATTTCGTTGAATCCCCAGAAAATCCGTGGTAATAGAGTGATTGTCATCGGCTTTGCCTCAAAAGTCGGAAATCAGTCTGCGGAGCGCCAAAGGCGCGGAATATGATAGCCAGGGGCAAGCGCCGAGCAGAGCGAGGCGCGTCGCCCCTGGGTCCACGCGTAAACAACCGTGAAGCTCTGAAAGAGCGCAATAATAGCGAAGATATTTCGCACTTTCAGTGCTCTCTTCAATTGGTTTCCGATAACCAGGGGCGACGCGCTTCGCGCTTGCCCCTGGCTATCATATTTCGCGCCGTTGGCGCTGCGCCCGACTGGATTCCGACTTTTGAGGCAAAGCCATTGTCATCCATAGCCCTGCTGCAGTGTATAAGTGCTTTCCGTAACCATGTCTCACTATTGTTAGTCTCCCACTGAAGACCCAACTGCACTCAAATGTTACTTGTACATAGAAGCAGTTTCCGCAAACAAAGACTCGTGAGCGTGTTTTTAATCTTCGTTTGTATGGTCTTCGGCACTATCGTCGTTCGTACGCCCGAAAGCACGTCGACCGCGACGGAAACACCCAGTAAAGGTGATGGACAAACTCAGCTCATTCCAGACTTGCCAGTCAGACATGAGCTTGTTGGAGGAGCCAAAGACGTATTTACGATCACTCTTGATCAAGGCAAGTTGTTCCGGTTCCATGTTGAAAAAGGAGATCTCGTTCTCGCGACGGTACTGTATGGACCAACTGGCGAGAAGTTACTCGAACACGTCAGTCAGGATTTCGAGTTAGTGCAGGTTTCTTTGGCAACCCAGGTTGCCGGTACTTATCGGATAGAACTCCAATCTCTCGAGAAGACGCAAACCCTTAGACAATTTGAGTTAAAGCTGCAACCGCCCACCAGCGCCACGGCCCTGGATCGAAAGTCCAGCGAAGCTCAGCAAGCGATGCTACGTGCTGATTTGCTTAGCGCGGACTGGACGCAAAACTCCTTCCGGCAAGCAATACTTCAGTATGACCGCGCAGCACTGATCTGGTCATCCCTTTCCGATTTCGCAAGCGCTTCACACGCAACACTCAAGTCTGCGGACGTCCACTTTAGTCTTAGTGAATATCCGGAAGCACTGAAGCGATATCAAAGCGCTATAGCATTTGCTGAGAAGGCGGGTGATTGGCTGGCAAAGGCTCGCGCTCTTAGCCATGCCGCACGTCTTCAGTCGTACCTTGGCCACAACGACTTGGCGGAGAAACAACTAACCGAGTCAATGCATCTCTTCAACGATCATGCGCCTCATCGAAATCTAATCGCTTCCAATAGCTACGGCCAGGCACTTAGTAATCTGGCCGAGGTTAGCTACTCAAAGGGAGATTTCTTAAAGGCATCGAGGCAATTCGAAGAGGCACTCAAAATCTTAACGAATGATCGTAAGAGTGAAGCGAAAGTACATCTTTTCCTGGGCTACATCGCAGGCGGAACAGGCGACCCGGAAAGAGCACTGAAAGAGATATCGCGCGCGCGTGAACTTTACACAGAAGTAAATAACAAGGCTGGCCAGGGACTGGCTCTGATCGGTCTGGGAGTATGGTTTGCTTCGCAGGAGTTCGAAAAATCGATCAGATTTCACAAGGAAGCGTTCGAGATTTTTCATTCAATTGGGGATCGATATGGCGAGGCCGTTGCACTTAATGGGATAGGACAAGGTTACGAGTTTCTCAAAGATCAACCGTTGGCACTGAATAGTTACCAGCAAGCTTTGAGTCTCTTTGAAGATATTGCTGCCGTGGACGGGATCTCGATGTCGACCTTTAAGATCGCGACGATGCACGATCTCGCCGACCGTTTCGAGCAGGCGCTTTCTTACTATGATCGTTCTGTGCAAACGAGTCGTGGTGCGGGAAACGTTCGCCTCGAAGGATTTGCCCTTAACGAGATCGCAACGATCTATGTTAAGCAGGGCCTTCATGAACGAGCCGCAACGCAGTACCGGAAAGTCCTGAGTTTTTTCGAGAGCATTGGCGATCTTCGTGGTCAGGCGACGGCCCTAAACTCCTACGGAGATCTTTTGCTACAGCGTGACGAGAAGAAAAAGGCATTGGAGTTGTACCTTCGTGCTCTGCCTTTGAGTGAGAAAGTTGAGGACGAAGGTATTAGAACAGCCACTTTCTATAATCTCGCGCGGACCCACCTGAAGCTTGGTGCTGCCGACGTTGCACTCCCGTTTATTGAGAAATCACTTAAGAACATCGACGACCTGCGCTCAACCGTACGCAGCCCCGAATTCCGCGCCACATACATTTCCGGAGTGCAAAAGCATTACGAATTGTGCATCTATATTTTGATGCAGCTCGACAAATTGCGTCCTGGAGAGGGCTTTGCTGCTAAAGCCTTCATTGTCAGCGAAAAAAACCGATCGCGTGTACTTCGCGATCTTGTCAATGAGTCGCGAGCCAACGTTCGTGAAGGAGCCGCAAAGGAGCTGCTCGATCGTGAGCGCAAGTTGCGTGGCCTGATTCAGTTACAGGCCCAATATCGAATGGGTCTGATGCTGAGGGAGAAGAATTCAGACGAAATTGCTGATGTTGAGAATCAATTGAGTCAACTCAGAGCCGATTATCAAACGGTTGAAGCTCAATTAAGACAACACAATCCTCGCTTGCTATCGCTTGAACAGTCAACGCTACCTTTGGAGCAAGTGCAAAGTGAGTTGAGAGATGGCGATGCGATGTTGCTGGAGTATTCGTTAGGAGAAGAACGGAGTTACCTTTGGGCAGTTACGTCTAACTCTTTTCAGACTTACGAATTGCCCGCCCGTAAAGTAATTGAAGACCACGCACGTGAATGTTACCGGCTGTTAACGGCGCGACAGGGAAGCTTTGACAGCGAGTATCCAGCTAAAGTTGAAGCGGCAGATAAGCTCGATCTTGAGGAACGTCGCAAACTCGGTGAGATCCTTCTTGGCCCACTTGTCGGACAGATCGGAAACAAAAGACTGCTAGTCGTATCCGAAGGTGCGTTGCAGTACGTTCCGTTCGCCGCGTTGCTTGTTCCGAACACGACGAAGACTGCATTGCTGGAAACGAATGACGTCGTTGTGTTGCCATCCGTCTCAACGCTTATCGCAATTCGCTCTGCGCATAACCGCTCGAGGTCAACGAACAAACTTGTTGCTGTTATCGCTGATCCGGTTTTCAGTGTCAGTGACGACCGCGTGCAGCGAGGAGCTACTGAGCCCGCTGTTGCACAAGTAGCCGGTGGCAAAAGTACGGACCAAACATTTCCTAAAACTCCCGCCATTTTGATGCGCGACGGAGCGCTCCAGCGCCTTACCTATGCGTCAGAAGAGGCTGATGCTATCTCAGGAGTCGCGCCGTGGGGGACCACAATGATCGCGCGCGGTTTTGACGCCAGCCGTGAAACTGCCATGAGTTCCGGCATCGGTCAGTATCAGATAGTCCACTTTGCAACTCATGGATTTCTTAACAGTGAACATCCCGAATTGTCGGGGATCGTTCTCACCATGGTGGATCGTAACGGAGTGAGTACGAATGGCTTGATGCCGCTTCACGATATCTACAATCTCGAGCTTTCTTCGGAGTTGACTGTTTTGAGTGCGTGTCAAACGGCCCTGGGCAAAGAAATAAGAGGCGAGGGAATTGTAGGTCTCGCACATGGGTTCATGGCTGCTGGCTCGAAGAGTGTGGTGGCGAGTCTTTGGAAGGTTGACGATGCGGCGACGGCCGCTTTAATGGCTGACTTCTATCGAGCCATGTTTGACGAAGGCATGCCGCCGGCCGCCGCACTTCGATCTGCAAAACTGAAGATGATGCGAGACAAGCGGTGGAGCGAGCCGTACTACTGGGCCGGGTTTGTGTTGCAGGGTGAGTACGCGAATACAATTGTCGTTAACCATAATGCATGGCTCGGGCGGCGGTTGGTCCTGCTATTATTGCTGATTCTAATCGCTGGTGGTCTGGTAGTATTTCAAAAACGGAAACGGCGGCTTCCCCCATCACCGTCGACATAAACAGAATACGACGCGGAAATGGCCCGAGATTCGGCAATCCCACCCGAAAGCTTCGAGGAGATTCTCGCGTGGCTCAATCCTGATCGTGACGTGGCTGCGACCATGTATGTTCAGCTTCGCCACGACCTGGCGAAGATGTTTATGTGGGGCCGGTGTACCGACCCTGAGGGAATGACTGATGAAGCATTCGACCGGGTTGCAAAGAAGGTCCACGATGTAAGGCCAACCTACGAAGGTGATCCGCGACTCTACTTTCGCGCAGTAGCTAACAACCTCATCAAAGAAAATCACAAGAAGATCAAAACTCAACTTCCAGTGGAAGACTTTGATCTTGCGGGACCACCGATAACCGAAACTGAAGATGAAACCATTGCTGACATAGAGGAATGCCTGCAACTATGTCTGCAAAAGCTTGGCACTGATAAGCGTGAGTTGATCCTGGGATATTACGCCAAAGAGAAGCAGGCCAAGATCGATCATCGCAACGAACTGGCGCAGAAATTCGGAATAACTGTAGAAACGCTGAGAGTTAGAGTCTTTCGAATTCGCGAATCTCTCGCGGAGTGTATTGGACGCTGTCTTAAGCGGAAGCAAAAATGAAACGGATTGCGTGAAATTTCATTGTTAGTGAAATGGTCACGTGCGGAGAATGGCCCATGAAAGAAGAAATACTGACTGACGCAGTGTTGCGTGAGTTTTTATTGGGCAAGATTGATGACGAAGAAAGTGCGTGGATTGAGAGCCTGTTTCTAACGGACTCGGAAGCGCGCGAGAAGGTTCTTGTTATTGAACAGGAACTGATTGAAGACTACTTAGAGGACAGCCTCACTGCGGAAGACAGGGAGAAATTCCTGTTGCGGTATGGGCAAACAGCTGCACAACTCCAGCAACTCAGAATCAATAAAGCGATAAAAGACTGGGCTGTTAGAGAAAACGCCTCCCATACCGTCCCCGTCCGGCTCTCGACCTGGGAACGTCTTCGCACCATTGTCCGGCTGAGACCGGTATTAGTTATTCCGATTGCAGTGACAGCCATTATCGCGATCGTTGTCGCCGGTGTTTGGCTGAACAACCGAATGAAACGCGCTGCAATCGAGCAGGAACTAGCTCAGCTGAATACTCCAGCGAACTTACGCGAGGTTCCGCCACAGATGGTTTCGATGGAGTTGACTCCAATTGCGGTTAGGAGTCTCGAGCGGCAGAAGGAATTCAAGAAGTCTGCTGACGTTCAATTCGTCGAGCTGCGACTTCCCTGGATCCAAAAAGAACACTACCCAACTTATCAGGCTGAAGTTCGACGAGTGAGTGATGATGAATCATTCACGATTCCCAATCTGCAAGCCGAGGGTGATGACTTGTCTTCAGTTCGATTAAGACTGCCCGTGAGTATCCTCAACCGTGGACAGTATCAGGTTCGTTTGAGCGGAATTGATAGTGGTGGTGATGCAGGTACAACAGAGGAGTACGCTTTTTCAGTCGACGGCCGGTAGATTAGGAATGAGAATCTACCGGCCACTCGTTACTAGTTGCAGCTGACGCCAGGTCTTAACAGACCCAGAGCTTTACTTTGATTGAATTGCTGGCCGGCGACGTGTTGCCTGGGTTATCAACCGCTTTGACCGTAAAGGTGTTCTCGCATTGCGGGTGACCGGCGGTAGATCGATTATTGCGCAAGCTTTGTAAATGTGAAGCCGCCGTAAGTCATTGAGCCGAACTTTCCCTCGGCGTCCTTTACGAAGCCAATTACCTCACCGTTTCCGCCGGGCAGCATCACGACGCGAATAGTGTCCTTTTCCGTAAAAGGCGTGGCGACTGTATTCATGTATCCCATTCGCAAAGCGAGCGCGTTTTCTTTAGCCACGACCTCAATCGTGCCCAACAAGTCGTTCCGATACTTCCCGGCATAGTCAGTAAACGGTTTTGTAAGTTGCCACTCTCTCTTTGCCCGCTGTGCGGCTTCGGCAGCAATCCCTTGCTTTCGTTTCTCAAAGGCCGTAAGGGTTTCCTGCAGTTGCCGGGCGTAATCGACTTCCAGATTCTCCGTCTGCAGCCACCAGTCATAAGCGTACGCAGCGAGCATATCTGCCAGGCGTCCACCCAACTGGTCGTTATTGACCATGACCCCGACGGCGACCCTTCTCTCCGGCATAAATGAGACATGGCTGCGATAACCGGGATAGCCGCCATGATGATAGACTACCTTTTCATTGCGATACTTGCCGATTTGCCATCCGAGCCCGTATTCGCCATCGCCCGAGAATGGCGGCTCGTTCCGCGTGCTCTTTGTGTAACCTGTTTGCGCTTTGCGGATAAGTTCGGCCGGCACCACCTGTTTGCCGTCGAGCTTACCGCCGTTCATGTTCAGGTTAAGCCAGCGGCCGAGGTCCGAAATGCTCATGAAAATTCCACCGGCCGATTGCATGTTATCGTCAACCTTTTCCAGCCCGCTTCGGACCATCTTGCCCGCCTCGGACCCATCACTTGAAATGACATAGGGAGCTACGATCTTGAACTTCTTGGCGCGCGCCTTTGAAACATACGCGGTCGTGTGTTTTAAACCGGCGGGAGCGAAGATGCGCTCTTGCAGCACGTCCTGCCATTTTTTGTTCAAATGGTAATGCAGCGCTAGCCCGTAAACGTTATAGCCGAGGTTTGTATAGGCGTACTTGCCAAAGTTGGCCTCATTAAAAGTCGTACCTTCGGCAAACGCGTGATCGATCTCACGCTGGTCGATCTGACCCGTAAACGCGAGGCGGTTGATCAGCGCCCCGTTCCGCAAGCCGCTCGTGTGTGTTAAGAGATCTTGGATCGTGATTTTGTCCGGTATCGCATTTTTGAAGCGAATTCCCGGAGTATATTTCGTCACGGGATCAGAAAGTTTTATCTTGCCTTCCTGATCGAGCATCGCGGCTGCAAGCGCTGTAAAAGACTTGGTCGACGAGCCGGTATAAAAAAGCGTATCGCTATCGGCCTTTATGCCGGCTTCTTTATCCGCCATCCCGTACGCGTGGACAAAGATCGGCCGGTCGTCCTTAATTACGACGAGCGCGATGCCGGGAAGGTCGGGAAACGTAGACATCGTTTTACGGATCTGAGCATCGTAAGCGGCGTTAAAGTCCTTTTCAGATGCAGGGCGCAAGGTCTGAGCGAAAACGAAAGGGCTGGCAGAGTTCAGTAGCAGGGCAACGAGCGAAATTACGATCGCTTTCTTCATGGGCTCTCCTGTGGAAATATTTTGAGGTCGTCAACAAACTACGCCTCGCGGAACGTGAAGGTTCCGTGCAGGCTGAGTAAATCAGCACAACGTATCAATACTGAGTGTGTGAGTGATTTTGGTTCTGCATAGTTTGCACGTTTTGCACCTGCGGCACTCCGTTGTGCCTTAGTTGTGACAGACTGTCAGTAAGGTTGAGACTTTTCATCTTCGGCTGTACGTGGCATCCAAGTTGCGGCGTATTGGAGGCAGAAGACAACCGTTCTAATTCATTGCATAGGAGGCTTATATGCGTAAGGATTTTTTAGCAGGATTGTGTGGGCTTGTCCTTTTGACCGCAACAGCGGGCCAGGCTGTGGGGCAGGAAAACCGCACGCAAGACAAGAGCGCCACAGAAAAGACCGCTGACAAGGCTAAAGATGTAAAAGACAAGACGGTCAAGGGTGCAAAGACAGCTGGCGAGAAGACGAAGGACGTCGGCACTGAAGTCGTCGACAAGGCCGGAGATGTAAAGGACACGACGGTCAAGGGTGCAAAGACCGCTGGCGAGAAGACGAAAGATGTCGGCGCTAAGGTTGGTGACAAGGCTGGAGATGTAAAGGACACGACGGTCGAGGGTACGAAAGTGGCCGCCGAAAAGACGAAGGCTGTAGGTGCGGACGCTGCGGATAAGGGCGAGGACGTCGGTAAGAAGACCGCGAAAGGCGCGAAGAGTGCGGGCAACTGGTTCACCAGGGCGTTCAAAAAAATCTTCTAAAGGTTTGACGAAGTTCGACCAAGAAGTTCTAACGCAATACGCTGGCGCGGTGATTTCGCTTGATTAGAAATTAAACGGCCGACACCACATCGGCCTTTCAGTCCCTCACACCAAACGACCGTGGGCTAAGGCCGCGGGCTTGGTGGCCCATTCGAGGTTAGTTGACTGCGAACATTCACATCGCGGGCCGCGGTGTACTCAACGTTGTACTTTTATTACGAATCGGAATTCCTGTTGACCCACTTATACCCGGGGTGTAGTATATCGCCCCCTCGCGATTAGGTTTGGTTTTAGGAGGACTGTTTTTGCCACCACCTCTGACCATATCTTGCACTCGACTCGTTCAAGGCGGATAAACGAGCGCCACTCTGTGCAAGCGATTTCGACCTCCCAGGAAATTGTCCGGCGAATCCCTTGAACGTACTGCTAGCCCAGCGCGGGAATGAAAGTCTCTCTCCGCGAGCAATCCGAGTTTTGCATAGTGCGCCAAAAGGCGTGGCTAAAAGTTAATCGGCGCCTCGCGACCGGAGGCTTCCCCTCGTTTGGGGTTCGGCGTTGACGGGTTTTGTTCGCCTATAAGTGCGGAATAGGCCCAAGGACAAGCAACGGTAGTAGTGTGTCTGCTGCACAGTAAATATCTCCTATCACAAACCCATCCATCCATGTGATTGACAAGCAAGGCCTGCTCCTTCCGATTGGAGTGGCTGGTGAGCTGTGGCTGGGCGGTGAAGGACGGGCGCGCGGATACTTCTTCTTTGAGCCCCGACAGTAGCCAAGTTGGCGCAACGCGTCGGGAAATAAACGCTCGGTCAATGGAATCGAAAGCAAAAGCAGATATAAATAGGCAGGGCAAAAATCTGCACGAACTGTCACCGAGTGAGCGCGCGACGCTGGTAATGCGCCTCAAGAAGAAACCGGCGGAGGTAACACCCGAGCAGACAATTCCACGTCGCAAAGATTCTGGCCCCGTTCCACTTTCCTTCGCCCAACAGCGACTTTGGTTTATTGAGCAACTAGGCGACAGCAACTACGTGGTTCCTGCGACATCGCGTTTGATTGGCAAGCTTGACGTCGAAGCTCTGGAACGCAGCCTCAATGAGATTGTGGCAAGGCACGAAGTCTTGCGGACGACTTTTACCACCATCGATGGTCAGCCAATGCAGGTGATCGCACCGCGTCTTTCTTTAACCTTGCCGGTGATCGATTTGAGCCGGTTTCCCGACGACGAGCGTGCTGCTGAGACGAGGCGGCTGCGAGAAGAAGCGTTGCGGCCGTTCAACCTGGAGCGTGGGCCACTGTTTCGCGCCAGCCTGTTGCGGGTCTCGGAAGAGGAGCATCTGTTGTTGCTCGCGATGCACCACATCGTCTCCGATGGCTGGTCCCTCGGAGTACTGATCCGTGAGTTGGCAGCGCTCTACGAAGCTTTTGTCGCGGGTAAAACACCGAGCTTGCCGGAACTCCCGATCCAGTATGCGGACTTTGGCGTCTGGCAACGCGAGTGGTTGAGTGGTGAGGTATTGGAGCGTCAATTGGCCTATTGGAAAGAGCAGTTGGCTGACAATCCGGTACTTGAAATTCCAACTGACCGGTCACGACCAAGTGTCCTGACGGGTAAAGGTTCTTTCGTCATTGAGATACCCAGCCAGGCGTTAACGAGCGCGCTCAAAGAGTTGAGCCGCCGTGAAGGCGTGTCGCTGTACATGACGTTGCTGGCGACCTTCAAGGTTCTTTTGGCCCGTTACTCGGGTCAGGATCAGATTGTAGTCGGCACTCCAATCGCAAACCGCAATCGAATGGATATCGAGAACCTGATCGGGTTCTTCGTCAATACACTCGTGCTGCGGAGCAACCTCTCGGGCAATCCACCTTTCAATGAGTTGTTGAAGCACATCAGGGAAGTGACGCTCGGCGCGTTCGCACATCAGGACGTACCGTTCGAGAAACTCGTCGAGGAGTTGCAGCCCGAACGTGACATCAGCCGTACACCACTCTTTCAAGTGATGTTTTCTCTGCAGAATGCTCCGATGCCACCGCTCGAGCTGGGCCAGGTGACAATGACGCTGCTGCCGGATGACAGTATGTCGTCGCAGTACGATCTGACCATCGACGTGGTCGAACAGGCGGAGAGCATGGAACTCCTCTTGGAGTACAGTACGGAACTATTTGAACGCTCGACCGCCAAGCGCATCCTGACTCACTTCACAAATCTTTTGGAGAGCATCATCGCCAACCCACAGCAGCGCCTCAGAGAACTGCCGATGCTGAGTGAAGCAGAACGCGAACAAATTCTTGTTGATTGGAACAAGACGGCGTTCGACCGCGGTCACGAACAATGCATTCATCAACTCTTTGAGGAGCAGGTCGAACGAACACCCGACGCACTCTCTGTCATTTTTGATGAGCAGCGAATTACTTATGGGGAGTTGAACCGGCGAGCCAATCAGCTTGCGCATTATTTAGAGGATTCAGGAGTTGGGCCTGAGACCCGAGTCGGTATTCTCCTGGAGCGATCAGTCGAGATGCCCATTGCGTTGTTGGCGGTGCTCAAAGCAGGCGGTGCATATGTCGCGTTCGACCCGTCATACCCAGCGGAGCGCTTGCGCTACATGCTTGAAGATTCGGACGTGTCGCTATTGCTCACTAAAGAGAGTCTGATCGTGGGCCAACCGGAGCTCAGCTCCCGTCTCATCTTTCTCGATGCCGAGCAGCGTGTGATTGCCGAGCATGATTCGCGGAATCTGCAGAGCGGCGCCGAGCCTTCGAACCTTGCTTATCTGGTCTATACCTCGGGATCGACCGGGAGGCCAAAAGGAATCCTGATCGACCATCGCTCGCTCGTCAACGCCAGTTACGCCTTCATCAACAATCACAGAATGACCGACCGTGATCGTCTCCTGCAATTCGCGTCATTGAGCTTCGACGTGGCGGCTGAAGAATTCTGCTCAGCCTGGTTGAGCGGCGCCTGCGTTGTCATGAGACCCGAAGCGGTGATGTCACACGCGGAATTCGTGTCGCTATTGCAGCGAGAAAAAGTGACGCTCGTGAATTTGCCGGCGTCATTTTGGTCCGAATGGCTGACAGCGATCGCCGACAACGAACTCGAGATACCTGACACGTTACGCCGCGTGATCGTGGGAAACGAAAAGACCCTGGAAGAGACACTGGCGAAGTGGCAACGGCTCATGGGACAGAAGGTCGAATGGTGCAATGCCTATGGGCCAAGTGAGACAACCATAACTGCCAGCAACTATGAGCCGTCGGGTACGGACCGGGCAGGCGAGGAAAAACGCACCGTGCCGATTGGACGGCCGTCGATGAACGTAGAAATGTACGTGCTGGATCCTGCCCAACAGCCGGTGCCGATAGGCGTGACCGGCGAGTTATACATTGGCGGCACGGGCGTCGGACGCGGGTATCACAAACAACCGGCACTAACCGCGGAGCGTTTCATTCCTCATCCTTACAGCCGGAGTGGTAGTGAGCGTCTTTATCGAACTGGAGATATGGCCCGGTACCGGGCGGATGGAAATCTTGAGTTTTTGGGACGCGTCGACGAGCAGGTCAAAATCAGAGGATTCCGCATTGAAGTTGGAGAAGTCGAAGCCGTGCTGGCCCAATATGCGAGCGTTCGGGAAAGCATTGTCCTTGCGCGTGAGGATGGGCGGGGCGGTCACCGGCTGGTTGCTTACGTGGTCGGAAATAACGGCGGCATCAAGACTGAAGAACTGCGCAACTACTTGAAGCAGAGGTTATTGGAGTACATGGTTCCATCCAGCTTTGTGATGATGGAAGCGTTACCGCGCACACCCAACGGGAAAATTGATCGCCGCAACCTGCCGGATCCCGGTAACGCACGTGAAGCGGCAAACGAGCTTTACATCGCGCCACGCCCAGGAATTGAGCGTGTGATTGCAACCATCTGGCAGGAAGTGCTCAAAGTGGACAAGGTCGGGATTAATGACAACTTTTTTGGTTTAGGCGGACATTCGCTGCTGCTGGTCCATGCGCAGAGTAAGGTAACCGAGGCTTTGAAAGTGAAAGTTTCGATGATGGAGATGTTCAAGTACCCGACGATAAGTGCGTTAGCCGAACATTTGAGCAGGAAACAGGATTCGACCCCTGTGGCTCCGTTGCCGCGAAACCAGGCTGAGACGCGCATCGAGGCCATGAACCGTCAGCGCCAACTGCGGCAAAGAGTAAACAGAGACGCACGATAAGCCACAAAGGCACCACTTTGCACAAAAAGTCGAAAATCCCGCCAACGGAAGTTGGCGGATGGTTCAGGTCCTTTCTACAAACCGATTCTAAAACCAAATTCTAATCCCGCCCACGGGAGTGGGCGGATACTTCAAGTCCCCACTCAGTAAGGACTTGAACAATCCGCCAACTTCCGTTGGCGGGATTCGGAGTCACAAAACAGTTTTCATATAGAAAGGACTTGAACAAATCCGCCCACTGCCGTGGGCGGGATTTAGAACTATTTGTGCAAAGCTCACAAAGGCACCACGATTCTTCAATGAATACATTTAAACACAATGGATGATCAGATAAATACACTTGACGACCACGCTGCGTCAGAGGTCGCTGTAATCGGTTTCGCGGGTCGCTTTCCGGGTGCTCGAAATACTGACGAGTTCTGGCGGAACCTTCGTGATGGCGTGGAGGCTATCTCCTTTTTCAGCCGCGAAGAACTTCTGGCTTCGGGACTGGAACCGGAAGAGGTTGACGCTCCCGAATACGTGCCGGCGAAGGCGATTGTGGAAGACGTCGAGTTATTTGACGCGGCCTTCTTCGACTATAGTCCGCGCGAAGCTGAGATGCTCGATCCGCAACACCGAATAGTGCTCGAATGCGCAGTTGAAGCATTCGAGCACGCCGGGTACGACCCGGAAAGGTTCAAGGGTCGCATCGGCGTTTACGCGGGAGTCAGCGCGGGGAGTTACCTGGATGTCAATTTGTCTTCACATGCGGAGTTGATCGATCGCGTTGGCGCCTACCAGGTTGACATCGGCAATCATGGAGAGTTTGTTCCCACCACAATCTCGTTCAAGCTGAACCTCAAAGGTCCCAGTATTAATATCCAGACCGCTTGCTCAACATCGCTCGTGGCTGTGCACGTTGCCTGCCAGAGCTTGCTTAACGGTGAGTGTGACATGGCGCTTGCCGGCGGAGGCTCGATCACGTTTCCGCATAAGCAGGGCCACTTCTATCAGGATGAAGGAATTCTTTCTCCCGACGGCCACTGCCGTGCATTTGACGCCGATGCACGTGGGACCGTTGGAGGCGAGGGTGCCGCTTTGGTTGTATTAAAACGTTTGGTCGACGCGATCGAGGACGGCGATACGATTCATGCGGTGATCAAGGGCTCCGCGGTTAACAACGATGGGTCAGTCAAAATCGGTTATACCGCCCCGAGTGTGAATGGTCAGGCGGAAGTCATCGCTGACGCACTTGCTATGGCGGGAGTCAGTGCTGATTCAATCAGCTACATCGAAGCCCATGGAACGGGAACCGCACTCGGCGATCCGGTGGAGGTGGCTGCGCTGACACAGGCTTTTCACGCTGACACGCATATGAAAAGTTTTTGCGCACTCGGATCAGTGAAAAGCAACATTGGCCATCTCGACGCGGCGGCGGGTGTAGCTGGTTTGATCAAGACAGTTCTGGCTCTCAAACACGCTCAACTTCCTCCGAGCCTTCACTACGAGCGTCCTAATCCCAAGATCGATTTCGCTGCCAGCCCTTTCTTTATCAACGACAGGCTCATCGATTGGAAACAAGGTGACACGCCGCGGCGAGCTGGAGTTAGTTCATTCGGTATCGGTGGCACCAACGCACACGTCGTTGTGGAAGAGGCGCCGCTGCGCGATTCCTCGACGGCGCCGAATCGCCCGCTTCATTTGTTGTTGCTCTCGGCCAAAACCGGCTCGGCGCTGAATACGGCTACCGCAAATCTTACCCACTACTTAAAACGCAACGACAAAGCCGATCTGGCAGACGTCGCTTACACGTTGCAGGTCGGGCGCCAAGGATTCGGTCACCGGCGCGCCCTCGTTTGTAAGGACAGGGCAGACGCGTTGACTGCGCTCGAACAGCCGGATGCTTCGCGACTGTTGACACTGTTTCAGGAACCCAGGCATCGGCCCGTAGTTTTTATGTTTCCGGGACAGGGCAGCCAGTACACCGGAATGGCGCGTGAGCTTTATCGCAATGAGCCGGTGTTTCGCGAGCACATCGACTTTTGCGCCGAACGATTGACTTCGTATTTGAATCTTGATTTGCGTGAGGTGCTATATCCAAACGAAGCGCAGGAGGGGGAAGCCGGACGGTTGCTGGACCAGACTTTCATCACCCAACCTGCGCTCTTCTGTATCGAATACGCATTGGCCCAACTCTGGATGAGTTGGGGTGTCAGCCCCACTGCAATGATCGGTCATAGTATCGGCGAGTATGTAGCGGCGTGCCTGGCCGGAGTTTTCTCCCTCGAGGATGCGCTTGGGTTGGTGGCCACGCGTGGTCAACTAATGCAGAGTTTGCCGTCGGGCTCGATGCTTGCAGTCATGCTCTCCGAAAAAGAAACACGTGCATTGCTGCAGAACGGTCTCGCGCTGGCGGCAGTTAATGGCGCAAAGAGCTGCGTGGTTTCCGGCGCGAGTGATGCGATCCAGGCGCTCCACGATCAGCTAAAACAGCAGGACGTCTATTCGCAACTCCTGCATACCTCCCACGCCTTTCACTCGGGAATGATGGAGCCGATCCTCGAACCGTTTAGCGAATGTGTAAGAAAAGTAAAACTGAACGCACCAGTGATTCCTTTTATGTCCAACGTTACGGGCGCGTGGATAACGCTTGCGCAGGCAACCGATGCGACGTACTGGTCCAGCCACCTGCGCCAGACGGTGCGCTTCGCCGATGGACTCGGTGATTTACTGACGGATTCCGAAAGAATCCTGTTGGAAGTTGGACCAGGACAGACCTTGACTGCACTCGTAAAACAGCACTCGGCCCAACTCGGAAATCAGGTTGTGATCAGTTCGCTGCCGCGCGCACGTGAGGCACATACGGAAACGAAATTTTTGTTGACCAGCATCGCAAGGTTCTGGCTGGCCGGAGGGCAGATCAATTGGGACGGATTTTATGCAAGCGAGCAACGGCGCCGCATTCCTTTGCCTACATATCCATTCGAGCGGCAGCGTTACTATATTGAGCCTGACAATACTAAAACCCAATCTCAACGCACGCGTCGTTCTGAAAGGAGAAAAGCGGACATTGCCGACTGGTTCTACCTTCCTTCCTGGCGACAATTCGATCTGCCGCGACTCAAGAAAACGGAGAAGCCTGCGGGTGGCTACCGGCTGATCTTCACCGATGAAAGCGGAGTAGGAGACGCCTTGATAGAACGACTGTTGGCTCGAGGCGAGAAGTTTGTCGTCGTGCGCGCCGGAGAAAACTTGAGACGAACCGGATACCTTCTCTACTCGATCAATCCGCAACGAAAATCGGACTACGACGCTTTGCTCAAAGAGCTGGTTGCGCTGGGACTACAGTTTGAGCAGGTAATTCACTTGTGGAGCATTACTGCTGACGAGCGCAGTTTCGAACAGAGTCAGGAGTTGGGTTTGTACAGTCTGATTTTTTTGACGCAAGCTCTCTCGGATCAATCGCTCACGAACTCATTACAACTCGTGGTTGTGACTGAAAGCGTTCACGAGGTGACTGGCGCCGAGTCTCTTCGTCCGGAGCCTTCGACGATACTCGGGGCCTGTAAAGTCATTCCACAAGAATACCCGGAACTAACCTGCCGCAGCATTGACGTCTCTCGTACACACGACGTTGTGCCTACGCAACTCATTGGACAGCTCCTCGACGAGCTGACCGAAAATATCTCGGATCCCGTGGTGGCCTATCGTGGACGACATCGCTGGGTCCAAAGCTTCGAGCCCGTGCGAGTAGAGAAAGGAATGGGAAGGTCGAGGCTGAGGGAAAATGGAGTCTATCTAATCGTGGGTGGCTTGGGCTCTGTTGGCCTGGCACTGGCCCAAAGCCTGGCGCTGAATCACAAAGCTAAGCTGGTGTTGCTCGGGCGCAGGGGCTTGCCGCAGCGTGAGGAGTGGCAGCAATGGCTGGAGCAGCACGACGAATACGATGACATAAGCGAGAAAATAAGAAAGGTGCAAGCGTTGGAGACAGCGGGCGCTGAAGTTCTTCTGTTACGTGCTGACGTAACGAACGAAGAGCAGATGTTGGCCGCGCTGGCTCGCAGCGTCGAATACTTTGGTCGGATTGACGGTGTCATTTATGGAGCGGCAGCCGATGCAAACACGGACAAAGAGATTAGAGAGACCACGCCGGCGGATTGTATGCGCCAGTTTCAAACTAAAGTGACGGGCCTGATGGTCCTGGAAAAAGTTTTAGAGGGAACAGAACACGACTTCTGTTTAATGCTCTCATCACTTTCATCGGTGCTCGGCGGCATGACATTCGGTGCTTACGCCGCCGCGAATGTCTTTATGGATACATTTGTGCGGAAGCACAACCAGGCGCATCCGGAAACTTGGTTGAGTGTCAACTGGGATGGGTGGAATTCTGATGAAGACGCATCGCAAGGTGGGAGACTTCGCGCGACAGAGGACGATCTCGCGATCAATCCGGTGGAAGGAGGCGAGGCCCTGGAACGCATTGCGTCGATGGGTCCCATCACTCAGGTGCTGGTGTCTACTTCAGACTTGTCTGCTCGGCTCGATCGTTGGGTGAGGTTTGCCGATTTGCCGGAGACGGTGGAGACAAAGGAAGTCGAGACTCGTCATCCACGACCAAGCTTACTTGGGCCTTACGTTGCTCCGAGCAATGAGCTCGAGGAGGACCTGGCGAATACCTGGCAGGAGCTGCTAGGCATCGAGCAAGTCGGTATTAACGACAACTTCTTCGAGTTGGGCGGCCACTCGTTGCTGGCAACTATGGTGATGTCTCGTCTCCGTAAAGAGTTTGGGGTGGAATTATCGTTGCGCAGCTTTTTTGAATCTCCCACGGTCAGCGGGTTGGCGTTAATAATCGCGCAGCGAGTTATTGAAGATCAGGACGAACAAAGTATTGCGCAACTGCTCGATGCCACGCAGAGCGAATTGCTCTCACAGCACAAGTCGGCTTGAGCCACAAAGAAGCACAAAAATCACAAATGTATATAGAAAGAGCTTCTGTGCTTCTTTGTGTCTATGAGCTTTGAGGCAGCAATGAATAACGTTTCCACTCGCTTAGCGTCGCTGACTCCTGAAGAGCGGGCGGCGCTCGTCATGCAGCTCAAGCGCAAAACTCAACGCGCCGAGAAAGCTGTAGACAACATTCCCCGCCTTGAAAACACGACGGATGCGCCACTCTCATTTGCTCAGCAGCGATTATGGTTTCTTCATCAGCTTGAACCGCTCAATACGGCTTATCACCTGCCGCTCTACTACGACTTGGATGGACCACTGGACATCGCGGCGTTCGAGAGGAGTCTTAATGAGATTGTCCGCCGGCATGAAGTGCTTCGGACGGTCTTTAGGGAAAGCAACGGCACGGTCGTACAAATCGTCCTCCCGTCATTACACGTCGAGTTGCCGTTGATCGACTTGAGTGAACTCTCTGGCGCCGAAGCCGAGCGTGAGATTGAGCGTCTGATAGACGCCGAGTCGGCAGGGCCCTTCAGTTTAGAAGTTGGGCCACTACTGCGAGCAAAGCTACTGAAAGTGTCTGAGGAGGAGCACGGGTTTCTGCTGGTTATCCATCACATCGTCACGGATGGCTGGTCCATGGAACTATTCATGGGTGAACTGGTCGCGCTCTATGAAGCCTTCTCGGTAGCCGAACCTTCCCCGCTTGAAGAGCTTGCGCTGCAATATCGGGACTTTGCCGCGTGGCAGCGCGAGTCGATCACAGGAGAAAGGTTGGAGGAGCAGCTCGCTTATTGGAAGGATAAATTGAGTGGGGAACTGCCGGTCCTCGATCTTCCCACCGATCATCCGCGGCCGTTGCGTATGACTTATGCCGGCGCCGATCAGACTTTCGACGTAACTCAAAGCCTGACGGAGAAGTTAAATGAACTGAGTAATCGTGAAGGCGCGACTCTGTTCATGGCGCTGCTCGCCGCGTTTGTGACTTTGCTCCACCGGTACACGGGGCAGGCAGACATTCTTCTCGGCACCGCCATTGCCGGCCGCAACCGCAGAGAGATTGAAAACCTAATCGGCTTTTTTGTTAACACATTAGTGCTGCGGACAGACCTGTCCGGTAATCCGACCTTTCGCGAGTTGCTCGCTCGCGTGCGTGAAGTTTCCCTCGGTGCTTACGAGCATCAGGACCTGCCATTCGAAAAACTCGTCGAAGAGTTGCAGCCTGAACGCGACGCGAGCCGGCCGCCTTTCTTTCAAGTGATGTTCAACTTGCAGGTGGCGCCAGCCGAAGAACCACCACGCGGCGGCCTGACGATAATGCCGCAAGGCATCGGCAACCAAACCAGATTCGACCTGGAATTTCATTTGTGGATCGTGCCTGAGGGCATTACAGGCCCCTTGCTCTACAACACGGATCTGTTCGAGAGAGCAACGATCGAGCGAATGCTGGCGCACTTTCACACACTCCTGGAAGGAATTGTCGCCAACCCGGATACACCCCTTTCGGAGTTATCACTGTTGACCAGCGCGGAGCGAATGCAAGTGCGAGAATGGAGCACGAGCAAAAGCGAATACGAGCGAGAGCAGTGTGTGCAGCAACTGGTGGAAGTTCAGGCGGCGCAGCAGCCTGAGGCAGTGGCGGTGGAATATGGCAGGCAGCAGCTCAGCTATGGCGAGTTGGACCAAAGAGCCAATCAGTTAGCGCATTACCTGCGCCGCCATGGAGTTGGTTTGGAGACGCGAGTAGGAATCTTGCTGGAGCGATCGGTGGAGTTCATCGTGGCACTGCTCGGTATTCTCAAAGCGGGGGGAGCTTATGTGCCGCTGGATGGAGCGTATCCAAAGCAGCGTTTGCAGTTCATGCTGGAAGATGCCGGAGTGCGGTTGTTGTTGACGTCACAGGGTCAGCCGGAAGTAGCGACTGAGGAGACGGAGATTGTTTACCTGGACAGTGTTGCGGAGAGGTTGGCTGGCGAAAGCCAGGATAACCCGGAAATGGTGACGAGTGCTGAGAACCTGGCTTACGTAATGTACACGTCGGGATCGACCGGGCAGCCAAAAGGTGTCGGGGTGACGCACCGTGCGATCAACCGGTTGGTGCGAAATACGAATTACGTGCAGTTCCACCGCGGTGACCGGATCGCGCAAACGACCAATGCGGCCTTCGATGCGGCGACGTTTGAAATCTGGGGGGCCTTGCTAAACGGGGCTTGTCTGGTAGTACTGGCGAAAGAGACGGTGTTATCGCCGTTGGAGTTGAAACGTGCTATCGCGCAGCAGCAAATCAGTGTCATGTTTTTGACGACCGCGCTCTTCAATCAGATGGCGCAGAGTGTGCCAGGTGCGTTCGCTTCGCTGCGTTACCTGGTGTTTGGCGGGGAAGCCAGTGAGGCGCAGTCAGTGAAGCGGGTGTTGGAGCATGGAAAACCAAAGCACCTGCTGAACGGCTATGGGCCAACGGAAGCTACCACTTTCGCGACCTGGTACGAGGTCGACAAAGTAGCAGCCGCAGCGCGGACCCTCCCGATTGGGCGAGCGCTGGCGAACAGCGAGGTTTGGGTGCTGGATCAGCAGGGGCAACTGGCGCCGGTGGGAGTGGTGGGCGAGCTATACATTGGCGGCGACGCGCTCGCGCGTGAGTATCTGGGGCGACCAGAGTTGACGGCGGAGACGTTTTTGCCGCATCCGTACAGTAGTGAAGCAGGTGCGCGGCTATACCGCACGGGAGACCTGGTGCGTTATCTCTGCGACGGCAATCTCGACTTCCTCAAGCGCAAGGACAAGCAAGTGAAAGTGCGTGGATTTCGCATCGAGCCGGAAGAGATTGAGGCTGTGTTGCAAGAGCACCCGGTCATTCGTGAGAGTTTGGTGGTGGTTCGCGAAGACACTCCGGGCGATAAGCTTTTAGTGGCCTATGTGGTTGGGGATCCGGAATCTCAGGGCACTAACGAAAATCAACTCATCTCTCAACTACGAGATCTAGTGCGGGAGCGTCTGCCGTATTATTTCATCCCTTCAGCTTTTGTTGTGCTCGACAAACTGCCCCTTACACTCAACGGCAAAGTCGATCGACGCGCGTTGCCGGCGCCCAATAGCGGCACTTCACGAGACGAAAAGACGTTCACTCCGCCGCGCACTCCCGAGGAAGAGAAAATAGCTGAAATCTGGTCCAACGTGCTCGACGTTAAACCGATTGGAGTCGACGATAACTTTTTTGATTTGGGTGGACATTCCCTATCGGCTACGCGAGTCGTCACACGCATTCGCGAAGCATTCGATATCACCCTGCCACTACGCCTGCTGTTTGATTCACCGACTATTGCTGCCATCGCCGAGCATGTAAAGAACACTCGGGAACAATGCGAAGTGGGCCGCATTGCGGCGATGGTTGAGCAGCTATCTCACCTTTCAGACGAAGAAGCGAAGGCGCTGCTAAGAGAGCAGTAACCCCCAGGTTTTTCCCCATGAGTGACATTGCAAAACAGATTACGGAACTATCCGTTGAAAAGCGCCAGCTTCTCGAACGATACCTGAAAAGTGCCGGACTCAATCTGACTGACGCGATCATCATTCCCCAGCGTAGAGATACCAACAAATTTCCTCTTTCGTACGCGCAAGAGCGGATATGGTTTATGGACCAGTTGGAGCCGAACCGGGCGATCTACAACATGCCGGATACGCACTCCTTTAAAGGAGCCCTGGACCTGGAAGCGCTGGAGCGCAGCCTGAGCGAGTTGGTGCGGCGGCATGAGATTCTGCGGACCACGTTTGCGTTGGTGGAAGGCACGCCGGTGCAGGTTATTGCGGGGCCGGCCCGCTTGCGGTTGGCAGTGGTTGAGCTGAGTGGGCTGGGGGCGGAGGCGCGTGCCAGTGAGGCACAGCGCTTGGCCAATGAAGAGGCGCAAGAACCATTCGATTTAAGCCGTGGGCCACTGTTTCGAATGCGGCTGTTGCGGCTGGGTGAAGCAGAGCACGTGTTGCTGTTGACGATGCACCACATCATCTCGGATGGCTGGTCGTTGGGAGTGTTGGGGCGGGAGTTGGCGACGCTGTACGAGGCATACCAGGCGGGTGCGAGTTCGCCGTTGGCGGAGTTGCCGATTCAGTATGCGGATTTTGCGGTGTGGCAGCGGGAGTGGCTGCGGGGCGCAGTGCAGGAGAAACAACTGGGCTACTGGCGGGAGCAGTTGGGCGGAGAGTTGCCGGTGCTGGAGTTGCCGGCGGACCGGCCGCGGCCGGCGCGCCAGCGTTATCGCGGGGCGGCGGCCAACATAGAGGTGAGCGCGGAACTGAGCGGACGGCTGCAGGAGCTTGGACGTGAAGGAGGGGCGACGTTGTTCATGACGTTGCTGGCGGCGTTCAAGGTGCTGTTGTGGCGCTACAGCGGGCAGGCAGAGATTCTGGTAGGGACGCCGATCGCGAACCGCAATCGAGCGGAGACGGAGAACTTGATTGGGTTCTTCGTGAATACGCTGGTGTTGCGGACGCAGGTGAGTGGTGGGGAGAGTTTTCGGGAGTTGCTGGCGCAGGTGCGGGAGACGACGCTGGGAGCGTACGAGCATCAGGACGTGCCGTTTGAAAAGTTAGTGGAAGAGTTGCAGCCGGAACGCAGTCTCAGTCATCAGCCCTTGTTCCAGGTTTTGTTCACGCTACAGGAGGGAGGAGAGCTGAAGCTGTCGGGGCTCGAGTGGGGTTGGATCGAAACTAAGATCGATATCGCCAAATTTGACTTGAGCTTTTTCATAAGCGAAACGGACAGCGGATTGTATTGCTGGTTTGAGTACGACACAGATCTTTTTGAGAGCCAGACGATCGATCGGATGTTGAAGCACTACGTCAGGGTGCTGGAAGAAGTAACTGCCAATCCCCAGGTCCAGTTAAACAAGTTGCCGCTGCTAACTGAAGAAGAGTACGCGCAACTGCGAGAGTGGAACCAAACTGCAACCGAGTACGGGCGCTACCAATGTCTCCAGCAACTCGTGGAAGCGCAAGCGGCGCAGCAGCCTGAGGCAGTGGCGGTGGAATATGGCAAGGAACAGATTAATTATGCGGAGTTGAACCGCAGGGCTAACCGGTTAGCGCATTACCTGCGCCGGCAAGGTGTTGGTTTGGAGACGCGAGTAGGAGTCTTGCTGGAGCGATCGGTGGAGTTCATCGTGGCACTGCTCGGCATTCTCAAAGCGGGGGGAGCTTATGTGCCGCTGGATGGAGCGTATCCAAAGCAGCGTTTGCAGTTCATGCTGAAAGATGCAGGAGTGCGGTTGTTGTTGACGGCACACGATCAGCCGGAAGTGGCGACTGACGAGACGGAGATTGTTTACCTGGACAGTGGCGCGGAGATGTTTGACGGCGAAAGTCACGATAACCCGGAAATGGTGACGAGTGCTGAGAATCTGGCTTACGTAATGTACACGTCGGGATCGACCGGGCAGCCAAAAGGTGTGGGGGTGACGCACCGTGCGATCAACCGGTTGGTGCGAAATACGAATTACGTGCAGTTCCACCACAGTGACCGGATCGCGCAAACGACCAATGCGGCATTCGATGTGTCGACGTTTGAAATCTGGGGGGCCTTGCTAAACGGGGCTTGTCTGGTAGTACTGGCGAAAGAGACGGTGTTATCGCCGTCGGAGTTGAAACGTGCTATCGCGAAGCAGCAAATCAGTGTCATGTTTTTGGTGACCGCCCTCTTCAATCAGATGGCGCAGAGTGTGCCGGGTGCGTTCGCTTCGCTGCGTTACCTGGTGTTTGGCGGGGAAGCCAGTGAGGCGCAGTCAGTGAAGCGCGTGTTAGACCATGGAAAACCAAAGCATCTGCTGAACGGCTATGGGCCAACGGAAGCTACCACTTTCGCGACCTGGTACGAGGTCGACAAGGTAGCAGCCACAGCGCGGACCATCCCGATTGGGCGAGCGCTGGCGAACACCGAGGTTTGGGTGCTGGACAAGCAAGGGCAACTGGCGCCGGTGGGAGTGGTGGGCGAGCTATACATTGGCGGCGACGCGCTCGCGCGTGAGTATCTGGGGCGACCAGAGTTGACGGCGGAGATGTTTGTGCCGCATCCGTACAGTAGTGAACCAGGTGCGCAGCTTTACCGCACGGGAGACCTGGTGCGTTATCTCTGCGACGGCAATCTCGAGTTCCTCAAGCGTTTGGACCATCAGGTGAAGATACGTGGGTTCCGCGTGGAGTTGGGTGAGATCGAAGCCGCGCTCAATCAATATTGGGCCATCTCCGAATCGGTAGTTATAGACAGCGATGACTTGGCTACCGGAACCCGGCTGATTGCTTATATCGTTCCTGAAGAGGGTGTGGAGCCAACGCCCCAGGAGTTGTATTCCTTTCTCAAGGAAAAAATTCCTTCCTACATGATTCCTTCCGTCTTTGTCACGATCACCGAAGTGCCATTGACTCCTAACGGCAAAGTGAACCGGCGAGAGTTGCCTCTACCGGAGATAAACGAAACCGTAGCGAACATCGACTTTGTCGCCCCACGAAGTCCGCTGGAAGAGATACTGGCAGGAATCTGGCGTGAAATTCTCGGGATACCGCAAGTCGGAGTCAAATCCAACTTCTTCGATCTCGGCGGACACTCGCTGATGGCGACGCGAGTACTGAGTCAGATACGTGAAAGGTGCGGAATCGAGTTGCCGTTGCGTGTGCTGTTCGAGTCGCCGACGATTTCCGGGCTGGCCCACCACATCGAGACCGTGCAGTCAAAAGACACGGAATTGATACGGATGATCAACATGCTGGAAAGCATGGAAAATATTTCGGAAGAGGAAGTAACTGCACTCCTGGGCGGCTTTGCACAAAGTGGGAATCAAGCGCCAAAGGCGCGAAATATAATAGCCAGGGGCAAGCGCTGAGCGGAGCGAAGCGCGTCGCCCCTGGGTAGCAGAATTAATTTGAAAGAGCACTGAAAGTGCGAAATTTGTCGCCCATTATTGCGCTCTTTCAGAGCTTCACCGTAGTTTTCGCGTTGATCCAGGGGCGACGCGCCTCGCTTCGCTCGGCGCTTGCCCCTGGCTATCATATTTCGCGCCTTTGGCGCTGAGCCCACCGGATTCCGACTTTTTGTGCAATGCACTCCTGGGTGGCTTTGCACAAAAAGTACGGTCTAAGCCTGCGAAGCAGGCGGAAGCATAAAGCCTGGGGCGTAAGCCCCAGGTCAACAGCGCAAACAGATTTCAAGCCCGCGAACGCGGGCGACAGCGCGATCGCAATGAAATGTTAACGATTTTGCGGCTAACAAGCTGCCGCCCATTTCATGGGCTCGCAATTCATTTTCATTCTGATCCTTGGGGCTTGCGCCCCAGGCTTTATGCTTCCGCCTGCTTCGCAGGCTTAGAACCGCACTTTTTGTGCAAGGCCCTCCTGGGCCAAACAAAATCCAAAGATTACACAGATCAATCCGTGTAAATTGTCGACCACCAACAAATGAGCAATCTTGCCGAACGCATTGGCCGCCTCTCACCTAAGCGTCAGGAGCTACTCGCTCGATTTCTGGAGCAGCAGCAGCTCGACTTTTCTCGTTTAGTTATCGCGCCGCGTAAACGAGATTCTGACAACCTGCCCCTTTCGTACGCGCAAGAGCGGATATGGTTTATGGACCAGTTGGAGCCGAACCGGGCGATCTACAACATGCCGGATACGCACTCCTTTAAAGGAGCCCTGGACGTGGAAGCGCTGGAGCGCAGCCTGAGCGAGCTTGTGCGGCGGCATGAGATTCTGCGGACCACGTTTGCGTTGGTGGAAGGCACGCCGGTGCAGGTTATTGCGGGGCCGGCCCGCTTGCGGTTGGCAGTGGTTGAGCTGAGTGGGCTGGGGGCGGAGGCGCGTGCCAGTGAGGCACAGCGCTTGGCTAATGAAGAGGCGCAAGAACCATTCGATTTAAGCCGTGGGCCACTGTTTCGAATGCGGCTGTTGCGGCTGGGTGAAGCAGAGCACGTGTTGCTGTTGACGATGCACCACATCATCTCGGATGGCTGGTCGTTGGGAGTGTTGGGGCGGGAGTTGGCGACGCTGTACGAGGCATACCAGGCGGGTGCGAGTTCGCCGTTGGCGGAGTTGCCGATTCAGTATGCGGATTTTGCGGTGTGGCAGCGGGAGTGGCTGCGGGGCGCAGTGCAGGAGAAACAACTGGGCTACTGGCGGGAGCAGTTGGGCGGAGAGTTGCCGGTGCTGGAGTTGCCGGCGGACCGGCCGCGGCCGGCGCGCCAGCGTTATCGCGGGGCGGCGGCCAACATAGAGGTGAGCGCGGAACTGAGCGGGCGGCTGCAGGAGCTTGGACGTGAAGGAGGGGCGACGTTGTTCATGACGTTGCTGGCGGCGTTCAAGGTGCTGTTGTGGCGCTACAGCGGGCAGGCAGAGATTCTGGTAGGGACGCCGATCGCGAACCGCAATCGAGCGGAGACGGAGAACTTGATTGGGTTCTTCGTGAATACGCTGGTGTTGCGGACGCAGGTGAGTGGTGGGGAGAGTTTTCGGGAGTTGCTGGCGCAGGTGCGGGAGACGACGCTGGGAGCGTACGAGCATCAGGACGTGCCGTTTGAAAAGTTAGTGGAAGAGTTGCAGCCGGAACGCAGTCTCAGTCATCAGCCCTTGTTCCAGATTTTATTTGCCCTTGGCGACTGGGAAGATTTGGAGTTGTCGGGACTTGAGTGGAGTTGGATGCAGACAGACATTCATTACGTCAAATTCGATATGACGCTAACGATGGCCGTCGAGGAAGATCGCATCGGCGGCGCCGTAATCTATAACGTCGATCTTTTCGATGCGGCCACCATCAAGCTTATGGTGGGCCAGTTTGAACTCGTGTTGGAAAGCATCGCCGCTAATCCGGACCAACCCCTCTCCGAGTTGCCATTGCTGACCACGGCAGAACAACAAATGCTCGCTGCCTGGAACGACACGAAATCTGATTTCCCGCAACGGTGCCTCCAGGATCTGTTCCAGGAACAAGTGGCTCGCGCACCTGAAGCCGTAGCAGTGGTATTCAATGAAGAACGACTCAGCTACGAGGAACTCAATCGCAGATCCAACCAGTTAGCTCATCATCTGCAGAGCATCGGGGTTGGCCCGGAAGTGCTGGTCGGCATTCTGCTCGAACGTTCGATTGATTTGATTGTAGGAATACTTGGGGTGCTCAAAGCGGGAGGAGCGTTTGTTCCCCTCGATCCCATGTATCCAAAGGAACGGCTTCGTTTCATGCTCGACGATGCGGGTTTGTCGATCTTGCTTACGCAGCAGCAGTTGCTCTCGAAGGTGCCTGAAGATCGAGAGCTCAGGACTGTCTGTCTTGATTCTGATCTGGACGCCAACCTGCCGCACGTGGAGCTGGAGACCATCACAACGCCCGATAACCTCGCTTACGTTATTTACACTTCGGGCTCGACGGGGCAACCCAAGGGTGTGATGGTCCAACATCGAGGAGTGTCTAATCTTGCGTCTGCTCAGCGAGAGGCCTTCGAAGTTTCAGCGAATAGCCGCGTGTTGCAATTCGCTTCCATCAGTTTTGACGCGGCCGTTTCCGAGATTTTCAAAACCCTGCTGACGGGAGCCACACTCTGCCAGGCTCCTTCGGAATCTCTCCTGCCTCTCGATCCGTTATCGAATCTCCTGCGCGCGCAGGCGATCACAACAGTCACACTGCCGCCATCGATCTGGGCGATTCTGCCTACAGAAGATTTGCCGGCGCTGCACACCGCGATCAGCGCCGGCGAGGCTTGCTCGTCACAAATAGCAGCGTCGTGGGGCGGCGACCGGCGCCGTTTTCTGAATGCTTATGGTCCAACTGAAGTAACGGTTTGTGCGACCATCAGTGATTCTCTTGATGGCAATTGCAGGCCGCCGATCGGACGGCCGATTGCGAACACTGAAGTTCATGTTCTGAACGCGGATCTGAGGCCAGTACCGATTGGAGTGGTCGGCGAGTTGTATGTGGGCGGCGTCGGACTGGCACGAGGATACCTGAGCCGCGCGGCGCTGACAGCGGAACGATTTGTTCCCAATTCGTTTTCCGATCAGCCCGGTAGCCGGCTCTATCGCACCGGAGACCTGGCCCGCTACCGGCACGACGGCAATCTGGAATACATGGGTCGAATGGACCAGCAGGTAAAAGTCAGAGGTTTCCGGATCGAGTTGGGTGAGATCGAAACCGCTCTCGTCGAGCACCCAACGGTACGGGATGCCGTAGTCCTGGCGCGAGAAGACAATCCGGGTGACGTGCGGCTCGTAGCCTATCTGATCACTGAACCAGGAACGGCGGCGGATGTGGGTCATTGGCGCACCTGGTTGAGCCAAAAACTGCCTGAATACATGCTGCCGGCGGCGTTTGTGTTGTTGCAGGAGTTTCCGCTGACACCCAACGGTAAAGTTGATCGTCGCGCCTTGCCGGCTCCGGGTACCGGCAGACCGGAGCAGGCGCAAGCTTACGTTGCGCCGCGCGATCGGCTCGAGCAGATGCTGATCGATCTGTGGCAAACGACCTTGGGTTCGGACCGGATCGGCGTGAATGACAACTTCTTCGAAATAGGTGGTAATTCGATCAAGGGGGCGATCTTAATCAACCGGTTGCAGGAAGTCGTGGGTGAGTACGTGTATGTGGTCGCAATCTTCGATGCCCCGACAGTGGCCGGCCTCGCAAAATATCTTCGAAAACATTATCCGGAAGCGGTGAGCCGCATTTGTGGACCGCAGGAGTTCACTTTCGAGGCGGGCGAGAAGAAAATCACCGCCGCACAAATTGCAGAATTCAAGCAGTTGGTTTCCGCGCTGCCCGACACCGGCGCAGCCTCGTCCGCAGTGTCGACAAACTCGTCGGCAGTTTTTGTGCTCTCGCCGCCGCGCTCGGGTTCGACGCTGATGCGAGTGATGCTGGGCGGGCATCCACGACTCTTTGCGCCGCCCGAGTTGGAACTGCTTTCCTTTAACACTCTCGCCGAGCGCCGCGAAGCGTTTGCTGATCGCTTTAGCTTCTGGCGCGAAGGGACCATCAGAGCGCTGATGGAGATCAAGAAATGTGATGCCGATGCGGCCACATGGCTTATGGAACAGTGCGAAAAACAGCGGCTTACGACGAAACAGTTTTACGTATTGATGCAAGGTTGGTTGGGCGGTCGTACGTTGGTCGACAAGACTCCCTCTTATGCTCTCGACGCAAAAATTCTTCAGCGGGCTGAGAGTGATTTTGCTGACGCTCGGTACATCCACCTCATCCGCCACCCCTTCGCGATGATCCGCTCTTTCGAAAAAGCTCGTCTCGAGCAGGTTTTCTTTCGCTACCCACACAACTTCACCCGGCGTCAGTTGGCTGAGCTGATCTGGCTGGTGAGTCAGGTAAATATTCTGGAGTTTCTCCAGACGATTCCTGCCGAACGGCAACATAAAGTGCACTTTGAACAATTGGTTGCCGAGCCCGAGCCTGTGCTGCGCGGCATTTGCGAATTTCTCGATCTCAAATACGTGAGTGAGATGGCAACACCGTACCAGGGAGCGTCCAAACGCATGACCGACGGCATCCATCCGCTTTCGAAGATGCTTGGCGACGTTAAGTTCCACGAACACAAAGGAGTGGAAGCTGCCACGGCAGACAACTGGCGGCAGGAACTGCAAGCGGGAGATCGCCTGGCTGACGAGACTTGGACCATCGCCGAACGTCTGGGCTACCGCCGCGCCGATGTTCATGAACCAACGACTGCTACTGTGAGCCGGCCGGAACTTCAGCCCATCAGACGAGTTGAGAGAAACGCTGCCGGACTCCCGCTCTCGTTTGGCCAGCAGCGTTTGTGGGTCATCGATCAACTCGAGCCGGGGAGTTCCGCTTATAACATCCCACTCGCGGAACGGGTAACTGGACGACTGAATGTCTCTGCCCTGGAGCGGAGTTTCAATGAGTTAGTGAGACGGCATGAATCGTTGCGGACTACTTTCAAGATTTCAGCAGGTCAACCTGTGCAGGTGATCGGCGAACCCCAACTGCTGCGGCTGGAAGCCGTCGATTTGAGTTACCTGCCAGAAGCGGAGCGCGAGAGCGAAGCAGAACGTTTGACTGACGAAGAATCCCACCAGCCCTTTGATCTGGCCCATGGACCACTCTTACGCGTGCGGCTGGTAAAACTGGAGCAGATGGAGCACCTGCTGCTATTGACCATGCACCACATCATTTCGGATGGCTGGTCAATGGACGTGCTCGTGCGGGAACTGACAACGCTTTATGACAGCTTCATCGCCGGACGGCCGTCACCCTTGCCGGAGTTACCGCTCCAGTATGTCGATTTCGCGGTTTGGCAAAGAGAATGGCTAACGGGCGAAGTGCTCGAACAGCAGCTTGCTCACTGGAAGCGGCAATTAGAGGCCTTACCAATTTTGGCTTTGCCGCTCGATCGCCCTCGGCCACCAGTGCGTACCAGTCGCACTTCACATGAGGCAGCGGTCATCTCCGACAAAGTAAGAAACGCGCTCAGGGAGATCGGACAACAGGAAGGCGCCACGATGTTTATGACTCTCCTGGCCGCTTTCAAGCTCCTTCTCGCTCGCCTCACTGGACAAAACGACATCGTCGTAGGCACACCCATCGCCGGACGGAATCGTACTGAACTCGAGGGCTTGATCGGTTTCTTCGTGAATACGCTCGTGCTGCGCACGCGCTTCTCCAGCGATCTAACTTTCCGGGAATTGTTGCAGCGTGTTCGTTCTGTTTCCCTTGATGCCTACAAGTACCAGGAATTTCCATTTGAGAAGTTGGTCGACGAGCTGAAACCGGAGCGAGATCCGAGTCTCACTCCGCTGTTTCAGATAATGTTCGCTTTTGAAACTGTTACGACTGGAGAGATCCAGCTAAGTGGTTTGCAGTTTACTTCTGCGCGGGCCGAGAACGAGTCGGGCAAGTTCGATATGACTCTCGGTATGGTGGAGAGTAAAGATGAGTTGGTGGCCATTCTGCGCTACAACCAGGATCTTTTTAATCGCAGCACCAGCGAGCGAGTTCTGAGCTGCTTTGGGAATCTGTTGGAAGAGATCGCCGCAGGTCCGGATCGGCGGATATCGCAGGTGCGTCTCTTGAGCCCGGCCGAGCGTTCTCAATTGATCGAACAGTGGAACCAAACGGAGGTGATGTTTCCCTCTCAATGTGCCCATCGTCTGTTCGAGGATCGGGTTGAGCGGCGACCGGAGGCTATCGCCCTCGTATTCAGACACGAGCAGTTAAGTTATCAAGAGTTGAATGCGCGGGCGAATCAGGTTGCGCATCATCTGCGCAAACTCGGCGTTGGACCAGAAGTGCTGGTTGGTGTTTGCGTAGAGCGCAGCGTGGAGATGATCGTGGCCCTGCTGGGCATTCTGAAAGCGGGCGGGGCTTTCATGCCACTTGACCCGAGTTATCCTCAGGAGCGAATTGAGTTCATGGTCGCCGATGCCGGCCTCTCGATTCTGCTGACGCAGGAGCATTTGCGCGACCGAATTCCAACCCGCCCAGGTTTTACTAGTCTCTGCCTGGACGGAGATTGGTTATCCATCGCGAAGCTGTCGCACGAGAATCCTGAAGTTCCGGTGGCGCCGGAGAATTTAGCTTACGCGATTTACACTTCGGGCTCGACGGGACAGCCCAAAGGTGTGTTGCTACATCATGGCGGGCTAAGCAATCTCGCGTTGGCCCAGGCAGGGGCATTTGCGGTTTCAACGGACAGCCGGATCTTGCAATTTGCGTCGTTCAGTTTTGATGCCACAGTTTCCGAAATTTTCAAGACCCTTTTGAGTGGCGCCACACTCTGCATGGCGACAGCGGAATCACTCATGCCCGTGACACCGCTCTTGCAGTTGTTGCGTGAGCAGCGGATCACGATGGTTACTCTGCCACCGTCTGTTCTGTCAGTGCTTCCCAAGGCCGACTTGCCGAATTTGCGCACAGTGATCAGCGCAGGTGAGGCTTGCTCGGCCGAGATGGCGGCAACCTGGAGCGCCGGTGGCCGCCACTTTCTGAATGCCTATGGTCCAACCGAGATAACAGTTTGCGCGACCAGAAGCGAGCCCCTTGATGGCAGTTGCAAGCCTCCGATTGGACGGCCAATAGCGAACATGGAAGCCTATGTGCTCGACGCCAATCTGGAACCAGTACCCATCGGAGTGGTTGGAGAGTTGTACATCGGCGGCGTGGGAGTGGCCCGGGGATATTTGCGAAGACCTGGGTTGACAGCCGAACGTTTTATTCCGCATCCGTTCTCTCAGCAACCGGGAAGGCGGCTCTACCGCACAGGAGATCTCGCTAGCTTCAGGGAAGACGGTCAACTGGATTATCGCGGACGAATGGACCAGCAGGTCAAAGTACGTGGCTTTCGCATCGAGTTGGGAGAGATCGAGACTGTATTCGCGCAGCATCCGGATGTGCGCGACGTAGTCGTGTTGGCGCTGGATGATGCAATGGGTAATAAGCGACTGGTGGCCTACGTTGTTGCAGAGCCCGGAAGGATGCACGACGCCGGTGAGTGGCGCGCGTGGTTAAGCCAAAAGTTGCCTGATTACATGTTGCCTTCAGCATTTGTACCCATGGAAGCATTTCCATTGACCGGGGCCCGGAAAATAGATCGCGCGGCGTTGCCTGCGCCCGATGCCGGGAGGTCAAGGCTGGACCACGCATACGTGTCGTCGCGCAACCAGCTCGAACAATTGCTCGTGGACCTGTGGCAACCCGTGCTTGGGTTGGAAGAGTTGGGAGTTCACGACAACTTCTTCGAGGTCGGTGGTGATTCGATCAAGGGAGCGATCTTAATCAACCGTCTTCAAGAGCTACTCGGTGAGTATGTGTATGTAGTAGCGATCTTCGATGCTCCAACCGTGGCCCAACTTGGGGATTATTTGCGCCAGCACTACTCCGCCGCCCTCAACAGAATTGTTGGTCTCGACGTGGCTGCTCGCATCGAGGTTCAGGACCGATCAGTGCTGCGGGTAGATCGTAAATGGTCACCACTGGTTGAACTTCAACGAGGTGACGGCGGTCGTCCGCTTTTCTTTGTACATCCGGTTGGTGGCAACGTTTTCTGCTACGCCCAACTGGCACACCACCTTGGTCCGGAGCAGCCGTTCTATGGTTTGCAATCCTATGGGCTGGTTGACGGACATGCGCCACTCGGCGAAATTTCGGAAATGGCTGGTCGTTACATCCAGGCATTGCAGCAAGTGCAGCCCGAAGGACCATACCTGCTGGGAGGCTGGTCCATGGGTGGGATTATCGCTTTTGAAATGGCGCAACAACTCCAGCGCGACGGGCAGGAGATCTCTTTGCTGGCGCTACTTGATAGTCACACTCCGGCCGCACTGGCCCAGTACTCAGAAATAAATGATGAAGAGCTGTTGCTCCAATTCAAATCAGACATGAGCGCGTTGTATGGCCTGGGAGGACCTGCTTTTGACTCCGATCAACTAAATCGTCTCTTCCAGGTCTTCCGCACGAATGTTCATGCAATGATGGGGTATCAACCACAACGTTATCCCGGACGCATCACGTTCTTCCGGGCCAATGAGCGATTAGCCGACATCTCTTACGATCCGATAGAGGATTGGCGAACATTGGCCAACGATGGAGTCGAAGTACACATAGTGCCCGGCGATCACTACACAATGTTAAGAGAACCAGCAGTGCTCGTGACGGCTGAGTGGTTAAAAGTGTGCCTCAATATTACTCAAACACTCGCAGCCGCGAGTTCAACCTAAGCCACAAAAGCACAAAAGACACAAATGAACTACCACAACCTGAGTTAGTGGTATGTGCCCTTTGCAATTTGTAGCTAATACTCGAAGGTGAATTTAAAGATGAGTCAAACCGCATTTGCTGCCGCTCCGGTGTGGCAACTTACCGAAATAAAACCCCTGATCGACCGCTTTGCGGCCAGCCCTCTGTTTGCCGATAGCACGGCATGGATAATTAAGGACAACCCGTATCGACGACCAATAGACCGGAAGATGGTCCAGCAACTTGATTTCAGCCGGCCTCTGAAAAAGGCAGAGATACTCGGCGCAAGTGCGCTTGCCGCGCACCGTATGTTGCTGAACATCTACGAAACCGACTTGATCTTCCTGCCGGACAATGATTTCGCCTCCAAGAGAAGTGACTTTCACAGCTACTATTCAAACGATAACAAGCTACTCGGCGAGTTGATTCGCCCAACGCTTGAAGCTCATGTTTTCAGCTTCTTCAAAGACGAGATCGACATAACCGGAAAATGGACCGTCGTAGCTTTGCAGTCGTACCTGGAGTCGATCCTGGAAAAGCACGAGCAATCAGAGTTGGAGATCTGTACACGGATTCTTGCTTCGCCAGACCCGCAGCGTGCCGCCAAAGCATTGTTGATTCAGGTAGCCGGCGATTTTCTTTCAGAGGCCTCCGCTTCTTCTCGCAACATCCTCGGTAAGTACGGTGAAATACAATCGGAGCTTTTTAAGATTGTCATCGACGACTACGGATACGGCGTTCACCGCGCCAAACACAGCACGCTTTTTGAGAACACGCTCGCGACGTGCGGACTTGCATCTGACGTGCACGCATACTGGCAGTTTTATCTTTCTTCCTCTCTCGCTCTCAATAACTACTATCATTACGTCTCACGCGACCACAGCAAATACTTCCAGGCGATTGGGGCCATCGCGGTTGCCGAAGCCATGTTCTCGCATACTTGCCGCGAGATTTCGAAGATGCTGCGCGCAGTCTTTGGCAAAGCGGTCGATACGTACTATTTCGACGAGCACTTTCACATCGATGCGCATCACGGACGTATGGCTTTTGAATACGTTGTAGCTCCTGCGATTGCACGGCATGGCGACGCCGTCATTCCAGAGATCGTGCAGGGCATGGAGGAGTTGCAATTGATAACGTCGGTGGCAGATGACGACTTCATGGCGCAGCTTGCCTTCGCCGACACACTGGATGAGCTCCAGGCGAGAGCTCAACCTATTCTCCAGCAGATCCTCGAGGGCGAATTGCAGAGCACACCAACCAGGTACGTCGAAGATCGCGGCCAGTCGCGGATAACGCGCGTGTACGATTACGACAAACTTTACGCGGTTGAATCCGGTGCGCTGGACCTGGCAATCGGGCACGATCATTCCGTGCGACTCGAGCACGGGGAGACCATCCTTGTTCCGCGCCAACGTTTGCACGGCACTGCGGTCGCTTCCGAAAACTGCCGCTATCTCACCTATGACTTACAGGGTCGGTAGGCTTGCACAAAAAGTACGGTCTAAGCCTGCGAAGCAGGCGGAAGCATAAAGCCTGGGGCGTAAGCCCCAGGTCAAGAGCGCAAACAGATTTCAAGCCCGCGAACGCGGGCGACAGCGCGATCGCAATGAAATGTTAACGATTTTGCGGCTAACAAGCTGCCGCCCATTTCATGGGCTCGCAATTCATTTTCATTCTGATCCTGGGGCTTGCGCCCCAGGCTTTATGCTTCCGCCTGCTTCGCAGGCTTAGAACCGCACTTTTTGTGCAAGGCCTTTGGTGTGTGCTAAGCACAAGAGTCAGGAATTCAATATGCGCAGCGCCAAAGGCGCGGAATATGATAGCCAGGGGCAAGCGCTGAGCGGAGCGAAGCGCGTCGCCCCTGGACACAAGAGTCAATAGAAGACAGAGCACTGAAAGTGCGAAATATCATCGTTATTTATTCCGCTCTTTCAGAGCTTCAAGGTCCACAATGGTTGTCCCAGGGGCGACGCGCCTCGCTCTGCTCGGCGCTTGCCCCTGGCTATCATATTCCGCGCCTTTGGCGCTGCGAACTGCCCAAAGCACATAGCGCTCCGCTGGAGCGCACAGGTCTTGGTTTGTAAGCTATAAAACATGGTGCTCCTCTGGAGCACTTCGCATTGAGAATACATACCAAGAACCACTTTTCAGGCCAAAGCCCGTGCTAGTCGTAACCTTCAACCCGGAAGAGTTCAACTTTATTAAAGCCGGAGAGAACTCATACTTCCTCTTCAGGTTCGCAGACGGCAGTCTCGTTCTCTATAATGACTGTTGCGATCATCGAGGTGGACCACTGCACCTGGGCCATTGGGACAAGAGCAACGGCTGTTTGGTTTGTCCCTGGCACAGCACGAAGTATCCGGAAAAGGTTTTGCGACGACATGCAAAACCATTGATTCAACGGACCGGGTGTGTGACTGTTGTGTTGGATGGCGATCCGTCGACTCCGATTCAGCTAGTGAAAAAAACTATTCTTGCGGTAGCGACCTGATGCGGAACATTTCCTGGTCCAGTTTTTGTTTGCTCTGTGTCTTTGTGGCGGTGTTTCTCGCGAATCATATTACGAAGGCACAGAGATCGATAACGGAACCGGTTATCTTCGCCGAAGGCGTCATCTCAACACGCGATTACGAATCGAGCATCACGTTCGCGCCCGATGGCAAGACCGCTTACTTCGTGAAGTCCTCGCCTGACCTCAGTCTTCGCGTCATCGTGGTGTCTCACTTCGAAAAGGGGAAATGGAACACACCGGAAGTTGCTTCATTTTCAGGACAATATAGTGACACAGACCCTTGCTTTTCACCGGATGGAAGGAAGCTATACTTCGCTTCACGCCGTCCAATCCAGGATACAACTCCTAAAGCCGATTTTGATCTGTGGGTCGTGGAAAAGAGTGGCACTGGCTGGAACGAACCGCAGCGTATCGCTGCGCCGGTGAACACTGAAAGCCAGGAGACTTCTCCATCGGCGACGGCAGACGGAACTCTCTATTTCAGTTCCAATCGTGCCGGTGGAAAGGGAACAGCCGACATCTATCGCGCGAGATTAGTAGAAGGGAATTATGTCGTCGAAAATGCCGGCGATGCGATCAATAGCCCCAGTCCGGAACTCCAGGTTTTCATCAGCCCCGCGGAAGACATGCTGATTTTTGCCGCAATCGGGCGGCAGGACGGCCAGGGCAGTGTTGACCTTTACTTCAGCCGGCGAACTGATGGAGTGTGGTCCAAAGCCGTTAACCTCGGAAATAAGATAAATTCGAGAGGCCTCGACTCTGCTCCAAGGATCTCTGCCGACCGCCGGTATTTTTTCTGGACGAGCACGAGGGGCTACGGATTTGAACAGCAACAGGCGCATCGTCTGAGTCAAAAGGAACTCTCAAAGAAATTGCGCACTGCGGGTAATAGTCTCGGCGACATCTATCAGATAGATCTAAGCGCAGTTGCCGGTATCAACCAATAATGCGTCTACCTGCACCGCTGCTGATCCTTTGCTCTCTTGCTGCTTCTTTGTGGCCGCAGATGTCCGAGCCACCGTACGCCTCTAAGCAGCCGCTGCCGGAGCCAATGATCTTCGGCAACGGTGTCGTATCTACCGGCGATTTTGATTCTCATCCTGCGTTCACACCTGACGGAAAGACTCTTTACTTCGTGAGAAGCAGTCCGACGTTCAACTTTTGGACGATCGTGGTCTCGCATTTCGCAAACAATAAGTGGAGTGAGCCCGAGGTGCTTTCAATCTCAGGCCAAAACCGCGACGCAGATCCCTTCATCACCGCCGATGGTAAAAAGTTTTACTTTATCTCCGATCGGCCGATGGCTGTCGCGAATGCAAAGGCAGAAGACACATCCCTGGACATCTGGTTCATGGAAAGAGTTGGGAATGGTTGGGGGCCGCCACAGAATATTGGAGCGCCCATCAATAGCGCTGGGAACGAGTGGTACCCGACCGTAGCACTTGATGGAACGATCTATTTTGGCTCGGATCGCGCGGGAGGAAAGGGACGCACCGATATCTATCGGTCGCGTTTCGTTGACGGTAAATACACGGAGCCTGAGAACCTTGGCGATGCCGTCAATACTCAGTTTGACGAATTTGAGCCTTACATTGCGCCCAATCAAAAGTATCTCATCTTTATGGCCCAAAGATCGGACGGTCGCGGTGGTTCCGATCTTTATATCAGTTATCAGCGCGATGGAACCTGGACCAAAGCCACAAATCTGGGAGACAAGATCAACTCCAGCGGCGCCGAGTATTCGCCGATAGTAACCCCGGATGGAAAATACTTTTTCTGGACCAGTACCAGAAGCTTACCGGCAACGTTACTAAAGAACCGGCTGACGTATACTGATCTCCTGACACGATTAAGGGGTCCGGGTAACGGTCTGGGAGACATCTATCAGATCGACATCACTGCTTTGAATATTCAGCCTGAGTAATTCCTTTCATCGAGTAAAACCCTGAAAATTTGTAATTCCATAAGGAGGCCGAAATATGTCTCAAATGGCCGTTATTGAAGCCCGGTTGCCGAGCGCGTCACCCGTCGAGAGCAAGCGAACGATGGACATGGTTGCCAATCTCCTGGCGAAGGGTGAAGCGCACCTGGAGAACAGCCAGTTTGCCGATGCTCTCTATTGCTTTGATCTGGCGCTATGTTTTGACTCAGAGAACCGGCAGGCGCAACTCGGTTTGAATCGCGCCCAGTGCCAGATTATCCCACGCTGGCATTTCGAAATGCTCAATGACGAGCAGCGCAACGCGGCTTTCGAGCAGGTACTCAGAAGAGCCATAACGCCCGAGACAATTGTGCTCGACATAGGTTCGGGAACGGGATTGCTGGCCATGATGGCAGCGCGGGCCGGCGCGAAGGAAACTATTACTTGCGAAATGGTTCCACAGTTGGCCGAACTGGCGCGAGACACGGTGGCATTGAACGGGTTGGCCGACCGTATTGTGACGTTGGATAAGAAATCAACTTCGCTGGTGATCGGTCGCGAGATGATGCACAAAGCTAACCTGCTGGTTACTGAGACGGTCGATTGTGGTTTGCTCCGTGAAGGTATCGTTCCTTCCATTGCACATGCAAGAGCTAACCTCCTGACGGAACATGCGCAGATCGTTCCTTGCGGAGCGACGGTTTATGCAATGGTCGTGGAGAGCCCGCGTCTGCTGCATCTCAATTGTGCGCAAACGGCGGCAGGCTTCGAGGTGGGTCTGATCAACCGCTATGCGACGGCCCACTATTTTCCGGTACGGCTCGCTGCATTCGAATACAGGGCGCTCACGGATCCGTTCGAAGTCTTTCACTTCGACTTTGCGAATGGTGCGATTGTTCCCGAGCAAAAAACAATTACAGTCGGCGGCAAGCATGACGGCATCGCCCAGTGCATTGTTTTCTGGTTCAGCATGCAGCTTGACGAGCAAACTTCAATCTCTAACGAGCCTGGCTCAACCACTCACTGGGAGCAGGCCCTCCAATGTTTAAACAACGAGTTTGCTGTAAGTTCGGGCGACATACTGACGATCCACGCCGAACATGATCGTCACCTGATTAGCTTCGGGAGTTGCCACAAAGAAGCACAAAAGGAATAACGATTCTCTCAACGATGACTGCAGCATTGCCTCAAAAGTAAGGACGCGATGCCTGGACACAGTCAGTACCGTCCGCGGTAGCAACTGTGTTTGATGTCAAGCAGCAACTGGCTGCTGCGGACTTTTCCAAGTGGTGCTATCACGCATCATGACGTTAATGATCACCAGCAGTTTGCGCATGCAAGCAGTGATAGCAACCTTGAAAGACTTCTGGTTGGAGCGCAGCCGCTGATAGAACTCTTTGAGCACTGGGTTATGGCGTGAGGCGGTCAGAGCAGCCATATAAAGTACGCGGCGCAGTTGGGCGCGGCCGCCGTAGATATGACGGGTGCCGCGTTGCTGGCCACTGTCGCGATTAAGTGGCGCGACGCCAGCTAGCTTGCTGATCTTTTGCCGGTCAAGCTGACCCAGTTCCGGCAAATCGGCAATCAGCGTGAAAGACGTCACCGGGCCAATGCCGGGGACACTTTGTAAGATTTTATCTTTGGCTTGCCAGCAGGCCGAGGTTTGCAACAGCGCTTTGAGTTGCTGGTCGAGTTCAGCAATGCAGTCCTCTAACCAATCGATGTGCTCTTTGATTTTGTCGCGCACCGTGTCGGAAGTCGCGGACCCGCGCCGATTTTTCTCGTCGCTGAGCATTTCCACGAGTTGCCCGCGACGGCCCATCAAGGCGTCTAACTCTTGCTCGTCCTTTGACTTAATGGGCCGCAATGGTGGTTTTATGGCAGCCGCAAAGTGGGCCAGCACACGCGCATCAAGGCGGTCAGTTTTAGCCAGTTGGCCGAGGGCTTTGGCAAAAGCGCGCACTTGCCTGGGGTTGACCACGCGCACCGGCAAACCGACCGCATGCAAGGCGTTGACTACAGGCAGCTCCAAACCACCGGTAGCTTCCAGCACAATCAGCGCCGGCCGCAAAGCGATCAGTTCGGCGCCCAGTTGGCCAAAGGAGTTCATTTTATTGGGACAACGGAATTGGTAGTCGCGCTCGTGCACGGCCACTTCCAACTGTTGTTTGGAAACGTCAATACCAATGAAAGGCCGGGACTGTTTTTTAGACATGATGGGGTTCTCCTTCCCAAGCTTGCGAATGCGGGCTCGCGGCCCAAGCAACTGTTCGGGTTTATGGAAAACGAGGCGCAACGATCAAAAGGCTACCGCACGGGCTCGAAGCAACCAAGCGGATGAACGATCTGCTGCACCTCTGGGACCAATCGCTTTCTAGCTGGCGACTGGCACAGGCAATGAATAACTTGCACGGACTTAACATACAAGCGGATGGGTACGTCGTAGACGCGCTCGATTTACTAATGTTTTTTAAAACTAATCGTGACCACCCATCCGCTATCGCGGACGGTACTGACTGTATCCAAGCGCGATTGTGGATTTTGAGGCAAAGCCGATGACTGCGGCTTTGCCTCAAAAGTCGGAATCCAGTCGGGCGCAGCGCCAACGGCGCAAAATATGATAGCCAGGGGCAAGCGCGAAGCGCGTCGCCCCTGGTTATCGAAAACCAATTGAAGAGAGCACTGAAAGTGCGAAATATCTTCGCTATTATTGCTCTCTTTCAGAGCTTCACGGTTGTTTACGCGTGGACCCAGGGGCGACGCGCCTCGCTCTGCTCGGCGCTTGCCCCTGGCTATCATATTCCGCGCCTTTGGCGCTCCTTATCCGCTATCGCGGACGGTACTGACTGTATCCAAGCGCGATTGTGGATTTTGAGGCAAAGCCGATGACTGCTTATCAAAGATTGTGGCATTACCTCAAGCCCTACAGAGGCATGTTGTTCCTTGGAACCGCGTGTGTCCTGATCGCAAACCTGGGCCAAATGACTGGACCAATTGTACTGCGCTATGCAGTCGACGATCTCACCACCGGCATTACCCAATCAAAGCTGCTGTACTACGGCGGTGCGTTCATCGCCATCACGGCAATTGCCGGAGTCTTTGTTTTTCTCCAGCGCCGCGTGATACCGAGCGTCGCTCGTGGTTTCGAATACGACCTGGGCAACGACTTTTATGCGCACCTGCAAAAGCTCCCACCGGAGTTTTACCAAACTTCGTACACAGGCGACCTGATGTCGCGCGCCACCAGCGACCTGGCGGCGTCGCGGATGATTGTTGGGGGAGCATTGATGTATGCCACCAACACAGTCTTTGCGATGACCCTGATTTTGCCGTTGATGTTATCGATGAACTGGCGTCTGACACTGCTGGCGTTTCTACCGCTCCCCCTCGTCTCCCTCACGACAAAGATAGTTTCGAAACGCATTCACGAAGAATCAATCTGCGTTCAGGAACATTTCGGGACCGTCTCTACCCGCGCGCAGGAGTCGTTGGCTGGTGTGCGTGTCATCCGCGCCTACGTTCAGGAAGCTGCGGAGATGGCGAACTTCAAGCGCGTCAACGCCGAACTCGTGCGGCGCAATGTGCGACTCATTCACCTAAACTCGTTTTTCACTCCAGTAGTCAACTTCATTATCGGTCTCGCTTTCGTGGCCGGCATCTGGTACGGAAGCCTGCTCGTGTTGCGCGGTCAGTTAACCATTGGACAACTTTTTCAGTTCACCCTTTACCTCGAATTCCTGATACACCCAATGCTCCAGCTCGGCTTAATCATCAACCTCTTTCAGCGCGGCATGGCTTCGATGGAGCGCTTGAATGAGGTTATGTCAGTCGAGCCCTCGATCGCCGATAGCGCCGAGAGTGACAAGAGTTATGAGGGAGATCCAATCAAAGGCGAAATTGAGTTCCGTCATCTTACCTTCCGTTATCCCGACAGCGAGGAGCCGGTACTGAAGGATATCAACTTGCGAATTCAGCCCGGACAGACAGTCGCGTTTGTAGGCAACGTCGGCTCGGGTAAGTCAACCCTCGTGAGTTTTGTGCCGCGACTGCTGGATGCTGAACTCGGACAGGTCCTGATTGATGGGCGGCCGATTCACACTATTCCGCTGCAAAAGCTCCGTGCCGCCATCGGTTACGTTCCGCAGGAGACATTTCTTTTCGGCGAAACGCTCTCGGCAAACATCGCTTTCGGCGATCCAAACGCAAGCAAAGGCAAGATTGAACAAGCAGCTCTCGAAGCAGGCCTGGCGGAGGATGTCGAGGAGTTTCCACAGAAGTACGCGACAAAAGTTGGCGAGCGCGGAATCATCCTCTCGGGCGGTCAGAAGCAACGTACAGCACTCGCACGCGCGCTGATACGTCGCCCGAGCATACTCATCATGGATGATTCAATGTCCGCTGTAGATACGCGCACAGAGGCCAGGATCCTTATACATTTGCGACGCTTGTTGGCGGATCGGACCAGCTTGATCGTTTCGCACCGGATCTCGACAGTTAAGAATGCAGATCTGATTGTTGTACTCGAGGACGGCTGCATCGTCGAACGCGGTACACATGATGAGCTCATTAGAGGAGGCGGGTTTTACGCCACGCTCTACGAAAAGCAAAGGCTCGAGCAGGAACTCACGGCGGCCTGATTCATGGACCAGGAAGAGCAGTTAGACAAAGCTTACGATAGTCGCCTGATGCGGCGCTTGTTGGGATATCTATGGCCTTACAAGCGTTTTGTCATACTCGCGCTCGCTTTGACGATGCTGGGTGGACCACTGGTTGTTGCCGGCCCTCCCCTCGTAAAGGCAGCAGTCGATCTTTATCTATTGCCAAACCCGGCGCAGCCTCCCGAAGGATACATACTACTTATAAAACAAGCTGCTGAAAGCCTCGGCTTTGGTGGACCGGTGTCGGGAGTCGCCTTTATAGCATTGCTGATGCTGACCGCTAATTTGGGGGCAATGGTGGTTCTCTATGCCGAGGCTTTTTTGCTGCAACGAATGGGCCAGCACATCATGTTTGATCTGCGCAACGAAATCTTTGCGCACTTGCAGCGGCTTCCGCTTCAGTTTTACGACCGTAATCCGATTGGGCGTCTGATGACCCGGCTGACCACTGACGTCGAAGCTCTCAATGAACTCTTCAGTTCAGTTGTGATCGCGTTCTTCGGCGACATGGCAATGCTCCTCTACATTATGTTCTGGATGTTTCTGCTCGACTGGCGGCTGGCTCTGATCTCATTGCTTACATTACCGCCAATAATGGTCCTCACGATCTGGTTTCGACTTCGATCACGCGCCGCTTTCCGGTCCGTGCGACTCCACGTTGCGCGCATCAACACATTTTTGCAGGAACGACTGACCGGCATGTCGGTAGTGCAGTTGTTTAATCGTGAAGAGAGTGAGCTGAAGGCATTCAAAGGCATCAACCGTGACTATCGCAAAGCAAGCCTGAATGCAATTTTCTATAACGCAGTTTTCTTTCCGGCTATTGACATTATCGTCGCCACGGGCGTAGCGCTGATCATCTGGTATGGCGGGGGCCACGTGCTTGCAGGCGTGTTGACGCTCGGCACTGTCATAGCCTTCCTGCAAATGGCCGAGATGGTCTACGAGCCGATTGGGGACATGAGTGATAGATACAACCTGCTCCAATCGGCAATGTCGGCGTCAGAACGAATCTTCCAATTGCTCGATGAGCCGGTCACGATGAAATCGCCGGAGAAACCTGCGCCGGTTGGCAAGGTGCAGGGACGCATCGAATTTCGTCACGTATGGTTCGCTTATCAGGATGAGGACTGGGTGTTGAAAGACGTCTCATTCGTGATTGAACCCGGCGAGAGCGTGGCCTTTGTGGGCCATACCGGAGCTGGAAAAACCACCATCACCAACCTGCTATTGCGATTCTACGATGTGCAACGCGGGCAAGTGCTGCTGGACGGCGTTGACGTGCGTGAAATCGATCTGGCCGAATTGCGCTCGAGTTTCAGCATTGTGCCCCAGGATGTTTTTCTCTTTTCAGGCGACATCGAAAGTAACATCCGGCTGGGTGCCGAAACCATCAGCGATGAACGCCTGCGCGAAGCCGCACGGCTAGTGAATGCCGATGGTTTCATCAACAAACTGAGCGACGGTTACACCACTACTTTGCACGAACGCGGGGCTGGTATCTCGGTCGGCCAGAAACAGCTCATCAGTTTTGCGCGCGCGCTCGCTTTCGATCCGCGCGTGCTGATCCTGGATGAAGCCACCAGTTCGATTGATACAGAGACTGAAGGTTTAATTCACGACGCGGTGAAACGCTTGATGAAAGGACGCACCTCGCTTGTTATCGCGCACCGGCTTTCGACGGTCCAGGACGTCAACAACATCATCGTCCTGCACAAAGGCGAAGTTCGTGAATCGGGCACGCATCAGCAACTACTCCGGCACCGCAAACTCTACTGGCTCCTTTATCAATTAAGCCGATATCAAACCGATCAGGAAGAGTTGGTCGAGAGCTTCTCAGCCTAAAGTCACAAAGAAGCACGGCTTTGCCTCAAAAGTCGGAATTCAGGTAGGGGCAGCGCCAACGGCGCGAAATATAATAGCCAGGGGCAAGCGCGAAGCGCGTCGCCCCTGGTTATCGGGAATCATTGAAGCGAGCACTGAAAGTGCGAAATATCATCACGATTATTACGCTCTTTCAGAGCTTCATGGTTGTTTACGCGTGGACCCAGGGGCGACGCGCCTCGCGCTGCTCGGCGCTTGCCCCTGGCTATCATATTCCGCGCCGTTGGCGCTCCGCCTACTGTATCTTCGCGCCATTGACGCCGCAGACTCATTTCCGACTTTTGAGGCAAAGCCACTCACAGCGAAACTGATGAGTAAATTTCTTATCGTGTTCTTCGTGCTCCTTTGTAGCTCGACCAGTGCGCACGCGCAAACGCGAACAGTTCCGGCCCCGGTTGTTCCCGGGCGGGCGATCGTCCTGCCGCCGGAGAAGGCAAACCCATCGGCCGTGCCGCGTTTCGAGGCGGCGCCGATCATTGACGGCCAACTCGACGACGACGTGTGGCGCTCAGCGGCGGTGTTCAAAGACTTCTACCAGACACATCCAGGCGACAACATCGCACCGTCAAGACCGACAGAAGTTTTACTCGGCTATGATTCAAGGTTTCTCTACATCGCTTTTCATGCATTCGACGAGCCCGCCAGCGTGCGCGCAACACTCGCCAAGCGCGATGAAATTTTTGACGACGATTATGTCGGCGTCCTTTTGGACACATTCAACGATCAGCGGCGGGCGTACGAATTGTTTTTCAATGCGTTCGGCATGCAGGCCGACGGCATTTTTACTGAAGGTGGAGACGAAGATTTCAGCGTCGACATCCTTATGGAGTCAAAGGGCCGGCTCACTACGGACGGCTATGTCGTCGAAGTCGCCATTCCTTTCAAGTCGTTGCGTTACCGCGCTGGTAAAGACATTCTCTGGGGAGTGCAGTTTCAGCGAGTCATTAAACGGTTCAACGATGAAACTGATTCGTGGATGCCGCTCTCTCGCGATCGGACCGGCATGCTCAATCAATCCGGCCACCTTACCGGATTGGAAGGCATTTCGACCGAAAGCATCCTCGAAATTATTCCAAGCCTGACCATTTCTGAAACCGGACAACGAGTCGGCCACGATACCTCCGGACGTGCTTGCCGGTGATCCTACGCTTTTTGATTTCGGGCGCTTCGTGAACGAGCCGGTAAAGTTTGATGCCGGCTTGACGCTGAAATACGGAATCAGCTCGAGAGTGACTCTCGACTTTGCTCTGAATCCTGACTTTGCTCAGGTGGAAGCTGACGAAACAGTCGTGACAGCAAATCAACGTTTTCCGATTTTCTTTGAAGAGAAGCGGCCGTTCTTTCTCGAAGGGATCGATATCTTTCAAACGCCGCTGCAAGCAGTCCACACGCGCACGATCATCGATCCTGATTATGCGGCGAAGGTGACCGGTAAAGTAGGGAAGTATACTTTTGGCTTGATGGCGGCCAGTGATAACGCTCCCGGCGACTTCCGCGGCGACGAGCGTCTTGATTCAGCGAATTTCAGGTTCCTTGACAAGAACGCACATAGCGCGGTTCTGCGTCTCAAACGCGACGTCGGCGCCGAGTCGAGCATCGGTTTCATCGGCACGACTTACAACTTCATCGAGAATCATAATCACCTCGGCGGTTTTGACGGTCAGTTTCGACTTAACCCGAAAACAGTCTTGTCTTTTCAGTTGCTGGGTACAAACACGCGGCGCTTTCTTTTTTGACCGTGAGGAGAATGAATTCGTCTATCGCACCGGAAACGGGTTTGGTTATTACGTTAACTACCACCGAGGCGGACGACATCTTTCGTATAACTTCAGTGGCAGCGGGCGCACGCAGGAATTACCGCGCAGAACTCGGCTTTACACGGCGGAGAAACACGAATCGCGAAGACTTCGTCATTAATTACGATTCGGAACCAAAGCCGGATGGCAAGCTCGTATCCTGGAGATACTCACATAACGTCGGCATAAACTTCGATTGGCAGGGAAGGTCGCAAGCCTGGAACACCACATCGCAGTTTACGATTAACCTACAGCGGGAAACTTCGCTCACTTTCGGTTATTCACACGGATACGAGCGGCTATTCGAAGCCGAATTTGGACCAGTAGGAACTTTTCTGGACCATCCGGAACGCTCCTCGCCTCGTCAAAGCGTGATCTTCAATGCCGAGACAACGCCCTCGGAGGAAGTTCTCGATGGGTTTTGATTTCAACTACATCTGGAACTCTTTTGATTTCGACCTCGGCGCTGGTCCAAAGTTTCCACGCGTCAGCCCGCCGGCTCTCGTCGATCAGGATGCGCCACTCGATCCTGGTCCAGGAAAAGAGCTTCGCGCCGGCGTCGAGGTCAGTTACCAGCCAACCGACGCTTTGCGATTTGACGTCGAGTACACCAGGAATCGTCTCGTGCGCAACGACACCGGCCTGACCGCCTTTGACGACAACATCTACTCGGTGCGCGCAACGTACCAGTTCTCTCGCTTTATTTTCGTACGTGCACGAATTGATTACGACACGCTCGAGGCCAATGCGCGTGGGCAGTTTCTGTTCGGGTGGACACCCAATCCGGGAACTTCCTTTTACGTTGGCTACAACGACGACGTGAATCGCAACGGCTTCAATCCCTTCACTGGCCAATTCGAACCGGGGTTCCGGCGAAATGGACGCACCTTTTTCGTAAAGATGTCTTACCTGATTCGCCGCACTTTCTAAGAACACAGCTTTGCCTCAAAAGTGCTCAAATCGATCGAAGGCTTTCTATGGGAAGGGTTATTTTCGCGCAAAGGCGCAAAGAAAACCCCTTAGAAACGCGGCAGCGCTTTGCGCCTTTGCGCGAGAAATCTTCTTCGCATAAGACTTTTTGTGCAAAAGCTTAAGAACACCAAACAAACTCTATGGCGGAGAAATAGTGGGAGGCCCTCATGTATAAGATTGCTCTGATAAACATGCCGTTCGCAGACCTATCACTACCATCGATTGCGTTGACGCAGTTGAAAGCTGTTGTGGAACAGAGATTCAGTGACGAGGTGTCGGTTGACATTCACTATTTGAATCACGACTTTGCCCACTATCTTGGTCTGGATCTTTACGAGTTAATAACAGCTTCGGCAGACTCGCAAAACGCCGGCCTGGGAGACTGGTTCTTTCGACAGACAGCTTTTCCAGAACTACCGAATAATGCAGGTATTTATCTCTCGCGTTATTTTCCTTTCCACACTGAAGAGATGAACAGCTTCAAGGGGCGCATCCTGGAAAGACGCCGCGGGCTGGATTCCTTTATGGATACCCTGATCTCGAAATACGCTCTCGACCTGGCGCAGCTTGTCGGATTTACCTCAATGTTCATGCAGAATGCCGCGGCGTTCTCCCTCGCCCGCAGACTCAAAGAGTGTGAGCCGAAACCCGTAGTCGTGATGGGGGGCGCAAATTGTGAATCACCGATGGGCCAGGTCATAGTTAAAGAGGTTCCGGCTATCGACTATGTGTTTTCCGGGCCGGCGCTCAAGAGTTTTCCGGACTTTGTGCAACACTGTCTGGACCAGGAAACGTCGAGTGTTGGCTCGATAAAAGGTGTGTTCACTAAGCGGAACTATCTATTTCAGACAGGACCAGAAGCGATTGGCGAAGAGTTGAGCATCGATGTTCCGGTCGAGCTTGATTACCGGCAGTTTCTGGACACGTTGGCGAACAACTTTCCTCAGGGTGAGATCGATCCCATCCTGCTGTTCGAAACGTCGCGCGGCTGTTGGTGGGGTGAGCGTGCTCATTGTACGTTTTGTGGTCTTAACGGAGCATCAATGGCATATCGTGCGATGAATCCTGACCGGGCTCTCAAGCAATTCGAGTCGCTGTTCGAATTTGCGCCCAGAGTTTCCCGTATGGACGCCGTCGATAATATCCTGCCAAAGAGTTATCTTCAGGACGTATTACCTTTTGTTAAGACGCCTGAAAACGTGTCTCTCTTCTACGAGGTAAAAGCCGACCTGAGCGAATCAGACGTGCAGGTCCTGGCCAAAGCGCGCGTAAAGATCATTCAACCGGGAATCGAATCTCTGGCTACTTCGACTTTGAAGTTAATGAAGAAAGGAACGTCAGCCTTTCGCAACCTGAGCTTGCTGAAGTTTTGTGCAATCTATGACATTGAACCGGCATGGAATCTTCTAATTGGTTTTCCGGGCGAGGGTGAAGACGTCTATCGCAAATACATTAACGACATTCCTTTGCTCACACACCTGCCGCCGCCGACGGATGTGTATCCAGTGCGCTTCGATCGATATAGTCCCTACTTCATGAAGAGCAGGGAATATGGGCTCGATCTGCATCCATTAGATTACTACTCATTGATCTATCCTTTTTCCGAAGAAGCATTGAGTAACATGGCCTATTACTTTGCCGACTTCAATATCGGCGCCGAGTATGCGCAAACGATGTCCAAGTGGATCGGAAAAATCAAAGCGAAGATCGATCTCTGGATCGAGGCATGGAAACATGAGGTTGTTCCTGAACTAGTGGTTTATGAAGACGGCGCTCAGACCATGATTAGAGATTCGCGCAAGGGCCAGGTAAATGAATATTCTCTGGGAGACATTAGCAGAAGGATACTGGACCTCCTGATTGAAAAGCCGAAACGAATAGGGGATGTGGCTACGGAATTCGCCGGTGTTGCAGGATTCGATGCTGCACATGAACTGGCAATGCTACGTGAAAAAGGACTGATCTTCGAGGAAGATAATCGCTTCATCAGCCTCGTTCTCACTGAAAACCGGAAGAGGGCTCTGCTTGCGGCATAGGACCATGGACCACGAAAAAGCAATGACACAAAGGCTTTGCCTCAAAAGTAGCGAATCAGTCGGTAGAGCGCCAACGGCGCGAAATATGAAAGCCAGGGGCAAGCGCCGAGCAGCGCGAGGCGCGTCGCCCCTGGATCCACGCGTACACGACCTTGAAGCTCTGAAAGAGCGCGATAATCGCGATGATATTTCGCACTTTCAGTGCTCTCTTCAATTCATTTCCGGTAACCAGGGGCGACGCGCTTCGCGCTTGCCCCTGGCTATCATATTTTGCGCCGTTGGCGCTTCGCCTGACCGGATTCCGACTTTTAGGGCAAAGCAATGACACAATTGATTGAACCTTACGGTGGAAAATTGATCGATCTGCTGGTGCCGAGCGAAGAGCGGGAAACCGTTATGAGCCGGGCAGGAATGTTGCCGCGCCTTCAGTTGACGCAAAGAAACATCTGCGACCTGGAACTGCTCGCGACCGGTGCGTTTTCACCACTCGATAAATTCATGGGTAAAGACGACTATCGGAGGGTGCTCGAGGAAATGCGTCTTGCCGGCGGCACGCTTTTCCCGATTCCAATCACACTCGCGGTCGATCCTACATCCGGCATCTTGTCTGGTAGCGAAATCGCGTTGGCGGATCAACGCAACGATTTGCTGGCCATTATGCGGGTGGAAGAAGTTTACGAGTGGAACATGGAGGAAGAAGCCCGGCTGGCGTATGGCACCACGGACTTGCGCCACCCTTTAACGGCAGAGATGCAAACGTGGGGGAAAGTTTGTATTTCCGGTGCTCTCCGTGTACTCGCGCTGCCGAAGAACTATGACTTCCGCCGCTTACGCCTTACGCCACTGGAGGTGCGACAGAAGTTGGAGGCGTTGGGCCACGAGAGAGTTGTCGCTTTTCAGACTCGGAATCCGATGCACCGTGCGCACGAAGAACTTTCGAAGCGTGCGGCCCAACAAGTTGGCGGCACGCTCCTGCTGCATCCCGTGGTCGGCATGACCAAGGCCGGCGATATCGATCACTACACACGCGTTCAGTCGTACATCGCCCTCGTACAGAACTACTACGACAGCCGCTCGACCTTGCTCGCCTTGCTACCCTTGGCAATGCGCATGGCTGGTCCGCGAGAAGCGGTTTGGCATGCAATCATTCGCCGCAATTTCGGCGCAAACTATTTTATCGTTGGCAGAGATCACGCCAGCCCTGGCCTGGACTCCCGTAACCAGCCATTTTATGGTCCATACGACGCGAGGGAATTGCTTTCTGAACACGCCGCCGAATTGGGAATTAATCCCGTATTCTTCTCCGAGATGGTTTACCTGCCGGAGGAGGAACGATATGAGGAATCGACGCTCATCCCGGAAGGTACAAAAACGTCGACACTTTCCGGCACGAAGGTAAGGGAAGACTTCCTGCAGCGTGGACGTCCTCTTCCAACCTGGTTTTCGCGCCCGGAAATAGCGTCGATCCTGGCGAACGCGCATCCGGCGAGAAATCGACAGGGCTTCTGTCTCTGGTTCACGGGCTTAAGCAGTTCAGGCAAATCAACTACCGCCGATATCGTGACCATCATGCTGCTCGAACTTGGCCGCCAGGTTACAGTGCTGGATGGCGACGTAATTCGCACTCACCTGTCGAAGGGACTGAGTTTCAGCAAAGAGGATCGCGAGATCAACGTTCGGCGAATCGGGTTCGTCGCTTCGGAAGTAGTGCGCCATGGCGGCGGCGTCATTTGTGCTGCTATCAGTCCTTACCGTGCCACTCGCAATGAATGCCGCTCCATGATCGGAAACGATCGCTTTATTGAAGTCTTTGTCGATACGCCCCTGGAAGTTTGTGAGGAACGCGATCCTAAAGGAATGTACGCGCTCGCGCGCGACGGACAAATCACTGGTTTTACCGGAATAGACGATCCGTACGAGCCGCCTCAGAACGCTGAAATCACCATCGACACAGTCAACCGTTCCGCCGAAGAAAATGCCGAGCGCATTGTGTCTTATCTAATTGAGCAGGGGTTTGTCATGTGCTCGCCAGATCTCGATCAACTTAACCCGCTCTTCGAATCCGACGTCTGCGGCCACAAAGAAGCACAAAAGCGCACACGGGATGTTTCCCCCTACTATCCCCAGGGATCCACACATATCAGATAACCTTAATTGAATGTTTGTTGCGAGCACGCCCGCTCAGCGTCAACCTGGCGCCGAGTAACTTTTCAGGTTGAGCTCTGAATGGCAAAGGATGCTGAACATATCGCCGAGTTGTCGCCGACGGAGCGCGCTGCGCTCGTGTCGCGTTTGAAACAGCAGCGAGCGGCGGAGCGGGAGGGCGCACAGGCCATCCCGCGGCGCGGCGAAGCTGCGCACCACCCGCTCTCTTTCGCGCAGCAGCGTCTCTGGTTTCTCGAACAGTTAGAGCCTGACGGCCCTTACAAGGTGCCCGCCGCCTTCCGACTTCGCGGCCCTCTCCAAGTCGCAGCGCTCGAACGGAGTGTTAACGAAATCATCAGCCGGCACGAAGTTCTGCGCACCACGTTCGCTGAGATCGAAGGGCGGCCCGTGCAGATCGTCGCGCCGCGGCTGACGCTTTCCATCCCGGTCGAAGACTTGAGCCTGCTACCGGAGGTCGAACGGGCCGAGCGAGTCAAACGAACTGCGGCGCGCCTGCGCGAACAGCCGTTCGACTTTGTGCTGGGGCCGCTGGTTGGGGCCGCGCTGGTGCGGCTGGCCGAGGAGGAATATCACTTCTGGCTCCTAATGCACCACATCGTTTCAGACGGCTGGTCAATCGGCGTACTCCTCAAGGAGTTGAGCGTGGCTTACGAAGCCTTCGCTGCGGGGCGACGGCCAGAGTTGCCGAAGCTGCCCATCCAGTACGCTGACTTCGCCCTCTGGCAGCGCGCGTGGTTGCAAGATGAGACGCTGCAAGGTGAGACATTCGCTCGGCAGATGAAATATTGGAAAGAGCGGCTGGCGAACGCTCCGACGCTTGAACTGCCGACTGACAGGCCGCGCCCGCCCGTGCAGAGTTATCGCGGAGCATCTCTCACGCACCTGATAGACCTGCGCCTGACCGGGCGGCTGAAAGCACTGGCCCGCCGCGAAAGAGTGACGCCCTACATGTTTCTGCTGGCCGTCTTCAAGACGCTGCTCGGGCACTACACGAGACAGGATGACATCGTCGTCGGCACGCCCGTCGCCAACCGCAACCGGACGGAGTTGGAGCCCCTCGTCGGCTTCTTCGTCAACACCCTCGTCCTGCGCACAGACCTTTCGGGCAACCCCACCTTCCGGGAATTGCTTGGCCGCGTCAGGGACGTGACGCTCGGGGCCTTCGCCCACCAGGACGTGCCCTTTGAGAAGTTGGTCGAGGAGTTGCAGCCCGAGCGCGACACGAGCCGCACCCCGCTCTTCCAGGTCATGTTCTCCTTGCAGAACGCGCCGTTACCGCCGCTAAGAATGGGCGACATCGAGATCAGCCTGTTGGACGACGAGACGGAGGTGTCGCAGTTCGATCTCTCGTTCGACATGACCGAGCGCGCGGACGGCCTGCTGTGCACGCTGGAGTACAACACCGACCTCTTTGACGGCGCGACCGTCAGGCGCATGCTCAAGCACTTCACGGTGCTGCTCGACGCCGCCGTAACCGATCCGTCCGCGAACCTCAGCGCCCTGCCGCTGCTCACGGATGAAGAGCGGCACCAACTCGTCTTCGAATGGAACGAGACGCGCCGCGACTTTCCGCGCGATCATTGCGTCCACGAACTCTTCGAGGAGCAGGCGGCGCGTACGCCCGAAGCCGTCGCACTTATCTGCGGCGGCGAGCGGCTGACATATGCGGAACTCAACGCGCGGGCCAACCGGCTCACCCGCCACCTGCGGGCGTGTGGGGTGGAGGCCGAGACGCGGGTCGGCATCCTGCTGGAGCGGTCAATTGAGATGGCGGTGGCGCTGCTGGCGATTCTCAAGGCGGGCGGTGGATACGTTGCCTTCGATCCCTCGTATCCAGCCGAGCGTTTGCGCTACATGCTCGAAGATTCCGGCGTGACGCTGTTGCTCACGCAACAGCATGTGATGCTAAACGATTTTCAGGTTCGCCCGATCTTTCTCGATGCCGAGCGTGATGCGATTGCCGAGCGCGACTCGCAGAACCTGCAGAGCGTCGGCGATCGCTCGAACATCGTCTATCTCGTCTACACATCGGGATCGACCGGTCGGCCGAAGGGCATCGTCATCGAACATCGATCGCTCGTCAATGCAGCTTACGGTTTCATTAACAATCATTCGATGATTGAGCACGACCGCCTGTTGCAGTTCGCTTCGCTGAGCTTCGACGTGGCGGCTGAAGAGTTCTTCTCGGCGTGGTTGAGTGGAGGTTGCCTCATCATGCGGCCTGAGGCAGTGATGTCGTACGCCGACTTTGCGTCGCTTTTGCAGCGAGAAGAAGTAACGATTGTGAATCTTCCGGCGTCTTTCTGGCTCGAGTGGCTGATGGCAATGAACGACAAGGACCTCGAGATACCGAGCACGTTGCGGCGTGTGATCGTAGGCAACGAGAAGACGCTCGAAGAGACGCTCGCGAAGTGGCAACGCACAGTGGGACAGCAGGTTGAGTGGTGTAACGCATATGGACCAAGCGAGGCGACGATAACCGTCAGCAACTACGAGCCTGCAACGAGCGCGGCACGCGAGGGAAAGAGCGTCGTCCCCATCGGACGGCCGTCGCTGAACGCCGAGCTATACGTGTTAGATCCTACGCAGCAATTGGCTCCTATGGGTGTAGCCGGCGAGTTGTACATCGGCGGCGCGGGTCTCGCGCGTGGCTATCACAACCAGCCGGTGCAAACAGCAGAGCGGTTCATTCCCCATCCTTACAGTCACAACGCTGGAGAGCGTCTCTACCGCACCGGCGATCTGGCACGGTACCGAGCGGATGGAAACATCGAGTTTCTGGGACGCGTCGACGAGCAGGTAAAGATCAGGGGATTCAGAGTCGAGGTCGGAGAAGTTGAAGCCGTGCTGGCGCAACACGCGGGTGTTCGCGAGAGCGTTGTGGTAGCGCGCGAGGACGATCGCGGCAGCACGCGCCTGGTCGCTTACATCGTCGCAAACAACGGCGATCTTCAGACTGCGGAGTTGCGCAATTACATGAAGCAAAGGCTAGCGGAGTACATGCTTCCGTCGGCCATCGTGCGGCTCGAAGCTTTTCCGCTAACGCCGAACGGCAAACTCGACCGCAAAGCGCTGCCCGCCCTCGCCGGCGCGAGCTACGAGGCGGATGGGCCGTACGTCGCGCCGCGCTCGGAGTTGGAGCGTTTGATCGCCAGCGTGTGGCGGGAGGCGCTCGAGGTCGAGCGGGTCGGCGTCCGAGATAACTTCTTCAACCTCGGCGGCCACTCGCTGCTGTTGATTCGAGTCAACAACCGGCTCCGCGAGGCGCTGGGGATGGAGCTGCCCGTCGTCGAGTTGTTCAAGTACCCGACGGTGAGCGCGCTGGCCGAGCACCTGAGCCGGTCACACGCGCATCCCCGTGCGTCGGCGCGTGCGGGGCGGACCGAGTCTGAGGGCCGGGCCGCATCGCTGAGCCGGCAGCGCGAGCTGAGACGGCGGCAGGCAAAACGTCGGTAGTGACCTAAAATTGAAGCTTTGCACAAAAAGTACGGTCTAAGCCTGCGAAGCAGGCGGAAGCATAAAGCCTGGGGCGTAAGCCCCAGGTCAACAGCGCAAACAGATTTCAAGCCCGCGAACGCGGGCGACAGCGCGATCGCAATGAAATGTTAACGATTTTGCTGCCAACAAGCTGCCGCCCACTTCATTGGCTCGCAATTCATTTTCATTCTGATGCTGGGGCTTGCGCCCCAGGCTTTATGCTTCCGCCTGCTTCGCAGGCTGAGAATCGCACTTTTTGTGCAAGGCTCTAAATTGATGTTCGAAGGGCTTCGAGATGTTTGAAAAGGGAGTAGCTACACTCACGGAAATCCTGTGCCGGAGGGCACGGCAACAACCCGACCACACGGCCTTCACTTTCCTCGCCGACGGCGAGGTCGAGACAGCGCGCCTGACTTACGCCGAACTGGACCAACGGGCGCGGGCGGTCGCCGCGTTGCTCGATGAGTCCGGCGCGCGGAGTGAGCGTGTGCTGCTGCTGTTCGACGCGGGGCTTGAGTTTATAACCTCCTTCTTCGGCTGTCTGTACGCGGGTGCGGTGGCGGTGCCCGCACCACCGCCTCACCCCGCGCGGCTCGGTCGCACGCTGCCCAGAGTGCAAGCCATTGCCGGCGACTCCCGCCCGGCCCTCGCTCTCACTACCACGCCCATCCTCTCCATGATCGAGAGCGCGGCAGATGACGCAATCGGCCTGCGCGCGCTGCGCTGGCTCAAAGTAGATGAGTTCGACCCCGAAGCGTCCGCCCGCTGGCAAGCTCCTCCTCAGACGGGCGACGATCTGGCATACCTGCAATATACGTCCGGCTCGACCTCGACGCCGAAAGGCGTGATGGTCACGCACTTCTGCCTGGTCCACCAGTCCGAGCATCTCGCGCGCGGCGAGGACTACACACAGGAGAGCATCAGCGCAACGTGGATGCCCAACTTCCACGACTACGGGCTGGTCGAAGGCATCATCCACCCGGCCGTCTACGGCATCCCCGCCTATCTCTTCTCACCGCTCGCGTTCGTCCAGCGCCCCGCGCGCTGGCTGGAGATCATCACGCGTTACAGCGTGACGCACAGTTCCGGGCCCAACTTCGCTTACGAACTGTGTTTGCGCAAGGTCACGCCGGAAGAACGTGCGCGGCTCGACTTGAGCAGTTGGCGCGTGGCCGGTAACGCCGCAGAGCCCGTCCACCGCGAGACGATTGAGCGGTTCGCCGCGACGTTCGCACCCTGCGGTTTTCGCCACGACGCCTTCTACCCTGCCTTCGGTCTCGCCGAGGCAACATTGATGGTTACGGCCGGCGGCCCAAAGCCGCGTACGCCGCTCTTCATTACGGCGAGTGCGTCGGCGCTCGAACAGGAGCGGCGAGTAGTCGAGGTTGAGTCAGACGCGCCGGATGGACGCGCACTCGTCGGCTGTGGACCACCTATCGCCGACACTGAGATCGCCATTGTCGATCCCGAGACTCACCGCCGCTGCGCGCCAGACGAGCTCGGCGAAATATGGGTGAAGTGTGAGGGAATGGCGCGCGGCTACTGGCAGCGTCTGGAGGAGACGGCTAAGACGTTCCAAGCGCGCACGACCGACACTGACGAAGGACCTTTCATGCGGACGGGCGACCTCGGTTTCATGCGCTACGGCGAGCTGTTCATCGGCGGGCGGGTCAAAGACCTCATCATCATCCGCGGGCAGAATTACTATCCGCAGGACGTGGAGTGGACAGCCGAGCGGAGCCACCACCTTCTCCGGCAAGGCTGCTGCGCTGCCTTCGCGGTCGAAGTCGGTCTCGAAGAGAGGCTCGTCCTCGTGCTGGAAGTGCGGCGCGAGTTCGGCCGGGCGGACGAGCGGGAGGTGATTGAGGCCATCCGCGAGCGTGTCGCTGAGCGCCACGAGCTTCAGCCCTACGCCGTTGTCCTCGTCAAGACCGGCTCGATCAACAAGACTTCGAGCGGGAAGATTCAGCGTCACGCTAGTCGCCGTGAGTTTCTCGAAGGCACGCTGAAGGCAGTCGCCCGCTGGCAGCTGCCCGAGGACAGCGGCGACGAAACTCGCTTGAGCGCCGGCAGAGCACTTCCGCGGCCTGACTCGACGCCGGCACCCGTCTCGCGGAATACGCCCACGGTCGAGGCCATTCGCGAATGGCTCGTCGCGGCCATCTCTCGGCGAACCGGCATCCCGCCCGCAGAGGTTAACTCCGGCCAGCCGTTCCGATACTACGGCTTCGACTCGGCGCGGGTGGTCGAGATGGTAGGCGACTTCAGTAGGTGGCTTGGCCGTCCTTTGCCGCCCACGTTCTTCTGGGACTACCCGACGGTCGAGCGGGTCGCACGGCACGTCGGCGAAGAATTCGCGCCCGACTTTCAGGCGGTCCCTGATGCCCGCATGCGGCCCGCGTGTGCGACGAGGTCGGAGCGCGCGCCCGAGCCAATCGCTATCGTTGGGATGGCCTGTCGCTTCCCCGGCGCGGAAAACGTCGAGGCTTTCTGGCAGTTGTTGCGCGACGGCGTGGACGCTATCACGGAAGTTCCGCCGGGACGCTGGGAGACCGGCCTGCATGGCTTCGCGAGCCGTGGCGGCTTTCTCAGGCAGGTGGACGGTTTTGACGCGCACTTTTTCGGCATCTCGCCTCGCGAGGCGGCGCAGACCGACCCGCAACAACGGCTCCTGCTTGAAGTCGCCTGGGAGGCGCTGGAAGATGCAGGCTACGCGCCCGACCGGCTTGGCGGCACACGCACGGGGGTCTTCGTCGGCATCAGTAACAGCGACTACGCGTTGCTCCAATTCAACGCCGACGCGAGTCCCGACGCCTACGCGGGCACCGGCTCGGCCCTCAGCATCGCCGCCAACCGCCTCTCCTACCTGCTCGACCTGCACGGGCCCAGCATGGCCATTGACACTGCCTGCTCGTCCTCGCTCGTCGCCGTGCACGCGGCCTGCCAGAGCCTCCGCGCGTGCGAGTCGCGGACGACCATCGCGGGCGGCGTCAACCTCCTGCTCACGCCCAAGCTGACCGAGGCGCTGACCCGCGCCGGGATGATGTCGGCTGTCGGACGCTGTAAGACTTTCGACGCGGCGGCTGACGGCTACGTGCGCGCGGAAGGCTGTGGCGTCGTCGTACTCAAGCGGCTCTCGGACGCCTTAGCGGACAGCGACCGCGTGGTGGCGATCATCCGCGGCTCGGCCATTAACCAGGACGGGCGGAGCAACGGGCTGACGGCCCCGAACGCGTTGGCCCAACAGGCACTCGTTCGAGAGGCGCTGGGTCAGGCCGGCGTCGCCGCGGCAGACATCGGTTACGTCGAGGCGCACGGCACGGGCACGCCGCTCGGCGACCCCATCGAGTTCGCCGCCCTCGGCGCCGTCTTGCGCGAGGGGCGGCCGAGCAGCGCGCCGTGTTACGTCGGCTCCGTCAAGACCAACGTCGGCCATCTTGAAGCGGCTGCGGGGATCGCCGGCCTTATTAAAGTTGCACTCTCCCTTGAGCGCGAACACGTCCCGGCACATCTGCACGTGCGCGATCTCAACCCGCTCCTCACGACCGCCGACTCGCCGCTGGAGATCGCGACGCGCGGGCGCGACTGGAAGCGCGGCGACGCGCCGCGCCACGCCGGCGTGAGCAGCTTCGGTTTTGGCGGCACCAACGCGCACGTCGTCCTCGAAGAAGCGCCCGCTGTACTCGGCGACGCGGTCTTTCCCGATCGCCCCGCGCACGTCATCTGCCTGTCGGCGCAAAGCGACGGCGCGCTCCGCGAACTGGCGCACCGCTTCGCAGACCACCTCACGGTCCGACCCGAGCAGCCCCTCGCGGACGTGTGCTTCACGGCGAACGTCGGACGCGCACGCTTTGCACACCGGCTGGCGTTGACATGTGAGACACGCGACCAACTGCGGTCCGCCCTACACGCCTTCGCCCGCGGCGAGCGGAGCGGTGAGCGGGTGGGGGGCCTGCGTCACGCGCACGCACCCACCCGTTGTCACCCACGGACGGCCTTCCTATTCACCGGGCAGGGAGCGCAATACCTCAGGATGGGGAGCGAGCTTTACAAGACGCAGCCGAGCTTCCGCCGCACGCTGGAGCGGTGCGACGAAATCCTGCGCTCGGCCCTCGAACGGCCGCTGCTCTCGGTGCTCTACGGGGAGGCGGAGTCGGCGGCGCGGCTCGACGAGACGGCTTACACGCAGCCCGCGCTCTTCGCGCTCGAATATGCGCTCGCAGAGTTGTGGCGGACGTGGGGTGTCGAACCTGACTTTGTCTTCGGGCACAGCGTCGGCGAGTACGCGGCGGCGTGCTTCGCGGGCGCGCTCACGCTCGAAGAGGGGCTTGGGCTTGTCGCAGAACGCGCGCGCCTGATGCAGTCGCTCCCGCCGTCGGGCGAGATGGCTGCCGTCTTCGCCAGCGTGGAGAGGGTTGCCGCTGCGCTCGAACCTGATCGCGCGCAAGTCTCCATCGCATCCGTCAACGGCCCGGCGCACACGGTCGTCTCCGGCGAGCGTGAAGCAATACGAGCGGCTCTTCATCGGCTTGAGGCGGACGGCGTCACCACGCGTACCCTCAATGTCTCGCACGCCTTCCACTCGCCTCTCATGGAGCCGGTGTTGGCCGACTTCGAGCGTGCGTTGCAGCACGTACCTCTGCGTCCCCTCCGTCTCCCGCTGATCTCGGGGCTGACCGGCGAGGCACTCGCAGCAGGCACGCACATGGACGCCAGCCACTGGCTGGCGAACACGCGTGAGCCGGTGCGCTTCGACACTGCGCTGCGGACGCTCGCGGCCCACGGCTGCGAGGTGTTCGTTGAGGTCGGGCCGGACGCGCCGCTTCTTAACATGGGTCGCCGGTGTCTGCCCGGCGCGGACGTGAGCTGGCTGCCGACACTCCGGCGCGGGCAGAACGATTGGCGTGTGTTACTCGGCAGTTTGTCGGCACTCTACGTCGCGGGGGCCGAGGTTGACTGGAGCAGTTTCGACCGGGACTATCCGCGCCGGCGTCTCTCCCTCCCGACCTACCCGTTCCAGAGAAAGAGTTACTGGCTACAGGCCCCGGCCCACCGCCCGCTGGGCGCAGAGAAAGTACGCGCACCTGACACCGCAACAGATTTTCCGCAGTCGAGGACGAATGGCGACATGCCAGAAGGAGACAGCATCATGACAATTGAAGCCTCGCCGATATCCCGCGTCGCAGCGATCGACCCGCACCGCAAGGAGACCATTCTCGAAACACTTCGCGCCATTGTCGGACGCCTGCTTCAGACCGCGCCGGAGACTTTAGACGCGCACGCGTCGTTCCTCGAAATGGGCGCGGACTCCATCGTCCTCACCGAAGCGATCCGCATCATCGAAGACACCTTCCTGCTGAGAATCTCCATCCGCCAACTATTTGAAGAAGTCTCCACGCTCGACGCGCTTGCCGTGCACATCGACGCGCATATCGAGCAGAGCACAGCGCCCGCGCCCCCCGGCCCGCCCTGATACGACCCGCGCAGACATTCAGACGAGTCTGCCCGCTGTTGAAGCGGGCGTGAGCTTGCACGCTGACTCGCCGGAGCGCCTCATATCGCGGCAGCTCGACCTGCTCACGCAGTTCTCCGGCCTCATGTCGCAGCAACTCTCCGTGCTTGGCCAGGGCCACCGGCTCCCGCCGCCGCCCACCGCCGTCAAAGCGCACGAAGAACCCCGCAAGCATGAAGCGCAGGGACCGAGCACGACGTTCGACGCCCGGCCCCAACCGCCGCCGTCCGCGCCTGTAAACGGCGGTGGCGCGGTTCGCGCGCCCTACGTCCCCTTTCAACCCTTGCAGCCCGGCGCCGCCGGGGGTCTCAGCGAGCGGCAGCAACAACATCTGAGCGAACTCGTCGAACGGTTCACGCGCCGCACAGCTGCTTCAAAGCAGTTGGCGCGACAGTATCGACCGGTACTTGCCGACAGCCGGGCCGTCGTCGGCTTCCGCCTCTCCATCAAGGAGATGCTCTACCCAATTGTCGGTGCGGGAGGCGATGGCGCGCGGCTGCACGATCTCGACGGCAACGAGTACGTTGACATCACGATGGGCTTCGGCGTCCACCTGTTCGGACATCGCCCGCCGTTCGTCACCGCAGCCGTCGAGGAACAGCTCCGGCGGGGCATCGAGATGGGACCGCGCCCGGCCCTCGCCGGAGAGGTCGCCGCACTCGTCTGCGAGCTGACCGGGATGGAACGAGCGACCTTCTGCAACTCCGGTACGGAGGCGGTGATGACCGCCCTGCGGCTCGCGCGCGCGCGCACGGGCCGGATGAAGGTCGCCATCTTCAGCGGCTCCTACCACGGCCACTCCGACGGCACGCTTGCTCGCGCGCAGGGCGATGGTCTATCGGTTCCGCTAGCGCCCGGGATCCCGCCGCGCGTCGCAGAGGACGTGCTGGTGCTCGAATACGGCAGCCCGCGCGCTCTCGAACTCCTGCATGCACACGCCAACGAACTCGCCGCCGTCCTCGTCGAGCCGGTACAGAGTCGCCATCCGGAGTTGCAACCGCGCGAGTTCCTGCACGAGTTGCGAGCATGGACGCAGGCAGCCGGCGTCGTTTTGATCTTCGACGAGATGGTAACGGGTTTCCGCGTTCACCCTGGCGGGGCGCAAGCGTGGTTCGGCGTCGCCGCCGACCTCGCCACCTACGGCAAGATCGCCGGCGGCGGCCTGCCAATCGGCATCGTCGCGGGCCGCGCGTCTTTCATGGACGGCATTGACGGCGGCCTCTGGGAATACGGCGACGCTTCGTACCCGCCCGCTGACACCACCTACTTCGGCGGCACCTTCTGCCAGCACCCGCTGGCGATGGCCTCAGCTCGCGCCGTGCTCACACACCTCAAGGAGCGCGGTCCGTCGCTGCAAGCGGAGCTGAATGAGCGCACCTCGCGTCTCGCCGCGACGCTCAACGAGCACTTCGCGCGCGAGGAGATGCCGCTGCGCGTCGCGCACTTCGGCTCGCTATTCCGCTTCAACTACACGGGCAACATGGATTTGCTCTTCTACCACCTGCTCACGAAGGGCATCTACGTTTGGGAGTGGCGCAACTGCTTCCTCTCTACAGCGCACACGGACCAGGACATGGACCACATCGTGCGCACTGTCATTGAGAGCGCCGCGGAGATGCGCGCAGGCGGCTTTATCCCGGACAAACCCGGTGGGCCAACGAACGGCGCGCGCCCCGCACCTGTCGAAGAGGTGAGCGGGCAACATGCGCTCGGATTCTGGGGGCGACGTGAGATGAAGCCGGCGCTAGTCGGCCCGCCCGCCAAAGTGGAGGAGGCACGCACGCACGCGCCAGTCCGCGAGGCTGTGCCCCAGATACGTTCCGACAAGTCTGTCCAATTCAGCCTCTCCTTCTTCGGCAACTACGAGGCAGCCTTCGACGGACACAAGTACGATTTGCTCATCGAGGGCGCGAAGTTCGCCGACCGTCACGGCTTCGAGGCAGTCTGGATTCCTGAGCGACATTTCCACCCGTTCGGTGGGTTTTCGCCCAACCCTTCGGTCCTCGCCGCGGCGCTCGCAAGAGAGACGGAGCACGTCCGCCTCCGTGCGGGCAGCGTCGTGCTGCCGCTGCATCACGTTGTGCGCGTCGCCGAGGAGTGGTCGGTAGTGGACAACCTCTCGCGAGGGCGCGTCGGCGTTTCTTTCGCCTCAGGCTGGCACCCGGACGACTTCGTCTTCGCGCCCGACGCTTACGGGCGCCACCGCGAGTTGATGTTCGAGAAGATCGAGGAGGTGCGGCAGCTCTGGCGGGGCGAGTCGATCGCGGCGCGCGGCGGCGCGGGCAACGAAATCCGCGTCCGCCTCTTCCCGCAGCCGATGCAGCGCGAACTGCCCATCGGGATTACGGTCGTCAACAACCCGGATACGTACCGACGCGCGGGCGAGATCGGCGCCGGCATCCTGACGAACCTGATGGGGCAGACCGTGGAAGACCTCGCGCGCAACGTCGCCCTCTACCGCCGGGCGTTGGCTGACCACGGCCACGACCCCACGCGCGGCCATGTCGCGCTGCTGGTGCACACGTTTGTCGGAGCGGAAGCCAAGGCCGTGCGCGAGCGCGCTCGCCGCCCCTTCTGCGACTACCTCCAATCTTCCCTCGACCTCTTGCAGAACCTCGTCCGCAGTCAGGGCTTACAGATTGACTTGGAGAGACTTTCGGAAGACGACCTAAACTACCTCCTCTCGTCCGCCTACGAGCGTTACGTGCAGACGAGCGCACTGATCGGCACACCAGAGACCTGCGCGCCAGTCGTCCAACGTCTGGCTGAAATCGGCGTTGACGAACTTGCCTGTTTCATTGACTTCGGGGTCGACGCCGCAACAGTGCTCGGCAATCTCCCGCACCTCGACGCGCTGCGTGAGCGCTTCCGTCCGCAACTGTCCGATCCGTCTGACCCAGCTCACGCCCCCACTTATGAACTCGCCGCCGAGGCGGCCCACATTGTCCGGCGTGTGCCGACGACCGAGGCGCAACGGCAGCTCTGGGTTCTGGCGCAGGTGGGCGACGACGCCTCGTGCGCCTATAACGAAACGCTCTGCCTGCGGCTCCGCGGACCACTTAACCTGACGGCTTTCGCTGAGGCCGTCCAAGCGGCCGTCGCCCGCCACGAGGCGCTGTGGACGAGCCTCAGCGACGACGGCGCGGAGCAGCTCGTCCACGCACCGTCGCCGAGCGAACTGCCGCTCACTGACTTCAGCGACGCGCCCTCTGCCGCAGAGCGCGAGGCAGGGGCCGCGCACTGGCTGGCGGAGGAGTGTCGCCGGAAATTCGACCTCGGCGTCGCTCCGCTGCTGCGCTCCCACGTCCTCCGGCTCGAAGAAGAGCACCACCTTTTCGTGCTCTCCACGCATCACGTCGTCTCGGACGGGTGGTCGGTCGGAGTGCTGCTGGATGAGATCTGCGCCGCTTACGAGGCGGGGTGCCGCGGGGTCGCGTGGGAGTTGGACGCGCCTTTGCAGTTCGGCGATTACGCCGAGAGTCTGCGGCGGCCCGAGAAGCTAGCGAAGCGGGCCGACGATGAGTCTTTCTGGGTAACGCGGCTGGGCGGCGACCCGCCGCATGCCGACCTTCCCGCCGACCGTCCGCGACCGCCCGCGCAGACCTACCGCGGCGCACGCCTGCACACGTCCTTCGAACGGCAACTCTGCGAGGATCTGAAAAGTCTTGGCCGGCGGCACGGCGGCACGCTCTTCATGACGCTGCTGGCCGGATACCTCGCGCTGCTCCACCGTCTGACGGGCCAGGCAGACGTGGTTATCGGCATCCCGGTCGCGGGCCGCGTTGGGCGCGCCGAGGCCCGGCTCGTCGGCTTCTGCACGCGACCACTCCCCCTCCGCAGCCGCCTCGCCCCGGGTGCCCTTGACCCGACCTTCGCCGAGTTTATGGCGCACGTCCGCGGCCTGTTGCTCGAAGCCTACGAGCACGCGGACTACTCCGTACTTGGCCTCGTCGAAAAGCTGCGCCGCCCGCGCGACGCGAGCCGCTTCCCGCTCTTCTCTACCACCTTTAACCTCGAACCGCTCTCCGTCCCGCCGATGTTCGGGCTGGAGGTCGAGTGGGTCTCGTCGCCCGTCGGCCACAGCAAGTTCGACTTCAGTCTGAACGTGATGGACCGCGGCAACGGGCTGCTACTCGAGTGCGACTTCAACACAGACCTCTTCGACTCGGCGACGGTTGCGCGCACGCTCGGCTACTTCCGCACAGTGCTCGAAGACGTGGCCCGCTACCCCGCGCGGCGCCTGTCGGAGCTGACGCTGATGACGGAAGCAGAGCGAAAGCAAGTTGTCACCGAGTGGAACGACGAGGCGCACGGCGCGCGAGAATTCCGCTGCCTTCACGAGGAGTTCGCGGAGGTCGCACGCCGGATGGGCGACCGCACGGCTGTCGTCTGCGGCGAGCGCACACTCTCGTACGCGGAGTTGGACCAGCACTCCGGACGCCTCGCTCGTCGCCTTCGCCACCTCGGCGTTGGGCCAGGTGCGCTGGTCGGTGTGTGTACGGAGCGTTCGGCTGAGATGGTTGTCGGCATGCTCGGCGTGCTCAAAGCGGGCGGCGCTTACGTCCCGCTCGACCCTTCGTACCCACAGGAACGGCTCGCGTTCACGCTCAACGACGCGCAGGCCCACGTGCTGCTCACACAGTCGAGCCTTGCGGAGAAGTTCAACGAGTATTGGGGCTACACCATTCGTCTCGACGCGGAGGAGGGCGAGGAAGAAGGAGCGGACGCAGCAGAGGGCAGGGTGCCGACCGCTGGCGCGGAGAACCTCGCCTACGTCATCTATACCTCGGGTTCGACGGGGCAGCCGAAGGGCGTGGCTGTCCCGCACCGGGCGGTTCACAACCTCGTCCGCGGCACGAACTACGTCACACTTGAAGAGTCGGACGTGGTGGCGCAGGTCTCGAACAGTTCCTTCGACGCCGCCACCTTCGAGGTCTGGGGTGCCCTGCTGTCGGGCGCGCGCCTTGTCATCATTGAGAAGGACATAGCTCTCGCGCCCCACGCATTGGCTGCGCAACTCGAAGCGCACGGCGTCACCGTCATGTTTCTGACGACGGCCCTTTTCAATCACATGGCGCGTGAACTCCCGGCGGCCTTCCGGGGGCTGCGGCACCTTCTGTTTGGGGGCGAGGCGGTCGAGCCGAAATGGGTCAGGGAGGTCTTGGAGAAGGGGCGACCGGGGCGGCTCCTGCACGTCTATGGTCCAACGGAGACGACAACCTTCGCGATGTGGCAAGAGGTTACGAGCGTCGGCCCGCAGGCGCATCTCGTCCCCATCGGTCGCCCCCTGACGAACGTCCAAATCTACCTTTTAGATGAACACCTGCGGCCCGTGCCCGTCGGCGTTCCGGGCGAACTGTACGTCGGGGGTTCCGGGCTGGCGCGCGGCTACCTCGACCGGCCGGCGCTCACTGCCGGGCGATTCATCCCTGACCCGTTCTCTTCGGAGCCGGGCGCGCGCCTCTACCAGACAGGCGACCTCGCGCGCTTCCTCCCCGATGGCTGCGTCGAGTTCCTCGGGCGCAGCGACCAGCAGGTCAAGATTCGCGGTTTCCGCGTCGAGCCGGGCGAAGTCGAGGCGCTGCTCTCGGCACACCCGCACCTCGCGCAGGCGGCTGTCGTCGCGCGCGAAGACAGGCCGGGTGACCGCCGCCTCGTGGCCTACTTCGTGGCGAAAGAGGGGCAGACGTGCGGGGTGGGCGAATTGCGCCGTCACCTCGCCGCACACTTGCCGGTCTACATGGTGCCCTCGGCGTTCGTGGAGCTCGACGCGCTGCCGCTCAACGCCAACGGCAAGGTGGATCGCAGGGCGCTACCACCGCCCGACGAAGGGCGGCCCGAGTTGGAGACGAAGTTCGTTGCGCCACGTTCGGTGGTCGAGCGCCGGCTGGCCGGGTTCTACGCCGAAGTCCTCGGACTACAAGCGGTCGGCGTCGAGGATGACTTCTTCGATCTGGGCGGCCACTCGCTCCATGCCACGCAGGTCATCTCGCGGGTGCGCGATTGCTTCAACGTCGAACTCCCCCTGAGTCAGTTCTTCGAGACCGGGACGCTCGCTGACTTGGCTCAACGCGTCGAGTTGCTCGCGGCCCGGCCACCCGCCGCAGGGGCGGGCGACCTCTGAGATGACACCGCCCCCGACTTCAGTCGCCACTGACATCCCACCATTCTACTTGCCGCAAGCCGCAATAGGCCTTGCACAAAAAGTGCGGTTCTCAGCCTGCGAAGCAGGCGGAAGCATAAAGCCTGGGGCGCAAGCCCCAGGATCAGAATGAAAATGAATTGCGAGCCCATGAAATGGGCGGCAGCTAGTTGGCCGCAAAATCGTTAACATTTCATTGCGATCGCGCTGTCGCCCGCGTTCGCGGACTTGAAATCTGTTTGCGCTGTTGACCTGGGGCTTACGCCCCAGGCTTTATGCTTCCGCCTGCTTCGCAGGCTTAGACCGTACTTTTTGTGCAAAGCTCCGCAAATACACTTTGCCCCAAAAGTTGGAATCCAGTCGGGCGCAGCGCCAACGGCGCGAAATATGATAGCCAGGGGCAAGCGCGAAGCGCGTCGCCCCTGGTTATCGGAAACCAATTGAAGAGAGCACTGAAAGTGCGAAATATCTTCGCTATTATTGCGCTCTTTCAGAGCTTCACGGTTGTTTACGCGTGGACCCAGGGGCGACGCGCCTCGCTCTGCTCGGCGCTTGCCCCTGGCTTTCATATTTCGCGCCTTTGGCGCTCCACAGACTGATTTCCGACTTTTGAGGCAAAGCCCGGCAAATACTATTTTTCTGGTCCAGCTTTTCGCGGTGTGTAACCCGTATTCGACGTCCATATCCAGTGGTCCTAAAATTAGTCTTGCGCTCACTGCGGATCGCCTTGCGTCAGTTGACTGAATCGGTCAGTGGATGGTCAACTGTGTAGCGATCATTTCTCCCGCCCAGTCGAACTGCAAGTTTTAATTAGTCATGAAACTCGTCCGTTTTCTCCTGCGGTCGTCGCTCGGTACCGTCAGCCTCGCGGTGTTGTCTGGAATCGTCGCAGGTGTCAGTAACACCGGGCTTCTGATCGTCATCAACTCTGTGCTTAGCAAGTCGAACGTGTCCCGGGACACGCTCATCTGGAGTTTTGCTCTGTTCTGTCTCGTGATGCTCGTAAGCCGCGCCGCTTCATGGATCTTCCTGGTCCAACTCGCGCATCGAGTCACATTCAAACTACGTCTTGAACTATCAGGCAGGATTCTCGGCGCGCCGCTTCATCATCTGGAAAAACTGGGAGCGCCGCGTCTGCTGGCGACGCTCACTGACGATGTCTCAGTCATATCAGCCGCTCTCACCTCGGCGCCGATGCTCGGCGTTCACATCATAGTGGTCATCACGTGTCTTGGTTATCTCGGTTGGTTGTCGTGGCCGGCGTTGCTTGGCGTATTCGGTTTTCTGGCTGTTGGAGTGCTTTGTTATCAGATCCCGCTCAGGCGAGCTTTGAGTTATCTAGGCGCAAGCCGGCATGAACTGGATGCGTTGCTTAAACATTTCCGAGCCTTAATCGACGGTAACAAGGAACTCAAGCTTAACCGCTCACGTCGCGAAGCGTTCTTCCACGATCAGCTCGAAGACGCCGCGCTCTCTTTCCGTCGCAAAGCCTCGGCGGGCGACGCCGTCTACGCGCTCACGGCCAGCTTTGGGCATCTGTTGATATTCATCCTCATCGGACTGCTGCTCTTCGCGTTGCCGGCTTTGCAACCGACGGAGATCAGCACAACGATCGGGTTCAGCCTGGTCATTCTCTATCTGATGCCGCCGTTGGAGGTGATCATGAATGCGCTGCCGATGCTGGGCCGCGCCAACATCGCCTTGCAGAAGATCGAAGCGATGGGACTGTCGCTGGCGGCCGAAAGGGTCGAGCATTCCACTGTGGTGAATTCGCCTGGCGGCGATTATCAAAGTCTAAAGTTACAGGGTGTGACGCATTCATACCGCAGCGAAGACGGAGACGGATTCAAGCTGGGTCCAATGACTTTGAGCTTTCGCCCCGCTGAACTAGTGTTTCTCGTCGGCGGCAATGGCTGTGGCAAGACAACCCTCGCCAAACTTCTCACGGGATTATATGCACCCGACGAAGGCACGGTGCATCTGAACGGAGAACAGATCACGGACGAGACTCGCGATGAATATCGACAGCTGTTTTCCGCAGTTTTTTCTGATTTCTATCTATTTGAAAGTTTGCTGGGATTAAATGCCGGCGCACTGGATGAGCAGGCTCTTCAGTACTTGCGCCGTTTGCACCTCGATCGCAAAGTGCAGGTGATAGACGGAGTACTGTCGACCACGGAGCTTTCGCATGGTCAGCGCAAGCGGCTCGCGTTGTTGACCGCATATCTTGAGGATCGTCCTTTTTATGTTTTCGACGAGTGGGCGGCGGATCAGGATCCACTCTTCAAAGAGATTTTCTACTTGCGGCTCTTGCCGGAGCTTAAGGCAAGAAGAAAGACAGTGGTCGTCATCAGTCACGATGATCGTTATTTCCACGTTGCCGACCGAATTCTCAAGTTGAACTACGGTAAGTTGGAGCAGGAAATTCTGACTTCTGCAAAGTCGTCCGTCGTCATCAGTACCAGCTGAAGCAATGGTCCAGGAAAATCAATTACTCGCAGTGCCGCCTGTATTCGTTCTCTCATGCGAACGTTCAGGATCAACTTTGCTGCGTTACATCATTGACACTCACCCGCAGGTTTGCAGTCCGGCCCATCTTCATCTCGGGCAGCTTTGTCGCAGCCTGTACACGTCCATCTTTTATTCGATCGGACAGACGATGGAAGTGACGGACGAAGCGACGCGGGAACGGTTGGTAGCCGCCGAGGTCCGGGCCGTTGTTGACGAGTTCATGCAGAGGTACGCACGGGCCAAAGGCAAGCAGATGTGGTGCGAAAAGACTACCGAAAACTTGGAGTACCTGAGCTACTTACGCGACGTTTTTCCCGACGCCAAATATCTCTGTCTTTATCGCAACTGCATGGACGTCGTGCATTCAAGCATCGAGTGCAGTCGTTTGGGCTTTCTGCCTGAACTCGTTCCCTACGTGCAGAAGAGGCCCGATAACCTCGTCGCAGCGATGGTGGATAGCTGGGTTGAGAAGACAACTAAATTGCTCGAGTTCGAGCTGGCACATTCTACGCAGAGTTTTCGTATCAAGTACGAAACTCTGGTTGTGGATCCTTTGCAAACGTTGCCGACGATGTTCGCCGCACTCGGGCTCGATTGGGACGAGAAACTTCTTAATGCCGTCTTTTCGACTGAACACGATCAGGGATCTGGAGATAGAAAGATTCTCTTCTCAAAGAGGGTCAACACTGACTCAATTGGACGCGGCTCAACTATTTCGCGCTCGAACATTCCTGATGAACTGCTCGACAAAATGAATCGGTTGCTGGCGCGCCTCGAATATCCGATCGTTGGAAACGATTGGGACAATGTGCCCTCGCCGTATCTGCCTTCTGGGAGCACGACGGAGGAGAGCGAAAGGGTTTCAAGTGTTGAAGAGATATTCGGCAGCTACGTCCCGCGATTGTTGAAGAACGGGAACGCTCGTCTGCGGGGAATTAACGGCAGGTGCAAGTTTGATGTTAGCGATGGTGGAACATGGATGTTGACGTTGCGAGAGTCGGAGGGCGTGGCAGAAGCCCTGGACGGAGATGCAGATTGTACGGTGCGGATTTCAGCGGCCGATCTGCTTGATCTCGTCAACTGTAGACTCAACGCCATTGCTGCGTTCGATCAGGGGAAGATCCATGTCATGGGCGATTACGATCTGGCAAATAAGGTCGGCCGGTTGCTCTTTGGTGGCGGGTGAGTAGTTCACGTCAGTAAGAAAGCACTCGAGACATCACGACGCCTCAGCGATCGCGTGGGAGAAGTGGAAGACTGAGACGTTTTGACATTGCAGGACAAACGCAACACTTGGGGGCGCGCTTATCGTTACACTTAAATTCTCTGTGCAACCTCTGTGTCCTCTGTGCCTCTGTGGTGGTTTTTCCCGCAGAACAGTTAACCACAGAGATACAGAGGACACAGAGGTTGCACAGAGAAACTAAATCAGGGCACTACCAATCATGATCACAGCGTGTTATGCATCCCTCTCGTTATCCGGTTGAAACTGAGACCAAACTATCTACCCTGATCGATCTTCTTCGCGTTAGAAGCTCAAACGAGCCAACGCTCACGGCCTACCGTTTTCTCGCGGGCGCGGACAGTGAGATTACACATATCACCTACGGTGAGCTCGATCTGCGTGCGCGAGCTGTTGCTGTGTTGCTGCAATGCCGGAATTTGCAGGACCAGCGCGTGTTGTTGCTATATCCTCCGGGTCTCGACTTCATCGTAGCTTTCTTCGGCTGTCTCTACGCGCGAGCAGTAGCCGTTCCCTCGAGCATGCCGCAGACAAGGCGCGGTTTGGCACGTTTACAAGCCATCGCTGACGACGCGCAGGCTGTCTGCGTCTTAACTACTCGACAGGTCTTATCACGAATCGAACTGTTGCAGGATGAGCGCGCGTCGTGGACGCGTCATATTGATTGGCTAACTACCGATGCGATCGCAGACGATGTGGCTACAGATTGGCGTGAGCCGTTGACGAACAGCGACGCCCTTGCTTACCTCCAATACACTTCAGGTTCAACCGCTACGCCTAAAGGCGTGATGGTGACGCACGGCAACGTCCTCGAAAACTCCGCGTACATTCGGCACGGATTCGAGCATGGTCCACAAAGCGTATCGCTATCGTGGCTGCCTCATTTTCACGACATGGGTTTGGTTGATGGAATCATTCAACCACTTTACAGTGGCTTCACGGGCCTGCTCATGTCGCCCACCGCCCTACTACAAAATCCGTTGCGTTGGCTGCAAGCGATTTCGCGCTATGGGGTGACGCACAGTGGTGGTCCAAATTTCGCTTACGACTTGTGCGTGCGCCGGATCGACGAAGCGGCTCGCGTATCGCTCGACCTCAGCACCTGGAGCGTCGCTTACAACGGGGCCGAACCGGTGCGCCACGAGACGTTGGAAAGATTTACCGCAGCGTTCGCGTCGTGTGGTTTTCATCGTCAGGCGTTCTATCCGGCCTACGGACTCGCGGAAGCGACACTGAAAGTGACTGGCGGACGAAGATACGACGGACCGGTCCATTGCACGGTTCAGGGTTCCGCGTTAGAGCAGCATCGAGTCGTGCAATCGGAAACCGGCGCGCCAGGTTCGCGAACGCTTGTCGGCTGCGGTCGTGCAGGGGACGGAACGGAGGTCGTCATTGTCAATCCTGAATCCACCGGCCTTTGCGCGCCGAATGAGGTGGGTGAGGTTTGGGTTTCCGGGCCAGGCGTGGCTGCGGGTTATTGGAATCGGCCGGAAGAAACCGAGCGCACTTTTCAGGTTTGTCTCTCGAACGACAGGCGAGGGCGTTTTCTTCGCACCGGGGATTTAGGGTTTGTTCTCGACGGCGAGTTGTATATCGTCGGGCGGCTCAAGGATCTGATCATCATCCGTGGTCGCAATCACTACGCACAGGACATCGAGTCGGTGATGCAGCAGGGTCCTGCGTCACTCAAGCCTGGCGGCGGCGCGGCCTTTTCGGTCGAGATTAATGGCGAAGAGCGGCTCGTGGTGGTCCAGGAGATCGAGACGCGTTCTAAAACAGAGGCGCCTGCGATCGTGGAAGTGATACGCGAAGTAATCGCAGAAGAGTTTGAGATACAGCCCGCCGCCGTAGTGCTGATCAAGTCCGGGACGCTTCCGAAGACATCGAGCGGCAAAGTTCGTCGCGCTGCTTGCAGAGAAGGTTTTCTGGCAAACAGTTTGAAAGTCATTGCGGAGTGGCGTGCTCCGGCGGTCGAGGCTCAGAAACGTGGCGTGCCGGCTGCTCCTGCTGAGTTGAACGCAGAAAGTGTCGGGCAATGGTTGCGCCTCCTGTTGACTGCCAAACTGAATATCGAGGCGCCACTCGTTGACGACAACCAGTCGATTGCTCGCTACGGCATCGACTCTCTGCTCGCCCTCGAGTTGACGCATACGATCGAAACCGCCCTCGGCGTGAAACTATCGTTGACGCGTTTCCTGGGGAGCGGAACGATTGCAGACCTCACAAATGAAACATTGATCCAACTGTCGCAGGCTAAACGCGCGCCGGCGGTCTCAAATGTTTTAAGCGTGAGCGACGAAGGTGAGTATTCCTTGTCACACGGCCAGCAGGCGCTTTGGACCGTGCAACAGGTATCGCCGGAGAGCACCGCATATAACGTCTCGGTCGCCGCGCGAATTCACGGCGAGGTAGACACAGGCGCCATGCGCCGCGCCTTCGGTGCGTTGGTCCAGCGTCATCCGATGTTGCGTGCGAATTTTCCGTCTCGACAAGGTAAGCCGGTATGCATCGTACAAGAGCACGCAGAGATCTTTTTTCGCGTTGAAGACGGAGCAAGTTGGTCTGAAGAGACGTTACGCGCTCGGTTGAACGAGGATGCATGGACCACCTTCGATCTTGAAAGCGGACCACTGCTGCGCGTCACTCTGTTCGAACGATCCGCGCGAGAGTACGTGATGCTGCTCAGCGCTCACCATCTGATCGTTGATTTCTGGTCCCTGGGCGTGCTGATTCGCGAATTGGGCCAACTCTACCAGGCGGAAATTGAAAACAGGCCGGCGACACCCGGGGACGCGGTCCCACTCTATTCTGACTACGTTCGCTGGCAAGAAGAACTGCTCCGCGGTCCCGATGGCGAGCGCTTACGAAAGTATTGGCTTCAGAAGTTGGCAGGTGAGTTACCGGTGCTCGATCTCCCAACCGATCGCGCGCGTCCTGCGGTGCAGACTTATCGCGGAGCGTGCGCTTCGGCCAGGCTGGACCAGCCGCTGACTGGGCGGCTGAAGCTTCTCGCCACCAGTCATGAAACTACGCTGTTCATGACACTGCTCGCTGCGTTCCAGGTGTTGCTATACCGGTACACCGGCCAGGAAGACATCCTGGTTGGCTCGCCATCGTCAGGCCGTGCGTCTGCGGAGTTTTCCGGCACGGTCGGTTACTTCGTAAATCCGTTGGTGCTTCGCGGAGAAGTTTCCGCTGACAAATCGTTCTCAGAGTTTCTCACAGAGACGCGGCGAACTGCGCTCGAAGCCTTTGAGCATCAAGACTACCCATTCGGTTTACTGGTTAAGCAGCTACAGCCGGGACGCGATGCCGCTCGCTCAACGTTGTTCCAGGTGATGTTCGCGTTTCAGAAGACGCGCTTGCACGAGGATGAGGGGTTGTCCGCGTTCGTGCTGGGGGAAAGCGGCGTCAAGTTGAAACTCAGCAACCTGTCGCTGGAATCGTTGGCGCTGGACCAACGCGCTGCGCAGTTCGATTTATCACTGACAATGGCCGAAGTTGACCATGGGTTGGCAGCTTCGTTCGAGTACAACACCGACTTGTTTGATGCCTCGACTGTCGAACGGCTGAGTGAGCATTTCCGCATCCTGGTGGAAAGTGTCGTTAACGATCCGCGCGTTAGCTTGTCACAACTGCCGCTGCTTTCAGATGCCGAGAGACGCCAACTCCTGTACGACTGGAACGAAACGCACACAGAGTTTGTATCGTTGACGTCCGTGCACGAGTCGTTTGCGCAACAGGCGGCGCGCACGCCCGATCAGACGGCCGTTTCTTCCGATCGGGATACGTGGACTTATCGCGAGCTGAACGAACGTGCGAACCGTCTGGGCCATTACCTGCGTTCGCGTGGTGTGGGGCCAGAGGTGACGGTTGCCATCTGTCTTTCACGTTCCGCCGCAATGCTGGCGTGCATCCTTGGCGTGCTCAAGGCCGGCGGTGCTTACGTGCCGCTCGATCCATCGTATCCGAAAGAGCGTCTGCACTTCATGCTCGAAGACAGCGGCGCCTCGCTTGTGCTCACCGAACAGAGGTTCGTTGAGCGACTCGCCTCATCTGGCGCGCGACTGATACTTCTCGATTTGGATGCACCGGCGATCGATGCCGAGAGTGACGCAGACCCGTTGCCCATCGCGTCGACCGGAAATCTCGCGTACGTGACCTACACGTCGGGCTCGACAGGAAAACCGAAAGGCGTGATGGTCCAACACGGCTCCCTGGCAAACTACATTCGCGCCGCGAGTGTCGCGTTCGAGATCGTACCGCACGATCGCGTGCTGCAATTCCTACCCTTCAGCTTCGACGGCCACGCAGAAGAGATTTTCGTGTGTCTGACCAGCGGTGCGACTCTCGTGCTGCGCGACGGTGAAGTGCCTAAAGATCCGGCAGCGTTTTTGCAAGAGTGCTGCGAAAAGAATTTAACCGTACTCGATCTTCCCACCACTTACTGGAACGAACTGGTCGCCCACCTGAACAGCCACGATTGGGCCACGGCAAGCCACTTGCGCCTGATCATCATTGGCGGAGATGTAGCTCAGCCGCAACGAGTCGCGCGATGGCGTACAAATGTTGGACGACGCATCCGTCTGGTAAACACCTACGGGCCAACCGAAACGACTATTGTGTCAACGATGTGTGATCTCTTTGGAGTGCAGCTCCCTCCTGGGAGTGCGGTGACTTGTCACCGCTTTGGTAACAATACCAAAGCGCCAACAAGTTGGCGCACTCCAAAGAGGCCGCCGCACTCCAAAGATGCGCCCATTACGGCGGTTCCTATCGGCCGCCCCGTTGCTAACACTCAGGCGTATGTTTTGGACCAGCACCTTCAGCCGTTGCCTGCCGGTGCACGAGGTGAATTGTATCTCGGCGGGGCCGGCATCAGTCGCGGGTGTCTCGGCGATCCGGGATTGACTGCTGAGAAGTTCCTCCCGGATCCATTCAACTCAGAACCCGGGGCGCGGCTCTATCGCACGGGCGATGCAGCCCGGCGAGGGCACGATGGACAGGTAGAGTTTCTGGGACGGATGGACCAGCAGGTAAAGATTCGCGGCCATCGAATCGAGCCGGCCGAAGTGGAGGCCGCGCTGCTACGGCACGAAGCGGTATGTGACGCGGTCGTCATAGCGCGCGAAGAAGCTGAAGGCGAACGCAGGCTCGTGGCTTATGTTGTTGTCGATCAAAAGCAGAAAATGACGGTGACGGCCCTGCGGAAATTCTTAGCGGATCGTTTGCCTAAGCACATGATCCCCGCGATCTTCACTCCATTGGAAGCGTTGCCGCGGTTGCCAAACGGCAAGATTGATCGCCGGGCATTGCCGCCGCCGGAGGTTGTGCCTCCTGGTTTGGATGGATCTTACGCGCCGCCGCAGACCTCTGCCGAACGTGTCTTGTGTGATCTCTGGGCCGAAGTTCTTAGGCTCGAGCGCGTTGGCATTAGCGATAACTTTTTTGAACTGGGCGGCGATTCGATTCTCGGCATTCAGGTGGCGGCGCGCGCTCGTCTTGCCGGGCTTCAAATGTCGCCGAGTCAGATCTTCCAATATCCCACTCCGGGCGAGTTGGCCGCCGTCGTTTCCGCGTCCGGCGCGACTTACCTCGAGCCGGAGCGGGTCACCGGCGACGTGGCGTTCACACCGATTCAGCGTTGGTTCTTCGAGCAAAACTTTTCAGTCCCCGATTACTGGAACATGGCGTTGATGCTCCAGCCGCACGAGCACCTCGACCCTGGCGTGCTGGAGCAAGCGTTTGCACACCTGTTGAAGCATCACGACGCGTTGCGACTGCGATTTGTCCACGAGCCGGAAGGGTGGCGGCAATTCATCGCAGATCCGGATCAAGACGGCAGCCGAGCAAATGTGCGCGTCGTCGACTTGTCTAACCAAAACGAGAACGAGCAAGCGTCTGCGTTGGAGACGATTGCAGAGGAAACACAAGCCCAACTCAATCTGGCAAACGGCGTGTTGCTGCGCACGTTGTTGTTTGAGCTTGGATCGGGACGTTCGCAACGTCTGTTGATTGTAATTCACCATCTTGCGGTTGACGGCGTCTCGTGGCGGATCCTGTTGGAAGATTTCGGCCGTGTCTATCAACAGTTGCAACGCGGCGAAGCCGTCAGTTTCCAACCGAAGACTACTTCTTTCGCGCGCTGGGCGAAGCTGTTGGAGGAGTATGCCCGTTCCGAGCAAGCTTGCGGCGAGCTGGATTACTGGACCAACTTGTCTGCAAAACGAGTTAAGCCGCTTCCGGTCGATCTCCATGACGGCCGCAACATAGAGGCCGAGACGCGAACTTTTACGATCGCGCTCGACGCCGGCGAAACGCAGGCGCTGTTGCGGAACGTTGCGCGGACTTACCAGATCCAGATTAACGACGTGCTGCTGACCGCCTTGCTTGAGGCCTTCTCGGATTGGACCAGAGAACAGACGCTCTTGATCGAGCTTGAAGGACACGGGCGCGAAGACCTTTTCGCTGACGTGGACCTGTCGCGCACGGTTGGCTGGTTTACCAACGCGTTTCCAGTATTGTTGGAAGCGAAGTCAGGGCTAAAGCCGCGCGCGGCATTGCAGTCGGTCAAGCAGCAGTTGAGCAGCGTCCCGAGTCATGGAATTGGTTACGGACTGCTGCGTTACCTCAACGACGACGAAGTTGCAGCGCGGCAAATCCGCCTCCTACCTAAACCTGAAATCAGCTTCAACTATCTGGGCCAGTTGGACCAGATGTTTGATGACTCAGCACTCTTCTCACTGGCAGGTGAATCGTATGGAAAGCCGCGCCATGGCAGTGCGCGCCGCAGCCAACTGCTGGAGATCAACGCATATGTGATCGGCGGGCAATTAAAGAGCGAGTGGGTTTATAGCACTGGGTTCCACCGGCACCGGACGATAGAAGGTCTCGCCCAACGTTTTGTGGAAGCGTTGCGGACGATCATCAGCGATTGCGGCGAGCGACACATAAACGACTTCGTCGATCTTGTGCCAGGCGAGATCGAAGACGTCTACCCGCTTTCGCCGCTCCAACAGGGGATACTCTTTCACAGCTTGTACAACGCGGGCTCGTCCATTTACACGGGACAATTGAGTTTCGCGCTCCAGGGCGATCTCGACGTTGAAGCTTTCACGCGTGCGTGGCGTCGAGCTGTCGAGCGTCATCCAATCTTACGTAGCTCTTTCATCTGGGAGAATCTCGAAGAACCGCTACAGGCAGTCAATCGCACAGTGGAAGTGCTGGTCGAAAGGCAAGACTGGCGCGAGCTTCCGGAGGTGGACCATGAGCACCGGCTGGACGGTTTGTTGGAAGAAGAACGGCGACGTGGATTCGATCTGACCGCAGCTCCGTTGATGCGTCTGAAGCTGGTACGACTCAGCGACGAGTCGTACCGGTTTATCTGGACTCATCACCATCTATTGTTAGACGGCTGGTCTATCGCGCTTCTACTTAAAGAGGTTTTCGAGGACTACCAGGCTCTGAGCGAGGGCCGCGACGAGCGCCGGCCGGCTCGCCGTGAATATCGAGATTACATTGCCTGGCTGGGACAGCAGGACACAGCGCGCGCGAAGTCGTTCTGGCGTTCCTATCTCAAGGGATTTTCAGCGCCGACTGCTTTGGTGGTGGATCACGCTCCGGCCGATGCGTCGCGCGAACCCGACACGCGACGATTACGCGTGTGCTATTCGAAAGATGAGAGCGACCGGTTGCGCGCGTTCGCACGGTGGCACCAGTTGACGCCAAACACGCTGGTCCAGGGTGCATGGGCGCTGCTGCTAAGCCGTTACAGCCGTGAGACCGACGTTCTATACGGCGCGACCGTTGCCGGGCGCCCCGCGCGTGTCGCGGACATTGAACAGATGGTCGGCCTTTTTATAAACACCCTTCCGGTGCGCGTGCGTGTGCGGCCCGAGATGTCTGTCAACGTGTGGCTCAGGCGCATTCAGGCTGAGCAGGCGAACTCGCGAGAGTACGAACACAGTCCATTGGTCGAGCTACAGGCATTGAGCGCGGTCCCGAGCGGCACGCCTTTGTTTGAGAGTCTGCTGGTGTTTGAGAATTATCCGCTTGATGCAGGCACGTTCGGCAGTGGCACCAGCTTGAAGGCGAGCGATGTTTGGTGGTTCGACCAGACCAACTATCCGCTGACGCTCGTTGCCACGTTCGAAAGCGAATTGTCTCTGGAGATTTTCTACGACGGGCATCGTTTTACGGGCGAGGTGGTCCAGCGCATACTTGGTCACCTGCAGACCATCCTGAATAGTTTCACTACTGGTCCCATTCCAACAGTTGCGGAAATACCGCTCGTTACCGCGAGTGAACGATCGGTCTTGTTATCGCAATGGAACAACACGCGAAAAGACAATTCGGGGCGGTGCGTTCACCAGCTTTTCGAGCGGCAGGTCCGGGAGACGCCTGATCAGATCGCGGTTGTTTCCGGCACTGAACGAGTGACCTACGGCGAGTTGAATGTGCGCGCGAATCGCCTGGCGCACTACCTTTTGCGCAACGGTGTCGAAACGGAATCGCGCGTGGGCATCTGCCTCGAGCCCGGCGTCGAGATGATCGTGGCCGTGCTCGGCGTGCTGAAAGCCGGCGCGGCTTACGTTCCACTTGATCCGGCGTATCCCGAGGGCCGGTTGGCTTTCATGCTTGGTGATTGCGGCGCTCGCGTGTTGTTGACGGAGAGTCGCCTGCTCGATGGTCGACTGTCTCAGGATGCTTTGCGCGCGGTATGTCTCGACACTGAGCGAGCCGAAATCATGCGTGAGTCGCAAGTTAATCCGGCGGTGAATATTTCAAGAGATAACCTGATTTATGTCATTTACACGTCAGGCTCCACCGGGCGGCCTAAAGGCGCGGGAGTCACCCATGCTGGATTCGTGAATCTGGCCCAATGGTTCGCTTTGGAGTTTGGGCTGACAGAACGCGAGCGGGTTTTGATCACGTCGTCGTTCAGCTTTGACTTGACGCAGAAAGACATCTTCGCGCCGTTGACGGTCGGAGCGCAACTGCACTTTCCGAGATCGACTTTCTACGACCCTTCGGACATCGTCGAGACGATTTCCGACAGAGGGATCACATTTCTCAACTGCACGCCAAGTGCTTTTTACCCGCTGATCGATGTTGCTGGATCAGGTTTTCAGAAGTTGGCATCACTGAAACATGTTTTCCTGGGCGGCGAGCCGATCAGCGTTTCGCGGTTGCGCGAGTGGACGTCGACAGCGCACTTCAGTGCGGAGATCGTGAACACTTACGGCCCGACTGAATGCACTGACACGTGTTCCTCATTTCGACTGATCGATCTCGAGAACGTGACGAGCCCACCTCCGATCGGAGGGCCAAACGATAACGCCGAGTTATTCATTTTGGACGAGTATCTGAACCTCGTTCCACAAGGTGTTGCCGGAGAGTTGTGCGTCGGCGGCGTTGGCGTTGGCAGAGGTTATCTGAACGATTCGTTTTCGACAGCAGAGCGCTTCGTTCCTCACCCGTACAGCTCCGTGCCCGGCGCGCGGCTATATCGCACGGGCGACTTAGCACGGCACTTGTCCGACGGAAACATCGAGTTTCTCGGACGCCTCGATCATCAAGTCAAGGTGGCCGGTTATCGCATCGAGCTCGGCGAAGTCGAGACGGCGATGGTCCAACATGAAGCTGTGAAGGATTGTGTTGTCGCAGTTCGGGCTGATGCACATGGCAACGCGCGCCTGGTCGCTTATGTTGTGCCCGAACAGAGCGCGCGAGGATGCGATGCGACGATGTTACGACATTACCTCGCGGACAGTTTGCCGGCACACATGATGCCGTCTGTGTTCGTATCGCTTGAACAACTGCCACTGGCGCCGGGAGGAAAGGTGGACCGCCGCGCATTGCCCGCGCCCGATATGACTGTCAACGTCACCGGCTCTGAGTATGTCGCACCGCGTACGCCGCTCGAGGAGGTTCTGGCAGGAATCTGGCGTGACGTTCTGGGAGTTGAACGGGTTGGGATCCGCGACAACTTCCTCGATCTTGGGGGCCACTCAATGCTTGCGATGCGCTGTGTCGCTGCGATGCGTCAACTGTTTCGCATTGATATTCCGTTAAGAGTCCTGTTTGAGTCTGCGAATCTCGAGGGGTTGGCCCAGGCGCTGAGGGCGTATGAAGACCAACCCGGAAAGTTAGAAAAGGTCGCGCGCGTATTGCAAAAGGTCAAAGGCGTCTCGCCCGAAGAGTTACAAAAGCAGTTGCGTCACGCAAAGACGCAAAGACAGCAAAGGAACGTTTGATTTTCTTTGCGGTTTTCGTGGCGACTTTGCGCCTTTGCGTGAGACATACTTCAAACTAAGAAGATGCGTGAATTATCGAAAGAGATCGGCGTTTCCGCCGAAGAGTTAGAGCTGTTCGAGTATCTGCTCGAAGAAGAAGGACTGGCAGACGTCTCTCCTGAACAGGCTATTCCGCGACGTGAATCACAGGACGATATTCCGCTTTTGTTTGCGCAGGAACGTCTCTGGTTTTTGGATCAACTGCAACCAGGTGACGCCGCTTACAACATGCCTGGCGTTGCGTGGTTGGAAGGCGACTTGAACGTCGCCGCGCTGGAACAAAGTCTCAACGAGATAATTCGACGGCATGAAGTTTTACGCACGACGTTCCGCGCGCATCGCGGACGTGCCGTACAAGTGATCTCGCCGTCGCTGCATTTGTCCTTACCACTGATCGATCTCTCGCAGTTAGCGGAACCTGAAAGCGAAGCCCGGCGGCTGGGGCGCGAAGAAGCGGAAAAGCCGTTTGACCTGAGGCGTGATGCACTATTGCGGGCCGGGCTGGTGCGGTTGTCTGAGATCAAGCACCTGTTGCTGGTGACGATGCACCACATCGTTGCCGATGGATGGTCGATAACACTGTTGGTGCAGGAGTTGGGGGAGTTGTACGCGGCCAACAGTGGTGGCGAGCAGTCGCGGTTGCAAGAGCTGGAAGTTAGCTACGCGGACTACGCGGTGTGGCAGCGACAGTGGCTAACAGACGAGCGGCTGGAAAAGCAGTTGGAGTATTGGCGCGAGCAGTTGAGCGGAGCATTGCCGGTGCTGAAGTTGCCGCTGGCGAAAGTGAGGACAGCGGAGTCACGACACCGCGGAGGACTGGAAACAGTGGTGGTGGGACGGGAGTTGACGCGGCAGTTGCGAGAGTTGGGAAGAAGAGAAGGAGCCACGCTGTTCATGACGTTACTGGCGGCATGGCAGGTGTTGCTGTGGCGACTGAGCGGGGAAAGAGACGTGGTGATGGGAACGCCGGTAGCTGGGCGTGGCAGACGAGAGCTGGAGCCGTTGATCGGGTTCTTTGTAAACACGCTGGTGCTGCGGACGAAGCTTGCAGAGAAGGCGAGTTTCGAGGAGATGCTGCGGCGAGTGCGGGAAGTATGTTTGGAGGCGTATGCGCATCAGGAGGTGCCGTTTGAGCGGGTGGTGGAGGAGTTGAGACCGGAGCGAGAGCTGAGCCACAGCCCGTTGTTTCAAGTGCTCTTCGCTTTGCAGAACGCGCCACTGCCGCAGATCGATTTGGCCGGATTGCGCATGCGCCTCGAAGACGCGACGAGTGGCACGACGAAATTCGATCTCGCGCTGGAGATGACTGAAGACGGGGACGAACTGATCGGTGTCTGGCAATACGATACGGATATCACCGACGCGGCCACGATCACGCGCATGGCAGCCCATTACCAGACATTGCTTGAAAGTATCGTTACTGATCCCAAATGTGGAATTCACGAACTGTCGTTGATGACCGGCGACGAGCAGCACGCGTTACTTACCGAGCACAACCTCACTCAAGTTGCTTATCCGCAGCACACACTTCTCCACGAACTGTTTGAACAACAAGCAGTAGCCACTCCGGATGCTATCGCCGTCGTCAGCGAAGAGGCCAGCGAAGACGTTCGCCTGACTTATGCAGAGCTGAACCAGCGCGCCAACGAGCTCGCGCATCACCTGCGAAGTCTCGGCTTGCTTCCGGAAGGGCGTGCCGGCGTGTTGCTTGAACGTTCTGCGGATCTCGTCGTCGCGCTGCTGGCGGTCTTGAAGGCCGGAGGAACCTGCGTGCCGCTCGACCCTTCGTATCCGCCCGGGCGTTTGAAACTACTACTCGAAGATTCGCACGCGCGTGTAGTGCTAACGCAGGAACAGCTCGCTAAAGGGATCTCGGAGAGTGGCGCGCAGGTGGTTTGTCTCGACTCGTTCGTCTCAACGCATTGCGGGCAAAACCTGGTCCCCTCGGTCGACCCGGCAAACGTGGCTTACGTGATTTATACGTCTGGGTCGTCTGGAAAGCCGAAGGGCGTGATGGTCACACACGACGCACTCTGTAATCACATGCGTTGGATGCGCGACGCGTTTGCCCTTAACGAAGCGGACGTGTTCCTGCAAAAGACTCCCATCGGTTTCGACGCTTCGGTGTGGGAGTTCTATGTGCCGTTGCTGGCCGGCGCAAAGTTAGTAATGGCGCGAACTGGTGGCCACCAGGACAGCTCCTACTTGGTGCAGGCGATCATTGAACACGGGGTGACGGTGATCCAGATCGTACCGATGTTGCTGCGGATGCTGGTCGAGGAGCCCTGGCTTAGCTCATGTGCGAACTTGAGGTTCGTGTTCTGCGGCGGCGAGGCGTTAAGCGAAGAGCTGGCAGCGCGGTGTCGTGAACGATTACCCCAAGCGCGTTTGTGCAACCTGTATGGACCAGCGGAAACAACCATAGACGCCACCTACTGGGTGTCTGACAGTTCGAGTTCCACTGCGACAGTACCGATCGGAAAGCCCGTCGCGAACGTTCGCGCCTACGTTTTGGACCAATGGCTGCGGCCTGTGCCGGTTGGAGTCGTGGGAGAGTTGTACCTGGACGGCGCCGGACTCGCGCGCGGATACGAACGACGCCCGGACCTGACGGCAGAGCGATTCGTGCCGAACCCGTTCAGAGACGAGCAAGGAGAGCGGATGTACCGGACGGGTGACCTCGTGCGCCGGTTGCCGGGAGGTGAACTCGAGTTCCTCGAGCGCGTCGATAGACAGGTAAAAGTGCGTGGCTCGCGCGTGGAATTGGGTGAGGTCGAGGCCGCGTTGTGCGCTCACTCGTGCGTGGTCGCGGCCGCAGTGGTGGGACGTGAGGACACCTCTGGTGAGCGGCGCCTGGTGGCGTACGTGGTAACCGTGGACGAACGCGAGAATTTAGCGGCCGAACTACGCCGCTATTTAAAGGAGCGGTTGCCAGGTCCGATGGTGCCGAGTGTGTTCGTACGAATGGAGACGTTACCGGTGTTGCCCAGCGGAAAAGTGGACCGCCGGGCTCTGCCCGCTCCGGACCGGTTTGAGGGAGCTCAGCAAGCTGACTATCGACCACCGCGCACGCCTGTGGAAGAAACGCTTTGCGGTATCTGGGAAGAGCTGCTGGGTCGAGATCCGGTAGGCGCGGAAGACGATTTCTTCGATCTTGGCGGGCATTCGCTGCTGGCGACGCAGTTTGTCTCGCGCGTGCAGGAAGCCTTTTCAGTGGAGTTACCGCTCAGCCGGATCTTTCAAACACCTGTCCTTTCGGAACTGGCGGAGTTCGTCGAGCAAAACCTGAGGCGTGGTGGCCAGCACAGTGAAACGCCGCTACGGCACGTCTCGCGCGAGCAGCCATTACCACTTTCTTTCGCTCAACAGAGGCTTTGGTTTCTCGATCAGTTAGATCCAGGCAATCCTTTGTACAACACGCCCGGCGCCCTTCGTTTGCAAGGGACGCTCGCCATCGCAGCGCTCGAGCAAGCTTTGAGCGAGATCGTGCGCCGGCACGAAACGTTGCGCACCACTTTCTATGTTTCACAGGGAACCCCTGTCCAAATCATTTCGGCGCCGCGCCCGTTGGCCATTCCATTGATCGATCTATCGGGGCTGAATGAAATCGATCGCGAGCGCGAGGCCCAACGGTTAATAAGGCAAGATGCGCAACATCGATTCGACTTGTCGCATGGACCCCTTCTGCGCGCAACGTTGTTGCGATTACTTGAAGAAGAGCACCTGCTGTTGTTCACAATGCACCACATCATCAGCGACGGCTGGTCCGCAAGCGTGCTGGCGCACGAAGCAACAAGACTTTACGCGGCTTTCACCGGGCAACCGGCGGCGCCGCTGGAAGAGCTTCGGTGGCAATACGCCGATTATGCGGTCTGGCAGCGTGAGTGGCTACACGGTGAAACGCTCGACGCACAGCTCGACTACTGGCGAAAGCAGTTTGCTGAGTTGCCTCCAGTGCTCGAACTGCCGTTGGACCATCCGCGGCCTAAAGTAAGAAGCCTGCGCGGGGCCTTCATCCCGGCTGAGTTTACTGGAGAGCTAACGAAAGGGCTGAAGGAGTTGAGTCGAAGCGAAGGCGCGACACTGTTCATGACGATACTGGCCGCGTTTCAGATTGTGCTCTCACGCTACGCGGCACAGCATGACGTGGCGGTTGGCGTGCCGGTCGCGAACCGTCGCCGGCGGGAGTTCGAAAGCTTGATCGGTTTCTTCGTCAACACGCTCGTCTTGCGCACGAATCTGGCAGGTGATCCGGCGTTTCGCGAACTGCTCGGGCGCGTGCGTGAAGTCTCGCTCGGCGCATACGCGCATCAAGACGTGCCGTTCGAAATGCTGGTAGAACGACTCCAACCCGTGCGCGATGCCGGAGGCACGCCGCTTTTCAACGTACTGTTTGTCTTTCAGAACGCGCCGCGAGTGGATCTGGAATTACCCGGACTGAAGATCGAGCAACTGGATGTCGAGACTGGCACGGCGAAGTTTGATCTGATGTTGTCGCTCGAGGAATCAGAGGGAAGATTGCGGGGCGTCTTTGAGTACAGCACAGACTTGTTCGAGGAATCGGCCATCAAACGGATGCTTGAGCATTTCGAAACACTGCTCGAAGGCATTGCGGAGTACCCGGAACGGCGCATTTCCGAGTTGCCGCTCCTCAAGCCGGCAGAGGAACGACAGATTCTCGTCGAGGGGAACAGCACGGCAGCAGAATTTCCGCGGACTCGTTGTATTCAGGATCTCTTCCACGAGCAGGCGATGCGAACGCCGGCCGAAGTGGCTGTCGTCTGCGGGCGCGAGTCTCTGACCTATCGCGAATTGGACCATGCCGCCAATCGTTTAGCACATTTTCTAAGGCGTCACGGTGTCGGACCTGAATCGGTGGTCGCCGTCGCGACTGGACGCTCAACCAGAATGGCGGTTGCAGTGCTCGCAGTTTTGAAAGCGGGTGCGGCCTACCTGCCGCTCGATCCTGAATACCCGCATGAGCGCCTTTCGTTCATGCTTGAAGACACGCATGCGTCCGTAGTGTTGACTGAGCAACATCTGCTTGAGCGACTACCTACGCAAAGCGCACGTGCGATCTGTCTTGACACTGAGACGGAGTTGATCGCTTGCGAGAGCGACACGAGTCCGGAAACCGGCGTGTCCAGCAACAACCTCGCATACGTCATCTACACTTCGGGTTCGACCGGCTGGCCCAAAGCCGTGATGATGTCTCATCGCGCGCTCTGCAACCTCGTCACGTTTCAGTTGCATAGCAGCCGGGCGAGTGCACGGACACTGCAATTCGCCTCGCTCAACTTCGATGTTTCTTTTCAGGAGATGTTTTCCACCTGGTGCGCGGGTGCGACGCTCGTGCTTGTCGACGAAGAAACGCGACGCGACGCCGGAGCATTGTTGCGTCTGCTCATCAAACAACGTGTCGAAAGACTGTTCTTGCCTGTCGTCGCTTTGCAACATCTGGCTGAAGCGTGCGAAGCAGAAGGAATTGTGCCGCGGGATCTGCGAGAAGTTATTACCGCGGGCGAGCAATTGAAGATCACGCCGGCGATCGAGCGTCTGTTCGCGAAACTCGACGGTTGTCATCTGGACAATCACTACGGCCCGACGGAAACACATCTTGCCACGATGTTGAGGTTGGATGGCGCAGCCGGCGAATGGCCCAGGCTTCCGCCTATCGGTGGTCCAATAGCGAACGCACAGGTCTACGTGTTGGACGAACATTGTCGTCCCGTGCCACCCGGTGTTGTAGGCGAGCTGTATATCGGTGGCGAAGGTTTAGCGCGTGGATATTTCAACCGTTCCGAGCAGACGGCGGAGAGGTTCATTCCCAATCCGTTCAGTGCCGAAGCTGGTGCTCGTCTCTACAAGACCGGCGACCTGGTGCGGCATGCCGACCAAGGGCGCCTGGCGTACATCGGTCGCAGCGACCGCCAGGTTAAAGTACGCGGTTTCCGCGTCGAGGTTGGAGAAATCGAGGCGACGCTCAAGCTTCACCGCAACGTGCGGCAATCAGTGGTCACGGATTGGGAACATGAAGATGGCCGGAAGGTGCTTGCAGCGTACGTTGTCGCGGAGGCCAGCGCTCCGGCGACGCTAACCAGCGAGCTTAAAGGCCTGCTGCGCGATCATCTTCCCGAATATATGGTCCCGGCCTGGTTCATGCGAATGGATCAGTTGCCAATGTTACCAAACGGGAAAGTGGACCGGCGCGCGTTGCCTCCTCCGGACAGGACAGTTCACAAAGACGACTACCGCAATGCACGCACGCCGGTCGAGGAAGTGCTTTGTGGAATCTGGGAACAGGTGCTCGGCAGAGAGGGAGTACTTGCGGAGGACGATTTCTTCGATCTGGGCGGCCATTCGCTGCTGGCAACGCAATTGATATCGCGGGTGCGGCAGTCATTTTGGATCGAAGTTCCGCTGCGTCTGCTGTTTGAGCATCCGACGCCGGCAAGGCTGGCCCGGATTGTCGAAGCCGAAATGCGCGCCGGCTGCGAGCCGCTTCCGCCAGTCCGTCCAACGGTGTGTGGAGCAAACACGCCGCTTTCGTTTGCGCAGCAACGGTTGTGGGTGCTCGATAAGTTGGAACCAAACAGCGCCACTTACAATCTTCCTTCTGCACTGCGGCTGGAGGGACTGCTGAACGTCGCCGCGCTGGAACAAAGTCTCAACGAGATAATTCGACGGCATGAAGTTTTACGCACCAGCTTCATCATCATCGATGACGAGCCGGCCCAGCTCACAAGCCCGCCGGTGCCCATCGACCTGTCCTTTATAGATCTCAGTGAATTGCCGGAAGCCGAGAAGCACGCCGGGAGACTGGCGCGTGAAGAAGCGGAAAAACCGTTTGACCTGGGGCGTGGACCACTGTTGCGTGTTGGGCTGGTGCGGTTGTCCGAGGCCAGGCACCTGTTGCTGGTGACGATGCACCACATCGTTGCTGATGGTTGGTCGATAACACTGTTGGTGCAGGAGTTGGGGGAGTTGTACGCGGCCAACAGTGGTGGCGAGCAGTCGCGGTTGCAAGAGCTGGAAGTGAGCTACGCGGACTACGCGGTGTGGCAGCGGCAGTGGCTGACGCGAGAGCGACTGGAAAAGCAGTTGGAGTATTGGCGCGAGCAGTTGAGGGGAGAGTTGCCGGTGTTGAAGTTGCCGCAGGCGCAGGTGCGCAGAGGCGAGTCACGCCGGCGCGGGGCAGTGGAAACAGTGGTGGTAGGGCGGGAGTTGACGCAGCGTTTGCGAGAGTTGGGAAGAAGTGAGGGAGCCACGCTGTTCATGACGTTACTGGCGGTGTGGCAGGTGTTGCTGTGGCGACTGAGCGGGGAAAGAGACGTGGTGGTGGGAACGCCGGTAGCTGGGCGTGGCAGACGAGAGCTGGAGCCGTTGATCGGGTTCTTTGTAAACACGCTGGTGCTGCGGACGAAGCTTGCAGAGGAGGCGAGCTTCGTGCGCGTGCTGGGGCGAGTGCGGGAAGTATGTTTGGAGGCGTATGCGCATCAGGAGGTGCCGTTTGAGCGGGTGGTGGAGGAGTTGAGACCGGAGCGAGAGCTGAGCCACAGCCCGTTGTTTCAAGTGCTCTTCGCTTTGCAGAACATGCCAACGGACGAACTCACGCTTTCCGATCTGAGATTGACTGCCTTGGAGATCGAGAACCCAGCCGCACGTTTCGATCTGGCCCTCGAAATCTCTGAGATAACAGGTGAACTTGATTGCCGCCTGACGTACGACATCGACTTGTTTGACGCCGAAATGATCGCACCTATGGCCCATCACTTCGTGAATCTTGCACACGCGATTACAGCGGATCCAAAGCAGCCAATCTCGGCTGTCACCTTCCTGAGCGACGATGAACGCCAACAGTTGTTGTCTGAGTGGAACCGCACGCAGGTGGATTTCCTAAAGCCACGTTGCATTAACGAACTCTTTGAGGAACAGGCAAAACGTACGCCTGATGCGCTCGCCGTTGTCTTCGGCGATATGCATCTTTCCTATCGCGAACTGAACGAACGAGCCAATCAATGGGCGCATCGTCTCCAACACTTCGGCGCCCGACCAGAGACATTGATCGGTCTCTGCGTCGAACGCTCCGCGGAAATGATCGTTGGACTGCTCGCTATCCTAAAGGCGGGCGCAGCCTATGTCCCACTTGCGCCCGACACTCCGCCAGAACGTCTGGGGATGATTGTGAAGGAAGCCGGAATCGAGCTGCTCCTGACGCAACAAAAACTGGTGGAACGACTGTCTGCCGGAATCGCCGACTTGTGGCCGCTTGATTGCGATCAAAAGCTCAACGAGAGCACGAAAAACCCTGTGATGAAGACCGGCGCCGGGAATCTGGCGTACGTAATCTACACCTCAGGATCGACAGGCCGTCCAAAAGGCGTGGAGCTCACGCACCGCAATCTGGTCCATTCAACCAGCGCGCGTTTCATTTATTACGAAGAACGGGTGCGAAGCTTTGTACTGGTCTCGCCTTTTTTCTTCGACAGTTCGGTGGCGGGGATCTTTTGGACGTTGTGTCAGGGCGGCAAACTGGTGTTGCCGCCGAAAGATTTCGAGAGAGACTTCACGAGCTTCGCGACTTTGATCGAAGACGAAAAAGCATCTCACTTGTTGTGCCTGCCGGCGGTCTATTCGCTGCTGTTACGTCAGGCTGCTCCCAAACAACTGAAGGGCCTTCGTACTGTGATCGTGGCAGGCGAGCCGTGCCCAATTGAGTTGCCAAAACGCCACTTCGAAACGATGTCGAACACATCTTTGTACAACGAGTATGGACCAACCGAAGCCACAGTATGGACCACCGTTTACAAGTGCGACCTCCAGGAACGGACCACGACGGTGGCGACCATTCCTATCGGCCGTCCAGTGTCCAATGTCCAAACTTATGTCCTGGACGACGCCCACCAGCCTGTGCCGGTTGGCGTTGTTGGCGAATTGTATGTCGGCGGCGAGGGTCTGGCGCGTGGCTATCTCAACAGTGCCGCGCAAACGGCTGAGCGGTTCGTGCCGCACCCTTTCAGCCTCGAACCGGGAGCGCGTCTGTATGCGACCGGAGATCTCGCGCGTTATCTCACAGGCGGTGACCTTGAGTATCTCGGGCGCCGCGATCATCAAGTCAAACTACGCGGTTATCGCATTGAGTTAAACGAGATAGAAACGGCACTCATCGATCATCCAGCCGTGCGCGAGGCTGTGGCGACAGTAACGGACGAACGGCGTCTGGTTGCCTATCTCACAATGAATGGACCAACACCTCCAACCACCGAAGAACTACGCGACTTCCTGCGGAACAGACTGCCGGAATACATGCTTCCGTCTCAGTTTGTGCTGCTCGACCAGATGCCCCTGGGTGCAAACGGCAAATTGGATCGGAACGCGTTGCCTGCGCTTGGTGCGTCAAGGCCAACACTGACGGTTGCGTATGCTGCCCCGCAGACACCACTCGAGCAGACGATCGCGGAAGTCTGGCAGGAGTTTCTGCAGTTAAAAACAGTCGGCGTCAACGATGTGTTTTTCGAACTCGGCGGCCATTCGTTGCTGCTGGTGCTCGTGCACGAAAAGCTACAGCAACGACTGGGCAGCGAGGTGCCGATTGCCGACCTGTTCAAATTCCCAACGGTTCGCGCGTTGGCCCAACATCTCAGCGGTACACCTGAACAAAAGGAAGAGTCGTCAGTCAATCGCCAACGCGCAAGCGCCAGACAGGAAGCGCTCAGCGCGCGGTCGAAGTCAGCGCGGAATCAGTAGTAGCGAAGAGGCTTTGTACAAAAAGTAGGAAACCGGTGGACGCAGCGCCAACGGCGCGAAATATGATAGCCAGGGGCAAGCGCTGAGCGGAGCGAGGCGCGTCGCCCCTGGTTAGCCAATATCAATTTGACGAGAGCACTGAAAGTGCGAAATATCCGCGGTAGTTATTCCGCTCTTTCAGAGCTTCACGTTCATTATGCTTTTACCCAGGGGCGACGCGCCTCGCTCCGCTCGGCGCTTGCCCCTGGCTATCATATTTCGCGCCTTTGGCGCTCCGCAGACTGAATTGCGACTTTTTGTGCAAGGCCTAGCAAAGCAGAGTTATTAAGAAAGGTAACGGAGTTATGGCAACACCAGCATTTTCCAAAAGCACGATAGACAACCTGCCGGCAAACAAGGTGCGGGAAGAACTTGTAACTTACCTCAAAGAGCTGAAGGAAGACTGCGGTACTCTGCCCAGGGAGCACGCGGTTGTGATTTTGGGCCAGTGGTTTCATCCGCTTCATTATTTTCCGGTATTCCTCTCACGACTGATATCGGTCACGCCGAACGTCGAAGCGCAAACTTACATTTCACGCATTCTTTGGGAAGAACTCGGAGAGGGTGATCCGTGTCGCGCTCACGAACGGATCTACGTGGAGACCATGGTTGACGGCGGTTTCGTAAAGGATCGATTTACGGAAGCGCAGCCGCTCGACGCGACGCGCAAGCTGATCGCCGGATATGAACAGGCGTCGGGCGAGTATCTCTCCGGTCTCGGTTTTCTTTACGGCACGGAGGTGGTTGACCTGCCGATGGTGGCCACTATTGGCGCGCTGATGAAACGGTCTACCGGTCTGCGCACGCTGCCGTGGGTCGACATTCATGTCGCGCAGGAACCGGGGCACGTCGCGAGTTCGAGCCAAACGTTGGACCAATCGTTGGACGGTGACGAGCAGCAACGTGTGGTGACCAGTGCTGAAGAGATGTGGACGCTGTGGATAGATTTCTTCAGGTCAATCCGGCATGAAATTCTGTGAGCGCCACCTTGGAGTGCGCCAATTTGTTGGCGCTTTAGTATTTTTACCAAGCGGTGACAAGTCACCGCACTCCAAAGTGGCGCCAGAAGCTGCCGGTCGTAAGAGGTGGGCATGAGTGAAGCGGATCAGTTCGCGTATGAAATTGCGATAGTGGGTCTTTCGGGCCGGTTCCCGGGCGCGCGGGACGTCGCTGAGTTCTGGGAGCATCTGTGTGCCGGCGCCGAACTGGTCACGTTCTTCTCCGACGATCCGCACTACGTAAGTGCCGAAGCTGTTCTTGACGATATCGAACTGTTTGACGCTTCGTTTTTCGGTTTCACTGCGCGTGAAGCGGAAACACTCGATCCGCAGCATCGCCTATTTCTCGAAGGGTCGTGGGCCGCGCTGGAGAATGCTGGTTACAACTCGGAGACTTACCAGGGCCGAGTCGGCGTCTTCGCCGGGGAGAGTCTCAATTCTTACTTCCTGCACAATCTCTACCCGAACCGCAAGCTGCTCGATTCGCTTGGCGCTTCACAAATCGTCATTGGGAACGACCGAGACTACCTCGCCACTCAAGTCTCGTTTCGGATGAACTTGAAAGGGCCGAGTCTTAGCATTCAAACCGCATGCTCCACCTCGCTCGTAGCCGTACACCTCGCTTGCCAGAGTCTGCTGAACCGCGAGTGTGACATCGCACTCGCGGGTGGTGTTTCCGTCAGTGTCCCGCAGGGACTCGGCGGCCATTATCAGGAGGGCGGCATTATCTCTCCTGACGGACACTGCCGCGCGTTCGATGCGAAGGCGCGCGGCACAGTGAAGGGAAGTGGCCTCGGTGTAGTTGTGCTGAAGCGGCTCGCCGACGCCATAAACGATCGCGACACTATCCACGCGGTCATCAAAGGCTCCGCGATCAACAACGATGGAGCGATGAAGGTTGGTTACACAGCACCTGCCGTCGCTGGGCAAGCCGCCGTGATTGAAGAAGCGCTTGCGCTCGCGTCAATCGAGCCAGAGACCGTTGGCTACGTTGAGGCGCATGGGACGGGCACGGCGTTAGGCGATCCGGTCGAGATCGCCGCGCTGACGCAGGCATTTCGCACGGGTACCGAGGCGACGGGCTTCTGCGCCATCGGATCAGTGAAAACCAATATCGGACACCTTGACGCTGCCGCAGGGATAGCGGGTCTCATCAAAACCGTTCTCGCGCTTGAACACAGACAGATTCCGCCGAGTCTGCATTTTGAGCAGCCCAACGCTAACATCGACTTTAGCAACAGTCCTTTCTTCGTCAACACAGCGTTACGGTCCTGGGATACAAACGGAGCTCCACGACGCGCGGGCGTCAGCTCATTCGGCATCGGCGGAACGAATGCTCACGTCGTGTTGGAAGAGGCACCCGTAAGTGTAAGTTCCAACTCCTCCGGTTCACACCATCTGCTGGTCTTGTCGGCGAGGACGCAGACCGCCCTGGACGAAGCGACCAGGAACCTGGCGTTGCAACTGAAGCGATGCAGCGACCTCAACCTTGCTGACGTCTCGTATACGTTGAGCGCGGGCAGGAGAGGATTCGAGCATCGCCTGGCTCTGGTCTGTCGCAACCGTGACGAGGCAGTGGTGGCACTGACTGCGCCGGATCGTTCCCGTGTGATCGCGGGCGCACCGCGATATGCGAAACGTCCCGTCGCGTTTATGTTTCCGGGACAAGGCGCACAGTACGTCGGCATGGGCCGCGAGTTGTACGAACGTGAGCCGGTGTTTAGTGGTGAGTTGGACCATTGTGCCGAACTCCTGCGATCGTCGCTCGGAGTCGACTTGCGAGAAATTATTTACGCGACGGATCTATCGTCTGAAGAAGCCGCTTTGCGTTTGGCTGATACGCACTTTGCACAGCCTGCCCTATTCAGCGTTGAGTACGCGTTGGCAAAGCTCTGGATGGCGTGGGGAGTCGTGCCACAGGCGATGCTCGGGCACAGCATTGGCGAGTATGTGGCGGCGTGTTTGGCCGGCGTCTTTTCTTTGGAAGACGCGCTGCGCCTGGTAGCCGCCCGCGCCGAGATCATGCAGCGGCAACCGCGCGGCGCAATGCTCGCGGTTTCGCTTACACAACAAGAAGCCGAGAGTTATTTGAACGAACAGGTCTCGCTGGCTGCGATCAACTCACCGTCGCTTTGTGTACTCTCTGGCACGATCGACGCTATCGAAGATTTGGAACGACAACTTTCAGGCGCAGGCGTGATCTGTCGTCGCCTTCATACGTCGCACGCCTTTCACTCGGCGATGATGAAGCCGGCGATGGAGGAGTTTGCCGCGGTAGTCAGGGCCGTAGCGTTACGCATCCCGCAGATACCATACCTGTCGAACGTGACGGGGCAGTGGATTACCGAAGCAGAAGCGGTGGACCCGTCATACTGGGCCCGACATCTGTGCAAACCGGTGCAATTCTCCCCCGGCGTGGCCGCGTTGTTGAACGATCCGGCGATCGTCCTGTTGGAGGTTGGACCAGGACAGACGCTGGGCGCTTTGGCCGCACAGCAACCGGGCGCGGCGTTGGATCGCGTCGCGCTTTCGTCGTTACGACCACCGAAGGGTGACCAGTCAGAATTCGAGTTGCTGCTGAAAACTGTGGGCCGGTTGTGGTCGGCGGGTGTGGAGATCGACTGGTCCGGCTTTTATGCCGGTCAGCAGCGCCGGCGCGTACCGCTACCGCCGTATCCGTTTGAGCGGCGTCGATACTGGATCGATCCACCATCCAGTTCAGCAAATCCCGATATTGTTGCGGTCGCGAGTGAAAATCTGACGGAGCGAATTGAAAACCCGGCGCTCTTCGAAGATGCCGAAACATTTTCAACCGTCGCTGCGGTCGAATCATCTGTCATCGACATCTGGCGCGACCTCTTTGGCGTCGACAGCATTCGCCCTGAGGACAACTTCGCCGACCAGGGCGGCAACTCGCTGATCGCGCTCCAACTCGTGGCTCAACTTCGCACGACTTTCAAGATCGATCTGCCTTTACGCGTCGTCTTTGAAGCGCAAACTGTGACGGCACTCGCCGGCCGCATTTTTGAGATGGTTACGCGAGACCAGGAAATGGCTGAGCTCGACGATTTGCTGCGTGAGATCGAGTCGTTAACGCCTGAAGAATTGCATGCGCGACTCGAGTCCGAACCGAGCACCGCAGCCGTCGCCGAGCCGGTTCTTACTGCTAAGGTCGACAATGACCGGCCCGCCGCCAGGAGCCTCAACTTCAGTCTCTATTTCTTCTCCGACGACGGATCGAAAGCTTCAAACGATAAGTACCGGCTGGTCCTGGAAAGCGCGAAGTTCGCAGACCGCCACGGCTTCACTGCTATCTGGACGCCGGAACGGCACTTTCAGGATTTCGGTGGTCTTTATCCCAATCCTTCCGTGTTAAGCGCGGCGCTGGCAGTTCTGACAAAACGAATACAGATTCGCGCGGGGAGCGTTGCCTTGCCACTTCATCATCCGGTTCGAGTCGCTGAAGAATGGTCCATAGTGGACAACCTCTCGAGTGGCCGCGTCGCTATCTCATTTGCTTCGGGCTGGCACACGGACGATTTCATCTTTGCGCCGGACATTTACGACGAGCGCAAAGAAGTGATGTTTCGTCACATCGAGTTGATTCAAAAGTTGTGGGCCGGGGAAAAGGTAAAACTGCCGGGGGCCGGCGGATCGGAAGTGGAATTTCGGATATTGCCACGGCCGATACAGACTTCGCTGCCGATCTGGATCACGAGCTCCGGCAGTGCAGAGACCTGGCGGCGAGCGGGCGCGATTGGGGCCAACGTTCTGGCAGCCTACGTTGGCTACTCGCTCGAAGAGTTGTCTGAACGCATAAAGTCTTACCGCGGAGCGCGCGCTGCGCACGGGCACGACCCACGCACCGGCGTGGTAACAATCATGCTCCACACCTTCATTGGCGACGACGACGAGACTGTCAAAGAAAAGGTTCGCGTGCCGTTCTCCGGTTACCTGCGCACGTACTTCAAACAGTATGAGACGGCGGGCGCGGGGGTGGCGGGTGTCAGCGAAGCTGACAAAGATGCGTTGATGAGCGCTGCGTTTGAGAAGTACTTCGAGTCGAGCACTTTGATGGGCGCGCCTGACAAGTGCGCGCAATTGATCGATGCGCTAGTGGATACCGGCGTTGACGAGATCGCTTGTCTCGTTGATTTCGGGGTAGATACGGAATCCGTGCTCGAAAGTCTCTCACGATTGGATGAATTAAGAGCGCGCTACGCGCCGTCTCACGCAAAGACGCAAAGACAGCAAAGATACGTTTGATTTTCTTGGCATTCTTCGTGGCGACTTTGCGCCTTTGCGTGAGACGGTTCAGGGAAGAAACATTTGATGAAGGATCTTTCGGCAAGGATAACAGCGCTCAATGCCGAGCAGCGCGCCGTGTTTGAAGCGGCGCTCAAGGCAAAAGGACTGCGTGCGCCCCAGGTGGACCAGATCCCGCGCCGGCCGCGCGAAGACACAAACCTGTTTCCGACCTCGATCGATCAGGAGCGACTCTGGTTTATAGAACAACTGCAACCCGGCAACGCGGCTTATAACATTTTCAGCGCCAGTCGCATCCGTGGCCCGCTCGACGCCGCCGTGATGGAACGGGTTGTAAAAGAGTTAATCGCTCGCCACGAAGTTCTCCGCACGACCTTCACCGTCGTGGATGACGAACCGATGCAGGTCATCCATTCCGAGGCTGACTTAACTCTCGCACCAATCGACTTGCAGTCGTTGCCACTGGACCAGCGAGAGCCGGAAGCGTTGCGTCTCGTGACAGAAGATTTCTCGCGCCCGTTCGATCTAGAGAAAGGACCACTGTTTCGCGTCGGCTTGATACGTCTTGCCGAAGACGACCACGTGTTGCACCAGAACATGCATCACACCGTCACCGATCGCTGGTCCGGAGCGATCTTTGAGCAGGAGACCGGTGTCCTTTACGAAGCTTTCGCCAAAGGCAAGCCGTCGCCGCTGCCACCGTTGCCGATTCAATATGCCGACTATGCACTGTGGCAACGTAGCCTCGCGGAGAGTGAGGTCTATCGCAAGCAGGCTGCGTACTGGAAACGCCGTCTTGCGGACGTGCCGCATGTTCTCGAAGTGCCGGCTGATTTTCCACGACCACCGATCCAGAATTTTCGCGGCGCTCGTGTTTACACGCGGTATTCGAAACGATTGCTCGAAGCACTTAGGGATCTGAGTCGCCGCGAAGGCGTGACGATGTTCACTCTCGCGCTAGCAGCCTACAAAGCGTTGCTCTATCGCTACACGAGCCAAGAAACAGTTCTCGTCGGCACCACCTTCGCCAACCGCAACCGTCCCGAGTTGCAAAACATAGTGGGCTACCTGCTCAACCTCATCGTGCTGAGCACGGACCTCTCGGGTAATCCGACATTCCGCGAGTTGTTGCAACGCGAGCGCGTGACAGTGCTCGAGGGCTTTGCGAATCAGGACTTGCCGTTCGGGAAACTGGTCCAGGAGTTACGGCCGGCTCAGGACGCGAGCCGCAATCCGATCGTGCAGCACTCACTTATTTATCTCGACTTTCCTGAGCTGAACATCATGGAGACGCTTGGCTTGACTGCAAAGCATCTCGACATCGATAACGGCGCGTCGCGTTTCGACATGACTCTCGCAATGACGGAGACGGAGCACGGATACGAAGTTGATATCGAATATCCGACTGATCTGTATCGCCGCGAACGGATCGAACGAATGACGAGGCACCTGGAAAACATTCTCGAAAGCGTTGTCGCCGACCCGACACAGCGGTTGTCGGAGCTGCCAGTCTTAAGCGACGACGAAAGGCGGCAACTGCTGATCGAGTGGAACGCCACCAACGCCGAATATTCGTCTGATCAGTGCATTCACGAACTCTTCGAAGCGGAAGCAAGGCGTAGACCCGACGATGAAGCGCTGCTGTTTGAAGACGACCGGCTTACCTATAGCGAGTTGAACGAGCAGGCAAATCAAGTGGCTCGGTATCTGATAGAAGCAGGCGTTGAGAATGGGGAACTCATCGGTCTCTTCATGTCGCGTTCGCTGCGCATGGTGGTGGGATTACTTGGCATTCTGAAAGCCGGCGGCGCCTACGTGCCGTTGGACGAAAGATATCCTGCGGAACGTCTCTCTTTCATGCTGGAGGATTCCGGGGTCCGAGTGCTGCTGACCGAAGAGCGACTGTTGGAAAGACTGCCTGATTACGACGGACGAGTAGTTTACCTTGATGTAGAAGAGTCAAAGGAGTTTTCTCCCGCAAAGGCGCAAAGGCGCAAAGTAGGAACGATACCTCAGGATTTCCTTTGCGCCTTTGCGCCTTTGCGGGAGAAAGCGACAAACGAGCAGCGCGCTTACGTGATTTACACGTCCGGTTCGACGGGCCAGCCGAAAGGCGTTGAGGTGTCGCACCGCGCCGTCGTCAATTTGTTCAACTCGATGCTCTCGAATAAGTTACTCAACGCCACGGACACGATGCTCGCGGTCACCACGCCTTCGTTCGACATCGCTGCGGCGGAAATCTATCTGCCGCTAATCGCCGGAGGGCGTGTCGTTATTGCGAGTCGCGAAGTTGTTTCAGACGGGATGGAGTTGGCGAAGTTGTTGGCGAGTTCGGGTGCGACAGTGATGCAGGCCACACCTGCGACCTGGAGGATGCTGATAGATGCTGGCTGGCAGGGTGATTCGCGATTGAAAGTGTTTAGCACGGGCGAAGCTCTCGACAGGCCCCTCGCCGATCAGCTTTTAGAAAAGTGCACAGAACTGTGGAACCTTTATGGACCAAGCGAGACGGCGATCTTTTCGGCTGCGGTTCGCGTAACCAGCGGCACAGGTTCGGTCCCGATCGGCCGTCCACTGGCGAATACCCGATTCTACCTTGTGGACCAGTTTATGAAGCCTGTTCCAATCGGTATCTACGGAGAGCTTTTGATCGGAGGAGCAGGTTTGGCCCACGGATATCTTGGCCGGCCCGATCTCACCGCGGAAAAGTTTATTCCCGATCCGTTTGGCAGTGAGCCCGGAGCGCGTCTGTATCGCACGGGTGATCTCGTGCGTTACCTCGAAGATGGAAATCTGGAGTTCGGCGGTCGATTGGACCATCAGGTTAAAGTAAGAGGCTTCCGCATCGAGCTGGGAGAGATTGAGAGTGCGTTGTCGCGACATCCCGCGGTGCGCAGTGCCGTGGTGACCGCGCGCGAAGCCCGTCCGGGTGAGCAACGTCTCATCGCGTACGTGGTCGGAAACGAAAGCATTCCAACGCCCGGCGAATGGCGATCGTTCCTCATTCAGTGTTTGCCGGAATATATGATCCCGTCGTTGTTTGTCAGCCTGGAAGAGTTGCCGCTGTTGCCAAACGGTAAAGTGAATCTCCGTGCGCTGCCCGTTCCCGACGCGTCGCGGCCTGAGTTGCGTAAGGCTTTCGCGGCGCCTGAAAACCCGACGCAGGAGAGATTAGTCGAATTGTGGCGGAACGTTCTTGCCCTGAATCAAGTGGGCATTCACGATAATTTTTTTGAGCTGGGAGGCGATTCTATTCTTGCGACTCGGCTCGTCTCTCGCGTTCGCCGGGCATTCGGTATTGAGCTATTGCTGCGCGAACTCTTTTGGAAACCGACTGTCTTCGAATTGGCCGCGGCCATTGAGGAACTGGTAATCGAGCAACTGGCAAACCTGAGCGAGGAAGAGGCCGAACAGCTTTTGCAAAATGAACTCTGAAATGGAAGGGCTTTACCCCAAAAAGTCGGAATCCGGTCGGGCCAGCGCCAACGGCGCGAAATATTATAGCCAGGGGCAAGCGCGAAGCGCGTCGCCCCTGGTTACCGGGAATCAATTGAAGAGAGCACTGAAAGTGCGAAATATCATCGCGATTATTACGCTCTTTCAGAGCTTCAAGGTCGTTTACGCGTGGATCCAGGGGCGACGCGCCTCGCGTTGCTCGGCGCTTGCCCCTGGCTATCATATTCCGCGCCTTTGGCGCTGCGCCCATATTTCGCGCCGTTAGCGCTCCGCCGACTGATTCCGACTTTTTGAGGCAAAGCCAAATGGAAGAAAAAGTAGTTTCCGGCGCGGACGCGCGTTCGCAGATGTCGGCGGCGAAGCGCGCGCTGCTCGAAAAACGTCTCGCCGGTCGCGGACAAGATGCGCCTGACAAACAGGCGATTAGACGGCGTTCGCGGGTTGGACCACCACCACTATCGTTTGCGCAGCAGCGTCTCTGGTTCTTGAGTCAGTTGGAACCCGAGCTCGTCGCTTACAACATCTCGGAAGCGGTGCGCCTTGCCGGGAAGCTTGACGTACCTGTGCTGAACTGGTGTTTCAATGAAATTGTTCGGCGGCATGAGAGTCTGCGCACCAGCTTCGACGTGATTGCGGGCCAGCCCGTTCAGGTCATCGCGCCTGCGCTCGAGTTATCGATTCCCGTAGTCGATCTGAGTCAGTTTCCGGACGATGAACGCGATGCGGAGGCGCTGCGGCTTTCGAGAGTAGAGACAGTGCGCCCGTTTGATCTCGTGCGTGGTCCATTGATCCGCGCCGTGCTGATGCGGCTGCGTGAGGACGAACACGCGCTGATCGTAACCATGCATCACATCGTCAGCGACGGCTGGTCGCAGGGTATTTTGAAGAACGAGTTGGGCGCGCTTTATCGGGCGCGAGTCATGGGCCAACCCTCGCCGCTCGGAGAATTGCCGATCCAGTACGCTGATTTCTCCGAGTGGCAGCGAGAGTGGCTGAGCGGAGCGGTGTTGGACCAGCAGTTGAATTACTGGCGAGATCGCCTGGCTGGCGCACCGCCGTTGACCGAATTGCCGGCGGATAAGGCTCGTCCTGCAGCGATGAGTTATCGTGGCGCGACTTTCCTGTTTGAACTCTCAACCAAACTGTCTGAGTCGCTTGCGGCTTTGAGCCGGCGCGAGGGAGCAACGTTGTTCATGACGCTGCTCGCGGGTTTCAAAACGTTGCTCCACCTTTATACGGATCAGAGCGATGTCGTAATCGGAACGCCCGTCGCGAATCGCAATCGCGAAGAGGTTGAAAGCCTGATCGGTTTCTTCGTGAACACGCTCGTGCTGCGGACTGACGTCTCCGGCGATCCGGCGTTCCGCGAACTGCTCGCGCGTGTGCGCGAAGTGTCGCTCGGCGCGCAGGCACACCAGGATTTCCCGTTTGAATTACTGGTGGCTGAGTTGCAGACCAACAGGGAAACGAATCGCAATCCGTTCTTTCAAATCGCGTTCGATCTTCAGAATGCTCCCGCGCCGGGGCTAGAGTTTCCGGGTCTGACTCTGCATCCGCACGAATTCACAGCGGCGACCACGCGTTTCGATCTCGAACTTCACCTTACGTCCGTTCCTGAAGGAATCATCGGCGCGCTCGTTTACAGCACGGAGTTGTTCGAGGAGTCGACCATACGCACGTTTGCCGAGCGCTTCCGGATGCTTCTTGAAGCAGTGGTCGCGAATCCCGACCGGCGCGTTTCGCAGATCGATCTGCTCACCAGCGCGGAACGAAAGCAGCTGCTCGGCGACTGGAATGACACCGCGCGTGCGTACCCGACCCAGAGCTGCATTCCCGATCTCTTTGAAGCGTGGGCCGGCCGTACGCCGGACAACATTGCGCTCGCATCCGGCGACGTGAACATCACTTACGACGAGCTGAACCAGCGCGCCAATCAGTTGGCCCACTACCTGAAGTCGTACGGCGTCGGTGAAGAAACACGCGTTGGAATTCATCTCGAACGTTCCGTCGAGATGATCGTCGCCGTACTTGCCGTGCTGAAGGCAGGCGCGACTTACGTTGCGCTGGATCCATCGTATCCGGATCAGCGTTTGTTGTTCATGCTCGACGACGCTAGGGTTGCCCTCGTGCTGACAGTCGAATCGCTCGAAGAATCACTGCCGGCCCATCCTGCGCCGGTGATCCTGCTCGACTCTGACTGGCCGCTGATCGCCGCAGCGGGCAAACATAACCCTGCACGAAGCACGACACCAGAACAACTCGCTTACATCGTTTACACGTCAGGTTCGACTGGCACGCCAAAAGGCGTCGCGGTGCCACATCGCGGCGTCGTCCGGCTCGTCAGCGGTAACGGCTATGCGAGCTTTGGTCCTGATGAAATCTTTCTGCAGTTTGCGCCGCTGACTTTCGATGCTTCAACCTTTGAGATCTGGGGCGCGTTGCTTAACGGATCGCAACTGGTCCTCATGCCTCCGGGCCTCGCTTCGCTACAGGATATCGGCCGTGCATTGCATGAGTATCGCATCACGACGCTGTGGCTAACCGCGGGGCTGTTTCACCAGATGGTAGACGAGCAACTCGCGGCGCTGAGCAAACTCCGCCAAATGCTCGCTGGTGGCGACGTGCTGTCGCCAGCGCATGTGAAGCGATTCCTCGCGTCGCGCTCGTGCAGGTTGATCAATGGCTATGGTCCAACTGAGAACACGACCTTCACCTGTTGTCACGTGATGAACCAGCCGTTTGAGTTTGCGCGCTCCGTACCGATTGGACGCCCGATCGCAAATACGCAGGTCGTGATCCTGGATAAAAACCTGCGCATGTGTCCGCCGGGTTTCACCGGCGAGCTATTTAGCGGGGGCGACGGACTGGCGCGCGGGTATCGCGGCCATGCGAGTTTGACTGCCGAAAAGTTTATTCCGAATGCGTTTAGCAACCTGCCCGGCGCGCGTCTTTATTGCACGGGAGATCGCGTGCGATACCTTGCGGATGGCAGCATCGAATTTCTCGGTCGTGCTGACGAGCAGGTCAAGGTACGCGGCTTTCGTGTCGAGCTCGGTGAGATTGAAGCTGCACTAAGCCGGGCGCCGGGAGTGCGGCAAACGACTGTGGTAACGCGCGACTACGACGGCGACAAACGTCTCGTCGCTTATGTCGTCGGTGAGCATGTGCGCGTCTCTGTCGATCAGTTGCAAAAGACTTTGCGCGAGAGTTTGCCCGATCACATGGTCCCGTCGGCCTTCGTCGTGCTCGACGAATTGCCACTGACGCCAAACGGTAAAGTGGATCGCCGTGCACTGCCCGCGCCCGCTGAGATTCAAGCGCAATCCGATGACGGTTATGTCGCGCCGCGCACGCCCGTCGAAGAACTGTTGGCAGGCATCTGGGCCGAAGTGTTGAAGGTCGAACGCGTCAACGTCGACGATAACTTCTTCGAATTGGGCGGCCATTCACTGCTGGTTACGCAGCTTGTTTCACGCGCGCAGGCGTATTTGGGTGCGGAGGTGCCGCTGAAACTCTTCTTCGAGTCGCCCACGTTGGCATCGCAGGCGGCGCAAGTCGAAGCGGCTTTGCACATGGGTAACGCTTTGCACGCCCCGCCAATTGTTCCGGTATCGCGCGATGAAAATCTGCCGTTATCTTATTCACAGCAACGGCTCTGGTTTCTTTACCAGTTGGAACCGAGCACGTCTGCTTACAACATCCCGACTGCGGTGCGTCTCAGAGGTTCTCTCGACAGCGCGGCACTCGCACGGACAATAAACGAAGTTATACGGCGGCACGAAATTCTGCGCACTCACTATGGAACAATCGAAGGTAAACCGGTGCAATTCGTCGGACCTGCGTCCTCGATAGATCTCGAGCTGGCGGACTTCAGCGAACTGCCCGAAAGCGAACGCGAGTCGCGCATGCTGCAGCTGGCGGCGGAAGAGGCGCGCATGCCGTTCGATTTGACGCGTGGCCCGCTGTTACGCGCGCGCCTGGTGCGGCTTGGACTAGAGGAGCACGTGCTGGTGTTGACGGTCCATCACATCGTTTCAGATGGCTGGTCGCAAGGTGTTCTGGTGCGTGAAGTCGGCGCGCTCTACCGAGCTTTTACCGAAGGCGGCGAATCGCCGCTCGCCGAGTTACCGGTTCAATATGCTGACTTCGCGCGCCTGCAACGCAACTGGCTGGCGGGCGAAGTGCTCGACAAACATCTCGACTACTGGCGGCGCCAGCTCGCTGGTCCACTGCCGATACTCGAACTGGCCGCGGACCACCCGCGTCCGGAGGTGCAGAGCTTTCGCGGTTCGACTCTGACGGCGCATCTGCCGGCGAGTTTGAGCGAGGCGCTCAACGCAATCTGTCGCCGTGAAGGCGTGACACTCTTCATGCTTTTGCTCGCCGCTTTCAAGGTGCTGCTGCATCGTTACACGGGGCAGGACGACGTCGTTATCGGCGCGCCGATAGCAAATCGCAACCGCGTTGAGATTGAAGGGTTGATCGGTTTCTTCGTCAACACGCTGGTGCTGCGCACGGACCTTTCCGGCGATCCCGATTTCCGCGAACTGCTCGCCCGCGTGCGCAAAGTGACGCTCGAAGCTTACGCGCATCAGGACATGCCGTTTGAGGTGTTGGTGGAGGAGTTGCAGCCCGAACGCGACCTCAGCCGCAACCCACTCTTTCAGGTGATGTTCCAACTCGAGAATACGCCTAAAGAGCAGCTGCCGCTGCCGGGGTTGACGTTGAGTTCGGTAGAGGTCGAAGGCGTCGCGAGTCAATTCGATCTGAGTGTGGATGTGGTGGAGAGTGAATACGGACTGTCGGTTACGGCGGAGTACAGCACGGATCTTTTTGAGGCTGCTACGACAGCCAGGCTTCTCGATCGCTGGCGCGTGCTGTTGGAAGGCATCGCTGCCGAACCGGCGCGGCGTTTGAGTGATTTGCCGCTGATGGACGAGAGTGAGCGCGGGCGTGTTGAAGTCGAGTGGAATGAAACAGCGAAGAGTTATCAACCGGGCTGCGTGTCTGAGTTGTTCGAGGCGCAGGTTGAACGTTCGCCCGGGACAATTGCGATCGTTTGCGACGGCGCTTGTTTGACATTTGCAGAACTCAACGCGCGCGCGAATCAGCTGGCCCATCACTTGAACGCTGCTGGTGTTGGTCCGGAAGTGCCGGTCGCCGTCATGCTGGAGCGTTCGACCGAGTTGGTCGTCGCACTGCTCGCGATCCTGAAGGCGGGCGGTGCTTATGTTCCGCTCGATCCATCTTATCCCGCCGCGCGACTCGCGTTTGTGTTGGACGACGTGCAGGCTCCGTTGATCGTCACGCAGGAGAGTCTGCTCGAGAGTATCCCGTCGCAGCATCGCGCGCACGTAATAGTCTGTGTCGATCGCGACGCCGCTGTTATCGCCGATGAACTAACAGAGAATCTCCCCGCTCGCGCAACACCGGATAACCTCGCTTACGTCATCTACACTTCAGGTTCGACGGGACTGCCGAAGGGCGTGCTTGTGAGCAATCGCGGTTTGTCGAATCACTGTCTTGCGGTTGTGGAAGAATATCAGCTTCAGTCTTCAGACCGCGGGCTCCAGTTTTCTTCATTTAGTTTCGACGTTGCCGGCGAAGAGCTGTTTCCACCTCTGCTGGCAGGCGCGGTGGTCGTAATTCCGCGCGAACGTGTGTTGGATGCGACGCAACTGCGGCGATTGATCGAGCACGAGAAAATCAGCGTTCTGAATATGTCAGCTCAGTTCTGGCAGGAGTTGTTGGAAGGCTTGGAACTCGCGGGAGCAAGCTGGCCTGAGCGTGTGCGGTTGATGGTTACCGGAAGCGAGAAGGTTTCGTTGGAAGGAGTCGCGCGCTGGAGAAAGCTGACGTCGGGCAAAGCTGTTTTGCTAAATGCTTATGGAGTCACGGAAGCGACGATCACGTCGCTGTTGTATCGTCCCAATTCCAACGTGGATCTAAGCAGTGGTGCTGGCTGGCTGCCGATCGGACGTCCGATTGCCAACACACAAACGTATGTCCTCGATCGAAATCTCGAGTCGGTGCCGATCGGGTTTGCCGGCGAATTGTATCTGGGTGGTGAAGGCCTGGTGCGCGCCTATCACGGCCGCGCAGATCTGACTGCTGAAAGATTCATTCCGAATCCGTTCAGTTCCGTACCCGGTTCACGGCTCTATCGCACGGGCGATCTCGCGCGTTACCTCGCGGATGGCAACATCGAGTTTATCGGGCGAGCGGACGAACAGGTGAAGCTGCGCGGGTATCGGATTGAGCTGGGAGAGATTGAAGCGATGCTGAACTCTGCACCCGGAGTGCAGCGAGCAGCGGTGTTGTTGCGCGAAGAGACGACAAGCGACAAACGTCTCGTTGCTTACGTTACGCAAAAACGCTTCGACATAAGCACGGAGCCGTCTGGTTCGGCACTCGAAGCAGAGCAACTCGCGCAGTGGAAAACAGTTCACGACGACGAGATCTTCAACGAGACCGTCGTGGACCACGATCCCGCTTTCAACATCAGCGGTTGGAACAGCAGCTACACCGGCGAACCGATTCCCGCAGCCGAGATGCGCGAATGGTTGGACGATGCCGTCGAACGTGTTCTCGCACAAAAACCGCGGCGAGTGTTGGAGATCGGATGCGGTACCGGGCTGATGTTGTTTCGCATCGCTCCGCACTGCGAACGTTACTTCGGCACGGACTTCTCGCCTGCCGCGCTCAGTTACATTCGCGAGCAGTTGGGCGACGCGTTACCACACGTCTCGCTGTCGGAGCGGAACGCGGACAACTTCACTGGAGTCGAGCCTGCATCGTGGGACGCGGTGATTATCAACTCGGTGGTGCAGTACTTTCCCACTGTCGATTATCTGATGCGCGTCTTGCGCGGCGCGGTCGATGCAGTCGCGCCGGGCGGATCTGTTTTCATCGGCGATGTTCGCAGTCTTCCATTACTCGACGCTTTCCACGCGTCGGTTGAGCTGCACAAGGCTGAAGACAGGCTTTCGCTGGTGCAGTTGCGGCAACGCATCCAGAGGCGCGTGGACCAGGAAGAAGAGTTGGTTATCGATCCAGCTTTTTTCACGGCACTCAAAACTCACCTGCCGCGAATCAGCAGCGTACGGATCGAACCCAAGCGCGGGCACTATCGAAACGAACTGACGCAATTTCGGTATCAGGTGACGATCAACGTCGGTGAACCTGAGGCGATGCCCGAAGATTTGTCGTGGACTGATTGGTCGGAGTGTCGCTGGGACCTTGCGGAGCTACGACGCCAGCTCATTGAAGCCGAACCACAGGCGCTCGCATTGAGCAACGTCGCAAACGCGAGACTCAACGCCCCCGTTCGCATCAAGGGCCTCATCGCCGCAGCAGATGACAGGCAAACACCGGCGGAATTAAAAGCGATAGTCCGCGCGGCGGGTGAGGGCATCGATCCGGAAGAGTTGTATGCGTTAGGTAATGAGTTGTCTTACGAGGTTTACCTTAGTTGGGCGCGGCACAGCGCGGACGGAAGTTTTGATTTACTCTTCAGACGCGCGGGAGCAATCGCGCCCGCAGTTCATTTCCCCGAGTCTCTCGACTCCAAAGCTTTGCCTGATTACGCGAATCATCCATTGCGCGGCAAGCAGGCGCGACAGTTTGGACCACAGTTGAGAAGTTTTTTGAAAGAGAGATTGCCGGAACACATGGTGCCGGCGTCGTTCGTGATCATGGACGAGTTGCCGTTATTACCCAACGGCAAGATCGATCGCCGTGCGCTGCCCGCCCCCGACGCCGTGAGGCCGGAATTGGCCGGCGCTTTTGTCGCGCCGCGTACGCGCACTGAACAGTCACTTGCCGATGTCTGGTCCGATCTGTTGGGACTGCCACAGGTCGGCATTCACGATAACTTCTTCGATCTCGGCGGCCATTCACTGCTCAGCACACAGCTTACCTCTCGTGTGCGCGAACTCTTCCAGGTTGAACTGCCGTTACGCGAGGTTTTCCAACAGCCAACCATCGCTCAACTCGCAATTGCGATCGAGCAGGCGCGAGACAACAACCAACTCGTATCCGCGGCGACGATTACGCCCGTATCTCGTGAAGCGCGACGACGGTCGCGCCTGGCGGCAAGGTCTAGTTAATGAGGATAGGTTCTTCTCTGTGCAACCTCTGTGAGCGCCACCTTGGAGTGCGCCAACTTGTTGGCGCTTTAGTATTGTTTTACCAAAGCGGTGACAAGTCACCGCACTCCAAGGTGGCGCCAGAGGTTGCACAGAGAAATCCAAACTAAGCCGAATGAGTGAAGTAGAGATCAGCAACGCCGCATCAGAAGACGTCTTCGTCTTTCCGTTATCGTTTGCGCAGCAGCGCTTGTGGTTTGTGCATCAGATGGAGCCGGCGAGTTCGGCCTACAACATGCCCATGGCTTTCCGGTTGTCGGGACGGCTCGATGTTGAAGCGCTGGAGTGGGCCCTCAATGAAATTCTTCGCCGTCACGAGATCTTACGAACCACCTTCGACGTGTTGGACCAGCAGCCGGTGCAACTGGTTGCTCCCAGCCGGACTCTGAAGTTGTCGGTAACGAACCTCGGCTCGCTGCCGGCGCCGCTCAGGGAAGCGGAAGCAGAGAGATTTGCCAACGAAGAGTCGCAGCGCCCGTTTGATCTGGCGCGTGGGCCACTGATCCGGGCCACGCTGTTGCAGCTATGGCCCAAAGAGCATGTGCTACTACTGACGATCCATCACATCGTCAGTGACGGATGGTCGCAGAGCATTTTGATGAACGAGTTGAGCGTGCTTTACGAGGCGCGCGTGGCCAGGCGGGCCTCGCCGTTGCCGGAACTACCGATTCAGTACGCCGACTTCGCGGTATGGCAGCGAGAGTGGTTGAGCGGCGCGGTGTTGGATCAGCAGATAGACTACTGGCGAAAACATCTGGCCGGCGCGCCGCCCTCGTTGGAACTGCCTACAGATCGACCGCGCCCCGCGGCGCAGAGTTTTAATGGCGCGCGCGAGTCGTTCAACTTGTCGCGCAACTTGTCGGTGCAATTGGTGGAGTTGAGCCGGCGTGAAGACGCGACCTTGTTTATGACCCTGCTCGCCGCTTTCGAGGTGTTGCTCCACCGTTACACCGGTCAGAGCGACATCGTGGTCGGCACCCCCGTGGCTAATCGCAATCGCAAAGAACTCGAAGGACTGATCGGCTTCTTCGTCAACGCGCTTGCGTTGCGTACCGACCTTTCCGGCGATCCTACGTTTCGCGAGTTGTTGGCTCGTGTGCGCGAAGCCTCGCTCGGTGCTTATGCAAACCAGGATCTGCCTTTCGAGATGCTGGTTGAGGAGCTGCGGCCCGTGAGAGATCCGAGCCGCAATTCGATCTTCCAGGTGATATTTGCTCTTCAGAACATGCCTGAGGCTGATTCACATCAGTTGGATCTGATCATCAAGCCGGTTGAAGTGAAGACCGGGCGGGCTCAGTTTGACCTCGCCCTCGATGTGACGGAATTCGAAGGGCAAATTCATGCCTCACTCGTTTACAACACGGACCTGTTTGACGCGTCGGCGATGCAACTGATGGCCGAGCATTTCAAAGTCCTGCTTGCGGGCCTGATCGCTGGTGTTGATGGACCAATTAGCGCGCTGCCGTTGTTGACGGAGGTTGAATCAAGACGGTTGCTCGTCGAGTGGAATGATACGCAGGCGGAGTTGGCGGAAGAGGTTCGCGTGCATCGACTTTTTGAGGCGCAGGTCGAGCGCACTCCGGAAGCGATCGCGCTCGTCTTTGAAGGCCGTCGCGTGAGTTATGAAGAATTGAACCGGAGAGCAAACAGGCTCGCTCACTATCTCATGGAGTTGGGTGTCGGACCGGAATCATTGGTCGGGTTGATGATGGAGCGCTCGATTGAAATGATCGTAGGACTGTTTGGCATCTTGAAAGCGGGCGGCGCATACGTTCCGCTCGATCCTGCGTCTCCGCTTGCGCGTTTGGCCCAGATACTCGACGACGCACGTATCTCAGTGTTGCTGACCGATCGTCCATCGTCCGCCGGTTTAACGTCGTCGTACCAGGGTTGGTGGATCTGTCTCGACGTCGAAGCGGACAGCCTTTCACAACAGCCCGATCGAAACCCTCCCTGCCGTTCGACTGGTCACAATGCCACCTACGTGATCTACACCTCGGGCTCAACCGGCACTCCGAAAGGAGTGTTGCTGGCACATCGCGGAGTGTGCAACGTGGTGGCGGCGTTGGTCCAGGCGTTTGCGATTGGTCGCGAAGGCTGCGTGTTGCAATTCGCTTCATTGAGTTTCGACGCGTCGGTTGAGGAGATTTTTACAGCACTTACAACCGGTGCCCGTCTCTGTCTTGCGAGACGTGAGACGTTGTTGTCCGTTAGTGATCTCGTTGAATTGATCCGGGCAGAAAAGGTTACGGTGGCAACGATGCCGCCGTCGCTGCTTGCAGTGTTGTCTCCGGAGCAATTTCCGATGCTGGAGACAGTGTGTTCGGCAGGTGAGCGATGTCCCGCGGAGGTGGCGGCTCGGTGGTCGAAGGGACGGCGATTCGTTAACGGCTATGGTCCAACAGAGACAACGGTGATTGCAACGACGTACGAACACAGTGGCGGCAGCGTGAGTGAGCCTCCCATTGGGCGACCGGTCAGTAATACACATCTCTACCTGTTGGACCACGCGCTGAATCTTGTGCCTACCGGTGCGGCCGGGGAGTTGCACATTGGCGGCCTTGGGCTTGCGCGTGGCTATCTTGGCCGCCCGGACTTAACCGCTGAGAAGTTTATTCCGAATCCGTTTAGCGCAGAGCCGGGTGCGCGCCTGTATAAGACAGGTGACGTGGCTCGCTACCTGCCAGATGGGAATGTCAGGTTTCTTGGACGCCGCGACGAACAGTTGAAGCTTCGCGGCTTTCGCATCGAACCGGGTGAGATTGAGGCGATGCTTAGAGAGCATGAGGCCGTTTTGGATGTCGCGGTGCTTGCGGGCGAAGATCGGCGTGGTGACAAATGTCTCGTGGCGTACGTGGTGCCGAAGATCCGGATGGCGCCGCAGATGATGGTGACCGCCGAAGAGTTACGCGCCTTCTCGCAACAAAGAGTGCCGGGATATATGGTGCCATCGTCCTTTGTATTGCTGGATGAATTACCGCTCCTTACAAACGGCAAGCTGGACCGTGTTTCACTTGGGGCCAAATCCATAGCGCAAGTGGAACATGTTGGCGTGCGCATTGGTCCTCGTGACCTGTTTGAAGCGCAGCTTGCGGGAATCTGGGAAGAGTTGCTTCAGGTTGAACCTGACGTACGGGACAACTTCTTCGAGTTGGGAGGACATTCGCTTCTCGTGGTGCAATTGCTGGAACGCGTCGAACAGGTCACTGGGAAAAGATTAAACGTTGCGTCCTTGTTCAATGCGCCGACAATCGAAGCACTGGCCCAACTGCTTCACCGGCAAACGAACCTGACTTCGCCTTCGCCGCTGGTGGTGATTCAACCACGTGGCGCGTTGACTCCGTCCTTCTTCGTTCACCCTGCGGGCGGCAGTGTCCTGCCGTACATTGCTCTCTCACGCGCACTCGGACGGGGACGTCCTTTTTACGCACTCGAAGGAACATTGGGAGAAAGGCAAATCGAATTGACGGCTGCGCGCTATATCGATGCAGTGCGAGCCGTGAGGCCTGATGGTCCATATCTGCTCGGTGGCTGGTCAACTGGAGGTGTCGTCGCTTTCGAAATGGCCCGGCAACTACAGGCGAGTGGCGCGGAGGTGGCGATGGTGGCGTTGCTCGATTCGGTTGCGCCGGGCGCCGGCACTGTTATCGACGGTACCGCGCTGATAATGGGGTTCTTTCTCAACATTGGCGTGTCAATCGATCTGCTTGAGCCGCCGTCCGAGCAAATACTTCATGCGGGAACGGAAGAACAATTGGACTGGGTGTTGGACCAGGCGCAATCTGCACAACTGTTACCGCCGGATATGAGCATCATGCACCTGCGCCACTTATTCGATCTCTACCAGTCAGACATCAACGCGGTCGAAACCTACCGGCCCGCAGCGAGTCCTGTTTCGCTCCTGCTTTTGCGCGCGGCGGATGAGGGTGACTGCGAGGTTGAAAATCCAGAGACAGGATGGAGTCGACTATCTACCAGAAAACTCGAGGTTCACAGCGTGCCCGGCGATCACCTCACGATGATGCGCCCTCCGCACGTCTCTACAATCGCCGAAATACTGCGCAAACATTTTGCTCAATCCGATCAGGCAGCGCTGCGTGAGCAACACGTCTAAAGTATGAACGCTGACGTCAACCGAAAGAGTTTACCTTAGGGGAGACGTGGTGGTAGAGCCGTTGTTCAATCAATGGTATGCCTGGTCGTCTCTGATTTCGCCGGCGTCATCAGCCATGTTTGTCGCTAAATCCCCGCCGCTCTCGGCTTAAAAACAGGTTGCGCTATCTCCTGTCGCACGACGTAACTTCGCGCTCTGGACGAACGAGGCATCCGAATTGCGCTGCGGCTTCGCGCAATGGCGTGACAAAGGTGCGGCTTCGCCCAAGGTGCAAATGTCATCGGCAACCTCACCTACGACTACAACGCGGTACGAACTCGTACGAGGGTGGGTGGGAGTCTGGCGCGAAACGTTCGGCCCAACACGGTACTCTCACAACCTTTACTTGATGCCATTAGAAATTGTTTGATCAACTTGAGATACATTCCGTGAGGTATATTCCCATTCTGATGAAATGGAAGGTACACTTTTAACATGTCCGGGACCAGCGCAAACTGTAGGTTTTTTCTGTGAAGAAGAAGAAGATCACAGCAGCCGAGCTTATGGCGGAACTCAACGCCGACCCCGAGTGGGTCGCGACGAGGGCGAAGGAAGAACACGAGCGCCAGAATCGGCAAGCCGAATGGGGTCGAGCTGAGGCCCCGTTAGTTGAGGAACTGGGGTCAATCGGAGTTGCAGTGAACTCGGCATGGGATCTCATAAATAAGACGGGCGCATATCCGAAGGCCCTGCCAATTCTCCTCAAACATTTGCAGCGTCCTTATCCAGATGCTGTGCGTGAGGGTATCGCGCGCGCTCTGGCCGTGCCTGAGGCGAAATTTGCCTGGGAACCTCTAATACGAATGTACAGAGAGGAGCCGGAACCGCAGCGGCGGTCCAAAGATGGGATTGCCTCTGCGATCGCAGTTATTGGGGACGATACGAGAATCAGCGACCTTATATCGCTGGTAAGGGATGAGCAAAACGGCTCCAGCCGCGTCCTGCTCCTGAGTGCGTTGGAGCGTTCATCTGATCCAAGCGCACGAAAGACACTGGTGGAACTACAGAATGATCCACAGCTTAAGAAAGAAATCGCTGTCATCTTGCGACGTATTGAGAAGAAGGCCAGAAAGACCATCGAGCCGTCATCTTCTCTTGAGCCGGTGTCCGATCTTGCAGAAAGCTCCATTAATTTCGATGTGCATCTGGTCGGTCCGTTCCTTCGACAACTTTCTGTATTACTTGAAGGCTTCGGACCGAGCGAAATTTCAAAGGTTCTTACAGTGGTCGATCAGCTGGAAGTCGATGACGAGCAGGAGTTACGTTTTCAAGTTATTCACGCCAAACAGTTAGTGTCGTTGAACGTTCGGATCTTCAAGGATGATGAGGAAGCCCCTGACTTGTATTTTTTTGCTCCTCAAGCGCTTATCGAAGAAATCGATAAACTCATGCATGCATTTTGCGAAGAACACGATATGTGACGCAGCCGCCGCAATCGATCAGAAATTCTGAACGACGAATCACCGAAATAAGATCCCTCATTGATATTCTGATTCAGGTGCAGCATGCCTACAAGCGTACGGGAATGCGGTTCTCAGGAGTAGCAAAGCGTTCTTGCGATCGTAGAGTTTGACCTGGGCCACTTTGGTGTAAGTGTCGATGAAGGTCTGTTGATAGATGCGACCGACGCCTTCAAAGTACCGACATAGAAAGTGTCCTGCGCGCCGAGATAACCAGGATGCTCAGTCTCTATCTCACCGTGAGCTTCTTTCTCCTGTTTGGCTTTTTCCTGCGCTTGTAATTGTTCCTCAGTAAGCATCAGGTTCTGTTGCTCTGCCTTTGCCTCCAGCGTTTTCAATCGCTTCCTGAACGTCTCCACATCGTGCCGCAGCCAGATGCAGCGCACCCCACCTGGTGAGATGAAGATCCCACGCTTCTTCAGCTCGTTTGAGACGCGCACCTGGCCCAAGGCGGGTTGCTCGATCGCCAACTCCATCACCGCCTTCTCAACATGTTCTTCGACGCGGTTCTTCAACACCGGTTTGCGCCGGCTGATCTCCTGCAGCGCTAACTCGCCGCCCCCGGTCGTACAGTTCCTTGAAGCGATAGAAACTATCGGCTGCGTGCTACTACCAGTATTTATCGACGTTTCAGCGGTCAAAGCAATTAACATATCAACTGGTATCACAATGTATCTCCCTCATCTCAGAAGGAATCAGAATGCATTGACTCAACGTTCGAAACAAGTGATACTGCACCAACCTCCCTGTAGTTGCTCACCCCAACTCATCGTAGTTCCGTCCAGAACAAACGAGTTTCGCCCATAAGGAAAGTAGGGTACTTAGCTGTGTTTCCAGCATCGAGGCCACTTGGTGTGCGGAATAGGATTCTGGATGCTCTTCCTCATGAGGAGCTCGCGCGGCTTCTACCGTTTCTGGAAAAGGTTGATCTCAAAAAAGGTGAGATCGTCTATATCACTGGAGATGATATTAAATATGCATATTTTCCGGAGAATGGTTTACTCTCCTTAGTTTCTATAACTGAAACCGGTTCCCCAATGGAAGTTGCAATGGTCGGTAATGAAGGGGGAGTGGGACTACCGGTGATCTTAAGAGACCATATGATCCCCTATGATGTTACGGCTTAGTTCACCACCAACGCGCTCAAGATCAAAGCGAAGGCGTTGCAGGAAGAATTTGACAAAGGACAAACCTTACATGAATTCGTCCTGCGTTATCTTAGCGTGTTGATTGCACAGATCTCGCAGGGTTCTATCTGCAATCGTTTCCACTTTCGCGAGCAGGCATTTAGGCGTTGGTTACTGACAGTTCAGGATCGCGTGAACTCTGATAGCCTGGATCTCACACAAGAGAACATTTCAAACGCATTGGGCATTCCCAGAACCGCTGTAACCAAAGCTGCCGCTACCATGCAAAGAGACGGTCTGATTCGCTATCGCCGCGGCAAGATTATTATCCTCGAGCGCGCCAGACTCGAAGCCGACTCGTGCGAGTGCTATCACATAATCCGCGATCAGCTTCGGCACTTTCTCAACAAATGAGTTTCGTAGTCTTCTTGTTCCCCGTAACCCATCAGCTCGGCCTTGTGTAGCGTTTGCGACAGACAGCGCAAATAAGCACAAATAAAATTGTCCTCTCTTTTATCTCAGCGACCCCCAAAAGTTGAAGCAAGCAAAAGTTTGTGTTTTGCATTGAGGGTTAAAGTGTCTGCGGATTGCTTCCGTTTGCGTTTTAATCATCGGTAACGTTGGCACCGATAATCTGGTGGAATGCTATCGCGGTTGAACAAAAGAGAGATTTAGATCCAAATACCTTACCTACTACCCGACGTGGACAACATTCATTACCAGTGACTCTTTAAGAGAGTAGTAGCTGGTTTTACCTTGAGATCCAAGAGCCTGGCACCTCTTGTTTCTCATGTACGAGTCCTCAAAAGATCCTGATTTCAATCTTGAGCTAACGGCTTAAAGGGCGGCAGCTTGCGTTCTTCACGGACTACAAATGTGACAAATGACGATCTGATCTTGGCGAGTAGCGCGCCTTCGAGAGGGTTCCTCAATCATCACCTGCTCGTGAGGGTTCTGATGGGCACGGTGACATTAGGCTTTTCAGCCGGCCTCTGTCTTCTGTCTATCCTGTCTCTGATCCCACCAGACATTCACACTAACGCGCCACCAACAGAGTTCTCATCAGTGCGCGCGCGGGACTACCTAAAAGCTATCGCGGCGAAGCCACATCCGGTCGGCTCACCCGCACATGCGGAAGTGCGCGACTATATCTTCGGTGAACTGGTGAAGATGGGACTACAGCCGCAATTGCAGAAGACAACTGCCGTCAATACCAGCTGGGGCTCCGCTTACCACGCCGCTACTGTCCAGAATGTCGTCGCGAAACTCGAAGGAACTGCTAACACGCGCGCGGTCTTGTTGGTCGCGCACTACGATGCGGCGCCACATAGCCTGGGAGCCAGCGATGATGGCGCTGCGGTTGTGAGCTTGCTCGAAACTCTACGCGCCTTGAAAGCAAGCGCTCCTTTAAAAAACGATGTAATTTTTCTCGCTACCGATGGCGAAGAAATCGGGCTACTCGGCGCTCTCGCATTTGTTCAGCAGCATCCCTGGGCCAAAGACGTCGGAGTGGTACTGAATTTCGAAGCACGTGGAGACCACGGCCCATCAATCATGTTTCAAACAAGCGACGGGAATGATTGGTTGATTGACGAACTTGGTGAAACTGTAAGCCGGCCAGTTGCTAACTCACTCTCAGCCGATATTTACAAGCTCCTTCCGAACGACACTGACTTTACAGTTTTCAAACAGGCCGGCATGAACGGTTTGAACTTCGCTTACATCCAAGGTGTAGCCTCTTATCACTCCAGTCTCGACAACATGGCCAATCTCGATGAGCGCAGCCTGCAACATCATGGGATGTATGCACTCGCTCTTGCTCGTGGCTTTGGGAACTCAGATCTGAATGCACCAATCAGCAGGAGTGAAGCTGTTTACTTCGACCTGTTCGGAAGAACATTGATCCATTACTCGCGAACAACAGCGGTCGTGCTGGCGACTCTCATAGCGCTCATCACCGTTGGCACGATCGGTTTGGGTTTAAGGCGAGGACTAATGACGTTGTCAGGTCAGGCCTGGGGATTTCTCGCCCTGTTGCTCAGCATGATTTCCGCGATGTTGCTCGTGATGTTTGTTTGGTGGGCACTCTATACACTCGCGGGTTCACGAACGTCCTTCCAGCAGGGAGATACATGGACAAACCATCTGTACCTCATTGGCTTCGTTCTTGTGGCCGTTGCCACCACTGCCGTTGTCTACGGCCTGTTCAGAAAAAAGGTGAGCGTTGACAACCTGGCTACCGGCGCGCTCCTCTGGTTTTTGCTTTTGCTGATTGTCTCGCACATTTATTTTCCGGGTGGGAGTTACTTGCTGGCATGGCCGCTTTTGTCTGGGCTCATCGCCTGGATTCTTAAGTTCACTTTGCCGGCGGGGAAGTTGTCTTTAACTAAATTCTCTCTCATTTCCGCTGTCTGCGCAGTGCCCGGCATCATCTTGATATCGCCACTGATTTATCAGACCTTTGTCGCTTTCGGAATCAGTCAGACGAGTTTACTCGTAGTTCCCCTGACGCTGCTGCTGGGACTGTTGCTAGTTAACTTCGAGCTGATGGCAAGTAGTTTCAAGTGGTTGTTACCAGCCGCTTCGACGTTGGCTGCTGTTTGCTTCATAGCGGCGGCTTTCTTGCAACCAGATTTCAGTCCGCAGCAGCCCAAAGGCGACGAAATCTTTTACGCGCTGAATGCCGACACGGGTAAGGCTGTATGGGCCAGTAGTGATGCACGTCCGGATGAATGGACTTCTCAATTTCTCTCTACTGATACCTCCGCGGCGCCGCTGGATGATTACCTTCCCGGGCTAAACGGGGAGGTCTTTCTACAACAGCCCGCTCCGGCTGCAACCCTGGCCGCGCCGGAGATCAAGGTCCTGGAAGATCAGGTTCAAGAGCAAACAAGATGCATACGCATGCGCGTCATCTCAGCTCGAGAGGCTGCGACGCTCTTTATCTATTCCGGAACTGAGCTCTCTGAAGTATTTGTTAACGGTCAACCACTGACTAAAGGACAAGACGCACCAGCCTGGAAGAAGGGCCAGATGCTGATTTACTGGGCGCCCCCCCGAGAAGGTATCGAATTGCTTCTCAAGACTAAATCTTCCGAGCCGCTGATCGTGAAGGTGGTGGATCGGTCATTTCAATTACCTGAACTATCGAACGTAACAGTGAAAGACAGACCGAATTATGAACTGCACCCTTGACTGACACAAAAAGTTAAGCACATATCCCTAACGGGAAGGAGGCTTAACGATGACCAAGAAGGGCGCAGGGGCCGCCAAGCCAGCGGCACTCAAACGGCGCACATTCACGCGCGAATTCAAACTGCAAGTCATCCGCGAAGTCGAGGTCGGCAAGACCCAGGCGCAAGTGGCCCGCGATTATCAACTCAGTGACAACACCATCTCGAAGTGGCGCCGGGAGCTGCGCAAATATAAGGAGCGCGCGTTTGCCGGTCGCGGTCACGCCTACACCGATGAAGCGCGCGTCAACGAGCTGGAACGCATGGTGGGCCGGCTCACCATGGAGAACGACTTTTTAAAAAAGCTTTTGCAGAAACTGGAAACCGAGAACTGAACCGGCGACAGGCGCAACAATACTTCATGAACTTAGTGCAAAAGGAACTGGAAGAGAGACCGACCGCCGAGCGAGCCCTCAGGTCGCTCGGCGAGGCGGTCGGGCTCTCGCGTTCGACTATCTTTCGCCACCTGCATTCGTCCGGTGCAAGTGCGTCGCACCACGAGGTCGCGTTGCGCGGGCAGATTCAGAGCGTGGCCCTGGAGATGCGTGCTTACGGTTACCGACCGATCACCAAAGAACTGCAGCGTCGCGGAGTGCTAGTCAATCACAAGCGCGTTTTGCGCTTGCTGCGCCTAGACAATTTGCTCTGTCTGCGGCGGCAAGCGTTTGTGCGCACTACCGATTCCAATCACTCGTTACCGGTTTATCCCAACCTGGCGCGGGGGTTGGTACTGTCAAACATCAATCAACTTTGGGTCTCAGACATTACTTACATCCGACTGCGGCGCGAGTTTGTTTATCTGGCTGTCATCCTCGACGCTTACAGTCGGCGCTGCATCGGCTGGGCCCTCTCGCGTCACATCGATACGCAACTGACGCTCAAGGCTTTACGCATGGCCCTGGCGAACCGCACCGTGCCACCTGGCTTGGTCCATCATTCCGATCGCGGCGTGCAATATGCGGCTGCAGATTACGTCGCGCTTTTGCAAGAACATAAGATCCAGATCAGCATGAGCCGCACCGCCAATCCCTATGACAACGCCAAGGCCGAACGGTTCATGCGCACGCTCAAGTACGAAGAGGTTTACTTGAATGACTACGACACGCTGGCTGAGGTGCTAGCCTCAGTCCAGCATTTCATCGAAGCGGTCTATAATCGGAAGCGACTTCATTCGGCCATCGGCTATCGGCCGCCAGCCGAGTTTGAAGCTTCGCTTGCACCACCAATACTTTCTTAACTGTTTGTGTCATTTCAGGGGTGCACTACATTACATCGTACCAGTAAAACAAGGTATACCGTTGGTCCAGCTTGTGACGGTATTGTGACGGTGTGGCAACTGTTGATGAGGGCCTGGATAGATTGGGGAAGTTAGTCCTTTTAAGAAGAGGACAACATAGGAGGCCTACTTGCTGTAAAGTTGCTGTAATTCCAAATTCTGCTAATTCCAATGAGGACAGATGTTAATGTGCTTACTTGGGGTTAGAACTCCCAAGCTCAAAAGAGCGAGTGTTCTAAGTTATTGATTTTATGGTAGCGGGGGGCGGGATCGAACCGCCGACCTTGGGGTTATGAATCCTGAATCAGGCGCTGCATTCTACGCTTTCCAGAGAATCAATCAACATTTTCCGCGGATAAACAGTCGTTTGAGCAGAACATAAAGAATTTCACGGCATTCAGCGCAAGGAAGATTACAGCAACTTTACAACAAAAACTCAGAGTGGCTCGTTCGTGGAGCGATTATCATCGACTCCGACTTCGCGATGAACTGCACGTTGTAATCGCTCGTGAAGTCGGCTCACCTACATGTATTTGACTCGGACCATCAAACAAACGTGGCCTTTTGCTGTCAGCTTGCTAGGTTGATTGCCCAACGAACCACGGACGCTATAGCCCACATGGTCAGTACGACAACAAGAATTGTATTTTGGAACGGACCAAAGGAATCGACGAGGCGATAAAAGCAAGTGCCTTTATACTCCCTCACCATTCGCAGAATGGTTTGCAACCCTCGAAAATGAACCTTTGTTCGAAGTTCAACGATTCTGGACTGGGATCAGTTTCAAACCATAAGTTACCAAACACTCCAACGAGTCAAGTACGAGATCATACAAATACAGAAGGGAATCCAGTGGATATGTTAGCGAGGGCAAGGAGGATGTCCGCACCTACACCCCGTTTCTTTCTTCCCAGACTTTTCAGCATTCTCGCAATACTCACAACAGTACCTCTCCTTGATGGGGTCGACCGCGCAGTTACAACTGCCGTGTGCACATTTCTTCTCATGTGGCATTTGAGTACCCTACCTTTCAGTTCAAATGCTTGAACTGTAGTCAAGATAAGGGTTTTCTGCAAGATTCATATTTTTTCCGATCGGTAGTCAGGATCGACAGTCGTGACTATGTCACGGCGGTCGATACGTCCAGGCGTGATGCGGTGCACTTGCCGCCGTGCCTGGGTCAGAATTGCGGAGCGGATTCAGTTGGTATTCACAGACGAGAGAGGACATCTTACGTGAGTTTCGCCATCGTATTTCGAATTAGCGCCGTGCAAACCTAAGTATGCTTTTTGACAGTTGCAGCCACCAACCGAAAATCAAACGTTTGCGGTTACCCAAAAGATCTGAGTGGCCCGTCCGCAACTATGGGTGCGAAGTTTGTCCGTTACTTACCCAGCCGGTGCAGCAGCATCAACGTCCCAATGTGGCCTGCGATGTCAGATCGGACCAAGAACGCTGCTTGACGATAAATCGGAAAAATTTCAAAAAAGCTACGACGGGATTGAGATCGCCAATCCAAAACTATGCTATAAGAATAGTCCCCCTGCATTAAAGAATAGCCCCTGACCGAATTTCTACCTGCAATTCGGGCTGTTAATGAAAGATAGACCATCTACCAGTCGGCCCAGGTTCAAAACTGGCGCTAACGGTTCCCGATCATTGCTTCGACGACACGCAATTGCGCTTTTGAGTGTCGTGGCAGCAGTCCTGCTGCGCTGGATTCTGTTCCCAGTGCTGCATGACAACTTTCCGTTCATAACCTTATACGGAGCGGTCGCGATAGCTGTTTGGTATGGTCGTTGGCAACCCGCAGCGCTGGCGAGCTTTCTGGGATATATCGCCGCTCGTTACCTCTTTTTTGCGCCTACTGACAATGCGGCATTTACAGCCATCGGCGAAATCGTTGGCCTGATAGCATATGGTCTCTCTTGCGGACTGATCATCTATTTTGGCGAGCGCATGCACCGCGCCAATGATCAACTTCTTCAACTGTTTCATACCACCAACACTCTGGAAGACGCGTTGACGAGAGAAAAGGAATTGCTCGCAACAACACTCGCGAGCATCGGCGATGCAGTAATTGTTACTGACGCTCAGGGGCACGTAACTTCCGTTAACGCCGAAGCGGAACGTCTGCTTGGATGGAAGAACACCGAGGTGGTCCATAGGCCGTTGAGTGACGTCTTTAGAATTATCGACGAGAGCAGCCGGAGACCGGCTGAGAATCCAGTTGACAGAGCATTGCGCGAAGGAGCAGTAGTCGGCCTTGCTAATCACACCATACTCATTGCCAGGGACGGAACGGAAATTCCGATTGATGATAGTGCTGCTCCTATCCGTCAAGGTGATGGTCCTGTGTTGGGCGTCGCGCTCGTTTTTCGTGACGTTACTGAACAAAGAGCCGCGCAGCGGGCGCAGGCTCGTCTGGCCGCGATTGTTGAATTCTCAGGCGACGCCATTATTACTAAGAACCTTGACAGCATCATTCAAACCTGGAACGTCGCAGCGGAACGACTTTTTGGCTACAGAGCGGAAGAGGTGATAGGTAAACCGATCACAATCATCTTTCCAGAGGAGCGTCTAAACGAGGAAGATGCGATTCTCGAAGGGCTTCGGCGCGGGCAAGCAGTCGAGCGCCTGGAGACTATTCGTCTGGCCAAGGACGGCCGGAGGATTCCAGTTTCTCTAAGTATTTCACCGCTCAAGGATTCAGAGGGACACGTTATAGGAGCCTCCAAGATCATCCATGATGTCACTGATATTGTTGCCGCACGAGAAGCGTTGGTCCTGGAAAAAGAGTTGCTGGTGACAACGCTCGCGAGCATCGGCGATGGGGTGATAGTTACTGATACTCAAGGCCGCGTGACTTTCCTCAATCCTGAAGCTGAACGTTTGACGGGATGGACCAACTCAAACGCGGAAGGTAGACCGCTTTCTGTCGTGTTTCGCATTGTCAACGAACACACCCGCCGAGTTGCAGAGAACCCTGTAGAAAAAGCAATACGTCTCGGGACGGTTGTTGGCCTTGCCAACCATACGATGTTGCTGCGGGAGGACGGCGCCGAGTTCCTGATTGACGATAGTGCCGCGCCCATTCGTAATAACGATGGTTCATTGTTTGGGGTGGTCATGGTCTTCCGCGATGTTACTGAGCAACGAAAGTTATATGAAGCTCGGGAACAGTTAGCGGCTATTGTTGAATACTCAGGCGAGGCCATCGCCACCAAGAACCTCGATGGTATTATTCAAACGTGGAATGCCAGTGCTGAAAAACTGTTTGGATACCGCGCCGCTGAGATCATCGGTAAATCAGTTACGACACTCATTCCGCCCGAGCGTCTTCACGAAGAAGGCGAGATTCTTTCACGCCTGCGCCGTGGTCTTCCGGCAGAGCGACTGGAAACAATCAGATTAAAGAAGGACGGTACACCAATCCCGGTCTCTGTAACTGTCTCTCCGATAAAAACCGCGGAGGGTGAAGTTATCGGCGCGTCGAAGTTGATCCAGGACATCACGGCGCGCGATCGTTTGGAGAGACAGCGCCAGCACCTACTCGCACGTGAGCAGGCACTGAGAGCTCAAGCGGAGGCAGCCGGGCGAATGAAAGATGAGTTTCTTGCGACCATCTCGCATGAGTTGCGCACGCCGTTAAGTGCGATCCTCGGTTGGGCCACAATGCTGAATAGAGGTAAGCTCGAACCAGCAATAGCCAATCGGGGCCTTGAATCAATTGAGCGTAATGCAAAAGCCCAGGCACAACTGATTGAAGATCTTCTCGACGTTTCACGGATCATCTCCGGCAAAGTACGCCTGGACATCAAGCCTATAACGCTTACTCCAATTGTCGAGGAAGCTCTCGATGCAATTCGTCCGGCGGCGGAGGCAAAGTCAATACGGCTCAACGTCAGTATCGATCCAGATGCGGATGAATTGCGCGCTGACCCCGGACGCCTGCAGCAGATAATCTGGAATCTCGTTTCTAACAGCATTAAGTTCACCCCGGCACGGGGAGAGGTAACCGTTAAAGTCGGACACAGTGCTTCAATGACGCAGATCTCCGTTAGCGATACAGGGGAAGGTATTAATCCCAAGTTCCTGCCATACGTTTTTGATCGATTTCAGCAAGCTGATTCGTCAGTGACGAGAAAACATGGTGGTTTGGGACTAGGCCTGTCTATCACACGCCATCTGGTGGAAATGCATGGTGGAACTATCGAAGCACACAGCGAAGGTGAAGGACGCGGCGCGACCTTTACAGTCGAGTTGCCGATTCGTGCTGTCTACTCTGAAACATCGCTGACGAGAGACAGTGGGGACCGCCACTGGGACTTAAGAGTGCGTGCGAGCAATGAGCTGTCGAACTTACAGGGAATTAAGATTCTCGCCGTTGATGACTCAACTGACACGCGCGAGTTGTTATCCGTCGTCCTTGAAAATTGTGGCGCAACTGTGATTACAGCTTCGTCAGCGCGTGAGGCGCTTGATGTTTTTGCTGGTTGGAAGCCTAACGTGATAGTCTGCGATATCGGCATGCCGGAACTAGATGGGTGCGCATTCATAAAGTCAATTCGTCAATTACCGCGTGAACAGGGTGGAGACACACCAGCGATCGCATTGACCGGTTATGCGAGAGTCGAAGATCGAGAGCGCGTATTGGAGGCGGGGTATCAGAGGTTTGTGCCGAAACCGATTGAAGCAGCAAAGCTCTGTTCGATCGTAGCGAACCTGGTTAGTGACAACGCATATTCTTGAACCGAATGGAAAAGCAGCCCTTGACACTTCTCCTGCCTAGCCGCGGCTAGCTTGTTTCATGTTCCACCGCCATCGTCTTTTTTCGTTGACGAGATAAGGTTGTTCCCACGCGGAGAGAAGCTTCCGTGACAAGGGTTGCCACTGCCGCGACCAGATCGCTGGGTGCCACAGGCTTGGCCATGTGGGTTTGGTAGCCGGCTACGCGGGCACGTGCCGCATCTTCGGCGCTGGCGTAGCCGGTGAGCGCTAAGGCTGGGATTGTTTCATCCTTTTCGGATTCCAGCGCTCGCACTCTCCTAATCAAATCGTAACCATCCTCACCCGGCATCCCGATGTCCGACACCAGGACGTTTGGTTTCCATTGCTTCAGGATCTTAAGTGCATCCTCGACTGTGTCAGCAGTTCTCACTTCCGCGCCGCTATGCATTAGAGCCAGGGTCAACAACTCGCGGGCATCCTCTTCGTCGTCAATTACAAGCACTCGCACTCCTTTCAAGATTGCGGATGACGCAAAGGCCGGTGACCCTGACGGGAAGAATGCGCGCTCCGCACTGATAGCGTCGGTCTGCACGGCCAGCAATGGAAACGTCACGGTGAAGGTTGATCCCTTTCCGATTCCTTTACTCGCTGCGCTAATTGTGCCGCCGTGTGCGTCAACCAGGTGGCGCACGATGGCCAGTCCTAAGCCGAGGCCACCATGCTGCCGCTTGGAGGTGCTTTCTGCCTGACGGAAACGATCGAAAATGTAGGGCAGGAATTCAGCGCTAATGCCTTCACCAGTGTCAGTCACACTGAGAACAACACCGGTGTTTTCACCTTTCAGCCGCACCGTGACCAGCCCTTCTCCTGGAGTAAACTTGATCGCGTTAGTCAATAAATTCCAAACGATCTGCTGCAAGCGCATGGCATCTCCCGACACCAACCCTGCGCTTTGATCCAACTCGAGTTGCAAAAGGATCCCTTTGGAGTCAGCTGCGGGACGCACAGTCTCGGTGGCCGCCTCAATCACCGGCATCAAATCAACCACGCTGCTCTCAAAACGCAACTGGCCGGAGATAATGCGCGACACATCCAACAGGTCTGAGATGAGTTGGTTTTGCGCCGAGGCATTTCGCGCAATAGTCTCGAGGCCACGAGCGGAAGTCTCTTCGTCAAGCTTGCCTCGCGTTAACAGATGCGTCCATCCCATTATTGCGTTAAGCGGCGTCCGCAGTTCGTGCGAGACGGTGGCCAAAAATTCATCTTTGACTCGATTCGCAGTCTCAGCCGCCTCCCGGGCCCGCTTCAGATCCTCAATCTCGGTGTTGGTACCGAACCAGCATGTGATCTCGCCACTTGCGTCCCGGATGGGCAGAGCGCGCGAGAGGAACCAACGATAGCTACCATCCTTAGCGCGAAGCGGGAAGGTATCATCCCAGATTTCGCCGGTCTCGCGCGAACGGGTGATGCCGGCGACGACGCGATCAAGGTGATCGGGATGATGGCACTTGGTCCAGCCCCAGTCTTTCATCGCTTCGAAGGACATGCCGGTATATTCAAGCCAGCGCTGGTTGTACCAGGTGACAGTGCCGAGCTTGTCGCAGGTCCAGGCAAGCTGATCCATGTTGTCGGCGAGCATGCGGAAACGCTCTTCGCTTTCGCGCACGGCCTTCTCGGCCTGTTTGATGGCTGACACATCGTGAAAGGCGTTGATCGCGCCGATGACCTTGCCGTGCTCATCCCGGATCGGGTCGATGTTGACCAGCACGGGTATGATCGTGCCGTTGGGTTGGCGAATGTTGACCTCCGCATCACGGAAGGAGCGGCCCTCGCGCAGCGCGACTGCCATGGGACACTGCTCATGCGGAAGATGCGTACCGTCAGGCAAGATCATCTGATCGGAGCCAGAGAAGCGCTCACCGCTATCGCCAATTTGCGGCGCGCGCCCCCACAGTTGCGCAGCGCGCTCGTTGTAGTAGCTGATGACGCCGGTAGCCTCGCATGAGTAGACGGCGGCGGGCATGAGCGAGAGCACTTGGCGATGGCGCTCTTCGCTCTCGCGCAATGCTTTCTCAGCCTGCTTGCGCTCAATCGCAAGGGCCACGGTGCCCGTGACGAAATCGACCAGTTGCCGGTCGCGCGCGCTCGGATGCCGCGGCTCGCGGTAATAGATTGCAAACGTGCCGAGAACTCTCTTTTCTGCCGAGACGATGGGAGTGGTGAAACAGCCGCGCAGTCCCAGGGCGATCATCTCGGCCGTAAAGGCGGGCCAGCGCGTCGTGGGCAGATCGTCGGCGAAATCGTCCACGATCGTCGGAGTGTGCGACACCACTGC
>CAWBPY010000017.1:0-370956 GCA_963790745.1 uncultured Acidobacteriota bacterium
GCTGCTAAGCGACTTAGTTCGGTTGCGACCATCGGCGGTAACAATCGACGTAACAACTGCTACCTCGGAAAAAGATTTCGCATTAATCAAACAGTTGATCGTCAAGAGTCCAAACACTGCCATTATCACAACTTCCGAAGAACCGGTGCCCGCTTTGATCCTGGGCAGTATGCGAGCAGGAGCACGTGAGTTTCTCCAACTACCGATCCTGCCGGATGAATTCCGAACCGTAATGGATCGCATGATGGAATTTTCTGCCACCGTAGAAAGCCCGACAAAAAAGGAAAGCTCATGTGATAGCGACGTTCTCCGGCAAAGGTGGGGCGGGTGTTTCTTTCCTTGCAACGAATCTAGCCGCAGCTATGCCTGATTCTGATGTTAATAGTCGATCTCAATTTGCAGGCCGGTGACATCGCGTCGTTCCTCGGGCTCAGACATCAAGTATTCGCTTACTGACTTTGTTCGCAATCGGACGAGACTGGACGATTCACTCATGACCAGTCTTGTCACTCAGTATTCGAACGACCTGGCGCTGCTGCCTGCACCATTGGAGGCTCATGAGGCAGAGGACATCGGGCCTCAGGATTTTTTGCAGATTCTTTTTTGCTCGGCCAACGTTACGAAAAACATATATCATTATTCATTTGCCGCAACATTTTATCCGGTGACTGTCGCTGCGCTTGATCTGGCGGACGACATCCTGCTCGTCCTACGCTCGACATCCCCGGTATCCGCAGCACCAAGCGTGCTTTGAAAGTATTCGACCGCCTCAACTATCCCAAGAAAAAGGTACACGTCATCGTTAATCGATTCAGCAAGAACAATGACGTGCCCTTACAAAAGGTTGAGACACCCTTGGCGAACAGCTTATCGGGTTTGTGCGGAATGATTATCGCAAGGTCATGGACTCGATCAATCTTGGTAGACCGCTTGTTCAGAGTGATGCCGGCTCAAGATCAGCCTCGAGATTAAGAGAATCGCTGCTCTCGTGAAGGGCAACAATCACGATGCATCGCCGCAACCACGAAAAGGGTTATTCAACAGCGTCTTTGGACGTTCCAAGTCGCAGAATGGGCTGGAATTTTCAGCGGCTCCTGATACCGCCTGAAATGGTTGGTTAGCTATCGTTAGAGTTCCGAGGGAAGGACCAAGGTAAAAATAATATGGCTTTACGTGAAAGATTCGTCAGAGATTAAAACGGCGACGGCGCCGCCACAGCACTCGAAAAGTCAGTGTATGGCAACCAGAACTTTCAGGATATTAAAGCGCGGTTGCACAAGGCAATTATTGCCAGACTTGACCTGACCAAACTGAACACCCTGGCGCCAGACCGAGTTAGAGCTGAAGTATCGCGGTTAGCAGAAGGACTCCTGCAGGCCCAGAGCATGCCGCTCTCGTCGGCCGAAAAGGATCGTCTTGTAAGTGAAGTTCACCACGAGTTGTTTGGTTTAGGACCACTCGAGCCGTTGCTCGCCGATCCTACGATTTCGGACATTCTCGTAAATACTTACGCAAATGTTTTCGTCGAACGGCGAGGCAAGCTTGAGAAAACAGCGATCAGCTTTAAAGATGATGAGCACCTGAGACGGGTGATTGAGCGCATCGTGTCAACTGTCGGACGACGAATCGATGAAGCGCAACCAATGGTGGACGCAAGATTGACCGACGGTTCGCGTGTCAATGCGATCATTCCTCCCCTCGCGATTGATGGGCCAATCCTTTCAATCCGGCGTTTCGGCGCGGATCCTCTGAAAATGCATTCGCTCATCGAGAACGGCGCTCTCACAAGAGAGATCGCCATCTTGTTTGAGATGTGCGTGAAAGCTCGTCTGAACATCATCATCTCGGGAGGCACTGGCGCCGGAAAAACGACGTTGCTAAACGCTCTTTCCGCTTACATCCCGAGTGACGAACGAATTGTCACGATCGAGGATTCCGCAGAGCTACAGTTGCAACAACCGCACGTCGTGAGATTAGAGACTCGCCCTCCAAACATCGAGGGTCGAGGTGAAATCACACAACGCGACCTGGTTAAGAATGCGCTGCGAATGAGACCAGATCGCATCGTGGTCGGTGAGGTCAGATCCGGCGAGGCGATCGACATGTTGCAGGCGATGAACACGGGTCACGATGGTTCGCTGACAACTATTCACGCAAATACGACTCGCGATTCACTGTCGCGTCTCGAAACAATGATCCAGATGACTGGAATGAGGCTTTCCGATCGTGCTATGCGCCAACAGATCGCGTCAGCGGTCAACCTTGTAATTCAGGTCGCACGATTGACGGATGGCACGCGCCGGATCACTTCAATCTCCGAGATCACCGGCATGGAGGGTGAAATGATTACCATGCAGGAAATCTTCATGTTTGAGCGAACCGGTGTAGATCAGATGGGCAAAGTGATCGGTCGCTTCCGGTCAACGGGTATTAGGCCGCGGTTCGCCGAAAGGTTGAAGCAATACGGCATGCAGTTGCCCGCGTTCTTCTAGGAGTAAAAGCAGATGTTACTGTCACTGACTATTATATTTCTTTTCTTCCTGTTCTTGACGTACGCGCTCTTTCTGCTGGCATCTCGCAAGCAACTAGCCGATCAAGAGCGTTTGGAGCAACGCGTTCGTGAAGCGTTTCAGGAGACGATGGATAGTCCGGAAGGCGCGATCCAGCTCGTCCGGGAAGACTCCATCGGCGGCAATGCCACCATTCGTCGCCTGCTCTCGTCGCTGAACTATATGAATCGCCTGGACCTGATGATCAAGCAGGCTGACGTGCAGATCACGGTTTACAGGTTGCTATTGTTTTGCGTGCTCGCAGGCATGATGGCTGGCCTTGCAGCCGCAACGCTCTTCAACATAGTCGCAGTGGTCGTCTTTGCTCTCATAGCCGCGGTAATACCCATATTGCACATTGCACGAACACGTCAGAAACGATTACGCGCTTTTAACTCCCAGCTTCCGGATACGCTGGATTTGATGAGTCGCTCGTTAGCGGTTGGCCATGCATTTTCTGAGTCTCTTCATCAGGTGGCAATGGAAATGCCGGATCCAGTGGCCACTGAATTCCGAATCACGTTCGAAGAACAGAAACTGGGACTCTCATCCAAGCTGGCTCTCGATCGATTAGCTGAGCGTGTACCGCTGTTAGATCTGCGACTGTGTGTCACGGCTATGCATATTCAACGAGAAACGGGCGGTAACCTCGCTGAAATCCTGGAGAAGGTTTCGCTGACGATCCGAGAACGCTTCAAAATCATGGAAGATTTCCGCACCCTGACTACGAGTTCCCGGCTGTCTGGTTATATTCTCTGCGCCTTGCCGTTTGTACTTATATTTTTGCTCACTTTGTTAAACCCGGAATACATGTTCGTACTCGTGCGTGATAGCCGGGGTCACTACGTTCTTGCGTTCGCTTTTGTGTGGCAGATGTTTGGCATGATTTTGATTAGGAAAATCCTAAACATCAAGGTCTAACGTTACCTGCACGAGCAAGAAGGAGTAATGTCTAAATGCTTATATTCATCGTTCTTCTAACATTTGCTTCGCTCACGCTAGGCGTGATGAGTCTCTACTGGTTGTTCGGTCGTACGACCACTTCGGTGGAAGCCCGACTGGACATTGTGGATCCGTCGTTAGTAAGTGTAACTGTCGAAAACAGTCCGCTGACCACGATGACGCGTGCAGCGGAACCGATTAATAAGATCGTACCCATCTCAGCCGGCGAAGCGGCCAAGCTACAGAAACAGCTGATGCACGCCGGATTCGCATCTCCCGATGCTGCCGTAGCATACCGGGCGATTCAACTTCTGTCGTTTGCTACCCTGCCGACAATCGTAGTGATCTTCTGTTTCACCATGGACTGGTCGGTGAACACGATGCTTATTTGGGGAGCTGTGGCGGCAGCGCTTGGGTTTTATCTTCCTCGCATAATTCTGAAGAGATTGATCGCTGGGCGTCAACAACGAATCCAGTGGGCTCTCGCAGACGCTTTGGATTTGATGGTCATCGCGGTCGAAGCCGGACTTGGTTTAAACGCTGCACTTAATCGTGTTGGTGAGGAAATGAAGGACCTTCATCCTGACATGCACAGAGAGCTGGAGCTGGTGAACCTCGAGATTCGTGTAGGTCGAAGCCGCGAAGAAGCGCTGCGAAATCTGACCGAACGCACGGGCGTCGATGATATCCGAAGTTTTGTCGCGTTGCTGATACAAGCCGATCGGTTTGGCTCCTCCATCGCGAAAGCCGTGAGAGTTTTTGCTGATTCGCTCCGGACGAAGCGCCGGCAGAGAGCCGAGCAGGCGTCAGCAAAGGCCGCGCTGAAATTACTTATTCCGCTAACGGGATTCTTATTTCCGGTAATTGTCGTGACGATTTTGGCTCCATCGGCACTTAACTTGTTCGATTTGTTCACTAAATGACCGAAGCAGGAAGGTGACTCGAAATGTCCAAGAAAGCGTTTGCTAGTTCTCTCGTCGCTGTCTATTTGATGTTTGCGTTTGTTCAGCATCACACCACCGCTAATGCCGGAATTTTTGATTGGTCCGCGTCAGTAGCTGAACAAGTTGCGGTTGAAGAGGCGGCCGCTGTTGATTCGAACAATGACGGCACAACCAAAGATTCAGCCGACACGACGAAGAAGAAACGCGGCAATGGTTTTGTCCGCGTCTTGTCTGCTCCCTTCCGCGCATTCGGACGGCTGTTTGGTGGCGGCAGTAAGAAGAATGACCAGCAAGCGCGTCGTATCAGCAACAAGGAAGCTGAAAAATTCGAAAGCACCGCACTTACACGCATTAAAGATGCAACCACACCTGTCGAAACTTCTCCTTCAAACTCAGCTGCCGCAACACCATCGTCTGCTGCCGAGTTTGAAAACTATTTGAATAGAGCTCGCCAAATGTTACTTGCGGGCGATGTGAACGGCGCCATAAATGAGCTGACGAGCGCAACAGCCATCAACCAGCGATCAGCCGAAGCCAACAAGCTTCTCGGCGTCGCCTACGAGAGCAAAGGATGGCGCGATTCGGCGCTTAGATCCTTCGAAATGGCGGTCACGCTTGATGAAGACAATCCAGAGCACCTGAATAATCTGGGTTTCTTCCTCTACAAAACCGGCGAGTACGAACGTGCCAACAAGTACTTAAAGCGCGCCGCAAAGACTGCTCAGAATAATCCGCGCATCTGGAACAATCTCGGCCTGGTCCAATGCGAGCGTGGAAAGTTTGACGATGCCTACAAAAGCTTTGTTCGTGCTGTGGGTGAGTATCAAGGGCGCAAGAATATAGCCGCACAGCTTCTGCAACGTGGTCACGCGAAAGAGGCGATCAAACATCTCGAGTATGCGCAAGCGATGCAGCCAAATTCGACGGACGTGCTTAATAAACTGGTGAGTCTCTATGAAATGACCGGACGCCCAAGCGATGCAGAAACCGCCCGCCGAACTCTTATCGCTTTAAAGACGTCAGCCGAAGCCAATAAATAGTTTGAGAGAGAGCAGCGTCACTTCACTTAAAACATCGGAGCGCCAAACATGGGGAACCTCAGCTTCTTAACACGTGCGGAAATCGAAAGCCTTGGCCCACCCACTCCGGAGGAGCTGGACGAACTCGGTGTCGCGGAAGGCTTTCTTCGCGATCTCGCTCTTAAACATGTTGCTTCTCTGGCAGATCCCACAACTATCTCAGTCGCCGACAAGCTGCGTCTACCGCCTGCACTAACCGATGAGCTGCTTTACCAACTTTACCGTGAAAAGCTGATCGAAATCCGGATCCAAAGTGCCGCCGGTCTCACGCGCTATGCCATGCTGGACCACGGGTGGGAACGCGTACTGCGCTTGCAAGCTCAATCCGGTTATTCGGGACCTGCGCCAGTTACACTTGATGATTACACCTACATGATGCGTCTTCAGGCAGCGCCGGCGCAGGCAGCTTCCCTGGAGATTGTACGAAGCGCTCTTCGCGATCTGGTGCTTCCCGATTCGCTAATTCAAACTCTGGGATGTGTAATCAACTCTCGGTCTTCACTTTTTCTGACCGGACTTCCCGGCACGGGTAAGACCGCCATCGCCGAACGCTTGAATGCCGCGCTCCCAGGTTCAGTTTGGATTCCATTTGCAATCGAGATTGACGGCTTTGTCATTCGCGTGTTTGATAACCATAGTCATACACCGGTAGTTGTAAATGGGCCTCCCATGGAGCACGACCGGCGCTGGATTCGGATCGCGCGCCCGATGATCATGGTTGGCGGTGAACTCACGCTCGAAAATACAGATCTGGTTTGGAATGAAAACTCTCGTTTTTATGAAGCACCATTCCAGGTGAAATCAAACGGTGGAACATTGGTTATTGACGAACTGGGGCGGCAACGTGTTTCCAGTAAAGATCTGCTCAACCGCTGGATTATGCCGCTAGAGAAGCGTATCGACTTTTTGACGTTGCATAGCGGTAAAAAAATAGAGGTGCCCTTTGAGCAGTTGGTAGTTTTCTCGACCAATCTCGATGAAAACGACTTTGTCGATGAAGCTTTTCTGCGGCGAATGGGATATCGTGCTCGGCTCGAGTTGCCGACGCCAGGCGCCTATGGTGAAATCTTCAGGCGCGCCGCAGCTTCCAGAGGGTTGGCAGTAGACCACGAAAGTATCAGTCACTTGCTCCATAAATATGGAGTGGAAAACCGCCCCATGAAGTCTTGTGAGCCAAGAGATCTGTTGAATCGGATGTCCGATATTTGTTCGTTTGAAGGGCGGCCGATGCAGGTTTCACCGGCTCTGATCGACAAAGCCTGGGGAAACTACTTCGGCACTGCGCACGGATTCAAATCCTTTAAGGGCAACAAACGTTCGCAAGCGCAGGCGGTCAGCGCCTAAGGCAATCAAAGGCGAGAGACTGATTTAATAATGACTAATCGCCACTATACAGCCGCCGGCCTGACGATTCTTTGGCTGCTCTTAGCATCTGCGTCCGTCATGGCGCAACGATCTCCTGAACCCGCCGCGCCAACCGGCGAGATTGTGGGCCAACGAATCATATTTGCCGACGGCGCAACCCTGGATGTTGACGATACATGGAAACAGGGTGACACCGTTTGGTATCGCCTTAAGGGAACCTCTCAAAGCACCAATCGTGCAGTTCAAAAAATCGAAAATCGGTACAAAGAAGCTCCCCCTTCCAATAACCCCGCAACAAAAACACCTAAAACAGTTGAGCCGAAGCCCGCGGCTGTTGTGGCGACCTGGATTTACCTGGTGAACGGTGCTCGCCTGCGTGTTGATGAAGTCAGAGAAGTTTCCGATGGCGCTTGGTACAACCGCGACAAAGTAACGGTTTTTCTGGACCGAGAACGGATTGCTCGTATTGAACGCGAATCGGACGCACTGCCTGCGCCAGGAGAAGCCTGGAAACTGAATGGCTGGTCATCTGGAAATACTACAATCGATAATCTAATCCGAACGAACGCGACGCGGTTTGCCATCGACCCCTATCTCGTGTTCCTGGTAATCGAGCAGGAATCGCACTTTAATGCACGTGCGGTCAGTCCGAAAGGAGCCAGGGGTCTGATGCAGTTAATGCCCGGAACTGCACGCCGTTTCGGCGTGTCACGTCCCTTTGACCCGTCAGAAAATATTCGCGGTGGCACGCAGTATTTGAAACAGCTCCTGACGATGTTCAGCGGCCGCGTGGATCTGGCCCTGGCGAGTTATAATGCCGGCGAAGGCCGGGTCCTCGGTTATGGTAATCGGGTCCCCCCTTTCAAAGAGACGCGCGACTACGTCAAGCGCATTAGCAGCCGCTACCGCAACCATATCGTTCCGAGTGAGTCGGCGCCGGTTACTAGGACGCCTCGTCGTCGCCAATAGAGAGGAAGAATCATGAAGGGTTTTCTATTCAGCCGCAGTCTCCTCCTCGTTCTCTGCCTGCTAATCAGTTGTGCTTCAGTGTGGGCACAGACTGATAACAATGCTCCCCTTACGAATGCCTCGATAGTCAAGCTCGTTAAAGCGGGTTTCAAAGAGAAGTCCATAATTACCATTATCGCTGCCCGGCCCGTCAGCTTCGACTTATCGACTGACCGTCTCGTCGAACTGAAACGCACCGGCGTGACCGAAAAAGTGATCCTTGCGATGATGGCGCGTCAGCAGGGTGAGGACTTTTCTGACGAAGCATGGACTGATGAAGAGTTCTTCAATCAATCCACTAACGCGGCCAAGGGTTCTTCGACGAAACCCGGGAACTCGAACGACGGCAGCAGCACAGATATCTTCGGCTCAAGTGGCGGAGGCAAAGGTTCGACGAGGTCGAATAGAGGCAACAGTTCGTTATCCGGCGATACGATAACGACCGGCTCGGCCACAGTCAAAATCCTGCGTCCACCAAGCGAAGCTGAAACAGCAGCAAAACTCGAGAAGACGAAGAGTTTGACGAATGATTCGGTTTGCGAACTCGTTGAGGCGGGGTTTTCCGAAGGAACGATTATTCGCCGAATCGAGCAATCACCGGTGGAGTTCGATCTCTCGGCAGCGAAGATCGAAGAGCTGCGTAAACGTCGTGTCAGCGAAAAGATTATCTCGGCGATGAAGACCGCAATGGGCGACGAGTCGAGCAAGTAGACTCAAGCCTTTCTCTGTGCAACCTCCGTGTTCTCTGTGGTTAACAAATTCACAAAACCACTCACCACAGAGAACACGGAGGTTGCACAGAGAAGTGCAATCGCGTGAGTTCTGGAAAACCTCTGGAAATCTGCGGTTATTGAACATTTCTGGTTTTCAAATGATCTACACAAGGAATCGTAGATTGTTGGCAATTGTGCTGCTATTCATTCTGGCGGCACTTTTCTTATTGCCACACGGCTTTGTCACAAGTGCGCAGAAGCAAACCGGCACGCGCTCTGCGAAACCGAAACCTGCGCCTCGAGCCAAAGCTTCTCCGACCCCGCCGGGACCATTTGATGCCCTCGGCGCGCCCCCGCCTGTTCCCACTTTGAAGCAGAAGCGTGAAGACCAGGAAGTTGCTCCTGGTGACGTTATTTCGGTGAATACCACCGAAGTCATGATTCCGGTGACTGTGCGCGACGCCAGTGGCCGGCTTGTAAACGCACTCACGCGTGATGACTTTCGCATTTTCGAAAATGACCGCCAGCAACCATTGAGCGACCTTGCGTTACGACAGGTGCCGGTTGATGTCGTGTTGATGGTTGACGCGTCGTCTTCAGTAGCAAGCAACATAGACGACTTTCGCCGTGCCGCCGAAGGTTTTGCCGGTCGACTAACAAATGAAGATCGCATCAGCTTGATCAAGTTCGACGATCGGATTGAACTCTTACAAGACTGGACTCATAGCCGGTTTCAGTTGCAGCGCGCGTTGCGCCGCATTGAACCAGGAATGTTCACGCGCTTTAACGATGCTCTGTTGCTTGCGGCGCGTGAGCAGTTTGGTGCAACTAAATCACGTCGAGCCGTGATCGTGTTGACAGACGGAATCGACAGTGGACGTGGTACTGCTACTCTCGAGGCAGCCTTACAAGAGCTCTTGAAAGCACAAGTAAATGTATACGTCGTGAGTAACACTGAAATCTCTCGATCCGCGAAGCGATCCGAGTTGGATGCTCTAATGGGGAACTCATCAGACGCGACGATCCGCTTTAATCAGCTCCGCATCGGCGACCTGCGTGACGGTCTTCGCGTTTTGGATTTGAGTGAGCAAATGCTTGCGCAACTTACTGCCGCCACGGGTGGTCGCTTATACAAGCCGCAAAGTTTTGCAGGGCTTGAAGCCACTTATGCTGAAGTAGCAGAGGAGTTGCGTCACCAGTATGCGGTCTACTACACGCCATTGAACAAAGCGCGTGATGGAGGTTTCCGCCGCGTCCGCGTCGAGATGACCAACCCCGCTTACCAGGGTCACACCCGCGTCGGCTACTTCGCTCCGAAGCTATAAAGAAGTTCTGCCGCCATTACGGGATAACCCGGATTAAGCCGAATAGAACCGAGTTCGAGTTCGTTATTCTGCTCGCTCGATTACCTCGACTTTGATTGGCTTTGCCTCGCAAGTCGGAAATCCAGTATGCGGAGCGCCAAAGGCTCAGCGCCAAAGGCGCAAAATATGGCTCAGCGCCAAAGGCGCGAAATATTGGCTCAGCGCCAAAGGCGCGAAATATTGGCTCAGCGCCAAAGGCGCGAAATATGATAGCCAGGGGCAAGCGCCGAGCAGAGCGAGGCGCGTCGCCCCTGGGATAAAAGCATAATGACCGTGAAGCTCTGAAAGAGCGGAATAACCAGCGATCATATTTCGCACTTTCAGCGCTCCGTCGCTTGATTCCTGCTAACCAGGGGCGACGCGCTTCGCTCTGCTCAGCGCTTGCCCCTGGCTATCATATTTTGCGCCTTTGGCGCTGAGCCATATTTTGCGCCCTTGGCGCTGAGCCATATTTCGCGCCCTTGGCGCTGAGCCATATTTTGCGCCCTTGGCGCTGAGCCATATTTTGCGCCCTTGGCGCTGAGCCATATTTTGCGCCCTTGGCGCTGAGCCATATTTTGCGCCCTTGGCGCTGAGCCATATTTCGCGCCCTTGGCGCTGAGCCATATTTCGCGCCTTTGGCGCTGAGCAGACTGAACTCCGACTTTTAGGACAAAGCCACTTCGATCGGTGGCTAGTTCTGAACAGAGGAAGCCACTTTGAGCCCCAGCCTGACCAACACTGCTAACTCACACGCTGATCCTTTATCCGAACAGTGGTTCGACTTGCGGCTTGTTTCGACCACACGCCTGATGCTGGCCGCCACGGCCCTGGTGGTTATTTTAATCGAGCCCTCGGAACCAGACCGTTACGTAAAACTCACTTACGCGATTCTCGCGCTCTACACCATATACAGCGCGGTGATTTTTGGTTTATCCGTCCGTCACGGCGATCTTATTCCCGCGCAGTACATGCACTGGTTCGACATGATCTGGTTTCTCGGACTGATCTCGTTGAGCAGTGGCACCAGCAGCATCTTTTTTAATTTTTTCTTTTTTGCGATTCTCGTTGCTTCGTTCGGTTGGGGCTACAAGGCTGGGTTACGGCTAACTCTTGTTTCCGCTGTTCTCTTCACCGTTGTTGCTCTTTTGACTTCCTCCCAGGGACCCGGATTCGAATTGAATCGTCTGATGTTACGGGTCGCTCAATTACTCATACTCGGTTCTCTAATCTCCCGTTGGGGCGGATTCAAAATCAACCTGCGAAACCGTCTGCAATTGCTCAAGGAAGTTACCGTCTTCTCCAATCCAAGATTCGGGATCGACCGAACGATCAACGCCATTCTGGAAAGTCTTCGTGCCTTTTACGATGCCGACAGTGCTCTGTTGCTGCTTTCCGCTAAAGGCGGCGCAGAATCGTATCAAATGTATCGAATCAGGCGTGGCAGCCACACAAACGGAGGCTCACCTCCTGTCATAGAAGCGGAGGCGGCTGCTCTATTGCTCCTGCCATCGGCTAATTACGCGGTAATCCACCGGCAACATGTGCGGGAACGAACACTGTTATTCGACGTCAACAGTCGCCAGTTTCTCCCAGGCGATTCAGCAGTCAGCGACCGGGTGGCAAACGCTCTGGAAACCACACACTATTTATCCGTCCCTATTCACAATCGTAATGGTCCAATGGGCCGCTTGTATCTGAGCGGGGGATCGCATCGCTTTGATAACTCGACGATGGATTTTGTCCTTCAGTTAATGGACCATGTAACTCCATTGATAGAAAATATCCGGCTTGTCGACAGCCTTGCTTCGGATGCAGCCGAACAGGAGCGCCAGCGCATCGCGCGCGACATCCACGACAGTGTTATTCAGCCCTACGTCGGGTTACAACTAGGCATCGCCGCACTTGCCCAGAAACTTCGAGCGGGAAAGACCGACGTTCTTGAAAATGTCGAGGAACTTCTGGAACTCACAAATCAGGAACTAATCGAAATGCGGCGCTATGTTTGGGGGTTGCGAGCGGGGGAGGAACGCCGCGACGTGCTCTTGCCTGCGATTCAACGCTTTGTTACAAGATTTGCCTCCGTTACGGGCATCAATGTTGACGTCAAGGCCGTCGGCAAGATCCAGATCAACGATCGTTTGGCGGCAGAGTTATTTCAAATCGTAGCGGAAGGATTGAGTAACGTCAGACGACACGCTCTTTGTAACGAGGCCCGGGTCGAATTAACGTGTGACGCAGGCAAGTTCCGGCTGCAGATAAAAAATCGCCGGCCGGGAGGGAGCGGTAGTCTGGGCTTTAACGGTGAAGACCAGCACGACCGGCGAACTTTATTCACGCCTCGCTCGATTGCAGAACGGGCGTCAATGTTAGGCGGCGAAACTAAGGTGTCGATTGACGATAACAACTACACCGTTGTAACCGTTACTGTTCCGCTGTAAGTAGTGGAACTCTCATCTATGCCTGATACTCCCACACAAATTCGCATTATGATCATCGACGATCATGCAGTTATTCGCAGTGGCTTGCGGATGCTGATCGAGCAGGATCAGACGATGAGCGTTGTGGCCATGGTTGGAACCCGAGCGGAGGCACTACTTCTTGCTGAGAGAGAACAGCCGGATATTATCCTGCTCGATCTCATGCTGGACGAAGAAGACGGACTCGAGTTTCTTCCGGCTCTATGCGAAATCAGTCCGAAGTCGCGTGTTCTCGTATTAACTGGTGTGCAAACAACGGAATCGCATCGTCTGGCGATTCGTCGCGGCGCCATGGGTATCGTTTTGAAGCAACAGGCGGCGGATCTGTTATTGAAGGCAATCCGAAAGGTTCATGCCGGCGAAGTCTGGATCGATCGGTCGATGATGGGAAGCGTTCTGGAAGACGTAAGAACTGGACGACAACAAGGACCGAATGCTGAAGCGACTAAGATTGCTAGCCTAACGCCGCGTGAACGAGAGGTTGTGGCACTTGTTTCAGAAGGACTCAAGAACAAGCTTATAGGCGAGCGACTCTACATCAGCGAGACTACGGTAACTCACCATCTCAGCTCGGTGTTTTCCAAGCTCGAAGTTTCAGACCGGCTGGAGCTCATCATCTACGCTTTCCGTCATGGTCTTGCAAAGATGCCGAAATAATCTGTTAGAGGCTTGCAAAAAGTACGGTCTTTAGCCTGCGAAGCAGGCGGAAGCATAAAGCCTGGGGCGCAAGCCCCAGGACAAAGCACAAACAAGATTTCAAGCCCGCGAATGCGGGTGAAAGCGCGATCGCGAGCCAAAAGAGCTGCCGCCCATTTCATGGGCTTGGCAATCTCATCCTGGGGCTTACGCCCCAGGCTTTATGCTCCCGCCTGCTTCGCAGGCTAAGACCGTACTTTTGTGCAAAGCCTCTGTTAGTCTGTTAGACAAACATCCGCATCACGCCCCACGCGATCAGCAAGCTGACGAATCCACCCGAGAATGTGAACACACGTTCCGCTGGTTGACTTTGACGGCACAACAAGGCGCGCATGATCACTACGCCACACTTCCAACCATCGTGCTGGTAAAGCGGCAGAATGTTGCCGGCAGCGACTAATAAATTCAACCAACCAAACATCGTTCCGTAAGTAAGTAAGCCGGCGACGAGATTAAAGATAATTCCGCCCAGGTGCACGAGGAGTTGGGCTCGTACAGACCTTTGCTTCAAGGCAGTTCCATCAAGTCTCACAAAAGAGCCGGCGGGAATCGCGCGGAGGTTGAAGCTGATAGATCCCAGACGAAAACCCGTGAGGCGTGGCCCAAGTCCCAGACCGAGTTCAGAGGCGGGAACTTTACAAATCCGGGCGGCCACCAGATGACCCAGTTCGTGAATAATCATGGCGAGCGCCGTGAAGCCAATGAGAGAAATGATTATCGTCATGCCAATCAAGCCGTTCGCTGCGGACAGCGTTTAGTTCGAGCCGCAGCATTACCCTCAAGACCCGTGCCGGGAGCGATTCGCGTGTATTTCTGAAGAAGTTGGGATTATTGGTTAGGCTGAATGACAAAAATTGTGACCCGAAAACGACCAATTTACGGCGTTTGATACGTTTTTCGCTCTGGCCTTCAATCCTTCTAACAGGATCCCTCCTAACAGACCCCTAGGGATCCTGCCATATAGTCCCCCAAAAAAATGCTGGATTACTGCCAGATAAATGGGCACAGACCTCCGTTGTCACGATTTTGCAATAACTTCATAATCCAAAAGTCGAAATTTCTGACCTCTACGAGAGCCCAGTATGCACTGCGAACAGCGCGCTAATTACATTTTGGACTGCCATCTTCGAATGCCGGCGACGGCATTCCGCACTCGGAGAACCCCCCTCGAACGACGTTCCAAACCTCGCTCACACGATGTTTTGCCCGCTCGAGTTTGGGGGGTCGATATTGATGATCAGCCGTTCAGTCTTGACTGTCATTTAGACAACATGAGCTCGGCCGGCCTCTACCTGCGCCTGCCTCGGCGTATGAAGTTTTCTTCGTCCATCAGTCTTGTCGTACGGCTTCTGAATGGACCAGTCGAAGGAATAGTCGCAGCGATCAAAGGCACGGTTATGAGGGAGGAATTGGAGTCTGACGGTCACAGAGGCTTTGGCATCAGGATCGTCGACCATAAGTTTATTTAGCGGAGTTTTCCCTGGAGAGGGAGGTTAACGACACCGGTAACAGATCGCGCTTGCTCCGCCGCTGAATCTGTTCCGAAGGGAGGCTGGTTGTAAGCCAGGCGTATGCCCCCGACTGACGATCAAAGCTATTCAGCCTCCCTTCCCCGACTCATTCACACCCACCCAGAGGTGTGAGTGGCGCAATTAACTAGCTGGAGTGGTTTGACGCCTGCCCCCGACTGCAGTGCTTCTCCTACCAATCCACCGGCATTAACCCCAGAGAACGAGGCGTGCAGAGATAACTCTCTGCCGCGCATTACGTCGTTTTCGCTTCAAGCAAGGAAGGAGTTTTACAATGTCCCCGATTAATCTTCGCAAGGTCGCCGTCTCACTCGCGATCTTTGCAGTTGTCGCCCTTGGTTCAGCCACGTTGACGCGGGCAGACACGGTCACGTTTAACCTTGATACAGGAAGTACATTGCCCGACCAGAATTATGGAACCATTACTTTGACTCTCGTCGGTTCCAGCATTCAGGTCGATATTTCGCTACTTCCAGGAAACAGAATAGTTCACACTGGCTTTGCTGCCAGCGTCGCCTTCAACTACACAGGTTCGGGTCAGATCAGCGTTTCCGGTCTTCCCGCCAACTATAGTCTTGTTAATTCCGGAAATTCCGGTGCGATCGGTATGGATGGCTTCGGCACATTCGAATATGGCGTGGTATTCGGCCCAAATGGCGGAGGAGCAGGAACTGATTCGTCATTGTCGTTTACCGTCTCGCGGGTCGGAGGTTTCTCATCTGTATTTGAATTGATGCAGTTGTCAACTAATCCTCCCGGTTCCATTGAATCGCCGTGGGCTATCGACATCATCTGTGATAGCTGCAACGGTCAAACGGGCGTAATCGGAACCTCGGGCGCTGTTCCCGAACCGACAAGCATGTTGCTCTTAGGAAGCGGCTTGTTGGGTTTGGGCGCCGGTATTCGCAGACGTCTTCGTAAATAGTCGCGTCATTGAAATCCGCGCGCTTTGTCGAGTGGCAGCTCGACGCGTGGATTTGTTACGTACCACAAGAACTAACAACTGGACTAAGGCTGCGGGCCCCCGACCGCAGCCTCAGTGAAACTATGTACAGCGAACCGATAATTCTGCCTCTCAATGCCGATGGCGAAATCTACGCGCTCGAAGACGAGCAGGGTCGTATTGTCGGCACCGGAACACGTGAGATTTGTGATGCATTGTTGACCATGTTGAAAAACGAGGCGTTCCTCTTCAGGCGATTGAATTCTGATCAATCTGATCGGAATACTAAACGTCCCTGATTTATTACGAACGCCCGTAGTAGCGTAGCAGACGAAACGAACCTCAATGCTAAAGCTCAAAACGGTATCCGGTCGCCTCAAGGAATTTTTCTGGGGCCGGGATCAAACAGCTAGTGATCGCGTTGAAAAGACACCGCGAAATCTACTCGTCGTTGATGACGAAGAGTCGATCTGTTTTTCGATGAGCGAATACTTCTCACAACACGGATTCAAAGTGGATACAGCGCGCGAGAAGGAAGAGGCGGAAGGACTCATTAAAGAGACTGAGTACAAAGTCATAATTCAGGATTTGCGACTGGGAATAGAACGACGTTCCGAAGGTCTCGATATCATCAAGCTTGTTCATGAGCGCAATCCCGACACACGCATTGTGGTACTCACATCCTACGGATCACCTGAAGCAGAGGAAGAAGCTCGCAATGCAGGAGCCGACGCTTTCCTGCGTAAGCCGAAGCCGTTGTCACAAGTGGCCCAGGTAGTTCAGGGATTAATTGAGTCGCCGCGCACACGCGCAACTGTGAAGCACGTGTCGCTGTGATCGACAAACTGTTTTTAGAAATTTCTGCGGCATCACCCACGTCGCGGCCCCGACGAAAACTTGCACGCGCAGGATCCCGCTTGCCCAGAGCCCGGGTCCTGCGTTTTGGAAGGCTACCGTAAGATCGACCGGGAACTGGTTATTGAGAGGGCGGTTCTCGGTTGTCTACCCGACCGGTCCTTCCAGAGAGGGCTCGGCGTAGTCTGAGCCCTCTCATTTTTCGCCACAAAAAGGCACACAAAGCACCAAAATCACAAGGAGTTTTACCTAATCCGTCTTTCATCCGTATGATCCGTGGCGCACAACTGCTCGCCAGCGAGCACCTCAATCAAATCGATTAACGTCGTTTTCCCCACACCTCAACCACGTAAGTTGTGTACACAGTTATAGTTCTTCCCTCGCGCTTTTTGCCGAACGTTCTGGCCCAGCGATTGCTGATAAGTGTCCTCACACGAAACTATATCTCGCGGAGTTTGTACGTCATCTCGCGCGAAGGAATTGGGGTACCGTGCGGGATTCATCCTCATTCCAGGTTTTGTAAGAGCAATAAATACGAAGCCCAGAGCTTTGGCTGGTGCGCGCGTTGGTCTGTTCAACCGGACCACGGCACCGGCCAAGGCAAGTATTTCCATCTTCCATCAGGAGTCCTAACGACATGGCCCCCAATCGCCCGACCTCTTTCCGTCGCATCGCGCTTTTACTCGGCCTGATAGCCGTAACAGCCGCTGCGTTGTCGTCCACTTCATTCGCCAATTCACTAGGCCAGAGACTATACGCGCGTGTTGCGACGATCGTCACTGGTACCCACGCAACGGCGACTAATCACACGCTTGACGCTGAACTCGAGGAGGCTGCGGCAGCTCCAACCGAGAGCGCAACAATGACTGTCGAGCGACGCGGCCACACCGCGACACGTCTCGCTGACGGTCGCGTGTTGATTGCCGGCGGTGAAAACAGTGGCGGCACGCTGAATCAAACTGAGATTTACGATCCGGTGTCGGGAGGTTTTTCTGCTGCGGCGAACCTGGGCGCGACTCGTGCCAATCACTCGGCGACGCTGCTGGCAGACGGTCGCGTGCTGATTGCCGGTGGTCGCGATGGAGGAAACTCGCTCGCCACTACCGAGATTTTTGATCCGGCTACCGGATCGTTCACGAGTGGTCCATCAATGAGCGTTGCGCGTGCAGGACACAGCGCGACGCTTTTTGCTAATGGTCGCGTATTGATTGCCGGTGGTGATGCGGCTGGCAGCGCAGAGATTTTTGATGTGACTGCGGGAACGTCTACGGCAACGGGCAACATGGGGGTTGCGCGTTCGATGCACTCTGCGATTCTGCTTCAGGACGGTCGTGTGCTTGTCGTTGGTGGACGCGATGGAAATGGTAACGAACTTCTTTCGGGCGAAATCTTCGATACTCCTGCTTCATCATTTTGGACTATCGATAATGAGTTAAAGGTTGGTCGCGTTAGGGCGCATTTGCGCGTCTTGTTTGACGGCAAAGTTCAGATCATCGGCGGTAACAACGACGGCTCGATGGAAATTTACGATCCTTTGTATGAAGGATTCGGTGCTTATGCGCACGTGCTCCCAGAGAGCGATCCGTGCACAGGTCTCCCCGGACAAATTCTTATTTCGCAAACGCGCGCAGCGCTGTTTCACAACGGCCAGACCGATCCGCTTTTCGATCGATCGGGACATACGATTACTGAGCTGAACGGGCAGGCGCTCGTGCTTGGCGGTGTGAACAGCAACGGCGCAGTGCTCAGCTCGAGTGCGGTGCTTGTAAGCTCCTCGGCTGCGATCACTACAGACAGAATGGACTATGCGCCGGGCGAGACCGCGATAATTACGGGTCGTGGTTTCCAGCCTGGCGAAGTTGTGAGATTGAAGATCCACGAGGATCCCCACACACCGCAGGAACGCGGGTTCGATGCAACTGCGGATGCGAACGGTAACTTCAGTGGTGAGTACCTGGTCCAGGATTACGACCTGGATATGAAGTTTCTTGTTGGCGCGAGAGGGTTGAGTTCAGGAACTACCGCGCAGACAACGATGACGGATGCGAACAGCTTCACCGTTACACCTGCGTCTCAGACTGTTGCGGCAGGTAGCACAAACACTTTCGTCTGGACATTCACTGCGAACAACTCAGCTAATGTTGCGACAACCACATTCACGATACCTGCTGGGTGGACGGCTCCTCAAGCTGCTCCAGGTCCCGGTCGTATTATCATTACAGCCGGAACTTGCGCCGCGTCCCTGAACAGTATCAGTGGCCAGGTGGTTACTATCAATCAGGCGGCTGGCGGCTGTAACAACAACACGACCTTTACACTAACCTACCAAAACGCAACAGCACCAAATCCAGCTGTTACTACGGTCTACCCATTCAACGTTCAAAACTCAGTGGCCCCGACGGTCACTGTGACCGCCGGTAACGTCAATACGACGACGACTGTTGCCAATGCCAGCGCAACTTACGGCGACACATCAGTGACGCTCAACGCGACTGTTACTCCCGCAAGCGGACCAGCAGTCAACAATGGTTCAGTTACCTTCACTGTCAAGCAAGGTGCAACCACGATCGGCGCAGCCACGACTGACAATACTGTTGTAGCAGGTGCAGCGAGCGTGAGTTACGCATTGCCGGCGGGAACTGACGCTGGGCCCTACACGATCGAGGCCGCTTACACGCCCGGTACTGGCTTCAATGCCAGCAATGGCACCGGCACATTAACCATCAACAAACGCAACATCGAAGTAACAGCCGATGCGGGTCAATTCAAGACCTACGGTGATGCTGATCCGGCAACGTTTACCTACTCGATAACCAGCGGATCACTCGTTGCACCGGACGCTTTCACGGGCGCATTGAGCCGCGTGGCAGGCGAGAACGCAGGACTCTACGCGATAACAATCGGCACGCTGGCAATCAACGACGGCAACGGCGGCAACAACTACAACCTGACCTTTGTCTCAAACAACTTTGAGATTAAGAAACGCGCCGCAACCTGGACTACTAACCCGGCGAGCAAAACCTACGGTGATCCCGATCCGTCGCCATTAACCACCGGCAGCGGTTCCAACTTCGTCGCTGCCGACAACGTCACGGCTACTTACAGCCGCGTCGCTGGCGAGAATGCCAGTCCGCCGACTTACCACATCACGGCGACCTTGAGCGCAACGCCACTTTCAGCTCTCGACAACTACATCATCACGAATGATGGCGCCGAGTTCACCATCAACAAGCGTCTCGCCACCTGGACCACTAACCCAGCCAGCAAGACCTACGGTGATCCTGATCCGTCGCCGTTAACTACCGGCAGCGGCTCGAACTTCGTCGCCGCCGACAACGTGACGGCTACTTACAGTCGAGTCGCCGGCGAGAACGCGAGTCCGCCGACTTATCACATCACGGCGACCTTGAGCGCGACGCCGCTCTCAGCTTTGGATAACTACATCATCACCAACGATGGCGCGGAGTTCACCATCAACAAGCGCCTTGCAACCTGGACCACGAATCCAGCCAGTAAGACCTACGGTGATCCCGATCCGTCACCACTAACTACGGGCAGCGGTTCCAACTTCGTCGCGGCCGACAACGTCACTGCGACTTACAGCCGCGTCGCTGGCGAGAACGCAAGTCCGCCGACCTATCACATCACGGCCACACTGAGTGCGACACCACTTTCAGCACTCGACAACTACATCATCACGAATGATGGCGCTGAGTTCACCATCAACAAGCGGCTCGCAACCTGGACCACAAATCCTGCCAGCAAGACCTACGGTGATCCGGATCCGTCGCCGTTAACCACCGGCAGCGGTTCGAACTTCGTCGCCGCTGACAACGTGACGGCAACCTACAGCCGCGTCGCTGGCGAGAACGCAAGTCCGCCGACCTATCACATCACGGCAACACTGAGTGCGACACCGCTCTCAGCACTCGACAACTACATCATCACCAACGACGGTGCTGAGTTCACCATCAACAAGCGCCTTGCAACCTGGACCACGAATCCGGCCAGCAAGACCTACGGTGATCCCGATCCGTCTCCATTAACCACAGGCAGCGGTTCGAACTTCGTCGCCGCTGACAACGTGACCGCAACTTACAGCCGTGTCGCAGGCGAGAACGCGAGTCCGCCGACCTATCACATCACGGCGACCTTGAGCGCGACGCCGCTCTCAGCTTTGGATAACTACATCATCACCAACGATGGTGCTGAGTTCACCATCAACAAGCGCCTTGCAACCTGGACCACGAATCCAGCCAGTAAGACCTACGGTGATCCCGATCCGTCACCACTAACTACGGGCAGCGGTTCCAACTTCGTCGCGGCCGACAACGTCACTGCGACTTACAGCCGCGTCGCTGGCGAGAACGCAAGTCCGCCGACCTATCACATCACGGCCACACTGAGTGCGACACCACTTTCAGCACTCGACAACTACATCATCACGAATGATGGCGCTGAGTTCACCATCAACAAGCGGCTCGCCACCTGGACCACTAACCCAGCCAGCAAGACCTACGGTGATCCGGATCCGTCGCCGTTAACCACCGGCAGCGGTTCGAACTTCGTCGCCGCTGACAACGTGACGGCAACCTACAGCCGCGTCGCTGGCGAGAACGCGAGTCCGCCGACTTACCACATCACGGCAACCCTGAGTGCAACACCGCTCTCAGCTCTCGACAACTACATCATCACCAACGATGGCGCGGAGTTCACAATCAACAAGCGTCTTGCAACCTGGACCACGAATCCGGCCAGCAAGACCTACGGTGATCCTGATCCTTCGCCGCTAACCACCGGCAGCGGGACCAACTTCGTCGCGGCCGACAATGTGACTGCGACTTACAGCCGCGTCGCTGGCGAGAACGCAAGTCCGCCGACCTATCACATCACGGCCACACTGAGTGCGACACCACTTTCAGCACTCGACAACTACATCATCACGAATGATGGCGCTGAGTTCACCATCAACAAGCGGCTCGCAACCTGGACCACAAATCCTGCCAGCAAGACCTACGGTGATCCGGATCCGTCGCCGTTAACAACTGGCAGTGGTTCCAACTTCGTTGCCGCCGACAACGTCACGGCTACCTACAGCCGTGTGGCTGGCGAGAACGCGAGTCCGCCGACTTACCACATCACGGCAACCCTGAGTGCAACACCGCTCTCAGCTCTCGACAACTACATCATCACCAACGATGGCGCGGAGTTCACAATCAACAAGCGTCTTGCAACCTGGACCACGAATCCGGCCAGCAAGACCTACGGTGATCCTGATCCGTCGCCGCTAACCACCGGCAGCGGGACCAACTTCGTCGCGGCCGACAATGTGACTGCGACTTACAGCCGCGTCGCTGGCGAGAACGCCAGTCCGCCGACCTATCACATCACGGCAACCCTGGGTGCGACACCACTTTCAGCACTCGACAACTACATCATCACCAACGATGGTGCTGAGTTCACCATCAACAAGCGTCTCGCTACCTGGACCACGAATCCAGCCAGCAAGACCTACGGTGATCCTGATCCGTCGCCGCTAACCACCGGCAGCGGTTCGAACTTCGTCGCCGCTGACAACGTGACGGCTACTTACAGCCGTGTGGCTGGCGAGAACGCGAGTCCGCCGACTTACCACATCACGGCCACGCTGAGCGCGACGCCGCTTTCAGCTTTGGATAACTACATCATCACGAACGACGGGGCTGAGTTCACAATCAATAAGCGTCTCGCAGCCTGGACCACGAATCCGGCCAGCAAGACCTACGGTGATCTCGATCCGTCTCCATTAACCACCGGCAGCGGTTCGAACTTCGTCGCCGCCGACAACGTCACGGCCACGTATTCACGTGTTGCAGGCGAAAATGCAAGTCCGCCGACTTACCACATCACGGCGACATTAAGCGCGGTACCGATGTCAGCTCTCGACAACTACATCATCACCAACGATGGCGCTGAGTTCACGATCGACAAGCGTCTCGCAACCTGGACGACTAATCCAGCCAGCAAGACCTACGGTGATCCTGACCCGTCGCCACTAACTACGGGCAGCGGTTCCAACTTCGTCGCCGCTGACAACGTGACGGCAACCTACAGCCGCGTCGCTGGCGAGAACGCGAGTCCGCCGACTTACCACATCACGGCCACGTTGAGCGCGACACCGCTCTCAGCTCTCGACAACTACATCATCACCAACGCCGGCGCTGAGTTCACGATCGACAAGCGTCTCGCAACCTGGACGACTAATCCAGCCAGCAAGACGTATGGCGATCCGGATCCAGCAGGCCTAACCACCGGCAGCGGTTCCAACTTCGTCGCCGCTGACAACGTGACGGCAACCTACAGCCGCGTCGCTGGCGAGAACGCGAGTCCGCCGACTTACCACATCACGGCCACGTTGAGCGCCACACCGCTCTCAGCTCTCGACAACTACATCATCACCAACGCCGGCGCTGAATTCACCATCAACAAGCGTCCGCTTCAGGTGACAGCCACCGCCGGTCAATTCAAGACCTACGGCGATCCCGATCCAACGTTTGCTTACACAATCACGAACGGCACACTCGCATTCAGCGACACCTTCACCGGTGCACTGAGTCGAATCGCCGGCGAAAACGTGGGCCTGTATGCAATCACGATCGGAACGCTGAAAGTGAACGACGGCAACGGCGGCAATAACTACAACCTCACGCTGGTAAGCAACAACTTCGAGATCAAGAAGCGCCCGATCTCGGTCAAGGCCGATCCCAAGACGAAGACGTTCGGCGATCCCGATCCCGCGTTCACCTACCAGATCACGAGTGGTTCGCTGGCGTTCTCCGATACGTTCACCGGAACGCTAACACGTGACCCGGGCGAACTGGTCGGACAGTACAACATCAAGCAGGGCACGCTCGCCATCAACGACGGTAACGGCGGCCTGAATTACACGCTGACGTTCATCGGAGACAAACTGACAATCCTGACTGCCTGTAGCACGTTCAACGGCTTCCTGCCACCAATCGGCGGCGCAGTTGAATCAAATACGGGTGGCAGCTTCGCGAATCCGGTGAGGGCGTTCAAATTGAACAGCACTATTCCGGTGAAGTTCAACGCCATCTGTTTCGGACAGCCGCTCACAACCGGAGTGCATACGCTTCAGGCGATCAAGTACTCAAATGCGACCGACGGTGACACACCGATCGACGCTACGCCGACTGATGCAGCCACGATCGGAAATCAGTTCCGACTCACCGGCACCGAGTGGCACTTCAACATGAACACCAAGGCCCTTGGCGGCAGCGCGCAAGGCACGTGGTTGCTGAAGGCAACACTCTTCGACGGCAGCAGCTACACTGTTTGGGTGTCGATCAAGAAGTAGCCACAAAAAGCACAAAAGGCACAAAGAAAAGCACGAGCGATCCAAACCGGATCGTTCGTGCTTTGTGCCTTTAACTGGAATTTCTTTTTGTGCCTTATGTGCCTTTTGTGCTTTTTTGTGGCTAAATTATTTGTGGCGAAGAGCGCGACCGGGGCGTTGGCCCGTTGTGGCGTTATCGATCCAGACCTCGGCTCCGTTCACGAACACGCGCTTAACACCTGTGGCAGTCAATTGCGGCTCCTGAAAAGTGGCGCGATCGATGATCGTGTTTGCATCAAACAGGACCAGGTCCGCTTTGAAACCCGCTCGAACCAAACCGCGGTCACTCAGCTTAAAACGCTTTGCGGGCAGCGAGGTCATTTTTCTGATCGCCTCGGGCAAAGCGAGCCACTGTTTCTCACGAACAAAACGACCCAACACACGCGGATATGTGCCCGCACCACGCGGATGTCGCGATCCGATCCCGCCGTCGCTACTCACCATCACCCAAGGTTGCCGGTAAAACGTGCTGATATCCGACTCCTTCATCGAATGGCACACCACGCCCGCGCCGCCATCGCGCACGATCTTCATGTAGAGCTCGACCGGAGTGATTCCTTCACGACGGCTAATCTCTTCCATGTTCTTGAATTCGTAATCGGGATGCGCGCGACAACTGACAATCGTAACGTTCGCTGGTCCACCGACATCGGCAAGCCCACGCGCCACATCCACCGGATCGTCGTGACGTCCACTCGGGATCAGAACTCTGATCGTCGAGCTCCAGGCTTCGTAGGGATAACAATCAGCCGTAACATCCTGACCGCGAGCACGCGCCTTGTTGATCAGCGCCACTGCCTCCTCTGCTCGTCCCCACACAGCCACACTTCCCAACTTGATGTGCGAAATCTGAACCGGAATGCGCGCCTCCCTGCCGATGCGAATCGCTTCGTCCAACGCTTCAAACGTTTTATCCGCTTCGTCGCGGATGTGGCTGATATAGATGCCACCGAAAGCACTCGCAGCACGTGCGAGAGTAACCACCTCTTCGGTCGACGCCGGTTTTCCGGTTTCGTACTCGAGTCCGGTTGAAAGTCCAATAGCGCCATCACGCATCGCCTGCTCCACTAGCTGTTTCATCTTTTCAATCTCGGCCGGCGTGGCGAGACGATTCGTATCTTCGCCCATCACCTGAGATCGAACAGTGGCGTGTCCGACAAAGGTGAGCACATTGAGCGCGATCTGATCTCGATCGAGACCGGCGAGGTGTTGGCCCACAGGAAAAGGCGAACCACCATCCTGTCCGACGACTACGGTTGTAATTCCCTGTGAAACCTGTGAAGCAGCGGATGGATCAGTTGTGAAACTGCGATCCGAGTGGTTGTGAGCATCGATGAAGCCCGGAGCAAGCACGAGGCCGCGTGCATCGATGACACGAGCATCGGACGGCACTTTCACCTGGCCACGACGGCCCACGGCAATAATGGAATCGCCTTTGATAACTACGGCGGAGTTTCGGATGGGAGCGCGACCGGATCCATCGATCAGAGTCGCGCCAAGAAGGACAATAGTCGTGATGAGCGGCAACATAGGCCACAGATTATACAGATTAAATCTGTGGATCAGTTTTTCGGCTTATTCGCCTCGATGTAATCCCTCAATTTTTTCGCATCAGGATATTCGGGTTTCTTTTTCAGAAACTCCTCGTACTCGACCGCAGCTTTATCTTTCATTCCGACCGCGTTGTAGAGCGTAGCAAGACGCAGGTGCGCGTCGGCTTTGCCGACTGGATCGAGCTTGATTGCCTGATTAAGGTAACCAACCGCCTTCGAACCTTTTTTGATCTGAAGATAAGCTTCACCAAGACGGTAGTTGACATCGGCAGATGTTGGCTGAATGCTTACAGCCGCGGTCAACGGCTCGATGGCGCCTTCATAGTTTTTCTGCATCATGCGCAACCGGGCGAGATTCATCAGGCCCAGAAAAAACTTTGGCCTGTTATCGGTAGCATTTAAATATGCCTTCTCGGCCTCAATTGGTTTTTGCTCGATCAAGTAGACGGTGCCCAGCTCAGTCCAGGCTTGGAAATCTTGCGGATCATTGGTCAGAAGTTGATTGAACAGACTAACTGCCTCCACATAGTTCTTCTTATCGGTCGCCGCCTGGGCTTTTTCAAACAACTTCTGGTTTGGCGGCGTGCGTTGGTAGAAGTCCTCGGCGGAAATTGAAGCCGGTTTTGTGGAAGTGTTTTCAGTCGCGCGTAACTCGAGAGTAATATCCTGACGCTGATCGGTGGCCATCGGAGAGATTAGTTCGACCCGGATGCGAGCGACCTCAGTGTTCTCGAGCTCCACCACCAGGTCGTATACCCCACTGTTCAAGTTGTTAAAGCGATAGCGGCCGGTGCTGGTCACGGTTTGGCGTGCAACTACTTGTCGGGACAAACTGTACAGGATGACGTCGTAACTAAGCCGAGTAACACCTGTTGCTTTACTCTCATCAACCCTCATATCACCATACAGAATGTGCCCACCGCCCTGAGCGAAGGTCGAACCGCTAAGAGAGATCATTAGCAAGAAGGAAAGGACCAGCAGTTTCATCGGTTACCCTCCTGAAAAACAGAATCCGATAAAGAAGACAGCGCCAAAGGCGCGAGATATGAAAGCCAGGGGCAAGCGCGTAGCGAAGCGCGTCGCCCCTGGTAAAAGAGTCAAACTCTCGTATAGCCCTGTAAGGGCGTAATACGTCGGCATCTATTTCGGCCCTTCAGGCCTTCGCCCGCTTAAAGGGTGCCTACCAGGGGCGACGCGCTTCGCTTCGCTACGCGCTTGCCCCTGGCTTTCATATTCCGCGCCTTTGGCATTGTTTCAATTCGCGCCTTACTGCAAATCGAAACACTTGGGAAAGAAAACGGGCTGAAGCATGAGCCCCAGCCCGTATTCTATTTTTTGAGCAGAGCTCAGTCTAGAAGGAGTAACGGATGCCGAACTGCATTACGCGCGGCGCTCCCTGAATGCTGATAAACCTCATCCAGTTCACTGGAATCGCATCCTCCTCGATAGTCGAGGGGTCGAGCGCGATTCCGAATCCGGTACGGCTGCCAGTGTTTGGAGCGTTCATCCGTTGCGTGTTGGTGACATTAAAAGCTTCAACTCGGAGCTGCAACCTGTGGTTTTCGTTCCAAGGTAAGTTGAAGGACTTGGTGAGTCCCATGTCGAGATTGACGTAACCCGCCAACCTGAACACGTTTCGATCTCCGGTCTCACCTGGAAACGGGTTGCGGAAGCTTCGGTAAGCTTCGAGCAAATTACAGTCGAAGAGCCTGCCGCCTCTTGCCGGACAAGGCTTAATGTCAGTAGTTCTTACCGCATTACTCTGAGCGTTCCAGTTAGTTGCCCAGCGAGCATTATCGAACGGAGTGCTAATGGGCAAGCCGGAGTTCCAGCGGAAAATCCCTGTCAGCTGCCACCCACCGATAAAGGCATCAGCAACTTTATTGACGTTGCCGAAGAAGGTTCGACCGCGTCCAAATGGAAACTCCCACAGGGCATTCGCGTTGATGATATGCCGGATGTCAAAGTCTGATTCCGCGTAGCTATCTCTTTGACGAAGCGGATTATGGATGAACGCACCTCCGAACTGATCGGCGGTCTGTAGACCCGAAGCATCGTCGTGCGAATGCGAGAGTGTGTAGTTGAAATCGGCAGTAAAGCTCCGGCCCAGGCGCTGGCGGACACTTAAGGTACCAGCATGATAGTTGGAACGGGCAACGCTGCTGTGAGCTGACAGGGCACCATATTGCGGATGGAAGAAAATGTTCCGATCCAGACCCTGTTCGATCACGTCCTGCGTGTCGGTCCAGTCGTTTCCATAAAAATTCAACGCCACGGCATACACGGCTTGCGACGGCGTCAAATTGTAAGTTGGGAACACGCCACAGCACTGCTCGAAGTATTGGAGGTCCATCAACTCGGCGATGTTGTTTGGCAGAAAGTGATTAAACCACGGGATATTCGGAATATCCTCGATGGCAGTCCCTGCCTGGCGGTGTGCCTCAAGTATTCCGGCGGCTGTGTACCAATCCATACCGGAACCTGGATCCCTGAGATTGTTAAGCGCCATCACGTCGCGCGACGCGATGAGGTTACGCGAGATCCTGCCAATGTAAGAGGTCTGGAAAACGAGACCCTTCGGTAACTGACGCTCATATGTGAAGTTCCATGCGTAGTTGACCGGAGCAACCAGTTTCGAATCCAACGTCGTTTCGATACGTCGATCCTGCGCGAAAAATGCCGGATTTGGCTCGAATGGCTGGGTGCGCGGGAAGCTAATGTTTCCCGGATCGTCGATTCTGGGAAGGTTACGCACGTTCTGGCCAAAGCCGGTAAACAACGGCGCCGGTCGCGTCGTCAGGTTAAACGTGTTAGCTGAAATGTCCTGACTGGACGAGAACCCCAACGTATTATTGAGGTCAAAAGTAACTGCGAGTTGTTGACCATAGTAATCGTTCGTAATGCTGAACGCACCGCGAAAGACAGACTGATTGTTCGTCCCAAAAACTTTTCCGAGGAAACCGTTCTTGAACGATGGCGACCAGGCTATTCCCACGCGAGGTTGGAAATTGTTCTTGTCCCAATCGTAAAGCGGGTCAGCGTTGTTGGCCTTGCCGGACAGTTCCAACGTTATTGGGGTATTGAGAGATTCGCCTCTTTCGGCAGCGGCTTTGCGTGCCTCGAAGAATTCAGAGAGGGGAACCGTTGTCTTAACTTCAAACCCATTCTTCTCGTAAACCGGAGTGCTGATGCCGTAGCGCAGACCATAGGTAAGCGTTAGATTGGGTGTGATCTTCCAGGTGTCCATGGCATAAAGATCGTACTCTTCGGTGCGAAACTCGCGCGCCGCAGGTGTACCTGAAGGCAATAGGGTTCCATCCCGGTCAAACGTGAATAGAGCCGAGTATTGCGAGTACCTGCCAATCAAGGCAGTTACCGAGTTTTCCACCCCGGTCAAGGCTCCGGAAATTGGGGAGAAGGCGTTTACAGCATCGGTAATTGAGGCTCCGCCGCCTTGATAAAACGAAGGATTGGTGACGGCGTTATCGAAAGCATTATCGAAAGAATCCCGCCGATTGCGAGTCAATCGAATGTTCGTGCCAAAGCCGAAGCTGTGGTTTTCCTTAACCCACGAGAAATCATCCGTAAAGTTTTGAACAGGAGTTATCCTCGTCAAAGTGCGGGTAAAGGTGAAAGGTGAAAATACGAAACGAAAAGTAATCGCGTTTTCAGCTGAATCTCCCTGTTGGCTGAAAGCTTCGCGCGTGTAGCCATAACGGAAGTTGTTCACCATAGTGTTATTAAGAGTCCACGTATGGCCGACGGCAAGACCTAGCGGGTGTGACCAAATCGTGGGAATCGGAGTATCCGGAAACTGGCGCTCGCGAGCGATCAAATCGTAAATCACGTTACCGCGAACAAACGCTGTCTGCTTGCCCGTAAGATTAAAATCGAACTTGGCAACGTGAGAGTTTCTTTCGGCCGGCAGGGGAGTGTTGAATCTAAAGCCGGCGTGGTTCAATCCGTCGCCAGTGGTAAAATCGTTTGCCGGATACTTGGCGGCAGCATCCCTCAGGACAGCGACTGCCGCAGGATTGATACCTACTGACGGGAAAATCGTGTTTAGCTGAGCGGTGGTCAGAGTTTGCAGCGTGGGCGTGATGCCACCGTCTGTGCCACAGTCGTCGGGATTAGTGCCCGGAGGGCAACCGATGAACTTGACTTCTCCGCGGCCCAGGCTCGCCAGAGGAACATTGCGAGAAACTGAGACCGGTGCCTCTCGTGTAATTCGATCTCCCTCAAAGCTATAGAAGAAGAACGCACGGTCCTTAATGATCGGCCCGCCCAAAGCGCCACCAAACGTGTGACGAATCAGCGCCGGTCTCTCGATCCCCTGCAGGTTGTTAAAGAAGTCATTCGCAGTAAACTTCTTGGTTCGATAAAACTCAAAGAGTGCTCCGTGAAAGTCGTTGGTACCGCCCTTAGTTACCAACGCCACCTGCGCGCCTCCTGATCGGCCTTGATTAGCGTTGGCATTCGCAGTGGTTACGCGAAATTCTTCAACCGCTTCGGCATTGAGCCGCAGCACTGTACTACGATCCGGGACGAGATTCAGGGCGTTCGTACTGTCGGCCGGATCAGCATTGGGATTTGTGTTCTGATTGGTCTCGGCCTCATTGATGTCTACACCGTCAAGCGTAATGTTTGACTGGTCGGCACGGGCTCCAGCCACGGAGCCATCTCGGGTGGCGCCCGGTTGCAAAGACAACAGGTTGGTAACGTTGCGGCCTTCGAGTGGTAGCTCGGTAATTTGCTTGGTGACAAAGTTGTTACCAAGAGTTCCGTCATCCCTGTTCACCAGCACTTCAGCCGCTCCTGCAGTTACGGTGACGGTCTCGGCGACATTGCCGACTTCGAGCCCAACGTCGACCGTTGTAGATTTGGCGATCAGCGCATGAATGTCGGTTACTGCCTTTTTCTTGAAGCCGGTGGCTTCAACCTCGATTTTGTAATCCCCAACGGCGACGAAATCGAAAACATATACTCCAGCGTCCGTCGTCGTACTCGTGCGAGTGGCAGCAGTTCCCTGGTTGGTTAGCGTCACGGAAGCGCCGGAGACCACGTTGCCGTTTTGATCGACGACTGTTCCACGAATCGTTGACGTACCCTGCTGGGCAAAAACCGCGATTGCAAAGAACAACAACAGAACGAAAGTGCTACAACCCTGCACAAAATCTCGTAGCAAGCTTTTACTTTTCATGAAAATCCTCCGAGAGTGTGACTGTTGACCTGGAATGCTGCCTCGCTATGTACCGGCTTGGTCTGGCAGCAATCCTGTCTCGAACTTGAATGTCTTTTGACTGCTGCTGCCGCTCCCTTCAGCGGCAAAACAAATCGGACTTTCCTGCTCGAACTATGTAGAGCCTTTAAAGATGAGAACGGCTCTGAACAGGCCTAACTACTTATTGGGACAACCTCTTGCAGATACTATTCCGCGACGATGTTTGCGAAAACATCATCGCTAAACCCTAGCGTTTTTTACATTTAAGTCGGGTTAAATGCACTGAGTGGTCCAGAGTATATCCAAATTTCTGTGGCGTCTATAGAAATTCGGAGTTCTGCCACAAAAAGGCACAAAATGCACAAGGAGCTGAGGATTACTCCTCAGCTCCTCGTAAACACCTAAAACTCAATCAATTAAAAAACATAACGCAGCCCGAACTGCATTAACCGTCCGGCCTTGGTTTCGCCGAGTGGCGACTGTGTTCCAGTGAAGTTTCCGAATCCAATTGGCAGAGCTCCACCGGCAATAAACGGATCAGTGGTGCTAATACCTGAGCCGTTAAAGCCAGTTAACCTTTGTGTGTTTGTGATATTGAAGACTTCCCAGCGGAAGGTCAGTGCGTGTCCTTCGAAGGGCATCTTGAATGTCTTGTGCAGAGCAGCGTCGACTGTGAAGTAACCCGGATAGCGCAAAGTATTCCGGTCACCGCCCTCGCCGGGCTTCGGATCACGGAAGCTGTGAACCACGGCTGTCGGATCGGCAAACAAGTTCGGCGCACCGTTGACATCTCCAAAGTGTGTTTCAATCGGGCGAACTGCGACCATGCCGGACGAGATCTGCCAGTTGGTGGCCCAACGCTGAAACGCGAAAGCACGCGTCGTAGCTGGCAGTCCAGAGTTCCAACGGAAAATTCCCGTGATGTCCCAGCCGCCCAAAATGCCGTTGGTGATCGTGCCGGCGTCGCTCAAAAACTTCTTACCACGGCCGAACGGCAAACCTACCAACCAGTTCGCATTTATGTTGTGACGAATGTCGAAATCAGAATTCGCGTAGTTCGACATCGGATCCAGCGGGTTGAAGATCAACGAGGCGGTTGAGAAATTACCGGCACTCTGAAGACCGGAAGCATCGTCCAGCGAATGCGACAACGTGTAGTTGAAGTCAAACGTAACGTCATCGGACAAACGCTGCCGAACACTCACCTGCGCGGAGTTGTAATTGGAAAGAGCGAACGTGGACCACGTATTGAGTGCTGCATACTGTGGGTTCACGAACGTGTTGTTGAAGATCGAAAATGGCCTGTCGTCCCAACGCGCGTTTGACTGCAGGAAGGTGTAGTCAGTGACGTTGGTTCCGCCAACGGCAGGCAGCGCTATGCGACGATAAGCACTCTGCGTTGCCGTGAGCGCCCGGGTAACACCAAGCACGTTGAAGTTGCCCGCGATTCCGGGAAGAATATTCTCGAAGAACGGAATTGGCCCAACCGACGTAATCGGTACGCCCGCGTAGCGCAAGTCGATCAGGGCTTGCATGGCTTCATAGAAAGTCTGCCCCGACTTGATATCGCGCAAGTTATTGAAGTGCATGATATCTCTTTGCCCGAGCAGGTTCCGCGCAAACCGGCCAACGTAGCTCAGTTCAAACGATAGTCCCCTGTTCAGCTCGCGGGCATAGGAGAAGTTGTAACTGTAGTTAATGGGTGTGGTAATCGTGTCGTCGAGTGAAGTCTCGATTCGCTCGGCGCCGTTTGCCGCCTGGTTTAACGGGAAGGAAATCGTGTTGCTAAAGTTTCCGGCTATGCCCTGCAACGTGCGCACGTCAGGTATCGTGCCGGTAAAGGCTGGCGCCAATCGCGTGCTGACGTTGTAAGTATTTACCGGAATCGTCAGTGCTGACGCGAAACCAAGCTGATTATTGAGATCGAAGTTGACCGTCAATGAACTGCCGATGCGATCATAGGTCGTGCGGAAGCCGGCGCGAAATACTGCTTTGCCTTCGCGTCCGATTAGCTTGCCCCAGAAGTTATCCGGGAGTTCAGGCTGCCATGCGACCGCAAGGACAGGAGCAAAGTTGTTCCAATCCTGTTTATAGAAACCCGGTTTGCCATTCGCTTTTCCCGAGAGATCGAGCGAGATCGGATCGTTAAATGGAACACCATTGAAGGCGCTCTCTTTCCGCTTCTCGAAGTATCCGCCCAAACTCGTCGTTGGCTGAACCTGGAAACCATTTACTTCATACACTGGGGTTGAAGTGCCCCAGCGCAGGCCGTATGTCAGCGTCAGATTGGAACGAACACGCCACTGATCCTGCCAATAAAGTTCTAACTCCTGAGTGGCGAAAGTGCGATCGGCAGACGAGCCAGTTTGCAGTATCTTGCCGTCCTGGTCGTAAAGGAAGTTCGCAGTATATTGAGAAAAACGACCAATAACTGCGGAAAGAATGTTGCGCAGCGGCGTTAGTGAATTACCGGCAACGTTCGGGAAGATAGCTGAGCCTCCGGCATCCGGGCCTGAGGTAGTCAGCACAGCCGCCGAAGCCGCGTAGCCCGACGGGTTGGTCGTCAAAGAGTCGAATGCACTTGCAAACGACTGCCTGGTGTTCTCTATCAAGCGAACGTTGCCGCCAAACTGCAACGTGTGATTGCCTTTCACGAAGGTCACGTCATCAACAAAGTTGTGAACAGGCGTCACGCGCGTGAGCGACGAGGTCAATGTAGGGGCGAAGATGAAGCGAAATGAAAGTTGGTTTCCAGTTTGATCACCTTGCCTCGTGAATGCAGCGCGAGTCAGACCGTAGGTGAAGCGGTTCACTGTGCGGTTCGAAATGGTCCAGGAGTGACCCGCCGCAAAGCCCTTCGGGTGATACCAGATCTCAGGTGCTTGGAAATTGGGCAAAATTGGCGCGAGCCCGATGTTGTCGTCCTGGTAGTTACCACGAACAAAAAGGGTTTGACTGTTCGTCAGGTTGAAATCGAATTTGAGGACATAAGTGTCCTGCGTGGTCGGCGTAGAAGCGTTAAAACGAAAGCCGCCTGTGTTGACCCCATCGCCGGCTGTGATTGTGTCGTTAGCCGGGAAACGCCGCGCTATGTCTTTGAGAAAGTCCAGAGCCGGCTGGCTGACGCCGGGTGTTATTCCATTCGCGTTAATGTAAGCCTGGTTGATTTGCGCCGGAGTCAGACACACGAGCCCGAGAGGAGTACCCGCTGGACACGAAGGATCGCTGAAACTGGCGCTGGTGTGTCTATACCGAATAATGCCCTGGGCAATGTGAGGCAATGGCACAACCTGCACGCCAGGAGATGAAGTGGCTTCGCGCAGCCCTTCATAGGCGAAGAACACAAAAGCCCGATCTTTTTTGACGGGACCACCCACTGAGCCGCCAAAGAAGTTTCTGAGTAGTGGCGGTCGTGGCACTCGCTCATCGCCGACCTTCGCAGCCCCGGAAAGAACCAATGGATCGGTTGGGGTAAAGCGTCCTGAAGCGTTATTAAAGAAGTCGTTGGCGGTCGTTACCGTGTTTCGATGAAAGTAAAACAGTGAGCCGTGCCAATCGTTGGTGCCTGACTTGGTGGCCAGCGAGACCTGCGCACCTGAAGAGCGACCGGTGTCGGCATTTGGATTGGTCGTAGTTACGCGAAACTCCTGTGTCGAATCGCGCAGCACGCGCAGTACGCTCGAGAACGCCTGGGCGGTAACGATATCCAAACCACTCTGTTGTTCATTCACATCAACGCCATCGAGCGTGATGTTCGATTGATCGGCTCGACCACCGTTGACGTAACCGGTGCGCGTTACGCCCGGTTGCAGTGAAAGCAATCCGACGACGTTATTGGCATTAAGTGGTAGTTCAATGATACGGCGTGATTCGAACGTGTTGCCGATCGTCGCGTCAGTACTATTGATGGGGGCGTCCGCGCCGGCGACGACGCTGACGGTTTCGGAGATGTTGCCAGCCTCCAACTGCACATCGAAAGTAACAGGGGTATCAATCAATGCGTGAAGTTCTGACACCGACGCTATTTTGAAACCAGTTGCTTTTACATCGAGCCGGTAAGTTCCCGGAGGAACTGCCGCGAAGATATAGGCACCGTCGTCGTTAGTGTTTTGGGTGCGCTCCCAGTTTTTCTGCGCATTCGCAATCTTAACTTCAGCGCCTGCGACCGCACGTCCTGCCGAGTCAGTAACAGTTCCGCGCACTGACGACGAGCCGCTTTGGGCAAATGCAATGCTCGCAGTCAGCAGCACGAGAACAAGCGCGCTGAAGACAACGAATACTTTTTGAAGAGAGAGTCTGAGTATGTTCATTGAATCCTCCATCGAAGATCTTTAGTCATACGAGCTGGGGAAAGAGATACAAATTGTCCGGATGAATGCGTTGAAAGGGCTGGATTCTATCCAAAATTTTGGGGCAATGTCTAGTTTTTCGGGGGCGAGTGAGGAGTTTTACTTCTTTGCTAATCCGTCAGCGATTACTTCGGACAGCCGCGACATCAATAGATAGGCGGGATTGTCGACTGACCACATCGTTTCGGGCATGTCGTCACAGGAAATTGCCATCGCGATCTTTCCCTTGGGCGTGTAAAGAATCGCGACGGCACTGCGCAGCCGATCGAGCGCGCCATACTTGCTCGCCATCGGAACGTTCGCAAGCGACCGTCCAATCGCATTCCGGCCCTGCTCGCGCTTCATCAGATCGATCATCTCTTTCGAAATCGCGGGACTAATAATCTCGCCGCGCTCGAGCTTCTCCATCACGAGCACCATCTCACGCGGCGTTGCCATGCCGAGGCCGAATTTCTTGTTTTCCGGATCTTTGCCGGCCACGCTTTCGCCGCCACTAAAGACCTTTCGCATGATCTTGATCTGTTTGAAACCGAGTGATTCCATGCGCGCGTTTACCGCATCGGTAGTCAACACGTCGAGCACAAGATTCGTTGCGGTGTTGTCGCTCAGAATCATCATGAGATTGACCGCATCGCGCAGCGTCAGGCGCAGCCCATCTGAAAGTTCATTGAGGATGCCTGAGCCGGAAACCTTCTTTTCTTTAGTGAGCACGACTTCGTCGGTCCACTTTGCCTTTCCATCATTCACACGCGCAAAAGCCTCGATCATGACAGCAATCTTGATCGTGCTCGCAGTGCGCACGCGTTCATCCGGATTCAGCGCATACGTTTCGCCAGTATCGAGGTTCTTGGCAAAGAGACTGACCTTACCCTTGAACGACGCAACGATCGGTCTCACCTGATCGTCGAGTGTCTGTGCTGTGATTGAGAAACTGAGAATAAGTAAGACTGCGAGAAGTTTTGCGAATCTAATCATGTTCATCCTGAAAAATCTTGTTTATCCTGTCAAATGGCCCAACGCAATCAATAACTCAGCATTGAGTATCGCCGCTCCTGCCGCACCGCGGATCGTATTGTGACTCAACACCACAAACCGATAATCAAGCACAGTATCCGGATTGAGCCGTCCAATCGTGATGGTCATTCCATTCCCAGCATCACGATCCAACTTCGGTTGCGGACGATCAACTTCATCACGAACAACTATCGGCAAACGGGGCGCCGAATATAACCCAAGCTCCTGCGGCAACGACTGAAACGATGTAAACGCATCTCGTAGCTGATTCAGTTCCGCGGGGCGCGACAACTTAACACGTACCGCAGCCATATGACCGTCAGCAACATTGACGCGATGACACTGCGCGCTCACTGCCATCGGCGCCGGCTCAATGCGCGCATCGACGCAGCGCCCCAGGATCTTCGTAGTCTCAGTTTCGATCTTTTCTTCTTCACCGCCGATGTGGGGCAGAACATTGTCGAGAATGTCGAGTGACGCAACGCCGGGATATCCGGCTCCTGAAAGTGCCTGCAACGTCGTCGCGACCACTGCGGAGATCCCAAACGCTGCGTTCAACGGCGCGAGCGCAAGGGCAAGCATGATCGTCGAGCAATTGGGATTCGTGACGATGAACCCGCCTGATGTGTAACGCTGGCGCTGTCGTGGCAGCAGTTCGAGATGCTGGTGATTGACTTCGGGAATCAGCAAAGGCACATCTTCGTCCATGCGAAACGCTGATGAATTACTGATCACCGGATAACCGGCAGCCGCAAAGCTGCCTTCCGTCTCGCGCGCTATGTCGCCCGGCAGAGACGAGAATACGAGGTCGCATTCGAGCGGCGGCGCTGGTGCTTGCACTCGTAACGAACGGACGCTTTCCGGCATTTCACCCTGCAAACGCCATGAACACGCTTCACCATACGCTTTCCCCTGCGAACGATCAGACGCTGCTACAGCAGTAACTTCAAACTGCGGATGATTCTCTAGCAGTTGAATAAACCGCTGGCCCACCATCCCCGTCGCCCCAAGAATTCCGACGCGAAACTTCCTGCTCATAAGTTATCCAATCCTCTTTTGATTCTCTGCACACCTTCTTCCAAATGTTCATGATCAGCGCAGAACGAGACGCGCAAAAAACCTTCGCTCTCGCTGCCGAACGCCGCGCCCGGAACCGTTATCACTTTTTCACCGAGCAACGCTTCCGCAACTTTCATCGATGGTCCATATTTACTGACATCCAGCATCGTGTAGAAAGCACCTTCAGGCGTCACGGCCTGTAATCCCAACTCAGATTCAATCAACCGCAGCAAATGATCACGCCGCGTACGAAACGTCTCGCGAAAACCAGCTCGCGCTGCTTCGGCTTCGTCGGTCCACGCCACTAACGACGCTTTTTGCGACACAGCAGACGCACACGTTGTCACGTAACCATGAAGCACAAGCGCAGCCTGGACCACCGGTTCTTCACCACACAACCACCCGAGTCGCCAACCAGTCATACTCATCGACTTCGAGAGTCCGCTGATCACGATCGTGCGATCGTAAAAGTTTGACAACGTCTCCGGTCTATCGGCCGTGTAATAAAGTTCCCGATAGATCTCGTCGCTGATCAGGTAAGCGCCGTGTTCGCGCACTGCATCCGCGATGCTTGCCAGATCATCGTTGGTCAAAACACGTCCGGTCGGATTCGATGGACTAATACAAACGACGACCTTCGTTCGCGGCGTCAGTGCGCGTCGAAACTCATCACGGTCAAAAGCAAAACCCGTCTCACGTGGCAGGCGATAAAAGGATGCAGAGCCTCCAGCCATCCGCACGATTGTCGGATAAGCAACAAACCCTGGATTGGGAAGCAGCACTTCATCGCCTTCATCGACGAGCGCGAGTAACGCGAGATACAGCGCCTCCTGCGAACCCGCAGTGATGACAACGCGCTCCGGCCTGCCTTCGAGATACGAATACTCACTCGCAACTTTCTCGCGAAGCGCGGGAAGACCGGCGTGTGAAGTGTATCCGTTCTGCTCCTCGACGATCGCTTTGACTGCCGCTTTGCGAATGAGATCAGGAGTGGGGAGATCAGGCTCACCCAAACCGAGATTGATGCTGCCGGGTAGTGCGCGGTCAAACACCTGTCGGATAACACTCTTCTCAATCCCTTGCAGACGTTTCGGTGGCTTGAACTTCATGGAACGTACTGTAGGGGCGGCCCTCCGTGGCCGCCCTCGGTTTGAAATCGTGTTCGCCGAATCCGAGGCCGTAGCTTTCCGAATACTGTGGGCTCAACCAAGGGCGGCCACGGAGGGCCGCCCCTACAGTACGTGCGATCGAGTCAAAAATAACTTAACGTAGATAATCCTCTAATCGCACCGCTGTGTCGGTCTTCTGGTCGCGATACTTAACGATGATTGCCGCATAGAGCGAGAGGCCCCAGGCGCGTCCACGCTCGGTGGTCACCGCGCGCGAACCGGGAACAACCACAGCGCCCGCAGGAATTTCGAGTGGACCATCCGCCGTTCGTTGATAGATCTCGCCGCGCACAAGATCGTAAACCGGAGTCGAACCCGTCAGAATCGTCCCCGAAGCCAGCACCGCGCGCTCGCGCACGATTGCACCTTCGTAAACTCCGCAGTTGCCGCCGACAAGCACGTCATCTTCAATAATCACCGGCACTGCACCCACCGGTTCGAGCACTCCACCAATCTGCGCGGCCGCAGAGATGTGAACACGTTTGCCAATCTGTGCACACGACCCGACGAGCGCGTGGCTGTCAATCATCGTTCCCTGGTCCACGTACGCGCCGGCGTTTACAAACATCGGCGGCATACAAACGACACCCGGCGCGATGTACGCTCCATCTCTTATCGTCGAACCACCGGGAACGATCCGAACGTTGTCTTCAATCGTCGTAGGACGGGACGGAAAAGTGTCTTTATCGAAGAATTTAAAGCTTTCGCCAGTGGACACATCTGAGATTACGCCCATCCGAAAGCCAAGCAGCAATCCCTGCTTCACCCACGCGTTGACGAGCCACTTACCTTCCACGCTCTTTTCCGCCGCGCGCACTTCGCCGCGATTGAGCGCCTGCTTGAACTCCTCGAAAACAGTTCTGTCTGCGCGGGAAAACTCATTGCTTTCACGCGACGCCAACGCCTCGATCTGTTCACGCAACGGCATGCGACGTTTCCTTCAATAGCCCGAGCTCGTTCAAGATTTCACGCATACGATTGCGTGTCTTTTCCTGTACCGGCACAAGCGGCAGACGCAGATTCTCTTCCAGCAATCCCATCAACGCCATTGCAGCTTTAACTGGACCAGGACTGGATTCGATGAAGTTACCTTCCATCAACGTCAACAGACGATAATGCAGTGCACGTGCTTCATCCCACTTGCCTGCGAGTGCGAGATCGTTGAGTTGCGACATCATCCCGGGCGCTTCGTTCGAAGCTACGGAGATGAGGCCATCGCCGCCGAGAGCAATCAACGCCAACGTGAGCGAGTCGTCCCCGGAGATCACACGAAAACCATCAGGACGGTCACGCAGTATTTCCATGATCTGCGAGAGATTGCCGGACGCTTCTTTAACCGCAACGATGTTTTCAACTTCGCGTGCCAGTCGCAGCGTTGTCTCCGCGGCGATATTCGATGACGTACGTCCCGGAACGTTGTAGATCACGACCGGCAAACCGCTGACAGCTTCAGCGATCGCGCGAAAGTGTGCATACAAACCTTCCTGTGTTGGCTTGTTGTAATAAGGAGCAACCGTCAACACGCCGTCGACACCCAGTTCGCGCGCGGCCTGTGAACGTCGAATCGTGACTGCCGTCGAGTTGCTGCCGGTTCCTGCAATCACTTTTGCGCGTCCGCGAGATAACTCAACGGTGGTGCGGATGACGAAGGTATTCTCTTCTTCAGTCATCGTGACGCTTTCACCGGTGGTCCCGCACGGCACGAGTATTCGGACTCCACCCGCGATCTGATATTCTACAAGCGCACGTAATCGTTTTTCGTCGATTGCGCCATCGTTGGTGAAAGGTGTCACGAGAGCCGTAGCGCATCCACGAAGCCAGTCGAGTTGTAATGTCATGGTGACCTCCGATTAAGAATTTCCTCCATCACCTCGCCGAACTCAAACACTCCCGTTCGGCCAGAAATCCAGTGGGCGGCAAGCATTGCGCCGCTCGCGAAACCTTGTCGCGAGCGTGCCGTGTGAGTCAACAGCACCTGATCTGCTTCAGAATCGAAACCTACTCGATGTGTACCTGGAATGTAACCCGCGCGTGTCGATGAAGTCGGGATGTCGAGGTCAAGGTGTTCCGACATCAAGTCGCGCAGTTTCAAAGCTGTCCCGGAAGGCGCATCACGCTTGCGATTGTGATGAGATTCTTCAATGAATGGAGCATATCCATCAACCGCAGCAAAAAGCGACGCCGCATGTTTCACGATCCGGTAGAAAACATTAACGCCGATCGAGAAGTTCGCGCCATACACCATCGCCCCTGAGTGTTCGTCAAGAATCTTTCTCGCCTCGGACTCATGCTGCTTCCAACCAGTCGTCCCTTCAACGAGCGCCACTTTCGCTCGTGCACACGCTTCAATATTCTTCAAAACCGCATCGCCAACCGAAAAGTCGATCGCGACATCATGCCCCGGCAGCTTTTCCGCCAGCGCCTTCTCTTTACTCGTAAACACTACGCCAATCTCGTCGCCCGCCTTCCGCGCCTCAGCGGCAACAAGCTGCCCCATCACCCCGAATCCAATCAGCGCTATCTTCATCCGTGTTCATCCGTGGCTAACTTTTTCGCTAGCCTCACGTATAGTTGGACGGACTCTTCAAGCTCACGTTTCGAAATCTTTTCATGTTCCGTGTGCGCGTCGAGAATCGATCCTGGTCCAAGCAACAGCGGTTTTCCCCACTCCGAAAGGTACGGAATGTCAGTCGTGAAACGCACCACACACTCATCGAACCCGGGAACCCAAACCACGCGCACAGGATTGTGAGCCGACGCATATTCGAGACTCCCGCGCGTCCCGACCGCATTTTCCAGTACTCTTTTGACGTGCTCTATATCGATCCCGAGCCGAATTTGCAATTCCGCGCGAGCATGATCAGGAATCACGTTCGGTCGCGTACCGCCAATGAGTACTCCAATGTTGCACGTAGTCGTCCCAAAGAAACTGTCTTCCGGCCAATGGCAACTGCGAATGTCCTGCAGGATATCAAGCAGTTTTTCGATCGCTGACTCGCCAGCCTCCGGATACGCAGAATGCGCCGCACGTCCTTCAGTCGTGATGAACACACGCACGGATCCCTTCGTGCCCGTTGCTAGACGACTGTCGGTCGGCTCGCCATTGATTAAGAACTGACACTCACGTGCCAGCGGATGCTTATTTGCCGCCTGCGCACCGAGACTGCTGAGCTCTTCGTCAACAGTGAAGAACAAGCCAATATCATTCACACCGTTACCACGCAAAGTTTCTGCTGCAAAGATCTGCGCCGCGATGATGCCTTTCGCATCACACGATCCACGTCCGTAGATAAACTCATCATCCTCACTCGACGCGATGAACGGGGGCACGGTATCCATATGCGTCGAGAATACAATCCGCGGCAAGTCTTCAGTGGTGGCGAGCACATTGAATCGATCCGCTGCGATCTCCTGTCTCTCAACGCGATATCCAAGCCGCTCGAGATAATCCGAAAGATATTGCCCCACCGCCAGCTCTTCACCAGTGACGGACGGAATATCAATCAACTCCCTGGTTAGCTCAAAAACATTCATCCTTCTGTTTTGTGTTCTTTGTGCTTCTTTGTGGCAAAGAATTCTTCGTGCAGTCTTGTGACCACTTCCTGCACTCGTTTTTCATCGACCACGAAAGTGAAATTGATACTCGAAGCGCCCTGTGAGATCAAAGATACATTAATGTCGGTGATCGTACTGAATGCGCGCGCGGCAACCCCAGGAGTTCCTCTCAACCCCTCGCCCACAACACAGATGATCGCCTGTCGTTTTTCGACTTTCACCGTACCCAGTTGTTCGAGTTCCTCAACGATAGCGGGCAACGCACCCGCTTCATCCAGTGAAAGCGAAACGCTGACTTCCGAAGTGGTCACCACATCGACTGCCGTGCGATGCCGGTCGAAAACCTCAAAAAGCGCGCGCAGAAAACCGTACGCGCCAAGCATCCGTAACGAAGAAATCTGAATGACGGTGACACCGGTCTTGTGCGCGATTGCCTTGATGGTTCGCGGTGTTGTGTCGGTCAGTGGTCCAACCACCGTTCCCTGCGCTTCAGGCATTCGCGAATTACAAATACGAACGGGAATTGTGTTCACAATGGCCGGGTGAATGGTTTTTGGATGCAGAACCTTTGCGCCGAAATATGCAAGCTCTACGGCTTCACCGTAAGTCAGGTGCTCGACGGTATATGCGTGGGGAACCACGCGCGGATCAGCAGTTAACACTCCGGTGACGTCGGTCCAGATCTGTATTTCATTCACACCAATTAAAGCGCCGATCAGCGCTGCGGTGTAATCTGAACCTCCGCGGCCCAGTGTGGTTGTCGCTCCCTGGGTTGTTGCTCCGATAAATCCACCGAGAACGGGGACGATTCCAGCTTCGACAACAGGCCGCAACTCTTTTTGCGTGTGTGTCGAAGATTCGCTCATCAGCGGAGTCGCGCAAGTATGTTCGTCATCGGTGATGATGCAGCGACGCGCATCAACCTGGCGCGCCTCTATATCGCGTTGATTCAGAACCGCGGCCAGCAAGGTGCTCGAGAGAATCTCACCGAATGAAACGACGGCGTCTTGCAGTGCTTTGTGCTCGGAGGGTTTCTGTGCGAGTTGGTTAAGCAACTGTGAAATCTGATCAGCAGCGCTTCGCAACTCTTTCAGAAATTCCTCTCGTCTCGGCTCCGAAAGCAGTTCGTGAGCAGCGACCTCGTGTCGTTTGAAAACACTTTCAAGCGAAGCAAACGCATGCTCAGCGTCACCTGACGCAGCGATGTTTGTCGCGTTGAGTAAACCATCAGTTACTCCACTCATCGCAGACACAACCACCACCGGCGCAGCCTTGTGTTCCGACGCGACGATCCGTGCGACGTTCTCGAACGCGGCCGCGTCAGCAACTGACGTCCCGCCAAATTTCATTACGATAGGCATGCAATGTAAAAGGGCCGGTCGCGAGTGAACACGACCGGCCCCGAATCTTACCAGTTAAAGCCACGGATTCACATCGTGGCTATTTTCACTTCGACACTTGTGGCGACACGTACTTCACGAAACTCAGTCGGGCCAACGTCTCGATCTTCTCAACCGGAAGCCGGCCGATGATGAGGTTCGAAGTTTTGGAATCGAGCACTACTTCGAAGCCAAGCTCTTTTAGTTTCGCCAGAGACGCAGGTGATTTATCTGTGAGCCAGACTTGCACTTCAGCTTTGCCGTTACGAATAAATCCGCGCTCGTCTGCTGCCGAAAGCGTTTCTTTTCTCTGTAGCTTTGCGACGACTGCGAACAACGTGTGGTGTAGTTTAAGCCGCAACTCTTCAACCGGCCGTTGATCCAGTAGTTCCGTCCTTGTTGCCACCGAGTATGGCGGCGGAGGTGTTCCCATGACTGCCGGATCAGAGCTTTGACGGATTATTGAACTCTGTTTGGGGAGGGCTACCGTCTTTGTTTTGCTAACCTCATCGTAGTCGACATCCTTCGTCCCTTGCGGAACCTCAACCGGCACGTCAATCCGTCGCGGCTGTCCATCATCAGTGACAATCATCTCTTCCACCGCAACGAACGAAGTAAACTGAGTCATCAGTCGATACTCAATGCCGAGCTGCGTGATCGTGTCTTTCAGATCAGCACGCATGTTACCTGACTGCGCACCTGCGTAATCTTCATTCATCAAATTCTCGACTCGCGCTCGTGCCCACAGTGGCGCCAGCACATCGTGCAAAGCCATCGTCTCCGGCAACTCAACCGGAATCTCGCGTACGAAATCGCTGCCGCCCATCTTGCCCTTCAGACGAATCGTCCCACGTCCGGCAGCGGTAAATCTTCCAGTCAGAATCAGCGGCTTCGCGCCGAAGAGATCCGGAATGCGCTGCGGATAAACATCTGCTACGGGTAAGTTGTTCCACTCGATCGAAATATCCGTCAGCAACGGATTGCGCACACGTTCGTGAAAACGACGTGCGGCAGCGGAGCCATCGTCATTCAAGTCGACATACTCCACCTCGCCGCGTCCCACTTCCGCCATCTTGTCGAGCAGGAAACGGTTCACAGAACTTCCAATCCCAAATGAAAACACGCGCGCACCGGCGTGCTTCTGCACTTCCGAAATGATCTCCATGTCGTTGCCGACATAACCATCAGTCATGAAGCAAACGATGCGAATGTGTGATTGATCATCAGATGGTTCGAGTGCGGCCTTGATCGCCGTCATCATCTCGGTGCCGCCGGAACCTGAACGCGAGTTGAGAAATGCCTGTGCCTTATTCAGATTCGCTCGCGTTGCGGGCACAGGTTTTCGAAAGAGTATCTCCGTGTCGCCGGCAAACGTGATGAGGTTGAACGTGTCAGAAGGGTAGAGACCGTCGAGCGCCAGCTTCATCGTCTCTTTCGCTTTCTCGATCGGAAAGCCATTCATCGAACCAGATGTGTCAAGAACAAAAACTAGTTCCTTTGGTCTTACATCTTCAGCCGTCACGCGATCAGGTGGCTGAAGGATCAAGGTGAAGTAACCTCCCTTCTCTGAACGATGTGTTAACAACGCATCCTGGATCGCGCGGCCGGCGACGTCGTAACGAAGCACGAAATCTTTGTTGGGGATGGTTGAGCCTTCGCGAAGACGCAGGCGCGCGCTGTGAGAGTCTGTTCGTTGAATTTCGACGTCGTGTGTTTTTGAATTGACGTCGTCGAGGATCAAGCCTGCATCAAGTGTTACGTCGAGCGAGATATCGTGTCCGCTTCTCATCGCGGGCGGCGGAGAGTTGGGAGTAATGCGCGACGCATCCGGAACTCGATCGGTGTCGGGAGCAAAGCCGTGTCCTTGCCTTCGTCCGGTCGGAGAGCCAGGCACGTAACGTGGTCCAACAACCATCGGATACACAAACTCGTACGCACCGTTAACGTAGCTCAAGGTCTCAACGTAGCTGGTCGTGATCTTTATCTGGTTGCCCGGAAGAATGTTGGCTACTGACTGCGTGAAAATATTTGGACGCTCCTGATCGAGCAAACTCGCCACTTTTCCGCTTGATTTTGCAGCGTCGTAAACTGCCTGCGCTTCTTCGCGAGGCAGTATCTTCCCGCGGATCGTTCGCTCGCCAACAATCATCGTCATGTCGTCGACGGCGGCATTTTGCGGGAGGGGAAAGGTATAAACTGCTTCGATCTTTTCTTTGAAAGGATTCTCAAACTGTTGCGTCACCACGACTCGAGAAATAAAACCACTGATCTCGGCCTTCACATCAGTATGTTTCAAAGGACACAGCGCCTTTGCTTTGCCGGACGAATCGACCACCGTCAGCGCTCCTGATGTGTAGCCTCCCTGAGCAGATGCGGTGGCTTGCGGATAGAAGAACAAGACGAGGGGCACAGCGAGAGTGCCGAGCGTGAGTATCAGCAACGATTTTGGAAGGAGTTGTATCTTCATGGTTTCCTCCGAAGCGCAGTTTTCGACAGAGTTAGAACCCGATTACCGATCCGTGTTCCCGAATGTGTTGAGGTTAGAACGTGAACAGCGTCCTGACTTGCACGTTTCTCTGTGCAACCTCTGTGTTCTCTGTGTCTCGGTGGTGAGTTATAGCTACAAATCAATTAGCCACAGAGACACAGCGCACACGGAGGTTGCACAGAGGGATTCTTCAGTACAAGTTGAAGTTATATTCAAGCTGCATCGCCACCGACACCGGGTGTCCGCCTTTCACTGCCGGCACAAACTGGATCTGACGCGCAGCCGCAATCGCTCGCTCCGTCAAACCAAACGGAAGCGTCCGGAGCGCGCGTATTTGGACCACCTCGCCCGAACTCGCAAAGACCGCGCGCAGCACAACTGTTCCACTGACGGCATTCTTGCGTGCCTCTTCGGTGTACTGTGGTTCGGGTTTAGATAACAGTCGGGCCTTTCGTTCAACTTGGCTGGCTCGATAAAAACCGTGTAATCCCGCTCCCGAACCGTCACCCTCACCACCACTTCCACCGCAGCACCCAATCTCTCTGGACCCTCCACCCATGTTACCGTCCCTGCCAGGGCCATAGCCTGGTCCAGATCCATCCCCGATTCCCAAACCTTTGTTTGTTCCTATTCCCTCACCTGCACCCGGACCCTTGGATTCCACGGTTGATGTCGATCTCGGATCGCCAAATACCGGGGCCTTGAGATCCGACCAGAGAGCGGGATCTATATCCATTCCCGCAACTGGAAGTGCCGGCGCATGGACCGGAGGAGCGGTCGGTATTGCTGCCTGTATGTTTGAAGGCGGCGGCAACATCCCCGTTTGTGATGGCAAAGGACTGTGATTGCCTCCGCCACCACCTCCTTGCGCGAGTTTCTGAGAGGGTCCTGATCCTTCGCCGGTTCCTTTCGCAAACCCAACGCGTCCTGAACCATCAAGACCAATGGAACTGTCGCTGGAGTCGAGCGTGTTGGTGAAGTTCATGAGAACTACTTCTGGCTGCACTTCAACCAGCGCCTGATCGGTAGTTCGCGTAGTCTTGTCGACTAAGATCACCATCAAGATCACGCAAGTGATCGCAACGACTGAAGCGAATGTTGCTGGCATTGCGTTTGGAGACGAACGAAACCCGTGCAGCAGCTCGCGCGTCATCGCTTTCGTGCACGCAACTGGATCCTTTTTGAACTCGGGCCAGCTTCGTTTCAGTTCTTCTCTGAAAAATGCAAGCTGAATTGCGAGCCGGCTGATCAGAGGTCGCGTCTCGATTATCGTGGGTTGATATTCGTAGGATGGTTTATCAGTAGAGTGAGCAATATTCATCGCAGAACCTCGTTTGGCCTGTAAGCACACTTCCAGCGCCTGACGCGCCCACTTGGACACAGTCAGTACCACCCCGCGGTAGCGGGTGGGTACGAAGTCAGTTCGCTTACAGAAGAAGTCGGTGATGCCGGCAAACAGCGTGTTTGCTCGACGCGGGGAGCTTCTATTGCTTTGTTACCGAAACCAGTGAAAAGGTGACGCTCTGAGGAGACTGATAATCGGCAATTGTGATGAGACGCTGCGACCTTAGGATGCTTACTTCATATTGTTGAAAAGTTTTGTCGCGCGCGCGCTGTCGATACGCTGCAGGATTCGATACTGCTGCAGTGCGCCGTTGCGATTGTTCATCGCAATGTGCGACATGCCGAGGTTGTAGTGTGCTGAAGCGTAATCCGTCTTCTGTTGGACCGCGATCATATACTGCTGGATCGCTTCGGGGTATCGACTCAGTTGATGCAGCGCATAGCCGAGTTCGTTGTGAGCTTCGGGATAGTTGGGTCGCAACTGGATCGCTTTGCGCAGTTCGTCGATGGCTTCTGTGTAGCGCTCGAGATCGTTTAAGCACCAGCCGAGGTTGTATTGCGCGGTCGCATTGCCGGGCCGCAACGTCAGGCCCTGTTTGTATGCTCTCGCCGCTTCCGCGTACTGCTTGGTGTTGTAGTAGTAGACGTCGGCGAGTCCGAGATGTGCAAGGCCCATGTCGGGCTTTTGACGAATCGCTTCCTGATACGACTGGATGGCTTCACTGTTACGGCCGAGGTTTCTGAGTGCGTACCCGATTTCGTTGTGTGCTTCAGGGTAGTTTGAACGGTATGAGAGCGCGCGCTGCAAACTCGTGATTGCTGCGTTGTAGTTTTTTTGCTCGTTTTGAATCCATCCGATCTCGTAGTGCGCGGCCGCGTAGTCGGGTTTGATAACGATGGTTTGATTGAAGAGCCTTAATGCGTCGGCGTATTGTTCGAGTTTTTTATAAGCGTAGCCCAACTCGAAATTCGCGGCTGCGTGATTCGGTTGCGAAGCAATGACTCGCTTTAATGGATCGACTGCTGAGTTGTACTCTTCGAGGTCGTTGTAGATCCAGCCAATGCGATAGAGCGCCGAATTCATCGACGGATTGATGTCGAGGGCTTTTAGATATTGGTCGAGTGCCTCGCGATATTTTCTCGCGCTATAGAGCGTTTCGGCCTGCTGGTAATAAGTGTCGGCAGTAGTGGTTGTTGAGCCTATTACTGTGGGTCGCTTGACGGGCGATTTCCTAACTGGAGGTTTTGTTGTCGAGGCCGGTTTGGTTGCGGGCTTAGTTGTGGGCTTAGTGGAGGGGCGACCGGTGCTTCCTCCAATCATCCCACCACCGGTGACACCACCCGGATCATGTTGCGCCAACGCGCCGCTGCCGCATGTGACTATTAATAGGACTGCAGACAGGGTTATTAAACGGGGGCTCGACATGACAAATTCTCCTGGTGCTCAAGCGGAATGGAGCGGGGTAAAACCGCGACAGGCATTATAGTCTGTATCTGTGTAATCTGTGGATAAAAGTGTGACCAGCGGGCGTGCTCGTTTGACAGCGTCAAATCCAATACGCTAACGTAACGCGCTTGCGCTAGCGCACATCCTCTCACCATCTGCGTCCCGTTCGTCTAGCGGCCTAGGACACCGCCCTTTCACGGCGGCGACACGGGTTCGATTCCCGTACGGGACGCCAATTTCCTTGAGCATTTAACATTTAGCTAACGTCGAGCAAGTCAAGCGTTTTCTTAATGGACGTTCTTGTGGACGCATCTGCGGTTCGTGCTAACTGATCATATGCAAAAACCGAAGTAATATTGCTCTTCGCTTCGCATGTTACCGCACCCCTGCGGCGGAAATATGACTACGCAAACCTTTTTACGGAGATATCTACGACAATCGCTCTGGAGCGAATTCGTGACTTGGTAAGATCAGGGTAGGAAGGTCATGACCTAAGAACCCCTGGCCGAAGGCCCGTGCGAGTTCGACTTCCGCCCCCAGCACCAACTTTCAAACTCAAGCTTACGACTAATCAATCAGAGTTAATGGCGACGGTGATGAAACTCCGATCGAAACAGGAAGACTGGCGTATCTCTCAGGCTGCCAAACCGACTTTACGAGAGCGCCTCAGGCCCATGATCAGCAGGCATTAGTAAAGGTAGTCCCGAGGTAGCTATGATATAAGCTCTTAGTCGCACAGTGAAAAGCGGTTTAGGCTGATTCAGGGAGAACACTGATGTCGGACACGCAAGTTGCTGAATTAAGGTTGGAAATCGGTTTGGAGGGCAGTGATGCTGAACAACTCGACCACCTGACGCGCCAGCTTCTCAGTGAAGTCCGTGATCTAGAGATTGAGTCTGCCGAACTCGATAAGGGCGGTGCCGCGCCTGAGGGCGCGAAAGCTATCGATCCGGTGACGCTCGGCGCGATTGCACTGGTGGCATTACCGGCAGTCTTACCTAAACTGATTGACTTCCTGCAATCATGGGTGATGCGCCAGCATGGGCGCACCGTAAAATTTAAAGGCAAGATCAGCGACCGTGACATAGAATTCGAAGGTTCGCTGGAAGACCTCAAAACACTACTTGCAGATACCTCAGCCTCGTAAACGAGGTAGCTGCCCGCGCTCCGGCAATTAGGATCACTCGAATCCTGTGCTTGGCATTTCGACCGCCTTAACCTAACTTGGGCGATAATATACTTGACTCATACGTGAATTTCAACTAAAATGCTTTCACTATGAGCGAGAAAGCATTTCCTAAAACCTTACAACAAGCGATCGTTTACTTTTCTGATCCTGATACCGCACTCGGTTGCATGGTTGCGATCCGTTGGCCAGAGGGTATCACATGCCCGCGCTGCGATTCTGAGAAACATTCCTTTGTGAAGACACGCCGCATCTGGATCTGCGCAGGATGCAAAAAGCATTTCAGCGTGAAGATCGGAACCATCATGGAAGACTCGCCTATCGGTCTTGATAAGTGGCTCTCTGCTATCTGGTTGATCGTGAACGCGAAGAACGGCATTAGTTCTTACGAGATTCACCGTTCGCTCGGTATCACTCAAAAGTCGGCATGGTTTCTCCTGCATCGCATCCGCAAGGCAATGCAGACCGGAACCTTCAACAAACTCATAGGCGACGTGGAAGTTGACGAAACTTTTATTGGTGGCCTTGCTCGCAATATGCACGAATCGAAGCGCAAGCACTTAGGTACTGGAGGCGCGGGCAAAGTGGCTGTGATGGGATTGCTTGAACGCCACGGCGAAGTGCGTACTTTGGTTGTCCCGAATGTGCGCCGACAGGCACTGCAACGCGAAGTTGAAAATCACGTTGAGCACGGTTCGAATGTTTACAGCGATGCGCTTAGGTCTTACAGCGGTTTGGAGTCTCGCTACGTGCATAACGTGATCAATCACGCGGAGAAATACGTTGATGGTTTGGTCCACACAAACGGGATCGAAAACTTCTGGAGCCTACTCAAGCGCACTCTCAAAGGCACCTATATTTCAGTTGAGCCTTTCCACTTGTTCCGCTACCTCGACGAACAGTCATTCCGCTTCAACACCCGCAAAGGCAACGATTCAGATCGGTTCCTCAAAGCTGCGCAGAACATCACGGGCAAGCGCGTGACCTACAAGCAACTGACTGGCAAAGAGCCTGCGGGGTATGAAACGAGCCACTGAGACAAACCGCAAAGCGCCCCGGCGCGGGAGGACGAAGGGCAAGGAATAGTCACCTTGCCTTTTGCTTGTTTACATCACCATAATTCGGCAAATCATCCTTGCAATGAGAGCCCAACAAGTGAAACCACGCCTTACCATCCTCACTAACATCGATATCATAAAGGTTGGCTGGATAAATCCATGCGTCAGCCTTTTGATCTTGGTACCCGCCACCTATTCCTACATTGCGAAGGCGCAAATACTGATATTGCTGTTTTCGCTTTCCACGTTTGCTACTTCGATTGTCGCGGTTAGGACTAACTCCGAGGTCGTAATTGGCGCTGATAGTCGAGGCTTGTTTGTCAACGGAGCAGTGACGTACCGAAACGTCTGCAAGATTCATGAGCGGAATGGAGTCTTTTTTGCCATAGCGGGAATTGAAGTTGACCCCATCACGAAGTTTAACGCTGGAACGATTGTCGAGGCTGAGATTGATAAGAGAAAGTCTTTGTCTTCTCGTGTGAGCGCCATTGAGAAAATCTTGAGCATGTCTGTAGCCCGTGAATTGGAATGGCAGAGGACAAGAAGACCCGATCTGTATCGCAGGACTGTCGAAAACAACAATATGGTTCTTTCCGTCGTCTTTGCTGGGCTGGAGAACGGGACACCCGCCTTGTACGCTCGTGCTTTCAAAACTGACGGTACGATCCTCCGCGAAGATCATCCAAGTGGTACGTTCACATTGTGGATGGGAAAGGCCAATGCCATCGAGAAGTTTGTCGGCGAAACCAAGGGGAGAAATCTCGGTACTCCGGCGGACGCAGTTCGGAGGCTTATTCAACTCGAAATTGATGACAACGAGCCTTCGGTCGGACCTCCAATCGACATAGTACGCATCACCAAAGACGGGGCTCAATGGATTCAGGTAAAGCCAGAGTGCGAGGAAAAGAAAACACCGAAACCCAAACCAGCCATGAGACGACGAGGACGAAGGAAGTGAAAACACTTGACCCCCTCACTTGCTATAACTTAAAGTTCGAGCAAGCTGGGTGATACTCACATTTTGAGCCGCGACGGGTAAGACGTTGCGGCTTTCTCCTTTTAGACCTTAACCACTATCTAACAAGTCCGTCATCAATTTGATAGTCTGGAATTTTCTCAGTGTAGAGAAACCCGTCGATTGTGGCGACTACGATCCGGGCTAACAGAACCTCAACCGATACGTTCAACGCCTCTGCCCACTCTTGCAGGAACACTCTGTATTCTGGCGTGAAGTCTGAATCATCCACTGCAAGCATTTGAAAGTAATGTGTGGGGCGTCCCCTTGGTCCCCCCTCACCAAGGGACCCGAACGACGCCCCGGCCCCACACTCTGGGCGGTGTGAGGCGTGCCGCAAACCAAGCGACTTATATCTGCCGACAAACACGACTCACAAGGCCCAGAATATGCAAGATTCTCTAACGTGATAGAGAGACACACTTCTACTTACTCCCGCACAGAGCGCGGGCTTGTTCTCACCTCACAGTGGAAAGACCGTCTACCGAAGCAAGCTAAGGATCGTCAGGATTATCGTCGTTGAAACGCTAGTTGTTGAGGGCGGTGGTGGCGGGTCTACCGCGCCGGGAGAATGTATTATCCCCGCAAACGCAGAGACAGCGAGTGTCAGACTCAAAGCCATGACCGCGCCCGTTCGACGTAGCTTATTCATTTGTTGTGGTGCCTCCTAGAGAGTGATTGAAGATTTTGCATCTCTTTGTATCTGTCGATGCAAAATTTTCAAATCAACCTAGACCACAGCAACTTTTCTTGCAAGAGTGTGAGGTGTGCGTTAAATTGACGGCGCGTCGGGAGACTTTCTTTTCCTTGCACTCAGTATAGAAACAATCGCTCTCACATGACTTTACGAGCCTCACTCATACGCGAGCTGGCAAACCCAAACCTCAGTGCGGGTAGTCGTGCGGAGCTATGTTGCGGACTGGCCCAAGACTTTGAAAATAGAGGTGAGTACGACGAAGCCTGCGAAGTGCTATCGGTTTTCTGGCAGCGTATTGGTGAACGTCCCAACCTTGAAGGTTTGGGACGGAGCATTGCCGCCGAAGTGCTTTTGCGAGCGGGAGTGTTGACCGGAATTGTCGGGAGCAATCGTCAGATCACAGATGCGCAAGAGATAGCAAAGAATCTAATCACCGAAAGCCTCACGATCTTTCAATCGCAAAGGTACAAAAACAAGGCAGCCGAAGCGCAGATAGAATTAGCTCTGTGCTACTGGCGCACAGGCGAATACGACAACGCATCTGATCTTCTTAAACTCGCGCTTGAGCAGTTGACTACTGAAAGCGAATTGAAGGCAAAAGCCGTCATTCGCAAGGCCATCGTTGATATTGATTCAGACCGTCTCCCCGAAGCGTTGCAAAGCCTGACGGACAACGCCGCTCTATTGCATAGGATTAGCAGTTACACGCTCAAAGGTTGTTACTATCAAACACTCGGAGACGTGTTCTTTTATCTTTGGAAATCGGCAGAGCCGGGAAACCACCTTGATCGCGCCTTAGTGGAATATGCCGCCGCGAGTTATCACTTTGAACTAGCAGACCACAGACGCTATCGCGCGAACGTCGAAAACAATCTCGGCGTCATCAATCTCCAGATCAACCGATGCAAAGAAGCGTATGAACACCTGGATCGCGCTCGGCGCATGTTTAGCAGTCTCAAAGACAAAGGCGCAATAGCGCAAGTAGACGAAACTCGCGCCCGCGTGTTCCTGCAAGAAGGACGATATAGCGACGCGGAAAAAGTAGCGCGTGCGTCTGTGAGGACGCTAGAAAAAAGCGGCGATATGCACTTCGCCTTAATTGAATCACTCACAACGCACGGCACAGCTTTAGCACGACTTGGAAATTATGGCGCTGCGCTTACAACGTTCCGTCGCGCTATTGACGGATCTCAGGAGATCGGATCTCTCAACCTTGCGGGACAAGCCGCGCTCACAGTTTTTAAGGAAATGGGAGAACGCTTGGCGGTACGCGAAAAGGGCGATCTTATTTCCGGGCGAAGTTTGAGTGAAGAAATACACTCCCTTGAACATGATCTAATAAAACACTCTCTTGAGGCTAGTGAGCGCAGTGTTACCCGCGCTGCCAAAAATCTTGGCATCTCGTATCAGGAGTTACATTACATGCTCAATACGAGGCACAAAGACTTGCTCAAGGAACGGACTCCGGTGCAGCGGCGTCCACGGCAAACGTGATAAGCTGTGATGCCATGAAAACAGAGAAGCGAAAAGAGCCTGCGACGAGTGATGCCCAAGAACGATTTGAAAAGTTCGCTAAGGCGTTAATGGCAGTGCCGAAAAAGGAATTGGACAAAGAGCTAGCAAAAGATGAGCGAAAGAAAGCTCGACAGAAACGAGAGCACGCCCGCTGAGTTTCACTCCTTCACCTTGTTGTTCGCTAACTGCTGCATAAAAGCGCGAACATGGTCCATAACTGACTGCGCGCTTGGCCTGTCGTAAAAACTTCGTGAGTGTGAAACGTCGTTCCGCCACGCGTCTTTGAAGTATTCAAACTCCTTGGCTGCTGCGGAGTAAAAGCGCATTTGATCTTTTGTTGGTAATGGGTTCAAGCGTTTTAATCGCTTGGGATTTTCAACCGCAAGCTGAATCTCGTCAATAATTCTTCCCCACTGTTCTTCTTCGACCTTTTTGCCGAAATTTATTGCAGCATTATGTTTTGTGTTTAAGTGACGCACAAAGGCGTGAAGTCCCTTTTCGAGAATTCGCATACAGTGAAAGACGCAAGCTGTGTAGCGACCTACCGCGTAGCAGTTACCCGCTTCAATAACATCGTTGTGCGTAGACTTGAAACTCTTCTTAACCTTCGGACCAAAGAGTTCCGGCAACGGACGAAGACTCTCATCGTAAAAGAACTTTTCTTCACCGGGCTCAAGAACATAAAACCGTCTGTGGAACAAGCCCGCATCAATCGCATCATGCAATTCGTTTAGCTCATGCTGAAGCTCACCGAGTTTCATTAACGAAGGCGCAGACGGAACAAATAAAACTTGCACTCGAAAATGACCAAGCCGATCCAGCGGTTCCTTGAACTTTATCCGCTCACATTCCACCTTCATTTCCTTAAATAAGCGGCTCACGGCACCTCGGAGTCCCCGGCGCTCATCTATGTACTTGTCGTACCCGAACTGTTCGATGAGTCCAACAACCTCCCGGCGCAATTCATGCAACTCAACAGTCTGGCGATAGAACAGGGGGGCGAAGAAGTAAAGCATGTCACGTAAACTCACAATCTGGAAGGGTTTGAGATCCCTCAGATTGTGCTGGACACCCTCGATATGAGTCAAGTATGTTATCGCCCTAACTTGAGTGGGTCAAAAATATGAGCCGTAAATTCGCCCTCATCATCGGCAACAGCGAATACAACGATAAAAACCTCGCGTGTCTAAAGACGCCTGCCGCAGACGTGCGCGCTCTATCCGAAGTCTTGCTGGATTCAACCAGAGGCGGCTTCGATGAAGCCCAGACACTCATCAACGAGTCGGATTCAACCATTAGAAAGGCGATTGAGCGATTCTTTGCCAGGAAGAAATCGGATGATCTGTTGCTGCTCTATTTCTCAGGACATGGAGTGATGGACGATCAGGGGCGTTTGTATTTGGCGGCCAAAGACACAGAATATGAGCTTTGGTCTGCGTCCGCTATTCCGGCGACTTTTATCACAGACAACATGGATCGTAGCCAATCCAGGCGGCAAGTCTTAATTCTGGATTGCTGTCACAGCGGCGCATTTTTCCGTGGCACGAAAGCCGTGACCGGAACCAAAGCCGTCACAGAAACGACCTTCGAAGGCAAAGGTTACGGGAAAGTCGTTCTGACAGCGACGGACACGACGCAGTATGCGTGGTCGGACGACCAGGTGATCGGCGAGACGGAAACTTCTGTCTTCACACATTTTTTGATTGAGGGTTTGAAGACGGGGGCCGCAGATATTAACAACAGTGGTCAGATTACGCTCGATGAGCTTTATGATTATGTATATCGAAACCTCGTCAGTGCGACCTCAAAGCAAACGCCGCGCAAGTGGGCATATAACCAGGAGGCCGAGCTCATCATTGCCACAAATCCCTCCCCGATTATCAAGCCCGCTCCTTTGCCTGACGAATTGCTACAAGCGATAGAACATAGAAACCCCCTTGTGCGTGAGGGTGCAGTTCGCAATTGGAACAGTTGCTAGGAGGACGAAACAGAGGTATCGCGCTCTCCGCCAGAGAAACTCTTAAGCGCGTCGCCGCCGATGATGATAGCCGCAAAGTGTCAACCTTTGCATCAGAAATACTTGAGCGAAGCGCGGAGGTTGCAGCACCGAAGAAGGAAGAGGAAGCGGAGCGAAAGCGAACCAAGGTCGCCAACCTCAACCAAGAAGCGCAAGCCGCAGAAGACAAGGAAGATTGGGCCACAGTAATTGAGAAACGGAAAGGACTATTGGCTCTTGAACCGGCACATTCAGAGTCAATATTCAAACTAAGCTACGCCCAGACACAGCAAGAATTGGCAGCCGTCTATGCTGAAGGTCAAAAATTCCACGCCGCAAATGATTGGTCACAGGCACTAAGCTGCTTCGAGCTGGTGCAAGACTTGAAGGTTGATTATAAGGATGTCATCAATCTCATCACAGACGTTCAGCGAAAGATAGCTGAAGAGGTGAAACCCGATCCGCAACCGACAGCAGCGCCGCCGCCGGTAGAGCTAACCACACCAGCGTCGCAGGATTCACTTGAGCCGGCACATCAGCCGGAGATGTTCTCCGGCTATACACTGGTAGAGCAAACGCGCAAGAGCTGGCCTATAGCTATAGGTGCGGGAATACTACTGGTGCTTGGCATCGGAATTCTCGTGTACAACAGTTCCGGGAGTAATCCATTGCCGTCTGCCGCCTCATCGACAGCTTCTCCATCACCCAGCGCTCAGCCGGACATCAAGAAGGTGGATTTCAATAAACTCACCTACAGTGTTTTTGATGACAAATATAAAACTCCCCAAAGTTCGAACATGCTTTATCCGATTGGAATAGCTTATGGAGATTTAACGGGCGATGGGATTGATGAAGCTGCTTTTGTGGTAAGCCAATCGGATACTCAGGGGAGTTATTATGACGACGTCCAACACGGTTTCTTATACACGATGAGGGATGGAGAGCCTGCATTATTAGATAAGTTTTTCTGTCCTGTAAACGGGGAGACGCTCGATGGAAGGCCAGCGAATGCAGCTGATTTGAACATGGTTGATGTGGAAATTGAAGGGCGCAAATTAGTAATTAAGTGTTGGGAAGTTGGTGCGTATGAGACCACAGTAAGGTTTGACGATGTTACGACCTTCGAGTGGAATGGCAGCAAATTAGTGCAGATTGGTAGAACCGTAAGGAGACCAAACTAGTTGTGCACCCTGATCGAGGTCTTCCGCAGCGTCCTCGAGTATAACGACGGACATCGTTCGGAGCTTCGTAGACGAGATCTGAGTTGGTCCAGAGTGAGAAACTTCGCTTCTCCGTCTGGGCTCGCGCTTTCCCTCAACCAAAAAAACCAGGATGCCTTGTGTATGAGCTCCTTAATCTACAACGCTCGCCTATCTTCGGTCCCGCAAACTCTTCCGAATCCAGAGCGGATCGCGCCGAAGATCCAGAATGGCATAAACGTAGACCACGTCGTCTTCCACCTCATAATAGATGCCGAATGGGAATCGCTTCGATAGCATCCGATGGAATCCAAAGTAGATTGGATGAACACCGGCAAAAAGAATGAGCGAGTCAAGATCGGAAAGGATTGAGTCGAGAAAGTAATCGCCAACTCCCGTTGCACACGATTCATAGAATTGTGCACCCGACTCGAGGTCTTCTGCAGCGTCCTCGAGTATTACTACGGTCATGGTTCAGTGCTTCGTAAACGGGATCTGAGTTGATCCAGCGTCAGAAACTTTGCTTCTCCGCGCTGGGTTCGTGCCTTCCTGTCAGCCAAAACATCTTGATGCCAGTCCGGTGAAGGTATCTCGTCGCCACAACGATTGAGTGAGTCCCAAAGCTGGTCCATCGCGCGTAGCCGTTCGGTCACTGACATCCTCTCTAGTTCGGATGAGTCAATCATGTCGTCACACTACCACCTCGAGGCTTGTGGCCGCAAGACGCAACACGCGAAGAATGTTGAGGGTGGTCATGCAGGTTTATCGCGCGTCCATTAAGCGTCCAATAACCAGTCCTGAGAGTACCTTTGACTACCCGTACGGTGCTATCCATGCCGCAGGTTTCCTTTGAATTCCTGTAAATCGCTTCTCTTTCACGGCGGCGACACGGGTTCGATTCCCGTACGGGACGCCAAAGCTCCAACCAAAGATCACAGGATCAAGTGTGACAAACTACGATTACCAGGCTTCACACTTTTGACGTTGAGATGGGGTCGCAATGAGGGCTTTTCGGAAGAAATCACCAAAACCTACACCTTCGCGTGGCTCCTCCGAATGAGGACAAAAGCGTGAGAAGGTCTTGCAATGACGCGATCCAACCGGAGCACTAGATGAGCGAACCAGACAGATCAGGCGAGCGTGGCCTGCTGCTCGATCATCCCCAACGCTTCGATTCCAGTGTCCTGCTCAAGTACGCATAGTACCTCGCCGCGCTCGTCTCTCTCGATTAATGCGGTTGCTGATTCTACGTCAACTGGAATCGAAAAGTAGAAGCCCTGCCCTTGCTCACAATTCAAAGCTCTGAGTTGATCGAGTTGCAGTTCGGTTTCAATGCCTTCCGCCACCACTTCCATACCAAGGTTGCGTGCCAGAGTGACAACTGCGCGCACGATCTCACCGTTTTGGTCGCCTCCAATGCGCTTGATAAACGACTGATCGATCTTCAACGTGGAAACAGGAAAACGATGAATGTAGCTTAGTGAAGAATATCCGGTACCGAAGTCATCAAGGCTCAATTCGATGCCGGCCTTATTGAGCCGCTCGAGCACGCTCATGGTGTAGTCGCGACCTTCCATCATCACGCTTTCGGTGATCTCCAGTTTCAAGCTGCACGGATCAAGATCGGTCTCCTGCAGGATTTCCATCACCTGCTCGACGATCATCGGCTGCATGAACTGTTTGCAGGAAATGTTGACGCTGATTTTCATCCGCCTCGTACTTGGTAGAGCGTCCTGCCACTTGCGCATCTGCAGACAGGCCTGCCTGAGTACCAGGCGATCTATTTGCATGATGAGACCAGTCTCTTCGGCGACGGAGATAAACTCGGAAGGAAGGATTACACCACGTTCTGGATGATGCCAACGCACGAGCGCCTCGAGGCCGCTGATGCGCCCACTCTCAAGCGACACGATCGGTTGATAGTTAACATGAAACTCCTCTCGCTCAACAGCGCGCCTCAAATCCGACTCGATTTGCAGCAGCGTCAGAGCACGCGTGTGCATCTTCGCATCGAATATCTGGTACTGTGCCTTACCGAGAGTCTTAGCGCAGTACATCGCCGTGTCCGCGTCGCGTAGAAGATCTTCCGGTTGTTCATCGCCATCGCCGGAGTATTTGATGCCCACGCTTGCAGTGACAAACAACTCGCGGCCGGCGAGATGGAAAGGCTCACCGAGCACTTCCTGCACACGCTCGGCTACTCGTTGCGCATCGCCGTAATCTTTGATCCCGTCGAGCAGAATCGTAAATTCATCGCCGCCTAACCTCGCGATCGTATCGCCGTCACGAAGACAGGTTTCAAGCCTGCGAGCGACGGTGATCAGAAACTCATCCCCGACCATGTGACCAAGACTGTCGTTGATTACCTTGAAACGATCAAGATCGATGAACAGCACCGCGAAAAGATAGTCTTTCCTGCGCCGGCAGTGATTAACCGCCAGCTTCAGGTGATCGAGAAAGAGGGCGCGGTTGGGTAGCTTCGTTAGAGAGTCGTGGAAAGCGTCATGGAGTAACTGTTCTTCAGCGCGGCGCCGTTCAGTGATGTCGCGTGTTAGGATCTGTGTAGCCGGTTTTCCACCATAAGTCACGGAGGCCATGACGACCTCGACATCTCGAACCTGACCATCAAGCCTGACGAACCTTTCGGCTTTTAGATCCGATTGTTGATTCTCTCTTAAGTGTCGCTCGCGCGCGCGGAAGTTCTCGCGGGCATCAGGATGAACAAAGTCTGCCACCGCGCGACCGAGTAATGTCTCAACCCTGCGTGCGCCGAACAGGCTGGCCGCCGCCGGGTTGCCATACACAATTCCGTCATCTGTCTGCACGATGATCGCTTCGGGCGACAGTTCCGCGAGCAGCCGATATCGTTCTTCGCTCTCCTTTAATCTATGTTCAGACTGGTGCTTATAAAGGGCGACCTCGATCGTCGTGTGCAGTTCCCTTTCCTCGAAGGGTTTAATCACGTAACCAAATGGCTGGGTGAATTTCGCGCGCTCGACTGTCCGGTGGTCGGCATTGGCGGTGAGATAGATGACTGGGATTCCGAATTGACGCCGTATTTGATCCGCAGCTTCGATCCCATCCATCTGGCCCTGTAAATGGATATCCATTAAGACCAGGTCGGGACGTAGCAATCCAGCCTGCTCGATGGCTTTCTCACCGGCGGCGACGGTGGTTGGCACGTCGTAGCCCAGCGACTCCAATCGTTCCTTAATATCTAACGCGACTATACATTCGTCTTCAACCACAAGTATTCGGGTCTGTGTCATGCGCACGTTTCTCTCTCTTCGGGGAATGTAATTTGGAAAGTTGTACCCACACCGTTGCGGCACTGCATCTCTCCGCTTAGTTGGGTGGTCAACATACGAACGAGCTTCATCCCCAGCGACTTGCCCTGTTCGGGATCAAAATCAGGGGGTAGGCCCACACCTGTGTCGCTTACACACAAAGTGTATTGGTCGTCAGCACGCGCAAACGTGATGGTGACCTCGCCTTTTGTATCCGCCGGAAACGCATATTTAAGTGCGTTCGAAGCTAGTTCATTGATGATGAGACCGCAGGGCACCGCCGTATCAATCGGCAACGAAACGTCATTTACCTGGAGGTTGATCTTTACGGCGTTAGGACGTATGCGATACGAGCGCGAAACGTGGGCCACCAGTTTTTGGAGATACTCCGCGAAGTTGATCCGCGACAGATCCTTTGACTGGTAGAGGGTTTCATGGATCAGCGCCATCGACTTGACGCGGTTCTGGCTATCCTCAAAGACTGAGAGCGCCTGTCGGTCACCGATAGTTTTTGATTGCAGACTGAGCAGGCTGGTGATGACCTGCATGTTGTTCTTAACGCGGTGGTGAATCTCTTTGAGAAGCACCTCTTTCTCGTGCAGTGAGGTCTTGATCTGCTCGATGGCCTGCTTGCTTTCGGTCACGTCGTCCATAATTCCGGCAATGCGATATACCTCGCCGGAATCGTTCGAGACTGGGAAGGCGCGATCGCGTACCCAACGGATCTCGCCATCTGGTCTGACGATGCGATACTCCAAATCGCAATCGCCGCCGGCCTGCACATTCTCAGCAGTCGCAAATACACGCGCCTGATCTTCCGGGTGAATAGAGTCGCGCCACATCTGTGAAATCTCGGAAAGACTGCTGCAAGTCCGGCTCCATACTTCTTCGTATGCCGGACTGACATAGATCAGTCTGTTTTGCGAGGGTTCGGTTATCCAGAAGACTTCGCGAAATATTTTCCGCGATCTGACGGAACCTCTCTTCGCTCTGGCGCAGTTCACGGTTGGCGGCGACGAGTTCGGCAGTGCGACTTGCGACGTGAGCTTCGAGTCCTTCGTTCAAGCTTTCGATCTGAGCAGTGCGTTCAGCAATGCTGTTCATCTCGCCGATGCTATGCCTGATGGCGATGAAAAGAAATGTGTCTTCGAAGAGCACCCATCCCGCATGTTCAAGCCAGCGCCACTCGCTCGCCGTGAGAACACCGTAAACAGACTGTGGCCAGAGCAGGCCGCGCAGGAAGTGGTCCGCAGCGACGACAACAGTAGCCGGCACGAGTACGCGCCAGTCTCGATAGAACGAAAGGAAGGCGAGTGAACCGAAGACGTGAAAATGCGTTTCGATTCGGCCACCGGTGAGGTGAATCAACAATGCTCCCATAAGCATCTGGCCGACCGCTACTGAGTATCGGGTTGAGGTTCGACCTGGACGAGTAAGCGCGAGCACGATCGGAAGTGAACTGATTGCGCCTCCCAAAAACACTGCGGCCCAAACGTGCGGATGTGTTTGGCTCTCGGTGCCTGCCCACGTTTTCGGCGAAACCCACAGTGCAGCCGCCACACCGGCTACCCACTGAAGCGTCATCAATGCCGCAAACATGCGGTCCGTGCGTCTATAAACAAGTTGTTTGTGTTCGTCGAAGATCTCCGCGACGCGCGGGCTGGTCGCCAGAGATGTTTCCTGATCAATGCTGTCCGTCATTTGCCTCCTCCAGGCATTCAGATCGGCTACTGTAAAGTGGGCAGCCGAAAACGGCAGTCTCTGTCCGTTCCGCATCTCCCGTATTGAGGAGCGACACGATGGCACTACGTCCCGCGTTATCGCCGGAGTGGCCGCGTGCGCTTGTGATCCCGCCGCTGAAAAGCAGGTGTCCGTCGATGTCATAAAGTGCAGTTTGTCCTGAGGTCACGGCATTGAAGCGACGGGCTTCAATACCGTTGTCGTCGACGACGATGTTGACGCCGGGGATCCGCGCGGCACTTTGCCAGAGATCCGTTTTCTCCCAGTCGGTGGAAGAGCCGGTTGGCTTGAGGAAGAGGACGTATGCGATGACGCGTCCCCGGGCCTGGGCCATCAGTCTGTTCAACTCCTCGATACTCGCGCGCGTGCAGGGACAATGCGGGTGAGACAACATGATTAGCGTGGCACGATCACTTGCGCGCTGGATGCGGCTTTCGGAAGGCCAGCCGGTGGGAGGGATCGCGGCTGGACCGGGGGCATTTTCGTAACGCCAAAGGGCACCGAGCCCAGTCCCGGTTACCAGGGCCCACGCCGCACACGCGGTAATTAGAATTAGTCGTCCCGTACTGAATCTCATTGAAATATCTTTAGCCGCTTGATGTAAGGCGGGAGCCCAGAGAGGCAGAAAGCTACCAACAACGCACGGACTTCAGAGTACCTTGTGGTGGCGGATGAACTCCGCGCGGGGCCAGTCTCCGCAGATTTTTAGCAAACCGCGAGCCACGCGGTCAGAGGTGAAAATAGGCTGGAATTTGCGATGCTGAGATGGTTGTGAGTTCAGCCAATCAATCTGACAAGTCAGATTGCCTGATGCGTGGCGCGGTCCTAAAGCCTGCTCGTTACTCACATTTCTGCGAACTGTAATTCTATGGTTCCAAATCAAGCACAGCATCCAATTGACGACACTCGCGCTCAGGTCTTTATCGCAGAGGTCTTTCACTTTTGTGAGCGACTTGACGAGAATTCAAGTAAGAGCGAGTTTTGGTAGTGGTTCAGTCTGAATTCTGAGCTAACGTTTATCGGGCGCCTTAATTCAAAACTGAACCACTACTCCGATGAAGCTGGGCTTCGACCGAGTTAGCGGCATCCGTGAATTCGAGAATGAGTCCCGAAGTTCTCGAATATGAGATCAACAGCACTCAATCAAAGTGCGCTGGGCGGTCTGGAATTTAACAAGGTACACAGCTATTACCGCCAGGATCAGAGCAACAAACGTCAATAATTTCCGATTGTTGGTATGACGAACTGCTTCCAGTAAGAGTTCCCGTCCCGTTACACCGGATATAACGGTAGCCAATCTCCACTGTGTAGCTCGCGTCACTGTAATAGGTAACCCATGTCGAGTATGGTGGGTTGCACCAATATACGGGTGTAGAACCAACTCTACTCGACCAAAGGAAAGCACCGGCTAACACCAGTGTCAAAGCTAATGCTGCAAGAGCAAACAATCTTTTTACTCTAGAAAATACGTTCATAGCTCCTCCTAAATCTGGGTTGTAGCGACGTTTATGGCACCCTGAAAAGTATGATATGCACCCTATTACTGGAGGCGCCCCCAAACGTCACAGGTTTTTCTGTCCAGTCAAAGTTAGCTTCCAATGTTAGTTTCATCGCTAACTTCAACTCGTTTCAGGGCATTTGGGAGGTGAGCACTTCGCCATTCTTATCTTTGAAGGTTCAATTACCTTGAATCATACCGTCGCGTCAAGGCAACGCGTCAAAAGCGTCAAAAGCGTCACAACTTTTGACGCTTTTGACACTTTTGACTTTATTCTGGATAACCGCGCGTCTGAGTTCCAATTCAAACGGAGCTATACCATATATTGCAGATCTTTCCGGCAGCGTCAGTGTGTGGGTTTCGCTCCTTGCGCTGCTTTATTGAGAACTCTTTAGTTCGGGATACCGGAAGTAAGGCCTTCATCATGGAGTTGTTTCGAACGTCCACTTTTGAAACGCACCTCGCTGCTCGCTCATCGAAGTTCAGCAGGAGAAAGAGCGGGATAATTCCCTGGAAGAATTCCCTGCGGTAATTGACGGTTAGCAGAATCGATTATGAGATCGGTGGTGACGCTGTGGTGTGCAAAAAGATCCGAAGAATTTAAAAAGGGCAGAGTGCGTCCTTGCAGTGCTTCCGTCATAACTTTCGAAGTCGGCATATAGAATCCTCGCCAGATCAGGCTCAACATCAGCTTCAACCAGGCTTTCCATTTCCTAGCTGCGCGTACATAACTTTCTTTCTACCGCCTGCCGAGCATGAATGATGTAGCTTTCTAAACCCACGATGTCGCGATCGATGGCCCATCTGAGCTTATCAAACGCTCGGAGAAGTAAAAGGCTTTCCAACGTCGATCCCGTCTGCTCAAATTCGGATTGCGAGATTCCATATCCATCAAGAAACGACTGAATCGCTGCGCCATCAGGATCATTTTCAAGCATGTTCATTTTCAACATTTGGATTATTTCATGATGTGGGACAATGCCCGCTTCCGCAGACCCCCAATCGAGCAAAGTCACTTTGCCTGATTCATCAACGATCACATTCTTCAACGAAAGGTCTCCGTGATTGAGACCGAAACTAAATGCCTTTCTTTTTAGATCTTCAAAAATTGCTCTAATGACTCTCGACTGGGACTGGGTTACCACTTTTAGCTTAATCAGTTCATCGTTTTCATTCAGGCTTTCAATATTGTAATTGAGGTACTCAAGCCATGACTCTCGAGAATTACCTTCAGTTAGATCTTGCAGCGTCAGTCCGAATCCTGCTACTTCAACTGAATGAATTAATCTTGCGTATCTACCAAGCTGGTGCCAGATACGGCTCCTCGGGAATTTGCTGTCTCTTCCTTCATCACCTGAACAATATGCTTGAATCATATAAGCATGTTCTTCAATTACGCCCACATCAAGAACCGGCGGGACAGGGACGCCTCGCACCGCAGCTTTGTCAATACACCAAACCTCCTTTCTGTACTCCTGCAGAGACTCGTTTTGATCACCAATCCTGACGACGAGTTTAGTGTTTGGCGCTTCTACAATGAAAACCTTGTTGACGCTCCCCTTTCCCGAAATAGGAAGGACACGAATATTCGCGTCATTCAAAAAACTTAACGAGACGCGTGAGACCAATTTCATGTCTTTGCTCAAATCCGAGACACGTTCGTATTCCCTCATGTAAGCTCCGCTGCCCTGCTGTGCGTGTTATTGTTCGATCGCGTGGCTAGGATAGGCGATCTCCTCGAGATCTGAAGCCAAGCCTTCAAACGATACTTCCGGATTCAATGCGTTTATCGTCTCGGCGGTGAGGGGCTGGTGTTGGTAGATACTGCTTACTGCTGCCAAATCAATTGAACACTCATAGTATTGCTCGGCAAACTCTTGATATGTTGATGGATCGCCGTCCAGAACAAGTAATAGATCCTCTGATCCATCCGGATCCTCTTCGTTAGGATAGTCGATCGGTCCCGTTTGCCAGGCCCCATCTGTGTTTCTTCGCCAGATGCAAAACGTTGTCGCTGTAATCGCAAACGCGGGCTCCGTCAAAAACTCCGCGAATTCGTTGGGGACTTCGTCAAGCACTCCTCGCCAAACTTGTTCTGGCTCATTTGCCCATGGACTCATCGCTGACTCGTGTGCAAACCCTTTCATGATGGCACCCTGCGAATTGAACAAAATAAAATATTCATCGCCGCTGCCGTTTCTCATCGACGCCATCATTTCTCCGGCGGCCCAATTAGAATTGAATGAGTAGTAACGGTAATCCCATTCCGGAGACATGATGGCATCCAACAGCGCCAAGGATTGGCTGAGCTTTTTTAGAGACGAGATGTCCGGGATGGCTTCTAGTCTTTTCTTTGTGACCATACGCTCCTCATACTATTGGGACTCCCGCGGCGTCTGAATCCTTGGGAAGTAGCGAACCACGAAGAACAGGTACACGAGCCAGAAGGTGAGCCAGACAGATGCGACAGCCCAAAGCCCAATCAGAAAGAGGACCAGACTCGGTGCCAGAAACATAGTGGTGTAACCCAGAAGCCAGAAGCGGTCGGCTCGCCGGGCGTGCAGCGTCCTTTCGGTGTCACTCATTCGTCCGCCAAGCGAACACCGGTAGTAGTGCAACGTCGCGAAAACGAGTGAGAAGGTCGCGACCCCCATCGCAATCAGCGTGGCCTGGAACAAGAGGGGATTGATCCTGCCGCTCTCAAACCTCGGGTACAGAAAGAACAGCATGAAAGTGAAGATCGCGATGTTCGACGCGGCGAGCGTATACGTGCGGGTGACATTTACTGCGGCAAGATCGTCTCTCATCAAATGCCTCCTTTGTGATGACATGCGCGCTGAGCTGCGGCAAGCATGCAGCGGCGCGATTTCACGCAGCCCTCGCCGGATCATCTCGCACGGCTTGATCGTAAGCAAACATTGTCCCCCGTGGGTTCGTACAGAGCCTTGACTGAGCTCGATTCTGCGCATAACGGTAACCGTAGTAAACCAGTCTTGAGGACGCGTGTGATATTGTGGTGATGACTCTTCTGAGTTGATTTAGTCGATAATGAAACCGCTAATCGCTCTTTCCTTCATACCCTTATTGCTCACGGCATTCTCCGCGTGCGGGAATACTGACGCGCACCTTTCCTCCAGGGACGTATCTGCTATCACACCGGAATATGAACGAGCCATTCAGGACTTAGCGGAGGGCAAAGATCGGCAAACGGTAAAAACGGCTATCCAAGTATTGAGTGATGCAAAGACCCAGGCCTTCCCCGCTCTGATCAAGCATCTGAGCGACAAAACACCCGCCTCTGTCGAATACTTCGGCGGGCGCGCCGTACAATGTGCACCGCAAACAACTCCTTGTCCTCCGTGGCAACCGACAATTGGCGAAGCTTGCTTTGACATTATCCAGTCCGAAGTCGAAGGCAATTGGCCCAAGACATATAGGAACCATTACACCCTCACTGCCGGAAATGTTGGAGAGTGGTGGGAATCTCGCAGGGCCATGTCACTGAAAGATCTCCAACTCGATGCTGCTACAACCTCGTTGGAGCGTGCCAGACATAAGGGCGATGCTGACGCGATCAGATTCCTGCAAGAACACTTGAAGAACGTGCAATCAGGGCGCTAAGGCTGAGCGACTTTTCACAAAAAGTCACAATAGCGCCCTTCTCTGTGCAACAGAGAAACCTCAGCACCTTGAAATTGCTCGCCCTCGCTTAATGCGCAAAGATTGCGCGTTACTCACACGCGTGCGCTTTTAGCGACAACTTCGCCAGGTCCCGGGCTGAAGCGCGACAGAACCAGTTAGTGGAACAATTCGCTTCTTCATGAGTGATGGCTCCCATGACCTCCCGTAGAGTCGTAACCCAACGCGTTCTTGTTCATGCTTCTACTGCAATCGTCACGTTTCTGTTTAGCTTCGCCCTCGGTGTGCTAATCTCGCCGATTGGGTTTTCCATCGACTGCATGGCCCATGGAACGGTGAAGGATGGGGGTGGTTTTTTTGGTAGTCACCGCTACACGTCAACTTATTTCATCAAAGTCTGGTTCTCTCGCGTTCATTATCGATCACCAGAAAAGGCTAATGAAGTGTTTGCTGTTGAGGTGGGATCGGCAGACAAAGTCATTGATCGAGGTCCCAAGTACAATCGGGACGGCAGCTTAGTCGGACAAAGAGCTGTCGCTATCCTGTTGGATGCCGAGAACAACGAACAATACTCATCAGTTTTCTGGACCGATGGCCAAACCCTTTTCTCAATAGATTCCCGTTCGATGACTCATGTTCTGCAATTTGAGCGGTATCGAGATGAGTGACTAACAAGCCCGAGGCCCGGGCTACCGATGTAAATTTCCATGCGACCGTCGCGGCACGCTTCTCGTCTTTCTCCTGTCTTTTGCTCTTTTTAACCTTCTTCGTCGGCTTCATTCTTGTCACCGCAGAGGTTCGGCTGTCAGAGCTTATGCACTGTCAGAGTTACTTCATAGTCTGAAGACTTAATTGTCGCATTAGACTCCGGATACGGTTTCAACTCTTTCAGTCTCAGCTCATACTCCAAATAGCGAGAAGTTTTTGGATTGATGTTTGTATTCAACTCCACATTTGCCGGCTTACCAGTGTCTTTTTTAACCTTGAGTATGATTTTCGCGTTGCCTGCCCAAACGCAGTTAACACCTTTTGGGCAACGTGAATCTTCAGCTACCGAGTCAAATTCGACCTTCAATCCCTCACCCGGTGCTTTGGCACCCTCGCCAATCTTCAATTTGAATTCTTGCTCCAACACAATGACTCTCTTCCCAGGCTGGGCCGCGATTGATGCAAACGTCAGTAGCAAAACGGCGAAGAAAACAGACCGTTTCATGTTTAGTGCCTTTCGCTCAGTTGCGCTTTGCATCAAAAGTCGGAATCCAGTCGGGCGCAGCGCCAACGGCGCGAAATATGATAGCCAGGGGCAAGCGCCAAGCGCGTCGCCCCTGGTATCGGAAACCAATTGAAGAGAGCACTGAAAGTGCGAAATATCTTCGCTATTATTGCGCTCTTTCAGAGCTTCACGGTTTGTTTACGCGTGGACCCAGGGGCGACGCGCCTCGCTCTGCTCGGCGCTTGCCCCTGGCTATCATATTCCGCGCCTTTGGCGCTCCGCAGACTGATTTCCTACTTTTGAGGCAAAGCTGCTCAGTTGTAATAATACTAAACGAGGCGACAGCCAACTGACCATCGCCTCGTTTTGCGCATCTTTCCCTTGCTTACTTCTGAATTGTTACGGCACTGCCTGATCCAACCGGAGTGGTGGGATCGTCAGCATCACTGGCGCCGAGTTGGTTATCGTAGACAATCGCTCCCGTTGCCTTGTTCCAGATTTTCATCCGGAAACGATCCACCCCGCCACCGCCGGGTAAGTTACCATCAATCACCGTAAGCAAGAAGTTGTATGCTCCGCTGCCGTTTAGTTTTCCAAAGCCCTTGAATTGAGCCCTGGCTCCCGAAATAACCAGATATTCAAAATTAACGGCATTGAAATCAATGTCTCCAAGTTTGAACGAAAACTGTGTCTCACCCTTAGGATTCGTCGCATTCTTGAAGTACTTGGAGGTAAAGCCAAAACTGACCTTTCCTGTCAATGAAGGATTGGCCCGGTAAGCGCCAGCAGGCGAATTGACCCAGCCGCCACCGATCGTGTAGCCGGCGGTGGGATCGTAAATCACTACAATCGCCTCAAGGTCGTCCTGCGTGTCGACCCAGGTCGTCACTCCAAGATTAGAGGTGACTTTCATCTTAACCCTGTAGACACCTGGACTGCCGAAAGTGTAGGCGCCCTTAACGGTACCCTGTCTCGATCCGCTTGGTTCAACTACTGTCCCCACGGTCGAAAGGCCGTCAAACAACCACGATGCGGTGTGCGTTCGCCCGGCGACATCCCAGAATGTACCGGAAAAATTAAGCGGAGTATTGATCTTGACTGCCGTTCCGCTGGCTGGTCCAGTAATGTTGTGATCAACGTGGACTTCCAACGTCTCGACGTCAGTGTTTACTCCGTTCGTACAAGTGATCGTGATCGTATAAATACGACCGCTTCCACTACCTGAACGCTCTGCTCGTAGTCTCACGTGGTGGGGATCCACAATCTCCCAATCAGGATCCGTATCGCCATCACCGGTTCCGTTGACGGGCTCGTTGCTGCTAACGCTAAGGCTACAACTCGAGCAACCGACATCGTAATTTACGGTAACGTCCTGCATGCTGTGATTGGGTGGCCACAACGAAGACTTGTCTGTGGATGCATTTTGTATATCAACTGCCGGTATGATCTCGCAGACTGGAGTCGCCGTAGTTATCGTCAGCGCCCAACCTCCGGCGATCGTGCCGATATCAACGCCGGCATCATCGACGACGTACAGGCTCCAGGTGCCATTGGGATTTGTCCCGTTGAACACGGAGGCGAATGTAGCCGCCCCCGCCGTAGCGGGAAACTGATATGGGGCGGGAGGCGCTGGGGCAGGAAATAGATCACCCGTCCCGATATTAGTTGGCCTGAACGTACCTGACACGGGCGTTCCGGTCGCGGGAAGAATTGCTGCACCGGCGTCATCAAGTACCCAGGTGACGTTCACCGCGTCAGTCCCGCCGATCACGTCCGAAACAACAGTGAATTTCTGACCACCCGGCCCCACGAGCAACACGTCCACATCGCCAGGGAAGGTATGGCTAAAGTTGTTGAGTGTCACCCGCACATTGGTCACTGTTCCTGTTAAACCTCCAGCTATGATGTTGGAGGGATAAGGATTTGAAGGAGCGCCAGTGGCTGCGCCGGTTCCGACCGCAGGAATCACGATTGCGGTCGGGTTTGAGAGAGTTGTGGTGTTTGTGACCGTGGCTCCCACTTGGATAATGAAACTCACAGTTCCCAAACTCACTCCGTCATCGTCCAACGCAAACGTAGCCGTAACATTGCTGCCGCAGGCCACGGATGCATCAACTGCAAACGTAAAGTTTCTGGAAACAGCCGGACCTATCGGACTAAGAACTCCATAGCTCTGCGGTCCGCTGAGGGGGGTTATGCCTCCCGAAGAAAGCAGGGTCGCGTTCAAGTTCGTAGTAAGGCCGGAGCCGTTGTTCTTCATGGCGAAGCTCATGGTCACAACCTCACCCGGATCTGCTGCTCCATTGCTACCGCACTCCGTTACCAGCACTGGAGGAGGAGCCGCCTCGATCAGCGGGTCTCCATCGACGCCGCAGCAGAAGAACAACTGCCGTCTGATTTCGAGCTTGACACAACCAATCGTTCCTGTGTCGATGTTTGCCGTATCGCTTACTCTCAGTTTCCAGACGCCGTTCATCTCTTTGCCGTTTAAGGCTGAGAGCGGAGTCTCAGGTCTAAACGTTCCTGCGAACGGAGCTACGCCTGCGCTGATTGCAGTCGCAGCGGCATCGTCAAATATAGTTGACGTTCCCGCACAATCATTCGTGCCGGTGCCATAGTTATCGCCGGCGCCTCCACGATTATTGGCGAGAGGGACTATCGTGCCATCAGGCGCAACCAGGCGAAGTTGCAAGTCGCCGGTGAATGTGTGGTTCAAACGAACGTGGACGTTAACGTCTCCGACTGCACCAGTGTCACTGACAGTGATAGGAATATCGACCGTGGTGTTGTCGAGAATTGGTACTGCGAGATTTCCACTGCTATGGACCACCGGTGGCAGTATTCCGGTTGGAGTTCCGATCTGAAGAATAAACGTACGAGTCACGGGTCCGAGACTGCTATTAATCGTGACTTCAACTGGCAACTGGGCGCCGCAGGAAATCTCGGCGGGCACAGTAAAGGGGATGGCTCTCGTAACTGTAGTACCGGCCGGAATGTCGCCGTAACTTACCGCGCTTCCGCCGGCAACGCTTGCCGTAACCCCATTCGCAGAAGTCGCGCAGAAAGGATTAGTTAAGGGTATGGTCAACGTGACTGTTTCACCTGGATCTGCGGTTCCAAGGTTGTCGCACGAATCATTTGAAACTATTACATTGCCTAATGTCAGGTTCGGGGTGTCAAACGCCTCGGTAACGGACGAGCCTGCGTTGACACGCGCACTGAAGCCCATGCCACGAGATGCAAATCCGTCCCAAATCTGTAGTTCGTCAGCCCCTGCAAAGCCAGCGCAATCTGCGGCGAGAATGGAGTCGCGGCCCTGTAACATGGTGGGATTGATCGGGTCCAACTTCATACCGTCGGTGACAATCTGCAAAGTGCGCTGGTTACCGGTCGCGAAGCCCAGATTGTTAATGATGCGCGCCCGCATTTCCAATAATGCCAGGGCCCAGATCTCACCGAGGTTGTGGACTTCAGTAGCTCCATTGCCGGAAAAGTTAATTGGACTCTCTGGAAATGCGCCATCAGTGGTGTTGAGTTGGGCCGGATCTGTATCCGCAAACGTTAGCGGGTTATGCGGCTTGCCGTTGGCGCCAAGGGTTGTTTTCAGAGCATAAGGAAAACGGCGAATGCCATAGTAATAGCTGTCTGTTCCAATCGGGCCGAGTTGCCACGTGGCGTAAGGACCAGCCGGATAAATGCCATTGATGTCTTCGTCGGCTGTTGAGAGGATCGCACGTCCGTAGAAATCCGACCAACCTTCGCCCATGCCTACGGAAGTGGTGCTGGCAAGGCCTGTGGCGTTGGCATGCAGCCGGTTCGAAGTACCGTGTGTCAGCTCATGAATGACAATGTCGTGATCCAGGTCGCCGTCACGATCGGGAGTCGGCCCCGTGAAAATGAACATCTGCATGCGTGGCAGTAAGCCATCCGCAGGGGTTGCGAAGTTCGCGTTGTTTGTGCTCGCCGAATCCTGGGCTTCCGCGCGAACGAAATCATTACCGAGACCGCCGCGGCCGAAATTGTTCAACTGAAAATTACGAGCAGCTTCAGTAAAGCCCAGTTGGTACAGAATATCGTGGTAACGATTGGACCAGAAAAACAGATCCGTCACGATGCCGTTGCGATAATTGGCGAGGGTAGGTGCATCACCCGGTGGAGGAATCCCCGGCGGGGGGTTGTAGGGAAAGTCGAAAACGCGGAAGGGAGCGCCGATAGCACGTCCGGCGGGATCGATCCCGTTCGGCGCCACGATATCGAGACCGGCATCCACGTTGTTGCCGGTGGTGGTGTTGCCGCCGTCCGGTATCCAACCGAGGTCGTTAAAAGCAGCACCCTCACTGATTAATGTGAAAAGCGTTCGCGGAATCGCCGCGCCCTGTATCCCGGAGCCAGGTGTTGCGTTACTTGGAGAAAGTGGCGCCGGACTGTCGTTGTTGTAAACCGAGTAGGTGGCTGCTTGTGTTTGATCGTTTGTGATGTTCTTCCGCCACAACAGATCTCCACCTTCCTCCGCGTCCACAATTACGTAATAAGCCGGTGTTTCCTGCCAAAGAACCATGGACCATGCTTCGGTTATCACACCCGGTTCCAGCGGAAAATACTGGAGCTCAACTCTAATGTTATCGGCGAAGGGACCCGGTTCAAAAACTACGATATTACCGTCAGCCAATGTCTCTTTAACTACCAGTTCGGCTGGGTCCACTGTCATTCCGATCGACTCGGCCGCCTTACTTACTGCCTGAGCGGCGCTGATTCGGTTTACCTTTACGTCGGCCGGATTCACGGCGCTCATCTCGGCGCTTGCAAGCGCTGGCGCCAGCCGGCTCACGGTTCCGACCAACTCACCGTCCTGTGTTAGGACCGCACGCACTTCACCCTGAAATACCGTAAGACCATTGATTTCCTGGCGCAGTTCCACCCACGATAAATTGCCAGCCGGATTTGTGTAATCCGCGATCTTCTTTAGTTGAGCGACCTCTCTCGGTGTCAACCCGTACATTGCAGCGTTGGCGCCAAGAAAATCCCTGACAATCTTTTCACGCGACTGTTTAGAAGGCTTGGTGAGAAATTTTTTCCCCCGCGTACTGAAAACGCTCTCTGGAGTTTTCAGTGCCTCTCCCATCACAAGGCGCACACCGGGCAAATTAGTCTCGAGCTTTTCTTTCGCGACAGAACTGCCTTTCAGTACCTCATCAGTACGGTCTTTATGCTTTGCGCCTCTTTTTAGGCGTCGATTTTCAAGTTTCTCTTGTCCTGATTTGTCCTCGCGGATATCGAAATTAGCTGGTCCATGATGTTGCCGTGCAGCCGTTCCGGCCTGGAAATTTCCTAAACCATGAGCGGCACTACTCCATACATGTCTTGAACCAAAACTTGTTACCAGAACAACAACTGAGATCACGGCAAAAAGACCAAACAATAATCGTCTTCGGGTTTTGCTATACATTGCTGAGGCTCCTTGATGGTTAGAGGACAAGTTTCGCTCTGCAGCCCATTTCGTTTGCAGAGCATTCCAGGATCTAGAGGTTTGGAGTTAATGAAACCAGGGAAGACTACAACACTCGCAAGAACCCAGCTTCCCGGATTCAACTTCAGTCTTCGATCAAATGTGGGAGGAGCGACTCCCACGTAAATGGATGTATTGTTTCCCGCTTGAGTGGGCAGACGATATACCTGCCTCCCTCAACATGTCAATACGAAGTCATAGACATTGCACGACGCAATGGGTCTGGTCGCGATTCGAAATTACTCGTAAGTAACGCGTGGGCTGCGCGTCAACTATGAAGTATCGACCGGATTATTTTCCGTCTAAATCTAGAGGCCAATGTGGTATGAATTACGCGATGAAATACGTCCTATCAATTTCGCTTCAACTTGCTTTTTTGCCGATACTAACTAGCTACGCCTCAGCTAAGTCCTGGCATGGCATCACTCCTTTACACTCAACCAGAACTGATGTTGAGAAATTATGGGGAAAGCCGGTTCCGCCACCCCCTGAAAGCGGACGAGCGTATACGCTCAATGACCAACGCTCTATCTACTTCACTGAGGAGGGCGAAATCTATGTTCTTTATGCACGGTTCACCTCAGAGTGTGAAAAGAGCGTGACGCCCGATACTGTTCTATGGCTTTCCATTACGCCAATAACGAAGGTACACCTGAACGATTTGCGCATCGACAAGACTAAGTTCAGGACGTATGACCCAGCCACACCAAAAGGATTAGGGTATAAGGCGTACACGGATGAGACTGAGGGATATAGCATCTTGACCTTCAAAGGTCTGGTCCAAGAAATCTATTACCAGCCAACCTCGAAGGACAGGAAATGTAGTGCACCCCTGAAATGACACAAACAGTTAAGAAAGTATTGGTGGTGCAAGCGAAGCTTCAAACTCGGCTGGCGGCCGATAGCCGATGGCCGAATGAAGTCGCTTCCGATTATAGACCGCTTCGATGAAATGCTGGACTGAGGCTAGCACCTCAGCCAGCGTGTCGTAGTCATTCAAGTAAACCTCTTCGTACTTGAGCGTGCGCATGAACCGTTCGGCCTTGGCGTTGTCATAGGGATTGGCGGTGCGGCTCATGCTGATCTGGATCTTATGTTCTTGCAAAAGCGCGACGTAATCTGCAGCCGCATATTGCACGCCGCGATCGGAATGATGGACCAAGCCAGGTGGCACGGTGCGGTTCGCCAGGGCCATGCGTAAAGCCTTGAGCGTCAGTTGCGTATCGATGTGACGCGAGAGGGCCCAGCCGATGCAGCGCCGACTGTAAGCGTCGAGGATGACAGCCAGATAAACAAACTCGCGCCGCAGTCGGATGTAAGTAATGTCTGAGACCCAAAGTTGATTGATGTTTGACAGTACCAACCCCCGCGCCAGGTTGGGATAAACCTGTAACGAGTGATTGGAATCGGTAGTGCGCACAAACGCTTGCCGCCGCAGACAGAGCAAATTGTCTAGGCGCAGCAAGCGCAAAACGCGCTTGTGATTGACTAGCACTCCGCGACGCTGCAGTTCTTTGGTGATCGGTCGGTAACCGTAAGCACGCATCTCCAGGGCCACGCTCTGAATCTGCCCGCGCAACGCGACCTCGTGGTGCGACGCACTTGCACCGGACGAATGCAGGTGGCGAAAGATAGTCGAACGCGAGAGCCCGACCGCCTCGCCGAGCGACCTGAGGGCTCGCTCGGCGGTCGGTCTCTCTTCCAGTTCCTTTTGCACTAAGTTCATGAAGTATTGTTGCGCCTGTCGCCGGTTCAGTTCTCGGTTTCCAGTTTCTGCAAAAGCTTTTTTAAAAAGTCGTTCTCCATGGTGAGCCGGCCCACCATGCGTTCCAGCTCGTTGACGCGCGCTTCATCGGTGTAGGCGTGACCGCGACCGGCAAACGCGCGCTCCTTATATTTGCGCAGCTCCCGGCGCCACTTCGAGATGGTGTTGTCACTGAGTTGATAATCGCGGGCCACTTGCGCCTGGGTCTTGCCGACCTCGACTTCGCGGATGACTTGCAGTTTGAATTCGCGCGTGAATGTGCGCCGTTTGAGTGCCGCTGGCTTGGCGGCCCCTGCGCCCTTCTTGGTCATCGTTAAGCCTCCTTCCCGTTAGGGATATGTGCTTAACTTTTTGTGTCAGTCAAGGGTGCAGTTCAAAACTTTGTCCCTCTTACTTCGAGAATGGTGAGTGTATTCGGTTTAGCTTACTCATACACTAACGTATTTCTGATGATTCCAATCAAATATGGGATGGTAGGTTCGCAAGCCAAATCAGTAGTGAACACTACAGCATATGCAAGTCGTGTAAGACAACGGCATAGCCGTTCGGCCTCTTAAGAAATTCAAACTGCGCGGTTAAGTCGCTCCACTCGCCATTTAGAGGCACGTCGTAATCGAAGGCGTAGCCGCTTTCATCATCGAACGCCACGACCTCTATTTCTCTTTGTTCCTCAAGCTCAAACGGGTCGGTGAATGTTGGCCCTTCAGGATGAGACTTAAAAAAGCGTGTTTCCGGACTGAATGTGGCATTTACCGTTTCTTGTATCAAGCCAGGCGTCCACGTGATGCCGTACTTATTCGGTTCATCGACTATTGCACACGCCTCTTCAAAGCGACCTTCGGCGAGCAACTTTATCCAGCCTTTGACAAATAGAACAATCGATTGTGCTGGAGCCTGTGGCGATATATCAATCATAACTTGCGCTTCACTGCGCCGCTAGATAGTAGAGAGCGTGAATCTGAAACATTATTAATCATGAATATCGGCCCAGAGATCCACGTCCTCATCGGCTAGCGAGCTAAAGTCATAATTGGGCCTCAACTGCGGCTTTGTGTTTGCTTCGGTTCGAATTCACAAGGAAGAGATACTAACGCCAACTTCCGGAAGAAGTTGCACGAGACTATTGTGTGGTGTACTCCACGGGGGAAGCGGTGCTCGACAGGATTGCAGGATTTACATGCAAATCCTGTAATCCTGTCAAACCTAATTAGTAGCGATTGTAAGCCGAGGGGATTGGCACGTCGCCGGAAAGCCCCCACCCCACAGCAAGCGGCGAGCCGGTCGAACTTTGGTAGATCCACCAAGTGCCGGTGCCCGGTCTCCATATCGCTATATCGGATTTGCCATCACCGTCGTAGTCCGCCGCCACCGGTATATCGCTGGAGAAGCCCCATGCCACGGCAAGCGGCGAGCCGGTTGAACTTTGAAGAATCCAAAAAGTGGCAGTGCCAGGCCGCCACACCGCGACATCAGCCGAGCCGTCTCCGTCGTAGTCTGAAGGAATGGGCACATCGTTGAGAAATCCTCCCCCAAACGCCTCATAACGCACCGTCCCCGTTGCACTTTGGAGGATGTACCAGACGCCATCACTCGGTCGCCAGACGGCGATGTCAGCCTTCCCATCACCATCGTAGTCGGCAGCCACAGGCTTATCTCCCGCCAGTCCCCACTGACCGCCACATGGCGCGCCAGTCGAGCACATGATGTAAAAAACACCATCGCTCGGTCGCCAGACGGCCACATCAGTCTTGGTATCGCCATCATAGTCGGCAGGCACAGGAATATCGCCGGATAGGCCCCAAAATTCAGAACGAAACGTGCCATTCGAGCTGTTGAGGATAGACCAAATTCCCGTACTCGGTCGCCACACTGCATGGTCGGCCTTGCGGTCTCCGTCATAGTCTCCCGGTACTATCTGATCGCCTTGTGAGCCCCATTGTAGGTGGCTATAGGTGTTGGTCGATTGGAAGAAGATGTGCCAGACGGCACTACCAGGTCGCCACACGGCGAAATCGGTCTTCAAGTCACTGTCGAAGTCCGTGCTGGTCGCGCGCGGCGGCAATGGTAGGAAGTTCGAATAGAGGAGGAGGTTTGGTGAGCCTGGTCCAGGATCGATAACCTTGCCGGTGGTCGCGCCACCGACAATATTGTTCCTGACCACGAACGGCAACGCGCTAGGATGGATTTGGAGAAACTGGGCTGCCACGCCGGCTACGTGTGGGGTAGCCATGGATGTACCTGAAAGGGTCGCCTGCGCAGTATCGCTATCCTTCCAGGCAGAAGTAATAAGGCTGCCCGGCGCAAATAGATCGAGCACCGCACCATAGTTAGAGGCAGCTCCACCATCGAAGATAGATCGGTGGTCATTGATGTCTGTTGCACCGACTGTGATAGCTGCCGGTACCCGGGCTGGGGAGAAGGCGCCTGCATCTAGACCGAAGTTGCCCGCCGCTACCACGTATGTCACTCCTGATGCGATAGAACCATTCACGGCCTCGTCGAGCGGATCAAAGCCACCACCTATTAGACTCATGTTGGCCACCGCTGGCAAAATGCGATTTGCCGTGACCCAGTCAACGCCGGCAATAACATCCTCAAATGTGCCAAAGCCAAAGCAATCGAGAACCCTCACGTCATGAATCGTGACGCCCTTGGCTACACCAAATGAATATCCTCCCAAGGTACCGGCTACATGCGTGCCATGCCCGTTGCAATCGGTACCCCCATTCCCATCGCCGATAAAGTCCACGGCGAAAACAGCGCGTCCGTTGAAGTCCTGATGCGTCCTGCGGATACCGGTGTCAAGCACATAAGCGTTCACTCCTGCGCCTGTGGGTTTGTAAGTGTAGGTGTTGTTTAGTGGCAGATCCCGCTGATCGATGCGATCCAGTCCCCAAGAAGGGGGATTCAGTTGCGTGCCGGAGATGCTGACGACCCCATCTTCAGCCACATAGTCAACGGAGGAATTGTTGCTGAGGGCGATCGCGTTAGCTTCGGTCGCCTGCATCGAGAAACCTTTGAGGGCGTGTTGGTAAACGAATCCTACCTGGCCGCCGTAGCTTGCGGCCAGGCTCTGGGCCGTCGCGCTGATGGCCTTCTGAGCAACCTCAGGCTTGAGCACGACGATGTATTTGTTGGGAATTGCGTTTTGGGTGTGACGGAAATTTGACTGTTGTGCTCTGCTGCGAGGGGGCTCTATGAGAAGAGCGGCGGCAGACACAATTATGGCTAGCGTGAGCAAACACAGTTTTCTTTTCATCTTTCTTCTCCAGATGAGTGCCCCAATGAGGGCGGTCTTTGTGAGTTGAGCCGCAGTAGTCGGCCGTGGGGGAGACAGGAAGTTAGTTTTTCTCGCGCGTGACTGGCGGACAATACGCGATGAGGCAGTGACAAGTCTGTGCGCCAAGCACAAACATTAGCGCCGACTTAACGAGAATCGTAGATCCAAGGTGTTTCATCATTGCCCTCCAGGTTGACACCCCTCCTTTCTGTTGTGAAAAGAAACCGACTGCGCCATTCTCGACTCACGCAGTGCAACTCAAGAATGGCTACAGCCGGCTTCACGTGAGGATTGAGTGCGTGTCGCGGCACGCAAAACTCCGGTGAGGTCCGGGCGGGACCGACGGGTACCGGGCAATTTTGTCGGCCCCTCTCAGCAGGGTCTCTCATATAAATCGACGCCCCTCCCTGACGGATCTCCCACCCTTATTATTAAGTTCCAACCTTCCCTCTTGCTCGCACTCGCCGGCCAGACGAGTGATCGTTTCAACGAGGAACGAAACACCCTCCGGCTTTCGCAAAAATTCGTCGGCGCCGGCTTTGAACGCTGCCGCCTCAACCGGCGTGGATGAAAGCACTATGATCGGCGTGGTAGCGCGATGGGCCAGCTTGCGCGCTCGATGGACCAACTCGATACCATTCATTCCCGGTAAGTCGTAAGCCAACAACAACAGATCGTAGTGTGCATTGCCGAGAATCTTGTCCAGCGCCTCGTTGCCATCGGCGCAGCTATCGACCTGCCAACCTTGTACACCAAGCAGATCCCTCACCATCTCTGCGACTATCTCGTCATCATCAACATGCAGAATCGCGATCGTCTGTGCCGGCGTTTCCGGCCCGGCCGATCCTTGAATGGATTCCTGCTCACCAATAAGACGTCGCTTGCGATGAACTATCGCACTACGGGCATTCAGCAGATTTTTATGCCGTTTATGCAGCACAGCGGAGAGACTTTGGTGATGTGTGATGCCTAGAAGACGAGCTGCTTCTGTGATTGAGCCGCCGGCATCTCGCAGAGCCAAACGGATAAAGTGAGCCTCAAAACGGCGCATCACGTTTTTCCAGGAAAACCTGGTCCAGTCGGGATGCATTGGAAAGGCGCTGATCAACAAAAGGGCCTCGCATGCGCATTTAGCCAACCTTCTGTACATGCTGAAATCTTGCGTATTCGCGAGCAAGTGTCTGGCACGTTCGATGCCGGCACACAACTCGTCATTCGTTAAGTACTGTCCTAATTCCTCGAGCAGCGTGAGATGTGCTTTGCCGGCGCCCTCCAGATCCCCCGCATCCTCTGCAACTTCGCTGGCGCGGCTGAGCACAGAATGAGCAAGTTGATAGTTGTGTAAACGAGCGAGAGCAACACCTTGGGTTATGAGGGCTTCAGCGAGCAGCGATTGCTCGCCTCCCGTTTCCAAAGTCTCCACCGCTCTTCTGACGAGTTTTTCAGCCTTCGCAAACTCCCCTTCTTCGATCATCAAGTAGCTTCGTGTCTCGTCAACCTGAGCGAGATGCACGCTATCTCCAAGACGTGTGAAAATCGCTTGCGCCCGATCGAGATGCTCGTGAGCCTCACGAAAGCTACGTATCGTTCCGTATAGAAATCCAAGATTGTTTTCAACGCAGGCCTGTTGTCGTGAGAGCTTTGCCTGCTCGAAATAGAAGCCGGCAGCGGAGTATTCGATCAGCGCTTGATCTAAATATTCCTTTCGTTGCTCAGCACCAAAGAGGTTTCTCAAGACGAAACCAAATTCATTATGAAACTTGCCTTTGAGAGCCTCATTGTCGAGAGTGTCAAATAGGCTTGCCTCTTGTTTCAGAATGCTTAAAGCATCATGAAAACGGTTGGTGGATTCTTCGACAATTGCTGTGCGCAGCACACCAAGCGCTCTGACTTCCTTATTGAGTTGAATCGGTGTTGCAAGTGCCTTTTGCAACATCGCTCTGGCGTTATCAAATGCGCCCTGCCGCCAATAACAATACGCCAGCTCGATTTCCGCCTCAGACACCTTCTCTGGCAGTTTGAGTGATTCGAAAATAACGATGCTCTCAGTAATCAGATTCTTAGCTGTCTCCTGTGCTCCATCAATTTGTTTTGTACTTCCAATCCATCCTGTCAGTGCTCCCGCACGTAACAACACTTCGGCCCCTGCCTCTTCGCTGAGTCCCTTCAAGTCAGGCAAATCCCCGACACGCTGCCATAGTTGGCCCATGGCTTCGCGGGCCGCCTCAAAGTTCCAGGCCTGTTCCAATTGTTTTGCTAATTGACAGCGGAGTTGGGCTCGTTCGTCAGGGGAGAGAGTGGGATCGCTGATCCGGTGAAGGAGGCCTTTTGTCGAGTTCATCGTGAGAGTTCCCCTTAATACCTGTAAAGAAATTTAGCCTACTGGAGGTATTCCAATTTCAAGCAGGAGTGATAAGATTCACCCTCAAGCTTGTTCTCGGCCACATCGAGCGTGCTGCATTCACAGGTTCTATAATTCATGACCTTGCGTTTCGGGAGACGACAATGAAACGAATCAAACACCTGAGCATGGCAGCGGTCATGACTCTAATCCTTGCCCTTACAACTCCCGCTGGTGAAATCCATACGGGCGTGTTGCCACCACCACCGCCGCCGCAATCACCTATATCAGCGAGCCAGAGCGATTTGCCTGGTACCTTAGACGCTGAAATCTTCTTATTCTTTTTACAAATGTTTTCGGCGTACTGACCGGCTGCATAATCGAAGATTCCATACGCCGCTGGGGTTAGCCCAAAAGAGTTGGAAAGGTGTCCAACGTTGGCTTGGAATCCATGAAACCAGGGAGAAATCCGAAAACAGCACGAGGTTAATATCTGAAAGTACGTACGCGCAATAGGATTTTTTGGAATTTTTTTGGGGTGCGTATTGAATCTAAAGGACTTAGCGGGACCTGCAATTTTGGTTGCGGTTGAGCGGGAAGTAAATCTTCAGTTTCGGCATGGACATTATTTCAGGAAGGATCAGAAATAATGTGACTGCAACTTTTGAAAGCAGCGAAATCACGAAGTTCCAACCTTGGGCGTCACGTGCTCCATTAAAACCCCGAGGCACGAAGGATCTGACCTACTTCCTGCCGACTTCTTAAATGCGTCCATCCATGAAGGCGTCGCGCGTTCTCACGCAGAACTCCGCGACCGATCTCGATGGCTCTACGTTCGTCAATCACGCCATCACGAACTAAGCCGCTGAGCGCCAGGTAAAGTGCATCGCGAGTAGCACGCGACACAATCAGATGATGTACATCAGCGCCACCCGGGAAAGTCGGATACGCGGAGGCATCCGTGCCAAACAATACTTTTTCAGGCGCGAGGATGAAATATGTGCGGAGTATTTCCGCTAACTCTGGCACCGGACGTATAAATCCTAACGACGAGATGTCGATCCACACATTAGGCTTCATGCCGAGATAAGCGGCGATTTCGTACCAGGGCGCGCCTCCATGAATGAGGACAATTGGTGTTTGAAAGAACTTCGGATCAGCAAGAACGTCTTCAAGATTACGCACGTCGGATTCGAGTGTTCTAAGAAAGGGCGGCACGCCGAGAGAGGAATGGATGTGGACCGGAAGGTTTATCTTTCCTGCCTCGAGCAATATGTGACGCCACAGGTAATCTTGCAGCGCAATGTATTCCTCTCGACTTAACGCGTTTGTGCGTCCCTTCGTATACAGGATGACTGCTTGTGATTCTGGAACATCGGCGATTCGGAGCGTTCGCAGATACGCATCCCAGAACTTTATGCCGACCGCGCCCTGCCGTTGCCACCGGCGTAGAGTTGCATCGACAAACCGGACATAGCTCAGCAGATCAGCTGGCGCACTATTGAAATCCGTTTCCCTGAAAAATATTTGCAGGTTCTTTTGGGCTTCAGTTATGTCCGTTTTATGCGACGGACTCCGTGCCATCAGATGATCGGCAGGCAAAGGGTAGAGCAACGGTGTCGCATGAGGCACCCAACGTAAGCGTTTGTTGTCGATACCTTCGTGCGTATATTGATTAACGAGCGCTATCTCCGTTGCGGCGTAGTCCAAATGATTAGCCCAATACCCGTGGTCACCGAGCCGCTTCACCATTGCCGATCGTTGAGCTGCAATCGCTGCAACAGTCACGGGCCAATCGTCTGTGCGCGCGGTGATGCCAAATCGCTTTTGAATAGTCGAAGGAAGCCACGGATGTGAGCTGCGATTCAATAATGGCGCTCTCCGCGCCGACGGATCGAATTCCCGGCGCGCGAGCAGGTGCGTGTGCATATCAATCGCTTGAACTTTGTCCAGTGCTGCTGCGAGGCGTCGAAAAATCGGATCCTTGCGCCAAGGCGTAGGCGGTTCCTGACCAATCGCTTGACCCGTGCAGAGCAAGCTCAGAAGAAAGAGACTAATAAGCGCACATGCTACAGCTGGTCTCGTGCGATGCATGGCAAATAAAGAGGCCCTCGCCTCCTGTAACGACAATTCCATTATGATAAGTTGTAATAATCCGCGGTTCCAATAAATTATGGGAGATGGTAGTGGGGAGTGTGTTGCTCAAACATTGCTGGGTCCCGGAGGGACCAAATGTTTATAGCCACGCCCCCTAAAAGTTCATTACGGCTCCAGCGGAGCCGAATGTTGCTGCTGCACGGACACATTCCGCTCCGCTGGAGCGCGGTCCTAAGGCTGGTGGTGGCTATAAACATCTGGCCGCGCCGCGGCCAATACACAATTACACCATTACGCGGGAGTTGGACGATAACCACATGAAAACAGGTTTGGAAGGCGGGCTGTCGCTTACGATGTACGCGAAGCAAGGGGAATGGATTATTGAAGGCTAAGACTTGCTAAAGCGGCAGCTCCGGAATGATGTAAATTACGAACTAAATTTTTGATTGGACCTATGTCAAAAGGGGACTTGTGTATGAGAAAAGGCTTTGCCTCAAAAGTCGGAAATCAGTCTGCGCAGCGCCAAAGGCGCTGAATATGATAGCCAGGGGCAAGCGCCGAGCAGAGCGAGGCGCGTCGCCCCTGGTTATCGTAAACCAATTGAAGAGAGCACTGAAAGTGCGAAATATCTTCGCTATTATTGCGCTCTTTCAGAGCTTCACGGTTGTTTACGCTTGGACCCAGGGGCGACGCGCCTCGCTCTGCTCGGCGCTTGCCCCTGGCTATCATATTTCGCGCCGTTGGCGCTGCGCCCGACTGGATTCCAACTTTTGAGGCAAAGCCTATGAGAAACAAAATCCTTGTAACCGTAATCCTGCTGGCATCAATAGGCACTGCTGCTTGGAGCAGTATGGGCCAAAGTCAGAGAGGTACGCGTCTTTCGTATGAGTATCACGTGATCGATGATTTCTCGAACAACATACGCGCCGAGGAAGGTCTAAAGACTCTTAACCGGCTTGGAGATCAAGGATGGGAAGTAGTGACCGTCGTCCCGGAGAGTCGGAGTTACCCGCCCAAGATCTGGTTGAAGCGGGTTAAGAGATAGCTAATGTGAACCATCTTGAGTAATCCAAGATCCAGCAAATCATTTCTTGAATTTGGACCAGTGCAACTGCTCCGATGTGGTCTTGGCGTCACCCACCTTCGACTCGACGACCCAACTTTATATTCTGCCGAGCAGGAGAAGAATAAGAACGATCAAGAGAATTGTTCCTATTCCTCCGCTTGGCCAGTATCCCCAGTTCCTGCTGTGGGGCCACCTTGGAACTGCACCTATTAACAAGAGAATGAGAATCACTACCAGTATGGTGCCCATTTTAGACCTCCATTCCAGAAATCTTTCATGTGGGATCCCTAAATCAAGTTTGGAAAGAACGCGAGACGAGCGGCTTATATCACATGATAGAGGGTTTCGGAACGATCTTCTACGCCGCGCACAACTGTGCCCCGCAATACTTGCAGCAGATCGCGTCCGCGTCATGTCCCTCAGCTGCACATGAAGGACAAGACTGTCCCGTAACTTTCTTTTCTCGCACGGCTTGTGCGAGTTCCACGGACACAATGCCGGTTGGAACTGCAATGATACCGTAACCGATGATCATGACGATCGACGCCACCATTTGACCCAACGACGTGCGCGGCGAGAGATCACCGTAACCCACTGTCGTCAAAGTTACAATGGCCCAGTAGATACTTCTCGGAATACTCGTGAAACCATTTGCTTCGCCTTCAATGACGTACATTAGCGCGCCGATAATCACAACCAGGAGCACTACCGCTGAAATGAAAACGCTGATTTTGCGTCTGCTCGCACGAAGAGCAAGCCGAAGTGTATCGGCCTCCGTAACGTATTCGGAGAGTTTCAGCAAGCGAAACACTCGGAGCAGACGAAGTATGCGAATCACCAGGAGATACTGACTGCCTGGGACGAAGATACTAAGGTACGTCGGAACTATAGCGAGTAAATCAACAACGCCGAAGAAACTCGTTGCATAACGCAGTGGATGGCGGACACTCAATAGTCGAAGACCGTATTCAACCGTGAATAATAGGGTAAACACCCATTCAAGTACGTGAAGCAGGGTGCCATATTGCTCTCTGACTTCGCGGACGCTTTCCAGAACAACTGTTGCAACGCTAAGAAGAATCAGCCAGATCAGCGTGAGATCGAAGTAGCGGCCGGCACGAGTATCCGATTCAAAAATGACTTCGTGCAGCCGTGCACGCCGCTTAGTAGAAGGGCGTTCCGCAGCTGGGACTCGTTGGTCTGTGTCTCGCCTCATTCGGGAATTCAGGCGTCTCACGGCCAAAATGGCCAGAAAACCGGCACCAGTAAGACGACGATCGCGAATACTGCGACCGTCAGAATCGAGCCCACTTTTACAAAGTCTAAAAAGCGATAACGTCCCGGTGTGTAAACCAGCACGCAGGCCGGCTCCAGTGGCGTCAGAAAGGAGCACGAAGCCGCGTAGGTAACTGTCACTGCAAACGTTCTCGGGTTTAATCCCAATGCGAGAGCAGTTTTCACTGATATCGGCAACATGACAAGCGCGGCGGCCTGGTTGGACATTGGTTGCGTGAGAGCAACTGTCATTACGAAAAAGCCTGCCAGTACTGCAGTTGGACCATACTGGCCCGTGCCCCTCACAATCAAATCTGCCAGGTACTGATCCGCGCGAGTCTTTTCCATCGCCACTCCAAAACTCATCATGCACGCAATCAGAATTAGCAACCGCCAATCAATGATCTCATAAACTTCCGACATGCGCAGAGACTGGCTGGCTAGCAGGATCATCACCCCCAGCAACACGGCGATGGGCAACGGAACAAGATGGGTAAGTGACAAGAAAAGAAAAATGCCAAAAGCGAGTAGCGCCCATCGCTTTTTTTCCGGCCGCGCCTGCTTCTCGGAAATCTCTTCCAAAAGCAGTATGTGACCTTCGGCGGCAAGTCTTTCAACCTGTTCACGATTTCCCTGTATTAAGAGCACATCACCGAATCTCAGTCGTACTCTGCTGACCTTCGAAAGCAAATTCACGCCATGACGGTTGATCGCTAAGACGACGACCCCGTGACGCTTTCGCAAATCGAGGCGCTTCAGTGTCCTTCCGACGAAGTCTGAAGCCCGCGGCACCGCCGCTTCGAAGAGTTCTGTGTCCTTATCCTCTAAAACAGAATCGTTCAATACAAAGTCGGGTTTAATCTCAATCCCGGCTTCAGCCTTCACTTTTAGAATATCTTCGACGCGACCTTGGACCAGCAATAGATCATTCGTTTTTATCTGCTCTTCTGGGTGGGGCGCCATTCTGTACTGCTTCTCACCTCTGAGAATGCCGAGAACGGTCAGATCGAGTTCGTCTCCGATACGAGTCTCCGCTAGCGATTTACCAATCAACGGAGAATCGTCCAGCACAATGACTTCTGTCATGTAGTGTCTGACGTGATATTGCTCAGTGAGAGATTCGGCCGCCTTTCCACCAGGTAACAGGCGGAGACCTACGAGCAACATATACACCATTCCTACACCAACAATAACCACACCAACCCGCGTGAGTTCAAACATTGTGAATGGCTGAATTCCGTAGCGCGGCAGAGCGCCACTTACGGCAAGGTTGGTTGATGTACCAATCAATGTGCAGGTACCGCCCAGGATTGCTCCAAAGGCGAGCGGCATCAGCAGTTTTGAGGGACTAAGATTTCTGCGTGCAGCAATACCTAACACGACTGGAAGAAACATTGCCACGGTAGTCGTGTTTTTCATCACGGCGGCGCAAGCTGCGGCCGCGAACATGATCAGCGCGACAATACGAAACTCACTATCCCCTGCCGTTCGGTGCAAGCGGCGTCCAACCAGGTCGATTACGCCAGTCTTAGCTAATCCGCCTGTCAAGATGAAGAGACCTGCGATTGTTATCACTATGTCATTGCCAAATCCTGCGAAGGCTTCGCCGACAGTTAATGTGTTGGTGAGAACCAACGCCATTACTAGAAGAATCGCGACGACTTCAATAGGTATTCGCTCGGTGCCAAACAGAATGAGTGCGATAACCAGCAGGGCGAGGACGATTGCAATCTCGGTTGTCATCTATAGTTTGAGACTTAAGTAACTGAGCGTTTCGCATCGCGGTTCTTATATTTACAGACCGCTCCTGTATTACGCCCATTCACAATACAGAGACTTAGTGACATAGCACCGGGTATGCCACGGAAAAGTTACGTCATCTTGCAAGTGCTACACACTATCCACGTTCTTTCTTTTGAATGCTTTGCATCAAAAGTCAGAGCCGCGCTTGGATACAGTCAGTACCGTCCGCGGTAGCGGATGGGTACGAAGTCAAAGTGCTCGGATCCATAGGCTGCGCACCCATCCGCGGACGGTACTGACTGTATCCAAGCACGATTGCACACTTTTGAGGCAAAGCGTTTTGAATCCTATCAGCGAGTACTAAAAGGAACCACTACTATGCAAAGTATTCCGCGTAAATCCTCGATTGAGGCACTCTTTAATAAAATTCTTATTTCCGGCTTCATTGGGTTGATCATCTGCTCAAACCTGGCTCTGCCCAGCCTTCGGGCGAATAACGGTGACATTGCCCGAAGCCGACCAAGGGACGATGCAACAGTAAATATGGTTGATGATCGATTGCACACAGCCACTTCCAGGTTCGCATTCAAGCTGTACGAACAGATCATAAAGGAACAGAGCGGCAAGAACACATTTGTTTCTCCTGCAAGCGTGATGCTGGCTTTAGCAATGACTTACAATGGCGCAGACGGAACCACTCGCCAGGCGATGGCTCGAGCCCTGGAGTTTGAAGGCATGAGCCTTGACGACGTAAACAGTTCGTTTGCCAATCTGAAGTCCACGCTTCATCCAACCGATCCTAAAATACAGCTCAAAATCGCGAATTCACTCTGGGCTCAAAACGGATTCACTCTTAAACCTGCGTTCATCGCGCGCAACAAAAAGTACTACGACGCGGAGATCACGAGTCTTAATTTTGCGGATCCCGCAGCACCTGACATTATCAACTCATGGGTGAAGAAAAACACGGAAGGTAAGATTGAAAAAATTATCGATGGAATTACCGCAGACAAAATTCTGTTTCTAATCAACGCAATCTACTTCAAAGGCCGATGGCAGTTTGAATTCAAAAAAGAAGATACGAAGCCTGACGTGTTTAGACTTCCTGGCGGCGAGCGAAAGGAAGTCCCGATGATGTTTCAATCCGGAAACTACTTTTACTATAAGGGCAAAGATTTTCAATCAGTCGTTCTGCCGTATGGTACGGGCAGCGTGAGCATGTACATTTTCTTACCTGACGAGCAAATAGGCTTGGATCAGTTTGAGCGAAACCTCACTCCTGAGAATTGGGACATGTGGATGAAGAGTTTCCAGTTAACCCCGGGTGACTTGAAGTTGCCGCGTTTCAAGGTTGAATGGGAGTCGCGGCTGAACGATGCCTTAAAGGCCTTGGGAATGGCAGAAGCTTTTGATCCGCAGCGTGCGAACTTTTCTCAATTAGCGGAACTGAACCCCGGTAAAAACCTCTACATCTCTGAAGTCAAACACAAAGCGTTGGCCGAAGTGAACGAGGAGGGTACCGTGGCTGCGGCAGTCACATCAGTCGAAATGAGCGTCACGTCGGTTAGGCAGCCCCAAGAGAAGTTCTTCATGAAAGTAGATCGCCCTTTTTTCTTTGCGATTCGCAATAACCAGACCGGAGTTTTGCTCTTCATGGGTTCCGTCGCAAACCCGGGATGACTTGTACCATAACGAAAAGGTGGGCTACTTTGTCGGCCCCATCACGAAGATCGTGTTGCCGAATGGGTCCAATAGATCGAAGGTCCGGGCACCCCAGGATTCATTCTTCGGCGGGCGGAGCACGTCCACTTGTTTGCGCCATTCCTCGAAGTAGGCGTCTGCGTCGTCGACCTCTAGCGAGACGCAAGCGTTCCGGCCGTGTCCATCCATCGGACTATCCACAGTGATCTGGATTGTGCCTCGCGCCAGTCCGAGGAGCCCGCTCTTGCCGTCATCCGAGGCCTCGAACAAAACACGAAATCCGAGCTTCGTAGCGTAAAAGTCTTTGGCTACGCGGAGATCATCAGCCGGCAGAATTGGCACAGCTCGCTCCATCGCGTCCTCCTCTCGACCTCATCACCTCTACTCGCTTTCCGTATAAAACCAAAGGCCAAGTTCGGTCAAGTTTTATTTGTCAGGTTAGGAAGTGCGGGAGAGATGTTAACCGGCGGGTTAGGCCTCAATGTATTTTTTCAAGTAGCACGATTGGAACTTCACTACGCCTCGACCATTCAGAAGCAAGATATCCGTATTCGCCCGGCAACTTGGACCGATCTACTTTGCCGTGTGGACTGAGCAAGTGGCGTTTTACTTCGCTCTCCCAAAATTCATAGCACTTGTCGACAGAAATTCGCTTCAAGGGAGCGCCTACGTGACGATGGCGAGAGCGAGACTCGTGGTCCAAAAGGACAAAAGTAGTTTCCAGGGTTTGTGCGGCATGTGTGGCTCCTTCGCGACGTTCATGATGTCAGTTAGAATTCTCGTACGCAAACACCTTCTTCGTAGATAATCATGAGGCATCCTGATATTCACCTTCGCTAGGAGGCAGTTATGGGCATGTATTGCATTGTGCGTCGAGTTAACGAGACCGACCTTCGCCGGCTGCGTGAGGCGCCCGAGGAGGTTTCCACATTTCTTTACGGGGAGCCCGCCCCGATGGAGACAGTGCGAGAGCCAGGGTTACTCGGCTTCATCGATCGTTTATTTGGGGGCACGACGCAACAAGTAAGCGCAACGGCAGCCGCGGATGAGTCCGCGAACCGCGAACTTCAACTGGTCCAAGACGGCGAAGAGATTGATCTTGAGAAGTCATGGCACGGTCTGCATTTTTTATTCACCGGCACGGCTGAGGAAGGAGAGGACCCAGGGTGTTTCTTACTGTATGGCGGCGAAGAGATCGGAAACAAAGACGATGGGTCAATTCGAGTCCTCCGGCCGGACCAGGTTTCTCAGTTCGCGGCGTTCTTAACTGGGCTTTCCCGTGACGAGCTTGCGCGTAGATACAACCCAACGCGTATGACCGAACTCGACATCTACCCTAAAGTCATCTGGCTCAGGCCCACGCCTGATGGCGAATCCGAGTTCGATTACCTGTTTGAGACTTTCGAGGAGTTGAGGGACTTCGTCACTGCAACTTCGACCAGAGGCGACAGCCTGATCGTGAGCATCGCCTGACGATCTCGCGAACTCATACTGTCGATCGTGCTGAACGATACCGTTTATGTGCGCGAGTAGAGGCAACCAGAACAATCGATGCTGCCAGCAACAGCGGCGAGGTGTACACACCGGGCATTAACTTCTGCATGTAGATTGAATGGGCGATGTGGAGCAATCCATTGGTAAACATGACAGCGGCAAAGACATATGATATCGGGCGCATCGCCCATCGTCCCTTCCAAACGAAAACAGACACTCCTACCAACGCGATCACGGCGAAGATTAGTAAGGACAGCCAAATATCAAAGGAGAAGATCGGCAGCATTATTAACGGTTGCCGCTCCCGAATAGCTTGAAAAGCTGGGTTATAGACTCCCAGGAAATCCGTGACGGCCTCGTCTAACACGTGGAGCGCTAATGCTGCACACAACGCTATCCAAGCCAGCCAATGACGACGGCGAATGTTGTTCTTCGATCTGATGCTCATTCTTCCTACTATCCTGTGTGGCAACCATTGTTCCAAACGGATCTTTATTAACAGGATCAGCTTCAATCTGAACGAAGCAACTAGTAGGATTGCCGGTGAACATATATGTCCAGAAATCAATTCCGCCTCTTAGTGGTGATGAATCAACTGCTGATTTTTGGAGCGGTTGTGGTTCACGAAATCTCTGAAAGATCACTTCCACCGGAACTAAAGAATTATCTCGGCATCGACGAGAGCGTTTTGAACATGCAGGTCACGAGCGTTACGCCGCTCAGTGATGTGCCTTACTGGTTCGGAACAGTCCTTTTGTTTGTCGGTGCTATTGCGTCCGTGGGTCTTTTTTGGGGGAAAGGATGGGGGAGGAAACTGTTCCTACTGAATTGGGTTGCGATGCTCCTGCTCACGTTGGCAACGGAAGTTTACATTAACACCGGCTGGACTGCTTTTGTTTCTTACCTGGCGGGAACAACAGACGGCATGGTACTCGGGCTCGTCTACTTTTCTCACGTCAAAAGGATGTTCGAGAACGCGAAAGATGTTTGACAGGAAGGACCAGGTGTCAATGAGTTACTGGACACGAATTGTCGCCGAGTTGCTTGTTTTGCCGCGAAGCGCCACTGTAACTCTCAATTCGCCTGGCACAACTAAATCACTCGGTAACATCATCGTCAATTGACTCAACCACGGAACGCCCGGAACCTTTCGCAAATCCTCAACCGGCAAGTTGTGTGCTATTTGCGATTGATCGATGGCTTGCGCCGTTACGACCGAAAGTGATTCCCCGCTCAACAAATCCAAATCCACCAGCAGTAACTTAATACGAGTTCGCTTGTCGTTGCCGAAATGGTCGTTATTCAGGAGAGGAAAGGGATCGCGATTCAGAAAGACGGAATCGACTGCTAACGCCTTCAGTGAATCATCTTCAGTTAACAGGATTGGTTCCTGGGCAAAGATAAGAATGGCAAACGGTAGAGCCGCGCCACTGAAATCTAAGTGCTGTGGACCAGCAAGAAAAGCTCCCACGGACACAAACCCGACTTGCACGGGATTGAAAACGAAATTCCTTCGGTAGGCTCGCAACTTGATGCTGTTATTCGCCCCCATGGAAATCATGTAGTTGCCCTGTGTGTCGCTAATGGCAACGCGAGTTCCGGTAAGATTACCTTGCGCGACGACGGCGACTTCAGGAATTCCCAAGCTGGTGTTTTGATCTGTGACTCTGCCTGAGAATGTCACGGTTTGTGAGTAGGCGGATACGGAAATGGTTAAGACAAGCGTCAGTGCCAGCCAGAAGGTTTGCATGGAGTATCGAGAAATCATTTAGTCAGGACTACTCTGCTTTTGAGAATCTTCCTTTTCTGTTCCCTTTGTAATAAGCACAGGCTGAGACATGCATGGTAGCGACATTTCGCGGTCAAGCCAAATTTAGACACAGTGTTTCCATCTCGCTCAGCCACCCAACAATCCGGTTCCAACTCAAAACATTTTCCGGTTATTAGCAAGTGAAATGTCCGGTCTTTTAGCAAGTGAAATGTATTTGGTATTTACTATTAGAACTTCTCGGTCTTAGTATTCACCAACCTCTCGCTGGTCTCCTCGAAGCTTACCGGCACCAACAAGAGAGGCTTCTCTCTAAGGAGCCAAAATTCTTGAGCAAATCGAAATCAAAACTCTCTCCGAAATTGAAGGTTAAGAAACCGGTTTCTTCCCTCTTCAAACCCGTGAAAGCTGACTTCAAGGATCTTTTCAAAGCATTAGCGAAAGGCGTCGGTCACACCGCGACCGGAAAGTGGATCGAACTAGGAAACGATGCGGTTGAAACCCTTTCAGCCCTGGGCTTGGAAACGGAACCGGGTGAGTTGGCGTTTGTGCTGATTCGTCGATCATTAACGATGGCAGTTTTCGAATTAGTGGGCGATAGCGCCAGTCAGTTGTCAGACAAAGCAGCGGCAGATGCTGACGCATTGGTAGACAGTTTGGACTTGTCGATTGAAGCGAAGGATATGAGCGTCGATCAGAAATTTTTGGATCGACCTGGAGATTTACCGTTCGTCGATAGCTTCAAGACACTGTTGTCAGACTAGTTGAAGGGGCTTGGAATCGAAGAGTCGGCAGCAGATGCGATAGCGGACCGGCTTCCAACCTATTTTGTTTATGCACTCAATCAGGAATGGCGGCGCAATTCTAAATCGTATGGTCCTTTGCTTGAGTCGCTCAACACTCCGTTTACAAAAGCAGGTGATCGAGAATGGGCGTGGGTCCAATACTCCGCACTCCTCGAGCGGCGAATCCAGGAGCCGGTGTTCGATGAGCCGTTCAGCCTGAGCCAAATTTTTGTTCCGCTAAGTGCTTATTATTCCAAGGAAAGGCCTCGCAATGAAATGGAGGCGGACGCCCTTCGAGATGAAAGGCATAAGCGCGGGCATGTTGTAATCGATTTACAAGTGGAACTAGAAAGGTGGGTGGATAGCGCTGACCCTCAAGATGCCATACGAGTCATCAGCGGCGGTCCCGGCAGCGGAAAGTCATCATTTGCTCGCGTCTTCGCATCGGGCATTGCGCAGAGTCACCCCAGAATCAAAGTCCTATTCGTTCCTCTCCATCTGATCGACGCCTCGAAAGACCTGGTTGAAGAGATTGGTCGTTTTGTACGTGATGAAGGAGTGTTGCTGAGTAATCCACTGGATCCTGAATCGTCCGATCCTAATTTGCTCGTTATCTTCGACGGCCTTGACGAACTTGCCAGTCAGGGGAAGGCGGCAGCCGACATCGCGAGAGGATTTGTTCGCGAAGTCGAAAAGACCGTCGAACGGAGGAATCAACAAGTAGTTAGATTGCGGGTGCTGCTCAGCGGACGTGAATTGGTAGTTCAGGAAAATGAACCGGAATTTCGACGGCCCCGTCAAATTCTCAATCTGTTGCCTTACTTCACTCCTCTCTCAGCCAAATATGAGAATGATGTGGTCGTTCAGGACGGAATCGAATACGAGGATCCTGCGAAACTACTTCTAAGGGACGCGCGGCAAGAGTGGTGGAAAAACTATGGCGTGCTTACAGGGAAGGATTTCGTAGGCTTGCCGAAAGAGCTGAATCGGAAGGATCTCACCGAGATTACTGCTCAACCTTTACTCAACTATCTGGTAGCCCTGAGCTTTACGCGCGATAAGCTGGATTTCAGTAAAGATATTAATTTGAATTCTATCTACGCAGATCTCGTAACGGCGGTTCATGAACGAGGCTATGAGAAGCGCCGTGCCTATGGACCAATCAGGCACATGACGCTGGATCATTTTTCCCGGGTGCTGGAAGAAATCGGCCTGGCTGCCTGGCATGGTGATGGCCGAACGACCACCGTACGCGAGATCGAGGAACACTGCCAGGCAAGCGGCGTCGGAGGCATGCTTGATGCTTTTCAGGAAGGCGCGAAAGCAGGTGTCACCCGGTTGTTGGCTGCTTTTTTCTTCCGTCAATACGGCCAGCGAACCACTGGCGATCCTACCTTTGTTTTCACACACAAAAGCTTTGGTGAGTATCTTGCTGCTCGCCGCGTGGTGCGCGCTATGGAAAGAGTAAGCCGTGAATTGGAGCGGCGGGCATCCAGTCCTGATGAAGGTTGGGACGAACGGGACGCGCTAAAACACTGGGCCCAAATCTGCGGACCCAGCGCTATGTCGGGATACCTGCATACTTTTCTATTGAATGAAGTGCGGTTGCGAACACATATTGAACTTGAAGGGTGGCAAGACCAGTTCACTCGACTATTTAATTTTGTCCTACGTCATGCGATGCCAATGGAACAACTCCAAATTGCGACGTTCCGAGAAGCGATGTTTCAGTCTTTGAATGCTGAGGAATCATTACTCGTGGCTCTGAATGTTTGCGCACAAACGATTAAACGGAACTCGGTAATCCAACAACCAGAGCCTACAAGCTTCGGGACATGGCTGATGCGGATTAAAGGACAACGTTATAGCAGGCGTGGGATAGCTCATAACAGTCTGTCATTTCTTACCCTACCAGGTGCGGATTTGTTTTCAACTGACTTGATTGGGGCAAGCCTAGTGTCCTCAGTCTTTGAGGGGGCTGACGCCAGCTTTCTCTTCGCGCCAGTTGCGAACCTATCGAGTGCAAATTTCAAGAGCGCCAGATCTCACGCAAGCACGTTTAATGCACTCAAATTTATCGAATATTAATCTTGAGCAAGCAACCCTAGATGAAGCTTACATATTCATGGCTAACCTCGAAGGAGCCAACCTCAAGAGAGCCAACCTCAGAGGAGCTAACCTAACAAACGCGGACCTCAGAAACGCCGACTTCACATATGCTGTCCTTACAGATGCCGACCTCAAAGGAGCCAAACTCAGAGGGGCTAACTTCACAAACGCCGACCTCACAAACGCCAACTTCACACAGGCCGTCCTTACAGATGCCAACCTCAAAGGAGCCAACCTCAAAGGAGCCAACTTAAAAGATACAGGTCTAAAGAATGTAAAGGTAGATGAGCGAGTGGCAGAGCAAATCCGCGAATTTAAAACCAAGCAAACTAGTCCGTGATTTGCGCCGGATGGATACTCGATGTCGAGCGTCCTGTTGCGTGGAAATGCAATCTCACTTTCTCAACACAACCGAAAATAATTGTGCTATGGTGCGGGCACGCCTCCAACAAAGAAGCGGGCCGACTTGTGACGTCATCACAAAGCCAGCCCTAAACCGTCAACCCTTTTACGAGAAAGGTTGAAGATTATGTCTACGCATGTTAACGCAACGGCGCTTGAAGAAACACCTTACGAAACCGAAAAAACTCAAATCACAATCAGCGATGCACTCCGACGTCGCGCGCTGTTAGTCATAAACGACAGAAGAACCGATCCACAGTGGCGAAGCATTGTTCGTTACGCTTTGGAGATCAATGATCCATGGCTAGCTGACATTGTGCGGCGCGCCGGTGCGGGCGAGAAGATCATCGACTCGACCGACTTCACGCTTGAGCCTGACGCCAACGAAGATGATTCAAACAAAGAAAGGGTCGAAGCACTGGCAGAAATAATCTGTCGGGCCGGCGATGAATCCGCGGCGGCGCTGTTCGTGCTCATGGGAACGCTGGAAAACTCCAGGGATCCCAAACTACTCGCGAACACGGTGAAGCACTTTGCCTTCACTCGTTGTGGCGAGTCGAATCTTTTTGGAATGGTTGACGCTCAGCTTTGCAGTAGTTGAAGCCGAGTTGCTGGCGGACAACGGACTCATCTCCTGAGGCGCTTTTACTGTAGCAGCCGGTTCCCACCACCGGCTGCACAGTTACGCTTAGACCACATCGCTGACAACCTCGCCCCCAGTTGTAGCAAACGCCAAAGAATCTTGCTGACGGTAAGCTTTGCACAAAAAGTCAGTAAATCCCGCCCACGGCAGTGGGCGGATCCTTCAAGTCCTTTCTACAAACCAAACCTAAAATTACATTCTAATACCGCCCACGGTAGTGGGCGGATATTTCAGGTCCGCACTATTCATCAACAATTCACGAACTCCCGAGGGCGGAATTTAGGATAAATAGTAAAGACTTGAACAATCCGCCAACTTCCGTTGGCGGGATTCAAAACTCATCAGAAAACTTTCATATAGAAAGGACTTGAACGATCCGCCCACTGCAGTGGGCGGGATTCTCACTTTGTGCAAAGCCCTGACGGTATGTGGGGCTCTCTCGTGAGATGGAGTGGTCGTTGACGCATATCCCATTGGACGACTCACGGCCGATTGAGATTTAGTCTTGCGCTAACGAGAACGTCTGCGAGTTCGAAGATCGCGAACAGTCTTGGCTTTATGAGTGTCAGATCTGACAGCTTTGAGTGTCAATCATGACATACCGGCACAGCTCACAAGAAACAATAATCAGCCTTTTGGGCCATATATCCTTCGGCACGAAACTGGCAGTGAGATGAAACGCCGCTGGCGGGATGATTTCAATCGCCGGATGGGCAGCCCGGGGGCAAATGCCTCTTCAATTGACCCATTAGATCTGCTGTATCTATTCAAGGAAGGATAACGACTATGGTTACCAATCCCCCAGCTTTAGTGATGATCATCCGGCACGGTGAGAAGCCAGGCGATCCAGCTAATGATGATGATGGCGGCCCGCATCTGGCGCCACTGGGCTCCGGCCGTGCGGCTGCCCTGCCATCGCTTTTCACCCCCGATCCAAATGCGCTGATGCCGGTTGCCAACTGGGAACAGTTGAGTTGCGATCTGGCCACCAGCACGAAGAACCAGTTCACCGGCACATACGTGTCGAGCGGGATCAACGCAGGGCAATCGCGTTTCCCAACGCCCGACTTCCTGTTCGCAACGCAGCAGGATCCGCCAAACACTGGTAGCAACCGTCCGGCCGAAACAATCACTCCACTGGCCGAGGCGTTGCAGTCTTATTACAACCCGAGCATCACGATTAATCAGAACTTCACCAACGATCCCAACGGTCTCTCCGCTCTAGTGTCAGAAATCATGAATAACCCGAACACCTACGGCGGAAAAATCATCCTGATCGCCTGGCACCACGGCCAGATCCCGAACTTGACCCTCGACTTCCAGGTGCCGCAGAGCCAGTTGCCTTTTACACAGTGGCCTTCGAATCGCTTCGACATCGTCTTCCTAATCGGGTGGGAGAACGGTCAGGCGTTTCTGAAGTACGACTTTCAACTACTGATGTACGGCGACACTGATTCCATCTCTTAACCCGAATAAGGAGAAAATTATGACAACCTCTACACCTACACCATGCGATCCGATGTTTACAGCGGGCTCCGTCACTTTAGCTCTTGATGCGCCCCAACAATCAATCGCCACCCAGTCACTTCCTCAGAACTTTCGGAGCATGCAGAGCCTGAAAATCGCGGGTAATACTGCATCCGGCAGCGCTCAGTACAGCCTGTCACAACTTCAAGCGATGATAAACCAGAAAGTGGTAACTTCCCCTTTGGTGATCGTCGACTTACGCCAGGAGTCACATGGCTTCTTAACCGTTGACCCAGCTCTCTATGGTGAGACTGAAATCGCCGTCGGTTGGTTTGCTGAGCGCGACTGGATCAACGTCGATAAGGACCTCCCGAGCATCACAACATTCGAGAGCAAAGCGCTCGTCGATGTTTCAAACTCCCAGAACCTGGTCGTTTACCAAATCACGTCGAAGTCTAAAACCGAGGACGGGATTTGCACTGCAACACCGAATACGGTGAAGACGACAGGCTCCAAAACCGAGCAGGCTCTGACGCAATCGCTCAGTGTCGGGTACCTTCGCCTGCCCACCACGGATCACTGCCGGCCGCGCGATTATGAGGTCGATCAGTTCGTTTCTTACGAAGCGGGCTTGAAGCCTGGCACATGGCTCCATTTCCACTGCCGTGCCGGCGATGGTCGCACCACTGTGTTTATGGCGATGCACGACATCATTCACAACGCGGACGCGCCTGGTATTACTCTTCAAGACATACTCACCCGCCAGGGGCCTAAGCCTAATGGAATAGGTGGCATTGACCTCTCGAAGGAACCTTCGGATCAGACGGTTTTCGACTATCCGTTCTCACAAGACCGCGTACAGTTCATGCAACTGTTTTTCGCGTACGTCCAGGAAGAGAAGGCCGGAGGGTTCGAGGTGAAGTGGTCCGACTGGATCGCCACTTAAGTTTGGATCCTGAAAAACTCTGCTCCGCATGAGAAGGCCACGTCACTAACGACGTGGCCTTTTTCTGGCTTACTCGTATCGGAGCGTCTCCAACGGATCGACTCTGGTTGCGCGTCGCGCTGGTAAATAACATGCGAGCAGAGTCACTCCCACCAGTAGCAATGTTACGATTCCAATGGTGAGCACATCGCTGGTCGTTAATCCAACCAACATACTCGACAACAGTCGCACCACGGCGAGTGACGCGGGAATACCGATGACGGCGCCAATCACAACCAGCTTCATGCCCTGGGCCAGCACGAGAACCAGAACGTTGTGAGCCTGTGCTCCAAGCGCCATGCGAATTCCGATTTCGCGCGTGCGTTGGACCACGAGCCACGCCATCACACCATATAGCCCAATCACTGCCAGCATAAGCGCCAAAGTGCCGAGCACAGTCACGCCGTGTGACGCCGCAGACATAATCGTTTGTTGTCCGGTGATTATCTCTTCAAACGTCTTCACCTTCAGTCGAAGTACAGGCTCGACAGCAAAAGCCTCGCGGCGTGCAAGATCTTTCAGGGCCGCAGCGTCCGTCGTAGTACGCACCAGCAGTCTCGTATCCATTTCGCCAGGCGCAGCGCCGGGAAGATAGACCCTGAGCGGCGGTGTTGCTCCGGAACTATAGAGCTGATTATCACGAGCAACACCGACTACTTGCGCCGAAGAAGAGATCATTTTGCTCCCGCCGTCACGCATCGGTTCCTCGATACGTAACAACTTGCCGAGCGCACTCTCGCCAGGCCAGAGGCTTCGCGCAGTCGATTCACTGACGATGAGTACTGGCGTGCGTGCGTTTACCTCATCCACTGTAAACGCGCGCCCGAGAACGAGCGGCGTACCAATCGTGTCGAGGAAGGTGGCGGGGATCTCTTCAATCGGTACCTTCCCATACTGCTTTGGACCAGTTCCTCCCTGGTCCAACAATGTGATGAGACCGGGACCGATATCGACACGATCGAGACTCACACTCTTAACGCCCGGCAGCGCAGCGAGTCGCGTCATCAATTGCTGCTGAAAGAGCTTCGCACGTTCCGCGTCATAGCCACTCAGTTCGAGGCTGTAACCCACGGAGAGAAGGTTCTTCGCTTCATAACCCGGATTGGTTGCCAAATTAAGTTGAACGCTTCGCAATAACAGTCCGGCTGGAATCAGGAGGAGAAAACAGATCGACACCTGAGCGATAACAAGCGCATTGCTCAGTCGCGATCGCGCGGAGCCTCCGGTGGCGGTTGCGCCTTCCGACTTGACGACGCCAATCAAATCGGGCCGCGTGGCGCGCAACGCTGGAACGAGGCCAAACGCGATTCCACTCAATAACGCAAGCCCAAAAGAATAAGCGAGGACGCGCCAATCCGGTGTGAGATCGAGTGCGACTCGCTCCATCTCTGCGCCACCGTAGCGCACGAAAACTACGGACAGAAACAGGTTGAGACTCCACCAGGCGAGCAATACGCCAGCGACGCCGCCCACGACGCTCAACACCAAACTCTCGGTCAGTAATTGTTTAACTAATCGCCAACGACTTGCGCCGAGGCACAGTCGAACACCGATTTCTTTCTGCCGTGCGATCGCTCGCGCGAGTTGCATGTTCGCGATATTGAGGCAAGCGATCAGGAGGATAAGACCAGTGGCGCCAAGGATCATTCCGATGAGCATCCACGCTTCGATTGGAAACTTCAATTCGTTGATCAGGTCGACCGCGATTGTTTTCTTTGGGTCAGTGCTCGATTGAGTATCGACTTGGCCCAGGAGCACATTCATCTCGGTGCGCGCCTCAGGCGCGGTCCTGCCGGGCTTCAGACGTGCGAATATGCTGAGCCAGGGAAAGTCGCGTCCTGCGTACCAGTTTCTCTTTTCAGGAGCGATGTCATCGAAACCGGCCGTCGCCATCGCACCCCGCATCGCTAGTGGCAGCCAGATGTCAGGCATTTCGCGTCTGAGGCCGACGAACTCCGGATGAGTTATTCCGACAACGGTGAACGATTTGCCATTTAACTTTATGCTGCTGCCAACGAGCTGTGCATCACTCCCAAAGCGTCGCTGCCAGAAGCCATGACTTAAGACGACGACTGCATCACGACCGGGAACGCTGTTCTCTTCGCTACTGAAAGAGCGTCCGAGATGGGTGCTGCCGCCAAGCATCGCGAAGTAGTTTTCTGAAACGAAGTTTCCGAGAATCTCCTCAGGATCGCTGTTAGGTCTGTTTTCTCCGAGAAGAAAACGCTCCTCTTCGAAAACGGCTAACACGTCGGAGAACGATTGGTTGTGATCGCGAATGTAGGAGTAGTCTTGAAATGCGAACAGGTCCGATCGATCGGACCCTTCTTCGACGAAGAGGCGCACAATCGACTCCGGCTCCTTGACCGGTAACGGGGCCAGCAAGAGGTTGAAGACGCTGAAGATTGCAGCGTTCACACCAATGCCAAGCGCGAGCGTCGCGATAACGACGATGCTGAAGCCCGGTCGCTTCAATAAACTTCGAAGGCTATATCGTAAATCTCGAAACATATGTATGCCTTTATGTACCTTAGGTGCCTTTTGTGGTTACAACTCATAAACGACTCCACAGCCTTCGTCATTAACAACAACTCTACTGTATTTTGTCTCAGTCAGGACGCGATGCTTGGACGTTTTTGACTCTTGAGGCAAAGCCATGTGCGAGACTATTTAAGACGGGAAGGAGGATCAAACGCAGTAACCCAAATTTGTTTCTTCGGGGTTACGTTTGACAGGCCACAAAACGGCACGGCAAAAAGTTGATTTTGGTCAGGCAAAAGCTTACTATTCCCACAGCTTAACAGTCACTTACTCTTACTCAACGCACCCAAGGCTTGCCTGGGCAACCTCGCACCCCATGTATTCCACGAAAGGAAATTGACATGTCCGCACAACCTCAAAATAAGAAGAAAAATGCTCAGAACGCAGCAAAGAAGACCTCCTTCGGAACCAGCACAAAATTCGCAACCGTGCCGGGAGTGCCGGGCTTTCCGGAAGGAGTTGCCGTCCACGGAGACTCGGTGTTCGTTTCAGGGCCGGCACGCCTCGGCTCGGCCGGCACCCCAGCATCTGCCATTCAGGTATTCAATCGGAAAGACGGGAAACATGAACAGACGATAGTTATCCAAGGTGAGGATCTCGCAACCGACCACACTACTAGCAACCTCGCAGTCGACGGTAATGGCCAAGTCTACGCACTTAGCAGGCAACTCGGCCTGGTCCGCTTTACCAAAAAAGGAAAAACTTACCAACAGTCAGCCTACGGCGCGCCGTTGCCCGACTTGCGGCCGGTCGCAGGACCTGACTTCACCCCGGTTCCCAACGACGTAGTATTCGATGAAAACGGAAATGCTTACGTCACTGATTCGCTGCAAGCCACGATCTTCCGCTACGGTCCTGGCGGCGGAGTCGCGACCATCTGGTTCCAGAGTCCGTTATTCGCAGGCAGCCCAGTCCTTCCGCTCGGCCTTAACGGAATTCGGCTCGACCCTCAACGGAAACACGTGTATTTTGCCGTTTCAACGTCACCGAACAACATGGCCATCGGAACGATCTACCGGTTGCCGCTCGTCAACAAACCGTCGGCGGCAAATTTGGAAGTCTTTCATGAGTACGTGGCGGGTGAAACGCCGGACCAGTTGGCCTTCGCCAACGACGGCAGGCTGTATGTCTCATTAGCCTTTTCACACCAAATCTCGTTCTTGTCGCCGAGCGGCGCCGAACTCGGTCGGATCAGCAGCCAACCGACGGATGAACTCGCATTTGATAACCCCGCAGGCATCGCGTTTGACAGCCGCACGAAGTCGTTGCTAGTCGTCAACCACGCATTGTTTTCGGGTGATCCGGCTCACTTCGCGGTCTTGAGTGTTTTCGTCGACAACCCGGGCGACCCGCTGCTCAAGGGCCAGCAAGGGTAGCAAGGCGATAGACAAGAAGTGGCTTTGCCTCAAGAAGTGAAAGAAGGCCGCGCTGCGTCAGGCCCGTCCCCGATGTTCGCGGCCTTATTCTCGACGCTGCATCAAATCATTCGGGTCTAATTGCCGTTCTGGTTCTAGTGGTCTTTGTACAAAACCGTTCAGCTATCTGATGGCCCAACAGGTGCTACTTTTACCGGTTGAGGCTCCCAGTCTCTTGTGCTTGCCTGCCCGGCTGACAGCACTGGCGCGCGCATGCTAACCAGGAGGAGGCATACTCCTCGAGCGGCGCACACAATTGTCACGCTGTAGAACATCATGTACTGCACGTTCAGCAGTAACAACGCGTGATAGGTAGCCGCTATGGCGGCCCCGAAGAAAATCTGACTTCTAAGCCGCGAAGGCGAAGTTTGCGGGTCAGTGATCATATAGAAGGTAAACAGCACCATCGGGATGCCGGTGAGCACCACGAGATCAGCCCAAAGCGGAGTATTCCGGAACCACGCACGGACAACTGAGAGCAGAACGAAGCTACCAACCCATGAGACGATGCTCGGGATTCGGCCAGTGAATAAAATATTCAGTCGCATCCCCAGCGTCACGATGGCCAAGGGCACCAGCCAATCCCAGACGCCGTGGATGTCGACGGTGAAGGCCCAGGGCAGGACTCCCGTCCATTGGTAAGCGATGAGCACGATCGCAATCCCAAAGTTTGATGGGTTCATGAAATGCTGTAGACGGCCATTCGTGGGGACCCTGAATATGTGCTTGGAACCGATGGCGAGCGCGACGGTCAGTGCCATAATCCAAAGCCGCGAACCGAAATAAAGCAGAAACGACAAAGTGATCGACGTCATGTGCGGTGCGAGAAGAAAGTTGACCAGCTTGCGCCAACCGCCCCCCGCGTAGCCGGGCTGGCAGCCGCAGGCGCGCGCGTCAACCCACTCGAAAAAAATTGCGCACGAATAACCAGTCCCAAGCGCGACGAACACCTGTGCTGCTGGTTGCTCAAAGCCGAATACCGTGTGCCCGAGGATCGTGAAGACCGTAGCGAGCGTCGCCGACATCCGGAGGCCCATCCGGGGATCCCGTTTCTTTTTCACAGGCTCGCTCATTTTGTTTCTCCTCCTTGTCCGGCAAGAATGACCGTGTGATACCCGGGCGTGAGTGAGAGCGCCTCCTGATGAAGCGCGCCACGAAGATCACGCCAGGTAATACGTACCGCAACGTTGGTAGCAGTGGTGCGTCCCAAACCAACCAGAACCTCGGGGCTCCTTTGGCCGGAATGTCCATTGCCGCCGTCTACCTGACGAATTTGACGACGGCCGCCGGGTGTGTCTACCTCGACGAAGGCTCCGATCGCCGGCGTACCTTCGCGCCTGGTGGGGTGACCGCCATGCACTTGCGTGGTTGTTCGCGGCTTCGCGACTCCGTCGCTACCAGGTAGCGGAAGCAGCAAGTGCAAACCGAGAAAGCGATTGCCGCTCGTCTGGTTTTTGATGTAGACCGAGTCTTCCCAGAAATTTGCGAAGACCATCTCAGGGTAACCATCGCCGTCCACATCCGCGACAGCGATCCCCCGCGTAGCCGGCTTCAAATCCGGAAAGAGAACGGTTGAGAGATCTGAGTAAAGCCCGCTGTTGCCGAGTACCCAAAACGGGTTGGGGTATGATCCGTCTACCTCCGAGCCCTCGAGAAACTGAGGCCAGGACGACTGGTATTTCACGAAGGCATCATTCCCTGCTCCTACTTGCGAGAGCTCGGGCCACTTGTTGGCTGAGCCCTTGACCAGGCCCGTTGCCTGCACCAGTTCGAGAACGCCGTCATTATTGAAGTCCTCGAATTTCGAATCCCAGGCCCAGGCGCTGTGCGCGACACCAACCTCATCGGCGCGATCCACCCACGGCGCGATGCCTTTCGCCATGCGATCCATTTGCCCCGTGCTGGTCCAGAGGTAGTGCGACTCCTGAAGCGCGAACGGCGATCCGATATTTCCGACGGTCATGTCAAAAATGCCGTCGTGGTTGACGTCGCCAAAATCTATGCCCATGCCCTTGAACGAGTCGTGGCCGATGGATCTCGATATCGGAAGGAAGAATCCTCGCTCACCTTTTAGCTCCTGAAACTTGATAGCGCCGGGTTGCGAACGGTTCCACAGAAGCTGGTCGGGGCCGAAGTCGTTGGCGATGTAAAGGTCAGGGAGTCCGTCGCGGTCCAGGTCAGCAGCTCCCACAGCCAGCGTCCATGCCCGCCCGCCCTTATTCGGAAACACGTCGCCCGCATTGCGATAACTTACAGTTTCTGAATTGCCGGGGACGTGAAGAAACAAGCGCGTCGTTCCACCATTCTTCGCCCGCGTGAAGTCTTCGTTCATCTCAAAGCGACGATCGGAGTTGGCATCAGTTATTTCGGCGTCGTCCGGATAGTAATTACCCACAACGATGTCCTGGTGGCCGTCTCCATCAAAGTCGGCAAACGTCGCGGTTGCCGTCCACCAGCGCTGAGAGAGGCCGGGAACAAGCTCAACCACGCCGAATGAAGACATTGAAAGTGAGGCTTGAGAATTAGCGTTGGAGGCAGAACTATGAAGTAGCAAGAGCGGCGGACGACCATAGAACCCGAGGAAGATGTCAGTGCGCCCATCCTCGTTCATGTCCGACATGCGGCAGACGGACGCGTATTCTGTTACGCGGTCGAAGAGCTTCCCAAGATCAAGCGCGAACGGTGCATAGCGATCGCCGGTGCCCGGTACGGGTCTCACCATCGCCGTTTTCGCCCGCACATCCGTGAGGCACAAATCATTGGGAAGCCCATCGCCGTCCAGGTCGCCGAGTGCCGCCGATTCGCCAACCTGGTAGAAGTAGAATTGCATATGCCTGGCCGTCTTATTCACCGGGTACACCACGCCTTCCGGTATCGGGGTAGACGGAAGCCGCTCCACGGCAAACTTGAAATTCAACGCCAGACTCGCTGCCTCGCCCGATGGCACGCTTGGAAGCCGTGAGAGGTATGCGAGCACACCGCACACTGCGATCACGACAAGCACAACCTGAAAGTTTTGTTTTCGCTGCGGAACTTTGTTGTTTGAAATCACGGCTCCTCCTTGTTAGCCTTACCCTTTTAGAACAGTTCTTCCCTCTCGACCCAAGGTCTATCCATTGACTATGCGAGGAGTAAAGATCGCCAGGATCGACCAAAAAAACACCAACATTATCAAGCCTAAACCTGTAAAACCCAATCCAGTTTTGATTGCTCCCAGTGGTACTGGTGACTGCGGCGCCGTACCTTCGATTACGCGGTGCTGAGTCAGCTTCGTAATCACCTCTTTTATTCGGAGATGACTAGCGTACAAGTGTTGACGAATACGGAACGTTGCGATTGTGCCCAGCACATCCAATCCAGCGAATGCACAAAAAACCAAACGGGCCAAGAGCTGAGGCATCGCCACTTTGCTCGTGAATAGCCAACCTATGGCGAAACCGTTTACGGTGAGAAGCAAAGTAAACCATCCAAAGTAAAGTTGCGCTCCAAGTCGGGCCCAGTGGTTAGTCTCTTCCATTTCCTTCGTGAGCAAGGCATCCGTTGTGATGCCCTCCGGACCTCGTTGCCCTCCATTTTGCATAGCGTCGTTGGCATCCCTCTTTGCTAAAGCGTTCAAAAACTTTCGTTGGCAGTAGGCTCGGAAACTGGGACACCATTTCTCGTGTGCCTGAACTCAGAGATCGCGAGGTAGACTGCCTTGCGCACACGGTTGGCACTACCCAATGGTCTGTGCTCCTGCAAGCAATGCCAGGGATTGAATGACAGGTTTTCACAAAACATCATTTGTGCCGGCGAATCGATGCTTTGGGGAGGAATCTTGATCGTTGCGAGTTTGTGAAATGGCGCATTCTCTTCCTTCCACGGCACCAAAGCATCTTCGATCGGTTCTCTGTACGGATCGGTTTGAAACTGGACCATAAAATCGAAGCCTGCGCCTTCACGCGCCAAGTGGTCCCTCAACCGTTCGTGCAGAAAGTTATTGCCTGGCTTGTGTGGCAAGTCTGTTTTCGTTTTAAGCCACGGTTTGAGTCCATACTTCACCGCCCGCTCACCAAACAAATAAGGCGTTACACTAAACCACCGCATTTCCAGGAGGTTCGGAAACTTGCGCAGCGCCTTTAACAGATTCACTATGACCTTAGGACGAGTTACAAAATACTTTGCGATACCTAAGTAGTCAGTCAAAGATTTGCGGTAGTTCAGCGAACCACTCTTAACCAATTCGAAAAAGTCTCTTGCATCTTTGGTTAGAAACACATTGGTGCTCAGAAAGATAAAATCGTGTGTAGTGGCGTCCCTTTGAACGTCAAGCAACTTTTCACCTGCAACGCCCATGAGCTTGATCGCACAGCCTCGAATATCACCCTGGATATCCATTCGTGGATCCTGGTTCGAGTTTGAGAACCGAATCCACGCCTGATAGGTTTGTGGTTCCTTGAAGATGCCCACTCTAAACTCCGGAGCCAGAGGCTCGACAGTGAATTCCGCTCTCACGGCAGCGTGGCCCTTAACATGAACATCACGATGCGTCACGCCGTTGAAGTATCTCTGCTCAATAATTCCCTTCAGCAGAGCGATCAGTTTCTCGGTGATCTCTGGCTCATCGGGCGCCGGATATTCGGTGTTGAGTTTCAAGTTGCGCATCATCTTCAAACCATTACTAGAGCGCAGATACAAACAACCCGGTCCAAACGACCAGTAGCATGATCAAAGCAAAAGCAGTAAAGCTGAAGAGAATCTTTATTGCGGTTCGCGGTACCGCAGACCTGGGCCACGACCACGGATCATCGGTTTCGTTGTGCTGAGTCAGCATCCAAATTACTTCTCGTACACGCCGATCGCATTGGAGCAAATACTTACCAAGGAAGACCGTGGTCAATGCTCCCACCGCATTTATTACAATGAACAGGAAAAATAAGAAGGCCCGGTCGGATGTTGTGAGCCAGCCTATGCCACCTGCATTGATGGCGAGAAACACGGTGCACAATGCAAAGCACAATTGGCATCCTAAGCGCGCCCAATCGTATATTTCATCAAGTTCTTTGAGCAGAAGATAAGCCGGTTTCACCCTATCGCCGGGCGCTCGCTGCAACGGCCGGTTTCCGGTGTCGATGATTACAGCGCTCGAATCATCCGGATTGATAACAACCAGTTTTTCATCCGGTGCGGGAGGCTGCTGTTGAGCTCCATCAAGATCACTCTGGTCGCTCGTATCATCCGTATACCTGACCGTGGGCTCTTCCTCTTCATACATGACTGTAGGTTCCTCCGCTTCATACATGACCGTAGGTTCCTCCACTTCGCATACCCGGTACGGATCAAACGGCGATATCCGTATTGTTGTGACCTTCCTCAGGATGCTCACCGTATAGGTTTGCCGGGTTGATTTCCGTGTCATCCATCTGCCCCAATGAGGCCGGTGCTGCCACACAGGTCCGTCACGATTGAAAAAACCGGGCCCCTTCTCTTGCCGCTGCCGTGTCAACCTGGCAAGAGACTACCCGGTCAACGAAAACGAGTTTGTAGCCATTCCTTGATTCCCCTCAGGACTATTTGCAGATTAATTCCAGCCTGTGTTGCGTTGTAGACGCGTGTATATCTGAGGTTATCGAGGTATGGGCGCGTCGGATATCCTTGTATGACTTGTTCCGCTTCAGCCTGGCTTCGTACATTCAAGAGTATCCAGCCTTTCTTTATGTCCGTAGTTGTGAAAGCGGCTTTCCATTTACATTCCAAGGCAAGGCAAACGGCATGAGCTCCATCCGTAGTCTGCAAGTCGTATTGGACGTCGCTTTGAAGTTTGTAAAAGGAATCGGCCATATCGTAAGTGACCAGCCACGAAGTGGGCCGATCACCTGAAGTCAGCCTGTTCTCGGCTGGTTGGGGGTTTGTTTGCGACATTTCCGCTACCTCATTCTTAATTAGTCGGGTTGAACGATATCGCGACTGCTCTTGACTCACCCTCGCCGCCGCACCGGTTCGCCCGGAGCACGCAGCACGCTATTAGACTTTTCACCACTTGACAGCGGCGACCTGCGAACCGTCTCCGCACTCGGCACGTACACCTTCTCGGCCAGCCCCAGCCCTTTCAGCAGCCAGATGCCGTACCATGCCGGATCCCATTGGTACCAACGGAGACCGTGGCGCGCAGAACGCTGATGCGCATGGTGATTGTTGTGCCACCCTTCGCCAAAAATGATGAGGGCTACCAGCACGTTATTCACTGATGTGTCGGATCCGGACGTCTTGAATGGCCGGGTCCCAAGTTCATGGCAAACGGAGTTAATGAATCCAAACGCGTGCAGAACAGCAACTCGGTTGAGCAACCCCACCCAGACGAAAAAGCACACGGCATTGTAGAAATCGAACCCGAAGACAGGCTGCTGTACTCCGCCAATCAAACCTCCAAGGACGAATGAGCTAATCAGGATCGCGACATACGTCAGGTAGTCGCGCCCTTCGTTATCGAGAAACAAATACAGCCGGTCATGAAGAAGATCCGGCGTCAGTTTTCTGTAGATATCTTTTTCCCAAACGTCACGACGGCGACGCTGGTGCCAACCGAAATGAACGTGAAGCATGCCCTCGCGCGGGGTGTGGGGATCACGTCCCGGAATGTCGCTGTAGCGGTGGTGCAAACGATGCATCGCCACCCAAAAAATAGGACCGCGTTGGATCGCCAGATAGCCGCAAATCGCAATCAGGTGCTCGAGCCATTTGGGCACCTCGAAAGATCGGTGCGCAAACAATCGATGATAGCCCAACGTCAACCCCAGTCCGGTGATGGTGTAGAAAATCAAAAAGGCAACAATCGCCGAACGAGAGTAAAAGAAGAATGGAAGCACGCAAGCCGCGACAGTCGAAGCGATGTTGACTACGGTGAATGGAATGTCCAACCGCGTCTCATTCAACTCAGACTTTGGCGCGCCCATATTTGCTGCCGGCGCGCTAACCGTTGATGGACTTGTGAAATTCATACGGCTCATAAATCGTTAGGGAGTCGGACTTGGTGTCGGTGCCGGACTCGGATTCGGCGCGCCAGGAGGTTGGTCCTTTGCCACCGCGTCTATAATGCCTCTGCAAAACTCTGCTCGATCGAAACTACCACCCTGCCGCGTCCTCTTTGAGGGATCAGGCTGATTACCAGGCTCGACCCAAACGTTACCGTTGTATTGCAGATAGTTATTTTCATAGTACGGTGACAAGGCCGCGAGCAGTGCGTTGCGCTCTACCAATCGATTTCTTGTGCGTGGATCTCTATCCAGATACTCCTGGACGGAACGCATTACCTTTAAGTACTCGATAATCGCAAGGCGGTCGTTTGGTGAAAGATAGGGCCCAATTACACCCTTCGTACCCGGCGCTGCGTTCTGGAATTCGTGCCCACGATTGGAGTTGCCTCTCTTAGAAGTGTCATAAAGAAAAGCTCCTTCTATGTTTTCATTCTCAAAACCCAGGTGGACCGGATCAAACTCTCGCGAGCCAATCCAGAAGGTCTTCGCTCGCTCCGAAACCGGCGAGAGCAGCTCGTACATAGTTCGCACCGAGCCGTTGTGAAGAAAGGGTCCAGTGGCCCAGTAACCGTCCAGGGGGCGGGCGGGATAACCGAGTGGTGCGCGAAAAAGATTCTGGCGATGACCCTCCATGATTAGCCGGCAGTCACCTGAAACGTCATTTTCCTCAAACCAACGGTTCAAAATCCCGGTAATGGTCACCGACAGCGCGGTTCCAATTCCGACAAGTTCCGGCTTGTCCGGCGGCTTCACATTCTTGAATAGTGACTGCAGAAAAGTGGTGTGCACCAGACGTTCAGCAAATTGCTTTGCGTCGTCAGGATCAGTGTCCATCACCTCCTGGCGATAGAGGGGGAGTTGAAGGAATTTCTGGTCGTACAGGTTGCTGGCGGCGGCGGTGGCAGTTTGTGGCGCGTACGTGGACTCCGTCGTCGGCCAGGCGCCGGACGGCTCGAACACGGGAGCGTGACATCGGGCGCAGTAACCCTTCGTCGGGCGATCTTTGTTTGGACCGAGGATGTTGGCGTCCTTGTTCGCCGGCAACTCGGCCTGTTCCGCCGGCAGTGCGTTGGGCCATACCTCCTCATTGAAAAGCTTTCTGCCACGCTCTGCTAGCTCCGGATTGATTTTCCCTTTTCCACCGCTTGCACTAAAAATATGCTCCGGCCACTTTGGGGCCTGCAGGATAGAAAGCAAAGTTTCCATCCAAAACATGTCGTCGATATTGTGTGTCGACGCGAATTGCTTGCCCGTTTCCGGCCTCAGTTCAACGTGCACGCTTACACCCCACGACTCCGTCACGTTGCGGCCAAGGGGCTGCCTGATCTGTGTAGTAGACTGAACCCAATCGTACTCGTGCGTGTACCACAGCGGCGGGTAACTCACCGGCCCGGTGTTCACGTCTACGTTCCTCTCGCAGTTGCGACTGAAAGGACCGGGACATCTATCGATGGGGCCAAAAATGCCGTTTACTCCGCGCCCGAGCGCCGAGGTGCGGGTGTACCCCTCCGTGGTGGGATAGGTGTGTTGGAGAATCGCGTTAATCGCGTTTATGACCAGGTCGCTGTTCAAGTACCTTTCGATCTGCTGTCGCAACTGCCTCCTCGACTCCGGCGTACATCTCGCGCTCCCTGGGAGCTGATACACCCGGGAACAGAAACGTTCGAACCGCTCGGGTAGGGTAGAAGTCAACATCAATGAGAACACCAGGTCGCCGGACCATTTATCGAAATTCCAGAAGCTCTGGAGGCCATCGATGCGCATCGCGTGGCCCCGGTATGTCAGTTGGCCCGTATGGCAAGCGGCGCACGAAATACTTGCCCATTCCTTTTGATCATCCCCAAGGAGATGGACATATTGGTCCGCCACGATGTTCTTGACGATTCCGACCGGCATCAGATCTTTGTTGTACGTCGGGTTGTTATTCGGAAGCAGGCCGTATCTCGCCTGAACCTCTGGCGCCGCAAACATTTCGTTGCTGGTGCGTGACTCAAGCGCACGGAACCAGGCGTAAGGAATCACGAGACTTCCCTGGCTGGTTTGGTAATAGCGTTCCCGCTGCTCGGGGGTCCATTCGTCAAGTGGGACCTTGATCTCCGGACAAGGTGGCAGTGGCACGTCGCCATGCGGATAAGGTGTAGACTGCGGCGCCTGGCCCTCGGGAGACGGTGAAGGCTGCGGCGCCTGCCCCTGCGGAGATGGCGTGGGTTGCGGCGCCTGCCCCTGCGGAGAGGGTGTGGGTTGCGGCGCCTGCCCCTGCGGAGAAGGTGTGGGTTGCGGCGCCTGCCCCTGCGGAGAAGGTGTGGTCTTAGTCACACACGGCGCCCGTTCAGGTCCAAGCACCTCGAAACTCGCATACACAGGTGGTTCCGGCAAGCGTATAAAGACTGCGGTATACGCTAGGTACGCCACGACCGCGAGAACAACCAAAGCGCTGACAATCCATAGCGTTACATTCGTTACCAGCTTGTTAACCAGCCTATCGAGCCATGCAAGTATTTTTTTCATATGTCACCTCCGCAGTCGACATCACTGCTGTTCGGTCTCTCTGTTGCGCTACGCTCCCGTTGTTAGCCCACTACACCTGATAGGTGGTTCCCAGATACATGAAGAAGGCGATTAGCCCCACAAAGACCCACTGGAATGCCCGCAACATACTCCTGATGTAGGAGTCGCCTGGTTCCAGAAGCAATGCACCTATGAAAAAAATCTCGACGAAAATCAGAATCCAAAACACGATGAGAAAGTAAATCAGCAGCATGCCGTAGGGGATCAGAGTGCCGACGCCCACCAGGATGTTCACAATGATGGTAAGCAGGAGATTGACCGTGAAGAAGTGCCATACGGTCCGGTAAAAACCCCTCACAACCTTCGGCCCGCCGAAAGGAAAGCTGGGGAAGCATTTGTCCACACTGCACGGCATTTTCAGGAGCTTGGGCCAGATCCACACTTCGAAGGTGTAGATGTGCAGTGATATCGCGACGGTAGCGATGAAAGCGGCGATCAGTAACCATTTGTTTACCATTAACTAATCCCTCTCTTCGAGAGTGCTGTGACCCTCTGAATGAAGTGGCTGCCGAAGCGCCACCTCATCAATTAATGAGCCTCCATGAACCTGGAGCGACGAGTAACGGTAAGAAGCAGGCCGATTGCGAACCGGCGTGGCTTGGTATTCCAGGTCAGGACTAGAAACCGTTCGACATAACGAGCCCTTGTTCGCCTGAGAAATCAAAGCAACGTGATTATGAAAACGGTACGCCGACAAACGCGAGGTGTCGCGGGTGTGGTGCCGCGGTGTGGGACGTTGCGCCCAATCCTAAATTCAGTGAGCCTTCGACTCGTGAGACTTTGCGGAGAGCCAGTCCTGATTCCAGGACTTGAACACATCGCGGATATAGCTTCGTTTGCGACGTCTGGATGCTCCGTTGTTATGCAAAATGGATTCGAGGATATATTTGTAAGCGGTCAACGAGCTCCAGCCCCACAAAGGCTTGCGTAGCTCGGAGGGCGCAAAAAACAAAAACCAAAAATACATCTTGGTCATGCCCCAGATTGTGAAGGCAGGTGTGGTCCGCGAAGTCGCTTCGTGCCAGCGCCAGTAAGTGGGCACGTATTTTATTCCTTTAAATAGACCACGTATCTTTTGAGCCCCTTCCGCGGGACTCGTCAGGCCATCGCGCACCCGGTCCATTTCTGCGAGTGCCTGGCGGTAGAGCTTTTGAAACTCGGGAAACTTACCACCGAGCAACACAGAATAGGGTTCTCTTCCCGTCTGCTCGAGGACACGCTTGTCTCCCGTCTCGATGTATTTCAGATAGAGACTCGCGTTTAGACACGTGCCGATGAATAGACCAACCACCCAGACACGGAACCACGCATCCCATAATTCAAAATCACGAAACGATACAAAGGAGCTACTCACTATCTCGTCCGCATAGCCGATGTTGTTTTTAAAAAACTGATTCAGATGCTCGAAGTTTTCAACCGCGAAATCGTCAGACGCAAACGCTTTGAGCAACTGGCCGCCCAGCAGATCAACCCAGGCGGTAGTCAGTGCAAGACCGGTCGAGTAAAGCGGGTCGATAAAGAAGCCGGCATGCGATAGCAAAGAGTAACGGTGACCCGTGATGTTCGTGGATCCATATTGAAGCCGCCCCGTGCTGATCCAGTTTCGCACCGGCTTTGCTCCGTCGAATTGCCGGACCATATCGGGAAACTTGTTCACGTAGGACCAGAATTCCTCGTCGGGATCTCGGCCGGTTTCCGGATGAATCCGCCGGTTGAGCACCAACCCGACGCTGCATAGCGGATTAGTGCTGTCCTGATGGTTATTGAAGGGAATGATCCAGAACCAACCTCCTTCAAAAACATGATGCAGAGTGCTCTGCGAAAGCGGATATTTGAGGCCGTGTTGCTTCGGCGACGATCCGACCTGGTCGTAAAGTTTGACACCCACCATGTGCGTGAAAATAGCTCTGGTGTTGGTGCGGAAGTTGTCAGGATCGTCGCGTAGATTGAATTTATGAGACAGCACAGACTTCATGCCTGTACCGTCGACCAGGTACTTCCCTGTGAAAGTTTCTCCTTTTTCGCTTGTGAGCGACACGTGATCTTCCTGAATGTCGAATTCCGCAATGCGCGTCTGCTGGCGGACCTTCGCTCCGTAACTCATCGCCACGGCCATCATGTTGGCGTCGGTATCCTGCCGAAAGAAATGGCAGTCGGGTCCCATCGGAGGAGCCAAAGTGGGATACTGTAGTGTCTCCGTTGCGGCGAGTTCCTTGCCCTCTCGCTGGTACAGAAAACTAAACGCCCTTTTCACGCCGCATGCCGGACTAACGTAGTCGCGTGTGGAATGAAAGGCGCTCAGGTAACCAATCTCAGGCAGGTCATATTTGAGTGCGAGCAGTTTCAACCGGAAGTTTGTGTCTGGAGTTGTCGCTTCCCCAATCGCAAACCGCGGATGACTTTCCGAATCCATCATCAACACGTTGAGCTTATGCTTGGCGAGGATAGCGCCCAGCATCGTGCCCCCTATGCCGGTACCCAGGATGATGACGTCGTAAACAGTCTTGCTTGTCATATCTCCCTCACAATCCCATTCGATCAAAACAAGTAATCGACTTGCCTGGCAGGTCCATGTTCCAAACGTCGCTTCACTCGCTCGCGTAAGGCGAGGTAACAGTTGTCCCACTTCTCCTGTTTGGGGCCTTGCCAGGAATCAAGATAGTCACGCAGTTCTGCGCGAATGATCCCAGACGTTTGTCCTACTGAACGATGTAATAACCGCCAACAGATTTCGTCGGTCCATTCAGCCGGATTCATACCTTTGTGTCGCATATGAGCGGCGAAAGGAATACCGCTGAGCAGGTCGGATCCAAACGGCCCAGCCAGGTCGAGCAAACGTGTTGCAACCCCGCTCGGTCCTGCATAGGACAGGGCAGTACCGATACCGGCCCACATTTCGCCCTGGCGATCACTCTCAAAGCGCGAGATTGCATTGGCAACAGGGACCGGGTCCGCACCAAACACCCACCACATGGACCGTCCCACACCGGCGTCGAACAAACGACGGTTTTGTAAGTTGAACGAAGCCGGAGCCGCCTGACACTTCTCAATGAAACGTTTCCAATGAAAGAAGCCCTGATGGAAACCATAGCCATCCGCCAAACACCACGCCGTCATTGGATCAAGCGCACGTTGATACGATTCCAAACGGCGCAGCCCGAAGGGCACCCGCGCAATGGCAAAACCAGCTCCGACCATGGTGATGAAGTCGTGCTGCTGCGCGGAGGAGCGTGTGAATGCCGCGAGCCGGCTTTCGGAGCGACCGACAAACAGATCACTCAAAGCGAAATACAATCCGGCGCCTTCGTAAGCGAATCCGATAAATGCCGGTGCAAACTCCGCGTCCAGACGATTGGAGAGTTGGACCATGTCTGCCTCTCCGAGCGCTATGTTGTAACCTTCAATGAAGGCATGCATGACACTTTCCAGGTGGCCCCGGCTTCCAGATAGCGAACCGGGAAACCCTCTTCGTGAAAAGGAGGCTTCGTTGGGCGAGAGTCTCAGCAGCCGCTTCTTGAGCTGATTTAGCGGCAGCGAGAGGTTGCTTCTCATTTGTGTTGCGGGTGTCATGAGTCTTCTACCAGGAGTCTTTCTACCAACCTTGGGATGAAATGCCTCCGTCCATGATCAAGACACTGCCGGTGAACAACTTCACCGGCTCACTGAGCAAGTAAGCAATGAAGTGAGAAACGTCGCGCGGCTCACAAAGCCTTGTGTAAGCAGTGTTGCTCTCCCATTGCGCGATTAGGCGTTCGCTCTCTGGCCACTTATTAAGAAGCTCGCCATAAACAGGCCCTGGCGAAACACAATTCACCTGAATGTTGTAAGGTGCAAATTCGATCGCCATGGAGCGTGTCAGCGATTCAACTGCCGCCTTTACGGTTCCCATGCATCCGAAATAATCAACATAGCCGTGTGCCGCGGGTGACGAGAGCGTGATGATCTTGCCGCCACCGCGAAGACGCATGAGCTTCACCGCGCGCAACGCACTCTGGTGGAGACCTATCACATTGGTCCGATAAGCTTTCTCCCAGTGCTCCACGGTTATGTCCTCAAGCCGGGCCAACATGCCGTTGGACGCGTTCCCGATAAAGAAATCGAGGTGACCGTATTGTGCTTCGATCTGGTCGAACACGCGGTTAACGTGCTCCGGGTTGGCCATCGAACCCCATAGGTGTAGAGCATCGCCGCCCTGGTCTCGAATTTCTTCAGCGGTCTGTTCGCCTTTCGCTCGAGAGTGGAATGAGTTGACAACAACAGAGGCTCCCAACTCGGCGAGATAAGTAGCGATATCTTTGCCCAGCCCTCTCCCGGAACCGGACACGAAGAGCACCTTCCCGGTGAAGGGTTTGCTATAGGGCCTCTCGTATGAGTAGAGGGCTGAAGCTGTTGACTCGACTTCAGAAGTCACCACAAAGTCGGCAGTGCTAAGTTGAGCATCCGAGAGGGCTGGCATTGAATTTGACGATTGTGATGCGGGTGATGGACCACCAGCGTAGGCTATTAGTCCCGCGGCGATATCGCGAAGCGTGCGAAATCCGTTGCGGGGAATCTCCAGTTCCTCGGGAAGCTTGTATCGTTCTCGAAGAACTGAAAACACTTCACCCAGCTTCACGGAATCGATACCGAGGTCTTCTTCGAGATCGGCGACTGGATCCAGAATCTCGAGCGGGTAGCGAGTGACCTCGGCAAAGATCTGCTGGATAGTCCCAAGAAGATCGCTTTCGGAATTCTGCGGGGATGATAATTGAGAAATCGCGGGCACTTCGGTCTTCGCGCCGTTGCCATTAACTGCAAGCTCGGCTGGCGAGGCGGATCGAGAGAGATACTCCTTTAGCGCTTCGGTAATGCCAGCTATTGTCTTTAGCCGCTCGCGCGGAAGATCGAGTTGTTCCGGTAAGGCATACTGTTCACGCAAAACCGCAAACACTTCGCCCAGCTTCACGGAATCGATCCCCAGATCCTCTTCCAGGCTGGACGCCGGATCGAGCACCTCCAGCGGATAGCGAGTAACCCGCGCGAAAATTTCTTGAATAGCGGCTACGCCGCCGAAGCCGTTCTTGCCGGGTCGATGTCCATTCCCTGCTTCACCAGCGTGAGATCCATTTTCTGACGCGGGAGTCGTCATCACCTGCGCATCGCGCAAGTAGTCGCGCAGTGCTTCGGCGATGCTGGCTATCGTCTTCAGCTTTTCACGAGGAAGATCGAGTTGTTCCGGTAAGGCATACTGTTCACGCAACACCGCGAACACTTCGCCCAGCTTCACGGAATCGATCCCGAGGTCTTCTTCCAGGCCTGACGATGGATCCAACACCTCCAGCGGATATCGCGTTACCTGCGCGAAGATCTCGCGGACGCGGAGGTTGAGATCGTTAATGACGGGGACGGCAGGTATTGTACTCACGTGACTACTCCACCCAGTGGGTTCATTACAGTTAAAATGAGGTTACGTGTGCCGGTAACCGCAACTTGTACCGGCATGACGCGGCGATGGTTCTTGACCCTTAGTGTGAACACTGCGAAGTCACTGCTGATCATGTTGCTATGCCAAAATCGCCCGATATCGTTGACCCAAGGCAAGCCGTCGATCTCAATCCCCGGGAAACTCCAAACGGTAGCCTGTTTCAACCATCCGAGTTTTAGGACGGATTCTTTGAAGGCCCACAAAAGAGTGAAGAACCAATTTGATCGCGACTGTTCTCCACCGGCGAGGCGATTGGCCCAATATCTTTCGACTTCGGAAAAGTTGATTCGGTAAAAGGCATGGAGCCTCGGAACAGCAGCTTCGATGTCGATCGCGGTGGGCTTGCCAAATCCTATTGAGGCACACGACACACTGCGCGAATGCGACAAAGAAATACTTTCCGGGCGGGCCTCCCCGCACCAGGTAAGGTTTGGTTTCCCGCCGTTCGTAATCACCTCCACCTTCTGATACATCCATGGTGAATAGTCACCGAGAGTTGCTGCGGAAAGCCTTGAAAGAGTAGGTCTCCAGTCTCCGTCCTGCGCTTCCGAAAACAATTCCAGCCGATTCAGGAAAATGTATTTAGCTGCCAGCCGTCCGGCCAACCACTCACGTTTCCGAGTTTGGCTTTTCAAAGCCATATAGTTCGTTTTCTCGTCTACGGACAAATACCGTGTGTATTCGTCAAGCCGCAATTCGCCCGCGTCGAGCAGGCCAACAGAGCAACGACTGGAGCCGAGCGAATCAAACTCTGGCATTAAGCGAGGCGACATTCTTTACTGCTCCATATCTTCGACAAACTCCATGCTCTACAACCAGCAACATATTTCCCTCGCCATCGTGCACGGCAACCGGGCCGATGCTGAGCAAGTCACCTTCAAGTCGCGGATTCAAGCCACTGAAAGTTAACGTTCCCGGAAGTTTCGAGGGATTGAATTCGGTAAAGTCGAAATAGACCTTCATCACTTCGCAGTTATCGGGCACAAACACCGGCAGAGAGTTGTCAGGCCCGATTTGAATCACGCCGAATCGCCAAAGTGAATCCATCAATACAATCTTCGACAACACGGGATCGGAACCATTCAAATCGAGCGGCTTGAAAATCGCGCTGCGATGTTCTCCGCCAACCATGAGGTTTTTTATGGCGTTGAATGGACCACTCAAACGAACCGGAGCTCCCTCCATCACATATGGATCAAGAAGAGGCCGTCCTTCGGATCCATTCGAGTGGAGAAACTTCGGAGCCTCTACCCGCGCGGCAGACATCCTGACCAGAATGTCATGTTGGAGAATATCTTTTTGCAGAACGACTCCGGTGCTATGGACAAAATCTGACAGGATGCGGACCTCTACCAGGGTTTGCAGGTCGTCCTCAGAAACAACTCGGGCTGCTACTCGGATTCGTGTTTCCCGGTTCGGATAGACTTTGATGAACCTGCGAAAATGCGCCTTTTCAAAAGAGATGATTTTCAGATTTGGCCGAAGTTCCTGCGCGGCTTCGCCGACGACAGCAATCATGAAAGCTCCCGGCATCGTGGGAACTCCCTCCACGAGATGATTGCGCAAATACGGGTAGCTCTCGACTGAGAGCTCCCGGTCCATCACGTGGTCCCGTTTCAGGTTTATGGTTGAAATGGGTTTCGAAGCCGGCAGTGAATCCGTTGATGTAGAAGTCTCAATCGCGACCTTGTAGTAATCGATCTCGCCATCAGCCAGGAGTACGTTGATAGGCACAGATGGTGGGCCCTTCATCATGGCGGAAAATATCTGCTGCCCTTCTTCTTTGGTAACTCCTCTCAATTTTCGCGAGGCAGCCAGTGCCGCAAACTCGGAGTCGCGAGTCATGCCAATCCCAGCCCAACCCAACCACGCCATAGACAACCAGTAACTTTCGGCCGAGTTCATTGAGGCGGCAATGCGGTTCATCGCTTCGTTGGCTGCCCCATAATCCGGTTGGCCATCGTTTCCCATGTAGCTGAATACTGAGGTCAGAATGTGATAATGCGTTCGTTGTCCTTTGCCATATTTTTCGCAAGCCTTATACAGATGACTCAAGCCGCCCAATTTCGTGCCGATAATCTTGCGAAAGTCAGAAAGCGATTTCTTCGTAAGCGCCGTGGAAACCTGGACCCCAGCGCCGTGTAGTATCAGATCGACGCGGCCATATTTCTGATAAATAGACTTCACCAGTTCACCAACTGCTGTCTCACTGGTTATGTCAACGCCGTGATATTCATACTTTTCGGAAATGGCGAGCATTCGTCTCGTGACCTGCGACACTTCGTTGGCCGCCCGGTAGGCCAGATACTCACGCTTGAGGTCCTTAATCTTCCTGTTCTTATCCCGCGCCAACTGATCTTTGTAGAATTGGGCTTCGTAATTTTGGAAACCCTGCTCATCCATGTCCCGGACTTCCACAGGGATTAGAGATGGTTCGGTCCGCCCGAGCGCGATCACTCTGCAACCGAATCTTCTGAGTAACTCTTCCACCAATACCGCCGTCACTCCCCTTGCGCCGCCCGTCGCGATCACTACTGAATCCGAATCGAGATATGGTTGTGCATCCTTCGCCAGATTTTCGACTGGCGCGAGGGTGAAGGTGCTTCGGGCTCCTCGCTGGTAGCAAACTTCTATCTCACCTCTCGCGTGCCCGAGTTCGATTTCCACCTGCCGCAGGGCCTTGTACAAATTGACTTCATCAGTGTTGATGCTTCGGCAGACGGGGCCGTCCAACTCACGTGAAAGGGACTTCATGAATCCCGAAGCGAGACCTGTGTACGGATCGAGTTGCCCATTCTGGTAAGCGCTGAGACAGAGAGCGATGACAGAGATTTTCTCGCTCTTAATTCTTTCATAACTATGGCGACACACTGCAAACAACAAATCGATCCAGTTGAGTTCGTTTCTTGAGTTGTTGAGGAGGAGCGTTTCTTTAGCTTGGTCCTCTAAAGATTTGATCGCGATCACGGTGTCAAATTCCAACGTGGTCAAGCTACTCAAAGAATTCCGGAGTGTGTCTTCAGAAGTCAGGTCTACGGGCAGTGAGTTTGCGAGCCGGATGCCGGAAGGACAAACCACGTTGTAGTTAAACGCTGCCAGAGCGTCTGAGCTTTCCAGTGCCTGCCAATGGTCCTCCTGATCCGTGAGAAACAGGATTCTATGGTCCTTCAGCATCCTTGGCTCGCCCACAGCTTTTTCTGACGTCAGTTGTGGTGTGTAGTAACGAATCGGCGTGCCCTGTACGTATGCGTATGTGCCTGGGCCAACTTGTGCGGCTGTTTGTTTCTGCACTGCAGGTGTCGGGTCGAAGACCAATCGTCTGCCCGCCAGGGCGCCACTCCCCGGCTGTTTGAAGACAGTGGGCAAACTCTTTTCGCGGCATTGCTGAATAGCCCTGAGTATCTCTGGTGCCCCCCGCGCCCCTTTGTAATCCTGCTTTGGATTTACTTCCGTTATTTCTTCGCCGGCGACATCATTTCTTCCGCCCGACTCTGACAAACTCAAAGTGCTCAGTATCGGTAAACTCTCACGCCGCGCGGTTTCAAGTGTGGTGAGCGCCAAAAGGAAAACGGCTTCCGCCTGTTCACCATCACTAGCATTATTCGCGTTGATTCCTCCGGCGAGAACTATTTTGCAACCATCGTGAGCCAGGAGTTGGCGGGCAACCAGAAGCGATTGCAGGGTTGAATCGTCTGCCATGTCCACGACGATATTTGGTCCCTTCAGGTCAAACATGTTGGTAATTCTGCCGGCGGTAACATTCGGCATTAGCCCCGGCAACGTATATGGACCAGAAGCAACGTTTTGAACACTAATGTGATTGACAAGCTTATCCACAATACGGACGAGGTCGGCCGTTGAGAGCTTGCCGTTGCCACGGTGTTCCCGAACTTGTCGCCGCAATCGGTCGGCAAAGATTCGTTCATTGGCTCGCCTGCCACGTTCGGTTTTGGATTCAAGTCCTAAAACGACACCCATGGAATTCTTGAGTGGTGTCGAAACCTCGGGCATCGTTGCCAATGTCTTTTCAGCCGCCAGCGCCGCCAAATATTGACTGGCGTCCATGTGCTCGGTGACATCGGGAAGGAGCATCTTCTTAGCCGGGAGGTGCAGCGACGCTCTCTTGAAGTGCAACGTGGGCGACGGGTCGTCGCTCATCGATCCGTCAGCGCCTGGAAACAAACTGCCCACACCTATGATGGCCAGCGCTTCGGGAACTTTCTCTTCAATCTTCAAGTTGGCGCAGAGGTTTCGATGGTAAGCGACATCAAATTGCTCCAGAATCAAGTGCGCATTGGTTCCTCCGAAACCAAAGCCATTGATAGCGGCTCGGCGGGGATAGCCCGCGACATTGTCAGGCCAGGCATGTGAAGTTTGGGAGATCGTAAACTGGGAATTGGCCAGGTCGATCTCTGGACTTGGCGTAACATAGTTGTATTGCCGGCAAATCACTCTCGCCTCAAATGCCTTGCATATCTTGATCAGCGATGCGGCGCCTGCGGCCCAGCCGGTATGTCCAATCAGAGCCTTCACACTTCCCAATTCAACCGGGGGCGAGCCAGGTTCTCGCTTTAGGAACTCTCTCAACGCATTGAACTCAACTGCGTCTCCCACTGTGGTTGCAGTGGCGTGAGCCTCGACGTATTGAATTGTGTTTATGTCGACGCCGGAACGTTCGTACGCATTTTGAATCGCCAGCCCCTGTCCCTTCACTTGCGGCACATTGATCGAAGGGCTCTTCCCGTCGCTCGACAGACCGACGCCTCGAATAACAGCGAGTATGCGATCACCGGCAGCCAGTGCATCGGGCAATCGCTTAAGAGCTATGATGCCGGCGCCGTCGCCAAACACGACACCATCCGCAGCGGTGTCAAAGGGACGGCTATCAGTATGTGAAAGTCCTCTAAACTGCGCGAAAAGGGTATTGTTGGCCGGTCCGGGAGCAAACACTCCTCCAGCCAACACCAGGTCGCACTCAAAGTCTTGCAGACTTTTCATACCGAGGTATGTCGAATAAAGGGATGAAGAGCAGGCAGTATCGACGACGTACATCGGAATCCGATTTCCGAGGAGCTTTTCAATTACGGAGCTATAGAGCTTGTGCTGAGTCAGCTTTCCAGCGTCGTCGTTCTTGTAACCTGATATGTCTTCAAGCGTCTCGCCGAATGCACGACGAAGGTCTTCCGGTTCATCGAGATTTCCAAGGAGTGCCGCTACGCTTTCAACAAACAATGCGTCATCGTATTCCTTCGAACCGTCGGCTGTGGCTCCGAAGATGCAATGCAATTTGATTTGTTGAGACAGATCGAGAGGGACCTTAAGACGTGAAACAGCCTGCGCGACTGCGAGCGCGAGAATCTTTTGACCTTTCGTAAGACTTTCAAACTGATCTTCGGTGTAGGCTCTTGAGAGTAACACGGCGTCATACAGTACGCTCGGAATACTGCCGTGCAGCAGCGTGTAGGTTTTGTCAGGTACAACTTTTATTTGGTCGCCGTTGCTTTGGGCCAGGAAGTCGACGGCAGCGGAGGGATCAGTGTCAGCCAGATTTGAAATGCCAGACACACCGCTCAGGATATTCGACCAATACTGTTCCGGATCACGAGCCCCTGGCAAAACACAACCCAGAGATACAATTGCAATCGGCAACTCCGCACATTCTTCGTCGACGAACGCAGCTTGCTGATGAGCATCACCTTGTACTACTGCGCCCAATCCATTTTTTCCGTTTGAGCCCGAAGCAGCGGCTCCAATCTGCCGCGTGTCAACTGGCGCCGCCGGCTGCTGGACTGGACCAGATTCTGCCGAAGTCGCCACCAGCGAACCTGCGACCTGCTTGATAAGTCGGGACGTGTCCTCAACCATGTGAGACATATCCTTCACGACCAGAGACAAGCTCTCCAACAATTGGGCTGTACTCATGCTCGTTCCTGGTACTTCGGCGACGCATGGAGCTTCGATCTTTCCAAAACCAAACTCAGACAACTTGACCAGTCCTTGTTGCACACTTCCGTCGAGCGGCGTAATGGCCAAAGCCCTTACTTCACCGGACTTCTCAATAGAGTTCTGTCCAATTAGTCTTGTGACAATGTTCCCGGCTCCGCATTCGATAAAGTCTCGGTAGCCACTCTCAAGAAGCGTCGTGACAACACTCTTGAAATCAAGCCTGCGGACGAATTGTGTCGAGAGTATTTGAGCAAGGTTGGAGCCCGGCGAATAGAGTGTTCCTTCCATGCAGAGGTAAACAGGAGTGGTTGCCGGTCTGAAGTTATATGTTTCCAACGCCGCTCGAAAAGGAGCTACCGCTCGCGACAGAAGTGATGAGTGGTACGGATACCTGCTTTTCAAGATCGTAAGTGAGACACCGTGTCCGTTTACGATGCTGCTCAGCCGATCTAACTCCGGACGCGGTCCCGATAACACTGTCTGCCGTGGTTGGTTGATAACTGATATCTCGAGGGAGTTATTTCCGAGTTCTTCAACGTATCGCTTTGCACTTTCAAGGTCGCACGAAATCGCAGCCATCACTCCGGGTTGGGCCATCGATTGCAGCGCCAGGACCCGATGGCAAACAATCCTGAGACCGGTTTCAAGGGAATACACACCAGCCGTGGCCAGTGCCGCTAGTTCGCCGAAGCTGTGGCCCACAAGCAGTGCCGGTCTTACGCCAGACTCTATTAATATCTTCGCGATGAGCACCTCAGTCAGATAGATCCCCATTTGATCGAGATCAGGAGACGCACTCAATCGATCGTCATGTTCTTTTGACGAGGTACTGGTAATTAATGAAAGGAAGTCACCCTTCAGTAGTTCCCGGCAAATGTCATTAGCCTGATGGAAGTAGGGTTCGGTCTGCGGGTAAGCGGTAAGAAGTTCGTGCAGTACAGTGTAAGAGTACGAGCCTTGACCAGGAAAAGTGAAGACAATTCCTACATTTGGATCTGTAGAGAGGATACTGCTCATTGCGATTGAGTTCCTTAGAAACTAAACTCATTCAACTTATCGTCTATGATCTTCGGATAAGCCGTTTGGCGAGGTGAGTTTGCAATGTACTCGCCCAGCCGGCGAACCGACTCAGGAAATATGTTTCTGATCTCTCTGCTGCCCGCCATCATTCGTTCAGCAAAAGAAGGATTTTTGAGTTCTTCAAGCAAACTGAAATCACTTTTAGCATCCAGAAAGTGCGTGAGCAGAGGCGGAGCCGGCACCATCTCATGCGTATCCTTGTGCAATAGGATCATGCTCTGGTATCCGCAGGAGACCGGCTCACCCTGCTGATCAATCACCCTGAAACAAAGCCTCACGGTACAAAGCGTGGGGTTCTCATACGTCAGCAGAATCGCGACTTTTCCACCCAGACCTACCGGAGCGAGGTTGAGGCTATATGCTTCGCGCGTTAACACCAGGATATTCTTTAGCTGTTCCTGCCAGCTTTCCTCTCCGTTAACTTTGGTTTCAAAAAGAAGGGTTTCACGCGCGATGTTTTGAAACTTGAAATTGGCCATATGGTGGTGCGAGCCATACGCCATCGTGTCGTGAAACAAGACCTGATATTGCATTCCGAAAAAAGGCATGGAATTCACCAATCAAACAATATGCGAGTTAACCGGACTTTTATTAGTCATCAACGTCGCCGAATCGTAAATAAATTCGTCGCGCACATACCCCAAGGAAGAGGATTGCTAAGACAAACCAAATTGCAGCGAGCGTGGTCAGGAACGGGCCATTTGAAGTCAGAGGCGCAGCCAGATACTTCAGGAGCCTGAACGGGCCCCACCCCGAGGTGACCCTCGCCTGGTACAACTCGTGTAGAAAGCCTAACAAAAGAGCAGCGGCGCCCACGGCTACGATCAGCCCGACGGCTCTGACAACCGAGCGGATGGCAGAATAGACTTTGCCTGCGATTTCGGCGAAGTCGAAGTCGTGATCGTCTAGAAATTTCTGAGCTCGAAATAGCATGCCGTTCGCTACATCAGCGATTTGCTGCAGCTTGAGAAAATTCTCGTCGTCCGGTCCCAGCATGAGTTGCCGTATTGCACACTTTTCGATCCGGCGTCGCACTCGCTTCGCTACATCGTCGGCGTACTTCTCGAATTCCTTGAATACGTTAATCTCCGGGTAAAGCCGGGCGGCCACGGTGTCGTACAACAGGGTGGCGCGCACCATCCGGACCACATTCGTCGGAATGGGAATCTCATGTTCTCTGACGAGTTGAAAGAACTTGAGCCAGAGAAAGACGGAGCTGCGTTCCCACCCCTCGGCGTGCTTGCTCTTTATTGCGTAGAATCCCTCCCACCAGGCATCCTTCAAATCTTTCCTGAATTGATAAAGTCCACGCGCAGGATCGACTGGCTCCATGATGCTGATAACCATGTCCACCATTCCCGCAACGTTTTCTCTCGAATAATATCGATTCAACTGCCACATCAGATTTCGATCCCGCTCAGAGAAAACGCCGCAGGCCCCAAAATCAATCATCACGATCTCGTTGTTGGGTCGCACCAGGATGTTGGCCGGGTGCGGGTCGCCATGAAACAACGGGCATTCGTGAAACGAGTAGTACCGCGAGCGCACCAGGTGCTTGGCGAGCTTCTTAGGCTCGATCCCATCACTAGCCAGCTCATCGAGGTACTGATCATCGCCCTGTTCAACGGCCTCGAGAATGTGCTGCATCTTGCGCGCGTGCACAAACTCACTGACCATTAGCTCGCTACTCGAGTATTCGTGGTAAACCTTCGGAGCAGTGACTTTCAGTTTTTTGCGGCGCTTAAGGTAGCGCCGGAAAAGCTCCTGGTAGCGGGCCTCTTTGAGAAAATCAAGCTCCTCGAATAGCAGGTCGGTTAATTCATTCCTGAAGTTTCGAGAAATTCCGGGGCGCCAGATAGTTAGGATTTCGAGTAAACGAAACACCCACTTCAGGCCTGTTAAATCGGCTGCAAATGTCCTCGCAATGCCTGGACGTCGTACCTTTACAGCAACCTCTTCTCCCGTTTTGAGGTAGGCCCTGTAGACGCAGGAAACGGAAGCCGATCCGATAGGCTTCGGGTCGAACTGTTGGAATATCTCGAAGATGGATTTACCCGTCGAGCGAGTGATTACAGTCTCTACGTCTGCGAACGGAATCTCTTCGTCTATCTCATCCAGTAAGCGCAGTAACTCCTCACAATACACTGGTGACAGGACGTCCGCTCGCTGCGATAGTTGCTGCCCAAGTTTGATGAAAACGCCCCCGAGCCGCTGCAATAATTCGCGGAACTGTTCCGCGTTGCGCTGTTCGCGTACCTCATCTTCCAGTCTCTGTAATCGATGCCAAAGCCAACCAAAATAGAAGCGTGTCGAGAGAAAGGCCGTCCTGATGAGACGAATTAAAACCCATCCGATACTGACTCTGACGGGGTCTTTTTTTAGTGCGGCTTGAACTGTCCGACCCCGTAGCCTGGAACGACGCCGGACAAGGTCTGACGAATCAGCCGGACCAGTCCCTTCAACCAGACGCAGAGTCGGCGCGCGGCTCGGATATATCTCTCCCGCATCAACCGAGTCGGCATATTGCGCTGTTGGCTGAAACTGCGACATTCACTGACCTCGTCTCAATAGTGACGCTTCGCCCCGGGACCACAGCAGTAGTGCTGTGGCCTAACGGCTTCTTCATGCTTATCAAATCCGCTCGAGGTTAGTCGCGCTGCGTTGGTTGGCGCAAAGGCCGGCGTTAAGTTGCAGGGCCTCTACGTGGGAGGCAAGTTACCAGGGCGCGGCAAGTCCACTCAGCAGCGAAGCAGGCTGAGAGGATTCAGAGGAGAAAAAGACATGGAGGACCTACCACGACCGCCCCTCCGTCTTTTCTTCTTAACGATTACGACGATGATGTGATTCCCTTTGTCCTTGGGCAAATCGTCAATGACGCGGTCTACGTCGTTCATCAACCTTCCGGTGCCATTCTCGAGATCTCTAATGGCGCTCCTCTTTTTGCTGCCAAGGTCGAGGATATGAATATTGTGGTCTCTGTTGTCTTTATCAGTGGTGGTTGAGGCAGTAGTAGTTGTTGTAGCCATTTTGTTCCTCCGATCCGCCCATCGGATTCAGGTTTGTGAAAAGTGTGAGTGCCCCCAACTCCAGAGGCAAGTGGGACGCTGACTTCAGACAAAAATCCGAAGCGAGAGAAAAGATCAACGTACTGTGAAGAGGAAGCGGGCTTTTGAGAGGCCTACTTCAGTTAATGCACATATGTTCTGCGCCGCTACGCTGTCAATCGACTACGCGGGGACAAAACACTGGTTTGGACACCTTATTTGAAAACAGCGATAACAGCCCTGGATCGATCGCAAAGTTCCGCCGGCTCTGCCGGCGGAAAGGTTTTCTTCCAAGTTATCTTGGGATGGGAAAAGAGCGTAAAAATTTCCTGACCTGCTTGCGACGGAATCTCGTGTTGACTGCCTTGGCAAAATCACTGAGAACGGGACTGGAGTCTGACACTGCTTCGGCAATACCGACTGCCGCATTCTCATAGGAATCTACCACGGCACCGTCGCGGTACTTTCGATTCGACTTTTTGCGTTTGATACGGTAGGTCTCAACTCCTCTGTCTACCGCTTTACTGACGCGCCGCAACGATCTGCTAGCACGATTTTCGATATCCTCTATACGCCTTAAGCTCTTGGACGAGCCTCTCTTTTTCCGTCGGGTGGTGGAGTATTTCGTGACTCGACGAGTCCTGGTTACGACAGTTCTAATAGCCATGGCGGTGGGCCTCCAGCAATTGAGTACAATGGTCCGAGGGTGTGAGCCTTATACTCCCATGCAACGCTTCTGTCAAGAACATTGCTAACGGGGTAATGACCTAATTCAATCTCTTCTCTGTGCAGCAGATAAACTAAACGGGGGCATATGAAGCAACATCACTATACATGACTGAACATCCCACGATCTCCAGTTCAACGTTTATAGTCATATAATTTCTTTTCAGTGAAATAATAACGCTGTACCTTAACTATAATTGTCGGCCTTCTTCGCCGTCTGGCAAGAGCTTTCCTCCTCTCCTCTTCCTCTGCGCGCTTTTTCCGTTTCTCGTCGCGTCGCTTACCTACCACAGGTAAATACACACCGAGCGTACCCAAAACACTATAGATTACGGATAGCCACGCAAGAGATTTCATGCCAGTCGCTCCGTTAGGTTTATAGTACCCCAGCAGAAAGATCTCGACAGCGCACACGAAACCCAAGGCCAGGTAGTTTGCCCCACCGCCTGTTGCTAAATCCCGTCTGCGCTCCGTAGGCGAGCCAAGCGAAATGAGGACAAGCCCGACAACAAAACCTAGTGTGAATATGAGCCACAGCCAAATCACTGTTGCCTGTGGAAATGCTCCGTCGAAATCTACGATAGGGCGCAGAATGATCACGAAAGATGCTACCAGGCTCAGGGTGAAGAAGGCGATGCCACTATATTCAAAGACACGAATATTTTCCCGTGAGCGGTCTACTTTTTGTTGTTCAGTCGTTTCGTCTGACATGGCGAGTATTTGGCATTAGAGGGCGATCAGATCCAGTTCTATTGTAATCGGCCCAGGGTGTAAATGAGGAACATCAGGCTTATACACCTGCGGGTTAAATCATGCAAGGATTCTTGTCAACGAATTCTATACCAAGACTTAACGCCAGAGATCTGATTGATACTAATGAGATTTTCTTTGTCCCCTCTTCGGCAGACCTGCCGCGTTAATAGATAGTTCCACCCATACTCTTTACCCCTATAAGGAGAAAAAATGACGCCTGAACCAAAACAAAAGAATTTCGCCAAGATAGAGCACGTGTTCGAACTGCTTGAAACGAACGACCGGCAGCTTACGCAGGGAGAAAAGCAGGTTATCGCAGGCCAAAGAATAATTAATGGGCTTCTGTATCGGGCGATCAGCGCCGTTTTGGCGACTTTCCCGGATGAGACTGCTCCCCAGGCGATTCTCGATGCCAAGAATTCAATAGGGGCTGTTCCCGGAAAAGAGCCCCCAGGTTGTCCGGAGGATGAGCAACTTTTGCCAAAGCCGCCCGGCCAATAGGATCACAACAGTTACGGCTGATCGCTGATCAGGATCACATCCGCGAGTTCGCCGCCTCTTTGACAAGCGAGTTTGGTGTAATCCGCGGACCACGCGTAGGCAAAAATTTTGTCGGCGATAAAGTTTGTTAACTGCTTTGTCGAACCCGTCGCCAGATCATAACTCCAAATGTTTGAAGTGCCGTCGACGGTCATGACGTACATAAGAGCATGGCTGTCGGCGGTCCATTGGACCTGCTGCCACTCCATCACCGGAATAGGCAGACGTCTAATCGGCTCACCTCCCTGCACCGGCATGATGGCAATCTCTCCCCGATAGCGATAGGCGATGAACTGGTTGTCAGGCGAGATCACAGGCATGCGGCCGTTGTCGCTTATCTTTAACGGCGCGCTGCCGTCGATCGCCACTTTCCATATCGTTGTATTCGGCGCACTCTGATTATCGTATGCAATCCAATGACCGTCTCTCGAGTAAGCCGGATAAGAGTTGCCATCACTGAAGGTCAATTGTCGCGGCTCGCTGCCGTCAACCGCTTTCATCTGCCAGATATTGAGACTGCCCGTGCGATTGGAAGCAAATGCGATGTATTGACCATCAGGTGAAGGCGCAGGGTTATAATTGTCTCCCGCGTTGGTGGTGAGTTGGGTCTGTTTGCTGCTGTCCGGATCGAACAGAGAGATATTCAGATTGTTGCCGCTCATCGTGGAAAACACGAGCTTGCCGTCGGGCGTCCAGTTCAACCCATAAATCCGTCCGACATTTGAAGCGATCACTCGCGCTTGCCGGTCGTCGCCACCCGGCGCAATCCAAAGCCGGCCCACCTGTTGACTCTGCACCGATACCATCGCCTTGCCATCTCGAGCCAGACTCACGCTCTCATGTTCGACGGTATCGTTAGTGACGCGCACCACCTCGCCTTGTGGATAGGAGACGCGCCACAGTTGATAAGGACTTGTCCATCGCTCGCGCGCACTGACGATGAGCCAGCCTTTATCGGCGAGCCATCCCACCTGCAAGATCGAGAACCATTGCTGCGTGCCGAGTGTCCGTTCCTGCCCATCTGCAACTCCGACTTCGACCAGGTTCATGTGATAGCCGTTGTCCCAACGGCCAGCGGCACAAACAATCGTCTCACCATCAGGCGACCATGCCGAACCATAAACAGAGAACCTTTGTCCATTGCCTCTCCGGGCAAGCGTGCGTTCATCAGTGCCGTCGATCTTCGCTGTCATGAGCGCATACTCGCCATTGGCTGGAGTGAAACGCACGAACGAAACCCGATCGCCCTGTGGTGAGAAGGTTATTGGACCATCAACGCCGTCAACCAGCTTCACCGGCGTGCCGCCCGGAAGCGCCAATCGATACAGGGCACCCAAATCGTTGCTGTGGTTGCGTCGAGTGACGTAGAGATAGTTTCCGTCGTGTGAAAAGGTAATGCCCAGATACTCGGTTTCCTCTGCGGGAACCACGACTGATGTGGAGGTGGTCGCCAACCCGGTCAACAGCAACGCCTGCATGCCGTTTTCCAGAATTGCATGGGCCACAAACTTTCCGTCCGGCGAGATGGCGGCGCACACTGCGCGCCCTGAATTTGTAAGCCGCACAAAGTTGAGCTTCTGGAACGGCGGCAGTGACGACGCACGAGGAAAGAACAGGAATGCCAGCACTAAAGCGACGCCCGCCAAAGCCGACGCCGACAGTTTGGGGCGTCTCCTGACTTCGCCGAGCAAGTAGCGTGTTGAAGTTGTCAGTTGCGACTTGATGCGTTGTAAGCGTGTTGGTGGATGATGGTCCACCGAAACATTCTGATCCGATGGATACGATCCGAGTTTGGCGGTTGGCAGGTTTTCGTTGATCGTGCCTGATCTGACGCTGAGTCCGCCTTGCAACTGCTTCACGTCGGCGGCGAGCTCCGCAATGTTCTGATAGCGCGCCTCCAGCGGCTTCGACATTGCACGCGCAACAATTTGCTGAAACTCGGGCGGCACCGCTGCATCCCAGGCAAACCGAATTGGCCCACGATCCAGGATCAAAGCGATACTCTCGTTATTGCTTTTCGCTGCGAACGGCGATCGGCCCGTCACCATTTCGTGCAGCACGACTCCGAGACTCCAGATGTCAGTGCGCTGGTCCACAGTCAATTCGCACAATTGCTCCGGTGACATGTACTGCACCGTTCCCATTCGGGTCCCGGGCTCCGTCAGCTTCGGCAAAGTGCGGGCGTCATGATCTGACTCTTGATCGGAACGAGGCTGAAACTTGGCGAGACCGAAATCCAGTACTTTTACGTAACCGTCATCGCGCAACATGATGTTTTCCGGCTTGATATCGCGATGAACGATCCCCGTGGAGTGCGCGGCCGTTAAGGCATCGGCGACTTGAAGTGCTACTCCGAGCGCTTCCCCGATCGACAAAGGTTGTTGCGCGATGCGGTCGCGGAGAGTGCGTCCTGCAATGTGCTCCATCGCGATGAAGTCGCGCCCATCGATGGATTTGCCTATCTCGTAAATGATGCAGATATTGGGATGGCTGAGTGCCGAAGCAGCGCGTGCTTCCTGCGCAAAACGCCGGACAAACTGCTCATCTCTGGCAAAGTATGGAGGCAGTAGTTTGAGTACGATGAAACGGTCCAAACGCAGGTCGCGAGCGAGATAAACTTCACCCATCCCACCGCCACGAATGGCCTTCACGATCTGGTAAGGGCCGACGAATTGCCCCGCCGACAATTCTAATGACGCGCTCACCAGCGACTCGGCGACCATCGCTACCGCCGGAGTTTCCATAAGGCTTGGCGCGTCAGACGCGAGCAGGGTCTCGACTTCACGGCGCAACTCGTCGTCAACACAGGCTTGCGCGAGAAACACCTCTCGCTCGGAAGGTGTTAGTTCGACAGCCGACGCAAACAATTCCTTGACTTGTTGCCAGCGTGCCGGCGTCATGGCTGCGCACCTCTGCTGAGTTCGCGCAGCAGCCACGCCTTGGCCGCACGCCATTCCCGTTTGACGGTGCGTGCCGAGACGTTCAGCACTTCGGCCGTTTCTTCGACGCTCAGACCGCTGAAGAAACGCAACTCGACAACGCGACTCTGTTGTTCGTCTAACAGCGCCAAACGATCGAGTGCCTGGTCCAGCGCGACCAGATCGATGTCTTCACCTTCACGTCGCGCGTCAGCATCATCAAGCGGCAGCAGCTTGAGATCGGTCCCGCCGCGTTTGACCGCCTGATGCTGGCGCGCATGATCCACGAGCACGCGTCGCATCGCATTCGCCGCAATGGCAAAGAAGTGATTCCTGTTTTGCCACTCGACTGCCCGTTGGTCTACCAGTCGTAGATACGCCTCATGGACCAGTGCCGTGGTTTGCAGACTCTGTCCCGGTCGCTCACGGCGCATGTAGTTGGCCGCCTGCCGGCGCAGTTCGTCGTAAACGATGGGGATCAGTTTATCGAGGGCAGTTTGGTCGCCCCGACTCCATTCCTGAAGCAGTTGCGTGACGACTTGTGGTGCCGGTTCGGCCATATGACGAATTTCTCAGCGGGTGGAGACGGCGTGAAGCACTTGCCGACGTGAAGCACTCGTGGCAGGCGAGAGCATATGCCCTTGGTTTACTGAGGTCAATCGAATCTGGGTGCGTGTCCCCTTTTTCGCAAACCTGCCGCGTAAATGTATAGGACGGTTGAGGTCCTCGCGTTTCAGCCGAAGCCTCACGGAGTTTTATTCAACAACTCCAACGCGGATCCGCGTCCTGACAAACCAACCTTAGTCCTTGAAGGAGAAAACGATCATGAATTATCGAACCTACAGAACATTTGTTGTAGTCGCTGTCCTGTTGTTGGTCAGTGTCGCCGCACCGGCGAGTCGCGGCAACCTGCTCGTCCCGTCAGTCGAACCGCAGTCGTCGCAACCAATGTACACGCGAGTCGCCTTGATGGCGGTTAACCGCAAGTACGTAGCCGCCGAAGGTGGTGGCGGCCGTGAGTTGGTTGCGGACCGTGACGCCCGTGGTCCATGGGAGTCCTTTTACGTGGTCTACCTCGGAAGCGATCGTGTCGCGTTACGAGCCAGTAATGGCCAGTATGTCTCAGCCACAGGCCCGAACGGATTACTGCTCGCCAACCGCGACTGTATTGGACCAACGGAGACGTTTCTAATGGTCCGCTTGAGCGAGAACCGGATCGCCTTAAAAGCCAGGAATGGGAAGTTTGTCTGCGCTGAAGGCGGTGGAGGTCGCGAGTTGGTCGCTAATCGCTACGCCATCGCCGAATGGGAGGGCTTCTACATGCTCCCGTTGTAAAGAGCAGTTTGATCCATGTCTCCAGCCGAGAGCGCGCCTCGGTCTGGAGACACTGGCCACGTGGTGCTCGCGTCGGCCCTGCTTAGAAATCAGAGTCCGAGCTTGGACACAGTCAGTACCGTCCGCGGATGGGTACGAAGTCAAACAAGGCTGCGCACCCATCCGCGGACGGTACTGACTGTGTCCAAGCCTATTTCAACAAGATTTCCAGGCGGTAATCGGCTACTTTGTAGGTTGAATGAACTCCAATTTCGCAGTGGCCGTTAAATTCAGGCGGCATTGTGCCGGACCACGATTTTGTATCCTGCGCAACTGGTTCAACATCTAATCCGTGATTCAAATAAACCGTGAAATCCGAGTCTCGGCCGGCAATTTTGACGGTTATTCTTTGGCCAGCCCGGGCTCTAAAACGGTAGACGACTTCGTCCCCATCACGCACGGCGCCCGTTAAAACCAGCTTCCTCCCCTTTACTACCTTTATGTTTTTTTCGCTGACGCGGTTATAAGAAGATTGGGCTGAAACCTCATCGGCCATCAGCCATGCCGACAAACAAACGGCGAATAAAACCAAGAGTGTCTTTCTCATTAGCGTTTCACCTTATGATTTGATGTCGTACGCCCACAATGTCCCGGAATCCCGAATGTAAAGTACGCCATTGGCAATCACCGGATGTGCATACGCCGTGTCCCCATAAGGCGCCCCCTGCGCAGGCTTCGGCTGAGCCGGCGGAGTGAAGCGACCCTTTTCCCGATACCCTTCAGGAGTGGCCTCCACCAACCCGACATCTCCTTTCCACGCGTGCACATATAACAGCCCATCAGCATAGGCGAACGAAGACCTGCCGAGACTATCGGCCTTCCACATTATCTTTCCCGTCGTGAACTCAACCGCGACTACCTTCTGCTCCGCCGGATCACTGCCATAAAGATAGTCACCAACCAGCACCGCCCCGCCGAAACCGTTCGGCAGGCCCCGCGTGAAGTAGACCTGTTCCATCGCGACTCCGTTACCGTCCGGCTTCAAACGGACAAGACCGCCTCCGATGGAAAGTGCTCCAGCGTACACATATCCGTCACGTGCGACTGGGGTGAAAACCTGCGCCGGTCCCTTAACGACTTCCTTGTAGCGCCATAGAAACTCACCCGTCTTCGCATCAACTCCGACGACGCCCTTGTCCAAAAACTGCACGTATTGCTTGCGACCGCCCCCTTGCACGACAATCGCTGACGCATAACCCGCTTCATCACCACCCGGAACCGCCGATTTCCAGATGACCGCGCCTGTCTTCTTGTTCAGCGCCACGATCGTAGCCTGCTCGCCACCGGGGCTGACAACCACGACGTCACCGTCAACTAACGGAGACTCTGCATAAGCCCACTCGTGCGGCTTTCCACCGAAATCTTTCCGTAGACTCTTCTGCCATCGAATCTTCCCGCTTTTGGCTTCGAGGCAGACGAGGTCACCATCCGAGCCCAGGGCGTAAATGAAATTTCCGTCAACCGTCGGAGTGGATCGGGCCTTCGGGTATTTAGGATTCTGATCCGGATTGCCTACATTGCCGACGCGCGTGGTCCAGATGACTTTTCCATCCTGAGCTGAGAGGGCCTGGACAAACTCGTTATCCATGCCGCGATTGCTCATAAGGTAGAGCCGCGATCCGACCACCGACGGCCCTGAATACCCGTCACCGATGTCGTTCACTTGCCAGAGCAGTTTGGGGCCAGCCGCGGGCCATTGTTTAAGCAGGCCAGTCTCCTTCGAGATTCCGTTACGTTCCGGCCCTCGCCACTGAGGCCAATCGGCGGGCTTTGTGACGGACACGGCTGAGAAGCACAACGCGAGCGCAGCAATGGTGGTTAGTAATCTCGAAGCCATCTCTTCTCCTTCAGTGCAGTGTAATGTGAAGCTCGTGAGATTGGTACGCGGAGTTTCAACGAATGGTTCCTCAACAGGGAATGTTTACATGACTCTGTTTCCAAAACAAAGAGACGCCCCCTAATCCCGCCCACGGCAGTGGGCGGATGTTTCAAGTCCTTTCTATAACAAACAAATCAAGTGAGTTTGAATCCCGCCCACAGCAGTGGGCGGATCGTTCAAGCTCTAACTATTTATCATCCCCGACGGAAGTCCACGGCTGTGATGAATAGTGTGGACCTGAACAATCCGCCCACTGCTGTGGACGGGATTGAAGTCTCTCTTGAGGATGAGTTTTTGTAGAAAGGACTTGAACGATCCGCCCACTACCGTGGGCGGGATTTTGAGACATTTGTGCAAGCCCTTAGAAACTTTGTACGGGTTCGAGCCTGGCCGACTCCTCAATCACACAACCTAACCCCAAACCACGCCACAACACTCAGACATGTTTTCACTAATTTTTTCATACTGGTAAAAGGCGACGGCTGGTCCATTTTCCAGACGTCGAACGCGAACTTGTCTCCACCACGTTCGAGTGCCGCCGATGTGTGAACTCTAACGCCCGCGATTGCCTGTTGCGAATCGGAAAGGATCAATCATGATAATTTCAACCACTAAACTCAGTTGCGTAGCCATATGCGTACTCACGTTCGCCACCCTGCTTCATCATCAAAAGCACGTATCCGTTTACGAGCATGCTAATTTGCGCGAAACCCATTCCCTGCCGGTGGCGCCGACAATAATCGATTTCGAAAATTTATCCCCAAACGGGGAAATAGTGCGTGACAAGTATAAAGAACTGGGAATTGTCTTTGAGCCGGTGCTCGGAATCGATTACTCACAAGGAACTCCAATTCCCAACTTCGCTCATTCCGGCACCAAGGCGGTTGAGTTATGTCGCGGCGTCGAGACCTGCAGAAGCGAGCTAGACATTTCATTTACCGCCCCGCAGCGGCGAGTGAAAATGTGGGTTGGGTTCGCGGGCCGCCTCGATAAAGAGGAGATTGTGAGACTGCGTGCCTACGACGCGAACAATAATCTGGTTCAAGAAGTCAATACGACTGTCGGACCGACCGGCCCTGTCATCGCACCTCCATCTCCATTTATAAATTTCAGTCACTCGCAGGCGATCAAACCTAACCGGCGTGTAGTTCCAATCTCCAGGCCGCTGGAAGTTCAGATGCCCTCGGCGACTATTGTGCGCGTCAAAGCTGGTTTCCGTTCTGCCGACCCAACAATAGGCACGAACTTCAATAACGGGTTGGCCTTCGATGACATCGAGTTTGACGTCCAGGGTCCGCCGCCACAGTGTCCGGCGACTCAGCCGCCTGTGTTTACGATTAACGAACCGACTGATGGTCAGATATTTGTCCAGAATGCTTTTACAGTCGACGCCAATTTAACGACACCTGATCCATTTGCTACCTTCCAGATCAACGTCACTGGTCCCAGTAGTCGAACCTTTGGGCCAGTCTTTACGACATCCGGTCACATCTCGTACCCGAATCTCGGTGGGCTTCTTTTCGAAGGACAAAATACGCTCGTATTCATCGCCAAAGACTGTGCCGGCACAACGGAGGTAACACGCACTGTTCATTACCGGGCTGCTACGCGAACTTCTATCCACGTAATTGATGAGAGCGGCGCGAATGTCCAAACTGCGCGAGTCTACGCGAACGGTTTTTTCATCGGCCTTACCGACGCCAATGGAATGTTATTAAGGACGCCGCCGCTCGGCGCCGGGACGCAGTTAGTTGCGAGGAAATTGGTTGCAGAAAGCTCGACGTTTCGCGAAAACCACGCTCAGGGGAGTTTTCAAAATTGGAACTATCGCGTTTACACGACCAGCATGAGTGTGAACAACGACGGTTCACTGACTGGCCAGTCAGTGAATTACCACCCCGATCCGAACGCTGCACAGGTGCTGCGCGTATTGCGGCAAAATGCTCTGATAGGCTTGCATGTGGTTGCCTCGATTGAATGGGATGCTTCGACGGTTGAAATAGAAATTGTCAGGCAGAAACTGACTGCGGCGTCTAAGTACCTCTACAACGCCACTGATGGACAGATGTATATCGAACAGGTGGAAGTTGTCGACGACATGAAGTTTTGGAATGAGGCGGATTATCGCATCTACGCTAATCAAAATCTGGGACCACATGTAAACTTTCCGCTAGGCGCTTTCCTGATTAATGATTCTTCGACCTACTCGAGTCAAATGAATATGCGACTTAACTGTGAACCACACGAGTTTATCCACGAGTTTGGTCATTACGGTTTTGGGTTGCAGGACGAATACAAAGGGGAACCTGCCGGCTGCACTGCGATTTTGATTGCCAAGCCGCCGATGGTGGGAAATATTTTCGGATTAAAGGGATCCAAAGCGTCCTGCATTATGGACAGTAACTGGGAGGCGGTAAAACTCTGCTCGCACCGAATTGAGAATCCACACAAACTCGGAACGTTTCAAGGCGAATCGAGTTGTTGGACCACCATCTCAGAAAATTATCGTGACTCTGACAGTACACCTCGTTGGACTTTGCAGACACCGGACACGCGCGGCGCAATCCCCGACCGAATCAATTTTGGGGAAATCCCGCTTGATGACATGCCGCCGAAAATGACTTTCACAAATACGAGCCGTCCGAATCTCTGTCAGCCAATAACAATTCTCGCCACACACTCGGATGGTACGCCTCACGCTGGCCGCGAAATCCGGCTGAAAACGACTTACGGCCAAAACATTCTTCAAGGGATAACAAACGAATTCGGAAACCTGACAATCACTGGTGGACACGTCGGAGACACGGTAGAAGGTACGAAGATTGAATTCGTGAACTGCACCGTCACGGCGAGGCTAAGACCTGGCAAAGATCTGCCGAATATCGCATTGCCCGTCTCCTTTTCACAGGACGTTGAGCAGGGACGACAGCAACTCAAGATCGCGTCGACTCCATTCAACATCGTGACGGTGTTAAAGCCGAAAAAGAAAGATGGGGAGATCATCGTAGTAACCAGGGATGCGGCAGGACAGCCCGTTGCTCTCGAGGACTCTCCTGTTGCGAGAGTAAAGATTGCGGATGCAAAAACACGACAGGTTCGTCTCCGCTATCACTCGAAGACAAAGAGTTATTCAGGAAAGATCAAAAAACTTCCCCTCAATAGTGAAATCGAAATCGAGGTCGAAGCTACCAATCGTCAAAAACAACGGGCCGAGTCGGTTACTATCTTTCGAATTAATCAACCAGCGCCCAAAGCTAAGTTGGAGGTTATTTCGCCGAATGGGCAACTGACGTTGACCGTGCCAGAAGGGAGTTTGCCTAGGAAGGGACGAGTATCTATCGGCTCACACTCTACCGCCCTACCCGATTTACCTTACGGCTATACTTTCGTTTCGGGCCCGTTTGCAGTTTGGTCGTATCCCGCAGACGATTTCTACCGGCCCGCGACAGTCAGCTTTCAACTTCCAAGATCGCGCGATAGATCGGCCTTCGCAAACTACGCTCCAGATTCATTGCGGGTGTTTCATTACGATGGTTACACATGGACGGACATTGGTGGGGTTGTTCCCTCGCCTCTTATGGATCTTGTCACCGCGAAGACCGCACGGTTAGGTGTGTTTGCACTCGGAGGGAAACTCAACCCAAAACAAAACCAGCAATCCACGCCCGTAGGGATGTTTGGCTCAATCGGTGAAAGACAGTAAGCGATCAACGCACGTCGTAACGAAGCTCGACTATGCCACTTTTGTAGGCCTTAACTTCCACGAGATGGAGGGCGACGTCTCTGCCTGGCGTCTCGAAGAATGGTATTCCGTCGCCAATCAGGATGGGCACGATCGAGTATCGAATCTCGTCGGCCAGTCCACGACGAAGACATTCGCCGGAGACTGCACCGCCTCCAACAAACCAAATACTACCGAACGAGGGCCGCAGGCGCTTATTCACGAACTCTGCGAGATCGCCTGAATAGAACTCGACGGTCTCTCGCGTTCGCGGCAGATCGCGACTAGTGAGGACGAACGTAGGCTTGTCGCCGTACGACCAACCCAATCCCTTGGCTTCGAAATTCAACGCGGTCTCATAAGTTCGCGATCCCATGACATAGCAATCGATCGTGTTGAGGAAAGCCTCGACAAAGTCCGGATCCAAAGAATCCCCACCAGCGAACTCGTCCGATGTCTCGAGCCAGTCGACGCGTCCGTCTTTTCGAGCGATAAAGCCGTCGAGGCTCGCCGCCATGTGAATCGTTACACGCGAATTGGTGTTTGCCATAGTTTTAGCTAGCGACGCCTCTTCATGCTGTACGACGTGAACTCAATTGGCTCGCGCGTCTCACTACTCTTAAACAGTTGCAGAAGATCTTTGCGGCGTTGGATCTCTACACCATCCACATCGAGCGCTTTCAAAAGTCGTTCAAGATCCGCCTCCACCTGATCGCGTGTCTCGTTCTTGAGGCACAGGAGTGTCAGACCGGTGAACGGGAAACGCTCGAAGTTCTCTATTAGGAACTCGCGCAACGCGGGGCTGCGACGGAGATGAAACATGATGATTCGATCGACACCGCGAACGGGGTATTCCGGAAACGCCGCTGCGTGCATCAATGCCGAGGCAAAGTTATTAAGAATGAGCTCCGCCATAGCCTGGATCTCGTCTAACGAGACCTCATCACCGGCCTGCCACTCAGCCTCGCTGTAAAAGTACGGCCGCAGTTTTGGTTGTTCGACGAAGAGCCGGAGATGGTTTGAAGTCTCAGTGACAGCGCGCTGGATCAGAAATAAATCAGGCTGCTTTTGGGCGATCTCCAACTGCCGCACAGCAGTATCGATTTGTTCCTTCGCAATCCGAAGTTGTTTACGAAAGACAGAGAAGTTCAGCAGACCCACCAGCACAAGCAGCAGGGTGGCCATGAAACCAAGCACGCCGATTAGAGATTCGAAGCCCATTCCTCTACCTATCTCCGGAAATATCGCCGATCCGGCGAGATATTAACGCAAAGGAAGAAAAAATTTCGCAGCGCAGTAATACAGAGACGAGTTCAACAACTTCTCCCTACATCAGTCATTGGTGGGCCATCGCCGTCCTCAATCCGATTGCACGGCGATATTCCCTGGGACCAAAGCAAATATTCTAAGGAGAAGAAGATGAGAAATCTAAGTTTTATTAAGAGGACCACAGCGCTGGCAATGGCGCTTATGTTTTTAGTCGCTTCAAACGTCATGCGCGTCGAGGCGGCTCCAGCCAACAATCTAACTCCGGAACAGATCGAAGCGATTGCTACGGAGATGTTCGAGAAATTCGCTGCATTCGATGCTCAGGGGACTGCAAATATGTTCGCCCCAGACGGCACGATTGAAGATCCGGTCGGAACTACCCCGATACAGGGAACACAAGCCATCATTGCTTATTTGGAAACGTTTCCCAGTATCCTGGATGAAATCAGAATCCAGTCGTTTGACGTCACGGTCGCCGGTCAGGAAGCTGCTATCAAATGGCGGTTGCGTTTTAAGACCAAGACCGGAAATGTGTTTTTCGTAGACGGTATCGGCATCCTCAAGATCAACGCGGACGGAAAAGTTCAATCGGACAGAGAGTACTTTGATCTCGCGTATTTTCAGTCGCAATTACAGCAATGAACATGCGGCACTCGTCGCGCGAGTGGGCCACTTCGGAATGGGTGGCCCACTTCCATCACCGAGCTTCACAAGAAGGGGTCTTGTTCTGGCGTGTAGCCGTTAAGAATCTTCGACGCGACGAGATCAAATGAAGACATACCGTGGTCCATTGCAGCAGCATACTTCGCCGGCATTGAGCTTCGGATCTCAATGTGATTCTGCAAATCGTCTACACGGTAGATATACCATTTGCTCGCCTTATGACCCTTCCGCCACTCATTCGTGCCCTTCGCCAGTCGAGTCCTCCAAAACCCGGATACATCCGGAAAGTGGCGCAACCGGCGAACAATTCCTTCTTTTTTAGGCAGTAGTAAATCAGTGCAGATGTTAAATCCTGAATCATGTGCCGTCAGCGAGTCACTTGATCGTTGGGTGCCGTCACCGTGGAACGCAAATATAATGTTCCCTCCAAACATTACAATTTTGGTTAGAACGACGACATAGTAGAACTTGCCATCAAACTCTATCTCGAGCAGATCTCCTGGAATTTGTCGGATCATTTACGTGTGCCGTACTCGCGAACGTCAAATACTTCAGAAACAAAATTACTGCAGCGGTGTCTAACTTCAAAACTCTATCACGACTCTGGTTCGCGGAGGTTTACATGGCCATAGCTCTGCTCAGCATACTCGTAGCCCTCTTCCTGGGCTTCGGCGCCGTCCAGGAGTTCATTGTACGCGGTGTTCAGGGAGGCGAAGTGCAACCGCTCCTTGTCGGCCTCGCCGGCATAGTCGTGAGCCTCCTGATAATCGCTTCAGGTATAGCGTTTTGGCAGAGGCGGCCCACGGCGCACCGACTTCTACTCATCGCAGGCGTCTCGTCCATATTATTCCATGTGTATGGAGCATTACCGCCGCACCGATACATAGGAGTGCTGGTGCTTTTCGTCGGGGTGGGCTACGGGTTGGTACTGCTTGGCGTTGCTCTCTGGTCAAAGGGTGGGAAGACGCAGACGGCCTAGAAACGCTTTGACCCACGGACAGCTCACACTTTCCGACAGCCTTCACCTGGCTATATAGTTAGTCCATGCCGGTTATGCGCTTCATGGAAGAATTGTTAGCAATCGAAGCAGAAGCAAAATATTTGTTATCTGCGAACGATCGCTCTTATGAACAAACATTGATGCAGGAGTTGTCGAGGATATTCAAAGAGGCTGAACAGCTGTTTGGTCCCAGGGATGCCTCAATTCAACTGTCTATACCTCGGATTACTGAGGGCACTACCGCGCGGAGTTTCGTTATTCGGCCCTTGCGGATGGCCAGAATATATTTGAGTCGCGAGTCGAGAATTAAGCCTTGGCTTGCCTCAGTGGAACTCGCTCATGAAGCGGTTCATGTCATGAGCGCCGTAGCATTTGGAGGCACTCTGACGATCCTGGAAGAGGGACTTGCAGAATGGTTCGCGCAGAGGTATGTGAGTCGTGTTCATGGGATGTCGTTTGAGAGGGGTTCTGATCCCAAGGCTGATGCGGTGATGCGGGCCGTCTCTACTCTTCTGGCTAAGAATAAATTGGTGATAAAGGAATTGCGAACTCGTCAACCAGTAATCTCAAAAATTGATGAAAAACTCCTGGTTGAAGTGGCTGGTATCGAGCTTAGTGATGCAAAGTTTCTGTGTACCGACTTTTGCAGTTATTGGCGAACATCGTCTCCCTGGAGCGGATTTGCCGGCCAGGGCGCTGAACGCCTCGCTGACTGCCTACGCACCATTTGGAAATAGCGGAACTGAATCTTGATTTGGGACGATGAACTATGTGGGAGGCGTCCTACAATTTACTCGAGCGGCGAGGAACGTGGGCCGTGGTGGCTCTCCTCTTTATCCTCTTTATACTTTGCGCACAAGGCTTCGAGTACCGGCGCAAGGTCCTCGGGTATGAGAACCGAGGTCTCGATAGTCGCTTCTGGTATTCTCCAGTCGAAGCCCGAGACTTTCTTCACACCATCGGAGAACGAGGTCGACGAATCTATGCAGCGACTGAATTGACTCTCGATATCTTGTTCCCGATTGTCTACGGGGCGCTGTTCGCAATACTGCTGATTCGTGTCTATGCTCCTCAGAACGCGAAGAACTTAGTGATTGTCCCGTTGCTCACTGCAGCGGCGGACTTGCTGGAAAACCTCACGGCTGCATATCTGGCGTTGCAGTTCGATGGTGAACCTTCATCAGTAGCCCGAGTGGCAACCGTTTTTACCGCTGCGAAATCGATATTGTTCGTTCTCTCATTGATACTCATACTTATCGGCGCCGTGGCGACTATTTGGCGAACGTCTCGGTTCCCAACTTAGTTTGCCAGCCACTTGTGACCAACGCATCAACGTAGCCCTTCGAAGAGGATGATGAAAGGCCTTCGGTAGTCAGGCTTTGGCCCAAACATATAACACCTGACGCGACTTGCCGGCAGGCCCTTCACGCAACTTGTCGATAAACTCCTTCTCGAAATACTTACGCATTTCATCCGGTCTGGCTTCGCCCGGACAACGAAAGTCCATCTCTTTCAAAGTGATAACACTTTGGTTCTCTCGCTCTTGCACAGTTACCGTTGCTTTACCGTTGCAAGAATCAAACTGAATCTCGAACGCATCTGCATTCCAAAAGGAGTCCGACACCTCATTGGTAGGCAAGTAACTCAGGCGTTCAAGCAACTCTTTTCTAGAACTTTGAAACTGGTATTCACTGCTAAATGACACCTTCTGCCTGAATTGCGTAGCCGTGAAGGCAAAAATTGAGACAATCGCAATCAAATAAATGAGCCTATTCGGAACGTGCACGCCAGAAGAAGTGTTGCTGTAGCGGTACGAGAGCGGAAGGATGAGCAATGCCCAGAGATCGCTAACATCGACAGTTCTCTGAATTCCAAAGAACGGTAGGCTGTTCCATCCTTCAATTAAGAATTGCGAATAAACTGATTTCCAAAAAACAAACAGCACCGCGGTTGAGATAAAAACGAAAAGTTTCTGGCGTGGAAAGAAAGCGGTCCAGAAGAGTGGAAACACAAACAATCCTGCAAAATCCGAGAGCTTACCGGTAAATGCATTATGAAACAGTTCCTTGAAGACAAAGTCATTCAAGAGTAGTAACAGCAGACCAATCAGGAAAGCAGATGAGCCTAAGATGTGGTAGGAGCGTCTGTCAGTCATTTCCTACATCGAGAAGACCGCAGGGTTGGCTTGTGCGTGCAGTTGGACACCAGTAAATACCGTCTGCCGATCGGATTACGAAATATTAGCAAACGCTTAGACTTCGTACCCATCCGCTAACGCGGACGGTACTGACTGTATCCAAGTACAAATTTGGATTCCTTCCGCAATTAGCGGCGCCCATCACGTGCGGGCACGCGTTTGGATCGTACACTCGCTTCAAGCTCCTCGGTCGCATCAAGGGGGTTGCAACCTTTTTACCGAAAGGCGTCAGATCATATTCAACGGTGGTTAGACGTGGCCTTCAGAGAAACGAAATCCATTCGGATTCTTGCCGTCCTGGTCCGTCTCTCTGTGCTCTTCGTCTTTAGCGGGTAGCAATGGCGGTTTAGTCCCGTCCGTTCGAGTGCTCCGCGCCGCCCAAATCGCACTCGCGATAAAAGGCAACGTGAAGAGACATATCAGAATGAACAACCCCGCTACACCGGAGGCGGTAAACTGTTCGCCGCGCAGGCTGCTTCGGCGAAGGTGTCAAATACGGCAGCATATAAATACCCATGACACCACCTTTATTGGCAAGAGCTTTCATCTCGCGGTCTTCTATGTTGCGCGGGTGCATATGAACACTGCGGCAACCTGAATGCGAGATGATCGGTGGCTTCTTCGAGGCAGCAATGCCCTCGGCAATAGTCTGTGTATTAGCATGACTGAGATCGAGTGCCACACCGATCCCGTTCATCTTTGCGATTGCTTTGCGCCCTAGTTCAGTTAACCCGCCGGAATCGCCGTCGAGACATCCGACACCGAAAGGAGTCCGCCGGTTGTAAGTAAGCTGCATGACGCGGACACCCTGGTTGCGGAAGTGTTCAATTCGTTCAACCTTATCTTCCAGCATGCTGGCGGCTTCAAAAGAGTAGATGACGCCTATCTTGCGCTGTTGCTTTGCACGGTCCAGATCGCCGTGGATGCGAACCTTCAGGAACAAGTCAGATCTCTTCTCCATCAATTGGTCCGCCGCGGCAATGTCGGCCATGGTGTCGTCGAATGTACCGGTCGCTCCTCCGAGAGTAGATTTGAGGACAGTGATTCCTGACTCGCGCACGGCCTTTAGTCTTGTTTCCTGTTCGTCGCCGGCAAGCTGGTAACCGATAGATGCAAGGGCGTTGCAGTCGAGCACGAATGAGCTGCGATAGAGATCAGCAGCCTTCGCAGACACCTGCGGCACATCTAACGGCCAGACTAAATCCGTCTTCAGAGTCGAGAGAACAACGGCACCGGCGAGAGATTTCGTGAAATCACGACGTGTAATCATGTTAGCTCGCCGCTTCGTCGTAGGATTCATTCCAGGCCATGTATTGCTCAAGAATTTCATCCAATTCGGACCTATCTAACCCAATGATTAATGCGCCCAGTTTCAGGTTGCCACGTGCAATCGCAAGTACTGCCAACAATGATTGCAGCGTCTCAGAATCGGTGCTCTCCCGTAGCCTGGTCAGCGCGAGTTGTTCCAGTTTTCGCCAGGCTACTTGATAGTCATCACACAGCCATTCGGGCAGAGGCGGATTTTCTTTGCAATGACGTTCGACCTCAATTGTCGCAATCAACGCAAAGAGATTCCAGTCTGGCAGATTGTCATTGCTGTAAAGATCGGCTAGCGCAGTTACAGTGGCATACGAAGCCTCGCCGACAGCACCCTGATGATGCAAATTATTCCATAACTCATCCCACGCACTCGCCACCTCAACGTTAGCAGCAAGTTTCGACAATACAGGCCGCGGATCATACGGCACCCCATAACCACCGGCTAATGTCGACCATCTTGGATCCGTTAACAGCATCTGGAAGTCAGCGAGTTATAAAGTTATAAAGGCCTTGCACAAAAAGTGCGGTTCTAAGCCTGCGAAGCAGGCGGAAGCATAAAGCCTGGGGCGCAAGCCCCAGGATCAGAATGAAAATGAATTGCGAGCCCATGAAATGGGCGGCAGCTAGTTGGCCGCAAAATCGTTAGCATTTCATTGCGATCGCGCTGTCGCCCGCGTTCGCGGGCTTGAAATCTGTTTGCGCTGTTGACCTGGGGCTTACGCCCCAGGCTTTATGCTTCCGCCTGCTTCGCAGGCTTAGACCGTACTTTTTTGCCGTGAACGTAAATACAAAGGCATTTGCGGAAAAATAGCACGGCTCGAACGGCGTCGTGAAGGATCGCGATTGACCGCGAAGAATTAGGCCGGGTAGGCTAAGGCCCATCCAAGCAGAACAGTTCCTACGTACATTGAAAAGATTGAATCAACTTGCAATTTCTTAAGCCACACAAACTCTTCCGCAAGCAGGCACTGCTGACGGTTGGTGGTAATCTGCACGCTAACCAGATCCAGATCGGACTCTTCCCTTCCATAGAACGCAATCCGAACCGCTTGGCGCTGAATCAGGCGGCTGGCATCGACAACAGGGGCGTGTTGCAAACTAACGCGCACGCGAACGTGACCAACTTCGCTGGTTACGCGCAGGAGGCAATCGATCTTCTAAACGGTCGATTGCATCTGGAAGCAGGGCTACGGTGGGATTACTTTCGCTTCAACGTTCAGAATGGTATCAACGAAACTCCAACTACTCAGACGTCCTTTGCTGGTGTGCAAGGTGCACATCGCTTCCAACCAAAGGCTTCCGCCGCGTACACAGTCTCGGATCGCGTGCCGCTGACGTTTTTATGTCAACTATGGTCGTGGCTTCAATAGTCAGGATGCACGCGGAGTGGTCCAACAGGCTGACAGCCCTAAGATCGCAACCACAGATTTCTATCAAGCGAGCATCGCCTACAAAAAACGACACTTCTCAATGAGCACGGGCTATTTCCTGATCGATCATTCGAACGAACAGGTCTACATACCCGACGATGGAACGTTTGAGTTCAAAGGGCCGAGCCGTTCCACCGGTTATGAGGTTAAGGCCTCGGCTCGATTAACACGCTACGTGTCGGTTAATGGGGGGCTGACTCAGGTAACTAATGCTTTTTTCCGAGGTACTTCGCCGCGAGTTTATGTCGACAGCTCACCGCATACGGTAGGTAATGGCGGTCTAACAGTTTCCGGTCTTCGCGGTTTCTTCGGCGCCATCAACTACCGGCACGTGAGCAACTACCGGCTTGACGGCGAGGACGTTTCGATTCGCGCAGCGGGTCTGGATGTGCTCGACTTCAGTATGAGACAGCGCATTCGCCGCTGGGTCGACTTCAACTTCTCAATCGATAATCTCGCGAACAAGAAATACTTTGAGACGCAGAACTTTTTCGAGTCCCGCGTGCGTCCGAGTGGTCCAACCATCGCGCAAATTCACGGCACACCCGGCTACTCACACGCGTTTACGCTGGGGCTTACTTTCCGTTTATTTAATAAAGGTAACTAGTGGCACGCGCGCACGCGTGCTTTGCCTCGCAAGTCAGGACGTGATGCTTGGATAGGGCGATTTTGATTTTTGAGGCAAGTTTATAACCGCCAAATACATCGACGCTTTACTAACGACGGATGTATCGGTGTGATGGGCGTCCGATGTGGATATGTGGTCCGGTGGCTACGCCGGGAATGTAGTGTCGAAAGACGAGGAAAGGGATCTTTTCGGCTCGCAGGAAGTTAACAAGGGCAGCGCCCTCCTGACTATCCGGATGAAGCCCAACATCCATCCCCTGGCGGTGATCGAGTCCCCAACGGTTGTGAATGTCCGATTGTCCAAATGCTGATGTAGGTAATGGACGACCGAATTTAGCGAAGAAGAAGTCTTCCACCCTCTTGGAATCGGCAAGCGACCATTCTTTTGCAGCCGGGCTGACCTGCGGGGTTTCGCCGGACGACGGTCGTTCGATGCGCGCAACTCGCGCCGGGTCGAGGAGCGTTGTGACGCCTCCACGTTTGTACCAAATACCATCGCGGGTTTCTCGCAGTTCTTCGACTTGTAAACGCCCGCCACCGACAAGCTCAATGGATATTAATGCGACCTCTTTTTCAGGATTATTGACTGCCGCTTGATTCGAACTGGAAGATTCCTGTTTTTTATCAGTATCCTTTCGGTCCTGGGCTGAAACCAGGCTGGCCGCCTGGACACCAAGAAACAAAAAGAGAAGGGTTGAAGCGAATACTTTCACGAAGCAGTCCTCGTCCAGTAAAAGAAGACGCACATAGTAATCCTAATTCCACCTTTGCGCCAACCATCTTATGAAAGTGCCGGCCAATTTAACTCTTGACTTAAATCAAAACGGCATGATTGACTGAGCACCTGTACTTTTGAGTAATTGCACGCCTCAGGTCCCGTCAGCGAGTCCGAATTCACGCTCCAGGTCTTTACCATCCAGCAGGACGCAATGCGAAGGAGAATCATGAAATCGACCCCTTTGTCTATCCTCTTGATCTTATGTGTCGCTTTATCCGTCAACGCCTCAACGCTAACCTCAGCTGCTTCAGTCGAAACTAAACTGACCGCACCCGACGCCCAGCAAAGTGATCAGTTCGGTCAGGCAGTCGCTGTCCAAGGAAATGTCGCCGTTGTTGGTGCCCCTAACGTAGCAAGCGGTACTGGCGCTGCATACGTTTTCGAAAAATCCACGACTGGTTGGCAGCTTAGTCAGAAATTGATCGGGGATCCGACTCCGGGCAGTTTCTTTGGCGCGTCGGTGGCGATTGATGGTGATCGAATCGTGGTCGGAGCAAACGGTGATTTCAATACGGATGTCGCTGCGGGTGCTGCTTACGTGTTTGTTCGTACCCTAACGAAGTGGACTCCTGAAGGAAAGCTGATCGGCAGCGAGAATACAGCTTTCGACAACTTCGGCATCTCTGTCGCGATCAAAGGCGACACGATTGTTTGCGGTGCTTTTGGAAATTCTGATCTCAATCAAACTGAAGTGGGCTCGGCGTACGTCTTCCGCCGGATTAATTCACTTTGGCTCCAGCAGCAAGAACTGACGGCGAATGTCCCAGCTTCATTCGCACGCTTCGGTCTTTCGGTCGCTATGAACGACGACACCATTGCGGTTGGCGCCGATGGCGACGCGGAGTTAGGTTTCTTTTCCGGCGCTGTCTATGTTTTCACTTTTGATGGATCGAATTGGATTCAACAACAAAAACTGCATGCACAGGATCCAAGTGATAGCGCATCATTTGGCTTTCACATCGCAATGAGCGGCGATACGCTTGTGGTTGGCGCCCCACAGGATCAGGTTGGGTCTCACACGCTTGGCGCTGCGTATGTTTTTACTCGCGGCTTGCACGGCTGGTTGCAGGACAGAAAACTCGTCGCGAAAGATTCAGACGCATTTGATGGATTCGGTTTACGTGTCGCTGTGAGTGCGGACACGATCGCAGTTGGCAGCGTGAATGATAATGATGCCGCACCATCCGGTGGTGCCGCTTATGTGTACAAGCGAAATGGACAGTCGGGTTGGTCCTTATTCGAAAAGCTATTCGCGTCGGATGCTGCGCAAAACGACGCTTTCGGTTGTGCAGTGGCGGTGAGCAATAATACTGTCCTGGTTGGAGCGCTCGGAAAATCCGACGTCGCACCCAATGCAGGCACGGCGTACGTCTACGAATTCTGAAATCACTGACCCCGACGTAATTAAATAGACAAATAATCTAAGAGGAGAACAGTCAGTGCCTACACTTAAAAAAGGTTCATCTGGGCCAAAAGTAAAAAATTTGCAGCAGCGGCTGAAAGAGCTCGGATTCGATCCACATGGTGTTGATGGGAAATTCGGGCTCGGGACACAGACCGCAGTGCTCGCGTTTCAGAAAGCCAATGGGCTTGAGCCTGACGGTATGGTTGGTCCAAAAACATTGGCTGCTTTGAATTCCAGCGGGGACAAAGCCAGTGACTCGACGCCTGCCGCCGAGACAACGAACACAGCTACCACGCGTGGCTCGACTTTGACTGAGGATGACTTCAAGCAGGCGGCTGAGCTGCTCAAGTGCGAGGTTGCCGCTATCAAAGCGGTTGCCGAAGTTGAAAGTCGCGGCGCCGGCTTCATGGCTGACGGGAGGCCCACGATCTTGTTCGAGCGTCACAAATTTCACGCCTTTACCAAGGGCGCTTTCAGTGCTACGCATCCCGATATTTCAAGGAAGTCCGCCGGTGGTTACGGGGCCGGCGGCGCGCATCAGTGGGATCGATTTAACATAGCCGCCGCCCTTAATAACACCGCCGCGATAAAGTCGTGTTCTTGGGGTAAGTTTCAACTCATGGGTTTTAACTTCGCGATTTGTGGGTTTGCGACGCTGGAAGATTTCCACGCCGCGATGTTGAAGAGCGAGGGCGAACAACTCAAAGCCTTTTGCCACTTCATTACCGCCAGCAATCTGGACGGCGCGCTACGAAACCGCAATTGGGCAGCATTCGCCAGAGGTTACAACGGCAAGAACTACAAGATTAATAAGTACGACACGAAGTTAGCGGCCGCTTATAGGAAGCATTCAAAACAGTAACGCGCGTTACTCAATTTTAATTGGCGCTTTGTTACTCACCAGGCCGTGCACTCGAACGCTGACATTCACGGTGCCGGCACCAAGCGTATCAGGAAGGCGAACAGTCACCTGCGACATCCAGCTCAAGTTTTTTACTCGGGCCGTTGCTTCACAGGGTAGGTCGAACAGACGCTGCTGTGTGTCCTCCGCCTGGACCGTTACGAACGGCAGGTCGGCGGGCTCGAGTAAAACACCGACTACAAAGAGCGTGATTCTTGTACGTCCGTCAGTAGAGAGAAGGTGGGGTGCGGCAACGCGGAAAGGCTCGCTTGTAGTCACCACTGAATCTAGTGCGACAGCCCGTCCAGTATTGGTTACGAGTAACTGTGGCAATGGCGGTTCGTTCCCGGCGCGTCGTTGACCAAAAGACAGATTGTCAATTAGCACGCTCGGTGTTGGCTCCGGAAAGTCGAGTGTGATCACCAAACTCTCGATGGGTTGATCGGAGACGAAGCCGACGAAAGTTGAAGTATCCGACGGGTTCATCGTGACGCTCTCGCCAGTGGAGATTTGTAGGATCATCGGTGTATTGAACTGGTCACATCCGACAGCCGTTGTGCCGGGTGGAAGGAAAACCGTTAGGCGCACGAGTTCGCCCACGGTCGGTCCGAACAAGAGCTTATTGCCATTTTGCCCATTTACGATTGAGGGCGTGCCATTGAAGTTACGAAAGAAGACGCCGTCAATCTCCAAAAAGCCTAAACCGTCCGGGACGTTCGCGCCCGATTCAAAATCTATAGTGTTCAGATTCTGTGAGGCAGCGTTAAATGAGGCGCGATCGCGAAAGACCGCCGCTTCGGCGTGACTAAGTGACGTGCAGCAGATCAGAACAACGATGGTTCCCGAAACAAATAGTTTCACAACAGAACTTAGCATCGAAAGCTCCGAGGTGGTGAGGGCAGCGATGCGTTCCCCATCACTGCCCTCGCAGGTTGTAGTTATCGGCGGCTCACAAAATCGCTCGGGAGCGGCGGCGCACTCGCCGGCGGTTGTCGATGTTTCGTGGCTTGCTCGTATGCGAATGCAAGAGCGATCAGCTTCGCTTCGCTGAATGCGCGGCCAGTAAACGTCACGCCGAATGGTGCTGGATTGATTACTGGACCAGCCGGTGGCGTAAATCCTCCGGGAACGACGATGCTCGGGTAACCCGCTTTCGCCGGCGCCGCCGCACCACGATTCTGTGGAAAGAGAATCGCATCAAAGTCATCATCAGTACCTTTGATTCCGTCTGGACCATTGAAGACTGCATCAAGCCCAGTTCTTGTGAGTGACACGTCCAACGCACGATCCGCGAGGTATCGCTGCGTGTCTGCACTTCCCGGGCTCGTATCGAGCTGATTAGCAGCAAGAAAGATTGCCTGTCCATACTTCAATGCCACCGCAGCATTCGCATTGTTGAACGCGATGATGTCGCTCAACGTGTGAACCGGCGCATTGGGCCTGGTTGTCAGATAGGCGTTGAGGTCGTGTTTTTGACCATACATCAACACGGTCGAACAATTTGCCGGCGCTGGGAAAGTCACACAGATTCCGAACGCTGATATTGCTGCCTGGTTAGGAATCTCGAAAGGATCAACCACAACCGCTCCCTGTTCGCGGAGAGCTGCGATCGCGTTCAACATGATCTGCTCTTGAGCAGGTGTAAAACCGAGCCAGTAAGGAATGCGAGGCACTGCTATGCGTGCACCTCTGAGTGCGTGTTTGTCCAGAAACTTGGTGTAGTCCGAATGGCAATTACCAGGCTCTAAACATGGTGCAGTTGCCGAATCATTCGCGTCATGGCCGGCGATCTCGCTTAGTAGAATTGCAGCATCGGTGACGGTTCGTGCGAGCGGACCAGCGGTATCTTGATCAGCAGTGATCGGCAGGATGCCTGTACGACTGACTAACCCTACCGTTGGTTTGATTCCAACAACGCCGTTCGACGAACCCGGACTCAGGATCGATCCCGATGTCTCCGTGCCGACGGCTACTGCAACAAGACTTGCCGATACAGCGATGCCTGACCCTGAACTCGAGCCACCAGGAGTAAGCACCGGACGCCCATCACTAGCCGGAAGTGGTCTCGGATCATATGCGTTGAAGCCATAGCCACCCAGCGAGCTATACCCGGACGGCATTCCAAGGGCGATGAAGTTTGCGAACTCCGTTAGCGTAGCTTTGCCGAGAATGATGGCGCCCGCTTCACGCAGCTTGTCAGTAATGAATGCGTCGTTAGGAGGAATCGAACCTGCAAGCGCAACGGATCCGGCAGTGGTCGGCATATCTGAGGTATCGATGTTGTCCTTTAACAACACCGGAATTCCGAATAGTGGTCCATGAGCGCGTCCGCGATGTCGATCACGATCACGAGCGCGGGCTTCTTCGAGAGCATTTGCGTTGATATGAATGAACGAGTTGAGCAGCGGGCCCGCGTCGTCGTATGCGGCGATGCGATTGAGATACATCTGAACTAACTGTTCAGATGTAATGAGCCGCGAACGCAAAGCCATCTGCAACTCCGGAATCGAAGCTTCCACGAGTTGGAGGCTGCGTGGTACGCCAAATGGCTGCTGCGCGGGAACCGGGTGGGCCAACACAGCAACTGTGAGAATCAACACGAGCAAAAATTTCTTCATGGCCAACCTCCTCTTGAGGATAAGTGAACGTGGAACCGCATGAGGGGGAAAGATTGACGTGGTTTCGATGGAAACCACGCATGCCAAAAATCGGTTAATTCACCATTGTTGTCAGAAGCTTATATCGGGTAGGGGGAGGTTATATGCCTGATCTGAAGCGCTGTCAATACGTTGTTTGGCTTTCAACATGCGGTTTCGCTTCAAGCGCCGAAGGCGCGGAATATGAAAGCCAGGGGCAAGTGCGAACGCGAAGCGGAGCACGTCGCCCCTGGTTAACCATCCAAAAGCGGAGCCAAGGCCTGAAAGGCCGAAATAATCGCCACCGTATTACGCCCTTTCAGGGCTACCCCGCCTCTCTTTGATATTTGATCCAGGGGCGACGTCCCGACAAAGTCGGGACTTGCCCCTGGCTTTCATATCTCGCGCCTTCGGCGCTGTGTGGTCTATTCTTCGCGGCGCTGTGTGGTCTTTCTTCGTGGGCGCTGTGGTCCTTACGAAACCTTTGGCCGCGATCTCTCAACCAAATGCCTGGTGGTATTTTCCGTGACACTCGCTGGAACTGCATCGGAGAAGTCTGCCTGGTCCAATAACTTTGCGGTTGACGCGGATTTGACTGCCCGCTCTGGTTCGGGCAAACCAGTCTCAACTCCAGCTAAGGGCGCTCTTCGTTTCCACTGCTTTTTGAGCTTCTGGGTTCTGATGAGAGTCTGAATGTGCCACGCGCCGATCGCGATCAGAAGACCAGCCGTAGTATAGATCAGCGGATGCGAGCTCGGCCTGAGGGCAAACAGCAAAATCGACAAGGTAAAACTCACGAGTATGGTTAGTGAATTTAGAACCGTGTTTGCTTGTAGATGATCCTCAGGCGGAAGCTCACGTTTGACTGGCTTCGAAAGATCAGGCAGAAAAAGTCCGCACTGACGACAAAAAGTTTCAGCTACCTGTTCGGCTTTTCCGCATCGAGGGCAATACATACTAGGCAGAACGATTTTAGCACCAAAAGGTTTGAGGAGAGTTTTAGCTCAACAGATCCCACGGGTTTGAGCGCCACCATCACATACCGCAGGTTTGACAATCAGCCACGTCGTAACTGCGCCTGCTGCCACGCCACCCAAAATTAGCCAGGTCTTTGTAGAGATGCCATCCGCCTTACTCACGCTCTCGACCTCGGAATAAGCGATTGACTGTGACGTTCCGTCCTTCGGATCCCTGAGTTTGAAGCTTACCGGCTCGACGGACTCGATATAGCCCTTAACCTTGGTGCGATCGCGAAACTTGACTTGGACTTGCGAGTCTTTGCTCGTTGATAGTGTCTGGACCCTTGCCCGGATCTTTTCAATCTCCGCAGTCGATTGTGCTGACGCAGTCGCAGGCAAACCAAAACTCAGTGCGGTGATGATTACGGAAAGTGTTATCGCTAAATATTTCTTACTCACTGACAAATCTCCTATTTTCAAACTACTCGTGTTTTGGCAACCGTTGTTCCAAACGAGTTCTTATCAACTGAATGAAAAAAGTGCTGGAAAAGCACCGATTTGAGAAGGACTAGTTGTAGAAAGGTGGAGGCTAACGCCGGAAAATTCTGACACGTGATGGGTGGTGTATGAAGTGTTTGGTAGTGGGGTAATAGTGTGTTGCTCAAACATTGCTGGGTCCCGGAGGGACCAAATGTTTATAGCCACGCCCCTAAAAGTTAATTACGGCTCCAGCGGAGCCGAATGTTGCTGCTGCACGGACACATCGCGCTCCGCTGGAGCGCGGTCCTAAGGCTGGTGGTGGCTATAAACATCTGGCCGCGCCGCGGCCAATACACAATTACACCACTACGAAGTGCTTGAAATTGCCTTGTACTAACTGACTAAGAGCGTACAATGACATGAGGAAAGCTACGAGTGTCTAGATGGATTAAAAGAAAGTGAGAGTTTTGGCCGCGCTGCACCCCGGTACAGCGGAATAGAAATCCTCCGTTCTACAAACAAGCTACTTAATGCTCTCCTGAGCTACGAGTTTGCTCCTGACCTTTTTATTGACTCGCGTATCGTTTCGCTCGAAACAAATCAGGTTCTTTATGAGCACGGTGACAAAATAGAGTCTGTCTATTTCCCGCTCAACTCCGTGGTATCGAATCTTGCGATCATGGAGGACGGGACTACTTTCGAGACCTCGATGGTCGGCTTCGAGGGGCTTGTAGGATTGTCCGCGATTCTCGGCAGCGGCGTCAGCAAACAATGGAATTGGGTATTGATCAGCGGAGAAGCAGCGCAGGTTGAGGCAAGGACGTTAGATAAATTATTCGTTCAAAATGGGGCGGCTCTAAAGCCATTTTTGAGTTGTTACCGTTCGATGGTTATCCAAATCTCTCAACGGAGTGTCTGCAATTCCAGGCACACACTTCTTGAACGGCTTTGCTGCTGGCTGTTGATGATTCATGATCGAGTTGGCGATATAAATTTGAGATTGACTCAGGAATTGATCGCATCGAGAGTTGGCGCTCGCCGTGCCGGCGTCACTGTCGCAGCGGGGTTGTTACAGGAGATGCATGCAATCGAATACCGGCGCGGCCAACTCCATATCGTCAATCGGGAGGCGCTAGAGTCAGTGGCGTGCGAGTGTTACTCGATCCTGCGAGCGGAGTTTTCGAAAATCAATCCGGCACCTGGGCGAAGTACAGACATACGTCGGAGGGAAGATGCCTATAAACGAGCCTCAAGTGACTGAATCACAAGAGCCAAGTCGTGATCGAGAGCTCTACGAGAAGTCTATGGAATTACGGACGTATTCACACGCATTATTAAGCGAATCTCGCGATCTCTGTCTCTTTTCTCGAAAGCTTAGAGCCATAAACGAAGTACTCGCCGTTAATAATGTAAATCCAAACGCCGCTCGGAAGCGAGAATCGCTCCGGAAGGCCGCGTTGCGGTTTGCCTCACGTCCCCCTGAAGGGTGCTTATCTTTTGACATTCGGCTCAGTGATCCTTCGCCTCCCGACATGCTGAATGATGAACCATAGGCTCACAAAAAATAATTGCGGCTACCGCTCCCTGTACTGACCCTATCCAAGAATGGCTCCTACGAGCTTTTCGAAAAGAGTCGTCGAACGAGGTGGCCTTTCCACATCCAAAGTCCCGTCAGGACAATCGCAGGAACGGCGACAAACCGAACTACGGGTGCGTAATTTGGAATTTGATCGAACGGGCTATAGATGTAACCGATTATCGGAATGGCAAAGATGATGTGAATCACGCGAAGAATCGAACGTTGGGTGGCGCTACTGATCATTTGATCCTGCTCCTGTTGGAAGATTCTGAATGAAAGCAGACTTCGTTCAAATTCTTAGGTGCCGAGATGCTACATCTTAGTCGCCTTTGAGTCCTGGCACGCACCTACCCTCAACACGACGTCAGTCACCTGTCCCCTTTCGTTCTTAACAAACATCATTTCCGTCTCTGTCTCTCTAGCGAAAAAGTGTGTCTCAGATAGAGGGACCAGCGTCACGGGCATTCGGTTTCCGCCGCGCCACTTAAGAGCATCGCCTTCACGTGTGACCGTGGCAATGGCGTTTGGTCCAAACTGATACTTTCCTACGAAAGAATCTAACAGTTTAGGATCGAGATTTATTGGATTGCGCTCTGGCGCCAGACGAGTTCCTTGTGCCTGTAGTAGTTGCCACTGGCCGTTCTTTTTTACAAAGATGCTACTGACCGCAGTGCCGCGCAGCGTATGTCGCGCAACAGCTACGTCACCGTACAGCATGAGACTATCGTGCGCTGGAGCCGGAACCGGAGTTGCCGAGAGCGGATCGTTAGCCATGATGCCACTGATTTGCTTTGTCTTATCGATAACCGCGCCAGAGGGACGGATGAACTGAAACTCGTCTGCATAGAGTTGTTCAAGCCGGGCACGATCCTTTTTAGCAATCGCTTCATTCAAATCGCTGAATAGTTTTTGTATCTCATCCTTCGTTTTCTCGTCTTTGCCACCGTGGCTTTGTGCATTGACGAATGCGGGTGTTAGCAATAATAAAAAGATTGCGACTTGAATCGTTAGCTTCATATGATTCTCCATCTGGTGGGATATAGAATCGGCGTGCCGCTTAAAGTAACGGCACGCCGCACAGAAAACCATCGACGAGTCGATCGCCATTAATGAGTTAACGGCAATTTTATTGTCCCGGTTCTGCCACCGCCTTGAAACCAGTGCTGTTGATAACTTCACGGAGCTTGGCTTCCGTCAACTTCTGATCGTCATACTTGATGACGGCCTCGCCCTTTTCGGAGCTGACCTGTACATCCTCAACGCCTTCGGTAGCCTTGAGCGCTTTAGCTACCGATGAAGAGCATTTCGCGCACTTCATTCCCTCAACCTTAATGGTGGCCGTCTTGGTGAAAGCTGCGGCAGTAATCACGCCGAGCGTCATCACCATAACACTACTGACAACAAGACTGATGATTCGATTTCGCACTTCTTATCCTCCTTCTACATTCTTCATCAATAGCGGTTTGATCTTCTCGTCGAATTCTTCGTGAAGAAGTATGCCGACGATTACGTCGCTTACTTTGCCGTCGCGATTTATAACGACGGTCAGAGGCAGAGTTTCCTCTGAACTAAAACGTGCTTTGATCTGAGGGGAGCCGAGGATGATAGGGTAATTGACTTTAAGATTTCTGGCAAATCTACGTACGCTGGCCTTATTCTCCGGCTCGTAAGTAATTCCGATGATTTGCAAACCTCTCTTGCGGTACTGACGTTGGAATCTCACTAAATCTGGCATTTCCGCACGGCATGGAGGACACCAGGTGGCCCAAAAGTTTATTAGGACCACCTTCCCCCGATAGTCGCTCAACCGCACCATGCGTCCATTGAGATCCCTGAGTTCGAATTGTGGGGCTTTTCGCTCTTGTCCAAACACACTTCCAGGTGCGAAGACAATCATCAGCACGGCAAATACAATTACTCGTCGAACAATCATCACTTGGTCCTGCTTAGATGCGTCAACCCGACCACTCTTCATTGTGTCCTTGTGCTTTTTTGTGACTGCAGTTTTACTTCAATGTCTGGCTGTGTCAACGTATTTCTGAAACGGCGGTGTCAGCCGATACAATGAGTAAACTACGGTTGTTTGAACAAAGGTAGAAAAGGTGATGTGCAAGTATGACTAACAACAAAAAGAAGTTGTCACCACAACAACGGGAAGAATTGCTTAGCGCATTGAAAGCCCGATTTGAGAAAAACATGAACCGCCATAAAGGACTCGAATGGGCCAAGGTGCAAGCAAAGCTGGAAGCCGATCCGAAAAAATTGTGGTCGCTGAATGAGATGGAAAGTACCGGCGGTGAACCGGATGTTGTTGGTTATGACAAGAAGGCGGGCGAATACATTTTCTACGATTGTTCAGCAGAAAGTCCGAAAGGCCGCAGAAGTGTTTGTTACGACCATGAAGCTTTGGAGGCGAGGAAAGAAAATAAACCTCAAAACAGCGCTGTTCGTATGGCGACCGACATGGGCGTCGAACTTTTAACCGAAGAACAGTATCGCGAGTTGCAGCAACTTGGAAATTTCGATTTGAAAACCTCGAGCTGGGTGAAGACACCTTCTAATATTAGAGAACTCGGTGGCGCTCTCTTTTGTGATCGCCGCTACAACCAGGTATTCCTGTATCACAACGGCGCCGACTCTTACTACGGCGCAAGAGCATTCCGTGGCTCGCTAAGAGTCTAGAATTCTAGATATGCTCGGTGATCAAATCCCGCCCACGGCAGTGGGCGGATTCGTTCAATTCCTTTCTACAACCCAATCCTAAAAGCGACGTTCTAATCCCGCCCAAGGCAGTGGGCGGATTGTTCAGGTCCTTACTATTCATTATTAGGTTATTGATAAATAGATCGGACTTGAACAATCCGCCAACTTCCGTTGGCGGGATTAATAGACCGTTTGAGTTGAGAGTTATAGAAAGGACTTGAAAGATCCGCCCACTGCCGTGGGCGGGATTCGAACCAGCAACTTAGCGTTCGCTAACATTGCATTCACTGTCGTCCGCATTACAACTTACCTCTTTTTCGATCTCGTATGTGCGTTACTCAAATCGTTTAGCTCCCGCCTGAACGCAAGTCAGTTGAAACAAAGCTGCAATGCTTTTCTTAGCAATTAGACCGAATTTTCACACCTTGGACAGTTTCCCTCCTTGCGGCACCGTGTTTGCAGAAGAGGCGAGTATGTACGTGGCAAAGGAGAAGGTCATGAAAATTAACTTGCTAACGAAAAGAGTGATCGGATTTGTTTTTGCTTTATCTCTCCTTCTTGGTGTCGGAATGACGGCCAGTTTTGAAACCCAAGCCCAGGTTCCATCCTGGCAGCGGGATCAGATCAGGCGTCAACGTGAATGGGAACGCGAGCAGCGACGTCGTCAGCGCGAGGCACAACGCGATTGGCGTTATGACGATGATCGGTACGGCGATCGGTACGGTGGTGGATTTCAGCTTCGTCAGACTGCTTTGAACGCAGGCTACAACGAAGGCATTAAGGAAGGCCGTAAGGACCGCAGCCGCGGTGAGCGGTATGAATTCCGCGATGAGGAAGATTATCGGAATGCGAATACTGACTACAGCTCACGCTTAGGTAACAGAGCGCTGTATCAGCAGTACTTCCGACAGGGTTTCCAGAACGGTTACGCTGATGGTTACAGAGGTTACTAAGAACGCTCTGTAGCGAAACAATCGAAAGCGGGATCGAATTGTCGGTCCCGCCTTTGTTTATACCTACTCAGGCCTGCACTTACCATAAACCGTCCCTTTTAAACTATGGGAGACTGTCCACTCCCACTTATTGTTTATAGACTTCCCCTCAAGTCGGTACACTATTGAGATCGTTGATGACTCACCCGGGCCCAACTCATCGATCCTCCACTCAACAAGTCTTTTGTCCGAACTGGCTCCCTGTGAGTAGCGACCAAGGTCAGCGTTTATAAATTCGGCCTGCCCGATCAGTGTATGTGTGATTCTGATATCGTGCACCTTCCTTTGGCAGGTATTTTTGATGACGATTGAAATTCTGCGGATATCGCCTGCGACGGTTTCCGTATCAGTGATAGTCACATCTTTCTTCCCAACACTCACAGCAAGCGGTGTCGGAGTGGCTGTCTGCTGCTCCGAGGGCGTAGGCGTTTCTGCCGAAGTAGGCGAGGGCGAAGGAGAAACACTATTTGACAAGCTGGGACTCGGGAGCGGTGTCGGCGTGATTGTTGGTTGCGGAACTGACGGAGTGGGAGTCGCAGGTGTTGGAGTAGGCGATCCGATAACGACGGAATTATTCGGTGACAGTTCGGGGGTGGAGGATGGTGGTGGATTATTCTTGCCATCGTTTACTGCTCTGTCAACAGCCCAAAATGTCGCTGCCATGGCTGCCCCAACCGAGAGGATGAGGAGAATTATCGACAACTGAGGGAGTGCTTTGAGTGACCTCCATGCCTGCTGTAGGACTTTCGCAAAAAGTACAATTTTCGACGGGGCATTGAATCGATGGAAATGCCTTTCCTCTAATTCCGGTGGAGGCAGACCTTTTTCCGTGTCTCTGGGGAACGGTTCTTCCCATCGTGTAGGATAGATGAAATTCGGTTTTTTTAACGATAATGCGTAATTGCACTCGTCCAGCACATTGGGCGAAGCCATCGCGTTCCTTGACCAAAAAAGTTGAAATGCATCGGCTTCGTCAATCTTGTCTTTAAGTTCCGGACACCATTTTTCGCCGGTGCGCAAGACGATAACATCTTGAAAGTATTGACCGCCCAAAGCCTTTGCATACTCAAGAAGTTCGTTGACGATAATTTCGTCTTTATGTGAGTACGAAGGGAAGATCTTGCCAAATGGCAACGCGGTTGTTGAATGATTTGGAGGAGCGGCGGTTTTAGTACTTTCTTGATTTTCCTCAACCTGAAAGACCAGGGGTATGGAGGCGAGAATATTCCGTCCTAAATAAATACTAATTGAACCGTGCAAAGTCTGACCGACAAATTCCGGCTTGGGACGGCACTCGAATCTTACCTTGAGTACATTGCTCGTCCACGGGAGGGTAATTTGATTGCGACTGAATTCAATTCCATTCACAAAGGGCACAAAAGTAAGTTCACTCAAGTGCGGCACTTCACGCATGGTTTCCTGACGCGTTGCTACTGCATTTATAGTGTTCGCCCCAAGTTCCCTTTTGGCCTCATCCTCAACCTGTGTAGCAAGGCTAACTTCCGTCGGGCTGTCTTCAAGTGGATTTGTAACAGGGTGTGTGAAAACTAAGATTGGAGACCATTGCCCCACCCAAACCTTGGAAGGGTTATAAGCCGTAAATTGTGCTTTTTGGGCGCGCCGCCAGAGTTTCTTGAAGGCGTTTCGGCGGACCAAAATCAGGATTACGAAGCTGACTAGAATACCCGCCAAGAATGTCGCTACATGTGGGAGCCATGGTGTTAAGGTCATTCTTAGCCTCACTCCTAAAAGTTACGGGCTGCTCTAGGCCAGAGCTCGAAAATGAGAGTAGGCCTTCGACTGCAGGCCCGGGTATGACATCTTGCCACCAGAATCATTGATGTAACCCTTTTTCTTTAAAAGGGTGACTACAGCCTCAACAATTTCCGGAGAAGTCTTAAAGGATCCGGCGATTGCATTCCGCAGTGTGGCCAAGCTATTCGGTCTCTTGGTTCCTCGTTTGCGCAGATTCTTCACAACGTCAGGCAGGAGTTTGTTGGCCTTAGCAGTTACGCCGTCGTCAGGCTTACGCTTTGGTTCACGTGCACGCCCCAGAGGACACGTGAACTCCCCTTTGTGGTTAAGCACTGCCTGGAACTTTTCCTTTACAGTGAGACTTCCCAGCGCGGCATTGATCGTCTTGCAACAGGCAACCGAGTTCTCGTCCGACGTCTTTCCGCCGTTAGAGAGCGCATCCAAATGCTCTACGCTCTCCTCACCTACTGGAATGCGGGCGCCGCAGAAGAAACATTTGTTGCCTTGGAGGAATAAGAGGCGTTGGAGTTGCTTCATGGGTTGGGTGGGACCTAACTCCTCAATATTGGTCTCTGTATAGCTGGACCTTTTAACCGCTTTCCGTATAAAACCAAAGACAACGATCGGTCAAGTCGTTTTTTATTCACCATGCGCGATTCAAATCCAAAATTCCTGCCAGGTCTAAAGCTCTGCGAACTTTTCTACCAAAGAGAAGTCAGGCCAATCTTGAGCAATGAATTTCCGACACTCAATCATTCAGCGGCATTGATCGGGTGGGGTTCAGAAGTACTCGGATTTGATACTTCCCTTTCGAGCGATCATCATTGGGGACCCCGCGTACTTCTATTCTTACACAACGAGGATTATCTCAAAGTCAAAGATAAAGTTATTCAGACTTTGTCCGACAACCTGCCCTATGAGTTTCTCGGATATTCTACTAACTACAGCAAGCCGGATTCTAACGGCGTCAGACACGCAATCAAGATTGAACGTGGTCCAGTCAACCACATGGTCCAGGTATTCACACTCAAGTCTTTCTTCGAAGCACGAATGGGATTCGATCCGTCTAAGAAGATTGAAGTTACCGACTGGTTAACGTTTCCACAGCAAAGGCTTTTGGAAACCGTGAGCGGTGAGGTCTACCACGACGGATTGGGCGAGCTTCGAAAGATTCGAAAGAAGCTCAAGTTTTATCCGAGAGCCGTTTGGCTATACATGCTCGCTGCACAGTGGACAAAGATTTCCCAGGAGGAAGCTTTTGTCGGCCGCGCGGGAGACGTCGGTGATGAGCTTGGTTCCAGGATCGTCGCGGCCCGTCTGGTTCGTGAAATCATGAGGCTGGCAATCCTCATGGAGAAGCAATACGCACCATACAGTAAGTGGCTGGGCACCGCTTTCTCGAGGCTCAAGAGCGCCACGAGGCTGACGCCTGTTCTGCATGAAGTACTACTAGCTAAAAACTGGAAGACGAGAGAAAAGAAACTGGCCCAAGCCTATTCAATTGTAGCCAGGCAGCACAACGCTCTGAGGATCAGCAAACCACTACCGACCAAGGTTACAAGTTACTACTCCAGACCATACCTGGTAATACATGCCGACAGATTTGCCAGTTCTATTAAAGAAGCCATCAAAGATCCTCAGCTGAAGCGGAGTACCTCAAATGTTGGCTCTATCGATCAGTTCATCGATAGCCACGATGTGCTTCAGCAGATATCGCTTGTTAGACGACTGGGAGTGGCTTTACACAAATAATCCCGCGCCCACATACCATTTGAGGGGAAATCCTGCGTCCATCACACCGCTTGACCACTAATATTGCAATTGATGTTGCAAACGGGCCTAGAAGGCATTAAACTCACGGCTCCCTCTCCTCTAAACCCCCAATTGGAAAACCAATATTATTGTACATTTAACTAACTCAGAGGGTTGCAATGCGCTATTTCCGAATCCTGACTTCACGTCTCAGTACGGCCAAGTTGTTGGGCATGATCTGCTTATTGTTGGCAACGGCCGGACTCACTTTTGCCCAAGCCACTCCGTCAATCAGCATTAACGACATCGCGATGAATGAACGCGATAGTGGATTATTCGGCCACCCATTTAGGGTCAGCCTATCCGCGGCAAGCAATCAGATAATCACTGTTACGGTTTCCACGCAGGCTGGAACGGCCACTAACAACGCAGATTTTGGAGCCGGCTCCGCAGTTTTGACTTTTCAACCCGGCCAAACGTCAACAACGGTCGATGTCTTTATCATTGGCGATACAGCCGTCGAAGGCATCGAAACGTTTTTCCTGAACCTCAGTAATCCCAGCAGCAATGCAGCTATCGGAGATGGTCAGGGGCTGGGAACGATTGTTGACGACGATACACTTCTTCTTCTCACACCACAGAGTTCACAACGTGGTCTCGCAGTTGATTCCGTTTTCCAGACGCTTGAGACCTTCGCCATCAACACTGGTGATCTGCCTTTCTTTAGTTCAGATCACCGCATGCGAATCTCTCTTATGGCAATCGGATTGAAATTGGCGCCCGGCGATACGGTGACTGCGACTGCGGAGGACACAGGCGGAACAGTTCGACCACTGACAGTTGAGTTTGTAGGCAAACCTCCAACCGCCGACTGGATCACACAGATCGTGGTGAAGTTGAACGACCAAATAACACCTGCGCAAGACGTCAAGGTCAAGATCACCTTGAACGGAGTCTCGAGTAACACAGTGCTTGTGGCTGTAAAACCTCAGTAGAGTCGCTTATTGACGTTGGCGTTCGCGGGCTTTCACGCCACGAATCGCACCCTCGATCATCCGATTCACCGCCGCGAGGGAGAGACCACCTTCATCAGTGTTCGGAATGGTCGCAAACCCAATCGCTGAGGCTTTCGGGTAGCGGCTGAAAATAGTCTCAAACAATCTGGCAAGCTGTTCGCTCGATGGGCCATTGGGAACTTTGTTCCCGTGGCCCATCACCTCGCGTGGATCGAGCACATCCATATCAATGTGCACGTAGATCTTATCGGTAAGCCGGCTAAGGCGATCGAGCTGAGCGAAAACTGCGGGAGTCATGTTCCGCAGATCGTCAACGCTGACCTGCTGTATTGATGAGCGATCGAGCAGTTGCTGCTCGAGCGGATCTGTGAGGCGAACACCACCCATTACAATGTGGCGATCCTGAAGAGGCGGATCGAGGTGTGCGTCCAATCGCAATCGATGGAGTGCGCGACCCGTTGCAACTGCTACGGGCATGCCTCCAAGGGAGCCGCTGCGTGTAGTCTCAGGTGTGTTGAAGTCGGGGTGCGCATCGAGCCACAGCATGCCGATTTTGATCGGGCGTCGTCGTGGTCCGGAGTGTTGCAGACCTGCAACCAGTCCAGGCATTGAAGGACAAGTCGCGAGCAGGCCAACAGTGAAATAGCCATCCCGCTCATTCTTTTCCACGATGTCTGCGAAATGACCTAGCGCCATTCCCAACCGTTTCCACCCACCATACTCCTTGGCCTCTTCCGCCGTGAGTGCTGCTTCGTCTATGCGAAGCACTACGCCCATTCCTTCGAGAATCTGTTGGATACCTCCGTTAGCCATCGTGTTGGGACCGGCTGAAATTCCAGTGGGTGAAAAGGGCTGCTTGGCCAAAGCTACGCGTAACCGGCCGTCTGAAGCGGTATATCGTTGCGCGTGAGTAACTCCAGGGGCGATCAGGAAGATTGCCAGTGCGAAAACAATCAGTCGTCGCATTCGAGTCTCCTCTCGACAAGGTCAGTCCACAGATTACACAGATTATAATCTGTGGATAAGAACGCGGAATTATGGCAGCCTATCAGGTCAGGAGGAAACGAATGGTAAAGAAACGCGCCGCTGCGCGCCGCACTCGTCCTCACAAGATAATCGTCAAGGAAATCAAAAGCTGGCAGGACTTTCACGGAGTGGTAGCGGATTACCCAAACTGGGCATTCCGCGGTCATGGTGACGCGGAGTGGCCTCTGTTCAGCTCACTATCGCGTTATCTTCAGTCTTACAAGATCCACACTGATGCATGGGCCAACCAGGAACAGCGGATCGTAAGGATCTTCAAACGCAAAGCACATCTATTTCTGGACCACGTGCCGGATGACAAAGACGCATTTCAATGGCTTGCATTGATGCAGCACCACGGTGCTCCGACACGATTACTCGACTTTACCTGGTCTCCGTTTGTCGCAGCATTTTTTGCCCTCGAGCGTGCCACTAAGGACGCGGCGATTTGGGCTGTCTTTGTCCCAGCAATGTGGAGAGAAAAGCACGAGGTGAAGTTCCCGGATAAGCGTGTGCCACTAAACCAACTCGGTATGCGGAATCCGGGAAACTATGAGCGATACTTTTTGGGTAACAAAACCCCTTTCGTCACTTCAGGCGATCCACTTGTCATGAACAAACGTCTGATTGCACAATCCGGTACGTTCGTAGTGCCCGGCGTGTTGGACCAACCGGTTGAGGAGATCCTTACGACATATCCTGAGCCAAGCAGTCCGGTTGCAAAGTTTGTGCTCAGAACCAGCGCACTCCGCACCGAAGCAATGCTTGCACTCTATACAATGAACCTGACGAACTCGACACTCTTCCCGGACCTCGATGGGCTGGCCAGGTCGATGGCATACGAGCTGGAGTTTCATTGGGCCTACAATCCCAGGACCATGGCAGTAAATCCGGGATATGAGGTGGAGTAGCTAGACATTCTCACTGTTCTCTGTCCTTCCGACTCCATAGCGAAAGACGAGCTCACCACCGAGCCAGCCGGAAATCATGATCAGAATCACGCCGACCAGCGAAAGCAAGAACGGAATGGTGAGTCTGCGGCCTACGAGATCACTGTAGCTGCCCATTCGCAGGAAAAGGCTGATCGCAAATACCACAAGCGCCGCAATGTTGAGCCGTGCGTGCCAGTTTGCGACTTTCTTCACGTCGCCGTTCTTGATTGACAGCCAATCGATGATGCCGGGGATCGCGGCTGCGATCGCGCCTAAGCAGCCGGCTGCAATCATGAACTTAGCAACTATGAGAAGCGTCGGATGCCGGAGAAAATAGAAAAGGATATCGACGGCAAACGACGTGGCCCAAAGAGCAAGCGGAAATGGAATCAGCATTGGATGGATCGGATGACCGGCCAGAGTGGCTTTGCTTTTCATCGCGACACTCCCTTCGGGAATTTAGATCGTACTCGATCCCTGTGCTCTTCAATTCGGTTCGTGGAATGTCTCTATCATGTCAGCATGAGACCATGCCGCGCAACCTTTCTCTGTGCAACCTCTGTGTTGCACAGAGAAAACCAAATTAAGGCACTACACGAAGTGTCACACCGATCGCGGAATTCGCAATTCAACAAGCAAGCAAGCGTTGACGGGAAATATGCTTGGAATATATGTGCTCTTCTCCGACACCGACCAGACGATCACCACGTTCTACTTCATCAATCAGAATGCGGAGAGGAAGAGATATCAGAGCATTGAGGAATGGCGGGCGATACGGGACGAGTTTCTGAATACTTATATGAAGTGCATAAACAATGGGCGCAAGGTCGCGAATCCGAATTGATCGGACCGGTGCTTGTTTTAGCTCGGTGCTTCAACGATCCACCCATCCTTCTTGCCCGAATTTGCCGGTGCAAAGTTCGGCGGTAAACCAACTGTGCCATCCAAGAGACATCCGCACGCTGCGGTTTCAAAAGTTACATGCCCTAGGCATTTGCCGTTGTCCGTCCGCCAGAACCCGACGAGATTTTGATCTTCACGGATCGCAAGGATGTTTCCGCTGGGGCTAAAGGCTGCATCTCGATCGTCGATTGTATGCGAAAGCTCTCGCTCGAGTCTGCGACCACGGAAGCCCCGCAATGGTATACCTTTAGTGGAGTTGCCGCTGCGGATCGAAGCTTTTTCCACCTCGCCAAAGGTGCCGTGAACCACAGCAAGTTGCTTTCCGCTCTTACTCAGCACCATCGCTCGTAACACTGTGAGCGCTGAGGAAAGTTCAGTTGTGTCGTGCAGTTTCACGTTCAATAAGACCTGTTGTGTCGACTCATCCGTAACCTCAATGTCAAGTATCTCGACATCACCATGTGCAGAAGTCGATGCCGTAAACTTACTCTTCATTCCCTTTTCAAGTTCCCCCTTTCTCCAGTCCCAATCCCGGTGCCATCCGTTACGGTAAAGAGATACAGGACCAACGTCGCCTCCCAAATCTAACGTATTGCTTTGTTCGAATAGCCATGGAGTAAGTTCGTCACTCGTTAGCTTTTTATCTTTTAGAACAGGTTGGACCAACGCCTGCACCGCTAATGTCTTGGGAGTAATAGCAATGAAACGGCCGTCGACGAGGACTACGAGAAGTATTTCTTTGTCGTTACTAGTACACCAAGTTCCGCCGATAATGTTGACAAAGTGTGGGTTCACCTCAAACCTGCCCTCAGAGAGATCCGCATTCCTGAGAGTCACGTCTATGAACATGCCTTTGCGAAAATGGACTTGTCGAAGGGAGGCGTGATCAAATGATACTTGCCCAACACTCGTATCATGCCATGATGAGCGAGAGAGATCGGCGTTGTTCAGCTTGCAGAAGCGAAGATGACAGTCGCTGAGGATCGCTCCTGCTATATCAGCCCCTTGTAAATCACCCGAAAACGCTGCTATCTGTAATGCTCGGCCTGCTACTTTGCTCTCAATCTCATCGGTTGAATTTTGGTTTTTGACATAAGTTAATAGAGCATCCTGCCCACACATCAAGAGGATCAATTCACTTGTCGCGTCGTCAAGTGCGACGTGCGCCCATGTCTTTTCGAGCTCGGCAGTTGATTCCTTAGCGAAACGGGCGAGGGGTGCAAGAACCTGTCCCCCGCTGGTTGCGCGAAAGTAGGCCGACCATTGCTGCTCGATCGGCTGAAGCCATTTATTAACGTTGGCGTGTCCTCTGGCCGCTTCAACATACTCATCTTTCAGTGCACCGATCGCCGCCGCTAATTTGTACGCCGAGAAAAATTCAACCAGTGACTTGTGTGCCGGCCGGTAATACCCGTCATCGTCGCGAACAAGCATTGTTTGCGAAAGTAGATCATGGCGCCAATGATCTTCCTCTGCTGTTGCAACGCGGGATCCAAAGTACTCACGTATTCGATCCGGAATCTGCTTGTAATTGATCTTCAAGTCTTGCGTCGATAACATTTCCCAAGAAATCTCGCACATGAAAAATATCTTGTCCGCCATCGACGTAAATGTGCGCCCAAGGCTTATATCGCGCTCCATCTTGCGCTGAACAGCCTGGTAGTAAACCCTTGCAAGATCGGCGTTCTCGGCTTCGAGGCCAGGCATCGCTTCGATCAAAAGGTCGACCATCACCGGTCGCCTTCCGAGATCAATGAGTCTCTGATTCGACATAACCGCATTGATCAACTTTTCATCATTTGAACGCCGGGAAAGCACCGTTCTGAGTCGCTGTTCATCAAACATCTGCAGCGTCGCAACCTGAAAGCGCGTGGTTTCGAACAACTCTTTCATGGAGCTGGCGCGGAGGTTGCCGCTCAATACTTCCCGCGCCTGTTTGGCAAATTGAAAATATTCAGTGCGACAGGTCAGGATGGCCTTCGAGCCTGGGCCGAGCACCGACGCCAGTGACCAGAAGTTATCAACCATTTTCTGCTGGTCCACGCGCGCCGCCATCTCGTCAAATCCGTCGAAGATAAACAGCAACCTCCCCATCCGATTGAGAGTTTCAAGAACAGCGAAACCGCCGATGTTGATCTTGTGCTCTCGGAACACAAACTCGGTCAGGAGCGCTCCGACGTCTTTGAACCCGCGGGCATATTCACGAAGCCGAATGAGAAGCGGCACACGCGGCCTCGTCAATCCACGTTTCTGAGCGTCTCGATATCGCGCCACCATATCGTGGGCATACTTGAAGGCAAACCACGATTTGCCGGTGCCAAACTCTCCAAGCAGGCTCAGGTGCTCTCCGTCCGTATCTTCCATCCATTGATCAACGTAATTGGAGATGTCGTCGTAGGTACTATCTGACCGGAGAGTGCCGGAAGCGTCAATTTCGTTGACCGTTACAGCTAATGGTACGTACAACCGATCGATGTCGTGGTTTTGAATCTTGGTGTCTAACCATTCGAAGTAGCGATCAAAATCAACGTCTTCCTCGATAAGCTCATCAAGGGTATACAACAGTACATTGTCGTGTTCTTTAGCTGCCGTTCTGGCAGATGGGCTGATACGCCGGAGAGAAACTAGCCAAACCTCGTCCACAGATTTCTCTACGGCGGACCCGTGTGCGAGCTTCACGTCGTGACCCTGAATCTCACCGCTTATGGCTCTAACGAGGGTGCGCGTGAATTGCTTTCGGCGTGCGGGAATGCGAACTCTTAGGTCTATATAATCCGGGCCGGTTTCGGGTTCTAAGTCAAGCGGATATTCAAGCGCCTCAAACCACTGTCGCAGTTGCCAGGCAAGTAAATCAGATTGATTACCGCTTGGTAGAGACTGCGTCGTCGTCGCAGCTAACCTTTTCAGGCTGTCATCGATTTTCCCCGTACGCCGCGAGGGCTCGGGAGCCGCGGAGCGTTCGGCAGAGAGACGCCGGTACTCTCTCACCAACCACCCCTGAACATCCTTCGCGACTTTCTTAGGCAAGTCGACCGCGTTTTCAAAGTTGCTGCGACTTGGCACTCCGCGAGCTCCCGACAACTTATCGATAAAACGCTTTAACCTCTCATCGGTAGTGGCTCTGCCAAGTCGTTCATACACGAGACACGGCTTATTTAGTTCCCGTGCCCGGTCATATTCGCGCTCTGTAATCTCGCCATAGGACTCTCCAATTACCAAGACGAAAACGTCTGTCTTTTCTACCTCGAGCAGGGATACTGTTTCTGGGTCGTCCGGGTGTGCACCCAGTCTAACCTCGTAAACAAATGCGTCTATGCTGAGATTCTTTAGCTCGTGGCCCAGAGTTGCACGGATATCCTTGAGTTCCTGCATTCGCGAGCTTATGAAGACGCGGAGCTGGTCGGTTTGTAGGACGTCTTGTTCGTTCATTTTTCACCGAGGGCGTTGCGCACCCATTCGACAGCGTGAGTCAGGCTGCCATCGCGATCCAGGAGCACCACTACACCGTCGCGGAGAACTGTGATGGTGCCTTCGTCGAGAGGAAAGGTTACCCATTCCGAAGAAGTAATGCCGTATTCTACTTCAGGACCGTCCGCATAGAACACACGGACCGATTGAACGATCCCCCAGTCTTCGATCGACACCGACTGAGAGACACCGAACTCAGAGATCCAAGTGTGCTCTTCCAGGTAGCGCGCAGGTCTCGTACACTGAATTACAAAATCGACATCGGAATCCGAACCCGCGTCACCACGAGCGCGCGAACCCACGAGGGCCACAGACACGATATCGACCTGAGCCTCTGCCCAGGACGTTACCGCTTTCACGAACTCATCGGCTGTCAATTTGTTTAAGACCTAACCCGGATAATATTCGTTAGCGTCTCGAGGTGCGCGGCTCGTCAGTTTCCATCCAACCCGCAGCTTCACTTCTCTTTCCGAATGGTTCCTGAATCCTGACGTTATCACATACGCTTCAGCGTTATCGTCGCGAACACTAATGACTTCCACAAGCATGTAGATGTTCCGGGGAGACATGGCGAAGAATTTCATCCCGGGAACGACTCCTGCTGTTCGACCAACATTCAAAGTAAACGTTTTGCTTTCGGTTTGCAGTCGCGACTTCACTTCAATGATCGTTGCTTGAATGGGTGGACCAACGAGGTACTTCTTGTAATCCGGCGGTATTGCGGGTAGTCCGAATCGTCGTCTCTCGCGATCCGATTCCTTCAGAAAAAACTCATTGATTTCAGAAGAACGTCCTGCGTTTCGAACGGCGTAGCAAAAAGCGATCAGTCGATCCAGAGGAACCAGAAAGTGTTGTTCGCCCCACTTCACGGCGATTAGATCGCCCGACAGCGGATACACCTTTTCACCTTCACTGCTGAGCTCTGATGTTACACGCAAAACTCGATCGCGAAAACCCACTCTGCCGAAATTTACTTTGTCTCTCCATCCATGGGAACAAGTACTCCACCAAATCAGGAAACCATTCGCAGGCGCCCAATCGAATCGCGTGCTTGACGTGGGACTATCCGCCGCCGCATACGAACCTGCCCATTCATTTGTCAACAAGTTCGATGCTTCGCCAACGATCAAGCCACGCCTGATTCCAAACGTGTTATGCTGCGCCGGCGACAAAGCGCCACGATCTTTCAGAGATTGTTCATCGAAAAGCTCTTGCCCTTGAGCTAGTGCGGGTACAAACGCGAGGAGCCCAATGACTATCAAGCAGGTAATGAGAACAAGCCGCATTATTCACCTTATTTCAGAAGCTGTTCCAGTTCTCGCTTCATGTCAGCGAGCGTTTTGGCCGCATCCCGTCTGTTGATAATGTTCTTCATCTCGTAAGGGTCCGTCTTAAGATCGTAGAGTTCGTCCATGCCGTCCAGCTCGACGTAGTGGATGTATTTCCAACGTTGCGTGCGAACGGCCTTGTAACCCATCTTCTGGATCCGTGGGAACACTTTGTCAGAGTAATACTCGATCAGGAATGACTTGCGCCATCCGCTGTCTACACCTTTCAGCAATGGGACCAGGGAATGTCCGTCTGCTTTGTTCTGCGCAGAAACTCCTGCCAGTTCAAGCAAAGTTGGAGCTACATCGATGTTCAGCGTCAACTCATTACGTGCGGTGCCGGCTTTGATTAATCGCGGATAGCGGATGAGAAGAGGCATGCGGACAGACTCCTCATAAGCCAGTCGCCGCTCAACACTAAGGCCATGTTCCCCGTAGAAGTACCCGTTGTCGCTCGCAAGAACGATGACAGTGTTATCAAGGTGGTTTGTTTCCTGCAGTGCCTTCAGAATCGCGCCGACCCCTTCTTCGATCGCCATCAGAGAACGTAGACGGTCCAACACTACTTCGTCCGAGGTGGCAGTTTTTGATCCCAGTGGAGGCAGGTCACTTGTCTTGCGTTGGAGTGCCGGTTTTCCTATCGGCGTTTGCATTGCACTAGGCCGGCGCGGAACCTTATTCCCGACAAACAACTTGCTATGTCGTTCTGCGGGTATGAATCGTTCGGCTTCCGCAAGATTGACACTACCATCATTGTGCTGCATCACTTCGGGATGAATTGCTTTGTGTGCGAGGTAGACGAGAAACGGTTTGTCATGCCGTCGTTTAATAAACTCAACTGCGTATCCAGTCAGAAGATCCGTTATGTAACCTTGTGAGTTAACATCCTTGCCGTCTTCGTTGATCTCGGGGTTTACATAATTGCCCTGGCCTTTAAAGCTTACCCAGCGATCAAAGCCGGGGCGTGGCGAGTCGTCGTTTCCCATGTGCCACTTGCCTATGAAAGCCGTCGCGTAACCTGCTTGTTGTAACAGAAGGGGAAACGTGATCAGCTCATGGCTTGCAACCGAACGATCAACGTTGTCTGTGATGCCGTGAGTGTGTGCGTATTGGCCAGTTAGAAAACTGGCACGTGACGGTGAGCATAGCGGCGTCGTCATAAAGGCATTGCGAAACATCGCGCCTTCTTTGCCTATCCGATCGATGTGAGGTGTTTTGATGAATGGGTGACCAGTGACGCCCAATTCATCCCATCGCAAGTCGTCAACGAGGATAAAGATGATATTGGGGCGAGATGGTTGAGGGTTCGGCTGCGCCAAACTCATCGAGGCGAGGAACATCAGCAGCAGGACTGTAACCAGAGCAGCTACGCGCTTCGTCATGCTGATCTCCTAGCGCCGAAGGCGCGAAATAAAATAGCCAGGGCCAAGCGCCGAAGGCGCGAAATATGATAGCCAGGGCCGCGCCGAGCAGAGCGAGGCGCGTCGGCCCTGGATCAACGCGAAATGACCGTGAAGCTCTGAAAGAGCGGAATAACTAGCATTAATATTTCGCACTTTCAGTGCTCTTCAATTAATTTTCTTTCTAACCCAGGGGCGACGCGCCTCGCTTCGCTCGGCGCTTGCCCCTGGCTATCATATTTCGCGCCTTCGGCGCTGATGCACTTGCGTAGCGTGTATCAGTAACGCCGGAGCATAATTTTAGGGAGATATCTGCCCGACTCGAAATTGGAAAAACGCCTCCCGCTTCTTTAACTCCTTTAGCTCATCGGACGCATTCCAAATTGGCTTTGAGCTGTTCCCAATTCCAACTATCAGATCCTTCTCTTTGGTCTCATTCGCATAGACCAGGTATTTTTTGCCTTCTGAAAAAGACACCGAGGGGAAACAATCCCAAAAATCGCGCGCCGTTTTAACAACTTGCTCTGATATGACCACGAGCTCGGGCAAACCGATTTCTTGAAAGCCAGCACCTTTCCAGGAATACTCCACCTTGAACGTTACTCGGTAGCGTCTAATCTCCGTGGGACCGTGGACCTCCGAAGTGAATGGCTCTATTTTCACGACTTCACCGATAAAGACTGCACGCGCGTTGTCATACGCCGCTGGATAACCATCAGATATAACAAAGCACGGCGCCGCGTTGACTTTACCAACGAGCGACATCGAAATGAGAGCAACGACGAGGAATAGACTTTTCATACTTCCCCATCAATCAACAGATCTGACCCTTCGGACATTTGCTGCTTCGTACGTTGAGCGTGACATTCAATGGTGTTACAACGTCGGCCTTCAAGAAGAGTTTGAATTGACGAGTTTCGAAACCATAATGACTGACAGTGATCACATACCAACCGGGCTGTACGTTACCTTGAAAGAATCCGTCTTCATCCGTAGTTAGTTCCTGTCTCCCACGTTCTCCTGCAACGATCACCTTTGCTTGTGTGATACGAGCAGGCTGAGGATCGACAACAATACCTGCGACCTTAGCCAATTGCGCCGAAGCAATTGACGGGACCACGAACAGAATTAACGTAGCGATAATCGGTTTCATAAGTAGAGAAGCATATCAGATCGAAAAGTTCGGTAGTGGGGTAATAGTGTGTTGCTCAAACATTGCTGGGTCCCGGAGGGACCAAATGTTTATAGCCACTAAAAGTTAATTACGGCTCCAGCGGAGCCGAATGTTGCTGCTGCACGGACACATCGCTCCGCTGGAGCGCGGTCCTAAGGCTGGTGGTGGCTATAAACATCTGGCCGCGCCGCGGCCAATACACAATTACACCATTACGAAAAGTTCTTGCATTTTAAAACACTCGGTGTAGTATGACGCCGCTGCCCTTCCTTAACATGACTTCGGGCAGCCCAAACGTGATCTCCACTCCCAATAGCAGTTCGCCCAGAACGTGTGTTCAAGCAGGTATTCAAGGGGCAATAAAATCTCAGCGTTCTGTTTGACTCATCTCCACCTCTCTGCACGCTGAAAGTGTAGCTCGACCCCGGGTAGCCGTATCGATCTCAGAATGGCTAAACGACGGTCGTAGATTGTCGAGCAGACCTGTGGCCCGGCTACAGGCGTTCACGCTCTGAACGCACATATGTTTCAAGATAACTGAGGACAAACGCCGCAATAGGAGGAATTTCATGGTTCCACAGAAGTACCTGGCGAAGCTCAAAATGGAGCTGGCCGGAACACTGCTCCAGGCAGGTGATCCCGGCTATGACCAGTCGCTCGTCATCGACAACGGACGCATTGATCTCAGACCAGGAGTCGTGGCGATGTGCGTCAATCCGCAGGACGTCGCCACCGCGTACAAGTTCGCCATTGAGCACGACATGCCATTTACCGTGCGTGGCGGCGGCCATAGTGCGGCTGGTTACTGTCTGAATCAGGGCGGAATGGTGATCGATCTCACCAGCATGACTGCCAAACGCCTCGATCTCGACCGGCAAGTTGTTTGGACTGAGACCGGCAACCGCTGGCGCGACCTTTACCTCTTCCTTCAGTCCACGAACACCGGTCTGATTCCAATCGGTGGCGGCTGTCCGACTGTCGGTATACCTGGCTTCATGCTCGGCGGCGGTATCAGTTTCGTCTCCCGCTCGTACGGTCTCAGCGTCGACAACCTTCTCTCTATCGACTTGATTACACCTGACGGCAAGCTGCGAAGAATCTCTGCGGACTCGAAGTCAAAGGAGGACAAGGATCTATGGTGGGCATGTCGCGGTGGCGGCGGTGGAAACTTCGGGATCGCCGTTGCTTTCGAGATCCGCGTGCATCAGCCGAACACGCCAACAATGCTCTGTGGACAGATCCGTTATCCGATCGAATACGCGCAGGAAGTTCTCGGCTTTTACAACGAGTGGATCGAAAAAGCGCCCGACTCGCTCGCCGTCTACGGCTTCATGGGGAAAGTCGCGCTGCCGGCCCATCCCGACACACTTGTCAATTGTTTCGGTCTCACGCCGATCTTTAACGGCGACAGTCGCGAGGGTATGGACCTGATCGCGCCGATCCTCAAGTTCCCAAACATCTTTATCAACCTGTACGACATGACGCTGCCGGACTTCGAGATCTACAACGGTCTGCTCACGATCGTCGGCGGGATGAGCGGCTACATCCGTTCGGGCTTCATGGCGCCGCAAGCGTTTACACCGGAATGCATTGACGTCCTAACGAGTTCGATGACTAGTGCGCCATCGCCGAACAGTCTTCTAGTCTGGACGCACATGGGCGGCAAAGTCACCGAGGTCGCCCAGGACGCAACCTCCTTCTGGCATCGCAATGCGCGATTCCTGTGGGAAGTAAAAGCGATCTGGCCGCAGACCGATCAGACGGTGCAGAACGTCAACTGGGCGTACGAGCTCGGCGAGGGAATGGCTCCGCACTCGATCGGCGCTTACTGCAATTACATCGATCCACTCCTGCACAATTGGCCAACAGAATTCTACGGCGACAACTACAAGAGGCTCGTAAAAATTAAGAAAGCAGTCGATCCGGAAAATCGCTTCCGCTTCCAGCAGTGCATTGGATCACCGTTCAATCCGGACGCCGCAATCCCGCCCAATCAACCCAATCTTGCACCGCTGTATCGCACGTTCCTCGTTTGATTCGAGATGGAGGAGAGATGAAAAAAATCGCAACCATCATATTGCTCACCGTGGTCGCCGTGACAATGGTGATCGCGACGTCGATACCAACAACGATGGCCCCTGTCGTCGCTGACCCAGCAATCGAGATTAGTCCGAACATTCCGGGCGATGCGACGTTTGGACCACTCCCACCTAACGCAACCAACGAGCAGAAGCTGTTGGCTATTCAGGGCGACTTCGACATTTATTCATGGAACACGTTCATTGCACTCAACTGGCCTCCGGGACCAGACGGCAACGGCGATCCAAACCAGAAGATCGGCCAGAACGGCGACAACGACACAGTGTGGGAACACTATCGCGACGTAGCGGACGTCTTCCTGCCTGGCGGCGCCACACCCACTTATAACGGACCAGTGACGGTGCCCACGCAATGCAAGGCCAGCTACAAACCGGGCATGCGAATCGTCAGTCAGGTCGGAAAAACACCGACAGTGCTGACCGACTTCAGCCAGCCCTTCAACACTGGCCCACTCGTCGATCAAAACGGCAACTACACACGCTATGAAATTCTCGTGAACAAGCCGATGTTCGACTACATCCTGGCGAACAAACTCTACTCGAAAGCAGGACAGCAGGCATTTACGGGCGAGGTCGCATTCCCTTGCGGAGGCCCCACAGGACCCGAGGGAGCGATCATGGTTAAGTCTGCGTGGAAGGTCATAAGCAACGCTGACAGGGGACGCTTTCACACCCGGAACGTGCTCGTGTACACGCCGGCTTCGCAAAATCCCAAGTACGCGGCCTCGTGCAGTCCGAAGTTAATGGGACTCGTTGGCCTGCACGTTGGTCATAAAACTGACTCGGCCTCGCAGTGGCTCTGGTCCACGTTCGAGCACGTCGATAACGCACCAACTGAAGCCGACGTCGCGAGCAAGAAGTTCAAGGCAAAGTACAACTACTACAACCCGAAATGCAGTGCCGCGAACTGCCCACCAAACAAGGTGCCACCCCGACCATGGATACCGACGAAAGTCAGCACCTTCCGCAGTCAGGTGGTACGGATGAACATGTTCAAAGGTAACGAGTTCGCGTTCACGAGTGCAGACGCACGCAACGCCGATGCGTTGAAGCTCTTGCTCGGCGTCAATTCCAAATCAGTGTGGCAAAACTATGAGTTGATAAGCACGATGTGGCCTACCAACACTGGAAAGTGTCAGGCGACCCCCGGTGATCCACTCGGAACACCGGCGCCGAACTTCCTGGCCAACACGACGCTCGAGACTTATATCCAGGGAATGGTGCCTAACGTCTCGTCGAACTGCATCGAGTGTCACAACAACGCCACAATGACTAACGCCAAGCCATCCGACTTCACTTACATCTTGCAACGAGCGCAATAGATAGAAGGGAGACCACACTATGACGACCAACCCAACAAACCCTTCCACACCACCGTCGGAATCCACCGTGCAGGCTTTCGCCGACATGTCGGCGGCACTAACGGGTTTTCAGTCGAGCGTTATCCGGCCCTTTCTCGATCCCGTAAATCTGTCGGGGACTTTCTATCAATTCGCTGTCTCGCAGGTCGGACAGCCGAGGATGGACGCACTGATGAGCGCATTCGCCGCTCTCAGCAATCAGACTCCGAAGCCCACTCCACAGCAAATCGCCGACACGCTGCTCGAAACATCTCTTGATGCTCCATCACTTCAGGCGCAACTCTGCCAGAGCATCGTGGCGATGTGGTATCTGGGATCGTGGTACACGCCGGGCCTGTTGGGTGGAGGAGGATTCGCACCGCCGGCGGTTCAGGTCATTTCTTCGCAGGCCTACACCAAGAGCCTCGTCTGGAACGTGGCCCAGTCGCATCCGATGGGATTCAGCGCTTTCACATTCGGCTACTGGAGTCAGCAACCAGCGTCACTCGAAACGTTCGGAGTCGACACAGGTAATGGAGGTGGACAATGAGCAACGGTGCTTCCCCACAATACGACGTCGTCATCATGGGCGCCGGCGTGTCCGGCAATCTGATCGCGAAGCAACTCGGCCTCGCCGGCAAAAAAGTGCTCATCCTCGAGGCAGGACTGGAAGTGCCCGACAGCCGCGAGGAGTACATGAATAATTTTTACCTCGCGCTTGCGAAAACACCGGAGTCGCCGTATCCGGCGCTGGCCGGGCGCAAGGGCTCGCCAAAGAATCCCGTGGGTGAACTACCCAAACCGGCGGAACTTCCGACACCACGCGCGACCGTGCTCTCGATCGGTAAGGGACCCGACGTCAGTTACCTCGTCCAGGCGCAACCCTGGACCGAGACTCATCCTGATTCCAAAGAACCGCCACAAAACCCGACGCCGGATGATAAGGGCAACGTATTCGGTCTACAGTTTTCCAGCACCTTCGAGCGTAACGGTGGCGGCACGTCGTGGCACTGGCTTGGTACTTCGTTGCGCGAACTGGAGAACGATATCCAGTTGCAGACGAAGTACGGCCACGGCGTTGATTGGCCCATCACGTACACGGAGTTACAGCAACTGTGGGCACTCGCAGAGAAAGAGATCGGCGTCTCTGCCAGCACCGCGGAACAACAGCCGCTGGAAGTAGTCGGACTGGTTTACCCGCCGGGCTATGAATATCCGATGCAGTCCATTCCGATGAGTACTGTTGATCAGGCCGTGAGTAACGGAATAGTTGGTTTGCAGGTGCCCGGTACACTGCCCGACACACCTGGCGGCTCGGATCCGACGATGTACAACGTCTTCGTTACCCCAACGCCGCAGGGTCGCAACTCCGAGCCGTACGACGACCGCCGCGTCTGCGCCGGCAACACTAACTGCATCCCGATCTGTCCCATCCAAGCCAAATGGGATCCGACTGTCACTCTCGGCAAAGCTCTCGACACCGGCAACGTGACGGTCAGCTATCAGTCTGTTGCGTACAACGTCGCGGTCGAAGGCACGAATGCCACGCGCGTCGATTACTACGAGTGGTCGCGCGATGCGAACGGCAACCTGACCAAGGTCTCGAAGTCGGTCACGGGAAAGATCTACGTCATGGCCTGCCACGCTATCGAGAACGCAAAGCTCCTCCTGCTGTCGAACAACGGCCAGGGCATCGCGAACACCAGTGATCAAGTTGGTCGCAACCTGATGGACCACCCGCTATACCTAACCTGGGCGCTCGCGCCGGAGCCGCTCTTCGGTTATCGCGGTCCGTTGGCTACGTCGGGCATCGAGTCGTTGCGCGACGGTGAGTTTCGCAAGTACCGCTCGTCATTCCGCATGGAGATCGGCAACGAGGGCTGGAACTTCTCGGCGGGCGATCCCTACACAACCACCATGGACTTCCTCCAGGGAACGAACAACACGGGAACGAATGACGGCGGACCAAACGGAGCGCCACAGCGGCTCGCGGGCGTGCAACTCGCCGAGAAGCTCAACAGCATCTTCACGCGACAGTTCCGCATCGCCTGCATGTTCGATCAGTCGCCGCTGGCGGAGAACCGGGTCGAGCTCGACATCACGAACGGTAAACCGAATAACGTCGATGGCCTCGGCATTCCGCGGCCGAAGGTAACGTACGGCCTCGACCCGTACACGATGGAAGGTTTCCGCATGGCTGCCTACGTCTGCTCACAGGTCTACCAGAAGATGGGCGCGAAGGAGTTCACCAAGAACGGCGTCGGCGGTGCGGGCGACTTCACCTACCAGGGCGTGAACTACCACTACTACGGCGCAGGTCACGTAGTGGGAACACATCGCATGGGCGACAAGTCTGAGAGTTCAGTTGTCGACGCCAGCCAGCGCTCGCACGACATACCGAATCTCTGGATCGTCGGCAGCGGCAGCTTCCCGACTGTCTGCACCGCAAACCCGACCCTGACGTTGATGGCGCTGGCGTTCAAGTCAGCCGACAGCATCATCGCAGCGCTTGGCTCATAAGATCTTAGCAACAGCAGGGCGTAAGCATCTGTACTCAGGATCGTAGCCTGCGATAGCAGGCGTAAGCATAAAGCCTGGGGCGCAAGCCCCAGGTTCGCAAATAAATTTACGGTTAAAGCCCGCGATAGCGGGTGACAGTTTCAAAGCCTCTACGACTGTCGCCCGTTTCACGGGCTCTGAAAAATTTTTCTTCTCTAGTCCTGGGGCTTGCGCCCCAGGCTTTATCCTGACGCACGCTCTCGCGGGCTAAGAAATAGGAGACAATTCCCATGTATATCCTCGACGCCTTTTGGTCCATCATCCCCGGCAACGAAGCAAAAGCCTATGCGGCACTCGGCGCACTCGCTGCGCAGGTTGAGAAGGAAGAGCCTGACACGTGGATGTATCTGCTCCACACTCCCAACCTCGATCCCGGCGTTAACACGTTTCCGATGCCGGGGCCGCAGCAAGTGGCTTTCGTCGAGGGCTTTAAGGATCGCGATGCCTTTCACCAGCACGCCAACGGGCCGATCTTGAAAGAGTTCTTCGCGAAGAACGGTTCTTACTTTCTCAACATGTACGGACCAACCGTACCCTTCATGATGCTGCAAACGCTCGAGATGATCGACGGCTTCATCCGCCCCGGCGCCGACGTCATGACGGCGTGGCAAGTCGAAGCGCGCTGGGTAATGAAACCGGGTAATCGTGACAAAGTGAAGAAGGCTCTTAAACCCTACGTTAACGCCGTCCGTACCGAGGAACTGACGACACTGATGTACACGGTGAGTGTGCCCGATGTGAGTAAGAACTCGATGGCCCTGCCGCCGTCACAAGTCGACGCGCTTGTCTATAACTCCTCCTGGACCAACCAGCAGGAATTCTTCGCTCACGGCAGCGGCCCTGTCTATCAGGACTTTCTTAAGGAGCACGGTCACCTCTTCGTCCAGGCCGGCCCCGGCTCAACGACGCATCCATATATGACCACGTCGGTTCTGAAACGCTTCGCCGGCTTTTTCCGCAAGAAAGCGTTCATCAAATAACGGCTCAAGTCTTCGGGCGTTTGACAAAAAATTCTGCTTCTTTACGGTTGTCGTGGAGGCGGCGTTCTTGACGGACGTTCGCCTCTTCTACACCGTCGAGCAACTCCCGAACTGAGATTTTCCTTCGCAACTCGGATATCAATATCTCTGGTTCGCTCATCTCTTCGTAGACAAGCAACTCTTTGTACGAAACCAGCACTTCCGGATGACCCGGCACCGGGATCATTTGTTTGATCTCGATCTTGAAGTTGCTGTTGATTTCATCAAACGCCGCACGAATCACCGCCAGGAGTTCACGTCGGGTTTGCTCCTTGCCGTTGATTGCGATAAAGATTTTTCGGTCTACAAGATCAGCTTTTATCTTCGCCCGATTCTTGCCACTATGCAGGAAGACACCGTTCTTCCAGTAATACTGCTTCGTAATGTATTGGTTCATCCGGGTAATGAAGCGCGAGACAACGGAGTCGGGCAGCACTTCATAGTGGTATTGGAACTTAAGCGCGGTTGCGTCGTCCCAGGGGATGTCCAGTTCGTTATCGTGCAGGTGACGTGGAATCAGGTAATGGCCCGGCCGATCGGTAAACTCAAAGCACAACTCAAAGTGCTTCATCACCTCAATCAAGCGTCGATGCGTGTGAGGAGGATAATGCTGTGTTGCATCCGGTAACCGTGCCAGGATCTTGCCTACATCTTTCAAATCAAACTGTCCCTGTGCTTTGACCAATTCAGATGAAGTCAATAAGGCGTAAACACCCTGCGTCACCCAGCGTGGATTGAGCACCTGGGTGTCTCCGGGAAAGCATATAACAGTTCCCAGAACGTGAAGCATGTCCAGCAACGAGCTGCGGAGGTCATGGTCGTTCAATTCCTCTTCGCCACAGATTTCAAAATATTTTTCTACCGGAATGTAGTCGTCATGCATCTCCTTCAGTCGTTTCTTTATCGCCAGCCATTCACTGGGCCAGATGTCGCGCACGTGCTTCAATGCTTCGGCTTCCCGTGCAATTGCCACCCTTAACTCGGTAATGCCTTCACCCGTCGCACACGATGCCTCCACAAAATCCCGGATGTTGTATTTATTCTGCAAAGCCTTTCGATCCAGATTGAGTGGGCGTTGTCCCTTTAGTTGATCGACTTGGTTTATAACAATGATAATCGGAGAATCGCCGGCAAAGCTCTCTATAAGCTTCAACCAGTATTCGATGTTGCTAAGCTGATCGCCTTTACACGCATCTATTACTAACAAGTAGAGACTACGTGTCGTTAGAAAGAACTGGTGCGTTGAATGCTGGATTTCCTGTCCGCCGAAATCCCAGATGTTCAGCTTGATCGGATCGGCGGTCCCTTTGACTTGGCTCTGAAATATTTGCATCTCGTCGTTTATGTCAATTCCGAGCGTCGTCTGCTTAGTGGGATTGAAAGTGTTTTTAATTAGCCTTTCGACAACGGAGCTCTTGCCAACCTTGGCGTCTCCAACCACCAACAGTTTGGCCTCATTTAACCGTTCTCCAGTATCTAATCCTGCCAACGCTACAAAGATTGCTTTTACATCTTCTGAATTGCGTAGAGTTTCTGGAGGGATGGGAAGCTGATTTTGCCGAAGGTCGAGGGAAATTAGCTTCGTCAGCCGCGTGAGTTCTGTCGGCAGGGTCGTTAGTTGATTGAAGCTCAGATCCAAGCTCGTCAGATTCGTTAACCGGGACATCTCTGCCGGCAGGCTCGTCAGTTGGTTAAAGCTTAGCGCCAAGTAGGTCAGATTCGTCAATTGCGAGATCTCTGCCGGCAGATTCGTCAGTTGGTTAAAGCTCAGTGCCAAGTACGTTAGATTCGTCAACCGCGAGATCTCTGCCGGCAGGCTCGTCAAGTAATTGCCGCTCAGATTCAAGACGGTCAGATTCGTCAACCGCGAGATCTCTCCCGGCAGACTTGTCAGTTTATTGCCACTCAGATACAAGATGGTCAGATTCGTCAACCGTGAGATCTCTGTCGGCACGCTCGTCAAGTAATTGCGGCTCAAATCCAAGCTGGTCAGATTCGTCAGCCGCGTGACCTCTGCCGGCACGCTCGTCAATTTCCTGCGGCTCAGATCCAAGCTGGTCGCATCGAGGCTGATAGGTGGTAGCTTCATCGGGACGGCTCTTACGGCTTGTTGAGGATATGAGAACTGTTAGATCAATCGAAAGCCTTCACAGCGACTCACTCAAGGCTTTATGAGTGAAATTACAAAGCTACCGAGATCAAGTTGGCTTATATCACTCTGGTGCGACGATGTTCAAGCTTTTCGGACAATGACAGTAGGCAGCAGAGAACCCATTGCGAAGGTGCGCCACACTAGCGTCCAATACCTCGTCACTTTAGCGCCACAAGCGAAGATAATTGTGCTATGGTGCTTTGACCCTCTACTAAAATGAAGCGGGCCGACTTGTGCGTCCACACAAAGTCAGCCCTAAACCCTCAACCTTCCATAGAAAGGATGAAGATTATGACTACGCATGGTAGCGCAACACTGCGCGAAACACCTCACGAAACCGAAACAACCAACACCATTATCAGCAATGCTCTTAAACGAAGAGCGCAGTCAGTGATACACGACACATCGATCGATCCGCGATGGCGCACTATTGTTCGTTACGCTTTGGAGATTAACGATCCGTGGCTCGGCGATCTCGTGCGCCGTGCCGATGCGGGCGAACCAATCATCGACTCGGTCGACTTCTCACTTGAGCCCGAAGTCCATGAAGACGATTCAGGCGAAGACAAGATTGAGGCACTGGCGGAAATAATCTGCCGAAGTGGCGACGAAGGCGCGGCCGCGCTGTTCGTGCTCATGGGAACGCTTGAAAATTCCACGCATCCCAAACTACTTGCGAATACGGCGAAGCACTTTGCCTTTACTCGCTGCAGTGAGTCGAACTTATATGGCATCGTGGACGCCCAGATTAGCGTGATCGAGGACGAGTTGATCTAGTTCTGCGTTTTGTCCACAGATTGCGCAGATTCAATCTGTGTAATCTGTGGATAAAGACGGTTTTGGAAGTAAGTGGTCCAATTCCGCTTTGACAGTCTCGGCAAGTCCTCGTATGTCGATTGGCTGATACCGAATCTGCCGTTGCGTTTTCAGATCAAACGGTGGGTTGTCATCCTGTGTGAGAAGTAAAACATTTTTCCCCTGACCCTCAGCGTATCCAATCTCGTAGAAGACGTTTGCATTCTGCCCGGTTAAGTCACCGATAACGATCTCGCAAGCGGCAATTCTGTTTTTGATTTGTGTGATGATGTCGCCCGTGAAGTGCTCCTGATCGACTCGCTCACATTTTCGTCCATGAGCCTCGACTGGCCCTTTGATGCCGAAGAAGTAAATGTTATCGAACTCCTTCGCAAAGGGCATCGCGACAAAGATGGGACGTCGCGCGAGACTCTCGAAGCGATTTTCGTCTTCAGCTACAACGGCGTCAGACTGGCTTAGGTTCAGTTGCGGTAGCTTGCCGAAGACGATCGTTCCGTCCTTTAGCAGTTGTGTTAGCCGCTGCTCCAATCTTTCGGCAACTCTGTCGTCGTGCTCAACAAACGTTATCTCGTCCAAGCTGTCTGGCTTACCTGTTACGCGAATCTCACTAGCAAATGCCGAGATCATTGTCTCAAGAGACTCTCCAACATCCAGTCCCGACCGACCAAAGAGTCGTGTCGCAACGCGGCGACAGTTACTAAACATTGGTTGTTCACGCAAGACGCGGATGATCTGGCGGGCATACTTGTCGACAGACGGGTAATCAAACGGCACTTCGTGGCTTTGAAAGTTGATGACGCATAAGAAAGGGACTGGTAAGGCGTTCTGTGTCTCAATAATAAAGTATTCGTCGGGCTCTCGATCTCGATAGGCAGCAAGCAGGCGACCCTTCAGGCGTTTATCGAGTTCGGTTTCGTAGGTAAAGAAGTGTTCCGCAAGATGGTTAATAAAGAGCACGGATGCATCAGCGTCCCAGATAGCTCGCTTTTGGATTGACACTCGTACAGTGTTCATCATTGAGGTTGCAGTTAAGTTCCAATCAACTGCGTGAGAGATAATACCGTGAAGTACCTTATGTGTCCGTTGTTATGTCGACCCAATTCTGGCCCATGTACCGAATGAGCCAATTCAAGGCTTTATGTCTTTCATCAATAATCTCTTCATTGGCCTTGCCGGAACTCTTTCCATTGATACGTAGTTCGATTACTGCCCAGTGAAGGCGATAGTAATAGTCTGCCTGATCGAGAATCTCTGACACTGAGCGCGGACGTGCAGTGGCACTCAATTTCTCACGGCCGAGATCTCTTATTATTGAGACTTCCGCGGGAACGTCACAGATCTGATTTGGTGGTTGGAGTTTCTCAATGTGGCCGAGGGCCCAAAGAAGAACATGAACGCATTCGTATTGCCATGAGAAATCGTGCAACTGCTGTTGCGTAGGAGAGTGGTTCGTTATAAAGGCGAGTTCGGCTGGAGTGAACAGTTCTTTCGCAGAGTATCCCGTAATCAATGAGTCAACGAGCCGTTGATCGTTTGCTTCACCCTTCACGGCAGCGATTGCAAGGGCAAGAGTTCTTTCGCGATCTCTTCAGGTGACCGCGGATTGATTGATGTCTCGTCCTCAACAACCGGCAGGTTATCGGTGAAAGGTAACCCGAGCTCCTTCATGGCTGCGATACTCTTCGCTTTTCGAGCAAGCTGCGAAGGCGTCGGGTTTGGACTGTCAAGATTAGTGCGGACCTTGCCTTGCAGGGCCTTTTCGTCGGTTCTGGGGTATTTCTGTCTCTCGGACATCGTTTGTTGCCCTCGTTGGCATGCGGTGAGCGAGATAAAGATAATCAGGATAACGTATCGCATGTATTCAACCAGCGCTCAAACCACGGGCATCATGGCGACTCTTGATTGCGCGTTACGCATTCGGATCATTGAGAACTGCAAAGTCGAGGCGACCACCGCATCGTGCAGTGGCCACAGATTCGGAACGAACCGCAGCTCAACGCCGCGCTTGAGTAATTGACCAAGTAAATCATCGATAACTTCGACACGCTCTGGCACGACAGGCAAACGGCTGACGAAGTAGCCAGCGCACTCATCAAGACACTCAAAGCTATCGGGAGGCAGGTGATAGCAGAATAACTGACAGAACCGAAACCGTTCGAACCACCCGCTCTCAACGGCGATGACTGCCTGACTCTCCCCCAGAAACTGCGCCACATCAGCACCCACGGTTTGTGGTCCGGCGTAGTAAGTCACACGCGGGCACTCGCGCGGAACCAGATAGTTGCGAAGGTGATCCGCATCAATGGCCCAAACTACTGATCGAGTTGCTATTTCCGACCACCTCGGCTCGAATACCTCAATACCGGCTTGTTCACTTACATGAAACAACATTTTGTCGTATCCGAATCGCTGATTCAAATCGATGAAAAAGACAGCACAGCGGAGCATAAAGATTGCGAATAGTCTTTTCATCTTAATACATTCAATTAGTCGTTACGTTCGGCTAGCTGGCCCAAGCGGAATTTGGCCATTTCTCTGACTTGTGGGTTCACGTCATTTAGTGCCTTGCGAAGTGTCAGGATGGCCTTCTCTCCACCAATCATTCCAAGGGCCTCAGTGCAGTTAAAACGAATTCCAGCATCTTCAGATCGATCGTAAACGGCGATCAAAGTATCAACGACACGTGAGGTCGGATTGGTGACAGTGGCTATTGCGGCCCAACCAACAACCAGGCTGCTGCGGTCATTCTCTAACCTATCGAGAATGACATTGAGTGCCGTTTCACTCTTGTAATGCGATGAGAGCAGCACTGCGTATCCGCGAAGACGTTCCGACTGTCTTTCCACAGCGTACCTGGCCAGCGCTTGTTCGTCTGGCTTCCAAACGATCGATTGCAAGAGACCTTCAAAGTACTGCGCGTATTTTGTATTACGTTGCGCTGCGACTGGGAACTTATGTGTAATCGCGGTGATCGGGACGCCATTTCGCACTTCGTACCCTTTGGCGATGCATAAATCTTCCAAGGCTTTTTGTTGAAGGTAGGTTGCGAGCTCGCTCTTAGCATCCAAGTCAGCCAACGCGGCTCTAATCTCCTGTGCATTCTTGAAGGTTGTCTCAAACGAATCTGGTGAAATGAGAGCCACCAGCGGTCTGTGATCTGGAGTGCTGATGAGCAAATAGATCCAGATCAGACGAGACGTTTCGCGAGCATCAGCGTTGAGGAGATATTCCTTCGATGCTTCGATAAACAGCTTCTCATGATTGCGTGATAGAAACCGTGCGCGCTCAACTGCCTGCTGATCGATCGAGAGCACATCATAATGACGTAAGGTGTAGTCGTCGTTCACAACGTAGTGTTTGATTTCGTCCGAGACGTTGGCGAAGACTCTCTCGCCCGGTCGATCCTGGGCAAGCGAGATAGAGGGAAGGAGAAGAAATGCTCCTAAGATCCAGCACAGGTGGAAATACTTATTCATTACGTGAATGGTAACTGAAGCCTAAGCAAAGCGGAACAATTGAGGCCAGTATCTCCTCATCAAAAACTTGCATCTAACCGCCGACGCTCTTCGCCACGTTGATCCAAGGTTCACCTTGATGACCAAACTTTCTTTGTTTTTTTTTACCGCCGCACTCGTGTTATTCGCGACGACTGCCTCGGCACGTCCGCAACGCGAGCCATTCAGGTTGACGATGACGGCGCTTGATGCAAAAACTCACCGACCCCGTTCGACTTTCGCTCTCGGTGAGCCGGTTCGTGTGCACGTCTCGATAACTAATCAGAGTCGTGTTGCTCGCACCATCATTCAACTTGAAGACGGACTGATTCCCCTCAGGCTGAGCGCAATGCTTGATTACGAAAATGGTCCGGATATTCATGAAGGATATCTTGGCGGAGCCACCTTCTCATCCCGTGTTTCCGGAGGCATGACCATCTGGTACGAGCGCCAACCCCGAATGATGACCCTTCGTCCCGGCCAAACTGTTTCACTCACCATCGACGATCTGGGCCGCCACTTTTATGAACATCCGTTTCAGGAAGGAAGCTACACCTTATCCGCCAAATACAACTCGAGTGTGCGCGCCAGTATTTCGTTTCGCGTAATGCTTGATGAAAAAAAGACGATCCCACTGTTGGAAGAGTTGGCCTCCGCGCCGGTAAAGGATGGACGCGACTCCCTTCAGCGATGGGCCAAAATCTCGCTGGATATGATGCGGCTACCCTGGATCAGTGGCCGCATAGTCGATACGGAAGGCCAGCCACTAAAGGAAGTTCGGATAATGATTACCGGCACACTAAAAACTAACCTCGAAACCAGGCATGATGGACGTTACCGGCTGGAGTTTCTGACCAGAGGTGGCACGTACACGATCACGCCTGAGATTCCTTATTACGACAGTCCGGGAGAGACCCACTACACACTTGAACCAACAAGTAGAACGATCTCATCCCTGAATGAAAAGCTCGATGACGTGAATTTCCTGGCCACGAGAATTCGCGTCAGTACGAACGTCGCGCTCGAAGAAGAAGGTTCGAAAGCACGAGCCTCCTCGATCAAAGACACCGACTTTGAACCAGAAAACGTTATCAATGGATTCAGAAATCCTGAAGATTGGGGAGCGGGATCCGAAGGCTGGAATGACGGAACTCCGAACTCATTTCCCGATTGGATTGAAGTTGACTTTGGCCGCACTCGACGGCTCAACTGGATCAACGTGTACACGCTTCCCGACAACTATAAAGACTCCTACGAGGAGCCGGAACTCACACACACCTTCTCGCAATATGGAGTCACAGATTTCGACGTGCAATATTGGACCGGACGTCACTGGCTGAACGTTCCGGGAGGCGCCATCAGAGGCAACCGGAATGTTTGGCGAAAGATTAGCTTTCCCGTTGTCACCACTAACAAGATCAGGGTTGTCGTCCTCAATGCAATGGGCGGTGAAAGCCGCATCATAGAAATCGAGGCGTTTCATCTTAACGATCTGCCACAGGCAAAGATCGTCGCTAATGGAAAGGGTCACACTAAATCTTTAGTGCATTTCGATACCAAGGTGTTTGATATCGACGGCTCGATTCGAAACTACGAGTTGGATTTTGGCGACGATAGTGATGAGTATGAGTGGAGCTTTGACTACAAGAAGGCCGGCGACAAGCCCCTACTCACACACAGTCATGTATACGAGAAGGAAGGAACTTACAAAGTAACGCTCAGAGTTGTTGATGATAGTAATGAGTCAAGCGAAACCACATTCATGGTAACCATCACCGACCCGGTCCATTGAAGCCCATGCGTCTCAGGTCGGAAGGTATCTGAGCATTCGTGACACCGGTTTACAACGCAGAGACTAAGAATTGATAACGTGAATACACGTGACAGGTTCATTGCAGACTGTTGGTGGCTTTGCCTCAAGGTGACTGGAGACCAACAGCGCCAAAGGCGCGGAATGTGAAAGCCAGGGGCAAGTGCGAAGCGAAGCGGAGCACGTCGCCCCTGGTTAAGCCCCACAAATCGCGGCCAAGGCCTGAAGGGCCGAAATAATCGCCGGCGTATTACGCCCTTTCAGGGCTGCACTTGCTTTTTATTTTCTTACCAGGGGCGACGCGCTCCGCTTCGCTTCGCGCTTGCCCCTGGCTTTCATATCTCGCGCCTTCGGCGCTCCGTTTGTTGATGGCTGAGCAAATATCTGTCTGCGACGGTGTGTATGTGAACGGTTCAGTAGATCAAACCTCGTCAAAGAGTCCAGGCACACTTCTACTCGTGAACCAAACTCAACTTTACTGAACCGGGCGCAACGCTACGGCACAACCTTGATGACACCGGGCATTGGTCCACTGCCAGGCGGAGTTGTGCAATTTGGAGTGCCCTGGTGAATGCCGCAGCGATATCCGAAAGTTCCGACTTTCGTAAACGTCCGGCTTACCGACTGTCCGGAAGTCAGATTGTTGGAATCAAACGAAGCTTCGAGCTCGTCACACCCATTGGCCGCACTCGCAGCAACTCGTTCCAATTGATGCGTTCCACCAGTGACGGTCCACGTAACAGTTCCTCCGACCTTGATCGTTGTTACAGGCGTCCCACTTGCATCATCTTGCCACTTAAAATTGGAACCTTTCACGGTCGCGGTCGTTGGCGCTGTGGAGGTTGGAGACACAGCAGCAGTAGGCGACGGAGACGCCGGCGTAGGTGTGGCCGTCGCCGTAACTGTCGGGGTCGCATTATTCTGATTACTCGATGGGCCGCAAGAGGTTATTCCCACGAGCAGAGCCGTTGTCAGTACTAATCCGAGGGCTTTCATGTGGTCCTCCTTTGTGTTTGCTTAGGTAGTCGTCCCTGAAAAGATCGATTTCCGATTCAGGTGATCTGAGACTTAGGCCAGGGCCCCTGGAGTAATCAGCGATCGTTGAGGTCCCAGAGGAGTCCAACGCTGCTCCGTTTCTTCCTCAGCTCCGCCAAAAATGAGCCAAAAGAAAACTCGCAGGAGTTTTCTCAGGTTAAAGCCGCAGCCTACCAACAGGGCGTTGATGCAATCCCCGTTTTTGCCTTGCAGATAGTTGCGTTTCATCCGGTGGTCTTGTTTCAAGTGGCCAATCACCGGCTCGATGGCCGAGCGTCGACGCAGTAAACGTTTCAGCGTGCCACTCAGTTTTCTGCCCGAGATGTAGACCTGGACGTTTTCCGGATGATGCTGGCTGCCACGATAACCTTTGTCGACGAAGATCTCTGCTGGAGTTATTCCGGTGAGCTTGGCCACTTGCGCGTGGGCCGCTTTTAGCGTGTGGCCATCGTAGGGATTGCCGTGCTGCGCCTCAATCCCGACTACCCAACCACGCTGGGAAGTCGTGACTACCGATACCTTGCAACCGAACTCGTACTTCTTGTGTTCTTTCCCTTTGGAGATGCACTCCACTTCCGGTGCTTGCATGCTGTAAAGCTTGTGCTTGTCTGCTCGCTGCTGTTCATAGATGCGGGTGGCCCGTTCCAGGTACTGCGACAGTTGCTGGTCCAGTTCCAGGCCGCTGCTGGCTGCTTTGCGTTGCAGGTCGCGGATTATCCGGCCCAGGTAAGTGCGCAGCTTGCGCGTCTCTCTGCGCGCCCGTTTCAATTGCTGCGCGTGCGCGTAGCGGCCTTGCTTTTGTAACGCCCGCTTGCCTACTCGGCGGTAGCTCTGCCGTAATTCAATCCCCACCCGCTTTGCTTCGCGCACCAACACGCAGCGCGCTTTGTGATACAGCCGCGCATCCGTGGGAAAGGCGATCGCCTTCTCCTGCACCGTCGTGTCCACATTCACCCGCCGGATATCACTCGACTTCAGCGCCTGCTCTCGTTGCCCCGCCGCCAGCGTTTCCGCCAACAGTTGCTCCATCCCGCCTGGCCCAATTCGTTTCCGCCACTTCACCAGACTCGTCGGATGGCAGGGCAACTCGTGCACGAAGAATTCTTCGCCACAGAAGTATTGCCAGTACGGGTTCTCGACAAAGCCCGCCACCACCCGCTCATCGCTCACATCGTAAAGATGCTTCAAGTAGTGCAGCCCCACCAGCAACCGCATTGGCAACCCAGGCCGCCCCTTCTGCTCCACGTACAGCGAGCCAAACTCCCGCTCAAAGAACTCCCAATCGATGGCCTCCGCCAACACGTACAGCGGATGCTGCTGGTCCAACAGCGTGCTCAAGCGTCTCTGATAGAGCTCGCCTTGTTCCTCTCCCTGCGCACTTTTTGCTGGCTTCATCTTTTTGCAAGCTTTCGCTACCTAAATTCGCAAAGCTTGCAAATTCTATCCCTACTCTTTCATCCTGTCGCTCAGTATTTACTGTTAAGATTTCACTTAATCAGGGACGACTAGGTAGCAGCGAGGATTTGTTTTTAGTCTCTACTATCTATGAGTTTGAGATAGGTTTCGTTTCCGGGATTTGCTTGCGGAGGCACACCGTAAAGTCAATGGGAGGTGGCAAAAGTCTTATGACAGCCCATGTTGCCGGGCGACCTTCTTTGGAAGCTTGGATCTCACCAGGTCATAAGACTGCTTTATGTAGTGCTCCCACTCCTTACGGTTGAGACACCCTGGATCCTCAACCAGCACCCATTTGTATCGCGCCACGTATGGCGCTGGACGCATTCCCGGTGAGCTCGACATTTCGTCAAACTCGTCGTCCTTTACTTTGAAGGAAACGCTCAGCGGCCCGTCTAATGCTGCAACGCAAAACATCTTGCCGGCGACGGAGAAACACAAGTCGTGTCCCCACTTGATGTCTTCCGTAACAGCCGGAAGAGTCCGGCAGTAGTCGCGCAACGTTTCAATATTCATATAGAAGCTCTATCAGCAAGGACGCCTTCGCAGGCATCCGGATTCTCCTTAACGAGTAATTCGCTGCAGCTTCTTGAGAAGCTCAGTCTTTTCGGCAGCAGACGTTTTCGCGACAGCAATCCGGAGTGAAGCCAACAACCTTCTCAAACTAGTTCGTTCCTCGACAACGTATCTATCGCCGCCCTTTGCGTTCGCTCTTTTGATAACTTCATCCGTGAGCAACTCGTTAAGATTCTTGACCGCTTCGGCCGCATGCACTCCATTTGGATGCAGGTTCAGATATTTTACGGCGCCTTCGAATACAAAAAGATGGCAGACCACATCGCCTTCACAATCGTGCGGTTGCGGATTTTCCGCCGCGGCCCACGCAATGCGATCAGCAATGGGCAATCTGTGATATCTGGCTTCCAGCCTCCAGAGTAATTCCGAGCGCATGTTATAGCCGCCCGCAAACTCGTTGGGAATGACTTCAGCACCGTGCGCCTTGTGCCATTCGCGATACGGCGACTTGTCGTTTTGATCGTTTGGGACGGTCACCGCCCAGTTTGCGAGTGCGAGCAGTTTCAAAAGCTCGAACTCGGCTCGCGCGTTCACACTCTTGAATTCAGTCGCTGATCTCGCCGCAAGGTTGTAGATCTCCTGCCGGTCGTTGAAGTCTGTGTTCTCAGCCTTGAGACGTGCTTCGATAATCTGACGCAGAAGCTGTTCGCGCTGGTTAATGTTGTAGTCAAGCAGCAATCCGCCGAACAGCCAACCTGTTTCGCCGTTTGGCAGATTGACGAGATACCAGTAATCGGTCTTGTCGCCGACTGTATCCTGATTTGTCGAACGTGCTATGGCGTTCACCACCGAGCCGAGTTTCAGTCGCGTGATCTCCTGGGCCGTAGTCTGTGGCGCCCTGCGCGCACGCATAGCGGAGACAGTTGTGATCTTCGGCTGGACCGTGTCCAGCTTGACCTCGTTCGACTGGCCGTAAAGAGGCAAGACATGCCCAAGCATGAGCATGATGAGAGTTCCGAGTATTGATCGATAGTTCATTCTCTTTTGTGCGACTTATACGTCCATTGCAAGAGCAGGTCAATAACGGGCGGCTTTGCCCTCAAAAGTCGGAATCCAGTCGGGCGCAGCGCCAACGGCGCGAAATATGATAGCCAGGGGCAAGCGCGAAGCGCGTCGTCCCTGGTTACCGGACATCAATTGAAGAGAGCACTGAAAGTGCGAAACATCATCACGATTTATTACGCTCTTTCAGAGCTTCACGGTTGTTTACGCGTCGACCCAGGGGCGACGCGCCTCGCTCTGCTCGGCGCTTGCCCCTGGCTATCATATTCCGCGCCTTTGGCGCTCCGCAGACTGATTTCCGACTTTTAAGGCAAACCCATACTGGCCGTAAATCACCTTGACTCACTATACCCTTCTGCTTAAAGTCAACTCGTATTTCACACCTGTTGGCGAGGAAACCAGAACATGTTCAAAAGATTGTTGATATTAATTGTGGCGGTTGCCGTGCTTAGCGTTACTGCACTCGCGCAGCAACCAACGCCACCCAAAACACACTTGAAGGTCGGTGACGCGGCTCCTGACTTCACGTTACGGGCCACTGATGGAAAGAGTTACAAGCTTAGCGATTTCAAAGGCAAGAAAAACGTCGTGCTCGCGATCTACGTGCTCGCGTTCACCGGTGGTTGAACGAAGGAACTAAAAGCGTATCAGGCTGATATCGCAAAACTCGAATCAACCGAAACTCAAGTCTTCGGCATGAGTGTAGACAGTGTTCCCGCCAACCGCGAATTTGCAAAACAGATCGAAATCACCTTTCCGCTACTCAGCGATTTTAAACGCACCGTGGTCAAAGCTTATGGTGTTTTTAACGAGGAGCAGGGCTTTGGAAATCGCGCTACGTTCCTGATCGATAAGGAAGGCATCATTCGTCACATCGACGAAGGAAACGTCGCCATCGATCCGAGCACTGTTGTGGAAGCCTGTAACGTGCTCCATCGTAAGAAGGCATCGCAGTAGGTTCTGAGCCTGCGAAGCAGGCTAACACTATGCGGTACGGATTACGTCGACTGCTGACAAGCCGGGAGATGTTCACTCTTCCGGCTTGTTGGTTCCTCATTATCTCCAGCAATTTGTTTATTGCTTTATCCCGAATAACAGTGTAAAAGGCTGTCGCGTTAACCTGGTTTCCTCGAAGCCGTTGCATTTCCCGGCAAGGATTAGCATCACGCGCTCTCACCGGCTTTGCCATGCGCATCTACTTGTCATCCGGACATCGATACCCAGCCTGGCGACACGGCGTAGCGGCGCACGTTATCCACGACCGACTAGCGCGCGGTTTGGCTGAACTGGGCCACGAGGTTCGCTATCACGTCGAGGACTTTGGTGATGAAAAACTTCCCGAAGACGTTATTGCAGTAGGCGGTGTCAAGGGCGACGAGGATATTATTCACTCCAATCGCTTCACTGCCGCTGAAACACCTCAGGCAAAACTTCCGTGGGTGCGAAGTGTCCACTCCGATCTACTCGAGCAGGGATTGTCTCGCGATCGCTCTCGGCCCAACTTTGTTTTTGTTTCAAAGACCATTGCCCAGCTTCACGAGTCGGATCGGTTTGTTTGGAACGGGATTGATCCGGCAGATTTCATCTACTCCGAAACCAAGGACAATTTCTTTCTATTCGTAGTGAGGGGCGACGTTCAAAAGGCCAGGATCTACAAAGGGCTGGACATCGCCTTCTGGATTGCAAAGGAAACGGGGATCAGGCTGGTGATCGCCGGCGGCAGTGAGTACTCATGGGAAAACATGGAATTTGCAAAGCTGTGCGAGGAAAATGATGCTGAGTTTTTAGGACCTATTCACGGAGAACTCAAAGCCGAAAAATTTACCGCCGCGAAGGCATTGCTGTTTCCGACTCAGGTGAATGAGGCGTTTGGCTTGCCGGTGGCTGAAGCGTTGATGTCCGGCACGCCGGTTATCGCGAGTAACCGCGGCGCGATGCCTGAAGTGCTTGATCCACTTGGAGGTTTTATCTGCGCTGACGAATCGGAGTATCTGAACGCAGTCGAGAACCTTGGACAGATAAAGTCTTCGGATTGCCGGCAACTGGCGCTGTCGCGTTTTCATTATCTCGACATGGCGCAAAACTACGTCAAGGAATACGAGCGCGAGATCGAACGATGGGCCAATCGAGCAGTCGTGGACGTTGCTTTATCGGCTTGAGTTTACGATTGATAGATCGGGCCAACTGACTGCCACACTCTGACCGACATCGAGGTTAGACCAGTGAGAGCTCAGTTCGTCAAGGTGTTTGCAGATGTCGTCCAGTTGGCGTTGATTAAGAGCAGGCAATTTTGTGTCGCGTGCTCCTCTCGCCTGTTGGGCCAGTTCCTTACCCAGCTTGCTCCGTTCGGGCGAAGAAGATCGAGCCAGCCATTCCTGCCAGCAAATGTATGTAGCGCACTCAGACTGAACACATTCGTCGCGCCCGAGTTTGAGTAATTTCCTACCGCGTGATCCTGCACGTTTTCTAATACGCTTGTCGTCGCGTGGCTTTTCGTTAGTCTTGTCAGAAAGTTGAAAAGTTCCCGCATTCCCGCCGGCCGCCAACTGCCCAAAAATTCCGCGACTGAGTCCAAGCCGAGCCTCGACCACGAGGTGCATCATGTCGTGTGGTATCTCACTGTCGTAACCCGGAGCCGGATGCATTACGACATCAGGAAGCCCCGGGCGCAGGGCTTCCACCCCATACCTCCGCTGACCGGTGCGACGAAATACAATAATCATCTGATGTTCCATGGTTCTACTTCCAAACTTCGTTTGGATGCTTGGAATGTGTTACGCAGTTCGACTGGTAAGTTCCAAACTTGGGTCACAATGCAGCAGCGCCAAAGCGTTTCGAAAAAGATAATCTGCACAACGCCAAGGGCTCGGAAGATACAATCTGCACAACGCCAAAGGGCTCGAAATATAGAATCGCACAGCGCCGAAGGGCTCGAAAATATAGAATCGCACAGCGCCGAAGGCGCGGCATATGATAGCCAGGGGCAAGCGCTGAGCGCAGCGAAGCGCGTCGCCCCTGGTTAGCAAAAATAAATCGAGCGAGCACTGAAAGTGCGAAATATCGTAGCTCGTTATTCCGCTCTTTCAGAGCTTAACGGCTAATATTTCATTAACCAGGGGCGACGCGCCTCGCGCTGCTCGGCGCTTGCCCCTGGCTTTCATATTTAGCGCCTTTGGCGCTGCGCAGACTCATATCGCGCGCCCTTGGTGCTGCACAGAACTTATATTCGCGCCTTTGGCGCTGCGCAGACTCATATCGCGCGCCCTTGGTGCTGCGCAGAACTTATATTCGCGCCTTGGCGCTGCGCAGACCATCCCCAGACACTCACAACATCAACCGAACTGGACTGCCGGTTTCGATACTCGCACGACACAATTTTGTTGCCGCCTCGAGGGCTTCAATAATTTTCTCGTTCGTCGATTCAATCTCAGGCTTTTTAAACTTCTGCAAGTTCTGCTTAATAGCACGGACCGCAGACGACGGCATCTTCGCCTCGACCTCATCCAGCCGAGCTTCAAAACTTAGTCTGCTCGCAAGGTCGTCACGGTAGAGCGCAAGAACCAGACTCTCCAGCGCTTCGTAAGGTAGATTGCCCTCGCCTTCAAATGCCCGCCGGAGTTCTTCAATCTCCAGCAACCAGAGCTCAGCTTCTTGAGGTTGAAGTAGTAGCAATTCATCTTCATAGCAGCGCGCATCACCGACTTTAGCGAACACCTCGAAGGCATTAGTGGTGAAGATCTTTGCCAGAAGCTTTCCCAATTGAATGATCCCGTCGGGCGATAACTCAATGATCAACCCACTGCGATGACCACAAGCGAACATATTTTCAGTAGTCCGCTTCCACTCTTCGACCTCGGCTTCTTCCTTTTCTGTCAGTCGGCCCCTCCGGCGGTATGGCCTGTGAAGGTATGGATCGCTCTTTGGCAACCTAACGCGATTAGGACAAACACACTCTACTTCGGCCCACTTTCCCATGCGTCAAAAGATTACGCCTGATTGAGTCGTGAGAACAATAATGAAACCCCGTCGAAAACCTATCTCGCTAGCGAAGTTTAGTCTAGAATGAAGCCCGCCAGGCGAAGACTTCTGCTGATTGGTTTTACTGGGTTCTGCGTGCTTCAAGTGGCATTAGGCCCGGAGGTTTTGAGATGAGAAATTTACTGCTTGCATGTCTGTTCGCAATCCTCATCGCTGGTCCATCCGCAAACGCCGCTACTGGAAACGCCGGTCCTGATTTCGACGGGCTGAAACTAGTTGCTGAACTTCCTGCCGAGGTGCCTCGGCGAATCTCGGGGTTTGCTTATGACGGCGAGAAACTATGGGCCACTATCTACCATGGCCAGGGCCTCTACGTGACTCTCGATCCTTCCACACTCAAATGGACCATCAACAAAGAACGGAAAGCACTCCAGGCCATCAGTGAATTATCGGGTGTGTACTACAGTCCAGCCGCACTCTGCTTCGTTAACGGTAAGTTATGGATCGGCGCTTCTTATGGCGACTCGTATGGCTCCGTAGATCTGCGCGACTGGAAGATCGAAAACAAATTCCCGGTCAAACAACGTGAGGATTCAGCAAGCCAGTCGTATTCCGGAATGGCCTACGATGGCAATCATTTGTGGATCGCCTGGCACTGGATGAAATACAGCCTGCCTCTATCGCAAACCCAGCTCCTGCTGAAGGTCGAACCCAAATCAGGAATAGTTATCGCCGAGTACTCGCTTCCACCAGGCAGACCAAATGACATGACGCACGGATTGACGTTTGATGGGTCCATGTTGTGGCACGGGAAGGATAACAAGCTCGCATCAATCGACCCCTCCACGGGACAAGTAGTTATCGAATACAGATTGAGTCTGGTCAAGCGTATCAGTGGCTTAGCGTGGGACGATCGAGCACTCTGGATTTCTGAGTTCGACGGAAAGATCTGGCGTTTGCCGTTTAAGTTTGTTTGATTCTCTAGATCTCTATAAGCCGTTCCAGCCGCAATATTCCTCACACTCTAGTCGTATTATCACATTTTAAATACTCGTGGTTTCTCGGTAACGTCTTGGGAATTGCGCGTGTGATGGTGGGCACAAGCATTGCACGGTGCGCAATCGTCAATTCCCGACATAGGAGCTCAAGATGATCACAAAGAAACTCCCGCTGCAATTGATGCGACAGGTCTCATCGCCGTAACTGCCAATGCACAGACCGCGGAACAAAACGTTAACGTCACTATTCGACCATCTCAAACTGTCGAAGAAAAGGTCGCCAACGAAATTAAGGAGAAGGAGTTACGAAAGGCAGCGGAAGAAAAAATCGCCGCAGAAGAAGCTGCGCGGATCGCAGAGACAAATCCAAAAGCGCTCTTACGAAGCGTCCGTGTAGTCTACGTCAACTCCAGCACTTCATTTTTTGAGGAAGAGCTACTACAAAACGCTCTGCGCAAGCGGAAAGAATTTGATACCTGGCAAATGGTATCGTAGACGGCTATGACAAACGAAACATCGCTGACGTAATCATCAATATTGATCGGCCGCTTTTCACTTACACTTTCACCTACACTATCACCAACCGCGGCAATGGAATTGTTCTCGCAACCGGAAAGGTGACAGCGTTTGACGGTAATCTCGCTGCGCCCAAGCTCGCGGAAAGGATCATCGAAGACATGAGAGTCGCGCGGGGAGAAAGCAAAGCAAAGTAGCCAGGGAATGTTATTGCCTCGCTAATTCGGTCACGGCCGCGAAGGCTCCACTGTCCTTTCAGGACTTGGCGTGGCGGCAGACAGGAGGGGCTGGGTCACCCAGAACCATGACCCGATCAACAGTAACAAGAGGACGAGAACAACAAACAACATGAATTTGATAATACGACGCCGGCGCTGGATTTGTGATTGCCATTGTATTTCGAGGGAAGATTGAGTCACAGACGGAGTCGTCAACGAATTTGGACCATTGCGACTTATATCACTTTGTAATCTTCAAGCTCAATAGGTTTCAGGCGGCAAATCGGGAAGCGAGTTGGAGGCGCTCGGCAATCGCCTGCTTCGGTTGTACGCCGATAAGACGATCGATGAGTTTTCCATCTTTGAAGATGAGCATGGTAGGTATGCTCGCGATCTGGAAACGTGACGAGGTTTGCGGGTTCTCGTCAACATTCAGTTTAGCTATTCGGTAGTTGCCGTGAGACTCTGCGGCGAGCTGATCCAAAACAGGCGCAATCATCCGGCATGGACCACACCACGGCGCCCAGCAATCAACCAGGATCGGACGCCCAGTCATTTGCAGCACCTCGCGTTCGAAAGTCTGGTCTGTAATATTGATTGGCTTTGAATCCTGTTGGCTGGCCGAAGCTGCGACCCCGTCCAGCTTCTCACCGCACCGGCCACACTTCGCCTCGCTGGTCGCCAGCCTGGTTTCGTCGATTCGATTCTTCGCCCCACAATTGCTGCAATCAACTACCTGCATAAGACACCTCTTTCAACTCCCAGTTTGACCAATCCTTAGTGGCAAAATTCTCGCAAAGAAGTGTCTTTATTTGCGAGGCGCGCGGTATCGAACAACATATTGAAAAGACCTGAGAGTAGCGTTAAACTCTCGTCATGAGTTTATCTCAAGTCCTCGAGGCTCTGCCGAGTTTCACTTTTGAAGAACGTCAGCTACTCATTCGCCGGGCGCTGGAGATGGATGATCCTCCTCTGTCCGAAGCCGATGAGACCCTCGTGGAATCACGTTTGGCAGCCCACCGCAAAGATCCCACATCGTCATTGCCCCTGGAAACACTAAAGGAACATCTTCGATCACGAACGAAGCGCTAAACTGGCAGGTTGTCTCACGACCTGAGCGTTTTCATGTGGGACTTTCGGGCGTGCGAAGAAGCTCGGCAATCTCCACGTGCTCTCCCTCGTTCGCCCAATCGTGAGGGGTGCCGTCGAAGCGCTGATCGCGAATCGTTAAGCTCGCACCGTGTGAGATCAGCAACTCGACTGTTTTGCGGTGACCGTTGATGGCCGCCCAATGCAGGCCGGTCGCACCAAAGACGCCTTTCGCGTCGATCGTTGCGCCGTGGTCCAATAAGTATTCAACTACTTCGGTGTGACCATTGCGAGCGGCTCCATACATCGCGTCGGAGAGTACGTCGTTCTGGATGTGAGCAGAATCAGCGGACCAATGATCGTCGGGAGATTCAGGCGCGCCACGCCGGCGGTGCTTTGATAGATCTTCCTTCGACTCAACTATCGTTTTTACTTCTTTAAGCTTGCCGAGTGCGGCTGCAACGATAATCGTGAAGCCACTGGCGCCACGCTCCAACAACAGCTCGGCGACGTTCGCACTTCCCATCGTCGCCGCCCAGTCAAGCGGAGTTGCGCCCCAGGTGGTGACTGCTTCGATGTCAGCACCAGCATCTAACAGAACACGAGCAGCTTCCAGTTGATCGATTTGAGCCGCCCAGTGCAGGCCCGTTTTGGCGTACTCGTCTGCGAATCGAATTAATTCAGGCTGCGCGCGCAGTAGATCTGTGACGTACGGTACGTCACCGCCCTTAACTGCATCGAGAAACTCGTCCTGATGTGCCATTACGGTCGCGCTGAAAGACGCAGAGGTGTATCAACACTAAGACGACATGGATCGTTCGACTTCTGAGTGTTGTTTCTACGAGTTGCAGTTCGCTCGTCGAGCTTCAGCAACCCACACTCAACCTCAGTTAATCTCAAGCTCAGTCGCTGCACTTCATCGCGAATCAGAATCACGTCGCGATCGCTGGTATTTGGTTGTGAAACCTGTGGCCGTTGTGAAGCAACGTACGTTTGCAAACGGTTGATACTCGACTCGACCTGGTAGAACCGTTGTTCCAGCAAACTTATTCGTCGATCCAGACTGCCCACATCCTGCGTCTCTGCTGAACTCTTACCCCACGAGACGTTAGCCACGGTTCCAACAACAACACACAGCACCAAAACCAATACCAGATTCGACTGCCTTGAAATATTCATTACCTTTGTCCCCCTTGCTCAATTATGCACCACCCTTGAGGTCAAACGCCCACAACGTTCCGAGATCACGAATGTACAACCTTCCGTTCGAAATCACAGGATACGTAAAAGCGCCCTCTGGATACTGCCCGACTTTCTTTTTCACGGGCGGAGACGGTGGACTGAACTTGCCCTTAAGCCGAAACGCATCCGGAGTTGCTTCAACCAATACCACTTCACCCGATATGAGATGACAAAACAACAGTCCATCAGCCGAAGCCACTGATCCCCAACCGAAATCCGGCGCTTCCCATTTTACTTTCCCGGTTTTGAACTCAGCCGCAACCAGCTTCTGTCCGGCTTCAGTCCCGTAGATATGATCGCCGATTACAACTGCGCCACCAATGCCATTCGGAAGTCCACGGATGAAGTAAACCTGCTCTGTTGCAACTCCACTGCCTTCCGGTTTCAAACGGACGAGACCACCACCGATACCAAGTGCTCCGCCGTACACATGATCTCCCTGTGCGATCGGCGTGAAATATTGCGCCGGACCCTTGGCTACGTCAGCATATCTCCAGAGAAACTGTCCCGTCTTTGCATCAACGCCAACAAGTCCCTTCGTTAACAACTGCACATACTGTTTGCGCCCGGCGCCCTGGACCACGATCGCTGAGGCATACCCGGCCTTGTCGCCGCCCGGTATTGCAGACTTCCAGACTAACGCCCCTGTCTTTTTGTTGACCGCGGCCATCGTCGCCTGCGCGCCGCCGGGAGTTACCACAACCAGATCACCATCAACCAATGGAGACTCGGCATACGCCCAATCACCCGGCTCACCGCCGAAGTCTTTACGAAGACTCTTCTGCCAGCGAATCTTGCCGCTCTTTGCATCGAGACACACGAGATCACCGTCGGAGCCGAGAGCGTAAACAAAGTTTCCCTCTATCGTCGGAGTCGATCGTGCTTTCGGATAATTCGGTTGCTGATCCGGATTGCCTACGTTCCCGACACGCGTGGTCCAGATAACTTTGCCATCCACAGTTGAGAGGGCCTGGACAAACTCATTGTCCATTCCGCGATTGCTCATCACGTAAATGCGGTTTCCGACAACTGCCGGCGTCGAGTAGCCGTCGCCGATATCGTTGAGCTGCCACAGCAATTTTGGCCCTGCGACCGGCCACTGTCTTAGAAGTCCGGTTTCAGATGACGACACTCCGCTTCGTTGTGGACCACGCCACTGAGGCCAGTCAAAAGACGAGCTGGCTGAGCTATTAACAGAAACGCCTGGAAGGCACACGCATAGCGTCGCGAGAATCGCGATTAATCGTAACTTCAAGATCTTCTCCTTTTAGGTTGTTGGGATTACTCTTTGATTCGTGCCGGCAAGCAAAGTTACGGATCGCTGTGAGGAAATGTTTCGATAAATCCGGATTTTATCCGTGTTCATCCGTGGCTAAAAACTGACGAGCTGCACGCCCGGACAGTCAGGACACTCAACTGCAGCAACCACGAACTGACACCGGCAACGTGGACAATACGAGATTGAGCTGTCTTCTTGATTCGGAGCCAGCAACTCTTCCGGTTTTAAGTAACGCTCACAAACACTGAGTTGCTCGTTCGCCGCCCACATTAGCGTCTCCACGGCGCTCGCATCTGAAAGCTCATGCCCCAGTGGATACTTCAAGTCGAAAATGACGCTTCGCACAAACTGCCGTTCTCCAGAACCCGTCAGCACCTCCGCAAGAACAATCGGGCTAAACTCAGCAAGCAAATTTTTAGTCAGGATATCCGCCGCGCGAATCGCAACAGGCGGACACAAGATCATCTTGACCAGGCTCTCCAAACGTTCTGACGACTCTGCCGGAAACAGTTTCTTGTGAGCGCGACGAAACAGAATCGCGATCTCAACCGCGAGGGCGACCATCACGATCGCAACCGGTAAGATCAAAGTCATTAACCCAACAATGCCGCCCAGCACGGGCGTCAACACAAAGAGAAACAAGAACAGGATTAAACCCAACGATTGGAGCGGCTTGATTAACTCCTGCGTTTCTTTCAACAAGACCGTTGCATCGTTAGCGGAGTATTGTTTGGCAATCCAGTTTCGCGCCATTCCCTCGCGTTTCGAACCGGACGCTTTGACCATCGCAGCGATCACGTTGGCGAGTTTCCTTGCCTGTTTCGTTGTCGCGCACTTAGCGAATCGTTCAGCATTGATCGTCAGATAAGGACCATCAACGCCGGCTTCTTTTATCTTGCCGAAGGGCAGGAAATCTCCACTTTGATACGGCGAGCGCGCTTCGGACGGAAGCGTTTGCACGTTAAGAGCACAAACGCCGGACGGCGAAATCGAAACAGGTGACAAATGAGTTAGAAAGATTCTTCCGCTGGGCGGTAACGGATTCAAAAACAGAATTCCACCGCGCGCGTTTCCCAGCCATGAAGACGGAGTCGTAAGTCGCCAGCGTCGCCACGCAGAGACGAAGGCGACAGACTCCCGCTTCACCCAAATCAAGCACTCCGAAAGGTAGAGCAAGAGTAGGACAAACAGCAGCGTCTCGCCCTCACCGATCAGGTAAAAGACGAAGTTCACGACCTATTGCGTGAGAATAGTTTCTTAATCAGAGCCGCGACACCGACGCCAGCAGCTACGAGAACTTTCCACAACCACTTGAAAGCTCCTGTCTTAACCGCCGCCGCGGCACCACCGGCTACGATCAATCCTGTCAGGCCGTAAGCAGCAGTCTTATCGCCGGAACGAAACTCCGCATAACGGTGACCCTGTTTGAATTCAAACCCCTGCAGCATCGTCTTGAATTTTGGCAGCGTCTCGGCAAGTGTTTCCGGATCGGAAACGAGCGTTACTTCCATCACTCCGCCACGACCGAGCAGCCGTGTGTTGTGATTAATAACTGGAAAGCCTTCGCTCTCTGCTCTGAAGGCCCATTCGAGGTTATGAGTGACCTCGTCATAACGCGGTGTTGTTTCCCATCCGATGATGTTCATGGTGGGCCAACCGCGCCTCACGCGTTCCTTGTTCCCCTCTTCCGTCCCTTTTTTAATTGACTCGAGAATTGCATTCGCGTCGAGAGAACTCTTCTCATCGTCTTTCACGTAACCAACGTCGTCAAACTCAAAAACCACGAACCAACTCTCACTGGCAGGAGCGATAAATCCCAATTCTCGATTGGTGATCGGATTTTTATTCGCTTCCATAATGGTGCGCGTATCACGAGCACCGGCAAAAACGTAACCCTCGGGAACCTTCACTTCGCCGTTAACGCCGAGTTGGCCCACGCCCGGCCCCTTCTGCCAGGTCACACCTTCATAAGTGCCCCAGAAATCTGGCGTGGGTGAGGGCGAAGGAGAGGGTCGTTTTTTCGACTGGCCCACGACCATCAGGGCGCAAACGCACAACACACTCAGCGCAACAAGAACACGGGTTTTCATTACTAATCCTCCTGGGCTACCTGGACGGGAAATAACTGAAGTTTGAACGGCCTTGGTGGAAGGCAGTGGGCGAAGTATAGCATAGCTTTGGAGTGCGGCGGCCTGGCGCCGCTTTGTTATCGATCGCACTAGATCGGACCAAAGCGGTGCCAAGGCCGCCGCACTCCAAAGTGAGACCGATCGGCTTCAAACTGACCTGTCACGCGTCAATCTGCTCGCCAGAATACGACCAAATTCGCATTTTTCCTCAGGAAAATTAAAGAACCCATCTGGCACGGGGCTAGCACTAGGGGCGTGCTCGCATTTTTGGAGCGCTGTTCTTTTGAGTTGAAAGCTGTCGTGACTTATCTGCCCCCAGATGTAAGTCACCCAGAAAGACGGCTTTCACTATTTCATTTGCCCTGGAGAAACTGAATGTCTCGCCCCCAAGTCCTGAAACGTCTCGTAGCCGCTGCTGTGCTTGTCTCTTTGTGCTCGGCGCTGTGTCTCACAAACAGCACCAGAGTTCGAGCGACCAACACTCAAACGCAAATTACTTCAGCCACCAAGATCTCTCCTGACCTGAGAAATCTCATCCTGTCAGGAAACGGCAACTTACGCGTGAAAGTGATCGTGCAGTCAAAACCTTCTACGTCCCCCGGTTTACTGGGTGGATTGCTGAATACTGTTGGTGGACTACTCGTCGGCGTTCTTTCAAACCTGAACGTGCGGATAGTCGATGTCGAAGCCAACTCGGTTGAGGTGCTGGCAACGGATCCAAACATCGCTTATCTCTCGCTCGATGCTCCGGTCCGCAGCTCAGGTCACGTCACAACCACCACGGGCGCACAGCAAGTTCGTGCGCAGAAGTCACTGCTCGGTCTAAACCCCACTCTCGATGGTTCCGGTGTCACGATTGCAGTACTCGACTCCGGCATCGACAGCAAACACAAATCATTCGCTACTTCAGGCAAGATCAAATTCAGCAAAGACTTCACCGGCGAAAATCGCACAGACGATCCGTGGGGCCACGGAACGCACGTCGCAGCAATCGCAGCGGGCGATGGTGCTCCTACCGCCGGCGCGTACGAGGGCATCGCTCCGGCCGCCAGTCTGGTTAATCTCCGCGTTTTGAATTCACAGGGAGTCGGTAGAGTTTCGGGAGTGCTCGCCGCGCTCGACTGGCTAATTGCAAACAAGAATAGCTACGGCGTGAAGGTCGTGAACATGAGTCTCGGCACGCTGGCTATCAACTCATACAAAGACGATCCGATCTGTAACGCTGTTCGCAAACTGGTCGACGCTGGCGTCGTGGTAGTGGCCGCAGCCGGTAACAACGGCAAAGACGCAAAGGGCCGAACGATTTACGGCGCGATTCACAGCCCCGGCAACGAACCGTCGGCAATCACAGTCGGCGCCAGCAACAGCTTCGGCACCGATCCGCGGAACGACGACGCAGTGACGAGCTACAGTTCACGTGGTCCGACACGCAGCTTTACAGTCGATTCCTACGGCCTGGTCCACTACGACAACATCATCAAACCGGATCTCGTTGCGCCGGGAAACAAGATCATCTCCGCCGAAGCGGTCAACAACGGCTTGATCAAGAGGTATCCCGAGCTCGCAACCAACAAATACTCGACCAGCAACATGAAACTCATGTACCTGAGCGGTACATCGATGTCCACGCCGATGGTCGCCGGTACCGCCGCTCTCCTCTTGGAAGCAAATTCGAGCTTGACGCCGAACATGGTGAAAATGCTATTGATGTATACGGCGCAACCGCTGGCCGGCTTCAACACGCTGGACCAGGGCGCCGGTCAGCTCAACATCGCGGGCGCGGTAACTCTCGCAAGAATCGTCCGCACTGACCTGTTGGGTCTGCTGAAACCAACCTTCGGCTCCGCTTTACTTACGCAAACAGCGCCTGCACCACAAACCAACATAGCAGGTCTGACGTTTACCTGGACCCAGGGACTGATCCTCAAGCGCACTACGATTACCGGAAAAGACCTGATCAATAAGTACCAGGTCAGCTATGGCCAGGGTTATGCACTTGGCGATGGTATTAACGAAGGTCTCACCAGTCAGAGTCTCAACTACAACATGTGGGCCAAGTCCGTGGCCCTCGGAAGCTACCTGACGAAGAGTGACGGTTCACCGGTGTTTGGCGGTTCGTACCTGCTAAGCAACGTATTGCTGCTCGGCGACGGTTTTGCCATCGGCGACGGCTTCGCAATCGGTGATGGCTTCGCAATCGGCGATGGTTTCGCGATTGGCGATGGCTTCGCAATCGGTGATGGTTTTGCCATCGGCGACGGATTTGCGATCGGCGATTGCTCATTCGGCGACAGTGGACCGGGCATGAAGTAAGACCTCTTCTCTGTGCAGCCTCTGTGTTCTCTGTGCCTCTGTGGTTTGCAAACTCATAACAAAAAACAACCACAGAGACACAGAGAAACACAGAGGTTGCACAGAGGGAAATCAAAATAAATCGTGCGGCCATGAAAAGTCTCAGACAACATTCGGCGAGTATTTACATGTGGACGGTGGTAGCGGCTGGAGCCGCCGCCGTTCTCTACGCCGCCTACTCTCTCCCACGTGGGATCATCGATGGCTACTTCCTGCTACTGACGCTCGTCACCGCAGTTATCGGTTCGCGCATCGCGATCCGCATTCCACAAATCAACGTCAACATCACAGTCGAAGACACTTTTGTGTTCATCGCCCTGCTGCTATACGGTGGAGAAGCCGCCGTGATGATCGGCGCCCTCGCGGGCATTTGCTCAGCGCTGAGAATCAGCCGCAAGGTGAGGACGGTGGCCTTTGGTAGTGCTGCGCTCGCCTGCGCCGTGCTCGCCACGGCCACCGTTTTAAAGTATACGTTTGGGACCACTACCAACCTCGTAAACAACGGCTTATCACTTGCGATCATTGCGCTGTGTCTGATGGGTCTGGTCCAGTACCTGGTCCACACAATAATCGGCGCCACAGCCAGCGCACTCAAAGCCAACGAGTCGATCTGGCGCATGTGGAGTCGTAACTTTCTGTGGATGTCGATCAGTTATTTTTCCGGAGCCGTTGGCGCCGGGTTCATCGTGAACAGTCTCGGCACCGCGCGATTCTGGGCGTTTCTCATCTGTATTCCAATCGTCATCATCGTCTACTTCAGCTACGACCGTTACATGCGCGAAGTAAAAGCTTCCGCACGACATGCGGAAGAAGCTGAACGCGCACGTGCAGAGCTCGAACATCAGCGCGCTGAACAAGCCGAACGACACGTTCAGGAATTGAACAACTACATCGCGGAGCAGGAACGCATCAGCCGCGTCCTTGAAGAAACAAAAGAACACTTCCGCCACGCGGCTTTCCACGATTCATTGACGGGTCTGCCGAACCGGGCCATGTTCACCGAGTTGCTCAAGGCTGAGATTGAAAGCTCCAGCCGTCGCGACGATCACAAATTTGCCGTTCTCTTTCTCGACCTGGATCGTTTCAAGAACGTCAACGATAGTTTGGGCCACACACACGGTGATCTTCTGTTGGTGGCTTTTGCGGAGCGTCTCGAACGAACACTCCGTCCGGTGGACACGCTTGCACGCTTCGGTGGCGACGAGTTTGCCATTCTCTTGAGTGGGATGACTGATGCGACCGACGCCGTCAGAGTCGCACAGAGAATTCAGGACGAACTGAGCCAGCCTTTCGTGCTTGACAAGAACTCCGCATTCGCGACCGCGAGTATCGGCATCGCGCTCAGCTCGAGTGGTTACGATCGACCCGACGACATTCTGCGTGACGCAGATATTGCGATGTATCGCGCCAAGGAAAATGGCAAAGCGCGTTACGAATTGTTTGACCAGGGGATGCACGCGCGCGCCGTCTCGCGTCTGCAACTCGAAAGCGATCTGCGCCAGGCGATCGAAAACAAAGAATTCGCTGTTTACTACCAGCCGATCGTTTCATTGCCGACCGCACGTCTCGCCGGCTTCGAAGCGCTCGTGCGCTGGAACCATCCGCGTCGCGGCTTAGTTCATCCGGGCGACTTCATTCCAGTGGCGGAAGAGACTGGCCTGATCGTTCCGATCGGGCAGTGGGTATTGAATGAGGCTTGTGCGCACGTGCGCCAATGGCAAATCGACTCTCCGAGCCATCGCGCGTTGAGCTTGAGCGTTAACCTTTCAGCTCGGCAGGTCGCGCAACCCGATCTGCTGGACCGAATTAAAGAAGCGCTCGAAACCAGTAAGCTCAGTCCGCATTGTTTGAAACTCGAGATCACGGAGAGCGTGGTCATGGAGAATGCCGAAGCGGCAGCCTTGATGTTCAAACAACTGCGCTCACTCGGCGTGCAGTTGAGCATCGACGACTTCGGAACCGGCTATTCTTCGCTCAGTTACCTCCATCGTTTCCCACTCAATTACCTCAAGATCGATCGTTCATTCGTGTCGCGTCTGACGACAGATAACGACAATGCGATCGTTCGTACCATCTCCACTCTCGCCCGCAACCTCGGGATGGAAGTCATCGCCGAAGGTATCGAAACTGAAGAGCAGTACCAGCAATTGAAAATGCTCGGCTGCGAGTACGGTCAGGGTTATCTCTTCTCACGCCCGGTCAATAACGACGGCGTCGAGCATCTGCTCGCACAGGATGCCCACCGCGATACAGAGCCCGACGTGAACCTCGTTGAAGCAACAAGTGACGAGGCTGCGCTCATCTACTCCATGTAAGCCACGGATTAACGCAGATTTTGGAACGGATCTGTCTTCATCGGCGTTCATCTGTGGCTTACTTTTCTGATACATTGTAGCCATGATGCGCCTTTTAAGTCTTAAATTAATCTTCGCTCTCTTACTAACAACCCTCGTAATCCCAGCAGTTACGCCCGTCCAGGCGCAGAATCCCAACGCCGACGTGGTGATGGTGCTGCCGTTTGAAAACATCTCCAATCGACCTGAATACAACTGGGTTGGAGAGAGCTTTGCCGACGCTCTGGCCGAACTGCTGAACAAACCCGGTCTGGTCGTCGTCAGTAGCGATCAGCGCGAACTCGCTTACCAGCAACTCCGCTTACCGGAAACAGTGATTCCTTCTCGAGCCACGGCGATCAAGCTCGCGCGCCAGGCAAAGGCCAGCATTATCGTCATCGGAAGCTATTCAGTTACGCCGCCACCAACCCTCGAACCCAAGCCAAACACCACTGACAAGCAGCCGGCAGATGGGTACGTGCAGGTTAATGCGCGCGTGATCAAGGTTAATGAAGGTCGCAACTTCGGCGAAGTGAAGGATGGCAACTGGTTTACTCGTCAGTTTGATCGAGGCGATACGCTTACGTCACTTCAGGAGATCCACGGCTGGCTCGCTTATCAGATCCTCTATCAACGAGACAAGGCGCTGCCGTATTCACAAAACCAGATCATTCAGGAAGCCACGAAGATTCCGCAGAAAGCTTTCGAGGCTTATGTGAAGGCGGTTCAGTTACCGCTGCGTAACGATGCGCGTTTTATCTATTTAAAGAACGCGTTGCATTACTACGCTGAGTCACTTGGGGGCGCAGTCTATCCACAAGCTGCCTTCGAACTCGGTCGCGGTTACATGGATCTCGGTAATTGGAAAGAAGCCACTGAGCATTTTTCGAAGCTCCAAAAGAAGGAGCCTCATTACTTCGAATCCGCTTTTTACGCCAGTCTCGGCTATATGAAGCTGGGCGATTACGGTCGCGCGCTGGCGACAATTGTCCCGCTCGCGGGTGATTTGCCGCTGATCGCTGTCTACAACAACGCCGGAGCGGTCGCAGTTCAGGCGGCTCGCGAGAACAAGAACGAAGCCGAGAAATCACAACTGCTAAACCAGGGCAACCAGTTCTTGTCGCAGGCTTCGAAATCGTCGCCGTCGGATCAGATGGTCCACTTCAACTACGGCTATGCTTTGTTCCTCGCGGGTAAGTATTCAGAGGCAGCCGAACACTTTCGTCCGGTGATCACTTCCGATCCGCAGGACGGACAAGCTTATTTCCTTTTCGCCAAGGCGCTCGCGAAACTCGGCAATACCGAAGCAGCGACGGCTGCCGACGACATGGCGCGCCGGTACCTGCGGACTTCCTATGCGAAGTGGGAAACCGAGTGGCAGAAATCACAGACAACCAGCGGCGTGAACTTGCGCACGCGAGATGTGTTAGCTCGCGAAGAAATCTTCGGTATTCAGCCACCTGAAGGCCCGGGGGGCGCTCCGAGCTCGGCCACACAGGATCTACTGATGAAGGCCCGCGATCTCTATCAAGCGGGTCGCGATGAGGAAGCATTACCCGAACTGCATCGCGTGGTGATGATCGAGCCCACCAATGCAGAAGCCTATCTACTCAGTGGTCGCATCAATCTTCGTCGCAGCGATCAGGAAGCAGCAATCGCAGCGTTGAAAACCGCGATCTTCTGGGATCCAAAAATAATCGACGCCTACATTCTCCTGGGCCGAATCTTTCTCGAACGAGGTGACCGTGGCGAAGCACGCAAGTACGCCCTCGGCGCCATCGGCATCGACCCCAACAACCAGGAAGCAATCGCTCTACAAAGACAAGTGACGATGGGCAATTAGGTTATTGCTCATCGTTTCTGGCACAGCGCGTGCTCAGTAGATCGCGGCACGACACGGAATCGACAGAAGGTTGACCGTGCCCCCGCCGCCTACATCCCCTGAGCGCCGCCTGCCGCTGCGCCAGTTACCTTCCGAGCGTTCCTTCAGTGCTTCCCCCCAAACTGCGGACCCAGTCAGTGATGACTGGGTTCTCCCGCTTTAAAGCCACAAAAGGCACATAAAGCACATAAAGCACAAAATGAGTTTCGTTAGTTCAAAGGACTAGCGTCTTCTTTTGTGCCTTTTGTGCTTTATGTGCCTTTTGTGGCTCTTTTTGTGGCTACTGCTTATTCCTAATCCCCGCCCATTTCCAGAAAAACTTTTTGTGGCATGCGAGGTGCTCAGAGAAGAAGTGGCACGACGCGGAATAGACGCAAAGTTGACCGAGTCCCCGCCGCCTACATCCCCCTGAGCGCCGCCTGCCGCTGCGCCAGTTACCTTCCGAGCGTTCCTTCAGTGCTTCCCCCCGAAACGTGGACCCGGGTCAGTAATGACCGGGTCTTCCTGCTTTTAAAGTAAATTATTCCCAATCCCCAAAAATTGTCGGCGACGAAATTTGTCACTTTGGCAGTGACGGTTTCTGTCTTTTTGCGTCAAATTTCACCTGTTTGACCTCTATCAATCAGCCTGAATTCGTAACTGAAAAAATTTTTTTGCTAAACTCTTCGCGATGCGGCAAGTGTTTTCTCGAGCCGAGTGGGGCGCTGTGGGCGCAACTGCTCTCCTCCTCATTCTTTCGTTTCCAAATTTCGAGTTTTACCCGCTCGCGTGGATCGCTCTCGTTCCGCTCCTTGTAGTCATCGCACGGCAACCCTCGCCACGACGCGCATTTCTTCTCGGATGGATCGCGGGATCAGTCTTTTTCTATGCAACCTGTTACTGGCTCACGTATTCAATGATTCACTACGGAGGGCTGCCAACCGCATTAGCATTTTTATTACTGATTCCTGGCGCACTCGTCGTTGGCCTCTTTCCCGGATTATTCGCCCTCATGCTCGCTCTGTCGGTGAAGAAGTGGGGTGCATGGGCACTGCTGCTCGCGCCGATCTTCTGGACCGCCTTTGAATGGACGCGTCTCGGTGTGACGGGCCAGCTCTGGAACGCTCTCGGTTACTCACAGGCCTTCCACTGGTACCTCACGCAGCCGGCGAGATGGGGAGGTGTTTATGCGGTGAGTTTTCTGATCGTCGCTATTAACTCGATAGCGGCTTTGCTGATACTCAGAAGAACTCGCTGGACCATCGGCGCCGCGCTGTTCGTCGTCGTTGCAGTAGTGTTTGTGATTCTCGCTTCTCAGGGAACGATGACAATGGTTTCTCGGCTTTTGTCACACGGCCGCGAAGTGAACATCGTGGCCGTACAACCAAACGTGCCGATGACGGCCGTAAAGAGCGTCAGCGAAACAAACGAACTACTCGAGCGTCACTTTTCATTGAGCACACGCGCGCTCCAGAGTCTCGGTGACAAACCAGGTCCAAGACTCGTGATCTGGCCCGAGTCGCCAATGAACTTTTCCTACTCTTCCGACAAAACACTTCAGGAACGTTTGGCCAACTTCACGAAACAGAATCACACCTCACTGCTCCTCAACTCACTGGAGCCTGCCCCTAACGATGGCGCTTACAATTCAGCGCTGCTCATAAATGAAGAAGGCCGCCTGATCTCGCAATATGATAAGATTCGCCTAATGCCGTTTGGCGAATATGTGCCGCTCCCACAATGGTTACCGGGAGCTTCTTTGATAAGTGGAATGGTCGGTGAGTTCACACCGGGGGATAGTTACACCTTGATGCCCTTCGGTGATCGTCGTGCCGGAGTCTTCATCTGTATCGAGGCCGCGTATCCGTGGATTGCTCGCCGGTTGAGTAGCGACGGCGCTAACGTGCTCATCAATATCTCAAACGATGGCTATCTTGGCCCGAACGCTGTGATGCGACAACATCTCGGAAATGCGATCTTTCGGGCGGCTGAGAATGGTAAGCCAGTGTTGCGTGTTACAAACACCGGACTGACGGCGTTGATAAGCGACCGAGGAGAAGTCCTGGATCTTACCGGCGGATTTCAACCAGACGTTCGCGTGTGGCACGAGCCGCAATCGACTGGCGGTGACACATTTTATACGCGACACGGCGACTTGTTTGTGCAGATTTGCACGGCGATTACAGTTTTGGTTTTCATTGCGATCCTGTTCAGCGGCAGAAGGAGTTTTGGAAGATTAAAATGAACGAAACCTTATCAATTCAGGAATTACGTACTTCGTTTGACGAGCTCCGCGCGCGCGTAGACCAACTCGGGAGGTTTCTTTGATGTCCCGGCGCGTCGCGAGGAGTTGAACAGGATCGAAGCACAGGCCTCCGCGCCTGATTTCTGGAACGATCAGGCAGTCGCTCAAAAGCTACTGCAAGAACGCAGTCGCCTCGAAAGAGAGATCGAGCGGCAGGAAAAATTCGAGTCGCTGATCGGCGATACAGAAGTGCTGTTTGAGTTTGCTGAAGAAGACGAATCTTCATTCAAGGAACTGCAGCCTTTGCTCGAACGGCTTGAGCACGATCTCAGCCAGGCTGAAACCGAAATGTTACTCGCCGGCGATAACGATCGCCGCAACGCTATTTGCACTATTCATCCGGGCGCAGGCGGCACCGAGTCTCAGGACTGGGCTGAGATGCTCCTGCGTATGTATCTCAAGTGGGCCGAGCAACGTGGCTTCAAAGCCGAGGTGCTCGAGTATCAACCAGGCGAGGAAGCTGGACTGAAGAGCGTTACGTTCAGAGTTGAAGGTGAATATGCCTACGGGTTGCTGGCGGCCGAAGCCGGCGTACACAGGTTGGTCCGGATCTCGCCGTTCGATCAAGCAGCGAGGCGACATACATCGTTCGCATCTTTGTTTGTCTATCCTGAGATCGACGAGGACATCGAAGTAGAGATCAACGACAAAGACTTGCGTGTCGATACTTATCGCGCCACCGGTGCGGGTGGACAGCATATCAACACCACCGATTCAGCAGTTCGCATTACCCACATCCCCACGGGCATCGTCGTATCCTGTCAAAATCAACGTTCACAACATCAAAATCGAGCAGTTGCCATGCAGGTGCTGCGCTCACGTCTTTATGAACTCGAGTTGGAGCGGCGCCAAGCCGAAACTGCCGAACTCGAAGCCAACAAAGCCGACATCTCATTCGGGTCGCAAATCAGAAGTTACGTACTGGCGCCCTATCAGTTGGTAAAAGACACTCGCACTAAACTGGAACGAGGTAACGTCGAGGCAGTGCTCGGCGGCGACATCGACGACTTCATCAAGGCCTACTTGCTCGCCCGCAAGGCTGCGTAGGTCTTTTCGGTTTGCAGTTGGAGTTTTCATGGCAACAACTACACACATTGAAGAAAAACCGCGCGTGATCATCCCGCGTGCCGGTCGTGGCAACGAAATTCTCGCGATTATTTTCATCGCGCTAGGACTGCTGCTGTCGCTTTGCCTTATCTCGGCAGCGTTCTATCCGAACGATCCGTCGTGGAACTCTGCGGGCCAGAGTGAAACGCAGAATTGGGCGGGATCGATCGGCGCGAATGTCGCGGCGATGGCGTTTCAGTTTATTGGTCTTGCTGCGTTTCTATTGCCGCTCCTCCTGTTCGCGGCCGCATACCGGAGGTTTCACACCGCCAGTATTCATAGTCCCTGGACCAGGATTGTTGGACTCGTGGTGCTCGTAGTGGCAGCCGCAGCGCTGCTGTCGATTTCACAACTGCGCCCACTATTTGATTCGAGTGTACAGCCCGGTGGACTGCTGGGTGCTGTCGTCGCGCAGGGCCTCGCAAGTGGATTGAACAATGTCGGCGCGACTGTGCTGCTCGTCGCGATTGCGGCGACGGGATTGTTGCTCGCAACGAATTTCTCATTTGTTCGACTTTACGAAATCATCGTCAATGCGATCGGTACGCGCTTCGCTTTTGTCGGCAAGCTTCCAGAGCATTTTAGAGCATGGCAGCAAATGCGTGCCGAACGCGTGAGGCTGAAGAAAGAAACTAAGGCGGCGATCAAAGCCGAACGCGAAGCGGCGAAGAGCACGCTGAAGCAGACGCTGAATCTCACCCCGGCCGAACGCGTTGCGGACTTCATGAAAGAACCGGTTGCGCCTCAACCGCCACAACCGGTGGTTCGCACTGAAGCAAGTCGCACGATTGTCGAGCCAGTTCAAGCCAGCGCGGCTGCGGCGAGCGCGAGTGCTGCGGGCGCGGGTGTCGGCGTTGCGACACCGCCGGCGACAATCGTCACCGGTCGATCAGGAAAACGATCGATCTTCCCCACTTCGGGTGTAGAGGAAGATGAGAGCGCCGAAGAGATGGTTAAAGGCGCTTCCGTGTTGCGAGTGCAAGCCGAAGCGCCCGCTACCGGCAAACTGCCTTTCGACGCGACACGTCGAGTCAACTACAGCGATTACGGTTTGCCACCAATGGAGTTTCTGAATGAAGCTCCGCCACACAGCGAACAGGCTGACACTGAGTTGCTGAGTCTCGCTACGCGACTCGCGGAGAAGTGCAAAGAGTTCAACGTCACGGGTCAGATCAAACACATTTGTCCGGGTCCGGTCGTAACCACATACGAATTCAAGCCGGATCCTGGCGTGAAATATTCACGCGTCGTTTCGCTCGTTGACGATCTTTGTCTAGCGCTCAAAGCTGAATCGATCCGCATCGATCGCATGCCGGGCAAGCCGCACGTCGGTATCGAAGTACCGAATCCGCGGCGAGAGACGATCTTTTTACGCGAAGTGATCGAGTCGCGCCCGTTTCGTGAATCAGGCTCGAAACTCACGATCGCACTCGGCAAAACGATCGATGGTCTCAACTACGTGGCCGACCTCGCGAAGATGCCGCATTTGCTGATTGCCGGCACGACTGGTTCGGGTAAATCGGTTGGCGTGAATGCGCTGATCGTCTCGATTCTTTATCGCGCGCGACCGGATGAAGTGAAGTTTATCCTGATCGATCCGAAGCGCCTCGAGCTCGGGCTCTACGAAGACATTCCCCATCTGGCGGCGCCAATTATCGTCGATCCGAAACTCGCGTCGCGTTCGTTGAAGTGGGCAGTAGCGGAGATGGAGCGCCGCTATCGCGACCTCGCCGGCTGGGGCGTGCGCAATATCGACGGCTACAACACCGAGATCATGCGTCGCAATCTCGTCAAGGAGTACGACGACAAGGGTGAGCCGTGGAAACCACTGCCCTACATCGTGATCATCATCGACGAGTTGGCCGACTTGATGATGACTTCGGGACGTGAAGTCGAGGAGTCGATCACGCGGCTCGCGCAAATGGCGCGCGCTGTCGGAATTCACCTTGTGCTGGCAACGCAGAGACCGTCAGTAGACGTGATTACAGGTTTGATTAAGGCAAACTTCCCTTCCCGTATTTCGTTCCGTGTCTCTTCGAAGATCGACTCGCGCACAATCATCGACACGAACGGCGCCGAGCAACTGCTCGGTCGCGGCGACATGTTGTTCCTGCCGCCGGGTACGTCGCGTCTGATTCGTGTTCACGGCGCTTACATTGATGAGACCGAGATCGGTCGTATCGTGGCCCACATCAAGGCGCAAGGCCCACCGTCGTACGACGAGAGCATCACTCAATCGGACGAAGAAGCACTCGGACTCGAAACAACCGGCGGCGAGCACGACGAACTCTTCGAAGAAGCGTTACGGATCTGTGTAGAGATGAAACGCGCGTCGACGTCCGTGCTTCAACGCCGCCTGCGCATCGGCTACGGGCGTGCCGCAGCTATCCTCGACATCATGGAGCGTGAAGGATTGATTGGGCAGGCCGACGGCTCGCGTCCTCGCCCGGTGCTAGGTCGTGCTTACGAAATGGTCGCTGACTGGGACGAAATGGCTTCGGCGGACGTTTAGCCACAAAAAGGCACAAAAAGCACAAAAAGAAGTCTTGTTAAAGCACGATGCTCGCCTAATTTTTGATCACGCGGTCTCGTCTGTAGATCCTAGCGTGGTAGTCAAACAATCAGTTACTCAACTCAACGTCTCATCTCACCCCATCTATTCAATTGCTATCGGTAAAGCAGCGACATCGATGGCACTCGGGCTCGATGACGCTCTCGGCGAGCAGTTATCGGCGGGCGTGATCGTCTCCTCAACACCTCACAACGCAAACCGCTGGCAAAGCTTTATCGGCGGCCATCCATTGCCCAACGAAACCAGCCTCGCGGCGGCACATGCAGCGTTTGCACTGCTCGACCGCGCGAACACCGAACAAGCAATCGTAATCTTCCTAATCTCAGGTGGCGGATCGGCGATGATCGAATGGCCTGTCAATGACGATATCTCTTTGCGCGATCTCAGAGCTGCAAATCAGGATCTGATCTCCTGCGGCGCAAGCATCGCGGAAGTAAACTCAGTGCGCCGCGCGTTTTCGGCAGTGAAGGGCGGCGGACTGGCGCGTCGATCACCGAGAGCGCAAATGTTCACCCTCATCGTCTCCGACACAAATCCTGGTGATGAAGCAAGTGTAGCGTCAGGTCCAACGCTAGCCGCCCCACCCGATGCACCAAAAGCAATTGAAGTAGTCGAACACTACGGTCTCGACATGGTGCTACCCGAATCGATCGTAAAGGCCGTGCACAGCGCCAAACACGCAACCGACCCCGTTAATGGATCTCACGTTGTTCTTTTGGACAATCGAACCGCCGTCGAAGCAGCTCGCACAAAAGCCATCGAACTTGGCTTTAATACAGCAACGCTGGACCATATCTCCGAACAACCAATTCAGGAAGGCTGCGATCTTCTTCTCGCAAGCTCCTCTTGCGCGATCTCCGGAGGCGAGTTCTCCTGCCCCGTACATGGAGACGGTCGCGGCGGCAGAAATCTCGAAACCGCCTTGCGTTGTGCGATCAGTCTTCACGGTCAAACCTCACACGTTGTTGTCTTAAGCGCCGGCACTGACGGCATCGACGGCAACAGTCCTGCGGCAGGCGCTATAGCCGACGAAACAACCATCAACCGAGCTCGAAACCTCAACCTTGACGCCGAACAGTATCTCGCTCGCAGCGACTCCTACTCCTTCTTCGAACAACTCAACGATCTCATCGTCACCGGCCCAACCGGCACCAACGTCCGCGATTTACGGATTATGCTCAAATCCGCGTAAATCGCTTTTTAAAGATCCGTTAAATCCGTGTTATAAGTTTTCTCGGAGATCCGAAACTCTTGTCGACACTTATCAACACCAACACTCCCATTAGTACCAAACCGCCCGATGGCAGTGCGCTCACGTTTGTAGGGCTGATTGAACGTCTAAATAGCCAAACAAGCGTCCCAACCCTCGAAGATTTGAATAACTGGGTCGCGAACGTCGAGATTACGGAGCTCGATCTGAAGCCGTACCTTGGCTTCAAGGAAGGCAATTACTGGCGCCATCGAGTTTGTCGCAATGAGGCGGTCGAGATGCTTGTGATCTGTTGGCGTCCGGGTCAGAAGACGCCGATTCACGATCACAACGGATCTCATGGTGTGGTAAGAGTTTACAAGGGACTGATGTGGGAAACGATTTTTAAGTACGACGACGAGCAGGGTTTGTGTTACGACACGGGTCGTGAATGCCCGGTGGGCACAGTCACGGGTGCCGAAGTGCCGGACATTCATCAACTCGGAAATCCCGAAGTCAGTGGTCAGGATCTAATCACGATTCACGTTTATTCGCCGCCGCTCGGTGTGCTTAAGACTTACAAAGTGGGAAGTGCCAAGGTAGACCTTTACACGCCTAATGATTTTCCGACCTGAGACGCGGCTGGCGCCGCTCGCCGCGTTATTTTTGGCGCTGGCCTGCGTCACCGCGTGCAAGGATAGACCTTCCACCACAACTGCTCACGACGAACTGACTGTCGCCGCAGCCTCCGATCTCACTCCAGCTTTCGAAGAAATCAGTCGCGAGTTTGAAGCCGCTAATAGCACTAAAGTGGTTTTTATTTTTGGATCGACCGGTTTGCTCACAAGGCAGATCGAAAACGGCGCGCCTGTGGATCTCTTTGCGGCTGCAAACGTGAGTTATATCGACGAGTTGGACAAGCAGGGTTTAATCATTCCTGACAGCAAAGCGATTTACGCGCGCGGCCGCATCACGTTGTGGACACCTGACACGAGCAACATACGACTACAAGGAATCGCGGACCTGGCGCGGCCGGAAGTCATGCGCATCGCGATCGCGAATCCGGATCACGCTCCTTACGGTCTCGCAGCGAAGCAGGCCCTTGAAAGTGCCGGCATCTGGGAACGTGTGCGACCGAAACTGGTTTACGGCGACAACATTCGGCAGACACTTCAGTATGCGGAAACGGGCAACGTCGATGTCTCGATTGTCGCATTGTCGCTCAGCATACAGAGTCGTGGCCGGTGGACGTTGATACCGGAGGAGTTGCATCAGCCAATCGATCAAGGCCTCGGCATCATCAAGACCACCAAGAACGAAAAAGCCGCACGCGCCTTCGCCGCATTCCTCAATGGACCACAAGGGCAGGCGATCATGAAGAAGTATGGTTTTATCCGCGGATGATCCGCGTCTATCTGTGGCTAATAAATGTTTTGAGGTTTAGATCATGTCCGTCAGTGATGGCAGTGATGGTTCCACAGTCGCCGGTCGTGAGGACCGTGGCGCCGTTTGCTTGCCAGCGCTCAACAACTTCTTTGTGTGGATGACCAAATCTTGAATTGCGACCCACGGAGACCAGCGCCAACGAAGGTTTTGTGGCGAGGACGAAGCCTTCGGTCGAAGATGTTTTACTGCCGTGATGCGGCACCTTGACGACGTTCGCATTCAGTGTTTGCTGCGATGCTACCAGTGCCCTTTCCGCCGCTTGTTCGATGTCGCCCGTAAGCAGTATTGAACGTTCCCCAAACTGAATCCGAAGCACAATCGAGTCGTTGTTCGTCGATTTATCACCACTTCCGAGCGGCCATAAGACCTTAACCTCGACGTCACCAAACCGAATCACATCGCCGGCCTGAATCGTCTCCGAATACGTTCCGCTTTCTGCAAGTGACTTCGAGAACTTTTCGAATTCAGGATCGTTGCTGGGACGACGACCAATCAGAGCACCTTTTACTGAAAAGTTTTTGAGAACATCATTCAGACCATCGATGTGATCGGCATCAGCGTGAGTGGCAAGCACGTAGTCGATTTGGCTCAAGCCTCTCCACCATAAGTATTCCGAGACAACCATTTCACCAATCCTGCGTGCCGCGTCGTTTGTATTTCCGCCACCATCAACCAGCAGCGTGGTTCCGTCAGGCATTGTTATGAGTGCTGAGTCACCTTGACCAACGTCGAGAAAATCAACGCGCAGCTTTCCATCGGCACGTCCAGCGCTGAGCGGGTGCCAGAGTAGAACCGTAAGAAGAAGTAGTTGTGCAAATGAGAGTGACGGAACGTACGCGCGCAGTTTGCATTCGCGTTGGATACGCGATCCCAGCGGCTGCCAGTGCAGGAGTGCGGCGACTAGGAAGAGCAGAGGCAGGTAATAGAGCGCATAGATGAGTGAGGCCGGACCTGAATACTCAGGCAGTCTGAGCGATGCAAGTCCGAAACTCGAAAACGGATCGACGCTGTGGACCATAGCCCAGTCGATCGCATCGGCCAGCTTGATTAGTGGTGCTGACATGCCGACGCTAACCTGCGATACCAACAACGCAAGCAATGCCACCGCAACGAGTGCCGCGAGCAACACGCTGACAACGATATTCAGCACCAGCGACGATAACGAGAGCCGGTGAAAATAGACGATCATCAGCGGCAACAACATCACCTGCACACTTGCAGAAACCACGATCGCGCCGAAGGTGTAACGCAAAACAGCCTGTACGTGATACCGCTCGGCCCACCGCGCCGCCTCTGATTTGAAGAGACGATATCTATGTGAAGAACGCGCGAGTTCCTGTGCCCACTTTTGTTCGCGCCAGAAAAGGATCTCGCAGAAGGTCTTTAGAGCGCGAGAACATGCTGGTGGATATGGAGTCGAGCGTGCCGGATACCAAGCGCCAATCGCTGACAGCTTCAACAGTAACGGCCATGCGATCACAACGATCGCGAGCACTGACAGAAACGTCAGTTGAAAGGACGGGTCGAAAAGCTCTTTGGGACTGTGAATCAACAACACAAGGGCTGCGGCGCCCAAAGCATTCAACGAATTCGACTGCCGGAACACAATCGTCGCCAGTCCTGTAAAAGTAAACATCAGCGCCGCTCGAACCACTGACGCATCAGCTCCGACAGCGATCGAATAAGCCCAGACGATTATGGCAGGCAACATGAACTGCGTGAGTCTGTGTCTGGTCAAACGGCGCATGAGAACAAACACAAGACCGCCGATGAAGCTGATGTGAAGTCCGCTAATGACGAGCACGTGGAAAGTGCCGCCTTCGCGAAAGCGTTCCGACGCACTGTATGAAAGGTTGTACCGATTGCCGAGCAGCGTTGCATCCAGCACACCCGCAGTCTCCGGCGCGAACCGCGCATCGATTTGTTGCTGTAGTCGTGCGCGCCAGTCGTAGAGCCATGCGAGAGGTGGAAATACGCCAGTGTCCTCTAACCGCATGATCGCTGCCGGACCTTTGATGATCCCACTCGCGTCATATCCGTTGCGGTCGAGGAATTCAGCGAACGTTGAGACACCTGGATTCCGATAACCGCCATCACGATCGAGCGTCGTCGTAACGCGAATCCGCGTGCCATATCGAAGCTGTAATTCCCTGAACGCGTATCCCGTCGCCGCGTTCCGCAGCGGCGCCAATAGTGAGACGCGCCCGGGTGTGGGTCCTTCGACACGCAACGAAAGATAAACCCGATCGCGTGCGAATTCAGGTGGTCCATCCAACCAACCCGTGAGCGTGCATGGCTGCTCAACTAGATTTCTGATCCCACTTGAGCCATTACTCCGCCGCTCCAGCTCGGCAAGCACCACGCCAGTGAAGAAAAATGTCGCCAGCAAGACGATCCCAGCGACCTGCAATCGCTTCTTCAACAGGAAGATCAACGCAAGCACGGAACACACCACACCCAGCGAAATACCAAGCCTTACTGAAAAAGAATCCGCGGTGCAGATGCCCACGGCAAACGCCACGGCGAGTTGAGCAAGAGGATGCTGACTGAACAGACTTCGGTGAGGATACATTGCTGGGAGTAAATGTCTAACAAGATTACAAGATTTGCAAGGATGAAATCCGGGGTTTCATCCGCGTTCATCCGCGGCTAAAACGTGCTACGGTTTCGACGTGGTGAGTCTGAGGGAAGAGGTCAAAACCAAGCACAGCTTCCAGCGTGTAGCCGGCCGCGATGAGTTTTTTGAGATCGCGTGCCAAGGTTGCCGGGTCGCAGGAGACGTAGGTGATCTTCAACGGATGAAGATCAAGAATGCCTTTGATCACTGCCGACTCGGCGCCGGCTCTTGGTGGATCGAGCAGGACAAAATCAGCCGGTGCACTTGGACCACTTCTGAACCAGTCGGTAACTGTTGCCGTGATCACCCGCGCGTTTGATGAATCTTGCAAATTGCGACGCGCAAAGCGTGCGGCCATGGGATTCGCTTCGACAGCTAACACATGATTGAAATGTCGCGAGAGCGGCAAGGTGAACAACCCAACGCCACTGTAAAGATCCAGAGCATTCTCACCCGAGGCGCCCGCCAGCGCAAAATCAATTAGTGGTCCAAGCAACGACGGATTAATCTGAAAAAACGCTTCGGCGTTATAACGATAAACTTCACCTCTAACCGTCAAACTCAACGCCAGCGTCTCAAACTCCGCAAACGCGGGGGCAAACGAGACCCCATTCTCACCGGCAACCACATCCAAATGTTTCAAGCCGGGCGGAAACTGATGCCACTCCGTCGCCCGAACTGCTTCGAGCTTTGCCTGTAACTCCGGTTGCAGAACCGCACAATCTGCAACATCACATACGACTCTTGAACCTCGTTCGTAATAACCAATCGTGCGTTGCTCCTCATCGATCTGCCACGTCGCGCGCATGCGGTAGCGCCAGTTGTTTGGTGAACGCGTGACGACAATCTCCGGAATTTTCTCGAGACGTGCGATGCGGTGCAAACAATCGCGAATGATCTCCGCCTTGGCAGCGAGTTGAGCTTCGTATGTGAGCTGCTGAAAGTCACAACCACCACAGCGACCGAAGTAAGGACATGGCGGCTCAATCCTCAACGGCGAAGGTGTAAGGATCTCTTCAATCGAGGCAAACAACACATTCCCCTGCTCACGTTCAACTCGCACGCGCACGCGGTCTCCGGGGGCAGCAAGAGAAACGAACACAGTCTTCCCCTGCGCATGGGCCAATCCCATTCCGCCCGGAAGAATCCTCTCGATCTCAACCTCAAGATTCATACGTAAAAGAGACTGAGTCGAGGCACACAGAAGTGTTCGCGCAAACGCTTCAGCAACAGGTTCTCGAAGGTTTGTTTGTAAACCGCAACTTCCATCTGACTACGATAAGGTTTCAGTTGTTCCTTAATTCCGTTTTTCAACTTTTCAATTGCAGTTGAACTCACGACTGATAACATCGAGTCGTTGAGCATTCGCTCAAGACCGGTCAAAGAATCTTCGAGCTTGCGCGTGTCGAGCGTTGTACTGCTTGCAAAATCTTTTTCGATATCGACAAGCAATGCCACGGCACGCTTAAGCGCCTCGGAGAGATCGTCTTCCTGTATTCTCGAATTAGCGAGTTCCAACAACGCCTTCCGACTGCGCTCGAGATGCTCGGTGATGGCCGCAAACGAAAACGGTGTCTTGTCAGAGTCAGTTTCAGACTCGGGACTGTCAGCCGCCGAACCGACATGAGACTCGACCCACTCCGCAAACTGCGCCTCAATTTCTTCCTGACAATAGAGCAGAGTCTTGACAGTTCGCTTACGTGGTTTCGCTTCGTAAGAGTCAAACGACTTCTCTACGCCACGAAGAACAATGTGTAACGGAATTCCCTGCTGCTTCCACGTCTCCATCAAAGCCCAATCCATCGGACTCAGAAAGAGATGTTTGCCGCGCCGCCTGACGAATGCGTCTTCGATTTCCGTGAAATAGTTGAAGTAGTTCAAACCTGCCTGGTTCTTTCATACACCAGACGCAAACCGTCCAGCGTGAGCGTGCTGTCAACTTTCTCAATAAACCTGGACGCGTTTGCTATGAGCGGCGCAAGTCCCCCAGTGGCGATTACACGTGGTCTCGTGCTCATCTCAGCGATCATCTTTTCCAAGACACCATCAACCAAACCAGCATAGCCATGATAAAGACCGGATTGCATCGCGCCGACTGTTGACGATCCGATTACCTTCTCGGGACGCGTGATCTCAACCCGCGGCAGTTTCGCTGCGCGCAGAAACAGAGCTTCAGCCGAGATCATGATGCCGGGCGCAATAACACCACCAAGATACTCACCGGCTGCGTTAACGGCATTGAATGTGGTTGCGGTGCCAAAGTCGACGACGATACACGGTGCTCCATACTTCGTCACAGCGGCGACTGCATCGACAATCCTGTCAGCGCCGACATCCGTCGGCGATTCATAGAGAATCTTCAAACCCGTATCCACAGTGTGATTGACGAATAACGGTGTCAACTGGAAACACTCCTGGACCATACTTTTAAGAGTCTGGTCCAAAGGCGGAACTACTGACGCAATCACAACCGCATCGACTTTCCCGAGATCGACGTTTGCACTTTCGAACAGATCACGCAAATCGGTGGCATACTCGTCGCCACCCTTGTCGTGATCGGTGACCATTCGCCACTGAGCGATCAGATCCTCACTCTGGAAGACTCCAAGCGTGATGTTGGTGTTTCCGGCATCAATCACCAGAAGCATAGCGATTCGAATACCTCCTTGGAGTGCGGTAACTTGTTACCGCTTTGGTAAAATACTAAAGCGCCAACAAGTTGGCGCACTCCAAAGAGGCGTCCAACTCCTTCGGGTCAACTTTTTGTGGTAGAACCTGTTCGATCAGGTCGGCGGCGCGTGCCGGGCCGTTCTCCTGGTTCAGCTCTTTGCTCACGACAAGTGCGCGGCTAGCGTACGAAGGCTGGGTGAGCAACGCATCAAGTTCTGCGGCGACTCTGGATGCGAAGTATTTGTTGCGATAGAGCGTTCTACTCGTGCCGACTTTGCGCGCGTGTTCCGCATTGTCGGCCTGGTCAAACGCAAAAGGAACAATCAGCGTCGGCACACCGGCCAACAATCCTTGTGAGGTTGTGCCCACGCCACCGTGATGGACCACCGCACAGGCTTTCGGCAGCAGAGATTGATACGGAGCGTAGTCCAAAGCGATCATTCCTTCGGGCAGCGAATGAGGCAGATTACGCTCGTCACCAATAAGCAGAACTGCCCGACGTCCGAGACTTTTTGCAGCCTGAATGCTTTCCTGAAAGAAATCTCGAGCCACCCAAACAGCCGACGAACCTAACGTAAACACGATTGGCGGCGGTCCGTTCTCCAAAAAGCGTGTTAGCTCAGCCGGAACCGGCGCATCGTGATTACCGTCATAAAAACAAAACCCGGTGATTTCGGTCTGTTTGGGCCAATCAGGTTGCGGTTGGGCAAACACTCTTGAAAACAATGCGAGGATCAGTGCCGGTGAATGCTGGCCCTCGAACATTGGATTGCCATAGTCTTCGATGCCGAGCTCGTCGCGAAATGCGGTGACCGCCTTTGCCTTGTAAGTGCTCATCGTGAGTCGAAGTAAAAATCCCATCACACCAGGACCAAGCACGCTAAGCTTTGTGAACCACTGCCAAAACGGTGGCATCGGCGGATCGTATGCGGAGAAGAAAGAAAGCGGCGCCAGCACAGTCGAGATCCACGGCATTCCCGTTTTTCGACCTACGAGGGGACCAGCAGGTGCGGCTGGGTGCGTGACCAACAGATCGGCGCCGTTAACCGCCGGCAGCAAATCGGCGTAACTCTCCCGCACAGCTGGAAACACGACTTCTTCAGTGAGAAAGCGTGGCCCGGTTTTCGGTTCCATGATCTTTTTGATCAGTTCCGGATCCTGTTCTTTAGGCTGCGCTATGTTCGGCCGCACCGGGACAAACTCCACCCCGATGCCTTCAACCTTTTCGCGATAGACTTCCATTGTCGCGATAACAGGCGTGTGACCGCGGTGTTTCAACTCCATCGCGATCGCCATGTACGGATGAATGTCGCCGAAGGAACCGAATGTATTGAGGACTATGCGCATATTTTAGCCGCGGATGAACGCTGATTATCGGACACGATAAACGTCGCCTGCTCGTATTAACTTAATTTCATCGTTAGAGGTGCGTAAACGTAATGCGCCGTCACGTTCTATGCCGGAGGTCGTGCCCTGCCAAACCTCATCGCCGTTGCTGACCTGGACCACCCGTCCGAATGCATAAGAAGATCTACTGCACCATGCGTTAACTATCGACTCCGGACCGGCGGACTCATTCAGGAGCGAATACCAGTGGGTTAGCCAACGCAGCACACCGGCAAGTATCGCCTCACGGTCTGCGGTGCGGCCTGTGGCTTCCGAAACCGAAGTGGCCACGCCGGCCAGTTCGGACGGGTATGCGTTGTCAGTCAGATTAATTCCGATCCCGACAATCACCGCACGCCCTGCCGGAGTCTCAATCGCCTCGGCGAGGATGCCGCAGATTTTTCGTTCACTTGAAAGAAGATCGTTGGGCCATTTGATGTCAGCCTGCAGACGGCACGCCTCGCCGAGAGCGTCGTAGACAGCCACGGCCGCCATCATCGTGATCAATGGCCAGTAATTCGTCGCGATTTTGGGCCGTAAAAGAATGCTGAAGTAGAGACCTGCACCCTTTGGAGACGACCAGGCGCGCTGTAAACGGCCTCGGCCCGCAGTTTGCTCATCCGCTACGACTGAGACGCCTTCCTCGGCACCTTCAGACGCGAGGCGTGATAGTTCAGTGTTTGTGGAAGGCAACGACTCGAATCGCAGAACCTTTGGTTTGAGGTGTGTCATAAATTGGTCGACGCCGATTATACAGAACCACGTAACGCAAAACTAAAAACAGCACAACGATATTTTGAGATCCCCCTCGTCATACTTGCACTGTTCGCGGGCGCAGCCTTTCTTACGAAGATGTGCTATCTCTCGCTCGCCTTCAACACGATATTCGTCATCCTTTTTCTCGCACTCGTCTATTTCTATGTGCGGGCACGTTTCGACATTCAAATTCCGGTCGTGCTTTTAGGTCTCGTCTTTGCAGCATTACAAGTTGATGCACTCGGAAACTTCTTTCGCATGTACGGGCAGAAGTTTGGGCCAATGCAGTATGACGAGTTCTCACACCTGATGGTCCAAGTGCTCGTCAGCCCGATAATTGTTTGGCTCGTAGGGCGAGTGCTACAGCAGTCCGGGTTTAGATTGCCACTCAAACTCACCGCGTTCTTTGCCGCAACTATTGTGTACAGCCTGTCGGCGATTTACGAGATCATCGAACTGTGGGATGAGATCTATTTCGGCGGCCGTCGGATTGGGGGCTTGTACGACACGGCCACCGATTTGCAGTGGGACCTCTGCGGAATAATTGTCGGGACGCTGTTTTCTTGTATCATGCTGCGAGACACCCGTGATCAACTGGTTCCCCATTAGGCTTTCGTTTGCCGTCGCCACGGCAGCTACGCTGATCGCACTGATCGCAGGGTCGGGGCTTGCCTGGGTGTTGGCGCGCAAACGTTTCCCCGGACGAAACCTTGTCGATGCGCTTGTAACGCTGCCGCTCGTTTTGCCGCCGACAGTTTTGGGTTACTACCTGCTGGTGTTGCTCGGAACTCGCTCACCGATTGGCGGGTTTCTCTATCGCACGCTGGGAATTCGTTTGACGTTTACAGTAACGGCGGCAATCATCGCCGCTACAATTCACGCATTGCCACTCGTGACGAAGAGTTTGCGCGCAGCGTTTGAAGGAGTGAATACTGATCTTGAAGCTGCGGCACGCACGTTGGGCCTCAACAATCGACTGATCTTCTTTCGCGTGACCCTGCCGCTGGCGGCAAAAGGTGTGCTCGCCGCAACAGCACTCGCGTTCGCACGCGCGTTGGGTGATTTTGGTGTGACGATCATGATCGCGGGAAATATTCCCGGTAAGACGCAGACGGCCTCAGTTGCGATTTACGATGCAGTGCAGGCAGGACGTGATAACGAAGCGTTCACTCTCGCGGTGACAGTTTCTGGAATAGCTGTCTTAATGCTCTATTTGATCAATCGCTTTGGTAGCGTTCGTTGGTAAAACCACAGATTACACGGATAGAAATCCTTTAAACCTCGACTGGTTCAACCAATAACCGGGGAAGATGGCCTTTGCGTCTTTGCTACCGAGGTGGCGCGTGGCGATTTCGCCAAAGACGTCACGAAAGTCAGTCGTTAACGCAAGATCGCGTGCTTCGTACAGCTGATCGTTCTTGAGGCCGGGCCACTGGCCGTAAACTTTTCCGCCACGCACGCTGTTGCCCATCACAAACATCGCATTTGCGTGGCCGTGATCCGTGCCGCGATTGCCGTTCTCACGAACAGTTCGGCCAAACTCCGACATCGTCAGGATGATTACGTCGTCCATTCGCTGGCCCAGGTCCTGATAAAGCGCTGCGATACCTGTGCTGAACTGCTGCAAGAGATTTCCCAGTTGTCCGCGCGAGTTGCCCTGATTCACGTGGGTGTCCCAGCCACCAATGTCTGTAAAAGCAACCTCGAGACCGACACCTGCTTTGATCAATTGAGCGATCTGTAGCAACGAATTGCCGAATGGATTGCGTGGATAGACGGCTCCGTTTTCGGGTTGGTATTGCGCCGGATTCGCCTTCTTCAAAAAGTTAACCGCTTCAAACGTTTCGCGGCCCATGCCTGCAAGCGAATCGTTCTCACGTGCGTAGATCGCTTCAAAACCAGTCTGTAAGTTTGCTGACGACTTGCCCGCGCGAATCTGGAATTCGGAAATGCTCGACATCGCTACGGCAGGCGCACGCCCCTGGAGCACACGCGGCATTTGTTTCGTCATCGATACCGCACGAAACAGCGAGCGCTCCGGATCTTTCTTGCTTTGCAGGTAACGATTCAACCAGCCATCGCTCGTCGACTTCACACCGGGAGTCGCCGACTCCATGTAATCCTGCGCGTCAAAGTGTGAACGAGTATTGTCTGGTGAACCGGCAGCATGAACGATCGCCAGTCGCTTCGAATCCCAGAGAGGCTTGAACGCACTCATCGACGGGTGCAGTCCGAAGAAGCCATCGAGATTGATCGCCGTCTCAGCATTACCCACTTCCGGCTTTGGAATGGCGATCGAGGGCCGCAACGAGTAATAGTTTGACTCGCCAAACGGCACGACCATGTTAAGACCATCGACCGCACCGCGTTGAAAGATCGCGATCAGCGTCTTGCGCTTTTCGCCGGTTAACGCGTTGCCCAAAACCACGCGCTCGAGAAACGCGGGCGCCGAAAGCGACATGCTTACGCTTGCGAGTGTGATACTTCCTGATTTAAGAAAAAATCTGCGATTCATAATTCAATCCTTCAGAGTCTTTCACGCAAAGACGCAAAGGAGCAAAGAAATTCTTACTGCCTTTGAAACTCCGGTGTGCCCAAAATCAAGCCGACGACTTTCGTTACGGGATCGGCAGGATCCAACTGCTTCAACAACGTCTCACGCGTCGCCGATGAGATCTCGCCAGCGAGAAGAGTCTTCAAATACTCATCCATTACTTTCGCCTGATCGCCGTTTAGCTTCGACAGACTGACGCGCGTTCCAGGAATACGATTGCTTGCCAAAGCGAGCCCGAAATTCATGCGCTCGAGCAACGCACCGGTGTTGACCCACGCGTCAGCGGCGTCGGAATAACCGTTTGGAGTTTGAAATCCGTAAAGCGGTTCACCCATGCGCGCAATCCACTGATGTGTTTGCGGGCCACCGTTGGTTTCCGCACCGAGTGTTCGGATCGCGCTGACCACCAGTTCAAAAGGTCGCTTGATCTTCGCACGATAGCTTTCGGTCGAATTGAATTCCTTCGACAGGAAGATCGTCTTCAACGTCTCACGAATGTCGCCGTCGGTTTTGGTGAACGTTGCGGCGGCGCGATCGACTAGAGCTTGGGGTGGATTGTCGGCGACAAAGTAGCGCACGAGTTTTGTGGCGATAAACTTCGCCGTCGATGGGTGATGCGCCAGAATGTCGAGCACCATCAGGCCGTCTTTGATTCCGCCCTCCGCAGGAATCTTGCGACCCAAAACCGTCTTCTCGCCGTCATCATGAACCCGTTGGTTGAAGAAGAACGTGCCGGCATTACGACGCGCGCCTTCACCCGCCATCGCATTCACTGCCGCAGCGCCGCCGCGTGGCTGGAAGATGGTCCAACCGGTAAAACATCGTGCGACTTCCTGCACGTCTTTTTGCGTGTAGCCACCGTCAACACCGAGTGTGTGCAATTCCATCAACTCGCGCGCGTAGTTTTCGTTGATACCGCGTCGCTGTCGTTGTGGCTGTGGCTGCTGTTCGGCGCGCAATCTTTGCAGTAGACCACCACGACGATTCGCATTCGCATTTGGGCTGACGCTCTGAAAGTTGTCGAGGTAAAACAGCATCGCCGGGCTCTGCGCTGTGGCTTGCAGTAACGTCGAGAACTTCCCCATCGCATTCGGACGAATCGTGTCGCGATCGTATGAGGGCAGCAGCCAGCGATCGGCGCCTTTGCCCGCGAATACGTTGAAGTGGTTGGTCCAAAAGTCGACCATCACTTCCTGGAGCTGTTGTTCACTGTAAACGGCACGAAGAATTCTCGAGGCGTGTAGCTCAGCCATGATGCGCTGTGGCCGTTGCAATCCATTCTCGCGGTAATAGTCCTCAATGACTTTGCGATACTTCTCGTTTTCTAACGGATTGCCTGCTGGTGGTTGCGGCATTGACTCATTCTTCGGCATCTCCATCGAAGTTGAATTCGCGCCACCTTTCACGCGATTCTCACGTGCTTCCGCGAGGTCGGCAGGCAACATCCCGCGCTGCTGAAGCTGGCGCAGCAATTGGCCGGGTTGCGGATATTTTTCGTAAAGCTCGGCCGTGGTCATGGTGAGGACATTGAGGTCGCGGACCTTATTCTCGGCAACTGTATCGGAGATCTTTTCAGGATTGAGCTGCTGGTTGATGTAGTTTTCCAGCCCCATCGCCTTCACGCGTTCGACGTCTCCGGGGCGGGCGCCAAATCCAAGCCGGTTGAGGACGTGAACAATGCGTTGTTCCTCAGTCAGATCCTGAGCTTTTGCACGCTTTTGAGCAGAAACGAGGGGCTGCGTGGCCGCGAGCGCCAGGAGCAGCGCGATTGCCACGGTCTTTTTCAGGTTCTTGAAATTCATGTCCGGTTAGACGCTTCGGCGTCGTAGATGGTTGAAAAAAATCCGCGAAGATCCGTGGCTAAAGACTTGGGGTAGTGACAGCGGGCGCTGTTCTTCCAACTGGCTTCGGATAGGTCACCTGGCTCCGGTTTCCATCCTTATCAAACGCGCGAACGCCGAAGAAATAGTTGTCCTTCGACATTCCTTTCATCGTGAAACCGGTGACGTTCCCGACCGGCTTTGAATTCGTCCACACCGCCGCCGTTGTGTCGCGCCAAACGATCTCGTAACCCGCCAGATCCGGTTCCGTGTTCGCGTCCCATTTCAATTCGGTATCATTCGACAGACGTTGCGACAAGATCGTCACGCCTTTTGGTCGCGAAGGCGCGAACGCGAGTGCCGCAAGCGAAGCAGCGTTGACACGCGCAACGTTTGCCACATACGCAAAATCCACAAATTCCGGCAGGTCTCCAAACTGCACCCCATTCTCAACGCGAACGTTCTGATGCTGGTGCCGAAACTCCTCATTCACTTCCGTAAAGCGCACTGCCGGATAACCGCGTTCGAGAAACGGAATGTGATCGCCGCCACGTCCATATCGATCGCGACGGTAAACAAGCATCACTTTCATTTGCGGAACGAACGCTTCGCCAGTCTCTTTGATAAATCTCGCGAGTTGCCGCGAAGCTGAGTCGTTCTCACCACCGACACTGCGCCGCGTAGTCGCCTCTGCCGGCGTTTCATTTGATGGCACACCTTCGGAAAAAACTCGCACGTTGCCGCGATCGCGAATACCATTGCCGCCGAGCGTGTTGCCAATGATGTCGTTGGTCAACATCGCATCGATGTTCCAGTTTTTTTGTTTTGCCTGTTCCGCGTAATGTGTGGAACCGAGCAGACTCTGCTCTTCACCCGCAACCGCCATAAAAACAATCGTTGCCTCGAACTCATACTTCGCCATCACGCGAGCCATCTCGAGTACAGCCGCAGTTCCCGAAGCGTCGTCATTCGCGCCAGGCGCGTCGCATTTCGCGTCAACCGGACTGTTACACATCGAATCGTAGTGACCACTGACAACATACATCCGAGCGGCCGACTGCGGTTGCGTTCCTCTCAACGTGGCGACGACGTTCGTGATGATCGTCGGTTGCGGCACGCGCGCCGCTTTCGCCTGTTCGTACGATTGTTTCTCCACCGTCATGCGACCGCCCGACGCTTCTGCAGCTTTGAGAAACTCCGCATACAACCAATCGCGAGCCGCACCGATACCGCGCTTGAGATCGTTCTGTTCGGATAGCGTGTTGCGTGTGCCGAACGAGACAAGCTTTCTGACCGCCGCTTCAATGTTACGCGCGTCGATTTCACGAACGACATTCGCGATCGTCCGGTTACGAGCAGGTACGGTTCTGCGAGTAGTTGATCTCGTTTGAGCCAGACCAACGCCCGCATTTGTCGCCAGCACCACTATCATCACGCTTTGAAAAACTCTGGTAAGTTGATTTCGAAGCCTCATAGTGATCTTTGAAATTTATCTTGTTCCGCGATCGGCGGGTTCTCTGTAAATCGGGCTGAAAGTTCGAGTGGTGTTCTCCGTAACACTGGGGACCGGTTCCATTCGCGCCGGCGGCAGGTTATGCATCGGCTGTCGATTATTGATAGTGACCGTCGCATTCCGCGAAGGTTGTCCAGCAGAGACTCCTTGCTGCATGCTCAGCATTTTCGTGAAGAAACGAATCATTAGAGCAGTGCAGCCGAACAGTGCGGCCGAACTAAACAGAACTATCCACACGATTGCGAACGGATGTACTCCCAGCTTAGCGAACTCAGTAGCAGTGCCGGCGATCACACCAAGCCCACCGAGGATCGTTAACCCCATTACGATGCTCGGTAAAGTGATCTTCACCGGAGCCATCGCTACCGGTGAAGCCATCATAGGAACCGTCAAGTTGGCGCCGCAGCGATTACAGTATTTGAGTTCGACGGCTATTTCGTTACCGCAGGTAGGACAATACATAAAACCTCCAGTACGGTAACTTTAACACTTGAACCACAAAAAGGCACAAAAGCGTGCGCGACGCCAACTACAGATTACAGAATCTCTTACTTCAAAGACCGGGGCAGCGCAAAATACGAGAAGTGAGTTCTGGTCTCGACGGTGGTCTAATTGCTTGTGATTAACGAATGCGGTAAGTGCGGGCTTTCCAAACTACGATGAACTCGCCATCGAGCTGGTCGGCAATGGTTTTGATCGCGGGCTCATCGGCAATCAAAGACCGATAGGATTCCGAGTTGCGACTGTAAGTCGTAATTGCTCTGGACTGGTCGTAGGCAGTGTCGGTCCAAACGCCTCCCTGCTTGCGGAAACGTCTTCCCGCGACAGTGCGGGTTTCGGCGCTGCTGTCCTTATCGTCTCTATCGACTCCGTCTCGCACATGTCCAGTTCCCGCACCTTGTGGGGCAGCGACGTCGCCGACTTCTTTACTCTTAGCTGTGCGAGCACGCATTGTTGCCGGCGCTTCGCCTCTCCTGGCAACGTTACCACTTACCTCAAAATTCTTCTTTGACTCCTCCGCCTGTGCGACCTTAACCTCCGCTTCCTGCTTTCGTGACGCATCCTCGTTCACTTTTCGTTTGTCGTCACTCGCTACATCAACCTTTGCAGGCGACGGTGGCGGAGGTTCTGCAGCGACGGCTGGCTGTGATTCCGGCTTCGCTGCCGGCGCCGTTACTACCGGAGCGTTTTCTTCGACGTCCACAGGCGTTCCTTGAGGAACCGGCGTAGCTGGTTGTTGGGCCAAGTCTTTCGATTGTACTTCCTTGTTAGCAGAGGACTCTGCCGGCTTGCTGGTGTTGCTTACCACGCCCTCTAGTGACTGCGGCTTAGACTCAACTCGCTGCTCAGCATCCGTGGATTTAGACTGAGTAGGCTGAATCTGCGAAACGTATTCTCCCCCTCTATTTCGACGCAGCACGATCACGCCGATCGTTGCTACCACGATCAATGCGAGCGCTGGCGCGGCATACTTCAAAACCATCGGCGAGACGAGACTCGCCAGAAACTTTCTCCATCCCGAAGGCTCTGAAACTTTGTCGGACTGGGCTGCAACCACTACACCCGCGGACGCGCTGAGCTGCACTACCAACTCTCGACATCGCGAGCACTCAGCCAGATGTTCGGTATAGCGTGCTCGTGACTTCGCAGGCAGCACGTTTTCCGCATACGAACTCAGTTCGTCAGCATCGAGATGATCTTCGGCATCGGGCGCAAAAACATCCTGTCGCCGCGCCAGTCGCCGTAACAACAGATCCATTTCGTTGTTTGTTTCCTGTTTCATCTCGATCAGAACGCTGCCTTGTTAAGAACGTAGCGGCGCGAATACCTTGCAGTCAAACTATCCACAGATTACACAGATACGATTGCCGCTTTGTGCTTTTTTGTGGCTAAACTCCTTCTTTACTCAAAAGCGCCTCCAAATCCGTATCCATATACTGCGCCACCTCCGCAAATGACCGCTCAGTCTCAGCCTGTGTCCAGCCTCGCTCATCAATCAAAATTTTGGTGACTCGCTTACGCAAATCGGTTTGAATCCTCGTCAAACGACGGCTCGCAGTCGCTTCGTGAACGCCGAGCACAGCGCCCGCTTCACGCAGTCGGAGATTGTCGAAGTAATAAAGTTTTACCAGCAGACGGTCTTCGGCGCCCAACTCCCGAATCGCTTTGTTCAGTGCCTCTTGCATATCAGCCTGGGCAAATCGATTCGACATCGACTCTTCAGGAGTCGGGATACCCACGATAACCGTTTGGCCCTGACCGTCCGGTGCGTCGCGTGCGAGCCGATCGAATTCTGTGTCTTCTTCAGTCTGCACCAGCCGCGACTGTTTTCGAAACGTATCGACTGCGAGTTGGGCCACGACTGCACGCAACCAGCCCGCGAGCGAACCGCGACCCGAGTAATAAGCGAGTTTACTTGCAGGCATCCCGTCCTTGCGGACTCGCAACCCGTAGAGTTCCGCCCAGATTGATTGCGCGAGGTCTTCTGCAGCATCCTCGTTTGAACTCGCAGAACGGGCGGCGGAGCGAACCGTCGGTTTGAATCGTTCGACCAGATCGTTCCACGCGTTTTCATCGCCATGTTCGCAGGCGATAATCAGACACAGATCATCGGCCTGCAATTCGTCGATGAATTTGGTGATCTCTGCGTGAGGCGTCTTTGGATAGTCCTTTAATAAATACTTTTGCACCGCAGAGCTGATTCGCGGTACCAGGGACTCGCGACTGAGCGAACGATTGTCACTCGCACGGGCAAGTAACCGGCCGGCGCCTTCATTCAGTAAACTCTGGATTTGAGGGTTCGCAGATTCCACGGAAAGTCTCGACAACTGGGGCCTAATCCTATCACCTCGCCGCCTGTTTGATGCACAAACATCAGCTTTTCGTAGTGGTGTAATTGTGTATTGGCCGCGGCGCGGCCAAATGTTTATAGCCACCACCCCGCCTTAGGACCGCGCTCCAGCGGAGCGCGATGTGTCCGTACAGTAGCAACATTCGGCTCCGCTGGAGCCGTAATTAACTTTTAGGGGCTTGGCTATAAACATTTGGTCCCTCCGGGACCCAGCAATGTTTGAGCAACATACTATTACTCCACGACCCGGCTTTTGACAGGCAACAAACGCTAGGCTAGATTCGAGAACTACTGCAAATGCTACGCGTCACAGAGATTTTTCGCTCCATTCAGGGGGAGTCAACGCATGCCGGGCGACCGTGCACGTTTGTACGTCTGACCGGCTGTCCGATGCGGTGTGTCTGGTGCGACAGCGAGTACACCTTCACCGGCGGCGAGCATTATTCGATCGACGAGATTATGGCTCGGGTCAAATCCTTTGGGTGCAAACTGGTTGAGGTTACTGGCGGTGAACCGCTCGCGCAAAAAGAGGCTTTCAAACTGATCGAACGTCTCTGCGACGAAGATTACGAAGTCCTCATTGAAACCGGCGGGTATGTGTCAACCGCAGATGTAGATTCACGAGCGAAGATTATTCTGGATATCAAATGCCCCGCTTCAGGCGAAGAACCCAGGAACGACTGGTCAAATCTGCAACGCCTGCGTCCAGACAAGGATGAAGTCAAATTTGTTATCGCAGACGAAGGCGATTGGATCTACGCGAAGCGCATCATCCAGGAGAACGATCTCGAAGCTCGCACTCGAGCGATCCTGATTTCACCCGCGTGGGGACAAGTCGATCTACAACAACTCGCCGACTGGGTTGCCGCCAGTGGCATGAAGATCCGCATGCAGTTGCAACTGCACAAGTACATCTGGGGACCTGATGTTAAAGGAGTGTGATGGGCGGTTCCACTGATATCGAGACTGAAGAATTCGAGGCAGCAGCCGTCGCCGACGATGGTCCACAGCTCGCCATCTGTCTCGTCTCAGGAGGAATGGATTCCTGTGTCACCGCCGCAATCGCCAACGAAGAAAACGATGAGCTTGCATTCCTGCATGTTTCGTATGGCCAGCGTACTGAGAAACGCGAACGTGAAGCATTTGAGGCTTTGGCGGATCACTACAACGTAAAGTCTCGCCTCGTGATCTCACTCGAACATCTCGCGAAGATCGGTGGCTCATCTTTGACTGACACGAGTATGCCCGTAACCACTGCAGATCTCTCAGCGCAAGGGATTCCTTCGAGTTACGTTCCTTTTAGAAACGCTCACTTACTCGCAGCCGCGGTGAGCTGGGGTGAAGTGAACAACGCGACAGCAATCTATATCGGCGCAGTAGCAGAAGACTCATCCGGTTATCCCGACTGCCGGCCGGAGTTTTACGACGCTTTTCAAAATGTGATCGACACCGGCACAAAGCCGGAAACGCAGATCACAATCGAGACTCCAGTGATCGCCATGCGCAAGTCGGAGATTGTCCAAAAAGGCATTGAACTGGGCGCGCCATTGCACCTGACGTGGTCGTGCTACAAGGAGTCAGAACTCGCCTGCGGAAACTGTGATTCGTGCGCTCTGCGGCTGCGAGCATTTCGGGAGGCCGGGGTTACGGATCCGATACCCTACGTGCTTGACAGTAGTCGTTTTGCTTATTAATTTTAGACACTTCTCAGTGTGCTGAATTATTACAACCAGTAAAGAGTGTGGGCGCATCCTACGAATCTTCGCAGGGTTTAGCTTACATAACGACGGAGGAATCTTCGATGATTGGCAGATACTTTTTCGGAGCGTTGATGGTAGCCATTCTGTTGGCGTTCGCTTCTTTGACCGCCGTCGCGCAGGTTGGCGAGTTACGTGGTCACGTTTGGATGCAACAGGCGGACGGTCAAAAGGTTCCCGTTGCTGACGCGCAGATCGATGTTTTCCGCGTCGACATGAGCGCGAAATACAACACCAAAACAAACAAGAAAGGCGAGTTTGTATTTGCAGGCTTGCCGTTCATAGGCACTTACGTGGTCGCTGCAAGCCATCCCACGGCAAAACCAAACTTCGTGCCCGGTGTGAAAGTTGGACGCGATATTCCGTGCGAGATCACGGTGACTCCTGGCGACGGCAAGCGACTTACTTTCGACGAGATCAAAGCTGCAGGCGGTGGATCGGCTAATCCTCCTGCCGCCACGGGTGGTGGAAGCACAGGTGGCGGTGAGAGCGCGGAAGCCAAAGCCAAGCGCGAAGAGCTGTTGAAAAAGAACGCCGAGATCGAAGCAAGCAACAAAAAGATCTCGGAGGCAAACGAGGTCATCGGGCGCACCTTTAAGGCCGGCAACGAATCATTGAGCGCCGCGAGTGCTGCAAGCAAGGCCAATAATTCCGACGAAGCAATTGCGAAATATACAGCCGCTATTGCTCAGTATGATGAAGGTTTAGCTGCTGATGCGGAACAACCGGCGCTTCTTACCAATAAAGCGGTGGCTTTGAAGGGACGTGGCGTCGAACGATTTAACTCCGCCGTCAGATCGAAGACTCTTGATGACGCCGGCAAGAACGCAGCGCTGCAGACTGCAAAAGATGATTTCAAAGCGGCTGCTGAAGCTTCGACCAAAGCGGCAACTGTAATCAAAGCACAACCAGCTCCTACTGACCCGGCCGAACTTCAGCGTTACAACGCCAACAAGTATGCCGCGATGCTCACTAACGCCGAATCCATGCGGCTTTATGTGAGTAAGGCAGATCCAACTCAGGCAGACGCCGGACTGGCAGCTTACAAGGACTACATTGCCGTCGAGACGGATGCGGCTAAGAAAGCGAAGGCCCAAGTCGACATGGCGCAGATGCTGCTCGACTCTGGCCAAGCGGATAAGGCTTTGGCTGAGTTCAGGGCGATTCTTGCTACGACACCCGACAGTCCCGAAGCAAACCTCGGTGCAGGTCTGGCCGTGTACGCGAGCGGCGATAAGGCCAAGTTCCAGGAGGCGGCAAATTTCCTGCAGAGGTTTGTGGAAGTAGCACCCGACACAAACCCGATGAAGGACGACGCCAAAGCGATTCTCACTGAATTGAAAAACAGCGAGAACGTTACTCCAGAGAAGAGCAAACCGGCACGTAAGCGTCCGTAACGCTTACGAAGTTCACGGAAAGACGGCAAAGAACGCAAAGGCGAATTCAATTCACTTTGCGTTCTTTGCGTCTTCGCGTGAAGTCATTTCTGTGAATTAACCAACGATTTTTGCTGGAAATCCCGCCTTGACACTCTCAGTGTTCAAACTGTACTATGACTGCACAACGATGTTAGCACCGTCGTTGTATTGAGAAAGTCGGTCATGCCTCGCGCCCCATTCGGCGCCTCCAATCCACCCAGAACCCGGGGATATACCCACTCCCGATAGCTTTTTAGTGCACAAATGTCAGCCAAATTAGGCGAAATCCTGGTACGCGAAAATCTTATTAGCCCTCAACACTTGAGAGAGGCCCTCGACTACCAACGCGAACATGGTGGCCGCCTCGGCTTCAATCTCGTCAAACTCGGACTGGTAAGTGACGATATGATTACTGCCGTTCTGTCACGACAGTACGGCATTCCTTCCGTCAATCTCGATCTCTTCAACATTGATCCTTCCGTCCTAAGCCTCATCCCTCAGGAGGTCGCGCAAAAACATTCTGTTTTGCCCCTCTCTCGCGTTGGCGCCACTCTCACTCTCGCCATGGTCGATCCGACCAACGTCTACGCCATCGACGACGTCAAGTTTATGACCGGCTTGAACGTCGAACCTGTCGTGGTTGCTGAAGGCAGTGTGCAACAGGCAATCGCGAAGTATTACGGCAGTTCACGCGAAATCGAACTTGCCTCTATGCAGATAGAAGAAGTTGTCCCGGAGCTCAGCACGAAGAGCAACGGATCGGGCGCTATCACACACGCCGATCTCGTCTCATTAGACAGCATCGACTTCGACCACGGGCCAGCCGAGGACGTAGAGGTAGTCGAAGACAACGAGGAGATTGATCTTTCCACGCTATCACGCATGAGCGAAGACGCACCTGTCGTGCGTCTCGTCAACGTGCTTTTGGTTGACTCGCTCCGACGCGGCGCTTCCGACATTCACGTCGAACCTTACGAAAAAGAGTTGCGCATCAGGTTCCGCATTGACGGCGTGCTCTACGACGTGATGCACCCGCCCTTGAAGCTTCGCGATGCTCTGATCTCACGCATCAAGATCATGTCGAAACTCGACATCTCCGAGAAGCGTCTTCCCCAGGATGGACGCATCAAGATCAAAGTGAAAGTCGATTCACGTTCGCGTGAGCTCGACTTTCGTGTTTCTACTTTGCCGACTCTCTTCGGTGAAAAAGTCGTGCTTCGTCTGTTGGATAAACAGAACCTGATGCTCGACATGACCAAACTTGGTTTCGAGCCTGAGTCACTGACTAAGTTCAAGCGAAACATTTCCAAGCCGTACGGAATGGTCCTCGTGACTGGTCCAACCGGAAGCGGTAAGACCAACACTCTCTACTCGGCTCTACAGTCTTTGAACACAGTCGATACCAACATCATGACCGCGGAAGACCCGGTCGAGTTCAATCTGCCTGGTATCAACCAGGTGCAGATGAAAGAACAGATCGGGTTGAACTTCGCCGCCGCTCTTCGCTCCTTCTTGCGCCAGGATCCAAACATCGTTCTGGTCGGTGAAGTACGCGACTTTGAAACGGCGGAAATCGCCATCAAAGCCGCACTCACCGGTCACCTCGTACTCTCTACCCTGCACACCAACGATGCTCCCTCAACAATCTCACGTCTCATGAACATGGGCATCGAACCCTTCCTTGTTGCCACCAGCGTAAACCTCATCCAGGCACAACGACTGATTCGCCGCGTCTGCAAGGACTGCAAACAGGAACATCAAACGCCGGTCGAAGCGCTAATCGAAGTAGGTTTCTCGCCAGAGGAAGTCAAGTCGATGAAGACCTACAAAGGCAAAGGATGTTCGACCTGCAACAACACTGGCTACAAAGGACGAATTGGACTTTACGAAGTGATGGAGATCACCGACGAGATTCGTGAACTGATCCTGATCGGGGCTTCCGCACTTGAATTGAGGAAGAAGGCGATCGACGACGGCATGATCACCCTCCGCGAATCGGGCTTGCACAAGATTCGTAGCGGCGTGACCACCTGCGAGGAAGTCGTTCGTGAAACGGTCGCCTAATCGAGGAGAACGAAGATGCTTAGACCCATTGCAATAGCCCTGATCTTTGTGCTGTCCGTGGGGGTGATGCTGCCTTTCACGAACGAAGCACACGGAGTCAGGCAAACAGTACAAGTTGGACAAAAACGTCATCATCGCTATCGTTCACGCGCGTGGTGGCGACGTTATCGCGCGCGTTTGCGACAAAAGAGATTGGCCGCTGAGATGGCCCATCGCAAAGCAACGCTCGCACTCCCCCAAAACATTAACGTGGCTGAGCTCCAGGGACTCACGGGTCCGGCGCTTCCGTCACTGCCTTCAAACTCCGCGACTAGCACAACTCTACCGCCGCCAGTCATGACCGGCAGCGTTGCGCCTGTTGCGAATCACTCAAACGGCGGCGAAACACGACCGCGCGTTGTTAACCCTGCGCATCCGGCATTCAAAACCGCTGAGGCGAAACTGCCCGGTCAGATGAATCTTGCGGTAGTTGCCTTGAGCAGGCCGAATCCGACCTTCCTGACTTCTCGTGAAGAGAAGAAGATGCTGGGCGGAGTAGCTGTGGCGGACCTGCGTCGAATGGTTATCGACAAGATGGTCTCGTCTGGTGGTTGGGTCGTCAATGACTTCGTTCGTGATGTGAATGGCAATCGCATTTTTGTAGTTACAGCGCGAACGCCAAAGGATGCACTCACGCCGGAGAAAGTGTGGACGTTCTATTTCACCGAAGCGGGTGGCCGCATCTACGGGCTCACCACTGACACAACGGTTGAGAACGCGGAACGAATGACGAATGAAGCCCAGCGCTTCATCGAGTCGTTACGTGCGAAAGCCGGCGCTCAGCAATAACGAAGCAGATTCACGCAAAGGCGCAGAGACGGCAAAGACTAACTTTGCGCCCTTTGCGCCTCTGCGTGAAAACACTTTCCCAACCCGACGCAGGAGAAATTGACCTAGATGCGACTGAACGAATCCGCTCCACAAATCTCACTTTCAGAGTTGCTGAGAAAGCTTTCCGAACTTGGCGGTTCGGATCTTCATATCACGACCGGCTCACCTCCGCAGGTTAGAGTTGACGGACATCTTCGTCCGCTCGAAACGTATCGCGTGCTTACCTCGGCAGATACAAAACAACTTGCCTATTCTGTTTTGACTGACGCTCAAAAGCATCGTTTCGAAGAGAACCTGGAATTAGACTTCTCGTTCGGCGTCAAAGGCCTGTCGCGATTTCGCGCCAACTTGTTCAATCAGCGCGGCGCGGTGGGCGCGGTGTTTCGCGCCATTCCTTACGAGATCAAAGCCTTCGAAGAACTGGGACTACCTCCGATTGTCAAACAACTTTGCGAGAAACCGCGCGGGCTGATTCTCGTCACTGGACCAACCGGATCCGGCAAGTCAACTACCCTCGCGGCGATGATCGACAAGATCAATCGCGATCGTCACGATCATATTCTGACGATCGAAGACCCGATCGAGTTTCTACACAATCACAAAGGCTGTTTGATCAACCAGCGCGAAGTTAACGCTGATACACACGGATTTGCCGCAGCGCTGCGTACTGCACTCCGTCAGGACCCGGATGTGGTTCTCGTCGGCGAAATGCGCGACCTCGAAACGATTGAGTCGGCACTGCGCATCGCTGAAACCGGACACTTAACTCTCGCCACACTGCACACCAACTCAGCCGCATCCACTATCAACCGTATCATCGACGTGTTCCCATCCGATCAGCAGGCACAGATTCGCGCACAGCTATCGCTTGTGCTCGAAGGGATCCTGTGTCAGGCGCTACTTGCTCGATCTGAAGGAGGCGGCCGCGCAATGGCACTCGAGATCATGGTGCCAAACAGCGCCATCAGAAATCTGATCCGTGAAGACAAAGTCCACCAGATCTACTCGATGATGCAGACCGGTCAGGACAAATACGGAATGCAGACGTTCAATCAGGCTTTGGCGACGCTTTACCACAAGCGCCAGATCAGCCTGGAAACCGCCATGCAACGTTCATCGAACGTCGATGAACTGCGCGAGCTGATCGATCGCGGCTCGGGATTGAACCCAGCCAACGGCCAGAAGCCGCATGCGAGTCCTTATGCACAACCCCGACCGATTGGTAGTAGACCAAACGTGCAAAACAGATAAGCCACTCTGGAGCTTACAGCCATGCCTACGTATGTTTTCAAAGGCCGCAACAGACTGAACGAGATCGTTGTCGGCGAACGCGTCGCGGATAATCGCGAGGCTCTGCGCGGGATTTTGCGTAAGGAGCAAGTAACGCTAACTTCCGTGAAGGAAAAGGGCCGTGAGATTGGTATTCCGAAGATCGGCGGTCGAAAGAAAGTTAAGTCGAAGGACTTGTCGATCTTTACGCGTCAGTTTTCAGTGATGATCGATGCCGGCTTGCCGCTGGTCCAATGTCTCGAAATCCTGGCCCAACAACAGGACAACAAATACTTTCAGCAGATCCTCTTGCAGGTGCGCCAGGACGTTGAAGAAGGTTCGACGTTGGCAACCGCCATGGCGCGACATCCGCGCGTGTTCGATCAGCTTTACGCCAACATGGTTGAGGCCGGAGAAACGGGCGGTATTCTCGATCTGATTTTGCAGCGACTCTCGACGTTCATCGAGAAGATCGTGAAGTTAAAGCGCGACATCATCTCCGCGATGATCTATCCGGTGGCGGTGATTGTGCTCGCGATCGCAGCGGTCACTGTGATCATGATCGTCGTGATTCCGCAGTTTCAAAATATCTTTATGGGCCTGCTTGGACCAGGCGAACAGTTGCCGTTGCCAACCAGAATCGTGGTTGGAATCAGTAACTTCCTCGCCGGTTGGGGAGGTTTAGTGATACTCGCAACGGTGATTGGTACGGGTGTGGCGGTCAAGTTCTACTACAAAACACCGGGCGGCAGAAAGATGATCGACGGATTGCTTCTCAAAGTCCCCATCCTCGGTGACATTTTCCGCAAAATCGCTGTCGCGCGTTTTTCGCGCACGCTTTCGACATTGCTGTCTTCCGGCGTTCCCATTCTCCAGTCGTTGGACATCACCGCGAAGACTTCCGGCAACGTCGTTATTGAGGCAGCGATCACGAAAGTCCGAGCTGGTGTTGAGCGCGGTGAGAGCTTTGTCGATCCACTCAAAGCAACGGAAGTGTTCCCCCACATGGTGGCCCAGATGATCGGCATTGGCGAACAAACCGGCGCCCTCGACGCGATGCTCGGCAAGATCGCCGACTTCTACGAGTCGGAAGTCGACTCTGCCATTGCGAATCTGTTGACCTTGATGGAACCCCTCCTGATTGCCTTCCTCGGCGTCACCATCGGCTCCATCGTCATCGCGATGTACCTGCCGTTGTTTACCCTGATCGGCAAACTTTCGCAGGGCCACTAAGGTTAAGACACAAAAAACACAAAAGGCACAACAAGTTACATTGTTGTGCCTTTCGTGTTTTTTGTCGCTAGCCTTGCTATAATCCTCTCACCCCTGCAGACCCCCTTAGCACTCTCCTTCAAGATGCAAGCGCGAGTTTTCGAAGAGTTATGTCCAGCAAGCGTTCTGAGGCCGAATTTTCAAAAGAAAGATCGGACAACGATCAATTCACGAACCTGCGGAGCCCTGAACTGGCGCAGTACTGGCTCTCGGCGTTAATCGAATCCGCCGACGACGCAATCATCAGCAAAACCCTCGACGGTATCATCACCAGTTGGAACGAGGGAGCCAGGCGCATTTTTGGTTACGAGGCCGACGAAGTGATTGGCAAACCCGTCACTATCCTCATCCCGGAAGGACATCGTGATGAAGAGCCGGCAATCCTGGCGCGATTGCGAGCGGGAAAACGCATCGAGCACTACGAAACTGTGCGCATGCGAAAAGACGGACAGTTGATTGATATTTCGTTAACGGTTTCACCGATCAAAGGGCCTGATGGAAAAATTGTCGGCGCGTCCAAGATCGCACGTGACATCACCGAGCAACGCCAGGCACGACGCGCCCTCGATGAGGCTTCAGAGCGTTTGAAGATCGCTCTCGATGCCGCCCGCCTCGGTGACTGGTCGTGGGACGCCAAAACGGACATCACTACTATGTCCGAAAATGCGGCTGCTATGTTTGGCATTCCTCCCGGGCCGCACATGACCTGGACTCAAATGAACGAGCTCCTGCACGAAGACGATCGCGAGCCGGCGCGCACTGCAGTCGATACTGCACTTGCCAACCGAGGCGGATACGATGTCGAGTACCGCGTCAGACACCCTAAGAAATCGGGCTCCTGGGTTTGGATCGCTTCCAAAGGTCACGGAATTTACGCTGACGACGGATCCGTGGTGGGAATGATGGGACTCGTTCAGGACGTCTCAACTCGCAAGACCAACGAGGAGACGTTGCGCGAGCAGGCTGAAGCACTGCGCACGCTCAACGAAATCGCCCAAAAAGCGCGCGCCGAAGCTGAAAGAGCCGCGGCTGAGAAAGAAAGGCTTTATCGTCAGGCAGAAGAATCGAGCCGGTTGAAAGAAGAGTTTCTCGCAACGATTTCTCACGAGCTGAGAACTCCACTCAGTGCAATCCTCGGCTGGGCCAGGATGTTACGATTGGGCCAACTTTCACCCAATGACACTACCAAAGCTCTCGACACCATCGAACGCAACGCACGTGCGCAAGCGCAACTCGTGGACGATCTGCTCGACGTCTCACGCATCATCACCGGCAAGTTGCGCATGGATGTTCGTCCGGCAGATCCGAATTCATTCATCGACGCTGCTGTCGAAGCTGTGAGGCCGGCGGCAGATGCTAAAGGCGTGCGCGTTCAAAAAGTCGTTGACACTGGACTACTCTCAATTCCAGGCGATCCAGTGAGACTCCAGCAGGTTGTTTGGAATTTACTTTCCAATGCGATCAAGTTCACACCGCGGGATGGTCGTGTGCAGGTTCGATCCGAGAGAGTTAACTCACACCTGGAGATCGTGGTCAGCGATACTGGTCAGGGAATTTCACCAGACTTTCTACCGCACGTATTCGATCGGTTTCGACAAGCAGATCAGAAAACGAGTCGCCAGCATGGGGGTATGGGATTGGGCCTGGCCATCGTCCGCCATCTTGTTGAGCTTCATGGCGGTCACGTACGCGCGGACAGTGAAGGCGAGGGTAAAGGAGCAACATTCACGGTGATGTTGCCTATCTCTCCGGTTTATCACGTCGATTCAACAGGTGGCCGCGTACACCCGGGTGCGCGAGATCTACTGCCGCCGGCTGATACGACTGACCGGCTGGATGGTTTAAGAATTCTTGTCGTTGACGATGAGGCAGATACTCGCGATTTGCTGAAGCAGGGACTCGAGTATTGTGGCGCGACGGTAAAGGTTGTTGGATCCGCGGCCGAAGCCATCGACTTACTGCAGATCTCTGTCCCCGATATCCTTATAAGCGACATTGGAATGCCGGGAACAGATGGTTACGATTTCATTCGGCAGGTTCGCAAACTCTCTCCGCAGCGAGGTGGCAAAGTAGCAGCGATCGCTCTCACCGCCTACACGCGTGTCGAAGATCGTCTGCAGGCTCTGCGTGCAGGCTACGACATGCATGTGCCAAAGCCTGTTGAGTTAACAGAACTGATCGCGGTGGCCGCCACCGTCGTGCGGAGAAATAGTTAAAGATCCAACTTCTTGTTCTCCCCCATGTCCGGCTGTTTCCCGGTGACCATCGAAGATACAAAGCTCAACGCAAATCCGATCGTGCTCGAGGGACTGTCCCAATACTCGGCCTTCTCGACATTGACTTTCAATAAGGCGATTTCAGGATCGTCCTTACCTTTCGGAAACCAGATCTTGAACTCCGGCCTCCATAACTCCTCGATCTTCTTTTGGTCGCGGATAAGTTCTCCTGTTCCGCTGACTGATACGTAACGTTGGTTCTCCGTATCCGCAAAACTGACGTTTACTTTCGGCAGTCTTGCGATCTCACTCACTTTGTGTGACGACGAATTAGTGAAAAACCAGATGTCTCCATCCTCGTCGATATCACCGTTTGAAGACATGGGCCGGCTGTGTAAATCGCCGCCTTCATCCACGGTAGTCAACATACAAAAGTCAATATCTTTAACCAACTCGCGAAGCTTCTGTAGATTGTCTTCTCGTCTTTGTGTTGCTGCTCCCATTTGCAAACTCCCCTGTTTGAAATAATTCTTGAGTCTGGCCGGACAACGTCACAGATCTTTGTCAGTGCGTGAGACATTTTGTGCTAAGCAGATTAGTTCCGTTGACAACAATCATTCACAGGCGAATACTCCGGACGTGCCAAATAATATCGAATGCCCTATTCACGGAGAGGCCGAAAAAACACTGGTCTGCAGCCATCTCACGGAACATTTGGCCGGCTTAGGTTTCAACCGTGAGAGCCTTCGGAAGAGAATCCATTTCCGGACGCATGGTGTGACGATTGCGAAGCGATTTACCAGGCTCATAACGGCTGGAACGACGAATCGGAGAAACTCCTCAAGGTCCAGGTACTATGCTCCGGCTGTTATGAGAAGGCTCGCATTCGCAACACGCGGACGGATGTCAGTTTTGATGAACTTTCGCAACTGAGATGGAAGTGTGGAACGTGCGACGAGTGGCATTATGGGCCATGTCTCGATTTTGGTTATTCGGCACCTGCTTACTGGACAGAGGAAAACGAAGCAGCAAATCAGATCGGATTCTTCTTGTCCGGTTCTAAAGAGCTTCCTGCGAATCTGTTGGGCGAAGACATCTGCATCCTCGACGGTGAAAGTTATTTCATTCGCGGAATACTCAACTTACCGATCATCGGAACGAATAAAATGTTTCGCTGGGGAGTTTGGGGCTCGTTAAAACGCGAGAATTTCGAACAACTGCTTGAGATGAACGACGATCCCGAACGTGTTGATTTGCCACCAATGTTTTCCTGGCTGAGCAACTCGATTGAGGAATATCCCGAGACATTGAATCTGAAAATGTACGCTCACATTCAGGAAGTCGGTAGTCGACCAATCTTCGAGCTTGAACCCACCGATCACCCGCTCTCGCTGGAGTACTACGACGGCATCACACCTGAACGCGTCAAAGACATCATGATGCGCCGCCTGGAGTTGCCGGAGATGTGAAGCTATTGAGTCTTCGGTAGCTGCACTTGATTCTTCATTTCGATCCCGAACTGTTCGCGTAAGACTTCGTCGTATTCTTCGCGAGTTGTCAGCATTTGCTCGTGACGAGTTCGCTGTGGACCAGTGGTTGTGACGAGGTTCATGCCGCTCAGTGTGATTCGACCATCGTCGGTGACGCGGGAGCAGATGACGTTTTGCGTGAAGTGCGACTCGGGAGAGGTCTGTTGAAATTGGCACATCTCTTCGTAATCAGGAAAGCCGAATGGTTGGAGTGTAAACCGGTATTGCGGCTCCCAATCCTCGCCCTCGTTCCGACGCAGGAGAATTAGATAATCGTTCTCGGCATCGATGCGAAATAATCGTGTTCCCTGTACTTGTTCATCGCGCGAGTCAAGTAACAAGGGTTCGAGAAACGAGTCACCGAAACCAACATCCACCAGCCAGCGTTCGTTTAGCGTGACTGCTAGTGCCATGTGATCAAAGATTGCCCCGAACCCACCCTCGCGACGTGCAACACCCGCCGCGAGCATCTCAACCTGGAATCCAAGCGCACGTAATAGTCCCGCAAACGAACCGTTGCATTCGTAACAAAAGCCACCACGTCTTTCGTCTACGATCTTTTTGAACAGCGCCTCTTCTTCAAGAACGATAGGCTCGCCGGAGTGAATACTCAGATTCTCAAATGGCACTGTCTTTAAATGCGCCACCTGGAGATCTCGCAAGGTCTCCGGCGTCACGCTAAGGGGTCCCTGATAGTTAATCCGTTTCAGATACGCTTCGACATTCATAGCCACAAAAAAGCACAAAAGGCACAAAAAACACAAAGAGGAGCTGGGCTATCCAAATTCCTTTTGTGCTTTTTGTGCCTTTTTGTGGCATACTTTGACAATCTAGGCATCAGGAGATCAATGTGGCTAAAAATAAGGCCGAGCTGTTGCAGGGAACACTCGATATGCTGATTCTCAAGGCGCTCTCGCTTGGAGAACTGCACGGTTACGGGATTATTCAACGCATTCGCCAGCTTTCCGACGAAATGTTGAATGTGGAGCAAGGATCTTTGTATCCCGCCCTTTACCGCATCGAGCAAAAAGGTTGGGTTTCAGCGCATTGGGATGTGCACGAAACCGGACGTGAAGCGAAGTTCTACAAGCTGACGCGAGCTGGGCGAAAGCAACTCGAGACGGAAGAGGCGAGTTGGGATCGACTCGTGCTCGCAATCGCCAAAGTCAGACAAGCCACATAAGAGTTAGCCACAAAGAGGCACATAAAGCACAAAAGATTTCAGAAAGAGAAGTAGAAATGAAGTGGTTCAACATTCTTCGCGACCGATTACGCGCTCTGCGACAACGCGAAACAGTTATTGACGATATCGATCGCGAGATGCGTCTTCATCTCGAGCTACAGGTGGAGGCAAACATCAAGGCCGGAATGTCTCCCGACGAAGCGCGGGAAAAAGCGATGCGCAGTTTTGGCAACGTCAATAGAGCTGTTGACGCCGCTTATGACGTGAAAGGTGGCGGTCTGTTCGAAACCCTGACTCAGGACATTCGCTACGGCGTTCGCATGCTGGCGAAACACAAAGCGTTCACTTCAGTCGCAATTGTGACACTCGCACTCGGCATCGGCGCGAATACCGCAATCTTCTCCGTAGTAAACGAATTGTTACTGAGTCCACTGCCTTATCGCGACGCAGAACAGATCGTGATGCTTTGGGAAGTCACACCCGAAGGCAGACATCAGAACACGACTTCGCGTGCCAACTATAGACGTTGGCGCGAACAGAGCACGAGCTACAAAAACATCGCCACCTTCACAGATCAGCGCGTCAATCTGACTGGCGATGGCGAACCTGAAGAATTGTCAGTCCAGTTTTCCACACCGGAGATGTTTACTGTGCTGGGAGTCGATCCGCTTCTGGGTCGAACCTTCCTGCCCGAAGATGGAGAAGCAGGCAAACCTTCCGTTGCGGTATTGAGCTATCCATTGTGGCAACGTCGTTTTGGTGGTCAATCGAACATACTGGGCCAACAACTTACACTCAACGGCGCGAAGACCACAGTGATCGGCGTGATGCCGCCGAGTTTTCAGTTTCATATTAAGAGTCGCTCCGGCACGGGACGGCCGGCGGAACTTTGGACGGTGCTGCCGATGCCAACCGGCGGCGCTGCGAATGAGCGTGGTCGCTTTCTCTCAGTCGTTGGACGTTTGAAAGACGGAGTCTCGGTTGATCAGGCTGCGGCAGAGTTGCGGACCATCGCGGTGCGACTCTCCGACGAAGCGCCCGAGTTCAACAAGAACTACACCGCCGAAGTATTGCCATTGCGCGATCAATTCTTCGGCAACGTGCGACGCCCGCTCTGGTTGATGCTTGGCGCAGTCGGTTTTGTTCTGCTGATTGCGTGCGCCAATGTCGCCAACCTCCTGCTTTCGCTCGCGACTTCACGCGAGAAAGAGATCGCAGTCCGTGCTGCACTCGGCGCGCGTCGTTTCCGCATTGTCAGACAGTTGCTGACTGAGAGTCTGCTGCTGGCACTGCTCGGCAGTGTCCTGGGTTTAGGCTTCGCATATCTGGGGATGAAGGCACTGATATTGATCAGTCCGCGCGATCTTGTAAACCTTCAAGGCGTTGGTCTAAATCTTACGGTCTTAGGGTGGACTCTCGGTGTCTCGCTACTGACGGGAATCATCTTTGGACTCGTGCCCGCGTTACACGTTTCCCGTTTGAATCTCAACGACTCACTCAAAGAAGGTGGCAAGTCGGAATCAGCACAGGCAGGTGGTAGTCGTCGCTTGCGCAGCGCATTGGTTGTTTCTGAAATCGCTCTGGCCGTCGTGCTGCTCGCGAGTGCAGGCTTGCTGATTCGAAGTTTCATTCGTCTGCAACAAGTAGATCGTGGCTTCGAAACGGATAACTTGCTGACGATGGTCGTCAGAGTTCCCGATGCTCGTTATCGTGAAGACGCGCAGTTCGTCAACTTCTTCAGCCAGGCGCTCGAGCGCACTCGTCACCTGCCGGCTGTCCGTTCGGCCGGCATGGTTAATTTCCTGCCCCTATACGGCGGACTTGGTTCCAATACGGGATTTAAGATCGAAGGCCGTCCCGAACCACCTCCCGGCCAGGGACCGTCGACAGACGTCAGAGTTGCAGATGCAGGTTATTTTCCGACGATGGGAATTCCGCTGTTGCGAGGTCGCAATTTTTCGGACAGCGAACAAAGAGAACCAAAACACGTCATCCTGATCAATGAAGCTCTCGCGCGCAAACATTTTCCTGACGAGGATCCGATCCGGCGACGACTGGATGTCGCGATGTTTGAGAAGCCACAGCCGGCCGAAATCATTGGCGTTGTCGGCAACGTGAGATACGACAGTTTGATCGATGAGTCGCCGCCGGCTGTTTACTTTCCACATCCCGATCTTACTTACCCATTCATGACTCTCGTGCTCCGCACTGACGGTGATCCGACCGCGATCGCCCCCGCAGTTCAGCGTGAGATTCGTGCGCTCGATCCGAATCAACCCGTATCGGATGTACGCACGATGAATCAGGTGATGGCTGATTGGGTCAGTCGTTCACGTTTCAATACGTTGCTGTTGGGACTGTTCGCTGGACTCGCCACATTGCTCTCAGCGGTCGGTATATTCGGTGTGATGAACTATTCGGTGGCTTTGCGTACACGTGAGATTGGACTGCGATTGGCAATCGGTGCACAACCGCGACAAGTGTTGCTGCTCATTTTGCGTCAGGGACTGCTTTTGACTGTCGCCGGTGTTGTGCTTGGACTTGTGGCAGCTTTTGCGTTGACGCGTCTGTTATCAGGACTGCTCTTCGGAGTTGAAGCTGTCGACGTGACGACCTTTACAACGATCTCGTTACTACTGGTCGCAGTCTCTTTGTTGGCGTGTTATCTACCGGCAAGGCGTGCGATGCGAATAGATCCCTTAAGCGCGCTGAGATACGGGTAAAGTTAGCCACAGATTTACACTGAAATCTGTGTTACGCTGTGGCCCCGATGGCTACGCCGGAACAGACTAGCGATTGGGGCCGGACTGCGGGATCGAAGCTCGGCTGGCTGATTGCCGGGCGACTCGTCACAGCCCTCCTGCTAAGCGTCATCGGAACACTTTGGACCACAAGCGGAGAGCCAGCTCAGTCGATCAATAAGAGCCTTGGTCTTCTCACGATCGTAGCGGTCCTCACTATTCTTTACGCCCTCATCTTCCGTATCTCAAAAAACATTCTCTTCCAGGCGCGGTTTCAACTAACTGTCGATGTCTTGATCGTCACCTGGCTGGTTTGGAATTCCAGCACTGTTCAATCGCCTTACGTTGCGCTGTACATCGTCATCATCGCAGTCTCAAGTCTCTTTTTGGGACCACGTGAAGCGATTGTGGCGTCTGTCGGATGTGCGGTGGCGTTCACGGCGTGTGCACTTCAGATTACTGGTTTCGGGTCGCAGACCGATCCGACAAAACTGGTTGGCGGCTCGTTGTCGCAGACAATTCAATGGGTCGGACTGTTTGATGTCGCATTCTTTGTCGTCGGCCTGCTCTCTGCGCGACTTGCCGAACGTCAATCGCGCTCCGATGTTCGCCTGGCCGCTGCAACGCAGTCGCTCGCTAACCTGCGCGCGCTGCACGAACGCATCGTTGCCTCAATACGCTCCGGTCTGGTTACGACTGATCTTGAGGGACGTATCTTTACTTTCAACAACGCCGCACACGAGATCACAGGCTATCAGGAAGACGTCATTCGCGGTCAGGACGCATCGATCCTGTTCGGTGATATGAAAGAGCACATTGCGGTGACGCTCCAGGCTCTCGAAAAAGGCGATAACAGTCCGCGCTTTGAAACAAACTGTTTGACGGCTGAAGGAATGCGTCTTCGTTTGGGTTACAGCATCTCGCCACTATCGTCTGAGTCGGGCGACACCACCGGCATGGTCATTACGTTTCAGGATCTGACCCAAGTCAGAAGTCTGGAAGAAACATCGCGACGACAGGATCGACTCGCCGCTATTGGTCGCATGGCCGCCTCGATCGCACACGAGATTCGGAACCCACTGGCCGCAATGCGCGGCTCGATCCAGATGCTACATGCTGAAGTCGAGCGCGACTCTTCGCAGGCGCAACTGATGGAGATCATCCTGCGCGAGTCAGACCGGCTGAACCGGATCATTACTGATTTTCTTAATTACGCCCGGCCACGCTCGTTGATCCAGGCTCGTGTGGACGTCGGAGACCTGCTGCATCAAACATTTTCCCTGATGCGACACAGTCCGGAGATCAACTCCAATCAGAGTATTGTCGAGGAACTGCCGGAAGAACCACTTTTCGCTGAAGCTGATGAAGGCCAGTTAAAACAGGTATTCTGGAATCTGGCGCGCAATGCTCTCCAGGCAATGCCTGAAGGCGGAACCCTCCGTGCGTCCCTGGAAAAGAATTCCAACAACCGGATGCGCATTTCCTTTGCAGACTCCGGCCGGGGCATGTCGCCCGATCAGGTTGAACACCTCTTTGAGCCCTTCTCTTCCACCACGGGGGGAACCGGTCTCGGGCTCTCAATTGTTTATCAAATCATTCGCGATCATGGTGGTACAATCAATGTCCGCAGTCTCGTGGATAAGGGGACGACGATTACCGTTGAATTACCCTTGGCCGCAAACAATGGTGACGACACTCCCGCTCAGTCGAGTTAACTATGGCCAATCTTCTGATCGTTGACGACGAACTTGGAATGCGGCAGTTCCTGACGCACTTATTCCAGCGCGAAGGCCACGTTGTGAGCGTCGCTGAAAATGGTCGTGCTGCGCTGGAACAAATACGCCTTTTACCTCCGGACCTGATCATCTCTGACATCAGGATGCCCGACATGGGCGGAGTCGATCTGCTGCGCGCCGCGCGCGAGTTACTTCCCGAGGTGGAAGTAATAATGATGACGGCGTTCGCGAACGTCGACACCGCTCGTGAGGCATTTCTCCTCGGTGCTTACGACTTCGTTCAGAAGCCGTTTGATAACGACCTGCTGAAGGAAACAGTTGCTCGTGCTCTAGACAAGATCTCGCTCGTTAAAGAGAAAGAAGCACTGCTCGAAGAGAACAAGGCTCTCATTCAGGGACAGCGCACGCGCGGCAAGCTTGGCAACATCATTGGACGAAGCAACCGGATGCTCACGCTTTATCAGATGATTGAGACGGTGGCTCAGGTCCAATCGACGGTCCTGGTGACAGGTGAGTCGGGTACGGGAAAGGAACTCGTGGCACGCGCTATCCACGATTTGAGCCCGCGAGCCGAGAGGCCGTTTGTGTCGGTAAACTGCGGCGCTTTTACCGAAACTCTGCTCGAATCAGAGTTGTTTGGTTACGTGAAAGGCTCGTTCACAGGAGCCAGTGCAAACCGTAAGGGGCTCTTCGAAGCAGCCAACAGCGGCACGATTTTCCTCGACGAGATAGGCGAAATGTCGCCAGCAATGCAGGTGAAACTCCTGCGTGTTTTGCAGGAACGTAAAGTAAGGCCAGTGGGCGCCACTGAAGAGACGATAGTCGACACGCGCGTCATCGCTGCGACCAACCGAGACCTTGCAAGCATGGTTACGGCAAACACGTTTCGCGAGGATCTCTATTACCGAATCTCCGTAATCCCCATCGAGCTGCCGCCCTTACGTGAGCGCGCGGAAGATATCTCCGAACTCGCCAATCACTTCGTGCAAAAGTTTTGCGCACCGACCGGACGCTCACTGGCGATCAGCGAGAACGCGATGCGTTTGCTCGAGCGATACTCATGGCCCGGCAATGTTCGTGAGTTAGAACACACAATTGAGAGAGCAGTGGCGCTCGAACGCACCAACTCAATCGAGCCCGAACGTCTGCCTGAGAAGATCTCGAATTACAATCCCTATCGCGTTGCTGAAGCAATGGAGTTTCCGGACGAGGGTATCAACCTCACCGCCCATCTGGACCAGCTTGAAAAGACCTATGTCCTTGAAGCCCTCCGGCGCACCTCCGGCAATCAGACAAATGCCGCCGAGCTCCTGCGACTTTCAGTGCGCTCCCTGCGCCATCTACTCGACAAACACGGCGCCCGTGGTCTAACGGCACAGATGCGTGACGAGCGGCGTGGTCCAGACTCCACTCCGCGCCGTCGCGCCACCGACCAGGGCCCCCGCCGCCGCGAGGAAGACTCCGGCGAGTTCGCCGCCGGCGCCGGCGACAGTAATTAGCCACAAAAAGGCACATAAAGCACATAAAGAAATCTCTCTTGTGCCTTATGTGCCTTTTTGTGGCATTCACCTCCTGCCACAAATTGTCATGCCCCCTTCCAGTAATGGTCCAGCCTTCAAAATTTCGATCGAAAACGATCAAAATTTCTTCATTTTGGGCAAAACGCCCATTGGCACAACGGTTGTTTAAGAGACCACCGACAACTTCGCGCTTTGCGCGGCTCACAAGGGAACGGAAAGCCGGTGGCGCGAGCAATTGAAACCCCCTAAATCTTTTAAGGAGCACGAAATTAGCATGACTACCAAACGCCAAGAAGGCTTTTCGTTAATCGAACTTCTCATCGTCGTTGCGATTATCGGCATCATCGCCGCGATCGCTATCCCCAACCTCCTCGCCTCACGTCGCGCCGCTAACGAAGGTTCGGCTATCGCGACCATGCGCGTTATCTTCAGTTCGGAAGCCACCTACCAGGCGACTGCCGGCGCCGGCGCCTACGGCGACCTCGCAGCCCTCAACACTGCTGGCTTAGTTGATACCGTCGTCGCGAATAGCGGCACCACGGCAAAGAGCGGCTACGCTTTCACGGCAGCACCCGTTGCCGCCGTCACGGCCTTTGCAACCTTCGATTCGGGCGCAACACCATCAGTGCACACGACTGGTAACCCCGTAACCGGAACAGGTTCACGAAGTTTCTACACGAATGAATCGGGCATCATGTACTTCAACACGACGGCAGCCGCGCCAACCTGCACGGCTACGACCGCACGCACAGTTACCGGCACCGTCCTCAACTAATCGTCCTCCCAATCTCACAACGTGCGGAGGCGGGATAACTCGCCTCCGCAAGTTTTTTACGAGTCGATACGACTCATCACTTAAACACTTACGCGGAGTACCGCGACTATGAAACCCCAAAAATCAAACAAAGGTTTTTCGCTGATCGAGCTTCTCATTGTTGTTGCCATCGTCGGCATCATCTCAGCGATCGCGATCCCAAACCTGTTATCCTCGAGACGGGCCGCAAATGAAGCTTCTGCCTTATCTACAATGCGGATCATCGCCAGCGGCGAAGCCACTTACCGAGCGACTGCAGGCGGCGGCAACTACGGGGACCTCGCAGCGATGGCCAACCTAAACCTCGTTGATGCAACCGTTGGCGGCGCAACTATTACCGGACCTGGTTCACCAAAGAGTGGTTTCCTATTCTCAGCGGAAAGTGTCGCCGGTGCTGGAGTCCCTGCGTTCGACGCGAAAGCTCAAGCATTCCTTCACCAATCAGCCAGCATTCTCTTCGCTACCGGATCGCGGAGTTTTTATGTCAACGAAGCAGGCGTTATGTATTACAACACCACGGATACCGCGCCCACCTGCTCGAATGATGACGCACGTACTGTGTCAGGCGGTACTATTCTCAATTAGATCGTTTCAACATTACCCTTCCGAAACTACATGAATTTAAGTTAGATTGTGTTGCCTCATTAGCTTTATGGATGCACAACTGAGAACGTTGGACACGGCTGAAGCAACTACTCACTACGAAAAATCAAAACTGGGCGGTTCCGGCAGCCTCTGGCGCATGTCGGCAATCGCCCGCAATGCTTTTCGCGAGGCAGTGCGCGATCGCGTGCTTTACAACCTCGTGTTGTTTGTTCTGCTGCTGACTGCGGCTTCGATCTTTATCGGCGAGTTATCAGGCGGTCAGGAACGCAAGGTGATCGTCGATCTCGGTCTGAGCGCGATGCTGCTCTTTGGCATGTTTATCGCCATCTTTGTCGGCGTCGGACTTGTTTACAAAGAGATCGAACGAAGAACTATCTATGCCGTTTTTTCAAAGCCGGTCGGGCGCGGCGAGTTTTTAGTTGGCAAGTATCTCGGTCTTTGTCTTACGCTACTGGTGAATGTGCTGGTGATGGGAGTGGGCGTGTCGCTCGCGCTCGTGTACATCAGTCGTGGTTGGGATCCGCTGGTTCCTACAATTTGGCCCGCAGTGCTGTTGATCTACCTGGAGTTGATGTTGCTGACGGCTGTCGCTCTGCTCTTCTCCTCGTTTTCGTCTCCGGCACTCTCGGCTCTTTTAACGTTTCTGGTTTTTGTTATTGGTCACTTTAGTGCCGACCTGAAGGGTCTGGCGGCCTCTATGGGCAGCGCGGGGGCACGCTGGTTCTTTACTGGTTTGTATTACCTGCTGCCGAATCTTGCTAATTACAGTTTTATTACTCCGGCAGCTCATGGGCGCACGCCTGATGCGGGATTTGTGTTGGTCACCGCGTTGTATGCGCTGGTCTACATCGCTGTGATACTCGCGGCGGCAACACTCATCTTCAGCCGTCGAAACTTCAAATAAGAAATGAGCAACGAGCGCCTGAAGAGTATTACGCTGGGCCTGGTCATCCTCGTCGGAATGGCCAGTGCCGCGCTCCTCGTTCGCTGGACCGATGCGCTGCGACCTCCGGTTGATCCGGACGCAATTGACGAAAGTCTTTATCTCAACGATAAGACCGCGCGCAGGATTAGTCTCGGCTTTAACGGTTTGGGTGCTGATTGGTACTGGATGCGTTCGTTGCAATACGTCGGCAAAAAGATTGGCAACTACGAAGGTGATATTCGTCTCGACGATCTCAGTAACCTAAATCTGAAATTGCTCGTGCCGTTGTTGGAAACGGCCATGACTCTTGATCCGGAGTTTATCGAACCGTACGAGTACGCCGCCGTCGTATTGCCCGCCATCGACGTGCAACAAGCTATTCGACTGGCAGAAAAAGGCATTAAGGCAAATCCGGATGCCTGGCGGCTTTACCATCATCTTGGCTATATCTACTGGCGCGAGGGTCAGTATGAATTGGCGAGCGAGACGTACGGGCGTGGCGCGCAGATTCCCGGCGCTCCCGCGTGGATGGAGGCGATGAAAGCAAAGCTCATCTCGGAGGGAGGAAGTCGCTCCACCGCACGCGAGATCTACACGCGCATGTACGAACAGTCTGGTGACGATCAAGTCAAGCAAATGGCGAGCAAGCATCTGATGCGGTTAGACTCGCTGGACCAGCAGGATGGTTTACGCAAATTATTTGCAGCATACCAGGCGCGTACCGGCAAGTGTCCTGAGTCGTGGCGCGAGCTGGGACAGATATTTCGCACGTTGAAAATTCCGATGGACCAATCAGGTGCGCCTCTGGATCCGTCAGGTGCGCCCTACCTTTTGAAAGCAGGCGCTTGCGAGGTTGAATTGGATTCTAAAACGACTAAGGTTCCTCTGAGATAATATGCCGGTCATCGAGATCACAAACCTGACAAAAGATTACGAAGTCGGCTTCTGGCGCAAACGCAAAGTGCGCGCGCTCGATGGACTATCGCTGTCAATCGATCGTGGACAGATCTTCGGCTTCCTCGGTGCAAATGGCGCCGGCAAGACAACGACACTCAAGCTCCTGATGCGTCTGATCTTTCCGACGACGGGTAGCGCTCGCATTCTGGGGCACGACATACAAGATGTGCAGATGCATCAACGCATCGGTTACCTTCCCGAGAATCCGTACTTTTACGATTACCTCACGGCGCGCGAGTTCCTCGAGTACTGCGCCGAGATCTTTGGCCTTCGGGCTGCTGAACGAAAGAAACGTGCGGCTGACTTGCTGGCACGAGTCAAACTCGAGGAAAAAAGTTGGGACAAGCAACTGCGAAAGTTTTCCAAAGGCATGTTGCAAAGAGTTGGTCTCGCCCAGTCGCTCGTGAACGATCCGGAGATAGTTTTTCTCGACGAGCCGATGAGTGGTCTCGATCCCGTAGGTCGTCGCGAAGTGCGCGATCTAATTGCAACGTTGCGTGATGAGGGCAAGACTGTGTTCATGTGCTCTCACATACTTTCAGACATTGAAGTGCTCTGTGATCGTGTTGCGATTCTGAAAAAGGGAAAGCTGGCCCAGGTTGGATATCTCGATGAGCTCCGGCAAACGACTGAAGGTCCAAACCGAATGGAAGTGATGGCGACCGGCACCGATGCCGACACATTAAGGCAGCACCTTCCGCAGACTGAAATCGCACCAACACCAAGAGGACTCCGCATCGAAATATCTTCTGAAGATGAGATTGAATGTGTATTGGCTGCGTTGAGAAAAGCGGGCGGAAAAATCGTTTCGGTTCAGCCGATCAAACAATCACTGGAAGAATTGTTTCTGGATTAACCGGTTCTTCCCTTAATTAGCCTGGTCCTTGCTCCGCAGGAGCAAGATGTTAATTAGCCTGGTCCTTGCTCCGTAGGAGCAAGATGTTTATAGCTAAGCAACCAAAAAGCAATAGCGCTCCTTTAGGAGCGCTATGACATGTCGCTCCTAACGGAGCGAAGAACAATTTTTTAATTTGAGGCTATAAACATTTTGCTCCTACGGAGCAAGAACCTTCCAGAAACATGCTCAACGGAGCAAAAGCTTGAATCGAGTAGAAGCTACTCTTTAAACTTAAATGCCGTTATTTCCATCTTGATTTTCGCGCGCGCGTCGGTTTCCTTAAATCCATCGAGCGACACATTCACTTGCATCGTTTTGTTTGGTGCAAGCTCGGGCTGGCGCGTCGGAACCACCACTACCGCTTTTTGCTTCACTGGCTTACCTTCGTAGTCCAGCACCGCAGCTCTGATTTCAAGCCCGGTCAAGGTCTTTCCCGTCAAATTGCGGACAGTAGTTTGAAGCCCCATCACGATGTCGCCGAGCGCACGTTTGGCTTCGGTCCCCTCCGGCTCGTCGAGAACTATGTTTTTCGCTTGTTCCGCAAACTGAGGCGAGCCTTCGCGTATTGCTCCCTGCATGTAATCGGTGGGCGGGCTGCCTCCGGTCAGAGTAAATAAACCCCAGAAGAGTCCTGCAATCGCAACAGCGGCAATCACAGCCACGACGATAATGAAGGTTCGATTCGTTTCCGCAGCTTCAATACGGCGATCCGGAACAGCCATAGTGTAGGAATTGTGCTTCTAAGAGCCGTCGTGCGTCAACAACTGGTTAATCAATATCTCCAGCTCAGTGAAGTCGATCGGCTTTGTAACGTAACTGTTGCACCCTGCCTCGACTGCTTCGGCCTGAAAGTCAGACGTGTCGTGAGCCGACACGGCGATGATCGGCGTTGCCTCCAAGGCAGGAACCTTGCGGATAAGACGTGTCGCAGCAAGTCCATCGATCACCGGCAGGCTAAGGTCCATCAGGATTAATTGGGGCGACTCCGCTCGGGCAAGTTTCACCGCTTCCTCGCCATTCATTGCCTCTACCACCCGGTAGCCGGACATTTCGAGCAGTCGCCGCATCATGAACCGGTTGTCCTCAGTATCTTCGACCAGCAGGACAGTGGGTGGGTCAGCAGCCTTCTTTTTCATCTTTACACCTGACTTTGCGCTCAATCTTTACCTCTCCCATGCCCGCAAGTTATTGATTTTACTGTATCACTAGAATACGCGCTTGATTTTTGGTACCATCCCGCATTGAAACACAACACAAACGGATCTTAGGCCAGAGTTTTATTCGTACACTCGGACTGGCTGTGAGGTTCCCCTCCCCCTGCGGCCCCTTGAAGAGCTAAGAGAGATTTGCCCAGATGAAGACTGTAATGTCGAGGCCCGAAGATAACGAGCGCCTTCAGGATCTCGGTCGAGCGTCAATGCAAATAGTCCATGACCTTAAGAATCAGCTAAATGGTCTCAAACTCTATGCCACGTTTCTCCGGCGCCGGATTGAGAAGAATGAACGGCCCGGTGACGAACAGGAGACGATTGGAAAGCTGATTAATGGTCTTGACCGTGCGGCAGATGACCTGTCGACGATTGTGCGTTATGGACAGCCGGTGGAGTTGAAGAAACAGGCCGGAGTTGAAGTGGACAAGGTACTGCGCGCGGTGTGCGCCAGTTTAAGCGAGGGTGGCTCGTCGATAGCGTGGAAAAATGGTTCAGACAGCATCCATGGCAATCTCGACCTCTTCAAACTTACGGATGCCTTTAAGTGGTTGTGTAACGGCGCATTAAAACTTCGCCAAAACGAAGATGGAGCAGGCGAGGTGTCAGTCAGCGCCGGCACCGAAGGCGACCAGGCTGTGATTGAGTGGTCGGGCTTGCGTCAGCTAGATCACGATCCGTTTCGATCGTTCGCCGGAAGTGATGAGATCAAACTTGCCCTCGCGGCAAAGATCGTCGAGGCGCACGGCGGGTCGGCAAAGTTTGTTGATAAAAAGTTTGTAGTAGTGATTCCGCTTGCCGGATAGAACAATTGCAATAACTAAGGGAGTAATCATCATGCCCCATAGCGCAGCGATTACGAGGGAGGAGAAAAAGGTGGAGAACAAAGAAGTGCGGATTCTTGTGGTAGACGACGAACCAACCATGGCTGATTCTCTGCGGCAGAATTTCGTCGAGGAAGGATACTCTGTCGATACTGCACCGACTGGTGCGGCCGCCATCGAGCTCTTTGATCAAGGCGGACATCACCTGGCGATATGCGACTTGCAACTGCCGGACATGGACGGATTGGAAGTATTGCGTCACATGAAAGACGCGCGACCGACAACAGAAGTGATCGTTGTCACGGGTTACGGGTCGGTACAAAAAGCAGTTGAAGCGACGAAAGCCGGTGCTTTCTATTTCGTCGAGAAACCTTTCGACTTCGAGGAACTGCAACCACTCGTCGAAAAGGCGCTCGAACGTCGTGAACTCGTTGCGGAAACTACGAACATGAGGCGCCAGCTCTCCACACGCGCCGAATACTTCAACATCATCGGCTCGTCGAAGCCGATGCAGCAGATCTACGAAACGATCGAATCAGTGGCGAAGTCTGATGCGAACGTTCTGATCGTTGGCGAATCAGGCACGGGCAAAGAGTTGATTGCGAATGCGATTCACTATCAATCGCTCCGTTCCAAAAAACCGTTTATCAAAGTTAACTGCGCAGCGCTGCCGAAGGAACTCATCGAATCCGAGTTGTTTGGTCACACCAAAGGTGCCTTTACCGGCGCACACGCAGACAAGGAAGGCCTGGTCCAACACGCAGCCGGCGGCTCGTTGATGCTGGACGAAATCGCCGAGATGCCGGTTGAGCTGCAACCGAAGCTACTCCGCGTTTTGCAGGAAAGAAGTTATCGCAAGATCGGTTCGGAGAAGACCTATGCAGTTGACTTCCGTCTCGTCTGCTCGACCAACAGACCACCCGCGGACGCGATTCGTGATGGCTTGTTGCGTGACGATCTCTTTTATCGAATCTCAACGATCACGATTCACGTGCCACCACTGCGCGAGAGAAGTGAAGACACTCAACTTCTGACCGAACATTTCCTGCACATGTACGCACAGAAGTATGAACGACCCATCACGGGCGTTTCGCAGGCAGCGTATCAAAGACTGTTTGGCCACTCCTGGCCCGGCAATGTGCGCGAACTGCAAAACGTGATCGAGCGTGCTGTCCTGCTCGCTAAGGACAAACAGATCGAGCCGATCGATCTGCCTTTCGATAACGGCTCGTTGCCCGAAGGAACATCGTCGAACGTCCAATGGGATGTTCCGCCCAATATGACGCTCGAGGATATTGAGCGGCTGGTGATAGAAAGAACTCTTCAACGCACGGGCGGCAACAAGCAGGCAGCGGCAAACCTCCTGGGAATCTACCGACCGCGTCTGTACAGTAAAATCCGGAAGTACAACATCGACGTGCCATCACTCGTATCAGCATGATTCAGGCCACAGATTGACACGGATTTGAATCCGTAAAAATATCCGTGTCAATCTGTGGCTAGTCTTTGATGATGACCACTCCCCCAACGATTACCCCGACACGACTGCGCGGCATCGACGCACTTCGAGGCATTGCGGCGTTGGGTGTCGTTTTCTATCACGCTGTCGAGCAGGGCGAGAAAGTTCTTCCGCAAAATCTCCTTCAATACCCGGTTCGCGCTGTCCAATTTGCCAGTTCGTTTGGCTACATCAGCGTTTTTCTTTTCTTCGTGATCTCCGGCTTCTGTATCCACCTGCAATGGGCTAAAGCTAAAGCGGCGGGAACCGAGCCTGAGATTCGCTTCGGCGCGTTCTGGAAACGAAGACTGCGCAGGCTTTATCCGCCATACATAATCGCGCTGCTTTTGTTTTTACTACTGACCGCGTGGACCGTCGGCATCAATCTCACGCACTTTTTCTTTTACGACATCGTCATGCATCTGCTGATGCTCCACAACCTCGATCCCCACACTTGTTACACAATTAATGGTGTGTTTTGGACCCTCGCGGTTGAAGAGCAACTCTACCTGGCCTATTTCCTGTTGCTGTTCATACGCGTGCGCTGGGGTTGGGGAGTAACGCTTGCCGTCTGCCTGAGTGCGCGTGTGGCGTGGATGGTATTTAGTCACCTTGTTTGGCTGAAAACCGGTTTCGGTATTCCGGTGCCCGAGGCAGCAGCGGTCCACTGGTTCACGTGGGCGCTCGGCGCAATTGGCGTCGAAGCATTTTTCGGATTGGTAAAACTGCGCGGCTGGTCACGCGATCTGCGTCTTGCGACTGTGCTGATCGTTGCGGCTTCAGCGATCTCGAATTACTTACCTTTAATTAACAAAGATACGTTTCTGCACAACGCGGCGTGGTTTTTGATTCATCCGTTTTGGGGTCTCGGGTTCTTTATCGTCGTGAATCGCATGGTGCTCTCTGAGCAGAGTTGGTTGCGTCAGGCGAAACTTCCTTCGCTGGTATCGCACTTCGCAACGCTCGGTATCTTTTCGTATTCTATTTACCTGACGCATGAACTGGTAATCATGCAGTCGTGGCAGTGGACCAATCCGAATTGGCTGCAACTGGTGAATGTGTTTGTGGTTGTGGTGCCGGCGACGATCGTGTTTGCGTGGGTGTTTTTCTGGTTCTGTGAGAAGCCGTTTATGACCAAGCGCGCCGCTACCACGCGGGCTGAAAAACCGTCCACAGATTACGCTGATTTGTCTGTGGAATCTGCGTAATCTGTGGACTAACTTTCTTTACTTCCCTTCCGCCGCTTTCTTCAGTCCTTCAATTTCCAATTTCTTCATCGTCATCACAGCCTTCATTATGCGGTCGTTCTTCGCCTGGTCACCCTCAGCAAACAACTCCCATAACATGCTCGGGACGATCTGCCACGAGAGTCCGAACTTGTCCTTCAGCCAGCCGCATTCGACTGTTTTCCCGCCGTCCGCTGAAAGCTTCTCCCAGAAGTAGTCGATTTCCTGCTGTGTGTCGCAATTAACGACAAGCGATATGGCTTCAGTGAATTTGAAGTTTGGGCCACCGTTTAGCGCCGTGAACCGCTGCCCATCGAGTTCAAAATCGATGGTCATGACAGTTCCCTTTGGGCCCGCTCCCGAGTCACCGTATGTCGTTGTATTCAGGATCTTCGAGTTCTTGAAAACCGAGACGTAGAAATTGATTGCTTCCTCGGCGTTGTTGTTATACCAGAGGAATGTTGTGATCTTTTGTGGGCTCGCATGTGTGCGTTCGCTACGTGACGTTGCGGTTGTTGCCATGGCAAATCTCCTTATGTTTCGTTTTGTTGCAGACTGACAGGATTCTTTTCGTAAAGTTTGTTTTTGCGCTGAAACTTCGCTTGTGCTTTTTGTGCTTTTTCGTGGCGACCTAAACTGGGCTAAACTGCACTGATGTCTCCAACAACCGCGGAGGAATTTGCTTACGTGCGTTTCCTGCAACTCGTCGCACTTGTTTTCACTCTCGTCACCGCTTTTGCAGTTCAAGCTCAACAACCACCAGGCGCACAGCCGTTGGCTTCGCCTACTCCGACACCGACACCTTTGCCGCCACCAACTGTCAAGATTGATAGCTATCGCGCGGCGGCCGCACGCATCATCGGCGCGGCTCTCACGAGCGATCGCGCATATTCCCGGCTCGCACACCTGACTGACCATATCGGTCATCGTCTCAGTGGCTCGAAGAATCTCGAGCGCGCAATCGAATGGGCAGTGGCGGAAATGAAGCGCGATGGTCTGGATAATGTGCGTGCGGAAAAAGTGATGGTGCCGCACTGGGTGCGCGGCGAAGAGAGTCTCGAAATGCTCACTCCGGTTGCCAGCAACCTGCAAGTTCTCGGATTGGGCAACAGCGTCGGCACGCCGGCAGCAGGTATTTCTGCTGAAGCGATCGTCGTGCGCAACTTTGTCGAACTCGATCGACTGGGCGAAAAGGTGCGTGGAAAGATCGTTGTCTACAACGTGCCGTTTACAAGCTACGGTGCCACTGTTGCCTATCGCTTGCAGGGTGCTTCGCGTGCTGCGCGCTACGGAGCAGTGGCAGCGCTCGTCCGCTCAATCACGTCTGTGAGTTTGCAGACGCCACACACAGGCGCGATGAGCTACGATCCAAACCAACCGAAGATTCCCGTCGCCGCCATCACGATTGAAGGAGCAGAGTTTTTGCAGCGAATGAATGATCGTGGGGATCGACCAACGTTGCGGCTCAAGATGGAAGCGAAGTTTTTGCCGGATGCTGAGTCAGCAAACGTGATCGCGGAGCTGAAGGGATCTGAGAAGCCGGATGAAGTGATTGTTATCGGCGGACATTTTGATTCGTGGGACGTGGGCCAGGGCGCGCATGATGATGGCGGCGGTTGCATTGTCGCCTGGGAAGTCGTACGCCTGCTCAAAGAACTCGGACTACGACCGCGACGAACGATCCGTGTTGTGCTCTACACTAACGAAGAAAATGGACTGCGCGGTGGTAATGCTTATCGCGACGCGCATCGAGCGGAACTCGCGAAGCATATCCTCGCTATTGAATCAGATTCCGGAGTCTACAGACCGGAAGGATTCGGACTCGATGCGACAGCGCCACCGCAAGTGCGTTCCAACATGCAGGAGATTGCAAAACTCTTATCGGGAATTGGCGCCGATCAGATTGCGCCGACTGGCGGTGGAGCGGACATTGGTCCAATCATGCGTGAAGGCGTGGTTGGCGCGAGTCTGGACGTCGACGGCACACATTACTTCGACATTCACCACACACCGGCCGACACGCTCGATAAAGTGAATCCGCGCGAGCTTCAGCTTTGCGTCGCGACAATGGCTGTGATGGCTTACACGGTTGCCGACATGCCGGAATCGTTCAGCGGAAAATAAGCCACAGATGAACACGGATGACACAGATCTGAATTTAGATCTGTGTCATCCGTGTTTATCCGTGGCTTATTAATCGACGAGGTAAGTGGCAACGCTAGTCGGTGTCTCGAAACATCGAACTTTATAGATCTGCACACGATCGTCGCCAACACGCTTCGCCACGCGCTCGAGCACGTACTTCGCGAGGTTCTCGGCTGACGGCTGCAATTCGTCAAACGGCGGCAGTTCGTTTATGTTTCTGTGGTCAAGGTACGTTACCACTTCATCTGCCGCTGCTTTCAATTCCACAAAATCGACCAGCAACCCGACGTTATCCAGCTCGCGTCCGCGCGCGTAGATTTCGATCTTGTAATTGTGACCGTGCAGATTCTCACACTTCCCCTTGTAACCACGCAGTTGATGCGCGCTGGAGAAGTTTCGCTCAATCATTACTTCAAATTGTCCCGGCATAATTAGTCTGTAGATAAGATACTCGCAAGATCGTCGATTCGCGAAGTCACGCGACACGGCGGCAGACTCTGTAGAAAAGTTCGGCCATAACCCTTGGTGCGCAAACGCGGATCGAGGATCGCCAGCACACCTCGATCTGTCGTGCTGCGAATCAAACGCCCGAGTCCCTGCTTCAATGCGATGATCGCCTGCGGCACGCTGTACTCGTAAAAACTCGAACCACCGCAGTCTTCAATGTATCTCTGCCGCGCAGCGACGATCGGATCAGTCGGAACCGCAAACGGCAATTTATCGATAATCACACACGATAGTTGTTCACCGCGCACGTCTACGCCCTGCCAGAAACTCGACGTCGCAAACAACACCGCATTTGGTGTTTCACGAAACTTCTTGAGTAGTTGGCCCTTCGACGCACTACCCTGAACCAGACACGGATAGTCGATCTCAGCCCAGACGTTTTCAAATAAAGACTGCATGCCGGCAAGACTCGTCGATAACACAAACGCGCGGCCTTCGGTCGCGTTAAGTATTCGTGCGACTTCGGCCGCCGCGGCAGATCCCCATTCGCGATCCCGCGGATCGGGCATCCTCGCCGGCAGATAAAGTATCGCCTGACTCTGGTAATCAAAACTCGACTCGGCAATCAGATCGTCGGCAGTGTCCAATCCCAGTCGATCACGAATAAAACTGAAGTTGCCGCCACTCGAGAGCGTCGCAGACGTCAGCACTACCGTCGGCACTTCCTCGAACAACTTGTCCTGCAAAAGCCCAGCAACGTCGATCGGCGACGCACGCAGAAACACACCCCTGTTTCTTCGTTCGAGCCAGTAGACGAACTTCTTGTCCGTGCCGGTAACAATGAACTCCAGTTCAAAGCGGATCTGGCGCAAACGACGAATCAGACTCTCAACCTCGGGAGGTTTTTCCTGAAACGCATCGAGCGTTGTTTCCGTGCGAGCGATGGCGCCTTCGAGAGCGAGGTACAACTCGCCCAATGGCGTCGCTTCCAACTCGCCGCTCATTTTTTTCCTCGCAAACGTTCCCGGGATGATTGGGTAGCGACCGTCTTCGCCGCGGCCATCGCGAAATGCCATCCAAAAGCTGTCTGAAAATCGCGACATACGCGCGACGCTGTGCGTCAACTCTCTGTCGACTTCCGCATCTTCGATCGTGAGCATGCCGAGATCGCGTACGAGGTCATCGATCTGGTAGTTGGAAACCTGCGCACCAAAATATTCAGAAGCGACTTCTTCAATGAGATGTGCTTCGTCGAGTATGACTGCCGTGTAATCCGGCAACACTGAGCCGTAGTTGCCGTTACGCAAACTCAGATCGGCGAAGAACAGATGATGATTGACGACTACGATGTCGGCTTCATGGGCGCGATTGCGCATGCGCGTGATGAAGCACGCGTCAAAGTCAGTGCACTTCTGGCCCAAACACGATTCAGAACGCGCATCGATGTGACGCCAGAAAGAGAGCGACTCCGGTAGGTTCGAGAGCTCGGCACGATCGCCAATCTCGGTTTCTCGCGACCATTGGCTAACCGCTTCGAAGTAATCAACCTCGTCGAGACCTTCGAGCACTGGCGCTGATTGTGCGCGCGCGAGCCGGTTCAGACAGAGATAATTATTCCGGCCCTTCATGTAGGTCGCAGCGAAGGGCTTTGGAAGGACGCTCTGGAGAAAGGGAATGTCTTTCTCCATTAGTTGTTCCTGCAGGTTTTTGGTGCCGGTGGAAACGATGACGCGACCATTGCCGCCGAGTGCAGCAGCAACGGCTGGTACTAGATAAGCGAGTGTCTTCCCCGTGCCTGTTCCGGCCTCAACGATGAGATGTCGCTTTTCCTCAAACGCGCGCATCACGGCGCGCGCCATGTCAATCTGGCCGGGTCGATACTCATATTCGAGATGCGCCTTCGCGATCAGTCCATCCGGACCAAAAACTTCAAGCATTAGTTTGCAACACTGTGCGATCGATGGGACACAGAGAATAACACAGCTAGCAAGCTAATCGCCGGGGTGCGTCGTTTTGAGCCTCTTGATTGTCAGTTTACAATCACATTCGGCTCCCTCAGGCTTCAAAAGTTAGGACGTCGCACTTGGACACAGTCAGTACCGTCCGCGGTAGCAACTGTGTTTGATGTCAAGCAGCAACTGGCTGCTGCGGACTTTTCCAAGTGGTGCTATCACGCATCATGACGTTAATGATCACCAGCAGTTTGCGCATGCAAGCAGTGATAGCAACCTTGAAAGACTTCTGGTTGGAGCGCAGCCGCTGATAGAACTCTTTGAGCACTGGGTTATGGCGTGAGGCGGTCAGAGCAGCCATATAAAGTACGCGGCGCAGTTGGGCGCGGCCGCCGTAGATATGACGGGTGCCGCGTTGCTGGCCACTGTCGCGATTAAGTGGCGCGACGCCAGCTAGCTTGCTGATCTTTTGCCGGTCAAGCTGACCCAGTTCCGGCAAATCGGCAATCAGCGTGAAAGACGTCACCGGGCCAATGCCGGGGACACTTTGTAAGATTTTATCTTTGGCTTGCCAGCAGGCCGAGGTTTGCAACAGCGCTTTGAGTTGCTGGTCGAGTTCAGCAATGCAGTCCTCTAACCAATCGATGTGCTCTTTGATTTTGTCGCGCACCGTGTCGGAAGTCGCGGACCCGCGCCGATTTTTCTCGTCGCTGAGCATTTCCACGAGTTGCCCGCGACGGCCCATCAAGGCGTCTAACTCTTGCTCGTCCTTTGACTTAATGGGCCGCAATGGTGGTTTTATGGCAGCCGCAAAGTGGGCCAGCACACGCGCATCAAGGCGGTCAGTTTTAGCCAGTTGGCCGAGGGCTTTGGCAAAAGCGCGCACTTGCCTGGGGTTGACCACGCGCACCGGCAAACCGACCGCATGCAAGGCGTTGACTACAGGCAGCTCCAAACCACCGGTAGCTTCCAGCACAATCAGCGCCGGCCGCAAAGCGATCAGTTCGGCGCCCAGTTGGCCAAAGGAGTTCATTTTATTGGGACAACGGAATTGGTAGTCGCGCTCGTGCACGGCCACTTCCAACTGTTGTTTGGAAACGTCAATACCAATGAAAGGCCGGGACTGTTTTTTAGACATGATGGGGTTCTCCTTCCCAAGCTTGCGAATGCGGGCTCGCGGCCCAAGCAACTGTTCGGGTTTATGGAAAACGAGGCGCAACGATCAAAAGGCTACCGCACGGGCTCGAAGCAACCAAGCGGATGAACGATCTGCTGCACCTCTGGGACCAATCGCTTTCTAGCTGGCGACTGGCACAGGCAATGAATAACTTGCACGGACTTAACATACAAGCGGATGGGTGCGCAGCCTTTCTCCGAGCGCGGTTGACTTCGTACCCATCCGCTACCGCGGACGGTACTGACTGTGTCCAAGTGCGAATCTTAGGTGAAAGGGAAAGACGAAATGAATAATGATTTTCCATATCCCATAATCGTTTATCCTGCCGAAGAGGGCGGCTATGTGGCAGAAGTTCCAGCCTTGAAAGGGTGCCTCGCACAAGGTGAGACATTAGAGGAGTGCCTACAAGAACTAAAGACGGTTCAGGCTTTTTGGCTTGAGAGCGCCAGACGCAATAATCAGAAGGTACCGAGCTCTGACGAAGGAATGGCTCAGCTTAGACAGCTTGTCACGTAACTCTATTTTCCAGCTTTCAACCGCTTGGGATATAACGGAAAGCGCGCCGTCAGATCAGCGACGTCGCGCTTTACTTTGTTCCTCACATCTTCCGACTCGGGCGCGTGAATTACTTCCGCAATCAGACGCCCGATCTCACGCATCTCCGCTTCTTTCATCCCGCGGGTTGTGACGGCTGGTGTGCCGATACGCAAACCTGACGCGACGAAAGGTTTATTTTGATCGAACGGTATCGTGTTCTTGTTGACGGTGATGAGCGCGGCTTCGAGAGCTTTCTCCGCATCTTTGCCGGTGATTCCTTTGCCGTCCATCCAGACATCGACGAGCATCAGGTGATTGTCAGTGCCACCCGAGACAACGCGCAGCCCCTGTTCCTGTAATTCACTCGCCAGCGCTTTCGCATTCTTGAGCACCTGAAGCTGATACTCCTTGAAGTCTTCACGCAAAGCCTCACCAAAAGCGACGGCTTTGGCGGCGATGATGTGTACCAATGGTCCACCCTGGACGCCCGGAAAGAGCCTGCGATCGATCTCTTTTGCGTGTTCCTCGCGACAAAGAATCAGCCCTCCACGTGGGCCACGCAGCGTTTTGTGAGTAGTCGTCGTCACATAATCCGCGTGTGGCACTGGCGACGGATGCAACCCGGCGGCGATTGGACCAGCAATGTGGGCGATGTCGGCAAACATACGAGCGCCCACACTGCGTGCGATCTGCCCGATGCGTTCGAAATCGATGATACGTGGATAAGCTGAAGCGCCGCAGACGAGTAGTTTAGGCCGATTCTCTTCGGCAATCTTTTGCAGTTCGTCGTAATCGATCTGCTCAGTCTCTTTTGAAACGCCGTAATCGGCGACTTTGTAACTGAGTCCCGAAAAATTCAAAGGATGACCATGAGTCAGGTGACCACCGTGTGAAAGGTTCATCCCGAGGATCTGATCCCCATACTGGATCGCCGCCAGATAAACAGACATGTTTGCCTGCGCACCGCTATGCGGCTGCACGTTCGCGTGATCGGCTCCAAATAATTCCTTCGCGCGATCGATCGCAGTTTGCTCGACAACATCGGTCCATTCACAACCGCCGTAATAACGCTTTCCCGGATAACCTTCGGCGTACTTGTTCGTAAACACAGAACCGGCAGCTTCGAGCACTGCCTCACTAACAAAATTCTCAGAGGCAATGAGCTCGAGCCCGTTAGCCTGACGAGCTACTTCGTTGTCGATAGCGCCTGCGATAACCGGATCGACTTCGGCGAGTGATGAGTTTCTATCCATTCCTGGAGACCTTCGTATAGTGGTGTTTTAAGAAGAAGCGTGATGGTAACTCAGGCATCGTTAGGCGGCAAACCGCTCAACATTGTTTGGGTCCCGGCGGGACCAAATGTTTATAGCCAAGCCCTCCTAAAAACAATTACGGCTCCAGCGGAGCCGAATGTGGCTGCTGCAAGGACACATCGCGCTCCGCTGGAGCGCGGTCCCAGGGCCGGGCTGTTGCTATAAACATCTGGCCGCGCCGCGGCCAATACAAAATTACACCCCTACAACAGATTACACAGATTTGCGTTACTCGCATTCACTAAGCGAGAATGGCCGGATTATGCGCTGGTCACGATACTTCATCCCAACACTCCGCGAAGACCCGGCCGATGCCGAGGTTATTTCGCACAAACTGCTTTTACGAGCCGGTGTAATCCGGCAATTATCCGCCGGAATCTATTCTTTTTTACCGCTGGGCCAACGTATCGCGCTCAAGGTCATGGACATCCTGCGCGAAGAGATGAATGCGATCGGTGGTCAGGAGTTTTATCTGCCTGCCCTGCATCCGGCTGAGATTTGGCAAGAGTCAGGACGCTGGGGCGCGATCGGTGACGAGATGTTTCGTCTCAAAGATCGCAAAGGCACAGACATGTGTCTGGGCATGACGCATGAAGAAGTTTTCACTGCGATCGCGCGCAACGAAATCCGTTCGTACAAACAACTCCCGCAGGTCTGGTACCAGATTCAACTCAAGTTTCGCGATGAAGCACGGCCCAAGTCAGGACTGATGCGTATCCGTACTTTCATCATGAAAGACGCATACACATTCGACGTCGATCGCGAAGGACTCGACAAGTCGTTCATCGATCAGCGTGAAGCGTACAAAAAGATCTTTACGCGTTGCGCCATAGAATTTTTGATCGTGGAAGCGTCGTCGGGCGCGATGGGAGGTACGGAGTCGAATGAGTTTATGGCGCGCACCCCAGCCGGTGAAGATCTGATTGTCAGTTGTGCGAATTGTGGTTACGCAGCAAACCTGGAGAAAGCAACTTCGCGACTGGCTGAGTTCAACGACGAACCTGGACCAGCGGCACCCGAGGAGTTTCCCACACCGGGAGTTCGCACGATTGAGGATCTAACGACATTTCCCGGCGGCGCTGAAGCGTCGCGACAAATCAAATCGCTCGTCTTCTTCGCGACTATCGACGGCGAACCGCGTCCAGTGCTCGTCTTACTTCGTGGCGATCATCAACTTCACGAGACGAAACTCGCCGACAGCATCCGCGCGACTGCCGTACGTCCCGCGCATCCTGAAGAGATTCGCGACCTGCTGGGCGCGAGTGCGGGAAGTCTTGGCGGCGTCGGTGCGAAGACGAAATCGAAAGATCTGCGCATCGTTGCGGATTCAGCTTTGAAGAACCGGCGCAACATGACCACTGGCGCGAACAAAGACGATCATCACCTGCGCGGCGTCGATATCGCGAGAGACATCCCAGTCGATGAATGGTTTGAATTGCGCACGGTTGAAGCCGGCGAAGGTTGTCCGAAGTGTGAAGGCACACTTGAAGCCTTTAAAGGCATGGAGATTGGTCACATCTTCAAGCTGGGCACGAAATATTCAGAATCCATGGGCGCAACGGTGCTGACGCAGGACGGCAAACAGGTGCCGATCGTCATGGGCAGCTACGGCATTGGCGTGGAACGAATCATCACCGCCACAGTCGAGCAAAATCATGATGACGATGGAATCATCTGGCCCAGCTCCCTCGCGCCCTTTGACGTAGTCGTCACAGTCACAAACATGAAGCAGGACGATCTGCGTGAAGCGGGCGAGAAGCTTTATCACGAACTGCAACAAGCAGGTCTCGAGGTTTTGCTCGACGATCGCGACGAGCGTGCGGGCGTGAAGTTCAAGGACGCGGATCTAATCGGCATTCCTCATCGAGTCACGATTGGGAAAAAAGCCGCCGATGGCGTAGTTGAGTTGTTCAATCGACGCACAAAGCAGAGCGAAGATGTTAAAATCACTGACGTCGTTGCTGCGCTGAAACAGGATTGAACGGAATTTCGTGTCAATCCTTAAAATCCTGTAGATCCGGTGAAGCTTTTACCCGAAATGAAGCTAGTTTGGCTTTTACTAGTTCTACTTCTTCCCACTCCCACGCAGGCGCAGGATCTTCTTCCCGAACTGGTTCGCCGCATTAAGCCTTCTGCTGTCGCGATAGAGACTTTCGATTCGCGTGGCGAGAAGCTTTCAAGGGGCAGCGGTTTCTTCGTCGAAGTCGATCGCATCGTCACTAACCGTCACGTGCTCGAGGGCGCGCATCGCGCCGAGATTCACTCGTCAACGGGAACCGTCTATCCAGTCAAAGGCGTTCTTGCTGTCGATGCCGAGGGCGATATCGCGTTATTGAAGATCGACGTGCCGGTAAATCCAATCAAACCATTACCGCTCGACAAGACATCGCCGCAGGAAGGCGAGAGTGTAGTTGTCATCGGCAATCCACTTGGACTGGAAGGCAGTGTTACGAATGGAATTGTTTCCGCCGTGCGCGACATTCCGACTTTTGGTCGCATCATCCAAATCACGGCGCCGATTTCTTCAGGATCGAGCGGAAGCCCGGTAGTGAACATGCAGGGCCAGGTGATTGGCATCGCGACGTTACAGATCACTGGTGGGCAGAGTGTGAATTTCGCGATTCCTTCCGAACGAATTTCTCAACTGCAAGTCGCATCAATCATGTCTCTGGGGGATCTCGTCGCCAGCACCGGAAGGAATAAACGCGCCAAGGCCGTTCAGTTCTTTCGCGACGGGCTGAGCTTTCTTTCCAAAGACGATTGTGAGAAGGCGTTGCCTTACTTCGAGAAAGCCGTCGACTCAGACAGCAACTACGCCGAAGCGTGGGCACAGAGTGGGTTCTGCAATGAGAAACTCGGCCGACACGCAGAGGCGTTGGAAGCGTCGAAAAAGGCTGTGAGTTTGAGGCCGTCGGCTGAGTCGTATTTCAACATCGGGCTCGCAAGTTTCTATCTGAAGCAATACAAAGATGCGGCGGAAGCGTATCGACAGTCGATCAAACTCGATCCGTACAACGCTGCCGACGCTCATTACGCTCTTGGTTTGGTTTATCGCGATTGGGGTAAACCGGATGAAGAGATTCAGGCGTACAAGCAGACGATTCGATTGCGGCCTGATTACGTGGTTGCGTATGAACGATTGGGCTCGCGCTATTTGAAGTCGAAGAAGTTCAACGAAGCCATCGAAGTGTTTCGCCAGCTTTCGGCGTTGAAGCCCGGTGATGCGGCGGCGCCGAACAGTATGGGCGAAGCGTATTTCGAGTTGAACAAGCTCAACGAAGCGCTGGAATCGTTTCGGCAAGCCATCCGTCTGAAACCTGACTTTGGAAAGGCCTACTACAATCTCGGTCGCTGTCTGCTCGCAATGGGAAATCGCGACGCCGCGCTCGAGCAATACACTATCCTCACCAACATCGATCCGGATTGGGCTGAAAAGCTCAACGCGATTATTAATCCGTAACAAAATCCGTGTAATCCGCGGCTTAATTCATCACTTCGCCGACGATGGCGGTGAGGGCGTTGTCCTGGAGGCTGGGGTTGCGTGGGAGTTGGCCGTGCAGATCGCACCCGAAAACCGCGTAACGCGAGAGCTGTTTGAAAATGTGCTCGCCGAGTAATGACGTGCGGGTGACGCGGCCATCACCGGGCGCATACATCGCATCAGTCGCCTTCTTCTTTGAGATTTTGACGCCACTCGAAGTTCGATACTCACGCGGTCTGGTTAGCGTTACCCAGCGATTGCGTTTTTCATCACGCAGCAACACGGGTGAGTTGAACGTCTCTTCGCAATCACCACCAATCGCGAGGAGAGTAACCGGCGCAAACGTAGTTGTTCTCGTATCGAGAGCTTCGTGAAAACGACGCGCACGTTTTAACGTTGCTGCGAGATAAGCGTCGAGTATATTTTCCGACGCGCCGTCAGTTCCACTTACTTCAGCATAACGTCGTCTAAACTCGGGTGACGAATAGATCACGCTCCATCCATATCGTTTCCAAACTTCAGGGTCGTACAAATCCACTGGCAAAACTTCCAGATTCTCATCAAGAAATCTGACTGCGTCGCGATGCGGCATCAGTTGAAAAACGGAAGGTGTCTTCACGACGTCTTCAGCAGTCAGCTTGTTTAGCAGCGGAACACGTCGCCGCAAACCTTCAGTGATGGAATATCCCTCAACGAGTGTGGCGAAAGCATCTGCAGAACCTTCGTTGGGCACTCCGATCATCACGATTTTGCTGATGTGAGCCGCACCAATCCACGTCGGCGTAATTAAACTTTCGTCCATTGGCAAATCCACATCGCCGTACATCGCTGCATAACGCGCAATCAAACCACCCATCGAATGCGCGACGATGTTGAATTGGAGATCGGGCCGCTGGAGTTTGGTTTTTAATCGATCGATACGTCTGAAGAGTTCGCGCGCGTTGTTGACGTTGTCCTGACGCCAATCGTATGCAAAGACATAAAATGTGTCCTGATAACCGTCTGCAGCGGGATTGTCCCAGTCGCCGTCACGATAACCGGCATAGCGCCGCAGTGCTTCAAGCAGATCTCTGTAGACATAGACTTCCGGCAACACGCGCGCGAGCTTCACGGTCTCAATAATTTTTCCAGGCACGAGATCATCGCGATTGGCGGCAAGGTCTGCGCTTATCGGCAGTCCCTCGTGAGACGTGCGAAAAGCTGAGGGCCAAACCGTTTCACCAGTTTTCGGATTGATTAGTTCAGTTCCGAGGATTCCAGGAATGACGATCACCGGACGCTTTCCGGTCCTTGCACGAGCGGAGGCAAAGATGTGTTCGAGATTAGGAGTTCGGCGAGCGGAAATACACGCACTCGAGACCAGCGAGAGTGCGATCAGAAGTAAGAATAAATGTCGCGAACGTTCAACTGGGCGTTTAGTCAACTGGTACCGTCCAACGACGATTAATAAGGCTCGCGACAAATCCTGCGCCAAAGCCGTTATCGATATTGACTACAGTCACGTTTGAAGCACAGGAGTTCAGCATACCAAGCAATGCCGCGACACCTCCGAAAGATGCTCCATATCCGATGCTGGTTGGCACAGCTACGACCGGAACACTTACGAGGCCGCCAACGACAGACGGCAAAGCACCCTCCATTCCCGCTGCGACGATCACAACACGTGAACGCTGCAACAGACTGCGCTCCGAAAGCACTCGATGGATTCCGGCGACGCCGGCATCCCAGATACGATCGACCGTGTTTCCCATCGTCTCCACTGTCAGCGCGGCTTCTTCGGCAACAGGGATATCACTCGTACCAGCCGTCACCACAGCAATCGAGCCAACGCCCTGATTGGTCTTGTCGCGACGGATTCGCACCAGCTTCGCGGCTTCATGCCACTCAGCGTCGGTAATAATGTTCCGAATCTCACCAAAAGTGCCTTCGTCCGTGCGAGTGACGAGGATATTCGGCGAGCGCTCAATAAGCTTTTCAATGATTCCGACAACCTGCGCGCGAGTTTTACCACCGCCAAAAACAACCTCGGGAAAGCCCTGGCGGGTCGCGCGGGAGTGATCGACGCGCGCAAAGCCGATGTCTTCAAAGTGAAGATTCTTAATGCGGTCCAGGGCTTCGCTGGTTTCCAGTTCGCCACTCTTGAAGGCCGAGAGTAGCCTCGCTAATTCGTTAAGATCCATCCGCCCCAGCATGCCACAAAAACGCGAATCTGCGTAATCTGTGGATAAAACTCGGTCGATTGATTCATCGTATCCAATAGTGGTTTGTGACTTGTGTGCTTTTTTGGCAATATCTGACTAAGCCGTGTCCACCGTAATCAAAAACACTCGACTAACGCTGGAGATGATAAAGATCGAGCACACGCTCTTTGCGTTGCCGTTCGCATTCCTGGGCGCGGTGCTGGCTGCTGGCGGGCTTCCCACTGCCTGGCAGATTCTCTGGATTGTGGTCGCAATGGTGGGAGCGCGATCTGCTGCGATGGCGTTCAATCGAATCGCCGACAGAAACTTTGACGCAAAAAACCCACGCACCGCTTCGAGAGCCTTGCCGGCAGGCTTGTTATCAGTCGGATTCGTCTGGGTATTCACAATTGCCGCCGCGGCGTTGTTTCTTGTGGCTGCGGCGATGTTGAATCGTTTGACACTGATCCTGTCGCCCGTGGCACTCGCCTGTGTTCTGTCTTACTCCTTCACGAAGCGCTGGACACAGTTTTCGCATATCGTGCTGGGCGCCTCTCTCGCCATTGCGCCTACGGGCGCGTGGATCGCCGTGCGTGGCGAGCTTGGGAGTCCTGTGCCCCTCTTGCTGTCGCTCTTAGTGTTGTTGTGGACTGCGGGATTTGACGTGCTGTATGCATGTCAGGATTACGACTTTGATCGACGTGAAGGTTTGAGATCCATTCCGGCACGCTTCGGAATCGCACGCGCTCTCTGGATCGCACGCGCTCTACATGCTGCGGCTTTCTTAATCTTGGTCTGGCTTTTTATGATTACGGGTCTTGGGCCAGTCGCCTTTGCGGGCGTGATCGCCACCGGCGCGTTACTTATTTATCAACATCGACTTGTCCATGCCAACGATCTCAGTCGCTTGAACGCTGCGTTTTTCACTACCAACGCTTTTGTGAGCGTCATATTGCTGGCCACTTTCGGAAGCGCTGTTTTCCTCAACAAATAGATTGAGTGACTGAAATGACTTTTTCACACGATGACAAACTGAACGAGATTGAGAAAACCGTCACGAGCGGAAAGCGACTCTCCTTCGAAGACGGTCTGGCACTTTACGCCACTGACGATCTGCCGGGACTTGGCAAGCTGGCCGACATGGTACGACGACGGAGACACGGTCGCACGACCTATTTCAACGTCAATCGACATCTCAATCCGACAAACATCTGTTACGCCGACTGCAAGTTTTGTGGATTCTTCCGCACGCCGCGACAGCCCGACGCTTATACCCACAATATCGACGACAGTTTGAAAGTTGCCGCGCAGGCAGTTGCTGAAGGCGCAACCGAGTTGCACATCACGGGCGGACTCAATACGAAACTTCCGTTCAGTTACTTTACCGACCTGCTTTCGTCGTTAAAGAAACAGTATCCGCAGTTGCATTTGAAGGCGTTCACGATGGTCGAGTTCGATCACTTCGCGCACTTCTACAAGATGTCGGACGAAGAAGTTATCAAGCAGCTGATCGATGCCGGTTTGGATTCATGTCCGGGCGGCGGTGCGGAGATCTTTCGTGAGCCGACGCGCTCGATGATTTGTGCGCACAAATGCAACGCCGAACGCTGGCTGGAACTGCAGGGAAAGATTCACGCCGCAGGACTCAAGACAAACGCAACGATGCTTTACGGGCACATAGAGTCGATCGAAGACCGTGTCGATCACCTCGTTAGACTTCGCGGGCAACAGGAGAAGTCAGGCGGTTTTCAATGCTTCATCCCCCTCGCGTTTTATCCGCCGGACACTCAGTTGGCCCACTTGCCTGGCCCATCCGGCGTTGATTCATTGAAAACGATTGCGGTGTCGCGTTTGATGCTCGACAACTTCGATCACATCAAAGCCTACTGGGTAATGCTCGGCAAACGGCTGGCCCAGGTAGCGCTTCATTACGGCGCCAATGATATCGACGGTACGATAACAGACGGCGGCGAGTTGACCACGAGTTACTCAGTCGAAGCGAATAACGAAGTAAAGATGAGTAAGTCTGAACTCATCGGACTAATTCAAGAAGCAGGGTTTGAGGCGATTGAGCGCGACACGGTCTACAACCGGATCGAACGCGACAGCGTCAGCATGGTCTAACAATTTATGTCAGAAACTATCACACTTGCACATTCACCGGATTCCGACGACGCGTTCATGTTCTATGGGCTGGCGACAAACAAACTGAACACAGGGGATCTACACTTCGAACACCTTCTCAAAGACATTCAAACTCTGAACGAGGAAGCGATGCGCGGCACGTACGACGTCACCGCCATCAGTTTTCATGCTTACGCGTACATTCACGAAAAGTACGCGCTGCTTCCTCACGGCGCCTCAATTGGTGATAACTACGGACCGATCGTCGTGTCCCGGGAGGCTGCCACACCTGACGATATCCCGAATCTCAAGATTGCGATCCCGGGAAAGTTGACCAGTGCTTTTTTGGCGCTGCGGATCTTCAACCCGGATTTCAAGTATGAGGTTGTCCTTTTCGACAAGATCATCGATGCCGTTCAGAACGGAACCTGTGACGCCGGCTTGCTGATTCACGAAGGCCAACTGTTTTATGAGTCGAAGGGTTTGCACAAAGTGCTCGACCTTGGCGAGTGGTGGCACCAGCAACATGGACTGCCGCTACCGATGGGCGGCAATGCCATCCGTCGCGACCTGGGAGACGACCGGATCAGGGAAGTTTCGAAACTGCTGCGCGAGAGTATCAAGTATTCGCTCACGCACCGTGAGGACGCGCTCCAATACGCGATGCAGTTTGCCCGGGACATGGATCCGGAACTGGCCGACAGATTTGTCGCGATGTGGGTCAACGACCTGACTTTGGACTACACCGATCGGGGTCGTGAAGCCGTCCGGCGGTTACTGGACGAGGGCCACAAGAAAAATATTATTCCTCACCCGGTCCAGGTGGACTTTGTCGAGAGTTAGTTTTAGACAGGATTTACAAGATTAGACAGGATTTACATGTTAATCCTGAACAATCCTGTAAATCCTGTCCGAATGACTTCGGATTCCAGCCCTGCTAAGTGTAATTGTGTATAGTAAGTCTTAGGATTGAAGCTGGGGTGTGCGCGGTGATTTTATTAAGCCACCCCGCCCAGAAGGGGCAGCTAATCACCGCGCACATCATCGACCTCAGACCACGTAAAACCAAGCTCCTCCCAAAGCTTGGTTTATCGCCCGCGCCGTGTAAGCAACGCCGCCGCTCGGCGTCACGTCTGCGCTCCCGCGCCGTAAAGCTTCACGGATTTTGGACGAGTGCCTGTTGCCGACATGAGGACCTTGAGAAACTTTATTTTTCAAACTAGCTGAGCCCGCGATTTTTCGAGGTCAACCGGGCTCCTTTTCAGTGAACAACGTGCCGCTAGTTAAGTTATAACTTATTCTAGTAAAGGAACCTTACACTAGATGCAAGATTTTTTGCAACAGGAAAATGGCGGTCGGGCTTTGACGGGCTCCCGGCAGCCCCGGGCGCTGGCAACAAGATTCTTTGATTCAGGCATCTGAGGACAGTTAGTTTTCACCTAAACACCTGAAATTTGGGAATGAAGAAAGAACTTATGAAGACTCCTCTGCTCCTTGCTACGCTGGTCCTTTTTGGCCTTTGCGCCTTTTCTGTCTCTGCTCAGACCAATGGAAATAGCGGCATGGACCCCGCTGAAATCGACCGTATTATTCGAACCTTCACCGCAAAGGAAGCACAGTTTCGCAAGGCTCTTAATACTTATTCATTCAAACGCGACGCCCTGATTCAGAGCATTGGAATGGGCGGCCAGGTGGTTGGTGAGTATCGCCGCATTTCGACTTTTACGTTCGATGACCAGGGAGAACGGTTCGAGAAGATCAGCTTCTTCCCAATGTCGACGCTGCCGGAGATTACCCAGGAAGACGTCGATGATCTGGGAGGTGTCAATCCGTTTGCCCTGGAGCCCAGCAAGACTGACCTTTACAACTTTCGATATGCGGGCAAAGAAAAGATCGACGAACTGAACCTCTACATATTTGATGTAACACCGAAAGTCATGCCCAATCCTAAAAAGATAAAAGATCGACTCTTTTCAGGGCGCATTTGGGTTGATGAACAGGATCTGCAGATTGTGAAAACGAAGGGAAAGGGTGTTCCAGAGACGAAAAACAATAAGTTTCCGACTGTCGAAACTTATCGCGAACACATTGATGGGAAGTTTTGGTTTCCGACCTACTCTTACGCCGATGAGGAACTCATTTTTGAGAATGGTGGTTCAATTCATGTGCGCATGAAGGTGCGCTATCTGGACTTCACCGAAACCAAGGCGACCCTCAAAGTTACTGAAATTGGTGAGAACGACGAGCCTGGTAGTTCCGGCAGCGGCGTGGCGAAGCCGATCGATGGCGGCGCACTGGATTCGAAAGCCACGTCAAAGCCAAATCCGGTCGTAAGCGAAGAGATGAAGCGTTTGAAAGCTACGGGCCGAGTGACGGTCCGCGTGATCGTGGATGAGAACGGCAAGGTTGTTTCCGCAGTGGCGTTGAATGGCGTGGCCGTTCTGCGCGAAGCAGCGGAAGCTGCAGCACGACAGGCGACGTTTGAGGCAACGGTGAAGGATGGGATCACCGTGAGGGTCACAGGAACCTTAACGTACGATTTTTAAGAGGAGCTGTCAGACAGGATTTTCAAGATGTTTCAGGATTAACAGGATTCATCTTGTAAATCTTGTCAATCCTGAAATCCTGTCTCTAACTCAGCAGCGACTGCAGCACGCACATCAGCTATCAACCGATCAATATCCTGATCGGTCTTTACATCCACAGTCTCAACAGGCGGCAATAGGACCATCTCGATGCTGCCTGAGCGTGCCTCACCAGTCCCCTTACCCATCAGCACATCTGAGTTCTTGATCGCCACAGGTACCACCGGCACACCAGCTTCTCGCGCCATGTAGAACGCGCCCTTCTTGAACGGGAGCAGTTCACCCGGCTGCGCGCGAGTTCCTTCCACGAAAACCGCAAACGACACGCCCGACTTGATGCGCTGCGCGGCTGCTTCAGTCGTGCGTATAGCACTTTCACGATTCGAACGATCGATCGCCATCACGTTTACAAATCCCATCCCCACTCCGAGAATAGGAACCTTCAAAAGCTCCTTCTTTGCAAGCACACCGATACGTCTTCCGGTGTAAACAAATATCGCAGCCGTATCCAGATACGAACGATGATTCGAGACAAAGACGTATGTCTGCTTTGGATCGAGGTGTTCGAGCCCGCGAACCTTCACGCGAACGCCACTCAGAAACAGCCACACACGCGCGCCAAACGACGCCCACGGATAGACGAGGTCGTGCTTGTTCACTAGCCACGCAAACAACAGGATTGGCGGCGCAAGGATCAGGAGCAGCGCTCCTGCGACAAACATCGACCACCAGTAATGCAAACGGCACATGAAACGGGGACGCCCTCTTGTGCTAGACTCCTGCGCCGTAGTCTCATTAATCCGGTTGAATTTTGTAAATCCTGTCAAAAGGAACCCCTGGAATGCAGAGCCATCGATTAACTACATACCTCGCACTAATTCTATTTATTGCTGCGTTCTCGGCAACATCATTCGCCCAACAATCTACCGCAATCCCTTCACCAAAATCCGTCCTCGGATTCACGCCGGGCGACGATCGGACGATCGCCGGCTGGTCGCAGATAACAGACTACTTCGAACGACTCGATCGTGCATCTGATCGCGTTCTGGTCCAGACGGTGGGCCAATCGACTCTCAAGCGACCTGTAATCGTAGCGTTTATTAGCGCGCGTGAGAATATACTGGCTCTGCCGAAATACAAAGAGATCCAGCAACAACTCGCCGATCCACGCAAAGTCACCACTGATCTTCAGCGCGACCGGTTGTTTGCAAATGGAAAAACTGTCGTCGCTATTTCCTGTTCGATCCACTCAACAGAGATCGTCGCTTCTCAGATGTCGATGCAACTCGCTTATGAGCTGGCGACGGTTCAGGATGCCGCGACAAGCGAAATTCTACAAAACACGATCCTACTCCTGATTCCATCGCCTAATCCCGACGGCATCGACATCGTCGCAAACTGGTATCGCAAGACGCTCGGCACCCCATACGAAGGACGAGAGCCACCCGAGCTATACCATCATTACGCCGGTCACGACGACAATCGCGATTGGTTCATGCTCAATCTGAAAGAAACACAACTAATCACGCGCCTGTTCTGGCATGATTGGTTTCCGCAGATTGTTTACGACGTACACCAGCAGGGATCGAATGGTTCGAGGTTTTTCATTCCGCCGTTTTACGATCCACCGAATCCAAACATCTCGCCCGTGCTTCTGAGACAAGTGGGGCTGATGGGCCACAAGGTCGCTGCCGACCTGCAAGCGGCTGGCTTTAAGGGCGTTCTCACAAATGCTCTTTACGACACCTGGTGGCACGGCGGGTTCCGCACTGCGCCATACTTCCACAATTCGATCGGAATTCTTTCGGAGGCCGCGAGTGCACGGCTTATGACTCCGACCACAGTCACCACCGAACAACTCGCAAGGTCCAGTACGCGCGGCATGCGCAACGCCACTGAAGCAATGACAAACTTTCCGGATCCGTGGCCGGCCGGACAATGGCGTCCGCGCGACATTATGAATATGGAAATGATCGCGGCGCGTTCCATTCTCGAGATGGCGTCGAAGTTTCGCGTCGAGTACCTGCGCAACTTTTATGAACTCGGGCGGAAGAACCTTGAACTACCACTAAACAAGGGCGACGAGATTGCGTATCTGATTCCTGCCGGACAGGCGCGTGACGAAGCGGTAGCGAAACTGGTTGGTACTTTGATAGACCAGGGCGTGGAGGTTTTTCGTCTCGATCACGAACTACACGTCGTGCTGCGCCCGCAGATCCTGCAACGAACAAATCCCGCCGCGGAGAAGCTCGGCACTTACCATATCAGCGGTTCGTTAAGTGCGATGCAGGAAGTGCCGGCCGGTAGTTACATCGTATTTCTCACGCAGCCTCAGCGTTACAACGTCGTCGCTCTCTTCGAGCCGCAGATCTATCCAAACAGACTGACGGCGCAAGGTGAGGCCGAACGTCCTTACGACGTCGCCGGCTGGACACTGCCGCTGCAAATGGGAGTCGACACGCCCGCGGTCATCACGATCAGGGAAGCCGCTAACGAGCGCAAGTTGACGTTGCTTAAGAATGCAAATGAAGTCAGAACCGATCTGGCCCTCGCTTTGAAAAAAGGAGACGAGTCGCCGATCAAAAACCCGCTGAAGCAACCCGTTCGCGTCGGGATTTACAAAGGTTCAATGAGCAACATGGACGAAGGTTGGACGCGATTCGTGTTCGATACCTTTAACGTTCCGTATACCTCGATATGCGACGTCGATATGCGACAGGGAGCACTGAACTCGAAGTTCGACGTAGTGCTTTTTGCATCTCAGGCAGCCACACAAATTATCAATGGCAATGCAGCGGGAACTTTGCCCGCTGAGTTCACGGGCGGCATTAGTGAAGCCGGCGTAAAGAACCTGAAAGAGTTTGTAAACAATGGCGGGATGATGATCTGTTTTGATAACGCCTGCGACCTCGCGATCAAGGAATTTAATCTGCCGCTTCGAAATACGCTCGAGGGCGTCCGATCCTCGGAGTTTTACTGTCCCGGTTCGATCGTGGCGCTCGATGTAGAAACCAGGCATCCCATCGCCGCGCTGTTGCCAAACTCGTTGCCTGCCTACTTCACCAACAGTTCGGCGTACACTGCAGCCTCAGATGCGAACGTACGTGTCATCGCTCGCTATGCGAAAGAGAATGTGCTGCTGAGTGGCTGGCTCCTCGGTGAAGACAGGCTGCGAGGACAAATCGCCCTCGCCGAGGTGGGTGTAGGGAAGGGCCGCGTCGTTCTCTTTGGCTTCAGGCCGCAGCATCGCGGCCAATCATGGGCAACCCTGCCCTTAATCTGGAACGCCCTCTCCAGCGCCACTGCCAGCTCGTCGGAATAACCCCTCCTTGGAGTGCGCCAACTTGTTGGCGCTTTAGTATTTTTACCAAAGCGGTGACAAGTCACCGCACTCCAAGGAGGCGTCCAATTTTCACCTATTTCCTTGCCCTCCCAAGCCCCAAGGGTTATCCTTGCCGTGCGGTTTGGTTTTCTCTCCCTTTGATTGCTCAAAATCTACGAGCATCCAATCTCCCGACAACGCATCAAAGTGGGTTCGGCGCGCTGGAGCACGACTATGAGAAAGTTCTTCGTTTACCTATCGCTCCTCTCCATGCTTTTGACGAGCTTGAGCGTCGGCTTTGGCCAGGGACGCCCGAGACGAGTGGGTACGTCAACAACCAGCGACCCTCAAACTACTGAGCGATCCGCGCCCGCACCGTCCAGACCACCTGTTTTAGGTGGCGCTAACAATCCCGGAAATCGTCCGCCTCAACCACAAGAGGATCAGATCCCCGCGGGACCAGAAGAGGTCGATGCGGGCGACGTCATTCGTGTCAGCACAACACTCATAACCATCCCAGTTAGCGTGATGGATCGCGATGGACGCTATGTACCAAACCTGCAGAAGGAAGAATTCCGCATTTGGGAAGACGGCGTAGAACAGGAAGTCGCATTCTTCCAGTCAGTGGACAAACCATTCTCGGTCGTGTTGATGCTCGATACGAGCCCGTCCACTCAGTTTCGCCTCGAAGATATACAGGACGCGGCAATCAGTTTTGTTAACCAACTCCGCAGCGATGATAAAGTGATGGTCGTCTCTTTCAACGACGACATCAAGATACTGAGCGAGTTCACCACCGATCGGACCAAACTTCAACGGGCCATTCAACGCTCGAAGACCGATGACGGTACGCGTCTCTACGATGCGGTCGACATGGTCATCAATCAGCAGTTGAGTCGAGTTCAGGGACGAAAAGCGATCGTGCTCTTCACTGATGGTGTTGATACCACGAGCCGTCGCGCCAGCTACGATAGCAACGTCATGGACGCGCAGGAGCTGGATGCCTTGATCTACCCGGTTCAGTATGACACTTCGGGCGATATGAACGTCATCGTCAATCAGCCGATGCCCCAGATTGACATCTTCGGACAGATTCTCGGAGGGATATTCGGCGGCGGGCGTCGGAGAAATAATCGTCGTGGCGGTGGCGGCGGTTATCCGGGTGGTGGCGGTTATCCACCTAGTGGTCCACGAGACGATTACGACATCGCCAATCGCTATCTGATGGAACTTGCAAACGCCACAGGCGGACGCGAGTATCGGGCCGATTCGCTGCAAAACATGTCGTCTGCGTTTGCGAACGTTGCCGAAGAACTGCGACGCCAGTACAGCATCGGCTACTATCCGAAACGCCCACCCCAGCAAGGACAGCGGCGACAGATCAGAGTGCGCGCGCGCCAACCAAATCTCGCGGTGCGTGCTCGTGACAATTACATCTTCAATCCGTCAGGAGCGCCGGTGATCTCTGACAACTCTACGCGTTCCAATGCGCCCGTGTTGAAAAACTGAACGATCAGACAAGATTAGACAAGATGTTTCAGGATAAACAGGATTCATCTTGTAAATCCTGAGACATCTTGTTAATCCTGGGAAGCAAAATCGGTAACCTCACAGTTAACACCGCACCGCCAGCTTCACGATTCGCTGCCGACACCGTTCCACCATGCAACTCAACAAGGTGTCTCACGATCGCCAACCCTAATCCCAATCCACCATGCTTTCGCGTACTCGACCCATCTGCCTGAGTAAATCTTTCGAATATTCTCGGCAGAAACTCGGGCGGCACGCCTGGACCAGAATCTTCAATCCTGATCTCCGCCAGCGAGCCTTCACGCTCGAGATAAACATCAACTGTTCCACCCGCGGGCGTAAACTTCACCGCATTTGCCAGCAAGTTCCAAAACACCTGCTGCAATCGTTCGTCGTCAGCTCTGACGATTGCATCCGGGGCGCCAATATGCGTGATGATCTTAATCTCTTTCGCTTCCGCGGCCGGCTGATTCGCATCGATCGCCGCGTGAATAATCAAGAGCAGATCGACCGGCTGCGTGCTAATACGCACCTTCCCACTAACGATCCGCGACACGTCGAGCAAGTCTTCGATGATCTGTCGTTGTGCTGCTGCATTACGTTCGATTACTTCAACCGCATGTCTAACGCCGGCTTCGTCGAGCTGTCCCGTTTGCAGCAATCGCGACCAACCCACCACTGCGTTCAGTGGCGTTCGCAGCTCGTGTGAAACAGTCGCCAAAAACTCTTCCTTCAACCGGCTCGCTTCTTCCGCTTGCTGTCGTGCATGACTTTCCCGCTCGAGAAGTTCAGCACGTTCGAGTTCGGCCTTGACCGCAGCAGTGATGTCCATCGTCACACCACGCATTCCGACCGGTCCAGTCTCATCGCAAACGACGATCGACTGCGCCTCAACCCAAACTTCACGCCCATCTTTGTGCAACCAGCGAAACCTGGCCGAGCCGCCTTTGCCCGATGCAAAGATCGCTGCTGCTTCAGCCGCCGCTCGCTCTTTGTCATCCGGATGAACAATCGATAACCAGAAGTTTGGCGTCGACAACCATTCTTCTTTGCTGTAGCCGAGCATCTTCTCAACGTGATTGCTGACGAAATCGATTCGTTGATTGGCGGCATCCGGTTTTCCCCATGCTTCCCAAACGACACCCGGAACATGTTCGACGATATCTTCCACGCGACGCCGGTGAAGTTCGATCTCTGAGCCGAGTTTCCACTTCTCAGCTTCTGCTCTGCGTCTTTCAGTCGTCACTGCCGCCACAAGCAACGTCATCAACGAGGTCGTGCCAACAAATGAGATCAACAGCAACAGCGTAACGTTCTCGCTCGGTTGGAAAAATGGACCATAGTTATGCCTGGCGCCCCAAACCGCAAGCCCTGCCATCAGTACGATGGCACTCGTCACGATTCTCTGATCGAATCTCAAAGCCGCCCACAACAAACAAGGCAGACACAGATAGGCCAGTGGATACGTTTTAACAGGTCCCGGAAACCAACCAGCAAAAACAATCAACACCACAATCAATAACAACACGAAGAGACTGGCAATCTCAGGGATATCTTCGCGATCGATCCTGGCCGATCTGCTCCAGGAGAGCAGCAGTGGCGAAACGATCAGAGCGCCAAAACCGTCGCCCATCCACCACGTCAACCAGAGATACCAAAAATTGGACCACTGTCTCGGTTCACCAAAAGCCAAACTCAAACTTCCAATCGTCGCGCTCACCAGCGGCGCCAGGACGGCGGCGTAGACGATAAAGATCATCACGTCGCCCATCGAGTCGAAAGAGTTTCGCCAGCGTTTCGATCGCTGTAGCAGAAAGAAGGCCACCAGAGCCTCGAGGGTATTGCCTGTAGCAATGCCAAGCGCAGAGACGGGCGAAATACTGGTGTGAAGATTTGCGGCAAGTGCGCCAATAAAAATGCCTGGCCAAACACGACGACCAAAGATCAGCAGCGACGCGATCGCGATTCCTGTAGGTGGCCAAACAGCCGTGACGTTTTCGTGTGCAGAGGCGAGTGAGAGGCCGAGTTCGGCGCCAGCGAAATAAACGATCGCAACGAGTAAACTCAGGCCAATTGAGGGCAAGAGGCTGCGTTTCATTATGCAAAGCTCTGGGCGAACCGAATGGGCTTTATCTTAAAAGTCCCGAATGTCGGTTGGATACAGTCAGTACCGCCTCGCGGTAGCGGGTGGGTGCACGCGCAGCGAACCTAGCGATCGAGTGCATCGACTTCGTACCCACCCGCGAGGTGGTACTGGCTGTATCCAAGTTAGGATCAAAGTCTACGTCTGGTGGTGGCCGGAAGCAATCAGGAAAAGAAAAAAGCGCGGCGGTTTTTGCCGTCCGCCGCGCCAACTATACCCACAGGAGGAAAGGGGTATTCAACGTGTGAAATTATAGAGGATCTGGCAGTGGAGTGGCAATGTTCGACACCGCACACAGATCGTTACCCGCAAGACGCTCTGAATGAGTTGATGTGCTAAGATTTGAAACTCCTCCGATTGGACTAAACACGATTCGACCGTACAACCCCGTCGGCCGTTCCCCTTGGTTTTCCAACCTGGATCAGAACCGCTGAGCTGGAGGCTCATGGCCACGCGCGACACTATAGTTATCGGCGCTTCCGCCGGAGGAGTTCAAGCACTATCAAAGCTCGTCAAAGATCTGCCTCCAGATTTACCTGCCGCCGTCTTTATTGTGCTGCATATCCCGGCTGACGCTACCAGCTTCTTGCCAGTGATACTCGCACACAACTCAAACCTACCTGTTGCACATGCAGTTGATGGCGAGCCTGTAATGAGAGGAAGAATCTACGTCGCTCCACCAGACCGACATTTACTCGTGGAAGACCAGAAAGTTAAACTCGTACATGGTCCAAAAGAAAACCTTCATCGTCCTTCAATCGATGCACTCTTCCGTTCGGCCGCACGCTGGATGGGCCCGCGAGCGATCGGTGTCATACTGACTGGTGCGCGAGATGATGGAAAAGTGGGCATGCGCGCGATCAAACAACGCGGTGGTCTAACGATTGTTCAGGATCCTCAGGAAGCCTTATTCCCAAGTATGCCCATGAGTGTCATACAAGCAATAAAGGTCGATTACTCCGTAACCCTGCAGGAGATCGCGCCGTTGTTGAATGAGCTTTCCCACGAAACATTCGAGGAGAAAGGAGAGCACCGGATGCCGGACCAAATTGAGATTGAAGCAAGGATTGCACATCAGGAGATGGATGGCGATGAACTAATTGCCAGTGTCGAGCGACTAGGCAAGATATCAGCGCTTACATGTCCAGAATGTAACGGCGCGCTTTGGGAGATCGACGACCAGGAAATTCTGCGTTATCGCTGTCATGTAGGCCATGCGCTTTCAGCGGAGGCTTTGGGCGACGGCCAAACGGCTATGCTTGAAGTAGCTCTGTGGTCTGCAGTCCGTGCTCTTGAAGAGCAGATGATACTGGCAAAGAAGATCCAGGAGCGCGCGCGCCGAGGTAACCGGATGGATGTCGTGCGAACTTTTGAGCGACGTGCGCATGAAGCTGAGCAGCAAAGCTCAATGATTCGCCAACTATTGCTCGGTAAAGAAAAAGATCGGACAGCCGAACCCGTATTACAGGGTGAAGCCTGATTTTACTCCCAATCAATTGTTTAACTTACTACGGCAAACTGTCTCCGCTCTATGGATCAAACCTAGTTAAGTCTTGACTAACTAATTATGGCTGACGCTTCTAATACTGATGAAAACAAAGACCTCGTCGTGGTGGGCTCGTCCGCCGGTGGGGTGGGCGCGCTTTCTACTCTGGTGAGCACGCTTAACAAATCGTTTCCAGCGCCAATTGTAATCGCGCAACACCTCGATCCGCAGCGGCCCAGTCAACTGGGATCGATTCTCGAGCGCCGCAGTCAGTTGCCCGTTGTTGTCGTTAGCGAACCAACCGAACTTCAAAGCGGCAAGATTTATGTTGTACCCGCTAACAGGCACGTAAGAATCGTTGACGGCCACGTGCACCTCGAATCGGATCACGCCGATCGACCCAAACCCTCAGTTGATATGTTGTTGTCGAGCGCGGCCAAGTCGTATGGCGAGCATCTGATTGCGGTAATTCTCACCGGCTCAGGATCTGACGGCGCGGTCGGCGCGGTTGATGTCAAGAACGCCGGCGGCGTGGTGATTATTCAAAACCCGAAAACAGCACCTTATCCCTCGATGCCGAGTTCGTTACCTCCCACAGCGGTGGATCACATAGTTGAGATGGAGCAGATTGGTCCATTGCTCTTCGACATCCTGAAGGGTATAAGTCTACCGCCGTCGTCGGAGAAGGCTGATGACCCACTGCGCGACTTGCTTACCCAGGTAAGCGCCCGGGCCAATATCGATTTCCGAAACTACAAGTCCTCGACCATTCTCCGGCGCATTGGCCGGCGTATGGCCGTTACTCACAATGCCAACATTCGCGATTATGAAGATTACCTGCGCACTCATCCGGATGAGGTCAAGGAATTAGTAAAAGCATTCCTGATAAAAGTAACGGGTTTCTTTCGCGATCCTGAAGCCTTTGAATTTCTCAAGACCACCGTCATCCCCGAGTTGATCGACCGCGCCAAACACAATGGCCGGACACTGCGAATCTGGTCGGCGGGATGCGCTACCGGTGAAGAGGCTTATTCACTGGCATTGCTCGTTGCGGACCATCTTGGTCCTGATTTTGCCGAATGGAATATCAAGGTCTTTGCAACTGATCTCGCCGCCGATGCAATTTCGTTTGCGCGGCGCGGCCTCTATCCTGAAAACGTACTGAGTGATTTACCGGACGACTATCGGGATCGTTATTTTGAGCGGGTGGACCATGGCTTTCGGGTTTCAAAGACGCTGCGTCAGGCAGTTATTTTTGGTGAACAGGACATCAGTCGCGGCGTACCATTCCCCCGTATTGACCTGGTGAGTTGCCGCAACCTGTTGATCTATCTCAAGCACGATCTTCAGCAAGTAGTGCTGGATCTTTTTGCTTATTCACTGCACCAATCGTACGGATATTTGTTCCTTGGCAAAGCTGACCACGCGTCCGACTAAAGCCGCGTTTGAGCTCGTAAACAAGAAGTGGAAGATCTATCGCTGCCTCGGTGGTCCACTTGCTTATTCCATGCAGGATAGCTCTATTCCAGCCGGCTACAATACCATTGACGCGCGCGAATTTCGGCGACAGCAGGCCATACCCGCAATTCATGCTCACGCTCACGATTTAACATTAACTGAGACTGAGCTCGGACAATTACGCCGCATCAATGAAACGTTGCTGCGCTACCTGAACGTGGCCGTAATAATCATCGATCGCCAGTACCGAATTCTTACTATCAACGCCGCCGCGCGACGAGCGTTGGGCGTTCGCGATCTAACTTCCGATCTCGACTTCCTGCACACGGTCCGCGGTATGCCGTATCAGGAAGTACGACATGCGATCGATAACTGCTTTCGCGAACGCACCACCACGATGCTGGATGAGATCGAATTGGACGGGTCGTCGGAAGGCTCAGGCCGGTACCTGAGTCTTACCATTATGTATATGCAGGTCGAGCCGGGTGGTCCCGAACTCGCCGCCATTACGGTGGTGGACGCGACGGACCAGGTGCAAATGAAAAAGCGATTCGAGGCCGTGCAACTGGAGCATGCGGACTTGATAAACGAGCTCAGCGGCGCTAACAAGCGCTTCACCGCAATGAACTCGGAGCTTCAGGATGCCAACGAAGAGCTCCAGGCTGCCAACGAGGAGCTAATGCTTACTCAGGAGGAATTGCAGGCGACCAACGAAGAGTTTGAAGCCACCAATGAAGAGCTACAGGCCACAAACGAAGAGCTCGAAACCAACAATGAAGAACTCCAGGCTACCAACGAGGAGTTGCAGACTACTAACGATGAACTGACAGCACGAACCGGCGAATTCCAGGAATTGGCCAAGCAGCACCGGCTCCAGCAACTGCAACTTACCACCGTGCTTGAAAGATATCCATATTACATCATGGTGCTGAATGCCGAAGACCTGACAATCCAGACCATCAATCCCGCTTATAAACAACTGCTGGGCAATCGCGATGTAGTGGGCCTTCCGATGACAGAGGTTTTTAGCGGTAAGGAAGTTGACGAACTGATCAAACTTCTCAAAAGGTCAGTACGCGAACGACAACCCCTTGAGACTGGTCCAATTCTGGCAAATGTAGACCACGGGGAAAAGGGAATTCACTTTGTCCACACTGTCGTTCCCATCGTAGAGGCGAGCGGCTCAGTTGCTCCTCGTATCTTCATCTACAGCGAGAAGGCCGAGTAGTCCGGAGGGGGCCGACTCGTAGTTGCCGCGCATCAGGTTGTAGCATTCGCAAACTGTTCGCTCCAGCACAGGGCGGTCCTGGATATGTAGCTGACCACGCCGGTAAGCAATCGCCTGCATCGACTGCAGTATTCCGGCCGCGACTGTGATTCCCGCGCGCCGGGCGCCCACTCTCGAAGCAATCATCTCCTGAGTCAAACTTAGATTACTGTCTCCAACGCGATCGTGAATCATCAAGAGCCAGCAGCAAAGTCGTTCCATGATCGTGTGTCTGCTGTTACAAACTAAACGCTGCGACAGTTGCGTGATCAACAATCGATAGGCCTTCAGCAATGCCTTGAGCGCCCCTTCACCTTGCAAAAGAGTCTTCTCGATAAATCTTGATTCCAACTGAATCGCGCTTCCGCCTACAGTGACCCAGACCCATTGTCTTGAACGTCCACTACCGAGAAGTGAAGAGATTCCGACTAAACCTTCCCGACCTGTCATGGAAGTTTCCATCGTGGTTCCATCCTCCATGATCGCAAGTCCTGAAATTACTGAGTCGAGAGGAAAGTAAACGACTTCCATCTTGTCTCCCTGTTCGTAAAGAACCTGGTTAACGGTAAGCGATACGACTCTCAACTCCGGAAGCAACTCGCGAGCAATAGCAGGAACAGTTAAAAACTCTCTCAACAATTCATTGCGAGAGGTGATACCGGAACGAAGCAGTTCCGGGTGATCAGGTATTAGCGATTGAAGGCTTGAATTCATTATCCCTCAGACTCCCGCACGAGTACTGAACTATTGATTTATAAGGGAAGAAAGAGCTATTCAGAGGGAGGGGTGCATTCTACGCTTATTGTTCGACTGCGTACAGTGTAGCGTGTTGTTACACAAGATTTTACATGCAACAGACTAGGGAAATCCCTGAATCAAAACTGTTCGCCATCGTACCGACACCCACGTTCTAAAGGGAGTACGTTGCGACTACACAACAAGCAGGGTGGCCGTGGCCGGCATATCCTTCCCGACTGACCTTGAGAATTATATGTCGGCCCCGGCTTTTCACGAACAACGAGCCTGGTCAATTCCCGAGAATAAAGCGGCAACTTTCATAGCGGGAAATGCAGCTATGCAAAAAATGAATACCCCCCGTGTCCTCTATATCGAGGATCACGAAGATACGCGCGAGTTGGTGACGCTTGTGCTTGAGCAGAAGAGTTACGAGGTTGTGACTGGCTCAACGATTAAGAGTGGAGTCGATCTGGCGGGCTCACAGGATTTTGATCTTTACTTGTTGGACTCGTGGCTGCCGGATGGATCTGGATTGGATCTGTGCCGGCAAATACGTGAGTTCGACCAAAAGACGCCGATTGTTTTTTACTCCGCCGCAGCTTTCGAGATGGATCGCAATGAGGCGCTAAATTCAGGGGCACAGGCATACCTTGTGAAGCCCTCGCCACCGTCCGATCTCTGCAATCTCGTCACGACGCTCATCGAATCACACCGCCGCGTCCGTCGCGTCGCGGTTTAATTAAGTTATTCAGAACGTACTGTAGGGGCGGCCCTCCGTGGCCGCCCTCGGTTTGCACACGGATTCAAGTATCGACAGTCTCGGTATTGCGAACCCGTTTTAAACCGAGGGCGGCCACGGAGGGCCCCCCTTCAGTACGTTCCATGATTCCGAATGTTTTTCAGATGGCCAAATGCTCCAGAGCAGGAGGCCTGACAGCCAAACGGTGAGAATCGTCGCGGCGGTCAGAACCAGCCAGAACGACCAGTACGACTGAAACGTTCGGTCCCAACCCGGCTGCACCGTGTGTGCGAGATTCACATTCAATGCAGGAGACGTAAAAAACCGCGATAACACTTGCACGACCAAATACCATCCGAACGCCCAGCGCCACGACGTCCGATCCATACCCACCTGCCTCAACGCAATCAACGCGACGGCAAGCCCACCAACGTGTGCGAGCGTTGAAGACAAGAACACACCCCAGGCCAGCACCACAAAAATAATCCAGACAACCAATCCAGGAATCATCCAGATCGCAGCGAGCCTGATCACGACCGGCTTCTCGAGAAAGAGTCCGAGCGCCAATATCAGGTTCCCGATGTTGCACATCCAAAACAAGTTTCCGAGCTCGTTGACTGGCCAGTAGTGCACAACCTGGGCGAGAAAAAAGATGAGCGGGAAGATGCCGAGCAGCCGGAGTTTTGTGCGGGGGGAGATGTTCATTTGCGCGCTTTAGCATATCAGCTATTGGAAAAAAACACTGCGTGTGCTTTTGCGCCGGCGCGGCTTTGTGATAAGAAATCCCCGCAGGGTTTTTCGTGTGTCATGACTCCTTTGGAAGACCTCCTCAAAAAATCAATCCCGGAATTAAGTGACCTGTTTTTACGGCGTCAACGACGCGTACCTAAAGGTTTACTTGAAGCTCTGGAAGTCGATCGTCGTCAGGGTGCACACCAACTCGCGAAACGCATTCGCGAAAGATATCGTGAGAATCGTTCTGAAGGTCAGCGACTACACTTTCTGCTGCGCTTTGAAATTGAGCTCTGGTCGCAAGGCTACGGGATGGTTGCGGGCTGCGACGAAGCAGGCATGGCGCCGCTCGCCGGTCCGGTGGTCGCAGGCGCGGTGATACTGCCGCAGAATTACAAACTTCGCGGTCTCAACGATTCAAAAAAGATCCTCGACCCTGAGAAACGAGATGAACTCGCGCAACAGATCAAACAGGATGCGGTGTGCTGGTCAGCCGGATTTGCGGAGGTCGAAGAGATCGACAAGATAAACATCTATCACGCTGGTCTGCTTGCGATGCAGCGTGCGGTGCAGGGTTTGAACTCACAACCTGATTTCATTCTTGTTGACGCGCGTAAGATTCCGAATTGCCACACGCCGCAACGAGGCATCATCCGCGGCGACGCACTCTCGGCAAGTATTGCCGCAGCCTCAATCATCGCAAAGACCACGCGAGATGCTCACATGCGCGAACTGGACCAGATGTATTCCGGCTACGGTCTCGCCGTTCACAAAGGTTATCCAACACCTGAGCACTGTCGGGCGCTGAAGGAGCTCGGCGCGTTGCCCATTCACCGCCGCAGCTTCGCACGCGTGCGAGAAGCGCTCGGCCTCGATCCCATCCAGCCCGACCTATTCGCCGTTGAAGAAGAAATCCCCCAGGAGATGGCGGCTGGCTCGAATTGATCTATTCTCAAGATTTCCACGACACTTAAAGAATCACTTTAGCGTTACACTTCCCTCATGGCATCACTAGCCGAGTACAAGAAGAAGCGGAAGTTCGACAAAACTCCAGAACCCGGTCCAAAAAAGAAACGCACTCGTAGCGGTCGCATGTTTGTGATCCAGAAACATCGCGCCACTCAACTCCACTATGACTTCCGTCTCGAAGTAGACGGTGTGCTGAAGTCCTGGGCCGTTCCGAAAGGACCATCACTCGATCCAAGCGTGAAGCGATTTGCAATGCAGGTGGAAGATCATCCGGTGGACTACGCGAAGTTTGAAGGCGTCATACCTGAAGGCGAGTACGGCGGCGGCACCGTGATGGTTTGGGATTATGGAACGTACAAGCCTGAAACAACCGATGACGTCGAAGCCGCTTTGCGTAAAGGCGATTTCAAGTTCACGCTCGATGGCGAGAAGTTAAAAGGTTCGTGGGTGCTAGTGCGCACGCGGGAACGACAGTGGCTGCTGATCAAGCATCGCGATTACTACACGACGGAAGAAGACGTCACAGAGATCGCACCCGTCTCGATTCTGACGCGACGTTCACTAGCGGAGATTGCGGAAGATGAAGGCGGCAACGTTAAGAAAGCCGCGACCGGCGATCCGAAGAAGATCCCACGCCGCACCGGAGTTAAGCGCCGTAAGAAAGGCGCGAAAGCAAAGGTGTGGCACAGCAACAGGTAACACGGATAAAAACGGATCGCCGAACCAGATTTACACGGATCGATCCGTGTTCATCCGGTTTCTGATCCGTCTGATCCGTGGCTAAATAAGTCGTAACCATAATGCTGAAGTTTAAGTGTAGGCGGGCCGACTGTTAAAGATAAGCTTCAAGTCGAAAGCGACCCTTTGCTTCCGTGAGCGGCTTCCACAAGTCGCCGAGCTTGCGCACGCGTGCCGGTACGTTGTCGATCCGGAAGTCTTCAATCGAGATTCCGCGCTCGAGTTCTTTCCAGGTAACGGGTGTCGAGACCGACGGGAGTTTATTTGGTCTGACTGAATAGACCGAAGCGAGGGTGCGTCCCCACGCATTCTGATTGTAGTCAACCAGCACCCTTCCCTTCGGTCGTTTCGAGACTTGATAGACCGCGGTCAGGAGCTTCGGCGCCTGCGACGCAACTGCATGAGCAAACTCTTTCGCAAACATCCACACCTGTTTTTGAGTTGGCCCATGCTTGATGGGAATGTAGATGTGAATGCCTTTCGAGCCCGTCGTTTTTACAAAGCTCGGGATCTTTATTGAGTCGAGAGCGAGCTTGAGAAAGAGCGCGGCTTCACAGACTTTTGCAAACGAAGCGTTTGGAACAGGGTCGAGATCGAAGTGCACATAATCCGGGCGATCGACGTCGTCGCAGCGTGCATACCACTGGTTTAGATCGATGCAGCCGAGGTTTATTACCCACATCAACGAGGCGACGTCCTGAATCATCGGAAAGTTGATGATGTTCCCTGACTCGTGCTCGATGTTGCAGATGTCAATCCAATCCGGTCGCGGCGACGGCGCACGCTTCATGAAAAAGAATTCACTGCCGGCGCCATTCGGGTAGCGCTTCATCACCATCGCGCGCTCCGTGAGGTGAGGGAGCAACACCGGCGCTACGTCAAGGTAATACTGTATGAGGTCGCGCTTTGTGACGCCGAGCTTCTGCCAGAACGGCTTGTTGAGGTTCGTTAGCTTCACCACTCGGTCGTCGATCTCGACGTCGAGAGTGTTCTTGTCTTTCGGGAGTTTGATCTTTGGGATTGAAGACTTGCGACGTTTCGTTGAGCTTCGCTGAACAGTGGCAGGGTGAAAGTCAGTCGTTGGGAACACGGATATTAGTTAAAGTAAAACCTTAGACAGGATTAACAAGATGGTTCAGGATTAACAAGAAACATCATGTAAATCCTGAACCATCTTGTTAATCCTGTCTCTATATGACTGTACCATCAGCTATCACAGCATTTTTAGGGACGATGATGATGCTGTCGCGGATAAAGTACGAACCGCCCGGTCCATCAGCCTCTGTCACGCCGGCTTCATTCAACAACCGCGCATTCTTCCCGATGCGCGCGTTCTTGTCGATGATGGCGTGCTTGATGGCCGTTCCCTCCCCTATCCCGACGCGCGGCAGTCCCTTGCCGAGATCGCTGCGCATCTCCTCGAACGTCTGATAGAAGTCGGCGCCCATCAGAAACGACGATTCGATGTGAACTCCTTTCGAGATCCTGCTGCGCAAACCCACGACGGAGTTTGTGACCTTCGCGCCATTGATAATGCAGCCATCACTGATAATCGAATCGTTGATCTCAGTCTCTTCGATCTTCGAGGGGGGCAGATAGCGCGCGCGTGTGAACACCGGCGCTTCAGCATCAAACAAATTGAACTTCGGAATCTTCGTCGTCAGATCGAGATTCGCGCGATAGAAAGCACCAATCGTTCCGATGTCTTCCCAATAGCCGTCGAACATGTAAGCCTGCACTTTGCGCGTCTTGATCGCCGCGGGAATAATGTGCTTGCCGAAGTCGATCCCCGAAGGATCTTCGGCCAATAACTGTTCCAACTGTTCGTACTTGAAAACGTAGATTCCCATCGACGCTAGAAACGGACGTCGCAGTGCTTCGTTCGCGTCGAGGCCGAGAGTAGTGGTGTCGACCTGCATTGAGAGCAGATCGTCACCTTTAGGTTTTTCTTTAAACTCGACAATGCGTCCGGTTTCGTCAGTCTTCAACAAACCAAACTCACTCGCTGAACGCGCTTCACATGGAATTACAGACACGGTGACATCCGCATTCGTTTGATAATGTCGCTCGAGAAACTCGCGGTAGTCCATGCGATACAGATGATCGCCGGAAAGAATCAAGAGTGTGTCGATACCCCAGTTGCGAATGTGCGGCAAGACCTGACGCACGGCGTCTGCGGTTCCCTGAAACCATTGCCCACTCTCGGGGGTCTGCTCAGCAGCGAGTATCTCCACGAATCCGTTTGAGAATGGCGAGAAGCGATAAGTTTGTGCGATGTGCCTGTTGAGTGACGCGGAGTTGTATTGCGTCAGCACAAACGTGCGCAGGATGTCGGAGTTGATGCAGTTTGAAAGTGCGATGTCGACGAGCCGGTATTTACCGCCGAGTGGAACCGCCGGTTTCGATCGTTGTTGCGTGAGCGGAAAGAGACGATTACCGGCGCCTCCGCCGAGAATGACTGCCAACAGTCTGGGGTTTGCAGGCATTAGTGATCACCGTCCTAGTAAGCGGAGGATCCAACAGTGGCAGGAGATTTACCTGCGGCTTCTTGTGCGATCTTTACACCAACACTGGCGCCGATGCGTGTAGCGCCTGCTTCAACCATCTTGCGCGCGTCTTCGAGACCTTTCACACCACCTGACGCCTTGACACCAAGCTCCGATCCAACAGTACGTCGCATCAGAGCTACGTCGGCAACCGTTGCACCGCCTTTCGAAAAGCCGGTCGAAGTCTTCACGAAATCGGCGCCGGCTTTCTTTGCTGCGTAGCACGCACGCACCTTTTCATCGTCAGTCAACAACGCCGTCTCAATAATCACCTTGCAAACTACATCATACTCATGTGCAACTTGAACCACTGAACGAATGTCGTGTTCGACGAGACAATCGTCGCCACTCTTCAGGGCGCCGACATTGATCACCATGTCCACTTCCCTTGCCCCGTCCAGGATCGCGCGACGCGCTTCGTAGGCTTTGACGTCGGACAAACTGGCGCCGAGTGGAAATCCGATGACAGTGCAAACTGGAACGTCGCTGCCGAGCAGACTACATGCTGCGACACGCACCCACGTCGGATTAACGCACACGGACGCGAAGTGATACGTCGCTGCTTCCTGGCAGAGTTTTTTGATGTCGTCGTCCGTCGCTTCGGGCTTAAGGAGGGTGTGATCGATCAGGCCTGCCCACTCTCTCGCCGACCCCGTTTGCCCCAACACGAGACCGATACGCGCGGCGCCCGCGTCGACGATGCGGTGCATCCGCTCGGGGCAACGGTGGAAGCACTCAGACGTGCAACCACACATCTGCGCCTGCTCGACGCCGTCGCTATTGAGACGGGCAACGATGGCATCCGTTATCTGCTCAATTAAAGCTTCGTAATCGCCGTTGCTGGAAAAGGGCATGACGGAAGCATTCTAGCAGTAAAGAAGTGATCTCGCGCAAAGGCGCAAAGGGCGCAAAGAAAGCCGCAAAGAAGATTTAGAACGTTTTTCGTCTTCCTTTGCGCCCTTTGCGTCTTTGCGTGAAACTCTCTCTCGGACTAGCGTTGGTATTGACGCTGGATGGCGTCGATCTTGGCGACGCGTTTGCGATGTCGATCTTCGGTGATTTCGGTGGAAAGCCATGTGGTGACGATGTCGCGCATTTGCTTGCTGTTGATCGTCTTGCTTCCGAGGGTCAACACGTTCGCGTCGTTGTGCTCGCGGGAATTGCGCGCCACGTCAACCGAATAACACGCAGCAGCACGAACGCCGGGAACCTTGTTCGCCGTCATCGCACTACCAACTCCAGCTCCATCAATCATAATCCCGAGATCCGAACTTCCATCCGCAACTGCACGTGCAACCGCGTGCGCGAAATCAGGATAGTCGACCGCATCTTCCGAATACGCGCCAAAGTCCTGCACGCGGTGGCCTAGCTCAGTCAACACAGCCTTGAGCTCTTCCTTCATCCTGAAGCCACCGTGGTCTGCACCGATTGCGATCAACTTCGAAGCCTTCGACCCGCGCCGCGACGCACGTCGCACAATTTCGATCTTCTTTTCGTTAACGATGTCGGCGGCCAGCGGCGTCAGGCGGGCATCTTCACCAATTCTGAGCACCGCACCCGTCTCCAAACCGCGCACGTCGTCCTCCGTGATGACGCTCTTCGCTGACTCATCACGTGTGACTGCTGTTTGCGTGTTACTTTCTGAAACTGTGTTTACGAAGCGGGTAGGAGTCTGCGCCTTATCGTCCGCGCTTTCAGGCGCGGCTTTCGCGAGCACTTCACGCACGAGCGCGCGCACTCGATCGCGGGCTGAATCGTCTTCCATCAAACGCTCCTCAGATCCAGCAAGCGCGTTTTGATGGACGCTAGCTTTCCAGCGCGGAAAGTGAAATCAACGCGGCCCACATAGATGCCGCTCTTGCCTACTTGAAATATCAGCGTCTTCGCGCCACATGGCTGAGTCTGCACGGCAGGCTCTTTCATGAACGTGTGCGTGTGGCCGCTGGCGATGAAGTCGATTCCATCAACCTGTGACGCCACCATCGAATCGCCACGTTTTCCGTCTTCGTAATAACCAAGATGCGACATGCCGACGACGAAGGCGCAACGTTCTTCCTCGCGCAGCTTCTTCACCACGTCGCGAGCAGCATCGACCGGATCAATGTAAGTCACGCCTTTGAAGTTGTCGGGCGTGATTAGGCCAACGGGACTAACACCTAAACCAAACAAACCAACCTTGATCCCGCCGACTGTTTTGACGACGTAACGTTTGACCTTTTGTTCCAACACCGTGCCCGTGACGTTGTAGTTCGCCGACACCACATCGAAATTTGCAAATTTCAGTGCTGCCGCAAGCGCATCCACGCCGTTATCAAACTCGTGATTGCCGAGGGTGCCTACGTCGTAACCAATCGCCGACATCGCTTTATATTCAACTTCGCCTCTGTAGAAGTTGAAGTAAGGCGTTCCCTGGAACACATCTCCGGCATCGATCAGCAACGTGTTGGGATTCTCTTTTCGGACTCGCTTTACGAGCGTCGCCCGGCGCGCAACTCCACCCTTTCCGGCGTTAGTATCGTTCGCCGGCAGCGGATCAATCTGCGAGTGGGTGTCGTTCGTGTGAAGAATGGTGATAACGGTATCGGCCGCGCTTGCGTTCAGCAACTCTCGCGGAAACGCAGCCAAGGTCGCGCCAAATGCAGCGGAAGTTGTTAAGAATGTGCGTCGATTGATCATCGCGGCGCCTCGGTATTCTTTGGCCCTGGACCAACTTGTACAAAGCGATTATCGACGACACTGCGAACCGGTCGTCCCGCCGCAGTTTCAGATTTGATGTAATTCATAACGGCATCGCGCAGGGTTAGATTCAGCGGCGTCGCGTTCTTTGCTTCCTGAAGAATCGCGTAGGCGCCGCTACTAAGCCGCATGAGGTAATCGATTGTGAGAATCGTGTAGGTCTGATTCGGATCGATATCGTGTTCTTTTCCACTCTCGTCAACAAGTTTGCCGCCGATGAATTCGGGACGATCTCGCTCGTTCCACTTAAACTGAATACGCACGCCCGATTGTGCATCGCGCGTCACGACCTCCAGTATCTTCGCGAGCTGAACGCCAGTAACGTCGATAGCAACGAGCGCGTTTTCAAACGGCAGCAATTCGAAGATATCACTCGCACGCAGTTCGCCGGCCGCGATTTCATTTTTACGCAGACCACCATTATTCACCATGGCCAGTACGACCGGCTTTCCGAGTTTCGCTCTGCCCTGCGCTCTGATTGCGTCAGTGACAAAGTTTCCCAGCGTGCCGCCGCCGACACCAGTCTTGCTGAGTCCACCTTCCAGTCGTCCGATTACTTTGCTGAGATCGCGAACCTTCTCGCTGTAAGGCGCGATGATCTTCAGAACCTCTGGATCGTCTGGAATAGTCGAGTCGGCGGATAAAAGTCGCGCTCGTATCGGCTGTGTCGTGCCAGGCTTCGCTGGAGTAGGCGTCGCTGGACAAGGTTCAATCGCCGTCCCCTGCCCAAAGACAGGGACTGCAAGAACCGTCAGAGCAATAACACGCAGTAATTTCTTGACGGGTTCGTTAATCATTTGACCTGAAGGAAGAGCTTGCATAGTATGTCGCACCACGCAGCACCAAAGCAATCAATCAGTGTAATCTATGGACAAAAAGGAGAGACGAGTGGCTACTTCTTCGGCGCATTTTTCAGCGGAGGTCAACTCGGAGTTTAACAATCCGAATCTTGCTGTTCATATCACAGAGGAAGAAATCCGCGACCGCATAAAAGTCCTGGGTGCAGAGATCACGCGCGACTATGCCGGGCTGAATCCTCTGCTGATCGGTGTTCTGAAAGGCGCGTGCTTTTTTCTGAGCGATCTGCTGCGCGCGATCGACACGCGTGTGAGCATCGAGTTCATGGCGATTTCGAGTTATGGATCCTCGACGCGAACATCGGGCGAAGTCCGCATCATGAAGGATCTCGACGTCGCGATCGAAGGGCGCCACATTCTCGTCGTCGAGGACATTGTTGACACAGGGCTGACGCTCTCATATCTGCTCGCGAATCTCGCATCTCGTGGGGCAGCAAGCGTAAAACTCGCGGCACTGCTCGACAAATACGAGCGCCGCCAGAAGGAAGTGAAGATCGACTATCTTGGGTTTCAGATTCCGGATGAGTTTGTGGTTGGTTATGGTTTGGACTTTGCGGAACGGTATCGCAACTTGCCGTTCATAGCTGTGTTGAAGAATCCAGAAGCGTAGGAGAATAAATCAAGTGAAGAAGTTCTTGTTAGTAATCGTATCGCTGCTCTTTGCTGTGACTGTCTCAGCACAGACTGACTTTTCCAAGGTGGAAATCAAAGCTACAAAAGTGGCCGGCAATGTGTACATGCTGCAAGGTACTGGTGGAAACATCGGCGTGTCGGTTGGAAATGACGGCCTGCTGATTGTCGACGATCAGTTTGCGCCACTTGCCGACAAGATCAGAGCCGCATTGAAAGGACTTGCCGATAAGAAACTGCACTTCATTCTCAACACACACTGGCACGGCGATCACACCGGCGGCAACGTTGCTTTTGGACCGGAGGCCACCATCATCGCGCACGACAATGTGCGCAAGCGACTTGCGACCGAACAAAGGTCGACCGTGTTCAATCGCACGACTCCGCCGTCTCCAAAAGAAGCGCTTCCCGTCATCACTTTCGATCAGACGTTGACAGTTCACTTCAACGGCGAAGAGATTCGCGCTATTCACTATCCGAAGGGCCACACTGACGGTGATAGCGTCATCTTCTTCACCACGTCAAACGTGGTCCACCTTGGTGATGACTTCTTCGCGGGAAGTTTTCCGTTTGTGGATCTGGAGAGCGGTGGAACAGTCGAAGGGTTGACGAAAAACATCGGCGAGATCATCGCCAAGATCCCAGCCGGCGCCAAACTAATCCCCGGCCACGGTCCAATCTCAACGATCGACGATCTGAAGAGCTATCACGGCATGCTCCAACAAACGACAGAGATCGTCCGCGGCAAGATCAGCGCCGGAAAAACCCTGGATCAGATCAAGAGTGAAGGTCTACCTGCCGAATGGACCCCGTGGGGCACAGGCTTCATCAAAACCGATCGCTGGGTCGAAACGATCTATAAGAGCCTCACCGCAAAGAATTGAGCGGTTTAGTTGGACAGGATTAACAGGATTTCAAGATTCACAAGATGAAATCCTGTTAATCCTTTATCCTATCGATTCTTCCAATACGCTGGCCGACGACGTTGGTGGGCCACTGCGACGACCACAACCGCCTCACCGGACATCCGGAACACTAAGGCAAACGGAAAGTGCGGGAAAACTATGCGTCTCGTATCTCTCAACGCTCGTGGCCAAGTATTAGGTGACCGCGCGGCTTTGACAATCACTCCGTTCAACTCATGAACGAAGGCGCGAGCAGCCAAGGCGCTACGCTCTGCGTACCAGTCCAACGCCTGAAGAATCTCGGTTTCCGCTTCGTGGTGGAGGATTACTTCGCGAGTCATTCGGTTCGTTGAAGAAGCTTGGCCTTAACAATTTCCCAGGGCACCGTCTCAACGGCACCGGAATCCAATTCGGCCAGCCGGCGCTCTATTTCTATGCGCCACGCCTCTTCAACATCCGGATCGATTTCTGCTTCCAGGCTTTCGATTAACAAACCAGCGAGGGTGGCTCGTTCTTGCTCAGATAAGGCTGAGGCCATTTCGAAAAGTTCAGTTACGTGAGTGCTCATGTGAAGAAATTTACCACACCTCCTGCTGATAGGAAATCAGGAGTTCTTGAGTGCTGACAAGAAGCTCACACCTGCAGTCAAGTGGATGCCAAAGTTTTCTGCGATCGTCTGACCGATGTCGGCCAGGGAGGCGCGGGTGCCGAGATTGACACCGGGGCGAGAGGTCTTTCCGTAGACCAGTAATGGCGCGTACTCGCGGGTGTGATCGGAGCCGTGGAAGGTTGGGTCGTTGCCGTGGTCGGCGGTGATCATCATGACGTCGTCGTCGCGCATCGCTGATTCGATTTCAGGGAGACGCGTGTCGAAGTGCTCGAGGGCTTTGGCGTAGCCTTCGGTATCGCGACGGTGACCGTAGAGCATGTCGAAGTCTACGAGATTCGAAAAGATCAGGCCGCGCGTCGAATCGTTTAGCGCTTTGATCGTTTGATCGATGGACTGTTCGTTGTTCTTTGCAGTCAGATCCTGCGTAACTCCAAGCGAGTCGTAGATCGAAGCAATCTTTCCGATACAAACAACGTCGAGATCTTCGTCGGCGAGTGCTGGAAGAAGATTCTCGCGCGGCGGCGGCACGGCATAATCGTGACGATTTTCCGTGCGATAGAAAGATCCGGGCTGGCCCAGGAATGGACGCGCGATAACACGCCCGACTTTGTGCTCGCCATCTAGTATCCGTCGAGCGATCTCGCAAATCTCATAAAGCCTATCGAGCGGGATCACTTCCTCGTGAGCTGCAATCTGAAAAACAGAATCGGCCGAAGTGTAAACGATCGGCTTGTGCGTGTTGACGTGCTCTTCCCCAAGCACTTTGATGATCTCCGTGCCTGACGCCGGAATGTTGCCGAGAATGCCCGGCACGTCCGTCTCACGAATGAATCTGTCGATCACTGACGGAGGAAATCCGTTGGGATAAGTCGGGAACGCGCGATCGAGAACTATGCCTGCCATTTCCCAATGACCGGTCGTCGTGTCTTTACCGTTGGATCGCAATGCACAACGACCATATGAACCAACAGGTTGGTCCAACGGCGGTACTGACTGTAACGCACGAATATTCCCAAGCCCGTAACGTTGCAGATTAGGAAGACGAACCGGACGCGACTCGAGGATGTGACCAAACGTGTCGGCGCCGGCGTCGCCCCATTCAGGAGCATCAGGCATTGCACCAATGCCTGCGCCATCAAGAACGATTAGTAAGACGCGGTTAAAGGGAGTGGGATTGCTCATCTAGGATTTGTTCTTTGTGCTTAGTTCTTTGTTCCTGGCCAAGTACAAAGTACAAAGCTCAATGTTATTGTTTCGGCGCGTAATAACCGTCCCGCGCGCGGATTTGTGCTTTCTCTCTTAAGCCTCGCACTTCGAGTTTGATGGAGCGAAACTTTCCGTCGCGAGCTTTGTTGGTTGGATAGTAACCGAGACTGTATTGCGTCCCGATGTCAGCAGCAACACGTGCGAAGGCAGCGCGCGCATCAGCCAGCGTTGCGGCCTCAAAACTTCTGCCACCCGAGCCGCGTGCGAGGTCATTCATCTCCCGTCGTGCGAGGTTATAAAGCTCGCGGCTTATCGACATCCTTTCGAACGGACCCATCTGACAGAAACTGTTAAAGCTTTCTTCCTTCGCTTTGGGAAAGAAGAGCCGCCGGTAACGTTCTATCTGTCGTTTCGATAGCGAGAGCTGGCCGTCGTCCTGACAATCTTTCATCAGACGATCTTCGACGAAGTCTTCGGTGTTTACCTGAATGAAGTAACAAGCAATTCCGGCGCGTGCCAATTTCGTCTTTGCATTGACGAAATCCGAGTTGCTCGAAGAATCAACTCCGTCAGTCAAAGCCACCACTGCACGTCGTCCACGCGCCTCTTCACTTGGTGGATCGTGGAAAATGCTGTCTGCAACGCGCTCGAGTGCGTCGTAGTACGGCGTGCCCTGACTGGCGCCGAGGTTATCGATCGCAGCTCGCAGCGCTTCACGATCACCAGTCAAAGGCGACAACACTTCCACCGCAGCAACCGGCTCGGCAACAGTCCGCGCTTGATTGAACGAAACAATTCCGACTCGATCACCAGGTCGCAATGCTTCGATAAAACTGTTCGCGGCTGAGCGTATCAATGCCACATCGTCGCGTGTTGAACCAGACGTATCGAGAAGCAAGGCTATTTCGAATGGAGTTTCAGTTGTGCCGAAGTTGGCGATCGTTTGCGCCTGGCCGTCTTCAATGATCCGGAAGTTTTCCGGCTTCAAACCGGAAAGCGGACGGCCCGAGGCATCAGTTACAACTGCGGGAACGGAAACGAGTTGTGTATCAGTTCGAATGACGTCACCCTCGTCGACTTCTTCCGAACCTTTTTTCGCCTCAGGTATTTGTTCTGAACTACCAACGCGGCGAGGTCTCTGTACCGGTTGTTGAGTAATCTGCTGTGCACGTGTTCCCTCAAGAAAAATCACTGGTGCGCACACAGCGATTAACAGAACGATCTTCGTAAATCTTGACATGGTCTGTGGACGAAATAGTGCCATAAAACTCTACGCCCCACCAACTAGCTCAAAGCTTTAGATCAGAGGCTCACGCAAAGGTGCAAAGGACGCAAAGAAAATCGGACTCTCTTTGCCGTCTTTGCCCCTTTGCGTGAGCCATTTCAGGTTTTGGAGCAAGGCTTGACACTCCTGCCCGGTTCTCATAGCATGACGGCTCGCTTATTGCGATCTTTGATCGCGTTTGGACTGACGACAGGGTCAGTCCCAACGAAGGCACGTACGTCAATGGTAGACGGCTTCCCTTACAAGGAAGAGGTTGGGGGTTCGAGTCCCTCCGTGCCTACCAACGAGTCAGATGTTGCGGAGTCGTAGTTCAGTTGGTTAGAACGCCGGCCTGTCACGTCGGAGGTCGCGGGTTCGAGTCCCGTCGGCTCCGCCATTAATTCTCAGTTAAAAACTCACTAGAGAGACTTGTCTCCCGGCAAGTTGCCTTCCCAGATATCCTCCCAGGTCCCCGACTGCATAGTTGTGTGAAGGAGGCCCCATGAAGTTCAGTTTAAATCGTAAACACCGTCGAATCGTAATCGGATTGTGTGCCCTCTTCTGTGTAAGCGGCGTTTTTGCGCAGGCAAAAGCACAAGCTGGGCCGGCCGTTGGCGAAACAGTCGATCTGCTGTCATTCCAATCTCGCAGTGGTAAAACGCTTGCTGAAGCGCTCAAAAAACATTCGCTCGCGATGCTGGTCCTGGTTGATCCTAACTGCGGCACTTGCACGACAACGAAAGACAGCATGGTTGCGTTGCGAGAACGGGTTGAGAGAACAAAAATCGCGTATTTCGTCGTGATGATTCCAGGTGGGAGTGAAGCACAAAAGTACTTTGAGTATGCGGATTCGTTGAAGCTCGGGACCGAATCGTTTGTCTGGTCGAATCCGAACGCAAAGCCACCAGCCTCGCTGATGACGATGACGAAGCCGTCGCATCTCCAGGTCACCAGGGAGGGTCTGATCGTCGAGAAGTGGTTTGGCACTCCGCCAAGAGACGCGGCGCAATAATCTGGTAAATCCTGTAAATCCTGGTCACGGTTTGCAGGGTTATTAGGATTATTATGATTAACAAGATTTTTCGGTTCGCGGTTTGCGCTGAATGCTGCAACTCCGCCTATGTTGACGGGTTTCAGTTAAATACACAGGTAAGGTCTGATCGCGCTACGCTCATTGGCTTCGTGGGGCGATAAAAATTGTAAATAATTACCCTTGACCTATTGACCGCGCGGCAGTTTTGAATAAAATCCTCTCCAACGGTGAATGTGGTTGCCGGGGTGAGGACGGTAACCAATCGAGGCTGAATGCCTCCGCCAACCTTGAGAGGCCGGTCCTAAACCGGCCTTTCGGTTTTTAGCCACAAAAAGGCACAAGAAAAGCAAGCCACAACAAAGCACAAAAGGCACAAAACAAGAAAACAGAATGATTTCAGTTGCGGAGGCTATCGAGATTGTGAGGCAGCAGACGCTGAAGCTGCCGGCTGAGCGAGTTGCGATCGAGCAGGTTTTAGGGCGGGTGCTGGCGGAGGATGTGGTTGCTGATTCTGATTTACCGCCTTTCGACCGCTCGCAGATGGATGGTTATGCTGTTCGCGCAGAGGATGTGAAAGCGGCGCCTGTCCGCTTGCGTATCGTGGGCGAGTCGGCGGCGGGCAGAGGTTGGCATAATCAGTTGGAAGAAGGACAGGCCGTGCGCATCATGACCGGCGCACCCGTGCCCGCAGGCGCCGATAGCGTCCAGCAAGTTGAATTAACTCACGAACTCAAAGACGGCACCGTAGTCGAACTGCTGGAGACGGTCGAACTCGGAAAGTCGATCGTCAAACGCGGCGCTGAAATCAAAGCAGGCGAAGTTGTTCTGAATGCAGGGACAACTATCAACGCCGCGATGATGGCAGTGCTCGCGGCGTTTGGTTATGCGAACGTCGAGGTGTTTCGCCGGCCGCGCGTCGCTGTTCTCGCCACCGGAACTGAACTGGTATCAGTCGATCAAACACCCGGACAGGATCAGATTCGCGATTCCAACAACTATTCGATCAGTGCTTATGCAGCGTTGGCAGGTGCGACTGTCGAACGCATGCCGCTCACCGGCGATGAGACTTCACTGTTGAAGAGCCAGATCGCCAGCACCGCAGAAAAGTGTGATTTGATCGTGACTTCAGGTGGCGTGTCGATGGGTGTTTATGACGTAACGAAGTCTGCTCTCAAAGAACTCGATGCGGAAATCTTTTTTGAGCGTGTTGCACTTCGTCCCGGCAAACCAACTGTGTTCGCGCGGTTGCCAAACGGCACACTCGTCTTTGGACTGCCGGGAAATCCCGTGTCAGTGGCAGTCACGTTCAATCTATTCGCACGAACAGCGGTGCTTACAATGCAGGGCGCAACGGATCCCACGTTGAAGCGGGAAACCGCCGCACTGGCGCGAAGTGTGAAGGGGACAACAGATCGAGAAAGTTACTTACCTGCCCAGTTGACGACAAACGACGATGGAGAGCTCATCGCGTTTCCGTTGAAGTGGGGTGGCTCGTCGGATTTCGTTGCGTTCGCGTTAACGACCGCACTGCTAATCTTGCCGGCAAACGTGAAATCGATCGAAGCCGGATCGTTAGTTAACGTGCTTCGCCTGCCCTAACAAAGCCACAACGAAGCCCCCCTACGCACCAACAACATTGACCGTCGCACATTTCTGCACGATCGGCGCGACACGGGCGGTCAACCCTTTGAACCCAACGAAGCCCGGCAGGAGTTCGATGCGGCTGGCAATCTTCTGATCAAAGAGCTCCAGCCCTTCTTTACCGGGCCACAGCGTCGCCATAACGTAGTCTGCCTCGCCCTTGGGCTTGGCTCCGTTCCCCACAGGCGACCAGAATTTTCCGATAATGAAGCGTGCCAGCTTTTTCGAAAACTCAGTTTCACGAAGCTTCACGCGCGCGACGTTCCAGTAAAAACTCGAATGGATCGATTCTTCCTGCACGATTCCGATCAAGAGTTTTTTCAGTTCTGGATGACCGGCGAGATCTGAGAGTCGCCGGTAAGCGTTCATCGCCGTGATCTCGTTGATGGCTCCCCAAACCATATGCGCGCCGTGAAAATATTTTCCGAACGGTCGCGATGCGTGGTCCACCAGGTAGCTGCCGATGGTATAGAGTCGCGGAATCTTGCGCGTCGCTTCAGCCTGCCAGTTCTTGCCAGTGGGATATCCAGCCTCTTCCAAAAACCGATTTAGCAGGTTGCCGTGATGGAGTTCCTCGATACTCCAGCGATCCATAAACTTTTTGATTATCGGATCTTTGCCAGTCGGCGTGCGTCGTAGCTCCTGATAGTACATATCAGTGAAATACTCGATATCGCGCATGTATATCAGCACGGGTATGAAGGCAGGATTGATTTCGTAATTCTTGATCTCATTCCATTTAATGCTGTTGACGTACTCCTTTGATAGAGCGCGAGGCTGCTTCTCATACCAGTCGAGTACTTCTTTATCCGTATCAAACACGGGAAACCTCCGAATCAAATCAAAAGTCGAATAATGCTATCTAATTCCTATTATTAATGCCTATTAAAGTACGCCACGCTTGGCGAATCGGTTTTCTAACCGTTGATTTTACTACTAGAACAGCCCAGGCTCGAGATTTGGGAAGGAGCACATGAGAGAAACCCTGAGGCTCTAGTCCCGGTCGCTCGCAGGATAGACGCAAACATGGTCAGATGTCGAGATCTACTTGCCTGTCAAATGTTTTTGGTATCTACTTCCGGCCATGCCAAACCTTTCGCATGTTGACGACCAGGGGCGTGTTCGCATGGTTGATACGGGAAGCAAAGAGGTCACGTCGCGACGCGCGGTCGCGTCAGCACGCGTAATGATGACGAGCGCCACCGTGTCCGCCTTGCGCGAACATCGAACTCCGAAAGGCGATCCCCTCGAAGCAGCGCGCCTCGCGGGCATCATGGGAGCAAAGCGGACTTCCGATCTAATTCCACTTTGTCATCCGTTGCCGATAACCCATATCGACGTGCAGGCACGGCTCGATGACGATGGGGTTTCGCTCGAAGCCGAAGTATCGACAAATGCTCAAACAGGTGTGGAAATGGAGGCGCTGACAGCCGTTTCCGTCGCCGCACTCACGGTTTACGACATGTGCAAAGCGCTGGAAAAAGGGATGACAATTACGGACGTGCGGCTGGAGAGCAAAACCGGAGGCAAGTCAGGCGACTATGAAAGATCTCACGCAAAGAGGCAAAGCGGCAAAGAAGGCAGTTAAAACCTTCCTTTGCAGCTTAGCGTCTTTGCGTGAGACTTCTTTTGGTGTCGGGAACCTCCCAGCAGCATTGTGCGTTATTCATCCCGGTACTAGAATAAGGCCACAAATTTCCGCCGACTTACCGGAGAGTTGAAGATGAGATTAAGGCTTTCACAAGACGCACGACCTCAGGCAATGACACTGCTCGTCGCCGCCACGATTTCCGTGGTGCTCTGGTTCATCCCCTTTGCCGAGTTTTTAACCTATCCTTTCCGAATTTTCGTGACGTTCATCCATGAAGGCGGACACGCTCTCGCGGCTCTGTTGACCGGCAATTCGGTCGCGAGTCTGAGCGTGGCGACAAACGCCAGCGGTGAAACTTATACGACGCAAGGCGGACTCGTCTCACAAGTCTTCATTTCAAGTGCAGGCTACCTTGGGGCGATGGCCTTTGGCGCGTTGTTGCTGGTTCTGATTCGCAAAGCCGTCGCGGCGCGAATCGTCCTGCTGAGCTGCGCGATTTTCATCTTCGCCCTGACGATGATTTTCGGATTCATCAAGCCGCTTTTCTGGATCAATGCCTGGTCGGGAATACCGTTTACGCTTTTCGCGGGTCTCTTCATCTCAGTGGGCTTGGTTTTGATTGCCAGATTCGCCAGCGCACGCGTGGCAACGTTCTTCGTGAGTTTTCTGGCAGTGCAGAGCGTTTTGAATGCACTCTTTGATTTAAAGACAGTCTTCTTCCTCGCGAATCCATTAGGACCAACAGTTCCGACTGATGCTGTGAACATGGCAAACGCGACGGGTATTCCAGCGATTCTCTGGACCGTCATCTGGATCGGCTTAGCGCTCGGAATTCTGTGGTTCGTGATGCGACTCTACGTCGCCGGCCGCGACAAGAGCTACCAACCCGATCTTCCGTTCGAAGACACACCCGGATCCGTGTAAATCCTTTTACACGGATCTGTGTAATCTGTGCCTCTTTGTGGCTAGAACTCGTAACGGTAGCGGACCGTCACGCCACGTCCCGCACCGTCGATGCCCCAACTGATGCCGCGATATGACTTGTCGAAAATATTTTCGAAGTCGACAAAGACTTGCGACTTCTCGTCAAACTTGAACCCACCCCGAACACCAACCAAGCCATAACCCGGTAGATACGGGAAGAGTGGTACGGCCGTGTTGTTGTCGACGACGCGAACGCCGTTGATGGTCGCGCCAATCGGCAAGAGACGATTCTGAACCTGCGTCAGGTTTTCACCAGTCGGGATTAGAATCCCTCCGGCATTGCCACAGCCTGCCGCAGGAACAGTTGTCAGTCCACGCACACATGCACCGCGACGGAAGAAGTTCTGAATGTTCGCACGGGAACGTGCGCCGCCAGTTCTGCGGTCAAGGAGATCGAGTGACGACAAACGATTCTGCCGGCCCGTCATTGTCGAGTAGCCTTCGATGTAAAAGCGCGAACGCGGTTGATAGCGCAAACTCACAAAAGCTGTCGCGGGAGGAATTCCACCTTCGACTTCCGGTGGTAACCCATTCAGCAGGCTGTATGCGCGGATGTAGGTAAAGTTGGCATTCGCACTTATTTGATCAGTGAAACGAGCGCGGCCATTCATCTCGAGACCGTTCAAACGAGCATCGTCGAAGTTGACGCGTACCAGCACCGGAGTGGTGGGCGCTGCCGCAACGAACACGAAACCGTTCGAGTTTTGCGAAATGATTTGATCGCTGCCGAGAAATGTTCCCGTCGCACCCGGCGGGAGCGCTAGCGGTAGATCGAAATAGACCTCACTGAGCTTCGTGGTAAAGCCCGTGAGCTCAGCGCCAAACCGCCGGCTGTTATAACGAAAACTCAGATCGAAGCTGTCGCTGTATTCCGGTTCGAGACGAGAGACGGGAATGCCTGTGGTACCAATAGAACCACCGCGCGCGGCAGCAGTTCCGGCATCCACCTCAAACCCGACGCCGGTTAAACCAAGTATGCCGAGATCGGTTGCATTCGGAGCACGAAAGCCGCGCGTGTACTTCGCTGCAACGTCGAAGAAGCTCGTCACGTTCACCACCCCTCCGATCCGTCCGGAGAAGGCGCCAAAGCGCTGGCTGTCATCCGGAAATAACGGCCTTCCGTCTGGTCCAAGTGCTGCATTACTGGCGCGTGAACGATACGAAGCCACGCTGTAACGCACGGCTCCGTTTATCTGTAGCCGACGGGGGATTGCGTCGAGGTTGATCTGGGCAAAAGAGCCGTACGCAAGATAACGTGCGCCATCCGGAACTCGTGGCCGTGAGGCGGAAAAACGTCTGGTGACTGGATCAAAAGTAGACGCGGGAGCGTTGATTGTGTCGCGATAGAGATCGGAACCGACGAGAAAAGTGTGGCGCTTGCTCGCGCCGATTTGCTTGTCGAGATAGAAGTTGAAACCGATAACGTTTGTTCGTTCGCGTTGATTTGTAATCGCGCCGGCGGGATTTCCGTTTCCACCCTGGTTAATTCTTTCTTCACGCTGGCCGTTGTAAGAAAACGTGAACGAGCCGTGATCGAAGATCCAGAGATTCTGACGGAAGAATCTTGCGTAGAAAGTATCGGTCATCAAGTTACGCAAGTCAGCGATGTTGTTTCCGTCTCCGCCCAGCAACTGATCGTAGCGTTTACCGTTGTCCTGCTGGTTACGTGCATAACTGAATAGAAGCTGAGTGTTGTTGTCCAGATTGAAGTTTGCGCGTGCGAGAGTGCCGTATTGAGTGAAACCCGTGTCGGGGAGTCGCGTGCCAAATATGTCTGAACGAAGTCCCAGGAAGCGCGTCACTGCGGCGTGATAATCAAGACCGTCTGCCGGTCGCAGCGTGCTGATGCGACGGCCGTTCACATTGAGCAACAAGCCATAGCTTCGCGTGCCGTAAGTGAAAAGTGTGTTACCGCCGAAGCCATCTGTCGGCGAAGAGTAGAAGACATTTGTATGACCGTGAAATTCAGAATTTGGACCACCGTAGCGGGGCGCCTGCGAGATAAAGTTGACCACGCCGCCATGAACATCCGAACCATACTGTGAGCTGTTTGGACCACGCAGGATCTCGACTGTCTCCAAACTCGATGGCTCGATCAAACTGAAGAACGTCCCGACACCGCCACGCTGTGCACTTGTCGTGTAACGAATTCCATCTACATAAACCGCGACGTTTCGTCCCGTTAATCCACGCACAAAAACTGCGCTGAGCGAGGGGCTGGTGCGTTGGAGATTAGTGCCGACTTCTTCGTCAACAACCTGGGCCACAACTTCCGGTGCGCGTTCCAGGATCTCGCGCTCGCTGACCACATTGACCTGTGTTTCGACTTTGCGAGTGTCAGTAACGAGTCCCGCCTCGGCTGTGATCGTGACCTGCTCTTCGAGTGGGGTGACTTCGAGAACTACAGCAACGTCCTGCGTGCTGCCGGCTGTGATGTGAACCGCGGAACGATGGCGCACGAAACCGCTGCCCTCTACCGTGAGTTGATAATCACCGGGCGAGACCTTTTCGAGTGTGAAGCGACCTTCTGCGTCGGTAGTGGTGGCAGCAATCACCGCGCGATGGCTATGAAGCAACGAAACGCTCGCGCCGACCACAACCGCGCCATCGGGATCTTTGACGGTTCCGTTGAGTTTGCCGTCGGCATCCTGCGCGACGCTTATAAACGGCAGCATGCACGCAAGAAGACAACACCTCACAGCAGCAATAATTTTTTTCATAAATGTTAGGTAAGAGATACGTAAAAAACTAACCATGGACTGTATAGTCCGGCAGAAATTACTACCAGCCGTCGTACTGGGTTATATTTCATCAGCTGGTACTGGTTTGCTCTTAGCCTGCGAAGCAGGCGTCAGCATAAAGCCTGGGGCGCAAGCCCCAGGATCTTGTTCCCCCAAAAGGAAGGCGAGCCCGTGAACGGGCGACAGCTAAGAGACTAGCGACTGCCGCCCGCTTCACGGGCTCAAACTTTATGTTTATTGATCCCTGGGGCTTACGCCCCAGGCTTTATGCTCATGCCTGCTTCGCAGGCTGAAATTAACTAAGAATTACGACGACGTGTTCGACGAAGGAATGCACAGTGGCGAGGACTTGCGGGCGACTCTCAATCGTTACGCCAACCACGACGATCAGCGCGAGCACAAGCCACGGTACGAAGCGAACGATTGAGGCATTACTTACTAGCTGACGAGGATCGGTCGAGGCGAGTTCAACCAGACGCCTGACCCTGACTTTCACTCCGGGTGAGTCGTCACCACCAATAAAAGGGCTTACTAACGCAGATACCGCAGCCGGGATCACCGGCTGATGTCCTTTCGGAATCATTCTCGCAATACGGACTAACGCTGAGGCCAAATTCAAGGCCACAAACGAACTCTGCTGTGCAGCGTGTTCATCAGCCGCTGACTCTGACGCTTCACTCCACGCGCGGTCCAGTGATCTGCCACACGGAATGAGCAAGAGCGCCGCGCGACTAACTCGCATGACCGCACGCTTGAAGTTGTCGTGTGCCGCAAGATGACCATACTCGTGGGAGATCGTGGCGGCCAGTTCTTCCGCAGTCAGCGAATCGAAAACGTGATCAGCAATAAACAACCGCGGACGAAACGCGCCGACAACTGCGACCATCGGAAATGAATGCTGGAAGACGTAAGTTGGAATGCTTATTCCATCGACCTCAACCGGTGTCGAAGATGCCAGCCAGTTTTGGACGAGGGAACGTGTGGCAAGCCACGAGCGAAGTCCGCGTGAAATCGCGAGGCCCACGCCAATGGCTGAAAGCGTCGCAAGCAATCCGAGTTTCCAACTGACAACTTCGTCCGTCGCATGCGGCTCGTAGATCAGGTACGACGGAATCATGAACGCACCGATCGAGACAATCGCGATGACCGGTGGTCCAATACGCATCACAAACAGGATCTCCGCGGCGGTGCGCGCTGAACACTTTCGCAACAGCGGACGGCAGAGACGTCCCACCCCCGCCGCTACCATCGTCGCCGTTGCGTTGATGGTCAGCAGTAGTGCCAGTACCAGAGTGATGCCCAGGAAGGTGTACATTTAGCTATTCCGGCTCAACTCGCGTTTCTTTTCCTGGACCAGGCGTTCGAGCTCGTCCAGGAGCTCGCGATCGTTTTCGCTGAGCGTGTCGACGATGCAGGCGAGCACCGGTTCAACTCCATCAGCTCCATGACCGAGCAGGCCATCGACGACGTCTTCCTTGATACCTCGATCGAGTTCGTCGCGAGAGACCACCGGGACGTAGACAAACGCGCGGCCATCCTTGCGACGTTCGAGCAGTTTCTTTTTGAAGAGCCGGTCGAGCGTGGTCATCAGGGTTGTGTAGGCGATGCGCTCTTCGAAAGCGCGGTGAATGTCGCGCACACTGACCTCACCGAGACGCCAGGTCTCTTCCATGACCTGACGTTCCAACTTTCCAAGAGCGAAACAGGCGATTTCGCGCGGCCGGCGAAATCCACGCAGCAGAAATCGAGAGGTTTTCATGTCGGGAGGCATTGTCTGCTCAGGGGCTCCAAGCTGTCAATGAATAAGGCGCCTCTTTGGAGTGCGCCAACTTGTTGGCGCTTTGGTAAGGCGTGGGACGAATACGAAAGCGCCAACAAGTTGGCGCACTCCAAGGAGGCGTTCAACTCAACGGGACCTATTTTGTCTTGTGCGTCGGTTCGCGCTATCATTGCTGGTTTTCGACTATCGCCGATTCGCGTCTGTATGCCTGAAGAAGCCATTCAAGTTAGAGGAGCCCGCGTTAATAATCTCAAAAACGTCTCCTTTACCGTCCCAATCAACCAGATGACCGTGGTCACAGGTGTAAGCGGGTCGGGCAAGTCTTCGCTCGCATTCGACACGATTTACGCTGAAGGACAGCGCCGGTACGTCGAATCGCTCTCCGCTTATGCGCGACAGTTTTTGGAGCGGATGGACAAACCCGACGTCGATGAGATCCACGGCATCGCCCCCGCCATCGCGATTCGCCAAAAGAACTCGACTCGCAATCCACGTTCGACTGTCGGCACCCAAACAGAAATCTACGACTATCTGCGTCTGCTTTTTGCGCGCGTTGGACAAACGTATTGCAGAGTTTGTGGACGCCTCGTCACGCGCGACTCGCCGGACTCCATCGCCGATGAAGTCCTTACACAACTGCCGGACGGCACGAGGTTCTTCGTCCTCTTCCCTGCTTCCGCCGGACTCAACGAAGCGAATCGCGAGCAACAGAAGAAGCGTGGACGCAGCGGCGCATCGCGGCAATGGATAACGGCGCATCTCATGAGTCTGATGCAGAGAGGCTTCACGCGTCTCTTTGTCGACGGACAAACAATCGATCTGCAGTCGCCCGATGATTATCCACGCGACGATTTCAAAGACGTCTTTGTACTCGTCGATCGTCTGACCGCTCGGCCTGACATTCGCCAACGTCTCGTCGATTCACTCGAGATTTGTTTTCAGGAAGGACATGGCACGGCTCTGATTCGGACTGCCGAAACGCCGGCGAAGCAGCTCTGGTTTTCAGAACGCTTTGAATGCAAGTACGACCACACTGTGTACGCGACTCCGGAACCGCGTCTCTTCAGCTTCAACAATCCTTTTGGTGCGTGTCCAACGTGCCAGGGATTTGGAAACACGATCGGTCTCGATCTCGATCTCGTCATTCCGAATCCCGGGTTGTCGCTAAAAGACGGCGCCATTGAACCTTGGACCAAGCCGCAACACGAGTGGGCGTTCCTGGAGTTGAAGCAGTTTTGCCGCGCGGAAAAGATCTCGATGACCGTTCCGTTCAATCAGCTTTCAAAATCGGAACAAGAAGCAGTCATCGAGGGTCGTAGCGAGTGGGGCGGAGTGCGTGGCTTCTTCGATTGGATGGAAACGAAGAAGTACAAGCTTCACGTTCGTGTCTTCCTTTCGAAATACCGCGGTTACACGTTGTGTCCCGATTGCGGCGGCGGCAGGCTGCGTCAGGAAGCGCGCGACGTGAAAGTCGCCGGACGAACTTTGCCGGAGACCTGCTCGCTTTCAATAAAGGACGCTGCCGAATTTTTCGAATCGCTCGATCTTTCAACGGAACAGACCGCGATTGCCGAACGAATACTCTTCGAAGTGCGACGACGTCTGCGCTTCCTCGTTGAAGTTGGACTCGATTACCTGACTTTGGATCGTCTGGCTTCGACACTTTCCGGGGGCGAGGCACAACGGATTCAACTCGCTACCAATCTCGGCTCTTCGCTCGTGGGCGCGCTATATGTGCTCGACGAACCGTCAATCGGTCTGCATCCACGCGACAACGATCGGCTCATCCGCCTGCTCAAGAATCTGCGCGATATCGGCAACACGGTGCTCGTGGTCGAACACGATGCCGAAATGATGCGCTCGGCGGATCACATTCTCGACATCGGTCCTGCCGCGGGTGAACTCGGCGGCCGCGTGATGTACGAAGGCGACTTCAAGGGTCTGCTTGCTGATGAAACTTCACTGACGGCTCGCTATCTGCGCGGCGACGCAGAGATCAAGGAACCACGACAACGCCGCGCGATGCAAAAACGCCGCATCACCATTCAAGGCGCAGCCGAACATAATCTCAAGTCAATTGACGTCGAGATACCACTTGATATGCTCGTCTGCGTGACGGGCGTGAGCGGCTCAGGCAAGTCGACACTGATTCACGATTGTCTTTACGCGGGACTGAAAAAGCAGCGCGGTGAGTGGCAAGGTCACGTCGGGGCATTTCAGAAACTCGAAGGCGGGATTTTTATCGACGACGTGATCCTCGTTGATCAATCCCCGATTGGACGTACACCACGCTCGAATCCGGTCACGTACATCAAAGTATACGACGCTATTCGTGAAGTCTTTTCTCTTACGCGTGAAGCACAGGCACGAGGTTTTGATCCGTCACATTTTTCTTTCAATCTTCCGGGAGGGCGTTGCGAGGTTTGTCAGGGCGACGGTACTGTGACGGTCGAGATGCAATTCCTCGCGGATGTGGAGTTGGTCTGCGAAGAGTGTAAGGGCACACGCTTCAAGCAACAGATTCTCGACATTCGTTATCGCGGCAAGAACGTCCACGAAGTGCTCAGCATGACTGTGCGCGAGGCAATCACGTTCTTTCGAGAAGTGCCGAAGATCACGAACCGTTTGCGCGTGCTGGACGACGTCGGCCTGGGCTACCTGCGTCTGGGCCAATCGGCGACGACTCTATCCGGCGGCGAAGCACAACGCATCAAGCTCGCGGCTCATTTGTTAAAGAGAACCGGCGCCAAAACGCTCTATATCTTTGACGAACCAACCACCGGCCTGCATTTCGACGACATTAACAAACTGCTCGCCGCGTTTCGTGCACTCATTGACGCCGGTGGTTCTCTGCTGGTAATCGAACATAATCTCGACGTGATCAAAACTGCCGATCACGTCATTGACCTCGGGGCGGAAGGTGGCGACGCCGGTGGTTACGTTGTCGGGGTCGGCACGCCCGAAGAGATCATGAAAATCCCGGAGTCGTACACCGGTCGGTTTCTGCATGACTACCTTGCAAGATCAAACGGTCACCACAAATAACATTCCGCTACGACGACGCCTGCTCTATTTCGCAATTATCTACGTCGTATTCCTCCTGCTCTTATTGTCGGTTGAACTGATTACACGATTTGCGTTTACGCGTGTCGAAAGTCTCGATCTCTTCGTCAACACACCGCAACAGAAGATGCAGGTCGCGAATCCACAGCAGTCTGCGATCTTCGAAGGCGATCCGTTACTACTCTGGCGTCTGAAACCGAACCTGGACGGGGCTTACTGGGATTTCACCGTCGTCTCGACAAACGCGCAAAACTTTCGTGCCGACTATCCCATCGGCGCGAAACCTGCCGGAACGTTTCGGATTGTTTGTCTCGGCGACTCGGTGACTTTTGGTTATCGCGTGCCGCCCGTCTGGCCGGAAAGACCAACTGACTACAATCCTGAGTGGCAGCCGTTTCCTGTGTTACTCGAAAAGGAACTGCGCAAAGCGAATCCGAATCGGAGCATTGAAGTATTTCCGATGGCAGTGCCGGGCTATACGAGTCATCAGGGTCTCGCGTGGCTGAAGCGTGACATTGATTACCTTCAACCGGATGTCGTGATTGCGAGTTTTGGTTGGAATGATGTGAGTATAAGCGACGTGCCGGATCGTGAGACGATCGACACGCGCTGGTGGCCGGTGGCGATCCGTTGGCTACTCGATCATAGCCAGGCATTTGCGCAGGCAACGCGCTGGTTGCGCTCGCGAAGTACGCCGCAACAGCGAACGAGCGTACCAGCGGCGCGTGTTTCGCAACTGGATTATCTCAGCAACTTCGCTGCGATTGTTAAGCTTGCGCAAGAGCACAACGCAAAAGTAATGGTCATTGGTGCTCCATATCGAGATAGCAAAACGAATCCGCCTGAAGCGCAGTTGATGACGCAATATCGGGCCGCGCTGAAGGCGGATATGCAACAGAGTCAAACACCTTACCTCGAGATTCTTGAACTAACCGAAGCGGCAGGCAGCGTAAACGAAGGATTTTTCGGCGAGTTGATCCATCCAAACCACATGGGCCATCGATTAATGGCCTCCGAGCTTCTCAAGCTGATGGGCCGGCAACATCTTCTAAAAGACCTCAACGTCCCTGTTTTCGTACCATAATGTAGCCACGGATGACACGGATAGAAATCCGATTCGATCCGTGTAATCCGTGGTTCATGTTTTCCTATTGTATATTGGGCTGTGGAGGATTTTGACAGATGTCTCTAGGTAAACAGATTGTCGCGGATCTGACCACGGCGATGAAGGCACAGGATGCGGCGAGAACATCGACGCTGCGGATGGTCAAAGCGGCAATGATGAACCGCCAGATCGAGAAGGGTTCCGAACTCGATGATGACGATGTGCAGAAACTCTTACGCTCACTCGTAAAGCAACGACGCGACTCAATCGAGCAGTACGAGAAAGCCGGACGTCAGGAACTCGTCAACAAGGAACAGGCGGAAATCAACGTCATCGAAACCTACCTGCCAAAGGCTGCGTCGCAGGAAGAGATCGAACAGGTAGTCGCTGCTGTTATTGCTGAAACGGGCGCGAGTTCAATAAAGGATATGGGCAAAGTCATGAAGGCTGCCCAGGCCGCTTTGGCTGGCAAAAATGCCGACGGGCGTTTGGTGAGTGAAGTCGTGAAAGCAAAGCTCGCCGGGTGAGTTAGGGACCGGCGTCGAAGACCATTAAGTTGTCCCATCTATTCACCAAGCCGAGACCTCCGGAGTTGTTGAAGAGACCCGCATTGCTTGCAGTCGCAAGCGCTGCGATGTTGGCTGAGTAGACCTGCGTGACATCTATAAAAATTAGAATATTGCCGTTGGCTCGAGTTACAACTCGCAACGTGGTCCAGTTCGAAGGAATGAGTACCCCACTCGCAATTGTCGAGCGCGCGCCGTTTACAAACCTACCGACATTCAAAAACTGATTTCCGGGTGAGGCAATGCTGTCGCTTGTGTATGCAAAGAAGTAATTTGCATGGTCCACCACGCGAAAGCTCAAACCAGTGTCGATGCCACTACCCCATCGGCCACGCTGCCGGCTAACGCGAATATCCAGATTTCCAGAAGTTGATCCCGTATTCACCCAACACACAGAAGTGTCGTCGCCAAGCAGAACTACGCGTCCGTTGAGAATGCCAAAGGGCAGCAGTTGATCCGCGCCTGCCTTCATTTGCCAGGCTTGCGGGCCGGCAGCACCACCTTCCGTAGAGCCTAACCCTCCTTTGCCGCCAAACATGTACGTGGAATTGGCACGAGAGAAAGAATCAAATACAAGTGCACCACCAGGAACCGCGAGTGGCGCAGGAACACCGACTGGCTGTGGCGCCACATTCGTAGCGAAGTTTGGCGCCGCCGAATCAACAACAAATTGCGGTGGAGGACAGTTGCCACAGTCGCCGAGTATCCCGGCTGTGGTACCACGTGGAACACCAACATGCGAGCCCGTCAGGTATCCACGTGAAAAATCAGCCACGGTCGGCGCCGCTAAAAAGTAATAGCTAAGTAAATTTCCTTCCCGGCTAAAAACGGTTTCGGGAGCAAAGCTCGATTCGACGAATCTGCTCATGCGTGGGTTGCTGCCTTCATAACCCCGAACCTGCGCAATTCGACCACGAAAGTTGGCGTGATCCGAACCACCAATCAGAAGCCGTCCGGCTCCATTGCCTATCCCGGTGGACTGTCGCGGTAACGCGTACGGCGTTTTTCCAACCGGCACGCCATTGAAATAGGTGATGATGTTTTGTCCATCCCAACCCACTGCAAGATGGCCCCACTCTCCCGCCATTGGTCCACTATCGCCGCCGAACGAAAAGATGTGATCGCTGCCTGAAATCCCATCGTTAACATTGCCTGACATCTCGTAACGACCAGGTTCGCTCGCGCCCAGATTCGAAAAGCCAAAAAGCAACGCGTGCAATCCGCCATAACCATCCGACAGCATGTAAGTACCGCCTGCATGATTCATCGGCATGGCCCAGAACTCCCAGAAGAATGGTCCAAGCTCAGTGAACGCCGGCCAGAAGTTTCCGTAGTCAACGGTCTTTTGTGCGCCGTCGAATTCCAGTACCTGCTGTGGATCGGGGAGCGGCTTAAATGTCACATTGTAATTGAAGACCCTGTCGCCGATGAGGTTTACGACCGACTGCGAAACCGGAGCGAACGTGCAGTAGTCTTGCTCGATTGCGGCAGTGACGGTGTAGTTACCCAAAACAGTCACGGACAGTGAGTAGTTGCCATTACTGTCTGACTTGGTCCTCGCCGTTTCTGATCCACTCAGAATCAAACTGATACCACTTACACCGACGTTGTTACTATCAGATATTCGGCCGCTGATATTGTATTTGCGCGGCGCAGCCACAAAGTTCAAGACCAAGTCACGATCGAGTGTGGTGATGCTTTTTGGTGCAAAAGCCAACAGAGGGGTTGGGGCAGGCGTCAGGCGATAATCGAAGCCTGCCGCCACACCAGAAAAGACATACCCGCCGTCGGCGCTGGTTGTGATTGTACTGATCGATACGTTGTTGTTGTCTGAAAGTGTGAGGCTAATTCCTCCGAGCGGGCCGTTATGGTTGTCAAAGATCTTGCCACTCACGGTGTGTGTTTGTCGGGCGCCAGAGAAGTTTATGTTCGTGTGGCTATTACTAAGGTTATTGAACGTTCTGATTGGCGGCGTGAGATTAAAGAATGCTTTGGTGGCGCTCAACGTATAGTTGCCGAAAGTGTTTATCAAAAAGGAATACGATCCGCTCTCGTCAGTAGTTATTGCCTGGACCTGATCGCCATTTAAAGTGAGGCTGACTCCGCTGAGCCCCTCGCCACTTGCAGAGGTTACTCGACCGCTAAGTATATAGGGTGGGGCAAGAGTTGGACCCGCACCCGCGTCGTCCGGTGGTCCACCTCCTACCGTGCCGATTCCGACTCGAACTCGGTTGCTCTTCACGCCATGAAGTGTCAAACCGATTAATACATCACCACTATCAACGAGATCGTCACTCAACCTTAGAATTATCGAACTCAGCCACGGAAGAGACGCCAAAGGCGCGGCATACTCAACTCGCAGCGCGTGGTGCGCATGATCAGCGGTTTCAGCATCTGCAGTGATGGCTGACGCGTCTTCGTTAGGCGCGAGGGCAAGATTCAGTGCGAAAACCATGACTCGCGTGCGCCCATCTGTAGCAAAAGGGGTTGAGGGCGAGAAAGGTTCTTTGCGAAAGGTGACTGATTCGAAAGCGATTGCCCGCGTTGAATTCGCTTCGCTTATAAGAACAAGCGGCTTTTCACCCGTTGTCTGGGCAACACAAGTCAGGCTAGCGACGACGCACACAGCGAGGTGGCTGAGTACTTGCCAAACAAATCGAGGACCAAGGGGTCGAGGCATTGGATTGGGGAGACAGACACTTCAATTATGGCCAAGGATAGTGTAGATCCAAATTGAGCTTCTATCCATAGATTACACAGATTGTTCAACGGAATCTGTGTAATCTGTGAACTAGCCGCCCAAGTTGCCTGTTCCCTGCCCTTTCCGTATAATTCACAGCTTGCTCGAAGGCACGGGGTCTCGTCCGGTGGGGTCGCGCCCACTTTTTCTTTTGGGGCGAGAAACCCTCAGAAGGTAGCAATGGCTAACGAATCGATTGCAGCAAGGGTTCAGGAGCTAGCTGAACGGGTCGCAATCGACCACGGCCTCGAGCTGGTACACGCCGAGGTCGCCGGCCCCGAGAACAAGCCGATTGTTCGTATCTTCATTGATAAGCCGCAGGGCGTGACCCACGAGGATTGTTCCGAAGTGAGCAATCACCTCGGGACGATTCTGGACGTGGAAGACTTTATTCACGCGCCCTACACGTTGGAAGTTTCGTCGCCGGGAATTGAAAGAGGCCTGTACAAACGTGCGGATTTCGAGCGTTTTACCGGCAGCAACGCGAAAATGAAGACGCGGCAGCCGATTGACGGGCAGCGTAATTTCCGGGGTCGTTTGCTGGGATTGGATGGCGACGACGTGCTTTTTGAAGATCGAACCAACGGGCAGGTGCGTGTTCCTCTGGGCGTGATTACCAAAGCGAACCTGGAAGTGAATGTAGAAGAGGAACTACGCCGGTCTGGGTCTGGTCATTAACATAGGTCCTATAGGTCTTATTCGACCTATAACAACTGAATAGCTCAACGACGCAGATAGGGATCTGACGCCGAGCCACTGAAATAGAGAGAATTTCATGAGTTCATCGATAGCACAAAATATCGAGGCACTTTGTCAGGAACAGGGTATCGACCGTGACTTGGTGATCGAAGCAATGAAGGAAGCCGTACGTGCGGCCGCCAAGAAACAGTTTCGGTCTGGCGAAGACATTCAGGTCGACTGGAATGCCGACACAGGCATCGAGCTTTCGGCCTCGAAAGTGGTCGTTGACGAAGTCGAAAACCCCGCCACTGAACTCTCTATTGTAGAAGCTCGCGAACTAGCCGGAGACGAAGTTGAATTAGGCGACGCTCTTCTGCTCCCGCTGCCAATGGAAGAACTGGGACGTATCGCCGCTCAAACCGCCAAACAGATCCTGTTTCAAAAAGTTCGTGATGCCGTTCGCAGTAACGTCTACGAGCAGTACATCGACAAGATCGGCGACCTCGTCAACGGCTACGTCAAAAGATTTGAACGCGGAAACATCATCGTCGACTTGGGCAATCTCGAAGCGATTCTTCCTCGCTCGCAGCAATCGCGCGGCGAACAGTGGAATCAGGGCGAGCGCATTCGCGTTGTCATAAACAACGTATCGAAAGAGTCGAAAGGCCCGCAGGTTGAAGTTTCCCGCACGTCGCCCGAACTCTTGCTTCGGTTGTTTGAAATGGAGGTGCCGGAAATCTATGACGGCACTGTCGTGATCAAGTCGGCAGTTCGCGAACCGGGCGAGCGCGCCAAGATCGCCGTCATGTCGAATGAACGTGACGTGGATCCTGTCGGCGCCTGCGTCGGTATGAAAGGTTCACGCGTGCAGGCGATCATCCGCGAGTTACGCGGCGAAAAGATCGACATCATCGAATGGTCCGACGAACCTTCAGTATTTGCTGCCAACGCGCTTTCTCCCGCAAAAGTTAATCAGGTCAGAATCACCGACATCGAAAACCGCCAGATGGAGGTCATCGTTAACGAAGACCAACTCTCCCTGGCAATCGGCAAACGCGGGCAAAACGTTCGCCTCGCCACCAAACTCGTTGGTTGGAACATCGACATTCGCAGTGAGGAAGAAATCAAGCGCGAAGTCACCGAGCAAATGGGTGCACTCATTGCTTCCGGCGAAGCAGTTCCACTTTCAGTAATCGAAGGTGTGACTGCACAGCAGGCTGAGGCACTTGCCGAGCACAATATCAACGATATTGACGCGCTGGCACAAACTTCCGTCGACGACCTGGTCGAGTTCCTCGATCTGAGTTTGGACGAAGCAGACGTGATCCTCGAGGCCGCTCGCGCAGTTATCGCGTTGCGCGATCGCAGTCTTGGTGAAACCGGAACGGAATCCGTGGAAGAGCAACATGCAGTCTCGGCTGAGTTTGACGAGTCGATGGAAGAGGAAGTGCAACCGTCTGCCGAGAGTACTGCTGAAGGCTACGACGAAGCAGTCGAGAACGGTGTTCCTTTTCAGGCTGAATCTGAAATCAATGCCTGGGGATCGGCTGACCCAGTCTCGCTGACTGAAGCTGAACCCATTCCCGCAGATGAGATCGCCTTGCAGGAAGCAGGTCGCGACTTGCGACCGGACACAATAACGCCATCTCCTGACATAACTTCTTCAGGCGTCGAAGCCTTCGAACACATCGAGGAAACGGCGCAGGAAGTTTTGGCGGAAGATGAAGAATTCGCTTCTGAGGCCTGGGCCGAGGAAGCAGAAGAATCGACTCCCGCAGTTTCGGAAGAGGCTGCATCAGGCGGGAGTGTGGACGACGATGAGAACCACTGATGCAGCCAAATAGTAACAACACAAATGTGCTCGCTTTGGGCCGTTTGTGTTGCCCGCTTCGCCCCTACTGTCAGGCGTTGAACTTCTGATCGACGCTTAGGTGGTTGGGCGTGCGGTTCCCAATCACTTAGGCCGGCTAAGACGCAGCAAGAAGCGTCGAGAAGGAGTGCATGACAGTTTCCTCTAAAGTTCGTATTTACGATCTCGCCAAAGAATTAAAGCTCGACACGAAACGACTCATTGAAGAAGTGCGTCGCGAGGGCGTCGATGTCAGCGTTCCATCCAACTCAGTCTCGAAAGAGCTGGCTGAGAAGATCCGGAACAAGTACTTCCCCAAGAAGGAAACGACCGTCAAGCGAGCTGTCAAAGTCGTCAAGCGCGCAGTGCTGCCGACTCCGGAAGCACCAGTCGCCGAGATGGAGCCGGAGGTTCACGAACCTGAACCGGTAGATGCGCCACCTGCTCCAGTTGCGGCCGAGCCAGTCGAAACGCCAGCCGCGCCTCCGGCGGCGCCTGCAGCAAAGCCACCGGTTACAAGGCTGGTAAAGAAGTTGGCTCCTGCTGCGCGTGCCGAAGCTCCGGCAATTGAGGAAGTCGCACCACCACCGGTGGTTGAACCGCCTGCCGTCGACGAACCGCTAGTCGTTGAAGAAGTAATCACGGCCCCGGAAGTTGTGGCGCCGACAAATGGCGCTGAAGCGAGAGTGACTCCGGCGCCGGTGCCTCGATCCATGCCGCCTGCGCCTTCGCGACAAGTCAGAGTCTTACGACCAACAGCAGCAGCGCTGAACGCCGGCATTAGGCCTGGAGAACGTGCTCCTGCGCCCGCACCACCGCCGGTCGCGCCACCTAAGGAACGGGAACGCACGCCGGATCGACCTGATCGCGGCAGCAGGCTGCGCGAGCGACCGTCTCTTCCTCGCTCCGAACGTCTCGGAACACCCGGCGAGACTGCGACACCGCAAACCACCTACATTCCGCCTCCGGACGCCGGACGCCGTCGTTCACGACGCAGCAGTCCCCGAGGAGGTCGAAAGATTGAGGGCAAGGCCGGGAGGTTCGACAAGGGCGATTTCATTCCGCCACCGAAGGCGTTGTCTCTTGAAGACCGCATTGCCGGTCGGCTCGAGGTTCCCGGCTCAGGTGAACTCAAGTCAGTTCGACTGATTGAAGGATCCACCGTTAAAGAGTTCGCGGAGAAACTCGGAATCAAGCCGAAGGACGTCGTGACGCTCCTGTTGCAGCGCGGCGTTTTTGCAACCATCAATCAACCCCTAATGGACGACGTTGCCGCCGACCTTGGAAAACGTTTCGGTTACGACGTCTCGTTCGTGCCATTTGAAGAGATGGTCGCGGAAGAAGAGTTTGAGGAACTGATCGCAACAGACGCTGACGACGTTGAGTTGCCGCGCGCTCCAGTGGTCACTGTCATGGGCCACGTCGATCACGGTAAGACGTCGTTGCTCGACGGGATTCGCACTACGGACGTGGCGGGTGGCGAAGCAGGCGGCATCACGCAACACATCGGCGCGTACAGCGTGCAGGTTCCGAATCCCGACAATCCGGGTGAGACTCGTCGCGTCGTGTTTCTCGATACTCCGGGTCACGAAGCATTCACCATGATGCGCGCACGCGGAGCGAAAGCGACCGACATCGTCGTGCTTGTTGTGGCTGCCGATGACGGCGTGATGCCACAGACGATCGAAGCAATCGAGCACTCACGCGCCGCAGGTGTTCCCATCATTGTCGCTATCAACAAGGTCGATAAGCCCGACGCCAATCCGGATCGCGTCAGACAGGAACTATCCCAGCAGGGTCTTTCACCCCTCGAATGGGGCGGCGAAACTGAAATGGTCCAGGTGTCTGCAAAGAAGCGACAGAATCTCGAAACACTTCTCGAAACGATTCTGTTGACGTCGGATATTTTGAATCTGCGTGCCAGCCCGACTCGTCTGGCATCGGGAGTCGTGCTCGAAGCAAAACTCGATCGTGGTCGCGGGGCTGTGGCAACGGTATTGGTCCAACAGGGCACGCTTAAGATTCACGAGCCTTTCATCGTGGGACAAATCTCCGGCAAGGTTCGTGCAATGTTCAATGATCGCGGCGAGCCGATCACCGAGGCTGGTCCGGCAACACCCGTGGAAGTGCTTGGTCTGCAAGGCGTGCCGCAGGCCGGTGAGAGTTTGCAGGTAGTTTCGGATATCACTAAAGCGCAATCGATATCACAGCATCGCCAGATGTTGAGCCGTCAGGCGACGCTGCTGCAAACGACCAAACGCGGTATCGAAGCGTTGGGTGAGAGTGAAGTCAAAGAACTGCTGGTCATCATCAAGGCCGACGTGCAGGGCTCAGTCGAAGTGTTGAAGTCGACGCTTCAGAAACTCTCAACCGATCGCGTGAAGGTAAAAGTGATTCGATCCGGCGTTGGTGCAATTACTGAGTCGGACGTTCTGCTCGGCTCTGCGACGCAAGCGGGATCGTCTTCGTCGGCAGTTGTGATCATCGGCTTCAACGTGCGACCCGAAGCACGCGCCGCTGATGTTGCGAAACAGGAATCGGTTGACATTCGTCTGCACTCGATCATTTACAAGGTTGAAGAAGAGATTCGCGCCGCAATGATCGGCATGCTCGAGGCGATCGAGAAGGAGAAGATCCTCGGCAAGGCCGCAGTCAGAGAAGTGTTCCGCGTTCCGCGTGCAGGCACGGTGGCCGGATGTATGGTTGTCGACGGTTTAATACGTCGCAATGCGCGGGCGCGACTGATTCGCGACGGCGTTGTGAGTTGGGAAGGCAACATTGGGTCATTGCGACGATTTAAGGATGACGTGTCAGAAGTTCGCGAAGGTTTCGAATGTGGTATCAGTCTGGAAAACTTCAACGACGTTAAGGTTGGCGACCAGATTGAAGCGTACATCGTCGAGCGTGTAGCAGCGACTGAGTTGTAAGAGGAAGGGGCAGCAGTGCCCCTGCCAATTGTCATGCATCGTAGTGAAAGAACTGCAGACACACTGAAGGAAGAGATTGCTCAGATTGTCGGCTACGAACTGGAAGACCCGCGCTTAACGATGGTGACGGTAACTGACGTTCGGCTATCGGCTGATAAACGTGCCGCACGTGTTTACGTCACGGTGGCAGGTGACGAAAAAGAGCACAAAGAGGCACTCGCGGCTTTGAAGCACGCGGCGCCTTACGTGAGAAAGCAACTCGGACTCTCCTTGAATCTCCCGCGCACACCCGAGATTCACTTTGTACGCGACCGCGTTGAAGAAGAAGGCGAACGCGTCGATCAACTGCTACAGGAGATCGAACGAGAATGGGAAAGCCAAGGAAAGGAAAGTGGTAGTTAGACCCCGAAATTTGCAATTATGCTTAGTCAAGTAGTCGAGCTGATCGAGGCAAAACGTCGTTTCGCGATCACCTCGCATATTCGTCCCGACGGTGACAGTTTGGGATCGTCACTTGGTCTTTACTGGTTATTGCGCGCTCTCGATAAAGACGTAGAAGTGATCATGCGCGATCCAGTGCCACACGCTTATCAACAACTCCCGGGCGCCAATGATGTACGCGTCACTCCGGCTGTCGATCCCGGGTTTAATGCAGTGTTTGTGATCGAGTGTTCCGACATTACCAGGCCGGGCCTCGTCGATCTCGAAAAACAGTTTGTGGTCAACATCGATCACCATTCGACGACCGCTCTCTTCGGCAGCATCAACTGGATCGATTCCACTGCGTCTGCAGTCGGCGAGATGATCTACAACCTCTGTAAAGCGACTGGCGTGCGGGTCACTAAAGAGATCGCCGAATGCGTTTACACCGCACTAATAACTGACACCGGTTCGTTTCATTACTCCAACACCACCGAGCGCACGTTCAAAGTCGCATCCGAACTCGTGCGAACAGGTGTGAAGCCCGCGAAGACTGCTGAAGCCGTGTTTGCGAGTTATCCGTGGAGTCGTATTCAGTTGATGGGCGCGGTGATGTCTACAGCGAGACGAGACGACACCGGACGCGTCGCGTGTATACGCCAGTCGATCGAGATGCAGAAGCAGGCCCAGGCATCGGATGAAGATGCAGACGGGTTTGTTAACTATCCGTTGACGGTCGGCGAGGTCGAAGCCGTTGCGTTGCTCAAAGAGTGCGAGCCCGGAATTTATCGCACCAGCCTGAGATCGAAAGGCGACGTCAACGTTGCCAAGGTCGCGGAGAAGTTTGGTGGTGGTGGCCATCGCAATGCGGCAGGCTGCACGCTGCGCGGCTCGTGGGAAGAAGCAGAAACTACGATCGTCGGACTCTTACAGGACGCAGTGAAGCGCGCCAACGGAGCGCACGACATCACCGAAGACGCATTAATCGAACGGTAAGCCACAAAAGGCACAAAAAGCACAAAAGGCACAAAGATTATTAGCAATCATTTTGTGCTTTTTGTGCCTTATGTGCTTTTTGTGGCTATCTTGGATCATGTCGCAGAAAGAAAAGAAATATAAGTGGCGCCGCGAGGATTATCAGGAGATGACGCGCGGGCTGCTGATGGTCCATACAGGTAACGGCAAGGGCAAAACTACCTGCGCGCTGGGCTTAATGATGCGTGCGGCCGGACGCGATTTGAAGTGCTGCATGATTCAGTTCATGAAGTCGCGCAAGGATCGTTACGGCGAACATATCGCCGCGGAAAAACTCGGCATTGAAGTTCACACGATGGGTGATGGCTTCACGTGGGACACCAAAAACCCCGAACAGGACATCAGGACCGCCCGCGAAACCTGGGCACTCTGCGTCGAGAAACTGCGGTCCGGTGACTACGACATGTTGGTTTTTGACGAGTTGGTCTACGTGCTGAGCTACAAGATGCTTCCGGTTGAAGAAGTATTGGAAGAACTGCGAACTATTCGCGCGTCGCAACCCGCTTTGCACATCGTCGTGACTGGAAGAGATGCGCCGCCCGAGTTGATAGAAGCCGCAGATCTTGTGACTGAAATGACCGAGATTAAGCATCCATTCACATCGGGAATTCGCGCGCAACAGGGCATCGAATTCTGATTTGTGTTAACCTTCCCCGCATCCTATGGCCTGGTTCAGCAAGAAAACTAAACGCATCGAGGCCGTCCCACCCGAAGAACGCGTAGTGAAGACTGAAAACGTCTTCGTTAAATGCGAAGGGTGTGAAGCGCACCTGTTCAAAGGTGAGCTCGACGATGGCCTGCAAGTGTGTAAGAACTGCGGCTACCACTTTCGCATCGGCGCGCGCGAACGATTGAAATTGCTTTTCGATGAAGGCAAGTATGAAGAGCTCGATACGGAAGTAATCTCGATCGACCCGCTCGAGTTTATCGACAGCAGACCTTATTCAGAACGACTTACACAGGCAAAAGAGTCTTCCGGTCTGCCCGAAGCGGTCATCAACGGACGTGGAACTGTCGGCGATCATCCAGTCGTTGCCGCCGCGATGGACATGAACTTTATCGGCGGTTCGATGGGCTCGGCGGTCGGTGAAAAAGTCACGAGATTGATCGAGCGTGCGATGAAAGAGCACAGCGCGGTGGTAATTTTTTCTGCTTCCGGTGGTGCGCGTATGCAGGAAGGCACGCTCTCGCTGATGCAGATGGCGAAGATCTCTGCAGCGCTTGCCGCCCTCGATGAAGCTCGTTTGCCGTTCGTTTCTATTTTGACTGATCCAACCACGGGCGGCGTTACAGCGAGTTTCGCGATGCTCGGCGACGTGATCATCGCCGAGCCAAAAGCCCTCATCGGATTTGCCGGCCCACGTGTTATCGAACAGACCATTCGTCAGAAACTGCCGAAAGACTTTCAAAAATCCGAATTCCTTCTCGACCACGGAATGATCGATGCAATTGTCGATCGTCGTGAACTGCGCGGTTACATCACGAAACTCCTGAACTTCATGATGAACCCGGAGATCCATGGCGAATCCGATATCGAACGAGCCCGTCGCGCTGCTTCAAGAAATTGAAATAAAAGAATTTCACGCAAAGCCGCAAAGTGGCAAAGAAAGAATTGCAGATAGCTTTGCATCTTTGCGCCTTTGCGTGAAACACTAATGAACTTTCAAGATGCACTGCAGTACCTCCTGAGTCTCGGGCATGAGACTCTCGCTATTAAACTTGGCCTGAGAAATACTGAGTTGCTGCTCGAGGCTCTCGATAATCCCGAACGCTCGTTTCCATCAGTTCAAATCGCCGGCACAAACGGCAAGGGTTCGACAGCGGTAATGCTGGATTCAATCTGTCGCACGGCGGGCATTAAGTGCGGGCTTTACACTTCGCCTCACCTCGTTTCCATCACCGAGCGAATCAGAGTTTCGGGTGTTGAAATTACACCTGAAGATTTTGCGGCTTGCGCAACTGTGGTGTGTGACGTTTCTGAACAACTCGTCACCGAGAAACATATCGAGGCGCTGCCTACCTTCTTCGAGCAAGTAACTGCGATTGCGCTACTCGCCTTTCGCAACGCTCACGTAGAACTCGCCATCCTCGAAACAGGACTGGGCGGACGGCTCGATTCCACAACCGCCGCAAATGCGCGCATCGTCGGCATCACGTCGATCGCTTTTGATCATGAAGAATATCTCGGCCACACGATCGAGAGTATCGCGGCCGAAAAAGCCGCCATCATTCGACCCGGTGTGCGCGCGGTGATTGCCAAACAGTCCGAACCTGCGGCACTCGACGTATTGCTGAACCGCTGCGAACAAACCGGCGTGACACCAATTCTCGCCGGCGACTCTCCCGCGATTGACGTTGTCGTCGGACTTCGTGGACAACATCAGCTCGACAACGCCGCGGTCGCAATTGGCCTGGCAGAATTATTGAGAGAAGAAGGCCTCGCGATTTCACGGCCCGCAATCGTCGACGGTCTCAAAACCGCTCAACACCCCGCCAGACTCGAGCTAATCCCCAACAAACCGTCATTCCTGATTGACGGCGCCCACAATCCCGCCGGCGCCCAATCGTTGCAAGCGTACTTGGACGAATTCGCAGCGCGGCCGCTGACGTTGGTTTTTGGAGCGATGCGTGATAAGCAACTGGAGCAAATGGGTGAGATTCTGTTTCCAGTCGCAGACACGCTGATTCTGACCACGATCGATAACCCGCGCAGTGCGTCGATTGACACGCTGCAAACGATCGCGAGTCGCTTCGCGAAAGGAACTGTCCTGCCGAGTAAGTCGAGCGCTGAGGCCCTGGAAATCGCATTGAAGAATACACCTCCGGAAGGACTCATTTGCATTGCCGGATCGCTTTACCTGGCCGGCGAGTTGCGCCGGCTGATCATTAGCTTGAGTTAGGAGAATTATGAGTACGCCACACAAGGAATTACCGAAGATAATCAACAGTGAAAAGGTATTTGAAGGTCGCGTATTCAACATCACAGTTGATACCGTGAGCGAAGGTGAACAAACGTATAAACGTGAAGTGGTCCATCATGCGGGCAGTGCTGTAATAATTCCTGTTCACGACGACGGCACCGTTGTTCTTGTCAGGCAGTATCGTCATCCGGCGGTTCGTTACCTGCTGGAAGCTCCCGCAGGCACTCTAGCGGAGCGTGAACGACCCGAAGTGGGCGCGGCGCGTGAACTGGAGGAGGAACTCGGACTGGTATCCACGCGACTCGAGAAACTCTCAGAGTTCTTTGTGTCGCCTGGCTTCCTCGAAGAGAAGATGTGGGTCTTTCTCGCGACCGAACTTTCGGAAGGAAAACAGCGGCTCGATGACGACGAGTTTCTCGATATCGTGCGCTTGCCGATTGGCGAAGCGCTCGAGATGATCACGAGCGGCGAAATTCAGGATGCGAAGACGATCATCGGGCTGATGCTGGCAGCACCGCGAGTTGGGCCACCAATGCTGGACATTGAATACCCGGCCGTCTGAACCATCAATCTGTGTAATCTGTGGATACGTGCTAAACTCATCTGAGTGTTCACCGAAGAATCTTCCCAACAGATAACGCCGCTACCTGAAGAGCACGCAGAGCCGCCTGCAGTACCCGCCGGTGCGCAAGTTCAGGCAACTCCGAAAAAAGAATGGTGGACGCCATGGTTCGATGTCGGGATCGCAGTAACCTCGTGGGTTGTCAGCGTACTCCTGCTCCTATTTGTCCCTATTATTTACGTGCTTCCCTACATGGTCTACCGGATCGTCAAAGCTGGTGCGCCCTCACCGGAAGCGCTGGCGTCTGACAAGATGCTGATCTTTTTTTCCGTCGCGGCAATTCTTCCGACGCACATGCTTACGTTAGTGCTGGTATGGGTGGTTATCTCATACGGAGGCCGGCGACCATTCTGGAAGAATATCGATTTCGACTGGCCCCAAAACTCCAGTCCCGCAATGACCACAATGCTGAGCATCGTGGTGGCGATCGTACTTTTTAGTCTCGCCTTCGCGATTACGATGTTTTACGGCGAACGCAAGACCGATCTCGATCTGATGATCGAGAGTTCGATTTACACGCGTTTTGCGACTGCTTTCGTGGCCGTTGTCACTGCGCCGTTGGTTGAAGAATTGATCTACAGGGGCCTGCTTTACAAGGCCCTCGAAAAGGCTGCTGGGGTTGCGATGGCGATCGTGATCGTGTCGCTTTTGTTTGCTGGTGTGCACGTCTTTCAATACCGGAACAACGTCGCGGTGATCGCAGTGATTACGTTGCTGAGCTTCACGCTGACCGTAACTCGTGCCGTGTCAGGCAAGGTGCTTCCGGCATTCATTATCCACCTCGTCTTCAATGGCATTCAGTCAGTTCTCATCGTGTTGGGAGCTTTCGTCGATAAAGATATCCTGAAGTAAAGCCGGATGAACGGGTACGACGTCGTCGTTGTCGGAGGCGGTATTGGCGGACTGACCGTGGGGGCGCTGTTGTCTGCTCGTGGCATGAGTGTCTGTCTGCTCGAACGACAGTCGCAGGTTGGCGGATGTATTGCGCGAGTGGAGTTCTCTGGATATGACTTCGAACCGGGCTTCGGACTGTACACTTCGTTCGGTCCTGATGAGATTTACGAGAGACTCTTCTCGAAGTTGCCAGTTGCCGTTCCGAAAGTATCACTGCTGCAATCTCCTTACATATTGCGTCACCTTGATGGATCCGATATTCGGGGATCTACCGCTGATCTCTACTCGATAGCCGGTGGTCCAGCCAGTGTGGCTGAGCGACTGGCTGAATCGATCAAACTCAGCGGCGGTAAGGTGCGTTTGGATACTCCGGTGCTGCGTCTTGCTTACGACGAATCCGGACGCGCGAGCGGAGTTGATCTGCTGAGCGGTGAAAGAGTCTTCGCCAAGACGATCGTCAGCAATCTCACGATTTGGGACACGTACGGTAAACTCGTTGGACTAAACCGCACGCCGCCTGAAATCAAGAAACAACTCAATTCACTCCAGGGCACGGGCGTTTACGTTATTTATGCCTTGATGGAAGAGGAGGCAGTCACACGCCTGCCATCTCTGCGCATGCGCGTGGAGGATAGTGAGGGGACGTTCACGATGGCTGTTGCGTCCGAACCTACGGCAGGTAAACAACCGGTCACCTTCACGACTGAAACGGAGATCGATTCCTGGTTCACATATCAGTCGAGTGAAGAAGACTACGACGAATGGGATCAGGCTGCGCTTGAGCAATTCTGGAAGCGCGTGCACACGGCACTCCCCCAACTAGGCGGTGATATCGAGATCATTGAGACTGCCAATCCGCGCACCTATTACGACCAGACGCGACGAAAACTCGGAATGTTGCTGGGGATCGAGCGCCAGCCGATTCAGTCTAATGAGACGTCTTTGCCGAACCTCTTTGTGGTTGGCGATACGGTGAGTTCGGCGGCGACGCTTGATAGTGTGATTGAAACGACGGTGTTGTTGGCTGAGAGTATCAGGTGACAGGATTTACAAGATTAGACAGGATTAACAAGATAAGGCTGGACAGAGTTAAATTGTCTAGTGTATACAGGCAATAGACAATATGTTTGTTACGGTTGATGAAAGAGACGCACGACCGATATACCAGCAGCTTGTAGACGAGATTAAGACCCTGATTGCGCGTGGTGAGCTGGAGGCTGGGACGCTGTTGCCGCCCGTCAGGCAAGTAGCTTCGGACCTCGGTGTTAACCTCAACACCGTCGCCTTTGCCTATCGCCGCCTGCAAAAAGAGGGGTTGATTCGCGTACGCCACGGCTCGGGTGCGGTTGTGATCTCCCAAACGCTCAAAGAAAAGCCGGATGACCGCTTGCGTGCGCAATTAAGGACGGCCCTTACACAACTAATCCTCGCTGGATTAAAGCCCCCTGAGATAAAAACCCTTATTAACGAAGAGTTAGAAGAACTAAGTCACGGACAAACACAAAGAGCACAAAGTAGCCTTCGCTGACTTTGTGCTTTCTGTACCTTTTGTTGCTAACTCGCTTGTGGCCTATTGGTCTGGTCGCGTAGGCGTGACCTCCCGTCGCATCCCGCCTTGCCGATCCGGCATCCGCTCTCGACCACCACCAAATCCGCCGTCCGGGCGAGCTATACTCGGAGCCGGCGGCGTAGGACGGCTTCCCCCGCTACCACCTGACGGATAGCTATGGCCGCCTCCCGATCCACCAGATCCGCCGCCTGACGGATATCGGGGGCTGGAACCCGTTTGTGGCTGATTTCCACCATTGGTGTTTGTATTCGGGTATCGTGGCTGAGAGTAAGCCGTTGGATAGTATATGGACGTGTTGTACGAGGAACCATATGGCGAACCAAAACCATAATAGAACGGCAGGAACGTGTAACAACGTGAATGAGAGTTGTAGAACCAGAATCCCAGCCGGCGTGAGTACGGATCCCAATCGTTAAAAGTAGCGAAAGCGGAGTTGAGCATCCGGTCATTGATGCGGCTATTGGCTTTCGCCAGCATTTTTGCTCGCTCTTTACTCCAAACGTCTACCTCTTCCGCGTCCTTAATCTTCTTCTCTTCTTTAGTGAGTTTCGCGACTGACACGTTGGTGGCGTTGAAAACTACCTTATTTCCGCCTTTTACCTTCGTGTGTGAATCGCTCAGGATGACACGACCTTTTCGAACAATCAGTTCCGTGGCGTTTTCCGGCACGACATTCAGCCGGTAGAGACCTTGTCTCACGATCGCCAGCTTTGTATGCGGAGTGCTGATGTTGATGTTCAGGTCGAGATCATCAGCGCCGGTGGCTTCTACAATCGCAGTTCCCCGTAACAGGCGAACTTCCAAATTCTCAAGAGTATTGTTTGAGAGTTCGACCTCAGAATCGCCGCCCAGACGGATGTAAGAGCCCGGATTGAGGAGAATTTCTACGCGCCCGTCATACGCCGTACGAACACGGTCGCCAGCCTCCAAATCGTCGGTAATCAAAAGTCGCTGCCAATCAGATTCACCACGGGCATGAACGCTCGCCTCGCCCGTAATGGCGTTGATCCCGCCTGCCTTGGCCGAAATCACGAACTTTTCTCGATTTTGAGCAAAGCCGACAATCGCACAACACACAATGAGGGAAAGGGACACAGTGAACGATACCAGGAGGCTGGAAGTTTTTCGCATGGGATACCCTCCGATTCGGCATTCAACAATTGTGGGGCGGGCGCTAGTCTCCTGAGCATTATAGTCGCCTCCCAGACATTTACAAGCTTAGGATCGGAGTTTCGCGTAGTAGCCGCGTTTGGTGCGGGCAAAAAGGTCTGCTCGTTTGGTGAGGAGAACCTCGAGCGAACGCCATTTTCCATCAAGCGATCGATTCGTCGGCCTGTAGCCGATGCTGTAGACGGTGCTAAGATCACGCACAACCTGCGCATAAACTACGTCGAGATCACTCAAACGCGCAGCTTTGTACATAGGCGTGCCGCAAACATTTGCGATTTGACCGAGCTGTTCCCGTGCCCGCGCATAGGCTTCGCGTGGAACGTGATAGCGCTTCACGTTCTCTTCTTCAGTATCGAGGTAAATCGGAAAAACAATGCTCTCAGAGTTTCTGATTCGCTCCAACAATCCTTCAAAAGGCAGTCTCGAACCAGGACCTGCAACACCCGGAATCGCGTTATCAACTCCGTCAGTCATTACCACAATCGCGCTCCGGCGCAAGCCCGTTCCCTGCGAGACCAGGTCGTGTAGAACCCAATCCATCGAGTCCCAGAAGTTCGTGCCTCCGACGGCTTCATCCATATCGTCGATCGTCTTTTTCAATTTCTTACGGTCCAAACTGAACGTCGAATAGAGCGCCGGCTGATCGGTGAAAGTCACGAGCGCAATGCGGTCCACGTCACGCGCGGCATCCACAAATCTTTTTGCGGAGTTTCGAATCATCTTCAGGTTTTTTGAATTGGAGCCGGATAGGTCGAGCAGCAGGACGAGATCGAATGGCGTGTCGGCCGCAGCGAAGAAGGTGATCTCCTGTGGCACCCCGTCTTCGAGAACGAGGAAATCTCTCGGCTCGAGTAATGGCGGCGGATTATTGGGAGCAAATCCGAGCACACTCACTTTCAGATCAACGAGATCTGAATCGATGCGAATTGTTTCGACAGGATCCTGACTCTTCGCGATGCTACTGAAAAGAAACAGGACGAGGGCAGTTCTCACGCAAAGACGCAAAGGTGCAAAGACGTTTTTTTGATTTACCTTTGCTCCTTTGCGTCTTTGCGTGAAAAACCTAATTCGCATAGTAACCACGTTTGCCGCGCGGCACTGCATTAGTGCGATCAACTTTGATCTTGATCGCTCGCCAACGTCCATCACGTATACTGTTTGACGGGCGATAAGCCAGACTGTACATCGTCCCCAAATCTGCCACGACTTGTTCGTAAGCACCGGCGAGATCCGTCAGTCGTTCGACTTCGTAAAAAACACCGCCACCCGCCTCAGCCATTTCCTTCATGCGATCGTGCCCGGCATCAAAAGCTTCGGGCTGAGTGTCGAGCGGGCTCATGGCCTCATACTCAGTGTTCAGCCACAAGGTGTACAAGACACCATCAAACTCCTGGATGTTTCGCAGCGTTTCTTGATAACTGCGCCGCGACCCCTGTTGTCCACTAATACCGGGAATTGTTCCATCAAGACCGTCGCTCATCAGTACGATTGCTGACCGTCTTGATTTCTTCGACTCCTTCAACACTTCGTCCATCGCAAAGTTGGTTGCATCGTAGAGCTTTGTATCGCCGCGTGCGGTGTCGATGGTTTCGATTCTCTGTCGCAGGACTTCGCGATCGGCAGTCAACGGTGAAACGACTGTCGCTTCGCCTGCAAAAGTGATCACGCCGATACGATCCGCCGGTCTTGCCGCCGCGACGAAGCGCAGTGCAGCAGCACGAATAAGTTTTACAACTTCCCTTGTCGACCCGGACAGGTCGATTAATAGAATCAGATCAAATGGAGCCGAGGACGATTCGAACTGCACGACGCGCTGCTCTTCATTGTCTTCGAAGAGTTTGAAATCCGATTGGCCCAAGCCGACGAGTCCACGGTTAGTGCCTCGATCGATCACGCTAATGTTGAGTGTGACCAGTTGCGAATCGACGCGTATGACGTCGCCTTCAGTAATGTCACCGCCGACGCTCGGATCCGCAGGCGTTCCTGCCGGACGTTTCGGATCGTTCGCGCCAATTAGTTCAGGTGGCTTCGGAGTAGAATTGCTGGCAACGTCAGAAACCGGCGCGTATGCCAAAAGAATTTCACCGCTTTCGGTCTGTAAATCGATTTTCCTGCTGCCATCCCCGATCCGAGTCTGAAAAGGCTGACTTTCGATCTTTGGCGTCCCACCGAGCGTGGACTTGATCGTACCTCGCAGAGACCGCGCGGCGATGTCTGCATTTTCAGGGACTTTGATTTTGAGATGAATCGGCACTACCGGATCGATAGGCCGTCGCACGACCGAGATCGTTAGTAACGACCCGCGGTTGTCGATGATTATCGGCGAACGGCTAAGTCGCTGAGACCCATCGCCACCAATGCTGGCCGAAACAGCCAGGTAGCTATTGTTCCAGACTTCGGCGCTGATATTGCCAAAATCATTGCGAACCTTTAGCTGGCCGCCGGCAGGCAAGTCGATGCGAATTTCATCGTCGGCGTAGGCTGTCGTTGGGGAGAAGGCTGCCAGAAATATAAGGCCCAGAAGGACCTTTTGAACCTTCAAGAACATCATCAAAGTCTCGAAGGCATAATAGCAAATCGACCATCATCCGTGTAATCCGCGGCTGGTTTTTGCCACGGATTTCATGGGTCAGGGTTCGATTAGATCCAGCATCGAGGTTTCATCTCGCGCGGGTTCTGAGGAAGGCTGTGGCGGTGGCGCGCCCTTCAGGTCCGAGATCTTGAGCAATAAATTGTTTTGATTTGTCGCATACGGCAAAGCTGTTTCAATGCTCACCACACCGTCTCTGATGAAGTGCTCGATCACGGTATCAAAAGTCTGCATTCCTTCCTGATCGCCCTGCTCCATCGCATCGATCAGCGACTTCCCTTCCGACTCACCCTTCTCGATATATTCACGCGTGCGCATCGTTGATTTGAGAATCTCAATCGCCGCTACTCTTCCCTTCCCGTCTGACAACGGAATCAGTCGTTGCGAAATGATGAAGCGAAACGACTGTGCAATACGCGTCCTGATCACTTTCTCTTCGTTCTTGGGAAACACGCCAATGATGCGGTCGACTGTCTTCGACGCGTCGATTGTGTGCAAAGTCGACAATACGAGGTGGCCGGTTTCAGCCGCTTCGAGAGCGACCTCGATGGTTTCGCGGTCACGCATTTCACCCACGAGAATCACTTTTGGCGCCTGCCGGAGTGCTGCGCGCAGAGCAATTGCAAAGCTTGGCGTGTCGGAGTGCAACTCGCGCTGGTGAATCGTCGAGTTCTTGTGCGTGTGCAGAAACTCGATCGGATCCTCGATCGTCACGATGTGGTAGTAGTGAGTCTCATTAATCAGATCGATGATGGCCGCGAGTGTCGAGCTCTTACCGCTGCCGGTTGGTCCAGTGACCAGCACGATACCGTTCTTGATATCTACTACCTCTTTCAGTTGTTCAGGCAGATTGAAATCACTGAACCGCGGCGGCCGCATCGGAATAACACGCATGACAATGGCGTGCGTGCCGCGTTGCTTGAAGATATTGACGCGAAAACGCGCATCACCGGGAGCGCTGAACGACAGGTCGGCGGAACCGGTCTTTTCGAGACTTTCGAACGGTGTCGGCTGATTTCCGATAATCAGTTTGGCAATTCCCGCAGTGTGGGCCGGCGTCAATTTTTCCAACCCAGCGATACGGACCGGGACCAGTTTCCCCGCTAATTCGATCTGAGGCGGCCGGCCTGGGCTGAAAATCAGGTCGCTCACTTTGTCTGAGGCCCGCAGCATTTCTCGCAACACGGCGATGAAGTTTAGTGGTGGTGGCGAGGGCGGTTGAGTGGTTGAGGTATTTGGTTGTTCGCTGCTCATTTTGGAACTTTTTAGTTAGCTCGTGCGTCAAATTAAGTGACAAGATTCGCTAATGAATATTTGTTATGAGAACAAACTACTTTCAAGTTGCGTACATCAAACAGTTCGTTCTGTGAAAGCACGAGAACCGAAAAATTGGACCGTGCTACGAAATTGAAAGGAAAGGCGCTGGAAACATGGCAACATACAGAGATCCTGTGCGATGCTTTGCACCACTGGAAGTAATCGAGCGCCTGCTGGAAATTCGTGTTGAAGCAGGCCACTCGCCTGCCGTCTATCTGCTTTCCCCCGATGATTTGGCAGACTACCTCGATGCATATGGTTTTGATGTTTATGCATTGTCGGAGGCGGAAGCTGAGTTTCACTTTGGCGACTATCGTGCTTCACTCGCACCGGGCGGAGATCACGCCCACTGCTCGCTGACCGCACACTAGCATATCAAAGAATTACTCGCGCAAAGACGCAAAGAAGCAAAGGAAAGACAAGAAAGTAGATTTCCTTTGCTTCTTTGCGTCTTTGCGTGAGAAACCTGTTATTTCTCGTTCTTCTCTTTTAGGGATTTGATAATAAAAAACGTGACGTCGTCGTTAGCTCCGGCGTTGGCGGTCCACTCCAAAACCGCCATCTCCAGACTGGCAATCAACTCGCGCGCAGGCCGATCGTAGTTTTGCTTTACGGCTTCTGTGAGACGTTCGCGTCCGAATTCTACTCCTTCCGGGTTCGACGCTTCAGTCACGCCGTCCGTATAAAGGACCAGCACGTCACCCGGCTTGAGCGATAAATGATGCTGGTGATAACGCGTGTCCGGAAACATTCCCAGAGGCTGTTCACCATACTCAATAAAACGCGATTCGCGGTTGGCATTAATCAGCAGTGGCGGATTATGACCAGCATTCGAATAGGCCAGCAGTCCGTTTGAAGCATCCAGAATCCCGTGGAACGCCGTGATGAACTGATTTCTCTCGATCGACTCCCATAACAGGTAATTAACTTTCGCCATGGAAATATTCGGCGCATACCCGATGTGCGTTGCAGCTCTCAAACTGGACCGCAGAAAAGCCATTAGGATTGCCGCCGGCACGCCCTTGCCAGACACGTCGGCAATCACGATTCCGAGTTCATCGTCATAAATTTTGACCCAGTCGTAGTAGTCGCCCGAAACTTCTTCAGTAGGAAAGTTGTACGCACTGATGTCGTAACCCGGTAACTCAGGATCTCTCGGCGGCAGCAACTCCAGTTGGACTTGACGCGCAACCTCCAGCTGGACCTGCAGTCTCTTCTTCTCGATCAACTGCTCGTGCAGCATCACCTTCTCGATGATGATCGCCACCTGCGAGGCAAGCAGCATCAGCACTTCCAGATCGTCGGTTGAATAAGCGTTAAGATCGTCGCTTTCGAGATCGAATACGCCGATAACTTCGTCATTCGAAATGATCGGCGCCACCATTTCGGAGCGTGTTCGATCGCGAGCGTTTATGTAAACCGGATCGTTGCGGACGTCGTGAGAAATGATGGGAGCGCCACTCAGCGCCACACTGCCGATAAAACCCTCGCCGAGTTTCAGGTGCAGATCGGAAAGTTCATCGATGTCGTAGCCTCGCACCGCTTCAGATTTAAAGGTGCAGGGTTCTTCACCTTCGGGAACAAGTTCCGGGTCGAGACACTGCAAGACAAAGATGCCGGCGGCATCATACGGAATCAGCGAGTCAAGCGTGTCCATCACCAGGTTTAGTACTTCCTGGAGGTCGAGGGAACGGCTGATCTTTTTCGTAATGTCGAGTAGCAATCGCAGCTTGTCGATGGTCGACAGTGCCGGCTTTGCTTCTTTTAATCGCTCAGTCATCAGACAACTCTTAAATGTTTGAACTCGCGCCAGAGATGAGTCACTTTCATACGATACTCAACCAGCTCGCGGCTAACACGAAAGTGTAATCCAATCTCCTGCGAAGTCTTCCCCTGCAGCAACATTTTCTTCAATGATGCATAAGGAACCAAGCCCGCAGCCCCGACCGCGTACGCCTCCTCTTCGTCGGCCTTGCGGTAGTCGCGGTTCATTACCTTACCACGTTCGTCCCTGGTTACGATCGAGAGGCGGTTGGCTTGGTGGCCCAAAAACACGTGACAAATCTCTTCCATCAGCGTTGCATTCGTCCGCGAACGGCCGTGCGTCGGGTTAAGTATCACCACTTTCATGCCGTTAGGAAGGGTACATGCCCCGCCTGACCAGCTTTCAGACGCGCTTCCGAGCAAGTGTTCTCGAGCGCTCTCGCTAAGGCCCGCAACTTCATCGAACCGGACTACGATTAGATTTGCAAAACGTGCGAGGTCGAAAGGATTGAGCGGCTGATCAATGCGGACGCGGGCGAAGTCGCGCAGGCCAAGGGCTTTCAACTCAAAATTTCGCCACTTTTCACCTGGAGGTAGATCGCCAAGTAGCACTTGGAAAGTATACCGGATTCAGCGCGATGGTCTAATGTCGGGCTAATGTCGGGCTAATGTCGGGCTAATGTCGGTTTAGCGTCGCTTCTTCGGACCGCTCTTGCTGAACTGAGTGTAAGCAACACGAAACAACTCCGACAGCGCCGCCGCCGTTTCGGGCGTGAGATTACGATCCGCTCGCAGGTGAGCTTCGACGATTTCCGGCGTTGGCTCCTGTGGATAATAAACGACGGCTTGCGACTCTTCCGTCTTAGGATCGCGTCCGCTGAGGATTCTTTCCATCGGCACATCGAGCCACGCGGTGAGACGTGCGATGTTGTCTGCGTCTGGTTTACCGGTTCCGTTTTCGATACGGGAAAGCGTCGAAGCAGAGACAGATGTTTCACTCGCAACATCGCGCAGGCTTAGTCCAAGCTCTTCACGTCTGCGCTTTACAGCGCGTCCGAGCTCCTCGGTGTTAACGAGACCTTTGGTTGGACGTACGTTACGTTTCATGCGGCTAAACGTAGCACAGGAAGGTTTTAGACGCAAGACTTTGTGTTACGCCTGAAACAGGGGACGCGGATTAACGCAGATGCTGCGCAGACGGATCTGCGCTCACTTGCGTTGATCTGCGGCTGTTTTTACTGTGCTCGGCTTTGATTCGAGCCCATGGCGAGGTCGCGGGCTTTTGGCAAAACGTCTACTGCTTTGGCGACCTGAGGATCGTTCGTGGTGATGAATACCCTGTCTCCAATCACCCGTCCGTACGCAGCAGTTACCATGTTGAAGCGTATCTCGACTTCGATGAAAGCGCGATATCGATCAATGGTAGCCGCTGCAACCTTGAAATCCGGATCAGCAGTCGCGAAGTCACGAAATGCCTTGAACATGGCGTCCGTAACCTTGAATTCTTCCGGTTTAAATTCTTGACGGAAATTGATCCCGCCGGCGATGCGGCTCGCTTCGAAACCACGAATACGACCGTTCACCAATTCACGCGTAAAGGCGAATGTCGGGCTCAGCAGACGTCGCTGAGTTAGGTTAACTGTGCGCGGGTTCACATTCTCGTCAGGTGCGATTCCGCCGCCGCCATAAACGGCACGACCCGTGTCAGTCTTCGTTTCAGGGCCCGCAGGTTTAGCCGGCGCGGCTTTGGGTTCGCGAGCGACTCCGCCACCGTGAGTGTAGTAATCGTAGAAACCGCCGTTCGAATAATCACGCTGAATCAGACGGCCTGAAGGCGTGTAGTACTTCGCGGACGTCAACGTCAATCCGGCGCCGTATTCGAGCGGAATGATGCTCTGCACCAGACCCTTACCGAAGCTGGTCTGGCCAACGATCAAAGCGCGGTCGTGGTCCTGCATTGCTCCAGCGACGATCTCTGATGCCGATGCAGTGTTCTCATTTATCAGGATCGCGAGCGGCGTCATGTCGGGAGCGTTGTTTCTCGACTCATACGTGTTATCGCGATAACCGTTGCGACCCTTTTGCGTCAGAATCACCTGGCCATTTCGTAAAAAGACTTCGGCAACGTGAATCGCCTGGTCCAGGAATCCGCCGGGGTTATTACGCAGATCGAGCACGAGCGAAGTCATTCCCTTTGCGTGCAGGCGATCGAGCGAGTCGAGCAGTTCGTCCGTGGTCGTGTAGTTGAAGCCGCGCGTCATGTCGATATAACCGACGCCAGGTTTCAGCATGTACGCGTCAGGTATGGAAGGTTGCGGAACCGCATCGCGAACAATGTCAACCTTCTCGATGCGTTTGTCGGCGGCGCGTTCCAACGTTAACTTCACAGTCGAACCACGCGGGCCGCGAATCTTGTCGCGAACTTCCAGAGACGATTTACCGGTCATCGCCACGCCATCAACTTCAACAATGCGATCCCCATAGCGCAGTCCGGCTTTCCCAGCAGGAGAGCCATCAAAAGTGGCGGTAATATAAGTATCGGCTTTTTCGCCGCGAACGTAATTCTGGATCGAGGCTCCAATTCCGAAGTACTCGGAACGCTGGTCCGTCTTAAGTTCGTCAAACTCTTCGCGGTCGTAGTAGTTGGAATGCGGATCGAGTGAGCGAAGCATACCAATGATCGAGGATTTGTATACGTCGTTGTAGTTCAACTTCTTGCCATCGACGTATTGCTCTTCAATCATCCTCAGAGCTTCGTTGAAATCGCGCTCGACAGCTGCCGTCGCAGCGGTCGGTCCCCCTCGCGGTCGCCGCCCTGCCGGGCTTGTACCGGGATTGGTGGATTGCGCAATCACAACGCCGGGCAGTATTAGAGAAAAAACGAGCAGGACGAGAGCTGGAATTCTTTTCACTGCGAACCTCGGATTTTTTACAGACTTCAAACGACGTAACTACAGCCTACGTCGCACTTGCAATATAACGGATGCCGACTACGCGAGCAAGGTTGTGCTCGGAAGACATTCCCGCCGCTAAACTTCAATTACCCATTGCTTGACCGTGTTTCCCGCGCTCCGTAGAATGAACTTACAACGGCAAACAATCGTAAAGAACGGACAGATAGAATTCGGTAGTTTGCAAAAGGAGTCTGTTACTAATGAGCAGTCCGTATCACAAGGAAGACCACCCGACGCCGGAAAGAATCGACGACCTGATGCTTCGTGACGATGATCCGGAATCCGGTGCGGAAGACCATAATCGAACCGCTTCGTCAGTCCGCGATATTGCCTCGCGTATTCCGGAATCACTGAGCGCAATCGGACGCGATATAAGTAGGACCATCGAGAAAGCAATCTCGGCAAAGGATGATTACGTTGTCGCCGTGAAGATTTCGCCTGAAGCGCAGGAGAAGCTCGAAGCTCTGGTCCAGGCCGGTGTATTCAGGAGTCGCGCCGAAGCGGCCGGGTTCCTGATCGATGAGGGCATCAAAACTCAATCGGCATTGTTTGAGCGCGTCAGACAAAAGCTCGCTGAAATCGAACGACTGCGAGCTGAACTGCGCGGCATGATCGCTGATAAGACTATCTGAAGCGCGCGAAGCTGGCGCCTGAAATTCGCGCCTGTCTAACAATCTTCCCCCCAAAGCAGTGCTTTACCTTCCTCGCGAACGGTAAAGCACGCCTTTGTTTCTGGCAGAGAAAAATTTTTGTGACAGAACGATTTCAATTACCGCCAACTCCAATCGAAGAATTTACTCTCGCTAACGGTCTGCGCGTGGTGTTGAGTCCAGACCGTGCTATCCCAGTAGTTTCAATTGCTGTTTACTACGACGTCGGCTCGCGAAACGAAAAAGAGGGACGAACCGGTTTTGCGCATCTGTTTGAACACATGATGTTTCAGGGTTCGGAAAACGTTCCCAAAGCCGCGCACTTTCAATACATCTTCAACGCCGGCGGCACGATGAACGGCACCACGTCCACTGAGCGCACAAATTACTTTGAAACGTTGCCGTCGAATTACCTGCCACTCGCTTTCTGGCTGGAGAGCGATCGGATGCGTTCGCTGAAGGTGACGCAAGAGAATCTCGACAATCAACGCAACGCCGTGCAGGAAGAAAAGCGACTCCGTTACGACAATCAACCTTACGTCAACGCCTTCCTGCGCATGAATGAATTGATCTTCAAGAACCCGGCCAACGCGCACTCGACGATCGGATCGATGGAAGATCTAGATGCTGCCACGATCGACGACCTCCAAAACTTCTTCCGGATTTACTACGCGCCGAATAACGCAGTGCTAACTGTCGTGGGCGATTTTGACAATGCCGAGGCGCGCGCACTCGTCGATAAGTATTTCAGTAACATTCCTGCGCAACCCGTTCCACCGCCGGTCGATGTTTCGGAACCGGAAGCAGTGGCGATTCGTGAAGAAACTTTTGAAGATCCGTTAGCGCCAGCGCCCGCTTTCGTGCTCGGTTGGAAGATACCCGAAAGACGCAAACCAGAGTTCTATGCACTGTCTCTTGCGGGCTCACTGTTATTCGAAGGCGACAGTTCGCGTCTGTATCAAAAGCTCGTAAAGGGCGACGAATCTGTCGTTTCGATTGAAGGCGGCATTGACGAGCGGCGTGGGCCATCAGCTCTCTACATCTTTGCACTCCCAAAACCCGACGAAGATGTGAACAAAATTCGCGATCAGATCTTTGACGAGATCAACCGAATCGCGACGGATGGACCAACAACCGCCGAGATGGAGAAACTGCGCAATTCACTGTGTAACGATGCCGTGCGCGGTCGTCAATCAACCATGTACCGGGCACAGCGCCTGGCTGAGTTTGCCTTGTACGATTCAGACCCGCGGCTCGTGGACTCGGAATTGGACCACTATCTCAGTGTCACAGCCGGCGACATCAAGAACGCCGCTGCTCGTTTCATGAATGTCGATAATCGCGTCGTCCTCGACATCATTCCAGTTGCTGCTTCGGAAGCCGAAGAGGAAACGACTGCTTCCGCTTCGCCACAAGCTTCCGGCGATCCTCATCAACCTGCGGCGCCACCCCCTCAGGTACCAGAGAAGCCGGCGGCTGAACCCGAATCGCCGGTACACGCAGAAGTCGTAAATCCAACAGCCTCCGAGCGACCAAAAGATCCGGCGGATGCGCCGCCACAAACAAAGCCAGGTTCTGGCCCGCTGCACGCTTAACATGAGTCAACCAGAAATGTTTCGTAGCCAGGCGCCCGCGCCGCTACCACCCCGACCGATCTCAATCCTTAAGCCCAGAGAGGCAACTCTGCCTAACGGGCTCTCTCTCGTGGTTGTTGAAGATAAACGGCTGCCACTGATCAGTTACCGGCTGGCATTTCGTGTCGGCGGAGCTTTCGATCCGCCAGATCTTCCCGGACTTACGGATCTGCTCGCAGGCCTTTTGCCGGAAGGCACTCAAACAAGAACCAGCAAAGAGATCGCGGACGAGATTGCGCGCATGGGTGCGAGTCTATCAGCCGGCGCCACTTCCGATTACACGATTGTGGCGGCATCAGCACTCGAGCAGTTCAACGATCCGGTTCTCGCTTTGCTGGCAGAAGTAATCCTCGAGCCTTCGTTTCCGGAAAACGAAGTTGCGCTCGCCAAACAAAACACGAAAGAGAGTTTGCGACAACAGCGAGCACAGCCGTCATTTCTCGCGAGTGAGATGGTTTCGCGAGTGATGTTTGGAGATCATCCATATTCGGTAGTGGCGCCGACTCCGGAGTCGATCGATCGCTCCTCGCGTGATGAGTTCGTCAAGTTTCATCGCAGCAAGCTCGTGCCTAATAACGCGGTTCTCATCGTCGTCGGTGATGTCCGCTACGACGAGATCGTGAAGCAAGCCGAGTCACTGTTTTCGACATGGAACCGAGGCGAAGACATCGTTGCGAATTTCCCGGCGCCGCCCGTTCGCACTAGCCGAAAAGCCTATCTCGTAGATCGACCCGGTTCAGCACAATCGAACATCGTGATCGCGAACAGCGGCATTACGAGAACGAGTCCGGACTATTTTCCGCTGATGCTGATGCACACTGTGCTCGGTGCTAACGCATCGTCGCGGCTGTTCATGAATCTGCGTGAAGACAAAGGCTACACGTATGGAGCGTATTCAACTCTGGACGCGCGCCGTACAGCAGGCACATTTCGCGTGACGGCTGAAGTCCGAACACCGGTTACGGGCGACTCGCTGAAAGAGTTTTTCTATGAGTTGAATCGTATCGGCAACGAACCGGTTTCTCAGAAAGAGATTGCTGATGCGAAGTCGTATCTCACCGGCGTTTTTCCAATTCGACTCGAGACGCAGGAAGGACTGACGGATCAGTTAGTTCAAATCAAGATGTTGAATCTGCCGATTGACTATCTTGAGACTTATCGAGATCGAGTCCAGGCGGTCACGGTGGAAGAGATGCAAAGAGTCGCTCGAGAATACGTCAAACCGGATGAAGCAGCGATGATTGTGGTCGGCGATGGCGCTTTGGTGCTGGATCAGATGAAACCGTACTGTGAAGATATCGAGGTTTACAACACCGCCGGCAGACGAAAAACCGCTGAGGCTTCGGCTACGACTGATCCCGTAGGTGCCTGGTCGATCGAAGTCGAAACGCCACTCGGCCAAACGATTCCGGCAACGTTGACGATTTCACACACCGGTGCCGGTCACACCGCAATCTTTCATTCGGAAATTGGCGACGCCGATCTTGGAGCGATTGAAATCAGCAATAACTCGTTCCACGCCCCCACTTCTTTGGAGATGGATGGAGATAGCGTCGAAGCCGAGCTATCCGCGAGGTTTGAAGGCGAGCAAGTGGAAGGAACGTTGAAGCTGCAGAACTCACCCGAGCTTCCGTTCCGGGGCACTAAAGACTAAGAAAAGCTTTCACGCAAAGGCGCAAAGATCGCTAAGAGAACAACTTTCTTAGCGATCCTTGCGCCTAATGTCTTCCGAAAATAAAAGCGCCCGGCATGGCCGACATGCCGGGCGAATCACAGGAGGAACCGAGTGTTATGGTCGTCGCTATCCGTTGCGGCGATCCGTTAACCTCGGTCCTGAGATGTCTTCAGAACGCTTTCAGGTTGTCTAGTTGCGCTCGTAACGCAACGCCACACCCGCACCACCAACTACCCATCCGATCTTCTTGTTGAAAATCAGCGAGTAAAGGTTTTGCTTCGTTGTTGATTCTTGTTGCACCCACGTCTTGCCTTCGTCGCTGCTTCTCAGAATCGTGCCTGATCGTCCGATTGCCCAGCCCTCTTCATCACTCAAAAACTGAACACTCAACAGCGTGACGTTCGTGTTCGTGGAAACCGTCGTCCAGGTTTCGCCGCCATTTGTCGTGCGCAACAACGTTCCGCGTTCACCGACCGCCCAGCCGTCTTTGTCATTGCGAAAATCAACGTGGTAAATCGTCCCGGTCGTTCCGACGCTCTGCTTTGTCCAACTCGCTCCCGCATCGCGCGTGAACAGAATCGTGCCGCCGTCACCAACGATCCAACCGCGTTTATCACTGACAAAATCGATATGAATCAGCTCGAGCCTGCTCGGAGCACGTTGCCTCCGCCAGCTCAGTCCCTCGTCGTCCGTATAGACGAGGATGCTGTCAACGACGCGGTCGCGCTTGCTAACTGACCCGACCACCCAACCTTTCTTCTTGCTCGAAAAACGCACGCTATACAACTCGACGTCGGCGCCTTCGAACTCTTCCGGAAGAAATATTCGCTGCTGCGTCCAGCTCGCACCATCGCGAGTGACGAAGATCGAATTTCCTGCCAGCAGAAAGCCCTTTTCTTCGTCGCGAAAGTAGATGTCGTTGATTGCGGCTTTTGTGCCGACGTTCAGCGGCGTCCATGTTTGCCCGCCATTCTCGGTCTGGCTCAGGAAACCATTGTCGCCGCCGACCCAGCCGCGCCTGCTGTCGAGAAAATAGACCGTGTTGAGATCTTTTCCACCTGTGTTGAGCTTGATCGGCGACCAGCCCTGGGCTCGTGCTGCGCCGACCAGAGTCAGCAACACAATGAGAACCGCAGAAAAGCGGATTAGCTTCATTGTTCTGGTACTCATCCTGATTTTGTTTTCAGTTTTGTACCTAATTTGAAGACCGAAGACAAGAGTCAGCCACAAAGAAGCACAAAAAACGCAAATGTGCTTCTCTGTGGCCAGGTTGGGGAGAGCTATTTAACTGTCACGCGGTAAACGCGACCGTCCAGAACGACGACCACTCGCTCACCTAACGAGAAGTAACTTCCGAGTTTTGGATTCTGTTTCAGTAACGCGAAGTACTCGTCGCTGCCAAATACGACGACCGTTTCCGGCAAGCCTGATGCAGCTTTGAATTCAGAGTCAGTCCAAACACTCTCGATGAGATAAAAAGTCTTTCCTGCAGCGCGTTTCACTGCATCCGTGCGCGTCTCATCGTCTTTCAGCACTAGCCGTTCCTGCTGAGCGCGGGCCGCCTTGCTTCGCTGAACTGCTTCTGCTCCGGTCACGGGCTGCGCCATGCCAGGGCTCGGAGCCGGAGCGGCGTTGGGCGCATTCAAACTACCAAAACCGCCACTAGTACCACTGGGCCTCATTACTCGGCCCGGCGTCACCCGCATGTCGACGTCGCGTCTCGAAACGGCTCCGTCTTCCAACGCCAGATAGGAAGTGTATGGCGTGACGATGCCGTAGCGAGTTCCGAGATCAACGATCTCGTCGCGCAATTCTTTCTGCTCGCCATTTGAACGTATCTGTTCCATCAGCCAGCCAACGCGACGAGTGGCCCACAAACGCGGCAAGTAATCGTTTGCATCAGTGCGCAACGGGAAACTCAGATTGGCATAGGTGTAACTGCGAACCGTACCCCCTGTTTTACCACTCAACTTCAACTGCAATGCTTTCAGATCCGCCTCATTGCTGTAACGCCCGATGAGTGTCACTTGCGATCCACGAAATACATCAGGAATACCGCGCGGATAGATCAGATCGGTTTGTGCCCCACCCATGTCGAGTTGTAGATCCGTGAGCACTGGATAATTGACCTTTGAGAAGAAATTCGAAACTTTGACTTCGAGATCCTCTTTCGGTTCGACGTAATCGGCAACGCCGCCGTTTTCAGCCGCCAGCTTGTCCAGCAACGCCGTATTCACGTCGTAACCAACACCAAACGTGAACAGTCGCACACCCGCTCTGGTCGCCTTTTGAACATTGTCGATGATTCTTGAAACGTTAGTTTCGTCGACTGTCGGCAAACCATCTGTCATAAACACCAGCATCTTTGGTCGCTCACGATCTGCTTCGCTAAATTGACGAAGTGAAGCGAGCAGCGACTGATTGATGTTTGTTCCACCAACTGGTCTGAGAGCTTTTACGAATGTCTCGCCGCGTGCGCGACCTTTCTCGTCCGCGGGAATCAGGCGTGCTTCCATCAGGTGTTCTTCACCCGCAAACGAGATGATGTTGAAGCGATCCTGCGGGCGAAGAATTCTCACACCGTACAACAACGCCGCGCGTGCTTTCTCCATCTTTCCCTCTTCGGCCATCGAGCCCGAAGTATCGACTACGAATACAACATCTTTGGCGGAGTATTCCTGATCCGTCCAATCGTCTTTCGGCGAAATCATCAGCAGGAAATAACCGTGTTTGCCGGGCTCGCGATGTGTCAGGAGCGTAAGGCCAAAATCTTCTTTCGAGATCGTGTAGAACAACTGGAAGTCCTGAGGTTCCTTGCCGCTTTGGCTCTCAAATGAAACCAGCGAGCGTCGATCCGTGTTGCGCTTGACGTCGATGACGTGCGTGGGTGAGTAAACATTCCGCACTGGCTCTTTGCTTTCGACTTCAACACGTCCGGCAACTGAACCGATTTGAGCTATCTGCCGGCCAGTACCCAACGGATAACGATATGAAACGGTTCCGCCTTCAGCGCGAACCACCTGGGTGTAAGTGATCTCCAATTTCTTGTCGGAGTGCGGCAGAATCGGAAAAATGCTTGCCTGAAACAGATCCTTGCCGGCGTATTCGAGCAATCCAGGGTCGCGTTGACGCCGGACGATTTCGTCGTAAATCCGGCGCGCTTCTTCGCGAGTCCTGACCTCACCGACGAGTCGTCGATCGCCATCCCAGATCGCAAACTCAGCTATCGAGGCCGACTCAGGAATCGGAAAGAGATAAGTTCCTTCGAGCGTGGCCCCGGTGTCGTTGCGAAATACCTGCTCGACGTGAGTCGTAGCGACTTGTGAACTGATCTTCGTGTCAATCTTGATCGACTTAATCGGCAGGGCGCGCGGGAGTGGAACTGGCCGAGGATCCGGGCAACGGCGGCAAGGACCCGGAACGATGATGCCCTGCGCGCTGGCGATTGTCGCGAGGGCGAAAATGAACGAAAGCATCAATAAAAGCCGCATTATCGAGGTTTGGAATCGCATTACAGTCTCCAAAAATTGGACATTAACCACTTGCTGGTAGATAGAACGGCGATGCCAGAGGTTCTTGCGCCACCTTGGAGTGCGGCGGCCTGACGCCGCTTTCGCCTCGATCCGGCCTCAACGATAACAAAGCGGCGTCAGGCCGCCGCACTCCAAGGTGGCGTCAGTTTCAACAGCGCTAGTAAAGATCGCGCAGACGCCTGTTGAAAATCGATACGCCGGTGGCGACCACCGTCACCACCAATCCGCCCACAGCCAGCGTATACTGCGGGCCGAAATGAGTAGAGGCGGTGCCGGCCGCGATGTTCCCAATCGGAATCGTGCCCATAAAAGACAGAATAAACATGCTCATTACGCGGCCACGCATTTCATCGGTAACGAGCTTCTGCAGTAACGTGTTGGTGAGCGCAACCGATACCACGAGTGCAAAACCCAGCCCGAAAAGAAAAAGTAACGAAACCATCAACCGGTTAGACAGAGCAAAGCCTGTGATGCACAAACCAAACATTATCGCCCCACCCAAAACGAACCAGCCTTTCCGCTGAAAGTCGCCAAGAAAAGCAACCAACAGCGCTCCGAAAAAAGCGCCGGCACCGGCTGTGCCCATCATCAACGCCAGGCCCGTTTCACCAAGATGAAAAATATCGCGCGCGTAGATCGGCACGAGCGTGAAGTAAGGCGCACCAAATAGACTATTGACCGCCGCCAGCAGCAACAACGACGAGACTCTTGGACGGTTCCGAACGTACACGAAGCCCTCGGCTATATCCCGCAAAATCTTAGGTCTTTCTTTTACTGCCGGCACCTCGGAGCCCGATCGACGGTCCATTCGTACCATCCAAAGTGCCGCCACCACCGCGATGAAGGAAAGACCGTTAGCAAAAAAGCATCCCGCAATTCCAAACAGGCGAAACGCGACGCCGGCCAAGGCTGGTCCAACCACCCGCGACAACTGAAACTGCGTTGAGTTCAACGCAACGGCGTTAGCGAGGTCTTCGCGACCCACGAGATCGTAGGTGAGAGCCAGGTACGAAGGACTCGCAAGCGACATACAACAACCCGTCACAAATGAGAAACCCAAAACCATCCAGCGATTCACCACGTTTGTAGCCACTAAGCCGGCAAGAGCTAGCGCTGCAATTCCGGCGACGACCTGCGTGTAGAGAAGTAAGCGGCGTCGATCAATTCGATCTGCGAAAGCACCGCCCAGAAGCGTGAAGACGAACGCTGGAGCGGTTGCCATAAAACCGTCGAGACCCAGCCAGAAGGGTGAATTGGTCAACTGTAATACAAGCCAGCCTTGCGCAACTGCCTGCATCCACGTACCGACATTCGAGAGGAAAGCCCCAATCCAGAAGAGACGATAATTGCGATGGGAAAGCGCGCGGAACATTCCGCTGCGACGTGTCGCGGGCGGTCTGGGAGTAACTACGATCTCAATGGGCATTAAATCACTTTTGTGCTTTTTGTGCCTTTTTGTGGCTCAAGGGCGTGCATGTGCCCCCACGTCGTTCCGCGACGATTTCGGCCATGATAGCGAGCGCCACTTCTTCCGGCGTCACCGCGCCGATATCGAGGCCGATCGGCGCATGGATGTTTTTGAGTTGCTCTTCAGGAGTTCCAGACTCGCGAAGTCGATCGATTACGATTGAGGTGCGTCGCTTACTTCCTATCAATCCAACGTAATCAGGATTAGCGCGCACTACAACTTGCAGGCACTGCTCGTCTTCATTGTGACCTCTTGTCACAACTGCGACCGACACACCACGACCGTTTCCAATAGCTTCCAACAACGCCGCGCTCCAGTCGTTAGCCACCATCAGATCGATCTGAGCTTCAGGAAATCGTTCGCGCTTTAGAAAGTCAGCACGATCATCAATCAACGTGGTGTGATAACCAGCAAATGCAGCAAGTCGCGCCAGCGATGCTCCTACGTGCCCGGCGCCACAAATTACGAGCCGCGGCGCCGGCTGAAGTCGTTCAAACAAGAGATTTGTTTCGCGAGCGGCGGGAAAGTTTGGATCCAATTCCCCTGCACCGATCATTCGTGTCTCATCGCGTGACGCGAGAAAGCGTGACGCGTGATTCGCGACGAGTGAGTCTAGCGCCAGATCGCCGAGACTCCCGTGTGTGACCCCGCCCTGGCGCACAAGCAGCTTTGCGCCGATTGCTCCCTGGCCGCTCACTTTCGTAACCACGAGCGCAACTTCACCGCGTTCGAGTAGTTGCTCGATCATCTTCACGATCGAAGATGTTTGGTCGCCTGATTCAGTCATCGATATTGCTTCAACCGGAAGGATATCTACTTGGATAGTCTTTGTTTGTCGAAACCAAAAACGGCAGCGGCCCGACGCAGGACCCAAAGTGGTCCAATCAGAAGGTAGACGGGGTTCTTGAAAAAGGCAGGTTGATTTCCCTCGATCGCGTGTCCCACAAATTGCAAGATCCAGCCGACGACGAACAAAACGAGTGCCCAGCGCCAGTTGAAAAAGAACAACGGCAGCGAGACGACAATCATCGGTATGCCGATGCTGTGCGTCAGCCGGTTCAACGGATGCTGGTGTTTGGCCTTGTAGTTAGCTAAAAAATCTTGAGCCATCGAATTACTACTGATTCATGACCTCGACAAAAATGTCCATCGTCCCGCCACAAACCATTCCCTCTTCGCTTGCTTCATCAGCGGTGAGCGAGAAGTGGTGCAACTCGGATTCTCCTGAGCGCATAGCTTCTTTCGCCTCGGCCCAGACCTCAGCCTCGATGCAGCCACCGCCGACAGTTCCTGCGACTTCTCCGTTTTGGAAGAAGAGCATTTTTGCACCACGTTGCTGCGGCGTCGAGCCACGCGTGTGCGCGACAGTAGCAACAACGACACGCTCGCCACGCTCGGCTGCTTCATTGATCATGCGATATAGGTCGCGCTGTTGAATGGTCGACATTGTACTTGAGTTTGTGTTTGGAACTTTGTGCTTTGTATTACGTGTTGATTTTGTCCAAACTGTGCTAAGTCTACGACACCAGGATCAAAGCACAAAGTTCCAAGCACTAAGTACCCGGGGTTCAACTTTTCTCTTGCGGTAAACTACTTTGTAATGTAAAGTCTTCGGCCAATTGAAAACTCAGGAGGGGCAATGGAGGAACAGGCTTACCAACCTAAATCCCATTGGTTTCTGTTTGTTTTGGGCGTGATCATGCCCGCGATTTCAATCACGGTCGAGGCATCCACCCACATCTGCGCCGAAGTTTTCTTCGATCCGCTTCCCACGACTTGGCACCTGCTGCTGGTGATCTTTGTGCCCCTGGCCCAACTTCAGGTCTGGTTTGCGATTCGACGAGGGATACCCGACCGCCTCCGGCTGGCGGGGTTTATAAATGCCATCGTCATCGGCATCTCGATCTTCTACTCGATCGTCTACCTGCCAATTCTGCCGCTCGGACTACTCACTGTGATCATCGGTCTTGGATTCCTGCCCCTCGCGCCTTACTTCTCACTGATCGCAGCTCTGGTGATGAGACATAAGTTGAATCAGATCGCGGCTACCTCACCCACTAAAACCTTTACTGTCAAAAAGCGGGGTCTCCTCGTCGGACTCGGTGTGACCCTCGCGGTGCTGGGAGTAATTGAGCTTCCGGCCACGCTCACAAGAATCGGACTGCAAAAGGCAATCTCCGACTCACCCCAAACCAGAGCTGAAGGCATACGTTTTCTGCGTACTTACGGCAGCAAAGACGCACTGCTGCGAAGTTGCTTCAACCGAAGCGGCATCGCCACGGATCTTCTCGGCTTTGCCATGTTCATGGGAAACACTGTAGATCCGACCGAAGCACAGAAGATTTATTATCGCGTCACCGGAGAAACTTTCGACGCTTCCCTGCCCCCTGAGCGAGTAGGTGGCCGGATTATTCCGCAAGACACTGTTGACTTCGATGATGATCAAGGCGGCTCACGAATCCGTGGCAAATTAAAAGGCCTCTCATTAACAAATTCCAAACTCGAGGGTTCCGTTGATGCCAACGGTGGCGTGGGTTATATGGAGTGGACCCTCGTCTTTCGAAACGAATCGACCGATCAGAGAGAAGCGCGCACCGAGGTGCAACTGCCACCTGGGGGCGTCGTGTCGCGTCTGACGTTGTGGGTAAACGGCGAGCCTCGTGAGGCCGCATTTGCCGGTCGTGGCAAGGTCACACGAGCTTACCAGCAAGTTGCTATTCAACAACGACGCGATCCAGTTCTCGTGACGACAGCCGGCCGCGATCGCATACTGGTCCAATGTTTTCCGGTTCCGCCGAACGGTGGTGAAATGAAAATCCGATTCGGCATTACGTTACCTCTTCCTTTGGAGGAGCCGAACCGCGCGCAACTTTTGCTGCCGTACTTCGCAAATAGAAATTTCCGAATTGCTGACGAGGTCTATCACGCTGTAAGGATCAAATCAAAAACACGCCTCTGGCCATTTAACCAAACGTTTAATACTTTCCTGGAGGACAGCGACTCCATTCTGGCAGGCTCGATTCGGGATGAAGAGCTCTCACAGGCGGCCTCCGCTATTCTGGTCGAAAGAGCAGATATAAACGAGGTATGGAGTAAGGATCCCTTTGAAAAACGATTCATGGCCCAGCAAAAGATTGAAGAGCGCACACCCACCCACTTACAGCGGATCGTGTTGGTGGTGGACACATCACAGACGATGTACAGGTGGCTATCGCACCTGCAAAATGCGGTCTCGTCGCTTCCGCCCGAGTTTGACGTCAAGATGGTCCTGGCCGATGCGGACATGATCGACGGAGACAACTCGTTCAAAAATCTCGCCGATGGTCCTAATGAAATCCACTCGGTCTTGAACTATGCGAACTACGGCGGCGGCGCAGATAACATGCCTGCGCTACTAAAAGCATGGGACCTCGCCGCCGAAAAACCCGGCAACAACGCGATTGTCTGGATTCATGATCCACAACGTCTGCTGATCCGTTCTCCCGAAGAACTCCGGCAGCGCTGGAACAATCGTCCATATGGACCAACACTTTATTCTGTTCAAGCCACCCGCGGTGCAGACGAAATCGAAAAGACACTCGACGGGATCGATGAGGTTAAGTTTGTCGCGCGCACAGGCGAGCTGGACCAGGATTTGAAATACCTCTTTGCGCGGCTAACGGGTCGCATGAAGACCTATGCATTTGTGCGTTCAAGCAAAAAGCTGGACGCGAAGCAAATTCTTGAAGCACACGAAACATCTGATCACCTCGCGCGATTATGGGCTAATGACGAGGTCGCGCGAATTCTTGCTCCTCGAGATGCTGAGCTGGAGGACGAAGCGATAACACTCGCGGCGCAGTATCAACTCGTAACTCCAGTAACCGGAGCGGTCGTCCTGGAAACAGAGCAACAGTATAAAGACAACGATCTGAAGCCAGTTGATGCTGGAACAGTGCCGACGATTCCGGAACCAGAGATGGTCGTGCTGTTTATAGTTGCGGGCGCGTTTATGGTCTGGCTTGCATATATGAAGTATCGCAAGGCAGGTCCGGGCCGATGTGTGGTATGAAGCGATTGCTTTTAATTCTCGGTCTTCAGTTGCTTGCCTTCTGGGAAGTGTGGCACTGGTACGTCACACGCGCCGTCTATTCATGGGACCAGCCGTGGGGCGTACTCGCAGTTGTCGCTGCAGTTGTCTTTTTGATTGTCTCTCGAAAACCTTTACCTCAGAACGAGCGAGCACTCTGGTTGCCTGCGGTGCTGATTCTCGTTTACGCCGCGACATATTTTGTGTTGCCTCCACTTGCACGCGCGTTGATTGCATTCACAGCGGTTGCGGTGACCGCAAGTCTGTTGCGGTTCGGAAAAGCTTTTCACGCAGGATTGTTTGGCCTCCTGTACCTTTCATTACCGACGATCCCGACGCTGCAATTCTTCGGTGGCTATCCATTGCGCATTGTCGTCGCTGAACTAACCGCTCCGATCCTGCGGATCGCGGGCTTTGCTGTTGTTGCTGAGGGAACGTGCCTGAACTGGTCTGGTCAATTGATCTGGATTGACGGGCCGTGCAGTGGAATCAAAATGCTTTGGGTCGGTTTGTTCTTAACGTTTGTCGTTTTGTGTTTGTATGAACTGCCTGTTCGCAAAACTCTTCTGCTAATGCCTCTCGTGGGGATTGTGATCATCGGTGCGAACGTGTTTCGCGCGGTGGCTTTGTTCTATATCGAAGCCGGTGTCTTGGATTTTCCCACATGGAGTCATGAGTACGCGGGCGTGATTGCGTTTGTGTTGGAAGCGGCCGGAATTGTTTTCACAGTGTTCTTCCTGCAAAGAAGGAAGGTATGCGACGTAGCACTGTCTTCTACTTAATTGCCTGCGTAATTGCAGCGCTCATACCATACTTGTCTGCGCAGTATGAGACTGCCGCACGAACGGCTCCAGCGGTCATGTTTCCGGGCTGGCCTTCCAAATTTGAAGGCAAGACTCTGACGCCCCTCGCTCTGAACGAAATGGAGAAAAGCTTCGCATCCGACTTTCCGGGTCGGATCGCTCGCTTCACTGATGGTGAACGCGAGTTAATCATTCGCTGGGTGACTGAACCGACGCGCATGCTGCATCCTTCGTCTGACTGTTTCCAGGGACTTGGATATACGGTGAAACCACTTGCCGCGCACCGAGACGAACGCGGCACGCTGTGGACGAGATTCGCCGCTGCCAAAGACAACGAGCGACTGATCGTTCTTGAACAAATTCATGCAGATTCAGGTGAGACGTGGACTGACGTGTCTGCGTGGTACTGGTCAGCATTGCAACAGGAAACGGGCTCATGGTGGGCGGTTACAGTAGCGGAGAAAGAGCCTTGATTCTGCTAATATCGTTTCCTCTTAAAATCCCTTTCGGAGGAAACGATGGCGGCAACCCCCATTGTAAGTTAGGCGAAACTATGAAGACTAAATTCTAACCATTTCCGAATCAGTAAGGACAGATTATGAAGAGAGTTGCTTCATCCGCGATTTTGGTGTTGTTACTGAGCTGCGGCGTGTTTGCGCAAACCGCACCTGACGCCGCTGAATTGACCAAACTGTTGAATGATTTCTTAGCGGGCGCTTCACGCAACGATACAGCTATTCACGAAGGCTTCTGGGCCGACGATTTGATCTACACGCGTTCCGCCGGTCGCCGGGTGAACAAGTCTGAAGTAATGCACGACGTGCGTTCTGCACCAGCCCCAAAACCAACCGATGCCAAAACCATCTACACCGCTGAGGACATCAAGATTCAACAGTACGGCGACACGGCCGTAGTCGCATTTCGCCTCGTTGCAACCACGGAAAGCGGCGGCGCTAAACACGTCGCCAATCTGCTCAATAGCGGCACCTTCGTTAAGCGCGATGGTAAGTGGCAGGTCGTGAACTGGCAATCGACACGAATGCCGCGCACTGAAGCCGAAAGCAAAAGCGAGGTCACTTCAGCCAATTCTGTATTTCATGACGCCATTCTCTCCGCTAACCTCGATCAGATCACCGCATTAACTGATCCCACATTCGTCTGGACACACGGCTCCCTTCAGACGACGCGTCAGCAGTTGCTCGACGATCTGCGTGCTCGAAAAGTGAAGTATGGAAAGCCTGATCCGGCTAAGGTGAGTATTTCAATCTACGGTGATACAGCCATCGTTCACGGCTCAAACTACACCCTGACACTCATCAACCAGTTAGGCGTATGGCGAGCTGTCGCACTCCACACAAGTTCCTGACTGAATCTGTTTTGTGCTTTTTGTGCCTTTTTGTGGCTAACTAAGGCTTTCGTGGCTTTGGAGGCGTCTCAGCCGGAGCGGCATCCATCTGCGCGCGACGTTGGTCGAGCTTCGCTCGTAGCAGGTCAACTTCCGAATCCGCATTCGAAACCGCGCCTTCCAAACGCGATCGACTAGTTTCGGCAAGTTTCAACTGCGCCTGAACTCTCGACCTCTCACTCTCAAGCGATTTCTTACGTGCCTCGCGGAGGGCTTCGGGGCGCGTGCTCCCGTAACCCGCAGTCGAGTTTTCGAGGTTCTCAGGCCGCAGAGCCCATTCGATCTGCTCGATCTTAGATTCAAAGTCGGCAATCTTGGACTGAACATCCATCAACTGCGAACGCAACTGCTCGGCACGCTGTTCGGCGCGCGTGAGTCGCTCCATATCGAGCTGGTAGCGATCGTCTTCCTGCATTTGTGTCAGCTTGTTGTTAAGCCTGTCCACTTGCCTTGAAAGATCGCTGATCGTTTGCTGCGTCTTTTCCTCTTCTGTCGGCTCGGGAACGGTGACTTTAGGCTTCCAGCCCTGAAGTGGCTCGTTTGATTCCTTGGAATCGTCTTTGGTGGAATCAGCGGTGCTGATGATCTTTACGTCCCCGTCAGGCGTGGGACTCTTGGACGCCTCAGGAGGAGCGATTGTGGGATTCGTGATCACGGGCTTTGGCGCTGCAGGCACGCTCCGGCGACGCTTTTTCCGCCGCGTTTGCGCGTCGGCCTCAACCAGACAGAAGCTGACAATCAGGCACGCTGCAACGAGGAACTTGATGTAATTACGAATCCAAACAGGCATGGTGGTGCTCCTTTTACCGCTCTAAGATACCCCGCAATTAAAGATGCCATCAAGCTTCAGCCCGATGCTCCGAGGCTTTCACGAGCCGTGTGGCCTGCCCGTTCCAAAACCTAAATCCGGCGAGCCACCACTTCGTACAGCGCATTCTTGAAAAACACGCGCTTTAGTCGATCTCCGACGTGCCGTGGCGGCATTTTGCGAGATCGTGCCCGGGCTTCGTCAATGTTGCTTTTCGAGCTCAGAATCTGCAAAGGCAGATTCTCGAACAAATTCGTCGCAGCTTCGAGTGTCAGGTGAATCGTGTGGTCGGCAAACGGACCAACCTCATAAGGTACACCAATCGCCCTCCAGCCCGAATGTAGTACCGCGGCGACAGCGTACACTGGATGATGAATGTTTACGGTGAAATAGAGCAACCCGCCCGGAGCAAGAACTCTGACGAGTTCACTCACAATCCGCTTCGGTGACTCAGCGTGATCAACTACGTTGTCGCAAAGCACGACATCGAAACTCTGATCGGCAAATGGCAACGACTCGCCACACGCCGCGACAGTTTTCGCACTGCGTTGCCAGCCCGGAAACAGCCGTCCATAACTGACCGCGAGTGGATCGACTCCGACTCCAGGCTCTGATCCAAAATAGAAGATCAGTCCATGCGCTCCGCTACCAACTTCAATAACACGAGCGTCAGAACTTATCGGTTGAAACGTCTCGAGCATTTCGCGCACGCGATGCGACGATCGCTTCATCGCATTGATGATCTCTTCTTCGCGCCCGCGAACGTGTTCAGCCTTGCGTTCCTGATAAGCGAGTTGCCGTTCGAGCGCGCGATGCGCAAGCTTTTGCCTCGTCTTGTTCCCCCAACTCATTTGGTTGTGCTTTTGTGGCTAAAAAGGCTGAACGTTAAAGCTGATATTCATCGCCGGGGCTGCATTGGTCAACGCCTCGATCCGGATCAGTTGCGCGCCTGCTGCGGCGTACTCACGTACATTCTCCGGTGTAATCTTTCCTGCGCACTCAATCGCGATCGAGTTTGACAACTCCCTCGCGATTCCGGCGAGCCGTCCGAATTCAGTCGCGCTGAGATCTCTGATCACAATCACATCAGCGCCCGCTGTGACAGCTTCCTTCACATCACCTTCGCTCGAAACTTCCACCGCGACCCTATGAAGGTAACCCAATTTCTCCTTCGCGGTCTTAACGGCACTCGCCACCCCGCCGAGAATCGACACGTGATTTGACGTGACGACTACGCCATCGTCTAAACCAAACCTGCCGTTGGACCCGCCCCCGAGTTCGACGGCGTATCTTTCAAGCGGCCGCAGCCCCGGAGTGGTGGCGCGCGTGTCTGCGATTTGAGCACCAGTTCCTTCGACCGCCTTCACGTACTGGTTCGTCAATGTCGCAATCCCGGAAAGTCGTTGCAGGAGATTGAGCGCGGTTTGTTCCGCGGAGATCAGCACATCGGCAAAGCCAATCATGCGCGCGATCACTTTACCCGCTTCAACCGGTTCGCCATCAGAAACAAAGGCTTCAAGTTGTTGCTGTGAGTCGAGTGTCAGAAACACTTCTTCGGCGGCTTCCAGGCCGGCGACGATCATGTTTTCGCCGGCTACAAAACGTGCGCGAGCACGCGTGTTGCGAGCAATGATCGACTGCGTGGTGATGTCGCCACGTCCGAGATCTTCGCGTAAGAAGAGACCGATCTGCGCGTACAGGGCGCCTTCGTCAACCCAGTTCATTGTAGGTTCTCGACTGTCTGCTGAAGTTGAGAAGACTGTTGTGCGATCGCTGCGATGCGTTCGCGCACTTCGTTGACTCGCTCCACAGGAGCGCGCTCAACAAAGTTCGGATTGCCGAGTTGCGCTTCGAGCTTGGTCGCTTCGGCCTGCAACTTTTCCTGTTCGCGCTGTAAACGACGGCGTTCCTGGTCGAAGTCGATCAAGCCTTCGAGGGGCACGGCTAACTCAGCACCACCGGACAATACCGCTCGTGCTGAAGCCTTTGGAGCATCAAGACCCTCGGCGACGTTAACTTCAGAAGCACGAACGAGCCGCGAGATTTGCTCGCGCGCGGACGAAAAGACGCGACGTAGTTTGTCGTCAGGCGATGCGACAACAACCGGAATTCGCTCGACTGGCTTGATATTCATCTCGGAACGAATGTTTCGCACGCGCGAGATCAACTCAATGATCGCCTGCATCTCCGACTCGGCTGCTTCGTCGATCAAGTTCGCCGCGCCCTCGGGATATGCAGTCAGCATCACCGTCGGTTGCGCACCGGCGTAAGCGGCATGCAGATGCTTCTCGCCCGGCAATCGCTGCCATAGATCTTCAGTGATATAAGGCATGAACGGATGCAACAGACGTAGTGCGTGTTCGAGCACGGTTAGCAATCTCGTTCGAGCTTCGCTACGTGCGGCGCTGTCCTGTTCTGCTGTGACATCTGCTTTTGCGAGTTCGATGTACCAGTCGCAGAAATCGTCCCAGAAGAAATGATAGAGAGTCTGAACAGCTCCATGAAACTCGTAAGCATTGATCGCGGCGTTGAGATCTCGCGCGGCCCCGTTCAGTCGTGAAACAATCCATCGATCGTGGAGTGCAGTGCTTTGCTCGAGTATTTCCGGTTTGACTTCTGCACCTTCCGAGTTGAGCAGACAGAAGCGCGCTGCATTCCAGATCTTATTGGCGAAGTTGCGATACGACTCAACCTGCTTTTCATTCCAACGTGTGTCAGTGCTGCCGACCTGGGCGAGCGTGAGACGCGTTGCGTCGACGCCAAACTTGTCGAACACTTCGAGCGGATCGATGCCGTTCATCTTCGTCTTCGACATGCGCTGGCCCTGGCTGTCGAGAATTGTGCCGGTGATGAAAACATCCGCGAACGGCTCATCGCCAACAAACTTCAGCCCCATCATCACCATGCGCGAGACCCACAGGAAGATGATGTCACGCGCCGTTACGAGCACGGACGTGGGATAGAAGGTCTTTAGATCCTGAGTGTCGTTGGGCCAACCGAGGGTTGAGAAGGGCCAAAGCGCGGAAGAGAACCACGTATCGAGAACGTCCGGATCCTGCGTGAGTTCACTCGTGCCTGCTTTCGTACGCGCCTCTTCTTCAGACCTCGCGACGATGACATCTCCACTAGGCGTGTACCAGGCGGGAATCTGATGTCCCCACCAGAGTTGCCGCGAGATCGTCCAGTCGCGCAGGTTTTCAAGCCAGTCCGTATAGACCCTCCGGTACGGTGTTTCCGGAGTGAATTGCGGCAACTGCTCGCGCGCCATCAAATCGAGGGCGAGGTCGCGCAGATGGTCCATCTTCATGAACCACTGTGTCGAGATCAGAGGTTCGATGACAGTCTTGCAGCGTTCACATTTGGAGATCGAGAACTCGTAGTCAACTATCTTTTCCAGCAATCCCAAGCCTTCGAAATCAGCGACGACTTTGTCACGAGCTTTGTAACGATCGAGTCCGGCGTAGTCTGCGCCTGCGTCGGCTGTCATTTTTGCATGCGGATCGATCACGACCACCTGCTGCAGATTGTGACGCAGACCCATTTCGTAGTCGTTTGGATCGTGTGCCGGCGTGATCTTCACTGCGCCGGTGCCAAACTGCGGATCTACGTACTCGTCGGCAATGATCGGAATCTCGCGCTTGGTGAGAGGCAACAAAACTGTTTGGCCCACCAGGTCGCCGTAACGTTCGTCGTGTGGATTCACAGCGACAGCGGTATCGCCGAGCATTGTTTCCGGTCGCGTCGTTGCGACGGTAACACGGCGGTCACTGTTCTTGATCGGATATTGCAGGTAGTAGAGCTTTCCGGCTTGTGGCAGTTTTTCGATTTCGAGATCCGAGAGTACGGTCTGGTCCTGCGGACACCAGTTAACAATCCGGTTGCCACGATAGATCATTCCCTCGTCGTATAAACGGACAAAGACTTCGCGCACGATGCGAGAAAGCTCTTCGTCCATCGTAAACTTTTCTCGCGACCAGTCGACCGATACGCCTTCACGACGCATCTGGATCGTAATCTGTCCGCCGGATTCGTGCTTCCACTGCCAGACGCGTTCGATAAACTTCTCGCGTCCGAGATCGTGACGCGACTTCCCTTCTTTCTTCAGCGCGCGCGAGACCATTAGCTGAGTTGAGATGCCGGCGTGGTCCGTCCCCGGCAGCCAGAGCGTGCGATAGCCGCACATGCGCTTATGCCGCGTCATCACGTCCATAAACGTGTGTTGCAGCGCATGGCCCATGTGTAGCGAGCCAGTGACGTTAGGTGGTGGGATAACTATGCTGAAAACCGGCGCCTTCGGATCGCGATTAATCTCAGGTGCAAAATAACCATTCTTCTCCCAGCGCTCGTAATGATGCTGCTCCGCCTCTTTGGGGTCGTATTGTTTGGGGATATCCATTCGTAACTCTATGCTTTAGGTGACTCGAAAACGAAAAGGTAGAGTCTACGCTAGAGGGTGAGGAAAGTTCAAAAACGCTCGAATCGGCTAGTTGGAATGTAATCGGCGCGGCTAGTTGGGTGTTCAATCGGCGCAGCGCCAAAGGCGCGAAAATATGACAGCCAGGGGCAAACGCCGAGCAACGCGAGGCGCGTCGCCCCTGGTTAGCATTTGAATAATGGAGAAAGCACTGAAAGTGCGAAATATCATTGCTGTTTATTCCGCTCTTTCAGAGCTCGTGGTCCACTACGGTTTTACCCAGGGGCGACGCGCCTCGCAGGCTCGGCGCTTGCCCCTGGCTATCATATTCCGCGCCTTCGGCGCTCTTAAAACTTGAGGTCACAAATTGTGACCTCAAGATCGAAAAGATGGAAAACCGGCCTAATTTGCAACTTTTGAGGTCACAATTTGTGACCCCAAAACAAAGCAGGTGACTCACTAGAGTCACCTGCCGCATCAATCAACTTCTT